>NZ_LHVK01000009.1 GCF_001269905.1 Pseudomonas corrugata | reverse complement strand
CGGCGGGACCCTGGCCAACGACAGCTACAACTCCAGCTACGACAACGCCAAGGAAAAATCCTGGCAAGTGCGCCACGACTTCAACTTCGCCGCCGTCGGCGTACCGGGCCTGACCCTGATGAACCGCTACATCAGCGGCGACAACGTGCACACCGCCACGGTGGACGACGGCAAGGAGTGGGGACGTGAGACCGAACTGGCGTACACCGTGCAGAGCGGTGCGCTGAAGAGTCTCAACGTGAAGTGGCGTAATGCATCGATCCGTCGGGACTACAGCAGCAATGAGTTCGACGAGAACCGCCTCTTTATCAGCTACCCGATCAGCTTGTTGTAAAGCGGCTGCGGTGGGTCTGTCGCTCAAGTGGCGACTGACCCACCGCTATCGCGAGCAAGCTCGGCTCCCACAGGGAATGGTGATGAACACATTATTTGCACGCGACGCCAAACCACTGTGGGAGCCGAGCTTGCTCGCGATGGCGGCGGTACATCCAACTTCTATGCGAGCTGACCCACCGCTTTTGCGAGCAGGCTCGCTCCCACAGGGAATGGTGATGAACACATTATTTGCACGCGACGCCAAACCACTGTGGGAGCCGAGCTTGCTCGCGATGGCGGCGGTACATCCAACTTCTATGCGAGCTGACCCACCGCTTTCGCGAGCAGGCTCCCACAGGGGATTTGCGGTGTACGCAGAATCTGCATATTGCACTGAACCACTGTGGGAGCGAGCCTGCTCGCGATAGCGGTGGCACATTCAACATCTTCATCGACTGCCCCACCGGGATTACGGTGAGCCTACTTCCGCGATTCGACACCCAACTCGTCCCACACCGACTCGGCCAGGTGGAACGTGGCATTGGCGGCAGGAATGCCGCAGTAGATGGCGCTCTGCATGATCACTTCCTTGATCTCGCCACGGCTCACGCCATTGTTGGCCGCGGCGCGCAGGTGCAGCTTGAGCTCTTCGTTGCGGTTCATGCCGATCAGCATGGCGATGGTGATCAGGCTGCGGGTGTGGCGCGGCAGGCCCGGACGGGTCCAGATATCGCCCCAGGCGTGACGGGTGATCATCTCCTGGAACTCGCTGTTGAACTCGGTCAGCGCATTGAGGCTGCGGTCCACGTGGGCATCGCCCAATACCGCGCGGCGGACTTGCATGCCTTCGTCATAACGTTGTTTCTCGTCCACAAAAAGCTCCTCAGGCGCGGCTGGAATCAAGCAGGAAATCCAATACCCGCTCGCTGAACGCAGCGCCGGCCTGGACGTTGGACAAATGCGCGGCATGGAACTCAACGTACTGCGCCCCGCTGACCCGCTCCTGGATAAAACGCCCCCCCGACGGCGGCGTCACGGCATCTTCGCTGCCGACCACCACCAGCAGTGGCACAAGGATCGAGGACAGTTGATCACGAAAATCGGCATCGCGCACTGCGGCGCAGTTGGCTGCATAGCCCTGGGGCGAGGTGGCGGCGAGCATGTCGGTGATTTTCCTCGCCGTATCCGGGTTGGCCTGGGCGAAGTCCGGAGTGAACCAGCGGGCAATCGAGGCATCGCGCAGCGCCACCATGGCCGCCTTGCCGTCACGCAGCACGGTTTCGATGCGTGGGTTCCACATCGACGGATCACCGATCTTGGCAGCGGTGTTGCACACCACCAGCTTGTGCAGTCGCTCGCCGGCATTGATGCCCAGCCACTGGCCGATCAGACCGCCCATGGACAAACCGCAGAAGTGGACCTTGTCGATATCCAGCGCGTCGAGCATCGCCAGCACATCGCGGCCCAGTTGCTCGATGCTGTAAGGGCCCTCGGTGACCAGCGACCGACCGTGACCACGGGTGTCGAAACGCAGTACGCGAAAGTGTTCGCTGAACGCCGCGACCTGCTCGTCCCACATCTGCAGGTCGGTGCCCAGGGAGTTGGACAACACCAGCACCGGCGCGTCTTGCTGCCCGTCGAAGCAATAGTTCAGTTCGCCATCGGCGAGTTTGACGAGTCCCACAACAATCTCCTTTCAGGCCTTCAAGGCAAGGTGTTCAGCCACTGCCCGGGCGACCCAGGTCTGGGCCTGGCCGAGGTAATGGGCGGGGTTGAGCAAATGATCGAGTTCGGCAGCGGACAACTGTGCGCAAACCTGGGGATCGTCCCCCAGCACGTCCCGCAGATGACGTTGTTCGGTCACGGCACGCTTGCAGCACTGCTCCAGCAGATGATGCGCAGTGTCCCGTCCGACGCGCTGGGCCAGGACGATGCTCACCGCTTCAGCCAGTACCAGTCCCTGGGTCAGTTCGAGATTGCGGGCCATACGCGCCGCGTCAACCTCCAGCCCTTCAGCCAGCAATCGCGCCTGCTGCAGGGCACCGGACACCAGGCAGCAAATCTCCGGCAAGGTTTCCCATTCGGCATGCCACAGCCCCAGGCTGCGCTCATGTTCCTGGGGCATTGCGCTGAACAGCGTCGACAACAACCCAGGCACCCGTGTCGCCGCACCGATCAGCACCGCCGCGCCCACCGGGTTGCGCTTGTGGGGCATGGTCGACGAACCGCCCTTGCCCGGTGCCGACGGCTCGAATGCTTCGCCGGCCTCGGTCTGCATCAACAAGCTGATGTCGCGGCCGAGCTTGCCCAAGCTACCGGCAATCAGGCCCAGCACTGAGCCGAACTCCACCAGCCGATCGCGCTGGGTGTGCCAGGGTTGCTCCGGCAGGCTCAATTGCAACTCGGCGGCCAAGGCTTCGGCAACAGGCAGCGCATGTTCACCCAATGCGGCGAGCGTTCCTGAAGCACCGCCAAACTGCAGCACCAACAAGCGGGGCTTGAGTTCCAGCAGACGTTGGCGGCTGCGGGTGATCGCCCCCAGCCAACCGGCGATTTTCATACCCAGGGTCACCGGTGTCGCATGTTGCAGCCAAGTGCGCCCGGCCAACGGTGTGGCGGCGTAGCGCTCGGCTTGGCGGGCCAGGATAACAGCCAGTTGCGCCAGCTCACTCTCGATCAGTTGCAGCGCCTGGCGCAGTTGCAGGACCAGGCCGCTGTCCATCACGTCCTGGCTGGTGGCGCCCAGGTGCACGTAACGTTCGGCCTCGGCATGCTCGCTGGCAATGCGCTTGCCCAGTGCCTTGACCAGCGGGATTGCGGAGTTGCCGGCGCTGGCAATCGCTTCGCTCAATGCCGAAAAATCGTACAGCTGGGCACGACAGGCAGCCTCGATGGGGGCCACCGCATCATTGGGGATCAGCCCTACCCGAGCCTCGGCCCGGGCCAGTGCTGCCTCGACGTCGAGCATGGCCTGCAGCCGGCCCGCATCGCAGAACACCTCGCGCATGTCGCGGGCGGTGAAGTAGGCATCGAACAGCTGATTGCCCGGTCGTTCGCTCATAAACAGTCCTTGGGTGCGCCGGCCTCACGGCCGGTCGCGGCTGGATCAAAGGAGTGGCTCAAAGATCATGGTGCAAATACGTCGGTTGCTTCGGCAGGCGCAGGCTGAACAGGAACGCCACTACCATCATGACCGTGACATACCAGTAAAAGACGTTTTCCATGCCCTGGGCTTTCAGGCTCAAGGCAACGTACTCCGCCGAACCACCAAAAATCGCGTTCGCCACCGCGTAGGCCAACCCTACCCCCAGCGCCCGCACTTCGGGTGGAAACATTTCAGCTTTCACCAGACCGCTGATGGAGGTGTAGAAGCTGACGATGGCCAGTGCCAGGGTAATCAGGACGAACGCCAGGAACGGGCTGCTGATGCTTTTGAGGGTCAGCAGGATCGGCACCGTGCACAGTGTCCCCAACGCGCCGAACCAAAGCATGGAGTGACGGCGACCGATCTTGTCCGCCAGCATGCCGAACAACGGTTGCATGCACATATAGAGAAACAGTGCGCCGGTCATGATGTAACTGGCGGTCTTGGCATGCAGGCCAGCGGTGTTCACCAGGTATTTCTGCATGTAGGTGGTGAAGGTGTAGAAAATCAGCGAACCGCCGGCGGTGTATCCCAGCACGGTGATGAACGCGGCCTTGTGGTCACGAAACAGCGCGGCAACGCTGCCGGCGTCCTTGTTCTCGCGCATTTCCTTGCTGCTGGTTTCTTTCAGGGAACGGCGCAGGAACAGGGAAATCAACGCGGCCACGGCGCCGACTACGAAAGGGATTCGCCAGCCATAGGCGCGCAGTTCGTCTTCGTTGAGGAACTGTTGCAGGATCACCACCAGCGACACCGCCAGCAGTTGCCCGCCGATCAACGTCACGTACTGGAACGACGCGAAGAAGCCGCGCTGGCCCTTGAGCGCGACTTCGCTCATGTAGGTGGCGGTGGTGCCGTATTCGCCACCCACCGACAAGCCTTGCAGCAGGCGGGCGAGCAACAGCAATACCGGTGCCCAGACACCGATGTCCTTATAGGCGGGCAGGCACGCGATGAGCAACGAGCCGAAGCACATCATCAGCACCGAAATCATCATCGAGTTCTTGCGCCCGTGACGGTCCGCCACCCGGCCGAAAATCCAGCCGCCGATAGGCCGCATCAGGAACCCGGCGGCGAAGACACCGGCGGTATTGACCAGTTGCACCGTGGGGTTGTCGGACGGGAAGAACGCCGGCGCAAAATAGATCGCGCAGAACGCGTAGACGTAGAAGTCGAACCATTCGACCAGGTTGCCAGAGGAGGCACCGACGATGGCGAAGATGCGCTTGTTGCGTTCTTCACCGGTGTAATGGCTGGTTAAGGTGGTCATGGGCTATTCACTCTCAGGGACTCAAAAGACTAGACACACTTCGTAACAGCCCCGTTCCACAGTTTTGCTGTGCCTGTACTGGCGCCATCGCGGGCAAGCCTGGCTCCCACAGAGGTGTACTCCCCAGAACAAGGGACAACCCTGTGGGAGCAAAGCTTGCTCGCGATGCAATCTCAAGCACTCACTCAGTAGTCGAAGAACACCGTCTCGGCATCCGTCCCTTGCAGGATCACATTCCACTGGTACACACCCGACGCATCGGGTTTGCTCACGATGGTGGCGCGACGCTCCTCAGGAACGCAGGCCAGCAACGGATCGGCTTCGTTGGCCTGTTCGCCATCGAAGTAGATACGCGTCAGCAGGTGCTTGACCAACCCACGGGCGAATACCAGTACCACCAAATGCGGTGCCTGAGTCGTGCCATCCAGGCCCGGCACGGTGCCCGGCTTGATGGTGGTGAACCGGAAGCGGCCCTCGGCGTCCACCGGCACGCGGCCGAAACCTTCGAAGTTCGGGTCCAGGGGTTTGTCCTGATCGTCCTCGGGATGCGCGTATTTGCCGGCAGCGTTGGCCTGCCAGACTTCCAGCATCGCGTCATTGACGAACTCGCCGTTACCGTCGATCACCTGCCCGGTGATCGCCACGCGCTGGCCGAGGGTTTCGGCGACCGTCATGTCTTCGCGATTCAGCCAGGTCAGGCCGATGTGGTAGTAAGGGCCAACGGTATGGGACGTGGTGGCGGTAAGCGTCATCTTATTTCTCCATCGGCGTGGCATCGCGGCCGCGCAAGACGATGTCCCAGCGATAACCGAGGGCGTAGTGAGGGATGGTTTTTTCCAGATCGAAGCTGGCGATCAGACGTTCCTTGGCGCTGGTGTCCGATACACAGTTGTAGATCGGATCGTAGGCCAGCAGCGGGTCGCCGGGGAAATACATCTGCGTCACCAGGCGCGTCAGGATGCTTGGCCCGAACAGCGAGAAGTGGATATGCGCCGGGCGCCAGGCGTTGTGGTGATTGCCCCACGGGTACGCGCCGGGCTTGATGGTCTGGAACTGATACCAGCCGTCGGCATCGGTGATGGCCCGACCGGTACCGGTGAAATTCGGGTCCAGTGGTGCATCGTGTTTGTCGCGATCATGGTGATAGCGACCGGCGGCGTTGGCCTGCCAGATCTCTACCAGAATGCCCGGCACAGGATGGCCGTTCTCATCCAGGACACGCCCGTGAATGATGATCCGCTCCCCCAGCGGTTCGCCGCCATGCTGGGCGGTCAGGTCATTGTCCTTCTCCTGCACACGGTCGGCACCGATGGTCGGGCCGGTGATTTCCGACAGCGAGTGGGGCAGGAACACCAGCGGCTTGGAGGGCGAGCGCAGATTGGTGGACTGATACGGCGGATGCAGATATTCCGGCTGGGTGCCCGCTTGGGGGCGACGGTAACCAGGCTTGTCAGTCATGAAGCATTCCTCGGTTTCTTATGAGTAGTTCGACGCGTCAGGCGCGTTCGATAGCCAATGCCAGGCCCTGGCCGACGCCGACACACATGGTCGCCAAGCCTTTCTTGCCGCCGGTCTTTTCCAGATGATGCAGCGCCGTCAGCACCAGTCGCGCCCCGCTCATGCCCAGCGGATGGCCGAGCGCAATGGCGCCGCCGTTCGGGTTGACCTGCGGCGCATCGTCCGCCAGCCCCAGTTCGCGCTGCACCGCCAGGCCCTGGCTGGCAAACGCTTCATTGAGTTCGATCACATCGAAATCGGCGACCGCCAGGCCCAGGCGCTCAATCAACTTGCGCACCGCCGGCACCGGGCCGATGCCCATCACCCGTGGCGCCACGCCGGCACTGGCCATGCCCAGTACCTTGCCACGAGGCGTCAGACCGTGTTTCTTCACCGCGTCGGCCGAGGCCAGGATCAACGCAGCCGCGCCATCGTTCACACCCGAGGCGTTGCCGGCGGTGACGGTCTTGTCCGGACCGTTGACCGGCTTGAGTTTGCTCAAGGCCTCCAGCGTGGTGTCGGCGCGAGGATGTTCGTCCTGCTCGACCACCGTTTCGCCTTTCTTGTGGGCAATGCGTACCGGTACGATTTCTTCGGCGAAAAATCCTGCAGCCTGGGCCGCCGCTGTGCGCTGCTGGCTGCGCAGTGCAAACGCATCCTGGTCGGCGCGAGACACCCCATAATCATCCGCCACGTTGTCGGCGGTCTGTGGCATCGCGTCCACGCCGTACTGAGCCTTCATCAACGGATTGATGAAGCGCCAGCCAATCGTGGTGTCTTCCAGCTTCATGTTGCGGGAAAACGCCGCATCGGCCTTGCCCATCACGAACGGTGCGCGGGACATCGATTCCACGCCGCCGGCGATGGCAAGCTCCATTTCGCCACTGGCGATGGCGCGGAACGCCGTGCCGATGGCGTCCATGCCCGAAGCGCAGAGACGGTTGAGGGTCACGCCGGGAATGCTCTCCGGCAACCCTGCCAGCAACAGTGCCATGCGCGCCACGTTGCGGTTGTCTTCGCCGGCCTGGTTGGCGCAACCGAGGAACACCTCGTCCACTGCGCTCCAGTCCACTGACGGGCTGCGCTCCATCAACGCCTTGATCGGTATGGCCGCCAAGTCATCGGCGCGCACCGCGGCCAAACCACCGCCGAAGCGGCCGATGGGAGTACGAATCGCATCACAGATATAAACGTCGCGCATCAGGCTTCTCCCGGTGCCTGGCCGTGGGCCGCTGCCGTGCGAGCTTCAAGATCGCGCAATGCGCGCAGCTCTACGTCGGTCGGCTCGGCGGTGGTTTGAACCTGGTCGGCGAAACGGATCGCCCACCCGGTCGCGGCAGTGACCTGTTCGCGGGTCACGCCGGGGTGCAGCGCAGTGACCACGAATTCATGGGTACCGGCTTCCGGTTCCATGATGCACAGGTCGGTGATGATACCCACCGGCCCAGCACCCGGCAGGCCCAGGCGCTTGCGCGAATCGCCGCCCTCGCCGTGACCGACCGAAGTGATGAAGTCCAGCTTATCGACGAAGGAACGCGCCGACTGCCTGAGGATGATTAACACGCTCTTGGCCGAACCGGCGATTTCCGGTGCACCGCCGGCGCCCGGCAGACGGACTTTTGGCTGATGGTAATTGCCCACCACGGTGGTATTGATGTTGCCGAAACGGTCGACCTGGGCCGCACCGAGGAATCCGACGTCGATACGCCCGCCCTGCAGCCAGTAGCGGAAAATCTCACCGGTCGGCACCACGGTATCGGCGGTTTCAGCCAGTTCACCGTCGCCAATGGACAGCGGCAACACGCTGGGCTTGGCACCGATCGGGCCGGATTCGTAGATCAACACGACATCCGGCGACGATGTAAGCCGCGCCAGATTGGCCGCTTTCGAAGGCAGACCGATGCCGACGAAGCACACGGCGTTGTTCTTCAACCGACGGGCCGCGGCAACGGTCATCATTTCGTTGGTGGAGTACGTCATTGTTTCGCCTCCGAAGCGGCTGCCAGTTTGGTCTGCAATTCACTGAAATCGCGAGTGCCATGGATGTATTCGTTGATCCACGCAGTAAAGGCCTCACGGTCCCGGGCGATGGCGTCCCACGTTTGGTAGAAACGATTGTCACGCTCGGTGTAACCGTGGGCGTAAGACGGATGAGCACCACCGGGCACATGGCAGACCGCACTCAGGGCCCAGGTCGGCAGGACGCAAGCATTCATTGGCGCGTTCAGGTCGTCGACGATTTCTTCGACGGTGACGATGCAACGCTTGGCGGCCAGGGCGGCTTCTTTCTGCACACCGAGGATGCCCCACAACAGCACGTTGCCCTTGCGGTCGGCCTTCTGGGCGTGGATCACGGTGATGTCGGGACGCACTGAAGGCACCGCGGCCAGCACTTCACCGGTAAAGGGGCAGGTCACGCTTTTGATCAGCGGGTTGACCTTCGGCAGATCGGAGCCGGCGTAGGCCCGCAGCACCGCGAATGGCAGGCCGGAGGCGCCGGCGACGTAGGCGTTGGCCAGGTCGGCGTGGCTGTGCTCCTCGATCTCCAAGGGCTGCGGCCACTGCTTTTCCACGGCATCGCGCAGGCGGTGCAGCGAGCCCACGCCCGGATTGCCGCCCCAGGAGAAAATCAATTTGCGAGCACAGCCGGCGCCAATCAACTGGTCGTAGATCAGATCCGGGGTCATCCGCACCAGGGTCAGGTCTTTTTTGCCCTGGCGGATGATTTCATGACCCGCCGCCGTCGGGATCAAGTGGGTGAAGCCTTCGAGGGCGACGGTATCGCCGTCGTTGACGAACTGCTTCACCGCGTCGTGCAGCGAAAGGATTTCAGCCATGGGCAGGCTCCCGTTTTCCAGTGGACCGACATGAAGAAAAAGGCGCGAGGTTCAGCGCCGGAGTGACTGAAGATTAAGCTGCGGGGAAAGACCAAACAATCCGATAATCGACTGAGTGTTCGTTTATCGAACAGATTGTTGTTTGGCTATCGATTTACTTGGCAAACGAATTCCGGGGGGTATCGAGCCTGCTCGCGATGGCGGTGTAGCAGGCAATAAGCTCGCTACTGATAGACCGCCATCGCGAGCAGGCTCGCTCCCACCGGGGTGAGGTGCTCGGGTTACGAGTCAGGTCGCATCCGCATGACTGACCATGCCCTTGATCACCACCGCCGCGGTCGCCAGCGCTGCGGGAATGACCAGCGCGGTCAGTACCTGTTCGAAGTTCCAGCCCAGGCCCAACAGGGTCGCGCCCATCCAGGCCCCGAGAATGGCGCCGAACCGGCCGATACCCAACATCCACGACACCCCCGTGGCACGCCCCTGGGTCGGGTAGAAGCGTGCCGCCAGGGAGGGCATTGCCGATTGCGCGCCGTTGACACACATCCCGGCCACCAGCACCAGGGTGGCAAGCAGGGTGATGCTGCCCAGGCTCTGCCCTACGGCGTAGGCAAATACCCCGGCCATCAGGTAGAAAAAACCGATGACCTTGTGGGGATTGAACCGGTCCATCGCCCAGCCCACGCCCACTGCGCTCAAGACGCCACCCAACTGGAACAGTGCGCCGATGAACGCGGCCTGCTCCATGCTCGCCCCACTGTCACGCATCAGCGTCGGCAGCCAACTGGTCAACAGGTAAACGATCACCAGGCCCATGAAATAGGTCAGCCACAGCAGCACCGTACCGGCGCTGTAGGTGCCGGAGAAAATCACCGCGAGCACGTTTCGAGCCTTCACGGTTTTCTGCTCGGGCACACTGAAGCTGGCCGCCTGGGCGATGGTGGCCGGGTCGATTGGCGCCAGGGCTTTGCGTACTTTGTCGGCGCCACGATTGCGCACAAGCAGGTAGCGCGCCGACTCCGGCAGCCAGAACAGCAGCACCACCGCCAACACCAGTGGCAGGATCCCGCCGATCAGCAGCAAGCTGTGCCAGCCGAACGCCGGTATCAATTTGGCAGAGATGAAGCCGCCGCCGGCCATCCCCAGGTTGAACCCGCAAAACATGCTGGTCACCAGCAGGGATTTCTTGCGCTCCGGGGTGTACTCCGACAGCAAGGTGGTGGCGTTCGGCATCCCCGCCCCCAAGCCCAGCCCCGTCAGGAAGCGCAGCACCAGCAATTGTTCGACATTGGCGCTGTAGGCCGACGCGAGGCTGAATGCACCGAACAGCAAGACCGCGCCCACCAGGACGACTTTGCGCCCGAAGCGGTCAGCCAGTGGCCCTGAGCCCAGCGCGCCGAAGACCATGCCGATCAGCGCGGCGCTCATGACCGGGCCGAGGCTGGCGCGGTCGATTCCCCAATCCTGGGACAGGGCCGGGGCAATGAAGCCCATGGCCGCTGTGTCGAGGCCATCGAGGAAGACGATCAGAAAACAGAGGATCACCACCCGCCACTGATAGCGCGAAATGGGTTGCGCATTGATGAAGGACTGCACGTCGAGGCAATGGCCTACGGAGGTCTGGGGCTGGTTCATCGTATCTCTCATTATTATTGTGCCGGGCTCCTCGATCACCGGATCGGGCCCGATCGCGCCGGATGACGCTGCCGCGACATTAATGAGGCCGGATAAATACCGTCAATTCACCCGAGACGTCTCTGTGCGTTTATCGAACAGCTTAAGCAAACAGCTGCGCGCTCAGGTCCCTGCTGGCCCCCAACAGACTGGGCAGAAAGCGCTGCTCCAGCTCACTGCGACTGACACGCCCGGCATGGGTACTGACATTCAGCGCCGCCACTACCTGGCCGGAAGCATCGTAGACCGGAACGGCAATGGCCCGCAGGCCCTGCTCCAGCTCCTGGTCGACGATGCACCAACCCTGAAGTCGCACCTGCTGCAGGCACTCGAGCAGCGCCTCGGGGGTGTGCAGCGTCCGGCTGGTCTTGGCTTGAAGATCGGCATGGTCGAGGTAGTCACGCAGCGAAGCGTCATCCAGGGCCGCCAGGAGAATCCTGCCCATAGAGGTGCAATAGGCCGGCAGGCGCCCACCGACGGAGAGGTCCACGGAAATCAGCCGCTGGGTGGTGGCCGAGCGGGCAATATAGAGAATGTCGTCGCCTTCAAGCGTCGCCATGTTGCAGGCCTCGTGCAACTGCTCGCTCATGCGATCCAGGTATGGCTGGGCAGAAACCGCCAGCGGCGTCGACGACAGGTAGGCGTGACCGAGAGTCAATACTTTGGGCAACAGCGAATAAGTACGCCCGTCGGTGGTGGCGTAGCCAAGTTTGATCAACGTATGCAGGCACCGCCTGACAGCGGCACGAGGAATCTCGGTGCGATGGCTGATCTGCGCAATGGTCAGGTGTCGCTTGCGCTCCTGAAAGGCCTGGACCACGGCCAGTCCGCGGGCCAGGGACGTCATGAAGTCCGGATCGCCAGTCAAGGCCTGGATCCGCTTGGCCGGTGAGGCGACAATCGGTGGCGCGACTGAAGAGAAGGCGTTGCGCAATTGGTCGTTCATGTCTGGTGCTTCCCCGACGGTGACGGTTATTACAAACGGAGGCCTGAGGAACAACAAGAGCGGCCCCTTCAAGACCGTTCGATTATCGAACCCTCGGCCGATAATCGCAATCGACCAAACCGTCTCCGGGCGTCGTCCGACCGCTCGAAAAATCCGAAACATGTTTGAAGAGCAGCGTCAGGCGCATTTGACTTTGAACAACGAAGTTGCAATATTGAACTTGTCGCCTTGAACGGCGCGAGGGTATCGGCACCAGTGGTATTGCTTGAAACGTAATTGCCACAAGTTGCACATGCAAACATGGGTACACACAACAATCCGCCCTTTTAATATTTCCCGATAGTGTTCCTCGGGTGGACCGCTATAATGCAATGCAGTGACGGTACGGCCTATCGGTCTCTTCCGTCCTCAGGTGCCTGAAGCCCCCATGGCCGCTTCCCCTGTATTGGCAACAACACGAAGCCCTGATGCTACGTCAGCTGTCAGCTCTGGTGCCGTGGCCGTCTGCGTGGATACATGCAGTGCGTATCACCAGATTCAATTTCACTTTGCTAGGTAATACTGTGACGAAAGACGAACTGCGCGCGGAACTTGAGCGCCAGGAACAACGTTACAAGGAAGTTTACGGCGGGGAAGTCACCACCTACGCCGCACAACCTGAACCGGAACGCAAACCCTGGCGTAAACGCGCCACTGTTCAGGACCAGGCCTTTTCCCAGGAACTTCAGAAAATGGAAAAGGAACTCAGGCCTGAAGAGCGATGACACACTTGCATCCTTGAAAACGGTATCCGGTCATCACCCAGGCCGGACGCCGTAGCTGGACGCCCGTCATGAGCGGGCCCCCTCTCCTTCCACCAAACGGTGGAGGAAACCCTGATCCCCCTTCTTTTCGGATATTTCATACTACTGCCAGGGCTCCTGCTCAGCTGCGAGACGCCCCTTGCCTTCTGGCTTTAACCCCCGGAATCAATGGGTTGCGCGCCCCTTGGGATAGCTGCTTCCAGGTGGGCTCCTACAAAATATTTCATTGAAGAATGTTACCGATGAGCAGGCAATGCATCGATCAACGAGGTTTTCTGGCATAATCGCGCCCCCTTATGACCGGGTCAGAAAACCTTCATGATCGATTTATTCAGCGGACTGGATGCTTGGGTGCTCGTGAGCCTCTTGCTCGCCCTGGCTTTTGTCCTCGCGTTCGAGTTCATCAACGGCTTTCATGACACCGCTAACGCGGTTGCCACTGTTATCTACACCAAAGCAATGCCGCCGCACCTGGCGGTGTTCTTTTCCGGTGTGTTCAACTTCCTCGGCGTGCTACTGGGCGGCGTGGGCGTGGCGTATGCCATCGTTCACCTGTTGCCGGTGGAACTGCTGATCAACGTGAACACCGGACACGGGCTGGCGATGGTGTTTTCGCTGCTTGCAGCGGCCATCACCTGGAACCTGGGCACCTGGTACTTCGGTATCCCGGCATCCAGCTCCCATACCTTGATTGGTTCGATCCTCGGCGTGGGCCTGGCCAACGCGTTGATCAACGACATCCCGTTGGGCGACGGAGTCAACTGGCAGAAGGCGATCGATATCGGCGCCTCTCTGGTGTTCTCGCCCATGGCCGGCTTCCTGGTTGCGGCCGTTGTGCTGATTGGCCTGAAATGGTGGCGTCCGCTGTCGAAGATGCACAAGACACCGGAACAACGTCGCAAAGTCGACGACAAGAAGCATCCTCCGTTCTGGAACCGCCTGGTGCTGGTGATTTCGGCCATGGCCGTCAGCTTCGTCCACGGCTCCAACGATGGTCAGAAAGGTATCGGCCTCATCATGCTGGTGCTGATCGGCATTGTGCCTGCGCAATTCGTACTCGACCTGAGCAGCACCACCTACCAGATCGAGCGCACCCGTGATGCGACCCTGCACCTGAGCCAGTTCTACCAGCGCAACAGCGAATCCCTGGGCGAATACCTGGCGCTGGGCAAAAGCGTGCCAGGCGACCTGCCGGAGAAATTCCGTTGCAACCCGCAGCAGACCGAACCCACCATCAATGCGCTGCTCGATACCCTTAAAGGTGTTGCCGACTATCACTCGCTGCCGTCGGAAAGCCGCATCGAGATTCGTCGCTACCTGCTCTGCCTGGACGACACGGCCAAAAAGGTCGGCAAGTTGCCAAACCTGTCAGCCCGCGAAAAAGACGATCTGAACAAACTCCGCAAGGATCTGACCGCCACCACCGAGTACGCTCCGTTCTGGGTGATCCTGGCCGTCGCCCTGGCACTGGGCCTGGGTACCATGGTGGGCTGGAAGCGTGTGGTACTGACCATCGGCGAGAAAATCGGCAAGCAGGGCATGACCTACGCCCAAGGCATGTCGGCGCAGATCACTACCGCGAGCATGATCGGCCTGGCCAACGTCTTCAGCCTGCCGGTATCCACCACCCACGTGCTGTCTTCCGGCGTGGCCGGTACCATGATCGCCAGCAAGAGCGGCTTGCAAGGCGGCACAGTCCGTAACATCCTGCTGGCCTGGGTGCTGACCCTGCCGGCGACGGTGGCGCTGTCGGCCGGGTTGTTCTGGCTGGCTTCCAAGGCCTTGGGCAGCTGATTCCAGCGGCTCACAAAAAAGGTGCGATCCTTGCGGATCGCACCTTTTTTTATGCCCGGAATACCAGCCCCTGTGGGAGCAAGCTTTGCTCCCACAGGCTCGAACAGGGCTTTGGTGTGTGGGCAAGAATCTGGCACAAAAAAAGGGCGACCGAAGTCGCCCAAAATGCCTTGCGTGCTCGTTACAGCCGGAAAGACCTACGGTTTTTTGCGCTTGTGTGCGTCTCTCCAGATGAATAATCCAAAAACGGCGAAAAATACCAACATGAAGCCGACCGTCAACATTCCAGCAAACACCACATTGTCGAAAAACATGATTGGCCTCCTGGTCCTGCCCCTGTTGTGTTGGAGCCAAGTTAACCATTCGAGCAGGGATGAACATTGACCGGGGTCAATAACGCTCGGGACCGAGCGAAAAGGAAGGGAAATAACTGATCTACATCAATGGATCGGGGGGTGCATCAACGCTTTTTCGGTTTGCTCTTCGGCTTTTTTTTGGCTTTGCCCAGAGGCATCGCCTGCTCGAACGCCTGGCGGACTTCATTGAGGCGCTTTTCGTTGAGGTCGTGAACACGCTTGGCGCGCTCAGTATTCAGGTCAATCAGTTTGTCGTCTTGGCTCATGGCGTGTCGGCATCATGCAGTGAGTGCGAATGTGCTCATGATGGGGGCTGTTGGCAGCGTTGACCAGCCTGCGCGCGTAGACAAATACCGAAAATCAGATCTGGATATCGACCCACAGGCCCTGGCGCGCCTCATCGTCTATCAGAGGTTTCACCGGCACGGTGTTATCGGCGTTGAGCTCGGTTCCCGGTATGGCCAGGTGTTCCTCGGGGTCCTCATCGGCCTCGCGACGGCGCCTTTCACGCTCCTGCTGGCGACGCTGCTCCTCGCGCAGCAACAGCGCAGCCTCTTCAGGATCGCGCTTTTGCAGGTCAATGGTGCTTTCACTGGAGGTCTGCTGTACCGGGGCCACGGGCGGGATGTCCGGTCGCTGGCGGACTGGATCCTGTTGTGCAGTGATGGGGACGGCGCTCAAAGGGAGCGTGGGTAGCAACATAGAAATCTCCTGTCATCAGGCTATCGGCTGCGGCGCAGGCGGCTTGAACCGCTGGTCCGAAACTTGTGACCCGGTTGGCATTACGCACGGCAGGTACAAGCCTGTTTGATCGCCAAACCCGCTGAAGTTCCATCAGACCAGTCGAAGGATCAGCCGCCATAACAGCCCGTTGCGTGCGTAATTTCTTTGGTCTGGAGGATCATTCCGTTAAGATAATCGGCTTTTTCAAGGCGGGAGTCAGGCAGCATGGCGCAGCAGTATCAACCGGGGCAACGCTGGATCAGTGACAGCGAAGCCGAGCTGGGTTTAGGCACCGTTCTGGCACAGGACGGCCGCTTGTTGACCGTGCTCTACCCGGCCACTGGCGATACTCGCCAGTACGCGCTACGGAATGCGCCTCTTACACGTGTACGGTTTTCGCCGGGCGACGTGATCACTCACTTCGAAGGTTGGAAAATGACCGTGCGCGAAGTCGATGATGTCGACGGGCTGCTGGTCTATCACGGCCTTAACGGACAGAACGAAGTCGTCACCCTGCCGGAAACCCAGCTGTCGAACTTCATCCAGTTCCGCCTGGCCAGCGACCGTCTGTTCGCCGGCCAGATCGACCCGCTGGCCTGGTTCTCCCTGCGCTATCACACCCTGGAACACACCAGCCGCCAATTGCAGTCCCCGCTCTGGGGCCTGGGTGGCGTTCGGGCCCAGCCCATCGCCCACCAGTTGCACATCGCCCGGGAAGTGGCCGACCGCATTGCACCCAGGGTATTGCTGGCGGACGAAGTGGGGTTGGGCAAGACCATCGAGGCCGGTCTGGTCATTCATCGCCAGCTGCTGTCCGGGCGCGCCAGCCGCGTACTGATACTGGTCCCGGAAAACCTTCAGCACCAGTGGCTGGTGGAAATGCGCCGGCGCTTCAACCTGCAAGTCGCCCTGTTCGATGAGGAACGCTTCATCGAAAGCGATGCGAGCAACCCGTTCGAAGATACGCAACTGGCGCTGGTGGCGCTGGAATGGCTGGTGGACGACGAGAAGGCCCAGGACGCGCTGTTCGCCGCCGGCTGGGACCTGATGGTGGTCGACGAAGCCCATCACCTGGTGTGGCACGAGGATCAGGTCAGTCCGCAATACGCGCTGGTCGAACAGCTTGCCGAGACGATCCCCGGCGTATTGCTGCTGACCGCGACGCCGGAACAGTTGGGCCAGGACAGCCACTTCGCCCGCCTGCGCCTGCTGGACCCGAACCGCTTCCATGACCTCAAGGCCTTCCGCGCCGAAAGCGAAAATTACCGCCCCGTGGCCGAGGCTGTGCAAGAGCTGCTGGACAAGGGCCGCCTCTCGCCCGAAGCCCACAAGACCATCCACGGTTTCCTGGGCAACGAAGGCGAAGCGCTGCTGACCGCCGTCAACGATGGCGACGTCGAAGCCAGCGCCCGCCTGGTCCGCGAATTGCTGGACCGTCACGGCACCGGCCGTGTGCTGTTTCGCAATACCCGGGCCGCCGTACAGGGCTTCCCGGAGCGTAAACTGCACGCTTATCCGCTGCCGTGCCCGGACGAATACCTCGAGCTGCCGCTGGGCGATCACGCCGAGCTGTACCCGGAAGTCAGCTTCCAGGCCCAACCGGATGCCAGCGAAGAAGAACGCTGGTGGAAATTCGACCCACGCGTCGAGTGGCTGATCGACCAACTGAAAATGCTCAAGCGCACCAAGGTACTGGTGATCTGTGCCCATGCCGAAACCGCCATGGACCTGGAAGATGCCTTGCGCGTGCGCTCCGGCATCCCGGCCACGGTATTCCACGAAGGCATGAACATCCTCGAGCGCGACCGTGCCGCCGCGTACTTCGCCGACGAAGAGTTTGGCGCGCAAGTGCTGATCTGCTCGGAAATCGGCAGTGAAGGACGCAACTTCCAGTTCGCTCATCACCTGGTGCTGTTCGACCTGCCTTCTCACCCGGACCTGCTGGAACAGCGAATCGGCCGGCTGGACCGGATCGGCCAGAAGCACACCATCGAGTTGCACGTGCCGTACCTGGAAACCAGCCCGCAAGAGCGGCTGTACCAGTGGTACCACGA
Source organism: Pseudomonas corrugata (assembly GCF_001269905.1). GTDB lineage: Bacteria > Pseudomonadota > Gammaproteobacteria > Pseudomonadales > Pseudomonadaceae > Aquipseudomonas > Aquipseudomonas corrugata. The sequence continues at coordinate 550,299 of NZ_LHVK01000009.1, read as the reverse complement.
GGCGCTGAACGCATTCCTCAACACCTGCCCGACCGGCAACGCCTTGCAGCATCAATTCGGCCCGCGCCTGCTGCCCTTGCTGGAAGAGGCAGACGATGGCCAGTGGCAAGCGCTGATCGACGAGGCACGCGCCGAACGCGAGCGTCTGGAGACCGAGCTGCACACCGGTCGCGACCGTTTGCTGGAACTCAACTCGGGCGGCGCCGGTGAAGGTGACGCACTGGTGGAAGCCATTCTTGAGCAAGACGACCAGTTCGCCCTGCCAATCTACATGGAAACCCTGTTCGACGCGTTCGGCATCGACAGCGAGGACCATTCGGACAACGCGCTGATTCTCAAGCCGAGCGAAAAAATGCTCGATGCCAGCTTCCCGCTTGGCGACGACGAAGGCGTGACCATCACCTACGACCGTAACCAGGCGCTATCGCGCGAGGACATGCAGTTCATCACCTGGGAACACCCGATGGTGCAAGGCGGCATGGACCTGGTGCTGTCCGGCTCCATGGGCAATACGGCCGTGGCGCTGATCAAGAACAAGGCCCTCAAGCCCGGCACCGTGCTGCTGGAACTGCTTTACGTCAGTGAAGTGGTGGCCCCACGCTCGCTGCAACTGGGCCGCTACCTGCCACCGGCCGCCCTGCGCTGCCTGCTGGACAGCAACGGTAACGACCTGGCGGCCCGGGTTTCGTTCGAGACATTGAACGACCAGCTCGAAAGCGTGCCTCGCGCCAGCGCCAACAAGTTCATCCAGGCCCAGCGTGACCAACTCACGCCGCGCATCAATGCCGGTGAAGAGAAGATTGCCCCACGGCACGCCGAGCGCGTGGCCGAGGCACAACGTCGCCTGGCCGCCGATACTGACGAAGAGCTGGCCCGTCTGACCGCCCTGCAAGCCGTCAATCCGACCGTGCGCGACAGCGAGCTGGTGGCCCTGCGCAAACAGCGCGAACAAGGCCTGGCGATGCTGGAAAAGGCTGCGCTGCGCCTGGAAGCGATCCGGGTGTTGGTGGCGGGCTGATCAGCCCTGGCAACACAAAAAAAGGCCCGCAGCGCTGCGTAATGCCAGTCAGTTAAGGATCAAACGGCGCAACGCCTGTGGGAGTAAAGCTTGCTCGCGATAGCGATGGACCCGTCAACATTGTTGCTGACTGACCTACCGCAATCGCGAGCAAGCTTTGCTCCCACGGGTTTGTGGCTTAACTGACTGGCATTACGCAGCGATGCGGGCCTTTTTTTGTGCGCCGAGCACACCTTTCACAAACATCCCCGAAACGCTGTGGGAGCAGGCTCGCTCGCACAGGGATTGCGGCGTATACAAATGCTGCTTATCCCGCGGGAACTGCGCCGAACAGCAAGCACCAAAAAACCCGTCACTGCCCCTGAGCGCTGAGTTGCTGTTGCAGGTTGCGAATCTGCGCTTGCAGCGTATTGATATTGCGGGTGACCTGGCCGCGGAAGGCATCGAACTCGGCCGTACCGCCGCCCGAGCGATTATCCTGCTGGCTCTTGAGCACCATCATCTCCTGCTCCAGGCGCTCGATGGCAGGGTTCTGGTTATTCCTTTTCAGGGCGGTGATATCGGCACCGATGCTCTTGAGCTGCGCATCGAGCACGCCGTCTTCACCCTGGTTCTTCAGGGTGGTCACTTCCGCCGCCAGTGCCTTGACCTGGGCCTGAAGCTCCTTGTTGGAAGCTTGCAACTGAGTGCTGGTATTCTGCTGCTCAGTGGCCTGGGCAATGAGTTGGGCCAGCTCCTTGTCCAGGTCGGCGGATGGACCGAACGTGGCCTGCTGTTGCTTGTATTGCTCTTGCAGCTTGCTTTCGAAAAGCCGAGCCTGGTCTTGCAGCTTGTTGTCCAACTGCTTGACCTGCAGCTTCAAGGCTTCACTGTCGCTCATGACATTGGACTGACCGGCTACCACCTTGCCGGAAATGTCCTGCAACCGTCCCGCCGCGTCCTCACTGATCCGCGCGAAGCTCTCCTGGGTCGCCACCAACTGCTGCTCCATCAGGGAAATCTGCTGGAAGCTCCACCAGGCCAGGAAACCGAACGCACACAGCAACGCGCCGACCAGCGCCCATAGCGGCCCGGTGCTGGGCCCCTTGACCTTTGCGGCCATCACGGGTGTCGGACGCGCTTGCACATGAGCCTGACGGTTGGGCAGGAAGTCATCGTCATCGGGGACGTCGGCACGCATCCGCAGGCTCGGTACATCGTCGAAGTCGTCGTGTTCATCATTACGCGTGGGCATGGATTCAACCTTTGAAAAACCAGTAATGGCTTGATGCGGCGAGTATAACCCCCTCGCCCGCCGCACCGATTGACCCCGAACCCGGCACTCGGTTCATGACGGACCGATCAGCGGGCTTTCCACCAGGTGCAGAATTCATCGAGGGCGGCCCACAGGCTGACCTGCGGATCGTAACCGAGATAATGCCGGGCCCGGCTGATGTCGAGGGTGAAATTTTTGTTCATGACCTGCATGCCCAGGCGCGACAGCGTCGGCTCGGGACGGCCCGGCCACAATTTGCAGGCCCCTTCGTTCAGCGCTGCAATGCTGTAGGCCAACCCGTAGGAACGGTAACGCCTGACCTGTGGGACGTCCATCTGCCGCATTACATAGTTGACCACGTCCCACAGCGGAACCGGCGCCCCGTTGCTGATGTTGTAGGCCTTGCCCAAGGCTGAACCGGTGGCCAACAGACTGCTGAGCAGCGCCTCGTTGAGGTTGTGCACGCTGGTAAAATCCACCTTGTTCAAACCATTGCCAACAATCGCCAACCGCCCCTTGCGCTGCATGTTCAACAACCGCGGGAAGATGCTCATGTCGCCGGCCCCGGTCACGAAGCGAGGCCGCAGGGCCAGCACTTCAAGGCCAAACTCCTGGGCGCCGAAGACTTTCTGCTCAGCCAGGTATTTGGTGGCGGCATAGGGATGCCTGAAGCGCTTGGGTACCTGCTCTTCGGTCAGTCCGATGTGGTCGCGGCCATCAAAATAGATCGAGGGTGACGACAGATGCACCAGGCGCCGGACCTTTTGCTTGAGGCAGGCCTCGACAACGTTTTCCGTGAGCTGGACATTACCCTGGTGAAAATCCTGATAGCGGCCCCACAACCCCACGGAACCGGCGCAGTGCACCACGGCGTCGACGTCCAGGCACAGATCACGGGCCAACAGCGGATCACTCAGATCCCCCGGGACGAATTGCGCACCGCGACGCACCAGGTGCTCCACACTCTCGGCCCGGCGTCCGTTGACCCGTACATCCAGGCCCTGCTCCAGGGCGAAACGCGCAAAGCGCCCGCCGATGAAGCCGCTTGCGCCGGTAACCAGAATTTTCATGAATGCTCCCAACCCGTGCAGTGGCGGGCATCGAGCCGCCACGGCCAATTAATCTGTACGCCGCTTGCGGCTTGACGCTCATTGCGGTCCCCAAGGCACCAGCCAGCGCTTCGAGCAGTGAATCAATTGATCGGTCAACACCCCGAGCAACTGCCCACCATTACGCCAATGATGCCAGTACAACGGCACATCGATCGGTTTATCTGCCAGCAACTCCACCAGCACACCACGCGCCAGTTGTTCGCGCATCTGCAGTTCCGGGACCAACCCCCAGCCAAGCCCCGCTTCGGCCAGGCGCAGGAAACCTTCGGAGGACGGACATAGATGGTGCTCGAAACCACCTTCGACGCCGAGGGAAGCAAGGTAGCGGTGCTGCAGGAAATCATCCGGGCCGAACACCAGGGCCGGCGTGCGAGCCAATTGATCGGCGCGTACGCCGTCAGGGAAGTGCCGGGCGATGAAGTCCGGACTCGCCACCGCCCGGTAGCGCATGGCTCCCAGCAAGACGCTGCGGGCCCCAGCCACCGGGCGTTCGCTTGCACAGACACACGCCGCCACTTCACCGGCGCGCATGCGCTTGAGGCCAACGTTCTGGTCCTCGACCACCAAGTCCATCAACAGGTGATGTTCAGCGCAGAAATCGCCCACGGCTGCCGCCCACCAGGTCGCCAGGCTGTCGGCATTCAGGGCGATGCGCAGACGTTCGGGCAGCCCCTCTTCATCCAGCGCCGGCACCAGGCTTTGCAGATCACGCTCCAGCAAGCGTACCTGCTGCACATGGTTGAGCAAACGGCGACCGATCTCGGTGGGAGCCGGCGGTGTGGCGCGTACCAGTACAGGTTGGCCGACGCGCGCCTCCAACAGTTTGATCCGCTGGGAAATGGCCGATTGGGATAAACCCAGTACTTGGGCGGCGCGCTCAAAGCCGGCCTGCTCCACCACGGCAGCCAGCGCAGCCAGCAATTTGTAATCGAACATCAGTGTTCCTAATGAGCAATCAGCAATATTTGTTTTTCTTATACAGCTTGCGACCGGAGAATGGCCAGCATTCACTTCAAGGAGCGAGCCATGTCTGGCGAAACATCATTGAACACTCTGCTGCGCAGCATGAGCCCACAGCTCAACCAGGGCGAATACGTGTTCTGTAGCCTGCCCGACGGCCGGATACCGGCGGACATCGCAATCGTCGGCAGCTTTCTCGAACGAGAGGGACTGACGGTGATCCTGGAAAAATCCCAGGCGCAAAAGGCCGAGCTGGACTTCGACTATATCGCCGCCTGGATCACCCTTGAGGTGCATTCGGCCTTGCAGGCCGTTGGCCTGACCGCCGCGTTCGCCACGGCATTGGGAGATGCCGGTATCAGTTGCAACGTGATCGCAGGTTTCTACCACGACCACTTGTTCGTCGGCCGGGACGATGCGGAACAGGCCATGGCTGTGCTCGAACAACTGGCCGCGAACGGGGAGTGATGATCATGTGGCAGAGTTATGTGAACGGGCTGCTGGTGGCCCTTGGGCTGATCATGGCTATCGGCGCCCAGAACGCGTTTGTGCTGGCCCAGAGTCTTCGCCGCGAGCATCATTTGCCCGTGGCTGCGCTGTGCGTTACCTGCGATGCGCTGCTGGTCATGGCCGGAGTATTCGGGCTGGCTACGCTGTTGGCCCAGAGCCCGTTGTTGCTCTCGATTGCCCGCTGGGGAGGGGCGGCGTTCCTGTTCTGGTATGGCAGCCTCGCCTTGCGCCGGGCCTGTTCGAAGCAGAGCCTGAAACAGGGTGAAAAACAGGCCGTGCGCTCACTGCGGGCGGTATTGCTCAGTGCGCTGGCAGTCACGCTGCTCAACCCTCACGTCTACCTCGACACCGTGCTGCTGATCGGCTCCCTCGGTGCCCAGCAGAGCGTGCCCGGGGCCTATGTCGTGGGCGCCGCCAGCGCCTCGCTGTTGTGGTTCTTCACCCTGGCCTTCGGTGCTGCGTGGCTGGCTCCCTGGCTGGCTCGTCCGAGCACCTGGCGGATCCTCGACCTGCTGGTGGCGGTGATGATGTTCACCGTGGCGGTGCAGTTGATCGTCATGGGCTGATTATTCAAAACCGCTCTGGAACCTCTATCCCACACAGTTGTTGCGTGGTTATGCCGCACCCCCGGTGCTATGATCCGACCCTGCGCCGCAAAGAGTACAAACTCCCCGGCGCTAGTCCGGCCGCCCGTGATCGGCCTTGCGCTCACCGCAACTGACCTGATTAGGAGAATCACCATGGCTTTCGAATTGCCGCCGCTGCCCTACGCACACGATGCACTGCAGCCGCACATCTCCAAAGAGACTCTGGAATTTCACCACGACAAGCACCACAACACCTACGTCGTGAACCTGAACAACCTGGTGCCTGGCACCGAGTTCGAAGGCAAGACCCTGGAAGAAATCGTCAAGACTTCCTCGGGCGGCATCTTCAACAACGCCGCTCAGGTCTGGAACCACACCTTCTACTGGAACTGCCTGGCGCCTAACGCCGGCGGTCAACCTACCGGCGCACTGGCCGAAGCCATCAACAAGGCCTTCGGTTCGTTCGACAAGTTCAAGGAAGAGTTCAGCAAGACCTCGATCGGCACCTTCGGTTCCGGCTGGGGCTGGCTGGTGAAAAAGGCCGACGGCTCCCTGGCCCTGGCCAGCACCATCGGCGCCGGCAACCCGCTGACCAGCGGCGACACCCCGCTGCTGACCTGCGACGTCTGGGAACACGCCTACTACATTGACTACCGTAACCTTCGCCCGAAATACGTCGAAGCGTTCTGGAACCTGGTCAACTGGAAATTCGTGGCCGAGCAGTTCGAAGGCAAGGCTTTCACCGCCTAAGCTTCGATCCGATGCCCGACAAAAGAACCCGGCACCTTGCCGGGTTTTTTTTGCCCGGCACACATTGCACTCCGCTTTCGAGTGGATGACCTCACGTCTGAATCCGAACAAAAATTCCTTCGGGGCCTCAAGTTGCGAGCCTCTGCAACCGACACAATGACTGTAGAGCAATCACTCTGGAAAAACCGCATATTGGCCATGTCCCAGGCAAAATCCCTTGTGTTTGATTGTCCCTTTGACTGACATCACAGGATTGCCAATACTCATGGCAACTTGACGCTACCCGCACGGTACAAGGAATCCCTCTTTGAAGCTGGAACTCAAGAACAGCTTGTCTGTGAAGTTGCTCCGGGTCGTGCTCCTCTCGGCATTGATCGTTGGCCTGATTTTGAGCTGTGCCCAGATCGTTTTCGATGCCTATAAAACCAACCGGGCCGTCGCCAACGATGCCCAGCGCATTCTCGATATGTTTCGCGATCCCTCGACCCAGGCCGTCTATAGCCTCGACCGGGAAATGGGCATGCAAGTGATCGAAGGGCTATTCCAGGACGAGGCCGTCCGCATGGCCTCCATCGGTCACCCTCACGAAACCATGCTTGCCGAAAAGACCCGGCCTTTGCAGCACTCCGAAAGCCGCTGGCTGACCGACCTGATCCTGGGCAAGGAACGCACCTTCACCACGCAGTTGGTTGGCCGCGGCCCCTACAGCGAGTATTACGGCGACCTGAGCATCACCCTGGACACCTCCACCTACGGCCAGAGTTTCATCATCAACTCCGTGATCATTTTCATCTCCGGCATGTTGCGGGCCCTGGCAATGGGCCTGGTGTTGTACCTTGTCTATCACTGGCTGCTGACCAAGCCGCTGTCGCGGATCATCGAGCACCTGACGGAAATCAATCCCGATCGCCCCAGCGCCCACAAGATTCCACAGCTTCGTGGCCACGAACAGAACGAGCTGGGGTTGTGGATCAACACCGCCAACCAGTTGCTCGCCTCCATCGAGCGCAATACACACCTGCGCCACGAAGCGGAAAACAGCCTGCTGCGGATGGCCCAGTACGACTTCCTCACCGGCCTGCCCAACCGCCAACAGCTACAGCAGCAACTGGACAAGATCCTCGTCGATGCCGGCCGCCTGCAACGCCGGGTGGCGGTGCTGTGTGTGGGACTGGACGACTTCAAGAGTATCAACGAACAGTTCAGCTACCAGACCGGAGACCAACTGCTGCTGGCCCTGGCCGACCGGCTGCGGGCCCACAGCGGACGCCTGGGTGCGCTGGCACGGCTGGGGGGCGACCAGTTCGCCCTGGTCCAGGCCGACATCGAGCAGCCTTACGAGGCCGCCGAGCTGTCGCAAAGCATTCTCGACGACCTGGAGGCAGCCTTCGCCCTCGACGACCAGGAAATCCGCCTGCGCGCCACCATTGGCATCACGCTGTTCCCCGAGGACGGCGACAGCACCGAGAAGCTGTTGCAGAAAGCCGAGCAGACCATGACCCTGGCCAAGACCCGCTCGCGCAACCGTTACCAGTTCTACATCGCCAGTGTCGACAGCGAAATGCGCCGCCGTCGCGAGCTGGAGAAAGATTTGCGCGAGGCGCTGGTTCGCGAACAGTTCACCCTGGTCTACCAGCCGCAGATCAGCTACCGCGACTTGCGAGTGGTGGGCACCGAAGCCCTGATTCGCTGGCACCATCCCGAACATGGCTTCGTGCCGCCGGATCTGTTCATTCCACTGGCCGAGCAAAACGGCACCATCATTGCCATCGGCGAATGGGTGCTGGACCAGGCCTGCAAGCAGTTGCGCGAATGGCACGACCAGGGGTTCGTCGATCTGCGCATGGCGGTCAACCTGTCCACGGTGCAGCTGCACCATGCCGAACTGCCCAGGGTGGTGAACAACCTCCTGCAGATGTACCGGTTGCCGCCTCGCAGCCTGGAGCTCGAAGTCACCGAAACCGGCCTGATGGAAGACATCACCACCGCTGCCCAGCACTTGCTGAGCCTGCGCCGCTCCGGCGCGTTGATTGCCATCGATGACTTCGGGACGGGCTATTCATCCCTGAGTTACCTCAAGAGCCTGCCGCTGGACAAGATCAAGATCGACAAGAGCTTCGTTCAGGACCTGCTCGATGACGAAGACGATGCGACCATCGTGCGCGCCATCATCCAGCTGGGTAAAAGCCTCGGCATGCAGGTGATCGCCGAAGGCGTCGAGACGGTCGAGCAGGAAGCCTACATCATCGCCGAGGGCTGCCATGAAGGGCAGGGTTACTACTACAGCAAACCCCTGCCAGCACGGGAGCTGGGCGCTTATCTGAAACAGGCGCAGCGCAGCAAGGCCTCCATTCTCTGACGCTTTCAAGATCGCAGGCTTGGCCGCAGAAGCTGGCGAAGGGTCGGGCCGCGTTCGGACGATCTTTTGATTCCGCTTGGGATTCAAGTGCCTGGGAAAAGATCGCAGCCTCGCTTCGCTCGGCAGCTCCTACCCGTCCGCGTGCATTAAATAAGAAATATTTACAGGTGCAACCCTTTACACATAATGCAAATCTTTCGCATTATGTTGCAGCTTTTGCGCCCTCGCGCCAGTCCCATCCATTTTCGAAGCAGGATGTTTGCCATGATTCGTATGCCCCTGGCTACCGCCAGTCTGCTGGCCATCGCCATTTCCCTCGCCGGCTGCGGCGAAGGCAAGGACAAGGCTGCCGCGCCGCAAGCGCCAACGCCTGCCGCCAGCACCGCGGCACCGGCCGCCCCCGCTGCCGCCGGCAAACTTGACGAAGCCGCCGCCAAGGCCGTCGTCGCGCACTACGCCGAGATGGTCTATGCCGTCTACAGCGATGCCGAATCCACCGCAAAAACCCTGCAGACCGCCGTCGACGCGTTCCTCGCCAAGCCGAACGCCGACACACTGAAAGCCGCCCGGGCTGCCTGGGTTGCCGCACGCGTGCCTTACCTGCAGAGTGAAGTGTTCCGCTTCGGCAACACCATCATCGACGACTGGGAAGGCCAAGTGAACGCCTGGCCCCTGGACGAAGGCCTGATCGACTACGTCGATAAATCCTACGAGCACGCGCTGGGTAACCCCGGCGCCACCGCCAACATCATCGCCAACACCGAAGTCCAGGTGGGTGAAGACAAGGTCGATGTGAAAGACATCACCCCGGAAAAACTCGCCAGCCTGAATGAGCTGGGTGGTTCCGAGGCCAACGTCGCCAGCGGCTACCACGCTATCGAATTCCTGCTGTGGGGCCAGGACCTCAACGGTACCGGCCCAGGTGCCGGCAACCGCCCGGCTTCCGATTACCTGGAAGGCGCCGGTGCCACTGGCGGCCACAACGACCGTCGTCGTGCCTACCTCAAATCCGTGACCCAGTTGCTGGTCAGCGACCTGGAAGAAATGGTCGGTAATTGGAAACCGAATGTGGCCGACAACTACCGCGCCACCCTGGAAGCAGAACCTGCCGAAAGCGGCCTGCGCAAGATGCTGTTTGGCATGGGCAGCCTGTCCCTTGGTGAACTGGCGGGCGAGCGCATGAAGGTATCCCTGGAAGCCAACTCGCCAGAAGACGAGCAGGACTGCTTCAGCGACAACACCCACAACTCGCACTTCTACGATGCCAAGGGCGTGCGTAACGTGTACCTGGGCGAATACACCCGCGTCGACGGCACCAAGATGACCGGCGCCAGCCTGTCGTCCCTGGTGGCCAAGGCCGACCCGGCCGCGGATACCGCGCTCAAGGCCGACCTGGCCGATACCGAAGCCAAGATCCAGGTCATGGTCGATCACGCCAACAAGGGTGAGCACTACGACCAGTTGATCGCTGCCGGCAACACCGCCGGCAACCAGATCGTCCGCGACGCCATCGCCGCCCTGGTCAAGCAGACCGGTTCGATCGAACAGGCTGCCGGCAAACTGGGCATCAGCGACCTGAACCCGGACAACGCTGATCACGAGTTCTGATCAACGCTGGCTGAATGAAAAAGGCGACCTCCGGGTCGCCTTTTTCATGGCCGCCACCGAAAGCCGAACACTGTCTTGTGGCGAGGGGATTTATCCCCGTTCGAGTGCGAAGCGCTCGTCAACAGACTGCGCCTGCTGCACAAAGCGTGGGATTGCTTCGCAATCCAACGGGGATAAATCCCCTCGCCACAGATAGATTACCTCGCCGCGGGTCTTTGAGATCACATCACGCCAACGCCGCCAATCGCCCCTCGAGAAACCGTCGCTCCGGCAGTTGCTGTGTCAATTCAAGCGCACGTCGATAAGCCGATCTCGCCTCTTCCACTCGCCCCAACTGCCGGCAGAATTCTGCCCGTGCCGAGTGGGCCAGATGATAATCGAGCAACTCGCCACGCCCCAGGAGCGCCTCGATCAATTGCAGCCCTGCCCGCGGTCCGTCGCGCTTGGCCAGGGCGACGGCGCGATTGAGTTCGATCACCGGTGACGGCATCACCCGCAGCAACACATCATAAAGCCCGACGATTTGCGGCCAGTCGGTCTCCTGCGCGGTGGGCGCTTCGGCGTGCACGGCGGCAATCGCCGCTTGCAGGCAATAAGGCCCGAACCGGCGAGTATTCAACGCGGCTTCCACCAACGCACAACCTTCGGCAATCAGTTGTGCATCCCACAAGGAACGGTCCTGTTCTTCCAGCAACACCAACTCACCGGTATCCGACGTGCGCGCCGTCCGCCGGGATTCGTGCAGCAGCATCAGCGCCAACAACCCCATGACCTCGGCTTCAGGCAACAACTCCATCAACAGGCGTGCAAGGCGGATGGCTTCACGGGTCAGGTCTTCTCGGGTCAACGCGGCGCCCATCGAAGCCGAGTAACCCTCGTTGAACACCAGGTAGATTACTCGCAGCACACTGTCCAACCGCTCGGGCAGTTCCCCACGGGACGGGACCTGGTAGGGAATTTTCGCGTCGCGAATCTTCGCCTTGGCCCGCACGATACGTTGGGCGATGGCCGCGGGTGCAGCGAGGAAGGCACGGGCGATTTCCTCGGTGGTCAGGTCGCAGACTTCCCGCAGCGTCAGCGGCACCTGGGCATCCGCCGCCAGGGCCGGGTGGCAACAGGTGAAAATCAACCGCAGACGATCGTCTTCCACGTCTTCGTCGCTCCAGTCAGCCTGCTCAAGGGCCTCGAGTTGGGCGATCAGCATTGGCTGGGACGCCGCGAAGCGCGCTCGCCTGCGCAAACTGTCAATTGCCTTGAAGCGTCCGGCGGACACCAGCCAGGCCCTCGGGTTGTCCGGTACGCCGTCACGCTGCCAACGCTCAACCGCAATGAAAAAGGCTTCGTGCAGGGCTTCTTCCGCCAGGTCGAAATCCCCCAGCAAGCGAATCAGCGTCGCCAGGATCCGTCGCGAGTCTTGCCGATAGACCTGCTCGACCCGCGCCTTGACCGCATCGGCCGACATCAGTCAGGCATGCCTTGGGTGACCAGCGCTTCGAGCCGATCCAGGCTCTGCCCCCAGCCGTCATGAAAACCCATGGCCTCGTGGGCCTGCCGATCCTCTTCGTTCCAGTGCAGGGCACGAGCGGTGTAGCGGGTTTTGCCGCCCTCCTCTTCAAGCACCACTTCAGCGGTCATGAAGGCCTTGCCGGAGGGCACCCAGCCGGGCATGAACGCGTCGGTGAATACCAGCCGCCGGGGGGCGACAATTTCCAGGAACACCCCCATGGTCGGGTACTCACTGCCGTCAGGCGCACGCATCAGAGTGCGAAACTGACCGCCGACCCACAGGTCCATTTCGCATTCCGGCGTGGTCATGCCATGGGGGCCCCACCACTGGACCAGCAGGGCCGGCTCGGTCCAGGCACGGAAGATCTTCTGGCGCGGGGCATCGATCAGCCGGCTGATGGACAACTCGAAAGCAGCAGGTGTGAAGTTCATGAATCGAATCCTGTTTGTGATTGTTGTTCAGGGGTTCAATTGGCGCACTGGTCGGACTTCGACACAACCGACCCGGGCCGCCGGAATGTTGCCGGCGACCTGAATGGCCTCGTTCAAGTCCTTGGCGTCGATCAGGTAGAAGCCCGCCAGTTGCTCCTTGGTTTCGGCGAACGGCCCGTCGGTGATCGACAGCTTGCCGCCGCGCATGCGCACGGTGGTCGCGGTCTGCACCGACTCCAGGGCCTCGGCGGCGATCATTCGCCCGCTGCCCTGGATCGACTCAGCGTAGGCCATGCACTCGGCGTCCTCCGGACTGTCGGGCGAGTTGTGCAGCGTTTGTTCGTTGCTATACACCAGGCATAAGTACTTCATGGAAAACTCCGGGATCGAACGCGTCAACTATGACGGCAGAAGGACGAGGTGGCGAAAAACGACGATCAGGGCTGAAGATCGAAGATCGCCGTGCCCGCCATCGGATCGAACGGTGCCGACCAGTGTTCATGGACGATCTTCCACTGTCCCGCCACACGTTGATAGCAGGCCGTCACGCGCATCCAGCACGCCTGTTCTTCGCCCTTGTCGTTGGTGCCGCCGCAATAGGCTAGCCAATGAGCGAAGGCAATGCTGTCCGCCACGTTGATTTTGACCTGATGGAAGTCGAACTTGTGCGGGCCGGGGCACATTTCCATACAGGCCTGCCAATGGGCGCGATAGGCAACCTTGCCTTTGAATTGCAAGGCCTGGATGGCATCGAACGAGACGATGTCGTCGGCATAGAGCGCCATGACTTTCTCAACGTCCTTGGCCATTACGGCCTGGCGATAGGTGTCGATCAGGGCCTGGATTTCGGTTTCGGTGGCTTGGGTATTCATGGTGATTCTCCACAGTTTCTTGTTGAAGACCCCCTTTGTCGTCCCGGGGAACAACGAATCGACATCCCGGATAAAAATAATTCAAGAAAGAAAGTTCGCTAGAATCCAGCCCTCATCCTGCCGGCGGACAACGGACGTTACTTTGACTGCTCAACTTGTCGCCTACGAACATCTGAACGCTGTCCAGCGCCAACAGGTGGAGGCCATCGAGATCCTTCCCGAACAGGTACGGTTCGCCGGAGATATCCATGGTGCACTGCACATGCTGCTGTCCCGGCCCTGCCCGGGAGTCAAGGGTTTTGCGTTGCTGGTCGAAGGCGCGCCGGTGGCGTTCCTGTTGCTCAAACGTCCGCCCGTGCTACCCGCCTGGGCCGATGAACACAGCGCGACCCTGCATGCCCTGCAGGTCGATCACCGGGCCCAGGGCAAGGGCCACGGCAGGGCCTGCCTGCAGGCACTGCCCGCCGTGGCACGTGCGGCCTGGCCGGAAATCAGGGGGTTGGAGCTCTCGGTCGATGCCGGTAACGAATCGGCCATCGGCCTGTATACCCAAATGGGCTGGGTTGACTGTGGCGAGGCCTATAAGGGCCGCATCGGTTATGAGCGGCGGATGGGCTTGATGCTCCCGGGCTCTACCGACGTTTGAGCGGTATCCAGATCTCCAGCGTGCCCTCGCTGGTCCTGGGGTTGAAATCTTCGCTGTAGCGTTCGAACTCAGGAGCGTCCGCGGCCTCGTGACCCGATTGAGGCAACCAGACATTCCAGATGTAGTGAAAGGTGTCCGGCAGGGTTTTCAATGGCCCACGGTGTTCGAACACCGCATAGTGAGCGGGCTGGATTTCGATCCAGCGGTATTGTTCCGGCAGATCATCGAGTCGACTGATCTCCACCCCGGCGATGTATTCGAACCCGCCCTGGCCGTCCGGGTTGCAACACACACCGTAGGTGACTTCGCTTTTCTGCCCTGGCACGTTGCCGAGCCAGGGCAGGAACTTTTCCCAGAGCAGGGGAATCTCCTGGGCGGTCACCTGAGTGAAACGACCGCCAAAACCGGCGATAAGGTGAAAGTTTCCGTGTTCGAAGCGTGGCTCGGCTGTGTAATCGCGTTGGGGCTTTTCCATGCGTCAACACTCCGCAAATCATGAGGTCGGGTCTGGCAGTATAGAAGCCAAACCATGATTGCCAGGGCCGTTTCACTTATCAGGCCCCAGGAACCAGCGTCGCTCCAGAAGCCCCTACAAACTCGTTATAGCCAGAAACGATCACGTAAACAGCGAAATAACAGAAGATCGCAGCGGATGCCCAATAGGAATAACGCAGCAATTTATCCCCCAATAATTTTCCACCCTGGGTCGCCGCCAGGCACAGGCCGGCACTCCACAACAGTCCGGCGCTGAGGAAACCACCGAGGAAAAGTACCGAGCTGAGCACGGTGCCACCCCCGGAGCGGGCGATAAGCGTACCGCCCACGGCCGCGAACCAGAGGATGGCGCTGGGGGATGACATGGCCAGGAAGATCCCGCGCAGGAATTCCTGGCCAGAGGAGTTGCCCTGTACCTCGCCCGTCTGCTCCAGCACTGCGCCGTGGTAAATCGCTGAATGAACCATTTTCGCCGCGAAGTACAGCAACAGGACGGAACCGCCAATCCACAGCACCCAGCGCACCGTTTCGTATTGCAGCAACACCGTCATGCCGGCCAAGGCCAGCACTGCGTAGACCAGGTCCCCCACACAGGTCCCCAGCCCCAAGGCGAAACCCTGGAAATAGCCACGCTGCATGGCGAGCGTGATCATCGCAATATTGGCGATGCCGATGTCCAGGCACAGGGAGAGACTCAGCAAAAAACCGCTGGAAAATTCCATCATCATTCCGTTCGGGTTGGGTATGGCGAATTGAGCAGTCCGCACGCATTCCACGGACGGGTCGACAGTGTCGTCGAAAATAGTTGTGGGCCGCCACTGGACAAGCGGCCATGGCGGCCATTATCTTGCGCCGCAGGCCACCGCAGTGGCCAACGTCGCTCGGACGGTTCCGGGCGCTCACGTATCTCGAGGCAACAATGGCCGAACAAGGTTCGCCGCGCCGCTTTGCGCGCATCGATCGACTCCCCCCTTACGTATTCAATATCACTGCCGAGCTGAAGATGGCTGCGCGTCGGCGCGGCGAAGACATCATCGACTTGAGCATGGGTAACCCCGACGGCGCCACGCCCCCACACATCGTGGAAAAACTGGTCACCGTCGCCCAGCGTGAAGACACCCATGGATACTCCACCTCCAAAGGCATCCCGCGCCTGCGCCGCGCCATTTCGCGCTGGTACAAGGACCGCTACGAGGTGGACATCGATCCTGAAAGCGAAGCCATTGTCACCATCGGCTCCAAGGAAGGCCTGGCACACCTGATGCTGGCGACCCTGGACCAGGGCGACACAGTATTGGTGCCCAACCCCAGCTACCCGATCCACATCTACGGCGCAGTGATCGCCGGCGCCCAGGTGCGCTCGGTGCCGCTGATACCGGGGGTGGATTTCTTCGACGAGCTGGAGCGAGCCATTCGCGGTTCGATTCCCAAGCCGAAGATGATGATCCTGGGCTTCCCGTCCAACCCCACCGCCCAGTGCGTGGAGCTGGACTTCTTCGAGCGGGTCATTGCCCTGGCCAAGCAGTACGACGTGCTGGTGATCCACGACCTGGCCTATGCCGACATCGTCTATGACGGCTGGAAAGCACCATCGATCATGCAGGTACCCGGCGCGAAAGACATTGCGGTGGAGTTCTTCACCCTGTCCAAGAGCTACAACATGGCTGGCTGGCGCATCGGTTTCATGGTCGGTAACCCGGAATTGGTCAGCGCCCTGGCGCGGATCAAAAGCTACCACGACTATGGCACTTTCACCCCATTGCAGGTGGCCGCTATCGCCGCATTGGAAGGCGATCAGCAATGCGTGCGCGACATCGCCGAGCAGTACCGCCAGCGTCGCAATGTGCTGGTCAAGGGCCTGCATGAACTGGGCTGGATGGTGGAAAACCCCAAGGCGTCGATGTACGCCTGGGCGAAGATTCCCGAGGCCTATGCCCACCTGGGCTCACTGGAGTTTGCCAAGAAGCTGTTGGCCGAAGCCAAGGTCTGCGTCTCGCCGGGAGTAGGGTTCGGGGAGTACGGGGATGATCATGTGCGCTTTGCGCTGATCGAGAACCAGGACCGGATCCGCCAGGCTGTACGTGGGATCCGGGCGATGTTCCGGGCGGATGGGTTGGTCGGCAAGACCAACGCCTGATACAAAACCCAATGTGGGAGCGAGCCTGCTCGCGATAGCGGTGGGTCAGTTGCATTGATGCTGACTGACATACCGTCATCGCGAGCAGGCTCGCTCCCACAGTCGTTTATGCCGGACCTTTAGACTACCAGCGACAGCAACAGGATAAAGACCAACCCCACCACCGACAGGATGGTTTCCATTGCCGTCCAGGTCTTGAAGGTTTCGGCCACGGTCATGTTGAAGTACTGCTTGACCAGCCAGAAGCCCGCGTCGTTGACATGAGACAGAATCAACGAACCGGCACCGGTCGCCAGCACCAGCAGTTCACGGTTTACGCCCGGAATCATCCCTACCACGGGTACCACGATGCCCGCACCGGTAATGGTTGCGACGGTGGCCGAGCCGGTGGCGATACGAATCACCGCCGCGACCAGCCAGGCCAGCAGGATCGGTGAAATCTGCGCGCTCACGGCCATATGGCCGATCACGTCACCCACGCCACTGGTCACCAGCATCTGCTTGAAACCACCACCGGCACCGATGATCAGGATGATCGCGGCAGTCGGCGCCAGGCTCGCGTCGAGCAACTTCAGAATCTGGTTGGAACCGATGCCCTGGCGATGGCCGAAGGTGTACAGCGACAGCAGCAAGGCCAGCAACAGTGCCGAGATCGGGTGGCCGATCAGGTCCATGAAGGTGCGGAAGATGTTGCCGTCCGGCAGCACCACATCGGCAAAGGTCTTGAGCAGCATCAGGAACACCGGCAGCAGCACGGTGACCAGGGTAATGCCGAAGCTCGGAAGCTCCTTGGCCTCGGGCTCACGGGCCAATTGATCGAGCAGTTCCTGATTGGCGTGGCCGGGGATGTGCTTGGCGATGAACGTACCGAAAATCGGACCGGCAATGATGGCGGTCGGCAACGCGACGATCAGACCATAGAGAATGGTCTTGCCGATGTCGGCACCGAACACGCCGATGGCCAGCAGCGGTCCTGGATGCGGCGGCACCAGGCCGTGCACTGCGGACAGGCCGGCGAGCAGCGGGATGCCGATCTTGATGATCGACACACCGGTACGACGAGCCACGATGAACACCAGCGGGATCAGCAGCACGAAACCGATTTCGAAGAACAGCGGGATACCCACCAGGAACGCGGCGAACATCATGGCCCACTGCACCTTGTCCTTGCCGAAGGCACGGATCAGAGTCTGGGCGATCTGATCGGCCCCGCCCGATTCGGCCATCATCTTGCCAAGCATGGTGCCCAGGGCCAGGATAATTCCGACGAAGCCCAGCACGCCGCCAAAACCGTCCTGGAAGGCCTTGATGATGGTGCCGATTGGCATGCCCGACGTCAGGCCGAGAAACGCGGCAGCGATGGTCAGGGCAATGAAGGGGTGGAATTTGAACTGGGTGATGAGGAGGATGAGTCCAATCACCGTGACTACTGCATCGAGCAGTAGGAACGTCTCGTGGGACATGCCAAACATGGGAGGTGTCTCCTGATTTGTTGTTGTTATTGAAGCAGTTATTTGTACGCCGCCGGGACAGCGCTATCTTTCTGACGCAAAATGCTTGGTATTCAACTGGCCAGCTTCAGACCATGTTCCACCCACCAGGTGTAAGCCTGGCGAGCCAGCTCATCGACGTCATGGCTGGACGCATCCAGGGCCAGGGTCAACGGCTCGCCGACGGGAGATTCAAGGGTGGCGAACTGACTGTCGATCAGGGTCGAGGGCATGAAATGGCCGGGGCGGTGGGAAACCCGGTCAGCCGCCACCTCGGGTGTCAGCTCCAGGAAGACGAAGCCCAGGCCAGGCAAGGCGCTGCGCAGACGTTCGCGATAACTGTGCTTGAGGGCCGAACAAGTCAACACCGGGCGCTCGCCCTTGGCGTCGACACGGCGCAACTCGTCGCACAGGCTGTCGAGCCAGCCGGCACGGTCGTCGTCGTTCAGGGGAATACCGGCGCTCATCTTCTGGATGTTGGCCGCGGGGTGGAACGTGTCGCCTTCGATGGCGGTGGCGCCGCTCAGTTGGCACAGGGCCTGGCTGACGCAAGTCTTGCCGCAACCGGCAACGCCCATGATGACCAGGGCGGTGATGGGATTGTTCATGTAACACCTCAGCGCGCAGACAGCGCTACCTTTGCCAGTTATGACACCGCAGCAAAAGCAGAAGTTGCCGACGCCTTCTTGTCATTTTTGTGGTTGCAGCATTTTTCGTCCGCGACACCAACGGATGGGATTCAGGCAAACCCCACTCGCGCATTTGCAGCCGCGTCGAGACAGCGCTACCTTAGTGCCTTGATTTTTGTTTGGCAAGCCACCTGATGACCGTCCACAAGAACGATAAGAATACCCGCACCACCGGTCGCCCTACGCTCAACGAAGTCGCACGCCTGGCCGGTGTCAGCCCTATCACCGCCTCCCGAGCCCTGCGCGGCGTCAGTACCGTGGCCATTGACCTGGTGGAAAAAGTCCGACAGGCGGCCCAGGAACTCAACTATGTCGTCAACCCCGCCGCCCGCGCCCTGGCTTCGGCCCAGAGCCATTCGGTGGTGGTGTTGGTGCCGTCGCTGTCCAACCTGCTGTTCATCGACACCCTGGAAGCCATTCATCGTGTCTTGAGGCCCAAGGGCTTCGAAGTGGTGATCGGCAACTATCACTACTCCCGGGACGAAGAAGAAGACCTGCTGCGCAACTACATGGCCTATCAGCCCCGAGGCCTGCTGCTGACCGGTTTCGATCGCACCGAGAGCGCCCGTCGCATGATCGAGGCCAGCAACATTCCGTGTGTCTACATGATGGAACTGGACTCTGGGGCGGGGCTCAACTGCGTCGGCTTTTCCCAGCTCAAAGCCGGCGAGACGGCCGCCGAGCACCTGATCTCCCGTGGTCGCAGGCGCCTGGCCTACATCGGCGCACAACTGGACCAGCGCACTTTATTGCGTGGCGAAGGCTTCCGCCGGGCCCTGCAGCAGGCCGGGCTGTACGACCCGGATCTGGAACTACTGACACCGCGCCCGTCATCGGTGGGCCTGGGTGGCGAACTGTTCCTGCAACTGCTGGCCAGCCACCCGGATGTCGATGCGATCTTCTTTGGCAACGACGACCTCGCCCATGGCGCCCTGTTCGAAGCCTTGCGCTGTGGCATCAGGATTCCCGAACAGATCTCGGTTCTCGGTTTCAATGACCTGCCCGCCTCGGCCCACATGGTGCCGCGCCTGAGCAGCATCAGCACACCACGGGAGGCCATCGGCCGTCGTGCCGCCGAACAGATGCTGACGTTGATGGCCGGCAATCGCATCGCCCAACCCGTGGTGGACATGGGCTTCGAGCTCAAGATTCGCGAGAGCACCTGAGTCCTTGATGCGGTCGATCCCTGCCGGTCAACGGCAAGGCCTGGCCGCTTCGTCTCGCCCCGTATCCCCGCTGCCCTTGAAACCTGAGGTGCCCGGTGTCGGCATGGGAATTGCTCCTGCCCATCGATCAGCCATTACCTGCAGGTGTCCATCATGTTGGTCAGTGCCAAACAGCAAGCAATGATTCTGCCGCTCAAACGTCCGGGCGAGGACCCGACCGCCGACGCAGCCAGCGGCCTGCAAAGCGCCGCATTGCAAGCGTTGCGCGATAACGTCCAGGCCCAGGCCAGCCAGGGTGATGCCCAGGTCCGGGAGTCCGTCATCCAGCAGGCCACGCAACAGGTCAATGCAACCACCGCCATCAGCGACAACGTCGATGAGGCGTTCGCCAAGACCCGCGTGCAGTTGCAGACCGTGGCGTCCCAGGATGCCACGGCGCGCGCGACCGACAGTTCGGCGCTGAAGGACTTCAAGGACTACATGAGCAAAACGCCCGAAGAGCGCCTGCGTGAGGCCGTGCTCGCGGAGATGGGCATCAGCGAAGAAGAATACGAGGCGATGCCACCCGAGAAGCAACTGGCGGTCGGCCAGGAAATTGCCCAGCGCATGCAGGACAAGTCCGCAATGGCGCAGGTGGAAAAGGCCCAGGAACGCCGCGACACGGGCGATAAGGATCCGGCCGCGGCGATGCTCCTCACGTCCCTCTGAGCCTGCCGGCGGCCAGCAGATGAGGCGCCGGGGTTAGCCCTAATACCAGTCAGTTAAGGATCAAACGACGCAAAACCTGTGGGAGCAAAGCTTGCTCGCGATAGCGACAGACCCGTCAGCATTGCTGGTGATTGACTTACCGCAATCGCGAGCAAGCTTTGCTCCCACAGGTTTATCGAAACGTGTTCCTTTATAATCTGCCCTCCTTCCCCTCCACGACGTTGCCATGTCCGAAATCCGCTTTGCGCTGCTCGATGAACCGCTGTGGCCGCTGATGAACAAGTTCTACCGCGCCCATCAGTCCTCGATGAAAGCCGTGCGTGACGCGCAGCTATGGGTGGCGAGGCAGGATGACATCGTCGCCGCCCTGTGCCTGCGATCGGTGTCGGGTGGACACTGGTTGACGGGGCTGTTCGTCGACCAGGCATACCGCGGCAAAGGTATCGCGGCGGGGTTGATCAGCGAAGCGGTGAAAGCCGTGGAGGCACCGGTGTGGCTGTTCTGCCACCCGGAGCTGCGTGGGTTCTATGAGCGGCACGGCTTCACTTTCGATCCCGCCCTGCCCTATGCGATGGCCGAGCGCCTGAGCCGGTATGCTCGCAGCAAGCCGATGATTGCGATGGGGCTGGAGCCGGGAAGCCGGTCCTGATGCCCCCCAATCTCTGTGGGAGCGAGCCTGCTCGCGAAGGCGGCGGGACATTCCACAACGATGCAGCTGACCCACCGCTATCGCGAGCGGGCTCGCTCCCACAGGTGATTGAGGTGAAGGTTCAGTCGTCGGCTGTCGGATCCAGATCCGGAAACATGACCTCGGTAAACCCGAACTTGCTGAAGTCGGTGATACGCGACGGGTACAAGCGCCCGATCAGGTGGTCGCACTCATGCTGTACCACCCGCGCATGAAAGCCCAAGGCTGTCCGCACGATCGGCTCGCCCTTGGGATCGAAGCCTTCGTAGCGGATATGCTGATAGCGATCGACCGCTCCTCGCAGGCCGGGTACCGACAGGCAGCCTTCGAAGCCTTCTTCCATCAGCGGGCTCAGCGGCGTGATCAGCGGGTTGATCAGGATGGTCTGGGGCACGGCCTCCGCATCGGGGTAACGCTCGCTGTGTTCGAAGCCGAAAATCACCAATTGCAGGTCCACACCGATCTGCGGCGCCGCCAGACCGACACCTCCGACGCTTTCCATCGTCTGGAACATGTCGTCGATCAATTGCCACAGCTCTGGGGTGTCGAACATCTGCGGCGGAACCGGCGGAGCAATACGCAGCAAGCGCGCATCGCCCATCTTGAGGATTTCTCGAATCATGGTCGGGCTTCACCTGCGTTCGGATCAGTGTCCGGTTTGATGGAGTGGTCGCGCCCCAGCCCTGATACATGGTGCTTCCAGTGCTCGTCTGGAACCTTCTCACCGGGGTCCTTGCCTTCGGCGGACATGTGTTCGATCACCGCGTTCATCTCCGCCCCCAACAGCAACACCGCCGCCGAGATATAGAAATACAGCAACAACACGATGATCGCGCCGATACTGCCATACATGGCGTTGTAGTTGGCAAAGGTCTTGACGTAAAAAGCGAAGCCCAGGGAGGCAATGATCCAGACCACCACCGCCAGCACAGAGCCTGGGGTGATGAAGCGAAACTCCTGCTTGACGTCAGGCATCACGTAATAGATCAATGCTACGGCTACCATCAACAGGATCACGATCACCGGCCAGCGCACGATCGTCCAGAGCGTGACAATGAATTCCTCCAGCCCGACCTGGGCCGCAATCCACTCCATCACCTGTGGCCCGAGGACCATCAGCGCCGCCGCGACGAGCAGCATGCCAGCGATACCGACCGTGTAGAAAATCGACAGCGGAAAGCGCTTCCAGGCGGGGCGTCCCTCGACCACATCGTAGGCGGCATTCATGGCGCTCATCATCAGCCGCACCCCCGCCGAGGCCGTCCACAAGGCGACCACGATACCCACCGACAGCAACCCGCCCTTGGATTGCTGGAGCTGGTCGATCACCGGGTTGACCTGCTCCAGCGCCTGGGGCGGCAACACCAGTTCAGACTGCAGGCGCAGCCACGAGAAGAAATCCGGCAGATGCAGGAAACCGATCAGCGCTATCAGGAAGAGAATGAAGGGAAACAGGGAAAACAGCATCTGGTAGGCCAGTGCCGAGGCATAGGTAGACATCTCGTCGTCGAGAAACTCGGTCACCGTACGCATCATCACACGATGCAGAGGCAAGCCTTTCATGTCCGGAAATATCATGAGCGTCTCCTTTCGCCGCAAAAAAGGGGTCGCATGGCGACTCAAGGGGCGTTTTTTACCTCAAAGTAGCCTGTTTGGCGACTTTGGGACAATCTCATCCCGACGCAGAATTGACCCATGCCGCATAACGCAAGTTTCATTCTTCGCACCGGCGGGGCTTTATGTTTGTCCGGCAACCGTCGAGAATGCTCCACGTATTCAGGCTGCGGCCCGAAGCTTTAATCCCGTAGGAACGTTATGAAACTCGATAAGAAGCAGGCCATCGCCCGCAGGAACCAGGAACTGGGCGGTGCCGTCCTGGGTGTCAACAACTGCCACTTCAGCGAATTGAACCGCAACCGCAACATCTTCTGGTTCAACATCCCGGTGACCCGCCTGGCGGTCGGCCAGTACGAATGGATTCATCTGCTCCTGCACACCCCGGCCAGCGACGAATTGCTGCACCTGAAAGTGCCGACCGTATTCCTGCGGGAAAAAATGGAAGGCCTGGAAGTGCGCAACCAGGGCAAGCGCAAGGCAGCCCTGAGCCTGGAACTGAGCGCCGACAGGGATTCGTACCTGCAAGACCTGCGACCGGGGGGCACCAACCTGGATTTTGCGCAGTTCAGGTTGTGACACCGGCCGCCGACGTATGTAGCTGGGGGATTATGTGGGAGCAAGGCTTGCCCGCGATGAAGGCACCACGACGCTAAGCAGACCGAATCAACTTCATCGCAGGCAAGCCTTGCTCCCACAGCTCACTCCCACACGGCCTTGCTTCAAGTAGTCGCCCTAACAAAAAGCCCCGCTTCGGCGGGGCTTTTTGTTTACACGCAATTCACTTCTTCACACCCAACTTCCTGAGCTCTTCATCCCGCAGCTCACGTCGCAGGATCTTGCCCACATTGGTGGTCGGCAACGCATCGCGGAACTCGACGGCCTTGGGCACCTTGTAGCCGGTAACGTTGGCACGCATATGCTCCATCACCTGCTCCTTGGTCAACGTGGCGCC
The DNA here is from genome assembly GCF_001269905.1 of Pseudomonas corrugata. Lineage (GTDB taxonomy): Bacteria > Pseudomonadota > Gammaproteobacteria > Pseudomonadales > Pseudomonadaceae > Aquipseudomonas > Aquipseudomonas corrugata. The sequence goes on along the minus strand of NZ_LHVK01000009.1, from coordinate 526,742 downwards.
TGGCCGGACGACGATGAAAATCTTGATCGCCTCGCCGGATTTCTCGTCCGGTACACCGATGGCGGCGCATTGCAGTACGCCCGGCAAGGTCGCCAGCACATCTTCCAGCTCGTTGGGGTACACGTTGAAACCGGAGATCAGGATCATGTCTTTCTTGCGATCGACGATGCGCATGTAGCCATCCGGCTGGATCACTGCGATGTCACCGGTCCTGAGCCAGCCCTCGCTGTCGAGGATTTCGTCGGTGGCTTCCTGCCGCTGCCAGTAGCCCTTCATCACCTGCGGACCTTTCACACACAACTCGCCGACTTCGCCCAGAGGCAGTTCGACGCCCGCATCATTGATGACCTTGCACAGCGTCGACGGCACCGGAATGCCGATGGTGCCGATCTGGATGTTCTGGATTGGATTGACCGTGGCCACCGGACTGGTTTCGGTCATGCCATAACCTTCGCAGATCGGGCAGCCGGTGACCGCTTTCCAGCGCTCGGCAGCGGCCAGTTGCAGGGCCATGCCCCCGGACAAGGTAACTTTCAGCGCGGAGAAATCCAGCTTGCGGAAGCCTTCATTGTTGCACAGCGCCACGAACAGGGTATTGAGGCCGACGAAACCGCTGAACTTCCACTTGGACAGTTCCTTGACCATCGCCGGAAGGTCGCGCGGGTTGCTGATCAGGATGTTGTGGTTGCCGATCAGCATCATCGCCATGCAATGGAAGGTGAAGGCATAGATGTGGTACAGCGGTAGCGGCGTGATCAGCACTTCGCAACCTTCATTGAGGTTGGAGCCCATCAGCGCCTTGCACTGCAGCATGTTCGCCACCAGGTTGCGGTGACTCAGCATCGCGCCCTTGGCCACGCCGGTGGTGCCACCGGTGTACTGCAACACGGCCACCTCGTCGCTGCCCGGGTTGGCTTCGGTGACTGGCCGGCCATGGCCCTTGCTCAGCACGTCGTTGAACTTGACAGCCTTGGGCAGGTGATACGCCGGGACCATCTTCTTCACGTACTTGATAACGCTGTTGATCAGCAGTCGCTTGAGCGGCGGCAACAGGTCGGCAACCTCGGTGACGATGACGTGCTTGACGCCGGTCTTCGGCACTACGGTCTCGGCCAGGTGTGCCATGTTTGCCAGGCACACCAGCGCCTTGGCGCCGGAGTCGTTGAACTGGTGCTCCATCTCCCGCGCGGTATACAGCGGGTTGGTATTAACCACGATGAGGCCGGCGCGAATCGCTCCGAACACCGCCACCGGGTATTGCAGGACGTTAGGCAATTGCACGGCGATTCGATCGCCCGGCTGCAAATCGGTATGCTGTTGCAGATACGCGGCAAAGGCCCCGGACAATTCGTACAGCTCACCGTAGGTGATCGTCTTGCCAAGATTGCTGAATGCCGGCTTGTCGGCGAAGCGTTGGCAGGACTGCTTCAACACCGCCTGAATATTCGGATACTCGTCTGGATTGATGTCGGCAGCAATCCCAGCTGGGTACTTATCCTTCCAAAAGTCTTCGAACATGGAAGCCCACTCCTCAGCAACGCGAATTCTCACCGCATTTGATGCGATTATTATTGGTGTGTTTGTTGGTGAATCTGGCTTGGATGAAGGCCGAGAAGTCACAAAAGCGCGCCGAGAGTAGCAGCTTTGCCAAGGGTCGACTAGAGCCAAAAGTGGCCGACATGGTCACTCGCAAGACTCAAGAATATTCAATGGTCATTTTTAGAGTAAAAATTCTACGAACTTGTAGGAACGTTCTGAATTCGGCTTTCTTTTTTGTTTAAACCCCTGAAGCCCATGTGGGAGCGAGCCCGCTCGCGATAGCGGTGTGTCAGCCAATATTCCCATGACCGATCCACCGCTTTCGCGAGCAGGCTCGCTCCCACAAGGGTTTGCGCTAGGTCTACATCAAGCGATATCACGCAGCTCCCGGCGCAGGATCTTGCCCACCGGTGTCATCGGCAGCGACTCTCGCAATACGATGTGCTTGGGTATCTTGTAGCCGGTGAAGTTCTCCTTGCAGTAGGCCTTGAGTTCTTCGAGGCTGACGCCCGTCTCCCGCGGCACCACGAACAGTTTCACCGCCTCCCCTGAACGTTCGTCCGGCACGCCGATCACCGCGCAATTGGCGACCTTCGGATGGGCCATCACCACGTCTTCGATTTCATTGGGGTACACGTTGAAACCCGAGACGATGATCATGTCTTTCTTGCGGTCGACGATCCGCACGAAACCGTCCGGGTCGATCACCGCGATGTCACCGGACTTGAACCAACCCTCGCTGTCCAGAACCTCGGTAGTGGCTTCAGGTTTATTCCAGTAGCCTTTCATGATCTGTGGTCCCTTGATGCACAGTTCGCCTCGCTCGCCCAAGGCCTGTTCGATGCCGTCGTCGCTGATCACCTTCATGAGCGTGCCTGGCACCGGCAGCCCCACCGTGCCTAGTCGCGACCTCTTGCCGTAAGGGTTGGTGCAGGCCACGGGGGAGGTTTCGGTCAGGCCATAGCCTTCGGTGATACGGCAACCCGTGAGCTGCTCCCAACGGTCGGCCGTGGCCTTGACCAGCGCGGTGCCGCCGGAGTTGGTGAGCTTGAGGCTGGAGAAATCCAGGGTCTTGAAATCCGGATGGTCCATCAGCGCCACAAACAATGTGTTGAGTCCCAACAGGGCCGAAAAACGCCAGTTCTTCAGTTCCTTGATGAAGCCGCCGATGTCCCTGGGGTTGGTGATCAGCACGTTGTGGTTGCCGGTGACCATCATGCACATGCAGTTCGCCGTGAATGCGTAGATGTGATAAAGCGGCAACGGCGCGATCATCACTTCCTGGCCCTCGCGCAGCAGGGGCTGGCCGTCGTCGCCGAACTGCCCAAGGCATGCCCTGGCCTGTTGCATGTTCGCCACCAGGTTGCCATGGGTCAGCATCGCGCCCTTCGCCAGCCCGGTGGTGCCGCCGGTGTATTGCAGCACGGCGATGTCGTCGAGACAGACGTTCAGTGGCTTGATGGCCTGGCCACGCCCCAGGCGCAAGGCGCTCTTGAACGAAATGGCCTGGGGCAGCAAATAAGCCGGAACCATCTTCTTGACCTTGTTGACCACGGTGTTGACCAGCCAGCCCCTGGCGGTGGGCATCAGGTCGCCCATCTTCGCTTCGATCAGGTATTGCAGGTCCGTGTCGGGCATCACCTCCTGGACCTTGCTTCCGAACAGATTCATGTACACCAGCGCCCGGGCGCCGGAATCCTTGAACTGGTGGCGCATTTCCCGCGGGGTGTACAGCGGATTGGTGTTGACCACGATCAGCCCGGCGCGCAGGGCACCGAACACGGCAATCGGGTATTGCAGGACATTGGGCATCTGCACCGCGATACGGTCACCGGGAACCAGATCGGTATGGGTTTGCAGGTAACCGGCGAACGCCGCGCTGCAGCGCTCGAGTTCGGCATAGGTGAGGGTCACGCCCATGTTGCTGAACGCCGGACGGTCGGCGAATTTCTTGCAGGAACGCTCGAACACCTCGATGACCGATTTGTAGGCCCCCAGGTCGATGTCCGAGGGCACGCCGGCCGGGCGTTTGTCATTCCAGAAATCAGGCTGCATTGTTTTTGTCCTCTTTACCTGAACCTATCCCGGGGCCGCTTCCGATTGCTCGCGGAAGCGGAGCTCTTGGGACACTAGCAGCTCTGGTCAATCAGGCAAATATGCCAATTTGTGTCATAGATTGTGTGAATCTTGCCGCCTACGTGTGGCCTGATCAGGCGAGACGCAACGGATGCGCTATACAATGCATCAACAGTGCGCATGCTCACATGTAAAGGATCGTCATGATTCACCAAACGTTCTGGCTGACCGCAACCGATCACAGTCGTCTGTTCGTCAACCGGTGGTTGCCCGACACCGCGCCCAGGGCGGTGATCATGCTGGCCCACGGCATGGCCGAACACAGCGGTCGCTATGGACGCCTGGCCCAGGCCCTGTGCGATGAGGGCTACGGTGTCTACGCGCTGGACCTGCGCGGCCATGGCAAGACCGGTGAAGGGGCAATCCTCGGCCACTATGCCGACAAGGGTGGCTGGGCCAAGGTGGTCGGCGACCTGGCCAGCCTCAACCAGCACATCGGCCAGCAACATCCCGACACGCCAATCGTACTGCTGGGCCACAGCATGGGCAGCTACATCGCCCAAGCGTATTTGCTGCATCACAGCGCGAGCCTGCATGGGGCGATTCTCAGCGGCTCCAACTTCCAGCCGGTGGCGTTGTATCGCGCCGCACGCCTGATCGCACGCTTCGAACGCTGGCGCCAAGGCGCCACCGGGCGTAGTGCCTTGATCGAATGGCTGTCGTTCGGCAGTTTCAATCAGAAGTTCAAGCCGACACGCACACCTTTCGACTGGCTCAGTCGCGACCCGGCCGAAGTGGACAAGTACATCCACGATCCACTGTGCGGCTTTCGTTGCAGTAATCAGCTATGGGTCGACCTGCTCGGCGGCTTGCAGCAAATCAGCAAAGCGTCCAATCTCGCCCAGATCGATCCGGACCTGCCGCTGCTGGTCATCGGCGGCGAATGTGATCCGGTGAGCGAAAACAAGCGTCTGAGGAATCTGGCCGACGCCCTGCGCGATGCCGGCAGCCAGCACCTGCAGTTGACGATTTACCCCCAGGCTCGGCACGAATTGTTCAACGAAACCAACCGCGATGAAGTGACGGCCGACGTGCTGGCCTGGATTGCCCAGGCCCTGAACCACAAGCGCCCGCCACGCAGCGAATAGTTTTACAGCATTTTTTCCATTACCCGCCACAGGATCCGAAACAGATGACCCAGGTTACCAACACCCCTTACGAAGCCCTCGAAGTCGGCCAGACCGCCAGCTACAGCAAAGCCGTCGAAGAGCGTGACATCCAGCTGTTCGCCGCCATGTCGGGCGATCACAACCCCGTGCACCTGGACCCGGAATTCGCCGCAGCGAGCATGTTCAAGGAGCGCATCGCCCATGGCATGTTCAGTGGCGCGCTGATCAGCGCGGCGGTGGCGTGCGAGTTGCCAGGGCCTGGCACCATCTATATCGGCCAGCAGATGAGCTTCCAGAAACCGGTCAAAATCGGCGACACCCTGACCGTACGCCTGGAGATCCTGGAAAAACTGCCGAAGTTTCGCGTACGCATCGCCACTCGCGTGTTCAACCAGCGCGATGAACTGGTGGTGGATGGCGAGGCCGAGATCCTCGCGCCGCGCAAACAGCAGACAGTGACCTTGCCGACGCTGCCGGCGATCAGCATCGGCTGATTATCGCAAGGGAATTCATCCCTTCTGTGGGAGCAAGGCTTGCCCGCGATCAGGGCACCTCGATTTCAAGGTAGACCGCATTCACTTCATCGCGGGCAAGCCTTGCCCCCACAGGTCCTGCGACAAGTTATTGATCGTGCTCCTGCACCTGCACACTCGCCGTCATCCCCGCACTCAGATTCACCCCTTCCGGCACCTTGTCCAGCTTGATCCGCACCGGAATCCGCTGGGCCAGGCGCACCCAGTTGAAGGTCGGCTCCACCTCCGCCAGCAACTGGGCGTCCGGGTTGGTGTTGCGGTCGGTAATGCCGCGGCTGACGCTTTCGACGTGGCCTTCCAGGGCATGACCGGCGCTCATCAGCCAGACCTTGACCCGATCGCCCACGCGGATTCTCGGCAGCTTGGTTTCTTCGAAATAGGCCTGTACATAGAATGTCGAATCGTCGATCAGCGCCATGACCGGCTGCCCGGCGTTGACATAATTGCCTTCGGCCAGCCGCAGGTTGGTGATGTGACCACTACGAGGTGCCAGGACTTGACTGCGGGCGAGGTTGAGTTCGGCAACCTTGGCCTCGGCCTGGGCCTCACGCAGTTCGCCCCGGGCGATGCCGGCGTTGATCTGGGCATTCTCCCGCAGCTCGGCACTGATGGCCTGGGGCCCCAGCGCGGCGCGGCGACTGGCTTCGTGCTCGCGCAGGCTCAGTTGCTGCTGGCGGGTCTGGACCACCGCCCTGGCCTTCTCCACCGCGGCTTCGAAGCGCTCGCGGTCAATGCTCAGCAATAGATCGCCGGCCTTGACCTGCTGGTTATCCACTGCCTTGAGCTCGCGCACCCAGCCCGACACGTCGGGAGCGATCACCACCACATCGGCACGAATCCGCGCATCACGGGTCCAGGGCGTGAGCATGTAGTACTGCCACAGGTGAAACCCGGCGAAAATCGCCAATACCACCACGGCCAGCGTAATGGCGACACGTACGGAGGTACGCATGTTCAACTCCTTATAACGGCCCGAGGACCAGGGTAATCACTGTCAGGACACAGACATACAGGGCACAGTCGAACAAGGCTTCATGCCAGATCCAACGCCCGGCCGGCACCAGGCTGAGCAACAGGCGCAATGCACCGGTCACCAGCAAGGCCAGTACCACATAAATCAGGAACGGGCTGAGCAACACCCCGCCAATCGACCACTCACGCAAGCCCATGGCTGTGCTCCCGTCGTTCAGGTTCGTGCTGGCGGCACCAGGCGCGCCAGCTGTTCTGCAATTGCACCACCGCGCCCTGGGCCAACTTCAGCGCATCACCGGGGGGCTCTGTCGATAACACCTTCAGGAACTCGGCGCTGGCCGGGGCCAAAGCATCGGCCTGCTCACCGGACGGGCCGCGTTCGAGAACCTGCTCCAGCGCTTCGAAATAGCGGCGTTGCGCCCGGCTTTCGGACACCCGGGCGACGGCCAGACTCAGACGCAGGTGCAACAGTTCATCGCCGATATCCAGGCCGAGCAATCCATCATCCCAACGGCTGCGCGACGGGACCGGCAGCTCGGGGTAATGCCGCGCCAGTTGTAACAGCCGATCGGCCATGCGTCCGCCGAACCAGCTCTCGGCGCCACTGAGGTTGCGCCGGGTCAGGCGCACCAGGTCATCCAGGGTCGCAGCCAGCAGGCGACGGCCGTGCCAGGCCGGATCGCGCAGAATCAGCAGATTGAATGCCAATACCGCCGCCCCCACGCCGATCATCATCGCCTGAGCGTTGTTGAAGAATGCCGCCACGTCGTACTTCATGGCGTTGAGCGGTGATATCAGCACCACAAAATGCAAGCAGAACGACGTGGCCGTGGCAAAGATCGGCGGCTTGGCCATGCCTAGCGCACCGAAGAACAACGGCACGCCCATGGCCATGCACAGCATGGCGAAGCTGCTCCACTGCGGCAGCAGGATCTCGCCGACCACGAACGCCGTCGGCACGGCCAAGAGAATGCCCCGCAGGAAACTCATGCCGATCTGCGCACCGTTTTCGCGACTGGCAAACAGGCTGCACACGACACACGTCAACACCAACGCGCCGCCGGCGGCGGGCCAGGCCGTTGCCAGCCAGAAGCAGGAAACCGCCAGGAATGCCAAGGCGCTACGGGCACCGAATACCATGGCCAGGGACAAGTCGCGATGGGGCGTCAAGGTGCGTGGCGGATCCGCACTCTCCCTACCCTCCCGCACTGCCGCCAGCGCCGCGCAGGCGGCCAGGGCGGTGTCGAGCAACAAGGCGAACCGCGCCAGGCAGTAACTTTGCGCCGAGCTGATCAAGGGATCGTGAGAGGCGTCCAGTACTCGTGGTCGCAAGGCTTGCAGCGTTGCACTGTCAGCATCGAGGGCTCGTTGAACCTCGTTCATCCAGGGGGCGAGGGCCTCGGATTCCGCAGGTTCGAGTTGCTTCCATTGCCGGCGCACCGAGCGGGCAATGCGCAGCAGCATGAGTAATTTCTGGCTCAAGCCGCTGATGGCCCGGGCGCGCTGTCGACCCAGACTGCCTTCGAACCAGGCATGTTCGCGCTGGGCATCCACCACGACGATCCGGCCGAGGATCTCCAGCAAGCCCTTGCGCGCCTGGGCGTCACCGGCCAAGGTGGCACGGGCCGCCTGCATGCCGCTCTGCCAGGCGGCATGGGCCTGGCCCGCCAACTGTCGCTCGACCCGCAACGGCCAGAGCAAGGCACTCGCGGCCGTGGCGCAGACAATGCCCAGGCTGATCTCGGTGCAGCGTGCCACCGCCTGATCGAACACCGCCAGTGGATGGGTAATGGCCGGCAAGGCGATGATCGCCACTGTGTAGCCGGCCAACACGAACGAATAGGACCAGGCACTTCGCAGCAACGTCGAACAAGCCGTGCACAGACCCAGCCACAACGCCAGCGCCAACAGGAACAACCACGGCGTCTGAGCGAACAGGCTCATGAAGACCACCGACATGACGGTACCGACCAACGTACCAAGCAACCTCGCCAGCCCTTTTTGCACGACCATCCCGGACAGCGGCTGCGCCACGATGAACGCGGTCATCAACGCCCACGACGGCTGCTCCAGCCCCCAACGCAACGCCAGCCATAGTGCCAGTCCGCCACCGAGTACGGTCTTGATGGCGAACTGCACAGCGAGGCGGTCGGGGGCGAACAAGGCCTGGAAAGTAATGGGCACGCAAGAAACTCTTTCAGGGGTTGCAGTAACGATAGTTGCAATGATGGGTGACGGGGCAGGCGCAATTATTAGCTAGCTACCTATTTGAGTCCAGAGCTGATTACCCGTGGATCTGACAAGACACTTTTTCCGAAAGTCGCTGAAACCGCATAGTTGGCCCGGGTATCAGTCAGCACCGATCAATCCCCTTGCCACAAATGTGCTTGCCGATAAATCGCACAAAAAAACGCCAGACAAGGCTGGCGTTTTTCGATCAAGCGCGTGTATCAGCTGGCGCGTGCCTGGTTACGCAGCGCCTTGACCTGATCATGGTTGCGTTGCACGCCATGGTACTGGCGTTCAACCAGGTCACGGATGCCGACCAGATTGTGCTTGGTGATTTTCTCCATGGCTTCCTGGTAAGCCTTCTTGGCGTGATCTTCGCCGCGCTCGGCTTCATTGAGCACCGCTTCCTCATCCTTGCCAGTGAACATCGACTTCACATCCACCCAGCGGCGATGCAGGTCACCGGAGACACTGGTGGAGGTTTCCGGATCACCACCCAACGAGCGAACGGCTGCCTGCAGCTCGGACGCAGCCGTGGCACAATCGGCGGAACGTTGCACGAACAGGGATTTGAGTTGTGGATGCTTGATGTCTTCGGCGCAGGTCTTGAACCCTTCCTGACCGTCCTTGCTGGTCTGGATCAGGTCGTTCAGAACGGCGATGGCTTCTTTGTTCATATCAGTCATTTTTCAATTCCTTTGCTGGTGAATAAAAAACCTGCAAGGACTATTGCATCGGCCATGCCAGCACCAACCGATTAAGATTAACTTTAAAAATCAATAAGTTAACCATAATGGCAAAATCTGTATCCGCGTTATTTGCATGATCTGTCATTTGGCCTGCATGCAGAATGCCTGTATTTTCAAACCTGTTTGATTCAAGACATTTGCCATGAACCCGGAAACCCTCGAACTGCTGGTCACGCGCCAGATGCCCTTCGGTAAATACAAAGGCAGAATCCTGGCCGATCTCCCGGGTCAATACCTGAACTGGTTCGCCCGCGAAGGTTTTCCCCACGGCGAGTTGGGCGGTTTGCTGGCATTGATGCAGGAAATCGACCACAACGGTCTGTCAGACCTGCTCGACCCCCTGCGCGTCAAGCACGGTAAACCCAAGCCCCGCCCCTGATTGAGCCCTCCCATGCCCGAGAATACCCTGCGCGCCCACGATGAAGCTTTCTGGCAGACCTTTGTCGACCGCTACGACGCCCCCCCTGATGGACCTCTGAACCTGGAGAATGGCTACTTCGGGCGCATGTCGCGGACCGTGGTCGAGGAGTACCAGCGCAACATCGATTTCATCAACCGCAGCAACTCGGTGTATGTGCGCCAGCATTTCGACCGAGAACAGGGCGAGGCGATTCGCCGCCAAGTGGCGGAGTTGATCAAGGCGCCCGCGCAAACCGTGGTGTTGACCCGAAGTGCCGTGGACGCCCTGCAATCGTTGATTCGCAATTACAACGGCCTGAAGCCTGGCGACCAGGTGTTGATCTGTGACCTGGAATATCAGTCGGTCAAGAACGCAATGCGCTGGCTGGCCCGCCAGCGTGGCGTGGAACTGATCGAACTGGTTCACCAGCACCCGGCCAGTTTCGAGAGTCTGTTGGGGACCTACCGGGAAGCGTTCATTCGCTACCCGCGCTTGAAACTGATGGCGCTGACCTACGTCAACCACCTCACCGGGCTGGTGATGCCGGTACAGGCCATTGCCGAAGCGGCTCGGGAGTTCGATGTCGACATCATCCTCGACGGCGCCCACGCCCTGGGCCAGATCGATTTCGACCTGGCAAAAATGGGTATCCCGTTCGCCGGATTCAATCTGCAGAAATGGATCGGCGGCCCCCTGGCCCTGGGCTTCCTGTACATCGCCCCAGAACGCCTGGCCGATATCGATCCGGACATGGACGACAGCCATTACCCGGCGAACGACATCCGCTCGCGCACGCCCCACAGCACGCCGAATATTCCGGCCCTGCTGACCCTGCCCCTGGTGTTCGAAGAACACCGCGCCCTGGGCGGCGCCCTCGCCAAAGGGGCGCGTCTCTGCTACTTGCGCGACCTGTGGGTCAGCGCGGTGCGCGATCTACCGGGTATCGAAGTCATGACCCCGGATGATCGGCGACTCTACTGCGGCATTACCTCTATGCGCTTTACCACCCAGGCGGATCAGCAGGCGATGGCGGATCGATTGCTCAACGACTATGGGATTTTCACCGTGGTGCGCGACACCAGTGCAGGGCCCTGTATCCGTATCACGCCGGGACTGATCACTCTGGCGAGTGATATCGAGCGGCTTACCCGGGCCTTGATCGAGCTGAGCTGCACATAGCCTGCACAGCCCCCTGTGGCGAGGGGATTTAGCGAAACGTCGCACCGCCCCGCAGGGCTGTGCAACAGCCCCCCGAAAAAAATGGGGCCGCTGCGCGACCCAACGGGGATGAATCCCCTCGCCACAGAGTGCTCCCAACACCAATCAGTGTTCGGCCAAAAACCAGGCAAAAAAAAACGGCGCGCCGACCAAGCGCACCGTAAAGCCGTAGAACACCCAACGAAGTTCGGAAAAACAATCAGTCCAGCAGCGCCAGTGCCTCGGCGGTGCATTCCTGGATGCGGGCCCAGTCGCCGTTCTTGATCCACTCCGGATCGAGCATCCAGCTACCGCCCACGCACATCACGTTTTTCAACGCCATGTAGCTCTTGATATTGGCCGGGCCGACGCCGCCGGTCGGGCAGAATTTCACTTCGCCGAACGGGCCGCCCAGGGCCTTGATGGCGGCGACACCGCCACTGACTTCCGCCGGGAACAATTTGAAGCGGCGATAGCCCAGGCCGTAGCCTTCCATGATGCCGGACGCGTTGCTGATGCCCGGTAGCAACGGGATCGGGCTGTCGACACTGGCTTCGAGCAGGTCACGGGTGATGCCTGGGGTCACGATGAATTGCGAACCGGCCGCCTCGGCAGCCGCCAGCATCTGGCGGTCGAGTACCGTACCGGCACCGGTCACCAGCTCTGGACGTTGCTCGCGCAACACCTGAATGGCCTTGAGGCCGAACTGGGAACGCAAGGTCACTTCCAGCGCCGTCAGGCCACCGGCCGCCAGGGCATCAGCCAGCGGCAGGATGTCCTGTTCACGAGCGATGGTGATGACCGGCAGGATCCGCGCCTTGGCGCACAGGTCATCGATCAGGGTAACTTTGTCCGCCATGGAAACGGTCGGGGGTAGAGTTGTCATAGCGGCTGATCCTTGGTTCATGGGCACCAGTAAATCTCTAACGTAGGTTGCAGAAACGCGCGGATCGGCATTTCGGCGACGTTGTCACCGGCCACCGCAGCGTTCAGGGTGGTCAATTTCGATTGACCGGAAATCGACAGCACTTTGTGCTTCGCCGAGGCCAGCAAGGCACGGCTCATGGTCAAGCGCTGGTGCGGCACGGTCGGCGCCAGCATTGGCCAGCACCGACGAGCCCCCTGGATGTCCAAGGCTGCGGCCAGGTTCGGGCTGTCGGGGAACAGCGAGGCGGTGTGCCCGTCATCGCCCATGCCCAATATCAGCACATCGATGGGCGGCAGCTCGGCCAGCAGGCGATCCGCTTGCTCGGCGGCAGCCTCCAGGTTGGCGCTGGCGCTGTAGAGGCTGAGGAACTGGGCCTTGGCTGCCGCGCCTTGCAAGAGATAACGCTTGAGCAGACCGGCATTGCTGTCGGCATGTTCAACCGGTACCCAGCGTTCGTCCGCCAGGCTCACCACCACCTTCGACCAATCCAGCGCCTGCTTGGCCAGGCTCTGGAAAAATGCCACCGGACTGCGACCGCCGGACACCACCAGGACCGCCGTGCCACGCGCGTCGATCGCCTCACGCAGTTGCTCGGCCACTTTCAATGCCAGGCCTTCAGCCAACAGCACCGGGTTCTTGAACGCCAGGGCGCTGACGCCCTCGGGCAGTTTCATTTCAGATATCGCCATACCATGACCTCCCGTCCCGCGTGATCAGTGCGATGGAGCTCATCGGCCCCCAGGACCCGGCCGCGTACGGCTTGGGCGCATCACCGGACTTTTTCCATCCGGCGATCAACTGGTCACACCACGTCCACGCGGCTTCGATTTCATCTTTACGGACAAACAGGTTCTGATTGCCGTTCATGACTTCCAGCAACAACCGCTCGTAGGCATCGGGAATCCGCGCGCTACGCCAGGTGTCGGAAAAGTTGAGTTGCAAAGGACCGCTACGCAACTGCATGCCCTTGTCCAGACCTTGCTCCTTGGTCATCACCCGCAGGGAAATCCCTTCGTCCGGTTGCAGGCGGATGATCAGTTTGTTGCTGATCTGCAGGCGCTGCTCGGGGGCGAAGATGTAGTGGGACGGTTCCTTGAAGTGAATGACGATCTGCGACAGCTTCTGCGGCATGCGCTTGCCGGTACGCAGGTAGAACGGAACCCCGGCCCAGCGCCAGTTGCGAATGTCGGCGCGCAGGGCGACAAAGGTCTCGGTATCGCTCTGGGTGTTGGAATTGGGCTCTTCCAGGTAACCCGGAACCGCCTTGCCCTCGCTGTGGCCGGCGATGTACTGGCCGCGCACCACTTGGGTGGTCAGGCCTTCCGGACTGATCGGAGCCAATGCCTTGAGCACCTTGACCTTCTCGTCACGGATGCTGTCGGCGGACAGTTCCGCCGGTGGGTCCATGGCGATCAGGCAGAGCAGCTGCAACAGGTGGTTCTGGATCATGTCCCGCAGCTGTCCGGCCTTGTCGAAATAGCCCCAGCGGCCTTCGATGCCGACCTTCTCGGCCACGGTGATTTCCACGTGGGAAATGTAATGCTGGTTCCACTGGGTTTCGAACAGGCTGTTGGCGAACCGCAGTGCGATCAGGTTCTGAACCGTCTCTTTGCCCAGGTAGTGGTCGATACGATAAGTGCGGTTCTCCGGGAAGAACTGCGCCACGGCGTCGTTGACCTTGCGCGAGGATTCCAGGTCCGAGCCGATGGGTTTCTCCAGCACCACACGGGTATTTTCGCTCAGGCCGACCTTCGCCAGGTTCTCGCAGATCGATCCGTACACCGCCGCTGGCGTGGCAAAATAGGCAATGACCTGCTGGGCAGCACCAATCTGTTCGGCCAGGGCGACATAGTCGTCGGCCTTGAGGAAGTCCACATGCAGGTAAGTCAGCCGCGCCATGAAGCGCTCGACGACGGTTTCGTTCAGGTCCTTGTCGCCTACGTAGCGGCGCAGTTCCGTGGCGATGAACGCCAGGTGCTGCTGCTCGCTGCCGGGCTCCCGGGCCAGCGCGATGATTCGCGTGTCCTCATGCAGCAGGCCGGCGCCGTCAAGTTGATAAAGGGCAGGAAACAGCTTGCGCAGGGCCAGATCGCCCAGCGCGCCGAACAAGGCAAAGGTGCACGGTTCAACCGTTATCGAAGGCATGATGTTTGTTCTTTTATCAAGTTAGGCTACAAATACCTTTTTTTAAGGCATCACTCAAGGAAAAATGTAGTAATAACCACAACATTTTCCAAAAATACCGATTCCGAGTGGTGGTCCGTCGGAGCCATCAGTAGGATAGGTCACCGCAAAGGGTCGTATCAAAGACCCGTCTTTCTAGGAATTCTCTATGGACCGCGTGCGAAATTTACTGGAGCAGATCCAGAGTCGCCTTGAAGACCTGAACAAGGCAGAACGCAAGGTGGCCGAGGTGATCCTGCTCAACCCACAACAGGCCACCCGCTTCAGCATCGCCGCCCTCGCCCAGGCTGCGTCGGTCAGCGAACCTACGGTCAACCGCTTCTGCCGGTCGTTCGGCGTCAGCGGCTACCCGGAGCTCAAGCTGCAACTGGCCCAGAGCCTGGCCAGCGGCGCCGCTTATGTCAGCCGCGCGGTAGAGGCCGACGACAACCCCGAAGCCTACACCCAGAAAATCTTTGGCAGTGCCATTGCTTCGTTGGACAGCGCCTGCCAGGCACTTGATCCAAATTTGATCAGTCGCGCCGTGGACCTGCTGATCCAGGCCCGACAGATCCACTTCTTCGGCCTTGGCGCCTCGGCCCCGGTGGCGCTGGATGCCCAGCACAAGTTTTTCCGCTTCAACCTGGCAGTGACCGCCCATGCAGACGTGCTGATGCAGCGCATGATCGCGTCGGTAGCCCACACCGGTGAGCTGTTCGTGATCATTTCCTACACCGGCCGCACCCGCGAACTGGTTGAGGTGGCCCGTATTGCCCGGGAAAACGGCGCTTCGGTACTGGGCCTCACCGCTGAAAACTCCCCCCTGGCCAAGGCCAGCACCCTGAGCCTGAATATTCCGCTCCCCGAAGACACCGACATCTACATGCCGATGACCTCGCGGATCATCCAGCTCACAGTGCTGGATGTGCTCGCCACCGGGATGACCCTGCGTCGGGGCGTGGATTTCCAGCCTCACCTGCGCAAGATCAAGGAAAGCCTGAATGCCAGCCGGTATCCGGTGGGGGATGAGTTCAACTGATAGGGCTCCAGTGCTTTATTGCCTGACAGATCGTCATCGCGAGCAGGCTCGCTCCCACAATGGATCTTCACTGGACACAATAATTGTGTTCGAAGCAGATCCAGTGTGGGAGCGAGCCTGCTCCGGGCAGCGATCCGACGATAGGGCCAGTTGCCGCACCCAACGCTTTGGACTATGCCCCCACCCGCGCCTGCAGACTCAGGTGCGCCCGCTCCCCCGGCGCCAGGCACAGGCTGTCGGTGCCGCCGCTGGCCGCTTCGACGCAGACAAACTCACTGACTTCATCCCAGCTCACCCCCAGCAGTGGCCGGGTACCGGGATGCCACACCACCGTGTCGGCGCTGTCGCCGGTATCGATGCACAGTGCTCGCTGCCAGGCGTGGTCCCTGAGCTGCAATTCCCCTTCGTGCTGGAACACCCGTTGGCAGCCCCCTTCGACCCGCAACTCGCCTTGCTGCTGACAGACTGCGCGGTTCAGATGGTCGTAACCCTGCGCACCTTCGAGCCCGGACAGCGCTACCTCGCCAACATCACCAATACGCCAATAGGCATGCAATGCCTGGCTCAACTGGCACGGCAGGCTGTCTTGATGCTCGGTGCTCAAGCGCAGCTCCATGCGCTCGCCAAGGTCCGCGTGCAAGTCCACCTGCCAGTCGCACAACTGCAATTGCCAATGCAAATGCACGCCATCGTCGTCGCTGCGGCTGTCCAGCAGCTTCCAGTCGATCAACCGCGCCCAACCATGGGACGGCCAGGCGTTTTCGCTCGGATGACGGCCATACCACGGCCAGCACACCGGCACCCCACCCCGTATCGCCCCGACCTGGGGCCATTTGGCCGCACACCACAACCAGGGTTTCTGCCCACGCGGCTGGAAGTGCAGCAACTGCGCGCCCTGGCGACTGAACACCGCCTGGCACAGTGGATGGTCGATCACCAGCACATCGCGCTGTCGATAGCGCTCCCACGCAAACACCGGGCGCTCGCGCAAGGATCTGAAAAAGCGTTGTAGCGGATGCTCATGCATGGGCCGCGGTCCTGGAAATCATTCAATATTCAACGGGTACAGCGCGTTTTTATGGCGAGGGAGCCTGCTGTGGGAGAAAAGCTTGGCGCCTCGGCTCTTGGGCAAATCGCATTCAGCTTCATCGCGGGCAAGCCTTGCTCCCACAGATGACCTCTCGGCGCGGGAACATCCCAAAAAAAAGCGGACAGCCTTGGCTGTCCGCAAATATGCGCACATAGAGAGGAGCTTATCGCAACAACGTTAGAACACCGACTGAATTTTCAGGCCGGCCACCAGCGCGTTGTCCACTTCATCCACGCCACCTGGGTGGGTGATGTATTGCAGGTTGGGACGTACGGTCAGCCAGTTGGTGACGTGTACACCGTAGTTGAGCTCGTAGTTGTACTCGGTGCTGCGCAGCGGCGCGAACAGTGGATCGTTGTAATCGGTCACACCATTGGCAGCGTTGGTCAGCTCGGCGTTTTTCTTCACATCCTCGTTGACATGGATACGGGAGAAGCCGATGCCGATGTCATCTTTAGGACGCGCATCGAACGGCCCCTTGTACACGAACATCAGCGACTGGTAGTTGTCGACGACGTTGGTGTCCTTGTCGTGGAAGGTCGCGTTGGCTGCGATGTTCAGGCCGCGGGACGCATCACCGTTGTGGGTGGTGAGTTGCTGCTGCGCCACGAACCAATAGCCGTGCTTACTGTTATGGCTGCGATAGGCATTGCCGGTGGTCGCGGCGTCATTGCCATTGTCGTCTTCACGGACGTCATTGGCATCGGCCGTGCTCTTGTAGTAACCGACACGGTATTCGCCCGGCAGGCTGTTGACCTTCGGCGACCAGACCAGCTCGACCGGGATCACGGTCCCCTTGGTACCACTGCCGCTGAGCTTGAAGCCGTTGCCGTGTTCCAGCTGCGAAGGGTTCTGGTTGTAGGCGCCGATCTGCGCATAGAACTCAGGCGTGATGTTGTACTTCACGCGCAGCGCAGCCTGCATGACGGGCCAGTTGTACCAGATGCCGGTGGCCCAGTTACCCACTTGGGAGCCGCAGAATGCCAGGTTCTGGAATTCGCAAGGGAAGGTGTTGAAGTCTTCGCCTTCGCCGAAGTAACCGGCCTTGACGTCCAGCTTGCCGTCGAGGAACTGGTGCTTGATCCACAGTTGGGTCAGACGGACCATGTGGCCACGGCCGTAGACTTCCTGGGAGGAACTCAAGGTGCCGGCACGCGGGTCGCCGACGCGGTCGTTGGAAATGTTTTCGCCGTTACGGTTGGTCAGCTGGATTTTGGCCTGGGTGTTATCCCAGCCCCACAGCTTTTGCAGGTCCAGTGCCACGCCCAGACCAAACTGGTCGGCGTAACGCGCGGTCTTGTCGTTGTTGTAGCCTCCGTGCAGGTTGCCACCCACCTCACCGACGTAGTCAGCCTTGATGTCGATACCCTGCTCGATCAGCTTGGTCCGCTCACCACCCCAGTCACCCGTCATCCACTGCGAGTCGGCGCTGAACGCGTCGGCAGCGTGCGCGCTACCGGCCAGCATCATCGCCGCAACGGCGGATAACTGGCAGATAAGCTGGGCATTGTTTTTCTTCTTCATCCCTACATTCCTCGTCTTTATTGTTATTAACTGTTTTTATTTTTCTAACGCGGTTTACAACGATTGCGGTGGGCAGTCCCCCACCCACCGCATACTTCTTTTTGTGGGAGCGAGCCTGGGTGGGAGCTGAGCTTGCTCGCGATGAAGACGCCTCGGTCTTTTGGATGACCGCGTTATCGTTCTTCGCGAGCAAGCTTTGCTCCCACAGGCTCGCTCCCACATTGATCTTTCAGCGCCCCTTGAACTGCGCCACGTTCGGCGCCCGCTCCTGGGCTTGCGCCTGACCAGCCATACCCAGGCGCTCACCGGTCTGCGCATCAAATAGTAATACTTTTTGCGGGTCAAACTGAAGCGTCATGCTCTCCCCGGCCTGCGGCGCCGCATCCGGCGCCAGGCGGCAGCAAACCTTGGTGTCATTTAGACTGACAAATACCAGGGTGTCCGGGCCGGTGGGCTCGGTGACCTGGACCTCGGCACGAATGGTCGGCAAGCCGCTCGGCTCGCTGCCCACCAGCGCGATCTGTTCCGGACGCATGCCGAGGATCACTTCACGGTCTTCCAGGCCGGCGTCCTGCATGCCCAGCGGTAGCTCGCAACGGGCCTGGCCACTGTCAAGCAGGGCCAGCAGGCGCCCGTCCTTGCGTTGCAGACGCAGGGGGATGAAGTTCATCGGCGGTGACCCGATGAAGCTCGCCACGAACAGGTTGGCCGGGTTGGTGTAGATATCCTTTGGCGTACCGAACTGCTGGATGATCCCGTCCTTCATCACCGCCACCTTGTCACCCAGGGTCATGGCCTCGATCTGGTCGTGGGTCACATAGACCGTGGTGGTCTTCAGGCGCTGGTGCATCAGTTTCATTTCGGTGCGCATCTCGACCCGCAGCTTGGCGTCAAGATTGGACAGTGGTTCGTCGAACAGGTAGATCTTCGGCCGCCGCGCCAGGGCACGTCCCATGGCCACGCGCTGCTGCTGCCCGCCAGAGAGCTGACCGGGCTTGCGATTGAGCAGATGCTCGATCTGCAACAGCTTGGCAACCCGGGCCACTTCCTCATCGATGGCCGATTGCGGCATCTTGCGGATCTTCAGGCCGAACTCGATGTTCTCGCGCACGCTCATGGTCGGGTACAGCGCATAGGACTGAAACACCATGGCGATGTCGCGATCCTTGGGGCTCATGCCGCTGACGTCCTGGTCGCCGATCATGATCGCGCCGCCAGTGATGGTTTCCAGGCCGGCGATGCAGTTCATGAGCGTCGACTTGCCGCAGCCCGATGGCCCGACCAGGATCAGGAATTCACCGTCCTTGATCGACAGTTCGATGTTCTTCAGGGTGTCGGGCAAACCGACGCCGTAAGTCTTGTTTACATTGCGAAGTTCGAGCGTTGCCATGATTACCCCTTGACTGCGCCGGCCGTCAGCCCGCGCACGAAATACTTGCCTGCGACCACATAGACCAGCAGGGTCGGCAGCCCGGCGATCATCGCCGCCGCCATATCAACGTTATATTCCTTGGCCCCGGTACTGGTGTTGACCAGGTTGTTCAGCGCCACCGTGATGGGTTGCGAATCGCCGCTGGAGAACACCACGCCGAACAGGAAGTCGTTCCAGATCTGCGTGAACTGCCAGATCAGGCAGACCATGATGATCGGCGTCGACATCGGCAGGATGATCATGCGGAAGATGGTGAAGAACCCCGCACCGTCCAGTCGCGCCGCCTTCACCAACGCGTCGGGAATGCTGACGTAGTAGTTGCGGAAGAACAGCGTGGTGAACGCCAGGCCATACACCACGTGCACGAACACCAGGCCAGTAGTGGTGCTGGCCAGGCCCATCTTGCCGAGGGTGAAGGAAGCCGGCAGCAGCACGGTCTGGAACGGCAGGAAGCAACCGAACAGCAGCAGGCCGAAGAACAGCTGCGAACCGCGGAAGCGCCACATCGACAAGACGTAGCCGTTCAGTGCACCGATGGCGGTGGAAATCAGCACCGCCGGAACGGTGATCTTGATCGAGTTCCAGAAGTAACCGTTGACCGTCGTCCAGGCCTTGACCCAGCCAATGCCGCTGACCACAGTCGGCCAGCTCAGCAGGTTACCGGTGCTGATATCTTCCGGGGTCTTGAAGCTGGTCAACAGCATGACCACCAGCGGAACCAGGTAAAGCAGTACGGCGAGGATCAGCACTGCGTAGATCGCGATGCGACTCAGGCTGATGCCAGGTTTGGTGGCGAGACTAGTCATGACGCTTGGCCCTCAGCTCGGAATACAGGTAAGGCACGATGATCGCGAGGATCGCACCGAGCATCAGGATCGCACTGGCCGAACCCATGCCCATCTGGCCGCGGCTGAAGGTGAAGGAGTACATGAACATGGCGGGCAGGTCGGACGAATAGCCCGGGCCGCCGGCAGTCATTGCCGCCACCAGGTCGAAACTCTTGATCGCGATGTGCGCCAGGATCATCACGGCACTGAAAAACACCGGACGCAGGCTCGGCAGGACCACTTTCCAGTAGATCCTGGGCATGCTCGCGCCATCGATCTGTGCAGCACGGATGATCGATTGATCGACACCCCGCAGTCCGGCCAGGAACATTGCCATGATGAAGCCCGACGCTTGCCACACAGCGGCGATCACCAGGCAATACACCACGCGATCCGGGTCGATCAGCCAGTCCAGGCGAAAGCCTTCCCAGCCCCAGTCACGCACCAGTTTGTCCAGGCCCATGCCCGGGTTGAGCAGCCACTTCCAGGCGGTACCGGTCACGATCATGGAGAGCGCCATCGGGTACAGGTAAATGGTGCGGATGAAACCTTCGCGACGGATACGCTGGTCGAGGAAAACGGCCAGCAGTACGCCGATCACCAGGGTGATGCCAATGAACATGCCACCGAACACCGCAAGGTTCTTGCTCGCGACCCACCAGCGGTCGTTGTTGAACAACCGGGCGTATTGCGCCAGGCCGACCCATTTATAGGTGGGGAGGAAAGTCGAGTTGGTGAACGAAAGAAGAAACGTCCACAGGATGTAGCCATAAAAGCCGACCAGGACGATGAACATGCTGGGCGCCAGCACCAGTTTTGGAAGCCAGCGCTGCAGTGCATCGAACGGCGAGGCTTTGCTGAACACAGCAACAGAGCTCATGGGGAAATCCACTACTTGAAAACTACAGTGACATCCCTTGTGGGAGCCGCTTGTGTGGGAGCCGAGCTTGCTCGCGATGAAAACGCCTCGGTCTTTCGACGGACCGCGTTATCGTTCATCGCGAGCAAGCTTTGCTCCCACAGGCTCGCTCCCAGGGATCCAGGTATTAACCGTTACTTGGCGGACTTGACCGCAGCGCCGAGTTTCTTGGCAGTGTCGGCAGGGCTGGCACTCGGGTCGTTGATGTAGTTGGTCACTACGTCAAAGAACGCGCCTTGTACCGCCAATGTGGTCGCCATGTTGTGCGCCATGCTTGGCTGCAAGCCGCCGGTCGTGGCGTCAGCCAGGAAGTCCTTGGCAGCGGTCTGGGCGCAGGAGTCGAAACCGTACTTGCCCATGTCCTTCAACATGTCGTTACGAACCGGGATCGAACCCTTGTTGATGCTGAAGACCTTCTGGAAGTTTTCACCCAGTACGACCTTGGCAATGTCCTGCTGACCGGCAGAAGTGCCCTTGTCTTTCTGCTTGAACACCGCCAGGGAGTCGATGTTGTAGGTGAAGGCCTTGTCGGTGCCCGGGAAGGCTACGCATTCATAGTCCTTGCCGGCGACTTTCTTGGCGGCTGTCCATTCGCTCTTGGCCCAGTCACCCATGATCTGCATGCCGGCCTTGCCGTTGATGACCTTGGCCGCCTCGAGGTTCCAGTCCTGACCCTTGCCGTCCGCATCCATGTAGGTTGCGACTTTCTTCAGTTCGGTCAGGGCCTTGACCATTTCAGGACCGGTCAGCGCAGCGTTGTCCAGGTCGACCAGGGCTTTCTTGTAGCCATCGGCTCCCATGACCGAAAGCACCACGGCTTCGAACACGGTGCTGTCCTGCCAAGGCTGACCACCGTGGGCGAGCGGAATGAAACCGGCCGCCTTCAACTTGTCGCCAGCGGCATAGAATTCTTCGAGGGTGGTAGGGTTCTTCGTGATGCCGGCTTTCTTGAAGACTTCCGGGTTGATCCACAGCCAGTTGACCCGGTGGATGTTCACCGGCACGGCCACGTAATCGCCCTCGTACTTCACGGTATCGGAGACTTTCTTGTCGAGAAGGGAGTCCCACTTCTCTTCTTTGGCAACGTCTTTGAGGACGTCGCTGTCGAGCAGCCCGGTGGACGCCCATTCCTGGATGTCAGGACCTTTGATCTGGGCAACGCCTGGCGGGTTGCCGGCGACTGCGCGGCTTTTCAGCACAGTCATGGCCGTGGCACCACCACCGCCCGCGACGGCACCGTCTTTCCAGGTGAAACCGTCCTTCTCGACTTGGGCCTTCAGGACATCAACAGCCGCCTTCTCACCACCCGAGGTCCACCAATGCACCACTTCCACCGTCCCTTTCGAGTCGGCGGCAAAAGCACTGAGGGGAAACAACGAGGCAATGGAGACAGCAACTGCGAGGCGATTAATCGCGTTCATCTGAGTACCTTTCTTGTTGTTATGCATGCAAGTCTGTTGCTTGCGCTGCATGGATTCTAATCAGGGGCATTCCCTTCGCAGGTAACGAAGGGATGCGTAAATGTCACGACATGGTTACACGGTCGCCGGAGCGCAGAATTGCGCCAGGGCCGAGGCCATGCTCGGCGCCAGGGGCAGGCGTGGAATCAGCACCGCCTGCCAGGCGTGATACAGGTCCGGCTTGCCTGGCCAGATATCGGCACTGGGGCGGTTCTGCGGATCGAGTTCGTGGTGCCAGCTGCCGTTGCAACGGTCGATGAAGTGCTTCTCACAGAACTCCCAGAAGCACCGGTACCAGGTTTCGTACTGTGCCTCGTCGGTGCGCTTGAGCAAGGCGCTGGCAGCTGCCGCCGCTTCGGCATGGACCCAGTGCAGGCGATGGCGGACCACCGCGCGATTGTCCCAGTCCAGCGTATAGACAATGCCAGGCGCGCCATCGACATCCCAGCCGTGACGGCAGTTCTGCTCGAACAGTTTCTGCGCGTCCTGGAGCAGCCAGCCCGGGGTCAGCATACCGATCCGCACCCGAGCCGCTTCGAGATGCAAGAGCAAGCGGGCCCATTCGAAGCCGTGGCCCGGCGTGGTGCCATACGGACGGAAGCCATCGGCGGGATTATCATGGTTGTATTCGCGCAGCGGCTGCCAGTGGCGGTCGAAATGCTCCACCACCAGATAATCGTTGGCCGCCGCATGGCCGTGGATCACTCGCTCGACGATGCGCAGCGCACGGGCGAGCCAGCGCGGATCGTCAGTGACATCGGCCAGGGCCAGGAAGGCTTCGGTGGCGTGCATGTTGCTGTTGGCACCGCGATAGGCTTCCTCGACGCTCCACTCACGGTTGAAGGATTCGCGCAGGGCGCCTTCTTCCTCGCTCCAGAAATGCGCGTCGATGATCCGTACGGCCTCGTCCAGCAGCGCCTGGGCGCCGGGACGCTGGGCCACCACGGCGGAACTGGCGGCCAGGGCCACGAAGGCATGCAGGTAGGCGGCCTTGCCGGTGTCGTCTTCATGGGGTTGTGTCGTGGCAAACCAGCCGCAGTATTCGGCGTCCCGCAAGGGGCCGCCGAGGGCCTGGATGCCGTGGTCCACCAGTTCGGCGAAACCCGGCAGGCCCTGGGCGTGAGCCATGGCGAAGCTGTGGGTCATGCGCGCGGTGTTCATGGTTTCAGCCCGGGCCCCGGTCGGCAGGCAACCGCGCTCGTCCAGATTGCCGAAACCGTCCGGCAGCCTTGACGCCTTGGCGAACGCCAGCAACCGCAAGCCTTCGGCGGCGAGCCATTGCTGGTGGGCAGGGGCGTTCAGCCAACTGCTGAAGCCCGGTTGGAAGGTGTCCATCAGGCATACCTTTTTGTTGTTTTGACGCAGGGAGTCTAAACAAGGGATGGCGGAAGGCAGGTAACGAAAGGGGCGAGTTATGTCACCAGCCCGTTACAAAACAGGTGAAACGACTGGCGCCATCGCGAGCAGGCTCGCTCCCACAGGGTTCGATGGTGGACACAGAAATTGTGAACGCCGCAGTGCTCTTGTGGGAGCGAGCCTGCTCGCGATGAACGATAACGCGGTCTCGCTAATCGACACTGCGAGGCAGTTGCAACGTCACCCGCAACCCGCCCTCGCGCAGGTTCTGCAGGCTCACTTCACCCCCATGGCTGTGGGCGATGTTGCGGGCGATACCCAACCCCAGGCCACACCCCTGCTGCTGCCCGGCCAGACGGAAGTGCGGCTCGAAAACCTGCTCGAGACGCTGCTCCGGCACGCCCGGACCTTCATCGTCAACGTGCAGGATGAACGAGGTTTCATCGTCGTCGATGTGCAAGTGGGCGTTCTGCCCGTATTTCAAGGCATTGTCGATCAGGTTGCCGATACAGCGCTTGAGAGCCAGCGGCTTGCCGGGATAAGGCGCCAGCGCCCGGCCATCCTGAGTAACACGGCCGTTGCCATTGGGAGCCAGGTAAGGTTCCACCAGGCAATCGAGCACATGATTGAGATCCACCGGCTCGATGTTTTCGTGGATGTCTGTGTCCTTGACGCATTGCAGCGCCCCTTTGACCAGCAACTCCAACTCGTCCAGGTCGCGGCCGAACTTGGCTTGCAGGTTCTCATCCTCGAGCAATTCGACCCGTAGCCGCAGGCGCGTGATCGGCGTGCGCAGGTCGTGGGAAATCGCACTGAACAACTGGCTGCGTTCGGTCAGGTAGCGGCTGATGCGCTCACGCATGGCATTGAATGCCCTGCCCACTTCCACCACTTCGCTGCCGCCACCTTCGGCAACCGGCTCCACTTCGGCGCCCAGGGACATGTCCCGCGCCGCTCGGGCCAGACGCTTTAGCGGCCGGCTCTGCCAGTGCACGAGCAAGCCGATGAACAGCAGCAACAGGCTACTGGTGAGCACGATGAAGCCGACCTGTTGCTTGGGCAAGTCCTGCTCTTCGAGACTGGTATAGGGCTCAGGCAGTAGCGAGGCGATGTACAACCATTCGCCCGGTGCCATCTGGATCTGCGTGACCAGCACCGGCGGGTTCACAGGCTCCAGCGTCAAGGCGTAGTGCGCCCACGAGCGCGGCAACTCCTCGAGTTTCAGTCCGCCGTTGAAAATCCGCAGGTCGTCGGGGCTGACAAAGGTCACGGAAATATCGGCGTTATTGCCCAGCGACTTGCGCAGCACTTCGTCCACTGCCTTGAGCACCGCCAGCTTGCGCGGCGTGACCGGCAGCACCTCCATGCCCAGCGGCTTGTCGTTGAGCGTAACTACAAACCGCGTACCTCCCATGCTGCGCAATTGGTCCAGCACCAGCGGCCGGTACGCCACCGGCAACGAACGCAGGTAGCTGACGCTGGCCGTCATCGAATGGGCAAGGCTGCGGGCGCTGGTGATCAGGCCTTCAAGCTGGGTGGCGCGCAGTTGCGACACCCAGATGACGCTGGACAGCGTCTGGGCGAACAACACCACCAGCAAGGTCAGCAACAGCATCCTTCCGAGCAGCGAGCGCGGCACCGGCACCCGTCGGGCGACTTTCCTGGCCCATTCAATGACCATTGCTGGCAACCACGTTGGCCGCCAGTTGATAACCACTGCCGCGCACCGTGCGGATCAGCCGCGGCGGCTTGTCGGTATCACGCAGGCGCTGGCGCAGGCGACTGACCGCCATGTCGACGATCCGGTCCAGGGGCATCAGCTCCCGGCCCCGGGTGGCGTTGCCGATGGTGTCGCGGTCGAGGATTTCCTGGGGATGATCGAGAAACAGCTTGAGCAGGGCGAAATCGGCGCCGGAGAGAATCACTTCCTCCCCGTCGGTGTGGAACAGCCGATGACTGACCATGTCCAGCCGCCACTCGTCGAAGGCCAGCACCTCACCGCCGGAGCGCTCCTGGCCGAACTGTGCCCGGCGCAACAGGGCCTTGATGCGCGCCTGCAATTCACGCGGACTGAACGGCTTGCCGAGATAATCATCGGCCCCCAGTTCCAGGCCAATGACCCGGTCGGCCTCGTCGGAACTGGCGGTGAGCATGATGATCGGCACGTGGGCCTGGCGCGGGTGCTGGCGAACCCAGCGGCACAAGCTGAAACCGTCTTCGTCGGGCAGCATCACGTCGAGGATCACCAGATCGCTCGGCGCGTCGTTCAACGCCTGGCGAAACCCGGCGCCGTCGGGTGTGGTCCGCACCTGGAACCCCGCCCGACTGAGGTAAGTGTCCAGCAGCTCGCGAATCTCCTGGTCGTCGTCGACCAACAAAATCGATTTGTTTACTGAACTCACGGGGCCGCGTCCTTGTTGTTTGGATTAGTGCGGATTATGCCTGATGGAGAAAGCCTACAAACACCACAGAACCTCTGTGGGAAGCGAGCCTGTGTGGGAGCCGAGCTTGCTCGCGATGAAGACACCTCGATCCATTGACCGTATTTTCGTTCATCGCGAGCAAGCTTTGCTCCCACAGGAGATCACATCATTCCAAGCGTCAGGTTGTGGCCGATTGCTCCAGCGCCACGCCAGCGCCCATCAGGCCGGAGTACGGTGCGGTGACCAGCCAGACCGGAATGCCCTTGAAGTAATCGCTCATGCAGCCCTTGTCGGCGAAACAGCGGGCGAAACCGCTCTGGAGGAAGAAATCGGCAAACCGGGGGATCACTCCACCGACGATGTATACACCGCCTCGTCCGCCCACCGTCAGTACATTGTTGCCGGCCACGCGCCCCAGCCAGCGGCAGAACTGCTCCAGCACTTCCAGGGCGATAGGGTCACCGGCCAGGCCGGCGGCAGTGATGGATTCAGGTGTATCGAGCACCGGCTCATGCCCGTCCACCGCGCAGATCGCCCGGTACACCCGGGGCAAGCCGCTGCCGCTCAGGGCGGTTTCGGCGCTGACGTGTCCGATCTCGTTGTAGATGTGCTGCCAGAGCTGGGTCTCCCGCGGGCTGCTCATCGGCAGGTCGACATGGCCACCCTCCCCCGGCAACGCCGCAAAGCGGCCTCCCCCCAGATCCAGCAATGTACCGACGCCCAGCCCGGTGCCCGGTCCGATTACCACCGCCGGGCGCATCGGCTCCGGGGTGCCTTCGCACACGACCCGGTATTCATCGGGACGCAAACGGGTCATCCCCAGGGCCATGGCCGAGAAGTCGTTGACCAGCAACAGCTTCTCTACCTGCAAGGCCTTGCAGAACGCCAGGTTGCTCAGGCGCCAGTGGTTGTTGGTGAAACGAAACAGATCACCCGCCACCGGGCCGGCCACCGACAGACACACCGAACCGATGACGCCAGGCTCCAGGCCCATGCCGCTCAGGTACACCTTGATGGCATCTTCAGGACAAGCGTAATCCGCCGTCGCCAACACCTGGACGTTTTCCAGATTGTGGTTCTTCCACAACGCAAAACGAGCGTTGGTCCCACCGATGTCACCGACCAGGGCCAGTTTCAATTAATTGTCTCCAGTGCAGCGGTGAAGGCGCTGGCGCCCTGCTCTGCCGAGCTGAAGGCCATGCGCATGAAACCGAACAGTTCACGACCGGTGCCGATGTTGTTGCCCAACAGGCCCTTGGCCGGTTCGCGTGCGGCGAATTGCTCGGCGTCCACCTTCAATTCCAGGGTGCCTTTGACGCCATCGACGCGGATGATATCGCCCTCCTGCACCCGGGCCAACGCGCCGCCGACATAAGCTTCGGGGCTGACGTGGATCGCCGCCGGGATTTTCCCCGAGGCGCCGGACATCCGTCCGTCGGTCACCAATGCCACTTTGAAACCGCGATCCTGCAACGAGCCGAGGAACGGGGTCATCTTGTGCAGCTCCGGCATGCCGTTGGAGCGCGGCCCCTGGAAGCGCATTACCGCGACAAAGTCCTTCTCCAGCAGGCCGGCCTTGAACGCATCCGCCAGGTCCTGCTGGTCCTGGAAGACCATCGCCGGTGCTTCGACGATCTGGTTTTCCAGGGCGACGGCGGAGACTTTCATCACACCACGACCCAGGTTGCCTTCCATCACCCGCAAGCCGCCTTCCGGCGAGAATGCACGGGCCACCGGGCGCAGGATGTTTTCGTCGAGGCTTTCGATCGGGCCGTCGCGCCACACCAGTTCGCCATCCTCCAGGAACGGTTCCTGGGTATAGCGGCTCAGGCCGTGACCGAGCACGGTGTTGACGTTCTCATGAAGCAGACCGGCCTCCAGCAGTTCGCGAATCAGGAAGGACATGCCACCTGCTGCCTGGAAGTGGTTGATGTCGGCCTTTCCGTTCGGATAGACGTGGCTCAGGGTCGGCACCACCTCGGAGAGGTCGGCCATGTCTTGCCAGGTCAACTGGATGCCCGCCGCCATGGCGATGGCCGGCATGTGCAAGGTGTGGTTGGTCGAGCCGCCAGTGGCGTGCAGCGCGACGATGGAGTTGACCAGCGAGCGCTCGTCGACAATTTCGCCGATGGGCATGAAGTTGCCACTCTGCTTGGTCATGCGCGTCACCTGGAACGCCGCTTCGCGGGTCAGGGCATCACGCAGCGGAGTGTTCGGGTTGACGAACGAGGCGCCCGGCAAGTGCAGGCCCATCACTTCCATCAGTAGCTGGTTGGTGTTGGCGGTGCCGTAGAAGGTGCATGTACCGGGGCTGTGGTAGGACTTCATCTCCGATTCCAGCAGCTCTTCGCGTGTGGCCTTGCCCTCGGCGTAACGCTGGCGCACATCAGCCTTTTCCTTGTTGGAGATGCCGGACACCATCGGTCCGCCGGGCACGAAAATCGTCGGCAGGTGACCGAAGCGCAGGGCTCCCATCATCAGGCCCGGCACGATCTTGTCGCAGATGCCGAGCATCAGCGCGCCGTCGAACATGTTGTGGGACAGCGCCACCGCCGTGGACATGGCGATCACTTCACGACTCGGCAGGCTCAGCTCCATCCCCGCCTCGCCCTGGGTAACCCCGTCGCACATGGCCGGCGTGCCGCCCGCGAACTGGCCGACCGAGCCAATCTCGCGCAAGGCTTTCTTGATCTGTTCCGGGAAGGTTTCGTAGGGCTGATGGGCCGAGAGCATGTCGTTATAGGACGACACGATGGCGATATTCGCGGCGTTCATCATCCGCAGGTGGTGCTTGTCTTCGCTGCCGCAACCGGCCACGCCATGGGCAAAGTTGGCGCATTGCAACTTGCCGCGCATCGGACCGTCGCTGGCGGCACCGCGGATCAGTGCAAGGTAAGCCTGACGCGTGGCGCGGCTGCGGGCGATAAGCCGTTCGGTGACCTCAAGAACGCGGGGATGCATGTGTAGAACTCCAGGCTAACGGGTGTGGCGACCTGATTGTCTATGCTGATCAAAACCGGCCGAACACCCCGTGACAGGGAAGGCGACAAACGGTTTTTGACCACTCGGACCAGTTGATTCAGGTCACTCGTTGTAGATAAAACAAAATATTGCCATCAAAAAGGCTTGTTTTCTATTTTTATGCGAATAATCTTGTAATTCCAACAACAAATCGATGGCGGCGCAGTAATGACTCTTCGAATCGCAATCAATGGTTTTGGCCGCATCGGCCGCAACGTCCTCCGTGCACTGTATACCCAAGGCTATCGTCGCGACCTGCAGATCGTCGCCATCAACGACTTGGGCGACAGTGCGATCAATGCTCATCTGCTCAAGTACGACACCGTCCACGGCACTTTCGATGCCGAGGTGCAGCACGATAACGAAAGCCTGACGGTCAATGGCGACCGCATCGCGGTCAGCGCCATCCGCAACCCGGCCGAACTGCCCTGGGCCGCCGAGAAGATCGACGTGGTGTTCGAGTGCACCGGGCTGTTCACCGACCGCGTCAAGGCAGCCGCCCATATCAGCGCCGGCGCCCGCAAGGTGATCATCTCGGCCCCGGCCAAGGGCGCCGACGCCACCGTGGTGTATGGCGTGAACCACGACATCCTGCGCCAGTCCCACCAGATCATTTCCAACGCTTCGTGCACCACCAACTGCCTGGCCCCGGTGGCCCAGGTGCTGCATCGCGAGCTGGGCATCGAAAGCGGCCTGATGACCACGATCCATGCCTATACCAACGACCAGAACCTGACTGACGTCTACCACACCGACCCGTACCGCGCCCGTTCGGCCACCCAGAACATGATCCCGAGCAAGACCGGTGCCGCCGAAGCGGTGGGCCTGGTACTGCCGGAACTGGCGGGCAAGCTGACCGGCATGGCTGTGCGCGTGCCGGTGATCAACGTGTCTCTGGTGGACCTGACCGTGCAGCTCAAGCGCGAAGCGTCGGCCGAAGAAGTCAACGAACTGCTGCGCCAGGCCAGCCAACATTCGAAGATCCTCGGCTACAACACCCTGCCGCTGGTCTCCAGTGACTTCAACCACAACCCGCTGTCGTCGATCTTCGACGCCAACCACACCAAGGTCAGCGGCAAGCTGCTCAAGGTATTGGCCTGGTATGACAACGAGTGGGGCTTCTCCAACCGCATGCTCGATAACTGCCTGGCATTGTGTAACGCCGAGTGACCGGGCACAGCCGCTGAACGCTTTTGTGGGAGCGAGCCTGCTCACGAAAGCGGTGTGTCAGTCAGCATTTTTTCGACTGATACACCGCTTTCGCGAGCAGGCTCGCTCCCACATTGGTTTTCGAGCAGTGATGAAATCCGGGCTTGACCTGCAGAGCACATGATAAGCATTATCATTTACTCCTACCGGATCGGGCCTTATCGTGAGTCAATCGCGCTTTCACCACGTCTTCCTCGCCCAGCGCACACCTCTGCTGCGCACCCTCGAGCGCATGGTCAACAACCGCAGCACCGCCGAAGACCTGCTCCAGGAAACCTATCTGCGCGTCTCCCGCGCATTGGGGGACCGCACAGTCGAGCATCTCGAACCCTTTGTCTTCCAGACCGCCCGCAATCTGGCACGGGACCATCTGCGTACAAGGCGCATGCAGTCCCGTACGGTGCTGGACGACGTGCCTCTGGAGGTCGTCCACAATGTGATCGCTCCCCAGAGCAGCGCCGAAGACGCCGTCCATGCCGAACAGATGCTTGAGCGTCTCAACTCCAGCCTGCAAGCGCTGAGTCCGCGCCAACAACGAATTTTCATTCTCAGTCGCCTGCATGGACATGGATATCAGGACATCGCTGCAGAACTGGGTGTGTCCTTGAGCACCGTGCAAAAGGAACTGAAACTGATCATGGCGATCTGTGTGGGTAGTTGTGAGTTATAAGCTTCAAGCGGCAAGCAGCGCATGCTTGCCACCTGTTGCTTGCAGCTCGTAGCTTGTCACTTGCCACTAATGCCGAGTAACCACCGTGACGGATAATCACCACGCCCCCGAGTCTGCGTCAGCACAGGACACTGCTCATGCCATGGAACAGGCGCTGGACTGGCTGATCCTGATGGACAACCCCAGCCAGGAGCAGGCCCGGCAATTTCAGGTCTGGCTGGCGGCCGATCCGCGCCATGGCGAAGCATTCGTCAGAGCCCAGACTCTCTGGAACGGCCCGCAAGTGAAGGAGAGTGCCCGGCGGCTCCAGGCCGCTCCCAGGGTGAGCGTATTGTCACGCTTGCGCGCCCACTGGAAGCCCCTGGCCACCGCTGCCGTGCTGTTCCTGGGCCTGTTCAATTTCAGCGACCTGCCCCTGCGTTTCCAGGCCGATCATCTGACGGTGGTCGGTGAACGCCAGCGCCTGCAACTGGAGGATGGCTCCAAGGTCCTGCTCAACACCGACTCGGCGTTTTCCAGCACGTTCAACGAACGGCGCCATGTGGCCCGACTGTACAAGGGTGAAGCGTTTTTCGAGGTGCCCGACAACCGCAGCTTGCCTCTGGAGGTCGACGCCGGACCGGTCACCGCCAGTGTCAGCAACACCACGTTCGCGGTGCGCTACCTCGACGGTGTAGCCCAGATACAGGTCCAGCGCGGCGATGTCGAGTTGCGGGCCAACCGCAACGACACCCACATCCGGCTCTCGGCCGGGGAAAGCATCCGCATCGGCCCCAACGGCTTTGACCGTCCGGCACCGCTCGATACCCGCACCGATCTGGCCTGGGTCCAGGGTCGGCTGGTGTTCGAAAACCGGCCGCTGAGCCAGGTCCTGGCCGAACTGCGGCGCTACTATCCCGGCTGGATCATCAACCGCAACGAACAATTGGCCCAGGTTGCCGTGACCGGTAACTACCGACTCGACCAGCCGCTGGACGTGGTTCGCTCCCTGGCTCACATCACGTCCGCGCAGCTTCAGGAGTTCCCGGCACTGGTGATCCTGAACTAAATGAGAATTATTTTTACTCGATAGCCTTCGCTGATTCGTCTCGTTATAGCCAATGCAATTGATTCGCATCTACTGATGCCGATCTGCACCTATAACAGATGCGACACGGAGCGCTATCGATGTCCTCTCGCCTTACCTGCCGGTTCCTTGCCCCTTCCCGTACGCTGTCGTTGCTGACCGCCGCCATCCTGATGGCCAGCATCGCGCCCGTCGCCCTGGCCGCCACGACGCAACCGCCAGCGCGCAACGTCGGCGACTACACCTTCGCCATCGCCCAGCAGCCACTGGTCTCGGCCCTCAATGCATTCACGGCCATCACGGGCTGGCAAGTGGGTCTGCCGGCAGAACTGGCCGAAGGCGTCGCATCGCCCG
Organism: Pseudomonas corrugata; assembly: GCF_001269905.1. GTDB lineage: Bacteria > Pseudomonadota > Gammaproteobacteria > Pseudomonadales > Pseudomonadaceae > Aquipseudomonas > Aquipseudomonas corrugata. Next base: position 494,397 of record NZ_LHVK01000009.1, on the reverse strand, counting down.
GCGTCAATGGCTCGCTGCCACCTGAAAAAGCCCTGGAGCGCCTGCTGACGGGAACCCACCTGAGCTACCGCAAGCTGGGCAACAACAGCATCGTGCTGGAGAAACGCAGCGCCGGCAACGTGGTGAACCTGCAACAGATGACCATCAGCGCCACCCGCCAGGAGCAGGACATCAACGGCGTGCCGAGTACCGTCAGCGTCCATGAGCGCCAGGCACTGGACCGCAACAACGTCAGCACCCTCAAGGACCTGGTGCGCTATGAGCCCGGCGTGTCGGTGGGCGGAGCGGGCCAGCGCGGTGGCATCAGCGGCTACAACATCCGCGGAATCGACGGCAACCGGGTGCTGACCCAGGTCGACGGCGTATCGATTCCCGACGGCTTCTTCAACGGCCCCTACGCCAAGACCCAGCGCAACTATGTCGATCCGGAAATCATCAAGCGCGTGGAAATCCTCCGTGGCCCGGCTTCGGTGCTCTATGGCAGCAACGCCATTGGTGGCGCCGTCAGCTATTTCACTCTGGATCCGGATGACATCATCAAGCCCGGCCAGGACGTCGGTGCCCGTCTGAAGACCGGCTACAGCTCCGCCGACGAAAGCTGGCTCAAATCCGCCACCGTCGCCGGCCGCAGCGGTGCACTCGACGGCCTGTTGCATTACAGCCAGCGCGACGGCCATGAAACCGAATCCTACGGCAGCAACAACGGCACAGGCCTGGACCGCACCGCGGCCAACCCGGAGGATGTGCGTGCCAACAACGTACTGGCCAAACTCGGCTGGAACTACAGCGATGACGCCCGCCTGAGTCTGGTCTATGAGAAGTACAAGGATGATCGCGACACCGATCTGAGAAGCGCCTACGGTGGCCCCTTCTCCAACGGTCAGCCGGCCATCCCCACGAGCATCCTGCCGGGCGGCATGTACCAGTGGCGCACCGGCAACGACACAGTCACCCGCGAGCGTTTCGGCCTGGAGCACAGCTTCGCCCTCGATAGCCTGCTGGCCGACAATATCAAGTGGAGCCTGAATCACCAGATCGCCAAGACCGACGAAAGCACCGCCGAGTTCTACTTCCCGATTACCCGCCAGGTCCTACGCACCCGGAAAACCCTCTACGAAGACAAGCAATGGGTCTTCGACGCACAACTGGACAAGGCCTTCAGCCTCGCTGACACCGATCACGCGCTGACCTACGGCACCACGATCAAGCAACAGAAAGTCACCGGCTCGCGCAGCGGCAATGGCGTGTGCCTGGCGGTCGGCGTGGGTTGTTCCGCCGTCGGCGCCATCAGCACCCGGGACGTACTGGCAAAAGCCAGCGACTTCCCGGACCCGACCATCAACACCTACAGCCTGTTCGCCCAGGACCAGATCAGTTGGGACAAGTGGACCTTCACTCCGGGTCTGCGCTACGACTATACCCAGCTCAAGCCGCACCTTACCCAGGCGTTTCTCGACACCGTCGACCCGACCGGCGGTGGCCAGGTCAGCGACAGCAACAAGACCTGGCATCGCGTCTCACCCAAGTTCGGCCTGACCTACGCCTTTACCGACCAGTACACCGGGTACGGCCAGTACGCCGAAGGTTTCCGCACCCCGACCGCCAAGGCCCTGTACGGTCGTTTCGATAACCCCGACGTCGGCTACAGCGTGAAACCCAACCCCAACCTGGAACCGGAAAAAAGCAAAAGCTACGAGACCGGCTTGCGCGGCCGTTTCGACTCCGGTTCGTTCGACGTGGCGGTGTTCTACAACAAGTACCGCGATTTCATCAACGAAGACGCCATCACCCCCGGCGCCGATCAATTGACCTTCCAGAGCAACAACATCAAGCACGCCACCATCAAGGGCGCCGAGGTCAAGGGTCGTCTGGACCTCTCCGTCCTGGGGGCGCCCCAGGGGCTATATACCCAGGGTTCGGTGGCCTACGCCTACGGTCGCAACGACGATTCCGGCCAGCCGCTCAATAGCGTCAACCCACTGACCGGTGTGTTCGGCCTGGGTTACGACCAGAACGACTACGGCAGCTTGCTTACCTGGACCCTGGTCAGGAAGAAAAACCGCGTCGACGACAGCAACTTCAACTCGCCCGATGGCGTCAGCAGCCAGTTCAAGACGCCCGGTTTCGGGATTCTCGATCTGACCGGGTTCTACAAGGTGACCCAGGAGGTCACCGTCAGCGGCGGCCTCTACAACCTCACTGACAAGAAGTATTGGCTGTGGGATGACGTGCGCGGCTACGACAGCGTCGGCGAAGCGGCCGTGCTGAGCCCCGCCAACCTCGATCGCCTGACAGCGCCGGAGCGCAATTTCGCGATCAACCTGATCTGGGATATCTGATCCGCTGACCACAGCAAACAGTTCATAGGTGGGAGCAAAGCTTGCTCGCGATACAGGTGCCTCGATTTCTGAAGGACCGCATCGTCTGCATCGCGGGCAAGCCTTGCTCCCACAGTGGTGCCCCTCGCCACAACAGCGACCTACTTTCACTTAAGGAATGTTCATGAGCCCCCAACACCCCACCTCACGCTCCCAACGCCTCAACCAGATCACCCACGAGCCCCACGGCAAGCTCGACGCCCTGGTCAAGGCCCACGCCCCGTTCGACAGCCCGGCCAGCTTTGCCCGTTTCGTCATCGCCCAGTACCTGTTCCAATCGGAACTGGTGGCGCTGTACAACGACGCGCAGTTGTCCGCCCTGATCCCCGACCTGCCGGTCCGCTGCCGGGCCGAAGCGGCCAAGGCCGACCTGGCGGACCTGGATACCGATGTCCCGGCCCCGGTGGCCGGTGCACTGGACAACCCAACCATGGCCGAGGCCCTGGGCTGGTTGTTCGTCTCCGAAGGTTCGAAACTGGGCGCGGCATTCCTGATCAAGCGCGCAGCGGGCCTGGGGCTGAGCGAAACCTTCGGTGCCCGCCACCTTGCCGAACCGGCGGGCGGGCGCGCCGAAGGCTGGAAGACCTTCACCCGTATCCTCGATGAGATGGCGCTCACCGAGCAGCAGGAAGCCGAGGCGGACAAAGGCGCACTGGACGCCTTCAACCGATTTACGGTGTTGCTGGAACAGGCCTACGCCGCTGAGCTAGCCTGAACACTGACATCTGGATCACCCCTTCCCTTGTGGGAGCGAGCACTGTGTGGGAGCAAAGCTTGCTCGCGATGAAGACGCCTCAATCCATTGACCGTGTTTCGTTCATCGCGAGCAAGCTTTGCTCCCACAGGCTCGCTCCCACGGAGATATGTGCATGTTTGAAAGGTGACGATGAATCCACCCTCCAAAACCGCCCGATTGCTCTTCGGCTTGCTCGCCTACACCAGCCTGGCCATCGGCCTGGTCGCCATCGTCGTGCCCGGCCTGCCGACGACCGAGTTCATCCTGCTGGCCGCCTGGGCCGCGACTCGCAGTTCGCCGCGCCTGAGTGCGTGGCTGGAGAGCCACCGGCTGTTCGGGCCAATGCTGTACAACTGGCGCAACGGCAAGGTAATCCCGCGTCGGGCCAAGGTTGGCGCTACCCTGAGCATGCTGTTCTGCGCCGCACTGATGCTGGTGACGCTCAATCATGGCTGGCCGGTCTATCTGGCCCTCGCGGGCATGGGCGCGGGCAATCTCTGGATCTGGTCCCGCCCCGAGGCGAGGGAACTGGCAACAGCACGAACGCCCGAATAAACCGTTTTGATCTATGCTCGGCCTCTCAAATCCGGAGGGCCTTCGATGACAGACCTACTCGCGTCCATGCAAGCCGCCCTTGGCTTGCCCACGACTCCGATCCACTTCGCGAGTGACGGCGCCCTGCCTTCGGCGTTCGCCGTCACCGAGCTGGCCTGCGCCAGTATCGCCGTAGCCGGCCAGGCAATTGCAGAACTCATTTGCCAACAAACCGGGCGCTTGCCGTCCCTTGAGGTCGACCGGCGCCTGGCCTCGTTCTGGTTTTCCACATCACTGCGCCCCATTGGCTGGAGCGTGCCGCCGATGTGGGACCCGGTGGCCGGCGACTATGCCACGTCCGACGGCTGGATTCGCCTGCACACCAATGCACCGCATCATCGTCGGGCCGCGGAAAAAGTCCTCGGCACCTGCGTTGATCGCCTCGACATGGCGACCCGGGTTGCCGGCTGGAACAAGACCGAACTGGAACAAGCCGTCGTGGATGCTGGTGGCTGCGCCGCCGAGATGCGTTCGTGGCAGGCCTGGCAAGCGCATTCCCAAGGCATGGCAGTGAACGCCGAGCCACTGGTGCACTTCGCTGCAACTGTCGACGCACACCGAAAGCCCTGGTTCGGTTCCGTGGCCCAGCCACTGGCCGGTCTCAAGGTACTGGACCTGACCCGCGTGCTGGCCGGCCCCGTCGCCAGCCGCTTCCTCGCTGGCCTGGGCGCCGACGTCCTGCGCATCGATCCACCGACCTGGGACGAGCCCGGCGTGGTGCCGGAGGTCACCCTGGGCAAACGCTGCGCGCGCCTCGACCTGCATCAGCCTGACGACCGCGCGGCGTTCGAAGCATTGCTCAAGGACACCGACCTTCTCCTGCACGGCTACCGGGCCGACGCCCTCGAACGCCTCGGCTACGGCGCCGAACAACGGCACAAGATCGCCCCGGGCCTGATCGATGTCAGCCTCAACGCCTATGGCTGGAGCGGCCCCTGGCAGAACCGGCGCGGCTTCGACAGCCTGGTGCAGATGAGCAGCGGCATTGCCGACGCAGGCATGACCTGGAAACAGACTGACACACCGACCCCGCTGCCCGTCCAGGCACTGGACCATGCCACGGGATACCTGATGGCCGCGAGCACCGTGGTGCTGCTGGCCCAACGCTTGGCAAACGGCCAGGGCGGCTCGGCACGCCTTTCCCTGGCACGCACGGCCAAACTGCTGATCGAGCACGGCGCGGGGGATCCGACCACGCTACGGGCCGAGGACGCCAACGATCAGGGCATGCTGGTCGAGCAGACGCCCTGGGGGCCGGCGCGGCGGTTGCAGGTGCCACTGAAAATCACCGGCACGCCCTGGCAGTGGGCCCGTGCGGCAACGACACTCGGCGCCCATCGAGCGCAATGGTGATCGGCTCCGCCTTCTGACCTGGATCAGCTATTGAAGTGGTAAATCAACATACGCTGTGACTCTTCTCTGCTGCCTCGGATTCATGCGATGCCTGCGACTACATGGGTTTTCAATCGGCCAGGGGGTATTGGATCAGCGCCAGGCCGGGCAACGTCGGCCTGATCATTTCGCGGCTCCGCTGCTCTCCGTCCTGATTGCCGCCCATGGGCTCTACAGCGGCTTCCTGACTTTGTGATCGCTAAACGCTTAACGGGAGGATGTGTGATGACCACGGAAAAAATGCAGTACGGCGTTCATTCGGAAGCCGGTAGATTGCGTAAAGTCTTGGTGTGTTCCCCAGGCCTGGCCCATCAGCGGCTGACCCCGAACAACTGCGATGAACTGCTGTTCGATGACGTGCTGTGGGTCGCCCAGGCCAAGCGCGACCATTTCGATTTTGTCACCAAGATGCGCGAGCGGGGCATCGACGTGCTGGAGATGCACAATCTGCTGACCGACATCGTCGCCATCCCCGAAGCCCTGGACTGGATCCTGCAACGCAAGGTGATCCCCAACTCGGTGGGCCTGGGCCTGGTGAGTGAGGTCGGTTCGTGGCTGCGCAGCCTGGAACCCCGCCGTATCGCCGAATTCCTCATCGGTGGCGTCTCGGCCGATGACCTGCCCGACAGCTTCGGTGGCAAGACCATCCAGATGTTTCGCGACTTCCTCGGACATTCCAGCTTCATCCTGCCGCCGCTGCCCAATACCCAATTCACCCGCGACACCACTTGCTGGATCTATGGCGGCGTCACCCTGAATCCGATGTATTGGCCGGCGCGCCGCCAGGAAACCCTGCTGGCCACCGCCCTGTACAAATTCCACCCCGAGTTCACCCATGCCGATTTCCAGATCTGGTACGGCAACCCGGATCTGGACCATGGCAGTGCCACCCTCGAAGGCGGTGACGTGATGCCCATCGGTAACGGTGTCGTGCTGATCGGCATGGGCGAGCGCTCATCCCGCCAGGCCATCGGCCAACTGGCGCTGAACCTGTTCAAGCACCAGGCCGTGGAGCGGGTCATCGTCGCCGGCCTGCCGAAGTCCCGGGCTGCCATGCACCTGGATACCGTGTTCAGTTTCTGCGACCGCGACCTGGTGACTGTGTTCCCGGAGGTGGTGGGCCAGATCGTCGCCTTCTCCCTGCGTCCCGACGAAAGCAAACCCGGCGGTATCGACGTGCGCCGCGAAGAAGGCAGCTTCATCGACACCGTTGCCGCCGCCCTCAAGCTCCCGGCGCTACGGGTAGTGGAAACCGGCGGCAACAGCTTCGCCGCCGAACGCGAACAATGGGACGACGGCAACAACGTGGTGGCCCTGGAACCGGGCGTGGTGATTGGCTACGACCGCAACACCTACACCAACACTCTGCTGCGCAAGGCCGGGGTGGAGGTCATCACCATCAGCGCCAGCGAGCTGGGCCGGGGCCGCGGCGGCGGACATTGCATGACCTGCCCGATCATTCGCGACCCGATCGACTACTGACCTTCGAGCCTGGGCCCCGGTTGACCGGACACCTTCCGGGGCCCGCCGAAACCCAAGGAGATGCATCATGGCGTTCAACATCCATAACCGTAACCTGCTCAGCCTTGAGCACCACACTCCCCGAGAACTGCACTACTTGCTGGACCTGTCCCGCGACCTCAAGCGGGCCAAGTACACCGGTACCGAACAGCAGCATCTCAAGGGCAACAACATCGCGCTGATCTTCGAGAAAACCTCGACACGCACCCGTTGCGCCTTCGAAGTGGCCGCCTACGACCAGGGCGCCAATGTCACCTACATCGACCCCAACTCGTCGCAGATCGGCCACAAGGAAAGCATGAAGGACACCGCCCGCGTACTCGGGCGCATGTACGACGCCATCGAATACCGGGGTTTCAAGCAGGAGATCGTCGAGGAACTGGCGAAGTTCGCCGGAGTACCGGTGTTCAACGGCCTGACCGATGAATACCACCCCACGCAAATGATTGCCGATGTGCTGACCATGCGCGAGCACGCCGACAAACCGATCCATGAGATCAGCTATGCGTACCTGGGGGACGCCCGTAACAACATGGGCAACTCGTTGCTGCTGATCGGCGCGAAACTGGGCATGGATGTGCGTATCTGCGCGCCCAAGGCCCTCTGGCCCCACGACGATCTGGTGCAGCGCTGTCATCACTACGCCGCAGAAAGCGGCGCACGTATCACCCTCACCGAGGATCCGAAAGCGGCCGTCAAGGGAGTGGACTTCATTCACACTGACGTCTGGGTCTCCATGGGCGAGCCGGTCGAAGCCTGGGCCGAGCGTATCGAGCAACTGTTGCCTTACCAGGTCAATGCCGACTTGATGAAAGCCTCCGGCAACCCGCGTACTCGCTTCATGCACTGCCTGCCGGCATTCCATAACAGCGACACCAAGGTCGGCAAACAGATCGCCGAGCAGTATCCGCATCTGGCCAACGGCATTGAAGTCACGGACGACGTGTTCGAGTCACCCGCGTGCATCGCCTTCGAGCAGGCGGAAAACCGCATGCACACCATCAAGGCGGTGCTGGTGTCGACGCTGGCGGACTTGTAAGGCCGTCCCTTGTGGGAGCGAGCCTGCTCGCGATGGCGGACGATCAGCCAGCTCATTCATGGGTTGATACACCGCATTCGCGAGCAGGCTCGCTCCCACAGGAACCATGTTCCATTTTCAAGGAGAGCACTATGCGCATCGTCGTTGCCCTGGGCGGTAACGCCCTCCTGCGTCGGGATGAACCCATGACCGCCGACAACCAACGCAGCAACATTCGCACCGCAACCGAACAGATCGCCCGGATCCATCCCGGCAACCAGTTGGTGATCGCCCACGGCAACGGCCCGCAAGTCGGCCTGCTATCGCTGCAAGCGGCGGCCTATACCTCGGTGACCCCGTATCCGCTGGACGTGCTGGGCGCCGAGACCGATGGCATGATCGGCTACATCATCGAGCAGGAACTGGGCAATCTGCTGGACGTCGACGTGCCCCTCGCCACGCTGCTGACCCAGGTGGAAGTAGACCCCAACGACCCGGCCTTCCAACACCCTACCAAGCCCATCGGCCCGGTCTACAGCCAGCAGGAGGCGCAGAAACTGGCCGCCGAAAAAAGCTGGACCATCGCCCCGGACGGCGACAGGTTTCGCCGTGTGGTCGCCAGCCCCAGGCCCAAGCGCATCTTTGAAATCCGTCCGATCAAGTGGCTGCTGGAAAAGGGCAGCATCGTGATCTGTGCCGGGGGTGGAGGCATCCCGACGGTGTACGGTGTCGACGGCAAGCTGCAAGGCGTCGAAGCGGTCATCGACAAGGACCTGTGCTCGGCGCTGCTGGCCGAACAACTGGAAAGCGATCTGCTGGTGATCGCCACCGATGTCAACGCGGTCTTCATCGATTTTGGTAAGCCGACCTGCAAAGCCATTGCCCGGGCCCACCCCGACGACATGGAAAAACTCGACTTCGCCGCCGGCTCCATGGGCCCCAAGGTGCAGGCCGCCTGCGAATTTGCGCGCAATACCGGCAAGGTCGCGGTGATCGGGTCCCTCTCGGATATCGATGCTATCGTCCACGGCACCGCCGGCACCCGCATCAGCATGGAAACAACGGGTATCGCTTATCGATAACCGGAAACTCCAGGGCCAGATCCAGGGTCTGCCCTACTTCTATGCCTTTCAAGGAGAGTCTCTCATGGCCATGTTCCAACCCGGTCACCTGCACATGGAGCGCCATGCGCTGAACAAGGATGACTTCAGCTACAACCTGTGCATCGACTACGAAGTGGCCCAGGACCCCAAGGAAGGCACAGGCATGTCATTCCGGTTGCACGGCACGGTCGAGGACAAAAGCGTGGACGAGCGTTTTTTCCTGCCAAAGGACCTCGCCTTCGACTTTGCCCGGCACGCCACAAACATCGCGCAAAAATACGGCATGCCGAAGAGCGCCAGCATTGGCTCGATGCACACGTATTACGACGAAATGTTCGAGGACGTGCGCAAGCAACTGGATGTAAAACCGGGCGATCCGGTGAAGCCCGAGCACCTGACCTAATCCACCTGGCAGCCCTACAGGGGGACATCAGTGCTCTGAATGCCAGGGTAATTGCACCCTCCACCCCACTGGCAACTCCCCCCGGCTGACCTATGCTGAAAGCAGTACCCCAGGGTATTCGTTCAGAGGTCATCGCCATGAACATCAGAACAAAAAGACGCCTCGCCATTTTCGTGACCTGCGCCGCTACGCTCGCGCTGTATGGTACGGCGGCCTATCGGGTCGAGCAGGCCAGACAACTGCCCCGGGACTACGCCAGCTGCAACTTCGAACGCTGCATTCCGCACAACGCGACCTTGAACGCCCTGCGCTGACGCGCGCTCAGTCGTCCTGCTGATCGGTCTTGAGCCGGTCTCGGAAGGCCTTGGGCGAAATGCCGACGCGGCGGCGGAACAGGCGAGTGAAATTGGTCGGGTCGGAGAACCCGAGCATCTCGGAGATCTCATAGATGGTCATGCCGGTGTAGGTCAGCATCCGCTTGGCCTCCAGCAATTGACGCTCATGCATGATCTGCAAAGCCGGCTGCCCCGCCAACTCGCGGCAGGTGCCGTTGAGGTGCGACACGGAAATGCCCAGGCGATGGGCCAGGTCTTCCACCTTGACGTGCTCGCGATAGGTTTCCTCCACCAGTTGCATGAACCCGTTGAGGTATTCCCGGGCCCGCTGCGGGCGCTGGGTCTGGGTACGTCGCTGCATGACCTGGCGGCTGACCCAGACCATGATCACGTTGACCAGCGCATGCATGAGCATTTCCCGGGCCGGTTGATGCCCCATGTACTCATTCTGCAAGGCGCTGAACAGGCTGTTGAGGTATTCGGCGTTTTCACCGGCCGGGTAGCTCTCGGCCTGGGCCAGAATGTTCACCGAATGGCCCAACTGCCCTTGCAAGTGTGTCACCAGCGGCGCCGCCAGGGTCACCACGTAACCTTCCACATCTTCCGAGAAGCGAAAGCCATGGACCGACAGCGGCGGCAGGATCTGCACCGCCGGCTCGTCTAGTCGGGTGCGCTGGCCTTCGATTTCCAGCTCAGCCTGGCCCTTGAAGACGAACAGCAACTGGCAAAGGTCGGCATGCCGATGGGGTTTGATTTCCCATTGATGCTCGCGACTGCGCTTGGAAATGGTTTCGCAGTGCAGCAAGTCCGGCGTCGGCCAATCCAGGCTTTCGCCGTAGAGCTTGAACACCGGGATCGAAGGCAGGTCTGTTTTCTTCATAACGAGGATCGGCCTCGGGTAACGGGCGATAATCGCACCGATTGGCAGAAAGTACAGGTATCGGCTCAGTTTTCCCCTTCAATTGACAGGCCCGCAAGGAAAAAATGCAAGGACTCGGTTCATAACAATCCACACCGGCCCTGGTCGCGTGCTTCGTGCGAGTCATAACAACAATGAAAACCCTCAAGACCCAAGTCGCCATTATCGGTGCAGGCCCCTCTGGACTACTGCTCGGCCAGTTATTGCACAATGCCGGAATTGACACCCTTATCCTTGAACGCCAGACCCCGGACTATGTCCTGAGTCGCATCCGCGCCGGTGTGCTGGAGCAAGGCATGGCCGAACTGCTGCGTCGGGCCGGCGTCGGCCAACGCATGGATGCCGAGGGATTGGAGCATGACGGTTTCGAACTGGTCCTCAATGGCCGAAGGGTACACATCGATCTCAAAGGGTTGACCGGCGGCAAGAACGTGATGGTCTATGGTCAGACCGAAGTGACACGCGACCTGATGGCCGCCCGCGAAAAGGCCGGTGCCCGGACGCTTTACCAGGTCGACAACGCCCGCCCCCAGGACATGCAGACCGACCAGCCTTTCGTGACGTTCGAGCATCAGGGTGAAACCTGGCGCGTGGATTGCGACTACATCGCCGGGTGCGATGGCTTCCATGGCGTGGCACGGCAATCCATCCCGGCGGAAAAACTGAAAGTTTTCGAGCGGGTCTACCCTTTCGGCTGGCTTGGCATCCTGGCCGACACTCCGCCGGTCAACGAGGAACTGGTCTACGCCCGCCACGAGCGCGGATTTGCCTTGTGCAGCATGCGCTCCAAGACCCGCACCCGGTACTACCTGCAAGTACCCGCCGAAGAACAGGTGACTGACTGGCCGGACGAGCGCTTCTGGACCGAACTCAAGACCCGCCTGCCCGCCGATCTGGCCGAGGCCCTGGTCACCGGCCCGTCCATCGAGAAGAGCATCGCGCCGCTGCGCAGCTTCGTGGTCGAGCCCATGCAGTACGGGCGCATGTTCCTGGTGGGCGATGCCGCCCACATCGTCCCGCCCACCGGGGCCAAGGGCCTGAACCTGGCGGCCAGCGACGTCAGCACACTGTTCGACATCCTGCTCAAGGTCTATCGCGGAGGCCGAGTGGACCTGCTGCAGCGGTATTCGGCCATCTGCCTGCGGCGCGTCTGGAAAGCCGAGCGCTTCTCCTGGTGGATGACGTCGATGCTGCACCGCTTCGACGACGACGCCTTCAACCAGCGCATCAGCGAAGCCGAGCTGGAATATTTCGTCGACTCTGAAGCCGGGCGAAAAACCATTGCAGAAAATTACGTCGGACTTCCTTACGAGGCTATCGAATAGCCGGCTACCGACTTACACTGCGGGCTCCTTCTTCACTCGCCTCTTTGGCGTGATGCCCGCAGGCTCTATCGTGACTCAGCTCAACACCCTCAACGTCCAGCAGCCCGCTATCCACAGCGTACTGGTGGCCCTGATGCTGGCGATTTTCCTGGGCGCGCTGGACCAGACCATTGTCGCCGTCTCGATGCCGGCCATCTCCGCCCAATTCAAGGACCTCAGCCTGTTGGCCTGGGTCATTTCCGGCTACATGGTCGCCATGACCGTGGCGGTGCCGATCTACGGCAAGCTGGGCGATCTCTACGGTCGCCGACCGCTGATGCTGTTCGGCATGGGGCTGTTCACCCTGGCCTCGCTGTTCTGTGGCCTGGCGCAAAACATGGAACAGCTGGTGCTGGCGCGGATTCTCCAGGGCATCGGTGCTGGCGGGATGATCTCCGTGAGCCAGGCGATCATCGGTGACATCGTGCCGCCCCGCGAGCGTGGCCGCTATCAGGGTTACTTCAGCAGCATGTATGCGGTGGCCAGTGTGGCCGGACCAGTGCTGGGCGGCTACATGACCGAGTACCTGTCGTGGCGCTGGGTATTCTGGATCAACCTGCCACTGGGCCTGGGCGCCTGGCTGGTGGCGCGCCGCACCCTGGTCGGGCTGTCGCTGCCGCACCGCACGCCAATCATCGACTACCTGGGCACCATCCTGCTGATCATCGGCCTGAGCGCGTTGCTGCTGGGTATTACCCAAGTCGGTCAGGGGCAGGCCTGGCACAGCCGGAGCGTACTGGGACTGCTGGGTTGCGCCGTGGCGACGCTGGGCATGTTCGTCTGGCACGAACGCCGTACCCGGGAGCCCTTGCTGCCGATGCACCTGTTCGTCAACCGCAGCGCGGTGTTGTGTTGGTGCACGGTATTTTTCACCAGCTTCCAAGCGATTTCCCTGACAGTGCTGGTACCACTGCGCTTTCAGAGCGTGACCGGTGCCGGCGCCGACAGCGCGGCGTTGCATCTGCTGCCACTGGCGATGGGTTTGCCCATCGGCGCGTATTTCGCCGGACGCCGCACCTCGGTCACGGGCCGCTACAAACCGATGATCCTCAGCGGCGCCCTGCTCTTTCCCTTCGCAATCCTCGGCATGGCCTGCACGGCGCCCGACGCGTTCTGGCTCAGCAGCCTGTTCATGCTGCTCGGCGGCATCGCCTCCGGCATGCAGTTCCCCACCTCACTGGTGGGTTCGCAGAACTCGGTGCAACAACGGGATATCGGCGTCGCCACCAGCACCACCAACCTGTTCCGTTCCCTCGGCGGCGCGGTGGGTGTGGCGCTGATGTCAGCATTGCTGCTGGCCTTGCTGCAGGATTCAGGTTTTGCTCAGTTCGCCGGTTCGTCGCTGATCAGCGAAGGCCATTCCGGCAACGCCCTGCTGGACGGCTTGAACGCCGCCCCGGGCGAAGCACGGGACGCCCTGCGCCTGGAGTTGCAGACGACGTTCCGCCATCTGCTGATGATCAGCGCAGCGGTGTCGCTGCTGGGATTGGCGGCGGCAGTGGCAATGCCGAATAGACTGTTGCGGGGACGGGAGGAACAGGTTCGGTAAACAAAATCCCCCTCGCCACAAAAGCCTCATAATGTCCTATCACCTCAAGCCGTCGCCGCAACAATCCCCGGTTCCACCTGCGCACTCATCCCATCCTTCATCCGCTTGGCATCGCGGGCGAAACAGCGCGACGCCAGGAACAGGAACACCATGGTCAAGAACAGCGCCACCGGGATCAGGTACATCGCATCGTGCAAACCGATGGCCTTGAACGCCTCTGTCATCTGCGGAGCGCCAGTAGCGGCCATGGCGGTGCGAGCGAAGTAATCCGACAGGCCACCAACCACCACCGGTCCCAGGCCGCCACCGAGCAGGTACAGCCCGGCGAAGAACAGCGCCATCGCCGTCGCCCGCAGACGCGGCTCCACTACGTCCTGGATCGCCGTGTACACGCAGGTGTAAAAAGTATAGGCAAACAGCCAACCGACGCTGAACACCGCAACGAACACACCAATCTCAATGCGCCCGGCATGTAGCGCCCAGGCCGTCGTCAGCGTGGAAACGACCAGGCTGAACGCAGCGAACAGCAACCGGCCATTGGGCACCCGCTGATGAATCTTGTCGGCGATCCAGCCTCCCAGAGTCAGCCCGAACAGTCCGGTCACGCCCACCATGATCCCGGTGGCCACGGCGGCTTCATGCAGAGGCATCAGGAAGTAACGCTGCAACATCGGCACCAGGAACGAGTTGCAGGCATAAGTGGCGAAGTTGAAACACAGCCCCGCCAGCACCAGCCACAGGAACGTGGGAATCGCCAGCACCCGACGGATCGGCCGGTCGATTTTTTCCTGGGACACCGGCACGGTTTCCGCCGCACCGCGCTTGGGTTCCTTGATAAAGAACATGAAGACCGCCAGCACCAGCCCCGGCACCGCGGCGATGAAGAACGGCGCGCGCCAGCTGTCGAAAGCCTTGACCATCGCCCCGATGCTAAAGAACGCCAGCAACAGTCCAATCGGCAGGCCCAGCATGAATATTCCCATGGCTCGAGCCCGGCGATGGGCCGGGAACAGATCGCCGATCAGCGAGTTCGCAGCCGGCGCGTAACTGGCTTCGCCAATACCGATACCCATGCGCACCAACAGGAACGCCCAGAAACTGCCCACCAGGCCATTGATTGCCGTCAGCCCGCTCCAGGCCGCCAGTCCCCAGCCCATCAGCTTGCTGCGCGACCCGGTATCGGCCATGCGCCCCAGGGGCAGGCCGGCAATGGCATACACGATGGTGAAGGCGGTGCCGATGATGCCGATCTGGAAATCGCTGAGGCTCCATTCCATGCGGATCGGCTCGATGATGATCGCCGGGATGGTGCGGTCGAAGAAATTGAACAGGTTGGCCAGAAACAACAGGAACAGAATGCGCCAGGCATTCGCCGCTTGGGTCGAGTTCTGCATGGTTCCGTCTCTTTTATTGTTATGGGCGAGGCATCCGAGCCCGGAACCTGCAATCTAGACAGCAGTGCGGAGACTGTCTCCAATCATTCGTAGCGCTGATACCCGACCATGGGGCACGACCCGTTTATTGATGCCGATCAACAAACCGTAACAATTGCCATCATTTTGCCCGTTCTTGATTAAAGATCATGTCCCGGTGGCCGATCCATCATGAAGCTTCTTTCATCCGCGATGGTTCGATGACAGCGGTCGTCCAACCCACCAGTTCAGGCTACGGCGCATAATGACCTCAAAAAAAACAGCCACTGCGGTATCCGATCTGACCCTGGGCCCGGCCGCCAACGGCCCTGAGACCCCGAAGTCATCGAACAGCTCGCGTCCCCTGGCGACGCAGCAGTATCTGTATTTCACCGAGACCAACACCGACCGCATCCTCGATAACCTCGACGGCCTGCGCGATACCGTGTTCCCGCGCCCACCTCATCTGGTGGACGACGAGAGCGAACGTGACCAGCAGGAATTCCCTTCGGTGTGCCTGATCGGCCTGGGGCGCTGCGGCTCCAACATCGCCCTGGACGTGGCGGAACTGGTCTACAACGCCCGCAAGTTCTACCTCAACGAATTCAACAACGAAGACAAGGCCTACAGCGACAAGGGCTACCGTCCTGCGCAGTGGATCCGCAACAACCTGCGCCTGGGCACCGGCAAGGCGACCAAACCGGTGTTCCTGGTGGAGCCGCTGGTGATGCTCGGCGATCTGGACAAGGACATTGCCGGACGCATCCGATTCTCACGCAAGGGCGAAAAAACCGGCTTCCTGCGCGACTACAGCAAGATGAAAATCATGGACCTGTCGGAAGTCCATGCCGGTGGCGCCGGTAACGCGCCGATCCTGGGCCAGTACCTGGCCAAGATCATCCTGAACAAGGACACCCAGCGCTTCTCCAGCCCCGACTGGAAGATGATCCACTCGTACCTGATCGACAGCTGCGGCATCAAGGCCAACCAGTCGCGCCTGTACTTCTCGATCTTCAGCGCCGGCGGCGGTACCGGTTCGGGCATGGCCTCGGAGTTCGGCCTGGCCCAACAGCACTCGTACATGAACAAGACGTTCGACACCAAGCCGATGGATGAGCACGACGGCAAAAGTGGTCACTCTTTCGTCTTCGAACCAATTTTCACCAGCGGCATCTGCGTACTGCCGAACATTTCCGATCACCGCAGCGAAATGTCCGAAGCCCTGCACATTAACGCCGGGCGTCTACTGTGCAAGTACCTGTCGGAAGAATGGGATTTCTCGTACAACTTCGCTAATGAAGACAGCAGCGAAGCCAGCGTCATGGGCCGTATCCGCCCGTGGAACGCAATGATGCTGATCTCCAACGACATCATGCGCTACGCCGAAGAGAACGATGACGGCAACATCCAGAACATCGACGTCAACGCCATGGAGAAGCACGCCAACCAGTACATCTCCCAGCAGATCTTCAACATCCTGACGGCCCAGGCGGTCACCACCGATTACGACCAGAACTACTTCCGTCGTGCCGGCATCGACATCGGTGAAACCATTCGCCTGGACGCCAACGACTTGTTCATGAGTCTGGCCGGCCCCGTGGCGATTGCCTACGCCGAATCCGTCGTCCCGGAAACCCCGGCGCCAAGCAGCGACAAGTTCAAGGTGTTCGACAAAGAACCGCCGCGCCTGAACATCGACGACCTGTTCTTCCGCTCCATCGACCTGCCGCACTTCAATAAAGTGACCCAGGCCATCGAGGGGATCAGCCTGTTGCCGATCGAATCCAAGCGCTACCGGGCTTCGCTGGAGCAATACAAGAATTCCGGCTACGACGCCGCCGCCCTGCATGACCTGCACTTCTTCAAGAACTGCTCCTCGGTGGTGTCCATCGTTTCGCTGCCCAAGGACTACAAGCTGTCCTACATGGACCTGAACCGGCTCAAGACCCATCTCAACAGCCTGTTTCCCAACACCACCCTAAAGCGTTATGCCCTGGTGATCGGCGCATCGGCCAACCTGTCGCTGACCACCCTGATCGCCAAGAGCCCGTGCCTGTCGGATGACTTCCTGACCCTGATCGTGGCCTTCATCAAGCGCTGCTTCGCCCGCAACCCGTATCGCTTCGACGACACCCTGGACAACTCGATCCTGGACTTCATCATCAATGAAGACTTCGACGAGGAACGGATCGACGACCTGCTCAACGAATTCGAGAACCCGGCGAAGATCCTCGATACCAACTGGTACGCGATCAAGCCGATGTACGAGAAGAAGTACCGCGAACTCATCAACGACAAGGACAAGTTCGTCTCGATCAACGATATCCGCCTGTCCCGTGATTGTGTGAAGAAGGCCATCAAATATCTGCGCGAGATCTACCGCCATCGCATCGGCAAGACCAAGGTCATTTCGCTCAATAACCATACCGGCAAGACTTACTGAAGCTGTCGCGAGACCGCCGCGCATCTATCGCGAGCAGGCTCGCTCCCACATTGAATCGCGATCTTCCTGGAAGAAATCGGTCCTCCGTGGGAGCGAGCCTGCTCGCGATGGCGGCCTGGACAACACCCCGGAACAACATCCAGAAACAATTAGGCAGCCCGAAGGCTGCCCCATGAACTGTTCCCGTTACGTATACGTCACCCTGCCCTGTGGCGTTTCACCACGGCAGGGTGCCATCACGCTACTCAGCTACACACTTTTATTCGATCAAGATACGACCCAATTTGGTGCATCGATCAATTCGACGCCCTTTCCTGGATCATTATCCACGGCGAAACCACCACCGCCCACAGCAATGGATCGCGCTCCAGAAAATCCAGCGCCCGCGTTTCAGACAGCTTGGCGAGTTGCCCGGCGGCCAGCCAGGCGGCGACTTTATCGCCTTCATCCTGAGCGACTGCCTCGGCGGCGGCGATCAAATCCAGTGCCGGCTCGACCCATAACAGGGCACCCTTGGCAAAGAACGGCTCCAGCTCCTTCCAGGTGATGGATGCAGTTTCTCCAAGCAGTTTGGCATAGAGGGTGCTAGGTTCTTGATTCATGGGACTGTCCGGAAAAGAAATCGACGCGAATGATAACGTCGGTGGTCTGGCAGAAAAACCCGGTAGCAATTGGAGTACGATTGAAAAGCACAGCAAAGCCAGGGACTGCCGATTTGACCGGACATTGCCCGCCGCTATTCTGTCTTTTTCTTTCGATAAAGCGACACCCTCTGATTTTGCCCCCAAGCGCCAGCTTCCCTTGCCAACAACCGGCGCTCTACACTGTACCGGTACAGTTGCCGGGGGCATTTTCCGGGGGGATATCCAGAATATCTGACCCGGTTCTGCCGCTACGGCGCCAGGACTATAAAAACTACAACAGCATGAGTGGAGCACTATGACTAAGGCTACTAAGCAGATTTCCAAACTGTTTGCCGCTATGGTTCTGGCCGGGGTTGCCAGCCATTCGTTCGCCGCCGACACCATCAAGATCGGCATCGCCGGTCCGAAGACCGGTCCGGTGACCCAGTACGGCGACATGCAATTCGTCGGCGCGAAACAAGCCATCAAGGACATCAACGCAAAGGGCGGCGTCGACGGCAAAATGCTCGAAGCCAAGGAATACGATGATGCCTGCGACCCTAAACAGGCCGTAGCCGTGGCGAACAAAGTGGTCAACGATGGCGTCAAGTTCGTCGTCGGTCACCTGTGCTCCAGCTCCACCCAACCGGCTTCGGACATCTACGAAGACGAAGGCGTGATCATGATCACCCCAGCGGCCACCAGCCCGGAAATCACCGCCCGTGGCTACAAGCTGGTCTTCCGCACCATCGGCCTGGACAGCGCCCAGGGCCCTGCCGCCGGTAATTACATTGCCGACTACGTCAAGCCGAAAGTCGTTGCGGTCCTGCACGACAAGCAGCAGTACGGTGAAGGCATCGCCAGCGCCGTCAAGCAGACCCTCGAGAGCAAAGGCGTGAAAGTCGCCGTATTCGAAGGCCTGAACGCTGGTGACAAGGACTTCTCCTCGATCATCCAGAAGCTCAAGCAGAACAACGTCGACTTCGTCTACTACGGCGGCTACCACCCTGAGCTGGGCCTGATCCTGCGTCAATCCAAGGAAAAAGGCCTGAACGCCAAGTTCATGGGGCCTGAAGGTGTCGGCAACGACTCCATCTCGCAAATTGCCCAGGACGCTTCCGAAGGCCTGCTGGTGACCCTGCCGAAATCCTTCGACGCCGATCCTGAGAACCAGAAGATCGTTGCGGCCATCAAGGCCGACGGCAAGGATCCAAGTGGTCCGTTCGTGTTCCCGGCCTACTCCGCCGTCGAGCTGATCGCCGAAGGCATCAAGGCCGCCAAGAGCGACGACACCACCAAGGTCGCTGAAGCCCTCCACAAAGGCACCTTCAAGACCCCGACCGGCGAACTGTCGTTCAATGAAAAGGGCGACCTGAAGGACTTCAAATTCGTGGTCTACCAGTGGCACTTCGGCAAACCGAAAACTGAAGTTTCCCCTCAGTAAGCCAGGCCTAGTGTCCTGTTTCACAAATACGTTCTTTTTTTGTGATACGGGACACTCACGGTCAACGAGCCCACTGTGCAAGCAGTGGGCTTTGTTTTACGAGGTTTATGGGCCAGGCACCCGCGATCCGGGCGCTGGTTCACCTGAAAATCTTAAAACCGTCACCAGCGGTTCGCTGGCAAACGCTCCGTGCAAATGTGATCACAGAACACAGCACCGGGCCGGAACATGACTCCACCAGTGAAATGCGTATCGGGTTTTTAGGAGCGCTGTAATGCCTGAGATCTATCACTTTTTCCAACAGCTGGTTAATGGCCTGACCATTGGCAGCACCTATGCCTTGATAGCCATTGGCTACACAATGGTTTACGGCATCATTGGAATGATTAACTTCGCCCATGGCGAGGTCTACATGATCGGTTCCTACGTGGCTTTCATTGCCCTTGCCGGGCTGGCCATGCTGGGTATCCACTCACTGCCGCTGTTGATGACCGCTGCGTTCGTCGCATCGATCGTCGTGACCAGTGCCTATGGCTACAGTATCGAGCGTGTTGCCTACCAGCCCTTGCGTGGCAGCAACCGTCTGATCCCGCTGATTTCCGCCATCGGCATGTCGCTGTTCCTGCAAAACACTGTATTGCTGTCCCAGGACTCCAAGGACAAGTCCATTCCCAACCTGATCCCGGGGAGTTTCTCCTTCGGCCCGGGCGGTGCTGAAGAAGTCCTGATTTCCTACATGCAGATCCTGGTCTTTGTCGTGACCCTGATCGCCATGCTCGGCCTGACCCTGTTCATCTCCCGTTCCCGCCTGGGCCGCGCCTGTCGCGCCTGTGCCGAGGACATCAAGATGGCCAACCTGCTGGGCATCAATACCAACAACATCATCGCCCTGACCTTCGTCATCGGTGCCGCACTGGCGGCCGTCGCTGCCGTGCTGTTGAGCATGCAGTATGGCGTGATCAACCCGAACGCCGGTTTCCTGGTGGGCCTGAAGGCCTTCACCGCAGCGGTACTGGGTGGCATCGGCAGTATTCCGGGAGCGATGCTCGGCGGGCTGGTGCTGGGGGTGGCCGAAGCATTCGGCGCCGATATCTTCGGTGACCAGTACAAGGACGTGGTTGCGTTCGGTCTCCTGGTCCTGGTTCTGTTGTTCCGGCCGACCGGCATCCTGGGCCGTCCGGAGGTTGAGAAAGTATGAGCAAATATCTTAAACAGGCGCTGTTCAGCGCCCTGCTGGTCTGGGCCGTGGCCTTTCCGGTGCTCGGCCTCAAGCTGAGCATTGTCGGCGTCAACCTTGAAGTGCACGGCACCGGCCCGCTGACCCTGAGTGTCATTGCCTTGTGCTCGGTGCTGATGTTCCTGCGGGTGCTGTTCAGCCAACAGGTCGGCGCCGCGCTGCGCTCCAGCCGTGGCCCGCTGGTTTCGCCCAAGCTCAGCCAGTTCCTGACCCTGCCGCGTACCCAGCGCCGGATCATCATCGGCCTGATCGTGGTTGCGCTGGTCTGGCCGTTCTTCGGCTCCCGCGGGGCGGTGGATATCGCCACCCTGATCCTGATCTATGTGTTACTGGGTCTGGGCCTGAATATCGTGGTCGGCCTGGCCGGGCTGCTCGACCTGGGTTACGTGGGGTTCTATGCCGTGGGCGCCTACACCTACGCGCTGCTGTCCCACTACTTCGGCCTGAGCTTCTGGATCTGCCTGCCGATCGCCGGGATGATGGCGGCCACGTTCGGCTTCCTGCTCGGCTTCCCGGTGCTGCGTCTGCGGGGCGACTACCTGGCCATCGTGACCCTGGGCTTCGGTGAGATCATCCGCCTGTTCCTGCGTAACCTCACGGACCTCACCGGCGGCCCCAATGGCATCAGCAGCATTCCCAAGCCGACCTTCTTCGGATTGAGTTTCGACCGCAATGCAGCCGAGGGCATGCAAACCTTCCACGAGTTCTTCGGGTTGACCTACAACCCGGTGAGCAAAGTGGTGTTCCTCTATCTGGTTGCGCTGTTGCTGGCCCTGGCCGCATTGTTCGTCATCAACCGCCTGCTGCGCATGCCCATCGGACGTGCGTGGGAAGCGCTGCGCGAAGACGAAATCGCCTGCCGTGCCCTGGGTCTCAACCCGACCGTGATCAAGCTGTCGGCCTTTACCCTCGGTGCCACATTCGCCGGTTTCGCCGGCAGCTTCTTCGCCGCCCGTCAGGGTCTGGTCACGCCGGAATCGTTCACCTTCATCGAGTCGGCAATCATCCTCGCCATCGTGGTGCTGGGCGGGATGGGGTCGCAGCTGGGTGTGATCCTGGCCGCCATCGTGATGATCCTGCTGCCCGAAATGATGCGTGAATTCAGCGAATACCGCATGTTGATGTTCGGCGCCTTGATGGTGCTGATGATGATCTGGCGTCCTCAAGGTCTGCTGCCTATGCAACGCCCACACATGGAGCTGCGCAAATGAGCCGCGAGATCCTCAAGGTTGAAAACCTAAGCATGCGCTTCGGCGGCCTGCTGGCCGTCAATGGCGTGGCCCTGACCGTGAAAGAGAAACAAGTGGTTGCCCTGATCGGACCAAACGGCGCAGGCAAGACCACAGTGTTCAACTGCCTGACCGGTTTCTATCAGCCAACCGGCGGTAGCATCCTGCTGGACGGCGAGCCGATCCAGGGCCTGCCGGGGCACAAGATCGCCCTCAAGGGCGTGGTGCGCACCTTCCAGAACGTGCGATTGTTCAAGGACATGACGGCCATCGAGAATCTCTTGATCGCCCAGCATCGTCACCTGAACACCAACTTCCTGGCCGGCCTGTTCAAGACCCCGTCGTTCCGCAAGAGCGAGCGCGAAGCGATGGAGTACGCCGAGTACTGGCTGGAAAAGGTCAATCTCAAGGAGTTTGCCAACCGTACCGCCGGCACCCTGGCCTATGGTCAGCAGCGGCGCCTGGAAATCGCCCGTTGCATGATGACCCGTCCGCGGATCCTCATGCTCGACGAACCGGCCGCCGGCCTGAACCCGAGGGAAACCGAAGACCTGAAAGCCCTGATCGGCGTGTTGCGTGAGGAGCACAACGTCACCGTGCTGCTGATCGAGCACGACATGAAACTGGTCATGAGCATTTCCGACCATATCGTGGTGATCAACCAGGGCACGCCCCTGGCCAACGGCACGCCGGAACAGATCCGGGACAATCCTGAAGTGATCAAAGCCTACCTGGGGGAAGCGTAAATGCTGCAGTTCGAAAACGTTTCCACCTTCTACGGCAAGATCCAGGCCCTGCACAGCGTCAACGTGGAGGTCCGCCAGGGCGAAATCGTGACGCTGATCGGGGCCAACGGCGCCGGCAAGTCCACGCTGCTGATGACGCTCTGCGGTTCGCCCCAGGCCCAAAGTGGCAGCATCCGCTACATGGGTGAGGAGCTGGTGGGCCAGGACTCATCGCAGATCATGCGCAAGAGTATCGCCGTGGTGCCGGAAGGTCGTCGGGTGTTTGCCCGGCTGACCGTGGAAGAGAACCTCGCCATGGGCGGATTCTTCACCGACAAGGGCGATTTTCAGGAACAGATGGACAAGGTCCTGCACCTTTTCCCACGCCTGAAGGAACGCTTTACCCAGCGCGGAGGCACCATGTCCGGCGGTGAACAGCAAATGCTCGCCATTGGCCGTGCGCTGATGAGCAAGCCCAAGCTGCTGCTGCTCGACGAGCCCTCCCTGGGCCTGGCGCCGATCATCATCCAGCAGATCTTCGACATCATCGAACAACTGCGCAAGGATGGCGTGACGGTGTTCCTGGTGGAGCAGAACGCCAACCAGGCCCTGAAAATCGCCGACCGGGCGTATGTGTTGGAAAATGGTCGCGTGGTGATGCAGGGCACCGGCGAAGCGCTGCTGGTCGATCCGAAGGTGCGCGAGGCGTACCTGGGCGGGTAAGAAGTTGCAGTAAACAAAAGCGGCCTTCGGGCCGTTTTTTTTGCACCAGCTAGATGTGAACACCTTTGTGGCGAGGGGATTCATCCCCGCTGGGCTGCGAAGCAGCCCCCATCACAGCAGCCTCAATCTGCCTGACTCACCGAGTTGCCTGGTTTGGGGCTGCGTTGCAGCCCAGCGGGGATAAATCCCCTCGCCACAAAAGATGGAGATGCTTCTTTTAATCTCTTTCTGTACACAAATTTCGCGGTGATCAAAAATAATTCGAAACTCGCTGTAACACTTCCCCACCTCCCCTCTCTAGTTCAGCAGACCGGCGCTGAAGCCGGTTCATTTCCCAAGAAGAACTGGAGAACCATCATGTCCGCTACCACCCGTACCCTGTCCGCCTCCGCCCTGGTCCTGGCCCTCGGTTCCGCGTTGAGCATCGCCGCCGTATCGACCGTCCACGCCGCTGACGACAACATGGAAAAATGCTTTGGCGTGGCCATGAAAGGACAAAACAACTGCGCCGCCGGTGCCGGCACCACCTGCGCCGGTACCGCCAAGATGGACTACCAGAGCAACGCCTGGAAGCTCGTTCCGAAAGGCACTTGCATGACCACCATGAGCAAGACCTCGCCAACCGGTTTCGGTCAGCTCGAAGCCTACAAAGCCAAGTCCTGATTCACTGCCTGCCTGAGTGTCGACCATGACCACGTCTTGCAAACCTGCTTTCACCGGCATTCAGGCAGCCAGCGTCGAGCTCCCGCCCCGTGCCGGGCTGGGGCTCAAGACCGGGCACTTCCAGCAAGTGCTCGGTTCCAGGCCGGACATCGGTTTCTTTGAAGTCCACGCCGAAAACTACATGGTGGACGGTGGTCCGTTCCACCATTTCCTGGGATTGATCCGCGAGCAGTATCCGCTGTCGCTGCACGGCGTAGGCCTGTCCATCGGTACCGAGGGCAAGCTGGATGCGACACACCTGCAGCGCCTCGCCGAACTGATCGAACGCTATCAGCCCCAAGCCTTTTCCGAACACCTGGCCTGGTCCAGCCATGGCCCGGTGTTCCTTAATGATCTGCTGCCCCTGGCTTACGACGCGCCGACGCTGAACCGCGTCTGCGCCCATATAGGACAAGTGCAGGATACCCTCAAGCGCCCGATGCTGTTGGAAAACCCCGCCACCTACCTGGCATTCCAGCGCTCGACCCTCGACGAGGCGGACTTCATCAGCGAAGTGATTCGCCGCACTGGCTGCGGGCTGCTGCTGGATGTCAACAACCTCTACGTTTCCTGCATCAATCATCAACGCGATCCACTGGCCTATCTCGATGCGTTGCCGTTGCAGGCAGTGGGCGAGATTCATCTGGCCGGTTTTGCCGAAGACTCCGACAGTCTCGGCGACCGCTTGTTGATCGATGATCATGGCGCGCCCATCGACCTGGCGGTCTGGGCGTTGTACCGACAGGCGCTGGAACGTGTCGGCCCGGTAGCCACCCTGATCGAGCGTGACAATCAGGTACCGGCTTTCAGCGTCCTGTTGGCCGAAGCCTATCAGGCCGACGAACTGTTGCTGTCTGCGAGGAAGCCGACATGAGCAGCCAAGCCGCGTTCACCGCCGCCCTGCTCGACATCCGGCAACCATGCCCGGAAGGCTTGTACAGCTCCAACGGTGCAGACCCGGCCAGCCGTTTCGCCGTGTACCGCAACAACGTCCAGGGTTCACTGATCAATGCATTGGCGGAGGCCTACCCGGTGGTTCGGCAGTTGGTCGGGGATGAGTTCTTCCGGGCCATGGCGGCCGCTTACGTGCAAGTTTCAGCCCCCCATAGTCCGTTGATGAGTGGCTATGGCGCGGATCTGGCCGACTTTATCGAAGGCTTCGAACCGGCGTCCTCCGTACCGTATCTGGCGGATGTCGCCAGGTTGGAAAGATTGCGCACCCTCGCCTATCACGCTGCTGACGCTCACCCTCTGGGCCATGAGCAGATCGCCGCAGCACTCGCCGATCCACAATCCCTGGACGGGCTGTGCGTAACCCTTCATCCATCCGTGCGCCTGTTCGATTCAGCGTTCGCGGTCGTAGCGATCTGGGCTGCCCATCAAACGGACATCGGGCTCGCCGAGATCGACCCGAACCAAGGGCAATACGCGTTGGTACTGCGCAACGGGCACGAGGTTGAAGTCTTTGCCCTGGACCGCGGTGCCTTCACTTTTCTGCGCAACTTGCAAAGTGGCCAACCGCTCGGGCAGGCGCTGGCCTGCGCACCCACGTTCGACATTACACAAACCCTGGCACTGCTGATCAGTCACGGCGCCATTACCCGCCTGCATCACGACAAGGTATCGCCATGAATAGCCCGGTCATTCGCGCCATTACCCTGCTGGAGAAAATCCCCCACAGCCTGATCGCGTTCATTGCGCGGTTTTCCATTGCGGCAGTGTTCTGGAAATCCGGGCAGACCAAGATCGAAGGTTTGGCCATCGACTTGATCGATGGCACCTTCCAGATCGGCTGGCCACACCTGGCCGACTCAACCATCCCGTTATTCAAGAGCGAATACGCCATCCCGCTGCTGTCACCGGAAATCGCCGCACACCTCGCCGCGTTCGCCGAGCATTTCTTTCCGGTACTGATCCTGCTGGGGTTTGCCACACGGTTTTCGGCGCTGGCGCTGCTGGGCATGACCCTGACCATTCAGCTGTTCGTCTATCCCGACGCCTACCCGACCCACGGCACCTGGGCGGCGGTATTGCTTTACCTGATGGCCCGGGGCCCCGGCGTGCTGTCCATCGACCACCGGATTGCCGTGTGGGAGCGAGCCCGCTCGCGATAGCGGTGGGTCCGTCAACAACTGTGCTGAGGCTGAGATTGCTATCGCGAGCAGGCTCGCTCCCACAAGGGCTGGGGTGATGCCTCGCTATTGCTGGAGTCGGTCAAGCGCCTCACCACTGCGCTTGAACCAGTCAATCAAATAATCGGCCAGCACCTGGGTGCGTTTGGGCAGGCCGCCCTGATAGGGATGTACCAGATACATCGGCATGCGACGGGTCTGAAAATCCCGCAGGAGCCAACACAGGCGTCCATCCGCCAATTCTTCATTCAGCAGGTAGGACGGTAGCCGAGCGATTCCGGCACCCGCCAGGGCGGCTTTTTTCAGCAAGCTGTAGTGATTGCTGGCGAACGGACCCGACACCCGGACCCGCAGCAGCTCGTGTTGCTGGTGGTACAGCCACTCTTCCCGACCACTGTAGTGGCTGTTGAGCAGGCAGCGATGTTCAGCCAGGGCCTGGGGGGTTTGTGGTTCGCCGTACTGATCGAGATAAGCCGGGCTGGCGCAGGTCATCTCGTGCCACGCCAGCAACGGCCGGGCGACCAATCGCTCATCGATGGCAGCGTCGGAGCGGATCGCCAGGTCGAAACCGTCCCGGGTCAGGTCGCGATAACCGTTACTGAGCTCCAGTTCGATCTGCACGTTGGGGTACGTGTGGGCGAACTCCAACAGCAGTCCTTCAAAAAAGGTTTCGCCCAACGACACCGGAACCGTCATACGCACCGGTCCGGAAATATCGTCCTTCAATCGAGCCAGTGCCTGACGCGCCCTTTGCACCTGAACCAATAGCGCTTGGGCCTGGGGCAGCAAGGCCGCCCCGGCCGCCGTGAGGCTCAAGCGCCGAGTGGTGCGCTGCAGCAACACCACCGAGAAACGGCTTTCCAACAGGCTGATACGCTTGGACAGCTGGCCCTTGCTGCACCCCAACTGCTGGGCCGCCAGAGTAAAACTGCCGGCCTCGATCAAAACGGCAAACGCCGCCAGGTCATCCATCTCGCTCACTGGATTGTTTCCAATAGAAAACCAAAGGTTGCCTATTAGCACGCTTATCAATGAAAAAAACCACTCTAGACTGCAGTCTCGTTTAAGCCACTGAGGAACAGTCCATGAAAATCCTGTTGATCGGCGCCAACGGCACCATTGGTTCGGCCATTGCCAGCGAACTGGCACCACGCCACGACATCATTCGAATCGGCCGCAACAGCGGTGAACTGCACGTCGACATCAGCGACAGCGCCTCGATCCGCGCCCTGTTCGAAAAAGCCGGGCGTTTCGATGCGCTGATCTGCGCCGCCGGCAGCGTCACGTTCGCACCGTTGGGCGATATGACCGAAGAAAGTTTCGCCCTCGGCTTGAAAGACAAACTGATGGGCCAAGTCAACCTGCTGCTGATCGGTCGGGAGTTCGCCAACGACGGCGCATCCTTCACCTTCACTACCGGTGTGCTGAGCCACGACCCGATCAAGAGCGGTGCTTCGGCGGCGCTGGTCAACGGGGCCCTGGACAGTTTCGTGCGGGCGGCAGCCATCGAATTGCCACGGGGCCTGCGAGTCAACTCGGTGAGCCCGAACGTGCTGCTGGAGTCCATGGACAAATACGCCCCTTACTTCCGCGGCTACAAACCGGTGCCGGCCGCCGATGTGGCACTGGCCTACGCAAAAAGTGTCGAAGGCCTACAAACCGGCCAGACCTTTCACGTAGGTTGAATAGCACTTTGCCTACGCTCCCGCTTGTGATGCGGGAGCAGTCTGAGTAACGTGGCGGCACCTGTCTGGAGACCCGATGATGCGTGCCGCCCGTTCCCTGTTGTGTGTTGCCCTCCTTCCCCTGTTCGCTGGCTGCCAACTGCTCGACGCCCCGCGCCAGAGCGCGTCCCACGCCGGCCAGACACGCATGCAAGGCGAACTCACGGCGGCCGACGGCAAGCTGGTGTTCCAGCCGTGCCAGGAACAACGTCGCTACATCGTCAACGACAGCGGCGGTACCAGCGTGCTGCAACAGGCCGCCGCCCTGGCCGATGAGCGCGGCAAGCTGTTCGCCGACGTGCGCGGCCATATCGTCTCCAGCGCCACGGCGGGGGCCGACAGCCAACTGGACCTGGAGCAGTTGTATCGCCTGGAACGCTCGGGCACGGCCTGCGACGATGGCGACTTCAAACGGCTGGTCCTGCACGCCGCCGGCCACGGCCCGGAGTGGAGCCTCAAGGCCAGTGGCAAGGGCCTTGTGCTGGAACGTGACGGCCAGCCTGCGCTGGCGGTACCGTACCTTGAAGAGCAACTGGGGGACGGTCGTTTCGACCTGAGCACCGAAGCGAATGGCCAGAAAGTCGAGCTGTGGGTCGCGCCCCAGCGCTGCGTCGACAGTGTCAGCGGCAGTGTCCAGCACATGAGTGCCGAGCTGCGGGTCAATGGCGCGGTCCAGCGTGGCTGCGCCTACTTTGGTGGTGCGCGTAACGACTGATTCACTGTGACAGGGGATTGCAGCTTATAATCGCCGGTTTGAAGAACGCCCTGGCGCAGTTGTGCGCCCCGCGAACCGGATCCCGTCATGTTACGAATCACCGAACTCAAGCTGCCGATCGACCATCCCGAAGAAGACCTGCGCCCTGCCATCCTGCAGCGCCTGGGCATCGCCAGCGATGACCTGCTCGACTTCACCTTGTTCAAGCGCAGCTACGACGCGCGGAAAAAATCTTCCGAACTGTGCTTCATCTACACCCTCGACCTGACGGTACGCGATGAAGCCGGCCTGCTGCGCAAGTTCGCCGACGACCGTAACGTCAACGAAGCGCCGGATGTCAGCTACAAGATGGTCGGCCAGGCACCGGCAGGCCTGGACGAGCGGCCGATAGTGGTCGGTTTCGGCCCGTGCGGCATCTTCGCCGCCCTGTTGTTGGCGCAGATGGGCTTCAAGCCGATCGTCCTCGAACGCGGCCCGGAAGTGCGCCAGCGCACCAAGGACACCTGGGGCTTGTGGCGCAAAAGTGTGCTCAACCCCGAATCCAACGTGCAATTCGGCGAAGGCGGCGCGGGGACGTTTTCCGATGGCAAGCTCTACAGCCAGATCAAGGACCCGAAGTTCCTCGGTCGCAAGGTACTGCACGAGTTCGTCAACGCCGGGGCGCCGGAAGAAATCCTCTATGTCAGCAAACCGCACATCGGGACGTTTCGCCTGACAGGCGTGGTGGAAACCATGCGCGAACAGATTCGTGCACTCGGCGGTGAAGTGCGCTTCCAGCAGCGGGTCACGGACGTGTTGATCGAGAACGGCCAACTGGTCGGTGTCGAACTGGCCGGCGGTGAACGCATTCATTCCAGGCATGTGATCCTGGCCCTGGGCCACAGCGCCCGGGACACCTTCCGCATGCTCCACAGCCGGGGGGTGTACATGGAAGCCAAGCCATTCTCGGTGGGTTTCCGTATCGAACACCCGCAATCGCTGATCGACAGCGCGCGCCTGGGCAAATACGCCGGTCACCCGAAACTCGGCGCCGCCGACTACAAACTGGTGCACCACGCCAAGAATGGTCGTTCGGTGTACAGCTTCTGCATGTGTCCAGGCGGCACCGTGGTGGCGGCGACGTCCGAGCCGAACCGCGTCGTGACCAACGGCATGAGCCAGTATTCGCGTAACGAACGCAACGCCAACTCCGGCATCGTCGTAGGGATCACCCCGGAAGTCGATTATCCGGGCGGTCCACTGGCGGGGATCGAGCTACAGGAACGCCTGGAATCCCACGCTTTCGTACTCGGCGGCAGCAATTACGAAGCTCCGGCTCAACTGGTGGGCGATTTCATCGCCGGCAAACCGTCCACGGCTTTGGGCAGCGTCGAACCTTCCTACAAGCCCGGGGTTTCGCTGGGTGACCTGGCCCTTGCGCTGCCAGACTTCGCCATCGAAGCCATCCGCGAAGCCCTGCCGGCCTTCGAGAAACAGATTCGCGGCTATTCGCTGCACGACGCCGTGTTGACCGGGATCGAAACCCGCACCTCATCGCCGCTGCGCATCACCCGCAACGAATCGCTGCAGAGCTTGAATGTGAAGGGCCTGTACCCGGCAGGTGAAGGCGCCGGCTATGCCGGCGGGATTCTGTCGGCGGGCGTGGACGGGATCCGCATTGCCGAAGCGGTGGCGCGGGGTATCCTCGGCCTCGAAGCCTGATCCCCTTTCACGAGCGCTCCGCCATCCCCTGTGGGAACGAGCATTTGTGGGAGCAAGGCTTGCCCGCGATGCATACGCCTCGGTTTATCTTGCTACCGAGGCGTATGCATCGCGGGCAAGCCTTACTCCCACAGGGCTCGCTCACACAGGGATTTCCAGTGTCCGGAAGGTCTCAGATATTGGCCCGCAGCACCGTCTCCGGCAACGCCTCGCCGCGCTCCGCGCTCGCCGCCACGGCGTCCATCAGCCCATCCAATTCATACCCCTGGGCCTTGAGCCACGCCGGGTCGTAATACGTCGTGGCATAACGCTCGCCGCCGTCGCACAGGATCGCCACGATCGACCCCGACTCACCAGCCTCCACCATCCGCTTCGCGGCGATCAGCGCACCGATCAGGTTGGTGCCGCTGGACCCGCCGACCCGTCGTCCCAATCGCTGGGCCAGGTAATGCATCGCCGCCAGTGACAAGGCGTCCGGTACCTTGACCATCGCATCAATGACTTTGGGCAGGAACGACGCCTCGACCCGTGGCCGGCCGATACCTTCGATCCGCGAGCCGCACTCCAGGCGCAGGCTGGCATCGCCGCTGCGGTAGTAGTCGAAGAACACCGAACGCTCTGCGTCGGCACACAATACGCGGGTACCGTGTTGCCGATAGCGTACATAACGGCCCAGGGTCGCGGTGGTCCCCCCGGTACCTGGGCTGGAAATCAGCCAGCTCGGCTCCGGGTGCTGCTCGAAGCGCATCTGCTGGAAGATCGACTCGGCAATGTTGTTATTGGCCCGCCAGTCCGTGGCGCGTTCGGCGTAGGTGAACTGGTCGATGAAGTGCCCGTCATGCTCACGGGCAAGACGCTCGGACTCGGCATAGATCTGCGTAGGATCGTCCACCAGATGGCTCTGGCCACCATAGAAAGCGATCTGTGCGATTTTTTCCCGGGACGTCGTTGCCGGCATGACCGCAATGAACGGCAGGTCCAGCAACCTGGCGAAATAGGCCTCGGAAATGGCCGTCGAGCCACTGGAAGCCTCGATCACCGGGGCGCCGGGCTTGAGCCAGCCATTACACAGTGCATAGAGAAACAGCGAACGCGCCAGTCGGTGCTTGAGACTGCCGGTGGGATGACTGGACTCATCCTTGAAGTACAACTCGATGCCCGGAAAACCCGGCAGTGGCAGCGGAATCAGATGCGTATCGGCGCTGCGCTGGAAATCAGCCTCAATGATGCGAATCGCTTCGCGTGCCCACTGACGGTGGTCGTTCATATGTTTTCTCGCAGGAATAGGTCCAACGCAGGGAAAGTCTGGCGGTCTGGACCGGATATGGGAAAAACCAGTCACAAGCTTAGGAAAAAACCGACATCGCGCACAGGTACAGCTAAGGTCCAATATGCCCGGCAACTGCCCGACCGCCTCGACGGCTTTGTAACGTCATATAACAAAAAAGAATATAACTTTTGTTTTAACAACTAACAGCACAGGTTAGGGTGTATCCACTTTTTTGATTGACGAATGGAGAGCGATCTTGCCTCTACGTAATTCCCTGACGCGTTTTTTCCAGCTGGAGGCTGCCAGTGGCCTGCTATTGATTGCCGCCGCAGTGCTGGCCCTGGTCATCAACAACTCACCTCTTTCCTGGTTGTACGGCGGCCTGCTGGATACTCCCGTGGTGGTCCAGGTCGGCGCGTTGAAAATCGCCAAGCCCTTGCTGCTGTGGATCAACGATGGCCTGATGGCAATGTTCTTCCTGCTTATCGGCCTGGAAGTCAAACGTGAAGTGCTCGATGGACAATTGTCGAAGCCTTCGCAAATCGTCCTGCCGGGGGCAGCGGCGATTGGCGGCATGGTGGTGCCCGCGCTGATCTACTGGTTCCTCAATCGTGACAATCCAGCGGCCCTTTCGGGCTGGGCAATCCCGACGGCCACCGACATCGCCTTCGCCCTCGGGGTGCTGGCCTTGCTGGGCAAACGAGTGCCGGTTTCACTCAAGCTGTTCCTGATGACCCTGGCGATCATCGACGACCTGGGCGCCATTATCATCATCGCCATTTTCTACTCCGGCTCCCTGTCGACCTTGTCCCTGATGCTGGCGGCGGCATGCATTGCCATATTGGTGGCGATGAACCGGATGGGCGTGGTCAGGCTAGGCCCCTACATGATTGTTGGCCTGATTCTCTGGGTCTGCGTGCTCAAGAGCGGGGTTCATGCCACCCTGGCCGGCGTCACGTTGGCGTTCTGCATTCCGTTGCGCACGAAGAACGCCGAAACCTCGCCGCTGTTGACCCTGGAGCATGCCCTGCATCCATGGGTGGCCTACGGCATCCTGCCTCTGTTCGCTTTCGCCAATGCTGGCCTGTCCTTGAGCGGTGTCACCATCGAGAGCTTCACCCACCACGTGCCGATGGGCATCGCGGTCGGCCTGTTGCTGGGCAAGACCGTCGGCGTGTTCGGCCTGACCTGGCTAGCCGTGAAAATCGGCATCGCCAACCTGCCCCTCGGCGCCAATTGGGGTCAGATACTGGGGGTGGCGATCCTGTGCGGGATCGGTTTCACCATGAGCCTGTTCGTCGGTTCCCTGGCCTTCGAGCCCGGCGTCAGCGAGTATGCCGGCATGGACCGGATGGGCATCCTCACGGGGTCGATCCTCGCGGCACTGCTGGGCTACGCAGTGGCCGCGGCGGCCAGCCGCAAGCCTTCCGCACTGTCCTCCTGATACGCCCGCGCAAGAAGGGATCGCTGTATAGCGATCCCTTCTTCTCGAAGCAAACGCTATCCCTCTGTGGGAGCGAGCCTGCTCACGATAGCGTCGGCACATCCAGCATCTATTCAAACTGTCCCACCGCTATCGCGAGCAGGCTCGCTCCCACAGGGGAACACGTACACTCAAACTTCCGGTCCGCTGTAAGACCGCCTTGCTTTGGCTTTGCACAAAAAAACGGCGCCCTTCCCAATGGAAGAAGCGCCGTTTTTCTTGAGCAAACATAAAAACCAGAGAAACGCTTACCCAATCAGCTTAGTGCGATACGCGACTCGTCCCACCCACAGTGGAAATACGAACCCGCTCACCCACTCGGAAGACTTCGTTTTCCTGAACCTGTTGCACGTATGCGCGCATGCTGCCGTCGTCTTCGCGAACGGTGATTTCCACACCCTGGGTACGGGTCAGGCCTTCTTCGGTCGCGGAGCCGATCAGGCCGCCAGCCACGGCACCGATAACGGCTGCGACGATACTGCCACGGCCGCCACCGATGGCGCTGCCGCCTACACCACCCACCACCGCACCGGCGGCACCGCCGATCGGGGTCTTGGTGCCTTCGATCTTGACCGGACGCAGGGATTCGATAGTCCCCATGCGAATGGTCTGCACGCGACGCGCTTCGTCACGGGAGTAAGAGTCACCGGTCAGGCTCGACTGACAGCCAGTGAGCAACATCGCCATCGTGGAAAAGGAAGCAACCAGCAAAACAGACTTACGCATAGGATCAAACTCCAAAAGACAGGGAACTATTAAACTCCGCAGCTTGACGCCTGTCACGGCCCGGCCGGGATAAAATTGTTTTCATTCAGGCGGGATACAGGCGCACCCGAAAAATTAACCCAACAGTAGCGTCAATTTCCGAAACCTGCGTCATCAGCCCAAGGATTTTGCATGGATTATTTCATCATCGTCGCGACCACCGTTGCCGGCCTGTATTTTCACTGGTGGTTATACGTGCGGATCAAACACTGGGTGGACCGCGATCTGGCGCTGTCATTGGCGGGGCAGGATGAGCAGAAGAAAACCTACATGCTGCAACAACTGGCCCGCTCCCGAGAACAAGGGATCAAGCGTCGGGACCTGCCGCAATGGCTTCAAGCCGCTGCGACAGGCTATGCCGATGCTAAGGCGCCAGACGCTCGCGAGTCCAGTCCGCCCCTTGCAGACGGTAATTGAGGCGATCATGCAGGCGACTCGGGCGGCCCTGCCAGAATTCGATGCGCTCGGGCAGTAAACGATACCCCCCCCAATGCTCCGGACAGTGGGGCTGGCTATCACTGAAGCGTTGTTCGGTGGCCTTGAGCAAGTTTTCCAGCTCACCACGACCGTCAATCACTCGGCTCTGGGGTGAAGCCCAGGCGCCGAGGCGACTGCCCAGGGGCCGAACCTGGTAATAGGCGTCCGACTCCTGTGCCGAGACCTTGACCACCTTGCCCTCGATGCGCACCTGACGCTCCAGGGTCGGCCAGAAAAATGTCATGGCCGCGAACGGATTCGCGGCCAGTTGCTGGCCCTTGTCGCTGTCGTAGTTGGTGAAGAATGTGAAGCCTTGGCTATCCAGGCCCTTGAGCAACAGGATCCGGCAGTGAGGACGGCCATCGGCGTCCACCGTGGCCAGGGTCATGGCATTGGCCTCCACCGGGGCCTGTTCGGTTTTCACCGCTTCGGCGAACCATTGATGGAACAGCGCAAATGGCTCGGTCGGAGCTTGTGCCTCGGTCAGGCCATCGCGGGT
This sequence comes from Pseudomonas corrugata, assembly GCF_001269905.1. Lineage (GTDB taxonomy): Bacteria > Pseudomonadota > Gammaproteobacteria > Pseudomonadales > Pseudomonadaceae > Aquipseudomonas > Aquipseudomonas corrugata. The sequence goes on along the minus strand of NZ_LHVK01000009.1, from coordinate 459,781 downwards.
GTAGTCGCGGCGCATATCAGCCAGCGTTTGGGTCATGGCGCACTCCTTGTGGTTCGCCTATCACTGCTTGGGGGTATCGGCTGCCGCGACTTTCTTGGCATCGGTGGCGGCCTTGGCCGGCTCAGGCTTCTTCGCCGGGGTGGCCTTCTTGGCCGGTGCTTTCTTCGCTGGAGCCTTGGCGACTGCTTTCTTGGCCGGCGCTTTTTTAGTGGCCGGGACTGCGGCTTTACGGGTCGCAGGCGTCGGGACAGCGGGTTTCACATCCTGGGCAGCCACCAGCGTGAGCGGTGCCGGGGCCGGCATGTTGTATTTGCCGAGCAGCGCGACCAAGGTGTTCTGTGGCGTCACCAGCAATTCCACGCGACGGTTCAAGGCGCGACCTTCAACGCTGTCGTTGGCTGCACGCGGCTCTACCGAACCCATGCCCCGCAGCATCAGGCGATCACGTTGCAGACCACTGAGACGGAAAATAGCCGCCACGGACTGGGCACGCTCCTGGCTGAGCTTCAGGTTCGCCGGCGCAGCGCCCGAGGTGTCGGCGTGGCCAAGAATCAGTACGGCGGACTTCGGGTCGGCTTCCAGGACCTTCGCCACGCGAGTGAACGGGCCAAGGGTCACCGGCAGCAGCATGGCCGGGCGATCCGGGTTGAAAGACCCGTCCACCGGGGCCGTGACCACCAGGACGTTGTCGCGACGTTCCAGCTGGAGCTTGCTGCCCTCGATGGCAGTGCGCAGCTTTGGTTCATAGTCATCGAGCCAGGCCTGGGTGACTTTCGGATCGGGCAACGGCGCCGCCTTGACGGCTTGCTGATCCTTGCCGCCGAACGGCCACCACCATTTCCCACCACTCTGCGTTTCGGCCTGGGCCACAGGCGCCGGTACCTTCGTTTCAGGCTTGGTTTCAACCTTGACCGGGGCTTTTTCTGCAGCTTCGCTGGCGACATCATCGGAGGAGAACGGCCACCACCAGTGGCTGACGCTCTCGGCCTTGGCCTGTGGCGCGACGGACGTCGGTTTCAAGGGAGCCACTGGCACCACTTCTTTGACCGCTGCCTGGTCGGAAGAGCCGAACGGCCACCAGCCGCTGCCGCCCTTGGCATCATTTTGTGGGGTTTGCGCGCAACCGGTAATAGCGAAGCATAGCGCCAGGGCGATGGATTTATTCGATAACATTGGATATCCACAAAATGATGTAAATGAAAAATACAGGACCCTGTCCTGGACACATAAACAGACGCTTTGAAACCAAAAAGGACACCAGGTTCCGGCGCGCCCCCTTTCAAGAACGTTTTACAGACAAGTGGCAAGTACCCTTGCCAGATTCTGCGCGCGCGGATCCATCAATACGTAAGGTCCAAGCGTGTTCGTCACGAAGCCGAACGCCACGTCATGTTCCGGATCGGCAAACCCTATGGAACCGCCTGCCCCCGGATGGCCGAATGCCCTCGGGCCCAAGCCGTAGGTGGCGTTCGGTACATCCGGCTGGTCCAGCATGCAACCCAGGCCGAAACGGGTCTGGGTCAGCAACGTCTTGTCTTCGCCAAAGCTGTGCTGGCGGGTCAGTTCATCGAGCATTTCACCTTCCAGCAGGCTGCCATCCAGCAGAGCGGCGTAGAACCCGGCAATGCTGCGGGCATTGCCGTGACCGTTTGCGGCCGGTTGCTGCATGCGTCGCCACTCGGGCTTGTTGGTGCTGGTCAGGACCGACGGCGGATTGGTGAAGGCCCGGGTGGTCATGGCGGTGGGTTCGCGCATTGTCACCTGAAGCAGGCGTTGCGCCGCTGCATCGCCGACGTTGCCTTTGCCGCGGGCGATATGAGCCACGCGGTGGAACTCCTGGTCCGCAAGGCCGACGTGGAAATCCAGGCCCAGCGGTTTGGCCACCCGTGCCACGATGGACTCTCCCGGTCCTCGACCGTCAGCCCTGCGCAACAGTTCGCCGACCAGCCAGCCGTAGGTGATCGCGGCATAACCATGGCCATCCCCCGGCGTCCACCAAGGCGTTTCGGCAGCCAGGGCGTTGACCATCTTGCCCCAGTCATACAGGGCTTCGGGCGCCAGCAATTCACGCAACGCCGGTAATCCGGCCTGATGGCAGAGTAATTGGCGCAGGGTAATGGATTGCTTGCCTGCCGCAGCAAATTCGGGCCAGTACCGGGCGACCGGGGCGTCCAGTTGCAACTTGCCTTCGGCAACCAGCTGCAGGGCAGTGACGGCGGTGAAGGTCTTGGTGCAGGAAAACAGATTGGCGATGGTATCGCTGTGCCAGGCTTCATGACCGTCCTTGTCAGCCGTACCGGCCCACAGATCGATCACCGTCCGGCCGCCGACCTGGATGCACAGCGCCGCACCGCGCTCCTGGGGATCATCGAACAGTGCTGCGAACGCTTCGCGTACCGCCTCGAACTGAAGCTCATAATGGCCTTGAATCTGCACCCGCAACTCCTTTGAAACAAAGACTTTCTCAAGTGTCCGCATTGTTTCAGCCATTGGTGGTTTTGGAAACTACCAATGGGACAGCTGGCTGGTTGACGCTGCCTGATTTATCCCTGCTGAATTACGTTCGTAGGAGCTGTCGAGCGCAGCGAGGCTGCGATCTTTCCCCTGACACTTGAGTCCCAAGCGAAAGATCAAAAAATCGCAGGCTCCGCCAGCTCCTACAGAGCCTGGCATGAATCCCCTCGCCATGGGACCGTGCCGTCGATATCAGGAAATCTCCCGCCGAAACGGCGGCAACGCATTGAGGATCGCCTTGCCGTAGCGTTGGGTCACCAGTCTACGGTCAAGTAAGGTGATGGTGCCGCGGTCTTCTTCGGTACGCAGCAAACGACCGCAGGCCTGGACCAGCTTCAGCGAGGCATCCGGCACGGATATCTCCATGAACGGGTTACCGCCCCGGGCTTCGATCCACTCGGCCAATGCCGCTTCCACCGGGTCATCCGGGACCGAGAACGGGATCTTGGCGATCACCACGTGCTCGCAATACGCACCGGGCAGGTCAACCCCTTCGGCAAAGCTCGCCAGGCCGAACAGCACGCTGGAATCTCCGCCATCGACCCGCGCCTTGTGCTTGTTCAGGGTCTCCTGCTTCGACAGGTTGCCCTGAATGAACACTTGCTTGCGCCAGTCACGGTCGAGACCGTCGAATACGTCCTGCATTTGCTTGCGCGAGGAAAACAGCACCAGGGTGCCCCGCGAACCCTCTACCAGTTCCGGCAGGTCACGGATGATCGCGGCGGTGTGCGCGGCGGCATCCCGTGGATCGGCCTTCAGGTCCGGTACCCGCAACACACCGGCGTCGGCGTGATGGAACGGGCTCGGGACCACGGCGGTCACGGCGGCTTTCGGCAGGCCGGCACGCATGCGGAAGCGATCGAACGTGCCCAGGGCGGTCAGCGTTGCGGACGTCACCAGGGCCCCATAGGCCACGTTCCACAGATTGCGACGCAACATGTCCGCCGCCAGGATCGGGCTGGCGTTGACCTCGATATCGAACAGTGAACCGCTTTCGGCCAGGGTCAGCCAGCGCGCCATCGGCGGGTTGTCCTCCGGGTCTTCAGTAGTGAAGGCTGTCCACAGCTCCCAGTTACCCTGGGAGCGGGACAACAGGCTGCCGAACAGCGGGTACCATTCCTCGGCCTGGTTGCTGGCGATGCCGATATTGACCTCGCCGTCCATCCCTTCCTTGAGCAGGTCGGTCAGACGGGTGAACAGATCGGTCAGGCGGGCAAAACCCTTCTTCAACTCGATGCCCATTTCACGCATGTGCTCGGGGATGACGCCCCCGACAAAACGATGGCGTGGCCGCTCGCGGCCCTCGACGTCTTCACCCGGCTTGAAGTCGGCCACCTGCTCACAGGCGGTGAACATGAACTGCTGGTTGGTCTTGATCTCGCGGGCCAGCTCCGGCACTTGCTCGATGAACTTGCCCAGGTCACCAGGCAGCGGATGCTGGGCCAGCAGCTTGGTGAGGTTCTTGGCGGTGGTTTCCAGCCAGTCGGCGGTAGAACGCAACCGGGTGTAATGGGCAAAGTGCCCGATGGCCTTGTCCGGCAGGTGGTGGCCTTCGTCGAATACGTAGATCGTATCGCGCGGGTCCGGCAGCACCGCGCCACCGCCCAAGGCCAGGTCGGCCAACACCATGTCGTGGTTGGTGACGATGACGTCGACCTTACCCATGCCTTCGCGGGCCTTGTAGAACGCGCACTGGCCGAAGTTCGGGCAATGGCGGTTGGTGCACTGGCTGTGGTCGGTGGTCAGGCGAGCCCAATCGGCATCTTCCAGGGTGGTGGGCCAGCTGTCGCGGTCGCCGTCCCACTTATTGCCGGCCAGTTTTTCGATCATGCTGGTAAACAGCTTCTGACTGGCTTCATCGACTTCGATCTTGAAGCCTTCTTCCTCGAACAACTGGGCCGTGGCGGTCTGCGCCTGGCCTTCCTGCAGCAGCATGTCGAGCTTGGACAGGCACATGTAGCGCCCCCGCCCCTTGGCCAGTGCAAAGCTGAAATTCAATCCGCTGTTGCGCATCAGGTCCGGCAGGTCCTTGAAAACGATCTGCTCCTGCAGCGCGATGGTGGCCGTGGCGATGACCAGGCGCTTGCCGGCGGCCTTGGCCGTGGGAATCGCCGCCAGGCTGTAGGCAACGGTCTTGCCGGTACCGGTACCGGCCTCCACCGCCACGACGGCGGGATCACCACCGCGTCGGCCCTCGTCGTCGGTGGCGATGTCACCCAGGACTTTCGCCACCTCGGCGATCATCAGGCGCTGGCCGTAACGGGGCTTGAGGCTCTTGGCTTCGAGAAAACGCGAATAGGCGCCCTGGATCGTGGTTTTGAGTTCGGTGCTGATCATGAATGGTCGGGCGCTGGAAACGCTGGATAAATTTTCAGTGGTTCGGTTCGGCGGCTATCATACCCCGCTAATGAATCCTGCGCAGAACGGAGTAACTCAATGACACCCTTTGCCTTCATCTACACCCTGCATTTGCTGGCGGCCCTGGTCTGGGTTGGCGGCATGTTTTTCGCCTGGATGATCCTGCGCCCCGCCGCAATGACGGCGCTTGAGGGCCCTGCCCGGCTGAAACTGTGGGTAGAAGTGTTTCAACGTTTTTTCATCTGGGTCTGGGTGGCGGTGGTGCTTTTGCCGATCAGCGGCGTAGGACTGATTCATGTGCGCTTCGCCGGTTTCGAAACGGCACCACGTTACGTACAGGTGATGATGGGGCTGTATGTGGTGATGGCAGCCCTGTTCATCCGTATCCAGAGCTTGCAATTGCCGGCATTGCGCAACGCCGTGACGGCGCAGGACTGGCCGACGGCTGCGTCGGTGCTGGGAAAAATCCGCAAGCTGGTGGGGGGCAACTTGCTGATCGGATTGCTGGTGGTGGCGATTGGCGCGGCCCGGCCGATGTTCTGAAGACTGCGTACAGCCCCTGTGGGAGCGAGCCTGCTTGCGATTGTGTCCGGTCAGTTAGCCCTGATGTGACTGATGGATTGCTATCGCGAGCAGGCTCGCTCCCACAGGGTTTATTTCCTGGACTTAGAATCGTTGCACGGTCACTGTGCCCGCCGCTCCGGCAGGTCCAGGCTGGCCAGCGGCTCCGGGGCGGCCACTTTTACCGCCGTCGGCGGTGTAGACGAAACATCCCTTGGCCTTGCCGCCGGCGCCAGGCTTGCCGCCGGGCCCCGCCGCGCCACCGACGCCGCCATCGACCACAACCTTGATCCGCTCGGCGGGGTAATCACGAGGCAGTTCGAGGCGCACCAGTGCACCGGCCGCGCCTGGCTGGCCATCGCTGCCATTGCTGCCGTCGGCACCGCGCCCGGCAGCCCCCCAGGTACAACCCGGAGCCTGCCCGTTGGCACCGTCGAGGCCCACGTAGCCTGGCGCACCCGTACCGCCACGGGCATCCACCGACAGCGCCGGGGCATTCAACGCATTGAAACGCAGGTTGAGATCGCGTCCCGGCCGCGCAGCCTTCGTATAGGTGCCCGGCGCGCCGCGGGAAGTGATCTGGCTGCCATCAGCCAGTTCCGCCTGGGTAACGCTCATCGCCAGCGGCTGTTGCGCAGGCACGATAGCGATCCGCGCCTCGCGCCCCAGGTGCAATTGACCAATGGACAATTGAGTGACGTTCGACGGCACCAGCAACGTGCCGTAATCGGCGACGTCCAGCCGCTCCAGGGTCAAGGTAGTGGCTGTATTGGGCAGGCGCATCAACGAGTGGGTTTCCACCTGGAGCACTTGAGCACTCGCCCATGGGCACACGAATGCAGCGAGCAGACACAATTTACGCATGAGAGGCCTCTGCGGCAGTCGGGAGGGTTTGCAGATGAAAGATGCCGAACAGCAGCACTCTGAGGCGTTCACGACCGGGAGAGAGCAAGCCGCGAAAACGGGCCCTGAACAGCAGCAGCTCAAGCAAATGGACCGCCAACAGCAACGCCCCGGCCAGGTTGACCAGCACATGCAGCGGATGGACGAACGGCACGACCAGATTGACCAGCACCACCAGCCAGAACAACAGGGTCAACAAGCGCCCCAGCCCCCACAACACCTTCATACGCCCCCCAGTGAACATTATTCTTTGCACGCACAGTAACGGCTTGCGCGCTGGTTAAGCCAGAGGGCGGAGCAAATTTAATCCATGTGACAAAGCCTGCAGATATTGGCTGGAAAGCTTGTCGTGGCGAGGGAGCCCCCACCACAACAAGCTCCCCGCCACAGGGGTCAGCGGTTTATCTTGATTTCAGTGCGACGGTTCATGGCGCGTCCATCGGCGGTTTTGTTGTCGGCCACCGGCTGACTCTCACCGGCACCAGCCACCGAGACGAAACTGGCACGAGGCACGCCGCTTTCAACCAGGTACTGCACCACTGAATTGGCCCGTTTTTCCGACAGTCGCTGGTTGTAGGCATTGCTGCCAACACTGTCGGTATGACCGGTCACCCGAAGCTGGGCCGTGGACGATTCCTGTTTCAGACGGGTCGCGACACCACTCAGTACCTCTTTGTCGGCCGGCGTCAACGTGGACTTGTTGAATTCGAAATGCACATCGCGAACCACGATGGTTTCCTCTTTGACGACAACCGGCTCCTCTGCCATTGGCGCCGGGGCCGGCGGCGGGCAGCCATCTGCGTCGACTTGCACACCCTTCGGTGTGCCCGGGCACTTGTCGCGGCTGTCCGGCACACCATCGCCGTCTTCGTCACCGTCTCCGTGCACCCAGCAATAGGCGGCCGCCATGGTGCCGAGAAACAGCGCGCCGCCGCCGGCCCAGGAGGTGCTTTCAGTGGCGCCCAATCCCGCGCCGACCACGCCACCGGCGGCCGCACAGGTCGGCCAGTCGGTTTTTTGCAAACCTGCGCAACCAGTCAACACACCGGTTAGCAGAACCAGGGGTAACGCTGTCCGAACTATGCTCATTGGGTTTCTCCTTGAGGGATCGGCTTTGCACCGATTCAGGGGAGTAAAGACCCGAGTGAGGATCTGCGCCAGCACCGCGCTATCGCGGATTTTGCCCAGTGTTTGCGACTGTTCGGCACGTTTTAGTGCAAACCGCTCTAGGCCACGTTGTCCAGGCAGGCTATCGTGGCGGTTCTGATCGAGGAATTTCAATGACCGTTGCCATTTCATCGCGCACCCCCCAGCAAGCACTGGCTGCCGTGCTTGACCGTTACGCTCCGCGAAAACTGCTGCTGATCGGCGCCAGCAGCTTTCCTGCCCTCGAGGCGTTCCGGCAGGCGCATCCCGATACCGAAGTGGTCCAGGTCGCTCCCGGCCCGCTGCCGGTGGACGTCGCCGGACAGCGCTTCGACCTGGCCCTGGCACTCGATTGCCTGGAACATGTGCCCAAGCGCGACGGTCTGAACCTGCTGGGTGGCATCCGTAATCTCAACGCCAGCCGCATCGTCGTGCTGGCGGACCTCGCTGCCTGCGGCTGGCAGGAAACGGACTTCTTTTCCCTGGCCCTGCAAGCCAGCGAACGGTTCCAGCGCGAGGAACAGGTGCTGACCTTGTTTACCTACGATCTGCTTGAATACAAACAAGTCCCCGATTGGCTCAATTCACGTTTTTGGGCCAACCCCGAAAACTTCGGAAAATATTGGTGGTAGCTGTGAACACAAGCCTGCACGCAACCATTTGTCCCTGCGGCAGTGGCAACCTGTTGAATGCCTGCTGCGGCCATTACCATGACGGCCACCCGGCCCCCTGCGCCGAAGCCCTGATGCGTTCGCGCTACAGTGCCTATGTACTGGGGCTGGTGGATTACCTGGTGAGCACCACCCTGCCCGCCCAGCAGGAGGGGCTCGATCGCCTGTCCATCAGTGAGTGGAGCAGCAAAAGCACCTGGCTGGGACTGGATGTGGAAAGCAGCGAGGTGTTCGGTGGACAACCGGAACATGCCTTTGTCACCTTCACCGCGCGTTGGCATGACGGCCAGGGAGAACACAGCCACCGTGAACAGTCGTCGTTCGTGCAAAACGATGGGCGCTGGTACTTCATCGACCCGACCGTGCCGGTCAGGGCCGGGCGCAACGACAGTTGTCCATGCGGCAGCGGGCACAAATTCAAGAAGTGCTGTGCGGGTTACTTCGCTCGCTGATTTCGGAAACGTCCGACGCTTGCCCCTTTGTCAGCGGGCTAGACTGAAAGCAGAGGCGCGGACATGACCCTTTCATTACATATGCTACGCATCACCTGCCTGCTGCTGTTCATTGGGCTTGACGGCTGTGCGTCCTGGCAAACCGACGAGGCCTCTGAGCCCCAGGTGCATCTGGTCAGGGTCGAAGTGGTGCGGGCCCGGCTGCTGGAGCAGCGGTTCATGCTGCATCTGCGAGTCGACAACCCTGGCGACAGCGACCTGACCGTGCGCGGCCTGACCTACCGGATCCATCTGGGCGACCTGCTGCTGACCGAAGGTGAGCATGAGCACTGGTTCACCGTCCCTCCCGGGCAAAGTGGCTTCTTCAAGATACCGATCCGCACCAACCTGTGGCCGCAGGTGCGAGACGTGGTGAAACTGCTCGAGAAACCCCGCCAGCAGATCCCCTATCGTCTGGAAGGTGAGTTGGAAACCGGATTATTCATCGCCCACTACGTGCACCTGAAGCGCAATGGCGTGATAATCGCCGCCGATTTTACTGCGGAGTAACCCCGATGACCCAGCAACCCCACGTTCACGGTCCTGATTGCAACCACGATCACGACCATCACCACGATCATGACCACGGCCACGTCCATGGTCCGAATTGCGGCCATGCCCATCAGGAGCCAGTGCGCAATGCCTTGAAGGATGTCGGCCGCAACGACCCTTGCCCATGCGGCAATGGCAAGAAGTTCAAGAAGTGCCACGGGGCTTGATGACCGGGGCGGAGCCTGGCTTCGCCGGTTGAGTCATCAGCAGGCTCGCTCCCACAGGGTGACCTGCGATATTCAGCGTGGGAGCGGGCTTGCTCGCGAAGAGCCATCACATTCGGCACATATGTTGGCCGGCAAACCGCTTTCGCGAGCAAGCCCGCTCCCACGCGATCAGCCCGCCGCCAGAATCCGCTTCGCACTGACCACCGTCGCATACTCGCCATGCAAGTTGCCCAGGGACATGGCGTGCACCTCATCGGCCGAACGGGCCCGCCCGAAATAATCGGCCTTGTCGAAAGTGAAACAGGCGTCCTCGGCCACCCAGGTATCGAAGCCCAGGTTACCTGCCGTACGCGCCGTGGATTCCACCGAGTTGTTCGTCGCCACACCGACGATGACCAATTGTCCGATCCCCGCCCGGCGCAAGTCAGCCTCCAGGTGAGTGGCGCAGAACGCATCCGGTACGTCCTTGTGGATCAACCATTCCCCTTCCTGCGGTTCGAACCGCTCCTGGACTTCCACCCCTTGTTGCCCTGGCCAGAACACCGAATCCGGCGAACGGGACAGATGATGGACATGAATCACCGTCCGCGCCGAATCTCGCCAGAAGGCCAACAGTTCGAGCATGCGCTGCTCAGCCTCGGGGTTGTTGCGAGAACCGAGCCTGGGATGCAGGATGCCTTTCTGTTGATCGATGAGGATCAACGCTGCATTTTTCTCTAGTTCCATGTCTATCACTCCGTTCCGGCTTTCGCTTACCCGGTCATTGAATTTTCCACACTGGAGCATCACCTCTTACTACAGGCAAGCCTTCGGACAAAAGAAAACGACACCCGTCGTCGTTTGTTGTCCATCCATTACGCTGTCTCATCTGGAGCCCTCCATGATCGACCTGTATTACTGGACCACCCCCAACGGCCATAAAATCTCGTTATTCCTGGAGGAAGCCGGCCTGCCCTACAAGGTACATCCGGTCAACATCGGCCAGGGCGAGCAGTTCAAACCGGATTTCCTGAAGATCGCCCCCAACAACCGCATTCCGGCCATTGTCGATCATGAACCCGCCGACGGTGGCGAGCCGATCTCGCTGTTCGAGTCGGGCGCGATCCTGCTGTATCTGGCGGAAAAGACTGGCCATTTCATTCCACAGGACCTGCGCGGGCGACGGGAAGTCCTGCAATGGCTGTTCTGGCAGATGGGCGGCCTGGGGCCGATGGCCGGGCAGAACCATCACTTCAGCCGGTTCGCGCCGGAAAAGATCCCCTACGCGATCAAGCGCTACGTCGACGAAACCGCTCGCCTGTATGGCGTGCTGGATCGACGCCTGGCGGACCGTGATTTTGTGGCGGGCAGCGAATACAGCATTGCCGACATGGCGATCTACCCCTGGACGGTGTCCCATCAATGGCAAAGCCAGCGCCTGGAGGACTTCCCGAACCTGCAGCGCTGGTTCAATCGCATCAAGGAGCGCCCGGCCACGGTGAGGGCCTATGCGCTGTTGGATAAGATCAATCCACCGAAGCCCTGAGCAACCTGTGGCGAGGGGATTTATCCCCTCGCCACAGATAACCAGGCGTACCGTCGCACGGAGTTTCATCGCCAAACTCACAAATAACCCCCGCCCCCGCTTGCGCGGCCCCCTCCTGCTCACTAACGTAGCGCCTTTATTTGCCGCCCCCCTCCCGCAGGAGCTTTGTCATGGCCTCGCCAGCCTCTAATTTCTTCTTCCCCCGGCTCGGCATTGCTGCCGCCGTGGCCAGTGTGCTCGGTTTGAGCGGTTGCCAGGCCTGGAATACCCAGGACAGTCTCCCACCGACTTCCGGCGTGCAACCACTCAAGGGGCTGGCGCAAAACGTCTCGGTTCGGCGCAATGCCATGGGCATGCCACTGATCGAGAGCAACAGCTTCCATGACGCGCTGTTCGCCCTCGGCTACGTCCACGCCAGCGACCGAATCACCCAGATGGTGACCATGCGCCTGCTGGCCCAGGGTAGGCTGGCGGAAATGTCCGGGGCCGAACGGCTGGACGTCGACCGCTACATGCGTGCGGTCAACCTGAAGAAAAGTGCCGATGAGCTGTACAAGGCTTCTTCGCCGCGACTCAAGCGCTTCTTCGAAGTCTACGCCCGCGGCGTCAACGCCTACCTGTTCCGCTACCGCGATAAACTGCCGGCCGACCTGGCCGCCACCGGCTACAAACCCGAATACTGGAAACCGGAAGATTCGGCGCTGATGTTCTGCCTGTTGAACTTCAGCCAGTCGGCCAACCTGCCGGAAGAAATTGCCGCCCTGGTAATGGCCCAGACCGTCAGCCAGGACAAGCTGGCCTGGCTGAACCCGTCCTACCCGGACGAACCCCTGCCCCAGGGCGAAGCCGACAAGCTCCAGGGTGTACGGCTCAACGGCCAGATCCCGGGTCTGAACGAAATCAACAACGCCACCCGCCAGTTGGCTGAGCTGAACCTGTTGGGGACTACGTCTTCGAACAGCTGGGCCATGGCCCCGCAACGCAGCCGCAACGGCAAGAGCCTGCTGGCGAGCGACAGCCACGGACCGCTGAACGTGCCGTCGTTATGGAGTGTGGTGCAGATCCGCGCGCCCAAGTATCAGGCGGCCGGGGTCTCCGTGGCTGGCATCCCCCTGATTCTGGCGGGCTACAACGGTGACGTGGCCTGGGGCATGAGCAGCGTGCAGGGGGACAACCAGGATCTGTTCCTGGAAAAAATCCGGCGTCAGGGCAATGGCTTGTCCTACGAGGTCAACGGCAAATGGCAGCCGGCGACGGTGCGCAACGAAACCTACTTCATAAAAGGTCAGCGGTCGATTCGCGAAGCCGTGTACGAAACCCGCCATGGCCCATTGCTCAACAGCGTCCAGGGTCCGGCCACGGCCAATGGCTTCGGTCTGGCCTTGCAGACACCGGGCTTGACCGACGACAAGACCCTGGACGCATTCTTCGACCTGTCCCGGGCACAGAACGCCGAGAAAGCCTCCGACGCCAGCCGTGAAATCCGGGCCATGACAGTGAACCTGGTGTTTGCCGACGCCAACCACATCGGCTGGCAAGTCACCGGTCGCTATCCGAACCGCCGGGAAGGCGAAGGCCTGTTGCCATCGCCGGGCTGGGATGGTCGCTACGACTGGGAAGGCTACGCCGATCCGATGGCGCATCCCTACGATCAGGATCCGAACCAGGGCTGGCTGGGCAACGCCAACCAGCGGGTCATACCCCATGGCTACGGCATGCAGCTGTCCAACTCCTGGGCTGCGCCGGAACGGGGTGAACGCCTGGCCGAACTGGCCGGCACCAGCAAGCACGACATCCGCAGCCTGACCGCCATGCAGTACGACCAGACCACGACGTTCGCGGCCAAACTCAAGAAAGTCTTCGAAGCCCCTGGCATGGCCCAGCCCCTCAAACAGGCAATCGAAGCCCTGCCAGCGGCTGACCGGGCCAAAGCCCGCGAAGCCTATACCCGCCTGATGGCATTTGATGGCCGACTCAGCCCGATCTCCGCCGATGCGGCCATCTACGAACTGTTCCTGCAGGAGAGCATGAAGCAGATTTTCCTCGACGAACTGGGCCCGGAAAGCAGCCCGGCGTGGAAAGCGCTGGTTGCCAACGGACAGCTGTCCTATTCGGCCCAGGCCGATCACCTGCTGGGACGCGAAGACAGCCCGTTCTGGGATGACGTGCGAACCCCGCAGAAGGAAGACAAGGCGGTTATCCTCGCCCGCAGCCTGGCGGCGACCATCAGTGCCGGCGATAGCCAATTGGGCGGTGACCACAAGGCCTGGCAGTGGGGCAAATTGCACAGCTACGCGTGGAAAAACGGCCGCGGCCAGGTCGTACGCGGTCCGCTATCGGCCGGCGGCGATGCCACCACGCTCAACACTGCGGCGTTCGCCTGGGGCCTGGACTTCAACACCACCCAGGCGCCGGATATGCGCTTTATCGTCGACTTCGGCCAGCCCGAGCCGTTGATGGTCCAGGGCGGCAGCGGCCAGTCGGGTAACGCGGCCAGCCCCTACTACGTCAATGGCGTCGATTCGTGGATCAAGGGGCAGTACCAAAGCCTGCCGCTGCAACCGCAGAACTTCGATCGGGGGTATGGCAAGACTCGGTTGACCCTCGTTCCCGGTAAATAAGGCGTCCCAGGCTTGCTCCCGTCAGACCGCGGTCGTAGGAGCTGTCGAGCAACGAGAGGCCGCGATCTTTTGATCTTTCGCTTGAGATTCAAGTGTCATAGGAAAGATCGCAGTCTCGCGTTGCTCGACAGCTCCTACAGAGGGCAGGCGCCTCTCCACCCAAACCCGATAGAACTTCTGATCCCGCCATCGCCTCTACCTGACAAGCCCATCGCCCCGGTGATTGCATGGATCTTGTCATTGCCCGCCCTGAAGGCCTGTACTGTCCGCGCGGGGATTTCTACATCGACCCCTGGCGTCCGGTTGAGCGCTCGGTCATCACCCATGCCCACGGTGACCATGCCCGCGGTGGCAATCAGCACTACCTGGCAGCAGCCCCCGGTGAAGGCATCCTGCGTTCGCGACTGGGCCAGGACATCCATCTGCAGCCCCTGCCCTACGGCGAACGCCTGCGACATCACGGCGTGACCTTGAGCTTTCACCCTGCCGGCCACGTGCTGGGGTCGGCCCAGGTGCGGTTGGAGCATGAAGGCGAGGTCTGGGTGGCATCCGGAGACTACAAAGTCGAACCCGACGGCACCTGCACGCCGTTCGAGCCAGTGAAGTGTCATACGTTCATCACCGAATCCACGTTCGGCCTGCCCATCTATCGCTGGCAGCCCCAGGCGCAGATATTCGACGAGATCAATCAATGGTGGCGCGCAAACATTGCCGCCAACCGGGCCAGCGTGCTGTTCTGCTATTCCTTCGGTAAAGCCCAGCGGATTCTCCATGGCATCGACGCCAGCCTGGGCCCCATCCTTGCCCACGGGGCGGTGGAGCCGTTGAACCGGGTCTACCGCGAGGCCGGGGTTCATTTGCCGCCGACGATTTACGCCGGTGACATCCAGAAGAACGACCCGATCATGGGCCAGGCCCTGGTCATCGCCCCGCCGTCGGCCGGTGGCAGCAGCTGGATGCGCCGTTTCGGCGACTACAGCGATGCCTTCGCCAGCGGCTGGATGCGCCTGCGGGGTACCCGACGGCGGCGTGGCGTGGATCGGGGCTTCGTGCTTTCCGATCACGCCGACTGGCCCGGCCTGCTCTGGGCCATCGAACAGACCGGCGCCGAGCGGGTCATGGTCACGCACGGGGCGGTGAGCGTGCTGGTGCGGCATTTATGCGAGCTCGGCCTCGACGCCCAGGGTTTCAACACCGAATACGGCGACGATGAAGAAGACGTCATCGCCGCCACTGGCGAGGACGCATCGTGAAAGCCTTCGCCGAACTCTACGCCGACCTGGACGCCACCACCTCCAGCAACGCCAAGCTGGCGGCCATGCAACGCTACTTCACTCAGGCTCCGCCCCAAGATGCAGCGTGGGCCGTGTATTTCCTGTCCGGGGGCCGCCCCCGGCAACTGGTACCGGTGAAAATCCTCCGAGACCTGGCCGTACAGGTATCCGGATTGTCGCCCTGGCTGTTCGAAGAAAGTTACCAGGCCGTGGGAGACCTGGCCGAAACCATTTCCCTGGTGTTGCCGGAGTCCCCTCACACTTCTGCCGAAGGCCTGGCGTTGTGGGTAGAGGAGAAACTGCTGCCGCTGCGCGGTGAAACGCCTGAGGTATTGGCACTGCGACTACCCACCTTGTGGGCACAACTCGACCGCTCGAGCCTGATGCTCTGCATCAAGCTCATCACCGGCAGCTTCCGTGTCGGAGTCTCCAAGCTGCTGGTGACCCGGGCCCTGGCCGGAATGGCCAGGCTGGACAGCAAACGGGTCGCCCAGCGCCTGGTGGGTTACACCGACCTGTCCCATCGCCCGACGGCTGACAGTTACCTCAAATTGATCGCCGCCGAATCCGAGGATGAACATGCCCAACGTGGCGGCCAGCCGTATCCGTTTTTCCTGGCCCATGCCTTGTCCGCCCCCGCAGAGCAGTTCGACGCGCTACTGGGGCCGCCCAGCAATTGGCAAGTGGAATGGAAATGGGATGGCATCCGCTCCCAGGTGATCAAGCGCGACGGCCAGTTGTGGGTCTGGTCCCGAGGCGAAGAGCTGGTAACCGAACGCTTCCCTGAATTGCACACCCTGACATCGCTGCTGCCCGACGGTACGGTGATCGACGGCGAAATCGTGGTCTGGAAAACCTCGCGACCGGTGACCGGGGATGCCTTCGATGCGGATGCACCGCTGCAACCGGCCGTACAACCGTTCGCCCTGTTGCAACAGCGCATTGGTCGCAAGACCCTGAGCAAGAAAATCCTCGAAGAGGCCCCCGTGGTGGTGATGGCCTACGATTTGCTGGAATGGCAAGGAGAGGATTGGCGCAGCCATACCCAGGCCGAGCGCCGTGAGCAGTTGGAGGCGCTGATTGCAGATTCCCAGAGCCCGGTTCTGCTGCCGTCGCCGATCGTCACCGGCCAGGACTGGCTCGACCTCGCCCGCCAGCGTGAAGCGTCCCGTAGCCTCGGCGTCGAGGGCATGATGCTCAAAGCGTGCAACGCCCTGTATGGCGTCGGTCGGACCAAGGACATGGGAGTGTGGTGGAAATGGAAAATCGACCCGTTCAGCGTCGACGCTGTGTTGATCTACGCTCAACGCGGTCACGGTCGCCGGGCCAGTCTGTACAGCGACTACACCTTCGCCGTATGGGACAACCCGCCGGGCAGCCGCGAGCGCAACCTGGTGCCGTTCGCCAAGGCCTATTCGGGGCTGACCGATGAGCAAATGCGCCAGGTCGACAGCATCGTGCGCAAGACCACCGTGGAGAAGTTCGGTCCGGTAAGCAGTGTCACGCCCACCCTGGTTTTCGAGTTGGGCTTCGAAGGCATTGCCTTGTCCAGGCGCCACAAGAGCGGGATTGCGGTGCGATTTCCAAGGATGCTGCGCTGGCGCCAGGACAAGACCGTCGAAGACGCCGATACCCTGGCAACGCTCCAGGACCTGCTGAAATAACCTCTCTGTGGCTGCACTATCAATTGTGGCGAGAGGATTTATCCCCGTTGGGCTGCGAAGCGGCCCCAAAAAACTTCAGCCACTGTGGTGTGTCAGACAGAGCCAAGGGGCTGCTGCGCAGCCCAGCGGGGATAAATCCCCTCGCCACAGAACATGCTTCTTGCCGACCCTGCGGAGCACCACTGCGGTGCGCCTTTTGATGTACGCTTCGCTTCGCGCACCAACACGTTCCACTGCCTGTCGCCGAAGCTTTTTAAAACACTTGTTCGGCACTGTGGTTCGGAAATTGCTACCTTTATGCCGTCTTACCGTTCTTACCTGCACCGGTAACAAAACTTCATGCGCCACAAGCGCTCATCATGGTTTTAGGGACTCGATAATGAAAAAAGCACTGCTGACCCTTTCTGCACTGGCATTGTGCATGGCCGCCGGCGCCGCCACGGCCAAGGAATACAAGGAACTGCGTTTTGGTGTCGACCCGTCCTATGCTCCATTCGAATCCAAGGCAGCCGATGGCAGCCTGGTAGGTTTCGATATCGACTTGGGCAATGCGATATGCGAAGAACTGAAGGTCAAATGCAAGTGGGTCGAAAGTGATTTCGACGGCATGATCCCAGGCCTCAAGGCCAACAAGTTCGACGGTGTCATCTCGTCCATGACCGTGACTCCGGCCCGCGAGAAAGTCATCGACTTCTCCAACGAACTGTTCTCCGGCCCGACCTCCCTCGTATTCAAGAAAGGCTCTGGCCTGAGCACCGACCTCGCCTCGCTCAAAGGCAAAACCGTCGGTTACGAACAGGGCACCATCCAGGAAGCCTACGCCAAGGCAGTACTGGACAAGGCCGGCGTCAAGACCCAGGCCTATGCCAACCAGGATCAAGTCTATGCCGACCTGGTTTCCGGCCGTCTCGACGCGTCGATCCAGGACATGCTGCAAGCCGAGCTGGGTTTCCTGAAGTCCCCTCAGGGCGCCGACTATGAAGTCAGCAAGCCGGTGGACAGCGAACTGCTGCCTTCCAAGACCGCCGTCGGTATCAAGAAAGGTAACAAAGACCTGAAGGCACTTTTGGATAAAGGTATCAAAGCGTTACACGACGACGGCAAATACGCCGAAATCCAGAAGAAACACTTTGGCGATCTGAATCTGTACAGCGGCAAATAATGCGCAGCGCCCATCCGATCACGGATGGGCGCTTTTCGACTGCCAAAGGCCTCTTTCATGCTCGAACAACTCTTACAAAATCTGGGGCTCTCCGCCTTCAGCCTGAAGGGCTTTGGCCCGCTGCTGATGCAAGGCACCTGGATGACCATCAAACTGGCGGCCCTGTCGCTATTATTGAGCGTCTTGCTCGGCCTGCTGGGCGCCAGCGCCAAGCTGTCCCCGGTCAAACTGCTGCGAATCCCGGCCCAGCTCTACACCACGCTGATTCGCGGCGTGCCGGACCTGGTGCTGATGCTGTTGATCTTCTACAGCCTGCAAACCTGGCTGACCTCTCTTACCGACTTCCTGGAATGGGATTACATCGAGATCGACCCGTTCGGCGCCGGAGTGATTACCCTGGGCTTCATCTATGGCGCGTACTTCACCGAGACCTTTCGCGGCGCGATCCTCGCGGTGCCGAGGGGCCAGATCGAAGCCGCCACCGCTTATGGCCTCAAGCGCGGCCAGCGCTTCCGCTTCGTGGTGTTTCCGCAAATGATGCGCTTTGCCCTGCCGGGGATCGGCAACAACTGGATGGTGATGCTCAAGGCCACCGCGCTGGTATCGATCATCGGCCTGGCCGATCTGGTCAAGGCGGCCCAGGATGCGGGCAAGAGCACCTATCAACTGTTCTACTTCCTGGTGCTGGCGGCGCTGATCTACCTGCTGATTACCAGCGCGTCCAACTTCATTCTGCGCAGGCTTGAACGCCGCTACGCCGCCGGAACACGGGAGGCAGTGCGATGATCGAACTCCTGCAAGAGTACTGGCGGCCGTTTCTCTACAGCGACGGCGTCAACGTCACGGGCCTGGCGATGACCCTGTGGCTGCTCAGCGCTTCGTTGCTGATTGGCTTCCTGGTCTCGATCCCGCTGTCCATCGCCCGGGTTTCGCCCAAGCGCTCCGTGCGCTGGCCTGTGCAGTTCTATACCTACCTGTTCCGCGGCACACCACTCTATATCCAGCTGTTGATCTGCTACACCGGTATCTACAGCATCGCGGCGGTGCGCGCCCAACCCCTGCTCGACAGCTTCTTTCGCGATGCGATGAACTGCACGATCCTGGCCTTCGCCCTGAACACCTGCGCCTACACCACGGAAATCTTTGCCGGGGCGATCCGCAGCATGAACCACGGCGAAGTCGAAGCAGCGAAGGCCTACGGCCTGACCGGCTGGAAGTTGTATGCCTATGTGATCATGCCGTCGGCACTGCGGCGCTCGCTGCCTTACTACAGCAACGAAGTGATCCTGATGCTGCACTCGACGACCGTGGCATTCACCGCTACCGTTCCAGACGTGCTGAAAGTGGCCCGGGATGCCAACTCGGCCACCTTCCTGACGTTCCAATCGTTCGGGATCGCCGCGTTGATCTACCTGACCGTCACCTTCGCACTGGTAGGCCTCTTCCGCCTCGCCGAGCGCCGCTGGCTGGCCTTTCTCGGGCCGACTCATTAGTCCAGGACACACAAGCAAATGCGCCACCAGATCCATGACCTGCTGGCCCCGCTGCCGGGGACCGCACGCAAGATCCACAGTTTTCACTTCGGCCCGGAAAAAGCCGTCGGTAAGATCTACATCCAGTCCTCCCTGCATGCCGATGAACTACCCGGCATGCTGGTGGCCTGGCATCTCAAACAACGCCTGGCGGCGCTCGAGGCGTCCGGCCACCTGCGACACGAAATCGTACTGGTGCCCGTGGCCAACCCCATCGGCCTCGAACAAGTGCTGATGGATGTGCCATTGGGTCGCTACGAATTGGAGAGCGGGCAAAACTTCAATCGTCGCTTCGTCGACCTGAGCGAGGAAGTCGGCAACGAGATCGAAGACCTGCTCACCCATGACCCCCAGCACAACCTGATGCTGATCCGCACCAGCCTGCGCGATGCCCTTGCCCGGCAGACCGCTGCCACACAACTGCAATCCCAACGCCTGACCCTGCAACGGCTGGCCTGCGACGCCGACATGGTGCTGGACCTGCACTGCGATTTCGAAGCCGTGGCGCACCTCTATACCACGCCGGAAGCCTGGCCCCAGGTCGAACCGCTGGCCCGCTACATAGGCGCCGAGGCCAGCCTGCTGGCAACCGACTCGGGCGGCCAGTCGTTCGATGAATGCTTCACCCTGCTCTGGTGGCAGCTCAAGGAGCGCTTCGGCGAACGCTTCGAGATTCCCCTGGGCAGTTTTTCGGTCACCGTCGAATTGCGCGGCCAGGGCGACGTCAACCATGGGCTGGCGAGCCTCGACTGCCAGGCCCTGATCGAATACCTGATCCGCTACGGCGCCATCGAAGGCGAACCGATGCCTCTGCCCGAATTGCCTTATCCAGCCACGCCGCTGGCAGGCGTCGAGCCGGTGGCGACCCCCGTGGGCGGGTTACTGGTCTATGCCGCCTTGCCTGGCGAGTATCTGGAGGCCGGTCAATTGGTGGCGGAAATCATCGACCCGGTCAACGACACCGTCACCCCCATTCATTGCTGCAATGCCGGGCTGATGTACGCCCGCTCGCTGCGTCGCATGGCCACCGCTGGCATGGTCATCGCCCATGTCGCCGGCGCCGAAGCCTACCGCAGCGGCTACCTACTTTCGCCTTGAGGATGCCTGTTCCATGTACAAACTGACCATCGAAGGCCTGCATAAAAGCTACGGCGAACATGAGGTGCTCAAGGGCGTTTCGCTCAAGGCCAAGACCGGCGACGTCATCAGCCTGATCGGCGCCAGCGGCTCGGGCAAGAGTACCTTCCTGCGCTGCATCAACTTCCTGGAACAACCCAACGACGGCGCCATGAGCCTGGACGGCAAACCGGTCCAGATGATCAAGGACCACCATGGCATGCATGTGGCCGACGCCGACGAATTGCAACGCATCCGTACACGCTTGGCCATGGTGTTCCAGCACTTCAACCTGTGGAGCCACATGACCGTGCTGGAAAATATCACCATGGCGCCACGCCGGGTGTTGGGCATCAGCAAGCAGGAAGCCGACGAGCGAGCCCATCGCTACCTGGACAAGGTCGGACTACCGGCGCGCGTGGCCGAGCAGTATCCTGCGTTCCTGTCCGGCGGCCAGCAACAACGCGTGGCCATCGCCCGCGCCCTGGCGATGGAACCGGAGGTGATGCTGTTCGACGAACCGACCTCGGCCCTGGACCCCGAATTGGTGGGGGAAGTGTTGAAGGTCATCCAGGGGCTGGCTGAAGAAGGCCGGACCATGATCATGGTGACCCACGAAATGAGCTTCGCCCGCAAGGTGTCGAACCAGGTGCTGTTCCTGCACAAAGGCCTGGTCGAAGAAGAAGGCGCGCCGGAAGATGTGCTGGGCAATCCGAACAGCGAGCGGCTGAAGCAGTTCCTCAGCGGCAACCTGAAATAGAACCCTATACCAGAACAGCGTGAAAAACGTGTGGCGAGGGGATTTATCCCCTCGCCACAGGGTTTTGCAGAGCAATCTGCGGTAACTCCATCCGCCTATTTAAACCTTTCCCCTGCCGCCGTGGTCCTTGAAAGAAGACTTCCAGGGCGCACGCGGCAGGCATGGCGACATCCAACAACTTCGCAAACCAATGGTTCAGCGCCCGCGGCTGGAAGCCGTTTGCCTTCCAGAAACAGGTCTGGGCGGCAGTCAAGCGTGGGGAATCGGGGTTGCTGCACGCCAACACCGGAGCGGGCAAAACCTACGCGCTGTGGTTTGCCGCCCTCAACCGTTTCGCCCGTACCGCCCCGCCCCCGGATAAGCCGCGCAAACGCAAACCTGCGGTCGAACCGCTGACCGTCCTGTGGATCACGCCAATGCGTGCATTGGCCGCCGACACTGGCAAAGCCCTCGAAGCGCCGCTGGCGGATCTGCAGATTCCCTGGAGCGTAGGCCTGCGCACCGGCGATACCAGTGCCAGCGAACGGGCCCGCCAAGGCCGGCGCCTGCCCACGGCACTGATCACCACCCCCGAGAGCCTGACCCTGATGCTTGCCCGCAGCGATGCGCAAACAGCAACGGCAACGTTGCGCATGGTCGTAGTGGACGAATGGCATGAACTGCTGGGCAACAAGCGAGGCGTGCAGTTGCAACTGGCGTTGGCGCGGCTGCGGCACTGGTACCCCGAACTCATCGTCTGGGGCGTGTCCGCCACCCTGGGTAATCAGGCCCACGCCGAGCAGGTGTTGATCCCCCGAGGCAACGGTATCAGCATCCAAGGGGCCAATGACAAAACGCTGCGGGTCGATACGCTGCTGCCCCCTGCCCTCGAACGTTTTCCGTGGGCCGGCCACATCGGCCTGAAAATGCTGCCCCAGGTCATCGCGCAAATCGACGCCAGCAACAGTTGCCTGGTCTTTACCAACACCCGGGCGCAAGCCGAAATCTGGTATCAGGCGCTCCTTGAAGCGCGTCCTGACTGGGCCGGACTGATCGCGCTGCACCACAGCTCGCTGTCCCGCGATACCCGGGACTGGGTCGAGCGTGCGCTCAAGGACGGTCAACTCAAGGCGGTGGTGTGTACGTCCAGCCTGGACCTGGGTGTGGATTTCCTGCCCGTCGAGCGGGTATTGCAGATCGGCTCGGCCAAGGGTGTGGCGCGGCTGATGCAACGTGCCGGGCGCTCAGGTCACGCACCGGGACGAACCTCGCGGATCACCCTGGTGCCGACCCACAGCCTGGAGTTGATCGAAGCCGTCGCCGCTCGGGATGCGGTGACCCAGCGGCGCATCGAACCTCGTGAGTCGCCTCATAAGCCTTTGGATGTGCTGGTGCAACATCTGGTCAGCATGGCCTTGGGCGGCGGCTTCGTACCCGATGAGCTGTACCGGGAAGTGCGCAGCGCCTGGGCCTACCGTGACCTGCACGAAACGCAATGGGCTTGGGCCCTGGCTTTCGTGCGCCATGGCGGCCTGTCCTTGACCGCCTACCCCGATTACCGTCGGGTCGAGCCAGACGAGCACGGCATCTGGCGAGTCCCCGACGCGCGCCTGGGCCGGCGTCATCGCATGAGCATCGGCACCATCGTCAGCGATGCCAGCTTGCAATTGAAATTCTGGACCAAGGGCGGCGGCGGCAAAACCCTGGGCAGCGTGGAAGAAGGCTTCATTGCCCGCCTGCGACCGGGGGACGGCTTCCTGTTCGCCGGACGATTGCTGGAACTGGTCCGGGTTGAGGACATGACCGCCTACGTGCGTCGCAGCCAAGCGAAAAAAGCCGCCGTGCCGCGCTGGAACGGCGGGCGGATGCCGCTTTCCAACGAACTGGCTGCCGCCGTGGTGGCGCGCCTGAGCGAGGCCGCCGCGGGGCGCTTCGAGGGCCCGGAGATGCAAGCCGTACAGCCCTTGTTACTGACTCAGCAGCGCTGGTCCGGCCTGCCCACGCAGACTTCATTGCTGGCCGAAGCGCTGAAGTCCCGGGAAGGCTGGCACCTGTTCCTGTACCCGTTTGCCGGACGCCAGGTGCATCTGGGGCTGGCTAGCCTGCTGGCTTGGCGCGTCAGCCAGCAGGAACCGCTGACCTTTTCCATTGCGGTCAACGACTACGGCCTCGAACTGCTCAGTGCCACGGCACTGGATTGGTCGCACTACCTGAATCCCACGCTCTTGAGCACCGACAACCTGCTGGCCGATGTGCTCGCCAGCCTGAACGCCGGGGAGTTGGCCCTTCGACGCTTTCGCGAGATCGCCCGGATCGCCGGTCTGGTATTCGCCGGCTACCCCGGCGCACCGAAAAGCACCCGGCAGGTCCAGGCCTCCAGCGGGTTGTTCTTTCAAGTATTCAAGCAATACGACGCCGACAACCTCTTGCTGGCCCAGGCCGGAGAAGAAGTTCTGCGTGAAGAACTGGATATACGTCGTCTGGAGCAGACCTTGGAACGCCTCAACACCTTGAAGCTGGACCTGCACATCATCAAGCGCCCCACTCCACTGGGCTTTCCATTGCTGGTGGAGCGGTTCAGGGAAAGCTTGAGTTCGGAAAAGCTTGCCGATCGCATCAGGCGAATGGTCAGCGAACTGGAAAAGACTGCCGAGCGGGGTGATGCCTGATGCCCGCGCCTTATCCCGTCAGCCTGGCCGGCGAAGAGCTTTGGTTGCTACCGGAAAAAGCCATTTATTGGCCCGCCCAGGAGACCCTGATGGTGGCAGACGTGCATTTCGGCAAGGCCGCCGCCTATCGCAGGCTCGGCCAACCGGTGCCCCACGGCACCACCGCCAGTAACATCGCGATCCTGGATGGATTACTGGCGAGCCTGCCGTGCCGACAGCTGATTTTCCTCGGAGATTTTCTCCACGGCCCTGGCTCACACGCGCCGGGTACCCTGAAGGCCCTTTCAGATTGGCGGGACAGGCATCCGAACATGGCCATGACGCTGATTCGCGGCAACCATGACAAACACGCCGGCGATCCACCGCCCTCGCTGAACATTCGCGTGGTACCAGAACCCCTGCTGCTGGGCCCCTTCGCGGTGCAACACGAACCCGACCCGCATCCGAGTCGCCATGTGCTGGCCGGTCACGTACACCCGGTGTATCACTTGAACGGCAAAGGCCGCCAGCGCCTGCGCCTGGCGTGCTTCCGGCTGGGCAGCGCCATCAGCCTGCTACCGGCCTTCGGCGCCTTTACAGGCGGCTATCGGGTCGAGCAGGACAACGACTGCAGGATTTTTGTCATTGGCGATAACGAAATGTGGCCGGTATAGCTGCAAGTTTTAAGCTGCAAGCCACAAGTGAGGTCCTGCTCGCCTGCAGCTTGTAGCTGGTTTTCAGGCTACTGGCGCAGGAGGCGGCTCGTCCGGCAGGGTCGGTTCGCCCGGCTCGGTGGGTTGTTCATTCGGGGTATCGGGATCAGGCTGGCCAGGAATACCGCCTGCCGCTTCGACAGGGTGGGCCAGCAGGGACCAGGCCATGACGCCGATCTGATTGGGCTCAAGCCTTGCCAGTTCGGCACTGATTCGCGGATCGATCTTCATAGAGCAACTCCTGAGCGAAGCCCGTTGCGCTGGCGCAAAAAAACGGGCAGTACACGCAATAGAGTGTCTGCCCGCTCAGGAATTCCCACTGTTCGTCAGAATCAGGTGCGCGGCAGTGTCACACCACGTTGGCCCTGGTATTTGCCACCCCGGTCCTTGTAGGACACTTCGCATTCTTCATCGGATTCGAGGAACAGCATCTGTGCCACACCTTCGTTGGCGTAGATTTTCGCCGGCAGGGTCGTGGTGTTCGAGAACTCCAGGGTCACATGGCCTTCCCACTCCGGTTCCAGCGGCGTGACATTGACGATGATGCCGCAACGGGCATAGGTGCTCTTGCCCAGGCAGATGGTCAGCACGTTGCGCGGAATGCGGAAGTACTCGACGGTGCGGGCCAGGGCGAAGGAGTTCGGCGGAATGATGCAAACGTCGCTCTTGATGTCGACGAAGCTCTTCTCGTCGAAGTTCTTCGGATCGACGGTGGCCGAGTTGATGTTGGTGAACACCTTGAATTCGTCGGCGCAGCGCACGTCGTAGCCGTAGCTGGAGACGCCGAAGGAAATCAGTCGGTCGGCGCCTTCACCGCGCATCTGGCGCTCTACGAAGGGCTCGATCATGCCGTGCTCTTGCGCCATGCGGCGAATCCACTTGTCCGATTTGATGCTCATGGCGGTGTCCTGAATAGCGAGGGTGGAGAAAACTGTCCGGCATCTTACCGGGGCGAGAGGCAGGGTTCAAAGCGTGGCAAGCAATTCTCGCCGATCCGTCCTGTTTTCCCGGGCCTGAGCGCCGTCAGTCACCAAAATCGAGAAACCTTCGCAAAGACCATTGGCACGTTTGGGAAAAAGGGTTAAGGTGGCGTCACTGTGCTGCTTGTGTCACTGAGAATCTCTACACGATATGTTGAATTTCGATCCAACCATCTACAAGAATTTTTCCTGCTCTTTGCACTCAGTCTCGGCCAGGGTTCTTCCTGAGTCGCAGTTATCTTTGTTCAAGGAGTTACACCATGTCTAATCGCCAAACCGGTACCGTTAAGTGGTTCAACGATGAAAAAGGCTTCGGCTTCATCACCCCACAATCCGGTGACGATCTGTTCGTACACTTCAAAGCTATCCAATCCGACGGCTTCAAAAGCCTGAAAGAAGGCCAACAGGTTTCTTTCGTCGCTACCCGCGGTCAGAAAGGCATGCAAGCTGAAGAAGTAACAGTTATCTAACTGTTCCTGCTTTAGCAAAGAGCCCCGCCCTCAAAAGCGGGGCTTTTTTGTGCCCGCCAGTTTTTGCCAGCACACAAAAAACCCTGTGGGAGCGAGCCTGCTCGCGATAGCGGTGTGTCAGTCAACAGTATTGTTGCTGGTCTACCGCTATCGCGAGCAGGCTCGCTCCCACAGGGGGCACTTCTGCCC
This sequence comes from Pseudomonas corrugata, assembly GCF_001269905.1. Classification (GTDB taxonomy): domain Bacteria; phylum Pseudomonadota; class Gammaproteobacteria; order Pseudomonadales; family Pseudomonadaceae; genus Aquipseudomonas; species Aquipseudomonas corrugata. The sequence goes on along the minus strand of NZ_LHVK01000009.1, from coordinate 433,785 downwards.
AGGGCTTACCAGGTCACGCCAAAACCGGCCGTGTAGCGCGTCTTGCTCAAATCACTGTCCTCGGAACCTTCAATCACATCTTTCTCAGCCTTGAGGTTGAGCGAGGCCCAGTCGGTGACCTTGTAGCGCAGGCCCATCTCCGCGTCGTAGGCGTACTCCGCAACGCCGGACAGCGGTTTACCCACCTCGCCGTTGGTGAAGAACTCGACACGCTTGCCTACGAGGTAGCGGTTGTAGTCCCACTTCATGGCGACGGAATAGAAGTTGTCCTTGCCGCCGTCCTGATACTCGTAATCGGTGCGGTTCAACAGCGAACCCAGCGAGAACGCTCCCAGTTCGTCATCCCAGAACTGGTAGCCCGGACCGGTACCCACCACCCGCTGGCGGGCCAGGTCTTCGACCTTGTCGCGCTTGTAATTCAGACGACCCTGCCAGAACCATTTGTCCGTAAGGAAGCGGTCGAGGGAGTATTCCAGCTTCCAATTGTCGGCCGAGACCACGTCATCCTGGAATTCGCGGTTGTACTCGCCCTCGGCGGTGTGCCGCCATCGGCCGTGGCGCGCTGTCGTCTTGAAGTCGATGTCGTAGTCGTCGACATCTTTTTCCGCCCGCTGGTAATCCAGCGCTGCATCGACATTGCCTTTCCATACCAGATCCTCGACTACCGGCTTGGGCTTGAGGATCTGCTGGATACTGGCCAGTTCGACAGTCTTGGGCGCGTCACCGTTGGCCAGGGTCACCTTGCCGTCTTCGGCAGCGTGCAGGGCCTTGGCTTTCTCACCGGTGTAGGCGTCCTGTTTGACCAGCAACTGCTGGTCACTTTCAAGGGTCTTGACCTGTTTCCAGTCGATGGGAACGGCGCCGGCATAATCGGTCTGGATCAGCAACTTGCCGCCATCGAAAACAGTGATCTTGCCGCTGAGTTTGTCACCGTTCTTCAACCAGACGGTATCGGCAAGCAAGGGCGTGGAGATGCTGGCAACAGCCAGGCATAGCAGGGTTCTGGACAACATAAGCGTATGAGGAGCTCAAGTTTGCGGTGAAAAGGCGGCATTATCCCCCAGGACGACACCTCAGCAAGGACTGACCCAAGGATGTGGGATGAGTTCATTTCTCAATCAGCTCTGCCAGAATAAACCTACGAACGGACATGTATTTTTCCCAGGAACCTACCCGTGACCGATATCCCAGCAGGCCCCGAAGACGCCGCGCAGGTACGCCGTACCACGCTCTACCTGACCCTTGCGCAAGTGCCACCCGGCAAAGTCGTCACCTATGGCCAGCTCGCCGAGCTGGCCGGCCTGGGTCGGGCAGCGCGCTGGGTGGGCCGCACCCTCAGCCAACTGCCCAACGACACCCGCCTGCCCTGGCATCGGGTATTGGGCGCCGGTGGTCGGATCAGCCTGCCAGCAGGCAGCGTCTCGGGGAATGAACAGCGCGCACGCCTGCGCATGGAAGGGATCAGTATCCTGAATAATCGTGTTGATATTCGGCTCCATGGCTGGCGCCCGGTAGAGCACAGCGGTTAGAGTGCGCGCTTTGTTTTCGCAATTTTTGAGGCAGACTCCAGCCCATGCCCCGTAAAACCTGGCGCGCAGCCCTCGCCGCCTATGCCAGTCCTTCGACGCTCGTGCTGTTGCTGCTTGGCTTCGCTGCCGGCCTGCCCTACATGCTGGTGTTTTCCACGCTTTCAGTCTGGTTGCGCGAAGCCGGCGTGGCTCGTGAAACCATCGGCTACGCGAGCCTGATCGGCCTGGCCTACGCCTTTAAATGGGTCTGGTCGCCGTTGCTCGATCAATGGCGCCTTCCGGTGCTGGGCAAACTCGGCCGTCGTCGATCATGGCTGGTGCTTTCCCAAGGCCTGGTGATCCTGGGCCTGATCGGGATGGGTTTCTGCGATCCGCAGAAACACCTCTCATGGTTGATCGCCATTGCCGTGCTCGTGGCGTTCGCTTCGGCCACCCAGGACATCGCGGTCGATGCCTATCGCCTGGAAATCGTCGATGACACCCGCCAGGCCGCCCTCGCCGCCAGCTACATGTCCGGCTACCGGGTCGCCGCACTGCTGGCGACCGCCGGCGCACTGTTCTTCGCCGAGGGCTTCGGCTCCACCGGCTTCAGCTACAAGCACTCGGCCTGGGCCGGTACTTATCTGCTGTTCGGCGTATTGATGGTCCCGGCACTGCTCACATCGCTGTTCATGCGCGAACCGCCGGTACCCCTGCGTACGCAATTGCAGGCCGGGCGCTACACGTTCGCTCATCAACTGGCATCGGTGTTCGTGCTGATCGTGCTACTGGTGTCAGTCCCGGCGATGTTCACCCAGCTCTACAACGCCGACTTTGCCAGCGTGTTGTTCGAAGGCGTCAGCCTGCTTGATCTGCTGCTCGAGGACCGCGCCTTCCTGCGGGCCATTCTCTATATCCTCCTGACCGCCATGTGCCTGTCGGCCATGGGGCGGCGCGGCCTGGCGCCGGTGCTCACGCCGGTCAACGACTTCATCCTGCGCTACCGCTGGCAGGCCTTGTTGCTGCTCGGACTGATCGCCACGTACCGGATGTCCGACACGGTCATGGGTGTCATGGCCAACGTGTTCTACATCGACCAGGGCTTCACCAAGGACCAGATCGCCAGTGTCAGCAAGATTTTCGGGCTGATCATGACCCTCGTCGGTGCCGGCATGGGCGGTCTGTTGATCGTGCGTTTCGGCATCCTGCCGATTCTGTTCATCGGCGGCGTGGCCTCGGCCGCCACCAACATCCTGTTCCTGATGCTCGCCGACATGGGCCCCAACCTGAAGATGCTGGTGCTCACCATCTCCCTGGACAACTTCAGCTCCGGCCTTGCCACCTCGGCGTTCGTGGCGTACCTGTCGAGCCTGACCAACCTGAAGTTTTCCGCCACCCAATACGCCCTGCTCAGCTCGATCATGCTGCTGCTGCCACGCTTGATCGGTGGCTATTCCGGGGTGATGGTAGAGAAATTCGGTTATCACAATTTCTTCCTGATCACCGCCCTGCTCGGCGTCCCGACCCTGCTGCTGATCGCACTGCACTGGTTCCAGGAGAACCGTCGCCAGGGCTCACCCTCCGCCCCGGAACCGACACCCACCCGGCCGGCGGAAGAGTCGTAGGAAACGTCAGCAAACGCCGGCGAAACCGGCATTCGCACCTGGCGACCGGCTACGCGCCTGTACGCCAGGGCATCTCGCCCGTACAATGCTCCGTCACTTCTCGTCATCAGCAACCGACAACGGCCAACCATGCGCACCAGTCAATTTTTGCTCGCCACACAGAAAGAAACGCCTTCCGACGCCGTCGTGATCAGCCATCAGTTGATGCTGCGTGCCGGCATGATCCGCAAGCTCGCCTCGGGCCTGTACACCTGGCTGCCGATGGGCCTGCGGGTCATGCGCAAGGTGGAAGCCATCGTGCGTGAAGAAATGGACGCCGCCGGCGCCCTGGAAGTGTTGATGCCGGGCACCCAACCGGCCGAGTTGTGGCAGGAATCCGGACGCTGGGAAGAATACGGCCCTGAACTGCTGCGCCTCAAGGACCGTCACGGTCGTGACTTCTGTGCTGGCCCGACCCACGAAGAAGTGATCACCGACCTGATGCGCAACGAGTTGAGCAGCTACAAGCAGCTGCCCATCAACCTGTACCAGATCCAGACCAAATTCCGTGACGAGATCCGTCCACGCTTCGGCCTGATGCGCGGTCGTGAGTTCATCATGAAGGATTCCTACTCCTTCCACACCGACCTGGCTTCGCTGCAAGTCACCTACGACCGCATGCACCAGGCGTACTGCAATGTGTTCACCCGCCTGGGCCTGAAATTCCGCCCGGTTGAAGCCGACAACGGCTCCATCGGCGGCGCCGGCTCCCACGAGTTCCACGTACTGGCAGACTCCGGCGAAGACGACATCGTCTTCAGCAGCGGCTCCGACTACGCCGCCAATATCGAGAAAGCCGAAGCCGTGCCACGGGAAACCTCCCGTCCTGCGCCGTCGGAAGAAATGCGGCTGGTGGACACCCCGAACGCCAAGACCATTGCCCAACTCGTGGAAGGCTACAACCTGCCGATCGAACGCACGATCAAGACCCTGATCGTGCGCGCCGAAGAGGAAGGCAAGCTGATTGCACTGATCGTACGTGGCGATCATGAGCTGAACGAAATCAAGGCCGCCAACCAGCCTGGCGTCGCCAGCCCGCTGGTCATGGCCACCGACGCCGAACTGCGCGACGCCATCGGCGCCGGTGCTGGCTCCCTCGGCCCGCTGAACCTGCCGCTGCCGATCATCATCGACCGTTCGGTGGCACTGATGAGCGACTTCGCCATCGGCGCCAACATCGACGACAAGCACTATTTCGGCGTGAACTGGGAGCGCGACCTGCCGGTTCCAGCCGTCGCCGACCTGCGCAACGTCGTGGCCGGCGATCCGAGCCCGGACGGCAAGGGTGTACTCGAAATCAAGCGCGGCATCGAAGTCGGGCACATCTTCCAGTTGGGCAACAAGTACAGCAAGGCGATGAAGTGCGAAGTGCTGGGCGAGAACGGCAAGCCGGTCACCCTCGAAATGGGTTGCTACGGCATTGGCGTGTCCCGCGTGGTGGCTGCTGCCATCGAACAGAACAACGACGAGAAAGGGATTATCTGGAGCGACACCCTGGCGCCATTCCAGATTGCCCTGGTGCCGTTGCGCTACGAGACCGACCTGGTGCGCGAAGCCACTGACAAGCTCTACGCCGAACTGACGGCCGCCGGCTTTGAAGTACTGCTGGATGATCGCGACAAGAAAACCAGCCCCGGCATCAAGTTCGCTGACATGGAATTGATCGGCATCCCACACCGGATCGTCGTCAGTGACCGTGGCCTGGCCGAAGGCAACCTGGAATACAAGAGCCGAACCGAGGCGGAGCCGCAAGCGCTGCCAGTCGCCGACGTGCTCTCCTTCCTCCAGGCCCGTATCCGCCGCTGACATCAGATAGAGACGTCATGTTCAAGCGAAACACCTTAGGCCTCGGTGGCGCCGCGCTCTGCGGTGCCCTGCTGGTCAGCGGCTGTGCCAACCAAATGTCGCAACGCAGCGAGCACGAAGAGCGGGTCGAGCGGAAATTGCTCGACCATAGCCTGCAGATCGATGTGGGCGAACCCAAGGTGCTCGACCTGCCGCAACGCCGGGTACGGATCCATGAGCAGAAGACCTTCGAAGTCACCGAGTTCGAAGTCACGCGTCGTTACGATCGCTACACACCGTACCAACCCTGGCGGGAAATCTACGAAATCCCGCTGGGCGCAGTGGCAGTAGTGGCCGGCATCGGCGCGAACGTGGTCAATGTGTTTGCACTCGGTAACCTGCCTGAGACAGCGACCCACGACTGGCTCAGCTATGGTGTCGCCGGGCTGAACCCGTTCATGAACGCGCCCTCCCATGGCCGCGCTCAACAGAACCTGGCAGGCATCGATGAAGTCCAGCGAGACAAACGCACGGAGCACTCGAGCCTGCCCTGGAGCGAACGCCCGGTTGAGGTCAAGGCCGGCGGGCAGACATTCGAGCTGAGCACCGACCGCAATGGTGTGCTGCGCCTCAATCTGTTGGAGAGTCCGTTCGCCGAGCAGGACCTGAACCATTTCGGCAAGCTGCAAATCAGCGTGACGGACGCCCAGGACGAGGTGCACACCGACTCATCCCTTAGCGTCAGCAGCACCCTGCGCAGCAAGCTGGTAGAAGCCCACGCATTGATCTACGACGATCTGGAAGACGACGAGGTGAGCCAGTGGGTTCATCGGGTCAAGCGCCTGTCGGAACTGGGTCTGGAAGAAGAAGCCAGCGAGCTGGAACAGAGCCTGATCGAATTGACCCGCAATGATCCGGAATTACAGGCCGAGTTCATGAAGGCACTGACCAAGAGTGGCGGGCGGTTGGTGGCGGATCCGGGCGCTCACTGAAACTCCCGTGGCGAGGGGATTTAGCGAAACGTCGCACCCCAGCGGGGCGGTGCGACGTTTCGCTAAATCCCCTCGCCACAAAAAGCCTTCTGATCAGCCCTCCCCGCATCACCGCTCAAACAACTCCAACTGCTCGAACCCACCGCGCAAATCCTCCAGCCGTACTCCTATCCCCAGCAACCGCACCGGCTTTGCGCCGCGATTGAACGCCTGGGTCAACAGCAACTGGTAACTGCCCAAGTCCCGCCCTGCCCCCGCCTGCTCAAGGGTAGTCTGGGTGAAGTCGTGGAATTTCACTTTGACGAATGGCTTGCCAGGCCGATAGGTACTGTCGATTCGCGCCATGCGCCCGCTCAGGGTTTCCATCAACTCCGGCAGTTTATCGAGGCAGCTTGCCAGATCGGGCAGGTCGACATCGTAGGTGTTTTCCACACTGATGGACTGACGTCGACTGTCGTTGTGCACTAGACGCTCATCGATCCCACGGGCCAGACTCCAGAGTCGCTCACCGAAACTACCGAATTCGCGCACCAATGCCAGCTTGTCCCACTGACGCAATTGCAGGCAATCGGCAATGCCGAGCCGGCTCAGCTTGTCGGCCGTCACCTTGCCGACGCCGTGAAGCTTGCTGACCGGCAGGGCCGAGACAAAGTCCTCGACCTGGTCCGGAGTAATGACGAACAGGCCGTTGGGTTTTTTCCAATCACTGGCAATCTTGGCCAGGAACTTGTTCGGCGCGACACCGGCGGACACCGTGATATGCAACTGATTGGATACGCGTCGGCGAATGTCCTGGGCGATGCGGGTGGCGCTGCCACCGAAATGGGCGCTGTCGGAAACATCCAGATAGGCCTCGTCCAGGGACAACGGCTCGATCAGGTCCGTGTAGTCGCGGAAGATGCCCTGGATCTCCTTCGACGCCTCGCGATAGGCGTCCATCCTGGGCTTGACGATGATCAGGTCCGGACAGAGCTTCAAGGCATGCCCGGAGGACATGGCCGAACGCACACCGTAGGCCCGTGCCTCGTAGTTGCAGGTCGCGATCACGCCCCGTCGATCCGCCGAGCCGCCGACCGCCATGGGTTTACCGGCCAGCTGCGGGTCATCACGCATCTCGATGGCGGCATAGAAGCAATCACAGTCGACGTGGATGATTTTGCGTTGCGTCATAAAGAAGCGGGATGAGGGATGAATCGGACCGCCAGTATCGCATCAGGGGCTGTATATAGCACCAGTAGTTTGAAAGATCCGACGCTTAGCCTGGAAAAGGACTACTTAAAATGTATTTCTTCAATCGCACCGAACCATCCAATAGAGCCGCAACCCTTGCCCCGCCTGCGTCACAGCATGGTCACAATGTTTTTTGAGAGGCTAAGCACTTGAAGCGGAACAGTTTTTTCCGGGACAAGGGTTGACAGCCTGGCGATTCTCTGTAGAATGCCGACACACAGACGCGGGATGGAGCAGCCTGGTAGCTCGTCGGGCTCATAACCCGAAGGTCGTCGGTTCAAATCCGGCTCCCGCAACCAAACGTCAAGAAGGGCCACTCGAAAGAGTGGCCTTTTTTGTGTGCGTGTCTTTCCTGCCACCAGGTTCTTTTGCTGCGTGTGGAAATGATCACCCGTAGCGCCGCTCAGCGCCAACGAGCCAGGAGTTGTAGGACAATTTCCCTTTTGTTTTCTGGCATTTAGGGAAAAAGGGGCACGCCGACCATTAATTTGCCTCGATGCCCTTTTAACAGTTGACACTCAAGCGTTCGCCTGTAGAATGCCGCCTCACAGACGCGGGATGGAGCAGCCTGGTAGCTCGTCGGGCTCATAACCCGAAGGTCGTCGGTTCAAATCCGGCTCCCGCAACCAAACATCAGGAAAGGCTACTCGAAAGAGTGGCCTTTTTTGTGCCTGTTGTTTTTTGCTTGTCTAAAATCGGCCTCATTACAAAAGTTTTGTAATTATTTTCTGCCGAAGGGATTGGTAACTTGGCTGGATACCCCCATCCTGTCGCGCATAGCTCAAGAGGTGATTGATGCGCGCAAATTCTGACCCGCAAGACTCTGTTTCCGCTACACAACCAATCAAGGCCGAACGCTTGCGCTGGCTGGACCGAGTCAGCCAGTACCGCCAGCCCATCGGCCTCGCCGTCACGCTGTTGCTGTTTGCGATTGCGCTGATTGCCTGTCGCCATCTCCTGAGTGAACTCGATCTTTACGCGCTGCACGACTCGATTCTCGATGTGCCTCGACAGGCCCTGTTCGGTGCTGTCGCCGCGACGGTCGCAGGCTTCATCATTCTGCTGGGCTACGAATGGTCGGCGAGCCGCTATGCCGGGGCGACATTGCCGCCACAGACCCTGGTCCTGGGTGGGTTCACCGCGTTTGCCATCGGCAACGCCATTGGGCTGTCGCTACTGTCGGGTGGCTCGGTTCGCTACCGCCTGTATGCTCGTCATGGCCTCGGGGCATCGGACGTTGCCCACATGACATTGTTCGCCAGCCTGTCCCTGGGTTGTGCGCTGCCGCCACTGGCCGCCCTGGCCACCCTCAGCAACCTGCCTGCCGCGTCCGCCGCGCTGCATCTGCCTGTTACCTTGCTGGCGGGTGTCTCCCTGGCGGTGTTGCTGCTCATGGGCGTACTGGTCATCGGCATCTATCGTCGGCGCCTGCCGGAGCAACCTCATCGGGATGCCCTCCTGATCAAGGCCGGACGTCGTACACTGCGCCTGCCGAGCCGACGCCTGACCTTCCTGCAACTGATCATTACGGCGCTGGATGTCGCGGCTGCTGCCACGGTGCTGTATCTGTTGCTGCCCGAGACGCCGCCATTCGGCGCATTCCTGCTGGTCTACCTGTTGGCACTGGCCGCTGGCGTGCTCAGTCATGTTCCCGGTGGGGTCGGAGTGTTCGAAGCGATCCTGCTGGCGGCATTTGCCGACAAACTGGGCGCCGCACCACTGGCCGCCGCCCTGCTGCTGTATCGCTTGATCTATGTACTGTTGCCGATGCTGGTGGCCTGCGTGTTGCTGTTGATCAATGAGGCCCAGCGACTGTTCCAGACGCGTCAGACTCTGCGGGCGGCCTCAGGATTTGCGGCACCGATCCTCGCAGTACTGGTGTTCCTGTCCGGCGTGGTACTACTGTTTTCCGGCGTGACCCCGGAGATCGATACACGTCTGGAGCACATCGGCTTCCTGATTCCCCACCGACTGGTGGACGCTTCGCACTTCGGCGCCAGCCTGGTGGGAGTGTTGTGCCTGTTGCTCGCCCAGGGCCTTCGCCGTCGCCTGTCGGCGGCCTGGATGCTGACCACTGTTCTGCTGCTAGTGGGCGCCCTGCTCTCCCTGCTCAAGGGTTTCGACTGGGAAGAGGCCACTCTGCTGACCTCTACAGCCGCCCTGCTGGCGATATTCCGGCGCTCCTTCTATCGTCCGAGCCGCCTGACCGAACTGCCGTTTTCTCCGCTGTTCCTGATCGCCAGTCTCTGCGTGCTCGGCGCCTCGATCTGGCTTCTGCTGTTTGCCTACCAGGACGTGCCCTACAGCCATCAGCTATGGTGGCAGTTCACCCTCGACGCCGACGCTCCCCGTGGCCTGCGCTCACTACTGGGAGCCGCCGTGCTGCTGGTGGTGGTGTCGCTGACGTGGCTGCTGCGCACCGCGCGGCCGGTGATCCATCTGCCCACGGCAGAAGAACTGGAGCGGGCCAGGACGATCCTCTTGGCCTCTTCGCAGCCCGACGGGGGCCTGGCCCTGACCGGTGACAAGGCGTTGCTGTTCCACCCCCATGACGAGGCGTTCCTGATGTACGCCCGCCGTGGTCGCAGCCTGGTAGCCCTGTACGACCCGATCGGACCCGCCCAGCAACGGGCCGAGATGATCTGGCAGTTCCGCGACCTGTGCGACATCCACCACGCCCGCCCGGTGTTCTACCAGGTACGCGCCGAGAACCTGCCGTACTACATGGACATCGGCCTGACCGCGATCAAGCTGGGTGAAGAAGCCCGGGTCGACCTCAAGCGTTTCGACCTTGAGGCCAAGGGCAAGGAAATGAAGGACCTGCGCTATACCTGGAACCGTGGCACCCGGGACGGCCTGTCGCTGGAGATCCATGAACCGGGGCATGCGCCGATGGATGAGCTCAAGGTCATCTCCGATGCCTGGCTGACCGGCAAGAACGTACGCGAGAAAGGCTTTTCCCTGGGCCGCTTCAGCGATGACTACCTCAAGCATTTCCGCATCGCCGTGATTCGCTTCGAGGGCCGTCCGGTGGCATTCGCCAACCTGCTGGAAACCCATAGCCATGAGCTGGCCAGCCTCGACCTGATGCGTGCCCACCCCGAAGCGCCGAAGCTGACCATGGAATTCATGATGGTCGGCTTGATCCAGCATTATAAGAACCATGACTACGCCCGCTTCAGCCTCGGCATGGTCCCCTTGTCGGGCCTGCAACCGCGCCGCGGTGCGCCATTGACCCAGCGCCTGGGTTCGATGGTGTTTCGCCGTGGCGAGCAGCTCTACAACTTTCAGGGGCTGCGCCGTTTCAAAGACAAATTCCAGCCTGACTGGGAGCCTCGTTACATGGCCGTGCCCGCCGGACTCGATCCGCTGGTGGCGCTGGCCGATACTGCCGCCTTGATTGCTGGCGGCCTGACTGGACTGGTGAAACGCTGATGATGCAACGCTCCTGGCGATACATAGTGGCCGCCCTGCTGGTGCTGGCGGTAATTCTCGGTGGCGGTTATTGGTATTGGAACCGCCCGGCCCCGCAACCCACCCTTGAACAACTGCTCCCCACCGACGGCGTGCCGATAACCCGTGTCATCCCCGGCACTCAGCCTCGCGCCCAGGTGCTGGTAGCGGTCAATGACGATCAGAAGCTCAGCGACACTCAGTTGACGACCCTCAGCCGCAGCGGCTCGGCGCAGATCGTCCAAGTGATTCTGCCCAAGGACTGCATGCTGCAGGGCCGCGCCTTGCAAGCAGGCTTGAGAGAGCTTCAAGGGCCGGCGACGCTGGTCAGCGGCATAGGCCCGGGCGCCGTGCTCGCCTGGCGTTGGCTGGCCGAGCAGAAGGATGACAAGGCCAGGGCCGTTTCGGTGGACCTGGCCCTGGAGAAACCCGGCTGCACGCACCTGCTGCCCAAAACCGCCGCCCACGGTCACTGGCTGGTCGCCTGGAACGACAACCCCGACGACACCAGCGCCGCTTTTGTACGGGATCAGAAGAATGCCGAAACCAGCATCAGCGACTACGACATCAATCTGCCGCAAGTGCTGAACAACGAATTGCGCAAGATCCTCGTCGGCACCGACAAGGCCAAGGGTGGCCTGGCCATTCCGATGGTCGAGGTGCCTGCGAGCCAGGCCCGGGATACCGTGACCCTGTTCCTCTCCGGCGATGGCGGCTGGCGTGACCTGGACCGCGACGTAGCCGATGAAATGGCCAAGCTCGGCTACCCGGTGGTCGGCATCGACACCCTGCGCTACTACTGGCAGCACAAGAGTCCGGAACAGAGCGCGCTGGACCTCGCCGAACTGATGCAGCACTACCGCCAGGTCTGGGGTACCAAACGCTTCATCCTGACCGGCTATTCTTTCGGCGCCGACGTACTGCCGGCGATCTACAATCGCCTGCCGGCCACTGAACAGCAAAGGGTCGACGCAATCATCCTGCTGGCCTTCGCCCGCACCGGCAGCTTCGAGATCGAAGTCGAAGGCTGGCTCGGCAACGCCGGTACCGAAGCGGCTACCGGGCCGGAAATGGCCAAGTTGCCTCCCGAAAAAGTGGTGTGCATTTACGGCGTAGAAGAAGCCGGTGAAAGCGGCTGCACCGACAAGAGCGCCGTGGGTGAAGCTATCAAACTGCCAGGCGGCCATCACTTCGACGAAAACTACCCGGCCCTGGCCAAGCGTCTGATCGATGAGATCAACAAACGTCAACCCAAGCCTGCCGATCAGTAATCTGATGCAGCCTTAACGAGAAGCCCCTGCAGCTTTGCAGCATGCAGGGGCTTTTTGCTGTAACGACGCTGCTGCCTTTGCGAGCAGACTCGCTGCCGCAAAGGGTTGATCCTAGTAGACCTGCACCCGCCACAGCTCCCGCGAAGCAGAACCCGCCGACATCGCCCGCCGCCCGTGCAGCGTTCGATAGTTGTCGATCAGTACCAGATCGCCTTCGCTCCATTGATGGGCAATCAGGCACTCAGGGTCGTAGACCAGACCGTTGATCTGATCCAGTAAGGCCTGTTGAGTCTCCTCGTCATGATCCTGCACAGACTGGCTGAGGGTCTGCAGTGTCGAATCGGTACCTTCCTGGTAACGCAGGATGAGTTCGCCGCTGCGGGGGTGACGATCCACCAGGCTGTACATGCGCGGCGAACCGCCGAAGTAGGTCATCTTGGTGTAGTAGGTGATGTTCACCGCCTGCCATTGCCGAGCGACCTGCAAGCCGACCTTGCGCAGCACGTTCCGGCTGTCGACGACGGTGGTCTGGCCTTCGCCCGGTAGCGGCGCCGTCTTGCAATACAACATGAACTTGCTGGCGCAGAATTTCGGGTTGCGCTGCACCTGGGCATCGCTGTCGGGCAGCATGTTCAAGTCCCAGTGCAAGGGCGTTTTTTCCAGCGAGTGCACCACCCCCTGCGGTTTGTCCGCCGGCTTGACCACGTGCACCGCGCCAAAGGCCCATTCGTACAACGTGCCAAAGCGTTCGCAACTGCGGGCGAAACTGTCCTGGTCCTCAAAATGACAACCCTTGAGGCAAACAAAGCCGAAGGTTTCCACCAGTGACTCCAGCAACCCCGTGGACAGTCGCTCGAAACCCAACCCCAACGGATCCCGGACCACCAGGCCAAAGAGCGGGAGCTTTTGCAGCTCGAACTCAAAGCCTTGTGCCTGGGGACCTTCTGTCTGGTGGTAAAGCCACGGCCTCCCCTGCCAAGTGACCAGCACATGCTGGTCAAGATCGACCTGGGCCCGCGCCCGCAGGTGCTGGCTCCCATCGAGGTTGCACACCGGCACGGCGTGCCAGGGGCTGTCGGCGCGGCTCAGCCCTTCGGCCAGCCCGACGGTAAACTTGGGCCCGGCATTGTTGTATTGGTGGACCGACAGCCGAATGTCATCGGGGAAGAAGCGATCCACCGCCGCATTCAAGGCCTGCCCGCGCAGCATCATCTGGTAAGCCTTGTAGTTGATCTGCTGCAGGTACTCGTCCTCGCTCTGCCCGCCCTCGCGGCACAGGCGCAGGTCGTTGTAGAGATGACTGCAGAGATTGTCATGGGTCCTACCGAGGGCTTCATCGTGCCGGCTCTGCTCGATCAGGTCTCCCAGGTTTTTCCAGGGCAACCGGGCCTGCTTGACCAGGCTGGCGCGCACCGACTCGGCACTTTGTGCCTGCGGGAACAAGTCTTCCATGCTGACCCACTCAATCGTGTGGGTCGTACACAGTTCACGCAGCGCCCGGTTATAGGTAGCACGAACCTCGTCGGTCACCCCGACGATGTCGTTGAAAGTCGTTCCATCGCTGAGAATCGACACCACACACCCCGGCTCATGCAACGCGGCAATCGCCTGGCCCATCTGATCGAGGCGCTCGATGGCCATGAACTCGCCATAGTCCGGCACCACGCCGAAGGTCTGGTCGATGGCATTGGGGGATTTGCAGGGAAAGCCCGGCAGGATCAGGCGTACCGGACGGCGCTGATCGAAGCATTGCCCCAGCCGGTGCGCCAGATGGTCCCGACCCTGTGTTTCGAAACGATCATCCGTGCCCTTGAACAGGTAACCGCCCAGCAAATCGCTGACGGCCGTGATCCAGGCTTCTCTATGTTCCATGGAACAGCTTCCTTGAGAGTGGGTATATCAACAGGATTTGACGGTATCGCCACGCTCGGTGAATGCCTGCGCGGCGCCACAGTGTTGCTTGAGGATGTGTAACAGCCCGGCCGGCTGTTCACAGTAGAAGTCCGGGGCCTGGGCCTGCCAGGTGCACACCGCGCCATAGCCCCAGGCGACCATTGCCGAGGGCATACCCGCAGCGCGGGCGGTTTGCAGGTCGATCTCGGTGTCACCAACGAACAGGCAATGGCGGGGCTCGACCGACAACCGCCGAGCGGCTTCCCACGCCACCTCCGGCTGGGGTTTGAGTGGCCGGCCGGCGCGATGCCCCAGGATCGCCTTGAAGGGCGTGTGCGCGAGCAGCGCATCAGCGACCTGGCAGGCCATGACCTCGGCTTTGTTGGTCACGATCGCCAGCGGCAGCTGTAGCGCTCGGCAGCCTTCGAGCATTGCCAATACACCGTTGAAAGGTTTGGAAAACTGCACCAGATGATCTTGGTACATCGCTACATAACGCTGATGCAGCATGGCCGCATCGGCGATGCCAAACTGCGTCGCTACCGCCTCGATCATCGCCGTGGTGCCGCCGCCGATATAGTCCCGCACCGCTTCCGCGGTCAGCGCCGGACATCCGTGCTCCAGCAATACCTGGTTCAGGCACCAGGTGATGTCCGGCAAGGTGTCCACCAGGGTACCGTCCAGATCGAAGAGCACCGCATCGATCCGCAACCGAGACGTCCTCATTGGGCGCTGGCGTAGTGACAAGGACGCCCCTTGCGAAAGACCAGTCGATGGAAACGCTCGTCGACATTGCTGCGTTTTTCGAGCGTGACCACGCCCCGTCGCTTGATTGCCACCGAGTGCCAGGGCGTACGCCACAGGTCACTGGTCGGCACGAGGCGGATACCGATTTTCGTCGATACCGCCAATTGCGGATGGATCGACAGGCGCAGGCAATCCGGATAGCGTGCCTGAAGCAACGCGCTCCAGGCCTCACTGCGTTGAATCACCCGCTGCGAGGCCGGCTTGGCGATCTTCTTCACCGCGTTGAGGCTCACGCCAGCGAATGCTTCAAGCCCTGAATAATCCTCGGACAGGAAGCGATGGATGCCGCAGTACATCAACATCATGTGCGGGTCATCCTTGAAGCGCCGTTGCAACAGAATCAACGACTGTCCGTGCTCGATCATCATTTCTTCGCGCATGGCGTCCAGGCAGTCGAGCTGAGGGTAGGCATTTCTGAGATCGAAATGGGCGAACATACCGCCGTAGTGCTGCTCGGCGTAGTCCTGGATCGAGTCGGTGTAAGCCTTGACGTCCGCATCGGGAACACGCACCAGATCGGCAAACACATAGCCATCGGAGCAGATGTGGATCAGTGCGCCCGGCGCATAGATCGCCTGGATTTCTGCACACAAGCGATGGAGCTCGTCGATGGCATGGTATTCAGCCAGGTCAGGCAAGTGACTCAGGGTCTTCTTGCGGCTGGGGGATTTTCCGGGAAAGGCCGGCAAGACCATTTCAACTTTGCGACCGCTCTCGACCGCCCGCATGACTTTCGCCAGATGGGGCTCCAGCACCTGCAAAGAAAGTTCGTCGCTTTCCCCAGGGGCGAGGCTACGACGGCGAAACAGGCATTCGAGAATCTGTTGGGCAATGTTCCGGGGCGAGACGGGCTGATGCTCATGCACGCCCTGACCGCCCACCTGTTGAGCAACGGTAGTTGAACCCTGCATAGACAATCCCTTGTTTGATGGTGACGGCAGCCAAATCCTTGGCCGCCGGCAGATACCTCTTGATCTGCGGGCGGGTAAACCTC
The DNA here is from genome assembly GCF_001269905.1 of Pseudomonas corrugata. Lineage (GTDB taxonomy): Bacteria > Pseudomonadota > Gammaproteobacteria > Pseudomonadales > Pseudomonadaceae > Aquipseudomonas > Aquipseudomonas corrugata. The sequence continues at coordinate 418,188 of NZ_LHVK01000009.1, read as the reverse complement.
CTACAGTAAGCGAGCAGCTGTCAAACCTTCCAAAGCCGCGCACGGCGTGTTGTCACGGAATACCGGGGCAGAAGATGCCGCTAAAAAAGCCCCGCTGCCGCAAGGCAACGGGGCTCCTGGTTCCCACACTCGGCCAGGGACGCACTGCGCTCCTGGGCGCTGAACAGGTTGTGTGGACGCTATATCTCGACCTGCGTCCCCAACTCGATCACCCGGTTCACCGGCAGGTTGAAAAAGCGCAGGTTGCCGTTGGCATTCTTCAGCAGGAAGGCAAACAGCAATTCGCGCCAGCGGGCCATGCCCTCGAGCTTGGACGCAATGACCGTTTCGCGGCTGAGGAAGTAGGTCGTGCGCATCGGGCTGAAATCCAGGTCATCCAGATGACAAAGCTTGAGGGCCTGGGGCACGTCCGGCTCGTCGGTGAAGCCGAAATGCAGGATCACCCGGAAGAAGCCTTCGCCATAGGAATCGACCTCGAAGCGCCGCTGCGGCGGAACCCGCGGGATGTCTTCGTACACCACCGTCAACAGGACCACTTGCTCGTGCAGCACCTGATTGTGCAACAGGTTATGCAACAGCGCGTGAGGCACGGCGTCGGAACGCGCGGTCAGGAACACGGCGGTGCCTTGCACCCGATGGGGTGGCTGCACGCGGATGCTGCTGATGAAGATCGGCAGCGGCAAGGCGCCTTCGTCGAGACGCTCCATCAGCAACTGCTTGCCACGTTTCCAGGTGGTCATCAACACGAACAAAGCGATACCGGCGATGACTGGAAATGCGCCGCCCTGGATGATCTTCGGCACGTTGGCGGCGAAGTACAAGCCATCCACCAGCAGGAAACCGAGCAGCACCGGTACCGCCAGCAGCGGCGGCCATTTCCACAACAGCAGCATCACGGCCGACACCAGGACGGTGGTCAGCAGCATGGTACCGGTCACCGCCACGCCGTAGGCCGAAGCCAACGCACCGGAGGATTCGAACCCCAGCACCAGCAGCACCACGCCGACCATCAACGACCAGTTCACCGCGCCGATGTAGATCTGGCCCTGTTCGGCGCTGGAGGTGTGCTGGATGTACATACGCGGGATATAGCCCAGCTGGATCGCCTGGCGGGTCAGGGAAAACGCGCCGGAAATCACCGCTTGCGAAGCGATCACCGTGGCCACGGTCGCCAGGCCCACCAATGGCAGCAGCGCCCAGCTTGGCGCCAACAGATAGAACGGGTTGCGTGCCGCTTCCGGGTCCCCCAGCATCAGAGCACCCTGGCCAAAATAGTTGAGCATCAGCCCCGGCAGCACCAGGAGGAACCAGGCACGGGCCATCGGTTTGCGCCCGAAGTGGCCCATGTCGGCGTACAGCGCTTCGGCACCGGTCAGCGCCAGCACCACCGCGCCGAGGATCGCCACGCCCATGCCCGGATGGACCACGAAGAAACGCACGGTCCAGGCGGGGTTAACGGCCAGCAATACCTCTGGTTGCCGGCTGATGCCATAGATACCGAGCGCACCGAGCACCAAGAACCAGGTCACCATGATCGGGCCGAACAGGATGCCGATCCGTGCCGTGCCGTGCCGCTGGATCAGAAACAGCCCCACCAGCACCACCAGCGACAACGGCACCACCCAGTGATCAATGCCTTCGAACGCCAGATTCAGACCTTCGATCGCCGACAGTACGGAGATCGCCGGGGTGATCATGCTGTCGCCATAGAACAGCGCCGCGCCGATCAAGCCGCAGGTTACCAGGAACGTGCGCAGCCGCGCCCGGTCACCCGCCGCCCTTCGCGCCAGGGCGGTGAGCGCCATGATCCCGCCCTCGCCCTGGTTATCGGCGCGCAGAACGAACATCATGTACTTGATCGACACCACCCAGATCAACGACCAGAAGATCAAGGACAGGATGCCCAGCACCCCGTCATGGTTGACCGCCACGCCGTAGCCACCGGTGAACACTTCTTTAAGGGTATACAGCGGGCTGGTGCCGATGTCGCCGTAAACCACCCCGACCGCCGCCACCAGCATGCTCAGCGACTTCGATGCCGAATGCTCGGCACCTGCCGCCTGACTACTTGCATGACCCATCCAGCACTCCTGATTCCCAGATCTGTCTTCTTGTTCAACGAAGTCTTATGCCTCGTTACGCAGCATGCGCTGTTTTACATGCCGTTACAGGTGTTTAGTTGACTGTAATGGCCGGTAAAGCGCAAAGGGGCGAAGCATAGCGCAGCACTCGTCGCTTTTCCCCGTATAAAGCTGGTCAAGTGCCTCGCCCATCGCTAGAATTGCGCACTTTTTGATCAGAGGCGCGCCAGGCGCCCTGTCTCCGCAAGAGACGATCCCCCTACACCGAGGTTAGACATGTCCACCACTACTACGCCAGCCAATCCCAAGGTCGGCTTCGTATCCCTGGGTTGCCCGAAGGCTCTGGTCGACTCCGAGCGCATCCTGACCCAGTTGCGCATGGAAGGTTATGACGTCGTGTCCACGTACCAGGACGCCGACGTGGTAGTGGTCAATACCTGTGGCTTCATCGACTCGGCCAAGGCCGAATCCCTGGAAGTGATCGGTGAAGCCATCAAGGAAAACGGCAAGGTCATCGTCACCGGCTGCATGGGCGTGGAAGAAGGCAACATCCGCGACGTGCACCCAAGCGTGCTGGCCGTGACCGGTCCGCAGCAGTACGAGCAAGTGGTCAACGCCGTGCACGAGGTGGTGCCACCGAAACAGGACCACAACCCGCTGATCGACCTGGTGCCGCCACAAGGCATCAAGCTGACCCCGCGCCACTACGCCTACCTGAAGATTTCCGAAGGCTGCAACCACAGCTGCAGCTTCTGCATCATCCCGTCGATGCGCGGCAAGCTGGTGAGCCGCCCGGTGGGCGATGTGCTCGACGAAGCCCAGCGCCTGGTCAAGGCCGGTGTCAAGGAGCTGCTGGTGATCTCCCAGGACACCAGCGCCTACGGCGTCGACGTGAAATATCGCACCGGTTTCTGGAATGGCGCGCCGGTGAAGACCCGCATGACCGAACTGTGCGAAGCCCTCGGCACCCTCGGCGTCTGGGTCCGCCTGCATTACGTCTACCCATACCCGCATGTGGATGAACTGATCCCACTGATGGCCGCCGGCAAGATCCTGCCGTACCTGGACATCCCGTTCCAGCACGCCAGCCCGAAAGTCCTCAAGGCCATGAAACGCCCGGCGTTCGAAGACAAGACCCTGGCGCGCATCAAGAACTGGCGCGAAATCTGCCCGGACCTGATCATCCGCTCGACCTTCATCGTCGGTTTCCCCGGCGAAACCGAAGAAGACTTCCAGTACCTGCTGGACTGGCTGACCGAAGCCCAGCTCGACCGCGTCGGCTGCTTCCAGTATTCGCCGGTCGACGGCGCACCCGCCAACGACCTGGACCTGGACGTGGTACCGGACGACATCAAGCAGGACCGTTGGGAGCGCTTCATGGCTCACCAGCAGGCCATCAGCTCGGCGCGCCTGCAAATGCGCATCGGCCGTGAAATCGAAGTGCTGGTGGATGAGGTGGACGAGCAAGGCGCCGTCGGTCGTTGCTTCTTCGATGCTCCGGAAATCGATGGCAACGTCTTCATCGACAACGGCAGCAACCTCAAGCCGGGCGACAAGGTCTGGTGCAAGGTGACCGATGCCGATGAGTATGATTTGTGGGCTGAACAGATCAACTGATCTGACTGGTTTAACGGACCACCGCTTTACCCGTGGGAGCCTATGAGGAACCTGTGGGAGCCGAGCTTGCTCGCGATAGCGGTGTGTCAGCCGAATGAGAGACCAGCTGATCCGACGCTATCGCGAGCAAGCTCGGCTCCCACAGGGTTCTCATATTCAGGCAAAAATTGACAAGCCCCGCCCTTGCGACAAGATGCGGGGCTTTTTTACGGCTATCGTATGGATAAACCCAGGACATCCAGCACAAGGAACAGGCGGGCATGCGCCAGCATTCGGTCATCCACACACCGAAATCCAGCGATTACCAGGAACTGACCCAGGTCTGGGAGGCGTCGGTACGGGCTACCCATGACTTTCTGCCGGACAGCTACATCGAGCTGCTGAAAAACCTGGTGCTCACCCGTTACCTGGATGCCGTGATGTTGATCTGCACGCGGGACACCCGCCAGCGCATCACCGGTTTCGCCGGTGTCGCGGCCGGCAAGGTCGAGATGCTGTTCATCGACCCGCAACACCGCGGCCAAGGTTTGGGCAAGCAATTACTGCGCTATGCCATGGACCACTTGAATGCCGATCAACTGGACGTCAACGAACAGAACCCGCAAGCCCTGGGCTTCTATCTCAAGCAAGGCTTCGAAGTGGTCGGCCGTTCGGCACGGGACGGCATGAACCAGCCTTACCCGTTGCTGCACATGCGCTACAGGCAGCCCGACCTGAAGGCCCGACGCGGGTAGACGAGACAAATGGACACGCGATTAACCGGCGCCAGGCAGGTACAATGTCCCCCCTCTTTTTGTTACGGCCCTGTCATGACTGACCCGATTCGCCTCTCCAAACGTCTCATCGAACTTATCGGCTGTTCCCGTCGGGAGGCTGAACTGTTCATCGAGGGTGGCTGGGTCACCGTGGACGGTGAAGTCGTCGACGAGCCGCAATTCAAAGTCGACGCCCAACGCGTCGAGCTTGACCCCGAGGCCAAGGCCACCGCACCGGAGCCGGTGACGATCCTGTTGAACGTCCCGGCCGGCATGGAAACCGACGCGGCAATGGCAACCCTTCGGCCAGAGACGCTGAGCGAAGAACACCGTTTCGGTAAACGCCCGCTCAAGGGGCATTTCCTGCGCCTGACCGCCAGCGCCGACCTGCAGGCCAACGCCAGCGGACTGCTGGTGTTCACCCAGGACTGGAAGATCCTGCGCAAGCTCACCGCCGACGCCGCCAAGATCGAGCAGGAATATGTGGTGGAAGTCGAAGGCGAGATGGTCGCCCATGGGCTGAATCGCCTGAACCATGGCCTGACCTACAAAGGCAAGGAATTGCCGGCGGTAAAGGCCAGTTGGCAGAACGAGAACCGCCTGCGCTTCGCCATGAAGAACCCGCAACCGGGCATCCTGGCCCTGCTCTGCCAGGCCGTCGGCCTCAAGGTGGTCGCCATTCGCCGTATCCGCATCGGCGGCGTGTCCATTGGCAAGGTACCGCTGGGCCAGTGGCGCTACCTGTCCGCCAAAGAGAAATTCTAATTTTTTCGGCGCCACAGCCGGCTGGGGCGCCCACTGCCGATCGATCAGGATTGCATACATGATTCACAACGACGTACTGCGCAGCGTTCGCTACATGCTCGACATCAGCGACAAGAAAGTCATCGAGATCATCAAGCTGGGCGGTCTGGATGTGTCCCTCGCGGACCTGGTGGGCTACCTCAAGAAAGACGAAGAAGAAGGCTTTGTATTCTGTCCCGACGAGGTCATGGCGCACTTTCTCGATGGCCTGGTGATCTTCAAGCGTGGCAAGGACGAAAGTCGCCCGCCACAGCCCATCGAGGTACCGGTGACCAACAACATCATCCTCAAGAAGCTGAGGGTGGCTTTCGAGTTGAAGGAGGACGACCTGCACGCGATCCTCAAGGCCGCCGAGTTCCCGGTATCCAAGCCGGAGCTGAGCGCCCTGTTTCGCAAGTTCGGCCACACCAACTACCGTCCGTGTGGCGACCAGTTGCTGCGCAATTTCCTCAAAGGGCTGACGCTGCGCGTTCGCGGCTGATTCCGACCCATGACCTACACTGTGTCCCCCATCGGCTTCGTCCGCTCCTGCTTCAAGGAGAAGTTCGCCATCCCCCGCCAACCCCAACTGGCCCCGGCCGCACGGGGTGTTCTGGAGCTGGTGGCGCCGTTCGACCAGAGTGATGCGGTGCAGGGTCTGGAACAAGTCAGTCACGTCTGGCTGTTGTTCCTGTTCCACCAGGCCCTGGAAGACAAGCCGCGCTTGAAGGTGCGCCCACCGCGCCTGGGCGGCAACAAGTCCATGGGGGTGTTTGCCACCCGCGCCACCCATCGCCCCAATGGCATCGGCCAGTCCGTGGTCAAGCTGGAACGGGTCGAAGCCGGCCGGCTGTGGATCTCGGGCATCGATCTACTGGACGGCACACCAGTGCTGGACATCAAGCCCTACGTGCCCTACGCCGACATCGTCGGCTCGGCGACCAACGACATCGCCAGCACGGCGCCTGAGTTGATTGCAGTGCAATGGACAGACTCAGCGCTGCTTCAGGCGCGAGACCACGCCATGCGCCTGGAGGAGCCCTTGGTGGAGCTGATCGAACAATGCCTGGCTCAAGATCCACGCCCGGCGTACCAGACTCCTGCAGCAGAACGGGAGTATGGCGCGCAGTTCTGGGATGTGGATGTCCGTTGGCATTACCCACAACCGGGGTCGATCCGGGTGCTGGAGGTCGTTCCAGCCCGGCCATGACCACCAGAAACGAAAAAGCCCGCGTTGCCTTCATCAGGCAACGCGGGCTTTTTTGGTGCTTTCAGTTGTACCGAGTCGCTTTCATCGCGAGCAGGCTCGCTCCCACAGAGGGTCCAGGGTTGTTCTTGAGATATGAATCAACACAGAACCCTGCTCGCGATGACGGCCTGTCAGCCACCAAATCCTACAGGTTACTTCTCTACAAACGCCCGCTCGATCAGGTAGTCACCCGGCTCGCGCATACGCGGAGAAACGGTCAGGCCGAAGCTGTTGAGCACTTCGCTGGTTTCATCCAGCATGCTCGGGCTGCCGCACAACATGGCGCGATCGTCCTGCGGGTTGATCGGTGGCAGACCGATATCGCGGAACAGCTTGCCGCTGCGCATCAGGTCAGTCAGGCGGCCTTCGTTCTCGAACGGCTCGCGGGTCACGGTCGGGTAGTAGATCAGCTTCTCACGCAGCGCTTCGCCGAAGAATTCGTTCTGCGGCAGGTGCTCGGTGATGAATTCGCGATAGGCGACTTCATTGACGTAACGCACGCCGTGGCACAGGATCACTTTTTCGAAACGCTCGTAGGTTTCCGGATCCTGGATGACGCTCATGAACGGCGCCAGGCCAGTACCGGTGCTGAGCAGGTACAAATGCTTGCCGGGCTTGAGATCATCCAGCACCAGGGTGCCGGTGGGTTTCTTGCTGATGATGATCTCGTCGCCTTCCTTCAGATGCTGCAGCTGGGAAGTCAGCGGGCCATCAGGCACCTTGATGCTGAAGAACTCCAGATGCTCTTCCCAGTTCGGGCTGGCAATCGAGTAAGCGCGCATGAGCGGGCGGCCATTGGGCTGTTGCAGGCCGATCATCACGAACTGACCGTTCTCGAAGCGCAGGCCCGGATCGCGGGTGCACTTGAAGCTGAACAGAGTGTCGTTCCAGTGATGAACACTGAGGACACGCTCGTGGTTCATGTTGCTCATGTACGTGGGACTCCTGGGAATATTGCCTGCGTCGTTATATGCGCATTTGCATCGCATTCTAATGGCGACGACAATATCTGTTAACTGAATTATTAAGATAAGGGTTATCGGTTATATCGATATGCGATTTACTCTACGTCAACTCCAGGTCTTCGTCGCCGTCGCCCAGCAAGAGAGCGTCTCCCGTGCTGCGGGCCAGCTCAGTCTGTCGCAATCGGCCGCCAGCACCTCCATTACCGAACTGGAACGACAATCCAGCTGCCAGTTGTTCGACCGCGCCGGCAAGCGCCTGAGCCTCAATGCCTTGGGTAAACAGCTGCTGCCCCAGGCCGTGGCGCTGTTGGACCAGGCCAAGGAGATCGAAGACCTGCTCAACGGCAAGTCCGGCTTCGGCTCACTGGCGGTCGGTGCGACCCTGACCATCGGCAATTACCTGGCGACCCTGCTGATCGGCGGTTTCATGCAGCGCCATCCGGAAAGCCAGGTGAAGCTGCACGTGCAGAACACTGCCAATATCGTGCACCAGGTTGCCCACTATGAAATTGATCTGGGTCTAATCGAGGGCGATTGCAGCCACCCGGACATCGAAGTACAGAGCTGGGTCGAGGACGAACTGGTGGTGTTCTGCGCCCCCCAGCATCCGCTGGCCAAGCGCGGTCAGGCGACCATGGAGGAGCTGACCCATGAGGCATGGATCCTGCGGGAACAGGGTTCCGGCACCCGCCTGACGTTCGACCAAGCCATGCGCCACCATCGTAGCGCCCTGAACATCCGCCTGGAGCTGGAACACACCGAAGCCATCAAGCGCGCCGTGGAGTCCGGTTTGGGGATTGGCTGCATCTCACGCCTTGCGTTGCGCGATGCATTCCGGCGCGGCAGCCTGGTGCCGGTGGAGACACCGGACATGGATCTGGCGCGGCAATTCTATTTCATCTGGCACAAGCAGAAGTACCAGACCTCGGCGATGCGCGAATTCCTCGAGCTGTGTCGGGCATTCACCGCCGGGGCGCAGCGCAGCGACGAAATCGTGCTGCCGGCCATTGCCTGATTTAAAGAAGCACCAGCCCCCACACCAGGGCAATCATGGTCAAGGCGACAAGCTGGGCGGCGCTGCCCATGTCCTTGGCGTTTTTCGACAAGGGGTGCAGTTCCAGGGAAATGCGGTCGATGGCCGCCTCCACTGCCGAGTTCAACAACTCCACGATCAATGCCAGCAGGCAGACCGCAATCAGCATCGCCTGCTCGACACGGCTGACGTTCAGGAAAAACGACAGCGGAATGAGGATGACGTTGAGCAGCACCAGTTGACGGAATGCAGCTTCACCGGTGAAGGCAGCGCGCAGGCCGTCCAGAGAGTAGCCGGAAGCATTCAGGATGCGTTTCAGGCCGGTTTGGCCTTTAAAAGGAGACATAGGATGGGCAACTGATTGAAAGAAGTGGGGAAGCTAATTCAACACTAGTCAAAAAAGCGTGAATAAATACGCTATGACTGCGGTGAAATTGACTCAAGTTGTTGCAGCAACAAGGCCGCCTGGGTCCGGGTACGCACATTCAACTTACGGAAAATCGCCGTCACATGGGCCTTGATGGTGGCCTCCGACACGTTAAGTTCATAGGCAATCTGCTTGTTCAACAGACCTTCGCAGACCATGGTCAGCACTCGGAACTGCTGTGGCGTGAGACTGGCAAGGCCTTCGCTGGCCGCCTTGGCCTCCTCGGACACGCTCACCACTTCGAACGCCTGGGGTGGCCAGGCGGCATCGCCGTCCAGGACTTTCTTCACGGCCTGCTGGATCATCTCCAGGGAACTCGACTTGGGTATGAACCCACTGGCACCGAACTCCCGGGCCTTGACCATCACCGAAGCCTCTTCCTGGGCGGACACCATCACCACGGGTATCTGCGGATACTGCCCCCGCAACAGCACCAGCCCGGAAAAACCGTACGCGCCAGGCATATTCAGATCCAGCAGGACCAGGTCCCAGTCGGCCTTTTCGGTCAACCGGGCCTCCAGTTCCGCAATACTGGCCACCTCCGTCAGCCGGACAGCCGGGCCGAGGCCCAAGGTCACTGCCTGATGCAACGCGCTGCGAAAGAGCGGATGGTCATCGGCGATCAGGATTTCGTATGTGGCCATTTTTCAAATGATCCTGTTTTTATGGGAGACCCGATGCAATCGCGCCTCGCCAAAACAACTCAAGACACCGCGCAGCGTTTCGAACTTCGGCCGCTCCCTGGTCGGCGCCAAGCATGCCCAGCGAAGCCGGGGTGGTCAAGCAGCACGGCCATCACTGTCCTGAGTATGCGCCACTATTGGGCCGATACTGCTTGGCACGCGCGGATGAAGGGTTGCAGCTCAGCGTGAGCCGGCGTCGACACATCCATCTCCTGCTGCCGTTTTGCACCCAGGTAATGCTGGCTGAACACATCGAAATAAGCATCCAGGGCAGACGCGGCGTCGTTGTCCCCGGCCAGTTCAAGACACAGCGCAGCCACTTCGGCGGTACACAGATGCTCGCTGCGGGTCGAACGACGCAAACGGTAACGCGACAGCTTGTCGGGCTGCAGGCTGAGGATCGGCAAGCGGTCGAAATACGGACTCTTGCGGAAGATCTTGCGTGCCTCCGTCCAGGTTGCATCCAGCAGAATAAACAGTGGGCGTCTGGAGTGATCGAGATCCACCGTCTGGGTGACGCGCGATGGCTCGACGTATTCGCCGGGAAATACCAGGTAGGGTTGCCATTGCGGGTCGTCGAGCAGCGCCAGCAGTTGCTTGTCGACTTCGGTGCGCGACCAGATGAAGGCATGATTGTCACGCACCACATCGGCGATCAGCCAGCCGGTGTTGCTCGGTTTGAACACTTCCTTGTTGGTCATGATCAGGCAGACCCCGGAACGGGTTTCGACGCTCGGACGCCAGGCGCACAGGCAGTGGCTCTCGATCACCCGGCAGGCGCTGCATCGAGGAGCGCGCCAGCCACGGGCCTGCAGCGGTTTGATGCCTTCATCGATGCGCTGGTCGCGCAGGCGGGCTACGGCGTTAGGGGCATGATTCATCGTGGGCAACGCCGACGAACAAAAGAACTCGACACAAACAACACTCGGCAGGGCAATAATGGCCGGCAGTCTACCAGAGCGCGCAAACCTGTACCGTCCCACCCGGCCTCCCCTATAATTCGCCGCCACTGAACGCACAGTCACGTGACCGGTCGAAATAGCCGTCACTGAACCAGGAGAGTTTCATGCTGCGCCTTATCGTCCCTACCGTTGCCGTTCTGCTGGCTACGTCCTTCAGCGCTCAGGCTGCTTCGTTGAAAGAACTCGAACTGAACAAGATGCTGCAGAACGTCGCCGCACAAAGCAGCGTTGGCACTCCGCGGGCAATCAACGAAGACATTCTCGACCAAGGCTATACCGTCGAAGGCACCGAGTTGATCAACCACCTCAGCGTGCAGAGCAGCCATGCCCAGCAAATGCGCGCTGATCCCAAGGCTGTGTATTTCCAGTTGGGTGCCAGAGTCTGTACCAACCTGGGTTTCCGCAAATTGATGGCCAAGGGCGCAACCATGCGCTACGAGTTCACCGAGGTTAAGACCAATCGCCCGGTCGCCACCGAACGCTTCAAGGAATCGGATTGCCCGAAACCGGCCAAGACCAGGAAATAATCAACCCAAGCCAGCGGCCTGTCCGATCAATCTGACTCATGGATCAGCCACACAGGCCACTGTCGCGCCGCTGCTCATCATCGGCGCGCAGCTCCGCCACCAGTGCCTGTAAATAGCGCGAGCGCCAAGCCCGGCCTTCCAGACGGCGGCAACATTCTTCCTCAAGACTGACCCGATTGGCCTGAGCCGCTTCCAACAGCGCCAGATACAGCTGCCTGTCGAGTTCCAGAGTTACCCTGGTCATCTTTCCCGCCTCCTTGCCCGATCTATCTCAATCCATCTCGTGGCCCAACCGTGGGCATCGAATTGCATGGCACGCCTGTTATCAGTAAATCAGAGCGGCACATACCCGGCCAGTATTCTGACGAGCGGTGTGGTCATTCGTTGCTTGTTGCCAACTGTCACTTTTGAGGGCCATGATCAAGGCAGCGAAGATCAACGCGAGGGTCTAGGATTCAGAAGTAAGAAGGAGTAGCTGAATGCCTTATAAACCGAATGACCAGCTCAGTCGTCATTTTGAGAACCACGGCCACGACCTCACCCGCAAGGTCGAAGAGCAACTCAACCTTGTATCACCCGACAGCCCGAACCTTCCCATCTACCGCGACATGATCCTGATCGTGCTGCGCATGGCCCAGGAAGATCACAACCGCTGGAATGCCAAGATCACCCTGCAGGCACTGCGAGAGCTGGAACATGCATTTCGCACGCTTGAACAATTCAAGGGCCGACGCAAAGTCACCGTCTTCGGCTCGGCCCGAACACCCATCGAACATCCACTGTACGGCTTGGCCCGGGAACTGGGGGCGGCGCTGGCCCGCTCGGACATGATGGTCATCACCGGAGCCGGCGGCGGCATCATGGCCGCTGCTCATGAAGGCGCTGGCCGGGAACACAGCCTGGGATTCAACATCATCCTGCCTTTCGAGCAGCACGCAAACCCGACGGTCGAAGGCACGCCGAACCTGCTGCCGTTCCACTTTTTCTTCACGCGCAAACTGTTCTTCGTCAAGGAGGCAGACGCCCTGGTGCTCTGTCCGGGCGGCTTCGGCACCCTGGATGAAGCCCTGGAGGTCCTGACGCTGGTGCAGACGGGTAAAAGCCCCCTGGTGCCGGTAGTGCTGCTGGACGCACAAGGGGGCAGGTTCTGGCAGAGCGCCCTGGACTTCATCCACGAGCAACTGGAAGAAAACCGCTACATCCTGCCCACCGACATGAAACTGATGCGGCTGGTGCACAGCGCTGAAGACGCAGTGGAAGAAATCAACCAGTTCTACCGCAACTTCCACTCCAGCCGCTGGCTCAAGCATCAGTTCGTGATCCGCATGAACCATAAACTCAGCGAACAGGCCATGGCCCAAATACAGATTGAGTTCGCCGACCTGTGCCTGAACGACTGTTTTTATCAACAAGGCTACAGTGGCGAAGAACAGGACGAGGCCTCGTTCAGCCATTTGACGCGACTGGCGTTCAACTTCAATGCGCGCAACCAAGGCCGATTAAGAGAATTGGTGGACTATATCAACCTGCCAGAAAACTGGGCGGAACCCTCCTCCAAGGCGCACCCTCTGACATGGGAACCCATCAAGGTAACCTGAACCCATAATAAAACGGCCCGCTATCGAAATAGCGGGCCGTTTTACTCAATCATCCAGTCCACGACCGCTGAACAAGCGGTTGATCATTTCCATGGAATAGCCTCTATACGCCAGGAAACGCCCTTGCTTGGCCCGTTCTCGCGCATCAATGGGCAAATGCCCGGAGAACTTTCGACGCCAGGTATCCGTTAACTGATCCTGCCAATCGATCCCGCTCTCACGCAAGGCCTGTTCGATATCCGTACGTTGCAAACCGCGCTGGCCGAGCTCCTCACGAATTCGTAACGGACCGTAGCCGGAGCGGGCGCGATAAGAGACAAAACTTTCGAGATATCGGCTTTCCGATAACAGGCCCTCTTCCGTCAAGCGGTCGAGGGCCGTTTCGATCAAGTCATCAGGAGCGCCGCGCTGACGCAGTTTTCGCGTCAGCTCGACTCGACCGTGCTCGCGTCTGGCAAGCAGGTCCATCGCGGTTCGCCGCACCGCGACGAGAGTATCGAGTACCACGGTCATCGAATCGATCAGATATCAGCGTCGGCCATGTCGTCAGCGGTTTCGCGGCTGGCCACTGCCTTGACGTCGGCAACCGGGCTCAGCAGCTTGTCACGCAGTTGCTTCTCGAGCGCTGCGGCAACCTCCGGGTTATCCGCCAGGAACTTGGCCGAGTTGGCTTTGCCCTGACCGATCTTGGTACCGTTGTAGGCATACCAGGCGCCGGACTTCTCGACGAAACCGTGCAACACACCCAGGTCGATCATCTCGCCATTGAGGTAGATGCCCTTGCCGTAGAGAATCTGGAACTCGGCCTGACGGAACGGCGAAGCGACCTTGTTCTTCACGACCTTGACGCGGGTTTCGCTGCCGACCACCTCGTCGCCTTCCTTCACCGCGCCGGTACGGCGGATGTCCAGGCGAACCGAGGCGTAGAACTTCAGCGCGTTACCACCGGTGGTGGTTTCCGGGCTGCCGAACATCACGCCGATCTTCATGCGGATCTGGTTGATGAAGATCACCAGGCAGTTGGCGTTCTTGATGTTACCGGTGATCTTGCGCAGGGCCTGGGACATCAGGCGAGCCTGGAGACCCACGTGCATGTCGCCCATTTCACCTTCGATTTCAGCCTTGGGTACCAATGCCGCCACGGAGTCGACGATGATCACGTCAACCGCGTTGGAACGCACCAGCATGTCGGTGATTTCCAGGGCCTGCTCGCCGGTGTCCGGCTGGGACACCAGCAGGTCGTCGACGTTGACGCCCAGCTTGCCGGCGTACTCAGGGTCCAGGGCGTGTTCGGCGTCGACGAAGGCGCAGGTCGCACCGGCTTTCTGGGCCTGGGCGATCACGGACAGGGTCAGTGTGGTTTTACCGGAGGATTCAGGACCGTAGATTTCAACGATACGACCTTTTGGCAAGCCGCCGATGCCGAGCGCAATGTCCAGGCCCAGGGAGCCGGTGGAGATGGAAGGAATAGCCTGACGGTCCTGATCGCCCATACGCATTACGGCACCCTTGCCGAATTGACGTTCGATCTGACCCAAGGCCGCAGCCAAGGCTTTCTTCTTGTTGTCGTCCATTAAAGTCCTCACGTAATCAATAAGGCCTGGCGGCCAACACCTGTATAAGTAGCCAGTATTATTCCACAGCGATTCAGGATCGCCTACCCCTGATTTGAGATTTCTACGGCGGCATGTTGCAGCAGCCCCTCTAGCGCGGCCTTCACCGTCTGTCGGCGGACCTCGTCACGGCTGCCCGGAAAGAATCGCTGCTCACTGACGACCCTGTCACCGACGCCCCAGGCCAGCCACACGGTGCCCACCGGCTTGCTCGGCGAGCCACCGTCCGGCCCGGCCACGCCGCTGACCGCCACGGCAAACCGCGCCAGGCTTTTCCGCTGGGCACCCCGCGCCATGGCCTCGACCACCTCACGACTGACCGCCCCGACCTTTTCGAACAGCTCGTCCGGCACATTCAGTTGCTGGGTTTTCTGGCGATTGGAATAGGTCACATAACCCGCCTCGAACCAAGCCGAACTCCCCGGAATCCGGGTGATCGCCTCGGCAATCCCGCCACCGGTACAGGATTCGGCCGTGGTCACATGGGCATTGAGCAATTGCAGGCGCCTGCCCAGCTCAGCCGCCAGTTCGGTGATGTCATCCATGATGCTCTCCTGATTCGACGCAATTGGGGCCTACCGTACACGAGCATTCGCAGCTTGCAAGGCTCACCGGACTACTGACCCAACGCCTTGACGTAGGCCTGGCAGGCCTGCAAGGCGATCAATCCGCGGTCGCCTTCGTCGGTGATGGCGATAATTCGTTGAGCATGCGCCGGGTCAAGTCGGGCGCGTAGGGGACCATGATCCATGCCGCTGGTGCTGGCGGCGGCAGGCACCGCACAACCGGCGGGGGCGTCGCTGGCATCGAGGAGGACTGACAGCCGGACATCGGCAGTAGCAAGGCGATCGCGCAGGCGATCCTGGTCATGTTGGGCATCGATCAGGGCTCGGTAGTGGGTTTGTTCGCTGGTGGAGAGTTGTTGTTCCAGGACGAGGCGTTTGCTCTGCTCCGCCTGTAACTGGGTCACGGCCACGCTGCTGATCTTATTCAGGTCAGACTGATGAAGGCCGATTTGCTCAGCCAGGCGTTTCTCGTAACGCCAACCCTGAACTGTCCATGTCGCGCCCACAACTAGTAACACGATAATAAGCCCACCTATAGGCCAAACCTTAAGGTTCAAGAAACTCATGGCACATCCTTGAAGAATATGTGACTACCCAGGCGTAGAGTCCGCGTTGCCTTGGCTGCCCATACTGGAGGCTTCGCCATAGTTGTTGCGTAATAGTGGGTCGCGCCTCTCGTGAGGTCAGGCTCCCTGCCAACGATCACCAGCTCAGCCACCCGCAGAGCTTGGGCAAATTGCCTCGGAGGGATCGGCTTGACACCAATCAGGAACGGATAGTTCGGGTCGTTTTTGTTCCAACAACTGAATTGGTATGGCTTCAGGCAAACGCCAGCATAGCCTTCTCCCCACCAAGACTTAGCTTTTTCATCTTCCACCCTATTGCGAATAGCCCAGGCCACGGCAATCTGTCCGACCTGGCCTTCCCCCCTTGCTTCTGCCCACAAAGTACCGGCGAGGATGTCGCGGTCACTCTCGAAAACAGCCATAACTTTCTCCAGACGAAACAAAGCACGCTCGTCAGCTGAGCATCTTTGAATTCAGCCAATAACTTCGATAGTGAGTAATCCAGCCACCGACAAGCTCCACACTCATCACTATCTACCACCATCCAATAACTGACACCCACTAATAATGCCTACATCTTATGCCAGCCAACATCAGTATTCCCACCTAATAAAATACTAAAAGATCAATAACGGCGCGCCAAAGAACAAAAAACAATGCCTCTTCACCACCGTTATCTGCGAAATCGTGATAACTGTCGAGCTGGCGCCCCGCTAAACGGGCCATCCCTCCTCAAGCATGCTGTGCGTAAAGCTTTTATCAGCCAGTGCGACAAGTAACTCACCCTCGCGATCGAAGCATGCCTGCACGTGAGCGCGTACCGCATTCGCAATGCCGATTAACTCTGAAGCAGTCAAATTGACCATTCCATCAGCTGTCTTCCAAGCACATACATATTCGCTATCCATCATTGCCGACAGCGTTGCTCCAGTTATAAGCGCTTGGCTGCCCCGCTTCGTATCAATTGATACACCCTCGACATTGGTACCCGCGGTTTCATGGGCGTACCTAGTGCTTGCGATTAACGCGGCAATATCATCGCCTGTCAGGGGGGTTATGACGTGCGAGAAGCTCCCGTCTGTTTGAAGAAACCAGCCCCCTCCTGTCTGCTGGGTGATTTCCAACCATTGTTCGTCTGTTACCCTAAAAGCCCCATCGGGTATCTGGTGGACATTATCGATTAGTTGCTTGACTACCAGACCTTTTGAATCTACCACTACGTATTTTCCAGCCATTTTATTCTCCGATCAATTACCTATTGCAATGTAACGAACACCCGCGACCGCAGAAGAAGTGTCGTAGCTAATCGTTATCTGTGTCGTTGACAAGGAAGGCACGCCTGTATCAGCTACGCCGTTAGCATCCAAGTTGCTAACCACGGCTTGAAATACTGCATTAGGAAAGGTCAACGGAAAGTTGTAAGAAATACTCCCTACTCCGGTCCTAGTTACACTACCCCATTGGATGATTAGCCCCCCCAACCAAGACGGAAACGCGACATAACCATTGGCAGCAAAAAGAGAACTGAACCCTGCGCGCAGCTTCTTTGGAGTCACGATGGTTGCATCATCTACTCCAGCATTTGTTAATGATTGAGTGGCAACTTTGGCAACACCGACGGTTGTTTCTGAGGCGAAAGCACCTGAATCAACAATGAAACTCCAAGGAGTCCATGAGCTGCCACTGTATGCCCGCTTATAGACAATCCGAGTTGTAACATCCATGCAAATCTGTATTTTGGTGACCGACCCACTACTTCCTCGAGTCTCCCCAAAAACAATAGTGCTACCTGGATTATTAGATGCGTTTGGAGAAGCATAAAAATAGCCAGTAGTAGCATCATTTAAATCTGACACCAAGATCGAGTCGCCGAGCCCATACGCCACTCTTAAAACGGCAGGAGTAATCGCGCGCTGGGTATCTTTGCCGGCCTGAG
The DNA here is from genome assembly GCF_001269905.1 of Pseudomonas corrugata. Taxonomy (GTDB): domain Bacteria; phylum Pseudomonadota; class Gammaproteobacteria; order Pseudomonadales; family Pseudomonadaceae; genus Aquipseudomonas; species Aquipseudomonas corrugata. The sequence continues at coordinate 400,827 of NZ_LHVK01000009.1, read as the reverse complement.
TTTCAGCAACATTAGCGAGCTCTACGAGCCCTTTCTCTGTCGCCGAAGCGTCCGGTGGAGAAGAAGGGACCGCAGCGGCGATTTTTGCGTTGATCGCAGCTAGGAGCTGAGCATTATTGTCCTCGTCTGGGGAGAAGCCGGCGGACGAAATGACATTCAAAAACTCTTCGGTTACGGCATTACCCCACTGAGCAGGGATCAGCGATCCGGGGGCTCCGGCTATTTGGTCTTCGTCTACGAATTTCCCATTTGCCAACCCAGCGCTGGGAACACTTTTTGGATAATCCATTCTCTACTCCTTAGTCATAATTAATATGAATTTTCGTATGTGCCGGCGTACTGCGATGAATCAGGCACTCCAGCGCAGACCCTGGATTCATGCCGAATCGTTCGCCCCAGTAGCTAGCGCCGAAACAGCGCCCGAGCGAAAGGCGTCCGCCAGTATTGAGGGTCCACATGAATTGCACTTGCCATGTTCCGAAATGCGTCTGACCAAACCGCGAAAGCCCCATGCGCGGTGCCCGGTGCTCGGTCACATTCGCGTTGGGGTAACCCTGGCTGCGCGCGATGGTGACGAAGTAAGCCGCAGCCTGGCTGCCGACCGCCAACAACCGCCGACGCACCGCCAACTTCCGATCGTCATACAGCGGCGTGGCCCCCAGGCAGGGGTCCGGCAGGTTCATCACCCGCTCCCAATCCGGCACCAGCTCACTCACACCCGCCGGATCCATTTCATGCAGCAAATCACCCGCACGCGCATCGAGGCGCGCCAATTCCTGGGCGATGCCTTGCAGCACTTCGTCCAGTTCCGGTACGCGCTCCGGATCCCACGCCGGCCCGCTGGGCAGCAGGCTGCGCAGTTGGGCCTGGTATTCCCCGGCGGTTCTTATTCCAGCCATACGCAGCCTCCGAAGGTCAGTAACTGATTGCTCGCCGCAATCACATCGGCGGCGGGCGCAGTAAGCGTGTGGTCGGTTTCACCAGTGGCACTGCTGATGGCTTCGGCGATGTGAGTCAACAGCAGGGTTTCGCCGAGGCCGGCTTCACGGTTGTGCAGGTCGCGCAACTGGGCCTCGATGGCGGCGCGTACGGCGCTGGTGTCAGGGGTGATACGCAGCCTGTAGGTCACCGGGACCTGCACCGGCGCCAGCACATGCACCTCGGCGGTCACCGGGCGCAGGGGCTCGATGTAGGCCCGGACCTCCTCCAGTTGCTCGGCATTGGGAATCGGCTGCGGATCGTCGTCACGCATGACGAACAGGCCGACAGTGCCGGGCCCCAGGTAGCTGCCACGACACCAGGCGCGGGTGATGCCAGCACATTCCAGAGCCCAGGTTTCATAGTCCTGGGCCGAGCCACCATGGGGGATGATACGGTAGGAGCGAATCACCCGCGCCCGCAGGGATTCGAGGCTTTCCCGGGCGACGCCACCGGTCAGCCCCGGCGCCAGCACGGTGAAGCTGCCGGAGATGCCGAGGATCGGTTGCACCGGCGTCAGCGCCAGGCCGGCATCGGCATTGCCCAGGCTGCCGGCCTCCAGCGCGGCGATGGTGGTGGTGTTGAGGCCGTTGCTGGTGGTGCGGGCGGTGGTCACTTTGTAGGCGCGACCATCGGCCGATTGCAGCAGCGTGTCGACATCCAGCACCGCCCCGGCGGTTGCGGTGAAACTGACGGTGCCGCTGGCTGGCTGAGCGGCTTTGCGCGCCTGGTTCAGCCGTAGGGCGGCGATGCGCTCCAGGGTGGATTCGTCGGCCTTGTCCGGCAGGATCTGCTCGGCGATCCAATCGAGGTAGCCGTACAGGCCATAGGCTGCGCCGCCCAGGGTACGGGCCAACACTTGGGCATCGGACTGGCGCAGCGAATCGCTGGCCAGGTCGCTTTGGGTGCGTTTGATCAGCACCGGCAGCGAAGGGGTTTCAAACGGCATAGGTCACCTGCCAACTGTTATCGGGATTGATGTCCAGGCGCCGGCCATCGGCCAGGGTCAGGATGGTGCGCAGGTTCAAGCGCTGGGCGTCGAGGCGTTCGCTGATGATGTCGATGGCGCTGCAATGGCCGTCGTCGATCAGCCATTGCAGGGCTTCGCGGGCGTAGAACTCGGCGTCGAGCTGGGTCTGGCGGGTCAGCTTGACCCGGCGCAGCAGCCACAGCCGCGAGCCGATGCGGTCATCGGCGACCGTAGGAAAAGTGTCGCCCCACCAGCCGAAACGTTCCTCGTCATCGACGGCATCGTCGTCAGCGGCGCGGCTCCAGGTGAACAGGCTGATCAGTACCGATCGGGTCAACGCGGCGTGCAGGTTCTGGCTGATGAACATCACTGACCTCCCGCCGGCGTGCCGGTCTGGCCGGTGCCGGGCTGTACGCCGACATGCACATGCTTGATCTGGCTGATGCCGCCGGCGATCTGGTCGCCTTGGGAAATGATCTTGCCGGTGTGGTTGATGACAGGACTGTCGATGTTCACCGCGCTGCTGGCGCGGATGTTCAGGGTGGCGGTGTCAATGTCGATGACACGGCCGCGCTTGAAGTGAATCCTGTCGCCCTCGTCGGTGTAGATCGCCACTTCGCCGGGGGCCAGGGCCTTGAGGCGAAAGCGGCGGTCGGCGACTACCAGTACCACGGCATGGGAACGGTCGCCGCCCAGGAAGGTGGCGATGCCCTCGGCGCCGGCCAGCGGGTTGCTGGTGAAGCCGTAGGGTTCGAAGTGTTCCATGTCGTCGTTCACTTCGCCCGCGGTGAGGCGCATCTGCAGCGACTGCAGTTTGGAAGCCGAATTGGCGAGCACGACAGTGCCGCGCGCCAGTAGGCGGGTCAGTAGGCTCATTGGGGTTCCTTCGGAAATCGGGTTGGGGCGGGCTGTCAGTCGAAGTGATCGGTGGCTGGGCCGCCGCCATCGCGAGCAGGCTCGCTCCCACAGGGGATTTGTGGTGGACGGGGATTTTGTGGTCGCCCTCGGAACAGGGTGGGAGCGAGCCTGCTCTCACAGGTGGGCGCTGCCGGGCTCAGGACTTGGGCTTGACCGGGTTTGCGTCGAAGGTATGGGGCGGGGCGACTTGCAAGGTGGTGACCGAGCCTTGGGCGGACAGTGAATAACTCACCTTGGAAATCAGCATGTCGCCGTCGAACCCGAGCACCGGGTCGATCACCCGCACCAGGCTGTTGTGGCGCCACAAGTCGCCATTGGCCTGGCGCCAGCCCTGCACGCGGTAGGTGGTGGTCAGGGCGCGGCCGGAGCGGATGGCGCTTTCCCAGTCCGCTCGTTGCTGGGCCAGCTCGAAGGTCAGTTGGGCGCTTTCGCTGATCACCGTCACCCGCTTGCGTTTGAAACCCAAGTCGGTGGCGGTGCCCGACACCTCGCTGACTGCCGTCCCGCTCTGCTGGTCATTACCCTTGTGCTGGCCAATGACTCGGTATTCGGAAAACACTTGGCTGAAGTCCATCGGCGCGTTGCCCGAAAGAATGTTCTTGCCCAGCTCCAGCACATCACTGGCCCGCCCTGCGCTGCCGGGCTTGGCCAGCAGCACGCGGCCTTCGGCGTCGTCGGTGGAAAACACCCGGAACAACGTCAGCAAACGGTCGATGGATTGAAAGACGGTTTCTCCCGGCACGATGCTGTGCTCGCTCAAACGCGTCGTTTCCGGGATTTCACTGACCACCCCCACGCCATATTGCGAGGCCAGGGCCTGAACAATGCTCAGCACCGTCTGCCCCCGCCATTGGCTCGGACGATTGATCGCCGCGCAATCCACCAGGTCTTGGGTTCTGGACCCCCCTTCGATGCTCAGCGTGATCTGGCGCCCGTCATAGCTGACCGGAGCCTTGAACACGTAGCCGCTGAGCACCAGGTCGGCACCGATGCGCACTTGGCATTCATCACCGGGACGGATCGGCACCGCCTGGATCTGCCCCGGCCATTGCCAGGTGATGTCGAGTTTGAAGGTGCGGAACTGCCGCTCCAGGTCCGCACTGATTTCCACGCTTTTCCAGCCGCCGTAGTCCAGCCCACCGACGGTGAGCGTGACGACGTTATCGAACTCGCTCATGGCTTACTCCCCCGAGACTTTCAGGTCGTTGGGCGGCAGGAAACCTGGGTGGGCCACACCGTTACGCTGGATCACTTCGGTCACCCGGGTGGCATCGGCAAATTGCTGATAGGCCACCACCAGTGCCGGCAGGCTTTGCTTGAACGACAGGTTGATCAACCGAACACCCGATGAGGCCACCGCCGTCAGGTGCGCGGCCATTTGCTGGCGCAGGTGGTTCAACGCCTGATAGTGATCTGGACCCGTCTTGAGGGAGGCCTGCCAGATAGCTTCGTTGAGGGCATCACGCAGGGCCAGGACATCGTCGGCCACCGGTACATCCCGGCGTTGGATCGGCTGCACGGCCTGCTGCGCCACCGAAGGCGTGGCACCGAGCTTGACCACCGGCGCCGCCACGGGCATCGCCGCAATCCATTGCGCGGCCTGGACCAGCAGCGTGTCCTGGACCAGGTCGGCCAACGCCTGGGCCGCCGCCGTGGTGTCCTTGCCGGTGGTGAGTTTGGGCGCGTCCGCCTGACGGATGGCTTCGACCTGTTGCGACACGCTGGCAATCACGCCGCGATAGCCGTCACGGGCAAAGTCCTTCAGCTCCCGGATGTCCCCCAACAATCCCTTGAACTCGGCCGCCACTTCCTTGGGCAGCTCCTTTACCGCCTTGACCAGATCGCTGAGCTGCCCATAGACCTCGATCAACGGCTTCAGCTCCTGCTCGATAACCCCGTAGACCTCCTTGAGGCTGTTGCGCAGGTCGGCGATGCCGATCCGCGCGGCCTTGATCAAGCTCATCGCGTCTTCGAAACGCCGCACCGCCGAACCCAGGAAGCTATCAGCCGACACCAGCAGCAGTTTCTGGCTGTTGATCGCCGCCGAAGGAAATTGCAGTGGCTGGTCGGGGTAGAACTTCAGGGCAAACGTGACCAGCCCGCCGTCCTGGCGGGTCTGGGTCATGTCGCACTCGCCGACCTTGACCTGCATCCGTCCCAGCCAAGGATGCACCAGCTCGCCGCTGCCCTGCTCCAACGCCTTGAGCAGTTTGTCACGCTGCTCCAGGCAGTCGGGGCCGACGATAAACGCGGTCAGTTCATGGATCTTCGCCTGCTGGCCCAGCCCTTCGAAAAACGGTTGGTCGCGCTGCGGGTATTCATGCAACTGGCCCTTGTGCCCTACCGGGGTTTTCGCCTGGTCGACCCAGAACCCGACGCCACGGAACGACGCCGGCAACAAACGATCACGCCAGCTCATTGGAACCTCCTGCGGACAGAGAGCGATAACCGATACGCGAACTCACCGCCAGGCCAGGTTGGTTGGTCTGGGGTGGCTCGGCGCGCAAACCGGCCGGCGCGTTTTCGAAGCGTACGGTCAGGCCGCCTTCAAGCTGGGTGCGACTGTTCGCGGCGCTTTGTTGCACCAACGCACTGGAGGTCTGCGGCAGCGCACCGGCGCTACCAAAAAGCGCCGGCGCGAGTTCACCTTTGCCCTCGGCATTGGTCTTCTGTTGCGCGTCGGTCAGCCCTTGGACCTTGCCGGTAAACGTGGTGATGACCTCGCCAAAACCACCGTTGAAGAACGCCTTGATCGGCGCGATCACACTCTGCAGCTCGTCCCACCACTGGCTGAACCACTCACTCACTGGCCCCCACTGCTTCGTGAGGCCCTCGATGGGCGACCAGTCGAATAGCCCGCCGAACACTGCCAACATGATCGACACCTGATTGCGCAGGCCTTCCCAGATTCCGGCGAAGACGTCCACAAGGGTGCCCCAGTTGGCCATGATCAGGCCCAACGGCGTCCAGTTGAAAAGGCCCTGGAGCGCGTCCATCACCGGCACGGTCAAGGCCTTGAGCAGATCCCAGATGGCCGAGAACAACCCGGTCAGGGGGCCCCAGTTATTGATGATCAAACCCAGGGGCGACCAAGCGAACAACGTCTGCATAAAGCCGATGATGGGCGTCGCCGCCGCCACGAGCACATTCCACAGCGCGCCGAAGAAACTGCTGATCGGCCCCCAGTTGCTGATCACCTGCCCCATCGGGGTAAAGGCGAACAGCGTCTTGAAGAACTCAGCCATTGGCAGAACGATGGGCGCAAGCCTTTGCCAGAGCCCGGCGAAGAACGCCGAGATCGGTTCCCAGTAAGCGATGATCATCCCAGCCGCCAAGGCGATGCCCATGGCAGCTAGGCCAATAGGGTTCATTTTCAGGGCGAGGCTGACCACTTCGAGGGCCTGGCTCGCACCGCTGACCGCCGTCTGCATCGCACTGAACGCCACGGCGCCCGTTGCCAGGCCCTGCACCAGTTGCGGATTGTCCTGCAGCACCTGGGCCACACCGCCGATCATCGGCTGTAGACCAACCGTCAACGCATTGACCGCGGGTACCAACGCCGAGCCGAACTGCAACGACACATTGCTGATGGACGTCTTCAATCCATCCAGCCCTTGCGCCGCCACCAACGGCGCTGCCGGTGCCTGGACTGCGCTGGCTGCCGCGTTCACGTCCACGACTTCACCCTTGAACGCCAGCGCCGACTTGAGCCCGTCCATGAACGGTTTGGCGATCCCCCCGTCCGGCAGCAGCCCGGAAATATCCAGGCTGCCAAGACCGGTCGCATCGAGGTTCTGTTTGAAGCCCTGGACCTTCGCCCGAAGGCCGGCGAGCTTGGGCGACAGCTCGTCGATGCCGGTCAGCAACACCGCTTTTTTCTCTACCTTTTGTGTGTCTGCCATCACTGCACCTGCTGCATCGCATTGATCCGTTGCGCGTGCTCCAGGGATTCACGGAGCACATCCAGTGGCCTGGCCATCATCTGTTCGGGGTCAACCTTCCAGAACCAGGCCAGGTCATAGGCGGCTGCGATCAGGTCGCCGATGGCTGCGACGCCGCACTCATGAAAAAACTCGCAACGGCCCAGCTCAGCGCGTTGAGGTCGGCCAGGTCCAGCTGGTTGACCGACGATGGTGGGATGCCGGCGCAGACCGCGATGTATTTGGCCGCGACGTCCATGTCCAGGCTCACCTCCTCGCTCTTGTCGATCTTGTACGGCAGCGCCTTGATCGCCCGGACCTCCTGCACCGTCGGACGGCGCAGGGTCAGTTCGTTCAATGGCTCGCCGTGGGCCTCGATGGCCACGCGCAAGGTCACCATATCGCTCATTGCCAGGTCCCCTTGATGCCTTCGAATTTCAGCTCGATGGTGGCGTCGTCGCCCTTGGACACTGGTTCTTCCACCAGGTAGGCGCCGGCCAGCACGTAGACCTTGCCGTTGCTGAACTCGCAGGTGACGGTCATGTCGGTGCCGGCCACCAGTTGCTTGAGCGGGAAGTCCGCGGTGTGCAACGCCGTCACCTTGAAGGACGGAGCGATGTCGGTTTCCTTGTAGAAACCCGGTACGACGGTTTCACGTTTGGTGAACATCAACGGCGCTTCGCAGCCACCGTTGATGGTCAGTTGAGCGCCGTCCACTTTGACGTAGCAGGTGCCCGCGATCAGTTGACCCATGGTGTTTCTCCTTCAAATAAAAAGCCCACGCGGGGTGGGCTGAATTCATGCGTTCAAACACGACACTCAGGCAGCAGCGTCATACTGCAGACGGAACTGGTTGAGCAGCGCGAACACCCGCAGGCCGTTGATGTAATCCGGTGGGAACAGCACATTGACCCGACTCGGGTCCTGGCTGTCGCGCTCGACGATCAGGTGTTCGGCGAACAACTCGGCGTTTTCCACATGGCCTTCCAGCTCGAGCTTGGCGTACTGGGCGATCAGCTCGCCGCGAATCGTGCTCGGGGTCACGATGGGTTGGCCGGCGCCGAAACGGGTACCGTCGGAGGCCAGTTTGTGGCGACCGTATTTGCTGGTGATCACGCTTTGCAAACGACGCACGATGAACGCCGACTGATGCATGGTTTCGCTGTCCAGGTAGGAATTGTCAGCCTGGCCGAAGGCATTTTTCTGATACGTGGTGATGGAACGCTGAATACGCACGTAGCCGCCTTCGTAGTAGGCGGTCGCGATACCGTAGTTGAGCAGCGACTGGCGCTCGGTCAGGGTGAAGCGTTCGCTGGCCGGTGCCGGATCCAGGCCCGGCAGGCTGCCGCTCTGGGTAGGACGGCTGGCGTCGGCCGAGATGAACACGGCAGTGCGGGCTGCCAGTGCGGCGGCCTGGACCCACGACGGTTGCGGCACGCCCGGCTCCAGGGCCTGGATGGTCATGTGCTGGTCGTTGCGCGCCTGGCCGGCCGCCACCAAAGTGCCGATGGTGCCGCGCTTGGCACTGTAGACATGGCCGAACAACTGCTTGGCCCAGGACCAGCGACCGGTGCTGTCATCCATCACCGCTTGCCAGGTATTCAGGCTCGACAGGTCGGACCACGGCATGGCGATGAATTCGAATGGCTCGTCACCCAGGGCCGCGACGGCGGCGGTCTGGTCCGGTACGCCAGCGCCGCCGGTCATGGCGGTGATCGCAGTGGTCAAGCCCGCAGGGGTGTCTTCGCCATTGCTCTTGCCCAGGCGATTGAACTGCAGGCTGATGTCGTTGCCGCTGTCGCCGGTCCATTTGGCGCTGAGGGTCACGACGCCGTCGACGGCCGCGGCGGTCACTGGCAGATCGGCTGTCGCGTTGATTTTCAGCGCCAGTGCCGTGGCGGCCTGGGCCGCTGTGGCACCGTTGACGATGGCTGCCTGGACACGTACGCCGCCGACGTACAGATTGAGCGCACCGCTTTCGGTGGCGGTACCGGTGAAGGTCAGCACGCCGTTGGCGATGGCACCTTCGACGTTGTGCAGCGGCAGGCACCAGATTTCGCCGAGCGGGTCGGTCTTGCGCCAGGTTTCGTACATCGAGGCGAGCATCGAGCCCTGACCGCCGATGCTTTTTGCCAAGGCCACGCTGGAGACCAGCACCAGTTTTCCGACGTCTGCCGGGACAATGTTGTCGTTCACCTGAGCGACGATCAACCGGCGCATGGCCGACGACGCGCTATTGGCGGCCGAGTTGTCCATCTCGGCGTAGAACAGCGGAACACGAATGTCCGCGGGGATGTTGCTGAATCCGATCGCCATTACTTGGCTCCCTGTGGTTTGGCCGCTTTCACGGCTTTGGTTGTGATATCGCCATCGGCCAGACGCCGACGCCACCAGGCGTTGTCTGGCACTTCGCGGCCTTCGAGGGGCAACAGATCGCCCGCTTCCGGGTCCGGTACCACACGGCCCGGGGCCGGCAGCACGGTGATGCGTTTGCTCATGGGGTTACGTCTCCAGAGAAAGTCAGCTCCAGGCGCCCATCGGGGCCGGGACGTTTCAGATTGGGGTCCGCCGGATCGATGGCATCGACCCGCACGGTGGCCCCGGTAAAGGACGACAAGCCGTCCAGTTCACGTTCGTGCCAGCTTTCGGCAGGCTGGCTCGCCAGATTGCGGCCCAGCTGGAACTCGGTGAAAAAGCGCAGCCGGAACAACCCGCGGCCGCTGTTGATCGAGACCGGTTCGCTGCCGTCGTATTCGATGCCGGAGTAAGTGGCGCCGGGCTTGAACCCCACCAATCCGCGCCACAATTCGGCTCGCAGGTCGTGAAGCAGATCCAGCGCATTTGTCGGGTCACTGGCATCGAGCACCAGCACAACGTCGAAACGGTCACGCACCGTTTGCAGCGTGACGTTCTGTGCCGTGTTCCGGCTCGCCACATCGGTGCTCGACAGAACATAGGCACATGGGGTTTGCAGGGGCGTGCCGGCTTGCAACGCAACGAGGTCCAGGCCCGCGACCACTCGACTGGCGAGCGTTGGGCATTGCTCACGCAACTGCGTGAGGATCGGCGTGATCTTCATGGAGAGTGCTCCGGTGATAGGCAAGTAAAGTCAGAAGCCCTGTGGGAGCGGGCTTGCCCGCGAAAGCGGCGGGTCAGTCGAGAGAGATGTTGGATGTGCCGACGTCTTCGCAAGCAGGCTCGCTCCCACAAAGGTCCGGTGGTGTTCCCGAATGCTGGGATCGCCAGCAATCCAGGGTGGGAGCGGGCTTGCTCGCGAAAGCGGTGGATCAGTCGAGATAGATGTTGGATGTGCCGACCTCATCGCGAGCAAGCCCGCTCCCACAAAGGTCCGGTGGTGTTCCCGAATGCTGTGATCGCCAACGATCCAGGGTGGGAGCGAGCCTGCTCGCGATGGCGGTGGGTCAGTCGAAATGGATGTTGGATGTGCCGACCTCATCGCGAGCAGGCTCGCTCCCACAGACCCCGCGTCATTCCCGGATGTCGTGATTGAGGGCGATCCTGGGTGAGAATCAGGCCTTGGCGTCGAGGCAGGTTGCATCGATCTTGCAGCGATAGCTTTTTTCCCGGTCACCCGTGGCGGTGACCTTGTCGATCGACCAGCGGCCGCGCATGAAATCCGGCCAGGTCGGGTCCAGCAGGACGATGCCTTCGGCGGACAACCCCGGGTTGCCGGGGCATTCGATGGCAACCTTGAGGGCTTCGCGCATCAGCCTGCGCACTTCGCCTTCACCGGCGGCGCGGGCGTCTTCTGCGCTCTGGAAATGCTGTCGAAGGATCTTGAACGGCGCGATGCCACTTTCCTCCACCTGCACTTTGCCAGCCGCCGCATCCCACCAACGGGTCTTGCAGCCCTGGTATTTCGCCCGGGCGGTTTCATCGAGGACGGCGGAGATAAAAGCCTGATCTCCAGGACGATTGTTCGTCGTCACCGACAGCTTGATCTGCGGCAAAACCTTGCCCGACAGCGACTTCGCCTGACCACGCCGAGCCAGCACATACCATTCGTTGATCGGTTTGGCGACGGCGTCATGCCGATGGGCCAAGCGCGTCAGGAAGCCCATATCGGTTTCGTTGGACTGGTCGATGTGCCCAATTTTTATCAGCGACAGCTCCGGCGCCACACGCGGCGAAAAACCATGCCTGGCGGTCAGTTCACGGAACAGTGCGCCCAGGGTCGTCGGGCCATGGCTGACGGACCGACGCTGTTTGAATCCGGTCTGGTCCGCCGCACTGAACGGCGCGGCCATGGCCACCAACGTCAAGCGCAGGGGAAACAGCGTCGGCGTGCGCCGGGTAATGACGAACTCCCCCTTGTCCACCAGTCCGGACTCCAGATAACCCACCCGCAGACCGATTTTTCCGCCGAGGCTGGGTAACCCCTCAAGCCCTTCCAGGCTGATGACGAGGGTCAACTGATCGGACTCGATCCCCGCCGCGTCGACGTGGGTCCAACTGAGCAAGCGCTCATTGAGCAGTGCCGCATTCGCACCATAGATTTCTACTGCTGGCGTGAAACCCAGTGACATGTTGCCTCCTTAATCCCAAGCCGATACCGGTGCGGGTGCAACGGGTTTCAGATCCACCTCCGGCAAGGCAACCCACACCCCCGCCGGCAGTACCGGGCCCCATTCGGCCAGTCCGGGATTGAGCAGCCAGAGCGCTTGCTCGGAGGCATCGTCACAACACTCAAGCTCGCGGTACAGCAACAGATTCACCGAATCACCGGCGATACTTCGAACCCTACGCATTGGCGAACTCCGTCAATTCAATCACCCAGCCGACCACCATCGCCGTACCGTCATCGATGACCTCAGTCTGGGTTTCCGACACCTTGTTGATCTGCCAAAACCCCCAGTTGCGCCCGATGCCATCCACCAACGGCACAGGCACGCGCAAGGCCTGCAATGCACGCAGCTCATCGAGCCGATCCATGGCGGTCGCGTACATCGACTTGCCCGTGATCGTCAGCCCTTGCAGGCCTTGGCCGACCTGGCTGGACTTGGGTTTGCTGGTAAGGATGTCGATGCTCTTCCAGCCGCCATCCGAGGTGCGTACCAGCGAGTGGTACGCGAAGTTTCTCGACAGCCCGAAAATGAAACTGCCGAGTGCCATTTGCTGACGCATCACGTACCTCCGTCGGTCAGGGCCGCGTCACTGCGCATGGCCAGTGAGTTGGGCATGGTTGTCAGGCCGAACTGGCCGGTAATCTGCTGCACCACCAGATTGGCCAACTGACTGGCGCTGGCCTGGTCCTGACCATTGATGTAGATGTTGGCGGTCATGGTGTTTTGTTGGGTACTGGTCTGGCTGCTGGTGAGGTCTTTGCTGACCTGTTCCGGCGACTTGAGGCGATCACCCCCGGTGTAGATAGCCTCGCCCAGGGATTCACCGCCCTCGCTACCGAAATAGGAACCCAGCGCACCGCCGACCAATGCACCGATCGCGGTGCCGATCACCGGAACGAAACTGCCCAGCATCGCGCCGGCGGCGGCACCGGCATAACCGCCTGCCAGCCCACCAAGGCCGGCTCCAGCCGCGCCTGAAGCGGCCTTGTAATCACCGGCCTCAAGAGCTTTGATACCGTCGTAGCCGGCACTGGCCAGCGCCAGGGGCGCGCCCAGCCTGCCGGTGAAGGTTCTCGCTCGAGCTGCGGAGATTGCCAGTCGGCTGCGCATATCAGGGCGGGAAGTTCGGGCTTTTCCTGCGTCCGGTTGCTTCTGCCCGCCGTCCTTGGCTTGAGTTCCAGGCGCATCGCTTGCCGGTGGCTGGATGGCTGCGTCCGGTTTCAGCAGTGCCTCACGGGTGGAGGCAACGCCCGACGTCACTTTGTCCAGAATGGCGCTGCGAAACGGTGACGCGAGCGCCGCGCCAAACAAGGCCAACGCCGCGGTGACTTTCGGCAGCGACTCGGCCGCAGCGCTCAACCCCGTCGCCAGCGCGTCCACGCCAAGCATCGCCAGATCGGTAATGGGCGTGATGGCGCTGCCAATCGCTGTATCGAGACGGGTCACGCTGGCATCCAGTGCATTCCAGCGCGCTTGCGAGGTGTTTCCCAGCGCGTCGGCGGTTTGGGCCATCGATCCCTTGTCTCCATCGCCCTTATCGGATGCCACGGTGAGCGCGGTCTTCAGATCCTGGGGCGACTTCAGCAACTTGCCGATGCCCTCGTCGCCGTCGAACAGCGTCTTGAGCAATGAGCTCTGCTGCTCGGCAGGTTTGCTCTGCAACGCCGCCAGCAGATCCTTGATCGCGCCCGATGCATCCGTGCGCAGCCTGCTGGCCAGCGCCCCCGGCTCGATGTCCAGTTGAGTCCAGGCCGTTCGCTGCTCCGGCGTGACCTTGTCGCCCTTGCCCAACGCGGCGCCCAGGGTCTTCAGGGAGGCGCCCGCTTCGTCCTTGCCGACAGAGGCGCTCAACAGCGCGGCCGCAATGGCGGCGACCTGCTCAGGTGTCATGCCCGCCGCGATGGCGGTCTCGCCACCGCGCTGGGCAACCGAACCGATGTCCGCCGCCGAGGCTTTCAAACTGGCGCTGGCGCCAAGGCGGTTGGCCGCGTTAGCCAATTCGAGACTTTTCCCTCGATCCAAGTTCAAGCCAGTGCGCAAGCCAGCCATGAGCGCGCCGGCGTTCAGCACCTCAATCCTGTAGGCCGACGCCATCACCACACTGTCGCGGGCGAAATCCGTCAGCACTTGCTGGCGGTCTTCGGGTTTGACGTCTTTGAGCAGCCCCGCGTTGATCGCCGCCAGCTGGATCTGCGCCAGTTGCACAGCGGTCGCCCCGCTGGATGCGGCTTGCTTTTCAGCGGCGATCTTCTGGTTTTCGTTGGACATCACCTGCAGTTGTTCCGGTGACAGCTGCAGCTTCTGGTTCAGGTCGACCATGGCCGTCTGCATCGCCATTGCAGGCTTGAGGACACCAGGAGGCGCCAGTTGATCGACCTCTGCCCTGAGCTTCGACTTAGGCACCGCACTCGTCGCTGGCACCACTGCATTCGCCTTGAGCAATGACTGTTGCGCCAAGAGCGTGGTGTTCAGCGATGCCAGCGTCTCCCGCAGTTTCATTTGCTCCGACACCAGCAGCCGGATGTCGAGACTGGCCGTGCTCAATGCCAGATTCAGCCCCGACGCTTCAGACACACCGCCGAGTGTCGGCATATCGGTGCTCGCCGCAAAGGACAGCGAATATTTACTGTCTGCCATCCCGCTCTACTCCTGTTTCACGCCAAGGCGAGTGATCGCGATGTCGTAACGGCGCAATGCCTTGCCGGCGTCCCACTCCAGAATTTCCGCTTCACTTATCGGATAAATGAGCGGCACCACATCGAGGATCACTTCGATGTCGCGCTCCGAAAGAAGTCCGCCGGTTTGTTTAAAAAATCGTCGATGCGCACCTGCAGTTGTGTCCAGTCGGGCACGGTCAGCAGGTCCAGGTCGGGCAGCATCAGGCCGGTGCAGTGGGCGGTGATGAACTCCGCACGCTCCTTGGCCGTCTTCAGCTTCTTCATCGCCTTGGTGGCTCGCAATACCGGCATTTCCAGGGCCAACGAGGTCACGCTGCGGCCCGCCACGTTGAGCGGTTGCAGCAGTTGCACTTGGTCGGGATCGGCCGCCGCGTGGTCCGTCTCGGCGACCTGTGCGAGGAAATACGCCGCCGGACGGGTCGACATGTCGTGCACGTACTGGGCGATGCTCACGTAGTCCGGGCGCTTGAGCTGATCCAGTTCCTTGACCGACAGGCCGGTGGCTAACTTGGCCAGCTCGAAGAACTGGTCGTCCTCATCGTCGCCGGCACGGGCCAGGGCGTCTTTCTGCGCGGCGTAGAACAGGGGTTTGAGTTGCAGCTGGTCGATCTGCGATCCGTCGTCACCAGTGATGGGTGACAGCAGAATGTGTTGGGGAGGCGTCCAGGACATGAATCAATTCCTTGGTGAATGTGTGCCCCTTGTAGGAGCGAGCCTGCTCGCGATAGCGGTGGTTCAGTTGGCGACAATGCTGGCTGTACCGCCGCCATCGCGAGCAGGCTCGCTCCCACAGGGACTGTGTTCAACTGAGCTTCAAGGCAACAGCACCGCACGGCGCGCATCGCCGAGAATGTCGACGCCGTTGAGCACGAACTTCTGGGTACGCACGTCGATGTCGATCACTGGAACGCCGTTTTCCAGGCGATTGTAGGTGCGGCACGACAGCTCAAGATTGGTCTTGGGCTTCTCACCCATCTTCAGCGCGGTTTCTTCCAGGGATTTCAGCTTGCCGCCGACGGTGTGGTAGGTGAACCAGGTGTTGCCATCCTGATCCTGACCGGCCTCACGCACGTTCAGCAGAATGTCGTCACCGACACTGACGCCCAGCGCCAGCATGATTTCCGGACCGACACCTTGCAGGCTGAGCTTGGCGTTGAGTGCCTTACCGCCCTTGGCCATTTCCTCGGTGATGAAACGCCCGCCGCGCATCTCTTCCATGTCGAACTCGATCTTCGGCGGGGTAAACTCTTCCACGGTCGCCGACAACGGCAGGCCTTGCAGGGTGGCCGCGATGGCCTGTCTTACGCGGTTGGTAAACATTAGAGAACGTCCTCCAGGAACTGCTCGATGATTTCATCGCGGGCGTTGAGTTGATAAATCATGTGTTCGTTCGGCGCGTAGCGGCCGTAGTCGATCACCACGTACCAGGTGCCGTTCTTGTACTTCTCTACACTGTTGAGTTCCGGATGCAGGTACACGCTGCCGCCCGGGATGGTTTCGTCGGCCACCAGGGTTTGCAGCCAGTCGTTGATGCGCTTGACCTCCTGGTCCATGAACGACTTGGTCAGGTTCTTCGCCATGGCTTTTTGGCCAGCCTTGACCAGCTTGCGGCTGATGGCATCTTCCAGGCCGACGTAGCTGATGAACTTGCCGGTGATGGAGCGGTTGCCCAGCAGCGAGAAGCCACCGAGGATGGTCCGGGCGTAGTAGCTGACGCCGTAGCGGTTGAGCAGGTCGCCTTCGGTGGAGGTGTCGAGGATGTTGTATTCCACGGTGCGCGAAACGTCCTCGGCGTAGGTCACCTGGTTGCCCGGGCTCTCCCATTGCTTGACCTTGGCGAGCGCGGCGATGGCCAGGCTCGACGGGGCCAGGAAGACGTTTTTCTTCGCGGCCTTGGAGTAGACCGCCGGCATGTTGTGCACCACCAGGCAACGGTCGAAACCGAGGTCGGCGCCGCCCAGTTCCTGGCTGTAGGTCACTTGATCGGCGACCGCGGCATCCTTGCCGTCGAGTACCACGCGAGCCTTGATGCGCTTTCCGAACGAGGCGAACTCACTGGCCACCGCCTTGGTGCCGGTGAAGCCCGGCGCGCCAATGATGGTCAAGTCCTCGGCCACGCCACTCAAGGCCGCCAGGCCCAGCTTGCGACCGGTCTGCGCTTCGATGCCGCCGATGACGTTGTTCTGCGTATCGGCGGGGGTGGCGCCCTCTTCGACGATCACCACGTAGACTGGCACCTTGACCACTTTGAGGATCTGGAACACCGCGTGATACAGCGTACCGGCTTCGGTGCCGGTCGGATCGAGCAATGCCTGGGTGGTGAAGCTGTTGATGCGGAACGGTGCGTTGCGCGGAATCAGCGGATCGGCCTTCGGCGCAGTGCCGACCAGCCCGATGACGTTGTCCCCCAGGCCACCCATGGCCTCGGGAGATTCGGTGGCATTGACGGTAATGCCGTTGTGCTCGAAGTTCAAAACCTCAGCCATGGTTATTCAGCCTTTTTGGTAGTGGCCTTTTTGGCCGGTTGGGTTGGGGTGGCTTGCGTGTCGACAGCCTGTTTGTGCGCCTCCAGGACGCTGGTCAGCTCTAGGCGACCGGCACTACGCAAGGCATTGGCCTCGACATCCAGTAGTTCGAGCTCCTGACCGATGCTCGACCAGTGGCCGCCGCCGGTAGGAAATGGCACCAGCACGGTGTAAGGCTTACAAATGGGCATCTATGGGTTCCTCCAGACGCGAAAACACAAAAGCCCCGATCACGGGGGCTTTTTGCGGACGAAAAAAAACCGCTGTCGCGGTTGGGTTTACTTGACGAAGGCCGGCAGCACGGGCCAGACCAGTTTGGATGGGTCTTCGATCTGCTCGGGGATATCACGCAAGGCTTGGCGGTAGGCCTTGACCTGGGCTCGCTGTGCGTCTGTCGCCGGGTAGTCGGGCAACTGGGTGAAATCCGTCTGCCGCAAAAGTTGATCGCGGCGTGTACGAATGGCGGCCCATTCAATTTCTCGCGTGGGAACGGCCAGTGGAAGCTCAGGGGTGTTACCGGTGGATAGGTCAGACATATTCATTCCTTGCTGAAAACGACGGTGTCGGCCAATGACAACTTGGTTTTCAAGTCGCCCTGATTGAACAGCCGGCCATTGCCCACGCGCATCGTGTCAATCCGTACAGTGGTGTAGTAAATATTGGGAATCAAAATTCGCATGACAATGTTGCCGTTCGTATCGACATAAACGGCAGGCGTCATGTTTCCGAAGGTCGAGGCGTTTTGCAGTACCCGAGTCGGTTGATAGCAGTATCCCACCAGGGTTTCGTCGATAATTTTTGCAGTACCGTAGCTATACCCCTTGATGTTGAACCAGAACATTTCAGAGTTGACGTTGATGTTCAACGGCACCTTGAAATGCATATATACATTCGTGCTGGAGCCCAGGTCGGTAGTCGTAAACTCCCCCTGTGCGAGGCTGGGGTAGGGGCCTCCAGTCCCATAAACATGCCCCTGCAGCACATTGCGACGAATCGTACCCAGCGCAGCCGGATCCCCTTCTACATCCTTAAGGCTGCGCCACTCATTGAACTGTGCCAATGCCGTGGCCATGGTCGTATTGATGCTGCCAATCTTTCCATTGACCGCCGTGGTCAAGTTATTGGCCGCTGTCACCAGCGACGCGATAGTGGTTTCCAGACTCACGTTTCAAATTCCTTGTGCAGTTGATTTATTTGGCTTCAAGCGCCATGACCCGAAAGATCAGGCCGACGTGCCGCGCCATGTTGTCGATGTTGGCCGTCGCCAGCGCAGCGATCTCCTCGCTGAGCAAGATATTCAGGCTCTCGGAGCCGACGACCACCGTGACGCTTTGCGCCGGTAATGGTGAGATATCCAGCGTGAATTTTTGCAGTACTCGCGCCGCCGCCGCTTTGTAAGTCAGCAACTTTCCGGCCACTGAATAAACCGCCAGTAACGTGCCGGTAGAGAGGTAGAAGCCGAACTCCCCGATCTCGTATTCATCAGGCCCGTCGAATAATGCAGCCATTCTCAGTTGCCCTGGATCAAGGTCTTCGTAATCCACGATTGCCACGCGCTGTCGCTCATTGCGAAGCGCAGTTTCCGCTCCAGTTGGATCGTAGCGGGCAGTGCCGGCACCGATGTGAGTGATCTCACCTTTCAAGCCTTGGTTCTTTGCCTGCAACACTTCCGCCAAGCCGGCGGAAGTGAAGCGAACCAAGCGCGTAATGTCTTCTGTCATGGCTGCGCCCTGAGGTCGTAATCGTTAATGGTGTAGCGTTGGGAAATTCCAATGCTGATAAGCCGCGCACCGAACTCAAGTACCGGCAGTGCTCCGCATAAAACCAGTTCACTGTCGCTCAGCGGCCCGTGCAAAGCTGCCGCCGCGCCCAGGCCGCCGCGCGTTTGATGCACGACGGTGATGGTGGCTTGGTCGCGCTCGCTCTTGGCGGCATTGATTCGCTGTATCAAGCGACTGTGATCACCGCTGGCCCAGCCTTGGCCGATGATGGCTTGCACATCAAAGGTGTAGGGATGGGCATTGGGTTGCTGTTCGTACCAGGCGGTGACGTGGGGCGTGAACCCCAGGGATTCGACGGCACGGTTCAAGGCCTGGCGGGTGCCCGCCTGGCGCTGGATCTGCCAGGACAGCGAAACCGTCAATCTCTTTTCCAGATCGCTGGCTGTCGCATCCCATTCGCTGACGCCGCGATCCGCCGCCAGATAAGGCAAGAAGGAGGACGGTGTCTGGCTCGCGTTCATCAGCTCGGGGAATGGCGGATCAATGCGCTCCAGCAACCGGGCGAAACCCAGGTCAAGTGCTCGTTCCAACGCTGAGCTGTTGGCGGGCAACAGGCTCGGACGAGAGGCGTCATCACTCATAGCGTGTCCACCTCAACCTCGACGCCCGTGCAATACGGGGCTTGGAAAGCTGTCGTCACTATCGGCACCAGCGGTTCGAGAATTTGCAATTGAACCGCCCCTACGCTGTGCAGCATGTAGTCGATCCAGCTTGGATCGACCCGGCCCTCCAGGCGATGACACGCCTCGGCGTATGCTTGCAACTGCTGTTGCGCGGCGACCTTGGTCAGGCCCGAGTCAGGGCCGGCATTGATCTTCGCCACGACACGGATCTTGTAAGGTTTGATCTGCGCGGCCTGGACGATGACCAGGTCAGTTTCCGGGCGCACATCAGGCCGGGCGAAATGTTGGCGAACACCCTCGAGCAATGCCTCCGACGGTGTACCGTCACCCTCTCGGGAAAGCACCGTCACCGTAACTTCACCCGGTGCCGTGCGGCGTCCATTGCCGTCCTTGACCTGGGCGGCAAGCCCATCCGGGTCGAAGCTGTACGTCACCGTCACGACACCCGCCGCACTGCTGTCCACCTTTACTGCGGGGCGTGCGCCAAGGGTAAAAATCTCCCGCCGATACTGCATGCGCGAACCGGCCGCCGGGGCATGGGGCGCCAGGTAATAACGCAACCGGGCGTCATCGTCGCTTTCGTAGACCGGGGCGATGGGTGGGAACGCCGCCGGATCGCCCGGGTCGAGCAACTGGCGTTCGAGGCCCATGTCGGCCAGGCGGGCATCGAGGTTACTGCCAGTGGCCCACCAGGCCAGCATCTGCTTGATCCGGGCGTTGTATTTGCGTTCGTGGGTTTGCAGGCGCACGCAGAAGGCCTCGAGGGCCAGGGTCAGCAACTCGCTTTCGTTTTCCAGGCTGACCGCAAGCCTCGCCGCGCTGTCGGGCGAGCGCGCACCGACGTACTCGACCACGAAGGTCTTGAACTCGGCGAGCAGATCCTCGAACGCGTCAACGGTGACGATGGCCGGTTCGGCCAGTTGGTTCTGGCCGGGTATCAACATGCTCATGTCACCACCTCGAAAGTCTGTTTGCGGTTTTTCCAGGTGCCGGCGAAGCGCAGCAGTAATCCGGCGCCCTGGCGGCTGGCGACGATGACCTGCGGCTCGAAATCGCTGATGCCGTTGTGTGGGTTGTAGAAGGCTTGGGCTGCGTGACTCTGGGCAAGAATCAGCAGGTCATCGCCGAGGTTCTGCCCCAGCAATTGCGTGAGCGCGCAGCCATACAAAGGGCGTTTCTGGCGGGTGCCCAAGGGGGTGGTCAGCGCCCGGGTGGCGCGCTGCACGAACTGCGGCCAGTCATCCACCGTAGCGCCGGTGTTTCTATCGATTCCGATCATGGGAAGCTCTTATGCGGTACTGATGACACGCCCCTGGTGATCCACCAACGGGCCGCTCAGGTGCACACCGGAAGCGTCGAGCCGGATGCCGACGGCACCCAGTTGCAGGTCGATGGCCTCAGGTGTCATCGCCAGCCTCGACGGGCCGATGGTTAATTCGAGGGATTCACGGGAACCGGTGAATGTCGCCGGGCCGTTTTTCCAATGCAGTACATGACTGGCATGGTCGTAGCCGTTTTCCGTGGCATCCGGATAAAGGCGACGGGTCAGCGTTGCCTGTGTCGAGACGGGAGGAAACTGACCGCCGTTGAGGCCGAACAACGCCACCGATTGTCCACCGTCATCGCCGCCGCCATGGTTCAGCAGCAGGCATTGCTCACCCACGGAGGGAATCCGCGATTCGCTCTGGGCACCGGCACTCGGGTTGAAAAAGCGGATCGCCGGGGTTAACAGCTCTCCATGGGCGACCTTGCAGGTATTGGTGGCCGCATCGACTTCCTGGCAGACGCCGATGCGACAGAGATTGTCTGCGCGTCGGTACAAGTCTTCGAGCTCGGTTTCCATCCCGGCCAGGCGCTCGATGATCGGCCCCAGGTACAGGCGTAGAAGCGCATCGAACATGGTTCAGCCCTCCAGTGCGGTGTATTGGTCCGGGTCGTCGATGTTCGACACTTCCCAGGTGCGGGCGAATTTCGGGATGCCCAGCGGGTCCTCCAACAGCGTCGGACCGAGGTACAGGGTTTGGGTGAATGAAACGGCCCAGGCGCTGTACGGCCGGGTCCCTCCGTTGAACACCGATGCAACGCCCTCGATATCCGTGGGCCGGCTGCACTGCTCAGCTGACAGATCCCAACGGTTGTCGACGATCAGGCGTTTCAACTGGCAGGCCAGGTCGCAGGCCGTCAAACCCGTGCCGGGCGAAACGACTTGCATGGAAAGCGTCAGGACATGGGCGATACGCCCGTCATTGGCACGGTTGCCTGACGTGTCGCGTTCGATGGCGATCAATACCCAAGACTGATCGCCGGTGTCGTCAAAGTCCTGGAGACTTCCAACCTTCAAGTCGGGAAAGGTGGTACGCAGCGTCTCGGCAATGGCGGAAAACAACTGCGAGGGTTTTTCGATGAGAGTGGGCATTGGATGGCCTCATTCCTGTGGATCGGCGGCACCGGCTCATTGTTGGTCGGGACGGGAATCCGGCGGTGGCACTTCACAAACGCCAATCCGCTTGGCGACCCAACGTTCGTAGAGACCGATGGCCACATCGGCACCGGCCATGGCGGTCAGGCACCCCAAGGCGCAGGCACTCCAGATCGACATGCCGAGGGCATACAGCAGCATGATTGCCGAGACACCGCAGATCACGCAGGCGCCGGAGCGCAAGGCCAGGCGCCGCAACAGCGACCAGCCTCGGGCACCTTCCTTGTCGGCACGCCACATCTCGCCGGACACCCCGCCCACCAGGGCGAGCAGGATGACCAGCCAGATCGGCATGTCCAGCAACGCTTGTTGCTCGTTTGTCATTCACGCCTCCTGGGGGTGATTGGGGTGGGCAATTGCGGGACGAACGGTGTTTTACAACCGCTCGACAATGACGTTGTCGACAAAAGCGAAGTGAGCATTCGGATCCTGCTCATTCCAAAAACTCAGCGTGGTTTGATCGCTCACCGCGGTGAAATCGTAGGTTCTGGTTTCCCACACCGTTGCGTCGCTGGTGGCGACAGGGGTGTCGAAACGGGCGGCCTGACCTGCCACCTTGACGTTGATGATGCCGGTCCCCGTGCGGTTCACGTATTTGGAACTGCCAGCACTGAACGTCAGGCGATAACCTGCGCCAACTACCGTGCTGATGTTTTGCTGGATGCCACCGCCGTTTTGATAGGTGTAGTTGGCGAGGTCAACACTCATCGCCCCTTCAGCGGCGACTGAGCTGCCAATGGCAGCCCTGACATTGATGTATTCCACACCCGACAGAAACGTGGTCCAACCGGTTACGAAGTCGGCTTGGGCAGGGGTATTCAGAACGCAGTCATTGCCACAACCGGGGGTTTCAAAACTGCCATTCACGACCAGGTTGGCCGCGAAGGCAGAACTGCCCACCGCCAACATCGCCATGGACAGGACGAACGAACCAATAAGTTTTTTGATTTTTTTCATGCTTTCACCTGAAGAGTCGATGTTCTTGCGCGGAGCATTCCGCATTCATGTCGCTCAAAGGCGTTCACTCGAGGCTCAACGGCCTTCACATGATTCAACGTCCCACACCGGGCACATTTGATCTGGAGTTCGGTGTTCTCGCCCATGCGGGCCAGAAGTCGTTTGCAGCGACCGCATCTGAAATCCTTCAGCATTTGAAAGCCCTCCATTGGCGGCGGTGATGATTTGAAGCGCCTCACGGCGCAGGCATTCCAAAAAGCCCGGTCGCCCAGGCTTTTCAGTAATGCGCTTGATCTTTCGGCGCGACTGGCGCGGTACGGATCCATTCAAATTGTTCCTCCGGCCGCGGTCCCTGCCCGCCGGATAACTGCTTCTGGTGCTTTACGCTGCACACCTGGGCCAGTTGCCAACCCTCTGAACCGTTGAGGCCGGTTCATCGCTGCCTGTTGATGAAACTAAAGAGCGGTTGTTGCCAGCCACTTTGTCGAGCGGCTTGGACACAGAATATGCATGGATGCATATACAGTCAATGCACAAATGCATTTATTTATGCGCGACAAATGCATCAGCGCATTGCCGCCCAGTGGGAACAAGGGTTGGCGCCCTTTTCGTGGGCGAAAAAAAACCCGCACATCGGCGGGTTTTATCTGACAGCGGAAGGGTTAGCGGGCGTACATGCCCCACCAGAAGACATGGCCGAGGATGACGATCTGCTCATCCTGCATTTCCTGGAAGCTGTAGTCTTCGTCCGGATGCTCATCGCGGTTGAAGCTGCGCAGGCGGATGCCGGTGGGCAGACGGTAAAGCTGCTTCACCCGCAACTGGCCGTTGTGATTGATGGCGTAGAGGTCACCGTCGACGATGTCGCCGATTCCGCATTTACCCGCATTCACCCCGACCGTGGCGCCATCGCGCAGCACCGGCAACATACTGTTGCCGCGTACTGTCACGCATTTGGCCTGGTCGAACTGCACGCCGTTATGACGCAGGCTGCGCTTGCCAAAGCGCAGGCTTGAGCGCTCGCTCTCCTCGATGACGAATCTTCCTGATCCAGCAGCCAATTCAACCTCACGCAGAAAAGGAACCGACACCTCGTCTTCTTCGACTGGGGTATCGTCATCCCAAAGGCTTATGTCCTTGAGCTCGGAATGCGGCTCGTCGCGGCGGCTGTTGCCGGCAGGCAAAACATCGGCGCGCCCGCGCAATTGGTCGGTGCTCACGGCGAAGTACTCGGCGATCTTCGAGATGTGTTTATCCGAAGGATCGACGATCTTGCCGCTGAGGATCCGCGAGAGGGTGGATTGAGGCACGCCGGTACGCCGGTGAAGCTCCGTGGGGGAGATCCCGTGCTGATCGAGCAATGCTCTTAATACGGTAGAAACGTTGCGTTTTTGCATAACGCGCATAGTGCTTGTTCTTTTCGAAGAAGACAAATGCTGATTTGCATAAACATGGGATGCAGCACACTTGAAGCCTATTCAGGCCAGTGTGGCGAGGGGATTTATCCCCGCTGGGGCGCGAAGCGGCCCCAAATGCCGCAGCCATTGAATTGACTCTAGGGGCTGCTGCGCAGCCAACGGGGATAAATCCCCTCGCCATAAGAGCTTGCTGGCCACGAAGAAACGCCTCCTACACATTCTTAGGAAGCCGCCGCCCCTGCGTCCTTCAAATGCGCGGCACCAGGCTACATCGCCTTGCGTCTCTGCCTACAACTGCGCCAGAATCCGCCGGCTTGTCCATCTTGGATCCCATCGGTACTTTGGTTCTCGTCACTGCCCATCAGTGATCGGGTTTAGTCGCTCGGTACTCCAAGGTGCTCACTGCTCCATTAGTCAGGTATCTCATCCCTGTACTTGATGGTGGCTGTGCGCAGGGCGCCCTCGGGCGCGCCGGTTTCTTGGATCCCCGGTCGACTAACCTGCGTACAGCTGCCACCCCTCGTTTAGTCGCGAGTGCGTGGTGGCTCAACTTCAAGGATCCATAGAATGCCGAAGAACACTCCAAATCCCCCTGACGATCACGTCTCCCGCAGCCAATCGGCCAACGCCAAGAAACTCGACGAAGCCGCCACCCGCGCCCTGGACTATTACCTCAAACCAAAAGCCGACAAAGAAACCTGCGACATCCTCGACACTCTTTTCATCATCGCCCCGAACATCGACGCCGAATGCCTGCTCGCCAACCTCAGCGAAACCCTGGCCTCGGCCAATGCCATGGTCAGTGACCTGGCGTTCGACCTGGAGGGCTCGCGGCGGCATATCGCGCTAGGGGTCCAACAGATGATCGAGCTGGGCCAGTTGCTGGCGAACCGGGCGTTGGATGTGGTTGAGCCGAGGTAACGCATTCATCAACGCATGACCCCATGTGGGAGCGAGCCTGCTCGCGATGGCGGCGCAATAGTCGGCAGATACGTTGCCTGACACGCCGCTATCGCGAGCAGGCTCGCTCCCACAGGGTTACCCCGCGGCTTATCCGACCGACATCAGCCATATGTCGTTTTTTTTGCCGGCAATCAAGGGCTACCATTCAAAGCCCATTGGAGCCACTCCATCTGGGTCGCACCAGCCCCCCCATGTTAACCTTGCGCCCATCGCGGAAAAGCCGGGCCGATGCCCCTCCTTTTGCCCTACCCCTTTCAACGAGTTTGCCTGACACCGATGAATACAGCCGTGAACGATCTGTCCTCCCATACGCCGATGATGCAACAGTACTGGCGCCTGAAGAATCAGCACCCCGATCAGTTGATGTTCTACCGCATGGGCGACTTCTACGAGATCTTCTATGAGGATGCGAAGAAGGCCGCCAAGCTGCTGGACATCACCCTGACGGCGCGTGGGCAATCGGCAGGCATGGCGATTCCCATGTGTGGGATTCCTTACCACGCGGCGGAAGGTTACCTGGCGAAACTGGTCAAGCTGGGTGAGTCGGTGGTGATCTGCGAGCAGGTCGGTGACCCGGCCACCAGCAAGGGACCAGTGGAAAGGCAAGTGGTGCGCATCATCACACCGGGTACGGTCAGCGATGAGGCGCTGCTGGACGAACGCCGGGACAACCTGATTGCCGCCGTGCTGGGGGACGAGCGCCTGTTCGGCCTGGCGGTGCTGGACATCACCAGTGGCAATTTCTCGGTGCTGGAGATCAAGGGCTGGGAAAACCTGCTGGCGGAGCTGGAGCGGGTCAATCCAGTGGAACTGCTGATCCCCGACGACTGGCCCAAGGACCTGCCGGCAGAAAAACGCCGTGGCGTTCGGCGTCGGGCGCCGTGGGATTTCGAGCGCGACTCGGCGTTGAAAAGTCTTTGCCAGCAATTTTCCACCCAGGATCTCAAGGGTTTCGGTTGTGAAAACCTGACCCTGGCCATCGGCGCCGCCGGTTGTCTGCTGGCCTACGCCAAGGAAACCCAGCGCACCGCCCTGCCCCACTTGCGTAGCCTGCGCCACGAGCGCCTGGACGACACGGTGGTGCTGGACGGGGCGAGCCGGCGTAATCTGGAGTTGGACACCAACCTGGCCGGTGGACGGGACAACACTTTGCAGTCGGTGGTCGATCGCTGCCAGACCGCCATGGGCAGCCGGCTGCTGACCCGTTGGCTGAACCGCCCCCTGCGGGACCTGACGGTGTTGCTGGCGCGGCAGACCTCCATTACTTGCCTGCTGGATCGTTATCGCTTCGAGCAGTTGCAACCGCTGCTCAAGGAAATCGGTGACATCGAGCGAATACTGGCGCGTATCGGCCTGCGCAACGCCCGCCCACGGGATCTGGCGCGCCTGCGCGATGCCCTCGGCGCGCTGCCGGAACTCCAGGTGGCGATGACCGACCTTGAAGCGCCGCATCTGCAACAACTGGCACGGATCACCAGCACCTACCCGGACCTGGCCGCGTTGCTGGAAAAAGCCATCATCGATAACCCGCCCGCCGTGATCCGTGACGGTGGCGTGTTGAAAACCGGCTATGACGCCGAGCTCGACGAGTTGCAAGCCCTGAGCGAAAACGCCGGCCAGTTCCTGATCGATCTCGAAGCCCGGGAAAAAGCCCGGACCGGCCTGAGCAACCTCAAGGTCGGCTACAACCGCATCCACGGCTACTTCATCGAACTGCCGAGCAAACAAGCCGAGCAAGCACCGGCCGACTACGTTCGTCGCCAGACGCTCAAGGGTGCCGAACGCTTCATCACCCCGGAACTCAAGGCCTTCGAAGACAAGGCGCTGTCGGCCAAGAGCCGCGCCCTGGCCCGGGAGAAGATGCTCTACGAGGCGCTGCTCGAAGACCTGATCAGCCAACTGCCGCCCCTGCAGGACACCGCTGCCGCCCTGGCGGAGCTGGACGTGCTGAGCAACCTGGCCGAGCGTGCGCTGAACCTGGACCTCAACTGCCCGCGCTTTGTCAGCGAGCCGTGCATGCGCATCAGCCAGGGTCGCCACCCGGTGGTCGAGCAAGTATTGACCACCCCGTTCGTGGCCAACGATCTGAGTCTGGACGACAACACCCGCATGCTGGTGATCACCGGTCCTAACATGGGCGGTAAATCCACCTACATGCGCCAGACTGCCCTGATCGTGCTGCTGGCCCACATTGGCAGCTTCGTACCCGCGGCAAGCTGCGAATTGTCCCTGGTCGACCGGATATTCACCCGGATCGGCTCCAGTGATGACTTGGCCGGCGGGCGTTCCACGTTCATGGTGGAAATGAGCGAAACCGCGAACATCCTCCACAATGCCACCGAACGCAGCCTGGTGCTGATGGACGAAGTCGGGCGCGGCACCAGTACCTTCGACGGCCTGTCGCTGGCCTGGGCGGCGGCCGAACGCCTGGCGCACCTGCGGGCCTACACGCTGTTCGCCACCCATTATTTCGAGCTGACGGTGCTGCCGGAAAGCCAGCCGCTGGTGGCCAACGTCCACCTCAACGCCACCGAGCACAACGAACGCATCGTGTTCCTGCACCACGTGCTACCCGGCCCGGCCAGCCAGAGCTATGGACTGGCAGTGGCACAGCTGGCGGGCGTGCCGGGCGAGGTGATCAGCCGCGCCCGCGAGCACTTGAGCCGCCTGGAAACCTCCAGCCTGCCCCATGAAACACCACGCCCGAACAAAGGCAAACCGGCCGTACCGCAGCAAAGCGACCTGTTCGCCAGCCTGCCCCATCCGGTGCTTGATGAGCTGGCCAAGCTCGACCTGGATGACCTGACACCACGCCGGGCATTGGATTTACTCTATGCATTGAAGACACGGATCTAACGCAAGGGCGTTCAAGCTGTTAGAATCGCGCGCGGTTTGGGATGCTGCGGACTATTAGCCTGGTCCGCTCCCAAGCCTGGCGACCCCACCGTGAAGAGGGATCCGCTGCCGCCGCCTGAGGAGAGAATTAGAAATGACCTTCGTCGTCACCGACAACTGCATCAAGTGCAAGTACACCGACTGCGTAGAAGTCTGTCCGGTGGACTGCTTCTACGAAGGGCCGAATTTCCTGGTCATTCACCCGGACGAGTGCATCGACTGTGCCCTGTGTGAACCGGAATGCCCGGCGAACGCCATTTTCTCGGAAGACGAAGTGCCGTCCGGCATGGAGAACTTCATCGAGCTGAACGCCGAACTGGCGGACATCTGGCCGAACATTACCGAGAAGAAAGATGCGCTGCCGGACGCCGAAGAGTGGGATGGCAAGCCAGGCAAGATCGCAGACCTCGAACGCTGATCATCTGCGTTCTTCGAAAAGGCCCCTTGCGGGCCTTTTTGCTTTCCGGCGGCTGGAATCGATCAGAGAGGTCGAACGCAGTGCGTCCGTAGAGGCGTTCCCAAGCAGCCCGTTACCAATTCGCAGGCAAAAAAAAGGGGCGGTTTGACCCGCCCACATTTTTTCCCTAATCCCTTTGATCCTTTTCATCATCCTGATGAATCGCATCCTGCGATGTCCTTCCTTCCCCATCGTCCGTGACGGGTGTGTCTGTCCGTCGACACAGGACTGATATTAGTGTTTTCCCCAGCGAGCGCAATTCATCCGAAGCGGCCGACAGCACCTGTCACGCCTCGTTCATCTATTTAAATACCCTTTAAAATCAATAGGATAATAAAAAGAAGCGGCATTGATTGTCGTCTGTCCCCGGCCACGAGGAACCGAACACTTACACAACACTAGGCAAAAGCTTACAAGCCGAGCCGGAAACATGGCAGGGCCGAGACCCTCCCCCCAGAAACGGCAAAGCCCCGAACCAGTCGGGGCTTTTCCTGCTGCACTTGCCGGGTTGCTATTGGAACAGCGACTCGCTCGAGAGGCCGTTCTTCTCCAGGATCTCGCGCAGACGCTTGAGGCCCTCCACCTGAATCTGTCTCACCCGCTCGCGGGTCAAGCCGATTTCCAGGCCTACATCTTCCAAGGTGCTGCTTTCATGGCCACGCAGGCCAAAGCGGCGGATCACCACTTCCCGCTGCTTGTCCGTCAGCTCCGAAAGCCATTGGTCGATGCTCTGGGACAAGTCGTCATCCTGAAGCAGTTCACAAGGGTCCGTGGGGCGCTCGTCAGTAAGGGTGTCCAGCAGGGTCTTGTCCGAGTCCGGCCCCAACGAGACATCCACCGAGGAAACCCGTTCATTGAGCCCAAGCATGCGCTTGACCTCACCCACCGGTTTTTCCAGCAGATTGGCGATCTCTTCGGGTGAAGGCTCATGATCGAGCTTCTGGGTCAGCTCACGGGCGGCCCGCAGGTAGACGTTAAGCTCCTTGACCACATGAATAGGCAACCGGATGGTACGCGTCTGATTCATGATCGCCCGTTCGATGGTCTGGCGGATCCACCAGGTCGCGTAGGTCGAGAAGCGGAAGCCTCGCTCAGGGTCGAATTTCTCGACGGCGCGAATCAGCCCCAGGTTGCCCTCTTCGATCAGGTCCAGCAGCGAAAGCCCACGATTGACGTAGCGTCGGGCGATTTTCACCACCAGGCGCAAGTTGCTTTCAATCATGCGTTTTCGACCAGCCGGGTCACCGCTTTGCGACAGCCGCGCAAAATGAACCTCTTCCTCTGGGGAGAGCAGCGGTGAGAAACCGATTTCGTTGAGGTACAGCTGAGTGGCGTCAAGCGCCCGGGTGTAATCGATGTACTTATGTTGTTTAAGTGAAGTGGAGTGTCTGGATTTGGCACGAACGGAAGGAGGAGACGCTCCCTCATCATTCGACATCGAATCCATAGCGATGCCGGTCTCCATCAGGAGAACCTCATCGTCGATGTCAAACTCCGGCACTTCTTTACTGAGAGCCATTGTTATAGTCCTTTGGTGAGTTCGACCTCAAGCTCAAGCGACGCCTTTATCCTTGGCAACGCTGGAGCCTGTTCCCTCTACGTGACGGAACAGGCTGACAACCAAATCAACGACGTGGCAGGAATTGCAGTGGATCTACCGGTTTACCTTGTCGGCGAATCTCAAAGTGCAGTTTCACCCGGTCTGTACCTGTGGAACCCATTTCGGCAATTGTCTGTCCGACCTTGACCTGCTGCCCCTCCCGAACCAACAGCCTGCGGTTGTGACCGTAGGCACTGACGTAGGTATCGCTGTGTTTGATGATCACGAGTTCGCCGTAGCCCCTCAAACCACTCCCGGCGTACACAACCGTGCCATCAGACGCGGCTAAAACAGGCTGTCCCAAATCCCCGGCGATATCAATTCCTTTATTCAAACTACCGTTTGAAGAGAATTTTCCAATGAGAACGCCACTAGAAGGCCATCCCCAGCCAGTCGGGGCGGGGCCTGCAGGAGGCAGGGGGGCAGGTGCCGGTTTGCTCGCGACGGACGGTACTGTCGTCGTCGCAGCCCCGATCGGCCGGCGGATGACCGTAGTTTTGCTCGATGACGAAGGTGTCGTATCCGACTGCGTGACGACCGCCGTAGGCGTTGACCCACTGCGACCATCGAAGCGAATCGCCTGACCTGGATGAATCGTATAAGGCGCAGGAATGTTGTTCCGCGCGGCGAGGGACTTGTAGTCCCAGCCGTAGCGAAAAGCGATGGAAAACATGGTATCGCCGCGACGGACTACATACTGACCGGTCGTTACTGTAGGACGCTGCGGTGCAGCACTGTTGCGATCGACAACCCGGACATTGCCCGGTGGCGTACTGGAACAACCGACCAGCAAGGTACTCAAGACAAGGCCAGTCACCAGGCGCTGAAAACTCGTGATACCCATACGCTGCGCAATGACTGTGAGACTCACCCGCCGCTCCCTTTGTGGTGGTTGAAAAATTGGAAACTGCCTGCCCGGGCAGACACTATGCAAGTATAACGGAGCGCGACTGCGTCTCTATTAATGAAGCGCCAAGCGCTGTCGCACACGTTTGCTCGACGCCATTGAGCCCTGTTCGACATTGGGGGGCCGCTGTAAGACACAACCCACGCCTCGGAATTCAGCGTCCGTTTATAAATGCTCAGGCCAATGGCCCGTTGAGTAGCGGCACGAACCGCACCGCACCCAGGACATGGCGTGAAAAACCTTGTTCTTCACGCACGATCAACATCAACTGCTGAACCTCACCGGAACCCACCGGAATGACCATCCGCCCACCAGGGGCGAGTTGATCCAGCAGGGCCTGAGGTACATCGGTGGCCACTGCGGTGACGATGATGCCGTTATAAGGTGCCAGCGCCGGCCAGCCCTCCCAACCATCGCCCCAGCGAAACACCACGTTGCGCAGGTTCAGTTCAACCAGGCGCTCCTTGGCGCGATCCTGCAGCACCTTGATTCGTTCCACGGAAAACACCCGCTCCACCAGTTGCGACAACACCGCCGTCTGGTAGCCCGAACCGGTGCCGATTTCCAGCACTTTGTCCAACGGCCCCGCCTCCAGTAGCAACTCGCTCATGCGGGCCACCATATAAGGCTGGGAAATGGTCTGGTTGTGACCGATCGGCAACGCCGTATCTTCGTAGGCGCGATGGGCCAGGGCTTCATCGACGAACAAATGCCGAGGCGTACGGCGAATCACTTCCAGCACTTGGGCGTTGGACAGGCCTTCTTCGTAGAGCCGCTGAATCAGTCGCTCTCGGGTTCGCTGGGAGGTCATGCCGATCCCCCGGCGCAGCATATCGTCTTGCTCACGCATCAACTCAGCCCCTCCAGCCAGCCATCAATGTTTCGAAAGGCATCGTTGAAGGTCCGGTCTAGCTGCAACGGGGTGATCGAGACATACCCCTGCATTACCGCATGGAAATCGGTGCCCGGCCCACCATCCTCCGCGTCACCGGCGGCGGCGATCCAGTAACCGGCCTTGCCCCGCGGGTCGACCACGTGCATGGGCTTGGCGGCGCGGGCACGATGGCCCAGACGCGTGAGTTGGATACCACGAATGTGATCCAGGGGCAGATTCGGGATGTTCACGTTCAGCACCGTGCGCGGCGGCAGGTCCAGTTCGCCATGGGCTTCTACCAGCTTGCGGGCGAAGTAGGCAGCGGTAGGCAAGTTATCGACCTGCCGTGAAACAAACGAAAAGGCAAACGATGGCTGTTTCAGGAAGCGACCTTCCAGGGCGGCGGCGACTGTACCGGAATACAACACGTCATCTCCCAGGTTGGCGCCCAGGTTGATGCCCGAGACCACCATGTCCGGCTCGCGCTCCAGCAGGCCGTTGAGGCCCAGGTGCACGCAATCGGTAGGGGTGCCGTTGAGGCTGATGAAACCGTTATCCAGATAACAGGGGTGCAACGGACGGTCGAGCGTCAGCGAGCTGCTGGCGCCGCTTTTGTCCTGGTCCGGGGCGATCACCACGCACTCGGCAAAATCCGCCAACGCAGCATAAAGCGCGGCAAGACCGGGTGCTGTCACCCCGTCGTCGTTAGAAATCAGAATACGCATGGGCTGTCCGTCTGCCCCACCGGCACCAGATCGACGAGTTCGCGCACCAAGACAGTGGCGAAACATCCGGCCGGCAGGACGAATTCCAGTTGCAGAATGTCTAGCGAGGGATAATGCCACGACAGCCCGCCAATGGGCAGTCGCAGGATGCGACGTTCGTGACTCATTCCCGCGTTTACCAACCAATCGCGCAAGTCCGCTTCGCGCTCGGCGACGGCCTGTTCCAGATCGTGGGTCACGCCCGAGGCCGGCGAAGGGCCTTCGCCCCACAGTGGCCCGGTCGGGTGCAGATCGAGAATCGCCAGGCGCGGATCGTTGCATTCAGCTTCACCTGCCGGGAAAAAGCTGCGGCTGTCGGTGAAGGCCAGCAAGTCGCCCACCAGGGCTTGTCGCCAGGTACCGTCGGCCACCCGTGCCGCCAATACACGGTTGAACAGGAAACTGCGGGCTGCCGACAACAGCCGCGAACGCACGTTGCGTTGCTCCGGCAAGGCCCTGCGTGCCGCCCAGGCACGGGCATCGACGACGTTGCCGCCGTCATGACCAAAGCGCTGGGTACCATAGTAGTTGGGGATTCCCTGGCGGACGATCTGTTGCAGGCGCGCGTCGATGGCCGCCGGGTCGCCCTTGAACTGGGTCAGACGCAACGTGAAACCATTGGCCGAGTGCGCGCCGCGCTGCAGCTTGCGCTTGTGGCGACCGGTCTTGAGGATCTTCAGCGTGTCGTTCTCTGCCGCCGACAGGTCCGGATCCGCCTTGCCCGGCAATTGAATGCTGAACCATTGCCGCGTCAGGGCCTGACGGTCCTTGAGCCCGGCGTAGCTGACGGTACGCAGCGGCACACCGGCGGCCTTGGCAATTCGCCGGGCCGCCTCCTCGGTGTTCAAGCCACGCTTTTCGACCCAGAGCCACAAATGCTCGCCATCGCCGGTCAACGGGATGTCGAGCACTTCATCGACCTGGAAATCTTCAGCAGTGGCCTTGAGCACCGCGCTGCCCAGTGACTCGCCATAGGCACGCGGCCCCAACAATTCCAGTTCGGTCATGGGCGCAGCAACAAGGCAACGGAATGGACGGCAATGCCTTCTTCGCGACCGACGAAACCCAGCTTCTCGGTGGTGGTGGCTTTCACGTTCACCTGGTCCAGCTCAACTTGAAGATCCTCGGCAATCAACTGGCGCATGGCCTCGATGTGCGGCGCCATTTTCGGCGCCTGGGCAACAATGGTGTTATCGACATTGCCGACCTTCCAGCCCTTGGCTTGGATCAGCGAGACCACATGGCGCAGCAGCACGCGGCTGTCGACGCCCTTGAATCGAGGATCGGTGTCGGGAAAATGCTTGCCGATATCACCCAGGGCCGCCGCGCCGAGCAATGCGTCGCTCAGGGCGTGCAGCAGGACATCACCGTCAGAATGCGCGAGCAACCCGAAGCCGTGTGCGATACGCACGCCGCCCAGCGTAATGAAATCGCCTTCAGTGAAACGGTGAACATCGTAGCCGTGGCCAATACGCATAAAAAAAAGCCCTGATTTCTGTCAGGGCGTGATTCTACCTGCATTAGACGTTTAGAGCGCGTGCATGATGTTGCAGATGGTCATCAATGAAACTGGCGATGAAGAAGTAGCTGTGGTCGTATCCCGGTTGCAGGCGCAACTCCAGGGGATGACCCGCAGCCTTCGCCGCCTGTTGCAAGGCTTCAGGCTTGAGCTGGTTGGCCAGGAAATCGTCGCGATCGCCCTGGTCCACCAGCAACGGTAGCTTCTCGTCAGCCTCGGCAATCAGCGCACAGGCATCCCATTCACGCCATTTCGAGCGGTCTTCCCCCAGGTAACGGGAGAAGGCTTTCTGACCCCATGGGCAATCCATCGGATTGTTGATCGGCGAAAAGGCCGACACCGAACGGTAACGTCCCGGATTGCGCAAGGCGCAGACCAGCGCGCCATGGCCGCCCATGGAGTGACCACTGATGCTGCGCTTGTCCGACGCCGGAAAATGCGCCTCGACCAACGCCGGCAATTCCTGCACCACGTAGTCATACATCCGATAGTGCCGCGCCCAGGGTTCCTGCGTGGCGTTCAGGTAGAAGCCCGCACCAAGGCCGAAGTCCCAGGCGCCGTCCGGATCACCCGGTACATCGGCGCCCCGAGGGCTGGTATCCGGCGCAACGATGATCAAACCCAACTCGGCAGCCATACGCTGGGCACCGGCCTTCTGCATGAAGTTCTCGTCGGTGCAGGTCAGCCCGGACAGCCAATACAACACGGGCAACTTGCCACCATGCTCGGCCTGCGGTGGCAGGTACACGGCAAACACCATGTCACAGCCGAGCACTTCGGAGCGGTGCCGGTAACGCTTGTGCCAGCCGCCGAAGCTTTTCTGGCAGGAGATATTTTCGAGGTTCATAACTTCACCTCAGCTCCAAGCTCCAAGCTGCAAGCCGCAAGAAAAAGCACCGCGCTTCACTTGCAGCTTGTAGCCTTTGGCTTGCTGCTGCTCTTAAAAATGAATGACGGTACGGATGCTCTTGCCTTCATGCATCAGGTCGAATGCCTTGTTGATATCTTCCAGGCCCATGGTGTGGGTGATGAAGGTATCCAACGGGATCTCGCCCTTCTCGGCCATTTCCACGTAGCTGGGCAACTCGCTGCGACCGCGCACGCCGCCAAACGCCGAACCGCGCCAGACGCGGCCCGTCACCAGTTGGAACGGACGGGTGGCGATTTCCTGGCCGGCACCGGCCACGCCGATGATCACCGACTCGCCCCAGCCCTTGTGGCAGCATTCCAGTGCGGCACGCATCAACTGGACGTTGCCGATGCACTCGAAGGAAAAGTCCACGCCGCCGTCGGTCATGTCGACAATGACCTCCTGGATCGGACGGTCGAAGTCTTTCGGATTGACGCAATCGGTAGCGCCCAACTGCTTGGCAATCTCGAACTTGGCCGGGTTGATGTCGATGGCGATGATCCGCGATGCCTTGGCTTTCACGGCGCCGATCACCGCCGACAGGCCGATACCACCCAGGCCGAAGATGGCCACGGTGTCACCCGGCTTGACCTTGGCGGTGTTGATCACCGCGCCGATACCGGTGGTGACGCCGCAACCCAGCAGGCAGACCTTTTCCAAGGGTGCTTCCTTCGGGATTTTCGCAACGGAGATTTCCGGCAACACGGTGTACTCGGAGAACGTCGAGGTACCCATGTAGTGGAAAATGGTTTCGCCCTTGTAGGAAAAGCGCGAAGTGCCGTCCGGCATCAGGCCTTTGCCCTGCGTGGCGCGAATGGCCTGGCAGAGGTTGGTCTTACCCGACTTGCAGAATTTGCACTGGCCGCACTCCGGCGTGTACAGCGGAATCACGTGGTCACCTACTGCAACCGACGTCACGCCCTCACCGATGGCTTCGACGATTGCACCGCCTTCGTGGCCGAGGATCGAGGGGAAAATACCTTCCGGGTCGGCGCCCGACAGGGTGTAGGCGTCGGTATGGCAAACACCGGAAGCCACCACACGCAACAGCACTTCCCCTGCCTTGGGCATGGCGACATCGACTTCAACGATTTCCAGGGGTTTCTTGGCCTCGAAGGCAACGGCAGCGCGCGACTTGATCATCCGGTCTCTCCATCAAATAAAAACAAGACCGGGAGTGTAATCCGCCGCAGGACGATGAATAATCCAATCAAAAGCAAAACATTATTGCCATACAGGGATAATCCTTCATGTCCGATAACCGCTGGGAAGGGATCGACGAATTCGTCGCCGTGGCCGAATGCAGCCAATTCACCGCTGCAGCCGAACGCCTCGGGGTGTCCTCCTCTCACATCAGTCGACAGATCGTGCGACTTGAAGAGCGGCTACAGACACGCTTGCTGTACCGCAGCACCCGTCGAGTCACCCTGACCGAGGCCGGGCAGACGTTTTTGCAGCATTGCCAACGGCTGCAGGATGGCCGCGAAGAGGCACTCCGGGCTGTGGGTGATCTCACCAGCGAACCCAAGGGCATGTTGCGAATGACCTGCGCGGTGGCCTACGGCGAGCGGTTCATCGTGCCGCTGGTCACCCGTTTCATGGGGCTCTACCCACAATTGCGGGTAGACATCGAGCTGAGCAATCGCCCCCTCGACCTGGTCCACGAAGGGTTGGACCTGGCGATTCGCCTGGGTCGCCTGCAAGACTCTCGCCTGATTGCCACGCGCCTCGCACCACGTCGCATGTACCTGTGCGCCTCGCCGTCTTACCTGGAACGGTATGGTCGACCCCATAGCTTGTCGGAACTGAGCCGCCATAACTGCCTGATCGGCAGTTCCGACCTCTGGCAACTGGAGCAGAACGGGCGGGAATTTTCCCAGCGCGTGCAGGGAAACTGGCGCTGCAACAGCGGCCAGGCGGTGCTGGAGGCGACCTTGCAAGGGGTCGGGCTGTGTCAGTTGCCGGATTACTACGTGCTGGAGCATTTGCACAGCGGCGCGTTGATCTCGCTGCTGGAAGCGCATCAGCCACCGAATACGGCGGTGTGGGCGTTGTATCCACAGCAACGGCATCTGTCGCCGAAGGTGCGCAAGCTGGTGGATTATTTGAAGGAAGGGTTGGCTGAGCGACCGGAGTATCGGGGTTGATGCCGGAGATCAGCGGCGTTTGAACTAGCGCTTCGCGAGCAGGCTCGCTCCCACAGTGGAGCCTGGGTGGACACAAAATCTGTGTACGACATAGATCTTTGTGGGAGCGAGCCTGCTCGCGATGGCGATTTCACTCAGTGGCGATAAGCCCAACGCTGGCGCAACCACTCCAGGTCTTCGGGACGGGTGACCTTGATATTGTCCGACCGCCCTTCGATCAACCGGGGTGCCTGCCCCGCCCACTCCATGGCCGAAGCTTCATCGGTAATCACCGCATCCGCCACCAGGCTGTCGGCCAACGCTCGATGCAAGGCTCCAAGGCGAAACATCTGCGGTGTATAGGCTTGCCAGATCACGCTGCGATCAACGGTTTCCAGCACACGACCGTGCTTGTCGACGCGCTTGAGGGTATCGCGTGCCGGGACGGCCAGCAGGCCACCGACCGGGTCGTTCGCCAGCTCGCCGAGCAGCGTGTCCAGATCGTCCCTGGACAGGTTGGGCCGGGCGGCATCATGCACCAGCACCCAATCATGATCGTCAGCGCCTTGGGCATGCAGATGCAGCAAGGCATTGAGCACCGAATCCGAACGCTGCGCGCCACCGTCTACCCGCTGGATGCGAGCGTCGTCGGCACAAGCCAGGGTCGGCCAGTAAGGATCATCGTGTGCAACGCAGACCACCACGCCCTTGACGGTCGGATGATCGAGGAAACAGCCGAGGCTGTGTTCAAGAATTGTGCGCCCGCCCAGTTGCAGGTATTGCTTGGGACGGTCCGCGGCCATACGGGCTCCGACGCCCGCGGCAGGAATCACGGCCCAGAAGGCCGGCAATCGGATACTCATTGGGCCAACTGGTAGAGGGTTTCGCCCTCCTTGACCATGCCCAACTCATGACGAGCCCGCTCTTCAACGGTCTCCATGCCTTTTTTCAACTCCATCACTTCGGCGTCCATCACCCGATTACGCTCCAGCAATGCCTCGTTCTCGGCATGCTGGTCGGCAATCTGCTGAGTCAGGTCGGCCACTTGCGCCAGGCTGCCGTTACCCACCCACAGGCGGTACTGCAGGCCGGCCAGCAACAGGAGCAAGACAAGAAACAACCAATTGGGACTGCGCATCGAATATCAGGTATCCAGTGAAAAAAGACCGCCATGCCAAACTTTGAAACGTCTGATAGCACGAAGCCTGGAAGAACCAGGCTTGTGCTTCATAAGGCATCAGATTAGAAGCAAAACCGCCGCTATAGCGACTTTTTCGCCCCGACCCGCTGTCTTTTTATCATTTACCGCTTAACCGCGAAACTCGGCACGACCGTTGTACTTGGCCTTGCCGTTCAACTGTTCTTCGATACGCAGCAGTTGGTTGTACTTGGATACGCGGTCGGAACGGCACAGCGAACCGGTCTTGATCTGCCCTGCCGCGGTGCCCACGGCCAAGTCGGCAATGGTCGAGTCCTCGGTTTCACCGGAACGGTGGGAGATCACCGCGGTGTAGCCGGCGGCCTTGGCCATCTGGATAGCTTCCAGGGTTTCGGTCAGGGTGCCGATCTGGTTGAACTTGATCAGGATCGAGTTGGCGATCTTCTTGTCGATGCCTTCTTTCAGGATCTTGGTGTTGGTCACGAACAGGTCGTCGCCCACCAGCTGGGTTTTCTCGCCGATCTTGTCGGTGAGGATTTTCCAGCCAGCCCAATCGGACTCGTCCAGGCCGTCTTCGATGGAGATGATCGGATAGCGCTCGGTCAAGCCCTTGAGGTAGTCGGCAAAACCTTCGGCAGTGAACACCTGGCCTTCGCCGGACAGGTTGTACTTGCCGTCTTCGAAGAACTCACTGGCGGCGCAGTCCAGAGCCAGGGTCACGTCGGTGCCCAGCTTGTAGCCGGCGTTGGCCACGGCTTCGGAGATGACTTTCAGCGCGTCTTCGTTGGACGCCAGGTTCGGTGCGAAACCGCCTTCGTCGCCAACCGCGGTGCTCAGGCCACGGGCCTTCAGCACAGCCTTGAGGTGATGAAAAATCTCGGTGCCCATGCGCAGGCCTTCGGAGAAGGACTTGGCACCAACCGGCTGGACCATGAATTCCTGGATGTCGACGTTGTTGTCGGCATGCTCGCCGCCGTTGATGATGTTCATCATCGGGACCGGCATCGAGTAGACGCCCGGCGTACCGTTGAGGTTGGCGATGTGAGCGTACAGCGGCAGGTCCTGGTCCTGGGCGGCAGCCTTGGCGGCGGCCAGGGACACGGCGAGGATCGCGTTGGCGCCCAGAGTGGCCTTGTTCTCGGTACCGTCGAGCTTGATCATCGCCAGGTCGAGGGCCTTCTGGTCGGCAGGATCCTTGCCGAGCAGCAGGTCACGGATCGGACCGTTGATGTTGGCAACAGCCTTCAGTACGCCCTTGCCCAGGTAACGGCTCTTGTCGCCATCACGCAGCTCCAGCGCTTCGCGCGAGCCGGTGGAAGCACCGGACGGCGCGCAGGCGCTGCCGATGATGCCGTTGTCGAGAAGCACGTCCGCTTCAACAGTGGGATTGCCACGGGAGTCGAGAACTTCACGACCTTTGATGTCGACGATTTTTGCCATTGTTGTAAACACTCCAAAGTTGACGAAACGCTGTGGGAGCACGACTTGCCGGCGATGGGGGCCTCAAGGGCGCCATCGCTGGCAAGCCATGCTCCCACAAGAGCAGTGCGGCCAGCGGGCCAGAGCGATAATCGAGCGGTACTTTACCGGAGAAAACCGCGCTACGCGGTTTCTATCGTCGGAAAACCCTTGACCAACTCGTCCAACGCCTTGAGCTGAGACAGGAACGGCTCCAGCTTGTTCAGGCGCAAGGCGCAAGGGCCATCGCACTTGGCGTTATCCGGGTCAGGGTGGGCCTCGAGGAACAGGCCCGCCAGGGACTGGCTCATGCCGGCCTTGGCCAGGTCGGTCACCTGGGCGCGACGGCCACCGGCGGAGTCGGAACGGCCGCCAGGCATCTGCAGCGCGTGGGTCACGTCGAAGAACACCGGGTATTCGAACTGCTTCATGATGCCGAAGCCGAGCATGTCCACCACCAGGTTGTTGTAGCCGAAGCTCGAACCGCGCTCGCAGAGGATCAACTGGTCGTTCCCGGCCTCTTCGCACTTGCTCAGGATGTGTTTCATTTCCTGGGGCGCGAGGAACTGGGCTTTCTTGATGTTGATCACCGCACCGGTCTTGGCCATCGCGACCACGAGGTCGGTCTGGCGAGACAGGAATGCCGGCAATTGGATGATGTCGCAGACCTCGGCGGCGACCGCGGCCTGGTCAGGCTCGTGGACGTCGGTGATGATCGGCACGCCGAAGGCTTGCTTGATGTCCTGGAAGATCCGCATGCCCTCTTCCAGGCCCGGGCCACGGTAAGAGGTCACGGACGACCGGTTGGCCTTGTCGAAGCTGGCCTTGAAGACGTAAGGAATACCCAGTTTCTGGGTCACCTTGACGTACTCCTCGCAGACCTGCATCGCCATGTCGCGGCTTTCCAGCACGTTCATGCCGCCGAACAGCACCATGGGCTTGTCGTTGGCAATTTCGATGTCGCCAACGCGAATGATCTTCTGGGCCATCGTCTTATGCCTTTTTCTGGTGTTGAGCCAAAGCGGCCTTCACGAAACCGCTGAACAGCGGATGACCGTCCCGTGGCGTCGAGGTGAACTCGGGGTGGAACTGGCAAGCCACGAACCATGGGTGATCCGGGGACTCGACCACTTCGACCAGCGCGCCATCACCGGAGCGGCCGGAGATTTTCAGGCCGGCTTCGATCAGCTGTGGCAGCAGCTTGTTGTTCACTTCGTAACGATGGCGGTGACGCTCGACGATCACATCCTTGGCGTAGCAATCGTGCACCAGGGAGCGGGCTTCGAGCAGGCATTCCTGGGCGCCGAGGCGCATGGTACCGCCCAGGTCGGAGGTTTCGGTCCGCACTTCCACGGCACCGGTGGCGTCTTCCCACTCGGTGATCAGGCCCACGACCGGGTGACCGCTGGCGCGATCGAACTCGGTGGAGTTGGCGTCCTTCCAGCCCATCACGTTACGGGCGAACTCGATGACCGCCACTTGCATGCCCAGGCAGATACCCAGGTATGGCACCTTGTTTTCGCGAGCGTACTGGACCGCGGTGATCTTGCCTTCCACGCCCCGCAGGCCGAAGCCGCCAGGGACCAGGATCGCATCGGCGCCTTCGAGCAGGCCGGTGCCCTGGTTCTCGATGTCTTCGGAGTCGATGTAGCGCAGGTTGACCTTGGTGCGGTTGCTGATGCCGGCATGACTCATCGCTTCGATCAGCGACTTGTAGGCATCCAGCAACTCCATGTACTTGCCGACCATGGCGATGGTGACTTCGTGCTCAGGGTTGAGCTTGGCATCGACCACAGCGTCCCATTCGGACAGGTCGGCGCCAGCGCATTGCAGGCCGAAACGCTCGACGACGAAATCGTCCAGGCCCTGGGAGTGCAGGATGCCCGGGATCTTGTAGATGGTGTCGGCGTCTTCGAGGCCGATGACCGCACGCTCTTCAACGTTGGTGAACTGGGCGATCTTGCGACGCGAGGAAATATCGATCGGGTGATCGGAGCGGCAGATCAGCACATCCGGCTGCAGGCCGATGGAGCGCAGCTCCTTGACCGAGTGCTGGGTTGGCTTGGTCTTGGTTTCGCCGGCAGTGGCGATGTACGGCACCAGCGTCAGGTGCATCAGCATCGCGCGCTTGGCGCCGATTTCGAAACGCAACTGGCGGATGGCTTCGAGGAACGGCTGGGACTCGATGTCGCCCACGGTACCGCCGATCTCGACCATTGCCACGTCGGCGTCGCCAGCACCCTTGATGATACGGCGCTTGATCTCGTCGGTGATATGGGGGATGACCTGGATGGTCGCGCCCAGGTAATCACCACGACGCTCCTTGCGCAGCACGTGCTCGTAGACACGACCGGTGGTGAAGTTGTTGTTCTGGGTCATGGTCGTGCGGATGAACCGCTCGTAGTGGCCCAGGTCCAGGTCGGTCTCGGCGCCGTCGTGGGTGACGAACACTTCGCCGTGCTGGAACGGGCTCATGGTGCCCGGGTCGACGTTGATGTACGGGTCCAGCTTGAGCATGGTGACCTTAAGTCCCCGCGCCTCCAGGATGGCCGCCAATGAAGCCGAGGCAATGCCTTTCCCCAATGAAGAAACAACACCGCCCGTGACGAATATGTAGCGCGTCATGAAAAACCCTAGAAGTCTGCGTTAAAGCGGTCCGAGCCGCCGGGGAAAGCGAAGGAAGGCCGAAGCCCCCGATCACCTGCATTAATCACAGTGCACCTTTCAAAAAAACCGCCGCGTTGGGACAGACCGGAAGAAAAATCACCGGTACGTTGCTCGCTACACATTTTTTGGAATCGCCCAGCAAAGACTGCTTGGTAATCGGCAACTCCTGCAATTCAGGCGAATCCACAGAAGTTGTATCAAGAAGGGAGCGTAGTCTACCGGAAAGCCCCTTTCAGCTCAAACCCAGATCTTGCTCCGGTGGCTGCCAATGCAATTGCCAGGTGCCATCAGCGTCCCCGTCGAGCCCCGGCAGGTTGGCCACCGCCAGCAATCGCTCGTCCCGATACAGCAGCGGTAATCGGCCGCGAACGAACGCCGGCAAGCCACTTTCGTTGAGTAAACGCTTGAGATCCCGATGACCACGGCCCGGCAAGGCCATCACCTCTGCGCCCTGACGATAGCGCACGCAAAGCCGACCGTCGGGGATTTTGCCAGTGAGGGTCACCCGGCCATTACCCGGCAGCCCCAAGGTATCAACTGCCCGGGGCCATTCGGCGCAGCCCGAGACCGGTTGCAGCCAATGGTCGGATAACCACCAGACCCGCCCACCCGCCCGATGCAACTCACCGCCGGCCAGACGCCAGATCGGCCGGGCAGCGTCCCCAGCGTCACGCAGTGAATCCCAGCCGGCCCAGTGGTCGCTGTCGGGCAGCGTCGTGAGGGCCGTCAGCCAGTGACTCAATGCATTACGTTGGCGAGCCACCGACAAGGTCTGCAAAGGTGCCAGCGCCAGAGATGGCAATCCGAGCCAGCCAAAGGCGCCGGGAGGCGTAGCATCGGTCAGATCGATCCGTGCCAGGTCATCCAGTAAACCCTGGGCTTGCGTCATGTGTGCGGCGCCACGGGCCAGGGCTGATGCAGCCTGGGGCCACTGTTCGGTCAGCAGCGGAAAAACCCGCTGACGCAGGAAGTTGCGCGAATACCGATGATCGTTATTGGACG
Organism: Pseudomonas corrugata; assembly: GCF_001269905.1. GTDB lineage: Bacteria > Pseudomonadota > Gammaproteobacteria > Pseudomonadales > Pseudomonadaceae > Aquipseudomonas > Aquipseudomonas corrugata. Next base: position 357,693 of record NZ_LHVK01000009.1, on the reverse strand, counting down.
GGTCTTCGATCCAGCTCAAGCCCTGCTGCTTCCCATAGGCTTCCAGCTCAGCACGGGACACATCAAGCAACGGGCGCAGCAACCACCCCTGCCCGAGGGGACGCTGCTGCGGCATCGCCGACAAGCCCCGGACTCCCGCCCCCCGCAGCAAACGAAACAACAGGGTTTCAGCCTGGTCATCGCGATGCTGGGCAGTGAGCAGCACCTCGTTGCCCTGGAGCGCCGCGACGAAGGCGCCATAGCGCGCCTCCCGGGCGGCCCGCTCGAGACTCGCACCGGGGCGGACCTGTACGTCAACCACTTGCAGCGGCACCCCCAACGCCTCACACACCCGACGACAATGATCCGGCCACGCATCGGCCGCAGCCTGAAGACCGTGGTGGACGTGGATAGCGCTGAGCGGAGGCAGTGCGTGTGTGTTTGAGAGCGATGCCAGCAGGTGCAGCAGGACGGTGGAGTCGAGACCGCCGGAGAAGGCGATGCGCCAGGCGGTAGCGTTGCGCCAGGGGGCCAGTTGGGTGAGGAGTCGGGTGGGGAGATCAGCGCGGGAGTTCATAGGAATCAGCCTTGGCACAAACAACTGTGGGAGCGAGCCTGCTCGCGATAACGGTGTATCAATCAACTCATTTGTTGAATGTTAAACCGCTTTCGCGAGCAGGCTCGCTCCCACAGGGGTATAGCGTTCGAATCAGAGGCCGTAGCTCATCAACCGCTCGTAGCGACGGGCCAGCAGCGCGTCGTTGTCGAACTTCTTCAGCATCGACAGTTGCGAACTCAGCTCTGCACGAATCAGCGCGGCAGCCGCGGCCGGGTCACGGTGAGCACCGCCCACTGGTTCGTTGATCACTTTATCCACGATACCCAGGCCTTTGAGACGCTCGGCGGTGATGCCCATGGCTTCCGCGGCGTCCGGCGCTTTCTCGGCAGTCTTCCACAGGATCGAGGCGCAGCCTTCCGGCGAAATTACCGCGTAAGTGGAGTACTGCAACATGTTCAACTGGTCACAGACGCCAATCGCCAATGCACCACCCGAACCGCCTTCGCCGATGACTGTGGCGATGATCGGGGTTTTCAACCGAGCCATCACCCGCAGGTTCCAGGCAATCGCTTCACTCTGGTTGCGCTCTTCGGCGTCGATACCCGGGTAGGCGCCCGGGGTGTCGATGAAGGTCAGGATCGGCATCTTGAAGCGCTCGGCCATTTCCATCAGGCGGCAGGCCTTGCGGTAGCCTTCCGGACGCGGCATGCCGAAGTTGCGACGGACTTTCTCGCGCACTTCGCGGCCCTTCTGGTGACCGATGACCATCACCGGCTGGTCGTCGAGGCGGGCGACACCGCCAACGATCGCGGCGTCGTCGGAGAAGTGACGATCGCCGTGCAGTTCGTCGAATTCGGTGAAGATGTGATCGATGTAGTCCAGGGTGTATGGACGACGAGGATGACGCGCCAGGCGCGCGATCTGCCAGCTGGTCAGCTTGCCGAAGATGTCTTCGGTCAGCGTGCGGCTCTTGTCCTGCAGACGAGAGATCTCATCGCCGATATTCAGCGAATTGTCATTACCGACCAAGCGCAACTCTTCGATCTTGGCTTGCAGGTCGGCGATCGGCTGTTCGAAATCTAGAAAATTCGGGTTCATAGGCGTCCGTCTTGGGTCGACGTCCAAGAAAGCTTGGGCCGGCCGGTTGTCTATTCGCGCCCTACCTTAAGGGAGAGGCGCGTTCAGGTCGAGATTAAAAATTCGGGTCGCGGTCAGGGACACTCCAGATCCAGGAGTGGCCCCTGGCCGTCAACGGTATTGGAGGAAGACGTTGTCTTTGCCGAACTGGTCACGCAAGGCTTGAATCAACGCATCCGCCGGATCGATCCGCCAGCCCTCGCCGAACTGCAGCACGGCCTTGGCGTCGGGGCGCACATACTCCATGGTGATCGGACAGGCACCGCGATGGCGCTTGAACAACTCGCCCAGCCAGCGTAGCTGGTCGCCCTTGAGGTCCTGAGTCTGCAACTTCAGGCGCAGGCTCTCGGCCAGGTTGGTCCGGGCATCCTCCATGCTCATCACCCGCTTGACCCGCAGCCGCAGGCCACCGGAGAAGTCATCGTTGCTGACCTCGCCTTCCACCACCACCATCGCGTCGGTCTGCAACAAAGACTGCGCCGAGTGGAACGCATCGGCAAACAACGATGCCTCGATGCGCCCGGAACGGTCGTCGAGGGTGATGAAACCCATTTTGTCGCCTTTTTTGTTCTTCATCACCCGCAGGGCGATGATCATCCCGGCGACGGTTTGCGTATCGCGAGCCGGCTTCAGGTCGATGATGCGCTGACGGGCGAAGCGGCGGATTTCGCCTTCGTATTCATCGATCGGGTGACCGGTGAGGTACAGCCCAAGGGTGTCTTTCTCGCCTTTGAGGCGTTCCTTGAGGGTCAGTTCCTTGGCCTTGCGATGGTTGCCGTAGACATCGGCATCTTCCTCGACGAACAGGCCGCCAAACAGGTCCGCGTGGCCGCTGTCATGGGTGCGGGCGGTCTGTTCGGCAGCCTTGATCGCTTCTTCCATGGCCGCCAGCAGCACCGCGCGGTTGCGGTCGATGTTGGCCTGGTAGGCCTTGGGCTCGTCATGGAAATAAGGACCCAACCGGTCCAGCGCGCCACTGCGGATCAAACCGTCGAGGGTGCGCTTGTTGATACGCTTGAGGTCGACCCGGGCACAGAAATCGAACAAATCCTTGAACGGCCCATCCTGGCGCGCCTCGGTGATGGCCTCCACCGGCCCCTCGCCCACGCCCTTGATCGCGCCCAAGCCATAAATGATGCGCCCCTCGTCGTTCACCGTGAACTTGAACTCCGAAGCGTTCACGTCCGGCGCGTCGAGGCGCAGCTTCATGGTCCGCACTTCTTCGATCAGGGTCACGACCTTGTCGGTGTTGTGCATATCCGCCGACAGTACGGCGGCCATGAACGGTGCCGGGTAATGCGCCTTCAGCCACGCGGTCTGGTAAGACACCAGGCCGTAGGCGGCAGAGTGGGATTTGTTGAAGCCGTAGCCGGCGAATTTTTCCACCAGGTCGAAGATGTTACCGGCCAGGTCCGCATCGATACCGTTGTTCGCACAACCCTCGATGAAACCGCCGCGCTGCTTGGCCATCTCCTCGGGTTTTTTCTTACCCATTGCCCGACGCAGCATGTCCGCGCCGCCGAGGGTGTAGCCGGCCATGACCTGGGCAATCTGCATCACCTGTTCCTGATACAGGATGATGCCGTAGGTCGGCGCCAGTACCGGCTTGAGGCCGTCGTACTGGTAATCCGGGTGCGGGTACGCCAGCTCGGCGCGACCGTGTTTACGGTTGATGAAGTCGTCCACCATACCCGATTGCAGCGGGCCCGGACGGAACAGGGCCACCAGTGCGATCAAGTCTTCCAGGCAGTCGGGCTTGAGCTTCTTGATCAGCTCCTTCATGCCGCGGGATTCAAGCTGGAACACCGCCGTGGTTTCCGCTTTCTGCAGCAGGCTGTAGGTCGGTTTGTCGTCCAGAGGAATGAACGCGATGTCCAGCGGCTCCTCGCCGACCTTGGCCCGGTCGCGGTTGATGGTCTTGAGCGCCCAATCGATGATGGTCAGGGTCCGCAGCCCCAGGAAGTCGAACTTCACCAGGCCCGCCGCCTCGACGTCATCCTTGTCGAACTGGGTTACCAGGCCGTCGCCCTCTTCGTCGCAATAGATCGGCGAGAAGTCGGTCAGCTTGGTTGGCGCGATCACCACGCCACCAGCATGCTTGCCGACGTTACGCACCACGCCTTCGAGCTTGCGGGCCATCTCCCAGATTTCCGCCGCCTCTTCATCGACCTTGATGAAGTCCCGCAGAATTTCTTCCTGTTCGTAGGCTTTTTCCAGGGTCATGCCGACTTCGAACGGAATCATCTTCGACAGACGATCCGCCAGGCCATAGGACTTACCCTGTACCCGGGCCACGTCACGCACCACCGCCTTGGCGGCCATGGAACCGAAGGTGATGATCTGGCTCACCGCGTTGCGGCCATACTTCTCGGCCACGTAATCGATTACCCGGTCACGACCATCCATGCAGAAGTCGACGTCGAAGTCGGGCATGGAAACCCGTTCCGGGTTGAGGAAACGTTCGAACAGCAGGTCATATTCCAGCGGATCGAGGTCGGTGATCTTCTGTACATAAGCCACCAGCGACCCGGCACCCGATCCACGACCGGGCCCTACCGGCACGCCGTTGTTCTTGGCCCACTGGATAAAGTCCATCACGATCAGGAAGTAACCGGGGAAGCCCATCTGGATGATGATATCCAGCTCAAAATTCAACCGGTCGATGTAGACCTGGCGCTTGGCTTCGTAGTCTTGAGTGGTGTCCTTGGGCAGCAGGACGCTGAGGCGCTCCTCCAGGCCGTCGAACGACACTTTGCGGAAATACTCGTCGATGGTCATGCCATCGGGAATCGGGAAGTTGGGCAGGAAGTGCTTGCCCAGCTTCACTTCGATGTTGCAGCGCTTGGCGATCTCGACGGTGTTTTCCAGCGCCTCGGGCAGATCGCTGAACAACTCGGCCATTTCCTCGGCGCTTTTGAGGTATTGCTGATCGCTGTAGTTCTTGGGCCGGCGCGGGTCATCGAGGGCCCGGCCTTCACCGATGCAGACACGGGTTTCGTGGGCTTCGAAATCTTCCTGCTTGATGAAGCGCACGTCGTTGGTCGCCACCAGCGGCGCGCCGATCTTGTCAGCCAGCGCCACTGCAGCGTGCAGGTGCTCTTCGTCGTTGGGACGGTTGGTGCGCTGTACTTCGATGTAGAAGCGGTCCGGGAACACGTCCATCCAGTCCCGAGCCAGGGTCTCGGCTTCGTCGGCGTTGCCGCTGAGCAGGGCCAGGCCGATTTCACCCTCCTTGGCCGCCGACAGCATGATCAGGCCTTCGCTGGCCTCGGCCACCCACTCGCGCTCGATGATGATCGAACCGTTGCGCTGGCCATCGATAAAGCCGCGGGAGATCAACTCAGTCAGATTGCGGTAACCCACGGCGTTCATGACCAGCAGGCTGATACGGCTCAACGGTGCGTCCGGATCCTTGCTGGACAGCCACAGGTCGGCTCCGCAGATCGGCTTGATTCCACCGCCCATGGCGGTCTTGTAGAACTTGACCAGCGAACACATGTTGTTCTGGTCGGTGACCGCCACGGCAGGCATGTTCATGCCCACCAGGGTCTTGACCAGTGGTTTGATCCGCACCAGACCGTCGACCAGGGAGTATTCAGTGTGCAGGCGTAGATGAACGAATGAAGCCGGCATAGTGATCCTGCGTTAAGTCATGAAAACAACAAGGCCCGGATTGTACCGGGCCTTGGGTATGAGTGGCGAATGCCCGTCAGTCGAAATACCGACCTTGTGGGAGCGAGCCTGCTCGCGAAGGCTGTGTATCAGGCCACATCAATGTTAACCGTGCCGCCCTCTTCGCGAGCGAGCTCGCTTGCGCAGGGGATTGCACTTGGCTGAAGGGGACCCGCTGTTACCAAACCTTCACGCGCCTCATAAGCCAGCCGCACCGGCGCGAACGAGCGCCGGTGGATCGGCGTTGGCCCCAGGCGTGCCAAGGCTTCCAGATGCACGGGCGTCGGGTAACCCTTGTGGCCACCGATGCCATAGCCTGGGTAAATCAGTTCAAAGGCGCTCATTTCCCGGTCACGGCTGACCTTGGCCAGGATCGATGCCGCCGCGATAGCCGGCACCTTCGCGTCCCCCTGGACCACCGCCTCGGCGCGCATCGACAGTTTCGGGCAACGATTGCCATCGATCATCGCCAGCTTCGGTGTAATGTGCAGGCCTTGCACCGCACGCTGCATGGCGAGCATGGTGGCGTGCAGGATATTCAGCTCATCGATTTCTTCGACCTCGGCCCGGGCGATGCACCAGCTCAGGGCTTTCTCGCAGATTTCGTCGTAGAGCTTCTCGCGACGGGCCTCGGTGAGCTTCTTGGAATCGTTGAGACCCAGGATCGGCCGGTTCGGGTCGAGAATCACCGCCGCCGTCACCACCGCGCCGCACAACGGGCCACGCCCCACTTCATCGACGCCCGCCACCAGCTCTTCGACTTCGGCGACCAGGTTGAAGTCCAGGCCCATCTGTTGCTTCGAATGCTTCATGGTTTGGCACCGATCAAGGTCAGTACCGCGTCTGCGGCCTGGTTGGAGGCGTCGCGACGCAACGTGCGGTGGATCTCGTCAAAGCCGCGGGTCTGTTCCTGGCCGCCGTCGATCAACGGCGCCAGCGTATTGGCCAATGCATCGGCCGTTGCATCGTCCTGCAGCAACTCGGGCACCAGCAAACGCTGGGCCAGCAGGTTCGGCAGGGAGATGTAAGGACTCTTGACCATGCGCTTGAGGATCCAGAACGTCAGCGGTGCCAGACGATAGGCAACCACCATCGGGCGCTTGTACAGCAACGCCTCAAGGGTAGCAGTACCTGACGCAATCAATACCGCGTCGCAAGCAGCCAACGCCTCGTGGGAGCGACCGTCGAGCAGCGTGACCGGCAGGTCGCGACCGACCAACAATGCCTCAAGCTGCTCACGCCGCTGCGCACTGGCACACGGCAGGACAAAACGCACGTCGGGACGCATTGCCCGAAGGCGCTCGGCGGCGTCGAAAAACAAACCACCCAGGCGACTTACCTCGCCACCCCGGCTGCCAGGCATCAGCGCCACCAGCGGCCCGTCGGACAAGCCCAACGTCTGGCGGGCATCCTCGCGATCGGCTTCCAGGGGAATGGTGTCGGCCAGGGTGTGCCCGACAAACCGCACCGGCACGCCCTTCTCCTCATAAAACCTGGCTTCGAATGGAAGCAGCGTCAGCATCAGGTCGCAGCCTTCGCGAATCTTCAGCACGCGTTTCTGCCGCCAGGCCCAGACCGATGGGCTGACGTAGTGCACCGTCTTGATCCCGGCCTGACGCAACTTGAGTTCGATGTTGAGGGTGAAATCCGGCGCGTCGATACCGATGAACACATCCGGCTTTTCATCAATCAGGGTCGCAATAAGCTTCTTGCGCCGGGCCAGTAACTCTCGCAGCCGACCAAGCACCTCCACCAGCCCCATCACCGACAGGCGTTCCATTGGGAAATAGGAGCTCAGCCCCTCGGCCTGCATCAATGGCCCACCGACACCGATGAACTCGACCGCCGGATGCTGCGCCTTGAGCGCTCGCATCAGGCCAGCACCCAGGATATCGCCGGAAGCTTCGCCCGCCACCAGCGCAACACGCAAATTGCCCATGGTCAGCGAGTGATGCCGCGGGTCGAGGATTGGATGGAGTCGCGGAACACCGCGACTTCCGGGAACTGGGTCGATGCTTCTGCCAACTCGACGAGCGCCTGCTCGACGGTCAAACCCTGGCGATAGACAACCTTATAGGCCCGACGCAGTGCGGCAACCGCTTCTTCGCTGAAGCCCCGCCGGCGCATGCCTTCGAAGTTCATGCTGCGAGCCTCGGCCGGATTGCCGAACACGGTGACATAAGCCGGAACATCCTTGCCAATGGCGGTGCCCATGCCGGAAAAGCTGTGGGCGCCTATATGGCAGTACTGGTGAACCAGGGTGAAGCCGGACAGGATCGCCCAGTCGTCCACGTGGACATGGCCGGCCAGTGCGGTGTTGTTGACCAGGATGCAATGGTTGCCAATGACGCTGTCATGGCCGATATGGGCATAGGCCATGATCAGGTTGTGGTCGCCCAGGGTTGTTTCGGAACGATCCTGAACGGTGCCACGGTGAATCGTCACGCCCTCGCGGATCACATTGTGATCGCCGATGACCAGGCGGGTTTCTTCACCCTTGTATTTGAGATCGGGAGTGTCCTCGCCTACCGTAGAAAACTGGTAGATACGATTGTGCCGGCCGATCCGGGTAGGCCCCTTGAGAATCACGTGCGGGCCGATCACCGTACCCTCGCCGATTTCCACACCTGCGCCGATAATCGACCAAGGGCCGACCTCGACATCGGCGGCCAGGACGGCCGTCGGATCGATGATTGCGCGAGGGTCAATCAAACTCATAGCTTGCGTTCCGCGCAAATGATTTCAGCGGAGCAGACAGGCTTGCCGTCGACCGAAGCCTGGCATTCGAACTTCCAGATCTGGCGCTTGCAACTGATGAACGTGGCTTCGAGGATCAATTGATCGCCTGGGGTCACCGGCTGACGGAAACGCAACTTGTCGGACCCGACGAAGTAGTAGAGCGTACCGTCCGCAGGTTTCACGTCCATGATCTTGAAACCAAGGATTCCGGCAGCCTGAGCCATGGCCTCGATGATCAGCACGCCCGGCATGATGGGGTGCGCAGGGAAGTGACCATTGAAGAACGGCTCGTTGATGCTGACATTCTTGTAGGCGCGAATGCGCTTGCCCTCAATATCCAGCTCCACTACCCGATCCACGAGCAGGAACGGGTAACGGTGAGGCAGGTATTCGCGAATCTCGTTGATGTCCATCATTTCGGGGGGAAGCCTATGTAAAGATTGGGAGGTGCGCGATAGACGCGCGCTCCGCTAGCAAATCAAGGAAGCCTGGCGGCCGTGCACACTTGATATGGAAATGGTATCAGCCATCTGATGAAGCATTACCGTCAGGGGTCACGTCCCCTACACGCTTTTCCACCTGTTTCAGGCGTCGAGCGATGTCATCGAGCTGACGGATACGGGCCGCGCTCTTGCGCCATTCGGCCGCAGGCTGCATCGCTGTACCGGAAGAATAGGCACCCGGCTCGGTAATCGAGTGGGTCACCATGGTCATCCCGGTCAGGAAAACGTTGTCACAGATATCGATGTGCCCCACCAGCCCGACCCCACCGGCGAGCATGCAGTGCTTGCCGATCCTGGTACTGCCGGAGATACCCACGCAGGCCGCCATGGCGGTGTGGTCACCGACCTGGACGTTGTGGGCAATCTGGATCTGGTTGTCCAGCTTCACGCCATTGCCGATGACCGTGTCAGCCAGCGCACCGCGGTCGATGGCGGTATTGACGCCGATCTCCACATCATCGCCGACGGTGACACCACCGATCTGGGCAATCTTCTGCCAGATACCTTTCTCGTTGGCGAAACCGAATCCTTCACCGCCCAGCACCGCACCGGACTGGATCACCACTCGCTTGCCGATGCGCACATCGTGATACAAGGTGACCCGTGGAGCCAGCCAGCCGCCCTCGCCAATCTCGCTACGGGCGCCAATGAAACAATGAGCCCCCAGTGTGACACCGGCACCCACCCGTGCCCCACCCTCGATGACCACGAAAGGTCCGATGCTGGCCGTCGGGTCGACCACCGCATCTGCCGCAATCACCGCACTGGGATGAATGCCGGCAGCCGATTTGGGCTTGGGGTCGAACAGATGGGAAATCCGCGCATACGCCAGGTATGGATCGGGCACGATCAGCGCATCACCGGCAAAACCTTCGGCATCGGCGGCCTTGAGCAACAGCGCAGCGGCCCGGCTATCGGCCAGGTATTTGCGATATTGAGGATTTGCCAGGAAGCTCAACTGAGCTGGGCCAGCCTCTTGCAAAGTGGCTAGCCCAGTAATTGCCTTCTCCGGGTCGCCACGCAGGGTGGCTCCGAGGAACTCGGCCAACTGGCCGAGTTTGATAGTCGCTGTCATGGATTACTTCAGCTGATTCATGCGCTCGATGACCTGGCGCGTGATGTCGTACTGAGGTTTGACATCAATCACTGCGCCACGCTCGAACACCAGGTCAAAACCACCCTTCTTGATGACTTCTTCCACGGCGCTGTCGAGCTTCGGCTTGAGCTGCTTGAGCATTTCACGGTCGGCAACGGCTTTCGCTTCGTTCAGTTCCTTGGACTGGAACTGGAAGTCACGGGCCTTTTGCTTGAATTCAAGCTCCAGACGCTCACGCTCGCCCTGGGCCATCTTGTCGCCGCCGGCGACCAGGCGATCCTGGATACCTTTGGCACTGCTTTCCAGGCTCTTGAGCTTGGTCAGCTGCGGACCGAACTTTTTCTCTGCGTCCACGGCGTATTTCTTTGCCGCGTCGGATTCCAGCAAAGCCATCTGATAGTTCAGTACGGCGATCTTCATGTCGGCAAAAGCCGGACCTGCGACCAGCACGGTCGCCAGGAGAACCAATTGAGTCAACTTACGCACGATGTACTCCTACAAAATCCATTGTCGTTATCTTGGGTCAGACGCTTAGAACGTCTGGCCGAGGGAGAATTGGAACACTTGGGTTTCAGCGTTATCCGGTTTCTTGACCGGCATCGCCAGCGCGAAGCTCAAAGGACCGAGCGCGGTGACCCAGGTCACGCCTACACCAACGGAACTGGCCATGTTGCTAAGGCTGATGTCGTTGCACTGAGTGTTGGACTTGGTGCCGTTAGCGTTGGTGGTGTCGCTGCACGTGGAGTCGAAGACGTTACCCACATCCCAGAATACCGAGGTCCGCAGCGAGCGCTGATCCTTGACGAACGGCATCGGGAACAGAACCTCGAGACCACCCTGGATGAGTACGTTGCCACCGAATGGCAGCGGATCCTGGTCCGGGTCGCGGATGGTACCTGGGTTGGTACCCTTGCTCGGCGTACTGCGCGGCCCCAAGGTGCTGTCCTTGAAACCACGTACCGAGTTGAAACCACCTGCGTAGTAGTTCTCGTAGAACGGCAAGCCATCGGTCGACCCGTAGCCATCACCATAGCCCAGTTCGGTATGCAGGCGCATGGTGTAGGTGTCGGTCAACGGTTGGAACAGCTGGCCGCGATAGTCGAGCTTGAAGAACGACAGGTCACTGCCAGGCGTCGTCGTTTCCAGGACCAGGCTCTGGGAATGACCACGTGTAGCCAGAACGCCCTTGTTCAGGGTCGATTCGGACCAACCGGCAGACGCCTTGAAGTTCAGGTAGCTGTCGCCTTCCTTGTTAACGAAATCGAAGATCTCGTCGACGGTGTATTTACCGGTGTTGATCTTGTCCTGCTGGGCAGTAAGACCGAACGTCAGGCGCGAGGTCTCGCTGATCGGATAACCGATGTTGGCGCCGACACCATAGCTGTCCACTGCGTAGCTGGAGATATCGGAGTCGAGCTGGTCATAGTCAGTGGTGCGATAGAAGGCGTTGTAGCCCAGGCTCACACCGTCAGCGGTCCAGTAGGGGTCCACGAAACCGAAGTTGTAGCGGGTCTGGTATTCGCTGCGGGTCAGGCCGACGCTGACCTTGTTACCGGTACCCAGGAAGTTGTTCTGGGTGATCGAGCCACCGAGGATCAGGCCGGCGCTCTGGGCGAAACCGACACTGGCGGTGATCGAGCCGGACGCTTGCTCTTCGACGCTGTAGTTCACATCGACCTGGTCGTCGACGCCCGGCACTGCCGGTGTCTCGACGTTGACTTCCTTGAAGAAGCCCAGACGCTCCAGACGGGTCTTGGACTGGTCGATCAGGTAGGTCGAAGCCCAGCCACCTTCCATCTGACGCATTTCACGACGCAGCACCTCGTCCTCGGACTTGGTGTTGCCACGGAAGTTGATGCGATTGACGTAGGCACGCTTGCCCGGGTCTACGGCGAAGGTGATGTCGACAGTGTGATCTTCATCGTGGGGCTGCGGCACGCCGCTGACGTTGGCGAAGGTATAGCCCTCGTTACCCAGGCGACGGGTGATCAGCTCGGACGTGGTGGTCATCAGCTTGCGCGAGAACACCTGGCCTTTCTGTACCAGCAGCAGGGACTTGACCTGGTCTTCGGGCACCTTCAGGTCACCGCTGAGCTTGACATCGCGGACAGTGTACTTCTCGCCTTCGTTGACGTTGACGGTGATGTAGACGTGCTTCTTGTCCGGGGTAATGGACACCTGGGTCGAAGCGATGTCCATGTTGATGTAGCCACGGTCCAGGTAGTAGGAACGCAGGCGCTCCAGGTCACCGGAGAGTTTTTCACGGGCGTACTTGTCATCGTTCTTGAAGAACGACAGCCAGTTGGTGGTCTTGAGTTCGAACAGGTCGATCAGGTCTTCGTCGGGGAAAACCGTGTTGCCCACCACGTTGATGTGCTGGATGGCTGCCACGGTGCCTTCGTTGATGTTGACCTTCAGGCCCACACGGTTGCGCGGCTGCGGTACCACTTCGGTGTCGACGGTGGCCGAGTAGCGCCCTTGGGCGACGTACTGGCGCTGCAGCTCGTTACGCACACCTTCGAGGGTGGCACGCTGGAAGATCTCGCCTTCGGCCAGGCCGGACTGCTTGAGGCCTTTCATCAGGTCTTCGGTGGAAATCGCCTTGTTGCCTTCGATCTCGATGCTGGCGACTGACGGCCGCTCGACGACCGTAATGACCAGGACGTTACCGTCACGGCCCAGCTGGATATCCTGAAAGAAACCGGTCTTGAACAGCGCACGAGTGGACTCCACCAGGCGCCGATCATCCGCCTGCTCGCCGACGTTCAACGGCAAGGCACCAAAGACGCTACCCGCGGAAACCCGCTGGAGGCCGTTGACGCGAATATCAGAGATAGTGAAGGACTCGGCGTGAACTTCGGCGATCATCAACACGGTAAGAACCGCGGTTAGCAGCAGACGTTTCATGAAGTCCTTTCTTATTCCAACTGGCAATAAACAAACTGCCGCAAAATGCGGCAGATTCGCAATTCAGCGAAGCGTTACAGACGACCCAGATCGTTGACCAGGGCAAGCAACATCACCCCGACCACCAAGCTGATACCGATCTGTATCCCCCAACCTTGAACCCGATCCGACAAGGGACGACCACGCGCCCACTCGATCAGATAAAACAGCAGATGCCCCCCATCCAGTACCGGGATGGGCAGCAAATTCAGAACCCCCAGGCTAATGCTCAGATAAGCAAGGAAATTCAGGAAATCAACAACGCCCGACTGGGCAGAAGCGCCCGCCACTTTAGCAATGGTTATCGGTCCACTCAAGTTTTTTACCGAGAGCTCGCCGAACAACATTTTCTTCAGTGAGTCGAGGGTCAGGACACTCATGGTCCACGTACGACGCGCACCTTCGCCAATCGCCGCAACCGGGCCGAAACTGACCTCGCGGATCATCTCCGGCGGCCAGTCGACAGCCTTGACGCCCGCCCCCAGGTAACCTGCCGGCGTCTTGCTCTCGTCGCGGGCGGCCAGGGTCACCGGGACGTCGATTGGAGCACCGTCGCGCTCGACGCGCAGCACAATTTTGGTATCAGGACGTACACGAACCGCATCAACCACCTGCTGCCAGTCACTGACCGACTGGCCGTCAACGGCCAACAGACGATCACCGGTCTTGAGCCCGGCAGCCCGAGCCGGCCCCTTCGGATCAAGTTCGGCCAGCACCGGCGGCAGCGCCGGACGCCACGGGCGAATGCCCAGGGAACGGATCGGATCCGGCTCATCGGCCCCCTTGAGCCAGTTGTCCAGCACCAGTTCCCGCGGAGAATCCGTTGCCGAGCCCTGCTCGCGCACCATCAACTTCAACGAACCGCTTTCACCCAGGCGGCGCACGAGTTGCAGGTTGACGGCAGCCCAACCGGAAGTCGGCTCGCCGTCGATGGCAACGATTTCCTCTCCCGCGCTCAATCCCGCCCGGGCCGCGACGCTGCCAGCCTCGACCGCGCCGATGACAGGACGTACCTGCTCGCTACCCAACATGGCCAGCGCCCAGAAGAACACCATGGCCAGCAGGAAGTTGGCGATCGGCCCCGCCGCCACGATGGCAATGCGCTGCCGGACAGTCTTGCGATTGAAGGATTGATCGAGCTGATCGGCGGGCACTTCGCCTTCACGCTCGTCGAGCATTTTCACGTAACCGCCCAGCGGGATGGCGGCCACAACGAATTCGGTGCCCTTCTTGTCATGCCAGCGCAGCAAGGGCATGCCAAAGCCGACGGAAAAACGCAGGACCTTCACGCCACAGCGACGGGCGACCCAGAAATGACCGAATTCGTGAAAAGTGACCAGCACACCCAACGCAACCAGGGTGCCGACAATCATATAGAGCGCGCTCATCTGTTTTCTCCGCAATCCTGTCCAGGGCAGCCCCGGCTAACGTACCGCAGCTTCAACGTCCGTGGCGCCTCAACCACTGACCCGCCAGCTCGCGGGCCCGAGCATCCACGGTGAACACTGCGTCGAGGTCATCGAGGGCAACCACGGCCTCGAGATTCAAGACTTCCTCGATGATACTCGCGATCTCGAGGTAACGGACACGTCCATCGAGAAACGCGGCCACCGCCACCTCATTGGCGGCGTTCAGCATGGCCGGGGCACTGTTGCCTGCCTCGGCCGCCTGCCGCGCCAGGCGCAGGCAAGGGAAGCGCTGCTCATCGGGGGCCTGGAAATCCAGGCGGGCGACGGCAAACAGGTCCAGCGGCGCCACACCCGAATCGATTCGATCCGGCCAGGCCAGCGCGTTGGCGATGGGTGTGCGCATGTCCGGATTGCCCAATTGGGCCAGTACCGAACCATCTACATAGTCCACCAGAGAGTGGATCACGCTCTGAGGATGAATGACCACTTCGACCTGGGACGGCCTGGCATCGAAAAGCCAGCAAGCCTCGATCAGCTCAAGCCCCTTGTTCATCATGCTGGCCGAATCCACGGAAATCTTGCGTCCCATGGACCAGTTCGGATGGGCACAGGCCTGTTCGGGTGAAACATGCTCCAATTCTGTCAGCGGTGTCTGCCGGAACGGACCGCCGGAAGCTGTCAGCAAGATCCGCCGAACACCCACAGCACCCAGGCCACGGGAGAAATCCCGCGGCATGCATTGAAAAATCGCATTATGTTCACTGTCGATCGGCAGCAGTACCGAACCACTTTTGCCCACTGCCTGCATGAACAACGCGCCGGACATGACCAGCGCTTCTTTGTTGGCCAACAGGATCTTCTTGCCGGCCTCCACCGCTGCCAGCGTCGGGCGCAGGCCCGCAGCACCGACAATCGCCGCCATCACCGCATCGACTTCAGGATCGGAGGCCACTTCGCACAGCCCCTCCTCTCCCACCAGTACGCGGGTCTGCAGACCAGCTGCACGCAGCTCATCCTGCAGCGCCCGTGCTGCGCCAGTCTCGGGCACCACGGCAAACCGCGGGGTGTGACGAATGCACAAAGCCAGCAGCTCGCTCAGACGCGTGAAGCCGCTGAGGGCGAACACCTGATAACGCTCCGGATGCCGGCCGATGACGTCCAGCGTACTCAGGCCGATCGACCCGGTAGCGCCAAGGACGGTGATCTGCTGGGGGCGACTCACGATGCCGCCATCCACAGCAGCACAGCAAAGATCGGGACTGCGGCGGTAAGGCTGTCGATACGATCCAGCACGCCGCCGTGACCAGGCAGCAGGTTGCTGCTGTCCTTGATGCCGGACTGGCGCTTGAACATGCTTTCGGTCAGGTCCCCGACCACCGAGACAAAGACAATCAGGGCGGCGCCAAACAGACCGATCAGCAACTGGCCGGCCGTCCATTCCCGCATGACACCGACGATCGTCGTAATGACCAGGCTCAGGGCCAGACCACCGTAGACCCCTTCCCAGCTCTTGCCGGGACTGACCTTAGGCGCGAGCTTGCGCTTGCCGAATGCCTTGCCGGAGAAGTAAGCCCCGACATCGGCCCCCCAGACCAGCACCATCACGGCCATGATCTGCCAGTTACCCAGCGCACCTTGTTTGATCCAGATGAGCCCCTGCCAGGCCGGCAGCAGGATCAACAGGCCGATCAACAGCTTGGTCGCGGCGTTGGACCAGTGATGGGTCGTGTGGGGGTAGGTCAATACCAGGAAGGTCGCCGTCGCCCACCATAGCACCGAAGCGCCCAGCACCCAGGGCGCAATACCGGGCACCACGTACATGACGAACAGCATGGCCGCCACGACTGCGGCATAGATCACACGGGCCGACTGCGCGGCGAAACCCGCCAGCCGCGCCCATTCCCACGCCCCCAGCGTCACGACCAACCCAATGAACAGGGCGAAACCCGCACCGTCAAGCAGGAAGAACCCACCCAGGGCGATGGGCAGCAGGATCAGTGCAGTGATGATTCGTTGTTTGAGCATTAAACCCGGGCTCCAGCTTCGATCTGCTCGCTCGTTTTACCGAAACGACGCTGACGGGAAGCGAAATCGGCCAGCGCAACGCGCATGGCTTCGTGTTTGAAGTCCGGCCAGAACAGGTCGGAGAAGTACAGCTCGGCGTAAGCCAGCTGCCAAAGGAGAAAATTGCTGATGCGATGTTCGCCACCGGTACGGATGCACAGATCCGGCAGCGGCAGGTCACCCGTAGCCAGACAGGTCTGTAGCAGTTCCGGCGTGATGTCTTCCGGCCGCAAGTGCCCGGCCTGGACTTCCCGCGCCAGCCGCTGGGCAGCCTGGGCTATGTCCCACTGACCGCCGTAGTTGGCGGCAATCTGCAGGACAAAGCGGTCAGCGCCGGCCGTCGCGGCTTCGGCCTCGCGCATCGCAGCCTGCAACTCCGGATGAAACCGCGAGCGATCACCGATGATGCGCAGACTGATGCTGTTTTCGTTGAGACGCTTGGCCTCACGACGCAAGGCCTTGAGGAACAACTCCATCAAGGCACTGACCTCGTCGGCCGGACGCTGCCAGTTTTCGCTGGAGAACGCGAACAGGGTCAGCACCTCGACGCCAGCCTCGGCGCACACCTCGATGACCGCGCGAACCGCATCGACCCCCGCCTTATGCCCGGCGACACCGGGCATGAAGCGTTTCTTGGCCCAGCGGTTGTTGCCGTCCATGATGATCGCTACGTGGCGCGGCACCGCGAACGACGCGGCCTGCTTGGTCTTATCCATGAAAACGAGACCCTTATACGGCCATCAGGTCTTTTTCTTTCTGTGCCAAATCCGCATCGATCTTAGCCACATATTTTTTGGTCAGGTCATCGATTTCGCCAGTGGCGCGACGCTCTTCGTCTTCGCTGATTTCCTTTTCCTTGACCAGGTCCTTCAACTGGCTGTTGGCGTCGCGGCGGATGTTGCGCACAGCGACACGGGCATCTTCAGCCACATCGCGAGCCTGCTTGGTGAAGCCCTTGCGGGTTTCTTCAGTCAGGGCCGGCATGGAGATCAGCAGCAACTCACCCAGGTTGGTCGGGTTCAGGTTCAAACCGGCACTACCGATAGCCTTGTCGACCGCGGCGAGCATGTTGCGCTCGAAAGCCACGACTTGCAGGGTGCGCGCGTCCTTGACAGTGATGTTGGCCACTTGCTTGATCGGGGTATCGGAGCCGTAGTAAGGCACCATCACACCTTCGAGGATGCTCGGGTGTGCCTGGCCGGTACGGATGCGACCGAAGTTGTGCGCCAGAGACTCCACGGACTTCTGCATGCGCTGCTCAGCGTCTTTCTTGATTTCGTTGATCATTGTTGAACTTCCTCGATCAGGGTTCCTTCGGCGCCACCATGCACGATATTCAGCAGGGCACCGGGCTTGTTCATGTTGAAGACACGCAATGGCATCTTGTGGTCGCGGCACAGACAGATAGCCGTCAGATCCATGACCCCCAGCTTGCGATCCAGCACTTCATCGTAGGTCAGATGATCGAACTTCTCGGCATGCGGGTCCTTGAACGGGTCGGCGGTGTACACACCATCGACCTTGGTTGCCTTGAGCACGACATCGGCATCGATTTCGATCGCTCGCAAGCAGGCCGCCGAATCCGTGGTAAAGAACGGATTACCGGTACCGGCGGCAAAAATCACCACTTCCTTGGCGTTGAGGTGGCGCATGGCTTTGCGGCGATCATAGTGATCAGTCACGCCAACCATGGAAATGGCCGACATCACGATGGCCGAGATATTGGCACGCTCCAAGGCGTCGCGCATAGCCAGGGCATTCATCACAGTGGCCAGCATGCCCATGTGGTCGCCCGTAACCCGATCCATGCCGGCCGCGCTCAGCGCCGCACCACGGAACAGATTGCCGCCGCCGATGACCAGACCGACCTGAACGCCGATCCCGACCAACTGACCCACTTCGAGGGCCATACGGTCCAGCACCTTCGGATCGATCCCGAACTCTTCCGAGCCCATCAGGGCCTCGCCGCTAAGCTTGAGTAGAATGCGTTTATAGCGAGCCTGATAACCACTGCCCTGCTGAGCCATTGCGAATCTCTCCTGCGGCGTATTTACGAAAATTCTTGGCAGACTGTTTGCAGCCTGCTCTCACTCTAGCGTGACGCTGACACAGCGCCATCGGAACACGGCTTTGTAAGCCAGTTCCGACAGGAAACCAATAAAAATCGGCATCCTCATCCGAAAAGAGGCTGCGCGCGTGAGCGGGCAGCCTCTTCTGGGCGACAGTTGTAAAAACCTGTCTTATTGCTTGCTGGCAGCTGCTACCTGGGCGGCAACTTCTTCAGCGAAGTTGTCGACCGGCTTCTCGATGCCATCGCCTACTTTGAAGTAGGTGAAGGAGACGATTTCAGCACCGGCTTTCTTCGCCAGGTCACCGACCTTGACTTCAGGGTTCTTGACGAACGCCTGCTCAACCAGGCTGGCTTCAGCCAGGAACTTGGAGATACGACCGGCCACCATCTTCTCGGCGATGTCGGCAGGCTTGCCCTTGAGCTTCTCTTCGTTCAACTGCAGGAAAACGCCTTTTTCGCGCTCGATCGCTTCAGGCGAAACGTCCGAAGGCAGCAGGAATTCAGGGTTGGTCGCTGCCACGTGCATGGCGATGTCTTTCGCCAGCTCGGTGTCACCGCCCTTGAGGACGACAGCCACACCAATCTTGTTGCCGTGCAGGTAAGTACCGACCACGTCACCTTCAACGCGAACCAGACGACGGATGTTGACGTTCTCGCCGGTCTTGCCAACCAGTACCAGGCGCGCTTGTTCCTGAGCTTCGATCAGCGGCGCTGCGTCGGTCAGTTTGTCAGCGAAGGCCTTGTCGACGCTGGCAGCGACGAATGCCTTGAAGTCGTCCTGCAGAGCCAGGAAGTCGGTCTGGGAGTTCACTTCCAGCAGAACGGCGGCCTTACCGTCGTCCTTGATGGCGATGGCGCCTTCAGCGGCAACGTTGCCAGCCTTCTTGGCAGCCTTGATGGCGCCCGAAGCGCGCATGTCATCAATGGCTTTCTCGATGTCGCCGCCAGCCTTGGTCAAGGCTTTCTTGCAGTCCATCATGCCTTCGCCGGTACGCTCGCGCAGTTCTTTGACCAACGCTGCAGTAATCTCTGCCATTTCAAAATCCTCTTGGATAGGTTTTCAACCATTCCACCCGATCGAACGGGCGATCAATTCTTCCTGAAAACCACTGCTTATAGACCGCGGCAGATTACAAACAGGTAGCTGCGCTGGCGACAAATGGTTTTCGAGGTGGCAAAAAGGGGGCCAAGCCCCCTTTTTGCTTACTGAGTCAACGCCAGGGCGTCAATTACTCAGCGGCTGCTGCCGGAGCTTCTTCAGCGAAGACTTCGGTGCCGCCTTGAACATTGTTGCGACCACGGATAACAGCGTCAGCCATCGAACCCATGTACAGCTGGATGGCGCGGATGGCGTCATCGTTGCCTGGGATGATGTAGTCAACGCCTTCCGGGCTGCTGTTGGTATCGACAACGCCGATGACCGGGATACCCAGCTTGTTGGCTTCGGTGATCGCGATGCGCTCGTGGTCAACGTCGATCACGAACAGCGCGTCAGGCAGACCGCCCATGTCCTTGATACCACCCAGGGAGCGGTCCAGCTTCTCAAGATCGCGAGTGCGCATCAGCGCTTCTTTCTTGGTCAGCTTGGCGAAAGTGCCGTCTTCGGACTGGACTTCAAGATCACGCAGACGCTTGATGGAAGCGCGGATGGTCTTGAAGTTGGTCAGCATGCCGCCCAACCAGCGGTGATCGACGTACGGCGAACCGCAACGTGCTGCTTCTTCAGCAACGATCTTGCCAGCGGAACGCTTGGTGCCGACGAACAGAATCTTGTTTTTGCCCTGGGCCAGGCGCTCTACGAAGGTCAGTGCTTCGTTGAACATCGGCAGGGTTTTTTCAAGGTTGATGATGTGGATCTTGTTACGCGCGCCGAAAATGTACTTGCCCATTTTCGGGTTCCAGTAACGGGTCTGGTGACCGAAGTGCACACCGGCCTTCAGCATATCGCGCATGTTGACTTGGGACATGATAGTTCCTTGATAAGTCGGGTTTGGCCTCCACGTATCCCAATGACCAACCAGCAGCTGTATAAGCCGAAGGCACCCAGGTCATCGTGTCGACACGTGTGTGGATTTAAGCTCACGGGGTCATCCCCGGAAAGCGGCGCATTTTATACCACAGCAAGGGCGAAAACGGAATACGGATTCTGAAATCCTCTGTGGCGAGGGATTGTGGGAGCAAGGCTTGCCCGCGATGAAGCCTATGCGGTCCCTCAGAAATCGAGTCGCCTGGGTCGCGAGCAAGCTTTGCTTCCCCCCCTCCCCCTCGCCACTGAGTTCGGCCTGGGCAGTTCTTTGTACTGTTCGTCTGTTAGAATCGCGTTTTCAGGGCCGTGCTGGTCATCATCCGCCGCCCATTTCGTTTCGAACAGCGCCGCCGGGCGCAGAGAGAGCCTGTATGACCGTCACCCTCAAGACTCCCGAGGACATCGCAAAAATGCGCGTCGCCGGCAAACTTGCCGCCGATGTGCTGGAAATGATCGCCGATTACGTCAAGCCGGGCGTGACCACCGAAGAGCTGGACCGTATCTGCCACGACTACATTGTCAACGAGCAGAAAGCCATTCCGGCGCCGCTCAACTACAAGGGCTTCCCCAAGTCGATCTGCACCTCGATCAACCATGTGGTCTGCCACGGCATTCCCAACGAGAAACCGTTGAAGGATGGCGACACACTGAACATCGACGTCACCGTGATCAAGGATGGCTATCACGGCGACACCAGCCGCATGTTCCATGTCGGCAACGTGCCGGAGTGGGCCCAGCGCCTGTCGAAAGTCACCCAGGAATGCATGTACATGGCCATCGAACTGGTGAAACCGGGCTGCCGCCTGGGAGACATCGGCGAAGTGATCCAGAAACACGCGCAGAAGAACGGCTTTTCGGTAGTGCGTGAATTCTGCGGCCACGGCATTGGCAAGGTCTTCCACGAAGAACCGCAGATCCTGCACTACGGCCGCGCCGGTACCGGCATGGAGCTCCAGGCGGGCATGACTTTCACCATCGAGCCGATGATCAACCAGGGGCGCGCCGACACCAAGGTCCTGGGCGACGGCTGGACCGCCATCACCAAGGACCGCAAATTGTCGGCCCAATGGGAGCACACCCTGCTGGTGACCGAGACCGGGTACGAGATCTTCACCCTGCGCGGCGACGACACCATCCCTCGCGTTTCCGCCTGAGCCGAACCCAGCGTACAGCTTTAGATAGAAAGGAAAGCCATTCGATGCCGCAGGTGGATCCAGAACTCTTCGACCGCGGCCAGTTCCAGGCTGAACTGGCCCTGAAGGCAAGTCCCATCTCGGCCTTCAAGAAGGCGATCCGCCAGGCCCACGAAGTACTCGACCAGCGCTTTCGCGATGGCAGGGATATCCGCCGGCTGATCGAGGACCGTGCCTGGTTCGTCGACAACATCCTGCAGAAGGCCTGGGAGCAGTTCGACTGGAGCCTGGATGCCGACATCGCCCTGGTGGCAGTGGGTGGCTATGGGCGTGGCGAATTGCACCCTTATTCCGACATCGACCTGCTGATCCTGCTGGACAACGCCGATCACGAGATCTTTCGTGACTCCATCGAGCGTTTCCTGACCCTGCTGTGGGACATCGGCCTGGAAGTCGGCCAGAGCGTGCGCTCGGTACAGGAGTGCGCCGACGAGGCCCGCGCCGACCTGACGGTGGTGACCAACCTGATGGAAAGTCGCACCATCGCCGGCCCCGAGGGGCTGCGCCAGCGCATGCTCGAGGTGACCAGCACGGCGCACATGTGGCCGAGCAAGGACTTCTTCCTGGCCAAACGCGCCGAGCAAAAGGCCCGCCACCACAAGTACAACGACACCGAATACAACCTGGAACCCAACGTCAAAGGCTCTCCGGGCGGGCTGCGGGATATCCAGACCATCCTGTGGGTCGCCCGCCGCCAGTACGGCACGCTGAACCTGCGCAACCTTGCCGGCGAAGGGTTCCTGGTAGAGAGCGAGAACGCCTTGCTGGCCTCATCCCAGGAGTTTTTGTGGAAGGTCCGCTACGCCCTGCACATGCTCGCCGGGCGTGCCGAAGACCGCTTGCTGTTCGATCACCAGCGCTCCATCGCGGCCCTGCTGGGTTTCGAAGGCCAGGATGCCAAGCAGGCCATCGAAAACTTCATGCAGCAGTACTACCGGGTGGTGATGAGCATCGCCCAGCTCAGCGAACTGATCATCCAGCACTTCGAGGAAGTCATCCTCGCACCGGAAGATACCGCGCCGCCGCAGCCGATCAACTCCCGCTTCCAATTGCACGACGGCTACATCGAAGCACGTAACGCCAATGTGTTCCGTCGCACCCCCTTCGCCATGCTCGAAATCTTCGTACTGATGGCCCAGCAGCCGGAGATCAAGGGAGTACGCGCCGATACCATTCGCCTGCTGAGGGAGAACCGTCACCTGATCGATGACGACTTCCGCAACGACATCCGCAACACCAGCCTGTTCATCGAGCTGTTCAAGTGCAAGATCGGCGTGCACCGCAACCTGCGACGCATGAACCGCTACGGGATCCTGGGGCGCTACCTGCCGGAGTTTGGCTTTATCGTCGGGCAGATGCAGCACGACCTGTTTCATATCTATACCGTCGATGCCCATACCCTTAACCTGATCAAGCATCTGCGCAAGCTGCAGTACACCCAGGTCTCGGAAAAATTCCCGCTGGCCAGCAAACTCATGGGCAAGCTGCCCAAGCCTGAACTGATCTACATGGCCGGGCTGTACCACGACATTGGCAAGGGTCGCCAGGGCGACCACTCGGAAGTCGGCGCGGTGGATGCCGAGGCGTTTTGCCAGCGGCACCAGTTGCCCGCTTGGGACAGCCGATTGATCGTCTGGCTGGTACAGAATCACCTGGTGATGTCGACCACCGCCCAGCGCAAGGACCTGTCCGATCCGCAGGTGATCCACGACTTCGCCCAGATCGTCAGTGATGAAACGCGCCTGGATTACCTCTACGTGCTGACGGTGGCCGACATCAACGCCACCAACCCGACCTTGTGGAACTCCTGGCGGGCCAGCCTGTTGCGCCAGCTTTACACTGAAACCAAGCGGGCCTTGCGCCGTGGCCTGGAAAACCCGGTGGACCGTGAAGAGCAGATCCGTCGCACCCAAAGCGCTGCACTGGATATCCTGGTGCGCGGTGGCACCGACCCGGACGATGTCGAACAGCTCTGGTCACAACTGGGCGATGATTATTTCCTGCGCCACACCGCCGGCGACGTGGCCTGGCACAGCGACGCGATCCTGCAACAACCGGCCGACGGCGGGCCGTTGGTGTTGATCAAGGAGACTACGCAGCGCGAGTTCGAAGGCGGCACGCAGATCTTCATCTATGCGCCAGACCAACATGACTTCTTCGCCGTGACCGTGGCCGCCATGGACCAGCTCAACCTCAATATCCACGATGCGCGGATCATCACGTCCAGCAGCCAGTTCACCCTCGACACCTACATCGTGCTCGATACCGACGGCGATTCGATTGGCGACAACCCGACACGGGTCAAGCAGATTCGCGACGGTCTCACCAACGCCCTGCGCAACCCGGCGGACTACCCGACCATCATCCAGCGGCGGGTGCCACGCCAGCTCAAGCACTTCGCGTTCGCCCCGCAGGTGACGATCCACAATGATGCCCACCGCCAGATCACGGTGCTGGAACTCAGCGCCCCGGACCGTCCCGGGCTGCTGGCACGGATCGGTCATATTTTCCTGGAGTTCGACCTGTCGTTGCAGAACGCCAAGATCGCCACCCTGGGCGAGCGAGTGGAAGACGTCTTCTTCATCACCGACGCCCACAACCAGCCGCTGTCCGATCCTCTGCTGTGCAGTCGCCTGCAGGACGCGATCGTCCAGCATTTGAGCGTCAACCAGGAACCTGATACCCACCTGACACGCATCAACATCTGACCCATAAATTCCCCTGTGGGAGCGAGCCTGCTCGCGATGGCGGCGCGACATTCAGCATTGAGATCGCCTGCCCCACCGCTATCGCGAGCAGGCTCGCCCCCACAGTCCCACATTGAACGAGGCCCCCATGAACAACGCTCTGAACCAGTTGCAGCCCTACCCGTTCGAAAAGCTTCGCGCCCTGCTTGGCAGTGTCACGCCCAACCCGGACAAGCGGCCGATTGCGTTGTCCATCGGCGAACCCAAGCACCGTTCACCCAGTTTTGTCGCCGAAGCCCTGGCCGGCAACCTGGACCAGATGGCCGTCTATCCGACCACGTTGGGTATCCCGGCCCTGCGGGAAGCCATCGCCGACTGGTGCGAGCGACGCTTCAGCGTGCCCAACGGCTGGCTTGACCCAGCGCGCCATGTGCTGCCGGTCAATGGCACCCGGGAGGCGCTGTTCGCCTTCACCCAGACCGTGGTCAACCGTGGCGACGATGCGCTGGTAGTCAGCCCCAACCCTTTCTATCAAATCTATGAAGGCGCCGCGTTCCTGGCCGGAGCCAAGCCGCACTACCTGCCGTGCCTGGACGAGAACGGCTTCAACCCGGATTTCGACACCGTTTCGGCGGACATCTGGAAACGCTGCCAGATCCTGTTCCTGTGCTCCCCTGGCAACCCGACCGGCGCCCTGATTCCGGTGGACGTGCTGAAGAAACTCATTGCCCTGGCCGATGAGCACGACTTCGTGATCGCCGCCGACGAGTGCTACAGCGAACTGTACTTCGACGAACAGACCCCGCCACCGGGCCTGCTCAGCGCCTGCGTCGAACTCGGCCGTCAGGATTTCAAGCGCTGCGTGGTGTTCCACAGCCTGTCCAAGCGCTCCAACCTGCCGGGCCTGCGCTCCGGTTTCGTGGCGGGCGACGCAGACATCCTCAAGGGTTTCCTGCTGTATCGCACCTATCACGGCTGCGCGATGCCGGTGCAGACCCAACTGGCGAGCATCGCCGCGTGGAACGACGAAGAACATGTACGGGCCAACCGGACGCTGTACCGGGAGAAGTTCGACGCCGTGCTGGACATCCTCAGCCCAGTGCTGGACGTGCAACGCCCTGATGGCAGCTTCTACCTGTGGCCAAACGTGGCGGGCGACGACGCAGCCTTCTGCCGGGATCTGTTCGAACAGGAACACGTGACCGTGGTACCGGGCTCCTACCTGTCCCGCGAAGTCGATGGCGTCAACCCGGGCGCCGGCCGCGTGCGCATGGCCCTGGTCGCACCGCTGGCCGAATGCGTGGAAGCGGCGGAGCGAATCCGCGCATTCATCCAGCGCCGGGGTTAAGGGTTGTTGTGGGAGCGGGCTTGCTCGCAAAGGCGTCAGTTCAGTGGCCTATCCGTAGACTGATACACCGCTTTCGCGAGCAAGCCCGCTCCCACACTGAATTACAGGTTCCCACTCTCCCCGTAGCGACGCCGAAACCTGTGGGAGCCGAGCTTGCTCGCGATGACGGCGGCACAGTCGACAACATCGCAAGCTGATCCAACGCATTCGCGAGCAGGCTCGCGATGAGGCCGGCACTTATTGCATCAGGCCCGAGCCTCTACCCGGTCCAAAGCCTTCTCCGCCAGCAGTGCCCCCAACTCAATCATCTGCACCCCCCCCAATGCCACATGCCGCCGCGAACCGGCCAGATCGAAGGCCAGGTCACTCAGCATGGCATTGGCCGAGGCCAGGGTTTCGCTGAGGTTGGCTAACAGAACTTCGGTGTCGACACTGTCCGCCACAATGAACAACTGCGTGGAGGATTCGGGGTCTGACTCGCTGTCGTCAGGCTTGAGGTAATGATCCAGCGCACGATCAGCAGCTTCTTGCAGCTTTTCGGGGGCGTAGTCGCCGTAGGGGAAAGTGGGTGCTGGTTTTGGAGGATTCGGCGTTTCCTTGATCATGTCATTGCTCCTAGGGAAATTAGAAGCCGCCACCGGGTCTTCTCACGGACTGGAGGGTGGCAGCCATACGCGGGGTGAGAATCCGGGTCCCTAGAAGCCCGGCCATGCCGAAGCATGCCCGCGCACAGCCGCCATAACACAATGCCCAGGCGAAAAGCGCCTGCACTTTATATGGTCGGCGCCTGCGCGCCTACTAGGGGAAATCGGATTCTCACGTCCGGTCGCTGAATTGGCAGCGACACCCAGAGGCTAGAGCCCTCGCTTCCGACGGACAACCTTAAAAACTTGTCGGAAACTTCGGTGCGTCTGACAGACCACAAGCGCCTGCTCAGACAAGAAATGAAATAAAACGTAATGCGTCAGGCCAAGCCATTGATTTCGTGGACTTAGTCCATTGACAGATCCCATGCAACCTTGTTTCGAGAGTTCAAGCTGGTTTGAATTCGCTATCGCCGCTAGCCATAATCGACCCCGTCACCAGCGAAAGCTGGCAGGAGTCTGGGTCTCTCTCGAGGTTGACCCAGCGGCGCGGAAAGGGCGAAGCAAGCTCAACCGCGTGTCAATTGAAGCCGCCTTCGGGCGGCTTTGCTTTTAAAGAGGGTCGAGGATTGAAAGGGCCGCGAATACTTTTGTTCCTCGCCTAGGCTCTGAGGACATGCAACGCGTAATCGCAGGAGTGAAGGCCTGCCTTCCCGTGCCGGTTATTCCGATGCAAAGGGCAGGTCAAGTCGCATACAAAGTAGGTAGCCTATGCAATACCGGGTTGAGGACAATATGAAAGTTCGAAAAGCCTTACTAACCGATGCAGAATCGGTGTCCAGGCTCTTGAGCCAGTTAGGCTACCAAGCCTCGCCTCTGCCAGAAGACCGCGTCATCGTTCATCGCGGGCAAGCCACGCTCCCACAGCCGTCCGGTCATGGCATAATCCTTCACCTTTTATTTCCGGCACCTGCAAAGGGGGCAGTTCCTTGACCGATTCAAGCAAAACGTTGCACCTTTTCGGCATCAAAGCCTGTGACACCATGAAAAAGGCGCGCACCTGGCTCGATGAGCACGCCGTGCGCTACGACTTTCACGACTACAAGAGCGCCGGCATCGACCGTGAGCACCTGACCCAATGGTGCGACGAGCATGGCTGGCAAGTGGTGTTGAACCGTGCCGGTACGACCTTTCGCAAGCTCGACGACGAACGCAAAGCCGATCTCGACCAGTCGAAAGCCATCGAACTGATGCTCGCCCAACCCTCGATGATCAAGCGCCCGGTGCTCGATCTCGGTGACCGTACCCTGATTGGCTTCAAGCCAGATATCTACGCGGCAGAAATCAAGTAAGCCTGCCCAGTCCATTTTGTTGAGGTAATGCTCATGTCCACTACCCTGTTCAGCCTGGCCTTCGGCGTCGGCACCCAAAACCGTCAAGGCGCCTGGCTGGAAGTGTTCTACGCACAACCACTGCTCAACCCGTCGGCCGACATCGTCAAGGCCATCGCGCCGATCCTGGGTTACAGCGAAGGCAACCAGGCCATCACCTTCACCACCGCCCAGGCCTCGCAACTGGCTGAGGCTCTCAAGAGTGTCGATGCCGCGCAAGCCGCGTTGCTGACCCGCCTGGCCGAAAGCCACAAGCCGTTGGTCGCCACCCTGCTGGCTGAAGATGCGCAACTGAGCTCCACCCCCGAGGCCTACCTCAAGCTGCACCTGCTGTCCCATCGCCTGGTCAAGCCCCATGGCCTGAACCTGACCGGCATTTTCCCGCTGCTGCCGAACGTGGCCTGGACCAGCCAGGGTGCGATCGACCTGGGCGAACTGGCCGAGCACCAGCTCGAAGCCCGCCTGCGTGGCGAGCTGCTGGAAGTGTTCTCGGTGGACAAGTTCCCGAAAATGACTGACTACGTGGTTCCGGCCGGCGTGCGTATCGCCGATGCCGCACGGATCCGCCTGGGTGCCTACGTGGGCGAAGGCACCACCGTGATGCACGAAGGTTTCGTCAACTTCAACGCCGGCACCGAAGGCCCGGGCATGATCGAAGGCCGTGTGTCGGCTGGCGTCTTCGTCGGCAAGGGCTCGGACCTGGGCGGCGGCTGCTCCACCATGGGCACCCTGTCGGGCGGCGGCAACATCGTGATCAAGGTCGGCGAAGGCTGCCTGATCGGCGCCAACGCCGGTATCGGTATTCCATTGGGCGACCGCAACACCGTGGAATCGGGCCTGTACGTGACCGCCGGCACCAAGGTGGCGCTGCTGGACGAGAACAACCAGCTGGTCAAAGTGGTCAAGGCCCGCGACCTGGCCGGCCAGCCCGACCTGCTGTTCCGTCGCAACTCCGAAACCGGCGCGGTGGAATGCAAGACCCACAAGTCGGCCATCGAGCTGAACGAAGCACTGCACGCGCATAACTAAGCCGCTTTACCGTCACCTGTGGGAGCAAGCTTTGTGGGAGCCGAGCTTGCTCGCGATGAACGATGACACGGTCTTGCAGTTAAACCGTGTTGCTCCCATCGCGAGCAAGCTCGGCTCCCACAGGGCCCGCTTCCACAGGGTCCAGCTTCACTTCAGCAGGGCCCGAAAGCATGTTGATTCCATCCCCCTGGCGTGCCGATTTCCCGGCCATCGCCGCCCTGCAACGGCAAGGCCAGACCTACCTGGACAACGCCGCCACCACGCAAAAACCCCAAGCATTGCTGGATGCCCTGGCGCATTACTACGCCAACGGCGCAGCCAATGTGCACCGTGCGCAACACCTGCCCGGCGCCCATGCCACCCAAGCGTTCGAAGACAGTCGTCTCAAGGTGTCGCAATGGCTCAATACGGGGGAATGCGGACAGATCGTGTTTACCCACGGCGCCACTTCGGCGCTGAATCTCCTGGCCTACGGGCTGGAACACCTGTTCAATCCAGGCGATGAAATCGTCATCAGCGCCCTGGAGCACCACGCCAACCTGCTGCCCTGGCAGCAACTGGCCGAGCGCCGTTCATTGACGCTGGTGGTGTTGCCGCTCGACTCCCACGGCGTCATCGACCTCGACGCCGCCGCCGACCTGATCGGCCCGCGTACACGCTTGCTGGCCGTGAGCCAACTGTCCAATGTGCTTGGCACCTGGCAACCCTTGCCGCCGCTATTGGCACTGGCCAAGGCCCAAGGCGCCTTGACGGTCATCGACGGTGCCCAGGGAGTGGTCCACGGCCGTCACGATGTGCAGGCCCTGGGCTGCGACTTTTATGTATTTTCCAGCCACAAGCTCTACGGGCCCGAAGGGCTGGGGGTGTTGTTCGGCCGCGACGAAGCGCTTCGCGAGCTGCGTCATTGGCAGTTCGGTGGCGAAATGGTGCAGCAGGCCGACTACCACCGCGCCACGTTCCGCCCTGCGCCCCTGGGCTTCGAAGCCGGCACACCGCCCATCGCCAGCGTGATAGGCCTGGGGGCGACCCTGGATTACCTGTCCACCCTCGACGCACAAGATGTCATTGACCATGAGACTGCGTTGCACGACTACCTGCTCCACGGCCTGCTGGCGCGCAACGGCGTGCGCCTGGTGGGCAATCCACGGCTGGCGCTGGTCAGTTTCGTGGTGGACGGCGTGCACAACGCCGACCTCGCTCATCTGCTGACCGAGCAAGGCATTGCCGTGCGCGCCGGGCATCACTGCGCCATGCCGCTGTTCAAGCATCTGCAGCTGTCGGGAGCGATCCGGGTATCGCTGGCGCTGTACAACGACTCCGCCGATATCGAGCGTTTCTTCGAAGCCCTCGATCAGGCCCTGGAGATGCTGCGATGAACCTGCCGGCCGATGCCGCCACAGCGCTGCAAATCTTCCAGGACGCCTCGGGCTGGGAACAACGGGCCCGGCTGCTGATGCAGTGGGGCGACCGCCTGCCGCCGCTGAACGAGGCGGACAAGTGCGACACCAACCTCGTCAATGGCTGCGAAAGTCAGGTATGGCTGGTGGGGCGGTTGCAGGACGGACACTGGCAGTTTGCTGCCAGCAGTGATGCGCGGTTGATTCGCGGGTTGGTGGCGCTGCTGCTGGCACGGGTCAACGGCTTGTCGGCCGAAGCGTTGCAGCAGGTGGATTTGCCGGGCTGGTTCAATCAGTTGGGACTGTCGCGACAGCTGTCGCCGTCGCGCAGCAATGGCTTGAATGCAGTGTTGAAGCGGATGCACCAACTGGCGCAATGATTGTGGCGAGGGGATTTATCCCCTCGCCACAAAAGCGGTTACTGCCCGCTCTTTAGCCTATCCGCCGGCCGCCGCACACCCTCGACAATCTTATCCACAGCCTTGGTCGCCGCGACCATGCCGAACGTCGCCGTCACCATCATCACCGCGCCAAACCCGCCGGCGCAGTCGAGCTTCACGCCGTCGCCGACAAAACTCTTCTGCAAGCAGATGCTGCCGTCGGGTTTGGGGTAGCGCAGTTGCTCGGTGGAAAACACGCAGGGCACGCTGTAGTGACGGGTCACGGTGCGAGAAAAGCCGTAGTCGCGGCGCAGGGTAGAACGTACTTTCGACGCCAGCGGGTCATTGAAGGTACGGTTCAGGTCGCAGACCTGGATCAGCGTCGGGTCGATCTGCCCGCCCGCGCCGCCGGTGGTGATGATCTGGATCTTGCGGCGTTTGCACCAGGCGATCAGCGCTGCCTTGGCGTTGACACTGTCGATGCAGTCGATCACGCAGTCGATGTTCGGCGTGATGTACTCAGCCATGGTGTCGCGGGTGACGAAATCCGCCACGGCGTGCACCGTGCAATCAGGATTGATCCCGCGCAGACGCTCGGCCATCACCTCGACCTTGGGTTTGCCGACGGTGCTGTCCAGGGCGTGCAACTGGCGGTTGGCGTTGCTGACGCAGACGTCGTCCAGGTCGAACAGCGAAATCTCGCCCACACCACACCGGGCAATGGCTTCCGCCGCCCAGGAACCGACCCCGCCCACCCCGACAATCGCCACATGGGCCGCCCGCAAGCGCTCCAGGCCTTCGAGGCCATACAAACGGGCGATGCCGGCAAACCGTGGATCTTCTGTACTCATGACCAATACCCCAAAAACCGGCGCGCATTATAGGGCACCGGAAAACCATTGTGGGAGCGAGCCTGCTCGCGATGGCGGTGCTTCAGTCAATATCACCGCCACAGATCCTCCACCATCGCGAGCAGGCTCGCTCCCACAAGGTTTTGTGCTCCAGCCGATAGACACTGCGGCCAACGATTGCCGTTTTGCTATAAGATAACCGCCATTTTGCGGGAGCCTGCCCGCTTCAGCACTCGCCTTGCGTTCACACAATATTCCCGGAGTTTCCATGACGGCCCACGCCGACCTCTCGCCGACCCTGCAACTCGCCTGCGACCTGATCCGCCGTCCGTCCGTGACGCCGGTGGATGCCGATTGCCAGAAACTGATGATGCAGCGCCTGGGCGATGCAGGTTTCAAGCTCGAACCGATGCGCATCGAGGATGTGGATAACTTCTGGGCCAGCCACGGCAAGCATGACGGTCCGGTGCTGTGCTTCGCCGGGCACACCGATGTAGTGCCGACCGGTCCGGTGCAGGCCTGGCAGCTCGATCCGTTCGATGCGGTCATCGACGATGAGGGCATGCTCTGTGGCCGAGGCGCGGCCGACATGAAAGGCAGCCTCGCGGCGATGGTGGTGGCGGCTGAGCGGTTCGTCGCTGACTACCCGGACCACAAGGGCTCGATCACCTTCCTGATCACCAGTGATGAAGAAGGCCCGGCCCACCACGGCACCAAGGCTGTAGTCGAGCGCCTCAAGGCCCGTCAGGAACGCCTGGACTGGTGCATCGTCGGCGAGCCGTCGAGCACCACCCTGGTGGGTGACGTGGTCAAGAACGGCCGTCGCGGCTCCCTCGGGGCGAAGCTGACCGTGCGCGGCAAGCAAGGCCACGTGGCCTATCCGCACCTGGCGAGGAACCCGATCCACCTGGCGGCTCCGGCACTGGCGGAACTGGCCGCCGAACATTGGGACCATGGCAACGATTTCTTCCCGCCCACCAGTTTCCAGATCTCCAACCTAAACGCCGGCACCGGCGCGACCAACGTGATCCCGGGCGACCTGGTGGCGGTGTTCAACTTCCGCTTCTCCACCGAATCCACCGTCGAAGGCCTGCAACAGCGCGTCGCCGACATTCTCGACAAGCATCAACTGGATTGGCACATCGACTGGGCCCTGTCCGGCCTGCCGTTCCTCACCAAGCCGGGTGCGCTGCTGGACGCCGTGTCGTCCAGCATCAAGGACGTGACCGGTCGCGAAACCCAGGCTTCCACCAGCGGCGGCACGTCCGACGGTCGTTTCATCGCCACCATGGGCACCCAAGTGGTGGAACTGGGCCCGGTCAACGCGACCATCCATCAGGTCAACGAACGCGTGCTGGCGGCCGATCTCGATGTGCTCACCGAGATCTACTACAAAACGCTGATCAAGTTGCTCGCCTGATGCTCGCGTGTCCGATCTGCAGTGAACCACTGAACGCCGTGGATAACGGCGTGGCCTGCCCGGCCGGGCATCGGTTCGACCGCGCCCGCCAGGGCTACCTGAACCTGTTGCCGGTGCAGCACAAGAACAGCCGCGACCCCGGCGACAACCAGGCCATGGTCGAAGCCCGCCGCGACTTCCTCAACGCCGGGCACTACGCCCCTGTCGCCCGACGCCTGGCCGAGTTGGCGGCTGAACGCAACCCCGGCCGCTGGCTGGACATCGGCTGTGGCGAGGGTTACTACACCGCGCAGATCGCCGACGCACTGCCCGATGCCGATGGCTATGCCCTGGACATTTCCCGCGAGGCAGTCAAGCGTGCCTGCAAACGCAATCCACAGCTGACCTGGTTGATCGCCAGCATGGCGCGGGTGCCGCTGGCCGATGGCTGTTGCCAGTTCCTGGCGAGCGTGTTCAGTCCACTGGACTGGCAGGAGGCCAAGCGCTTGCTCAGTCCCGGTGGCGGCCTGATGAAAGTCGGCCCCACCCGCGGTCACCTGATGGAGCTGCGCGAACGCCTGTACGACGAAGTGCGCGAATACACCGATGACAAGCACCTGGCGCTGGTGCCCCAGGGCATGGCGCTGGAGCACAGCGAAACCCTGGCGTTCAAGCTGACCCTGGAGAGCGGCCAGGATCGCGCCAACCTGCTGGCGATGACGCCCCACGGCTGGCGCGCCAGTGCCGAACGCCGCGCCAGCGTGATCGAGCAGGCCGAGCCGTTCGAAGTCACAGTGTCGATGCGCTACGATTATTTCGTTCTTCAGTAACCTTTTTTGATTCCGGGTCCCGAGCGTCGCTTGGGACCAGTTAAATCCGCGAATGGATTTTTCGAAACCGCAGTGAGGACATCCATGCGCCAACCCGATATCGAGATTTACCTCAAAGACGCCGACGTCGATCACAAGGCCGTCGCCGCCTGGCTGACCCAGGCGCTGGGCCCGTGCAGCGAATGGACCCAAAAAGGCCAGACCTATAAATGCAAGGCCGGGGATATTCCGGTGACCTGGCTGCCCAAGGCCGTGGGGAAATGGAACAGCCTGTACCTGGAAAGCGATCGGACCCCATGGGATGACGACATCGCCTGCGCCCGTGCCGCGTTCGCCGCACTGAATGTCGAAGTACGCTGCGCGCCCGGCTCGTGGGTGGAAGAGGAAGGTGAGGAATCAGCCGATCGCTGGATTCGCATCAGTGCCGATGGGGAAGAAGAGATTACCTGGAAGACTGCCTGATTCGGCTCAGGTCCTCGACAGATTCAAATGTGGGAGCAAGCCTGCTCGCGATAGCGGTATGTCAGTCGATTATGTATTGCCTGATATACCGCTATCGCGAGCAGGCTCGCTCCCACAAGGGGTTTGCAGTGTTTTTTGGAAGAGTGGGTTACAGCCCCACTACATCCTCGGCCTGCAAGCCTTTCTGCCCTTCCACCACCGCATATTCGACCTGCTGGCCTTCGGTCAGTGAACGGTGGCCTTCGCCGCGGATCGCGCGGTAATGCACGAATACATCCGCCCCGCCTTCACGCTGGATAAAGCCGTAACCCTTGGCGTCGTTGAACCACTTAACGCTGCCGGTTTCCCGTGCTGCCATGATGTTCACTCCCATTTTTATTTTTTGAGTCGGCTTTTCGAAAGAAAGCCGTACGAACTTTAGCCGCCGTGCAGTCTTCCATAAGGGAAGCCGTGGCAGGCACCGGCCGAGTATATGACACTCGAGAAAACTCTCAACTGACTTTACTTCGGTGCTTTTTTGCCGATTTTCGGCGAATCCGGCACACTACCTGCCGCTTGATCTCATCCACCCATGCAGAAGCCGTATGACCCGTTCCCCGTTCCGCCGTCTTGTGTTTGGCACCCTGCGCCGACTGCTGTACCTCTGGGTTCGCTCCGAGACGATCAACCAGTCGTCCTTCACCCTCAACCTCGACCGCAGTCGTCCGGTGTTCTACGTTCTGCAAGATCCGTCGCTGACCGACCTGGCGGTACTCGACACCGAGTGCACCAAAGCGGGCCTGCCCCGTCCAGTGTTGCCGGTGTCGGTGGGCAACCTGCTGGAACCGGCGGCATTCTTCTATCTGACGCCAGCGCCGGATTGGCTCGGGCGCCAGGACAAGCGCGGTGCGCCACCGACCCTGACGCGACTGGTCAATGTGCTGACTCATGATGCCGCCGAAGACGCACAGATCATCCCGGTCAGCGTGTTCTGGGGCCAGTCGCCCGACAGCGAGTCCAGCCCATGGAAACTGCTGTTCGCCGACAGTTGGGCGGTCACCGGACGCCTGCGTCGCCTATTGAGCATCATGATCCTGGGACGCAAGACCCGCGTGCAGTTCTCCGCGCCGATCCATCTGCGCGAACTGATCGAGCACGACAAAGGTCACGCACGCACCGTACGCATGGCCCAGCGGATCCTGCGGGTGCATTTTCGCAACCTGAAGGCGGCGGTCATCGGCCCCGACATTTCCCATCGACGCAACCTGGTCAAGGGCCTGGTGAACCAGCCATTGGTCAAGCAGGCGATTGCCGACGAGGCCGAGCGGGAAAAAATCCCGGCGGAAAAAGCCAAGGCCCAGGCCCTGCGCTACGGCAACGAAATTGCCTCGGACTACACCTACACCGCCATTCGGTTCCTGGAAGTGGTGCTGAGCTGGTTCTGGAACAAGATCTACGATGGCATCAAGGTCAACAATATCGAAGGCGTGCAGGACATCGCCCCAGGTCACGAAGTCATCTATGTGCCGTGCCACCGCAGCCATATCGACTACCTGCTGCTGTCGTACCTGCTGTTCCGCAATGGCCTGACCCCACCGCATATCGCTGCCGGCATCAACCTCAACATGCCGGTGATCGGCAGCCTGTTGCGTCGTGGCGGGGCGTTTTTCATGCGCCGTACTTTCAAAGGCAACCCGCTCTACACCGCTGTATTCAACGAATACCTGCATACGCTGTTCACCAAGGGCTTTCCGGTGGAGTACTTCGTCGAGGGTGGTCGTTCGCGCACCGGGCGCATGCTGCAACCCAAGACCGGCATGCTCGCCATCACCCTGCGCAGCTTCTTGCGCTCATCGCGCACGCCCATCGTGTTCGTCCCGGTCTACATCGGCTATGAACGGGTGCTGGAAGGTCGTACCTACCTGGGTGAGTTGCGCGGGGCCAGCAAGAAGAAGGAATCGATCTTCGACATTTTCAAGGTCATCGGAGCTCTCAAGCAACGCTTCGGCCAGGTGGCGGTGAACTTTGGCGAGCCGATCAAACTGGCCGAATTCCTCGATGGCGAACAACCGGATTGGCGCCAGCAGGAGCTGGGGCCGCAGTTCAAACCGACCTGGCTCAATGCGACCACCCATCGCCTGGGTGAGCGCGTGGCCCGACACCTGAACGAAGCCGCCGCCATCAACCCGGTCAATCTCGTGGCTCTGGCGCTGCTTTCCACCAGCCGCCTGGCGCTCGACGATCAGGCCATGGCCCGGGTGCTGGACCTGTATCTGGCATTGCTGCGCAAAGTACCGTATTCGCCCCACACCACATTGCCCGAGGGAGATGGCCGGGCGTTGATCGAACATGTGAAAGGCATGGATCTGCTGTCGGAACAGAACGATGCCCTGGGCAAGATTGTGTACCTGGATGAGCAGAATGCGGTGCTGATGACCTACTACCGCAATAACGTGCTGCACATCTTCGCCCTGCCGGCGTTGCTGGCGAGTTTTTTCCAGAGTTCTTCGCGCATGAGCCGCGAGCAGATCCTGCGCTACACCCGCGCCTTGTACCCGTACCTGCAATCGGAACTGTTCATTCGCTGGTCGCTGGAGCAACTGGACGATGTGATCGACCAGTGGCTCGAAGCGTTCGTCGAACAGGGCCTGCTACGTTTCGAAAATGATCTGTACCTGCGTCCAGCGCCGAGTTCGCGGCACTTCGTGCTGCTGACCCTGCTGTCCAAAAGTATCGCCCAGGCTCTGCAACGCTTCTACATGACCGTCTCGCTGCTGCTCAACAGTGGCCAGAACAGCATCAGCGCCGAAGAGCTGGAGGACCTCTGCACCGTCATGGCCCAGCGCCTGTCGATCCTGCATGGCCTCAACGCACCGGAATTCTTCGACAAGACCCTGTTCCGCCATTTCATTCAGACGATGCTGGACCTCGATGTTCTGCGCCGGGACGATGCCGGCAAGCTAAGCTATCACGATCTGCTGGGCGAACTGGCCGAAGGCGCCGCCAAACGGGTGCTGCCGGCGGAGATTCGTTTGTCGATCCGCCAGGTGGCGTTGCATCGCAGTGAAGATGCGGCGGATCAGGTTGCTCCGGTGCCCCAGGACTGAGCCCCACCGGCGCCAGGCCGTTTCCTGGCGCCCTCGAACAAGGAGTTGCGCCATGAAGAAAATACCCCTGCTGGTTGTTGCCGCACTGCTCGGCGCCTGCTCCAGCGCGCCGCTGGCAAGCAAGAACCACCTCGACGGTGAAGTGTTCTACCTGCAACGCATCGCCTTGCCGCCCTCCGCGACCCTGAGCGTGAGCCTGCAAGATGTTTCCCTGGCCGATGCTCCGGCGGTGGTGCTCGATCAGCAGAGCGGCCCCGTCAAAGGACAGGTCCCGCTGCCATTCCACCTCAGTTATGATCCGTCCCAGGTCAAACCCGGCCATCGTTATGCCGTGAGTGCCCGCATCGAAGCAGACGGCCAGTTGATGTTCATCAGCACCGAACAACACACCGTGCAACTCGATGGCAAAGATCCGCAGCCGTTGAAGATCCGCGTCAACCCTGCACGTTGATCCCTTTCCATTCACTTCAAGGACGCTGTCATGCTCCGTTCTACTCTACTGTTCGCAGGCCTGCTGGTCTGTGCCAATGCCATGGCCCTGTCCCTGGGTGATCTGTCGCAAAAAGATGCCACGGGAGGCCTCAAGGACGCCTTGACCCAGGGCGCGCAAATAGCGGTCAAGCAACTGGGCACTCCCGGGGGATTCAGCAACAACCCGGAAGTGAAAATCGAACTGCCGGGCAAACTCGGCAAAGTCGCCAGCAAGATGAAAGCCTTCGGCATGGGTGATCAGGTCGATCAACTGGAAGCCAGCATGAACCAGGCGGCCGAGACTGCCGTGGTCCAGGCCCAGCCGATTCTGGTCAATGCCGTGAAGAACATGAGCGTGGACGATGCCAAGGGCATCTTGAGCGGTGGCAAGGACTCGGCGACACAGTACCTGAACAAGAGCAGCCGCGAGCAGATCCGCGCCAAGTTCCTGCCCATCGTCAAGCAAGCCACCGACAAGGTCGGCCTCGCCCAGAAATACAATGCCTTTGCCGGTCAGGCCGCGACGTTCGGCGTATTGGATGCCAAAAGCGCCAACGTCGAAAACTACGTGACCGAGCAGGCACTGGACGGCTTGTTCGAAATGATCGGCAAGCAGGAAGCCGCGATTCGCCAGAACCCGGCGGCCGCGGCCACCAGCCTGGCGAAGAAGGTGTTTGGCAGTCTCTGAATGCGGTAAACAACTGTGGGAGCAAGCCCGCTCGCGATAGCGGTTTCAGCCATGACCTATTCGTTGGCTGCTATACCGCTTTCGCGAGCAAGCCCGCTCCCACATTGCTTTGCAGTGGATGGCCAATCTGCGATCACCTCGGACCCTGTGGGGGCCGGGCTTGCCCGCGATGATGGTGGCACGGACAACATCGATGCAAGCTGACCCACCGCTTTCGCGAGCAGGCTCGCTCCCACATTGCTTTGCGGTGGACGGCCAATCTGCGATCACCTCGGACCCTGTGGGAGCCGGGCTTGCCCGCGATGGCGGTGGCACGGACAACATCGATGCAAGCTGACCCACCGCTTTCGCGAGCAGGCTCGCTCCCACATTGCTTTGCGGTGGGCGGCCAATCTGCGATCACCTCGGACCCTGTGGGAGCTGGGCTTGCCCGCGATGGCGGTGGCACGGACAACATCGACGCAAGCTGACCCACCGCTTTCGCGAGCAAGCTCGCTCCCACATTGCTTTGCGGTGGACGGCCAATCTGCGATCACCTCGGACCCTGTGGGAGCCGGGCTTGCCCGCGATGGCGGCGGTACAGTCAGACTCTGAGTGACAGAGCCACCGCTTTCGCGAGCAAGCCGCTCCCACAAAAGATTTGGCGTTCACAACCGCTCAGTCAGGTTTTCCTGACTCTGAACCAAGCCGCATACAGCGCCGGCAGGAACAGCAGCGTCAACGCCGTCGCAACGATCAGCCCACCCATGATCGCCACCGCCATCGGGCCGAAGAACAGGCTGCGTGATAGTGGAATCATTGCCAGCACCGCCGCCAGCGCGGTGAGCACGATCGGTCGGAAGCGTCGTACCGTGGCTTCGATGATCGCCTGCCACGGCGTCAGCCCTGCCTCGATATCCTGTTCGATCTGGTCCACCAGGATCACCGAGTTGCGCATGATCATCCCCGACAGGGCAATGGTGCCCAGCATGGCGACGAAACCAAACGGTTGACGGAACACCAGCAGGAACAGCGTAACGCCGATCAGCCCCAGAGGCGCCGTCAGAAATACCATGGCCGTGCGTGAGAAACTGCGCAGTTGCAGCATCAGCAAGGTCAGCACCACCACGATGAACAACGGTACCCCGGCATTCACCGACTTCTGCCCTCGGGTCGAATCCTCGACCGTACCACCGACCTCCAGCAGGTAACCGTCCGGCAACTCTGCGCGAATCGGATCCAGGGTCGGGAAGATCTGCTGCACCAGGGATGCCGGCTGCTCCTTGCCATAGATATCGGCCCGCACCGTCACGCTAGGCAGGCGATTGCGATGCCAGATCACGCCCTCTTCAAAACCGTACTCCAGCGTCGCGATCTGTGACAGCGCGACACTCTGACCATTCTCGGTAGGCACCGCCAGGCTCGGCAGCAGCGTCAGTTCGGTGCGTTCATGCAGCGTGCCACGCAACAGGATCTCGATCAGTTCGTTGTCCTCCCGGTACTGGCTGACGCTGGAGCCGACAAGGGTGCTCTGCAGGAATTTCGACAGGTCGGCGGTGTTCACGCCCAAAGCACGGGCGCGCTCCTGGTCGACATTCAGGTACACGACTTTGCTCGGTTCTTCCCAATCCAGGTGTACATTCGTCACGTAGGGGTTTTCGCGAACCTTCGTCGCGACTTTCCGCGCCAGCGCTCGGACTTTCTCAATATGCTCACCGGTCACTCGGAACTGTACCGGATACCCCACTGGCGGACCGTTCTCCAAGCGCGTGACCCGGGAGCGCAAGGTCGGAAACTGTTCGTTCAGGGTGCTGATCAGCCAGCTGCGCAAGGGTTCGCGGTCTTCGATGGTCTTGGCCAACACCACGAACTGGGCAAAGCTCGGCGCCGGCAGTTGCTGATCCAGCGGCAGGTAGAAACGCGGTGAACCGGTGCCGACATAGGCCACGTAATTATCGATACCCGGGTGATCCTTGAGCAACGCCTCCAGGCGCTTGACCTGTTCGGCGGTGTTACGCAGGGACGCTCCTTCCTCCAGCTTCAGATCGACCATCAATTCCAGCCGCCCCGATGCCGGGAAGAACTGCTGCGGGACAAAACGGAACAGCATCACCGAGCCGATGAACAACAGCACGGTCAAAGCAATGACGGTTTTGCGCCGACGCACGCACCATTCCACCAACCGCCGGACCCGCTGGTAGAACGGCGTACCGTAAGGGTCGGGCTGGCCGTTACCGGTGCCGTGCTTGGCCGCATGAATTTTCGCCAGGTCCGGCAGGAGTTTTTCCCCCAGGTAGGGTACGAACACCACCGCAGCCACCCAGGACGCCAGCAGCGCGAGGGTCACAACCTGGAAAATCGAGCGGGTATATTCGCCGGTGCCCGATTGCGCCGTGGCGATCGGCAGGAACCCTGCCGCCGTGATCAGCGTACCGGTGAGCATCGGGAACGCCGTGCTCGTCCAGGCGTAGCTGGCCGCCTTGATCCGGTCGAAGCCCTGCTCCATCTTGATCGCCATCATCTCCACCGCAATGATCGCGTCATCCACCAGCAACCCGAGCGCCAGCACCAGCGCGCCCAGGGAAATCTTGTGCAGGCCGATCCCCAGGTAATACATCGCCGCGAAGGTCATCGCCAGCACCAGCGGAATCGCCAGGGCGACCACCAACCCGGTACGCAGCCCCAGGGAGAAGAAGCTCACCAGCAAGACGATCGTCAGCGCTTCCACCAGCACCTGGACGAACTCACCGACGCCGGTCTTCACTGCCGCCGGCTGGTCCGACACCTTGCGCAACTGCATCCCGGCCGGCAGGTTGTTCTGGATCCGGGCAAACTCGGCTTCCAACGCCTTGCCCAGGATCAGGATGTCGCCCCCCTCCTTCATCGCCACGGCCAGGCCAATGGCATCTTCGCCCATGAAGCGCATACGCGGTGCCGGTGGTTCGTTGAAGCCACGATGCACGTCCGCCACATCGTCGATACGGAACGTACGATCGGCGACCCGGATCGGGAAGTTGCGGATCTCTTCTACCGTCTGGAAATTCCCCGACACCCGTAGCTGCAAACGCTCACTACCGGTTTCGAAAAAGCCCGCGGTCGAGACGGTGTTCTGCTTTTCCAGGGCCTGCTGGACCGCCGACAAAGGCAGACCGAGGGTCGCCAGCTTGACGTTCGACAGCTCGATCCAGATTTTCTCGTCCTGTAGACCGAGCAACTCGACCTTGCCCACATTCTTGACCCGTTGCAGCTGGATCTGGACACGGTCGGCGTAGTCCTTGAGCACACCGTAGTCGAAACCATCGCCGGTCAGGGCGTAGATATTGCCGAAGGTGGTCCCGAACTCATCGTTGAAGAACGGCCCCTGGACACCCTGCGGCAAGGTATGCCGGATATCGGCGACCTTCTTGCGGATCTGGTACCACAACTCGGGAATCTGCGCCGAATGCATGGAGTCCCGGGCCATGAAGGTCACCCGGGACTCGCCCGGACGGGAAAACGAGACGATTCTTTCGTAATCGCCGGTTTCCATCAGCTTCTTTTCGATGCGTTCGGTGACCTGGCGCGACACTTCCTCGGCCGTGGCTCCCGGCCAGTTGGTACTGATGACCATGGCCTTGAAGGTGAACGGCGGGTCTTCACTCTGACCCAGCTTGGTGTAGGAAAGCGCGCCGACAATGGCGAGCAACAGCATCAGGAACAGTACGATCTGACGATTACGCAACGCCCATTCGGAAAGATTGAAGCCCATCGGGGATTACTCCTTGGCCGCCAGGTTGACCACGCGGTTGGAGCGATCCACCGGCCGTACCTGCTGGCCTTCAAGGAGCACATGCACGCCGGCCGCCACTACCCAGTCATTGGCACTGAGGCCCTCAAGCACTGGAACGGTCTTCTCACCGAAGGCGCCGACACGCACCGGAACCTTCTTCACGGTGTTGTTGGCGTTGACCACCCAGACATACGTCGCGCCGTTTTCAGCCGTCAGAGCCGATAGCGGTACCGACAGCGGCACTTTGTCGACCGTCTGAATGAAGACCCGGGCACTCTGGCCCAGCTCGGCGGGAACGCTGCCCCCGACGAATGCGACACGGGCGGCGAAAGTACGGGACTTGGGATCGGCTGCCGGCGAGAGTTCGCGAATATGCCCACTGAAACGCTGACCCGGCTGGCTCCATAGCTCTACCGAGACTGGCTGGCCAATCCTGAACCGACCAAAGCTCTGTTCCGGCAGGCTGATCAGCACTTCTCGCTCACCGTCGGTGGCGAGGGTGAAGACGGTTTGTCCGGCTTGCACCACCTGACCGACTTCCACCGAACGCCGGGCGACCACGCCATCCTGGGGCGCCCGCAATACCGAATAGCTGGCCTGATTGCTGGAAACGTCGAACTCCGCCTGGATCTGCTTGAGACGCGCGGCGCCCGAGCGGTAGAGGTTCTCGGCATTGTCGTACTGGGAGCGACTGACCATCTGCCGGTCCAGCAGTTTCTTGTAGCGATCACGCTCGGCCCGCACCAGGTTCAGGTTGGCCTCGGCCGCGGCCACCTGGGCCCGGGTGGCTTCCAGTTGCAAGCGCACGTCTTGGGGATCGAGTTCGGCCAGTGGTTGGTTGGCCTTGACCCGTTGCCCCTCTTCGACCAGTCGTCGGCTCACTTTGCCACCAATGCGAAAAGCCAGGTCCGGCTCGAAACGGGCCCGCACTTCACCTGGGTAACTGTCGGTCGCCTGGGCCGAAGGCTCTGGTTTCACGACCATGGCCGGACGCACGGCGACCACTACCGGCTCGTCATGACCACACGCAGACAATAAAAAAGCCAGGGTGACTGGCACGGCGAGGGGCAATGCATAGCGGAACATGGCGGCAGACCTTTCGCTAATGGTGCTTGGAATAATTATACTGACGGGTATGGTATTAATAGCAAACTCACCAGTCCAGTATTAAAGCGAAGAATGTCGAACAATCTTTTACCCACCAGCGGCCCTGGCCGCCCGAAGGATCTGGTCAAGCGCCAGGCCATTCTCGACGCCGCCAAACGGCTGTTCATAGAATTGGGTTACGCCAATACCAGCATGGATACCGTCGCCACCGAAGCGGGCGTGTCGAAGCTGACGGTCTACAGTCACTTCAACGACAAGGAAACACTGTTTTCCGCCGCCGTGATTGCCAAGTGCGAAGAGCAGGTGCCACCGCTGTTCTTTGAGTGGCCAGATGGCGTGCCGATTGAACATGTACTGTTGAACATTGCCCGAGGCTTTCACCAATTGGTCAGCAGCGAAGAATCAGTGAACCTGCATCGGGTGATCATGGCCCTGGGCAGCCAGGACCCCAAGCTTTCGACGATTTTCTACCAAGCCGGCCCCGAGCGGATGCTCTCGGGCATGGAGCGGTTACTGGCCAAGGTCAACCAGAGCGGTGCCCTGTGTATCGACAAACCCCGTCATGCGGCGGAGCATTTCTTCTGTCTGATCAAGGGCGCGGCGAATTTCCGCTTGCTGTATGGCTGCGGCGCGCCGTTGGTGGCTGAGGCGGCCGAGGAGCATGTGCAGGAGGTGGTGGGGTTGTTCATGCGGGCGTATCGGCCTTAGGTTTTCGGTGCCTGGGATGGCCTTGATCGCGAGCAGGCTCGCTCCCACAGTGGATTGGCGTTGCCCAAAACCCGTGGGAGCAAGGCTTGCCCGCGATGAAATTTATGCGTTTAGCCCTGAAACCGAGGCGCCTTCATCGCGAGCAAGCTTTGCTCCCACAGCTCAAGCCTTGAGCGCTTTCTTGGGATAGATGTCGTACCGACTGGATTTGCCATCGAGCCCATGGCTCGGCTTCGGCCCTTCGATGCACGGCGCCTTGCGCGGGCGCTTGACCACCACCCGATGCGTCGCCAGGGCCAGGGCTGCGGCCAGCAGCGCCGGAGCGTCGGGATCGTCGCCAACCAAGGGCCGGAACAGGCGCATTTCCTTCTTCACCAGGGCAGTTTTCTCACGATGTGGGAACATCGGGTCCAGATAGATCACCTGGGGCGGCTCGCCTTCCCAGTTTTGCATCACCTCGATGGAATTGCCTTTGAGCAAGCGCATGCGGGCCACAATGGGCGCCACGTCGAAGTCCTCCGCGCCACGGGCCAGACCATCCTCCAGTAAGGCGCCGATCAACGGCTGGCGTTCGATCAGGCTCATCTCACAGCCCAGGCTGGCCAGCACGAAGGCATCCTTGCCCAAACCGGCCGTGGCATCCAGCACACGTGGACGCACGCCCTGGGCGATGCCGACCGCCTTGGCGATCATCTGACCGCTACCGCCACCGTACAACCGGCGATGGGCCGCGCCGCCCTCGACAAAATCCACTCGCACCGGCCCCGGAGCGTCCGGCCCCAGTTGTTGCAGTTGCAGCCCGTGCTCGCCGACCTGCAAGGCAAACTCGCCATCGTCCACCTGCAAGGGCAGGCCAAGGCGCAGGGCCCAGTGCTCGGCCTGAGGCTGGAAGGCCGGGGCCAGGGCCTCGACGTG
This sequence comes from Pseudomonas corrugata, assembly GCF_001269905.1. GTDB lineage: Bacteria > Pseudomonadota > Gammaproteobacteria > Pseudomonadales > Pseudomonadaceae > Aquipseudomonas > Aquipseudomonas corrugata. Next base: position 313,218 of record NZ_LHVK01000009.1, on the reverse strand, counting down.
GATGCGGCAGGCCGCGGGTTGCTCACTCATGGAAAACACGCTCAAAAAATTAAGGATCGGCAAAAACGGCCGATAACAACGGTGAACGGCATTTTGCCAGAGCTGAGCGTCGACCGAGAAAAATGTCAGACATTCATTCCACATCGATAGGCTTCATCTCCCGTTACGGTGATTACAGCCTGCGCAACACCCAGGCCCTGAGCGGCGTCAGTCACCTGTGGCAAGATTTTTTTGCCCGGGCCCTGGCCGATCAGTTGGGTGAAAACGCACCCGCGCCTGGCAGCTACCAGCCCGTCGCCCTCGATGAGACCGTTGAACCGACCCTCGGCGCCGAACTGCTGGACCACATCGTCAGCCAGCGCACCTGCGATGTGACAGAAACCCAGGTCAAACCACCTGAGCCGCTGTTCCTGCCCATCGCCGAATTCGAACTGGACCTGCTGGACAAGCCGTTCCCACCCTTCCCGCCAGAAGAAATCAGCGCCCAGCAAAAACAGCAGAACTTCGAGAGCAACTGGGTTCGCCCCATCGTCCTCGCTGCCGGCCAAGCGCAGCCGGAACCCGGCCCGGCGCCGCAGCCACGTCCGTTGCACCTGCCGATTGCCGAGTTCGAACTCGACCTGCTGGACAAGCCCTTCCCGCCGTTCCCGGAAGAAGAAATCGTCGCCCAACAGAAAGCCCTGGACTTCGACACCCGCTGGGCCCGCCCGATCGTCCTGCAGAATCTGCGTATCGCCGCCTGATCATCTACAGATCCACCAAGGCCCCACATCCAGATGGAAATGGTTGCGGTGCGCCGCGTTGTAGTCCGGGCTCAAGACCACACTGAACATGTCGCAGGCGCCGTCGCGCACCTGCCGCAGGAAACGCGCGTCGGCGCTGTCTTTCGGCCAGTCCCGGAGGACGCTGACCGTTCGGCCATCGGCCAGGCGAAACCCGGCAATATCCAAGGCACTGGCCGTGGCATGCTGGCTGCGCGCCCCGTCTTCACGACCGTACATGTTGCGACAGGCGAAACTGCCCAGGTGATCAACCCGCGTCACTTTCCGCCCATAGGCGGCCTGCGCAGCCGGTTGCAGCGCATACCGCTCGAACAAGGCGAATGCCACTGCCAGGGAACAACTGGCGAGAAAACTGCTGCTCAATGCCACCTCGCCGCCCTGCACCCGCAGTACGTTGGTCAACGGGCAACTGGCCGCAGGATTGCTGTCGGCCTGATGGGCAACCCGCAACCCCGACGTGGCCAGGGCCTGTTCACACAGTTGCGCATCACTGCGCAAGGCCATGAGTTTGTAACGGGTCAGCAGGTTCGGTGGTGCATTGACGTCCAGGGGTGCCCAGGGGTTCCATTCCGACGGCACCGGCAACCAGCCCCGCCACACCCCCAGCACCGCGACGCCGACGAGCGCCATCACCGACGCCAAGCCTTTGGCAATCCTCACGGCAACGTCTCGAGCATCAACCCTTGAACAACTGGTTGGCTTGCTTGAACGTCATCGAGCGACGGGTAAAGGTGAACGTGCCCTGCTCGCGGATTTCCCCAGCGGCGCGCATGAACTCGCCGTACGCCGCCAGGGCCAGGGCCGAGCCGACGCTGATGCGCTTGGCACCCAGCTCGCTCAATTGCGCGAGTGTCAGGTCCAGAGCCCCGGACATCAACACGTTCACCGGCTTCGGCGCCACAGCCTGCACCACCGCCAGCACTTGCTCGGCAGTACTCAACCCTGGGGCATAGAGCACGTCGGCACCGGCGTCGGCGAACGCCTTCAGGCGACGGATCGTGTCATCCAGGTCGGGATTGCCGTGCAGAAAGTTCTCCGCCCGGGCGGTCAGCAGGAACGGGTAAGGCAGGCGGCGTACCGCTTCGGCCGCGGCCTTGACCCGTGCCACGGCATGCTCGAAACAATAGATCGGGCTGTCCTCGCGCCCCGTGGCATCTTCGATGGAGCCCCCGACCGCACCGGCTTCCGCCGCACGCAGCAGGTTGCGGGCACAATCTTCGGGAGCGTCAGCGAAACCGTTTTCGAAATCGACCGCCACCGGCAGGTCAGTGGCGGCCACGATCGCCCGCACATTGGCCAGGGTGTCTTCCAGCCCCAGTGCGCCGTCCGGGCGTCCCAGGGAAAAAGCATGACCGGCGCTGGTGGTGGCCAACGCCTCGAACCCCAGGCTGGCCAACATCTTCGCGGAACCGGCATCCCACGGGTTGGGAATGACAAAAGCCCCTTCGCGTTCGTGCAAGGCTTTGAACGCCTGGGCCCGACGAGTTTGCGCATCCATGTAGGTCACTCCTGAGCAGGGAAGGATTCGGCCTCAGAGCAAACCCAGTTGCTCGGCGGCGGGCTCTCTATATAACTCAGGCAGGAATGGCAAGCCAGGCAATCGCTGCATCAACCGCTGATGAAAACGCAACGCCAGCTTTGCCGCCAGCAGGTTGTCGGCGGTGTGCAGGAAAATGTAGGGCGTGCGCCCTTCTTCGATCCAACCGGCGATTTTTTCCACCCAGGGCGTCAGGAATGGCTCATTGGCTTCCAGTACCGGATGACCGATGAAGCGCACCTGCGGGCATTGGGTGAAGGCCGCCGGCCGGGGGGGTACGCGCGGTTTTTTCGATTGTGCATGGAGCACGGCAGGATCGGTGGAGGTGCAACTGAACAGTGCCCGGGGATCGAGGCAGATACGCTCGACACCACGATCGAGCAGCAGGCGATTGAGCTGCCGTTCGGCATCCCCCTTGGCGAAGAACTCATCGTGACGGACCTCCACCGCCAACGGGCGCTCCAAGGCGTCGATGAACCCCGCCAGTTCCGGCAACCGATTCGGCGTAAACGCCTTGGACAGCTGCAACCAGAATGGCGAAACCCGTTCGCCCAATGGGCTGAGCAGTTGCACGAAGGTATCGACTGCCGTCTGGTGATCGCGCAGGTCGCCATTGTGGCTGATCTCACCGGGGAACTTGGCAGTGAAGCGAAAGTGCTCGGGCATGGTCTCGGCCCAGCGCTGCACGATGGCCGCAGACGGGCTCGCATAGAAGGTCGTGTTGCCTTCCACGGCGTTGAATACCTGGGAATAGAGACTCAGGAAATCGGCGCTTCTGGCGTCCTGGGGATAAAGATAATCACGCCAGGCGTTTTCGCTCCAGGAGGGGCAGCCGACGTAATAAGGCAACGCCATCAGATGTAAAGATCGAGCCCCAGCACTTCCATATCCCAATCGACGAAACCGGCGGTGCTGAGATAACTGGCCAGCGCCGTGGCAACACTGCGGCTCATGGAACGGTGATAGAGCATGTCTTGCTGGCGGGCGGGGAGATTGCTCAAGCGCTGTGCGGAGGCTTTGGCAGCACGGGCGGCCAGTTGCTCTTCAGACGGAAACTCCAATTCGCCATCGACGTCGTCGAAGGACTCCTGATCAGCGACCTTGCCTGTCCGAGGCCGGCGCTTGATGGGGTAGGACTGCGGTGAATATCCGTCTATACGCATAACAGAATGCTCAGCATCAATGATGGCAATTTAGCGGCACTTTCCCAGCCGCGCAAATGCGCAAGTGATAACTAGAACACATAAAGTCGAAAAGGTTTAAAAACCGGGTGAAAAAGTGACGACTGGCGATATTGGATGTGACTTTCGGGCTCTGGAATGACGTGTGGCGAGGGGACTACAGGGTGCTAAGGGTTTTGTAGCTGGTGACTTTGTGGCGAGGGGATTTATCCCCGCTCGAGTGCGTAGCGCTCGCTGGATAATTGACCGACACGATAATGGCGGGGGCGCTTCGCGCCCAGCGGGGATAAATCCCCTCGCCACAACTTTGCCCGCTTGAGCGTGCAGTTATCGCTCGGACTTGGGCGTGGCGACCTTGTCCCGCAGATACACCGGCTGGGCATCGTCGGCCGGGATGGCTTCGCCGCGTTCCCAGGCGAAGCGGGCCAGGGCCAACAGGTCTCCGGCGTGGGGCAACAGGCTGGCGTCCTGGCCGCTGAGGTTGACGGCAATACGTTCGCCATACCCCCAACCGGTGCCGGCGCCAAACCACTCACCCGTCGCATCGGTCGGCAACGCCGCAACCTCGGGCGGCAGCACCGCCTCGGCCCCCACCAGACGCATCTCGCCAGCGACGTCGCGATAGCAACCCCAGTACACCTCGTCCATGCGTGCATCAATGGCCGCGGCCACCTGTTGGGCGCCGTGCTCACGCAAGGCACGCTGGGCCAACACGGCCAGGTTCGATACCGGCAACACCGGGCGCTCCAGCGCGAATGCCAGTCCCTGGACGACGCCGATGGCGATTCGCACACCGGTGAAGGCCCCTGGGCCGCGACCAAAGGCAATCGCATCCACAGCCTGCAAGGTGGTGCCGGCGTCGCTGAGCAGTTGCTGGATCATCGGCAACAGTTTCTGGGCATGCAGGCGTGGAATCACCTCGTAATGGCTCGTAACCTTGCCGTCGTGCAGCAGGGCAACGGAGCAAGCTTCGGTCGCGGTGTCCAGGGCCAGCAAGGTGCTCATCGATGTGTCCGTCAATCAGGGAAAAAAGGGGCGCCAGTATAAACAACTACGGCCCGCAAGCGGGCCGTAGTTGTTGCAACCGATCAGACTTTTCAGCTCAGCGCTTCGAGCACCTTGCCGGTGATCGCATCGACCGTGCCGACGCCCGGGATGTGACTGTACTTGGGCTTGCCGCCGGTCTTGGCGGACAGCTTCTGGTAGAAGTCCACCAGCGGCTTGGTCTGGGAATGGTAGACCGACAGGCGATGACGCACGGTTTCTTCAGTGTCGTCCTTGCGCTGCACCAGTTCTTCACCGGTGAGGTCGTCCTTGCCGGCAATTTTCGGCGGGTTGTAGACGGTGTGGTACACGCGGCCAGAAGGCTCGTGGACGCGACGTCCGGCGATGCGCTGGACGATCTCTTCGTCATCGACGGCGATCTCGACGACGTGATCCAGCTCCACACCGGCTTGCACCAAGGCTTCGGCCTGGGGAATGGTGCGCGGGAAACCATCGAAGAGGAAGCCCTTGGCGCAGTCGGACTGAGCGATGCGATCCTTGACCAGAGCAATGATCAGGTCATCCGACACCAGGCCGCCGGCATCCATGATGCTCTTGGCCTTGATGCCCAGCTCGGTGCCGGCCTTGACCGCTGCACGCAACATGTCGCCGGTGGAGATTTGCGGGATACCGAATTTTTCGGTGATGAACTTTGCCTGAGTACCTTTACCGGCCCCGGGAGCTCCCAGCAGAATGACGCGCATCGATGTGCTCCTCAATTTTTTTATGTAAAACGCTCGGATTCGCCTCGTCGGGCCAATCTCGGAAAACTGGAATCGTGACCGCCCAAACGGCCAAAGGCTGATCAAGATACACAGCAGGCCCGACCCACACAAGCCGCCGAAAGTCGGAGGAACCGCCGCCCGACGCGACCTTTGGAGGGGGTGGCGAGCGTCGCAACCGGACAACAAACTGTCGCCTGGTCGGCCTGCTGCCCTGTCTGCCAGGCAACGCCCGGCGACGCCGGGCGAACCGTTTCGAGGCGCCGCCTGAGCTTAGCCGGTGTTGCGCAATCCGGCGGCAATACCCGCCACAGACACCAGCAATGCTTGCTCCACGGGGCTGCCCTGGGCAACGTTCTGTTGCCGCGAGCGGGCCAGTAGTTCAGCCTGCAACAGGTGCAAGGGGTCGAGGTAAGTGTTGCGCAGGCGAATGAATTCGAGCGTCTCTGGGCTATGTGCCAGTAGTTGCGACTGACCGGTCAACCCCAGCACCACGGAACAGGCCTGCGACAATAGGTCGCGTAAATGCGCACCCAAAGGTCGCAATCCCGGCTCCACCAGGCGCTCATCGTAGGAACGCGCAATATCGGCATCGGCCTTGGCCAGCACCATTTCCAGCATGTCGATGCGGGTACGGAAGAATGGCCACTGCTCGCGCATCTGTCCCAGCAACTCGCCCTCTCCCCGCTCAAGAGCCCTGCCCAGTGCGGTTTCCCAGCCGAGCCAGGCCGGGAGCATCAGGCGGGTCTGGGTCCAGCCGAAAATCCACGGAATCGCCCGCAGGCTTTCGATGCCACCGGCACGGCGCTTGGCCGGCCGGCTGCCCAGGGGCAGGCGTCCCAGTTCCTGCTCCGGGGTGGATTGGCGGAAGTACTCGACGAACTGGGGGTTCTCCCGCACCACGGCACGGTAGGCATTGACCCCGTCGGCCGCCAGTTCGTCCATCAGGTGTCGCCATTCGGGCGTGGGTGGCGGCGGTGGGAGCAGGGTCGCTTCCAGCACGGCCGCGAGGTACAGATTGAGGTTCTGCTCGGCGATGTCCGGCAGGCCGAATTTGAAACGAATCATTTCGCCCTGCTCCGTGGTACGGAAACGTCCCGCCACCGATCCCGGGGGCTGGGACAGAATCGCCGCGTGGGCCGGACCGCCGCCACGGCCGACGGTGCCACCACGACCATGGAACAGCAGCAATTCGACCTGCTGCTCGCGACAGATCTCCACCAGCCGTTCCTGGGCCCGATACTGCGCCCAGGCCGCCGCGGTAGTCCCCGCGTCCTTGGCCGAATCGGAGTAGCCGATCATCACTTCCTGGGGCCCGTGAAGGCGCGCGCGATAACCCGGCAGCAGCAACAACCGTTCGATCACAGGCCCTGCGTTGTCCAGGTCGGCCAGGGTTTCGAACAGTGGCACGACCCGCATAGGCCGCAGCACACCGGCCTCTTTAAGCAGCAGTTGCACCGCCAGCACATCGGAAGCCGCACCGGCCATGGAGATCACATAGGAACCCAGGGACGCCGCCGGCGCCGCCGCGACCTCCCGACACGTGGCCAGGACTTCCGCCGTATCGGCCGACGGTTTGAAATTGGCCGGAAGCAACGGCCGGCGGTTATTCAGTTCGTCCAGCAGGAAACCGATGCGCTGCTCCTCGCTCCATTGCTCATAACGGCCCAGCCCCAGGTAATCGGTGATTTCGGTCATGGCCGCAGTGTGGCGGGTCGAATCCTGGCGCACGTCGAGTCGCACCAGGAATAACCCGAAGGTCACCGCCCGGCGCAGGCAATCGAGCAGCGGGCCGTCGGCGATCACGCCCATGCCGCAGTCGTGCAGCGACTGGTAGCACAACTCCAGGGGATCCAGCAGTTCGCGGTTGTTCTGCAACACATCGGCGCCGGCCGGTGTAGTGGCTTTCAAGGATGCCTGGGCCCAGTTGCGCGTGGCGCGCAGGCGTTCGCGCAGTTGCTTGAGCACGGCACGGTAGGGTTCGGCGCTGTCGCCGGCCTGGGCACGCAAGGCCTCGCTGGCCTTCTGCATGGACAGGTCGGAGGCCAGTTGATCGACGTCGCGCAAATACAGATCCGCCGCCATCCACCGCGCCAACAACAGCACTTCACGGGTCACCGCAGCGGTGACATTCGGGTTGCCGTCGCGGTCACCGCCCATCCACGAAGCAAAGCGTACCGGCGCCGCCTCCAGCGGCAGGCGCAGCCCGGTAGCGGCGTGCAGGGCCTGGTCGGCCTTGCGCAGGTAATTGGGAATGGCCTGCCACAGCGAATGCTCGATCACCGCGAAGCCCCACTTGGCTTCGTCCACGGGGGTCGGACGGGTGCGGCGGATTTCCTCGGTGTGCCAGGCTTCGGCGATCAGCCGCTGCAGGCGCCCATGGATCTGCGCACGCTCGGCACTGCTCAGGTCGCGGTGATCCTGGGCCGCCAGTTGCCCGGCGATGGCATCGTATTTCTGGATGAGGGTGCGGCGGGCCACTTCAGTAGGGTGGGCCGTGAGCACCAGCTCGATTTCCAGGCGCCCCAATTGCCTCGCCAGGGACTCGGCGGTATGGCCTTCGGCGCGCAACCGGGCGAGCAACTCAGGCAACACCCGCGCCTCGAATGGCGCTGGCTGCGACTCCTCGCGGCGGTGGATGAGCTGGTACTGCTCGGCAATGTTCGCCAGGTTGAGGAACTGATTGAACGCCCTCGCCACCGGCAGCAGTTCGTCTTCGCTCAACTGGTTGAGACTGGCACTGAGTTCGGCATCAACGGAGCCGCGTCGATCGGCCTTGGCGCCCTTGCGGATCTGCTCGATCTTGTCGAGAAACCTGTCCCCATACTGTTCGCGGATGGTATTGCCCAGCAGCTCGCCGAGCAGGTGGACATCCTCGCGCAAGCGGGCATCGATATCGGTCATCAGCAGTTCTCCAGCAAAAAAGGTCCGGACAGCTCTTGGGTGAGACGTTCAAGAGAGAGTGCCGATGCCGGCCGTTTATGACAAGCGACGAAGGGTCTTTAAACCTTATCGGACGACAACAGCCACTCGTCAAAAAAAGAACGTATTTGCGAAACAGGACACTAGTCTCAACAGTAAGCCGCACGACGGCTTGTCACTCACTGCATCTGCCACGAGCAGGTTTTATGAGGCCATCATGAAAATCCGTGAGCTTGCCCAGCATTGGGAAGAGAACGCCAAGGGCCACCTGACCCAGACCGGCTACACCATTCATCTGGACATGGAAGCCGCCGCACGCCTCGCCGCAATCTGCGACATGTACCCCAAGCGCCAGCCCGAGGAACTGCTCGGCGAATTGATCGGGGCCGCGCTGGAGGAGCTGGAAGCAAGTTTCCCGTACATCAAGGGCTCCCAAGTGGTCGCCACCGATGAAGAAGGCGACCCGCTGTATGAAGACGTGGGCCCGACGCCGCGTTTTCTCGCCCTGTCCCGTCGTCACTTGCATGAACTGAGTTCACAGAACGACAAGTCCAAGCACTGAGCGCACCGCACATCTCCGTAGGGGCTGCCGCAGGCTGCGATCTTTTGATCTTGATCTTTCACTCTGGAGCTCGAGCGTCAGTGAAAAGATCGCAGCCTTCGGCAGCTCCTACGGGGCGTTCGCCATTAGAAATCTTCGCATCTCCACTCCCCGGGAATACCGCTGCGCGCCAGGAAAGTTCAGCTTTTTCGCACTTGACCAATCAGTCAGTAAAGCTTTTTGGCGATTGGCCATCTTTGCTGAACTTTTGAAAAATGCCTCGGGTCACACCGAATAACCATACTGGAACGGTTGTTTAAATAAACGCGCCTGGCATCAAGCATCAATACGGACGTCAAGGCTTCGGTTCCGGCATGGATTTGTAGTTTCCCAGGAGTTTTCCAATGGAGTTGAAGCCTATGAATACCTGCACTGCCAAACCCTCATTCAATGGCCTGCGTGGTCTGAAGTTGGCTGCCCTGGCCATCGGAAGCAGCTTGATCCTTGCCGGGTGCGCCGGCAATCCGCCTTCGGAGCAGTATGCAGTGACTCAATCGGCCGTCAACAGCGCCGTCAGCGCCGGCGGTACCGAATTCGCCGCGGTGGAAATGAAGTCGGCCCAGGACAAGCTCAAGCAAGCCGAGCTGGCCATGCATGACAAAAAATACGACGAAGCCAAGCGTCTGGCCGAACAGGCCGAGTGGGATGCTCGCGTCGCTGAACGCAAGGCCCAGGCCGCCAAAGCCGAACAGGCACTCAAGGATTCCCAGAAAGGGATTCAGGAACTGCGTCAGGAAGGCATGAACAAGGTTCAGTAAGCCGTTCACGCCACGACGTACTTCTCATTGATAAAAGGACGACAGACTATGATGCACAAACATTTGATGATGCCCGCCCTGCTCGCCGCCTGTGTAGCCTTGGCCGCTTGCTCCCACGACCCGAACGTGAATCTGGAACAGGCCCGAACCAACTACAACGGCTTGCAGGCCAATCCGGCAGCAACCAAGGTGGCAGCGCTGGAAACCAAGGACGCGGCCGATTTCCTGGCCAAGGCCGACAAGGCTTATATGGACCGGGAAGACGAAGCCAAGGTCGACCAACTGGCCTACCTGACCAATCAGCGCGTCGAAGTGGCCAAACAGACCATTGCCCTGCGTACCGCCGAGATGGAGCTGAAAAACGCCGGCGACGAGCGTGCCCGTGCCCTGCTCGACGCCCGCAACGCACAGATCAAGCAGTTGCAGGAAAGCCTCAACGCCAAGCAGACCGAGCGCGGTACCCTGGTGACCTTCGGCGACGTGCTGTTTGCTACCAACAAGTCCGAGCTGCGTTCCAGCGGCCTGGTCAACGTGAATAAATTGGCCCAGTTCCTCCAGGAAAACCCTGACCGCAAGGTGATCGTCGAAGGCTACACCGACAGCACCGGTTCGGATTCCTATAACCAGTCGCTGTCCGAACGCCGCGCCAGCTCCGTGCGCACCGCGCTGGTGAAAATGGGCGTCGATCCGGCGCGCATCGTGACCCAGGGCTATGGCAAGGAATTCCCGGTGGCCGACAACAACAGCGTGTCGGGCCGAGCCATGAACCGTCGGGTGGAAGTCACCATCTCCAACGACAATCAGCCAGTGGCACCACGCTCGACCATGAGCGCCAACTGATCGGTTGAGTGCAACGAAAAAGCCCCGCCTGGGTTGCTCAGGCGGGGCTTTTTATCGCCGAATATTTTCCCCCTGTGTGAGCGAGCCTGCTCGCGATGGCGGAGTGTCAGTCAATGCATGACTGACTGAACGGACGTCATCGCGAGCAGGCTCGCTCCCACAGGGGGTCACCGGCCCTCATGGCATTACGGCTGGAGCTTCTGCGGCGTCTCCTGGCCCATGCACCGCACCGCGCGCTTCTTGTCATTGATCAGCACGCCCGTCAGGCCTTTCTGTTCGGTGTCAAACAGCACCAGCACGCCATCGATGCACTGGGCCACCTGGGGCGCCGGCTCCAGGGAAACCTTATAGTCTTCGCCCGGCATGGTCTTGAGCATGGTGAACTCATTGAGCAACAACGCATCCTCGGGCTTGGCGAAGTGCAGGTAGCCGTAGTACCACAGCACCGCGACGGTGCCGAGAATGCTGCAGATACCAGTGATGATCAGGGGGATGGCGTTGCGTTCTTCGCTCATTGCGGGCTCTCTGGAGATTCAACAGGGGATTTCGGGTAATTCGGGACTTCGCCCAGGCGGCGCAGCCCGTTGAAGTGTTGCGGGTCGTCGAGGTAGCGCAGCATCACGGTTCGCCAGACCGGGTCGGCGAACGTCTGCACGTGCCCGCCACGAGTCAGCTGCAGGACTCGCGGCGGCGGCGCAGCTTGATACAGGCGGATACCGTTGGAAAGAGGCACGATAGGGTCGTCGAGGCTGTGATAGATCAACTTCGGCACGCCTTTCAATTGCGCGATGGAACCGATGGCGCTGTCGCCGTCGGGCACCAGCCAGGACAAAGGCACCTGGAAGGCCCAGGTGAGCCACGACGTGCTCAGGGCAAAACGTCCCACGTCGCGATAGCTGGCGGGCACGCCGTCGAGTACCAGGGCCTTGAGTTGCTGCTGGCGCTGCGGGTGATCGACCAGGTAATGCACCGCCAGCGCGCCACCCAGGCTTTGGCCGAGTAACACCAACGGCTTGCCCTGGACTTCCGGCGCCTGGTCGAGCCACTTGAATGCCGCGTCGATGTCCTGGTAGATCGCCGGCAGGCTCGCCTCGCCTTCGGACAAGCCATAACCGCGATAATCCACCATCAACACCTGATAGCCCTGCTCCGGCAGCCACCAGCTACCGCCCAGGTGCCAGGCGAGGTTGCCACCGTTACCGTGCAGGTGCAGCACCGTCCCCTTGACCTCGACCCCCTGCTTGACCGGCAGCCACCAGCCGTGGAGTTTCAAACCATCAGCGGTGAGCAGGGTGACGTCACGGTATTCGAGCCGCGCCCGCTCCGGGGTGAAGGGCTGCCCCCGTTCGGGGTAGAACAACAGCGAACTGCAACCACTCAGGGCCAGCAGCAGGCAAAAAATGCCGAGGGTTCGCATCCGGTGAACCTCGCATAAGTTTGAAGTTGAAACACAGTCCCTGTGGGAGCGAGCCTGCTCGCGATAGCGGTGTGTCAGTTGATGCAAAGGTTCCTGACATATCGCTATCGCGAGCAGGCTCGCTCCCACATTCGCTTACAGGATATTGGAATAATCCGCTTCGATCCGGTCCAGGCTCAGATGGTTCAGGAAGTTGGAGAAACACATCCAGGCCGACAGCGCATTCATGTCGCGGAACTGCTCGGGCAGGTACTTGGGTGGCACCACCAGGCCTTCGTCCACCAGTTGCCGCAGGGTACGCATGTCCTCAAGGGTGGTCTTGCCGCAAAACAACAGCGGCACCTGCTCCAGTTTGCCTTTACGCACGGCTAACTGAATGTAGTTGTAAACCATGATGAAGCCCTTGAGGTAGGACAAGTCTTTGGTGAATGGCAGGCCGTTCGGCACCGAGCCACGGAAGACCCGGCTGGCATTGCCGTAGCTTTCGGCCATTTCAAAGCCCTGCTCGCGGAAGAACTCGAAGACCTGCAGGAAATCGGCCCCTTCCTCCACCATATGGATGGCGCGGGTGCGGTTGGTGAGCTTGCGCAAGCGGCTCGGGTAGGAGGCAAACGTGATGATTTCCATCAGGATCGCCAGGCCTTCCTGGGTCACGGTGGACGAGGGCGGGCCCTTGGACAGGAACGTGCAGATCGGCTGGTTCAAGCCGTTGAGGGTCGTGCCGACGTGTACAAGGCCTTCATGGACCTCCAGGGCCCGCACGTCCCGTTCGTTGAACATCGCATCGGCGCGGATCTTGATGTAGTCGGCACCTGCCGCCGCGTCCGCGACGATCCCGTCGGACTCGAACACCCGGATGGTTTCCTCGGCTTCGCCAAAGACCCGGTTGAGGCGATGCTGCAGCAGGCCCACCGCTTCCTTGGCACTGAGGACTTTGGGCTCGTCCTTCAGATCACCACGACCATCGATATTGTTCAGGTAATCGGACAGCATCAGGCCGAGGTCGGACAGGGTCGGATCGCCGGCATGGAAGGCGTCGGAAGCGGCGCCGTAGAGCTCCTGGGAAATCAGCCCGAAGTCCTCGGTGCCGCGCGCTTCGAGCATGCGCACCACCATGCGGTATTCCTTGCACATGCGGCGCATGATCTGGCCAACCGGGTTGAATTGCCCAAGCTGACGGGTAATGTCGCGCTCGATATTCTGGAACTCCAGCTTGACCTTGCTGGAATCGAAGGACAACGGCCGGTTGAGGTAATAGTCACGGTCCACGGCAGGCGGTTCCTTGCCCTTGGCCTTGAGAAACCCCTTACGGATGTTCTCGTCCCATTTCACCGCGTCGAGAACGCGAATCGGCGTTTGCGCCAGCACTATGCGATCGGACAAGGTGCGTATCGTCTGCTGGTAATCGTCCACCCGGAACTCCTGTGAAAAACGTCCGCTTGCTGCAGCTTTTGATGTTTGAGTCTATTGGGATTTGAGCCGCTGGTAACGCACGGCTTCCGAGAACACATCGGAATTGGCCGGGTCGTCGAGATAACTGAAGACCCTGCTCATGTCGCTGTCCACCAGGACCCCATCGCCCTCCTCGCTCCGGTTCGGCTGGCCGCTGAGAATTTTCTGGCTGATGGCCTGGTTGATCTGTTCCATGTCCAGGTTGTAGACCACCAGTTCCTGCTTGTCGGTCAGCTCGAAACCAGCGATCACGAAATGCCCGCCATACCGGGCCGGTACCTTGGCCGACAGATACCAGCGGCTGCCGTGACGGGAAACGGTCAGGGGAATGGCTTCCCGCTCCTGGGGCCTGGCCCTGAAGTAGCTAATGGCCTGGTAGCGGTGCTTGTCAACTTTCGTCAGTTCAAGGTTCAGCGGCTCGCCCCAGGCATTGGTGCTGGTCCAGTGGCCGAGCAAGCCCTTGGGCGCGGCCTCAGCGTCGGGCAACGGAGCCTTGAAGGACACCAGGCAGCCGCTGAGCAGCAGCAACGACATGGCCATTACAACGGCACGCCAGGCTTTCATTGGAACTCCCTATGACTGGCGACTGGACCTTTGTGGCGAGGGGATGAATCCCCTCGCCACAAGGGACCATGTGTTTCAGACAGACGCCAATACCAAGTGCATGTAGCGGGTCAGAATGCCGAGCATGTCTTCACCGGCGACCGGCTCGGCGCCATTGAGCAAACCCTGATATTCCATCCGTCCGATAATCGCCGTCAACACTTTGGCATCCTGTTGCGGCTCACGAGAGCCCAACACCTGGAAAAACTGACACGTGCCATGCAACAGGATCTGCTGATGGGACCGCACCAGTTCCGCCAGGCGCGGGTTGAGCAGCGCCTCCTGACGGAAGGCCTGCTCAGCCATCAAGTAGTCGCGGCGACTGTCCAACTGATGCTGCACGTAGTCGACGGTCATCCGGGCAATGTCGTCGGCCAGTTGCGAACGGGATCCCGGGCTGCCGTCCCCGTACGCGACCATTTCCCGCAGCAAGCCTTCGTTGTTGGCCCACAGCTTGGCCATGAAAGCCGCGCTGCGCTCCACGTACTGGGCGAAGGTATCGGTGAGCAGGTCATCGATGTCCTTGAAGTAATAAGTAGTGGCCGACAACGGCACGCCTGCTTCGGCGGCCACTGCCCGGTGTCGCACAGCCCGCACGCCATCGCGCACCACAATGCGCATGGCCGCATCGAGAATCTCCTGGCGACGCTGCTCACTGCCCTGTCGGCTCGCCTTGCGGCCCTGGTACTGAACACTTTCAGCGACTGCAGTGGCGACGCCCGCTGCACCTTCTGGAGACATTGCACGATTCACGACAGGTCTTTCCTCGCTATTTCAAAAGTAACCAATTGATACGTTTGTACCAGACAGGCAATAAAAAACCGCCCTTCCAGGCGGTTTTTTAATTGAAACACTTACGCTTGAGGCCGCATGTGCGGGAAGAGAATCACATCCCGGATCGACGGTGAGTTGGTCAGCAACATCACCAGGCGATCGATGCCGATGCCTTCGCCGGCCGTGGGTGGCATGCCGTACTCGAGGGCACGCACGAAATCGGCATCGTAGTGCATGGCCTCGTCGTCACCGGCGTCCTTGTCGGCCACCTGGGCCATGAAGCGCTCGGCCTGGTCCTCGGCGTCATTGAGCTCGGAGTAGGCGTTGGCAATTTCACGGCCGCCGATGAACAACTCGAAACGGTCGGTCACGTTCGGGTTTTCGTCGTTGCGACGAGCCAGCGGCGACACCTCGAACGGGTATTGGGTAATGAAGTGCGGCTGCTCCAGCTTATGCTCCACCAGCTCTTCGAAAATCATCACCTGCAGCTTGCCCAGGCCTTCGAAGCCGAGCACTTTGGCACCGGCCTTCTTGGCGATGGCGCGGGCCTTGTCGATGTCGTTGAGGTCATCGGCGGTCAGTTCAGGGTTGTACTTGAGAATCGAGTCGAACACCGACAGACGCACGAACGGCTCACCGAAGTGGAACACCTTGTCGCCGTACGGCACGTCGGTAGTCCCGAGAACAAGCTGCGCCAGCTCGCGGAACAGCTCCTCGGTCAGGTCCATGTTGTCTTCGTAGTCGGCGTAGGCCTGGTAGAACTCGAGCATGGTGAACTCGGGGTTGTGCCGGGTCGAAACGCCTTCGTTACGGAAGTTGCGGTTGATCTCGAAAACCTTTTCAAACCCGCCAACCACCAGCCGCTTGAGGTACAGCTCCGGCGCGATGCGCAGGAACATTTCCATGTCCAGGGCGTTGTGGTGGGTTTCGAACGGTTTGGCCGCCGCACCGCCGGGAATGGTTTGCAGCATCGGCGTCTCGACTTCCAGGAAGTCGCGCTTCATCAGGAAGCTGCGGATGTGGGCGATCACCTGGGAGCGCACGCGGAACGTCTGGCGTACGTCCTCGTTGACGATCAGGTCGACGTAGCGCTGGCGATAGCGCTGCTCGGTGTCGGTCAGGCCGTGATGCTTGTCAGGCAACGGGCGCAGGGACTTGGTCAGCAGGCGCACACTGGTCATTTCAACATACAGGTCGCCCTTGCCGGAACGGGCCAGGGTGCCTTCGGCGGCGATGATGTCGCCCAGGTCCCAGGTCTTGACGGCGGCCAGGGTTTCTTCCGGCAGGGTCTTGCGGTTGACATAGACCTGGATGCGGCCAGTCATGTCCTGGATCACCAGGAACGAACCACGGTCGAGCATGATACGACCGGCAACCCTGACAGGAATCGCCGCCTCGGCCAGCTCTTCCTTGGTCTTGTCCGCGTACTTCTTCTGCAGGGCGTCGCAGTAGGCGTCGCGGCGGAAGTCGTTGGGGAAGGCCTGGCCCTTGTTGCGCTCGGCAGCAAGCTTTTCCTTGCGCAGGGCGATCAGGGAGTTTTCTTCCTGTTGCAGGGCTTGCGGGTCGAGTTCTAGGTCGCTCATGTCTTTATGGATTCCATCACAGGTTCGTTGCCCCCGGCCCCGGGGCCGGAGTTTGCCGGCGGGCCTCGCTTTCGCAAAAGCGTGCCCGCCCGCCGCATGGGTGTCGCGTTACAGCCCTTGTTTGAGGCTCGCTTCCAGATATTCGTCGATGTCGCCGTCCAGCACCTTGTCGCAGTCGCTGCGTTCGATGTTGGTGCGCAGGTCCTTGATGCGCGAGGCATCGAGCACATAGGAACGGATCTGGTGACCCCAACCGATGTCGGACTTGCTGTCTTCCAGGGCCTGGGACGCCGCGTTGCGCTTCTGGATCTCCTGCTCGTACAAGCGGGCCCGGAGCATTTTCATCGCGGTGTCTTTGTTGGCATGCTGGGACCGTTCGTTCTGGCAACTGACCACGGTGTTGGTCGGTACGTGGGTAATCCGTACCGCCGAGTCGGTGGTGTTGACGTGCTGACCACCGGCGCCCGAGGAACGGTAGGTATCGATGCGCAGGTCCGCCGGATTGATCTCGATTTCCACCTTGTCGTCGATCTCGGGGGAAACGAATACCGCCGAGAACGAGGTGTGGCGACGGTTGCCGGAGTCGAACGGGCTCTTGCGCACCAGGCGGTGCACGCCGATCTCGGTACGCAGCCAGCCAAAGGCGTATTCACCCTTGATATGTACGGTTGCGCCCTTGATCCCGGCGACTTCACCGGCCGACAACTCCATGATGGTCGCGTCGAAACCGCGTTTGTCGGCCCAGCGCAGGTACATGCGCAGCAGGATGTTGGCCCAGTCCTGGGCCTCGGTGCCGCCGGAACCGGCCTGGATGTCCAGGTAGGCGTTGTTCATGTCCATCTCGCCGCTGAACATGCGGCGGAATTCCAGCTTGGCCAGGGCCTCGTCGAGGCGTGTCAGCTCGGCGACCACGTCACCGACCGCGCCTTCGTCGTTTTCTTCGACAGCCATGTCCAGCAGGTCGCGGCAATCGGCCAGGCCACTGGACAACTCGTCCAGAGTCTCGACGATCAGCGCCAGCGCAGAACGCTCGCGACCCAGTTCCTGAGCGTACTCAGGCTTGTTCCAGACACTCGGATCTTCAAGCTCGCGATTGACTTCGGTCAGACGCTCATGCTTTTGATCGTAGTCAAAGATACCCCCGAATAGTTTCGGAGCGCTCGGACAGGTCCTTGATGGTGTTAAGGATCGGGTTGATTTCCATGGCGGGCAGCACTCGTTGGCGAACTTTTGAAAGCCGGCGAGTATAACGTAATCAAGCGCCGACGGCAGCCCGCCTGGCGGCTTGGGAGGGTAATGAGATTCAACACAGCCCCCACAGGCAACACAGACCTGTGGCGAGGGGATTTACTCGATGCCCACCCGGTTACGCCCATTGTGCTTGGCCATGTACAACCCCTTGTCCGCCGCCGAAATCAGTTGTCGGCTATCGCTGCCTTGCTGCGGGGTGACGGTGGAGACGCCGACGCTGACGGTCAGGCTCGCTCCCTCTTCGGGCACGGTATGGGGGATTTTCAGGGCGACCACGCTCTGGCGCAGTTTTTCGGCCATCAACCGGGCACCGCCAGGCGAGGTGCCGGGCAGCACCAGGGCGAACTCCTCGCCGCCGTAGCGGGCCGGCAGATCGGACGGGCGGCTGCAGGCTTCGCGGATCGCCGTGGCGACCTTGCGCAGGGCTTCGTCACCCTCCAGGTGGCCGAAGGTGTCGTTGTAGAACTTGAAGTAATCCACGTCGATCATCAACAACGACAGCTGGGACTGGTCCCGCATCGCCCGGCGCCACTCCAGTTCCAGGTATTCATCAAAGTGCCGGCGATTGGACAACCCGGTCAGGCCATCGGAGTTCATCAAGCGTTGCAGCACCAGGTTGGTGTCGAGCAGTTGCTGCTGGCTGACCCGCAGGGCGCGGTAGGCCGCGTCGCGCTGCAACAGCATCGTGTAGGACCGCGAGTGATAGCGGATACGCGCCACCAGCTCGATGTTGTCCGGCAACTTGACCAGGTAATCGTTCGCCCCGGCGGCAAACGCCGCGCTCTTGACCAGCGGGTCTTCCTTGGTGGACAGGACGATGATCGGAATGTCGCGGGTGGCCGGATGGTTGCGGTATTCGCGCACCAGGCTCAGGCCGTCGAGCCCGGGCATCACCAGATCCTGGAGAATCACCGTCGGCTTGATGCGAATCGCATGAGCGACGGCCTGGTGAGGGTCGGAGCAGAAGTGGAAATCGATGTTTTCTTCATTCGACAGCCCACGCCGAACCGCCTCGCCGATCATCGCCTGATCGTCGACGAGCAAGACCATGGCGGCATTTTCATCGCTCTTGAAATCGTCGAGCTGTAAGTCATTCATGGAGGCTCACCTGAGTGCGGCTTTGACCAGGACTGCTGAGGGTCGTCATCTTGAAAAAATCTCTATCAATCGTGGCGCTATATTGTCCAGCGCAAGAATTTGCGCAGCCGCGCCGAGGGCCGCCGCCGCTTTTGGCATGCCATATACAGCACTGCTCCGCTGGTCCTGGGCAATGGTCACATAGCCTTGCTGTCGCATGAGCTTGAGCCCCTGTGCACCGTCGCGGCCCATGCCGGTGAGCAAAATACCCACTGCGTCGCCATTCCAGAAGCTCGCGACGCTTTCAAAGAACACGTCGATGGAGGGCCGATAGATCTCGTTCACCGGTTCGGCCGTGTAGGCCAGGGTACCGTCCTTCAACAGACGCAAATGGTGGTTGGTGCCGGCGAGCAACACCGTGCCATTTTGTGGCGGTTCGCCGTGTTGTGCCAGGCGAACCTTGTGCCCCGACACACTGCTCAGCCATTCGGCCATACCTGCGGCAAACACCTCGTCCACATGCTGGACCAGCACAATGGCCGGGGCGAAGTGCAGCGGCAGGCCCTTGAGCAAGACCTCCAGCGCGGCCGGCCCACCCGCCGACGAGCCGATGGCCACCAGGCTCTTACGGGAAGCGGCGGGACGCGGCGCAGCCGGCGTCGCACGTGCGCGACTGGCGCGCTCACCGATCAGCCAGCCAATGTTGGTGATCTTGCGCAGCAACGGTGCCGCCGCGCCTTCGGGATTGCCCACGCCCAAGGCCGGCGTGTCGACCACGTCCAGTGCACCATGGCCCATGGCTTCGAACACCCGATGGACGTTCTGCTGGCTGTCACCGGTGACGATCACGATGGCGCAGGGCGTTTCGGCCATGATGCGTCGGGTGGCCTCCACACCATCCATGATCGGCATGAACAGGTCCATCAGAATCAGGTCCGGGGTGTATTCGGCGCAGCGCTGTACCGCTTCGGCCCCGTTGGCGGCGACCCAGACCACCTGATGCGCCGGCTCGAACGCCAGCGCGCGGCGCAGGGCCTCGACCGCCAGGGGCATGTCATTGACGATGGCGATTTTCAAGCGCGAGCGCCTCCGATGAGTTCGACCACGGCATCGAGCAAGGCGTCGTCATGAAAACTCGCCTTCGCCAGATAATAGTCGGCTCCGGCGTCCAGGCCACGGCGGCGATCTTCCTCACGGTCCTTGTAGGACACCACCATCACCGGCAGCGATTGCAAGCGGCTGTCGCGGCGCAACAGCGACACCAGTTCGATACCGTCCATGCGCGGCATGTCGATGTCGGTGATCAACAAGTCGAAATCCTCCGAACGCAACGCGTTCCAACCATCCATGCCGTCTACCGCCACCGCGACGTCATAACCCCGATTGAGCAGCAGCTTGCGCTGCAACTCACGCACGGTCAGGGAGTCATCCACCACCAGGATCCGCTTGCGCGGAGCCTGGGCCTGACTCTGGCGGGCGATGCGCTCCAGGCGTCCGGTATCGAGCAGTTTGTCCACCGAGCGCAGAAGGTCTTCGACGTCGACGATCAACACCACCGAGCCGTCGTCCAGCAAGGCCCCGGCGGATATGTCCTGGATCTTGCCCAAGCGCTCGTCCAGCGGCAGGACCACCAGGGTCCTTTCGCCGATGAAGCGTTCCACCGCCACGCCGTAGATCGCCTCGCGCTCGCGAATAACCACCACCTTGAGGTGCTGGCCACTGTCCTGGGTTGCCGGACGATTGAGCAACTGGCTGGCCGCAACCAGCCCGACATGCCGGTCTTCATGCCAGAAGTGCTGGCGCCCCTCGACCTGCACGATGTCCTCCGGCGCCAGGTCGCACATGCGCTCGATATGGGCCAGGGGAAAGGCGTAGGCCTCATCGCCGACGGCTACCACCAGACTGCGGACCACCGAAAGCGTCAGCGGTACCTCCAGGTGGAAGCGACTGCCTTCGCCCGCCGTCTGCTCCAAAGTCACCGCGCCGCGCAATTGCCGGACCATGTGCTGGACCGCATCCAGGCCGACACCGCGCCCGGACACTTCGGTGACCGTGTCCCGCAGGCTGAAGCCAGGCAGGAACAGGAACGTCAGCAGCTCCTCTTCACTCAGGCTGGCGGCGGTCTGTTCGGGAGACAGCCCGCGCTCGACGACGCTGCGCCGCACGCGCTCGAGGTCCACGCCCGCGCCATCGTCCGCCAGTTCCAACACCAGCAGGCCGGCCTGATGGGAGGCGCGCAGGCGGATCAGGCCCTCGGCGGGCTTGCCGGCCAGCAGTCGCTGCTCCGGGGGTTCGATGCCGTGGTCCACGGCGTTGCGCAGCAGATGGGTCAGCGGCGCTTCGAGTTTTTCCAGCACATCACGGTCAACCTGAGTTTTCTCGCCCTCGATCTCCAGGCGCACCTGTTTGCCCAGGCTGCGGCCCAAATCACGCACCATCCGCGCCTGGCCCGACAGCACATCCGCGAAAGGCCGCATGCGACAGGCCAGCGCCGTGTCGTACAGCACCTGCGCCCGTTGGCTGGCCTGCCAGGCGAACTCGTCCAGCTCGGCGGTTTTCTGCGCCAGCAACTGCTGGGTTTCAGCCAGCAGGCGGCGGGCATCGCCAAGCGCTTCCTGGGCCTGCAGGCTCAAGGCGTGGTCCTTGAGGTGGACGTTCAATTCTTCCAGGGCGCGCAAACCATTGCTCTGTTGGCGCTTGAGCCGTTGCATCGTTGCCAGCCAAGGCTTGAGGCGCTGGGTCTCTACCAGGGATTTGCTCGACAGATCCAACAGGCTGTTGAGCCGTTCTGCAGTGACCCGCAGCACCCGTTCGCCGCCTTCGGTGACCCGCTTGCCCTTGGGGCGCGCCGGCGCGACCGGCTCCGGCGGTTCGACGGGTACCGGCTCGGCAGGTATCTCGATCATCGGCGGCGTCGCGATCGGTGCCGGTGGCGCGGCGGGATCCAGCAAGCGCCCCATCAGCGCCACGTAGCCATCGACGTCCGCCACGCCGACGCTGCTGCCCGGCGTGGCGATGCGCGTCAACAGATCGGTTCCTTGCAACAAGGCGTCGATGTGTTCGGCGCTCAGGACCAGGCGACGCTCCTGGGCACTCACCAGGCAATCCTCCATGACGTGAGCCACGCTGACCCCGGCGTCCACGCCGACGATCCGCGCCGCCCCCTTGAGGGAATGGGCCGCGCGCATGCACGACTCAAGAGAGTCAGCCTGGGTGGGATCACGCTCCAAGGCCAGCAGGCCGGCGCTCAACACTTGGGTCTGGGCCTCGGCCTCCAGACTGAACAGCTCCAGCAACGAGGCGTCGCGCATCTGATCAGGGGTCATGACAGGCTCCGGGTCACGGCGGACAGTAACTGTTGCTCATCCAGCCAGCGCAGGCTGCGCCCTTTGTAATGCAATACGCCACGGGTGTATTTGCCGCCGGACTGCGAAGCAGCCGCCAGGAGGCGTTCGTCGATGGCATGAATGCCGTCCACTTCGTCCACCGGCACCACCACCGGTCCGCCCTGGGCGGCGACGATCAACATGCGCGGCATGACCCGCCCGCCGGCTGTCGTTGCCGCACCGGGCTCCAGTCCCAGCAGCTCGACCAGCGACAGGCAGGCCACCAGCGCCCCGCGCACATTCGCCACCCCCAGCAGTGCACGGGAACGCTGGTGCGGCAATGAATGGATCGGTTGCAACGGCGCCACTTCCACCAGACTGCGGGTGGTCAGGGCCAGCCACTCTTCGCCCAACCGGAACATCAGCAGCGAGCGCGTCGCTACATCAATGTCCACCGAGGCATGGGCCAGATCCCGGTCGTCCTGCTGCAGGGCATAGCGATCCAGCAAGCGGGTGGCCGCGGCCGAATACACCGAACAGTTGCGACAGTGGATATGCTCGGCCAGCAACGGGCAGGATTTGTCGCCATGCACGCCGATGCGGTTCCAGCAGTCGTCGATTGCCTGGGCGTCGTCATGGATGACGTTATGGAAAGCCGAACCGCTCATCATTTACGCTCACTGTCAGCCAAGCGTCCGCTGCGGGCGGCGCGTTCCTGCAATCGACGGGCCCCGGCCGCGTCTCCCTGGGAAGCCAGCAACGCCGCCAGGTGCACCAGGGCCTCGGCGTGTTGCGGCTCAAGATAAAGCGCCTTGCGATAGAAACCCTGGGCCTCGAGCGCACTGCCGGCCATGTCGCTGAGCAAGCCCAGCCAATAGAACACCTGGGCGCTGGGCGCGTGGCTGCGCAGGTATTGCTCGCAGGCCGCACGGGCCTCGGCGCTGTTGCCGCCGTTGGCCAGGGCGGCGATGTTGGCCAGCAAGGTGGTGGCGTCACTGCTTTCCGGTTCGACAATCGGCGTCACGCTCGTCATGAACGGGCGGGGCCGAACCGCAGGTGGAACGCCACGGGGCGGTGTCTGGCGAATCGGCAACGGCGTGGGTATCAGGGCTGGCAATGGTTGAGGATCCGCAGCGCCCTGGCGGCTGAAGGCAAACGACTGGGCGGCCCCGATCGAGCGCATGCCCAGCCGCCCGAGCAAACTGCCTTCGGCGGGGCCGATGAACAACACGCCGTCCTGGTGGGTCAGGCGCTTGAGCACCTCGAACACCAGTCGCTGGGTCGGCTGGTCGAAATAGATCAGCAAGTTGCGACAGAACACAAAATCGTAGGGTGCTTCGTTCGCCAGCAGAGCCGGATCCAGCAGGTTACCCACTTGCAGGCGTACCTGTTCGCGCACACGCTCGCTGAGGCGGTAACCCTCGCCGTCGAGGGTGAAATGTCGCTCGCGAAAACCGAGGTCTGCGCCACGGAACGAATTCCTGCCATAACATGCGCCTCTGGCTCGCTCTATCGACAAGGGACTGATGTCCAGCCCGTCGACCTTGAACTGATGGGGCTCCAGGCCTGCATCGAGCAAGGCCATGGCGATGGAGTAAGGTTCTTCGCCGGTAGAGCACGGCAGACTGAGGACACGCAGGGCGCGCAGGTGCCTGATGTCGGCCAGGCGCTTGACGGCAAGCCTGGCGAGGGTCGCGAAGGACTCCGGGTAGCGGAAGAACCAGGTCTCCGGGACAATCACCGCTTCGATCAGCGCTTGCTGCTCCTGGGTCGATGCCTGCAGGCTGTGCCAATACTCATCGGCGGTTCGCCCAGGTACAGCGATGATGCGCTGGCGCACGGCTCGCTCGATGATGGCGGTGCCGACGGAGGTGACATCCAGACCGATGCGCTCCTTTAGAAAGTCGAAAAAACGCTGGTCGCCGTTCATGGCAGTGCCTCAAAGCCATCAAGGTTCAACGGCGACGCGGGAAACAGCACGGCGCGGACCGATTCATCAAGCAGATCATTGACCCGCACCCATTGCAGCAGCCCCTGGGCATCTTCGCGCACCGGGCCCAGGTAGGGCGCCTGTCGGTTATCCAGGCCATAAGGCTGGAACTCCAGCGGATCGCAGCGCAACGTGTCGGTGGCCTGTTCCAGGATCAACCCCAGCACCTGCCCCGGCAATTGCTCGTCGGGACGGTAATGCACCAGCACCAGACGCGTACTGGTACGGGCCTCGGCATGTTGGCCGAAGGCCAGGCTGCACAGATCGATCACCGGCACCACTGTCCCGCGCCAGGCGAACACTCCCGCCACCCACGCCGGAGCCCGGGCGATCGGTTTGAGAGGCAGGCGCGGCAGCACTTCAACCACGTCGGTGGCCTGCAGGGCATAGCGCTCGTTGCCGATGCAAAACATCAGGAACAGGATTTGACGGGCCGCCGGCGCGGCTCCACGCCTGGCCTCGAATTCGCCCATCAGACTTTGAAACGCGAGACGCCGCCACGCAGCCCCACGGCTACCTGACTCAGCTCGTCGATGGCAGAACTGGCCTGACGCAAGGACTCCACGGTCTGGCTACTGGCATCGCCCAGTTGCACCAGAGCGTGGTTGATCTGTTCGGCCCCGGTGGCCTGCGCCTGCATGCCCTCGTTGACCATCAGCACCCGCGGCGCCAGCGCCTGGACCTGATGGATGATTTGCGACAGTTGCTCACCGACCTGCTGCACCTCGGCCATGCCACGGCGTACCTCTTCGGAGAACTTGTCCATGCCCATCACACCGGCGGACACGGCGGACTGGATTTCGCGCACCATCTGCTCGATGTCATAGGTGGCTACCGCCGTCTGGTCGGCCAGGCGGCGTACCTCGGTGGCGACCACGGCGAAACCACGACCGTACTCGCCCGCCTTTTCAGCTTCGATGGCGGCGTTGAGGGATAGCAGGTTGGTCTGGTCGGCTACCTTGACGATGGTGACCACCACCTGGTTGATGTTGCCAGCCTTCTCGTTGAGGATCGCCAGCTTGGCATTCACCAGGTTGGCGGCGCCCATTACCGAATGCATGGTGTCTTCCATGCGCGCCAGGCCTTGTTGACCGGAACCGGCGGCCACCGAGGCCTGGTCGGCGGCGGTGGAGACTTCAGTCATGGTGCGCACCAGATCGCGAGAGGTCGCCGCGATCTCGCGAGAGGTGGCGCCGATCTCCGTGGTAGTGGCGGCGGTTTCCGTGGCCGTGGCCTGTTGCTGGCGGGAGGTGGCGGCGATCTCGGTCACCGAGGTGGTGACTTGCACCGACGAGCGCTGAGCCTGGGACACCAGGGAGGTCAGCTCGGTCATCATGTCGTTGAATCCGGTTTCCACCGCGCCAAACTCATCTTTGCGCGCCAGGTTCAGGCGTCCACTCAAGTCGCCGCTGCGCATGACTTCGAGAATTTCCACGATGCGATTCATCGGCGCCATGATTGCGCGCATCAGCAACAGCCCGCAGAGAACGGCAACGACTATCGCGACGAGAAACGACAGGCCCATGGCGACCTTGGCCGCCGTAACGGCGTCGTCTATGGTGCCGGTGGCCTGTTCCGCCAGTTCCCGATTGCGCTCGATAATATGATTCAGGTGCGTGCGCCCACCGATCCAGGCAGGCGCCAGCTCTTTGTCCAGCGCCTGTCGCGCACCTTCGTAATCCTTGCGCTGATAGAGGTCGAGGACTTTCGCCATCGCCTGGTTGAACGCCTGGTGATTGGTTTCGAACTCATCCAGAGAGGCCTGGTCGGCCGGGTTCTGGATCAGCTTTTGATAGTTCTGTATTTCTTCACGCAGATGCTGTTCGAAGCCCTTGTAGTGGGCGTTGTCCTCGGCGGTGATTTCCCGGTTTCCCGAAAGGCCGACGATCTGTTGGGTGAGGACGTAGCTGTCGACCCAGCCGCCGCGGATCATGGAACTGTAATAGACCCCTGGCACCGCATCGGTACGTACCCGCTCTTCACTGTCCTGGATCTTCAACAACCGCGAATACGAGACGACCACCATCAGTAGCATGATGGCGATGATCACCGCAAAACTCGCCAGGATGCGTTGGCGCAACGTCCAGTTCTTCACAGTAAAACCTCGGAGGGACTTCGAAATGTTGGGGAGTATAGCCGAGGGGCGTGGTGTACTGATGTTGGATGCCAACCACTGTAGGAGCGGGCAAGCCCTGATGCCAGTCAGTCAAGCCACAAACCTGTGGGAGCAAAGCTTGCTCGCGATTGCGGTAAGTCAGTCAGCAGCAATGTTGACTGTTCTGTCGTTATCGCGAGCAAGCTTTGCTCCCACAGGTTTGCGCTCCCACAGGAGCATGGTGTTTGTCAGGCGTTATCTACAAGGAAGCCCGTCGCACCTGATTCTCCAGCTCGACCTTCAACCCCGGCTCCAGCTTGAGCTGTCGCGCCAGCTCATCGAGGTAGGACTTTTCCATGAAGTTTTCCTCGTCCACCAGCATCACGCTGGCGATGTACATTTCCGCGGCCATTTCCGGAGTGCTGGCGGCGCGGGCGACGTCGGTGGGGTCCAGAGGCTTGTTGAGCTCGGCATGCAGCCAGTGTCGCAGCTCCTGGTCGTTGTCGAGCTTGGTGAGTTCGCCTTCGATCAACTGCCGCTCACGCTCATCCACATGACCATCAGCCTTGGCCGCTGCGACCAACGCCTTGAGGATGGCCTGGCTGTGCTGCTCGACCTGTGCCGGTGGGATCCGGTCCAGGGTCCGGGGTTCCGTTTGCGGCGCGCGGCCCTGCTGGGCCTGCCAGTTGCCATAGGCTTTGTAGGCGATAACGCCCAGCGCGGCGAGACCGCCGTAGAGCGCAACCTTGCCGCCCGTCTTGCGGACTCTTTTGTTACCCAGCAGCAACCCCATGGCGCCTGCCGCCAGTGCACCACCGCCAGCGCCGGAAAGCAGGCTGCCAAGCCCGCCGGTCTGCTTGTTCTGCGCGCCGCCCGCCTTGTTCTGCAACAGGTCCTGACCGGACTTGAGTAACTGATCGAGCAATCCACGGGTATTCATTTCGCTGCCTCCCTGTGTTCGGGTAACCGAATGGGCAAGGCCACCAGCCTAAATCGAAAGTATTCAAAGTCGTCGGCGAGATTGCTTCGAGATGTTGCTTGCCCTTTCAACCGCTCCCGCTACCCTTCAGAAAAAACGATATACACTGCAAAACATCGACAAAAACAGCCTACCGGGTATTCACCCATGATGACCTTGCGTCAGATCCGCCATTTCATCGCCGTGGCCGAGACCGGCTCGATTTCCGCCGCTGCGCAAGCCGCATTCATTTCCCAGTCCACCTTGACCCTGGCCATCCAGCAACTGGAGCAGGAGATCGGCGTCAGCCTGTTCAACCGCCATGCCAAGGGCATGACCCTGACCCATCAGGGCCATCAGTTCCTGCGCCAGGCCCACCTGATCCTCGCCACCGTAGACAACGCCAAGCGCAGCCTGCAGCAAAGCACCGACCAGATCGCCGGCCATCTGACCGTCGGCGTCACCAGCCTGGTCGCCGGCTACTACCTGGCCGATCTGCTGACCCGCTTCCAGCGCGCCTACCCGAATGTGGTGATCCGCGTGATGGAGGACGAACGGCCCTATATCGAGCATCTGCTAGTCAGCGGGGAAATCGATGTCGGCGTGCTCATTCTGTCCAACCTCGAAGATCGCCATGCCTTGCAGACCGAAGTGTTGACCCATTCTCCTCACCGCTTGTGGCTGCCGCCCCGGCACCCGTTGCTGGAACACGACAGCATCAACCTGGCGGACGTCGCCAGTGAGCCACTGATCCAGCTGAACGTCGATGAAATGGAACGCAACGCCCAGCGCCTGTGGCGTGGTGCCAGCCTGCAACCGAAGATCACGCTGCGCACCGCCTCGACCGAAGCGGTGCGCAGCCTGGTAGCGGCGGGACTGGGCGTGTCGATCCAACCGGACATGACGTACCGCCCCTGGTCACTGGAGGGCGACATCATCGAAGCGCGTCCGATCGCCGACCTCAACCAGACCCTCGACGTCGGGCTGGCCTGGCGCCGCGGCACGTCACGACCGGCATTGGTCGATCCTTTCCTGACCGTCGCCAGGGAGCAGCCCCACGGCGGGCGTAAGCCATCTATTTAATCGAATGCATACTTGAGTATTTAGAATTTGTCGGCCTGGAGGCTGCGCACTAGTCTTGCTGAATCCTCCGGGCCATTTAATAAGAGAAAATCAAACATGGCTGGCACACCAACCCCACTGTGCACCGCATTGCTGATCGATGGGGAGCTCGTTTCCGGCGAGGGATTTGTCGAGCCGATACTCAATCCGGCCACCGGCGGAGTACTGGCCTCTATCGCCGAGGCCAGCATCGAGCAGGTCGAGGCAGCGGTCCTGGCCGCCCACCAAGCCTTCGACGGATGGTCGCGCACCACCCCGCAACAACGCTCGAACCTGCTGCTGGAGATCGCCAGCGCGATCGAAAAGCATGCCGATCACCTGGCCCGTCTCGAATCGCTGAACTGCGGCAAGCCATTGCACCTGGCGCGGCAGGACGACCTCAGTGCCACAGTGGATGTGTTCCGTTTCTTCGCCGGCGCCGTGCGCTGCCAGACCGGCCAGCTCAGCGGTGAGTACCTGCCCGGCTACACCAGCATGGTGCGCCGCGACCCCATCGGCGTGATCACGTCCATTGCGCCGTGGAATTACCCAATCATGATGGCCGCGTGGAAAATCGCCCCGGCCCTGGCCGCCGGCAACACCCTGGTGTTCAAACCCTCGGAGCATACGCCGCTGTCGATCCTGGCCCTGGCGCCGCTGCTGGCCGGGATCCTGCCCCGGGGCGTCATCAACGTCATCTGCGGAGGCGGCGAAGGGGTTGGCAGCCATCTGGTCAGCCATCCCAAGGTGCGCATGGTCTCGCTGACCGGCGATATCGTCACCGGCCAGAAAATCCTCCAGGCCGCGGCGAAAACCCTCAAGCGCACGCACCTGGAGCTGGGAGGCAAGGCACCGGTGATCGTCTGCAACGACGCCGACATCCAGGCGGTGGTCGATGGCGTGCGCACCTACGGCTATTACAACGCAGGCCAGGATTGCACCGCGGCCTGCCGGATCTACGCTCAGGGCGCCATTCACGATCGACTGGTGGCCGAACTCGGCACGGCGGTCAGCAGCCTGCGCTTTGCCGGCAAGCGCGACGCCGACAACGAAATCGGTCCCTTGATCAGCACCCGCCAGCGCGACCGTGTCGCCAGTTTCGTCGAACGCGCACTCGCCCAGCCGCACATCGAGCGCATCACCGGCGCGGCGGTGCATTCCGGTGCCGGCTTCTATTACCAGCCGACCTTGCTGGCCGGCTGCAAGCAAAGCGATGAAATCGTCCAGCGCGAGGTGTTCGGCCCGGTGGTCACCGTGACCCGCTTCGACGAACTCCCCCAGGCGGTGGATTGGGCCAACGATTCCGAATACGGCCTGGCGTCCTCGGTATGGACCCAGAACCTGGACAAGGCGATGCAAGTGGCGGCGCGCCTGCAATACGGCTGCACCTGGATCAACAGCCACTTCATGCTGGTCAGCGAGATGCCCCACGGCGGCCTGAAGCGCTCGGGCTACGGGAAAGACTTGTCCTGTGACTCGCTCCAGGACTACAGCGTGGTGCGCCACATCATGGCCCGTCACGGGCGGGAGTTGTAAGCAGCAAGCTACAAGTTGTAGGTGACCGCCGTTTCTTGCAGCTTCCAGCTTGAGACTTGCGGCTAATCCAAAACAATTAAAGCAAGAGGGATTCCCATGTACGCGCACAACACCGTATTGCTCAGTGCAATCACCCTGGCGATGCTGACCAGCCTCAGCGTCCAGGCCGCCGAACCGCTCAAGACCGTTGGCAAGGGTGAAGGCCAATTGGATATCGTGGCCTGGCCGGGTTATATCGAGCGAGGCGAAAGCGACAAGGCCTACGATTGGGTGACCGGTTTCGAGAAGGAAACCGGCTGCAAGGTCAATGTGAAAACCGCCGCGACCTCCGACGAAATGGTCAGCCTGATGAGCAAGGGTGGCTACGACCTGGTCACGGCCTCGGGCGATGCTTCGTTACGACTGATCGCCGGCAAGCGGGTGCAACCAATCAACACCGCATTGATCCCCAACTGGAAGAACCTTGATCCGCGTCTCAAGGACGCGCCGTGGTACGTGGTCAACCAGAAAACCTACGGCACGCCGTATCAATGGGGGCCGAACGTGCTGATGTACAACACCGACGTATTCAAACAGGCCCCTACCAGTTGGAGCGTGTTGTTCAGCCCCCAGGCCCTGCCCGACGGCAAGCCGAACAAGGGCCGCGTGCAGGCCTACGACGGACCGATCTACATCGCCGATGCGGCGCTGTACCTCAAGACTGCCAAGCCCGAGCTGGGCATCAAGGATCCGTATCAACTCGACGAAGCCCAATACAAGGCCGTGCTGGAGCTACTGCGGGCCCAGCAACCGTTGATCCATCGCTACTGGCATGACACCACCGTGCAGATGAGTGACTTCAAGAACGAAGGCGTGGTGGCGTCCGGTGCCTGGCCATACCAGGTCAATGGCCTGATCAACGAAAAACAACCGATCGCCTCGACCATTCCGAAAGAAGGCGCCACCGGCTGGGCCGACACCACCATGCTCCACGCCGAGGCCAAGCACCCCAACTGCGCCTACAAATGGATGGACTGGTCGCTGCAACCGAAGGTCCAGGGTGACGTGGCAGCATGGTTCGGCTCCTTGCCGGCAGTGCCCGCGGCGTGCCAGGGCAGCGAGCTGCTGGGGGCTGAAGGTTGCAAGACCAACGGCTTCGACCAGTTCGACAAGATCGCCTTCTGGAAAACCCCACAGGCCGAGGGCGGCAAGTTCGTGCCGTACAGCCGCTGGACCCAGGATTACATCGCGATCATGGGCGGGCGGTAGGGCTGATCGGGCGGTGTAAAAACTACAGATAAATACTGTCGTTGTGGCGAGGGGATTTATCCCCGCGCCACAGGTTCGGTGCCCGTCATCATTAATGATTCAACAGCAGCAGTTGCGCTTATGGAGCACCGCACCATGACACTCGCAGTCCAGTTCACCCAGGTTTCCCGTCAATTCGGCGAGGTGAAGGCCGTTGACCGGGTCTCCATCGACATCGAGGACGGCGAGTTCTTTTCCATGCTGGGCCCCTCCGGGTCGGGCAAGACCACCTGTCTGCGGCTGATTGCCGGTTTCGAACAGCCGAGCGCCGGTTCGATCCGCATTCATGGCGAGGAGGCCGCCGGGCTGCCACCCTATCAACGGGACGTCAATACGGTATTCCAGGACTACGCCCTCTTCCCCCACATGAACGTACGCGACAACGTGGCCTACGGCCTGAAAGTCAAAGGCGTCGCCAAGGCCGAGCGAATCAAGCGTGCCGACGAAGCGCTGGAGATGGTAGCCCTGGGCGGCTATGGCGAACGCAAACCGGCGCAGCTCTCCGGCGGCCAGCGTCAGCGTGTAGCCCTGGCCCGTGCGTTGGTCAATCGCCCGCGGGTGTTGCTGCTGGATGAACCCCTTGGCGCCCTCGACCTGAAGCTGCGCGAACAGATGCAAGGCGAATTGAAGAAACTGCAGCGCCAGTTGGGCATCACGTTCATTTTCGTTACCCATGACCAGACCGAGGCCTTGTCGATGTCCGACCGGGTGGCGGTATTCAACATGGGCCGCATTGAACAAGTGGATACACCGCGCAACCTGTACATGAAACCGGCGACCACCTTCGTCGCGGAATTTGTCGGCACCTCCAACGTGATTCGCGGCGAACTGGCGCGACAGCTGAGCGGTTATCCACAGCCGTTTTCGATCCGCCCGGAACACGTGCGTTTCGCCGAGGGCCCGTTGAGCGGCCATGAAATCGAAGTCCAAGGGCTGCTTCACGACATTCAATACCAGGGCAGCGCCACTCGCTACGAGCTGAAACTGGAAAACGGCCAGATCCTGAACCTCAGTCAGGCCAACACTCAGTGGGCCGACAGCAGCGCTCAGCACCAGACCGGCCAGCAGCTCAGGGTCCGCTGGGCCCGCGAGGCGATGATTACCCTGCACGACACTGTCGGCGGCGAGGCCTGAGATGAATACACTGGCTCTCCCCCGGACACCTGCACCGGGTTCGCTGCGACGGTTTTCCAACCTGCTGTACCGACGGCCCAACCTGTACCTGTCGATGCTGCTGGTACCGCCGCTGATCTGGTTCGGCGCGATCTACCTGGGCTCGCTGCTGACCTTGCTGTGGCAAGGCTTCTACACCTTCGACGATTTCACCATGGCGGTCACGCCGGACCTGACCCTGGCGAATTTCGCGGCACTGTTCCAACCCTCGAACTTCGACATCATCCTGCGCACCGTGACCATGGCCATCGCGGTGTCCATCGCCAGCGCCGTCGTCGCGTTCCCCATCGCCTATTACATGGCGCGCTACACCAGCGGCAAGACCAAGGCGTTTTTCTACATCGCGGTAATGCTGCCCATGTGGGCCAGCTACATCGTCAAGGCCTATGCCTGGACATTGTTGCTGGCCAAAGGCGGCGTGGCGCAGTGGTTCATTCAGCACCTGGGCCTGGGGCCGGTGTTGCAGTTCGTGCTGGAAATCCCCGGCGTCGGCGGCAGCACGCTGTCCACTTCGCACCTGGGACGCTTCCTGGTGTTTGTCTATATCTGGCTGCCGTTCATGATCCTGCCGATCCAGGCGTCCCTGGAGCGCCTGCCGCCCTCGCTGCTGCAAGCCTCGGCGGACCTGGGTGCCAAGCCACGCCAGACGTTCATGCAAGTGGTCCTGCCGCTGTCGGTCCCGGGCATCGCCGCCGGTTCGATCTTCACGTTCTCGCTGACCCTGGGGGATTTCATCGTGCCCCAGCTGGTGGGCCCGCCGGGATACTTCGTCGGCAGCATGGTCTACGCCCAGCAAGGCGCCATCGGCAACATGCCCATGGCCGCAGCCTTCACGCTGGTGCCCATCGTGCTGATCGCCATTTACCTGTCTATCGTCAAGCGCCTGGGGGCTTTCGATGCACTCTGATTCTTCATCCCGGGCGTCATGGGGTTTGCGCATCGCGGCTTGGGGGGGACTGGTGTTCCTGCACTTCCCGATCCTGATCATCTTCCTCTATGCCTTCAATACCGAGGACGCCGCGTTCAGCTTCCCGCCCAAGGGCTTGACCCTGAAATGGTTCAGCGTGGCTTTCGCCCGTCCTGATGTACTGGAGGCGATCAAGCTGTCGTTGCAGATCGCGAGCATCGCCACCCTGATCGCCATGGTACTCGGCACGTTGGCCTCGGCGGCGCTGTACCGCCGCGACTTCTTCGGCAAGCAGGGAATATCCCTGATGCTGATCCTGCCCATTGCCCTGCCGGGGATCATCACCGGCATTGCACTTCTGGCCACGTTCAAGACCCTGGGAATCGAGCCGGGCATGTTCACCATCGTCGTCGGCCACGCCACTTTCTGTGTAGTGATCGTCTACAACAACGTCATCGCCCGGTTGCGCCGTACCTCCCACAGCCTGATCGAGGCCTCGATGGACCTGGGGGCCGATGGCTGGCAGACCTTCCGCTACATCATCCTGCCCAATCTCGGCTCGGCACTGCTGGCCGGCGGCATGTTGGCGTTCGCGCTGTCGTTCGACGAAATCATTGTCACCACCTTCACTGCCGGCCACGAACGTACCCTGCCGCTCTGGCTGCTCAACCAACTCAGCCGCCCCCGCGACGTGCCGGTGACCAACGTCGTCGCCATGCTGGTGATGATCGTCACCATGCTGCCGATATTGGGCGCCTACTACCTGACCCGTGGGGGTGAGAGCGTGGCGGGGAGCGGGGGGAAATAACTCAGGCATGAACAGCGATGCCCCCCTGTGGGAGCGAGCCTGCTCGCGAAAGCGGTGCTCCAGTCAGTGCAAGGGTTGCCTGGTGGAACACCTTCGCGAGCAGGCTCGCTCCCACAAAAAACAACAACTTGAGAGGACATGGACATGCAAACCAAACTGCTGATCAACGGTCGCCTGGTGAACGGCGAAGGTCCCGGACAGGCCGTGTTCAATCCGGCACTGGGTCGGGTGCTGGTGGAAATCAACGAAGCCAGCGAGGCCCAGGTCGATGCCGCCGTGCGCGCTGCCGCTGATGCCTTCGACAGTTGGTCGCAGATCCCGCCCAAGGACCGCTCCCTGCTGCTGCTCAAACTGGCCGACGCCATTGAAGCCCATGGCGAAGAACTGGCGAAGCTGGAGTCGGACAACTGTGGCAAACCCCTGGGCGCCGCCCTGAACGATGAGATCCCGGCCATTGCCGATGTGTTCCGTTTCTTTGCCGGCGCCAGTCGCTGCATGAACGGCTCGGCGGGGGGCGAATACCTGCCGGGGCATACTTCGATGATCCGCCGCGACCCGGTGGGCGTTATTGCCTCCATCGCACCCTGGAACTATCCGCTGATGATGGTTGCCTGGAAAATCGCCCCGGCCCTGGCCGCGGGTAATACCGTTGTACTCAAGCCCTCGGAACAGACGCCCCTGACGGCGTTGCGCCTGGCGGAACTGGCAGCAGACATTTTCCCGGCCGGGGTACTCAACGTGGTGTTCGGTCGTGGGCAGACCGTCGGCCAGCCGCTGATCACTCACCCGAAAGTGCGCATGGTGTCGCTCACCGGCTCCATCGCCACCGGCTCGCACATCATTTCCAGCACCGCCGACAGCGTCAAACGCACGCATATGGAACTGGGCGGCAAGGCCCCGGTGATCATCTTCGACGACGCCGACATCGACGCCGCCGTGGAAGGCATCCGCACTTTCGGTTTCTACAATGCCGGCCAGGATTGCACCGCGGCCTGCCGCATCTATGCCCAGCAAGGCATCTACGACCAGTTCGTCGAAAAACTCGGCGCTGCGGTGGGCAGCATCAAGTACGGCCTGCAGACCGCACCGGACACCGAGATGGGCCCGCTGATCACCGCCCAGCATCGAGACCGCGTGGCCGGGCTCGTCGAACGCGCCATCGCCCAGCCACATATCCGTTTGATCACCGGTGGCAAAGCCGTGGACGGCAACGGGTTCTTCTTCGAACCGACGGTACTGGCCGATGCCCAGCAGGACGATGAGATCGTGCGCCGGGAGGTCTTCGGCCCGGTGGTGTCCGTCACCCCGTTCCTCGATGAAGCGCAGGTACTGGACTGGGCCAACGATTCTGACTATGGCCTGGCCTCATCGGTATGGACCCGCGACGTCGGCCGCGCCCATCGCCTGTCGGCGCGCCTGCAATACGGCTGCACCTGGGTGAATACCCACTTCATGCTCGTCAGCGAAATGCCCCACGGCGGTCAGAAACATTCCGGGTATGGCAAGGACATGTCCATGTATGGGCTGGAGGACTACACGGTGGTGCGGCATGTGATGTTCAAGCATTAAATGCAATAAGTATCTGGAAACACATGCGCACGGCCCCCCGCCTTCGTCTTGCTAAGGTTTTCGTCAACCGGTGCACCCTCGCTGGTTGACGGAAATCCTGGCAGGCCCTGGAGTTGTCTACAACGTATACACCCAAGGGTATCTCTCCATGGTCTCGCCTGTTTTGTCGTTTGGCGTCTCCCCGGCTGCGGCCGTCCTTCAGCCGTTCCGGATGTTCGAGAACTGGTGCTGACACGCTACCCATTCGTTGCACCTTACCGGGTCGTACAAGGTCAATTGCAGATCTTGCGCATATTGCACCAGCGCACAGAACGTCCCCGGGACTGGTCGATGGAATAAGCAGTGACTCTGCCCAGACCGATCCAGTACGACAACCGGCTCAAAACCGCGAAACACTCCTCATCGCATCCACCAGGTAACGCATGGCGATCCGGTCGTTTTCCGACAGCTCGCGGTAGCGCTCCACCAATCGCAGTTCCTCCAGGCTAAGGCGCCGCGTCCGGCGCACGTTGTGCAGGCATGGGAAGAGCCCCAGCATTTCAGCAATGCCCTGTAGTTTCGTCATGAACGGTGTCCTTGTGTACGTCGAATTGATTCCCGGAGCCTGCCGGGCTCGCGGACGGAACCCCTTTGCCAAGCTAAAGAATAGGGGCGATTCACACAGCGAGGAGGCAGTTTTAGAGTAATTAGTCAAAAAAATGCAGATACCCCGGAGAAAAAAGAAATATCTGTAAGGAAATTTAACCAAGCCACGCTTTCCTTTTCTCAGCCGTCGACGTATCCCCTATGATTTTGCGCCTCGGTGAACCGATCCGGCTCTCAGGCATCTGTTCTGGTGGCTTGTGCGGTTAATTTGAGTATTCGAGTTAGCCACACAGGCCACCTCCGTCGCGTTTGGCCAAAGGCATGTCCGAACTCCTTTATCAGTTGTATCAGTCTCTGTTGCCAGGAGCGGCTGGGGATTGTTTCGAGAAAGGTTGTATTTATGCATCGCAGGAACCTGCTCAAGGCCTCCATGGCTTTCGCCGCCTATACCGGGCTTTCGGCTTCGGGCCTCATGGCGGCACGGGCCTGGGCCGCCGATCGGACGGCAGACGGCGAAGCCCTCCCCTTCGACTTCAAGAACCTGAAAGACCAGGCCAAGCGGCTGGCCGGGCAACGTTACGTCGATACCAAGCAAGTCTTGCCGGAAACATTGGCGATGATGTCGCCCCTGCAGTTCAACGCTATCCGGTATGACGCCAACCATTCGCTGTGGAATGAGCTGGATGGCCAACTGGACGTACAGTTTTTCCACGTCGGCATGGGTTTCAAGCAGCCGGTGCGCATGCACAGTGTCAATCCGAAGACCCGCCTGGCCCGTGAAGTGCATTTCCGCCCGGAGTTGTTCAACTACGAGAAAACCACGGTCAACACCGCGCAACTGACGGGTGACCTGGGGTTCTCCGGGTTCCGGGCCTTCAAGGCGCCGGAGCTGGACCGGCACGACATCGTTTCGTTTCTGGGCGCCAGTTATTTCCGCGCCGTGGACGCCAGCGGCCAGTACGGCCTCTCGGCCCGTGGATTGGCAATCGATACGTATGCCAAACACCGCGAGGAGTTTCCGGACTTCACTCAGTTCTGGTTCGAAACCCCGGACAAGAACAGCACCCGTTTCGTGGTCTATGCACTGCTCGACTCCCCCAGCGCCACCGGCGCTTATCGTTTTGACATCGATTGCCAGCCCACCCGGGTCGTGATGGAAGTCGACGCCCACATCAACGCTCGGACCGCCATCGAACAACTCGGCATTGCGCCGATGACCAGCATGTTCAGTTGCGGCACCGTCGAACGGCGCATGTGCGACACCATTCACCCGCAGATCCACGACTCCGACCGACTGGCCATGTGGCGCGGCAATGGCGAATGGGTCTGCCGTCCGCTGAACAATCCAGCCACCCTGCAATTCAACGCTTTTGCCGACAACAACCCGAAAGGCTTCGGCCTGGTGCAGACCGACCATAGCTTCGAGAGCTACCAGGATACCGTGGACTGGTACAGCAAGCGTCCAAGCCTATGGGTCGAGCCGACAACAGCCTGGGGCGAAGGCTCTGTGGATCTGCTGGAAATTCCTACCACCGGCGAAACCCTGGATAACATCGTCGCGTTCTGGTCGCCAAAAAAACCGGTTGCAGCCGGTGATTCACTGAACTACGGCTACAAACTCTACTGGAGCGCCCTGCCACCGGTGAGCACCGAGCTGGCACAGGTCCATGCGAGCCGTTCAGGCATGGGTGGGTTCATCGAAGGCTGGGCACCGGGCGAGCATTACCCCACCGTCTGGGCGCGACGCTTTGCCGTGGACTTCAGTGGCGGCGGTATCGACCAGTTGCCCCCTGGGACCGGTATCGAACCGGTGGTGACTTGCTCCCATGGCGAGGTGAAGGACTTCAACGTGTTGGTGGTGGATGCGATCAAGGGCTATCGCATTACCTTCGACTGGTACCCGACCGATGACCGGGTGGACCCGGTGGAGATGCGCCTGTTCATTCGCAGCAAGGACCGGACCCTGAGCGAGACCTGGCTTTACCAGTACTTCCCGCCGGCGCCGGATAAGCGCAAGTATCCCTGATAGTTATTGGTCGTCCGGGCTGGCCCCATCGCGAGCAGGCTCGCTCCCACACAGTGATCTCATTGCATAGGAATTCCTTGTGGGAGCGAGCCTGCTCGCGATGAGGCCAGTGCAAGCAGAGAAAATTTCAACCAAAGAAAAGCCCCGGCCTGAACGACCGGGGCTTTGTTTTTTGCAGAAACAGTCAGTCCCGCAGATCCGACTCATGAATCGGCTGGTCCCGATGGGTCGCACGCTGATACTGCGCCGGCCAGACTGCCTTGCGCCCACCCAGGTCATCATCGGCATGCAGCGCCCAGTACGGATCGCGCAACAACTCGCGGGCCAGGAAAATGATGTCGGCCTGGCAGGTTCGCAGAATGTGCTCGGCCTGGGCTGGCTCGGTGATCATGCCGACGGTGCCGGTGGCGATTTCCGACTCCTTGCGCACCCGTTCGGCAAAACGCGTCTGGTAACCCGGACCGGTAGGGATCTCCGCATTCGCCGCGGTACCGCCCGATGACACATCGATCAGATCGACCCCCAACGCCCTGAATCGCCGCGCCAGCTCGACGGTTTCATCGGGATTCCAGCCATCCTCGACCCAATCGGTGGCCGAGACACGCACGAACACCGGCAACTCCTCAGGCCATACGGCCCTGACCGCTTCGGTGACCTGCAGCACCAGCCGGATACGGTTTTCGAACGAACCACCATATTGATCGCGCCGCTGATTGCTCAGCGGAGACAGGAACTGATGCAGCAGATAGCCATGGGCCGCGTGGACCTCGACCACCTTGAAACCGGCCGTCAAGGCCCGTTTGGCGGCATCCACGAACGCCTGGATGACACCATTGATCTGTCCTTCGTCCAGTTGGGACGGCTGCGTGTGCTGCGGGTCGAAGGCAATCGGCGAGGGACCGACCGGCACCCAGCCGCCATCCGCAGGCTTCACGCTGCCATGCTTGCCCAACCAGGGCCGCCAGGTACTGGCCTTGCGCCCGGCGTGGGCCAACTGAATGCCCGGCACAGAGCCCTGGGCGGTGATGAAGCGGGTGATGCGTTGCAGCGGCTCGATCTGTTCATCGTTCCACAACCCCAGGTCCTGGGCGGTAATGCGGCCGTCGGCGGTGACAGCGGTGGCTTCGGTGAATACCAGGCCGGCGCCGCCCACGGCACGGCTGCCGAGGTGCACCAGATGCCAGTCGTTGGCCAGGCCATCGACACTCGAATACTGGCACATCGGTGATACCGCGATGCGGTTGGGCAGGGTCAATTGGCGTACGGTATAGGGTTCAAGCAGCAGACTCATGGGGCACCTCTTCGAATCAGTGGGCAGGCTCCAGGTTCTGTTTGAAAAGTCGACGAGTGACAAAAGGTGCAGCACCCGCCCCCGCGGGCAAAGAAAAAGGACAAGACGTCACAAGGGCTATCAACCAGTGTTTAGAGCCTAGTCGACAACCTGGGATAAGGCAGGGTTTCGCGTTTAAAACAAGCTCCTGTGGCGAGGGGATTTATCCCCTCGCCACAGGAGGATCATCGCCTTGGGAAATCTGTGGGCCTACCGCGGCTCGATATGGGCAATCATCAACTGCACCGTTTCCTGGCCACGAAACTCGTTGAGATCGAGTTTGTAGGCCAACTCGACCCAGCGCACGGTCGGGTTCGGCCAGACGTCGCGGTCGATGCCAAAGGCGATGCCATCGAGCTTCACCGAACCGCACTCGCTCCTGAGTACCACCTTCAGGTGCCGTTCGCCCACCACCCGCTGCTCGACCAGCTGGAACACACCGTGGAACAACGGTTCCGGAAAATGCTGGCCCCAGGGGCCGGCATGGCGCAGGGCCCGGGCCAGTTCCAGATGGAATTCTTCCACCGCCAGGGTGCCATCCGACAACAGGCGCCCGGTCAGGTCCTCTTCACGCAACTGCCTGCGCACTTCCGCGTCGAAAGCCTCGGCGAACAACGGGAAATTCGCCTCCGGCAATGACAGCCCTGCCGCCATGGCATGACCGCCGTACTTGGTGATCAGGGTAGGATGCTGCGCGGCCACGACACTCAGGGCGTCGCGAATATGAAACCCCTGCACCGAACGGCCAGACCCCTTGAGCATGCCGTCTCCGGCATCGGCGAAGGCAATGGTCGGACGGAAGTAACGTTCTTTCATTCGGGAGGCAAGGATGCCGATGACACCCTGGTGCCACTGCGGATCGAACAGGCACAGACCGAACGGCATCGATTCAACCGGCAGCTCCTTGAGCTGGGCCAGCGCCTCACGCTGCATGCCCTGCTCGATGGATTTGCGATCCTGGTTCATGCCATCCAGCTGCGCGGCCATTTCCCGGGCCAGCGCCTCGTCGTCGGTGAGCAGGCATTCGATGCCCAGGCTCATGTCGTCCAGGCGTCCTGCCGCATTCAGACGCGGCCCCAGGATGAACCCGAGATCGGTCGAGGTAATGCGTGAGTGGTCACGCTTGGCAACTTCCAGAATGGCTTTGATGCCAGGGCGCGCGCGCCCGGCACGAATGCGTTCCAGGCCCTGATGCACGAGGATCCGGTTGTTGGCATCCAGGGGCACCACGTCTGCCACACTGCCCAGAGCCACCAGGTCCAGCAGTTCACCGATGTTCGGCTGAGGCTTGGTGGCATACCAACCCAAGCTGCGCAACCGCGCGCGCAGGGCCATCAGCACATAGAAAATCACCCCGACCCCCGCCAGCGCCTTGCTCGGGAATTCACAGCCCGGCTGGTTCGGATTGACGATGGCATCGGCCGCCGGCAACTCGGTGCCCGGCAAGTGGTGGTCGGTCACCAGTACCTTGAGCCCCGCCGCTTTCGCCGCCGCCACACCTTCCACGCTGGAAATGCCGTTGTCCACC
Organism: Pseudomonas corrugata; assembly: GCF_001269905.1. Lineage (GTDB taxonomy): Bacteria > Pseudomonadota > Gammaproteobacteria > Pseudomonadales > Pseudomonadaceae > Aquipseudomonas > Aquipseudomonas corrugata. Next base: position 272,455 of record NZ_LHVK01000009.1, on the reverse strand, counting down.
GTGATCAACAGTTGCGGCTCGCGGGTCAGGGCGACTTCGACGATTTCCGGGGTCAGCCCGTAGCCGTATTCGAAGCGATTGGGCACCAGATAGTCGACATGGGCCGCCCCCAGCAGCCGCAGCCCCAACAGACCCACGGTACTGGCCGTTGCCCCGTCGGCATCGAAATCGCCAACGATCAGGATCCGTTGGCGCTGCTCCAGGGCCACTACCAGAAGATCCACCGCCGCATCGATGCCCTTGAGCTGCTGATAGGGAATCAGGCGCGCCAGACTCTTGTCCAGTTCGGCCTCGGACTGCACGCCACGCGCCGCATACAGGCGGGTCAGCAGGGGCGGCAGGTCACCGAGGAACGGCAGGGTGGCGGGGAGCTGGCGGGGTTCTATGCGCATGGGGTTACAGACATTCTTCTATGGGTCATTGAAACTATCGGCAAAAGAGCTGCATGTGGGCGCGAGCCTGCTCGCGATAGCGGTGTGTCAGTCTCTGAGTTGCGAGATGATCCACCGCTATCGCGAGCAGGCTCGCTCCCACAGGAATCAACCGCGCTCGCCCAGCAACCACTGCAGTTGAACTTCATGCTGGCCACGGTCGTCGGTCACGAACATTGTCCCTTCGCTGATCATGACATCCCACTTGATCACGCGGGGCATGTCCTGGGCCAGGGTTTCCAGCACATCCTGGGGCACAGCGGCGATGTTGACGTTCTTCAGGCCTTTCACCGCCGGGATCACCTTGCCTTCCCAGACCCGCAGGCTGCCATAGGCCAGCAGGCTGGTGCGCTCGGTACGGCGCGAGCACCAGGTCAGGCGATCAACGTCGGGCTGACCGACTTCGATCCAGTGCAGCACGCGGTCATCCAGACTTTTTTCCCACAGTGCAGGTTCATCGACATCTGACAGACCACGACCAAACGACAGCAGTTCGTTGTACCAGAGAGCGTAGGCCAGCAGCCGCACGGTCATGCGCTCCTCGGTTTCCGAAGGATGGCGGGCGATGGTCTGCTTCACATTCTCGTAGACATTGCGATCGAGGTCGGTGAGGTTCAGTTCAAACTTGTAGGTCGTGGACGGCTGGGCCATGAACGGGCTTCTTGATACGTGGAAAGGCGGCAAGTCTAACCGATGAAACGGCAAATCCACGAATTGCCGACCATCAACCTGCGGCGACTGACGCTGGCCTATGATAAAACGCTCTATTCGTTCCGTTTTGTCCTACAGGATCTTTCATGTCGCTCACAGCCAAACCCCTTGCCGGGGTCAAAGTCATCGAACTCGGCACCTTGATCGCCGGGCCTTTTGCCTCGCGGATCTGTGCCGAATTCGGTGCCGAAGTGGTCAAGGTCGAATCGCCCGACGGCGGTGACCCGCTGCGCAAGTGGCGCAAGTTGTATGAAGGCACCTCCCTGTGGTGGTTCGTCCAGGCGCGCAACAAGAAATCCCTGACCCTGAACCTGAAACACCCCGACGGGCTGGCGGTCCTGAAACAGCTGATTGGCGAAGCCGACATCCTGATCGAAAACTTTCGCCCCGGCGTACTGGAAAAGCTCGGCCTGGGCTGGGAGGTGCTGCACGCATTGAACCCGAAGCTGGTGATGGTGCGTCTCTCCGGGTTCGGCCAGACCGGGCCGATGAAGGATCAGCCCGGGTTCGGCGCAGTGGGCGAATCCATGGGCGGCCTGCGCTACATCACCGGATTCGAAGACCGCCCGCCAGTGCGCACCGGGATTTCCATCGGTGACTCCATCGCCGCCCTGTGGGGCGTGATCGGTGCATTGATGGCCCTGCGTCACCGCGAAGTCAACGGCGGCAGCGGACAAGTGGTGGACGTGGCATTGTACGAGGCGATATTCGCCATGATGGAAAGCATGGTGCCGGAATTCGACGTGTTCGGTTTCATCCGCGAGCGCACCGGCAATATCATGCCCGGCATCACGCCGTCGTCGATTCACACCAGCGCCGATGGCAAGCACGTGCAGATTGGCGCCAACGGCGACGCGATCTTCAAGCGTTTCATGCAGGTCATCGGTCGTGACGATTTGGCCAATGACCCGCAACTGGCCAGCAACGACGGCCGAGACAGCCGCCGCGAAGAGCTGTACGGCGTCATCGATCGCTGGGTCAACTCATTGCCGCTCGATACCGTCATCGAACAGTTGAACCGGGCCGAAGTGCCGGCCAGCCGAATCTTCAGCGCCGAAGACATGTTCAGCGATCCACAATTCCTGGCCCGTGAAATGTTCCTGCAAGCCAAGCTGCCGGACGGTAAGGCGTTCAAGATGCCAGGCATCGTACCGAAACTTTCCGACACGCCGGGCAGCGCCGAATGGGTCGGGCCAACGCTTGGGGAACACAACGCCCAGGTGCTCGGCGAGCTTGGCTACGATGCGCAGCAAATCGCTCGCCTGCGCACCGAGGGGGCGATTTAAAGGTGTCAAATCCTGAATACGCCCGCACCGTTTCAGCCAGGAACGCCTTGTGTCCTGGCAGTCGGACGTGGAAGGTTCGCTGAGGCGCTCCCACACGGAACGAAACGACAGGCAAAAAGAAACCCCGAGAAGTGGGGAGACGACTCGGGGTTAAACGTGACCATTCGAGGTCCGTGCAACAAGCGACAAGCACCGGAGCACAATGCTTGATCTTGTTGGTAAAAAGTCTGACTCACGGGACGGTAGGAAGGTTCCCACAACCTGCCATTCAATTCGCTGCGGTCATGACCTTGTCGCGAGCCACATTACGCAGTGCCGCGATCACACAAGGCTCCAAACGCCCCTCGGCGATCAGTACATCCCGATGCAGACCATCGACCACGTCCGTCAGTTGACGCTTGTCGGTCAACTGCGCCTGATTGAACACCCGCTCAACCATGATGGCTCCAGAAGCACTCTTCAGCGTCACCAGGCATTCGCCACCGGCGCCGGAGGGAGTCAGCGTGACCTGATACGGGCTCAAAGCCTCACCCAGCAATAGGCTGATACTTTCCATTCGATCACCCTTCAATAGTCCGAAAACAACTGCATGTGCACAGTAAGTGACCGTCGGCCGCAGCAGAAAGTTCGTCAGCGCACCGAACCGGCCTGTTCAACTGAGGATGCGCGTTCAATATGACAGGGAAAAAACAGCTTTTGCGGGAAGCCATTCTCATCGTGCGCGTGCATCAGGCCAGGATCCTTTGCGAACGCCGCCATCGCCGCCCGACATCGCTCCAGCCCCCCAGCAGACCACGCAACCGCCCATCGGCGCCGTAGAACGGCACCGACCAATGGTAGATATCCCGCAGTCCACTGTTGAACATCACTTGGCGGTCGCTGAAGCGGGACTGACCCGTTCGCAGCTGCTCCATCATCTCTCCATGCAGCAACTCGGCGGTGGTCGGCGGAAACGCGGGGGAGTCGGTCAAGCGTGTCCCTCGCAGCTTTTCAAAACGGGTCGCGAACTGTTCCTCATAGCTCTTGTTGCACATGAGCAGACGCCCTTCGAGATCACGGATGAAAATCGGATCGGGAATGGCGTCCATCAAGGCCTTCTGGAGCATCAATTGGTCGTTGAGGACCGCTTCGGCCTTGTGGCGCTGATCGATCTGTATCTGCAGACGTCGGCTCCACAGCAGCGACAGAAGGCCGGACACCCCGAGCACGACGACGCACCAGTAGCCCCATTGGGACACCCGCAGCCAAAGCGACGGCGCCTTGCTGGGGACGACACCCGCCATCCACTTGGAACGCAGGGCACGCATTTCCTCGGCCGGAAACACTTCCAGTGCCTTGTTCAGGATACTCAGCAGCGGCAGTAGATCCTGACGTACAGCCAGATAGTCTGGCTCCCACTTACCATCAAGAGTTTTTCCTACCTTCAACTGTCCCGCAGGATAGAGATGCACTCCGGTTTCGTTTTCGATGGTGGCATGGGCCTCCCCACTTTCCACCAGCGCCCTCGCCTCTGCATAGGTTTTGACCGTGCGCAGCTCGACAGTGGGGTGGTCACGACGGATCTCCGTCTCCAATGCATGCCGTGCCGGCAGTGCCAGGACCTTCCCCCTCAGTTGTTCCAGCGAATGGAGCGCCGGCTCTCCGTCGCGACCGACGAATACCCAGCCGGAACCGCCAAATGCGTGACTGAAGTTGAGGAAGTCCCGACGCTCATCGTTCATCGCCATGGTGGTCGTCATGTCAGCCTCGCCCCGCTCCAGCATCGCCAGCAACTGGTCGGGGGAGAACGACTCCCGGTGCACGAACTCGAGACCCGTCATCCGTGCAATGCGCAGGAGAATGTCGTTGTTCAGTCCGTTCCACTGCCCACGTTCATTCTTGAACAGGTACAACGGAAACTGCATCGAGGCCACGACGACCCTGGGGTGCTCCTCGATCCACTGCAATTCCTGCGCGTCCAGCACCAGCCGCTCGCCAGACTGGAACGGCGGCGCGTCAAAGGCTGCCAACTGTGCCGCGCCACCCCACTGCATCCAGCAGATCAGGGCCAGCCCTGCCATCCAGCTCAACGCTGGTTTGCATTTGATAAAAAACAACATCTGCATTTCCTTCGAGATGACTCGCCCGTCCCTCCAAGGGGCGAAAACCCGATCAGTTTGGCATGCAGAAACAAGAAAGCCCGTCAGGAGACGGGCTTCAAAATGTGACAGGTTTCAGCGATCAGAGAGGCTTGCCACGGTTGCCATGCTGACTGACAAAGGCCTGTACGGCTTTGAGGTCATTAGGCAGCACCGTGCAGCGCTCTTCTCGCTCAAACAAATCCGAAAGATGTGCAGGTAGTTCAAGCGCTTTTCCTACACCAGCTTTCTCCACCGCTTCCGGGAACTTGACCGGGTGAGCGGTTCCCAGAATCACCATGGGGATGTCCAGGCTGCGGCGGCACTCACGGGCAGCCCTCACGCCGATGGCAGTGTGCGGGTCAAGTAACTCGCCGCTCTGCTCGAACACCTCGGCAATGGTTTCGCAGGTTTGCGCGTCGTCCACCGCCAGGGAGTCGAACAGCTTGCGGGCTTCGGTCCAGCGCTCGGCCTCGACACTGAAACCGCCACCCTGGCGGAAACTGTCCATCAGCCCGGCAATCGCCGCGCCGTTGCGACCATGCAGGTCGAACAGCAGGCGCTCGAAGTTCGACGACACCATGATGTCCATGGAGGGCGACAGCGTGGCGTGCAGGGTTTCCTTGACGTACTGGTTGCCGCTCATGAAGCGGTGCAGGATGTCGTTGCGGTTGGTGGCGACGATCAGTTGATTGATCGGCAGGCCCATGTTGCGCGCCAGGTAGCCGGCGAAGATGTCACCGAAGTTGCCGGTAGGCACCGAGAACGACACCGAACGTGCCGGACCGCCCAACTGCAGGGCCGCGTGGAAGTAATAAACGATCTGGGCCATGATCCGCGCCCAGTTGATCGAGTTCACTGCCACCAGCCGCGTGCCCTTGAGGAAGCCCTGGTCGGCGAAACTGGCCTTGACCATTTCCTGGCAGTCATCGAAGTTGCCTTCAATGGCGATGTTGTGGATGTTATCGCCGAAGATCGTCGTCATCTGCCGGCGCTGCACTTCCGAGACACGGTTGTGCGGATGCAGGATGAAGATGTCGACGTTCTCGCAGTGCTTGCAGCCTTCGATGGCGGCCGAACCGGTGTCGCCGGAAGTAGCACCGACAATGACCACGCGCTCGCCACGCTTGTGCAGCACGTAGTCCAGCAGACGACCGAGCAATTGCAGAGCGAAATCCTTGAATGCCAGGGTCGGGCCGTGGAACAGCTCCATTACCCACTCGTTACCGTTGAGCTGACGCAGCGGGGCAATGGCGTTGTGGGAAAAGACGCCATAGGTCTCTTCCAGGATCTTTTTGAAGTCGGCGTCCGGGATACTGCCGGTGACGAACGGACGCATGACGCGGAAGGCCAGCTCGTGATACGGCAGGCCGGCCCAGGAGGCGATTTCTTCCTGGGTGAAACGCGGCAGGTTTTCCGGCACATAGAGGCCGCCGTCCGTGGCCAGGCCGGCCAGCAGGACATCTTCGAAATTCAGGGCCGGTGCCTGGCCGCGGGTGCTGATATAGCGCATGGGGGCAAACCTTTGGTTTGAGCTTCGAGCGTCAAGCTGCAAGCTACAAGTAGAAGCCGATCCGCTTTCAACCTGTAGCTTGTGACTTGCCGCTTGCAGCTGAATTAATTCAGATGTTCAACGCGGATACGGACCACAGGGCCTACCACGTCCTGGAGCGCTTCCAGCGCTGCAATCGCGTCGTTGATACGCTGCTCGACCACGCGGTGGGTCAGCAGAATCATCGGCACCAGGCCGTCGTGTTCCTCGACTTCCTTCTGCATGATCGACTCGATGTTGATGCCGCGCTCCGACAGGATGCTCGCCACCTGGGCCAGTACGCCCGGATGGTCCTTGGCCTGGATGCGCAAGTAGTAAGCACTTTCGCACGCTTCGATCGGAAGAATCGGATGCGCCGACAGCGAGTCCGGCTGAAACGCCAGGTGCGGCACACGGTTCTCCGGATCCGACGTCATGGCACGCACCACGTCCACCAGGTCGGCCACGACCGATGAAGCGGTCGGTTCCATGCCAGCGCCGGCGCCGTAGAACAGGGTCGATCCAGAGGCGTCACCGTTGACCATGACGGCGTTCATCACACCGTTGACGTTGGCTATCAGGCGGTCGGCCGGGATCAGGGTCGGATGCACGCGCAGCTCGATGCCGCTGGCGGTGCTGCGGGCAACCCCCAGGTGTTTGATGCGGTAGCCCAGGGCTTCGGCGTAGTTCACATCAGCAGTGGTCAGCTTGGTGATGCCTTCGGTGTAGGCCTTGTCGAACTGCAGCGGGATACCAAAGGCGATGGACGCCAGGATCGTCAGCTTGTGCGCCGCATCGATGCCTTCCACGTCAAACGTCGGATCGGCCTCGGCGTAACCCAGGGCCTGGGCTTCGCAGAGCACGTCCTCGAAGGTCCGGCCCTTCTCGCGCATTTCGGTGAGGATGAAGTTACCAGTGCCGTTGATGATACCGGCGACCCAATTGATGCGGTTGGCCGACAGGCCTTCACGGATGGCCTTGATCACCGGGATACCACCAGCCACGGCGGCTTCGAACGCCACGATCACGCCCTTTTCACGGGCCTTGGCGAAAATTTCGTTACCGTGCACGGCGATCAGCGCCTTGTTGGCGGTGACCACGTGCTTGCCGTTCTCGATGGCCTTGAGCACCAGCTCACGGGCCACGGTATAGCCGCCCATCAGCTCGATGACGATATCGACCTCAGGGTTGGCCGCCACGGCGAATACATCGTTGGTAATCGAAATACCGGTCGTCTGGAACTGAGGCTTTGGCGTACGCATGGCAATTTGTGCCACTTCGATTCCACGCCCGGCACGGCGGGCAATCTCCTCGGCGTTACGCTGAAGTACGTTGAAGGTGCCGCCACCGACGGTACCTAACCCACAGATGCCTACTTTGACCGGATTCACTCTTGACTCCCCATGAAACGGCCGACGCAAGGTCGGCCGTGAAATACAGCCGCGCAGCAACGCGGCTCTGCGTTTAACGGCCCGGCGAAGGTTTTCGCCGAGCCATGCTCTTCATCAGCATATTGCCCATGATTATTTCGCGCCGAGGGCCAGTTTGGCGACTTGCGGCGCCGGCTGGTAGCCCGGAATTACCTGACCATCTGCCAAAACAATTGCCGGCGTACCGTTCACGCCTATTGACTGCCCCAGGGCAAACTGCTTGGAGACCGGGTTCTCGCACTTGGCGGCCTTGATCTCCTTGCCATCGACCATCTTGTCCATGGCTGCTTTCTTGTCCTTGGAGCACCACACGGCCTGCAACTGCTCGTCGCCCGGCGAGCCCAGGCCCTGGCGTGGAAACGCGACGTAGCGCACTTCGATGCCTCGCTTGTTCAGCTCCGGCACTTCGGCGTGCAGCTTGTGGCAGTACGGGCACGTAGTGTCGGTGAACACCGTGATATGGGATTTGGTTTCACCCACAGCCGGGTAGACCACGGTTTCGGCAACCGGAATACCGTTGATCAGCTTGGAAACGCCCTGGCGCTCGGTCAGCTCGGTGAGGTTGACCGGCTTACCGTCCTTGAGCTCGAACAGGTTGCCCTGGACGATGTACTGACCGTCGGCGCTGGCGTAGAGCACGCGGCTGCCTTTGAGCTTGACTTCATACAGGCCGGCCATCGGGCTGGCAGAAATGGCTTCGATCGGTACTTCGAGCTGAAGGTTTTCCAGGCTCTTGCGAATAGCCTTGTCCGCCGCGTCGTCGGCAATGGCAAAGGTGCTGGCCAACGCAATGGCAGCGGCGGTGAACATCTGGATCAAACGCATGGGAACTCCTGAGGCAAACAAATGGGACGAGAAACGCCAACCCGCAGATCCGGTTCCGGCCGCCCACTGTGCAAACCGGTCAAGCCTACCACATAAGGCTGGCGGGGCCGAATGCCGCTGACGCAAGACATTGGCGGTGCATTTTTTGTGGGAGCGGGCTTGTGGGAGCAAGGCTTGCCCGCGATGAACGATAACGCTGCTCATCCGATGCATCGCGGCGCGGCCATCGCGGGCAAGCCTTGCTCCCACAGCGGATCTCGGCGGACCATCGAAGCGATGGAGACCCCATAGCGCTGTGGGGCGGTGCATCTCTCCCTCAGCCGCGTGGATGATGCTTGGCATGCAGATCCTGCAAGCGCGCCCGGGCGACATGGGTGTAGATCTGGGTGGTGGACAGGTCGCTGTGGCCCAACAGCATCTGCACCACCCGCAGGTCGGCTCCATGGTTGAGCAGGTGCGTGGCGAAGGCATGACGCAAGGTGTGGGGCGAGAGGGATTTGCCGATCCCGGCGACCTTGGCCTGATGCTTGATACGGTGCCAGAACGTCTGGCGGGTCATCTGATCGCCGTTACGACTCGGGAACAATACGTCGCTGGGGCGCCCTCCCAGCAGTTCATGGCGACCGTCCCGCAGGTAGCGCTCGACCCAGACGATGGCTTCCTCGCCCATTGGCACCAGACGCTCCTTGCTGCCCTTGCCCATCACCCGCAAGACACCCTGGCGCAGGTTCACCTGCTCCAGTGTCAGGCTGATCAACTCGGTGACGCGCAGGCCGCAGGCGTACAGGACCTCCAGCATGGCCCGATCGCGCTGGCCGATGGCTTCGCTGAGGTCCGGTGCCGCCAATAGCGCCTCCACATCGGCTTCGGACAGGGATTTGGGCAGCGGGCGCCCCAACTGTGGCATCTCCACCCGCAAGGTCGGATCCACCGCGATCAGTTTTTCCCGCAGCAAGTAACGATAGAACCCACGCACGCCGGAGAGAAATCGCGCGGTCGAGCGCGGCTTGTAGTTCTGTTCCAGGCGCCACGCCAAGTGATCGAGGATCAGCTCACGTCCGGCATTGGCCAGTTCCAGGTTTTTCTCCTGCAACCAGCCGTTGAACAGTGCCAGGTCGCTGCGGTAGGCGTCACGGGTATTGTCGGAAAGCCCTTTCTCCAGCCACAGGGCGTCGAGAAACTGGTCTATCAGCGGATGATCGATGGCTGGCATAAACACTCTTGGTGGATGCGTATGAACGCTGCATCCGTGCGATAGAGAAAGTATGCAGGGTGCTCAAAGAGCAAATCGCAGGCAACAAAAAAGCAGCCCTCAGGCTGCTTTTTTTGCATCGGAAGCTGGACTCAGGCCAGTTTTTCCTTGATGCGAGCTGCTTTACCGGACAGGTCACGCAGGTAGTACAGCTTGGCTTTACGTACGTCACCGCGACGCTTCACAGCCATGCTGTCGATTTGCGGGCTGTAGGTCTGGAAAGTACGCTCTACGCCAACACCGTTGGAGATTTTACGAACGGTGAAAGCACTGTTCACGCCACGGTTACGCTTGGCGATAACGACGCCTTCGAACGCTTGCAGACGGGAACGGTCACCTTCCTTCACTTTCACCTGAACGACAATGGTGTCGCCCGGGGCAAAGGTAGGGATTTCTTTGGTCATCTGCTCTGCTTCGAGTGCAAGGATGATTTTGTTAGTCATGCTGTGCTCCTAAGGCAAGTCTCGGACTTACCATCGATACGTTGTTAACTATCGTCCCGCTCGCGGATGTATTCCTCGAGCAGCTTCTTCTCTTCTCCAGAAAGCGAGCGGCTTTCCAGAAGATCGGCGCGTCGTTCCCAGGTCCGACCAAGGGACTGCTGTAAACGCCAACGCCGGATGTGCGCGTGGTTGCCACTTAGCAACACGTCGGGAACACGCTGATCCGCATACACCTCCGGTCGGGTGTAGTGCGGGCAATCCAGCAGACCATCCGTAAAGGAATCTTCCTCAGCGGAATCTGCATGCCCTAAAGCTCCAGGCAGCAGTCGTGTAACCGCATCGATCAGGACCATCGCCGGCAGCTCGCCGCCAGACAGTACATAGTCGCCAACCGACCACTCTTCATCGACATGAGCTTCAATAAAACGCTCGTCAATGCCTTCATAACGACCGGCAATCAGGATCAATGCATCCGAATTCGCCAGTTCGCGTACCGCCGACTGAGTCAGCTGACGGCCTTGGGGCGACAGGTAGATCACCTTCGCACCCTCCCCGGCTGCCGCTCTGGCCTGAACCAGTGCATCTTCCAGGGGCTTGATCTTCATCACCATGCCCGGACCACCGCCAAACGGGCGATCGTCCACAGTGTGATGCCGATCCGTGGTGTAGTCCCGCGGATTCCAACAGGTCAGCTGCAACAGCTCCTGTTTCACCGCGCGGCTGGTTATGCCGTACTCGCTGATGGCGGAAAACATCTCGGGAAACAATGTGATGACTTCAACGCGCAAATTGGCCACGTTCAGAAATCCGCATCCCATTCCACCTTCATCTCGCCTGCCTCCAGGTCAACGGCCAACACGCACTGCCCGGTATAGGGCAACAGGCGTTCGCGATCATCCAGGCTGCCGACGCAAGGCTTTACCACCATGACATCGTTCGAACCGGTCTCGAGCAGGTGATCGATTTTCCCGAGCAATTGCCCGAGGTGGTCGATGACCTTCAGACCCACCAGCTGGTACCAGTAGTACTCGCCGTCGGTCAGTTCAGGGAACAGGTTGCGCGGCACGCAGATCTCATAACCGGCCAGAAGACGCGCTTCTTCACGATCATCGAGACCCTTGAGCTTTGCGACCAGGAACTTGTCGTTCCCGCGTCCGCTGACCAGCTCAACCTGTTTCACGCTGCCTTCGCGCTTGAGCGTCCAGGCTTTGTAGTCCAACAGGTTCTTGATCGGATCAGTAAAGGAATAAACCTTCACTTCGCCGCGAACGCCATGTACTGAATAGATTTTGCCGACAACGATCAGATCATCAGCATCTTTTGGCGTCGCGTTCATATTGCTCAGGCCGCAGCCTTAGCCGATTCCTTCAACAACTGAGCAACGCGCTCAGAAGGTTGTGCACCAACGCTCAGCCAGTAGGCAACGCGCTCTTGGTTCACGGACAGACGAACTTCCTGACCACGGGCGATAGGGTTGAAGAAACCAACCTGCTCTTTGTGGGAACCGTCACGCGGGTTGCGGCTGTCGGTTACGGTCAGGTGGTAAAACGGGCGCTTTTTGGAGCCGCCAAGGGCAAGACGGATTGTTAGCATGTGAACATCGTTCCTGTAGTCGGTGCTGCAAATCTAAATGCACAGCGGGCATGGGTGCCCGAAAGGCCGCATATTCTAAGGAATATCCAGACTTTTGCAAATGACTTTTTCCGGCGAGTGCCGGCCTGCCATTCAGATCTGCGACGATCAGCGCCCGCGGAAGACGGGTTGGCTGGAGATCCCACGTCCCCGTGGGCTGCACCGGCATGATTGCCGGTGCCTGGATTCTTACATCTTGGGCATGCCGCCACCGGGCAGCATTCCGCCCATGCCGCGCATCATCTTGGCCATCCCACCCTTGGTGGAGAACTTCTTCATCATCTTCTGCATCTGCTTGTGCTGCTTGATCAAGCGACCAATGTCCTGCACCTGAGTGCCGGAACCCATGGCGATGCGGCGCTTGCGCGAACCACTGATCAGGTCAGGGTCACGACGTTCGGCCGGGGTCATGGAGTTGATGATGGCTTCCATCTGCTTGAACTGCTTTTCAGCCGCGCCTTGGGCGTTACCCATCTGCGCCAGGTTCACGCCGCCGATGTTCGGCAGCTTGTCCATGAGCCCGCCGAGGCCGCCCATGTTTTTCATCTGTTGCAACTGATCGCGGAAGTCTTCGAGATCGAAGCCCTTGCCCTTCTTCAGCTTCTTCGCAAGCTTGTCGGCTTTTTCCTTGTCGAGGGTCTGCTCGGCCTGCTCGATCAGGCTGAGCACGTCACCCATGCCCAGGATGCGCGACGCGATGCGCTCAGGGTGGAACGGCTCGAGCGCTTCGCTCTTCTCGCCCATACCGATGAACTTGATCGGCTTGCCGGTGATGGCCCGTACCGACAGCGCGGCACCGCCACGGGCGTCACCGTCGACCTTGGTCAGGATCACGCCGGTCAACGGCAGCGCATCGCCGAACGCCTTGGCGGTATTGGCCGCGTCCTGACCGGTCATGGCATCGACCACGAACAGGGTTTCCACCGGATTGACCGCGGCATGCAGCGCCTTGATCTCACCCATCATCTCTTCATCGATGTGCAGGCGACCGGCGGTGTCGACGATGACCACGTCGATGAACTTGAGCTTCGCTTCCTTGATGGCCGCCTGGGCGATGTCCACCGGCTTCTGGCTCAGGTCGGACGGGAAGAATGTCACGCCGATGTCGTTGGCCAGGGTTTCCAGCTGTTTGATCGCCGCCGGACGGTAGACGTCCGCGGACACCACCATGACCGACTTCTTCTTGCGCTCCTTGAGCAGGCGCGCCAGCTTGCCGGCAGTGGTGGTCTTGCCCGCGCCCTGCAGACCGGCCATCAGCACCACGGCTGGCGGTACGGCGCTCAGGTTCAGGTCTTCGTTGGCGGCGCCCATCAGGCTTTCGAGTTCGGCCTGGACGATCTTCACGAACGCCTGGCCCGGCGTCAGGCTGCGCGACACTTCGGTGCCGACGGCGCGTTCCTTGACCGAATTGACGAAGTCCTTGACCACCGGCAGGGCGACGTCGGCTTCGAGCAACGCCATGCGCACTTCGCGCAGGGTGTCTTTGATGTTGTCCTCGGTCAGCTTCGCCTTGCCAGTGACATGGCGCAGCGTCTGCGAGAGACGGTCGGTTAGGTTTTCAAACATGCGCGATCCTTTCAGGCCCGTATGAGGCCGGGATAATGGCGGCCCAGACCGTGAAAAATGTGCTCGGCGAGCCTGCGGCGTGGGCAGGTCGCGGATTATAGCGAAGAAGCGTGCCGCGTACACCTCGCGGCGGTCTTTCGTGCAGGATGGGTTCTATGCCAAACTCAGCGTCTTTCGGGCTTGCCTAACAGGATTTATGCTCCCCTTGTCACCCAGCTTGCTTGCCTCCCTCGCCGCCGCTTGCCTTTATGCCGCTGCGACCCTCTATCAAGGCACCCGCCTGGCCACCGGTGCCAAGGCGAACAAACGCCTGCTGGTCACGCTCGGCGTGCTGGCGGTGCTTGGCCACGCGGCCAGCCTTTTTACCCACCTGATGACACCGATCGGCCTGGGCCTGGACTTTTTCAACGCCGCCAGCCTGATCGCCGTCGCAGTGATCGCCCTGACGCTGCTGGCCTGCTCGCGTATCCCGGTGGAAAACCTGCTGGTGCTGCTCTTCCCCCTGGGGCTGGCAACGGTGCTGCTGTCGCAGTTCGCGCCATCGGGCACGGTGCAGGTCATCGACGAAGAACCGGGTATCCTCGCCCACATCCTGCTGTCGGTGCTCGCCTATGGCCTGTTCACCATCGCGGTGTTCCAGGCCTTGCTACTGCTGGTGCAAGACCACCAACTCAAGAACAAGCACCCGTCCGGACTGATCCGCAACTTCCCTCCACTGCAGACCATGGAAAGCCTGCTGTTCGGCTTCCTCTGGGCCGGATGGGCCCTGCTGTCGATGTCACTGATCTCCGGCTGGCTGTTCGTCGAGAACCTGTTCGCCCAGCATCTGGTGCACAAAACCCTGCTGGCCTGCCTGGCATGGGTAGTGTTCAGCGTGTTGCTGTGGGGCCGCAACCGTCTTGGCTGGCGCGGTCATAAAGCCATTCGCTGGACCCTGGCCGGTTTCTGCCTGCTGATGCTGGCGTACTTCGGCAGCAAACTGGTCCGTGAATACATCCTGCATATCTGACGGACGGCGCTGATGGATAGGTTGCCCGCGGGGCCGCTGCTCGCTGTACTGGTCTTGCTGATTCTCTGGGCGGCCCTGTTTACCGCCATCGAAGCCGCCCGGCACCACCTGCTGGCCCAGCGCAAGGCTTCACGCGCCGGCGACAAGCCGCTGGCGAAGCTGGACTTCCCCCTGACCAGCCTGATTCTGTGCAACACCCTGTGTCGCGCCCTGGCGCTGGTGATCGGCACCTTGCTGGCGATCTTCACCTGGCTGGAAAACGGCCCGTGGATCGCCTGGCTCGCCATCAGCGCCGCGCTGCTGGTGTTCGCCGACTACCTGCCGCGCACCCTGGCCAGCCGTTACCCTGACGCGATCCTGACGCTGGGCAATACCCTGCTTGGCGTACCACTGAAACTGCTTTATCCCCTCGCCTGGCTGTTGAATGGCCTGAGCGAGTTGCTGCTGCGACCCTTTATCCGCAAGACCAGTGCCGTCCAGCAAAGCGACGACGAAATGCCCGCACCCGCGCGCGTCGAGCATGAGCATGAACAGAGCACCGGGCGGCCACATCCGGTTTCCGGCATCCACGCCCTCGACAACATCACCGTCAACGACATCCTGGTACCCCGCAGCGAGGTCGACGGCATCAACCTCGATGACCCCATCGGGGATATCATCGAACAGCTGCTCCTGAATCGCCGGACCCGGCTGCCAGTGTTCCACAGCGATATCAACCAGGTCGAAGCGGTGCTCAATACCCGCCAGATCCGCCATCTGCTGGCGGACGCGAGCCTGACCCAGGAGGCGCTGCTGGCTGCCTGCCATGAACCTTACTTCGTGCCCGAAAGTACACCGCTGCAACTGCAACTGCTGAATTTCCACAAGCAGCAACGGCGCCTGGGCATGGTGGTGGACGAATACGGCGAAGTGCTGGGTATCGTCACCCTGGAAGACATCCTCGAAGAAATCGTCGGCGAATTCGAAAGCGAACACAGCCTCGACAACCCTCACGTCCATCCGCAGCCTGACGGGCGCCTGATGATCGATGGCGCGGCGTCGATCCGTGAACTGAACAAGACCCTTGGCTGGCACCTGCCCTGCGACGGGCCCAAGACCCTCAACGGATTGGTGACCGAAGCGCTGGAAACCATTCCCGAAAGCCCGGTCTGTCTGAAAATCGGCCGTTATCGCCTGGAAATCATCGAGACCGTGGACAACCGCGTCAGCCAGGTGCTGGCGTGGCATAACAGTTCGGTGCCGACAGCTTCCTAGCGTACGCAACACCCTGTGGGAGCAAGGCTTGCCCGCGAAGGCCCCGCCGCAGTGCAACAGTTAGAACCGCGTTATCGTTCATCGCGGGCAAGCCTTGCTTCCACAGTTCGATCCCATAGTGCCCTTGCACCAGCACGGAGCAGCAAAATAGTCGTCTTCAACCATAATAATTCGCTCCAACGGAGCACATGACTGTCAGGGATAACTGCATGACCTCCACGACCTGCAACGACGCCGCGCTTGCCCAGCCGACGAACTCCACCACCCGCGTGGCAACCGCGAGCTTCATCGGTACCGCCATCGAGTTCTATGACTTCTACGTCTACGCCACGGCTGCGGCCCTGGTGATCGGGCCGGTGTTCTTTCCACAGACGTCAGGCACGGCACAGATGCTGTCGTCCTTCCTGACATTCGGCATTGCCTTTCTCGCCCGTCCGCTGGGTTCGGCGCTGTTCGGCCATTTTGGCGACCGGATCGGCCGCAAGTCCACGCTGGTGGCCTCGCTGCTGCTGATGGGCATCTGCACCACCCTCATCGGCGTACTGCCCGGGTATGCCAGCATTGGCGCCTGGGCACCGTTCCTGCTGTGCCTGCTGCGTTTCGGTCAGGGGCTGGGGCTGGGCGGTGAATGGGGTGGCGCCGCGCTGCTCGCCACCGAGAACGCCCCCAAGGGCAAGCGTGCCTGGTTCGGCATGTTCCCCCAACTGGGCCCATCCATTGGCTTCCTGGCGGCCAATGGGCTGTTCCTGACCCTGGCGATGAGCCTGGACGACGAGCAGTTCCGCTCCTGGGGGTGGCGGATTCCGTTCCTGCTCAGCGCCGTGCTGGTGATCATCGGCCTCTACGTGCGGCTCAAACTCCATGAAACCCCGGTCTTCGCCAATGCCGTGGCCCGTCAGGAGCGAGTGAAAGTGCCGCTGGTCGAGCTGTTCAGCCAGTATTGGGCGCCTACATTGCTGGGCGCAGCGGCGATGGTGGTGTGTTATGCGTTGTTCTACATCTCCACGGTGTTCTCCCTGAGCTACGGCGTCGCCACCCTCGGCTACAGCCGCGAGACCTTCCTTGCCCTGTTGTGTTTTGCCGTGCTGTTCATGGCCGCCGCCACACCGTTGTCAGCCTGGGCCAGCGACCGCTTCGGACGCAAGCCGGTGCTGGTCACCGGTGGCGTACTGGCAATTGCCTCGGGCTTTCTCATGGAGCCATTGCTGACCCAAGGCTCGAGCTCAGGCGTGGCGCTGTTCCTGTGCATCGAATTGTTCCTGATGGGCGTGACCTTCGCCCCCATGGGTGCCTTGCTGCCGGAGCTCTTTCCAACCCACGTACGTTATACAGGCGCGTCGGCCGCCTATAACCTGGGCGGCATCGTCGGCGCCTCGGCCGCCCCGTTCTTTGCCCAGAAACTGGTGGCCATGGGCGGCTTGAGCTATGTCGGCGGCTACGTATCGGCTGCCGCTGTACTCAGCGTGATCGCGGTGCTGTGCCTGAAGGAAACCCGCCATAACGATTTGAATCGGGTTGCCTGAAGCCAACGAACATACGATCCACTGTGGCGGGGGAGCTTGCGCCCTCGCCGCAGCACCTGTCACGACGCTGAACAACACGCCATGAAATAGCCGCTAACAATCGCCTACCATTGAAACCACCCCCCACCTGCCCCATCTAAGCTCCATACTCCATTGCGCAGGTGCCCCATGAGCGACCAGCACTCTACAGAAGCCACGAACGAATACGCTGACCCCGAACATATCGAGCACACCGCCTCCGGCACCGGCTTGGCCCTGCCCGGCCAGAACCTGCCGGACAAGGTCTATATCATCCCCATCCACAATCGCCCGTTCTTCCCGGCCCAGGTGCTGCCGGTTATCGTCAATGAAGAACCCTGGGCCGAAACCCTGGAACTGGTGGCCAAGTCCGAACATCATTCCCTGGCACTGTTCTTCATGGATACGCCCCAGGAAGACCCGCGCCATTTTGATACGTCGGCGCTTCCGCTGTACGGCACACTGGTCAAGGTGCACCACGCCAGTCGCGAGGCGGGTAAATTGCAGTTTGTTGCCCAAGGTCTGACCCGCGTGCGCATCCGCACCTGGCTCAAGCACCATCGGCCACCGTACCTGGTGGAAGTCGAATACCCGCACCAGCCGAGCGAGCCGACCGACGAGGTCAAGGCCTATGGCATGGCACTGATCAATGCGATCAAGGAACTGCTGCCGCTCAACCCGCTGTACAGTGAAGAGCTGAAGAACTACCTCAACCGCTTCAGCCCCAACGATCCGTCGCCACTGACGGATTTTGCCGCCGCACTCACCTCCGCCACCGGCAGTGAGCTGCAGGAAGTGCTCGATTGCGTGCCGATGCTCAAGCGCATGGAGAAAGTGCTGCCGATGCTGCGCAAGGAAGTGGAAGTCGCGCGGCTGCAGAAAGAGATCTCGGCGGAGGTCAACAGCAAGATCGGCGAACATCAGCGCCAGTTCTTCCTCAAGGAACAGCTCAAGGTCATTCAGCAGGAGCTGGGGTTGACCAAGGATGATCGCAGCGCCGACCTCGAACAGTTCGAGCAGCGACTGGAGGGCAAGGTGTTGCCGGCCCAGGCCCAGAAGCGTATCGAAGAGGAAATGAACAAGCTCTCCATCCTGGAAACCGGTTCGCCGGAATATGCCGTCACCCGTAATTATCTGGATTGGGCCACCTCGGTGCCATGGGGCGTGTACGGCCAGGACAAACTCGACCTCAAGCACGCGCGCAAGGTGCTCGACCAGCACCACGCCGGCCTGGACGACATCAAGGACCGCATCCTCGAATTCCTCGCCGTGGGTGCCTATAAAGGCGAGATCAGCGGCTCCATCGTGCTGCTCGTGGGCCCGCCGGGCGTGGGCAAGACCAGCGTGGGCAAGTCCATTGCCGAATCCCTCGGCCGGCCGTTCTACCGTTTCAGCGTCGGCGGCATGCGCGACGAAGCCGAGATCAAGGGGCACCGGCGCACCTACATCGGTGCCCAGCCGGGCAAACTGGTACAGGCGCTCAAAGATGTCGAAGTAATGAACCCGGTGATCATGCTCGACGAGATCGACAAGATGGGTCAGAGCTACCAGGGCGATCCGGCCTCGGCCTTGCTGGAAACCCTCGACCCGGAGCAGAACGTCGAGTTTCTCGATCACTACCTGGACATGCGCCTGGACCTGTCCAAAGTGCTCTTCGTGTGCACCGCCAACACCCTGGACTCGATCCCCGGCCCGCTGCTGGACCGGATGGAAGTGATTCGCCTGTCGGGCTACATCACCGAAGAAAAGATCGCCATCGCCAAGCGCCACCTGTGGCCCAAGCAACTGGCCAAGGCCGGGGTGTCCAAGGGCAGCCTGAGCATCAGTGACAGCGCCTTGAAGGCGTTGATCGACGGCTACGCCCGCGAAGCCGGGGTACGGCAGCTGGAGAAGCAACTGGGCAAACTGGTGCGCAAGGCGGTGATGAAGCTGATCGACGATCCAAAGGCGGTGATCAAGCTTGGGCCTAAAGACCTTGAGGCTTCCCTGGGCAAACCGGTGTTCCGCAACGAGCAGGTGCTGTCCGGGGTCGGCGTGATTACCGGCCTGGCCTGGACCAGTATGGGCGGAGCCACCCTGCCGATCGAAGCGACGCGCATCCACACCCACAATCGCGGTTTCAAGCTCACCGGGCAACTGGGTGACGTGATGAAGGAGTCGGCGGAAATCGCCCACAGCTATGTCAGTTCGCACCTGAAGCAGTTCGGTGGCGATCCGAAGTTCTTCGACGAGGCCTTTGTCCACCTGCACGTGCCGGAAGGCGCCACGCCCAAGGACGGCCCGAGCGCCGGGGTGACCATGGCCAGCGCCCTGCTGTCCCTGGCCCGCAACCAGCCACCGAAAAAAGGCGTCGCCATGACCGGAGAACTGACCCTTACCGGGTACGTGCTACCGATTGGCGGGGTCCGTGAGAAGGTCATTGCGGCGCGCCGGCAGAAAATCCTCGAACTGATCCTGCCGGAAGCCAACCGGGGCAACTTCGAAGAGCTGCCGGAGTATCTGAAGGAAGGCATCACAGTGCACTTTGCCAAGCGCTTTGCGGATGTGGCGAAGGTGTTGTTCTGAAGGTTATGTAGCGCCTGCCCTGGCCCCATCGCGGGCGAGCCTTGCTCCCACAGGGGGTGGGTGTTGTTCACAGAAATTGTGATCCACACCCTGTTCTGTGGGAGTAAGGCTTGCCCGCGATGATGTCACCAGCAACAACCCATGCCCACCTGACACACCCCGTAGCATCTCGGTTATGCTCCCCATTCGTCGTGAATGCCGGAGTCCCCATGTCCCTCACCCGCCTGCTTGTCCCCGTCAGCCTTGCCCTGCTGAGCGCTTGCGCCACGCAACCGAAAAACAACGTGACCGTGGAAAAACTCAGCGAATGCCCGGTGCGGCTCAACAACGGGCAGAACATGATCCTCAGCTTGCCCAGCAACCCCACCACCGGGTACCGCTGGGCCATCCAGGACTCGGCGGGCGGCGTGTTGAAAGCGCTGGGCCCCGAGGTCTACCGCAATCCGGAAGACGCCGGCATCGTCGGTGCCGCTGGCGTGTCGACCTGGCGCTTCCAGGCATTCGCCACCGGCACCGGCCGGTTGCGCCTGACTTATCAACAGCCCTGGGCCCCCGAAGTACCGCCCGTGGAAACCTTCGACTGTGCCATTGCGGTGAAGTGAGAATGGCCCGGCCGCCCTCGCGCTGATGGGGGCGGCCGGCTTCACGATGCGGCGCCGCGTCTTGTTCAAAAAACGTATTTCAGCCCGATGGTCGTCATGACGCTGGAGCTTTCGATGCCTGCGGAGTCGGTGTAGCTATCGCGGTAGTTATCGGAACGATTCTTGACGGTAAGGCTGCCTTTTTTATTCCGTGTGCGACTCCACGTGCTCTCCACGAAAATATTCGTGTTGGCGGTCATGTCATAGCCCAACTTTCCTCCCAACGAATAATACTGTTGATGCTTTGTTTTGCCGACAAACGTCTTATCGGCCAGGTAGTGCTCATCAATGTCAGTGGCAGAAGCCCAGCGACTGTACTTGAACACCCCCTCCATATCGAAACGCTTGTATCGATAGCTGCCGACCAATCCAACATACGGGGTTTTAAAGTGCTGTTTGTAGCCAATAATCGTTACGTCCGCTGGGAACTCGCCAGTGTATGCACCTCTGTTGTAACTAAAGGATCCCCCCTTGGAGGTAAAGCTGAAGCGGCGTTCCTGGTACCCAGCCATCAGGCCCAGGCGATAAGCAGGTTCGTTCAATAGCCACCCCTTGAGATTGAGATCGAATTCGTTGGCATACCTCAGGGTCGTGTCGGGGTGAACGCTACGGTCTGTCCATTGGCTCTGGGAGGCATCGACCCAGTCATCGTCATTCATATAACCGTCTGTGCTGGTGATGGTCGTCCAGCCCGACGCCCCTAGTGACATCCAAGGCAGCACGTTCCAATCGAGAGAGCCTTTGATGACCGCAGCATTGTTGTACTTCCAGTCGAGCTGGCTGATCCTCCTCCCGCCCTCCTCGGGCGCGTAGACCCGCTCGTGGGTCTGACCACTCAGAACGCCTGCATTGATAGCGAGAGCAACTTTCTCGTCTGTGTACAAGTGCTCCGCGCTGTCCGCAGCGACCGGAAATGCAACCGTCGCGATTGTTGCAAATATAAAAAATCGTATTTGCCCAGCAGCTTTTATCCCTTGCACAAACATTTATAACTTCCCTGATGGATTGGCGTAAATTCAACAGTTCCTTACAGTGCATGGGTATATCCACACCAGCAGGCGCCTTTGAAGTTGCGCTTTTTATATCAACGCATCTTTATTCAGCAAGAAACGAATCGAAAACACCGCTAAACAAAATGTGCCTGGAAGTTGCGTGCTGTTCATCTCGATCGGACTGTCGCAAGCACCCGTGGAGCCGACGAGCATGAGGGCGGGGCCGGGCGTCAATCAAAGATCACGCTTTGGCGCATTAATTGGCTAAAATGCCCGCCTTTTCACCCTGTCGCCGGAACCGCCGTGAGCAACGACCCTGATCGCCTATTCGCCCAACCCCTGGCCCAAGTGCCTGACTTCGCCTTCAACGAGGACGTAGTGCGGGTATTCCCGGACATGATCAAGCGCTCGGTGCCGGGCTACCCGACCATTGTCGAAAACCTCGGCGTGCTCGCCGCGCAATTCGCCCAGCCGGGCAGCGTGCTCTATGACCTGGGCTCCTCCCTCGGCGCGGTGACCCAGGCGCTGCGCCGCCATGTGCGTACCGACGGTTGCCGGGTGATCGCTGTGGATAACTCAGCGGCCATGGTCGAGCGCTGTCGCGAATACCTCAACGGCCAGGACTCGATGTTCCAGGAGTTGCTGCCGGTGGAGGTGATCGAGGGCGACATCCTGGCCCTGGAATTCCAGCCGGCCTCGGTAGTGGCGCTGAACTTCACCCTGCAGTTCATCGCACCGGATCAGCGCACGGCCTTGTTGAGCCGCATTCGCCAATCCCTGCTGCCCGGCGGCGCCCTGATCCTGTCAGAAAAGCTGCGCTTCAACGATGCGCAGGAACACGCGCTGCTCACTGACCTGCACGTGGCGTTCAAACGCGCCAACGGCTACAGCGAACTGGAGATTGCCCAGAAACGCAGCGCCATCGAAAACGTCATGAAGCCCGACAGCCTCGAAGAACACCGCGAACGCCTGTTGGCGGCCGGATTCTCGAAAGTCGTGCCGTGGTTCCAGTGTCTTAACTTCGCCTCGTTGATTGCCTTGCCATGATTGATCTGTCCCCCCTCGCCCGCCGCCTGGCCGGCACGCCCCTGGCCGATTGGGCCGCGACGCTGCAGGCGCAACTCGACACCAAAATGGAAAAGGGCCATGGCGACCTGGAACGCTGGCAGAGCGCCCTCGACGCCTTGCCGCTGCTGCAACCGAGCAAAATCGACCTGTTGAACGGGCTGACCCTCGACACCGATTGCAGCGACGAAACCCGCGCCCGGATGCGCACCGCACTGATGGGCCTGTCGCCGTGGCGCAAAGGGCCGTTCGACTTGTTCGGCGTGCACGTGGACACCGAATGGCGCTCGGACTGGAAGTGGTCGCGTGTGGCGCCGCACCTGGATCTCAAGGGCAAGCGCATCCTCGATGTAGGCTGCGGCAACGGTTACTACATGTGGCGGATGCTCGGCGCCGGGGCCGACACGGTGATCGGCGTCGACCCCAACTGGCTGTTCTTCTGCCAGTTCCAGGCAGTGCAGCGCTATCTGTCGCAGCCCAATGCCTGGCACCTGCCCTTCCCGTTCGAAGACCTGCCGCCAGACCTGGAGGGCTTTGACACAGTTTTTTCCATGGGCGTGTTCTACCACCGCCGCTCCCCAATCGAGCACTTGCTGGCCCTCAAGGACTGTCTGGTCAAGGGTGGTGAGCTGGTGCTGGAAACGTTGGTGATCGAGGGCGACGAGCACCAGGTGCTGGTGCCCGAGGACCGCTACGCGCAGATGCGCAACGTCTGGTTCCTGCCTTCGGTGCCGGCCCTGGAACGCTGGCTGCGCCGCGCTGGTTTCAGCGATGTGCGCTGCGTGGACGTGAGCCTCACCACCGTGGAAGAACAACGCAGCACGGAATGGATGAAATATCAGTCGCTGAGCGATTTTCTCGACCCCGACGACCACAGCAAGACCATCGAGGGCTTGCCGGCGCCGATGCGGGCGGTGATTGTGGCGCGTAAATAGATAGATCAAACAACCCCCATCCCTGTGGGAGCGAGCCTGCTTGCGATAGCGGTAAATCAGTCAAAAGTGTTGTTGACTGACACTCCGCTATCGCGAGCAGGCTCGCTCCCACAAAGGCGGGGGGGTGTTCAATCCTGGGACTTGGCCCTGCGCGCCTTGAAGAACTCGCTCAACACCGTGCTGCATTCCTCCGCCAATACCCCGCCCTCGAACATCACACGGTGGTTCAGGAACGCTTGGCTGAAAAACTGCCCCTGGCTCTGCACGATGCCGGCCTTGGGTTCCAACGCACCGTAGACGACCCGGGCGATGCGGGAGTGGACGATCAGACCGGCGCACATGCTGCACGGTTCGAGCGTCACATAGAGGGTGCTGCCAGGCAGGCGATAATTACTCACGGCCTGGGCGGCGGCGCGGATGGCGACCATCTCCGCGTGGGCGCTGGGATCGTGGCCGCTGATCGGGCAATTGAAGCCGCGCCCGATGATCTCGCCGTCCTGCACCAGCACCGCGCCCACCGGCACCTCGCCCAGGGCCGCCCCTTGCGCGGCCAGCGCCAGGGCTTCGCGCATGAAGTCCTGGTCGCGACTGCGGTCGATGATCCGGGCAGGACGAATCTGGCGCATCACGCGACCTCGATGGCGGCCATCAGGCCGGTTTCCATGTGGTCGATCACATGGCAATGGAACATCCACACACCCGGGTTATCCGCCACCAGCGCGACCTGTGCCCGCTCGTTCTTGCCCAGCAGGTAGGTGTCGGTGAAATACGGAATGACCTTGTGGCGGTTGGACGCGATCACCTTGAAGCTCATGCCGTGCAAGTGGATCGGATGCTGGTATTGGGTCATGTTCTTCAATTCGAAAATGTAGCTCTTGCCCTTTTTCAGCGTGGCAATCGGCCGGTCGGCGCAAGTCTTGTCGGTGATGTCCCAGGCCTTGCCGTTGATCTGCCACAGGCTGGGTGGCTTGCCGTTGTCGACATTGACCGACACCGAACCGACCCACTCGAAATTGAAGTTGAGTTTCTCGGCATTGGCCAGGTCCGGCTCGGCCACCGGGTTGGCCGGCAACGCGGGTGGCCATTGGGTCGGCGCATCGTTGTTGGGTACCGAACGCAGGGTGCCCAGGCGCACCGGGCCGTTGCGCAGCGACAACTCTTCTCCGGCCGCCGGTGCCTTGATTGCCAGGCAGATGCGCATGCCCGGACCGAGCCAGTACTCCTTGCCCAGCGGGCGCGGTTCGATAGGATTGCCGTCCAGGGCATAGATCTGGGCTTCGACCCCGGGAATATTGATCCGGTAGGTCAGGGTGTTGTCGAGGTTGAGCAGCCGCACCCGGGTGATCTGCCCGGCCGGCAGGTCGATCACCGCTCCCGCCACGCCGTTGATGGTCGCCAGTCTCCCGGCCGTCCCGCCACGGGCCGCCTCGCGAGGGATGCTGAACGCGACGAACTCACCCTGCTCATCCACGTGCCAACTCTTCAGGCTCAGGGTCTTTTCGTATTTGAAACCGGTGGGCTCGCGCTCTTCAATGATCAGCGGCCCCACCAATCCACGCCCCAGCTCTTCGCTGCTGTTGACGTGGGGGTGGTACCAATAACTGCCAGCGTCCGGCACACGGAACTTGTAATCGAAGTATTCCCCCGGCAGCACCGGCAGTTGCGAGACATACGGCACACCGTCCATCTCAAGCGGCAGGCGGATCCCGTGCCAGTGAATGGTGGTGGCGACCGGCAGGTGGTTGATAAAACGCACCCGCAACCATTCCCCCTGGCGCACCCGCAATTCGGTACCCGGCGCCGATGGCCCAAAGGCCCAGGCCTGGGTCTTGTGTCCGGCCACCAGCTCGACGTCCAGAGGCGCCGCAATCAATTCATAGTCGTGCCCGGCTTCGGCATCCGCCCGCTTGCCCAACCAATACCGCGATGCGCCTCCCGCGCCAACGCCCACGACAACAAGACCGGCCAGGCCACCGAGTATTTGGCGACGGGTAAACGACATGAAGGTAACCACCTATTGAATCCGCGGCGAACCGGAAGGTCCGCAAAAGGCGAATACGATACACCCGCAATTGAGAAATATTAAGTGAAGGATTGTCGCGTCATCCCCGCCAGATGCGATGAAGGCGCCTCACGGCGCCCCTCATCCCAGGTTGTCAGCCAACCAAAGCTTCCAAGTCCTTGAAAACCAATCCTGGTAAGCGTCGGCCTTCTTTCGCAACGTTGACCTGCAAGGCTGCTTGGGCCACGTCCAACACATTCCTGGTAAGCGAATAGCTGCCCTTGCTCTGCAGCCAGGTCAGAACGTCCGCCAAATGCCAGATAGACGCGCTGCCCTCGTGTACGGGCGTCGGGAAGCTGTTTGGGTGGGCCAACATCAACTTGCGCATGTTCTGCCGAGACACGCCGACGATCTCGGCTACGTCGGTTAGCCCAACCAGATCAGGGGCGACTTCAATCAGCCTGGCCGATGGCACCGCACGGCGCACGTCGCTCAAAGCGCTGAGCACAGCC
The DNA here is from genome assembly GCF_001269905.1 of Pseudomonas corrugata. Taxonomy (GTDB): domain Bacteria; phylum Pseudomonadota; class Gammaproteobacteria; order Pseudomonadales; family Pseudomonadaceae; genus Aquipseudomonas; species Aquipseudomonas corrugata. Next base: position 246,715 of record NZ_LHVK01000009.1, on the reverse strand, counting down.
TCAATCGCATCAGGAGCATCGCGCGTGAATTCGAGAGCCAACCGTCCCGGCTGTCCCATGCCTACCAGGGCATCGTCGCAGCCCGCTACCCCCAGCCGCTCCACCAGTTCATCCGAGGTACGGTCATCGTCAGCAAGCTGATATTTCAGGGTAAAGGTATATTCCATGTCTTACTCCTCAGCATCGTCATCAGCCTCGCAACGATTGCGATGGGTAGTGCAATTGTCCACGACGCGTCGTAATGCTCGCGCATGATTGCCAGGGTTTCTCGGCGTGCTCCATATCGGTGTGATACAGAACTCACCGCAACGACACTCCTCGTCGTTATACGGACAATAAGCCCGCCCCCATGCGTGACCACCACCGACCTCTATACGCCACCCCAACGCTTCGGCACGCCTGAGCGCTTCTTCGACTTCCTTTTTCGGATGCGAGGGACGAATCATCAGTGCTCTCCAGTATTCGCATGACCTGCCTGGTTGTCAAATGACAACCAGATCATTCCCTTGGATGATAGGCATTCTCGGCGCACCGATGAGGGCCGAATCGTAGCGAAAGGTGACGGTACCGGACGGCTTTCGCTGTCAGGTGCAGAAGAGCGCTGAGGAAAAACAGTACGGCCACTAAAAAGCCCTGGAGAGGTTATCCACAGGGCTTTTCAGGTACACCTCAACACATGGATCAACCCGCCAGTAAACGCGCCTTCTCGCCACGGGGAGTGAAGAACGCCAGCACCGCCGCGACCACGAACAGCGCAGGCACATCGCCGAGCAGGTGGCCATAATGGCTCATGCCGTCCATCCCGACACCAAAGGACTGCACGGCCATGATCGCGCCATGCACGACGCTCGACCAGACCGTGAACCAGATCAGGCTCAGGTGCTTCAGCGGATCCCGTGAAGCTCTCAGCAGGAACACGCCAAGGGTCGCGTAGAGGCCAACGATCATCAGCGGATAGTCGGAATGACCGCTGTGCCATGTCCAACCGGACGGCCATAGCAACATCAGCGGCCCGATCGCAAACACGGAGATCAGGCCCACCACGATCAAAACCATGCGCAGGGCAGCGAGTCTTTGGGTGTCGTTCATGACGGGCTCCTTATGGCGGCGGGACCGTCGCCGAAACTGGACGTGCGTCAGTATAGAGCGCGCCTCGGCTACGTGCCCGACCCCACCTCCAGCCGTCTTGACGGCTCAGGATGGCAAACCGGTGATCAGGTGTACCACGCCGTTGTCCAGCGGCAACACCCCTGCCACTCCTGCGGCCTTCAACCCCGACCGGTCTATCCGGGCAACATCCCGCAACTCCACCCGCAGTCGCGTCAATGCCACGGCCTGATGGCGCTTGAGATTATCCGCGCCACCCAGCGCGGCGACGATAGCCGGCGCGACGCCATCAACCGATGCCGCCGGCTGGGGCTCATCCGGCACCAGGTCCGGGGTCAGGGCCTTCCAGAATGTCCGCTGCAGTTTGTCAAACATGTTCAATGCTCCATGACCAGTCTGGCCGGGTCGATCGTGGATGAATGCATGCGCAGGATACCGCGCACCTGTTCGGCGCTTTCCCGACCAAGGGCTTGTTGGGCAAGCCTGCGGCAGTCGCCCAGGTCCCATTCACGCACACACGCCTTTATTGTTGGAATCAACGGCACGCTGACCGATAGTTCGTCCACACCAAGCCCCAGCAACACCGGCACCGCCAAGGGTTCCGAGGCGAGCGCGCCACACACCCCGACCCATTTGCCCTGGGCATGCGCGGCATCGACGGTACGAGCGATCAGTCGCAATACCGAGGGATGCAGGCTGTCGGCCTGGCTGGCCAGGCGCGGATGGTCTCGGTCCATAGCCATGGTGTACTGGGTCAGGTCGTTGGTGCCGATGGAAAAGAAATCCACTTCGGGAGCAAACAGATCAGCCATCAGGGCCGCCGCCGGGACCTCGATCATGATCCCCAGCTTCGGCTGCTCTTTCAGGCCAAGGCCGCCAACCTCCTCCTCCAGTATCCGCCGCGCCAGGCGCAACTCCGACAATTGGGTGACCATGGGCAGCATGATGTGCAGGCGCGCCATTCCGGAGCAGGCGAGTATCGCCCGGAACTGCTCGCGCAACAGTTGTGGTCGCTCCAGGCACAAGCGAATGCCGCGCATTCCCAGGAACGGATTGTCTTCGCGCTCCATGGGTACGTAGGCCAACGGCTTGTCTCCACCCACATCCAGGGTCCGCACCACCAGGTTGCGCTCCGGGCCCAGTGCCTGGGCGACGGCGCTGTACAGCGCTGCCTGCTCGTCATGCCCCGGCGGCTGCAAGCGATCCAGATAAAGCAGTTCGGAGCGCAGCAGCCCCACCCCTTCACCTCCCAGGGTCATGGCCTGCTCCACGTCCCGTAGCGAACCGACATTAGCGCTGATTTCGACTCGGTGACCATCAATGGTGCGGGCCGGCAGGGCCGCCTGTTCGATGTCTCGCTGGCGGCGCTGATGCTGCCCGTCACGCAGGACCCGGAATTGCTCGATCCGGGCCTGATCAGGATTCAAATGCAATTCGCCGCTGTCGGCATCCAGCAACACTTGGGTGCCATTGGCGATGGCCAGCACCTGTCCATGCATGCCACACAACGACGGCAAGCCCAGCGCTCGGGCAAGGATTGCCACATGGCTGGTAGCTCCCCCATCGACCGTGACAAAACCGGCTATTCGCGAGGTATCCAGGCTGGCGGTCTGGGAGGGTGTCAGTTGCTCGGCCACCAGAATCGCACGCTCGGGCAATGTCCAGGCGCCTTCCTGCACCCCCAGGATCAATTTGAGCACCCGCTGCCCTACATCGGCCAGGTCCATTGCCCGTTCGACCAGCAAAGCGCTACCCAACTGCTGGAACAGTTCGGCAGTTGCCTGCGTAGCGGCGTTCCAGGCGAATGCCGCGCTCTTGCCCTCAAGGACCAGGGTTTGGGCGTGCTCCAGCAGGGTGGGATCCTCCAGCAATGCTTCATGAGCGCGAAAAATCTGCGCCTGGACACTGCCCGTCGCTTCGCCCTGCAAGGTCCTCAACGCTTCAGCCGCCTGGCCCAGCGCCTGGTCCAGGGCCGCTTGTTCAGCCTGAATGCCGAGGCCCGCCTCGTCGATGTCCAACACCTGCGAGGCGACTTGAACCACCTCGCCAAACGCCAAACCGGGCGAAGCGCAGACACCTCGCAGCCGATCCGACATCGACGGTTCGGCAACATGGGACGACACCGGCGCCGACGGCACGCCAACCGTTTCACCGCACCCCGACAGCAACAGCTGTTCCAATGCGTCGATGGCTTGCCCGGCCTGAGGGCCAGTGGCGCTGATCTGCACGCTGTCGCCCTTGACCGTTTGCAGCGCCATGACCGCCACCACGGACTTGGCATTGGCGCCGGCCTGCTGCCGATGCAGGCAGATGTCTGCGTCGAATCCCTTGGCCGCCTCGGCGAACACCGCGGCAGGGCGAGCATGCAAGCCACATTCGTTGGGCACGATCAATGGCCTGGAAAACAGCGCCGAGCCCTGCCGTGCATCGTCGACAGGTCCCGACTGGCCCAGGCTTACCCGCAACAGCGGGTCGCCGCTCTCGATGCAAGCAGCCTGGTCTGCCAGCACACTGAAGGGCTCGCCGCTGACCACCAGCACCAAGGTCAACAGGCTGCGCGCATGCAGGGCAATGTAGTCGGCATCAAAATCAATCAGCGGCTGCCCGGCCTCGACACGTTGACCCGCTTCCACCCGGGGGGTAAAGCCCTTGCCTGCCAGGTTCACCGTGTCCAGGCCAATGTGCATCAGTACCTGAACGCCGTTGTCACCGGTGACACTCACCGCATGGCCACTGCCCTGGAGCGTGCCGATGACACCGGCCAACGGTGCGCAAAGGGTCTGGGAAGTCGGGTCGATGCAAATCCCGTCTCCCACTACACGGCTGGAGAAAACCGGATCCGGCACATTGTCCAGAGGCATCAGGACCCCGGACAACGGCGCGAGCAATTGCAAAGGTTGCGTTGTGTTCATGACTTCACCTGCTGCTGTCTATTCTTGCGGGCATCACGGCGATAAAAGGATCCGCCGACACGCGCTACATGGATCATTTCCACCAGTACTCGATCTGCACGCCCACGTTGGAGCCATGTCGCGCGCGGTCAAATGCGCCGGTGTCGGACAATGCCGACCCCGCCGCCAATTGGTTGGCCGCACGCTGGGCCGCTTCGTTCCAACTGGCGTAGGTGTAATAAAGCCGTATCTCCGGTCGGGCCCAGAACTCCGGCCCCTTGGGCGACCAGGTGGGTGCAAAGGTAAACTTGCTCAGCTTGCGCGTGCCGTCGCTCGCCTGCACTTGGTCATGGCCCAGTTCAGCCACCAGCTTGAACTGGTCAGTGATGGCATAGGCCGGGCGAACCCCCAGCGATACCCAGTCCTGGCCGCCGCCATCGCGGCGGATATCCTTCTGATAAACCGCCTGCGCCTGCCCACCGAAACGCGGCGTGACCTGCCAATCGAAGAATTCAACCAGACGATAGCTCTTGTTGCTGTCATCCAGGCCCGTATCGCCGGTATACCCCAGCCCGGTGCCGGGCCCCTCGCCATATTGCAACGCCAGCTTGTTCTTGCCACCCACAAAGGCCTGCTGCACATGCTGGGCGGTCAGCGCCCAGCCGCGATGGGCATCACGACGGGCCGCCTGGTCGATGAAGCTCAAGCCCAGTTCCAACTCGCCGCCGGGGTTGGTCTTGAAACCAGCCACGTTGAAATCATGTCGATTGACCGGATCCTTCTGATACAGGTTGTCCTTGCGCGAGAAGGCATAGCTGTATTTCAGCCCGCCAATGAGTACGTCCTCGATCCCGCCTCCGGTGGCGCTCTGGTTCCAGTAGTAAAAATCGGAAATATGAATGTCGTTACGTTTGTAGTAGCGCCGACCGGCCCAAAGCGACCCTCCGTTCAGACTGGGCATGTTCGACCACTGGGCATACATCTGCGGCATCCGCGCTGCGCCGTTGTCACCCTGGAAAGTCGGCGTACGGTCGTAATGGTTGTATAGCGATGCCATGCCGTCCACGCTCAACACCGAACCGTCATCGAGGGTGAGAAGGTCCTGGCGCAGTTCCAGTTCGCCATATTGCTCACATTCATTGCCCAATCGGTACTTGCTCTGTGCCCCGGGCAACTGGAAACAGGATTGCGATCGACCATTGGTTGCACTGCCGACGCCACTGCGCAAGTAGCCGGAAAACTCCAGCGCCTGGGCCGGGAATGGCAATGCCAGGCAGATACAGGACACCGCAAGGCCCCGATTTATTGTTGTTCTCATATGCCGCTCCTTGTTTTTTATTTTTGTAATGCGCTGCCCCCCCTTTGCCAGCCAACGAATGGACGATAAAGGGCCACACGGTGCGTCGAGCGCAACGTGATCGCTGTCAGGCGATGCCTGGGTCAGAACGGGCTTTGATTCAATCGCTCAGGTGCAGTACGAACGACTCGTAGGGCCGCAGGCGCACCCGTCGATCACGGTGCCCCCGGTCGTAGTTACCGATCACCCATCGTTGCTTCATGTCGGGGGTGATAATCCCGTCGGGCAACTCAACCTCGCAGTCACCGCCATGGAAATGATTGACGACCAGCAAACGCTCCCCCTGCCCCTCCCGCAGGTAGGCCCACACAAGAGGATGTTCGGGCAGCAACAGGCGGTAGACGCCCTCCTGGATCAAGGCTTCGCTACGGCGCAGGGCTATCAGCTGGCGGTAAAAATGCAGCACTGATGTCGGATCTTGCAGTTGATGTTCGACGTTGATGACGGCAGCGTTGGCCGGTACGCCGATCCAGGGCTCGGCCTGGCTGAAACCCGCGTTCGGTCCGGCAGTCCACTGCATCGGTGTACGCCCGTTGTCCCGCGACTTCTGCATGATCGCCGCCATGGCGTCGGCTTCGGACACCCCGGCGTTACGCTGGAGACGAAAGATGTTCAAGGTCTCGACGTCGCGGTACTGGTCGATGTGATCAAAGCCCGGATTGGTCATCCCCAGCTCTTCGCCCTGATACACGAAGGGCGTGCCTTGGAGGAAGTGCAACGCGGTGGCCAGCATTTTCGCCGAAGCCACCCGGTGCTCACCGTCATTTCCGAAGCGCGAGACCACCCGCGGCTGGTCGTGATTACACCAGAACAGCGCGTTCCAACCGCCACCGACCTGCATGCCGGTCTGCCAGTCGGACAAGATGCGTTTGAGCTGGAAGAAATCGAAGTCGGCTCGCACCCATTTCTGCAGATTCGGATAATCCACCTTCAGATGATGGAAATTGAAGGTCATCGACAACTCGCGCGAGTCCGGGCACGAATAGCGAATGCAGTGCTCGAGACTGGTGGACGACATCTCGCCAACGTTGATCAGGTCGAAACCTTCAAAGACCTCCTGGTGCATTTGCTGCAGGTAACGATGTACGTTCGGGCCATCGGTATAGAAACGCCGACCATCGGTGTGGTCATCAGGAAAATCAGTCGGCTTGGAAATCAGGTTGATGACATCGAGGCGAAAGCCCCCCACGCCCTTGTCCCGCCAGAAGCGCATCATCTTGAACACTTCGGCACGCACCTGAGGGTTATCCCAGTTCAGGTCGGCCTGGGTGTGATCGAACAGGTGCAGGTAATACTGGCCGGTCTGCGCCTCGTATTCCCAGGCCGAGCCGCCGAACTTGGATTCCCAGCTGTTCGGCTGGTCGCGCCAGATGTAGAAATCGCGGTACGGGTTGTCGAGGCTGCTGCGGGCGGCCTGAAACCAGGGATGCTCGATGGACGTGTGATTGACCACGATATCAAGCATCAACTTGATACCGCGTCTGCCGGCCTCGGCGATCAACAGCTCACAGTCAGCCATCGTGCCGTAGCTGGGGTCGATGGCGTAGTAGTCGCTGATGTCATAGCCGTTATCGCGCTGTGGCGAACGCAGGAACGGCGTCAGCCACAGGTAATCCACCCCGAGCCAGTGCAGATAATCGAGCTTGTCCACGACCCCCAGCAAATCACCGGTCGCCTGACCGCCGTGGCTGTAGAAACTCTTCGGATAAATCTGGTAGATCACCGAGCGTTGCCAGTCTTGCATGACGCGATTCCTTCAGTGCGGGCCCATGGCCCATCGTGGACAAGCCGGGTGTCAGGCGACGCGATAGCCGGGGCGGACGATCTTCATGCTCAACCCGCAGGTCAGCGCAAAGGGCACGGTCATGGCGATGACCATGCCGATCACGAACATCGGTATATAGTCGGGAACGATGGAAATGAAACCCGGCAGACCACCCACGCCGATGGCCGAAGCCTTGATCTTGTTCAGCGACAGGAAGATGCAGCCCAGGGCCGAGCCCGCCAGGGCGCAGTAGAAGGGAAACTTGTAGCGTAGGTTGACGCCGAACATCGCCGGTTCCGTGATGCCGAAATAGGCGGAAATCGCCGAGGTAGAGGCCATGCTCTTGTCCCGGGCATTGCGGGTCATGTAGAACACCGCCAGCGCCGCGCTACCCTGGGCAAGGTTGGACATGACGATCATCGGCCAGATGAAGGTCCCGCCCTGGGTCGAGATCAGTTGGAGATCCACCGCCAGGAACATGTGATGCATGCCGGTGACCACCAGCGGCGCGTACAACAGGCCGAAGATAGCCCCGCCAATCACCGGCGCGAGATCGAACAACGCCACCATGCCTTCGGTGATCAGGATTCCCAGGTGCCGGGTGACCGGGCCAATGATCGCCAGCGCCAGCACGCCAGTGACGACGATGGTGGTGATCGGCACGACCAGCAACTGGATGGCGTTGGGCACCCTGGCACGCAACCATTGCTCGATCACGCTCATGACATAGGCCGCCAACAGGATCGGCAGGATCTGTCCCTGGTAACCGACTTTTTCGATTCGGAACCAACCGAAGATATCGAAGTACGGCAGGCTCTGGCCATCCAGCCCCGCCACGGCCTTGCCGTAGTTCCAGGCATTGAGCAGATCCGGGTGGACCAGCATCAGCCCGAGCACGATACCCAGGATCTCACTGCCGCCAAAACGCTTGGCCGCCGACCAGCCCACCAACGCCGGAAGAAAAACGAAAGAGGTGTTGGCCATCAGGTTGATCAGGCTCCAGACACCGTCCAGGTTCGGGTATGCGTCGAGCAACGTCTGGTCGGCAATGAACATGCCCTTGGCGCCCAGCAGGTTGTTGACGCCCATCAACAGGCCGGCGATTACCAGCGCGGGCAGGATCGGCATGAACACATCGGAAAGGACCCGCACCAGACGCTGCATGCCATTGCCTTTCTGTGCGCCCTTGCGCTTGACGTCGGCGATGGTCGCGGCCGCCAGGCCGGTCAACTCGCGCAAGGCGGCATAGACCTTTTCCACTTCGCCCGGCCCGATGACCACCTGGAACAGTCCGCCAGTGAAAAACGAGCCCTTGACCAGGTCGACCTGGTTCAGTGTTGCACTGTCCACCTGTGATGCATCCTTGAGGGATAGCCGCAGGCGCGTCACGCAATGGGCTGCCTGCTCGATGTTGCCGACGCCGCCGAGGCTTTGCAGCAGCTCGCTGGCGATTCTGGGGTAATCGTGGCTCATGCTTTTTTCTTCCGCGTCGTTTTTGTTATTGGGAGTCGACAACACACGGAAGGAAAAATACTCGTCTGTACGAGTTAAAGCAACAACTCGTACAGACGAGTTGTAGTTTTTTATTGCAGCATTCCACTATCATCGCGAAACGCCCTACGCTCCTTGCTTCAAAAACCACAGTGGATTGGACAAGCCCCCCACTTCCCCCTTAAGGTTCCGCCCCCGGTGTACCGCGCGTTACAGAGCCATTTCCATGAGTAAATACAACCGGATCTACAGCGACCTGCTCGCCAGCATCACCACCGAACGCTTGGAGCGTGGCGCCCGCCTGCCTTCCGAAACCGAATTGATGGACAGCTACCAAGCCAGTCGAGGCACCGTGCGCAAGGCGATCGAACAGCTTCAGGAGCGCGGTTTCGCCCAGAAGATCCATGGCAAGGGCACCTTTGTACTGTCAACCTCCCCTATCGAATTCCAGCTCGGCGGCATTGTCAGCTTCCAGGAGACGTACCCGCGCCTGGGCGATGACGTCCGCACTGAAGTGGTCGAGTTCAGCCAACTGCCGCTGGAAGGTGCATTGCTCGAACACATCAAGGCCCCCGCCGGCAGCCAGGTGACGCGCATCAAGCGCGTGCGAAGAATCGACGGCAAACGGGTGATCCTGGACATCAACCATTTCGTCAGCGACGTGATCCCCGACCTGACCCGCGAGATCGCCGAGCGATCGATCTATGCCTACATCGAACAGACCCTGCAACTGCAGATCGCCTATGCCCAGCGCACCATCGAAGCCGTCCGGTGCAGCAATGACGACCAGCAACACCTCGACCTCGACGGCCAAAGCCATGTCATCGTGGTCAGCAACCAGACCTTTCTCCAGGACGGCCGGCAGTTCGAATACACCGAATCGCGGCATACCCTCGACAAGTTCTATTTCTCGGATGTGGCGCGGCGCTGAAATGAAAAAAAACCGTGTAAATGTAGGTTCACACGGTTTTTTTGTTTACTGACCCAAATGAACAATTGGGGACAGTATTTGCGCCTGACAAGGAGTAACGCCGTTCGATACGGACTTGATCCGATCCCAGTTCCTCTGGCATCTAAAGTCCGGGGAAGGCTATCCAAACAGCCTCAGCGTCCAGCGGGCTTTTCGGGGCGATGTTGATCGATCACAGCATCATCAGCTTCCCCCGCTGCCCTCTCTTTGGACAAGACGATTTTCAGGTACTCAAAAATGATGCGGCATGCCTGATCTTGTCAGCTAATGGTTACGATCGAACAAAAACAATTAGAAAATAAAGGATGCGCAAAAAAACGATTATTTACCAACGAACCCGAGTTCGTCGGAGTTCGGGAAGCGAAGGGCCTGTACAAGCGCTCTTCCCTCCCCGACTACTGAATCGACCTTGCGTCGATTCCGGGACAGTAGGAGATGGTATCTCCTAGGGACGTTCCGTCACTCCCACTCAATCGTCGCCGGCGGCTTGCTCGACACGTCGTAAGTGACGCGGGAGATGCCGTCGATTTCGTTGATGATGCGGCCGGAAACGGTTTCCAGCAACTCGTACGGCAGGTGTGCCCAGCGAGCGGTCATGAAGTCGATGGTTTCCACCGCACGCAGGGCCACGACCCAGGCGTAGCGACGGCCATCGCCGACCACGCCGACGGATTTCACCGGTTGGAACACCACGAACGCCTGGCTGACCTTGTGGTACCAGTCGGCCTTGCGCAGTTCTTCGATGAAGATGTGGTCGGCGCGACGCAGCAGGTCGGCGTATTCCTTCTTCACTTCACCGAGGATCCGCACGCCCAGGCCCGGGCCTGGGAATGGGTGGCGGTAGACCATATCGTAAGGCAGGCCCAGTTCCAGGCCGAGGCGACGGACCTCGTCCTTGAACAGCTCGCGCAGCGGCTCGACCAGCTTGAGGTTCATTTCTTCCGGCAGGCCACCGACATTGTGGTGAGACTTGATCACGTGGGCCTTGCCACTCTTGGCGCCGGCCGACTCGATCACGTCGGGATAGATGGTGCCCTGGGCCAGGTACTTGATGTTGTCGAGCTTGCAGGATTCGGCATCGAACACGTCGATGAAGGTACGACCGATGATCTTGCGCTTCTTCTCCGGGTCGGACTCGCCGGCCAGGTTGGTCAGGAACTGCTCTTCGGCGTTGGCGCGGATCACCTTGACGCCCATGTTCTCGGCGAACATGGCCATCACTTGCTCGCCTTCGTGCAGGCGCAGCAAGCCGTTGTCGACGAAGACGCAGGTCAGTTGATCACCAATGGCCTTGTGCAGCAGCGCAGCGACCACCGACGAGTCGACGCCGCCGGACAAGCCCAGCAGCACGTTGTCGGTACCGACCTGGGCGCGCACCTGGGCGATGGCGTCTTCAGCGATTTTCGACGGTGTCCACAGAGCTTCGCACTCGCAGATGTCGAGGATGAAGCGCGACAGGATGCGGCCGCCCTGCTTGGTGTGGGTCACTTCCGGGTGGAACTGCACGCCGTAGTAACGACGCTCGTCGCTGAACATGCCGGCAATCGGGCAGCTCGGGGTGCTGGCGAGGATGTGGAAGTCTTCCGGCATCTTGGTGACCTTGTCACCGTGGCTCATCCACACGTCCAGGCCGAACAGGCCATCGGCGTCGACATGGTCTTCGATGCCATCCAGCAGGCGGCTCTTGCCGACCACGTCAACACGGGCATAACCGAACTCACGCAGGTCGGAGCCTTCCACCTTGCCGCCGAGCTGCTCGGCCATGGTCTGCATGCCGTAGCAGATGCCGAAGACCGGTACGCCCAGGTCGAACACCGCTTGCGGGCAGCGCGGGCTGTCGGCTTCGTGCACGGACTCGGGACCGCCGGCGAGGATGACGCCTTTGGGAGCGAACTCGCGAATCGCTTCGTCATCCATGTCGAACGGGTGCAATTCGCAGTACACGCCGATTTCACGCACGCGGCGGGCAATCAGCTGGGTGTACTGGGAACCGAAGTCGAGGATCAGGATGCGGTGAGCGTGAATGTCGAGGGCCATGACTCATTCTCATGTAGTGAATCAGAAACAACTCGGGGCTGAATGAACAGCCCCGGTGATTAACGTTTTGCTGGAAGCCTTAACCTACGCGGTAGTTCGGCGCTTCCTTGGTGATCTGTACGTCGTGGACATGGGACTCGGCCATGCCAGCGCCGGTGATGCGCACGAACTCCGGCTTGGTGCGCATCTCTTCGATGTTGGCGCTGCCGGTGTAGCCCATCGAGGAACGCAGGCCACCCATCAGCTGATGGATGATCGCGGTCAGGGTGCCTTTGTACGGCACACGACCTTCGATGCCTTCCGGTACCAGCTTCTCGGCACCCGCGGAGGAGTCCTGGAAGTAGCGGTCGGAAGAGCCCTGGGCCTGGGACATGGCGCCCAGCGAACCCATGCCACGGTAAGCCTTGTAGCTACGCCCCTGGAACAGTTCGATCTCGCCCGGTGCTTCTTCGGTACCGGCGAACATCGAGCCCATCATCACGGCAGAAGCACCGGCCACGATGGCCTTGGACAGGTCACCGGAGAAACGGATGCCGCCGTCGGCGATCAACGGTACGCCAGTGCCTTCAAGGGCGGCGGCGACGTTGGCGATGGCGCTGATCTGCGGCACGCCGACACCGGCGACGATCCGGGTGGTGCAGATCGAGCCAGGGCCGATACCGACCTTGACCGCGTCGGCGCCAGCTTCGGCCAGGGCCTTGGCGGCAGCGCCGGTGGCGATGTTGCCGCCAATCACCTGCACTTCAGGGAAGTTCTGCTTGACCCAGCGAACGCGGTCGATCACGCCCTTGGAATGGCCGTGGGCGGTGTCGACCACCACCACGTCGACGCCGGCATTGACCAGCGCGGCGACGCGATCACCGGTGTCCTTGCCGGTACCGACCGCGGCACCGACGCGCAGACGACCCTGGTCGTCCTTGCTGGCCAGCGGGTAGGCCTTGGCTTTTTCGATGTCGTTGACGGTCATCATGCCCTTGAGGGCGAATTTGTCGTCGACGATCAGCACGCGCTCGATGCGGTGCTTGTGCAGCAATTCGCGGACTTCGTCCTTGCTGGTGCCTTCCTTGACGGTGACCAGGCGCTCTTTAGGCGTCATCACTTGACGGACGGTGGCATCCAGGCGGTTCTCGAAACGCACGTCGCGGGAGGTGACGATGCCGACCAGGTCGCCATCGTGCAGCACCGGAACGCCGGAGATGTTGTGCATGCGGGTCAGTTCGAACAGATCGCGCACCGTGGCATCGGCCTCGATGGTGATCGGGTCCTTGACCACGCCAGCCTCGAACCGCTTGACCTTGCGCACTTCGGCGGCCTGCTGTTCGATGGTCATGTTCTTGTGGATGATACCGATACCGCCTTCCTGGGCCATGGCAATGGCCAGACGGGCTTCGGTCACGGTGTCCATGGCAGCGGAAACCAACGGGATATTCAGTTCGATGCCACGGGTAAGACGGGTTTTGAGGCTGACTTCGTTAGGCAGCACCTCGGAATAACCAGGCACTAGGAGAATGTCGTCGAAGGTCAGAGCTTCTTGGCTGATACGCAGCATCGCGGGGGCTCCCGAGCGGGAAAAATGGAAGCGCGCCATTATACTCATGCACACCGTCTGGCTCAATGTAAAACTCTGCCTATTATTGGCGGGGTGATTGACGGGGCTGATCGCTCCACTGCGGCGGTACACCGCCCCCCTGTGGCGAGGGGATTTATCCCCGCTGGACTGCGCAGCAGTCCCAAGGTGGTCGACTCATATGCCTGATGTACCGCACAGCCTGGGTTTAGGGCCGCTTCGCGCCCCAGCGGGGATAAATCCCCTCGCCACAAAAGCAGTCTCCAGTGTGCCTACCTACAACTCCACCTGCACCCAACTCACTGGCTGATCCAGCCAATCGGCGAATTCGTCGAGGAAGTCCTGCTTGAACCCCGCCTCCAGCCAGTTGTTGAAGATGAACCCCAGGTTGGAGAAGCCGCAGGGCTGCAGGAACAGGAAGCCGTTGATGTCATCTTCATGCCTGCATTCGGGGCAGGTGAAGTTGTCGGTACGGTTAGGCATCCAGTCCTCCAGGCTTTCGAACAGCGCCTCGCCGATTTCCCGGCGGCATTCTGCGCAACCCGCTTCCTCGAGAAAGCCCTTGGCCGGGGTATAGATGCAGCGCTTGGTGATGATCTCCAGGCCGTTGACCGGCTCGTCGAACGGCAAGGCATCGGGACGCAGGACCACGGCGCGGGCGCCAGGGGCGATGGCGTGGGCCATGCGATTGCCGGTGCGCCCACAGGTGGTCAACTGTTCCTCGACAATGTTCTTGCGCACCAGCCAGCGCACGATCGCCCGGGCCCGAGGCTCATGGACCGGCAAGGTGGAAATTTTCGGGACGATGATGCTTTGGGAGTTCATGGCAAGGCCTGGCGTTTCTTTGTGAGAGCAAGCTTTGCTCCACAGGATAAAAATGGAGGCCGGCAGCTTAATCCCTGGCCAAACAAGGTCAAGGACTCAGGCAGCGCCCGATCAGCGCGAGGCCGCTGGCAGGCACCAGTCAGGTCACTTGCCACAGGGTTCCATGCGGTCATTGTGAGCCCGCTCGCGATGAAAGCAACCCGGTCCAATTGTTTCTACACATGGAGATTAAGCGGCAAATGCCCTTATCATGCCGCCCATGATTAAAGATCCCTTTGCCCGCCTGGGCCTGGACCGCGAGGTCCTGACTGTCAGCCAGCTCAACGGCCGCGCGCGAGTGTTGCTCGAGGACGTGTTCAGCAACATCTGGGTCGAGGGCGAAATCTCCAACCTCGCCCGCCCCGCCTCCGGCCACGTGTATTTCACCCTCAAGGACAGCGGCGCCCAGGTGCGTTGCGCACTGTTCCGGCAGAACGCCGCGCGGGTGCGCCAGGCCTTGAAGGACGGATTGGCGGTCAAGGTACGCGGCAAGGTTTCGCTGTTCGAGGGCCGTGGCGATTATCAACTGATTCTCGACACCGTGGAGCCGGCCGGCGATGGCGCCCTGCGCCTGGCCTTCGATGCCCTGAAGGAAAAACTCAGCGCCGAAGGCCTGTTCAGCGCCGAGCGCAAGGTGCCTCTGCCCGCGCACCCGCAACGTATCGGCATCATCAGTTCGCCCACCGGCGCGGTGATCCGCGACATCATCAGCGTGTTCCGTCGCCGTGCGCCGCAAGTTGCCCTGACACTGATCCCTACCGCCGTGCAGGGCCGCGAAGCCACCGCGCAGATCGTCCGCGCCCTGAAGCTGGCGGACGCCCGGGGTTTCGATGCGCTGATCCTGGCCCGAGGCGGCGGTTCCCTGGAAGACCTATGGTGTTTCAACGAAGAAGCCGTGGCCCGGGCCGTGGATGCCTGCGTGACGCCGATCGTCAGCGCCGTCGGCCATGAAACCGACGTTTCCATCAGCGATTTCGTCGCCGACGTGCGCGCCCCGACCCCGTCCGCCGCAGCAGAACTGCTGGCGCCGGACGCGAGCGATCTGGTACGCCGGGTCGAAAGCCTGCATCGGCGGTTGGTGATGCGTATGCGTGACCGTCTGATGCGCGACCAACTGCGCCTCGAAGGCCTGACCCGACGACTGCGTCACCCCGGCGAACGCCTGCGCCAACAGGCCCAGCGCCTGGACGATCTGGACATGCGCCTGCGCCGGGCCTTCGAACGCAGCCTCAATACCCGTCACGAGCGTCTGATCCGCCTGGAAACGCGCCTGGCCGGACAACATCCAGGCCGCCACCTGGCGCTGCTGCGCCAGCGCCTTGACAGCCTGGCCGAACGCCTGCCTCGGGCCATGCGCGAAGGCTTGAAAGCGCGACGCGTGCAATTGCACAACCAGATGCAAACGCTGCACATCGTCAGCCCCCTGGCGACCCTCGGCCGCGGCTACAGCATTCTGCTGGATGAACGCGGTCATGCGATCCGCAGTGCCGAACAGACCCGGACCGGCCAGCGCCTGACGGCCCGACTCGGCGAAGGCGAGCTGCTGGTACGAGTCGAAGACAATCACCTGACACCGGTCACCCTTTCTCTACTGGATTGATCCATGCCGCGACTTCTAGCTCCCCTGCTTTTGCTGTGCCTGACTCTCAACGCCCACGCCGACAGTTACATCACCCGCCTGCTGAACAAACCGGTTCCGGGTGGCGTGGCCGTGGTCGACCTGGGCAGCGCGGCCAAGGCGCCGAAAGCCACTTACCAAGGCAAGCCGGTGCTCGTGGTCAAGGAACAGAACAACTGGCTGGCTATTGTCGGCATCCCGCTGACCGTCCAGCCGGGCACCCAGCAGATCAGCAGCGGCGGCGGCACCCAGCCGTTCGTGGTCGGCTATAAAAAGTACCCCGAGCAGCGCATCACCCTGAAGAACAAACGCCAGGTCAACCCGAACCCCGCGGACCTCAAGCGCATCAACGCCGAGCTGGCCGTGCAGTTGAAGGCCTACCGCAGCTTCAGCCCGAACATCCCCAGTAACCTGCTGTTGGACAAACCGGTCAGCGGTCCGCTGTCGAGCCGGTTTGGCGTACGTCGATTCTTCAACGGCGAAGAACGCAACCCCCACGCCGGCCTGGACTTCGCCGTGCCCGCCGGCACGCCGATCAAGACGCCGGCGGCCGGCAAGGTGATCCTCACCGGCAATTACTTCTTCAACGGCAACACCGTGTTCGTCGACCATGGCCAGGGCTTCATCAGCATGTTCTGCCACATGTCGAAGATCGACGTGAAGGTCGGCCAGCAACTGGCCCGGGGCGCGGTGGTGGGCAAGGTTGGCTCTACAGGTCGAGCAACCGGACCGCACATGCATTGGAACATCAGCCTGAACGATGCGCGGGTGGATCCGGCGATTTTCATCGGGGCGTTCGAGCCCTGAGTTTTTTGTGGTGAGCCTACTGGCCTCATCGCGAGCGAGCTCGGCTCCCACAGGTACTGCGCCATTTCGAAAGCGTCGAATATCCTGTGGGAGCCGAGCTTGCTCGCGATGAGGCCGGCACATGCACCCCTGTTCCAGAGATTGCCAAGCGACAAACTTCAACGCAATAAACCGACAATCCCCACAAAATATCGCAATAAAATCTCGAAAACCTTCGATAAAGCAGAACTTATCTCAATTTTTTCCGACTGCTTGCGATCCTCCCCCCACCCGGTTAGGGTTGAGGGCATGAAAACCTCTCACACCCTCATTCAGCTTCGCCAGCACCGCAGCCTGTGCCTCGTCAGCGCACGACTGCCGGGCTGAATCGCGGCACCCCGTCCAGGCTGCAGAGCCACCCCCGTTCGAACCACCGGCAGGCCGCCTTTTTCCGGCCAAGACAATAAGGATTCCGCCCATGAGCATGCTCAAAGACCCGTCTTCCAAATACCGCGCCTTCCCGACCATCAACCTGCCGGATCGTACCTGGCCGTCGAAGACCATCACCGCCGCGCCGATCTGGTGCAGCTCCGACCTGCGCGATGGCAACCAGTCGCTGATCGAGCCGATGGACGCGGTCAAGAAACTGCGCTTCTGGAAAACCCTGGTCGCCGTGGGCGTCAAGGAAATCGAAGCGTCGTTCCCGGCCGCCTCGCAGACTGACTTCGACTTCGTGCGCACCCTCATCGAAGAAGGCCACATCCCGGACGACACCACCATCCAGGTGCTGACCCAGGCCCGTGAAGACCTGATCGCCCGCACCTTCGAATCCCTGCGCGGCGCGAAGAAAGCCATTGTCCACCTGTACAACGCCACCTGCCCGTCGTTCCGCCGCATCGTGTTCAATCAGGACAAGGAAGGCGTGAAGGAAATCGCAGTGAATGCGGCCAAGCTGTTCGTCAAATACGCCGCCCAACAGCCGGAAACCCAGTGGCAGTTCGAATACTCGCCAGAGACGTTCAGCGCCACTGAGCTGGAGTTCGCCAAGGAGGTCTGTGACGCGGTGATCGAAGTCTGGAACCCGACACCCGAGCACAAGGTGATCCTCAACCTGCCCGCCACCGTGGAAGTCGCCACCCCGAACGTCTACGCGGACCAGATCGAGTGGTTCCACCGCAACATCACCCGTCGTGACAGCGTGCTCATCAGCCTGCACACCCACAACGACCGTGGTACCGGCGTAGCCGCCACCGAGCTGGGCCTCATGGCCGGCGCCGACCGTGTCGAAGGCTGCCTGTTCGGTAACGGCGAGCGCACCGGCAACGTCGACCTGGTGACCGTGGCGCTGAACCTCTACACCCAGGGCATCCACCCTGAGCTGGATTTCTCCGACATCGACGGCGTGCGCAAAGTGGTCGAAGAGTGCAACCAGATTCCGGTGCACCCGCGCCACCCCTATGTCGGCGACCTGGTTCACACCGCGTTCTCCGGCTCGCACCAGGATGCCATTCGCAAGGGCTTTGCCCAGCAGAAATCCGACACGCTGTGGGAAGTGCCATACCTGCCGATCGACCCGGCCGACATCGGTCGCAGCTACGAAGCAGTGATTCGCGTCAACAGCCAGTCGGGCAAGGGCGGCATCGCCTACCTGCTGGAACAGGAGTACGGCATCAGCCTGCCGCGTCGCATGCAGATCGAATTCAGCCAGGTGGTTCAGCGCGAGACCGACCGTCTCGGCCTCGAGATGACCGCCCAGCAGATCCACAGCCTGCTGCAGCGCGAATACCTGCAAGCCAACACCCCGTACGCGCTGGTCAGCCATCGCCTGCAGGAAGAGAACGGCAACAGCGCCGTGGAAGTGGAAGTCGCCAGCAAGGGCCAGGGCGAAACCAACCTGCACTGGCGCGGCAAGGGCAACGGCGCGCTGGAGGCACTGGTGGCCGGCCTGCCGATCCCCGTGGAGATCATGGACTACAACGAACACGCCATCGGCGCCGGCACCAACGCCAAGGCCGCGGCGTACATCGAACTGCGGGTCAACGGTGAACGTGCGGTGCACGGCGTGGGCATCGATGAAAACATCACCACCGCCAGCTTCAAGGCTCTGTTCAGCGCACTGAACCGCTCGCTGAGCCAGCCTGAGGCCAAGGCGGCCTGATTCGCGGCTGCAATGCAAAAAGGCCCCGGGGTGTGAACCCTGGGGCCTCGTTCCCACGCGGAGCGTGGGAATGATCAAACAACCAAAAACTCAGGCATGGGTGTCGACAGAACCGGCCATGGCCTGCAACAACGAGGCCCGCAGGCTCTGCAAAGCGGCCTGGGTGCCCATGATCTGGGTCTGGATGGCCATCGCTTGCTGGATCTTCTGCTCTTCGCTGGCCTGGCTCTTTTGCACACGGACCAGTTCGGCCTGCTGCTGGGCCAACAGCTTTTCGGCCTGCTCGATCTGCTTCTTCAACTGCTCGACGGTATCCACACCACCGGCGGCAGGCGCCCCGGCGATGTTGGCGCCGCTGGTATCGACTTTCAGTGATTGTTCCTTCTCATCACCCGCATCGGTCGATGCCGGCGAAGTGGCCGTCGTTTCTTCGGCCGCCCCGCCGATCCGGGCCTTTGAGGCCGAGAGCGGGTAAGGATTTACGGTAGTTGCGCTGATCGTGGTCATGTGGACTCCTCCTTGGCTGACCCGTTATCGGCACGCAACAGCGCTTCTTAAGGGCTGAATCGTTTCAATCAGATGAATTCGAAACGGTCGGCATCCAGGTTCGCCGGAAACCGCGTGCGATACGCCGCCAGGTCCGCTGCATTCAAACTCACCATGAACACACCATCAGCCTCCCCTGCGCTGAGCAAGGTTTCGCCCTGGAAGTCCAGCACCTGACTGTCGCCGGTATAGGCAAAGCCCTTGCCGTCGGTGCCGATGCGGTTCACTGCCGCCACGTAGCACAGGTTCTCGATGGCGCGGGCGGGCAGCAGGCGGTTCCAGTGCTGGCGCCGGGCCCCCGGCCAGTTGGCGGTGTACAGCAACAGATCGGTGTCGTCGGCGTCGCGGCTCCAGGCCGGGAAACGCAGGTCGTAGCAAATCAACGGACGGACCCGCCACCCCTTGAGCTCGAACAGCACCTGGCGTTCGCCCGGCGTGTAGTGATCGTGTTCGCCGGCCATGCGAAACAGATGGCGCTTGTCGTAGTGCAGCACCTCGCCGTCCGGTCGCACCCAGAGCAGGCGATTGCGATGGCTGCCGTCAGCGGCCTGGACAATCACGCTGCCGGTGATCACCGCATCCAGCCTTGCCGCCTGGGTCCGCATCCATACGCTGGTAAGCCCGTGTTCCGGCTCCGCCAGGGTTTGCGATTCCATGGAAAACCCGGTGGTGAACATTTCCGGCAGGATGACCAGATCAGCACCCCGCGCCTGCTCCAGCAGGCCTTCGAAATGCTCCAGGTTGGCCTGGCGGTCATGCCAGGTCAGGGTGGTCTGGATCAGGGCGATGTTGAGGTTTGGCAACGCGCTCAGATCACGCATAGTTTTTCCGCTGCTTCGCGCAGCGTCTCCTCGCGTTTGGCAAAGCACAGGCGCACCAGGCGCTGGCCTTCGGGTGGGGTCTGGTAGAACACCGACACCGGAATCGTCGCCACGCCGTGCTCACGGGTCATCCAGACCGCCATGTCGACATCGTTCAGGTCCGGGCGGATATGCGAATAATCCACCAACTGGAAATAGGTACCGGTCACGCGCTTGAAGCTGAACCGCGACGGGGCCAGCAGATCGCAGAACAGGTCGCGCTTGGCCTGGTAGAAATCCGGCAACTCTTCCACATGTTCGGGATGCTCGGCCATGTAGTCGGCCAGGGCGTATTGCAGCGGCGTCACGCCACAGAAGCTGACGTACTGATGGACCTTGCGCAACTCCGCCGTCAGGGCCGGTGGCGCTACGACGTAGCCGGTTTTCCAGCCAGTGACGTGGTAGGTCTTGCCGAACGAACTGACCACGAAGGCGCGACGGTACAGTTCCTCATGGGCGAGCACGCTGGCATGGGGCACATCGTCGAACACCAGGTGTTCATAGACCTCATCGCTGATCAGGTAGATATCGCGATCACGGATCAACGCCGCCAATTGATCCAGCTCGGCGCGACTGATCAAGGCGCCGCTGGGGTTGTGGGGCGTGTTGAGAATGATCATCCGCGTACGCGGGCTCAGAGCTTCGCCGAGCTTCTGGAAATCGATGGCAAAGTCATCCAGTCCCAGCTGGACGTGCACGCAACGCCCACCGGCCAATTGGACAGAGGGTTCGTAGCTGTCATAGCAAGGGTCGAACACGATCACTTCATCGCCGCTCTGAACCACCGCTGCGATGGCGCAGAAAATCGCCTGGGTCGCACCGGGGGTCACGGTGACTTCCTGATCGGCGTCGACATTGGCGCCATAACTGCGGGCGATCTTCGCCGCAATCTGCTGACGCAGGGCCGGCAACCCGGTCATGGGTGAATACTGGTTATGACCTTGGGCGATATGCCGGCCAACCGCATCGCGCAGGGCCTGCGGACCATCGAAATCGGGAAACCCCTGGGACAGGTTGAGCGCGCCGGTCTGCGCGGCGAGCTGGGACATCTGGGTGAAAATGGTGATGCCGACATTCGGCAGCTTGCTGGTGATCATCAGGGGTTCTCTGCGTCTGCGCCCGGCTCTGGCACGGCGCGGGAGAGGTCGAGAATAGCCCAATCGCCGGGCATGAAAAAGAGTGCCGCGGTGGGCACCCTTTTTCATGCTGACGACTTCCCCCTGTGGGAGCGAGCCTGCTCGCGATAGCGGTGGATCAGCTTGCATCAAGGTTGCTGTCCCGACGCTTCGCGAGCAGGCACGCTCCCACAGGTGATCGGCGCTGACTTTCGCTCAGCGCTTGTCGCGACGCTTCTTGTCGGCCTTCTTGTGGTGCGACATCAAGCGGCGCTTCTTGTTGACCTGGCGGTCGGTGAGCGTGTTCTTGTTGCCTTCGTACGGGTTCTCGCCGCCCTTGAACTCGATGCGGATCGGCGTACCGACCAGCTTCAGGACACGGCGATAGGTGTTTTCCAGGTAACGGACGTACGACTTGGGCACCTTCTCGATCTGGTTGCCGTGGATCACGATGATCGGCGGGTTGGCGCCGCCCAGGTGAGCGTAGCGCAGCTTGATCCGGCGGTTGTTGACCATCGGTGGCGCGTGCTCGCCAACGGCATCTTCCAGGATCTGGGTCAGGCGGTTGGTTGGCCAGCGGGTCACCGCCGACTTGAACGAATTCTGCACCGACGCGTAGAGGTTACCCACGCCCGTACCGTGCAGCGCCGAGATGAAGTGGATGTCAGCGAAGTCGACGAAGAACAGCCGACGCTGCAATTCGACCTTCACGTAATCACGCTCGCTCGGCGTCATGCCATCCCACTTGTTGATCGCGATGACCAGCGCACGACCGGCTTCGAGGGCAAAGCCCAGCAGGTTCAGGTCGTGATCGACTACGCCTTCCCGTGCATCCATCACAAAGATCACCACGTTGGCGTCCTTGATGGCCTGCAGGGTCTTGACCACGGAGAACTTCTCGACCTCCTCGTGGATCTTGCCGCGCTTGCGCACACCGGCGGTGTCAATCAGCGTGTACTTCTCTTCGTTGCGCTCGAACGGGATGTAGATACTGTCGCGGGTGGTGCCGGGCTGGTCGTACACGATGACCCGGTCTTCGCCGAGCATGCGGTTGACCAGCGTCGACTTGCCCACGTTCGGACGGCCGATGATCGCGATCTTGATCCCGTCTTTTTCACTCGGGCCCGGAATGCGCTTGGCCTCCTCGCCTTCGGCGACGATTTCTTCTTCGCCTTCTTCGGGCTCATCGTCATCTTTCGGGAAGTCAGCCAGGGCGACTTCCAGCAACTGGCTGATGCCGCGACCGTGGGCACCGGCAATCGGGATCGCCTGGCCCATGCCCAACGGCGCGAACTCGGCGCGAGCCATGTCCGGATCGATGTTGTCGACCTTGTTGGCGACCACATGGGAGCGTTTGTTACGCTTGCGCAAATGCTCGGCGATCATCTGGTCGGCGGCGGTGAAACCGGCCTTGGCGTCTACCAGGAACAGCACCACATCCGCTTCTTCGATGGCGAGCAGCGACTGCTCGGCCATTTTTTCGTCCATGCCATGTTCGTCGCCGGAGATGCCGCCGGTGTCGATCAGAATGTAGGTACGCCCTTGCCACTTGGCCTCACCGTATTGGCGATCACGGGTCAGACCGGACAAGTCGCCGACGATGGCGTCGCGAGTCCTGGTCAGGCGATTGAACAAGGTGGACTTGCCGACGTTCGGTCGGCCCACCAGGGCGATTACGGGAACCATGCGGCTCTCCACTTCGTTATTTCAGAAAATACAAAAGCCGCTGCGAGGCAGCGGCTGGTGCTCGGAGGCAGTCCTGTGAGAGCGGGCCTGCTCGCGAATGCGGTGCGTCAGTCAACAAATTCTCTTGTGATACACCGTATTCGCGCGCAAGCCCGCTCCCACAAAGGACAGGCCGCTTGAGATCTAGCCCCAAGCATAGTCTTACTTGATGGTCAGGGCTTCCAGTTTGCCGCTGTTGCCATACACATAAATCATGTTGCCTGCCACCAGCGGACGGGCACGCAGGCCGTCGCTGT
This sequence comes from Pseudomonas corrugata, assembly GCF_001269905.1. Taxonomy (GTDB): domain Bacteria; phylum Pseudomonadota; class Gammaproteobacteria; order Pseudomonadales; family Pseudomonadaceae; genus Aquipseudomonas; species Aquipseudomonas corrugata. The sequence goes on along the minus strand of NZ_LHVK01000009.1, from coordinate 223,601 downwards.
CGATGCGCTCGCGGCCGACGAAACGACCGTCCACCTGGCTCAGCAGGTGCAGGTAACCTTCCAGGTCACCGACTGCAACGTAGCTGGAGAACACTTCCGGGGCCGACAGTTGACGACGGGCCAGGGAATCGTTGCTCCACAGTGCGGTGGTGGAGCGCTCGTCGACGCCTTCAACCGTGCCCGAGGACAGGCTTACGTAGACGCTGCCGAAACCCTGGGCGACACCGGCGTAGCTGGACGCATCGCGCTGCCACAACGGACGACCGCTTTCCAGGTCCAGCGCCGCAACGCGACCCTGGTAGCTGGCGACGTAGATCGTGCCGCCGGACAGCAGCAGGCCGCCATCGATGTCGACCACGCGCTCCAGCTCCGAACGACCTTGTGGAACGGCAACACGTTGCTCCCACACCGGCACGCCGTTGGAAATGTCCAGGGCAACCACTTTACCGGTCGACAGCCCGGCCACCGCGAGGCGGTTGGTGACGATCGGTGCGCTGGTGCCACGCAGGGTCAGGACCGCAGGAGTACTGTCGTACAACCAGCGCTGGTTGCCGGTTGCAGCATCCAGGCCGATCAGACGGTCATCCTGGGTCTGGACCACGACCACATCACCGTTGGAGGCAGGCGGTGCGAGTACTTCGCTGGACACGCGGGCGCGCCACTTCTCCTCACCGTTACTGGCATCCAGGGCAACGACCTCGCCCTTGAGCGTACCGATCATGACCAGCCCGTAACCCACGCCAACGGCGCCGGATACCGGCAGTTCGAGATCTTTTTCCCATTTGACGTCGCCGTTCAGGCGATCCATCGCCATCACCACGCCCGTGACGTCACCGGCATAGATGGTGTCGCCATCGATGGCCGGCACCAGCATGTTGTAGGTTTCGCCCTGGCCGTCGCCGATGGAGCGGCTCCATTGCTTCTGCAGCACGACTTCTTCTTTGAAGTCGGTCAGTTCGGCCGGCGGCAGTTCTTTCTTGCTGTTACTGCTGCAACCCGCGGCCAGAATGGCCAGAGCCAGCAATGCTGCATGTTTCCAACGGATCACGTCACGCATCCCCTTTGGCCAGGTCGTCCAGCTTGATTTGCAGGCCACCGACTGCGGCTTCGTCCGACAGCGCAGCCTTGGCTTTTTGGTAGGCCGCATGGGCCTCATCAGCACGACCCAGTTGTACCAGCAGGTCGCCCTTGAGTTCTTCGCGGGTCGCCAGGAACGCCTTGTCGGCATCGCCGTCGAGCAGCTTCAACGCCTCTTCGGTCTTGTTCTGCGCCGCCAGCACCTGCGCCAGACGCTGACGCGCCACTTCGCCCAGGGTCGAGTTGGCGGGCTTGTCGACAATACCTTTGAGCTCGATGACCGCGTCGTCCAGCTTGCCGCTGTCTACGGCAACCTTGGCTACGAACAGGCGGCCGTACTGCGCGTAGGCGGTGCCGCCGTACTCACTGTTGAGCTTGCCGGCCAGGTCCGCCACGCGGGCAGCATCAGGCTTGCCGTCCGGGGTCAGGGTGGTTTCCAGCAATTGCTGATAAAGCATCGAGGCGCCTTGCGCCTGGTTGCTCTGGTATTTCTGGAACGCCTGCCAGCCGAATACGATGACCAGCGCCAACAGGCCGCCAGTGACCAGCGGCTTGCCGTTGCGGCTCCACCAGTCCTTCAAATCCGCCAGCTGTTCATCTTCGGTACTCGACACCCCAATACTCCTTAATCGCTAAATCGGCTGTTTTGACAGCTTCAACCCTGCACGACGCAGGTGGCCAGGTGTGCAGCAAGCGCATCCCAGGCAATGCTTTGTTGTTCGCCCTGGCCACGCAGGGGTTTGAAACCTACCACTTGTTGGGCCAGTTCGTCGTCACCCAGGATCAGTGCATGCAGCGCACCGCTCTTGTCGGCCTTCTTGAACTGGCTCTTGAAGCTGCCGCCGCCGGCGTTGATCTGCAGGCGCAGACCAGGCAACTGGTCGCGGACCCGTTCGCTCAGGGTCAGGGCCGCCAGTTCGGCTGCTTCACCGAAGGCACACAGGTAGACGTCGACCTGACGGGAAAGCTCTTCCGGCACCTTGTCCAATGCCTCGAGCATCAGCACCAGGCGCTCGATGCCCATGGCAAAGCCCACGCCTGGCGTCGGCTTGCCGCCCATCTGCTCCACCAGACCGTCGTAACGGCCGCCGGCACACACGGTGCCCTGGGCGCCAAGCTTGTCGGTGACCCATTCGAAAACGGTCTTGCTGTAGTAATCCAGGCCGCGGACCAACTTGGGGTTGATCACGTAAGGAATGCCCACGGCGTCCAGGCGCGCCCTCAACCCTTCGAAGTGCGCGCGGGATTCGCCATCGAGGTAGTCGGCCATCTTCGGCGCGTCAGCCAGGATGGCCTGGGTATCGGCGTTCTTGGTATCGAGCACGCGCAGCGGATTGGTGGTCAGACGGCGCTGGCTGTCCTCGTCGAGCTTGTCCAGGTGCGCGGAAAGAAACTCCACCAACGCTTCACGGTAGCGGCCACGGGACTCGCTGGTCCCCAGGCTGTTGAGCTCGAGCTTGACCGCGTCACGAAGGCCCAGCTCGCCCCACAGACGCCAGGTCATGACGATCAGCTCGGCGTCGATGTCCGGGCCGTCGAGGTTGAACACCTCCAGGCCGATCTGGTGGAACTGGCGATAGCGACCTTTCTGCGGACGCTCGTGACGGAACATCGGGCCGATGTACCAGAGTTTCTGCACCTGCCCGCCGCCGGTGATGCCATGTTCGAGCACCGCACGCACGCAGGCAGCCGTGCCTTCCGGGCGCAGGGTCAGGGAATCGCCGTTGCGATCCTCGAAGGTGTACATCTCTTTTTCGACGATGTCGGTCACTTCGCCGATGGAGCGCTTGAACAGCTCGGTGAACTCGACGATCGGCATGCGGATCTGCCGATAGCCATAGTTATCCAGCAAACGTGCGACGGTGCCCTCGAAATAGCGCCACAGGGGCGTCTGTTCGGGCAGGATGTCGTTCATGCCACGGATGGCTTGCAGAGACTTGCTCACAATAAATCCTTAAAAATTCGGTTGCTCAGCCGCGTGCGATGACCGCTGCGTCGGCTTCGACCTTTTCGGCCGCTTTCTCGCGGATCAGCCGTTCCAGCTCATCCACCAGATTGTCATTCGTCAACTTCTGCGACGGCTTGCCGTCGATGTAAATCAGGTTCGGCGTACCGCCGGTGAGGCCGATATGGGCCTCCTTGGCTTCGCCCGGCCCGTTGACCACACAGCCGATCACCGCGACATCCAGCGGCACCAGCAGATCTTCGAGTCGCCCTTCCAGCTCGTTCATGGTCTTGACCACATCGAAGTTCTGCCGCGAGCAGCTCGGGCAGGCGATGAAGTTGATGCCACGGGAACGAAGGTGCAGGGATTTGAGAATGTCGTAGCCGACTTTCACTTCCTCGACCGGATCAGCCGCCAACGAGATGCGGATGGTATCGCCAATCCCCTCGGCGAGCAGCATACCGAGGCCGACGGCGGATTTCACCGTGCCCGAACGCAACCCACCGGCTTCAGTGATGCCCAGGTGCAGCGGCTGGACGATTTCCTTGGCCAGCAGGCGATAGGCTTCGACGGCCATGAACACGTCGGAGGCCTTCACGCTGACCTTGAAATCCTGGAAATTCAGGCGCTCGAGGTGCTCGACATGACGCAGCGCCGACTCCACGAGAGCCGCCGGCGTAGGTTCGCCGTATTTCTTTTGCAGGTCTTTTTCCAGGGAACCGGCGTTCACACCGATGCGGATCGGAATGCCACGGTCGCGGGCAGCGTCCACCACAGCGCGCACACGGTCTTCGCGCCCAATGTTGCCCGGGTTGATACGCAGGCAGTCGACACCCAGCTCGGCCACGCGCAGGGCAATGCGGTAGTCGAAGTGAATGTCGGCCACCAGCGGCACCTTGACCAGCTGCTTGATCTTGCCAAACGCCTCGGCGGCGTCCATGTCCGGCACGGATACGCGAACGATGTCGACACCGGCGGCTTCCAGGCGGTTGATCTGCGCAACGGTGGCAGCCACGTCGTTGGTGTCGCTGTTGGTCATGCTCTGCACAGCGATAGGCGCATCGCCGCCCACGGGCACGTTACCGACCCATATCTTGCGGGATTCGCGACGTTTGATTGGAGATTCGCCGTGCATGACTTATTGACCCAACTTCAGGCGAGCAGTCTCGCCACTGGTGAACGGGGCCACATCGACCGGCTGGCCGTTGTAGCTGACCTGCGCGCCCCGGGCATAGCCCAGGCGTACGGCAAACGGCGGCTTGCCGTTGATGGACGTGGTATCGCCCTTGCGCTTGAGGCCACTGAACAGCACCTTGCCGTTGCCGTCGGTAACCTGGGTCCAGCAATCGGCGGTGAATTGAATCTGCAGCTGGCCTTCACCTGCGGCCGGCGCCGCAGCCGGAGAAGCCGGAGCGGGAGCTGGAGCTGGAGCTGGAGCTGGAGCCGCCACGGTCGGTGCAGGTGTGCTCGGGGCAACTGGTGCGCTGGTGGCTGGCGCAGGCGTGCCTGGAACGGCAGGCGCAACAGCCGGGGCGACAGGCGTACCCGGTTCGGCACCGGCTTCGGCGTCAGCACTCTCCTGGCTCTGTGGCAGCGCCAGGCTGGTTTCACCTTGCGCCTGGCCTTCAAGCACGGCCTGGTCTTCCGGCTCGTCCAGCGGGTGGATACGCGTAGTGCCGTCGGCACCCTCCACTTCCACGTGCTCCGGCGCCATGGAGACCGATTCCTTGCTGCGCAGAGAAGCTTGATCCTGCCACCAGACGAAACCGCCCCCAATCACCGCGATCAGCAGCAACAGGCTGACGATTCGCAAAATAGTGTGGGAAACACGCACCGGTTCCTCGATGCGACCCAGACTGTGCACATTGCTGCCCTGGGCGTCGGAACCGGTGTATTGATCGAATTGCTGGACCAGCACGGTCTGATCCATGTCGAGCAGTTTGGCGTAGGCGCGGATGTAGCCCCGGGCAAAGGTATGCCCTGGCAATTTATCGAACGCGCCCGCTTCCAGGTTGCTCAGGGAAGCCACAGTGAGATTGAGCTTGAGGGCCACTTGGGCGAGCGACCAGCCATTGCTTTCGCGGGCTTGACGCAGGGTCTCACCGGGGTTCACGCGAGTCGCTGCTACCACTTCAGGATGCGCCGCTTTCATCATTGCTCCGACAGGTATTGCTGATATTCCGGCGTACCGGGATAGAGTCTTTTTAGTTGCAGGCCATAACTGGCGGCCTTGTCACGATCTTCGAATACATGCGCCAGCCGAACGCCGAGCAATAGACTACGTGCATTTTGCTCGCTCAGTAGACTAAAACGTTCGTAATAGTCCCGCGCGGGCACATATTGCCTGTCTTCGTAAGACAACTCAGCCATTTCCAGCAAGGCTCGCGGTTGCTGGCGGTTGAGCCGCAACGCCTTTTCCAGCTGCTGGCGGGTCAGATCTCGCTGGCCGAGTTTCGCGGCGGTCATGCCAAGGTTTTCGAAAACCCGCGAACGCTCAGGATAAAGGGTATCGGCGGCGGCCTGTTCGAAGCGTTCGTAGGCCTCCTTGTAACGTTGTTGCTCGTAGAGGAAGCTGCCGTAGTTGTTCAGGATCCGCGCATCCTGCGGCCGGCTGGACAGTGCCTTGCGGAAATGCTCGTCGGCCAGCTCCGGTTCCAGTTCGGCCTGGAACACCAGGGCCAGGGCCGCGTTGGCATCGGCGTCGGAGCTGTCCAGCTCCAGGGCCTTCTTGAGCGGCACTTTGGCCCGTTCGGTCATGCCCTGCTGCAGATAGCCGATGCCCAGTTGCACATAGGCCGCACGCGCTTCGTCACGCCCCTTGCTGGTTTTCATCGGATTGTAGTCACCCGACAGAACACAACCGGCGCACAGACCGGTGAACAGCAACAGCAGCGCGAAGCGCAGTGACATAGAGTTCCTCTCTTAGTGACCGTTCGCAGCGTTCTGTACATCGTCGGCGGCATTCAACTCGCGCACGGCAATGTAGCGTTCGCTGCGACGGGTACGATCCAGCACCTGCCCGACCAGTTGACCACACGCCGCATCGATGTCTTCGCCGCGGGTGGTGCGCACGGTGACGTTGAAGCCCGCGTGATGAAGCTGATCCTGGAAGCGACGGATCGCGTTGTTGCTCGGACGCTCGTAACCGGAATGCGGGAACGGGTTGAACGGGATCAGGTTGATCTTGCACGGGATGTTCTTGAGCAGCTCGATCATCTCGACCGCATGTTCGACCTTGTCGTTCACATCCTTGAGCAGGGTGTACTCGATGGTCAGCACGCGCTTTTCGCCCAGGGCCGACATGTAGCGCTGGCATGAGTCCAGCAGCATCTTAAGCGGATACTTCTTGTTGATCGGTACCAATTGGTTACGCAATGCGTCATTGGGTGCGTGCAATGACAACGCCAGGGAGACGTCGATGTGCTTGGCCAGCTCATCGATCATCGGCACCACGCCGGAGGTGGACAGGGTCACGCGGCGCTTGGAAATGCCATAGCCCAGGTCGTCCATCATCAAGTGCATGGCGGATACGACGTTGTCGAAGTTCAGCAGCGGCTCACCCATGCCCATCATCACCACGTTGGTGATGGCACGGTCGACGGTCGCCGGGACGCTGCCAAAGGATTTGTTGGCAATCCACACCTGGCCGATCACTTCGGCGGCGGTGAGGTTGCTGTTGAAGCCTTGCTTGCCGGTGGAGCAGAAACTGCAGTCCAGGGCACAGCCTGCCTGGGACGAAACGCACAAGGTGCCGCGCTTGCCCTGGGGAATGTAGACGGTCTCGACGCAGCTGCCGGACGCCACGCGCACCACCCACTTGCGGGTGCCGTCGCTGGAAATGTCCTGGCTGACCACTTCGGGGCCGCGAATCTCGGCAACGGCCTTGAGTTTTTCACGCAAGGCCTTGCCGACATTCGTCATGGCGTCGAAATCGTCGACGCCAAAGTGGTGAATCCATTTCATTACCTGACCGGCACGGAAACGCTTCTCCCCGATTGAGTCGAAGAATTTCTCCATTTCCGGCTGGGTCAAGCCCAACAGGTTAATCTTGCCGATCGATGCAGTCATGGTCTCACCCTCACTCACAAGCTTTACTTAGCGAGCGGTTACTTCAGTAGCGGCGAAAAAGTAGGCGATTTCGCGAGCAGCAGCGGCTTCGGAGTCCGAACCGTGGACGGCGTTGGCGTCGATGGACTCGGCGAAGTCTGCGCGGATGGTACCGGCGGCGGCTTCTTTAGGGTTGGTAGCGCCCATCAGCTCACGGTTGCGAGCAATGGCGTTTTCGCCTTCCAGAACCTGAACGACAACCGGGCCGGAAGTCATGAACGCAACCAGTTCACCGAAGAAACCGCGCTCGCTGTGCTCAGCGTAGAAGCCTTCGGCTTCGGCCTTGGACAGTTGCTTCATTTTCGAAGCGATGACGCGCAGGCCTGCGTCTTCGAAGCGGGTCACGATCTTGCCGATTACGTTTTTAGCAACGGCGTCAGGCTTGATGATGGAGAAAGTACGTTGAACAGCCATGGGTGTAACTCCAGAAACGGTAATGTGCGAAAAATTAAACCCGCGAATTATACGCGGGTTCATGGGTATTGCCTAACCTGCCAGGCCGATCAGTCGATTTCTTCGATCCAGAGCGCCTGGACCGCCTCCAACACCTTCTCGCCACAACGGCCAGAGGTACTGTCGAAGTCGTCAAGCTCCATGATCCAGTGCTGCAGATCGACGAAGTTGACCGTCATCGGGTCTACATCCGGCTTGGCTTCGGCCAACTCTTCAGCGATGCGTCGTACATCATTCCAACCATAGCTCATGACAGTCTCACCATCAGTGCGGGGCTTCAGCCGCATGGTTAAGCGAATATTTCGGGATCTCGACGGTCAGGTCTTCCGTACCGACGATGGCTTGGCAACCCAGGCGCGATTGCGCTTCCAGGCCCCAGGCCCGGTCGAGGAAATCTTCTTCCAGTTCGTCCGCTTCTTCCAGCGAATCGAACCCTTCACGGATGATGCAATGACAAGTGGTGCAGGCACAGACACCGCCGCAGGCACTTTCCATCTCGATATGGTGTTCATGGGCGAGCTCGAGAATGGAAATCCCAGGTTCAGCCTCCACAACCATGCCCTCGGGGCAGAACTTCTCGTGGGGTAAAAAAATCACCTGCGGCATCTATTACTCCTCGATTTCATTCAGGTTACGCCCCGCCAGGGCGGCTTTGACCGTCGAATCCAGGCGGCGGGCGGCAAAGGCATCGGTGACGTGCGACAGACGCTTGGTCTGCTGCTCGATGGCATAGCCATCGGTGCCTTTGATCAATTCGGACAATTCCTGCATCTGCAATTCGATGACCATGCGTTCTTCGGCGTCCAGCAGACGCTCACCGTCGGCCTCAAGGGCACCTTGCACGGCTTCGATCAGGCGCTGAGCGTCTACCTGCTGCTCGCGCAGCACGCGGGCCACCTTGTCGTCACCGGCGTACTGGAAGGAATCCTTGAGCATCCGGGCAATTTCGCCGTCGGTCAGGCCGTAGGAGGGCTTGACCTGAATGCTGGCTTCGACGCCCGAACCCAGCTCGCGGGCAGAGACATTGAGCAAGCCATCGGCGTCGACCTGGAAGGTCACGCGGATCTTCGCCGCGCCGGCGACCATGGCCGGGATGCCGCGCAATTCGAAGCGCGCCAGGGAACGGCAGTCGCTGATGAGTTCACGCTCGCCTTGCAGCACGTGGATCATCATGGCCGACTGGCCGTCTTTATAGGTGGTGAAATCCTGGGCGCGAGCGACGGGGATGGTGGTGTTGCGCGGAATCACCTTCTCCATCAGGCCGCCCATGGTTTCCAGGCCCAGGGACAGCGGGATCACGTCGAGCAACAGCAGTTCGCCGCCGTCGCGCTTGTTGCCCGCCAGGGTATCGGCCTGGATCGCGGCGCCGATGGCGACCACCTGGTCCGGGTCGATTTCAGTCAGTGGTTGACGGCCAAAGGCCTCGGCAACGGCTTCGCGAACCCGCGGCACGCGAGTCGAGCCGCCGACCATGACCACAGCCTTGACGTCTTCGACCTCGACGCCGGAATCGCGCACAGCGCGGCGGCAGGCCTTGAGACTGCGGGCGACCATCGGTTCGATCAGCGCATTGAAGGCTTCGCGGCTCAAGGAGGCTTTCCAGTCACCATAGGCGACCTCGACACTCATCGCGTCGGTCAGGGCTTCCTTGGCGGCGCAGGCGGTTTGCAGCAGGTGACGTTGCGCACCCGGATCAAGGTCGGCGGACAGGCCCGCCTGCTCGATGATCCAGCCGGCGATGGCGTGGTCGAAGTCATCGCCGCCCAGGGCGCTGTCGCCGCCGGTGGCCAGGACTTCGAAAACACCGCCGGTCAGGCGCAGAATCGAGATATCAAAGGTACCGCCGCCCAGGTCGTAGATGGCGACCAGGCCTTCGGCATGCTGGTCCAGACCATACGCCACCGCAGCGGCGGTCGGCTCGTTGAGCAGGCGCAGCACGTTCAGGCCGGCCAGTTTGGCCGCATCCTTGGTGGCTTGGCGCTGGGCGTCGTCGAAGTAGGCCGGGACGGTGATGACCGCACCTACCAGTTCACCGCCCAACGCGGCTTCGGCGCGTTGACGCAGGACCTTGAGGATGTCGGCCGACACTTCCACCGGGCTTTTCGGGCCCTGCACGGTGTCGATGAACGGCATGTGGGACTCGCCGCCGACGAAGCGGTACGGCAGTTGATCGCCCAATTGCTTGACGTCGGACAGGCCACGTCCCATCAGGCGCTTGACCGACACGATGGTGTTCAGCGGATCGGTCGCGGCGGCCAGCTTGGCCGAATCGCCCACTTCGACGCGATCGGCGTGGTAGCGGACGGCGGACGGCAGAATCACCCGTCCCTGCTCGTCGGCCAGCGGCTCGGAAAGGCCGCTGCGCAACGCAGCGACCAGGGAATTGGTGGTACCCAAGTCGATCCCCACAGCCAGGCGACGCTGGTGCGGTTGTGGACTTTGGCCGGGTTCGGCGATCTGCAGTAGGGCCATCGTAATCAGGACTTATCTGTAATCAGGCGTGCGACCGGAGCGGCACTGGGTTAATCGTCGAGGCGCTCTTCTAGTTGGCGCACTTCGTAGGTGAGCTTGTCGAGGAACTGCATGCGCCGCATCAGGCGTTCGGCCTGTTCGCGTTGCGCGGCATCGTTCCAGCAGGCTGCGAAGCTTTCATTCAGGGTTTGCTGGGCGTCCCTCAAGCGGCGCTTGAACGTGGCGACACCCGCCAGGTCGGCACTGTCCTGCAGGTCTTCGAGCTCTTCGCGCCACTGCATCTGCTGCAGAAGAAACTCGGGATCGTGCACCGTGACTTCCAGGGGCAGTTCATGACCGCTGATGGCAAGCAGGTATCGCGCACGCTTGGCCGGGCTCTTGAGCGTCTGGTAGGCCTCGTTGAGGTTCGCGGACTGCTCGAGCGCCCGCCGCTGCTCGGCCTCGGAGGCGTCCGCGAAGCGGTCCGGATGGACACCTCGGGCCAGCTCGAGATAACGCGCCGACAGTTCATCGAGATCCAGGCTGAAACCCGGCTGCATCTGGAACAAGGCAAAATGACAAGGAGTACCCACGAGCCGCCTCAGATGTTGAAGCTTTCGCCGCAGCCACATTCACCGCGCACGTTGGGGTTGTTGAACTTGAAGCCTTCGTTCAACCCTTCCTTGACGAAATCCAGCTCGGTGCCGTCCAGGTACGTCAGGCTCTTCGGGTCGATGATCACTTTCTGACCATGACTTTCGAACACCTGATCGTCTTCGCCGACTTCATCGACGAACTCCAGTACATAGGCAAGGCCGGAACAACCCGTGGTGCGAACACCCAGGCGGATGCCCTCGCCCTTGCCGCGCCCCGCGAGGGAGCGCTGTATGTGCCTGGCGGCTGCTTCTGTCATCTGGATAGCCATGAAAACTCCTTACCTGTCGCGGTTCAGATCAAGCCTTTCTTCTGCTTGTAGTCGCGAACGGCGGCCTTGATGGCGTCTTCAGCGAGTACCGAGCAGTGGATTTTCACTGGCGGCAGGGCCAGTTCTTCGGCCAGCTGGGTGTTCTTGATGGTTTCGGCTTCATCAAGAGTCTTGCCCTTCATCCACTCGGTAGCCAGGGAGCTGGACGCAATGGCCGAACCACAGCCGTAGGTCTTGAACTTGGCATCTTCGATGATGCCTTGCTCGTTGACCTTGATCTGCAGACGCATCACGTCGCCACACGCCGGGGCGCCGACCATGCCAGTGCCGACATCAGGATCCTGCGCGTCCATCTTGCCGACGTTGCGCGGGTTCTCGTAGTGGTCGATGACCTTTTCGCTATATGCCATTTGCTTCAATCCTCATCAGTGGAGCCGCTCTGGTGGCGACTTCTCAGTGCGCCGCCCATTCGATTTTCGAAATGTCGACGCCGTCTTTGTACATGTCCCACAGCGGCGACAGTGCGCGCAGCTTGGTGACCGCCTCGCAGACTTTCTGCGCGGCGTAATCGATTTCTTCTTCGGTGGTGAAGCGGCCGAAGGTGAAGCGGATCGAACTGTGGGCCAGTTCGTCGTTGCGGCCCAGGGCGCGCAGTACATACGAAGGCTCGAGGGACGCCGAGGTGCACGCCGAACCGGACGACACGGCCAGATCCTTGAGCGCCATGATCAGCGACTCGCCTTCAACGTAGTTGAAGCTCAGGTTCAGATTGTGCGGTACGCGGGCGGTCATGCTGCCGTTGACGTAGAGCTCTTCCAGGTGCTCGACCTGCTTGAAGAAACGGTCGCTCAGGGCCTTGATGCGTACGTTCTCGGCGGCCATGTCTTCCTTGGCCACACGGAAGGCTTCGCCCATGCCGACGATCTGGTGGGTCGCCAGGGTGCCGGAACGCATGCCACGCTCGTGACCGCCGCCGTGCATGGTCGCTTCGAGGCGAACACGCGGCTTGCGGCTCACGTACAGCGCGCCGATGCCTTTAGGGCCGTAGGTCTTGTGGGCGGAGAACGACATCAGGTCGACTTTGAGCTTCGACAGATCGATGTCGACCTTGCCGGTGGACTGGGCCGCGTCGACGTGGAACAGGACGCCCCGGGAACGGGTCAGCTCGCCGATGGCTTCGATGTCGTTGATGGTGCCGATTTCGTTGTTCACGTGCATGATCGAAACCAGGATGGTGTCGTCGCGCAGTGCGGCTTCAACCATGGCCGGGGTGATCAGGCCGTCTTCGCCAGGCTCGATGTAGGTGACTTCGAAACCTTCACGCTCCAGTTGGCGCGTGGTGTCCAGGACAGCCTTGTGCTCGATCTTGGAGGTGATCAGGTGCTTGCCCTTGGTGTGATAGAAGTGCGCGACACCCTTGATTGCCAGGTTGTCGGACTCGGTGGCACCGGAGGTCCAGACGATTTCACGCGGGTCCGCGTTGACCAGGTCAGCGACCTGGCGACGGGCGTTCTCGACCGACTCCTCGGCTTTCCAGCCGAACACGTGGGAGCGGGAGGCCGGGTTACCGAAGTTTCCGTCGACCAGCAGGCATTCACTCATCTTCTGCGCGACACGTGGGTCAACCGGGGTGGTCGCAGAGTAATCAAGGTAAATCGGCAATTTCATGGACTCTCTCCTAAATCAGGCTGGCTGGCGTTCCGCTTGCTCTGCGGCAGTCATTCGACGGCGGACGCTTCAATCTTGTCCAGGTGCGGCGCCTTGCCATTGCAACGGCGCTGGTCCTGACGCTGGGCTACTTCTTGCACCTCACGGCGAGTGACAAGGTCAGCCAAGCTGATACCGCTCAGAAACTCGTGGATCTGCAGGCTCAAGTCGCACCACAGATGATGGGTCAGGCAAGTATCGCCGCCATGGCAGTCGCCCAACCCCTGACATTTGGTCGCATCGACCGATTCGTTCACCGCATCGATCACCTGGGCGACCTGGATGCCTTGCATGTCCCGCGACAGCTGATAGCCGCCACCGGGACCACGCACACTGGACACCAAGTTGCTGCGACGCAGCTTGGCGAACAGTTGTTCAAGGTAAGACAGGGAAATGCCCTGGCGCTCGGAGATATCGGCCAGGGACACCGGCCCGTGCTGCGCATGCAATGCCAGATCCAGCATTGCGGTCACGGCGTATCGGCCTTTTGTAGTCAGTCGCATGGACAATTACCACGGAGTTCGGAATGGGGCGAGTATGCAATTCCCGAGTAATTAAGTCAACTATAAGACCTAGTGTAGCACTCGGGTTTACCCGCGAAAGAGCGCGCGCATGATAGCAAAGGCTGATTGCCGGGGACCAGCGATACCGCGTTATCGTTCATCGCGGGCAAGCCTTGCTCCCACAGACCCAGTGGAGACCTCTGTGGGAGCAAGGCTTGCCCGCGATGCAGACGCCTCGATCAGCCGACCTGGCTCTGATCCTTGTCCTTCACACACGCGAAATCTTCCTCGCGCAGTTCAGGCAGGTCCTTGGCACAGTAATTACTGCCCAGGTCCTTCAGGGCGCCGCACATCCCCTCCAGGCGGCCGTCGACGGCCTGCAGGTGATCGAGCAGTTGGTTGATGGCGCGGGCAACCGGGTCGGGCATGTCTTCGCCGACACCGTAGGCATCGAAGCCGATTTTCTCAGCCATGGCCTTACGCCGGGCGTCCTGCTCGTCATCGGACTTGATGATGATCCGCCCCGGAATACCCACCACGGTCGCGCCAGGCGGCACGGCCTTGGTAACCACGGCGTTGGAGCCGACCTTCGCCCCCGCACCCACGGTGAACGGACCGAGTACCTTGGCGCCCGCGCCGACCACCACACCGTCACCCAGGGTCGGGTGGCGCTTGCCCTTGTTCCAACTGGTACCGCCCAGGGTCACCCCCTGATACAGGGTCACGTCATCGCCGATCTCGGCAGTTTCGCCGATGACGATGCCCATGCCGTGGTCGATGAAGAACCGGCGACCGACCTTGGCGCCCGGATGGATCTCGATCCCGGTCAGCCAGCGGCCGAAGTTGGAAACCAGCCGTGCCAGCCACTTCCAGCCCATATTCCACAAGGCGCCGGACAGGCGATGGAGCCAGATCGCGTGCATTCCCGGGTAGCAGGTCAGCACTTCAAAGGCGTTGCGCGCCGCCGGGTCACGATGGAAAACGCTTTGGATATCTTCACGCAAACGATCGAACATTTTAATCCTTCCGCTTAATCAGCTCGCCACGGGCCGCTTTTTGGGTTTCCGTGAGGATGCCGCGCAATATATTCATCTCCGCCCGGCTGACCGAGCTTCGTCCGTACAACCGACGCAGGCGCGCCATCAAGTGCCGAGGCTTGTCCGGGTCGAGGAACTCGATGTCCACCAGGGTCTGTTCCAGGTGTTCATAGAATCGCTCCAGTTCGTCCATGGTCGCCAGTGTCTCACTGCGCGGCGACGTCGCCTCATATTTTTCGACCTTGCTTGGCCTGCCTTCGGCTGCCAGCCAGGCCATACGCACCTCATAGCTCAACACCTGCACCGCCGCCCCGAGGTTCAGGGAACTGAATCCGGGGTCGGAAGGGATATGCACGTGAAAGTGACATCGATGCAGCTCGTCGCTGGTCAGGCCGGAGTCTTCACGGCCGAACACCAGTGCGATTTCGATACCCTGCGCGGCCTCCTCGACCACTTTCGTCCCGCATTCGCGGGGATCGAGCAATGGCCAGGGGATGCGGCGGTCGCGGGCACTGGTGCCGAGCACCAGATTGCAACCCACCAGGGCGTCTTCCAGGGTGGCGACGACCTGGGCACCGGCCAGGATGTCACCGGCACCGGAAGCCCGGGCGTCGGCTTCGTGATGAGGAAACAAGCGAGGCTCGACCAGCACCAGCCGCGACAGGCCCATGTTCTTCATGGCCCGCGCAGCTCCGCCGATATTGCCCGGATGGCTGGTATTGACCAGGACGACACGAATGTTCTGCAACAAGGGAGGCGCTCTCGAACACGATAAAGGGAGCAAATCTTACCTAAGCACCTACCGTTAAGCTATGAAAGCGAACGCCAACCTTCTCCTCGGAAAACTTTCTGATAGAATGCCCGGCTTTCTTTAACAACCTTAGGTGACACATCCATGCAGCCCATGCTGAATATCGCGCTGCGCGCCGCCCGCAGCGCCAGTGAACTGATCTTCCGCTCCATCGAGCGCCTGGATACCATCAAGGTCGATGAAAAAGACGCCAAGGACTACGTGTCCGAGGTTGATCGTGCCGCCGAACAGAAAATCGTCGATGCCCTGCGCAAGGCTTACCCGAACCACTCGATCATGGGTGAAGAGACCGGCATGCACGCCGGCACCGGCATCGAGGGCGAAGAGTACCTGTGGATCATCGATCCACTGGACGGCACCACCAACTTCCTGCGCGGCATTCCTCACTTCGCCGTCAGCATCGCCTGCAAATACCGTGGCCGCCTGGAACACGCTGTTGTGCTGGATCCGGTTCGCCAGGAAGAATTCACTGCCAGCCGTGGCCGTGGCGCCCAACTGAACGGTCGCCGCCTGCGGGTGAGCGGTCGCACCAGCCTGGACGGCGCCCTGCTGGGTACCGGCTTCCCGTTCCGCGATGACCAGATGGACAATCTGGACAACTACCTGGGCATGTTCCGCGCCCTGGTCGGCCAGACCGCCGGCATCCGCCGCGCCGGCGCCGCAAGCCTGGACCTGGCTTATGTGGCGGCAGGCCGTTTTGATGCATTCTGGGAATCGGGCCTGTCCGAATGGGACATGGCAGCGGGCGCCCTGCTGATCCAGGAAGCGGGCGGCCTGGTGAGCGACTTTACCGGCGGTCACGACTTCCTTGAAAAAGGTCATATCGTTGCCGGCAACACCAAGTGCTTCAAGGCTGTGCTTACCGCAATCCAGCCGCATCTGCCGACTTCGTTGAAGCGTTAAGCAACTCGGCTACAGAAAAAGCACCCTTCGGGGTGTTTTTTTATGCCTGATTTTCGGTAATTGATCGTTCCCACGCGCCGCGTGGGAATGTCGCCAGGGACGCTCCGCGTTCCGCTTCTCGAAGGTGACGCAGAGCGTCACGGGATGCATTCCCACGCGGAGCGTGGGAACGATCTACAGCCCAGAATTCAGGCGCAAAAAAAGCACCTCGAAGGGTGCTTTTTTCATAGCGGCTGGATCACTGCGCCGGTTGGTTCTGGCCCAGGATCAGTTGGCCTTCCTTGTTCACCGGGATCTGGTTGCCCGGGTCGCGGTCCATGCGGACCTTGCCTTCCTTGCCGTCGAGCATGTAGCGCACGTCGTAGCCAACCACCTTATCGCTGATGTCATTGACAGTGTTGCAGCGAGTTTGGGTGGTGGTGTACGTGTCGCGTTCCTGCATGCCTTCCTGAATCTTGTTACCGGCATAACCACCACCGGCTGCACCGGCCACGGTGGCGATTTTCTTGCCGGTGCCGCCGCCGATCTGGTTACCCAACAGGCCACCCGCCACGGCGCCCAACACAGTACCGGCGATCTGATGTTGATCCTGGACCGGCCGCTGCCGGGTCACGGTGACGTCCTTGCAGACTTCACGCGGGGTTTTGATCTGGGTCTTGACTGGCTCCACCGCCAGCACTTGCGCATACTCAGGACCACTTTTCACCAAGCTGTAGGTGGCGACCGCACCACCGGCAGTGACACCGACAGCACCCAATACCGCACCAACCAGCATCGATTTGTTCACTTGAACCTCCTGGCCATCACCAGCGGAATAATCCGCTCTTCTCCCAGCCTTGGAGCATAAAAAAAGGCGCGAGTTCAACTCGCGCCTTTTCAGCGGTGACGGGCGGAGCGACGAGCCTTACGGACGGTCGTCCACTTCAGTGTCGCTGGCCGCCGGAGGAATCAGGTCCTCAGTGCTCAGGTTCAGCCAGATCAGCACCACGTTGGCGATGTAGATCGACGAGTAGGTACCCGCCAGCACACCGATAAACAGCGCAATGGAGAAACCGAACAAGTTGTCGCCACCGAAGAACAGCAACGCGGCAATCGCCAGCAAGGTGGAGATCGACGTCGCCATGGTCCGCAGCAGGGTCTGAGTGGTCGAGATGTTGATGTTCTCGATCAGCGAGGCCTTGCGCAGTACGCGGAAGTTCTCACGCACCCGGTCGAACACCACGATGGTGTCGTTGAGCGAGTAACCGATGATCGCCAGCACCGCCGCCAGCACCGTCAGGTCGAAGGTGACCTGGAAGAACGACAGGATACCCAGGGTCACGACCACGTCGTGGATCAGCGAGACAATGGCGCCCACCGCAAACTTCCACTGAAAGCGGAAGGCCAGGTAGATCAGGATCCCGCCCAGCGCCATCAGCATGCCGAGGCCGCCCTGGTCGCGCAGTTCTTCACCCACTTGCGGGCCCACGAACTCGACGCGCTTGACCTGCGCCGGGTTGTCGCCGCCGGCCTTCTGCAAGGCTTCGGCGACCTGGTGGCCCAGTTGCGGGTCTTCACCCGGCATGCGCACCAGCAGGTCGGTGGTTGCACCGAAGCTCTGCACGATGGCCTCGCTGTAGCCCGAGCTCGCCAACTGCTCACGCACCTTGGTCACGTCGGCCGGATGCTCGTAGGTCAGCTCGATGAGCGTACCGCCGGTGAAGTCCAGGCCGTAGTTCAGGCCCTTGGTGGCCCAACTGAACAATGCCAGCACAGTGAGGAACAATGTGACGCCGAACGCAACGTTGCGAACGCCCATGAAGTTGATTGTACGTAACATGGCAGCCCCTTAAATCCACAACTTCTTGAAGTCACGACCGCCAAAGATCAGGTTGACCATCGCGCGGGTCACCATGATGGCTGTGAACATCGAGGTAAAGATCCCGAGGGACATGGTCACTGCGAAGCCCTTGACCGGGCCGGTGCCCATGGCGAAGAGAATCCCGCCTACCAGCAACGTGGTCAGGTTGGCGTCGAGGATCGCGGTGAATGCCCGGCCGAAGCCTTCGTTGATTGCACGCTGGATCGACATGCCCGCGGCGATCTCTTCACGTATCCGCGAGAAGATCAGCACGTTGGCGTCCACCGCCATACCCATGGTCAACACGATACCGGCGATACCCGGCAGGGTCAGCGTGGCACCCAGCAGCGACATCAGGGCCAGCAGCATCACCATGTTCACCGCCAGCGCGACGGTGGCGATGATGCCGAAGAAGCGATAGATGGCGATGATGAACAGCGACACGAACAGCATGCCCCACAGCGACGCATCGATACCCTTGGTGATGTTGTCCGCACCCAGGCTCGGGCCGATGGTGCGCTCTTCAGCGAAGTACATCGGTGCGGCCAGGCCACCGGCGCGCAGCAGAAGGGCCAGCTCGGAGGATTCACCCTGGCCGTTCAGACCGGTGATGCGGAACTGGCTGCCCAGTGGCGACTGGATGGTCGCCAGGCTGATGATCTTTTTCTCTTCCTTGAACGTCTGCACCGCAACGTCTTTCTCGACGCCGTTGACCACCTGCCTGGTGTAGGTGGTGACCGGCTTCTGCTCGATGAAGATCACTGCCATGCTGCGACCGACGTTGCTGCGCGTGGCGCGGCTCATCAGTTCGCCGCCGTGGCCGTCGAGGTGGATGTTCACCTGTGGACGACCGTGCTCGTCGAAGCTCGCCTTGGCGTCGGTGACCTGGTCACCGGTGATGATCAGGCCGCGCTCGATCTGCGCCGCCGGGCGGTTGCCCTCACGGAACTCGAAGCTCTCGGAAGTGGCCTTGGACGCACCCGGCTCGGCCGCGAGGCGGAACTCCAGGTTGGCGGTCTTGCCGAGGATACGCTTGGCTTCGGCGGTGTCCTGCACACCCGGCAGCTCGACCACGATGCGGTTGGCGCCCTGGCGCTGCACGATCGGTTCGGCCACACCCAGCTCGTTGACCCGGTTACGCACGGTGGTCAAGTTCTGCTTGATGGAGTATTCGCGGATTTCCGCCAGCTTGGCCGGGGTCATCGCCAGACGCAGCACCGGTTGGCCATTGAGGTCGGCCGGCACAATGTCGAAATCGTTGAAGGTCTTGCGGACCAGCGCACGGGCCTGTTCGCGGGTATCTTCATCGCTGAAGCCCAGCTGAATGGCACCGTTGAAGGCCGGCAGGCTGCGATAGCGCACGCGCTCTTTACGCAACAGGCTCTTGACGTCGCCTTCGTAGACTTTCATCCGCGCGTCGAGGGCTTTGTCCATGTCCACTTCCAGCAGGAAGTGCACACCGCCGGACAAGTCCAGACCCAGCTTCATCGGATGCGCGCCGAATTTGCGCAGCCATTGCGGGGTGGTCTGGGCCAGGTTCAGGGCTACGACGTAATCGTCACCCAACGCCTTGCGCACCACGTCCTTGGCCGGCAGCTGGTCTTCAGCCTTGGCCAGGCGCAACAGGCCGCCCTTGCCGTTATCGGCAACAGACGCAGCCTTGACTTCGATACCGGAGGTCTTGAGCGCTGCGCTCGCACGGTCCAGATCCGCCTGGGTGACCTGCAAGGCAGTGCTTGCGCCACTGACCTGAATGGCCGGGTCATCCGGGTAGAGGTTGGGAGCGGAATAAATCAGACCGATCGCCAGCACCGCCAGGATCAGTACATATTTCCACAGAGGGTATTTGTTCAGCATCACGCCGCCCGCTTATGACGCGGGGCGCCTTGCGCGCCCCGTCGATTGAAGAGATGTTTGAAACCTTAGATCGCTTTCAGCGTGCCTTTTGGCAGCGTGGCCGCGATAGCGCCCTTCTGGAACTTCATTTCAACGGTGTCGGACACTTCCAGCACCACGAAATCGTCGGCCACTTTGGTGATCTTGCCGGCGATACCGCCAGTGGTCACCACTTCGTCGCCCTTCTGCAGGCTGCCGAGCAGGTTCTTCTGCTCTTTGGCGCGTTTGGCCTGTGGACGCCAGATCATCAGGTAGAAGATGACCAGGAAGCCGACCAGGAAAATCCACTCGAAACCGCCACCCATAGGCGCGGCTGCGGGAGCAGCGGCATCAGCCATGGCGTTAGAGATAAAAAAGCTCATTTAGCACTCCAGTTGCAAGTATTGAATCTAGGGATCGGAAAACTCAGTCCAAAGGCGGAACAGGCAACCCGCGCTTGGCATAGAAGGCCTCGACGAAGGCGGCCAATGTACCCTGTTGAATAGCCTCGCGCAAACCAGCCATAAGCACCTGGTAATGGCGCAAATTGTGGATCGTATTCAGCATGCTACCGAGCATTTCGCCGCACTTGTCCAAATGATGCAGATAAGCGCGGGAGAAGTTCTTGCACGTGTAGCAGTCGCAGGTCGGATCCAGCGGCGAACTATCATGGCGATGGAACGCGTTACGGATCTTCAGCACGCCCGTGTCGATGAACAGATGCCCATTGCGGGCATTACGGGTTGGCATCACGCAATCGAACATGTCCACCCCGCGGCGCACACCCTCAACCAGATCTTCCGGTTTGCCAACGCCCATAAGGTAACGAGGTTTGTCAGCGGGCATCTGACCCGGCAGATAATCCAGCACCTTGATCATCTCGTGCTTGGGCTCACCCACCGACAGGCCGCCAATGGCCAGGCCGTCGAAGCCGATCTTGTCCAGGCCTTCGAGGGAGCGCATGCGCAGGTCCTGGTGCATGCCGCCCTGGACGATACCGAACAGCGCCGCCGTGTTGTCGCCATGGGCGTTCTTGGAGCGCTGGGCCCAGCGCAACGACAGCTCCATGGACACCCGTGCGACGTCCTCATCGGCCGGGTACGGGGTGCATTCGTCGAAAATCATCACGATGTCCGAGCCCAGGTCGCGCTGGACCTGCATCGACTCTTCCGGGCCCATGAACACCTTGGCGCCATCCACCGGCGAGGCGAAGGTCACGCCCTCCTCCTTGATCTTGCGCATGGCGCCCAGGCTGAACACCTGGAAACCGCCGGAGTCGGTCAGGATCGGGCCTTTCCACTGCATGAAATCGTGCAGGTCGCCGTGGGCCTTGATCACTTCCATGCCCGGGCGCAGCCACAGGTGGAAGGTGTTGCCCAGGATGATCTCCGCGCCGATGGCCTCGATGTCCCGAGGCAGCATGCCCTTGACCGTGCCGTAGGTGCCCACCGGCATGAACGCCGGGGTTTCCACCGTACCGCGGGGGAACGTCAGGCGACCGCGACGTGCCTTGCCATCGGTGGCCAGCAACTCGAAGGACATGCGACAGGTGCGACTCATACTGTTTCCTCGGGCCCGCGTGGCGCGGGGTTACGGGTGATGAACATCGCATCACCGTAGCTGAAAAAGCGGTAACCATGCTCGACGGCGGCCTTGTAGGCGGCCATGGCTTCGGGATAACCGGCGAACGCCGAAACCAGCATCAACAGCGTGGATTCGGGCAAATGGAAATTGGTGACCAGGGCATCGACCACATGAAACGGCCGGCCCGGGTAGATGAAGATATCGGTGTCGCCACTGAACGGCTTGAGCACGCCATCGCGGGCAGCGCTTTCCAGGGACCGCACGCTGGTGGTCCCCACCGCCACCACCCGCCCACCGCGAGCGCGACAGGCCGCCACGGCATCGACCACGTCCTGGCTCACTTCCAGCCATTCGCTGTGCATGTGGTGGTCTTCGATACGCTCCACCCGCACCGGCTGGAACGTACCGGCGCCGACGTGCAGCGTCACGAACGTGGTCTCGACGCCCTTGGCGGCAATCGCCTCCAGCAACGGCTGATCGAAATGCAGCCCCGCCGTCGGCGCCGCCACCGCCCCCAGGCGCTCGGCGTACACGGTCTGATAGCGCTCGCGATCCGAACCTTCGTCCGGGCGGTCTATATAAGGAGGCAACGGCATGTGCCCGACACGGTCGAGCAGCGGCAACACCTCTTCGGCAAACGCCAGCTCGAACAATGCATCATGCCGCGCCACCATCACCGCCTCGCCGCCACCGTCGATCAAGATCGACGAGCCCGGCTTGGGCGACTTGCTGGAGCGCACATGGGCCAGCACACGATGACTGTCCAGCACCCGCTCCACCAGAATCTCCAGCTTGCCGCCGGAGGCCTTCTGGCCAAACAACCGCGCGGGAATGACGCGAGTATTGTTGAACACCATCAAATCGCCCGGGCGCAAATGCTCAAGCAAATCAGTGAATTGACGGTGAGCCATGGCGCCGCTGACCCCGTCCAGGGTCAACAGTCGACTGGCGCGACGCTCAGCCAGAGGGTGGCGAGCGATCAGCGAATCCGGGAGTTCGAAGGTAAAGTCAGCAACACGCATGATGGGGTTCGTCTAGCAGGGCCGGAAAGTCTAGCGGAAATATCGAAAATTGACCATGAAACGTGATTGACCAACGGTAGGCACCTCTCTATACTTCGCCGCCATTGAGCCCTGATGGCGGAATTGGTAGACGCGGCGGATTCAAAATCCGTTTTCGAAAGGAGTGGGAGTTCGAGTCTCCCTCGGGGCACCATCTTAAAGAAAGACCTTGAAATTCAAGGTCTTTTTTTTCGTCTGCAGGAAAGTGGCTTGCCGTGATCCAACTCATCATCCAATCCCTTGTGGCGAGGGGATTCATCCCCGCTGGGCCGCAAAGCGGCCCCAACCACCAAGCCTGTGGCAACGAAGAGTCTGTGGCTAGTAGGAACCTGTGGCGAGGGAGCTTGCTCCCGCTTGAGCGCGAAGCGCTCACAAAAATGTCATTGCGGCGCCCAAAGATCGACCCCGTCGCAGCTCTCGGCACCTAAACCGTTAACTCCACCCTCACTCCCGGCTACAAAGGATTTCACCCCATGGAATTGCTGCTGGAAACCGTCGCCCTTTATTGCCTCAAGCTGGTTTATGAAGCAGAGGACCATAGCCCGATTCTGCGGGATGATCCGTTGATGGCGGATTATGAGCGGGAGGTATTTGGGTTGATGGTGCGCAAGGGAGATGTCGAAGGGATTCGGGAAAAGGTGGAACATTGCCTGGAGCTGGCCCTGCAAGCGCTTGGCGGTGGTGATACGGTGCTGGGGCGGGAGCTGAATCGGCTGGCGGCGGATTTTAGTGCTGCGCCGACGATGGAACAGTTTGATGCTCCGCTGATGGCGCTTACGGGTTATCTGAAAGACATTCAGTGAACGAGATGCCGAAGCTGAACGACACCGATCGTTCCCACGCTCCGCGTGGTAACGCATCCCGCGACGCTCCGCGTTGCAGATTTAACAACGCCATTTAGGTTCGGACGATGACCCGCCCACAGCTCGTGCAGATAGACCTAAACGGAGTGATGAATGCCAAGGAACTGCATTCCACTTTGAGCGATGCGCTCGGATTTCCCGGCTGGTACGGCTGCAACTGGGATGCCTTCTGGGACGCAATTACAGGATTGGTGGAAATGCCCGTGCACTTGAGAATTTCCGGGTGGGATGCGTTGTGCAGGCGCTTGCCGAAAGATGCTGAGCTTATGCAACGGTGCCTTGAAGACTTGAGCCTTGAGCATCCATCGCTCGCGCCAAATGTGGAGTTCGACTGAACGCAAGAACGCTTCGACGGCTAGCGGTGCGACCCTCAAGGTTATCGATCCACTATCCGAGGCGTCGTAACATCGCATCACCCAAACCATGGAAACGGTTGAAGAGCTGCCAAGGACACACGTGGATCTACAAATCGAAATCGAGCGGATCTTTCCAAGGAAGATCTGAAGAATTGAAGGACTCAAATTGATGTCGTTTTCGATAGAGGGGTTCCTCTACCCTTACGTAAAATTTCTCCACGGCGCGGCCTACAATCTGCACCAGATCCTGGAAGGCCTCGGCGTCGTATCGTCGACTTTCACCGGGCGTAACGACGTCGGGCAAATCACCGGAACTTACTGGTCGCCCGATGAAGCAGTACTAATGTTCACGCTCGGCTACCTGGTGATGCGGTCACTGCTGCTGATTCCCTTGCTGGCAGCAGCGACCTATACAGTGGGCAAGAAGCGAGGCGTGCTCATCTTCTTCGCACTCTTGCTCCTACCGGGTGCGTTGAACTGCCTGGGCCTTTTCCCAAACATCAATTACTTGCCCATCCGTTACAGCATTAATGGCGTCGGGAAACTGGGCAGCGAAGTCGGGCTGATTCCCCTGTTGATGCTTTGCGCCCTCGCCGGATGGGGTGTCATGGTTCTTATTTATGACAACCTCAACCTCACCGAACGCTTCCGCCAAATATATGATCACTTCTGGTTTCCGCTGGCATTGGTCGCAGCAGTGTTTTTCGTGGCGGACAACGGCGCCAATGAAGACGCTGCGTTGCTGAAGGAGGCGACAGCGAGCATCCAGGACGCCAGAGCGTTCCTGCTGAGCCAGATCAAGCGCTACGATGATTACTGCAGAGCTAATGGCCTGGATAGCCTGAAGTCATGCCGGTGGAGCAGCGTTTCACAGTGGACCTTTACCTACATCAAGGAAGGTGAAGCCAGCTACTTCATAGATTTCGCACCAAACGAGTCCAAAGGGTTTTACGCCGCGACAAGAAGAACCATAAGCGACGAGGACGTGATCGCCATCCGCAAAGAAATCAACGACTACAACCAACGGTTGTGCCCCGTGAAATACTTTTCCAATGGCATGTCGCGCTCATCGCCCCTCTCCAGCACCTGCGAATACGTCCCCCGTGGTTATTGCTCGGTCAATCCTGACGGTCCGCCGGGACTTGTAGACAAAAACATCAGCAGCCACACCGTAGCCTTGGCCAGCGAATGCATCATTCCCTGGCTCGCCGGTGCCAAGCCTTCCTTGAAGCAGTTGTCAGCGCTAGTCAGCCAACATGACAAAGCCAAGAATCACCGATGGCTGTACTTCCTTGCTGTCGCCGTAGCGGTCGGAGCGAAAGTGGCCCTGGCGACTACCAAGCTGTGTTTGATGGATACGCGGCCTGCGACTGATAGGCGTCGCGTTCTTAGGGCAGCACGGCATCGCCTGGGTCAGTGCCTCCGTTTACTGAAGCGTCTGCTGGTTGGTTTCGGCCAATTTGCATGGTTCGCTGCGACCCGCGTATCCAAGCTGCTTAAACGGGGATAGCACGACGGGATCAACCTTCTACCGGTGATCATTTCGCCTAGCCATTGAGGAAAGGAGCTGCTCGTGAAGATTGCCCTAAATGCTCAAATGCCCAGGTACGAAGTTACCTCTCGCTCAAGCACGTCCACTAGCTCAGGGTCCATGTAGCGATAGTCATCGGGAATATCCAGAACATGAAGTCGTTTGTGCTCAAGCAGCCGAGCATACTCTGCCCGTAGCCGATGCTCGTGCTTGCGCTCCATCACAAAGATGACATCGGCCCAACGGATATCCGCTGGGCCGATAGGTTTGCGTGCGTTCGGGCTGGTGCCAGCCGAACGAGCGCTGAAGCCAGGACGTCGACGCCAGATCGTCTCCCCGGTAGGGCTGCGCCATTGATTACGACTGCAAACGAACAGGAGATTAGTCACTCTCGATCCAACAGTTGGCGGGTGGTGCGGATGGGATAGCTCATACCGAGCTGACGCGCCCGGTGCAGCTTGTCGGCACGGGTGTAGATCAGCTTTCAGTTCTTTTCTGGCTTGGAGTCCTGCGGGTTAATTGCTTCGCGCCGATTGTGCTTGCGAGATTGCGCACATCTCCAGTTGCGGGTTCTGCCCATGGTTGTTTCCTCGTGAGTACCGGGTTAGCAGCTGCGGCGATACGAGGTGGTGGGATGGTAAGCATGATGGAGTGCGGACGGGGTTGGATACCTGCGGTTATAGGGTCCGTAACGGCTATCGTTTCGGGATAAAGTAAGGGGGAAGATGTCTTTATATTGCTAGCAAAAGAAAATAAATCCATCCCTTTTTCTGCTCTCGCAGTAAAATTTGGCGCAGACCTGTTATTAAACCCAGGTATCGCAAAAGCTTTGGACGTGGGAAGTCAATTCAAAGCAGTCACGCACACGAGTGACCGAAAGTCCAACATCAAAAAGCGTGCACGATATGAAAAACCGAATATCGAAACCAAATGACAAATAATAAATGGGATGAGCAAGCTGGAGCAAATTTATTTTCGACCAAAAAATAGATCCATCCGCTCCTTTCATCCCAGAGAATTTCCTTTATCACTCCATCAATAGTTGATAAAACAGTTTTGCCTCCATCAGCCATTGTTCGATTACTGTATGCCCTCTTCCTGGTACAACATGCCGCAAAATATCATCTGGATGATTGGGATTTTGCACCCCCATCGCGATAGCATTTTTAGTTACCTTCAAAAACGTATCTTTACACCTATGTGCATAAAAATGCCTTATAAACTTGAGATCTCTAAAAATATTAGAATTCAAAGCTAGTGCATTTTGAAGCGACCCAAGATTACTTGCCCCAAGTGCCGTCAATATCTTTTCTATCTCCTTTGGGTCGCGCATTGTAGGCTCATCAGTACGTTTTATTCTGCTTGGGCTTTTCAACTTGCTATATCTAACGCTATTTACTATAGAAAGAATATAAGCCCCAATTTCCTCCTCAACCTCAAGCATATTATTTACGTTTATTTTCTTACCTGTAGTTGTCCTTGCTCCTCTGACCGTACTTATTGTAAATTCCCTTAAAGCACAAATATTAAGATTATCTAGCTCAATCGAAATATACGCCAACTGAAGACCTTGCTCAGGGCGTGTGAGCGTCCCAATGTTGTCATACAGTTTGTGTAAGCGGTCAAGTCGGTACTGCGTCGCGTCACACAATCGTCCTAGATTCATAGATGCGCGCATGGCGATTACACCAGTAGGGTAAGGGCTTTTTTGAAGTATAGAAACCGAATAGCTCGCGCAGCAGCCGTATTCGTAGCTTCAGAGTTCGACTTTATGAATTGCCCCAAAGCCGGAAAATCATCCGGCTCCTGCAATGCTGATACTAATGTCTCAAGTGTATAGGCATGTTGTTCAATAACATCCAAAACCTCTGGATAGGCCTCTCTAGCTTTACGGTCGAACTCTTCATCATAGCGTATAGCTATCACAGCCATTACAATGGACTGAAATACGTGCATACGCAGGAAGACATCTTCGTGAAGCACATCATTACCGATGAAAAAATCGATTCCATAGCGAATCTTTTCTTCAAACTGAGGAGCAGAGTCAAAATCAGCGTTGTATTTTTTGTAAAGCTTATCGAGCTGAGCCCCCTTAACCGTGATAAACCCCTCATCTAAAGTCAATGCGATTTCCGCATAAAGTCGCAAATCAGTCATCCGAATGAGATCTCTCCGAGAAAGAAGTTTCAGAGCAAGCAGCTTTTCCTTATACAACTCTGCGGTTCTGTTAATGAACCACTTGAAATCGCCTTGATACCGCGCGTTCCGTTGTTCTTCCGCGTTCAGAGGTACATTGTTTGCGTTCATCCGTCGAAACGCTTCTCGCACTTCATTCTCAGGAACTCCTGAGAACTGATCTATTGGCAACTGATAAGAAAGAAATTTCGTCTTCCATTCGTCAGAAAGCTTATTATATTTCATACCACGCAACTCTTCTGTCTCAATATTTTTCGACAGCGCCAACTTATTCTCATAAAACAGCATTAGAGCTTGGCTTCGCTGCTGTCCGTCTACGATCTCTTTAATCACAGCCTTGGTCAGCAAATCGAGCTTCGCGTATACAAACATTTTGGGAATTGGATATTCCAATAATATTGACTCAATAAAAAACGATCTAGCTGGCGCGTTCCACAACCCATCTTTACGTTGATAATCGGAATTTACAACTATCTTTTTTTCCTGCATTGCGCTGCAATAATCTGCAACTGATACAGGAGATGCGTTAGCCTTCATTTGAATACCCTTTCATTAACACTTAGTAAATATATAGCGGCCCCTGCTGCGCCCGCCGGCTTGGTGTTTTTCCTAAGCTTAGCTCATCTGAGCACGAAGTCCGCTGAAGAAAACCTTCACCTACAAGGTTAAAAGCGCTCGAATTTAGCCATTTCGGGCAAACGCTGGGAACACCACTCTTAATGTTTTTATGAGACAATATAATACTGACTCCTCCACCTAGCCCTTACCTTCAGACTACTCAACCTTAATGTCAAAAAACAAGATAATTTTCAATTAAAAATCCCACCGAGATATTTTTAAAAAGGCTTAAGTCGACATTAACACATACAACGACTGAAAATTAAACGCTAAACATTGAAGCAAGCGACGCACATTAGTTTTTATTTAAGATACTTCTCAGCCCCAAAGGAATTGGTTAGCCTGCGCGCGACTATATTCATCACACCACGACAACAATTTAGGAAAACATTATAATCTTCATCATTAATTCCTTGCTTGCGCTTGCCATGAGCAATGTCATTTCGCACATTTAGCAACCTATTTAGGGGAGAGTAAGCCTCTTTCAAATCAGAATATTCCAAGCCTACTTGAAATAGCATCTTCTCTAAAACCTCTCGCCCCACATTATTTTCAGTATTGACATAACCCTCAGCAATTACCACTGGATGGTCATAAAAACCACTTATGCAAGATATAAAATTCACTTCACGAGCAAACCCATGTAAATGTTTGTCATCAGGTAAGGAATTTACAAAAAAAGAACTCTTACTATTAACATCCTTTAACGCTTTTAGCTCTTTTGCAAAGGCAGCAGCAGCAATAGCCGGATTTACATCCTTACAAGTCAACCCTTTACTATTAACCTGATCTACATACAATGAAAACGAAAACCTAACAAACCCTTCGATATGCGCATATAAAAGACACACGATCGATCTGCGCACCTTAGGTCTATCCGTATCGCTCATACCCTCTTGTAAATTATTCAAAAACCTAATTTCAGCCTCGCGCCATTCACGTTCCAACTCCAGTTGCTCTTGAAAAATGGCTAGGCTCATAAATTAAGCTCTGCGAGTTTATCCAGTACAATTCTAATACGACTATTAAGCGGTCCTGGCGAGTTTTTGCCTCCGCCTGTTGTGTGAACTATAAATTCTGCATCAGCCTTTATTCCAACAAGTTTTTCCTTAATAAAAGAGACTTGACTTGCATCTAAAGCATCTATTCTCTCTAGATATGGCTGCAACCCTACGGATATGGCCTCAAAATGATACACAGAAAAATTTGATTGAATACCCTGCTTCCCCCATCTGCCAAAGCTTTTATCACCAAGACACTTACTTAAAATTGCGAATGTTTTATCAAATGCCAACTCTTCGCCTGGATAATCGAATACAACTTCCAAATCATCCGGATCAGTAACCTTTTCCGTGTACTCAGTCAAGAAATCCGACACATCATGCACAAACTTATGTTTGTAATTCTTTAACGCTAGGAAACGAATAACTAATTCTTGATCAAACGCACCGAGCTTTTGCTGCTCTGAGATTTTTCCGGTGCACAGTACAAAATCAGGCTTCTTGCTAAGATGGATAACAAAATCTATAAACTTAGAATCTAGCATGCGAATAGTGCAATTACGGAGCTGCTGACTAGTTAGCGCTTCGCCACCGGTATTCAATCTTTTAAACATATGGTACCGAAACTTATTATCACTTCCCTTCCGAACCACTTCAACACGAACGAAAGCACGTTTTAATCGAATTTTTAGCGCAGTGGGAAAATCATCAAACAGAAGTCCATTCAAGTCACCGACTATGTCACACTCCTGCAATCGCAAATAATCTCCCTTTTCAACTGGATCCGCCAAGTGGGGAGCGTCCAATTCTCCACGCAGATGCAAATAAGAAGAGAATCTTTGCAGTCCGTCAATTAACTGATATTTCCCGTTTTCATCTTCGACGACATAAATTGGAGGGACCGGCATTTCCAAAAGCAACGATTCAATAAATCTCGACTGAGCCCCTTGACTCCAACGAAAAAGACGCTGATAGTCCGGATTGATATCTAGCTCACCATCCTTGAACATGTCTAAAAGCTCGTTAAATGACAAGTCAAGGCTTTGCGTGTGGACCTTTTCAACCTTGGACTCTAACGCTAGTATCAATCCATCCTGATTCATACAACTTCCCTCATTTAGAAAAAATCAAAACGCTTTCATAAGCTGTACTTTGATCCCTGTAACTTTTACTTTTGGCGTTCAGATTAACCATATTCTGCCTGCTCTCAAAGTCATGTTTCTGATCAAGATTCAATCCAGAGATTAATGCTATATCCACTAAAATAGAAGGCAGGTCACAATGTACATCCTTATAAAAAGAATCCTGCACAACACATACAAAAGTGGCCCCAACCTTCATAACCCTAGAAACTTCAACTAGCGACTTACTAAGATCCAGAAAATATTTTAGTATGTTTTTATAATAATAAGTTGCTGACGCTTTAGATGAATGCCCTTGAACCTCACTTAAAAATTTTGCACATACACTTCCAAGGGCCACCTCATTATACTCTAATTTTTTTGACACGGTCGTCGTACCCATTAAGGACCGTCTAACATCATCCATTCTATCAGCACTTGAGTCCGACATTATCGCCAACTCTGGAAGAGTCGCAATGCCATAATCAATTCTAGTACAGTAAGGTGGCGAACTTAACACTAAGTCTACACAATTTTCAGGCAATGGAAGATTTGCAGAAGAGGCGATAATTAGGGATGCACGATCTGGGGGCCACACATGAGTTCCCAAGCTCAAGCCTTTCAGCATTTCTGACACCAAGTATGCATAGCGTCTTTTGAACACCAACCACTCTATTTCAACCTTCTCGGCATCAGACTTCGGTCTTTTTATCCATGTTGGGTTAGAAGGTATAAAGCCTTTCAGATTTTCTCGAACACAATTATAAAGAGCCGTATACAGAACACATTGCTGAGGTGATAATGACTCAATTTTTGAAACCATACCATCAAAGCGCCCCCCCTCTAAAATCCAATTTTCAATCCTGCGAACAGCTAGTACGCCAGACTCCTTAAACCAGTATCTTAGAGGGTCATTTTCTTGTGTGACTCTCGATCTAATACCCGAGAGCTTACGGAGTTTTGCCTCTACAAACTCAACATCGTTTCTAGTCGCCTGTTTCGCAGTCGCGATAACTTTCATTACCGGATTCAAATCAATTCCGACAGAACGATATCCCCCTATGGAGGACATTAGTGTGGTAGTTCCCGCCCCATTCCATGGATCAAGAATTATGGATGACTCAGTCAGACCACTGGAGTCGATAATATTTTTCGCGAACGAATGAGAGTAACCAGCATAATAGTTATACCAGTAAGGTTTTTCCTCTACTTCCTCAGTTACTCTTTTGGGATTAATTACTAACAAGTTATCTTGATTTCCTAATTATTAGACGCTTGCGCACCTACAGCCCTGGCCAGCAGTGGTCGTAGCATGTACCCACTCCGGCATCCGTAGCTTCTTAAGGATATGGGTCGCCTGATTCCACTATACCTTGTAAGTGGCCTCGCACCCAAAGCCCGCTAACGAAGATTTCTGAAGGAGTCTTGCTAACTGAGGCAAGCACCAAAATCCTAGGTTCGCAGACGTGAAGCTGAACCAATCTACCGCTCTATGAACGATTGCTATCTGACAGACCAACCCTCCGTCGAGTGGACTTGCCCCTACCAAAACGGACACCAACTCCCCGTTAAATTGATGCCACTGCTAAGCGCCTGAACTCCCTCGGTGAGCGATAGTTCAAGGCGCTGTGCGGATGCTGCTCGTTGTAATGTTCGAAGGCAATTGCCAGGTTGCGCAGCGCCGTTTCTCGATCCGGCTTGGGCATGTGCGCCACGTAATCACGCTTGATCGTCTTCACGAAGCTCTCTGCCATGCCGTTGCTCTGCGGGCTGCGTACTGGGGTGGTCACCGGCTGCAAGCCGATCTGACGAGCAAACAGGCGCGTCTGTTCGGCGGTGTAGGCCGAACCGTTATCGCTGAGCCACTGCACCGGCGTTGCAGGCAGTTGATCACCGAAGCGCTTCTCCACGCTTTCCAACATCAAGTCGCGGATGTCATCGCCGCTGTACCCGGTTGGGCTGGCGACCCAGCCGATGGCTTCGCGGTCACAGCAGTCCAGGGCGAAGGTCACGCTCAGTTTGGCGCCGTCCTCACAACGGAATTCAAAGCCGTCCGAGCACCAACGCGTATCGCTGGTTTCCACGGCAATTCGGCCTTCGTGCCGACGCGGCACGCCGGGCTGTTTGATGCGGCGCTCAAGCAACAAGTTGTGATCACGCATGACCCGGTACACCCGCTTCACATTGATCGCGGGCAGCAACTGGGTTTCACGGGCGCGACGCAACAATCCCCAGACACGACGGTAGCCATAGCTGGGCAGTTCACTGACCTGTTGCTGGATTTCGGCCACCAACTCAGCGTCGTTCACAGGCCTGCTTCGCCGTGTCCTGGGCGATACCGATTGCTTGATTCGAACCGTTAATTGCGAGCGCGCCACACCGAGACATTCGCTGACCAGCTTCACTGGTCGTCCCCCGGCAACAAGGGTGAGTGCGCAATCCATTTTCGCGACCGGGCGATCTCCACGGCCTCTTTGAGGATTTCTGCTTCCATTGTTTTCTTGCCCAGCATCCGTTGCAGTTCACGGATCTGCTTGAGCGCATCGCTCAACTCGGAGGCAGGCACCACGGCTTCGCCGGCACTGACCGCCGACAGGCTGCCGTCCTGATAAAGCTTGCGCCACAGAAACAGCTGATTGGCATTGATGCCGTTGCGCCGAGCGACGACTGACACACTTTGTCCTGGTTCAAGGCTCTCGCGAACCATGGCCAGCTTTTGCTCTGGGCTCCAGCGACGCCGCCGCTCCTGGCCCAAAAGCTCCCCACTCTTATCGTTGCTGTTAGTCATAAACATAACCGTTTGCCTATCCCTTATCGTAAGGGGGAAACGGTGTCCTGTCTTTCATGGGGCTCGTTCAGGTTGTGCGTTCCTTTCCTGCTCGGGGACCTAGTGAACGTAGAAAAACATGCGGTGCCGGAAACCCGCCAGACCCGCTAGCGGGAGCCCCCCTAGCTTAGTGATCAGGTGTCCTCTGTGAACTGCCTGCGGATTCCACGGCCATCCGGCCACCTATTCCATGAACATCCGGCCACTAATTCCACGGTGATCCGGCCACCCGTTCCACGCTCATCCGGCCACCCTTAAGGCAGGCAGCAACGCAGGATTAATTCACTACCATCGACCTCTTTTATCGAAGCAGAGAGGTCGTCGTGGAGCGGTTATCCATGCGTAAGATTCGAGAAGTGCTACGTCTCAAATTCGAGGTCGGCCTATCTGCCCGCCAGATCGCTGTCAGCTTGCAAGTGGGTCGAGCCAGCGTCGGTGAGTACCTCAATCGCTTTGCTGCCAGCGGCCTGACTTGGCCTTCTGCGCTGACTGACGCCGAGTTGCAACGGCATCTTTTTCCGCCGCCGCCTGCCGTTCCCAGCGATCAACGTCCGATGCCCGACTGGGCTCATGTTCAAACCGAGTTACGCCGCCCCGGTGTGACGTTGGCCTTGCTCTGGCAAGAGTATCGACTCAGCCATCCGCAAGGCTTCCAGTACAGCTGGTTCTGCGAGCACTATCGCCTTTGGGCCGCCAAGGTCGATGTGGTCATGCGCCAGGAGCATCGAGCCGGAGAAAAGCTGTTCGTCGACTACGCAGGCCAGACCGTGCCGGTCATTGACCGGCGAACCGGCGAAATCCGCCAAACGCAGATCTTCGTTGCCGTGCTTGGAGCGTCGAGCTACACCTTTGCAGAAGCCACTTGGTCGCAGAAACTGCCTGACTGGCTGGGCTCGCATGCTCGCTGTTTTGCTTTTTTCGGCGGCACATCGCAGATCCTGGTACCGGACAATCTGCGCAGCGGCGTCACCAAAGCGCACCGTTACGAGCCCGATATCAACCCCAGTTACCGCGACCTGGCCGAGCATTACGGCGTGGCCGTGTTGCCTGCCAGATCTCGTAAGCCTCGGGACAAAGCCAAGGTCGAAGTCGGCGTGCAAGTGGTCGAGCGCTGGATCCTCGCGGCCCTGCGCAACCGCCAGTTCTTCTCGCTCGGCGAACTCAACACGGCAATCAGCGTGCTGCTCGAACGTCTTAACCAAAGGCCCTTCAAAAAGCTGCCCGGCTCACGCCGCTCAGCCTTCGAAACCATCGACCAGCCCGCACTGCAACCGCTGCCGGAGCATCCTTACGTCTACGCCGAATGGAAAAAGGTGCGAGTGCACATCGACTACCACGTCGAAGTCGACGGCCACTACTACTCGGTGCCGTACCAACTGGTGAAGCACCAACTCGAAGTACGCCTGACCGCGCAGACGGTGGAATGCTTCCACGCCAACCAACGTGTGGCCAGCCACCTGCGCTCGCAGCACAAAGGCCGCCACACTACCCAAACCGAGCACATGCCCAAGAGCCACCGCGAACATGCCGAATGGACACCACAACGGCTGATCCGCTGGGCAGAGCAGACCGGCCCGAACACCGCTGGCGTCATCGCCTACATCCTCGAACGCCGAATCCACCCGCAGCACGGCTTCCGTGCCTGCCTGGGCATCCTGCGCCTGAGTAAACAGCACGGCGAAGAGCGGCTGGAAGCCGCTTGCCAGCGTGCGCTGGCACTGGGCGCATGCAGCTACAAAAGCCTCGAATCGATCCTGCGCCAAGGTCTGGAGCGCCTGCCGCTGGCCCAGCAAAACCTGCCGCTGTTGCCCGACGAGCACATCAATCTGCGCGGCCCCGGCTACTACCACTGACCTGAAAAAGGAGCTTCGAAATGCTACCCAACCCAACCCTGGACAAGCTGCAAACCCTACGACTGCACGGGATGATCAAGGCGCTGAGCGAGCAACACTCAACGCCCGACATCCACGACCTGAGCTTCGATGAACGTCTTGGCTTGATGGTCGACCGCGAGCTGACGGAGCGTGAAGATGCTCGCCTGACCACTCGCCTCAAAGCCGCTCGACTGCGCCACAACGCCTGCCTGGAAGACATCGACTACCGCAGCCCGCGCGGCCTGGACAAGGCGTTGATCCTGCAACTTGGCAGCGGCCAGTGGCTGCGCGACGGCCTGAACCTGATCATCGGCGGCCCGACTGGCGTAGGAAAAACCTGGCTCGCCTGCGCGCTGGCGTAGGAAAAACCTGGCTCGCCTGCGCGCTGGCCCACAAGGCCTGTCGCGACGGATACAGCGTGCGCTACCTGCGCCTGCCGCGCTTGATGGAAGAACTGGGTCTGGCCCACGGCGACGGCCGCTTCGCGAAACTGATGGCAGGGTATGCCAAGACTGACCTGCTGATCCTGGATGACTGGGGCTTGGCACCGTTTACCGCTGCGCAGCGGCGCGACATGCTTGAGCTGCTGGACGACCGCTACGGCAACCGCTCGACGCTGGTCACCAGCCAGATGCCGGTGGACAAATGGCATGCGCTGATCGGCGATCCGACCTTGGGCGACGCGATCCTCGACCGACTGGTGCACAACGCTTATCGGATCGAACTGAAAGGCGAATCGATGCGCAGGCGCGCAACGAAATTGACGGCAACACAGACTTCAGACTAACAATGCAAACCTGCGTCGCTGCGCTCCGACTGCCTGGCCGGATGACCGTGGAATAGGTGGCCGGATGTTGGTGGGCTGGGTGGCCGGATGGTGTGGAATGCGCAAACTGCCAGTCCACCTGTGCATCTACACTACGAAACGATCAATCCGAGGTCATCATTACCGCTATGGTAACGATATCCCCTTTTCTTCAAGATCCTTTCGATTTCAATGTTGAAGCTCAATAAGCTAGAGCTCATCCGCTACTAAAGCCCCGCGGGTTTCCGTCCCATATGGTTAAAATTCCTCTGGGGCCCCAGCGGTATCCGCCATGCCCAAACCGTTACAAACTGACGAGTGAAGAGCGACCCCGTGCGCAGAAGCAGTCGATAGACACTTGATCAAAAAAACCGTAGCTTTCCGTAAAGTACTACGATCAGGCTTTGAGAGCTGGCGATTTGTAGTCTGTGCCCTCCTCACATGGAGCAGCTAGCAGCTCGGATATTGACAAGCCGAACCTCGAAAGGAACGAGACCAATGAACATCAATTCTTACCTTTCAGAAATTGAGCACGCCGCTCGCTCGGTTATAGGCCTTCTCTGGGAGGAACATCGACAGGTTGAAGAGCTTCAAGCTCAAGTAGAGAAGCTCAACGTTGAAGTTCATGATGGCTATCGAAGAGCTGCAGCTTGGAAGGACTCTGAAGATCCTGACGATGTAATGGCGGAGGCAGGGATTCGCTGGGAAACGTACTTTGGCCCAGATAAACAGCGTAACGATGTAACGGATCGTCTAACCCAAGCGCACGACCAGCTCGCAGCGCGAGCATTTTCACGATCCTCAATGGCTGCCAGCCTCTTACAATACGCAAAACAGGGAATTTCGATAACTCAATCGAGCTTCGATGCTTGTCCTGACGGTTACGCAATCGGCACCCAGGTATTGAAGCAAGTGATCTGGCAGGGTCGAAATCAATCCACACATTGGGAGGAAGGTAAGCCTCACAAAGCGGTTACAGTATGTTTCGATCTGCTCACTGCAGAAGCTGGCGGACAGTTTGCCCCCTACAAAACTCAGAATCTTGCATTTGAAGTCGTGACTTTACTGGGATGGGATAGTTATGAGGTGTTCGAGGCGGACCTCCGATCTCTGGCCTAGCGATACATAGCTACGAAGGGGTTGCATGATGCCGAATACTGGCCAGCAAACGCGATCATGTGTCCCTACACATCCCGAGATAGCAAACCTCTCTGAAGGGCTTGTGTTTACTGGAACACTACAGTCTCCCTCGGTACAAAAAAGGCCTTGCTGGACAAGACCTTTTTTAATCCGGGCGGCACATAGCACTGCTGCCCTACCTCACCTCAACAATATCCAACGCCCGATTCGCCAACAACTCGCTTAACTCAATCACCTGCTGAATCCCCAACGCCACATGCCGCCGTGATCCATCCAAGTCGAATGCCAAATCACTGATCATGGCATTGGCCGAAGCCAGGTTTTCACTGAGGCTGGCAAGCAGGCATTCAGAATCAACATCAGAAGCGATGCAAAAAATGGTGTTGGGGTTGTCGGACGTTTCTTTCTCGGGCTTGGGATTCAGATAGAAATCCAAGGCTCGCGTAGCAGCGTCGTCGATTTTCTTGTTGCGCGCTGACTGGGCGCGGGAGACGTGCTCGTCTGTTACTGGGGGGTTCGGTGTAATTTTGACCATGACCTTAGCTCTCTTGGTTGAGGCTACGACCCGCTCGCGACTAAACGATTGGGAGGCAGCTGTACGCAGGTTAGTCGACCGACGAGCTAAGAAATCGGCGCGCCCGAGGGCGCCCTGCGCACAGCCACCATCGAGTGCAGGGATGGGGATACCTGACTGACGGACGCTTGAGCGACTTAGCTACGACGGGCGACTAAACCCGATCACTGATGAGCAGTGACAGGTCCAAACTACCGACACCACCCCAGGCGCACAAGCCGGCGGATTCTGGCGTAGTTGTAGGCAAAGGCGCAAGGCGATGTGAGCTCTAGGGCACGACCTGACGGTGGGTGGTCACGATGAAGGGGCTGCT
Source organism: Pseudomonas corrugata (assembly GCF_001269905.1). GTDB lineage: Bacteria > Pseudomonadota > Gammaproteobacteria > Pseudomonadales > Pseudomonadaceae > Aquipseudomonas > Aquipseudomonas corrugata. The sequence goes on along the minus strand of NZ_LHVK01000009.1, from coordinate 186,103 downwards.
CGCCCAGGGCACTTTGCTCCAAAACAATCCTGTTCTTCTCCACTTCTTTGATACGCGCCTGGTCCGATGCCCCTGCCGGGTAGATATCACTGAGGTTGGGCATGTTAGAGCCGGCAAACTATGCCACCGGCAAAGGCGAAATCTTTGCCGTCCACCTTATACGATTTAGGCAACGTCTTCATTTGCTCCAACGTGAACGAAAGGTACTCGCTATCGGCACCCCATCTATCTTTGTATAAAATATCATCATATTACTTTAAACTCTTCTATCAGCAGTTCGACAAACTTGTCCTTCGCACGATGAACCTCAACATTCTTGTTCCACATGAAATAATTTTGTATAGGCGTCAGATCATCAAACATATACCCACTGATACTTCCGATGTTTTTGAACTGTTCATACATCCCCCTAGGAACTAAGGAGGCTCCGGCACCGGAGCTAACGCAGCCAAGAATGGTGCCATAACTGGCTATATCAATTATGGGGCTCGACACCTCATGCATCCTCAGCCAGTTTTCCAGCGATCCCCTATACGGGCATCCTTCTGGCCACATGAATATATCCATGCCACTTAAATCCTGTGGTTCACTTATCCGCGCCGCCGTCGCAGAAGCGATCAACACCAGCTCTTCCTTGTAAATCTCAGTGGCAGCAATATCTGGATGTTCAGGTCTGACGGCGATGATTGCCCCATCAAGTTTATGGTTAACCACATCGATTAATAACTGCGACCAATCGCCAGTACCAAACTGCATTTGCACCAGAGGATAGAGATGATGGTACCTTGACAACAACTTGGGCAATCTACCTGTAGCTGACGATTCAATAGCGCCAATTCTCAAACTTCCCGAGGGCGCTGCCGTAGGATCGAGAGCTCTTTGTGACTCCTGACACAAGGACAATATTCTATTCGTGTAGCCAAGAAACAATTTACCGGCAGGACTGATAACGAGCCCTCTACCTTGCCTTATGAACAAGGAAACGCCAAGCTCCCTTTCTAAAAGTTTAATCCTATTTGTAATATTTGACGGAACACAGTGCAACAGTGCAGCAGCACGAACAATACTACCTTGATCGGCCACGGTCTTGAACATAGTTAGCTGAGAGAGCTCCATCCCACTACTCACTGAAAGTGAATTATTCGCTGAGTATAAGTCACTTGTTGCGCACCCTCAAGTCGCTTAATATTTAGAAGCTGATTTTCAAGGAAGGTAAATCAGAACAATCCAAGAGCATTAAATAATTCGATCATTTTCAAGGAAAGATACCTATGAACTCAGCATCACAGCAACGTCGCTTCGATATATTTGAAAGCAAGTCTATGCAAGAGTTTGGGGAGTTTTTTGTTGAGTCACTGCCCAAGCACATACGAAACTTAAAAATTCCCGGACGAACCATATTTGAAAATCACCGCAGGGAACCCTCGCCAGCTCACATAGTGCAAATATCCGAACTTCAAGATGCCATGCTTGAGGTGCTTCGCCATCCAATTACACAAGAAGCCCATTTCCATACTGAAAGCGCATTCAGAGCCTTCCTTAGAAAGCAAACGGCGGACCCTACTGTTCTGATGTTTTTCAATGGATGGAATGAAACTCACAAAACCACTAGTTTAGTTTCAGCTAAAATCATCATGCGATTATCAGCAGACGCGATATCTTTACCGGCTGAAAAGCGAGCTGGCTATAACAACGTTATGGCACACATGCATGAAGTTGTGAAAGACGATTTCGGGCTTGGACACCAAGGTCACGATGGCATGTACGAATATATGACATCAGCTTTTGGAGCGACAGCTTGGGTTGAAGATCAGTATAAATTAAACGAATGCAACGAATTTTCACAATTTCTATATGACATTGGAGTTGCGGAATATAAATCCCCCCTCAACTCAGCGGCGCATAAGGGCTCGATATTGGATGCCATGATGGTTTCGATTTCTTCAGAGCTGTGGAATGGTCGGGAGTATAATTTCATCGCTCAACACATAGAGAATAAGTTACTCGAGGTTAATCCGGACATGAGAGCGGATACTTTGCGCTTTCGCAACGCCAAAAGTTATGTAATGGGTCATGCCGGTGAAGTGGAAAACAAGCATGGCTTGCATGCTTTGGCCGCAGCACAAGCCTATGGCCGAACGGTAGATATAAATTTTAAGCCAAGCCGATTAAAAGGAATCATGCTTAGTTACAACGAACGAGTAGGAAAAGCTTTTGCGGCAATGCACCGCGCCCTGAGCTCATATGCGTAGGCTTACTATGCCGCAGAAAAACTTCAATTACCCCCTGCAACAAGTCGCAGGCTAACCGACCTCCAAGAGAAACCAGTTTCAACTTAAGGGAATGCCATGACTTGGAAATTCAAGTTTCTACAGGATCTCCTATATGGATTTTGATCAAGCTATGGTCGCGCTGGGCTTTTTTGCCTTTTGCGGCGGTTTGATAGATGCAGCGGTAGGAGGTGGCGGGCTTGTACAAGTACCAGCGCTTTTACATGCCCTCCCCCAGCAAAGCCTGGCCACAGTTTTCGGGACTAATAAATTTGCCGTTCTGGCGGGAAATACCTCTTCCATATTCAGTTATCTGAAACGAATTACCATCGTATGGAGGCTGATGCTTCCCACCATGTGTTCAGCGTTTGTCTTTGCTTTCCTTGGGGCCGCCGTAGTATCCATTGCGCCCAAAAAGCTGATGGAGTTTGTTGTCTTTTTCATCCTGATAGTCATGGCTATTTATACCTTCAAGGAAAAAAGACTTGGGCTGGTAGGCTCCAACAAACACTGCGGAACGAAGGAGATTGCGTTAGGTATTCTTCTTGGCGGCTTGATCGGTTTCTATGATGGTGTCTTTGGCCCTGGTAGCGGTAGTCTGCTGCTTTTCATCTTTGTTAAGTTTTTTGGCTTCGATTTTTTAAACGCATCAGCATCGGCAAAGTTGGTTAATCTTGGCACGTTTAGCGCAGCACTTATGTTTTTTGTTCCGTCTGGGAATGTCTTATGGGCGGTAGGGGGCGTGGTTGCTCTGTGCAATATCGCCGGCTCGCTCACCGGTGTCTTTTTGGCACTGCGTTATGGAAGCGGCTTTATAAGAGTTTTCTTCCTAGTGTTGCTTGTTTTTTTAATAGGCCGGATGGGACTGACTATTTTTTCGTAGGCAATCCTGCTCCTGCAAACGCCTGCATAAGGTTCGCGGCGTGTGGTTCGGTGCTTGGGCCATGCTGAACAGGCTCGGTATCTCGTTTCACCCTCACTCGTTGCCTACCAGTGATTTGGTTGTCCCAAGCCCGACCCATTTTGGCGAAGCGACGTACTAGGCGCTCTCGCCCTTCTCCCCCGACTCATCGCTATGCACCACCACCAACAACTGCGCCTGAACATCCCCCACCGAACGCAGCCGATGGGGCTTCTGCGCATTGAAATGCAAGGCGTCGCCGCGATTCAGCAGCACGCGCTCGTTCATGAAGTCCACTTCCACCTGTCCCTCATGCACGAATAGAAACTCCTCCCCCGTGTGTTCCTTGAACGCGTGGTGCGCAGTGAATTCGGTCGCGGGATAGAGGATGAAGGGCAGCAGGCTGCGCTCGGAGACCTGATGGGCCAGGACCGCGTATTCGGAGCTGCCGCTGCTCGACGCCAGCGAGCGCCGGTCTTCACTGCGCACCAGGCTGTAGCTGTCGAGTGAGACGTTCTCCTCTGAGAACAATGCTTCGACGTTCACGTTCAGCGCCTTGGCGAGCTTGAGCGCGGTGGCGATGGAGGGCGTGCTCAGCCCGCGTTCCACCTTGGACAGGTAGCTCTTGGTCATCCCGGTTTTTTCGGCCAGGACGTCCAGTGTCATGCCGAGTTTTTTCCTGAGCAATTTCAAGCGAATGGACATAGGTAACCAAAATTTCCTGGGAAACGGACAATCAAAGATTGCAAATGACACTTTGTGTCATATAGTATTTTTTGTGTCATTAGCACCTTCCTTTCAAAGCTTCCATGACGCGGATCAAGAACGGTCAAAGAACGAATCAGGAGAACGGATATGAGCAAGACACTGGCGACGCCCAAGGACCAGTTGGTCCTGCATGCTGTCAACCAGATGCAAAAAACACTGCCGGATAATACGTGGACTGTACGACAAAAGCTGGCATTGACCTGCCGTATCCTGTTCGAGAACGGTCACGACTCGGGCCTGGCCGGGCAGATTACCGCGCGCGGGCCGCAGCCGGGCACCTACTACACCCAGCAATTGGGCCTGGGCTTCGACGAAATTACCGCCGGCAATCTGCTGCTGATCAATGAAGACCTGGAGGTGCTGGAGGGCCACGGCATGCCCAACCCGGCCAACCGTTTTCACACCTGGGTCTACCGCGCCCGGCCGGATGTGAATTGCATCATCCACACCCACCCGACCCACATCGCCGCACTGTCGATGCTGGAAGTGCCTTTGCAGATTTCCCACATGGACCTCTGCCCGCTCTACGAAGATTGCGCGTTTCTGGAGGGCTGGCCGGGTGTGCCGGTGGGCAATGAGGAAGGCGAACTGATCGCCGGCGCTCTGGGCGACAAGCGCGCCATCCTGCTTTCCCACCACGGCCAGTTGTCCACCGGCGCCACGGTGGAGGAAGCCTGCAACATCGCCCAACTGATCGAACGCGCCGCGAAGCTGCAACTGCTGGCCATGGCCGCCGGCGAGGTGAAGCCGATCCTGCCTCACCTGGGTCGCGAAGCCCATGACTGGATCGCCCGCCCCAAGCGTCATGCGGCCGCCTTCAACTACTACGCCCGGCAGAACCTGCGCCAACACGCCGATTGCCTGAACTGAACCCATTAGGAACCACGCCATGTCTACCCCCAATATCCACGGCATCATCGGTTACACCATCACGCCCTTCTCCGCCGACGGCCAAGGCTTGGACCTGGACGCACTGGGCCAGTCCATCGATCGCCTGATCGACAGCGGCGTCCACGCCATCGCGCCTTTGGGCAGCACCGGCGAAGGCGCTTACCTGAGCGATGCGGAGTGGGATCAGGTCAGCGAGTTCAGCATTGCCCGCGTCGCCGGCCGGGTGCCGACGGTGGTCAGCGTGTCGGACCTGACCACCGCCAAGGCGGTACGCCGCGCACGCTTTGCCCAGGCGAAGGGCGCCGATGTGGTGATGGTGTTGCCGGCCTCTTACTGGAAACTGAGCGAGGCGGAAATCCTCGCGCACTACCAGGCCATCGGCGCCAGCATCGACCTGCCCATCATGCTGTACAACAACCCGGCCACCAGCGGCATCGACATGTCCGTGGAGCTGATCCTGCGGATTTTCAACGCGGTGGCGAACGTCACCATGGTCAAGGAGAGCACCGGCGACATCCAGCGTATGCACCAGCTGCAGCTGTTGGGCGAGGGCCAGGTGCCGTTCTACAACGGTTGCAACCCACTGGCCCTGGAAGCCTTCGCGGCCGGCGCCAAAGGCTGGTGCACCGCAGCGCCGAACCTGATCCCGCAGCTCAACCTCGACCTGTATGACGCGGTGCTAGCCAACGACCTGAGCCGGGCCCGGGCGCTGTTCTATCGTCAACTGCCGCTGCTGGACTTCATCCTCAAGGGCGGCTTGCCGGCCACCATCAAGGCCGGTCTATGCAGCCTGGGCCTGGAAGTGGGCGATCCGCGCTTGCCGGTGTTCCCACTCGACGAGGCACGTGTCAGCCAACTGCAAACGATGTTGAATCAATTGCGCTGAATCGCGCTGGGCGATTGCAACCGACAGGTGGGCCATCCTGTTCGGTCGCTGTCGTCCTAATGGGTGAGCGCCGCCATGGCCACCGAGGTAATGAGATGAACACCTATCGCCCCTTGAACTGCGACTTGCATGACTACCTGGAGATCACCTGCCTGTACGGCTACACGCTGGACATCGAACTGACTGACGGCCAACGCCTGACAGCCCGTGCGATCACCACACGTACCGCTCGCACGCGGGAGGAGTTTCTTGAGGTTGAAACCGCGGAGGGTCGTCGGGAGATACGTCTGGATCACTTATTGGCGATTACACCGCGGGATGAGCACGCCAGGTTTGGACGGGTTGTGCTGGCACTAGGTGACCAGCCTTTGGACGCTTAGCTAGGCATCACCTCACCGGCCTGTTCCAACGCCAACCGGTGCAAGGTAACAGCGGCGAGTTCAATCTCATCACCCCAGCTCACATCGAAACCCCATTCGCCCAATTGGGCGGTGGCGAACAGCGACAGGTCTTCCAAGGGTTTGAGCGCCGGAAATTGGCGAACGTGTTCGCGCAGGTCCACGTCGTAGCGCTTACCGTTGACGAACTCCACCTGCAAGGCATGTTTGCCAGGGGCAGGTTTCACGCTTTTTATTTTCGCTTTGCTGATCATCAGTCAGCTCCTCCGGAAGATGTTGCTGCGGGTTCGTCCTGAAGTGCGTACCGCCGCTACTATTGCAACCCAAGCCTCCGGCCAATGGCTCACGACCGCTCACTGATGAGCCGCGACAGGACTCAAACTACCGGCGAGGTCCAAGGCGCACAAGCCGGCGGATTCTGGCGTAGTTGTAGGCAAAGGCGAAGGCGATGTCGGCTGTCAGCTTTGGAGATAGGATCTGATCGCCCCGCTGGGGTCGGCCTATGCTGCCGTCCCCGAACCTGGGCATAGCCCCTCATCAGGCTTCAATGACGCTGGACTGGCTGGATAGTGCTATCTTCTTTTGATAGCATGCCCAACATGAAGAACAGACACCGAAAGACCCTTGACGCGATCTACCGAACGCCAACCAGCGCAGCGATAGTGTTTGCTGACATCGAGGCATTGGTCATTCATCTGGGCGGCCAAGTGTTGGAACGCGAAGGCTCGCGGGTCAAGCTCGTGTTACGAGAGGCCCAGTGGCGCTGCCATCGGCCGCACCCTGGAAAAGAAGCCAAGAAATATCAGGTAGAAGAAGCTCGCGAATTTCTCCAGCGAGCAGGAGTTGAGCTATGAATAGCATGACCTATAAGGGCTATACCGCCCGAGTTGAGTTTGACGAGCGTGACGACATCTTCGTCGGTCGAGTTCTGGGCGTGCGTGACATCATCAGCTTTCATGCCGACTCAGTGACGCATCTGCGTGCCGAGTTTGCCAGTGCTGTTGAGGATTATCTGGCGGACTGTGCCGAGCAAGGCGTCAGCCCTGAGAAACCTGCTTCAGGGAAGGTGATGCTGCGCATTCGTCCTGAAGTTCATGCCGCCGCTACCATTGCCGCTCAAACCGCTGGAAAAAGCTTGAACCAATGGGCTGATGAGGTATTTGAGCGCGCGGCGCACGTCTGACCGCCAGTGTCGGTGATACAAAGCTTTCCTGCTTCGACACCAAGTCCCTTCCGACACGCCCACAAAAAAAGGGTCTGCCAAGCCAGACCCTTTTTTATGTTGCTCAGGCAAGCGACTCTCCCTTACCTCACTTCAACAATGTCCAGCGCCCGATTCGCCAACAACTCACTCAACTCAATCACCTGCTGAATCCCCAATGCCACATGCCGCCGGGTATGGGTTCTATACCGGCCAGAACCGCGATTGGGAAATGGTCGACGTCGTTCAACTGGTTCCTCGCGCCGATCACTACGTCGCCGACCTGGGATTCGGGGGTTCGGCCGGTTTATGCGGTTCTGAGTGTTCGTAGAAAAGGCCTGGCCGAGGCCGGCCACGACTATCATCCGGCCCCGAAAACACAAGAAATAGTTGGTTTTCCTGACTTGAAGTGAGGAATCAAAAAGACACCCGTACAGGGAGGTGGAGGCCTACGACATCGCTGGCTTGATGCTAAGGGCAGAACAATCTATGAATGGGATTCCTCACACGGCGAATTGGAAGCCTATCGCTCAAGCGATGGAAGCCACCTAGGGGCATTCGATCATCTTACTGGCGAGCAGACAAAGGCCGCCCAAAAAAACCGTAATATCAAAAAGTATTTGTGAGGATTAAATTGGACTCAAACTACGACTGGAATGGTTCGACAAGCAAACTGAATGCTACGAAGGAGAAGAGTACTCGAAAGATTTGGGCGAAGATGGCGCTGTCATTGAGGCCCTAGGGATTCCAATCAAAAACAATATAAATAATGGCGGCTTCAATGTTTCCCAAGAATGGATAAAAATTCTCCAACCTTATTTCCAGCATTCAATTGATTGGTCCACCTATGTCTACCAGATTTCCTTCGATTATCGAGATAGTTGGTAGCCGCAGAGAGAGAGTAACCAGTAAAAACCACCCTGCTTTGGCTAAACGATTTGGGGCCGCTGCGCAGCCCCAGCGAGGCGGTGAGATGATTCGCTAAATCCCCTCGCCACAAATTGACGGAGTTCTTGGATAACGGGTCGTAGCAAGCTGCCAAGTGCTTCCTCCTGATGCAACTGTTTACAGCATTACTCCACATACCTCACATCAAACGACCCTCTGACAACTTGGCCTTCCGTATCAGCGAAAGAATAGACACCTTTAAAAAAGCTGAAGAATCTGCCGAACTCTATAGTGATTGTCCCTGTACTGACCGAATGACGCTTACCCTCTTCGTCGATGAAAACCCACCGTATAGAGGGACCATCAAAATCACCGGGATATTGAAACGTTTTCATGTCGCTACCCGCTTGTGCGGCCGGGAAGCCGATAAAAATCGCGGCATCGTCTTTTTTTCCTCGCTTCCACGCTCTCAGCCCTCCTTGCAGAAATCCGCCGCTGGCGTTGTTGCCATCACTGTTGAACAACGTCGCATTGACCTCTGTAAAAGTTACCGAAGATGGCGTATTGACGATAATCGTGCCGACCATGCGGGCATCTGTTTTTTTCTTGTTGGTTGTCATGTTTGAACCCTCAGTGCTGTGACTCAAGGCGCCGATAAGACAGCGCAAAGGGATATAAGCATCAGATATACCCATCGACTACTGTCAGAAGTAACAGCTGGTAAGACCTTTTTAATGAGCTGGTTGTGAGTGATCTGCAAAAAACGCAATAACCGTGGGAGCAAAGCTTGCTCGCGATGGCGGTAGTCAATCAGCAATAACGACCTGCCGCTAGCGCGAGCAAGCTTGGCTCCCACAGGTTTTGCAGCGTTTGATCCTGCTGTTTCTTTTAGCCGCCCGGCAAAAATCTTTCGCTTTATCCCCTCCCGCAAAGCTCCCATCCGCTCCAGCAAAGTCGCCGCGTCCCCTCCCCCTCGATAATGCCCGCTTCGCTTGCAGTCCCCTTACCCGCCAACACCGTGTAAACCCATGAACCTACGCACCTTCATCCGTAGTTATTGCCTCAAGTCCAGGCTCGCCATGAGTGCGCTGATCCGGCTGCACCGGGCGCTTTCTTTCATGGCCGGGTATCTGGCGCGGTTGGGCGTCGATTCCGAGCGGTGGCCGGTACCTCGTGATGAGGGGGCCGCGAACAGGCAGGCCAATACCATTTGCCCGGAGCTGGCCGCAACCGTGTTCAGCCATGCGCGGGAAGGGGCGATGCTGGTCGACCCCTTCGGGCGGGTCATCGGTGTGAACGAGGCGTTCACACGCCTGACCGGTTATGGGCAAGACGAGGTCAGGGGCCGGGACTTGAACTCCCATCGCATGGTGCGGCGGCTCGCGGCGTTTTATGCGCCGATGAAGAATGCGCTGGATTTCCACGGGCATTGGTCCGGGGAAATCCAGAGCAGCCACAAGGACGGTCGGGAGATGACCTCGCGCATCAGCATCAGTGCCGTGCATGACTGGCACGGCAATGTTCAGCATTACGTGGCGCTGTTCAGCGACATGACGCAGATCAAGCAGCGCCTGCAGTTGCTGGAGCGTGACGCCCGGTATGACGCGCTCACGCAACTGCCGAATCGGTTGCTGTTGGCCGAGCGGATGCGCCAGGCATTGGGCAAGGCACGTCTCCTTCAGCAGAAGGTAGCGATTGCGTTTATCGACCTCGATGGCTTCAAGGCCTTGAACGACGGTTATGGCCATGACTGGGGCGATCGGGTGTTGCAGATCGTCGCGGCGCGGATCAACGCAACCCTGCGTGAGAGCGATACGCTGGCGCGGCTCGGCGGCGATGAATTTGTGGCCGGCTTGGTGGGGCTACAGAAGGTGGAAGACAGCGAGCCGTTGCTCAGGCGCATGCTGCAAGCGGCCAACGCGCCCATCCTGATCGGCGCCCAGACGGTGGAGATTTCCGCCAGTATCGGCGTGGCATTTTTCCCCGAGCACGGTCAGGAGGTTGATGGGCTGATCAGCAAGGCGGACCAGGCGATGTACCTGTCGAAAAAGGCCGGCGGCAACCGTCTGGCGTTTTGTCCGACCCGCTTCATCTCCCTCAATAACGAAGCCTGAGGGTGGTACCGAGGGTTCTTTCGCTGCCGAGCTGTACGCCGTAGTCACCGGCGCCCAGCAGTGAGTAGACGGCGGTGATGTAGTGGCGGTCGAAGACGTTGCGCACCCAGCCTTCCACTTCCCACCCACGGTCCTGGCGGCGCAACCCCAGGCGCAAATTGGTGAGGCCGTAGCTGGGCTGATAGCTGCCCTCGCCGCCTTCAAGGGTGCCGTAGTAACCGGTCCGGAAGCTGTAGTCGACGCCGCTGTAGGCTTGCAGCCCGTACGGCAGCGGATGGGTATGGTCCAGGCCGCTGCTGAGGCTCCACTCGGGCGCATTGTAGAGCCGGTCGCCGCTGAGGTCGCAGGTCCACTGGCCCGAGGCCGGCGGACACGGCGCGTTGGGGAAGCTGCGATAGCGCGCGTCGCTCCAGGCCAGGCCCAGGCGCCCGGTGAGTCGGGGGGACAAGTGCCAGACAGAATCCAGTTCGATCCCGTGCATGCGCACCTTGCCGACGTTGATCAAGTTGTCCCGCAGCGGTGGCGCAAACATCGACGTCGACGGGCTGTAGGTGAGCGCCTGGTAGTTGTCGACGTCGGTCTGGTAGACGGCGAGGTCGAGCAGCGCCCGCTCGTCCCAGAACCGCGTCTTCATGCCCAACTCCAGCGACGTGGCGCGCTCCGGCTCGAAGGTGGGCGCGGCGAACGGGCCGACCACGTCGAAGTTGATGCCGCCGGCCTTGTAGCCACGCGACCAACTGACGTAGCCCATCACGGCATCGCTGAAGCGGTAGCTGGCGCTGAGGAGGCCGGAGACGTTGTCCTCCTTGATCGAGTCCTGGCGGTAATAACCACCCCCTAGGGCGATGTCCCTCAGCAGTTGGCCGCCCGCCTGGAATGTCGGTGGCAGGCCGGCCAGGGAGGCCAGGTGACTGACGTCGCGGGAAACCCAGCCGTCCTTGCGCTCCTGGCTGTAGCGCAGGCCGCCGGTGAGTTCGAGGGGGTCGACGGGGCGCCAGGAAACCTGAGCGAATACGGCCCGGCTGTCGCCCTTCTGCTGGCCGTCGTAATGTTGCCGGGCGCCGTCCAACAACTGGGGCGGCACCTGCCGCGGATCGGTGATGGTGATGCCGTAGAGCTTCTGCAATTGCTCCAGTTGGTCGCCGACGAACCAGGGCGCGGCGTCCTTGCCGAATTCGACGTCGATATCACGGTCAAGCTGCTGGCGCAGGTAATAGAGCCCGGCGACATAGTCGATGGACGAGCCGGCCGTGCCGGACAGGCGCCATTCCTGGCTGAACTGCCGGTGCCCCAGCTCGGTCTCGGACTGAGCCACCGACAGCGCGGTACTGTCGCCGTCGCGGGTGGCGCGGTAGTCCCAGTCACGGTAGGCGGTGATGCTGGTCAAGCGCATCGCTTCGTCCAGGTCCCAGTTCAGTTCCAGGGAGACGCCGTCCTGCAGGGTTTGCGGGTGCCCCGGAGCGTTGATACGAACTTCGCGTTGGTCTGGGTCAGACGCAGGCAGCGGGTAGCCGACAAACCGGGCCCGCTGGCGGGTCTGCTGGCTGTAGTGGTTGACCAGCAGCACGTTGCCGGCCTCGTTCTGCCGGGCATGGTCCGCGATCAGGCGCGCACTGAAGTCCGCGCTCGGCGTCCACAGCAATTGCCCGCGCAGGCCTTGGCTGTCAGCATCACCGAGGCGGGCGCCGTCTTCCAGGTTTTCCACTTGCCCGTCCATCGAGCGCTCGAAGACGTTCAGCCGCCCGGCCAGTACGTCGTCGCGCAGCGCTCCGGAAACCGTCCCGCGATATTCACGTAGACCGTGTTCCCCGTAGCTGGCCTCCAGGTTGGCCTCGGGTTGGAACGTCGGTTGGCGAGTGATGATGTTCAGCGCGCCCGCGGTGGTGTTCTTGCCGAACAGGGTGCCCTGGGGCCCGCGCAGCACTTCGATGCGCTCGATGTCCATCAACTCGGTGAAGGCCATGCCCTGGCGCGCCTGGTAGACGCCATCGACGTAAGGGCCGACGCTGCCTTCCAGGCCATCGTTATAGGTCGTGGCGCCGAAGCCGCGCAGGCCGAAGCCGGCATAGCGGGCGTCATGCCCGGACACCACCAGCCCGGGCACGCGCTGCTGGACATCTTGCAGCGTGTGCAGGCCGGCTTGGTCCAGTTGCTCGCCGTAGAGGACGTTGATCGGGATCGGCACGTGCTGCGGGTCTTCCTCTCGGCGGCGCGCAGTCACCGTGGTTGCCTCAAGGACTACGGGGCCGGGCGACACCGCAGGCGCGGTCGGCGATTGCGCTTGCTCGGCATCAGCCCACGCCCAGGGCAGTGCCGACAGGCTGCCGAGCAAGAGCAACCGATAACACCGACCGGGCATGCTATTGCTCCCGAGCCATCGGGCGCACCCTGTCCGCATCAGTGAGTGCCTTGACCCATGCCAGCAATTCACGGCTGTCGGCCGGCTTGAGCAGGACCGCATCGAACGTCAGGTCCTGGGGATAGCCCCCCGGCCTGCGGGGCGGAACCGCCGAATAAAGCAGCACCGGGCAATCGTGTCCGTGCTCGCGCACCCGTCGCAGCAGTGCCCAGCCGTCCATGCCGGGCATCATCTGGTCGCTGATCAGCAGGTCGACCGGCTGCTGGGCCAGGCAGGCCAAGGCGTCTTCGCCGTTCGCCGCGAGGCTCACGTCACACCCGTAGCCGGCCAGCAGGTCATACAGCCATTCGCCGTTCTGCTCGACATCGTCCACCAGCAGGACATGCAGACCTTGGCCATCAAACGGTTCGGCATGGCTATCGACGATGCCATTTTCAAGCTCGTGTTCCTGGGCGAACTTCAGTTGCAGGCGAAAACTGAAGCGGCTGCCGCCCTGCTCGCTGGCCTGGGGTTCCAGCCGGCTGCCCATGCGCTCCAGCAGTTGCGCGACGATGGACAAGCCAAGCCCGCTGCCTTCGTAGCGTTGCGCATTGCGGCCACGACGGAAGGGTTGCAGCAGTTGTTCGAATTCTTGTGGATCGATGCCAATGCCGCTGTCGATGACGCTGAAGACCAGTTCCACTGCGTCAACGGTCGCCCCTGGAACAGCGCTCACTTCAAAACGGACCTGGCCGTTACGGGTGAACTTCGCCGCGTTGGTCAAGAGGTTCATGAGGACCCGCCGCAGCCGTTTGAAATCGGCCTCTACCAGCGCCGGCAGGTCCTGCGCCAGAACGGCTTCGAAGGTGTTGCCCTGTCGCGCGGCGAGGAAGCCCGCCTCCTCTTCGATCTCCTTCAGGAACCCGTACAAATAACCCGGCGCGAGGGTCAGTTGCATCTGTTCCAATTCCCCCTGGGAGAACTCGAGCATCTCGTCGATCAGCTCCAGTTGCTGGCGGGCGTTGCGCTCGATATTGGCCGGGTACTCCCGGTTCGGACCCGCGTGCAACAGGCGCGAATAATCGATGATGCGCACCAGTGGCGAACGCAGGTCGTGGCTGATGCGGGCCATCAACGCACTGCGTGCCGCCAGTGATTCGCGCAGCTGTGCCGTGCGCAGTGCCACGGTACTTTCCAGGCGCTCGTGCTCGGCCTGGCGCTGTTGTTCGAGGGTGGACAAGGCGTGCTTTTCCCGATACCGGCTGCGGCTGACTTCCATGATCAACGTGCACACCAGCAACGCCACGCCAGGCAGGGTCGACGACAGGCTGTGCTTGCTTTGCGGCGATTGCCAGGGCAACTGTTCCTGTGGGAAGAAATAGCGCATCAACAACTGCGAAAGCAGCAGCCCCGGCACCAGCCACGCCATCCAGTTGTAAGTGAGCCGCCTGCGCCACGCCATGAATAACGTAGCCAGGAGCGAGCCGTAGAAACTCAAGAGCGACACCTGGACCATCTGCGCGCCTTGGACCGGATCGACCTTCAACCACCAGACCCGGCCAAGGGCACAGCCCAGCAGTGGCACCCAATAGCTCCAGCCAATGATCCTCGGTAGCCGGGCCACCTGTAGCAACACGCGCATGTAGGCGAGGAACAGGACGAACGAGGTCACGCTGACGCACGCCAGCAGTTCGCGGGTCCAGCCAAGCGCCGTGGGCCAGTAGATCAGGTAGCCGTTCACGATGCAGGTCAGCAGGATATAGCTCAGTACCGCGCCCGCATTCACGCTCAGCAATCGGGAGCGCAGGATCCAGCCGACGATCAGCCCGAACGGGACGACCAGCAGGACAATGCCCAGGGTCAGACCGTCGCTCAGGTAAACCTGTTGCTGGCTGCGCAGCAGCGCCGGTTCAGACCACAGTTGTGGCTCCAGCAGCATCTGGAAGTTGCTGGTCACCCGGATGAACAGGGTGGTGCTCTGCCCAGCCGCCAGCGTGACCGGGAACGCCGGCTGGCGCGCCGCTGGTTGGGGCCATTCGGCGAGGGGATGGGCGCTGCCTGCCTGGGCACCGCGCCAGTGTCCGTCTTCAGATTGGTAGACGCGGATGTCTTCCAGCCGCGGCGCCCCAATCACCAGCAGGCGCGAGCAGGCCCTGGCGCTTGCATTGATGAGTTGCAGTTTCAACCAGAATGCCGAGCGGCTATAGCCTTGCGCCGGCCAATTCGCGGTCGCAGTGTTGAATCGGGCGTCGGGCAGTTGCGCAATGTCCTCCAGGCTCAACCTGGCCTGGGGGTCTTCGACAATCCGCATCGCGGGCATCACGTCCAGCTGTTCAGCCTGGCAGATATCCACAGGCGCCGCGCGCAGCAGGCCGGCGGACAACAACGTCATCGCCAGCAACAAAAATTGCAGGCCCCGCATCAGGCGCGCCCGGCCGACTCGGTATCGACGATGCCCAGGGTTTGCTGGCGAAACTGACTGGGCGTCATGCCGATGCGTTGACGGAAGGCCGTGGTGAAGTTGCAGGCATTGCGAAAGCCGATCAATTCGGCAACGTCTTGCACGCTCATGGCGCTTTCACTCAACAAGGCCTGGCCGCGACGCAGCCGCGCATCGCGAATGTAAGCGAACACGGTCAGCCCCAGATGCTCGCGAAATATCCGGGAAAGGCGTTTTTCATGGGTGCCGACTTTTTGCGCCAGTTGCATCAGGGAGGGCATGTCATCGAGGTGCTGTTCAATCCATCGCATCGCGGCGCGCAGCACGATCTCGTCGCCCTCCGGTTCCGGGTCCGCCGGGCTGGCTTGATGGGTCGGCGGCGCGCGCCAAGTCAATTGCAGGTGGATCCTGATTCGCGCCAGCACTTCTTCGGGGGCGCAGGATTTGGGGATGTAATCGACCGCGCCCACGGTCAGCCCTTCCAGGCGCTCCAAGGTGCTGTTGGCCGAAGACAAGAAGAGTATGGGCGTCTGCCGGGTCGACGGTGCCTCGCGCAGCAGCCGGCACAAGCTGAAACCGTCCATGTGCGGCATGTGTACATCCAGCACGATCAAGTCCGGGCGCAAGGCCAGGGCCCGCTGATAGCCCTGGTGGGCATCGCTGGCCAGGGAAATGCGCCAGGGTTGGGCCTTCAGCAGAATGAGCGTGGCACGAAGGTCCTCCGGGACATCGTCGATCAGCAGGATATGCGGCAGCGCGTCGCAAGACACCGTCGCGCCCCCGGACACAGTCGTCCGCCTTTCGTCTCGTCCGTCGTCCATTCGCTACGTTCTCTTATCGTGCTTTTGCCAACGTCAATGCCGAAAGGCAAAGGTATCGCAAAGACAATGGAGGGGTCGGTAAAAATCGTTATACCGATAGCGGCAGGTGCGGCGAAGACTTGAAGAGGGCGGATCGTCCGTGGCCTTCTCCGCGTCAGATACCGGCGCTGAAGCGGTCTCGCAGCGAGACTAAGGATCAAACGACGCAAAACCTGTAGGAGCAAAGCTTGCTCGCGATGACGGCAAACCAGTCAACATTGCTGCTGACTGACTTACCGCAATCGCGAGCAAGCTTTGCTCCCACAGGTTTGTGGCTTAACTGATTGGCATTAGGCTGAGGGGGCGTTGGGGCTGCGGTGCAGCCCAGCGGGGATGAATCCCCTCGCCACAGAGCGGCCCGGTCGTTATTCAGTGTTTACAGCATTGTGCTTTCCAAACCCACCATGCTCCCGATACCACGCCACTGTATCCGCAACGGTCACTTCCAGATCCCGGAAGCGCAGCCCCAGCGCCTGCTCGCTCTTGCGAGGGTCGAAACAGAAAACCTGTAGGAGCAAAGCTTGCTCGCGATGACGGCAAACCAGTCAACATTGCTGCTGACTGACTTACCGCAATCGCGAGCAAGCTTTGCTCCCACAGGTTTGTGGCTTAACTGATTGGCATTAGGCTGAGGGGGCGTTGGGGCTGCGGTGCAGCCCAGCGGGGATGAATCCCCTCGCCACAGAGCGGCCCGGTCGTTATTCAGTGTTTACAGCATTGTGCTTGCCAAACCCACCATGCTCCCGATACCACGCCACTGTATCCGCAACGGTCACTTCCAGATCCCGGAAGCGCAGCCCCAGCACCTGCTCGCTCTTGCGAGGGTCGAAACAGGTGCGATGCTCCTCGCGTATCACCAGCCGCAACGTCGCCAAGCTCAACAGGAT
This sequence comes from Pseudomonas corrugata, assembly GCF_001269905.1. Taxonomy (GTDB): domain Bacteria; phylum Pseudomonadota; class Gammaproteobacteria; order Pseudomonadales; family Pseudomonadaceae; genus Aquipseudomonas; species Aquipseudomonas corrugata. Next base: position 169,261 of record NZ_LHVK01000009.1, on the reverse strand, counting down.
CGGCTTGCCGGTCAGCCGCGCATAAATCTCCTGCGCCGTCGCGAGGGCGTATAGCAAGGGCAGCGGCAGTTGCCGCGAAGGGGTCTTGACGCCCGCGATACGGCCCAGCACCGGCACCAACTGCCCCATGGTCATGTGCCGGCCCGCTGCTAGGTAGCGCTCGCCTCGCTGTCCCAGCTTGGCTGCGGCAATCAGTGCCCAGGCCACGTCGCGGGCATCGACCACGGCAAAGCTGCCGGGGATCAGCCCGGGCAATTTGCCGTTCACGACGTCCTTGACCAGTTGTCCCGAGGACGTCGGGCCCATGTCGCCAGGGCCCCACATCCAGCCGGGCAGGACCATGCAGGCGTGCATGTCGGGATGGGCGTCCAAGAAGGTCAACACGACACGGTCGGCGAGGATCTTGCTGCGGTAGTAATCGTCCGCATCGGCCTCGGCCCGCAGGCAGGTTTCATCGATGGACGCGCCGGGTTCACCGTCGAGCACAGCGATGGAAGAGGTGTGGATAAATCGGCGTATGCCCCCGCGGTACGCCTGATGAAGCAGGTCTCGGGTGCCGCCGACGTTGATCGCTTCAAGCGCCGCCCAGTGGCTGCCGCCCTTGTAGTTATCGCGAAAGAATGCCGCCGTGTGGAACACCGTATCGCAGCCTTGCAGCGAAGCGGCGAAGGCATCGACATCGGCCATGTCGCCGACAATCAGCTCCACACCGGGCAGGTCACTGAATTGCTGTTCGCCTTTGCTTCTGGAGCGGACCAGGGCTTTGACGGCATAGCCACGCGCAACCAGTTCCCGTACCAGGTTGTTGCCGAGCAGGCCGGTGGCGCCGCTCACAAATACGTTGCGCATGACTCAAGCCTCGCCCAGTTCGGCGGACGGCAGCAACACCGCGCTGTCGAAGAACACTTCTTCATGGGTGGCCAGCCCATCCTTGAAGATGAAGTGCGCCGCAAAGTGCGCAGTGATGTGCCGACCATGGGGCGGTATCACCCGCTCAGGCAGCACCAGGGGCGCGGTGAAGGTGCCGGACAGTACGGCGACCAGTGCCAATCGATCCTCGGCGACCATGAAGGGGCTGAAGGTGATTTCGGCGTCGGGCAGCGCTTCGAACAACGCGAATTCCCGTTTGCGCATGGCCTCGCGACCAATCTGAATGCCCGTGCCATCGAGGTAGATGAAGTCCTCGCTCACCAATGCAAGCATCGCCTCCACATCACGGCAATTGAAGGCTCTTGAGGCGCGTTCCGCGTAGTCGTTGGGGCCGGCGGTCATACAGTCCACTCCGTGGGTTTCGAAGGGCCGTAGATATACCGTTGGCGCCGCTTTTGAAAAACAGCGACTACTGCATAATGGCTTTGCACATATGCAAATCAGGGAAGACAGGACGCATGGCATCGCAAGCGAATTGGGACGATCTTCGATTGCTGCTGGCCGTCTCGCGGCGGGGCAGTTTTCTTCAGGCGGGGCAGTTGTTGGGAATCGCGGCGTCTACGGTGTCGCGTCGCCTGACGCAGTTGGAAAGCGCCTTGGGCGAACCCCTTGTCGAGCGGGGCGTCGAAGGCTGTTGGCTGACCTCGCGAGGCCAGTCGCTGGTGGAAGTCGCCCTGGCCGCGGAAACCGGTTTGCGCCGACAAACCGTTACGAGCCCGCCCGGGCGCCAAGCTGAGCTCAGTGGCAGCGTGCTGGTCAGTGCCGGGGAGGGTTTCTCTTCCTCCGTGCTGGAGGCCGCGAGCCGCTTCACCGCCCTGCACTCCAATTGTTCAGTGGAATTGCTGGCCACCGCCGAATTCCACAAGGTCGTCCGCGGCGTGGCAGACATTGCGGTGCGCACCGCCCACCTGGGTGAACCGTCATTGATCTATAAACACATCGGCCGGGTCGCCTATGGCGTCTTCGCCGATGCGCAGTATCTGAAGCGATCTCCCGTGCTCACCCCAGCCACCGCAGCCCATATCGCCTTGCTGCCCCCGCTGGACATGCTGACGCAACTGCGCGCGGCAAAAGCCGGCGGCCTGGAGCGTGCGCCGATCAGCGTGAACTCTTTCACTGCACAAATCGAGGCGGTGCGGCGAGGCATGGGGGTGGCGGTATTGCCTCGGGTATTGGCGCAGGATCTGATCGAGGTGTTTCCAGAGCTGCCTATTCCAGATCTGGAGGTCTATCTGGTGAGCCGACCCCAGGCGTTGAAGCAGGCGCATATCAAATGTTTTTTCGGGATGTTGGAGCAGGTGTTGCTGGAAAGTGTGTCCGGGGGTTAGGGCTTGGAAAGCCGCGTACTCACCTGGCCAACTGCCGCTTCCAGGCTTCATGAATGAGCTCCGGCCTGGCGGTAAAACGCGACATGTGGCGTATGCCAACCACCGGCACTCGAACGCCAGCAATGGTCGCGGTGAAGCCGAATGTTGCGGTATGCGAGCCGGTACAGATGTGGTCGATAACCTCGCCTTGACCAAATGCCGCATAAAGAATGCTGGCAGCAGAAGGCGCCCGGAGCGAGTTGCTGTAGGCAACGATCAACTCAGGGCGACTCAGCTTCATGGTCGCCTCGGCGAAAAACCGCATGGATCGCTCGGCAAGCACCCGATGACTGCCAAGCGCCGATGCCTTGGCCGCTCTGCCGATTGAGGCGGCGTCCCTGGAGCACAGCAGCAAAGCGTTGGTGTAAAGGGTTTCGGCCTTGGTGAATCCGAGTTTGTCGGGCAACGTGCTGAGCTGATTCGCCAGGCGAGTGCTTCCCCATTTGCCCTCTACGCCAAGCCCCACATTACAGACCTCGGGCTGTTGGAAGTCGCCTTCGATGGCGGAAACGTTGGTGAAGTCCTTGTCGGCCTCAGAGCCGTTGAACCCCATCACGATCAGCCTTTTCTGTTCCGGCGGCGCTGCCAGCACGTTGAACGCGCAGTCATACGGACGCGAGGCGAGAGGGCCCAGTTCGGTTTCGTTCAAGGCATTCAGGATCAGGTTCAAGGTTGCTTGGGGCATGTGGGGTATCCATCAATTGCCACCGTGTCGTGGCTCGGGGTGGGACTGTTGATCGCCAGCTTACAACTGTCTCTGCTTCAATGTATCCAACCGAATCGATATCGCGTCGCGGATGAGTAAACCGGCATTATTCCCAGCAGGCTGATGCTTCGCAGTTCACCGCCGAACGCAGCCGACCATACGCCTCCACCAGTTGCTCCAGCGTGAACGCACGATTCCTTCCACTCGGATTCGGCAATACCCAGACCCGCGCATTCCCGAACGGACTCGGCTGAGGCCCCCACATCACCTGTTTCTGCCCGGTCAACGCCGCATACGCCGCCTTCCCGAGAAAAGCGACACAGCGGGGAGCATACCGGAGGATCTTCTGTTCGAAATCCACGGCGGCGGCGGTGAATTCGTACGCCGACAGTTGGTCGGCACGGGCGGTCGGTCGCCGGACCACAGCCGTCAGCCCATAGCCATATTCCAGAATCGACCGATCCCGTTGCGGCGAAATTTCTTCATGAGTGAAGCCGGCCAGGCGCAAGGTTCGCCAGAAGCGGTTTCCGCGCCCGGCAAAATGATGTCCTTGGGCGGCAGCCGTCAGCCCAGGGTTGATCCCGCAGAACACGACCGAAAGGTCCGGGCTCAGGATGTCTTCGAGTGCGTTGTCGCTCATGAACCGCAAATCACATTGACCGCAGTGCGCACCAACTCGGTCAGTTCGGCCCGGGATTTACCCGCCCTCGCCCGTATCGAAACACTGTGCAGCAAGGAGGCAGCCAGCACTGCCAACGCGGCCGGATCGGCCTTGGCTTTCAGTTCGCCGGCGTCGACCGCCCGTTGCAACCGCGCTTCAAGATGGGCGTCGAGCCGGCTCAAGCGATCCGACAGCACGTCGCGAATCTGCTGATCCTCCACCGCCTCGGTGGTCGCGGTACCAATCGCGAAACAACCCCGGGGTTGGCCGTCCCCGGAAAAATAGATCGCCAGTTGCCCCTCGTAGAACTGCGTCAGCGCCTGTTCCAGTGTCAGGCTGTCGTCCATCAGCGCTTGTTCCATGGCCGCCGAAGCCGTCTCCCAGTATTGCTCGAGGGCCTTGATGTAGAGGGCGTGTTTGTCACCGAACGCTGCGTACAAGCTGGGGCGATTCATGCCGGCGGCGGTGGCGATGCTGTCCAGTGACGCGCCGGAGTAGCCGGTGTTCCAGAACACGCCGAGGGCTTGGGCCAAGGCGGTCTGCGGGTCGTAGGCGCGTGGACGGCCGCGGCCTTTCGCCTCCGCAATCTTTTTTTGTGCCATGTCGTACAAAATCCTTGTAAGGGGATCGGATCGAGGGATATTCTTACATCATCGCACAAAATTAAGGAACCAGAAATTCCTTGATGGACAGGTTTGTTGTGGCGGAGCTCGAACTGGGTGTGGCGACGACGAAGCAAGCGGCAACGGAGTGATCCTCCCGACTGCGCACTGGAGTGGTTTTCACCGTAATACACACGTCGGCGCCGCAGCGATTGTGCATCAGTCGGCCCGATACCCCGACTAAAGGTGTATCCGATCATGACCCAGCAACTCGACCTCTCAGCGACACAAGCCTTGCCGCACCCGGGCCCTGACCTGGATAGCGCCCCGAAAAAACCGTTCAAATCCACCTTGCGCCCCTGGCTGATGAGAGGGGTGCCCGCCCTGTTCGCCGTCATTGGCTATGCCCACTACCGGGTAAACGAGCCATTCGTGTCCACCGACAATGCCTACACCCGGGTGGCCAAGGCCTCGATCAATACGCGTGTTTCCGGGCAAGTGGTCGAGATCGCGGTCGAGGACAACCAACCCGTCCGCAAGGGCCAGGTGCTGTTTCGCATCGACCCCAAGCCTCTGCAGATCGCCGTCGCCCGCGCCGACGCACAACTGAGCAGCGCACGCCTGCGCATCGATGAATTGAAAGCCAGCTATCGCCAGCAGCAGGCAGAGTTGCAGTCGGCCAGGGAATCGGAGGATTACGACCGAAGGGATTTTGCCCGCAAGAAAGCGCTGGTTACCACCCAGTTCGTCTCCCAAGCGGCGTATGAGCGCGCGGAAACCGACTTCAAAGTCGCCCACCAACGCAGCGCCTCGGTCGAGCAACAGATCGCCAGAACGATTGCCGCGCTGAACGGCAATCCCGAGATCGCCGTCGACGATCATCCCAGCGTGCGCGAAGCCAGGGCCCACCTCGACGAGGCGCAGTTGTACCTCTCCTACGCCACGGTCACGGCGCCGGACGATGGCGTCGTTGCCAAGGTCGACGACCTCCAGGTCGGCAACTACGTGAACAACGGCACGCCCGCGTTCGCCTTGATTGCCGGCCATGAGCGCTGGGTCGAAGCCAACTTCCGCGAAACCCAGGTCACCCACATGCGCCCGGGGCAGGCCGCGGATATTTCGATCGACACGTATCCAGGCCGGATCTTCAAAGCCCACGTCATCAGCCTGAGCCCCGGCGCTGGCTCTGACTTCGCGCTGCTGCCACCGGAAAACGCCACCGGCAACTGGGTCAAGGTGGTGCAGCGGGTGCCGGTACGACTCGAGCTGGATGAGGTCGATCCGGAGCTGACGCTGTTTTCCGGCACCAGCGCCACGGTCAAGGTCGACACGGGCTATCGCACGCCATGGTGGCATCCGCTCAAGACGCTGTGGACCGCAGGAGCCTTCTGATGAACGCCTCTCCTGCGGATGCTCCAGCGACTGCCGATGCCCGTTCGCTGCGCTTTGTCGCGCTGCTGGCGACTTACTTGCAGTCCGCCAATCTGCCGCTGCCGAACGCGGCGCTGCGGTTGATCCAGGGCAGCCTGTCGATGAGCGACGATCAGGCTGGATGGATTTTCACGGCCTACCTGGCGGCGACCGCGATCACCACACCCATCGCCCAATGGCTAGCAGCCCGGTTCGGCCTCAAGCGGGTGTACCAGGCCGCATTGGTGCTGTTCGCCCTCGGCCTGTGGCTTGGTACATTGGCGACCACGCCCATGCAATTCATCGGCGCACGCATCCTGCAGGGTGCGGCCAGCGGTGTATTGGCCCCCCTGTCGATGGCGATTGCCCTGGACACCTTGCCACCGGCACGGCGCGCCAGCTTCGGCGCCCAATGGACGGCGTTGGTGCTGTTCGGCATTGTCAGCGCTCCGAGTATCGGTGGCTGGATCTGCGAGCACTTCGACTGGCGGCCGATGTTCTACCTCAGCTTGCCCCTGACGGCCTACATCCTGCTGGCGGTCACGCTGCTGCTCAAGGAGAAGAAAGCCGACAAGCGTCCAGCAGTCGATTTCTTCGGCGTCGGTACCTTCACCCTCGGCATGATCGGGCTGCAAATGCTCCTCGACCGTGGCGAACGCCTGGAGTGGTTCGACTCGGCGGAAATCTGGATGCACGCACTGGCCTGCGCACTCGGGCTCTATGTGTTCATGGTGCACCGGTTGACGGCCACGACGCACTTCCTCGGTAAAGGCCTGTTCAGCGACCGCAATTACGTGCTCTCGACGATCATCTTCTTTGCCTTCGGTTTCGTCTTGCTGTCGACCATGGCCCTGACCTCACCGATGCTGGACGAGATTCTCGGCTACCCACCGGACACCACCGGCCTGCTGACCCTGCCTCGCGGCGTGGGGCTGGTGGGCGCGTTCCTGCTGACGGGACGTCTGCTCGGGCGCTTCGACCCTCGGTTCTTTATCGCGGCAGGCGTTGCGCTGACGGCGTATGCCAATTGGCTGATGCTCGGCTATTCGCCGTTGATGGACTGGACGCCGGTGGCGGTTAGCGGCGCCATCCAGGGCGTCGGCCTCGGCCTGTTGATGCCGGCCCTGGGCAAAGTCGCGTTCAGCACCCTCGATGCAACGCTGCGCCCGGAAGCCACCGCATTCTTCAATTTGATGCGGGTCTACGGCAGCACCTTGGGCGTGGCCGTGGTGCAGATCTTTTTCTTCAACAGCACCCAGGCGATGCATTCGGCACTGGTCAGCCAGCTGACGCCCAACCGCCTGTCGAACGTGACCTCGCTGTCCGCGCTCGAGGGGCTCAACCATCTGGCGACCCATCAGGCGGCGTTCGTTGCAGTCGTGGGGCAATTCAAGATCTTGCTGGTGGTGATGCTCGTGGTGAGCCCGCTGGTGCTGTTCCTGCGCAAGCCCCTTACAGCCAACTGATTCGTGGAGTCCGTGCAATGAAAACGTCTATGTGTATGTCCCATCGGCAGCCGTTGCCAACCCGACTCACGCTGTTGGCAGCGCTGCTCTTGTTGTCCGCTTGTACTGTGGGCCCTGATTTCCAACGACCTGCGGCGAGCCTGTCGCAGCACTACGACGCCCAGGCCGAACAGCAACTCGGTGAATCGGCCCCGGCCCAACATATCGACATGGGCCACACGCTCACGGGCAATTGGTGGTCGGGCTTCCGTTCGCCGAAGCTCGACCAGGTGATGCGCCGCGCCATCGACGGCAACCTGGAACTGGTCGCCGCCGATGCCACGCTGCGTCAGGCGTCGGCCTTCGTCGCGGCCTCGGAAGGTGCGTTGTATCCGCAAGTCGATTTCGCCGCATCCGCCGGCCGCCAGCGGACCCACAACGCGCCCCGGGCAGCCGTCGCGAACGTCTATGGGGTTGGACCACGGGTGGCGTTCGACCTCGATGCGTTCGGTGGCAACAGCCGACGGGTCGAACAGCAGCAGGCAGCGAGGGATCTGCAACGGCATCGCTACGAAGCGGCGTACCTGACCTTGACCGGTGACGTCGCCAGCCAGGCGTTGTTACTGGCCTCGGCCAACGCACAGATGCAGGCGGTGGAAACGCTGCTGGCCAACGATGGAAAAAACCTCGACCTGGTGCGCGCCGCCCACCTCAATGGCCTGACGACCCAAATCGACGTGACCCTGGCCGAAACCCGCCTCGCCCAGGACCGTACACTGCTGCCGCCGCTCGCCCAACAGCGCGACGCCGCGCGCCATGCCCTGTCGATACTGGCGGGAAGGGGCCCGGCGGACTGGATCGCCCCGGACTTCACGCTGGATGAGCTCGCCTTGCCCGCCGACATTCCCGTCAGCTTGCCATCGGAGCTGGCCCACGCCCGGCCGGATGTGCTGCAGGCCGAAGCCGAGCTGCACATCGCCAGCGCCGCAGTGGGGGTCGCCACCGCCAATCTCTACCCGCATATCGAATTGTCGGCCTCGCTGACACAAGCGGCCTCGGGCAATGGCGGTGCTGCGCTTTGGGGCTTCGCCGCCGGTCTGACCGCACCGATTTTCAACGGCGGGACGCTCAAGGCGGAACGGCAGGCGGCCATTGATGGCTACAACGCGTCTCTCGCCCGCTATCAACAGACGGTCATTCAATCCTTCGGCCAGGTCGCGGACACGCTGCAAGCGATCAACCACGGCAGCGAACAGCAGCGAGCCCAGGACGACGCACTGCGCGCCGGTGAAACCAGTTTGCAATTGAACCGGCAAGCCTACGCCCAAGGCGAAAACAGCATCCTGCAAGTACTGGAAGCAGAGCGCGCCTATCAACAGGCGTTGCTCGGCCAGATCCAGGTAACGACCGCGCGCTACCTGGATACGGTGCAGCTGTTCGTGGCGCTCGGTGGCAACAGCGTCGGTGTCCTGGAGCAAAACGTCGCATCACGCGAAATCTCTTGCCGATAACGGCCCAGATCAAAGATCTTTTGGAGAACAACCATGACTTACGAAGCGTTTCACGATGACTTGGGCGCGACACGAATCGCGTTGAACAACGGCGTGGGCACCCTGCCGGCGGTGGGCTTTGGCACGCTGTTCCGGGACCTGAACAGCACCACTGAGGCAGTGAAGTGCGCACTGGAGGTCGGCTTCCGTCACTTCGATTGCGCCGAACGCTACCGCAACGAGGACAGGATCGGCATGGCGTTTCAGGAAGTGTTCGCCACCGGCAGGATCCGCCGCGAAGATGTGTTTATCACCACCAAACTGTGGAACACCAACCACCGTCCCGAGCGGGTCAGACCGGCTTTCGAAGCGAGCCGCCGGCGCTTGCAAGTCGACTACATCGATTGCTACCTCATCCACACCCCGTTCGCCTTCGCCCCGGGTGAGGACCAGGAACCGCGGGATGCATTTGCGCATGTCATCTATGACGGTGGCGTTAGCCTGATTGAAACCTGGCGAGCGCTGGAGGCGCTGGTGGATGAAGGCCGCTGCAAGTCCATCGGACTCTCGGACATCACTCTGCCCGCCCTCCAGGGGATTGTCGCGGCGGCGCGTATCAAGCCCGCCGTGGTGCAGATCGAAGCCCACCCCTACCTGCCGGAATGGGAACTGTTGGAGTTCTGCAGACAGCACGGCATCATCGTGCTCGCCTTCGCCCCGCTCGGTCACGGCATGACGCCGAGCGTGCTGGAAGACGCGGTGATCACCGGCATCGCCAAGCGGGTAGGCAAGACTCCAGCACAAGTGGCGCTGGCCTGGGCGGTGCAGCGCGGATCGGCCTTCTTGACCACCTCGTCGACACCGAGCCACATCCAGGAAAACTTCAACATCGCGACCTTGCCGCAGCGGGCCATGCAGGAGATCAAGGAAGAGATCACCACCCGTATCCGCTTCAATTCGGTAGTGGAAACCGGTGTTCCCGGCTTCATTCCGCGCAAGCAGTGAGATCCGATACAGCGGCGACTCGTTGCGTGGTCTTCGTTTTTTCCGTCCGGTAAACACGGGGTCAGCCCCTATAATTTGCGACTCATCATCCGAGGTGACAGCGATGGATGTCTTCCAGACCATGCGGTGCTTCATTGCCGTCGCCCAGGGCGGCAGCTTTACAGCCGCCGCCGAGTTGCTCGACACCACCACGACCAACGTGTCCAAGGCGGTTTCCAGCCTCGAAGCCCGATTGCACGTGCGCCTGATCAACCGCACCACCCGGCGCCTGGTCCTGACCGAAGCCGGCGTGCGCTACTTGCAACGCTGCGAGAAGATTCTGGATGAGGTACGGGAAGCCGATGAAGAAGCCGGCACGGCGCAGACCCTGCCGGCAGGCAGGCTGAAGATCCATACCATGTCGGCCATCGGCAATCATTACGTGATCAACGCCATTGCGCGCTATCGGGAAATGCATCCCTCGGTGATGTTCGACCTGACCCTGACCAACCGGATGCCCGACCTGCTCGAAGAAGGCTACGACATGTCCATCGTTCTGGCTCGCGACCTGCCCGATTCCGGTTTCGTCGCACAACGGCTCGGCGCCATCTACAGCGTGCTCTGCGCCTCACCGGCTTACGAGGCAAAGCATGGACTTCCGGCAACGCCAGGCGCCCTTTGCGAGCACGACTGCCTGAGAATCGTCAATACGGTTATGCCGGTGGAGAATTGGACATTCGAGGGACCCGAAGGCAGGGAGACGGTCACGGTACCCGTGTCTCCCCTGCATATCAATACGGCCGACGGGATGACCGTCGCCATAGAAAATGGCATGGGGATTGGCATCCAGCCGATTGCTTCGGCGGTGAAAGGCCTGAAGGCAGGTACCTTGACGCGGGTGCTGCCCGACTACCATCTGGAGGAACTCAACCTGTTCGCGATCTACCCGTCGCGAAAGTTCGTCGATGCGAAAATCAGGACCTGGGTGGCGTTTCTGAAAACGGCCATCCCCGAGCTGCTGGCATCGGATGAGGCCATTGCAGGCACAAGAAAATCGCCGGACCGTTGATTGATCGGTGGCGTCGAATGGAGTGTCGACCCTCCATCGTCCGCACGGTGCTCAACCGTTGGAACAAGCACTGCCCATCACTTGATACTGCAAGACATGCCGCTGGCCATGAGAATCTTCATAGGTCATCTGTTGCGACACCGGCCCACAGGTATCACCTGCGTCGCTGATAGAAATCACTCGTTTGATGTCCAGACTGGTGGAGTAGCTATAGATTTCGACCGCCCCGTTGTCGGCGTCGGCCATTGCCGAGGAATCATCGGCATAAGCCTGTGCACCGATACCGCCCAGGACCAGAAGCAACGCCCATTTTGAAAGTTTCATGCTATTCACCGTCTCATTGAAAGGTTCGCCCATGGGCCGTTTGCTCATGGGTTGGAGACGATGCTAAGGACTGCTCCTGCTAGGAAACATCGGTCGGTTGGACAAACACTCTGTCCAGAAAGCGTATGAATGATGAGGTGATGCACTCAGGCTTGCGCAGGCGCGTCCAGTTCAGACGCCCAACACCCCACGAAACCCTCTCGCCGCGTAATACGACTGCACGCCGTTGTGGTACACGAACACCCTGCCATAACGCCGGTCACCGAATATCGCGCCATCCAGCGAGCGAACGTCAGCGGGTGTTGCCAGCCAACTGGACGTCTTCAGGTCAAATGCCTCCAACGCCTGCAACTCGCGGTACTGATCCTCCGTCATCAGGGCGATGCCCATCTCTTCGGCCAGCTCAAGCGCACTGCCCCGAGGTTTGTTTTCCTTGCGCGCGTCCAGGGCGGCGCGGTCGTAGCAAAGGCTTCTGCGGCCGGCCGGGGTTTCCTTGGCGCAATCGCAGAAGGTCACGCGGCCGGTTTGCTTGTCGTGGCCGATCACGTCCGGCTCGCCTCCGGTGGTTTCCATGGCCTGGAGGGTTTCAAGCGCGGCGGGGTTACTTTCAAGCCGGGCCCGGACGTCAGGCCATTGAAGGTCCGGGTGGCGATGAGGGTTTTGTTCGAAGCGGGATTCCAGGGTGTGCAGGAGGTTTTCCTGTTCTGTTTTTTTCATGGCGTTGGCGTCCTAGAACAGAGTGCCGGTGAACACTTGGGCGTTATGGAACTTCGAGTGCCCAGCCACCGCATTCGTATATTGCTCGACCAGGTCATAGGCCCCCAAGTCGACCATTTCGATGTTATTGGGCGCCGTAACGGATTTGGTCATGGGCTGGATGACCAGGCCTTTCACCACGGGAGGACCCGGGTTGATCAAGGCGTTGAGGATTTTCCTGACCATGGTGGCCTTGGCGAACACATCCGTGGTCGAGGTGCTGGCGAGGCTGCCGTTGGTGCCCAAAAGGCCGACAAGGCAGTAGAAGACCCAGCAGGGTGACATCTGCCAGCCATACTTGGCTTCGTTGAGGGAGGCATCCACGCTGCCTTTGCATTCGACGATGATGTATTCCTCTACCACGCCACTGATCAGGTTGCGCTTGACCCATATCTGGTCGATTCCATTGGTGCGGCCTGAAGAGGCTTTGCCGATCTTCATCTGGTATTCGTTGCCGAGGACGGTAATCAGCAGTTTGGCGGCGGCATATTCACCACGGGTTTCGCTGGCGAAATGTATGGCGTTGGAGTTCTCCAGGTTCTGGAAGTGGTTCTGGATTCTGTTTCCCGATTTTCTGTCATTGACCGAGAACTTGTGGGAAATCCCCCCATGGGTTTGCAGCCAGTTATATAGCTTCGCCTGCGCGGTGGGGTCCGAGCTGAGCAGGTTCCAGTAGTTGAGCGCAATCGGATCGGGCACGGGTTGACACAAGACGGCTCGGCGTTCGATGACCTGTTGGGCGGCATAGGTTGTGACAGGGTTGGTTGTCCCGAATACCTGCTCGACGTCGGGGTGGTAGTAGCTGCCTTTGGTGAATTGCTTGTCCCGTGCAACGGCCTCCTTGATCTTCACGGCATCCAGAGTGTCCAGCAACACCAACTGATCGGCTCGGTCAGGATTGCCGTAGTCCGAAGTGAGGCCATGCCTGTTGGTGATTTGATTGAGTACATGCCTCCACTCCTGTCCGGTGGTATCCACTTGGGTGATACCCAGGCTGCCGAGGGGCGTGAAGGGATAGCTGCCGGTCGTCAGGGTCAGTGGCTTGGAGTCAAATGCGGTGTCGGGGGTGAAGAACAGATTGGTTTTTTTGCCATCGCGCTTTTCCTTGGGAGCCAGCTCCATGATTTTTATATTCAATGGATCCTTTAGGTCCGTGTAGTCATTAAGCTGATTCATTGGAATCCCTCCCGAGGCATCCGGCGCGGATATTTCACTCTAGACAGGGGAATTCGGGTCGTCCAGCGGGGGGAATTGCCTTTGCGCCGACTGTCCGTATCGAGGTGACGGACAGGTTGCATTCACGGGCAGGCTCGCCCCACAGGGCATCGCCAGTTCTGTGCGTGATAACCCAGCCGCCAAGGCCTATGCTGACCCAATCCCCTCGACAGGCCACCCGTCATGATCCAATGCAAACGCGCCTACGACGTACCCACCGCCGGCGATGGCCAGCGTGTGCTGGTTGACCGCCTGTGGCCGCGCAATTGCCGCAAGGATGAGCTGAACATCGATGCATGGCTCAAGGAGGTTGCGCCGTCTCCTGAATTGCGCAAGGCGCTCAAGGGCGATGAGATGTCCTTTGATCAGTTCAAAACAGCCTATCGCCACGAGCTGGGCGCGCAACCGCAGCACTGGTGGAAGCTGGTGGACATTGCGCTCAACGGCAATCTCACCCTGGTTTACGCAGCGCGCTCGACCACCGAAAACAATGCCGTGGTGCTGGCCGAATGGCTGGAGGATGAGGTGGAGAAACGGGCGCAAATGAGTTCGCCTGCGTGTTATCTGCCTGAGTTTCCGGGCCACTGAACCCGAGGTGACTGCGAACGTTTTTCCGCCCGACAGATCTCCAGAGCCCACCACTGGATGCCTTGCGACATCCCTATCTTCAGCTATAGCTAAGCTTTTACCGCTCATTGAGTGAAGCAGGGATGTCAGTCACCCGGAAGATGACGGTGGTGCAATTGAACAGTGCCGACGCAAACCGTCAGCGCACAGCATTCCGGAGGCGGGCCAGTACCGGTGAACCTCTTGAATAAAACCACTTCGGGGGGCCTGTCATGACGGAAAACAAGCACACGCTCGGGATGCTCACCCTGCTGGTCAGCAGCCCGCCGGATAAACGCACGGTCTTTGGTCGAGCGCTGCTTCAGCTGATCAACGACGTGGAGCAACGGGCCATCAGCCTGCTGGTGTCCGAATCCCTGAGCGACGCCACGTCAATCCTGAATTCGGACCCGGCGATTCAATGTGTCCTGCTCAGTTGGGAAATGGACGACAGCGAGGACCATGATGAATGCATCAAGCTGCTGACCAATCTGCGTGAACGCAACACCCGGGTACCGGTTTTCCTGATCAGCGATCGCAGCAGCGCCTCCAGTATTCCCCTGGTGGTCATGCAATACGCCGACGACTTCATCTGGCTGCCGGAGGACACCAGCCGCTTCCTCAGCGGGCGTGTCCTGGCGGCCATCGAGCGGTATCGCAAAGCCTCCCTGCCCCCGATGTTCGGTGCGCTGGTCAGGTTTGCCAGTTCCTACGAATACTCCTGGCATACCCCCGGCCATGCGGGTGGCACGGCGTTTCTCAAAAGTACTGCTGGCCGGGCGTTCTACGAGTTCTTTGGGGAAAACCTGCTGCGTGCCGACCTGTCCATTTCGGTCGGGGAGCTGGGCTCGCTGCTGGATCACAGTGGTCCCATCGGCCAGGGTGAGCGCTACGCGGCCAAGGTGTTCGGCGCCCATCGCACGTACTACGTCACCAACGGCTCCTCGATGTCCAATCGTGTGATCCTGATGGCCAGCGTCACCCGTAACCAGATCGCCCTCTGCGACCGCAACTGCCACAAGTCTGCCGAGCATGCGATGACCCTGTCGGGGGCGCTGCCCACCTACCTGGTACCCGTCCGCAACCGCTATGGCATCAGCGGTCCGATCTTGCCGCAAACCCTCAGCGCCGAGGGGGTGAAAGCAGCCATCGCAAACAACCCGCTGGTCAAGAAAGGTATCGACCCGACACCGGTGCACGCGATCATCACCAACTCCACCTACGACGGCCTGACCTACAACGTCACTCGTGTGGAAGAATTGCTCGGGCAGAGCGTCGACCGTCTGCATTTCGATGAAGCCTGGTACGGCTATGCGCGCTTCAACCCGCTCTACCGCGACCGCTTCGCCATGCACGGCAACCCCGACGAACACGATGATTCGAAGCCGACCGTGTTCGCCACCCAGTCGACACACAAGCTGATTGCTGCCTTGTCCCAGGCCTCGATGATTCATGTTCGCAATGGCCGCAACCCGATCGAACACGGGCGGTTCAACGAGTCGTTCATGATGCATGCCTCGACCTCGCCCAACTACGCGATCATGGCCTCCTGCGACGTCAGTTCGGCCATGATGGAGGCACCGAGCGGACAGATCCTGACCAGCGAATCCATCGAGGAAGCCGTTGCATTTCGCCAGGTCCTGTCGCGCATGCATAACGAGATGTCGAGCAAGCAGCAATGGTTCTTCACCTGCTGGCAGCCTTCGTCGGTGCGCGTTGGCGCCAGCCAGATGCCATTCCATGCGGTCGACCCGGTGTTGCTCAAAACGGACCCGAGTTGCTGGGTGCTGCATCCGAACGAGGTCTGGCACGGCTTCGGCGATATCGAAGAGGGCTATTGCATGCTCGACCCCATCAAGGTCTCGGTATTGAGCCCTGGCATGGGTGACGATGGAAACCTGCTCGACTTCGGCATCCCGGCCTGCGTGCTGACGGCCTACCTGGAGCACCAGGGCATCGTGGTCGAGAAAACCACCGACTTCACCATCCTGTTTCTCTTCTCCATCGGCATCACCAAAGGAAAATGGGGCACCCTGGTCAACGCCCTGCTCGACTTCAAGCGCGACTATGACGAAAACACCGAGCTGGAGCTGTGCCTGCCGGACCTGCTGTCGGCCAACCAACAGCGCTATGCCGGCATGGGCCTCAAGGACCTGGCCGATGAGATCTTCGCCGCGATGAAAAAGAACAAGACCACCTCGACCATGGCCCAGGCTTTCGGCACGTTGCCCAACGCCGTGTACAGCCCGGTGCAAGCCTACGAAAAACTGGTGCGCAACGATGTCGAGCAAGTGACCTTGGAGGAAGCAGCCGGACGCATCGCCGCCACCGGCATCGTGCCGTACCCACCGGGTATCCCCTTGCTGATGCCGGGGGAAAGCGCCGGTCCTGCGGACGGGCCTTTGCTGGCGTATCTGAAAGCACTGGAGGGCTTCGATAGAGCCTTCCCGGGCTTCTCCCATGACACCCATGGAATCGAAGTGGAGAACGGCGAGTATCGTTTACTGGTCTTGAAGCCCGGCAGGACAGACTTCGATTGAGAGAAGGCGCCGCCCCCTGGCGCCCCTCCCTCCAGCGAGTCCTGAGGTCAAGCCAGAAGGTGCTTGGAAATCACCTTGGAGATCTCAACGATTCCCGTCTTGCCGGTGAATTCGAACTTCACCTTGCCCAGGGACGAGAAGTAGATCTCCAGCTCGGAATCCAGATCGAAAGTGCCGGATGTTTCGACCGAGTAAGCCACGATGTTCTTGTACGGCAGAGAGGTAAAGTCCTTCTTGCTGCCGGTGATGCCTTGTACGTTCACCGCAATGATACGTTTATTGGTGAAAACCACGCCGTCACGCATGGATTTATAGGCGTCGATGACCTGCTCGCCGTCCAGCAGCAGGGCCGTGACACGCTCGGCATATTCATCGTTCTGCTTGAGCTTGAAGAAGCCTTTGTTGTTGAAGTCGATCATCCGTAGGTCCTTGTCGAGTTGAAAAGCGTTCCAGGCTTCCTGGGCAGATGGAATTGTGAAGCAATCGCAACAGGTATCACAAGGACAGGAAACGGACCTTTCCAGCGTCCGCCGGAAACATGCAGCCTCGCCACAGTTCCTCGACTTTGTCCCGCCGGCAGCATTGAAAGCCAGTAGCCATTACGGCTCGTTTATGGTTTCCTGCTGCCGTTGCAGTTGTTGGCTGAAGCCTTTCACCCAGTGCCGGTCACGATGCTTGCGACTCGGCCTTGGAGACGCTGAAGCCTCCCTTCGAGGCGTTAACCGTACGGACGATTCTTCCGTTATCGACCGTCACAATCCCCAGGCAGACTGTTTTCTGCCTAGACTTGCAACTGTCCCGACGTGCGTTAGGGTTGAATGAGCCCGCACGATAAATACAAAAATAACGAGGTATCCCCACAATGTTCAAACCAATCTGGAAAGCACTCGTCTGTACCCTCGCCCTCAGTGCATTGAGCACGGCCATGGCGGCTGATCCGGTCATCATCAAATTCTCTCATGTGGTGGCCGAACAAACGCCCAAGGGCCAGGGCGCGTTGCTCTTCAAGAAACTGGTGGAAGAACGGCTGCCGGGCAAAGTGAAGGTGGAGGTCTACCCCAACTCCTCGCTGTTCGGTGATGGCAAGGAGATGGAAGCCTTGCTGCTGGGTGATGTGCAGATGATTGCGCCGTCACTGGCCAAGTTCGAGCAATACACCAAGAGCGTGCAGTTGTTCGACCTGCCGTTCCTGTTCGATGACATCTCCGCCGTGGACCGATTCCAGTTGAGCCCTGATGGGCAGAAGCTGCTCAAGTCCATGGAAAGCAAAAACATCACCGGGCTGGCTTATTGGCACAACGGTATGAAGCAGCTGTCGGCCAACAAGCCGCTGCGTGAACCCAAGGATGCCCGTGGCCTGAAGTTCCGGGTACAGGCCTCAGCCGTGCTGGAAGAACAGTTCAAGGCGGTAAACGCCAACCCGCGCAAGATGAGTTTCGCCGAGGTGTACCAAGGCCTGCAGACCGGCGTGGTCAATGGCGCCGAGAACCCGTACTCGAACATCTACAGCCAGAAAATGCATGAAGTTCAGAAGTACATCACCGAATCCAACCACGGTGTACTCGACTACATGCTGATCACCAACACCACGTTCTGGAACGGCCTGCAACCCGATGTCCGTGCCGAACTGGACAAGATCATCAAGGAAGTCACCGCCCAGGTAAACAAGGAAGCCGAGCAACTGAACCAGGATGCCAAGCAAAAGATCATCGATGCCAAAACCACCGAGATCATTACGCTCACACCTGAACAGCGTGGCGAGTGGCGCGACAAGATGAAGCCGGTATGGAAGAAGTTTGAAGGCGACATCGGTGCTGATCTGATCAAAGCGGCCGAAGCCTCCAACAAGGCTCAGTAATGGGTTGGCCGGTGCCGCCACGGCGGCACCGGCTTGTCGTCCCCCTGCAGGAGATGTCCTCCATGAACGCTTTTCGGCGCACCTGGGAACACTTCGAGGAAGGTTTCATTGCCTTCCTTCTGGCCGCCATGACGTTGGTCACTTTCGTTTATGTCGTGCTCAATAACCTCTACACCGTTTTTTACAGCATTGGCGACAACTGGCCTGCCGCCAGCGAGTCGGCATTTGCCATTGGCGACGGCATCATGAATATGGCCCAGGCCATGACCTGGAGCAGCTCGCTGACCAAGGCGCTGTTCGGCTGGCTGATCTTTTTCGGCTTGTCGTATGGCGTGCGCACCGCCGGACATATCGGCGTCGACGCGCTGGTAAAACTGGCCAGCAAGCCAGTACAGCGCTTTATCGGAGTGATCGCCTGCCTGTTCTGCCTGAGCTACGCCGGGCTGCTGGCGGTGGCGAGCTACGAATGGATCAATACGTTGATGATCGCGCAGATCGGCGCCGAGGACCTGGGTCAATTCGGCATCATGCAATGGCACATCGGGTTGATCGTACCGGTGGGCTTTGCCCTGGTGTTTATCCGCTTCGCGGAAATCCTCGTGCGCATCCTGAGGAATCGTCAGACAGGCCTGGGCCTGGCCGATGAAGCGGCGGAAGCGATGAAGCTGACCGAACACGAGGAAGACAAACCATGACCATTGCCTTCCTGTTTGCGGCACTGTTTGCCCTGATGCTGATCGGCGTGCCCATTGCCATTTCTTTGGGGCTGGCCGGTTCGCTGACCATTATTTTCTTCAGCCCGGACTCGGTACGCTCCCTGGCGATCAAGCTGTTCGAAACCTCTGAACACTACACGCTGTTGGCCATTCCATTCTTCCTGCTGGCCGGCGCGTTCATGACCACAGGCGGCGTGGCGCGACGGCTGATCGACTTCGCCAACGCCTGCGTCGGTCACATCCGCGGCGGCCTGGCGATTGCGGCAGTGCTGGCGTGCATGCTGTTTGCGGCGCTGTCCGGCTCAAGTCCGGCGACGGTGGCGGCGGTTGGCTCCATCGCCATTGCCGGCATGGTGCGCTCGGGTTATCCACAATCGTTCGGCGCCGGTATCGTGTGCAACGCCGGGACACTGGGAATCCTGATTCCGCCCTCGATCGTGATGGTGGTGTATGCCGCCGCGACCGAATCCTCCGTGGGCAAGTTGTTCATGGCCGGTGTGATTCCCGGGGTGCTGCTGGGTATTTCGTTGATGGTAGCGATCTACATCGTCGCAGTGAAAAAGAACCTGCCGGCCCTGCCCCGGGCAACGTTCCGTGAATGGCTGTCTACGGCGCGCAAGGCGTTGTGGGGTCTGCTGTTGATGATCATCATCCTCGGCGGGATCTATTCGGGGATGTTCACCCCAACCGAAGCAGCTGCGGTGGCTGCGGTGTACTCGGCGTTCATCGCCTTGTTCGTCTACAAGGACCTCACGTTCCGTGAAACGCCGAAGGTACTGCTGGAGTCGGCCAAGCTGAGCATCATGCTGATGTTCATCATCGCCAACGCCATGCTCTTCGCCCATGTGCTGACCACCGAGCAACTTCCCCAGCAAATCACCGCCTGGGTGATCGATGCAGGGCTCACCCCCGTGACGTTCCTGCTGGTGGTGAACATCGTGCTGCTGGTTGCCGGCGCATTCATGGAGCCATCGGCAATCATCCTGATCCTGGCACCGATCCTGTTCCCTATCGCCACGCAACTGGGTATCGACCCGATCCACCTGGGCATCATCATGGTGGTGAACCTGGAGATCGGTTTGATTACACCGCCGGTGGGCCTGAACCTGTTCGTGACCTCAGCGGTGACCGGCATGTCCCTGCCCGCCACCATCCGAGCGGCCTTGCCGTGGTTGATGATCCTGCTGACGTTCCTGATGCTGATCACCTATGTGCCGTGGATCTCGTTGGCGTTGCCGAACTGGTTGGGGATGAATTAATCCCCGGCCTGCCGGAATCGTGGCGGCGGCGGTTTTCTCCCGGAGTTCGAAAAGGAGATCGGAGCGGATCTGCTCAAGGTGGTGCAGATCGCCAACCAGGCTCAATGACCGAACTGCCGATCGACTGTGGGAGCAAGGCTTGCCCGCGATAAAGACGCCTCGGTTCCAGAACCATCGCGTTGACTTCAGCGCAGGGGATCGGCACTTCATCGCCCTCGCGGCATTGATCCGCAAAAACAGAACCCTGCAAAGGTTTGAGTCTCAGCCTTGCAGCGGCGCCCTTCAGGGCGTCGCTGTGACCTGTGGGTGCCGCGGCATTCCTGCGATGCTGTGGCGTGGTCAGATTCGGCGGTTGCGCCGGCGATTCCACAAGCCCCCGACCACCGCCGCGATGATCACCACCCCGGCATTACCGAACAACCAGATCGCAAAGTTACGGCTCTGATCCGCCTCGCTTTCGTAGAACGGCCCAAAGTAGTTGCCGACCGCGATGAAAACCAGATTGAACGCCCCGACGGCCAGGACAATGATCAGGAGGACAAACAACGTTCCCTTGATGACGTTCATATGACTCTCCAGAACCAGATGTCCTTGGAGTCATGGAAATCCGAAAACGTACCTTCGATCGAAAAACCCATCTGTATACGCACGTAGCTCATCCAATCCGTCAGGCGCCGACCATTCCATAAGTCGATGTGGTCACCACTGCGACCGGCAGTGGTTTCATTTGCCCGACGCCAGAAGTCCTTGAAAAAAATGACACCCTGCTGCCCTTTCAGGGCATCTTCGAAGTCTTCACTTTTGACGGCCTTCATAGGCTGCAAGCCGGGAATCCTGGCGTGGTTCAAGGCGTTGGCGAGTTCTTCGGCGGCCAGTATGTGCCCTTCGCTTTTGGGGTGCTGCCAACAATGGCGCACGCTTTTGAGCTGGCTTATGTCGGCACCGGCGCGACGCAGGGCTACGCCGAGGTTGATCGCACATTGGTCGCTGAAGTTTTTGGCGCCTTTGGTTCTGCAGGGCGCGGCATCGCCGAATATCTGCGGATGGCTGCTCCATAATTTATCGAATGTGAACATCCTGCCCCTTCCTTAGGTTCTCGATTCTGACGGCATAGCCTAGCAGATACTGAGGGCCCTCTCTTGGACGGGCATCCTGCGGTCGGCGATTTTTCTCCTAGACTTGTCGTTGTCCGCTGTACGCCCGGTTTTGAATGAGCCTATACGATAAAGACAAATAAAAAGGGAAGCCTGCAATGCTCAAGCCGATATGGAAGACACTCCTCTGCATTTTCGCCCTCAGTGCGTGGGCCACCGCGATGGCCGCTGAACCGATCGTGATCAAGTTCTCCCACGTCGTGGGCGAGCAGACACCCAAGGGCCAGGGCGCGTTGATGTTCAAGAAGCTGGTCGAGGAACGGCTGGCGGGCAAGGTGAAGGTCGAGGTGTATCCCAACTCCACCCTGTATAACGATGACAAGGAGATGGAGGCCCTGCTGCTGGGGGATGTGCAAATGATTGCGCGGTCGTTGGCCAAGTTCGAGCAGTACACCAAGACCGTGCAGTTGTTCGACTTGCCGTTCCTGTTTGACGACATGGCCGCGGTGGAACGCTTTCAACAGAGCCCCGAGGGCCAGAAGCTGCTCAAGTCCATGGAAAACAAGAACATCGTCGGCCTGGCCTATTGGCACAACGGCATGAAGCAGTTGTCGGCCAACAAACCCCTGCGCGTACCCGATGATGCCCGTGGCCTGGTGTTCCGGATACAGACTTCCGCGGTATTGGAAGAACAGTTCAAGGCCGTGGGCGCCAAGGCGCAGCCGATGATTTTTTCCGTGGCATACCAGGCCTTGCGCGCGGGTGTCGTCAATGGCGCGGAAAACCCTTATTCAAACTTCTACAACCAGAAGCTGCATGAGGTGCAGAAGTACGTCACCGAAACCAACCACGGTGCACTCGACTACATGTGGATAACCACGTCCGATTTCTGGAATGGCCTGCCGCCGGACATCCGCGCAGAACTGGACAAGATCGTAGTTGAGGTGACCGCCTATACCAACGGTGAGGCAGAGCGGTTGAACCAGCAGGACAAGCAACACGTCCTGGACGCCAAGACCACCGAGATCATTACCCTCACGCCGGAACAGCGCAACGCCTGGCGTGACAAGATGAAGCCGGTGTGGGGGATGTTCGAGAAGGAGATCGGGACGGACCTGCTCAAGGCGGCGCAGGCGGCCAATCAGGTTCAGTGATCGAGCTGCCTGTGGCGAGGGGATTTATCCCCTCGCCACAGGCGTGGTGTCTGCTGCTCTTGATCATCCCTCCTCCTCAATGCCAAAGCGCACTGCGTTATGATCCCTGCTCCACCTGAGCCAGAGCCTTACCCGCGCATGCCGTTCCCCCCTGATATCCCCACTGTCCTGCCCCCTGTCCTGGTCGGCCCGCTGTTGCGGCGGCTGGAGCCCACGCGGTTGGTGATGTGGCTGGTAGGGACGCGGTCGCTGGCGTTGACATTGCAGGTGGAAGGTGTGGGCGATCTGGCGCTGGAGGCCGAACGCTGCACGGTGGTACCGGTGGGGCAGCACGCGTTTGTGCACCTGATCGATGTACGGCTCGACCAGCCATTGCCTCAGGACATCGCGCTGGAATACGACCTGTTGGTGGACGGCGCACCCATCGCCGAGTGGGCGCCGCACCTGCTGTATGGCGAGGCTACACGGCCGACCTTCGTGCTGCATTCGCGTATCGGGCAACTGGTCCACGGCTCGTGTCGCAAGCCTCATCATCCGGCCAACGACGGCTTGCTCTGTGTCGATCGGCTGCTCGCCCAGGCTACCGGGCAACGGCCGGCGCTGTTGATGATGAGTGGCGACCAAGTCTACGCCGATGACGTGGCCGGGCCGATGCTACGGGCGATTCACGCGCTGATCGAGCGGTTGGGGTTGTTCGAGGAATGCCTGGACGGTGCAGTGGTGGAAGACAGCGCCCGGCTTTATCGGCACCCGGCCAGCTACTACCACCGCGCCGATCTGTTGCCGGCCCTGGAAAGCAACGAAACCCTGCGCGAGCGATTTTTCGGCGGCGCGCGCAAGCCGATTTTCACCAGCAGCAGCGCCGACAATCACCTGGTGACCTTCGCCGAGGTCTTGGCGATGTACCTGCTGGTCTGGTCGCCGGTGCCATGGACGCTGATCGACCCGCAGCCACCCGAACTGACACCCGAACGACGCCAGCGCTACGCGTTGGAGCAGCAACGCATCGATGGCTTCAAGGCCGGCCTGGGTAGCGTGGCGCGGGTGTTCGCGCACCTGTCGAGCCTGATGATCTTCGACGATCACGACATCACCGATGACTGGAATCTGTCCGCGCAATGGGAAGAAACAGCCTATGGTCACCCGTTCTCCAAGCGCATCATCGGCAACGCGTTGATCGCCTACATGCTCTGTCAGGGATGGGGCAACAACCCCGATGCGTTCGAAGATGTGGTTCGCCAGACCGTGGCCCTGAGCGACACGGCACGGGACCGCTACCTCGACAGCGGCCCCCAGGACTCCCTGATCGATACCTTGCTGGGCTTCCAGCAGTGGCACTACGTACTGCCCAGCACCCCGGCCCTGGTGGTGCTCGACACCCGCACCCGCCGCTGGCGCAGCGAACGCAACCTCAGGCATCCCTCCGGTTTGCTGGACTGGGAAGCCCTGAGCGAACTGCAACAGGAACTGCTGGACCACCCTTCGGCGATCATCGTTTCGCCGGCGCCGATCTTCGGGGTGAAGCTGATCGAAACCGTGCAGCGGGTGTTCAGTTGGTGTGGTTATCCATTGCTGGTGGACGCGGAAAACTGGATGGCCCACCGCGGCGCAGCCCAGGTGATCCTGAACATTTTCCGACACTCGCGGACCCCGGGGAACTATGTGGTGCTTTCAGGGGATGTGCATTATTCCTTCGTCTACGAGGTCTTGATCCCGCACCGCAAGGGCGGCCCGCGCATCTGGCAGATCACCAGCAGTGGCATCAAGAATGAGTTCCCACCGGTGCTGCTGGAATGGTTCGACCGCCTGAACCGTTGGCTCTACGCCCCACGTTCGCCCTTGAACTGGTTCACCCAGCGCCGACGCATGCGCATCATCCCCCACACCCCGGAACATGCCGAGGCGGGAGAGCGCTTGTGGAACTCGGCCGGGATCGGGCAGGTGTTTTTCAATGAGCAAGGCCAGCCCACGCAGATCTACCAGCACAACGCCAACGGCAAACCGCCGACGCGGATGCTGGGACCGCGTTGACGGCGCGACTTCGCCGATTCCGGTAGACCGCTATCGCGAGCAGGCTCGCTCCCACAGTGGATCTGCGGTGTATCCGACCCTGTGGGAGCGAGCCTGCTCGCGATGACGGCAGCAGATCCCACCGGCTCGGATAGACCGCCATCACACTCCCAACAGCCTCACCCCAACACTTCACCCGCCACCTGATCGATGGCGTCTTTGGCGATGTCAACGATCAGGTCCGCGTCTTCGCGGCTGAGGATCAGCGGTGGGGCAAAGCCCAGGATGTCGCCGTGGGGCATGGCGCGGGCGATCATGCCGCGTTCCAGGCAGGCAGCCGAAACCTTGGGGCCGACTTTCAGAGCGGGGTCGAAAGCTGTGCGCTGTTCGCGGTCGGCCATGAATTCCACCGCCGCCAGCATGCCGTCCCCGCGCACTTCGCCCACCAGCGGATGGCCTTCGAGGGTTTCACGCAAGCGACGATTCAGGTAGCCACCGACCTCCTCGGCATTGGCGGTGAGGTTTTCCCGCTCGAGGATGTCGAGGTTGGCCAGTGCCGCCGCCGCGCAGATCGGGTGCCCGGAATAGGTCCAGCCATGCCCCATGGCGCCTTCGGCCTGTGAGGCTTTTTCGATTACGCCCCACACCTTCTCGCCGATGATCACTGCCGACAACGGTGCATAGGCACTGGTCAGGCCCTTGGCCGTGGTGATCAGGTCCGGCTTGAGGCCGTAGCGCTGGCTGCCCATCTTCGAGCCGAGGCGACCGAATGCGCAGACCACTTCATCGGCAATCAGCAACACATCGTATTTATTCAGCACCGCCTGGATCGCCGCCCAGTAACCGGCCGGCGGAACGATAATGCCACCGGTGCCCATCAACGGTTCACCGATGAACGCCGCCACGGTGTCAGGTCCTTCGGCCAGGATCATCTTCTCCAGCTCATCGGCGCAGTAACGCACGAAGGTCGCCTCGTCCATGCCCACCGGCGCTTTGCGATACCAGTGCGGGCAGACGGTGTGCTTGACCCCTTCTACCGGCAGGTCGAAGTGCTGGTGAAAGGTCGCCAGCCCGGTCAGGCTGCCGGTCATGATGCCCGAGCCATGGTAACCACGGTCACGGGAGATGATTTTTTTCTTCTGCGGCCGCCCCAGCACGTTGTTGTAATAGCGCACCAACTTGACCTGGGTTTCGTTGGCATCGGAGCCGGACAAGCCGTAATAGACCTTTTTCATCCCCTGTGGCGCCCAGTCCATGATGCGGCTCGACAGTTCGATGATCGCCTCGCTCGAATGGCCAACATAGGTGTGGTAGTAGGCCAGCTCCTTGGCTTGCTTGTAGATGGCGTCGGCAACTTCGGTGCGGCCGTAGCCGATGTTCACGCAGTAGAGGCCGGCAAAGGCATCAATGAAATCGCGGCCCTCATGGTCACGGATGCGCACACCCGAGGCGCTCTTGATGATCCGGCCCTTGAGCGCACCGCTGGCGTGGTCATGGGCGTGGGTCGACGGATGCATGAAATGCGCGCGGTCTTGCTCGAACAGCGTGTTGAGTTCTTGGCTCATGCGGATTCTCCTGGGAACTGGCCTTGATGGTGCAGGCAAAAGTATTTGGTTTCGACGAAGGGCTCGAAGCCCTCGCTGCCCCCCTCGCGGCCAAGGCCCGAGGCTTTCATGCCACCGAAAGGGATCGGGTGGCCGGTGAACTTGACGCCGTTGACCGCCACCATGGCGTGATCGAGACGGCGGATCAGCGGGTAGATGAGGTCCAGGCGGTTGGAGCAAATATAGGCCGCCAGGCCGTACTCGGTGTCGTTGGCCATTTCGATGGCTTCATCCAGGGTGTCGAACGGCATCACCCCGGCGATGGGTGCAAAGTTTTCTTCACGGTAGATGCGCATCTGCGGCGTGACATCGGCCAGGACTGTTGGCTGATAAAACAATCCGCCCAGGGCGTGAGCCTCGCCACCCACCAGGCGTTGCGCGCCAAGGGCCAGCGCATCAGCAACCCGGTCGGTGGTGGCATCGAACGCGGCCTGGTGCATCAACGGACCGACGTCAACGTCCTGCTCCTGTCGATCGACCATGGCCGGCCCGACCCGCAAGGCGCGGACCGCTGCAGCGAAACGGCTGACAAACGCCTGGTACAGCGGACGCTGGACCATGATCCGGTTGGCCGCGCAGCAATCCTGGCCCGAGGTCTGGAACTTCGCTTGCACCGCGACTTCGACCGCCAGCGCCAGGTCGGCATCGGCGCAGACGATGAACGGCGCGTTGCCGCCCAGTTCCAACGCGACTTTCTTCACATCGTGGGCCGCCGCTTGCAGCACCAGTTTGCCGACCCGGGTGGAGCCAGTGAAGCTCACGGAGCGCACACGCCGGTCCTTGACCAGGGTTTCCATGGTCATCTGCGGCTCGCCCAGCACTACATTGAACACTCCGGCAGGGAAGCCCGCTTCCTCGGCCAGTTGCGCCAGGGCCAGGGCCGAATACGGCGTCTCGTGGGCCGGCTTGATGACTACGGTGCAACCGGAGGCCAGCGCGGCGGCGGCCTTGCGGGTGATCATCGCCGAGGGAAAGTTCCACGGAGTCAGCAGCGCGCAAACGCCAACAGGTTCCTTGATCGTGCCCAGGTGGGCATTGGGAATGTGGCTGGGAATGTTCTGCCCGTACAAGCGTCGGGCCTCTTCGGCAAACCAGGGGATGAAACTCGCAGCGTAGGCGATTTCACCGCGGGATTCGGCCAGTGGCTTGCCCTGCTCCAGGCTGAGGATGCGCGCCAGGTCTTCACGGTGCTCGAGGATCAACGCTGCCCAGCGGCGCAGGACAGCACCGCGGGCGTCCAGGCTCAGCTCGCGCCATGCCGGAAACGCACGATGGGCTGCGTCCACCGCCGCGACGATCTGCGGCGGGTCGAGCATGGGCACATGGCCGATCACCGTGCGGGTGGCGGGGTTGTGCACGGCAACACTGTCACCGCTGTCGCTGTGGACCCAATGACCATCGATGTAGCAAAGCGCTTTGAACAGCAGCGGATGTTGGTAAGTCATGACGTTCACTCCAGAGCGTGTGCATGACCCCATGCTAGGGCAGCTGCACTTGAGTAATCGGGTGATTGCCGGGGGTGAAACCGTGGTTTTTTTCTGAAGGAGCAGCCCGTAAAAGTGGTTTCTGCCGTGCTCAGGACGACTACACCAACTCCGCCGGGACGGCTCCGGTGGTCTTGATGGTTTTGGTGACGATGTAGGTGAAATAGCGCTCGATGCCGAGGTCTTCGAGCAGCAGTTGATCGACAAAGCGCTGGTAGTGATCAACGTCCGGCGCCTGGATCATCGCCAGGTAATCCACTCCGCCGCCGGTGGCGTAGCAAAACGCGACTTCCGGTGCCGTAGCCATGCGCAGCTCGAAACGGCGCATGTCCTGGGCGGTGTGCCGGGCGAGGGTGATCTCAACCAGTACCTGTTGGCGCTTGAACACCGCCCCCCAGTCGATCTGTGCCCGGTAGCCGGTGATCAGACCGACCATCTCCAGCTTGCGCACCCGCTCCCAGGTCGGCGTCACCGACAGGTTGATGGCCTCGGCCAGGCTCGACTTGGTAATCCGCCCGTCCTCGGCGAGGATCTGCAGAATCTTGAGGTCGTAGCGATCGAGTTTGTGCACGAGGAGAATCTCCAGAAACTGAGGGAATGTGTGGGAGCAAAGCTTGCTCGCGATTGCGCCAAGTTGGTCAGCAATAACATTGACTGGCCTGCCGCTATCGCGAGCAAGCTTTGCTCCCACAGGTTTTGCGCCGTTTGATCCTTCAATGACTCGTACCAGGGCAAGCCTTACTCCCACTAGCCCTCCCGCCACAGGGTGTCCCGCTTGACCAGGCAATCACGCCAACACATCCGCAATCACCGCCAATGTATCGCCGCACTGCACCAGCCCGGGAAAGTGCCGCGCCGCCAGCAATCCGCTGCGGGCGGCGCGGTATTCCACCGGGGCGACGCCGCTGCGGGTGGCGTCGTGGATGCGCGCCACCACCTCGCCCCGGGTCACGTGCTCACCCAGGTCACGGCACATCTCCAACAAACCGTCATGCTCGCTGGCGATGAAGCAACTGGCGTCCGGCATGTCGAGCATCAGCGATGGCTGCAGTTGGATCTCCCCCCGCAGGATGCCGGCGTGAACCAGCAGGTTACGTACCCCACGCTCGGCAATCGCCACGCTGTGGGCCGTCGATGAGCCGCCGCCGCCCAGCTCGGTGGTGACGAACACCTTGCCCTGGGATTCGGCGGCCGTGTCGTACATCGCTCCGGCGTCCAGTTCCAGCATGCGCATGCAGTACGGCGCGTTGAAGGCGAGCATCCCGGCTTCGCAGCGGGCTTGTTGCTGTTTGTCCGGCAGCACATGGCAGGCAGCGAACGGCAGGAAATCCAGGGTCCGACCGCCGGAGTGGATATCCAGGACAATGTCCGCCAACGGCAGCAATGTGCGAGTGAAGTAGTCGGCGATTTTCTCGGTGACGGTACCGTCCGGCCGGCCGGGGAAACTGCGGTTGAGGTTGCCTTTGTCGATGGGCGACGTCCGGCGCCCGGCGTGAAACGCCGGAGTGTTCATGAACGGCACGATGATCACGCGTCCAGTCACCTCCTCGGCCGTGAGGCGCTGCGCCAGTTTGCTCAGCGCCACCGGGCCTTCATACTCGTCGCCGTGGTTGCCGCCGCTGAGCAAGGCCGTCGGGCCGCTGCCGCGCTGGATTACAGTGATGGGGATCATCACCGCGCCCCAGGCCGAGTCGTCCCGCGAATACGGCAGCTTGAGAAAACCGTGCTGCACGCCCTCGCGGCTGAAGTCGACCGTGGCGTTGATGGGATTGGCGGGCAAATCACTCATGGTTCAATCCTTCACGAACAGTTGGCGGGGCACGTTGCACAGCGTCTCGACGCCCGTCTCGGTGATGAGGATGCTTTCGGTGATCTCCAGGCCCCAGTCATCCATCCACAGCCCCGGCATGAAGTGGAAGGTCATGCCCGGTTGCAACACGCTGGTGTCGCCGGGACGCAGGCTCATGGTGCGTTCGCCCCAATCCGGCGGATAGCTGATGCCGATGGGGTAGCCGCAACGGCTGTCCTTGTAGATACCGAATTTCTCGAGCACCTTGAAGAACGCCACGGCGATGTCCCCCGTGGTGTTGCCCGGCTTGGCCGCGTCCAGGCCGGCTGCGATCCCTTCGACCACCGCCTTTTCACCGTCGAGGAAGTGCCGGGGCGGCTTGCCCAGGTAAATGGTGCGCGACAACGGGCAGTGATAGCGCTTGTAGCAACCGGCGATCTCGAAGAAGGTGCCGGCGCCCTTTTCGAACGGCGAGTCATCCCAGGTCAGGTGCGGCGCGCTGGCATCGGCGCCGGTGGGCAACAGCGGCACGATGGCCGGGTAATCGCCGCCATGGCCGTCGACGCCAAGGATGCCGCTCTGATAGATCTCGGCCACCAGTTCGTTCTTGCGCATGCCCGGCTCGATCCGTTCGAGGATGCGCCCGTGCATGTTCTCGACGATGCGCGCGGCAATGCGCATGTAGGCGATTTCCTGGGGCGACTTGACCGCCCGTTGCCAGTTCACCAGGCCCACGGCGTCCACCAGTTTCGCCTGGGGCAAATGGCGTTGCAGCGACAGGTAGGCGGCGGCGCTGAAGTAGTAGTTGTCCATCTCCACGCCGATGGTCAAGGCACCCCAGCCCCGGGCGATAATCACTTCCCGGGACAGATAGTCCATGGGATGGCGCTCGCGGGACTGCACATAGATGTCCGGATAGCCGACGATGTTGTCGGCCTGCATGAACACCGTGCGCCGGGCACCGTTGGCGTCCTGGCCGCGACCGAACCACACCGGCTCGCCTTCCAGCGCCAGCAGAACGCACTGGTGTACGTAGAACGACCAACCGTCGTAGCCGGTGAGCCAGGCCATGTTCGACGGATCGGTGACCAGCAACAGTTCCAGGCCCTGGGCCTGCATCGCCGCGCGAACCTTCGCCAGGCGCTGGGCGTATTCCTCCCGTTGGAACGGAAGCTTGACGACTATCTCTGACATCCACTTGTCCTCTGTTCAATGACGCACGAATGGAAAATGGTTAACGACCGAACGGGTAACCCTTGCCCGCCGCCCTGGCTCGCTCGAACGCCAGGTTGGCGATGGCGGTGTCTTGGGCGCCGGTGCCCGTGAGGTCGCACAGGGTCACTTGCGCTTCATCGGTGCGCCCGGGCCGCTGCCCGGCCAACACCTGGCCCAATTCAGCCAGTGCGGACTCGTCGCGGACGGCGCCGGCCGCCAGGGCGTGATGCAGCTCGCCAAGCACCCGGGTCTGGCTCAGGCGGTCGGCGACGTAGCGGTCGACGGCGGCCAGGGCCTGGGGGGAGATCTCGTGCTTGTGTTCGGCATCAGAGCCCATCGCGGTGATGTGCAGGCCGGGGTGCAAATGCCGGGCTTCGATCAACGGCTCGCGGCTGGGGGTGCAGGTAATGGCGATGTCCACGCCTTCCATTGCGCTGTCAATGTCAGGGCACATCGTCACCGAAAGGCCCGTACTGCGGGCCAGTTCGACACTGAAAGCCTTGGCCTTCTGCCCGTCGCGGGCCCAGACCCGCACCTCATCGACAGGCCGCACCAGCCGCAGCGCCTGAAGCTGCAACGCCGCCTGCTCACCCGCGCCGATCAACGCCACGCTGCGACTCTGCTGGCGCGACAGGCAACGCGCCGCTACGGCACCAGCCGCCGCCGTGCGCACGGCGGTGAGGTAGCCGTTGTCCAGCAGCAGTGCGTCCAGAAGACCGGTGCGCGCCGACAGCAGCATCATCATGCCGTTGAGGCTGGGCAGGCCAAGCTTGGGATTGTCGAAAAAGCCGGGACTGACCTTGATGGCGAATCGTTCCAGGCCCGGCAGGTAGGCGGTCTTCACATCCACTTCGCCGTTATGTTCGGGAATGTCCAGGCGCAGGATCGGCGGCATCGCCACCGCAGCCGTCGCCAGCAGCACGAAGGCCTGCTCGACGGCGTCGATGCTGGGCAGGTCGAGAGCCACGCAACTGCGCAGGTCGGCTTCGCTCAATAAGGTGACTTGACTCATGACAGGCTCCGTTGCGAGTGGTTATTGATGAGCGCCGGCGAGCACGCGGGCATGTTGTTCGGTGTCGACATTGCGACCGCTTACCACCAGCACGATGGGGCCGCGCGGTTCGATCAGACCGTCGAGCAACGCCGCGATACCCACCACTGCCGCGCCTTCGAGCACCAGGCGTTCCTGGTGATAGGCGTGGCGCAGGGCGCTGGCGATGGACGCTTCCGAGAGCAGGTGCACGCTGTCGCTCAACTGGCGGGTCATGGCGAAACTGAAGCGGTTGTCCAGACCAATGCCGCCGCCGAGGGAGTCGGCCAGTGTCGGCAGTTCTTCGACGTCCACCGGATGGCCGGCAGCGAGGCTGGCGTGCATCGCGGCGCCACGGGCCATGCTGATGCCGCGGACCTGGATGGCCGGGTTGGCGCTCTTGAGAGCCAGGGCGACCCCGGCGAAAAGGCCACCGCCGGACAACGGCACCAGCACCTGGGCCACGTCCGGCTGTTGCTCGAGGATTTCCAGGCCGAGGGTGCCCTGGCCGGCAATGATCGCCGGGTGATCGAAGGGCGGCAGGAAGGTCGCGCCCTGCTCCCTGGAGATGCGTTCGGCTTCGCGCTGGGCATCGTCCTGGGACTGGCCGACGATGCACACCTCGGCCCCCAGGTCGCGGATCGCCTGGACCTTGTTGGCCGGCACCAGGTTGGACAGGCAGACAATCGCCTTGACCCCCTGTTGCGACGCGGCGTGGGCCAGCGCCCGGCCATGATTACCGGTCGACGCGGTCACCACACCTTGGGCCTTTTGCGCGGGGCTGAGCTGCGCCACGGCATTGCTCGCACCGCGCAGCTTGAAGCTGCCGGTGATCTGCAAGGATTCAAGCTTGAGGTACACCGCCACGCCCATCAGCCGCGACAGGCTGGGGGAATGCTCCATCGGCGTACACCGCACCAGTGCCCCGATGCGCTGGCGAGCGAGGTAGATATCCTGAAGCTGCAACACTGCCATGACCGCGTCCCGGGTTGAGGTGTTGGGCGCAGTCTAAGAGGGCTGGATTGTGGTGATGAATGTACTAGGGCAATTTAATTTTCCACACACCACAGATCCCGTGGGAGCGAGCCTGCTCGCGAAGCGGTGTGTCAGCTTGCACAAGTATTGTATGTAACGCCGCTATCGCGAGCAGGCTCGCTCCCACAGGGGCGGCTCTGAGTTCTTCAGAAATCATGAATCTGCGGGTACTGGTTGAAGATCTCCCGCATGCCGATCAATGCATGGCGCATTTCCTCGTCGCTGCATTCGGCACCGACGCACACCCGCACGGCCCGGGGCCTTGGGGTGCCGCGGACGGTGAACGGATCGGGGGAGGTCACGGCGATGTGCTTGTGCCGTAGCGCCCGCACCAGACTGTCCACTTCCCAATGGGCCGGGATGCCGATCCAGGTGTTCAATGCATGAGGATGCTGCCCGAGCACGTGCTCGCCCATGTACTCGGTCACCATGGCCTGGCGCCCGGTCAACAACCGGCGTTGCAAGTGCACCAGGGCGTCCGCACGGCCGTCGCGAATCCAGCGGGCAGCAATTTCGGACACCATCGGCGTACCCATCCAGCTGTTGACCCGCAGGATGCTCTCGGTGCGCAACGCCAGGCGCTTGGGCACCACCAGGTAGCCGGTGCGCAACCCGGTGAGCACCGATTTGGTCATGCTGGTGCAATAGAACGACAGTTCCGGCAGGTAATGGCTGATGGGCGGCGCCCGGCGCTCGTCCAGCAGCGGGCCATATACATCGTCCTCGATGATGTGCACCCCGAAACGCCGGGCGATCCCGGCAATTTCCCGGCGACGGGCATCCGGCATCAGGCTGGTGGTGGGGTTGTTGAGGTTTGGCGTGCATACCAGGGCGGTGATGCGCTCGTTGCTGCACATGTCCTCGAAATGTTCCGGGTCAATGCCATACCGGTCCATCTCGAGGCCCTTGAGGGTAAAACCCAACACCTGAGAGTTGCCAATCACCCCGTGATCCGTCAGCCCTTCGCAGAGCACCACATCATCGGGCCCGGCCAGCGAAGCCAGGGCCAGGAAGATTCCGTGGGCGGCACCGTTGGTGATCAGGATATCGTTGCGCTCGACCTTCAGCTTCTGCCGACCGATCCATTGGGCAGCCGCTTCACGGTGGGATTCGTAGCCGGCAATCGGCCGGAAAGCGTGAATCCACGGCTGGTCTTCTTCGGTACTCAACTCGGCGCAGGTATCGCGCCAGCACTGGTCGTGCTCGCGGGTGTGCAGGATTCGCGCATTGGAGAAATCCACCAGCGTCCGCTCGGGGCTGTCGAGAATGTAGGTCGCGACCCGGTCGCTCATGCGCCGAGAAACGAAACTGCCGCGCCCCACCTCGCAACGCACCAGTCCCTGACGTTCCAGCTCCTTGTAGGCATTGGTCACGGTCTGCACGCTGATACCCATGGCGTCGGCCATTTGCCGCTGCGGCGGCAGGCGCTGGTCGTTGGCCAGGAGCCCCTGTTCGATATCCTCGGCAATGGCCTGGACCAGAATCTTGTATTTGGACTCACCGCTACGGGCGACATCCAGGGCCGATTTCCATTTATCCATGACGCTGCAACCCGCGTGTATTCTGGTGTGCACAGCATCCCGCGGGAATCGGGACAAAGCAATTGTCCTAGTGCAATGCAATCATTGCCGAGGCTTTTGTATGCTCCGGTTCAAGGTCGTCGTCCAGGCAGGTTGTTACCTTGACAAAAAAGCCGGATCGACCTGTACCGGCACGGTTTGCGGATCAGCCGCTGTACGCTTTGCTCTTGCCACACTGCCTCCTACCACAGAGCCGTCGACTGACGGATCCACAAGAAACAGGAGATTTTATCGATGAGCAATTTTCTTCCCGGCACCTGCGCGCCCCTGCGTCGGCTCTTGTTGACCTGCGCTGTACTCGGCCTCGCCGGCAGCGTCCAGGCGAGCACCCTGGAGACGGTCAAAAGCAACAGCAGTATCCGGATCGGCTACGCCAACGAAACCCCGTTCGCCTTCACCGAAACCGACGGTACCGTGACCGGTGAATCGCCGGAAATCGCCAAGATCATCTTCGCCAAGATGGGCATCAAGCAGGTCAACGGCGTGCTCACCGAATGGGGCTCGCTGATTCCCGGTCTGCGCGCCGGTCGTTTCGACGTGATCGCCGCCGGCATGTACATCACTCCGGCGCGCTGCAAGCAGGTGTTGTTCACCGATCCGCAATACCAGTTGCCCGATGCCTTGCTCGTCGCCAAGGGCAACCCGAAAAAACTCCACAGTTATGAAGACATCGCCAAACAGCCGGATGTGAAGCTGGCGATCATGGCCGGTACGGTGAACCTGGCCTACGCCCGTGATTCCGGGGTCAAGGACGACCAGATCCTCCAGGTGCCCGACACCACCGCTCAGTTGCAGGCGGTTCGCGCCGGTCGCGCCGACGCGGCCGTCGGCACCCAGTTGACCATGAAAGGCCTGGCGGCCAAGGGTGGCGACAAGGTCGAGGCCATGTCCGAATTCAAGGACGATCCGTCCCACATCGGCTATGGCGCCCTCGCCTTCCGTCCCGAAGACAAAGACCTGCGCGACGCGGTCAATGCCGAGCTGAAGAAGTGGCTGGGTTCCGAGGAACACCTCAAGACTGTCGCGCCATTCGGCTTCGACAAGTCCAACGTGACCAGCAAAACCGCCGCCGAACTCTGCGCCCAGTAGAAACCGGCGCTTCGAAGCAGGCATGACGCATACAGCGTGATGCCTGTTCCCTGCTTCATCGGATATCGGGTTGAACCATGGGCGAACTACTTCCGTTATTGATACAAGGGACCTGGGTCACGCTGCAGGTGACGTTCTTCGGCTCACTGCTGGCCATTGTCGCGGCGGTCCTGGCGGCCTTGGGGCGGCTGTCGCCATGGCGGGCGCTGCGCTGGTTCTCCATCAGCTACATCGAAGTGTTCCGAGGCACCTCGCTGCTGGTGCAGTTGTTCTGGCTGTTCTTCGTGCTGCCGCTGCCACCGTTCAACATCGAGCTGAGCCCCTACGCCGTGGCGATAGTCGGCCTGGGCCTGCATATCGGTGCCTACGGCGCCGAAGTCATGCGCGGCGCCATCAGCTCGGTTGCCAAGGGCCAATACGAGGCCTGTACGGCGCTGAACTTCAGCGGCTTCAAGCGCTTCCAGCGGATCATCCTGCCCCAGGCCCTGTTGGCCGCCATTCCGCCGGGCACCAACCTGCTGATCGAACTGCTGAAGAACACCTCGCTGGTGTCGCTGATCACCTTGTCGGACCTGAGTTTCCGGGCTCGTCAGCTGGATCAGGCAACCTTCCAGACCCTGGAAATCTTCAGCCTGGCGCTGGTGCTGTATTTCATCCTCGCCCAGGCCATCAACTTCGGCATGCGTAACGTCGAGCGCCGGCTGAGCCGGGGACGGATGCGTGGAGGTCTGTCATGACGCTGTTCGACTGGTCTTACGCCGGGCAAATCCTGCCGGCCCTGCTGCGCGCCTCCCTCAACACCGTGGGCATCACGCTGATCGGTTTTGTGATCGCAATTGTGCTGGGGCTGTTCCTGGCGATTGGTCGTCGCAGCCAGAAACTCTGGCTGTCATGGCCGACCGCATTGGTCATCGAGTTCATTCGCAGCACGCCATTGCTCATCCAGGTGTATTTCCTCTATTACGTATTGCCCAACTACGGCTTGAGCCTGACGGCCATGCAAGTCGGCATCCTTGGCATCGGCCTGCACTACGCCTGCTACATCGCGGAGGTCTATCGCAGCGGCCTCGACGCGGTGCCAAGAGCACAGTGGGAAGCGGTGACGGCGTTGAACATTGCGCCTTACGACGCCTACCGCAACATCATCCTGCCCCAGGCTCTTCGTCCGATCGTGCCGCCGCTGGGCAACTACCTGGTGGCGATGCTCAAGGACACCCCCGTGCTGTCGGCAATTACCGTGGTGGAAATCATGCAACAGGCCAAGAACATCGGCTCCGAAAATTTCCGCTACCTGGAACCGATCACCATGGTCGGCCTGTTCTTCCTCGCACTGAGCCTCGCCCTGGCCTGGCTGGTAAGGCGCCTTGAAACGCGCATGGAGCTACGCTAATGACTTTACCTCTGTCTTCGTCCATCGAGTTGTCCCGGCGCAGTACGCTGGCATCGCAGCAGGAGGCCCCGGCCATGCAGGATCCGACACCATCCCGGCCGATCGTGAGTTTCCAGGATGTAAGCAAAAGCTACGGCAGTTTCACCGTGCTGGATCATCTGAACCTGGATGTCGCGCCCGGTGAAAAGGTCGCGATCATCGGCCCCAGCGGCTCGGGCAAATCCACCTTGCTGCGGGTATTGATGACGCTGGAAGGGATCAATCACGGGCAGATCTTCATCGAGGACGATTCGCTGACCCACATGCCCAACCGCAGCGGTGTACTGGTGCCGGCCAACGACCGGCATATCCGCCGGGTGCGGGGCAAGATCGGCATGGTGTTCCAGAGCTTCAACCTGTTTCCCCACATGACCGCGCTGCAGAACGTGATCGAGGCGCCGGTGCAGGTACTGGGCATGAACCCGAAGGAAGCCCGGGAGCGCGCCGCCGATCTGTTGGACATGGTGGGGCTGGGCAGCAAGCTCGAGCACTATCCTTCGCAGCTTTCCGGGGGCCAGCAACAACGCGTGGCCATTGCCCGAGCCCTGGCGATGCGGCCGAAAGTGATGCTGTTTGACGAAGTAACCTCGGCCCTCGACCCGGAACTGTGCGGCGAGGTGCTCAACGTGATCCGCAGGCTGGGGGCCGAGCACAACCTGACGATGCTGATGGTGACCCACCAGATGGGCTTCGCCCGGGAATTCGCCGACCGGGTGTGCTTCTTCTACAAGGGGCAGATCCACGAGCAGGGCACACCGGCGCAGATCTTCGAGCACCCGCAGCAGGAACGTACGTGTGCGTTTCTGAGTGCGGTGAAGGAGGCTAACTGAGCCCTATCACTCAAGTGACCATCCCTGTGGTGAGAAAATTATTTGTGGCGAGGGGATTTATCCCCGCTTCTTTGGGGCTGCTGCGCAGCCCAGCGGGGATAAATCCCCTCGCCACAAGGTGCAGTGCCAGGCCGAAGGACTGATAACCTCAAAAAAAACGGGGGGCCATGTTTCCATGGCCCCCCGTTTTCATGTGCCGTCAGGCGATCATGGGTACTGCTGGTAAGTCTGCCCCTGCTGCGCTGGAGCCTGGTATTGCTGGCCCGGAATAGCCTTGAGGTTGACTTCGACACGACGGTTCTGCGCCCGACCGTTGACGTCGGCGTTGCTGGCCACCGGGTTATCCGGACCGGCACCACGGGCACTCAGGTTGGCACCGCTGACGCCCTGGGACGTCAGGTAGGTCGCCACGCTCTGGGCACGGCGCTGGGACAGGTCCATGTTGTGCTGGCGGCTGCCGGTGCTGTCGGTGTAGCCGACGATTTCGATCTGGTTCTGGTTGAACTCCTTGAGGGAGTTGGCCAGGTTGTTCAGCGGCTGGTAGAAGCTGGATGCGATGTTTGCCGAGTCGGTGGCGAAGGTGATATTGCCCGGCATGATCAGTTTGATCTGGTCGCCCTGGCGCTGCACTTCAACACCGGTGTTGGCCATGCTGGCCCGCAGTTTCTTTTCCTGCTGGTCGGCGTAGTAACCGTAACCTGCCGCGGAAGCACCCACGACCGCGGCGCCGATCAACGCGCCCTTGCCACGATTGTTGTGATCGATGGCCGCACCGGCCAGTGCCCCGGCCAGGGCTCCGAGGCCGCCGTACTTGGCGGTCTTGCTCATCCCTGAAGAATCCGTGGAAGCCTGGCCCTGATTGTCATACGGGTTAGGCGACGCGCAGCCGGACAACAGGGCCACAGCGGTAGCGACAACGATCAAGCGACGCGAGGTGAACATGGGACAAGCTCCTGGTTTTTCAGTCTGATGTGCCAGGACATGGGCAATCGACTCTGGCTGGCGTTGGAACGCAGCAAACGTTAAAAATTCCGTCCCGCTGCGTTTCGCTCAGGCCTATTTTATCATTGGTTGAGGCTGCGGCTTACCCCCCGGACAATCATCTCGATTTCCCGGCCATCAATCGTCAGCGGCGGCAACAAACGGATGGTTTTGCCCCGGGTGACATTGATCAACAAGCCGTGGTCCCGGGCGGCGCACAACGCCAGGTCGCGGACCGGTTGCTTGAGCTCGATGCCAATCATCAATCCCTGGCCACGAATCGCCAGCACGTTCGGATTGCCCGCCAGTTCCGCCCGCAACCGGCCGAGCAGTTGCTCTCCTTGACGCCTGGCGTTGTCCACCAAATCCTGCTCTTCGATGATGTCCAGTACCGTGCAGCCGACCCGGCAGGCCAGCGGATTACCACCGAAGGTGCTGCCATGACTACCGGGTGTGAACAGTTCAGCCGCCTTGCCCCGTGCCAGGCATGCGCCGATAGGTACGCCATTGCCCAACCCTTTGGCCAGGGTCATGACATCCGGCACGATGCCTTCGTGCTGGAAGGCGAACCAATGGCCGGTACGACCGATACCGGTCTGGATCTCGTCGAGCATCAACAACCATGCACGCCGGGAGCACAACTGGCGCAAAGCCTTGAGGTAGCCCGGTGGCGCCATTTGCACACCGCTTTCCCCCTGGATCGGCTCCACCAGTATCGCGACGATACGTTCGCCGTGGAGCTGCCGGATGTCTTCCAGCGCGGCGAGATCACCGAACGGCACCTTGATGAAATCCCCCGGCAACCGGTTGAAACCCAGCCGTACCGCCGGGCCATCGCTGGCGGACAGGGTGCCCAGGGTGCGTCCATGAAAGGCGTTTTCCATGACCACCACCAGAGGCTGCTCAATGCCTTTGTGCCAGCCGTAGAGACGCGCCAACTTCAAGGCAGTCTCGTTGGCCTCGGCACCCGAGTTATTGAAAAACACCCGCTCCAACCCAGACAGTTGCGTGAGCTTCTGCGCCAGCCGTTGCTGCCAGTCGATGCTGTACAGGTTCGAGGTGTGGAGCAGCAGACCGGCCTGCTCACTGATGGCGGCGACCAACCGGGGATGGGAGTGACCGACATTGGTCACCGCCACGCCGGCCACCGCATCGAGGTACTCACGTCCGTCCTGGTCCCACAGGCGCGTCCCCAGCCCGTGGGTGAAACTCAGCGCCAGGGGTTGGTAGGTGGTCATCAGGCAGGCAGCGGTCATGACATCAAGCTCCATCAAGTGGTTTTTTCCAGTATGGTTAGCCACCCTTGCTGGATAAACACTGCTTTACTTCAATCATTTAGAAGCCAGGCTTGATAATGGATCTGTTCCAGGCAATGACGGTTTACGTCAAAGTGGTAGAAACCGGGAGCCTGACCGCGGCGGCCCAGGCGTGCGAAATGTCCACCACCATGGTGGGCAATCACCTTCGGGCACTGGAGCAACGCCTGGGAGTGCGCCTGATCAACCGCACGACCCGTCGTCAGCGCCTGACGGAATTCGGCTCGACCTATTATCAGCGTTGCCTGGAAGTCCTGGGGCTGGTGGCCGACTCCGAGCGCCTGGCCGAGCAGACCCAAGGCGAACCCACCGGCACCTTGCGCATCACCGCGCCGCTGACCTTCGGCACCGAACGCCTCGCGCCGGCCTTGGCCGAATTCAGCCAGCGTTATCCGCAAGTCAGACTCGACGTGGTACTGACCAACCAGCGCCTGGACCTGCTCGACCACGGCTTCGATGCCGCCATCCGCCTCGGCCTGTCCGATCCGAAACTGATCGCCCGGCCCTTGATTGACTACACCCTGACGATCTGCGCGTCCAAGGCCTACCTGGCCCGCCGGGGCATCCCGCAACAGCCCGCCGACCTGCAAGGGCATGACTGCCTGTCGTTCGCCTATTCCGCCAGTGACGAGTGGCGCTTCGCCCAGGACCACTGGCCCATCAACGGCCCGGACGGCGAAATCAAAGTACCGGTGAACGGACCGATGCTGATCAACAGTTCTGCGGGCCTGCACCGCGCGGCCCTGGCCGGCATGGGCGTGGTGATGTTGCCCGATGCGCTGGTGGAGCAGGACCTGAAGGATGGACACCTGGTGGCACTGTTGCAGGATTATCAACTGCCCCATCGACCGATGAACCTGATCTACGCCCAGGATCGCTACCGGTTGCCGAAGCTGCGCAGCTTTGTGGAATTTGCGTTGGAGAAATGGGCGAGATCCGCTGACTAAACGTAGGAGTAGCCTTCAGAGGCTACTTTTGGAGAAGTAGCCTCTGAAGGCTACAGAACATCCCAGCGAAACCAGAGACGGTACAGGTCGTTGCCCTTGTCGATTCCATCTCACTCTTCACCTGACTTTCACCTGGGCTGCGCCGGCTGGTCGTTGCCCCGGGAGCAATGGCCGGCCTTTCCCGTGGACGGCACCCACCTGCAACGCTACAGCGCCCGCTTACCGGCCGTGGAGATCAACAGTTCGTTCTACCGCCCGCACCGTCCCGCCACTTATGCCAAATGGGCAGACAGCGTCGCGCCGCATTTTCGCTTCTCGGTCAAAGTGCCCAAGCAGATCACCCATGAACGGCGGTTGTGCGATTGCGACGGGCTTGTGGATGAGTTTCTCGGCCAGTGTTCGCAGTTGGGGGAAAAGCTGGGCTGCCTGTTGATCCAGCTACCACCTTCACTGGCCTTCGAAGCGGCGGTGGCCGAATCGTTTCTCAAAGCCTTGCGGGACCGTTATCAGGGGCACGCGGTGCTTGAGCCCAGACATCCAAGCTGGCTGGGCGCGCACGTCACGGCACTGCTGCACGATGAACACATCGGCCGTGTAGCCGCCGATCCATCGCCCTTGCCCGGCGGCGACCAGCCTGAGGGCTGGCCCGGGGTACGTTACTACCGGCTGCACGGCTCACCGCGGATCTACCATTCCCGCTACGAAGACGCCTGGCTGGAGCAACTCGCCCGGCAGTTGAAACGCGAGCCCGATACGCCGACCTGGTGCATCTTCGACAACACCGCCAGTGGCGCCGCCATGCCCGACGCGTTGCGATTGGAGGCACTGATGCGCACCTGAACGGCTGGGCCTGCAACAAATGCCGACCAGCCACCGGATCAGCCGTGACAACACCGCCCGCGTCCAATAGATTAGGCGACCGAAAAAAAGCTCAATGCCTTTCTCGTCTTATCCAGCTAACAGAAGTAGTGAAATTTCAATGTCCGATTCCAATACCGCTGAATCCGTAGTCACCCTGTCGTCCAAAGCGGAATACGAAAACTCCATCAATCTTTCACAGCATCTGCCCCAGGCCAAAAACATCAGTGAGATGGTGTTGGATGCCTTCCAGTCGAACCGCGAGAGCGACCAGATCCGCGAACTGCGCAGCGCCATCCGCCAGGCTCACGATGCGTTCGACGATGACAAAGCCTACGAACTGATGGGCCAGCTCAAGCAGCTCAAGGACGCCGAAGCCGCCGATTTCGCCGCGCTGGAAGACCTGAGCAGCCGCTTCCCCATCAGCCGGATTCTTTCCAGTTACAAGGACGACCCAGCCTTCCAGGAGTTGGTCTATGGCCTGGCCCTGAAGGTGCTGAACCAGACCCACCAGGCCATCAGCAACCCGAGCGGCGGCAAGGGCAAGGCCTCGCGGGCCAAGAAGGAAGCGCAAGTGTTTGTCATCAGCAAGGATGGCATCAGCGTCACCCTGCCCCTGCGCACCCCGAGTTCCAAGCCGAATATCGACCGTGAAGCCTTCGAATTCCTGGGCTTCAATTTCGTCGGCGAAGGGGACGAGGCCGAACTGGAAAACGACCTGTTCCTGGACAACGACGGCACCGAACAACAGGCTACCCGCAAAAGCATCATCACCGCCTTGCAACAGCAAAAGGCCTTTGACGGCTACAGCATCGCCCAGCAGTAAGCCTGTAGGAGCGGGCTTGCTCGCGAAGGCGGTGAATCAGTTGAATGGAGGGTGGATGTGCCGCCGCCATCGCGAGCAGGCTCGCTCCCACATGGGTTCTGCAGTGTTCGCCGGTGATGCGCCACCCCCCATATCTGTGCGAGCCTGCTTCGCGATAGCAGCGGGTCAGCCACCAGGGATATCGAACGTGCCGATGTCTTCGCGAGCAAGCCCACTCCCACAGGAACATCACCATCCCGGGCAGCGCCCAAGAAAAAGCCCCGCGCTTCTCTCGAAGGCGGGGCTTTTTGTGGGGCATCTGGCGCTTAAGGTGCGTAGGTCAGCAGCAGCTCACTTGGCACTTTGAAGTCCAGGGACATCATGACGCTCAGGGCGGTGATGGTGAAGATCGAGAACACGAACAGCTTGCGTGCCCAGACCGTGTCATCCACCGCCTTGTAGCCGGTCCAGGCCATGTACAGCCAGTACATGCCCATGGCGGCAGCGACGGCGAGGTAACTCATGCCGGCGTAACCGCTGAAGGTCAGCATCAAGGTCGCCACCAGGAAGGCCAGGATGTAAAGCAGGATGTGCTTCTTGGCCACGCGGATGCCGCGCTTGACTGGCAACACCGGAATCGAGGCCGCCAGGTAGTCGTTGAAGCGGAAGATCGCGATGGCATAGGAATGCGGCATCTGCCACAGGCTGAACATCACCAGCAGCGTCAGCGCAGCCATGTCGAAGCTGTTGCTGACCGCCACATAGCCGATCACCGGTGGCATCGCCCCCGACAGACTGCCCACCAGCGTGCCGTGAACCGACTTGCGCTTGAGGTACAGGCTGTAGAGGCCGACGTAGATGACAAAACCGATCACCGCGAACAGCGCCGCCAACGGGTTGGCTACCCGGTACAACAGCGCAACACCGGCTGCGCCCAGCACCGTGGCGAACGCCAGGGCCAGCTGTACCGGGATCAGACCCTGTACCAGCGCACGGTTTTTGGTGCGTTCCATCTTGATGTCGATGTCACGGTCGATGCAGTTGTTGAACACACAACCGGACGCCACCACCAGGGAAGTGCCGATCATCGCCGCCAGGAAGATGGCCAGATCGACATGCCCTTTCGAGGCCAGGAAGAACCCGCCTGCCACAGAAAGCACGTTACCGAAAATGATCCCCGGCTTGGTGATTTGGATAAAGTGCTTTAAGGACATCCGGACTTTCCTCAGTGCGCCATCATGTTGGTGTGGATGCTGAACATGATCCACAACGACAGGCCGACCAGCAGGACAATCACCAACGCCGCGAAGACAAACGCAATCACGTTGCTACGCTGGGCGGCGGAGCGATCCAGGTGCAGGAAGTACACCAGGTGCACCAGGACCTGGACCACGGCGAAGATCAGGACGATCCACAGGGTCAGGCTCTTGGGCAGCGATGGGTACATCACCAGGCCGAACGGGATGATGGTCAGGATCACCGACAGGATGAAGCCGATGGCATAGGACTTGACGCTGCCGTGGCCGGCGTCATGACCATCATGGGAATGTGCGTTAGCCATTTACAGGGTCCCCATCAGATAAACAACGGTGAATACGCAGATCCACACCACGTCCAGGAAGTGCCAGAACAGACTCAGGCAGCTCAGGCGAGTCTTGTTGGTGGCGGTCAGGCCATTTTTCTGGACCTGGTACATCATGATCGCCATCCAGATCAGGCCGCTGGTCACGTGCAGACCGTGGGTGCCTACCAGGGTGAAGAACCCGGACAGGAAGCCACTGCGGTTAGGACCGAAGCCCTCGGAGATCAACATGTGGAACTCGTTGATCTCCATGCCGATGAAGCCGGCACCGAACAGGAAGGTCATGGCCAGCCAGCCCAGGACCTGGGTTTTCTTGCCCTTGTACAACGCCAGCATGGCGAAGCCGTAGGTGATCGAGCTGAACAGCA
The DNA here is from genome assembly GCF_001269905.1 of Pseudomonas corrugata. Taxonomy (GTDB): domain Bacteria; phylum Pseudomonadota; class Gammaproteobacteria; order Pseudomonadales; family Pseudomonadaceae; genus Aquipseudomonas; species Aquipseudomonas corrugata. Next base: position 125,123 of record NZ_LHVK01000009.1, on the reverse strand, counting down.
GCAGAGCGGTTTCGCCCAGTACGTAGGGCAGCTCGAAGATGTCGTGGCCCGACGGGCCACCGGCTACGTTGTTTACCAGCACCGCATAGGCCGCGAAGATCGACGCGAACAGAATGCAGTCGGTCATCAGGTAGAGCCAGAAACCGAATACGGTCATCTCGCCCGAGTCGTGGTGATGGTCATCGTGCCCATGGTCATGACCATGGGCGTGTCCAACATTGGTCACTAAGTTCGACATGGTTTAAGCCTGTTCCAACGAGGTTTCAACACGGGTGGAGGTTGCCCGGACTTTCCCGGCCGCGACCAGACGTTTGTGCTGCTCGGCTTCGATGCGCTCGATGACATCCACCGGCACCATGTAGCCCTGATCGTCGCGGGCGGCATGGATGGCGAAATACACCACGGTGCCGACCAGGCTGGCAGCGGCGAGCCACCAGATGTGCCAGATCATCGCGAAACCGAACACGGTCAACAGGCCGCCCATGACCACACCGGTAGCGGTGTTGTTCGGCATGTGGATCGGCGCGTACTTGGCCGCAGGCTGGTACGCAGTACCGTTTTCCTTGGCTTCGGTGAACGGGTCGATGGTGTCCGCTTTCGGCAGCACGGCGAAGTTGTAGAACGGCGGTGGCGAAGAGGTCGACCACTCAAGAGTATGGGCATCCCACGGGTCGCCGTGTGCGCACATGTTCTCTGGCTTGTTGCGGTCACGCACGCTGACGTACAGCTGGATCAGCTGGCAGGCGATACCGACGGCGATCAGCACCGCACCGAACATGGCGACGTACAGGTACGGCACCCACTCAGGGTTGGTGGTGGTGTTCAAGCGACGCGTCATGCCCATGAAGCCCAGTACATAGAGCGGCATGAATGCGACGAAGAAGCCGGTGATCCAGAACCAGAACGCGCCCTTGCCCCAGCCTTCGTGCAGCTTGAAGCCGAACGCTTTCGGGAAGTAGAAGGCGAAGCCGGCGATGTAGCCGAACACCGCGCCACCGATGATCACGTTATGGAAGTGCGCGATCACGAACAGGCTGTTGTGCAGAACGAAGTCGGCACCCGGGATGGCCAGCAGTACGCCGGTCATGCCGCCGATGGCGAAGGTCACCATGAAGCCCAGGGTCCACATGACGTGGCTGGTGAAACGCAGGCGCCCCTGATAGATGGTGAACAGCCAGTTGAATAGCTTCACCCCGGTCGGGATCGAAATCAGCATCGTCGCCAGGCCGAAGAAGGCGTTGACGCTGGCCCCCGAACCCATGGTGAAGAAGTGGTGCAGCCAGACCATGAAGCCCAGCACGGAGATCGCGCCGGAAGCGTAGATCATCGAGTGATGGCCGAACAGTTTCTTGCCGGAGAAGGTCGAGATGACTTCGGAGAAGATCCCGAACGCCGGCAGAATGAGGATGTACACCTCAGGGTGACCCCAGGCCCAGAACAGGTTGACGTACATCATCGGATTTCCACCCAGTTCATTGGTGAAAATGTGGAAATCCATGTAACGGTCAAGCGTCAGCAGTGCCAGGGTAGCGGTCAGGATCGGGAACGAAGCGACGATCAGTACGTTGGCCCAGGTGCAGGTCCAGGTGAAGATCGGCATGTCCATCAACTTCATGCCCGGGGTACGCATTTTCAGCACGGTGGCCAGGAAGTTGACCCCCGTCAGCGTCGTACCCAAGCCGGATAGCTGTAGCGCCCAGATGTAGTAATCCACACCTACACCCGGACTGTATTGCAGCCCCGACAACGGCGGATAGGCAACCCAACCGGTCTTGGCGAATTCACCAACACCCAGGGAAAGGTTGATCAGCACGACACCGGATACCAGCAACCAGAAACTCAGGGAGTTCAGGAACGGGAAGGCAACGTCACGGGCACCGATCTGCAGCGGCACTGCAAGGTTCATCAGGCCGGTGAAGAATGGCATCGCCATGAAGATGATCATGATCACACCGTGGGCGGTGAAGATCTGGTCATAGTGTTCAGGTGGCAGGTAGCCAGGCGAACCCTCGGTGGCCATGGCCAACTGGGTACGCATCATGATGGCGTCGGCAAAACCGCGCAGCAGCATGACCATGGCGACGATGATGTACATCACGCCGATTTTCTTGTGGTCGACCGACGTCAGCCACTCGGTCCACAGGTAGGTCCACTTCTTGAAGTAAGTGATCCCGGCGAACAGCGCCAGACCACCGAGCGCGATGATGGCAAGGGTCACCATGACAATCGGCTCGTGGAACGGGATCGCTTCCCAACTTAATTTACCAAACATCGTTTACTCCTCTGCCCCGGCAGCTGAATGCGAACTCATGTCCATCCCTTCCATGTTGTGCGCCACTTCCTGCTCTTTCTTCTCGTGGTGCATCGGCTTGCCCGGATTCATCCCTTCATACTTGTCGATGATGGTCTGGAACAGGTTCGGCGTGACCGCGGAGTAGAGTTCGACTGGGTTGTTCTGGCTCGGTTTGGAAAGGGCTTCGTATTCAGCTTTTTCAAGCTGTTTAGGTGCCTTCTTCACATCGTTGACCCAGGCGTCGAAGTCTTCCTGAGTGGTGGCGATTGCTTTGAACTTCATGCCGGTGAAACCCGCGCCGCTGTAGTTGGCGGAGATCCCTTCGAGTTCGGCGTTCTGGTTGGCGATCAGGTGCAGCTTGGTCTGCATGCCCGCCATCGCGTAGATCTGGCCGCCCAGGCCCGGAATGAAGAACGAGTTCATCACGGTGTCGGAGGTGACCTTGAAGTTGATCGGCGTGTGGGCCGGGAACACGATCTTGTTGACGGTGGCGATGCCTTGTTCCGGATAGATGAACAGCCACTTCCAGTCCATCGAGACCACTTCAATGGTGATCGGCTTGACGTCGGATTCCAGCGGACGGTACGGGTCCAGGGCGTGGGTCGACTTGTAGGTGACATAACCCAGGGCAATGATGATCAGGACCGGGATTGTCCATACGGCCGCTTCGATCTTGGTGGAGTGCGACCACTTCGGCGTGTACACGGCCTTGGTGTTGGATGCGCGGTATTTCCAGGCGAACAGGAACGTCATGACGATAACCGGCACGACGACCAGCAACATCAGCAGCGTGGCGGTGATGATCAGGTTTCGTTCATCCAGGCCGACCTGACCCTTGGGATCGAGCAAGGTCATGTTGCAGCCTCCCAGCAGCAACGTGCCGAGCAGCGGCAACAAGCCTAGTAATCGGGGGTACCTGTTTTTACTCATCTCACGACCTCTAAAGCAGCTTGCGCAATGCAGTTGGGTTTTGATCGCCAACACTTCACCCTGCCAAGGGTTGGCATTTTCTTGGATTTGAATAAGGGCTGCCCGTCGAGCGTCAGACGCTGTTCGACATATCCTGGGCCAGCAGTGAGTTCTTATTCGAATTCGTCGGTAAAAGGCCTTGGTTACAGCCCAATTCCATTTGGTGCGGGTAGTTGGAAGGCACCGACACCTGGGTCGCATGGGGCGCTGGCGCCCTTCGACCACCTCTCGTGCTCAAGCTTGAGCCGGGTCGGATATTCGGTGCGGGCGATTGTAGTGAGCTGAAGCGCCGGAGACCATGTCTCATCCCGAAATAATTTTTATCCAAACCGACAACAATCTCTTCCCGATACCGCAACGGTGCGGCATGTTATCGAAATTGATTCTCAACAAGAACCCCAAAAAACGTAGGTCTACTACGCCCGATTCAGACAGCATGAAGGGGAGGCTTTGAGCTTTCATGCTTGGCAAGCGCCCGTTTTTCGGGGGGCTCGCCAAGTGACGCTGCGCTGTTAAAAATGCCTGCTGCCTACTCCACAAAGATGACAGGCATGGCAAGCAGCAACGTGTTTTTTATTGCAAGAGGAGGTACCTATCCACGCCGCGAACGCCCCTGGAACAGGGGAATGTGTGACAACGTGTCGCACAGTGTCGCAGGTCATTCTTGTCTCGGATCAAGGTCGACCCCTTCGAGGAGTGAAACGCAAAACGCCCCGGTTCTCCAACAGAGAGACCGGGGCGTTCCATCAAGGCGTTCCATCAAGGCGCTTCAGCGAAGGGGCTTGCGGTTACGCGACACCAGCAAGGGCACCAGCACCACAATCAGTACGAAGGCCACCAGCGCCCATTGCGCCAGGGACAAGCCCAGGATCGGCGGGTACGGGGTCGAGCAGAACCCATCGACCTGGAAACCCAGCGGGAAGATCTTCGCCAGAGGCAGACCGTCGACAATCGGCTGCAGCACGTCGATACCGCAGCTGACTGCCGGGAAGAACTGCGTATATACGTGATGCCCCGCCACTCCAGCACCGGCCAAGGCGCAGAGCACCACAATACCTTCAAGGATCGTCAGGCTGCGACGGGTGCGCATGGCCGCGCCGATGAAGGCGAAGATCGCGATCAGCAACAGCGCATAACGTTGCAGGATGCACAGCGGGCACGGTGCTTCACCGAGGGCCACCTGCATGTACAGCGCTCCACCGATCAGCGCCAGGCAGATCAATCCCAGCAGCACCAGATAGCGACGCTCGCGGCCCAACCGCATCATTTCCTCACTCATTGCGTTTTCCTTTGGATGCATGGATCGACGCGCAGCCTTGCGACACTCGGCGCGCCGTCGGATGGTCGGAGTCTACACGTTGGCCATGACGGCGAACGAGCGGCTGCGCCAACTTTGAGGGGGAATAAACAGAAGAAAGGTTAAATGCGGATTAACTTTGAGCGGGCGAAGGGTCAGTTGAGTAAGTGCAACGCATTACCGGCCCCTTCGCGAGCAGGCTCGCTCCCACAGGGTCCGATGGTGCATGCAAATGCTGCGTGCACCCCGAATCCAATGTGGGAGCGAGCCTGCTCGCGATGAAGGCAACCCGGTTCTGCCGGGCTTGCCGCTTGCCTTTATTCCAGCGCCGCAGCCGGCCCGAAGAACTCGTAGCGGCTCTGCCCATCCGGCACACCCAGGGCCTTGAGATGACGCTTCACGGCCGCCATGAAGCCCTTAGGTCCAAGGAAATAGGCATCCAGGTCACGCTGTTCCGGCAGCCATTTGGCCAGTTGCTCCTGGCTCAACAATCCAATCCGGTCGGCCGCCGGACTCAAGCCGTCGTCTTCGTCATAGCAATAGAAGCGCTTGAGCTGCGGGTGCCGCCCGGCCAGATCGTCGATCCACTCACGGAAGGCATGGGCGCGACCATTGCGTGCGCAGTGGATGAAATGCACGGGGCGTTCGGTTTGCAGCGCCGCCTGCAGCATCGCCAGGGTCGGGGTGATGCCGACACCACCGCTGATCAGCACAAGGGGTTTGTCACTGGCGGTCAGGTAGAAATCTCCTGACGGCGGGAACAACTGAATGCTGCTGCCGATCTGGAAATCATGATGCAGGTAGTTCGATACCCGTCCGCCCGGCTCACGCTTGACGCTGATCCGGTACTGGCCGTTGTCCGCCAGGGCCGACAGCGAATAGTTGCGGCGTACTTCCTCACCGTCCAGGAACAGCTTCATGCCGATGTACTGACCCGGTTCGGCCTGCAGAATCGCCCCCTTGTCCGCCGGCTCGAAATAGAACGAGGTAATCTCCGAGCTTTCCTGGACCTTGGCCACCAGGATGAACTCCCGCTCGCCCCGCCAACCACCCGGGGCAGCGGCTTTCTGGTCATACATGCCGGCTTCGGCGCCGATGAGGATATCGGCCAGTTGGTTGTAGGCAGCGCCCCAGGCGCAAATCACTTCGGGCGTGGCAATCTCGTTGCCCAGCACTTCGGCAATCGCCCGCAACAAGCAGGAACCGACAATCGGGTAATGCTGTGGCTCGATCTGCAAGGCGACGTGCTTGTTGACGATCTTCGCCACCAGGTCACCCAACTGGTCGAGCTGGTCGATATGCCGCGCGTACATCAATACGCCGTTGGCCAGAGCCCGGGGTTGATCGCCGCTGGCCTGGTGAGCCTGGTTGAACAAAGGACGAACCTGGGGATATTCGGAAAGCATCATGCGATAGAAATGAGTAATGAGCGCTTCACCACCGCTTTCGAGCAATGGAACGGTGGAGCGAATGATGGCGCGTTCTTCCCGGGTGAGCATTAGGTGACTCCTCGTGTGTTACGGAAACGGATATCCATGCTTATCAGTTTCCATGCCACAAATATTTTTCTTGTTTTTCAATAGGTTAAAAATAAAGTAGTCATAACGACACGGTTGGCGTTATAGTCTTTTTGACTACTAGGAGTCATTATGACCGCAACCTCCCTGCTGACTGCCCTGTTGCCGCTGGTAGCCGATCTGTCTCGCGAACTGCCTGAGGGTGAGCGTTATCGCCGCTTGCTCGGAGCCCTGCGCGCCTTGCTGCCCTGCGACGCGGCGGCACTGTTGCAGCTGGATGGCGACTGCCTGGTGCCGTTGGCGGTAGACGGTTTGAGCACCGACACCTTGGGCCGGCGTTTCCGGGTCAGCGAACACCCGCGCTTCGAAACGCTGCTGGCCAACCCGCACCCCACCCGTTTCGCCACCGACAGCGACCTGCCCGATCCCTATGACGGGCTGGTCGAAGGTCTCGACGACCATCTGGAAGTTCACGATTGCATGGGCTGCCCGCTGTTCGTCGACGAGCGCCCCTGGGGCCTGCTGACCCTTGACTCCCTGGACCCGGAGCGTTTCGAACCTATCGACCTCAGTGCGCTGCAAGCCTTCGCCAGTCTCGCCGCCGCCACGGTCAGCGCCGCCCAACGCATTGAGCGCCTGGCCTTGAAAGCCGAAGACGAACACCGTCGCGCCGAGCTCTATCGCCAGGCCAGCGGCCAGCAACCCCGCGATATGGTCGGCCAGAGCAAGGCCCATAAACGTCTGGTGGAAGAGATCAATCTGGTGGGCGGCAGCGACCTGACCGTGTTGATCACCGGGGAAACCGGCGTCGGCAAGGAGTTGGTCGCCCAGGCCATCCACGCGGCCTCCAAACGCGCCGATCAGCCGTTGATCAGCCTCAACTGCGCAGCCCTGCCGGACACTTTGGTGGAAAGCGAACTCTTCGGCCATGTACGCGGCGCGTTCACCGGAGCCACGAGCGACCGGCGCGGCAAGTTCGAGCTGGCCGATGGCGGCACGTTGTTCCTCGATGAAGTAGGCGAATTGTCGCTGACCGTCCAGGCCAAACTGTTGCGAGTGTTGCAGAGCGGGCAGTTGCAGCGCCTGGGCTCGGACAAGGAACACCAGGTCGACGTGCGCCTGATCGCCGCGACCAATCGCGACTTGGCCGAAGAAGTGCGCAACGGCCGCTATCGGGCCGACTTCTATCACCGTTTGAGCGTGTACCCCTTGCTGGTACCGGCGCTGCGGGATCGCGGCCGGGATGTATTGTTGCTCAGCGGCTTCTTCCTGGAGCAGAACCGCTCGCGCATGGGCCTTAACAGCCTGCGTCTGAGCAGCGACGCCCAGGCCGCTCTACTGGCCTACGACTGGCCGGGTAACGTTCGTGAACTGGAACACCTGATCGGCCGTAGCGCCCTGAAAGCGCTGGGCAGATGCCCGGTGCGTCCGAAAATCCTCAGCCTCAGTGCCCAGGACCTGGACTTGCCCCAGGCTGCCGAGGCCACGTCCGAGCCTTCATTTACCCACTCTGCAACGGCGGTGGAACAGGTGGTGGGCGACCTGCGCGAAGCCGTGGACGATTTCCAGCGCAGGCTGATCGGCGCCAGCCTGGAACGACATCAGCACAACTGGGCCAGTGCCGCCCGGGAACTGGGGCTGGATCGGGCGAACCTGGGGCGGATGGCACGGCGTCTGGGGCTCAAATAGCCCTCCCCTCAACCGCCACAGGCTGTGTATCTATAAGTTGTTGGCCCGGAAATCGGATGTCGACAGCTTTCACCCTAAAGCCTGCCCCCAACAAGTCGATAACCCGATATCAAAAGCTGTTTTGGCGATCGTCACGTTCGCCCCACCTTTTTCCACAGAAGGTTTTTATGTCTTCTAACAAAGCCCGCGCAGATTCACTTTCGCTTCTGCTGTTTACCTTGCGCAGCGGCAAGCTGATGGCAATCAACCTGCTCAAAGTCAGTGAGATCATTCCGTGCCCGCCACTGACCAAACTGCCGGAGTCGCATCCGCACGTGAAAGGCATCGCGACCCTGCGTGGCGCATCGTTATCAGTGATTGACCTGAGCCGTGCCATTGGCGAGCGGCCATTGGAGGATCCGGATGGCGGCTGCCTGATCGTCACCGATGTCAGCCGCTCCAAGCAGGGCCTGCATGTGCAGGCGGTGAGCAAAATCGTCCACTGCCTGACCACCGACATCAAGCCACCGCCTTACGGCTCCGGCGGTAACCGCGCGTTTATCACCGGCGTGACGTCGGTGGACGGCACGCTGGTGCAGGTACTGGACATCGAGAAGGTCATCCACGGCATCGCTCCGGCGCAGATCGAAACCGCGCCTACCGAACTGAGCATGGAAGACGCCGAAGTGCTGGGCAACGCTCGGATCCTGGTGGTCGATGACAGCCAGGTGGCGTTGCAGCAATCGGTGCATACCCTGCGCAACCTGGGCCTGCAATGCCATACCGCCCGCAGCGCCAAGGAAGCCATCGAATGCCTGTTGGACCTGCAAGGCACAGCCGGGCAGATCAACCTCATCGTCTCCGACATCGAAATGTCGGAGATGGACGGTTACGCCCTTACCCGCACCCTGCGGGAAACACCGGACTTCGCCCACCTCTACGTGTTGCTGCACACCTCGCTGGACAGCGCCATGAACAGCGAAAAGGCCCGATTGGCCGGCGCCAACGGAGTACTGACCAAGTTTTCCTCGCCAGAACTGACCAAGTGCCTGATCACGGCGGCCAAGGCGGTGGCCGAACAAGGCCACTGAGTTGTACCGATGACTTGCTCCTGCGTTCCGGCGTGGGAGGGTCCGGCAACCTCAGGCATACTTTTGCCCTGACTTTCCGGAACCAGACATCCCGATGAACATCCGCATATTGATTCTCCTTGGCGTCGCTGCCCTGGCCTCCCAGGCCCAAGCCTCCAGCCCAGAGGCCTGGGCCGCCTACGACAAAGCCGTGCTGGCCAGCTGCATCAAGGCCAGTGGCCTGAAGAACGCTGAGCCGGTGGGCACCGCCGCGCAATTCGACGACCGGATCGGCTACACCGCACTGTTGCTGCAAGGCCAATACCCGCAGAAACACATGAAAGGAGCGACCGGTACCGAACTGTGTCTCTACCGCAAGAAAACCAAGACGGCCCATGTGACCGAGTGGGACTCGATCCGCCCCGCCGCGACCGAGCAATGAGTGGCGCATAACTTGCTTCGTGAGGCTCGTCACGGCGTTTTTCTGTCGCCGCCTTTCAGCTCTCGACCGGTCGCTCAATGAATACAACGTTTTCCTGCGTAGGCTGCGGCAAATGCTGCTCCGGCCACCATGTTCCCCTGACCCTCGACGAAGCCCGGATGTGGGCGAGCGACGGCGGTCAGGTCATCGTCCTGGTGGAAGCCTTCCTGCCCAACGGCCTCGGCCTGCCCATGGCACAACGCGAGCATGCCGAACGCCGTTCCGTCAGGGTTCAGAGCGGCAGCAGCGATGCCTTCGTGGCGATCACCTTCGCCGCTTATAACGCGGGCCGTTGCCACAATCTCGACGAAGAAAACCTGTGCCGCATCTATGAACGCAGGCCGCTGGTGTGCCGCATCTATCCGATGGAGATCAATCCGCACATCCCGCTCAATCCTGCCGCCAAGGACTGCCCGCCGGAATCCTGGGAAACCGGACCGCAGCTGATCGTCGGCGGGAAACTGGTGGATGAAGAGCTGGCTGGGCTGATCGAACGCTCGCGCCAGGCCGATCGTGAAGAAATTCCGATCAAGGACCGCATCTGCGCGGCCCTGGGGATCCGCACCACCGCGCTGAAAGGCGATGGGTTTACCGCCTATCTGCCGGACATGACCGCGTTCGCGGCCGCCATCGATCAGGTGCGTTTGCAGCCGATGGCGCAGGAAACCGGAGAATGGCAGTTCCATTTGTCCGGGGATGACATCGCCCGCGAGGTCATGGCCTGTGGGGCACGGGTCGTCACCGAGGCAGCTTCGGATTATGCGTTCATTTCGCTGCGGGCGGCCTAGGGGCAACACAAGTCCCTTTGTGGGAGCGAGCCTGCTCGCGATAGCGGTATGTCAGTCAACATCAACGCTGGCTGAACCGCCGCCATCGCGAGCAGGCTCGCTCCCACAGGCCATTCCACTTCATAACCTGCACTCCCCTCTCGCCTAATCCTCGCCGAGAATGTTAGCGTGCTTGGTATTGCCTCCAAGACGAGCCTTGCACGATGAAAAAAACCGTACTTGCCTTCAGCCGTATCACGCCCCAAATGGTCGAGCGCCTGCAACAGGACTTCGATGTGATCGTTCCGAACCCATCGAAGGGCGATATCAACGCACAGTTCAACGAAGCCTTGCCTCATGCCCACGGCCTGATCGGTGTTGGTCGCAAACTCGGTCGCGAGCAACTGCAAGGCGCCGCGAACCTGCAGGTGGTCGCCAGTGTGTCGGTGGGTTACGACAACTACGACCTGGCCTACTTCAATGAACGCGGGATCATGCTCACCAACACCCCCGACGTGCTGACCGAAAGCACCGCCGACCTGGCCTTCGCCCTGCTGATGAGCAGCGCCCGTCGCGTCGCCGAACTGGACGCCTGGACCAAGGCCGGCCAATGGCAGGCGACGGTGGCACCGCAATTGTTTGGCAGCGACGTGCACGGCAAGACCCTGGGCATCGTGGGCATGGGCAACATCGGCGCAGCCATTGCCCGACGTGGCCGGTTGGGGTTCAACATGCCGATCCTGTACAGCGGCAACAGCCGAAAAATCGAACTGGAAAACCAGCTGGGTGCACAGTTTCGCGAGCTGGACCAGTTGTTGGCCGAAGCGGACTTTGTCTGCCTCGTTGTGCCCCTGAGTGAGAAGACTCGCCATCTGATCGGGCAGCGGGAACTGTCGCTGATGAAACCAAGCGCCATTCTGATCAACATTTCCCGTGGCCCGGTGGTGGATGAACCGGCACTGATCGAGGCCTTGCAGAACAACCGCATCCGCGGCGCCGGGCTGGACGTCTACGAGAAAGAGCCGCTGGCCGAATCGCCGCTGTTCCAGCTGAAGAACGCCGTCACCCTGCCGCACATCGGCTCGGCTACCCACGAAACCCGTGAAGCCATGGCCAATCTCGCGGTGGAAAACTTGCGCAGTGCGCTGCTGGGTGAACGGCCGCAGAACCTGGTCAATCCGCAAGTCTGGAAGTAGAAGCCGGCGCCACATCCCATCGCCCCGCTTTGTGGGAGCACGGCTTGCCCGCGAAACGAGCGCCTCGGTTTCTGACAGAGCGCGTCGCTTTCATCGCGGGCAAGCCTTGCTCCCACAAAGCGCGACACTGGTCGCCGCTGGTCGAGGCTTGCGAAATACCAGCACGTTCCCCAGCATCACCAATACCAGCCCGGCCAGCGCCGGTGTCGTCCACTGGTAGCCTTCGACAAACGCCGAGACATTCAGCGCTACGACTGGGAACAGGACCGTGCAATACGCCGCCCGTTCCGGCCCCATGCGCCCCACTAGCGTCAGGTAAGCGGTGAAGCCAATCACCGAGCCCGGGATCACCAGGTACAGCAGCGAACCGATGTAGCGCAGGTTCCATTCCATATCGAAAGCAATTCCGTTGAACAGGCACCAGCCCGCCAGCATCGTCGCGCCATAAGCCATGCCCCAGGCGTTGGTGGTGAGCGGCTTGAGCCCGGCCTTTTGTTGCAGACTCGAAAGCATATTGCCCGCCGAGAAACACAACGTCCCCAGCAACGCCAACGCCAACCCGAGCAGCGTCTGCGGGCTCGCATGATGGCCGGCCAGTTCCGGCCAGAACAACAGCCCCAGCCCCAACAACCCCAACGCACCGCCCAACAGCACGTTACGGGCGATCCGCTGACCGAAGAACACCCGGGCATTGAGGGCATTCCACAACGTGGCCGTGGAAAACACCACCGCCACCAGGCCGCTGGGAATCCACTGACTGGCGGTGAGGAAACACATGAAATTGATGCAGAAAAGGCACAGCCCCTGGGCCAGACAAATCAAATGACCGCGACGGTTCATCACCTGCAGTCGCCGGCTGAGCAGGAGCATCGCAAACAGGATCAGGGCTGCGAGGCCGAAGCGATAGACAATCGATACCGGGATGGCGACGACGCCCAGTTGCAGTTTCAGCGCAATCCAGGTGGTGCCCCAGATGAGCACGGTGAGCAGGTATAGCGAGAGGTTCATGGTGACGGCTCCTGACAGTGACGCTCAGTGTCACGCCGCCGTCCACCGGGCACTTGCGTAAACTTGCGGTTTTGTCGGCGTGCAGGCTGGCACGGCCCCCCCAACGGAGTAGGATGCAAGGCGTTGGAGATAACCGATCATGCCCACACTGCAAACCCTGCAAGTCTTCCAGGCCCTCAACAGCTCGCCCAATGCCCGCCTGGAGCACAGTGCCGAGCTCGGCGACGGCATGGCGGCCGCCTTGTGGACCAATCATCATGACGCCCGGGACTACGAGGCGCCGAGCCACCACACGCTGTCCTGCTACATCGCCGGTGGCACTGGCACCTTTCGTCGCGAACGGCCCGATACCCTGGGGGCGCCCGACAAGCTCTGCGTCCTGCCGGCAGGACATGAGTCGGCCTGGGTCATCAACGGTGACATTCGCCTCGCCCACCTGTACTTCAGCGCCGAACAATTCGCCCTCGGTTGCGTCACGCTGCTGGATCGCGAACCCCGGCAAGTGCAACTGCGCGAGGCGACCTTTCTCGACGATGAGCAGCAGGCGCAACGCTTTCGCCAGTTGATCGCCCTTAACTGGGACGAACCCGGCGAACGCTTGCTGACCACCAGCCTGGCCCACGAGCTGCTCAATCACCTGCTGCTCAGCCAGGTCGGCCAGCGCCAGGACCTGCGCCTCAAAGGCGGGTTGGCCGCGCACCAGCGCCGATTGCTGGTGGACTACATCGACACTCATCTGGCCGAGGCCATCAGCCTCGGGCAACTGGCGGCGCTGTGCGCGCTGTCCGAATACCACTTTGCCCGGATGTTCCGCGAGAGCTTCGGGCTGCCGCCCCACCAGTATGTGCTGGCAAGACGCCTGGCACAGGCGCGGCACCTGCTGCGCAACACCTCACAACCCTTGGGCGACGTGGCACTGGCTTGCGGCTTCGCCAGCGCCAGTCACTTCACCCACCGTTTTCGCCAGGCATTGGGCGCGACGCCAGGGGAGTATCGACAGGCCTTCTTGCGCTGACAGTACTTGTCAACGAAAACGGGCCTGCAATTGCAGGCCCGTTTTCAGTTGGGATTAAAGATGAACGAGGCTTCAGCCGTGACGCGTGGCCCGCTCGTTCTCCAGGAATTCTTCTTCCAGCATCGCATCGGCCAGGGCCACGGATTCGGTCTGCACCACAGCGGCGCGCTTGTCACGCAGCTTGCCGAACAGATGCTCCAGGGCATTCTCCAACTTCGTCGCCGCCCCCTCGATCGCTGCCTCCAGCGAACCGGCCTTGTGCGTTACGGAAATCGGCTGATGGCCCTTTGGGCGGGCTTCGATCTGGCAGCGCAGATCATGGGGACCAGGCTTGGCGCCGTTCTCATCCCCCAGATGGACCTCGACCCGTGTCAGGTCTTCCTCATAACGTTCGAGCGTGCTTTCGATGGTAGTACGTACCCACTCCTCCAGTCGGATGCTGCTTTGAATATGGTTATCGCTGTTGACTTGGATTTGCATAGTTCATCCCTTATTTCGGCTAGCTCGCCAGGGGCCTGTCGACGTTGGCGTAACGGCCCCTTGAGTACAGAGTCGGGCTGCCGGAGGAACAATTCAAGCCCCCGAAAAAGATAAATATTGATTTGCAAATAAAGCCGGACAACGGACAAAAGCGCTGTTAATGTCGGGAGTTACCTCGCCCCGCCATCTTTCACAATCTGCGCCCCGCCCCGCACCGTCAACGATCATCCCGCCCTGAAAAGGGTAGTCACTGGAGCCCCGTTCCAGAGCCTCTTGGGCTATCTCGCCGCGAACATTGACCGACAGTTTTTCCGGCATGTCCCTTGCTATCGACTTGTTGCAGCGGTCGCAAGCGGCAATCTGCCGATGGTTGCATGCACCCAGCGATGGAACACGATCATGGAATGGCCGATGGTCCGGTACTGCGAACTAATCCCGATCACGGCCGGTCAACAACTGCACGTTCAATCAGGCGGTGACGCATCATGGACAACCCTTTTCAGATCATTACCGACGCTTTTGCGCCGCAGTATCAAATCAACCTGAGCATCCAGGGCCTCGACGGCAGCATCATGCTGACCCTGTCCAGGGCCGGGCGGATCGTCGCCAAGCGCATGATCAGTGCCCAGCAGCGCAACGACCCGGAACGGCTCAAGCGCCTGGTGCAAAGCATTCAGTTCGGCATCGCCATCGAGCAGGGCCACAGCGCCGTGGCGATCCTCGAAGCCATGACCGGTGGCGACAACGTCAAGCTGCCACCACCGCGCTCACAAGGACCGACTCCCGCCAGCCTTTAGATTTCGCCTTTTTCTATTTCTGCATGCTCGCTGGAACCCGCGCCGACCTTACGGTGCGGGTGCTCGATCTTCACCGACGGGAACTGCGACGACGCGTAGCGAACCACCAGGATCGAGAACGCCAGCAGCAGGATCCCTCCGCACAAGTAGATGATCCCCAGGTCCGGCGGGCTGTGGTGGGAAACGTTGGAGATCAGCAAGCGAGTCAATGCGGTGATGGCCACGTAGATCAGAAAACGTACTGGCATGTGGTTGGTCTTGAAGTAGATCCCGACCATCGCGCCCAATTCCAGATAGATGAACAGCAAGAGGATGTCGTCGATCTTGATATGTCCTGCTTCGATCATCTGCAAAAACTCCATGACCGCCGCCCACGCGGTCACCGCCCCAATGGCAAACAGCGCCAGATAATGGAACGTCTCGACGAATAGGTTGCCCAGGGATTCGGCCATCCGATGGACATTCTGGCGCAGGTTCTCGGCCCAGTTGATTTTCACGATGCGGTTTCCTTAGGTCGACTCGACCGATGATGCAGGTTGGACGTGACGGTTGTTCTGCATGCAGAAAAAAGGCCAGCGGCAATGAATGAGATGGCAAAAGGCTGGCAACCGACACGTCCATCCCACGACAAACGCCGAAACCGGTCTACATTAAAAAGCCACTACCCAAAGGCAAAGGATTCGCTTATCCTCCATCCTGTATATAAATACAGTAGTTGCGCGATACCGGTTTGAAGACGCGTGAGACGGAACCGACCGTCGCGATCCGAAGCCGTGATGCTTGGATTTCTATAGATTCCGCGGCCTGGCTTCCATGCTTGCGGCATACATGCAAACAAACGAGAGGCCAGCCATGGCTGTTGAGATTCTGTACCGCAGTACACGTGATTTGGAGACTACGTTTTTGGACCGTAAGCTCGCTGATGCCCATGACCAGATGCTTGAACTGGCGGAGGTGCTGACCACTGTTCTGATGAAGAATGTGCAAGGCCTGAACGAGAAGCAGGCTGAGGATGCGAGCATCTTCATGGCAAAAAACAGAGCGGCGTTTGCAGCCGCATTCAAAAGCAACGCGGCCGCCCTTGGGGATCTTCTGGGTTCCGAAGACAGCGAGTGAGCCTCAGCGGCGTGGCACCTGTTCAACGCAACATGGACTCCAGCCTGCGGCGCCTCAATAGTAACGGCGCGGGTCGGAATCGATCAGGCTGGCCAACTTTGTCAGGGCGAAACGCAGTTCGTCCTGGCTGGTAGGGGACATCAGCACCACCCTTACACTTCGGCTGGTCCCGGAGCGTTCAGCCTGGAACTGCGAGCCACCCAGCACCAGTACGCCGTTGGCCCGGGCAAGCATGGTGAATTCGTCGCCGGTCCATGGTTCGGGAAGCGTCAACCAGACATGGTACGCATAGGGCTGGCTCTTGAGCTCGAAGCTGGCAAGGATTTCCCGGGCAATCGCTTGCCGCCCGGCGGCTTCGTTGCGCTGGATGCGGATCAGTTTCTTGTCCAGGCCTTCGGTGATCACATTGCTCGCCAGTTGCGCGGTCAACGGTGACGGCATCCAGACACTGCTGCGCACCATCGAGGTCAGCCGGGACAACAGTTTCGGCGGGCTGTAGAGATAACCGATCCGAAGCGCCGGCATGACCGACTTCGACAGGCTGGTCAGGTACACCGACCGATCCGGCGCAAAGGCCGACAGCGGTTTGATCGATGGATCGGTGGCGAGGAAACCATAGATGTCATCATCCAGGATGATGAAATCGAACTCCTCGGCCAGTGCGGCAATCTGGGCCCGACGCTTTTGCGACATGATCGCCGCCGTCGGATTCTGGCAGGTCGCCACGCAAACCAGCATCGCCGGTTTCTCGCGTAAACACAGCTCACGCAACGCTTCGGGGATGATGCCTTCGTCATCCATCGGTACACCGCGCAGGCGACGCTCAAGACCATGGGCCAGGGAAATGATGCCGGGGTAGCAAAGCGCCTCGCAGAGCACCAGGTCGCCGGCGTTGGTCAGGGCGCTCATCGCCACCATCAAGCCATGCTGGGCCCCGGCAGTGATTACCACTTGCTGCCATTGAGCATCCGGCAATGAAGGGCGCAACCACTGTGCGCCTGCCTCACGATGAGCCGGGTGACCGCCGTCAGGGGCGTAATCCAGGGCGCCGGCAAAATCGGTGCTTTTCGCCATGCCCACCAGCGCGCCGCGCAGCCAGTACTCCAGGGTTTCGCTGGAGGGCTTGATGATCGAGAGATCGAGCAATTCGGGTTGCCCTAAATTCAACGGCGCGGCGCTGTGGGCTGCCGGCAGGTCCAACTGCTGCTGGCTGAGCACATAAGTGCCACGCCCCACCTCACCCTGCACCAACCGACGTCGATGGGCTTCGCCATAGGCCCTGCTGATCGTGCCCGGCGTGACATCCAAGGCATTGGCCAATTCCCGCAGGGTCGGTAAGCGATCGCCCTCGCTCAGCACACCGTTGCTGATGTCGCGCGCCAAGGCATCGGCAATCGACAGGTACATCGGCTGGTTGGACTCACTTAGCTGGGGAACCCACATGAACGCTCACTGCCCATCGTAGAAATGATGAATTTGAGAGCATATCACATCGAGGAGAGGCTATTGATCACCGGCGCAATCGACAAATTGAGTCGATTGATTCGATAATTAACCGCTGACCGCTATCCTTTCATCCACCAAGTAAAAATAAATAGCCAATAAATTCATACAGTTAACTAAGTATTAAAGCTAACCATTACAAAACCTGCCGCCCCACCATTGAATCAATTCAATTCATTCAAATACACTCTTCAAAATCGAATCAATCGACTCAACCCTCCCTGATCACTGCGCGCTCCTGCCGCGCCAAGTCGAGACACTATGGCCACAATCAGAAAGGATCTATCCCTGTCAGCGATCATCGCGGGCTTTATCGCCGTGATCATTTCCTATGCCGGCCCCCTCATCATCGTGTTCCAGGCAGCCAAGGAGGCACACTTGGACAACGACGTGGTCTCCTCGTGGATCTGGGCCATTTCCATCGGCAGCGGGATCACCGGCCTGGTCCTGAGCTGGCGCCTGCGTATTCCAGTGATCACGGCGTGGTCGACACCGGGCGCGGCGTTACTGGTGTCGATGCTGCCGACCGTTACCCTGCCCCAAGCCATCGGCGCCTATGTGGTGGCGTCGCTGATCATTGCCGTAGTGGGGTTGTCCGGCGCGTTCGACAAGCTGATGAGCCGCCTGCCCAAAGCCATCGCCGCCGCCATGCTCGCCGGCATCCTGTTCCGCTTCGGCGCAGAGTTGTTCACTTCGATCAAGCTGCAGCCGGCGCTGGTGTTGTCGATGATTGCGGCTTACCTGATCTGCAAGCGCTTTTCGCCGCGCTACGCGATTCTGTCAGTGCTGGTGGTCGGCTGCGCGATGGCCGCCGCGTTCGGAGAACTCAACAGTGGTTCGATCACCATCGCGGTGGCCCATCCGGTCTTTATCGCCCCTGAATGGAGCTGGCATGCAATCATCAACATTGGCCTGCCATTGGCGCTGGTGACGTTGACCG
Source organism: Pseudomonas corrugata (assembly GCF_001269905.1). Lineage (GTDB taxonomy): Bacteria > Pseudomonadota > Gammaproteobacteria > Pseudomonadales > Pseudomonadaceae > Aquipseudomonas > Aquipseudomonas corrugata. The sequence goes on along the minus strand of NZ_LHVK01000009.1, from coordinate 107,006 downwards.
GCCAGTACGTACCGGGCATGGCGGTCTTACGCACCTCGGGCTACAACACACCGGCGCGCTCGATCATTTCGGTCACCGCGATTGGCTCGGCCCTGATGGCGCCCTTCGGCTCCCACGGTTTGAACCTGGCGGCCATTACTGCGGCGATCTGCACCGGTCGCGAAGCCCATGAGGACCGTGACAAACGCTATATCGCCGGCATCGCCTGCGGGGTGTTCTATATCCTGATGGGCACCTTCGGCGCGACGCTGGCCTCAGTGTTTTCCGCCCTGCCGAAAGAGCTGATCGCCTCCCTCGCCGGTCTCGCCCTGTTCGGCGCAATCAGCGCCGGGTTGACCGGTGCCATGGCGGATGAGAAACAGCGGGAAGCAGCGCTGATCACCTTTCTGGTGACCGCGTCGGGCATGAGTTTCCTGGGGCTGGCCGCCGCATTCTGGGGCCTGATCTTCGGCCTCGTGGCGCATTTCGTGCTGGCCTATACCCGGCAAAGCAAAACCGCCGTCATCGCCGCGGGCAACTGATCATGACGGCTCGCGATTGTGCTGCGAGCCGCTTTTATCGATACAGCAAACGCTCTGCCAGCTCATCCGCCACCCGGGCCGGCGAACGTTTCTCCGCCTGGGCATGGGCGAAGACCTCCGTGAGCCGAGCAGCGATTTTCGACAGGTGGGCCGTGATGGTCGACAGCTCTTCACCGCGATGTTTGAGGGCGACGTAGATCAGCCCACCGGAGTTGATCACATAGTCCGGCGCATAGAGAATCCCGCGCTTTTCCAATTGGTCGGCCACTAGCAGGCTGCTCAACTGGTTATGGGCCGAGCCGGCCACGGCCGAGCAACGCAGTTGCGCCACGCTGTGGCTGTTGAGCACACCGCCCAGGCCGCAAGGGGCAAGAATGTCACAAGGGGTGCTGAGCAGCGCATCGTTGGCAATGGGATGGGCGCCCAGTTGCTCCATTGCCAGTTGCACCTTGCCGGGATCGATGTCGCTGACCAGCAGTTCTGCACCGGCCGCGTGCAGCTGTTCGGCCAGGGCATACCCGACATTGCCCAAGCCCTGGATCGCCACGCGCAAGCTTTCAAGATTGTCGCTACCCAGCCGGGCCATGGCCGTGGCACGAATGCCGGCGAATACCCCCATCGCAGCGTGGGGGGCCGGGTCGCCCGAAGCGGTGGTACTGGTGACATGACGGGTCTGTTGGGCGATGCAATCCATGTCGGCCACCGAGGTACCGCTGTCGATGGCGGTGATGTACCGGCCATCCAGTTGCTCGATGCAGCGACCAAAGGCTTCGAACAACGCGGCCCGGCTTTCGACATGGGCCGGACGCATGATCACCGCCACCCCACCGCCTACCGGCAGACCGGCCAGCGCAGCCTTGTAGCTCATGCCCTGGGCCAGGCGCACCGCATCGACCACGGCACTTTCATCGTCGGGGTAGGACAGATAACGACATCCCCCCAAGGCTGGCCCTGGGCGGCTGCTATGAATGGCAATGACCGCCTTCAACCCGGTTGTCGGGTCTACGCTCAAGTGCAGCGATTCAAGGCGGGAGCTTTGCATGAGCGCAAACATCGACAGGCTCCCGAATCACTTCTGTTTGTTTCGCCAGTATAGGCGTGTCGCTGAAATTTGCTGGAGCACGCCGGAATAAGCTGCCTCAACTGTCATCTTTTCGGGCATAACCGTTACCGCATCTCTCTGAGACTGGACGAAAGCCCGTGGCAGAGCTAAAACGAGGCAATGTCCGGAGAGTGTGATGAAACCGCGCCAAGCCTTTTTTGAATGTCTGTACCGTTCGCCTGCGGCGCTGTTCGAAGCGGCGCTGTGGATCGCTGCCGAGCATGATCACGACGTCGACGTACCGGCCTTGCTGAGGGATTTCAGGGATCTGCAGCAGCAGGTCAGCCATGACCTGCCCTTGCTGCCCGTCGCGGAGCTGGGCCAGCCCTTGTTGCGCTGCCTGAATGACCTGGGGTATGCCCAGGACGATTTCACCCCCCTGCGCCCGCGCGTCGCATTGCTCGACAAGGTATTGGCCAGAAAGCGCGGCCAACCATTGGCCCTCGCCCTGATTGCCCTGGAGTTGGCCCGAGGCCTGGAGATACCGATGGTCGGGGTCAATTTCCCCGGTCACTTCCTGCTTCGAGTGCCCGGTGCCGATCACCTGCTCGACCCATGTGGTGGCCGTCGGCTGTACCCCAACGACTGCCGGGAACTGCTGCAGCGTCAATATGGCTCGAACATGCCGCTCAAGGCTGAGCATTTGGCCAGCGCCGAGCCGCTGCAGATGCTCCAGCGCCTGTCACGCAATCTTCGCCAGTTGCATCTGACGAACGACGAGTACATCGACGCACTGATCGATGCCGAACGGGTCCTGGAACTGGGCAACGCCAGCGCCGCCGATTACCTGGCCCGCGCCAGCCTGTACCAGCGTCTCGACTGTCCCAACGCCGAACGCTTCGACCTGGAACACGCGCTGATGCTCAGTGACGACCCGATCCAGCGGATCCGGCTGACGGAGCGGCTGGGGCATCTGCCGCCGAATTCGATTGTGCATTGATCTGCAGGGCAGGCTGACATTCTTGCTGACTGTCAGGCCGCCTTCGCGAGCAGGCTCGCTCCCACACGGGACGGTGTAACGCGAACCATGTGGGAGCGAGCCTGCTCGCGATGGCGCCAGATCAGCCACCCTTGATGTCAGCTGGCAGGCGTGTCCACCTGATGAGCCGGATGCGCTTTCTGGAACGCGGCATGTGCAGCCGCCAGCGCCGCAACGCGACGGATCCGTGGATAACCTTGCAAGGAAACGTTGAAACGCTCAGCCGCGTACAACTGCGGGACCAAGTAGACATCCGCCAATCCTGGCGCAAGGCCGAAACAGTAGCCCTCGTCGCCGATCAACTGCTCCACCGCCGTCAGCCCCTGGCTGATCCAGTGTCCGATCCACTCCGCCACCTGCGTTTCATCATGCCCCCACTGCCGCAGCTTGTTGAGCACGCTGACGTTGTGCAGCGGGTGGATATCACAACCGATCAGGGCAGCGACGCCGCGTTCATGGGCACGAACCGCCAGGTCCGGGTTGAGCAGCGGCACCTGTGGATAACGCTCCTCCAGGTATTCGATGATGGCCGGCGATTGCACCAGCAGCGCCCCCTCGTCGGTACGCAGCGCCGGTACCCGCCCCTGCGGATTGATCGCGAGATAGGCCGGCTGGCGATGTTCGCCTCCCGGCGGTGCGATCAGGTTGACCGGCACGGCACGGTAATCCAGGCCTTTGAGTGCCAGAGCGATGCGCACCCGATAAGACGAGGTGGAGCGGTAATAGGTATAGAGTTCCATGCCCTGCCCCTCAACGCGCCGACAGGATCTTGCCCCGGCATTCGCCGAAACCGATGGAAGCGACGCCCTCACGGCTGCAACGGGCTCGCAGGATGATTTCGTCGCCATCCTCGAGGAATTTGCGCACTTCACCAGACGCCAGCTCGATCGGTTTCTTGCCGCCCTCGGTGATCTCCAGCAAGCTGCCGAACTGACCGCTCTCCGGACCCGACAAGGTGCCCGAGCCGAACAGGTCGCCGGCCTGCAACTGGCAGCCATTGACGCTATGGTGCGCGACCATCTGCGCCACGGTCCAATACATGTAGCGGGTGTTGCTCAACGTCAGGCGATGGGCCGGCAGATTCTGCTCACGCATGGTTTCGGTCAGCAGCAGGACCTCCAGCTCGATATCAAAGGCGCCGCCGTCCTGGTCGCGCTTGTCCAGCAGATACGGCAGGGGTTGCGGATCGCCTTCCGGCCGCGCCGGTTGAGGGCAGCGGAACGGCTCCAGGGCTTCAGCCGTCACGACCCACGGCGAAATACTGGTCAGAAAGCTCTTTGACAGAAAAGGCCCCAGCGGCTGGTATTCCCAGGCCTGGATATCCCGAGCCGACCAATCGTTGAGCAGGCAGAACCCACCGATGTGCTCGGCGGCGTCACCGATGGCGATGGGCTCGCCCAGTGCATTGCCCTTGCCGATCCAGATCCCCAGCTCCAGCTCGTAGTCCAGCCGCGAGCAGGGGCCGAAGGTCGGTTCACTCTGGCCGGCGGGCAGGGTCTGGCCCTTGGGGCGACGTACATCGGTGCCGGACGGGCGGATGGTCGAGGCGCGACCGTGGTAACCGATGGGAACGTATTTGTAGTTGGGCAACAGCGGGTTGTCGGGGCGGAACAGTTTGCCGACATTCTGCGCATGCTCGATGCCGACGTAGAAGTCGGTGTAGTCGTTGATTTTCGCCGGCAGGTGCATCTGGCAATCCGTCGCCAGAGGAAGCATCTTCGTCCCTTGGGCCAGAATCAGCTCGCGTTGCGCACTGTCTTCGCCCAACAAGGCCTGTAGCCGTTCACGCAAGGCCACCCGGGCATTGCGGCCCAGTTCGAAGAATGCGTTCAACTGGCCGCCGCTCATGGCTTCGACGGCTTCGCGCGCCGCGCCATCGAACAGTCCTGCTTGCAACGCGGCCTGCAGATCGAAAACATGATCGCCAATGGCAACACCGCTTCGCGGAGCACCACCGCCCACGCTGAAGATCCCCAGCGGCAGGTTCTGCAGTGGGAAATCGGCATGGCCGTTGGCGGAGGCAACCCAGCTACGGGCAGGGGAAACTTGGGTCATGGATTATCTCCGGGTCGGGTCGAACGTGACGGGCAGCGAAGCCCAACAGGCATCGTAGTCGGTTTGCAGTTGCGGGCAATCCAGGGCGAAACGGCTCGGGCGCAGCACCTGGCTGGTTTCGAACATGAAGGCCATGGTGTTATCTATTTTCACCGGCGTCAGCTCGGCGTTGATCGCCTTGGTGCAGGTTTCGCCATCCGGACCATGGGCGCTCATGCAGCTGTGCAAGGAGGCGCCACCCGGCACGAAACCCTCGGCCTTGGCATCGTAGGCGCCCTGGATCAGGCCCATGAATTCGTTCATCAGGTTGCGGTGGAACCACGGTGGACGGAAGGTTTTTTCCGCGACCATCCAGCGCGGCGGGAAGATCACGAAGTCGAGATTGGCCAGGCCGTGGACGCTGGTAGGCGAGGTCAACACGGTGAAGATCGAAGGGTCCGGATGATCGAAGCTGACCGTGCCGATGGTGTTGAAGCGGCGCAGGTCGTATTTGTACGGCACGTTGTTGCCGTGCCAGGCCACGACGTCGAACGGCGAATGATCCAGTTCGCAAGCCCACAACTCACCGAGGAATTTCTGCACCAGCGTGGTCGGTTGTGGAAGGTTCTCGTAATGCGCGACTGGTGTCAGGAAGTCCCGCGGGTTGGCCAGGCCGTTGCTGCCGATGGGGCCGAGATCAGGCAGGCGCAGCGGCGCGCCATGGTTCTCGGCGAGGTAGCCGCGGGCCTGCGGATCGAGCAGCTCGATGCGAAACTTCAGGCCGCGAGGCAGCACGGCGATTTCCAGCGGAACCAGTTCCAGCCGGCCCAGCTCGGTGACGATTCGCAGTCGCCCTGACTGCGGCACGATCAGCCACTCGCCGTCCGCATTGAAGAACACCCGCTCCATGGAGCGGTTGGCACGGTAGTGAAAGATACTGATGCCGGCGGGCTTGTCCTGGCCGGCATTGGCCGCCATGCGCACCAGCCCGTCGATGAAGTCAGTGGGTTCGGCGGGGATGTCCAAGGGATTCCAGCGCAGGCGATTCGGTGTGACCTCGCCCAGCGCCCCGCCAGCCAACTGGCGCTCCAGTTTGATGAATGCCGGATGGTTGGCCGATGGCCGGATGCGATACATCCAGGTACGCCGCGCCTCGCTGCGAGTCATGGTGAACGCCGTACCGGAAAACAACTCGGCGTAGAGACCGTATGGCGCCTTCTGCGGAGAGTTCTGGCCGGCAGGCAGCGCACCAGGCAGCGCTTCACTGGCAAATTCGTTGCCGAAGCCTGATTGGTACGCCAGCCCTGACGCTGTGGAATCGAGGTTCATGGAGCCTCCTGAACATCTGTTATTTTTATCGTAATTCGATTACGCATAACGTAATTTGCTCGACAGCGACCGTCAAGCTATAAAGACGCCCATTCGCTCCCGGATCCAGCGCCTCCATGGAAACCCCGCTCAATAACAGCAAGCAGAAAGTCCGCTCGGCCGAAGTCGGCACCGACATCCTCAAAGCCCTGGCCGAACTTTCCCCCTCCACGTCGCTGTCGCGCCTGGCCGAACACGTGCAGATGCCGGCGAGCAAGGTTCATCGCTATCTGCAGGCCTTGATAGCCAGCGGTTTCGCCGAACAGAACACCGCCACCAACCACTACGGCCTGGGGCGCGAAGCCTTGCGGGTGGGCCTGGCGGCGCTGAATGGCATGGACGTGCTGCAAGTGGCCGCCCTGCCCCTGGCGGAACTGCGGGATGACTTGAACGAAACCTGTTTCCTGGCGGTGTGGGGCAATCACGGCGCGACCGTGGTACGGATCGAACCCGCCGTGCGCGCCGTGACCGTGGTGACGCAACTGGGTTCGGTGTTGCCGTTGCTCAGTTCGTCCACCGGACTGGTGTTCAGTGCCTATCTGCCGGAGCGCGAGACCATCGAGCTGCGAGAACAGGAAGTGGCGAGCAGCGGCAATCACGCACTGGCCGACGACCGTGCCTATGCCACCCTGTGCGAGCAGATCCGCGGTCGGGGATTGCACCATGTGCATGGCTTGCTGATGCCGGGGGTGGACGCCTTGTCCGCGCCGGTCTTCAATGCCGTCGGCCAGGTCACGGCCGTCATGACCATCGTCGGCCCGACCTCGCTGTTCCATGCCGATGAGAATGGCCCGGCGGCCCAACGACTGTTGGCGGCGACCCGGGCCGTGAGTTGGCGAATGGGGTATGAGTCCGACTCAGGATCAGCTCAGACTAACCCATGACCCCCATGACCTTGGCCTTCGCCACCGCCTGGGTACGTCGCTGTACACCCAACTTGCTATGTATCCGCCGCGCATGGGTTTTAACCGTGTGCAACGATATGAACAGTTGTTCGGCAATCTGCTGGTTTGAATAACCTTGGGCAATCAGGCCCAGGACTTCCAACTCTCGCTGGCTGAGCAACGTGTCTTCGGTGCCGGTCGCCGGCTGTCCGACGGTCTCAGCCGATTGCGCCCAACGCAGCAGTTCCGGCTGACGCAAGCGCAGCTCGCACAGGGCCTGCTGCGCGCGCCAACAGGCGACCCGCTCGAGGCCTTCCAGCATCAGCACACGGGCCTGTGCATGATCGCCGCACAGCCAGACGACTTCGGCCAACGCCAGATGCAGCTCGGTTTCCAGCGCCTGCATGCCGCAGCGCTGCGCCTGGGCAATCATGATCTCCAGTCGGGCCTGCGGGTCTTGCGCCCGCTGCAGGTAGACCTCGGCCAGTATCAGCAGGTATTCAAGCCGCGGGATCAATTCCAGGGTCGCCGGTGGCGCGTGTTTGGCCTTTGGGCCGCGAAAATGCCGCAGGACCCGGGTCAACGCTTCATGGGCCAGCTCCGGGCGGCCCTGTTGCAACCAGAACTGACAACTGGTCTGCAGCAATACGCCACGGTATACGGTGTCGGGAATGTGCCGCTGCTGCATGACCCGCTCGGCTTCACGCAGTTGCACAAAGGCCTCGCCGTAGTCGCCCTGATTGGCGGCCAGGCTGGCCTTGCCGAGAAACCCATAGAGCACTTGTTTGTCCTGGCTATGCATGCTCGTTTCCAGGCCCGTTTGAAACTGCTCCGCTGCTTGCTCCTCGAACCCCATGCGCAATGCCAGGCGACCGCGTCGCAGGGCAATGCGACCCAGCAACGGAGAAAAGTCCTGGCCTGGTTTATCGAGCAACGCCTGGACCGCCCCCAACAGATGGTCGGCCCGATGGGGCGCGCCGCGTTGCTCCAGCAATTGGGCGTGATCGAGCTCCAACAACCCCTCGAACACCAGCGAGCCCTGTGCACGCGCCAGGCATAGCGCCTGGCGATTGATCCATTGTGCCGACGCCAGCTCGCCCTTGAGCAAGGCCTGTTGTGTCAGCCCAGACTGGCACAGCAGCCTCGAAGCCCAAGCCTCCGGATCCAGGCTGCTCTGGGCCTGGAGAAAGTGTTCGCTCGCCTGATCCCCCTCGCCTGCCAGGTGCCACAACCAGCCACTGAGAACCTGCCACCGCGCAACCAACTGACGCTGCTGGCAGGCCTTGGGCTGGGGGGCAAACCTGGCCAGTTGCTCAATGCATTCCAATGCCTGATCGAAGCGCCCGGCGAACAACAGCGCGGCCGTCACCAGACCCACCGATTGCGGCGTACCCAGCGTCAGCGCTTCGCCCTGTCGATCATGCAAGTCCAGCAACAGCACCACGGTGCGACGTTGCAAGACGTGTTCGAAGCTCAGGTGCTGCAAGAAACTGACGGCGGCCTCGAACTCTTCAGCCAGCATCGCCTGCTCGAACGCCATTGGCCAGTCCTGCTCGGCGGCAAACCACTGGCAAGCCCGTCGATGCCAGGACCGTCCCTGCGGCCACGGTTCCTCGCGTACCAACCGGGCCAGGGCCGGGAATACCTGCAACCAGTCCGACGACTGCTCCCAGGGTTCGATGAAACACCCCAGGTCCCTCAACAAGGGCAGGCATTCCGCACCTACGGTGTCACCGAACAGATGTTCGCACAGCCGTGCATTGAAGCGCGGCAGATGGGCCAGCACGCGCCAGGCCTGTGCCTGGTCCGGGGGCAATGCACTGAACAGCTCGTGCTCGAGGTAATCAAGCAAGGTGCCGGGGCGCCCCGGTGATGCGTGGCGGCGCGCCCACTCGCAACGCTCGAGCAAGGCAATGCGCACACCGGCGCACCAGCCACCGCTGCGCTGTATCACCTCGCGGGCCGTACGGGTCGCCAGAGGGCCGGGCAAATGACCGAGCAACGGTTGAATATCCTCAGGGCTGAACATCAGCGCCTTCGCGTCGAATTCGTGCAACTCATCATCGAGCAGCAAGCGCAACCAGTTGCAGTGTGGACGGCGACGGCCATTGAGCCACAGGTGCAGCGCCGGGCTGCTGGCGTTCAACAGACGGTCGAGCAACTGGTCCAGTTCGGGATTAGGCACCCGGCAATAATCATCCAGGAACAGCCATGTCGGCGTCTGCAAGCGCGCCAGATGGGACAGCAGCGCTGCCTCCCCAATCACCGGCAGCCCGAGGGTCTGCGCCAGTTGCTCGCACATTTGCTGCACGTCCAGCGCCGCGCCACCCAGCGGCAACCAATGCAGTCGACATCCGGCGGGAGCCTGGAGGAAACATTCGGCGAACAACGCACTCTTGCCACTGCCCGGCGGCGCGCAGAGCAGTTTTATCCGTGCTTGCGAGGTGAGCAAAGGCTCGCTCAGGGACCGTCGCGGCACATGCGTCGAGGACAGGCGAGGCAACAATCCTGGACGGTCCGGACACGGGGTCATGGCGGTCATGTGCGAGGGTCCTTTTTTATTGTTCTCTCATCACCCTAGCCCTGTGTCGCCAACCTTTGGAGAAGTATTCAGCGCGCTGATCGCGCCTCATAAGAAGACAACCGGACAGATGTTCCTGTGACGAGGGGATTCATCCCCGCTGCGGCGCGCAGCGGCCCCAAACCCTACGACTCGATGTATCAGGCTGATTGAGTCGTCTGTGTTGGGGCTGCTGCGCAGCCCAGCGGGGATGAATCCCCTCGCCACAGATAAATCCCCTCGCCACAGTCAGAAGACCATCGAGGCTTACCGAACCCCGCTCGAGCGCAACGCCGCCGGTGTGTAGTCGGCTGCCCTGGCCTCGAAACCATACTCATAGCTGTGCTTCTCTTCGTTCTTCATGCCCAGCGCAATGTAGCGGCCGGCAATGATGTCGTAGAGCGTCTCGAGGGTGTAGCCGGGGTTCTGGTGGTCGTAATAGAACTGCGCATGCCCTTCGGCCACGCGCCACAATTGACCACGGCCGTCGTAGTGATCCACCAGCGCCGCCTGCCAGCTGTCCTCGTCGAAGTACATGTGGCGCTTGGCATAGATGTGTCGCTCGTTGGGCTTGACCGTACCGATCACTTCCCAGACCCGGTGCAACTCGTATCGGGTCAGGTCCTGGTTGATGTGGCCGGCCTTGATCACGTCGTCGTACTTGAGGCTCGGTGAATCGAGTTTGTAGCTGTTGTACGGAATGTACATTTCCTTCTTGCCGATCAACTGCCAGTCGTAGCGGTCCGGCGCACCGGAGAACAGGTCGAAGTTGTCGGAAGTACGCAACCCGTCGGCGGCGGTGCCCGGGCCATCGTAGGCCACCTGTGGGGCGCGGCGCACACGGCGCTGGCCGGCGTTGTAGATCCAGGCCAGGCGTGGTTCCTTCACTTGGTCGAGGGTTTCATGCACCAGCAGCACATTGCCGGCCAGACGTGCGGGGGCGGTGACTTCCTGCTTGAAATAGGTCAGCACGTTGCTGGCTTTTTCCGGATCGGCGTCCTTGATCAGGGCCGGCACAGCCACTTCCTCTTCGAAACGGATCGGCGTAAAGCTGCCGTTGGTCTGCGGTGTGGCCTGGGTGATGATGCGCCGCAGGTTGCCACCGTGATAACGGGTGATGTGGTTCCAGATGACTTCCACACCGTTCTTGGGAATCGGAAACGCGTAGTAACGGTTGCCGGTGAAATTGGCCAGTCCGTTACCGTCGTTGATCGCGGTGACATTGAGTGCGCTGCGCTTGGCCGACTCGTAGATTTCCGGCGGCAACCCTACGCTGCGATGGGTCGGATAAACCGGGATCTTGTAGGTTTCCGGGTAGCGCTTGAACATCGCGACCTGACCTTCGGAAAGCTTGTCCTTGTACTTGTCCACCGTCGCGGCAGTAATGATGAACAGTGGCTTCTCATTGGCGAACGGATCCGCCAGAAAGCCCTTGCTGTCCACGGCACCGGCGTTTTTCGGGATACCACCGGTCCAGGCCGGGATCGAGCCATCGGCATTACCGGCTTTCTCCGCTCCCAGCGGCGTCAGGCTGGTGCCCAGTTTGTTCGCCTCGTCCGGCGAGACCGCCGCCATCACGTTTGCGGCCAGCAGGCTCAAGGCCAGGGCACCGCATTGCAGGATCATCTTGCGCATAGGGTTTTCCTTGTCAGCCAGATCAGAAGTTCACGCCGAAGCTCAACGCGAGGAAGTCGCGATCCTTGAGGACGTTGTAGTCGCCGCCGAAAAAGTCGGTGTAGCTCAGGCTGGCGGTGTAGGTGTTGCGATAGTCGGCATCGACGCCGAGGCTGACGGCCTTGGCGCCCTCGTTGAACAGGCCGTTGGGACCGTAGCCGGCCACGTCATGGGACCAGGACACGTTGGGTTTGAAGTTGATGCCGGCGACGACGTTGGAGTAGTCGAGGATCGCCCGGGCGCGATAGCCCCATGAGGTCGAGGTGACGAAGCCATCGGTGTCACCGTTGAACCCGTATTGGCCATAGACCGAGTCGCGGCCGTAACGCAGTTTGTCCTTGGACTCCAGCCCACCGACATGCACCACCGCCGCCTCGCCCACCAGGGTCAAGCGATCCGCACCCCATACCTGATCGACGAAGTGGGTCAGGGTGCTTTGGATCTGGGTGATTTCCTTGCGGCGGTAGCCGGTGTTGTCGGCGCCCGGCGAAGTGGCGATAGGTGACGCTGCGCCACCGGCTATTGGATTTAGCAAGGCCAGGGTCAGGTCGTTGGTGTTGAGCTGCACCGGTGCGTTGGGGCGATAGCTGATCTCACCGGTCCATGCGGTGCCGGTGGGCAGCGTGGTGGAGAAGCTGGCACCGTACAGGCGTATGTCCTCAGGGTATTCGAGGTAGTACTGACCGCGGCCGAGCATCACGCTTTGGGCCAGGCCGGCACCACTGCCCGGCGACAGGCCGTTGGCAATCGCAACCATTCCCGGCAAAGCCGCCAGGGTTGAGGCTCCCGCCGTCGTGGTACCGACAGTAGGGGTGCGACTGTGATAGTTCATGAAGTACAAGCCGTACTCGGTGTCATCACCAAGCCAGCGCAACGCCGTACCCCACTGGCCGGAGTCACGGGCATCACGGTCGCCGCCACGAGGAATGACCACGCCTTCGCTGGACACCTCGATCCCCTGACCGAACGCCTGGGTCAGCGGTACGAACGGCGCGATAGCCGGGCTGCCCACGGTATAGCCACTGGTGCAGCCATCCGCTACCACGTCATTGCCGAAGAACGTGCCGCAGTTGTCCACCACCGTCTGGTCCCACTCCAACTGGTAGAAGCCCTCGATGGTGAGCTTGTCGGTCAGGCCTTGGGAGGCGAACAGCATGTTCACCGGAATCAGTCCTTCCTTGATCTCGGCACCCGGGCGACGGAATGCGGACACGTCCACCGGGTTGATGCTGTTGATGGAGTTGCCGATGAAGGTACTCTCCCCCCAACTGACCACCTGTTTGCCGGCACGCACGGTGCCCGGCAGATCGGCGATGGAATAGTTGTGATAGACGAAGGCATCGAGAATCTCCGCCCCCGAAGACTTGGCGCCCTCCTTGCGATTACTGTCGCTGATGTCCTTGAACGGACGGCTTTCGTCCTTCAGCTCGAAGTCATACCAGTACTTGCCACGCACGAACACGCCGGTATCACCGTACTTGAGCTCAAGGTCGTGCAGGCCCTTGAAGATCTTCGAGAAGGTCTCGCCCTTCTTGAAATTCAGCCGTCCATCATCACCCGTGGAAGACTGACCCCTACCGCCGTTGACCGTGCCGATAAAGTCCTTGTTGGCATCGCTCATACCCCAGCTCGCGCCCACGGACAGCGAGGAGTCGAACTGGCCTTCGATCTCGCCAATGTTGAATGAGACGGCCTGCGCCTGGGCGCAGCAGCCCAAGGCCACCGCGACGGCCAGCGCCTGCGGCTTGAAGATGGCGCGCATTGTTATTGTTGTCATGCGTCTTCCCCGGTGAGTGACAGAGTCTTCACCCTACTGCCGCCCGCCACGGTCGATAAGCGCACCAAGGAGGTATTCACGTTGTCGCTCGAAAGGATTAGTGCCCGCACGAGACGGGGCTTTGCACACGCCATGGATGGGCTGGATAGCGGCCCATCAGTTCAACGCATATTCGACGTCTTGTTTCGACTGTTGCGCGCGCCGTAACAGTGCATGTCCGGATCCGCTCTGTTTCCCGATGCGCCCGATCCCTATGCTGGCCGGGCTTTCAGGGTAACGGGCCTGCAAGCACCCGCCATGGCATCCCTCACGCCTGGCGCACCGTCATTCGGATGGATTATCGATCCATCACCCCGTGCTTACCGACGTTGGTTTGTGGCTCCTTTGCAACGTCATCTTCAGGCCGCTGCTTTTTGCAGCGGCCTTTTTTATGTGGGTTATTTTTTTCCAGGGTGAAACTTCTCGATTCCCACAACATCTTCGGAATCTCTCACCTGCACACCCTCTGCGAACAAACTTATAGTATTTTTTCGTTCACAACAGCACTGACATATATGACGGTGGACAGGTTTATCACTGAACACTGACAAACACTATTTCAGTACCCGCATTCGAAAGGAACTCGACATGCCACAAGAAAAGAACATCCTTGTAAATAGAGGAATACCTCTCAGGCGCTCACCATCTTTAAATTTAGGACCTGGCGGATCAATTCCGAACGGCTCTGGATTTGGAGGAATGTCAGGCACTGCCTACTCCGACCTCGGTCCCGACACAATCGATTACGCCAATGAATGGCTGATTGAAAGCAACACCGATACCGAGAAGATTTACAGGGAAAACATTAAAAATCTCAAACATATAACCGATGCCGAACTTTCACAAACCAGAGAGACTGCTCGTAAGATGCTCCCCCTTGGGGTTGATGCTAACAACATTGAAGCAAGAACACTCACCCTACACTTGTCAAAAGCAAGGGCAGACCACCAAGAACAAGTAACAATAGCCAATCGTTATTACGGACATGACCCACTGACCCACAAAGGTCGCGATCCCTTTTACAAGGGATTCGATGCCCCGGACCGCATCTCGCAAGGGGAGTATTACAAAGCAGTAGGAAAATGGAATATCTCTTACGCTGCTGCTTACGAAGCAAAGTTTCTGGCTGAACAGATAAAGCTATTGGAAGCGCGCTTAGTCATACAAAACAAAGTCGTCGCCGAAGCCAGCGCAAGAACAGCGGCAGCAGCTCAGGCAAAAGCCCAGGCTGACAGACAGCGTACAGCCGCTATAAAAGCACGCAAGGCCGCCAAAGCCGAGGCCAAACGTAATGCCAAAAGAAGACGGATTGCAGCGAAAGCAGCCCAACGTCAGGCAGAAATCCCTGAAGCACGTAAACCAGTCTTGGCTGCCACCACACGTCCAGTATTAGCCTCCGCTGCAATTGCTCCCGCATTAAGCGTTATCGGAGGAAGCTTCGCCGCCGATCAGGTGATCGCCTTGGCAATCACTAATGCGTTACGCGCCGCAGCCGCGGCAGTCATCGATACCCTTATCACCCTTGCTGGGCCCGCTGCCGCTGGGATTACAGCCCTGGTTTATACCTCGGAATTAGGTAACGGCGATCTCTATGTACTGAGTGTTCCTCTGTCGGAACTCGCGCCGGACAACACCGATGACCTGCATGCCATCGCCACATCAAGAGGTGAAACCCATCTCCCGGTTGCTCTGGGTTCCAGGACCATCGCCAACAAAACGGAGTTCATCGTTGCTGCCACCCCGGCCGACTCAACGCTCGCCAAAGTACCGGTCAGGCTGGCTACCTTTGACCCACAGGAAAATATCTACAAGTCCCATAGCCAGGACGCCGAATCCATTGGCATAACCTGGACGCCTGTCGTAACGACGGACAATGTCTCTACCTCCCTGCCTGCAAGCATCCCTGATGTTATTCATTACAGCGGCGCCATCCTGGAAATTAAGGCAGGGCGACTCGATACACATCCAGAGCTGGATCGTTATAGCTTTGGCGGGTTCGTCACGGTATTTCCGGTTGAGTCAGGCATCGCGCCGCTCTATACCGTGTTCAGCAATCCCTATGAGGGAGCAACGACAAAAGGAGAGCACAGTGGACGGGACTTCAATCCAGATAAGGCAGGTGGGCCTATTATTGATCTGGACTGGAGAACGGCGACGGTTACCCGGGAGGGGATAGATACCATTAAGCTGCATATAGCAAGACTGAGCCCGTCAGATGCGAATGGCGTCATGATAAAACGGCTTGAAAATATTCTGAGCGGCGACATTGATATCACCGATACAGACCTACGGTACTACACTCATGAAATCAGAGAACTCGAAAGATTTCGAAATCTTGGACTTAGGGATGATTTTGTGCCTACAGATGACTCATCCTATTGGAACAATGCCCACACAGCGACGCTTGAAGATTATAAAATTCAAGATCGAGCATCATTACTTTATACAACGGATGCCCTAGCCAAAGCAGACCTACAGGACGAAAGAGATTACAAAAAAATGCTGAAGGAGATGGGGCAATGAACATTATTGAACAAATAGTAAAGAACGAGCCACTAGAAGAAATCGTTACAGTATTTGCGCTACTAAAGCCCCTCCCACATCTAGACATGATGATCCGACGTCATAATCCTGAGCTTGTACAGCACGGGGAACTTGAAAGGACTTACACCAAACTTTTCGAAGCCGGGATACTGGCAATCGGCCAAAAAGGGCTCTGCATTAAAGGGCCTAACTGGAAAGCACCAAAATTCTTCCTTGAAAAAAGATACACCTAACCATTAGCCGCTGCCTGTGCAGCGGCTTCTTCCTTCCAGGTTATAGAACCCCACAAACCAAACGCCAATTCCTACAAAAGACCAAGACCCTCACTACAAGCCAATTTGAAGATCATTGTTAGTCTGAAGTTAATCGAAGCGCGCAGCTTCGACCCCTTCAATTATCAATGAGCACATTTATGTACCCGATAAATTCCACCCGTTACCGTTCAAACAAAGGCCACAACAACCGCATTCGCTTTCTGATCTTCCACTACACGGCCGCCAATTTCTCATCTTCCATCAGCGCACTGACCGGCGCCTCCGTCAGCGCCCATTACCTGGTTCCGGACTTCACTGACCCGAGTTATGCGCAAGCAGGTTTCAACGAGCCGCAGATTTTCAATCTGGTGGACGAAAACAAGCGTGCCTGGCACGCAGGGGTGAGCAGTTGGGGCAATCGCAACAATTTGAACGACACGTCCATTGGAGTCGAAATCGTCAATCTGGCCGCTGATCACCAGGGAACATTCACCTTCCCGCCTTACTCACCGCAGCAAATCGAAGCAGTGGAGCAGTTGGCCCTCGACATACTCGGGCGTTATCCCGATATCAGCCCGGTCAATGTCGTGGCGCATTCGGACATCGCCGCCGGGCGCAAGAGTGACCCGGGCCCGATGTTTCCCTGGCATGCTTTGTATCTGAAAGGCATCGGCGCGTGGTTCGATGACTGCACGCAACAGTCTTTCCTGCAGGCCTACCGATGCGTGGGTGTGCCGGCGCGGGAACATCTGCTGGGGCTGTTCAGGAAGTATGGGTATGACACGACGGCGGCCACGACGGGCATGGGTTTCCAGCGTTTGGTGAGGGCCTTCCAGTTGCACTTTCGGCCGGCGAAACATGACGGGGTGATGGATATCGAGACAGCGGCGAACCTGGCGGCCTTGGTAAAGAAGTACTTTCCCTGAGCACGGTTATCGTCGGCAACGACAACCGGCCCAGACAATAAAGGTTACACGGCGTAACGCTGCATGTTCGCCATCATTTCCTTCAACGCTTCCAGGTTGTCATTGGGATGCACCGCGTTGTCGAAATCGCAGATCTGTTGCCAATGGGCAGCAACATCTTCGGGCGAGAAGCCTTTGCTTGGATCGAACCCGACGCCGAGGCTGCGCTCCCAGCGTACCTTGCCCATCCAGCCGCCGCCCACTTCGAACAACCCGGAGGTTTCCTGGCAGGCTTCGCTGGCCAGGTACACCACCAACGGGCTGACGAATTCGGGCTTAAGCTGTTCGAACACTTGCGGCGGCATCAGGCCTTCGGTCATGCGCGTGCCGCCGGTGGGAGCGATGGCGTTGACCAGGATATTGTTCTTGCGCCCCTCGATAGCCAGGGTGCGAGTCAGGCCATAAAGGCCGAGCTTGGCCATACCGTAGTTGGATTGGCCGAAGTTGCCGTAGATGCCGGACGTGGAAGCGGTGAAGATTACCCGGCCATAATTTTGCTCACGCAGGTGCGGCCAGGCGGCACGGGTGACTTTGTACGCGCCCTCGACGTGAACGCGATAGACCAGGTCCCAATCGGCGTCGTCCATTTTGTGGAAGGTCTTGTCCCGCAGGATACCGGCGTTGTTCACCACGACATCGACCCGGCCAAACGCATCGAGGGCGTTTTGCACAAGCTTGTCGCCATCGGTAACGGAATCGTGGTTCGCCTCGGCAATCCCCCCGGCCTCGCGGATTTCAGCGACCACCCGATCCGCCGCCGAAGCATTGGCCCCTTCCCCCTGGGCCGAGCCGCCGAGGTCGTTGACCAGCACCTTGGCGCCTTGCCTGGCGAACAGCAGCGCATGGGCCCGCCCCAGCCCACCGCCGGCTCCCGTGACGATTACCACTTTATCTTCGAAGCGCACAGACTCACTCATGGGCAGAACTCCAGCAGGCCGAGGATTTAAAACCTGAGTGTCAGGCACGGGGCTGACGGTCACAATCAACACGGTTTAGAGTGAATGGTAGGCGATAAGACAGGGGGATGATGCGTATACCGGCTTCACTTCCAATATCGATGCAAGCCGGCCCAGCGCTTTCGCGAACAAGCCCGCTCCCACAGGGGGTTGGCGGTGGACGCTGGTCTCGGGTTCAACCCGGACAGGGTGGGAGCGAGCCTGCTCGCGATAGGGAGCTGCCAGTCACAGACACTTCACCGAGGCCCGCAGCTGCATTGGCGCCGCGAGGTTTTCACGGAACGCCAGGTAATGCTTGAGCACCTGCACCGGGGCTTCGGTCTGTGGGTAATGTCCGATGTCGGGCAGCAGCACCGTATCTGCATTCGGGATCAGGGCCTCATAACGTGCCACCATGTGTGCACCGGAAATCGGATCGAAAGCGCCGTCGATCACCCGCAGCGGCACCTCGCCGCGCTGCATCGCCTGTACCCAGCGATCACGCTGCACGCGGCGTTCGGGAATGTAGCGGATGAGTCTGTGCATGATCCGTGGCCCGTCGTGTTTTTTTACCAGGCTCCAGTAATCATCCAGTTCGCTTTCGCTGGGACCGCGCCAGGGGCCAAAGATCTGCCGAAAATTCCTGGCCAGGCCCTCGCGTGAAAAAGCGCGACCTATCAGCCAGCCCAGCGGGCTGAGCAACAATTTCTGCACCAGCACCGGACGATGGGTTTCCGGAAACAGGCCACCATTGAGAAACACACAACTGGCGACCTCGATGCGTGCCTCGCAATGCCGGGCGATCAGCTCCTGGGCCACACTGTCACCATAATCGTGGGCCAGAATATGTACCGCTTGCCGCTCATCCAGATGCGCCAGCAATGCCTGCTGCAGATCCGCCTGCTCAAGCAGGCTGTAGACGTGGTCCGTCGGCTTGGCGGAGTCGCCAAAACCGAGCATGTCGCAGGCGATCACGCGATAACGCTGTGCCAGCGGCTGCCACAGGTAATGCCAGTCCCAACTGGCCGTGGGGAAACCGTGGATCAGTAGCAGCGGCTCACCATGTCCCGCCACCCAATAACGAATGGTGTGGCCCCGGAACAAGAAGGTCTGGCCGTGTTGACGCCAGACACGCAGCGGAATCTGGACCATAGGCATCAGTTTCTGTAGCCCTGGTCTTGCTGATCGAGCTTGCGCAGCAACGCTGGCCAGGCCAGCGCACCGCCCATGCCCTGGGCGCTTTTGGTGACCCCGGCAATCATCGCCCGGGCACCGGCCAGTATCTTCGGCTCAATGGGTATCAGCTCGGCCCCGCCGTTCTGCGCCAGAACTTGTATGTCGCAGGCACGCTGGAAGGTAAACATCATCAGGAATGTATCGGCGATGGTGCCAGCGCACGTCAGCAGCCCATGGTTATACAGCATCAGGAAGTTGCGATCCCCCAGGTCGACCTGCAGGCGGGCCTTCTCTTCATGATTCAGGGCGACGCCTTCATAAGCGTGATAGGCAAGGCTCGATAACACGAACAAAGACTGTTGGCTGATCGGCAATACGCCTTGTTTCTGGGCCGATACCGCCACGCCGGCAGCGGTATGGGTGTGCAGCACGCAGGCAACATCGTCTCGTGCCTCGTGCACCGCACTGTGGATGGTGTAGCCGGCCGGATTGATTTCGTAGGGGCTATCCATCAGCTTGTGGCCGGCCAGATCGACCTTGACCAGGTTCGAGGCGGTGATCTCATGAAACATCAACCCGAAAGGGTTGATCAGAAAATCCTCGGTGCCGGGAACCTTCGCGGAGATATGGGTGAAAATCAGGTCATCCCAGCCATACAGCGCGACCAGCCGGTAGCAGGCGGCAAGATCGATACGGGTTTGCCATTCAGCGGCACTGACCTGGTCCTTGATGCTGAGTGTCGATTGGATGGGCGCTACGCTCACGGCTCTGACCTCTGGCTTATCGTTATAGTACTTGCACAGGAGAACCAGTCTAGTCAGCCCTTACCGGGACGGTAGTTGCCTTGGCAGCCAGCTTAATGACCGAGCGGGTCACCCATAGGAACCCGCCGCTGCCCTCAACCACGCAACGCGTCAACCAACTCGCCCAACCAAGGTTCAGCATCGGTTTCCGGAGTGACGCTTTCGCTGGCATCCAGGCGCAGCATCGGCAGCACCTCGCGCACGCCCAACTCGGCGAACAGCTCTCGCATCTGTTCGCCACCGCCGCAGAAGGTATCGCCATAACTGGCATCCCCCAGGCCGATAACCGCACCGGGCAGGCCGCGAAAGGACGCTGGCAGTTGATCGCGGACTATCGAATACAGCGGCATCAGATTGTCCGGCAGTTCGCCCATGCCGGTGGTGGATGTCACAGCCAGTAAGGCATGCGGGCTGAATGCCTGAATATCGGCCAGGGTTACCCGCGGATTGTGCAGGATTTCAAAGCCTGCTTCGCCGAGCAGCCTGGCAGCATGTCGAGCGACTTCTTCAGCGGTGCCGTACACCGAGCCGGAAAGGATGGCGACTTTCATCAATCTGGTCCTGAGCCTGAATAAAAGAGAAACGCGATAGTAACAGCCTGACCCGCGCCGCTACGATCACCCTCAATAAGCACTGATGGCCCGTAGACATCGCACCGGCTTCTTCCAATAATGCCGTATCTACATGGGCTATGAAAAAGGACCTGCTCCATGATCAATGCGCAACTGATGCAATTGGTGATCAATGCTTCCAATGACGGAATCGTCATCGCCGAAAAGGAAGGCGACGAAGACAACATTCTGATCTACGTGAACCCGGCCTTCGAACGGCTGACCGGTTATAGCCGAGACGAGATCCTTTATCAGGATTGCCGCTTTCTGCAATCGGGGGATCGTGATCAACCGTCCCTGGAGCGAATTCGCAAGACCCTGAAGCAAGGCGGTACCTGTCGAGAGGTGCTTCGCAACTATCGCAAGGACGGCACGCCGTTCTGGAATGAGTTGTCGCTGTCCACGGTAAAAAACGAGGCGGATGGGCACACCTATTTCGTGGGCGTGCAAAAAGACGTGACGGCCCAGGTCAAGGCGCAACAACGCGTTGCCCAGTTGGAAAAGGAATTGGCCGAAGCCCGGGCAACGATTGCTCATCTCAATGCGACGAACGGCATAAACAAAACGACGAATTAACGGTCAGTCACTACAATCACCAGTGAAAACGCAAAATCATTTCGAGCACACCATGCAGCGTGACGCCCTCCTGACCCAGGATGAGCTGGACTTCATCCGGACCATGCAACACATTCCGCAATTGAATGAGCGGGATGTGACATCCAGCCTGCTGGTCAATAGCGGGTCGCAGATCCGTGACCTGCTGACGCGTCTTGCGGCCAACGAGCAGGTGACGCTGCAAGCCAACTTCGAAAACCAGCAAATGACCTTCCCGTTGCACCTTGTGGAAGATGAATTCCACGCGATGCACTTGCGCCTGGGCGTTCCGAGTATCTACGAGGACGGACCGAAGGTACGCCCATGGCGACTGACCCTCCAGGAGCCGGTAGCACTGGAAAATGCCAAGGGTCAACCAGGGCCTTTGTGGGTCCACGAGGTGTCTTGCAAGGGTGTGCTGCTGGAAAACCGCAACCGTACCAAACCACCAAAGCAATTCGTTCTCTGGTTCAGCCCCTCAGGTTACGAAAGGATTTCGTTGCGCGGCACCTTCGAACGGGAAACCGATCAAGGCCTGTATGCCTATCATTTGAACCAGAACGACCAGGACGAGACCGAGCGCCTGCGTCAATACATTCTCCAGCAGCATCGCCTGTCCCATCCGGCCATGCACCTCTAGGGGCCTGTACGGCTAATTCGAGTGCTTGAATTAGGCTCTGTACGGAAAGTCTTGAGACGAAGGTCAGGCGAGGCTGTTCTCAACGCTGCATGAACGAGTATCAAGGCTTTTCCTACAGAGCCTGGCTACACGGGCCACTCAGGTATCCAGGTTACCTGCCAGCAACTGACGCAAGCGCTGGTGAATCACCGTTCCGTCATTGCCCAGGCAACCGATCGACGATCCTGCCAGGCTTTCCTGCATCAGGTCGGATGCATCACCGGCCAACATCAACGGGCAATCCAGGCTCATGGCCAACCTGTTCAGGCGCTTGGGCAATTCGGCGACCGGTGCATGGTTGGACACCAGTACCAGCGCCAAGGGTTGAGTCTTCTGGCATACCAGGGTCAGTTCGTCGAATGGCTGGCCGACGGTCATCAACCTGATCCCCACTTCCGCCTTCGACACATACAGTGCCGTCACCAGCAGTTCCAGCTCACGGCACTGGCCGGCAATGGCGCTGACCAGAACGCGTCGCGACTGATCCTCGCGCTTGAGCAAGAGCCGTTGCGCGACACGCGATCGCAGGAATCCATCGAAAAACAGCCATTCGCTGGTCTGTCCGAAATCCTGCCGCCGTTGCAGCAGTTGCTGCCAGAGCGGCATCAGGATGCGTTGAAAAACGATCGGCACCGCGTAGCTGGAAAAAATCTGCCCGTAGATGCGATCCAGCTCTACATCGTCAAAGTTGGAGACTGCGACCGCGACCTGGTGCTGCCATTGTGCATAGTCGACCCTCACCAGATCCGATGGAATCAACGCGGAAACAGGTTGCAACGCTTCGGTCTTGCTCAGGATCTTGCTGATTTTACTGACGGCGACCCCGCGTTCGATCCAGGCAAGGATGCTGCGTACCTTTTCGATATCACCCAAGGAATACAGGCGATGACCGCTTTCGGTACGTGTCGGCTGGATAAGACCGTAGCGACGCTCCCATGCACGCAAGGTCACTGGGTTCACCCCCGTGAGTCGCGAAACTTCGCGGATGGGAAACAGGTCTTCACGCTCCAGGCCCGCTGCTGCTTGGAAAACGAACTGATCGTCGGTGATTACGCTCATCTTTATCCAACAGGCCCGGTTGGTAAATTGGATCCCAGTTTACCCCCTCCTAGTCATAAGATGACAAGAACAAACCGTTCCGATATTCAAATTTGTCGTTTTTCATAACAAAAAAATACCCGCCGGCAAACCGGCATGACAAATTCCTGAACGAATGATCCAGCCCATTGGTTCAAATAGGTACACTGCGCAGTCACTGATATAGTTTCGCCTCTGCCGTGAACCGAGCCAGTCCATGCCCAGTACCGACGCCCCTATTCTGCTCACCGGCGCAGCCCAGCGTGTCGGCTTGCACTGTGCCCGCCGATTGCTTGAAGACGGTCATCCGGTCATCGTCACTTATCGCACCGAGCGTCCAGGCGTACAGGTGCTCCGGGATCTGGGGGCGACCGCGCTGTTTGCCGATTTTTCCAGCGAAGGCGGGATCCTGGCTTTTATCGAACAGCTCAAGCAGCACACAGACCGGTTGCGGGCCATTGTACATAACGCCTCGGCGTGGCTGGTCGAAGTGCCGGGCGATGAGACGGCGGCCTTCAGCGCCATGTGCAACGTGCACATGCTTGCGCCGTATCTGATCAACTTGCATTGTGCCGAGTTGCTACAGCGTTCAGCCCCAGCAGATATCGTGCATATCAGCGATGATGTAACCCGTAAGGGTAGCAGCAAACACATCGCTTATTGCGCCACCAAGGCTGGGCTCGACAGCCTGACCCTGTCGTTCGCGGCGAAGTTCGCTCCGGCGATCAAGGTCAACGGTATTGCGCCGGCCCTGCTACTGTTCAAGGCCGAAGACGACGCCGCTTATCGCGCCAGGACCCTGGCCAAGTCGGCGCTGCGCTTCGAACCCGGTAGCGAAGTCATCTACCAGAGCCTGCGGTATTTGCTGGACAACCCCTATGTCACCGGCACGACCCTGACCGTCAACGGCGGACGGCACATCAAATAGCCTAGCTTCGAGGATCCATCATGGCGCTATCCCTGCCCCAGAATTACCGCGAGATCCTCATCGGCCTGGGTGAAGATCCGGAGCGCGAAGGCCTGCTGGACACACCGGCTCGCGCCGCCAAGGCCATGCAGTACCTTTGCCACGGATACGAGCAAAGCGTCGAACAGATCGTCAATGGCGCCCTGTTCGATTCGGACAGCGACGAGATGGTGATCGTCGCCGACATCGAACTCTATTCCCTGTGCGAACATCATTTACTGCCCTTCATCGGCAAGGCCCATGTGGCTTATATTCCTACGGGCAAGGTCCTGGGACTGTCGAAGATCGCCCGGCTGGTGGACATGTTCGCCCGCCGTCTGCAGATCCAGGAAAACCTCACCCGGCAAATCGCCGCCGCGGTGCAACAGGTTACCCAGGCCGCCGGTGTCGCGGTGGTCATCGAGGCCCAGCACATGTGCATGATGATGCGCGGTGTCGAAAAACAGAACTCGACCATGAACACTTCAGTGATGCTCGGGGCTTTTCGCGAATCCAGCACCACTCGCCAGGAGTTCCTGCAATTGATTCGACGGAGCAAGTAAATGCCACAACTTCAGCCAGCCATGGCGCGTATCCGGGTCAAGGACCTGCGCCTGCGCACTTTCATCGGGATCAACGAGGATGAAATCCTCAACAAACAGGATGTCCTGATCAACCTGACCATCCTCTACCCGGCACAGGAAGCGGTACGCGACAACGACATCGATCACGCGCTGAACTACCGCACCATCACCAAAGCGATCATCGCCCACGTGGAAGGCAATCGCTTCGCTCTGTTGGAACGCCTGACCCAAGAGCTGCTGGACCTGGTCATGACCAACGAATCGGTGCACTACGCCGAAGTCGAAGTCGACAAACCCCACGCCTTGCGTTTCGCCGAATCGGTGTCGATTACCTTGGCGGCAAGCCGGGCGACTCCGTAGCCGCTACAAGCTGCAAGCCATTCACTGTAAGCTTGATCACCGCAACCCATTTTGCAGCTTGCAGCTGTCTCGAAGAGACCCTCATGAACGACCAACAACGCCTCGAACTCGAAGCCGCCGCTTTCCGTCGGCTCGTTGCCCACCTGGACAGCCGCAAGGACGTACAGAACATCGACCTGATGAATCTCGCCGGCTTCTGCCGCAACTGCCTGTCCAAGTGGTACAAGGCCGCTGCCGATGAACGTCAGATCGACGTCAGCCTCGATGACGCCCGTGAAAGGGTCTACGGCATGCCGTACGCCGAATGGAAAGCCCAATACCAGCAAGAAGCCAGCGCCGAGCAGCAAGCGGCGTTCGCCAAAGGAAAACCCGATGCCTGATCTGAAAACCCTGCGCACCCGCCTCCAGAGCGGCGAACACGCTTTCGCCGATACCCTGGCCTTCATCAACGATGGCTACGACTATCAGCCCCAGCCGTTCACCAACGGCGACGTGGAAAACGCTGCCGGACAAAACGAAGGCTCCTGCAAGACCCTCGGCCTGGCCTTGCTCGAAGGCTTGAGCGATGAAGAAGCGCTGCTGGCGTTCGGCGAGCATTACCGCTCGGTGCTGAACACTCCCGACGGCAACGACCATGGCAACATCCGCGCGCTGATGGTCCATGGACTGGCGGGCGTGAAGTTCGCGGCCCAGCCACTGCAACGCCGCTGATCCCCGCTTGTGGCGAGGGGATTCATCCCCGCTGGGTCGCTTAGCGACCCCAACAGCTTCGCGATGTGTCAATGCAGCAAGGCTGGTTTCGGACTGCTTCGCAGTCCAGCGGGGATGAATCCGCTCGCCACAAGAACAGTCCAACCCTGATTGTGTGGTACTTACCCACATCCCGACTTTTAAGATTGACCCGGCAACTTTATTTCGTTTGCCGGCTCCCACTGCTCACGGCTTAGATAAAGGAAATCCTTTCTTCCTTCGAGCCGTCACCCATGAGCAGCGAAACCATCAGCCAATCGATTTCCATCGTGCACCCCGTCAGCCTCAGTCACGGCAGAAACGCCGAGGTATGGGATACCGACGGCAAGCGCTACATCGACTTCGTGGGAGGCATCGGCGTGTTGAACCTCGGCCATTGCCATCCCCGCGTCGTCGAGGCTATTGGCGAGCAGGCCACCCGGTTGACTCACTACGCCTTCAACGCCGCCCCTCATGCGCCCTATATCGAATTGATGGGGCGTCTTGCAGCGTTTGTCCCGGTGGACTACCCCATCAGTGGCATGCTCACCAACAGCGGCGCGGAGGCTGCGGAAAACGCTTTGAAGATCGTGCGCGGGGCCACGACGGGGCGCACCGCCGTCATCGCCTTCGACGGCGGCTTCCATGGCCGCACCCTGGCCACCCTGAACCTCAACGGCAAGGTCGCGCCCTACAAACAGAAAATCGGCGTGTTGCCGGGGCCGGTCTATCATCTGCCCTACCCCAGCAAGGACAACGGTGTGACCTGCGCGGAAGCCTTGCAGGCCATGGAGCGGTTGTTCAGCGTGGAGATCGACGTCAACGACGTGGCCTGCTTCATCGTCGAACCGGTACAGGGCGAGGCGGGTTTCCTGGCACTGGACATCCCTTTCGCCCAGGCCCTGCGGCAGTTCTGCGACGATAAGGGTATCGTGCTGATCATCGATGAAATTCAGTCCGGCTTCGGCCGCACCGGCCAACGTTTCGCCTTCTCGCGACTGGGCATCGAGCCCGACCTGATCCTGCTGGGCAAGAGCATTGCCGGCGGGGTCCCGCTGGGGGCGGTGGTGGGGCGCAAGGTTTTGCTGGACAACCTGCCCAAGGGTGGCTTGGGTGGCACTTATTCCGGCAACCCCATCGCCTGCGCCGCCGCACTGGCGACCCTGGAAGAAATGACCGATGCGCACCTCCAAGCCTGGGGCGCGCAACAAGAAGAAGCGATTGTCAGCCGCTACGAATCTTGGCGCCGCCGTGAGCTGACCCCATTCCTGGGCCGCCTGACGGGGGTCGGCGCAATGCGCGGCATCGAACTGGCCCGCGCCGACGGTACCCCGGCAGCGGCGCAGTTGACCCAATTGCTGGCCCTGGCACGGGACGCGGGTCTGCTGCTGATGCCCAGTGGCAAGTCGCGCCACATCATCCGCTTGCTGGCGCCGTTGACGACCGAGCCGGCAGTGTTGGAGGAAGGTCTGGATATTCTCGAAACGTGCCTGGCGAAGCTGAGCTGAAGACAAAAGACTTCTGCGCGCATCAAACTTGTGGAAGCGGGCTTGCTCGCGAATGCGGTATGTCAGTCAAAAATTGTGCTGGTTGACCCACCGCATTCGCGAGCAAGCCCGCTCCCACAGGGTTTTCAGGGAGTCCACCCACATAAAAAAACCGGCCGAAGCCGGTTTTTTTATGCCTGATGAATCAGAACGAAGCGTTCTGCAAGCCGTCCAGGTAACGCTCGGTGTCCAGGGCGGCCATGCAACCGGCGCCGGCCGAGGTGATGGCCTGGCGGTAGACGTGGTCGGCCACGTCACCGGCAGCGAAGATGCCTTCGACGCTGGTGGCGGTGGCGTTGCCGTCGCGGCCGCCCTTGACCACCAGGTAACCGTCCTTGAGTTCCAGTTGGCCTTCGAACAAAGAGGTGTTCGGCGTGTGGCCGATGGCGATGAAAACGCCGTCGACCTTGATCTCGTCAAAGCTGCCGTCGTTGTTTTTCAGGCGGGCACCAGTCACGCCCATGTTGTCACCCAGCACCTCGTCCAGGGTGGCATTGAGCTTGAGGATGATCTTGCCTTCGGCCACTCGAGCATTGAGCTTGTCGATCAGGATCTTCTCGGCGCGGAAGGTTTCGCGACGGTGGATCAGGGTGACAGTGCTGGCGATGTTGGCCAGGTACAGGGCCTCCTCGACAGCGGTGTTGCCGCCACCGACCACGGCCACCGGCTTGTTACGGTAGAAGAAACCGTCGCAGGTGGCGCAGGCGGAAACGCCCTTGCCCATGAACGCCTCTTCCGATGGCAGGCCCAGGTAACGGGCGCTGGCACCGGTGGCGATGATCAGGGCGTCGCAGGTGTAGGTCGCGCTGTCACCGGTCAGGGTGTACGGCTTGGCGGCGAAATCCACGGCATTGATATGGTCGAAGACGATTTCGGTCTCGAAGCGCTCGGCGTGTTCTTTCATGCGCTCCATCAACGCCGGGCCGGTCAGGCCGTGGACATCGCCCGGCCAGTTGTCGACTTCGGTGGTGGTGGTCAGTTGACCGCCGGCCTGCATGCCGGTGATCAGCAGTGGCTTGAGGTTGGCACGGGCCGCATAAACTGCGGCGCTGTAACCGGCAGGGCCGGAACCGAGAATAATGACTCGCGAATGACGAACTTCAGACATGACCTGCTCCAATTGACCAGCCCTTGCGAGCCGGAGCGCCGGGTGAGCGGCGGGAATAAAAAAAGGGCCGTTGATGCACTTGGGGAAGGCTTTGGTCCGACGGCCCTGAAAAAGAATGGGTGCAGCGTATCGAGGGAGCGAAGATTAAGGAAATACGGTTTAACAATCCAGCTCATAGGTGAGTTCTATATCGGGTGGAGCTTTCAATAGAGCGGCCTGTTCAACAAACCTGTTACACGCCGTGTAGACGCTTTCCCGCGCCGGGCAAAGCCGGTAAGGTCGGCGCGTTCAACTTCTCTCGGAGCTGCCCATGCCCGCCCCCGTACTGTCCGGCCCGCAATACCTGCAAGAAGGCCTCAAGCTGGTCCTGAGTCCGGGCCTGCGTCTATTTGTATTATTGCCGCTGGCGATCAACCTCGTATTGTTCATCGGTCTGATCTACCTGGCCGGCCATCAGTTCAGCCTGTGGGTCGACACGTTGATGCCATCGCTGCCGGACTGGCTGAGTTTCCTCAGCTACATCCTCTGGCCATTGTTCGTGGTGCTGGTGGTGCTGATGGTGTTCTTTACCTTCACGATGCTCGCCAATGTCATCGCTGCGCCGTTCAACGGTTTTCTGGCGGAGAAGGTCGAGGTGGTGGTCCGTGGCACCGATGACTTCCCGGCCTTCAGTTGGGGTGAGTTGGTCGCCATGATCCCGCGCACCTTGGCCCGGGAGGCACGCAAGCTCGGCTACTTCCTGCCCCGCGCCCTGGGGTTGTTCGTGCTGTCGTTCATTCCCGTGATCAATCTGGTGGCCGCACCGCTGTGGCTGCTGTTCGGCATATGGATGATGGCGATCCAGTACATCGACTACCCGGCGGACAACCACAAGCTGGGCTGGAACGAAATGCTCGCCTGGTTGCGTCAGAAACGCTGGCAGAGCCTCGGCTTTGGCGGCAGCGTCTACCTGGTGCTGCTGATCCCGGTGGTCAACATCCTGATGATGCCGGCGGCGGTGGCCGGGGCGACCCTGTTCTGGGTGCGCGAGCAAGGGGCCGAGACGGCGCTGGCCCGCCAGGGCTGAACCGGTCACAAATCCATCATTCAGGCGTCACACTGGCGAAATGGCCCCGGTCGACACTGGGGTCATGAGCACACACCTGCATATCACCCTTGTCACTGAAACCTTCCCGCCGGAAATCAATGGCGTGGCCAACACCCTGGGCCGCTTGCACGAAGGCCTGCGTGCCCGAGGCCACAGGGTTGAGCTGGTGCGTCCGCGACAGGCACCGGATCAACGCCAGGCCAGCGACGAGCTGTTGCTGTGCCGGGGCTGGCCTCTGCCGGGATATCCGGGGTTGCAGTGGGGGCAGGTCTCAATGCACAAGCTGCTGCGGCGCTGGATGCGTCAGCGGCCCGATGTGCTGTACATCGCTACCGAAGGGCCGCTGGGTTTATCGGCGTTGCGGGCGGCGCGGCGCCTGGGTATCTCGGTAGTCAGTGGCTTTCACACCAATTTCCAGCAATACACACGGCAGTACGGCCTTGGGTTGCTCAGTCGCGCACTCACCCATTACCTGCGCTGGTTTCACAACCGCTCCAACCTGACACTGGTGCCCAGCCCAAGCCAGCAACTGGAATTGGAACGGCGGCATTTCGAGCGCGTCATGCTGTTGTCCCGCGGCGTGGACAGCCAGTTATTCCATCCGGTCAAGCGCTCGACCACCCTGCGCGAAAGCTGGGGCCTGGGCGATGACGATATTGCCGTGATCCACGTTGGGCGCCTGGCACCGGAGAAGAACCTCGGCTTGCTCAAGCGTTGTTTCGACAGGATATGCAATGCGTTCCCGCAGCGACGGATGAAGCTGGTGGTGATCGGCGACGGCCCGCAACGGTCCGCCCTGGAGCAGGAACTGCCCGACGCGATTTTTTGCGGTAGCCAGCGAGGCGAGACGCTGGCCAGCCACTATGCCAGTGGGGATGTGTTCGTCTTTCCAAGCCTGACCGAAACCTTCGGCAACGTCGTGCTGGAGGCCCTCGCGTCCGGGCTGGGTGTGGTGGCCTACGACCAGGCCGCCGCAGCACAACACATCCGCCATGGCTACAACGGCGTGCTGGCAATGCCGGGGGATGAGGACGCATTCTGCGATGCGGCCCGTTGGCTGCTGGAGGAGCCCGAAGCGTTACGTTGCGTGAGGCTCAATGCCCGCCAGCATGCCAGTCGCCAGGGTTGGGCGTCAGTGATCGAGCAGTTCGAGGCGCAATTACGGGGGGCTTGCCAGGCCCTATCGACACTGCCGCAGGCAGTGCCGCATCGCTGAAAGCATCGCGGGCAAGCCTTGCTCCCACCGGGTTATCAGCAGTTCACAAATGAGCTGTCCGCTGAAGATCCAATGTGGGAGCAAGGCTTGCCCGCGATGGCGTCGGTGCAGGCGACTCAGACCAGCGTCATCAGCGCTTCGCGGCTGAATGGCAGGATCTCCTGCTCCCGACCTTCACGCACTTTCTGCGCCCAGTCCGGATCCACCAGCAGCGCACGCCCGACCGCCACCAGGTCGAATTCATCATTGTTCAGGCGTTCCAGGAGTTTCTCCAGGCTCGCCGGCTGCGCGACCTTGTCGGTATTGACCATGAACTGCAGGAACTCGCCATCCAGACCGACGCTGCCGACGGTGATGGTCGGTTTACCGGTCAGCTTGCGAGTCCAGCCGGCCAGGTTCAGTTCAGAACCGTCGAACTCCGGCTCCCAGAAGCGACGGGTCGAGCAGTGGAAGATATCCACGCCAGCATCGGACAGTGGCTTGAGGAATTCGCCCAAGGCTTCCGGGGTCTGCACCAGACGCGCGGTGTAATCCTGTTGTTTCCATTGGGAGAACCGGAAGATGATCGGGAACCCGTCGCCCACGGCTGCACGCACGGCACGAATCAACTCAATGGCAAATCGCGAACGGTTGGCCAGGCTGCCACCGTAACCGTCGGTGCGTTGGTTGCTGCCTTCCCAGAAGAACTGGTCCACCAGGTAACCATGGGCGCCATGGATCTCCACGCCATCCATGCCGATACTCTGGGCGTCTTTCGCTGCCTGGGCGAAAGCGGCGATGACATCGTCGATGTCTGCCTGGGTCATACCGTGGACCACCACCTGGCCGTCCTTGAGCTTCTCGGTCGGGCCATAACCCGGCACGCTGGCATCCGGCTCGGTCCCGGTGCGGCGTACACTGCCCACATGCCACAACTGTGGAACGATCTTGCCGCCTTCGGCATGCACTGCATCGACCACTTGCTTCCAACCGGCGAGCGCTGCATCGCCATAGAAGTGCGGCACGTTCGGATACCCGTTGGAAGCCTTGTGCCCGACCGTCGTGCCTTCGGTGATGATCAGGCCAACCCCGGCCGCTGCGCGGCGACGGTAATATTCGATGACCTTGGCGTTCGGCACGCCGCCCGGTGAAAAGGAACGGGTCATCGGCGCCATCACGACCCGGGTCGGCAGCTCGAACGCACCGAGTTGAAAAGGTTTGAACAGGGCTTTTACAGGCATGGGGCACTCCACGGGACAAGGTCGCAGGTCGATATGACGACGATAATATGCAGCGAGGGGAGTGCTGGGTAGCACTATTGATTGGAGTGATAAAGGTTAAAAAGGGTGCGCAAAGGCACCTGAATGTGGGAGCAACGCTTGCTCGCGAACCAGGCACCCCGATTTCTGAAAGGTCCCATCACCTTCATCGCGGGCAAGCCTTGCTCCCACAGTACGCAAGCAAGCTCCCTCGCCACAACGGTGAAGGTTCAGCCCAGCGCTTTTTCAATTGCCTGGATTACCGCCGGGTCATCCGGCGCTGTGCGCGGCGAGAAGCGGGCCAACACGCGGCCGTCCTTGCCGAGCAGAAACTTCTCGAAGTTCCAGGTAATGTCTCCGGGGAATTCGGCGCCCTCGCCCGCCAGCAGGCGGTAAAGTTGATGCCGGTCGTGACCGTTTACTTCCAACTTGCTGGACAGCGGAAACGTCACGCCATAATTATTGCTGCAGAACGCCTGGATTTCCTGCTCGGTGCCAGGCTCTTGCCCCGCGAACTGATTGCAAGGCAGGCCCAGGATGCTGAAGCCCCTGGACTTGTACTGCTGATAGAGATTTTCCAGCGCAGCGTACTGAGGCGTCAGGCCACATTTGGAGGCGACGTTGACCACCAGCACGACTTGCCCCTTGAAAGGCGCCAGAGGAAGCTCCTGACCATCCAGGGCTTTCAGTTTAAGGTCGTGAAAAGCACTCATGACGAACTCCAGGTTTGCGGATCTTTCGAAATAGCCATGGGTAATGCCGAGAGCAACCGACTAAAAAGGCGCCGCATGGCGCCTTTCCGGTTCACTTGAGCGTAGCGCAGAAATCAGTGGTGATGACCACCTTCGCCATGGACGTGACCATGGGCAACTTCTTCCTGGCTGGCATCGCGGATGTCGACAACCTTGACCTTGAAGTTCAGGCGTTGACCGGCCAGTGGGTGGTTGCCGTCAACAGTGACGTCGTCGCCGTCCAGGTCGCGGATGGTGACGATCTGCATCTGGCCATCCGGCGCCGACGCATGGAACTGCATGCCCACTTCCAGCTCGTCCACGCCTTCGAACATGCTGCGACTCAGGGTGCTGACCAGTTCGGCGGAGTATTCGCCGTAGGCGTCTTCCGGTTCAACGGTCACGTTCAGTTCGTCACCGGTGGTTTTACCTTCCAGGGCTTTCTCCAGGCCCTGGATGATGTTGCCTGCGCCATGCAGGTAGACCAGCGGAGCGCCGCCGGCAGAGCTGTCGATGACCTCACCAGCGTCGTTGGTCAGGGTATAGTCGATGGAGACAGCCTTATTGGCGGCGATCAGCATGGGGCGAGACCTTTTGCATAAGAATGAAGAACGGACAAGTCTAAACAAGGATTTGCCCGAAAGCGAACGGAACCCTGACAAACGGACTTGCGCACCCAGACCGACGGTCATTGGTTTGCACCAGGACGAGGAGGGTCACTGGGTTGCGGAGCTGTCCTGTGGGCATACCCAGCACCTGCGCCACCAGCCACCGTGGCAATCCCGGGCGTGGGTGCTGGATCCAACGCAACGTATTGAAAAAATAGGCCAGCCCTTTGATTGCGGCTGGTGTGCTCAGGCGCCGGTTAGCGATAATCTTGGTGACTGAATGGATGGTAGACGGCTATACATAGGCCTCGCCTTTGCCATGCTCCCTTAGAGAATCCGCATGCAAACTTTTTTTATCGCGCCCACCGATTTTGGTGTGGGCCTGACTTCCATCAGCCTCGGGCTGGTGCGCACCCTTGAGCGGGCCGGGCTGAAGGTCGGTTTTTTCAAACCCATCGCCCAGCCCCACCCCGGCGACACCGGCCCGGAACGTTCGACCGAGCTGGTGGCCCGCACCCACGGCCTCAAGCCGCCACAGCCTCTGGGCCTGGCTCACGTCGAGCGCATGCTTGGCGACGGCCAGCTCGATGAGCTGCTGGAAGAAATCATTACCCTCTACCAGCAGGCGGCCATCGGCAAGGACGTACTGGTGGTCGAGGGCATGGTCCCGACCCGCAACGCCAGTTATGCCGCCCGGGTCAACCTGCACCTGGCCAAGAGCCTGGACGCCGAGGTGATCCTGGTGTCGGCGCCGGAAAACGAAGTGCTGACCGAGCTGTCCGGGCGGGTTGAGTTGCAGGCGCAATTGTTCGGTGGGCCGAAAGATCCGAAGGTCCTCGGCGTGATCCTCAACAAGGTCCGTACCGACGAAAGCATGGAAGCGTTTTCCGCCCGGCTCAAGGAGCATTCGCCCTTGCTGCGCAGCGGCGACTTCCGCCTGCTGGGCTGCATTCCCTTCCGGCCCGAACTCAACGCCCCGCGCACCCGCGACGTAGCCGATTTGATGGGCGCCCAGGTGCTCAATGCCGGCGATTACGAAAGCCGACGCATGAGCAACATCATCATTTGCGCTCGCACCATGCGCAACACCGTGGAGCTGCTCAAGCCTGGCGTGCTGGTGGTGACACCCGGCGATCGCGACGACATCATCCTGGCAGTGAGCCTGGCCGCCATCAACGGTGTACCGCTGGCCGGTCTATTGTTGACCAGCGACACCCTGCCCGACCCACGCATCATGGAACTGTGCCGCGGCGCGCTGCAGGCGGGCCTGCCGGTGTTGTCAGTGAGCACGGGCTCCTATGACACCGCCAACCTGCTCAACAGCCTGAACAAGGAAATCCCGATCGACGACCGCGAACGCGCTGAGATCATCACCGATTTCGTCGCCAGCCACCTGGACGCCCAGTGGCTGCACCAGCGCTGCGGCACGCCGCGGGAAATGCGCCTGTCGCCGGCGGTGTTCCGCTATCAATTGATCCAGCGCGCCCAGGCCGCCAACAAGCGCATCGTCCTGCCGGAAGGCAGCGAACCGCTGACGGTCCAGGCCGCCGCCATTTGCCAGGCCCGCGGCATCGCCCGCTGCGTGTTGCTGGCCAAACCGGCCGACGTCGAGGCGGTGGCCCGCGCCCAGGGCATCGAACTGCCGCCGGGGCTGGAGATTCTCGACCCGGACTCGATCCGCGAGCGTTACGTCGAGCCGATGGTGCGGCTGCGCAAGAGCAAAAGTCTGAATGCACCGATGGCCGAGCAGCAACTGGAAGACACTGTGGTGATCGGCACGATGATGCTGGCGCTGGACGAAGTCGACGGGCTGGTGTCCGGCGTCGTCCACTCCACCGCCAATACCATCCGCCCGGCCCTGCAGCTGATCAAGACGGCGCCGGGCTGCTCCCTGGTGTCGTCGGTGTTCTTCATGCTGTTTCCCGA
Source organism: Pseudomonas corrugata (assembly GCF_001269905.1). Lineage (GTDB taxonomy): Bacteria > Pseudomonadota > Gammaproteobacteria > Pseudomonadales > Pseudomonadaceae > Aquipseudomonas > Aquipseudomonas corrugata. Next base: position 72,350 of record NZ_LHVK01000009.1, on the reverse strand, counting down.
AGAGGTGCTGGTCTATGGCGATTGCGTGATGAATCCGCATCCCAGCGCTGCGGAGCTGGCGGAGATCGCCCTGCAAAGCGCCGACTCTGCCGCCGCGTTCGGCATCACCCCACGAGTGGCCATGCTCAGCTATTCCAGCGGCGAATCGGCCAGCGGAGAGGAAGTGGAAAAAGTCCGCGAAGCTACCTTGCTGGCCCACGAGGCGCAGCATGGCTTGCTGATCGACGGCCCGCTGCAGTACGACGCCGCCGCCAACGAAACCGTGGCACGACAACTGGCGCCCAACAGCCAGGTGGCCGGGCGGGCGACGGTGTTCATCTTCCCGGACCTGAACACCGGCAACACCACCCACAAGGCCGTCCAGCGCAGTGCCGATTGCGTCAGCCTCGGGCCGATGCTCCAGGGCCTGCGCAAACCGGTGAACGACCTCCCCCGTGGCGCCCAGGTCGATGACATCGTGTACACCATCGCCCTCACTGCGATCCAAGCCGCCAACCGACCCCTGGACATTTAGATGCTGGATTTCCTGCCTGCCCCGGTGCGAGGCGTCATCGCCTCGTTGCTGTTGGCGCTCAATACCATTGCCTGCTGCACGCCGCTGTTCCTCGTGGCGATCTTCAAGCTCGTGCTGCCCTTCCCCGCCGCTCAACGTTTCACCGACTGGTTGATGAGCCACATCCATGAAGCGTGGATCAGTAACAACAAAGCCTGGATGAACCTGCTGCGCCGCACCCGCTGGCACCTCAGCGGCCTTAAGGGCCTGGATTACCAACACTCCTACCTGATCACCAGCAACCACCAGAGCTGGGTCGATATCATGGTGTTGCAGTACGTGCTCAATCGCCGCGTCCGCCCGCTGAAGTTCTTTCTCAAGCAGGAGTTGATCTGGGTGCCGGTGATCGGCCTGGCCTGGTGGGCGCTGGGGTTCCCGTTCATGAAGCGCTACTCCAAGGCCTATCTGGAGAAACACCCGGAAAAGAAAGGCAAGGACCTGGAAACCACCCGCAAGACCTGCGCGAAGTTTCGCAACAACCCGGTGGGCATTTTCAACTTCGCCGAAGGCACACGCTTCACCGAAGGCAAGCATGCCCAGCAGCAATCGCCGTTTCGCTATCTGCTCAAGCCAAAGGCCGGCGGCATCGCGTTTGTGCTCGATGCAATGGGTGAACAGTTGGAATCGATCATCAACGTCACCATCCACTACCCCGGCGGTCGTCCGGGGTATTGGGATCTGCTCTGCGGTAACGTTGGCGAAGTGGTGGTGCATTTCCAGGAACTGCCTATCCCGCCGCAGTTTATCGGGAAGAACTACGACCAGGACGGCGCCTATCGCCTGGAGTTCCAGGGCTGGATCAACCAGTTGTGGCAGGACAAGGATGCGCTGTTGGGGCAGATGCATTGCGAGTATCCCGGTACTTGAGGTGTCTGTAATGGCCTCATCGCGAGCAAGCTCGGCTCCCACAGGGATTGTTGGTGAACAGTTCGCATCAATCCCTGTGGGAGCCGAGCTTGCTCGCGATAGCGTCCTTCCAGACAACAAAAAAGCCCGCCGATGATCACTCATCGGCGGGCTTTTCGTTTGCCGCTTGTGCTTAGATCGCGCCGCGACTGCGCAGCAGATCCAGCACCTGCTTGACACTCTCTTCCAGTGTCAGCGACTGGGTGTCGACCACCAGATCGGCGTCCAGCGGCACGTCATACGGGAAGGACTCGCCCGGGATGTTGTCGCCGGCGGCGGCGTACAGCCCTTGCGGATCACGCTGGGCACACACCGTCGGCGAGGCCTGGACGTAGACCGTCAACAGACGCTCCCTGCCGATCAGGTCCTTGGCCTGCTCACGCCCTTCGGCGCTCGGTGCAACGAATGCCGCCAGGGTCAGCAGGCCGGCTTCGTTGAACTGACGGGCAACGTGAGCCGCACGGCGCCAATTCTCGGTGCGCCCGGCACGGTCATGCGGCAAGCCCTTGTTCAGGTCATGGCGCAGGTTCTGGCCGTCGAGGACGAAGACCGCACGGCCCATGTCGAACAGCTTGCGCTCCACGGCGTAAGCCAGTGTGCTCTTGCCGGCGCCCGAGAGACCGCTGAACAGCACCGTCGCCGGCTGCTGGCCGAAGCGCTGGGTGCGCTCTTCCACCGACACATGGGCGAGCTTGCCGTGGTGGGTGCTGCTGCCGTGAGCCAGCGGCTGGGCGACGATCATGCCGGCGCCGACGGTGCCATTGGTCAGGCGATCGATGACGATGAACGCGCCGGTGGTGCGGTTGCTCTCGTAACCGTCGAGGGCGATCGGCGCATCCAGGGCAATCTTCACCTTGCCGATTTCGTTGAGCTGCAACGCGCTGGCCGGCCCCTCTTCGAGGGTGTTCACATCGACCCGGTTGACGATGCTGGCAATGGAGCCCGGCACGTAGCTGGTCGCACGCTTGATGTCGTATTTCTTGCCCGGCAGCATCGGCTCCTCGGCCATCCACACCAGCATCGCTTCGAAGCTGTCGGTGACCGGAGGCACGTTGTCGGCATGCACCAACAGGTCGCCCCGGGAGATGTCAATCTCGTCTTCCATGGTCAGGGTCACGGCCTGGCCCGGGCCGGCTTGCTCCAGCTCACCTTCGAAGGTGACGATGGATTTGACGCGGCTGCTCTTGCCCGATGGCAATACCACCACTTCGTCGCCCTTGTGCACGATGCCGCTGGCCAGTGTGCCGGCGAAACCGCGGAAGTTCAGGTTCGGACGGTTGACGTACTGCACCGGGAAACGCAGGTCGGTGAAGTTGCGGTCGCCCGCCACTTCCACGGTTTCGAGGATTTCCATCAGCGACTGGCCGGTGTACCACGGCGAACGCTCGGACTTGTTCACCACGTTGTCGCCCTTGAGGGCAGACATTGGCACGAAGTGCATGCTCGAAGGCTTCATCTTCAAGCCTTCGGCGAACTTCAGGTAGTCGGCCTTGATCGACTCGAACACACCCTGGTCGAAATCCTTGAGGTCCATCTTGTTGATGGCCACGACGATGTGCTTGATGCCCAACAACGAAGCAATGAAGCTATGGCGACGGGTCTGGGTCTGCACGCCGTAGCGGGCATCCACCAGGATGATCGCCAGGTCACAGGTGGAGGCACCGGTGGCCATGTTACGGGTGTACTGCTCATGGCCGGGGGTGTCGGCGATGATGAACTTGCGCTTGGCGGTGGAGAAATAGCGATACGCGACATCAATGGTGATGCCCTGCTCGCGCTCGGCCTGCAGGCCGTCGACCAGCAATGCCAGGTCGATGTCGTCACCGGTGGTGCCGACTTTTTTCGAATCACGGGTGATGGCTTCCAGGTGATCTTCGTAGATCATCTTGGAGTCGTGCAGCAGGCGCCCGATCAGGGTGCTCTTGCCGTCGTCGACGTTACCGCAGGTCAGAAAGCGCAACAGCTCCTTGCGCTCGTGCTGGCCCAGGTAGGCGAGGATGTCCTCGCTGATCAAATCAGATTGATGCGACATGACAGCCCCTTAGAAATAACCTTGACGTTTTTTATCTTCCATCGAGCCTGCGCCATCGTGGTCGATGACCCGGCCCTGGCGCTCGGAAGTTCGCGTCAGGAGCATTTCCTGAATGATGTCCGTCAGGCTCTCGGCCTCGGACTCCACCGCGCCCGTCAACGGGTAGCAGCCAAGGGTACGGAAACGCACTTTCTTCTTGACGATGCGGGCCTTCTCTTCCTCGGACAGGTGTTCGAGGATGCGCTCGTCGTCGATCATGATCAGCGTGCCGTTCTTCTCGATCACTTCGCGCTCGGCGGCGAAGTACAGCGGCACAATCGGGATGCCTTCGAGGTAGATGTACTGCCAGATGTCCAGCTCGGTCCAGTTCGACAACGGGAAGACGCGGATCGACTCGCCCTTGTTGACCTTGCCGTTGTAGACGTTCCACAGCTCCGGGCGCTGGTTCTTCGGGTCCCAGCGGTGCTTGCTGTCGCGGAACGAATAGACGCGCTCCTTGGCACGGGACTTCTCTTCATCGCGACGGGCGCCGCCGAACGCTGCGTCGAAACCATGCTTGTCCAGGGCCTGCTTCAGGCCCTCGGTCTTCATGATGTCGGTGTGCTTGGCGCTGCCGTGGGTGAACGGGTTGATGCCTTGCGCCACGCCGTCCGGGTTCACGTGAGTGATCAGGTCCAGGCCCATTTCCTCGACCATGCGATCGCGGAACTTGTACATTTCCTGGAATTTCCAGCGGGTGTCGACGTGCATCACCGGAAACGGCAGCTTGCCGGGGAAGAACGCCTTGCGTGCAAGGTGCAGCATCACGGCGGAGTCTTTACCGATGGAGTACAGCATCACCGGGTTGTCGAACTCGGCGGCCACCTCGCGGATGATGTGGATGCTTTCCGCCTCCAGCTGTTTCAGATGCGTCAGTTTGTCGACCATGGCTACTCACGAAAACATTCTTATGAACGGCCAGCGGGCCGTGTTCGAGCGAAGAATCCTAGCACAGCGTCCTCTTCTAATCAGGGCGCCAACTAGATCGAAACAGCATATGGATATGCCTGGGCGTTCGGGTCTTGCGAGACCTTTGTGGGAGCGAGCAAGCCCGCTCCCACAAGGTTCAGCACCACTCAAATCGGATTCGGACAATCGATGAAGATGTGTTCCAGGGCAAAGCGTCGCGCCAGGTAATCACCCAGCGCCTGCACGCCATAGCGTTCGGTCGCATGATGGCCGGCGGCAATGAAGCTGATGCCGTTTTCCCGGGCGCTGTGGAAAGTCTGTTCCGATGCTTCGCCACTGAGGTACAGATCGACCCCGGCCATCACCGCCTGATCGATGTAGCCCTGGCCGCCGCCGGTGCACCAGCCGACCCGGCGGATCATCTGCTCCCCCTCGATCAGCAACGGCTCGCGTCCCATGACCTCCTGGACCTTGCGGGCAAAATCCCGAGGCGTCATCGGTTCGGACAAGGAGCCGACCAGGCCGACGACTTTGGGGTTATCCGGGTCCAATGGCCCTTCGACGGTGATGTCCAGTTGACGGGCCAACTGCACGTTGTTGCCGACCTCGGGGTGCAGGTCCAGCGGCAGATGGTAGGCCAGCAGGCTGATATCGTGCTTGAGCAGGGTTTTCAGGCGACGCTGCTTCATGCCAGTGATGCAAGGGTTCTCGCCCTTCCAGAAGTAACCGTGATGCACCAGCACCAGGTCGGCATCGGCTTCCACGGCGGCGTCGAGCAACGCCTGGCTGGCGGTCACGCCACTGACGATGCGCATCACCTGGGGCGCGCCTTCGACCTGCAGGCCGTTTGGGCAGTAATCGGCAATCCGGCTGCTCGCCAGGTAACGGTCTGCTTCTTCAACCAGGGTGCTCAGGGCTACGGCCATGAAAAGACTCCTAAATATCCGGTTCCGAGGCGCGCGCGGCCTCGTATAATGCGCGACATTATGGGCGGTCTCATTCCGCCTGCAACTTTTGTAGGACATGATAGATGCTCAAGGCGCTGCGTTTTTCCGGCTGGCCGCTGTTGGCCGGCGTGCTCGTCGCACTACTGATTATCCAGCGTTACCCGGAATGGGTTGGCCTGCCGAGCCTTGATGTCAATCTGCAGCAGGCGCCGCAGAGCAAGGCGCTGCTACAAGGGCCCGTGTCCTATGCCGACGCGGTGACCATCGCCGCACCGGCCGTGGTCAACCTGTACACCACCAAAGTCATCAACAAACCCAGCCACCCGCTGTTCGAGGACCCGCAGTTCCGGCGCTTCTTCGGCGATAACTCGCCCAAGCAGAAGCGCATGGAATCGAGCCTGGGTTCGGGCGTGATCATGAGCCCGGAAGGCTATCTGCTGACCAACAACCACGTCACCAGCGGTGCCGACCAGATCGTGGTAGCCCTCAAGGATGGCCGCGAAACCCTTGCCCGAGTGATCGGCAGCGACCCGGAAACCGACCTCGCGGTACTGAAGATCGACCTCAAGAATCTGCCGGCGATTACCATCGGTCGCTCCGACAGCATCCGCATCGGTGACGTCGCCCTCGCCATCGGCAACCCCTTCGGCGTCGGCCAGACCGTGACCATGGGCATCATCAGTGCCACCGGGCGTAACCAGTTGGGTTTGAACAACTACGAAGACTTCATCCAGACCGATGCCGCGATCAACCCCGGCAACTCCGGCGGCGCGCTGGTGGATGCGAACGGCAACCTCACCGGGATCAACACGGCGATATTCTCCAAGTCCGGCGGCAGCCAGGGCATCGGTTTCGCCATCCCGGTGAAACTGGCGATGGAAGTGATGAAGTCCATCATCGAGCATGGCCAAGTGATTCGTGGCTGGCTGGGCATCGAAGTGCAGCCGCTGACCCAGGAGCTGGCAGAGTCCTTCGGTTTGTCCGGACGGCCTGGCATCGTGGTGGCGGGAATTTTCCGCGATGGTCCGGCCCAGAAGGCCGGCCTGCAATTGGGTGATGTGATCCTGAGCATCGACGGCGAACCGGCCGGCGATGGCCGGCGCTCGATGAACCAGGTAGCGCGGATCAAGCCCACCGACAAAGTCACCATCCAGGTGATGCGCAACGGCAAGGAACTCAAACTCACCGCGGAGATCGGCCTGCGCCCACCGCCCGCGCCTGTAGCGGTCAAGGAAGAGCAGTAACCGACACAGTTCCCCTTTGTGGCGAGGGGATTTATCCCCGCTGGGCTGCGGAGCAGCCCTAAAAGCTGCTGACTCGGCGTGTCAGACAGATTGAGTGCTCTGGGTTGGGGCTGCTCCGCAGCCCAGCGGGGATAAATCCCCTCGCCACAAAAGCCTGACTGTCTGAAAATTTAACGAGAAGCCACAGATAGCATAAATTCTCATCGGTAGTGTTATATTGTTTCAATTGCGCAAATTGGAACAACATAACATGTCATCTCTAAAACAGATTTCCCTCGCCAGCCTGGCCTTGGGTCTGCTGGGCGACCCGGCCTTTGCCGAGGAAACCCAGCCTCTGGAACTGGACGCCATCAGCGTCACATCCGACTACGAATCCCCCACTGGACCGGTGAAAGGTTATCGCGCCACCCGCTCCGCCAGCGCGACCAAAACCGACACAGCCCTGCGGGATATTCCTCAATCGATCAGCGTAATCCCGGCTGACGTCCTCAAGGACCTGGGCAGCACCAGCGTCGAACGGGCGCTGGAGTTTGCCGGCGGCGTATCGAAACAGAACAACTTCGGCGGCCTGACGCTCTACGAATACAGTGTGCGCGGCTTCACGACATCAGAGTTCTACAAGGACGGCTTCAGCGCCAACCGCGGCTATCCGAGCACACCGGACGCCGCCAACATCGAACGCATCGAGGTGTTGAAGGGGCCGGCGGCCAGCCTCTATGGACGCGGCGATCCAGGGGGTACGGTCAACATCGTCACCAAGAAACCCCAGCCCGAAGCCTTCACCACCCTGCAAACCAGCGCCGGCAGTTGGGACCGCTACCGCACCGCCCTGGACCTCAATACGCCACTGGACGCCGAAGGCACCCTGTTGTCGAGGGTGAACCTGGCGGTGGAGGACAAGCACAGCTTTCGCGATCACGTCGACAGCCGGCGGGTATTCGTGGCGCCCTCCATCAGTTGGCAACCGAGTCCCGACACACGCCTGTTGGTCGAGAGTGAAATCGTACGCCACAGCTCGACGCTCGACCGGGGCATCGTCGCGCCAAATAACCGCTGGAGCGGCGTGTCCCGCTCGACCTTCCTGGGCGAACCCAATGACGGTGACATCGACAACCACAACCACATGCTCCAGGCCGCCCTCGAACATCAGCTCAATGACATCTGGCAACTGCGTCTGGCCAGTCATTACAAGCAAGGCGAACTCTGGGGCTTCGCCTCTGAAGCGCGTCCGTTGAATGCCGATGGTCACACCGTCAACCGCCGTTACCGCGAACGCGACAACGATTGGCATGACAGCATCACCCAGTTGGAACTGCGTGGCCTGCTGGACCTGGGACCGTGGCAGCACGAACTGCTGATCGGCAGCGAGTACGAGGATTACCGCAAGAACGAGCGCGTAACCACCCTCAACGGCGGCGCCTATCCCATCAACATCTATCAGCCCATCTACGGCCAGCCCAAACCCGACGGGCTGCGCACCGGCACGGATTTCTTCGAGCATGTCCAAAGCCGTGCATTGAATCTCCAGGACCAGATCGTCTTCACCGAAAAGCTGCGGGGCATGTTCGGTGTGCGCTACGAGCATTTCGAGCAGCGTATCGATGATCACACTACCCAGCTCATCAGCCACCAACGCCACGACGCCCTGACACAACGGGCCGGCTTGCTGTACCAACTGACGCCTGAAGTCGGGTTGTTCGCTAACGCGTCCACCTCGTTCAAGCCCAACAACGGCCTGGACGCCGACGGCAAGACCTTCAATCCAGAGGAAGGCGTTGGCTATGAAGCCGGGATCAAGAGCGAGCTCTTCGACCATCGCCTGAGCACCACCCTGGCGGCGTTCCATATAGAGAAGGAAAACGTCCTGGCGCTGGCCCCCGATACCAACACCAACCGCGCCATGGGCAAGGCCCGTAGCCAGGGGATCGATCTGCAGGTCAGCGGTCAGTTGACCGACGCCATCCGCGTGATCGGGGCCTTTGCCTACATCGATGCAGAAGTGACCGAAGGTGACAAAGAGATCCCCACCGGCAGCCGGATCCTGGGCGTTGCCAAGCGTAGCGGCAGTCTGCTGGGCGTCTATGAATTCCAGGACGGGCACCTGCGCGGCTCGGATGTCGGCGCGGCGTTCACTTACGTGGGGGATCGTTCGGGCGAAGCCGGCAAGGACTTCGAGCTGCCGGCCTACCACACCGTGGATCTGCTGGCTCATTACAAGGCCAGCGATAACGTCACCGTGGGCCTGAACCTGAACAACGTCTTCGACGAAAAATACTACGAGCGCTCCTACAGCAACTACTGGGTCAATCCCGGCGAGCCGCGCAACTTCACCGTCAGTCTCACCCTCGATCTGTAAAAAGGAAAATCGGCATGAAACACCCCAAGACACTCGCCCTTCTCGGCCTGTTCCTGGCGACACAAGCCTCGGCCCATGGTTTGTGGACCGAACAACGGCGCGGCAACATTGAAGTGATCTACGGCCACGGCGCCGAGGACAATGCCTTCAAGGCCCAGAAAATCAGCGGGGCCTGGGCCTATGACCTGGGCGGCAAGATGATCCCGGTCACGGTGCAACGCCTACCCGACCACGCCCGCCTGCAACCGCTCAAGCCGCCGGCCGTGCTCGCGGTGGCGCTGGACAATGGCATGTGGTCCCAGACCGCTGACAAGAAGTGGATCAACGAAGGCCGCAGCAAGGTGCCCGGCGCGATCGAGTCGACCCACACCTTCAAATACAGCCTGGCAATCTACGAGCCCGGAGCGAAGCTGCCGAAGCTGGAGCCGATCAGGTTCGTGATCCTGCCGGACGTCGATCCGCTGACCATAGGTCCCGGCCAATCATTGCCGGTGCGGGTCCTGCTGGATGGCAAGCCTGCGGCCGGGGTAAAACTGGTGGGCGATTACCGCAGCGCGCCGAACACCGTCGCCACTGAAACCGACGCCGACGGTCGGGCCCAGGTGCTGGTGCGCAATGAAGGTTTGAACGTCATCGCCGCGCAGATGGAAATCCCGCTCAAGGATGACAAGGACGTGGCGACGCGTGGTGTGTTTACTTCGCTGACGTTCCTTGGCGAGCCGCATCACGAATAAAGCATCTGAATGCACAGAACACACCTGTGGGAGCGAGCTTGCTCGCGATAGCGTAGTGTCAGTCGATAGTCATTTTGAATGTCAGACCGCCTTCGCGGGCAAGCCCCACAGGGGCCCCGCGATGAAACGCCAATTTCGTGAACGCCGGAAACCACTGTGGGAGCAAGGCTTGCCCGCGATAGCGCCGAATCAGTCGACATTTGAGTCACTGACCCACCGCCTTCGCGGGCAAGCCTTGCTCCCACAGAGGGTTTCCTACAGTTCAGCGCAGAGCTTTAGAGTTCGCCCAGGGCGTCGATCAGCGCCTGGTTCTGCTCCGGTGTGCCAATGCTGATCCGCAGGAACTGGGCAATCCGCTCCTGTTTGAAGTGCCGCACGATCACACCCTGTTCTCGCAGCTTCGCCGCCAGTCCCGCCGCATCATGCCGGGGGTGACGGGCGAAGATGAAGTTGGCCGCCGAAGGCAAGACTTCAAACCCCTTGGCCTCCAGTTGCGCCACCACCCACTCGCGATGCTCGATGACCAACCGGCAGGTCTTCTGGAAATACTCGCGATCGTCGAATGCCGCCGCGCCACCCACGTTCGCCAAGCGATCCAGAGGGTAGGAGTTGAAGCTGTTCTTGATCCGCTCCAGCGCTTCGATCAGATCCGGATGGCCTACCGCCAAGCCCACTCGCAACCCCGCCAGCGAGCGGGACTTGGACAAGGTCTGGGTGACCAGCAGATTCGGATAACGGTCCACCAGGCTGATGGCCGTCTCGCCACCGAAGTCGATATAGGCTTCATCGACTACCACCACCGAATCCGGGCTGGCCTTGAGCATTTGCTCCACCGCTTCCAGCGCCAGCAGGCAGCCGGTCGGGGCGTTCGGGTTGGGGAAAATGATCCCGCCGTTCGGCTTGGCATAGTCCGCCGGATCGATCCGGAACTGCTCATCCAGGGGCACCGCATCGAACTGGATGCCATACAAGCCGCAATACACTGGATAGAAGCTGTAGCTGATGTCCGGAAACAGGATCGGCTGGTCGTGCTGCAGCAGGCCGTGAAAAATGTGCGCCAGCACTTCATCCGAGCCGTTACCGAGAAACACCTGGTTGGCCTGCACACCATAGTAGCGGGCCACGGCGTTCTTCAGCAGATCGCTGTTGGGGTCCGGATACAGACGCAGGTTGTCATTGAGCTCGGTCTGCATCGCCGCAAGGGCCTTGGGCGATGGGCCGTAGGGGTTCTCGTTGGTATTGAGCTTGACCAGGCGGGTCAGCTTCGGTTGTTCGCCGGGCACGTAGGGCACCAGGTTCTTGACGAACGGGCTCCAGAATTTACTCATTTCAGTTTCCCTGCCCGTCAATGGAGCACTCATCAAGAATTCGATACTCGGCGCTGCGGGCGTGGGCGCTCAACGACTCGCCACGGGCCAGTACCGAAGCGGTCTTGCCCAGTTCGGATGCACCCTGCTCGGAGCAGAAGATGATCGACGAACGCTTCTGGAAGTCATACACCCCCAGCGGCGACGAGAAACGCGCGGTGCCGGAAGTCGGCAACACATGGTTGGGCCCTGCACAGTAATCGCCCAGGGCCTCGCTGGTGTGGCGGCCCATGAAGATCGCACCGGCATGACGGATCTGCGGCAACCAGGCCTGCGGATCGGCGACCGACAATTCCAGGTGCTCCGGCGCGATGCGGTTGGCGACCTCGATCGCCTGTTCCATGTCATCGACCTTGATCAGCGCGCCACGACCATTGATCGAGGTGTTGATGATTTCGGCGCGATCCATGGTTGGCAGCAGCCTGTCGATACTGGCCGCGACCTTGTCGAGGAATTCGGCATCCGGGCTGACCAGAATCGCCTGGGCGTCTTCGTCGTGCTCGGCCTGGGAGAACAAGTCCATGGCAATCCAATCCGGGTCGGTCTGGCCGTCGCACACCACGAGGATTTCCGAAGGGCCGGCGATCATGTCGATACCGACCTGGCCGAACACGTGACGCTTGGCGGTGGCGACATAGATGTTGCCCGGCCCTACCACCTTGTCGACCCTCGGTACGCTTTCGGTGCCGTAGGCCAATGCAGCTACGGCCTGGGCGCCACCGATGGTGAACACCCGGTCCACGCCAGCAATGCAGGCAGCGGCCAGCACCAGTTCGTTGATTTCACCCCGTGGGGTCGGCACGACCATGACCACTTCGGTCACGCCGGCAACCTTGGCCGGAATGGCATTCATCAGCACCGAGGAGGGATAGGACGCCTTGCCGCCCGGCACGTACAGGCCGGCGCGGTCCAGTGGCGTAACCTTCTGGCCCAGCACGGTACCGTCCGCTTCGGTGTAGCTCCAGGAGTCCTGCTTCTGTCTTTCGTGATAGCTGCGCACCCGGGAGGCGGCTTTTTCCAGGGCCTCGCGCTGGGGCACGGTGATCCGCGTCAGGGCCAGCTCCAGGCGCTCGCGCGGCAGGATCAGGTCGGCCATGGACGCCGCCTGCAGGCCATCGAATTTCTGGGTGAATTCCACCACGGCGGCATCGCCCCGCTCGCGCACGGCTTTGATGATGTCCAGCACCCGCTGATTGACCGAGTCGTCAGACACACTTTCCCAGCTCAGCAGATGATCCAGATGATGTGCGAAATCCGGATCGGCAGCGTTGAGTCGGCGAATCGAGGTGGGAGCGGTCATAGCGAGGGCCTCATTAATGGCAAATGCTCAGGCGCCCTAAGCTACCAGTCCATTCGCGTGGGCACCTGAGAAAATTGGCTATGACACGGATAGACGGGCGCGACTCGAGGTCGCGCAGGTAAATCAGCCGCGGTGTCGCGATTCCACTGCCTTGCGCAGGGTATCGATCAGTGCCTGGATACGAGCATGCTGCATTTTCATCGATGCCTTGTTGACGATCAGCCGGGAGGTGATGTCCGCGATGAAATCCTGGGGTTCCAGGCCATTGGCCCGCAGGGTATTGCCGGTGTCGACGACGTCGATGATCTTGTCCGCCAGGCCGATCAGCGGCGCCAGCTCCATCGAACCGTACAACTTGATGATATCGACCTGGCGACCCTGCTCGGCATAGTAGCGCTTGGCAATGTTGACGAACTTGGTTGCCACCCGCAGGCGCCCCTTGGGCTCCGGCGCGCCGACCTTGCCGGCGGTCATCAGCTTGCACCGGGCGATCTGCAGGTCCAGGGGCTCATACAGACCCTGGCCACCGTATTCCATCAGCACGTCCTTACCGGCAACGCCGAGGTCGGCGGCGCCATGTTCAACGTAAGTCGGCACATCGGTGGCACGCACAATCAGCAGGCGCACATCGGCCTGGGTCGTGGGGATGATCAGCTTGCGGCTCTTGTCCGGATTCTCGGTCGGCACGATGCCCGCTTCAGCCAGAAGCGGCAGGGTGTCGTCAAGGATGCGGCCCTTGGACAGTGCGATGGTCAACATGGGAACGTCAGTCCTTATCAAGGTACACATGCCCGGTCGCAAGCGGCGCCGGACACACATCGAGGGTGCACCACCCTCGATTTGAAACGAAATCCAGGCACATCCTTGTGCCCATGCAGCCGGAACTAGCCCGGTACGCGGCGGATCTTGGCACCGAGCATCTGCAGTTTTTCTTCGATGCACTCGTAGCCACGGTCAATGTGGTAGATGCGGTCGATCAGGGTATCGCCTTCGGCAACCAGGGCCGAAATCACCAGGCTGGCCGAGGCCCGCAGGTCGGTGGCCATCACTGGCGCGCCCTTGAGCTTCTCGGTGCCGGTGACGATGGCGGTGTTGCCTTCGACCTGGATCCTGGCGCCCATGCGGTGCAGTTCATAGACGTGCATGAAACGGTTTTCGAAGATCGTCTCGATCACCGCGCCGGTGCCTTCGGCAATGGCGTTGAGGGAGATGAACTGTGCCTGCATGTCGGTCGGGAACGCCGGGTATGGCGCGGTCCGCACATTGACGGCCTTGGGCCGCTTGCCGTGCATGTTCACTTCGATCCAGTCTTCGCCGCAGGTGACTTCGGCGCCGGCTTCCTTGAGTTTCTCCAGGACGGCTTCAAGGATCGTCGGATCGGTGTCCTTGACCTTGACGCGACCGCCGGTGACGGCAGCAGCGACCAGATAGGTACCGGTTTCGATCCGGTCCGGCATCACTTTGTAAGTGGCCGAGTGCAAGCGCTCGACGCCATCGATGGTGATGGTGTCGGTACCGGCACCACTGATCTTGGCGCCCATGGCGATCAGGAAGTTCGCCAGGTCCACCACTTCAGGCTCGCGAGCAGCGTTTTGCAACACGCTGCGGCCCTTGGCCAGTGCAGCGGCCATCATGATGTTCTCGGTACCGGTCACGCTGACGGTGTCGAAGAAGAAATGGGCGCCGCGCAGGCCGCCTTCAGGCGCCTTGGCCTTGATGTAGCCGCCTTCGACGTCGATGACCGCGCCCATGGCTTCCAGGCCACGGATGTGCAGGTCCACCGGACGCGAGCCAATGGCGCAACCGCCAGGCAACGCAACCTCGGCTTCACCGAAACGGGCAACCATCGGGCCCAGTACCAGGATCGACGCGCGCATGGTTTTCACCAGCTCGTACGGAGCGACCAGGGTCTTGATGGTGCGCGGGTCGATCTCGACGGCGAGTTTCTCGTCGATCACCGGTTCGATGCCCATGCGACCGAACAGCTCGATCATCGTGGTGATGTCATGCAGGTGCGGCAGGTTGGCCACGGTCACCGGGCCATCGCACAGCAGGGTCGCGGCCAGGATCGGGAGGGCGGAGTTCTTTGCCCCGGAAATACGGATTTCGCCATCAAGACGAACGCCGCCGGTAATAATCAGTTTATCCATAAGAATCTCGAGGCCCTTGGGCTCAGGTGCGCTCGGCCCAGGCCGCGCTGCTGAAAAATTTCATCGTGACCGCGTGGATGCTGCCATCGGCAATCCATGGGTTCAAATGGGCATAGATGCTCTGCTGACGCTTCACTGGGCTCAACGCCGCCAGTTCATCACTGATCACGTTCAACTGGAAGTTGCAGCCTTCGCCTTCAACTTCCACCTGCGTACCAGGCAGCTTTCCTTCAAGGAAGCTCTTCACTTCTACAGCCTGCATGCTCAACCTCAATCGGCGCCCTGTGCGCGCGGGTCGCACATCATACAAAAAAGCCCCGCGCCTGCGAACCCCGCGAAGCAGGACTCTGACGGGGGGACTTTTCCAGCGATGTGGCTCAGTGGTGCGCCAACAGCTCGGTCAGCTCGCTGACCTGGGCTATTTCGCGCATGTCTTCGGGCATCCCACGGATGCTCCACGTTTTGCCGGCCGCCTCGGCATCCCGCATGAAACACAGCAGTAGCGACAAGCCTACACTGCTGGATTTCTGCACCGCCGAGCAGTCAATGACCACCTCGGCGGCACCAACGGACTTGATCAGCGCCTGGCCCTGGGTGCGCAAGGCCGGACCAGTGCGATAGTCCAGCACACCGCTGAGCAACAACTCGTCGGCTTCGCCCAGACGAACGGCCGACTCACTCGCCGACTCATTCATTGTCCCTGCTTCTCCTTGGCTTCGTCGGTCACTTCCTTGGCCTTGGCGACTTCGCCGGCCCAGCCATCGATGGTCTTGTCCAGGTCATTGCCATTGCGCTGCATGGCATCGGCAAACTGGTCGCGGAACAATTTGCCGATGTTGATGCCGTTGATGATCACGTTGCGCACCTTCCACTCGCCGTTCAACTGTTCGAGCGTGTAGGACACCGGGTAGATAGCACCGTTGTTACCCTTGACCTGCATGTCGACGCTGGTACGGGTACCGTTTTCATCCTTGGCCGGTGAAACGGTGATGCCCTGATTGTTGTATTCGAGCAAGGCGTTGCCGTAGAACTGCATCAGGCTGCGCTTGAAGTTTTCCTGGAAGCGGGTCATCTGCGCAGGGGTTGCCTTGCGCGAGTACTTGACCGTCATGATGCTGCGCGAGATGCCATCGGCGTCCACCACCGGACCAACAATGCCGTTCAGCGCATCATAGAATGCGCCCGGATCCTGCTTGTATTGCTCCTTGTTGGCGGCAAGGTCTGCCAGCAGGCGGGTCGTGGTGTCCTGGATGATATCGTGGGCGGAAGGCGCCGCCAGGGCATTGGCCATCAGCGGCAGGGCTGCCAGCAGGACCAACAGGCTGCGTCGCAAGATAGAGATCATCGAAAGGCTCCTCATTTAGCGTCTTTGCTAACGGTATTAAGCAGGAATTTCCCGATCAGGTCCTCGAGCACCAGCGACGACTGCGTGTCATGGATGGTCCCACCGTCCTTGAGCAGGGATTCTTCCCCACCCACGCTGATACCGATGTATTTCTCACCCAGCAGACCCGCCGTCAGGATAGATGCAGTGGAATCAGTCGGCAGGTTATCCACGCGCTTTTCCACCTCCATCGTCACCCGTCCGGTGAAACTGTCGCGATCCAGATCGATTGCCGTGACGTTGCCGATAGTGACACCGGCCATGGTCACCTTGGCTCTGACCGTCAAACCGGCGATATTGTCAAAATAAGCATAAAGTTTATAAGTATCGGTGTTCGCAGTCGGCGCCAGGCCGCTGACTCGCAGGGCCAGCAGCAATAACGCCAGGATGCCGGCCAGCAGGAAAAGGCCGACACCGATTTCCAGGGTGCGGTTTTGCATCAGAAATCTCCAAACATCAAGGCGGTCAGAATAAAGTCAAGGCCCAGGACCGCCAGCGAGGCGTACACCACGGTCTTGGTTGTGGCACGGCTGATCCCCTCGGACGTGGGCTCGCAGTCATAGCCTTGAAACACGGCGATCCAGGTCACCACAAAAGCGAATACAGCACTCTTGATGACGCCATTGAGCACATCATCGAGGAAGTCGACACTGTTCTGCATGTTGGACCAGTAGGACCCGTCATAAATGCCCAGCCAGTCGACGGCCACCCAGGAACCACCCCAGATGCCGACGACGCTGAAGATGATTGCCAGAACCGGCAAGGAAATGAAGCCGGCCCACAGGCGCGGGGCAATGATGTACTTGAGCGGGTCGACGCCGATCATTTCCAGGCTGGACAGTTGCTCAGTGGACTTCATGTTGCCGATTTCGGCCGTCAGCGCCGACCCGGCGCGCCCGGCGAACAGCAACGCGGTCACCACCGGACCGAGTTCACGCAACAGCGTCAGCGCAACCATCTGCCCGACCGCCTGCTCCGAACCGTAGCTGGACAGGATATTGAAACCCTGCAACGCCAGCACCATGCCGATGAAAATCCCGGACACCACGATGATCACCAGGGACATCACCCCCACTGAGTGCAACTGCTTGACCAGCAGGCCAAAACCGCCGCTCGTGGAGTTGCGCCCCAGCAAGGCATGAGCCAG
Source organism: Pseudomonas corrugata (assembly GCF_001269905.1). Classification (GTDB taxonomy): domain Bacteria; phylum Pseudomonadota; class Gammaproteobacteria; order Pseudomonadales; family Pseudomonadaceae; genus Aquipseudomonas; species Aquipseudomonas corrugata. The sequence continues at coordinate 55,282 of NZ_LHVK01000009.1, read as the reverse complement.
GAACAACGTGGAACGGCCCAGCACCGCCAGTACGTCGATGCCGGAGCGGCCAAACAGGCGAATTCTTTCTATTAATGATTTCTTGCGCATCAGCGCTTCCCCAGCAGATCGGTACGGTAATCCGTGGCCGGAAAATGGAACGCCACCGGACCGTCCGGATCACCCTTCATGAATTGGCGAATGCGCGAGTTGTCCGACGCCATCAGCTCTTGGGGCGTACCCTGCCCCAACACCTGTCCATCGCCGACCACATAGATGTAGTCCGCGATGCTGGCGGTTTCAGCCAGGTCGTGGGATACCACGATACTGGTGATACCCAGGGCATCATTGAGCAACCGGATCAGGCGCACCAGCACGCCCATGGCGATAGGGTCCTGCCCGACAAAGGGCTCGTCATACATGAGGATTTTCGGATCGAGGGCAATCGCCCGCGCCAGGGCAACCCGACGCTTCATGCCGCCGGACAGTTCGTCCGGCATCAAATCGAGGGCGCCACGCAGCCCGACCGCCTGCAATTTCAGCAGGACGATGTCGCGGATCATCTCCTCCGGCAGGTCGGTATGGACCCGCAGCGGGAACGCCACGTTCTCGAACACGTCGAGATCGGTGAACAGCGCGCCGCTCTGGAACAGTACGCCCATGTGCTTGCGCGCATCGAACAGATCGCTGCGCGACAGCTTGGGAAGATTCTGGCCATTGACCCAGACTTCACCGGCGTCAGGACGCAACTGTGCGCCCATCAGGCGCAGCAGCGTGGTCTTTCCGCATCCGGAAGGCCCCATGATGCCGGTCACCTTTCCGCGCGGAATGCGAATATCGATGTCATTGAAAATGCTGCGCGTCCCTCGCTTGAAGGACAGCCCCTTCAGCTCGACCGCGTAGGCGTTGTCGGCACTCATCTAAACTCCTTGCGATGCAGCCTCATATCCGAATGCCCTGACCAGCCGTTAACGTCGCTACCGCCGGGCACCCGAACCGGCGGCGAACTATATCACCGCAACGGCCGCACGCCCAAGGGCCACCCCTGGCTGGTTAAGCCTGACTTAAGGGAAATGAGCACATTTTATTCAAACCGGGCGGGGTGTTTGCACGAAGCATGACGAACTTGCGTGAGGGAATTGTTCATTGCCGGTATAATCGCCGCCTTTTCATCGGGCTATACGATTTCTGACATGAGCCAAACCAGCGACCTGATTCAATCGGCACAACGTACCATCCGCCTCGAGCTCGAAGCCGTGCAAGGCTTGCTGCCCCGCATCGACGCTGATTTCGTACGCGCCTGCGAGATGATTCTGGCCAGCAAAGGCCGCGTCGTCGTGGTCGGCATGGGCAAGTCCGGACACGTCGGCAACAAGATCGCCGCGACCCTGGCCAGCACGGGCACCACGGCATTCTTCGTCCACCCGGCCGAAGCCAGCCATGGTGACATGGGCATGATCACCCGGGACGACATCATCCTGGCACTGTCCAACTCCGGCTCCACCAATGAAATCATTACACTGCTGCCGTTGATCAAACGCCTGGGCATCCGGCTGATCAGCCTCACCGGCAACCCGGACTCGCCGCTGGCCAAGGCCGCCGAAGTGAACCTCAACGTTCACGTCGAGCACGAGGCCTGCCCGCTGAATCTGGCACCGACCTCCTCCACCACCGCTGCTCTGGTCATGGGCGATGCCCTGGCCGTAGCCCTGCTGGAGGCCAGAGGGTTCACGGCGGAGGACTTTGCCTTTTCCCACCCAGGGGGAGCCCTGGGCCGCCGCCTGCTGCTGAAGGTCGAAAACGTGATGCACGCCGGTGAAGAGTTGCCACAGGTGCAACGCGGCACGCTGCTCAAGGATGCACTCATGGAAATGACGCGCAAGGGCCTGGGCATGACGGTGATCCTGGAGGCCGACGGCAAGCTCGCCGGGATCTTCACTGACGGCGACTTGCGTCGCACTCTGGACCGCACCATCGATGTGCACAGTGCCACCATTGAGCAGGTCATGACGCCCCATGGCAAGACGGCCCGCGCGGACATGCTCGCTGCCGAAGCCCTGAAAATCATGGAAGACCACAAGATCAGCGCCTTGGTGGTGGTCGATGCCGAAGACCGCCCGGTGGGCGCCCTGAACATGCACGACTTGCTGCGTGCAGGAGTCATGTAAATGAACGCAGACCTGCTGCAACGAGCTAAGGACATCAAGCTGGCCGTGTTCGACGTGGACGGCGTGCTGACCGACGGACGCCTGTATTTCCTCGAAGACGGCAGCGAGTTCAAGACGTTCAATACCCTCGACGGCCAGGGCATCAAGATGCTGATGGCCGCCGGCGTGCAGACGGCCATCATCAGCGGCCGCAAGACCCCGGTGGTCGAACGGCGCGCAAAGAACCTCGGCATCCCCCACCTTTATCAGGGCCGCGAGGATAAACTGGTGGTCCTGGACGAGCTCCTGGGCCAACTCAATCTAAGCTATGAACAGGTTGCGTACCTGGGTGACGATCTGCCTGACCTGCCGGTGATCCGCCGGGTTGGCCTGGGCATGGCAGTGGCCAACGCAGCCGGCTTCGTACGCGAGCACGCCCACGGCGTTACCGCCGCGCGAGGCGGCGAAGGCGCGGCCCGTGAATTCTGCGAACTGATCCTGCGCGCCCAGGGCCGCCTCGAAGCGGCAAACGCCGCGTACCTGTGAGCCATTTATGCTGAGCAAGAAAATTCGCACCATCCTGCTGTTCGCGTGTATCGCGGCAATTTTCGCGGCGGTGGGCTACTGGAACATCAGCCCCGAGCGCTTTCTCGACCGCCCTGCCGTCAAGGTCGAGGAAAACGATATCGACTGGTACGCGACCAACACGCATACACTGCAGTACCTGCCTGACGGCAAGGTGCAGTACGAAATGACGTCCGACAAGGTCGATCACGTCAAGGCCACCGACATTACACTGGTCGCCAATCCGGACCTGAACATGTTCCGTGGCACGGAGTTTCCGTGGCACGTGCAGAGCAAGCGTGCCGAAGTCAACTCCGGCGGCACCGAAGTGGAACTGATCGACTCGGTACGCGTCGCACGAACCGACGAGAAGAACCGCACGACCATCATCACCAGCACTCGCATGACCGTGTTCCCGCAGCGACAATATGCGCAGACCGAGCAACCCGTTAGAATCGACGGCGCCGGTGGTGTATCGACCGGCACGGGAATGAAAGCGTATCTGAAGGAAAGCAGGATACACCTGCTATCGAACGTAAGAGGACAGTATGAAGCTCGCTAAAACCCTCCCTATTTTGCTCAGTCTGGGCGCAGCACTGGGAAGCGCGAGCGCCTGGTCTCTTCCCAACGACCGTGATCAGCCTATCCGCATCCAGGCCGACGACGCCCAATTGGACGACAAGAACGGGGTCGCCACTTATAAAGGCGACGTGATCATCACTCAGGGCTCAATGAAGGTCACCGGCAACACCGTGACCATTACCCGCACCCAGTCCGGCGATATCGACGTAGTGACCTCGGTGGGCAACCTGGCCTATTTCGAGCAACTGCAAACGGCCGGCGACACCAAGCCCGTGCAAGGCTACGGCGTGACCATCCAGTATCACGCGTCCCAGGACCGCGTCGTGCTGATCGATCGTGCCAAGGTCATCGACAAGGACAACAACGTCACCCAAGGCGAGAAAATCGTCTACGACACGAACAAGAAACTCGCCAGCGCCGGTCGCGCCACCGGCAGCAAGGTGACCGAGCAGCGCCCACGGATCGACATGGTCATCCAGCCGAAAAAGAAAACCGAGCAAAGGCCCCAGTAATGGCAACTCTGAAAGCTCAGCACCTGGCCAAGAGCTACAAGAGCCGTCAGGTCGTGCGCGATGTCAGCCTGTCCATCGACAGCGGGCAGATCGTCGGTCTGCTCGGCCCCAACGGCGCGGGCAAGACCACCTGTTTCTACATGATCGTCGGCCTGGTCCAGGCCGATCAGGGCCGCGTCCTGATCGACGACCTGGACGTCAGCCACCAGCCTATGCATGGCCGGGCAAAGGCCGGCATCGGCTACCTGCCACAAGAAGCGTCGATCTTCCGCAAACTGTCGGTAGCCGACAACATCATGGCGATTCTCGAAACCCGCAAGGAACTCGACAAGGCCGGTCGTCGTCAGGAGCTGGAAAGCCTGCTGCAGGAATTCCACATCAGCCACATCCGCGACAACCTGGGCATGAGCCTGTCCGGTGGCGAACGGCGTCGAGTGGAAATTGCCCGCGCCCTGGCCACCGCACCGAAATTCATTCTGCTCGACGAACCGTTCGCCGGCGTGGACCCGATTTCGGTAGGTGACATCAAGCAGATCATCCACCACCTCAAGGCGAAGGGGATCGGCGTGCTGATCACCGACCACAACGTGCGCGAGACGCTGGACATCTGTGAAACCGCCTACATCGTCAATGACGGCCAATTGATCGCCGAAGGTGACTCCACCACCATCCTGGCCAACGAACTGGTCAAGGAAGTGTATCTGGGTCATGAGTTCCGCCTGTAAGCGAAGTGCCTGGCAAATGTCCCTGCGCTGCGGACTCAAACACGCAACGCTTCGGGATACTCTCAGTGAATCCCCTATCATCGGGAAACTAATTGAGAAATTCCCCTAGGCAAACACTTCTGCTTCAGGCATATAATTTGCTTAAGGTTTGGCGCTTCGGCGCCCTTGTAGTGGATGGCGCATGTGCGCCGGCGAATAAGGTGTTAAGCCCCTGCCATGAAACCATCGCTAGTCTTGAGAATGGGCCAGCAGCTGACGATGACACCGCAGCTGCAACAGGCCATCCGCCTGCTCCAATTGTCGACCCTGGACCTGCAACAGGAAATCCAAGAGGCCCTGGAATCCAATCCGATGCTCGAACGCCAGGAAGAAGGCGACGACTTCGACAACACTGATCCGCTGGCCGACAACGTCGAGCAGAAACCCAATACCGAGACCCAGGAACCGTCCTACCAGGAGGAAGCCGCCCCGACGGTGGACAACCTCGATGATGGCGAATGGAACGAACGCATCCCCAACGACCTGCCCGTGGACACGGCCTGGGAAGACGTCTACCAGACCAGCGCCAGCAGCCTGCCGAGCAGCGATGATGACGAGTGGGACTTCACCACCCGCACTTCCGCCGGTGAAAGCCTGCAAAGCCACCTGCTGTGGCAACTGAACCTGGCACCGATGTCCGACACCGATCGCCTGATCGCCGTGACCCTGATCGACTGCATCAACAACCAGGGCTACCTGGACGAAACCCTCGAAGAAATTCTCGAAGCCTTCGATCCGGAGCTGGACATCGAGCTGGACGAGATCGAGGCCGTCCTGCACCGTATCCAGCAGTTCGAGCCGGCCGGCATCGGCGCCCGCAACCTGGGTGAGTGCCTGCTCCTGCAACTGCGCCAGTTGTCCGCCAAGACGCCATGGCTGGCCGAAGCCAAGCGACTGGTCACCGACTATATCGATCTGCTGGGCGGCCGCGACTACAGCCAACTGATGCGACGCATGAAGCTCAAGGAAGATGAGCTGCGCCAGGTGATCGAACTGGTCCAGAGCCTCAACCCGCGCCCGGGCTCCCAGATCGAGGCCACCGAGCCCGAGTACGTGGTTCCCGATGTGATCGTGCGCAAGCACAACGATCGCTGGCTGGTGGAGCTGAACCAGGAGTCGGTACCCAAGCTGCGGGTCAACGCCCAGTATGCCGGCTTTGTAAAGCGTGCCGACACCAGCGCCGACAACACCTTCATGCGCAACCAGCTGCAGGAAGCGCGCTGGTTCATCAAGAGCCTGCAGAGTCGCAACGAAACCCTGATGAAGGTCGCCACCCAGATCGTCGAGCACCAACGCGGCTTCCTGGACTACGGCGACGAAGCGATGAAACCGCTGGTCCTGCACGACATTGCCGAGGCAGTGGGCATGCACGAATCGACAATTTCCCGTGTGACCACGCAGAAATTCATGCATACCCCACGGGGTATCTACGAATTGAAATATTTTTTCTCCAGCCACGTCAGCACCTCCGAAGGCGGCGAATGCTCTTCCACGGCCATCCGCGCGATCATCAAGAAACTGGTGGCCGCGGAAAATCAGAAAAAGCCGTTGAGTGACAGCAAGATCGCTGGTTTACTGGAGGCACAAGGCATTCAGGTGGCCCGCCGTACCGTCGCCAAGTATCGCGAATCCCTCGGGATCGCGCCTTCGAGCGAACGCAAGCGGTTGATGTAACAGGCCACGCCACAGCGTTCCAGTGGCAGGTATTTCTGCCTGCCGCTTTATGCACTGGCAACGAAGGAGAAGCTGTATGCAAGTCAACATCAGTGGACACCAACTGGAAGTGACCGAACCCCTGCGTACCTACATCGGCGAAAAACTCGACCGATTGGAACGGCATTTCGACAAGATCACCAACGTGCAGGTCACGATGAACGTCGAGAAGCTGCTGCAGAAAATCGAAGCCACACTGCATATCCCCGGCGGAGAGGTGGTTGCCAATGCGGAGCATACAGACATGTACGCCGCGATTGACCTGCTGACCGACAAGCTGGATCGCCAACTCAAAAAGCATAAGGAAAAGACCCAGAGCCTCCTCCAGGGCGCTACCGGTCGTTAACTCCCCCAATCCATGATCCGACTAGAAACCATCCTGACCCCCGGCCGTTCCATGGTGAACGCGCCGGGCGGCAGTAAAAAGAAAGCCCTCGAACAAATTGCCAACCTGATCCACCGCGAAGTGCCGGATCTGGAAATGCAGGACGTTTTCGAGGCCCTGGTTGCCCGTGAAAAACTCGGTTCCACCGGTTTTGGCAACGGCATCGCCATTCCTCACTGTCGCCTCAAGGGATGCATCACGCCCATCAGCGCGCTGCTGCACCTTGAAGCCGCCATAGATTTCGACGCCATCGACGGCGCACCGGTTGACCTGTTGTTCGTATTGCTGGTTCCGGAAGCAGCGACCGATGCGCATCTTGAACTGCTGCGCCAGATCGCCAGCATGCTGGACCGCAAGGAAGTGCGCGAAAAACTGCGCAGCGCACCGAGTAACCAAGCCTTGTATCAGGTCGTCCTGGACGAGCAGAACGGTCATTAATCATGCGCCTGATCATCGTTAGCGGCCGCTCCGGCTCCGGTAAAAGCACGGCGCTCAATGTGCTTGAGGACAGCGGCTACTATTGCATCGACAACCTGCCGGCCGGCCTGCTGCCGGAGTTGGCCGAGCGGGCGCTGATCCATACCGAGCTGGCGCAACCGCTGGTGGCGGTTTCTGTCGATGCGCGCAACCTGCCGAGCCACTTGTCGCGTTTCCCCGAGCTGCTCGAGGAAGTGCGCAGCCGGCATATCCAGTGCGATGTCCTGTATCTGGATGCCGATGATGAAACACTGCTCAAGCGCTTTTCCGAGACCCGACGGCGCCACCCGCTGAGCAATGCCAACCGCTCGCTGGCCGAAGCCATTGAAGACGAAAGCCAGTTGCTCGGACCGATTGCCGACCTCGCGGACTTGAAGGTCAATACCACGAACCTGAACCTGTATCAGTTGCGCGACACCATCAAGTTGCGCCTGCTGAACCAGCCGGAGCCCGGCACGGCGTTCCTGGTGGAGTCGTTCGGCTTCAAGCGTGGCATGCCGGTAGACGCCGACCTGGTGTTCGATGTGCGCTGCCTGCCCAACCCATATTGGAAACCGGAGCTGCGCGAGCAATCCGGGCTCGACCAACCGGTGATCGACTACCTGGCGGCTCAACCGGATGTCGAGGAAATGTTCCAGGACATCTCCGGCTACCTGCTTAAATGGCTACCCCGTTTCGCCGCAAGCAACCGTGCCTATGTCACGATTGCCATCGGCTGTACCGGTGGTCATCACCGCTCCGTCTATCTGACCGAGCGCCTGGGCCAGCTCCTGCAACAATCCCTGAAGAACGTCCAGGTTCGCCACCGCGACCTCAGCTAAAGGATTCATATCGCGATGCCTGCTCGGGAAATTGAAATCATCAACAAGCTGGGCTTGCACGCCCGGGCTTCAGCCAAGTTTGTCGGCGTTGCCGGTCAGTTCAAGGAGACGACCATCCGCGTCGGTCGGACGCCTGAGCCTGAAACCATGATCGACGGTAAAAGCATCATGGCCATGATGATGCTTGCAGCGGGCAAGGGCACCACGATTCACCTGCAAACCCAAGGTGAACAAGAACATGAGGCGATGGATGCCCTGGTGGACCTGATCAACCGCTACTTCGATGAGGGCGAATAAGCTCCAGGCTCAGGCTCTTGGTTTCGCGAGTACAAAAAAGGCGCGTCACCCATTAGGGATGCCGCGCCTTTTTTATTGCAACGAGGTCAGCTGCCAGCCACCATCATTCGCTCGATCAGCACCGAACCGGTGCGGATGTTGCTGCGCAGCTCCAGATCCTTCCCCACCGCCACGATCTGCTTGAACATGTCGCGCATGTTGCCGGCAATGGTCACTTCCTGGACAGGGAACTGAATCTCGCCATTTTCGACCCAGAACCCGGCCGCACCCCGGGAGTAATCGCCGGTTACCATGTTCAGGCCATGCCCCATCAGTTCGGTCACCAGCAACCCTTTGCCCATCCGCCGCAGCAAGGCCGCCTGGTCCTCTTCGCCATGGGTCACGAACAGGTTGTGCACGCCACCCGCATTGGCGGTGCTCGGCATGCCGAGTTTGCGACCCGAATACGTGCCGAGAATGTAGGACACCAGTTCCCCCCTCTCCACGAACGGCTTGGCATACGTGGCCAGGCCATCACCGTCGAAAGCCGAACTGCCCATGGCCTGCATCAGGTGCGGACGTTCATCGATGGTCATCCATTCCGGGAACAGTTTCTGCCCCAGCGAGCCTTCGAGAAACGAAGACTTGCGATACAGATTGCCGCCGGACACCGCCGACAGGAAGCTGCCGAACAACCCACCAGCCAACTCGGCGGCAAACAGTACCGGCACTTCACAGGTCGGCACAGGTCGCGCGCCCAAACGACTGGCCGCCCGTTGCGCGGCTTTCTGGCCAATCACCAGCGGATCCATCAGCAGATTGCCCTGGCGGTTCACGTCGTACCAGTAATCGCGCTGCATCTGGCCATTGGCTTCGGCAATCATCACGCAGCTGAGGCTGTGACGGGTCGACGCGTAGCCGCCGATGAAGCCGTGACTGTTGCCGTACACCCGGCAGCCCTGGTGGGTATTGAGCGTCGTGCCGTCGGCATTCCTGATCCGCGGGTCGGTATCGAATGCTGCCGCTTCACAGCGCAACGCCTGCTCGATGGCTTGTTCGGGGGTGATGTCCCAAGCGTGGAACAGATCGAAATCCCGCGCCTCCTGGCACATCAGGGCGGCATCGGCCAGGCCCGAGGCCTCGTCTTCGGAGGTGTGCTGGGCAATCGCCAGTGCCGCGGCGACGGTTTCGCGAATGGCGTCCGGGCCGCTGGCCGACGTACTGGCCGAGCCCTTGCGCTGCCCCGCGTACAAGGTAATGCCAAAACCCTGGTCGCGGTTGAACTCGACGGTTTCCACCTCACGCTGGCGTACCGACGTCGACAAGCCCTGCTCCAGTGACACCGCCACCTCACAGGCACTGGCGCCCTGTCGTTTGGCCTCGGCAAGGATCTGCTCGACCTGCTCCTGCAGTGCCGGCAATGCTTGCGGGCCGACGCTCTGAACTGCACTCATGGCTTTCTCCACTCAAATTCTGCTTTCGGTAAGGCCTTCGAGCGACCGGGCCGGACAAGCGGCCCCCGACTGGTTATCATGGCGGCGTTTCTTTGCGGACTGCCCCCATGGTTGATTCTTACGACGACTCCCTCTACGAGGGTGAAAAAAGCAAATCCCAGGTCAAACGCGAGCTGCATGCTCTGGTTGACCTCGGCGAGCGCCTGACAACACTCAAGCCGGACTTGCTGGCCAAACTGCCCTTGACCGACGCCTTGCGCCGGGCCCTGGCCGATGCGCCCAAGCACACCGCGAATATCGCGCGGAAACGGCACCTGCAGTTCATCGGCAAACTGATGCGCGATCAGGACACTGACGCCATCCTGGTCCTGCTCGATCAACTCGACGCCTCCACCCGGCAGTACAACGAACGCTTCCATAACCTGGAGCGCTGGCGTGATCGCTTGATCGCTGGCGACGACGCTACCCTGGAAAAATTCGTCGTCGACTATCCGGAGGCCGATCGCCAGCAGTTGCGTTCCCTGATTCGTCAGGCCCAGCACGAAGTGGCGCAGAACAAGCCACCGGCTTCGAGCCGTAAAATCTTCAAGTACATCCGGGAGCTGGACGAAACTCAACGCGGCTTGCGCTGAGTAGCGTCCTGCAGGAGCTGCCGAGTGCAGCGAGGCTGCGATCTTTCCCATACCATTGATCCAGGGTGAAAGATCAAAAGATCGCAGCCTTCGGCAGCTCCTACGCGCCCGTACCACCCACGGTAATCGCATCGATCTTCAGGGTCGGCTGACCGACACCCACCGGTACCGACTGCCCATCCTTGCCGCACGTTCCTACCCCACTGTCCAGGGCCAGGTCGTTACCGACCATCGACACCTTGCTCATGGCCTCCGGTCCGTTTCCGATCAGCGTCGCTCCCTTGACCGGCGCGGTGATCTTGCCGTCCTCGATCAGGTAGGCCTCGCTGGTGGAGAACACGAACTTGCCGCTGGTGATGTCCACCTGGCCGCCGCCGAGGTTGGCGCAGTAGATGCCTTTTTTCACCGAAGCGATGATTTCCGCAGGATCACTTTGTCCACCCAGCATGTAAGTGTTGGTCATGCGTGGCATGGGCAGGTGCGCGTAAGACTCACGACGCCCGTTGCCGGTACGGGCGACGCCCATCAACCGCGCGTTGAGCTTGTCCTGCATGTAGCCTTTGAGTACGCCGTTTTCGATCAGCGTGGTGCACTCGGTCGGGGTGCCCTCGTCATCGACGCTCAGCGAACCGCGCCGCCCGGCCAAGGTGCCATCATCGACAATGGTGCAGAGTTTCGAAGCGACCATTTCGCCCATGCGTCCGCTGTAGGCCGAACTGCCTTTGCGGTTGAAATCGCCCTCCAGGCCATGCCCCACCGCTTCGTGCAGCAGCACACCGGACCAGCCGGACCCCAGCACCACCGGCAACGTGCCAGCCGGTGCGGGAATGGCTTCCAGGTTGACCAGCGCCTGGCGCAAGGCCTCCCTGGCGTAACCCATGGCGCGGTCTTCACTGAGGAAATAGCGGTAGTCGGTACGCCCGCCGCCGCCATGCCCCCCGCGCTCGCGGCGACCGTTCTGCTCGACAATCACACTGACATTGAACCGCACCAGCGGCCGTACATCCGCCGCCAAGCCACCGTCGGTGGAGGCCACCAGGATGCGTTCCCAGACGCCGGCCATGCTCACCGACACCTGCTGGATGCGCGGGTCGAGGGCCCGGGTCGCGACATCGATGCGCTTGAGCAGTTCGACCTTCTCGGCCCGGCTCATGACCTCCAGCGGATTATCCGGTGCATACAACTGCGCGACGTCCTGGCTGCTGAAGGCCTGTACCGTGCCGTTCTGCCCGGCCCGGGAAATCGAACGCGCCGCACGGGCCGCAGCCCCCAGGGCTTCGAGGGTAATGGCATTGCTGTAGGCGAATCCGGTTTTCTCGCCGGACTGGGCACGCACGCCCACGCCCTGGTCAAGGTTGAAACTGCCTTCCTTGACGATGCCGTCTTCCAGCGACCAGGACTCGGAGATCTGTCCCTGGAAATACAGGTCGGCCGCATCGATACCCGGACCGGCCAAGTCGCCCAGCACGCTTTGCAGGCTCTCAAGAGTTACGCCGCCGGGGGATAGAAGGTGTTCACTGACTGAGGACAACAACCCGCTCATATGTTTTACGCCTTGAATTCGTCGTCTTGGACAGGTCGCTGTCGAGCGCCCTGCGAGAAAAAGCGCCGATGGCTGGCCACCGGCATGCGCGCCCGGATGGACGCCTGTTCGCTGCTGTCACGCTCGGCCAGCAGCACGGCTTCGCCTTGATCCTGTTGCGCCAGCACCCGCCCCCATGGGTCGACAATGGCCGCATGGCCAAAGGTTTCCCGAGGCCCCGGATGCACGCCCCCTTGGGCGGCCGCCAGCACATAGCACTGGGTTTCAATGGCCCGGGCGCGAATCAGCACCTCCCAATGAGCTGCACCGGTGACGGCGGTGAACGCCGAGGGCGCCGTAATCAATTCGGCGCCGGCAGCCCGCAGCTCGCTATACAGCTCCGGAAAACGCAAGTCATAGCAGACCGTCAGGCCCACCCTGCCCACCGGCGTATCAGCGACCACCACGTTACCGCCATAAGCATAGTCATCAGACTCACGGTAGCGCCCACGATTGTCAGCCACATCAACGTCGAACAGGTGCAGTTTGTCGTACCGCGCCACGATCTGGCCCTGATCGTCCACCAGCAGCGAGCAGGCATGGGCCTTGGCCTCGGGCCGGTCCACCGGCGGCAAGGGCAACGTGCCGGCCACAACCCATAACCTGAGGTCACGGGCGACCTGTTTCAACCAGGGCAGGATCGGTCCCTGACCAAAGGCTTCGGCACGACCGAGGTCGGCCACGTCCCGCCGCCCCATCGCCGCGAAGTTTTCCGGCAACACCGCCAGCCGCGCACCGCCAGCGGCAGCCTGCTCCAGCAAAACACGGGCACGCGCCAGGTTGGCGAGCACATCGCTCTGGCTGACCATTTGAATCACTGCGACTGGCATGGTGCTTTCCTCCTGTTCCTGTCCTTATCCTTGCCGTGAGGGCTGTGGGAGCAAAGCTCGCTCGCGATACGGACGACTCGGTGCAACTGTAAACCCGCGTCATCGTTCATCGCGAGCAAGCTTTGCTCCCACAGGTTGCTCCCACAGGCTCGCTCCCGCAGGGCGGATTGCGCCGCCCACTAGAACGGCTTGTCGAAGGTGATCTTCGGCTCTTTCCACGGCCCCTTGACGTCGTATCTTACGCTGGCAAAACGCGCCACGCGGTCACCGATCAACTTGTCGATCAGAAACAGTGCTCCGCCCACCGCCGGTGCGCCGACAATCAGCGCGGCAATCGGCAGGTTGTTGCTCACCGGCAATGTCACCTGCAACTTGGCATCGACCCGGTCTGCCACCATGTCCAATGTTCCGTTGAGTTCCAGGTTGCTCGAAGGGCCAGTCAGAGTAATGGGTTCACGGGTCACGTAGACACCATTGCTCGCCACCAACAGCCCTTTGACCCGGTCGTAGCTCAGGCCCTTGCTGAACAGGTCGGAGAAGTCCAGGCGCAGCCGCCGACCAATGGAGTTGAAGTTCAGCAGGCCGAACACCCGCAATGCCTGGGCGCTGCCCTCGACCTCGACGAACTGGCCTTTGCTCAACGACGCATCGATACTGCCGGAAAAGCGCTTGGTCGCGACCCACGCCGGTGAGCCGGGCCAGTTGCCATCGACGTCCAGATGAAAGGCCTGGCTGGTCACGCTTGGGGCGAATCCCCAGCCCTTGAGCACATCCGCCAGGTTCTTGCCGCCGATGCGCCCCTTGTACCAGCTGCGGGTTGAGCCGGGCACGCCTTCCCAACCGCCACTGCCCTGCAACGTCATGCCCTTGAGCCCCAGGTCCAGATTGTTCAGCGCAATGCCTTTGCTGGTCGGACGCACCTTCAATGACCAGGCGCCGATCAGATCCGGTCCCTGGAACAACTGGTCGATCGCGATATCCATGGCCGGGATCCGTGTGGGGTCCACCGATGCCAAGGGGTCCGGCGCGTTTTCATCGGCCTGCACCGTCGGGTCCGCGGCCGGCAGGCGAACATAGTCCAGCTTGATCCCGATCGGAGCGCTCTTCGCATCCGGCAGGCTGGCGCTGCCCTTGGCCTGCTGGCTGTCGAGCCGCAAGGCCCAGGCGTCCGGCTTGCGGTCCAGTTGCACCGATGCCTGGTCCAGGGTCGTCCCCATGGCCGTGAGCTTGCCCACCTTCAGGTCGACGCCGCTGAGCAATTGCCTGGCGCTGCCGCTGGGGTCCTGTCCGGCGTACTTGTTCATCAGGTCCTGCCAGGGCCCGACATCCAGTTCCGACAGCGTCCCACGCAGCCGCAACCCTTTGGCTCCAGGCAAGACTGCATCGCCGCCTCCGAGCAACAGCTCACCACGACCATCGGCCGGCTTCCCGCCCGGCGCGGCGTACGTTAAGTTGGCGAGGTCGCCATAATTGACCCAGTAACGTCGCTCCGGGCCCTGCAGCGTCATGCGGAACACCGTGTCACGCCCGGTATCGGCCGTCATGCCGAAGGGCGCCGGCAGGTCCACCGCCACACCCTTTAGGTTGGAACTGACCGACAACTGGCTATCGGCCCCGTCGAGTATCACCTGCAACTGGTAAGGAACGACTCCGGAAACGGGCAACGGCTGGGTAACGTTCAGCCAGTCGGTGAGTTTCTTGACGTCCAGCCGCCCGGACGCAGCCACCCGGGTATTGAGCGCACCGGCACGGCCATCGGCAAAGATCTGCGCGGTCAAAGGTCGGTCGAACGCCCGGGCCGTGATGTTCTTGCCGCTCAGCCCCTTGTTGCTGTCGAAACGGAAGTCGCCCTTGAGCTGGGTCAGCTCCAGCACCGGATCGCTGAGTTTGAGTCGGGCGTCGGCGGTGCTGAAGTCCACCAGAATCTTCGGTTGATCACCCTTGGCCAATGGGATATCGAGCTTCACATTGCCTTGCAGGCCGCCTTCGCCTTCCCAGCCGGCGAACGTCTCGGCCGTGCCGATCGGCGCTGTCTGCAGGATTTTCAGCCCGTCTCCCAACCCCCCGCTGAACCCACCCTCCAATAGCAGATGGGAATGCTGCCCGCTCGGGACATGGGGAATGTTCACCGCCACGTCTCTGACCTGGGTGCCCAGCAATTGTCCCTGGCTGGCGAAAATGCGCACGCCGCTGTCTTCGACGAAAACGTCGCCACTGACCTTGCCGACCGAAGGCCAGCCCGGCTGGAAGGCCAGCTCGGCGTCATGCACCTTGAAGAACAGGCTGATGCTGCGGGCCGCGTCCTCGGCGCCGTGGTTCAGCGAACCCTGATACTGGAAAAACCCTTCATCCACGGCACCCTTGACGATGGCCGTGCGCAACCACTCATCCAGGGCCGGGCTCAGCACCGCCGGCAGATACTTGGCGGTGTAGCGCCCATCGCCATCCACCAGGCCGACCCGCAGGTCCATGTAGTCTTCCTGGCTATGGTCGAAATGCAGGCGGATCAGGAAGTCTCCGGCAATCCTGCCCTCCTCCCCCAGCACCTTCAGGTAGGGCGCGATCAGGGTAAAGCCGTGCTGGTCGAGCTTCCAGGTCAGCCGCGCATTGGCCTGCAGGTACTGCCAGGGCTTGGCGAAGATCGGATCCAGGTGCAGGGAAAAATCCTTGCTGTCCATGCGCAGCTCGCCGCCACCGAGGTCGCCGCTGAGGCTGCCCGAGACATTACGCGCCGCCGGAGCACCGTGATACGCATTGAAGCCTACCGTATCCAGGTTCGTGGCGAAGCTGACCTTCCGATCTCCGGCATTCTGCGGCCGGTAGTCCACCAACACATTGCGCAGACCACCGGTGAACCTGAGACGGTCGATGGCCGTCGCTACGCCCGCGGGCAGAGGCGCCAGGGCATTGAGCAGCGGCGTAAGCGGGGCCAGGTCGAGGCGATCGGCCTGCACATGCCAGAGTTCTTCAGTCTGCTCGGTGCCGACGCTCTGCTGCAATTGCAGGCGCGACTCCCAGCGGACGTCTCCCAGACTCATCGCCAGGGAATCGAACGTCGCGGTGAACCCGTCGCTGCCGCGCTGGAAATATCCGTTGAGTGCCAGGTTGCGGATCTGTACCGGCTTGCGCTCGGCGTAGGCGCCGGTGATGTCCGGCGCATTCAGGCGCACGGCAGCGCTCTGCAGCGTGCCGTTCCCCCAACTCAGCCAGAACTCGCCGCCGGCCTTGGCCTGGGAGAAATTCCACTCCCGGGTCAGGCGCTTCGGCAGCCATTTCGACCAGTCGCTCTGCGGCAGGCTCAGGTACGCATCGGCCTGGCCGTTCTTCCAGTCCGCGGCGCGGATGCGGGTACGCAGGTTGATTGCCAGCGGTTGCCCGTCGGGCAAGGTCAGGCGTACATCCAGGCGCTGGCGGCTGACGCCGGTCCTGAGGCTCAGGCCTACATAGGTCAGGGTCAGCGGCGCCTGATCCAGCGGCTGCAAGGTCACTTGGCTGTCCAGGATCGAGAGCCTCGATACCACCTGCATGCGATCGAACAATTGCTGCGGGTCGAACGGCTGATCTTCCTTGACTGGCAGACCTTCCAAGGCCCATTTGCCGTCGGTGCCTTCCTTGAGGCTGATTTTCAGCCCACCGAGTTCCAAGTGGGCGATGCGCACCTGCCGGGCCAGCAGGCTGGCCCATATGTCGGGCACGGCACGCACCTCATCCAGGTGCATGGCATTGGCCCCTTCGCCGATCATCACGTCGCGAGCCAGCAGAATCGGCGCCAGGCCGCTCCATTTACCCTCCACGCTGCCGACGCGCAACGGCATGCCCAGCGCTTCGGTGGCCCGATCCTCGATCTCGGCGCGGTACTCGGCTACCAGCGGCGCCAGCTCCCGCCCCAGACTGACATATAGCGCCAGCAGCACCAGCAGTAGCGCGCACAGACCCAAGCCCCAGCGGGTCAGCGCGGCCAGAATGCGGGTCAAACGCTCCATGTCAGTGGACTCCCCAGGCAAAGATATTCAAATCGGCGAGACCACCGCTTCAGGAGCCACTTCAGAGCAGCACAACGTCGTATTGTTCCTGGGAATACATGGTTTCCACCTGGAAGCGGATCGTGCGCCCGATAAAAGCCTCCAGTTCCGCGACATTACCCGACTCCTCATCGAGCAGGCGGTCCACCACTTTCTGGTTCGCCAACACTCTATAGCCAGTGGCCTGGTAAGCGCGTGCTTCCCGGAGAATTTCCCTGAAGATTTCGTAACACACGGTTTCCGGGGTCTTGAGCTTGCCCCGGCCCTGGCAGGCGCTGCACGGCTCGCACAACACCTGCTCGAGACTTTCGCGGGTGCGTTTGCGGGTCATCTGCACCAGGCCCAACTCGGTGATGCCGATGATGTTGGTCTTGGCGTGATCGCGCTCGAGTTGTTTTTCCAGGGTCCTCAGCACCTGGCGCTGGTGCTCTTCGTCCTCCATGTCGATGAAGTCGATGATGATGATCCCGCCCAGGTTGCGCAGGCGCAATTGGCGAGCGATAGCGGTGGCAGCTTCCAGGTTGGTCTTGAAGATGGTTTCCTCAAGATTGCGATGGCCAACGAACGCTCCGGTGTTGACGTCGATGGTGCTCATGGCCTCGGCCGGGTCGACCACCAGGTAACCGCCGGACTTGAGCGGCACTTTGCGCTCCAGGGCCTTCTGGATTTCGTCCTCGACGCCGTACAGGTCGAAAATCGGCCGTTCGCCGGGATAATGCTCGAGACGGTCGGCAATTTCCGGCATCAGCTCGGCCACGAACTGAGTGGTCTTCTGGAAGGTTTCCCGGGAATCGATGCGGATTTTCTCGATCTTGGGGCTGACCAGGTCCCGCAGCGTGCGCAATGCCAGGCCCAGGTCTTCGTAGATCACGCTGGGGGTGGCAATGGTCTTGATCTGCGCGGCGATCTGGTCCCAGAGTCTTCGCAGGTAACGGATGTCCATGAGAATCTCATCGGCCCCGGCGCCTTCGGCAGCGGTGCGCAGGATGAAGCCGCCGGCTTCCTTGATCCCTTCTTTCTCCACGCAATCGCTGACCACTTGCTTGAGCCGCTCGCGCTCGGCTTCGTCCTCGATCTTCAGGGAAATGCCGACATGGGCGGTGCGTGGCATGTACACCAGGTAGCGGGACGGAATGGACAGTTGCGTGGTCAGGCGCGCGCCCTTGGAACCGATGGGGTCCTTGGTGACCTGCACCACCAGGCTCTGGCCTTCATGGACCAGCGCGCCGATGCTCTCCACGGCAGGCCCTTCGCGCAGGGAAATCTCCGAAGCATGGATGAACGCAGCACGGTCCAGACCGATATCGACGAACGCCGCCTGCATGCCGGGCAATACCCGCACCACCTTGCCTTTGTAGATGTTGCCGACAATGCCACGCTTCTGCGTGCGTTCGACATGAACCTCTTGCAGCACACCGTTTTCAACCACCGCCACGCGCGATTCCATCGGCGTGATGTTGATCAGGATCTCTTCACTCATGGCAGGGTCTCGTTCAGGCATTTTCACGATAATGGCTGCATCTGGTCAGACGGCGCTCAACGCACGTTCAAGGTTTGCCAACAGGGTATGCCGAAATGCTCCAACAGTTGTGCGGTTTCGCACAGCGGCAAGCCAACCACCGCAGAATAGCTGCCCTCAAGCCCGGCGACGAACACCGCACCCAATCCCTGGATGCCATAGCCACCGGCCTTGTCCCGGGGTTCACCACTGGCCCAGTAAGCCGCCGCTTCCTCTTCGGTGATAGAGCGAAAGCGCACCCGACTGCGAACCACCCGGGATTCGCAGCGCTCCCCGTCCAAAAGAGCGATGGCGGTCAGTACCTCATGGTCGCGACCGGACAGGCTCAGCAGCATCGAGCGCGCTTCAGACTGGTCCAGTGGCTTGCCGAGAATCTGCCCGTCCAGCACTACCGCCGTATCGGCGCCCAACACGCAGCCACCGTCATCGATCGGCAAGGTCCGCCGCCCGGCCTCGGCCTTGCCGCGCGCCAGGCGCTCGACATAGGCCGACGGGGTCTCGTGATTCAGGGGAGTTTCGTCGATGTCCGCGCTGATGGCGGTAAAGGACACGCCGATCTGCGTAAGCAGCTCACGCCGACGCGGCGAGCCTGAGGCAAGGTAAAGCGGTTTCATCAATCCATCTCCCGCTTGAGCCCTAGGCTCTATACGGAAAGCCTTGATACTCGTTCATGCTGCGTTGAAAACAGCCTCGGAATGCTCATGCACTCCAGTACACTGCGCTTGCTCGGCTGTTTTCGCCTTGCCTGACCTTCGTCTCAAGACTTTTCGTACAGAGCCTAGCGAATCAGTTGATCTTGAAACGCAGGCGCAGGCCGCGCAAACCGAAGCTGACCCAAGGCCAGAGCAAGGCACTGACCAGGGCCGGCAGCACCAGTGCCAGGGTCGGCTGGCGATTGCCGGTCAGCGCGCTGAGCCATAACTGCACCAGTTGGGCCAGGCCGAAGATCACCAGGATCACCAGGCACTGTTGCCACATCGGGAACATCCGCAGGCGCTGCTGCAGCGACAGCACCAGAAAAGTAATCAAGGTCAGGATCAGCGCGTTCTGCCCCAACAGCGTCCCATAGAGCACGTCTTCGGCCAGCCCCAGGCACCAGGCAGTGACCATGCCGACCTTGTGCGGCAGCGCCAGCGCCCAGAAAGCCAGCAGCAAGGCCAGCCACAACGGACGAAGGATTTCCATGAACTGCGGCAGCGGCGAAACGCTGAGCAACAGGCCTATGGCGAAAGTCAACCAGACCATCCAGCCGTTACCGGATTGGGTACTGCTCATTCTTCTCGTGCTCCCCTGTTGGCGGGCGTAGCGGCGGGCGCTCTGGTTGCAGGCCGCGCCGATTGGGCCGCTGGTGCATGAGTGGCCGTTGCATGAGTGGCAGGCCTGGCCGGTGTTGCAGCGGGTGTTGCAGGCGCAGGCCTGGCAGGCGTAGTGGCGGGCGCAGCAGCCGGTGTGGTTGCCGAGGCCGGCGTAACCGGTGCGGACACGGATGGATTTGGCGTTGCGGCCGGCACGGCTGCGCCGGCACCAGGGGCAGCCGCTTCGCCACCCTGCCGGTCCTGGGCTTCCTGGGCCGCGGCAGCGTCGTTGGCGCGCTCTTCAGGCGTGCGGTTGTCACTGAATACCAGCAGCAGGTAACGGCTGCGGTTCAACGCGGCGGTCGGTACCGCACGGACAATGGCGAATGGCTGGCCGGAGTCATGGATGACTTCCTTGACAATCGCCACTGGATAGCCGGCAGGAAACCGCTGGCCGAGGCCGGAGCTGACCAGCAGGTCGCCTTCCTTGATATCGGCGGTGTCGGCTACGTGCCGCAGCTCCAGGCGCTCCGGGTTGCCGGTCCCGCTGGCAATTGCTCGCAAACCGTTGCGGTTGACCTGCACGGGGATGCTATGGGTGGTATCGGTCAACAGCAACACGCGAGACGTGTAGGGCATCAACTCCACCACTTGGCCCATCAGGCCGCGGGCATCGAGCACCGGCTGACCGAGGACCACACCGTCACGCTCGCCCTTGTTGATGACGATCCGGTGGCTGAACGGGTTGGGGTCCATGCCGATCAGTTCGGCCACTTCGACCTTTTCGTTGACCAGCGCAGAGGAATTGAGCAACTCGCGCAGCCGCACATTCTGCTCGGTGAGGGCCGCCAGCTTCTGCAGACGCCCCTGCAGGAGCAGGTTCTCGGTCTTGAGTTTTTCGTTCTCGGCGACCAACTCGGTCCGGCTGCCGAACTGACTGGCCACACCTTGCCACAGCCGTTGCGGCAGGTCGGTGATCCAATAGGACTCCATCAGGATCAGCGACATCTGGCTGCGCACGGGCTTGAGCAGTGTGAAGCGGGCATCGACCACCATCAGCGCAACCGATAGCACAGCCAGCACCAGAAGGCGCACACCCAACGAGGGGCCCTTGGCAAAAAGCGGTTTAATAAGCCGCTCCTCCCAGGCAAATGTTCTCTTTATTCATACGGCATCAAACCGGCCTGGATACGAATGACAGAAGATAAACGGCAACGGGCAGCACTGCAAAGTGCTGCCCGGAAGCGAACAACATGGACCCGGCGAGACTTATTCGCTGGAGAGCAGGTCCATGGTGTGCTTGTCCATCATTTCCAAGGCACGACCACCGCCACGGGCAACACAGGTCAGCGGATCTTCGGCAACGATCACCGGCAAGCCGGTTTCCTGTGCCAGCAACTTGTCGAGGTCACGCAGCAACGCGCCACCACCGGTCAGCACCAGGCCACGCTCGGCGATGTCGGAAGCCAGCTCCGGCGGCGACTGCTCCAGAGCGCTTTTCACCGCCTGGACGATGGTGGCCAGGGACTCTTGCAGCGCTTCCAGCACTTCGTTGGAGTTCAGGGTAAATGCCCGTGGAACGCCTTCGGCCAGGTTACGGCCACGAACATCGACCTCACGGATTTCACCGCCCGGGTAGGCCGTGCCGATTTCCTGCTTGATACGCTCGGCGGTGGACTCGCCGATCAGGCTACCGTAGTTACGGCGCACATAGGTGATGATCGCTTCGTCGAAACGGTCGCCACCAACACGCACGGACTCGGCATAGACCACACCGTTGAGGGAGATCAGCGCGATCTCGGTGGTGCCGCCACCGATGTCGACAACCATCGAGCCACGAGCTTCTTCCACCGGCAGACCGGCACCGATGGCAGCGGCCATCGGTTCTTCGATCAGGAACACCTCACGGGCACCGGCACCCAGGGCCGATTCACGGATGGCACGACGCTCCACCTGAGTGGACTTGCATGGCACGCAGATCAGCACGCGAGGGCTGGGCTGCAGGAAACTGTTTTCGTGGACCTTGTTGATGAAGTACTGCAGCATCTTTTCGCAGACGCTGAAGTCAGCGATCACGCCGTCCTTCATCGGACGAATGGCGGCGATGTTGCCCGGTGTACGGCCCAGCATTCGCTTGGCTTCGGTACCAACAGCCACGACACTTTTCTGGTTACCGTGGGTGCGGATGGCCACGACCGAGGGTTCATTCAGGACGATACCGCGCTCGCGCACGTAAATAAGGGTGTTGGCAGTGCCCAGGTCAATGGAGAGATCGCTGGAAAACATGCCACGCAGTTTCTTGAACATGGGAAAGGGACCCTAGGCAACGCGTGGGTAAAAAAGTGCGGCAAACTCTAACAACGACAGGGATTTTGGGCAAGGCGCCAATATGTTAAATTGGCCGCTTTTCCGTGCACCAAACCCTACAATCGCGGCAAGTGCCCTGTTTCGCAAATACGTTCCTTTTTTGACGAGTGGCTATTGTCGTCAGGCAAGGCGCCGCGACGAGTCATAGCCCGCTATGGCGAGAAGCGGCAACGCAGCATGACGGCAATGGACGCCGTCAAAAAAGAACAGTACTTGTGATACAGGGCACTGGACCGTAGAAATGCGGTAGTGTTCCGACAATCTAACACACGGACAGACTGCGTCCGTTCTGTTTTCCACTGGAGAATCCCATGGCGCTTGAACGCTCCGACGTGGAAAAAATCGCTCATCTGGCCTGCCTGGGCCTCAATGAAGCCGATCTTCCACACATCACTTCTGCCCTGAACAGCATTCTGGGGCTGGTCGACGAGATGCAGGCGGTCAATACCGACGGTATCGAACCGCTGGCCCACCCACTGGAAGCCAGCCAGCGCCTGCGCGCCGACGTCGTGACCGAACCCGATAACCGCGAGGCCTACCAGTCCATCGCGCCAGCGGTCGAAAACGGCCTGTACCTGGTTCCGAAAGTCATCGACTAAAGGGAAAGAGCCTCTCATGCATCACATGACACTGGCCGAGATCGCCCGCGGACTCGCCGATAAAAAGTTTTCCTCCGAAGAGCTGACCAAAACCCTGCTGGCGCGTATCGCCCAGCTCGACCCGCAGCTCAACAGCTTCATCAGCGTGACCGAAGACCTGGCCCTGAGCCAGGCCAAGGCGGCCGACGCCCGCCGCGCCAACGGTGAAGGCGGCGCCCTGCTCGGCGCGCCGATCGCTCACAAGGACCTGTTCTGCACCCAAGGCATCCGCACCAGCTGCGGCTCGAAGATGCTCGACAACTTCAAGGCTCCTTACGACGCCACCGTGGTCGCCAAGCTGGCCGCTGCCGGCGCTGTGACCCTGGGCAAGACCAACATGGACGAATTCGCCATGGGTTCGGCCAACGAGTCGAGCTACTACGGCGCGGTGAAGAACCCCTGGAACCTGGAACACGTACCGGGCGGTTCGTCCGGCGGTTCCGCCGCTGCCGTGGCTGCGCGCCTGCTGCCGGCCGCTACCGCTACCGACACCGGCGGCTCGATTCGCCAGCCCGCGGCCTTCACCAACCTCACCGGCCTCAAGCCCACCTACGGTCGCGTGTCGCGTTGGGGCATGATTGCCTACGCCTCCAGTCTCGACCAGGGCGGCCCATTGGCGCGCACCGCCGAAGATTGCGCACTGTTGCTGCAAGGCATGGCCGGCTTCGACCCGAACGACTCCACCAGCATCGATGAACCGGTGCCAGACTACAGCGCCGGCCTCAACGGCTCGCTGCAAGGCCTGCGTATCGGCGTGCCGAAGGAATATTTCGGCGCCGGCCTCGACCCGCGCATTGCCGACCTGATCCACAACAGCGTCAAGGAACTGGAAAAGCTCGGCGCGGTGGTCAAGGAAATCAGCCTGCCGAACATGCAGCACGCGATTCCGGCCTATTACGTGATCGCCCCGGCGGAGGCCTCGTCGAACCTCTCGCGTTTCGATGGCGTACGCTTCGGCTATCGCTGCGAAAACCCGGAAAACCTGATCGACCTGTACAAGCGCTCCCGTGGCGAAGGCTTCGGCGCCGAAGTGCAGCGGCGGATCATGGTCGGGACTTACGCGCTGTCCGCCGGCTATTACGACGCCTACTACCTCAAGGCGCAGAAAATCCGCCGCCTGGTGAAGAACGACTTCATGGCCGCCTTCAACGAGGTCGACATCATCCTCGGCCCGACCACGCCGAACCCGGCCTGGAAACTCGGCGCCAAGAACAGCGACCCGGTCGCTGCCTACCTGGAAGACGTCTACACCATCACCGCCAACCTCGCCGGTTTGCCGGGCCTGTCCATGCCGGCCGGTTTCGTCGATGGCCTGCCGGTGGGCGTGCAGTTGCTCGCGCCGTACTTCCAGGAAGGCCGCCTGCTCAACGTGGCTCACCAGTATCAGTTGAACACTGACTGGCACACCCGCACCCCTCAGGGGTTTTGAAACTGCTGCGCTCGGTAATGCTGCGTTGAAAACTGGTTCGAAATGCTCATTGACTACAGTCAACTCCGCTTTCTCACCAGTTTTCGCCTTGCCTCACCTTCGCTCGCGACGTTTCAAAATCCCCTGATAAGACTTCTGAGGAGAAACACATGCAATGGGAAGTCGTGATCGGGCTGGAGATTCACACCCAGCTCACCACCCGGTCGAAAATCTTTTCCGGCAGTTCCACCACGTTCGGCTCCGAGCCCAACACCCAGGCCAGCCTGGTCGACCTGGGCATGCCTGGTGTGCTGCCGGTGCTCAACGCCGAAGCGGTGCGCATGGCGGTGATGTTCGGCCTGGCGATTGACGCCGAGATCGGCCAGCACAACGTGTTCGCCCGCAAGAACTACTTCTACCCGGACCTGCCCAAGGGCTACCAGATCAGCCAGATGGAACTGCCGATTGTCGGCAAGGGCCACCTGGACATCGCCCTGGAAGACGGCACGGTCAAGCGTGTCGGCATCACCCGGGCGCACCTGGAAGAAGACGCCGGCAAGAGCCTGCACGAAGAGTTCAACGGCGCCACCGGCATCGACCTGAACCGTGCCGGCACGCCGCTGCTGGAAATCGTCTCCGAACCGGACATGCGCAGTGCCAAGGAAGCCGTGGCCTACGTCAAGGCAATCCACGCACTGGTGCGCTACCTGGGCATCTGCGACGGCAACATGGCCGAAGGCTCGCTGCGCTGCGACTGCAACGTATCGATCCGGCCCAAGGGCCAGGCCGAATTCGGCACGCGCTGCGAGATCAAGAACGTCAACTCGTTCCGCTTCATCGAGAAGGCGATCAACAGCGAGATCCAGCGCCAGATCGAACTGATCGAGGACGGTGGCAAGGTCATCCAGCAGACCCGCCTGTACGACCCGAACAAGGACGAGACCCGTCCGATGCGCAGCAAGGAAGAAGCCAACGACTACCGCTACTTCCCCGACCCGGACCTGCTGCCGGTGGTGATCGAAGACTCGTTCCTCGATGACGTGCGGGCCACCCTGCCGGAACTGCCACCACAGAAACGCGAGCGCTTCCAGGCGCAGTTCGGGCTGTCGAGCTACGACGCCAACGTCCTGGCCACCAGCCGCGAACAAGCCGATTACTTTGAAAAAGTCGTCGGCATCGGCGGCGACGCCAAGCTGGCGGCCAACTGGGTGATGGTCGAACTAGGCAGCCTGCTGAACAAGCAGGGGCTGGAAATCGACGAGTCGCCGGTGTCGGCCGAGCAGTTGGGCGGCATGCTGTTGCGGATCAAGGACAATACCATCTCCGGCAAGATCGCCAAGATGGTCTTCGAAGCCATGGCCAATGGCGAAGGCAGCGCCGACGAGATCATCGAAAAGCGCGGCTTGAAGCAGGTCACCGACACCGGTGCCATTTCTGCCGTACTTGATGAAATGCTCGCAGCCAACGCCGAACAGGTCGAACAATACCGTGCGGCGGATGAAGCCAAGCGCGGCAAGATGTTCGGCTTCTTCGTCGGCCAGGCCATGAAAGCCTCCAAGGGCAAGGCCAACCCGCAACAGGTCAACGAACTGCTCAAAAGCAAGCTCGAGGGCTGACGGCCATGGGGCCAGTCTTTCAATCTGGCTCCACTCTCCCCTGTGGGAGCGAATCTGTGGGAGCAAAGCTTGCTCGCGATGAAAGCACCTCGATCCGTCAGAAGATTGCGTTATCGTTCATCGCGAGCAAGCTTTGCTCCCACTGGCTCGCTCCCACATTTGTCTCGGACAATCCTTCTATGAAGCGTCTCCTCGGCGCCTGCGCCCTGCTGTCCCTGTTGGCCGGTTGCGCCAGCCAGAGCGGGACGGTCGACCCACACGGCTACGACCAGACGGGCGTGGCCTCCTATTACGGCGCCCGGCACCACGGCAAGCGCACCGCCAGTGGCGAGCGTTTCGACCAGCACAGCCTGACTGCCGCCCATCGCCAGTTGCCGTTCGGCACACGGGTGAAAATCACCAACCTGGGCAACAATGACAGTGTCGTGGTCCGTATCAACGACCGCGGCCCCTATACTCGGGGCCGGCTGATCGACGTGTCCCGTGAAGCCGCCGAGCAATTGGGCATGTTGCGCAGCGGCACCGCGCGGGTACGTGTGCAAGCCCTCGACGATTGATAGACGGAGCCCAGCCATTTCCCTACTCGCCGCTTTACCGCTTTTCAGCCTGATCGAACTGTTCGGTGGCCTGCTGTTGCTGATTGCCGGCGCCGAATTGCTGGTGCGGGCCGCTGTCGGCTTGGCAGCGCGCTTGCAAGTACGCCCCCTGATCATCGGCCTGAGCGTCGTCGCCTTCGGCAGCAGCGCGCCACAAATGGCCGTCAGCCTGCAAGCGACCCTGACGCAGAACGCCGACATTGCCGTGGGCAGCGTGATCGGCAGCGGTATCTTCAACATTCTCGTGACCCTCGGCCTGTCGGCGCTGATCATTCCGTTGCGGGTCTCGCGCCAACTGGTGCGCCTGGACATCCCCCTGATGATCGGCGCCAGCCTGTTGGTGTTCGTGCTGGCCTGGAACGAAGAGCTGACGCGGTTGGACGGCGTGCTGCTCCTGATCGCCCTGGCGGTGTACCTGGGCTTGTTGCTGCGTCAGTCACGGCACTCCGGGCGTCCCCATGCCGTAGCGGTCAAAGTGACACCGGCGTCCTGGCTCAAGAGCCTGTCGATGATCGCAGCGGGTCTGGCGCTGCTGATTTTTGCCGGACATCTGCTGCTGGGCGCGGCGGTGGAGGTCGCCACCGACCTGGGGCTTTCGGAACGTATCATCGGCCTGACCATCGTCGCCGTCAGCACCTCATTACCGGAGCTTGCGACCTCACTGATCGCCGCTCTGCGGGGCCAGCGCGACATCGCGGTGGGCAACGTGATCGGCAGCAACCTGTTCAACCTGCTGGGGGTGCTCGGGGTGACCGCCCTCCTCGCACCGACGCCGCTTTCGGTTTCGCCGAACGCGCTGGACTTCGACCTGCCGGTGATGCTCGGCGTGGCGGTGCTGTGCCTGCCGGTGTTCTATTCCGGCTACCGGGTCACCCGCGCCGAAGGCTTGTTGCTCCTGGGCTTGTACCTGGCCTATGGGCTGCACGTGATGTCGTTTACCACCGGCATGCCCCTGGCTGGCCAACTGGAACGGCTGATGCTGTTCTACGTGCTGCCGGTCCTGCTCGTATTCTTGCTGTTCACCTCCGTGCGCGCCTGGCGCCGCCAACACCACAAGAGGGATTTGCCATGACCGACACTCCAAAGACCGGCCTGGACATGCGTCGCCAGGTGATGGGCGACGCATTCGTCGACCGCGCCCTGGGCAACGCCACCGAATTCACCCAGCCTCTGCAGGATTTCGTCAATGAACATGCCTGGGGCAGCGTCTGGAGCCGCGAAGGCCTGCCGCTGAAAACCCGCAGCCTGATCACGCTTGCCGCCCTCACCGCCCTCAAATGCCCGCAGGAACTCAAAGGCCATGTGCGTGGTGCGCTGAACAACGGCTGCACGGTGGAGGAGATTCGCGAAGCGTTGTTGCATTGCGCGGTGTATGCCGGGGTGCCGGCGGCGATCGATGCGTTTCGGGCGGCGCAGGAAGTGATCGAGGCGTATCAGAAGTCGGAGTGAAACGCGGGATTTGGGCTGTATGGACTGGCGCCATCGCGAGCAGGCTCGCACACAGTGGATCGGGTTTCTTCAGAAGGAATGCGATCGAATGTGGGAGCGAGCCTGCTCGCGATTGGATCTGAAGAACACCACAGCAGCTAGATCCACCCACCCCACTGCAACACAAAGATCCCCAGGTTGGTGGTGATCGCCGCCATCAACGTGGTGATGACGATGATCGCCGCCGCCAGCTCATGGTTGCCATCGGCGGCACGGGCCATGACGAAGCTGGCGGCGGCAGTCGGGCTGCCGAAGTACAGGAACAGAATCCCCAATTCCGCCCCGCGAAAGCCCCAGAGCCAGGCGCCCAGGGTGGTCAGCACCGGCAGGCCGACCATCTTCACCAGGCTCGAACTCATGGCCATCTTGCCACTCTTGCGCAACGCCGCCAGCGACAGCGTACCGCCGATGCAGATCAGCGCCAGGGGCAAGGTCATCTGCGCGAGGTACTTGCCTGACGTCTCGAACCAGTGCGGCAGGCCGATCTGCCAATAGGCGAACGGCGCGGCAATGATCACGCTGATAATCAGCGGGTTGCTGAACACACTTTTGCAGATGCTCCACGGGTCGGACTTGATCACCGGGCTGTAGACCGCCAGCACGATGGTCGACAACGTGTTGTAGAACAGGATCACCAGCGCTGCGAGGATCGCCCCCAGGGAAATCCCATAGTCGCCATACATGCTCGCCGCCAGCGCCAGGCCGATGACCCCGTTATTGCCACGAAACGCCCCTTGGGTATAGATGCCGCGATCTTCCCACGGGCAACGCCAGATCGCCCAGCCCCAGGCCATGGCGAAGCTCACCAGGGTGGCGACGGAGAAATAGATCAGCAGGTCCGGCTGCAGCGCCGCATGCAGGTCGGCATGGAGGATGCCGAGGAACAACAGCGCCGGCATGGTGACGTTGAACACCAGGGACGAGGCGATGTGGATGAAATTGTCGTTGATCCAGCCTATGCGCTTGAGCAACACCCCCAGAAACAGCATGGCAAACACCGGCGCGGTGATGTTCAGGGTTTCGAGGAAAATTGCCAGCATGCCGGGGACCTTGAGAGGGGTGTCGTTAGGTGGCTAATAATAAGCCACTTTCCCACTGATCGTTCCCACGCTCTGCGTGGAAATGCCTCAACGGACGCTCCGCGTTCGGCTCTCGGGACGCGGAGCGTCCCTGGCTGCATTCCCACGCAGAGCGTGGGAACGATCAACGACAACGTCAGATCAGGTAATCGGCGCCGGGTTGAACAAGGTGATGTCGTTGTACAGCTTGTGCCGTTCAGCCCAGGTCTGCTTCTTGCCGCTGGCCACATCAAGGTAATAGTGGAACAGTTCCCAGCCCAACTCTTCGATCGAGGCACGGCCAGTGGCAATCCGGCCGGCGTCGATGTCGATCAGGTCGGGCCAGCGCTGGGCCAGTTCGGTACGGGTCGAGACCTTCACCACTGGAGCCATCGCCAAACCGTAAGGCGTGCCACGGCCGGTGGTGAACACGTGCAGGTTCATCCCCGCCGCCAATTGCAGCGTGCCGCAGACAAAATCGCTGGCCGGCGTGGCGCAGAAGATCAGGCCTTTTTGCTTGAAACGCTCGCCCGGACCGAGCACGCCGCTGATCGCACTGCTGCCGGATTTGACGATCGAGCCCAGGGACTTTTCAACGATGTTCGACAGCCCGCCCTTTTTGTTGCCCGGCGTGGTGTTGGCACTGCGATCCGCCTCGCCCTTGGCCAGGTAACGGTCGTACCAGTCCATCTCGCGCACCAGCTCCTGGGCAACCTCCCGGGTTTGCGCCCGGGACGTCAGCAGGTAGATGGCGTCGCGTACTTCGGTGACCTCGGAGAACATCACCGTCGCCCCGGCACGCAACAACAGGTCCGAGGCATAGCCCAGGGCCGGGTTGGCGGTGATGCCGGAAAACGCATCGCTGCCACCGCACTGCATACCCAGGATCAACTCCGAAGCCGGCACGGTTTCGCGACGACGCTGGTCGAGTTTCTTCAGGCGGGTTTCAGCCAACGCCATGATCTGTTCGATCATCTCGGTGAAGCCGTGGCTGGAGTCCTGCAAGCGATACAACCATGGCTCGCTGAGGTCAACCGAGCTGTCGTTTTCGTGCATCACCTGTCCGGCCTGCAATTTTTCACAGCCCAGGCTGATCACCAGCGCCTCGCCACCCAGGTTCGGGTTGCGCGCCAGGTTGCGCACGGTACGAATCGGGATGTACGCATCGGTGGCGGTGATCGCCACGCCACAGCCGTAGCTGTGGGTCAGCGCCACCACGTCATCAACGTTCGGGTACTTGGGCAGCAATTCTTCCTTGATGCGCTTGACCGCATGATCCAGCACCCCGGTCACGCACTGCACCGTGGTGGTGATGCCCAGGATATTGCGCGTGCCGACGGTACCGTCGGCGTTACGGTAGCCTTCGAAGGTATAACCCTCCAGCGGCGCATCGGCCGCCGGCACGTCGGTGGACAGCGGCAGGCTGTCCAGCGGTGGCGCGGTGGGCATGCGCAACTGGTCTTCCTTGACCCAACTGCCATGGGGGATCGGTTGCAACGCGTAGCCAATCACCTGGCCATAGCGAATCACCTCGCCGCCCTCGGGAATGTCCTGCAGCGTGACCTTGTGGCTCTGGGGCACGAAGTCCACGGTGACCAGGCCGTCCGGGAATTCGGTCCCGGCCGGAACACCCTGGTCATTGACGACGATCACCACATTGTCCCGCTCGTGCAGGCGGATGTAACGGGGCGAATCGGCATGTTCAATCAGTTTCATCGGTGCCGCTCCTTCAGGACTTGGCTTCGGACAGACTGGAGAGGTCGGCATCCCTGGCCGTGGGTTCCTTGAGCACGACACGCTTGATCGGCCCAACGATGACCAGGTAGCTGAACACCGCCACCAAGGCGTTGCAACCGACGAATACCAGTGCCCACTTGAACGAACCGGTGGCACTGATGATGTAGCCGATGACGATTGGTGTAGTGATCGATGCCAGGTTGCCGAAGGTGTTGAACAGGCCACCGCTCAAGCCGGCGATCTGTTTTGGCGAGGTATCGGACACCACGGCCCAGCCCAGCGCGCCCACCCCTTTACCGAAGAAGGCCAGGGCCATGAAGCCGACCACCATCCATTCGATTTCGACATAATTGCAGGCCACGATGCTGCTGGACACCAGCAGGCCGGCGATGATCGGGGCCTTGCGGGCGAAGGTCAACGAGTGGCCCTTGCGCAGCAGGTAATCGGAGATCACCCCGCCCAGCACGCCGCCGATGAAGCCGCAGATCGCCGGCAAGGACGCGATGAAGCCGGCCTTGAGGATGGTCATGCCACGCTCCTGGACCAGGTACACCGGGAACCAGGTCAGGAAGAAGTAGGTGATACCGTTGATGCAGTATTGGCCCAGGTACACGCCGAGCATCATGCGATTGGTGAGCAATTGGCGGATGTAATCCCATTTCGGACCGTCGGCCTTCTTCTCCTTGCCCTTCCCCTTGTCCTGGTCCATGTCGACCATCGCGCCATTGGCGGCGATATGATTGAACTCGGCTTCGTTGATCATCGGATGCTGGCGCGGGCTGTGGATCACTTTGAGCCAGATCAGCGAGAACACGATGCCAACCACGCCCATCACGATGAACACGTGCTGCCAGCCGAAGCGGTAGACGATCCAGCCCATCAGCGGCGCGAACAACACAGTGGCGAAATACTGCGCCGAATTGAAGATTGCCGAGGCGGTGCCGCGCTCTGCGGTGGGAAACCAGGCGGCGACAATACGTGCGTTACCCGGGAAGGATGGCGCTTCGGCCAGCCCGACCAGAAAGCGCAGCATGAACAGCGCAACCACGGCCGTCGACATGCCGAATTCACCGACATAGCCCTGCAGCACGGTGAAAAACGACCAGGTAAAAATGCTCAGGGCATAGATTTTTTTCGAGCCGAAACGGTCGAGCAGCCAACCACCGGGAATCTGCCCGGCTACGTAGGCCCAACCAAAAGCGGAGAAAATATAACCAAGGGTAACGGCGTCAATGCCGAGGTCTTTCTGCAAGCTGGAGCCTGCGATGGCGATAGTTGCGCGGTCGGCATAGTTGATCGTCGTCACCAGAAACAGCATGAGCAGGATCAAATAGCGGACGCGGGTCGGCTTGGTTTCTTGCATGTAATCTACTTCCACTATTTATTTTTATACGGGAAATCAATTTGTGCGGTCGGCGCCGGTTTCGACGCCGACCGGTGTTGCGTGTTACGAACCGATGTAAGAGGTCTTCACCACGGTGTAGAACTCCTGCGCGTAGCGACCTTGCTCGCGCGAACCATAGGACGAACCTTTGCGTCCGCCGAACGGCACGTGGTAATCCACGCCGGCGGTTGGCAGGTTGACCATCACCATGCCCGCCTGGGAATGGCGCTTGAAGTGGTTGGCATACTTCAACGACGTGGTGGCGATACCGGCGGACAGACCGAACTCGGTGTCATTGGCCATCGCCAGCGCCGCCTCGTAGTCAGCCACGCGCACAACGTTGGCCACCGGGCCGAAAATTTCTTCACGGCTGATGCGCATTGCCGCTTCACTGTCGGCGAACAGGGTCGGCGCCAGGAAATAGCCTTCGGTGTCGCAGGTCACCAGGCCACCACCGCTGACCAGCCGCGCACCTTCGCTCTGGCCAATGTCGATGTACTTCAGGTCCTGGTTGAGCTGGGCCTCGGAAACCACCGGGCCGATGTCCGTACCCGCCTTCAGGGCATGACCGACCTTGATCGATTGCATGCGCTCGGCCATGGCCGCGACGAACTTGTCGTGGATACCGGCGGTGACGATCAGGCGGCTCGAGGCCGTGCAGCGTTGGCCGGTGGAGTAGAACGCACTCTGCACCGCCAGTTCGACAGCCTGCTTGAGGTCGGCGTCATCGAGGATGATCTGTGGGTTCTTGCCGCCCATTTCCAACTGCACCTTGGCCTGGCGCGACACGCAGCTGACAGCGATCTGCCGGCCCACGCCCACGGAACCGGTGAAGCTGATGCCATCGACCTTCGGGCTGTTGACCAGGAGGTCACCGACCACGCGGCCGCTGCCCATCACCAGGTTGAACACACCGGCCGGGAAACCGGCGCGGGAAATGATTTCCGCCAAGGCCCAGGCGCAACCCGGTACCAGCTCGGCAGGCTTGATCACCACGCAGTTGCCGTAGGCCAGGGCCGGGGCAATTTTCCACGCAGGGATGGCGATGGGAAAGTTCCACGGCGTGATCAGGCCAACCACACCCAGGGCTTCACGGGTCACTTCGACGTTGACGCCCGGACGCACCGACGGCACATAGTCGCCGGACAGGCGCAGGCATTCACCGGCGAAGAACTTGAAAATGTTGCCGGCGCGGGTCACTTCGCCGATGGCTTCGGGCAGGGTCTTGCCCTCTTCCCGGGCCAGCAGTTGGCCGAGCTCTTCGCGACGGGCGAGGATTTCGCTGCCGACCTTGTCCAGCGCGTCGTGACGAGCCTGGATGCCCGAAGTCGACCAGGCCGGGAACGCGGCGCGGGCGGCTTCGATGGCGGCATTGACTTGCGCTGCGTCAGCCTTGGCGTACTCGCCGATGACATCGGACAGATCAGACGGGTTGATGTTGGTGCAATAGTCAGCACCGGCCACCCACTGACCATTGATGTAGTTATCGAAACGCTTTGCATCTGCCACGGATGCTTCTCCTTACAAATAGCCTGTCTGGTTCCGAGGTCGCTCCCACGCTGAGCATGGGAACGAGCCGCTGATTGCTCAGCGGCTCGTCGGGTCTGTTACTGCTTGCCTTGCTTGTCGATCAGCGCGGCCAGGGCTTCATATTCGTCCGGCAGCAGATCGGTCAGCGGCGTGCGCACGGGACCGGCGTCGTAGCCGACGATCTTCGCGCCCGCCTTGACGATGCTCACGGCATAACCGGCCTTGCGGTTGCGGATATCCAGGTACGGCAGGAAGAAGTCATCGATGATCTTGCCAACAGTGGCGTGATCGTCGCGGGCGATGGCGTTGTAGAAGTCCATCGCGGTTTTCGGGATGAAGTTGAACACCGCCGAGGAATAGACCGGCACGCCCAGGGCCTTGTAGGCCGCAGCGTAGACTTCAGCGGTCGGCAGGCCACCCAGGTAGCTGAAGCGATCGCCGAGGCGACGACGGATCGACACCATCAACTCGATATCGCCCAGGCCATCCTTGTAGCCGATCAGGTTCGGGCAACGCTCGGCCAGTTGTTCGAGCAGCACGGCGTTCAGGCGGCAGACGTTGCGGTTGTAGACCACCACGCCGATCTTCACCGATTTGCACACGGCTTCAACGTGGGCGGCAACGCCGTCCTGGCTGGCTTCGGTCAGGTAGTGCGGCAACAGCAAGAGGCCTTTGGCACCCAGGCGCTCGGCCTCTTGGGCGTATTCGATAGCCTGGCGCGTCGCACCGCCGACACCGGCGAGGATTGGCACGCTGGAGGCACAGGTGTCGACAGCCGTCTTGATGACCTGGGAATACTCGCTGGCGGCCAGGGAGAAAAACTCCCCCGTACCACCGGCTGCGAACAGGGCCGAGGCACCGTACGGAGCCAGCCACTCGAGGCGCTTGATGTAGCTGTCGCGATTGAAATCGCCTTGAGCAGTGAAATCGGTGACCGGGAACGACAGCAGGCCAGACGAGAGGATGGACTTCAGTTCTTGTGGATTCATTATTCGAACACCCTGGGACGCAAAATTGTGTTTGAGAGAGATAAGCTTCGGCCAGAAGTTGTAGGTCATCGTACAACTTAAAATACGAACGTCAACTGCATTTCGTCATCGAGGGGGAAAAAGTCCGGCGAGCCGTTCATCCGCACTGTCGACTTTGACAGTTTTACCTCGTCAGGCTTTGCCCTAAAAAAGCCTGACCGCACGGTCGATCCCTCAAGGAGTGACACTATGAGCACCTATAAAAAGCCTGTTCTCGTCCGGTTCCCGGACACAGACGAAGTCACCATCGATCTGGCGGGACTGGAGGGCGGGTTGAAATTCACAATCCCGGACCTGGACAAGATCGGATACGAGTGGGAAGTCGCCCCGCTACTCGGCTCGGAGCCCGTTGAATGGGTCGATCGAAAGTCCCTGGCCACCTATGACGACGAGGGCAACGCCCAGAAACTCACCGAACTGGAACTGACCGTGCCCAAGGCCAGGCTGGAAAAGTATCGTGGCCAGGTGGTCGAACTGCGCTATCGGTATTTCAGCGAGTCCGATGACTATGGCGATGAGATGGTTTCGGCGCCGGTTCGCTTGAAGGTCAAGTAAGGTTCTCCAGCTCATGCTGCTGGTACGTCGCCATGGACGTAGACCACCCTGTGGCGAGGGGATTTATCCCCGCTGGGCTGCGCAGCAGACCCAACCCTGACACCTCGGTGCGTCAGAGGGACGGCATCGCTACTTTTGGGGCCGCTACGCAGCCCAACGGGGCGGTGCAACAACGTTTCGCTAAATCCCCTCGCCACAGGGGTTCTCGGGGATCAGCCGTGCGCTTGCGCTTCTTCATGGGCCTGGCGCAGCCGCTCGCGGCTGTTGGTCAGGTGCAGACGCATGGCCGCACGGGCGGCGTCGGAGTCCTGGCGGGCGATGGCCTCGTAGATTTCCTCGTGCTCGCGGCTCAGGCGGTCCATGTAGTGTTGCTGGTCGTCATGGGCCAGGCGAGCCGAATTCACCCGGGTGCGCGGGATGATGCTGGTGCCCAGGTGGGTCATGATGTCGGTGAAATAGCGGTTGCCCGTGGACAGGGCGATTTCCAGATGGAAAGCGAAGTCCGAGGCCACCGCATCGGTGGCGTGAGCGGCACTTTCGTTCAGTGCGTCAAGGGCGGCGCGCATCGCTGCCAGTTGCTCGTCGCTGCGGCGCTGGGCTGCGAGCCCGGCGGACTCCACTTCCAGGCTGATGCGCAACTCCAGAATCGCCAGCACATCGCGCAAGGTGACTACCGTGGCCGGGTCGATCCGAAAACCGCTCGGGCTGGGCGTGTCCAGCACGAATGTGCCGATGCCGTGGCGGGTTTCCACCTGGCCGGCCGCCTGCAAGCGGGAAATCGCTTCGCGTACCACGGTGCGGCTGACGCCATGGGCTTCCATGATCGCCGACTCGGTGGGCAACTTGTCGCCTCGCTTGAGCAGGCCGTCACGGATCTGCTCGGTCAACACCGTCACCAACTCCTGCGCCAGGCTGCGGCGCTTACGGGGAAAGCGCGGTACGTCGATCGGTTTTTCCATGGGACTCTTTCTCGGCAAGCGATTGAATACGCATCATCATAGCGTAACGCGGTTGTATGATCACTGTGTTCCCTGCCGGCCTTCTCAGGGATTGCTGGTTGTGGCGAGGGAATTTATCCCCGTTGGGCGCGGAGCGCCCCATCAAATACAACCATCAATCCACATCGGCTTTTGCTGGCAGGACAAGGTCTGCTGCGCAGCCCAGCGGGGCGGTGCGACGTTTCGCTGCCCCCCCTCGCCACAATACTGCACAACTGGCCATCAGGTGACTTCAGCCCGCTCCAGCAGTTGGCCATTTTCGATACGTACATGTCGCGGATGGAACCGTTTCAAACTGCTTCGGTGGCCGACGCTGACGATGCTCAACCCCGGCAACTGATCGATGAGCGCCTGGTACAGCGTGCCCTCATCCTCTTCGTCCATCGCCGAGGTGGCTTCATCCATGTACAACCATTGCGGTGCATAGAGCAACGCGCGGGCAAAGGCCAGGCGCTGTTGCTCGCCGGGGGAGAGCATGCGCTGCCAGTGGTTGCTTTCATCCAGGCGCGCGATCAGGTGCGGCAGACGGCAGGTCTCGAGTACCTGTGCATAACGTTCGTTGGGGTAGATATCGCCAGGCTGTGGATAACTCAGCACTTCCCGCAGGCTGCCAATCGGCAGATAAGGTTTCTGCGGCAGGAACAGATAACGTGCCGCCGGCAGCACAATGCGTCCGCGGCCTCTGGACCACAAGTGCCCCATCGCCCGGAACAACGTGGATTTGCCACTACCGGAACGGCCGCTGAGCATCACCCGCTCGCCCGGCTCGATGGTCATGTCGGCGTTGCTGAGCAGATGCCGACCGTCGGCCACATCCAGCCCCAGGTGCTGCACGCTCAACAGGCTGCCCTGGTTCTCCACGCCGATGGCCGGTACGCGCTCTTCGTTGTCGCTCATGGCCTGGCGGAAACTCAGCAGACGATCGCAGGTGGCGCGCCATGCGGCCAGGTCGGTATAAGCACTGATGAACCAGCTGAAACTCTCCTGCACGTTACCGAACGCCGAGTTGATCTGCATGAGTTCGCCCAGCTGGATCTTGCCGGCGAAGTAACGCGGCGCCGCCACCATGAACGGGAAGATGATCGCGATCTGGCTGTAGCCGGAGGTGAAGAACGTCAGGCGCTTGGATACCCGCATGATGTCCCAGAAGTTATGCCAGACCAGTCCGAAACGACCGCTCAAGCGCCGGTTTTCGTTGGGTTCGCCGTTGTACAGCGCAATGCTTTCGGCATTCTCGCGCACTCGCACCATGGAAAAGCGCAGGTCGGCTTCGAAGCGCTGCTGGTTGTTGTTCAGGCCGATCAGGCGACGGCCGATCAGGTGCGTCAGCCAACTGCCCACCGCCGCGTACACCAACGCGCACCAGAACATATAACCGGGAATGGTATAGCCGAACACCTCGATGCTGCCCGACACCCCCCACAGAATGATCGAGAACGACACCAGGCTGACCACGTTGCGCAGCAAGCCCAGCCCCAGGCCCAAGGTATTGCTGGTGAAGCTGTTGAGGTCTTCGGAAATCCGCTGGTCCGGGTTGTCGGTGTAGCCCCCCTGCTCCAGCTGGTAGTAATTCTTGTTGTCGAGCCAACGGGCAAAATGCTGCTCGGTCAACCAGGCCCGCCAGCGGATGGTGAGCATCTGCGTGAGGTACAAGCGGTACACCGCTCCCAGGATTGCCACCGCGGCGATGCCGCAGAAGTACAGGATCAACTGCCAGAACGCCGCGCTGTTCTTTTCTTGCAGGGCGTTGTAGAAATCCTTGTACCAACTGTTGATCCACACCGAAATCGCCACGCTGAACAGCGACAGCGCGATGACGGCGATCAACAGCGTCCAGGCCTTGCCCTTCTCCTCACTGCGCCAGTAAGGCGTGGTCATATGCCAGACACGGCGGAAAAACTGCCCGCGCACTGCATCGTTGACCGCGGAATATTCAGCGTTCTGATTCATGGTTAAAGCTCAATAAAGAGAAAGATTCGGGCCGATCATAGAGCAACGGCCCGATGTGCCGCGAGGGGGTGGACCACATCCGTTCAGCACAGGTTCAGCGACGCACGGGCCGCTTCTGCAATTTGCGCTGCAAGGTGCGCCGGTGCATGCCCAGTGCGCGGGCGGTGGCGGAAATGTTGCCCTCATGTTCGGTCAGCACCCGCTGGATGTGCTCCCATTGCAGGCGATCCACCGACATGGGGTTTTCCGGTACCAGGGTGTCGAGGTCGGCGTGCTCGGACAGCAGCGCGGCCAGCACGTCATCGGCATCCGCCGGTTTGCACAGGTAATTGCAGGCGCCGCGCTTGATGGCTTCGACCGCCGTGGCGATGCTCGAATAACCGGTGAGGATCACCACACGCATCTCCGGGTCCAGCTCCAACAGCTTGGGCAGCAGCACCAGGCCCGAGTCGCCGTCCATCTTCAGGTCCAGGGCAGCATAGTCCGGCAGGTCGGCCTGGGCGATGGTCAGGCCCTCCTCGGCGGAGCCGGCGGTGCTCACGCGAAAACCGCGACGGGACATCGCCCGGGCCATGACGCGGGTAAACGTGGCGTCATCATCCACCAGCAACAGGTGCGGCAGTTCTTCGCCATCGACTTGGATCTCGTCACTCATGTTCGTCTCCTCGGTCGGCATGGGGCAGGCGCAGCTCGGTGAGCGTACCGCCGCTCTCATGGGGGTAGAGTTTCACCGAGCCGCCAGCGCGTGTCACGCTCGCCTTGCTCAAAAACAGGCCCAGGCCCAGGCCTTTGCCCTTGGTGGTATAGAACGGCTTGCCGATCTGCTCGGCGATGGCCAGCGGCACACCGGCACCGTGGTCGCGAATGCTGATGATCAATTCGTAGGCATTCCAGTCCAGCGCCACCTCCATGCCTTCGGGGCAGGCATCGGCAGCGTTGTTCAACAGGTTCAGCAACGCCTGGGTCAAGTCCGGTGGCGGCGCCATGCGCGGCACGGGGCCGTAGCCCAGGCACCGAAAGCGATAACTGGCCTCCGGGCGCATCAGGTGCCAGCGATTGAGGGCTTCGTCGAGCCAGTCGGTGACGTCCTGCATGTCGATCGCCAGCCGGCGGTTGGCCTCGGCGGCGCGCACCAGGTATTGCAGGGTCTCCTTGCAGAGCTTGACCTGATCCTGCAGCACACTGAGGTCGTCCTGCAACAGCGGGTCGGGATGATCCTGTTGCATCTCCTTGAGCAGCACGCTCATGGTCGCCAGCGGTGTGCCCAGCTCATGGGCGGCGCCGGCGGCCTGGGTAGCCACGGCCAGCAGTTGTTCGTCCCGCAGGCCTTCTTCACGACGGATCGCCCGCAGCTCCTCCTGGCGACGAAGCTCCTCGGCCATGCGCGCGGCGAAAAACGTGATGACCGCCGCGGCCAGGGCGAAACTCAGCCACATACCGTAGATCTGCAAGTTTTCCCGGGCGATCGGGAAAGTTTCCAGGGGATAGAACCGCGCCAGCAACAGGGTGTACAGCGCCAGGGCGATACCGGAAAGAATCAGCGAATAACGCCACGGCAATGTCACTGCGGCAATGGTCAGCGGCACCAGGTAATAAGACACGAAAGGGTTGGTCGAACCGCCAGAGAAATACAGCAAAGCACTGTGGATAAACAAGTCGCAGGCCAGTTGCACCGCGTACTCCAGCTCCGTCACCGGCCACGAGGCGCGCAGCCGAATGGCCGTCAGCGCACACAACACCGAGGCGCACACCAGGGTAATCGCCAGTTGCAGCCAGGGCAGCGGCAACAGCTGGAACCAATAGGCGAGCCCCACGGACCCGGCCTGGGCCGCAAGGACCAGGATACGGATGAACGTCAGCCGCCAGAGATTCTGGCGTGAGGCGGAAGTCATTTGCAAAGGGGCGAGCATGAGCTCTCCTGATGAGTGCTCCAGGCGAATCGCACGGAGTATAACCAAGGCGCGGGTTGCAGAGGCAGCTATGCGGCAAAGCGCCACAGCCTCTGAACGCTGCCTATCACCTTGTGGCGAGGGGATCTTCATTGGCCTCATGCATCTGTATAGAAGTTGTAACTGGGCGAACCACACCACAAACGCTAGAGTCTTATCGTTCACGCAGGCCCGGACCTTACCCCTGCACATCATCCCAAGGAGCTTTCATGCACACGTTCAGTCGCCCCGCCGCCCTCCTCGCCCTCAGCCTCGGCACCGTCGCCAGCCTGCCGGCCCTGGCCGCCGATGAACTGCACTACAACCAGATTTCCCTGCGCGCCGAAGCCAGCCAGGAAGTGGCCCGTGACCTGATGATCGTCACGCTCTACACCGAAGAACAAAACACCGACCCGGCCAAACTCGCCGCCGCCGTCAGCACCAGGCTGAACAAAGCCATCGGCCAGGCCAAGCAGGTCAAGGACATCACCCTGCGCCAGGGCAGCCGCAACAGCTATCCGATCTACGACAGCAAGGGCCAGAAAATCACCGGCTGGCGCGAACGCGCCGAACTACGCCTGGAAAGCGCCGACTTCGCCGCCCTGTCCAAACTCACTGGCGAACTGTTGACCGACATGAAAATGGGCGGCATGGACTTCGCCATCTCCACCGCCACCCGCCAGAGCAGCGAAGACGCCCTGCTCAAGGACGCCGTCAACGCCTTCAAGGCCCGCGCCCAACTGGCCACCGAAGCCCTGGGTGGCAAGGGCTACAAAATCGTCAACCTGAACCTCAACACCAACGGTTATCCGCAGCCCTACCTGCGCGCACCGATGATGATGAAGGCCGGGGCCATGGATGCCGAGTCCGTCACACCTGAAGTGGAAGCGGGCACCAGCAAGGTGAGCATGACGGCGGATGGGGCGATTGAGGTGTTGATGCAGTGATGTAAGGAGTACTCAGCCAGTTTTCTCTACTGGCTGAACCCTGTCCTTGTGGCGAGGGAGCTTGCTCCCGCTGGGCTGCGCAGCAGACCCCGAACCTGACACCTCGGTGTGTCAGATGAACTGAGTGGCTGCTTTTGGGGCTGCTTCGCAGCCCAGCGGGAGCAAGCTCCCTCGCCACAAGGGCCGTCCGTGCTACACCTCGACCGAACTGGCCGGCACTTCAAGCTGATCCAGCGCCTTGTCCACCAGCAACTGACACAACTCCACCAACTGATGAATCCCCAGCGCCACACTACGGCGCGTGCCATCCACCTCGAAGGCCAGATCCTCGGCCATGGCCTTTACCGAGGCCAGGGTTTCGCAGGTGCTGGTCAATAGCGTGTCGGCGTCCGCTTTGGCGGTCACGGAGAACAGGCTGTCGATGCGCGGATCGGTGGGTGGCTCTGGCGACTTGGGTTTGAGGTAGTGGCCCAAGGCACGCTCGGCGGCGGCGCGGTCCTTGAGTAAATCTTCGACGGCGTCGAAGTCTGATAGCGGATGGGTTCTATTGAAGTTTGGTTCGGCCTTTCCTTCATTCATGTGCATGCTCCCGATGAAATTGGAGCCATCACTTGCCGTTATGGT
The DNA here is from genome assembly GCF_001269905.1 of Pseudomonas corrugata. GTDB lineage: Bacteria > Pseudomonadota > Gammaproteobacteria > Pseudomonadales > Pseudomonadaceae > Aquipseudomonas > Aquipseudomonas corrugata. The sequence continues at coordinate 13,876 of NZ_LHVK01000009.1, read as the reverse complement.
CGTGAGGCTTACGACCTACTAATTTCAGGTTTCCACTCCTGGTCACTGGTTCGCAGCGACAGGCAAAAGGTTAGGGAGCCCACTTCCGAGGGGCAACCCTAAAATTTCCCTTCGGTCCAGAAGATCCTTCCGATGCACCTGAATGATTCGCGCTGCCTCCAGCCCTACCGCAACACCGTGGCGAGGGAGCTTGCTCCCGCTGGGCTGCGAAGCAGACCCGAAGCTGACACCTCGGCGTGTCAGACAGGCAGCGTCGCTGCTTTTGGGGCCGCTTCGCAGCCCAGCGGGAGCGAGCTCCCTCGCCACAGGACAGCATCCAACCTGCGGCTATGCCCAAAGCCAGGGGTCCCCCTCACTTTTGGATATTTCCAACCATCCCCACTACACAGCTACTCTCCATGAAAACCGTCACCACGCCCCAAGGGATTTCATGGACAGAACCACTTTCCAACCATTGCTGCTCACCCTCGCCCTGATCGGCTGCGCCCCGCTGGCCCAGGCCGCCACTACCCTGGTCTACTGCTCCGAAGCCAGCCCCGCTGGGTTCGACCCCAGCCAGTACACCAGTGGCACCGACTTCGACGCCTCGGCCGAAACCGTCTTCAATCGCCTCACCCAGTTCAAGCGCGGCGGCACCGAAGTCGAACCGGGGTTGGCGACGAGCTGGGACGTCTCCGCCGATGGCCTGGTCTACACCTTCCATCTGCGCGGCGGTGTGAAGTTCCACACCACCGACTATTTCACCCCCACCCGCGACTTCAACGCCGACGACGTGGTGTTCACCTTCCAGCGCCTGCTCGATCCGCAACAGCCGTTCCGCCAGGCCTACCCGACCGAGTCGCCCTACTTCACCGACATGGGCCTGAACACCACGATCAAGAACGTCGAAAAAGTCGACGAGCACACCGTGCGCTTCAACCTGAACAACGTCGACGCCGCGTTCGTGCAGAACCTGGCGATGAGTTTCGCCTCCGTGCAGTCCGCCGAATACGCGGCGCAGTTGTTGAAGGAAGGCAAGGCCGGCGATCTCAATCAGAAACCCGTCGGCACCGGCCCGTTCGTGTTCAAGCGTTACCAGAAGGACTCGCAGATCCGCTACGCCGCCAACACGGCCTACTGGAAACCCGAGGACGTGAGAATCGATAACCTGATCTTTTCCATCACCCCCGACGCCGCCGTGCGCCTGCAAAAGCTCAAGCGCAACGAATGCCAGGTCAGCGGCTACCCGCGTCCGGCCGACATCGAGGTAATGGAAAAGGACCCCAACCTGCAGGTGCTCAGGCAACCCGGCTTCAACCTGGGTTTCCTCGCCTACAACGTCACGCACCCGCCCCTGGACCAGCTCAAGGTCCGCCAGGCGCTGGACATGGCCATCGATAAACCGGCGATCATCAAAGCGGTGTACCAGAGCGCCGGACAACTGGCCCAGAACGCCCTGCCACCGGCCCAGTGGTCATTCGACCCGGCCATCAAGGATGCGCCCCACGACGTGACCAAGGCCAAGGCGCTACTCAAGGAAGCCGGGGTGGCGCCAGGTACCACCATCAATTTATGGGCAATGACGGTGCAACGCGCCTCCAACCCCAACGCGCGGATGTCGGCGCAAATGATCCAGCAGGACTGGGCGAAAATCGGCATCAAGGCCAACATCGTCAGCTATGAGTGGGGGGAGTACATCAAGCGCGCCAAGAATGGCGAGCACGACGCGATGATCTACGGCTGGACCGGCGACAACGGCGACCCCGACAACTGGCTTGGCGTGCTCTACAGTTGCGCGGCGGTCAAAGGCAGCAACTACGCGAAGTGGTGCGACCCAGCCTACGACAAGCTGATCCAGCAAGCCAAGGTCTCGACCGACCGCCAGCAGAGAATCGATCTGTACCGGCAGGCGCAACGGATTCTCAAGCAACAGGTGCCGATTACGCCGATTGCCAACTCCACGGTGTTCCAGCCAATAAACAAGAAAGTCGTGGATTTCAAACTCAGCCCGTTTGGCCTTACCCCCTTCTACGGCGTGGGTTTGCAGCAGTAAAACCCGCCCCAACCCGGTGCGCGACACCTCCGACGCGCACCGATTCAAAGCATCGTTTGCACCAAAAAAGCCGGCGCAAACGATCAACTGCGTCAGAACTTACACAGATGCGACATTAAGGTACGTTCGTGCCACTGTTTCAGATTTGGAACCGCTCTGGATCTTGCATTGGGTATGGGGCCTGCATAAGTATCCGCAGGACGACTCACGAGGTCGCCCTCAAATCCAAAAATGACAACAAATCATGAGGCCAACATGCTTAAACACGCGGTCATTCCGTTTTTAGTCGGCGCAAGCTTATTAGCCAGCGCACCCTTCGCCTCCGCTGCGACTAACCTGGTGTTCTGCTCCGAAGGCAGCCCGGCTGGCTTCGACCCGGGTCAATACACCACCGGAACCGACTTCGACGCCTCAGCCGAGACCATCTTCAACCGTCTGACCCAGTTCGAGCGTGGCGGCACCGCCGTGATCCCGGGCCTGGCGACCAAGTGGGACATTTCCGAAGACGGTCTCACCTACACCTTCCATCTGCGCGATGGTGTCAAGTTCCATACGACCCCGTACTTCAAGCCGACCCGTACCTTCAACGCCGACGACGTGCTGTTCACATTCAACCGCATGATCAACAAGGACGATCCGTTCCGTAAGGCGTACCCGACCGAATTCCCGTACTTCACCGACATGGGCATGGACACCAACATCGCCAAGGTCGAGAAGCTCGACGACAAGACCGTCAAGTTCACCCTCAACGCTGTCGATGCCGCGTTCATCCAGAACATGGCGATGCACTTCGCGTCCATCCAGTCCGCCGAATACGCCGCCCAGTTGCTCAAGGAAGGCAAGCCTTCCGATATCAACCAGAAGCCGATCGGCACCGGTCCGTTCGTGTTCAAGAGCTACCAGAAAGACTCGAACATCCGCTTCACCGGCAACAAGGACTACTGGCTTCCGGAAGACGTGAAGATCGACAACCTGATCTTCGCCATCACCACCGACCCGTCGGTGCGTATCCAGAAGCTGAAGAAGAACGAATGCCAGATCACCCTCTTCCCGCGCCCTGCCGACTTGCAGGCCATCCGTGAAGACAAGAACCTGAAGATGCCGGACCAGCCAGGCTTCAACCTGGGCTACATCGCCTACAACGTGATGGACAAGATCAAGGGCAGCGACCAGCCCAACCCGATGGCCCAGTTGAAAGTGCGTCAGGCACTGGACATGGCTGTCAACAAGCAGCAGATCATCGACTCGGTATACCAGGGCGCCGGCCAACTGGCGGTCAACGCCATGCCGCCGACCCAGTGGTCCTATGACACCACCATCAAGGATGCGCCGTACAATCCTGAGAAAGCCAAGCAGTTGCTCAAGGAAGCGGGCATCAAGGAAGGTACCGAAATCACCCTGTGGGCGATGCCGGTGCAGCGTCCGTACAACCCCAACGCCAAGCTGATGGCTGAAATGCTGCAGTCCGACTGGGCCAAGATCGGCATCAAGGCCAAGATCGTCACCTACGAGTGGGGCGAGTACATCAAGCGTTCCAAGGGCGGCGAGAACGGCGCGATGCTGATCGGCTGGAGCGGCGATAACGGTGACCCGGACAACTGGCTCAACGTGCTGTTCGGTTGCGACTCGCTGCAGGGCAACAACTTCTCCAAGTGGTGCGACAAGAAGTTCGACGACATCGTCAAGCAGGCCAAGCGCACTTCGGACCAGTCCAAGCGCACCGAGCTGTACAAGCAGGCGCAACACATCCTCAAGGATGCCGTGCCGATGACACCTATCGCTCACTCGACGGTGTTCCAACCCATGCGCACCAATGTGCAGGACTTCAAGATCAGCCCATTCGGCTTGAACTCCTTCTACGGTGTCAGCGTCAGCAAATAAGGTGTTCAACGGCGGCGTCTCCTGACGGCGCCGTTGTTTTATCTGCCAAGACCCAGGAAATCGCCTAAGTCCAAAACATCTGCGCAGCGCGGCAGCTGGTTGAGGACGTACCGCCCTTTCTCACAAGTCTTTCAGGCGTTACGCATTTACTGCCAGACCCACGGCTCCTACCGTTGGGACCCGGCAGACCTGCCGACCCTGCGGCATCGCTGTATGCAATGGAATGAGCTCAGTGCCCCGGACCTGTCCCCGGATGGACGCCGGTTCACTGTCAAACACCCCGAACAAAAGAGGGAGCGTCATGCGCCATACCCTGGTTTTATCTACATTGCTGAGTACCGGCCTGCTGGCCGCGACATCCGTGGCCCAGGCCGCCGCCGGCGGTAGCCTGGTGTTCTGCTCCGAAGGCAGCCCCGCCGGTTTCGACACGGCGCAATACACCACCGCCACCGACAACGATGCCGCCGAGCCGCTGTACAACCGCCTGGCCGAGTTTGAAAAGGGCGCGACCAATGTCGTACCGGGCCTTGCGACGAGTTGGGATATTTCCGAAGACGGCCTGAAATACACGTTCCACCTGCGCGAAGGCGTGAAATTCCATAGCACCGACTACTTCAAGCCGACCCGGGACTTCAACGCCGACGACGTGCTGTTCACCTTCAACCGCATGCTTGACCCGCAGCATCCATTTCGCAAGGCCTACCCCACCGAATTCCCCTACTTCAATGGCATGAGCCTGAACAAGAACATCGCCAAGGTGGAGAAGACCGGACCGCTGACCGTGGTCATGACGCTCAACAGTGTCGATGCAGCCTTCATCCAGAACATCGCCATGAGCTTCGCCGCGATCCTCTCGGCCGAGTACGCCGAGCAGTTGCTCAAGAATGGCAAGCCGAGCGACATCAACCAGAAGCCCATCGGCACCGGCCCGTTCGAGTTCAAGAGCTACCAGAAAGATTCCAATATCCGTTACGTCGCCAACCCGCACTATTGGGCGCCGGAACGGGTCAAGCTGAAGAACCTGATCTTCTCGATCAACACCGACGCCTCGGTGCGGGTGCAGAAGCTCAAGGCCAACGAATGCCAGGTCACCCTGCATCCACGTCCGGCCGATGTGCCGGCCTTGAAGAACGATCCCAAGCTGCAGTTGATCGAAAAGCCCGGTTTCAACCTTGGCTACATCGCTTATAACACTCGCCACAAGCCGTTCGACCAGGTCGAAGTGCGCCGCGCGTTGGACATGGCGGTGAACAAGCAGGCCATCCTCAACGCCGTGTACCAGGGCGCAGGGCAATTGGCGGTCAACGCCATGCCACCGACCCAGTGGTCCTACGACGACACGATCAAGGACGCCGCCTACAACCCGGAAAAAGCCAAGGAGTTGCTCAAGGCCGCTGGGGTCAAGGAAGGCACCGAAATCACCCTATGGGCCATGCCCGTGCAACGCCCGTATAACCCCAATGCCAAGCTGATGGCCGAGATGCTCCAGGCCGACTGGGCGAAGATCGGCTTGAAGGTGAAGATCGTCAGCTACGAATGGGGCGAGTACATCAAGCGCACCAAGAACGGTGAGCACGACATCAGCCTGATCGGCTGGACCGGCGACAACGGTGACCCGGACAACTGGCTGGGCACGCTGTACAGCTGTGACGCCATTGGCGGCAACAACTACTCCATGTGGTGCGACCAGGATTACGACAAGCTGATCAAACAGGCCAAGGTCGTCACCGACCGCGACCAGCGCACCGTGCTCTACAAACAGGCCCAGCAGTTGCTCAAGCAGCAAGTGCCGATCACCCCTGTTGCCCACTCGACGGTCAACCAGCCGCTGAGCGCCAAAGTCGAAGGATTCAAGGTCAGCCCCTTCGGTCGCAACGTGTTCTCGGGCGTCAGCCTGAACCCATAACCGATTAGTCCTACAGCGAGGCCCCCTTGGGGGCCTTACGCAGACGTCTTGCCGTAATTCGCCGATCAGGCCTTCTGCAAACGTTTGCGAACTGTATTCAGCAGCAAAACCGATAGCCGTATCACCAAAAAAGACCGGCGTTAATTAAGAAAGAAAAAGGAGCGTTACCCATGAAATTGAGCAGCACCGCGTTACTGGCCCTGGCCATCAGCAGCGTTACGGCCAGCGCCTACGCTGAATCTGTAAGTCAGGAGTTCGTACCTACCACTCTGGCTGGCAGCAGCGCCCAAAGCGAAGCTAAAGGTTTCATTGATGGGCAAAGCCTGAGCGGTACGACCCGCAACTGGTACGCCAATGAGTTGCGTCGCCGGGACGACCGGTTCAGCTACAAGCCAAACAGCGTCAAAAATGATCCTTCCGTGCCCCGGACCCCGATTTCCCGTCGCATCAACTGGGTGCAGGGCACCATCGTCAACTACACCTCCGGCTTTACCCAAGGTACCGTAGGTGTCAGCACGGAAGTGGCCGCCTACAACGCAATCGTGCTGGACCGTGATCGCAAGCACATTGCCGGTGGTTCGAACCGTACCCTGGCAGACTCCAACGGCGATGCCGTAGACCAGTGGAGCAAACTGGGTCTGGCCAACGTCAAGTTCCGTGTATCGAACACCACGTTGACCGCCGGCCGCCAGAACTTCAGCACGCCTATTGTCGACGTTATCGGTAACCGTCCATTGCCTTCCAGCTTTGAAGGCATCAGCCTGCACAGCGAAGAATTCAACAACCTGTCATTCGATGTCGCCGGATTCGACCGTGTTTCGCCACGAACCGAACAGAGCCTGTCGAAATTCCGCAGCGAATATTCCGCCACCGGCGTGGAAACCGATAAGGTCTACATGGGGGGGGTGAACTACCAGCCGTTCAAGAGCCTCAAAACCAGCCTGTATGGGGCCAATGTCGAAGACTTCTGGAACCAGTACTACTTCGGCGCCACCCACGAGTTGGGTGACAGCCAGGTAGTGAGCCTGACCACAAGCCTGAACTACTACAAGACCGTCGATGAAGGCAAAAAGCTGATGGGGGATATCGACAACGATACCTACTCCCTGTCGTTCGGTCTTACGCACCAAGCCCACAGCCTGACGTTCTCCTATCAGGAAGTGAACGGTGACGAATACTTCGACTACCTGCACGAAACCAACGGCATCTACCTGGCCAACTCCCTGCTGTCGGACTTCAACAGCCCGAATGAGAAGTCGTTCCAGATTGCCTATGGCATCAACATGGCCGAGTACGGCGTGCCAGGTCTGAAGTTCAATATCTACCAAGCACGCGGCTGGGGTATTGACGGTACTCATTACAAGGGCACGGCCTATACCGACCCAGGTGCCCAGCGCGGCGACCTGAGCCTGATGGACGGTGAAAGTCACTACGAATACGGCGTCGGCGCGTCTTATGCCGTGCAGAGCGGCCCGCTCAAGGCCACCGCGATTCGTGCCACCTACACGACCCACCGCGCCAGCGAACATCAGGCCGACGGCAACATCAATGAGTTCCGCCTGGTCACCACCATCCCGTTCAACATTCTGTAAACCCTGCGCCGGACGGTCGACTCACGAGGTCGGCCGTCCGGCTTTTGCCGTTTCACCGATTGCAGAGGATATGACGATGAACATGATCCCCCTACGCGCAGCCCTCGCCGCTGCGCTGCTGAGTGTCGCCGTTGGCGCCACGGCCAAACCCTTGGTGGTTTGTACAGAAGCCAGCCCGGAAGGCTTCGACATGGTCCAGTACACGACTGCAGTCACTGCCGACGCCGTGGCGGAAACCATTTTCAATCGCCTGGCCGATTTCAAGCCTGGCACCACCGAAGTGATTCCGGCCCTGGCCGAATCCTGGGACATCAGCGACGATGGCCTGACGTACACCTTCCACCTGCGCAAAGGCGTCAAGTTCCACACCACCGAATACTTCAAGCCAACCCGTGACATGAACGCCGACGATGTGGTCTGGAGCTTCCAGCGCCAGCTGGACCCGAATCATCCGTGGCACAAACTGTCGAGCGTGGGCTTCCCCTACTTTGAAAGCATGGGTTTCAAAGAGCTGTTGAAAAGCGTCGAGAAAGTCGACGAGCATACGGTCAAGTTCACCCTGACCCGCCGTGAAGCGCCATTCCTGGCCGACATCGCCATGGCCTTCTCCTCGATCTACCCGGCCGAATACGCCGACCAGTTGCTCAAGGCCAACAAGACCGGCGACCTCAACAGCAAGCCGGTCGGCACCGGGCCGTTCATCTTCCAGCGCTACAACAAGGACGCCCAGGTTCGCTTCAAGGCCAACCCGGATTACTTCCGCGGCAAGCCGCCGGCCGATGCACTGATACTGGCCATCGCCACCGACAACAATGTGCGCCTGCAGAAGCTCAAGGCCAATGAGTGTCAGGTCGCGCTGTACCCCAAGCCCGACGACATTCCGAGCATCAAGAAAGACCCCAACCTGAAAGTCGATGAACTGGACGCCATGACTGTGTCCTACGTCGCCATGAACACCCAACACAAGTACATGAGCGACGTGCGGGTGCGCAAAGCCATCGACATCGCCTTCGACAAGGAAGCCTACGTCAACGCGCTGTTCGGCAAGGGCAACGCCAGCGTGGCGGTCAACCCCTACCCGCCGACACTGCTGGGTTTCAATCACGAGTTGAAGAACCCGCCCCGTGACCTGGACAAGGCCCGCCAGTTGCTCAAGGAAGCCGGCGTGCCGGAAGGCACCGTGTTCACCCTGTTCACCCGCAACGGCGGCGGCCCGACCAACCCCAACCCGATGCTCGGCGCGCAGATGATGCAGGCCGACCTGGCGAAGATCGGGATCAAGGTCGACATCCGCGTCATGGAATGGGGCGAAATGCTCAAGCGCGCGAAGAACGGCGAGCACGACATGGTGTCCGCCGGATGGGCGGGCGATAACGGCGACCCGGATAATTTCCTGACGCCTATGCTCAGTTGCGAGGCTGCGAAGAACGGCGAAAACTACGCCCGCTGGTGCAACGAGAAATTCCAGGCGCTGATCGACCAGGCCCGCGCCTCCGTGAACCCTGAAGAGCGGATCAAGCTCTATGAACAGGCCCAGGTGATTTTCAACCAGGACCAACCGTGGATCAGTATGGCCCACACCCGGATGTTCACGGCAATGCGCAAGAACGTAGAGGGCTACTCCATTAGCCCGCTCACCACCAACAACTTCGCCACCACCCAGGTGAAGTAGATAAGAAAGCGTCCGGTATCCCCTGATCAAAGGGGTGCCGGACATGCCTAACCGGCTGATGAGGTACACCTGAAGATGTTTAGTTTTATTGCCCGCCGACTGGGATTACTGATCCCCACGTTCTTCGGCATCACCTTGCTGACCTTCGCGTTGATTCGCATGATCCCCGGCGACCCCGTGGAAGTGATGATGGGCGAACGTCGGGTCGATCCCGAAATGCATGCTCAGGCAATGGAACGCCTTGGCCTGAACAAACCGCTGTATGCCCAATACCTGGACTACATCGGCAAACTGGCCCACGGTGATCTCGGCGAATCGCTACGCACCCGCGAAAGCGTCTGGACCGAGTTCAGCTCCCTGTTTCCCGCGACCCTGGAACTGTCCATGGCCGCCCTGTTGTTCGCCGGTATCCTGGGCCTGCTGGCCGGGGTGATCGCGGCACTCAAGCGAGGATCCCTGTTCGACCATGGGGTGATGGGCATCTCCCTGGCGGGGTATTCGATGCCGATCTTCTGGTGGGGCCTGATCCTGATCATGTTCTTCTCGGTGTCCCTGGGTTGGACACCGGTATCGGGACGCATCGACCTGCTCTACGACATAGAGCCGAAAACCGGCTTCATGCTGATCGACACCTTGCTCGCCGATGAGCCGGGCGCGTTCCTCGACGCACTGCATCACCTGATCCTGCCGGCCATCGTGCTGGGCACCATTCCGCTGGCGGTGATCGCCCGCATGACCCGCTCCTCGATGCTCGAAGTGCTGCGCGAAGACTACATCCGCACCGCCCGGGCCAAGGGCCTGTCGCCGGCGCGCGTGGTGTTCGTCCACGGCCTGCGCAACGCACTGATCCCGGTACTGACCGTGGTCGGCCTGCAGGTCGGCACGCTGCTGGCCGGTGCGGTCCTGACCGAAACGATCTTCTCCTGGCCGGGCATCGGCAAGTGGCTGATCGAAGCCATCGGAGCCCGGGACTACCCCGTGGTGCAGAACGGCATCCTGTTAATCGCCTGCCTGGTGATTCTGGTCAACTTCGTCGTGGACATCCTCTACGGCTTTGCCAACCCACGCATCCGTCATCAGCGCTGAGATCAAATCCATGAGTACTCCAACTCCTTCGGTAGCAGTCGATCAAAGCCTGCTGTATCCGTCCCCGTACAAAGAATTCTGGCAGGCATTTTCCCGTAACAAGGGTGCCGTGGCCGGGCTGATGTTCATGATCCTGGTGGTGTTCTGCGCGATCTTCGCCCCATGGGTCGCCCCTCATGATCCGAGCGAGCAGTATCGCGATTTCCTGCTGACGCCACCGGTCTGGCTCGAAGGCGGGCAACTGCAATTCCTGCTCGGCACCGACGAACTGGGCCGCGACCTGCTGTCACGGCTGATCCAGGGTTCACGCCTGTCGTTGCTGATCGGCTTGTCGTCGGTGGTGATGTCGCTGATCCCGGGCATTCTGCTGGGCCTGTTCGCCGGGTTCTTCCCGCGCATCCTCGGCCCGACCATCATGCGCCTGATGGACATCATGCTGGCCCTGCCTTCGCTGCTGCTGGCCGTGGCGATCGTCGCCATTCTCGGCCCTGGCCTGATCAACACCGTAATCGCCATTGCCATCGTGTCGCTGCCGTCCTACGTGCGCCTGACCCGCGCCGCCGTCATGGGCGAACTGAACCGCGACTACGTGACCGCCGCCCGCCTGGCCGGTGCCGGCCTGCCGCGCCTGATGTTCATCACCGTGCTGCCCAATTGCATGGCACCACTGATCGTGCAGGCGACCCTGAGCTTTTCCTCGGCCATCCTCGACGCCGCCGCCCTGGGCTTCCTCGGCCTGGGCGTCCAGCCGCCGACTCCGGAGTGGGGCACCATGCTGGCCTCGGCCCGGGACTACATCGAACGCGCCTGGTGGGTCGTTAGCCTGCCCGGTCTGACCATTTTGCTCAGCGTGCTGGCAATCAACCTGATGGGCGACGGCCTGCGCGACGCGCTGGACCCGAAACTCAAGAATGCCGCCTGAGGAGATTCCCATGTCACTGCTAGAAATCAAGAATCTCAACGTCCGCTTCGGCGACGCCAACGCCGTTCCCGTGGTCGATGGCCTGGACCTGAGCGTGGATAAAGGCGAAGTATTGGCCATCGTTGGCGAATCGGGCTCGGGTAAATCCGTGACCATGATGGCGCTGATGGGCCTGATCGAGCACCCTGGCATCGTCACCGCCGATGCGCTGAACTTCGACGGCAAGAACATGCTCAAGCTGAGCGCCCGCCAGCGCCGGCAGATCGTCGGCAAGGACCTGGCGATGGTCTTCCAGGATCCGATGACCGCGCTCAACCCCAGCTACACCGTGGGGTTCCAGATCGAAGAAGTGTTGCGCCTGCACCTGAAAATGTCCGGCAAGGCCGCCCGCAAGCGCGCCATCGAATTGCTGGAAAAAGTCGAGATCCCCGGCGCTGCCAGCCGCATGGAGGCCTACCCTCATCAGCTGTCCGGCGGCATGAGCCAGCGTGTGGCGATTGCCATGGCCATTGCCGGCGAGCCGAAGCTGTTGATCGCCGACGAACCGACCACCGCCCTGGACGTGACCATCCAGGCGCAGATCATGGACCTGCTGCTGACCTTGCAGAAAGAGCAGAACATGGGCCTGGTGTTGATCACCCACGACCTCGCCGTCGTCGCGGAAACCGCCCAGCGCGTCTGCGTAATGTACGCCGGTCAAGCCGTGGAAGTGGGTAAGGTGCCGGAGCTGTTCGACATTCCGGCCCACCCGTACAGCGAGGCATTGCTGGCGGCGATTCCGGAACACAGCATGGGCGCCGACCGTCTGGCGACGTTGCCGGGCATCGTTCCCGGTCGCTATGACCGTCCGCAAGGCTGCCTGCTGTCGCCACGCTGCCCCTACGTGCAGGACAACTGCCGTCAACAGCGCCCTGCCCTTGACCCGAAAACCAACAGCCTCGCCCGCTGCTTCTACCCGTTGAACCAGGAGGTGGCGTGATGGCCGTCGTACTTACCGCCCGTGACCTGACCCGTCATTACGAAGTGTCCCGTGGCATGTTCAAGGGCCACGCCACCGTGCGCGCCCTCAACGGCGTGTCGTTCGAACTCGAGGCCGGCAAGACCCTGGCCGTGGTGGGTGAATCCGGTTGCGGCAAATCCACCCTCGCCCGGGCCCTGACCCTGATCGAAGAGCCGTCCTCCGGCTCATTGAAAATCGCCGGACAGGAAGTGGCCGGCGCCAACAAGGCCGAACGCAAGCAGTTACGCAAAGACGTGCAGATGGTGTTCCAGAGCCCTTACGCGTCCCTCAACCCGCGGCAAAAGATCGGCGATCAACTGGCCGAGCCGTTGCTGATCAACACCAGCCTGTCGGCCACCGAGCGGCGGGAGAAGGTGCAGGCGATGATGAAGCAGGTGGGCTTGCGCCCCGAACATTATCAGCGCTACCCGCACATGTTCTCCGGCGGCCAGCGCCAGCGCATCGCCCTGGCCCGTGCCATGATGCTGCAACCCAAGGTGCTGGTGGCGGACGAACCGACCTCGGCGCTGGACGTGTCGATCCAGGCCCAGGTGCTGAACCTGTTCATGGATCTGCAGCAAGAGTTCAATACCGCCTACGTGTTCATTTCCCACAACCTGGCGGTGGTGCAACACGTCGCTGACGACGTGATGGTGATGTACCTCGGCCGTCCAGTGGAGATGGGCCCCAACGAGTCGATCTACAGCCGCCCGTTGCATCCGTACACCCAGGCGCTGCTGTCGGCTACACCGACGATCCATCCGGACCCGAACAAGCCGAAGATCAAGATCGTCGGCGAACTGCCCAACCCGCTCAACCCGCCGTCAGGCTGCGCCTTCCACAAGCGCTGTCCGTATGCCACCGAGCGTTGCAAGACCGAAGAGCCGGCCTTGCGTCCATTGGATAATCGGTTGGTGGCATGCCACTACGCCGAGCAATTCCTTGACGGCGCAGCGTAACACCCGCTGAAACCGTGGAGAGGGTGCTTGCTCCCTCGCCACGGTGTTCTACTCGGCCGAGAAATTACGTCTGACTGTCGCCTTCGTCACTTTCGTCGCCCTCATCCCCATCGTCGGTGTCGGGCTGGTCGATCGTCGAGTCATCATCGTCCTGATCCCCCGATTGGGTGTCGGCCGCAGCAAACATCATTGCTCCCTGTCCCCCCTGCCCGCTCGAGGCATGTTGCTCATGATCCACGCACTCGGCCCACACAGCGCCGGACCCCAGGGACAACATCACCAACACCTTCAGCAACAACATCACGCGTAGAAACCTGTTCATAGCCGATTCCTCTTTCCTGAATAAAGCCGGGACCCCACGGCGTTCAGGAAATCTAATCCCGAACAGGCTGGCTCGTAAGACTAGGACGCAGAATCAGGGGCAGAAATGCCGCTTGGGGACAGACCGCTTTCGAATAGACCTTATTCAAAATTGTCATAATCATCCCGCCGTGGGAGCCGAGCTTGCTCGCGATGGCGGTCTGTCTGCCAACTCAATGCCGAATGAGCTGCCGCCATCGCGAGCAGGCTCGCTCCCACAGGGTTTGGCGTCGTACACAAATATCCTCTATCAGCAGTTCCACTGTGGGAGCGAGCCTGCTCGCGATAGCGACCTGTCAGCCAAGATACACAAATATCCTCTATCAGCAGTTCCACTGTGGGAGCGAGCCTGCTCGCGATAGCGACCTGTCAGCCAAGATCAATGCCAAATGGGCCACCGCCATCGCAATGCCAAATGGGCCACCGCCATCGCGAGCAGGCTCGCTCCCACAGGGTTTGGCGTCGT
>NZ_LHVK01000008.1 GCF_001269905.1 Pseudomonas corrugata | reverse complement strand
GAGCACATGCAAACCAAGCACCCGGACAAACCGCTGATGGACTACGAGGCGTTCTTCCGCGAACGCCAGGAGGCCCGTTACGGTGGCAAGGGTGGACCGAAGTGCTGCTGACCTGGCGGCCCTGAGGTAATCCCCCTGTGTGGAAGCCTGTGGGAGCAAGGCTTGCCCGCGACGGCATCGCCTCGGTATCACTGTAGACCGAGGCGCCAGCATCGCGGGCAAGCCTTGCTCCCACAGTTGTTTCTGGGCGGGCTCAGGTTTTTGTGTCTGTCACCGATTCCTTGTGGGAGCGAGCCTGCTCGCGATGGCGTCGGGTCAGTCGATATTGATAGTGACTGATCCACCACTATCGTGAGCAAACTCGCTCCCACAATGTTTCTTGCTGGCTAACGCTCACTCCGCCAGCAACACCGCCGCATCGAACCCCACCCGCAGATTGCCCCAGTGGCGGCCGCCGAAGAAGAACGGGACATCGATCTCGGTCATGATTTCCCCGGTATCGCGCAGGTAGGTCTGGAGCAGGAAGCGCTGGACGTTGCCCGCTGCGCGCAGGCCGATCGGGTCGTTGAAGATCCGTTTGTTGCGACACACCGGCAGGTCGACGGCGCGGTCGCCGGTGGGTGGCTTCGAGACCCAGCTGTTGTTCACCGGGCAGTAGCCCTTGGTGTCGACGATGAACGAGACCTTGCCGCCCGGTGTGCTGCGGGTGAGGGCGTCGCAGGCTTCCTGGCAGACCTGGGCAAAGCGTTCGGTGTAGCCGGTCATGTACTGCTTGGGATCGGTACCGGAGACCAACTGGTAATTCTGATCGAATAGGTTGAGACCCTCGAGTTGCAGCGCCTCCAGGCGTACCTGGAGGATGTCGCGGCATTGGCTGGCTCGGGTGATGGCCGCATCCAGCTTGCCGTGGCCGAGCACGAACCGGCCCAGCAGTGCTTGCACCCGTTCGGCGACACCGGACAGGTCCCGGGTGGCGGTTGCCGAGTGCTGCATGCGCTGGTCGATCGACTGGCTGTCGGCATGGATCTGAGTGACCCGGTCGTTGATACCCGTGTTGGCATCGGCGAACTGCTGGATGTGCCCGGCAATATCGGCCAGCTTGCCGTTGGTGGATTCGAAGTCGACGATCATGCTCTCGAAATGGCCGGAGGCACGTTCCACGACTTTTTGGGTTTCCCTGGCGCTGTGGCTGATCTGAGTGGTCTGTTCATGGGTGGAACCGACTTCTTCGAGCATGGCGTCTATGTTGCGCGAGATGTCGTCCGTGGCCCGGCTGACGTTCTGCGCGAGGGTTCGCACCTCATCGGCCACCACGGCGAAACCCCGGCCACTCTCGCCGGCACGGGCGGCTTCGATGGCGGCATTGAGGGCCAGCAGGTTGGTCTGGGCAGAGATCTGCTGGATCAACCCGACGATGGACTTGATACTCGAGGAACGCTGGTTCAAGGCGCTCACCAGTGTGGCGAACTCATTGAGGCTGCCAGCGATCTCGCCGATGTTGCCGGTCACTTCCAGCAGCTCGGCATAGGAGTCACGGGCCATGTTCAGGTTCTGGGCGGTGGTGCTGGAGATGCCCTGGGTCTGGCGCGAGACTTCTTCGATGCGGTCCACGGCGGAGTTGCTCTGCTCCATCACTTCTTTGGCGAAGCGTGCCTGGTGGGTGGCACTGTCGCTGGAATCGCTGATGTTCTTGAGCGAGCGCGCCGATTCGACGGCGATGTGCACGGTGAGGGCCTGGACGTTGCTGATGATTTCCCGCTGCTTGGCCAGGAAGCGGTTGCAGGTGCTGGCCAGCACGCGAATTTCGTCGTGGGTCACCAATGGCAGGTCCCTGGAAAGATCGCCTTCACCGTTGGCGATCTCCTCCAGCGCCCGGGTCATGGCGGTGACGGGGCGCACGATGAGATGGCGGAAGTACCAGACCATGAAGCTGATCATGCCCAGCGTCAGGAGCGCACCGAACAGCAGGGCCTGGGTCAGGCTGTCGAGCCGGCTTTCGATCAGCCCCAGCAGGGCTGCGTCGAGCTGCGCGCTGCGCAACTGCAACACAATCTCGGTGCGGGCGCTAAGGGCCACCCAGTACAGCAACCCGCTGACGGCGACCAGCAGGAAAAGGCTTGAGAGTTTCCTGGTGAGCGTATCGAAGAATTGCATTTCGATGGACTCGTACAAAGCCTTCAACGTCTGCATGCCATAGCTCCTGGGCAAAGAAACCTCTCAATGGAATACATTCGACCGCAAAGGCCAAAGCTTTAGTGCGGCAGGGCGTTTTGATATCACTTCGTTTGTTTGGTGTACGGAGGACTTGTGGGAGCAAGCCTGCACGCGATGAGGGACTTCCATCCAGACAGGCTGTGACTGATGCACCGTTATCGCGAGCAGGCTCGCTCCTACAGGGGTTGGGCGTGGTTATAAGGACCATAGAAAGTATTTACTGGGAATCATTCTCAAAGTATATTCGCTCGCATTAACGTTCCCTACGAGTGCTGCGTCTTGAATCGTTCCACCCCTCCCGCGAATCGCAACGTCTTCATCAAGTGTGTATTACCAACCTTGTCCTGCTGCTTCATCGCAAATCCTTTGTGGGCACAGGACGTACTCGAACTGCCCACCACGGACATCCAGGGCAGCCGCATCACACAAGATGAGGGCTACACGGCATCGCAAGCCAGCACCGCGAGCAAAAGCGACGTACCGATCAAGGAAGAGGCACAATCGATCAATGTGGTGACCCAGCAGACGCTGGACGATTATCAGGTTCGCTCGCTGAGCGACGCGATGAAGTTCGTCAGCGGTGTCAGCCAGGGCAATACCCTGGGTGGTTCGCGGGACTCGCTGATCAAGCGTGGTTTTGGCACCAACGACGACGGCTCGATCCTGCGCGACGGCGTGCGTTCGAACCTGGGGCACAACTTCAGCGCTACCACCGAGCGGGTCGAAGTGCTCAAGGGCCCCGCCTCGATGTTGTATGGTGCGCTGGAGCCTGGCGGTTTGGTCAACATCATCAGCAAAAAGCCCGAATACACCCAAAGCACCACGCTAAGCGGCTCGGCCTATAGCGAAGGCGGCGGCACCATGGCCGTGGACACCACCGGGCCGGTGGGCGATACCGGGCTGGCGTATCGGCTGATTGCTGAGCGTGGTCATGAAGATTACTGGCGCAACTACGGCGTGAATGAAAGCACGCTGGTCGCGCCGTCCCTGGCCTGGACCGGTGAGCGGGCTTCGTTAAACCTGAGCTATGAGTACAACGAATATTCCAACCCGTTCGACCGTGGGACGGTGTTCACCGATGGGCATCCGGCGGATATCGATTATGACAAGCGCCTCGACGAGCGCTGGGCCAAGAGCGTGGGGATTCGCGAGACGGCGACGGCACGTTTCGAGTATGAGCTGAGCGAGGCGTGGAAGACTCGCGTGACTTATGGCTGGAACAATGATCGGTACAGTCTTTCGATTGCGCAGCCCGACGTTCTGACGGGAAATCTATTGAGCCGAAAGGCCAACGGCGCTCATTACGACGACGAAACCCGCTACGTCAGTTGGGATTTCATGGGCAAGCAGGAGCTGTTCGGCCAGCGCCATGATCTGCTGATCGGTGTCGATAATCAGGTGTCCGATCAATACCGAGGCAAGACGTACCGTGGCACTGCACAAGGAGGGTTCGATATCACCGCGCCGGTTTATGGTGGTCTGGCAGAGCCAAGCAAGATAAATGCTGCGCAAAGCAACTTGAGTAACAAACTGACCTCCAGCTCCGTTTATCTGAAGGACAACTGGCACCTGGATGACCGCTGGATTTTGGTGTTTGGCGGACGCTACCAGCATTACGACCAGTTCAGTGAAACGGGAATGATCAAGCGAGTGCCTGTTCGCGACGATAACGGCGATGCCTTTGTTCCGTTTCTGGGATTGGTCTATAAAGCCGACGAAACCTTGTCCCTGTACGGGAATTACAGCCGTTCGTTCAAACCCAACGATACCGTCGATGACAACCTCAGCACTTTCAAGCCGGAGGAAGGGCGCAGTTATGAAATCGGTGCCAAATATGATCCTCTGCCTGGGCTGAATATCAATCTCGCCCTGTTCGACATCGTTAAAACGAATGTAGTGACGGTGGTGGATAATGTCGCGGAAGCCGCCGGCAAAGTCGGCTCCCAAGGCCTGGAGTTGGACGTCACCGGACGTCTCGCCGAACGCTGGGACCTGATCGGCACCTACGCCTACACCCACACGGAAATCCTCGACGACCCGGACGACGAAGGCCATCGCCTGGCGGACGCGCCCAAGCACACCGCCAGCCTGTACCTGTCGCATCACTTGAGTGTACCCGCCGAATTCGGCGCCTGGCACGCTGGTGCCGGCGCTCGCTACGTCGGCGAGCGTGCTGCCAACAACGACAACGAATTCTGGTTGGGCAGCTACACCGTGGCCGATGCCTTCCTGCGCTGGGAGTCGCCGGTATTCGGGCACAAGACCTCGCTGCAACTGAACGTGGACAACCTGTTCGACAAGCAGTACTACCCGTCCTCCACCGGTAGCCAACTGCAGGTCGCCGTCGGGGAACCGCGTACCGCGCGCCTGAGTGCCAGCGTGACCTTCTGATCCTTGAAACAAAAAATGCCCGGGCCTTCAAGTCCGGGCATTTCATGGAGCATCTTTTCCTTCAGGCCGCCATCGCGAGCAGGCTCGCTCCCACATTGGTTTGCATGATATGCACTTGCTCTGGGTGCTCCATTAATCCCCTGTGGGAGCGAGCCTGCTCGCGATAGCGTCCTGACTGCACTGCGCGATCACCGAAACGCCGGCACCACGTGCTTGATGAACAATTCCAGGGATTTCTTCTTCTCCGCATGGGGCAGGCTGTTGTCGCACCAGAAGCTGAACTCGTCGACGCCCAGTTCCTGGTAGTACTTGATGCGTGGAATGATTTCTTCCGGAGTACCGATCATGGCGGTCTTGTGCAGACTCTCGAGTTCGAACTCCGGACGACCGGCGAACTTTTCTTCCGGGCTTGGCGCCAGGAAGCCGTTGACCGGGGTTTCCTTGTTACCGAACCAGGCGTCGAAGGTGCGGTAGAACTTCGCAATGGCCTTGGCGCCGACTTTCCAGCCTTCGGGATTGTCGGTCGAGTGCACATGGGTGTGACGCAGCACCATCAGTTGCGGGCGCGGTACGCCGGGGTTGTTGTCCAGCGCGTTCTGGAACTTGTTCTTCAGGTCGAGGACTTCCTCGTCGCCCTTCATCAATGGCGTCACCATGACGTTGCAACCGTTGGCGACTGCGAAGTTGTGCGAGTCCGGGTCGCGGGCCGCGATCCACATGGGTGGGTTCGGCTTCTGGATCGGCTTGGGCACGCTGGTGGATGTCGGGAATTTCCAGATGTCGCCGTCATGGGCGTAGTCGCCTTGCCACAGTGCCCGTATCGCCGGAACCATTTCCCGCAATGCCTGGCCGCCGGAGGCTGCCGGCATGCCGCCCGCCATGCGGTCGAACTCCACTTGATAAGCACCGCGCGCCAGGCCGACTTCCATGCGTCCGTTGCTGATCACGTCCAGCAATGCGCATTCACCGGCTGCCCGCAACGGATGCCAGAACGGCGCAATGATGGTGCCGGCGCCCAGATGAATGGTGTTGGTCTTGGCTGCCAGATAGGCCAGCAGCGGCATCGGGCTGGGCGAGATGGTGTATTCCATCGCGTGGTGTTCACCGATCCAGACGGTGCTGAAACCACCGGCCTCGGCTATGAGAGTCAGTTCGGTCAAGTCTTCGAACAGCTGGCGATGGCTGATGCTTTCGTCCCAACGTTCCATATGTACGAACAGGGAAAATTTCATGGCGCTATCTCTTGATGATTAACGATCAGTTCAGGCGAGGACGGGCAGGGCGCCCATTTTTCCGTGGCAATAAACCAGCGGGCCTTGGGTGTGTTGCGGCACGATCAGGTTCTTCACGGCGCCGACCATGATGGCGTGGTCGCCGCCTTCGTATTCACGCCACAGTTCGCATTCGATGATGGCGGTGGCGTTGCTCAGCAAGGGGTTGCCCAGCTCACTCAGGGTCCATTCGATGCCCTGGGCCTTGTCCTTGCCTTTGCGGGCGAAGGCATAGGCTTCGTTCTGTTGCCCGCCGGAGAGCAAATGGATGGCGAAGCGCTTGTTGCGGATCAGCACCGGGTAGGAATCGGAGCTGTAGTTGGGACAGAAGAGCACCAGGGCCGGGTCCATCGACAACGAGCTGAAGGCGCTGGCGGTGAGGCCGACGATCTGCCCGTCGTCATCAAGGGTGGTGATGACCGTCACGCCGGACGGGAACGAACCCATGACTTGTTTGTAAACGTTGGCATCAATCATTTAACAGTCCTCGTACGCAGGCGGTAATGACTTCGTGTTCATCAATGAGCACCGGCGGCTTTGTTCAGGTCGCTCTCGGCCCATTGGGTGTAGACACACGCATCGGCAGTGGCCCAGCGCACACGCACCGGGTCGCCGGCCTTGAGTGGCATGCCGGCGGCGGAGAGGGCCTTGACGGTCATGGCGGTGCCGCCGGACGTCACCACGCTGCAGGTCTGGCTTTCGCCGAGGAACAGCACTTCGACGACCTTGGCCGAGACTTCATTCCAGCCGGCTGCCAATGGCGCTTGAGCAGCCTGTTCGGTGCTCAGGGCCACGGCTTTTTCCGGGCGTACCATCAGCAGCACGTCCTGGTCGGTTTGCAGGCCCGCGGTCAGGCGGATCGACAGCGACTGGCCTTCGAAGGTCGCCACCGCGTTGCCCTGGGCCTTGAGCTTGAGGAAGTTGGAGTTGCCCAGGAACGACGCGACAAAGGCATTCGGCGGGTTCTGGTAGAGGTCATAACCGGTGCCCAGGCCAACGATCTTGCCGTGGCTGAAAATGGCGATGCGCTGGGACAGGCGCATGGCTTCTTCCTGGTCGTGGGTCACGTAGACGATGGTGATGCCCAGACGTCGATGCAACTGGCGCAGTTCATCCTGCAGATCTTCCCGGAGTTTTTTGTCCAGGGCTCCGAGGGGTTCGTCCATCAGCAGGATGCGTGGTTCATAAACCAGCGCCCGGGCAATGGCGACCCGTTGCTGCTGGCCGCCGGAGAGTTGCGAAGGCCGGCGATGGGCAAACTGCTCCAGCTGCACCAGCTTGAGCATCGCATCGACCCGACGGTCTCGCTCGGCAGGCGCCAGTTTGCGGATCGCCAGCGGGAAGGCGATGTTGTCGCGCACCGACAGATGCGGGAACAGCGAGTAGCGCTGGAACACCATGCCGATGTCGCGCTTGTGCGGTGGTACGTTGACCAGGGATTTGCCGTCCACCAGGATCTCGCCGCTGCTGGGGGTTTCAAAGCCGGCCAGCATCGACAATGTGGTGCTCTTGCCCGAGCCGCTGGAGCCGAGGAAGGTCAGGAACTCGCCGTCCTGGATCTCGAGGGCAATATCGTCGACGGCGGCAAAGTCGCCGTAGTGCTTGTTCAGGTTGCGCAGGCTGACCAGGGTCTTGTTGTTCTGTTGTGCGGGGTCTTTGACGGCACTCATTGTGTTCTCCTAGGCGCTCAGGCGCTGATTTCATTGCGCCGGCGCAGGGCGGCGGCGATCACCATCACCAGGACCGAGAGGCCGATCAGCAGCGTCGAAGCGACGGCGATCACAGGCGTCAGGTCCTGGCGCAGGGTGGTCCACATCTTTACGGGCAGGGTTTGCAGGGTCGGGCTGGCCATCATCACGCTCAGCACCACTTCGTCCCACGACACCAGGAACGCGAACAGGGCGCCGGCGATCATGCCCGGGCGGATGGCCGGGAAGGTGACCTTGAACACCGCTTGCAGTCGCGAGGCGCCGCAGATCACGGCGGCGTCTTCGATGGACTGGTCGAACAGCTTCAACGAGTTGATGATCGAGATGATGGTGAATGGCAACGCGACAATGACGTGACTGACCACGAACGCGAACATCGTGCCGGTGTAGCCAAGCTTGAGGAACAGCGCATACACCGCCACGGCGATGATGACCAGCGGCACGATCATCGGCAGGGTGAACAGGCCGTAGAGCATTTCCCGCCCCGGAAACCGACCACGCACCAGGGCAAATGCGGTGGGCAGGCCCAGAGCTACGGCGCAGAGGGTGGTCAGTACCGCGACCTTGAGGCTCGCCAGCGCGGCGTTCATCCAGTCGGGATTGGAAAAGAACTGGC
The DNA here is from genome assembly GCF_001269905.1 of Pseudomonas corrugata. Taxonomy (GTDB): domain Bacteria; phylum Pseudomonadota; class Gammaproteobacteria; order Pseudomonadales; family Pseudomonadaceae; genus Aquipseudomonas; species Aquipseudomonas corrugata. The sequence goes on along the minus strand of NZ_LHVK01000008.1, from coordinate 604,717 downwards.
CGTACCATTTGAGCGTCCAGCCCGGTGGCGGGAAGACCAGCCACTGGGATGAGCCGAACGACAGCAGCACGATGAACACGATCGGCAGCAGCAGGAACAACCCGATCAACCCGGTCGTGAAGTACAGACCGAAGCGCATGCGCCGGCTCATGGCATTGGGAGTCAGGAGCATGACGATTTACCTCGCGTTACTGGCGCCAACCGGGGATTCCGGCTGAAGCTTCAGGTAGAAGTAGAACAGCACCAGCGTGATGACGATCAGCAACGCGGCACCGGCGCTCGCCAGGCCCCAGTTGAGGAACGATTGCACCTGCTGGATGATGAATTCCGGCAGCATCATGTTCTGCGCACCGCCGAGCAGCGCCGGGGTGACGTAGTAACCCAGGGACATCACGAATACCATCAGACCACCGGAAAACAGCCCCGGCCGGCACAGAGGCAAGAACACCCGGAAGAAATTGGTCCAGGGACTGGCACCGCAGATAGAGCCGGCTTGCAGGATCATCGGGTCGATGGCCTGCATGGTTGCCTGCAACGGCAAGACAATGAACGGGATCATGATGTAGCTCATGCCGATCACCACGCCGGTGAGGTTGTGCACCATCTCCAGGGGCTGGTCGATGATCCCCAGGGCCATCAACGCCTTGTTGATCACGCCGGACGCCTGCAACAGCACCAGCCAGGAGTAGGTCCGGGCCAGCAGGCTGGTCCACATCGATAGCAGCACGATGTTCAAGATCCAGCGTCCCCAGCCACGGGGCACCAGGGTGATGGCCCAGGCCAGTGGAAAGCCCAGCAGCAGGCTGAACAGCGTCACCAGGCCGGCCACCGAAAAGGTATTGAGCAGCACTCGGGTATAGGCCGAGTTGGCGAACAGTTGTTCGTAGTTGCCCAACCCGGGCACCGGTTCCAGCACGCCACGCAACAACAGGCCGATCAGCGGCGCCAGGAAAAACAGGCCAAGGAACAGCAGGGCGGGAGCCAAGTTACCGACCCCGCGCCAGCGTTGGGCCAGCGACGGAGTCGCCGCTGCCTTGACAGTTGCCACATCGGCAGCGCCAGGGGCGCTCCCGGTGTGTTGGGTTGTCGTTGCCGACATTTTCATTTGACCAGCCATTCGTTCCACCGTGTCGCGATGTCCTGACCGTTCTTGGCCCAGTACGCGAAATCGAGCGTGATCTGATCCTTGGCGTAGGCGGTCGGCAGGTTGGGAGCGAGCACCGAATCCAGGCGCGCGACGCTATCGACGTTGACCGGCGCATAAGCGGTCAGGTTGGAGAAGTCGGCCTGGCCCTTGGCACTGCTGGAGTTGGCCAGGAACTTCATGGCGGCGGCTTTGTTTTTAGAGCCCTTCGGCACGACCAGGATGTCAGCCATGACCAGGTTCTGTTTCCAACTCACGCCCACCGGCGCGCCGTCCTGTTGCAGGGCATAAATCCGGCCGTTCCAGAACTGACCGAGGCTGGCTTCACCGGATGCGAGCAGTTGCTGGGACTGGGCGCCGCCGCCCCACCAGACGATGTCTTTCTTGATGGTGTCGAGTTTCTTGAAGGCACGATCCAGGTCCAGGGGATAGAGCTTGTCCTGGGGAACGCCGTCGGCCAGCAGGGCCAGTTCAAGCACGCCAGGGCTCGGCCATTTGTACAGAGCGCGCTTGCCGGGATAGGTCTTGGTGTCGAACAGCGCGGACCAGTCCTGCGGCTTGCCGGCACCGAGCTTGCCTTCGTTGTAGCCGAGGACAAAGGAGAAGTAGAAGGAACCTACGCCGTGGTCGGAAACGAAGCGAGGGTCGATCTTGTCGCGCTGGATGACTGAGAAGTCCAGGGGTTCGAGCAGGCCCTCGGCGGCGGCGCGCAAGGCAAAGTCAGCCTCGACGTCAACCACGTCCCACTGCACATTGCCGCTCTCGACCATGGCCTTGAGCTTGCCGTAGTCGGTCGGGCCATCCTGAACCACAGTGATTCCGGTGCTCTTGCTGAACGGGTCGGCCCAGGCCTGTTTCTGTGCATCCTGGGTAGTACCACCCCAACTGACGAAGTTGACGCTCTCGGCCGCCATCGTCGCCTGGCTGGTGACACCTATCAAGCCAGCAAAAAGAATGGCAACTGCACTTTTCTTCAACACCATTTTCACGCCCTCATTGTTGTGTTTATTGAGCGGGCTTGTGTGTGCCCGCTTATCGGGAGCTATAGGTCCATCTGGCTTTGCAGGACCGTGCCAAGGGCTGGATGGCTGTGCTTTCCCTGCCGGGCGCACTTGGCTGAAACGTTCGGTCTATGGAATATCATATTATGGTATTCCAAACTTTCTGCAAGCATTTTGCCGTACCGGCCATCTGTCCAAGGCAGATTTTTCTTTTGATTTTTTTCGAAGCAGCCACCGACCCTATGGGAGCGAGCCTGCTCGCGATAGCGGTCGTTCAGTCACTGCAAAGCCGAATGTCTGGCATCTATCGCGAGCAGGCTCGCTCCCACAGGGTTTCGGTGTGATCTCGGAGCTATCCGGTAAACGGAATGCTCTCCACCACCTCCAGGTCGTACCCCGTCAAACCGGCATACTTGAGCGGCGGTCCCAGGTGGCGCAGTTTGCCGACGCCCAGGTCCTGGAGGATCTGCGCCCCGGTCCCGACCTCCGAATAGATACGCGATTGGGAGCGGCTGAACTGCCGTGGCGGCTGGGTGAGTTGCGGCACGCGCTCAAGCAGCGCCTGGGAGGATTCGTGGTTGGCCAGCACGACCACCACGCCGCAACCCTCTTCGGCGACCCGTTGCAGTGCCGCCCAAAGTGTCCAGTTGGACGGACCGTTGTACTCGGCGCCCACCAGGTCCCGCAGCGGGTCGATGACGTGGACCCGCACCAGGGTCGGCTCTTCCCGGCGGATATTGCCCATGACCATCGCCATGTGCACGCCGCCCTCGATGCGGTCTTCAAAGGTGAACAGCCGGAAGGTGCCGTGCACGGTGGGCAGTTCCCGTTCACCGATGCGTATCACGGTGTGTTCGGTGCTCAGGCGATAGTGGATCAGGTCGGCGATGGTGCCGATCCTGATCCCGTGTTTACGGGCGAACACCTCCAGGTCCGGGCGGCGGGCCATGGTGCCGTCGTCGTTCATCACTTCGACGATCACCGACGCCGGTGTGAAACCGGCCAGGCGCGCCAGGTCGCAGCCGGCTTCGGTATGCCCGGCACGCGTAAGGACGCCACCTTCCCTGGCACGCAACGGAAAGATGTGCCCCGGCTGCACGATATCACTGGGACCGGCATCGGCGGCCACAGCTGCAGCAACGGTGCGCGCCCGGTCGGCGGCAGAGATGCCGGTGGTCACGCCGGTAGCGGCTTCGATGGAGACGGTGAACGCTGTGCTGAACACGCTGCCATTGCTGGGCACCATCTGTTCGAGTCCCAGGCGCTGGCAGTGTTCGTCGGTCAGGGTCAGGCAGATCAGCCCGCGGGCTTCCCGGGCCATGAAGCTGATGGCCTGGGCGTTGCAGCAATCTGCGGCCAGCAGCAGGTCGCCTTCGTTTTCCCGGTCTTCGTCGTCCACCAGCAGCACCATCTTGCCCTGGCGATAGTCTTCGATGATCTCTTGAATACTGTTAAAGGCCATGTAGGGCTCTCTTTGTTCGGAGGGATGCATGATGGAAACGGCTTGTGGTATACCATAATACAAATTAGCGCGAGAGGTCACTATGAAGGCGTACTGGATTGCTCATGTGGATGTCAGCGACCCTGATCAATATAGCCAATACACCCAGCGGGCTCCGGCGGCCTTTGCCCTATACGGAGGACGGATGCTGGCCCGGGGCGGGCGTAGCGAGGCGATGGAGGGCAGGGCCACGCCACAGCGTAGCGTGGTGATTGAATTCGATTCCTACGAGCAGGCGCTGGCCTGTTATCACTCGCCGCAATACCAGGAGGCCAAGCACCACCGCAAGGATGTGGCCCGGGCCGAAGTGATCATCGTCGAGGGTGTACCGACCCCGTAAGCGCAGGTGTTGGGTCACTCACTAATGAGATGGCTACCCCCGCCGCCCCCTGTGAACGCCCGCTAAGCTTTCACAGGGGGATCTATCGGAGACCGCCGTCATGAACAAAGTAGCTATTGTCGCCATCGACCTTGGAAAGCTCACCTTTCACGTACATGAGCAAGATGATCACGGGCATCCGCTTCTGCGCAAAAAATTTAAGCGAGTGGAACTCCTCCAGCACCTAGCAAATCTCGAACCGTGCATCGTCGTGATGGAAGCTTGTGGCGGGGCCCATTTCATGGCGCAAGAAGTCGCCAAGTTAGGCCATTCGCCCAAACTGATAGCACCTCATCTCGTACGTCCCTATGTGAAAAGCAACAAAAACGATTTTGCCGATGCCGAGGCGATCTGCGAAGCAGCCAGTCGTCCAACGATGCGTTTTGTCCCCGTTAAAAACCAGACTCAGCAGGCGCTGGCAATGCTCAACTCGGTCCGCGACTCGCTCATCAAGGATCGCACGGCGACCGTCAATCGGATTCATGCCGCGTTTCTGGAAGTCGGCATCAGCCTGACCCCGGGCTATAAGTCGCTCAAGGACATACCGGCCCTGTTGGAAGCAAGTTCCTTTCACGGACTCATCCGCAAACTTGTGGCGGACTTGTACGAGCATTACCTCTACCTCAATCTGCGTATCAAGGTGTTGGACAAGGAGGTCGATTGCCAGGCCGCTGGAGATGATCTGGCCTCCCGCCTGATGACAATGCCATGCGTGGGGCCGATCACCTCCAGCGTCCTGGCCGCCGAAGTGGGCGACGGTAAGCAATTCAAATGTGGTCGAGACTACTCAGCCTCGATTGGGCTGGTCCCCAAACAACACTCAACGGGCGGGCGGACGGTACTTTTGGGCATCAGCAAACGAGGCGATCGAAATCAGAGACGCCTGTTCGTCCAGTGTGCCCAGACGTATGTGAACAGGCTGGATCGACAGGAAGGGAAGCTGGCTGATTGGGCTCGCAAGCTCCTGGCCAGCCACCGTCACCGCAATCTTGTGGTCTGCGCACTGGCCAACAAGTTCGCGAGGATCGCCTGGTCGATTGCGGCAAACCACACGGTATTCGATGCAGGGCCAAGCGCGATGAACGCTTGACCCTGCTGCTACCCGAGCACCACCCACCTGGTTTTGCGATGCTGAATAACAGATGACATGAACGGCTAACCGGCCTGACGAAAACCCTGGGCTCCCACACGGCTGCAAGGCCGTCACACTAATCAGGATCGTCGGGCATCGAATTCTCATCGAGGCGCAGGGACACAACTCCCCACTCAGACGCCGGATAGATGAAAGCAAGCCAAACACGCATCAAAGACAGTATTGCAGAAAAGGGGGTAACCATAGATGTGGGAGCGAGCCTGCTCGCGATGGCGGTGGGTCAGTCAACTACGCTGCAAACTGATCCGACGCAATCGCGAGCAAGCTCGGCTCCCACAGGCCCCACTGTCGCCCCACGGGCCCACTCAGTTCAGGCTTTCATCAATCACCAGCACCAACTTCCCTGATACCTGGTTAGTCGCCAACTCGGCGAACGCCGCCTCGGCTTCCTGGATCGGGAATGTCGCGGCCAACTGTGGGCTCAGGCGCTTCTCGGTGAACAACGGCCAGACATGTTCACCCAGCTCCCGCAGCAGATCGGCCTTGAATTGATCATCGCGACTGCGCAGGGTCGAACCCAGCAACTGGATACGCTTGGCGAGGATCTTCGCCAGGTCCAGGTGGCTTTCCCGTCCGCCCATCAGCCCGATCAACACCCAACGCCCGTCAACTGACAAAAGTTTCACGTTGAGTCTGGCGTAGCTGGCGCCCACCGGATCGAGGATCACGTCGAAGGGCGCGAAGTCGTTCAAGCGCTCGATGTCGTCAGCCCGCACCACGCCACCCTGGGCTCCCAATGCCTCGCAATAGGCCAGCCGATCAGCAGAACCGACACTGACCCAGCATGGGTTGCCAAACGCCTTGCACAGTTGGATTGCAGCGGAACCGACGCCACTGGCTCCGGCGTGCAGCAGCACTTTTTCCCCCGGCTTGAGGCCTGCCAACTGGAACAGATTCAGCCACGCAGTGCTGTAGACCTCAGGCAGCGCGGCGGCTTCAGCCAAGGACAGGCCCTCGGGCACCGGCAGCACATGCCGGGCATCGACCACCACCTCCTCGGCCATGCCACCGCCGGCGAGCAAGGCACACACGCGGTCGCCCACCTGCCAGGCCGAGCCCGGCCCAACCTCGCTGATGATCCCGGAACACTCCAAGCCCAGCACGTGACTGGCCCCGGGAGGCGGCGGATAAAGTCCGGCTTTTTGCAACAAATCGGCCCGATTCAGGCCGGCAGCCGCCACACGAATGCGAACTTGCCCTACGTCGCATGTCGGACTTGGCTCATCAGCCCATACCACTTGGCCTTCAACGCCTTGCAATGCTTTCACGGTGCCTCCATAGTGAGTCTCGACTGGGCCCGCTGCTGTAACGCCGGGCTTTCTTGCATTATGCGCCCGGGCCACATGGAACCGGCGACTTCAAAGACGGCCTAATATGCGTTATCAATTGTCCCTGCGTCGAATCAGCATGAAGCATCTGTTCCCCAGCACCGCCCTCGCGCTTGTCATTGGCCTCGGTCTGTTGCCCCTGTCGAGCAATACGTTCGCAGCCAACAGCTGGGACAAGCTTCAACCTGATCGCGACGAGGTGATTGCCAGCCTTAACGTCGTTGAGTTGCTCAAGCGTCATCATTACAGCAAACCACCGCTCGATGACGCGCGCTCGATCATCATCTATGACAGCTACCTGAAGCTGCTTGATCCGTCGCGCAGCTATTTCATGGCCAGCGACATCGCTGAATTCGACAAGTGGAAAACCCAGTTCGACGATTTCCTCAAGAGCGGCGATCTGAACGCAGGGTTCGTCATCTACAAGCGTTACCTGGATCGCGTGAAAGCGCGTCTGGATTACGCCATTGCCGAGCTGAACAAAGGCGTCGACAAGATCGATTTCAGTACCAAGGAAACCCTGCCGGTCGACCGCAAGGACGCCCCTTGGCTCAAAAACACAGCCGAACTCGATGACCTGTGGCGCAAACGCGTCAAGGACGAAGTGCTGCGCATGAAAATTGCCGGCAAGGACCCCAAGCAGATCCAGGAAACCCTGACCAAGCGCTACAAGAACCAATTGGCTCGCCTGGAGCAGACTCGCGCCGAAGACATCTTCCAGGCGTACATCAACACCTTTGCCATGTCCTACGACCCGCACACCAATTATCTGTCGCCGGATAACGCGGAAAACTTCGACATCAACATGAGCCTGTCCCTGGAAGGCATCGGCGCGGTCCTGCAGAGCGACAACGACCAAGTGAAGATCGTGCGCCTGGTACCGGCTGGCCCTGCCGACAAGACCAAGCAGGTCGGACCGGCGGACAAGATCATCGGTGTCGCCCAGGGCAACAAGGAAATGGTCGACGTGGTCGGCTGGCGCTTGGACGAAGTGGTCAAGCTGATCCGAGGCCCGAAAGGCTCGGTGGTACGCCTGGAAGTCATTCCGGCCAGCAATGCGCCGAACGACCAGACCAGCAAGGTCGTGTCCATCACCCGCGAAGCGGTGAAACTGGAAGAACAGGCGGCGAAGAAATCGATCCTCAACCTGAAGCAGGATGGCAAGGATTACAAGCTCGGCGTCATCGAGATCCCGGCCTTCTACCTGGACTTCAAGGCGTTCCGCGCCGGGGATCCGGACTACAAGAGCACCACCCGCGACGTCAAGAAACTGCTGACCGAGCTGCAGAAGGACAAGGTCGACGGCGTCGTCATCGACTTGCGCAACAACGGCGGCGGCTCGTTGCAGGAAGCCACCGAACTGACCAGCCTGTTCATCGACAAGGGCCCTACCGTGCTGGTGCGTAACGCCGACGGCCGGGTGGATGTACTCGAAGACGAGAATCCGGGCGCGTTCTACAAAGGGCCGATGGCCTTGCTGGTCAACCGCCTGTCGGCGTCGGCCTCGGAAATTTTTGCCGGCGCCATGCAGGACTACCACCGGGCACTGATCATCGGCGGCCAGACCTTCGGCAAGGGCACCGTGCAGACCATCCAGCCGCTGAACCATGGCGAGCTGAAGCTGACCCTGGCCAAGTTCTACCGGGTATCCGGCCAGAGCACCCAGCATCAGGGCGTGCTGCCTGACATCGATTACCCGTCGATCATCGACACCAAGGAAATCGGCGAAAGCGCCCTGCCCGAAGCCATGCCGTGGGACACCATCCGGCCTGCGATCAAACCGGCTGTGGACCCGTTCAAACCGTTCCTGGCCCAGCTCAAGTCCGATCACGACGCCCGTACATCGCAGGATGCCGAGTTCGTGTTCATCCGCGACAAGCTGGCCCTGGCGCAGAAATTGATGCTGGAAAAAACCGTCACCCTCAACGAAGCCGACCGTCGCGCTCAGCATGCCGACATTGAGGCCAAGCAACTGGCGATGGAAAACCTGCGTCGCAAGGCCAAGGGCGAAGAGCCGCTCAAAGAGCTGAAGAAAGAAGACGAAGACCTGATCACCGAGCCGGAAAAGACCAAGCCGGAAGACGATGCGTACCTGAGCGAGACCGGACGCATCCTGCTGGATTACCTGAAACTCAATACGGCGGTCGCCAAGCAAGGATGATGGCCATTTAATGGTGACCCTCGTCGGAGTGTCATCAAACTGACATCAGTCTGTCGTGAAATACAGGACTGGGCGCCCCACCAAGGTGCCCGGTCCTTTTTTTATCGCCAGAGATCGCCATGACCACGACCGAACAGCTGAGTGCCTTGAGTTCAATCCTGACTCAAAGCGGTTTGCACAGTCTGTTCCAACCGATCGTGTGCCTGTCCGAAAGGCGCATCCTGGGTTACGAAGCCTTGACCCGCGGTCCATCCAACAGCCCCCTGCACTCGCCCATTGCCTTGCTCTCCGTGGCCCGCCAGGCCGGACGCCTCAGTGAACTGGAACTGGCCTGCCGACGTAGCGCCTGCCAACGCTTCAACGAGCAGAAACTGCCGGGCAAGCTGTTTCTCAATGTCTCGCCCGAGTCGCTGCTGGAATCGGCGCACCAGACCGGACGCACCTTGCAACTGCTGCAGGACTTCGGCATCCCGCCCAGTCAGGTGGTGATCGAACTGACCGAACAGACTCCGATCGATGATTTCCAGCTCCTGCAGAACGCGCTGCATCATTACCGGGCCATGGGTTTCTCCATCGCCCTGGATGACCTTGGCGCCGGTTATTCGAGCCTGCGGCTGTGGTCCGAATTGCGCCCCGATTATGTGAAGATCGACCGGCACTTCATCGACGGTATTCATCAGGATGCCCTCAAGCGCGAGTTCGTCGGCTCGATTCTGAAGATCGCCAGGACGTCCCGCTCCCAAGTGATTGCCGAGGGCATCGAACTGCCGGAAGAACTGGCGGTGCTGATGGAAATGGGCGTCGATCTGGTTCAGGGGTACCTGCTCGCACGCCCCCAGGAACAGCCATCACGGGATGCCAAGGCGTTGATGCCCAGACAGGACAGCGGTGCAGTGCCGCTGAGCGATGAAGTCAACGACCTCAGCGCCCTGCTCAACGAACAACCGGCCATGTCCCATGACACTCCTACCGCACGGGTACTGGAAGCCTTTCGGCGCCAGGCCAATCTCAACTCCCTGGCCGTGCTGGACAATCAGAACCGCCCCTGCGGCATCGTCCACCGCCATTCACTCTCGGACGCCTTGCTCAAACCCTTCGCCACCGACCTGTTCGCCCGCAAACCCATCAGCCGCCTGATGAGCGATGATTTCCTGGCCGTGGAACTGAGCCAGTCGCTGCAGCAAGTCAGCCGCCTGATCACCAGCCGCGCCCGCCAGCGCATCGAAGAAGACTTCATCATCACCCTCAACGGTCACTACCTGGGGCTGGGCCGGGTGATCGACGTGCTCAAGCTCATCACCGAACTGAAGATCCAACAGGCCCGCTACGCCAACCCGCTGACCCTGCTGCCGGGCAACGTACCGATCCAGCAATGCCTCACCCGCCTGCTGCAACAGCGACAGGAAGCGGTGATCTGCTACGTCGACATCGACAGCTTCAAACCCTTCAACGACATCTATGGCTACGGTCGCGGCGACGAAGTCCTGCTGTGCCTGGCCCAATGCCTGAACGAACGCATCGACCCCAGCCGCGACTTCGTCGGCCACATCGGCGGCGACGACTTCCTGCTGGTCCTCGGCCCGGAAGACTGGCGCAAGCGCCTGAACCAGCTGCTGAGCGACTTCCAGACCCATTGCCGCCGGTTCTATCGTCCTGAGCATCTGGAGGCTGGGTGCTTTACGGCGTTGAACCGGCAGGGGATTCGACAGGAATTTGCGTTGTTGTCGCTATCGATTGGCGTGGTGCATCTGCGCTCGGAGGTTTGCGGGGAGCTGGATGCGAGCCAGTTGGCGGAACTGGCTTCGCAGGCTAAGCATCATGCGAAGGAAGTGCCTGGGGGGAGTTTGTATTTGGTTGAGGCTGAGCCTACCGAGTATGTGGGTGCAGTGGTTTGAGCTGCATCCCTAGCGGATGGGATTTTCCTGACAGCTTGCGGTTCTAACCCCTTGCCGACATCGCCTTGCGCCATTGCCTACAACTACGCCAGAATCCGCCGGCTTGTGCGCTTTGGGCCACGTCGGTAGCTTGAGCCCTGTCACTGCTCATCAGTGATCGGGTTTAGTCGCCCGCCTCAACCTAAGGCGTATCAGGTCCCTGTTGGACAGGCTTTGCTGTTCCTGTATTGATGGTGGCTGTACGCAGGGCGCCCTCGGGCGCGCCGGGATTCTTAGGTTCACCGGTCGACTGACCTGCGTACAGCTGCCGCCCTCTCGTTTAGTCGCGAGGTGGTGCCAGCATTACTTACAGGAACCTAAGTAGATGGCCAAAATTACACCGAACCCTCCAGCCACAGACGAACCCGCATCACGCGTCCAGTCGGCCCGTAACAAAAAACTCGATGACGCTGCTACGCGAGCTCTGGATTTCTATCTGAAACCCACGCCTGAGAAAGAAACGTCCGACACACACCCTCTTCATCATCGCGCCTGATGTGGACTCTGAATGTTTGCTTGCCAACCTCAGTGAAAACCTGGCGTCAGCGAATGCCATGATCAGTGATTTGGCGTTCGATCTTGAGGGTTCTCGACGACATGTTGCGCTTGGAGTTCAGCAGGTGATTGAGTTGAGTGAACTGTTGGCGAATCGGGCTTTGGATATTATTGAGGTAAGGTAGGAAGGTATTTCAGGGATAAAAAGGTCTTGCCATGCAAGACCTTTTTAATGCTCGAGAGCGAGCTCAGGTAGAACGATCAATTTGATAACTCAACTTCCGAGCAATATGGCGCAGCCACGCCTCGCCTGTCTCCCACACGGTCCAATAGCTGTAGTAACAACTCAATTCTCTCAATAGATAATTCCTCAGTTCAATTTCACCTTGCTCTCGCTCGAGGAGAACACTGAGCTCTTGCCAAACAGCTCTCAGAACCTTCGCGTCAGATTCAGCCAGAAAGGTATCAAGGACTTGCTCAGCGGTTTCATGTTCGGCGGGCCAATCTTGATGGAAATAAGCGCCGAAAAAATCATGTAGCCCGTGAAAGCACGTCATTCATCGCTGCAAGACTTTTCATATTTCGAACCCCACATAGTAAAAACTATCTCAACAGGAACAATTTACTTTGAATAGTTAATATTAGGACTCCCGACCAACTTCGCTACCGGAAAAATTATTTACGCAAACTTCATCAATCCACCTATGGCGCACAACACACCAGCAACCCCAGAAACTGTTAACCTCACATACACTATTGACGCTCAGCCTGATACTTATTTAGCGAATCCAATAGCACCTGCATGAATTGGCGCCGATCCTTTACATCACTATCGAAATATGTATCCATATTCCGGAACACATAATCAAAGCTATCTCCAATTGCCAAAAAATGACTCAGAGTATCAATTAGCAAATTGCGCTCTTGGGGAGCATAGAGAAAAAACTCTGACCGAACCAACATATCGAACAACTGAGCCAACTCTTCGTTATCATTTACGTCTTTTGAAGCTATGATTTTCTCGCGAGCCTCGCTACGAGTATTTTCAATACTAAAAACAAACAACAACCCCCAAATATCATGCAAGTCATATACTTTTCCCATCAATTAAATCCCGTATAAGCTGTTTTAGGAAGACCATTTCCGTTAAGGATTACTATTGCCTTCGTTTGCTGACTGTACTCTAGCCCCTCTCGTTTGAAACCCTCGCCAACTACACGCCCCATTTCGATTGGTTTTTTGGATGCGATAAGTCCTGCTCGTCTAAAAATCAGCTGTGCTCGATGTATAGCATTAAGCTGATCGCGATGACTAAAAAAGCGAGTTGCAGCAGACGGAATAGCGGGTTGCCCATTCTGATAAAAATCAATTTCACCAGTACCAGGATTCCGGCCCGTTTCTACGCGCTTTAATTGAGAATCCAAGGTAGTTTGTGCTCCATGCTTCTCCAGAAAGTGCGCACCTTCAATCGACTTTTCCATCTCATCCAAGCGCCGGTAAGCATTCGCCTCCGCTAACTCATCAATCCGAGCCCGCCGCTGCTCCGCCGTCATCGGCAGTCGCGGCTCTCCCTCATCTACCCCAACCTTGGCAGCCGGATCCTGCTCCCCAACCGCCGGCCTGCACCCACCCTTCCCCGGACAATCCACCAACCCCAACGGATCCACCCACCCCGTCGGGTTCAGGGTGTACCGGTAGCCATTGAGCCCACCCGCCAGTTTGCTCGGATCAGGGGTCAGGTAGCGACCCGTTTCCGGATTGTAGTAGCGGTGCCGGTTGTAGTGCAGGCCGCTTTCCGGGTCGAAGTATTGGCCCTGGAAGCGCAGCGGTTGTTCCAGTTGTTCGCCGCCGCCATGTTCTATGCCATGGGCTTTGCCGTAGCCGTTATAGCGCGCCGACCAGACGACCTGGCCGCCGTAGTTGGTCAGTTCCTGGGGCGTGCCCAGGTGGTTAAGGTGGTAGTAGAACGGGCAGGCGTTGAGGCCTTTGCCGTCGAGCAGTGCCAGCGGGCGGAAGGTGCCGGGTTCGTAGAGGTAGCTTCGGTGGTGCTGGCGGCTGCTTTCAGCGACGAGTTGGTCGCCCTGCCAGAAGAACTCGGTGGTCAGGCCGGCCACGGTCTTGCTGATGCGTCGGCCGAAGGCGTCGTAGCGGTAGGACGTTTCGCGACCGTCCGCCGTGGTGACGCCGATCAGGCGGTGCTGGCTGTCGTAGCGGTATTCGGTGACGAGGGCCTGAGCCTTGCCGCGGCGTTCGCGGATCAGGTTGCCGAAGGCGTCGTAGTCGTAGTGGCGGTCGCCCTCCATCAGCAGGCGATTGCCCTTGAGGTGGGTCGGGCCGGGGCGGTCCTGCATCAGCAGGTTGCCGGCCGGGTCGTGGGCGAAGTGTTCCGCGGGATCGGTGTGGGAGTGTTCGATCCGGGTCAGGCGGTCCAGCGGATCGTACTGGTACTCGCGCCGCCCTCGACGGCTGTCGGAAAGGGCGGCGAGGTTGCCCTTGGGGCTGTAGGCATAATCGCGCCAGAACAAGGTCTGCTGGTTCTGCAGCACGGTGTGGGCCTTGAGCCGGCCCTGTTCGTCATGTTCGTACTGGCTGAGCAGCAGGCCTTGTTGGCGCTGGTGTTCGCGGCCGCCACGCAACTGGTGTTCGGTGAGGCGTGCGCCGTTCAGGTCGATGGCGGTCAGCGCGCCACCCGGGGCGTGGTGGTAGTCGACCTTGCTGTTGTCCGGCAGGCGCAGGTGATTGAGCCGTCCGCAGGCATCGTAGCCATAGCGCAGGGTGCCCCAGCCCTGGTGCTCGGTGATCAGCCGGTCCTGGGCGTCGTACTCGAAGGCCAGCGGATGGTCGCTGCCGTCATCGACATCAACCAACCGGCCCAGCCCGTCGTAGCGGTACTGGATCGCCTGGCCGTCGGGCAGGGTCTTGATCAGCAGGCGTCCGGCCGCATCGCGTTGGTAGCCGGTGACCCGTTGACTGCCGTCGGCACCGAACTCGGTTTTCTCCAGCAGCTGTCCATTGAGGTCGTAGGCATAGGCGGTGCGTTGGCCGTCGAAGCCGACTTGCTGTCGGATCAAGCCGCCGGGGGTGTAGTCCAGCTGATATTTTTCCCCGGATTCGTTCTCGATTTCGGTCAGCAGCAGCCGCGCCGAGTCGTAGCGGTAGTGCAGCGTGCTGCCGTCGGGATTGACGCGGCGGCTGACCAGGTGCAGGTCATCGGCGTATTCGTAGCGGGTGACGCGGCCCTGTTCGTCGCGCTCGGCGGTGACCTTGCCGTAGGCGTTGTAGCTCCAGGCGCGGGTGGCGCCGGTGGGCAAGGTGGTCTGCAGCAGCCGGCCCACGGCGTCCCATTGGTAGTGCGTCACCGCGCCGTGTTCGTCCTGGCGGGTCAGCAAGCGCCCCAAGACGTCGTAGGTAAAAAACCGCTGGCTGGCGTCAGGCAGGGTTTCTTCTGTCAGTTGGCCGAGCCGGTTCCAGGTGAAGCGGTGTTCACTGGTGTCCGGGTAGTGGATCGACAGCAACTGCCCGTGGGCGTCGTAGGCATACCGGGTGCGCTGTTGATCCGGGTCGATGGCTTCGATCACCTCGCCCCGGTCATTGCGCTGATAGGTCCATACGGCCTTGCCGCGGGCCCGGGCGTGCAGGAAACCGTTGCGGTATTCGTAGGACGTGGGCGCGTCTTCGGGGGGAATCAGCGCCACTAGCCGTCCGACTTCGTCGTAGTGATATTCGGTGACGGCGCCCAACGGGTCCTGTTCGGCGATCAGCCGGCCTTGTTCGTCGTAGGCCTTGAGGTGTTCGCCGCCGTCGGGCTCGACCTTGCGCACCAGCCGTGCGCGGTCGTCGTGGACATAGATTTCCTCGCTGCCATCAAGGTGGCGGACCGTGACGCTGCCGTCCTCGCTCCAGCTGTAGCGCGTGTCCATCTGCGCGAACGAGGCCCAGTGCCGCACGCAGCGGGCCGCCTGCCCGACGCCCTGCCATTCCCAGAAGAAACTCGCACCGCCAGCCAGTTGCCGCTGGAGGATGACGTGAGCATCGTCGTAGTCGTAGCGCTCGCTTTCCCCGGCGGCGTTGGTCGCTTCGATCAGCCGTGAGCGCGCGTCGTAGCGATAGGTCGCCAGGGTCTGCTCGGTACGCCAGGCTTCGTCCAGGGTGAGGGCCGGGTGAAAGCTCTGGTAGTCGAGGGCGATGAGGTGACGCTGTTCGTAGCGCAGTTGCAGGGCGCGTCCGGCGCCGTTGTCCAGACGGCTGATGTCGCCATGGATGTTGCGCTGGATCGTCAGGCGGTTGTCGTAGCGGTCGCTGAGGGCGGTCAGATGACCGTCGCGAAAGTGTAGGAAAGGTGCGTTTTCGCCGGGCTGGGCGACGATCAGTTCGTCCGGCTCGCTGCCCAGGTAGATGACCGCACGGGCCAGGCTGTTGTGGATCGCCGAGCGCTGGGCGTTGGGCAGCGGAAAGGTCGTGCGGCGGTTTTCCTGGTCGATCCAGATGACCTGCTCGCCCTCAAGCAGCAGGCGGTGCGCCAGGGCATGGCTCCAGCCGCGCCCTAGGCCCACGTCCAGATCCGCCGCGCTGCTGCGGTACAGGCGGGTGAAGACAAACGGCAAGCGGCCATCGAGCGTGCCGTCGTCCAGGGTCAGCAGTTCTTCGCCGGTGACCATCGACACCGGACAGCCGTCGGTGCGGGTCAGGGCCGCGCTGTCGGCGCTGTCGCCGTTGGGGTTTTTCGATTGGGCCGGGGCGTCGTCGTGGGGTTCGTCTTTTTTCAGCGTGGTGTTGCGTTGCGCATCCCAGCGCAGCTGCATCCGACCTTTCTTTATTCCGGCCGCGATACCCCGCGCCGCCACGGCCTTGTAGCGGTCGACGTAGCCCATGAAACCGTTGACAACGGCAAAGATCGCGCTGACAAAACGCTGTACGGCATTCATCAGGCTTGCGCTGTGCCTGGCCAGACGCATCGCCAGATAAGCGATGCCGGCCCCCGCCCCGGCGAAGGTCAGCACCACGCCGATCAGCAGGTCAAGCAGCAACTGCACCACCACCGTCGAGAGTGCTTCGCTCGTTTCGCCGGCGAGCTCGCTGGGTGGCAGCATCTCCAGCCAGAGACTGGCGGTGCGAACCAGCAGGCACAGCGCCGCTTCGTCACTGGTCAGCAACTGCAGCTTCGCCATCACTTGCGGCGCGTCCTGCGCCAGCTTCATCAACTGACTGGCACTGCTGCCCAGGCGGTCAACAAACTGCCCGGGGTCCTTGAGGATGTCCGAGAGCAGGTTGAGGCTGTCCCATACCCCTTCGATTGCCGCCCAACTGCCGGCAAGCAAGCCGTTTCCCACCGCAGTTGCCGAGGTGGCCAGGGATTGCTGCGCCCACTGCGGCTTGAACCCCTGCCATTCGCCGCGCAGCCAGTCTGTCAGTTGCGTGGTCAGGCCATCGTAGGAGGAAAACAACTGACCGATCTGCGCGGGCGATACCTCGCCCTGGACATGGACCCGATAGAACTTCCCCGCATCCCCCCTGAAGACTCCCAGCCCCTGGGCATCCAGGATGACCGGCGTGACCTCGCCGCTGTCCACCGCCACCACATCCACCACGATGTCGCCCAGCGGAATGTCGTACACCGATTCGAGTTTGCTCTCGATCGTCATCACCCCGCCTTGGGGGCACTGGACGACGGTGGAGAGGAAGTCATCGTCGCCGGTGCTGACGACGGTGGTGTTGTCACCGAAGCGAATCAACCGCTCCATGCCCATCAGCGAAGGCAGGTCGGCCGCCTGGCTGGCCCGGTCTGCCGCACGGACGTACCAGCGCTCCAGTTGCTCGCGATAGAGGGAAAGGGTGTCTTTGAAACTGTCGAGCTCCTGCTCGATACGGTGCACCTGATCCATCAAGGCATGACGCGATCAAGGGCCAGCAGGAAAAACCGGTCGAACATGGGCAAACGTCTCGCAGCACTCAGGAAGCGCGAGACTTTGCCGGGGATCGCAAAGGAAATAAGTCAGGGAAAGATGCAGTAGACGTAGGGCGATTCGCTAAATGCAAAAACCCATCGCCCCCTTGGAGTCGATGGGTCTTTAACCCGCCAAAAAGATCGTCGTCGGCGATTGCTCAGCGCATGCGTCAGTTGCTGAAGCGCCCGCGATTTAAAGCCGCATACCCAACTGAGCCCCAGGCAAACATATTCATTTTCGACTTGGCTGCCCGATTTTTCTTGAGCGGCCCAGGAAAATCTCAAAAATGCCCGGTTTTTCCGATTTTTCTTTAACCGGTCTGCGCCAGGATCCGTCAGAACAATCAGGCCTCCGCCGACTCCGGATACTCATACTCGAACACCCGGACCACTTCCGAAGCATGCCAGGACGCGGCGGCCACGCCGTCAGAGGGGCCGGAAAAGCGCCCCAGGCGTTCCACGCATTCGAAGAAACCGGTGCGTGGCAACCGGCTGGCGCCCTGGCTGATGACCAGGGAGCTGCGCAACGGCTGCTCGGCCCGGGCGTCCAGTGCCGCCAGATGTTCAAGGGCGGCGGTCAGGGTCTGCATGGCCGGGCTGGGCAGTTGCAAACGCTCCAGCAAGGCACGATACGTCAACAAATGGCGCTGGCGGCGCGCCTGGTCCAACTCACCCAACAACCCATCCCAATGCTGCCGACTGATGCGTACACTCACGATCCTTCCCTCCACCCCGGCACCGTCAATTCCCAGGCCAGACTACGCCGAATCGCAGCATCGGGCTGACGCTCGCCGCTTTCGATCATGGCCAGATAAGACGGGCTGATACCTACCGTGCGGGCCAGCGCCTCGATGGCGATACCCTTCCCTTCGCGCAAACTGCGTAATTGATCCAGGCCAGGAAGAATCTGGTCCGGTGCCGCCGCGTATTGGGCCGCAGCCTCTTGCGGCGGTGCTTGATGGATGCCTGCGGCTTTCAACAACGACTGGTATTGTTCCCACGGCAAAACCGCGTACTCGGGCTCTCCGTCGCGTGTGATTATCTGAATATCCATCTCTACCCCGTAGGACGATGACACTTAGCGAGTCAGCCTTTTCCTTGGAAGTGTAATCCTAAATGACGGCCAAGGTCGCGGGGTGATGATTATCCGAAGGGAAACGAACAGGATCAGAGCTTCTTCTGTTCCTGGAGTTGGAGTTGTCGAGGGGTATCAGGGAGTCTTTCGACCCGTGCAAGCTTCTCGGGAGACTGGCTATCACGCCAGGCGCGGAAGGCACTGAGCTCATCATCGAGGGTTTTCATGATCCACGCGAGCACGGCAATATCGTCGATCATGCCAAACATCGGCAGCAGATCCGGAATCGCATCCATGGGGCTGAGGAAATACATGAGCCCCGCTACCACCGACAGCAGCGACTTGGCGCTGACCGCCCGGTATTCGCCCCGCCAGTAAGCCAGGCACAACGCCTGCAACAAACGCAGATCGTCCTTGAGTTTCCCTAACCGACCGCCTTCCCGGGCTCCCTTGCGGGCGACGGCAAACAACAGCGTAGGCAATCGGCCACGAGCCAGCAGCCGTCCCGCCAAAGGCAGGAATCGTGCAAAACTCCACGGTGCCTTCATTTTTTCTTCCTACTGAAATGTTATCCACACAAATTGTGGATAACCTTGTGAACAGAGCTGCATTTCACCGCTGAAGCCCCCGTTTCATAAGGCCCGGGCTTAGATCGGGCGTTTTTTACTCACATAAAAAAACCCAATATTTCATTGACTTGACAGGCTGACTGGGTCTAGCACAGCGCCTGTATTGCCTATGACTGCGGCGTACGATGTGGGTTCGGTTTTTTCGGATTTTCCGCAACCCGGATGCAACAACGCCCCGCATAAGCGAGGCGTTGTCGTTATAGCAGACGCGATTACTTGGCTGCGTCTTCTTTTGCCTGATCCTTGATACCCAGCAGTTCCAGGTCGAACACCAGAACCGAGTTGGCAGGGATCGCAGGGCTCGGGCTCTGGGCACCGTAGGCCAGGTCGCTCGGGATGTACAGTTTGTACTTCTCGCCGACATGCATCAATTGCAGACCCTCAACCCAACCCGGGATCACGCCGCTGACCGGCAGATCGATCGGGCTGCCGCGCTCCACGGAGCTGTCGAACACGGTGCCATTGGTCAGCTTGCCGGTGTAGTGGACAGTCACGACATCGGTAGGCTTGGGCTGTGGGCCGTCAGCTTTCTTGACGACTTCGTACTGCAAGCCGGAAGCGGTGGTGGTCACGCCAGGCTTCTTGCCGTTTTCCTCGAGGAATTTCTTGCCGGCGGCCGCCGACTCTTCACTCATCTTGGCCATGCGCTCTTCGGCACGCTTTTGCAGCGCAGCAAAGGCCTCGACCAGTTCTTCATCTTTCAGCTTCTGTTCTTTCTTGCCGACGGCATCTTCGATGCCCTGGGCGACCGCTTTGGAGTCCAGGTCGTCCATACCTTCCTGAGCCAGGCTTTTGCCCATGTTCAGGCCGATACCGTAGGAAGCTTTCTGCGCCGGGGTTTTCAGCTCCACGCTGGTCTGCGAGTCGCAACCTGCGAGTACCAGGCCAACCAGGGCAACCGCCGCCGCCAACCGATGCTGTTTCATGCTATTTCCTTGTTCATGCGCCTAAAGGGCAATCGAGTAAAGCCGCGAGCTTATCAGGCCGCCACGACCAATGGCTACCGGCATGTGAGCGGAAAACCGGGGATAAGTTCAGGTACCACAAATGCTTTTCATGGTTGCAGGATGAAGCTTCTGTCATTTGTTACGTACATGGACATAGCGACCGCACCAAAAGCACTGTGGGAGCGAGCCTGCTCGCGAAGCGGTGTTCCAGTCGAAACGAATGTGACTGACAGACCGCCTTCGCGAGCAGGCTCGCTCCCACAGTGGTTCAGTTCATGCAGGCAGAAAATAATGGCCACTTGCCGGCCGCGCAGCACTGAGGCATAAGGGCGTATCAAAAAAACAAGGACGTGACCGTGCGCCTCCTCTCTCGCATTTTCCTGCTGCTCCTCGTGCTGGTGCTGATCGCCGTGGCCGTAGTGCTTTATTACGTCGCCAATCCCCGCCTGCCGCTCTACACCCCTGTCGAACAGGTGCACTACCTGGATCAATGGAGTGCCGCCGAGCGCCAGACGTATTACTTCACGCCCCAGGGGACGCAGGTCAAAGGTCTGCGCTACGAGTGGTTTACGGCCCTCGAACTGCCGTTCTCGCAGCAGCGCTTCGCATCGCCCGAATACCTGGCACGCTTCGGCTTTCTGGTCGATCCGGCGCAAAAAGCCTCCCAAGACAATCCCGGCAACTTGCCGGTGGGTTTTGCGCGACACCAGAACCCGGGCAGCACCGAGCAATTCCTGGATATCACCTGCGCCGCCTGCCACACCGGTGAATTGCGCTTCAAGGGCCAGGCAATACGGATCGACGGCGGCTCGGCGCAACACGTGCTGCCCTCCAGCGTGCCGACTTTGCGCGGTGGCAGCTTCGGGCAGGCACTGGTCGCCAGCCTCGCCTCGACCTACTACAACCCGTGGAAATTCGAACGCTTCGCTCGCCAGGTTCTGGGCCAGGATTACGACGATGCCCGCCATGACGCATTGCGCAAGGCATTCAAGGACTCCCTGGACACATTCTTGCGGGTCGCCTGGAATGACACGCACCGTGGCCTCTACCCCACCGAAGAAGGACCTGGTCGTACCGACGCGTTTGGCCGCATTGCCAATGCCAGTTTCGGCGATGCCATTTCGGCGTCGAATTACCGGGTCGCCGATGCCCCGGTGGATTACCCGCAGCTGTGGGACATCTGGACCTTCGACTGGGTGCAATGGAACGGCTCGGCTCAACAACCGATGGCCCGCAACGTCGGTGAAGCACTGGGAGTGGGCGCCACCCTGAATTTCTTCGACGCCCAGGGCAAGCCGTTGCAGGGCGATGCGCGCTACCCCTCCAGCGTACGTGTGCGCGACCTGCATACGATTGAAGAAACCCTGCAACTGCTCAAACCCCCGGTGTGGCCGGAAGCGCTCCTGGGTTCGATCGATAAACCCCTCGCCGCCAAAGGCCGGGCGTTGTTCGCGGAAAACTGCGCCGGCTGCCATGTGCCCAAGGTGGTCCAGGGCCCCGACAGACCGGTCCAGCAACTGCACATGCTGCCAGTGAAGGTGATCGGCACCGACCCGGGCACGGCCAATAACATTGCCGATCACCGTTTCGACCTGACCAGCCTGCAATGGGACCCGGCCGAACTGGCGAAACTGGACGTGCAACTGCACCCGGCGCCCACGCAACCGCTGGACCTGAGCCAGGTTTCGGTCGCCAAGGGCCTGGCCTACGTCACGGCGTTCGTCGAGAACCGCGCCTACCGCGACGCCGGCGTCACCCCGGTCGAGCGACCGGCCATGGATGGCTTCGGCCTGCCCATCGGTGTACGCGAACTGCGCGCCTACAAGGCCCGGCCACTGGCCGGCGTCTGGGCCACGCCACCGTTCCTGCATAACGGCTCAGTGCCGACGATCTATCAATTGCTGTCCCCTCAGGACGAACGAGCGACCACCTTCTATAAAGGCAGCTTCGAGTACGACCCCCGGCACCTGGGTTATCGCACCGAAGCCTTTACCAATGGTTTTCTCTTCGACACCCGGATCACCGGGAACCACAACAGCGGTCATGAATTCCGCGCCGGCGAGCGGGGTAACGGGGTAATCGGTCGCCTGCTGCAACCGCAGGAGCGCTGGGCATTGCTGGAGTACCTCAAGGTGCTGGGCGGGCCGCTGGAGTCGCAACTGTAATGATGAACCTCTCAGGCAAAAGGACTGACCCATGTTGATCACGCTCTGGCTGCGCCTCGGCGCCTTTCTGGGCAAGACACTCCTGTGGCTGCTGGGCATCGGCGTGCTCGGCTGGGCGCTCGCCACCGCGTGGTTCGCCTGGCAATACAGCGGACCGGTGTCGGACCAGGAACAGACGCCACCCGGCGAAGCTGCCATGACCCAGGAGATCATCCAGACTGCCATCCGCATCGTCGATCAGCATCGCGAAGGTACGCGTTATCTGCGAGACGCCCATGCCAAGGCACATGGCTGCGTGATGGCCGAAGTCCAGGTATCGAGCGACCTCCCGGCTCCCCTGCGTCAGGGCGTGTTTGCCGAGCCGGGAAAGGTCTGGCAAGCGACGATGCGGCTGTCCAACGGCAACGCGTACCCGCAATTCGATAGCCTGCGGGATGCGCGAGGGATGGCCATCAAACTGCTGAATGTTCCGGGCAAGCCACTGTTGGCGGACCGACAGTCACAGGGCGAACAGGATTTCGTGATGTTCAATCACCCGAATTTTTTCGTAAGTGATGTCGCCGAGTACCGTCAGAACCTGGCCGCCCAAGCCGACGGAAAAAAGGTCATGGCGTTCTTCCCAGGACTGGATCCGCGCAGCTGGCAGATCCGCCATCTGTTCATCGCCCTGGCGACGCTGTCACCGCCTCCCGCCAGTCCGACCCAGACTACATATTTTTCGGTATCGCCCTACAAGTTCGGCGAGGCCAACGCCAAGTTTCGCGTAGCGCCAGACCCGGACAGTTGCCCAAGCTATACCCTGCCGGCACAAAACCAGGCACTGCCGAACTTCCTGCGCAGTGCATTGCGTCAGCAGTTATCCACAGACCGGGTGCCGGCGTGTTTTGTCCTGCAGATCCAACGCCAGGACCCCGACAAGTATATGCCGATCGAGGACACCAGCATTGAATGGCGAGAAAGCGACGCACCGTTCGAGACGGTGGCGCGAATCAAGGTGCCGCCCCAGGATTTCGACACCCCCAAGCTGAACCTGGCCTGCGACAACCAGTCGTTCAATCCATGGTTCGGCATTGAGGCGCACCGCCCTATCGGCGGCATCAACCGCTTGCGCAAAGCGGTGTACGAAGCGGTCAGCGATTACCGTCACAGCCGGAATGCCGAGCAGTAGATAAATGCCTCGGGAATGATCATTCCCACGCTCCGCGTGGGAACGCAACCAAGGCCCGCCAAGGCGTGCCCACTCACACGGCAGGCAACAAAAAGCCCGCTCATTGAGCGGGCTTTTTGTTGGTGACCTGGCGTTCAGTATTCCAGGTCATCGAATATGGCGCAGCGGACGGGACTCGAACCCGCGACCCCCGGCGTGACAGGCCGGTATTCTAACCGACTGAACTACCGCTGCGCGTAACACTGAAAGTTTGGTGGGTGATGACGGGATCGAACCGCCGACATTCTGCTTGTAAGGCAGACGCTCTCCCGGCTGAGCTAATCACCCTTCACTCTCGATGCGGGGCGCATTCTCTCACAATTTTTCGTAATGTGCTGATTTAATTAGCAAAATCAGAAAAAAGTAATCGATACGCACCGCAGGAATCGCAAACAGCAAAAAGCCCGCGTAAGCGGGCTTCCTGGTGGTCATCTGGCGTTCAGTATTCCAGATAACCGAATATGGCGCAGCGGACGGGACTCGAACCCGCGACCCCCGGCGTGACAGGCCGGTATTCTAACCGACTGAACTACCGCTGCGCGTAACACTTGAAACGAATGGTGGGTGATGACGGGATCGAACCGCCGACATTCTGCTTGTAAGGCAGACGCTCTCCCGGCTGAGCTAATCACCCTTCGCTTTCGGTGTGGCGCGCATTCTACGGAGCGTCTTCCAAGCTGGCAAGCACTTTTTAAATTAATTTCCTCAGGTCTTCCAAAGGCTTAGCGAAGGGTTGGCCTATGGCGTCGCGAAGAGAATAATGCGCTCCTTTGTATAAAGGAGAGACTCACCCCATGTGGTTCAAAAACCTGCTTATCTATCGCCTGACCCAAGATCTGCCTTTTGATGCCGAGGCGTTGGAAACTGCACTGGCCAGCAAACTGGCGCGTCCATGTGCAAGCCAGGAGTTGACCACTTACGGTTTCGTAGCGCCGTTCGGCAAGGGCGAAGACGCTCCGCTGGTGCATGTCAGCCAGGATTTCCTGTTGATCGCCGCACGCAAGGAAGAACGCATCCTGCCTGGCAGCGTCGTACGCGATGCGGTGAAGGAAAAGGTCGAAGAGATCGAAGCCGAGCAAATGCGCAAGGTCTATAAAAAGGAACGGGACCAGATCAAGGATGAAATCATCCAGGCATTCCTGCCACGTGCATTCATTCGTCGCTCCTCGACCTTCGCCGCCATCGCGCCAAAACAGGGGCTGATCCTGGTCAACTCCGCCAGCCCGAAGCGCGCCGAAGACCTGCTCTCCACCCTGCGCGAAGTCATCGGCTCGCTGCCGGTGCGTCCTCTGACCGTCAAGACCGCTCCGACCGCTATCATGACCGACTGGGTCAAGACCCAGAAAGCCGCGGATGACTTCTTCGTGCTGGACGAATGCGAGCTGCGCGACACCCATGAAGACGGTGGCATCGTGCGCTGCAAGCGCCAGGACCTGACCAGCGACGAAATCCAGCTGCACCTCAACACCGGCAAGGTGGTGACGCAACTGTCGCTGGCCTGGCAGGACAAGCTGTCGTTTGTCCTCGATGACAAAATGGTGGTCAAGCGCCTGAAGTTTGAAGATCTGTTGCAGGACCAGGCGGAACAGGACGGCGGCGATGAAGCCCTCGGCCAACTGGACGCCAGCTTCACGCTGATGATGTTGACCTTCGGCGAATTCTTGCCGGCGCTGGTTGAAGCGTTGGGCGGGGAAGAGACACCTCAGGGGATCTGACGACATAGCGTTACCCCTGTGGGAGCGAGCCTGCTCGCGAAAGCGGTATGCCAGTCGACATTTTACTGACTGTCACACCGCTTTCGCGAGCAGGCTCGCTCCCACATTGGTTTTGTGTGGTTTCAATTACTAATAACAAGGATCTGGTCATGCGCGCATTGGCTGCACTGAGCCGCTTTGTCGGCAATACCTTCGCTTACTGGGTACTGATTTTCGCCATCGTGGCATTCCTGCTACCACAGTGGTTCGTGGGACTGAAAGTCGCCATCGTGCCCTTGCTGGGGCTGGTGATGTTTGGCATGGGCCTGGCGCTCAAGCTGGAAGATTTCTCTGAGGTGGCCCGTCGTCCAGGGCGCGTGGCCTTGGGGGTCATCGCCCAATTCGTCATCATGCCCGGTTCCGCGTGGTTGCTTTGCCAAGTGTTCGGCCTGCCACCAGAGATCGCCGTCGGTGTAATTCTGGTGGGCTGTTGCCCAAGCGGCACGTCATCCAATGTCATGACCTGGCTGGCCCGCGGCGACCTGGCCCTGGCCGTGGCGATCTCAGCGATCACAACCCTGTTGGCTCCCCTGCTGACCCCGGCGCTGATCTGGTTGCTGGCCTCGGCCTGGTTGCCGGTGTCGTTCTCGGCGCTGTTCTGGTCGATCCTGCAAATCGTGCTGTTGCCGATTGCACTGGGCATCATCGCCCAACGCCTGCTGGGCGCCCGGGTTCGTCATGCCGTAGAAGTACTGCCACTGATATCTGTGGTGAGCATCGTGATCATCGTGACTGCGGTGGTGGCGGCCAGTCAGGCGAAGATCGCCGAATCCGGCCTGCTGATCATGGCCATTGTGATATTGCACAACAGCTTCGGTTACCTGCTGGGGTATTTCACCGGGCGCCTGTTCGGCTTTCCATTGGCCCAACGCAAGACTCTGGCACTGGAAGTCGGTATGCAGAACTCCGGTCTGGGTGCGGCCCTGGCGAGCGCGCACTTTTCGCCATTGGCGGCGGTACCCAGTGCGTTGTTCAGCGTCTGGCACAACATCTCCGGGGCGCTGCTCTCAACCTACTTCCGCCGCATGAGCGAAAAGCAGGACCGCGAAGCGCTCGCCGCCGCGCAAGCGGCCGACTGACAGCAGGCTTGATCGAGTGTCCAGGAATGGGCACTCTACCCTTTCAGCGCGGGGACGACCCCGCCACTTGATCCCACCCGCCGATCAAGTGTCAGTCCGGGGACGACCCCATCCACTGATGGAGGTGCTCGATGTCCTGGATCATTCTGTTTTTTGCCGGCCTGTTCGAAGTCGGCTGGGCTGTCGGCCTGAAATACACCGACGGCTTCAGCCGCCCTCTCCCCACTGCATTGACGGTTGCGGCCATGGCGATCAGCCTCGGCCTGCTCGGCCTTGCCATGAAGGAATTGCCACTGGGCACCGCCTATGCGATCTGGACCGGAGTCGGCGCCGTGGGCACGGTAATCGCCGGGATTATTCTATTTGGTGAGTCGATGGCGCTGGTTCGGTTGGTCAGCGTGGCGTTGATCGTTGCGGGGTTGATCGGGCTTAAGGTCAGCGCCTAGACCCTTTGCAAATAGAGCCTGTGGAAACAGGGTCTGTGGGAGCAAGGCTTGCCCGCGATAGCGATCTCAAGACCGCCATCGCGGGCAAGCCTTGCTCCCACAGATTGGGGACCCACAAGGTCCGAGTGTTTACCTGACACTCCCACGCAACTCGCCGACCAACACTTGCAGCCTGGCCGGCTCAGCCATCTCCACCGCCACCGCCGGCCCAGCCACCAGGGTCACCCGCGACCAAAACCGGCGAAACATGCCCTTGGCCGGATCGCGACTGAAGAAACTGCCCCATAAGCCCTGCAGCGCCAGGGGAATCACCGGCACCGGTGTTTCCTGCAGGATGCGCGTCAAGCCGCTCTTGAACTCATTGATCTCACCATCAGCGGTCAACTTGCCTTCAGGAAAGATGCAAACCAGCTCACCGTCCGCGAGGTACTGAGCGATGCGTTTGAAGGCCTTTTCGTAGATGTGGATATCTTCCTGGCGCCCCGCGATCGGAATGGTCCCGGCAGTGCGGAAGATGAAGTTCAGTACCGGCAGGTTGTAGATCTTGTAGTACATCACGAAGCGAATCGGCCGACGCACCGCGCCGCCAATCAGCAACGCATCAACGAAGGAAACGTGATTGCAGACCAATAGCGCTGCACCGTCATCGGGAATGGCATCCAGGTTGCGATGCTCAACGCGGTACATGGAATGGCTCAGCAGCCAGATCATGAAGCGCATGGTGAACTCGGGGACGATCTTGAAGATGTAGGCGTTGACGCCGATGTTCAGCAGCGACACCACCAGGAACAGTTGCGGGATCGACAGCTTGGCCAGGCTCAGCAACACGATGGAGACAATGGCCGAGACCACCATGAACAAGGCGTTGAGAATATTGTTGGCAGCAATCACCCGTGCCCGCTCGTTTTCGGCGGTGCGCGCCTGGATCAGCGCGTACAGCGGCACGATATAGAAACCGCCAAACACGCCGAGGCCAAGGATGTCGACCAGCACCAGCCAGGCATGGCCGAAGCCGAGCAGTTCGAGCCAGCCATGGCCGTCGACACTGTCGGGAATTCCACCGGAATGCCACCACAACAATAGCCCGAACACCGTCAGGCCGAACGAACCGAACGGCACCAGGCCGATCTCGACTTTGCGCCCGGACAACTTTTCGCAGAGCAGCGAGCCCAGGGCGATTCCCACCGAAAACACCGTCAGGATCAAGGTCACCACGGTTTCGTCGCCGTGCATCCAGTCTTTGGCGTACGCCGGGATCTGCGTCAGGTAAATCGCTCCGACAAACCAGAACCAGGAGTTGCCGACGATGGAGCGGGACACCGCAGGGGTCTGCCCCAGGCCCAGTTTCAGGGTGGCCCAGGACTGGCTGAAGATGTTCCAGTTCAGGCGCATCTGCGGCGAAGCGGCTGCCGCCCGGGGAATGCTGCGGCTGGCCAGGTAACCGAGCACGGCGATGCCGATGATCGCGGTCGACACCACCGGTGCGTAGTGGGCCGAGGACATCATGACTCCGGCACTGATGGTACCGGCGAGGATCGCCAGGAAGGTGCCCATTTCCACAAGGCCATTGCCGCCGACCAGTTCGTCTTCGTGCAGCGCTTGCGGCAGGATCGAATACTTGACCGGACCGAACAACGCCGAGTGGGTACCCATGGCGAACAGCGCCACCAGCATCAGCGACAGATGATCGAACAGAAAGCCCACGGCGCCGACTGTCATGATGACGATTTCGCCGAGTTTGATCAGACGTATCAATGCATCCTTGGCGAATTTTTCCCCGAACTGCCCCGCCAGCGCCGAGAACAGAAAGAACGGCAGGATGAACAGCAGTGCACACAGGTTGACCCAGATCGAGCGGTCGCCCTCGATGGCCAGCCGATAGAGAATGGCGAGGATCAGCGACTGCTTGAACACATTGTCGTTGAATGCCCCTAGGGATTGCGTGATGAAAAACGGCAGGAAACGCCGCCGGCGAAGCAAGGTGAACTGCGAAGGGTGACTCATCTTCCATGTTCCTGAGTGGCGTGGACGCTTATTGGAATAACGTTTTTTTATCCAGGCCACACATTAACCTACGGCACGTCGCTTGGGAGCCGCCGGGCAATTATTTCGCCAGCCCGGCAATGCACGGAGAAACGAACAACTCACCGTGCCAGGCACCTGACACCGTGCGCCAGCCGACGATCAGCCACAGCACCACCAGCATCGCCACCAACAGGCAACCGAACAGGCTGAAGAACCCCAGGCCCAACAGGCTCGCCAGTTTCAGCGTCGTCAATGCGTACACGCCCAACGGGAAGGTAAAGCCCCACCAGCCGAGGTTGAACGGGATGCCTTCGCGCAAGTAGCGCGCCGTGATCAGCAGCGCCATCAACATCCACCAGAACCCGAACCCCCATAGCGTGACACCGGCCACCAGCCCCAGGCCGGCGGCGATTTCACCGACACCAGGCAAGCCGTTGGCGGCAAAAATCATCGGAGCATCGCTGCCTAGCACCAGCATGCCCAGTGCTCCGGTGCCGATTGGTCCCAGGGCCAGCCAGCTCGAGGCCGCCATGTTTTCGTGGGGCAGTTTATGCAAGGCCATGCGCAGCAGCAGAATCGTCAGAATGCTGAACGCTATCGGTAGGGAAAATGCCCAAAGCACGTAGCTGGTGACCAGCATGACCAGTTGCGAATGGGCGCCTGCCAGATGCGGCGCCAAGAGCCCGCCACTGGCGGCTGCGACTTCGGCGGCTACCACCGGCAACAACCACACCGCGGTCATCTGGTCGATCCGGTGTTCCTGCCGGGTAAACATCAGGAATGGGATCAACACGCCACAGGCCAGGGACATCGCCACATCGATCCACCACAACGCTTCAGCCAGCGACACCACGGCGTCTCCCCAGCGCGGCAGGCCGAACACCAGGAAACCGTTGATGATGGTCGCCAGGCCCATGGGTATGGTGCCGAAGAACATCGAAACCGTTGAATGGCCGAAAATCCGCCGCGCTTCATCGAAGAACAACACCCAACGGGCAGCGTACAAACCGCTGAATAATACAAACAGCAGGATATTGAACAACCACAACCCTTCACCTACATCACGCAGGCCAGGCACATCGCCCGGCCACTGGGCCAAGGCCAGGGCAAGTACGCCGGTGCCCATGGTCACGGCGAACCAGTTGGGCGTGAATTGGCGAATGGCCTCCAACGGCCTGGGCAAGTGGCTCAGTGGGCGCAAGCGGTTTGTTGCAGGGCAGCATGTCATGACGAACTCCAGTCCCCGGTTGAGGTGGAGTCATCTTAGAGCCGGATCGAATATCGATATAACGGGTAATTTCTCTATATGTTATCTATTTTACAGATAACACGTCAGACACTGCCTTCGCTTTCGATCACCAGGATTCTCGCCGGTCCCTGTGGCCTGGCCACATGCTCGGTCCCGACCGATGCGTAGAAAATATCCCCAACCCCCAGCAAGGTATCTTTTTCGACCCCCTCCTCCCGGTAGCACATCTGCACGAGCCCATCGAGCACCACGAAGACTTCCTGACCATCATTGACATGCCATTTGTATGGCTGATCGGTCCAGTGCAGGCGCGTGGTGATGCCGTTCATGTTAGCGATGTCCAACGCGGCCCAGGCACGGTCGCCAGTGAAGGACTTGCTGCGAATAATCTTCAAGGGAAATCACCAGAGATAAATGGCAAGACGCCGAGGCTAGCTCAATTCAACCGTCTGCATTCAATGCATCAAGGTCGAACGCCACTGCCTGCCGGCTTGGCGGCCTGACGCAACAGCCCCAGCAACGCAGCGCTCGCCAACAGGATCAGCACCAGGCCATAGCCATCGGTTGTCGGGATCAACCCGAACACCCGCGTAAGGTTCCCTGCCAGCAGCGACGGCAAGCTGAAAGCCAGGTAACTGAGCACATAGAATGCCGACATCAAACCGGCCCGTTCATGGGGCAAGGCCAGCGGCATGATACTGCGCAGCGCGCCCAGGAAACCCGCGCCGAAACCGCTGCCGGTCACCAGAGTACCGATGAAGAACAACGGCAGGCTGCCTGTGTGCGCGGCGATCAATACCAGGGCGAGGCCGGTCATCAATAAGCTGGCGGCAAGCCGCAGCATCTTCTCTGCGCCCTGATTACGCAGCGTGTAAATCGACAACGCCCCGGTGAGCGTCAGGGCTGCCACCAACGCGCCGCCGATCAGGTTGGAGGTCGATCCGGTCGCAGCCCGCACCAGGGACGGCGCCAACGACAGATAGAAACCCCCCACCGCCCAGGCCGCCAGGTTCAGCGGCAGCACCAGCCACAGGGCTCGCCGCGCCTGCGGCGGCACATGCAAGGTTGGACGCAGGGACTGCCAGGCACCGGGTTGCGGGCTGACACTTTCTTTCAGGCGCCAGAGATAGATCGCCTGGGCCAGGAACAGGCCCAGCAACAGCCAATAGGTCAGTTGCAGGGGCAACGGCGCGAACTCCGCCAGCAAGCCACACCCCAGCGCCCCGCACGCCATCCCCAGCAAGGGCGCGACACTGGTGATCAGCGGGCCTTGCTGGCGATCGAAGTCCAGCAGCGCGGCCCCCAGTACACTGGTGGCCATGCCCGTGGCGAAGCCCTGGATCAACCGGGCCCCGATCAGCCACGCGATGCTGTCGGCATTGATAAACAGCAGCATCGCCAGCATGTTGAGCAACAGCGCCACGAAGATCACCGGTTTGCGCCCCAGGTAATCCGACAACGACCCCACGGTCAGCAAGGCCGCCAACAGACTGAAGGCGTATACGCCGAAGATCAGCGTGAGGATCGCCGGGGAAAACTGCATGTGTTCCTGATAGAGGTGATACAACGGCGTCGGCGCGCTGGAGGCGGCAAGGAAACCGAGCAAGGTAATTGCCAGGAATATCAGGCTGGCACGGGTCGAAGCTGGACGGGACATGGGCACACTCCGCAGAAGCTGTTCACAACACATCGGCAAAAGCTAATTTTTTGCTTTTGCCGAGTGTGCTACCGACGTGCGCTTAAAGCAAATTCTTTGTGTTAAGGTCCGATCCATGGCTATTAAAGAAGGTTTACGCCCCGGCGGCAGAAGCGCCCGGGTACAAGAGTCGATTCATTCGGCCGTCCGCGCCCTGCTCCAGGAACAGGACCGCGCCACACTGACCGTGCCGCAGATTGCCGCGCGCGCGGGCGTGACGCCCTCCACCATCTATCGGCGCTGGGGTGACCTGCCGGCGCTACTGGCCGATGTCGCCGTTGCCCGCATGCGCCTCGACAGCGAACCGGCCAACACCGGCAGCCTGCGCGGCGACCTGCGTGCCTGGGCCGAGCAGTACCTGGACGAAATGAGTTCCGAACCCGGTCGCAACATGATGCGCGACATCCAGGCCTGCGCCACGCCAGGGTACTGCGTGGGCATCATCAGCGCTCAGTTGCAGATCATTCTGGAGCGCTATCCCGATACGCCGAATCCCGGCATCGAGCGGTTGATCAATGTCATGGTGGCGCCGACGGTGTTCCGTATTCTCTTTGCCAGTGCCCCGCTGGAGGTTGAGGAGTTGCATCGGTTGATCGATATCGCGCTGGGGCAGTAAGGCCGCCATCGCGAGCAGGCTCGCTCCCACATTTTCTGAGGTGGATGAAAAGTTTGTGTCCGTCGCACATCCTGTGGGAGCCAGCCTGTTCGCGATGAGGCCCGCAAATCCACTGCATGACCCGAGTGCGACACCCCACCACGCCTCGACCTTGGTCGACACTGACGAACCCGAGCAGGCATGCGAGACTGTCTTGCCGGGCCCAAGCCCGGTGTTCTTCGTTCGGGAGTTTCCATGTCGTTGTCCAGCGGGCTGATCGCTGTTGTTGCCCTGGCCTATATGGCCATCATGTTCGCCATCGCCTTCTACGGTGACCGGCGCAGCACGCCGTTGCCTCCACGGGTACGGGCCTGGGTCTACAGCCTGTCACTGGCGGTGTATTGCACCAGTTGGACCTTCTTCGGCGCGGTGGGCCAGGCGGCCGAACAGCTCTGGTCATTCCTGCCGATCTACCTGGGGCCGATCCTGCTGCTGGTGCTGATGCCGTGGGTCCTGCAAAAAATGGTGATGATCAGTAAACAGGAGAACATCACCTCCATCGCCGACTTCATCGCCGCCCGCTATGGCAAGTCCCAGTCGCTGGCGGTGGTGGTCGCGCTGATCTGCCTGGTGGGCGTGCTGCCGTACATTGCCTTGCAGCTCAAGGGCATCGTGCTCGGGGTAAACCTGTTGATCGGCGCCGGCGCTGATGCCATGGGCACCCGCGCCCAGGACACCGCACTGATCGTCTCGCTGATCCTGGCTTTGTTCACCATCGTGTTCGGCACTCGCAACCTCGACGCCACCGAGCACCACCGTGGCATGGTGTTGGCCATTGCCTTCGAGTCCCTGGTCAAGCTGTTCGCCTTCCTCGCAGTCGGCGCCTTCGTGACGTTCGGCCTCTACGACGGCTTCGACGACCTGTTCGACCAGGCGATGCTCGCACCGCGCCTGGAGCAATACTGGAAGGAAACCATCAACTGGCCGTCCATGGTGGTGCAGACGGGAGTGGCGATGATGGCAATCATCTGCCTGCCGCGCCAGTTTCATGTGACGGTGGTAGAGAACATCGAGCCCCAGGACCTGCGCCTGGCCAAGTGGGTGTTCCCCGCCTACCTGGCCCTCGCCGCGCTGTTCGTGGTGCCCATCGCCCTCGCCGGGCAAATGCTGTTGCCCAACTCGGTGCTGCCGGACTCGTTCGTCATCAGCCTGCCGCTGGCGCAGGCCCATCCGGCGCTGGCGTTATTGGCGTTCATTGGCGGCGCCTCGGCCGCCACCGGCATGGTGATTGTCGCGAGCGTGGCCCTTTCCACCATGGTTTCCAATGACATGTTGCTGCCCTGGCTGTTGCGTCGCAACAACGCCGAACGGCCGTTCGAAGTATTCCGTCAGTGGATGCTCTCTGTGCGTCGGGTGAGCATCGTGGTGATCCTGTTGCTGGCCTATGTGAGCTATCGATTGCTGGGCTCCACCGCGAGCCTGGCGACCATCGGCCAGATCGCCTTCGCCGCCGTCACGCAGTTGGCGCCCGCCATGCTCGGCGCGCTGTACTGGAAACAGGCGAACCGCCGCGGTGTATTCGCCGGCCTCGCCGCGGGGATTTTCCTCTGGTTCTACACCCTGGTGCTGCCGATCGCCGCCCACAGCCTGGGCTGGTCCCTGAGCGCGTTCCCGGGCCTGGCCTGGCTGCACGGGAATCCATTGAACCTGCCGATCGGGCCGCTGACCCAGGGCGTCGTTCTGTCCCTGGCCGGTAACTTCACGCTGTTTGCCTGGATCTCGGTGCTGTCGCGCACCCGTGTGTCGGAGCACTGGCAGGCCGGACGCTTCATCGGCCAGGAGATCAGCGCCCGCCCCAGCGCACGATCGATGCTGGCGGTGCACATCGAAGACCTGCTGCAACTGGCGGCACGCTTCGTCGGCGAGGAGCGGGCACGCCAGAGTTTCATCCGCTTTGCCTACCGCCAGGGCAAGGGCTTCAACCCGAACCAGAACGCCGACAGCGAATGGATCGCCCACACCGAACGCCTGCTGGCCGGTGTGCTCGGGGCATCGTCGACGCGGGCCGTGGTAAAAGCTGCGATTGAAGGTCGGGAGATGCAACTGGAGGATGTCGTCCGAATCGCCGACGAAACCTCGGAAGTGTTGCAGTTCAACCGGGCCTTGCTGCAGGGCGCCATCGAGAACATAACCCAGGGCATCAGTGTGGTCGACCAGTCCCTCCGGTTGGTGGCGTGGAACCGTCGCTACCTGGAACTGTTCAATTATCCGGACGGCTTGATCAGCGTCGGCCGGCCCATTGCCGACATCATCCGCTACAACGCCGAACGCGGCCTCTGCGGTCCGGGCGAAGCCGAAGTCCACGTCGCCCGGCGCCTGCACTGGATGCGCCAGGGCCGCGCCCATACGTCCGAGCGGTTGTTCCCGAACGGCCGGGTGATCGAGCTGATCGGCAACCCGATGCCGGGCGGCGGTTTCGTCATGAGCTTCACCGACATCACCGCCTTCCGCGAAGCCGCGCAGGCCCTGACCGAAGCCAACGAAGGACTGGAGCAACGGGTGGCTGAACGCACCCGAGAGTTGTCGCAACTGAACGAAGCCCTGACCGAAGCCAAAAGCACCGCCGAAGCGGCCTATCAATCCAAGACCCGCTTCCTGGCCGCCGTCAGCCATGACCTGATGCAGCCCCTCAATGCCGCTCGGCTGTTCTCCGCCGCGCTGTCCCACCTGCATGAGGGTTTGCCAGGCGAAGCCCGGCAGTTGGTACAGCACCTGGACAGTTCACTGCGCTCTGCCGAAGACCTGATCACCGACCTGCTGGACATTTCCCGCCTGGAAAACGGCAAGATCAACCCCGACCGCAAACCCTTCGCCCTCAATGAACTGTTCGATACCCTCGGTGCCGAGTTCACGGTGCTGGCTCGGGAACAAGGCCTGAAATTCCGCGTTCGAGGCTCGCGACTGCGGGTCGACAGCGACATCAAGTTGCTGCGGCGCATCCTGCAGAATTTCCTCACCAATGCCTTTCGCTATGCCAAGGGGCCGGTTCTGCTGGGCGTGCGTCGGCGCAACGGTGAGCTATGCCTGGAGGTCTGGGATCGCGGCCCAGGCATTGCCGAAGACAAGCAACAGGTGATTTTCGAAGAATTCAAACGCCTGGATAGCCATCAGACCCGTGCCGAAAAAGGCCTGGGCCTGGGGCTGGCCATTGCCGACGGGCTGTGTCGCGTACTCGGTCATACGTTGCGCGTGCGCTCCTGGCCAGGACGCGGCAGTGTGTTCAGCGTCAGCGTACCGCTGGCTCGGACGCAGATAGCTGCGCCCAGCATCGAGGCCGAAGCCAACGGGCATTTACCCAGTGGTGCGCAGGTTCTGTGTGTCGATAATGAAGACAGCATCCTGATCGGCATGAACAGCCTGCTGACCCGCTGGGGCTGCCAGGTCCGGACAGCGCGCAACCGTGAAGAGTGCGAGCGCTGGCTCGCCGAGGGTGGACGCCCGCAACTGGCCCTGGTGGACTTTCATCTGGATGATGGCGAAACCGGCACCGAGCTGATGGCCTGGCTACGCACCCGCATGGGTGAACCGGTGCCAGGGGTGGTGATCAGCGCCGACGGCCGTCCCGAGACGGTGGCCCAGGTACACGCCGCCGGGCTGGATTACCTGGCAAAACCGGTGAAACCGGCGGCGTTGAGGGCGTTGTTGAGTCGGCATTTGCCGTTGTAGGAGCAACGCCGCTCCGGCCAGGCATCGATCCTGTGGCGAGGGAATTTATCCCCGTCAGGCTGCGCGACAGCCTCCATTGTGAGTGCTGCGCACTCAAGCGGGGATAAATCCCCTCGCCACAGGGTTTGCATCAACCACAAGGTTTGCATCAGCCATAGGATCCGCATCAATCACGGGGCGTGCATTAGTGCCTGATCAAGCGTTGGGTTTGGCATCGGCTTCTTCCGGCAACTCGGGCAGCCCATCCTCATCGGTCATTGCCCGCTCAAGCAGTTCACCCGGCAACCGCTTGCTCGCCCGGGCGCCGAGCAGCTTGAGTTGTTCGGTGCGACTGACCAGGTTGCCGCGCCCTTCCGTCAGCTTGTTGCGTGCGGCACTGTAGGCTTTGTCCAGCTGTTGCAGGCGACTGCCGATTTCATCCAGGTCCTGGATGAACAGCACGAACTTGTCGTACAGCCAACCGGCCCGCTCGGCGATCTCCCGGGCGTTCTGGCTCTGGCGCTCCTGCTTCCACAAACTGTCGATCACCCGCAGCGTCGCCAGCAACGTGGTCGGGCTGACGATCACGATGTTGCGGTCAAAGGCATCCTGAAACAGATTCGGCTCGGCTTGGAGGGCAGCGGAGAACGCTGCTTCGATCGGTACGAACAGCAATACGAAATCCAGGCTGTGCAAACCGTCCAGGCGTTTGTAGTCCTTGCCGGCCAGTCCTTTGACATGGGCCCGCAGCGACACGATGTGTTGCTTGAGGGCAAGCTGGCCAATGGCATCATCTTCAGCGGCCACATATTGCTGATAGGCGGTAAGACTGACCTTCGAGTCGACTACCACCTGCTTGTCGCCGGGCAGGTAAATCAACACGTCAGGCTGGAACCGCTCGCCATCCGGTCCCTTGAGGCTGACCTGGGTCTGATATTCACGGCCCTTCTCCAGGCCGGCGTGCTCAAGCACCCGCTCGAGAATCAATTCGCCCCAGTTCCCCTGGGTCTTCTGGCCCTTGAGCGCACGAGTGAGGTTGGTGGCTTCATCGCTCAGGCGCAGGTTCAGCTGTTGCAAGCGCTCCAGCTCCTTGCCCAGGGAAAAACGCTCCCGGGCTTCGGCCTGATAACTTTCTTCAACGCGTTTTTCGAAAGACTGGATGCGCTCTTTCAACGGATCGAGCAACTGCCCCAGGCGCTGCTGGCTGGTTTCGGCGAAGCGTTGCTCACGCTCATCAAAGATTTTTCCGGCAAGCTCGGCGAACTGTGCCCGCAACGCGTCTCGCGAGCCTTGCAGGTCATCCAGGCGTTGCTGATGGTTTTCCTGTTGCTCGCGCAGTTCGGCATGGAGCGACGCCGCCTGGGCATCGAGCCGCCGCAGCTCCGCCTCTTTGCCGGCACGTTCCAGATTCCAGGCATGGGCCGCATCCCGGGCGTTGTCACGCTCGATCTGCAACAGTTCGACTTCCCGGCAGGCTGCTGCGAGTTCGGCTTGCTTGGCTCCGTTGGCCTGGCTCAGGTCGCTGATTTCGTCGCGGAGGGCATCGAGTTGGGCGTTCAGGCCATCATGGGCCATGTGCGCGGTGGTCAGACGCTCTTCCAGCAGCGCCACTTCGGTCTGCGCGGCACTGGCCTGGCGCTGCAGGTGCCAGGCCAACGCGAGCAACGGCACCGCAGCGCCTGCCAGGCCCAACAACAGGCTGGTCAAATCCATAGCCATGACAAATCCTGCCGATCAGATAAAGCCCGAAGGTTAACCAAGCCGCTGGAGGTTGCCCAGCTCAGCCTGGATTCCAACCCTTCTATTTCAGTCTTCTATTTCAAGAAGGGCCTGCCGGGCCCGATGATCCCCGGCCCGAGCAGCCTGGCGCAACAGATCCTGGCCGATGCGCCGGTCCCGGGCGTTACCGCATTCACGGCACATCAACTGCCCCAAACGACTTTGCGCAGCCACGACACCTTCGCGGGCTGGTTGCTTGAGCAGGCGCCCGGCCAGGTGCTTGACGCTGGGGCTCTCTCCGAGCCGCGGGTTGTCGAGCAGCCACTCGGCGACACGCATCGACATGCGCTTGGGCGAGGTAACACCAGGGGGTGTGGAAGTAACAGGATTTGATACTGAGCGAAACTTCATAACGCACTATGGGGCAGATCGAAAGGCGCGCCACTCTACTCCTTTTTTCGTGTGGGTAAAGCTGAAAAAAACCGGCACGCCCGTGCTAGAGCAAGTGCTTGGGACAATCCACAGAAGCTGTGGATAACTCAGTGGACAACCCCCCCTGAAGGGGTCGAAACCCCTGTGGGACGGGGCCTGCGCTCAAACTGACGATTTTTTCACCAGTAAAAAAAAGCGATGTTTTTCATTGACTTAAATTTTGGATACAGGCACCCACCCCGGATTGTTGCGACATGACAGTTCGGTGACAACCCCCTCGGGGAGTGTGCACAAGTAACACCCAGACTGGTTATATCGGTGCGCTTTCTTGATGCATTTGGCGGTAAGCCTGGGGATAACCCCACTCAGAGGCCACAATGCCCCCGCCCCGCCTATCCGACCAAATGCATCGGATCTGGATATTTTTTGAACAACCCGCTTCCCTTGTGCGGCTCGATCCGTTAACATCCGCGCCGTTAGTACCAAGCTGAAAGTCAATTCCGGGTCGAACACATCTCCACGGTCAGCCATCCCAAGGGACGCCTCACCGATAAAAGGGACCGACCCCCTCGATGGTTTCCAGGTAACCTTGCGCCAACACAGCCTTTGACTGAATACAAAGGGTGTTGCCACGCTCATTACTCTGACCGAACCAACCTGCAAAATTGATCAGGATCTTCACCCCGGGCCCAGAACCTTTGCCCTTGCTGTGTCGCCTGCCCTCCTAAGTACCTACCTGCCAGCCCAAGCGCGCACTTTCATATAGCGCTCAAACTGGCTGCTTTGTTCCAGTCGGGTTCTTCGTTCGACCAATGGTGGTCGACGTTACTGGAACGTTTTAACGTTGCACGGTTCATAACCGTGTCATTTGTAGGAACACCCATAACATGTCGACTCAAATCCAGACACAGGATGCCATCCGCACCCTAACCAACGCTTTTGCTCCAATGAACTGCCTGATCATGGCCGCTCGCAAAGGCTGCTTCAGCTTCACGCTGGTCAACGAACACGGCATCGCTCGTCACAGCGAACGCCTGTACCCCGATCAATACTCCAGCGCAGAACCGCTGCAGGCCGTGATCGAGCGTACCCGTCAGGCACTGGTTGCCTGAGACGCCAGAAGCGCTGAAAACCCAAAGGCCCCGCCCGAAAAGCGGGGCTTTTTATTGCCTGAAGTTTCTCGATAAAGCGAAACGGCTTAAGCACCAACGGATATAACAGTTATAACCGCTCGCGGAAGATGTTTTAAAAACAGGCCTTTACAACGGAAATATCACACTACACTTCAAGTCAAGCGGCATGATCCGCTGTCGGCGGAGCCTGGACCGATCCACCGCTGCCAAGCCCCACTCTCCAGGCTCCGCCCCTCTTACGCTTCGAGGGTGTTATGGGTATCGCTGCCAGCGAACTGTGTCGATATGTGATCCGTCCGACGCTCCTGTACCTGGAGCGCCACAGCGCAACGGCGGAATCCTTGTTGCTGGGCATTGCCGCCAGCCAGTCCAGCCTGGGTTCAGCCTTGCACGACCGTCGTGGCCATGGCCTGTATCGCATTACCGAATGCCGTCACCAAGCACTCTGGGACCATTACCTGGCGCTGGATCCGGAACGCGCCAGCCTCGTGCGCGGCCTGGCCAGCCAACATGCCTTTCTCAGCGGTCCGCACCTGGAATTGACCGTCAACCTGCGTTACGCCACTGCCATCGCCTGGCTGCTGGTAGAAGAACAGAACACGCCGCTTCCCGACGCCAACGATCTGCTGGGCATGGCCCGGATCTGGCGCCAGACATTTCACCCCCAAGGGCGCCTGCGGGACTTCACCTGCGCCTGGCAACACTGTGTTTCATCGCTGAATCAAGTCGCCTGCTGAAGAGGATGTTTGGAAACTTCCTACAACGTTCGCGAATTTGGTCGGATTGTCCTACAAAACCGCTCTAACTCACGCAACACAGGCTATAGCGCTTGAACGAAAATGTTGGTAATTTTCGCCTCGGTGACCACATGGAGTTCTAACAATGAAAAAAATGATGCTCAAAACCACCCTTGGCCTCGCCGTAACTTTGGCCTCCACTCAATTGTTCGCCAGCGGCTTCCAGCTGAACGAACAGAGTATCAGTGGCATGGGCACTGGTTTCGCGGGTCGTTCTTCCTCTGCCGATGATGCAAGTACCGTATTTGGCAACCCTGCCGGCATGTCGCGCCTCAAGCGCCAGCAAGTGACCGGTGGCTTTGCCGCCATTGACGCCTCTACTGACATCAACGATGCCAGCGGCACCCAGTCCGGTACCAACAAGGGCGACATGGTTCCACTCACCGGTGTTCCGATGGGCTACTACGTCAACCCTATCAACGATCAGTGGGCTTTTGGCTTGGGCGTCTATGCTCCGTTCGGCCTGATCACCGACTATGAAAGCAATTTCCAAGGTCGTAACTTCGGCAGCAAGAGCGAAGTGAAGGTCGTGACCTTCCAGCCAACTGTCAGCTATGCCTTCAATGACAAGGTTTCGATTGGTTTCGGCCCGACGATCAACCGTATTTCCGGTCAGTTGGAGTCGGCGCTGACCACCCCGTTCTCGCCTAACGACGGCAATGTGAAGATCAAAGGCGACGATATCGGCTACGGCTACAACATCGGCTTGCTGGTCCAGGCGACCGATACCACTCGTGTCGGCCTGACCTACCACTCCAAGGTCAAGTACAAACTCGACGGCCATACTGAAGTAACTCCGGGAGCAGGTACACCTGCCGGCTTCCTGAGCAGCGGACGCTATGACGCCTCGCTGGACATCACGACACCTGAAACGGTGGACTTTTCGGTCACCCAGCAGATCAATGATGCCTGGACAGTCTACGCCGGCAGCACCTGGACTCGCTGGAGCCGCCTGAAAGACATCACAGTGAACAACGACGTAACGGGTGGCGGCGCGCTGAACCCAACCCTTTTTGGCACCATCACCGAAGAACAAAACTGGCACGATACCTGGGCCTACGCCATCGGCACCTCCTACCAGTTGAACAAACAGTGGATACTGCGTACCGGCCTGTCCTTCGACCAGTCGCCTGCCAACAACACCGACCGCTCGCCACGCATCCCGACCGGCGACCGGACCATCTTCAGCCTGGGCGCTGGCTGGAGCCCGACCGACGACCTGACCATCGACGTAGCCTATTCCTACCTCAAGGAAGAGAAGGTCAACGTCAACCGTACCAACGCATTGGGCCAGGCTTACAATGCTGAATACGAAAACAGCGCAAACGGCTTCGGTGTTGGCGCAACCTACCGCTTCTGATGATTCACGGCGAGCCTGAACCCCTCGTTATCCGAAGCAAAAGAAAAGCCCCGTGCTCTGCAAAGAGCCGGGGCTTTTTCATGCCTGAAGGTCAGGGCCTGGAAGCAATCGCCGCTTCCACCGCCTTGATGAATTCAGGGTCATCAGGCTTGATCCGGCTGGAAAAACTGGCAACAACCTTACCCTGGCGATCCACGACATACTTGTAGAAATTCCATTTCGGCGCCCCGGACTGCTCGGCCAGGTGCTTGAACAACGGTATGGCGTCGGCTCCGCGCACCGGTTGCGGTTCGGTCATGGTGAAGGTCACGCCATAGTTGACGTAACAGACCTTGGCCGTCTCGGCGTTATCCTTGGATTCCTGCTTGAAGTCGTTGGACGGCACGCCCAGCACTTGCAGGCCTTGGTCCTTATAGCGCTGGTTCAGGGCTTCGAGGCCTTTGAACTGGGGAGCGAAGCCGCAGAAACTGGCGGTATTGACCACCACCAGCGGCTTGCCGGCGAAGCGCTGGCACAGATCGATGGTTTCCTTGGCCCGCAGCTTGGGCAACGAACCCTCCAGCAATGGTGGGCAGTCGGCTGCCCAGGCTTGTCCGGTCACAACCAGCAGCAGGGTGGGGATAGCTAGCCAGCGCATCAGCATGTAGGCACTTCCTTGAAGACATGTCAGACCACGACGTTACTCGTCATGACCTGATGCGTCCACCGCTCAGCAGTTGCCCATGCCCAGTTGCATCAAGGCCAACCCGCCCTGATGCCAGCCCCACCAGGCAAACGCCAGTAGCAGGACCGCGCCGGTAATAATCAACCAGGGGCCGACGCGACTCATGCCGCACCCGCCAGGACTTGCAGACGTGCCACCGGGCGCTCACGCACCGGCCAGTTCAACGCCGCCGCCAGCAGGCTGAGCAGGACGGCGGCCTGCCAGATCAGGTCGTAGCTGCCGGTGCGGTCATACACGACCCCACCCAGCCAGCCACCCAGGAACGATCCCAACTGGTGGAACAGGAACACGATCCCACCCAGCATCGAGAGATTTCGCACACCGAACAGGGTGGCCACGGTGCCGTTGGTCAAGGGCACGGTGGAGAGCCACAAGAACCCCATCGCCATGCCGAACGCATAGGCGGTGGTGGTGGTGACCGGCAGCCAGAGGAACACACCAATCACCACCGCCCGCGCCAGGTACAACCCTGTTAGCAGCCGTGGCTTGGACATACGTCCGCCGAGCCAGCCGGCGGTGTAGGTGCCGAAGATATTGAACAGCCCGACCAGGGCCAGCACGGTGGTGCCGACGCTGGCCGGCAAGTGTTGGTCCACCAGGTAGGCCGGCAGGTGCACGCCGATGAACACCACCTGGAAACCGCAGACGAAAAAGCCGAACGCCAGCAACCAGAACCCGGAATGGCTGCACGCTTCGCGCAACGCTTCGGACAAGGTCTGTTCATGGCCGGCCAAGGGCATCGGCGTGTCCTTGAGCATGCTCACCAGCGGTACGATCAGCGCCACCAGCAAGCCCAGAGCCAGCAGTGCGGCGGACCAGCCGAGCCAACCGATCAAGCCCAAGGTGCCCGGCAACATGGCGAACTGGCCGAAGGAGCCGGCGGCGCTGGCGATGCCCATCCCCAGGCTGCGTTTTTCCGGCGGAACAGCGCGACCGACCACCCCGAGAATCACCGAGAACGATGTGCCGGACAGGCCAAGACCAATCAGCAAGCCGGCACTCAATGACAGCGACCAGGCGGAATCCGACAGCCCCATGAACACCAGGCCCAAGGTATAGAGAACACCGCCGACCATCACCACTTTCGCCGCACCGAAGCGGTCGGCCA
The DNA here is from genome assembly GCF_001269905.1 of Pseudomonas corrugata. Lineage (GTDB taxonomy): Bacteria > Pseudomonadota > Gammaproteobacteria > Pseudomonadales > Pseudomonadaceae > Aquipseudomonas > Aquipseudomonas corrugata. The sequence goes on along the minus strand of NZ_LHVK01000008.1, from coordinate 561,832 downwards.
GTGCCCCGGTAAAGGGCTGCGCCAGACCCCAGATAAGGTTCTGCAGGGCGATGGCGAAGGCGAACACCTCACGGCCCCAGCCGAACTCAGTGCTCATGGGGGCCAGGAACAGCCCGAAACCATGCCGCACCCCCAGGGACAACGCCAGGATCAGCGCGCTGCCCACCAGGACCCAACCACAGGTACGCCACATCGATGTCATTTTTATTCTCCGCTCGCGGGTATATACCCGCTTATCATCGAACGAACCGGCTTCACGCCAGTTCATCCAGCAAGGCCAGCAATGCCGTGCGCTTCTCGGCGCCCAGTTTATCGATCAATCGTTGTTGTGCCGCTTCCCAGGCGGGCAATGCCGCCGCCAGTCGGTCGCGTCCGGCGGGCGTCAGCACGACGATGCGGTTACGCATGTCTTCACCCTCGGCAAGCGCCACCAGCCCCTCGCCTTCCAGCACCCGAAGATTGCGCCCCAGGGTGCTGCGGTCCAGGCCCATGGCCTCGGCCAGGGACGAAATGCTCGGCTGATCCAGGCGCGCCAGGTTGCTCAGCAAAGAATACTGGGCAACGTTGATCCCGAAGCCGTCGAGGGCGCCGTCGTAATACCTGCTGACGCCACGGGCGGCGCGACGCAGGTTGATGCACAGACATTGGGAAGGAAGCATGATGCGTGTATATACCCGTTAACTGGATGAATGCAAATTTAAATGTATCGCTTGACGAGGAAACCTCTGGGAGCAACTTGTGGGAGCAAGGCTTGCCCGCGATGAAGTCAACGCGGTGAGGCTTGATATCGAGGTGTCTTCATCGCGGGCAAGCCTTGCTCCCACGGACCTCCGCATGGCGTCAGACCAATGCCACCCCCACCAACACCGCCATCTCAAGAAGCTCCAACAAGGCCCCGGCGGTGTCGCCCGTGCACCCACCCAGCCGGCGCAGCATCATCTGCCGCAAGGCGATGAACACCACCGCGGCGAGGATCAGCGCCAACACCCCGACCCAGCCCGCCACCAGCCCGCACCCCAGCGCACAGGCCGACAAGACCTGCCACCCCGCGGGTCGCGGCAGGTGGTCGGCGAGTGCCTGGCCCAACCCGCCGGCACGCACATAAGGCGTGGTCAGGAACAGACCCAGCAGCGCCGCACGCCCCAATACCGGCACGATGAGCAACACCAGGGCCTGCCCTTGTTCGAGCAGCGCCAGCAACGCCGCGAACTTGAGCAGCAGCACCAATACCAAAGTGATCACGGCAATCGGTCCGCTGCGCGGGTCTTTCATGATCAGCAGCGTGCGTTCGCGGTCGCCAAAACCTCCGAGCCAGGCGTCAGCACTGTCGGCCAGGCCATCCAGGTGCAGACCGCCACTGAGCAGCACCCATGCCGTCAGCAAAAGCGCGCCATGCAGCAGCAACGGCGTACCGAGCAGCAAGGTGTTGAAGCCCCAGAGCAATGCACCGAACAACAGCCCCACCAGCGGGTAGAACAACAGCGAACGGCCAAGCTCCCCAGGCTCCGGCATGCCCGGCAGGCGAACCGGCAAGCTGCTGAGAAATTGCAGGGCGATCCAGAACGGCAGCATCTTCAGCTTATCTCCGTAAAGACCGGACCGGACGACACCCGAAGGGAGAACCGCGCACCGTGGGCTACTTCAACGTTGAGCAGTTGCTCCCGGGGCAGGCCTCGGGCCTGGGCCAGCAACAATTTCATGACGCCGCCATGGCTGACCAGCAGCACCCGCTGCCCCGCGTAAGCTGCATGCAGGCGCTCCACCGCCGCCAGGACCCGCATCGAAAACGCCTGCACCGGCTCACCGTCGGGGGGCGTGAACTCATAGGGATCGGCCCAGAATCGGCCCAGGGCTTCGGCGTCAGTGTCCATCAGCGCCGCTGCGCTACGCCCCTCCCAGGCACCGAAATGCAGTTCCTGCAGATCCGCATCCAAGTGCACCGGTACGTTGAGTCGGCGGCCGAGCTGCTCGGCAAAACGCGCACACCGTTGCAACGGAGAACTCACCAGTCGATCCCAGGGGCCGCCCGTTGCTACGGCCGCGTGCATCTGTTCCCAGCCCCTGGCCGTCAATGCATCATCGAGGCTGCCGCGCAAGCCGCCGCCCAGCTCGGTTTCACCATGACGCAGCAGGTCCAGGTGCAAGGTCATGCCGGGCGATCCGCCACGGCCGCTTCGGCAAACGTCGCCATTTGTCCGTGAAGCTCACAGGCCAGGCGCAACAGCGGTACCGCCAGCGCAGCGCCACTGCCCTCGCCCAGGCGCAGCCCCAGGTCGAGCAGCGGTTCGGCGTCCAGGGTTTCCAGGACGTGGCGATGCCCCGGTTCGGCACCGCGATGGCCGAACAGCAACCATGGCCGGCATCCGGGATTGAGACGCACCGCCACCAAGGCCGCGACACTGCAGATAAAGCCGTCCACCAGCACCGCGATGCCTTGCTGCGCACAAGCCAGGTACGCGCCGGCCAACGCGGCGACTTCAAATCCACCCAGGTTGAACAGCGTCTGCAGCGGGTCGTTGCTCTGAGCTCGATGCAGCGTCAAAGCACGTTCAATCACTTGGGCTTTGTGACTGACACCCGCCGCGTCCAGCCCCGTGCCCGGCCCGACCAGATGAGCCACCGGGCAATCGAGCAAGGCGCACGCCAGGGCACTGGCCGCCGTGGTGTTGCCGATCCCCATCTCGCCACCGATGAACAACTGCGTGCCGCTGGCAATCGCACGGGCAACGCTGTCGCGCCCGGCTTGCAGCGCCTGCTCGCCCTGGTCCACGGTCATCGCCGGGCCCTGGACGAAATTCGCCGTGCCTGGCCCGACATGCAGATGCCGTACACCGGGCAGATCCAGCGACGGCGTCACGGTTCCCAGGTCCACGACCTCCAACCCGGCACCCAATTGCCGCGCCAGGACGCTGATGGCCGCGCCGCCACTGACGAAGTTGAGCAGCATCTGCCCGGTGACTTCCTGTGGATAGGCTGAAACGCCCTCGGCCACCACCCCATGGTCGCCGGCAAAAATCGTGATCCACAGTTGCTCCAGGCTTGGCTTGACCTGCCCTTGCAGGCCCGCCAGTTGCACCGCCACCGATTCGAGCCGCCCCAGGGAACCGGCCGGCTTGGTCAGTTGTTGCTGGCGGGCCGCAGCCCGTTCCAGGGCCAGGGTATCGAGGGGCTTGCACGGGTCCAGCCACCAGCGGTGATTCATAACGCAGTACCTTTAAGGGTCAGGGGCAGGCCGGCTACGGTCAGCACAACACGCTGACAACGTTCGGCCAAGGCTTGATGCAGCCAACCGGCTTCATCGACATAACGGCGAGTCAGCTCGCCCAGCGGCACGACACCCATTCCGGTCTCGTTGCTGACAAAAATGATTTCACCGGGCAGCGCGGCTACACAGTCCAGCAAGGCATCGCGCTCCATACCCAGTTGCCGGGCGTCGTCGAGCATCAGCAGATTGGTCAGCCACAGGGTCAGGCAATCCACCAGCAGGCAGTGTCCCGGCGCGGCGTTGTCCCGCAACACCCGGGCCAGGGCCAGCGGCTCTTCCACCAACGCCCATTCGGCCGGCCGACGCGCGCGATGCAGGGCGACTCGCTCATTCATCTCGCCATCCAGGGGTTGGCTGGTGGCGATGTAGGTCACCGGCAAGCGAGTGTCCACTGCGAGTTTTTCAGCCAGGCGACTCTTGCCGGAGCGGGCGCCGCCGAGGATCAGTTGGAGCATGGTGTATTACCTTTCAAATAGGCGGTGTTGCTGCCAGCCCCATCGCGAGCGGGCTCGCCCCCACATTGGCCCGGTGTCCGCAATCCCCTGTGGGAGCGAGCCTGCTCGCGATAGGGCCAGTCCAGCCACCCTAGATCCCACAAAGTTCACGCAACAACCCTGTATCCAGATGCTTCTCCACCAGATCCGCCAGCCGCTCGATATCCCGCTCGCGCAAGCCGTGGTAATCCACCGCTTGCACATCGGCCAACCCGGCCCAACGCAACAAGGCGCTGCTGGACTCGGGCGACTCGAACAGGCCGTGCAGGTAGGTGCCGAGAATCTGTCCGTCGAGGCTCCGGGCCCCGTCGCAGCGGCCGTCATCCAATTGCACCAAGGGCTGTTCCAGCGCCGGGCCGACGGTCACGCCAGCATGGATCTCGTAGCCACTGACCTCGGCATTCTCAAGGGTCAATCGTCCTCGGACATTGCGCAGCTGCTTCTCGTGCTCCAGAGTCGTTTCGAACGCCAGGAGCCCCAGTCCGTCGCTGGAGCCCGGCGCGCCTTCCAGTCCCAGCGGATCGTGAACCTGTTGGCCGAGCATCTGCAAGCCGCCGCAGATCCCCAGCAGCTTGCCGCCGTAGCGCAGATGCCGCTGGATGGCCGCTTCCCAGCCATGGGCCCGCAGATGAGCCAGGTCGCTGCGCACGCTCTTCGAACCCGGCAGGATGATCAGGTCGGCTGGCGTAATGGCCTCGCCGGGGCCGATGAATTGCAAGTCAACCTGCGGGTGCAGGCGCAACGGATCGAAATCGGTGTGATTGCTGAGGCGAGGCAGAACCGGCACCACCACCTTGAGCACCTGCTCGGCCTTGTCGGTTTGGCGCTGGTCCAGCCCGTCCTCGGCTTCCAGATGCAGGTCCATCACGTAGGGCAATACCCCCACCACCGGTTTGCCGGTGCGGGCTTCCAGCCAGTCCAGCCCCGGTTGCAGCAAAGCGATGTCGCCGCGAAAACGGTTGATGATGAAGCCCTTGACCCGCGCCTGCTCGCTGGGCGAGAGCAGTTCCAGGGTGCCCACCAGATGGGCGAATACCCCACCGCGATTGATATCGGCGATCAGCAGCACGGGGCAGTCCACCGCTTCGGCAAACCCCATGTTGGCGATGTCTCCGGCCCGCAGATTGATCTCGGCCGGCGACCCCGCGCCCTCCACCATCACCACCGGATACGCTGCGCTCAGCCGCTCATGGGAAGCCAGCACCGCCTGCATCGCGATGGCCTTGTAATCGTGATAGGCCACGGCATTCATAGTGGTGACCGCACGACCATGGATGATGACCTGGGCCCCCGTGTCGCTGTTGGGCTTGAGCAGCACCGGGTTCATGTCGGTATGCGGCTCGAGGCCGGCCGCCTGGGCCTGCACGGCCTGGGCGCGGCCGATTTCACCACCGTCGGTGGTCACTGCGCTGTTGAGGGCCATGTTCTGCGGTTTGAACGGCACCACACTCACGCCCTGACGCCTGATCCAGCGGCACAGCGCCGTGACCAGAGTACTTTTACCGGCATCGGACGTGGTGCCTTGCACCATCACTGTGGTCATTGGAAATCCTCGGCGTAGGCCTCGAAAGCCTGTTCCAGGCGCAGGAATTCGGCATCGTCGGCCGGCAACCCGAAGCGCAGGCTGCTGTTGTTCGTGAACAAGCGCAGGAGAATGCCCCGATGGGCCATGAAGTCGTGAAGCCTCTGGGCATACTCAGTGACCAACCACTGGAACAATGCGCAACCACCCTGGGGCTTGAAGCCGTGACGGGTCAGCAGCAGCGCCAGGCGTTGACTGGCATCTTCGCAGCGCTGTCGCTGACGGCTCTGAGCGGCGGTATCGAGTAAACAAGCTTGGCCCAGGACCCGGGTCGGCCCGCTGACCGCCCACGGCCCGACCTGTTCGGCGAGCAACCTGAGCAAATGTTGCTCGGCCAGGACAAACCCCAGGCGAACGCCGGCCAGGCCAAAGAATTTGCCGAACGAACGCAACACGATGAGCCCCACCTGATGGGCATGGGCTGCCAGGCTCAGTTGCGGAGTGACATCCATGAAGGCTTCGTCCACCACCAGCCAGCCGCCGCGCTGGGCCAATCGAGCGTGCCAATCCAGCAAACGCTCAGGGCTCAGGCTCAGGCCCGTGGGATTGTTCGGGTTGACCACCACCAGCACGTCGAGACTGTCGAGGAAGAAATCCACTTCCGACTCCAGCACCTCACGCACGATGTAGCCGCTGCGGCGCCAGGCTTCGGCGTGCTCGGCGTAACAGGGCGACAATACGCCGACCTTGCCGCTGCGACGCAGGCGCGGCAACAGCTGGATCGCCATCTGCGAACCGGCCACCGGCAGTACATGAGCAGCCCCGTAATAAATGCAGGCGGCCTGTTCCAACCCGTCATCGGTTTCAGGCAGGCGCGCCCAGGCCCGCAATGGAATCGTCGGGACGTCGAACGGCCACGGCGCCAGACCGCTGGACAGGTCGAGCCAATCCACCTCGGCAATACCATATTGCCGGGCGGCCTTGCGCAGGCGCCCGCCGTGCTCAAGCATAGAACTCAGCTCCCAGGCAGAGAATCAGCAACCACAACCATACGCCGCGCTGCACCAGTTGCCAGCCGCGATCAATGGAATCGGCGCTCGCCGGTACGCCCTCCCCCAGTGGCGGGCGCTGGTGCAGTTCACCGTGATACACCGCCGCGCCCCCCAGCTCGACGCCCAGCGCGCCGGCACCGGCGGCCATGACAGGACCCGCATTGGGGCTGTCCCAGGTAGGGCCCTGGCTGCGCCAACACCGGAGCGCCAGGCGGGTTTTTCCCAGCAGCGCGTAGGTCAACGCCACCAGCCGCGCCGGAATGTAGTTGAGCACGTCGTCGATCTTTGCCGCGGCCCAGCCAAAGCGCTCGAAGCGTTCGTTGCGATAGCCCCACATGGCGTCGAGGGTATTGCTCAGGCGATACAACACCACGCCGGGCGCACCCGCCACGGCGAACCAGAACAGCGCGGCGAATACCGCGTCGCTGCCGTTCTCCAGTACTGACTCGGTGGCCGCGCGGGCGACGGCGGTTTCGTCCAGCCCACGGGTTTCGCGGCTGACCAGATAGCCGACGCGCTTGCGTGCTTCGTCCAGATCGCCGCTGCGCAACGCCCGGGCCACCGGCTCGACATGCTCGCCGAGGCTGCGCAGGCCGAGGGCGCAGTACAACGCCAGGATATCCACCAGCCAACCCACCAGCGGCGCCCAGGACAGGGCCGTGGCGAGCAGGGTCAGCGGCACCACCGCAATGACCCACGCCGTGACCCCGTGGCTGCGCCAGCCGCGCCCACCGGAGTTGAAGCGTTGCTCGATGCGATCAGCAAAGCGGCCGAACGCCACCAGCGGATGCCAACGCCGAGGTTCACCCAGCAATGCATCCAGCGCTACGGCGGCGGCACTGAGCAGCGCGACACTCATGGGTTCACTCCCCAACGGTTTTCATAGAGCAGTTCATTGAGTGAACGCGGTTGTGCCCAGCCTTCCAGGGCGAGCATCGGTGCCGGATAAAACCCCTCCACCGGGCCGAGGCAGAGTACCGCCAGGGGCTTGGCACCCGCAGGCAGGCCCAGCAGATCGGCCAGGGCCTGGGGCTCGAACAGCGAAACCCAGCCCATCCCCAGCCCTTCGGCGCGGGAAGCCAGCCACAGATTCTGGATCGCGCAGGACAGCGAGGCGAGGTCCATCTCCGGCAAGGTCCGACGGCCGAAGATGTGTCGCTCGCGGTCATCCATCAACGCCGCCACCAGCACTTCGGCGCAGTCATTGATGCCTTCGACCTTGAGTTTCATGAACTCATCGCTGCGTTCGCCCAGGGCCTCGGCGGTGCGAATGCGCTCCTGCTCCACCAATGCCCGGATATCGGCCCGCAGGGCGCGATCACTGATGCGGATGAACCGCCAAGGTTGCATCAGGCCCACGCTCGGCGCCTGATGAGCGGCTTCCAGCAGACGGCGCAGCAACTGCGGTTCCACGGTGCCACCGGTGAAATGCCGCATGTCGCGGCGTTCGGCGATGGCGCGGTAGATGGCGTCGCGTTCGGCCTTAGGAAATGCGTTGTCAGTCATGGCCTCTTCGCGAGCAAGCCCGCTCCCACAGGGAATTGTGAACACCCATCCAACCTGGGAGCGGGCTTGCTTGCGAAAGCGGCTTCAGGGTCCGGCGCCAACAGCGCGGCGATGGCCCTCGGATTCGACGGAAAATAGAAATGCACATAGGAGGCCGTCATCCGCCCCTGCCGGAACACCGCCTCCGCGCCACGCCCACCGTTAGGGCTATGACCACGGGCGATCGGCTCCAGCTCAGTGCTGGTCAGCGAATGGTGGTAGGTATGTCCGCGCAGATTACCTTCCGGCAATTCCACCGATTGCAACGCCAGGGCGGCCAGGCGCTTCTGCATCTGCGCGTCACCGGCGAGCAAGCCGAGCAGCTCGGCGCGATTGCCCTCGACGTCGGTCAGTGAGTCCAGCAGATACAGCATGCCGCCGCACTCCGCCAACAACGGTTTGCCGGCGTTGTGGTGAGCACGGATCGCCGTCAGCATCGGCGCGTTCTGCGCCAGGGCAAGGTGATGCAGCTCAGGATAACCGCCAGGCAGGTACAGGCTGTCCGCCTCGGGCAGCTCGCGATCGTGGATGGGTGAAAAAAAGCGCAACTGCGCGCCCATAGCTCGTAGCAGATCGAGGCTCGCGCCATAGGTGAAGGCAAACGCTTCGTCCCGGGCCACAGCAATGCGGACCCCGTCGAGCCACGGCTGCGCGGCAATCACCTCGGGGGCGGCGAACGTAACCGCCGGCGGGAGCGTCACTTCGCAACTGCTGGCCAAGGCTTCGGCTGCGGCGTCGAGGCGCAGGTCCAGGTCATTCAGCTCGCTGGCCTGGACCAGCCCGAGGTGACGACTCGGCAGTTCGATTCCGGTTTCCCGGGACAGCGCGCCGTACCAGCGCAAGCCTTCTGTGAGGCTGCCTTCGAGCAATTGCGCATGGCGCACGGTGCCGACACGGTTGGCCAGCACGCCGGCGAAGGGCAGGTCCGGCTGATAGCGCGCCAGCCCGAGGGCCAGGGCACCAAAGGTCTGGGCCATGGCCGTGCCGTCGATCACCGCCAGCACCGGAACGCCGAAATGCCGCGCCAGGTCGGCACTGGACGGCGTGCCGTCGAACAGCCCCATCACCCCTTCGATCAGGATCAGGTCCGCTTCGGCGGCGGCTTCCCACAACAGCCGTCGGCTTTCCTGCTCGCCGACCATCCACATGTCCAATTGATAGACCGGTGCGCCGCTGGCACGCTCCAGAATCATCGGGTCGAGGAAATCAGGGCCGCATTTGAATACGCGCACCTTGCGTCCCTGGTTGCGATGCAACCGGGCCAGGGCGGCGGTGACCGTAGTCTTGCCTTGCCCCGACGCCGGGGCGGCAATCAGCACCGCCGGGCATTGGCGGTCCGGAAACGAAGCGTCACTCACAGTTCGACGCCTTTCTGTGCCTTGATGCCGGCCTGGAAGGCGTGCTTGATCATGCCCATTTCGGTGACGGTGTCCGCCAGCTCGATCATTTCCGGCTTGGCGCCGCGACCGGTCACCACGACATGCTGCATGGGGGGACGCGCCTGCAGATCGCTCAGGACCTGATCGAGATCGAGGTAACCGTGCTTGAGGGCAATGTTCAGTTCGTCGAGCACCACCAGGCCAATGGACGGGTCGCTCAGCAACTGGCGCGACACCGCCCAAGCCGCTTCGGCGGCTGCGATGTCGCGCTGTCGATCCTGGGTTTCCCAGGTAAACCCTTCGCCCATGACATGAAAGCGCACCTGCTCCGGGAAGCGCCGGAAGAACAACTCCTCACCAGTGCTGTTGCGGCCCTTGATGAACTGCACCACGCCACATTGCATCCCATGTCCCATGGCTCGGGCCAGCATGCCGAATGCCGAACTGCTCTTGCCCTTGCCATTGCCGGTCAGCACCAGCAACAAGCCGCATTCGTTCGGGGAATTGGCAATGCGCTCGTCGATCACGGCTTTCTTGCGCAGCATGCGCGCCAGGTGACGCTCGTCGCGGTCGGACGCATCTGTATTGGGGGAGCCGGTCATGGGGAAGCCTCCGTTGGGAACTGGATAACGGCAGGCGGGCACAGGAAAAGACGGCAACAAGCCTGGCATCGCCCACCGTGATGCCGCTGGATGAATCAGGCCGGTCTCCGGGCTCATGAGCGGCGTGATGCCGGGCTGCGCGCCTTCCCATGTCGAGACACAGTGGCTTGCTGGCAGCTTTGACTCATTTACCGTTGCGGGGGCAGCGCCGGGTTATCACCGGCTTCCCTGTTTCACTCTGTCGACCAGGGTCACAGAGCACCTGAAACAAGTCGCGAAGGTTAGAGGGTTGGGGGTGGAGCGTCAATTAAAGCCGCCGTGGGCCCAGCATTGATTATGGGCCTGGATCAATAAAGTGACGCCAATCTTGTGTCACGCTGCGGCAAGTGATATCAAATAGGCATTACGACCCGATATCACAAAAACAAGAGGGCAAAAACATGCAAGGCATGATCATCAGCAATCCAAGGCTGGAATTCCTGCGCCCGGTGCTGGAACGCTGGTTTGACTGTATCGACCGTTACAACGCCGTGCGCGGCGATAACGATACGCCTTACTGGTTCGATGAAAAGGCCAACCTCGGGCTGCTCTCGGCCGCCGCCTGGATGGCCGAGATGATCACGCTGCAGAACACCGCGACCCGTAAGCAGAATGAAGAAGGTGAACGCAATGTCACTGCCGACCTGTTCATTGCCGGCGCCGAGGATCGAGCGTTCATCCAGGCCACCCAACGCTGGCCGAAGGTCAAGAGCCTCAACCTGACCCAACCCCTGCAGGATGTCACCAGCGATGCCAAGCGCATCAGCTACGCCACTGACCTGAAGCTGGGCTGCCTGTTCGTCGCCCCGCAAAAAGCCCAGCAAAGCGCTACACCTGAAGAACTGCAGGATATGATCGATGACTTGCAAAAGGAGAACACCTGCGCCGTGGCCTGGTACTTCCCTTACAACTATCGCAAGTTGCGCAACGAGGCCGGTCACTACCATCCGGGCATCGCCGTGCTGTTCAAGCAGGCTCACGGCTGACCGGTTGAACCATCGCCGGTATATGCTTCTCTATGAATAACCACATGCATTCATAGGGAAGCCAGCATGCTCAAGCCACCGCACCTTCTGATCATCGCCCTCGCCGCAGGGCTTGTCGCTTGTGGCGAGTCTTCCACACTGCAAGTCTCCGACGGCACCGGCCCATCGCCAAAACTGCCCGAACCGAACAAGACCCTGGTCCCTACCGTCAATATCGCCGAAGCCGTCGGGTGGCCCCAGGGCGCCAAACCAACCGCGGCCGAAGGCCTGAAAGTGGTGGCGTTCGCCGAAGGCCTGGACCACCCACGCTGGCTCTACGTGCTGCCCAATGGCGACGTGCTGGTGGCGGAAACCAATGCCCCGCCCAAACCGGACGATGCCAAGGGCATCCGTGGCTGGGTGATGAAAAAAGTCATGGGGCGCGCCGGCGCCGGCGTCCCCAGCCCCAATCGCATTACGTTGTTGCGTGATGCCGATCACGATGGCATCGCCGAAACCCGCACGGTATTCCTGGAAAACCTCAATTCGCCATTCGGCATGACATTGGTTGGCAATGACCTGTATGTGGCCGACACCGACCAGTTGATCCGTTTCCCCTACAAGGACGGCGACACGCAAATCAAAGCGCAGCCGACCAAGGTCATCGATCTGCCAGGTGGCACCATCAATCACCACTGGACCAAGAACGTGATCGCCAGCCGTGACGGCAGCAAGCTTTACGTCACCACCGGCTCGAACAGCAACGTCGCGGAAAATGGCATGGAGGCGGAGGAAGGCCGCGCGGCGATCTGGGAAGTGGACCGCGCCACCGGCAATCACCGCATTTTCGCTTCCGGCCTGCGCAACCCTAACGGCCTGGCCTGGGAACCGCGCAGCGGTGCCTTGTGGACCGCAGTGAACGAGCGGGATGAGATCGGCAGCGACCTGGTGCCGGACTACATCACCTCGGTCAAGGACGGCGCCTTTTATGGGTGGCCCTACAGCTATTATGGTCAGCATGTTGACGTGCGGGTCGAGCCACAGAACCCGGCACTGGTGGCGAAAGCCATCGCCCCAGACTACGCGGTCGGCCCACACACAGCCTCACTGGGCCTGACTTTCGCCGAAGGCAGTGCCCTGCCTGCGCCCTTCACCGAAGGCGCATTCATTGGCCAGCATGGTTCCTGGAACCGTAAGCCCCACAGTGGCTACAAAGTGATTTTCGTACCCTTCAACAGCGGCAAACCGGCAGGAAAACCCGTGGATGTGCTGACCGGTTTCCTGAACGCAGATGAAAAAGCCCAGGGCCGACCGGTAGGCGTGGTGATCGACAAGCAGGGCGGGTTGCTGGTGGCCGATGATGTGGGGAACAAGGTATGGCGGGTGTCGGGTAAATGAACCACCGATGACCTGCGGACAACTCTGTGGCGAGGGGATTTATCCCCGCTGGGCTGCGCAGCAGCCCCAAACCAGTCAACTCAATCTGTCTGACACACCGAGGTCTCAGGATATAGGGCTGCTTCGCCCCCCAGCGGGGATAAATCCCCTCGCCACAACATCATCCGACCAGAAATCATAATTAAAGCTTACGACACAAGGTCAACCCATCTCCCAACGGCAACAGCGACAAATCTACCCGCCGGTCATCCTTCAAGGCGCGGTTCAGGGCCTGGATGGCGCGGGTGTCTTCGCTCTGGGGCTGGGCTTCCAGCACCCGACCGCTCCACAGCGTGTTATCGAACATCACCAGCCCACCTGCGCGCAGCAACCGTAGCGCGCGTTCCAGGTAAGCCGGGTAGTTGGCCTTGTCAGCATCGATGAAGATCAGGTCGAACGTGCCGCCCTGCCCTTGGCGCTCAAGGTCGTCGAGGGTTTCCAGTGCCGGCGCCAGGCGCAGCTCGATCCGCTCGGCCAGCCCGGCTTCGCGCCAATAGCGCAGCGCCACGGCGTTGTAGTCACCGGGAATATCGCAACAGATCAACGAACCATCCTGCGGCAGGACCGAGGCCATGCACAGCGCGCTGTAGCCGGTGAACGTACCGACTTCCAACAAGCGTCGGGCGCCAGTGAGCTTCACCAGCAATGCCAGGAATTGCCCCTGCTCGGGTGCTATCTGCCAGCGCGCCATGGGCAGCGCCTGGGTCTCATCCCGAAGGCGTCGCTGCAAGGGCGTCTCCCGCAGGGAAACGTCCAGCAGATACTGGTAAAGGGCATCATCGAGGTTGAGGGTGCGAGCGGTCATGACAACCTCCGCGAATCAGGGATAACGCGCCAGGTGTTCCGGTTGCAGCACCCGCTTGGCACTCAGATAGGCTTTCTGCCAATAGGCCTTGGACAGGCTATCGAGCTTGACCGTACCGCCGGTGGCCGGCGCGTGAACGAAGCGACCCTCACCAACGTAGATCCCGGCATGGCTGACCTGGGAGCCACCGTTGGTGGCGAAGAACAGCAGGTCACCGCTTTGCAACGCATCCTTGCCGACATCCGGGGCGCGCATGCCGATCATTTCGCGGGTCGAGCGTGGCAGGGAAATACCGGCGGCATCGCGGTATACGTAACCAATCAGGCCACTGCAATCGAAGCCCGAATCCGGCGTATTGCCGCCCCAGCGGTAGGGCGTCCCGACCAGGCCAAGCGCACGGAAAAGCACATCTTCGGCGGCCGGAGGCAAGGGTTGCGCAGGTGCGAAGACCACTGGAGCCCGAACGGGCGCGGGGTGTGGAGTTTGACTTGCGCACGCGCTGAGCAGTGCGGCAAGGCAGATGAGAGCGAGGCGGGCCGACGTCGACATATGCAGAACAATCCTGATCTGGATGCGGCTTTTCTGCCGTGGACATGAAAACAGATCCGCCCGCGAAGTACGCAGGCGGATTGCCATCAATCAATGATCAAGGATTCTAGCGGCTATGAGGCAAACTTCAAGTAAGACTTTAAGTTTGCCTTACAAACTGTGCGCTTACTTGCGAGCGGTGACCACGGTCGGTGCCATGGCAAGGGCGCGCTTGGCTTCGATGAAGGTCTTGTTCCAGTAGGTGTCACCCAGGCTGTCGATCCGCACGCCACCGCTGCGGCGGCTGCTGGAATGAATGAACTGGTTGTCGCCCAGGTAGATACCGGCATGACTGACGCGACCACGACGTCCGCTGGTGTTGAAGAACAGCAGGTCACCGGGCTCCAGCTGGTTGCGAGCTACCAGAGGCGCATTCACGTTGATCATTTCACGTGTGGAACGCGGCAGGTTCATGCCGGCCTCCTCACGGAACAGATAACCGATGAAACCGCTGCAATCGAAGCCGGCTTCTGAAGTACCGCCGAAACGGTAGCGGGTACCGATCAGGGACATGCCACGTTCCAGGATGCTGTCGGCCAGCACCGGAAGCTGATAGGGCTTGCTGCCAGCGAAGGCTGCCAGTTCTTTGTCGTCTGCCATTTCTTCCTGGAACGCCATGGAAGAAGACTGGGCGGTAACGGAGCTCTTGACCTGTGGTTGTTGCGCTTGCTGCGACACTGGAGAGTGGGCGGCGCAACCGAACAGTAGGGTAACGAGTGCGAGAGGCACGAGGGGTGCGAAGCGATTGAGCATGGGCACGACCGTGGCTGAAGTAGTAAAGATGGCGAGACTATGCCTTCTATCGACTTCATTTGCAAATTCAATCGATGCAAATGTGACTTCTCGGTTTCACGTTTACATCTAAGCGCTTAAGCCCATTTTGAAAGTCATGTGGCCTGCCGCCCAGCAGGACCGCAGGTTTTGCCATGCCTGGAGTAGCCTTAGAGGCTGCCGGTTACAAAGCTGCACACACCCTTGTGGCGAGGGGATTTATCCCCTCACCACAGATAAATGCCCTTGCCACCGAGTTCACCGCGCCGCTTACCAGCCCAAGGTTTCTTTCAAAAAAGGAATAGTCAGCTTGCGCTGGGCCTGAAGGGAAGCCTGGTCGAGGCGTTCGAGCAATTCGAACAGCGCACTCATGCTGCGGGTGCCACGGGTGAGGATGAAATGCCCGACTTCGTCGGTCAGGTGCAGGCCACGGCGGGAAGCACGCAGCTGCAAGGCACGGAGCTTGTCCTCGTCGGAGAGCGGACGCATCTGGAAGATCAGCGCCAGGGTAAGGCGGGACTTGAGATCCGCCAGCTTCACCGGCAGTTCCCGTGGTGACGTCGACGCGGCGATCAGCAAACGCCGACCGCTGTCGCGCAGCCGATTGAACAGATGGAACAGCGCCTCTTCCCAATCGGCCTTGCCGGCCACGGCCTGGAGGTCGTCCAGACAGACCAGCTCGTACTGCTCGAGGTTGTCGAGGATCTCGACCCCGCGATCCAGCAACTCAGCCAGTGGCAGGTACACCGCCGGCTCGCCCAGTTGCTCGAACCGCAGGCAAGCCGCCTGCAACAGATGCGTGCGCCCTACCCCGTCCTTGCCCCAGAGATAGATCAGGCTTTCGGTCCAGCCGGCGTCGGCTTCGCAAAGCCGCTCGACATAGCCGAGTGCAGCGGCGTTGGCGCCTGGGTAGTAGTTGATGAAGGTGGCGTCGTCACGCAGACGCACACCTAAGGGCAGCTGAATCGGTTTCATGCTGGCTGGACAGCTCCAAAGGAACCGTGAGTGGCCTCTGTGTAAAGTTTGCAAAGTCTATACCCGTGACGCGGACCGCACAATGCGCCGGACCACGAGCAAAATCAAAGGTTTGCAGTGTCAGGACGGCGGAACGACCATTTCCCTGGCGCCAGGGCACGCATCACGCTGCTGCCTCCTACAGCTCGGGGTCTTCGACGCCGCTGTAGATATCCGAATCCTTGTACAGATCATGTACATGACGCACCAGCACCATGATCACCGCCGCGACCGGCAGCGCCACCAGGATCCCGGTGAAGCCGAACAACTCGCCGCCCGCCAGGATCGCGAAGATCACCGCAACCGGATGCAGGCCGATGCGATCCCCCACCAGTAACGGCGTCAGCACCATGCCCTCCAGGGCCTGGCCGACCATGAATACCGCCACGATGCCGACCATGGGGTAGAGATCACCGCCAAACTGAAACAGCCCTGCGATCAACGCCGCGCCTATCCCGATCACGAACCCCATGTACGGAACGATGGCGGCCAACCCGGCGATCATGCCGATCAAGAGCCCCAGCTCCAGCCCTACCAGCATCAACCCCGCCGCATAGATGAAGCCCAGCGCCACCATCACCAGCAACTGCCCGCGCACAAAGGCACCGAGCACTTCGTGGCACTCACCGGCCAGGGTCACGATGCGATCTTCCCGGTGACGGGGCAGCAGGCTGCGGATCTTGGCCATCATCAAATCCCAGTCCCGCAGCAGGTAGAAACTCACGACCGGAATCAGCACCAGGTTGGCCAGCCAACCGATCAACGCCAGGCCCGAGGCGGTGGCCCGGCTCAGCACGATGCCGACAATGTCGGTGGTCTGACCCATGTGCGCGCTGATGGCCGCCTTGACCTTGTCGAACTTCCAGAAACCGTCAGCCAAGCCCAGTTTCGATTGCACCCACGGCACCGCCGTGTGCTGCAACCAGTCGAGCATCTGCGGTGCCAACTCGTAGAGACGCAGCAACTGTTTGGCGAGCATCGGTATCAACACCAGCAACAGGGCGCTGACAATCAAAGTGAACAGGGTAAATACCGCCACCACGCCCCAGGTTCTCGACAGGCCGAGCTTTTCAAGGCGATCCACCACCGGGTCAAACAGATAAGCCAGCAGCAGCGCAACCAGGAACGGCGTCAGAATCGGATGCAGCAGATAGATAAACGCGAACAGCAGGGCAACCCCGCCCAACCAGAACCAACGCCGCGTATCGCCCATGAACCACTCCCAGCTATATAAAGAAAGAAAAACTACCAGCGGAACCGCAGACTGGCCGTCGGCGCAGGCGCCGGTGCTGCCGGGGCCACTCCATCGACGGCCGGCGGCATCGCAGGCACCGGAGCGACCGCTTCACCGGCGGGAATTTCCTGCAGTTTCTCCAGGGCCAGTTGCGCCTTCAGTTGCTCCGCGCTGCCGTTGACCCGATAGACGATCCGGTCACCTTCGACCCGCTGCACCTGCCCACCGAACGGCTCGAGCAAGCGCCCAAGGGCGGCATAACGCTCGAGATTCATACCTTGCACTTCCAGCAACTGCTCGGTAGCCACGCCCGGCTTGGCCACGAAGCGCGGCGCCAGGCGCTGACTTACCGCCAGCATCACCGCATCAGCCAGCGCAGCCTGATCGGCACCCTGAGCCGTGCCCTGCTCGCGCTGGTCGCCCAGCCACAGACGCCAGGTCCCGCGCCACTGGCTGCCCTCTTCCTTGGCGTGGACCGCCAGCAAGGCATCCGCCGCGTATCGCTCCGAGGCATCGTGCAACGGCGCCGGATCACTGCCTTCCAGGTTCGGCGCGGTGGCAACGATCTGTTCGCTCAAGTCCGCCAGCGGCAAGTGCAGCGCCAGGCCCCGGTGCTGGGCGGCACGGCGCAGCGGCGTGGCGCTGGACTGACCATCGCCCACCAGGCTGGAGCCTTCGGCCGAGTCGTTGAGCCACCAGCCCAGGATCGACGGCCGATTCACGCCCCACAGCGACAGCCCCGCCGAACGCAAGGCCCGGTCGGTGCTTGCCGGATCGAAGTCGACCTTGAGGCTTTCCGGAGGACCGGCGTCGTAGCCATATTGAAGAATGATCTGCTGCGGGTCCTTGCGGATCGCCGCCAGCCCCGGGTTCTGTGCGGCCTTGGCGTCGCCGGTCAGACGCAGCACCAGTGTATCCAATGCGCGCAGTGTCGCCTGGTTACGCTCTTCCGGCGTCTGGTTGCTCACCGGTTCGAGCACTTGATAGAGGCCATTCAGGGTTTCGGCATGACTCGCCAGGCTGATCAGCGACAAGCAGCCTATGGATAAGAATTTGAACAGACGCATGGAAGATTCCCGGACATAAACGGCTGGAACAAGCCGTGTGAAGAAAACTGGGCATGGCTGTGACCACAGCACCTGGCAAAACATTCACACACCCGATGGAAGTTTCGCACCGCATAACCATAGCCGGTTACCGCTACACCTTATACAGGCGCACCGCGCAGCACCAACAGAAGAAATATCGGTTTTTTTCCTCGGATATGTCCCTGCCCGTCGGCGCGAGGATGGCCGCTGCCCCACAAGCCTGATAAAATCGCGCGCCTTCGCAGACCGGCAATGGCCGGGCACCCGGAATAATTCGTACAACGGTTATTCAATGGCCCCGGCGATCGGTCGTTACCCAGAAATCCCCCCTAAAGGCCTGGATCATGAGCAAGCAACCCTCCCTGAGCTACAAGGACGCCGGTGTAGACATCGACGCCGGTGAAGCATTGGTCGAACGCATCAAGAGCGTCGCCAAGCGCACTGCGCGCCCGGAAGTCATGGGCGGCCTGGGCGGTTTCGGCGCCCTCTGCGAGATCCCGGCCGGCTACAAGCAACCGGTGCTGGTCTCGGGCACCGACGGCGTAGGCACCAAGCTGCGCCTGGCGCTGAACCTGAACAAACACGACAGCATCGGCATCGACCTGGTGGCCATGTGCGTGAACGACCTGGTGGTCTGCGGTGCCGAGCCGTTGTTCTTCCTCGACTACTACGCCACCGGCAAGCTGAACGTCGACACCGCCGCCCAGGTCGTGACCGGCATCGGTGCCGGCTGCGAACTGTCCGGCTGCTCCCTGGTCGGCGGCGAAACCGCTGAGATGCCAGGCATGTACGAAGGCGAAGACTACGACCTGGCCGGCTTCTGCGTCGGCGTCGTGGAAAAGGCCGAGATCATCGATGGCTCGAAAGTCGCCACCGGCGATGCCCTGCTCGCCCTGCCGTCCTCCGGCCCGCACTCCAACGGCTACTCGCTGATCCGCAAGATCATCGAAGTGTCCGGCGCCGACATCGAAAACATCCAGCTCGACGGCAAGCCCCTCACCGACCTGCTGATGGCCCCGACCCGCATCTACGTCAAGCCGCTGCTCAAGCTGATCAAGGACACCGGCGCCGTCAAGGCCATGGCCCACATCACCGGCGGCGGCCTGCTGGACAACATCCCGCGCGTCCTGCCAAAAGGCGCCCAGGCGGTGGTCGACGTGGCAAGCTGGACCCGCCCGGCGGTGTTCGACTGGCTGCAAGAGCAAGGCAACGTCGACGAAACCGAAATGCACCGCGTATTGAACTGCGGCGTGGGCATGGTGATCTGCGTGGCTCAGGAGCACGTCGAGACCGCATTGAACGTGCTGCGTGAAGCGGGCGAACAGCCTTGGGTCATCGGCCAGATCGCAACCGCGGCCGAAGGCGCTGCCCAGGTCGAACTGAAAAACCTCAAGGCTCACTGATGCAGGAAAACATGCCTGCAACCTGTGACGTCGTGGTGCTACTGTCCGGCACCGGCAGTAACTTGCAGGCGCTGATCGACAGCACGCGGACCGGCGACAGCCCGGTCCGTATCCGCGCAGTGATTTCCAACCGCGCCGATGCCTACGGCTTGCAACGCGCCACGGACGCGGGCATCGAAACCCGCGTCCTGGACCACAAGGCGTTCGATGACCGCGAAGCCTTCGACGCCGCGCTGATCGAACAGATCGACGCCTTCAATCCCCAACTGGTGGTCCTGGCCGGCTTCATGCGCATCCTCAGCGCCGGCTTCGTGCGCCACTATCAGGGCCGCCTGTTCAATATCCACCCATCGCTGCTGCCCAAATACAAAGGGTTACATACTCACCAGCGCGCGCTGGAGGCCGGAGACACCGAGCATGGCTGCTCGGTACACTTTGTCACCGAGGAACTCGATGGCGGACCACTGGTCGTACAGGCAGTAATACCGGTAGAGTTGCACGACACGCCGCAAAGCCTGGCGCAACGGGTTCACGCCAGGGAACACCAGATCTACCCGATGGCCGTACGTTGGTTTGCCGAAGGACGGCTGACCCTCGACGATCGTGGTGCCTTGCTGGACGGCCAGTTGCTCGCCGCCAGCGGCCATTTGATTCGACACTAGGAGATATTATGCGTCGCGCCCTGCTCTTCGCCTGCGCTCTGCTTGCCTTGCCCCTGGCACAGGCTTCAGACCTTCAACCGTTCTCCGCAAGCTACACCGCCGACTGGAAACAGCTGCCCATGAGCGGCACCGCCGAGCGCAGCCTGACCAAGGAGGCCAACGGCACCTGGAAGCTGAGCTTCAAGGCGTCGATGATTATTGCCAGCCTGACGGAAGAAAGCACCCTGACCCTGGACAAGGACACGCTGCTGCCGCAGTCCTACCACTTCGAACGCGGTGGCCTGGGCAAGGCCAAGAAGGCCGACCTGGACTTCGACTGGAGCACGAAGATGGTCACCGGCACCGACCGCGGTGACGCGGTGAAATTGCCGCTGAACCGTGGCATGGTCGATAAATCCACTTATCAGCTGGCCCTGCAGCACGACGTCGCGGCAGGCAAGAAAAGCATGAGCTATCAGGTCGTCGATGACGGAGAAGTCGACACCTATGACTTCCGCGTGCTGGGCTCGGAAAAGGTCGACACCAAGGCCGGCCGGATCGACGCGATCAAGGTCGAGCGGGTCCGCGATCCGACACAGAGCAAACGCACCACCGTACTCTGGTTCGCCAAGGACTGGGACTACCTGCTGGTCCGCCTGCAACAGGTCGAGACTGACGGCAAGGAGTACAACATCATGCTCCTGGACGGCACGGTCAACGGCAAGGCCGTGAAAGGCAGCTGATCGATGCGAACAAAAGAAGCCCCGCCAGTGCGGGGCTTCTTTTTGCCTGGATTTCGACTCTGTGGGAGCTCTGTGGGAGCAAGGCTGCATTACTCAAGAGTGGTTTCTTCCACATGAAACCTTTTTCATGAACCCCTCCCTGCGACCAAACGCCGCGCCCTACCCGGCCTGGGGGATGGTTGCGATTTTCATGAAAACTTCTTAATCGACCAGGGCATTTACTTAGCAGACTATCCAAACCTATAACAAAGTCCTGCACACGCCTTGCTGCAGATGACAGAGATTGGAGTTTGCAAGATGACTGTGAAAGTAAATGAACGCGATGATGCCCACATGTCTCACGAAGCCATTGCCGCCGGCATTCAGATCTGGGATGTGCGTCAACAGGATCTACTGGTAGGGATGTTCCACTCCGAGACGGAGGCCTACCGCTACAAGGCCGAGTTGGAGCGCGAGGAAAGCCAGCGTACCCATGAGACAACAGAATCCCAAGAACAACGCTGACCCTGTAGCCCCCTGTGGGAGCCGAGCTTGCTCGCGATGGCGGTATGTCAGTCGATACGTTTGCTGACTGATACGCCGCCATCGCGAGCAAGCTCGGCTCCCACAGGATTTTGGGTTTAGCTCACCGGCATTGCGCCAGGTTTACCACATCAAATCATCAGGAATCTGATACGCCGCATACGGATCGTCGGCATCCACTTCTTCGGTCTGGGTATTGAGCTGGACGATGCGCTTGGGGTCTCGCTCCTGGATCTTCAAGGCGGCCTCACGCGGGATCACTTCGTAGCCGCCGGCATGGTGGACGATCGCCAGCGAGCCGCTGCTCAGCTTGTTGCGCATCAGAGTGTTTACCGAGATACGCTTGACCTTCTTGTCGTCGACGAAGTTGTAGTAATCCTCAGTGGTCAACTTTGGCAGGCGCGACACTTCGATCAATTGCTTGATCTGCGCGGCACGGGCCTTCTGCTCGGCCTTCTCCTGTTGCTGACGGTTGAGTTCCTGGTCGCGCCGGGCCTTCTCGGCCATGGCTTCCTGGGCGGCGCGCTGCTGGGAGTCATCCAGTTCGATCTGGCCTTTATGGGCCAGGCGCTGCTGCTTCTGCTTGTCCTTGCCGACCTGCTTGACCTGCTTTTGGTTGACCAGCCCTGCTTTGAGCAACTGGTCGCGAAGGGAAAGGCTCATGGTGCTTACTCACTTAGGCAACGGCCTCAGCCGCAGCTGGGCAAATTCTTTTCCTGACGTTTGGCTTCGCCCCACAAGGCGTCCAACTCTTCGAGGGTGCAATCTTCCATGGGAAGGTGGGTGTCGCGCAATGCCTGTTCGATAAATCGGAAACGTCGCTCGAACTTGGCATTGGCGCCACGCAGTGCGCCTTCCGGATCGACCTTGAGGTGCCGGGCCAGGTTGACGACCGAAAACAGCAGATCACCGATCTCGTCGGTGACTGCCGCCTGATCGTTTTCCGCCATGGCTTCGAGCACTTCATCCAGCTCTTCCCGAACCTTGTCGAGCACCGGCAAGGCGTCCGGCCAATCGAAACCGACCTGTCCGGCACGCTTCTGCAATTTGGCCGAACGGGACAGCGCCGGCAATGCGCCAGGCACATCGTCGAGCAGCGACAACTGCAGCGGCGCGGCGGACTTCTCGGCCCGCTCCTCGGCCTTGATTTCCTCCCAGCGCTGCTTGACCTGCTCTTCGCTCAGGCGCGGCACATCCAGCGGCGCGTACAGGTCGCCGGTAGGAAACACATGGGGATGACGACGGATCAGCTTGCGGGTGATGCTGTCGACCACGCCGGCAAATTCAAAGCGGTTTTCTTCCCGGGCCAACTGGCTGTAATACACCACCTGGAACAGCAGATCGCCCAACTCACCCTGCACATGATCGAAGTCACCGCGCTCGATCGCATCGGCCACTTCGTAGGCTTCCTCCAGGGTATGGGGGACAATCGTCTCCCAGGTCTGCTTGATGTCCCACGGGCAACCGTACTGCGGATCCCGCAGGCGGCTCATCAGGTGGAGCAGGTCTTCAAGGCTATACATAAATCCATCTCGTCACACAAAACCCTGTGGGAGCGAGCCTGTGGGAGCAAAGCTCGCTCGCGATGGCGGTCTGGCCAACAACATGAATGCTGACTGAAACCCCGTTATCGCGAGCAAGCTTTGCTCCCACCCGCTTGCTTCCACATTTTTTGACTGCGCTTAACCCGGCGTCCGGTTACGCCGGGTCTCGATGATGTTCGGCAACTGGGAGATCCGCCCCAACAACCGTCCCAGCGCATCCAGCCCCGGAATCTCGATGGTCAGGGACATCAGCGCGGTGTTGTCTTCCTTGTTCGAGCGGGTGTTGACCGCCAGCACGTTGATGCGCTCGTTCAGCAGCACCTGGGACACGTCCCGCAGCAGCCCGGAGCGGTCGTAGGCGCGGATGACGATGTCCACCGGATAGGTGAGCACCGGCACCGGCCCCCAACTGACCTGGATGATCCGCTCGGGTTCGCGACCGGCCAGTTGCAGCACCGAGGCACAGTCCTGGCGGTGAATGCTCACGCCACGCCCCTGGGTGATGTAGCCGACGATCGCATCCCCCGGCAACGGCTGGCAGCAACCGGCCATCTGGGTCATCAGGTTGCCCACGCCCTGGATCTGTATATCGCCGCGCTTGCCCGGTTTGTAGCCGGTGGCCTTGCGTGGGATCAGCTCCAGTTGTTCGTTGCCCCGCTCCGGCTCCACCAGTTGCTGGGCCAGGTTGACCAGTTGCGCCAGGCGCAGGTCGCCGGCCCCAAGGGCGGCGAACATGTCCTCGGCGGTTTTCATGTTGGCCTTTTCGGCCAGCTTGTCGAAATCCACCTGCGGCAGGCCCAGGCGACTGAGTTCGCGCTCGATCAGGGTCTTGCCGGCGGCGACGTTCTGGTCGCGGGCCTGCAACTTGAACCAGTGGACGATTTTCGCCCGCGCCCGGGAGGTGGTGATGTAGCCCAGGTTCGGGTTCAGCCAGTCGCGGCTCGGCGTACCGTGCTTGCTGGTGATGATCTCGACCTGCTCACCGGTCTGCAGACTGTAGTTGAGCGGCACGATCCGCCCGTTGATCTTGGCACCACGGCAGTTGTGGCCGATCTCGGTGTGGACCCGGTAGGCGAAGTCCAGCGGCGTCGCGCCCTTGGGCAGGTCGATGGCGTGGCCGTCAGGGGTGAAGATGTAGACCCGGTCCGGCTCGATATCCACCCGCAGCTGTTCCGCCAGGCCACCGATGTCGCCCAGTTCCTCGTGCCATTCGAGCACCTGGCGCAGCCAGGAGATTTTCTCTTCGTAGTGGTTGGACCCGGACTTGACGTCGGTGCCCTTGTATTTCCAGTGGGCGCAGACACCCAGCTCGGCTTCCTCGTGCATGGCGTGGGTGCGGATCTGCACTTCCAGCACCTTGCCCTCGGGACCGATCACCGCGGTGTGTAGCGAGCGATAGCCATTTTCCTTGGGGTTGGCGATGTAGTCGTCGAACTCCTTCGGAATGTGCCGCCACAAGGTATGGACGATCCCCAGCGCGGTGTAGCAGTCGCGCATTTCCGGGACCAGCACGCGAACGGCGCGCACGTCATAGATCTGGCTGAACTCCAGACCCTTGCGCTGCATTTTGCGCCAGATCGAATAGATGTGCTTGGCCCGGCCGCTGATGTCGGCCTCCACGCCCGTGGCCTGCAGTTCTTCCCGCAGTTGGGTCATCACGTCGGTGATGAAGCGCTCGCGGTCCAGGCGCCGCTCATGCAGCAGCTTGGCGATTTGTTTGTACTGATCCGGTTCCAGGTAGCGGAAGGACAAATCCTCCAGCTCCCACTTGATATGACCGATGCCCAAACGGTGAGCCAGGGGGGCATAGATGTCGAACACCTCCCGGGCGACACGATTGCGTTTTTCGTCGTCGGCGGCTTTCACCGCGCGGATCGCGCAAGTGCGCTCGGCCAGCTTGATCAGCGCAACGCGCACGTCGTCGACCATGGCCACGAGCATCTTGCGCAGGTTTTCCACCTGGCCCTGGGTACCCAGGACCATGGAATGACGCGGACTGAGGCTGGCGCTGATGGCCGCCATGCGCAGCACGCCATCGATCAGCTTGGCCACCACCGCGCCGAAGCGCTGGCTGACCACCGACAGCTGGATCTGGCCTTCGCGCACGCCACGGTACAGCACGGCGGCTACCAGCGAATCCTGGTCGAGCTTGAGGTCGGCGAGGATCTCGGCGATCTCCAGGCCCGTCTGAAAACTCGACGTACCTTCGGCCCAGAGGTTCTTCGCTGCGTTGTGCTGCTGCTCCGCCTCACGAGCGAACTCGCAGGCTTCCTTCAAGGCTTTGCGATCCAGTGCCATGTCGATACTGACCGCGTGATCGAGCCAAGCCTCGAGATTGATACTGCCGTCGGTGTTGATCGGCTGGTGTGCTCTCACCTGTACCATCTTTACTTACCTTCCCTACGACGCAGATTCAATGCGTCAACATCGCTGACCTTCGTTGCCCATGTTTCCGCCCAGGGCTGTGGCGGGGTGACACGAACGGGTCAGTCGGACAAGCCATCCTGGCTCGCTTCAAATAACGCCATGGCCTCGACATGCGCCGTTTGAGGAAACATATCGAGAATCCCGGCACGTTTTAACCGGTAGCCCTGCTTGATCAATTCGACCGTATCCCGGGCCAAAGTTGCCGGGTTGCACGATACATAAACCAACCGCTTGGCGCCCAGGGACGCCAGCTTGCGCACCACCTCGAAAGCACCGTCACGGGGTGGGTCCAAGAGTACCGCAGAAAAGCCTTCGCCGATCCATTCGGCACCCGCCAGTGGCTGGGATAAATCGGCCTGAAAAAAAGCTGTGTTATGCAAATTATTGCTGACGGCATTGGCCGCCGCCCGGTCCACCATGGTCTGCACGCCTTCCACGGCCACCACCTCACGCACGCACCGGGCCAACGGCAAGGCAAAGTTGCCCAGGCCGCAGAACAGATCCAGCACCCGCTCCTCGGATCGCGGCGCCAGCCACTGCAGGGCCTGGGCAATCATCGCCTCGTTGACCCCGGCGTTCACCTGGATGAAATCCCCCGGCCGATAAGCCAGGTTCAGGTCCCAGGTGTCCAGGCGATAGCCCAGTGTCAGTCCCGATTCGGCCGGTTGTGGCTCGCCTTCGCCATGCAGCCACAGCTGGGCTTCATGGAACGCGCAAAAATCCTTGAGGATCGTCAAGTCGGCATCCGACAGCGGCGCCATGTGCCGCAGCAATACCGCCAGGGACGAGCCGGCAAACAACTCCACATGTCCCAGCGCCTGGGGTTTGCTCAAGCGGCGGAGCATGTCCGGCAAGCGGCTCATGATCGGCTGCAAAGGCTGTACCAGCACCGGGCAATCGCCGATGGCGACAATGTCCTGGCTGCCGACGGCACGGAATCCGACCTCAAGTTTCTTCGCTTTCTGGTCCCAGCGTACCGCCACGCGGGCGCGGCGCCGGTAAGCGAATTCCGGCCCGCTCAGCGGCGCAGCCCATTCGTCCGGCGCCACACCGGCGACCCGCGACAATTGCTCGGCGAGCATGCGCTGTTTCAGGGCGAGCTGTTCGTCGTGGGGCAGGTGTTGAACGCTGCAACCGCCACATCGACCGGCATGGATGCACGGCGCAGCGCGGCGCAGTTCACTGGCCTGGAACACCCGTTCGGTGCGTGCCTCGACCACCTTGCCATGGGCACCCAGCACCCGCGCCTCGACCTCTTCGCCGGCCAGGGCACCGATGACGAACCAGGTGCGCCCGTCGACAAAAGCGATGCCCCGGCCATCATTGGCCAGGCGCTCGATGGTCAGACGCTGTTTCTTGCCGGTCGGCACTTGTGGGGCCCGGCTTCCGCCGCTGGGCTGGAAGCGCAAGCCTCTTTCATGCTTGGCCATCAGTTGGACGCGTCGAAAATGCCGGTGGACAGGTAGCGGTCGCCGCGGTCGCAGATGATCGCGACGATCACTGCGTTTTCAACTTCCTTCGACAAACGCAGCATGCCCGCCACGGCTCCGCCGGACGATACGCCGCAGAAAATGCCTTCTTCGCGGGCCAGGCGACGGGTCACGTCCTCGGCTTCGCTCTGGGCCATGTCGATGATGCGGTCCACACGGTCGGCCTGGTAGATCTTCGGCAGATACTCCTCGGGCCAGCGACGAATGCCGGGGATGGACGCGCCTTCCATCGGTTGCAGGCCGATGATCTGCACGTTCGGGTTCTGTTCCTTCAAATAGCGCGAGGTGCCCATGATGGTGCCGGTGGTGCCCATCGAGCTGACGAAATGGGTGATGGTGCCTTCGGTCTGGCGCCAGATCTCCGGGCCGGTACTGGTGTAGTGGGCCTCGGGATTGTCGCCGTTGGCGAACTGGTCGAGCACCTTGCCGCGACCCTCGGCCTGCATCCGCTCGGCCAGGTCCCGGGCGCCTTCCATGCCTTCGTCCTTGGTGACAAGGATCAACTCGGCGCCGTAGGCGGTCATCGCGGCCTTGCGCTCGGCGCTGGAGTTGTCGGGCATGATCAGGATCATCTTGTAGCCCTTGATCGCCGCCGCCATCGCCAGGGCAATCCCGGTGTTGCCGGAGGTCGCCTCGATCAACGTGTCACCGGGCTGGATCTGCCCGCGCAACTCGCCACGGGTAATCATCGACAGCGCCGGCCGGTCCTTGACCGAACCCGCCGGGTTGTTCCCTTCGAGCTTGAGCAGAAGCGTATTGCTGGTCGCGCCGGGCAGGCGCTGCAAACGGACCAGCGGGGTGTTGCCGACGCAATCGGCGATGGTGGGGTATTGCACAGTCATGGCGTATTCGCAATCCGGGCTGCGGGGGCGCCTATCATACCGGCAAACCCTGCCCGGCCATATCACGCAAAGTGCGGTGGTTATGGCTTATGGGAATAAGGCCCGCATGGATGCACAGCGACATGAATTTTACGGAGATAGCCCGCCTGCAAATCGCTACACTGCCAAGGTGTTGCGTGCCGGATGCGCGCAAAGTCGATCAGACCGCTGGATGCAGGAGACAAGTGTGCTCAAGAAACTGGGAATCAAAGGCCGCGTGCTGTTGCTGACCTTGTTGCCGACCAGCCTGATGGCGCTGGTCCTGGGCGGCTATTTTACCTGGATGCAGCAATCGGACCTGCATGCCCAGTTGCTGCAGCGTGGCGAGATGATCGCCGAACAGCTTGCCCCGCTGGTCGCCCCGGCCATGAGTCGCCAGGACAGCGATCTGCTGGAGCGCATCGCCACCCAGTCCCTCGAGCAGACGGACGTGCGCGCCGTGACGTTCCTCGCCCCCGACCGAACGCCACTGGCCCATGCCGGCCCGACCATGCTCAACCGCGCGCCGGAAGGCAACAGCACCCAACTGCTGCAACGCACCGGCAACGATGCCACGCGCTACCTGCTGCCGGTATTCGGCAAGCATCGCAACCTCGCCGGCGAACTGATCCCCGAAGAAGCCGACCGCCTGCTGGGCTGGGTCGAGCTGGAGTTGTCCCACAGCAGCATGCTGCTGCGCGGTTACCGCAGCCTGTTTGCCAGCCTGTTGCTGATAACCGCCGGTCTGGGACTGACCGCATTGCTGGCCTTGCGCATGGGCCGCACGATCAATCGGCCGCTGAGCCAGATCAAGCTGGCCGTGGCGCAACTCAAGGATGGTCACCTGGAAACCCGCCTGCCCCCGTTGGGCAGCCAGGAGCTGGATGAGCTCGCGTCGGGCATCAACCGAATGGCCAGTACCTTGCAGAACGCCCAGGAGGAATTGCAGCACAGCATCGACCAGGCCACCGAAGACGTGCGCCAGAACTTGGAAACCATCGAGATCCAGAACATCGAGCTGGACCTGGCCCGCAAGGAGGCCCTGGAAGCAAGCCGGATCAAGTCCGAGTTCCTGGCGAACATGAGCCATGAAATCCGTACGCCCCTCAATGGCATCCTCGGCTTCACGCACCTGCTGCAGAAGAGCGAACTGACCCCGCGCCAGCTCGATTACCTGGGCACCATCGAAAAATCCGCCGACAGTCTGTTGGGCATCATCAATGAGATTCTTGATTTTTCGAAGATCGAGGCCGGCAAACTGGTGCTCGACAGCATTCCGTTCAACCTTCGGGATCTGTTGCAGGACACCCTGACCATCCTCGCTCCCGCCGCCCACGCCAAACAGCTGGAGCTGGTGAGCCTGGTCTACCGCGATACCCCGTTGTCGCTGGTGGGCGATCCGCTGCGACTCAAGCAGATCCTCACCAACCTGGTGAGCAACGCCATCAAGTTCACCCGCGAAGGCACCATCGTTGCCCGGGCCATGCTCGAAGACGAACATGAAGACAGCGTGCAACTGCGCATCAGCATCCAGGACACCGGTATCGGCCTGTCGAACCAGGATGTGCGGGCACTGTTCCAGGCGTTCAGCCAGGCCGACAACTCGCTGTCGCGGCAACCGGGTGGCACCGGGCTGGGCCTGGTGATTTCCAAGCGCCTGGTAGAACAGATGGGCGGCGAGATCGGGGTCGACAGCACACCGGGCGAAGGTTCGGAGTTCTGGATCAGCCTGCGCCTGCCCAAGACCCGTGACGACGCCGAGGACTTGCCCGGCCCGCCGTTGCTGGGTCGCCACGTGGCCCTGCTGGAAAACCATGAACTGGCCCGCCAGGCCTTGCAGCATCAACTCGAAGACTGCGGTTTGCAGGTAACGCCATTCAATACCCTGGAAAGCCTGACCAACGGCGTGACCATCGCCCACCAGACCGACCAGGCCATCGACCTGGCCGTGCTGGGCATCACCAGCAACGATATGCCACCGGAGCGTCTCAACCAGCATATCTGGGACCTTGAGCACCTGGGCTGCAAGGTTCTGGTGCTGTGTCCGACCACCGAACAGACCCTGTACCACCTCTCGGTGCCCAACCCACACAGTCAGTTGCAGGCCAAGCCGGCCTGTACCCGCAAGTTGCGCCGCTCGCTGTCCGACCTGGTCAACCCGCGCCCGCCGCGCAACGAACCCAACGAACCGGTGTCCAGCCGCGCGCCCAAGGTGCTGTGCGTGGACGACAACCCGGCCAACCTGTTGCTCGTGCAAACCCTGCTCGAAGACATGGGCGCCAAGGTGCTGGCGGTGGAAAGCGGCTATGCCGCGGTCCAGGCCGTGCAAAAGGAAACCTTCGACCTGGTCCTGATGGACGTGCAGATGCCCGGCATGGATGGCCGCCAGAGTACCGAGGCCATCCGCCAGTGGGAGAGCGAGCGACATTGCACGCCGCTGCCGATCGTCGCCCTCACCGCCCACGCCATGGCCAACGAAAAGCGCGCCCTGCTGCAAAGCGGCATGGACGACTACCTGACCAAACCCATCAGCGAGCGGCAACTGGCCCAGGTGGTGCTCAAATGGACCGGCCTGGCCCTGCGTAATCAATCCCCGGAGCGAGGCTTCGATGCCCAGGGCGGCAGTGAACTGCTGGTGCTTGATCATGAAGAAGGCCTGCGCCTGGCCGCCGGCAAGGCCGATCTGGCGGCAGACATGCTGGCGATGCTGCTGGCATCCCTGGAAGCCGACCGCGAAGCGATTCGCCAGGCCAGCGAGGCCAACGATCAAAACGCCCTGATCGAGCGGGTCCATCGCCTGCATGGCGCCACACGCTACTGCGGCGTCCCGCAATTGCGTGCCGCCTGCCAGCGCAGCGAAACCCTGCTCAAGCAACAGGATCCCAAGGCCGCGGTCGCCCTGGAAGACCTGGATCGGGCCATTGACAGGCTGGCCAGCGAGGCACGCATCAGCGCCTGATCCAGGGCAATAAGCACAGGTGCGATGGCGGCTAAACTGACACCCTTCAAAGTGCCAGGAGGCCGCCATGCGCGTGATTCTATTCAGCAGCCAGACCTACGACCGAGACAGTTTCACCAAAGCCCCGCTGCCCGCCGGCCTTGAACTGCAATTCCAGCCAGCCCGCTTGAACCTGGACACCGTGGCCTTGGCCGAGCGGCACGAGGTGGTGTGTGCATTCATCAACGATGACCTGAGCGCCCCTGTGCTGGAACGGCTGGCGCACGGCGGGACCCGGTTGATCGCCCTGCGCTCAGCTGGCTACAACCATGTCGACCTGCCCGCAGCCAGGCGCCTGGGGTTGAGTATCGTCCGGGTGCCGGCCTACTCGCCCCATGCCGTGGCCGAACATGCAGTAGCGTTGATCATGGCACTTAATCGCTGCCTGCATCGCGCCTATAACCGTACCCGCGATGGCAACTTCAGCCTCCATGGCCTGACCGGATTCGACCTGGTGGGCAAGACTGTGGGGGTGGTCGGCACCGGACAGATCGGCGCAACGTTTGCACGGATCATGGCCGGCTTCGGCTGCCGGTTGCTGGCTTACGACCCCTACCCCAACCCTCAAGTCGAAGCCCTGGGCGCTCGCTATTTGCCCCTGGCCGATCTGCTGGCGCAAGCACAGATCATCAGCCTGCATTGCCCGCTGAACGAACAGAGCCGACACCTGATCAACGCCGACTCGCTGGCGACGATGCAACCAGGCGCCATGCTGATCAATACCGGACGCGGCGGTCTGGTGGATACACCGGCCCTGATCGAAGCGCTGAAAAGCGGTCAGTTGGGCTACCTGGGGCTGGATGTCTATGAAGAAGAGGCCCAGTTGTTTTTCAAGGACCGCTCCGACCAACCTTTGCAGGACGACGTGCTGGCCCGGCTTCTGACTTTCCCCAACGTGGTGGTCACCGCGCACCAGGCGTTCCTGACCCATGAAGCGCTGGACGCAATCGCCGCGACCACCCTGGACAACATCGCAGCCTGGGCGAGCGGCACCCCGCAAAACCTGGTGAACGACTAAAGCCAACCCGACGCCAATCCCTGTGGGAACGAGCCTGCTCGCGATTGCGGTCTGTCAGCTGACATCAATGCCGACTGATCTGTCGTCATCGCGAGCAGGCTCGCTCCCATAGGGGAAGGAGGAGTTCGTCGCATCCGGGCCATCCCACCCATGCCCCGTGCTAGCATGTGGCGCCTATTTTGGAGGACCCATGGCCGAGCACGATTTCCGCTACACCCTGATGAACCCGCAGCACACCCTGACCGAAGTCCGCGCACTGGCGCCGGGCCGCTATCAGGTCACCGGCAACGGCGGTTCGATCCAGGCCAACGATGTACTGCTGGTCACCCTCAAGGGCAGCAAGGACCTGTCCATGCGCCTGACCGTGGACACCGTTCGCCACCTGCTCAAGCCCATGGGCCAATGGACCGCCATGACCACCGGCCCGGTGTTCGGCGAGTTGGCGATCCACACCTGGCAGGTCAACTGCGACAGTTGCGCCAAGGAGCTGAGCTTCGAATTTGCCGTCGACGCCAAGCTCGGCGTCAAGGCCCAGAAACCAGCCGCCAGCGCACGCATCGCCGAGCTGGGCTGGACCAGCGTGGGTGAAAAGCACCTGTGCCCGACCTGCCGGGAAGCCGCCTGATGAAACCTCTGGCCCTGTCCATGTTGATCGGCATGAGTCTGATGGGCTGTGCCGCCGAACCTGTACAGTTGCAACAGAACCGCAGCTACATCCTGGAATGGATCGGTGAACGGCCATTGATGGACTACAGCCACCTGACCATCACTCTGGGGGAGGATGGCCGAGCCTATGGCAATGCCGGCTGCAATCACTGGTTCGCCCCCTATACCCTGGAAGGCCACCGCTTGAGCTTCGGCAAAATCGGCAGCACCCGCAAGCTCTGCGGCCCGGCCGTGATGGAGCAGGAGTCGCGTTTTCTGCAGACGCTGGAGAAGGTCGAACGCTGGGACATCTCGCCCATCGAGCAGGTACGCTTCTGGCCGGCCCAAGGCAAGCCGTTGCGGTGGTGGCTGGAAGAGGGTTGAGCCTCCAAGCTGAGCTCTTGAGCCTGGCTGGGCCCTGTGGCGAGGGGATAAATCCCCTCGCCACAACAGCCCTCACAACCTCCCCGCCACGAAGTACTATTTAAACGCCTGCAACCCCTCAAGCTTCGCCATCACCCCCGCCGCCGTCTGCTCACCCAGCAATTGCTCGCGCACCTTGCCCTGGTTGTCGATGATGTAGGTCACTGGCAATCCTTCGCTGCGAGGCAGGTCGAAGATCTCGGCCGGGTCCCGGGCCAGCACAGTGAACCGGATGCCCATCTTGTCGCTGGCGCTTTTGAGCTCTTCGCCCTGCACCTGATCGAAATTGACTCCGAACACACCAACGTTGCGTCCCTTGAGCTGTTCGGCCAGGGCGTTGAATTCCGGGATCTCGGTGCGGCACGGTGCACACCATTCGGCCCAGTAGTTGATGACTACCCACTGTTTGTCCAGCCGTTGCGAGGCAATCGCCTGGCCGTTCTGGTCGACTCCGTAGTCGTTTCCGCAACCAGCGAGCAACAGGATGCCCATCAATGCCAATGCCGCCGTCAATCGCCTTGCCATGTGCCCAATCCTTGTCTGAATGTGAACGCTGCCACGACCCATCGTGGCACAGTAGAATAGCCGCCACCTTACGCAAGATGCGACCCGCTCATGACCGATCTGACGCTTTATCACAACCCGCGCTGCTCTAAATCCCGCGGTGCGCTGGAACTGTTGGAGGCCCGGGGCCTGACGCCCACCGTGGTCCGCCACCTGGAAACCCCACCCGATGCGGCACAGCTCGAACGGCTGCTGGGCAAGCTCGGCATCACGGCCCGGCAACTGCTGCGCACCGGCGAGGACGAATACACAAGTCTGAACCTGGCCGACGAAAGCCTGAGCCAGGCGCAATTGATCGCAGCCATTGCCGCCCACCCGAAACTCATGGAACGGCCGATTCTTGAAACCGCCGACAAAGCCGTGATCGGCCGTCCGCCGGAGAAGATCCTGGAGATCCTGCCGTGAGCACACCTTACATCCTGGTGTTGTATTACAGCCGTAGTGGCTCCACCAACGAAATGGCCCGGCAGATCGCTCGCGGTATCGAACAGGCCGGGATGGAAGCACGGCTGCGCACGGTGCCGGCAATTTCAACCGAGTGCGAAGCGGTGGCCCCGGAGATACCCGAGCAAGGCCCGCTGTATGCCACCCTCGATGATTTGAAGAACTGTGCCGGCCTGGCCCTGGGCAGCCCGACCCGTTTCGGCAATATGGCGGCGCCGCTCAAATACTTTCTCGACGGTACCAGCAACCTTTGGCTGACCGGTGCCCTGGTGGGCAAGCCGGCAGGGGTGTTCACCTCCACCGCGAGCCTGCACGGCGGCCAGGAAACCACCCTGCTGTCGATGATGCTGCCGCTGCTGCACCACGGCATGCTGATCACTGGCCTGCCCTACAGCGAATCGGCTCTGATCGATACCGAGGGCGGCGGTACGCCTTACGGGCCGAGCCATCATGCCGGGAGTGACGGTAAAAGCGGCTTGAACGAACATGAAGTCGTCCTTTGCCGTGCCTTGGGTTCGCGCCTGGCGAAAACCGCACAATTGCTGGAGAGCGGCCGTGGCTAAGAAGCCGAAGATCCTCCCCTCGATCCAGTGGCTGGAGCCGCGCGTGCGCATCGCCCGCGTCCTCAGCCTGCTGTGCTTTTTCGGCCTGGTGGGGGTACTCAGTGTGTATTACCTGCTGATCGCCGATCTGCACGGCGCGCGTCCCTGGGTGATCCTGCTGATCGAGTTGGTCCCGTTATTGATACTGGCCCCCGGCATGCTCACCGGCAGCGCTCGCGGCCATTCCTGGATGTGCTTCGTGGTGAACCTGTATTTCATCAAGGGCGCACTGGCGGCCTATGACCCGAACCGGCAACTGTTCGGCGTGATGGAAATGCTCGCGAGCGTGACGGTGTTCTGCTCGGCGTTGCTGTATGTGCGCTGGCGGTTTCAGTTGAACCGGCGGTTGGCTGACGAGGGTGACATCTCCGTCGCCTGATAGACCGCTATCGCGAGCAGGCTCGCTCCCACAGGGAAATGCATTGCGAATGTGGGAGCGAGCCTGCTGGCGGTGGATGCGACCCGGTCTCAATGATTCACTGTGTAAGCCAGCATCATCGAAAGCTGCGACATCGGCCGCCCGCCACTCTCTTCATGCCACTGATTGAAAGCATTCTGCACCGTCGCCAGGTCCCGCAGGCTGGTGGGGACTTTGTCGATGATGTCCTGGGCATTGAGCGCCGCCACCACGTCATAGCTGGGCACGAAGGTGTCCTTGCCCGTCATCCGTAAAAAACGCGGAGCCGACAGGCCGCCCAGTTGATGGCCATGCTTTTTCAGGTAGGTCCACAAGCCAACGATGTCGGTCACCGGCCAGTCGGCGATCAACGCGCCGAAGCTGCCTTTTTCATGGGCCACGTCCAATATCAACTGCGCGTTGCGGGGCACGCTCTTGAGCTTGCCCAGATGCCGGATGATCCGCGCATCCTGCATCAACCGCTCCAGGTGCTCGGCACTCATCAGCACGACTTTTTCCGGATCGAATTTGTAGAACACCTCTTCGAACGCCGGCCACTTGGCATCGACCAGACTGTGCTTGAGACCGGCGCGAAAGACCCGCAATGCCATGGTCGAGAGGTAGCGATCGTCACCAATCTTGCGCAACTGCGCCGGAGTCTTGGGAACAGGCAGGTGGGCTTCCAGTTCAGCCGTCGAACCGAAGCGGTTCAGACAGTACTCATGCAGCCACTTGTAATCGCGCATTCCCTCTCCTGGGGTCCAGTGTAAACAACTAGATATTCACCACATTGACGAAACGCGATGCCGCGCTTTCATCGATACGCAGGTTGGTGAAATCGAACAGGTTGCGATCCGCCAACTGGGACGGGACGACGTTCTGCAAACCGCGGAAGATGCTCTCGGTACGGCCTGGCGTCTTGCGTTCCCACTCCTGGAGCATCTCCTTGACCACCTGGCGCTGCAGGTTCTCCTGGGAACCGCAAAGGTTGCAGGGGATGATCGGGAATTGCTTGAGATCCGAATAGGCCTGGATGTCCTTCTCGCTGCAATAGGCCAGCGGGCGGATCACCACGTTGCGCCCATCATCGGCGCGCAGCTTGGGCGGCATGGCCTTGAGCGAGCCGTTGAAGAACATGTTCAGGAAGAACGTCTCGACGATGTCGTCGCGGTGATGCCCCAGGGCCATCTTGGTTGCGCCGATCTCGTCGGCGAAGGTGTAGAGCGTGCCGCGACGCAGGCGTGAGCACAGCGAACAGGTAGTCTTGCCTTCCGGAATCAGTTCCTTGACCACCGAGTAGGTGTCTTTCTCGACGATGTGGTACTCCACGCCCAGCGATTCGAGGTACGCCGGCAGCACATCCTCGGGGAACCCCGGCTGCTTCTGGTCCATGTTCACCGCGACGATGTCGAACTTGATCGGCGCAACCTTCTGCAGGTGCATCAGCACATCGAGCATGGTGTAGCTGTCCTTGCCACCGGACAGGCAGACCATGACCTTGTCGCCGTCTTCAATCATGTTGAAATCGGCAACCGCCTCACCCGCCAGGCGGCGCAGGCGCTTTTGCAGTTTGTTCTGGTTGACCGTAAGAGTGCCCATGACGCGAAATCCGTGAGGTGTGACGAAGGGCCGGCATTTTACGCAAAAACAGGCCTGCGGCG
Source organism: Pseudomonas corrugata (assembly GCF_001269905.1). GTDB lineage: Bacteria > Pseudomonadota > Gammaproteobacteria > Pseudomonadales > Pseudomonadaceae > Aquipseudomonas > Aquipseudomonas corrugata. The sequence goes on along the minus strand of NZ_LHVK01000008.1, from coordinate 525,650 downwards.
AAGAGGCTGGCAACCCTGTTGTGGCGAGGGGATTTATCCCCGCTGGGGCGCGTAGCGGCCCCAATATCTCAATGCAACCAACGGTGGGTCAGGCCGAACGTAGGGGGCTGCTTCGCACCCCAGCGGGGATAAATCCCCTCGCCACAGGGTTATTCACCCGTTTCAAGACGGTGTACACAGACCTATCGGCGATTAACCCGCCAACCTACAGCGCGATTTGCTCTAAGCCCCCCATCCCCCTCGGGATGAGTCCTTTCTATACTGCGTCATAAGGTCGCACACATATTCAGACCTTTACTTACTTGGCCATTTGGCCCGTAGGCGCTCCGTTGGGGGGCGATGGCAATAACAAAGGAGTGACTGATTATGATCCATCATGTCGTGGGGCTCTTCACCCACCCTGATCAAGAATGGAAAGACATCCGTGGCGATCAGGAGGAAAGCATCAGCCACATGTACCTCACCCACACGCTGATCCTGGCGGCGATTCCCGCTGTATCGGCATTTATCGGCACCACCCAGGTGGGATGGGTCATCGGCAATCGTGCTCCCGTGATGCTCACCCAGGAAAGCGCGCTGTGGATGACCATCATGTCCTACCTGGCCATGCTGGGCGGTGTCGCGGTAATGGGCGCGTTTATCCACTGGATGGCCCGCACCTATGACGCCAACCCGAGTCTCGCCCGTTGCGTGGCGTTCGCCACCTACACCGCCACTCCCTTGTTCATCGGTGGCCTGGCGGCGCTCTATCCCCACATGTGGCTGGGGATGATCGTTGGCACGGCGGCGATCTGCTATACGGTCTACCTGCTGTATGTGGGCTTGCCGACGTTCATGAATATTCCACAGGACGAAGGCTTCCTGTTTTCCAGTTCGGTACTCGCCGTCGGCCTGGTGGTACTGGTGGCCATCATGGCGTTCACGGTGATTGTCTGGGGGTTGGGCGTCGGCCCGGTCTATACCAACTGAACAACCAAGGCTCTCCTATAAAAACAGGATCTGCCAACACAGGCCGCCGCAAGGCGGCCTTCCTATGTCTGACGGTGAGACGACCGCTGGGCACCTGAGCGATTCGCAACGGCAGACGCTTGCGGCATACTCGGGTTTCTGGAGACCCGTAAAGCATGCTCGAGCAACTCAATACCCGCGTCGAAGAGTGTTACCAACAAGCCGAATCCTTTTTCAAACGTCCTTTCAAACGCCCGGTGGTCAGCTTCAAACTGCGTGGCCAGAAAGCCGGTGTCGCGCATTTGCATGAAAACCTGCTGCGCTTCAATCCACAGCTGTACCAGGAAAATGCCGAGGATTTCCTCAAGCAGACCGTCGCCCACGAAGTCGCGCATCTGATCGCCCATCAGTTGTTTGGCGAACGCATCCAGCCCCATGGCGAAGAGTGGCAACTGATCATGCGCGGCGTGTACGAACTGCCGCCCAACCGCTGTCACACCTACGAAATCAAACGCCGCCGCGTCACCCGCTACATCTACAAATGCCCCTGCGAAGGCAGCGACTTCCCGTTCTCGGCCCAGCGTCATGGCCTGGTGCGCCAGGGGCGGCGGTATCTGTGCCGCAGTTGTCGCGGGACGTTGGTGTTCAGCGGGGAAACACGGGTGGAGTAGCGGGACTTGGGGTGCCTGGGCCGGCCTCATCGCGAGCAGGCTCGCTCCCACAGGGGGGGTGCAGCGCCCACAGAGCCAATGTGGGAGCGAGCCTGCTCGCGATGAGGCCGGCAACACTACTACACAACCACCCTGCCCTCCCGCAGTCGAGCAATCCGCTCGGCACTGAACCCCAACTCCGCCAACACCTGGTCCGTATGCGCCCCCAGCCCGGCGCCAATATGCCGAGGCTCGGGCAGTCCTTCCGAGAACTTCAACGGGCAAGCCATCTGCGCCTGACTCGAGCCATCTCCGCGAGGCACCTGGGTGACCACTTCCCTGGCCTGCAATTGCGAGTGCCCGAGGGCTTCCTCCAGGCTCAGCACCGGCTCGACACAAGCATCGATACCGGCAAACAACCGGCAGAGTTCGGCGAAGTCATGCCTCTCGAACTCGACTTGCAGCGCTTGCTTGAGCAGGTGTTGTTGCTCGGGCACGGGTGACAGACCCTGAGCTGCCAGCTCCGGCCGCCCCAAAGCCTCACACAACGCTTGCATGAAGGCCGGTTCCAGACTGCCCACCGACATCCAGCGGCCATCCCTGGTGCGGTAATAGTCATAGAAGCTGCCGCCATTGAGCAGGTGTTTTTCCCAGCCGGGTTCGACCCCGCCGGCCAGATAACCGGCGCCCGCCAATGCGTTCAGGCTAAGCACACAATCGGCCATGCTCACATCCAGGTACTGGCCCTGCCCGCTCTGCTGGCGGGCAATCACCGCCGCCAACAACCCGATCACGCCATGCAGCGAGCCGCCGGCGACGTCCGCAGTCTGGATGCCCAGCGGCAGCGGGCCGCTGTCGGCACGCCCGGTCTGGCTGGCCAGCCCTGTCAGGGCCAGGTAGTTGATGTCGTGCCCGGCGCGGTCCCTGTAGGGCCCGGTCTGGCCGTAGCCGGTGATCGACACGTAGATGAGCCGGGGATTGATTGCCTTCAACGCCTCATACCCGAGTCCCAATCGCTCCATCACGCCGGGACGGAACTGTTCCAGCAGAATGTCATAGCCCCCCAGCAAGCGCTTGATCACCTCCAGCGCCTCCGGTTGCTTGAGGTCCAGGGCCAGGCTGCGCTTGTTGCGATTGAGGTAGGCATGGCTGGCGGAAACACCTCGATCATGGGGCGGCAGAACGCGTAACAGGTCCGGGCGGGTTGGTGATTCGATGCGCAGCACCTCGGCCCCCATGTCCGCCAGCAGCAGCGAGGCGAACGGGCCGGGTAGCAGGGTCGAGAAATCCAGAACCTTGAGCGATGCCAATGGGCCTTGCATGGCCAATCTCCACAGGGGGATCCGCAAAGACTAGGCAGCAGCTGGCGGCGAGGCAATTACCGCAGGGGTCGTTCGGGATGACCAATGCGCTCAAGACTTGCACGCCTCTGCTGTGGCGAGGGGATTTAGCGAAATCCCCTCGCCACAAAACCTCCCCAACCGCTAGAAAGTGCCATGAAAAAACCCGCCGAAGCGGGTTTTTCATTGCTGCCTGAAGATTACCTCACAGCGCCAGGAGCAGAGGTTTCAGCTGCCACAATCTGCGCCGCCGCGATCTGCTCGTCGTCTTCACGGACGTCGGAGATGCCGCGACCGCCGGAAGCCAGTTCGGTCTGCAACTGCTCTTCATCCAGCTCCTTGACCCACTTGGCAACCACGATGGTGGCGACGGCGTTGCCCACCAGGTTGGTCAGGGCGCGGGCTTCGGACATGAAACGGTCGATACCCAGGATCAGTGCCAGGCCGGCGACCGGCAGGGTGCCCACGGCCGACAGGGTGGCCGCCAGTACGATGAAACCGCTACCCGTCACGCCGGCAGCCCCCTTGGAGGACAGCAACAGCACGGCCAGCAGGGTGATCTGGTGAGTCAGGTCCATCGGGGTATCGGTGGCTTGGGCGATGAACACCGCGGCCATGGTCAGATAGATCGAAGTACCATCAAGGTTGAACGAGTAGCCTGTTGGAATGACCAGGCCCACGACCGACTTCTTGGCACCCAGGCGCTCCATCTTGATCAGCATGCGTGGCAGGGCCGATTCCGACGAGGAAGTACCCAGCACGATCAGCAGCTCTTCACGGATGTAGCGGACCAGCTTGACTACGCTGAAGCCGTGGGCGCGGCAGATGGCGCCCAGTACCCCCAGCACGAACAAGACGCAGGTGATGTAGAAGCAGATCATCAACTGACCCAGTTGCACCAGCGAACCGACACCGTAGGCGCCGATGGTGAACGCCATGGCACCGAACGCACCCAGGGGGGCCAGCTTCATGATCATGTTGATGATGATGAACATCACGTGGGCGAAGCGGTCGATGAAGTCCAGCACCGGCTTGCCATAGGCACCCAGGCGATGCAGGGCGAAACCGAAGATCACCGAGAACATCAGCACTTGCAGGATGTCACCGTTGGCGAACGCGCCGACGATGGTGTTGGGGATCACGTTGAGGATAAAGGCGATGATGCTCTGGTCTTTACCAGCGGAGATGTAACCGGCGATCTTGCTGGTGTCCAGGGTCGTCACGTCGATGTGCATGCCGTTGCCCGGTTGCACGACGTTGACCACGACCAGGCCGATCAACAGGGCGATGGTGGAAACGATCTCGAAGTACAGCAGCGCGTAGCCGCCGGTCTTGCCGACCGACTTCATGTTCTGCATGCCGGCGATACCACTGACAACGGTACAGAAGATGATCGGGGCAATGACCATTTTGATCAGTTTGATGAAACCGTCACCGAACGGCTTGAGGGCCACACCGGTCTGCGGATAGAAGTGACCGAGCAAAATACCGATGGCAATGGCAACGATCACCTGGAAATACAGGGATTTGTACAAGGGCTGACGAGTCGTCATGGCAAACCTTCCTCAAGCGTCCCGCGTGACAACATCCATCTGTCGTCCACGGCACCTCAACTTTGCGAACCCTCCTGTACTGGAGGGATTTGTTTTTGTCGGCTGCACAGGGGCAGACCTACGTGCTGTATCGCAAAGCCCATGCCATTTCCCGGAAAAGCCCTACAGCCGCCATGGCAGACAGGTTCCATCATCAATCACGGGTTAAACGACAGCGCACGAGATGGCGGATATCCGCCAACAGGCTGATTTCTGTTCCGGGATTTGGCGGATATCCGCCTTGTCGCGATGGATCGCCCTGCTACCATCGGCCGCTTATCAAACGGATTGATGCCATGCGCCAACGCACGATCGCCAGTCACTTTGCCCGCGCAGCCTTGGGCGGCGCACGTCGGCAGGGGTTCGACTACCTTCCCTTGCTGCAACAGCTGGGCATCAGCCCTGAGCTGTTGGACGAGCCGCGCGCGCGTATCGCGCCTGAGCAGTTTGCCCGCCTGTTGCAATCGCTGTGGCTGGCATTGGGCGATGAATACCTTGGATTCGGCAGCGCCCCGAGCAAACCCGGGACGTTCGCCATGATGTGCCATACGCTGATCCATTGCCGGACCCTGGGCAAGGCTCTTAAACGTGGCCTGTTGTTCTACCGCCTGTTCCCCGACGCCCCGGACCTGACACTGGTGGCCGAAGGCGAACGGGTGCGCCTGGTGCTGGACGATTCGGCGTTGTGGGACCCGGATCATTTCCTCGCCGAGAGCCTGCTGGTGGTATGGCATCGCCTGGCCAGTTGGCTGATCGGCCAGCGAATCGCCCTGGAGCAGGCAAGCTTCAGCTATGCGAGGCCCGCCCATGGTGCCGAGTACGATTTGCTTTTCCCCTGTCCGCTGGTGTTCGAGGCGCAACACAGCAGCCTGTTGTTCCACAGCCGCTACTTGAACATGCCGTTGCTTCAGGACGAACGGACCCTCAAACGTTTTCTCGAGCGCTCCCCCGCCGATCTGCTCTCGCGTCCGGACGATGGCCACAGCCTGAGCAGCCAGCTGCGTCGATTGCTCGGCCGCGATACCGCACGCTGGCCGGACCTGGAGGCTGCCGCCAATCATCTGCACCTCAGTCCACAGACCCTGCGCCGCCATCTGCGGGAGGAAGGCACCAGCTTCCAGGAACTCAAGGATCAGCTGCGGCGGGATATCGCCATCTACCACCTGGGCCGTGCGGACCTGTCGTTGCAGCAGATCGCTGAACAGTTGGGGTTCTCGGAGCCGTCGGCGTTTCACCGGGCGTTCAAGAAGTGGACGGGGCTGACGCCGGGGGCTTATCGGGAGCAGGAGAACTGAGTAATAACCCTGTCTATTTCATCCCTGTGGGAGCAAGGCTTGCCCGCGATGACAATTTCAAGGACGCCATCGCGGGCAAGCCTTGCTCCCACAGGATTGATGAACATTCGAGTCACAGGTCTGCCTCCATTCCCGTCAAACCACCGGGAAAAGCACCCGGAACGCCGCCCCACCCAGCTCTGAATCCCCCAGGGTCAAGCGTGCGCCGTAGCTCTCGATGATGTCCTTGACTACCGCCAGGCCAATGCCTTGCCCCGGATGTTGGCGGTCCAGCCGTTCGCCGCGCTGCAGAATCCGCGCACGCTGGTCCGGCGGCACGCCCGGCCCGTCATCTTCGACGCACAATTCCATACCGCCAAGGGTCTGGTGCACGCTGACGAGCACTTCCCCCAGGCACAGTCGATAGGCGTTTTCCAACAGGTTGCCGAGCATCTCCAGCAAGGCGCCCTGCTCGATCGGCACCTGGCAGTGCTCCGGCAGGTCGAAACGGACGTTGACCCGCTTGTCGCGGTAGACCTTGTCCAAGGTATCGCAAAGGCTTTGCAACACCGGCCGCAAGCGCACCTGATGGCGCACCAGCCCACTCTTGCGCAGGCTGGCCCGCTGCAACTGGTAGCCTATCTGCTGGCTCATGCGCTCGATCTGGGTTTGCAGCACCCAGGCCTGCCCACGGTCTTCTGGGCGCCGGGCCATGTCTTCGCTGACACCCTGCAGCACTGCCAACGGCGTCTTCAGGCTGTGGGCCAGGTCGTCGAGGGAATCGCGATAGCGGCTGCGCTGCTCCCGCTCGCTGTACAACAGTCGGTTGAGGGAGCCGGTCAGGCGCAACAGTTCCCGGGGATGCTCGGTACTGAGGCTCTCCCGAGTACCGCCTTCGATTTCATCCAGTTCCTGGCTCAGGCGTCGCAACGCCCGCAACCCCCAGGTCAGACCGATCCACAACAGTGCCAGCAACACCGCCAGCGCAGCTCCGAAGCCCAGGTAGAGTTTGTCCCGCAGCCCCTGCAGGGTCATTTCGTAATCGCGCACCGGTTGCAACGTGACGATACTGAACGCCGCGTTCTGGCCAGCAAGCAACTTGATCTCGACGTCATAGACAAAGAACTCCTCGCCGCTCTGCTCGCGAATGCGGGCAAACTCGTTCCCCTGGCCGTCATAGCGCGGCGTGTAGTTGATGTTTTCTTCCCGGGTCGCCTTCGACCGCCAGACCAGCCGCCCGTCGCGGTCATAGATGTAGCCCAGCAGACGGGCGTCGGCGAGATTGAAACGCTCGTCGGGCAACTGTACCGGCATCTTCAGACGATTGTTTTCCACCCGGGCCGCGGAAATCAGCGTGGTCACATCCGAGGCCAGGCGTTGCTGGATGGATTCCTGCAGCGCCAGACTGAACGCACCTTGCATGGCGGGCAGCAACGCCAGCATGAACAACACCGCAAGGGTCGTGGCGGCCAGCATCAACCGCAGCCGCAGGGAACGAATCACTGGCAGCGCTCGTTGAACAGATAGCCCAGGCCACGCACGGTGTCGATCGGTTTGAAGCCGGCGGGGGCTTCGAGTTTACGGCGCAGGCGCCCGACCAGTACTTCAATGACATTGGGGTCGCGCTCGTCGTCATCGGGATACAGTTGCTCCATCAGGCGGTCCTTGGCCACCACCTGCTGGTGATGGCGCATGAGGTACTCGAGGATGCGGTATTCGTAGGCCGTCAGCGCCAGCGGCTCCTCGTCGAGGGAGGCTTGCTTGCGGTTGAGGTCCAACAGCAACGGGCCGGCGACGATGGTCGACTGGGTAAAACCGCTGGAGCGGCGTAACAGGGCATTCAGCCGGGCCTCCAGCTCTTCGAACTGAAACGGCTTGACCACGTAGTCATCGGCCCCGGCGGCCAGGCCCTCGACCTTGTCCTGCCAGTTGCCACGGGCAGTGAGGATCAGGATCGGGAAGGTCTTGTCCTGGGCACGCAGCCGGCGGATCAGTTCCAGGCCGCTGATCCCGGGCAGGCCGAGGTCGATCACCGCCAGGTCATGGTTGAATTCCGTGACGTGGTACAGGGCCTCCTCGGCATTGGCGACGGCCTGCACCACATGGCCGCTGTCGGTGAGACGGGTTTGCAGGTGATGACGCAACAGCGCCTCGTCTTCGACGACCAGTAACTTCATGGAGCCTCTCTCCAGGCAAATCAGACAATCCGGTGCTGTGCAGCGCAACGAAAGCCGCCGGATCGTCTTGGGCCGATCCGGCGGAATACGCTCACCTTCCCCCGCTTAGAACGTGTAGTTGGCGGACAGGTAGGTCTGGGCACTGCTGGTCAGGTCCAGCGAACCCACCTTGCCACCGCCGTGGGGGCTCATCTCGGTGCTGGCGTTGCTGCGCAGGTAACGGTAACCCAGTTCCACCGAGGTGTTCTGCGAAATTTGTTGCAGGACGCCGCCCTGCAGACCTGCCGTGAAACCGATGTCGCTGTCGCGGCTGAAGCCTGGGGAGTCCTGGGTCACCTTGGTCAGGCCCGCCGTCGCACCGCCGAACAGCTTGGTGCTGCCAGTGACCGGGTAGAACAGATCGTAGCTGCCCAGCAGGTTTTCCTGGCGCAGCTTGATGCCATTATGGGTCCCAGAAACGTTGTCGTAGGTGGCGTAGTAGCGGCCCTGGTCGTTCTGCTTGCCCAGACGCAGGCCGTAGGTGGTGTCCTTGCCGATCACGCCGTCGGCGTTCGGATTGTTCAGCGCCTGGTCCAGGGCACTGGACTTCTTGACCTTGTCACTGGTCTGGCCGAGGGTCAGGCTGGCGAAGTTGTCATCGGCGTGGGCCATGGCGCTGGCACCCAGCACAGTGAAAGCCAGCAGCAGTTTTTTCATGTGTGTCATGTTCAGGTTCCTTTGAAACGTGGGTGGTCTGTGAAGTCGTGGTCACGTTAACCAACGGTCCCTGAACACCCCTTGAACGTTCTCTGAACCTTCGCTGAATGAATCGGCTAGAGTGTCCTGTCTCGAGCAAACCCATTCTTTCAAGGAGATCCCCCATGCGCAGGTTGCTTGCTGTTGTACTTCTGGCCTTGAGCGGCGCAGGCCACGCCGCCATTCAGACCCAGGAAATCCCCTACACCAGTGCCGACGGCACGAAGCTGATCGGCTATTACGCCTACGACGATGCGATCAAGGGGCCGCGCCCGGGCGTAGTGGTGGTGCATGAATGGTGGGGGCTGAACGACTACGCCAAACGCCGCGCCCGCGACCTCGCCGGCCTGGGCTACAGCGCCCTGGCCATCGACATGTACGGCGATGGCAAGAACACCGAGCATCCCACGGACGCCATGGCGTTCATGCAGGCGGCACTCAAGGACAGCAAGGCCGCCAGCGCGCGTTTCCAGGCCGGGCTCGACCTGTTGAAGAAACAGCCCCAGACCGACCCTGACAAACTCGCCGCCATCGGCTACTGCTTCGGCGGCAAAGTGGTGCTCGATGCCGCTCGCCAGGGTGTTCCGCTGGCCGGCGTGGTGAGTTTCCACGGTGCCCTGGTCACCAACACCCCGGCTACGCCCGGCAGCGTCAAGGCGAAGATGCTGGTCGAGCACGGCGCATTGGACAGCATGGTCACCGAGGATAATGTCACTGCGTTCAAGAGCGAGATGGACAAGGCCGGCGCCGACTACAAGTTCGTCAGCCTGAAAGGCGCCAAGCACGGCTTCAGCAACCCCGATGCCGACCGCCTGAGCCACGGCGAACATGGCGGGCCGGACATCGGCTACAACAAGGCGGCCGATGAGCAGTCGTGGGCGGATATGCAGAAGTTCTTCAAGAAGATCTTTGGCTGAACACTCCCCCCTGTGGCGAGGGGATTTATCCCCTCGCCACAAAAGCCCCTTCTTCCCAGCAGAATTTCAGTCCAACCGCTCACATCACTACCCAGCATCAAGCCAACCCGGCAAAATGCCCGGCATGAACCGACTCCCTGCCCTGCCCGCCTGCTGCTCGCCTTTGGATGAACATTGGCTGTTGCCCGATGCCCTGCCCGATACAATCCTGCTGAGCACCCGCTTCGATCCGCTGTTGCTGATCGGCGAAGATTTCCCGAACAGTGCTATCGAGCCGCCCGCGAGCATCCAGCGTTCGGTGCCCAAGCGCCAGGCCGAATTCCTTGCCGGACGGATCTGCGCCCGGACAGCCCTTTATCAGTTGAACGGCCAGTATTGCGTACCGGCGATTGGCGAAGACCGTGCCCCCGTCTGGCCGGCCCATGTCAGCGGGTCGATCACCCACAGCACCGGCCGGGCGGCGGCCATCGTCGCCAGCAAGGACCATTGGCAGGGGCTGGGCATGGATCTGGAGAACCTGCTCGACCCGGAGCGCGCCGAGCGGCTGGCGAGTGAAATCCTGACCCCAGCGGAACTGCAACGCATGGCCACCACCCGGCGAGATGACCGGGCATTGCTGGTGACGTTGACGTTTTCAGTGAAGGAAAGCCTGTTCAAGGCCCTGTACCCGATCGTCGGGCAGCGCTTCTATTTCGAACATGCCGAGGTGCTGGAATGGACCCGCGACGGGCAGGTGCGAATGCGGTTGCTGACGGACCTGTCGGCCGAATGGTGCCATGGCAGTGAATTGCAGGCGCGGTTCGGGGTGAAGGATGGGCAGTTGTTGAGCCTGGTGGGTATCAAGGCCTGAAGCTTTCCTGTCGCTTTTGAAGGCGCCATCGCGAGCAGGCTCGCTCCCACAGAAGGAATGCGTTCCCATGTGGGAGCGAGCCTGCTCGCGATGAGGACAATCCAGTCGCTATATCCTTCAACCCCTGTCCTGATGCCTCGGCCAGCTCAAGCTGAAACATGCCCCACCCAGGCTCTTGCTCTTGGCGATCAACGCCCGGCCGCCATGCCAGTAAATGATCCGCCGCACGATCGACAGCCCCAACCCATGACCGCCCGAAGCCCGGGCACGGCTGTCGTCCAGCCGCAGGAAAGGCTTGAACACCCGCTCCCAGGCCGCCTCCGGCACACCGGGCCCGTCATCCTCGACGTCCACCCGGCAACGCAGTTGTCCCACCTGATAGCTGACGGTCACCCGGGACTTGGCATGGCGCATGGCGTTGCCCACCAGGTTCTGCAAGGCGCGATGCAAGAAGCGTGGCTCGGCCTCGACCCAGGCGCCGTCACAATCGACGGCAGACAGGCACAGCCCACGCTCGACCGTGACCCCGGCCCGCAGCGGGCCCAGCTCCTCGATCACCTGGCTGACCAGCGCATCCAGATCCACCCGCTGGAAGTTCAGCGCCGGTGAGCCTTGCTCCAGTCGCGCATAGGTGAGCATCTCGTCCACCAGCCGATCCAGGTCTTCGATGTCATGGTCCATGCCCGCCAGGTACTTTTCCCGAGCCTGGGGCGTGGCAGCGCTGCCGATCATTTCCAGGCCGAAGCGCAGGCGCGCCACCGGGGTTCGCAATTCGTGGGAAACCGCCCTTACCAATTCACGCTGGATCGCCAACAGTTGTTGCAGGTGCTCGGCCATGCCGTTGAATGCGGCGGCCAACCGCCCGACCGAGTCGGCGCCCCGTGCCGGCACGCGGGTTTCCAGGCTGCCCTGGGCGATCTGGGTGGCGGCGGCCTCCAGGCCGCTCAGGCGTCGCTCCAGTTGACGCACCAACAGGTAGACGATCAACCCGATCAGGCTCAAGCCCAACGCCGCGATCAGGACCAGCCATTCGGGCGGGTAAGGGTTCATCTGGTACAGCGGGCCGATTTCCAATACCCATGGCGTGCCCACCATCCCGGCGAACACCCGGATCGAATCGCCACCCTTGCCCAAGGCCATCACCGTATCGCCCTCGGACACGCGACGGCGCTGGTCTTCGTCCATGTCCGCCTGCTCGGCGGTCATCAACCGCAGATCGAAACCGAAACCCTTTTCTTCCATGAGCTGCGCGAGCCGTCGGGGTTGCTCGCCCACCGGGTAGCGCACCAGTTCGTCGGCCAGCAGGTAAATGGTTGCGCGGGCCAACTGCTCGCTGATCTGCTGGACTTCCCCCACCAACATCAGTTGCTCGTCATCGCTGACCAGCCGATAGACCTTCGCCGCATGGGGCCCGGTCTGTTCAACCAGGGCCTGCCCACGCAGCACACGGGTGCGCTGCCCCAGGTCCAGGTCGGTCTGGGCGAAGGTCTGCAATGCCAGGGGGATGCCCAGCAACCTCTCCCACAACAGCAGCGCCCGGTGGCGCTCGGTGTCGTTCATCGGCTGCAGGTTCTCGGCCATCAAGGAAAACGTGCCGTGGGCCAGGCGCTCGCGGTACTGCTCGCTGCGGGTCTGGTTGAGCAGGTGCAGAGCCAGCACCCCGAGCACCGCCACCAGCACCAGCGCCGCGCACATGCCGCCATAAATGCGCAGGAAGATCGAGTTCACGGTGCCGGATCTACACAGGCTTCAGGCACGAACAGGTAGCCTTTACTGCGAATGGTCTTGATCAGCCGTGGATGCTCGGGGTCATCGCCGATCTTGGGCCGGATGCGCGAGATGCGTACGTCGATGGAACGGTCCTGGCCGTCATAACCGATGCCACGCAAGGCGGTGAAGATTTCCTCCCGGGACAGGATACGCCCGGCATTGGACACCAGCAGCCACAACAGGTCGAACTCGGCGCTGGTCAGCTCGATCCCGTTGCCCTGCAACCAGGCCTCGCGCAAGGCGTCGTCCACCACCAGCGGGCCGAATTGCAGGCGCCGCGGCTTCTGGGGGTTCGTCTCCACAGGCTCGCTGCGCCGCAACAAGGCCTGGATGCGTGCCAGCAACACGCGCGGGCGCACAGGCTTGCAGACGTAGTCGTCGGCCCCCAGATCCAGGCCCTGGATCTGGTCGGCGTCGTCGGTGCGGGCGGTGAGCATGAGGATCGGCCCATCGTACTGCACACGGACCTTGCGGCAGATATCCAGGCCGTCTTCGCCGGGCAGCATCAGGTCGAGGATCACCAAGTCCGGTTGTTCGGCAATGATCCGCTGCGCCGCTGCCGCACCGTCACCTTCGATGGCGACACGCAGCCCGTTGCTTTCCAGGTAGTCACGGGTCAGCTCGGCCAGACGCTGGTCATCCTCGACGATCAATATATGCCAGGCTTCTTGTTCCACGGGGGACCTCGTCTGCTGTGAATATAAAAGGACAAATGCTCATCCCTTGTGGCGAGGGGATTTATCCCCGTTGGGTCGCGAAGCGACCCCTGTGTTCTGCCTGACACAGCTAAGCGACTGATTTGGGGCTGCTTTGCAGCCCAACGGGGATAAATCCCCTCGCCACAAGGATATGCGCGCTCGTCCCCTCGCTCTTTTGTCATGTCAAAAGAGGATAACCCTGTCCAACGCACCGGCCGATTGTATAAACGGCGCCCCGGGAGAAAACAAGCGGACAAATGCGTTCGGTCGAGCGGGATTTGTGTGGTAACGTCCGCGCCCGAAAAAATCGGCAGGCTGTTTTCGGCACCCCGAAAACGACGAAAAAAGGCCCGCTCCAGCAAGGTCGCGGCCTACAGCGCAGTTCCATGTTTCGCACACAAATTACGCACAGGTTTATCCACAGGCAGTACGTTGATTCATCCCCGAAAACGCATTATCTTGTAGCCCGCTGCAAAAAAAACCCTACATGTAGGGGTTGAAGCCAAAAACCAAACACAAGTCGGACAAAGAATTCAAGCGCTTTTCGTGCCTCTTTCCACTTGAAACATCGTGTTTTCCCAAGACCAGACCGCCCCTGCGGATGGCCACCGTTTCAAAGGTCGAAAACGACCGAAACGGTACGGGTGTTGCAGTCCATTGCTGCCACCCCCGCAACCCGGTTTCGAGCCCAGGCTCGCAACCCATGAACTTCGGATGGAAGCAGCCCCACAGGCCTGCTTCCTACTGTCCCGAAGTTGTTATACCCGGCGCCAGTCGGTTGTAGTGCTTCAGGACGGAACGGTGGGCACCGTGATGGTGCCCAAACAAACATAAAGAACGTGGAGACACCCATGCACACCGACACAACTCGCGAGAACCCGCAGGGCACCGCGCCGATGGCCGCCGATTCGACCCCGGATCTGGCCGCCACCGCGCCTGGTCAACTGCGTGTGATCAAGCGTAACGGCACTGTCGTTCCTTACACCGATGACAAGATCACCGTCGCCATCACCAAAGCGTTCCTTGCAGTTGAAGGTGGCACCGCAGCCGCTTCGTCGCGCATCCACGACACCGTGGCCCGCCTGACCGAACAGGTCACCGCGACCTTCAAGCGTCGCATGCCGTCGGGCGGCACCATCCACATTGAAGAAATCCAGGACCAGGTCGAACTGGCCCTGATGCGTGCCGGTGAGCAGAAGGTAGCGCGTGACTACGTGATCTATCGCGACTCCCGTGCCAAGGAACGCGCCACCCGCAACCCGGCCGACGCACCGGTCCAGGCCCACCCGTCGATCCGCATCGCTCGCGCTGATGGCAGCCTGGCGCCGCTGGACATGGGCCGCCTGAACACCATCGTCACCGAGGCCTGCGAAGGCCTGGAAGAAGTCGATGGCGACCTGATCCAGCGCGAAACCCTGAAAAACCTCTATGACGGCGTCGCGCTCAAGGACGTCAACACTGCGCTGGTGATGACCGCGCGGACCCTGGTGGAACGCGAGCCGAACTACTCCTTCGTGACCGCCCGCCTGCTGATGGACACCCTGCGCGCAGAAGGCCTGGGCTTCCTGGAAGTCGCCGAGAGCGCGACCCACCACGAAATGGCCGACCTGTACGCCAAGGCCCTGCCGGCCTATGTAGCCAAGGGTATCGAATTCGAATTGCTGAACCCGGTCCTGGCTTCTTTCGACCTGGAGAAACTCGGCAAGGCGATCAACCACGAGCGCGACCAGCAATTCACCTACCTGGGCCTGCAAACCCTGTACGACCGTTACTTCATCCACAAGGACGGCGTCCGCTTCGAATTGCCGCAGATCTTCTTCATGCGCGTGGCCATGGGCCTGGCCATCGAAGAGAAGCAGAAAGAAGAACGTGCCATCGAGTTCTACAACCTGCTGTCGTCCTTCGACTACATGGCGTCGACCCCGACCCTGTTCAATGCCGGCACCCTGCGTCCACAGTTGTCGAGCTGCTACCTGACCACCGTGCCGGACGATCTGTCGGGCATCTACGGCGCAATCCACGACAACGCCATGCTGTCGAAATTCGCCGGTGGCCTGGGCAACGACTGGACGCCGGTTCGTGCGCTGGGCTCGTACATCAAGGGCACCAACGGTAAATCCCAGGGCGTCGTACCGTTCCTCAAAGTGGTCAACGACACCGCTGTCGCGGTCAACCAGGGTGGCAAGCGCAAGGGCGCGGTCTGTGCCTACCTGGAAACCTGGCACATGGACATTGAAGAGTTCATCGAGCTGCGCAAGAACACCGGCGATGACCGTCGTCGTACCCACGACATGAACACCGCCAACTGGATCCCCGACCTGTTCATGAAGCGCGTCTTCGACGACGGCAAGTGGACCCTGTTCTCGCCGTCCGAAGTACCGGACCTGCATGACCTGACCGGCAAGGCCTTCGAAGAGCGCTACGAGTACTACGAAGCCCTGACCGAGTACAACAAGATCAAGCTGTTCAAGGTCGTCCAGGCCAAGGACCTGTGGCGCAAGATGCTGTCGATGCTGTTCGAGACCGGCCACCCATGGCTGACCTTCAAGGACCCGTGCAACCTGCGCAGCCCGCAGCAGCACGTGGGCGTGGTCCACAGCTCGAACCTGTGCACCGAGATCACCCTGAACACCAACAAGGACGAGATCGCCGTCTGCAACCTGGGCTCGATCAACCTGCCGAACCACATCGTCGACGGCAAGCTGGACACCGCCAAGCTGCAACGCACCGTGAACACCGCCGTGCGCATGCTCGACAACGTGATCGACATCAACTACTACTCGGTGCCACAGGCGAAGAACTCCAACTTCAAGCACCGTCCGGTCGGCCTCGGCATCATGGGCTTCCAGGACGCGCTGTACCTGCAGCACATCCCGTACGGTTCGGACGCTGCCATCGAGTTCGCCGACAAGTCCATGGAAGCAGTCAGTTACTACGCGATCCAGGCTTCCTGCGACCTGGCCGACGAGCGCGGTGCCTATGAGACGTTCCAGGGTTCGCTGTGGTCCAAGGGCATCCTGCCGCTGGACTCGCAACAAATCCTGATCGCCTCCCGTGGCGAGAAGTACATCGACGTCGACCTGACCGAGTCCCTGGACTGGGCACCGGTTCGCGCCCGTGTACAGAAAGGCATCCGTAACTCCAACATCATGGCCATCGCACCGACCGCCACCATCGCCAACATCACCGGCGTGTCGCAGTCGATCGAACCGACCTACCAGAACCTGTACGTGAAATCGAACCTGTCGGGCGAGTTCACCGTGATCAACCCGTACCTGGTCCGCGACCTCAAGGCCCGCGGCCTGTGGGATTCGGTCATGATCAACGACCTGAAGTACTACGACGGTTCGGTACAGCAGATCGAGCGCATTCCGCAGGAGCTCAAGGAGCTCTACGCCACCGCGTTCGAAGTGGACACCCGTTGGATCGTCGACGCAGCCAGCCGTCGCCAGAAGTGGATCGACCAGGCTCAGTCGCTGAACCTGTACATCGCCGGCGCCTCGGGCAAGAAGCTCGACGTGACCTACCGCATGGCCTGGTACCGTGGTCTGAAAACCACTTACTACCTCCGTGCCCTGGCCGCCACCAGCACCGAGAAGTCGACCATCAACACCGGCAAGCTGAACGCTGTTTCCAGCGGCGGCAACCACGGTGACGACTCGGTCCTGGCTGCTCCAGCAGGGCCTGCGCCAGTGCCAAAGGCCTGCGCGATCGACGAGCCGGATTGCGAAGCTTGCCAATAAGCTGAGCGGGTGGGCGCTGCAAGGCGCCTACCTTTAAAGCAAAGCCCCCGATAGACCGCTGGTTTATCGGGGGCTTTTCTTTTGCCTGGAGGAAAGTGATGGCCGGGCTGACCTCATCGCGAGCAGGCTCGCTCCCACATTGGAATGTGCCCCCCCCTGTGGGAGAGCCTGTTCGCGATGAAGCAAACCCAGGCAACGCAAAACACTCGCCCAAAAAGAAGCCCCTCTTGCGAGGGGCTCCTTGTGCAACTTCTCAAGCAACCATCGAGAATCAAGTCATTTGAATGATGGTCTGCATGATGGTGCTCTGGGTGGAGATGGTCTTGGCGTTCGCCTGGTAGTTGCTCTGCGCCTTGATCAGCTCGACCAGTTCGTTGGTCAGGTTGACGTTGGACTCCTCCAGGGAGTTGGAGACGATCGAACCCAGGGTGCCGGTTTCCGGGGCATCGTAGCCCGGGATGCCCGACGCGAAGGTTTCCTTCCAGCTAGTGCCTCCCACGGGCTGCAGACCTTGTTCGTTGGTAAAACTGGCGAGCGCGACCTGACCGATCGGCTTGGTCTGGTTGTTGCTGAAGTTGGCCAACAATACACCACTGCCGTCGATGGTCAGGTTGGTGATCTGGCCGGTGGCATAACCGTTCTGGGTAGGAATCGAGCGCGCAGTGTCGGCATTGAACTGCGTGGTATTGGCCATGGAGACGGTAATGGTCGACGAACCCGCGCCGTTGGCAGCCCACACGCCGTTGGTCACCGTGCCCGGCACCCAGCCAGTCAGTACCAGATCGCTGCTGATGGTAGCGGGCGGGGTACTGACCTGGACCAGCTTACCGCTGGAGTCAAAGGTCATGGTTGAGGGAACCGCAGCAGTAGCGGCGGCGGTCGGCGAGCTGCCGTCCAGGTTTCGACCATCAATCAGCGTGTAGACGTCCCATGTGTTAGAGCCAGTCTTGACCATGTATTGGTCCATGGAGTGCTGGTTGCCCTGGGTATCGTAGACCGGGGTGGTGAACTGCTTGGTGAAAGTGGCTGTATCAGCCGGGTCGAACAAGTAAGGCGCTGCCTGGCTGATAGCCGTGGCCGTCGAGTTCAGGTTGATTGTCGACGAAACCAGGCTGGTTGCTTGCGGTGGCAAGTTCGAGGTGTCGATACGCAGATCGGTCAAGATACCATTGAGGATGTTGCCATTGGAGTCCACACCATAGCCCTGCAGGTTCGCAGTGCCATCACTGTTGGTGACATAGCCTTCCTTGTCGGTCTTGAACGTACCGGCACGGGTGTAGCTCAAGGACCCGTTGTTATCCAGAACGAAGAAGCCCTGGCCCTGGATACCCATGTCCAGCACGTTGCCGGTGTTATTGACGTCACCCTGGCCGAACTGCTGGGAGACGTTGGCCAAGCGCACGCCGTTACCGACGGTCTTGCTGCCCGAACCCAGCTTGGTGGCCGAGTAGACGTCTTCGAATTCCGCGCGGGACGATTTGAAGCCGGTGGTTGCCACGTTGGCGATGTTGTTACCGGTGACGTCCAGCTGTTTGTTGGCAGCATAGAGACCGCTAAGGCCGATGTTGAAAGACATATTCCACTCCTTTGCCGGGTTAGTCGGCTCTACATACCAATAGTTTGTACTTTGGACAGGGCGATGCTGCCCAGCCCGGCGAGGTTGAGCATCAGCTCTCCTCCTGTCTGGCTGATCGTCACGCTGCTGACGGTCGCCGGCAGGTTGGTGATCAGCGACGTGGCCTGGCCGTCGATGGTGGTCGAAGCCGTGAAGGTGTAAGTGCCCGACTCGACCGTGGTACCCGCATCGTTCTTGCCATCCCAGATAAAGGCGGAATTACCGGCCTTCTGGCTGCCCAGGTCGATGGTGCGAACCGTCTTGCCGTCCTTGTCGACGATCTTGACCGCCACGGACGATACCGCTGACGGCACCACCACCGTGCCGTTGAGGCTTTTGGAGGTGTCGACCACCGCCTTGTCGCCAGGGGCAATGACTGAACGTCCCACCAGCGACGAGGCCTGCAAGGCCTGGGACGAGTTGTAGTTGCTGGCCAGCCCGCTCACGGTATCGTTGAGGGTGGTGATGCCTTCCAGGCTGCTGAACTGTGCCAGTTGGGCAACGAACTCACCGTTGTCCTGTGGCGACAGCGGGTCCTGGTTTTTCAGCTGGGTTACGAGCAGTTGCAGGAACGCGTCCTTGCCCAGCTCCTTTTTACCGGTCGCAGCACCCGTTACCGAAGCCAGGCTGTCGGAGGTGTTGTTGGTCTTGACCGAGGAGTTGGCCAGAATGTCGTTGAGGCTCAAACCGCCGGTGGTATTGGTAACGCTCATGTGACTCGCCCCTTATCACTGACCCAGGGTCAGGACCTTCTGCATCATGGTTTTGGCGGTGTTCATCATTTCGGCGTTGGTCTGGAATGAGCGACTGGCGGAAATCATGTCGGCCATTTCTTCGACGACGTTGACGTTCGGGTAATAGACATAGCCCTTGGCGTCGGCAGCCGGATGGTTCGGTTCATAGCGCGCTTCGAGGTTGCTCTGGTCCTCGACGACCCCAAGCACCTGCACGCCCTGCCCGGCCGCGTCCTGCTCCTGGAAAAGCGAGCCGCTGCCATTCGACTGGCCGCCCTGGAACATGGTGGCGAACACCGGATGACGGGCGCGGTAGGTCTGGTCGATGCTCGACGAAACGGTCTCGGCGTTGGCGATGTTACTGGCGACAGTGTTCAGGCGAGTGGTCTGGGCACTCATGGCACTGCCGGCGATGTTGAATACGCTCGCAATCGACATGACTTACTCTCCGCGCAGGGCCGAAATCAGCCCTTTGAATTTGCTGTTGAGCAGGGTGAAGCTGGCCTGGAAGTTCACGGAGTTCTCCGCGTAGTTGGACTGTTCCAGTTGAGCGTCCACAGTGTTCTGGTCGATCGAAGGTTGCATCGGCGTGCGATACATCAGCGACTCGTCGCCGTTACCCAAGCCTTCTGCCTCGATATGACGACTGTTGGTCATGTTCAGGGCGAAGGAGCCGTTCTTGGTTTTCTCGTTCTGCTCGGCGAGCACTTTGGAGAAGTCCAGATCCCGAGCCTTGTAGTTCGGGGTGTCGGCATTGGCGATGTTGTTGGCCAGGACTTCGGCGCGCTGGGCACGGAAGCTCAGGGCCTGTTCATGGATACCGAGCGCTTTATCGAAGCTGATGCTCATGTCGGAAACCTTTGGGTGACCAGAATGTACGTACATGGACATAGCAAGCGTCGTGCCACTTTTAAAAAGCCCATAAACCGGGGCTTTGCGGGCATCGGCAAGGCGGCAATGCCAGAAAAGCGGCAACCGATTTCCGCCGGCTGCCGCTTTTCTGCCGCTTTTTGAGCGACACTGGCAATTACAGTGGGACCGAGCTTTTGTGGGAGCCGAGCTTGCTCGCGATGAACGATGACGCGGTGGGGGGAGTTGAAACCGTGTTGCCTGCATCGCGAGCAAGCTCGGCTCCCACAGAAGCTCGCTCCACAGAGTGAGCAAGCACTAATCAGCAGGCAAAAAAACGGGAGCCTGTAGGGGGCTCCCGTTTTTTGACGACCCGGACGCGTCACTTTGCCTGGTAGATAATCCCCGGGCTGCACTGGATCATCTGGTAATGATCGGGCAAGCCATTCAGCGCCTCGGAGGCACCGAGGAACAGGTAGCCGCCCGGCTTCAGGGTCCCGTGGATACGCAGCAGGATGTCCTTCTTCACTTCGGCGGAGAAGTAGATCAGCACATTGCGGCAGAACACGATGTCGAATTTGCCCAGACTGGCATAACTGTCCAGCAGGTTGAAGGAGCGGAATTCCACCCGGCTCTTGATCGGCGCCTTGACTACCCAGCGACCCGGCCCTTTCGGATCGAAATAGCGTTGCAGCCGATCAGGCGACAGGCCGCGGCCGATAGCCAGGCTGTCGTACTCACCGGTCTTGCAGTTATTGAGCATGGTCCCGGACAGGTCGGTGGCGACGATCTGCACGCCACCCTTCAACTGACCGATATTGGTCCGCTCGAACTCGTCGATGGACATCGACAGCGAATAAGGTTCCTGGCCCGACGAACAGGCAGCCGACCAGATCCGCAGGCGCTGGCCCGGGCTGGCCTTGATGGCTGCTGGCAGCACCTTGTTCTTCAAGACTTCGAACGGATAGGTATCGCGGAACCACAGGGTTTCGTTGGTGGTCATGGCGTCCACCACCATTTCGCGCAAACCGCTGCGCGGCTGGGTCTGGATACGCTGCACCAGCTCGCCCAACGATTTGAGGCCCTGCTGCTCCATCAATTTGTTGAGACGGCTCGACACCAGATATTGCTTGTTTTCACCAAGCAATATGCCACAGGCTTTTTCCAGGAAGACCCGGAACTGTTCGAAATCCAAATTACCCGTAGACAAGTTACCGCCTCTTTCATTGTGTTGATTTGCCGGGCGCACAACGCGCCCGACCTTTATTCCGCAGTCTTGATCCGCTCGACTACCCGGGAAGCCAGGTCATCGGGACGGAACTTGGCGAGAAAATCGTCGGCACCGACCTTCTTGACCATCGCCTGGTTGAAGACGCCCGACAGGGACGTATGCAAGATGATATGCAGCTTTTGCATACGCGGGTCGCTGCGGATTTCCGACGTCAGGGTATACCCGTCCATCTCCGGCATCTCGATGTCGGAGATCATCATCAGGAACTCCTCTTCCGGCTTCTTGCCCTCGTCGACCATGTTGCGCAGGTAATCCAGCGCCTGCCGTCCATCATTCAACGCAATCACTTCGACGCCGATCGTCTGCAGGCAACGGGTCACCTGCTTACGCGCCACCGAAGAGTCATCCACCGTCAGCACCCGCAGCGAAATCGCCTTGTGCTGGGTTTCGGCATCCACCACGCCATGGGAAATGGTTTCCGTGGTCGGCGCCACTTCGGCGAGTATTTTCTCCACGTCGATGATTTCCACCAACTGGCCGTCGACCCGGGTCACCGCCGTCAGGTAGTGATCGCGGCCGGTGCCCTTGGGTGGTGGATGAATCTCTTCCCAGTTCATGTTGACGATGCGCTCCACCGAGCGGACCAGGAAACCCTGGGTCTTGGTGTTGTATTCGGTGATGATCACAAACGGATTGCTCTGATCCAGCAGCCGACCGGAACCGGTGGCCATCGCCAGATCGAGAATCGGGATGGTCGCTCCCCGGATGTTTGCCACACCGCACACGACGGGGCTGGACTTGGGCATCAAGGTCAGCTTGGGGCATTGCAGCACCTCGCGGACCTTGAATACGTTGATCCCATATAACTGCTGGCCATCGAGACGGAACAACAACAGCTCCAGGCGATTCTGACCGACCAGCTGCGTACGCTGGTTTACCGAATCCATCACTCCCGCCATGCCCTGACTCCTACCTAACGCTAATGTGTCCGACGCGCATTCATCACTAAACGGCACGGGGCTTGCTATTCAACCGGCATGAACGCACAAACGACATTTTCTCGACGCCTGATCACTCATTGCCGCCTCTGGCTCGGTGTGCTGCTGGCTGCCTGCCTGTTCGCCTCGGGGGGACGTGCCCTTGCCGATGCTCCGGTTACCTTGCCTGATCTCCTTATCGGCGTCACTCAGGGCTTTCTTGAATTCACCGTAGAAGACTATCTGGCCTCCAGTCAAACCGAAGGTCGCTATGAAATCGAAGTCAATCAGATAGACCCGCGCCTGCGCATGCCAATGTGCGACAAGGAATTGACTGCGTCCCTGGAAAGTCCTGCCAGGCCCCTGGGACGGGTCACCGTGAAGGTCCGTTGCGACAGCGCCGCGCCCTGGACGGTATTTGTGCCGGCCCAAGTGCGCCTGTTTCGCGAAATCGTCACCACCACCCGCCCCTTGAAACGTGCCGGAATCGTCGAGCCCCAGGACGTAACGTTGCGTGAGCGGGATGTCAGCCAGGTCACCCAGGGGTTCCTGACCTCGGTCGATCAGGCCATCGGACAGAAACTTGTCCGACCAATGGTAGCCGACCAGATCGTGACCCTCCTGCATCTGGAACAGGCCGAAGTCGTTCGCAAAGGTGATCAGGTGGTCATCACCGCCCGTAGCGGCACCCTGGCCGTGCGGATGCCCGGCGAAGCCCTTTCAAATGGCGGCATGCATGAACAGATTCGGGTAAAAAACCTTAATTCCCAACGCGTCATCAAGGCGCAGGTAATAGCCCCTGGCCAGGTGGAAGTGGCTATGTAGCGACCCGGTAGAGATGGGTAGAAAGCTGGCGCTTGACCTCGCTGTTCCCTAGACTGTGCCTTACGCAAGGCAAGCGCAGACGTGCGCACGCTCATTGAATAAATGAGCCTAAAGTTTTTTTGGGGATGGCCGAAAACATGGCAAGCGTCCAAATACCCAGAGGTTTTTTACCATGGTCATCGATTTCAACCGTTTAAACAGCTCTTCACCATTGACAGGCACTACGCGCACCAGCGCCAGCAAGGAAACCGAAAAATCCTCGCCGGCCGAGCAAGCCACTACTGTCAAGAACGGGGAGTCGGTACACCTCAGTGATGAGGCTCAGCAGTTGCAGAAGGTCACTGACAAGCTGCGCGATCAACCTGTCGTCGACAACGCCCGCGTGGCCGAGTTGAAAGCAGCCATCGCCGACGGCAGCTATAAAGTCGACAGCAACCGTGTAGCCAGCAAACTGCTCAACTTCGAAGCCCAGCGCTAGGCCGCAGCCTGCGCAGGCTTTTGGACGCTAAGACCCAAGGCCAGCCATGCACGACACTAACTTATTGCAACTGATCATCGACGACTTTGTTCCAGCGCAACAACTGCTGGAACTGCTGCAGACCGAATCCCTGGCGCTGCACGGTCGCGACATGCCCTTGCTGGAAAATATCCTGGCACAGAAACAGGCATTGATCATTTTGCTCGATCAGCATGGCCGCAAACGCAGCGAGATTCTCGCCAGCCTCAACCTGCCCGCCAGCAACGATGGCCTCGAGCAACTGGCGAGCCAGTCGACGATCGGCGATCAGTTGTTGTCCCAAAGCGCAGTGCTCAATGACCTGCTCGCCCAGTGTCAGGCGGCCAACGCCCGTAACGGCCAGTCGATCCAAATCCAGCAGGCCGCTACCGCCAACCAGTTGCGCATCCTCAATGGCGGTGAAATTCCGACGCTTTACGATGCTCGCGGTTCGACCGCCAAGATGGTCAAGCACCGCCCGCTCAGCCAGGCATGAAACGAACGATGCCTGCGCTCTATCAACCCGCGATAGATGCTGGCAAAATGCTGGCTATTCGTAGTCGTATTTTGCTTGGAGATTGACCCACCGTGTTCAATGCCTCAAACGCGGATGATGCTCCGCAACCTCCCAAGGTCCTTACCACGCCCCTGGAAATCTCCGGCAACTTGCGGATGCTGCAAGACAGCCACGATCCACTGATCATTACCTTCCACGAACGTACCCAGCGGTTCCAGAGCTACCTGGTCGAAGTCGATCGTGAAAAGAACACCATCGCCCTGGATGAAATGATCCCTCGCGACGGGGAACGCTTCCTGCTCGCTGGCGAGCCGTTTCGAGTCGAGGGTTTCCATGATGGCGTCCGCATCGCATGGGAAGGCAATGGTCCGCTGACAATCAATGAGTCCCACGATGGTCGCTGCTACCGCGGTGCCTTGCCCGAAGAAGTGGTTTACCACCAACGTCGCAATGCCTTCCGCGCCGCCCTGAAACTGGCGCAACTGGTGAACATCGAACTGGGCGGCGACAAGCTCAAGTCACCGGTAAACGGCAAACTGCTTGATATCTCCGCTACCGGCTGCAAGCTGCGTTTCGATGGCGACATCACCGAGCGCCTGCAACTGGGCCAGGTCTATGAGCGTTTCATCGCTGCCCTGCCCTTTGGCAACATGACAGCGCCGGTCGAACTGCGCTACCTGCATTTCGAAGAACGTATCAACACCACCTTCGCCGGCGTGCGCTTCCACAATATCAGTGGCCTGGTGCAACGGCAGGTCGAGCGTTTCGTTTATCAGTTGCAGCGCGAAGCACGCCGCTTCGATAAAGACGATCTCTGATCTTCAGCCCTACAGTATCGCTGCTTCTGGATTGACCTCATCGCGAGCAGGCTCGCTCCCACATAGGTTACCCGGTGCTTGCACACCGCAAGCCCCTGTGGGAGCGAGCCTGCTCGCGATGGGCGCGCCGCACTTCACTTACCTGGCTTGAGGCTCCTCAGCCTCAGCCGCCTCGGTGACCGGCTCCGCCGCCGGCTCAACCTCCGGATTCGGCGTCACCTGCATCTGCTCCTGCACCACCTGCTCATCGACCCTCGGGTCGAGGCACGCCACCAACGGCGAACTGGACATGCTGTCGGGCATCGCCACGTGATGCAGCGGTGCGTCATCGACCTGATGCAGATTGGTCACCGCTTTCGGCCGTATGCGCCACACCAGTACCAATGCAAAGAAGGTGAAGAAGGCATACAGCATATGGCTGCCGAACGACTTCATCAGCACCCCGGCCACCAACGGGCCAATACTCGCCCCCACACCGTAGGTCACCAGCAGCATGGCCGTCAGCGACACCCGGCGGTCGGCTTCGACGTGGTCGTTGGAAAACGCCACCGCCAGCGGATACAAGCAGAATTGCATCAGCGAACAGAAGAACCCCGCGACGAACAGCACCTCCAGAGGCACCGTCGACAAGATCGCCAAGGGCGCCGCGAAGACCGCCAGGCACAGCGCAAAGCAACGGATCAGCAGTGCCCGGTCGTAGCGGTCGGACAGCCAGCCCAGCGGCCACTGCACCAGCAGGCCGGCAAAGATGCAGCTACCCATGAACAGGCCGACCTGTTCGGTCGACAGCCCTTGCTGAGAGGCATACAGCGGCGCCAGGCCATAGAACGAGCCAACGATCAGGCCGGAGCCCAGTACCGTGCTCAACGACTGAGGTACGCGCTTGATGAAGAACCGCGGCTCCATCGGTGCCGGACGTAACGGCGCCGGGTGGATCCGGCGGGTCAATGCCACCGGCACCAGACACAGGGCAAAACACAGCGCCACCAGCATCAGCAATTCCAGCCCCAGGGCCGGGTGGATCACCAGGATCAGTTGACCCAGCACCATCCCCAGGTAAGAGGCGATCATGTAGCCGCTGAACACCACCCCGCGTTGCTTGGCATCGGCCTGCTCATTGAGCCAGCTCTCGATGACCATGTACTGACACATCATGCCGAGACCGACGATAACCCGCAGCACCACCCAGGCCGGCAGCCAGCTCACCAGGCCGTGGCCCAGCACCGCCGCTCCGACGATCCCGGCACAGGCCGAATAGGCGCGAATATGCCCTACTCGGGCAATCAGCCGATGGCCGATCTTGCCGCCCAGCACCAGGCCGAAATAGTTGGCGGCCATCAGCGCACCAACCCACAGGCTGTCCACATGCTCGGCCGCCAGGCGCAGGGCCAGGTAGGTACTCAAAAGCCCCGAGCCGATGAGCATCATCAGCGAAGCGAAATAAAGCGCTCGAAAAGGTTTCCAGACTTGGCGCATCGGCGTTCCGAGCGGCTCCTTGAGATAAGTAGGGACTGCCTGTGAAGGCAGCCCGAATGCGACGTTTCATTATGCCTGGGCTGCCAGCACTCGCCGTTCCCAAGGCGTGATTTCATCAAAGTAGCTGGTCAGTTCCAGGGTTTTCGACGCGATGTAGCCTTCGATGAACTCCGTACCGAACAGTTCCTTCGCCAGAAGACTACGCTTCAGACGCTCCAGAGCAGCGTGCAAGGTACATGGCAAAGACAGATTATCCGGCACCTGGAACTCACCCTGTATTGCAGCGCTCGGTTCCAGACGATTTTCAATCCCATGAAGACCGGCCGCCAGGCTGGCAGCAATCGCCAGATAGGGGTTGGCATCGGCCCCCGGCAAGCGATTCTCGACCCGTCGGGCCACTGGCGAACTGGCAGGAATACGTAAGCCTGCCGAGCGATTGTCGTGGGACCAACAGGCATTGTTCGGCGACGCGAACGGATGACACAGGCGCTGGTAGGAGTTGACGTTCGGCGCGAACAGCGCCGTGAAATCAGCCATTCCGGCCTGTTGCCCGCCGATGAAATGCCTGAACGCTGCCGTCGGCTCGCCGGCCTCGTCGCTGAACACATTACGACCGCTGTCCAGCTCGACGATACTCTGGTGAATGTGCATCGAACTGCCCGGCGTGTGGGCCAGCGGCTTGGCCATGCATACCACGGTCAGGCCGTGCTTGAGAGCGACTTCTTTGAGCAGGTGCTTGAACAGGAAAGTCTGGTCGGCCAGCAACAAAGGATCGCCATGCAGCAGATTGATCTCGAACTGGCTCACGCCCATTTCATGCATAAAGGTATCGCGCGGCAACCCCAGGGCCGCCATGCATTCATAGACCTCGTTGAAGAACGGGCGCAGGCCGTTGTTGGAGCTGACACTGAACGCCGAGTGACCGTCCTCACGACGTCCATCCAGCCCCATCGGCGGCTGAAATGGCTGGGTCGGATCCGGGTTGGGTGCAAAAACGAAGAACTCCAGCTCGGTTGCAACCACCGGCGCCAGGCCCCGGGCAGCGTACCGGGCGATCACCGTCTTGAGCTGGCCACGCGTCGAGAGCCGTGAGCTTTCACCGGTCAGTTCATCGGCATCGCAGATTGCCAGTGCGCGGGGGGGCGAGCACCAGGGCAGGCGGTGGATCTGCTTCGGGTCGGCCACCAATGCCAGGTCGCCGTCGTCACTGCCATAGAAACGCGATGGCGGATAACCGCCCATGATGCATTGCAGCAGCACCCCCCGGGCCATCTGCAATCGCCGTCCCTCCAGGAAACCCGCAGCGGTCATCACCTTGCCCCGCGGTACGCCATTGAGGTCCGGCGTGACACACTCAATCTCATCAATGCCCGTCAGTCGCTGCGCGAGTGAGGCCAGGCCATCGGTCGTCATGACGCATTCCTTGTTATGTGCGAGCCGCGAACGGCAACCCGTACAAAATAGGCTTCAGCTGTTCGGAATATCAAGCACTCGGGGAGAATAAACATCGAGCCTGGCCCCCCCTGCGGGAGCGAGCCTGCTCGCGATGGCGGCGGGTCAGCTCATACCGGATTGACGATACACCGCTATCGCGAGCAGGCTCGCTCCCACAAGGATGCAGGCTGCCAGGGCCTCCTGCGTGGGACAGGCTCAGGGCAGATAAATCCTGAACACGCCTCCCCCCAGCACACCGCCATTGGCAAATTCGGTCCGCCCGCATACGCCGCCACGTTGGTGCAGCCCGGCGATCCGCGCGGCGAAGTACAGGCCCAGCCCGGTGCTGCCGCTGCTGTGGTTGATGCCCTGCACATAATCGGCCTGACGCTCGAGCATTTCGGGTGGGTAGCCTGGGCCGTCGTCGCTGATGGTGAGCACCAACTGCCCGGCTTCATCGCTCGCACTGATCAACAGCGCCTGCCGGGCGTGGCGAATGGCATTGTTGATGCAGTTGTCGAGCACCGAAGCAATCAGCTCACGGTCGAAAAAGCCCAGGGGGCTCAACGGGTCGACCTCATAGGTGACCATGATCCCACGGCTGCGGAACACCTCCTGATGGCCGGCCAACTGCGCCTCGATGAAATCGTCCAACTCATGGTAGGCCGGGTGCAGCGGCAACTGGTTGACCCCCAGCTTGTACAGCCCCAACAGTTGCACCATCAAGCCATTGAGGTGGGCGAACTCAAACTCCATCACCCCCTGCTCGGGGGCCTGCTGCGCCGCTTCGGGCAAGCGCTCGAGCCACTGCGCATGAGCCTGCATGAGCAAGGTCAGGGAGTTTTTCATGTCGTGCACGGTCGACGCGATCACCGTGGAAAAATCGAGTGCCTGTTCGCTGTCATTCATCGCCAAATGCCTTGCTTCGCAGTTTTTGATAGCGCGCAAAACGCGCATCGGTGTCGGGCATCATGCCCACCAGTTTCAGGCAGGCGCGACACTCCTCCAGCAGCTCCGACTCCACCCGGGTATCGGTGCCATGCAGCAGGGATTGCGCCATGTTCAGGGCAATACTGATGTTCTTCGGTTGCATCTTCAGCGCACGACGGAACAGCTCCCGAGCCTCGGGCAACGCGCCGGTCTTGTAGACCCGCACACCTTCGCGGTTCAGCTCGGCGGCGGCATTGCCTTGATTGAGGATGTTCGGATCGTCGGTGAGCTTGGCAATGCCTTGCATTACTGTCGGGTCATCACCGTAGATTTCCGCGCAGTTCTTGAGCATCGACTCGCCGGCACTGGTCTGGCCGAGCATCTGCAATTGCTTGGCCACCAACAGCGCGGCCTCGGCGCTCATGAATTGCTCCATGCCGTCGAGACGCTGCAAAGCCTGCTCGGTGAGTTTTTCCGCGGTTTCTGCATCGTTCAGCAACAAGCTCGTGGCTTTCATCAGTCGCGCCCGGACCTGCAATCCCGGGTCATTGAGATTTTCCTTCGCCACCGCGCTGAGGGTCGTGTTGATCTCCAGCCGGGTCCGGGTGTCGAGGCCTTTCTCGCTGCCCTTGCTGATCAATGCATGGGCCAGGCCGAGGTTGCTTTCCGGATCCTTGAAACGCGACTGCGCGCCCTGCCCGACCGCCTGGCGGTAGGCCCTGGAGGCAGTGTCGTAGTCTTCGTTGGTCATTGCCAACTTGCCCAGCAGCGATTGTCGACGTACCGCCAGGGGCGACAGGCGAACCGCTTCTTCCAGCACCTCCTGCGCCTGTTTCGTGTCACCTTCGGCCACCAGGACATCGGCCAGGCCGTCATACAAGGCAGGCATCATCGGAAATGTCTTGAGGGCCTTTTCATAAACGGCCTTGGCCTGCGCCACCTGACCGCGCTTGAACATCAATTTGCCCAGGCCCGCATAGGCCCAAGGCAATGGACGATCGGCCAGGATGGTGTTGTACAGGCGCTCCAGGGCTTCGTTCTGATTGAGGTCCCGCAGCGCATCGGCCCGATAACGCAGGCACAACGGCCCGTAGCGCGGATCTTGCTTGCACAGGGCGATGCAGGCATTGAGCACTTCCAGCGGCTTGCCACGATCCAGCGCCTGGAGAATCGGCTTGAGCAGAGTCTTGCGCTGTTCCAGCCGCTCCAACCGCTGGGCCAGGCCGGAGCGGTTGAAAGGCTTGGTCAGGTACGCATCGGGCTCGTGCTCCAGGGCACTGAGCACCATGGCCTGGCTGGTCTCGGCGGTCACCATGAGAAACACGCTTTCATGACTGATGAGTTTCTCGATCATCAGGTCTTCCAGCACCTGCTGACCGTTCTTGCGGCCGTCGCCCAGGTGATAGTCCTGCAGGATGAAGTCATAGCGCTTCTGCGAACACATGCGCAGCGCCACTTCGCCGGTATCGGCGGTGTCCACGTCCTTGACGCCCAGCTCACGCAACATGGAACGGATCGAGCTGCGGAAATCCGAGAAATCATCGACGATCAGAAAACTTTTTTGGTGGTACGCCAGCATCGAGGATGTCCAGGCAAGTAAAAAGGTGCACCCAATGGCAAACAACGAAAATGCCGTCCTGCAACCCGGGGCGCGCAGATGATAGCCACCAGCCACTAACGGGCAAGAGATTTCCGAACCTCTTGTCCTGGCTGTGCCGCAACGCACATTGCAAACCGTTCCGGCACACACAAGTGCAGGAGAAAACCGGGCTCATCAGGCTATCGGCTGAAGTTGGCTTTCCGTTAAGCGGATCGTAGGGAAGAGATAGGAAAGTTGTTGCCCAGAGGCAAGTGTCCTGGACAGGAAACTCATTTGAATATGTCGGAAGCCGAGGTCGACCCAGCGCTCCGCACCAGATCGATCAACCAGGTTCGCAATGCCACGACTTTTTTCGAGTTGGCTGTTTCCAGCGGCGTCACCAGATAAAAGCCCAGATCGGACTTCAACTTGAGGTTGAACGGCGCCACCAGCCTTGCGGCTTTCAGATCGTCATCGACGTAGGTAGAACGACCGATGCACACCCCCAATCCGTCGATGGCAGCCTGCACCGCCATCATCGCCAGATCGAACGTCAACCGTGCGCCTTCGGCAAGCTCCTTCGGTTGCCCTGCCGCGCTTAACCACATGTTCCAGTCGTTACGGGTCATGCCACTGACCTGCAGCAGCGTGTGATTGACCAGATCGACCGGGCTTTTCAAGGCCTTGGGCCCCGTCAGCAGCTTGGGGCTGCACACAGGAAAGATCTCGTCGGACATGAGCCAGTCTGCCCGCAAGCCTTTCCAGTCGCCGAAACCGTAGCGGATCGCGGCGTCGATGCCGCCCTTGCGGAAGTCGACCAATTCGGTTGACGCGGTGACCCGCACGTCAATATCGGGAAATGCTTCCTGGAAGGATGCCAGCCGCGGCAGCAGCCATTTGGACGCCAGGGAAACCAGCGTGCTGATGGTCAATACGCTGTTGTTGGTGGACTCGAGCAACATTTCGGTGGAATAGCGCAGCTCATGAAATGCCGAGCGAATGCCCGGCAGATAGGCATGGCCTTCGGTGGTCAGCGCCAGACCATCCTTGAGCCGCAGAAACAGGCGAACGCCGAGCTCATCTTCAAGTCGGCGGATCTGATGACTGATGGCCGTCTGCGTGACATTGAGCTCTTCGGCGGCCTTGGTAAAACTCATATGGCGGGCAGCAGATTCAAACGCTTTCAATCCATTGAGAGAAGGAATTCTGGCGACCATAAGGTTGCATAGTGCTCATGAGATTTTGTCATAGGGTAGCTTCGAAGAAGTCCTTTGCGAAATGTTTCAGCAGTCACGGATTCTGGCCCTATCCGCGCTTACGTTATCCGCTGAACAGGAGCTACCCATGAAACTGTATTTTGCCCCCATGACCTGCTCACTTTCGCCGCACATCGTGCTGCGTGAACTGGGCCTGCCTTTCGAATTGATCCGAGTCGACAACAAGACCAAAGCCACCGCCGACGGTCGTGACTTCCGCGATATCAATCCAAAGGGTTACGTCGCGGCACTGGTGCTGGACAACGGCCAGGTGCTGACCGAAGGTCCGGCCATCGTCCAGTACTTGGCAGATCAGGTTCCGGGCAATTCCCTGGCGCCGGCCAACGGCACTTGGGAACGGACTCGCCTGCAGGAGCTGCTGAACTTCATCACCTCGGAAATCCATGGTGGCAGCGCACCTTTGTTCAATGCCGACATTCCTGAACCCACCCAGGAGATTTTCCGGCAGAAGCTATTCAAGCGCCTGGACTACCTGAATAAAAGCCTGGCGAACAAACACTACCTGCTGGGCGACTTCGGCGTGGCCGATGCGTACCTGTTCACCGTGCTCAAGTGGCTCCCTTTCTTCGATATCGATATCAGGAACTGGATGGAACTGGCGTCATTCATGAATCGCGTCGAAGCGCGTCCAAGCGTGCAGGCCGCGATTGCCGCAGAAGAGGCCACGCTACCGGTTTAATCATGGACGGTAGAAGCCGGTCGATGCGGGCTTCTGCCTCACTTCCACCGAAAAACCCTGCACGCATCTCATATGGCGCACAGGGCTGATTTCTTTCTTGGGGAGTCGGATTGGCACTGTACCGCTATGGACGAACGGTTCGAGAAATGCGCCAACCTTTGATCATATGGTGTCCCAGGGCAGGTTCGAACTGCCAACCTTCCCCTTAGGAGGGGGATGCTCTATCCAATTGAGCTACTGAGACACAGGTCGACCACGAGAAACGCGGTGCGATGGACGGCGTGCATGTTAACGGCCAGCCTGGCGTTTGTCATGTCGTCCGTAGGCTTTTTAAGTGTAGGCAAATGCTAGAGCTCACAGCCCCTCAGTACGATGACACAGATAAACGGGACGCCACTCATCCGCCCTCAATTGCCCCTGCTAGTAAATCGGCAAATTGCCACTATCCTATACAATACAAGGACGGCACCGGTCTTTGCGGCCGTTTCGGTTATCCGCCAGACGGTATGGCACATAGACACGATGCAGTGGTCACAACGTGCAGACCTGGTAATTTTTCAAACCAGTCCGCATTTTTTGATGAAGGGTAATGGCAGAACGCCTTTACGCGGATCAATATTTGTCACAGAATTGGCGCCAATGATCTGGCAATTTTGAGGCATGATGCGGGCCTCTTAACAATTCAGGTTGAACATTTGGCCACGACGCTTGTCCTATTCGACATCCTGCGGCCAATCCCGAGAACCGCTCCCCTGAACTAACCGGTTAAATATATGCGCCCATTGAAACAGGCAATTTATTCCAGCCGTACGGCTGACAAATTCGTCGTACGTCTGCCAGACGGAATGCGGGAACGCATTGCCGAGGTGGCTCGCAATCATCATCGCAGCATGAACTCTGAAATCATCGCGCGCCTTGAGCAAAGCCTGATCCAGGAAGGCGCGCTGGGTGAAGAATTGAGCATGCGCCTGGACAGCCCTGAGCTGTCACTGCATGAGCGCGAACTGCTTCAACGCTTCCGACAACTCTCCCACCGCCAGCAGAACGCCCTCGTTTCGCTGATTGCCCACGATGCAGAAATGGCCGCAGACGCGTCCTGATCGCACTGCAATACCCAAAGCCAGCCTTGCGCTGGCTTTTTTTTGCCTGGGATTTGAGCTCGACTTGTATTTTCGAGCCCCGTAAAAAACCGCCAGACAAGCGTAATGCCGTTGTGGCGAGGGGATTTATCCCCGCTGGGCTGCGCAGTAGCCCCAAAGCAGTCGACTCGCTCTGCCTGATGCACCGAGTAGTCTGATTTTAGGGCCGCTGCGCGCCCCAACGGGGATAAATCCCCTCGCCACAATGAGCTGGGCAAGCCTTAAGTGGACAGCGTTACACCAGATAAGCGGTTTTTTTGACCAGCGACTCAGAGCAGGAAGATGGTCGCCAGCCCCAGGAAGATAAAGAACCCGCCGCTGTCGGTCATGGCGGTAATCATCACACTCGCACCCATGGCCGGGTCACGCCCCAACCGGGCGAGGGTCATAGGGATCAAGACGCCCATCAATGCCGCCAACAGCAAGTTGAGGGTCATCGCGGCCGTCATGACCACTCCCAATGACCAACTGCCATAGAGCAGGTACGCCACCACACCGATCACACCGCCCCACAGCACGCCGTTGATCAGGGCCACCGCCAACTCCTTGCGCATCAATCGCGAGGTATTGCCAGTGCTGACCTGGTCGAGCGCCATGGCACGAACGATCATGGTGATGGTCTGGTTGCCGGAGTTGCCGCCAATACCGGCAACGATAGGCATCAGCGCCGCAAGCGCCACCAACCGCTCAATGGAACCTTCGAACAAACCGATGACCCGGGAGGCGACAAACGCCGTGATCAGATTGATCGCCAGCCAGGCCCAACGGTTACGCAGGGATTTCCAGACCGAGGCGAAGATATCTTCCTCTTCGCGCAGACCGGCCATGTTGAGGACTTCGCTTTCACTTTCCTCACGAATCAGGTCGACCATTTCATCGATGGTCAGACGGCCGATCAGCTTGCCGTTCTTGTCGACCACCGGGGCGGAAATCAAGTCATAACGCTCGAACGCTTGGGCCGCATCATAGGCGTCTTCGTCCGGATGAAAACTCACCGGATCGCTGGCCATGACCTCGGCAACCTGCTTTTCCGGATCGTTGACCAGCAATCGCTTGATCGGCAACACACCCTTGAGCACACCGTCGTAATCGACCACAAAAAGCTTGTCGGTATGCCCTGGAAGCTCCTTGAGACGACGCAGGTAGCGCAATACCACTTCAAGGCTGACATCCTCACGGATCGTCACCATCTCGAAGTCCATCAGCGCACCGACCTGCTCCTCGTCATAGGACAACGCCGAGCGCACGCGCTCACGCTGCTGGCCATCGAGGGTTTCCATCAGTTCGTGAACAACGTCCCGTGGCAGTTCGGGCGCAAGGTCGGCGAGTTCGTCGGCGTCCATTTCCTTGGCTGCCGCCAACAACTCGTGATCATCCATGTCAGCGATCAGGGTTTCACGAACCGAGTCGGACACTTCGAGCAGGATGTCACCGTCGCGATCAGCCTTGACCAACTGCCAGACCGTCAGACGCTCTTCCAGTGGCAAGGCTTCAAGGATGTAGGCAACGTCGGCGGAGTGCAGGTCATCGAGCTTGCGCTGCAGCTCAACGAGGTTCTGCCGGTGGACCAGGTTCTCGACCCGGTCATGATGCGGGCCTTCCTGGCGATGCGTCAGGTCCTCCACGACCCGCTGGCGATGCAGCAACTCGACGACTTGCGCGAGACGGTCCTGAAGGCTTTCCTGCGTTTTCTTTACTTCTATTTCGGTCATAGGCGAACTCCACTCCCAGCAGTGGGGCACGCCGGAAGGATCAATCAGTCAGTTCATGATTGGTGAAACGTTGCTTTGAGTAACTACTGGGTAAGTCCATGGAAGTATTCCAAAGCCCCGGCGGGGCTGACGGGCGCAATCATACACCGCTTGGCGTTTTAAAACGTTAAAAAATCATGGCAAGAACAAGCGCTTGCGAGACAAACCTGAACACAGGCTGAACCTGTGGATTTACGACGTTTTATCCTGAAAAGAAAACACACCACCCGGCAAAAATGGAGCGGCTACCCTGAGGTCAGTCAGCCGATCACGAGCCGTGGGAGCAAAGCTTGCTCGCGATTGCAGCCAGTCAACAGACAGCGAATCGGTTGAGCTGCCGCTGTCGCGAGCAAGCTTTGCTCCCACAGGTAATGAATGCATCAACCCCCACCTTTTCATCCGCAAGGAAGGCGCTCGAATGCCGCTCAATCGCTATATTTTTCTGCTCGTCACCCTGTGCTGCCTGCCTTCGCTGGCCGCCGAACACACCGTTCATCGCTGCGAAAACAGCGCAGGGCATGTCACCTTTACCACCTTGAGCTGCGGGCCGGGGGAGGACCTGTCATTGCAACGAATCCATCCGTACAGCCCAGGCTCAACCGAGCCAACCCGCGAATCGATGCTGCCCGAAGCTGAGCACCGGCAAACATCCAGCAACAAAACCAAGCGCAGGGAACCGACGGTCGTTGGCCAGCTCGAAGAGCGCTGCGGGAACCTGCTGAGCCCCGGGGAGCGTCGTAGTGCAGTCATGGACAGGCGCATCGTCACCGGCATGAACCAGCAAGACGTGGAAAGCGCTCTCGGCAAACCCGACTCCATCAGGATTCGGAATGCGAGCACCCGCTACACCTACAAAGCGAAGAACGGTCGCAGCGCAGAGGTCGTGTTCGATGAGAAAGGCTGTGTGAAAGGCAAATCGCAGACAACAAAAAGCCCGCGTTAAACGCGGGCTTTTTGATATATGGTGCACTCGACAGGATTCGAACCTGTGACCGCTCGGTTCGTAGCCGAGTACTCTATCCAGCTGAGCTACGAGTGCAGGTTGTGGTTTTATACCAGATCACAACTGGTTGAAGCCAAGTTATTTGCATTGCTGCAAATGACTCTTAAATGGTGCACTCGACAGGATTCGAACCTGTGACCGCTCGGTTCGTAGCCGAGTACTCTATCCAGCTGAGCTACGAGTGCATGTGTTGCCGCGCATTATAGGTCGTCGAATCTTTTTGTAAAGCGCTTTTTTCTAGTAATTTCAACAACTTACAGAACAAGCCAGATTACAACGCACTACATGAATAATGGCGGAGAACGGGGGATTCGAACCCCCGACACCCTTTTGAGGTGTACTCCCTTAGCAGGGGAGCGCCTTCGGCCACTCGGCCAGCTCTCCGCAACACGGGGCGTATATTAACCACCTTCATCCCCGTTTGCAAACATAAAAATCGATAAAAATTAATGGCTTGGTTCGTCGTCCTTCTCTTTCTTGATACGCAGGTAAATTTCCTCCCGGTGCACCGCGACCTCTTTCGGGGCGTTGACGCCAATACGCACTTGGTTTCCTTTGACGCCGAGCACGGTCACGGTGATTTCGCCATCGCCAATAATCAGGCTCTCTGCGCACCGACGAGTCAGAATCAGCATACCTTTCTCCTCACGCAATTCAGTTCAGGGACTACAAGTCTGCAAAACAAGGACGTCGGACCTGCAACCGCAACGGTCGCAGCCTACAGGCCTCAGTATTGACCAGCGCGAGCAAAAGAACAGTTTTGAGACGCGCCATTCAAAAAAACAAAGGGCGCGGTAACACCGCGCCCTCGGGACAACGCCTTACTCGCCCTGCCGGGCGGCTGCGTCGAGTTCGAAAGCCGTGTGCAGGGCACGCACGGCCAGTTCCAGGTATTTCTCTTCGATCACCACGGAAACCTTGATTTCCGATGTCGAGATCATCTGGATGTTGATGCTTTCCTTGGCCAGGGACTCGAACATACGGCTGGCCACGCCTGCGTGGGAGCGCATGCCGACGCCGACGATCGAAACCTTGGCGATCTTGGTGTCCCCCACCACCTCCCGGGCACCGATTTCGGCTGCGGTCTTGTTCAGCACGGCTTCGGCGGCCTGGTAGTCGTTGCGATGCACGGTGAAAGTGAAGTCGGTGGTGTTATCGTGCGCGACGTTCTGCACGATCATGTCGACTTCGATGTTCGCGGCACTGATCGGGCCGAGAATCTTGAAGGCCACGCCGGGGGTGTCTGGCACGCCACGGATGGTCAGCTTGGCTTCATCGCGGTTGAAAGCGATGCCGGAAATGATCGGCTGTTCCATGGATTCCTCTTCATCAATAGTAATGAGGGTGCCCGGACCCTCTTTGAAGCTGTGCAGGACGCGCAGCGGAACGTTGTACTTGCCAGCAAATTCGACCGCCCGGATCTGCAACACCTTCGAGCCGAGACTGGCCATTTCCAGCATCTCTTCGAAAGTGATCTTGTCCAGGCGCTGAGCCATGGGAACCACTCGCGGATCGGTGGTGTAGACACCATCCACATCGGTGTAGATCTGGCATTCGTCAGCCTTGAGAGCTGCCGCCAGCGCAACACCAGTGGTGTCGGAGCCGCCACGACCGAGGGTGGTGATGTTGCCGTGCTCGTCCACCCCCTGGAAACCGGCGACCACCACGACGCGGCCGGCCTTCAGGTCAGCGCGAATCTTCTGATCGTCGATCTGCAGGATACGCGCCTTGTTGTGCGCGCTGTCCGTCAGGATACGCACCTGGTTGCCGGTGTAGGACACCGCCGGCACGCCACGCTTCATCAGCGCCATGGCCAGCAAGGCGATAGTCACCTGCTCGCCGGTGGAAACGATCACGTCCAGTTCACGAGGAACCGGCTGCTGCTCGCCGCTGATTTGCTTGGCCAGATCGATCAGACGGTTGGTTTCGCCGCTCATTGCCGACAGCACAACCACCAGGTCATCGCCCGCATCACGGAATTTCTTAACCTTGTCGGCGACTTGTTCGATTCTCTCGACAGTGCCGACCGAGGTGCCTCCAAATTTCTGTACGATCAAAGCCATTTCAAAGCCGCCTCTGCCCATGAAGGGCGCCCAATAGTTACTACGGCGGTCGGGCCCGCGACTGGACCGCGAGCCCGAAGCACCGCCTTAAATACCCTGCTCTACAAATGCAACGGTCTGGGCCAGTGCCGCATCCAGTGCGCCAGCGTCGGTACCGCCGCCTTGCGCCATGTCCGGACGACCACCGCCCTTGCCGCCCACTGCCGCAGCGGCCTGCTTCATCAAATCACCGGCTTTGAGTTGGCCGGTCAGGTCCTTGGTCACGCCTGCGACGAGAACGACCTTTTCCTCATGGACACTGCCGAGCAGGATCACTGCGCGGCCGAGTTTGTTTTTCAGTTGATCGACCAGCCCCAGCAGGGCCTTGCCGTCCTGACCGTCCAGACGCACGGCCAGCACTTTCACACCCTTGACGTCCACGGCCTGGGCCGACAGATCGTCGCCTGCGGCACTGGCAGCCTTGGCCTGCAACTGCTCGAGCTGCTTCTCCAGCAGACGGTTGCGCTCCAGCACTGCCGACAGCTTGTCGATCAGGTTGTCACGGCTGCCCTTGATCAGGCTCGCCGCTTCCTTGAGTTGTTCTTCGGCAGCATTGAGGTACGCCAGTGCCGCGGCACCGGTGACCGCTTCGATACGGCGCACGCCGGAGGCCACACCACCTTCACTGATGATCTTCAGCAGGCCGATGTCACCGGTCCGGTTGGCGTGGATGCCACCGCACAGTTCCACAGAGAAGTCCCCCATGCTCAGCACGCGCACACTGTCGCCGTACTTCTCACCGAACAACGCCATCGCGCCTTTCTTCTTGGCGGTGTCGATGTCGGTTTCTTCGGTCTCCACCGGGGAGTTCTTGCGGATCTCGGCGTTGACGATGTCTTCCAGTGCCTTGAGCTGCTCCGGCTTGATGGCTTCGAAGTGGCTGAAGTCAAAGCGCAGGCGCTGGCTATCCACCAACGACCCCTTCTGCTGGACATGCTCGCCCAACACCTGGCGTAACGCCGCATGCAGCAAGTGCGTGGCGGAATGGTTCAGCGAAGTGGCGTGACGCACTTCGGCGTCGACATGGGCGGACACCGGGGCGGCAATCATCAGGCTGCCCGAAGCCAGCACGCCGTGGTGCAGGAACGCACCGCCGGTCTTGGTGGTGTCGCGCACGTCGAAGCGCGAGCTGCCAGCCTGCAGGTAACCGCTGTCGCCGATCTGACCGCCGGACTCGGCGTAGAAAGGGGTCGTGTCGAGCACAATCACGCCTTCCTGGCCTTCGCTCAGGATGTCGACCGATTGACCGTCCTTATAGATAGCCACGATCTTTGCCGAGCCGGTGGTGCCGGCATAACCGGTGAACTCGGTGGCCACGTCAACCTTGACCAGGCTGTTGTAGTCCATGCCGAAGGCGCTGGCGGAGCGCGCACGCACCCGCTGGGCTTCCATCTCACGCTCGAACCCTTCTTCGTCGAGGGTCAGGTTGCGTTCGCGGGCGATGTCGCCGGTCAGGTCCATCGGAAAACCGTAGGTGTCGTACAGCTTGAACACCACGTCACCCGGTACCACGTTGCCCTTGAGTTCGGCCAGGTCCTGCTCGAGGATCTTCAGACCCTGTTCCAGGGTCTTGGCGAATTGCTCTTCTTCGGCCTTGAGCACGCGCTCGATATGCGCCTGCTGGGCTTTCAGTTCCGGGAAGGCGTCGCCCATCTCGGCCGCCAGGGCCGCGACGATCTGATAGAAGAAGCTGCCCTTGGCGCCCAGCTTGTTGCCGTGACGGCAGGCACGACGAATGATCCGGCGTAGCACGTAGCCACGGCCTTCATTGGACGGCAGCACACCGTCGGCAATCAGGAAGCCGCAGGAACGGATATGGTCGGCCACCACTTTCAGCGAAGCCTGGTTGTCATTGGTGCAACCGATGGCCTTGGCCGAGGCGTCCAGCAGACTCTGGAACAGGTCGATTTCGTAGTTGGAGTGAACGTGCTGCAGCACCGCACTGATCCGCTCCAGGCCCATGCCGGTATCGACCGACGGCGCCGGCAGCGGATGCAACACGCCGTCGGCGGTGCGGTTGAATTGCATGAAAACGTTGTTCCAGATCTCGATGTAACGGTCGCCGTCCTCTTCCGGCGAGCCGGGTGGGCCGCCCCAGATGTCGGCGCCGTGATCGTAGAAGATCTCGGTGCAAGGGCCGCACGGGCCAGTGTCGCCCATGGTCCAGAAGTTGTCGGAGGCGTAAGGCGCGCCTTTGTTGTCGCCGATGCGCACCATGCGCTCGGCCGGGACACCGACCTCTTTGGTCCAGATGTCATAGGCTTCGTCATCGGTGGCGTAGACCGTTACCCAGAGTTTCTCCTTGGGCAGATTCAGCCACTTGTCGGAGGTCAGGAAGGTCCAGGCGAAGGTGATGGCGTCGCGCTTGAAATAGTCGCCGAAGCTGAAGTTACCCAGCATTTCGAAGAACGTGTGGTGACGAGCTGTATAACCGACATTTTCCAGGTCGTTGTGCTTGCCGCCGGCACGCACGCATTTCTGGCTGCTCACCGCACGGGTGTAGGCACGTTTCTCCTGGCCGAGGAAGCAGTCCTTGAACTGGTTCATCCCCGCGTTGGTGAACAGCAGGGTCGGATCATTGCCCGGGATCAAAGAGCTGGAGGCTACTCGGGTGTGACCTTGCTCTTCGAAGAAGCGAAGGAAGGCTTCACGGATTTCTGCGCTTTTCATTAGGTTCTTCCACGGAGGCTGCGGCCAAAGGCCTGTGCAAAACGTCAACAGACGAAGCAACGGCAAAGGGCCGCATTATATCGGCCCTGCGCTTGGGGTACAGCGTGTTATGCGATAGAAACTGTCAATTGGGCTGCTTGGGCGATCAGTTGCCGGAAAATTCGACGAAAGTGGCGATCACCCGGTCGATTTGCGCGGCACTGACGTCCAGGTGGGTCACCATCCGCAGGCGCGGTGCAGCAACCAGCTTGATGCCACGCTCAGCGGCAAACGCCTTGATTGCCTCGGCCCGTTCACCCATCTGCACATAGACCATGTTGGTCTGCACCGGCTCGACCTCATAACCCGCCGCCTGCAGACCTTCGGCAAGTCGCCGGGCATTGGCGTGGTCATCGGCCAGGCGCTGGACCTGATGTTCGAGGGCATACAGCCCCGCTGCCGCCAGGATTCCGGCCTGGCGCATGCCGCCACCGACCATCTTGCGCAGCCGGCGCGCTTTGTCGATCAACCCGACGCTGCCGCACAGGACCGAACCGACCGGCGCGCCCAAGCCTTTGGACAGGCACACCGACACCGAATCGAAATGCTGCGTGATCTCCCGCGCGTCGACGTTGAGCTTGACCGCTGCGTTATACAACCGCGCGCCATCCAGGTGCAGTGCCAGACCGTGTTCCCGGGTGAAACGCCGGGCCTGGGCCAGATACTCCAGCGGCAGCACCTTGCCCTGCATGGTGTTTTCCAGCGCCAGCAAACGGGTGCGGGCAAAATGGAAATCGTCCGGCTTGATCGCCGCTGCGACATGCGCCATGTCCAGGGAGCCGTCAGGCTGCACCTCAAGCGGCTGGGGCTGGATCGAACCGAGCACCGCCGCGCCGCCACCTTCGTATTTGTAGGTGTGGGCCTGCTGCCCGACGATGTACTCATCGCCACGCTCGCAGTGAGCCATCAATCCCAGCAGGTTGCTCATGGTGCCACTGGGCACGAACAGCCCCGCCGCGAACCCCAGGCGCCCGGCGAGTTCAGCTTCGAGGCGATTGACAGTCGGGTCCTCGCCATACACATCGTCGCCTGTCGGCGCGCCGGCCATGGCATCCAGCATGGTGGCGGAAGGTTGAGTGACCGTATCGCTGCGAAGGTCTATAACGCTCATGAATCTGGCCTCGGGTGTGGGTGTAGGGGAATTCCCTTTCGAATGGCAATTACTGCGGTCACGGCGATGAATAATCAAGACTGATCGAAGGAAAGGACAACAAAACCCTTGTGTGCGGTGGGAGCAAGCTTTGCTCCCACCGCTCGCTCCCACAGGGGGTTATGTGTTAAAAATCCTGCGCCGCCACACAGCGTAGCGGCAAAAACGTTCTCAGGGCGGGGTGTAATTCCCCACCGGCGGTAATTGCACTAAGTGCATAGCCCGCGAGCGCTTGGCGATGCACGGCTTTTTTTGCAGTGCGACGGCAAGGTCAGCAGACCCGGTGTGATCCCGGGGCCGACGGTCATAGTCCGGATGAAGAGAGAACGGGATCGGCACCCAAGGACCGCTTGCGGCTATCTGCGCGGCGTACCCTCGACTCCCCTTCGATTCATGACGCCCTGTTTTTCACACAAACAGGAACCAGAACATGCAACCCACTGCTATCGACAGCAAGATCAAACATCCGGGCGAACGCGTTGCGTTCATCCAGGCCTGCTGGCACAAGGAAATTGTCGACCAGAGCCGTAACGGCTTCGTCGCGGAAATGATCAACCAGGGTTATCAGGAAAGTGATATCGACTTCTTCGAAGTCGGTGGCGCCTTCGAGATCCCGCTGCACGCCAAGCTGCTGGCCAAATCCGGCCGCTACGCCGGCATCGTCGCCGCCGGCCTGGTGGTGGATGGCGGCATTTACCGGCATGAGTTCGTTGCCCAATCGGTGATCAGCGGCCTGATGCAAGTGCAGCTGGAAACCGAGGTGCCGGTGTTCTCGGTGGTGCTCACACCGCATCACTTCCATGCTGGGGAAGAGCACCAGAAGTTCTTCTTCGAGCATTTCGTGCACAAGGGCCAGGAAGCGGCGAAGACCTGCGCTGACACCTTGCACAAGACCCGGGCGTTGCGTCGTAGCGAACAGCGCGCCTTAGCCGTCTAAGCACCGCCCCGATGTGGGGCGAGCCTGCTCGCGATGACGGAGTGTCAGCCGCTATCAATGCCGACTGATACACCGCTATCGCGAGCAGGCTCGCTCCCACAAGGGTTCAGCGTTGGATTCAGGCCAGGTTTTCATCTGTCGCCGGCACAATCAGGATGCCCGCCCGCAAGCCATTCTTCACCTTGGGATTCGGGAAGATGATCCGCGCGCCCTCTTCTTCGACCACCCAACGGGTCTGGGCGATGTCTTCGGCCAGCACATAGCCTTTTCCCAGCTCCGAGAAGTTCTCGATGTCCGCCGGCAAGTTCAGGCGGAAGCTGTCGCTGTGCTTGATGACTTCCCGGGCCACGCTG
Source organism: Pseudomonas corrugata (assembly GCF_001269905.1). Lineage (GTDB taxonomy): Bacteria > Pseudomonadota > Gammaproteobacteria > Pseudomonadales > Pseudomonadaceae > Aquipseudomonas > Aquipseudomonas corrugata. The sequence goes on along the minus strand of NZ_LHVK01000008.1, from coordinate 482,375 downwards.
AACAGCTGGAGACCATCCAGCCCTTCGTCCAGCTCAGGCTCGTTGCCTTCGATGATCTGCTTCAGGCGGGTTTCCAGCAGGCTGACATTGACGCCTTCGTTCTCCCCGAACGGCCGGGCCTTGCCCAGTTCCAAGGTAAAGGATTCGGCGTCGAGCTGGTCGTAGGTGTAGGCACTGAACACGATGGACGGCTTGTTCTGCAGCAGCACCGCCTCCATGCCCGCCGCACGCAGGCGGGCCAGTTCACGACGTGAATGCTGGCGACCTTCTTTCCAGGGGTACAGGGCGAACTGTTCGATCTTCGAGCCGCGGATGGCCGTGTGCAGGTCGTAATGCAAGCGACTGCGTTCAGGCCGACTGAAGAAGCTGGCGGCCAGCCGCTCCAGCTCGCACGCCCGCAGCGCCTCCGGGCCACCGCTCAGTTCATGACGGCCATTGAACAGCCGGTTGACGTCCTGTTCGACGAAACGCTCACCGCGACGGATGGCCTCGGGATTGCCGAACAGGAACAGAATGCGTGCCCGAGGTTTCACGTCCCCACGGGCGATGTCATGCAGCAGGCGGTCGAGCAACTCGATTGGCGCGGTTTCGTTACCGTGGATCCCCGCCGACAACAGCAGGTCCAGGCCATTATCCCGGGCTTCGGGCGGCTTGACCTCCAGCGCGCCCTCGCTCAACCAGCGCATCCGTACGCCTTCGACAGTCAGTTGAGTCTTCTCCGCCGGTTCACGGCCGGCGAGGGTCAGTTCAAGCAGTTTGCCGAGGGCGAGCATAGCGCGGTTTCCTTAATGGTCGTGGCCGCAATCCGGGCCATGGACATGGTCGTCGTCGCCGAGGTCGGCCGGTTCCATTTCCAGTTGCAGGCTGACCAGGTTGGTTGCCAACGGACGCAACAACAGGTTGGCGTATTCCTCATCCCCTTCCTCGACGTCCACGCCGATCAGCAACTGACCGCGGCCGTCCTGCTGGATCCACAGCTCCTTGCCCTGCCACATCACCGCCACGCGGGTGCAGGAGGTTTCCAGTTGGGTGCCGTCGGTGTCTTCAAGAATCAGCTGCAGTGCATCGCTCATGTTTTTACGTTCTCGTCTGGAGATAAGGCCACGCGCCCTGCTTTGACTGTAGTCAGGTCGCGCGCGCTTTCAATTGATCTGGAAAGGATAAACCGCGCCAAGTTTAAGGATTTGTGTCAGTTCATCCAGTGCCGACCGGCATTCGAGCAGCAATTGCGGGTCCGCCAGGTCGCTTTCGGTCATACGGTCGCGGTAATGCCGCTCGACCCACTGGGTCAGCGAATCGTACAGCGGCGCCGTCATGATAACCCCTGGGTTGACGGCCGCCAGTTCGGTTTCATTGAGCGCCACGCGCAGCCTCAGGCAAGCCGGGCCACCACCGTTCTGCATGCTCTGCTTGAGGTCGAAGACCTTCACTTCGCGAATCACCCCGCCAGAGCCCGTCAGGCCTTGCAGGTATTGCCAGACGCGTGGGTTGCTGCGGCATTCTTCCGGCACGATCAAGAGCATCGAGCCGTCGGGACGCGACAGCAGTTGGCTATTGAACAAGTAGGAACGTACCGCGTCATCGACGCTGACCGCGGAACGCGGCACACACACAGACTGAAATGTCCCACCGACCCTGGCGAGTTTGCCGCTCAGTTCGGCCAGCATCTTGTCGGTCTCGAGAAACGCGTCCTCGTGATAGAACAACACCTCGCCGTTGCCGACCGCGATCACGTCGTTATGAAACACCCCTTGGTCGATCACCGACGGATTCTGTTGGGCGTACACCACGCCCTCTTCCCGCAGGCCATGCAAGCGGGCCACCGCGCGGGACGCTTCGAGGGTCTGGCGTGCCGGATATTTCTGCGGTGCCGGGTAACGGGTGTCGAATGCACTGCGACCGAACACAAAGAACTCAACGCCCGCCTCACCGTAGGTCCGGCAGAAACGGGTGTGGTTGGCCGCCCCTTCGTCGCCGAACTGCGCCACTGCGGGCAACGCGGCGTGATGGGCAAAGTGCTGTTGATCGGCAAACATCGCTCCCAGTACGCGACTGGTGGTCGGGTGCTCGATGCTGCGATGGTATTTGCAGTTCAGGTTGGCAGCAGTGAAATGCACACGGCCATCAGCGGTGTCGGCGCTCGGGCTGACGGTGGCGGCGTTCGCCACCCACATGCTGGAGGCCGAGCAACTGGCGACCAGCAGCGGCATCGCTTCTTTCGCGGCCTGCTGGATGACCTCGGCGTCGCTGCCGGCAAAACCCAACCGGCGCAGGGCTGCCACGTCAGGGCGCTCCTGTGGTGCCAGCACACCTTGCTGGAAGCCCATGTCCATCAGCGCTTTCATTTTCGCCAGGCCCTGCAATGCCGCTTCCTTGGGATTGGAGCATGCCTGGCTGTTGCTTTGGGACGCGACGTTGCCGTACGAGAGCCCGCCGTAGTTATGGGTCGGCCCCACTAGACCGTCAAAGTTGACTTCAAAGGATTTCATCAGCGAGGCTCCACGAGGATCTGTTTTTTATAGGCATCAAGTAGCAACTGCGGCGCGGCCATCGCGGGCAAGCCTTGCTCCCACAGGAGGTTGCATAAAACCTGTGGGGGCAAGGTCAGTTCCCCCAGGGACCGCATGGAACCTGTGGGAGCAAGGCTTGCCCGCGATGGGTTTACACCATTCGCACACCCGGCGTGAGACTGGCTGGCATCACCAGGTCAGGTGTCTCCAGGGACGCTACCGGGTACGCACAATAGTCGGCCGCGTAATAGGCACTGGCGCGATGGTTGCCCGAGGCGCCGACACCGCCGAACGGCGCGCTGCTGGCGGCACCGGTCAATTGTTTGTTCCAGTTGACGATACCGGCACGGCTTTGCAGCCAGAACTGCTGGTAGCGCTCCTGGGAGTCGGACAACAAGCCGGCAGCCAGGCCGTATTGGGTGTTGTTGGCCTCGGCGATGGCCGCCGGGAAATCCGCGTAGCGGATCACTTGCAGCAGCGGCCCGAACAGTTCTTCGTCAGGACGTTCGGCCACCGCCGTCACATCGAGAATCCCTGGCGTCAGCAACGCGGCCTGGGGCTGGGGCTGAGTCATCGCCAGCAGCGCCACGGCGCCGAGGCCCAGCAGATGATTCTGTGCGTCCATCAAGACTTTCGCCGCGCCCAGGGAAACCACCGAGCCCATGAACGGCGCCGGTTGCTGATCGAACGCTCCGACTTCGATAGTCGAACTGACGGCCACCAGGCGCGCCAGCAGGGCATCACCCCACGCCCCTTCCGGCACCAGCAATCGGCGCGCGCAGGTGCAACGCTGGCCAGCGGAAATGAATGCTGACTGAATGATGGTGTAGACCGCCGCATCGACGTCCGCCACCTCGTCCACCACCAGCGGATTGTTACCGCCCATTTCCAGCGCCAGGATCTTGTCCGGGCGACCGGAGAATTGTTGGTGCAGCAGATTGCCAGTGCGGCTGGAGCCGGTGAAGAACAGCCCGTCGATGCCCGGATTCGCCGCCAGGGCGATGCCGGTTTCCCGGGCGCCTTGCAACAGGTTCAGCACACCCGCCGGCAATCCGGCTTCGACCCAGCACTTGACCGTCAATTCGGCGACTTTCGGGGTCAGCTCGCTCGGTTTGAACAGCACGCTGTTACCCGCCAGCAGCGCCGGCACGATGTGGCCGTTGGGCAAGTGGCCAGGGAAGTTGTAAGGGCCGAATACCGCCACCACACCGTGGGGCTTATGCCGCAGCACAGCAGTGGCGTCGCCCAGGGGGCCGCTCTTCTCGCCGGTCCGCTCACGGTAGCTCTGCACCGAGATGGCGACCTTGTTGATCATGCTGGTGACTTCGGTGGCCGCTTCCCACAGTGGCTTGCCGGTTTCCTCACCGATGCAGTGGGCCAGCTCTTCAGCATGGCTTTTCAGCGTCGAGGCAAAAGCTTCCAGCACCTGAATGCGTTCATCCAGGGAACGCCGGGCCCAGTCCGGGAACGCCTGGCGCGCAGCCTGCACCGCCGACTCGACTTGCGCAGCCGTGGCACCCTTGCCCGACCACAGCACTTGCTGGGTCACCGGGTTCAGGGACTCAAACATGTCGCCCTGGCCTTCCAGCCAGCTTCCCGCGATATACAGCGAGTTCATTATTTCGACTCCCGAGCAGCAGACAACGCAACGGCGCGCACTTGATCGCCGGCATTGAGTTGAAGACGTTTGGCGGTCAGCGGATCGACCACCAGGGTGCCCGAGGCGAAGCGCGCCGGTGCCGCCGTGATGCGACAATCCAGGCATTTGCGGTTATGGATGAGGAATGGCGTGGCGTCGTCGCCCGGCGTACCGATGGCCAGCACCAGGGCCTGGCTGTCACGGACAGCACGAATCTTGGCGGTTTCGCATTCCACGGCCGGGCCGGCATCGAAAATGTCGACGTAGCCTTGATAGTTGAACCCTTCGCTCTTGAGCATCGACAAGGCCGGTTCGGTGTCTGGATGCACCTGGCCAATCACGGCGCGGGCATCCTCGGACAGGAAACAGGTATACAGCGGAAACTTGGGCATCAGTTCAGCGATGAACGCCTTGTTGCCGACCCCGGTCAAGTAGTCGGCCTGGCTGAATTCCATCTTGAAGAAATGCCGGCCAAGGCTTTCCCAGAAAGGCGAACGGCCGGTGTCATCGGACATGCCGCGCATCTCGGCGATGATCTTGTTGCCGAACAGCTGCGGGTACTCGGCAATGAACAGCAACCGCGCCTTGGCCAGCATGCGGCCGTTGAGGCCGTTGCGGTAATCGGCATGGAGGAACAGCGAGCACAGCTCGGAATTGCCGGTCAGGTCGTTGGCCAGGAACAGCGTCGGGATTTCCCGGTAGATGTTCAGCTCCTGAGAAGCACTCACCGTCAGGCCGACACGGAAGTTGTACCAGGGCTCACGCAGGCCCACAGCGCCAGCGATGGCGGAGATGCCCACCACTTGGCCGTCATCGTTTTCGAGCACGAACAGGTAGTCCGCATCACCACGCCCGGCTTCGCCGCGAAAGGTCTTCTCGGCCCAACCGACCCTATGGGCCAGGCGCTCCTCGTTGGCCGGCAAAGTGGTCAGGCCGGTGCCAGTGCTGCGGGCCAGGGCGATCAGAGCGGGTAAATCGCTGCTGCGTACGGGACGAACGATCATGCTATCTCCTCAGACGGGCCGCTCATGCCACCCGCGAAACTCAGACTTAAACCGCCACCAGGCGCACGCTGGAGCCTTCGCCGACGCCCAGGGCCTCGGCTGCTTCCATGTCCAGGGTCACCGGTTTACCCGGCGCGTAATCGAGCTCGAGCAACACGGCGCGGTAATCCTGCAACTGGGCATTGGCCACCAGGTATTGCCGGCCGGCGCCCTTGACCGGCTCACCGAGCTTGACCGGCACCACACGGCTCTGGGCAATCGAGCGAATCCCCGAGACGCGGGCATGCAGGGTCGGGCCGCCGTCGAAGATGTCGATGTAATGATCAGTCTCGAAGCCTTCGCGCATCAGGATGTCGAAGGTAATCTGCGCACGCGGATGGACCTGCCCCATGGCTTCCTGGGCGGAGTCCGGCAGCAGTGGCACGTAGATCGGGTAATGCGGCATCAGCTCGGCGAGGAAGGTACGGCTTTTCAGCCCGCACAGGCGCTCGGCGGCGGCGTAGTTGAGGTCGAAGAAGTTGCGACCGATGGCGTCCCAGAACGGCGAATCGCCGTTTTCATCGCTGTAGCCGACGATCTCGGTCACCACCGAATCGGCGAACCGCTCCGGATGACTGGCGACGAACAGCAGGCGCCCGCGGGAATTGAGTTCCGCCCAAGGCGTCCCCACCAGGTCCCGGACCACATAGAAACTGGTCAGCAGGCTATTGCCGGTCAGGTCGTGGCACTGGGAGAGCACATGGATCTTGTTGTGGATCTTCAGCTCACGGGAGGCATGGACGAACGTCTCGTTGCGAAAGCTGTAGAACGGCTCGGAATAACCGGCCGACGCAACGATGGCCGAACAGCCCACCAGCTTGCCGGTGGCCGTGTCTTCAAGGACGAAGAAATAGCTTTCTTCACCGTTGAAACTGACTTCGGCGGCAAACGAGGCTTCGCTCGCGGCGATCTTGTCGCTCAAGCGTTCCACGTCATCCGGCAAGGAAGTGACACCGATCGGACTGTCCGCAGCCAGACGCTGTACTTCGCCCAGATCCGCCATTTGCGCGGGGCGCATCACCAGCATGGTGTCACTCCTTAACTTGAAATAAAGGGTTCGACCAAAAGGCCGACACAAAGAAAAAAACGGCTTCATGTGGGAGCAAAGCTTGCTCGCGATGCAGACACTGGGCTTCACCTGTCACAACGAGGCGATCCCATCGCGAGCAAGCTCAGCTCCCACTGGAACCTGGCTCCCCATGGAGCCGGTTTTCGGGATCAGGCTTGGATCAGCTTCGCCACAGCCTTCTCGAAACGATCCAGGCCGGCATCGATGTCGGCATCTTCCACCACCAGGCTCGGGGCGAAACGAATCACGTCGGGGCCGGCTTGCAGGATCATCAGGCCTTCCTGTTCGGCGGCATTGAAGATGTCCTTGGCCTTGCCTTTCCAGGCGTCGTTCAGCACGCAGCCGATCAACAGGCCCAGACCGCGTACCTGGGTGAACAGGCCGTACTTCTCGCCGATCTGCTCCAGGCGGGCCTTGAACTTGTGATGCTTGGCCTTGACGCCGTTGAGCACCTCAGGGGTATTGACTATATCGATCACCGCTTCAGCCACCGCGCACGCCAGCGGGTTGCCGCCGTAAGTGGTGCCGTGGGTACCGACGACCAGATGCTTGGCCAGCGCTTCGGTGGTGAGCATCGCCGCGATCGGGAAACCACCGCCCAGGCTCTTGGCGCTGGTGAGGATGTCCGGGACTACGCCGTAATGCATGTAGGCGAACAGATGGCCGCTGCGGCCCATGCCGGTCTGCACTTCGTCGAACACCAGCAGCGCATTGTGCGCATCGCACAGGTCGCGGGCGCCTTGCAGGTAGGCTTGCTCGGCCGGCAGCACGCCGCCTTCACCCTGGATCGGCTCCAGCACCACGGCGCAGGTCTTGTCCGAAATGGCCGCTTTCAAGGCTGCCAGGTCGTTATAGGGCACGTGGGTGATGCCGGTGATCTTGGGACCGAAGCCATCGGAATATTTCGACTGCCCGCCGACGTTGACGGTAAACAGCGTACGGCCGTGGAAGCTGTTGAGGGCGGCGATGATTTCGTACTTTTCAGTGCCGAAACGATCGAACGCAACACGACGGGCCAGCTTGAAGGCGGCCTCGTTGGCTTCGGCGCCGGAGTTGCAGAAGAACGCACGCTCGGCGAATGTCGCGTTGACCAGTTTATGGGCCAGGCGCAGGGCCGGTTCGTTGGTGAATACGTTGGAGACATGCCACAGCTTGTGGGCCTGTTCAGTGAGCGCGGCAACCAGCGCCGGGTGAGCGTGGCCCAATACGTTGACTGCAATACCACCGGCGAAATCGATCAACTCGCGGCCGGACTGGTCCCACACGCGGGAACCGGCGCCACGCACGGGAATGAAGGCAGCAGGCGCATAGTTGGGGACCATTACCTGGTCGAAATCGGCGCGTTGTACCGCGGCTTGCTCAACGGACATCGGAGTCTCCTGAAGAGAAACACTCGCCTGGAAATGGCGAGCTTGGTGAGGATTGTAAGGACAGTTTTCAGCCCGGCCTTGCCGCCAAGCGACAACTTCTTATAGCGCCAACCCCCGTTTTCATTGGGTTTATGGCAATGCGACAAATAGCGTCGCAAAGGCGCAGTTTAAACGTTGTCGGGGGACTTTAGGCGTCGACGTCCACATTTCCATTGCCAGACACAGATCACCTGTGGGAGCGAGCCTGCTCGCGATAGCGCAATGTCAGTCGACATCGATGCCAACTGAACCGACGCCATCGCGAGCAGGCTCGCTCCCACAGGTGTTTTGCGTAGACTGCCCTATTTTTGCGCCCCCCTGCCCTCCGGCGGGAGCTGCCTAACCGCGCTCGGCCGGCACCGACGACAACTCGAACGGACTGCTGCTGCGTCGCTGGTTGCGATCTTCCCGCGGCGTGGCGCCGAAGAAGTTGCGGTAGGCGCTGGAGAAGTGCGGCCCTGAGGAGAAACCACAGGACAAGCCGATCTGGATGATGGATTTGCTGGTCTGCATCAGCATCTGCCGGGCCTTGTTCAGGCGCAGTTCCAGGTAATACTGGCTCGGCACACGATTGAGGTATTGCTTGAAGATCCGCTCCAGTTGCCGGCGGGACACACACACGTGCTGGGCAATTTCGTCGGTGGTCAGCGGCTCTTCGATGTTGGCCTCCATCAGCAGCACCGCCTGGGTGAGCTTCGGATGGCTGGAGCCAAGGCGATTCTGCAATGGGATGCGCTGGCGCTCGCCACCTTCACGGATGCGCTCGACCACCAGCTCTTCCGACACCGCCCCGGCCAGTTCCGCGCCGTGATCGCGCGACAGCACCGCCAGCAGCAGATCGAGCACCGACATACCACCGCAGGCCGTCAGGCGGTCGCGATCCCAGTCGAACAAGTGGCTGGTAGCGATGACCTTGGGAAAACGCTCGGAGAAATCGTCCTGCCAGCGCCAGTGCACGGCGGCACGATAACCGTCGAGCAAGCCCAATTGAGCCAGGGGATAGACCCCGGCCGACAAGCCACCGATCACACAACCGGCACGCACCAGTTGCTTGAGTGCGCTACTCAGGTTGGAGGCCAGCGCAGCCGGCGGCTCATCGGCCAGCAGGAAAAGCTTCTGGAGGCCTTCGAGCTTGCCCGCCCAGGGTTCGCCAGGTAGTTGCCAGGCGCTCTCACCCGCAGGCTCGGCCTGCAAGAACGACAGCTCGTAGACCACTTCTGGATGCACCCGCTGAGCGACACGCAAGGCCTCCTCAGCCAGCGCCAGCGTCAAGGCTTTAGTGCTGGGCCAAATCAGGAAACCAATTCGATGGGCAGTCATGGCGGGCGATCCGAAACGAAAACAGTGTTAAAGCCAAAAGCGGCTGCAACCAAATTAGACCATCTGGCACGTGATGCGCAGCATGACCCAAATCAGGTGCGTAACGGGAGCAATTACTTGAGGCTGCCCGAAAGAAATTGTTGCAGGCGCTCCGATTGCGGATTGACCAGCACTTCACGCGGATTGCCGCTTTCTTCGACAATGCCTTTGTGCAGGAACACCAATTGGTTCGACACCTCGCGGGCAAAGCCCATCTCGTGGGTCACCACCACCATGGTCCGGCCTTCCAGGGCCAGGGCTTGCATCACCTTGAGCACATCGCCCACCAGCTCCGGGTCGAGGGCTGACGTCGGTTCGTCGAACAACATGACTTCCGGCTCCATCGCCAGCGCCCGGGCAATCGCCACGCGCTGCTGTTCGCCGCCCGACATGTGGCCCGGATAAGCGTCCTTGCGATGGGCCACGCCCACTTTGTTCAGATAATGCTCGGCCTTTTCGCGAGCCTCGGCCTTGGAGACGCCCAGGACATGCACCGGCGCTTCCATGATGTTTTCCAGCGCGGTCATGTGGGACCACAGGTTGAAGTGCTGGAACACCATTGCCAGCCGCGAACGCATGCGCTGCAGTTGCTTGGGGTCCGCCGCCTTCAACGCACCATCCTTGTTGGCCACCAGTTTCAGCTCTTCGTTGTTGAGCAGAATCTTGCCGGCATGGGGTTGCTCAAGCAGGTTGATGCAACGCAGGAAGGTACTTTTGCCAGAGCCACTGGAGCCGATGATGCTGATCACATCACCGGCGGCGGCCTTCAGGGACACACCCTTGAGCACTTCGTGACTGCCATAGCGTTTATGCAGGTCTTGGACTTCGAGCTTGTACATGCGGTCGGTTCTCACAAAACGTCAGTCGTTGGGCAGTCGATCGGGTCGATGCGTTATCAGTGCTTGCGCGGGGCCAGGTAACTCAGCCAGCGACGCTCGGCCAGCTTGAACAGGCGCACCAGGATGAAGGTCAGGCACAAATAGAACACGCCGGCCGTGATGTAAGCCTCGAACGGCAGGTAATACTGGGCGTTCACCGTGCGCGCGGCACCGGTGATGTCAATCAGGGTCACGATGGAGGCCAGGCTGGTGGTCTGCAGCATCATGATCACTTCGTTGCTGTATTGCGGCAGCGCCCGGCGCAGGGCCGACGGCAGCAGGATCCGGCGATACAGCGTAAAGCGCGACATGCCCATGGCCTTGGCCGCCTCGATTTCGCCATTGGGCGTGGCCCGCAGGCTACCGGCGATGATTTCAGCGGTGTAGGCACTGGTATTGATGGCGAAGGCGAGACACGCACAGAACGTCGCGCTGGACAGCCACGGCCAGAGAAAGCTCTCGCGCACGGCCTCGAATTGCGCCAACCCGTAGTAGATCAGGAACAATTGCACCAGCATCGGCGTGCCGCGAATCACGTATGTGTAGAGCCAGGCCGTCATGTTCACGACCGGCTGCTTGGACACCCGCATCAGCCCCAGGGGCAGCGCCGCCAGCAGACCGAAGAACAGCGACAGTGCCAGCAACTTCAAGGTGGTCAGCAGACCGCCGAAGTACAGCGGCAAGGCTTCATAGATGACGTTGTAGTCGAAGATCATAGATCAGCCGCCCTTACGCCTACCGAGTAGCGCTTCTCAAGGTGACGCAATGCCAGCAACGAGACGCTGGTGATCACCAGGTACATCGCCGCCACTGCCAGGAAGAAGGTGAACGGCTCACGGGTGGCATCTGCCGCCTGCTTGGCCTTGAACATCATGTCTTGCAGGCCCACCACCGAAATCAGCGCGGTCGCCTTGGTCAACACCAGCCAGTTGTTGGTGAAGCCCGGAATCGCCAGGCGAATCATCTGTGGCACCAGCACCCGGAAGAACACCTGGAACCCGCTCATGCCATACGCCATGCCCGCCTCGGCCTGCCCCTTGGGGATCGCCATGAACGCGCCGCGAAAGGTTTCCGACAGGTAGGCACCAAAGATAAAGCCCAGGGTGCCAATACCCGCCGCCAGCGGATTGAGGTCGATGTAGTCGTCATAACCGAGTATCGGTGCCACGCGATTGAGCAGGTCCTGGCCGCCGTAGAAAATCAGCAGGATCAGCACCAGGTCAGGAATACCGCGAATGACCGTGGAATACAGGTCACCCAGCCACGCCAGCCAGCGCACCGGCGAGAGGCGCAACGCGACACCGATCAGTCCCAGGACAATGGCCAGGGCCATGGACGACAAGGCGAGCTGAAGCGTCAACCATGCGCCATCGAGGATGACAGCCCCGTAGCCTTTCAACATGATTCAGGTCCTCGAAAGTGGGATGAAAAAATGGCGCAAACCGCAGGGAGCCTGTTGCTTGCGCCATTTCGCACGAGTAGCGGGACGGTGTTACTTGCCGTAGATGTCGAAGGCGAAGTATTTATCCTGGATTTGCTTGTACTTGCCGTTCTCGCGAATAGCAGCGATGGCGCCATTGATCTTGTCTTTCAGGGCATCGCCCTTACGAACTGCGATCCCTACGCCGTCGCCGAAGTATTTGACGTCGGTGAAGGCCGGCCCCACGAATGCGAAGCCTTTGCCGGCATCGGTCTTCAGGAAACCGTCATCCAGCAAGGTAGCGTCTGCCAGGGTGCCGTCGAGACGACCAGCGGAAACGTCCAGGTAGATTTCGTTCTGCGAACCGTATGGCTTGATCTCGGCACCCAGCGGGGCGAGGACTTCACGGGCAAAACGCTCGTGGATCGAACCGCGCTGCACGCCGATGTTCTTGCCCTTGAGCTCGGTCAGGCCATCGCTGACCTGGGTGCCGGCCTTCATTACCAGACGGGCCGGGGTGTTGTAGTACTTGTTGGTGAAGTCCACGGACTTCTTGCGATCTTCAGTGATCGACATGGAGGACAGGATCGCATCGATCTTGCGCACCTTGAGTGCCGGGATCAGACCGTCGAACTCCTGCTCGACCCACACGCACTTGACCTTCATCTCTTCGCACAACGCGTTGCCGATGTCGTAGTCGAAACCGACGATGCTGCCATCCGGGGCTTTGGAGGCAAACGGAGGGTAAGCCGCTTCGATACCGATCTTCAGGGGCTTTTGATCGGCGAATGTCGGCAGGGACAGCACGGACAGTGCCAGGGCGCCAAGCAGCACAAGTTTCTTCATCTTGGGACTCCATCGGTAAAGGGCAAAACGGCAGAGTGAGCAACAGCCCAATATGCGAATGGGTGAAACAAACGTAGGTGCTGCGTCCTAGGAATCGGGCGTTTTTTTCAACGCAGGCCACGACGAGCGAGTGATCGGCATTCTAACGACAGGCCCGAAGCCGATATTTCTTCAATGCGACAACAAATTACAGAAGCACCGAGAAAGCAGTTCGAGCACATTGACAGCCTGGCAAATTCATGCAAGGACAAAAGAAAGGAAACCAATACACATTGCAAATTGCGGGCCCATTATTCGCAAACCCTTCTAATCCGGCAAGCACAGCGTGTCGGCTTATTTTAACGAGAAGCTGCGGACGCTCTGAAACGGGGCCTGGCGTTTCCCATCGCCTCGGTAGGGTGCCTTTGGTTACACATTTAGAAACATCGGTAACGCTTCGAAAGAGCTGACGCGGAACGTCGATATTTATTCGCAGACCTTTCCACACTGATCGTTCCCACGCTCCGCGTGGGAATGCCTCTACGGACGCTCCGCGTTCGGCTCCCAGGGACGCAGAGCGTCCATGGCTGCATTCCCACGCGGAGCGTGGGAACGATCAGTCAGCTCCCAAGAAAAAGCCCCGCCGGGCAATTACCGGGCGGGGCTTTCAGGGATCACAAACCGTCGTCAGGCGACGTTCATGGTCTTGTGCGTCTCGATCAAATGCGCCACCACACCCGGATCGGCCAACGTGGAGATATCACCCAACCCGTCATATTCCGCCGTGGCGATCTTGCGCAGGATGCGGCGCATGATCTTGCCGGAGCGGGTCTTCGGCAAACCGGGTGCCCACTGGATGACATCCGGCGATGCAATCGGACCGATCTCCTTGCGCACCCAGTTCTTCAGTTCCAGGCGCAGGGCTTCGCTGGTTTCTTCGCCGGCATTGAGGGTGACATAGACATAGATGCCCTGCCCCTTGATGTCGTGCGGCACACCGACCACCGCCGCTTCGGCGACTTTCGGGTGGGCGACCATGGCACTTTCGATCTCGGCGGTACCCATGCGGTGGCCGGACACGTTGAGCACGTCATCCACGCGGCCGGTGATCCAGTAGTAACCATCGGCATCGCGACGCGCACCGTCACCGGTGAAATACATGCCGCTGAAGGTCTTGAAGTAGGTGTCGACGAAACGGTCATGGTCGCCGTACAGCGTCCGCGCCTGGCCTGGCCACGAATCGAGGATCACCAGGTTACCTTCGGCTGCACCTTCGATCAGGTTGCCGAGGTTATCCACCAGTGCCGGCACCACGCCGAAGAACGGACGCGTGGCCGAACCCGGCTTCAACGCCGTGGCACCTGGCAGCGGGCTGATCAGCACGCCACCGGTTTCGGTCTGCCACCAGGTGTCGACGATCGGGCAACGTTCCTTGCCGACGTTCTTGTAGTACCAGTCCCAGGCTTCCGGGTTGATCGGCTCACCCACCGACCCCAGCAGGCGCAGACTGCTGCCATCGGCGCCTTCGACGGCGGCGGTGCCCGAGGCCATCATCGCGCGGATGGCGGTAGGCGCGGTGTAAAGGATATTGACCTTGTGCTTGTCGATGACCTGGGCCACCCGGGTGATGTCCGGATAGTTCGGCACGCCTTCGAACAGCAGCGTGGTCGCGCCGTTCGCCAGCGGGCCGTAGACGATGTAGCTGTGGCCGGTGACCCAGCCGACGTCGGCGGTGCACCAGTAGACCTCGCCCGGCTTGTAGTCGAATACGCGCTCATGGGTCAGGGCCGCATACAGCAGGTAGCCCGCCGTGGTGTGCTGCACGCCCTTGGGCTTGCCGGTGGAACCGGAGGTGTAGAGGATGAACAGCGCTTCTTCAGCGCCCATTTCCTTTGGCGCGCAAACGGTACCGGCGACTTTCATCAGGTCTTCGTACCAGATGTCGCGGTGCTGGTTCCACTTGATGTTGCCCGCGGTGCGCTTGCACACGATGACTTTCTGGATGCTGCTGGTTTCCGGGTTGGTCAGCGCGTCGTCGACGTTGGCCTTGAGCGGGATCTTCTTGCCGGCGCGAACGCCTTCGTCGGCGGTGATCACCACTTTGGATTTGCAGTCGATGATGCGACCGGCCAGTGCTTCAGGGGAGAAACCACCGAACACCACCGAGTGAATCGCGCCGATCCGGGCACAGGCCAGCATGGCGACCACAGCCTCTGGGATCATCGGCATGTAGATGGTCACCACGTCGCCGCGATGCACGTCCTGGCCGCGCAGAGCGTTGGCGAACTTGCAGACTTCTTCGTGCAGTTCACGGTAAGTGATCTTGCGACTCTCGGCAGGGTCATCGCCCTCCCAGATAATCGCAACCTGATCGCCACGCTCGACCAGGTGACGGTCGAGGCAATTGTAGGAAACGTTCAAGGTGCCGTCGGCAAACCACTTGATATCGACATGGTGATCGTCGAAGGAGGTCTGCTTCACCGTGGTGAACGGCTTGATCCAGTCGAGGCGCTTGGCCTGTTCGCGCCAGAAACCATCCGGGTTGACCACCGACTGCTGGTACATGGCCTTGTAGGTCGCCTCGTCAGTCAGCGTATTGGCTGCTACCTCGGGACGAACGGGATACAGAGAAGCCGCACTCATGTTTCTTACCTCGGTGACATAGTTGTTTTTGTATGGTCCCGTTGTAGCCCGGGGCGGGCCTATAGAACCATTCGACGATGGTAGTAACAAGTCCCTACAAAATGTCGGTACAAACGTGCAAGACCCATCCACACCTGAATTTCAGTGAATACCTGTTTTTGTCACCAACATAGATCCCCCGTGGGAGCGAGCCTGCTCGCGATGACGCCAGCCAATCCAAAACAGATCCAACAGGAAGTCTTCGACTCCTGGCGATTATTACCAAATCAACCAAAAGTCTTTATCAAAACCCGGTCTGTTTGCATCCACCCCCACTCCCTAGAATCCACCTCGCCAACCGGCAAATACGATTGACGCAACACAGCCCCCACGAAGGCCGTTAATCAAACTTCCCAAACCTGCTCCACACGCAACCCCAAAAAGGTTGCGTGACCCCACTCGACCTCAAAAAAGGTGAAATCAGATGAAAGCTTTATGGGTTCTGGTCCTCGGCAGCCTCTGCGCAACGGCGATGGCAGACGAGGCCCCGACCGATGTCGCTCAGCAAAAACCTGCCATTGAGGAGTACACCTATTCCACCCATCTGGACATCGCCAAAGTCATTTTCATGAGCACCGTCCCGAACGTCTGCGAAGTGGTCCCGGCAAAGATGGAATACGAAGACTCCAAAGGCCAACGGCACATCCTGCGCTACAGCGTCATGGGCAATGGTTGCTCCAACGGCTAACCAACTTGAACGAACCAGGAGTCATCCACTTTGAAATACAAACTCTTCTGCGCCTTGGCCCTGTCCGTACTGGCCGCCAATAGCTTCGCCGCCGACGGCTTCGATCGCACCGGTTCCGCCGCCGCAATGAACCGTCACGACCTCACCAACGCCGCCACGGTCGATACCGACCACCACGCCCCTACCGATCCGAGGACCGTCGCCGCCGATGGCAGCGACCGCTCCGGCTCGGCCCATACCGATTGATCATTATTGGCAGTTTCCATGGCCCGACTCCGGTCGGGCCTGGTTGTGTCTGGAACCAATGAAAACCCTCCACAAACACAACATGTAGTGTAAATTCGCAAAAACCGGTTGTTTTTTGATCAAAAAATCACCTCATCCGATTCATGCAAAAAAAATCTGTAACCGCCAAAGCCTTGTAAACTCTCGCTCCAGCGCGGATACGCCCCCCACCGCGCCCTCCGTGGGCGATTTCGCCGCACCACGTAGGCAAAAAAGTCCTTATAATGCCGCCTTAAACGGGCCTGCAATATTCCCTTACAGGGGATCAAGCCAGCCTGAAGCCCACGCAAAGGCCCATCGCCTCTTCGCGTTCACAGCCGCTTCAGCATGACCCGTACATTTTTCTGTTTATTGCCTGCGTCAGCTGCAAGAAACGATTTTCCAAGATCCACCGCCGCCAGCAGGCCTTCACCAGGCTTCTGGCCCTCACGCAGGAGACGACACGTCATGCTGAGCTGGGACGAATTCGACAAAGAAGACGGCGAAGTCGCTGTAAAAGGCGCCAATGCCGGCCACGCTTCTGAAGCCAACATGGACCGCCTCGACAGCGCTGGCGGCGCCGCCGCGCTCGAAGCCCGCGCCGTGACGGCCAGCGACTCGGCCGCGATCATTCGCGCCAAGGCCGCCCTCGACAAACTCGACGTCGCCGAAGGCCTCGCCGAACTCGAAGGCGCCTCTGCCCGTGTCGCCGTCGATGAAAAGCGCATGATCAACTGCCGCGCCGACCTCAACCAGCTCGTGCCATTCAAATACGACTGGGCCTGGCAGAAGTACCTGGACGGTTGCGCAAACCACTGGATGCCGCAAGAAGTCAACATGACCGCCGACATCGCCCTCTGGAAAAACCCGGAAGGCCTGACCGACGACGAGCGCCGCATCGTAATGCGCAACCTGGGCTTCTTCTCCACCGCCGACTCCCTGGTCGCCAACAACCTGGTCCTGGCCGTATACCGCCTGATCACCAACCCGGAATGCCGCCAGTACATCCTGCGCCAGGCCTTCGAAGAGGCGATCCATACCCACGCCTACCAGTACTGCATCGAATCGCTGGCCATGGATGAAGGCGAAATCTTCAACATGTACCACGAGATCCCATCGGTCGCGAAGAAAGCCGCCTGGGGCCTGAAGTACACCCGTTCGATCTCCGATCCGAAATTCGAAACCGGCACCCCGGAAACCGACAAAGAGTTGCTGCGCAACCTGATCGCCTACTACTGCGTCCTGGAAGGCATCTTCTTCTATTGCGGCTTCACCCAGATCCTCTCCATGGGCCGCCGCAACAAGATGACCGGCGTCGCCGAGCAGTTCCAGTACATCCTGCGCGACGAATCCATGCACCTGAACTTCGGCATCGACGTGATCAACCAGATCAAAATCGAAAACCCGCACCTGTGGGATGCCGAGATGAAGGAAGAAGCGACCCAGATGATCCTGCAAGGGACTCAGTTGGAGATCGAATACGCCCGTGACACCATGCCTCGCGGCGTATTGGGCATGAACGCGGCGATGATGGAGGACTATCTGAAGTTCATCGCGAACCGTCGTCTGTCGCAGATTGGGTTGAAGGAAGAGTACCCAGGGACCACCAACCCGTTCCCTTGGATGAGCGAGATCATGGACTTGAAGAAAGAGAAGAATTTCTTTGAGACGCGGGTGATTGAGTATCAGACCGGTGGTGCGCTTAGCTGGGATTGATGTCGAGAGAAAAATCCCAAGCTGGCCTATCAGCTGACGCTTAACTAAAAACCCCGTGAAAACGGGGTTTTTTGCATTTGCAGATTCAACCGTGTTTAACGCTAGAACAGACACACTGCCTTTACCCTACGAAAAACTCAGAATCGTTCCGCATTGACACCTTGTCACCTCGTTACCTATCGTAGTCGCAGGTGCCTAAGAAACGCCCAACGTAGTAGCTGACCGCCGAACAGAGAACCGCGTATGGTCTAAGGACCTATGCATTCTTTGCAAAGCAAAAGCTTGTTGGGATTTTTCTTCTTACATCCTCTACGTCGGGCTCACGCCGCTAACTCCATACGTAGAGGTCGTTATGCTCAAAAAGAAACCATCTCGTTCTCCACATGCCTCGGAGATCGATTATGCATGAAGCCTACATCCCGTCGGTTTTCACCCGCCACAACCGCCACCTTCACGCCCTCCTCCTGGAAAACCAACCTTGGTTCTGCGCTCGCGACCTTGGGCGATTGATGGGTGTGCATCTGAACGACCGCATGGTCAGCAAACTGGACGAAGACCAACGACACGTTCTGTTAATCCGCTACCACGGCCAGCCTGAAAAACGACTGATGCTAAGCGAATCTGGTGTCTATGCCCTGCTGGTTTACCACTACGCACCGGGGAATCGCTTGTTGCGGGAGTGGCTGACGCATCAGGTGGTGCCGGCACTGCGAGACGCGCAGGCGCCAAGCGATACGAACCGACCAATGCTGAGTGTTTTGGACTGGCCGGAAATGTCCATGAGTCTGCTCCATTGGCAAAACGACGGCTGGATTCGGCTTAGGGACATGCCATGTCTGTTGCTCAACCGAACGCGTGGCCGGGCGAGGTCGATCAAGCCGTGGTGGCGTAGATTGCTTGAGGTATTTCATGTGTCTGGGCATTCAGTTTCCTAGGAACATTCCGAAGGAATGTCTCCGCCTTTTCTGTAGGATTTTTCATAGACAAGGGTAATGGCCAGTCAGTATCGTCCGAGGGTTTTCAACCCTCGGCGGCTGCATGGACACACCAACTGAAAAAAGTGGCTGGAGCGATGACGAGCTTGAGGCGTCGGTCGATGCGTACCTGATGATGCTCGCCCGCGAGTTAAGCGGTCAGACATTCAAGAAGTCGGTTGAGAACCAGCTTTTACGTGATGGACCGCTGAGTAAGCGCAGTGCCTCATCGGTGGAATACCGCATGCAAAATATCTCGGCGGTGTTGGAACAGATGGGGTTGCGGCGCATCAGCGGCTACATGCCTGCCAAGAACATCGGGGCGGGTGTGGCTCAACGGATCCGCAAGGTGCTCGCCAATAAGGTAGTACCTGGCGCCGATGAAGTTGCTCCGACATTTGATCAACGAACTTTGATCAGCCGAGCCTCGAAGCTTCAAAAAAAAGGACTCAAGGTCGAGCCATCAGGGAACCCCAATCCGCCGCAGGTCAGCACGACTACGACGGCCTATGTTCGGGATCCGAAGGTTCGGGCGTGGGTTGCTGGGTTGGCGAAAGGTGTCTGCGAAGGTTGCGGCCAGAAGGCACCGTTCGAGGTGGATGGGTTACCGTTTCTTGAAGTACATCATGTGAAGCATTTGGCGCAGCAAGGGTCGGACAGTATTACTAACGCCGTTGCGTTGTGTCCGAACTGCCATCGGCGGTGTCATCTTGCCAGTGATCGAGAGGCGTTTACTCTGTCGTTGTATGAGAGGGTTGGGCGGCTGATCATTGAGTGACGACATTTAGTTAAAGCGGGGATAGGACAGGGCTTCAGTCCCACTTCTACTGGAGATATTTAATGGCTAACGAGTTTAAAAGTGAGGCCTTCGAGTCGATCCACAGCTCGGCTGAAGCACTGCTGAAAATCGGCGCTATCGACGAGGCCACCATGGGCGAGTTCGACGAGGTCTGCATTGGCGAGGAGCCTGCTGAAATCCCGCCTGCTCAGAGCTGAGCATCGGGCCCAAGGGATGTCTCAAGCCCAACGTAACAGTCAGCACACCATCGAACTCTGTGGCGAGGGGATTCATCCCCGCTGGGCTGCGAAGCGGCCCCAAACCCAGGCATTTCGGTGTATCAGACAGATTGTAATTGTCTGTGTTGGGGCTGCTTCGCAGCCCAGCGGGGATGAATCCCCTCGCCACAGGGCCTGCGTTAAGCAGACTGTCTATCAAACATGCCCTGCATTGACTGATCCATAGCTGCGATTTTGTAATGCATTGAAAACATTCAGTGCAACCCGCCCCGTCTCCCGCTATTAATACCCTCCCCCACTCAAGGACCCGAGCCCGCCATGAAATTCGA
The DNA here is from genome assembly GCF_001269905.1 of Pseudomonas corrugata. GTDB lineage: Bacteria > Pseudomonadota > Gammaproteobacteria > Pseudomonadales > Pseudomonadaceae > Aquipseudomonas > Aquipseudomonas corrugata. The sequence goes on along the minus strand of NZ_LHVK01000008.1, from coordinate 462,553 downwards.
CCTCGCCTACTGCCGCAGCCTCGACGACAAGCTGTCGATCTATGACGTGCGCGATTTGAACTTCGACGAGACGGTGGATTTCGATTCGGCGAAGGAACAATTCCAATGCCCCAACGATGCCTGTCGGGCGGCGTTCGATACGACGAATGTGCTGGGCACGTTCAACGCCAAGAATGTGAATTACGTGCGCACGCCGCATTTCAAGAACATTCCCAGCACGCGGCATGTCGAGGGTTGTCCTTATGCCAGCCTGAAAACTCCGATAACCGGCCTGGAGGTGGACGCTGCGGAAGCGGATGACGGCCGGGAGGAAAACTTTCCTTCAGAGCTGTTACTGACCCGGCGTGAGTATGTGCGCAAGCCTTCCAGCCCGGCGGTGGCGGCGGACGTGATGGGCGAAGAGCGAGCGCCTTCAACTGCCCGTCATGTCGAGCATACGAGCCGCGACTCGGCACCGGACAAGACCAGTGTCTTCGCTCATCCGGTGGAATGCTTTGTGTCGAATTACGCGGACAAGGACCTGCTCAAGCGCATGCCGCTGAAGATTGGCGAGCACACGGCGCCCTATGCGTCGTTCTTCAAGAAGATCGAATACCTGCTGGACAACAAGGGGCTGATCTACTGGGGCAAGATCAAGAAGATCGAGGATTATCACAGCGCCAGCTTTCGCGTCGACTTCGAGCAAAAGGTCTGGGTCAAGTTACCGGGCGAGGCGAAGAAACGGCCCTATTCGGTCAACGTTTACCTGAGCAAGAAGCTGATCGATCAGTACCGTAAGCGCAAAGCGTTTCTGGAAGAGATCAAGCATGCCGCCGAGAGCGAGCGGGATCTGTACTGCTTCTTCTATGGCGTGACGCCGGAGCTGAAGCAGGTACCGAGCAAGAAAAACCCCGAACAGACGTTCGGGGTGTTCAGTGCCCAGATCGAGAACCTGGATCACTTCATCATTCGTGAAGCGCCGGGGTTGGCCGATAGTTGATCTCGCCTTGGGCTGACAGCAACCCTGCACGCGTCGGTATTTCTGTTCATAGTGCACCTTGGGCAAGTTGCCGCTCGAATGCCCACATTTCCCGTTTCACTTCCATACGTCGTTCACGGGCTTTCTGGAGGCTGGGCTCATCCAGGCCACCATAACGCCGCAACCAGTGAATGATCATTTCCTCATCGGGGAAGTAATAGTCCTTGTGCCCCTTGCTGCTTCTCGGCGTGTTGTTCATATCACCATCAAAGCGGCCTGCGGAGAATTCATCAGAAGGCAACGTTCCCCACTCTGCGGCGCAGTCCTCGAAAACCCAGGAGATTTCGTTGATGTGCTTTTGCGCACCGCGATGGCCGCGCTTGTAAAAAACGTACTCATGACAACTTTCCTGGAAGCGGGCCATCATTGGCTCGTCATCGATCCAGTGCAAAAGGTCATATTGCCCGGCGTGGCGCATCAAGCCATTGATCCAACGCTCGGAAAACCGATGAATAAAACCTTCCACGTCAGCTTTTTTGGCGTCAGCGAAGATCATGCAATAACGTGTATGCACGTGGATGACGAACAATACGTGCTTGCGTTGCACAGTGATGGCATGGACCAGCCACTGTTCGGCGAATTCAACCACCTCATCGTCCTCGATAACGGGTGACGGTGGCTTCTCCATGGGAGTGATTTTCTTGCCTTTGTGCACGCGGCTAAAGAAGTTACAAGCCGCTTCGGTGCAATTGAAGATCAACATGCTGTTCTCTGCTTGAAAAGGACTAAGCGTCTGTGACCCATTCGATTTCATAGGGCTGACGAACAGCGTCGGAAATCCGTTCTCGTAACTCGTCGCTCAGAACCATCAGCTCCTGATCGCTCAGCAGGTCATAGGCGACCATCAGCCTCAAAGATAGCGAAACTTCTTTGCGTCGACGTCCGTTGAAGGCCATCGCCAGGTCCTTGTCTCGATTGCGTATGAGGCCATACAGCGTTGCGTATCGAGCGTGGGCCGATAGAGTTTCGTTCTGAGCGATCGTCTGGGCATCAGCAAGAACCCCTTGGCAGAAGCGGTCCAGTGCCAGCTTGTAAAGCTCATTGTAATTTTTCCAGTCACTGTCGGGAATCGACATACCACCCTCCTTCGCTAGACACCAGGGTACACCGAGCGCTTGGCTGGAGCAGGCCACTGGTCACCCATCAAAAAAATGAGATTGATCCGGCCTCAAAACAACTGTACAAAAACACAGTATTTTTGAATCCACTGCTTTGGAGTATCCCATGGCCTCTCTCGCAATCAAAACCACCCTGGAACGCATCGCTGTCTATCAATTCACTCCTGCCCACAGCGCACAGGCCCGAGCCATGCTCGGCTGGAGCGTCGAGGAACTGTCCCGGCAGTCCGGGGTTTCGGTCAAGGCTATCCGGCGCTTCGAAGCGGGAGGCGAGTTGCTCGATGTGACACGCCTGGCGCTCGCGTTCTGCCTTGAAGCCGAAGGCCTGGTGTTCTTCCCCGGCTTTGCACCGGGGCGTGGCATGAACATCAAGGGCGCCACGCCGGATCCGGCGGGACGGCCCGACTACGCGATGATCGAATAACCGGATCGTTGCATCAGGTATCAGGCCGCGCCAGTCTGGTTCTGATAGATAGAGGTCTCTACATCCAACCACCAGGCATAGCCGCGATTCGGATGGGTCAGGGTGAAGGCTTCGCCCATTTGCGGCGTGGTGATGGACACATTGCGCTCCCAGGCCAAGTCCAGGATGCGGTCGAAGGGTTCAAACCAGGCATGCATCGCCAGGTCGAACGTGCCATTGTGAATCGGCAGCAGCCAACGGCCCCTGAGGTCGATATGCGCCTGGAGAGTCTGCTCCGGCTGCATGTGGACGTGGGGCCAATCGACGTTATAGGCGCCGGTTTCCATCAGCGTGAGATCAAAGGGGCCGTATCGCTCGCCGATGCGCTTGAAACCGTCGAAATAACCGGTGTCACCGCTGAAGAAGATCCGCGTGCCGCCATTGATCATTACCCATGACGCCCATAGCGTGCTGTTGCCATCGAACACACCGCGACCGGAAAAATGCTGCGATGGGGTGGCAATGAACTCGATACCATCCACTTCGGTACCCTGCCACCAATCCAGCTGACGTACCTTGCTGGCTTCGATGCCCCATTTGACCAGGGTGTCGCCCACGCCAAGGGGTGTCAGGAAGTGCCGGGTCTTGGCGGCAAGCTTGAGGATGGCCTGGTAATCAAGGTGATCGTAATGGTCATGGGAAAGAATCACCGCTTCGATCGGCGGCAGGTCTTCCAGACTGATGGGTGGCTGATGGAAACGCTTGGGACCGGCCCATTGCACCGGCGACGCACGGTCGGAGAAAACCGGGTCGGTGATCCAGAATTTGTCGCGCAGCTTGAGTAGAACCGTAGAATGGCCGAGACGGAACACACTGTGGTTCGGTGCTGCCAGCAGCTCGGCGCGTGTCAGCGGTTGGACGGTGATGGCGCCCGCCGGACGGGTGGTGCGCGGTTTGTGGAGCAGCATGTTCCAGATGATACGCAGTATCTGGCCGAACCCTTCTCGCGGGGTATGGGCGTGATTGCGATACTTCCCTTGTTCGTGTCGGGAGGCAGCATTGGCAGCTGCGCTGTCGGTCGAGGAAGCAGAATTACTCATATGCGATAACTCCAAGGGCGTCGCCGGCATTGTGCTTCGCCGTTGCGGGACATTTGTGGCTGCGACGTTTACGCTCAGCCCTCACGCTAAATCTACACCACTCGGTGTAGTTTCTAGATTGCATGAATCCCGGGAGCAAGTAAACTACCAAGTGTAACTCCCCTTTCCTCAACCGACGGATGCCCATGACCGTACCGCAGCGCCTCACCGAACGGAAACGCGAAGCCATTCTCCAGGCCGCGATTGCCGAGTTCCGCAGCAGCGGTTTCGAGATCACCAGCATGGACAAGATCGCAGCGACCGCCGGTGTGTCGAAGCGTACGGTGTACAACCACTTTCCCAGCAAGGAGGAGTTGTTCGCTGAAATCCTGAATCGGCTATGGAACAGCATCACTGCTGAACAAGAAATGGCCTACAACCCGTTGGAGCCTTTGCGTGAGCAGTTGGGTCGGTTGCTGCAAGCCAAGCTGCGGATGATGTCGGACGAGAACTTCCTCGATCTGGCGCGTATCGCCATCGCCGCGACCATACATTCTCCCGAACGGGCCCAGGACATGGTTTCACGTATGGGCCAACGTGAAGAAGGCCTCACCACCTGGATTCGCCAAGCCCAGGTCGATGGCCGGCTGAAGCCCGTGGAGCCGCAATTCGCTGCCCAGCAAATGCACGGGTTGATCAAGACTTTCGCCTTCTGGCCACAGATCTCCATGGGGCAGCCGAGCCTGACCCTGGATGAACAAGTGCAGGTGATCGAGTCGGCTCTCGACATGTTCCTGATTTGCTACCAGGCTTGAGCGCCCCGCTACGAACGCGGAATGAGGATTAATGCCCCGCGGGCGTGTTCACAAATTTCTGGTGCATTTCGGTGGTCAGGCTGTCGATACGCTCGGTCAGTGCCTTGGTCATTTCTGTCAGACGGGTGTTCTGTTCCAGCAATTCGAGCAACTGCGCCGTATTGTGCGCCGCCTGGGCCTGACGCTCGCTGTTGGCAATGGCAAGGGCTTCGCGATGTTGTGCATCGGCTTCCGCTTGGGCTTTGTCCCGAGCGGCCTGGCGGGTTTGCGCCAGCAGGATCAGCGGGGCGGCGTAGGCCGACTGCAGGCTGAACGCCAGGTTCAGCAAGATGAACGGGTAGGCATCGAAATGAACGACACCCGACAGGTTCAAGCCTATCCAGATCAGCACAATCAAGGTTTGCGCGCCGAGGAACATCGGAGTGCCGAAAAAACGCGCGAACGCCTCCGCTCGCAATGCAAAGCGATCATTCCCGAAGGTGGGTCCCAGATGCGCGTGAGGGCGATGAAAACGCAAGTGATCAACCGGCGTTGCGGGGCTGGGGTGGTAAGGGGTCGCCATCGTGATGTTCTCCGCCAAGGGCTGTTGCTGAAGGCACTATAACCGTTGGGCGATTATCCTCTATCAACGCTGCGCTCGTTAAACATCAGCTCTGCCGCAGATTTCGCCCCAACTCGTCGAACAGTGTCACTACCGAACGCAAGGCGCGGCAGTCTGGTCGTGTCAGAAGCCAGAGTGCTGTGTCATAGCCCTCCAGCGGTTCGCCGAAGGGGATCAGGCCCTGGCCCTTACCGATCAGAAAATCAGGCAACGCGGCAACACCCAAACCGGCCCGCGCCAACTCGGCGACAGAGAGCATGCTGTTGCAGCGATAGGCAGGCATCACGCCGGGTAGATGCTGTCGCCGCCACGCCACGGTGGGGTGATCGGGGAGGAAGTCGTCCGGTGCGATCCAGGTCAGGGACGCCAGGTCATCCCTATTCGCCGAAGGCAGGTAGGTCGGACTGGCGCAGACTCGGTAGACGACATCGCCCAAGTGGCGGCCCACCAGATGTTCCGGCGGTGTGCGGGTCAGGCGCAAGGCAATGTCGGCATCGCGGCGACTCAGATTGGCGAAGTCGTTCGAGGTGCTCAACTCGAGGACCAATGCTGGATAGGCCGGCATGAACCGCGCCAGTGCGGGCAGCAGCAACGCTTGCAGGACAGAGTCGGTGCAGGTCAGGCGTACAGTGCCAGTGACAACCTCACCGCCCTGCTCCACACCGATACGTGCAGCCTCCAGGGCCTGCTCGGCACGCTCGGCCTGTTCGGACAGCGTCTGGGCCAGACTCGTGGGCAAATACCCGGCACGGCTTTTCTCGAACAAGGGTTGGCCCAGGGCCGCCTCGAGCCGGCGTACCGAGCGGAATACCGTGGACACATCCACATCAAGCAAGCGCGCAGCCCGAGCCAGAGAGCCGCCACGGACCAACGCCAGGATCAGAGAGAGATCGGGATAATCCAGACGATAGTGCGCCGGTGCATTGAACACTTGGATAAACGCCAATATTGAGTGCGTGAACGCCAATCTATAGTGGCTGCCAGCAATCAACAAGCGGCGAGCTCTCCATGGAAACCCAGCGTCCTTTGCACATCGCCCTGATCGGCGACCACGACCCGCAAATAACGGCCCATCGGGCTATTCCCATTGCACTTGACCTGGTCAGCAGGCAATCCGGCCAGGGCGTCAGCTTTCAATGGTTGGCGACGGATCTGATCGCCGACGACACCTCTCTGAACGACTTCGACGGCATCTGGTGCGTACCCGGCAGCCCCTACCGAGACGAAAACGGCGCCTTGCACGCCATTCGCTTTGCCCGCGAACAACGTCGTCCGTTCCTGGGTACCTGCGGTGGGTTTCAGCATGCCGTGCTGGAGTACGCGCGTCACGTGATGGGCTGGACCGATGCCGCCCACGGCGAAACCTCCCCCGGTGCAGAACGGGCGTTGCTGACGCCACTGAGCTGTGCATTGGTCGAAACCATCGACAGCCTTCAGCTTGATGCGCAGTCGTTGATTGCCGAAGCCTATGGCCGCCGGACAGTGTTCGAAGGCTATCGGTGCCGCTTTGGCGTCAATCCAGCATTTGAGCGGGATTTGCTGAGCGGCCGCCTGCATGCCGTGGCCCGGGACTCCGCGGGCGAGCTGCGGGCCGTGGAACTGCGGGATCATCCGTTCTTCGTCGCAACCCTGTTCCAGCCCGAACGCGCAGCACTGGAAGATCGTGTGCCGCCGCTGGTCAAGGCCTTTGTCCAGGCATGTGCGAGGGAGATGCCATGAACGGTCAGTATTACGCCGTGATTTTCACCACCCTGCGTACCGAGGGGGACAAGGGTTACGCCGAAGCTGCCGAACGCATGGTGACACTGGCGAGAGAGCAACCAGGATTTCTCGGCATCGAATCGGCACGGGGTGAAGATGGTCTGGGTATTACCGTATCGTACTGGAGCAGCGAGGCGGCAATCCTGGCCTGGAAGCAGCACCCCGAACACCGTGCCGTCCGCGAGCGTGGCCGTTCTACCTGGTATGCCCATTGTCATACACGGGTGTGCAAGGTCGAACGGGATTACGCGTTCCGACGCCAACCCTGACAGCCACCACAAATCCTCGTGGGAGCGAGCCTGCTCGCGATAGCGGTGGGTCTGCTTGCATCCATGCTGAGTGTGGCCGCTCCTACAGGGATGTGCGGCGGGGATCATCCTTTTACCAACTGCCGCATCGCCAGGATTTCCGGCAGGTCGCTGCGTGCCATGTATACCCGCAACGGTTCGGTGAGGTTGATGCGATCGTCGATGTTCTGATCCAGCAGCAGCTGGATCCGCTCACGCTTGAGGGTCATGGTGCCGTCCGTGACAGGTACCCAGACGAATTCGCAGGTGGGGATGATGCCGTCGTCGGCCACGTCCATGCCAAAGGCGTCTTCGCTGAAGCGCACGATGTACTGGCCGCTCTTGCGGTTCAGGCCGACAAAGCCTCTAAGTTGGTCGGCGGCCTGGCAGATGAAGGTTGAAGTGGTGCGCATGGTAAACCTCATGGATGCGTCCCGCAGGACGTCTGATCGATGGTTTACACGCAGGGCATGCGAATGCTGGTTCAGGTTTCCCTCTGTCGGGGAAACTGCTATTGCCAAGGGTACTGCAAACCTGCCTGGAAAGACGTGGGAAAAATCCGTTCCCATAGGTTTATGTCGGTTTGGCGATAGCGCTCAGAGCGTTCAGTTGTTAAAAGATAGGTTTTGCACAACGACGAAAGGATCTCGAGCATGCCTGTCACCTTTACCCGTAGCGCGTTGTTACTGAGCCTGTTGCTCGGCTTCGGTCAGACTCAGGCCGCCGAGGCGCCGAATCCCAAGGCCTTGGCCACCCGCCAAGGTATTCCCCAGCCGGCGGTGATCGCGCACCGAGGTGCTTCGTTCGATGCACCGGAATCCACCGCAGCGTCCTACAAGCTGGCTCGCGACCTCGGTGCCGATTACCTGGAGCTCGACCTGCAACGCAGCAAGGACGGCGTGTTGTTCGTGCTGCATGATGACAGCCTGCTGCGCACCACGGACGTCGCCGCCAAGTTCCCCGAGCGCAAGGACAGCAGCGCCAACGCATTCACCATGGCCGAACTCAAGACCCTCGATGCTGGCAGCTGGTTCAACACCGCCTACCCGGAGCGCGCGCGTCCTGGGTTCGCGGGGCTGAAGATCCTGACCCTCGATGAAGTCATCGACATTGCCGAGAGTAATCCGCAGCACAAGCCGGGGCTGTACATCGAAACCAAGGAGCCGAAACTGTTCCCCGGCATCGAACGCGACCTGAAGGATAAATTGCAGGACCGCGGCTGGCTGAGTCCGGCCGGTTCCAAGCTCGCCAAAAGTGCTACCGGCGTAGGCCAAGGCAAAGGCAAAGTGGTCTTGCAGACCTTCGAGAAAAGCAGTCTCGAACTGCTGCACAAGGAAATGCCGAAAGTACCAAAGGTCCTGCTGCTGTGGGTGGGCGAAGGCAACATCGAACCCAAGTCCAAGGTGACATTTGCCGAGTCCGGTGAAACCGACAAGGCGGCCTACTACGCCAGGCAAGAACCCAAGGACCGCGCCGAGTTCGAGAAATGGGTCCAGTACGCCAAGGCCCAGGGCGCCATCGGCACCGGACCGTCCGCCGCACTGACCCACGGCGGCAGCCAGAGTTATGCGGACCTGGTGCAGCCATGGATGAACCAATACACCCACGACCAGGGTTTGCTGGTGCATGTCTACACGGTGGATGAGCCGGTGGACTTCAAGAAAGTGATGGATGCCGGCGTGGATGGCATTTTCACCAACCGGGCCAGTGAATTGCTCAAGTACTTCAAGCGTCCCGAAACTGGCAGTGTGACGCAGTTGCTGGAAAAGAACGGTTACTGATCAACTGTGGGAGCAAAGCTTGCTCGCGATACGGGCGGTGCGGTTTCAGTACAACCGCATTATCGTTCGTCGCGAGCAAGCTTTGCTCCCACAGGCGTTCACTGTTCTTGTCCCAACGAACCTTGCTTCAGCAGTCCCGCGCAAAGGTTTTTCGAATTAAGGGTGAATTAAGTTGCCACGGTTAACCTGGTCCCACTTAAACGACACACCCAAGGAAAGACCTTATGAAAACGTTGACTGCCCTGTTCACCGCCGCTGTCTTGCCCCTTACCGCCGGCCTGGCCCAAGCCGACGTGCGGATCGACCAGATTCCCCAGTTGGTCAAGGAAGGCAAGATAAAGTCCCTTGAGTCGATGAACGCAGAAGCCCTGAAGTTACACCCAGGCGCGACCATCACCGATACCGACCTGGACAATCACTTCAACGGTTATGAATATGAAGTTGAACTGAAGACCGCCGACGGCAAAGAGTTCGATGTCGACTTCGACGCCACCACCGGTAAAGTCCTGAGCAACAAGCAGGATACTTGATTCATCGGCCAAAAAAGAGCCGCGCAACTTCCCGTTGCGCGGCTCTTTTTTGCCTGGAAGAAACCCTCCGATCACCACAACTGTCACAAAACCATCAAGAAAGCTTGCGATGATGCCACTCAAGTGAACCTGTAGCAGCGACAGGCACTTCCCGCCAGCGAGCCTTCATGAACCACAGCATCGATCAAAGCCACCGCGATCCGGACCTGTTCGGCCTGCTTTACGGGTTTCGTTTCCGTCCTGGCGAGCGTGGACAGGAGCTCGATTCAGCCCAGGCCTTGCGACGCCTGCAACAACCGCAAGATGAAGATGAATTTCTCTGGCTCCACTTGAATCTGGCCCATGCCGCCTGCGAGCGCTGGATGAACAGTCAGCTGGCCTTGCCACAGGAGTTCTTCGAAGCCTTGCACGAAGGCTCGCGTTCGACCCGCATCGAGCATGTGGACTCGGCACTGCTGGCGGTGGTGAACGATGTCGTGTTCGACCTGAGCAACATGGTGTCTTCGGACGTCTCCACCTTATGGGTCTGCGTCCACAGTCGATTGATTGTCAGCGCACGGCTGCAACCCCTGCACTCGGTCGACAAGCTGCGCTCATCGGTCAAGGCCGGTGAATGCTTTCGCTCGCCATTGGAATTGCTCGTGCACCTGCTGCGCGACCAAGGCGAAGTGCTGACCCAGATCGTGCGCAAGACCAGCCTCAGCGTCGACCAGATCGAGGATCAGTTGCTCTCTTCGCGACTGTCTACCAACCGCGCCGAACTCGGTGCCCAACGCCGAGTGCTGGTGCGCCTTCAGCGCCTGTTGGCACTGGAGCCAGGCTCATTACTGCGCCTGCTCAACCGGCCGCCACAATGGTTGCAGAAGGAAGACGTCAAAGAGCTGCGCAAATCCACTGAGGAATTCGCCCTGATCATCAACGACCTCACTGCGCTGGGCGAGCGGATCAAGCTGCTGCAGGAAGAAATAGCCGCCAATCTCAACGAACAGACCAACCGCACCTTGTTCACCCTGACGGTGGTCACGGTACTGGCCTTGCCCATCAATATCATCGCCGGTTTCTTTGGCATGAACGTCGGCGGCGTGCCATTGGCCACTGACCCGGAAGGCTTCTGGATCCTCGTGGCACTGGTGGCGACATTCACCCTGATCGCTGGTCGCTGGGCATTTCGCAAGCGACGCGATTATTGAGGCCGGGCGCGCGACTATTCGTCCACAGCAAGACCACCTGTAGCGAGGGCCAGCCATAGGCTGGCCGAACCGTCAGGCACTCAACCGCGCCGTCACTTCATTCAACTGCCCCGACAGGCCCTGCAAGTCTCGACTAGCCGCTTCGGTGCGTTGCACGTTGCCCAGATTGGTGCTGGCGATGCAGGTGATTTCGGTCAGGTTGCGCGAAATGTCTTCGGCCACCGACGTCTGTTCTTCCGCCGCCGTGGCGATCTGGCGGTTCATGTCGCGGATCGCCTCGACGGCCAGGGTAATGCGTTCGAGCATGGCACCGGCCTGGGTCACCTGCTCTACGCTCTCTTCGCTGCGCGACTGCCCGCTTTCGATGGCCTGGGCCGCATCCACCGCGCCGGTTTGCACGGTCTGAATGATCTGGTTGATCTCGGTAATGGACGAGGCCGTGCGCTGGGCCAGGCTGCGCACCTCATCGGCAACCACTGCGAAACCGCGTCCGGCCTCACCGGCACGAGCCGCTTCGATGGCGGCGTTGAGGGCCAACAGATTGGTCTGCTCGGCGATCCCGCGGATGACCTCCAGCACCTTGCCGATGCGTCCGCTGTCAGTTTCCAGTCGACGGATGACCGTGGCCGTGTCAGCGATTTCACCACGCATCCGGGTGATGGTATGGATGGTTCCCTGCATGACCTGCTCGCCCTGTTGGGCCGACTGGTCGGCATCGTCGGCCGCACGCGCCGCCTCGGCCGCATGGCGAGCGACTTCCTGGGCCGTGGCGGACATTTCGTTCATCGCTGTCGCCACCTGGTCGGTGCGCTCGAACTGCTCGTTGGTGCCCTGGCTCATCAGGCTGGCGATGGCATTGAGCTCACCGCTGGCGCTGTCCAGTTCCGTGGTGCTACGTTGCAGGCGGGTGAAAGTCTCGGCCAGAAAGTCACGCAGGGTATTGGCCGCCAGGGCCAGGTCACCCAATTCGTCCCGGCGATTGCTCACCACCCGATCAGCGAAACGCCCATGGCTCAATTGGGTGACATACTCGATCAGGCTGCGGATCGGCTGCACCAGGTTGCGATTGACCAGCCACAGGCTGAGCAGACCAATCACCAGGCCCGACAGCAGCATGACCGCGATCCCCGACAGAATCGTGCGATCAGCACCGGCGCTGATCTGCTGCGATTGCTCGTTGCCCAGCTTGTGCAACTCGACCACCAGCTCGCTCATTTGCTCACTGGCCGCACGGTCCACACCCTTGACGGCCGCATCGCCCGCCGCAGCATCGCCACCTGCCGCCACAAACGCTTCACGCCCTCTCTGATAGGCCGCACCCAGTTGCAGGTGTTCGTTGCGCAATTGCTCGATACGCGTTTTGAGGCTCGCCGGGACACCTTCTTCGCGCGCCATCAATTCACCCAGGATGCCCTGGACCTCGCGCTGGCGCTCCTCGAACTGCTTCCAATATTTCTCCAGCTCCGCCGGTTGCTTGCCGCGCAGCAGGACGTTCTTCCACTCCTGGACCTGCACCTTGAATTGCAGGTTGGCTTCATCGACCAACTGCGAGGCGTGCAAGGGCCCATCGATCAGGCGCCGATAGTCCTGCAGGCCATTGGAAAGGAAATGAAAGGACGCCAGGGCGATCAGCAGCATCGCCAACAGACTGCCACCCAACAGGGCAAGGATCTGAGCTCTCAGGGATTTTTGCAGGAGCATGGAACGGAATCTCCGGGAATAATAAAGCCAGGCCCACGGCCCAGTACGTCCAGACCGTCCATGTCTCACTTAAACGTCACGGCATGCATGTGGGAATACTGTCTTTGGCATCGGCCGGCCGGCCCCGTTCTTGAGCCTTCGCGAGCGCCGCTGATCCGATTGTCGACGGTCCTTGGAGGGCAATCGATGGGGTTGCCTGGACCTGTCCAGACAACCCCATCTGTCGGTACAGCAGGATTTAAAAGTCTGTTTGTCATCTCTCCTGCGGTATCCTGCTCAGGCTTTATGAAAGCGAGGATCTACCAGATCTACCAACAGACTTTGCGAGGAGCGCGATATGCACGAGATTCCTAATCTCCCCTTCCCAAGCCTGCACGACACTGAGCAGACGACCACGCTACAGGCCGGAGGGCAACCAGACGCCCGGCAACCCGAGCCCAAAGAAGCTACTGAACGCCATCAGGCCGACAGCGAAGACTGATCCATCAGCACCACCAGACCGTGTGGAAAGCGCTAAGATGCGCTTTCCACACTGCCTGAATCCCCGAGCCCCGTACCATGACCGATGACACCCCTACCTTCAGCGAAGCCCAGGCCAGTGTGCTGATCGGCACCACTGAAAAAATGGTCGAGATCTGGACGCGCCTTTCGCCAGAGAAACAGGCCGCGCTGCTGGCCCGTTTCGGTACTGAAGAGAATGCCCTCGCTGCGCTGATCACCACGCACCTGGTCGCCGGGCAAAACGACGGCTGACAGGCAAATAGTTTTACTTTTCTGCTCTTCCCCCCCACGCGCGCCGTTATCATAAGCAGCCTATCTATCCTGCTGCTCCGTGGACCTTCTCCCATGTCAGATTCTCAGCGCCCCCTGGCGGTCACGCTGCAAGTCGTTTCCATCGTTCTCTTTACCTTCATTGGCTATTTGAATATCGGCATCCCCCTGGCCGTGCTGCCCGGGTTCGTCCATGGCGAATTGGGTTTTGGCGCGGTAATCGCCGGGCTGGTGATCAGCGTCCAGTACCTGGCCACCCTCCTCAGCCGCCCTTACGCGGGCAAGATCATCGACAACCTGGGCAGCAAGCGCGCCGTCATCTTCGGCCTCGCCGGATGTGGGTTGAGCGGTGTGTTCATGCTGGCGTCCGCCTGGACTCATGACCTGCCGACCCTGAGCCTGATCAGCCTGCTGATCGGTCGCCTGGTGCTGGGCAGCGCGGAAAGCCTGGTGGGTTCGGGCTCGATTGGCTGGGGCATTGGCCGGGTCGGCGCAGCGAATACGGCCAAGGTGATTTCCTGGAACGGCATTGCCAGTTACGGCGCGCTGGCGATTGGCGCGCCGCTGGGGGTGTGGCTGGTCAAGTCCCTGGGATTGTGGAGCATGGGCGTCAGCATCATCCTGCTGGCCGTGCTGGGGGTGGCGCTGGCGTGGCCGAAAACCGCCGCGCCCATCGTCGTCGGCGAACGCCTGCCGTTCATGCATGTGCTGGGGCGCGTCCTGCCCCATGGCTGCGGCCTGGCTCTGGGCTCTATCGGTTTCGGCACCATCGCCACCTTCATTACCCTGTACTACGCGACCCGGCATTGGGACAACGCGGTGCTGTGCCTGAGCCTGTTCGGTGCCTGCTTCATCGGCGCGCGCTTGCTGTTCGGCAATCTGATCAATCGCCTGGGGGGCTTTCGGGTCGCGATTGCCTGCCTGTCGGTGGAAACCCTTGGCTTGTTGCTCTTATGGCTGGCACCGGATGCGCAGTGGGCATTGGCGGGCGCAGCGTTGAGTGGCTTTGGTTTTTCGCTGGTATTTCCGGCACTGGGTGTCGAGGCCGTCAACCTGGTGCCGGCTTCCAGCCGTGGGGCGGCGGTGGGCGCCTATTCGCTGTTCATTGATTTGTCGCTGGGGATCACCGGACCGTTGGCCGGTGCGATTGCGGCAGGGTTTGGCTTTGCCTCGATCTTCCTGTTCGCGGCCTTGGCAGCGCTCGGCGGCTTGGGGTTGAGCATCTACCTGTACCGGCAGGCGCCGAGGTATCGCGAGGAACGGAGCAGAAGCTAGTGGCCTGTACGGTTAATTCGAGTACGCGAATTAGCCACACAGGCCACTAGAAGTCTACCTTGCCCCGCCCGGCCTTGATCGAGCCACGCTTGCTCTTGGATTCCAGGCGACGCGTCTTCGACCCCAGGGTCGGTTTGGTCGGGCGGCGCTTCTTCTCGACCTTGGTGGCACTGAGGATCAGTTCGACCAGGCGTTCCAGTGCATCGGCCCGGTTCTGCTCCTGTGTCCGGTATTGCTGGGCCTTGATGATCAACACGCCGTCGCTGGTAATGCGGCTGTCACGCAGGGCCAGCAGCCGCTCCTTGTAGAACTCGGGCAATGACGAAGCCGGGATGTCGAAGCGCAGGTGCACGGCGCTGGAGACCTTGTTGACGTTCTGCCCCCCGGCGCCCTGGGCGCGGATGGCCGTCAGCTCGATCTCGGCATCGGGGATGTGCACGTTGTTGGAAATCGCCAGCATGAAAAGTGTCCGGTATCAGGCCCCACAGAATACCCCGAATCCCAGGGACAACGCTCAATCCCTGTGGGAGCGAGCCTGCTCGCGATTGCGGTGTGCCAGCCACCATTGACGCTTCTGACCCGACGCCATCGCGAGCAGGCTCGCAGAGGGTGAATCAGAAAAAACAAACCCGGCATTCAGCCGGGTTTGGGGTATTTCAGGAAAGCCTACTTGGCAGCCGCCACAGTCAATCCATGCTGGGCACTGCGCTTGTTCTTGATCACATAGCACACCCACATGAACACCAGCCACACCGGAATCGCGTACACCGAAACCTGGATGCCGGGGATCAACAGCATTACGCCCAGGATGAACACCACGAACGCCAGGCAGATGTAGTTGCCGTAGGGGTACCACAGCGCCTTGAACAGCGGCACCTGGCGAGTCTGGTTCATGTGCTGGCGGAACTTGAAATGCGAGTAGCTGATCATCGCCCAGTTGATCACCAGGGTCGCGACCACCAGCGACATGAGCAGTTCCAGCGCATGCTGCGGGATCAGATAGTTCAACAGTACCGCGACCAGCGTCACCGCCGCCGAGGCGAGGATCGAACGCACCGGCACGCCACGCTTATCGATACGGGCCAGGGCCTTGGGCGCATCGCCCTGCTCGGCCATGCCCAGCAGCATGCGGCTGTTGCAGTAGGTACCACTGTTGTACACCGACAGCGCGGCGGTCAGCACCACGAAGTTGAGAATGTGCGCCGCCGTGTTGCTACCCAGCATCGAGAACACCTGCACGAACGGACTGCCGCTGTAGGCATCACCGGAGGCATTGAGTGTGGTCAGCAGGCTGTCCCAAGGCGTCAGGGACAACAGCACCACCAGGGCACCGATGTAGAAAATCAGGATCCGGTAGATCACCTGGTTGATGGCCTTGGGGATCACGGTTTTCGGCTTGTCAGCCTCGGCAGCGGTAAAACCGAGCATTTCCAGGCCGCCAAAGGAGAACATGATGATCGCCATCGCCATCACCAGGCCGCTCACGCCGTTGGGGAAGAACCCACCGTGGGACCACAGGTTGGTCAACGAAGCCTGCGGGCCGCCGTGGCCACTGACCAGCAGGTAGCTGCCCAAGGCGATCATGCCGACAATCGCCACGACTTTGATGATCGCGAACCAGAACTCGGCTTCACCGAAGACCTTTACATTGGCCAGGTTGATGGCGTTGATCAGGATGAAAAAAGCCGCCGCCGAGACCCAGCTCGGGATGTCAGGTGCCCAGTAATGGATGTACTTGCCCACAGCTGTCAGCTCGGACATGCCCACCAGGATATACAGAATCCAGCAATTCCAACCCGACAGGAACCCGGCGAAACCGCCCCAGTACTTGTGGGCAAAGTGGCTGAAAGAACCGGCCACCGGCTCTTCGACGATCATTTCGCCCAACTGGCGCATGATCATGAAGGCGATGAAGCCGCAGATGGCGTAGCCCAGGATCATCGACGGGCCGGCTGACTTCAGCACCCCCGCCGACCCCAGGAAAAGGCCGGTACCGATCGCGCCGCCGAGGGCGATCAATTGAATATGTCGATTTTTCAGGCCGCGCTTAAGCTCGCCTGAATGCGAGTTTTGTCCACTCATGGGAAGGGTCTCACGCAAGGTTTGATAATGGTCGTCAGGCGTTGCCGCTCGAATCAGATCTCAAGCAGCGCCAATCAAACCCCAGCGCAGGTACCAGGAATTCAGCGTTTTTACGGTCATGCGTCACCTGTTTGTTTTTATCTGTGACGAAATCGAACCCGACACGCTTGTGGCGTGGCGGAATGAGCAAGGCGGATAACCTTGAAGATGCGTGGGTACGCGAAGGGTCACAGTAAAACGCGGCGCATTGTACACCGCCGACCTCCCGCTGCCAGACACCATCACAAGGCATGCCGCGCATCTCACCCTTCCCACGGCCTTGAAACAAGCCGTCGGGAACCGAGGAGCGCCACATTTGACAGCGCCGATGGAAGCTTTTTCTTACATTCGTGGAATGCCAGATTTCAGATCGAGTGAGTCGGCAGTTTCCGTAAATATTTCTTTACGATGCGTAACACATTTTTTCCATGTAGGAATTTTCTGTAGGCCGTCTGGAAATTGACGGTAGAAAGCTTCCTAACGAATAAACCTCCCAGGTAACTGTTTCAAATAAGCAAAAAAAATCACGAGAAATAGAACAAAAAGTTCATCTCAAAAAAATAAAATTATTTTTTGCATTCCAAAAAACCGTCGACTAGGTTTTAGCGACTTGCCCGGGCATCGTGCCGGCAAGCCTTGCGGGGCCTCATGCGGTCAGCTTTCACTCACCGGATTGCCCGCAACTTTCCGTAAAAGTCATCTAGGAGATTCACTATGCAAGCACTGGACAAAGACTTGGAAACCGAACTGCAATTGGACGAATGGTTTGAAGCGCCAACCCATGAAGCCGCCGTTGAAATGATGCAAGCCGACGCCGTCGTTCCGTTCGGCACGGCGATGTGGCCTCTGTAAGCGCAACCCGGCGGAGCTGATCCGGCCGGTCGGCTCCGCCACTTTTAGCAGGTTGTCCGGGACGCTAATCGATCAGGGAAGAAAACAAGTATGGACACACAACGAGCCATCTCTCATTTCCTTTACTACCTCGAACACCACCCTGCCCTGGCCGGCATCCAGCCCGCCAAGGTACTGCTCGGCCATACCGCCGACTATGAAGCACTGACCGGTGCCATTGCCGAACAAGCCGGCAACGCCTCACCCTTCCGGTTCAGCGCCATGCGCCTGGACCTTGAACCCACGGAGCGCCTGTCCAAGGCCATTGCCGACAGCGATCTGTACATTTTCTTCTACGACTCTTCCACCCTGCCCAACCCTAGGCCCGACGGCCCGGACTTTGTCCGTGCGCTGCAAGGCGTGATGGCGGACAACTGGAAGAAATCGCTGCTGTTCAAGGACTACGGCGACTATTTCTACGACACCTTCAGCGTCATCCCACAACGTATCGCCGGGCTCAACAGCCACCTCATCCGGCGCATGTCCCAGGCAAGTACATTGAGCTTCCAGGACGAGCACGGCTCGTACTTCGATACGGTCCTGGACAGCGCCAGGAAGTGGACCGACATCAACGGCCTCGGCAACTACGACCTGGCCCCTGGTGAAATCGCCACCCACAGTGACACCATCAATGGCCGGGTGAGTTTCGTCGGCACATTCCTGAGCACCATTCCGTTTGCCCGCAAATATGGGGTGCTACAGTCGCCGCTGGAGCTGTGGATCGAAGACTCCACTATCCAGAAAATCGCTACCGAAGTGCCGGGCCTGGAACATGACTTCAACCGATACCTGGATGCCAACCCGTCCAACCGGCGCATCGAGGAGTTGGGGATCGGCACCAACGAAGGGGTCAAGAGCCTGTATGCCCGCAACGCCGGATTCGAGGAGCGACATTGCGGCCTGCACCTGGGGTTGGGTGGCGGCGCCAAGGGCAGCCACCACCTGGATCTGATTTTCGAGAGCGGTGTGCTGGCGCTGGATAATGAGCCGATGTTTGATGGGCGGTTTGTGCTTTAGTCTGCTGGGGATTGTGGTTGGTGATGCCGGCCTCTTCGCGAGCAGGCTCGCTCCCACAATTGATCTCCAGTGAATGGAAAACTCGTGCTCGCCACCATTCCCCTGTGTGCGAGCCTGCTCGCGATGACGGTCTCAGCTACACCCCATCGCTGAAGCCAGGCCAAAAAAAACGCCAACCCTAGGGTTGGCGTTTTTTCTTGCCGCTTGCCGCTAGAAACTCAAAGCGGCCTCACTCCGGCTTGCGACGCCCAAACCCCGGACGCTGCCCCGAGCCCGCCGGGGCACCACGACGCTTGCCCGACGGCGCATCCCGATCCACCAAGGTGATGGCCGGGCGTTTCTTCGAGGTCGGCTTGGCCGGACGCTTGACGTCGACCGGACGCTCAGCCACCGGTGTACCACGGCCTTCGCCACGCTCAGTCCGGCCATTGGCCGGGCGCGGCGTGCGTGGACCGCGCTCGCCATCCTGACGAGGCCCCGGTTTGCGGGCCGGACGTTCGCCTTCGATCTGCGGCTCGCGGGGAGCACGTGGGCCAGGCGCCGCGCCCTCAGCCGCTGGACGCAAGGTTCGCACGCGCTCGGTCTTGCCCATCGGGCGCGAGGATTTACGCTGCATCCGCTCCAGCTTGTCCTTGCTCTTGGCGGTCATCTGCGGCATTGCCACAGGCGTAAGGCCTACTTCAGCCGACAGGATGTCGACTTCCTGCTGGCTCATTTCGCGCCAGCGCCCCATTGGCAGGTCGGAGTTGAGGAACACCGGGCCGAAACGCACGCGCTTCAGACGGCTGACTACCAGCCCCTGGGATTCCCACAGACGACGCACTTCACGGTTACGGCCTTCCATCACCACGCAGTGGTACCAGTGGTTGAACCCTTCACCACCCGGCGCCTGCTTGATGTCGGTGAAGCGCGCCGGACCGTCTTCCAGCACGACGCCAGCCTTCAGGCGCTCGATCATCTCATCGTCGACTTCGCCCCGTACGCGCACGGCGTACTCGCGGTCCATCTCGTAGGACGGGTGCATCAGGCGATTGGCCAGCTCACCGTCGGTGGTGAACATCAGCAAGCCGGTGGTGTTGATGTCGAGGCGGCCGATGTTGATCCAGCGACCTTCTTTCGGACGCGGCATCTTGTCGAACACCGTCGGACGGCCTTCCGGGTCGTCACGGGTGCAGATCTCGCCGTCGGGTTTGTTGTACATGATCACGCGGCGCACTGTTTCGGCAGCCTCTTCGCGCTTGATCACCTTGCCATCGATGGTGATGGCGTCGTGCATGTCGACGCGCAGACCCAAGGTGGCATCTTTGCCATTGACCTTGATCCGGCCCTGGGTGATCCAGGCTTCCACGTCGCGGCGCGAGCCGACGCCGATGCGGGCGAGGACTTTCTGCAGTTTCTCGCCTGCGGGGCCGATTTCGTGGCTGTCGTTCTTGTCTTGGTCTTTCATGCTGGGCACCTCCCGGTGTGGTCTTGAAAAGGGTCGTCTGGCGAAGCGTTCGCCAAAGGGTCGCGAATCATACGCCCGTTGAGGCGTTTGCGCATCAGAGACTAGTTGATCGATGGGTGCTCAGTGGTTTTTCCGCCGATCGGGTGTCTACCGTCCCTGCATTCCCCTGTGGGAGCGAGCCTGCTCGCGATGACGGCAGCATGTCCTATATCGATGCATGCTTAACGACCGCTATCGCGAGCAGGCTCGCTCCCACAGGGGGTGCGGTGTCAGCTGGATCAATCGTCAAACTGGCGACGTTCGTTCTCAATCGCTTCAGCCAGCGCCCGGGCTTCGGCTTCTTCGTCAGTCAATTCAGGCTCGGCTGTGGGTGGCTCAAGGGCAGCCACGGCGGCCAGCAGTTTTTCCCGGGCTTCGGCAACCCCGAGAATGTCCTCTTCGGGTTCAGCCTCGGCCGCGGGTTCAACTGCGTGATCAGGCGCCTCGCCTTCAGGTTCCGGACCGTCACGCAGCAAGTCGTCGAAATCGGTCTTGAGTCCCTCCTCCATGGTGTCCAGCTCCAGCAGTAACGAATGGAAACTGGTTTCTTCCTTGG
The DNA here is from genome assembly GCF_001269905.1 of Pseudomonas corrugata. Lineage (GTDB taxonomy): Bacteria > Pseudomonadota > Gammaproteobacteria > Pseudomonadales > Pseudomonadaceae > Aquipseudomonas > Aquipseudomonas corrugata. The sequence goes on along the minus strand of NZ_LHVK01000008.1, from coordinate 442,152 downwards.
GCTCCTCCGGTTCGGCACTCGCGTCGGCCAGGTCTTGCAAACCCTGGGGTACCGGGGCGTCGTCGAACTCGAGCATCGGCTCGGGCTCCAGCTCCCGCAGTTCAGCCAACGGTGGCAGGTCATCAAGGTTTTTCAGGTTGAAATGATCAAGGAAAGCCTTGGTGGTGGCGAACATCGCCGGTTTGCCTGGCACGTCGCGGTAGCCGACCACTCGGATCCACTCGCGCTCAAGCAGAGTCTTGACGATGTGACTGTTGACCGCCACGCCCCGCACGTCCTCGATCTCACCACGGGTGATCGGTTGGCGGTAAGCGATCAAGGCCATGGTTTCGAGCATGGCGCGGGAATAGCGCTGGGGCCGTTCCTCCCACAGGCGTCCGACCCAGGGCGCGAATTTCTCGCGGATCTGCAAGCGATAACCGGAAGCCACTTCCTTGAGTTCAAACGCCCGCCCCTCGCAGGACTTGCCCAGCAGGGTCAGGGCTTTCTTGAACACGGCTGGTTCCGGCCGCTCGCCTTCTTCGAAAAGCTCGAACAGACGCTCCATCGATTGCGGCTTTCCAGAGGCCAACAGGAAAGCTTCAAGCAAGGGTGCCAGCTCACGGGGTTCAGTCAGATTCATTGATTGCTCGTTATTCGGCTCGTGCCCGCACGTGAATCGCTGCGAACGGCTCATTCTGCACCAGCTCGACCAAGGATTCCTTGACCAGTTCCAGGATCGCCATAAACGTGACGACCACCCCCAACCGCCCTTCCTCGGCAGTGAACAGCTCGACGAACGGCACAAAACCACCGCCCTTGAGCCGTTCCAGCACATCGCTCATGCGCTCGCGGGTGGACAGCGCCTCGCGGCTGACCTGATGGCTTTCGAACATGTCGCCCCGACGCAGGACCTCAGCCATGGACATCAGCAACTCTTCCAGGCTCACGTCCGGCAGCAACTTGCGTGCCCGCGCCTCGGGAGCATCGAGCTTGGGCACCACCACGTCGCGCCCGACCCGGCTCAAGCCGTCGATGCCTTCGGCGGCGCCCTTGAAACGCTCGTACTCCTGCAAGCGACGGATCAGTTCGGCACGGGGATCGTCTTCTTCCGCTTCGACCTCGGCCGAGCGCGGCAACAGCATCCGTGACTTGATCTCGGCCAGCATGGCCGCCATCACCAGGTATTCGGCCGCCAGCTCAAGGCGCACCGACTGCATCAGCTCGACATACCCCATGTACTGGCGAGTGATTTCCGCCACGGGAATGTCGAGGATGTTGATGTTCTGCTTGCGGATCAGGTACAGCAGCAGATCGAGCGGGCCCTCGAAGGCTTCGAGAAACACCTCCAGGGCATCCGGCGGAATGTACAGATCCAGGGGCATTTCGGTGACCGCCTGGCCATAGACCATGGCAAACGGCAGTTCCTGTTGCGCACCGGCCTGACTGTCTACGCTATCCACCACGGTTTCCACGGCGGACATTCAGGCCTCGACCAGGAACGGCGCCGGATCGCCACAACCGACGCGCACCACCTGCGGCTCGCCGTCGGCCAGGTTGATCACGGTGGAGGCCTTCATGCCGCCGTAACCACCGTCGATGATCAGGTCGACCTGATGTTCGAGCAACTGGCGCATTTCGTAGGGATCGGTCAGGGGATCGGTTTCGCCGGGCATGATCAGCGTCACGCTCATCAACGGCTCACCCAGTTCCGCCAGCAGCGCCAAGGCAATCGGATGGCTCGGCACCCGCAGGCCAATGGTGCGTTTCTTCGGGTGCAGCAACAATCGCGGCACTTCGCGGGTGGCATTGAGAATAAAGGTGTAAGGGCCGGGTAAATGGGCCTTGAGCAGCCGGAAGGTGCCAGTGTCGATCTTGGCAAACAGGCCCAGCTGCGACAAGTCACTGCAAATCAGTGCAAAGTTGTGCTTGTCGTCCAACTGACGCAGGCGTCTGACCCGTTCCACGGCATTCTTGTCGCCGATCTGGCAGCCGATGGCGTAGGAGGAATCGGTGGGATAGACCACCACGCCGCCACCACGAATGATTTCCACCGCCTGTTTGATCAGGCGCGCTTGCGGGTTTTCCGGATGAATCTGGAAAAATTGACTCACGTGTTCTACCTGTTCAGACGGCGTCGGTAACAAGTTCATGTTTGAATCTACACCAAAGCGGTGGCAGATCTTCGGGTAACGGACGGTATTCGCCGATCTCGGACCAGCCTCCTGGGCCATGGAAATCACTGCCGGCGGTGACCAGCAGGCCAAACTCCCGGGCCAGAATCGCCAGACTGCCGACCTGCTCTGCCGGCTGATGGCCATTGACCACCTCAATGGCGTGGCCCCCTGCTTGAATATAGTCGGCTATAAGGCGGCGACGTTTGCTTCGGGTGAAATCATAGTGCCACGGATGCGCCAGGCTGACCCAGGCCCCCGAGGCCCGCAGGGTTTCAACCGTCTGTTCCAGGGAGGGCCAATGCTGCTTGACATCCCCTAGCTTGCCGGCCCCCAGCCATTTGCGGAACGCTTCGGCACGGTCCTTGACGAAACCTTCGCGCACCATCCAGTCGGCGAAGTGCGGCCGTGCCGGTGCGTTACCGCTGTCACCCAGCTCCTGCTGGATCTGCCGGGCACCCTCCAGCGCCCCGGGCATGCCCTTGAGGGCCAGTTTGCGGCTGATCTCCTCGGCACGCAGCCAGCGACCGTCGCGCAATTGGGCGATGGCCTGGACCAGCGGCGGCGCGTCGACATCGAAACCGTAGCCCAGCACATGGATGGTCGCCCCGCCCCAGGTGCAGGACAATTCGACGCCGTTGATCAGTTGCATGCCCAACGCCGTCGCCGTATTGCGGGCCTCGTCGAGGCCTTCGAGGGTGTCATGATCGGTCAGGGCCAGGACTCGCACGCCGTGCTCGAACGCCCGCGCCACCACAATCGCAGGCGCCAGGGCGCCATCGGAGGCCGTGCTATGGCAGTGCAAATCAACATTCACGGGGGTGTGTTACCTCAAATCAGCTGGCCCTATCGCGGCCAAGGATGTTTGTTATTATGCCGTCACATCCTGCTTCTGGCTGCCATTGTGAAACAATTCATCGACTTCATCCCGCTTCTGCTGTTTTTCATCACCTATAAACTTGACCCACGCACCGTCGACATTGCCGGTCAGTCCCTGACTGTAGGCGGTATCTACAGCGCCACCGCGGTGCTCATCATCAGTTCCCTGGTGGTCTACGGAGCGTTGTTCATCTCCCAGCGCAAGCTGGAGAAAAGCCAGTGGCTGACCCTGATCGCCTGTCTTGTGTTCGGTAGCCTGACCCTGGCCTTCCACAGCGACACCTTCCTCAAATGGAAAGCGCCAGTGGTCAACTGGCTGTTCGCCCTGGCCTTTATCGGCAGTCATTTCATCGGCGACAGTCTGCTGATCAAACGCATCATGGGCCATGCCGTCAGCCTGCCGGACGTGATCTGGACCCGCCTGAACATCGCCTGGATCGCCTTCTTCCTGTTCTGCGGCGGCGCCAACCTGTTCGTCGCGTTCACGTTCCAGGACTACTGGGTCGACTTCAAGGTCTTCGGCAGCCTGGGCATGACGCTGCTATTCCTGATCGGCCAGGGCATCTACCTGTCCCGTCATCTGCACGATGCCGACACCCCCACGCAAAAAACCGAGGACTGACATGCTCTACGCAATTATTGCCACCGACGTCGCCGACTCCCTGGAAAAACGCCTGGCCGCCCGCCCCGAGCACCTGGAGCGTCTGCAGCAGCTCAAGGCCGAGGGTCGTATCGTGCTGGCCGGTCCGCACCCGGCCGTGGACAGCAACGACCCCGGTGCCGCCGGTTTCAGCGGCAGCCTGATCGTAGCCGAGTTCGAGTCCCTGGTCGCCGCACAAGCCTGGGCCGAGGCCGACCCATACGTGACTGCCGGCGTCTACGCCAATGTCGTGGTCAAGCCGTTCAAGCAAGTCCTGCCGTAAATCCTTGAATGCGATGAGCCCCCGGGGCTCATCGCATTCAATTGCTCATTGTTCTCGTTTGCCTGCCGACAACCTGTCTAATCTGTCTAGTCTCGATTGGAATTCAGGAGTGGCAATGCGCAAAGGTCCGTTGTGCCTGTTATGGGTCATGTTGGCGATCGGGGCTCCCGCCCATGGCGAAGAAAACACCGAGGCCAGTCATTCGACGCCCTTGTCCCTGAGCGCAGGTGGGCAGATCACCGAGCTGCAGCAACGCTTGAAAGACAGTGAGCGCCTGCGTGAAGAACTGACCCAACAATTGCAGAACGCCAGCAGTGAACGCGAAACCGCACTGATAAGCCGCTTGCGTCAGGAGAACCAGCGTCTGAAGCTGCAACTCAAGGAAGCCCAGTCGAGCTCGCTGCCGCGCCTGTTGACCGATCAACAGCAATGGTTCGTCATCGGTGCCGGAGTAGCGCTATTGGCCCTACTCTGCGGTATCTTTGCCAGCGGTGGACGTAGACAGCGTCGGCAATGGCTAAATTGAGTGATTCATGAGCGAGCTGTTACTGATTGATGATGACCAGGAGCTGTGTGAGCTCCTCGGCAGTTGGCTGGGCCAGGAAGGCTTCCAGGTCCGGGCCTGCCACGATGGCCAGAGTGCCCGCAAGGCCCTGGCCGAAACCGCTCCGGCGGCGGTGGTGCTGGATGTGATGCTGCCCGACGGCAGCGGCCTGGAGTTGCTCAAGCAACTGCGCACCGACCATCCGGAACTGCCAGTGGTGATGCTTTCGGCCCGTGGCGAACCGCTGGACCGCATCCTTGGCCTGGAACTGGGCGCCGACGATTACCTGGCCAAACCCTGCGACCCACGGGAACTAACCGCGCGCCTGCGCGCCGTGCTGCGCCGTAGTCATCCAACGGCGGTGTCCAGCCAGATCGAACTGGGCGACCTGACCTTCAGCCCGGTCCGTGGCGTGGTCAGCATCGATGAACAGGAACAGACCCTCACCGTGTCCGAGAGTCGCCTGCTCGAGGCGCTGCTCAAGCAGCCGGGCGAGCCGCTGGACAAGCAGGAATTGGCGCAGATCGCCCTGGGCCGCAAGCTGACCCTGTACGACCGCAGCCTCGACATGCACGTGAGTAACCTGCGCAAGAAAATCGGCCCCCATCCCGACGGCCGCCCGCGCATCGTGGCGTTGCGCAGCCGGGGTTACTACTACAGCTTGTAGGAGCTGGCGAAGCCTGCGATCTCTTGATCTGGATCTGGATGGGGGCTCACTCCGATCCAAGTGCCTGGGGAAAGATCGCAGCCTCGCTTCGCTCGGCAGCTCCTACAGGTATTGGTTCGACTTGAAATCAGGTGTTTGTCAGGTCTGCACCAAAGCCTCTTTACCCAAGCTTTACCCACCCCTGACCGCCGCTGACCTTGATCTCCGTAATCTGCACTCATCCGGAACTGACCGGGAACGAGACAAGGAGATACACCATGCGCAAAACCCTTATCGCTCTGATGTTCGCTGCCGCCCTGCCGACAGTCGCGATGGCCATGCCCGAAGGCGCCGGCCCGATGGGACCGATGGACGGCCCGCGTCACGGCGGCCAGATGCACGACAAAGGTCCGTACAGCCAACTGGACTTGACCCACGAACAACGCCAGCAGATCCGCCGGATCATGGGCGAGCAGCGTCACGAACGTCAGGAGTTGGTCGAGAAATACTTGGCGAAGCTGTCACCGGCCGACCAGAAGGCCATGCAGGATGAAATGAAGGCACGGCACGAGAAGGTCGATGCCCAGATCCGTGGGCTGTTGAAGCCTGAGCAGCAGAAAGAGTTCGACGCGATCCAGAAGAAACAGGCCGAACGTCGCGCCGAGTGGGCAGAATTCAAGGCCTGGAAGGCGCAACAGCCGCAAAAAGCGCAATAATGCGCTGACGTCCCCCGCCCAGCGGCTCCGCGCCGCTGGGCTTTCCCTGTTTCGAGGATTTACCGTGCGTTCATTGTTCTGGCGCATCCTGGCCAGTTTCTGGCTGGCCATCACGCTGGTTGCAGGGCTTTCGATTCTACTGGGCCATGTACTGAACCAGGACGCCTGGATTCTGAGCCGCCATCCAGGACTCAACACCCTGGCCGAAGAGTGGACGCAAACCTACGAAAGCCAGGGTGAAGATGCCGCGCAGGAGATCCTGCAACAGCGCAAACGCCAATATCACATTGACGTCCAGGTACTCAACGAAAGCGGCGACCCGGTAGTGCGCGGAACCTTTCCACGGCGTGCCGCAGCCTTCGAGGCACGGCAGAACAACGACGACCGCCGCCTGCCCTGGCGGCGCCTGACCGACGAGTTCACCAGCGCCAAGACCGGCGACACTTACCTGTTCATCTACCGCATCCCCCATCCCGAACTGGACGCCTGGCACCGCGACAGCCTGCTCTGGCCCCTCAGTGCGTTGGGGATCGCCCTGGTGGTGCTGACCTTGTTCAGTCTGCTGGTGACCTTCTCCATCACCCGCCCGCTGAACCGACTGCGCGGTGCCGTGCATGACCTGGGACAGACCACTTACCAGCAGAACAGCCTCGCCAAACTGGCCAACCGTCGCGACGAATTCGGTGTACTGGCAACGGACTTCAACCGCATGGGCGCGCGCCTGCAAAGTCTGATCAGCAGCCAGCGCCAGTTGCTGCGGGATGTATCCCATGAGCTGCGCTCGCCCCTGGCCCGGTTGCGCATCGCCCTGGCGCTGGCGGAGCGGGCCGGCCCCCAGGAGCGTGAAGCACTATGGCCGCGCCTGACCCGCGAATGCGACCGCCTGGAAGCGTTGATCAGTGAAATCCTGGTACTGGCCCGGGTCGATGCCGACAACGCCAGTGCCGAAGACGTGGACCTCAATGGCTTGCTGGCCGCCCTGCAAAAAGACGCGCAACTGGCCTCACCCGAGCAAAGCGTGCAATTGAACGCCGAGCCGAACCTGACCCTCAAGGGTTGGCCGACCATGATCGAGCGAGCGGTGGACAATTTGCTGCGCAACGCCCAACGCTTCAATCCCGCCGGGCAACCCATCGAAATGCGCGCGGTGCGCCAGGGCGAACGAGTCATTGTGAGCGTGCGCGATCATGGCCCGGGCGTAGAGGCCGAGCATTTGGGCCAGTTGGGCGAACCATTCTATCGCGCACCGGGCCAGACTGCCGCCGGCCACGGCCTGGGCCTGGCAATCGCCCGCCGTGCCGCCGAACGCCACGGGGGCGCGCTGGTACTGGCCAACCATCCCGGTGGCGGCTTCATCGCGAGCCTGGAATTGCCGTTGGTGCCAGGAGCTATTGTCCAGCCTTAAGCCATGACGAAAGGGTCCGCGAACGCCGCAGAACCACTGAGGGAGCAAGCCTGCTCGCGAAGGGATCGTGTCAGTCGACATCATCATCGAAGGGACCATCGTCTCGCGAGCAGGCTCGCTCCCGCAGGGATTGCGGCGACAGGACTGCCGCCGCAAAACCAAACGATAATTCCTCTTATTCAAAGTTCCCCGTCCTGTTAGACTTTGCGCCCTCGTTTCACTCGTCTTCCAGGATGTTCAATGCCGTCGTTGCCTCTTCTATGCGCGCTGTTCATGGCACTGGCCACGGCCATGGGCCTGAGTGGCTGCGATGATGCGCCGCGCTTTACCCAGGCCGAACCCGGTGAAGCCCGGTCCGGCGGCGCCGCGACGGTACGCAAGACCGACCAGAACGCATTCTCCCTGCCCTCGGCCAACCTGCCACCCTCGCGGCGCGTGGACTTCAGCGTCGGCAACAGTTTTTTCCGCAGCCCCTGGGTGATCGCACCCTCGACCACCACCGCCAGGGATGGCCTCGGACCGCTGTTCAATACCAATGCCTGCCAGAACTGCCATATCAAGGACGGTCGCGGCCATCCGCCGGCGCCGGATGCGGCTAACGCGGTATCGATGCTGGTGCGCCTGTCGATCCCCGATGCGCAGCCCTACGCCAAGGTCATCGAGCACCTGGGCGTGGTGCCGGAGCCGGTCTACGGCGGGCAGTTGCAGGATATGTCCGTACCCGGCGTCGCCCCGGAAGGCAAGGTGCGGGTTGAATACACACCTGTCCCGGTGCGTTTCAAGGACGGCACGGTGGTGGAACTGCGCAAGCCGAGCCTGCAGGTCAGCCAACTGGGCTACGGCCCGATGCACCCCGACACACGTTTGTCCGCACGGGTCGCGCCGCCAATGATCGGCTTGGGATTGCTGGAAGCCATCCCCGATGAAGCCATCCTGGCGAACGCCGAGGCCCAGGCACGGGAGAAGAACGGCATCGCCGGCCGACCGAACCGGGTCTGGGATGATGTCCAGCAGAAAACCGTCATGGGACGTTTCGGCTGGAAAGCCGGGCAACCCAACCTCAATCAGCAGAACGTCCACGCGTTTTCCGGTGACATGGGCCTGACGACAAGCCTGCGGCCGTTCGACGATTGCACCGAGGCCCAGATCGATTGCAAGCGCGCACCCAACGGCAATGGACCGGACGGCGAACCGGAGGTGAGCGATAACATCCTGCGGCTGGTGCTGTTCTATAGCCGTAACCTTGCCGTACCCGCGCGCCGGGACGTGAACTCACCCCAGGTACTGGCCGGCAAGAGTCTGTTTTTCCAGGCCGGTTGCCAGTCCTGCCACACGCCGAAGTACACCACGTCCGCCACCGCCGCCGAGCCGGAGTTGGCGAACCAGGTCATCCGCCCTTACACCGACCTGTTGTTGCACGACATGGGCGAAGGCCTGGCCGACAACCGCAGCGAATTCAAGGCTGGCGGCCGTGACTGGCGGACACCGCCGCTGTGGGGGATCGGCCTGACCGAAACCGTCAGCGGCCACACCCAGTTCCTGCACGACGGTCGCGCCCGCAACCTGCTCGAAGCCGTGCTGTGGCATGGCGGCGAAGCGCAAGCGGCGCAGCGCCAGGTTTTAGCGTTCAATGCCGAGCAACGTGCTGCGTTGCTGGTTTTCCTGAATTCCCTTTAAATCATTTTTCCGAAAACGGGAGTCCGACATGTTCCGTCCCAAGCTGTTGTTCACCAGCCTCGCCGCCCTCGCCCTCGGCGCCTGCTCGCCGCAGGACCCGCAAGCAGTCACTTCGGCCGCCATTGCCAAGCAAGTGATCCTGCCGACCTACAGCCGTTGGGTCGATGCCGACCGGCAACTGGCGAGCAGCGCCCTGGCGTTTTGCCAAGGCAAGGAAAACCTGGAGACCGCCCGCGCCGATTTCCTCAAGGCGCAAAAGGCCTGGGCCGAACTGCAACCGCTGTTGATCGGTCCGCTGGCCGAGGGCAATCGCGCCTGGCAAGTACAGTTCTGGCCGGACAAGAAGAACCTGGTGGGCCGTCAGGTCGAGCAACTGGTCGAAAGCCAGCCGCAGATCGACGCTGCCGGCTTGGCCAAATCCAGCGTTGTGGTCCAGGGCCTTTCGGCCTACGAATACCTGCTGTTCGACGCCAGGATCGACATGGCTGACAGCACGCAGAAAGCCAGATACTGCCCACTGCTGATGGCCATCGGTGAACGCCAGAAACAGCTGGCCGAAGAGATCCTGTCACGCTGGAACACCAACGACGGCATGCTCGCCCAGATGAGCAAGTTTCCGAACCAGCGCTATGCCGACTCCCACGAAGCGATCGCCGACCTGCTACGTGTTCAGGTCACCGCTCTCGACACATTGAAGAAGAAACTCGGCACCCCGATGGGCCGCCAGACCAAGGGCGTACCGCAACCTTTCCAGGCAGATGCCTGGCGCAGCCAGTCGTCTCTGCAAGGCCTGGAAGCCAGCCTCAGCGCAGCCAGGACGGTCTGGGTCGGCGTGGATAACAAGGGCCTGCGCAGTCTGTTGCCAAGCGACCAGAAGCCCTTGGCCGACAAGATCGACGCGGCCTATGACGCATCGTTGAAACTGTTCGCCAGCACCCAGCGTTCGCTGACCGAGATGCTCAACGACGACGCCGGGCGTCAGCAACTCAACGATTTGTATGACAGCCTCAACGCCGTCCACCGCCTGCACGAAGGCGAACTGGCCAAGGCGCTGGGCATCCAACTGGGCTTCAATGCCAACGACGGTGACTGATCATGTTTCGACGTCAGGCCCTGGCACTGGGCAGTTTGCTGCTCGGCGCCGTTACCCTGGGTGGCTGGAAGCTGTTCAAGCAAAAGGACACGCCTGCGCTGCTGCTGTCGGCACGGGACGATGGTGATGGCAAGCATTACGCTGTGGGTTATCGACTGGACGGGACGCGGGTGTTCGCCACCCGGGTCGACCAGCGTTGCCATGACATCGTCAATCATCCATCGCAGCCGGTTGCGCTGTTCGTTGCCCGTCGCCCGGGCACCGAGAGCTACCTGATCGACCTTCGCGATGGCACGTTGCTGCAGACCATCACGTCCTTGCCGAACCGGCATTTCTACGGTCACGCGGTGATCCATCGCAGCGGCGAGTGGTTGTACGCCACCGAGAATGACACCTCGGATCCCGGACGCGGCCTATTGGGCGTGTACCGTTTCGAAGGCGAACGACTGATACACAGCGGAGAGATCCCCACCCACGGCATCGGCCCGCACCAGGTGTCATGGATGCCCGACGGCGAAACCCTGGTGGTGGCCAACGGCGGTATCCGAACCGAGGCCGAGAGCCGGGTAGAGATGAACCTCGATGCCATGGAACCCAGCCTGGTCCTCATGCAGCGCGACGGCACGCTGTTGAGCAAGGAAACCCTTCCCCAGTCCATGAACAGTGTGCGCCATCTGGGCATCGCCAGTGACGGCACCATCGTTTCCGGCCAGCAGTTCATGGGGGATGCCCATGAGTCCTCGGAACTGGTGGCGATCAAGCGTCCGGGTCAGCCCTTCAAGGCGTTTCCGGTGTCCGAACAGCAATTGCAAGCCATGGGGCATTACACTGCCAGCGTCGCGGTGCACAGCGACCTGCGCCTGGTCGCCCTGACGGCCCCTCGTGGCAATCGCTTTTTCATCTGGGACCTGGACAGCGGAGAAGTCCGCCTGGATGCCCCTCTGCCGGATTGCGCAGGGGTGGGAGCGGTGGCAGACGGTTTCGTCGTGACCTCAGGTCAAGGGCGTTGCCGCTATTACGATTGCCGACAGACCCAACTGGTTGCAAAGCCGTTGGACCTGCCGGCAGGGCTCTGGGACAACCATTTGCACCTGGCCTGATTAAGCGGGGGCGAAGCCATCGATGCGGAGCCCCTTGTACTTCGGGAATAATCCTACGCAACACGGGCCTTATGGGATCTGGAATCCCCAGCATACTCAGGGTAAGGTGCCCGCCTGACTGTCTTTTCTATCGGCTTTCCAAGGAAGTGGAACATGCTGCGACGCCGCATGCTGATCATGTTGGGTGTTGTCCTGCTGGTGGTGCTGTTGCTGGCCGGCTACAAGGCCTTCTCCGTTTACCAGCAGATCCAGATGTTTTCTGCACCGAAACCACCGGTCAGTGTTGCCGTGGCCAGCGCCACCGAGCAGCCCTGGCAAAGCCTGCTGCCTGCCGTCGGCAGCCTCAAGGCGTTGCAAGGCGTGGACCTGAGCCTGGAGATTGCCGGGACCGTGCAGAAAGTACTGTTCCAGTCCGGCCAGAAGGTCAAGGCCGGTCAACCGCTCCTGCAACTGGACAGCGAGGTCGAAAGTGCCCAGCTGGAAACCGCCGAAGCCGACCTGGGCCTGTCGCAACTGGACTTCGGCCGCGGCCGTCAACTGGTGGGTAGCCAGGCGATCTCCAAGGGCGAGTTCGACCGACTCTCGGCACAATTGAAAAAGAACCAGGCCACGGTCAATCAGCTCAAGGCTGCGCTGGACAAGAAACGCATCGTCGCGCCGTTCAGCGGCACCATCGGCATCCGCCAGGTGGATGTCGGCGATTATCTCGCCAGCGGCACGGTAATCGCCACACTGCAAGACCTCAGCAGCCTCTACGTGGACTTCTATATCCCTGAACAAACGGTGCCAAGGCTGGCCGTGGCCCAGGCGATCAACGTCGGCGTCTCGGCCTACCCCGGCCAGACGTTCGTCGGCTCCATCAGTGCCATCAACCCCAAGATCGAGGACAGCACCCGCAATGTGCTGGTACGCGCTACCCTGGCCAACCCCGACGGCAAGCTGTTGCCCGGCATGTTCGCCAACCTGCAGGTGATCCTGCCGGACGTGGCGGACGGAATCGTCGTGCCGGAGAGCGCCGTGACCTACACCCTCTACGGCAATTCCATGTACGTGGTGACGCAGAAGAAAGGCGCCGACGGCAATCTCGAGAAGGACGACAAGGGCCAGCCGGTCCTGATTGTCGAGCGGCGCTTCGTCGAGACCGGCGAACGTCGCGACGGGCTGGTGCTGGTTACCAAGGGCGTACAGAGCGGCGAACAGGTGGTGATCGCCGGCCAGATCAAACTGGATAACGGTACCCACATCGTCATCAGTGACGACAAGACCCTGACCGAACAGAACAGCCTGCGACGCGCAGACTGATCAAGGAATCCCCATGGCTTTTACCGATCCGTTCATCCGCCGTCCGGTGCTCGCCACCGTGGTCAGCCTGTTGATCGTGCTGTTGGGCTTCCAGGCCTGGAGCAAGCTGCCGCTGCGCCAGTATCCACAGATGGAAAACGCCCTGATCACGGTGACCACCGCTTACCCCGGGGCCAATGCCGAAACCATCCAGGGCTACATCACCCAGCCGATGCAGCAGAGCCTGGCCAGCGCCGAGGGCATCGACTACATGACCTCGGTCAGCCGCCAGAACTTCTCGGTGATATCGGTCTATGCCCGCATTGGCTCCAACAGCGACCGTCTCTTCACCGAATTGCTGGCCAAGGCCAACGAGGTCAAGAACCAGCTGCCCCAGGATGCCGAGGACCCGGTGCTCAGCCGGGAGGCCGCCGATGCCTCTGCCCTGATGTACATCAGCTTTTTCAGCAAGGAACTGAACAACCCGCAGATCACCGACTACCTGTCACGGGTAATCCAGCCCAAGCTGGCGACCCTCCCCGGCATGGCTGAGGCGGAGATCCTTGGCAATCAGGTCTTCGCCATGCGCCTGTGGCTCGATCCCATCAAGCTCGCCGGTTTCGGCCTGACCGCCGCCGACGTGACCAATGCCGTGCGCCAATACAACTTTCTATCGGCCGCTGGCGAGGTGAAGGGCGAATATGTGGTCACCAGCGTCAACGCCAACACCGAACTGAAATCAGCCGAAGCCTTTGCCGCGATACCGCTCAAGACCGACGGTGACAGCCGGGTACTGCTACGGGATGTGGCACGGGTGGAGATGGGCGCCGAAAACTACGACACCATCAGTTCCTTCGGAGGCACACCCTCGGTGTATATCGGGATCAAGGCCACGCCCGGCGCGAACCCGCTGGATGTGATCAGGGAAGTGCGCAAGATCATGCCGGAAATGGAGGCCCAGTTGCCGACGAACCTCAAGGCCGAGATTGCCTACGATGCGACCCTGTTCATCCAGGCATCCATCGATGAGGTGGTGAAGACCCTGTTCGAAGCAGTGCTGATCGTCATCGTCGTGGTGTTTCTGTTTCTCGGCGCCCTGCGGTCGGTACTCATCCCGGTGGTGACCATCCCGCTGTCGATGATCGGCGTGATGTTCTTCATGCAGTTGATGGGCTACTCGATGAACCTGCTGACATTGCTCGCGATGGTACTGGCCATCGGCCTGGTGGTGGACGACGCCATCGTCGTCGTGGAGAACATCCATCGACATATCGAGGAAGGCAAGAGCCCGTTTGACGCAGCGTTGGAAGGCGCCCGGGAGATCGCCATGCCGGTTGTCTCGATGACCATCACGCTGGCGGCGGTGTATGCGCCGATCGGCCTGCTCGAAGGCCTGACGGGCGCCCTGTTCAAGGAGTTCGCCCTGACCCTGGCCGGGGCCGTGGTGATCTCCGGGATCGTTGCCCTGACCCTGTCGCCCATGATGTGCGCCATGCTGCTGCGCCACGATGAGAACCCTTCGGGGCTGGCCCATCGACTGGACATGGTTTTCGAACGCTTGAAGACCCGTTACCAGCGCATGCTTCATGGCACGCTCAATACCCGGCCGGTCGTGCTGGTGTTCGCCGTGATCGTTCTGCTGCTGATTCCGGTACTGCTCATGTTCACCAAATCCGAACTGGCTCCCGACGAAGACCAGGGCATCATCTTCATGATGGCCAAGGCGCCACAGCCGACCAACCTCGACTACCTGAACACCTACACGGACCACTTCGTCGATATCTTCAAGCAGTTCCCGGAGTACTACTCTTCGTTCCAGATCAATGGCTACAACGGCGTGCAGTCCGGCATCGGCGGCTTCCTGCTCAAACCCTGGAACGAACGCAGCCGCACCCAGATGGAAATCCTGCCTGATGTCCAGAGCAAGCTGGAAAGCATCCCAGGCTTGCAGATCTTCGGCTTCAACCTCCCTTCCCTGCCCGGCACGGGGGAAGGCCTGCCCTTTGCCTTCGTCATCAACTCGCCGAAGGACTACGCGACGCTTCTGGAGGTCGCGGAGCGGGTCAAGAAGCGTGCACTGGAGTCCGGAAAATTTGCATTCATGGACATTGACCTGGCCTTCGACAAGCCCGAGGTCGTCGTCGACATCGATCGTGACAAGGCCGCCCAGATGGGTGTCTCGATGCAGGATCTGGGTGGTACCCTCGCCACCTTGCTGGGTGAGTCGGAGATCAACCGCTTTACCATCGAAGGCCGTAGCTACAAGGTCATTGCCCAGGTCGAACGGCCATTCCGGGATAATCCTGACTGGCTGAACAGCTACTACGTGAAAAATACCCAGGGTGAGTCATTGCCCCTCTCGACCCTGATCAAGGTCAGCGACCGGGCGCGCCCGCGGCAACTCAATCAGTTCCAGCAACTCAATGCGGTGACGATTTCGGGCTTCCCCGTTGTGAGCATGGGCGAGGCCATCGAGACGGTTCGCCAGATCGCCCGGGAAGAGGCACCGGTGGGGTTTGCCTTCGACTATGCCGGGGCCTCGCGTCAGTTCATCCAGGAAGGCAGTGCCTTGTGGGTCACTTTTGCCCTGGCGTTGGCGATCATCTTTCTGGTGTTGGCGGCCCAGTTCGAGAGCTTTCGTGATCCCCTGGTGATCCTGGTGACGGTACCGCTGTCCATTTGCGGCGCCCTGATTCCGCTGTTCCTCGGCTGGTCGAGCATGAACATATACACCCAGGTGGGATTGGTGACGCTGATCGGCCTGATCAGCAAGCACGGCATTCTGATCGTCGAATTTGCCAACCAGCTGCGCAAGGAACAGGGCCTGACGCCACGGGAAGCCGTGGAGCAAGCTGCGTCGATTCGCTTGCGACCGGTGCTGATGACCACTGCGGCCATGGTGTTTGGCATGGTGCCGTTGATCCTGGCCACCGGTGCCGGAGCGGTGAGCCGCTTCGACATCGGCACGGTCATTGCCACCGGCATGTCGATTGGCACCCTGTTCACGCTGTTCGTATTGCCTTGCATCTACACGCTGCTGGCCAAGCCGGATAAAGCCTGATCTCTATTGAAGGGGATCCTCTCGCCACAAATGTCTCCCCCTATAAATAACAAGATATAAAAAAAAGGCTACCCGAAGGCAGCCTTTATTTGGGCTCCATGACTCTCAACTCTGTGGCCTCACGCCTTGGGAAAGACTGAACATGAACAGCAACAGGTCATTATCCGGCCGGATGACCTCGCTGGCCTTGGCCACCCGCGGTAAAGGGCAGTGAGCGTCAGAGTAGGAGGCACTGAGTATCTGAGAACGGGGCTGTTCCCACACAGCCACCGCCATCGATGCAACTGCCAGGGCTCCGACTAAAAACACACCTCTAGCAATTTCAAGTTTCATCACTATAAGCCTTTGATAGCGCTGCCAAACGCCGTCTCATAAAAGTAGACGAGTTTTTTCCAGTCAGAATCGCTGAACGACGAATGGCGTCGTAGCTGCTTCATGTCATGGGATGCAGCCCGTCGGGCGGTCAAACGCTGGCGACACTTCTCCAGGTCCAACAGGGCGACTTCGGGTTTCGCCGCTTCCCCCTCCCCGGTTACACGCACAAATACATGCTTGATGTAGATGCAGCCATGCTGCCAACGGCCTTTATGCATGCGGGCCAGGTTTTCGGCCAGTGCCTGGAGGATTTGATCATGCACCGCTTCGCCATGACGCTCGCGGCCACCTGCGGCGTACCATTTCTCGATCTCCTCAAAACCTTCGAGCGCCCGGGTCACCAGCAGCGCACGCCACTTATGGACCGGGTCCCGCTGGGCCCCGCAGAAAACCAATTGAGGGACGCGGACATCAAGCCGGGTCAACGCCAGCAGCGCGTCTTGCTCTCGCAACACGGTAGGTCTACCGAACGGATGCAGCCAGCTGCGATAAATGTGCCCCGTCTGACGCTTGGCATAAAGCAGCTCGCCATCCTTGCTGATGATCCGCTGTACGCCACTTTCTCCACCACGACGCACGTTGGGCTCTTCCACCCATTCACCCTTCATGCTCCAGAAATGGTCGAAGCTGTTGCGGGAAATCCCAGGTGTCTCTGCTACCTGCGCAACCATGCTGTTACCTCTTGCGTAATACATAAACTCGCCACATGGCATAGAGCGGCAGGAAATCCAATTGTTCCTGGATGCGAAACCCAGCCTGCCGAAACTCCTCCTCTACTGTAGCGACCGGTAACACAAATCGATTCTGGTAGTCTTTCTTCCCGCGGATACGCTCCTGACGCTTGCGTTTCCAGGCCTTGAAATTGCCATCGACCCACAATGAAATAATCACGCTGTCACGGCTGACACGCGCAAACTCCTTCAAAATCGCCTGTCGGTGCTCGGCTTCACCGATATGGTGAAGCAAGCGCATGCAAAAAATGCTGTCAACGGCGTTATCAGGCAAGGCTATGTCGAACGCAGAAGTGTGCAAGGGCTGTACCCGTTTTACGACCTCGGCGGGTTGAGACTCCATTGCGGTCTTGATCATGGCCTCGGAATTGTCCGCGCCAATGATGACGCGATTCGGTTTTTCCGCCAGCAAGGACCAGAAACGTCCGGCACCACAAGGCAGATCCAATACCAGCCCAGGGTCACCGGCCAGCGCCAATGCACGCTTGGCCAGTTGTTGATCTCGCCAATTGGAGAGACGGCGACTCAAGCCGCTTCGATGCTTGTGAAAGTACTTCTGGGCATGTTGCTCGTCATACTTTTCGGAAAAATCGAGCTTGATGGGTTTGGGCATTAAGGGGACCTCCATTTCAGACAGGTCCAACCTTATGAAGCGGTATGTCATCGCTTTGTGAAAAAAAAGTCATGCAATCTTCTTAATGATTACAAGATTTTTCAGGACGTACTCACTTCTTCGGATTCAACTCAACTTCGAAACGGCAACCGTTGGGCTCCATCGTGCTGAGGCTCACCACCCAGCCCTGGTTCTCGCAAATCCGCTGCACCAGCGACAACCCCAGCCCAAGCCCCTCGCCGCGCTTTTCATTGCCGCGCACGAACGGTTCGAACATCGCCTCGCGCTTCTCCTCGGGAATGCCCACACCGCTGTCCTCCACCAAGAACCCGGTCTCACAGAGCGTGAGGCGAATGAAGCCCTGGTCGGTGTAGTGCAAGGCGTTGCGCAGCAGGTTGCCCATGACCGCCGTCAGGAACGTGGCGTTATAGAGCGTATCCAGAGGCTGGCCCGGCTCGAAAATCAGCGTCAGGCCTTTGGATTCGATGGCCGCACGCCATGCACCAAGGAGATTTTCCGCCACCTGACCAAGGGTCAGGCGAGGCGACATGCCGTTATCCTCGCGCTGAGCCCTGGCAAGCATCAAGAAGGTTTGCACCAGTTCGCGCATCTCTTCACTGGCTCGGCTGATGCGCTCGACCTGCATGCGACCACGCTGATCCAGCGCCGGGTTTTCCAGCAATAGTTCGCAGGAGGTCGCCAAGACCATCAACGGCGTGCGCAATTCATGGCTGACATCACTGGTGAACAACCGCTCGCGGGTCAAGGCCTGGCGTAACCGCCCCAGTGTCGCGTCGAACGCCACCGCCAGCTCACCCACCTCATCGGCGGCATAATCAGGTGCCAAAGGAGGAGCGAGTCCGAGGAGCTGGTCACGATGCCGTACTTGCCTGGCCAGCCGCACCACCGGCGCCATCACCCGACGCGCCAGGATCCAGCCGAGGAACAAAGCAAGCGCCAGGCTGAGCACGAAGCCCACCAGCACAACGGCGAACAGCACCCGCTCGCGCTCTTCAAAGTCGCTCTGGTCCTGCAGCAACACGTAATGCCGGCCGTCAACGATCTCCACCATGGCGTGATAGGACAATTGTTCGCGAAACACCTCGTGGAAGCCGGGCTCCAGGTGACGCAGATCCTTGGGTAATTCGAAGTCACCCTGGCCGCCGCTGAAATAGAACAACTGGTCAGGTTCCGGACGATGATTCCAGTCCGAGACGCTGTCCATCAGCAACAGGCGTTGCAGGTCGCCACCCAGTCCGGAGGAAATCAGCTTCTCTTCCACCAGGTGCACTGTTGCCACGATCCCCATGGCGAACGCTCCGGCCACTAACGCACTCATCAACGCAAACGCGATGATGATCCGTTGGGCAAGGCTCTGCTTAAACTCCATCGCGGCCCTCGGCCAGGCGATAACCGACGCCGTGCACGGTATGCAGCAATGGCTTTTCGAACGGTTTGTCGATCACCTGGCGCAGTTGGTGGACATGGCTGCGCAGACTGTCGCTGTCCGGGCAATCATCGCCCCACAAGGCTTCTTCAAGGATTTCACGACGCAACACGTGAGGACTCTTCTGCATCAGTACCGCCAGCAACTTCAGACCGACCGGGTTGAGCTTGAGCAATTTACCTTCGCGGGTCACCTCAAGGGTATCGAGGTCATAGCTCAGGTCGCCGACCTGCAACGCACGCCGCCCGCCTCCCTGGGCCCGACGCATGACAGCTTCGATCCGGGCCGCCAGTTCCGACAGGGCAAAGGGTTTGATCAGGTAATCATCGGCCCCGGACTTGAAACCCTGCAGGCGGTCGTCCAGTTGATCCCGGGCGGTGAGCATGATCACCGGCGTATCACGCCGGGCATCTTCACGCAGGCGCTTGCACAAGGTGTAGCCGTCGATGCCCGGCAGCATGATGTCGAGCACGATCAGGTCGTAATGCTCGGTCGCAGCCAGGTGCAACCCCGACAGACCGTCCTGGGCGCAATCGACGGTATAGCCCTTGAGCCCCAGGTAGTCGGCCAGATTGGCCAGGATGTCGCGGTTGTCTTCGACCAGTAGAATTCGCATGGGCACCTCTGCGTATACGGTTAACGGCCGTCTTGGCCCGCGCAGCTTACGGCCAATGACGACTCAGGGCCAGTGGCCTGGAAACATCAAGTGTCAACGCGTTCGAGCACTAACATTATTTATGCGTTTTTCACTATCGATTCACAAACTGACTACAGTGCGGGGATAATACTTTCGCGCTATCGGATTGATATATAAGGAATGTAGTAAATGGACTTTATGAAAATGGCGCCCATGCGCTTCTTGCTGCTGATCACCGGCGCCTGGCTGGTGGTATTTCTTCTGACCCGTACCGTTTTGCTGCTGGCCCACCTGGATGAATCCGGTGGCGGCGCCATCTCGGTCTTCGGCATCGGCCTATTGTATGACTTGGGCTTCCTCGCCTATGCAATCCTGCCGATGGGCCTGTATCTATTGCTCTGCCCAGCGGCCTTGTGGCGCCGTCGCGGCCATCGCTGGTTGCTTCAGGGACTGTTGACGGTCAGTTTGTTCGCCATGCTGTTCACCTCGGTGGCCGAATGGCTGTTCTGGGATGAGTTCGGCGTGCGCTTCAACTTCATCGCCGTCGACTACCTGGTCTATTCCGATGAGGTGTTGAACAACGTGCTGGAGTCCTACCCGATCGGCACCTTGCTGACGATGCTCGCCGTACTGGCGTTGGGTTTGAGCCTGGCCTTGCGCAAACCGTTCCAGGCCGCGCTGGACGCCCCATTGCCAACCTTGCGCGGGCGTCTGGTCAATGCCCTGGGCCTGATGGCCCTCGCTGGCCTGAGCCTGCAATTGCTCAGCCAGGACGCGCCACGCGCCCAGGGTGGCAACGCCTATCAAAACGAGCTGGCGAGCAACGGCCCGTACCAGTTCTTCGCGGCGTTCCGTAACAACGAATTGGACTACGGACAGTTTTACAGCAGCCTGGCGCCGACGGCCGTCGCCCAGCAGATTCGCGCCGAACTGAACGAGCCCAATGCACGTTTTATCGGTGAAGACCCACAAGACATCCGGCGGATGATCGACAATCCCGGCACCCTCCGCAAACCGAACATTGTGCTGGTGACCATCGAAAGCCTCAGCGCCAAGTACCTGGGCAGCAATGGCGACAAACGCGACCTGACCCCCAACCTCGACGCCTTGCGCCAGCAAAGTCTGTATTTCAGTAACTTCTACGCCACCGGTACCCGTACCGACCGTGGCCTGGAGGCCATTACCCTGGCCATTCCACCGACGCCGGGACGTTCGATCGTCAAGCGTATCGGCCGGGAAAGCGGCTTTTCCAGCCTGGGCCAGCAATTGAGCGCGATAGGCTACGACAGCGTGTTCGTCTATGGTGGTCGCGGCTACTTCGACAACATGAACGCTTTTTTCAGCGGCAACGGTTATCGTGTCGTTGATCAGAGCAGCGTCGAGGAGTCCGAAATCCACTTCAAGAACGCCTGGGGCATGGCCGACGAGGATCTATACAAACAGACGTTGAAACTGGCCGATGCCAACTACGCCAGGCAACGGCCGTTTCTGTTGCAACTGATGACGACTTCCAATCATCGCCCATACACCTATCCGGATAACCGGATTGATATCAGATCCGGCAACGGTCGGGATGGGGCGGTCAAGTACACCGACTATGCCATTGGTCAGTTCCTGGAACAGGCACGGCAGAAACCGTGGTTCGATAATACGATTTTCGTCTTCGTGGCCGACCACACCGCTGGCAGCGCCGGCAAGGAAGACCTGCCCATCAGTAACTATCAGATTCCGCTGTTCATTTACGCGCCAAAGCTGATCGAGCCACGGGAAAACGCCCAACTCGCCAGTCAGATTGACCTGGCTCCGACCTTGCTCGGGTTGCTGAATCTGGATTACAGGTCGACCTTCTTCGGTCGCAACCTGTTGCAGGACAATCCGTTACCGCCCCGCGTCGTCGTCGGTAATTACCAGCATCTGGGCTTGTTCGACGGCAAGGATCTGGCGATCCTCAGCCCGCGTCAGGGCCTGCGTCGGCATGATGATGCACTGACCGAAAGCCGCGAGTCCCGGGCAACCAGTGACGATCCTTTGATCGGCCGCGCCATTACGTATTACCAAACCGCCAGTTATGGCTTCAAGCAACAGCTGCTTGGCTGGAGAGCACCCATGGAGGGTGCCGAGCAAGTCAGCGAACGTTAACCGAACTGCCCCGGGAGGATGGCCTGGGGCGCTTTCTTTGTGCAGGATCCGTCATGCCGTCAAGCGTTCCACGCTCTTCCCCTCGCCCGCTGAATTTCTGGCTATGCCTGGGCATTCCCGTCGTTACGTCGATCATTCTGATCTTGCTGGAATGGACCGACCTGGACATGAACCTTGCCCAGCTGTTCTATGACCCGACCGCTGGCAATTTTATAGGGCGACACAGTTTTTTCCTGGAGGACATCCTCCATGACCGGGCGAAACAAGTGGTCATCGCCTTCTCGGTGTGTTCCATCTTCGGCTTCATAGGCGCTTTTTTCATCAGCCGGCTTAAACCCTTCAAACGTGAGTTGGGCTGCCTGGTGCTCTCCCTGGCGCTGGCGACATCCTTCGTCACTCCGATGAAAGCGGTGACCGCGGTTCAATGCCCCTGGAGCCTGAAGGAGTTCGGTGGCAAGGAAACCTACAGTGAACTGCTGAGCCCGCGTCCAGACACCAACAAACCGGGCAGGTGCTGGCCGGGGGGGCATGCCGCCACCGGATTTACACTGTTTGCGCTGTTCTTCGTATTGCGTGATCGCAGACCACGCCTGGCCCGACGAGCCTTCATATTTGCCTTCACCCTCGGAACGGTGTTCTCTGTGGGCCGGATGATGCAAGGGGCACACTTCTTCTCGCACAACGTGTGGACAGCGGTGTTCTGCTGGCTGATTAGCCTGGGGTGTTATTACTTCGTCCTCTACCGGCCGGCCACGAGGGCAGAGCCCCTGGCCGAAGCACAACCGGTCAATGCCTGAGCAGCATCCGACTGAAACCTGTGGGAGCCAAGCTTGCTCGCGATGACAGCGGGATATCCGACATCATTGCAAACGGATCCACCGCTATCACGAGCAAACTCGGCGCCCACAGAAATTGGCTGAATAGCGAAAGTACTTCCAACGCCAGCCAATAAAAAACCCCGCCTGCTTTCGCAGGCGGGGTTTTTCAGTGCAGGGGGTAAGGCTGGCTTACATCATGCCGCCCATGCCACCCATGCCGCCCATGTCTGGCATGCCGCCGCCAGCTGGAGCGTCTTCCTTGATTTCAGCGATCATCGCCTCAGTGGTGATCATCAGGCTGGCAACGGAGGCAGCAGCCTGCAGAGCCGAACGAGTCACTTTGGCCGGGTCCAGGATACCCATTTCAATCATGTCGCCGTATTCGCCGGTAGCAGCGTTGTAACCGTAGTTACCCGAACCCTGCTTGACCTTGTCGACCACAACGCTTGGCTCGTCACCGGAGTTGGCAACGATCTGGCGCAGCGGTGCTTCGACAGCGCGACGCAGCAGAGTGATACCCACGTTCTGATCGGCGTTGTCGCCTTTCAGTTCGCTGATGGCCTGCAGGGCACGAACCAGCGCCACACCACCGCCAGGTACCACGCCTTCTTCGACGGCTGCGCGAGTTGCGTGCAGGGCGTCTTCAACGCGGGCTTTCTTCTCTTTCATTTCAACTTCGGAACCGGCGCCAACCTTGATGACCGCA
This sequence comes from Pseudomonas corrugata, assembly GCF_001269905.1. Classification (GTDB taxonomy): domain Bacteria; phylum Pseudomonadota; class Gammaproteobacteria; order Pseudomonadales; family Pseudomonadaceae; genus Aquipseudomonas; species Aquipseudomonas corrugata. Next base: position 419,208 of record NZ_LHVK01000008.1, on the reverse strand, counting down.
ACACCGCCGGACAGCTTGGCCAGACGCTCTTGCAGTTTTTCACGGTCGTAGTCGGAGGAAGTCTCGGCTACTTGTGCACGGATCTGGGCAACGCGAGCCTGGATGTCAGTCTCAACGCCGGCACCGTCGATCACGGTGGTGTTTTCCTTGGAGAGGATGACGCGCTTGGCGTTACCCAGGTGCTCCAGGGTGGTGCTTTCCAGGCTCAGGCCGATTTCTTCGGAAATCACGGTACCGCCGGTCAGGACGGCGATGTCCTGCAGCATGGCCTTGCGACGGTCGCCGAAGCCTGGTGCCTTGACGGCAGCCACCTTGACGATACCGCGCATGTTGTTCACAACCAGGGTCGCCAGGGCTTCGCCTTCAACGTCTTCGGCCACGATCAGCAATGGGCGGCCGGCTTTGGCAACGGCTTCCAGCACTGGCAGCATTTCACGGATGTTGGAGATCTTCTTGTCGACCAGCAGGATCAGCGGGCCGTCGAGCTCGGCAACCATGGTGTCCGGCTTGTTGACGAAGTACGGCGACAGGTAACCACGGTCGAACTGCATGCCTTCGACGACAGACAGTTCGTTTTCCAGGCCCGAACCTTCTTCAACGGTGATCACGCCTTCTTTACCGACTTTTTCCATGGCTTCGGCAATGATGTCGCCGATGGAGTTGTCGGAGTTGGCCGAGATGGTGCCTACCTGGGCGATGGCCTTGGAGTCGGCGCACGGCTTGGACAGGGCCTTGAGCTCTTTGACGATGGCGATGGTCGCCTTGTCGATACCGCGCTTGAGGTCCATCGGGTTCATGCCGGCAGCGACGGCTTTCAGGCCTTCGTTGACGATCGATTGAGCCAGGACGGTGGCGGTGGTGGTGCCGTCACCGGCGTCGTCGTTGGCACGGGAGGCAACGTCCTTGACCAGCTGCGCGCCCATGTTTTCGAAACGGTCCTTGAGCTCGATTTCCTTGGCTACGGAAACGCCGTCCTTGGTGATGGTCGGAGCGCCGAAGCTCTTCTCGATGATCACGTTACGGCCTTTCGGGCCCAGGGTCGCTTTTACTGCGTCAGCCAGGACGTTGACACCGGCGAGCATTTTCTTGCGGGCGGAATCGCCGAATTTAACTTCTTTAGCAGCCATGATCGATATTCCTTAAATACTGTGTAGTAGCGGGAAGATGAGCGGGAAATCAGCCTTCGAGGACAGCGAGGATTTCGCTCTCGCCCATTACCAGCAGTTCTTCGCCGTCGACTTTTACTGTGTTGCTGCCGGAGTAAGGGCCGAACACGACCTTGTCACCCACTTTCACGGCCAGCGCACGCACTTCACCGTTGTCCAGCACACGGCCGGTACCTACAGCGAGAACTTCACCGTGGTTGGCTTTCTCGGCAGCCGAACCTGGCAGGACAATACCGCCAAGGGATTTCTTCTCTTCTTCGCTGCGACGGATGACGACGCGGTCATGCAGAGGACGAAGCTTCATTGTCGATCTCTCCTAATTTTGGTTTTCATCGGCCGGTGTAATCCCGGCGGGTTTAACAAAAGCCGGCATAGCCGGGTGCGGTTCGTCAGTCGAACCGCGGAAGTCTGTCCGGTGTTGCCACCGGAAACCTTGCGGTGACCGATACATAAGGGCGTACAAGGGGATTACAAGGGCTGGATCGAAAAAATTTTCTTCATCGAGCCGAAGACGAACACGGCACCCGAAGGTGCCGTGCGCTGGGTTCTACTTGGAATCGCGGTGTTCGAATTCGCCTTCGATCACATCAGGTTCGCGGCCCAGGGGCTCTCGCGGCGCCGGACCACCGCGGGGCTGCAGGTCGTCGGCGAAAGCCCGCTGGCGCATCGCCTGTTCTTCGGCACGCTGGCGCATCTTGTTGGCCAGCAACCGACGGGGGAAAGGCAGCAACATGATCAGGCCCAACACATCGCTGATGAAACCAGGCAGGATCAGCAGACCGCCGCCCAGGGCCAGCATCAGGCCTTCGAGCATGGTCTGGGCAGGCAGTTCGCCGCGGCTCAGGCTTTCACGGGCACGCAAGGCCGTGGCGAGACCGGCGATGCGCAGCACGAACACGCCGAGCATCGAGCCGAGGATGACCAGCAACAGGGCCGGGAAAAACCCGATCGCACCGCTGACCTTGACGAATACGAACAGCTCCAACACTGGGAACAGCAGAAAGAGCAATAAAAAAGGGCGCATCAAATGGTTTCCTCAACGCAAGAATGCCTAGTGGCCTGTACGGTTGATTTGAGTGCACGAATTAGCCACACAGACCACTAGCTATGAAAACCTAAATGACGTCGCCCTTTCGTGAATTCAAGCGTCGGCCTCGGCATTTTTCGGCCATTCTTCGGCGTGGGCCAGATAAACCAAGGCTTCACGGACTTGTGTCGGCGTATTGCAGGGCGCCGGAAATGCCAGCCAATACAACCCCTGACCAATGCGCAGGTGCATGCCTTCGCTATCGATGCCCACCAGTTGCGCCGCTTCGGTCCTGGGCAAGTCGGCCAGATCGACGTAATGGGCGATGGCCTTGGCGTGATCCGCATTCATGTGCTCGATCATGCTCGCCTCGGCTTTGCCGGCAAAGGGATTGGCCAAGGTGATCTGATCGAACCAGTGAATGGCGCCAAAACCGCCGATGTAACGATGGCGCACCGGATCGAGCACCCAAAAATCGAAATCGTGGGCCTTGTGGTAGTTCTGTGATTCCGGGAAGTAGCGGTAATAACGCTCGGCCGCAGCGTCGATGGCGGCGCTGTCTTCAAGTTTGCGCGCCTCGGCCAGGTAGGTCAGGCGCCCCACGGCTTGCACGTCTTCGGCGCCTCGCTCCCCCACCAGCAGGGAACATTTGGGGTTCTTCTGCAGGTTATGGGTGTGCTGGGCGATGCGGCTGATCAGGATCAACGGCCGCCCCTGCTCGTCCAGGCAATATGGCACGACAGAGCCGAACGGGAATCCAGGCATGGATTTGGAATGGGTGGAGAGCATTCCACGGTATTCCTTGAGCAGTAATTCTCGGGCATGCTTGACAGCGTCAACGCTCAATTTATGACTCCTTCGATAAAATTCGTCTAAAAACGCTCAGACACCTGGACATAAGAATGCAACTCACTGACAAAGTAATCATTATCACCGGCGGTTGCCAGGGTCTGGGCCGCTCCATGGCAGAGTATTTCGCCGGCAAGGGCGCGAAGCTCGCCCTGGTGGACCTCAACCAGGAGAAACTCGACCAGGCCGTTGCCGCCTGCGTGGCCAAGGGCGTCGAAGCCCGGGCCTACCTGTGCAACGTGGCCAATGAAGAGCAAGTGAGCGACATGGTCGCCCGGGTCGCCGAGGATTTCGGTGCGATCCACGGGTTGATCAACAACGCCGGGATCCTGCGTGACGGCCTGCTGCTCAAGGTCAAGGACGGCGAAATGACCAAGATGAGCCTGGCCCAGTGGCAGGCCGTGATCGACGTCAACCTCACCGGTGTATTCCTGTGCACCCGTGAAGTGGCGGCGAAAATGGTCGAACTGAAGAACAGCGGCGCCATCATCAATATCTCGTCGATCTCCCGGGCCGGCAACATCGGCCAGACCAACTACTCGGCCGCCAAGGCCGGTGTGGCAGCCGCCACCGTGACCTGGGCCAAGGAACTGGCGCGCTACGGCATTCGTGTAGCCGGCATCGCACCGGGCTTTATCGAAACCGAGATGACCCAAAGCATGAAACCCGAGGCCCTGGAAAGAATGACGTCCGGGATTCCCCTCAAGCGTATGGGCCGGCCCGAAGAAATCGCTCATTCAGCGGCCTATATCTTCGAAAACGACTACTACACCGGACGAATCCTGGAGATGGATGGCGGGTTGCGGATGTAATACCGCCACAAAAACCAGTGTGGGAGCGGGCTTGCTCGCTCCCACACCGGCTCGCCTATTGTCAATCGTCGCTGACAGTGATGTTCGGCATCGCCGGTGCAGCGGCCTCCTGCAACACGATCCGTGCGCCCACATGACGGGCCAATTCCTGATAGACCATGGCGATCTGGCTGTCCGGCTCGGCGATCACCGTCGGCTTGCCGTCGTCGGCCTGCTCGCGGATCAGCATCGACAACGGAAGCGAAGCCAGCAATTCGACGCCGTACTGAGTCGCCAGCTTCTCCCCGCCGCCTTCGCCGAACAGATGTTCAGCGTGCCCACAGTTCGAACAGATGTGTACCGCCATGTTTTCCACCACGCCCAACACCGGGATGTTCACCTTGCGGAACATCTCCACACCCTTGCGAGCATCCAGCAGGGCCAGGTCCTGGGGAGTGGTGACGATCACTGCGCCGGCCACCGGGACTTTCTGCGCCAGGGTCAGTTGGATATCCCCAGTGCCGGGCGGCATGTCGATCACCAGGTAATCCAGGTCGCCCCAGGCGGTTTGCGTCACCAGTTGCAGCAAGGCGCCGGACACCATCGGCCCGCGCCAGACCATCGGCGTGTTGTCGTCGGTCAGGAAGGCCATGGACATGACCTCCACGCCATGGGACTGGATCGGCACGAACCATTTCTGGTCCTTGACCTGCGGCCGGGTGCCTTCGGCAATGCCAAACATGATGCCCTGGCTCGGACCGTAGATGTCCGCATCGAGCATCCCGACCTTGGCCCCTTCACGGGCCAGGGCCAGGGCCAGGTTGGCGGCGGTGGTGGACTTGCCCACGCCGCCCTTGCCCGAGGCCACGGCAATCACATTCTTGACGTTCGCCAACCCCGGCACCTGCGCCTGGGCCTTGTGGGGGACGATCACGCTGGTGACATCGACCTTGGCGGTGCTCACACCGTCCAGGGCCTCGATAGCCATTTGCAGCATCTGCGCCCAACCGCTCTTGAACAGATCGGCAGCGTAGCCGATTTCCAGCTGGACACTGACACGATCACCCTGGATGTCGATACCGCGCACGCATCCGGCGCTGACCGGGTCCTGGTTCAGGTAGGGGTCGGTGTATTGGCGAAGGACGGCTTCCACCGTTGCGCGATTGACGGCGCTCATGGGCAACTCCGATAGCAGGACTGGAAAAACAGGTCGCTATCCTAGACCCGATTACCGATTTGTGAATACTTTTGTGGTGAGGGATTTAGCGAAACGTCGCACCGCCCCGCTGGGGTGCGAAGCAGCCCCTTGAATCTGCCAACCCGGTGTGCCTGCCCATTCGAGTCGACTGACTTGGGGGCGCTTCGCACCCCGGCGGGGATAAATCCCCTCGCCACAGTTCACACTTTAGCCACCCCGAAACCGGCCCGAAGGATGAAAAAAAGCCGCCGCCGCTTTATAGTGGCCGACCTCCGTTTCATCAAGTAGCCGAGCCCCATGTCCGAGCCACGCAAGATCCTCGTCACCAGCGCCCTGCCCTACGCCAATGGTTCGATTCACCTCGGCCATATGCTGGAGTACATCCAGACCGATATGTGGGTGCGCTTCCAGAAACATCGCGGCAACCAATGCATTTATGTCTGCGCCGACGACGCCCACGGTTCGGCCATCATGTTGCGCGCGGAAAAGGAAGGCATCACCCCGGAGCAACTGATCGCCAACGTCCAGGCCGAACACAGCGCCGACTTTGCCGAATTCCTGGTGGACTTCGACAATTTCCACTCCACTCACGCCGAAGAAAACCGTGAGCTGTCGAGCCAGATCTACCTGAAGCTGCGTGACGCCGGGCACATTGCCACCCGTTCGATCACCCAGTATTTCGACCCCGAAAAGAAAATGTTCCTCGCCGACCGTTTCATCAAGGGCACCTGCCCGAAATGCGGCACCGAGGACCAGTACGGCGACAACTGCGAAAAATGCGGCGCGACCTACGCACCCACCGATCTGAAGGACCCGAAATCGGCGATCTCCGGCGCTACCCCGGTGCTCAAGGACTCCCAGCACTTCTTCTTCAAGCTGCCGGACTTCCAGCAGATGCTGCAGACCTGGACCCGCAGCGGCACCTTGCAGGACGCCGTCGCCAACAAGATCGCCGAATGGCTCGACGCTGGCCTGCAGCAGTGGGACATCTCCCGCGATGCGCCGTATTTCGGCTTCGAGATCCCCGACGAGCCGGGCAAATACTTCTACGTCTGGCTGGACGCGCCCATCGGTTACATGGCCAGCTTCAAGAACCTCTGCAACCGCACGCCGGAACTGGACTTCGACGCGTTCTGGGGCAAGGACTCCACCGCCGAGCTGTACCACTTCATTGGCAAGGACATCGTCAACTTCCACGCCCTGTTCTGGCCCGCAATGCTCGAAGGTGCCGGCTTCCGCAAGCCGACCGGCATCAATGTCCACGGCTACCTGACCGTCAACGGTCAGAAAATGTCCAAGTCCCGCGGCACATTCATCAAGGCCCGCACCTACCTTGATCACCTGTCGCCGGAATACCTGCGCTACTACTACGCGGCCAAGCTTGGCCGTGGCGTCGACGACCTGGACCTGAACCTCGAGGACTTCGTGCAGAAGGTCAACTCGGACCTGGTGGGCAAGGTCGTCAACATTGCCAGCCGTTGTGCCGGCTTTATCCACAAGGGCAACGCCGGTGTGCTGGTAGCGGGTAATGCGGCACCGGAACTGACCGACGCGTTCCTGGCCGCAGCACCAAGCATCGCCGAAGCCTACGAGTCCCGCGACTTTGCTCGTGCCATGCGCGAGACCATGGCCCTGGCCGACCGTGCCAATGCCTGGATCGCCGATAAGGCGCCGTGGTCGCTGAACAAACAGGAAGGCAAGCAGGACGAGGTCCAGGCGATCTGCGCACTGGGCGTCAACCTGTTCCGCCAACTGGTGATTTTCCTCAAGCCGGTGCTGCCGCTGCTGGCCGCCGATGCCGAGGCGTTCCTGAACGTCGCGCCGCTGACCTGGAACGATCACCAGACCCTGTTGAGCAACCATCAGTTGAACGAGTTCAAGCCACTGATGACCCGCATCGATGCCGCCAAGGTGCAAGCCATGACCGACGCCTCCAAGGAAGACCTGGCTGCCAGCCAGACCGACACCGGCGCTGCAACCGGCAACGGCGAACTGGTCAAGGACCCGCTGTCGCCAGAAATCGAGTTCGACGCGTTTGCCGCCGTTGACCTGCGCGTAGCGCTGATCGTCAAGGCCGAGGCCGTCGAGGGCGCCGACAAGCTGCTGCGCCTGACCCTGGACATCGGTGATGAGCAACGCAACGTGTTCTCCGGCATCAAGAGCGCCTACCCGGACCCGGCCAAGCTCGAAGGCCGGTTGACGATGATGATCGCCAACCTCAAGCCTCGCAAGATGCGCTTCGGCATCTCTGAAGGCATGGTGATGGCGGCGGGCCCAGGCGGAGAGGAAATCTATCTGCTGAGCCCCGACAGCGGCGCCAAGCCGGGTCAGCGGATCAAATAAGACGACTGCGCGCCGTACCGATCCCACAGACGCTGTGCCAGCGGCTGTGGGATTTTCATATCTGGCCTGCCGGATAATGCCTAATCTTGTAACAGGTCCTTTTGTCGCCTAATACATCATGTCCGACATCCTTCTCACATTGCTCGGCACTGCCCTGATCAACAACCTGGTGTTGCATTGGCCACTGGGCGTCGATTCGCTGTTGAAGGCAGGCGGAAGACGGCAGGTCCATGCCCTGGGCCTGGCCTCGACATGCCTGATGCTGATGGTCGGCACCCTGGGTTATCTGATCGACCACTGGTTGCTGATCCCGGCTAACCTGACATCGTTGCGCCTGTTCGCCTGGCTGCCCTTGAGCATCCTGCTGATCAGGCCTTTGCTGCGTCTGCTGGCGCGTTGGCAGCCAGCATTGCCATTCGAAGGGTTGTGGCCACTGTTGCTTGGCAATGCCGGCATACTGGGTGTCACACTGATCAATAGCCTGGACGACCAGGGGTTGGCCCACGCCATCGCCTTGAGCCTGGGTGCCGGGCTGGGCTTCTGGCTGGTGCTGAGCCTGTTCGACGATTTGCGCCAGCGCACGCTCGATAACGATATTCCCCTGCCCTTTCGAGGCCTGCCTGTTCAGTTGATTGCCGCCGGGTTGATGGCGGTGGCGTTCCTTGGATTACGCGGGCTGGTCAAAACATGAATCTGATTCAACGCATCGACGCCCTGTTACCGCAAACCCAATGCGGCAAGTGCGGTCATCCGGGGTGCAAGCCCTATGCAGAAGGCATCGCCAAGGGCGAGCCGATCAACAAGTGCCCACCCGGTGCAAGCGAAACCATCGCCGCCCTGGCCGACCTGTTGAAAATACCGATACTGGAGCTGGATACCAGCCGGGGCTCGGCCCCTGCGCAAATGGCCTTTATCCGTGAGGCCGAATGCATCGGCTGCACCAAGTGCATCCAGGCCTGCCCGGTGGACGCGATTGTCGGCGCGGCAAAGCTGATGCACACCGTCCTCATCGACGAATGCACGGGCTGTGATCTTTGCGTGGCCCCCTGCCCGGTCGACTGCATTGAAATGCGACCCTTGCCGATGACCACCGTGCTGCCGATTGTCGGAGGCCTGGCCTTCAGTCCCGAGGAACAACAGGCACGTACGGCCAAGCGCAACCATGCCCGACGGCGCTTCGAACAACGCAATGCGCGCTTGCATCGTGAAGAAGAACAGCGTCAGGCCCAGCGCCTGGCCCGAACCCAGCACGCCGCCAAAAGCCAAGCTCAACCCCAGGAGCTCGATCCGGTGCAAACCGCACTGGAGCGAGTACGCGCGCAAAAAGCCGCCAGTGCCGATGCCGCGCTTAAAAAGGCCAAGGTCGACCTGGCCATGAGCCGGGCACAATTGAACAAATCCTTGAAAGCATTCGGCCATCCGCCGACCTTTGAGCAGCAATCGCAATTGATTCTGCTGCAACGCCAATACGAAGCGGCGGAGCAGGCCTTGGCGCAGCTGGAAAACACCGCGCCGTCCATCGCACCCGCCCCCGCGCCGTCGCAGGACGCTGAATTGAAACGTGCGAAGATCCAGCTGGCGATGCGGCGCGCCGAACTCAGCAAAGCCCGGGCGGCGCAAGCCTCGGACGCAGAGGTACAGGCGTTGGAACAAGCGGTAAGAATCGCCGAACGTCAGGTCGACGCCCATGTCACTTCCTGAGGCCCCGGATGAGCGCCTACGGCAAGCGATGATGCGCGTGCTGTTGGCCACGTTGCCCGGCGTGCTGGCACTGATGTGGTTTTATGGCTGGGGCGTATTACTCAACCTGTTGCTGTCCGGGATCACCGCGTTGGCAGTCGAAGCACTGGTGCTGCGCTTGCGGCATCGACCGCTCAAACCCGAGCTGAACGACGGCAGCGCGCTGGTCAGCGCCACGTTGCTGGCCCTGGCGTTGCCGGCCTACTGTCCATGGTGGCTGACGGTTACTGCGGCCGCTTGCGCCTTGTTGTTCGGCAAGCATCTCTGGGGCGGCGTCGGAAACAATCCGTTCAACCCGGCCATGCTCGGTTACGCCCTGGTGCTGGTGGCGTTTCCCGCCCACATGAGCCAATGGCCGTTGCCCCACGGCGTCGGCTTGCTTGAAAGCCTGCAACAGGTGTCAGGCATTCATTCCACACCCGATGCCTGGGCCGGCGCGACAGCGCTGGACAGCCTGCGCATCAACAACAGCCTGACTATTGACGAGTTGTTCGCCAGCAATCCGGCGTTCGGACGTTTCGGCGGGCGCGGGGCCGAGTGGATCAACCTGGCGTTCCTGGCGGGCGGCCTGTTTCTGCTGCAGCAACGTGTATTCAGCTGGCACGCGCCGGTGGGGATGCTAGCCGGCCTGTTCACCATCAGCCTGTTGTGCTGGAACGGCTCCGGCTCGGACTCTCATGGTTCACCGCTGTTTCATCTGCTGACGGGGGCGACCCTGCTGGGAGCGTTTTTCATCGTGACCGAACCGGTTTCAGGGCCCAAGGCACCGCATGCGCGCCTGCTGTTCGGCGCAGGCGTGGGTTTGCTGGTCTACCTGATCCGTATCTGGGGCGGCTACCCGGACGGCGTAGCGTTTGCGGTGTTGTTGATGAACCTCGGGGTGCCGGCGCTGGAGCGTTTCGTCGAAGCCCGGCAAGGACGGCAAGCGCCATGAGAAACCCCGGCGGCCTCGCCCTCCTGGCGCTGTTGACCGCTCTGGGTCTCGGCGCCACTTATCTCACGCAAATCGGCACTGCCGAGCGTATTGAGGTCCAGCAACAGACCCTCGCGAACAGAACGCTGCTCGAGGTGTTGCCGACCAACCTTTACGACAACCAGCCATTGTCACAACCGGTTCTGACAGACCCGGTCCCACTGGCCCATAGCACCCTGCTGGACGGTTACCTCGCGACCCGTAACGGCCAGCCCGCTGCCGTGCTGTTACGCAGTCAGGCGTTGGGCTACGAAGGCAGCATCGAACTACTGATCGCCATCGACCCGTTGGGTCGCCTGCTGGGCGTGAAAACCCTGCGCCAGGCCGAAACGCCGGGCCTGGGCGCGGCAATTGCCGGTTGGCCGAACGCCTGGTTGCAGAGTTTCAACGGCAAATCCCGTGAGGCCCCCAGCGACAGCGGCTGGGCCTTGAAAAAGGACCAGGGGCAATTCGATCAACTGGCCGGCGCGACGGTGACATCCCGGGCAGTGCTCCAGGCCGTTCACGATGCGCTGCGCTATTTCGACGAACACAAGGCATCCTTGACCAGAGGCGTTGCCCATGAATAAACAGTCACTGACCCACGGCCTTCTGCTCGTGCCTTTGGTTGGCGCCAGCAATTCATTGGTCAATGCGCTGGGCCTATGGGTGGCGTGGACGTTGATCAGCGGCGGCCATGGCTTGGCGATGGGCCTTGTGCGGCCGCGCCTGAGCGCTCATCAGCGCTTACTGACGTCCATCGTCCTGGCCGCTACCTTGACCGCCTGCGCCAGCCTCGCCGCGCAGGCCTGGCTGCTGGAATGGTACCGGCCGCTGGACCTTTACGTCGGCTGGATAGCCTTGAGCTGTGTGGCGCTGGAACACGACCGCTCTTTCATCGAGTCACGCTGGCCAGGCTATATCATGCTGGCAGGGCTGTTCGGCCTGTTGATGATCGGCTTGGGCGCCCTGCGCGAACTGATCGGCAACGGCACGCCTCTGGCCGTGCTGGCCCCGGGAGGATTCCTGCTGCTCGGCCTGTTGCTGGCGGCGCACCAGGCTTGGAGGCCTGCCAAAACCCAATCAACTCTTGAGGAAACGCCGCGCCCATGAACGCCGCAAAACGCCTGGAAATATTTCGTCGCTTTCACGAAGACAACCCCGAACCGAAAACCGAGCTGGCCTATTCCTCACCGTTCGAGCTGTTGATCGCGGTGATCCTCTCGGCACAGTCCACCGATGTCGGCGTCAACAAAGCCACGGCCAAGCTGTTTCCGGTGGCCAACACTCCAGAGACGATCCATGCCTTGGGCGTCGAGGGGCTATCGGAGTACATCAAGACCATCGGCCTGTTCAACAGCAAGGCAAAAAACGTGATCGAAACCTGCCGCCTGCTGATCGAGCGCCATGGCAGCGTCGTTCCCCAGACCCGCGAAGCGCTGGAAGCCCTTCCCGGGGTTGGCCGCAAGACCGCCAACGTGGTGCTCAATACCGCATTCCGCCAGTTGACCATGGCAGTGGATACCCACATCTTCCGCGTCAGCAACCGGACCGGCCTGGCGCCGGGCAAGAACGTGGTGGAAGTGGAGAAGAAACTGATGAAGTTCGTACCCAAGGAGTATCTTCTCGACTCCCATCACTGGCTGATCCTGCATGGGCGCTACGTTTGCCTGGCTCGCAAGCCCCGCTGCGGCAGTTGCCGGATCGAAGACTTGTGCGAATACAAGGACAAGACCTCTGACGATTGAGGCGTTATTGCTTTTATCGATCCATCGATTGAAAAAATCTTTTTTACCCGCCCGTGGTTTATCGATATAAGGAGCCCCAAAGGCAGTCTTAGCCTGGAGTCGAACCCATGAGTACTGGCAAAGAACAATTGGATGTAGAAGACGATTTCATCGCTGTTGAAACCGAAGACACCGAACCGGTGGTGGAAGTGCCCAAGACCAATCTGAGCAAGCGCCGCACCATCGACAACCTGCTGGAAGAGCGTCGCCTGCAAAAGCAGCTGGCCGATTACGATTTTGACCTCTGACACGTAAAAGCCTCCCTGGTGGAGGCTTTTTACTGAGTACGCGTGACCGAGACCTCACACCAACCCGTTACGCTGCGCCAGTTCGATCAGGTCGACCAGCGAACGGGCATTGAGCTTCAACAACAAACGGGTCTTGTAAGTACTGACGGTCTTGTTGCTCAAAAACATCCCATCCGCAATTTCCTTGTTGGTTTTTCCGCGAGCCAGTTGCTGCAGTACCATCATTTCTCGTCCGGACAAGCGATCCACCATATCGGATTCGCTGGCATTGCCAAGACTCGAACGCACAGTGTGCAACGCCTGGTTGGGAAAGTAGCTGTAGCCGGAGAGGACTGCTTTTATTGCACTCAACAGTTCAGTGAGATCCTGTTGCTTGCAGACATATCCGGCCGCCCCCGTCTGCATGCATCGCATCGAAAAATGCCCGGGTGCCTGGGAAGTCAGTACCAACACTTTCAACGGCGAGGGGTTGGCAGTCAGACGCGCTATGACCTCCAGCCCATCCAGTTTCGGAATTCCAATATCCAGGATGACAATATCAGGCGCTTGTTCCCGGGCAAGTTGTAACGCATCGACGCCGTTATCCGTTTCGGCAATAACTTCATAACCATGACGCTCCATCAGTAAACGTACAGCAAGACGAATGACGGGATGATCATCGACGATCAGCACTTTATTCATGGGCAAATCCAACTTCGCTGTTCGAATTTTTAGAGCAGGCACAATAGCCTAGTCATTTCTACCTTGGCATGCCGCGCCCCCTGGCCGCCCACACCGAAAGACGCAACCTACAGGCAACACAGAAAATTCCTACAAATTCCCGTGGAAATAATGTGCCATGAATGGGTCAGCAGAACGCGGACTGCGCTTTCATGGCTCCCGCCGCTCTATGAATAGCGCGACTTTATCCTTGTGTAACCGTCCTTAGTACATATGCATAGAGACTCGGCCGCTCATGAAAAGTAACTGAATTATTTATCCATAAATGGCATTTTCTCCCACCCACCCCAGCAGAATTCATATAAAAGAACAGAACCCTCAAATAGCGATCACAACAAGACAGCCAGCCCCTTATACACTCAAACTCATTGAACCCTGCAATCCATTAAACCTTGCCCCACTTAAACTATCGAACTGGACCACGCATGAGCGTTTACCATGAACAAGCCGTTGAAAACCATTGCAAGCCCCCATGACTCTCATAGCCATATTCGCAACCTTATCCGAAACCTCCGCGGCGATTTCCTTGCCGTTCCTGGATGATCAGGATCGTAAATATTATTTGTGGTTCCTGATCAGCTTTCCTTTTTATCTCCTGCTTCTTTTTTTCGTCACGCTCAACTTCAACTATCGCTCGTTGTATTCCCCTTCAGACTTTCGCAAGAACAAACACTTCGTCAAGACCATGGATGACCCGACGTGCCGCGGTAAACGCGCGTTCCGTCATCCCTACAAGATAAAGAAATGGCGGGTGCGCCGTCAGCGGGCAAAGCACGACCCACAGCGTGTGATTCTTCTCGTGTGCTCCCCTTCGGAACGACTGATCGAAGTCAGTCGGGCAACAGGGTCAAAACAGGCTATGGAGCACGCAGAGATCGTCGTGTAGGTCATGTATAACCAACGACAGGACCGGCGTTGTGCCGGACGGATGAAGATCAGGAGAAAGCGCCACAGCAGAACGCAGCACAGGCAGGAAAAGCAAAAAAAACGGCCTGCTCAAGGCAGGCCGCTTTCACATCGGCAGGATCAGAACAGCTTGCGACCCTTGTTCGCCGCAATGCGCATGCGCAAGGCGTTGAGCTTGATGAACCCGGCCGCATCGGCCTGGTTGTAGGCGCCACCGTCTTCTTCGAAGGTCGCGATATTGGCATCGAACAGCGAATCGTCGGACTTGCGTCCGGTCACGATCACGTTGCCCTTGTACAGCTTCAGGCGTACGACACCGTTCACATTGACCTGGGAGGCGTCGATCATCTGTTGCAGCATCAGGCGCTCAGGGCTCCACCAGTAGCCGGTGTAGATCAGGCTGGCGTACTTGGGCATCAGCTCGTCCTTGAGGTGCGCCACTTCGCGGTCCAGCGTGATCGATTCGATTGCCCGGTGAGCGCGCAGCATGATGGTGCCGCCTGGGGTTTCATAGCAACCACGGGACTTCATGCCGACATAACGGTTCTCGACGATGTCCAGGCGACCGATGCCGTGTTCGCCACCAATGCGGTTCAGGGTCGCCAGCACGGTGGCCGGGCTCATTTCCACGCCGTCCAGTGCGACGATATCGCCGTTGCGATAGGTCAGCTCCAGGTATTGCGGGGTATCCGGGGCCTTTTCCGGGGAAACGGTCCAGCGCCACATGTCTTCTTCGTGCTCGGTCCAGGTGTCTTCCAGCACGCCACCTTCATAGGAGATGTGCAGCAGGTTGGCATCCATCGAGTACGGGGATTTCTTCTTGCCGTGACGCTCGATCGGGATCGCATGCTTCTCGGCGTAATCCATCAGTTTTTCGCGGGACAGCAAGTCCCATTCGCGCCACGGAGCAATGACTTTCACGCCGGGCTTGAGGGCATAGGCGCCCAGTTCGAAACGCACCTGGTCGTTGCCTTTGCCGGTAGCGCCATGGGAAATGGCGTCGGCGCCGGTTTCGTTGGCGATTTCGATCAGGCGCTTGGCAATCAGCGGACGGGCGATGGACGTACCGAGCAGGTATTCGCCTTCGTAAACGGTATTGGCACGGAACATCGGAAACACGAAGTCGCGGACGAACTCTTCGCGCAGGTCATCGATGTAGATCTCTTTGACGCCCATGGCCTGAGCCTTGGCGCGTGCAGGCTCGACTTCTTCGCCCTGCCCCAGGTCAGCGGTGAAGGTCACCACTTCGCAGTTATAAGTGTCCTGCAGCCACTTGAGGATCACCGAAGTGTCCAGGCCGCCGGAATACGCCAGAACGACCTTGTTTACGTCCGCCATGCCATCACTCCACGGGTTGTACGGAAAGCCGTGAAGTCTAACGTCCGGCGCAGATAATTTACAGAGGCGCGACAGCTTATGACGACGAAGCGACAGATTATGTCGACCGCGCGACGACAGCGCTTCAGGATGTCCGTGCGGTCGCAGCCGCGGCGGGCTTACCTGGAGCTGGAGCTGGAGCCGGTGCCTTGGCCGGAGCCGCAGCGGGGGCCGCCGGCTGCGGCGCCGGCGTTTCGGTGGGAGCAACGCGGGACAACTGCACCACGACCCGGCGGTTCCTGGCCCGATTGGCGGCGCTGGTGTTGGGCACCAGGGGATAACGCTCGCCATGGAAGCGCACGGTGATCTGCGACTCCTGGAAGCCATTGGCCTTGAAGAAATCCATGACCGCCAGCGCTCGGCGGCGCGACAGTTCACGATTGGTCAACCGGTTGCCACTATTATCGGAATGGCCATCGAGTTCGACGTGATTGACGCTCGGGTCAGCCTTGATGAAATCGAGCATCACCTGCAGTTGAGCCTTGGCCCGTGCATCGAGGTCGGTCCCTTCGCCAGGAAAGCCGATCTGGGTCTGCTTCACCTGCTCGAAGTTTTTTGGCAACAATTTCGCCACGCAGCCCTGGTAGTCACTGAACGCCTTGTTGAAGTGCACGGGCAGCAGCCGGACTTCCGACACATGCCCATCCCCGGTGTTGCGACGCACCACCGGGCTACGCCCCTCCATCAAACCGCTGATCAAGCGACCCGCCTGGATCTGGGAGCTGTCGAACAGCACATCGCCACTGCCGATCCTGACCGATCCCAGGTTGATGTCGCCCCGCCCCGGTTGCCACGGTGCAGCCGCCGCCAGCAGGGTAGCCGACCCGCCCCCCATCATCGGGTTATAGGCCTTGAGGCGGAATATGGCCTGCTCGCCCGCCCGACGCACGAATTCGCCGCTGCCGAAATCGGTGATCGGCTGGCTCAGCCGGCACTCGAACTTGTCGCCTTCAACCGTCCACTCAATGCTCTCCAGACGGGTCTGGAAAGTGAGCGCCATGGCAGGAAGGCTGGCAAACACACTGAGCAAGGCTAGATAACGCTGGCGCACGGGAGGCTCCACTGGCTTTTATACGAAATTCGATACTCGCTGAGAGTATGACGCCGGCCCGAGACACTGCACGGATTCGGTTCATACCTGAAGGGGCTATCGGTAACTTGCGGCAAAACTTGATAGCGGGTGCCTGTATCGGTCTTTTCCGGTAGCATTCCCCAGAGTTTGACCCGCCTGGAAGCCCCCCAATGTCCGACCGCCTGACCCTGCTGCGTCCCGACGACTGGCATATTCATCTTCGCGATGGTGCTGTGTTGACCCATACCGTCGCCGATGTCGCGCGCACCTTCGGGCGCGCAATCATCATGCCTAACCTGGTTCCCCCGGTGCGCAACGCCAGCGAGGCCGACGGCTATCGCCAGCGTATCCTTGCCGCCCGCCCGGCCGGCAGCCGCTTCGAACCGCTGATGGTGCTGTACCTCACCGACCGTACCCAGCCCGAAGAAATCCGCGATGCCAAGGCCAGCGGCTTCGTCCATGCCGCCAAGCTGTACCCTGCCGGCGCCACGACGAACTCGGACTCCGGTGTCACCAGCATCGACAAGATATTTCCGGCGCTTGAGGCCATGGCCGAAGTCGGCATGCCCTTGCTGATCCACGGTGAAGTCACCCGCGGCGACGTCGACGTATTCGACCGCGAGAAGATCTTCATCGACGAGCACATGCGCCGCGTCGTGGAGCGCTTCCCGACACTCAAGGTCGTGTTCGAACACATCACCACCGGCGACGCCGTGCAGTTCGTCAACGAGGCCCCGGCCAACGTTGGCGCAACCATCACCGCGCATCACCTGCTGTACAACCGCAACCACATGCTGGTGGGCGGGATCCGGCCGCATTTCTATTGCCTGCCGATCCTCAAGCGCAACACACACCAGGAAGCCCTGCTCGACGCCGCCACCAGCGGCAGCGCCAAGTTTTTCCTCGGCACGGACTCGGCGCCCCACGCCCGCCATGCCAAGGAAGTAGCCTGCGGTTGCGCCGGTTGCTATACCGCCTATGCCGCCATCGAGATGTACGCCGAGGCATTCGAACAACGCAATGCGCTGGACAAGCTCGAAGGCTTCGCCAGCCTCCATGGCCCACGCTTCTATGGCCTGCCGGTGAACACCGATCGTATTACCCTGGTCCGCGACGAATGGACCGCCCCCGCCAGCCTGCCCTTCGGCGAGCAGACTGTCATCCCGCTGCGCGCCGGTGAAAAACTGCGCTGGCGCCTGCTGGAGGAAAGCGCGTGAGTGAAGAACATTTCGATGACGAACTGGACGGCAACGGCGGTTCAAGCGGCCCTCGCCACCCCATGGCTGCGCGGTTCCGCGGTTACCTGCCGGTCGTGGTCGACGTAGAGACTGGCGGTTTCAACTCTGCCACCGATGCGTTGCTGGAAATTGCCGCGACCACCATCGGCATGGACGAAAAAGGCTTTGTGTTCCCCGACCACACCTATTTCTTTCGCGTAGAACCCTTCGAAGGCGCCAACATCGAAGCCGCGGCCCTGGAATTTACCGGGATCAAACTCGATCACCCATTGCGCATGGCCGTCAGCGAAGAAACGGCTCTGACCGATATCTTCCGCGGCGTGCGCAAGGCGCTGAAGGCCAACGGTTGCAAACGCGCAATCCTGGTCGGCCATAACAGCAGCTTCGACCTCGGTTTCCTCAACGCGGCCGTCGCGCGCCTGGACATGAAGCGCAACCCGTTCCACCCGTTCTCCAGCTTCGATACCGCAACCCTGGCCGGCCTTGCGTATGGCCAGACCGTGCTGGCCAAGGCCTGCCAGGCTGCCGACATCGACTTCGACGGCCGCGAAGCCCACTCGGCCCGCTACGACACCGAGAAGACCGCCGAGCTGTTTTGCGGGATCGTCAATCGCTGGAAGGAGATGGGTGGCTGGCAGGATTTCGACGATTGAAATAGGCCCCTGTGGCGAGGGATGTATCTGTGGCGAGGGGATTTATCCCCTCACCACAAGTACTGCGTTTCAGTTTGAAACGCCCATAAAAAAACCGGCCCATCGAGAGCCGGTTTTTTTATGCCTAGTTCGCTTACAGTTTGTCGCTGTGCTCGCCCAGGTAAGCGGCAACGCCTTCAGGCGAGGCGGTCATACCCTTGTCGCCTTTTTTCCAGTTGGCAGGGCAGACTTCGCCGTGCTCTTCGTGGAATTGCAGGGCGTCGACCAGGCGGATCAGCTCTTCCATGTTACGACCCAGTGGCAGGTCGTTGACGATCTGCGAACGGACCACGCCTTTGTCGTCGATCAGGAATGCACCACGGAATGCCACGCCGCCTTCGGACTCGACGTCATAGGCTTTGGCGATTTCGTGCTTCATGTCGGCAGCCATGGTGTATTTCACCTGGCCGATACCGCCATTGTTGATCGGCGTGTTGCGCCAGGCGTTGTGGGTGAAGTGGGAGTCGATGGAAACGGCAACCACTTCAACGTTACGAGCCTTGAAGTCGTCCATGCGGTGGTCCAGAGCGATCAGCTCGGACGGGCAGACGAAGGTGAAGTCCAGCGGATAGAAGAACACCAGGCCGTATTTGCCTTTGATGGCCGAGGACAGGGTGAAGCTGTCGACGATTTCGCCGTTGCCAAGAACGGCAGGAACGGTGAAGTCAGGGGCTTGCTTGCCTACGAGTACGCTCATTGGATATCTCCTGGTGTAATAACGTGAAAAACTAAGATTCGCGTCAGCCTGTCACCCTCCGGCGACAACCCTGTGACACGAACCCGCTTCGCAAGGACCGACCATCATACACCGGGCATTTGGGCTGTCCTCAACGGTTTTTTGGCGTTATCGAAAAATCGCCAGAGTGCCACTAAAAAACCGTTCGTCAGCCCGAGGCTGCTCCAGCCCAGACACTTCAGAAACCACTTTGACAATCATTCTCGTTAACATTAAGATCTGTCTCAATTGAGTCACAACCAGCGACGGTTCTCACTTATGTATGTATGCCTCTGCACTGGCGTCACTGACGGGCAAATCCGCGAAGCGATCTATGAAGGTTGCTGCAGCTATCGTGAAGTCCGCCAGGCTACCGGCGTAGCCAGCCAATGCGGCAAATGCGCCTGCCTGGCCAAGGAAGTGGTGCGTGAAACCCTCGCCAAAGCGCAAACGGCCCAGGCGTCGATCCCCTTCCCCGTGGAATTCAGCGCCGCTTAATAACCAGCTTTTCAAAAGAACCGGACTCAGTGTCCGGTTTTTTTATGCCTGTAAATCAATTGCTTAGCTTCAAGACGCGGAACACAAACATTCTTATTCCGATTAATTTTCATTTATTATTCAATAACTTAGGTTTGACACCCGTCAGTACGCGGCTCAAACTCTGCCCCATATACAGCTACTACAGGGCAGGCCTCACCATGAAAGGCGACGTTACAGTCATCCAGCATCTCAACAAGATCCTCGCCAATGAACTGGTCGCAATCAACCAGTACTTCCTGCACGCACGCATGTACGAAGACTGGGGCCTGAACAAGCTGGGCAAGCACGAGTACCACGAGTCCATCGACGAGATGAAACACGCGGATAAACTGATCAAGCGCATCCTGTTCCTCGAAGGCCTGCCGAACGTCCAGGACCTGGGCAAACTGCACATCGGCGAACACACCCGGGAAATGCTCGAGTGCGACCTGCGTATCGAACGCACCGGCCACACCGATCTGAAGGCCGCCATTGCCCACTGCGAAAGCGTTGGCGACTTCGGCAGCCGTGAACTGCTGGAAGACATCCTCGAGTCCGAGGAAGAGCACATCGACTGGCTGGAAACCCAACTGGGCCTGATCGACAAAGTCGGTCTCGAGAACTACCTGCAATCGCAGATGGGCGAAGAATAATTTCGCCGAAGAGGAGCCACTAAAAAGCCCCGCCCTCTGACGAGAGGCGGGGCTTTTTATTGCCTGGCGACCCAGGCAGCACCGAATATCTACTGTGGGAGCGAGCCTGCTCGCGATTGCGGTGTATCAGCCGCCATCACTGTATCTGACCCGCCGCAATCGCGAGCAGGCTCGCTCCCACAAGATCCCTGTTCAACCACAGCGTGTGTGGCGAACATGAGGATCAGGCTTCGGTCTTGCTCTCTGCCGCTTTTACGACGGCATTCTTGATCGTGGTTTGCAGCGAGCCGTCAGCGGCCATCTCGGTCATGATGTCGCTACCACCGATCAGCTCACCACCCACCCACAGTTGCGGGAAGGTTGGCCAGTTGGCGTACTTCGGCAGGTTGGCACGGATTTCCGGGTTCTGCAGGATGTCCACGTAGGCGAACTTCTCGCCACATGCCATCACCGCCTGAGCGGCCTTGGCCGAGAAACCGCACTGCGGCGCATTCGGCGAGCCTTTCATGTAGAGCAGGACGGTGTTGTTGGCAATCTGGTCTTTGATCGTTTCGATGATATCCATGGAGCACCTCGGCTTAAACTTCGCGACTCAAGTCGTCGACACGGTGGCGCATTGTAACGGAAAGCCGAGCAAGGTGCTCGGTCTCCTCCAGAGACAAATTCACGCAGCCGCCACCGTCACCGGCACGCCATTGAGCGCCGCATTGCCGGACAACTCGTCCAGCTGCCGCTCATCGGTCAGGTCATTGGCGCTGGAGCCCGGCTGTTCGCTGGCAATGCCCATCTGCACACCCGGCCGGGCATGCCCCCAACCGTGGGGCAGGCTGACCACGCCTTTCATCATGTCCGGGCTGCCCTGCACTTCGACTTCGATCACCCCCACCCGTGAACTGACCTTTACTCGTTGCCCATCGCTCAGGCCACGACTGGCCAGGTCATCCGGGTGCATCAGCAATTGGTGACGCGGCTTGCCCTTCACCAGTCGATGGAAGTTATGCATCCAGGAATTGTTACTGCGCACATGCCGACGGCCAATCATCAGCAGCTCATCCGACTTGGGTGCAGGCGACGTGGAGAAACGCCCGATGTCGGCGAGAATCACCGCGGGGGCGGCTTGTATCCTTTGGTTTTCGGTCTTCAGCCGCGGTGCCAGGTTAGGCTTGAGCGCTCCCAGGTCGAGGCCATGGGGATGGTCAAACAGCGTCGCCAGGGACAGCTTGTGCGGCGAGGCATCCCCGTAAGCGCCCGCCCGCAAGCCAACGTCGATCATCTGCGCAGGTGGCATGGTCGGCTTGAGCTCCTTGCCGGTCCTCGCGGCGAAGGCCTTGGCCAGGCCGACGAAAATCTCCCAATCGTGCAGTGCGCCCTCGGGCTTGGGCAGGATGGCCCGGTTGAAACGGGTTACGTTGCGCACCGCGAACAGGTTGAACGTGGTGTCGTAATGGTCATTTTCCAGGGCGGAGGTCGAGGGCAGGATCAGGTCGGCGTAGCGTGTGGTTTCATTGATATACAGATCGACGCTGACCATGAACTCCAGCCCATCCAGTGCCTGCTCCAATTGCCGTCCGTTGGGCGTCGACAGCACCGGATTGCCGGCCACGGTGACCAATGCCCGGATCTGGCCTTCGCCCTCGGTGAGCATTTCCTCGGCCAGGGTCGACACCGGCAGTTCGCCGGCGTACTCGGGCCGCCCGGATACACGGCTTTGCCAGCGGTTGAAATGCCCGCCCGAGGTACTGGCGACCAGATCCACCGCCGGTTCGGTGCACAACGCCCCGCCAACCCGGTCCAGGTTGCCGGTCATGAGGTTGATTACTTGGATCAGCCAATGGCACAGCGTGCCGAAAGCCTGGGTCGATACCCCCATCCGTCCATAGCAGACTGCCGACGATGCGGCCGCGAAGTCCCGCGCCAACTGACGAATCTGCAAGGCAGGCACCCCACAGAGCGGGCTCATCGCCTCGGCGGTGAAGGTTGCGACAGCCTGGCGCACGTCCTCAAGGCCATCCACCGGCAGGTGACTGTCACGGGTCAGGCCTTCACTGAACAACGTGTTGAGCAGGCCGAACAGCAGCGCGGCGTCACCACCGGGACGCACGAAGAGATGCTGGCTTGCCATGGCCGCCGTTTCGCTGCGACGCGGATCGACCACCACTACTTTGCCGCCGCGGGCCTGTATCGCCTTGAGGCGCTTTTCGACGTCCGGCACGGTCATGATGCTGCCATTGGACGCCAACGGGTTGCCGCCCAGGATCAACATGAAGTCGGTGTGGTCGATGTCCGGTATCGGCAACAGCAAGCCGTGGCCGTACATCAGGTGGCTGGTCAGGTGATGGGGCAACTGGTCCACCGACGTCGCCGAGAAACGGCTACGGGTCTTCAGCAAGCCCAGGAAATAGTTGCTGTGGGTCGTCAGCCCATAGTTATGCACGCTGGGGTTGCCCTGATAGACCGCCACCGCATTCTGGCCGTGGCGCTCCTGAATGGCCGCCAGGCGTTCAGCGACCAATGCGAACGCTTCATCCCAGGCGATGGGCTGCCATTCGCTGCCAATTCGCTGCATGGGTTGACGCAAGCGATCCGGGTCGTTCTGGATATCCTGCAGGGCCACCGCCTTGGGGCAGATGTGGCCACGGCTGAAGCTGTCCAACGGATCGCCCTTGATCGAGGTGATCGCCAGGCCCTGGCCTTCGGTTTCGGTGGTTTCCAGGGTCAAGCCACAGATGGCTTCACACAGATGGCACGCACGGTGATGAAGAGTCTTGGTCATGGCCAGTCTCTGTTTTATTCGTGGCGGGCACTTTCGGCCGCGGGAACAAAACTATGGCGTGTGATCCACGTCTTTGCCAGCGAGGTTCGTCCTGTGAATTGCCGGGCATCAGGCGTACCGATGAAGTGGCATCACTGCTCGGGAGGGGGCGCCAACAGCTGGATCTCTTCGACGGTTTGCACCTGTTCCTGAGCGATGGGCGTGCCCGTCAATTCACCGATCAATCGCCAATGCTCATCGAGCCCGCCGCTGATGGTGGCCATGCGATCGATCATTCGGCGACCGGCCGCCTTGATGACTTCATCGTCGCTGCGCAACAACTCGAATGACATGGACGTCACCGAAGCGGTGAGGTGAGTCAGGGAGCGTGCCGTCAGCCCCAGCAGCTCCATCAGTTGTTGCTCTTTCGAATCCATTTCGAGGCTCCTGCGTCTAGGGATTCATTTATAACCCAGCCCCTTGCATTAGGAAATGCTTCACACTCGTCAACAGACAGGCGAATCATGAAATGACAAGTTACAAACCGACCACTGCAATGCCAGGCCCGTCCTGGCTGGTTGCCAAGCTGCGCAACGCCAGTGTACAAATGGGTCGCTGCTGTCAGGAAACCGGCTTCAAACATGTCATCCAGCCTAGTGGCCTGCGTGGCTGATTCAAGTTCAGACCGCTAGTGATGACCCCGCTGAAATCCCCAAACACCGTAGCCCTATTGGTAAGACGCGACATTTAATGTCAATATCGCGCCTTCCCCTATTTTCGTCGCCCCGTGCGGCTTTTGCCGCAGGTCTCGCCCGTTTTTCCTTAAACAAGGCTTTGAGCATCTGCGGTCCGTTACAAAAAGGTAGTCAATCATGAGCGCAAGGCACTTTCTCTCCCTGATGGATCTCACGCCCGATGAGTTGCTCGGCGTGATCCGTCGAGGCGTGGAGCTCAAAGACCTGCGTAACCGCGGCGTACTGTTCGAGCCCCTGAAGAACCGCGTACTGGGAATGATTTTCGAGAAATCATCGACCCGTACCCGTATTTCGTTCGAAGCCGGCATGATCCAGCTCGGCGGCCAGGCGATCTTCCTATCGCCCCGCGACACCCAGCTGGGCCGAGGCGAACCAATCGCTGACTGCGCCATCGTCATGTCAAGCATGCTCGACGTGATGATGATCCGTACCTTTGCCCACAGCACCCTGACCGAATTCGCCGCCCACTCCCGTGTGCCGGTGATCAATGGCCTGTCCGATGACCTGCACCCCTGCCAGTTGCTGGCCGACATGCAGACGTTCCTTGAACACCGTGGCTCGATACAGGGCAAGACCGTGGCCTGGATCGGCGACGGCAACAACATGTGCAACAGCTATATAGAAGCTGCGATGCAATTCGACTTCCAGTTGCGCATCGCCTGCCCCGAGGGCTACGACCCCAACGCCGAACTGGTCGCCAAGGCCGGAGACCGGGTGGCCATCGTCCGCGATCCGAAGCTGGCCGTGGCCGGCGCGCATCTGGTGAGCACGGACGTCTGGACCTCCATGGGCCAGGAAGAGGAAACGGCCAAGCGCCTCAAGCTGTTCGCACCGCTTCAGGTCAACCGGGCCCTGCTCGACCTGGCGGATGCCGACGTGCTGTTCATGCATTGCCTGCCGGCCCACCGTGGCGAGGAGATCAGCTTCGACCTGCTGGACGACCCGCGCTCGGTCGCCTGGGATCAGGCCGAGAATCGTCTCCATGCGCAGAAGGCCCTGCTCGAGTTCCTTGTCGAGCCGGCGTATCACCACGCATGAGTCATTCCCTGCTGTTGAGTCTGCACAACCTGGCTTGTGGTTACTTGGACCAGCGGGTGGTGCAGAATCTCAACCTGCACCTCAATGCCGGCGATATCGGCTGCCTGCTCGGCTCATCCGGGTGCGGCAAAACCACGACACTGCGGGCCATTGCCGGCTTCGAGCCGGTATACGAAGGTGAAATCCAGCTGGCCGGGGAAACCCTTTCCCGCGCCGGCTTCACCTTGGCCCCGGAAAAACGCCGTATCGGCATGGTATTCCAGGACTACGCGCTGTTTCCCCACCTGAGTGTGGCCGAGAACATCGCCTTCGGCATCCGCAAGCATCCGGACAAGGATCGCGTGGTGGAGGAAATGCTGGAGCTGGTCAACCTGAAGAACCTGGGCAAACGCTTTCCCCACGAACTGTCCGGCGGCCAGCAACAGCGTGTGGCACTGGCCCGTGCACTGGCACCGGAGCCCCAACTGCTGTTGCTCGACGAACCGTTCTCCAACCTCGACGGAGAGCTGCGTCGCAAGCTCAGTCATGAGGTGCGGGACATCCTCAAGGCGCGCGGCACCAGTGCAATTCTGGTCACCCATGACCAGGAAGAAGCCTTCGCCGTGAGCGACCATGTCGGCGTGTTCAAGGACGGTCGGCTGGAACAGTGGGACACACCCTACAACCTGTACCACGAACCGCTGACGCCCTTCGTCGCCAGTTTCATCGGCCAGGGCTATTTCATCCGTGGCCGGCTCGAAAGCCCGGAGTCGGTGCAGACCGAGCTGGGAATCCTGCGCGGCAACCGGGCTTATACCTGGCCCGTCGGCGGCGCGGTGGATGTGCTGTTGCGGCCTGACGATATCGTCTACGCACCGGACAGCCCTCTCACCGCTCAAATTGTCGGCAAAACGTTCCTGGGTGCTTCGACCTTGTACCGCCTTCAATTGCCAACGGGGGCGCAGCTGGAGTCGATCTTCCCGAGCCATGCCGATCATCAGGTCGGCGCCACTGTCGGTATCCGCGTTTCGGCTGAACACCTGGTGCTGTTCCAGGCCTCGGGAAGCACGGCCGCGCACATACCCCCGGTGGAAAGCGGAGTGCGGCGGTACAGCGCGGCTCATTGAGCCTTGGGGCAAAATATTTCCCCCCATTGCGCTCTGGTTCTTGATTGTGGGAGCGAGCCTGCTCGCGATAGCGGCCTGACAGCCGGCCAGGCTCTCCCGGCTGTACTCAATCCAGATCAGCCCAGCAACAACGTCCCACTGGCCACCAACATCGCATCCCCACCAATCTTCACCCGCTCCCCCTCCAGCCGACAGAACAGTGCCCCTCCCCTGGTCGAGCACTGATAAGCCGTCAACCCCAGCTTGCTCAGGCGTTTGGACCAGTACGGAACCAGGCTGCAATGGGTCGATCCGGTCACCGGATCCTCGTTGATACCAATCGCTGGCGCAAAGTAACGCGAGACAAAGTCATGCCGGCTACCCGGCGCGGTCACGATAGCGCCGGGCCACGGCAGTTTGGCCAGGGCCGCCATGTCCGGCTTGCAATCGAGCACTGCTTGCTCCGACTCCAGCACCACCAGCAGCACACTGGATGCCAGAACGTCCACCGCCTCGACACCCAGGGCACTCTGCACGGCCAGGGAGGCGCCCAGTTCGCTGGGTACCATGGCCGGAAAATCCAGCCACAACCGGTTACCTTCGCGACTGACGCTCAAGGGGCCGGATTTGCAGATGAAGTCCAGCCGCTGGGCAGTCTCATGATAGACCTCGAACAGCACATGAGCGCTTGCCAGCGTGGCGTGTCCGCACAACGGGACTTCGGTGGTGGGGGTGAACCAACGGATGTGCCAATACTGACCTTCGCGCACCAGGAAAGCGGTTTCAGCCAGGTTATGTTCGGCTGCAATCTTCTGCATCAAGTCATCGGCCAGCCAGGCATCAAGCCGATAGACTATCGCCGGATTACCGCCAAACGGTCGGTCGCTGAACGCATCGACTTGATGAAACGCGAGCTGCATGGCCTTCTCCTTGTAAGGATCCTTGTTGAAGCTTGAGCATGAGGCGCCTTGACACCGTCGCGCCAGTGACAGATCAAGTGAATTTTCACCCTACAGCGTAGGGCAATATCTGCTAATGGCCTGTGCGGCTAACTTGAGTGCGCAATTCAGCCAGACAAGCCATTAGCCAGAGGATCAGGCGCGACCGATATCGGCGAACGCCGCCCCGGTATGCTCCGCCAACACCCCGGGCGCCAGCTCCACCTCCAACCCCCGCCGCCCTGCGCTGACATAGATGCTGGCGAATGGCTGAGCGGAATTGTCGATGAAGGTGCGCAAGCGCTTCTTCTGTCCCAACGGACTGATACCGCCCAACAGATAACCCGTGGAGCGTTGCGCAGCCGCCGGGTCGGCCATCTCGACTTTTTTCACACCGGCGGCATGGGCCAGCGCTTTCAGATCCAGGCTGCCCGCAACGGGCACCACCGCCACCAGCAATTCACCTTTCTCACTGGCGGCCAGCAATGTCTTGAACACCTGTGCTGGATTCAACCCCAGCTTTTCCGCCGCCTCCAGGCCATAGGAGGCGGCCTTGGGATCGTGGTCGTAACTGTGGATACGATGCTCGGCGCGCACTTTTTTAAGCAGATCCAATGCGGGGGTCATGACCGCTCCTGAAGAAATCAGAAAAGAGTGGGCCGGGATTCTAAGTCATACTTCACGAATAGTTGAAAATATGACCAGAGGTTCACTTTCAATCTTTGACAGCAGCGTTTCTTGTCTATATTTTTTCGAAAGTGAAAGCCAGAACGCATGTCTCGAGTACCATCCGAGACCAGAATTACGTCCCAAGGCAATCGATATGACCGACATTCAGAACAAGAACTACATCATTGCCCTCGACCAGGGCACGACCAGCTCGCGCGCGATCATCTTCGACCGTGACGCCAATGTGGTCTGCACCGCCCAACGCGAATTCGCCCAGCATTATCCCCAGGCCGGGTGGGTCGAGCATGACCCGATGGAAATCTTCGCCACCCAGAGCGCGGTCATGGTCGAAGCCCTGGCCCAGGCCGGCCTGCATCATGATCAGGTTGCCGCCATCGGTATCACCAACCAGCGTGAAACCACGGTTGTCTGGGACAAGACCACCGGCCGTCCGATCTATAACGCCATCGTCTGGCAATGTCGGCGCAGCACCGAAATCTGCGAACAGCTCAAGCGCGACGGCCACGAACCCTACATCAGCGAGACCACCGGCCTGGTTACCGACCCGTACTTCTCCGGCACCAAGCTCAAGTGGATCCTGGACACCGTAGAAGGCAGTCGTGAGCGGGCGCGCAACGGTGAACTGCTATTCGGCACCGTCGATAGCTGGCTGATCTGGAAATTTACCGGCGGCAAGGTCCACGTCACCGACTACACCAACGCCTCGCGCACCATGCTTTTCAACATCCACTCCCTGGAGTGGGACGCGAAGATGCTCGACATTCTCGACATCCCCCGGGAAATGTTGCCGGAAGTGAAGTCATCCTCGGAAATCTACGGCCGCACCAAGAGCGGCATCGCCATCGGCGGTATCGCCGGCGACCAGCAGGCCGCCCTCTTCGGCCAGATGTGCGTGGAGCCCGGCCAGGCGAAAAACACCTACGGCACCGGTTGCTTCCTGCTGATGAATACCGGGGACAAGGCAGTCAAATCCAATCACGGCATGCTCACCACCATCGCCTGCGGCCCCCGCGGAGAAGTGGCCTATGCCCTGGAAGGTGCCGTATTCAATGGTGGCTCCACGGTGCAATGGCTGCGCGACGAGCTGAAAATCGTCAACGACGCCCTCGATACCGAGTACTTCGCCAACAAGGTCAAGGACAGCAACGGCGTGTACCTCGTGCCCGCCTTCACCGGCCTCGGCGCGCCGTACTGGGACCCCTATGCCCGTGGCGCACTGTTCGGCCTGACGCGCGGCGTACGGGTCGATCACATCATTCGCGCGGCGCTGGAGTCGATTGCCTATCAGACTCGCGACGTGCTCGACGCCATGCAACAGGATTCAGGGGAGCGCCTCAAGGCCTTGCGCGTTGACGGCGGCGCGGTGGCGAACAACTTCCTGATGCAGTTCCAGGCCGACATCCTCGGCACCCAGGTCGAGCGCCCGAAAATGCGCGAGACCACGGCCTTGGGCGCCGCCTACCTGGCGGGCCTGGCGTGCGGCTTCTGGGGCAGCCTGGAAGAACTGCGCGGCAAAGCGGTGATCGAGCGCCGGTTCGAGCCGCAACTGGACGAACAGGCGAAGGAAAAACTTTACGCCGGCTGGAAAAAAGCCATCAGCCGCACCCGCGATTGGGAATCTCACGAAGACGCCGAATAGCCTGAAACCGGCATGAAGAAGGAGTGAAACTGGTCGGGAGTGGATTCCTGCGGCATCATGGGCAAATTTTGCATGGCAGCCCAAAGGAAGCCCCATGAATCTGCCTCCCCGTCAGCAGCAAATCCTCGAACTGGTCCGTGAACGTGGCTATGTCAGCATCGAGGAAATGGCTCAGTTGTTCGTTGTCACCCCGCAAACCATCCGCCGTGATATCAATCAGCTGGCCGAGGTGAATCTGCTGCGTCGCTACCACGGTGGCGCCGCCTATGATTCGAGCGTTGAAAACACCGCCTATGCCATGCGCGCCGATCAGATGCGTGATGAGAAACAACGCATTGCCGAAGCCATCGCCGCCCAGATCCCCGATCATGCGTCGCTGTTCATCAACATCGGCACCACCACCGAATCCATCGCCCGGGCGCTGCTCAACCACAACCAGCTGAAAATCATCACCAACAACCTGCACGTGGCTTCGATCCTCAGCGCCAAGGACGACTTCGAAGTGTTGATCGCCGGTGGCAACGTGCGCCGCGACGGCGGCGTGGTTGGCCAGGCCAGCGTCGATTTCATCAACCAGTTCAAGGTCGATTTCGCCCTGGTGGGTATCAGCGGGATCGACGAAGACGGCAGCCTGCTGGACTTCGATTACCAGGAAGTGCGCGTCTCCCAGGCGATCATCGCCAACGCCCGGCAAGTGCTGCTGGCGGCGGACTCCAGCAAGTTCGGGCGCAATGCCATGGTCCGCCTGGGACCCATCACCCTGATTGACTGTCTGGTAACCGACCAGCAACCGGTGCCGGCCTTGGTGCAGTTGCTGAGCCAGCACAAGATTCGCTTGGAAGTGGTTTAGAGGCAGCTTCAAGCTACAAGCTTTCAGCTTCAAGAGATCGCAGGCTTCGCCAGCTCCTACACCATCCCGTAGGATCTGGCGAAGCCTGCGATCTTTTTATGTTCGAAAATTTTCCTTTCGGCCATTCTCGATGAGTTTTTTCAATCGAAGTCGACTAGCTGTTGCCGTGTTAATGGGCTAGTATTTTCGCAAATGAACATTAATGTTCGAATTCAAATGTTACGAAAAGAGCCCGAGGCCAGCCGATGCCCACCTCCACGTTGCCTACGCCCCCGATCGCCGAAATCTACGACATCGCCGTCATTGGTGGCGGTATCAATGGCGTAGGGATTGCCGCGGACGCTGCCGGTCGCGGTCTTTCGGTATTCCTTTGCGAAAAGGACGACTTGGCCAGCCATACCTCCTCGGCCAGCAGCAAGCTGATCCACGGTGGGCTGCGCTACCTCGAACATTACGAGTTCCGCCTGGTGCGTGAAGCATTGGCCGAGCGCGAGGTGCTGCTGGCCAAGGCCCCGCACATCGTCAAGCAGATGCGCTTCGTACTGCCCCACCGCCCGCATCTGCGCCCGGCCTGGATGATCCGTGCCGGCCTGTTCCTCTACGATCACCTGGGCAAGCGCGAACAACTCGCCGGCTCCAAGAGCTTGAAATTCGGTACCGACAGCGCGCTGAAAAGCGAGATCACCAAGGGCTTCGAATACTCCGATTGCTGGGTCGACGATGCACGGCTGGTGGTGCTCAACGCCATGACGGCGCGGGAAAAAGGCGCGCACGTCCACACCCGGACCCGTTGCGTGAACGCCCGCCGCAGCAACGGGCTGTGGCATTTGCACCTGGAACGCGCCGACGGCAGCCTGTTTTCGATCCGTGCCAAGGCACTGGTGAATGCGGCCGGCCCATGGGTCGCCAAGTTCATTCGCGATGACCTGAAGATGGAATCGCCCTACGGCATTCGCCTGATCCAGGGCAGTCATGTGATCGTGCCGAAACTCTACGAGGGCGAACACGCGCACATCCTTCAGAATGAAGACCAGCGCATCGTGTTCACCATTCCTTACCTGAACCAGTTCACCCTGATCGGCACGACCGACCGCGAATACACCGGTGATCCGGCCAAGGTGGCGATTACCGACGGCGAAACCGATTATCTGTTGAATGTGGTCAATGCTCACTTCAAGAAACAGATCAGCCGTGACGACATCCTGCACAGTTATTCCGGTGTGCGTCCGCTGTGCAATGACGAGTCCGACAACCCATCGGCCGTGACCCGTGACTACACCCTGGCGCTTTCCGGTAGCGGCAAAGAGGCGCCCTTGCTGTCGGTGTTCGGCGGCAAGCTGACCACCTACCGCAAACTGGCTGAATCGGCCATGGCGCAACTGGCCCCCTACTTCCCCCAGATGCGGCCGAGCTGGACCGCCGACGCCCCGTTGCCCGGTGGCGAAAACATGACCACCCCGCAGGCACTCTGCTCGGCGATCCGCGACAAGTACGACTGGGTACCCACCGACCTCGCGCGCCGTTGGGCCACCACCTACGGCAGCCGTACCTGGCGCATGCTCGAAGGCGTGCACAACCTGAGCGACCTGGGCGAGCTCATCGGTGCCGGCCTCTATACCCGGGAAGTCGACTACCTGTGCAGCGACGAATGGGCCGTCGATGCCCGGGACATCCTGTGGCGCCGCAGCAAGCTGGGTCTGTTCACCACCCCTGCCGAACAGGAAAAGCTGCAGCAATACCTGGACAAAGTCGCACACAACCGCCGCAAGATCGAAGCGGCCTGATCGATAGCCTGCCCGACCGAAGCCCCTGAATCCTCCGATTCAGGGGCTTTTTACTGTCTGAAATCTCGCCACCGGCCCTGTGCGAGTCTGCTCGCGATAGCGGTGTGTCTGAATCAACAGAGGCTAGATGTGCCATCGCTATCGCGAGCAGGCTCGCTCCCACAGGGGTCGATGTGGACTCAAGGCATTCGGTTTTCCGAACGCGACCCTGCAGTCGATTCGGTTAACCGGATAATTCGCTCATAAAAAACCTGAAATAAAACGTTAATGTACTTATAAAACAATAAGTTACCACTGATCGACTGGCCTGGCACGGGTCATGCTCTACACTCGTCGAGACGAATGTCTGGACGCCAACACAGCAGGAGCAGACAGGCATTCGAAGTACTCAGGGCCGAACCGGCTGAAATAAAAAAAACAATGTCGAGGAAACATCGATGCGTATCGTTCCCCATCTCCTGGGCGCAGCCGTTGCTGTCGCTCTGATCAGCACCCCAGCTTTCGCCGCCGAACTGACCGGCACGCTGAAAAAGATCAAAGAGTCCGGCGTCATCACGCTCGGGCATCGCGACGCTTCCATTCCGTTCTCCTACATCGCGGACGCTTCCGGCAAACCGGTCGGCTATTCCCACGACATCCAGTTGAAAGTCGTCGAAGCCCTGAAAAAAGACCTGGACATGCCCGACCTGCAGGTCAAGTACAACCTGGTCACTTCGCAAACCCGTATCCCGCTGGTACAGAACGGCACCGTGGACCTGGAATGCGGATCCACCACCAACAACGTCGAGCGTCAGCAGCAGGTTGACTTCTCCGTTGGCATCTTCGAGATCGGCACACGCCTGCTCGCCAAGAAAGATTCCAAGTACAAGGATTTCGGCGATCTGAAAGGCAAGAACGTCGTGACCACCGCAGGCACCACCTCCGAGCGCATCCTCAAGTCGATGAACGCCGACAAGCAGATGGGCATGAACGTGATTTCCGCCAAGGACCACGGCGAGTCCTTCCAGATGCTGGAATCGGGTCGTGCCGTCGCGTTCATGATGGACGACGCCCTGCTGGCCGGCGAAGCGGCCAAGGCCAAGAAGGCCTCCGACTGGGAAGTGACCGGTACGCCACAGTCCTACGAAATCTACGGCTGCATGATGCGCAAAGGCGACGAGCCGTTCAAAAAGGCAGTGGATGACGCCATCAAGGCCACCTATGCGTCGGGCGAGATCAACAAGATCTACGACAAATGGTTCACCCAGCCGATCCCACCAAAAAACCTGAACCTGAACTTCC
This sequence comes from Pseudomonas corrugata, assembly GCF_001269905.1. Lineage (GTDB taxonomy): Bacteria > Pseudomonadota > Gammaproteobacteria > Pseudomonadales > Pseudomonadaceae > Aquipseudomonas > Aquipseudomonas corrugata. The sequence goes on along the minus strand of NZ_LHVK01000008.1, from coordinate 386,403 downwards.
CGATGAGCGACGAGCTCAAGGCACTGATCGCCAACCCGACCGACAAAGCGGCTGACGACAAGAAGTCCTGATTTTTCTGACTAACCTTATCTCCTGAAGGGGCCCGGCCCTTTCAGGGGATGGTCACTCCCAGCTGACAATAAGGAAACACTCGAACCGGTGGCTGTCGAGCCGGACGGGTGTGCCTGGCCTTCAAGGTCGGGCGGGAACGGAGCTTCCCCAGACGGGCATCTGTACATCGAACGATCCGAGGGGAGACCCTAATGAATTACAACTGGGACTGGGGCGTGTTCTTCAAGTCCACCGGCGTGGGCAGCGAGACTTATCTCGACTGGTACATCGCCGGCCTGGGCTGGACCATCGCCATCGCCGTCGTGGCCTGGATCATCGCCCTGCTGCTGGGCTCGATCCTGGGCGTGATGCGCACCGTACCGAACCGGCTGGTGTCGGGTATCGCCACCTGCTACGTCGAGCTTTTCCGTAACGTGCCGTTATTGGTGCAGCTATTTATCTGGTACTTCCTGGTGCCCGACCTGCTGCCGGAGAACCTGCAGGAGTGGTACAAGCAGGACCTGAACCCGACCACCTCGGCCTACCTGAGCGTCGTCGTGTGCCTGGGCCTGTTCACCGCCGCCCGTGTCTGCGAACAGGTGCGCACCGGTATCCAGGCACTGCCACGTGGCCAGGAGTCTGCCGCCCGGGCCATGGGCTTCAAGCTGCCACAAATCTACTGGAATGTGCTGCTGCCCCAGGCCTACCGGATCATCATTCCGCCACTCACCTCGGAATTCCTCAACGTCTTCAAGAACTCCTCCGTAGCCTCGCTGATCGGCCTGATGGAACTGCTCGCGCAGACCAAGCAGACCGCCGAGTTCTCGGCCAACCTGTTCGAAGCCTTCACCTTGGCGACACTGATCTATTTCACCCTGAACATGAGCCTGATGTTGCTCATGCGCATGATCGAGAAAAAAGTCGCGGTGCCCGGCCTCATTTCCGTGGGGGGTAAATAATGGAATTCGATTTCAGTGGCGTCGTTCCGGCGATTCCCGGCCTGTGGAACGGCATGGTGATGACCCTCAAGCTGATGGTCCTGGGCGTGATTGGCGGGATCGTCCTGGGCACGATCCTGGCGTTGATGCGCCTGTCCCATAACAAGTTGCTGTCCAACATTGCCGGCGCCTACGTCAACTACTTTCGCTCGATCCCGCTGCTACTGGTGATCACCTGGTTCTACCTGGCGGTGCCGTTCGTGCTGCGCTGGATCACCGGCGAAGACACGCCAATCGGCGCGTTCGGCTCCTGCGTCGTGGCGTTCATGATGTTCGAAGCGGCGTACTTCTGCGAAATCGTGCGGGCCGGCGTGCAGTCGATCCCCAAAGGCCAGATGGGCGCCGCCCAGGCGCTGGGCATGAATTATGGCCAGACCATGCGCCTGATCATCCTGCCCCAGGCGTTTCGCAAGATGACCCCGCTGCTGCTGCAGCAGAGCATCATCCTGTTTCAGGACACCTCGCTGGTCTACACCGTCGGCCTGGTGGACTTCCTCAATGCTTCGCGAGCCAATGGCGACATCATCGGCCGCTCCAATGAGTTCCTGATCGTCGCAGGTCTCGTGTACTTCACAATCAGCTTTGCCGCCTCGCTGCTGGTCAAGCGTCTGCAAAAAAGGTTCGCCGTATGATCTCTATCAAGAACATCAACAAGTGGTATGGGGACTTCCAGGTACTGACCAATTGCAGCACCGAGGTCAGCAAAGGTGAAGTGGTGGTGGTGTGCGGTCCGTCGGGTTCGGGCAAGTCCACCCTGATCAAGTGCGTGAACGCCCTGGAGCCGTTCCAGAAAGGCGACATCGTGGTCGACGGCACCTCCATCGCCGACCCGAAGACCAACCTGCCGAAACTGCGTTCGCGGGTGGGCATGGTGTTCCAGCACTTCGAACTGTTCCCGCACCTGACCATCACCGAGAACCTGACCATCGCGCAGATCAAGGTGCTGGGCCGCAGCAAGGAAGAAGCCACCAAAAAAGGTCTGCAATTGCTCGATCGGGTCGGTCTCTCGGCCCATGCCCACAAGCATCCGGGCCAGCTCTCCGGCGGCCAGCAGCAGCGCGTGGCGATTGCCCGCGCACTGGCGATGGACCCGGTGGTGATGCTGTTCGACGAACCGACCTCGGCCCTCGACCCGGAAATGGTCAACGAAGTGCTGGACGTGATGGTGCAACTGGCCCACGAAGGCATGACCATGATGTGCGTGACCCACGAAATGGGCTTCGCCCGCAAGGTAGCGAACCGGGTGATCTTCATGGATCAGGGCCAGATCATCGAAGACTGCCCGAAGGAGGAGTTCTTCGGCGACATCAGCGCCCGCTCCGAACGTGCGCAGCACTTCCTTGAGAAAATCCTGCAGCACTGACAGCTCAGCCCACTCTCCTGTGGGAGCGAGCCTGCTCGCGAAAACGGACTGACATTCAACATCGACGTTGATTGTACCGGCCTCATCGCGAGCAGACTCGCTCCCACAAGGAGCCGGGTGTTGGTTTGTAGATTTGTGTTGTGGTTGACCCAAGGCTTCTGTGATGAAATGCGACCCCACCCTCTATCGCGCGACGCCGCCATCACTTGCCGTGAAACCCCGCCTGATCCGCCATCTGTTCCTGCCGCCGTTGATCATCGCGCTGATGATCGGCCTGGGTTACCTTGGTTTCTGGATCAGCGAGCACTACGGCATTCGCAGCCTCGCCGAGAATGGCGAGCGCCAGTTGGAGCTGCACGCCCGCGCGGTGGAAAGCGAGATCAGCAAGTACACCTACCTGCCCAGCCTGCTGGAGCTTGAATCCAGCGTCTCGCAACTGCTCGACGATCCGACACCGGAACATCGCAAAACCGTCAACGAATACCTCGAAGGCCTGAACCGCCGCAGCCGCAGCCGGGCCATCTACATAATGGACACCACCGGCCGGGTCATGGCCACCAGCAACTGGCGCGACGTCGACAGCTACCTGGGCGAAGACTTGTCCTTCCGCGCCTACTTCCAGAATGCCGTACGCGGCCAACCGGGACGCTTCTACGGCATCGGCAGTACCAACGGCGAGCCGGGCTATTACCTGGCCCATGGTCTCGAACAACAGGGCAAGATCATCGGCGTGGCTGTGGTCAAGGTAAGGCTCGAAGCCATGGAGGAGCGTTGGCAGCGGGCGCGCCTGGAGGCTTTCGTCAGTGACGAGAATGGCATCATCATCCTCTCCAGCGACCCGGCACGACGACTCAAGTCCGTGCGTCCGTTGAGTGATGACACCAAGGAACGCCTGGCCCGCAGCCTGCAGTATTATTGGTTCCCGCTGAACGAACTGATCCCCCTGGCCCGGGAGCGGTTGAGCGAAGGCATGGAAAAACTGACCTTCCCGGCCAACACCGAAGTGGCCGCCGAAAAACAGGCCATCAGTTACCTCTCGCAGACCCGGCCCCTGAACGACACGCCGTGGAACTTCACCCTGCTGACCCCTCTGGAAGACCTGCGACGCCAGTCGATCAACCAAGGCATTCTGGTGGCCGTGGCCTTCGCCCTGGTGGCGTTCCTGCTGATCGCCTGGAACGAACGGCGCAAGGTCATCGCCACCCGCCTCGCCGCACGCGAAGCCTTGCAGGAAGCCAACAGCCAGCTCGAGCGTCGGATTACCGAACGCACCACCGACCTGCGGGCCAGCAACGATCGGCTCAAGAGCCAGATCCGCGAACGCCGGCAGGCCGAAGAAACGTTGCGCCGGGCCCAGGACGAACTGGTACAGGCCGGCAAACTGGCAGCCATCGGGCAGATGTCCACCAGCATCGCCCACGAGCTAAACCAGCCGCTGGCCGCGCTGCGCACCTTGTCCGGCAACACCGTGCGCTTCCTGGAACGCGGCCAGCTGGATACCGCCAGCGCCAACCTCAAGACCATCAACGAACTGATCGATCGCATGGGTCGGATCACCGCCAGCCTGCGTTCCTTCGCCCGGCGCGGGGACGACAAGGGCCGGGCCAGCCTCGGCAAGGCCGTCGAGGCCGCCCTGCAACTGCTGGCCGGTCGCCTTGAAAGCCAGGGTATCCAGGTGCATGCCGGCTTCGATGACATCCAGGTGCAGATCGACCAGACACGCCTGGAGCAGATCCTGGTGAACCTGATCGGTAATGCCCTGGACGCCATGCAGAATCGACCCGAGCCACGGCTGTGGCTCGAAGGCCAGGCCCAGGATGGAAAATATCGCCTGCGGGTTCGGGACAATGGCCACGGCATCGACCCGGAAACGCGCAAGCATCTGTTCGAGCCTTTCTTCACCACCAAGCCCGGCGAACAAGGCCTGGGCCTGGGCCTGACGCTCTCGGCGAGCCTGGCCGCCGCCGCTGGCGGGCACCTGGATGTCGAGCACCCGGATGGCGGTGGCAGCACCTTTGTCCTCAGTTTACCGTTGGTAAGCCCTTTATCTGCCGAGCCGCTATGAACAACGACCTGAGCGTACTGATCGTCGAAGACGATCCCCATGTCCTGCTGGGCTGCCAGCAGGCCCTGGCCCTGGAAGACATTCCCTGCGTCGGCGTGGGCAGCGCCGAAGAAGCCCTGGAGCGGGTCGGCGATGACTTTGCCGGCATCGTCATCAGCGACATCCGTCTGCCGGGCATCGATGGACTGGAGCTGCTGACCCGCCTCAAGGCACGGGACCGCAGTCTGCCGGTGGTGCTGATCACCGGTCACGGCGACATCTCCATGGCGGTGGACGCGATGCAGAAAGGCGCCTACGACTTCATGGAGAAACCCTTCTCCCCCGAGCGCCTGGTGGACGTCGCCCGCCGTGCCCTGGAAAAACGCAGTCTGGCCCGAGAGGTGACTTCGCTGCGCCGGCAACTGGCCCAACGCGACTCCCTGGAGGGCAGGATCATCGGTCGCTCGCCGGCCATGCAGCATTTGCGGGAGTTGATCGCCAATGTCGCTGACACATCGGCCAACGTGCTGATCGAAGGCGAAACCGGTACCGGCAAGGAACTGGTCGCCCGTTGCCTGCATGATTTCAGCCGACGTCATGACAAACAGTTCGTCGCGCTTAACTGCGGCGGCTTGCCAGAGAACCTGTTCGAAAGCGAGATTTTCGGCCATGAGGCCAATGCCTTCACTGGTGCCGGCAAGCGGCGGATCGGCAAGATCGAGCATGCCGACGGCGGCACGCTGTTTCTCGATGAAGTGGAAAGCATGCCCCTGTCCTTGCAGATCAAGTTGTTGCGCGTGCTGCAGGAACGCACCCTCGAACGGCTGGGCTCGAACCAGAGCGTGGCCGTGGATTGCCGGGTAATCGCCGCCACCAAGTCCGACCTGGATGAACTGGGTCGGACCGGACAGTTTCGCAGCGACCTGTATTACCGTCTCAACGTGGTGACCCTGGAACTGCCACCACTGCGCGAACGGCGGGAAGACATCCTGCAGCTGTTCGAGCATTTTCTTCAGCAATCGTCCCTGCGCTTCGACCGTACGGCGCCGGAGCTGGACAACCAGACCCTGTCCAATCTGATGAGCCACGACTGGCCAGGCAACGTGCGGGAGCTGCGCAACGTCGCCGAACGCTTCGCCCTCGGCCTGCCGGCCTTCAAGAAATCCGGGGCCAGCGGCGGCAGCCAGGGCCTGGCCTTCGCCGAAGCGGTGGAAGCCTTCGAGCGCAACCTGCTGGTCGACGCCCTGCAACGCAGCGGTGGCAACCTGACCCAGGCCAGCCTGGAGCTGGGGATGGCCAAGACCACGCTGTTCGACAAAGTCAAAAAATACGGCCTGAGCCATTAATCGGGGACGATGAAACTGTGGACCTGATTTTCAAGGCGGCACTTGGCGCGGCCGTGGTGGTGATCCTGGCGATGCTCGCCAAGACTCGAAACTACTACATCGCCGGTCTGGTGCCGTTGTTTCCCACCTTCGCCCTGATCGCCCATTACATCGTCGGCAAGGGCCGCTCGGTAGATGACCTGAAGACCACCATCGTATTTGGCATGTGGTCGATCATTCCCTACTTCGTTTATCTGGCGACGTTGTACATCATGGTCGACCGCATGCGCCTCGAGGCTTCGCTGGCCGTGGCGGCCGTGGCCTGGCTGATGGCGGCAACGGTGCTGGTCAGTGTCTGGGTGAGGGTGCACGGCTGAATGTTGACGGCACCCTGTGGGAGCGAGCTTGCTCGCGATCGCGCCGGATCAGTAGCCGACAGTGAACCGCGTGCCTGAGAACTGCGGTGCTTCCACTTCATCGATCATCGCAATGGCGTAGTCGGCAAAGCTGATCCAGCTGCGCCCGGCGGCGTCAAACATCAGATGATCCTTGCCGAGCCGAAACTGGCCGGTGCGTGCGGTTTCCACGAACTCCGCCGAGGGCGAGAGGAAGGTCCAGTCCAGGTCCTGCTCCTTGCGCAGCACGTCCAGGAACAAAGCACCGGCAGTGGCTTCGGCAAGGTATTCCTCTGGAAAACCATCGCTGTCGATCACCCGGCTATTGTCCGGCAACAGCAGCGAGCCTGCGCCGCCCACCACCAGTAACCGCTTGACCCCGGCGGCCTTCAGCGGAGCGACAATCTTGTCGGCCGATACGGTGGCAAAGTGGGCAGCGCTGATCACGACATCGTGACCGTCGACTGCGGCAGTCAACGCCTCGCTGTCCAGTACGTCCAGTTGCTTGCAGGTCACCCCGGTCCTTTCCCCGATTTTCGCGGTATTACGGGCGATGGCCGTCACACTGTGACCGCGACGCAGGGCCTCTTCCAACAGTTGGCTGCCGGCACGACCGGTAGCACCGATGATTGCGATTTTGCTCATGGTGTTCTCCTGTGATTAACGATGTTTGAAAATGCTGTTGTGAATACAAAGCCTGTGGGAGCAAAGCTTGCTCGCGATACAGACGCCGCGATTTTCAGAAAGACCGTATCAAATTCATCGCGGGCAAGCCTTGCTCCCACAGACCTTGCTCCTGCATAACAAGAACGAGTCCCTCACCACTTCATCTCCCCCTTCGCCACCTTGGCACTGAGCGCCAGGGAGCTGTCTTCACCCAGGTTGGGATAACGTTGTTTAATGGCCGCGATCAGCGCAGCGGAATCCTTGGCGCGAGCGGTCTCTTCGTCGAACGCCTTGATGTACCCGGCGGTGAAGGTGACCGCGGCCAGGGAGCGGGCACTCTCGCCCAGGTAATGCCCCGGGATCACGGTGCTCGGTTGCAACCTCTCAATACCGGCCAGGGTCGCCAGCCAATCCTTATGGGATTGCGGCGTCTGGGTGTCGGCCATCCAGACGTGAATGTTCTCGGCCACCACCACACCGCCGACCACCGCCTTGATCGAAGGAATCCACAGGAAACTGCGGTCCGGTTGTGGACCGTCGAGGCCGACGATCTGCAAGCGCTGGCCTTCCAGCATCAGGCTGTCGCCCTTGAGCACTTGGGGCACGACAGCCTTGGCCGGCGCGTCGGCCTTCAGGATCGGCCCCCAGTATTTAAGCTTGCCGTCGACGGTCTGCTTGATGTGCTCGACGGTCGGGGCAGACGCCAGCACCTTGGCTTCAGGGAACGCAGCGGTCAGGGTTTCCAGGCCGAAATAGTAGTCCGGGTCGCCATGGCTGATATAAATCGCGGTCAATTGTTTGCCGCTGGCGCGGATTTTCTGCACCACCTGTTCAGCCTGGGACTTGCCGAACTGGGCATCCACCAGAATCGCCTCCTTTGCGCCGCTGACCAGCACCGAGGTCACCGGGAAAACCGCCGCCTCGCCAGGATTGTAGACGTCCAACGTAAGGTCGGCGGCCCAGGTGTGGACGGTGAAGACCAGGCCGGCGGTTGCCAGCAACAGGCGCTTGAATGGGGTGATTGCGGTCATGCTGTGCTCCGTTGTCCATGGGCCCGAGGGCAATGGAACGAAGCTTAGTCATCCGGTTCGTTCCAAAAAATGCGATGCTACGACATAGTTTGTTTCTGAAAGCGGGCAAATCATGGATCGTCTACAAGCAATGCGGGTGTTTGTCGCCGTGGTGGACCTGGGCAGCCAGTCGGCAGCGGCCGAGTATCTGGACCTGTCGCGGCCGGTGGTCTCGCGGTATCTGGCGGAGCTGGAGGATTGGGTCGGTGCCCGGCTGATGCATCGCACCACCCGCAAACTGAGCCTGACGGCCGCAGGCATAGAGACACTGCCGCGCTGCCGACAGATGCTTGAGCTGTCCAGCGACATGCAGGCGGCTGTCAGCGCGCCAGACGACGCCCCGCGGGGCATATTGCGCATCAGCGCCAGCACCTCGTTCGGCCAGGCCCAACTGGCAGCGGCGATCGCCGAGTATGTCAGCCGGTATCCGGGGGTGAGCGTCGACCTGCAAATGCTGGATCGCACCGTGAACCTGGTGGACGAGCGTATCGACCTGGCGATCCGCATGAGCAACGACCTGGACCCCAGCCTGATCGCCCGGCGCCTCACCGTCTGCCGCTCGGTGATCTGTGCCTCGCCCGGTTACCTGCGCGAATACCCGGCACCGCAACGGGTCGAGGATCTGAGCCTGCACAATTGCCTGACCCACTCCTACGTGGGCAAGAGCCTCTGGCATTTCGAGCAGGACGGCGAGCAGGTCTCGGTGCCGGTGCAGGGTAATATCAGCGGCAACGACGCCAGCACCTTGCTACGGGCGACCATGGCCGGTGCCGGCGTGGCGATGCTGCCCAGCTACCAGGCCGGCGCCCATATCAAGAGCGGCGAACTGACCCGCCTGCTGGCCCACGCCGAACCCCGGCAGATGAACATGTACGCGGTGTACGCATCACGTCGGCACATGCCTTCAGCGCTGCGCAGCCTGGTGGATTTCCTGGTGGAGAGGTTTCCCGAGACGCCGGAGTGGGATGTGGGGTTGTAAAAAATACTTCCTCACCACTGTCCCTGTGGGAGCGAGCCTGCTCGCGATGGCGGAGTATCAGTCAACATTTGCGCAACTGACACATCGCCATCGCGAGCAGGCTCGCTCCTCACTGGGGCAATACGCCTCTCAAGTCGTGCACCTGGATTCCACCAACAGCCCGCCCCAAGGCATACTTGCCACCCTCCGCATTCCAGAATCCGAAACCGCCCCATGCGTATCCACGTCAGTTTCATCGACCGCGTCGGCATCACCCAGGAAGTCCTGGCGCTGCTGGGTGGGCGCAATCTCAATCTGGATGCGGTGGAGATGGTGCCGCCCAACGTCTACATCGACGCCCCGACCCTCAGCCCGCAGGTGCTGGGCGAGCTGCGTGAGGCGCTGTTCAGCGTGCGGGGAGTGCAAGCGGTCACCGTGGTGGACATCCTGCCGGGCCAGCGTCGGCACCTGCAGCTCGATGCCCTCCTGGCGGCCATGACCGATCCAGTGCTGGCCCTCGACAGCGCCGGCAACGTGTTGCTCGCCAACCCTGCGCTGATCGCCCTGTACGGTCGGGAACCGGCCGGCGAAAGCGTGGCCGAGCTGTTCGGGGACGAGGCGCTGCTGGGCACCTTGCTGGAGAACGGCTTTCGCTTGCCGCTGCGGGAAATCACCCTCAATGGCCAGACCTGGCTGCTGGACGCCACGCCCATCACCGACGCCGGTGCGCTGCTCACGCTGTATCAGCCGAACCGCATTGGCGAACGTTTATCGGCGCTGCACCACGACCATGCCGAAGGTTTTGATGCGCTGCTCGGCGACTCCCCGGCGATCCGCACCCTCAAGGCTCGGGCGCAACGGGTTGCGGCGCTGGATGCACCACTGCTGATCCAGGGCGAAACCGGCACCGGCAAGGAGCTGGTGGCGCGGGCCTGCCATGCCATCAGCGCGCGCTATGGCGCACCGTTCCTGGCTCTGAACTGCGCCGCGCTACCGGAGAACCTGGCCGAAAGCGAACTGTTCGGCTACGCCCCCGGCGCCTTTACCGGCGCACAACGGGGGGGTAAACCAGGACTGATGGAACTGGCGAACCAGGGCACGGTGTTCCTGGACGAAATCGGTGAGATGTCGCCGTATCTGCAAGCCAAGCTGCTGCGTTTCCTCAATGACGGCAGCTTCCGCCGGGTCGGCGGCGACCGGGAAATCAAGGTCAACGTGCGGATCCTCAGCGCGACCCATCGCAACCTGGAGAAAATGGTCAACGAAGGTTCGTTCCGCGAAGACTTGTTCTATCGCCTGAACGTGCTCAACGTCGAGGTCCCGCCATTGCGTGAGCGCGGCCAGGACATCCTGCTGCTGGCCCGGCATTTCATGCAGCAGGCCTGCGCGCAGATTCAGCGCCCGGTCTGTCGCCTGGCCCCCGGCACCTATCCGGCGCTGCTGGGCAACCGCTGGCCCGGCAACGTGCGACAACTGCAAAACGTGATCTTCCGCGCCGCCGCCATCTGCGAGAGCAGCCTGGTGGACATCGGCGACCTCGACATCGCCGGCACCTCTGTCGCGCGACAAGGCGATGTGGACGTCGAAAGCCTGGAGCAAGCCGTGGAAGCCTTCGAGAAACACCTGCTCGAAAGCCTCTACGTCAACTACCCGTCCACACGCCAACTCGCCAGCCGCCTGCAAACGTCCCATACGGCGATCGCCCACCGGTTGCGCAAGTACGGGATTCCCAACAAGCCATAGGGGCTCTGGAAGGACCTCTGTGGGAGCGAGCCTGCTCGCGATAGCGGCGTGCCAGCTACAGAAATATTGGCTGATACTCCGCCATCGCGAGCAGGCTCGCTCCCACAGGGCCTGCCTCGACCAATAATCAGCTCAAAAACGACCTCTATCTGTACTGAAAGCGCTACAGTGGAACGATATCGCTACAGGTAGCGGTAAGCTGCGCCGGATAAGGCTTTGATCCCACAATCATTTTTTCCAAGCACGGAGCTGTAGCGATTTCGCTACAGAGGCAGTCGCCCAAGTCGTGCCGAATCCCCTCAAATCATTGATCCATAAGCACTTATTGATATTGGCCGCATTCTTGCTATGGGTATTAACCATATGGCCGGGCACCGTCCCGCGCCTTTCTACGTCCACCAGACGATCTGGCCCCAGGAGTTCCCATGAGCGAGTTGCGTTTCACTGAAGATCACGAATGGCTGCGCGCCGAAGCCGATGGCAGCGTCACGGTCGGCATCACCGCCTTTGCGCAGAACGCTTTAGGCGATGTGGTCTATGTTCAGTTACCGGAACTGCAAACCTATGCCAAGGGTGACGAAGCCTCTACCGTGGAATCGGTGAAGGCCGCCAGCGGTGTCTACATGCCGCTGGACGGTGAAGTGCTGGAGGTCAACCCGGCCTTGGAAAGCAATCCTGAACTGGTCAACGAAGATCCGCTGGGCGAAGGCTGGTTTTTCCGTTTCAAGCCAGCCAATGCCGCTGAAGTTGGCCAACTGCTGGATCAGGACGCCTATGACCGTCTGATCAAAGCCAACGCCGAAGCCTGAGGAGCGCCACATGACCGTTAATCTGGGCACCGCCAACGAATTCATCGCCCGTCATATCGGCCCGCGGGCCAGCGACGAGCAAGCCATGCTCGAACGCCTGGGCTACGACTCCCTGGAAGCCCTGAGCGCCAGCGTCATCCCTGAAAGCATCAAGGGGACCAGCGTGCTGGAGATGGGCGACGGCCAGAGCGAAGCAGACGCCCTGGCCTCGATCAAGGCCATTGCCGCCAAGAACCAACTGTTCAAGACCTACATCGGCCAGGGTTACTACAACTGCCACACGCCGGCACCGATCCTGCGCAACCTGTTGGAAAATCCGGCCTGGTACACCGCCTACACCCCATACCAGCCGGAAATCTCCCAAGGCCGTCTCGAAGCACTGCTGAATTTCCAGACCCTGATCAGCGACCTTACCGGCCTGCCGATCGCCAACGCCTCGTTGCTGGACGAAGCCACCGCCGCCGCCGAGGCCATGACCTTCTGCAAGCGCCTGAGCAAGAACAAGGGCAGCAATGCCTTCTTCGCCTCGCGCCACTGCCACCCACAGACCCTCGACGTGCTGCGCACCCGTGCAGAGCCCCTGGGCATCGACGTGGTGGTCGGCGACGAACGCGAGCTGACCGATGCCAGCCCGTTCTTCGGAGCGCTGCTGCAATACCCGGCCAGCAACGGCGACCTGTTCGACTACCGCGAACTGACCGAGCGCTTCCACGGGGCCAACGCCCTGGTGGCGGTCGCGGCTGATCTGCTGGCCCTGACCCTGCTGACCCCGCCGGGCGAATTCGGCGCCGATGTCGCCATCGGCAGTGCCCAACGCTTCGGCGTACCGCTGGGTTTCGGCGGCCCGCACGCAGCGTATTTCTCCACTAAGGATGCCTTCAAGCGCGACATGCCAGGCCGCCTGGTCGGGGTGTCCGTGGACCGTTTCGGCAAGCCGGCCCTGCGCCTGGCGATGCAGACCCGCGAGCAACACATCCGCCGCGAGAAAGCCACGAGCAACATCTGCACCGCCCAGGTGCTGCTGGCGAACATCGCCAGCATGTACGCCGTGTACCACGGTCCCAGGGGCCTGGTGCAAATCGCCAACCGCATCCATCACTTGACCGCGATTCTCGCCAAGGGCCTGGGCGCGTTGGGCGTGAGCGTCGAACAGGACAGTTTCTTCGACACCCTGACCCTGCACACCGGCGCGCAAACCGCAGCCCTGCACGACCAGGCCCGCGCCCAGCGCATCAACCTGCGCGTGGTGGACACTGAACGCCTGGGCCTGTCCCTGGACGAAACCACCTGCCAGGCCGATATCGAAACCCTGTGGGCGCTTCTGGCCAGCGACAAGCCCCTGCCGGACTTCGCCGCCCTGGCCGCCAGCGTGCAGAGCCGCATCCCCGCTGAGCTGGTGCGCCAGTCGCCGGTGCTCAGCCACCCGGTGTTCAACCGCTACCACTCCGAAACCGAGCTGATGCGCTACCTGCGCAAGCTCGCCGACAAGGACCTGGCCCTGGATCGCACCATGATCCCGCTGGGTTCCTGCACCATGAAACTCAACGCCGCCAGTGAAATGATCCCGGTGACCTGGGCCGAATTCGGTGCCCTGCACCCATTCGCCCCGGCCGAACAGAGCGCCGGTTACCAGCAACTGACCGACGAACTGGAAGCCATGCTTTGCGCCGCCACCGGTTACGACGCGGTGTCGCTGCAACCCAACGCCGGTTCCCAGGGAGAGTACGCCGGCCTGCTGGCGATCCGTGCCTATCACCAGAGCCGTGGCGAAGACCGTCGCGACATCTGCCTGATCCCTTCGTCGGCCCACGGCACCAACCCGGCCACCGCCAACATGGCCGGCATGCGCGTGGTGGTCACCGCATGCGATGTCCGTGGCAACGTCGACATCGAAGACCTGCGGGCCAAGGCCATCGAGCACCGCGAACACCTCGCCGCGCTGATGATCACCTACCCGTCGACCCACGGCGTGTTCGAGGAAGGCATCCGCGAAATCTGCGGCATCGTCCATGACAACGGCGGCCAGGTGTACATCGACGGCGCCAACATGAACGCCATGGTCGGCCTCTGTGCGCCGGGCAAATTCGGCGGTGACGTGTCGCACCTGAACCTGCACAAGACGTTCTGCATCCCCCACGGCGGTGGCGGCCCGGGCGTCGGCCCGATTGGCGTCAAGTCGCACCTGGCGCCTTTCCTGCCGGGCCACGCCAACATGACGCGCAAGGAAGGCGCAGTGTGTGCGGCGCCATTCGGCAGCGCCAGCATCCTGCCGATCACCTGGATGTACATCCGCATGATGGGTGGCGCAGGCCTCAAGCGCGCCTCGCAATTGGCGATCCTGAATGCCAACTACATCGCCCGTCGCCTGGAAGAGCACTACCCGGTGCTCTACACCGGCAGCAACGGCCTGGTGGCCCACGAGTGCATCCTCGACCTGCGCCCACTCAAGGACAGCAGCGGCATCAGTGTCGACGACGTGGCCAAGCGCCTGATCGACTTCGGCTTCCACGCCCCGACCATGTCGTTCCCGGTAGCCGGCACGTTGATGATCGAGCCGACCGAAAGCGAATCCAGGGAAGAACTGGATCGCTTCTGCGACGCCATGATCTGCATCCGCGAAGAAATCCGCGCGGTGGAAAACGGCAGCCTGGACAAGGACGACAACCCGCTGAAAAACGCCCCGCACACCGCGGCGGAAATCGTCGGTGAGTGGACCCACCCTTACAGCCGCGAACAAGCGGTGTACCCGGTCGCGTCGTTGATCGAAAGCAAATACTGGCCACCAGTGGGCCGGGTCGACAACGTGTTCGGCGACCGCAACCTGGTCTGCGCCTGCCCGTCGATCGAAAGCTACGCTTGACTTGTAGGGGGGGCGGGCTCGCCCGTCCCCCTCAACTGCCGCATCCCCCCTTGTGGGAGCGAGCCTGCTCGCGATGGCGGTGTGACAGCCAATGCAGATGTTGACTGACACTCCGTCATCGCGAGCAGGCTCGCTCCCACAGGGATCACTCTCAATCTTTCGATCTCCATAAAAAGAAACCGGAGAAACACCATGTCGTTAAGCGTGTTCGACCTGTTCAAGATCGGTATCGGCCCTTCCAGTTCCCACACGGTCGGCCCGATGCGTGCCGCTGCCCGTTTCGTCGAAGGGCTGCGTCGTGATGACCTGCTTGAGACCGTTGCCAGTGTCAGGGTCGAGCTGTACGGCTCTCTCGGCGCCACGGGCAAGGGCCATGGCAGTGACAAAGCCGTGCTGCTGGGCCTGGAGGGCGAACACCCGGATACCGTGGACACCGAAACGGTGAACGCCCGTCTGCAGGAGATTCGCAGTAACGGTCGCTTGAACCTGCTGGGCCAACACCCCATCGAATTCAATGAAAAACTGCACTTGGCGATGATTCGCAAACCGCTGCCCTTCCATCCCAATGGCATGATCTTCCGCGCCTTCGACGGTGCCGGCCTGCAAGTGCGCAGTCGCGAGTACTATTCGGTGGGTGGTGGCTTCGTCGTCGATGAAGACGCCGCCGGGGCCGACCGTATCGTCGAAGACGCCACGGTCCTGACCTTTCCATTCAAAAGCGCCAAGGATCTGCTGGGCCATTGCAGCACCTATGGTCTGTCCATCAGCCAGGTGATGCTGACCAATGAAAGCGCCTGGCGCCCCGAAGCTGAAACCCGCGCCGGCCTGCTGAAGATCTGGCAGGTGATGCAAGATTGCGTGGCAGCCGGGTGCCGCAACGAAGGGATCCTGCCGGGCGGGCTGAAGGTCAAGCGACGGGCAGCGGCACTGCACCGTCAATTGTGCAAAAACCCCGAAGCGGCGTTGCGCGACCCGTTGTCGGTGCTGGACTGGGTCAACCTGTATGCCCTGGCCGTCAACGAGGAAAACGCCTTTGGCGGGCGTGTCGTCACCGCGCCCACCAACGGCGCGGCGGGGATCATCCCGGCCGTGCTGCATTACTACATGCGCTTCATTCCCGGGGCCAACGAGGACGGCGTGGTGCGGTTCCTGCTGACCGCCGCCGCCATTGGCATCCTGTACAAGGAAAATGCCTCCATTTCCGGTGCCGAGGTCGGTTGCCAGGGTGAAGTCGGCGTCGCCTGCTCCATGGCCGCCGGTGCCTTGTGCGAAGTCCTGGGCGGCACGGTGCAGCAAGTGGAAAACGCCGCTGAAATCGGCATGGAACACAACCTCGGCCTGACCTGCGACCCGATCGGCGGCCTGGTGCAGGTGCCCTGCATCGAACGCAACGCCATGGGCTCGGTGAAAGCCATCAACGCGGTGCGCATGGCCATGCGCGGCGACGGGCATCATTTCGTCTCCCTCGATAAAGTCATCCGCACCATGCGCCAGACCGGCGCCGACATGAAAAGCAAATACAAGGAGACCGCCCGCGGCGGTCTGGCGGTCAACATCATCGAATGCTGATACGCGTCTCTCTTCAATTTTCCAGGAGCTGATATGTCCACCGAACAACTGCTGAAGACCCCGCTGCATGCCCTGCACCTAGAACTCGGCGCCCGCATGGTGCCGTTCGCCGGCTACGACATGCCGGTGCAGTACCCATTGGGGGTCATGAAAGAGCATCAGCACACCCGCGACCAGGCCGGGCTGTTCGACGTGTCCCACATGGGTCAGATCCGCCTGACCGGTGCAAGTGCCGCCCAGGCCTTGGAAACCCTGGTGCCGGTGGACATCATCGACCTGCCGGTGGGCATGCAACGCTACGCCATGTTCACCAATGACAATGGCGGCATTCTCGACGACCTGATGGTGGCCAACCTGGGCAACGACGAGTTGTTCCTGGTGGTCAACGCAGCGTGCAAGGACCAGGATCTGGCCCATCTGCGCGCCCGCATCGGGGGCCAGTGCGACATCGAGCCGCTGTTCGAGGCCCGCGCCCTGCTCGCCCTGCAAGGGCCGGCCGCCGTCACCGTGCTGGCTCGCCTGGCACCGGACGTGGCGAAAATGACCTTCATGCAGTTCCAGCGCGTCACGCTGCTGGGTGTGGACTGCTTTGTCAGCCGTTCGGGCTACACTGGTGAAGACGGTTTCGAGATCTCCGTGCCCGCAGCCGACGCGGAAAAACTCGCCCGCGCCCTGCTGGCGGAACCGGAAGTGGCCGCCATCGGCCTCGGCGCCCGTGACTCCCTGCGCCTGGAAGCCGGTCTGTGCCTCTACGGCCACGACATGAACACCGACACCACTCCGATCGAAGCCAGCTTGCTGTGGGCCATTTCCAAGGTCCGCCGCGCCGACGGTGCCCGCGCAGGCGGCTTCCCGGGCGCCGAAACCGTGTTCGCCCAGCAACAGAATGGCGTGAGCCGTAAACGCGTCGGCCTGCTGCCTCAGGAGCGCACCCCGGTGCGCGAAGGTGCGGAAATCGTCAACGAGGCAGGCGAGATCATCGGTACGGTGTGCAGCGGCGGCTTCGGTCCGACCCTGGGCGGTCCTTTGGCGATGGGTTATCTGGACACCGCCTATATCGCCCTGGAAACCCCCGTCTGGGCCATTGTTCGTGGGAAAAAGGTGCCTTTGCTTGTAAGCAAAATGCCATTCGTTGCACAACGCTACTACCGCGGTTGATTGACTGTTTCTATAAGTAACGCGATTGCGTTATACGTGCACTAATGTGTAACGCAACCGCCATAAAAAGGTGCATTTACTTCCTATTGAATGCTGTTTATAGCGCTGCCAAACAATTGAACTAGCCTATCGATTAAGCCCAGGCCAGCGAAACGCGTAAATGGCGCAGAGCTGAGGAAAACCGGGCCCTTCAGAGGGGGTTGTTTTTTCATTCGTAGTTGGCGTAGAGTTTGGTCACTGTGTTTGCATGGGTCGCTTGGAATCGTGACCTGGGCAGTAGCCTATGAAGTTCGCTACATCCCGTTCGACGTCTCTTACTTTCCTGCAACCCAGCCCCAGTACTCTTTCAAGTGAAAGAGGCTGTCATCAATTTAAGCGTCAAAGGAAATAAGAAAATGGCTGAGCGTCAGAGCGGTACCGTCAAGTGGTTCAACGACGAAAAGGGTTTTGGTTTTATCACTCCTGAAAGCGGTCCGGATCTGTTCGTACATTTCCGTGCCATCCAGGGCAACGGCTTCAAGAGCCTGAAAGAAGGCCAGAAAGTCACCTTCGTTGCCGTGCAGGGCCAGAAAGGCATGCAGGCTGACGAGGTTGTTGCCGAGGCCTAAGCTTTCGCAACCCCAAAAGCCCCTGATTGATATCAGGGGCTTTTTTATGAGCGTAAATCCGTAGAATGGGCTTCTTTTTGCTCCGAGGCCGTCATGCCGAAACACCTGCTCACCCCTCAGGGCGACTTCCCTCCCGTCGGCCTGGGTCGTCGCCTGGCGGCGATGTTCTATGACTTTCTGCTGTGCACGGCGTTGCTGATCGTCACCAGCGGCGTCTACAAGATGATCCAGATGGGGATCATCGGTGAAGAGAAAATGCGCACCCTCACCGAAGCCGGCGCACTGGATGGCGACCCCTTGCTGTCCACCGTGCTGCTGTTCGTGCTGTTCGGTTTCTTCGCCAAGTTCTGGACCCACAATGGCCAGACCCTGGGCATGCAGGTGTGGAGCATCCGCGTGCAGAACGCCGATGGCTCGGCCATCAGCCTGTGGCAGGCGCTGTTGCGGTTCGTGGTGTCGATTGCCTCATGGCTGCCGGTGGGGCTGGGCTTTCTCTGGTCGCTGTTCGACAAACGCAAGCGCAGCTGGCATGACATCTACTCGGACACGCAGTTGGTACGGGTTCCCAAGAAGACCAAGTGATTCACACGTCTCATTCCCACGCTCTGCGTGGGAATGCAGCCAAGGACGCTCTGCCTCCCAGAGCCGAACGCGGAACGTCCGTAGAGACATTCCCACGCGGAGCGTGGGAGCGAACATCAGGACTCAGGCGTTACCCGCCAGCTTCATCCGCGCCGCCTGGGTGAAGTCCAGCATGCGCTTGAGCGGGCGAATGGCCTGAGGGATCAACGCCGGGTCGACGAAGATCTCATTGGTGCCCTCCTGCAAGCTCTTGAGGGTGCGTTCCAGGGTATTCATCGCCATCCACGGGCAGTGGGCGCAGCTGCGGCAAGCTGCGCCGTTGCCGGCGGTAGGAGCTTCGATGAAGACTTTGTCCGGGCACAGCTGCTGCATTTTGTAGAAAATACCGCGGTCGGTGGCAACGATCAGCGTCTTGTTCGGCAGGCTCTGGGCCGCAGCGATCAGTTGGCTGGTGGAGCCCACGGCGTCCGCCAGTTCAATCACCGAGGTCGGTGACTCCGGGTGCACCAGGATCGCGGCGTCCGGGTACAGGGCCTTCATGTCCTCCAGTTGCTTGGACTTGAACTCCTCGTGGACGATGCAGGCGCCGTCCCAGAGCAGCATGTCGGCGCCGGTCTTGCGCTGGATATAAGTGCCCAGGTGCTTGTCCGGACCCCATATGATCGTCTCGCCGTTGTCCATCAGACTCTCGACGATTTCCAGCGCACAGCTGGACGTTACCACCCAGTCGGCCCGGGCCTTGACCGCCGCCGATGTGTTGGCATACACCACCACGGTGCGCTCCGGGTGCTGATCGCAGAACGCCGAGAACTCGTCCACCGGGCAACCGAGGTCCAGGGAGCAGGTGGCTTCCAGGGTCGGCATCAGCACGCGTTTTTCAGGATTGAGGATCTTGGCAGTTTCGCCCATGAACCGGACCCCGGCCACCACCACGGTCTTGGCCGGATGAGCGTTGCCGAAGCGGGCCATTTCCAGGGAGTCGGACACACAGCCCCCGGTCTCTTCGGCCAGTGCCTGGATGATCGGGTCGCAGTAGAAGTGCGCGACCAGTACCGCGTCCTGAGCCTTGAGCTCGGCGGCGATGGCGGCGCAGTACCAGGCCTCTTGCTCGGCACTCAGCGGCTTGGGCTGCTTGGCGTCGAGGTGAGCCTGGACCAGGAGACGTTCGGAAATTTGCGTCATGTTCGCAAGACCTGCAGGCGCGTTTAGCGCGAAAGTCGAGTATACACCCCGGCTCCGGACCACTCGGGTACCGCCGGGAAAGTGGGTATCAATCAGGCACGGGATAGTGTGAAGCCGGCAAGGCTACAGAATATCCCGCCGATGCAAAAGATCATTCTGATCGGTGCCTGTCCGGTACGCTCCAGTGCCATTCAAACACAGCGTCGCGGGGAAGCGGATACCCAAACCAAGCTGACTGAAATGTAATCACCTGCCCCGCTTGCCTGTGTCATCTTTGCTTCACACCTGCAAGGGGACCGCCCCTGTGCATGTCGTGATTCGACGGATGGACTTTTATCGATGCAAACAAAAACTTCCCGACGCACCTTCGTAAAGGGCCTCACCGCTGGCGGCATCCTGGGAGGTCTGGGCCTGTGGCGCGCCCCCGTCTGGGCGCTGACCGGCCCAGGCCAGCCCACCGTGTTGAGCGGCACCGATTTCGACCTGTTCATTGGCGAAAGCCCGGTCAACTTCACCGGTCATCCCCGTATCGCCCAGACCATCAACGGCGGCATTCCCGGCCCGCTGCTGCGCTGGCGTGAAGGCGACACCGTGACCCTGCGGGTACGCAATCGCTTGAAGGACACCACGTCCATCCACTGGCACGGCATCCTCCTGCCGGCCAACATGGACGGCGTGCCAGGGTTGAGCTTCAAAGGCATCGAACCCGACGGCCAGTACGTCTACCAATTCAAGGTCCGCCAGAATGGCACGTACTGGTACCACAGCCATTCCGGGCTCCAGGAGCAATCCGGGGTGTATGGCCCGCTGGTCATCGACGCCCGGGAACCCGAACCCTTCCAGTACGAACGGGACTACGTGGTGATGCTCACCGATTGGACCGACGAAGACCCCGCCGACGTCATCCGCAAACTCAAGAAACAGTCGGATTACTACAACTACAACAAACGCACCGTCGGCGACTTCATCGACGATGTCGCCAGCAAGGGCTGGGGAGCCACCGTGGCCGATCGCAAGATGTGGGCCGAGATGAAAATGAACCCCACCGACCTGGCGGACGTCAGCGGCGCGACCTACACCTACCTGATGAACGGCCAGGCGCCAGACATGAACTGGACCGGCCTGTTCAAGCCCGGCGAGCGGATTCGCCTGCGCTTCATCAACGGCTCGTCCATGACCTACTTCGATGTGCGCATCCCCGGCCTGAAAATGACGGTCGTCGCCTCCGATGGCCAGTACGTCAATCCGGTGTCAGTGGATGAGTTCCGTATCGCAGTGGCCGAAACCTATGACGTCATCATCGAGCCGACCGAGCAGGCCTATACCCTGTTTGCCCAGTCGATGGACCGCACCGGGTATGCCCGCGGCACCCTGGCGACCCGAGCCGGACTCTCGGCCCCGGTCCCACCGCTTGATCCGCGACCGCTGGTGACCATGGACGATATGGGCATGGGCGGCATGGACCATGGATCGATGCAAGACATGGATCAAAGCGAAATGTCGACCATGGATCAGGGTGACATGCCGATGATGGACCACGGCGCCATGCCAGGTATGGGCAACATGCCGTCCCATCCGCCGTCGGAGCAAGACAACCCACTGGTGGACATGCAAGCCATGAGCGTCAAGCCCAAGCTCGACGACCCCGGCATGGGCCTGCGCAACAATGGTCGCAAGGTGCTGACCTACTCGGACCTGCGCAGCACCTTCCCCGACCCGGACGGCCGCGAACCGGGTCGCACCATTGAATTGCACCTGACCGGACACATGGAGAAATTCGTCTGGTCATTCAATGGCGTGAAGTTCTCCGACGCCGAGCCGCTGCTGTTCAAGTACGGCGAACGGCTGCGCATCGTGCTGATCAACGACACCATGATGTCTCACCCCATCCATCTGCATGGCATGTGGAGCGATCTGGAGGACGAAAACGGTCAGTTCATGGTTCGCAAGCACACCCTCGACGTGCCGCCCGGCTCCAGGCGCAGCTACCGGGTCACCGCCGATGCCCTCGGACGCTGGGCGTATCACTGTCACCTGCTCTTCCACATGGAAATGGGCATGTTTCGTGAAATCCGGGTACAGGAATGAGGAGCCCGACCATGACCCGCTACATTCACTCTCCCCTCCTGTCGATGATGATCATGGCCGGCCTGGCACAAGGCATGGCCACGCCTGCCTGGGCAGCCGGCAACGCTATGCCAGGCATGGATCACAGCCAGATGCAGGGCATGGAGCAGGGCCAGATGCAAGGAATGGATTCGATGCAGGACATGCAGTCGATGGAGCCACCCACGACCACCAGCCGCACGCCGATCCCCGAACTGACCGCCGCCGATCGCGCGGCGGTCTATGAGGACCACGGCGGTCATATGATGCAGGACAGCGCTCTCAATTCATTCTTTCTGATCAATCAGTTGGAGTGGCAGGACGCCGATGATGGCAGCGCCCTGAGTTGGGACGCCTCCGGCTGGATCGGCGGCGACATCGACCGGTTGTGGCTGCGCACCGAAGGCGAACGTACCAACGGCAAGACCGAAGAAGCCGAGTTCCAGGCCCTTTGGGGCCATGCCATCAGCCCTTGGTGGGACGTGGTGGCCGGCGTGCGCCAGGACTTCAAGCCGGACGAACCGCAAACCTGGGCTGCCTTGGGCATCCAAGGCATGGCGCTGTACAACTTCGAAACCCAGGCCACAGCCTACCTCGGTGAGAACGGCCAGAGCGCTGTACGCCTGGAAGGCGACTACGACATCCTGTTGACCAACCGCCTGGTCCTGCAGCCCACCGCCGAAGCCAACTTCCATGGCAAGAACGATCCGGCCCGCGCGGTAGGTTCAGGGTTAACGAACACCGAGTTGGGCTTGCGGCTGCGTTATGAAATCCGTCGCGAATTCGCCCCCTACATCGGTGTCACCTGGAACCGCGTCTATGGCAATACCGCAGACTACGCCCGTGAAGAAGGCGATGACCTTAGCGAAGCACGCCTGGTCCTGGGTGTTCGTATGTGGTTCTGACGATTGCGTCCCCCTTTCCATCCCTCTAAAAACTAGAAAACCGTTGTAGGAGTCCTTGCATGTCATTCATCAAAAACGCCGTGATCACCGTCGCGTTATCCACCGGGCTGCTGAGCAGCAGCCTGGTCCAGGCACACCCCAAGCTGCTGTCCTCCACCCCGGCCGAGGGTATGCAGGGACCGGCACCGGCGAAAATCGAGCTGCACTTTTCCGAGAGCCTGATGACCAAGTTCTCCGGCGCCAAGCTGCTGATGACCGAAATGCCCGGCATGTCAGCCCATTCGCCAATGGCCATGCCGGCCAAGGTGTCGGGCAGCGAAGATCCCAAGACCATGGTCATCATTCCGAGTACCCCGCTCACGCCGGGCACCTATCAGGTCCAATGGCGCGCGGTGTCGTCCGATACTCACCCGATCACCGGCAACGTCACGTTCAAGGTGAAGTGAGTTGAGCGACTCGGTCGACATGGATCTGATCAATATTGCTCTACGCCTGGCCCTGTATCTGGACCTGATGCTGTTGTTCGGACTCGCGGCTTTCGGCCTTTATGGTCTGAGAGACGAGGAACGAAAATCGGGTGAGGTGCTGCCTTTCGCAAGACTCCTGGCGAGCACGGCCATCATCGGCGTGCTGCTGTCCATCGCCGGCATGCTGTGCATGGTCTGGGCCATGAGCGGCGTTACGGACTGGGCCGAGTTACAGCCACACGTTGAAATGATGGTGTTGGAGACTGACATGGGCTCGAGCTGGAGCCTGCGGATCCTGGCATTGATGCTGATCATTGTCACCGCGACGCAAAGCAGGCGCTGGCCGAGCGCCAGCCTGTGGCTGGGTACGCTGGCCGCAGGCGTGGCCCTTGCGACACTGGCCTGGGCTGGCCATGGGGCAATGGACGAAGGCGAACGGCGGAACTGGCACTTCATTGCTGACTTTTTGCACCTGTGGGCAGCGGGTGCCTGGGTCGGCGCCCTGGCGGCGTTTGTACTGCTGCTTGGCAAGGCCGAACACCGATTGTCGGTGCTGTCCCGGACCCTGATCGGCTTTGAAAACGCCGGGGCCGTGATCGTGCTGATCATCAGCGTGACCGGCGTGATGAACTACCTGTTCATTGTCGGTCCGAGCATCGACGGGCTGTTCGACAGCACCTACGGTCAGTTGCTGACACTTAAACTCGTCCTGTTTGGAGCCATGCTGGTGTTTGCCGCACTGAACCGTTTTCACCTGAGCCCGCAGCTGGAACAGGCCAGGCGAACCGGCGAACACAGTGTGGCCGTGAGAGCGTTGCGGCGCAGCATGATCCTTGAGTTCTCTGTAGCGGCGGTCATCCTGGCTTTGGTGGCCTGGTTGGGTACGTTGAGTCCGGCCATGGAATAGCAGGTGTGGGAGTATGCGAATTCTGCGTACGCCCCGAATCCGATGTGGGAGCAAGCCTGCTCGCGATAGCGGTGGGTCAGCTTGCGGCGATGTTGACTGTGCCGCCGTCTTCGCGGACAAGCCCGGCTCCCACGGGGTCTGCTGGCGTAGGCAAATGCTGCATACACCCGGAATCCATGTGGGAGCGAGCCTGCTCGCGATAGCGGTGGGTCAGCTTGCGGCGATGTTGACTGTGCCGCCGTCTTCGCGGGCAAGCCCGGCTCCCACAGGAGCAGGTGGCGCTGCAAATGCTGCGTACGCCCCGAATCCAATGTGGGAGCGAGCCTGCTCGCGATAGCGGTGGGTCAGCTTGCGGCAATCTTGGCTTTACCGCCGCCATCGCGAGCAGGCTCGCTCCCACAAGGTTGATGGGCATTTAATCTTTCAATATCGCTGCCCAGTTTTCAGTTTGCCTCTACCCTCGCTTCCCGGCCTAAATGGCATTTTTATAAGCCAAGGCTTCGTTATGGAAAACGTTCGAACTTCAAGCACCCACGCCGTCTGGCTGATGGTCAGTGTGGTGTTGGTGGCGCTGAACCTGCGACCTTCGATGGCGGCGGTCGGACCGCTGTTGTCAGCCATCCGTGGCGAGGTGCCGTTGAGTTTCAGCACCGCGTCATTGTTGACCATGCTGCCGGTCATGGCGATGGGGCTGGCGATGTTCCTGGGCATGCGCATTGCCCTGCGCATCGGTGAACACCGCACCATCGTGCTCTCGCTGTTGATCATCGGCATCGCCACGGCGTCGCGCCTGTATCTGGACAGCGCCGCCGAGCTGATTATCAGTGCCGTGGTGGCCGGGGTCGGGATCGCGCTGATTCAGGCGGTGATGCCGGCGCTGATCAAATCGCGGTTCAGCGACAACGTTTCGCTATTCATGGGGCTGTATGTCACCTCGATCATGGGTGGAGCAGCACTGGCGGCGTCATTTTCACCCTTCGTCCTGACACAGACCGGCAGCTGGCGTATCGGCCTGGCGATCTGGGCGGTGCTGGCGTTGGTTGCCCTCGGTTGCTGGTATGCCCAGCGCGCGGCCGTTACACCGTTGCCCGACGCCCCGAGCCGGAACAAGGAATCGTTCTTCGCCAATGGCCGGGCCTGGCTACTGGCGATTTTCTTCGGCCTTGGCACGGCGTCTTACACCTGTGTGTTGGCCTGGCTGGCGCCGTACTACGTGGAAAAAGGCTGGAGCGAGCAGCACGCGGGCCTGTTGCTGGGGTTCCTGACGGCGATGGAAGTACTGTCCGGGCTCGTCACCCCGGCCATTGCCAACCGCAGCCAGGACAAGCGCCTGGTGCTGGCTGTCCTGCTGGCCCTGATCATAGCGGGTTTCTGCGGCCTGATCTTGAGCCCGGACCGCTTCAGCCTGCTGTGGCCCTGCCTGCTGGGGCTGGGTATCGGCGGCCTGTTCCCGATGAGCCTGATCGTATCCCTCGACCACCTGGACAACCCACGCCGGGCCGGTGGCCTGACGGCGTTCGTGCAAGGCATCGGCTATCTGATCGCTGGGCTTTCACCCTTGATCGCCGGGATGATCCGCGATCAATTGGGCAGCTTCGAATGGGCCTGGTGGTCGCTCACTGCGGTCATGGCACTGATGATCCTGATGGTGTTGCGCTTCAATCCCAAGCAGTACGCGCGGCACATCAGCTAGCGGAACCAGTCGCGTCGCTGAAAAAAGGGCCGCAATGAAAGCGGCCCTGTCTTTATCCCCCCATCCATGACGGCCGACGGATTTGCCCATCATGACGTTCCAGTTCTCGAACACAGGAATAAGACCTTGATGAAACACGTCGGTTTTGCAGCCGCTCACTGGGGCATGCTTATCTGGGCAATGCTGATCACCTCGTCGTTCTTCGCAGCGGCTCAGGTCAGCCAATCGATCGATCCGATTCTGCTCACGGGCTTGCGGCTGCTGTTTTCGGCCTTGTTGTTCTTGCCGCTGTTACTGCTGAAAAACACCTCGCCCATCACCGCCAAAGGGTTGCTGGCCCACGCAGTGCTTGGCCTGTTGCTGGCGACCTACTTTGGTTCGCTGTTCGAGGCGTTGCGCTACACCTCGGCGGTCAATACCGCAACGCTGTACACACTGGTGCCATTGATGACCTTGTTCTTCGAGGTGTTCCTGCTGCCCAGTCCAAACCTCAAGACCCGCTTGCTGCCCATGCTGATCGCGGCGGCCGGCGCCGTGTTGCTGACGCTCAAGGGTACAACTCCGGGGCAGATGCCTGCGCTCTATCCGGTGATGGTCTTCGGTGCCGGTTGCGTGGCGATGGCCTTGTACTCACCCCTTAGTCAACGGTTCAAGGCCAAGGCGCTCAAGGGGCGAGATCCGGTGGCGATGACGTTCTGGAACATGCTGTTCGGTTCGCTGTTTCTCTTGGTGTTCTGCCTGTTCAGCGGCGGCTGGCGCAGCGGCCTGCAATTGTCGATGCTGGACATCGGCTGGCTGGTGTACCTGGCCCTGTTCGGTACCCTCGCAACGTTCTGGCTGTTGCACCGGGCCATCGGGGTAATCGCACCGTCCACGGTCATTTCCTACGTATACCTCAACACGCTGTTCGTGACGCTGCTCAACTGGTTCTGGCTCAGGCAACAACCGATGGTGCTCGAAATCATCGGTGCCGGACTGGTAGGCGTGGGGATGCTGGCGCTGGTGATTTCAAGCCGTAACGCCAGAACTGTTACAGCTTGAAATCATCCCAGGCTTTGTACGAAGCGGTGCGCTACACGTATACAACCTCTAGTGCGACGCCGAACGAGGTGAAACAGGGCTCCAGCGCTCCAGCTCCCGCTCAAGGAAAGCCGCTACCGCCAGCAATCGTTCCTCCTGCCAATGTGGCCCGACAATCTGGATGCCGATGGGCATTCCAGTGGCTGCATCGGTGCCGGCGCGGATCACCACCGCCGGTGACCCGCTGAGACTGAACGGGAATACGAAGGCATAGCGATTGCGATCCTCCAGGGATTCTCCATGATGGAACGCTACGTCTGGAAACACCGGGCAGATGAACAGGTCGTGTTGCTTGAAGAACTTCGCCAACTGATAGCGGAAGGTGTCGATCGCGATCCAGTCACGCTTGACTTCATCCACGGTCAACTCCGTGGCTTCGCTCATGTCCAGCAACTTCGCGATGGCCGGGGTAAAACGGCGCTTGTTCATTGACTCGAATAGCTGTCGCCAGCCACGCCCGGCGTCGCCCCCGGTAATGAACACCCGCCACAGCACATCACAGGCCTCCTCAAGCATTGGCGGTGCCACCGGACTCACCTGCGCCACCACCTGACTCAGGCATCGTTCAACCTGCTGCAAGACCTCGTTCACCGCCGCGCTGACGGGCGTGCGGTCCGACTCCGAAAACAGTGCGACCCGCAGGCTGGCCAACGGCTCACTTTCGACAAACGGCACGTCGACGGTGTCCGGATCCTGTTCGTCGGCACCGCTGATCAGCGGTCCGAGCAGCGCCAGGTCATCGACATAGCGCCCCATCACGCCAAAAGCCGAGGTCAGATGGAATAGCCCGGAGCGGTCGTTGGGATACTGGCCAGTCAACGGCACCCGGCCCTGGGTCAGTTTCAAGCCGCAAATGCCATTGAAGTGCGCGGGTATCCGCACACTGCCACAAGCATCGGAGGCCAGCCCGGCGGGCGAACAGCCGGCGGCGATCGCGGCCGCTTCACCGCCACTGCTGCCGCCGGCGGAGCGTTGCAAATCATGGGGGTTGAGAGTGCGGCCGTAGATCAGGTTCTCGGTCTCGAAGGCCATGCACAGTTCAGGCACATTGCTGATACCCAGGATGATCGCCCCGGCCTGGCGAAGCCGGGCGACGGCCGTCGCGTCCTGCTGGCTGACGTCGCCCAGCAATTCCTCCAGTCCCCGGGACATCCTGAATCCCTGCACGTGGAGGACGTCCTTGATGGTGATGGGAATACCATGCAGCGGACCACTGATCTGACCGATGCGCGCCATCTCGTCAGCTTCGCGGGCCTGGCGCCGCAACTCCTCCACAGGCGCCAGTTGGATCAGTGCATTGATCTGCCGGTTACGCTCGGCGATCCGCTGCAGATAAAACTCCAGCAACGTGACGCTGGTCAGCACGCCACGTCGCAACAGACCGGCCATTTCCCGCAGGGTCAGCGAATCAGGGTTGAACATGCTCACGACGCCTCCTTGCTGCGCAACCATTTATTGGGCAACTGATACATGTTGCGTACCACCAGGGAGAACGCCTTGACCGCCAGCGCCGGGCGCCGGTTGATAGCTTCGAGGGCCTCTTCGATCATCGTCAGGATATGGCGCAACGCATCGGGCGAGATGTTCAGCGGCGGATAGAAGCGCAGCACCGGGCGCTCGGCCTTCTCATTCATCGAGTGCCCGGCATGAATGCCGCGCTTGCTCAGTTCCATACTCATCAGGGCTTCATAGACCGAGCCACGCAAGCGCAGCCCCGTCATCAGACCCACCCCGGGGACGTCCTCCACAATGTGCGGATAGCGCAGCGCCAGGCGTTGAAGACCATGGCGCAGCAAACCGCCATTGATCCGTGACTGCTCCACCAGGTTGTTCTGCTCGATGTAATCGATGGCCGCAAGCGCGGAGGCGCACGCCACCGGGTGCCCGCCGTTGGTCCGCGTGTCAGGCTCGATGTCACTGAGCGGGTACTGGGTCGCCAGGCGCTTGCTGTACATGGCGCAGGCGAACGAGGTGTAGCCGCCGGTCAGGCCCTTGGAGAGGATCATGATGTCGGGCACTACGTCGTCATATTGCACCGCGAACCATTTGCCACACCGACCGAAACCGGTCTGGATTTCATCCGCCACCAACAGGGTGCCGGTGGCATCGCACAAGGCCCGCAAATTGGCCATGTAGCCCACCGGGGGCACCTGCAAGTGTGCGCCGCCGAGGATCGGTTCGACATATACCGCACACACCCCTTCGCCCACAGCCTGTTGCAGGGCAGCAAAATCACCGTAGGGCACATGGGTCACATCGGGTGCGGCAATGCCATAGCTGCGGTGATTCTGTCGTTGCCCCAGTATGCTCATCGCCGCCAGAGTCTTGCCGTGGTAGGAACCGCTCATCACCACGATCCCGCGACGGCGCGGCTGGATGCGCAACGCATAGCGCAGGCTCTGCTCGATGGCCTCGGCCCCCGAGACCATGTACTGCACGTCCCCCCACTCCCCCGGCACCAGTTGGCACAGACGTTCGGTCAATTTGTCCTGGAGCGGATGACGCCGCCCCTCCGGTACCCAGGCCATCTGGTTCAGTTGCGCCTGTACCTGCTCGCGGACCATAGGGTTGCGGTGGCCGACGATGAACACGCCGTAGCTGCACGCACAGTCGATAAAGCGCTTGCCAGTGTGGTCAGTAACGTGAATGCCATCGGCCTGTTGCTCGACGCTGGTCTTGCCCAAGCGGTAGAGCTTGGCCGCCGAGGCGCTCCAGTACCGCTGGCAATCATCCAGCAGTTGTTCATGCGGCCTGAGTAAGGACATGGCTTAAGGTCTCCTTGATGATGTTGGCAGCACGTTGGATATGTTCGGGGCGGGCGGTAATGGGGCAGCGCAGGAGCAGTTCGCGACCACGGGGCGCACTGACGTAGACACCTTGCCGGTAAAGGGCCTCGCACAGCACGCTCGGCTGCAGATCATCGGCCAGTGGCAGGCCGACCCAGCCGCCCTCGGCCACGGCGCCGAACGACGCCAGGGTCTGCGCCAGTCGCTGACCGTTCTCCAGGCATTGGCGGGGCGAGTCGTTGGCCTGCACATAATCCAGCGCGGCCAAGGCCGCCACGCAGGCCATCGGATTACCGGCCGTGGTGCTGCCATGCTTGGCCGGGCTGCTGCGTCCATAGACCTGCCAGGCCATGCGCTCGCTGCAGGTATAGGTGCCGATGGGAATCGCACTGCCCCCCAGCGCGCCACCAAGCACGACAATGTCCGGGACACAACGATAACGCTGGAAACCAAACAGCGAGCCCAGGCTGCCCAGGCAGGTCTGGGTGTCTACCGCGATCACCGGTACCGAGGCTTGCGCCGCATGGGCATGCAAGCGCTCGACCAGGGCCGGTTCAAGCAATTGCAATCGACCGTTCGCATCGACGCGGGTACTGCTATGGCAGACCGCGAAGCAATCACTCCACTCCACCAAATCCAGGTCTGCGAGATGACGAACTGCCACGCGCTTGAAGCCCAAGAAATGTTGCACGTCCGGGTCGCCTTGCGTGGCATTGAGGCAACGCCCGTAGGTCAGCGAGCCATACTCACCACCCTGGATAAACACGATGGTGTTGCCCTTCGGCTTGAGCCCCTTGCATAACTTCAAGGCGCCTTCGAATGCTTCGTCGCCGGAACTGCACACATAGGAACTGACCAATGGCTCTGGCAACAGCTCGGCCAGACGGCGGCACAAGGCAATCAGCGGCTCGGACATCAATACCCGGTTGGACAGCCCCATGATCTGCGCCTGACGGGTGACCGCGTCGATCACCGCTGGCACCTGGAAGCCGAACCCGCCGGTCAGGTCGATGATCTGCCGGCCATCGCCATCGAGGTAGGTCTCGTACTGCCCGCCAATAATGTATTTATCGCTTTTCATGGAACCCTCTCAACGGTAGCTCAGGGCATTGAAAATGCGTCGACGCTCATCGACGATGGTTTCACGACCGTGCATGACCCTACGGTTATCAATCATCACCACATCGTGGTCACGCCAACCCACCGGAACGGTGTACTGGGCGGAGATTTCGGCGATTTCGGCGAGGAACTCGGCGGGAATCACCTGACCGTCCACCGTATCGATCACTGGCGCCTCGTAGTTGAACGAAGGCCCCAGGATGCTGTTGGCAAACGCCGGGCGCTGGCTGAACGCGGAGGTGAGGATCGCCGACGTGCTGAAGGCGTAGTGCATCGAGTCATCAGCCGGGTTGAAGGAAATCTGCGTCTGCGGGTCATCACCGATGATCTGCAACAGATCCTCAATGACCACGGCCGCCGGATCCGACAAAGTCGGCGAATAATGGCAAACCAACCGGCGCCACTTTTCCCCCGCCACGGTACGGCTGTAGCGAATAGGGTTGTTTTCGAAAAAGCTGCGGCAGCCCGGGGACAGTCTCGCCAGTACCTTCTCGCCGTCGCAGATCGTGGTTTGCGAACCCTTGCGCGGCGCTTCCTGGCAATAGAACCAAGTCATGTCCGGCCAGAACGGCGAGTTGCCATTCTCGCAATGCAGGCCAACCGCCTGATGCCCGGCATCTACCAGCTGTGCGGCACCACCGACCATGACCCGCGCCGGATCCAGGCTCAGCCTGGAACTGTTCTGCTTGACGTAGGTGCTGAACATCTCGGCGTTGTGGATGCAGTTGCGAAACAGCACGACACCGTAGTGTCCCAGCAGCTCGTACAACTCGGCCTTGCCCAGACTGGCGAAGTGGTGCGACTCGACGATGGAGACGTCAGGGTTTTCAAAGTGAAAGGCAGGTGTGCTCATTGGATGCGTTCCCTTGCAGAGTGGAAAAAACAGTGGCGATATCGGCACGTTTCGGTCGGCCGGTGACGGTGTAGAGCTGCTCGATCAACGGATCATCCTTGCTCAACAACCAGAGCCGGTTCGGTCGTTCGATATCGGAGAAGCGGCCGGTCGACCAGCTCACCAGTTCATCGCTGGCCGGTGCCGATTCGACGCACAGCAACGCCACGAGACCGTGCTGCTCATCGAAGAACACCGCGGCGTCGTTCACGCCCGGGTATTTGCGATATTCCAGCTCGACCTGCTCGGGGCTGACATTGCGGCCGTTGGGCAGGCAGATCACGTTCTTCTTGCGGCCGTGCACGTAGAGGTAGCCGTCCTCGTCGAGCATCCCCAGGTCGCCGGTGTCCATCCAGCCGTCGCCGGACATGGAACACGCGCTGGGGTCCGTCCCCGAATAGCCGCTGAACAGCGAGCTGCTCTTGACCTCGATGGTCTGATCAGCGCCGATCCGCACCTGCACATGGGGAAGCGGCTTGCCGACACTGCCCAGGCGCTGCTCTTCGAAGGTGTTCATGCTGACCACCGACGCGTTTTCCGACAGCCCGTAGCCCTGGTACACCTCGATGCCTTGCTCTGCCAGATCATGCAGGGCATCAATACTCACCGCCGCGCCGCCGCAGGTGATGTGAGCGCCGGACTTCAGGTAACTCGCCAGCCGCTCCCCCGCCTCGCCGCCTTCATTCAACTGCTCCAGAAAGCGATTGATCATGACTGGCGGTACCGTCAGCGCCGTTGGCTGAACGTGCAGGATCCAGTCGACCAGACGTTGCGGCGAAGCCCCGGGTTCGCCGAGCAATGCTTCGCTCGGTGGCAGGAAATGCACGGTCCCGCCGGCCAGGAGCGGCAGGTACGCGGCGGTCACCTGCTCGAGCAGCAGGCTCAACGGTACCAGCGACAGATACCGACGATGGGCATTGGCCGGCATGCGTTCGCGCAGCGACGTCAGCACCGCGCCAACCGCCTGATTGCTCAAGCGCACGCCTTTCGGCCGGCTGGTGGTGCCTGAGGTGTGAATGATCTTGCAGATCCAGTCACCCGCATCGTCCGGAGTGTGCAACAGGGGTTGCTCGACCACCGGCTCGCCAAGGCGGCGCAGGCGACTGTCGGGAAAGTTCAGCTTCCAGCGTTGCGCCAGTGTTCGCTGCCCTGCGGCATCCACCAGGAATCCGTCGCAACGCTCGGCCAGATGCTCGGCCTGGGATTGACTGAACGCCAGCGGCAACGGGAGCGCGGTAATCCCTGCAAACAGGCAGGCCAGATCGGCCACCAGCCAGTCGCTGCTGTTGCGCGTCGCGATCCCCAACACCACTTGATCGCCGTGGGCTGGAGTGGCAAAACGTTGTTGCAGCTCAGCAGCCAGATTAAACACCCGGTGCTCCAGTTCGCCGTAGGTCAGCGCCACAGGCTCGGTACCCGACGCCCAGTCAACCGCGCAGACCGCCTGGCGATTGACCTGCAATGCCTGTTTCAACTGGTTGATAAAACTACCGCTCATGGCTGCGCCCTCGCCAACGACTCACCGGGCAACTGTGTGAACGAGGTGTTGAGAGTCGTGGCGGCGAAACGCGAGCGCTTCGGATCGACCCGAATGAAACCGGTAACAGGCTTCTTGGCGTAATAGGTGCCCCAATTCTTGCCGCCTTCATCAGCCAGACGAGTGGGGTCTGCGGTCAACAGCGGCTCGAAATCTATCTGGCAACTTTCCATCATTTGCCGGACCCGAGGAGTAACAGTGCACAACAAGTAATGCCCGCCCATGCACCAGGACAACAGCGGAATCATATTAACGAGAATCATTCCCGCCGTTAGGTGATGGGAAATCAGATTGCCGATCTCGACAATGTTCGAACGCTCGATGGTTTTCTCGAAACGTTGGGACAGGATCTCTTCAATCGGTTGTGTCAGGTATTGCTCGGAAAAGAGAATGCGGTGATCCCCAAAAGTAATCCCGGCACACGCGAGTATGCGATCTTGCTGATCCTGAGTGACCGCAAAGTATTGTGGATTCGGTTCTACCGAAGCCGCATAAGAACTGCGAAACTTGTCTTTTACTACCTCAGTAGCCTGTACCCATAATGGCGATTTAGTTTCCGCGACACGTATTTGCATTTCGTCCTCCTCCGTCCCTGTGCAGGATGTCTATAAAAGCGAGGCGAGCATATTTAAGAAAAATCCTACAAGCCATTTAAAAAATAAATTGCTTCCGCTAATATATAAATAAACGTCTTTGTCATAAAAATCAGAGACGCTAGCCCATGGATTGCGCCAAGAAGGATCTTATGCTCAATAGTAATTTGCTTAGAAAGCTGGACATGCAAGACTTGATGGTGTTCGT
Source organism: Pseudomonas corrugata (assembly GCF_001269905.1). Taxonomy (GTDB): domain Bacteria; phylum Pseudomonadota; class Gammaproteobacteria; order Pseudomonadales; family Pseudomonadaceae; genus Aquipseudomonas; species Aquipseudomonas corrugata. The sequence goes on along the minus strand of NZ_LHVK01000008.1, from coordinate 352,729 downwards.
CGCAGTGTACGAGCAGAGCAGTGTCACCGAGGTCTCCGAGGCCCTCTGCGTCAGCCAGTCCACCGTGAGCTATTGCCTGAAGAAGCTGCGCACCAGCTTCGAAGATGAATTATTCATTAACACCCGCAGTGGCATGCGCCCTACTAACAAGGCCACTGCGATGTACAGTCATATTGTAAAGATTCTTCAAAGCATCAATATCTGTCATTCCGGCATTCAAACCTTCGACCCCACACAGAAAGAAATAACATTCAATATTTGCGCACCGGAATATTTTGAATTATTGATTTTGCCAACATTGGTAAAGCGTTTTATTGGCAGCCAATTCCCAGTCATCATCAACATAACCAAATTCCATAAAGATATTCCCGTTGACGAACTGACGGATGGTCGTTTCGATCTGGCAATTTGTTTTGGCCCCAACTTTCATCGCAGCGCCAAAGGCTTGCGCTCGCAAGTATTACTGGAAGATGAATTGGTCTGCGTAGTCGATAGAAACGTCGACTTGCCGGACGAGGCACTCAGCCTAGAGACATTTGTAGCGTGCCAGCATGTTTTCCCGACCCCTTGGACATCCGATACCAACATGATCGACGGTTGGTTGGCCCGACAGGGCTATAGCCGGCAGATCGTCGCCCGGGCCAACAGCTACGTGGCAGCGCTCAATATGGTCACCGGGACCGACTTCGTGCTGACCCTGCCCCGACGCATTCAGGCGCTGACCTGTGACGAGACCAGGTTCAGCCATCGCAAGCCACCGGCCGGGTTGCCGAACTTTACGCTGGATATGATGTGGTGCGAGAAACCGGGCCAGGACAACGCCAACGTCTGGTTTCGCGAGCAGATCGTGAAGGTCTGCGCCGAGGACGGCTTGCTCTGAGTCACCCGGGGACCACTCGCATCCTCGCGTGGTTCCCGGACTTGCCGGCCTGGAAGTTTTCTACAGGCAAAAAAAAATCCGGAAATCCTCACTTTCGTGGGCCTTCCAGACTTTTAAAACAGCAAAAATGGTGGGTCGTGTGGGATTCGAACCTACGACCAATTGGTTAAAAGCCAACTGCTCTACCAACTGAGCTAACGACCCGCTGTGTGGTGGCGCGTATAATACTGATTTCTAAGGACTATTCAACACCTAATTTGAAAAAAATCAAAAATAAGGGGTTGGATCGCTTACGCCCGCCGCCGCAAAGCCTTCGGCACGCAGGCGGCAGCTGTCGCATTTGCCACAGGCACGGCCCTGATCATCAGCCTGATAGCAGGAAACGGTCAGTCCATAGTTCACGCCAAGCTTCACACCAGCTCTGACGATATCGGCCTTGCTGAGATTCTGCAGCGGCGCCTGGATGCGGAAACCTTGCCCTTCCACGCCGGCCTTGGTCGCCAGGTTGGCCATGCGTTCGAAGGCCTCGACGAACTCAGGGCGGCAGTCCGGGTAGCCGGAATAATCCACCGCATTGACGCCGATGAAAATGTCACGGGCTTCCAGCACTTCGGCCCAACCCAGTGCCAGGGACAGGAATACTGTGTTACGCGCCGGCACATAGGTCACCGGTATGCCTTCACTCGGAGCTTCGGGCACAGCGATAGAGCTGTCGGTCAGGGCCGAACCACCGATGCCATTGAGGTTCAGGCCAATCACCTTGTGCTCCACCACGCCCAAGTCCCGAGCCACCCGCTCTGCCGCGTACAGTTCAGCACGATGGCGCTGGCCGTAATCGAAACTCATGGTGTAGCAGCGATAACCTTCGGCACGGGCCATGGCCACGACCGTGGCCGAATCCAGGCCGCCGGACAACAGGATGACCGCTCGTTTTTCTGCAGTGTTCGTCTGTTCAGTCATATCAGCGCCCCGGCTCGTCATTCCAAAGATATTTGTGCAGCTGCAATTGCAGGCGCACCGGCAGGTTATCCGCCACTACCCAGTCCGCCAGATCCCGCGCGTTCAAGTCGTGATGACTTGGCGACACCAGTACCTCACCGGCCCGCTGGTCGAGTCCATACTGGATCAGCTTGGACACGGCCCAGTCATAATCTTCCCGTGAACAAATAACGAACTTGACCTGATCATTGGGCGTGAGCAGTTCAATGTTCTCGTAGCGGTTACGATGCGCTTCCTTGGATCCCGGGGTTTTCAGGTCCACGACGCGACTGACACGCGGGTCGACGGCCGAGATATCCAGGGCGCCGCTGGTCTCCAGCGAGACCTCGTAACCGGCATCACACAGCTGTTTGAGCAAGGGAATGGCGTTGGGTTGTGCCAGCGGTTCGCCGCCCGTGACACAGACGTAGCGTGGGCGATAGCTGGCCACTTGCTCAAGGATGTCGTCGAGGGTTCGCAGGGTGCCGCCGCTGAAGGCGTAGGCACTGTCGCAGTATTGGCAACGCAACGGGCAACCGGTGAGGCGCACAAATACTGTGGGCAGCCCGGCCGTTCGCGTTTCACCCTGCAACGAGTAAAAAACTTCGGTGATTCTCAATGTGTCTTGCATAGTCGCCACGGGCGTAACAGCTAAACAGGCCGTCCGCCTCCGTCAGGCACTTCAAGGAACCCCGCCATCGCACAGGCTCCAAAAAGCGTATTTCAGAAAAAGGGCGTGAATTCTAACGAAAAAACCCGCGACAGGCGCGGGTTTCTTCGTTACGGGGTCAAACCGCCTTACATGCGCTGCAGATCACGCTGGGCCAACTGGGCGGCAGACGTGCCCGGATATTGGGAGACCACCTGCTGCAGGATGCCCTTGACCTTGTCGGTATGACCAAGGCGGCGCTCCACGTCAGCCAGTTTATACAATGAATCCGGCACCTTGGCATGCTTGGGATACAACTGGGAAACCTTGGCGAATGCCTGGCCGGCGCCCTGCAGGTCACCCTTGGCCAGGTTCACTTCACCCAACCAGTATTGGGCATTGCCCGCGTACTGGCTGTTGGGGTATTTGCGCAGGAAAGCGGCAAAAGCCTGGCTGGCCTTGTCGAAATCCTTGGCCTTGATCAGGTCGAAGGCAGCATCGTAATAGAGCTTTTCCTTCGCCGGATCAGCCGGTTCGCCACCGGCGGCAGGGGCTGGAGCACCCGCGCCTGCAGCGGCACCGGGGGCGTTCAAGTCGCCACCGGCAGGAGAATTCTCAGGAGTCGCGGCAGGTGCTGCACCGCTTCCTATGCGCCGATCAAGATCCTGGTAACGCTCCAGGTTTTCCTGCTTCATGCGCGATACTTCGTTTTGCAGAACTTCAATCGCGCCTTGTTGGCGTGACAGTTGATCCTGCATTTGCTGCAGTTGGTTGAACAGCTCGCCCTGTGCCGAGACAGGGGCCGAAACCCCTCCCCCGGCATAGGCGCCGTTCGTACCGTAACCTGCAGGCGGATAGCTGCTCCCGCTATTGTTATAGCCGGTGTCGTTATCGACCACAGGAACCGCAGCCCACACCGCAAGCGGTGCGAGACTGAGAGCCAGAACAGTTACAGCACGACGGCACGTTCGCATGACGAATCAGTTCTTACGCAGTTCGACGCGACGGTTTTGAGCCCAGGACTGCTCGTCGTTGCCGGTAGCAACTGGACGCTCTTCGCCGTAGGAAACCAGTTCCAGCTGAGCTGGGGAAACACCTTGCAGTACCAGGTAGCGTTGAACGGCTTTCGCACGACGCTCGCCCAGTGCCATGTTGTACTCACGAGTACCACGTTCGTCGGTGTTGCCTTCCAGAACAACGCGAGCGCCGTTTGCTTTCAGGTCTTTGGCGTGAACGTCCAGAGCGCGCATGGCTTCTGGCTTCAGGTCCGAGCTGTCGTATTCGAAGTAGAAGGTGGTGATTGCGCGCAGAGCAGCTTCTTCGCTCATGGAGCCGTCAACTGCACCAGTGTTGGCGCCGTAACCAGCGTTCGGATCAACAGCGCCTTCACCGGCGTTGTCGCCGCCTTTGGACGAGCAACCTACAGCTACAGCCATGGCGAGAGCCAGCGCAGCAAATTTACCAAACTTCAGCATTTCCATCGTGAAACTCCTAATGAACCCCAGTGTGTTAAGTAAAGCGTATTGCGCCGCGTCAGTTCAGGTAAGGGGACCAGGACGGTTCTCTGACTTCGCCTTGAGCGGTAGGAAGCGGGAGCCTCACGCGTCCATTAATGGACACGAGCATCAAGACTCCCCGGCCCTGCTGGCGGGTGGCGTAGATTACCATGGTGCCGTTGGGCGCAACAGTGGGTGACTCGTCCAGAGTGCTATCAGTGAGGATTTTTACGCTGCCGCGCTGAATATCCTGGGCTGCCACCTTGAAATTGGTGAAACCGTCCTGGCGATGGATCATCACCAGGGTCTTCTCGTCCGCCGACAGTTTAGGGTTGGCGTTGTAGTTACCGATGAAGGTCACGCGCTCGGCACCGCCGCCACTGGCACTGGTCTTGTAGATCTGCGGCTTGCCGCCACGGTCGGAGGTGAAGTAGATGGTCGAGCCATCCTTGCCCCAGAACGGTTCGGTGTTAATGCCCGGACCGTTGGTGACACGGGAGATCGAACGCGAGGCCAGGTTCATCACATAGATGTCCGGATTACCGTCCTTGGACAGTACGAACGCCAGGCGGTTACCGTCCGGCGACCAGGCTGGCGCGCCGTTCAGGCCTTCGAAGTTGGTGATCTGCTCGCGGCGACCGGTATCGATGTGCTGCACGAAAATGCGCGGACGCTTCTGCTCGAACGACACGTAGGCGATGCGCTTGCCGTCGGGAGCGAAACGCGGCGACAGGATCGGCTCGCGCGATTGCAGCAGGGTGACCGCCCGGGCGCCATCGTAGTCGGAGCGCTGCAGGGTGTAGCGAGTGTTTTTCTCGGAGAACCGCTCGGCCGTCACGTAGAGCATGCGAGTGGAGAATGCACCCTTGATGCCGGTGAGTTTCTCGAACGACTGGTCAGAGATGTAGTGCGCCATGTCACGCAGTTGGTCAGTGCTGCCCGACACACTGCCGGTCAGTACCTGCTGCTCGGTGGCGACGTTGAACAGCGCGTATTGCACCTGCAGGCGGCCGCCGGCCGGAACGATGCTGCCGACCATGATGTACTGCGCGCCCAGTGCCTTCCAGTCACGGTAGATGACTTCGCTGGCCTGGGTGGGCAGGCTGATCATGTTCTGCTTCGGAATCGGCGCGTAATAACCCGAGTTGCGCAAGTCATTGCCGATGATTTCCGCCATGTCGTCCGGCAGTACGGTTCCGCCCTGCCAGCCGAACGGTACGACGGCGATCGGAGTCGCCCGATCGCTGCCGCTGGTGACCAGAATGTTCTTTTCCTCTGCCACCGCTATCCCTGCCAGGCAGCAGATAACGACAAGCATTCCTCGAAGAAGGTTTCTCACAAGGCTAGATCCTCAGGTGTGAATGTCATCTTGAATGAACGATAGGGAGCAAAATCGCTCGGTTTCATTCCTTGCATTTCCGTCAATCGTCCGATGTTCTTGACCGCCGCGACTGCCGAAGCGTCGAACGGACCATCGCCGCTGGACTTGGACACCGTGACCGAGGTCACCGTACCGTCAGGCAACATACCGATCTGCAATACAACCGTCATACCCTGGCGCGCCGATGGCGGACGAGCCCAGCCCTCTGCCGCCCGGGCACGAATCAGATCATCGAAGCTACCGGCGACTTCATCGCCTTGCTCATCGGCCAAGGCCTGCTGGCGCTGCGGCGTGTCGGAAAGCAGATCTGCCAAGGCCTGAGCCTTTTTCTCTTCGGCAGACTTGCGCGCTGCATCCTGGGCCTTTTTCTTGGCGGCATCGGCGGCGGCTTTCTTCTTCGCATCTTCAGCGACTTTCTTCTTCGCCTCGTCAGCTTCAGCTTTCTTCTTGGCGTCTTCGGCCGCTTTCTTCTTCGCGTCCTCGACAATCTTCTTCTTGGCCTCTTCGGCGGCCGCTTTCTTGGCCTCTTCCTCAGCGGCTTTCTTGGCTTCCTCTTCGGCTTTCTTCTTGGCTATATCAGCCAATTGTTTCTCTTCTGCCTTCTTGGCCTCGGCTTTTTTCGCCTCATCGGCTTTCTTGGCCTCGTCAGCTTTTTTCGCCTCGTCGGCCTTCTTGGCTTCTTCGGCCTTTTGAGCAGCTTCCTCTTTCTTTTGTTCCGCCGCCTTTATCGCTTCCTGCTCAACCTTCTTCTGCTCCATCTGCTCGACCTCAGTCTGCCGAGCAGCGGACTTCTTCGCCTCGCCGGCCAGCTTCTGGTTGGTCTGCGTAGTGGCTTGGCTCTTCGACTTGAGCTGGTAAAGGGTCGCCTGCACGATCGGCTTGGCCGGCGGCAGTTCCGGCGTCATGGCAAAACTGACGAACAGCATGCCGAACACCAGCACGTGCAGGCCGATTGCCAGGACGCTGGGCCAGAAGTAGCTTTCCGAGGCGGACGGCTCTCGCTGTTGCTGCATCAGGGCGCCTCGGTGATCAAGCCAACATTACCGACCCCGGCTTTCTGCAGACCGCCCATCGCGCCCATCACGGCACCGTAGTCGACGGTCTTGTCACCGCGAATGAAGACCTGGGTACGTTTGCCGGCGTCATTGCCGACACGAATGATCTTGGTCACCGCATCGGTCATCTGGGGCAGGGTCATGGCCCGGTCCTGCTGCTTTTCGGTGTCGACTTCGCTGCCAAGGTTCCAGTAGTAGGTCTTGTCAGCCTTGATCGAAATGGTCAGGACTTGGGTGTTGTTGTCCTGCGGCAAGGCTTCGCTGGAAACCTTGGGCAGATCCACCTTCACGCCCTGATTGAGCATCGGCGCGGTTACCATGAAGATGACCAGCAGTACCAGCATCACGTCGATGTAGGGCACCACGTTCATCTCGGCAACCGGCTTGCGCTTGTTTCGGGCTCGAGCGATTAAAGCCATCGGGAAATACCTGCTTATTCTTCGCTGGTGTGCACTTTGCGGTGCAGGATCGCCTGGAATTCATCGGCGAAGGTGTAGTAACGGCTGATCAGCGTCTCGCTGCGGGCAGCGAAGCGGTTGTAGGCGATAACGGCCGGGATGGCCGCGAACAGGCCAATGGCGGTGGCGACCAGGGCCTCGGCGATACCCGGGGCTACGGTGGCCAGGGTGGCCTGCTGGGCGGAGGCCAGCCCACGGAAGGAGTTCATGATCCCCCATACGGTACCGAACAGGCCGATGTACGGGCTGACCGAACCGACGGTGGCCAGGAACGGCAGGCTCTGCTCGAGCTTTTCTTCCTCGCGGGAAATGGCCACGCGCATGGCACGTGCCACACCTTCCATCACTGCTTCAGGGTCGACGCCCGGCTGCTGGCGCAAACGGGAAAACTCCTTGAAACCGGCACGGAAGATCTGCTCCACCCCCGAATCCGGATCCGGGTTGCTGCCCGCCTGGCGGTAAAGCTTGGACAGGTCGATACCCGACCAGAAGCGCTCTTCAAAGCTCTCCAGGGCACGGCGACCGGCGCGCAGCAGGTTGCTGCGCTGAAAAATCATGATCCATGAGGTCACCGATGCGGCTACCAGGGTCAGCATTACCAGTTGCACCACGACGCTGGCATTGCTGACCAGGCTCCACATGGAGGTATGGTCGACGACGTTAGCTTCCACGCTTTATCTCCTGCTCTGAGTGTGTACCCGCGCCGCTCACGCCGGCAAAGGCCGTGCGTAGAGCTTCGGGAATGGCCCGGGGTTTCAAACTATGGGTGCGCACACAGGCCACCAAAAACTGCCCTTCACAGAGCAGCGCATTATCCGTAGCCCGCCTGACCTGCTGCTTGAAACGCAGGCTGACACGGTTCAATTCAATGACATCGGCACTTACCAGAAGCTCGTCGTCCAGTCGCGCCGGCGCGTGGTAGCGCGCTTCGCTGGAATGCACGACGAATAACAGGTCCTCCCCTGCCAGCGCGGATTGGGCGAAACCCAGTTCCCGCAGCCGTTCGGTTCGAGCCCGTTCCATAAACTTGAGGTAATTGACGTAGTAAACGATGCCGCCAGCATCGGTGTCCTCGTAATAAACGCGACAGCGATGTGCGAACGACTCCAGCCCGTTTTGCGCGCGCATACTCTAGTGCTTACTCCTCGGGTTGCCAATCGGCGGCAACGGTTTTTTCATTCTCGAGTGCATAGACGCTCCGGACGTCGTCTGGGACAGCACAATCCGGAAAAAAGTCGCCGCACAGAAGTCGTTCAATCGTCCACGGCATCGATGAATTCGTCTACCACCGGCATCTCGCCCATTCGTGTCGGGATGTTTAAGCCGAAGTGCAGGTAAGCATGGCGCGTCACCACCCGTCCGCGAGGGGTGCGCATGATGTAGCCCTGCTGGATCAGATACGGCTCCAGTACATCCTCGATAGTGTGGCGCTCTTCGCTGATGGCCGCGGCCAGGCTGTCCACGCCCACCGGGCCACCGTCGAACTTCTCGATCATGGTCAGCAGCAGGCGCCGGTCCTGGTGGTCGAAGCCACGCTCGTCGATATCCAACAGGTTCAACGCCAGGTCGGCAATCGGCTTGGTGATGTGACCCTTGGCCCGGACCTCGGCAAAATCCCGGACCCGGCGCAGCAAGCGGTTGGCGATCCGCGGCGTACCCCGGGCCCGACGCGCCACTTCAAACGCGCCATCCGGGTCCAGCGGCAATCCGAGGATGCCCGCCGAACGGCTGACGATCGTGGCCAGGTCCGCGTTGCTGTAGAACTCCAGGCGCTGGACGATACCGAAACGGTCGCGCAGCGGGTTGGTGAGCATGCCGGCACGGGTGGTGGCGCCCACTAGGGTGAAGGGCGGCAGATCCAGCTTGATGGAACGCGCCGCCGGACCTTCGCCAATCATGATGTCGAGCTGGAAATCTTCCATGGCCGGATACAGCACTTCCTCGACAATCGGCGACAGCCGATGGATTTCGTCGATGAACAGCACGTCATGGGGTTCGAGATTGGTCAACAATGCCGCCAGGTCGCCCGGACGCTCAAGGACCGGACCGGATGTACTCTTGATCGACACGCCCATTTCCTGGGCAATGATGTTGGCCAGGGTGGTCTTGCCCAGGCCCGGCGGGCCGAAGATCAAGGTGTGGTCCAGCGACTCGCTACGCCCCCGGGCCGCCTGGATGAACAACTCCATCTGCTCGCGCACGGTCGGCTGGCCGATGTAATCGGCCAGGCTGACGGGGCGAATCGCACGGTCCTGGACTTCCTCGCGGTCACGGGGCGCACCCGTGGCGGCGATCAGACGGTCAGCTTCAATCACTTAGATCATTCCCTTCAGGGCACGACGAATCATGTCTTCAGTACTCAAGCCTTTTTCCTTGATGGCGGAAATCGCCTTGCTGGCTTCCTGCGGCTTGTAGCCCAGGGAAATCAGCGCAGTGACCGCGTCGTTCTCGGCACTGGCCGCCGGCACCGGCGCATCCGGCTGGTTCGGCACCAGCGCGAACATGGCTGGCACCGCTTCCCAGGCCTTGAAGCGGTCCTTGAGTTCCACCAGCAGGCGTTCGGCGGTTTTCTTGCCGACACCTGGCACCTTGGTCAGGGCCGAGGTGTCCTGGGATTGCACGCAACGCACCAGTTCGTCGACTTCCAGGCTCGACATCAAGGCCAGGGCCAGTTTCGGGCCGACGCCATTGAGGCGGATCAACTCACGGAAGAAATCCCGCTCACGCTTGCCGACAAAGCCATAGAGTAACTGCGCATCCTCGCGCACGACCAAATGGGTGTGCAACGTCAGCGGCTCACCGACCGACGGCAAGCGATACAGCGTAGTCATGGGCACTTCCAGCTCATAGCCAAGACCATTTACATCCAGAATCAGATGCGGCGGCTGTTTTTCCGCCAGAGTGCCGCGCAAGCGTCCAATCACGTTTCAGATCCTTGGGCGTTGGCCAGCCGCTGGCTGGCGAATAAGAGCCCGGGCATGAAGGCCGGCGACACAGGCGCTACAGACTCGGGCTGATGAATGAGTGCGCTGATGCTATCAGAGACGCAGGCGCCCGCCACGACTGCGTGCGGTTCCCAGGCCGTGAGGCAACAGGCTTGAGCGGGTATGGGCATGGCAAATGGCAATGGCCAAGGCGTCGGAGGCGTCAATCTGCGGCTTGCTGACCAGCTTCAACAGGTGCATCACCATCATTTGCACCTGTTCCTTGTTTGCCGCCCCCGTTCCGACGACCGCCTGCTTGACCTGGGTCGCGGTGTACTCGGCGATCTCCAGGCTTTCCTCGGCACCGGCAACAATCGCCGCGCCACGGGCCTGTCCCAGCTTCAAGGCAGAATCGGCGTTGCGCGCCATGAACACCTTTTCGATGCCCATGGTGACCGGACCGTAGGTCTGGATGACTTCGCGCACGCCGCGATAAACGATCTGCAGGCGCTCATGCAACTCACCTGCCCCGGTGCGGATGCAGCCGGACGCGACATACACACAGCCGCGTCCGGTGTCGCGAACCACGCCGTAGCCGGTAATGCGCGAACCGGGGTCGATGCCAAGGATTAAAGTCATAACGCCTGCGGCTTGAAGATGGAATTATTTGAACCTGTGGGAGCGAGCCTGCTCGCGATGGCGATCCTCCTGCAACTTTTTTGCAAACTGGACGACCGCTATCGCGAGCAGGCTCGCTCCCACATTCAGAACGGCGACGACGAGTCAGCCCAGCTGTTCAGCCACTGACTCCGGAATATCGGCATTGGAATAGACGTTTTGCACGTCATCCAGGTCCTCGAGCATGTCGATCAGCTTGAGCACTTTCTCGGCGCCTTCAAGATCCAGTTCGGCGCTGGTGGTCGGCTGCATGACGATTTCCGCGTCGGCCGGCTTGAAACCTGCGGCCTCCATGGCGTTGCGCACCGAATAGAAGCTGGCGAACGACGTGAACACGTCGAAGGAGCCGTCTTCATGACTGACCACGTCATCGGCGTCGGCTTCCAGAGCGGCTTCCGTCAGAGCGTCTTCGTCGAGGCCCGGCGCGAAGCTGATCTGCCCCTTGCGCTCGAACAGATAAGCCACCGAACCGTCGGTGCCGAGGTTGCCACCGCATTTGCTGAAGGCGTGACGCACGGCCGCCGCGGTGCGGTTACGGTTGTCGGTCATGCATTCGACCATCACCGCCACGCCACCCGGGCCATACCCTTCGTAGGTCAGCTCTTCAACGTTGTCGGCCTCGGTCGCACCAGCGCCACGGGCAATGGCCCGGTCAATGATGTCGCGGCTCATGTTGGCGCCGAGCGCCTTGTCCAGAGCCAGGCGCAGACGCGGGTTGGACCCCGGATCGCCGCCACCCTGGCGGGCCGCGACCGTCAGTTCACGGATCCACTTGGTAAAGATCTTGCCCCTCTTGGCATCCTGACGTTCTTTGCGGTGCTTGATGTTCGCCCACTTGGAATGACCTGCCATAACTCGCTCCGGTTCTTCTTGAAACGTTGCCCGCCCTGCGCTCGCGCAGTGGCAGACAAGCAGAAATATCGACACCAACGAAAAGGCGCATCCGAAGATGCGCCTTCAGGTGTCAGCCTTACTCAGCCTTTGGCTGTTCACGCAGACGGATATGCAGCTCGCGCAGCGCCTTGGCATCCACCGCCCCCGGAGCCTGGGTCATGACATCGGCCGCGCTCTGGGTTTTCGGGAATGCGATCACCTCACGAATCGACTGGGCGCCGGTCATCAGCATCACCAGGCGATCCAGACCGAAGGCCAGGCCACCGTGGGGTGGTGCACCGAACTTCAGGGCGTCGAGCAGGAAGCCGAATTTCTCTTCCTGTTCCGCTTCGTCGATGCCCAGCAGGCGGAACACCGCCTGTTGCATGTCCTTGCGGTGGATACGGATCGAACCGCCACCCAGCTCGGTGCCGTTCAGGACCATGTCGTAGGCCCGCGACAAAGCGGTAGCCGGGTTGGCTTCCAGCTCTTGCGGCGTGCACTTCGGCGCGGTGAACGGGTGATGCAACGCGGTGAAGCTGCCATCCTCGTTCTCTTCGAACATCGGGAAGTCAACGACCCACAACGGCGCCCATTCGCAAGTCAGCAGCTCGAGATCGTGACCGACCTTGATCCGCAACGCACCCAGGGCTTCGCTGACGATCTTGGCCTTGTCGGCGCCGAAGAACACGATGTCGCCATCGACCGCGCCGACGCGATCGAGGATCACATTCAGGTTGGCCTCAGGGATATTCTTGACGATTGGCGATTGCAGGCCTTCGACGCCTTTGGCGCGCTCGTTGACCTTGATGTACGCCAGGCCCTTGGCACCGTAGATGCCGACAAACTTGGTGTAGTCGTCGATCTTGCTGCGCGGCATGCTCGCCGCACCCGGCACACGCAAGGCGGCTACGCGGCATTTCGGATCGTTGGCCGGACCGCTGAAAACCTTGAATTCGACGTCCTTGAGCTGGTCGGCCACGTCCACCAGTTCCAGCGGGATACGCAGGTCCGGCTTGTCGGAACCGTAGCGGCGCATGGCCTCGTCCCAGGTCATGTGCGGGAAATCACCGAATTCCAGACCCAGCACTTCCTTGAACAGGTTGCGGATCATGCCTTCGGTCAGGCCCATGATGTCTTTTTCGTCGAGGAAGCTGGTCTCGATGTCGATCTGAGTGAACTCAGGCTGACGGTCGGCACGCAGGTCTTCGTCGCGGAAGCACTTGGCGATCTGGTAGTAACGGTCGAAGCCGGCCACCATCAGCAGTTGCTTGAACAACTGCGGCGATTGCGGCAGGGCGAAGAAGCTGCCGGGGTGGGTACGGCTCGGCACCAGGTAGTCGCGGGCGCCTTCCGGCGTGGCGCGGGTCAGGATCGGCGTCTCGACGTCGAGGAAGCCGTTCTCGTCCAGGTAGCGACGGATGCTGGTGGTCATGCGCGAACGCAGGCGCAGCTTCTCGGCCATTTCCGGACGACGCAGGTCGATGAAGCGATAGCGCAGGCGGGTTTCTTCGCCCACGTCGGAAAACTCGTTGAGCGGGAACGGCGGGGTTTCCGCTTCGTTGAGCACTTCCAGCTCATGGCCCAGCACTTCGATCATGCCGGACGCCATGTTGGCATTGCCGGCACCGGCCGGACGCAGGCGCACCTTGCCGGTGATCTTGACCACGTATTCGCTGCGCACGCGGTCGGCGGTGGCGAAGGTTTCAGCACGGTCCGGATCGAACACCACCTGGGCCAGGCCTTCACGATCACGGATATCGAGGAAAATCACCCCGCCATGGTCACGGCGACGATGGACCCATCCGCAAAGAGTAACTTCCTGACCTTCCAGGCTTTCGTTCAGTTGGCCGCAATAATGGCTGCGCATCATGGTAGTGGTTTCACTTCTCGTAATTCGACATTCGGTTGGAGGCCCTGCCCATGCAAGAACCCGCACGTATTCATCTCAGTCAGCTTTGTCGCCACCGGCGAGGTTCTTCTTGGCGCCGGTCTTGAAGTCGGTTTCATACCAGCCCGTACCGCCGAGGCGGAAGCCCGGCATGGACAGCATTTTTTTCAGTTCCGGCGCCTGGCAGGCAGGGCAGTCGACCAGCGGTGCTTCGCTGATCTTTTGGATGGCTTCCATCTGATGACCACAGGAAGCACATTGATAGTCGTACATCGGCATGGATTGTCTCGGCGATCAGGTTAATCGCGCAAAAGCTGGGCTTTGCGGCAAAGAGCGGGATTATATCCATTAAATGCAGCCTGTGCAGCCGTAGGGGCGTTCTCCATTCGTTTCCCATGTAATGGGGAAACGAATCTGGAAGCCCCCAAGGCTGCCCAAGACACCTAGCGGCCCCGCCGAGTCACTGCGGGGTCTCACGCCAGTGACGCTGCACGACCTCCATACCGGCCTCTTTCAAACTGTGCACCACGCAGACAACACGCACCAGACCGCTGAAATTGCGGACCCCGCCATGGCGCAAGTGCACCTCCCTGTCGACATGGGACAACAGCGTGTTGATGGAACAGTTGTTGAGCTGGGCCATGTCACCGAGAATTTCCCAATAGACCCGTTCCAGCCGAAGACAGGTGGCGAACCCGTTCAAACGGATGGATCGGGACAAGGGCCGGGCCAGCTGCATATCGAACCCACTGACGAACGGGTCGATAGCGATGGACTGCGCCCCCTCCCTCGGTTCTTTTCCTTGAATCATACCGTCGACACTCCTTTGCCATACGAACCTCTCAGTCAGGACAACTGGTGCCCTATGGAAGCTCAACGGAGTTGCCAGATCCAGATGACTTCTTGACCGGCAACGTAGGACAAGCCAACAGCAGACGGACGATGAATTACTCCGTCCTACACACGATGGGTTACACCAACAGCAGGCGCACTACTCATCGGAAAGCCCGATACAAGGAACCAACGACTGCGACATACGGGCGATGACGGTCACAGCCCCCACCATCGCCCGCCAGAGGCTTACCGTTCGTCCAGCAGAGAGCGCAGCATCCACGCGGTCTTTTCGTGAACCTGCATGCGCTGAGTCAGCAGGTCGGCGGTCGGTTCATCGCTGACCTTGTCCAGCAGGGGGAAGATGCCACGAGCCGTACGCGTCACCGCTTCCTGACCGTCGACCAGTTGCCGGATCATGTCTTCGGCACTGGGCACACCCTCCTCTTCCTTGATGGAAGACAAGCGTGCATACACCGAATAAGCACCTGGCGCGGGAAAGCCGAGCGCACGAATGCGCTCGGCAATCAGATCCACCGCCAGCGCCAGTTCATTGTATTGCTCCTCGAACATCAGGTGCAGGGTCCGAAACATCGGCCCTGTGACGTTCCAGTGAAAGTTGTGGGTCTTGAGATACAGCACGTAAGTGTCCGACAACAGACGTGAAAGCCCGTCGACGATGGACTTGCGATCTTCTTCACTGATTCCGATATCAATTGCCATGTTGGTTGATCTCCTGACGGTGATGAATTCCACAGCGTAGCGGGTGTTGTCGCCAGTAGCCTGCGACAAATCGCCAGCCCTCCTCCTCCCTTCAAGTCCTACCATACAAGCGAGCCCGCTCGCGATGGCGGTCTGTCAGTTGCTGAAGGTATTGCTGATCCGCCGCCATCGCGATCAGGCGTGCAGCTCTCCGGCCGACGAACAGCGCGGCACGCACCTGTTACGAGTTTGAGAAGGCCTGGGCTTTGCTGTTAAATAGGCAGTGTGTCGCTACGCCTATTTTCCCGGGTGTGGCGCATAGGCTGATTCGGGTACGTGTCCAGCGCCTCTCATTGTTCTGAAGCGAACCGTCCCCGACCAGCTCTTCCTTGTGATCCGTCTTAACCGTGAGCCAATCAAAATGTTGAAAATCGTCCACTTGCTAATGGGCGCAGCTGCCCTGCTGCTGTCCTTCATCCCTAGCCTGGGTTCCGAAGCAACACCTTACCTGCAACATCCCGATGCGCTTTACCTGGCCTTCTTCGGCCTGCTCAACCTGACCCTCGCACCTGTCATTCCTTACTGGCACAAAGGACCTCGTCATCAACTGCAAAACCTGGTCAGCGTACTGCTGGTGCTGGCCGTCGCCCTGCAAACCCTGAGCCTGCTGGCTCCGATGCCGGAAATCGGCGGTCAACCGGCCGTCCTGTTCAGTCTCACAGCGGCGCTGCTGGCCGTGGCACTGCACCTGGCCGTCAGCTTCTACAAGAAGTCGTCGCCGTCTGCCGCGCCCCAGAACTACGACATGTCCAACCGCGATACCGGCACTGTGAAGTGGTTCAACACCTCCAAGGGCTTCGGCTTTATCTCCCGCGACTCCGGCGATGACATTTTCGTGCATTTCCGGGCCATCCGCGGCGAAGGTCATCGCGTACTGGTCGAAGGCCAGCGCGTGGAGTTTTCCGTGATGCACCGCGACAAAGGCCTGCAAGCCGAAGACGTCATCGCCGCACTGCCGCGACGCTGATCCCAGGCATGAAAAGAACCGCGAGCAGCCAGGCTGCATCGCGGTTTTTTTTATGACTTGTCGCAGGCTGATCAGTAATGTGGGGGCGGCGCCTCTTCCTCGACGGATTCAAACTGCCCAGCCATTTCCTCCTGCCGCTTGAGCAATGCCGTCATCTGCAGCTGCAAACGCTCGACGACTCGCTGCTGCTCCACCAACACATCATTCAACGCCTGGATGGTGTCATCCTGAAATGCCAGGCGAGTTTCCAGATCGGTAACACGCGCCTCAAGATCCACGGTTCAACCCTCCATAAACTTGAAATCATCGGTCAGGGCCATCCGTAACCGCTCGCGAATGGCTGTCACCTGCTGTTCATTATAAGGCCGGGCCGGGTGCCTGCCCCAGACCGGCGACGGCCAGGCCGCATCCTCATGCCTGCGCACGATGACATGCATGTGTAACTGGCTGACGACGTTACCCAACGCCGCAACGTTCAATTTGTCGGCGTCAAAGGAGTCCTTGAGAATTTCGGCCAGCGCGGTGGTCTCTTTCCACAGCTGGCGTTGATCAACGTCATCGAGCTGAAACAACTCACTGATATCTTCCCGTCTTGGTACAAGAATGAACCACGGGTAATTCGAATCATTGGACAACAGCAACCGGCACAGCGGGAAATCGCCAATGGGCAGTGTGTCCTGTTGCAGTCGTGGATCTAAAACAAACACTGCCGGTACTCCTGGCTCGTTATGGGGGCTGCCCGGCTTGGGCGCTTATCAGGTATTCGCAGCATACCCGCGAATAGGCGAACGTTCACTGCATACCCTTCCAGGCTTGACTGCCATGCCTGTTTTCGGGACCGATCTTCTTGAGGGCGGGCGGTTGGCGCACCCATTTGGCGCACCGGCCGCCCCGGAATCCGCGAGCAGCAGCCTCGGAATTCTTCGAAACACCAGCCTCGGGCGATTGACGAAGTTTTTTTTGCACCAAAACTGCACAAAGCGTCTACGCTAAATGCACGAAGCATCCGGGATTTACCCACCGACAGGGTGAACCGGTAACGTTTTTTGTTGTCGCGGGCTGTTTACAGGTTTCAAACACGATAGCGGTACAGCAGTCAACCCTATTTAAAACAAGGCCTTTGGGCCCCGGTTTCATGAGGTTTCACCGCGTCAAACAGAAGAGTGTGAAAAAAATGTGAACAAAATTCGGGTTTGTGCATGCTTGTTGCATTCCTCCCGGACATCGCCTTCAGGGAATCGTCGGAACGAAAACCTGCTGGCTTAAGAATAAAGTGGCAAGGTTGCCCTCAGGAGCTTCAAGCGCAGTAACGAAGGACTCTTTACGCCGACGCCGAAGAAAGACAAGCAACATTCAAGTTGCGAAACCCGATTGCGTCGGAGCAGCCCCATTACGACATGGATCGAGCCATTGGCGACATGGTCGTAAAGAAGCTGAAAGGTTGGATGGGCAAGTATCGCCAATAGGGTCGGCGTGATATAAGTTTGCGCCGGCACAAAAAGAAAGAGCCGCCCAGATAAAAAACAGGTGGGACGGCAGTACTCTTCTAAAAACCAAAGGAGCAAATCACGATGCGCGTGATGAAGTGGAGCATGATCGCACTGGCTGTATCGGCCAGCGTTTCGCAGTTCGCAGTGGCGTCTTCCCAGGACGAGTCCAAGGGCTTTTTTGAAGATCAGAGCCTGAAAGTTCTGACCCGTGCCCTGTACATGAACCGTGACTTCAAGAACAACCCCAGTACCGCTCAAAGCTATCGTGAAGAGAGCGGTCTTGCCGCTCGCGCGACTTACGAGTCCGGCTTCACCCAAGGTACTGTTGGTTTCGGTATAGACGCTCTGGCCAATGGCATGGTCAAACTGGACAGCGGCCGTGGCCGCACCGGTAATGGCATGTTCGGTTCCGATAGCGACGGCCGTCCGGAAGACACCCAATCCATCGCTGGCGGCGCGGTCAAGTTCCGTCTGTCCGACACTGTCCTGAAATATGGTAGCCAGTACGTTGCCAGCCCTGTCCTCTCCACTGACGACAGCCGCTTGCTGCCAGAAGTTGCTACTGGCACTTTGATCACCAGTAAGGAAATCAAAGGTCTGGAACTGAGCGCTGGTCACTTCACCGCGATCAGCGGGCAGAACCACATGGGTCACGACAGCATCAATGGCACCGGCCTGAAGTCCGCTGACATTGCTGGCGCAACCTACCAGTTCACTGACAATTTTGTAGCAGGTGTAGCGGCTTCCGACGTTGAAGACAACTACAAGAAGAAATACCTCAACCTGAACTACACTCTGCCGATCAACGAAGATCAGTCCCTTAACTTCGACTTCAACGGCTACGACAGCAAAGACCAAGGTCAGAAACTCAGCGGTGACGTTGATAACCGTATTTGGTCGCTCGCAGCAGCTTATAGCATTGGTGCTCATAAATTTACCCTGGCTCACCAGCGCTCCACCGGTTCCAGCGGTTATGTCTATGGCGCTGACGGTAACGGCACCATTTTCCTCGCCAACTCCATCCAGTACTCCGACTTCAACGGCGAAGACGAGCGTTCCTGGCAGGCTCGCTACGACCTGAACATGAAAACCTATGGCGTTCCTGGCCTGAGCTTCATGACCCGTTACGTCAAGGGTGACAACATTTCCACTGGTGCCGACGAAGGTAAAGAGCACGAGCTGGATTTCGAAACCAAGTACGTTATGCAAAGCGGACCAGCGAAAGACCTGTCTTTCCGTCTGCGTAGTGCGTTCTATCGTGCCAACACTTCTTACAACGGTATCAATGGCAACGACAACAACGACTTCCGCGTTATTGTCGAATATCCACTGAGCATCTTGTAATTCAGTGCTGAGTTGATAGCTACACCGCAATAAACAAAAACCGCTCACCTGATCCAGGTGAGCGGTTTTTTTATGCGCCCGATAAAAACAGGCAACGCAACCTCATAAATAGCAAGCTAACTAAATACAGCTTGACCCCAGCGACAGGTTATATCCGAGCTCGTTATCGCGCCGTCTCTTCCTGAACAACCCGAATCACCCGCTGCGGAAACGGAATATCAATACCCGCCGCTTTCAACCGGTCACGGGATTGTTCGTTGAACATGAACATTACATCCCAGTAGTCCGCCGTCTTGACCCATACCCGCAAAGACACCGTGATCGAACTGTCACCGAGTGTGGAAATCACAGCTTGAGGAGCCGGGTCGCTAAGCACCCGCTCATCCTTCGCCAGATCCAGCAACACCTGCCGGGCTTCTTGCAGATCTGCCTGGTAATCCACCCCCACATCGAACACCACTTTGCGGGTCGGCTGACGATTGGTGTTGGTGATGATGCCGTTCGACAGGTTGCCGTTAGGCACGATCACCGTCTTGTTGTCACCGGTGCGCAGCACGGTATGGAAGATCTGGATACTGTCTACCGTGCCGGCGACACCTTGGGCTTCGATCCAGTCACCGATACGGAAGGGACGGAACAGCAGGATCAGCACGCCGCCGGCGAAGTTTGCCAGGCTGCCCTGCAATGCCAAGCCGATTGCCAAGCTCGCCGCACCGATGGCGGCGACGAACGAGGTGGTTTCCACGCCGATCATCGAGGCAACGCTAATCGCCAACAGTATCTTCAGGATGACATTGACCAGGGTACTGATAAACCCTTGCAGCGCCAGGTCAGCATTACGCAGGGCCAGCAGCGCACCCAGTTTTTTCGTGACCTTGTTGATCAACCACCAGCCGATGGCCAGGGTGATGACCGCCAGCAGCACTCGGCTGCCGTACTCCATGACCATTGGTATCGCGGCCTGGGAGGTTTTGATCAAATGATCCACTTCTGCATTCAAGTCCATTCGACTCTCCTTATTACCATAAGCACGAATGTGGCGAGGGAGCCTGCCCCCTCACCACCTTATTCCTGAACAGCCTGACGTCCTGTCAGTCGCGGAAGTTATTGAACTGTAGCGGCATACCGAATTCCTTGGCGCGCAGTGCCGCGATGGCTTCCTGCAGGTCGTCGCGCTTCTTGCCGGTAACCCGCACCTGCTCGCCCTGGATGGCAGCCTGTACCTTGAGCTTGGCATCCTTGATATGAGCGACAATCTTCTTTGCCAGCTCCTTGTCGATGCCTTCCTTGAGCACCGCTTCCTGTTTCATCACCTTGCCCGAGGCATAGGCATCCTTGATCTCAAGGCATTGCACATCGATCTTGCGCTTGACCAACGCAAGCTTGAGGATTTCGATCATCGCCTCGAGCTGGAACTCGGCTTCGGCGGTCAGGTTGACGGTCAGGTCCTTCTCCTTGAACTCGAAGCTGCCCTTGCCCTTGAGGTCATAACGACGGTCGAGTTCCTTGATGGCGTTTTCAACCGCGTTGGTGGCTTCGTGCTTGTCCAGTTCGGATACCACGTCGAATGAAGGCATGTAGAGTTCTCCAATAAAAAAGGCGCCCCCGTGATAAAGGCGCGCGCTTGGCTTGTGGTTAAAATCGCGCTCATTATAACGAGTCTTTTCCAGCCGATACTGTGAGCCCCCAAGATGCCCGCACCAAACCGAGTAAAAAGCTGATGCCTACCACCTGGCATGTCCTGGGGGCCGGCAGTCTCGGCACATTATGGGCCGCGCGCCTGGCTCGGGCCGGTCTGCCGGTGCGGCTGGTGCTGCGCGATGAAGGCCGGTTGCAGGACTATCGGAGCGCCGGAGGCCTGACATTGGTGGAACAGGGCCAGCCGCAGTGCTACCCGGTACCGGGCGAAACAGCTGACGCTCCCGAGCCGATCAGGCGCCTGCTGCTGGCCTGCAAGGCCTATGACGCGGAAGCGGCGGTGGCCTCCGTGGCCCATCGCCTGGACGCCGACTCGGAACTGATCCTGTTGCAAAATGGCCTCGGCAGCCAGGACGCGGTGGCGAACCGCGCGCCCCAGGCCCGATGCATCAGCGCCTCCAGCACCGAAGGTGCGTTCCGCGACGGTGACTGGCGCGTGGTGTTCGCCGGTCACGGCTACACCTGGCTGGGTGACCCCGCCCATCCCGTGGCGCCGTTCTGGTTGGACGACCTGAGCGCCGCCGGCATCCCCCACGAATGGAGCGCGGACATCCTCACCCGGCTCTGGCGAAAACTGGCGCTCAACTGCGCGATCAACCCGCTGACCGTGCTTTATCACTGCAAGAATGGCGGCTTGCAGGAGCATCGCTGCGAAGTGGCAACGCTGTGCGCGGAACTCACCGATCTGCTCGAACGCTGCGGCCAGCCCGCTGCGGCTGAAGACTTGCAGCCGGAAGTCGAACGGGTAATCCAGGCCACGGCGGCCAACTATTCCTCGATGCACCAGGATGTCGCCAACAAGCGTCGCACCGAAATCAGCTACCTGCTCGGCCACGCCTGCAAGGTCGCCCGGCGGCACGAGCTGGCGGTACCGCACCTGGAGCAACTGCGCCAGCGGCTGATCGGTCACTTGAACAACCTCGGATTGCCCAGCGACTGAGCAGCGGCTACGCTGGCCTCGTGTTCCTTTTCAGCGACGAATCTGATGCCATTGCGCCAGCGCCTTGAAAACCTGCCAGTCGGCCAGAAACTATTGGCCGCCCTGCTGGTGTTGTTGACCACCGTGTTACTGGTCGCCAACCTGACCTTTATCAGCGCCGCCTATTACATTTCCCAGGAAAGCATGGCCCCCCAGGCCCTGCAGACCATCGGTCGGCTGATCGCCAATCCGAGCCTGATCTCCGATGCCCTGCAATCGCCGCAAAGCGCCAAGCGCCTGCTCGACGAACTCAACAGCTACGCCCCGCTGCGGGCGGCGGCGCTGTATGACGGCGAGGGCGAGCGCCTGGCGCAACTGCAACAGGGTGCGAAGCTCAAGCTGCCGGATCACTTCAGTAGCGTGCAGGCCTGGCAGGCCGGTGAGTTTCGCAGTAACCAGGTCATTACCCTTCCCCGCCCCGGTACGGCGCCAGGCCACCTGCTACTGGTCGCCAGCAGTGAACTTCCAGCGGCGTTCTACACCGGCACCCTGACCGCCAGCCTCGGCATCCTGATTTTCAGCGTGCTGCTGTGGCTGGTCATTGCCCAGCAGATCAAACGCCTGATCACCCGGCCGATTCATCAACTGGAAGAACTGTCACGCCAGGTCACCCGTGAGGAAAATTATTCCCTGCGCGCCGCCCGCGGCAACCACGACGAAATCGGCAGCCTGGCCGAGGCCTTCAACACCATGCTGTCACGGATCGAGGCCCGAGAGCAGCAGCTCAAGCGTGCCCGGGACGACTCCCAGGCGGCCTATGATCAGGCTCAGGGCCTGGCGGAAGAGACCCGGCACACCAACCGCAAACTGGAGCTCGAAGTCCAGGTGCGCAGCAAGATCGAGAAAAAGCTCACCGGCTTCCAGAACTATCTCAACAGTATCATCGACTCCATGCCGTCGGCCCTGATCGCCCTCGACGAGCAGCTCTACGTCACCCAATGGAACCAGGAGGCCAGCGCCCTTTCCGGCACCCGGTTGGACGAGGCCCTGAACCAGCCGATCTTCCTTGCGTTCGAACCCCTCAAGCCGTACCTGCCGCAGCTCAAGCAAACGGTCGAGCAGCACACGGTGGCCAAGATCGAACGCGTCACCTGGACCAAGGACGATGAAGCGCGGCACTACGCCCTGACCTTCTACCCGCTGATGGGGGGCGCCGGGCGCGGGGTGGTGATCAGGATCGATGACATCACCCAGCGCCTGTCGCTGGAAGAAATGATGGTGCAGTCGGAAAAAATGCTCTCGGTCGGCGGCCTCGCGGCGGGCATGGCCCATGAGATCAACAATCCACTGGGAGCGATCCTGCACAACGTGCAGAACATCCGTCGACGCCTGTCACCGGAACTGCCCAAGAACCTGGAACAGGCCGAGCAGCTTGGCATCGAGCTGCAGGTGGTCAATCAATACCTCCAGGGCCGGGACATCCCGCGGTTGCTCGATGGCATCCAGCAGGCCGGCACCCGGGCGGCAAAAATCGTTACCCACATGCTCAGTTTCAGCCGTCGCAGCACCCGACAAATGGCGCCCTGCGACCTGCCGGCCCTGATCGACCAGGCGGTGGAGATCGCCGGCAACGACTTCGACCTGGCGATCGGCTTCGATTTCAAGGGCCAGGCGATCATCCGTCAGTTCGACCCGAACCTGGGCCCGGTACCCGGCACAGCAAACGAATTGGAGCAGGTGCTGCTCAACCTGCTCAAGAATGCTGCCCAGGCCATCCATCAACGCCAGGACGACAGCGAGCCCGGCCGGATTATCCTGCGTACGCGACTGAACCCACCGTGGGCGGAAATCCAGGTCGAGGACAACGGCATCGGCATGAGCGAGAACGTGCGCAAACGCACCTTCGAGCCCTTCTTCACTACCAAGGAAATCGGCCAGGGCACGGGCCTGGGGCTGTCGGTGTCGTATTTCATCATCACCAACAATCACAAGGGCCAGATGGAAGTGCAGTCGGCGCCGGGCCAAGGCACCTGCTTTACCTTGCGCCTGCCCCTGGCGGGCATTTCGATGATGCCCCAAGAACACAAGCAACTGGAGCGCTGAGCATGGGCTTTCGCCTGTCGAAGATTTACACCCGCACCGGCGACAAGGGTGAAACCGGGTTGGGCGATGGTCGTCGTGTGGCTAAGGACCACCCGCGGGTCGAGGCCATCGGCGAAGTCGATAGCCTGAACAGCCAACTGGGATTGCTGCTGGCGGGGCTCGCCGATGAGGCGAGCCGATACCCGGCGCTAAGGGAGATCATCGAAGTGTTGGCGCCCTGTCAGCATCGATTGTTCGACCTCGGCGGAGAACTGGCGATGCCGGCCTATCAGGCACTGACCACAGAGGAAGTCGAGCGACTGGAAGCGGCGATCGATCTGTGGAATGAGGAGCTGGGGCCGCTGGAGAACTTCATCCTGCCCGGCGGCTCGATTCTGGTGGCCCAGGCCCACGTCTGCCGTAGCCTGGCCCGTGGCGCCGAACGCCGTTGCCAGCAATTGAACGCCGTCGAGCCGCTGGCCGGGCCAGGATTGGCCTATATCAATCGGTTATCGGATCTGTTGTTCGTGGCGGCACGGCTGATTGCCCGGCACCAGGGGGTGGCGGAGGTGCTTTGGGTGGCGGCGGCCAAGCCTGGGGAGTGATCCGTCGTCTGTGAGGACGCCATCGCGAGCAGGCTCGCTCCCATAGCTGATCGCAGGTTGAATGCGATCCCCTGTGGGAGCGAGCCTGCTCGCGATGGCGTCAGCGTTTACACCACAGAATCAAGCCTCTGGCCAGAACGCCCGAATCCCCGCCACACCTTGCGCTCCCGCCTCCCAGGCCTTCTGCCGTTCGGCAGGCCCCACCCCGCCCAACAGATACACCGGCCGGTTGAAGCCCTCGATCAGCCGCACAGCCTCCGCCCAACCCAATGGCTGGGCCTCGGGGTGAGTCTGGGTTGGTTGCACGGGCGAAAGCGTCACGAAGTCCACATCCATCTGCTGCGCCAGGGAGAGCTCCTCGGCGCTGTGGCAGGATGCCGCCAGCCAGCGGTCCTTGCCAAACGGGCGACCGGCCGCCGCATGCTTGCGCAGTTGCGCGGCGGTGACGTGCCAACCGGCGGAAGGAAAGTCCCCCAGCCATTCGAACGGTCCCTTGAGCATCAACTGAGCCTTGCCGGCACACAAACCCACCGCATCTACCGCCAGATCACGGTACTGCGGATCGTAGCCATTGGGCGCCCGCAACTGGACCAGCTTGATTCCGCCCGCGATAGCCTTTTGCATGCCCCGTAACAGGGCCGGTGTTTCAAGGCCTTCCGGGGTGATCAGGTAGTCGCCGGGCAAACGAGCCGCGGCAACGATCGGCTGGTTGGCTGCCGGAAACTCATGATTGGCAAGATCGCGTGCCGTGACCCAGGCCAGCGGTTGCCCTTCGGCACCATGGGGTTCGCCGGAGAACGCCGAGACTTCCCAGACATCCAGCAAGACCTGCTTGTCCGGGTAATCGTGACGCACCTTGATCAACGGCCGAGCGGCGTCGACCATAATCCCCAGCTCCTCATGAAGCTCCCGGGCAAGAGCCGTCTCGACGGACTCGCCAGCTTCAACCTTGCCACCGGGAAATTCCCAAAGGCCACCCTGGTGCTGGGTATCGGCACGCCGGGCGATGAGGATCTTGCCGGCGGCGTCACGAATGACCGCCGCCGCTACGTGTACTCGTTTCACCGCGCTGTTTCCTCCAGACCGGCCTGTTGCCACGCCTTGAACGCCGGCCATTGGTAAAGGGTTTCAACATAGGCCGCATCGACCTCTGGCAGTTCCACCTGATAGGTACGCAGGCGCACGGCGACCGGCGCAAAAAACGCGTCCGCCAGGCTCAGGGAGCCAAACAGGTACGGACCGGCTTCAGTCGCCACGGCACGGCACTCAGCCCACAACGCCACCATCCGCTCGACTTCCAACTGGACATCAGCCGGCACGGGCGACAGCGGCGCGTCATGGGCCAGGTCAAATGGCATGTTGCTGCGCAGTGCAAAGAAACCACTGTGCATTTGCGCACAAGCCGAACGCGCCTGTGCCCGGGCGAACACATCCTTGGGCCAAAGGCCGGCGTCGGGAAACTGTTCGGCCAGGTACTCGGCAATCGCCAGGGAGTCGGCGATGACCCCCTTTTCGGTCTGGAGCAGCGGGACCTTGGCGGTGGCCGAATACTTGAGCAGTTTCTCCCGGGTGTCGGGTTGAAAGAGCCTGACCAGCTCTTCGGTGTACTTCGCACCGGTCAAGTCCAGGGCCAGCGCGGCGCGCAGGGACCAGGAGGATATTCTCTTGTCGCCGATGATCAGGTGCAGGCTCATGTCTGGAGTCCTTTCTTGTGGTTATTCAGAAATAGTACAGGTCTGTTCCGACGCCATCGCGAGCAGGCTCGCTCCCACAAGGATATCTGCAGGCTGGCATAAGCCTGTTTCCAGCACAAATCCCCTGTGGGAGCGAGCCTGCTCGCGACAGCGCAACTCGGCCCCAAGCCTTGTTAAGTCCGGTACTCGGCGTTGATCTTCACATACTCATGGGACAGGTCGGTGGTCCAGATCGTCTCGCTGCAATCACCACGCCCCAGTTCGATGCGGATGGTGATTTCTTCCTGTTGCATCACCGCCGCCCCTTGGGCTTCGGTATAGGTTGCGGCGCGGGCGCCTTTGCTTGCGATGCAGACTTCGCCGAGAAACACGTCGATCTTGCTCACGTCCAGGTCCGGCACGCCGGCACGGCCGACGGCAGCGAGGATCCGGCCCCAGTTCGGGTCCGAGGCGAACAGCGCGGTCTTGATCAGCGGCGAGTGCGCCACGGTGTAGCCGACATCCAGGCACTCCTGATGATTGCCACCACCGTTGACCTGCACGGTCACGAACTTGGTCGCACCTTCGCCGTCACGGACGATGGCCTGGGCCACTTCCATGCACACCTCGAACACCGCCTGCTTCAGCGCCGCAAAGAGCGGGCCGCTGGCTTCGGTGATTTCCGGCAGGTTGGCCTTGCCGGTGGCGATCAGCATGCAGCAGTCGTTGGTCGACGTATCGCCGTCGATGGTGATGCGGTTGAACGATTTGTTGGCGCCGTCGAGCATCAGGTCCTGCAGCACCTGGCGGGAAACTTTGGCGTCAGTCGCGATGTAGCCGAGCATGGTCGCCATGTTCGGCCGGATCATGCCGGCGCCCTTGCTGATGCCGGTGACAGTGACCGTCACGCCGTCGTGCTGGAACTGACGGCTCGCGCCCTTGGGCAGGGTGTCGGTGGTCATGATGCCGGTGGCGGCGGCGGCCCAGTTGTTTTCCGACAGATCATCGAGGGCGGCCTGCAGCGCCCCTTCGATCTTCTCGACCGGCAGCGGCTCACCGATCACCCCTGTGGAGTACGGCAGCACCTGGGCGGCATCGACACCGGTCAACTCGGCCAGCTTGGCGCAGGTGCGCTCGGCGGCGGCCAGGCCCGGAGCTCCGGTGCCAGCGTTGGCATTGCCAGTGTTGGTCAACAGGTAGCGCACCGCCCCCTGGACACGTTGCTTGGCCAGGATGACCGGTGCTGCGCAAAAGGCGTTGAGGGTGAACACGCCGGCAACCGTCGAACCTTCGGCACAACGCATGACCACCACGTCCTTGCGCCCGGGGCGCTTGATGCCCGCCGAGGCGATACCGAGTTCAAAACCGGCAACCGGGTGCAACGTTGGCAACGGACCAAGACCAACAGCCATGAATGCGCTCCTCAATAAATGTATGTCTGAATCAAATGGCAAAACGCCGCGACAGAGGTGGCCTGTCGCGGCGCGGGTCGTTCAGCGTTTGAGACGGGCGTTACTGGATCTGCCCGTGGCAATGCTTGTATTTCTTGCCCGAACCGCAATAACACAGCTCATTACGGCCCAGCTTCTGCTCGTTGCGCACCGGCGCGGTCGCCAGGGCGACATCCACATCGCTCCCTTCTTCCTGGGCCTGGGACACTTCCAGGCCTGGGGCCTCGGCGTGTTCGAACTGCATGCGTGCGGCCAGGGCCTCGGCTTCCTGACGCAGTCGGGCTTCCTCTTCGGCCGGGTCTTCGCGACGAACCTGAACGTGGGACAGCACGCGGATCGAGTCGCGCTTGATCGAATCCAGCAGCTCGGAGAACAAGGTGAAGGACTCACGCTTGTATTCCTGCTTCGGGTTCTTCTGGGCGTAACCGCGCAAATGGATACCGTGACGCAGGTGATCCATGGTCGACAGGTGGTCTTTCCACAGGTCGTCCAGTACCCGCAGCACGATCTGCTTCTCGAAGGAGCGCAGCGCTTCGGCACCGGCCTGATCTTCCTTCTCGTTGTACGCGGCAATCAGTTCGGCCAGCAGTTTCTCGCGCAGGGTTTCTTCGTACAGGTGGTCGTCTTCGTCGAGCCATTGCTGGATCGGCAACGACACGCCAAAGTCGCTGCGCAATGCAGCTTCCAGGCCCGCGATGTCCCACTGCTCCGGCAGCGACTGCGGTGGAATATGGGAGCTGACGGTTGCATCGAGCACTTCCTGGCGGAAGTCGGCGATGGTGTCGCCGATGTTGTCGGCAGCCAACAAACTGTTACGCATGTGATAGATCACTTTACGCTGTTCGTTGTTGACGTCGTCGAACTCGAGCAATTGCTTGCGGATATCGAAGTTGCGCCCCTCGACCTTGCGCTGGGCCTTCTCGATGGCGTTCGTCACCATGCGGTGTTCGATTGCTTCGCCTGGCTGCATGCCCAGGGCCTTCATGAAGTTTTTCACCCGGTCAGAGGCGAAGATACGCATCAGGCTGTCTTCCAGGGACAGGTAGAAGCGGCTGGAACCGGCGTCACCCTGGCGACCGGCACGGCCACGCAACTGGTTGTCGATACGGCGCGACTCATGACGCTCGGAAGCGATCACCTGCAGACCACCGGACTCAAGCACCTGCTGGTGACGCTTCTGCCAGTCGGCCTTGATCTGCGCGATCTGCTCAGGTGTCGGGTTGTCCAGGGAAGCAACTTCCACTTCCCAGTTGCCGCCCAGCAGGATGTCGGTACCACGCCCGGCCATGTTGGTGGCGATGGTCAGCGCCCCCGGGCGACCGGCCTGGGCGATGATCTCGGCTTCCTTCTCGTGGAACTTGGCGTTGAGAACCTTGTGCTCGATACCTTCCTTGTTGAGCAATGCGGACATGTGCTCGGAGGTTTCGATGGTGGCGGTACCCACCAGGATCGGACGCCCCTGGGCCATGCCGTCCTTGATGTCGTTGATGATCGCCGCGTACTTCTCTTCGGCGGTCAGGAACACCAGGTCGTTGTAGTCTTTACGCGCCAGCGGCTTGTTCGTCGGGATCACCACCACTTGCAGACCATAGATCTGGTGGAACTCGAACGCTTCGGTGTCGGCGGTACCGGTCATGCCGGACAGCTTGTTGTACAGGCGGAAGTAGTTCTGGAAGGTGGTCGAGGCCAGTGTCTGGCTCTCGGCCTGGATGTTCAGGCCTTCCTTGGCTTCGATGGCCTGGTGCAGGCCTTCGGACAGGCGACGGCCCGGCATGGTACGACCGGTGTGCTCGTCGACCAGCACGACCTGGCCGTCCTGCACAATGTATTCGACGTTGCGATGGAAGAGCTTATGGGCACGCAGACCGGCATAGACGTGGGTCAGCAGGCCCAGGTTATGAGCCGAATACAGGCTTTCGCCTTCGGCCAGCAGGCCGACGCGGGTCAGCACTTCCTCGATGTATTGGTGGCCGGCTTCGTTGAGTTCGACCTGACGGGTCTTCTCGTCAACGGTGAAGTGACCCTCCTGGGTCACTTCGCCTTCGACTTCCTCGACGTGCAGCTTAAGCTGCGGGATCAGTTTGTTGATCTCCATGTACAGCTTGGAGCTGTCCTCGGCCTGACCGGAAATGATCAGCGGGGTACGGGCTTCGTCGATGAGGATGGAGTCGACTTCGTCGATGACCGCGAAATTGAGCTCACGCTGGAATTTTTCTTCCAGGCTGAATGCCATGTTGTCGCGCAGGTAGTCGAAACCGAATTCGTTGTTGGTGCCGTAGGTGATGTCGGCAGCATAGGCGGCACGCTTCTCTTCCGGCGGCTGGAACGGCGTGACCACGCCGACGGTCAGCCCGAGGAATTCATACAGCGGGCGCATCCAGTTGGCGTCGCGGCGGGCCAGGTAGTCGTTGACCGTCACCACGTGCACGCCCTTGCCGGACAGCGCGTTGAGGTAGACGCCCAGGGTCGCCACCAGGGTCTTGCCTTCACCAGTGCGCATTTCGGCAATCTTGCCTTCGTGCAAGGTCATGCCGCCGATCAACTGGACGTCGAAGTGGCGCATGCCCATGACCCGCTTGCCGGCTTCGCGGGCCACCGCAAAGGCTTCGGGCAGGAGCTGGTCGAGGGTTTCCCCCTTGGCGATGCGGTCCTTGAATTCGGCAGTCTTGGCGCGTAACTGATCGTCCGAAAGGGCCACCATTTGCTCTTCGAAGGCATTGACGATCTGTACCGTCTTGAGCATGCGCTTGACTTCACGCTCGTTCTTGCTTCCAAAGAGTTTCTTTAACAAAGGCGCAAACATATCGGCAGGATCTTCCACACTAAAGGGATGGAGGGCGGCCCCGTGAGTCGCCCGTGCAGCCCTCATGGCCGCATGCGAACGAGCATTCTACCCGGAAACGATGGTGAGGAAAGTGGCGTTATTCCACGATGCTGGCACAGCGCTGTGACGGGGCCTTCCTAAAATAAGGGCTTTTACGCGAAGATCAACCCACAAAGCGCATAAGTTCCCTCTGTTTGTGTCAGCAAACGGCTATCGACCGGCAGGGTCGAGGCTTACCCGGCGCTTTCTGCTACCATGGCGCCTCTGTCACTCGCGGTATTCGTTCATGGCCTTCCGCCCCCTCCCAGCCAAGGCTCCAGCCGTTCTGTTGCGCGAAGCCAAACCGCTGAAAGCCATCTTCGGCCACGCCAAGCGCCTGGGTCATCTGCAACGCCTGCTGGACAGCCAGTTGCAACCCGCCGCGCGCGAACACTGCCACGTGGCGTCCTGGCGCGAAGGCAGCTTGCTGTTGATCGTTACGGATGGCCATTGGGCCACGCGCCTGCGCTACCAGCAGAAGCGCCTGTTGCGTCAATTGCAGGCGTTCGAAGAGTTTGCCAGCCTGACGCGGATTCTCTTCAAGGTACAGCCACCCACCGTACAGGTCGGGGCCAAGGGGCATACCCTGGACCTGTCCACCGACGCCGCCGAAACCATCCAGGCCACCGCGGACGGCATCAGCGACCCGAGCCTGCGGGCAGCGCTGGAGCGGTTGGCGGCCCATGCCAGGGCCAAGCCCTGACCTGAGTATCTCTGTTGGATATAAGGCCCTCTTCGCGAGCAAGCCCGCTCCCACAACTTACCGAGTTTCGTCAGGAAGAATGCGGTCATTGTGGGAGCGGGCTTGCTCGCGAAGGAAGCGACTCGGTTCTTGAGCTACCGCCGCTTGTTGCCTCCCAGCAACGACCCCATCAACCCCCGCACCAACTGCCGCCCCAATTGATTGGCCGCCTGGCGCATCGCCGATTTCAATGCCTGGCCCGCCGCCGTGCCGAGAAACTCCCCGGCCTTTTCGGTAAAGCTCGGCTCCCCGGCCGCCGGTTTGCCTGACACCACCTCGGTCTGCGGCTCCAGGCCCTTGCGTCCCATCAGCACTTCATAGGCCGATTCGCGATCTATGGGTTTATCGTAGCGCCCCTGCAACGGCGAACGGGCGATCAATCCGGCGCGCTCGGCCTCGGTCAGCGGCCCGATACGCGATTGCGGTGGCGCCACCAACACGCGCCGGACCATCTCCGGCGTACCTTTTTCCTGCAAGGTGCCCACCAGGGCCTCGCCGATGCCCAGCTCGGTAAGCACCGTCAAGGCATCGAACTGCGGGTTCGGACGGAAGCCGTCCGCCACCGCCCGCAGGGACTTCTGCTCCTTGGTGGTAAAGGCCCGCAGGCCATGCTGGATGCGCAATCCCAACTGTGCCAGGACGTCGTCTGGCAAGTCGCCCGGCGATTGCGTGACAAAGTAGACCCCGACGCCTTTGGAGCGGATCAGGCGCACCACTTGCTCCAACCGCTCCTGCAACGCCTTCGGCGTACCGGCGAACAGCAGATGCGCCTCATCGAAGAACAGCGCCAGCAACGGTTTGTCCGCATCACCACGTTCGGGCAATTGCTCGAACAGCTCGGCCAGCAGCCACAGCAGGAACGTCGCGTAGACCTTGGGCGATTCGTGGACCAGACGACTGGCGTCCAGCAAGTGAATGCGGCCGCGACCGTCGCTGTCCGGCTGCAGGATGTCTTCGAGCTGCAAGGCCGGTTCGCCGAACAAAGCATCGCCCCCCTGCTGTTCCAGGGTGGACAAGCGCCGCAACAGCGCCTGGCTGGAACCGGTGGTCATCAGGGCCGCATCGTCCCCCAATAGCGCCGGGTTGTCCTTGAGGTGGTTGAGCAGGGCCTTCAGATCCTTGAGATCCAGCAATAGCAGGCCTTCCCGATCCGCCACCTTGAACGCGGCGTATAGCGCCGCCTGCTGGCTGTCAGTCAGCTCCAGCAGGCTGCCGAGCAGCAACGGCCCCATCTCGCTCAGGGTGGTGCGCAACGGATGACCGGACTGGCCGTGAACGTCCCACAGGGTCACCGGATAGGCCCGAGGCTCATGCTTGAGCCAAGGCATGCCGGCAATACGCTCGGCGACTTTGCCCTGGGGGTTTCCGGCGGCGCCGAGTCCACACAGGTCGCCCTTGATGTCCGCCGCGAACACCGCCACGCCGGCATCGCTGAAGGCTTCGGCCAGGCGCTGCAGAGTGACGGTCTTGCCGGTTCCCGTGGCGCCTGCTATCAGGCCATGACGGTTCGCCAGGCGCATGGCCTGCTCAATGGGCTGGCCGGCGAGGTCGGCCCCGATAACGAGTTGCAGAGAGTCAGGCATGTGGTCACCTGTGATTAATTTTTGATCGAGTATGGCCGATATAAAAAGCAACAGACTTCACTGAAAACACGGTCGGATAATTCCCCAGGGAGGGAAGGAAATATCAGAACTTTCAATACGGCGCCTTTTTTCGAACTTTTCATATAAAAGCACGCCCAGAGCTATAAGACTCCGCGGAACCCCGAACCATGAACAAAAACCTGCGTTTCAGCCACAAAATCCTGATTGCCGCCGCTCTGATTGTCATAGCAGCCTTCGCTTCATTCACCGCCTACAACGATTACCTGCAACGCAACGCCATTCGCGACGACCTGGACAGCTACCTGCATGAAATGAGCGACGTCACGGCGAGCAACATTCAGACCTGGCTGAGCGGCCGTATTCTGCTGATCGAAAACCTGGCCCAGAACATCGCCGCCACTCCAGATCAGGCCAGCGTCACCCGTCTGCTGGAACAGAAAGCTCTGACCTCCACCTTCATGGCATCCTACCTGGGCGATGCCAAGGGCAGCTTCATCATACGCCCCGACGCGAAGATGCCCGATGGCTTCGATCCCCGGGTACGTCCCTGGTACAAAGGCGCCGAAAGCAGCGGCACCGCTACCCTGACCGAACCCTACATCGATGCCGCCAGCGGCGGACTGATCATATCCATCGCCAGCGCATCCAGAAACAATGGGCAAAGTGTCGGCGTGGTAGGTGGCGACCTTAGCCTGCAAACCATCATCGATAACCTCAAGACCGTGGATTTCGACGGCATGGGCTACGCCTACCTGGTCAGCGCCGACGGCAAGATCCTGGTACACCCCGACAAAGCCCTGGTCATGAAGACCCTGAACGATGCCTATCCACACAACACGCCGAAGATCAGCGACCAGATCAGCGAAGTCGAGGTCGACGGCCATACGCGCATCGTCACCTTTACCCCGATCAAGGGCTTGCCCTCGGTGAATTGGTACGTTGGTGTGTCGGTCGACAAGGATCAGGCCTACTCGATGCTCAGCAATTTCCGAACCTCGGCGGTGATCGCCACCGTCATTGCCGTGGTCTTCATCATCGCGCTGCTGAGCATGCTGATTCGTCTCCTGATCCAGCCATTGCATGTCATGACCCGGGCCATGGAGGACATCGCCGACGGCGAGGGCGACCTGACCAAACGCCTGACGATCCAGAACCAGGACGAATTCGGCATCCTGGGCACCGCATTCAATCGCTTCGTAGAGCGGATCCATGGATCGATCCGGGAAGTGTCTTCCGCCACCGAGCATGTCAACGAAGTCGCCTTGCGCGTGGTGAGCGCTTCGAACTCGTCGATGGTCAACTCCGACGAACAGTCCAGCCGAACCAACAGCGTCGCCGCAGCCATCAACCAATTGGGTGCCGCAGCCCAGGAAATCGCCCGCAATGCGGCCCAGGCCTCCCATCAAGCCAGCGATGCCCGAGGCCTGGCGGAAGACGGCCAGCAAGTGGTGGACCGCAGCATTGCCGCAATGAACCGGCTGTCCGATCTGCTGAGTACCTCAAGCAGCAACATCGAATCGCTGAACAGCAAAACCGTGAACATCGGCCAGATCCTGGAAGTGATCACCAGCATTTCCCAGCAAACCAACCTGCTGGCCCTCAACGCCGCGATCGAAGCAGCCCGGGCAGGTGAGGCCGGGCGCGGATTTGCCGTAGTGGCCGATGAGGTGCGCAACCTGGCCCATCGCACCCAGGAATCGGCGCAACAGGTGCAGACCATGATCGAGGAATTGCAGGTCGGCGCGAGGGCGTCGGTCACGACCATGAATGACAGCCAGCGTCACAGTCAGGAGAGCGTGGAGATCGCCAACCAGGCCGGAGAACGGCTGAACAGCGTGACCCAGCGCATAGGTGAAATCGACGGCATGAACCAGTCGGTGGCCACGGCCACGGAGGAACAAACGGCCGTGGTGGAGTCGATCAACGTGGACATCACCGAGATCAACACCTTGAACCAGGAAGGCGTGGAAAACCTGCAATCCACCTTGCGCGCATGCTCCGATCTTGAGCGGCAGGCGGCGCGGCTCAAACAGTTGGTAGGCAGTTTCCGTATCTAACGCACTAAAAGGCTGCTGCGGCCGCCCCCAATCCCCTGAGGGAGCGGGCTTGCTCGCGAAAGCGGTGGGTCAGTTTGAAGTGATGCCGGATGCGAAGCCGCCATCGCGAGCAGGCTCGCTCCCACCCTGGATCTGCCGTGGACACACACGCTCCGGCCCGCCCCAATCCCCTGTGGGAGCGGGCCTGCCCGCGTTGAAGGCCGATCAGGCAAGTAATATTCCACTGCCTCCACCCCACCACAACCCAACCGAACATCTATTCTTCAGGAAGGTCAACTCAGGAGAACACAGACCGGAGGGATGTTCATCGTGCATATAGCGGACATAACCATGTTCTACGCCCCTGCCAGCGGAGGCGTGCGCACTTATCTGGATGCCAAGCACCGTCGTCTGGGGGATCGGCCCGGTATCCGTCACAGTCTGCTGATTCCCGGAGCGCATTTGAGCGAGCAGGACGGGATCTACAAGGTGCCTGCCCCTGCTCTGCCCTTCGGCAAGGGCTACCGCTTCCCACTTCGCCTCGCACCCTGGCGCAACGCCCTGCGCGATCTGCAACCGGATCTGATAGAAGTCGGCGATCCCTACCTCACCGCCTGGGCCGCACTGGACGCCCGGCGCCAGCTGGACGTACCCGTGATCGGGTTCTATCACTCCGACCTGCCCTTGCTGGTGAGCAATCGTATGGGCAATTGGTTCACCCCCAACATCGAAGCCTACGTCAGCAAGTTGTACGGCAACTTCGACCGGGTCCTGGCACCGAGCCAGGTCATGGCCGACAAGCTGGCCGGATTGGGTGTGCGCAACGTCCATGTGCAGCCTTTGGGCGTGGACCTGCAGATGTTCAACCCCGGTGCCCGCGACCCGGAATTGCGCGCCGAGCTTGGCATTGCTGAAAACACACGCCTGTTGATCTTCGCCGGACGTGGTTCCAAGGAAAAGAATCTGCCGGTGTTGCTCAAATGCATGAAGCGCTTGGGCGAGCGCTACCACCTGCTGCTGGTGGGCTCGTCAATGCCCGCCATCGTGCCGGACAATGTCACCGTGATCGATGCGTTCCGCCCGGCGCCGCAAGTCGCCCGCTTGATGGCCAGCGCCGACGCCTTGCTGCATGCGGGCGATCAGGAAACCTTCGGCCTGGTGATCCTCGAAGCGATGGCCAGCGGCATTCCGGTAGTGGCGGTCGCGGCCGGCGCGTTCACCGAGATCGTCCACGAAGACTGCGGTCTGTTGTGCACGCCGAACAATCCACAGGCCATGGCCAATGCCGTGCGACAGCTCTTCTCTGAAGGTTGCCAGCGCCGCGGCCTGCTGGCCCGTCGTCATGTGGAGCGCCAGTATGCCTGGGACTCGGTGGTCAACAGCCTGCTGGGGCATTATTACGCCGTGCTAGGTGAACAGATGCCGCTACAGGCCAATGCTTGAGACGAGGTGCGTGCCAATGAATCACTCGCCCAGCGTTTTACTGGTGCTGCACGACGTGGCACCGCAAACCTGGCCCGACTACCAGCCCTTCGTCGAAGCCGTCGACGCCCTCGGTCATGTACCGATGACCTGGCTGGTAGTGCCGGACTTCCATCACACCAACGCGCTGGACGATCACCCCGGCTTCCGGCGCCTGCTCGACAGCCGGGTCGAGCGCGGCGACGAGTTGGTGCTCCACGGCTATTACCATTGTGACGACGCCCCCCCTCCCCTCCATCCCCGGGATTGGTTCATGCGCCGGGTCTACACCCATGAAGGCGAGTTCTACCAGTTGACCGAAGATGCTGCTCTCGCCCGCCTGCGCGCCGGTATCGAAATCTTTGAACGTTACCAGTGGCCGCTGGAAGGCTTCGTAGCCCCGGCCTGGCTGATGAGCGAAGGTACCCGCCGGGCCTTGTGCCAGTTGCCCTTGAGCTATACCAGCGATACCCAGCACCTTTATCGCCTGCCGGATTTCGCCCCCATCGACGCCCCGGGGCTGGTCTGGAGCGCCCGCAGCGCCTGGCGCCGTGGCTTGTCGAAGGTCATCAACGATCAACGCGAACAACGCTGGCGAAAGGAACAGGTGATTCGTCTGGGCTTGCATCCGGTAGACATGCGCCATCGGTTTTCCCGGGACTATTGGTTGCGGACCCTTGAGCGCCTGCTCGACGACGGCCGCGCACCGATGACCAAGTCCGGGTGGCTGGCCGGCCAGGGCCTGCGGCTCAGCCGCGCCGCATGAAACGGGCGCTCTGGTTGGCTGCGGCGCTGCTCACGGCGTTGTTGGTGCCGCTGCTGGTAGGTGGCGGGGAAATGTGGTCACGGGTACAGCGCTTCCCCATGACTCTGCTATTGAGCATGCTGGGCATGATCGGGCTGTGCTGGGCGCTGAACTCCGTGCGCCTGCGCCTGCTGCTGGGGGAGCAACGTGGATGCATCGGCGGACTCAAGAGCATCGGCGTGGTGATGTCCACCGAGTTCGCCATGTGCGCCACACCCGGCGGCAGCGGCGGGCCGTTGACGCTGATGGCCCTGCTGGCCCGCAACGGCGTGCGCCCGGCCCACGCCAGCGCGGTGTTCGCCATGGATCAGTTGAGCGACCTGCTGTTCTTCCTCTGCGCCCTGGTGGGCATCCTGCTGTATGCGCTGTTCCAGAATCTCAGCCAGCGCATGGAATGGATGCTGGCACTGAGCGCGTTATCGCTGTTTGGCGGGCTGATCGGCTGTGCCCTGGTGGCTCGCTACCATCGCCGGCTGATCCTGCTGGGCGCCAGGCTGCTGCGACACCTGCGCGTGAAAGCCACTACCCGGCGCCGCTGGGGGCGCAAGATTCTGAATTTTCTGGCGGCGTTTACCACGACGCTGAAGCTGCCACGACAGACACTCTTCCAGGTCTTCGGCCTGACGTGCCTGCATTGGGCCCTGCGTTATAGCGTGCTGTACCTGGCGCTGAAAGGACTGGGAGCGGATCTGCAATGGGCCTGGAGTTTCCTGGTCCAGATGCTGTCCCTCAGCGCGGGACAATTCAGTCTTCTGCCCGGCGGCGCCGGGGCGGCTGAGGTGACCTCGGCCGCATTGTTGGCGCCTATGGTTGGCAAGTCCACCGCAGCGGCGGCGATTCTGATCTGGCGGGCGGTGACCTATTACTTTTATCTGGTAGCTGGCGGGCCGGTATTCTTCCTGATGGTCGGGCGTCCGTTGATCAGGAAGCTGATGAAGCCGAGACAGGCTTGAAGCGGTCGAAGCCTAATCGGGAT
This sequence comes from Pseudomonas corrugata, assembly GCF_001269905.1. GTDB lineage: Bacteria > Pseudomonadota > Gammaproteobacteria > Pseudomonadales > Pseudomonadaceae > Aquipseudomonas > Aquipseudomonas corrugata. The sequence goes on along the minus strand of NZ_LHVK01000008.1, from coordinate 315,157 downwards.
CGTCCTGGGGATGGGTCTGTTTCCACAGTTCGGCGGCGTCGGGAAACTCTGTGCCGTCCTCCGGGCCCAGTTCTTCGGGATCGTAGCGGCTCAGACAGCCCTCACCGAGGGTGGCTGGGGCTTTGGAGGTGGCTTTGTCCAGTGGATCGGTCATGGCGTGCCTCATAAGAGCCCGACAGGCTAATGCCCGTCAGTTAAAGATCAAGCGGCATCCACTGTGGGAGCCGAGCTTGCTCGCGATGGCGGCGGACCAGCAACATCTTGGTCGACTGACATACCACCATCGCGAGCAAGCTCGGCTCCCACCGGGTTGTGACATATTCCAGCCGGTTGCCCGGCAGGCCCGGAGGTCAGAACACCACAGTCTTGTTGCCGTGCACCAGCACACGGTCTTCGAGGTGATAACGCAAGCCTCGAGCCAGCACCATTTTCTCCACGTCACGGCCGAAACGCACCATGTCTTCGATGCTGTCGCTGTGGCTGACGCGTACCACGTCCTGTTCGATGATCGGGCCGGCGTCAAGCTCTTCAGTCACGTAGTGGCAAGTGGCGCCGATCAGCTTCACACCCCGCATCGAAGCCTGGTGGTATGGCTTGGCACCGACGAACGACGGCAGGAAGCTGTGGTGGATGTTGATCACCTTATGAGCGTATTCGCTGCACAAGGCCGGCGGCAGTATCTGCATGTAACGGGCGAGGACCACCACTTCGGCGTCGTGCTGCTTGACCAGCCGCGAGACTTCAGCGAAGGCCGGCTGCTTGTCCTGCGGGTTGACCGGTACGTGGTAGTACGGAATGCCGTGCCACTCCACCATGCTGCGCAAGTCGTCATGGTTGGAAATCACGCAGGCGATGTCGCAGTCGAGCTCATCGCTGTGCCAGCGGTGCAACAGGTCTGCCAGGCAATGGGACTCACGGCTGGCCATCAGCACCACGCGTTTTTTCTGCGCGGTATCAGTGATGCGCCAGTCCATCGCAAACTCTTCGGCGATCGGCGCGAAAGCCTCGCGAAACGCTTCGATGCCAAAGGGTAGCGAGTCCGCACGGATCTCGTGACGCATGAAAAACCAGCCGCTCTGATTGTCCGAGTGATGGCTTGCTTCAGTGATCCAACCGTTATGGGACGCCAGAAAGTTACTGACTTTAGCAACGATACCGACGCGGTCCGGGCAAGCAATCACCAGCCGAAAAGTGCGCATTAGAGAACTCCAGAACTTCGCAAAGGCGGCCATTCTAGCCATTGCGCAGCAAAACTGCAGTATTGATGACAGGACGAGCCCCTACGGACAGCGAGCGGGGCGGGTCCGGGGACAGGGCTTATATTGTGAACGGATGTGAAAGCCCGTAAGGGTATTTAACTGCAAGGCCATTTTTTGTGGCCTGACACTAAGTAATTAAATAAAAGCCTGCTTAAATGTTTACTTGATGAAACTGTCTGATTACTATTGCCACACTGTCTCCTTGTCCGCAGTGCCCTACATAAGGTAGTCCCCATGTCCTTGATCACTGAATACAACGCTACAAAACAAGCCATTGAAGAACTGCAACAGCGTCTGGCCGACCTGTCCAAAGACGATAAACTGCAAAAAGAATTGGAATTCGAAGGCAAACTGCGCACTCTGATGGGTGAATACTCCAAATCCCTGCGCGATATCACTGCCCTGCTGGATCCAGAAGCCAAATCGGGTAAAGCACCTCGTGGTGGCGCCGTGAAAACTACCGGCACCAAACGCGCTCGCAAAGTTAAGCAATACAAAAACCCGCACAACGGCGAAGTCATCGAAACCAAAGGTGGCAACCACAAGACTCTCAAAGAGTGGAAAGCCAAGTGGGGCGGCGACGTCGTTGAAGGCTGGGCAACCCTGCTGGGCTAAGCCTCGTCGGGTTTCAGCGTTCTCTACGCACAAAAAAACGCCAGCTATATGCTGGCGTTTTTCATGCCTGCGGTTTCTTCATTCACCGCCGCTCAAAGGCTTAAACGTTTGCGCAGTTGCTGGCTGTAACCTTGCCACTGCGTGAGCACCTCCCGCTGCAATGGCGTGGAAAGCGCCAGCCATTCGCCCATTGCCTCATCAAAACTTTCCAGGGTATTGGGCGCCCCCCATTGCGGTGATGACAGGCGTTGCTGACAGAACAGCCTCCAGCGCCCCTGCTCTTCGGGATTCAAGGTGTCTGGGAAGTTACGTGCGCGATATCGGAACAATAATTCCGGCAAACGTTCATCATCGAAAGGCCAGTGCTCTTGCGCCAAATCAGCCGGGTCCGCCATGCGCACTTGTTCACATAAACGGCGATCGCGATCACCGAGGAAGCCTGTGTATAACTGTTGCTCGGGGTCCTCGCTGGCAGTGAAATCCTCGCGACCATAAATAGCCTGAAGTTTATCCTGCCAAACTTGCTGGGCATTACTTAGCTGCAACGCCCGTTGCTGCAGTCCATCCATGTCCAATTGCAGCCGCTGCCGATCCTCGGCACGCAGCACCGATAGCGGCGCGACCACCGGACATTTGTTGATATGAATGAGTTTGAGAGGCACGGGCAACTCTCCCTCGAGCAGTTCGTCGCGGCGGGTATACAGACGTTGCCGCAAGATGTCCGCGTCATGGTCCAGCAACCCCTGGTGATCGAGGTGCAGGTCGCAGACAATCAGCGCATTGCGGTTCTTCGGATGCCAGGCCAGTGGCAAAACCACGCCAATGTAGTTTCGAGCTGCCGAGAAACGCCCGGACACATGCACCATTGGCTGCAACAGACGGATCTGGTCCATCACTTTCTGCTTGCTGCGCAACTGGAACAGCCAGTCGTAGAGCCTGGGCTGCTTCTGGCGGATGAGGCGTGCCAGGGCAATCGTAGCGCGCACGTCCGACAACGCATCGTGAGCCTGACCATGGTCGATGCCATTGGCGGCGGTCAGGCGCTCGAGCTTGAGAGTGACCCGGCCATCCTCTTGCGGCCAGGCAATACCATCGGGGCGCAGCGCGTAAGCCGCACGGACCAGGTCGATCAAGTCCCAGCGGCTGTTGCCACCCTGCCATTCCCGCGCATACGGGTCGAAAAAATTCCGATAAAGGCTGTAGCGGGTCATTTCATCGTCGAAACGCAGGGTGTTGTACCCGGCGCCGCAGGTACCGGGCGCGGCCAGTTGCAGGTGGACGCGGGTCATGAAATCGGCTTCGCTCAGGCCTTTTTCAGCCAGGCAGGTCGGGGTAATGCCTGTAATCGCACAAGCCGCAGGATGGGGCAGGATGTCATCGCTCGGCCGGCAATACAGGTTCACCGGTTCGTCGATTTCATTGAGCTCGAAATCGGTACGGATGCCCGCCACCTGCAAGGGCCGGTCGCAACGGGGATCGATGCCGGTGGTTTCGTAGTCGTACCAGAAGATGGAGGTCACGGGCTGTTCCTGAGCAAAAGACTGACGAAGTCTAGGGGGTCCCACCCGACTTCGGCCAGGGGTCGACGGATTGAATCACGTCACGATCCATAAAATGACATACACAGTTGTATCGTTTGCCCGCACGAAGGCTGCTAGCATCTGCCGGGATTGAATGTTCGAACCGGCCCATCACTCAGGTTGCCCATGCTCGAGACACCAGCACTGCAAAGGACCGCGACGCTGCCCCCGCCACTGGACACGCGGTATCAGGTCGAGACGCCCGAAGGCATCGACCTGCCACTGCGCCCGGCGGGGTTGATGCCCCGCGCTCTGGCTTTTGCCATCGACCTGGGGATACGGGGGCTGATCCTGGGCTTTCTGTTCGGCATCCTCGCATTTTTCGGTGACCTGGGTATCGGCCTCGGTTCCATCCTGCTGTTCGTCGTCAGCTGGTGGTACATGGTGCTGTTCGAGGTACTGCACCAGGGGTGCTCTCCCGGCAAGCAAATGATGGGATTGCGGGTGGTCCAGGACGACGGCCGTCCCATCGGCTGGTCCGCTTCGCTGATCCGCAACCTGCTGCGTTTCGTCGACATGCTGCCCTTCGGCTACACCTTCGGGGCGATCAGTTGTCTGCAGCATCCGGCGTTCAAACGCCTGGGCGACCTGGCGGCCGGCACGCTGGTGGTGTATCGCGAGCAACCGGTCAAGCGCCCTGCCTTGCCATCGGCACTGCCGGTACGCCCGCCCTTTGCCCTGAGCCTGAACGAGCAACGCGCGGTGCTGGGTTTCGCTGAGCGTCAGGCCGAACTTTCCCAGGCCAGGGTCAACGAACTGGCGGCCATCCTGGCGGCACCACTGAACGTCCAGCCACCGCGAGCCGTGGCCGAGCTCAATGGCATCGCCCGCGGCCTGCTGGGGCCGACATGAAGCAAAGCCTGTTCGAGAGCCGTCACCAAGGGGAATGGGAACAGCTGTCCCGGCAGCTCGATCAGCTGGAGCGCAGCCGCAATGTGCCCCAGTGCAGCGATTTTCCCCAGGCCTACCGTCGGCTCTGCCAGCATCTGGCATTGGCCCAGGCGCGGGGCTACAGCAGCCTGCTGGTCGACGCCCTGCAACAGCTTGCGCTGCGCGGTCACCAGCAGCTCTACCGTGACCGCAGCCGGCCATCGGCCAGCCTTTCAGCGTTCATCCTGGCCGGTTTTCCCCGGCTGGTCCGTGAACAATGGCGGTTCGTGCTGGCTGCCAGCCTGATGTTCCTGGGGAGCCTGGCCGGCATCGGGTTGCTGGTCTATCTGTTTCCGGACCTCGTCTACAGCGTGCTGGATGCCGAAGAGATCAGCCAGATCCGCAGCATGTACGACCCGAGCGCCGGCCATCTGGGACGCTCGATCGAACGGGCGGCCAGCGAAGACTGGGCCATGTTCGGCTACTACATCATGCACAACATCGGCATCGCTTTTCAGACGTTTGCCAGCGGCATGATGTTTGGCCTGGGCAGCGCGTTCTTCCTTTTTTTCAACGGCCTGACCATCGGCGCGGTCGCCGGGCACCTGACCCAGATCGGTTCCGGAGGCACGTTCTGGTCGTTCGTGATCGGGCATGGCGCCTTCGAACTCACCGCGATCACCCTCGCCGGTGCCGCAGGCCTGCAACTGGGTTGGGCATTGATCGCGCCGGGACGCCTCACCCGGGGCGAAGCCCTGCGGCTCGCCGCGGGCAAAAGCGTGTCGATGATCGGCGGGGTCATGCTGCTCCTGTTTCTCGCCGCGTTCATCGAAGCGTATTGGTCCTCCAGCACCGTGACACCCGTCGTCAAATATACGGTCGGCGCATTGCTGTGGCTGCTGGTGTTCAGTTACCTGCTGTTTGCCGGACGGATACGCCATGCGGCTGAGTGATGCCTCCGTCGTCATCCGTCCGCGTACCGCCTGGGAAGCCATGGACCTGGGCGTGTTGATGAGCCAGCAGCACCGACGGTTGCTGATGACCAGCTGGGCCATTATCACCCTGCCGATCTACACGCTGCTGTGCCTGCTGTTATGGGACTCACCATCCCTGGTCTTGTTGGTGTTCTGGTGGTTGAAACCGGCCTTCGACCGCTTACCACTGCACATTCTGTCCAAGGCGCTGTTTGGCGAAACGCCAACCCTGAAGCAGGCCCTGCGCCAGTGGCCGGCATTGCTCAAGCCGCAGTTGTTCGCCAGCCTGACCTGGCGGCGACTGAGCCTGAGTCGCAGCTTCCTGATGCCGGTGGTGCAACTCGAAGGACTCGCCGGGAATGCGCGAGCGCTGCGCCTGCAAGTACTACAGCAACGCAACGGACGCGCGGCGCGGTGGCTGACCGTGATCGGCATGCACCTGGAAACCGTCCTGTGGTTCGGCCTGATGGCCCTGTTCTATCTGTTCGTACCGCAACAGGTCGAACTGGACTGGGATTGGCAGAAGCTGGTCACGACGACCGAGCACGACTGGTTGTGGTTCGAGCACCTGGTCAACGTCCTGTATCCCCTGCTGCTGATCGTCTGGGAGCCGGTGTACGTCGCCTGCGGTTTCAGCCTCTACCTGAACCGGCGCACGATCCTCGAGGCCTGGGACATCGAACTGGTGTTCCGGAGACTGCGCCAGCGCCTGAGCAGCGCAGTCCCTGTGCTGATGCTGCTGGCGCTGCTCCTGCTGCCGCCGGCGCCCCCGGCCTGGGCCGACGAAGACAGCATCGCCCCCGACAGCCCGCGGTTGCTCAACCAGCCCCTCACCAGCGAGGCCTCCAGAGACAGCATCAAGGCGATCCTCGAAGCCCCACCGTTCAAGAACCCGCAAACGGTCACCCGCTATCGTTTCGGCGAGGACACCACCGAACCCACCGAAGCCAAGGAAACGCCGGGCTGGTTCAAGGCCTTGCTCCAATGGTTGGGTCGCCAGCACTACGAAGCGGCCGCCGCACTGATCCAGGTCCTGCTCTGGGCCGCTCTGGCAGGGGCGATTGCCTGGCTGGTCTGGCGCTATCGTGAAAACTTCCAGGCCCTGGGTCGACGCCAACCGATAAAACGGCCGGCCGTGGAACGACCGGCACCGCCCCGGATGTTCGGCCTGGATATTCGCGAAGAGAGCCTGCCAGACGATGTGGCGACCCGCGTCGAGCAGTTATGGAGCACTGATCCCCGTGACGCCCTGGGGCTGCTGTATCGGGCGTTGCTCAGCCGGCTGCATCATCAGTTCGGCGTCGCCTTGAAACCGGCCGATACCGAAGGCCAGGTGCTGCAGCGCGTCGAACAGCTCCGGCACGAAGACCTGCTGGCGTTCAGCAGGAACCTGACCCTGCACTGGCAGAGCGTTGCCTACGGGCATCGCACTCCGCCCCCGGATCTGCAACAGCAATTGTGCGACGGCTGGCGCGGCTTGTTCGAGACGGGAGCCTCCCGATGAACCGCCGCGCAGGATGGCTGGCCGCGATACTGATTGTCGTCGCGCTGGTGGGGGCACTGGTCATGTACCTCTACCGGAGCGCGGTGCCCTATCAGGAAACTGTCGATTACGGCCCCTCCCCCGAGGCCCAGGCCAACCCCTACCTGGCAGCCGAACATTTCCTGCGCCAGCAGGGCCTGGAGGTCGAGCACGCCAACAACCTGGACGTCCTGCCTGACCTCGAACCTCATCAGCACACCCTGTTGCTGCTGGGCGAACGGACGAACATGACGCCCCGGCAGGTCGACCAGTTGATGAACTGGACCCGTGCCGGTGGCCGCCTGCTGTTTGTTGCCGAAGCCTTGTGGGATGACAGCACCGCAAGCAGCGGCGACCTGCTGCTGGACCGCGTGCAACTGCGCCAGATCTTGAGCAAGGACCTCAAGGAGCCCCCCCCAGAGCTGATCAAGGAGCCCTACCCCAAGCTGACCAAGTTGTACCTGGAAGACGAAGAGGCACCCGCCTACGTCGGCTTCGACACCGACTTTCATCTCGAAGACCCGAAGAACCTCGCCCAGGCCTGGGCCAATAGCGCGCTGTCGACCCACATGATGCAACTGAACCACGGCCAGGGCTCGATCACGGTGATCACCGACGCCGAGCTGTGGAAGAACGATCAGATCGAACAGTACGACAACGCCTGGCTGCTCTGGTACCTGAGCGCCGATAGCACCGTCACGTTGCTGTTCAATATCGACCACGACAGCCTGCTGACCCTGCTGCTGCGTTACTTTCCCCAGGCACTGGTGGCGCTGGCGGCCCTGATTGCCCTTTGGCTCTGGCGCTCGGCGATCCGCCACGGCCCGCTGCAACAACCGGCCTCCAAGGCCCGGCGCCAGCTGGAAGAACATGTGCAGGCCAGCGCCGGGTTCCAGCTGCGGCACAACGGCCGGCAGCATCTGCTGCAAACCTTGCAACAGGACGTGCTGCGTCGGGCGCGGCATCGTCATCCCGGCTTCGAACAACTGGCCGTCGCCGAACAGTGGCAAGTGCTCGCACGGCTCAGCCGCCAATCCACGCGGGCCATCAGCCAGGCCTTGAGCCCCCGGCCGAAACAGCGCATGTCCAGCGCCGAGTTCTGCCGCCAGGTCGCCCATCTGCAAACCCTCAGGAATGCCTTATGACTGAACAGAACGAACCTGCCGGCAGCCAGGCCCATGCCGCCCAACAGCGCCAGCGCGCCAGTCAGTTGGCCCAGGCCATCCGCACCGAGTTGCACAAGGCAGTGGTCGGCCAGGCTGCGGTGATTGACGATGTGCTCACGGCGTTGATCGCCGGTGGTCACGTACTGCTCGAAGGAGTTCCGGGGTTGGGCAAGACATTGCTGGTGCGTGCCCTGGCCCGCTGCTTCAGCGGCGAGTTCGCGCGCATCCAGTTCACTCCCGACCTGATGCCCAGCGATGTCACCGGACATGCGGTGTACGACTTGCAGACCGAGCAGTTCAACTTGCGCAAGGGGCCGGTGTTTACCAACCTTCTGTTGGCGGACGAGATCAACCGCGCGCCGGCCAAGACCCAGGCCGCGTTGCTCGAAGCCATGCAGGAACGCCAGGTGACCCTCGAAGGCCGTGCCTTGCCCATCGCCCAGCCTTTCATGGTGCTGGCCACCCAGAACCCCATCGAACAGGAAGGCACCTACCCGCTGCCGGAAGCCGAGCTCGACCGTTTCATGCTCAAGGTACGCATGGACTACCCCGATGCCGAACAGGAGATGAACATGGTGCGCCAGGTCAGCCGCTCGACCCGCGCCGACATGCTCGATGTCCAACCCTTGCGGACGGTGTTGCAGGCCAAGGACGTGCAAGCGCTGCAACGCATCGCCAGCGACCTGCCGATGGACGACCAGGTGCTCGACTATGCGGTGAGATTGGCTCGCACCACCCGCAGCTGGCCGGGGCTGAGCCTGGGTGCCGGGCCACGGGCCTCGATCGCGCTGGTGCGTTGCGCCCGGGCACGGGCGTTACTGCGTGGCGGCGAGTTCGTGGTGCCGGATGACATCAAGGGCTGCGCCCTGGCCGTGTTGCGTCACCGGGTACGCTTGGCGCCCGAGCTGGACATCGAAGGGCTCTCGGTGGACCAGGTCTTGGGACAACTGCTGGACCAAGTACCGGCGCCGCGTTTGTGATGATGGATCTCCTGATGACGCCGCATTCTGTGGCGAGGGGATTTATCCCCGCTGGGCTGCACAGCAGCCCCCTGGTTCTGCCTGGTACACCGCAAGGGTCTGCTTCGCAGCCAGCGGGGATAAATCCCCTCGCCACAATGGACCTGCTCAAGAGCATGCACCCATGAAGCCCTCCCGCCTGCTGCTGATCTGGCTGGCAGTCCTGCTGGTCCTGGGCGTGGTGCTGGGCACGTTGCAAGCGTTGGGCATCGTGGTGCCATCGGTGCTCATGTCGATCAACTGGGGGTTGCAACTGGCCCTGCTGGCCCTGGCGATCCTCGACGCCGTGCGCCTCAAGCGCTTGCCGTCGCCCCGGGTGCAGCGGCAAATGCCCGCAAGCCTGGCGCTGGGTCGCTGGAGCGACGTTCACCTGGCAATCACTCACGACTTTCATCAGCCGCTGAACGTCCAGGTCTTCGATCACATACCCAATGGCCTGGATTTCGAATACCTGCCGTTGTCGGTCGAGCTTCAACCCGGCCAGCGCAGCCAGGTCGGCTACCGCCTGCGCCCCCTCAAGCGCGGCCATTTCATCTTCGAACACTGCGAAATCAGTCTACCCAGCCCATTGGGGCTGTGGACGGGCAAACGCCTGCTGGAGGCGGTCGATGAGATCCGCGTCTATCCCGATTTCGCCAGGCTCTACGACGGTCAGTTGCTGGTGGTGGACAACTGGCTCAACCAGCTCGGCGTGCGCCAGCGCCAACGGCGGGGCCAGGGGATGGAGTTCCATCAACTGCGCGAATTCCGCGAGGGCGACAGCCTGCGCCAGATCGACTGGAAGGCCACCGCCCGCCACCGCGCACCGATCGCCCGGGAATACGAGGACGAGCGCGACCAGCAGATCATCTTCATGCTCGATTGCGGCCGGCGCATGCGCAGCCAGGACGATGAGCTGTCGCATTTCGATCACGCCCTCAACGCCTGCCTGCTGCTCAGCTACACCGCGTTGCGCCAGGGTGACGCCGTGGGCCTGAGCACCTTCGCCAGCGATCCACCCCGCTACCTCGCCCCGGCCAAAGGCCAGGGCCAACTCAACGTGTTGCTCAACACCGTGTACGACCTCGACAGCAGCCAACGTCCCGCCGATTACCAGGCCGCCGTCAACGAGCTGCTGACCCGCCAGAAACGCCGGGCCCTGGTGGTGTTGGTGACCAATCTGCGGGATGAGGATGACGAAGACCTGCTGACGGCGGTCAAACGGCTGGGCCAGCAACATCGGGTACTGGTGGCGAGCCTGCGCGAAGAAGCGCTCGATCGGCTGCGCCAGACACCGGTGCAGACCTTGCCAGAGGCGCTGGCCTATTGCGGGACGGTGGAGTATTTGAATGCGCGGGCCGAGCTGCATGAGCGGATGAGCGCCCATGGTATTTCGGTACTGCAAGCCCGGCCCGGGGAGCTGGGGGCCGAGCTGGTGACGCTGTACCTGGGGTGGAAAAAAGCGGGGAATCTGTAAATTAATGTTCCACCTTGAAAGGCAACCACCGTGGTGGCAAATAGGAGTCGAGGCTGCGGAACTCCAACTCAAACTCACCGTAAGCCGCTGTCTTGGGGATAATGGACCAGGACAAGGGAGCGCCCGTCACCGGCAGTTGTTCGAACAGCGCTGGATCGAACCGTAACCCCAGAGCCTCCGGTGGAACCCCATACAAAGTGACACTCGTCTCGTTGATCAAGTTGCTATCTTTTCTGACCCTCAACTCCAGAATGCTGGTACTTGTATCCTTGATCACCATTCTCCAATTGGCCAGGTCGTCCATGTTGATCGGACGTTCGTCTAGCCGAAGCGTAAATTCCTGCACCCAGGTATCTTCCGTTGCCGATATCCTGGACTCCAACCACTCCGCCTCCCACCCCAGTGCCCCCCGCACGGACGCACTCAATGAATATCGCCCTATCCTCGGCGGTAACTCAAAGGTAATCCGCGCCTTGCCATTCGCATCGGTAACGACCGGCTCCAGCACAACGCCCTTGTAGAACCAGTGCACCCGCACGCCTTGAACCGGCTCACCGCTGGCCGCACTGACCACCGTGGCCTCGGCGCTGACTTCGTCCCCCGCAAGCCCCTCGAGGTCAGCACCGGTCAGGCTTTGAATCACGCAAGCCTCATGGACGAGATACTCAAACGATACAACCTCGGTCCCGCCGACTGCGCTGGCCGTCACGGTGCCCGGCCCGTCAACCGTCGCCACGAAACTGAAGCGTGCGACACCATAGAAGTTGGTGAACGTGATCGTGTCCTCCATGGCCGCGTCCGTGCCGCGCCAGGACACCTGTACATGTCGGGCCGGTTGACCGGTCAGTGCGTTGGTCAGGGTGATTTCAAAGGACAATGTTTCGCCCCAGTCGACCACCGTCGGGTCCTGATGCGTGGCCGCCAGGACATCCACCGGAATATGGCTGCCGAGGGAAAAAGCATTCAGCGGCGAGCGCGCCAGCAGCCGCGAGGCCGACAGTTGTAAATAGAACGCCGCATCGGTCCGGTCACCGGCCGAAAGACTCACCGGCAGGCCATCGACGGTCAATGGCCGGGGAAACCCTAACCCTACCGGTCCGAAATTCATGGCCGTATCCAGTTCATGAGCACCGCGGATCCCCAGCGTCAGCATCTGATCGAGCAACGGGCTACCCTCTGCGACCGAAAGCGTCAAGTCGAGCCTCTCCGACCGTCGAGGGAAGAAGGTCTGTTCGCCCCAACGCTGCGCGGCCCCCGGACCACCCTGTACGTTCAGGTCAAGCCAAGGATCCTCTGCATACGCGTGCACGGTGAACGTGTGCTCGACTTCGCTCGCGTCATAGGGATTGCTGACCAATGCCTGGACCTCACTGCCACCGGCTACCGTCGGCCGGTAATCGCGTTGGGCGATACCGTCGGCGCCACTCTCGGAGGTTTCACCATCGTGCCACTCCACCAAAACATCGTTGGCCGGCCTGCCCGTGAAGGCCGACACATACCGCAGGGCCAGTCGTGCGCTTTCGTTCTTGCTCAGGACCGGGTCCGTCGCGACCTCGTAAGGCGTGCCGATCACCACTTTGTTGTGGGCCAGATTAAGCCCAAAGGGCGGCGGCTGAGTGAAGGCACCAACGCCCAGGACTTCAGCGGCCCAGCTACGGGCGGCGACTTCGGTGCCAGCGCTGAAATCACACTGGTAGCGAATGCCCCCCGCCGTCATCGGCGCCGACTCAGTCAAAGGCGGGGTGATGTTCCACCCTGACGGCAGGCCTGGCGCCACAGTGGTTTCAAACAACAACCCATGCAACCCGCTCAGGTCATCCACAGGCTGGAGGGTCAGGTCGTGGATGGCACCGATGCAGGGGTACAGATCGATGGCGGCGGCCCAGGTTCTTGGTGCCTGGTCGAACATCAGCGTCATCGTCGGGGCCAGGTCCTGGGGCAGCAATCGGAATGCCAGGTCGAGCGGTTCCAGGTCAGCCGATATCACCTGCAAATCAAACACACCGCTGGAATCGGCCTCCAGCGCTTGCACGGCCCAGCTCACCCCGGCGGCGGTAACCGGGGTCGGGGTATCCATGCCGGTGATGACAATGGCACGGGCGCTCGCCGGATCGCGCCACCTCAGGGAAACCTCCTTGCCGAGCAACGGGCTGCCGGTCGTCACCGTGAGATGGAATTGATCATTCTGCCCCATGCGACACACCACACCCGCCCCCACCCGATCGACCGCGACGTCACCCAGTTTGAAACTCGCCGTTTTCCACGCGCTGGTCGCCAGTGTCTGGATGATGAAGTCATGCTCCGGCACCTGCCCGGTTTCACGGGGGTTGACCCGTGCATTGAGGGTGTATTGCCCGTGCACCGAAGGTCGGTCAATCACGCTGGCCCAGCCGTCCACACCGGACCAGGTCCGCTGGAGCCCCTGGGCGCTATCCCACTCCACGGGCACGCCGGTCACAGGCTGGTCCCCCTGGCTCAGCACCTGCACCATGCACCAGACATAATCGTTCTCATCGACCACCGGGACCCGGTTGGCTTCACGCACCAGGCCAATCTTGAGAGTGTGGCGCGCCAGGGACATGGCGTTGTTGACGGTAGGTTTCAGCAAACCGGTGGCGCCCAATCGCAAGCCGAAATCGCCGTCGATGCGGTCATCGCAGTCCAGCCGCCATCTCAGCGGGTTACTGTTGCCCGAGACCGGCTGCAATAGCGCCGGAGAAACCGTCACCCCCAACTCTTCAGGGGCTTTCCCATCCCATTCCAACCATACAGACCGGTTGCGCAGCGGGCTGTCGTCGGCAAGCAACACTTCCAACTGATACGACGCACCGCGATCGGGATAGCCGGTTTTTTCACCCCAAGGCGCAGCCTCCATGTTCGGAAACGCCACTCGCACATCGTTCATCGGATCCGTGGCGTGAGCCGTCACACTGAAGGTGTGCAGCGCGTTGCCTTCGGCATGGAAAGGGCTTTCGACGCTGGCCCTGACTGAGAGCGTGCCAGCGGTCTCGGGAAGAAAGTCGAACCAGGCATAACCGCCGTTGTCGGTTTCACCGCGAAACAGCACGGTATCCCCCAGCATCCAGGACACTTCCCGTTGAGGCATGGGCATGTCGAGGTAATACGACTTCACCTGAACGCCCAGTTTGACCGATTGTTGATGCTCAATCACCGGTTGATGAGCCGGGTTCAGATGGCTCTCGACGACCAACCGATGGTGCCCCAGGGACACTGCAATCGGATACGTCTCGGCGTGGTATTTGCTGTAGATGGACAGGTTGAACAGCTGCGTTTCATCGCTGATCGGCACCGGACAGTCCACTTGCCAGGTGTCTTCAAGCAATTGGTTTTCACCCCATCCGGGTGTAATCACCACCGCATCCAGTGGATTGTCCTGACTCCACAGCAACGCCTCGGTTCCCGTCCAGGGGCTGTCCGGCGCGGGCCGGAAGGACAGCTGGTGACTCTTCGCGCCGGTTGCCCCATGGCACAGGTAAAGCAGGGGCTCCCCGGTCGGGGTAAACACCTGGCCGTCATTGACAATCTGGGCCAGGACCAGTGGAGCCAGTTCGAGGTGAAAATCGATCCGGGCGACAATCACGTCCAGGCGCGTGGTGGCTTCAGACGGGCTGAGGATGACGAACTCGAAGAGATCATCGCTCTCGATATCGAACTCGATCGGCGCAGTCACCGGCGTCAGGCTCAGTGCCTGGGTTTCAGGATCGGCCCCCCGGTTGTCCGAGGGTGGCAGCACGATTTCCAGGCTGTCCTCAGTGCCGCGCCGACGCAGGCTGAAAACCCCGGCCTCCGCGGAACGGTTGTCGTACAGGAAGCTCAAACGGTAGCGCGCCCCTGCCGATTGCGGTGCCGGCGCCGGTACGATCTGGGCAATCCCTCCTCCGCCGTAAAGAGACATGTAGTAGATGGATTGCCCCTCCCATTCGCCTGATTTCCTATCGAACCTCCCGGGCACGCCGGCATTGTTCCAGTGGTTATAGCCCAGATCGAAATGTCCGTTGGGGAGTACATTGGTCCTGGTGTCGACCGGTTCCCTATTCATCTTTGCACCCCCTTGAGCGCGGCGCGTTCGGCGGCTCTGACTTTGCCCTGGACGTACCGGGAAAACGCCGGGGCGCCCACCTTGGCGGTGTAGCGAACCTTCACGATGATGTCGTTCAAGGCCGCCAGTTGGTCCTTCTGGCGGTCCCACTCCTGGAACCAGGGGAAGGACAGCGTCCAGCGAGACACGGCGCCGGTGTTCTCGAAGATATTGCGCAGGCCCTCTTCGGGTCTCAACGCCGCCACGCCGAAATCATCCAGGCCGATGGAAATGGCCATCTGTTCACCGCTGCTGATATTGAGCAGCACATCGGCCGGCGCCAGACTGCTGTCGCCATACAGATAATCCAGCGACTCAAGGGACGCCTTGATGGCTGTTTCGCTGCCAATCTGCGTCAGCGTCGCACAGACGTTTTCAAAGGGGCCGAGCAACGTCGGCAGGGTCACGTCCACGGCGTTGATCTGGCGGCAGTAGTGGTCGTGGTAATCCCGGTCGAACAGCAGTTGCGACAGTTTGAAGTTCAACGTGCCGTTGGTGATCAACCCTTCCCGCGCCTCGTCCCAGCTGGAGTAATCCGCCTGCCGGTCGCTGTTGTCATCGAACAATTGACGCAGGGATACGGTCTTGACGATTTCCAGGCGCCGTTCGTACCGCAGCAAATGATCGGCCTCCATGCGTAGCAGATCGAGGCGCAACGAGTCGCCGGCAGTCAGGCCGTAATAGTTATCCAGCCACGCATCGGTGCGGATGTGGCTGAGGCCGAATTCGGCGGTTTCCAGTTGCAGCGCGCTCTGGGCACTCAGGCAAAGGCTGACGACCTGGTCGTAGGCCTGGTAGTGCAAGGTCTTGCATTGCCCCAGGTGCCAGCGATATAGCTCGACGCGGGTGGCTCGGGTGAGCAGGAAGTCATAGAGTGCCTGGGCCTGGGCATTCATCTTGACGATTTGATCCAGATTGGCCTCGGCGGCCAACACCGCGTGTTTCTGCGCGTTGATCTGTTCGTCGATCATCGCCAGCTCCGCTGTGGCCTGGTCCCGCGCCAACCCCCAATCTTCGCGTCGCCGCCGATAGCTTTCGGAGGTCGCGTCCTTCTCGGCATCGCTGCGCACGACCTCTGCCCCGACCTGGAACCCATAAGCCAGGGCTCTCGGAGCACTGCCGAACTGATGGCCGCCGTTGGCCAGGCCGAACACATTGGGAAAGGCATCGATGACAGCGCCCGCCACTTGCATCGAGGTGCTCAGCGCCGTCAACAATTTAACGCTGTCGAGGGCCTCCATAACCTTGTATTCACTGCTGGAAATATTCTCGCTGTACAGCTTCGTGTAGTGGGCTTGCCGCTCCGCGGTCAAGGTGCGACTGCTGTTCAACGCAGCCAGCGTGTCCCGTAGTTGTTCAAGATTTTCTTCCTGCACGGTCCGGACGAAGGTACTCAACTCGGTCAGGTGGCGCTGTTGCAACAACTCTTGCTCGCCCCGGTCCTGTTGTTCCAGCAAGCGCATCACCTGGTTGCCGCACTCCTGCAGATATTGGGTCGCCCGCAGGGCCGTATCGAACAGCGTGCGCCAGCGAAACGCCGCAACCCGCAAAGGCCCGCCCATGGGCCGCACAGGGCCGACACCGCCGGCAGCCAGGTTGTTGAGCAGATCCGAAGGGTTGATGGTGCTGAACAACTCGATGGA
Source organism: Pseudomonas corrugata (assembly GCF_001269905.1). Classification (GTDB taxonomy): domain Bacteria; phylum Pseudomonadota; class Gammaproteobacteria; order Pseudomonadales; family Pseudomonadaceae; genus Aquipseudomonas; species Aquipseudomonas corrugata. The sequence continues at coordinate 298,954 of NZ_LHVK01000008.1, read as the reverse complement.
CAGCGGTTTGCCGTCGATGGTCAGGTTATGGCGCAGGTTGTACATGCGCTGGGCCGGTAACTCATAGAGCTGCAACACGCGCTGGCTCACCGGCAAGCGGAAACGCTCCACGCCGACAACGCCGGGGTCTTCAAAAAAATGGCTCCTGACCGGCAGCGATCCCGGATCCAGCAGCAGATCCTGCTCGAACGCCCTGAGCGCGGCACTGTCTTCGAGTTCCTCGACCAGTTCCGTCAACGTGGCAGGCGTCCATTGACTGAGGGTGTGCATGTCCGGCGTGGTGCCCATCAGGTTCTTGGCGCGCAGGTATTGCAGCTTGGCGGCGGCCAGACTGTCCCGTGTCAGTTGCCGGTACAACCAGTCGCCCCAGGCCACGAGGTTGGCGACATAGTCCAGAAAAATCAGCATCTGGTAGTGCCGGGGGGTGGAATAGGCAATCGCGTCAGGGTCGGTCGGGTTGTCGGCTTCGCAGCCCACGTCCCCCTCGCTACCAGACACATTCAACGGCCGGCAACGCCAATAGCGTGGCTTCGGATCCGCCCGCTCGGCCTGTGTGTCAGCGATCGCCTGGGGATCGAAGATGAAGTGCAGCCATTGTTGGGCTTCGACGAAGCGCTCCTCGTCCTTGAGCCGGGTCGCCACCAGGTGAGGCAGGTGAAAAAACAGTTCCCAGAAGAACAACCCGTTGGCACCGTCGAACGGGCCGTTGGGTTCGTTCGAATCGTCGGGCAGCGGCGGCTCGTCGGGAAACTGGGTGTCCCAATCGAGCACGGCATCGATCGACACATTGGCGCGTGTCACCAGCTCAGCGCCGATCAGGGTGTTCAGGCGCGCGTACTTGAGCGCCAGCCCCGAGTCATTGAGGTGCAGGAATTGCCCCCCCCGCGAATCGGTCTTGTGCACGGCGGGCAGGCTGGGGTCGGTGGGAACGCCCTTCAGGTCCAAGGTGAAGGTCTTCTGGCCAAAGTCGCGAGGAGGCTCGCCAATGTTCTCCGGACCTTTGAGGATGAACGTTGCCGTCAAGTTGGCGAAGTTTTCCCGTTCGATCCCATGCCACGCAAAGGACCAGCCGCCGTTGTCCGAGTGGGTCTCGACAACGTCGGGGTCGTCATCTCCCGAGGGGTATAGCAGCGACAGGGTGAATGCCATTGGCTCGCCTGTCTTGCCGGGCGTCAACAGGGCGCAGTGCGCCTGGTAATACAAGTGCTGCTTACCCCCTACCGTTCTCACAACCACTTTGAGGGTGAAGTTTTCCACCAGGGGATCGGCGCCACTCGACACCGTTTCCGTCATTTTGGAAAAGCCTTCGGGGGCCACTCGCTGTTGAAGGGTCGTGGGCTTGGAGAAGCGGACCATGGCCAGGTGGTCCATGAGCGGCTTTTCGTCGGCCACCTTGCGAAACAGCGCGTCGCGTGTTTCGTATATCTCCACCGGCCGGGGTCGTGTCCCTATAAAGGCCGGCGGTGTGCGCGCATTGGTCAAGTGCACCGCCAACCGCCCCTTGGGGTACAACGGGTCGACGTCGTCGCGCAGCATCACCGCCACCAGCCGACATCCCGGGCTGACGTCCTCGTCGAACGCCGACAAATTCAGCCGTATCGGCGGCGACCACTTCCCGTCCAGCGTAATGAAGGCCACCTTCAGCTCAAGCTCGTAGGGCTTCTGCAGGCCGCCGTCGCCATCGAACAAGGCCGGGCGCCATTCGGCCCAGACCAGGCACAAGCGTCCCCCCCAAAAGACCAGGCGGCTGTCGAGCACCTGCGCATCGGCGGGGATATCGACCGGTTGCCACTCGCTCCATGCCGCCGGGTTGATCGTCTGGGTGTCGGCGTCCAGCTGCACATCGGCCTTGCGCCAGAAGTAACGGTAGGGGGCGATCCGTTCCCGGCCCACCAGGTAATAGTCGGCACGGCGGGCATCGGGCCCATCGACATAGCCGTTGAGCACATCCAGGTTGCACACTTCTTCAAAGGCGCGCAGGTATTGCTGCACGCCCGACTGCACCGAGTCGGTGGTCAGCCGGGTCTGGTTGAGGTTGTTTTCCAGCGTCCTGAACAGGCTGGTCTTGCGGATGCGCGCATAGGGGGTGATGTAGTCTTCGGGCATGCACTTGAGCAACTGGCTGGCGGCCCATAGCGGATACTGGCTGGCAATGTCCCAGTCTTTCAGGTCCTTGCGGTCGAACTCCCGCTGGGTGTAGCCGGGCTCCAGCTTCTGGTAGACGGCGTGGATGTACTGCTGGAAACAACTGACCGCCTCGGCGACCCAGGTCGTCTTGACCTGATGGTTGTCCAGGGGGTCGGTGCGCAGCCACTCCAGCAGATCGTCGGCGGTCTTGATCGGTGGGTACCCCTTGCCGGCGTCATGGTCTTCGATTTCCTTGATACCCAAGGCACATTCGATCAACGCGTCGCGGCGCAGGGCGGTTGCCCGGGTGATGTCTTGCGTAGCCATTGCCCTCTCCTGTGAGTTGGGTATCGTCGCCATCCGGACAAGCTCCGTGGCGCTGGGTGGGGCGGTGTTTCAGGGGACGAATTTGATGGGGCGAAAGCCCAAATCGATGCTGCCCCTCCTGACTATCGGCTCTTCAATCTCCAGCGGTGTCGCGCTGGTGAACGTCACCTCGGTTATCCCCTCGGCATTGGTCTTGCCTGCAACGGGGAGAAGCGGGTCGAGATTCCAGGTCACCGCCTCATGGGCAGCCGGGTTGCCATGTCTGTCGTACATGAGCGCCCGCAGCGTGACGTCAACGCCGACTTTTTCCTCCTGGATGATGAAATCGCCCTGCGGACGCGCCAGTTCGAAACTGGACGGATCATTGCCCAGGGTGATCGTCGCCGCTGGCTGCGGCTCGCGGGCGTCGAGCCGGTAACTGATCACGTCGCGCCCCATAGCATGACCGGCATGCACCGTGACGGTGGCCTGCCCCTGCTCATTGGTGGTGGACTTCTGCGGTTCGACACGGCACAGCGTCGCCCCCCAATACACATTGACGTACATCTGGGGCTCCTGCCCAAGGGTCACCGTGACGGTCAGTTGCGTGGTTTCATTGCTGTTGGCAACCAGTTCGGTAGTACCCACCGTGCTTTGGACCTCGACCCGATCACCGGCGGCGTGGAGGCCGTACAAGGGTGACGTCCGGTCGGGGTCCGCCAACCGGGCCGTGACCTGATCGGCCAAGTCCCGATAGGCGCTGAAGGACGCGTCGGGTAGCAACGTGCCCATTTTCAATGTGGTCGACGCATCGAGGGTGCTCTGGAGCGAGAACTCACGCAGGCGTGTGAACAGGTCCAGGTGTTGCAGGCTGCGGATGTAACCCTGCCCGCCGTTGACACGCTTGGCGCAGGCGAGCACTTCCTCGGCACTCCAGCCGAAGAGTTCGGCCAGCAGCTCGGCGGCATGGGCTTGTACCAGCCGGAGGCCGTCGCTGGACAGGTCACCGGGCAGTTCATTGACCCGCTGCAGGTAATCGAGCAGCTGTGATTCGGGCTCCTCGCTGAGCGCGACGGCGCGGTTGTAGATTGTCAGGTAGTACAAAGCGCTGGGCGTTAAGGGAGCGCTGGCGGGTGCATTTTCAACGCCATCGCCGATGACGAGGTAAAGGGTCAGGAATTCCGCACTCAGTTTCAGCGTCTTCACGACCTCGCTGCGACCGATAAAACCGTTGAGCATGCCGAGGAACGGATCGCCGGGCTCATCCTCCTCACCGGCGCTTGACGGAACATCCGCCGTTGAGCGTCCCGCCACATAGACCAGCACCTCTTGCACCGTGCTGCCCGCCCAAGTCAGCACCGGCAACGCCAGGGGCGGGGCCAGTTCGCCAAACACCGCCAGGCTTTCCTGAACCACGCCACGCTGGCCGGCACGGCTGCTCAGCAACACCGCGACGATCTGTTCGACGGTCTGTGGATCGTCTTTACCGAGCACTCGCCGCACCACGCGCTCGACCACTTCCCGAGCATAATCCTCGTAAGCCGGGTCGGCGGATTCGCTGCGGTGAATGACCACCCCCTGCTCATCGACCAGCTCCAGCAACTGTTGGGTCCATTGCCGGTCGTTGGACAACGGCGAAACACCGCCCATGCGCAACGCGGCCTCGGTAAACAGCGCGGGCGCGAGCTGCGAACGGATCTGATCGAACAGCCGGGCCTGTGCCTCCGCAGGTTCGGTGGGCGCAAGCACGGGCTTGACGCGCGCCAGGGTCCAGGCCACGTCCAGGTTATGGTTGGCGCACCAGCGCACCCACCCCTCCAGGCACTGGATCTGGGTCAAGGCGTCCGGTGACTCCGAATCAGCGCGGGCATTGATCGCCGGCGAGCCCAGCAGCGCAGCGAGCCCGGCTTCGCCGCTCAACCGGTTGAAGATTTCCACCGCCACATTCGGCGCGATCCCTAACAACTGCGGCAGCCTGGCCATGCGGTAGAACGCGGACAACACCGACCGGCTCCGCTTGAGCGCCGTCAGGCCCTGGGCGCTGGCGATCAACGGGGCCAGGTTGAAATAGGTCGCCAGGTCGATGTTCAGGCCACCGCAGATCTGCGCGACAGTCAATGCGTCGGCCTCGGTCTGCGGCACCAGCGCGAACGCACCATCGTCCATCCGCAATGCCGGTGTGGACAGCACGTCGCGGTTGAACACCCGATCGAATTGCGACAGCTCGGTGCCCCGTCCGAAAATCGAAATGTCGCCAACGAACGCTGCGAATTCTTCCGCCGAGCAGCGGTAGTCTTCCCGCAACATCTGAAACAGTCCCAGGGCCCGAACAGTGCTGCTCGTCATCCAGTAATCGGGCGGTTCCGTGGCTGACGTGCCACCCACCCGTGCCTCGGGATTCAGCTCGGCAGCGATGATCGCTGTCAGCAGTGCATCGGTTTCATGGCTGGGCAATTGCAACGCGTTGTCCAGTCGGATCTTGCGGTTGAGCCGATCGATTCTGTCATTGAAGGTCACGTCTTCAATGAGCCCGATGATTCTATTGGTGCTGGCATCGCCGCCATAGGTGATGCTCATCGAGTCATCCGCCAACCCATTGTTGACGAACACCGAACCCGAATGTCCGGGGGTAATCACTGTATCGAGTATCAGCACATGGTCGGACAGCGAAGGGGCAAACGACTCGACCGAGAGCAAGGCCTCCAGTCCACGCTGAGTCAGTTTGGTCCGCTGGTTGAAAAACGCCGTCTGGTTCAGGTTCTGCGGCTCAATGCCTCGCGCCCCGAAGTTCTCCTTGAACCAGTCATCGGTGTCCCCCTCGGGGAAAAGCGACTCTTCCACCATGAGCTGCCGCAACACCGGGCTGAGCCGGGCCGCCTGGGTCAGGGCTGCGCCGCTGTTGCCCCCCCAGGGCAGCGCCCGCAGGAAATAGGGAAACGCTGGATCGCACAGCTGCACGACACGGCCAATGGACAGTTTCAGATCCCGGGTCCACTCATCCAACGTGACCCACGGGTGGTGATAAGGCAGCCCGTTGGGGTAGCGTCGGCGACTCAGCATCTCATCCAGATCGACGCCCTCACTGAGGGAGTCTTCGATGGACTTTTCCAGCACGGCGCTGACCACCTCGACCGATGACACCACCCGATATGTCGTCACCGGGTCGACGCGCAGCAGTCCCAGGTCCTTGCGGCGCAGAGCGAGCGCGTAAGCATTCTCGTTTTCGGAAGGGATGAGGCGGCGCTCGGACCAGTGCTTGAGCCACACCGCATAGGCCACGGGCGAATGGATGGCTTCGATCGCGTCCGCCGGGCATTTATTACTGAAGTTGGGCTTGAACAGCTCTTCATAGGTGGGCCCCGGGACCAACGCCAGCAGGCCTTGGCGCAGGTGAGAAGGAAGCGGCTCCTGACGGGTCAGTTGATCTTCGATGAAGCCGCGCAGCACCCACGTTGCCAAGCCGTTGAGGCGCAAAGTAAGCGCCTGGGCAGCTTCGGGTTCCAGCCCGTACTCGTTCACCAGCCCGGATGCCCCTTTGCGTGCCAGGGCACACACCGAGCCACCCGCCGCGAAATACTGCCCAAGGTCGGACAGAGGCTCGGACTGTCGCCCCGCCAGGAGCTGTTCGCAAAAACGACTGGCGATTTGCGCCGGAGAATCTTTCATCGCAGTGCTCCGTTTCAAGTATTGAAGACGAAGTGGCTACAGCTCCTGGGCCACGTCAAAACGCGGGCTTTCTCCCCAGTCCGAGCCGGCCTGCCACGCCTTCACCCAGTGCGGGCCTGGCGTCAATGGCTCCCGGGGCGAGCCTGCCCAAGTGCCGTCGGCCACCGCAAGGTCCGGGGCGATCACCTGCCGGGCATCGAACCAGTGCGACACCTCAACGCGCTTGCCGCTCTCACCGGTGCCTTCGAAGAACGCCGTACCCGCGAACCACTGCCCCGCTTCCGGCGTCGTGAACGTCGGTGCCCGGGACAGCAACAGCACCTCATGGGTCGCGCTCCACCCGGAGCTGTACCCGTCGCACTCCTGCTGCACGATCAATGAATGAGGACCGGCTGGGCGCTCGATAGCCAGGGGCATCGACCAGGTCCGGTTCGCCTGCACCTGCACCCTGCCCAACACCGTGTCGGGTGCATCGCTCCAGGCCACTTCGACCCAGTCGCCGGTGTAGCCATGCCCGGAAATCGTCACCGTTGCACCAAGGTGCTGCTGCAGTGCCGGCGACTCGATGACCGGGATGGCCGGCACGGCGGTGAAGGCATGGTCGGGACTGAAATCGGAGTCCTTGTCCTTGAAGAACTGCTTGGCACGCAGCGTATAGGTGCCCACCGGCAGGTGCGCGTCATAGAACCAGTAGCCATCGTTGCCTCTGGCCCGGACCGTCGCCAACGGCTCGTCCGCCCCGTCGAGCCACAACTCGACGGTGGCCGTGTCCAGCCCCGACACTTTGCGGGCATAGCCGTCAATGACCGAAACCCGGGCAATGGCATCGCCCGGCTGGGGATGGTCGATGGTGGGCGGAAACAGGATCACCTTGAAGCTGACGGGCTCGCTGGCCTCGGAAGGAAACTCGCCGTACTGCTGGACCGCGTAAACCCTGTGATCGTCAAACGCAAGATCCTCGGTAATGGGCACCGACCATGCGTTGCCGGTGACCTCGGCTTCGCCGAGAAGGGTTTCTGATACAAAATCAAACACGCGCATCAAAGCCCCAGGGATACCACCCGTGCCCTGGATGATCGGGTTGTGATCCACCTCTTCATCATTCACCGGTGAGGTGATGACCGGCCGCAACACGACGACCTCGAACGGTTGGGACACCTCATCCGAGGTCTGGCCGCCGAAGGACTGCGTGACCCTGGCGGTATAAGTGCCGGGCATGAAGGGCTCCTGCCGAGTGAAGCTCCAAGTGGCACCGCTCACTTGCGCGGCATAGGGGGAGTTCGGGTCCCCATCGAACTGAAGCTGCACCTGCGCACCATTCAGGCAGGTGCCGGAGAAGCGTGGGGTCAGGCCGTCCTGGCGAACCTCCACGGTGGGGACCGGGGCCCGGATGACGAATTGCTTTGAAGTGGGCTCGGAAGAGAGGTTATTGAACAACTGCCGGGCTTCGACGGAGTAAGTCCCCGGATTCCAGGCTTCGGTCGCAGCGCTTGACCACCTGTTGTTGGCAACCTCGACAGTCGGCACGGCAGGCGTCGATTCGCCCACCCGCAGCACCTCGATCTGCGCCGCAGGTTGTCCCGTCCAACTGTGACCGATACCGGAAAACACAGGTTTGCGGTCCCCGCCAACCTGAACCTCCAAGGTCGGCGTCGGCACAGGTATCGTGACCGTGAGCCTGTCGCTCCAATCCGAATGAATCCAGGCGGAACCGTCGGGGAGTTTTTGCCGGATATCCACCGAGTAGCTTCCCGGCGGCTGATCGGACCATTCCACCGCCCACTGGCCGCCACTGACGCCAGTGCTGACCTGCGGGTCGTTAACGCCGGTTTTATGAACATCCACCGTGGCGCCGGCGTGGCCGGCGCCGGAAAATCTCGCCGTGCCGGGCCTGGGGTAGGTGACTTGGATATCAAACAGTTTCGGCGGTTTTATCTTGAACGCTCTAGGCGAACTACGACCCGAGTCCTTCCCGTTCAATGTTTGCAAGGCAGCCAGCGAGGTAGGCCCCGCCGCCACGGTCACGTCTGCACTCCAACTACCATTGTCCTGCGTGACCAGCGTGTGACCCACACTGGTTTCCGACGGATCGCGATAGACTGTCACCGTTGCACCTTTGAGTGCGTTGTTACCGCTGAGGTTAAAGGTTTGTGCCTGAATACTATTGGCGGCAGGAACTGTGATGGCCGGCGGGCGCAATACGGTGTAGGTCACGGGTTCGGAAATAACGCTGGGGAAACCCGCCAACTCAAAGATTGCCACTACCGCGATAGAGCCTTCCGGGAGTACTGCATCAATAGCCGCTTCCCAAGTGTCGTTCGCAGTCACCGTCACTTCGGGCGTCAATTGAAAACCCTGATTGTCGCTCATGACCACTTTGACTTTACTTCCAGGGGCGCCAAAGCCCTTGAACTTGTCCCCAATGCCTAGAACAGCATTGGCGGCGGGTGCGGTGATGTAAGCCAGATAGATGTCTTGACTGGCTGCACGTTCGGACTCTTTGAGGCTGCCGGCCATCTTCTGATAGGCGTCCAGCGTCATGTGCCGCCCGTCTGCCGAAAGGCTGACCAGGGCTTGCCAGGTTCCGTTTACCGTCGTTATCTGTGCAACGTGGTGGACAGGGTCGATACTGGTTCGTACAAACACCGTCCCCCCGTTAAATATGCCCCCCGCCCCATAAACATAAAACCTTCGGGCGTTGACATTTCTGATTGGGGTTATAGAGGGCTTAGGAATGACGTACTCTACTTCGGCTTGCGCCGTCATGTTCTTGTCGGTCGTGCCCCCCCTGTCATATATGAAGTTGAAATGTATGATCGCATGATCGACATTCCCCGCCACGGAGCGAGTTTTCACAAAACTGTGCCATTGTCCGTCTTGGATCGCATTTTTCTCTAAGGGATCCCCCCAACCGGTGTCATCTGCTGAAACCAGCCCCAGCTTAATGTCTCCTTTATTCCGACCATTGTCCGCTGCTCTATACCGTATGGTTTCTACAGTGAACGCTTTGCCATTCCCAGACCATATGGCGTTAAGTTCCAGTTCAGCCCAATAAGCCGCACCACTACTGGCCCTTAAGGTTCTCACTGCGCGGGTTTCACCGACATTGGTGAACCCATCGGCAATATTATCGTCGGGTTTCCCTGTGGACTCGCTCTGCTCAACACCGTCATCACTTTGCATGACTACTCGCTCAACTATAAGAAAGTTTCGGGTGGCAACATCGCCTAGGCGCTTGAACCAGTAGATGACAGGCGTGCTCACGCCAGCACCTGTTGGTTCTGACAGTCCCGACGAGCGGCGAGGCTTGGAGAGGAATAAACCGTTTGACTACAGCACCTTGCGCAACGGACTACAGATCCGCCAGAATCCGCCGGCTTGTGTGCCTTGGCCTTGCCCCGTAACTTGATTCGCGTCGCTGATATCCAGCGGTCGGGTTTAGTCGCCCGGGAGGTATAACGAAGTGCATAAGCATCATCCAGTCGGGTTCCCTGTCCCCGTGCTTAATGGTGGCTGTGCGCAGGGCGCCCTCGGGCGCGCCGGTTCTTTCGTTATCCTCCCGGTCGACTAACCTGCGTTCAGCCGCCACCCTCGTTTAGTCGCGAGTCGGTGGTAGCCCATTTAATGGATAACGAAACATGATCAAACCAACACCCAATCCCCCGCACACCGACCCACTGTCCCCCCACGAAACCCTCGACCCCGCCAAGCTCGACCAGGCCGCCCAACGAGCCCTGGACTACTACCTCAAGCCCGACAACGGCCAACCCGATCCGAAAGCCGCCAAGCACCTGGATTACTTCATCGTCGCCCCCGACGCCGATCCCGAGGGCATGCTCGCGCACACCTACGAAACCTTCTGCTCGGTCAGTACGCTGATTCTGGATTTATCGGAAGATCTGGAAGGTGCCCCGCGCAACCTGGCCCTGGCGATTCACCAGATGGGCGAGATGGGGGTGTTGTTGCTGGAGAGGCTGCTGGACGGCGAAGAGAAGATCCAGCGCTGAAGACCGTGAGGTCGCGACGCTCGAATGCCCTGTGAAGCACAGGGTTGATGCAGGACCTGTGGGAGCGAGCCTGCTCGCGAAGACGGCGGCATATTCAATATTAATGTGACTGGCCGACCGCTATCGCGAGCAGGCTCGCTCCCACAGGGGATCGGGCTCAGCCTGATCTTGCCCCTCCCCCGTCACTGGCTTGAAGTAAACCTGCAAAAAAAAGTCAGGCGGCCTCAAGCCGAAGCCGGCAAGGAGTGGAAACTGAAATATTGCTGCAGCGCGCTGACCAGTTGTCCATATTCCGGCGGCGTCCCATGGAGGCTGAAGCCGGCGTCGAAATGCTGTGGCGTCACGTCTTCATGGCACCACAGGCAGGTGGCCTTCAACTTGATATCCCTCTGCGGCCCTTCATCAGCGGCGGGGATTTTCAGGTGCAGCTCAAAGTCTGCGCCGACCATCAACGGCAACGTGCTGATCAGCATCAGGCCATGTTCAGAAACGTTTCCCAGATAACCAATAAGCCTGTCGTTGACGCCGTTGAACACTTTCAAGAAGCACGGCAGATCCTGCCGATCAATTCGACGTTTTTTGTACATGTTTCGTATCGCTTTTCCCAGCCCTCAACAAGGGCCTACCCAATGCTTCGGAACGAGCCCAAGCGAGCCCGCTCTCCCCGATCCCGGTGCCAGACGCTTGCAAGCGTCTTGAGCCTGTTCCTGCCGGTCACAGGTGTTGCCTCGACATTAGAGATCTTGCTCTAGCCACGAGTTGTACAAATATAGCTCAAGCAGGGACGGAAGCCAGTCCGCAACGTTGCCGGCCATCCGCCGGGGAATATCCCTCGGCGGCTGTGCCGCGGTGACGATCAGAACGCGGTCGGGCGGATCGCCGAGGCACTGCGGGTCGGGTAATGCCCCAGGCTTTCGAGGGTTTCGAGCCGGGCACGGGCGCGGAAGGCATATTCGCTGGTGGGGTATTGCGCGATGATGAACTGATAGGTCTGCGCCGCGTCGACGAACAGTTTCTGCCGCTCCAGGCACTGGCCCCGCAGCATCGAGACTTCCGGCTGCATATAGCGACGGGCCCGGCTGGCGCGGTCGACCTGGGACAGTTCGAGCATCACCTGGTCGCAATTGCCACGGTCGTAGGCCTTGTAGGCCAGATTCATGTGATGGTTCATCGACCACCGGGTGCAGCCCGTGATGCTCAGGGCCAGGGCAATAAAAAGCACGAATCGCATGGGAAGGTTCTCCTGTCTTGAGCGCTGTATCGGCCTACCCTTAGAAATCTTCAACTCTATATGACGCCGGGCTCGCTCTTGTGGCGAGGGGATTTATCCCCGCTGGGCTGCGAAGCAGACCCAACACCGGCGACTCAATCCGCCTGAGACACCGAGTAACAGGGCTTTGGGGCCGCTTCGCAGCCCAGCGGGGATAAATCCCCTCGCCACAGATGAATGCTCATGGCCACAAGAGTGATCCAGGCCAAAGAGGCGTGAAAATCTTCGGGAATGTTCACTTCGAAAAAGAAACGAATAAGTAGTGCATATGAACAATGACTACACCCAAAGACCATAGTAGCCTTCGCTGGCGCTTGAACTTGAGGAGTCTTGCATGTCCGTCCGTCGCACCAAAATCGTCGCTACCCTTGGCCCGGCCAGTAATTCGCCGGAAGTTCTCGAACAGCTGATTCTGGCTGGCCTGGACGTTGCCCGTCTGAACTTTTCCCACGGCACCCCCGACGAGCACAAGGCTCGTGCCAAGCTGGTGCGCGACCTCGCCGCCAAGCACGGCCGCTTCGTAGCCCTGCTGGGTGACCTGCAAGGCCCCAAGATCCGTATTGCCAAATTCGCCAACAAGCGTATCGAGTTGAAGATCGGTGACACCTTCACCTTCTCCACCAGCCATCCGCTGACCGAAGGCAACCAGCAAGTGGTCGGCATCGACTACCCGGACCTGGTCAAGGACTGCGGCGTGGGCGACGAACTGCTGCTCGACGACGGTCGCGTGGTGATGCGCGTCGACGCCGCTACCGCCACCGAACTGGTCTGCACCGTGACCATCGGCGGCCCGCTGTCGGACCATAAAGGCATCAACCGTCGCGGCGGCGGTCTGACGGCACCGGCCCTGACTGAAAAAGACAAGGCCGACATCAAGCTGGCCGCGGAAATGGAAGTCGACTACCTCGCCGTGTCCTTTCCCCGTGACGCCGCCGACATGGAATACGCCCGTCAACTGCGCGACGAAGCCGGCGGCACCGCCTGGCTGGTGGCGAAGATCGAACGCGCCGAAGCCGTGGCCGACGACGAAACCCTCGACGGCCTGATCAAGGCCTCCGACGCCGTGATGGTGGCCCGTGGCGACCTCGGCGTGGAAATCGGCGACGCCGAGCTGGTGGGCATCCAGAAGAAGATCATCCTGCATGCACGCCGCCACAATAAGGCGGTGATCGTGGCGACCCAGATGATGGAGTCGATGATCCAGAACCCGATGCCGACCCGCGCCGAAGTGTCCGACGTAGCCAACGCCGTGCTCGACTACACCGACGCCGTGATGCTCTCGGCCGAAAGTGCCGCCGGCCAATACCCCCTCGAAGCGGTGCAGGCCATGGCACGCATCTGCATGGGCGCGGAAAAACACCCGACCGGCAAGACCTCCAGCCATCGCATCGGCAAGACCTTCGAGCGCTGCGACGAGAGCATCGCCCTGGCGACGATGTACACCGCCAACCACTTCCCGGGCGTAAAGGCGATCATCGCCCTGACCGAAAGTGGCTACACGCCGCTGATCATGTCGCGCATCCGTTCTTCGGTGCCGATCTACGCGTTCTCCCCGCATCGCGAAACCCAGGCCCGTGTCGCCATGTTCCGTGGCGTCTACACCGTGCCGTTCGATCCGGCCGCCCTGCAACCGGGCGAAGTCAGCCAGGCGGCGGTGGACGAGTTGGTCAAGCGCGGCGTGGTGCAGACCGGTGACTGGGTCATCCTGACCAAGGGCGACAGCTACCACACCATCGGCGGCACCAACGGGATGAAAATCCTGCACGTCGGCGACCCGATGGTCTGAGTGCCCCGCTGAAAGACAAAAGCCCTGCCATGTGAATGGCGGGGCTTTTTTTGCTTTGCCTGGACGGACGCCATCGCGAGCAGGCTCGCTCCCACAGTGGATCAGCGATGTACGCCGCATTGGCATACACCACCAGACCCTGTGGGAGCGAGCCTGCTCGCGATGGCGGTGGCTCAGCCCCCGCCGTCCTCACGGGTAAGGAACACATCCGCCAGCAACTGATTGCGCGGCAAGCCGGCCAGGTAGAGGCGTTTGGCGAAGGCTTCGACCCGCTCGGGATGGCCGCAGGCCAAGGCCTGGGTTTGTCGGGAAGCCAGCCGCAGTTGCGCCAGCGCTGAAGGTGCCTCCAGCGAGGTCAGCAACTGGACGCTGAGTTGGGGGTACTTGGCGGCCAGCGCCGCCAGGGGTTTGCCCAGGTAATGCCCGCTGGCGTCATGGGCGACATGCACAAGATGAATCGGCCCCCGATGTTGCTGGCGCAGGGCTTCGCGCAAGATGCCGAACAACGGACCCAGCCCGGTACCGGCGGCCAGCAGCCACAGCGGCCTGTCGTGCCAGGCGGGATCGTAATGCAACGCACCGCCGCGCAGTTCACCCAGGCGGATCGGGTCCCCCACATTCAGGGATCGAGCCCGGTCGATAAATTGCCCGGGCTGGCGGCAATCGAGGTGAAACTCCAGGAAACGGTCCTCCTCAGGCAGGCTCGCCAGGGAATAGGGCCGGGCGACGTCGCCGAGCCACAACACCAGGTGCTGCCCGGCCTGGTAGCGCAACGCCCGTTCAGGGGTGACGCGCAAACGCAGCACGTCGGGGCCCAACCAGTCCGCCGCCACCACCTGGGCAGCCTGACCGTCACGTTGCGGATCGAACGTATGGATCTGCACATCTTCGACCACCTGGCATTGGCAGGCCAGCCGCCAGCCCTGATCGCGCTGTGCCGGGCTCAAGGCATCGGGCCGAGCGTCGCGCACATCGCCGCCGGAGCATTGCACCAGGCAGGCGTGACAACTGCCGGCGCGACAACTGTAGGGCACAGGCACCCCGGACTGATTCAACGCGTCCAGCAAGTTACTGCCCGGCGCGACCGTCCATTGCCGGCCGGCGACCGTCAGTTCAGGCATCGACATTCTCCCAGGCGGCGGCACACCGATTACGGCCGTCTCGCTTGGCACGGTACAAGGCCTGGTCGGCACGTTGCAATGCGCTGTCCAGGTCATCGTCCATCTCCAACAGCGTCATGCCCGCCGACAGGCTGAGAGCTCCCACTCGCAAACCGGTCAACTCGACGGCGGCAAACGCCAGGCGCAACCGCTCGCAACAAGCGGTCAGGCGCACGGGGTCACAGGCGGGCAGGAGCATGACGAATTCTTCGCCGCCATAGCGCGCCAGCACGTCGCCTTCGCGCAGGCAGGCCGTGGCAACGCTGGCGAAAGCCTGAAGCACCTGATCGCCGGCAGCATGGCCGTGCAGGTCGTTGATGCGCTTGAAATGGTCAAGATCGATCAAGGCCAGGCCATGGGCCATGTCCGGCTTGAGGGTGTTGAGTTCACGGGACGCCAGGCGCAGGAAATGCCGGCGATTGAACAGGCCGGTCAGTTCATCGGTCGCCACCAGGTCTTCAAGCTGGCGCATCATGCCGCGCAGGGTGTCCTGGTGCGCCTGCAAGGCAAACCGCCGTTGACGCATGCGTTGGCGCGACGTCTGGACATAGCGGGCGTAAAGCACCAGCCAGACCAGCACGATAAACAGCACGCACACCTGCAAGCCGGCCAGCGTGGGGTCGGAAAGCCGGAAAAACCAGGCGTCCCAAAGGGTGAGGCCGGTGAAACTGAAGAACACCAGCATCGCGCAACGCACAAAAGCCCGGCGGGACAGGTGGAACAGCCCGAACAGCAGGATCAGTACATAGAACACCAGGAACAGGCCCCGGGCCTGGTCCAGATGTCCCATCATCCAGGTCTGCCAGCCCAGGCCGATCAGGACTTGCGCTTCGGTGAGACTGGGGTCGGCAAAACGCAGGTTGCGACCACTGATAAACACTGCGAACAAGGCACCCTGACACAGCACCACCAAGGCGCTGCCGATGATGACGCCGCGTAACGAGTCGAGGTAATGCCCACTGAAAAATGCCAGCCACAACAATACCAGCGCCAGCGCGTAAGTCGCGGCCGCCAGGGCGAAGCGTTTGAGCAGGAGACGTTGAATGGCGTTATGGGTCAATCGTTGACTCACCATGGGAAAGGAAACTGACAGGAGGCGTCCTACGCTACAGGCCAGACGCCACTTTAGTGGCGTGTAGGACAAATGACCATTCAATTCTGGAGCAGAAAAATGGCGTCAAAGCAATGGCCTATATTGACGCAGTGTTTCTTGCTCGACGCCCCCCCTTGTGCTGAGGGATTTATCTGTGGCGAGGGGATTTATCCCCGCTGGGGCGCGAAGTGGCCCTAAATGATAGGTACACATTAACCTGACACACCGCAGCAGCAGCTTTTCGGTCTGCTTCGCAGCCCAGCGGGGATAAATCCCCTCGCCACAGGGGCTGCTTGCTCCCACAGGATGCCCGCCTGCGATATACTGCCGCGCCTTTTTAGCGTCGCGCCAGCATGCCCGGCGTGTCTTAAGAGGTGCCGCCCGTCGACCGATGCACCCAAACGAGCGGTACCTTATTGAATGTTCCCGTCTTAGAGAGGAGCGCGACTCATGACCGTGATCAAGCAAGACGACCTGATTCAGAGCGTTGCCGACGCCCTGCAGTTCATTTCCTATTACCACCCCGTGGACTTCATCCAGGCGATGCACGAAGCCTACCTGCGCGAAGAGTCGCCAGCGGCCCGTGACTCCATGGCGCAGATCCTGATCAACTCGCGCATGTGCGCCACCGGCCATCGGCCGATCTGTCAGGACACCGGCATTGTGACCGTGTTCGTACGAGTGGGCATGGACGTGCGCTGGGACGGTGCGACCATGAGCCTGGACGACATGATCAACGAAGGCGTGCGTCGCGCCTACAATCTGCCGGAAAACGTCTTGCGCGCTTCCATCCTCGCCGACCCGGCGGGTGCACGCAAAAACACCAAGGACAACACCCCTGCGGTCATCCACTACTCCATCGTCCCGGGCAACACCGTGGAAGTGGATGTGGCGGCCAAGGGCGGCGGCTCCGAGAACAAGTCGAAAATGGCCATGCTCAACCCGTCCGACTCCATCGTCGACTGGGTACTCAAGACCGTTCCGACCATGGGTGCCGGCTGGTGCCCACCGGGCATGCTCGGCATCGGCATCGGCGGCACCGCCGAGAAAGCCGCGGTCATGGCCAAGGAAGTGCTGATGGAATCCATCGACATTCATGAGCTCAAGGCCCGCGGTCCGCAGAACCGTATCGAAGAGATGCGCCTGGAGCTGTTCGAGAAGGTCAACCAACTGGGCATCGGTGCCCAGGGCCTGGGTGGCCTGACCACCGTGCTCGACGTGAAGATCATGGATTACCCGACCCACGCCGCCTCCCTGCCGGTGTGCATGATCCCCAACTGCGCCGCCACCCGTCACGCCCACTTCGTGCTGGACGGCACAGGCCCGGCTGAGCTGCAAGCGCCACCGCTGGATGCCTACCCGGAAATCGTCTGGGAAGCCGGCCCGTCGGCTCGTCGCGTGAACCTCGACACCCTGACCCCGGAAGAAGTGCAGAGCTGGAAGCCGGGCGAAACCGTACTGCTCAACGGCAAGATGCTCACCGGTCGCGACGCAGCGCACAAGCGCATGGTCGAGATGCTGAACAAGGGTGAAACCCTGCCGGTAGACCTCAAGGGTCGCTTCATCTATTACGTCGGCCCGGTCGACCCGGTAGGCGACGAAGTGGTTGGCCCAGCCGGTCCGACCACCGCCACGCGGATGGACAAGTTCACCCGCCAGATCCTCGAACAGACCGGCCTGCTGGGCATGATCGGTAAATCCGAGCGCGGCCCGACCGCTATCGAAGCGATCAAAGACAACAAGGCCGTCTACCTGATGGCCGTTGGCGGTGCCGCGTACCTGGTGGCTCAAGCGATCCGTAAATCCAAGGTCCTGGCATTCGCCGAACTGGGCATGGAAGCGATCTACGAGTTCGAGGTCAAGGACATGCCGGTGACCGTTGCGGTCGACAGCCAGGGCGAGTCGGTGCACATCACCGGCCCGGCCATCTGGCAGAAGAAGATCAGTGACAGCCTGGCGGTAGAAGTGCAGTAACGCGCACTTTCGCACCGTAGAAAGGCCGGTGGGCGACAAGCCCACCGGCCTTTTTTTGTTGTGCTGGAACGCCTACCACTTATCGGCCTGCCCACGCACCTGTCGGATCTGACAGGTTACCCATCGGTCATCTCTTGGCATCCTCATGTTCAGCCGGGTATTCCCTGACATTGCCTAACGAGAAGATCCCCCGATGGCAGAACAAGCGCCCCTCCAGATTGTGCCCCCCACCATTGCCAACAGCGCATCCATTGCCACGATGGGCAGCCGGATCGGCCCTGTCGGCACGCAGGGGGCGGCCTCTTTCGAATTGCCCTTGCCTCTTTCCAGCGCCCGCCATCTGACACCGGCCCTGGCGTTGCACTACAACAGCCAGAGTGGCAACGGCACCTTCGGCATCGGCATGCAGTTGTCCCTCGCCAGCATCGCTCGCCGCACCAGCGAGGGCGTTCCGCACTATAGCGATGACGATGTGATGATCGACGCCGACGGGGTTGAGCGCTGGCCCGAGTTCAACGACGGCGTACCGGTCATTCGTACACTCCCAGGTCCCGGTAGCCGGGCCTGCTCGGTGGTGCGCTATTACCCCAGAATCGAAAGCGCATTCGATGTGTATGAGCTCTGGAGCCCCGACGATGGCCAGGCGCCGTTCTGGCGGGTCCAGGGCAGCAACGGCCATCTGTATTGCTACGGCAACAGCGAAGTGTCGCGCATCACCGCCCCCGTTGCCGACACCGATCCGCAAGAGCCCGCCCGCATCGCCGAATGGTTGTTGCTCGAAGAACTTGGCCCGTCAGGCGAGCACATCTTCTATGAATACGAAGCCGATCCCGGCCCGTTCGACGGGCCCCATGACTATCGCGCCCAGCGCTACCTGCGACGGGTGTGCTACGGCAACGCCACGGCCAGCGACAGCTTCTACTGTTTCGAAGAGGACGATCCGACAAGCAGACACTGGCACTTCCATCTGCTGTTCGACTATGGACAGCGCACTCTCGATCTTGCGCAGAAACCGGCGTGGCACGTTCCTGAAGGAACCCCATGGCTACTGCGCAGCGACCCGATCCACGGCTACCGGTACGGCTTCGAAATCGGCACGCGGCGCCTGTGCCAGCAGGTACTGATGTTCCACCACTTCCCCGCCGAAGCGGGCACCGAACCGGCGCTGGTCACGCGCTTGGTGCTGGAGTACAGCGTCACCGCACTGGACTACAACTTGCTGACCGCTGCCCATTATCACGACTGGGACGCCGCAGGCCGGGTCGAATACCGTCCCCCCGTCGAACTGCACTACAACGGTTTCGAGCTCAATCCGGCACCAGAGCCGTTCTGTGAATTGCAGACGATGCCCGCCGCTGAAGACGGCAGGCACTATCACTGTGTCGACCTGTATGGCGAGGGCGTTCCGGGTTTCCTGTGTCGCTACACCCATGGCTGGTATTACCGTGAACCGGAACGCGGCGAGGACGACGACAAAATCACCTACGGTCCATGGTCACGCCTGGAGAACATGCCGGTGGCCGCCGACAACCCGACGGTGTTGCAAGTGCTGACCGACCTGACGGGCAGGGGGCGCCTCAATTGGCTCATCATCCAGCCCGGCATGAGCGGTTTCTACACCCTCAACCCGGACCGCAGCTGGTCCACTTTCACGGACTTCAAGCGTTTCCCGACGGAGTTCCTGCACCCGTCCGCGCAATTGGGCGATCTGAACGGTGACGGTTTGCGCTCCCTGGCCATGATCGGTCCCAAGAGTGTGCGGCTGTACGCCAACCTCCGCGAGGAAGGGTTTGCCCCGGGGGTGAATGTACCCCATGAACCGGACAGCGCCCTGCCCTTGTTCAGCGACCTGCACAGCGAGGTGGTGATGTTCGGTAATTTGCTGGGCAGCGACAGTACCGATCTGTGTCGCATCCGCTGCAACGAGATCAAGTGCTGGCCGAGCCTGGGCCGCGGGCGTTTCGGCGAAGGCTTTGTCATGAGTGCCCTGCCCTTCAGTTACAGCCAGTTCGACGCCGACCGGGTCCGCATCGCCGACCTGGACGGGTCCGGGGCACCGGCGCTGATCTACCTCAGGAGCGAGTGCTTCGAGATCTACCTCAACCGCGGCGGCAATGGTCTTGAACAGGCACCTGTGCAGGTGCCATGGCCCGAA
Source organism: Pseudomonas corrugata (assembly GCF_001269905.1). Taxonomy (GTDB): domain Bacteria; phylum Pseudomonadota; class Gammaproteobacteria; order Pseudomonadales; family Pseudomonadaceae; genus Aquipseudomonas; species Aquipseudomonas corrugata. The sequence continues at coordinate 279,410 of NZ_LHVK01000008.1, read as the reverse complement.
GGCGTGCGGTACGACAATCTGTGCCAGGTTACCCTGGCCGACCTGCAGGGCCTGGGTTGCGCCAGCCTGATCCTGAGCAAGCCGCACATGACGCCCGACATGAAGCCCGGGCACTGGCGCTATGACTTCGTCGCGGCCCGCCCCTATCTGCTCAAGGCCATGAACAACAACATGGGTTGCAGCAGCACCCTGACCTATCGCAGCAGTGCGCAGTACTGGCTGGATGAAAAGCAGCAACGCCTGGCCAACCAGGAACCGCCAACGTGCTATCTGCCCCTGGCCCTGCCGCTGGTGGCGCACCAACAACAACTCGACGAAATCACCGGTAATTGCCTGACCCAACACTTCACTTACCTCGAAGGCGACTATGACAGCCACCACCGGGAGTTCAGGGGCTTCGGCCGGCTGTACCAGGTCGACAGCGAAGTGCCCGAAGGCCAGACGCCAACCGGCTTCACCGCACCGGTGCTGGTCAAGACCTGGTTTCACACCGGCCGCACCGTCGATCAACCCCTCAAGGACTGTTTCGCTGGCGACACCGATGCGGTGCCGCTGGGCCCGACACTGCTGACCCGTTTCCATGAAAGCGACGAAGCCAACGAGATCATCAGCCCCGACCCGGATACCGCGCGGGAAATGGCCTATGCCCTGGGCGGCCATGTACTGCGCACCGAAACCCACCCCGCCGAACCGACAGACACCGTCGGGCCTTACACCGTGACCCAACAGCGCTACCTGCTGCGCCATCCCCATGTCCACCACAAGAGCCTGCTGGTGCTGGAACTGGAGACGATCACCTGTCAATACGACGGCTTTATCGACGACCCGCAAATCCAGCACGCCCTCAACCTGAAGTGGAACCAGTTCGGCCAGCTTATCCACGGTTTCCTCGTCCACTACGCCCGACGCCTCACCGCCTTCGACCCACCGCCCTTCGACGATGATGACGAGAACGGCTGGTGGCGCGACGCCCATGACGACCAGCAACAGGTATTCCACATCGTCGAGAAACGCGCCGAGCATCTGCACCTGATCGATGACGACAGGCTGCGCCAGCGGCTGGGCCTGCCATGGCGCTCCAGGGCCAACGGGTTGCAACGTTCAAAAGGTGAGCTGCCGTTGGGGCTCAACCCCCGGCAGGTCAGCTATGAAAGCTTCATCGAACATCAAGACTCAGCGCAATGGAACGCCGCCCGGCAATTGATCGCGCTCCAGGAACAGAACTACCTGTTGGACGAACACGACGACATTGCCTTCCAGGCACTACGCGGCCCACTGGAGGTGGCCGAATTCGACAAGCATGCGCTGCAAGCCTATGACGACCTGCCTCCCCCCTTCGACATTCGCGAGCAGTTGGAAACCATCGGCTTTGAGCCCATGAAGCTGTTTCTACCGGACGACCCGGATGAGGACGACCGCGAAAATCTCTGGTCCAGGAAAGTCGGGTTTGCGACCTACGAACCCCTCGGAGGTTTTTTCCAACTGACGACCCTGCAAGAAACCCAAAGCCACGGGGTGACCACCGTCGAACACGACCCTTACCACTTGATGACCACCGCCGTGATCTTGCCGGACGGTTGTACGACCCGGGTCGAGTACGATTACCACGCGTTATTGCCGCGCAAGATCGTCGATGCCAATGACAATATCCAGCAGGCCCTCCACGGTCCGGCGGGCGCTCCGCTGGGCGTGACCTTTCATGGCACCGAGAGCGGCGCTCCGGCAGGCTTCGACGATATTGTCACCTACCAACCGCCCGCAGACCTGACACCTGGTCATGCCATCGACCATCCGGAACTCACCCTGGGCCGGATCGCCAGTGCCGTACGCATCGACACGCTCAGTTGGATGGGGTCGCTCGATCTCGCCCTGGTACTTCCCGCGCAGCGTGACGAGTGGATCAGCGAGCGCTACCTGCTGCCCGATGGCCACATCCGTGCCTCGACGCGCACCCGCCTGGCACATCTGACCGAACGCAGCGCCGCCCAGGAACTCCTGCGGGTGCTGATACAGGCAGCGCCCCGGGAGCCGGTCCACAGCGTCATGCTGAACGCCGATCGTTACCCGGACGATCCGTTGCAACAGATCCGCATCACCATCAATGCCGTCGACGGATTCGGTCGTGCCCTGCAAAGCAAACAGCGGGTGGAACCCGGGCAAGCCTATGCTGTGGCCGAAGACGGTTCGCTGGTGTTGCAGGACGGGCAGCCGCTCCAGCACCTGGCCGAACGGCGCTGGCGTGTGAGCGAGCGGGTCGAGTACGACAACAAGGGTTTGGTGACGCGGGTCTACCGGCCCTATTTCGCCGATGCCTGGCGCTACATCAACGACGCTTCGCTGCGCGTACATGGTTATCACGACCAGCAGTTCTACGATCCGCCAGGGCGCCTGGTCAAGGTCATCAACGCCAAGGGACACGAAGCCTGGCATGTCTATCATCCCTGGTACCAATGCGACTTCGATTACAACGATACGGATCCAGGGGTCTGAAACATGCGCAGGCAAGCCACGCCATGAGCACTGTGTACTCGCGTACACCAGATCTGATCGTCGTCGATGGTCGTGGCCTGCCGGCGCGGCAGATCGTTTATTTGCGCAACCAGGTCTCGACCCCGGCCAGGGCACTGATATCCCGACGCCGCCACGACGCCGCCGGCCGACTCGTCGAGCAATGGGATGCACGCCTGTTCGAGAATGCGCCCAAACCCAACCAGGCCACCCGCCATGCCATGAACGGGCATCCTTTACGCACCGACAGCGTCGATGCGGGTTGGCGCCTGGTTCTACCGGGCCTGGCGGGTGAGGTCCTGCAGCGCTGGGACGAACGCGGCAGCCACTGGCGCACGCGGCACGATGGGCAACTGCGGCTAGTAGTACTGGAGGAGAACGGCCAAGCCGATGTGGATACCTTCACCTATGGCGACAGTACGGCGGATGCCGGTCACAACCTGCGCGGGCGCTTGTTCGAACAGACCGACCCTTCGGGCAGCCTGCACCTGGACAGCTACGGCCTGCTCGGCCGACCGCTGCGCGAAACACGCATGTTCGAGGATGGCAAAGCCTTTACCAGCCGCTACCTCTACGATCCGCTGGGCGCCGTCCTGGAGCAGACCGACGCCGGCCTGCATCGCAAACGATGGCGCTACGACCTGGCCGGACAGCTTGCACAGGCCCAATTGCAACTCGTGGGGCAGGCCGAATGGCTACCGATCCTGGAGAGTGCGCACTACAACGCCGCAGGGCAGATTATCGAACAGCGGATCAGCAATGGCACGGTCAGCCACTGGCGCTACGATCCAGCCGATGCGCGCTTGCAGCGTCAATGGACGCTGAGTGACCAGGTGACCCTGCAGGATTTCGAATACGCGTATGACCCGGCAGGTAACATCATTCATATCCTCGATCAGGCCTTCAGGCCCAGTCATTTCGCCAACCAGCGGGTCGACGGCCATCGCGGCTTCAGCTATGACTCGCTGTATCGCCTGCTCAGCGCCAGTGGGTACGACGATGGCCCGCCATCGGACAATCCCGCCCTCCCGCAGCCGACCGACCCCAATGACCGGCGCAACTACGTACAAACCTACGAATATGATCATGGCGGCAATCTGGTCAAACTCCACCATGCACGCGACGGCGCCAGCCACACCCGCCAGATGTTCATCGACCCGCACAGCAACCGGGGCACGCGCTGGGAGCCGGGTGATCCCGCGCCGTCGTTCGATGCGCTGTACGACCGTCATGGCAACCTCCAGGCACTGCAACCCGGCCGGGACCTGGAATGGAACGCCCGTGACCAGCTGACGACCGTAACACTGGTCAAGCGTGACGCCGCCCCCGACGACGAAGAACTCTACCACTACAGCCAGGGGCTGCGGGTCTATAAACGCCACGACGCCTACGCCGGAACCACCCGTCATTTCCACGCGGTGCACTACCTGCCTGATCTGGAAATCCGCACGCGCGACTCAGGCGAGGAGTTGCACGTCATCCTGATCGCCGCCGGGCCCGTCAACGTACGCTGCCTGCACTGGGTTACCGGCAAGCCGGTCGGGATTGCCGACGACCAACTGCGCTACAGCCTGCAGGATCATCTGGGTTCGAGCCTGATGGAACTTGACCAGCAAGCCCGGTTGATCAGCCACGAAGGCTATTACCCGTTCGGCGCGACGGCATGGATGAGCGCACGATCGGCACTGGAAGTCGGGTACAAGACCCAGCGCTATTCGGGTCGCGAAATGGACGTCGGCGGTTTGTATGCCTACAACGAACGGTACTACGCACCGTGGCTGCAGCGCTGGATTGCCGCCGATCCGGCGGGAGATGTGGATGGGTTGAATCTGTATGCGTTCCTGGGCAACAACCCATTGTGCTATGTGGACAGCGGAACGAACAGAATCCAGTGGCAGATCCTGAACTATTCGGATTTCATTTCGGAACTCGGGAAGGAATCCGCAACGGCGCTGGCGCAGATCGACAACATCATCCACAAGACGAACATCGGTAAGGAGATGTTGAAAAACCTGGCGGGTGAAACCCTCGGTGCCGTGGTCGGTTTTTCGGGTGGCTACGTAGGAGCGGAAGGGTTGGGTTCAGTGGTTCCATTGCTCAATGAAATCCCTTACGCCGGTGGCCTCACCGGTGGAAATATAGGCGCCGATATCGCTGAGGTGACAGCCGAAACCAGCCTCCCGACGGCCCGCCTGTTGCGGCCGCTCATCCCGCAGACGTCGACCATGTCGATCAAGGCAATCGATAGCCGGTTAGGGCTCGCTCGGGACGACTCCATGGGCGCCTCGGTCCAGGAGTTTTCGAGTTTTTTCCTGAATCGAGTCGTAGGCTCGGTGGTACCCGGCATCAATCTGCTGAAACTGGGCGTTCGGGCACAGGAAGCCGAGGACATCAAGATGGGGCTGACCCCCATGAAAATCCAGAAGATCGATGCCATGCTCGCTGAATGGAAAAGCACCGTGGAACAGCGTTGGCGTGCGACGGACGCCTCTTTCAAAACCCTGGGTCAATCGGTGGTCTATCCAGGCGACTTGTTGCCCAACGTCAACTACATGACACCACGGCAAGCCCTGGCACCGATCCACCATTCGGTCCTGCAGAGAAAAACCCAGGTCACGCTGGACTACATCGATCGGGCGCAAACAGGCATGACCTGGTACAAAGAGATGAGCACCACGGACAATCAGTACCTGTTGAAGCAGTCCCGTACCAAGGGCACAAAAGGATGACGCAATGGGCCGGTTTGCCCCGGTGACCTGTCAGACCTGACAGGTTCGGCGCTGTCTTTTCATGGGTATATTGCCCTCTCAGTACCCGACCTCGATTAAGGATCGAAACGACGCATCCCTGGAGGCCGTCGACCGATGAGCTCCGTCCATTACCGTACTCCAAACGTCGTTGCCATCGACGGGCGCGGCTTGCCGGCACGGCAGACTGTCTATTTGCGCAGTGAGGTTGCAACCTCCGCCACCGCATTGATATCCCGCCAGCGCTATAACGCCGCCGGCCACCTGCTGGAGCAGTGGGACCCACGTCTTTTCGACCAGGCGCCCAAAGCCAACCAGGCCAGCCTGTACACCCTGATAGGCAGCTCGTTACGCTCCGACAGCGTCGATGCCGGGTGGCGCCTGGTATTACCGGGCCTGGCAGGTGAGATCCTGCAACTGTGGAATGAACGCGGCAATAATTGGCGCATCACTTACGACCCTCGATTGCGCCCGCTGCTCCTTGAGGAGCACAGCCAGGCAGAGCCCGAAACCGATACTTTCATCTACGCCGACGCCACGGCAGACGCTGATCATAACCGGCGCGGAGAATTACTTGAGCAGATCGACCCATCGGGGGTCGTGCTGTTGGACAGTTATGGCCTGTCGGGCGAGTCCTTGCGTCAGGTACGCCGCTTTGCCGACGCCACTGACTACATCACCGAGCTGACCTACGACGCCCTCGGTACACCGATAGGCCGGGCCGACGCCGGCGGCCACCGGCAGTCTCTGCAACTGGACATCTGCGGGCAGCTCAAACGGGTGGACTTGCAACTCAAGGGGCATGCTCGCGCGCAACAGATTCTGCTGGACGCCCACTACAACGCGGCCGGCCAGGTCGAGCGGCAGGACACTGCCAATGGGGTAATCACGCGCTGGACCTATGACCCGGCCAACGATCTGCTGAGCACCGTGAAGACTGGAAAAACCGACGCAGCCTTGTGCCAGAACCTTGCCTACTTCTACGACCCCGTGGGCAACGTGTTGCGCATCGATGACCTCAGCGTTGCCACTGTGTACTGCGCCAACCAGCGCGTGGACGGGCATCGCGACTTCACCTACGACTCGCTCTACCGCTTGGCCAGCGCCAGTGGCCTGGAGGGGGACATACCGCATCTGCAACCCGGGCTCCCACAACCGTTCATTCCCATCGACCCTGGACGTCGCTTCAACTACACCCAATTCTATGACTACGACACCGGTAACAATCTGACCCGTCTGCGTCATGTTCGTACAGGCAACAATCACACCCAGACGCTACGGATTTCCCCCCACAGCAACCGGGGAGTACGCTGGGCCGAAGGCGACCCTGAGCCGGTTTTCGAGACGTTGTTCGATGCTCATGGTAACCAGCTGCATTTACAACGCGGCGCACAGCCTTTGGTGTGGGATGCCCGCGACCAACTCAGTAAGGTCACACTGCTTAAACGCGACAACGGTTTGTCCGACGATGAGGAAACATACCTCTATAGCCAGGGTGAACGGGTCAGCAAGACCCGCACCCGCGCAGGCACTCGCCACGAGACACGCTACCTGCCAGGCCTTGAAATCCGCCTGGCCCCCAACGGCGAAGAACTGCACGTAATCACCTGTCTGTTGACCCACGGCCAGGTCCGTTGCCTGCACTGGGAAACCGGTCAACCCAGCGGTATCGAAGCCGATCAACTGCGCTACAGCCTCGATGACCACCTGGGTTCCAGTGCGCTGGAACTGGACCGCAACGCCGCACTGATCAGCCTGGAGCACTACTATCCTTTCGGCGGAACGGCCTGGTACGCCGCCCGCTCCGAGGTGGAAGCCGGTTACAAGACGCTCCGCTATTCAGGTCAGGAGATGGACGCCAGCGGTCTGTATTATTACGGCGCACGCTATTACGCGCCGTGGCTGCAACGCTGGGTCAGTTCGGATCCGGCGGGAGACCTGGATGGATTGAATCTTTATGGGTTCGTCGGGAACAACCCGATCATCTTCACCGATTTCAGCGGACTGATGCTGGAGACGCCCGCCCAGCGAGATGCCAGGAAAGCCCTGGCCGCGACTCAATTGCAGCGCTGGAAGACTCTTTCCCGACTGAACAGGGAGGTCGAGAAATTCATTTACATCATGAAACTGACAGCACGCAGGGCCAGCGAAGCGCAATCCCAACTGGCCAACCATCGCTCGGCGGCGGACCACGCCCAATCCGCCGCGCTACGTATCGGCGCTCACGTGGGCGCCCAGGTCGTCAGCTATGGCATGGGCGTGGCGGTGGGAATCGGGAGCGCGGCGTTGGGCAGTGCCGCAGGTCCCCCGGGCGTCATCATGGGTGCCGCGTTGGGGTTCGTGACCAGCAAAGCCGTGAGCGTTGGCCTGGACTACGCCCTGGAAAGGCTGAGCCTGAGCTCGGCTGTGAATTTCAAATCCCGCAAACTGGACCCTGACCGAATCGTGAGGAAAGGCGAATACAGGACCATGGACTTTTCCTCCTACGCACAGATCAAAGCCCGGCATCTGATCGAAGCGACGTATGCCCCGACCCAAAAAAACGTCTTGAAGTTGGGTAAGGAAGCGACGGTCACAGGCACCAAGGCAGCCCTGAAAGCCACGGGAAATACTGCCGCCAACGAAATCGGAGCGGTGGTCAACGCCGTCGCAGGCACGATTGAAATCATTCATGAAATCGGCAAGGCGAGCCAGACCCTTTCCGAAGAAAAGCTGACCCGGGCAGATACATACATCAACGACATGATCAACGTACTGAACCTGCAAATGGACTATGTCGATACTTTATTCGACGAGGCGGGGGTTGAAGCGATCGATACCTACCGGCCATTGAGCAAGATGTTCGGCCCTTCCAACGGCATCACACGGCGAGGCCTGCGCAGGGAAATGGAGGCCACCATCGGCCAACTGAGACAGACACAAAAAGCGCTTCGATAACCCGGCACCGGGCGCATTACGACACGCGGGCGGCATGCTATGGTGCCTGTCCCGTCCGCCCTTGAAGCGCTCACATGCTCGCAATGCCTCGCCCCTTGCGTCTTTCCGTTGCCATTGTGCTGATCCTCGCCGGTGCCGTCGGCGCCGCCACACTGGCCGTGCGCCATGCCGAGCGCCAGGCGCTGGAGGAAGATGCCAGCCGTGCGAACCAGCAACTGGCGTTGTACGCCAACTCCCTGCATACCCTGATCGATCGCTATCGCGCCCTGCCCGCCGTCCTGGCCCTGGACCCGGAGTTGCGGTCGGCCCTGGCAGGACCGGTCAGTGCGACGCAACAGGACGCGCTGAATCGCAAACTGGAGAAAATCAACGATACCGCGCATTCCTCGACCTTGGAGTTGCTCGACCGCACCGGCCTGGCCGTGGCGGCCAGCAACTGGCGCCTGCCCAGCAGTTACGTCGGGCACAACTATGGCTTCCGGCCCTATTTCCTCCAGACCCGGACCCAGGGCACCGGGCGTTTCTATGCGGTGGGTGTGACCAGCGGCATTCCGGGTTATTTCCTGTCCAGCGCGGTGATCGGGGACAACGGCGAGTTTCTGGGGGCGATGGTGGTGAAGCTCGAATTTCCGGAGCTTGAACGTGAATGGCGCCAGGGCAGCGACACCCTGTTGGTCAGCGATGGCCGGGGCATCGTGTTCATCGCCAACCGGCCAGGCTGGCGCTATCGCCATCTGCAACCCCTGACCGACAGCGACCGTGCCGAGCTCAAGGCCACCCGCCAATACGACAAGCAACCTCTGCAACCCTTGGGCTACGAAGCGTTGCGGCGTTTTGACGACCACAGTCAGTTGGCCCGGGTCGATGCCCCTGATGGCCCGGCGGACTACCTGTGGGAGTCCCTGCCCCTGACGGCCGAAGGTTGGACCCTGCATTTGCTGCGGCGCCCGCAGATCGCTTTCGAAGATCGCCGCAACGCCGGGCTCGCCGCCGCCGGATCATGGCTGGCGCTGGTGTTCCTGCTGCTGTTCCTCAACCAGCGCTGGCGCCTGGCGAAGCTGCGTCAACGCAGCCGCGCAGAGCTCGAACGCCTGGTGGAGGAGCGGACCCGGGAGTTGCGTACCGCCCAGGAAGGACTGGTGCAGTCGGCCAAACTGGCGGCGCTGGGGCAGATGTCGGCGGCCCTGGCCCATGAAATCAACCAGCCGCTGACTGCCCAGCGCATGCAATTGGCAACCCTGCGCCTGCTGCTGGATCACGGCCGGGTCGACGATGCCTACAAGGCGCTCAAACCGGTGGACGACATGCTGACCCGCATGGCCGCTCTCACCGGTCACCTGAAAACGTTTGCCCGCAAGAGTCCCAGCGGCCTGCGCGAACGCCTGGACCTGGCGGCGGTGGTGGATCAGGCCCTGCAACTGCTGGACGCTCGCCTGCGGGACGAACAGGTCAGTACCGTGTTGCACCTGACCCGTCCGGCGTGGGTACGTGGCGATGCGATCCGCCTCGAACAGGTACTGATCAACCTGTTGCGCAATGCCCTCGATGCCATGGCCGGCCAACCCCTGAAACAGCTGGAAGTACGCCTGGAAGCCGATGAGCTACTGTGGCGCCTGACGGTCAGTGACAGCGGCACCGGGATTGCCGAGGAACACCTGGCCCAGGTCTTTGATCCGTTCTTTACCACCAAGGCGGTGGGCGATGGCCTGGGCCTGGGATTGGCGGTTTCGTTTGCCATCATCCATGAGTCCGGCGGGCGACTGACGGCAGACAATCACGAAGGTGGCGCCGTATTCTGCGTGGCGTTGCCCATCGATCAGGAGACCCGCTTGCATGCTTGACTCTGTAATGGTCGTCGATGACGAAGGCACTATCCGCAGTGCCGTCGAACAATGGCTGAGTCTGTCGGGTTTCCAGGTGCAGTTGTTCAGCCGCGCCGAGGAATGCCTGGCGGCATTGCCGGCGCATTATCCGGGGGTGATCCTCAGCGACGTGCGCATGCCCGGGCTCAGCGGCCTGGAGCTGCTGGCCGAAGTGCGCCGGCGCGACGCGGATCTGCCGGTGATCCTGCTGACCGGCCACGGCGACGTGCCGATGGCCGTGGAAGCCATGCGCGATGGGGCCTACGACTTCCTGGAGAAACCCTTCAGTCCCGAAGCCCTGCTGGGCAGCCTGCGCCGCGCCCTGGACAAGCGCTCGCTGGTGCTGGAGAACCGCCGGCTGCATGAACAGGCCGACGCCAGGGCCCGACTCGACGGGACGCTGCTAGGGGTTTCCCGGGCGCTGCAAAACCTGCGACGCCAGGTATTGGACCTGGCGGCCCTGCCGGTCAATGTATTGATCCGCGGCGAAACCGGCAGCGGCAAGGAACTGGTCGCCCGGTGCCTGCACGACTTCGGCCCCCGGGCGGACAAACCCTTCGTGGCATTGAATTGCGCCGCCATCCCCGAAGCGCTGTTCGAGGCGGAACTGTTCGGCCATGAAAGCGGGGCCTTTACCGGCGCCCAGGGCAAGCGCATCGGCAAGCTCGAGTATGCCCATGGCGGCACGCTGTTTCTCGATGAAATCGAGAGCATGCCCCTGGCCCAGCAGGTCAAGCTCCTACGGGTCTTGCAGGAGCAGAAACTCGAACGCCTGGGCTCCAACCAGAGCATTGCGGTGGACCTGCGCATCATCGCCGCGACCAAACCCGACCTGCTGGACGAAGCCCGGGCCGGGCGCTTTCGCGAAGACCTGGCTTATCGCCTGAACATCGCCGAACTGCGCCTGCCGCCGTTGCGTGAACGGCGCGAGGACATCCCCTTGCTATTCGAGCATTTCACCCACAACGCCGCCGAACGCCTGGGCCGCCCTGCCGCACCGTTGAGCGGCCCGCAATTGAGTCATCTGCTGAGCCACGACTGGCCGGGCAACGTGCGCGAACTGGCGAACGTCGCCGAGCGCCAGTTGCTGGGGCTGGATCATTCCCACACGCTGGAGACGGACCCCGGCCAGTCCCTCGCCGCCCAGCAAGAAGCCTTCGAAGCCCAGTGCCTGCGCGCTGCCCTGATGCGACACAAAGGCGATGTGAAAGCCGTGCTCGAAGAACTGCAACTGCCACGCCGCACCTTCAACGAAAAGATGCAGCGGCATGGGTTGAGTCGGGAAATGTTTTTGCAGGGCAACTGAGAGTTGTGCCGCCTGTATTGGCCCCATCGCGAGCAGGCTCGCTCCCACAGGGGATTAGGGCCGGATGCAGCTTGTTTGTCCACTGAAGATCCAGTGTGGGAGCGAGCCTGCTCGCGATGGCGGCTTCGCACTCACCCTCACTCGAACTGACCCAGCGCTTTCGCGAGCAAGCCCGCTCCCACAGGGGATTGGGGTCGCATGCAGCCTGTTTGTCCACTGAAGATCCAGTGTGGGAGCGAGCCTGCTCGCGAAGAGGCCAGTCCATGCACCGCCGAATCAGCGGATTCCCGCTTACCCTCCATCCAGGATAGGCGGATTTCCGCTCAACCCCATACGTCAAACCCCTCTAGACCGGCCCTGCGCCACATGGCACAGCTCCTGCTATAGCCCATTCAGGCTGCGTTCCTACGCGCTCCACAAAAACAATTAAACGAAGGATCCTTCAATGGATAACTCCAACGCCCTGCCCCTCGGGTCGGCTGCCGTGCCCGCCCGTGAAAGAACCACCGCCAGCCGGATCAAATCGATCTTCAGCGGTTCGGTCGGCAACATGGTCGAGTGGTATGACTGGTACGTCTACGCCGCTTTCTCGTTGTACTTCGCCAAAGTCTTCTTCCCCAAGGGTGACACCACTGCCCAATTGCTCAACACCGCCGCGATTTTCGCCGTGGGCTTCCTGATGCGTCCGATCGGCGGATGGTTGATGGGACTCTACGCCGACCGCGCCGGCCGCAAGCGGGCGTTGATGGCCTCGGTCTACCTGATGTGCTTTGGCTCGCTGATCATCGCCCTGAGCCCAGGTTATGAAACCATCGGTGTCGGTGCACCGATCCTGCTGGTCTTCGCCCGTTTGCTCCAAGGCCTGTCGGTGGGCGGCGAGTACGGCACGTCGGCGACCTACCTGAGCGAGATGGCGACCAAGGAACGTCGCGGCTTCTTCTCCAGCTTCCAATACGTGACCCTGATCTCCGGCCAGCTCATCGCCCTCGGCGTGCTGATCGTATTGCAGCAGTTCCTCACCAGCGAACAGTTGTACGCCTGGGGCTGGCGCGTTCCGTTTGCCATTGGTGCCTTGTGTGCGATCGTGGCGCTGTACCTGCGTCGTGGCATGGAAGAAACCGAGTCGTTTACCAAGAAGGAGAAGGCCAAGGAAAGCGCCATGCGCACCTTGATGCGCCATCCGAAGGAATTGATGACCGTGGTCGGCCTGACCATGGGTGGCACCCTGGCGTTCTACACTTACACCACCTACATGCAGAAATACCTGGTGAACACCGTCGGCATGAGCATTTCCGACTCCACCACGATTTCCGCCGCCACGCTGTTCCTGTTCATGTGCCTGCAACCGGTGATCGGCAGCCTGTCGGACAAGATCGGACGCCGGCCGATCCTGATTGCCTTCGGCATTCTGGGGACGCTGTGCACCGTACCGATCCTTACCGCATTGCATAACATCCAGACCTGGTGGGGAGCATTTTTCCTGATCATGGCCGCGCTGATCATCGTCAGCGGCTACACCTCGATCAACGCCGTGGTAAAAGCCGAGTTGTTCCCCACCGAAATCCGCGCCTTGGGTGTAGGTCTGCCGTATGCGCTGACCGTGTCGATCTTCGGCGGTACGGCTGAATACATTGCACTGTGGTTCAAGAGCATTGGCATGGAGACGGGCTACTACTGGTACGTGACGGCGTGCATCGCGGTTTCGTTGCTGGTGTACATCACCATGAAAGACACCCGCAAGCATTCGCGGATCGTGACGGACTGATGGGGTATCGGCAGTCACTGCTTGGGTGACTGTTATGGACTCATCGCGAGCAGGCTCGGTCCCACAGGATTTACATTGAAGCTGTGGGAGCGAGCCTGCTCGCGATAGGGGCAACTCGGTATCAACCCGACTCGGCAGCAGCCCCCTGCCTGCCATAGCGACTCTGCGCATACGCCGCCCCGGCGATCATCACAACCAGAATTCCCGCCAACACCGCCGACGAACCGACGGTGCCAATGTCCAGGCCGCCCTGCTCATGGGATTTGGTCATCAGGTCACCCAGCGTTGCCCCCAACGGACGGGTCAGCACGAACGCGATCCAGAACAACACCATTGTCGAAATTCTGGTGAAGCACTTGAGCAGCACGACCAGGGCAATGGTCGAGCCGATCAGTAACGCAGCGCCGCCAAACCCCAGGCCCGAATCATCCGCCAGGTAGTCGGAAAGCTCCAGTGTGAGGCGACCGGCCTTGATTACAGGCCCTGGCAAGGCTGGCGTTGCGGCGGTGAAAAACAGGTCGGGAGTACATGAAAAATCTGTCGCATCCGTCCGACATCGAATTAATCGACGATTAATGCTGGCCTGGCATCCTCATCTCACTTGAATCGATACGTTCACGGCCTTTGCCGAGGTTTGTAAAGCCATGGGATGCGCAAGTCTTAATATCGAATTAATCGATTCGATTTAGCACTATTTTGCGCTTTTTAATCAAATTTGCATGAGTAGAATTAAACCCATGCAAGACACACCCCCTCAACGATTTGGAGATACGACCATGAAAACCAAACTGATCCTTGCCCTGACCCTGTCGGTACTCGCTGCCAATACCTTCGCCGCTGACGGTTTCAACCGTACCGGTTCAGCTGTTGCCGCTGATGGTTATGAGCGCACCGGTGCTGCCACCGTTGCTGCAGATGGCTTCGACCGTACCAACGGCGCCACTGTTGCTGCAGACGGCTTCGACCGTACCAACGGCGCCACTGTTGCTGCAGACGGCTTCGACCGTACCAACGGCGCCACTGTTGCTGCAGACGGCTTCGACCGTACCAACGGCGCCACTGTTGCTGAAGACGGCTTCGATCGTACCGGTGGCGCCACTGTTGCTGAAGACGGCTTCGATCGTACCGGTGGCGCCACTGTTGCTGAAGACGGCTTCGATCGTACCGGTGGTGCCCTCATCAGCTGATCCCCCAAAGGCGTCCTCACAGCCCGGCTTCGGCCGGGCTTAGTCATTAAAGCCCCTGGTAATCGCCATCTCTGTGCAAAAGACCTCCTTCAAAGCCCTGCGGTACTGACAAAACCGATACGGCTCGGCACTATTCTTCGAGTCCCACCCAAACCCAGGATTTGAGCACTTCCATGCCCGACGATATCTACTACTACGAACCCGCCAACGGCCATGGCCTGCCCCACGATCCGTTCAACGCCATTGTCGGCCCACGTCCTATCGGCTGGATCTCTTCCCAGGACGCCGAAGGCCGCCTGAACCTGGCACCCTACAGTTTCTTCAATGCCTTCAATTACGTCCCGCCGATCATTGGTTTTTCCAGTGTCGGGCGCAAAGACAGCCTGAACAACATCGAACAGACTGGCGAATTCGCCTGGAACCTGGCCACACGCCCGCTGGCCGAACAGATGAACCAGAGCTGCGCCATGGTCGCGCCCGAGGTCAACGAATTCGAACTGGCGGGGTTGACGCCAGCGACATCACAGGTGATCCAGGTGCCGCGGGTGGCCGAAAGCCCGGTGTCCTTCGAATGCAAGGTCACCCAGATCATTCAGTTGCAGCGAGCGGACAAGGGGTTGGTGCCGAGCTGGTTGATCCTCGGCGAAGTGGTTGCGGTGCATATTGCCAAGTGGCTATTGAAGGACGGGGTCTACGACACAGCCGCCGCCGAACCGATCTTGCGCGGTGGCGGACCGGCGGATTACTTCCAGTTGGGGCCTGAGGCGCTGTTCAAGATGCATCGCCCAAAGTAAGAACGTGCACAAGCTTCTGTGGCGAGGGGATAAATCCTTTCGCCACAGAAGCTTTATTGGCTGAGAGGGTCATCACCAGACCAACCCACCCTCTTCGTCGACGCCCTTCAGACGTGTCACATGCACAGCGGCAGCTTCATCGGCTTTGGCAGCGGTTTCGAACGTCTGCTCCTCGAGTATCTTGTGGAAGCGCGGAGCCCCGGAGCCACCGATGGCTTTGGTCGCAATGGCTGCATGGTAGCCACCGCCCTCCCGAGGAACGACCGCAGAGACAGCTTCAAAGGTTTCAAACGCTTTACGTGCCATGTTTTTTGCGCATCCTGGCGATGAGAAATGGAGAGTTATTAAACCTTCATCCAGCCAGTTTGTGTACCGTCGCCAGTGGCGCCTGGGCTGCGGACACTTCCCTGAAGGTGTGGAAATCCAGACTGCTTACCACCAGCTCCTGCACCAGCTCAGCGAAAATCCCCATGGCCGGGGAGTTGAAGTACGCATCCATCGCCTGCTGATCGACCCAAAGCCCGGACATCAGCCACAAATCGTCGTCGCATTGCGATTGTTGCAACGCAAAGTGCAGGCAACCAGGGGCTTGGCGCGAAGGCGCGATGAGTTTACTCAGTCGTACGCCCAATAAGTTGGAGCTTCCGGCGCGGGCCCGCACAAAAGCCATGTGACTGACGGGGATCTGTGTAGACATGTTCAACCCTCCCAGGTCATCCATTGTGCAGCCGGGAACAGCTGCGACAGGATTGAAGGTTAAGCGCCGCGATGCCAGGTTCGTTAGTCGATTTCTGCCGACGCCTTGCACAATCCTGCGTAAAAGTAGTTTGCAAAGCCGAAGCGCCCCGACAGGAACCGGACATTTTGAAACGAAAGATTTCAAGCAAGTTTCGGCAGCGTTGCAACAATCCGGCGCGATGGCCAGGCAGGATCAGGCAAGCTTTCAACAGGATGTGACTACCACGACGCCTTGCACAAACATAAGCTTTGCCCATCGCTTCTATTATCCGAGGATCCTGGCATGTCGCCGCTCGACCACGCCCACGTCCCCCTGGACCCGCATCTGGAACAACAGCGCGCCGAACTGGCGTCGATCATCGACCGCAATACCCGTGAAGACGGCAGCTACGCTACCGCCATCGGCTCATTGAATCTGTCTCGCCACAGCAAGCCCCATAAATTTGCACCGGTGCTGGCGCAGCCGGCGTTGTGCATCATGGCCCAGGGCAGCAAACAGGTACGACTGGCGGACGAACTGTTCAATTACGACCCGCTTCATTACCTGGTGGTCTCGGTTTCGATGCCGTTGAGCGGATGCATCGCCGACGTTTCGCCTGAACACCCGATCCTGGCTGTGCGCCTGGACATCGACCCGGCGGAAATTACCGCGCTGATCGCCGATGCCGGCCCGCTGGGCGTGCCGACCCGCCCAGCCGGTCGTGGCCTGTATGTCGAACGCCTGGACACGTCGATGCTAGACGCAGTGCTGCGTCTGGTGCGCCTGCTGGACCACCCCAAGGACATCACCATGCTCGCGCCCCTGGTGCGACGGGAAATCCTGTACCGACTGCTGCGCAGTCCACAGGGCTACCGGCTGTACGAAATCGCCATTGCCAACAGCCAGAGCCATCGCATCGGCCAGGCGATCAAATGGCTCAACGGTCACTTCGAACAGCCGCTGCGCATCGACGAACTGGCCCGGGAAGTGAACCTCAGCGTCTCTACTCTTCATCATCGCTTCAAAGCCATGACCGCCATGAGCCCGCTGCAATATCAGAAACAGTTGCGCCTGCAGGAAGCCCGGCGGCTGATGCTGGCCGAGGGGCTGGAAGCTTCGGCGGCAGGGTATCGAGTGGGTTATGAAAGCCCTTCGCAGTTCAGCCGCGAGTACAGCCGACTGTTTGGCGCACCGCCGTTGCGGGATCTGGCGCGGTTGCGGTTGACGGTTTGATTGGGCTTTTGCATTGGCTGTGCCGGCTTCATCGCGAGCAGGCTCGCTCCCACAGGGGGGACGCATTCCAATGTGGGGAGCCTGCTAGCGATGGGGCCAGACCAAGCCCCCACTTTTCCAGATCAAGCCTCCAGCAACCGACACGCATCTGCCGGCAGGGTCACCGACACCGCGTGCCCGATGCCCAGGTCCATTCCCTGGCAAGGCGTACTCAGCGCAGTGAATGAAACCCCGGAACACTCCACCGTGGTCTCGATGGTCGCGCCAATGTCACGCACGAATGTCACCTTGCCCAGCAAGCGGTTACCCGCCGTGGCCTGGGGAGTAGACAGCTGCACGTCTTCCGGGCGCACCAGCAACTTGATCTTCTCGCCAACAATCGGGCTACGGCTGGCCGGTACGTCCAGCACATCCCCGCCCGGCAGGCCGACACGCCCGCTGCCCAGCGTGGTCGCAGGAAAAATATTACCCGAGCCGATGAAGTCGGCGACGAACTCATTGGCTGGATGCCGGTAGATCTCGATCGGCGTCCCCACCTGCTGCACCCGGTGCTCGCCCAGCACCACCACGATATCGGCCATGGTCATGGCCTCGCGCTGGTCGTGGGTCACCAGGATGGTGGTGATGTTCAGCCGCTGTTGCAGTTGGCGGATTTCCACCTGCATCGACTCACGCAGCTTGGCGTCGAGGGCAGACAGCGGTTCGTCCAACAGCAGGATTTTTGGCCGTGCGGCAATCGCCCGGGCAATTGCCACGCGCTGACGCTGGCCACCAGACAGTTTCGCCACGGGCCGGTCGATCATGGCCTGGAGCTGAATCAGCTCCAGCAGCTCCACCACCCGCGCCTGCTGCTCGGCCTTGCCCACGCCGCGCAGTTTCAGTGGATAGGCGATGTTCTCGCCGACGGTCATGTGGGGAAACAACGCCAGCGATTGAAAGACCATGCCGAAGTTGCGCAGGTGCGCCGGGGTATGACCGATGTCATCGCCATCCAGGCGGTTCTCACCGCCGCTAAGGCTTTCCAGGCCGGCGATCATCCGCAGCAGCGTGGTCTTGCCGCAGCCCGAAGGCCCGAGAAAACAGACCAGCTTGCCTTCCGGCAAATGCAGGTTCACATCCTTTACCGCGCAAGCCGAGCCGTAATGTTTCTCGACGTTTTCCAGTATCAGTCCAGTCATGTCTTCACCTCGAAATCAAAAGGAAACGCCGCCCTCGCCCACCAGCTTCTCCAAGGCCCAGATCAGCACGAAGTCGATCAGCACGATGAGCACGGCAAACGAAAAAACGGTGGGGTCAAGCGACGACACGGTGCGGCTGTACATCCAGATCGGCACTGTCATGACGTCGACGGTGTAGAGAAAATAGGTCACGGTGAATTCGTTGAACGAGACAATAAATGCCAGAAGCATTCCGGCGAGGATGCCCGACTTCATCAACGGCACCACCACATCGACGATGGCCCGCTGCGGTGAGGCCCCGAGCATCCGCGCGGCTTCCTCGACTTCGCTACCGATGCCGAGCATGGCGGCGGTGCAGTTCTTCACCACGAACGGCAAGGCAAGGATGACGTGGGCAATGACCAGCCTTGAGGTGGTCATCTGAAATGGCAGGCTGTCGAACACCAACAGCAAAGCCAGACCCAGCACCACCATGGGGAACACCAACGGCAGCGACATCAATTGTAGCGCCACGGCCTTGCCCCGGAACTCACAACGGGTCAGTGCATAGGCCGCCGGCACCGCGATCAGCGTGGCGAAGATCATGGTCAGGCACGCCACCAGCAAGCTGGTGCCCATGGCCTGGCCCAGGCTCAGTACATCGCTGGTATCCGGGGAGACGAAGGTCTGCCAGGCGGCCCGATACCATTGCAGGCTGTAGCTGCTTGGCGGGAAGTCCAGGTTCGCCGCGCCGCTGAAGGACATGACGATCATGGTCAGGATCGGCAATACCGCCAGCAACAGAATGAGACCCGACAGCAGCCCCGCGATCCGACCGGTTTCACCGGGCAACAGCGACTGGCGTTTTTTACTCAACGCGCTCATTGAGAAGCCTCCAGCATCCGCCGACGGCGGCCGGTGAAATATTCGGACAGGGTCATGATCAGCAGCGTGGTGACGATCAACACCACCCCCGCGGCGGATGCGGCCGGCCAGTTCATCAACGGGGCAATCTGGTCATGGACCATCACTGCCAGCATCGGCACCCGTCTCCCGCCCAACAACAGCGGTACGACGAAGCTGCTGGCGTTGTAGGCGAACACCAGGGTCGCGCCGGTGATGATGCCGGGTAGGCTCATGGGCAACACCACTTGGCGAAACACCTGGAAGCGGCTGGCACCGAGGGTGGCGGCCGCCTCCTCATAGCTGCGGGCCACCCCGCGCATGGCGCTGGCGATGGGCAATACGGCCAGGGGGAATGCGGTCTGGACCAAGCCCATCAGCACGCCGTTCTGGTTGTACAGCAACATGATCGGTCGCTTGATCAGGCCCAGGCCCATGAGCGCCTGGTTGAGCATGCCGGCCGGGCCGAGGATCACCAGCCAGCCGTAGCTTTGCAGCAGCAGGTTGACCAGCAGCGGCAACAGCACCGCCGCCAGGAACACCCGCCGCAGCAATGGCGAGGCCAGGCGCGACATGGTGTAAGCCACAGGGATCGCCAACAGCACGGCGATCACCGCGCTGATCAGTGCCAGGCGTAAGGTCAGCAACAGGGACTTGAGGTAATAGGGCTCCAGCAATTGCCCATAACTGGCAAGGCTGAACCCACTCCACTCCGCGCCCTTGGTGCCGACGCTCATGCGCAGTACCAACAGACTGGCGGCAATCAACACGCCCAGAAACAGCATCGACGGCGACAGGAAAAACCACGCCCGCGTCGTGGGCGAAATACTCCGGCTGGAACGCATTGGCGCAACGCTCTGCGGATGAGTTAACGGTTGGTGTTCCATGGCAAGGTCTCGTCAGTGGAAAACGACAGCACAAACACAACTTTTCGGTGGGAGCGGGCTTGCTCGCGAAGGTGCCGGCACAGCCAGCATCTCCCTCAGCTGACCCACCGCTATCGCGAGCAGGCTCGCTCCCACACTGAATCGCGGGTAGCCTACAGATCCCGCATCCCCCCTATTCCCCTGTGGGAGCGAGCCTGCTCGCGATGACGCCGGCACAGCCACCATCTCCCTCAACCGACCCACCGCTATCGCGAGCAGGCTCGCTCCCACACTGGATCGCGGGTAGCCTACAGATCCCGCATCCCCCTATTCCCCTGTGGGAGCGAGCCTGCTCGCGATGACGCCGGCACAGCCACCATCTCCCTCAGCTGACCCACCGCCATCGCGAGCAGGCTCGCTCCCACACTGGATCGCGGGTAGCCTATAGATCCCGCATCCCCCCTATTCCCCTGTGGGAGCGAGCCTGCTCGCGATGACGCCGGCACAGCCACCATCTCCCTCAGCTGACCCACCGCTATCGCGAGCAGGTTCGCTCCCAAACTTGGATGTCGAGCGGGCCCGGCATCCAGTTCAGGAAGAGAAAATTTCCGTGTACCGGCGGATCCACTGGTCGTGCACCGTCGCCAGGAAGGCGTTGTCGTGCATGATCGCTTTGTCAGCGATTTGCTCCGGGGTGAGGATGTACGGGCTCTTGCGCGCTTCGGCGGAGATGATGGCCTTGGCGTTGACCGGGCCGTTGAAGATGTCTTCGGCCATCTTACCCTGCACCAGCGGGTCGAGGGAGTGGTCGATGAAGGCGTAGGCCAGGTCGGTGTCGCCCGGGCGGTTCTTGGGCATGACCGAGAGCATCAGGTCAGTGTAGAAGCCTTCCTTCATACCGAACGTTGCTCCCAGACCATAGGCCGGGTCGCGGATCTGCTTGGGGAAAAACGCCGGCGCATATAAACCGCCCATGTCCAGGGAACCGGTACGGAACAGTTCGGCGATCTGGTTCGGGTTTTCGCCCAGGGTCACCACCCGTTCCTTGAGCTCGGCGAGTTTCTTGAAGCCCGGTTCGATGTTGTGTTCGTCACCGCCGGCCAGCTTGGCGGCGATGATGATCAGGTCCATGGCCTCGGTCCAGTTCGGCGGCGGCAAGAAGATATTCGGCGCCAGGCCCGCGTCCCAAAGCGCGGCGTAACTGTCCGGTGTCTGTTGCAAGGTGCGGGTGCTGTAAACCAGGCTGTTGCACCACAACAGATAACCGATGCCATGACCACCGGCACCGGTGCGGTAATGCTCCGGCACGTCCACCAGATTGGGGATGCGGTTCAGGTCCGGCTTTTCCAACAGACCCGCCGCAGCCAGTCCCTCGGCGCCGACGCCGGCCAGGGTGATGATGTCGTACTGCGGCCGGTCGCCACCGGCCTTGAGTTTGGCGACCATTTCCGAGGTGCTGCCGGTGCGGTCGGCGATGACCTTGGCCCCGGTCTTGGCCTCGAAGGTTGCGGCGATGTTACGCAGCGCAGCCAGCCCGGTGTCGTCGGACCAGGTCAGCAGACGCAGGGTCTTGCCGACGAACCGTGTATCGCTGGCCCGGGCGCTGATGAAAGGCACGCTCATGGCGGCGGCCGCGACCGACACTACGCTTGCGGTCTTGATGAATTGACGTCTGTTCAGATCATGCTTGCCCATGGAGGACTCCCTTTGTTTTTCTAAGTATGAGGTGGCTGAAAACCGTTGCGCCCTAGCGGTTCGAGATCGATCAAAGCCCGATGCTGCAAGGAGTTTGTCGTTGTCGAAGGCCATCCTGGGGTTGCACAAAATCCCTGACTATCGAAAAAAACTCATTGAAGCCATGTCCCTGGCGCATGCCTTTTTTCGAGGCATGCGCGACCCGATAACGTGCTGTCAGACCGCCCGGATCACATGCTTGATTTCCTGGAATGCCGCCAATCCCCAGGGTCCCAACTCGCGGCCCAGACTGCTCTGCTTGTAACCACCCCACGCCGCCTGGGGAAAGATCACCTGGGGCGCGTTGATCCACACCAGGCCCGCCTGCAAAGCGTTGGCGACCTGCCCGGCAGCGTCGAGATCACGGCTGACCACGCTGGCCACCAGGCCGAAACGGCTGTCATTGGCAAGCGCAATGGCCTGTTCCACGCCGCTGAAACGGCGCACGCACAGCACCGGTCCAAAAATCTCCTCGCACCACAGCGCACTGTCTGGGGGCACGTCGGTGAAGATCGTCGGCTGAAGAAAAAAGCCTCGCGACAGATGCGTCGGGCGCTGGCCGCCGCACACCAGCGTCGCACCCGCGCTCACGCCCCGGTCGATATGCCCCAGCACCCGTTGGTATTGCGCCTGATTGACCAACGCGCCCATTTCCACGTCCGGATCGAACGGATCGGCCACGCGAATCGCCTCGGCGCGGATCTTGAGCCGCTGCAGGAAGTCATCGGCCAGCTCATCAGCGACCAGCACCCGGCTGGTGGCCGAGCACATCTGTCCGGCATTGAAGAAGCCGCCACCACAGGCCAACTCCACGGCCAGTTCCAGATCAGCATCGGCCAACACCAGCAGAGACGATTTGCCGCCCAGCTCCAGGCTCACGCCCTTCACCGTTTCCGCCGCCCGTTGCATCACCTGCACACCCACCGCGTTGCTGCCGGTGAAGGAAATCTTCGCCACCCGCGGATCGGCGGCCAACGGCGCCCCCACGGCCAGGCCAGTCCCACAGATCAGGTTGAAGACCCCATCGGGCAAGCCGCAGTCAGCGATGATCGAGGCCAGCTCCAGCTCCGGCAACGGCGTGACCTCAGAGGGTTTGAGCACCACGCAGCAGCCGGCGGCCAGGGCCGGTGCGAGTTTCCAGGCGGTGGTGACCATCGGGAAATTCCACGGCACGATCAAGCCGACCACACCGCAAGGTTCGCGACGCAGGCGCGCGCTGAAATCATCGCTGGGCAAGGCCAGCGAACTGTCCTGCCGGATGTCCAAGCCTTCGGCCAGCTCGGCGTAATATTCGAAGGTCGCCACCACATCATCGACATCGATGGCTGCCTCGAACAGCGGCTTGCCGTTGTTGCGCGATTGCAATTGCATCAACTGCGCGCGACCGGCCTGCACGCCAGCGGCGATACGACGCAGGATCGCGCCGCGCTCGGCCCCCGTGGTTTTCGACCATGGGCCAAAGGCCTGGGTCGCGGCGTCCAGGGCTTGATCGACCGCGCGTTCATCACCGCCATGAACAGTGGTCAGCAATGCCTCGGTCGCCGGGTTGATCACCCGTAAATACTGCTCACCGCGAAACCACTGGCCGTTGATGTACAGCCCTTCCAATGCTGTGGGAAGAGTCATTGCGACACCCCGCTCATCCAACGCGCCTGATCGATTTCGATCAGCGTCGGACCTTGCCGGTCGCTGGCCGCGAGCAGTGCGGTATGCAGTTGCGCCACATCATCGACGGTTTCGGCAGCGCAGCCCAAGGCTTTGGCGACACCGATGAAGTCCGGGGTATAGATGTCCACGCCCACCGGTTCGATGGCGCGGTTGACCATGTATTTCTTGATCTCTTCGTAGCCTTGGTTATTCCACAGCAGCACAATCACCGGCACCCGCGCTTCCACGGCGCTGGCCAGTTCCGGCAGAGTGAATTGCAGGCCACCGTCACCGATCAGGCACACCACCGGGGGGCGACCATGGCCCTGGTTCTTGCCGCCAAGCCAGGCGCCAATCGCCGCCGGCAACGCATAGCCGAGGGTCCCGTAGCCGGTGGACGAGTTGAACCAGCGCCGCGGACGCTCCGGGTTGAACGTCAGGTTGCCGGTGTACACCGGTTGGGTGGAGTCGCCGACGAAGACCGCCTCAGGCAGCGTTTGCAGAACGCTGTCGAGAAAAACGCTCTGGGCGCGGACCGCAGCGTCCCAACTGCCTTCCAGCTCGGCACGCAACCGGGTAGCACGAACAGCGCCCCAATCGTTGCTGCGCTCGGCCAAAGGTTGCCGGTTCAACTCGTCGAGCAAGGCCCCGGCGGCGGTGCGGGCATCGGCCACCAGCGCCAGGCGCGGCGGATAGTTGCGCACGGTCTGGTCCGGGTCGATGTCGATGCGCAGCAGCGCACCAGGGAGCTCGAAGCCCCCGGCAAAAGTGATGTCGTAGTCGGTTTCGGCCAGCTCGGTGCCGATGGCCAGCACCACATCCGCTTCGGCCACCAATGTGCGGGTGGCCATCAGGCTCTGGGTAGAGCCGATCAACAAGGGATGACGGGACGGCAGCAAGCCCTTGGCATTGATGGTCAACGCCACCGGTGCGCCCAGACGTTCGGCCAGTTCGGTCAATTCGGCGGCGGCGTCGATGGCGCCACCGCCGGCCAGGATCAGTGGCCGTCTGGCCGAGGCCAGCATCGCCGTCATCTGTTTCACCGCACCCGGCGCGGCGCCAGCGCGATCGATGCTCACAGGCGTGCTGGCGAGCAAGGCATCGGCGTCTTCGACCAGCACGTCCAAGGGGATTTCGATGTGCACCGGCCGCGGCCGCCCGGCCTGGAACACGGCGAAGGCCCGGGCCAGAACGCTGGGCAATTCAGCCGCGGACATCAGCGTGTGGGAAAACGCCGCGACACCGCCCACCAGCGCAGCCTGATTCGGCAACTCATGCAACTTGCCGCGTCCGCCACCCAGCTGGCTGCGCGACTGGACGCTGGAGATCACCAGCATCGGGATCGAATCGGCGTAGGCCTGGCCCATGGCGGTGGTGATATTGGTCATGCCAGGGCCGGTGATGATGAAACACACGCCGGGTTTACCGCTGACGCGGGCGTAACCGTCGGCCATGAAGCCTGCGCCCTGTTCATGGCGCGGCGTCACGTGGCGAATGCTTGACCGGGCCAGCCCGCGATACAGCTCGACGGTGTGCACGCCGGGAATGCCGAACACCTGCTCCACGCCATAGCCTTCGAGTAACTTGACCAATACTTCGCCGCACGTTGCCATTGCCACTGCCCTTCTTTCTTGTCTTGGAATGGGCTCATTGAACGGTCAGGCCATAGCGGCAACAATGGATAAAAAGTCATACTAGCCATGTCCTCACGTCATGGCTTGGATCCAAATGAAACGACTCCCTCCGCTTCCAGCGCTGCACACGTTTCTGATCACGGCCCAATGCTGCAACTTCACCCGGGCCGCCGAACAGTTGCACATTACCCAGGGCGCGGTGAGTCGGCAGATCGCCGGATTGGAGGATCATCTGGGCTACGCGCTGTTCCAGCGCCAGGCCCGCGGCCTGACCCTCACACCTGAAGGGACGGCGTGGTTGCCACAGGTGCAGCAGGTGTTCCGCTTGATCGGCGACGCGGTGGAGCAGATCGGTGAGAAGCGCCAGACCCTGCAACTCAAGGCGCCGACCTGTGTGATGCGCTGGCTGCTGCCGCGCTTATTGCAATGGCAGAAGGAACGGCCGGATGTGCCGGTGGAGCTGACCACCACGGTCAGGCATGGCGTGGACTTCCAGCGCGAGGCCTTCGACGCAGCCGTGGTCTACGGCCCGCCACCCGACACCTCATTGGCGTGTCTGCATCTGTTCGATGAACAGCTGACGCCGGTTTGCTCCCGATCGGTACTGGACGGCCCCGTGCCGCTGCATGAACCCGCCGACCTGCAGCAACACCTGCTGTTGCATCCCACCCGCGATGCGCGCGACTGGACTGCCTGGCTGGATGCCGCCGAGATTCACGTGAGCAATGTCAGCAAGGGCCAGCATTTCGAAACCCTGGATCTGGCGATGTCCATGGCCTCACAGGGCACGGGTGTGGCGATAGGCGACTGGTCGCTGATCGGCGATGACCTGAGCGCCGGGCGGCTGGTGATGCCGTTCGAGCTGAAGGTCAGGACCGGGTTGGGTTATTACCTGGTGCTCCCGCGCAAGGCCCAGGCGTCGGAGCCGTTGCAGGAGTTGATGGGGTGGTTGGTGGAGCAGGCCCGGTCGCGGTGAAATCCTGCAGATACTCCTTTGTGGCGAAGGGATTTATCCCCTCGCCACAGGAGATCGCTACAACGTTCGAATCCTCTATCAGAGCAGATTCGGCGCCTGTACCGGTTCGACCTGCGCCCAGTGCGAGGTGTCTTCGCGATGCTCTTGCAGATAGGGCAACACCGCTCCCAGCAGCGGCTCCTTGAAAGCCTCCTGGAAACGATGGGCCAGGCCCGGGATCAACTTCAACTGACTGCCGCGGATATGCGCCGCCAGATGGACGCCGTGCATCACCGGCAATAACGGGTCGGCGGTGCCATGAACCACCAGGGTCGGCACCCGCAATTGATTGAGCAGCTCGACCCGGCTCGGCTCGGCCATGATCGCCATGATCTGGCGTTGCACACCTTCGGGGTTGAACGCCCGATCATAGGCGACAGCAGCCTGATGCAGCAGCGCCTGGCGATCATCGATCACCATGGGGCTACCCAGGGCGGCCAGCAGGTCAGCCTGTTGCTCCAGCGCTACCTCACGATTCGGCGCACTGCGTCGGGACAGCAAGCGCACCAGCGTTTCGCTAGGCGCCGGCAAGCCGGCGGCACTGGAGCTGGTCATGATCAGGGTCAGGCTATCGACCCGCTGCGGCGCCATCGCGGCCATGTGTTGGGCGATCATGCCCCCCATGCTCGCCCCCAGCAGATGAAAATTCTGCACGTGCAACGCGTCCATCAGCCCCAGGCCATCATTGGCCATGTCTGTGAGGGAGTAAGGCGCGTCAACCGTCAAGCCCAGTTTGTAGCGAAGCGCTTCGAAAGTCAGGTTGGCGCTGCCCGGCGCCTGCCGCCAGGTGGACAAGCCCACGTCCCGGTTGTCGTAGCGGATCACCCGAAAGCCCTGTTCGCACAGGGCAACCACCACTTCATCCGGCCAATGGATCAACTGCCCACCCAGCCCCATCACCAGCAACAAAGCAGGATCGGAGGCACGGCCAATGCTCTGGTAGGCCAGGCTCACCTGATCCAGATCGACCCGTTGGGTCGGAACGTTGACCTCACAGCGAGACGCCGCAATCGACGGCAGGCCGAACAACAGGACGGCCAGGAAAATAAACACACGCATGAAGAAACACCAAAACGCAGAGCCCCAGTAGAGCGTGAGTCTGATGAAGTTTGTTCAAGCGCGCTGCCACAGTTGCGTGACAGTTTGATGAAGATTACCGAGTGGTTCCTGCGGTGTGAGTTTTCTGTGGGAGCAAAGCTTGCTCGCGATGGGGCCAAGTCAGCCAACAATGATACTGGCTGGTCCGCCGCCATCGCGAGCAAGCTTTGCTCCCACAAGTTTCCTCAGCGCTCACAGGTACAGCCAAGCTCCGCAGTTACTCAGGCTAGCTGCCCCCGCAACTGTCGCGCCGCCGCCACCATGTTCACCAGCGCCGCTTCGGTTTCCGGCCACGCCCGGGTCTTCAGGCCGCAGTCGGGGTTGATCCACAGGTGCCCGGCGGGAATCCGCTTCACGGCCTTGTTCATCAAGCCGACCATCTCGGCGGTGTCCGGCACCCGCGGCGAGTGGATGTCGTAGATGCCCGGGCCGATATCGTTCGGGTAGTCGAACGCTTCGAAAGCCTCCAGCAATTCCATGTCCGAACGCGAGGTTTCAATAGTGATGACGTCGGCGTCCATGGCAGCGATGGCCTGGATCACGTCATTGAATTCGCTGTAGCACATGTGGGTATGGATCTGGGTTTCGTCACGCACACCCGATGCGCTCAAGCGGAAGGCTTCCACCGCCCAATCCAGGTATTCCTGCCATTGCCCGCGCCGCAACGGCAGACCTTCGCGGAACGCGGCCTCGTCGATCTGCACGATGCTGATCCCGGCCGCTTCCAGATCCACCACCTCGTCACGCAGGGCCAGGGCCAGTTGCTGTGCCTGGACCCGACGCGGCACGTCCTCGCGGGGAAACGACCACATCAGCATGGTCACGGGGCCGGTGAGCATGCCCTTCATGACCTTGTCGGTCAGGCTTTGCGCGTAGCGGATCCAGTCGACGGTCATGGCTTTCGGCCGGCTGATGTCGCCGTAGATGATCGCCGGTTTCACACATCGCGAACCGTAGCTCTGCACCCAGCCGAAACGGGTGAAGGCGTAGCCGTCCAGTTGCTCGGCGAAATACTCCACCATGTCGTTGCGCTCGGCTTCTCCATGGACCAGCACATCCAGACCGAGGCGCTCCTGGATCTGCACGGCGTGGCGGATTTCGGTGTGCATGGCGTCCTGATAGTCGTTGGCCGATAGTTTGCCCTGCTTGTAGGCCTGACGCGCCAGACGAATCGCCGGGGTTTGCGGGAAAGAGCCGATGGTGGTCGTTGGAAACGCCGGCAATTTCAGGCGTGCCCGCTGCTGTTCGATGCGCAGGGCAAACGGCGAACGTCGTTGGCTGTCCTGCGGCTTGATGGCCGCCAGACGCGCCTGGACCTCGGGCTTGTGGATACGCGTCGAGGCGGCGCGGCTCGCCTGCATCTCACGGCTGGTGGCCAACGCCTGTTGCACACCGGGGGCTTGCGGATCGTTCAATGCGTCACGCAACACCGCCACTTCGCCGCACTTCTGCACCGCGAAGGCCAACCAGCTCTTGAGCTCCGGGTCCAGTCGGTCTTCACGCTCCAGGTCCACCGGACTGTGCAGCAACGAGCATGACGTGCTGACCCAGAGGTTGTCACCAAAACGCTCCTGGGCCGGCCGCAACTGCGCCAGGGCCTGTTCCAGTTCGCAGCGCCAGACGTTACGGCCATTGACCAGGCCCACCGAGAGAATCTTGTAGGTCGGGAGGCGGTCCAAGACCTGGCCCAGTTGCTCCGGCGCACGCACTGCATCGATGTGCAAGCCGTCCACCGGCAGGCTCACGGCCAGGCCGAGATTGTCTTGCAGGCCACTGAAATAAGTCGCTACCAACTTCTTCAGCGGCGAATACTGGAGGATGTGATAGGCCCGCTCGAAGGCACTGCGCCAGGCCACAGGCAGGTCAAGGGTGAGGATCGGCTCGTCGATCTGCACCCATTCCACGCCTTGGGCCTTCAAGCGATTGAGGATTTCACCATAGACCGGCAGCAGGCGTTCCAGCAGGTCAAGCTTGTCGAAATCCTGTCCCTTGGCCTTGCCCAGCCACAGATAAGTCAGCGGACCGATGATCACCGGTTTGACCCGGTGCCCCAAGGCATGGGCCTCGTCCACTTCATCGAACAGTTGTTCCCAGCTCAAGGCGAAGGTCTGGTCGACGGAAAACTCCGGGACCAGGTAGTGGTAGTTGGTGTCGAACCACTTGGTCAGCTCCTGGGCATGTTGCGTCTGACCGTGGTGGGCATCGCAGCAGGCCGGCGTGGCGCCACGGGCCATGGCGAACAGGGTGTCCAGGGTCGGCCGGCCCTGAGGGTTCAGCGTGTTGTGAAATCGCGCTGGAACCGCGCCCAGGGTCAGCGTGTGGCCGAGTACCTGGTCGTACCAGGCGAAATCCCCCACCGGCAGCAGGTCGATCCCGGCGTCTTTCTGCAATTGCCAGTGCCGGGCCCGCAGTTCACGGCCGACGCTCTGCAACGCAGCCGGTGCCAGGTCGCCTTTCCAATAGGCTTCGAGGGCTTTTTTCAGTTCGCGGTCGGCGCCGATGCGGGGAAAACCGAGGGTGTGGGCCAGGGCCATGGTAAGAGTCCTCCTGTAAAAGATGACGCCATTGTCGACAGTCGACCCTACATGAGACAAACTCAACTTTTTCGTGTTGATCACAAGTTTTACTCATGGAGCAATTCCGGTGCTTGAACTCCGCCACCTCAAGACCCTGCACGCCCTGCGCGAAGCCGACAGCCTGGTAGAAGCAGCCGAACGCCTGCACCTGACCCAGTCCGCTCTTTCCCACCAGTTCAAAGAACTGGAGGAACGCCTGGGGATGCAGTTATTCGTGCGCAAGACCAAACCGGTGCGGTTCACCAGCGCCGGCCTGCGCTTGTTGCAACTGGCCGACGCCACCCTGCCATTGCTGCGCAGCGCCGAGCGAGACATTGCCCGGCTGGCCGGTGGCACCGCCGGCCGTTTGCACATGGCCATCGAATGCCACAGCTGTTTCCAGTGGCTGATGCCCACCATCGACCAGTTCCGCGATGCCTGGCCGGAAGTCGAACTGGACCTGGCCTCGGGCTTTGCTTTCGCCCCGCTGCCGGCCCTGGCCCGTGGCGACCTGGATCTGGTGGTGACGTCCGACCCACTGGAACTGGCGGGTATCACCTACGTGCCGCTGTTCACTTACGAAGCAATGCTCGCCGTGGCCAACCAGCATCGGCTGGCGGGCAAACCGTATATCGTGCCCGAAGACCTGCTCAGCGAAACCCTGATCACCTACCCAGTGGAACGGGATCGACTGGACATCTTCACCCGCTTCCTCGAGCCGGCCGACATCGAACCAGCCCAGGTCCGCACGTCCGAGCTGACGGTGATGATGATGCAACTGGTGGCCAGCGGCCGTGGCGTCTGCGGCATGCCCCACTGGGCTCTGCATGAATACAGTTCACGGGGTTACGTGAAGGCCAAGCGGCTGGGGGAGAAAGGCCTGTTCGCCACGCTGTACGCGGCGGTTCGCACCGACATGCTCGATGCACCATACATGCGCGACTTCCTCTTGACGGCCAAGGACACTTCGTTTTCCACGTTGGATGGGGTCAGTGCCG
Organism: Pseudomonas corrugata; assembly: GCF_001269905.1. Classification (GTDB taxonomy): domain Bacteria; phylum Pseudomonadota; class Gammaproteobacteria; order Pseudomonadales; family Pseudomonadaceae; genus Aquipseudomonas; species Aquipseudomonas corrugata. Next base: position 248,746 of record NZ_LHVK01000008.1, on the reverse strand, counting down.
TTCGGTGATACCGGGGCGCCGCTATCGCGAGCAGGCTCGCTCCCACAGGGGCTGCGTTGGCCTCACTGTCTGTATGCACACACATCCAAATGTGGGAGCGAGCCTGCTCGCGATGGCGCCTCAGAGCTCGCGCCACATATGGATCTTGTCGAAATACTCGTCATCCACCCGTATCGCCATCGGCTCCAGGCCGTAGAGCACGAAACCGCAGCGTTGGTAGAGCTTGAGCGCCGGATCGTTACCCGCGGTGACGGTCAATTGCACCAGGCGCAGGAAGGTATGGCGACGGGCTTCGTCAAGCGCGGCCTCCAGCAGTTGCTGGCCAAGCCCATGGTGACGATGGGCATCGACGACGTACATGCCAAACAACGTCGCCTTGTGTCGGGCTTTCTGCCGGGGTTCGAGGGCCAGGCCGACGATACCGGCCAGTTCATCCTCGACGAATGCCCCCAGCACCACATCGAACCGGCTGGTCAGGCGAGACTCCCACCAGTTCATGGGCATCGTCGCCCGCTCGCTGACGCTGGAGGTGAAAGCCTGCGGATGCAACCCATAGGCCTGGAGCATCAGCTCGCGATAAGCCGGTGCATCGCCGGCCCGCAGCCGCCGGATGCTCATGCGGCCCGCCGTTGCTCAAGCATCAGCCGCAGCGCCAGCGCGCCCAGCACAAAACCCATGAAATAACGCTGCAGCGCCAGCCAGGTGGGGTTATGAACGAACCACGAAGCAATGCCGGCAGCGAACAGTGCAATCAGCAGGTTGACGCTGAAACTGACGCTGATCTGGGTCAGCCCGAGGATCAGGCTCTGGGTGAACAGCGACCCATGCTCCGGGCTGATGAACTGGGGAAATACCGACAGGTAGAACACCGCGATCTTCGGATTCAGGGCACTGGTGAGAAAGCCCATGGTGATCAGCTTGCGCGTCGAGTCCGCGGGCAACGACTGTGCCTGGAACGGCGAACGCGCACCTGGTTTTACGGCCTGCCAGGCCAGCCACAACAGGTACAGCGCACCGACCCACTTCAGGACTTCATAGGCCATGGGCACGGCCAGGAAAACCGCTGTCAGCCCCGCCGCGGCCGCCAACACGTGCACAAAGAACCCCGCCACCACCCCCAGCAAGGAAATCACGCCGGCCTTACGGCCCTGGCAGATCGAACGGGAAATCAGATAGATCATGTTCGGGCCGGGCGTGAGGACCATCAGTAACGCGGCAGCGGCAAAAACCAGCAGGTCCGGCAAGGGAATCATGTGTCAATCCTTGAGGCTTGGGTTCGAAAGGTCTGTAGTCCGATAAAACGGCAGAATCACCTCACCTGTCAACGGAGCCAGCGGCAACCCGCCGTCACCGGCCGGGTCGATCCAGCGAACCTCTTCAATTTCGGCAGCGGGGAGAACCGCGGTGTCGATGGTCAACAGAAACACCTCAGCCTGGACAACAAAGCCCGGCTCGTTGGCGGCCGGCGCGCTGAACGGGCCCAGGTAGCGAGCCTGTGCCGGATCGATTGTCAGCCCCAGCTCTTCTTCCAGCTCCCGGGCCAGGGCCTGGACCGGTTGCTCATGGGGCTCGATCTTGCCGCCCGGCTGCATGAAGGCCCGCGTACCGCGCTTGCGCACCAGCAGGGTTCGACCGTCCGGCCCGATCAGCAGGGCGGCGGCGATGTGGATGAGGGGAGTGGTCATGGATGATCGGCCTTGGCGGAAAAATGCCGGGGGAGATTACAGACCACAGAGGCTGGAGCAAAGCCTGCCCCACTTGCACAGGCAACACCAATCCCTGTGGGAGCGAGCCTGCTCGCGAAGGCGGTGTGTCAGTCAACTGCTCAACAGCTGATACGCCGCTTTCGCGAGCAGGCTCGCTCCCACAGGGGGATTCGAGTCGCCAGTCAGGCTTGGATCACCCCAACATCGGCTTCGGCGCCGAAGGATCCAATTCTTCCTCGGGGATCTTGACGAATACACTGTACCGGGCTCCTTCCATCGCTTCGAAGGCGATGAGTTTCTCCACCAACGGGCCGCTCAACACTTTGCCGGCATTTAGCAACAGCATGCCATTGTCGGCGTTTAGGTTACGGGCCAGGAGCATGCCGGCCGCCAGTTCACGGGTGGACATGACCTTCACCGTCGGGTCGGACAGGGTCACGTCCTCCAGGTATTCGGCACAGGCCTTGATGAAGTCCTCCACCATCCCGGGATCGTACAGCTTGCCGGCATAATTGCGGATGTAGACCAACGCCTCGTCGCTATTCATCTGCCGCTCGAGGATCAGCCCGCGTTGCAGTTCGATGAAATCCACCGCCAGTTTCAACAGCCGCGAGCCGAAGGGGATCGCCTCGCCCTTGAGGTGATCCGGGAAGCCGCTGCCGTCCCAGCGCTCCTGGTGATGAAGAATGATGCGCGCCGCGTCTTTCATCGGATCCAGGGTCATCAACAACGATTCGCTCTGCTTCGGATAGGCCCGGTACAGCTCGAGTTCGTGATGGTGCAGCATGTCTGCCGGCGTGGTCATCATGTTATCGGTCCAGCTCAGCTTGCCGATATTGTAGAGCGCGGCGGCCATGGTCAGGTCGCGGTCGGTGGACTCGTCGAGAAAGTGCAGCCGACTGTAGACCCGGATCAGCTCGATGATCTGCCGGTTGGTCTGTTTGGCCTTGGGCAGGCGCAGGTTGGCAATCAGCGAGAACACCTCGGTGCCGGTCACATAGCTGCGCTTGAGCTCCTCATAGGCCAGATCGAGCATGTCGGCGGTCTGCTGCAGCTCGGCGGTACGTGACGCCACGCGCTTTTCCAGGGTGGCGTTGAGGGTCTTGAGTTGCTGGTTCTGCTCGCGGTTCAGCGCTTCGAGGCGCTGGCGTTCGCTTTCGGAATGCTGGTGGGCCAAGGCCTGGCGCAGGGCCTGCACCAGCTCGTCATCGTTCCAGGGCTTGCTGAGGTAGCGGTAGAGCTGCCCCTCGTTGATGGCCTTGGTCATCATGTCCACGTCGGCATAGCCGGTGAGCAGGATACGCAGGGTCGATGGATAGAGCTTGCGGATTTGTGCCAGCAGCGTCGCACCGTCCATATTGGGCATGCGCGCGTCGGTCATCACCAGGTCGACCGGCCGCTCCTTGAGGATTTCCAAGGCCTTGGCACCGCTATCGGCCAGCAGGATTTCATAGGGTTGGCTACGCAACAACCGACGCAGGCTGTTGAGAATCGACTCTTCGTCATCGACCAACAGCACCGTCGGCTTCGTAACCGGAACGCCCGGCGACTGATCTTCCATCATTACCCCCTCCTATAAGACGAAAACCGTTCTACCTTACCCCCACATGACAGGCTAGTAGATTGCATGAATTTCAGCACGATTTGCCACTACTGACCGAGCGCATCCCGATCAGACGACTATGCTGTACCCCATGAAGGGCCAAGTACCGGCCAGAATACTCATGCCAGCGAAAGGGATATCAGATGTACCCACGGTTCTGTAGTCAGCATCACCTCGGTGCACGGCCATGAGCCTGCCCCTGGAGAGAGCCAATCGGCGGATCCTGATCGTCGACGACACCCTGACGATCCATGAAGATTTTCGAAAGATCCTCAGTCCCCAGGCACTCGCCGAAGACTATCTGAGCAGTGCCGAAGAGGCCCTGTTCGGCGCGCCGGTTGCGGTCACCACTCAGAGTTTCGTGCTCGACTCGGCGTTCCAGGGCATGGAAGCCCTGAACAAGGTCGAGACAGCGCTGGCCCAGGGGCAGCCCTATGCCATGGCCTTCATCGACATGCGCATGCCCCCTGGCTGGGACGGCCTGGAAACCATCGAAAGGCTGTGGCGCGCCGACCCCAAGCTGCAAGTCGCGCTGTGCACCGCTTACTCGGATTACTCCTGGGAAGACATCGCTGAGCGCCTGGAGCTGGGCGACCGCCTGCTCATCCTGAAAAAGCCCTTCGACGCCATCGAGATTCGCCAGATGGCCAGCACCCTGACCGTCAAATGGCAGATGACCGAAGACGCGGCGCTGAAGATGGACATGCTCGAACAGGCGGTGGAGAAGCGCACCCGGGAACTGGCCGACGCCAACATCATTGTGCAGAACAGCCCGACCATCCTTTATCGCCTGCGCGGCGAACCGCCCTTCCCGTTGATGTACATTTCTCACAACATCACCAAGTTCGGCCATGTCGCGGCGCAACTGGTCAACTCACCGGAATGGGCGCAAGCGCTGATCCACCCCGACGACCAGGCCAAGATCGACCAGGCCATGGTTCGCGTGCTGGATCGCGATACGGCGGGGGCTTCCATCGAGTTCCGCATGCTCACCGGCGACGGCGCGTTCCGCTGGGTGGAGAACCGCTATATCCCGGTACGCAACGAGCAGGGCCAACTGCTGGAGGTGGAGGGCATCATCCTCGACATCACCGAGCGCAAGGTGGCCGAGGAAAAAATCGCCCTGCTGGCCCGTACCGACGGCCTCACCGGGCTGGCCAACCGCGCCACGGTGATCGAGCGCCTGCACCAGGCCTTCGCCGCGGCTCGCCGGGGGGCAGCACCGTTTGCGATGTTCTACCTGGACCTGGACCATTTCAAGCGGATCAACGACACCCTGGGCCATCCCATCGGCGACCTGCTGTTGCAGGAGGTCTCCACGCGCATCAAGGGCTGTACCCGGGAAAACGACGTGGTCGCGCGCCTGGGCGGTGACGAGTTCGCAATCCTGCAACTGGATGTCCACGAACCGACCCAGTGCGCCGCTCTGGCCGCCAAGATCCGCGATACCTTGATGGCGCCCTACTCCCTGGACGGCAACGATGTGCGGATCTCCGTAAGCATCGGCATCGCGCTGTACACCCCCCAGAGCCAGAGTGCCGACAGCCTGATGGCCCAGTCCGATATGGCCCTGTATCGCTCCAAGGAAAAAGGCCGCAACCAGTACCACTTCCATAACGAGGAGATCAACCAGGAGGTGACGGACCGGGTCACCCTGACCAACGACCTGCGTCAGGCCATCGAGAACCACGAATTGCACCTGCATTACCTGCCGGAAGTCGACCTCGGCACCGGAAAAATCCTGGGCATGGGTGTGCAGGTACGCTGGAAGCACCCCGAGCGCGGCTGGCTGGAGCCGTCGGTGTTCATGCCGGCGGCCGAAAAAACCGGGCTCATCATTGCCCTCGGGCATTGGGTACTGGATCAGGCCTGCCAACAGATGCGCCAGTGGCGCGACCAGGGCATGGCGCCCCCGGTGATTGCCATCGACCTGTCCCTGGCCCAGCTCAAGACCGGGCCGGAGCTGATCTACGATGTCCTGCGTACCACGGCCCGCTGGGAGCTGGCCCCCTGGGACCTGCGTTTCGATGTCACCGAAGCCACCCTCGCCCAGACCAAGTGGACCCACAACGACGTACTGCCGCGCCTGTGTGAACTGGGGGTACAGGTGGCCATCGATGATTTCGGCACCGAATATTCCTCATTCGATTACCTCAAGACCTATCGGGTCAATCACCTCAAGCTCGCCCAGCGCCTGCTCGACAGCGCCAACGACGACCCTGACAACGCCATGACCTTGCGCGCGATCATCAACTTTGCCCGGGACGTGGGCATCGGCATCATCGCCGAGGGCGTCGAGACCCAGGAACAGCGCACCACACTGATGTCCACCGGCGGAGAGATGCAAGCCCAGGGGCACTACTTCAGCACGGTGGTGGACAGCGGCCAGGCCGCCGCGCTGCTCAAGGCCGGCACCATCATTCCCGTGGAGGATCACTGGACCCGGCCGGCGAGCCAGCTATCGGAGAGCAACCCATGAACCCCATGTCGGTACCTGCCAACCGGCGGATCCTGGTGGTGGACGATACACCGGCCATCCATCAGGACTTCCGCAAGATCCTCAGCCCCGGCAGCGGCAGCGATGATTCGCTGGACGATACCGAGAGCCTGTTGTTCGGAACGCCCCAGGTCAACCGACTGCAATTCCAGATCGACTCGGCCTATCAGGGCGAAGAAGCCCTGGAGCTGGTCAAGCGCGCCCAGGCCGAAGGCCAGCCCTATGCGCTGGTGTTCGCCGACATGCGCATGCCGCCGGGCTGGGACGGCCTGCAGACCATCGAGCGTTTGTGGCAAGCCGACCCGCGGCTGCAAATCGCCTTGTGCACAGCCTTCTCGGATTACACCTGGGAAACCATGTCCGAACGCATCGAGTTCGACGATCAACTGCTGATCCTGAAAAAACCCTTCGACACTCTGGAGATCCGCCAGATGGCCAGTGCCATGACCTGGAAATGGCAGCTGGCCCAGGATGCGGCGAGAAAAATGCGCAGCCTGGAGCGCACGATCGAGGAGCGGGTCCAGGAATTGCTCAAGGTGTCCCACTTGCTGCAATACGACGTGCTCACCGAGCTGCCCAACAGCATGCTGCTGGGTGATCGCCTGACCCAGGCCATGGCCCAGTGCCGGCGCCATGACCGGCAACTGGCAGTGATGTTCATCGGCCTGGATCGCTTCAAGCGCATCAACAATGCCCTCGGTCATCCGGTGGGCGACGAGATGCTCAAACGCGTGGCCCGCACGCTGGCGACGGTGGTGCGTGAATCCGACTCGGTGTTTCGCTACGGTTCCGATGAATTCGTGGTGGTGCTGGGAGACATCACCGACCCGCAACAGATTAAGGGCGTGGCGGAAAAACTGCTGGCGGCCATCAACTCGCCCCAACCCATCGATGGCCATGACCTGACCGTCACCGCGAGCCTGGGTGTGAGCGTGTACCCGGCCGACGGTTTCGACGCCGTGGCGCTGATCAAGAAAGCCGAGACGGCGATGCGCAACGTCAAGGAAACCGGCCCCAACGACTACCGTTTTTTCACCGAAGACATGAACCGCCGGGCCCGACAGCAACAGACCATCGAATCCGGTTTGCGGCTGGCCTTGCAACGCAAGGAGTTCGTGCTGCACTACCAGCCCAAGCTGGACTTGCGCAGCGGCAAAGTAGTCGGCGTCGAGGCACTGGTGCGCTGGAACCGGCCGGGTCACGGGCTGGTTCCACCATCGGACTTCATCCCGGTGGCCGAGGACAGCGGGCTGATCGTGCCGCTAAGCCAATGGGTACTCCAGGAAGCCTGCCAGCAGGCCTGCGCCTGGCAGGCCCAGGGCATGCGGCCGCTGTACCTGTCGGTCAACGTCTCGGCCATCGATTTTCGTCAACGCGGTTTCGTCGAAGGTATCGCCCGCACCCTCAAGGAAACGGGACTGGATCCGACACAGTTAGAACTGGAGATCACCGAAAGCGTGCTGATGCAGAACATCGATACCACCGTCGCCATCCTCAAGGCCATCAAGCAACAGGGGATCCGGCTGGCCATCGACGACTTCGGCACTGGCTATTCGAGCTTGAGCTACCTGCAGAAATTTCCGGTGGATGTGCTGAAGATCGACCAATCGTTCGTCGGTGACCTGAGCATCGACAGCAATGACGCCAAGCTGGTGAGCACCATCATCAACCTTGGCAAGGGCCTGAACCTGCACATCATCGCCGAAGGCGTAGAAACCCGCGCGCAACTGGAGTTCCTCAAGGTCCACCAGTGCGAGGAGGCCCAGGGGTACTACTTCAGCAAGGCGGTCGAGCCGCAAGCCTTTGTCCAGTGGATGGTCGAGTGGGAACGACATCCGAATCCGTTTTCGTGAAATACCCCTCAACCAAGAGATTCAAGGAAGCATCCGATGGCGTCATCTGGACTGTTAATCGCTCTCGGCCTGCTCGTGGGCTTGGGCGTGGCTGCTCACGCCGCACCACTGGACGAGCCACTCAAACCGCTGCCCCCCGTTCCGGCCCTGGACCCCAAGCGCGTCCAGTTGGGCCAACGGCTGTTCTTTGATCCCCGGCTGTCGGTCAACAACACCCTGTCCTGCGCCAGTTGCCATCGCCTGGACAAGGGCGGGGCCGACGACAAACGGCTTTCCATTGGTTTTGATGGCAAGCCGGTGGAGGTCAATACCCCTACCGTGTTCAATGCCAGCCTGAACTTCCACCAGTTCTGGGATGGCCGTGTCGATACCCTGGAAGACCAGGTGCACGCCGTGGTGACCAGCCCCACGGAAATGGGCAATACCTGGGAAGCGGTGGTCAAGCGCATCGCCGATGACCCGGGTTATGCCAAGGACTTCGCCAACGCCTATCCCGACGGCGTCACCGAACCGAATATCCAGGGCGCGCTGGCGGATTTCGAGCGCACGCTGCTGACGCCCAACTCGCGCTTCGACCAGTATCTGCTGGGCAACACCGATATCCTCACCCCCCGGGAAAAGTTCGGCTACCAACGTTTCAAGGAATACGGCTGCATCGCTTGCCACCAAGGCGTGAACATCGGCGGCAACATGTTCCAGAAGTTCGGCGTCATGGGTGACTACATCGGAGATCGGGGCAACCTCACCCGGGTCGATGAGGGTCGTTTCAACATCACCGGCGAAGAAGACGACCGTCAGGTCTTCAAGGTTCCCAGCCTGCGTAACGTGGCCGTTACCGCACCGTATTTCCACGACGGTTCCGCACCGACCCTCGAGCGTGCGGTGGAGGTGATGTTCAAGTACCAGTTGGGTCGTGAACCCTTGAAGAACGACACGGAGCTGATCGTCGAATTCCTCAAGACCCTGACCGGAGAATACGAGGGCAAGCCGTTATGACTGCCCTTCGTCGCTTCGGCCTGTTCTTCATCGGCGCGCTGCTCGCCTCGGTCCTGCTGTTCATGTACGTCAATTCGAGTGCGCAGCAGGCGGCCTCGTACATTGAGTCCCGGGACCTGATCCGCCTGCTCAAGCAGCAGGACGCGATCTGGGACAACGAGGTACTCAAATCCCGGATCGCCTTGAGCCACAACTACGACCCGCTGGTTTCCCCGCTGCACGAAATGACGCGCCTGTGGCAACGCCTCGATGCCATTGAGTCGGAGCCGGGTCGCCGTGCGCCCTCGCTCTGGGAGACCCAGCGCGACGAATACCTCAAGGCCATCAAGGAAAAGACCCGCCTGGTGGAACAGTTCAAGTCCCACAACGCGGTGCTGCGCAATTCCCTGGCGTTCCTGCCCACCGCCGAAGACGATATCCAGGCCGAGTTCGCCCGGCTGTCCGACGAGGACAAACTGCAGCTGCAAAGTGTTGCCATCGACACCTACGACCTGTTGCTCAGCAGCATGGAGTTCTCTCAGCTCACCACCCGTGAAATTGCCGCCGAGGTACTGCTTGGCCTGAACCGTCTGGATGTCAACAAGGAGCGCCTGCCGGTGGGCCTGCATGACTCTATCGATATCTTGAGCCGGCACATCGCCCTGATCCTGCGCGAACAACCACGGGTCAATGAGTTGCTGGAGGGCATCGACGCCGTTCCTGTCTCCGACCATCTGGACACCATTACCCGCATGATCGATGAGGCCCAGGAAGTGGCCGCCGACACGTACCAACGCAATCATGTGTACCTGCTGGTGTTCGCCACTCTCCTGGTATTGATATTGATCTGGCTGGCCATCCGGCTGATACGCAGCGTTGCCGAGATCAAGCGCGTCAACAACGCCCTGCAAACCGCCAACGACGAACTGGAACAACGGGTCGAAGAGCGCACCCGCCAGCTCAAGGATACCCAGAGCGAATTGATGGACACCGCCCGCCAGGCCGGCATGGCGGAAATCGCCACCAATGTGTTGCATAACGTCGGTAACGTGCTCAACAGCGTGAACATCTCCGCCGACCTGGTCAGCCGCAAGTTGCGCGGCAGCAAGGCCCAGGGACTGGGCAAGGCGATGAGCCTGATCAACGAGCATCCCCATGACCTGGGGCATTTCCTCACCGAGGACGAGAAAGGCAAGCTGCTGCCCGGTTATCTCAATCAGCTGGTGGACGCCATGGCAGTCGAGCAGCAGAGCCTGATCGATGAGTTGGCCCAGTTGAGCAAGAGCGTGGACCACATCAAGGACATCGTCTCCACGCAGCAATCCTACGCCGGGGCCAACAGCGTGATGGAACCGCTGGTGATCAGCGAACTGCTTGAAGATGCCCTGCGCATGAACTCCGGTGCCCTGACCCGACACCATGTGACGGTGATCAAGGAATACGGTAACGTGCCTCGGATCATGGGCGACAAGCACCGGCTGCTGCTGATCCTGATCAACCTGATCAGCAACGCCAAATACGCCATGGCCGGAGTCTCGAATCATGCGCGGAACATGACATTGAGTGCGGCGGTCGTAAATGACGAGATGTTGCAGATCAGTGTCAAGGACGAGGGCGAAGGTATCCCGGAAGAAAACATGACACGAATCTTTGCCCACGGTTTTACCACGCGCAAGGAAGGCCACGGGTTCGGCCTGCACAGCTGTGCAACGGCCGCCATCGAAATGAACGGCCGCCTCACCGCCCACAGTGAGGGACCCGGCAAGGGGGCGACGTTTGTACTGCACGTGCCCCTGAAACTCGCGGAAGACGATTCATGAACAGTTTAAGTAACCGGCGCATCCTGTTGATCGACGATACGCCCGCCATTCATGAGGATTTTCGCAAAATTCTCACCCCCGAAGACGACAGCAACGCCGACCTGCAGGACATGGAAAGCGCGCTGTTCGGCGAGGCACCGAAACCGGCCGGCACAGTGTTCGAGCTCGACTCGGCTTACGGCGGCCAGGAAGGCCTGAGCAAACTGCAGGAGGCGCTTGCAAAGAGCCGTCCGTATGCCCTGGCTTTCGTCGACATGCGCATGCCCGAGGGCTGGGACGGCGCCAAGACCATAGAAGAACTGTGGAAGCGCGATCCGCAGTTGCAGGTGGTGGTCTGCACGGCCTATTCGGATTATTCCTGGGATGAACTGCTCGACCGCCTGAACGGCCACGACCGCCTGCTGATCCTGAAAAAGCCCTTCGACAACATCGAAGTCCTGCAGATGGCCAACACCCTGACCACCAAGTGGGAGATGACCTCCCGCGCGCAACTGAAAATGAACAAACTCGAAGAACTGGTGCAGCAACGCACCCAGGCCTTCAAACAAGCCAGCACCTTGCTGCAGATGGAAATCGACGAGCGCAAGATGCTGGAAACCCAGTTGGTGCAATCGGAAAAGCTCGCCTCACTGGGTCAGTTGGCAGCCGGGGTGGCCCACGAAATCAACAACCCCATCGGTTTCATTTCCTCCAACCTGGGCGCGCTGGACGGCTACTTCAGCAAGCTGGAGGAAATGCTCCTGGCCTATGGCAATGCCGAAGAAGCCATCGCTTCGCCGGAGCTGGTGATGTACTTGACCAAGCTGCGCGAGCAAGTGGAGCTGGATTTCCTTGTCGAGGACATTCCACTGCTGATCAAGGAGTCCAAGGATGGCATCGCCCGGGTCGGACAGATCGTCAAGGACCTGAAGGACTTCTCCCGCGTGGACTCCAACCAGGAATGGCAGATGGCGAACCTGCAGCAGGGCTTGGATTCGACGCTGAACATCGTGGCCAACGAAATCAAGTACAAGGCCGACGTGATCAAGGAGTACAGCCCACTGCCAGAAGTCGAATGCCTGCCGTCGCAAATCAATCAGGTGATCATGAACCTGATCGTCAACGCCGCCCAGGCCATCGGTCCCGAACGCGGCACCATCACCTTGCGCAACGGCGTCGACGGCGACACCGTGTGGATCGAAGTCGCCGACAACGGCTCGGGCATCGAACCGGAAACCCTGCAAAAAATCTTCGACCCGTTCTTTACCACCAAACCCATCGGCCAGGGCACGGGGCTTGGACTGTCGTTGTCCTATGGCATCGTGAAGAAGCACAACGGCGAGATCACCGTGCGCAGCGAAGTGGGGGTGGGGACGACGTTCCGGGTCGAGTTGCCGGTGCGGCAGATGAAGTTGGCGGGGTGACCCAGATTTATCTGTGAAAGAGCCCCTGTGGCGAGGGGATTCATCCCCGCGCCACATGAATCCCCTCGCCACAGATAAATCCCTGAGCACATGAAATCCTCTCATCACCGGTTGCCCAGCGTTTCGCCACCAGCGCAGAATGGCCCTTCGCCCCTACCCCAAGGAAACCGCATGAGCCTGTCGCTACTGAGCCGTTACGCCTTCTTTGCCGGCTGTGTACTGTTCACCCTCGCCAGCCTGCCGTTCCTCGCGCATGACTGGCTCTGGCCGATCGCACTGGTGACAGGCCTGCTGAGCCTGCTGGGGCTGTTCGACCTGCTGCAAAGCCGCCATGCCGTGCGGCGCAACTATCCGATCCTGGGCAATATCCGCTACCTGGTCGAAGGCATTCGCCCGGAGATCCGCCAGTACCTGCTCGAATCCGACAGCGATGCCCTGCCCTTCTCCCGCGCCCAGCGCTCACTGGTGTATTCCCGGGCCAAGAACGAAAGCGCCGATAAACCCTTCGGTACCTTGATCGACGTTTACCAGGCCGGTTTCGAATTCATCGGCCACTCCATGCGCCCGGCCCCGTTGAGCGACCCCGGCAGTTTTCGCGTAACGGTCGGTGGCCCGCAATGCACCCAGCCTTACTCCGCCTCGGTGTTCAACATTTCCGCCATGAGCTTCGGTTCCCTGAGTGCCAATGCTATCCGGGCGTTGAACCAGGGGGCGAAGCTCGGCAACTTCGCTCACGATACCGGTGAAGGCAGCATCAGCCCCTATCACCGTGAACACGGCGGCGACCTGACCTGGGAACTGGGTAGCGGCTACTTCGGCTGTCGCACCCTGGACGGCCACTTCGACCCGGAGCGTTTCGCCACCCAGGCCCGGAACCCACAGGTGCGGATGATTGAAATCAAGATGAGCCAGGGCGCCAAACCCGGCCACGGCGGGATTCTGCCCAAGCACAAGGTCACCCGGGAAATCGCCGAAACCCGCGGCATCCGCATGGGCGAGGATTGCGTATCGCCGTCATCCCACAGCGCATTTTCCACGCCCATCGAGTTGATGCAGTTCGTACAGCAGTTGCGTGAGTTGTCCGGTGGAAAACCGGTAGGCTTCAAGTTCTGCCTGGGTCATCCATGGGAATTCATGGGAATCGCCAAGGCCATGCTGGAAACCGGCATCCTGCCCGATTTCATCGTAGTGGACGGCAAGGAAGGCGGTACGGGCGCCGCACCAGTCGAGTTCACCGATCACATCGGCGCGCCGTTGCGCGAGGGCCTGCTGTTCGTTCATAACACCCTGGTGGGCCTGAACCTGCGGGACAAGATCAAGCTCGGTGCCAGTGGCAAGATCGTCAGCGCCTTCGACATCGCCAGCGTACTGGCCATCGGTGCCGACTGGGCCAACTCTGCACGGGGCTTCATGTTCGCCATCGGCTGCATCCAATCGCAAAGCTGCCACACCAACAAATGCCCCACCGGCGTCGCCACCCAGGACACTTTGCGCCAGCGCGCCCTGGTCGTCCCGGACAAGGCCCAGCGGGTCTACAGCTTCCACCGCAACACCCTCAAGGCCTTGGCGGAAATGCTCGCCGCCGCGGGCCTCGAACACCCATCGCAGTTGCAACCCAAGCACTTGGTCCGGCGGATGTCCGCGACCGAGATCAAGCTGTTCTCCCAACTGCATGTGTTTCTCAAGCCGGGGGAGTTGCTGACGGGCGAGGTCAATGGCGCGTTTTATTCGCGAATGTGGCAGATGGCGCGGGCGGACAGTTTCGAGCCTTTGGAAACGGAGGTTGCGTAACCGTTAACGAAGGGCGCAAGAGCCCCGATCAGCCGAGGTTCTGGCTCTCTTCACCTGTCAACTCTGACAGTAGACGGCCACGCCCCTGCAATTGAACATTCCCTCAGACGTTCAATTGCAGGGAAGATCCTATGTTGACGCGCCGCGATCTCGTGAGCTTCACCTCGCTCTGTGCAGCATTGGCCTCGTTGCCCACGCCTATCCCTGCGTTTGCCCGCGACGTGAAGTCCGACGCCCCGGCTCCCTTCAGCTTTGACACATTGATCCTGCTCGCCGAAGCAATGGCGCTCAAACCCTATGTCAAGTCCACCGCCATCCCCGAGCAGTTGCTGTCGAACATTGATTACGAGGCGCTGGAGAAGATTCGATTCGACAGCACACGTGCGCTTTTTGCCCACGGGCCCGGCCTGTACCCAATCACCTTCTTCCATCTGGGAGAGTTCTTTCGTATTCCGGTCAAAATGCATGTCGTCGCCGACGGCGTCGCCCATGAAATCCCTTACGACAAATCGCTCTTCGAGATGCCCGCCGACAGCCCGGCCCAGGCGCTGGCCTCCAATATAGGATTTGCCGGCTTGCGTCTTCAGGAAAGCCGTTTGGACAAGCAAAAGGATCTTGATTGGAAGCAGAACGATTGGGCGGCGTTCGTCGGAGCCTCCTATTTTCGGGCCATTGGAGAGCAGTACCAATACGGCCTTTCAGCGCGGGGAATAGCACTGAATGTCGCGCAGGCGGGCATGGCCGAAGAATTCCCTGGCTTTACCCAATTCTGGATCGAGACACCCACCGACGACCGACAAGCCAACATGACGCTGTATGGGTTGCTTGAAGGGCCCAGTCTGTGTGGCGCCTATCGCTTTGTGTTGAGCCGCGCCAAGGGTGTGCTGATGGACGTCGAGGCCGCGCTGTTTCTACGCCAGAATATCGACCGCTTCGGCATCGCGCCGTTGACTTCAATGTATTGGTTCGGCGAAGCGACCAAGGCCGCCGCTCTCGACTGGCGTCCTGAAGTACACGACTCTGACGGATTGGCGCTATGGACAGGAGCGGGTGAACATATCTGGCGACCGCTTAACAACCCCTCACGCACCATGGCCTGCGCATTTTCCGATAATAATCCCCGAGGTTTCGGGCTGCTCCAGCGAGACCGCTCTTTCGACCATTACTTGGACGGGGTGCACTATGAACGCCGTCCCAGCTTGTGGGTCGAGCCATTGGGGGACTGGGGCAACGGCAGCGTACAGTTGGTGGAAATCCCCACCGACGATGAGATCCACGACAACATCGTCGCAATGTGGGTCCCCAAAGAGCCCGCCGAGGCCGGTAATCAATACCGTTTCAAATATCGGCTGCATTGGCTGTCCGAAGAACCCTATCCCTCCAGCCTCGCACGCTGCGTGGCTACGCGCCTGGGCAATGGGGGCCTGGCAGGCCGGCCGCGCCCCAAGGGCGTACGCAAGTTCTTCGTCGAATTCTCAGGCGCTCCGCTGGAAAAACTCGCCCCAAGCGAGAAGCCCGAAGCCGTGCTCTGGGCCTCCAGAGGGACGTTTTCGAATATTTTCTCGGGAATAGTCCCAGACGGACAAGCCGATCGCTGGTACGCGCAATTCGATTTAAGTGTCGAGCCTGGCGAGCCGGTCGAAATGCGCCTGTATCTGAGCCTCAAAGGCGAGACGCTTACCGAAACCTGGCTTTACCAGTACCACACGGCCGAGCTTCCATCAGCCGCGAAGAAGACGTATCCGGTGCCCACCTGACGTAGCCTGCGAAGGGTCCGACACCATGAACCATCTTTTTACTGCCACCCTGGTTGGTACACTGTTTGCCATGATCGGACTTGAACTCACAGGCAGCGATAACGACCTGGATAGAAATGAGAGGGTCTTTATCGAACAATTGATCAGGCAATGACGCTCGAAGAAAAAGCCGGTCAACTGACCCAACTGGGCATGCAACTCACGGCCACTGGCCCGATGATCGACACCAAAGCCCAACACGCCCCTGACGTCGCGGCGGTTGGCTCAGTGCTCGGAGTGTATGGGGCGGAAAACACCCGCAAAGTACAGCAGCAGGCTGTGCAAGGCTCGCGCCTGCATATTCCCTTGTTGTTTTCCTTCGACGTGATCCATGGGTTTCGCACCGTCTTTCCCGTGCCGCTGGCTGAGGCATCGGCTACGTGGTTTCTCCAAGGTCAAGCTCGCTCCAGGGGAAACAGGAACCGTAGGGTTCACGCTCGATCAGGACGACTTCGCGTCACTCGATACCGATTTTCTACCGGTTGTCGAATCCGGGACATTCACGGTTTACGTCGGAGGTAGCTCCGCCACTGATAACCAGGCCAGTTTCGAAGTGACGTCAGGGGCAAGCCTGAACAAACAACGCTCGGCCATTCCACGGTTGTTGCGCGAGACGTCATTGCGTTAGCGCTCGATCATTCGAAATCGAGCGAGGCTACCGTCAAGTCTGACAATGGCCTCGCCAGATCTATCGCATCACTGGACCGAACTCACCGAACCTTGAGCCTCACCCGTAGGCTGCAACTTGAAAGTGTGGAACAGCACCGTCAGCAGCACCAGAAACGCCGGTCCTACATACAGCGCCACCCGTGTATCCGGGAAGTACGCCATCAGTCCCACCACCAGCACCAGAAAGGCCAGGGCCAGGTACGAGCTGACCGGATACAGCCACATGCGGTACTTCAGGGCGGCACGCTCGGAAGCGCTCAGGCCTTTGCGGAACTTGAGCTGGGCCAGCAGGATCATCACCCAGGTCCAGATAGCACCGAAGGTGGCGATGGAGGTTACCCAGACGAAGACTTTTTCCGGCACCAGGTAATTGAGCAACACGCCCAGCAGCAACGCGGCAATGGACAACAGCAATGCGCGGCGCGGTACTCCGTTGGCCGAGGTGGTGGCGAAACCGGCCGGGGCCTGGCCGTTCTGCGCCAGGCTGTAGAGCATCCGCCCGGTGCTGAAGATGCCGCCGTTGCAGGACGACAGCGCAGCGGTGATCACCACGAAGTTGATGATGCCGGCGGCGGTCTTGATGCCCAGGCGCTCGAACGTCATCACAAAGGGGCTGCCCTGGGTGCCGATCTCGTTCCAAGGATAGATCGACAGGATCACGAACAACGCGCCGACATAGAACAGCAGGATCCGCCAGAACACCGAACCGATGGCGTTGGGAATGGTTTTCTGCGGGTTCTTCGCCTCACCGGCGGTCAGGCCGATCATCTCCACGCCCAGGTAGGCGAACATCACCATCTGCAGAGACATCAGTACACCCTGTACCCCATTGGGCAGGAACCCGTCGTGGGTCCAGAGATTGGAAATGCCCAGCGCCACGCCATCATTGCCGAACCCGAAGGCAATAATGCCCACGCCGCCAATGACCATGGCGATGATGGTCACGATCTTGATCAGGGCAAACCAGAATTCAAACTCCCCGAAGGCCTTGACCGCGATCAGGTTGATCGTACCCATGCTGAGCAGTGCGGCCAGGGCCCAGATCCAGCGGGGCACATCGGGGAACCAGATGCCCATGTACACCGCCACCGCGGTGATTTCCGCCACGCAGGTCACCAGCCACAGGAACCAATAGTTCCAGCCGGTCAGGAAACCGGCCAGCGGGCCGAGGTAATCCTGGGCATAACGGCTGAACGAACCGGCCACCGGATTGTGCACAGCCATCTCGCCGAGGGCGCGCATGATCACCAGGATCGCCAGGCCACCGATGATGTAGGACAGCATGATCGCAGGGCCGGCCATTTCGATGGCCTTGGCCGAACCGAGGAACAACCCGACACCGATGCAGGCGCCAAGCGCCATCAAGCGGATATGCCGTTCACCGAGTTCACGTTTGAGCGGACCGCCCTGAGCGGTCTCGCCAGGGGGCAGAGGATTGCCGACAGGCATAGGGATACAACTCCGTTTTGTTATTGGATTAGCCACCGGGTTCCAAGGCCACAGGCCGATGGGCCGTGCAGTATAAAAAGCCGAGGATAGAGAGTTTCACTGTAAAACCTTGGAAATTCAGGGATAAGCCACAGCAAAAGTTGGGTTTTTGGAGATGCATTGACCGGAATTACAGGGGATTTAAGAGCACCGCCCTCTGTGGCGAGGGGATTTATCCCCGCTGGGCTGCACAGCAGCCCCAAAGCAGCAGACTCAATTCTGCCTGATACACCGAGTAGTCTGGTTTTAGGGCCGCTTCGCAGCCCAGCGGGGATAAACCCCCTCGCCACAGAGGTACTACACAGTCATCGGAATCTTCGCTCACACGTCTCAGCGTCTCGGAAATACCTACATGGCTAGGCTGCATTGACACCCTCTTCAAAGGAAGCAAGGAATGCATCCACGCCCCAATTCCCATCGCTTGCGCCGAGGTCGCTGTTCGGAGCAAGGGCGCGGCTACCTGGTAACTGCTGTCATTCATCGACGACGTCCAATATTCGCTGACTGCAAAGTCGGAAGATTGTTAGTAGCTGAATTTAAACGCGCCCATGACTCGGGCCTGGTTAACTCCTTGGCCTGGGTGGTGATGCCGGATCATTTCCACTGGCTATTGCAAATCAAGGATGCTCATCTGAGTCACGTCGTCGGCGCGGTCAAGGCCCGATGCACACATAGCGTCAACCGTACGACTGGAGCTTCGGGTCCGCTCTGGCAAAGCGGCTTCCACGACCGCGCAATCCGCGACAACAAAGACTTGCAGCCCGTCACCCGCTACATCATTGCCAATCCGCTTCGTGCGGGGCTGGTAAGCCGAATTGGCGATTACCCGCTCTGGGATGCCATCTGGTTCTGAAGCTGTGGCGAGGGGATTTATCCCCTCGCCACAGGGTTGCATGGTGCCTACAGGATTTCAGGGTGCCGGCCTGCCCACAATTTCCCTCCCCCACGCAAACCACCGTCTAAGCTTCAAGCAAGTCCGATCAATCTGCGTGAATGGATCAGTCGACTATGGGCGCTCTATGGCAAACCGATTCGAACAAACCTGTGGTCCCGACTGAACGTATGGAAGAAGCGCCTATACCCCAAAAAAAACGCCGCGCGCGGCATGGCTGGCGGGCGTTCTGGTTACTACTGCTGATTATTGTCGTGGTGGTCGGGCTCGCGGCGGCCAAGGAAATGCGTACCTCCAGGTTCCAGGCCAGGGAGATCAGCAAATACGCTGCCTCCCTGAGCTATTCGCTGCAACCGGGGCCCAGCGATGCCATCGTCTACCCCGGTGCCGGCCCATTCGACCGACGGTTGGGCTACAGCTCGCTGGGGGAGTTCCTGCCGCGACTGCTCAAGCGCAACTACGTGATCCAGGCCCAGACACGGTTTTCGCCGGCCTTGATGGACTACGTCGGAAAAGGCCTGTTCGTGCCCTACCCGGAAAAGATCCAGGCCGGCCTGACCATCACCGATTGCCGCGCCGCGCCGCTGTATCAGTTCAAGTACCCACAACAGCTGTATGCCAGTTTCGACGTCATCCCCCCCGTGGTCGTGCAGAGCTTGCTGTTCATCGAGAACCGCTTCCTGCTCGATCCCCGCCAGCCCCAGGCCAACCCGGCGGTGGACTGGCCGCGCTTCGGCATGGCGGCGTGGTCGCAGGTGGCCAAGCTGTTGAACCTGCCGGGACAGTCGGCCGGGGGCAGCACCCTGGCGACGCAACTGGAAAAGTACCGCCACTCTCCCGATGGCCTGACCGTCTCGGGGGGAGAAAAAATCCGCCAGATGATTTCCGCCAGCGTGCGCGCCTATCGGGCCGGTCCGCAGACCCTCGAGGCGCGGCAACGGATCGTGCGTGACTACCTCAACAGCGTGCCGCTTTCCGCCGTACCAGGGCATGGAGAGGTCCACGGCATGGCTGAAGGTCTGCGGGTCTGGTACGGCGCCGACTTCAACCGGGCCAATGAGCAGTTGTTCAGCACCGCCACCGATCCGCGGAGCCTGGCGGAAAAGGGGCTGGCGCTGAGGGAGATGCTGTCGTTGATGATCGCTCAGCGCCGCCCGTCCCACTACTTGTCCAGGGGCCATGACGAACTGGCAAGCCTGACGGACAGCCACATCCGGCTGCTGACCCAGAATGGTGTGATCGACGGCGCCCTGGCCGATGCCGCCCTGGCAAGCAAAGTCAGTTATCGCGACTGGGTGCAACAACCGACGATCCAGCCCAACGAAACCAACAAAGGCATCAGCGCCGCCCGCGGTCGGCTCGCCACGTTGCTCAACCGTCCCTTGTACGACCTCGATCGCCTGGACCTGTCCGCCACCAGCACCTTGCAGAACGACCTGCAGACCCAAGCCACCGAGTACCTCAAGCGCCTGGCCGACCCGGCTTTCGCGACCGAGATCGGTCTGATGGGAGAACGCCTGCTCACCCCCACCAGCACCACCCAGGTGCGCTACAGCTTTACCCTGCTGGAACTGACCCCGGACGGTTCACGCGTGCGGGTGCAGACCGACAGCACCGACCAGCCTTTCGACATCAACGAAGGCAGCAAACTCGAACTCGGTTCCACCGCCAAGCTGCGGGTGCTCACCACCTATTTGCAGATCATTGCCGAGTTGCACGACCGCTATGGCGCTGAAACCCCGGCGACTCTGAAAAAAGTCGATGTCGCCGAACAGGATCGCCTGTCCCGCTGGGCTGTCGACTACCTGATCCAGAACAGCGACCGCAGCCTGTCGAAGATGCTTGAGGCGGCGTTGGATCGTACGTATTCCGCCAGCCCTGGCGAGGCATTTTTTACCGGCGGCGGGCTGCACACCTTCCACAACTTCCGCAGCGAAGACAATGGCCGCAACCCCAGCTTGCGTGATGCGTTGCGGGAGTCGATCAACCTGCCCTTCATCCGCCTGATGCGCGATCTGGTGCGCTACGCCACGTATGCTGGCCCCAACAACAGCGCCGAATTGCTCAAGGACGACAGTAACCCGCGGCGCCAGGAATACCTGGCCCAATTCGCTGACCGCGAAGGCACCTCGTTCCTGCTCAGGTTCTGGAAGAAGTATCAGAAGAAGGACACCAGCCAGCGCCTCGAAACCTTTCTCGACAGCATGCACCCTACCGCGATCCGCCTGGCCGCCGTGCATCGCTATTTCTTCCCCAACGACAGCCAGGACAGTTTCAACCGCTTCGTGCGCTCGCACCTCAAATCGGTCAAGAGCAACGAAAAGCTCACCGATGAACGCCTGGAACGGCTCTACCAGAGCTACGGTCCCGGCGCCTACGACCTGCCGGACCAGGGCTTTATCGCCAAGGTCCACCCGCTCGATCTATGGTTGATGGGGTACCTGCTGAACAACCCCGACGCCAAGTTCAGCCAGATCGTCAAGGCGAGTGAGTTCGAACGCCAGGAAGTCTACAGTTGGTTGTTCAAGAGTCGGCACAAGAGCGCCCGCGACAGTCGAATACGCACTATGCTCGAGATCGAAGCGTTCCTGGATATCCACCAGCGCTGGCAGAAAGTCGGCTATCCGTTCGACCATCTCGTGCCCTCGCTGGCCACGGCTATCGGCAGCTCCGGCGACCGCCCTGCCGCACTGGCGGAGCTGGTGGGCACCATTCTCAACGACGGCATCCGCCAACCGGCACTACGGGTCGACAGCCTGCACTTTGCCGTCGATACCCCCTACGAAACCCAACTGGTCAATGATCCGGATAAAGGCAAGCGCGTGATGCCGGCTGAAGTGGCCCTCGCCCTGCGCGGTGCGTTGTCCCAGGTGGTGGATGCCGGCACCGCGAAACGGGTGGCCGGCAGTTTCAAACTGGCCGACGGTACGCCGCTGGCCATGGGCGGCAAGACCGGCACCGGCGACAACCGCATCGAAGCCATCGGCGCCGGTGGACGAGTGATCAGCTCCAAGGCGATCAACCGCACGGCCACCTTCGTGTTCTACATCGGCGACAGCCATTTCGGCACCCTCACCGCCTATGTACCCGGGGCCTCGGCGCAGAATTTCAAGTTCACCTCAGCCTTGCCGGTGCAGGTGCTCAAAGGGATGGCGCCGTTTCTCACGCCCTACTTGCAGCCGGGCAGCCATACCCAGTGCACGCCGTTGGTGGCGCGCCAGGGAGCCTCGTCGCCAGGGTAGAACTACCGGATCACCCGCGGTACCGCGTCGAAGATCACCGTGAAGTCGGCGTTGAACAGGCCTGTCTGGTCGGGGAGCGGTATGGTCGAGGCATAGATGACCATCTCTGCCTGCGTACCTGGGGTGGACGTGGGGTCATCCACCACCTCTTGGGGCGTGGAAGTCAGGGTGACGTTGTTGAACCGGACAAGCAGAGGAATGGCGCTGCTACCGTTGGTCAGCGCCGGCTGACCAGCCGGGAGATAGGCATGCACCGAACCGTCGGTGTTCTTCACGTCGAAGGTCTGGCGTACCGGGGTCAGTTGACTCTTCACCGGGTCCCAATACATGACCTCATCCTTGCCGAACTCCGGATCCCTGGGCTGCACATGGAACTGCTGGGTCGGAATGTTCGCCGTGATGTGAATCGACGAGCGTGCATCATCCGCCGCCTGCGCCGGCGAAGCACTCAGGGCAACGGCGCCCAGGGCCATTGCAGCTACCTTTTTATTGAACATGCCAAATACCTTTTTTAGCTGTGAGCAACAGAGATGGGTCAAGCAGAGATCCGCGGTACCGCGTCATAGATCACGGTGAAGTCGCCGGTGTAGAAGCCTGGCCGGCGCTGGACCGGCATGGCATCGGCACGGATCGTCATCTCGACCTGGGTACCGGGCGTGGAGGACGCATCGTCCACGACTTCCCGAGGCAAGCCATCCAGACGGACTTTGTTGAACCGGACCCTCAACGGGATTCTGGTATTGCCGTTGGACAGGAACGCCGCGCCGCCCTCGATGTAGGCGTGGATCGAACCTTCAGTGTGCTTCACGTCGAAGATCTGGCGCAAAATGCCCAGGTCGTCGTTCAGCGGGTTGTAATGCATGACCTCGTGCTTGCCGAACTCTGGATCCCGTGGCTGGACATGAAACTGCTGGGTTGGAATGTTCGCCTTGATATGAATGGCGGACCGCGCATCATCGGCCCCGAACGCCAGCGAAGAACTCAGGGTCGCGGCGCCCAGGGCCATGACGGAGACAAATTGCTTGAACATGCTTGCTACCTTTTTTCATCGTTATTGTTAAAGAAGCGTCCATGCCACTACTGCTAACCCGTGGCGAGGGAGCCTGTTCCCTCACCGCAAAGGTTCTCTACTGACTCAATGTGTTCCGTTCGCCCTACGGCGCCGTGGCGTCGAACACCATGTGTACCGTGCCGTAGTAGTCGCCAGGCTTGTAGTCGTCATCGGGCTTGATGGCGGCGATTTCCAGCGGCACCTGTCGGCCCGGCCGTGCCTCGGTGGCCGAGACCACCTGGGCGGAATCCAGGGTCAGTTCGACGCCGTTGAAGCGCACGCGCAAGTCGATGCGATCAAGGCCATTGGACAGATAAGCCTCCTCCCCGAGGCGCGCGCCAATGGAGCCGTTGCTGTTCTTCACCTCGTAAATGGCCCGCAACGGGCTCAGGTCCGAGGTGATGGTGCTGAACGGCAGGCGCTGTTCCCGCTGGACCAACTGCGGGTCGAGGGGCAACACATAAAAGTCGGCCGTCGGGATGGTCACGTAGAGTTCGAAGGTTTCCCTCTCGACAGCCCCCCAGGCCGAAGTCCAGGGCATCAGCAAGGCCATCAATGCGAGGGGCCGTAGCCGTGTCTTGATCATTTTGATTTACCTCTTGCGTCAATGACGGTTCAGCGACGGTCTCCGTCAGCTCTTGATCTCGACGTTCCGGGTCTTGCTGCCTTCGATCAGGGTGAAGCGATATTCACGCCCCGCTTCCTTGTCGAACGAAAACGTCCGGCCGGTCATGACGTGATGCTTGGTGGTCGGGCGGCATTCGTTCTCTTTCTTTGCTTCGCAGTCCTTGAACTCATCGATCACCACCACGCTGTTGCCGTTGTTGCGCAGCACGTAGCGATTGGTGTTGTTATCGATCACAGTGTCGAAGCGCGTGTCCTTGGGCCGCACGAAGAACACCGTGCCGTAACCCGCCAGTACTTTGACCCCGGCCCCCACGCGCTCTTTTTTATAGGCTTCGCGCTCTTCCGCGCTGACGGCGAATTCGTCTTCCGCTTCCGGCACCACCGGTACGAAGCGCACACGGAAGTAGCGCTCCTTGTCGCGGTTGCCCATGAACAGCAACCGCGTGCCCTGCACACCGTTGGCCGGCACGATCAGGCGCGCCGGGCTGGCCATCAGGCCATCCCTGGCCTGGGCACTGGCCTGGTTCTGCAAGGGCACCTCACTGTAGGTGCCGTCCTCGTTGTAGATGATTTCCAGGATGTTCACCTTGACGAAAGCCGTCGACGTCCCGCCGTTGAACACCCGCTTCATGTACGTGGTCTTGTTGCCGTCCAGGTAGTCGTAGACCACCCCGACACCGATCTGCGGACCGGCCTCGGCCACGCCGCAGAACAGGGAAAAGCCAACCCATGCCCATAGATGTTTCATCACTTGCTTAACCTCATGCATTGAACGCAACTCACTGAAATATTCTGGCCAGCAGGCCACTAGACTTCCGAATCCCAGATCACCGTGACGCTGCCGGTGTAGGCCTTGGCGCCACTGTCCAGCATCTCCTCGACGCTGCCCCGGGCGACTTCGAAGTGCAGCATTCCCAGCCTGCGATCGACGTAAAAACCCGGCTGGAACAGCTCGGTGCCGCTGCCGTCAAGCCGCAGCGGACGTTGGTCGACCGGTTGCCCGCCGGCGTCGGTCAGGCCTTCGGGCAGCGTCACCTTGATGTCCACCGGCACGGCATGGCCGGTGCCGGTTTCCGAGATCGCGCAGGTATTGCCGCTGACGTGCTGGCATTCGAGCCTCATCTTGAAACGAGACGAGGCCGAGATATGGAAGCGCTGGTCGCGAAACAGCCGCGTCGGTTTGCTCCCGCTGTTCAACCAGGCTTGCCAGCCCTCCTGGGGCACCAGTTCCACACGGTTGCCGCCGGGGGGTATCTCGACCTTGAGGGTGTGCTCGACATCGAGTTTGAAATTGAGAGTGATCACCGATTCATTGGGGATCATCAGGTCACCGAAGTCGAAGTCCTGCCCCGGACCGATGCCATAGACCAGAGAGCCGGTGTATTGGCCGGACGACATCTTCAACGGGTTGGGGGTGCGCAGTTCGTAGGCGAAGTTCATGGAGGTGTACTCCATGCCTGGGATCAGGTAACGGGCCCTTTTGGCACAGCTCCCTTCGACCGGTGTTTTCCAGAAGAAGGAATAGGCACGGTCGTTCAAGCTCGATTGGCTGCTGGACCGACAAGGTGCAGGGGCATACTTCCAGGTGGAGCCCCACAACATCGCATGAGCGGTCCCCATGTCCACTCCCCCTCCGACCAGGTCGATCACGCTGACCGGCAGGAAATACATCGAGCCAATGCCGGCGACGCGCACCTGGACGATTTCAGTCTCGCCTGTGCCGGTATGAGTGACCTGCGCCAGACGCCAATTGGCAGGCACATGGAATATCGCCCCTTGCCGCAGATCCGCATGATTGGCCTGGATGGGCGCATTGGAATACGAGTTGATGTTCCACTGAAGGCTGTACATGCTCTCCCTGTCACAGTCTGCCGGGTAAAAGGCGCAGTACCCTGAGACCGGCGTGGTATTTCGAAAGCTATTCTCGTGGGGCTTCGAAGGATCGGGCCTGAAGACTGCGGTGATCTCCTTGCTCACGGCATGGGCCGTCGATGCGCCGGCCAATAACATCACCGAAACCACACTACGCACTGCTACTGGTAGACCTTTCATCAATCCGTCACCTTCCTTTCGCCTCAGGCTGGCCAATCCAGGCCCTTTAAACTTCCGAATCCCAGATCACCGTGACATCGCCGGCGTAATGCGTGGCGCCGGTATCGAGCATCGCTTCGACACTGCTGCGGTCCACTTCGAAATGCAGCATCCCGAGCCGGCGATCGACGTATAAGCCGGGCTGGAACAACTCGGTGCCACTGCCATCGCGCAACAACCGGCGTCGGTTGACCGGTTGCCCCGCGCCGTCCGTCACGCCATCGGGCAGGGTCACGCCGACGTTCACCTGCACCGTGTGGCCGGTATCGGTTTCGGCAATCGCACAGGTGTTGCCGCTGATGTATTGGCATTCGAGCGCCATCTTGAAACGGGATGAGGCGGAGATATGGAAGCGCTGGTCACGGAACAGGCGCGTTGGCTTGCGTCCGCTGTTGAGCCAGGCTTGCCAGCCTTCCTGAGGCACCAACTCCACGCGATTGCCACCGGGAGGAACTTCGACCTTGAGGGTGTGCTCGACAGTCAGCTTGAAATCGAACGTGAGTATCGGATCGGAGGGGATCATGATATCGCCCATGTCCAGATCCTGGCCCGGCCCAATGCTGTAGGTCAAAGAACCCGTGTACAAACCACTCGACATTTTCAAGGGGTTCGGAGTGCGCAGTTCGTAGGCAAAGTCCAGATAGTCGTAAACCAGGCTGGGGATCAGAAAACTACTCTTTTTGGAGCAAGCCGCTTCGACTCGGGTCTTCCAGAAAAACCGGTAAGTCGTCGCGTTCAGACCTCCGTGACCGGTGTATCCGCAAGGTGAAGGGGGGTTCACCCAACTGTGCCCATAACCGCCCCATAACCGGTTGTGTGCCAGCGTAAGGTCTATGCTTGGATTACCTATCAGTTCGAGCACGTTCATCGGAAGACGGTATCTCGAACCGATTCCCGAAAAGCGCACTTCAACGGTTTCAATTTCACCCGTGCCGGCATGAGTCACCTGGGCGGTACGCCAGTTGGCGGGCACCTTGAACGTCGCCCCTTGCCGGTAGTCAGTGTGATTCGCCTGAATAGGGCCGACCGAATTGAAGCGGATAGGCAACTGAATACTGAATATCTTGGTGGCCGCGCAATCCGCCGGATAGAAGGTGCAATAGCCACTG
The DNA here is from genome assembly GCF_001269905.1 of Pseudomonas corrugata. Lineage (GTDB taxonomy): Bacteria > Pseudomonadota > Gammaproteobacteria > Pseudomonadales > Pseudomonadaceae > Aquipseudomonas > Aquipseudomonas corrugata. The sequence goes on along the minus strand of NZ_LHVK01000008.1, from coordinate 222,133 downwards.
ACCGGGGTGGTATTGGTAAATTGATTCAGGTTTGGCTTCGAAGCATCGGGCCTGAATATCGCGCTGATATTCTGGTTCACGGCATTGGCAGCAGGCACGCAGGCAAGCAACAGCATCGAGACCACGCTGCTCACGGCTACCGATAAGAATTTCATTTATACAACCTCATACGTCAAAGCAAATCCCTGCAAGTTTTTGGGAGAAAATTTCACAGTGGGAGCAAGGCTTGCCCGCGATGCAGGCGCCTCGGTCTTCACGCGAACGGCGTTATCGTTCATCGCGGGCAAGCCTTGCTCCCACAACTCATGAACGCTGCTTCGCCGGGTCGGCCGCGGCCAGTGAGCTATCAGCCAGGCTGTCCGGCGTGCAACGCAGGTCGCCGATCATCAATACATCGCCTTCGTTACTGGCGTTTTCCGGGTCGAGACGGAAGCGGCAGAACAGCTGGTTGTCGTAGCGCACTTCCAGGGTCGGGGATGCGGCATTCATCTCCATGGAGAAGAATCCGTCCGCTTCGCTGACACCGCGGCTGGCGTGATTGATCACGTGATGGCCCCTGAGCGGTTGCCCCTGTTCGTCCAGCAGTCGGCCGAGCACGGTCACGGTTTTCAGCACGCTGACCTTGCGGTAGTCCACGCCGCCCTTGTTCAGGTGATAACGGGTGCGTGCCGGCTCGATGCTCGCCGCCGGTGGATGCACGCCCTCGAAGTCGAAGGTCACCATGCTGTTGCGGTAGGCGGTGATCGGCACGAAGTTACGGCCCGGGTGCAATGTGGTGCTGCCGCCGGTCAAGTCGTCGGCGCGCAGGATGATGTTGTCCAGGTCGGTTTCCACGTCGACGATCATCCCCGCGCCACGGCCCTGGGGCACACCGGTGAAGACGGCTTTCTGGCCGCCGACGGCCACGGTGCTGCTCAGGTTCAGGCCGCCCGTGAGATTGTCGTTATAGGACGAACGCTGGAGGAAACCGTCGCCATAGAGCGATTCGGTGCTGAAACTGGCGATGCCGGACAGGCCCACGCCATAGGTGTCGGTCAGCGCCGTGCCGGAGACGCTCTGCAGCACATGATCCTGGAGGTCACGGCGATAGGTCAGCGACGCGTTGTTGTCCCGGTCCCCCTCGCGGGAGGTGCGGGTGCCGATGCTGCCCGACCAATACTCGCCCGGCCCGCCCAGTGCCACGCTGAAGCTCAGGTCCACGCCGCGATTGCGACGGTCGCTGGTGCTCGAGGTGCCGGGACGATCGAACACCGACAACCGCCAGTTGGCATCGCTGCCACGCAACTTGCCGCGCTGGGTCCAGCCCAGGTCCAGGCCCGCGCCCTGGACATTGCCTTCGCTATAGGCCAGCCGTCCGCTGACGGAAGATTTGTTGCTCAAACGGTGGTTGACCGACAGCGATGAGTTGCTGGTCTGGCCGACGAACACATTGCGTTGCCGAATGCGAGTGCCGTCCGGCAGGGTTTCGTAAGTGTTGCGGGTGTCCAGCCAACTGCGGTTATGACTGGCGACGAGGCTGCCTTGGCCATAGCTGTACAGGGCCTGTACGTCCATGCCGTTGCCGTACTGTTCGGTCTGGTAGACGTTGGCGTACAGGCTGGTGTGAGAGGCCAGCGTCCAGTCTATCGACGTGCCGACCTGCAGCTTGTCCTGCACCTGGCGGGCGGAACCACCGACGATGACCCGCGGGTGCAGCAGGTAGTTGACGCCAAATCCCGCGGTGGTGAACCCCGACGGCTGTTCTTCCCAGTTGCTCCAGAGCCGGGTTTCGCGACCGGCGAACAGGTTGTAGCGCCAGCGCTCCTCGGTGCTGTTCCAATTGTTTGGTTTGTAGACCAGTTCCTGGCTGGTGGCGGTGGTTTGCCCATCCTCGATCAGCCGCACTTCCACTTCATAGATACCGCCGGGCAACGGGCGAGTGTCCAGGCTCTGCAAGCCTGCGCTGACGGCCTGGGTATTGATCAGCAGGCCGCTGCGATAAATCTCTACCGAAGCCTGGCGGCTCGCGGTGACGTAAATGGGGTAGACGCTGGGCTTGGGGTTTTCGACCACCAGGCTGTCGGAGCTGCCGTACATCACGCCCAATGCGGTGTCAGGGTTGGCACCGAACGAACGGATCTGACGGTTCAAGCCATCGGAGCTGGGGGTGAAATAACCCAGTCGAAAAAAATGGCCTTCCAACTCACGTTGGGTAAAGAGCTCATGGACGGCGTGGTAGATCTTGTCGTCCGGCCCACCCAGGCGGGAAAGCTGGAGGTCCAGGGACTGGCTCCAGTTACCCACGCTGGAACTGGCGTTGATGCCATAGCGGCCACCGGTTTCCTGTTCCTGGCCACCATTGATATTGAGTTGGTTATTGAAGATCAGGCCAAGGCTGCCGCCTTGGGGCTGGTCGTGATAGCGCAGTGCTTCGGTACTGCGCTCGACATCCCGGGTGAGGATCGACACCAGTGAATTTTCAAGACTGTAGTGCACCGCCAGCAGCCCGGCGGTGCAGTTCTTTTCACAGGCACCTAACAGTTGTCCCTGTTTGAGTGTCTGCTCCCATTGGTCCCGCTCGGCGGCTTTGATCGTGCTGTCGTGGGTGTCGGTGAATTCAAGCAGGGTAATGCGATCATCCCGCGTCAAGACCACCATGGCTTCACCGAGATACTGTTGATTGAGCTCAATACGAACAGCCAATGGCACGTCAAAGAAGTGGGCTTCAAACTCCGCCGGCAGGCCCTTGGCCTGGGACAGCAGGCTTGTCGGTGTCGTACCGGGGGCAGTCGGCGCGGCCAATGCACTCGCGCACAACAACAGCGCGAGCGCACCCGCGATGGGTGTCATCGGTAACATCAACGGACTCTCATAATCAGCGAGCTTTCGGTGTGTTTCAGGTTCAGGCCGACCGGCTGGGGAGAACCGGCCGGCCTGCTGCCGGCGAGGAGAGGCTCACCGGGCAACGAATGGCCTTACGGGCGCGGCACGGCGTCGAAGATGACGGTCATGTCGGCGGTGTACAGGCCGTTCTGGGTAGCGAGCGGCTTGGCCGGAACGATGGTCATCTCGGCCTGGGTACCCGGGGTGGAAGTTGCGTCATCGACCACTTCCTGGGACAGGGCGGTCAGGGTGACGCCATTGAAGGTCGTGGTCAGGGCGATGGCATCGCTGCCGTTGTACAGCGAAGCCGGGCCGCCTTCGATATAGGCATTGACGGAACCGTCGGTGTTCTTCACGTCATAGGTCTGACGCAGCGAAGTCAGGGTACCGCTGACCGTGTTGTAGGACATGGTTTCGTCCTTACCCCAGTTCCCGTCACGTGGCTGCACATGAAACTGCATGGTCGGGATATTCGCGGTGATGTGGATGGACGAACGTGCGTCATCGGCAGCGAAGGCCAGCGAAGAACTCAGGGCCGCGGCGGTCAGAGAAGCGACGGTTACGATTTTCATGAGCATTGTTAACACCTGTTCATAGCAATAAAGAGAGAAGGGCCGAAGTTGCACATCAATACAGCTTGGCGTGCCCCTTCAACGCCGGTGCATGATCGTCGCTCTTTAATTAAAAATAAGCAGGAAAGTTCGCAGCTTCATGTAGTAAATCGCACACGCAAAACAAAGAAAAATACGCATTTCTTGATAAGGCGTGACTTCGAATGTAAGAGCTTTCCGACACTCTCACTAGTTGCGGTTAAAACCTCCCAACGCCCATCCGGTTTCGTCCCGCATCCATAAGGGATTCAGGTAAGGTCTTGTTTCACTTCAAGTATGACGCAGCTGAGATATATCTTTTAACAAAGATATATCTATAGTCGAAGATATATCTACAGTCAAAGATATATCTCGGTTCTATTTATGCAGAACAGAGAGCAGATAGATGACAGTTCCTTATTGCCCCCCCACTCGCGAACAAGACCATTGCGATGGCTTCGAACGACGCCCGCCCAGTCGTGAGCGCGGTGGGCGCGGTCCTCGGGTGTTCGCTGCCGGCGACCTGAAGTTGCTGCTGTTGGCACTGATCGCCGAAAAGCCTTGTCACGGCTATGAGCTGATTCGCCAGATCGAGGCCATGTTCGACGGCGCCTACACCCCGAGTCCCGGCGTGATCTATCCCACCCTGACCCACCTGGAAATGAGTAAGATGGTCAGCGGAGACGCCGAGGGCGGGAAAAAATGTTACAGCGCAACCGACGTCGGACGTCTATTCCTTCACGACCAGGCCGAGGCACTGGAGGGTGTGCGGATGCGCGTTGAAGCCAGCAAGCGCATCCTGCGCGAGCAGGATCGACCGGCTGAAATCCACGAAGCGGTGGGTAATCTGCGGCGTGCCCTGCAGAGACACCAGGATCGCTGGAGTCCGGAAGAAATCCTGCGGATACGCGACCTGCTCAACGACACCGCCAAAGCCATCATTGACGGCCCCGCCCGTCCCCCTGTCTCGGAGTCAAGCGATGACTGAAATCGATCCAAACACCATTCACCGTGTCAGCCACGAGATCAAGCGTCGTCGCCTGCAAGTACTGCGGGTGGTGGACCTGACACCGCGCATGCGCCGCATCACCGTCGGTGGGCCGGAACTGGCCGGGTTTGTCAGCCTGGGCACGGATGATCATGTGAAACTGTTTTTCCCCCAGAACGCCGGGGAACGGGCCGCCCTGGAAACTTTCGATCCCAGCGCCGGCAAGGCCCAGGGCACACTGCCGGAAATGCGCGACTACACCCCACGCCGCTATGACCTGGAGACCCTGGAGCTGGATCTCGATTTCGTGCTCCATGGCGACGGCCCCGCCTCGACCTGGGCGGCCCAGGCTGAGCCTGGGCAGTACCTCAACATCGGTGGGCCAAGGGGCTCGATGATCGTGCCGGACATTTTCGACAGTTACCTGCTGATCGGTGACGAAACCGCCCTGCCCGCCATCGCTCGTCGCCTCGAGGGCCTGGCACCCAACCGGCGTGCGTTGGTGGTCGTGGAAGTGGAAAACGGTGCCGAACAACAAGTGCTGCATAGCTCCGCGCAGGTCCACGTGATCTGGGTGCTGCGCGAAGGTCGCCACGACAGCCTGCTGACCACCGTCCGTCAACTGGAAGTACCTGGCGGCAAGCTGTACGCCTGGGTCGCCACCGAAAGCAAGGTGTCTCGGCAGATTCGCAAGGTGTTGCTGGAGGAGAAAGGGTTGGACCAGAACTTCGTAAAAGCGGTGGGTTATTGGAAGGCGGATGGTAGCGAGGAGGAATAATCCTCTGACAAACCCGGCCTGCCGCAGCAAGGCAGATTTATCTGTGCCGAGGGGATTTATCTGTGGCGAGGGGATTTATCCCCGCTGGGCTGCGAAGCAGCCCTAAACCCAGTCAACTCGGGGTGTCAGGTAGATTGAGACTTCAGTGATGGGGGCCGCTACGCAACCCAACGGGGATAAATCCCCTCGCCACAGTTCCTAGTCGCCCTTGAGAAATTTGTTAAACAGGTGCCCCGCCCCATGCTTTTCCTGATCGCCTACATCGCCAGCGTCGTGCTGATCAATTACGCCTTTTCCGCCGCACCGCACCTGGACATCATCTGGTCGGCCTGGGGTGGCCTGGTATTCATCCTGCGGGACATGGTGCAGACCCGGTTCGGCCATGGCGCCATCGCGGCAATGCTGGCGGCGCTGGTGTTGTCCTATGTCACCTCGGACCCGACCATCGCCCTGGCCAGCGCCACGGCGTTCGCGGTATCCGAGTGCATCGACTGGCTGGTGTTCACGGTCACCAAGCGTCCGTTGCATGATCGGTTGTGGATCAGCTCGGCGCTGAGCATTCCCCTCGATACCTTCATCTTCTTCGGCCTGATCGATGCCCTGACCCCACCGGTGGTGATCACCGCACTGGCCTCGAAATTCGCCGGGGTCACCGCTGTCTGGCTGATCATGGCCTGGCGTTTGCGCAAACAGGCCGTCGTCGGCTGAAGCCAAACCCCGTGGTTCATGTAAAATGCCGCGCTTTCTCCCTATGGGAAGCTCGCCCGGCGCGCGACCCTCGATGATCCGCTCCTGTTTGAGGACCTTCAGATGACCCGTATCGGAACTCCCTTGTCGCCCAGCGCGACCCGCGTTTTGTTGTGTGGCAGCGGTGAGCTGGGCAAGGAAGTGGTAATCGAATTGCAGCGCCTGGGCGTGGAAGTGATCGCCGTGGATCGCTACGCCAATGCACCGGCCATGCAAGTAGCCCATCGTAGCCATGTGATCAATATGCTCGACGGTGCCGCCCTGCGTGCGGTAATCGAGGCCGAGAAGCCGCATTTCATCGTGCCGGAAATCGAAGCCATCGCTACCGCCACCCTGGTGGAACTGGAAGCCGAAGGCTTCACCGTGATCCCCACCGCCCGTGCCGCGCAACTGACCATGAACCGCGAAGGCATCCGTCGCCTGGCCGCCGAAGAGCTGGGCCTGCCGACCTCGCCGTACTTCTTCGCCGACACCGTGGAAGATTACCGCAAGGCCGTTGAAAGCCTGGGCTTCCCGTGTGTGGTCAAGCCGGTGATGAGCTCGTCGGGCAAGGGCCAGAGCCTGCTGCGCAGCAGCGATGACGTACAGAAAGCCTGGGACTACGCCCAGGAAGGCGGCCGCGCTGGCAAGGGCCGGGTCATCATTGAAGGCTTTATCGACTTCGACTACGAAATCACCTTGCTGACCGTGCGTCATGTCGGCGGTACCACCTTCTGTGCGCCGGTCGGTCACCGCCAGGAAAAAGGCGATTATCAGGAATCCTGGCAGCCCCAGGCCATGAGCCCGGCAGCGCTGGCCGAATCCGAGCGCGTCGCCAGGGCGGTGACCGAAGCCCTGGGAGGCCGTGGAATGTTCGGCGTCGAGCTGTTCATCAAGGGCGATCAGGTGTGGTTCAGCGAGGTTTCTCCGCGCCCTCACGACACCGGACTGGTGACATTGATTTCCCAGGACCTGTCGCAGTTCGCTCTGCACGCTCGCGCGATTCTCGGCCTGCCGATCCCGCTGATCCGTCAGTTCGGTCCATCGGCGTCGGCTGTGATCCTGGTGGAAGGCCAGTCGACCCAGACCGCTTTCGCCAACCTTGGCGTGGCCCTGAGCGAACCGGACACCGCGCTGCGTCTGTTTGGCAAACCGGAAGTCAACGGCCAACGCCGCCTGGGCGTTGCCCTGGCCCGCGACGAGTCCATCGAAGCCGCTCGTGCCAAGGCGACCCGGGCTTCCCAGGCGGTGAAGATCGAACTCTAAAATCCTGACTGGCGCTGTGCCCTGTGGGAGCAAGGCTTGCCCGCGATGAAGGCGATGCGGTCTTCTTGAAACCCAGTTGTCTGTATCGCGAGCAAGCTTTGCTCCCACAGGCTTTGCTCCCATAGGAAGCTTTTCTTCTACAGTGCCGGTTAAATAAAAAGGCGACACCCGCAAGGGTGTCGCCTTTTTCATGAGCGCAGGTTGGGCTTAATCCGGCAGTTTGTACGCGATGACATAGTCACCCTGCTTGGTACCCAGGGAACCATGACCGCCAGCAACCACCAGCACATATTGCTTGCCGTCCTTGCCGGTGTAGGTCATCGGCGTGGTCTGGGCGCCGGCGGGCAGGCGACCTTCCCACAGTTGCTTGCCGTTTTTCACGTCATAGGCACGCAGGTACTGGTCCAGGGTACCGCTCAGGAACGCCACGCCACCGGCGGTGGTGAACGTGCCGCCCAGGCTCGGTACGCCCATGCTCAGCGGAATCGGCACTGGCGAGCTGTCACGCACGGTGCCGTTCTTGTGTTTCCACAGGGTTTTGTTGTTGGTCAGGTCGACAGCGGCCACATAACCCCAGGCCGGAGCCTGGCAGGGCAGGCCCATAGGCGAGAGCAGCGCTTCGAGGATCACGCCATAGGGCGCGCCCTTGTTCGGCTGCACGCCTTCGGTTTCGCTCTTGCGTCCCGGGCCACCGGCCACTTCGGCCGCCGGTACCAGCTTCGACTTGAACGCCATGTAGCTCGGGTTGACGAAAGCGATCTGGCGCACCGGGTCAACCGAGATACCGCCCCAGTCGAACACGCCGAAGTTACCCGGGTAAACGATGGAACCCTGCAGCGACGGCGGCGTGTACATGCCGTCGTAGCGCAGCGACTTGAAGTCGATCCGGCAGAGCATCTGGTCAAACGGGGTCACGCCCCACATGTCGCGTTCCTTGAGGACCGGCGGCACGAAGTTCAGGTCGGACATCGGCTGGGTCGGCGAGGTGTGGTCACCTTCCACTGCGCCTTGCGGCACCGGGATCTCCTTGATAGGAATGATCGGCTGACCGTTGCTGCGGTCCAGCACGTAGATGCTGCCCTGCTTGGTCGAGGCCAGTACCGCCGGTTTCACGCCGTCAGCGGTCTTCATGTCCATCAGGGTCGGTTGACCGCCGACGTCCATGTCCCACAGGTCGTGATGAGTGAACTGGAAGTACCAGCGCACCTTGCCGGTGGCGATGTCCAGCGCGGTCAGGCCGGCAGAGTATTTTTCCGATTCCGGGGTACGCAGGCCACCGAACTGGTCGGGGGTCTGGTTGCCCATCGGCAGGTAGAGCATGCCGAGTTTTTCGTCGACGCTGAACATGGACCACATGTTCGGCGAATTGCGGGTGTAGGTCTGGCCCTCGGCAATCGGCGTGGTGTCGTCCGGCTTGCCGCTGTCCCAGTTCCACACCAGCTTGCCGGTGTGCACGTCGTAGGCGCGGATAACGCCACTGGGCTCATCAGTGGAAACGTTGTCGGTGACGTGGCCGCCGATCACCACCAGGTTCTGGGTGACTGCCGGAGGCGAGGTGGAGTAGTAACCACCCGCGGTGAAGCCACCGATGTTGGCGCTCAGGTCGACCTGGCCTTTGTCACCGAAGTCTTCGCACATCTTGCCGGTGTCGGCATTGAGGGCGATCAGGCGGGTGTCGGCAGTCGGCAGGAAAATCCGGCGCGGGCATACCGTGCTGACCGGCGTGGTACTGGCAGTACCGGTGGGGCTCTGCTCGGCAGAGGCGTACACGGCGTCATCGTGATAGCTCACGCCACGGCAGGTCATATGTGCCCAACCCTTGAAGTTTTCCGCCTTCTGCGTGGAAAGCTTCGGATCGAAACGCCAGATTTCCTTACCGGTTTCAGGCTCCAGGGCAATCACCTGGCTGTGGGGGGTGCACACGTAGAGCATGCCGTTGACTTTCAGCGGAGTGTTTTCAGCGGTGGTCTCGCCCGGGTCGTTCGGCCCCGGCAAGTCGCCAGTACGATAGGTCCAGGCCGGCACCAGCTTGCTGACGTTCTGCGGCGTGATTTGCGCCAACGGCGAATAACGGTCGCCATGGGCGCTACGGCCATAGGAGTTCCAGTCGCCGTCGGCCATTGCCGGTGCGGTGTTGGCCATGCCCGCTACGTTGTCGCGATCCAACTGCCCCTTGATTTCACCCGGATTGGTGAACTGGCTGGCAAGCGCCGCGACACCGGCGATAACCACAGCGGCACCCAATGCGCGGGTGCCCATGGGGGACGCGTCGGCGGTCAGCAGCGGACGGCGGAACCACGGCAACAACATGACGATGCCCAGGGCGAACAACATTGCCAGGCGCGGCACCAGTTGCCACCAATCCAGGCCCACTTCCCACAGTGCCCATACCGTACTGGCGAATAGCACCAGCGCGTACAGGCCCAGGGCCGCACGGCGGGCCATGATCAGCAGCACACCGGTCAGTGCCAGGCCGATACCGGCCAGCAGGTAGTACCACGAACCGCCAAGCGTGCTCAGCTTGACCCCGCCGGCCAACAGGGCCAGGCCCATCAATAGAAGCAGAATGCCGAGCAGGCTCGGTAGCAGACGGCCTCGATTCAAAGCACCTTCAGTGCTCATAGTGTGATTCTCCGTGATATTTAAGGAGTCCCGCGCAAGTAGTCACTTTAGATGACGATCTTGCGGAGGCATGGTTCAGTAAAAAGCTGACCCGCTATCAGCAGCCTCTTGTGGGAGCGAGCCTGCTCGCGATTGCGGTGGATCACCCAACACGCCTGTTGAATGTGACGCCGCAATCGCGAGCAGGCTCGCTCCCACATGAGGTTGCAGGGCAAGACAGCGCTATCTTTTAAAATCCTGATACGTCAGGAGAACCGTTTCAGCAAGGGGGGCGCAAGAATAATGGCCTGCTACCAATAGAGAAAGCGCTTTTACCGACATGAATCTTTTCGAATCCGGTAACAGTGTTACCACTAGACTTCCAACCCATGGGCGCCTCGGATAAGGTGCGCGGCATATTCCTTTCACGCAAATACCTCCATGACCGAACAGCACAACAACCCCCTGCACGGCGTGACGCTGGAGCAGATCCTCAACGCCCTGGTGCAGCACTACGAATGGTCGGGCCTGGCCGAGCGCATCGATATCCGTTGTTTCAAGAGCGACCCGAGCATCAAGTCGAGCCTGACCTTCCTGCGCAAGACGCCATGGGCACGGGAGAAAGTCGAGCGGTTGTATATCAAGTTGATGCGTACCAAGCGGCCGGTCTGAATCATGAGCATTCGACAGCGCTTCGTATCGGTGGCAGCGCTGCTGGGCTGGGCGGGATTGAGCATCCAGCTGTATCTGATTCTGTTGGGGCGCTGGGAACTGGGCACGAGCCTGCTGGGCGGCCTGATGAATGCCTTCAGTTTCTTCACGGTGCTGACCAACACCCTGGTGGCCGTGGTATTGACGTGCGAAGTGACCCGACGCGAATCGGCCGCACGACGCTGGTTCCTGCGGCCCGCCGTCAGCAGCGGTATCGCCGTGAGCATCGCCCTGGTCTGCCTGGCCTATAACCTGTTGCTGCGTCATCTATGGCAACCCGAAGGCTGGCAGTTCCTAGCCGATGAGTTATTGCACGACGTAATGCCGCTGCTGTTCATCACCTATTGGTGGCGGTGCGTGCCCAAAGGCACCCTGCATCTCTGGCACATCGGGCTTTGGGTGATTTACCCCATGGTGTATTTCGCCCATGTCCTGTTGCGGGGGAGTTTTCTGGGAGCGTACCCCTACCCTTTCATCGACGTGGCAACGCTGGGTTATCCACAGGTGTTCATCAATGCCGGGGAGATATTGCTGGGGTTTATCGGGATCGCGCTGGGGGTGGTGGGATTGGATCGGTGGATGGGGCAACGGTATTAGAAGACTGCCACGTGGCGAGGGGATTTATCCCCTCGCCACAGAGGACTTGTACTCAAGACCTTCCCGACAACATCCACACCAACCCACTGGCCTTTGCCCGCTCGTGACATAAGGCCAATACGCTACGCCGTTCATCGTTGTCCATGCTGCGCCAACGAGTGATCTCGGACACGGTGCGCTGGCAGCCGGTGCAGACGTCGTCATCGTCCAGCGAGCAGATATTCACGCAGGGCGAAGGCACCGGACGTTCGGAGGTGTTCATGATTCCTGCTCTGCCAGGTCGCGGGCGTAGCGCTGTGCGTTGTGGACGTAATGCGCCGCGCTGGCCTCGAGCATTTTCTTCTGAGCCTCGGTCAATTCCCGCACGACCTTGCCAGGTGAGCCCATCACCAGCGAACCGTCAGGGATTTCCTTGTTTTCGCCGATCAACGCGTTGGCGCCAATGATGCAGTTCTTGCCGATCTTCGCGCCGTTGAGAATCACCGCATTGATGCCGATGAGGCTGTAATCCCCCACGGTGCAGCCGTGTAGCATGGCGTTATGGCCAATGGTCACGCCGGTACCTATGGTCAGTGGAAAGCCCATGTCGGTGTGCATCACCGTGCCGTCCTGCACGTTGCTGTCCTTGCCGATCAGGATCAACTCATTATCGCCGCGCAGCACGGCGTTGAACCAGACACTGGCGCCTTCTTCGAGGCGGACCTTGCCCACCAGCGTGGCGTTGGGCGCAACCCAGCTCTGTGGGTGGGTTTCGACACGGGCATCGCCCAAGCGGTATTTCATGAAGATCCTCGGGCTCAGGTATTGATGAAGCTTCTGGGTGGTTTGTGCAGATCAATGCCGGCGTCGAACAGCAGGTTCACCAACTCGACAATCATGATCGCCGTCAGGCCCCATATCTTGTACTCGCCAAAACGGTAGCTGGGCACGTACCAACTGCAGCCCTGGTAGTCGATGCGATGGGTGTGTTCGCGGGGATCCCTGCGGAAAAATTCCAACGGCACATTGAATACCGCGGCGATCTCGGCATCGTTGGCCTGATACTCGACGAAATCCGGAATCACTCCGACATAAGGCGTGACCTTGATGCCATGCAGCGAAATCAACGGGCTGAGGGGACCGATCACTTCCACCAGGCCGGGGGGCAGGCCGATTTCCTCTTCGGCTTCGCGCAGGGCGGTGAAGATCAGATCCGGGTCCTCCGGGTCGCGTCGCCCGCCGGGAAAGGCCACTTCGCCACCATGGGTCGAAAGCCCGCTGGCGCGCAAGGTCAGTACCAGCTCCGGCTCGCCACTGCGAGTGATCGGCACCAGCACCGCGGCTTCAGGGAAACGTCGGTCGGCCTGCAGGTCACGCGGGGTATGGTTGCTTACTCGATGCAGTAGCTCGTCCAGCATGAGACTTCTCGATTTATTCGCTACCTTGCATCATGCACCAATCGTTGAAGCGGCCCAACCCCCGGACCGCGTCGTGTCGCGAAACGACAACTTGCCGACACCCGCCTCGCACGCCAAGATAGGCGCAGCATTCAGGAACCCAAGCATGAAATTCTGCAGCCAGTGCGGTAACCCGGTGACCCAGCGCATACCCGAAGGCGACTCGCGCCTGCGCTTTGTCTGCGACACCTGCCACACCATCCACTACCAGAACCCCAATATCGTGGCCGGTTGCATACCGACCTGGGGCAGCAAAGTCCTGCTGTGCCGACGCGCCATCGAGCCGCGACGCGGTTATTGGACCCTGCCGGCGGGCTTCATGGAAAACGGGGAAACCGTCGAGCAGGCCGCCGAGCGCGAAACCGCCGAGGAAGCCTGCGCCCGGGTGCGAAATTTAAGCATCTATACGTTGATCGACGTACCGCACATCAGCCAGGTCCATGTATTCTTCCGCGCCGAGCTGGTGGACGAGGATTTCTCCGCCGGCCCCGAGAGCCTGGAAGTGAAGCTGTTCGAAGAAGCGGACATTCCATGGGACGAACTGGCTTTTCGCACAGTGGGCCGTACCCTGGAATATTTTTATGCTGACCGACGAACCGAGCATTACCCGGTGCGATCCGAATCGATCCCGCCACTGGCTCAGCCTGCCAAGACCTGAAAAAACCATATCGTCACGACACTTCTAGGGATATTTCAATGCGCTGGTTGTTTGTGCTGTTCTGCTTGTCGTTCGCTGCTGCGTCCCAGGCTTCTGCGGTGGGAACCTACGACGGCAAGCCCATCGAAAAAGTGCTGGTGCTCAAATCCGCCCATCAGTTGCAATTGATCAGCGACGGCAAGCCGCTCAAGACCTACCGTATCTCTCTCGGCAGGGGCGCCAAGAAAGGCCCCAAGCTGATCGAGGGCGACAAACGCACCCCTGAAGGTTTCTACTGGATTGACTGGCGCAAGGTCAGCGATCGTTTCAACCTGTCGATGCACATTTCCTACCCCAACATCAGCGACGCCGCTCGCGCCCGACGCGAAGGCGTGGAGCCTGGGAGCATGATCATGATCCACGGCACGCCTGATTCCGAAGAAACCCCTGAACAGCTGTTCCACACCCTGGACTGGACCAATGGCTGCATTGCCATGCGCAACGTCGACATGCGCGAAGTCTGGAACCTGGTGCCGGATGGCACGATGATCGAGATCCGGCCGTAGCGTCTGTCTCTTATGCGGCAAGCGCTTGTTGAGGCATGGAAGCCTTGTTGCGACATGAAAGCTTTTGTGGCGAGGGGATTCATCCCCGCTGGGCTGCGCAGCGGCCCTAAAGCCAAACAACCCGGTGCGTCAGGCAGATTGAGTCGCTTGCTTTCGGGCCGCTGCGCGCCCCAGCGGGGATAAATCCCCTCGCCACAGGGGGTCCACACATCTGTGAACACCCCCCTGTGGGAGCGAGCCTGCTCGCGATGGCGCCGGCACTTACGCCATCAAACCCGTAGCTCCACCCGATCCAGCGCCTTGTCCGCCAACAGCGCGCCCAACTCAATCATCTGCGCCACCCCCAGCGCCACATGCCGCCGCGAGCCGTCGAGGTCGAAGGCCAGGTCGCTGAGCATGGCATTGGCCGAAGCCAGGGTTTCGCTGAGGTTGGCTAGCAGGACTTCGGTGTCGACAGCATCGGTCACGGTGAACAACTGCAGGGAGGGCTTGGGTTCTGACGAGTTGTCCTCGGGTTTGAGGTAATGGTCCAGCGCACGATCAGCGGCTTCTTGCAGCTTTTCGGGGGCGTAGTCGCCGTAGGGGAAATTGGATGCGGGTTTGTCATTTTTCAAAGGGGAAACTCCTTGAATTAATGGAGCCCAGGACAAATCGTCCGGGCCTGTGCCCTGTGATTCTTCGGACGGTCAAACCCGGTCGCTGAATTGGCAGCGACACCCACAGGCTAGAGCCACCGCTTCCGAGGGACAACCTGAAAAACTTGTCGGAAACTTCGGTGCGTCTGACAGACGGCGCGATAGATCGCTGATGATTTCAATCGCCTGCAAATGCCAGTAGGTGTGTATCCGTTTCTTCCGTAACGGCCACTGGCGGTTCCGCCCTTACGGCGGGTCACTTTTGGAAGAGCGCCAAAAGTAACCAAAAGCCCTTTGCCCCCACCACTGGGCACCTCGCTTACGCTCGGTGTTCCCTCACTCCGGCATTGCTCCGTGGGCCCGCCGCGAACGGCCATCCATGGCCCAGCGCGACTAACCCGGCTTCCATGCCGGGTTGCCCACTACGTAACGCCTGCGTTCGGCCCTTGTGGTTAACGGGGCGTCTAGGATCAAAAGCCAAAGCCAAAGACCAAAGCGAGGCGGCCTAGTGGCCGGCCTGACTTTTCCGGCTGTACCTGAATCCACTTGTGGGAGCAAAGCTTGCTCGCGAAGGCGACCTATCTTTTTCCGCTGCCCCCGATCAATTGTGGGAGCGAGCCTGCTCGCGATAGCGGTGGGTCAGTTTGAAAAGTGCTGCATGAACCGACGCCATCGCGAGCAGGCTCGCTCCCACAGGGGAACGCGTACGCTCAAAAAGCAGGTCGGCGGCAAGGCCGCCTTGCTTTTGCTTTGCTCTTGCTTTTGATCTTCAGGCCCCGTTAACCACGCTGGCCGAACGCAGGTATTGCGTAGTGGGTACCCCGGCATGGATGCCGGGGTAGCCGCGCTGGGCCATGGATGGCCCTTCGCGGCGGGCCCACGGAGCAATGCCGGAGTGAGGGAACACCTCGCCTTGGCGAGGTGCCGAGTGGTGGGGCACAGACCTTTTGGTCACTTTTGGCTGGGCCGGCATTCCGGGCGTTTGCCAAAAGTAACCCGCTGTAACCCCCGGTGTCAGGATAGTTGTCGCCTCTCCAAATTTTCCTGAAAAAGCAGATCGGGGGCGGAAAGAGACTGTTCGTGCCGTACTATTCACCTGAACGCAAAGCCGCATTGCTCAAGATGCTGCTTCCTCCGCTCAACCTGTCGATGGCCGAGGTTTCCCGGCGCGAAGGGGTCAGCGAAATGTCTTTGTCGAACTGGCGCAAGCAGGTCRGTTCTGAAGGAAACGCAGTGCCCGATAACACCTCATCGACCCAGAACTGGACAGCCGAAATCAAGTTTGCTGTCGTCCTTGAAGCCGCCGGCCTGTCCGAGATTGAACTGGGTGAGTACTGCCGCCGTAAAGGCCTGTATCCCGAGCAAATCAGCGCCTGGAGGCAAGCCTTCATCAGTGGCCAGAAGACGGAAAAAGCCCAGCAAAAAGACGATCGCGAACAAGCCCGTAAGGACAAGAAACGCATCCAGGAACTTGAGCGTGAACTGCGCCGCAAAGACAAGGCGCTGGCTGAAACCGCCGCGTTGTTGGTGCTGCGAAAAAAGCTCAACGATTACTGGGGGATCGACAACGAGGACAGCTAACGGCTTTGCCAGAGCGGCAGTTACTCGTAACCTGGTTGAATGAAGCGCAAATGGCCGGAGCCCGGAAAATCAGGGCCTGCCAGGAAGTCGGCCTCTCGCTCAGAACCTTGCAGCGCTGGACTGAAACCGAGGCTATTCAGGCTGACGCCCGAACGACCACACTACGACCCACGCCGCGTAATGCGTTGAGCGAGATCGAGCGACAGGCAATCCTGACGCTGTGCAACAGCCCGGCGTACGCCGACCTGCCGCCGAGTCAGATCGTGCCGAGACTGGCCGATCAACAGCGCTATCTGGCATCGGAAGCCACGTTTTATCGGGTGCTGCGGGCTGCGGGTCAACAACAGCATCGAGGTCGTAGCCAGCGCCCGCGACGGCATGCGGCACCGACGACCCACACGGCCAAGGGGGCGAATCAGGTGTGGTCGTGGGACATCACCTACCTGCCGTCGCCGGTGCGTGGCAAGTATTACTACTTGTACCTGATCGAGGACATTTACAGCCGCAAGGCCGTGGGCTGGGAGGTTTACGAAGAGGAAAGCGGTGAGAAGGCGGCTGCGTTGCTGCAGCGTAGCGTGATCGGCGAGCAATGTTTGCATGAACCGCTGGTACTGCACTCGGACAATGGTGCCCCGATGAAATCACTGACGCTGTTGAGCAAGATGCATGACCTGGGCATCACACCGTCACGTGGCCGACCGCGTGTGAGCAATGACAATCCATACTCGGAATCGCTGTTTAGAACGTTGAAATACTGCCCGCAATGGCCGGCAGATGGCTTTGCCAGCCTGGACGCCGCACGCATCTGGGTCAGGGATTTCATGCGTTGGTACAACCACGAACACCGGCATAGCCGGATCCGCTTCGTGACCCCGGCGGAGCGGCATCAAGGGCAGGATCAACAGATCCTGGCTCAGCGTCATGAACTGTACGAGCAAGCCCGAAAGAAAAGCCCGGAACGCTGGTCTGGACGAACACGGAACTGGGAGCCGATAGGCACGGTGCTGCTGAATCCGGATCGAGAGCAGCAGGCCGAGAAAAGAGCAGCATAGTTAGACGGTGACGCGACAACTACCTTGAAAAACGCCGTTGGGTACATATCCATTGCTGCGGTAACGGCTACCTATGGTTCCGCTCTTACAGCGGGTTACTTTGGCAAACGCCCCAAAGTAACCAAAGGTCTGTGCCCCACCACTCGGCACCTCGCCTACGCTCGGTGTGCCCTCACTCCGGCATTGCTCCGTGGGCCGCCGCGAAGGGCCATCCATGGCCCAGCGCGGCTAACCCGGCATCCATGCCGGGTTACCCACTACGCAATACCTGCGTTCGGCCAGCGTGGTTAATGGGGCGTTCAAGATCAAAATCAAAAGCAAAAGCAAAAGCAAAAGCAAAAGCAAAAAGCGACGTTTCGCTAAATTCTCGTCACAGGGGCCGCTGACTTATCGGGGGATCGACGACGTCCAGCGCTCGGTTTGCCAGCAACTCACTGAGTTCGACCATCTGCTGGACGCCGAAGGCTATATGCCGGTTGGAGCCTTCCAGGTTGAAGGCCAGGTCGTTGAGCATCGCATTTGCCGAGGCCAGGGTTTCGCTGAGGTTGGCCAGGAGGGTTTCGCTGTCCAGGTCTTCGACGACGGTGAATAGCTGGCCGGGAAATGGTCTCTTTTTGGCCTGGGGTTCTGGGGCGAGGTAGAAGTTGAGGGCGCGTTCGGCGGCTTCGTCGAGTTTCTTGGCGTCGAGGCCGGTGTGAGCCGAGGTGGAATCGGTTTCGGGGGGATTAGGGGTTACTTTGAACATGATGAGGCTCCCTTATGTAGTGGAACCGCCATTTCCCGTTTCCAGGCGAGAGGGTGGCAGCTATGCGCGGGCTGGAAAACCGGAGTGCGGAGCAAACCCGGCAGACTCGAAAGTCTCCCGCGCACAGCCGCCATGAAGCAGAACTGCACACGCAAAAAAGCGATGCAGTATCTCATGTGGCGCGCTGTTGCATCCTCACTTATCGGGTTTCCAGGCCCGGTCGCTGAATTGCAGCGACCGAAAAAGGTTAGCGAGTCCCCTTCCCACCCGGCAACCGCCAGAGCTCGTCGGAAAAATCTGCCTGGACGTCCGACCATTCCCACAGATTTAGGTCGGTAATAAAGCCGCCATCGCGAGCAGGCTCGCTCCCACAGGGGGACGAGGTGTAGCCTAAGAGACAGGTCGGCCTTCAGAACGCCTTCGCGGGCAAGCCCGCTCCCACAGGGGACCAAGGTCAGCCGCAAGAACAGGCCGGCCACAAGGCCGCCTCGCCGTTGCTTTTGCTTTGCTTTGCTTTGCTTTGCTTTGCTTTGCTTTGCTTTTGATCTTTGGGCCCCGTTAACCACGACGGCCGAACGCAGGCATTGCGTAGTGGGCAACCCGGCATGGATGCCGGGTTAGCCGCGCTGGGCCATGGATGGCCCTTCGCGGCGGGCCCACGGAGCAATGCCGGAGTGAGGGAACACCTCGCCTTGGCGAGGTGCCGAGTGGTGGGGCCAAGACCTTTTGGTTACTTTTGGGGCGTTTGCCAAAAGTAACCCGCCGTAAGGGCGGAACCCTAAGTAGCCGTTACCGCAGCAACGGGAGGGTGTCAGAAATTTTGTGTTCGGGCATAACATGAGTAAGAGGTGCATGTATGCCAACCAAAAAGAAACCGCTTCGAGAATTACCGAAAGTCCCGAAAGAGCTTCTTGAGCAGTTTTCCGCCGCCCCGCTGATGACCGCGGAGGCCATCGAAGAGGCCTCTGAGGCGTTCAAGAAGGCGCTGATCGAGCGTGCCCTGAGCGCTGAGCTGGGCCATCACCTGGGCTATCCTCCGGGCGCGCAGCGTCCAGAGGATGAAACCAACCAGCGCAATGGCAAGAGCGGTAAGACGGTGCTGACCGGTGATGGCCCGCTCCGGCTGGATATCCCGCGTGATCGAGAGGGCAGTTTTTCGCCCATTCTTATTCCCAAGCATGAGCGCCGTTACACCGGTTTCGACGACAAGATCATCGCCATGTATGCCCGTGGGATGACGGTCAGAGAGATCCGGGCGTTTCTTTCCGAGCAGTACGGGACGGATGTTTCGCCTGACTTCATCAGCTCCGTGACCGACGAGGTGATGGAAGAGATTGGCGCTTGGCAACAGCGTCCCCTAGAGCCGATGTATCCGGTCATTTTCTTTGATGCTCTGCGGGTCAAAATTCGCGAAGAAGGTCTGGTTCGCAACAAGGCGATTTACTTGGCGCTGGGCGTTTTACCCGACGGGACACGCGACATCCTGGGTATCTGGATCGAGAACACCGAAGGGGCAAAGTTCTGGATGAAGGTATTCAACGACCTTAAGACACGCGGCGTCGAGGACGTGCTGATTGCCGTAACCGATGGCCTAAAAGGCATGCCAGAGGCCCTCAGCGCGGTGTTTCCGGAAACAACATTGCAGACCTGCATCGTGCATCTGATCCGCAACAGCCTTGATTATGCGGCCTGGGACAAGCGTCGAGAACTGGCCAAGGCCCTCAAACCGATCTATCAGGCCATCAATGCACAAGCGGCGGAACAGGCTCTGGATGAGTTTGAGCGCGGGCCCTGGGGCAAGCAATATCCAACGGTTGTGGCGGCCTGGCGACGGTCGTGGGATCGAGTGATTCCATTTTTTGTTTTCCCGCCCGCGATCCGCAAGGTGATCTACACCACCAATGCCATCGAGAGCATCAACGCTCAGTTACGCAAGATCATCAAGACCCGTGGCCACTTTCCGAGCGACGACGCCGCGACCAAACTGATCTGGCTGGGGCTGCGCAATATCACAGCAAATTGGGGCTCGGCGGCGCATGATTGGAAAATCGCGATGAATCAATTTGCGATTCTGTACGGAGATCGGTTCATCAGGCCGACCTGGTGAAATCAAGGCCTGCCTGGCGGCAGGCCGCTACCGGCCCGAACACAAAAAATCTGACAGTCCCGTAGAACGGCGCACACACACACACACACACACACACACACAGGGCATCTTCGTCTTAGCCTCCACACGCTCTAAATTAATCACCTAAGGATAACCAATGCGTCATTTCTACTCGTCTCTCCTCCTGTCAACAACAATGCTCCTATCCGCTTGCAATACAACACCCTACGACAAAGCCACGATCTACTACGATCGCACTCAGTTCCCTTCGCAACTTGTCAAAGATTATCCAGAGCTGACCGACCCCATTCTCCAGCACGGTCGTTGTTCTCTAGTCGTTTCAACGCCGGGCTCGAATACGGGCACCTACTATTTCTGCACCTATGCGCTGACCTCCAAGGGGCTTTACATGCAGGGATGGGACCCCAAGGCGCTGAAATATGTCGAAATCGCCCATGTGGATCTAGCGGCGCTGAAGGACATTTCGTTGTATACCTTCCTGCGTACCAAGCAGCTCCAGCTGACCGAGGAGCGCCGTCAATTGGCACTCAGTGCATCCATTGACGAGGGGGGATATATCGATGGAGCGGCCACGGAAAATCTTTTCGAAAGCATCAAGCGCAAAGGCGTGCCGGTAGTGGAAAGCCAAGGCATGATCAGCCCACCCGCACCGCCTTCGCCGATGATTATTCCTGTCGTTGTTCCTAGGTAATCGAAACGGGAAAAACAGGGACAGGCAAACCTGTCCCTGAGGGCTGCCCGACTGTTCTTACGCAAAATCAAGAAGTTGGAATATTGACGAACCGCCATTACATACTGCCTGAGAGTGAAGCGGGCGACCTTCAGTCGCCCGCTTTGATTATTCGGCAGCCAGCTCCCGCAGCCGCCTCCCAATCACATCCATCACATCACACCCATCACGCAGCGCTATAGTCAGCATTTTACAAAAATCAGAAAGCACCACCGTATCCGAGCCGATCTCCGAACGAAACGCAATATTCTCCAACACCTGGGTCACGCTACGAATACGGTAGTCGGCAGTTTCGAAGAGGACATCGAGCGGTGCTTCGGTGTCGATGAGCAGGGTTGCGGGTGTGCAATCGATACCGGTGATGGGCATGTATCTAGTCATATAAGAGCCTCAGTGAATGGATGACTCTCTGTAATGCAGGTCGCCAAACCTGGCCGCCATTGGGGCGACGAGGAGAAATATAGGCCTCCCCGCCAAAGCAACACAAGCCACCACTTTCCCGCCTTCCTGTAGGAATTCGCCCCGATTGCGTTGATGTCGGTTGAGATTGCGTCGGACCCTGCAAAGCACACGACTGCTGTGCAGCCGAGGGGGAGCAGCCGTCTTGCATGGATGTTGAATGTGCTGCCGCCATCGCGAGCAGGCTCGCTCCCACAGGGATTGGCGTCGTAGCCGATGTTGTGATCAGTCCACGACCAGGGTGGGGGCGAGCCTGCTCGCGATAGCGATATCCCAGCAGCTTCGGGCTCGCCCCCGCAGTTTGTGATCTATAGTTTCCAGCAAACCCATCGGCAATCTGCCTCGCACGGAAGCCGCAAGCGACTCCTGGTATTTCTTTGAGTCCGAGCCCGGGTGCCCCGCTAACTTGAAGTGCTGATACAACGCAGGGAGCACAGCATGCAGTTTCAACGGCCCCATGGATTGAGGTTGGTCACCGGCATCACCCCGTCGACGGACGCAGCCTCGGGGGGCGTGGGGCGGGGGCTTCGACGTGGGCTGGCTCATGTCAAGGAAGCCTACGTTCTGTTTCCGCTGCTCGCCGTCCTGCTATTGCTGGCCATCTGGATGACGACCTTCTACCTTATCAACAGCGAGCTGGCCCGTGCCCGGTACAACGCAACCATGGTCAGCCAGGAAATCAGCGCCACCTACGAAGCGCAGATGTTGCGTGCGGTTCACGAGATCGATCAAACCCTCAAGCTCGTCAAATACACCTATGAGGCCGAGGGTAAGCGTAATCCGCTGCCCCGGCTCAAGGAGCGGGCGTTGTTACCGCCGGCCCTGTTGTTTGATGTAAGTGTGGTCAATGCCGACGCAAAGCTTGTAGCCAGCACCCGGGCCAACGAAACGGTAGCGGTCAGCGACCCGGATGAGCTGCGGACCCTGCGCAGCAATGACACGCTGCTGATCAGCCGCCCCTGGAAAGACCCTTCGACGGATGAGTGGCGTCTGCGCTTCAGTCGCCGCCTCGACGCGCCGGATGGCTCGTTCTCGGGTGTTGCCAGGGTCGAGGTCGACGCGGCCTATTTCGCCAGCAGCTATGACACCTCGAAACTCGGTGAGCGGGGTGTGCTCGGGCTGCTGGGGACCGATGGGGTCTTCCGGGTGCGGCGCACCGGGGAGTCGATCCAGGCCGGCGATGCGGTGGATTATGCGGAACTGGTCCCGGACAGCGAAGACACTCAGGCGCAGCTGTTGACCAACAGTTGGGACGGGGTGCTGCGCTACACCAGTGCCCGTCAACTCTATGACCTTCCCCTGGCGGTGATTGTCGGATTATCCGAAGAGGAACAACTGGCCGCCGTAACCGAGCAAGCCCACACCTATCTGTGGCGGGCCGCGGGAGGCAGTCTGTTGCTGGTGTTGCTGGTCGTCTTGCTCAGCCGGACGAGCTGGCAGCTTGCACAAAGCCGTTTGCGCACTGCGGAAGCCCAGACCCAACTGGTCGCAGTCGCCCGTCAGGCCGGCATGGCCGAGATCGCCACCAACGTCCTGCACAACGTGGGGAACGTGCTCAACAGCGTGAATGTTTCCGCCGAGGTCCTGGCGCAAAAGCTGCGCACCAGCAAAGCCTTGGGGCTCAGCAAAGCGATGCAGTTGATGAACCAGCACGCCACGGACCTGGGGCATTTCCTGGTTGAAGACGAGAAGGGCAAGCTGCTTCCGGGGTATCTGAATCAGGTGACGGAAGCGTTGGCGGCCGAACAAAAAAGCATGTTCGATGAGCTTGAGCAACTGGCCAAGAGCATCGATCACATCAAGGAAGTCGTCGCGGCCCAGCAGTCCTACTCGGGCGCATCCAGTCTCTGTGAGAGCGTCGAGGTCGAGCACTTGCTGGAGGACGCGCTGCGCATGAACGCTGGCATTATCAAGGCCCGTCAGGTCACAGTGCTGAAGGATTTTTCGGCAATGCCAGCTGTGCAACTGGACAAGCATCGGGTGCTGATGATTCTCGTCAACCTGATCAAGAATGCCGGCGGTGCGATGGTCAATATGTCGGACCGACCGCCGCTGGTCACGCTTCATACCGAGCTGACGCCGGAACAGAAGTTGATCATCCAGGTGATCGACAATGGCGAAGGGATCGCCGAGGAGAACCTGACGCGAATTTTTGCCCATGGCTTTACCACTCGCAAAGAGGGCCATGGTTTCGGTTTGCACAGTTGCGTCCTGGCCGCGATGGAAATGGGCGGTGTGCTGAGGGCTCAAAGCGACGGGCCGGGGCAGGGCGCCACGTTCACTCTGGAACTGCCCATCAAGGCCCTGAACCAGGCAACGCTTGCATGATCAGGGCACGCAGAATTTTGTCGTCTACAATTCGGTCGTGGTATCGAGCCAACGTCATAAGGATTGGAACGAATGGTGGCAACTCCTTCAGGCAACCCGTCAGTCAATCTCGAACAGATTCCCTCAGCGATAGCCTGCCCGAACGGGGTCGCTCTCCTGTCGAGGCTGCACTGATTCCATGGCTTCCCGACTCAATCCCTTGACCCTGACCGTGCTGACCCTCTACGTCTGCACGGCAAATGCCGCCGACCCCAATGGGCCGACGTTTTCCGTGAGCAGTTTCGGCACGGTCGGCATGGTTCATTCCAGCGAGAAGAAAGCCGACTTCACCTCCAGCATCTACAAGCCCAACGGCACCGGACACTCGCGCAGTTGGAGTGCCGATGTCGACAGCCTGATCGGTGCGCAAGTGACGGCACGCTTCACCCCGGAACTCTCGGCGGTGGTGCAGGTGATCTCGGAGCAGCGTTACGACAACAGCTATCGACCCTACGTCGAATGGGCGAATTTCAAGTATCAGGTCACACCCGATTTCAGTTTGCGCATCGGCCGCACGGTGCAGCCGGCCTTCCTGTTCTCCGACAGCCGCAAGGTTGGCTATACGCTTCCCTGGGTGCGCCCTCCGGGGGAGGTCTACAGCATGATCCCCGTCACCGCGACCGATGGCATGGACCTCAGCTACAGGCTGCACCTGGGCGATGTCATCAATACCGTGCAAGGCAACGTCGGCCAGAGCACGGTCCGGATGCCCAACAATACGGGCGAGACTCGGGCCAGAGGTTCGTGGGGTATTTCCAACCTGACCGAATACGGTGCCTTGACCACGCGCATCACCTATCAGCACACGCGCTTGACCTACGAGCCGTTCAATCCGCTCTTCGATGGTTTCCGGCAGTTCGGCGAGGAAGGCAACGACATAGCCGACCGCTATGACACCAAGGGCAAGGCCTTCAACTTCGTCGGCGTCGGGGCTATCTATGATCCCGGCGACTGGTTTGTCATGGGCGAATGGGGACATTTCGACAGCCATGCGGTGTTTGGTCAGATGAGTGCCTGGTATGTCAGTGGTGGATACCGGATCGAGTCGTTCACGCCTTATGTCACCTATGCGCGTTCAAAGACGCTGAGCGAAACGTCCACCGAAGGGTTGGACACCTCGACGTTGCCGCCGGCCCTGGCCGATGCCGCAGCGGAACTCAACGGAACGCTCAATGCCATCCTGGGCGCCGGCAGCCGCCAGCAGACCCTGTCGCTGGGTGTGCGCTGGGATTTCACGAAGAACATGGATGCCAAGTTGCAATACGACCACACCCGGATGGATGACATCACGACGGGCCCGTTGACCAACTTCCAGCCGGGTTTCAAACCGGGCGGCTCGTTCAGCGTGCTCAGCCTCGCTGTCGATTTTGTCTTCTGATGAGGCCGATCATGGGGTTTCTCAAGCGCGCCGGATGCGCCCTGGCAGGAATCACCTTGTACGCAGGCAGTACGCTGGTCATGGCTGATGTAGTGGTCGTCGTCTCGACGGCCAGCCCGGTGAAAGCGCTGGCGAGTAGCCAGGTGGCGAATATTTTCCTGGGCAAGGCCAGTCGCTTCCCCGGGGGCGAGCAGGCCACCCCAATCGACCAGGCCGAAGGCTCTGCTGCCCGCGATGAGTTCTACACCCGGTACACCGGCAAATCCGCCGCGCAACTCAAGACGCACTGGTCAAAAATCATTTTTACCGGCCGGGGCCAGCCTCCGGAGACGGTTTCAAACGGTGCGGAAGTCAAGAAATATGTCGCCAGCAAGCCTGGTGCCATCGGTTATATCGACGCGCGCGAAGTGGATGGCAGCGTCAGGGTCGTGTCGTCCGATCCCCAATGAGTAACTACACGTTTGTGTCAGTACGCGCTGTCTGTGCTTGCAGCAATACCTTGAACTGATCGGCGGGTACCGGTTTGTTGAAGTAGAACCCCTGGAATTCGTCGCACGCGTTGTCCCGCAGGAAATCGGCTTGCTCCTTGGTTTCCACACCCTGGGCAACCACGGTCAGGCTGAGGCTCCTGCCCATGGTGATGATGGCCTCGGTCAAGGCTCTGTCTTCTGCCAGGCTGGTGACGTCGCGGATGAACGAGCGATCGATCTTGATCGAGTCGAGCGGGAACTGCTTGAGCGCCGAGAGCGAAGAGTAACCGATACCGAAGTCATCGATCGCGATCCGGATATTCATCTCCTTGAGTCCGGTCAACACCTGCAGGGTTTTCCTGACATCCTGCATGAGCAGGCTTTCGGTGATCTCCAGCTCCAGCAAACAGGCATCCATACCGGTGTCGCGCAGTATCGTCGCAAGGTCGGTCAGGAGATGCTCATCGACAAACTGACGGGCCGTCAGGTTCACGGCGATGCACAGATGCGGCAGGCCCTGTTGTTGCCAGGCCACGTTTTGCTCGCAGACGGTGCGAAGCACCCACTTGCCGATGGGGAGGATCAGGCCGGTCTCTTCGGCCACCGGAATGAACTGCATGGGAGCCACCAGCCCCAGGTCAGGATGCGCCCAGCGCAGGAGGGCTTCCATGCCGGTGATCCGGCCGCTGCGAATATCCCGCTTGGCCTGGTAGTGCAGCCGGAACTCGTTACGTTCAAGTGCATGACGCAGGCCGAACTCCAGCGTCTGCCGTTCCAGCGACTCTGCGTTCAGCTTCTCGGAGTAGAACTGGAAGGTGTTTTTCCCCTGTTGCTTGGCCTGGTACATCGCGATATCGGCGTTTTTCTTCAGGGTCTGTTCGTCCTGGCCATCCCGGGCAAAGAGACTGATCCCGATACTCGCGGTGACCCGAAACTCTTGCTCTCTGAGGTGGAAGGGCCGGGCGATCGCGGCGAGGATTTTCTGGGCGGTGCCCGCCACATACTGTTCATCAGACAGTTGTGGCAGCAACACCACAAATTCGTCACCGCCCAATCGGGCGACGATATCGCTTTCGCGCAGACAACCCTTGAGGCGGTTCGCGACTTCTTGCAGCAACTGGTCGCCGGCATCGTGGCCGAGGGTGTCGTTGATTTGCTTGAAGCGATCCAAGTCAAGGAACAGCACGGCCATCTGTCGCTGATAACGATGGGCCTCGTGGATGTGCTGAATCAACAGCTTGCTGAACAGGCTGCGATTGGGCAGCGCCGTGAGGGCATCGTGGTAGGCAAGGTATTCGACGCGCTCGGCGTAGGCCACCTTGGCCTCGGCGGCCTGTAGCCGGCTTTGCGCAAGCTGCCAGCTCATGCGGCTCAGCAAGCCGGCGAACAGCGCCAGCAGAAGGCTGGCCCCCGCCGCACGCCGCAAATAGGTCTGGGCTTGCCGATTCACGGCAACCAATTGTTCTTCTTCGGATAAACCGACAATCACCGCAAGGGGAAGGTCATAGAGCTGACGGGCACTGGTGTAGCGCCGCACCCCGTCCCAGCTGCTGGTCAACAATGATGTCTGGAGGTCTTCGGTATCCGGTACCAAAGCGTCATAGTCGACCGTATCGCCGGCCTGGATCGACTCCCCGGTACGCCGTACCCGGAACACACCGTCGGTGCCCAACAACCCGAGCACACCCCGCTCACCGAGTTTCGAGGCGTCATAGCTGCTGGCGAAATAGGCCGCGTCGACCTCGACCCTGGCGATGCCCGAGAACGTGCCATCCGGCGCGTTGAGGCGACGACTGAAGCGCAAGCGCCACTCTTTGGTCAGGGGATCCTTCCAGGGGCGGCTGATCAGCAGCGTATCGTTGTTGCGCAATGTTCGCAGTTCATCCCGGGCACTGGCGGCTCCCGTTTCCTCCGCCCGGGTACTGGCCAACAGCTTTGCGTCGGCGCTGACCACACTGACATCAAACAACAGGGCCGGCGGCAACAACGCCCGCTCCTTGAGCTGCGGCAACGGGTTGCGCTCGCCCTCGGCCTCGTAGGTGTATTTGACGAGCTTGAGGGTTTGATCGATCTCACGAACCGCACGCAGTATCTGCGCTTCGTAGATCGCGCCGATTTCCTGGCTGACCGTGGCTGCGTTGCGCTGGGCACGGCTCTGTTCGACCTTGATGAGGTAGAGGGTGGCGGACCAGAGGGCGAGCAAGAGCAGGGCGGACAAGAGCGGAAGCAGGATATAGGCTTCCCTGAGATGACCGAGCCCATCTCGGAAATGGCTCGGGCTTTTGGACATGGTGTCTTCGGATGCCGTGATACCGGGAACCAGTCTCAGTCCACTTGTCCGTTGGATCGACATGATGTGCTCCCTGAATGACAGCAGCGCGTCCGAGCGAAAAAACATCAATTAATTAGAGGGAAACTATAGACCAGATATTCCCCTTGTTCCGCACGAGCCAGCGGGGCGGTGCGAAGCAGTCCCCGTCAACCTGTCTGACATACCGCATGCTCAGGTTTTGGGGGCGCTTCGCGCCCCAGCGGGGATAATCCCCTCGCCACGGGTGGATAATTCCTACGAGATTTTCAGAAAGCCCCGGCCCCATCAACGCCGCCCCACGCGCGTACTCACATCCACCCAAACCGCCAGCACCAGAATGCTGCCCTTGACGATCATCTGCCAGTAACTGTCGACGTCGAGCATCGACATGCCGTTGTCCAGGCTGGTGATGACCAGCGCGCCAAGAAGAGCGCCGTAGACGGTGCCGGAGCCGCCGCGCATGGAGGTGCCGCCGATGAAGCAGGCGGCGATGGCGTCGAGTTCGCCCATGTTGCCGGCCGAGGGTGAGCCTGCTGCCAGGCGTGCGGTGTTGACCAGGCCGGCGAGAGCGCACATCACACCCATGATGCCGAAGATCCACAGCTTCACCGCCTGCACATTGATGCCGGACAGGCGCGTGGCCTCCATGTTGCTGCCCACTGAGTAGATACGTCGTCCGAACACGGTCTGGCTGGTGACGTAGCTGAATACCCCCAGCAGGATCAACAGGAGCAGCACTGGAACCGGAATGCCGTCGTAGCTGTTGAGGGTATGGACGAACCCGGCCAGCACCGCGCCAATCGCCACCACACGCAACACGTCACGCGCCAGAGAGTGTGCCGCCAGGCCATGGAGAGCGCGGTTGCGGCGCTGTTTCCAGGTCAGGAAAGCCGTGAGGGCGAACAGCAGTACGCCCAATGCGATACCCACGGTTTGCGGCAAGTAACCCTGACCGACGTAGACCAGCTGCGGCGAGACCGGGGCGATGGTGGTGCCGCCGGTAATACCCAGCAGGATCCCGCGAAACGCCAGCATGCCGCCCAGCCCCACGATGAACGACGGAATGCGCAGGTAGGCGGTCATGAAGCCGTTGGCCAGGCCGATCATCAAGCCACACAGGGCCACCAGGCTGAGGTTGGCCAGCAGCGGTATGTGATAGACCACGTCGAGAATCGCCGCCAGGCCACCCAGCAGCCCGAGCAGTGAACCCACCGACAGATCAATTTCACCGCTGATGATTACCAGCACCATGCCGCAGGCAAGGATTCCGGTGATGGACATCTGCCGCAGCAGGTTGGACAGGTTGCGCGGGGTCAGGAAACCGCCTTCGGTCTGCCAGCTGAAGAACAGCCAGATGACCGCCACGGCGATCACCAGTGCGAGCATTTTGTAACGGGTGAAGAGTTGTTTGACCTGATTCATCTACGCGGACTTCCGATCGTTATTGTTATGGCCATCGGGATGGCTGAGCGCAGCAGCGAGCACTTGTTCCTGGGTAAGCTCCTGGTTGACGAAGTCACCGCGCAACTGGCCTTCGCCGATCACCAGCACGCGGTCGGAAACCCCCAGCACTTCGGCCAGTTCCGAGGAAACCATGATGATCGACACACCCTGGGCCGCCAGCGCGCCCATCAGTTTGTAGATCTCGTACTTGGCGCCGACGTCCACGCCTCGGGTCGGCTCATCGAGGATCAGTACGCGGGGTTTGGTCAGAAGCATTTTCGCCAGCACGGCTTTTTGCTGGTTGCCGCCTGAGAGGCTGGTGATAGGCAGGAACGGGCTCGCGGTCTTCAGGTGCATGCGCGAGATTTCCTTTTCGATGCTGCCCAGTTCGGCTTCGGCATCGATGCGGGTCAGCTTCGAGAAATTCTCCAGCACGGCGAGGGTGATGTTTTGACCGACGCCCAGGTCCGGAATGATCCCTTGGCGCTTGCGGTCTTCGGGGACCATGCACAGGCCGGCGCGGATCGACTTGAGGGGCGTGCGGGTGTCGATCGGTTGGCCATCCAGCCAGACTTCTCCCTCATGACGGCCGGGGTAGGCACCGAACAGCGCCGACACCAGTTCCGTGCGACCGGCGCCGACGAGCCCGGCGATGCCGAGGATCTCCCCGCGCTTGAGCACGAAAGAGATATCGTCGACCCGTTTGCGCCGGGGATTATCGACGTCGTAGCAGGTGATGTGGCGCGCTTCGAAAATCACCTCGCCGATGTCATGGGGTTCGCTGGGGTAGAGGTTGCTCATTTCCCGTCCGACCATCTGGGTGATGATCTGTGGGATGTCCATGTCGGCCATGGCGGTGGTCGCGATGTGCTTACCGTCGCGAATCACCGAAATGGTGTCGCATACAGCCGCCACTTCGTCGAGCTTGTGGGAGATGTAGACGCAGGCTACGCCCTTGGCCTTGAGGTCACGGATGATATCCAGCAGCACCTCGATTTCCGAACGGGTCAGGGCCGACGACGGCTCGTCGAGGATCAGCAGGCGCGCCTGTTTGTTCAGCGCCTTGGCGATTTCCACCAGTTGCTGGTAGCCACCGCCGTACTGCGACACCGGGAGCGAGACGTTCATGTCCGGTACCTTGAGCTCACGCATCAGGGCTTCGGCGCGGTGGATCATCGCCGGGTAGTTCATGCGCCCGCCGGGCAGGGTCAGCTCGTGGCCCATGAAGATGTTCTCGGCCACCGACAGGTCGGGTACCAGGGTCAGCTCCTGGTGAATGATGACGATCCCGGCGGCTTCGGTTTCGCTGATGGATTGCGCCTTGAGCGGCTGGCCGTCCCAGAGGATTTCACCGTCCCAGGTGCCGTGGGGATAGACCGCCGAAAGGACTTTCATCAAGGTGGATTTGCCGGCGCCGTTCTCGCCGCACAGGCCGACGCATTCCCCTGGCCGAACCTTGATGTCGATGCCATTCAGGGCTTTGACACCGTCGAAGGTTTTGACGATGCCGTTCATTTGCAGCAGGTAATCGGACATGGCAAGGACTCGTGGGAAGGTCTTACACATAAACCTGCCGGTCAATTCCCTGTGGGAGCGAGCCTGCTCGCGATAGCGGTGGTTCAGCTTGCATCAATATTGAATGTGCTACCGCTATCGCGAGCAGGCTCGCTCCCACAGGGACTGTGCTTCACTGACCGGTGGTGTCTAACTTACTGTCCGGCGATCTGTGCCTTGGTGTAGAAACCGTCTTTCTCCAGCAGGTCGATGTTGTCCTTGGTCAACGGCGTCGGGGTGAGCAGGATGGTGTCGACTTTCTTGCTGCCGTTGTCGTACTGCGAACTGAAAGACGGCTTCTCGTTACGCGCCAGTTGTACCGAGAGCTTGGCGGCTTCGGAAGCGATCAGCTTCAGGGGCTTGTAGACGGTCATGGTCTGGGTGCCATCGAGCACCCGCTTGACAGCTGCCAGGTCGGCGTCCTGGCCCGAAATCGGCACCTTGCCGGCCATTTTCTGCGCGGCCAGGGCCTGGATGGCGCCGCCTGCGGTGGCGTCGTTGGAGGCGACGATGCCGTCGATCTTGTTGTTGTTCCGCGTCAGGGCGTTCTCAACAATGCTCAAGGCTTCGGTGGGGTTCCATTCCTTTACCCACTGTTGGCCAACGATCTTGATATCGCCCTTGTCGATGGCCGGTTGCAATACCTTCATCTGGCCTTCGCGCAGGACCTTGGCGTTGTTGTCGGTAGGAGCGCCGCCCAGCAGGAAGTAGTTGCCCTTGGGGGCGGCTTTCAGCACGCCGCTGGCCTGCATCTCGCCGACCTTTTCGTTATCGAAGGAAATGTAGGCGTCGATATCGGCGTTCAGGATCAGCCGGTCATAGGACACTACCTTGATTCCGGCCTTCTTCGCTTCGGCGACGGCGTTGGTCAGCACGGTGGCGTTGAACGGCACGATGACGATTACATCGACGCCACGGGAGATAAGGTTTTCAATTTGCGAAATCTGCTTTTGCTCGTTGGCATCGGCTGATTGCACGAAGACCTTGGCGTCCATTTTTTCCGCCGCCGCGACGAAGTAGTCACGGTCCCGGGACCAGCGTTCCAGGCGCAGGTCGTCGATGGAAAAGCCGATCTTCGGGTGTGCCGCATCGGCCATGACCGGAAGCGACAGCAGGGCCAGGGCGCTGGCGATTAACGTACGTTTTAACGTTTTCATGGTGGTGCGTCCTTTTATTTTTGTTTGAAAGACACTGCCTGACGATGAGCGTGATGCCGGTAGAACTGTAGAGAGTCGCGCTGCGCTGCGGGCAGAGAATTGTCGCGAGAATGTAACAGCCTCGCTGTGCCAGCGAACGCTACTGAGTCAGGGGTAGATGAACCGATTGACGACGCCTTCGAGCATCTCCTGCCGGCCGCTGACCGCCTGCGGATTCAGTTCGTTGACGAAGGCATGCTCGGCCAGCGAAGCGAGGCTGAACTTGCCCGCCAGCACCGCCTGACCGAACGGCTGCTGCCAGCCGGCGTAGCGTTGATCCTTGAAATGCTGGAGCCGGTCGTTCTGCACCATGGCCGCTGCACGCTCCAGGGCCAGGGCGAGGACGTCCATCGCTGCGACATGACCGTGGAACAGGTCGAGTTCGTCCACGCTCTGGCGACGGACCTTGGCGTCAAAGTTGAACCCACCATTCTTGAAACCGCCGGCCTTGAGGATCTCGTAGGTGGCGAGGGTCATCTCCTCGACGCTGTTGGGGAACTGGTCGGTGTCCCAGCCGTTCTGCGGATCGCCACGGTTGGCGTCGATGCTGCCGAAGATCCCCAGCGAGGTGGCGGTGGCGATCTCGTGATGGAAACTGTGCCCGGCCAGGGTTGCGTGGTTGGCCTCGATGTTGACCTTGATCTCGTTTTCCAGGCCGAACTGCTGCAAGAAGCCGAAGACCGTGGCGCTGTCGTAATCGTATTGGTGCTTGGTCGGCTCCTGGGGCTTGGGCTCGATCAGCAGGTCGCCCTTGAAGCCGATCTTGTGCTTGTGTTCGACCACCATGCTCATGAAACGGCCCAACTGCTCGCGCTCGCGCTTAAGGTCGGTATTGAGCAGGGTCTCGTAGCCTTCACGACCACCCCACAAGACGTAGTTGGCGCCTTTGAGGCGCAGGGTCGCATTCATGGCGCTGAACACCTGGGCGGCGGCACAGGCGAAGACTTCCGGGTCCGGGTTGGTGGCGGCACCGGCGGCGAAGCGCGGATTGCTGAAGCAGTTGGCGGTGCCCCACAGCAGCTTGATCCCGGTCTGTTCCTGGTGGCGTTCCAGGTGGTCGATCATCAATGCGAAGTGGTTACGGTATTCCTTCAGCGAGCCGCCTTCCGGGGCGACATCGGTGTCATGGAAGCAGTAATAGTCAACGCCCAGTTTGGAGAAAAACTCGAAGGCTGCCTCGGCCTTGCCGATGGCCAGTTCCATCGGACCCCCGGCGTGTTGCCAGGGGCGCTTGAACGTGCCGGCACCGAACACATCGGACCCCGGCCAGACGAAGGTGTGCCAATAGCACACCGCCATGCGCAGGTGTTCGCGCATGGGTTTGCCCAGGACGAGTCTGTCAGCGTCGTAGTGACGGAAAGCGAGAGGCGAATCGCTGGCGGGGCCTTCGTAGCGAATCTTGTCGACACCGGGAAAGTACGGCATGGGCGATATCCTTTTTATTCTTGGCGGTGTCTCGATACTAACGCCGGCCCTGTGGGTGATGATTATGAAAATCACCAGCAGGTAGTTCGATTTTGTATTGAGCTTCGAGGGGCGCGCGCCTAGTCTGTGTTCACCGGCCCAGGGTGAAAACAATGAAAACCGTCCCCCCCGTCCACCGCATTGCGCTGTTGTTCAATGGCAGCAAGATCTACGACCGCGGCATCATCAGCGGCATCGGCAATTACCTGAGCAGCACCCGCGCGTCCTGGGACCTCTTTCTCGAGGAGGATTTCCTGTGTCGGCTGAAAGGGATCGAACGCTGGCAGGGTGATGGGATCATCGCCGACTTCGATGATCCGCTGATTGGCGAGGCGCTGGCCGGGATCCGTTTGCCGGTGGTGGCGGTGGGCGGTTCCTACCAGGATGAGCGTGCCTATCCCAAGGGCATTCCCTATGTCGCCACCGACAATTTCGCGCTGATGAAGTTGGCCTACGAGCACTTGATCGAAGCCGGCCTCACGCGCTTTGCCTGCTTCAGCCTGCCCGAAGCACAAGCCAATCGTTGGGCTCAGGAGCGGGAGAAAGCCTTCCGTTCACTGGTGCAGCGAGATGGCGTGCCGGCGGAGATCTATCGCGGCATGGGCACCAGCGCGCCACTTTGGGACAGTGCCGTCGAACAGCAGATCGCCTGGCTGCAAAGCCTGCCCAAACCCATCGGCATCATCGCCGTCAGCGATGCCCGTGCCCGACAACTGCTGCAAGCCTGCCTGACCGCGGGCATCGCGGTGCCGGAGCAGGTGGCGCTGATCGGCATCGACAACGACCCACTGACCCGCAGCCTGACCCGAGTACCCCTGAGCTCAGTGATCCAAGGCACTGAAACCATGGGCCGCACGGCCGCACGCCTGCTTCACCAGATGCTGCACGGAATGCCGTCCACGGGCACGCAGATATTGATACCTCCCGAGGCAATCAACGTGCAGGCCTCCAGCCTGCATCAACCATTGGGTAACCCCTACGTCATGCAGGCGCTGCTGTTCATCCGCCAGTACGCTTGCCAGGGCATCAAGACCGCGCAGGTGGCGGGGTATGTCGGGGTGTCGCGGTCGTCGCTGGAAGCGCATTTCCGCAAGGAGCGGGGGTGCAGCGTGCATGATGAGATCTTGCGGTTCAGGTTGGCTGCGGCTGCCAGCGGGTTGGAGAGGACGGATTTGGCAATCGCAGACATTGCCCGCAATTGCGGCTTCAAGTCGGCGCAATATCTGCACACAGTATTTCGTCGGGAGTTTGGGTGCACACCCAGGCAGTATCAGCAGCACGAACGCGACCGTTCTCCAGGGAGCGCTCTTTGAACGTCACCATTGCCGAAAAATTCCGGTTGTGAAAAAACACAACTGGAGTAGCATCCGACTCAGGGACAGGGAAGCCTATGGACATACTCAAGCCATCACGTTTTGACGCCGCTGCCATTCTGTACCCGAACGACAAGGCCGGGCTCGATCGATGCCAACGCATGTTGAAGATGGCCCGTCCGACAGCATTCGCGGACCTGCAAAAACTGTTCGGTACCCACGGTATCGATCTGTTCAAGCCGAGGGCCACGGCGAATTGGGTCGTGATTGACGTAGGTGGCAACAATCTCAGGGTGATAGGGGGTGTCCACTACATCCGACAGAAATTCTACGTCAAACACATCTGCACACATGCCGATTACGACGTTGCCAACGTCTGGTATGCAAGAAACAAAGGAGTAAAACGATGAGCGCAGTCAGGAATGACTTTCAGACCGTGATCGCAACGCTTGGCGAGCTACACGCGGTGCTGGAGCGTCTGCGCGGTGAGTTCGTGCATGGCATCAAGACGCCCGCCGACTATGAGCGTGCGACCGGCCTGCTTGACGAACTCACCGACGGTCGTGAGCTGAGCAAGGTCGAGGAGAAAATCCTCGTCGAACTCGAAGACGAAATACTGGCCTACCAGCGTGACTCCGACCAGTTTCGCGAAGCCACTGCTGCTTTTGAAGCGACATGCACGCCGGTGCAATTGATCAGGGACCTGATGGAGACGCTCGGGCTCACGGGCTCGGACCTCCCCGAGATTGGCGACAAGACGGCGGTGTCCAAGGTATTGAGCGGGGATCGGCCCATCAGTCACAAGATGGCGTATGCGCTGGCGCAGCGGTTTGCGATGGAACCGGGTGCTTTCCTGGTGGCAGCCCCGGCGAAGGCGACTCCTATTGAAACCGCTCGCCCTGCGACCAGGAAGCCCGTGAAGTACAGTCTTCACAACGAGCCTCTGGTCGCGCATCTGGCAACGGAGGCCGGTACCAGTGAATACAAGGTGGCGGCTCCCAGGAAGCGTAAACCGACCGGTAAGGACCCGGTCAAGGGCTAGTGGCCTGCGTGGCTGATTCGTTCACTCAAATTAGCCGTAGAGGCTACTGGTCGAGTACAGCCTCCACGTCATGCGCTTGTGAAACCCAATGATTGAATATCATGGATTGATCCTCGAACGAACCCGTGCCGGCGCCACGGACCTTGCCATCGCGCAACTGGAAACCAGCCTTGGTGCCCGCCTGCCGGAAGACTACCGGCAGTTTCTCAAGATCTGCAACGGCGCCAGCGTGGAATACGATGTTATCGCGGGCAAGCCCAGCTCCCACAGGGGCTGGTGGCGTTTGCAAAGGCAGAGTACAACCCCAAATCCAGTGTGGGAGCGGGCTTGCTCGCGAAAGCGGAGTGTCTGTCACGCAGATGTTGACTGTGCCACCGCCATCGCGGGCAAGCCCGGCTCCCACAGGGGTTGGTGGCACTTGCAAAAGGCTGCGTACACCCCGAATCCACTGTGGGAGCGAGCCCGCTCGCGATAGCGGTGGTTCAACCTGCATCTATTTTGAATGTGACATGCAGAACGCGACTCACCACCGGGCTGTTTGCCGACAGGCCGAAAACCAATCGTTACATCCCAAAAAAACCTACTGCAACGGCACATAAATATCCGTCTGCCACTGGTCCTTCGGTGTCTCTGGGTACACGCTCAGGTAGTGGAAGAACAGCGGCTGGTCACGAAGCTCTTCTGCGCTGTTCGGAAGCCAGTCGCGGTAGATCGGGTAGATGCTTTCGCTGATGAGGTCTGTCGAGCCCACGTGTCGCACCACGGCGCAGCGGCCGCCGGCGATGAGGGATTCCCGTACGCCGAAGGTGTTAGGTGTGACAGCCTGGTGTATCTCACCGCAAATGGCGAAGCGAAACGCCTCTGGCGGTGTGGTATCGGGGTTATTGAAGGGGATGCCGAAGGTGCGACTCGTTGCCACCGGCGATTGTCCGCTTTGCATGCGCCACTGGATGAAATGACGCACGCTTTCATCCAGATGCTGTGCCGGGCCGCGATGCTCGAGTGTGGCGACCCTGACTTCGGGAAAATCCACGATCTGAAGTTGCATGATGACGCTCCTGGAAAAGTGGGGAATTTCAAACGCCGCATTCCAGACCTGCCAGCTCGGTTGCTGCCGAAACGTACTCGGCGCCACGCCGAAGGCCCGCCTGAAGGCCCTGCTGAACGCTTCGGGGCTTTCGAAACCGGCATCGAGGGCTGCCTCCAGTACCGCATAATCTGCACGCGACGCCAGGCGATTGGCCGCCTGCCGCAGACGCATCAGTTGCACGTACCGTGCGACAGGCAAACCCATGTATGCGGTGAACTGCCGGTGGAAGTGAAACGCCGAGAAGTTCGCCACTTGGCTCAGCGTATTCACCGACAGGTCGCCTTCGAGGTTGGCGTCGATGTAGGCGAGTACGCTGTTGAAGCGCTTTATGTAGGCAGCATTGGTCGATTTGGCGGGCACCGGGTACAGGCTCCTGGAAGGACGTTGGACGACAGGATCGGTTATGCCGATAGGTGCTCGCCTAGCCGTATTTGCTCAAGGCTGTATAGCCGCCCTGAAAACACAGGACTGCTACGCACCGGATAGCCAGACCCGTCAATCAATACTGCTTCGCTACCGCCAAGTTGTACCGCGACTGCAACTCGTCGTAACCGGCCCGGGCCGCCGCCAGGTCCTGATTCAGCTCCGCCGCGTCGGCTCCAGAAGCCCAGTGTTGTTGCAGGCGATTGAGAGAGGCGAGCCATTCCTCGCCCGTCAGACTGATCTTGCTCCACACCGGCGGGCCGCCATCAGCAGAGCGTAAACGGGGAAGCGCCCGTACGAAGTTATCTGCATCCGCCCAACGGGTTGCCAGGGATTGATGCAGGTTCAGCAACTGTTGAGGCGTCAGTGAGGCGCCGTTGCTCATTGCGTCGAGGGCATTGATGGTTTGGCGTGCGCTGATCATGAAGCGCAGCGTGTACCAATGCTGGTCATGTCCCAGGCGCTCTTCGATGGATGCCAATTGCTCTTCGCGAATCAGTATCTGCGGTTGCTCCAGGGCTTGGCGCAAAGGTATCGCCTGGTCGCGTGCGTCCTGCAAATGCAGCGCCAGGGCCCGTCCGATGGGCTCGAAGGGAGGCCTGTCTTGTGCCCGAGTCGCAAGCCATCGTTCGGCAGCCTCGGCGTTCGGGCGCAGGTAGTCATATGCCCCGAGGTAGTTCTTGGCAAGGTATTGCAAGCTGCCCGGTTCGCCACCGCCGAACCACCGATAGCATGGCGATGGTTGCGCTCCCTTGGGGGTAATAACGTCGCCCGAGCCCATGCCGAAACCGGCAAAGCTCCTCCAGCGCCCATTCGTTTCCTGGGACTGGGCAACGAGGTTGCGGTAGTCGGTATAGCGCTGTTCCAGCAGGTCTGCGCCTTCTACCAGGCAGGTGTTTATCTGCTCTACCTCCTGCCAGCGCAAGCGGGTCCCATAGTCGATACGCACCGGGTCTATCTGTTGGACCAGCCAGCTCAAGCCCAACAACACGAGCACGGCGGTTGCGAACGCGCGGCCGCTGATCATGGCTGGCCTGCCTTGGTCGCGTTGGGCACATGCCACTGGTCGGCGGACAGTTGGGATGGGCAGGGGGAGGCCGTTTGCTGGCGGGCGGCGCAGGTTCGCTGCGGCCAGGCCTGCAGGCCTTCATTCGCGGCGAGGGATGCATTGCCGGCCAGGACGTTGCCCAGCAGAACAAGGGGGACCAGGATGCCGAGGAGGAAACCGACAAGTATGTCCCCGGGCACGCGCTCATAAACGCGGGAGAGAAGGGACGCGCAGCGTTCGGAGAACGCTTTCCCGCTCAGGACCGCCAATACGGCGAGGCTGTTGAAATACGTTACTGCCCCGAGAATACCTCCGGCCAGGTAAATGACTCCGCCCAGCAGCGCGACCCATAGGCTCTCGCGGATCGGTAGCGGGGCAGGGCGTCGCAGGCTCAGCCAGTGCCCCAGGCGTGCATGAAGCTTTTGGTCCAGACGCCAGGCGATACGGCTCAGCGGTTTGCAGACGGCATGGAGTCCCCAGGCGATGATGCCGAGCGACAGCGCGCGAAGGAGCATGTCGACCACGCTGGTATAGAACGAGCC
Organism: Pseudomonas corrugata; assembly: GCF_001269905.1. Taxonomy (GTDB): domain Bacteria; phylum Pseudomonadota; class Gammaproteobacteria; order Pseudomonadales; family Pseudomonadaceae; genus Aquipseudomonas; species Aquipseudomonas corrugata. The sequence continues at coordinate 183,404 of NZ_LHVK01000008.1, read as the reverse complement.
ACCCAGGCGATATTCCAGGAACCAGCTCATACAAGCGGACGCGCTGAGGATCGCCAGCGGCACGGCCAGGACCGGTGGTCGCCGACGCCGCGGTCGCCAGTTGTCCGGTGCCAGTTGCGGCATCTGGTACAGCAATTGTGGGTAGCGAAGCTCAATAGTGCGATATAACGCTTCGCAAGCCTCCCAATCGGCATCGCTGAACGTCAGGCTCAAGCGTATCCGGGCGTCCTCGTCGAAGGCTCCAAACAGCATGCGCGCTGCTTGAGACTCACTGCTGTCGAATAGTTGAGTGAGACGGTTCTGTTGCTGGACAAACGTGTGGCAATGGCTGCGAGCCAGAAGTTGACTCCACCACGGCTCGGGGCAGAGGCTGTGGTGGCCGGTCTGCTTCCAGCCCTGCTGCGCACAGATGGCGTCGAACAATTGTTCCGACCAGCCTGGTGCTTGCAGGAGTGCGATGGCCAGGCTCTGATTCAACCATTGGCGCGCATCCAACCCTTGCAGCCACGGGCTGGCAGCCAGTTCCCGGGCCAGTTCGAGGAAGCGTCCGGTGTCAGCGCAAGCTGCATTCAGGCGAGCCTCGGCCAGCTCCATGAGTTTGCCGCGCAGTTGCTCGAGGGTTGCACGAGGCAGGTCCTCGTGTTGCCAAGGCGTCAGCCAGTGCAGCTGTTCAATGGCGGCCTCGGCGAGAGCGTAATTGTCCTCGTCGATCAGGCAATGGTGCAGCAGGCCGTGTTCGAATTCTCGCGCGCATCCGTAAAGGCGAGCCTGGGCCAGGCGATCGGCGAGGTTGTTCGCCGTGATCGCTTCCAGGCATTGAACAGCCAAGCGCTGGGCTGGGGAGGGGGCTTGTGATTCAAGCGGCTGCGCAAGGAACAGGTCAATGGGCGCAGGCAGCGGCTCGACTACCACGTCCTCTTGCTGCCGCCATTCGCTCCACTCCAGCGCCTGTTCGTAAGCCTCACGCAGCCGCTGGAAGCCCTCGGGGTCTTCGTCAGGCCGATGGCGTTTGAGCAGGCTTGCATACTGGCGCTTGACGCTGCGCTTGTCGGCATCCGCTGGCAGACCCAATACTTCCCAACAGCTCATCGCCAGACATCCTGCTCCAACGCTTCGAGCTGCTCGGTGATCTGCATCCGTAGCGCGCGGATGTCGTGCAGTTCCTGGGTGTCGAGCATCTGCGCAAAACGCGTGGCCAGGTCATCGACCCGATGGCGCAATTCGCCACGGCTTTCCTGGTAAAGACGTTCCAGCCGGGCGATCAACAAGGTGTTGGGCTGCTCGTCACGGGGATGGATCTTCAGTGATTCGAGGGTCTTGAGGCGCTGGGCGATCTCTTCCTCGTCGAGTACGCCGGCGTTGTTGGCGATCACCAGATTGCGCCGTTCTCCGGTCTGGACGGTCAGCGCATCGGCTTCCAGCAGGCCGTTGGTGTCATAAGTGAAGCGCACGTCGATACTCACTTCCCCCGCTGGCATGGGCGGCACGGGTATTTCCAGTTCACCGAGGAGAATGTTTTCGCTGACCTGGCGGCTTTCGCCCTGATAGACCTTCAACAGGACCACTTTCTGCTGGTCACGCAAGGTCACCACGCGCTTGACCTTGCTCACCGGTACCACGCAATTGCGCTCGATGATTGGCAGGTAGTGGCCGGTTTCGAGTTTGTTGCCGTACTCGACCGAAATCTCGATACCCATCGAATACGGGCAGACATCCGTGAGCACCACTTCTTCGAGCGCCGCATCACGGCTTTTCAGTCCAGCCTGCACGGCGGCGCCCAACGCCACTGCTTCGTCGGGGTTGAGCTGGATCGATGGGAAACGCCCGAACAGGCCGGCCGTCAGTTTGCGAATCAGAGGCATGCGGGTGGTGCCTCCCACCAACAAGACTTCGTCCAGCTCACTGGCGCGGATACGTGCATCGCGCAGGGCCGTTTCGATGGGGGCGCGAAGTCGGGTGAGCAGCGGGGCGTAAAGTTCAGCCATTGCCGCCTGGGTGTATTCGTGACGCCATTCGTCCTCGCCCTGGCGTGCCGAGAACGTGGCGCTCGGCTCATTCCCGAGGGCTTTGCGCACGCGTTCGGCTTCACGGCGCAAGCGGCCGAACAGCTGTGTGTCGTCCAGGGGCAACGGGCCTGCGGCGGAGCCAGCCTGGGCGGCCACGAAAGCCTGGAGCAGCAGTGTGTCGAAGTCTTCCCCGCCAAGGTAGTTGTCGCCGGCACTGGCCCGTACCTCCATCACACCTTCGAACAGCTCCAGTATGGACACGTCGAAGGTCCCGCCGCCGAGGTCGAACACCAGAAACGTGCTGGCGTTGTCGCGCTGGTGCAACCCATAGGCGAGAGCGGCGGCCGTGGGTTCGTTGATGAGTCGTTCGACCTTGAGCCCGGCCAGCTCACCGGCGATACGCGTGGCTTTGCGCTGGGCATCGTTGAAATAGGCCGGAACGCTGATGACGGCTTCCTCGACCGGCTCGCCGAAATGTCGTTCGGCATCCTCGCGCAGACTGCGCAGGACCATGGCCGACAGTTCCTCGGCGCGGAACTGGCGGTTGCCGAGCGTGGTAAGTCGGGCGCTGCCCATGTAGCGTTTGAATAGCGAAGTCGTGAGCTGTGGATGGGTTTGCAGACGTTCCAGCGCCGCGCGCCCGACCATCATCCGACCTTCGTCGTCCAGGCCCGCCACGCTGGGGGTCAGCCACTCGCCAAGTGCATTGGGTACCAGCTGCGCGGCGCCATCGCGCCATGCCGCGATCAGGCTATGGGTGGTGCCCAGGTCAATGCCGACAATCATGTCCGTCAACTCTCCTTAGTCGTTGATTCTCGATGGCGTTGCGTGCGAGCCGGCTAGCCTATCAGACCTGTATCGGCGAAAGGGTGGAAACCTTTGCCATGCCAGGCTTGCCTGATGTCAGCCAAGCCAAGTGCCTGTGGGAGCCTGCTCGCGATAACGGCGGAACACTCAGTATCGAGGTCAGCAGCCCCATCGCTTTCGCGCGCAGGCTTCCCACAATGCTTTAACGCTCTTCCCGCATGATCCGCGCCACTTCGCCCGAAGCCTCGAGCTGCTCGAAAGCGCGCTGCGCCCGGGCGACGATCTCATCCGGCGTGCTCAGACTGAAGGCCATGAAGACCCTGGCAGGGCGTTCATCGAAGGAGTAGACCTCCTCCAGGTCGGCGAACGCCACATGCTCTTCGTCGCAGATGATCCGTGCCGCGTTCTCCGGCATTGGCAAGAGCTGGACCTGACGGTGGAGCAGTTTCTGGAAGTTATCGCGACGATCCGCCGATACCACCAACCGGGTAAATCCCTGTTGTTGCATGAGCAACTGCTTGGAATCGTTGCGTACCACGCCCACGGTGTAGAGCTTGGCATCCTCGAGATTGCTCAGGGTAATGTCGTGGCGCTCGCGCAGCTTGTAGAGTTTGATGGTCACCCGCTCCAGTTCGCCCACCCACTTGAACAACGGCTCCCGCAACACCGTGCGGTCCATGGGATAGATCAGTACATTGGGCTCATGCAGGGCCTTATCGTAAGCCCGGGCCCAGGGGTACAGCAGGATATGGTGGTCGGTCAGCCCGGCTTTATCCAGGGTTTGCTCGACGACGCGGGTGCCCGGCCCGACGAGTTTGCCGTCGCGCAGATACGCGTACAGCGAGTCTTCGGTGACGACTTCGATCCCCTCGGCGTGACTGTGCAGGCTGGTCAAGGCCAAGAGCAAACATAAGCAGAGCGTCAGTCGATAGTGCATAAAGGCCTCACTGGTTTAGAAGGCAACGCAATTACGTCCTTGATGTTTCGCCCGATACAAAGCCTGGTCGGCACGTTGCAGCAACAGGTCGAAGTGATCCATGGTCTGAGGGTCAAGCTCGGCGACGCCGATGCTCAGGGTGACAAAGGGGGATACTGCTGAGGCGCTATGGGGCAGTTCGCGCTTGGCCAGGCTGGCACGGACCCGTTGGGCCGCGTCGTAGGCCTGTTCTGCGTTGAAGTTGGGCAGCATCACGACGAACTCCTCGCCACCCATCCGTGCGGTCAGCTCGCCCGAGCGTCCGAAGACGCCGCGAAGGGTTTCGGCAATTTGCTGCAGGCACTGGTCACCCTGTATATGGCCGTAGGTGTCGTTGTAGAGCTTGAAAAAATCGACGTCGCACATGAGCACCGACAGTGGGGTCTTATGGCGAAGCGCACGACGAAATTCGACTTCCTTCAGTTCATCGAAATAACGACGGTTGGGCAGCCCGGTCAACGGATCCTGGCGTGACAGGGCTTCGAGCGCCTGGTTGGCCGCCTTGAGTTCTGCAGTACGCGCCTCGACCAGCTCGGCCAGTTGATCCCGGCTGGCCTCCATGGCCCGTTCATCCAGGCGCTGGCGTTCCAAGTGAGTATGAAGGTTGTCCTGGAGTTCGTTGAGCTGGGATTCGAGCAGGCTCAGTTCGTCCTGGCGGCGCACCGAACGCTGCAGCTTGAAGTGCTGCCTGAGGGTCTGTGGCGTCAGTTGGCCCAGGTGCCGGGCAATGTGGATGACATGCACGGTCACCAGGCGATTGAATACGGTCATGACCAACCCGGCCAGCAGCAGCGATTGGATCACCTGGGTGATGACGATACTGCGCACTTCACTCCAGAGCCGTTCCCAGAGCAGGTTGTTATCGCCTTCGATGGTCAGCTCACCGACCTTTTCGCTGGCGCCTTCGTAGGGTTGCGCGATGAGTTCATGTTGCAGCACGGGCGCCGGGCCGGACATGACGACGGCGTATCGATTGAGTTCGATGATCTCGGGCGATTGACCGGGCCGCAGGATCTTGAGCACCACGCGACCCACCGGCGCGGCCTTGGCGACGCTGGAGAGTTGCTTGCCCAGGGATTCACGGTCCAGTTCCCAGATGGCGTGGGACAAGGTGTTCTGGAACACCTGATCGATCAGAACCAGCTCCGAGTTCATTTCCGTCAGGTTGTTTTCCCAGGCGAGCCAGGTGCGCAACGTGACCATTGCCAGGGTAAAAAGGAGGCAGAACAACAGTGTCGCGAGTACCAGGCGACGCCCTAGCGAGCTGAACGCCTTGACCTGTGGCTGGGCTGAAGGAGTCTCGGAGTTACGCGCCATCTCATAGCCATTTGTGCAGGATGGCGTCGTAGACGCCATTGCGGTGGATGGCTTCCAGGCCGGCGCGGAATTTCTCTACGATCTCGGTCGGCGTCTTTCGGCTGAACGCCATGCTCAGGCCTGCATCGCTGCTTAAATCGGGAATCGGCAGCGAACGTACCAGCACCTCGGCCGGATTTTCACCGTTCTGGCGAACCAGGTATTGCGCGTTGAGTTCGTTGGAAATCCACATCTCCACATGGTCGACTTTGAGCTTGCGGTAGTTGTGCTCGTACTTGGTGCTCGACTGCAGTTCCTCGCCGATACGAAAACCCTTCGAAACCAGGTATTGCTCGCCCACGTCCTGGTTGACGGTGGCGATCTGGTGACCGCGGGCATCGTCCAGCGAGTTGAGCTTTACGGGACGGTCAGCCAGCGAATACAGATACCAGCGGGTCGGCGCGATGGCGCCGACCCATTGGAAAAGCGATTCGCGTTCAGGGGTGCGGGCGATGGAGTAGATCAGCACGTTATTGTCATCGAGCGCTGTTTGATAGGCACGCGCCCAGGGCATGGACTGGATCGGAGCCTGCATACCGACCTCCTTGAGCACGGCCTGGACCACCTCGGTGCTCATGCCGGTCATCCGCCCGTCCTGCGTCATGTTATAGGGCGGCAGTTCCTCCGTAACGATGCGCAGCGCGGGCTCTGCCGCGGCATTCGGCGAGAATCCGCTTGCAGCCATGAGCATCAGAACGCCAAGCACCAGCAAACGGTCAAGCGACAGGACCATCGAAAATTACCCTAAGAAACCGGCAGGACACGGTGGGGCCAAAGAAGCCTCTCCTCGATAGTTATCGGCTGGGTTGACTCAGGCTTGAGTCGCGCCTGTCGTCGTTCGTCACCTGGTGGGATGGAAGGCTCGTCAGGCGGATTGGCGTGAAAGTCGTCTGGAAAACTCCAGCCTTGGGCGGTCGAGCCGATATAGCTCATAGGCGCATTGGCGTTGGCGAGATGTTGGATCGGAGAGCAAGCGATGGTGCAAGAAGACTCAGGTTTCACCTCCAGCAAACGCTCACTCACAGCCCGTGCGCTGCGCCTGGCAGTCCTGCGGATCGGCCTGGTTTCATTGTGTGCCGGTGCGATTTCCTATTATGTGAACCTGTCCTCGCTGGAAAAAGCGATTACCACGCAATTGTTGCTCTCCACCGAGCAGACCTTGCAACGCGAATCTCTGCCATTCAACGAAATAAAGGACCTGCAGCGCAATTTCCTCAGCGAGTTCAAGAGTATCCTGGCCAATCCGGAAAGCCGGGCTGCACTGGTGCAGGACTTCGACCGGATCTTCTACCGGCACGAAGACGGTTCCTATACCCAGCGACCAATGCTGTTCGAAGGCGACCCGCTGCCGGATGGCCGTCGCTTCGCCGGAATGTCAGCCACTTACGCGCCCGACATTCCACCCAACGATGACATCAAGGCGCGGTTTGCCCTGTCGTATATCCTCTCGTACAAATACGGTTCCAGTGCTAAGGGGCGGCTGTTCAATTTCTATGGCGTGGTGCCGGAGAAGGGCTTTCCCATCTACCAGCAGGCCGACATCGCCAAGGTCTTTACCTATTCGGGGGCGGATGCCCTGAAGCTGGAGACCTATGAGTTCTATGCGCGGGGCTTTGCGAGCCCCGGCAGCGAAACGCTGTTCACCCGGATGTACTGGGATGCCTCCAACAACGCCTGGATGACCACGGTCGCCACGCCCGACGTGGCCGACGCCTCCGGCAAGCACCAGATCCTGGCCTGTGTCGATGTGCTGCTCGATGAACTCATGAAGCGCACGGCCAAACCCTTCGTGGACGGTGCATACAGCACCATGTTCATCGCCGATGGCGACGGCACGCTGATCTACTACCCGGGCAAGATGGATCAGGTCGAAGCCAGCGAAGGCAAGGCCTCCATCCGTTCGCTCGGGCTGGGCGGCGACTATCCGCTTCTTGATACAGTGCCCTCGCTGGCGCCCGGCCAGGCAGTGGTGGTGCAGACACGCGACGACATTGTCGCGATGGGCATCGTGCCCGGTACGCCTTGGGCGCTCGCCGTGCACTTTCCCCGGGCGCAGATGGTGCCGGCAATTGTCGACAACCTGCTGATCGTGGTTGCCCTGGGACTGCTGACCCTGCTGGTGGAAATCTTCATCCTGCGTTCCATTCTGCAGAAACAAGTGGCCATTCCACTGTTTCGCCTGATGCAGGCGACACGTTCGCTTGGTTTGTCCAGGGAACGCCTGAGCCACGACATGCTGCCGATCCGCTCCGCCGACGAAATTGGCGAACTGGCCCGAGACTTTGCCTCGATGGCGGATCGGATCCAGGACGCCCAGGAGCAATTGGAACTCAAGGTCAAGGACCGGACTGCGGCGCTTGAGGAGGCCAATCGTCAGTTGGTTGTGCTGAGCACCACTGATGGCCTGACGGGAATTGCCAACCGCCGTCATTTCGATGAAGTCCTGGTTAATGAATGGCGACGCTCGGTGCGTACGGGAAGCCTGCTGTCGCTGATGCTGATCGATGTGGACTTGTTCAAGAGCTATAACGACCATTATGGGCATCAGGCTGGCGACGACTGTCTGCGAAGCATTGCCAATACACTGAAGGTCCATGCCCAGCGAGCCGGTGATCTGGTGGCGCGCTATGGGGGCGAAGAGTTTGTCCTTATCACCACGGCCCCCAATATCGAGAGCGCGCTACGGCATGCCCAGGCTCTGGGCGAAGCCGTGGAAGCCATGGCGCGGCCCCATGCCAGGTCGCCGTTCGGCTTCGTGACGGTGAGCATTGGCCTGGCAGTCATGGTGCTCATGGAGGAGGTGACGGCACAAGACCTGCTCAAGCAAGCGGACCAGGCGCTCTACATGGCCAAGGCCCGGGGCCGCAATCAGACCAGGCTGGCGAATGCTTCGTGATCCTGGGCCTGACGTCACCGCACAAAGGCCAAACTCCATCGATCCGGCGATTTAAATGAACCCAGTGTCACTCCCTCATGTCACTCGTTTGTCCAGGAACGACAACAGGGAGTCCACTGATGCGACCTTTGCATTTCACCAGCCTGTCCTTCGCCGTCGTGCTTTGCGCGGCCTGTTCCAGTCAACCGCCGGCAACATGGAGCTACGCCGATGCCCAGGGACGGGCCAACTCGCCACCTGACCAGGCCTACCCGGAACTCTTCGAAGCGGTGCAACGCGGCCAGGTGTTTACCGACCAGAAACACTTCGTGGACGCACTGCCGAACCGCGACCCGGCGCAGATCCGTGCCGATTACCTGGCCCGCCGTGACAGCCCCGGCTTCGATCTCAAGGCTTTCGTGAAGGCCAATTTCACCGAGTCCGGTCAAGCCGAAAGCCCGGCACCCAAGCCCGGCGCGCCGATTCGGGAGCACATCGACAATCTCTGGCCGGTGCTGAGCCGAACCTACAGGGATGTGCCTCAGTACAGCAGCCTGTTGCCCTTGCCCCAACCCTATGTGGTCCCGGGTGGGCGTTTTCGCGAGATGTATTACTGGGACTCCTATTTCACCATGCTCGGTCTTGAGCAAAGCGGCGACAAGGCCCGGGTGCGACAGATGGTCGACAACTTCGCCTACATGATCGACACCTACGGCCACATCCCCAACGGCAACCGCACGTACTACCTGAGCCGCTCCCAGCCGCCGTTCTTTGCCTATATGGTGGAGTTGCAGGCGCACATCGAGGGTGACCAGGCCTACAGTCGGTACTTGCCACAACTGCAGAAGGAATATGCCTACTGGATGGCTGGCGCGCAGGCGCTCAAGCCCGGCGCGGCTGCCCAACACGTGGTCAAACTGGCTGATGGCAGCGTGCTCAATCGCTACTGGGACGCCAGCCCGACGCCGCGGCAGGAGTCATGGTTGCAGGACGTCAAGACTGCCGAACAGACGACGGACAGGGCGAAACCGCAGGTCTGGCGCGACCTGCGTGCCGGCGCCGAAAGTGGCTGGGACTTCAGCTCCCGCTGGCTGGGCGACAACAAGGACCTGACGACGATACGTACCACGTCTATCGTGCCGGTGGACCTGAACAGCCTGATGTATCACCTGGAACGTACCATCGCCAAGGCCTGCGCAACCGTCCAGAACGTGCCCTGTGTCCAGACCTACGGCCACCGCGCCGACCTGCGCCAGCGTGCCATCGAGCAGCATTTGTGGAAGGCCGATGGCGGCTATTACGTGGACTACGATTGGCAACTGAAGCAGCAACGCCCCAACCTGACCGCTGCGACGCTGTTTCCGCTATACACCGGTCTGGCCTCGGCCGAGCGTGCGGGTCGTACTGCCGAGGCGGTACGTTCGGGCTTGCTGCGTCCGGGTGGTATCGCGACTACCCAAGTCAGCAACGGTCAGCAGTGGGATGAGCCCAATGGCTGGGCGCCGCTGCAATGGGTGGCGGTGGAAGGTTTGAACCGTTATGGGCAAACCGCGCTGGCAGAGCAGATCGGCACGCGCTTCCTGGCACAGGTGCAGAATCTCTATCGCGACGAAGACAAGCTGGTGGAGAAATACGATGTGTCCGGCGCGGGGCAGGGTGGCGGCGGGGGCGAATATGAATTGCAGGATGGCTTCGGCTGGACCAATGGTGTCACGCTGAAGTTGTTGGAGAAATATGGCGCAAGTGCCGGAACCGCCGGTTATTGATGGCGTCGTCCCGGGATGCCAGGGTGGCGGTGAAAGCTCCGCCACCCTGTGATCTCAGCGAGTCGACAACGGCGGCGTACGCGCCGGTACTCGTCGCTTCGACCCGGTCGATTCGAATGCCGAGGCCAGGCGCAGCAGCTTCGAGTCGTCATAGGCACGACCGGCGAACGTCAACCCGACAGGCATACCGATGTCCGCCATGACGCCCATCGGCACCGTGACGGTAGGCACGCCCAGATGGCGGATGGCGAGGTTGCCGTTGGCGACCCAGACGCCGTTGCTCCAGGCGATGTCCGCGGAGGCCGGGTTGACGTCGGCGTCTGTCGGCCCGACGTCGGCGACGGTGGGGAAGATCACCGCATCGAGTCCAAGTTGCTTCATCCAGTCTTCAAGGTCGATCTGACGGGTCTTTTCCAGCCCCCGCAGGCCGTCCGGCAGGGTGGGGATCTGGTCCCAGGGTGTGATGCCACGCTCGGCCATCTTCACGTATTCGTCCATGCCTGCGGCCAGATCGTCCTCGCGGTTGGGCAGGGTGCCTGGGTCGTGGGGGAAGATCAGCGGGCCGTTCACGTCGGCCAGGCGATTGAGTTTCGGATCACCGTTGGCCCGCAGGAAGTCGTCGAACGCCCAGGCGGACAGGTCCCACAGTTCGTGATGGAGGAATTCCTTGGAGACCAGGCCACGGGTAAACACCGTCGGTGCGCCGGGGCGGTCGCCCTCGCAGTTGGACACCAGCGGGAAATCCACTTCTACCACTTCGGCGCCACAGGCTTGGAGGGTCTTGCGTGCCTCATCCCACAGGGCGATCACCGACGCTCGGGTGATGATACGTTGCCCGGTCGGACCGCCGATGCCCGGGGCTTCGGCCGTGCCGGCGTCGGGATCGGCATTGATGTACATGCGCGGAACGCCGAAGCGGATACCTGCCAACGCCTCGGAAGTGGCGGCGAGCGAGGGATAGGAGGCGGGCCGCACGGTGTCGACGCTCGGGATGGGCACCCAGGGTTGCAGGCGCCACAGGTCGCCCCGGGTGTCCGGGTCCTGTGCGACCACCACATCCAGCACTTCCAGCAGATCGGCCATGGTTCGGGCGTAAGGCACAACCACGTCCATCGTTGGCGTCAGCGGCCAGTTGCCGCGCACCGAGATCACGCCACGCGAAGGCGTGTAGGCACACAAGCCATTGTTCGAGGCCGGGCCACGTCCGCTGGACCAGGTTTCTTCGGCGAGACCGAATGCCGCGAAACTGGCCGCCGTTGCAGTGCCGGCGCCGTTGGAAGAGCCCGATGCAAACGGTGCGGTGAGATAGTCGCCGTTGTACGGGCTCTCGGCACGGCCGTACACGCCGCGCTGCATGCCGCCGTTGGCCATGGGCGGCATATTGGTCTTGCCCAGGCAGATCGCCCCGGCACCGCGCAGCCGCTCGATGGTGAAGGCATCGCGGTAGGCAATCAGGTCCTTGAAGGCCGGACTTCCGGAGGCCGCGGTGAGGCCCTTCACCAGATAGCTGTCCTTGGCGGTGTAGGGAATGCCATCGAGCGGCCCCAGCGTCTTGCCCTGGACGCGGCGGGCATCGGACGCCTGTGCCTCGTTCAGTGCCTCTGGGTTTCGTACCACGACCGCGTTCAGGGCGGTGGACGTATTAGGGCCGTCGTAGGCCTCGATCCTGGCGAGGTAGGCCTGGACCAGCTCAACTGCTGTCGTCTGGCCAGACTCGAGTGCGGCGCGCAATTGGGCAATGGAAACTTCAGTGACTTCGATCATGCTGTTATCGCTGCGGATGACGAGAGATGGGGTTGGACACCCCGGGCCTCTCAAAGTGGATTCTCATTCGATTGCTGTGCACTTTACCACCGCCATCGCGAGCAAGCTCGCTCCCACATTGGATCGGCGGTGCATGCATTGCTTATGTACGACACAGGCCCCTGTGGGAGCCGGGCTTGCCCGCGAAGGCGGTGGTACATTCGACATGGATGCAAGCCGAACCACCGCCATCGCGAGCAGGCTCGCTCCCACATTGGAGCTGCGGTGTGTGCATTACTTTCGCGCGACGCAGGCCCCTGTGGGAGCCGGGCTTGCCCGCGAAGGCGGTGGTACATTCGACATGGATGCAAGCCGAACCACCGCCATCGCGAGCAGGCTCGCTCCCACATTGGAGCTGCGGTGTATGCATTACTTTCGCGCAACACAGGTCCCTGTGGGAGCGAGCCTGCTCGCGATGGCGGCGGCACATCCAACATTGAACGACCTGATCCACCGCTCTTCCAATTTGCCCCCGCAATACCGGTACCGGGGGGCTTCCCATTACATACGGGAAAACATATATTCGGATTTTCATATATGGGGCAGGCAACATGACGATCAAAGTGGGCATCAATGGTTTTGGCCGAATCGGTCGTCTCGCGATGCGGGCCGCCTGGCATTGGCCCGAGTTCGAGTTTGTGCAGGTCAACGACCCGGCCGGTGACGCGGCCACCCATGCGCACCTGTTGAATTTCGACTCCGTGCACGGCCGCTGGAGCCACCAGGCCGATGCAGACGGCGACGACATCGTCATCGAAGGCCAGCGAATCAAAGTGACGGCCAACAAGACCATTGCCGACACCGACTGGTCAGCCTGCGATCTGGTGATCGAGGCCAGTGGCAAGATGAAGACCGTCGCGGTGCTTCAGGCTTACCTCGATCAAGGCGTGAAGCGCGTAGTGGTCAGCGCCCCGGTGAAGGAAAAGGGGGCGCTGAACATCGTCATGGGCGTCAATCACCAGCTGTTCAAGCCCGCTGAACATCCCATTGTCACCGCCGCGTCCTGCACCACCAACTGCCTGGCCCCGGTGGTCAAGGTCATCCACGAAAAACTCGGCATCCGCCACGGCTCGATCACTACCATCCATGACCTGACCAATACTCAGAGCCTCCTCGATCAACCCCACAAGGACCTGCGCCGTGCCCGTGCCTCGGGCCTGAGCCTGATCCCCACCAGCACGGGCTCGGCCACCGCCATTGCGGAAATCTTCCCCGAGTTGCGTGGTCGCCTCAACGGCCACGCCGTGCGCGTGCCACTGGCCAATGCTTCGCTGACCGATTGCGTCTTCGAGGTCGAGCGAGCCACCACTGTCGAAGAAGTGAATCAATGGCTCAAGGACGCCTCCGAAAACGAATTGAAAGACATCCTCGGTTTCGAAGAGCGCCCCCTGGTGTCCATCGACTACCGGACCGACCCACGCTCATCCATCATCGACGCGTTGTCGACCCTGGTTATCAACGGTACCCAGGTCAAGCTCTATGCCTGGTACGACAATGAGTGGGGCTATGCCAACCGTACCGTCGAGCTGGCGCGGATGGTCGGTCTGGCCGGGCACCCATGAAAACACTGGCAGCTCTGACTCCAGAAGTGCGGCAATACCTGCTCGTCACGGGTAACTACTGGACGTTCACCCTCACCGACGGCGCCTTGCGCATGTTGGTGGTGCTGCACTTTCACGCGTTGGGCTACAGCCCGCTGCAAATCGCTGCGTTGTTCCTGTTTTACGAACTCTTCGGCGTCATTACCAACCTGGTGGGAGGTTATCTGGGAGCCCGGCTGGGTTTGAACCGCACCATGAATATCGGCCTGGGCCTGCAGGTCGTGGCATTGCTCATGTTGACGGTGCCGGCAGTGTGGCTGACCGTTCCCTGGGTCATGGCAGCCCAGGCTTTGTCCGGGATCGCCAAGGACCTGAACAAGATGAGTGCAAAAAGCACCCTCAAGCTTCTCGTTCCCGACGAGCAACAGGGAATGCTCTACAAGTGGGTGGCGATGCTCACCGGCTCGAAAAATGCCCTCAAGGGCGTGGGTTTTTTCCTCGGTGGCGCCTTACTGGCTTCGATGGGGTTCAGGGGGGCGTTGCTGGCGATGGCCAGTGCATTGGCGCTGATCTGGATCGGTAGCCTGATCCTGCTGAAGAGGGACCTGGGCAAGGCGAAAGCCAAACCCAGGTTTCGCGACCTGCTGTCCAAGAGTCGTGCGATCAATATTCTGTCGGCGGCGCGGATGTTTCTGTTCGGCGCTCGCGACGTCTGGTTCGTGGTGGCCCTGCCGGTCTACCTGAGCAGCGTCTTTGCCTGGGACTTCTGGAAGGTCGGTGGTTTCCTCGCCGCCTGGGTGATCGGCTACGGCCTCGTGCAATCGTTGGCGCCCTACATCACCGGCAAAGAACGGGGGCATGTACCGGACGGCCGTGGCGCGTTCCTCTGGGCGCTGGCGTTGGCTGGCCTGCCGATGGCTATTGCGCTGGGCCTGGGCACCGGGCTGTCGCAACAGATGGTGCTGCTCGGCGGACTGGCAGTGTTTGGTGCACTGTTCGCGGTGAATTCCTCCCTGCACAGCTATCTGATCGTGTCCTATGCCAAGGAGGACGGCGTATCACTGGACGTGGGTTTCTATTACATGTCCAACGCCATGGGCCGATTGATCGGCACACTGCTTTCCGGTTGGGTCTATCAAACTCATGGACTGGAAGCATGTCTGTGGATTTCCAGCGGCTTTGTCCTCCTCGCCGCCCTCATTTCCATGGCATTGCCTCGTCACGCGGGATATTGATCATCCAGCACAGAAAACACGGCCACGCCCGGCAGCATGGCCAAGGTGTGAAGTTCAGTCACTCGCCGCTCATCCAGCTTCTCCGCCCCGGGATCCGGGCAACTCGAAGCACGCCATTCGTCAGCCATATGCCGAGGCCATTCTTGACAACCTCGCTGCCTGGGCAAATACTCGGTGCATATTCATATATATGACTAGATAACAAGGTGAATAAAGTCGATGAAAGCCCTCCCCAGTGATGTTCGCCTGCCGCTTTATCAACGCCTGCGAGACCAGTTGGCTGAACAGATTGCCAACAATCGCTGGCGTCCGGGAGAAGCAATTCCCACTGAGGCAGCCCTCTCGGCGGAGTATCAGCTGTCTACCGGTACCGTGCGCAAGGCGATCGATGCGTTGGTCATCGAGGGCATTCTGGAGCGTCAGCAGGGGCGCGGTACCTTCATTCGTCGCCCTCAGTTCCAGTCTTCGTTGTTCCGCTTCTTCCGGTTTCAAAGCGCGTCGGGCGAACGTCGGGTCCCGGAGAGCCGCATCTTGTCCATCGAGCCGGTGGCTGCGCCGTCGGCGGTGGCACAGGCGCTGGGATTGCCCGTCGACGCGCCGGTGATCCGCATCGTACGTGTACGTCTGCTGGAGGTCGAACCGGTGCTCGCCGAAGAAATCTGGTTGCCGCGCAGCCGCTTTCAGCCGCTGCTCGACATCGACCTGAGCCAGAAGGGGCCACTGCTTTATCCCATCTACGAGGAAACCTGCGGTCAGGTAGTTGCCTATGCCGAAGAAACCCTCACTGCTGAATCGGTGAATGACGTTCATGCGCGCTTGCTGCATGTGCCGGTCAACAGCCCGGTCGTGGTGATCGAGCGTCTGGCGCGGGACTACGCCGGCAACCCGCTGGAGTGGCGACGCTCTCGCGGCCATGCCGAGCATTTCCGCTACAGCGTGGAAATTCGTTGACCGTGCCGGATTAGCGGGTCACCCGACGGCGAGTCATTCGCCGCGGCTTTTACTGTTGTGCTTGCCATCACTGGCCCTGTAGCGGCGCGGTTCGCTCTCGGCTGCCTCTCGTTCTGCTTATAAGGATAAAAATCATGTTCAGTTGGTATCGCCAAGTCACTGCGCGGGAGCGCAAAACATTTTGGGCCTGTTTCGGCGGATGGTCACTCGATGCGCTGGAAGTGCAGATGTTCGGCCTGGCAATACCGGCGCTGATTGCAGCGTTTGCCTTGTCCAAGGGCGATGCGGGGCTGGTCAGTGGCGTGACGTTGATCACCTCGGCCATCGGCGGCTGGGTCGGCGGCACGTTGTCGGACCGCTACGGTCGGGTGCGCACGCTGCAATGGATGATTCTGTGGTTCTCGTTCTTCACCTTTCTGTCCGCGTTCGTCACCGGTTTCCACTCATTGTTGGTCGTCAAGGCATTGCAAGGTTTCGGCATTGGTGGCGAGTGGGCCGCCGGTGCGGTACTGATGGCCGAAACCATCAACCCCAAGTACCGGGGCAAGGTCATGGGCACTGTACAAAGTGCCTGGGCAGTGGGCTGGGGGCTGGCGGTCGGGGTCTTCACCCTGATCTACTCGTTCGTGCCCCAGGATATGGCCTGGCGGGTGATGTTCATCGTCGGTCTGCTGCCGTCGTTCCTGATCATCTGGGTCCGGCGTAACGTCGAAGAACCCGACAGTTTCCAGCGCTTGCAAAAAGAACAGGCCATACCCAAGGGGTTCCTCAAGTCCTTGGCTGGCATCTTTCGCCCTGAGTTGATCCGCGTGACGCTGTTCGGTGGACTGCTGGGACTGGGCGCCCATGGCGGTTATCACGCGGTAATGACCTGGCTGCCCACCTTTCTCAAGACCGAACGCAACCTGTCGGTACTCAATTCCGGCGGTTACCTGGCCGTCATCATCTTTGCCTTCTGGTGTGGCTGCGTGGTCAGCGGCTTGTTGATTGATCGCATCGGCCGTCGCAAGAACATTGTGCTGTTCGCCTTGTGCTGTGTCGTGACTGTGCAGTGCTATGTGTTCCTGCCGCTGACCAACACTCAGATGCTGTTCCTCGGGTTCCCGCTCGGCTTCTTTGCCGCCGGCATTCCGGCGAGCCTCGGGGCACTGTTCAACGAGTTGTACCCGGCGGATGTGCGTGGTGCCGGCGTGGGGTTCTGCTATAACTTCGGCCGGGTACTTTCGGCGGTGTTCCCCTTCCTGGTCGGCCACATGAGCGATTCAATGTCGTTGGGCTCAGCCATTGGCATTGACGCAGGAATTGCCTACGGAGTGGCGGTGCTCGCGGCGCTGTGTCTTCCGGAAACCCGCGGGCGGAACCTTGAAGCCGCCGCACCGGCAAACGCCAAGGTCGAAGGTAACGAGCGTGCCCATGCCTGACACGTTCTCCATGCCGATCATCGGTATCGATTCCCATGCCCACGTGTTCGATCGTGGGCTGGAGTTGACCGTCGAACGGCGCTACACGGTTGACTATGACGCGACGCTTGGCCAATACCTGCACCACTTGAAAGCCCATGGCCTGAGCCATGGCGTGCTGGTGCAGCCAAGCTTTCTTGGCACGGATAACAGCTATCTGCTGGCCGCGCTCCAGCAGGCTCCGCAGCAATTACGCGGAGTCGTGGTACTGGAGCGAGACGCCAGCCGTACCGATATGGAAAACATGGCCCGACTGGGGGTGGTTGGTGTTCGCCTGAATCTGATGGGCAAGGACCTGCCTGATTTTCGCGACGCTGCGTGGCAGGGCTTTTTCGGCCACATGGCTGAGCTGGACTGGCATGTCGAACTGCACCGCAGCGTAGCGGACCTGCCAGGGCTGATTCACCAACTGCTGCCGTTTGGCATCAAACTGGTGGTCGATCACTTCGGTCGCCCGGATTCGCGCCTGGGCCTCGAGCAACCGGGTTTCCCCGAGTTGTTGGAGCTGGGTTTGAGCGGACGAGTGTGGATGAAAGTGTCCGGTATCTACCGACTGGCCGGGACCGATCAACAGAATCTCGACTTCGCCCGAGCCTCGTTGGCCTTGCTGGAGCAGAGCTTCGGCCAACGGCGGCTGGTATGGGGCAGTGACTGGCCGCATACCCAGCATGAGCAAACCGTTAGCTTCGACACGGTAATGGGGCAGTTGCACGCGTTGGGATGTTCGCAGTCGTTGATGCGGGCGCTGATGGTGCAAGCGCCTCAAGCATTGTTTGGCTTTCCGGACAAGGACTGTGGTACCAAGTTGACCTGAACTCGTACGACGAATAGGGATCTAGTAGCCTGTGTGGCTGATTCGTTTACTCAACTTCGGCGCCAGGACTTGCCAGCCTGCGTTGCCATTCCTCGCCGTAGCGGGGCTACGACTCGTCATGGCGCCTTGCCTGGTTAGCCAGGTGAATCGAGGATTACTGATGTCAAACGTTGAAGAACTTCCCAGGGAAACGCTGGCGCCGAGTGAATACGAAAGCCTTGTTTCGATTGGCACAAACGCGCTCGAGGCTATTCCCGGTGCGGTGTATTTGTGCGACCGCGAGGGTTGGCTCGTCAGGTACAACAGTGAGGCGGCTGAACTCTGGGGACGCAGCCCGGAACTCGGAGTGAACGGTGATCGCTTCTGTGGTTCCCATCGATTGTTCTTGACCGACGGCACGCCGCTGGCGTTTGAGAATTGCCCGACGGCCACGGCGCTCGCCACAGGCGTCGTGGCGCGCAACCGGGAAATCGTCATCCAGCGCCCGGACGGGGTGCGGTTCGTGGCACTCATGAACATCCGTGTCCTGAAAGACCGGCGAGGTGTCATCCAAGGGGCGATCAATTGCTTCCAGGACATCTCTGCACACCACGCCATGGCCGAGGAGCTTCGCCGTAAGAGCACCGACCTCGAGGACTTCTTCGAAAACAGCGCCGTGGGTCTGCATATCGTCAGTGGCGAGGGCATCATCCTGCGCGCCAACAAGGCCGAACTGACCCTGCTGGGTTATGCGGAAGAAGAGTACATCGGCCGTCATATCACCGAGTTTCATGTCGATAAGCCGGTCATTGGCGATATTCTCAATAAACTGAGCAGCGGTGATTGCCTGGAGAGCTACCCTGCGCGCTTGCGGGCCAAGGACGGTTCCATCAAGCATGTCTCAATCACGTCCAATGGGCGGTTCGAGGACGGGAGACTCTTCAACACCCGGTGTTTCACCATCGACGTGTCTTGCATTCATGCAGCCGAGGCGGCGCGCCAGGAGAGCGACGACAGGCTTGCAGCCACCTACGAGGCAGCGACTATAGGGATTGCCGAGGCCGACATCGACGGTCGTCTGCTCCGGGTTAACGATGCCCTCTGCCGCATGTTGGGCCGCACTCGCGAACAGTTGCTGGCGATGACGTTCCTGGACTATACCCACCCGGAGAGTGTCGGGCAGGACGCGGCCCTGTATGCACGCCAGGTTGCCGGCGAACTGGATAATTATGTGCTGCGCAAGCGCGCCCTCAAGCCGGATGGCGAGATCGTCTACCTCGACATCCACAGTTCGTCGGTACGCGATGCAGGCGGCGAGTTCCGCTATGGCGTGCGGGTGCTGCAGGACGTCACCCTCGCGCAGCGAATGGAAAACCAGGTTCGCGAGAGCGAACGGCATATGCGCAATGTGCTCGAAGCACTGCCCGCAGCGGTCTATACCACCGACGCCGAAGGTCGTATCACGTTCTATAACCGTGCGGCTGTCGAATTGTCCGGGCGCACGCCTCAGTTGGGCGACATGTGGTGCGTGACCTGGAAACTGTTCAACACCGATGGAAGTCCGCTGCCCCACGACCAATGTCCCATGGCCGTGGCGTTGAAGGAAAACCGCGCGATTCGAGGTGTCGAGGCTGTTGCCCAGCGCCCGGATGGAACCCGTGTGCCGTTCAATCCCTATCCCACGCCCCTGCATGATGCCGAGGGCAACCTCGTGGGCGCGATCAACATGCTGGTGGACATTACCGAGCGCAAGCAGGCGGAAAACCGGCAGAAAACGTTGATCGACGAGCTCAATCATCGGGTCAAGAATACCTTGGCCACGGTGCAATCCCTGGCCGCCCAGACGGCGCGCAACGCGCAGGACGCAAAAGACGGCTACCGGCGGTTCGAAGCCCGGCTGCTGGCGCTGTCGCGGGCTCATGACCTGCTGACTAAGCGGCACTGGGAAGACACCCCATTGGACTCCCTGGCCCATGAGGTGCTGATGCCGGTCTTCGGGCTCGAGCTCGATCGCATCACGATCAAGGGTGCGACGATCGACGTCGGCACACGGGTGGCGCTCAACTTCACGATGACCCTCAATGAACTGGCGATCAACGCGCTGAAATATGGCTCGATGTCCGTCGAGACAGGCTCGCTTTCGGTGACCTGGGACCTGCAACCCCAACCAAACGGCACCTTGTTCACCCTGGATTGGCGGGAGCAGGGCGGACCGCCCGTGGCCCGGCCGGAGCGGGAAGGGCTGGGCTCTCGCCTGATGAAACGCTGCATCGAGCGCGATTTGGGCGGCCAGTTCGACCTGACCTTCGCCCCGGAGGGCGTTTACTGCCGCTTCTCCTTTCTGATCGGAGCCTAGGCATGCCTCCATTCGCTGGAGTCAGGGTGCTCGTCGTCGAGGACGAAGGCGCGATTGCCATGTTGATCGAGGAAATGCTGGAGGATTTCGGCTGCGAAGTCGTGGCCTCGGTGGCCCGGCTCGCGACGGCGCGGGACGAGGCAAGCGCGGCGCACATCGATCTGGCCATTCTGGACGTCAACCTGGCCGGCGAACGGGTTTTCCCGGTGGCCGAGATCTTGCGCGATCGCGGCATTGCGTTCTTGTTCAGCACCGGATACGGCGCCAGCGGCGTGCCGGTCGAATTCGCCGGGTGCCCAGTTTTGCATAAGCCATTTTCGGAAAACGAGTTGCTGCAGCGGATGACCCAGGCGTTGAGGCGTTGAGCGTCGGCGTGAGACTCCTGCGCAATGACCCGGCGCCTCCCGGGCAGCCTCCCTTCAGTGAAGAGCGCGTCGCCCGCTGAGCGCATTTGGACAAGGCCGTTATTTTCTTCCGGTTGATGTGTCGGGACTCGACTCTGGTGCTAGCCTTTTCAGCGCATCCAAGGAGGAGAGCGCCGTGTCCAATTGCAAGAAGTGCCACTACTCGGTCAGCGACCTGTTCATGTATTGCCCTTATTGCAATACGTTACTGGACGACGATTCAGCCTCTCTACCGAGCGCCTCTCCACCGAGCAGTGCAACGATCAAACATGTCGCACGCGTCACGCCGAAAATCGCCATCGGTAAGGTTCGAATCGAAGGGCTGGGCGAGATGGATCCGCCGGAAGGGGTGACCCCGCCGTTCAATTTCAATCCGACACCTGGTGGAACCGGTGCACTCGGCCGGCTTGTTGATTCAAAGGGGCGTGGTTGGTATTTGATGAGGAATCGACCTCACTCCAGTCTTTACCATTGGCGCAAAATCTTCAGGGCCAAGCGCAAAGGTGGCGGCTTCCACATGACGATGCGGCTTGAGCGAGAACAGCCTTCGATGCACCAGATCGCCGCCGACTGGAACCATCGCCAATGGGCGGTTGATGAGTCGGGCTACAGCAATATGTCGCTGGAACAAGCGCTGGTGGGCACCGGCCGCAATGCCGATAAGCGCAAGTCTCAAGGCAGCGTCATGGCGAAGTTTTTCATTGCCGTCGCTAACGGTACGGCGTTCGGCCTGCTGCCCCCCTTGAGCAGTGTCACTGTTGGCGACGCAAGGAGGGCAGTGGAATTGATCGAAAGTGGGTCGCTGTCGGCATCGCGCTATGCCGCCCGTGACGATCAGGAATGGCTTCATCTGCGCGGCCATGGTCTCGGTGGCAGGGAAGAGCCCAGTAATCTGGTCGCGGGCAGTCATGGAGCCAACAGTGAAATGGCAGCCATCGAAATGGTGCTCCAGCAATTCGATGGCAAGCGGCCCCTGACCTACAGTGTCAAGGCAGACTGCCTCCCCGGAACATTGATCAGCACCCTGATTACCATGGAAGTGTTGCTGAACGGCACGCGAATCTTCTCGCAGGTGATCAACGCAGCTCGCCTGCGACTTTCTTTATCTGAGTATGCTCATATCCAGGATGAACTGGTGAATCGCATCGTGACCGATGGCCGCAAAGGGCGTGAAACGGTGTTTGTGCCGGCGTCGACGAGTTGAATGACCCTCCTTGGGGAATAGTCTCTTGTGGTAATGGTCGCTAATCAACCGTGCTGTCGATGCGCTAATATCCGAGCTCACCTCCCGTACCTCGGACGTTCTCTTTCATGAAATTGCACTTGCTTGCTGCCAGTCTGTTCCTTGCCTGTACCCTGACTCACGCTGCCGAGCCGAAGTCCGTTCCAAAATCGTTGGAGGAGCAGATCGGGCATCTGGTGGCACTCCTTAAAGACAGCTACGCCACCGGTTACCCTGAAGCGACGCTGGTGCAGACGCTGGATACTGGGGAGGACAGCGAAGTAACGCTTGCGGTGTTCACCATTGAAGGTTTCGGTATGGGCAACAATTACAGCCAATACCTGGCGGCTTTTACCCCTGAAGAAAACGAAGAAGGCCAGCAGCGTTACAACTTGCTGGATGTGATTCGCATCGGTGGTGACAGCTGGCGTTCGATCGATAAGCTGGATGCCAGGCTGGTCAGTGATCCGACGGGTGAGCAGACCTTGATCGATCTTCCGGTTATGGAAAATACCGACGACGATGCGCCGAATTTTCCTAGCCGGGCGGCCACCATTCACCTGTCGCTGGATGGAGCGCAGTCGCTTCGGTTGGTGGAACTGAAGTAGGGCGGTTTTCACTTCTGGAAGCGCTACGAAAATGTGGGTGCCGAGCTTGCTCGTCCTGACGGTTGTATATTCAGCCTCTAGGCAAGCCGACCCACCGCCATCGCGAGCAGGCTCCCACAGGCTATGTTGGGTTCAGGTCTTCGGTTTGGGTTGAGTGATGAGTCTCGTCTTGCGTTCGATGATGATCGAATCATTGGGGATTTCCAGCCGGATAGCTGTATCCGCGGTACGCATTTCAATCAGTGTCGAGTTGCCCACTCCGCGGAATACCACGGTCGCATTTTCAAAGACCTTATAGTCCTGCAAGGGTGAGTCCTTGGGATCGGGCAGTAAGTTGGCATAAGGCGGTTTCACCAGAATCGTTGCCCGTTCGATGCGTATCTTTGCAAGGCTCATGGCGGTTTGCAGCAAGTCCGAGGTGACCCCGCCCATGAGAATGGGGGTCAGGATGATCAGTCCCGCGATCATCGCCCTGAGTCTTTTCATGGGTTTCACATCGACGCGGGGGGCTTTGTCGAAAGGCTCGGTGCCAGCTATCTCCGGGGTCGGTTGGTAGGCGGTATTTATTTTTCTGTTCTGATTCAGGAAGGCCGAATAAACGATGTATTGAAAAATCGGCAATAGAATGAGGGGGATATGCTCAATGGGATTCTTGCGAGCAAGAAAATAAATGGTCACCACGCCACAAATGCCAAACAACACCGTCAGCAACGTTATTTTTTGCAGTTTCAGTTCAGGTTTGGACTTTTCAGTGCGGAATATTGTTGTAAGCCAGATGAGAAATCTCAGCACCGGTACGAACAGTGGCGCAAGCAGCACACCCGCAGCCGTAACGGACGCCGAAAAGTAAAGGCAGATGACCCCGAAACAAAACGCCGCGACCAAAAACAGCAGGCTATCTCCGATGGAGAGGCCTTGCGGGTAATGGCCATTGCCGAGCAGGTAGCTGACGATGCATGTTCCACCGGTGAGCAGGCCAACTTTTGCCGCCAGGGAAAGCAGCTTCGTTGCCAGATCAAGTTGCTTTTCAAGTTCACTCGTTGCTTCCCGCATCCTGCGTTTCCATGAGCGATATGAATGATTGGGTTTAGAGCCGTTTTCGCCAATGTGCAAGTCGATGGTAATGGGTTATAAATCCAGTTCCCGTGGAGCGCGGGTGACTTTGACCTCGAGTCGCTTTCAGAACGCGTTTTGTCGTCCATGTGCAATTGCCAGTTCCCGGGAATGGCAAGCTGTAAGGATGCCCCGGATCAGGCGCACCAAGATGCCTGACCGGAGAGCGAGGAGGGCGACCGGATAACCACGCTTCCGTGACGTGGCCGGACGCTGCAGCCAAGACTCCGGACGACTGCCTTCATTGGGCAGTGTCGTTCGAGATGCCGAGGTAAGTTTATGCCCGATGAGACGCTTCACCTGCCTCTGATTCAACGTGTATTGGAGCGCGAAAAGGACACCCCCGGTGCCTTGCTGCCGATTCTTCATGCCATCCAGGAGGGCTGCGGGTACGTTCCCGACGCGGCCGTCCCGGAGATCGCTCATGCCCTCAACCTCAGTCAGGCTGAAGTGCGCGGGGTGATCAGTTTCTATCACGACTTCCGCACCGCGCCGCCCGCGCGCCATACCTTGCGCCTATGCCGGGCGGAGTCCTGCCAGAGCATGGGGGCCGAACAGCTGGCCGCCCAATTGCGCGAACAGCTGTCGCTTGACGATCATGGCACCAGCGCTGACGGCAGCATCAGCCTGCGGCCGGTCTATTGCCTGGGTGCCTGTGTCTGCTCGCCGGCCCTGGAGCTGGACGGCCAGTTGCACGCACGGCTGACGCCTGAGCGCCTGCGTGAGTTGGTCAATGGCTGTCTGGAGGAAGGCACATGCTGAAGCTCTGCATTCCCCGCGATTCGGTAGCCCGTGCGGTCGGCGCGGACACGGTGGCCGCTGCACTGATGCGCGAGGCCGAGCGTCGGCAGTTGCCGCTGGAGGTGCAACGCACCAGTTCCCGTGGCCTCTACTGGCTGGAGCCGCTGCTGGAGCTGGAAACCGCCAGCGGCCGGCTCGGTTTCGGCCCCGTCACTCCGGCGGACGTGCCTGGGCTGCTCGATGCCCTGGCAGGCGATCCCGGCAACCATCCACTGGCCCTGGGGCCGGTGGAAGACATTCCCTATCTCAAGAGCCAACAGCGGCTGCTGTTCGCTCGCGCCGGTATTACCCGGCCACTGTCCCTGGATGACTACCGCGCTCATGGCGGCTTCCAGGGGCTGGCTCGCGCCATCCAGCAGGATGGCGCGCAAGTGGTTGCCAGCGTGCTCGACTCGGGCCTGCGCGGCCGGGGCGGAGCAGCTTTCCCGGCAGGTATCAAGTGGCGCACCGTGCGCGATGCGCCGGGTACGCAGAAATATGTGGTGTGCAACGCCGACGAAGGTGATTCGGGCACATTCGCCGACCGCATGCTGATGGAAGGCGATCCGTTCCTGCTGATCGAAGGCATGATCATTGCGGGTATCGCGGTAGGCGCCACCATGGGCTACATCTATGTGCGCTCGGAATATCCGGACGCTGTCGCGACGTTGAACGACGCCCTGTGCATCGCCCGCGAGGCCGGCTACCTGGGCGCCGACGTGGCGGGCAGTGGTCGCGCTTTCGAACTTGAAGTCCGGGTGGGGGCTGGTGCTTACATCTGCGGTGAAGAAACCGCTCTGCTGGAGTCCCTTGAAGGCAAGCGTGGCACGGTTCGCGCCAAGCCTCCGTTGCCTGCGTTGCAGGGCCTGTTCGGGTTGCCGACCCTGGTCCACAACGTGCTGACCCTGACCTCGGTGCCGATCATCCTGGAGAAGGGGGCACAGTTCTACCGTGACTTTGGCATGGGCCGTTCCCTGGGCACGATGCCATTCCAACTGGCCGGCAACATCCGTCATGGCGGCCTGGTTGAGCGCGCCTTCGGCCTGACCCTGCGCGAACTGGTGCAAGAGTATGGTGGTGGTACCGCCAGCGGCCGGCCGTTGAAGGCCGCCCAGGTGGGTGGGCCGCTGGGTGCCTGGGTACCGCCTTCGCAATTTGACACGCCGCTGGACTACGAGGCGTTTGCCGCCATGGGCGCGATGCTTGGCCACGGCGGTGTGGTGGTGGCCGATGACAGCCTGGACATGGCCCACATGGCCCGTTTCGCCCTGCAGTTCTGCGCCGAAGAATCCTGCGGCAAATGCACGCCGTGCCGGATCGGCTCCACCCGTGGGGTGGAAGTGGTGGACCGACTGCTCGCCAGCACCGATGCCGGTGCCCGTCAGGAGCAGGTCCTGTTGCTCCAGGATCTCTGCGACACCCTGCAATACGGTTCGCTCTGTGCCTTGGGTGGGATGACCTCCTATCCTGTCGCCAGCGCCCTCAAGCATTTCCCTGCCGACTTCGGTCTGGCGACCACGGAGGCCGACCAATGATCAACATTTTCGATCCCGCCAGTGATATCGACCTGGGCACCCCGGAACGCGAAAGCGAGGTGCAGGTCAGCCTGAACATCGACGGCCGCGAAATCACCGTTCCTTCCGGGACTTCGGTGATGCGCGCCGCGGCATTGCTCGGCACCACCATCCCCAAGCTCTGCGCCACCGACAGCCTGGAGCCGTTCGGCTCCTGCCGCATGTGCCTGGTGGAGATCGACGGTATGCGCGGCTATCCGGCCTCGTGCACCACGCCGGTCACCGAAGGCATGGTGGTACGCACCCAGACCTCCCGACTCGCCGGCCTGCGGCGTAACGTGATGGAACTGTACATCTCCGACCATCCGCTGGACTGCCTGACGTGCTCGGCCAACGGCAACTGCGAATTGCAGACGGTGGCGGGTCAGGTCGGCCTGCGTGAAGTGCGCTACGGCTACGAGGGTGATAACCACCTGGCCGAGACGAAGGACGTGTCCAACCCTTATTTCGACTACGACCCGAGCAAATGCATCGTCTGCAACCGCTGCGTGCGGGCCTGCGAGGAAACCCAGGGCACCTTCGCGCTGACCATCACCGGACGCGGCTTCGATTCGCGGGTGGCGGCCGCGGGCGGTGACAACTTCCTCGACTCCGAATGCGTGTCCTGCGGCGCCTGTGTGCAGGCCTGCCCGACGGCCACGCTGATGGAAAAAAGCGTGGTGGAACTCGGCCAGCCTGAGCGCAGCGTCATCACCACGTGCGCCTACTGCGGCGTCGGATGCTCCTTCCGCGCTGAAATGAAAGGCGATCAACTGGTGCGCATGGTGCCGGACAAGAACGGCCAGGCCAACCATGGCCATTCCTGCGTCAAGGGTCGTTTCGCCTGGGGCTACGCCACCCACCCGGATCGCATCACCAAGCCGATGATCCGCAAGCACATCAGCGATCCGTGGCAGGAAGTCAGCTGGGACGAAGCCGTCGACTACGCGGCCAGTGAGTTCCGCCGCATCCAGCTGAAATATGGACGCGACTCCATCGGCGGCATCACCTCCAGCCGCTGCACCAACGAAGAAACCTACCTGGTGCAGAAGCTGGTGCGTGCCGCCTTCGGCAACAACAACGTCGATACCTGCGCCCGGGTCTGCCATTCGCCTACCGGTTATGGCCTCAAACAGACGCTCGGCGAGTCCGCCGGCACTCAGACCTTCGACTCGGTGATGCTGGCCGACGTGATCCTGGTGATGGGCGCCAACCCCACCGACGCCCACCCGGTGTTCGGCTCCCAGCTCAAGCGTCGTCTGCGCCAGGGCGCGCGGCTGATCGTCATCGACCCGCGGCGCATCGACCTGGTGGATTCGCCCCATGCCCGCGCCGACCTGCATCTGCAACTTCGCCCGGGCACCAACGTGGCGATGCTCAATGCGCTGGCCCATGTGATCGTCACCGAAGGCCTGGTCAACCAGCCTTTCGTCGACGAGCGCTGTGAGGCGGCGGATTTCGCCCGCTGGCGTGACTTCGTCAGCCTGCCGGAGAACGCGCCCGAGGCCCTGGGCCCGGTATGCGGCGTGCCTGCCGAGCAGATCCGCGCCGCCGCACGGCTCTACGCCACCGGTGGCAACGCGGCCATCTACTACGGCCTCGGCGTTACCGAACACAGCCAGGGCAGTACATCGGTGATGGGCATCGCCAACCTCGCCATGGTCACCGGTAACATCGGTCGCGAGGGTGTCGGGGTGAACCCGTTGCGCGGGCAGAACAACGTGCAGGGTTCCTGCGACATGGGCTCGTTCCCCCACGAACTGCCGGGTTATCGCCACGTTTCCAACGATGTGGTACGCGCCCAGTTCGAGCAGGCCTGGAACGTGACCCTGCAACCCGATCCGGGGCTGCGCATTCCGAACATGTTCGAGGCGGCGCTGGACGGCTCCTTCAAGGCACTTTATTGCCAAGGCGAGGACATCGCCCAGAGCGACCCGAACACCCAGCACGTGACCGCGGCCCTGAGCGCCCTGGAGTGCGTGGTAGTACAGGACATCTTCCTCAACGAGACGGCCAAGTTCGCCCACGTATTCCTGCCGGGCAGTTCGTTCCTCGAGAAGGACGGTACTTTCACCAACGCCGAGCGCCGCATTTCCCGGGTACGCAAGGTGATGGAGCCCCTGGCTGGCAAGGCTGACTGGGAGGCCACCATGGCTCTTTCCGAAGCCTTGGGCTACAAAATGGACTACAAGAATCCTTCCGAAATCATGGATGAGATTGCCCGTCTGACGCCGACCTTCACCCGGGTCAGCTATGCCGAGCTGGATCGCCATGGCAGCCTGCAATGGCCGTGCAACGATGACGCTCCAGATGGCACGCCAATCATGCACATCGAGCAGTTCGTGCGTGGCAAAGGGCGGTTCATGCTCACCGGCTACGTGCCGACCGACGAGAAGGTCAACAGTCGCTATCCGTTGCTGCTGACCACCGGGCGTATCCTCAGCCAGTACAACGTGGGTGCCCAGACCCGGCGCACCGATAACGTTGCCTGGCACGAGGAAGACCGTTTGGAAATCCATCCGACCGACGCCGAGAACCGCGGTATCGTCGACGGTGATTGGGTCGGCATCGGCAGTCGCGCCGGGCAGACCGTGCTGCGTGCCAAGGTCTCCGAGCGCGTGGCGCCAGGGGTGGTCTACACCACCTTCCACTTCCCGGAATCGGGTGCCAACGTGATCACCACCGACAACTCTGACTGGGCCACCAACTGCCCGGAATACAAAGTGACGGCGGTGGAAATCGTGCGGGTCAGCCAGCCTTCGGAATGGCAGAAACGCTACCAGGCCTTCAGCGATGAACAGGGGCGTCTGCTGCGCGAACGCCGTCATGCCGAGAAAGCCGAGGTGCGGCGATGAGTACCGAAAGCCTGATCAAGATGGCCAACCAGATTGGCCAGTACTTCTCCAGCGAGCCGGACAAGACGCTGGCAGTGAATGGCGTGCGCCAGCATATCCAGAGTTTCTGGACGCCGGTCATGCGCCAACAGCTGATGAAGTGGCGGGTGGAGCACCCTGGCGATGGCCTGCATCCTTTGGTGCAGGCGGCGTTGACGGAGTCTTAGCGGACAGGTTCGGTGCGCAGCCCGGCCGGGGCTGTGCACCGAACTCAGGTGCTGTAAACCGGGACATGCAATGTGTCTGGCGAACTGAGGCGTCTGGCTTGGGGCTGCTTCGCAACCCAGCGGGAACAAACTTCCTCACCACTGGTGGTAATTTCCTACGAGATTTTCGGACGAACAGTCCCGCCGTCATCGCGAGCAGGCTCGCACACAGAAGCAGCATCACTGACGCCCATGTCCATGCCCCCGCTCCAGCCTTGATCGAGCAGCGTCTGGGAAGCGAGCTTTGATCAATGACAGCGGCACAGCCCGGATTCCTCGACCCTCAGCCACAAACGCGATACCTGATCTCCCGATCAAACGAGTCCTCGGGGTTCTCATAAGCTTCCAGCGTTTCCAGGAACCCCACCTGTTCAAGACCTGTCAGGTCTTCGAGCGCCCATCCAAACGGAAAGTCGCTGGAGACGTCTTCGCCCTGGCATTCGACCCAGTGGTAGACCCCGAACGGGATGTAGCCGAGCCACTCTGACTGGTAGACAATTTCGTCGGTTTTGCGGGCTTTCACCACGGCTGTGATCAAGTCTTTGATGATTGCTTGACGGTCATTCATGGCGACTTCTCATCGGGTTTATTGATCTGGCAGCGGGCGGCACCGGTTATAGGTGTGGATGCCGGTGTTGTCAAAAGCCACGTCCCTGGTCACATAAATTTGAAATGCACCGTGTAGCCCGACAGAATCGCAGCCCGATCCGGCCAACGCTGTCGGACGCTTGTAGTGGGAAGGGGAGCGGGTGAACGAACAGACATTGTCCATGCGCCTGGAGCGGGTGGCGGCGCAGGTGCCTGTGGGCGCGCGGCTGGCTGATATTGGCTCGGATCACGGTTATTTGCCGGTGGCGCTGATGCGCCGTGGCGCCATTGCGGCGGCGGTGGCCGGGGAGGTGGCGCTGACGCCATTTCGCGCGGCCGAACGGACGGTGCGCGAGAATGGCCTGGAGCCGTGGATCACCGTGCGCCTGGCTGACGGCTTGGCGGCAATCGAGTCGGGAGACGGGATCACGGCGGTCAGTCTTTGTGGCATGGGCGGCGAGACGATCCGCGACATACTCCAGCGCGACCCGTCGCGCCTGAGCGGCCATGAGCGCCTGATCCTGCAACCTAATGGCGGCGAGCAACCACTGCGCCTGTGGTTGATGGAAAATGGCTATCGCATTCTCGGTGAAGAGGTGCTGCGGGAGAACCGCTTCGACTACGAAATCATCGTCGCCGAGCGCACCGGGCCGGTGATGTATAGCGCCGAGCAGCTGTACTTCGGCCCACTGCTGATGGGCGCGCGCAGTCCTGCATTCCTGGGTAAATGGCAGCGCAGGTTGCGCCAGAAGCAGAAGACCCTGATGAGCTTCGCCCGGGCGCGGCAGGCCGTGCCAGAGGAGGTAGTGCAGGATCTCGCCCGGCAGATCCGGTGGATTGCCGAGCTGCTGACTTGAGTTGGCAGTGCCCGCGATAGCGGTGGTGCATTCAACATGGATGCCAGCTGACTCGAAGCCTTCGCGAGCAAGCCCGCACACACAGTGGGTTTGTGGTGTATGCAGGCGTTGCGCCCGACACCGCCCCTGTGGGAGCCGGGCTTGCCCGCGATAGCGGTGGTGCATTCAACACGGATGCCAGCTGACTCGACGCCATCGCGAGCAAGCCCGCTCCCACGGTGGGTTTGTGGTGTATGCAGGCGTTGCGCACGACACCGACCCTGTGGGAGCCGGGCTTGCCCGCGATGGCGGCGGCCCATTCAACATGGATGCCAGCTGACTCGACGCCTTCGCGAGCAAGCCCGCTCCCACAGTGGGTTTATGGTGTATGCAGGCGTTGCGCCCGACACCGACCCTGTGGGAGCGAGCCTGCTCGCGATGGCGGCTGCATATTCGACGTTACCGGCACTGATCAGCCACGAATACGAATGTGCGGCGTAACCGACATCCCCACCCGCAGTTTCGCTGTCGCCGGTTGGTCAGGCTCGATGCGGATGCGCACGGGCAGGCGTTGGACGATTTTCGTGAAGTTGCCGGTGGCGTTGTGGGGAGCTATGGCTGAGTAGCTGACGCCGCTGGCGGGCCCCAGGCTTTGCACTGTTCCTGTCAGCGTTTCTCCGGGCAGGGCATCCACTTCGATGTCCACGGCTTGGCCGGTTTGCACGCGGGCCAGTTGTGTCTCACGGAAGTTGGCAGTGATGTAGACGGCATCGAGCGGGACAATCGCCAGCAAGGGTTTGCCGGCGTTGACGAACGCGCCGACGCGCACGGATTTTTCCCCGATCGTGCCACTGATCGGCGCGGTGATGCGGGTATAGGACAACTTCAGTTCGGCGATAGCCTGCGTGGCTTGGGCGTGGGCGAGGCTGGCCCTGGCTTGTTCCAGGTCGGCCTTGAGGATGTCCACCTGTTGTCGGGCCGCCTGCAGACCCGCCTGGCTTTTTTCCAGGCCGGCCTGTTGCACGCTCAATTGTGCTTCCGCCTGTTGTTGGGCCTGCACCGTGCCCGAACCGTCGGCGGCCAGGTTGCGATAGCGGGCGTGGTTGACCTTGGCCAGCTTGAGCGCGGCGGCGTCGGCAGCAACTGCGGCCTGGGCCTGGCGTATGACGGTTTGCTGCTGGATCAGGTGGGCTTCCAGGCCGGCGACACCGGCCTGGGCGCTGGCAACCTGGGCTTTCGCCACGTTCACGTTGGCGACGAAATCCCGGTCGTCGATGACCGCCAGCAGATCCCCTTTCCTGACTGGTTGGTTGTCTTCGACCAACACCGTTTCGACCGTACCCGATACCTGCGGCGCCACCGTGGTGAAGTCGGCGTGGACGTAGGCATCGTCCGTCGATTGGGTCGATGCGCTGGATTCGGAGCGATTGAGATAGAACACG
This sequence comes from Pseudomonas corrugata, assembly GCF_001269905.1. GTDB lineage: Bacteria > Pseudomonadota > Gammaproteobacteria > Pseudomonadales > Pseudomonadaceae > Aquipseudomonas > Aquipseudomonas corrugata. The sequence goes on along the minus strand of NZ_LHVK01000008.1, from coordinate 151,833 downwards.
CTGCCGATGGCCACGGTAAGCAGCAGCGCAGTACTGAGGATCCGGGCTTTCTTCGGTAAGGCCATGATGAGTTACCCGTGTGAGGGAGAAGGAGGTGTCAAAACAGGTGCCGGGATGTAGGCCAGCCGCAGCACCAGGGGAATCATCAGCAGCGCCAGCAGGCCCAGCACGCGGTAGGCATCGGCGATGGACAGCACCAGCGACTGCTGGCTGACTATGTTCATCAGGGAAAACGGCTCAGGCATGCCAACAGCGTTGCCGGCCAGGGCCGCTTGATCCAGCAGCATGTCCCCATGGAAGCGGCCGCGCACGGTCATGAGTTGGCCGATGACCGCCGCGCCGAACAGCGAACCAAAGGCCCGCAGCGTGTTGATGGTGCCGGACACATAAGGGCCTTCTGGGGGCTGTACCACGCTGGTGATCAGAAACAGCATCGACACCACCGCCATGGGTTGTCCGAAGGCCTGCAGCGTTTGCGCCAGGATGAACTGGTCGCGATTCCAGTCGCCCGTCAGTTGCGCACCGCACAGGCACGCCAGGGCGATCAGCGCCAGGCCCGAGGCGAACACGATGCGCGCGTCGACCCACTTGCGGTACAGCAACAGCGCCACGACAGGCCCCAGCACCAGTTGTGGCAGCGCGACGATCAACCCAATCGATGCCATCTGCAGCGGACGATAGTTTTGCAGCGGGCCGAGATAACTGGCCGGTAACAATGAACTGGACATCAGCACCACCAGCAATGACAGAAACAGGATGCAACCCAGGCCCAGGTTGCGGCGCCCGAGGATCTGCAACTTGATGAACGGCGACGGGTGATACCACTCGGTCAACAAGTAGATCGCCATCAAAGTCAGGCCCATCACCAGGGATGCCGTGATCAGCGGTGATTGAAACCAGTCCAGCCGCACGCCCTGGTCCAGTGCAATGGTGATCAGGCCCAGCGCCGGTACACCGCAGGCCATGCCGGACCAGTTGGCCTGGCGAAAGCGCGGGGTCTGGATGGGCTCCCGGGGCAGTCCCCAGGCGATCAAGCAGGCGGCGATGAGGGCCAGGGGAATGATCTGCCAATACACCCAGCGCCAGTCATGCAGCCCGTCCGTCCAGCTTCCGGCCAGCCAGATGGACAGGTTGGGCGCGAACGTCGCGGTCATCGCATACAGCGCCAAGCCGTATAGCCGTATGGCCGGCGGGAGGAATTTCAGGGCCGCCATCATCAGCAAGGGTATCGTCGTACCGCTGGCAATGCCCTGGGCAAAACGCAGGATCAACAACAGTTCCAGGTTGTGAATGAACGGCAGGATCAAGGCGAGCAAGGTGCAAGCAGCGAGCATCCACAGTTCGAAGCGCCGCAACGACAAGGTCAGGGCGAACCAGGCCGAAAAGGGCATGGCGATCAGTTCTCCGGCGCTGTACACCGTGGTCAGCCATGAACCGCCATCGAAGCCCAAGCCCAGCGCGCCCCTGACATCTGCCAGCGCCAGGGCACCGACCCGGGTGTTCAACCCGGCCATCATGGCTGCGAGAAAAATACCGACAAGGCCGACCAGCGGGCGAACGGAGGAGCGGGCCCGGGGCGCTTCGCCAGCGTCAGCGGTGACCGGCGACGCGGCGGCGACGTTCATTGTCCGCCCTCCGGATCCCAGCCACCGCCCAGGGATTTGTAGAGATTGACCACGGTAAGCGTGGCATCGGTGGCGCTGGTGTTGAGGCGGGTCTGGCTGGCAAGCACGTTGAGTTGTGCTGTCAGCACGCTCAGGTAATCGGCGGCACCTTGTTGGTAGCCGCGCTCAGCCGCATGCAGTGCCTGTTTGTTCTGCTCGAAGGACATCTGCAGTTCGTCGTGCTGGCGCTGTTGGGCGGCCCAGGCATCCAGGGCGTTATCGACTTCATGCCAGGCCCGCAGAACCGTCTTGCGGTAGGCGAGGGCGGCGCTTTTCTGCCGTGACTCATTCAGTGCCAGGCGCTGGGTCAGTCGACCACCCTGGAAGATTGGCAGGTAAACCGTCGGGCCGATGGAGAAGGTACGTGAATCCCAACTGCTGAGGTCGCCGCTGTTGAAGGCTTCCACGCCAAGGCGTCCCTTGAGGCCGATACGCGGGTAGAAATCGGCCTTGGCAACGCCGATGGCAGCGGTCGCGGCATGCAACCGTGCTTCGGCGCGCAGGATGTCGGGGCGCCGGCGGGCCAGTTCGGAAGAAACGCCGACCGGTATGCGGGTGGGAAGCGAAGGCAAGGGCATCGCTGGGCCCAACTGGGCGTCGAGCGTGCGGGGTTGTTCGCCCAGCAGCAACGCCAGTGCATTCATCTGGGCATTGCGACGCTGGCTCAATTCGGGCAGCAGGGCCTTGATCGTCGCCAGTTGTGCGCGAGCGGTCGCAGTTTCGAAGTGGGTGGCGACGCCATTGCGTTCGCGGCTTTCAGCCAGGGCCAGGGTCCGTTCGGCGATATCGAGGTTTTGCCGGGCAATGGTCAGCTGCGCCTGGGTTCCACGTAATTGCAGATAGGTTCGAGCCACTTCGGCGGACAAGGCCACCCGAACGGCTTCGCGGTCATACACGGTGGCTTCCAGGGCCGCCGCCGCGCCTTCGCGGGCGCGTCGGGCCCGGCCCCATAGATCGATTTCCCAACTGGCATCGAAGCCCAGTTGCCAGAGATTGGTGGCGTCGGTAGGCGCTCCCAGGGCGGCGAACCTGCCGTTCTCGCTGAGGGCCTCACGGGTGTAACTGGCGTAGGCGCCGACGTTGGGTTGCAACTGCGATGAGGTGATGCCCAATTGCGCCCGGCTCTGTTCGATGCGCTCGGTGGCCATCTGCAGATCGAGGTTGCCGGCCTGGGCGCGTGATTGCAGTTGGGCGAGCGTTGCGTCGTTGAACAGCAGCCACCACTGGGGTGGAACTGCGGCATGGGACAGCGGCGTGACACTGGCGTGCTCGGGTCGTGGCGTCAGTTGCAGGGCGTCGAGGCCGTTCCCCGGTTTCAAGAAGTCGGGACCGACCATGCAGCCCGCCAGGGAAATTGCCCCCATGCCGATAACGCCAATACTGAACCGTCTCAGGATGCGTTGAGGTGACTCGAAAAATGCCGACATAGCCAAATCCCCGCAAGACTTACGGGCGAGTCGCCCGCCGTGAGTCCATGTTATTGAGGGCAGCTTGCTGGCGCACTTCTACATCGGTTCAGAAAAACCATACGTCAGTGGCGGCGGACTATACGAAGGTATGAGTGGGAGTGGTCAGTACCGTTGGTTGAGGGCGGTCTCGATACACTCCAGCAGCCGGTCGGCTTCACAAGGTTTTGGCAGGCAGGCCACCAGCCCGGGAGTGTTGGCGCCCAAGCGGGACACTTTTCCGGGATAGGCGGTGATGAAAATGGTGGGTATCCTGAAACCCATCGCACCGAGTCGCTCGTGCAGTTCCACGCCACTCATGCCTGGCATCTGGATGTCGGAAACCAGGCAATTCGTCCCGGCGGGGCCGGCGGTGTCGAGAAAGTCCAGGGCGCTGCTATAGGTGCGCACGTCATAGCCGCTGGAGCGCAACAAACTTTTGAGGGCGGCCCGAACGGACTCGTCATCATCGACGACTGCAATGGTTTGCGTGTTGCGTATCTGGGTGTCTTCCATAGGGGTCGCTCGTGACAGCGCCTGTCGTGAATTACACGATACGCGGTCTCGCAAAGCGCAGAAGTATACCTACGTATAACCTGTTAAAACCTAAGGGTCGTTTCGTTCCGCTCAATGAATCGGTCCACTCCTGCTCAACGGAAATAGCTGTGAAGGGGGGGCGCGGGACGCTAATCTACAGACCGGTGACACGACTCGTTCCGTTCCCGACGGCGTCTTGCAACAGCCCTGGATAACCAACGATTTATTGTTCCCGTGCCGGTGGAAAACAGCATGCAAATATTATGGGACGATGGTGAGCGTACCTTCTGTCGGCAACTGCGTTCGGACGCAGATGGCACGTATTCTGTCTTGGTTGCCCGACCTGCGGGCGAGCAACCTCGCCCTGGCTGCCTGGGCCGTCTGGCTCATGAGTTTGGTCTGAGGGACGAGCTGGAAAGCACCTGGTCGGTGCGCCCGCTGGAGATGCTGCGCGAAGGCGCCCAGGTGTATCTGGTGCTCGAGGACCCGGGCGGCGTGCCGCTCATGCAACTGCTGATCGCGCCCATGGAAACCGCCACGTTCCTGCGGCTTGCCGTGGGTATTGCCGTGGCGCTGGGCAAGCTGCACCAGCAGGGCCTCATTCATAAGGACATCAAGCCCAGCCATATCCTGGTGAACTGCACTGACGGTCAGACCCGGCTCACGGGATTCGGCCTCGCCTCGCGCTTGCCCCGGGAGCGACAGGCGCCCGAGACCCTGGCCGGCACGCTCGCGTACATGGCGCCTGAGCAGACCGGTCGGATGAATCGCTCGATCGATTCGCGCAGCGACCTGTATTCCTTCGGCGTCACCCTCTACCAGATGCTGACCGGCTCGCTGCCGTTCACCGCCTCCGATCCCATCGAGTGGGTGCACTGCCATATCGCTAGAAAGACCTTGCCGCCCAGCGAACGGGTCGCAACCGTTCCCGAGATGCTGTCCCTCATTGTCATGAAGTTGCTCGCCAAGACCGCCGAGGAACGCTACCAGACGGCTGCCAGTGTCGAGCATGATCTGCGGCGATGCCTGGAGGACTGGCAGCGACTGGGCCGTATCAATGCCTTTGCGCTGGGCGAGCACGGTGCGTCGGATCGGTTGCTGATTCCCGAAAAACTCTATGGCCGCGAGCAAGAGGTCGACACCCTGATTGCCGCGTTCTCGCGGATCGTCAACAGCAGCTCACCGGAGCTGGTACTGGTGACCGGTTATTCCGGCATCGGCAAGTCATCGGTGGTCAATGAGTTGCACAAGGCGCTCGTGCCGCCGCGAGGGCTCTTCGCCAGTGGCAAGTTCGATCAGTACCGGCGCGATATTCCCTACTCGACCCTGGTCCAGGCGTTCCAGAGTCTGGTGCGCACGCTGCTGGGCAAGAGTGACGCAGAGCTGACGCAGTGGCGGGACGCCTTGCAGGAGGCACTGGACGTAAACGCGCGTCTGATGACCGACCTGATACCTGAACTCAAGCTGATCATCGGTGAGCCGCCACCGGTCACGTCCCTTGATCCGCAGCAGGAGCAACGCCGCTTCCTGCTGGTGTTCCGGCGCTTTATCGGTGTGTTCGCTCGCGAAGCCCATCCGCTTGCGTTGTTTCTTGATGATTTGCAATGGCTCGACGCGGCGACCCTTGACCTGTTGGAGGACTTGCTGACCAGCTCCGACGTGCGACACCTTATGCTCGTCGGCGCCTACCGCAGCAATGAAGTGGACGTCTCGCACCCGTTGACCGCCAAGCTCCAGGCCATTCGCAGCGCGGGAGGCAAGGTCAGCGAGATCACGTTGACGCCGCTGGACAAGGCGCATGTCGAGCAGATGATCACCGAAGCGCTGCAGGACGAACGCTCACGTATCGAGCCCCTGGCGCAACTGGTGCTGGATAAAACCGCCGGTAATCCGTTCTTCGTGATCCAGTTTCTGCAAGCGCTCGCCGAGGAGCATCTGCTGACCTTCGATCATGAGGCTCGTCAATGGTGGTGGGACCCGGATCGCATCCACGCCAAGGGCTATACCGACAACATCGTGGACCTGATGGTCGGCAAGCTGGTCCGTCTGCCGGAGGACACGCAGCTGGCTCTGCAGCAACTGGCGTGCCTGGGTAACGTTGCCGGCTTCAAAGCGCTTTCGACTGTCCTGGGCACTCCCGAGACGCAGCTCAGAGCCTCGCTGTGGGAGGCGATTCGCCAGGAACTGGTCGAGCGCCTGGACGGCGCCTATCGGTTTGTTCATGACCGTATCCATGAAGCGGCCTATTCGCTGATTCCCGAGGACTCACGTGCCGAGGCCCATCTGCGTATCGGACGCCTGCTTGCCGTGCAGAGCTGCGAACGGGAACGGGATGAGGGGATTTTCGATATCGTCGGCCAACTCAATCTCGGCGCGGCGCTGATCACGGATCAGGACGAGCGTGAACAATTGGCGCAATTCAACCTGATTGCCGGTCAGCGGGCCAAGGCGTCGACAGCCTATGCCTCGGCGCTTAATTACTTCAGCTCCGGCATGCAGTTGCTGGATGAGGAATGCTGGAGCCGTCGACATGGGCTGGTGTTTGCCTTGGCGTTGAGTCGGGCCGAGTGCGAGCTGTTGACTGGACAGTTGGAGCTGGCGGACGCGGGCCTGAGCGCTTTGTCGGATCGCGCCACGACTGTGATCGAACGGGCCAGCGTTGCCTGTCTGCTGATGGATGTCTATTTGCTTCTGGACCGCAGTGATGGCGCGGTTGCGGTCTGCCTGGACTACCTGCGCCATGTGGGCATCGAATGGACGGCTCATCCGAGCGACGCCGAGGTCCGCGAGGAGTACGAGCGCATCGGGTTGTTGCTCGGGGAGCGGGCCATCGAGGATCTTATCGATTTGCCGCTCATGGAAGATCCGACGTCCCTCATGACCCTCGACGCGTTGGGCAAACTCTTCGCACCGGCCTTGCAGAGCGACGGCAACCTTGCGGATCTGTTGATCTGCAAAGCGGTCAATCTGAGCCTGGAGCGCGGCAACTGCGATGCATCCTGTGTGCTCTACGCCAATTTCTTCCGGGTCGCCGGCCGGCGCTTTGGAGACCACGAAATGGGGTTCCGATTCGGCCAGCTCGGTTGCGCACTTGTCGAACGGCGAGGCCTGACGCGATTCGAGGCCAGCACCTACCTGTGTTTTTCGTGCTTCGCCGTGCGCTGGATGAGGCCGGTGGGGGAGTGTCGCGATCTGCTGCGTCGGTCGTTTGCAGCGGCGAACCGGATCGGCGATCTGCCCTACGGTGCCTATGCCGGCAACAACCTCGTCGCGGACCTGCTGTTCGCCGGTGAGCCGTTGCATGACGTACAAGGTGAGTCTGAACGGGGCCTGGTGTATGCAAGGAAGGTGGGGTTTGGGTTGGTGACTGACTTCATCGTCACGCAACTGACGCTGATCCGAATGCTCCGAGGTCAGACTCCGACCTTCGGTCGCTTGGACGATGCAGAGTTGAACGAGTCTGCCACCGAAGCCCACTTGTCTGGTAATCCGGACCTGGTGTTGGCCGAATGTCTGTATTGGGTCCGCAAATTACAGGCGCGTTACCTGGCCGACGATGCGGAGGCTGCCGTTGAGGCGGCCGCCAAGGCTCACCAACTGCTCTGGGTTTGCCAGGCGTTCTGCGAGGAAGCCGAGTATCACTTCTACAGTGCGCTGGCCCGGGCCGCCCGCTGTGACAGCGTCTCGGCAGGCGAACAGGCGCAGCACCTGATCGCCATGGCGGCCGACCACCAGTGGCTCGAGGCCTGGGCCCGGCAATGTCCGGAGAACTTTGCCAGTCGCGCCGCCCTGGTCGGAGCCGAGATCGCCCGGGTCGAGGGGCGGGTGATCGATGCCGAGCGGCTCTACGAGCAAGCCTTGCAAACTGCCCAAGCCAGCGGTTTTGTTCATGTCGAGGCGCTTGCCAATGAGCTCGCTTCGCGTTTTTACCGGGCGCGCGGGTTCGGCAAGATTGCCCGGGTCTATTTGCAGGATGCCCGTTACGGTTACCTGCGCTGGGGCGCCGATGGCAAGGTGCGGCAGCTTGAAGACAAGTTTCCCGCGCTCAGGAGCGAAGAGCCCGCGCCCGGCCCGACCACAACGATGGCGACACCGGTCGAACACCTTGACCTGGCTACAGTCCTCAAGGTCTCACAGGCCGTGTCGGGCGAAATCGTTCTGGAAAAACTGATCGATATGATCATGGGCACTGCGATCGAACAGGCCGGTGCCGAACGCGGGCTGCTGGTTCTCTTGCAGGACGGTGAGCACCGGATCGCTGCGCAAGTGACTGCTGGCGGTACCACCACGCAACTGCGAAATGCACCGGTGAACGCCGCGTTGTTGCCGGAGTCGGTTCTTTATCATGTCCTGCGCACCCGCGAGAGCGTGGTACTGGGCGATGCCCTGGTCGAGGCGCCGTTTGCCACGGATCCCTATATCCGTCAGCAGCAGGTCCGTTCGCTCCTGTGCCTGCCTCTGACCAACCAGGCCAAGCTCGTCGGTGCGCTCTATCTGGAAAACAATCTGGCGGGCCACGTGTTCAGTCCGGGCCGGATCGCCGTATTGAAGCTGGTGGCCTCACAGGCCGCCGTTTCCCTGGAAAATGCCCGCTTGTACCGCGAGGTCGCCGAGCGCGAAGCGAAGATCCGCCGCCTGGTGGATGCCAACATCATCGGGATTCTCGTCTGGCATGCCGACGGGCACATCATCGAGGCCAACGATGCGTTCCTGCGCATGTTGGGCTACCAGCGAGAAGACCTTGCCTCCGGCGGCCTGCGCTGGAGAGACCTGACCGTGCCGGAGTTTCGTGAGCTCAGCGACCGCTCGCTGGCGCAAGCGTTGCTGACCGGACACGCCCGGCCCTACGAGAAGGAATATTTCAGGAAAGATGGCAGTCGCTTGCCGGTCATTGTCGGCCTGGCTCTGTTCGAAGCGGGTAGCAATGAGGGGGTTGCCTTTGTACTGGACCTGACCGAGCGCAGGCAGGCGGAAGAAAAAATCCGTGAAAGCGAACGCCGCTATCGCGAGGTGCAAACCGAACTGGCCCATGCCAACCGCGTGGCGACCATGGGGCAATTGGTGGCTTCGATTGCCCACGAAGTCAATCAGCCGATCGCCGCCGCCATCCTCAACGCCAATGCGGCACTACGCTGGTTGAACGCCCAGCCACCGGACATCGAAGAAGTCCGGCCGGTACTGGAGCGCCTCATCCTCGATGCCAATCGAGCGGCGGATGTGCTTGGTCGGATCCGTGGACATATCCGCAAGGCACCGCCACAGAAGGGCCTGGTGAACATTAACGCGGCCATCGAGGAGATGATCGAGTTTACCCGTGGCCAGATCATCAAGAGCGGTGCTTCGATACAGACACAACTCATGGACGGTTTACCCCTGATTGAAGGCGACCGGGTAGAGCTGCAGCAGGTTTTGCTCAACCTGATCATGAATGCACTGGAGGCCATGGGCAGCATCAGTGCGGGCGAGCGGCAGTTGGTGATCCGCGCGACGCTGGGCGAGGCGGATTGCGTGCTCGTCAGTGTGAGCGATACAGGTCCGGGGTTCGCCTCGCAAAGCACTGACCTGGTGTTCACCTCGTTCTACACCACCAAGCCCACCGGCCTGGGGTTGGGACTGTCGATCTGTCGCTCGATCATCGAAGCTCATGGCGGTTGCCTGAGGGCCATCGCCAACACTCCGCGCGGCGCCACCGTTCAGTTCACGCTGCCCATCGCCCGCTCATGAGCGCGCCGGTTTAATACTTAGGTTTAGGGGGCATATATCAATCGGTCACCCGAACCAACCCACGTACAAATGAAACGCGATAACCCCGGCGATATATTCCCCATCAAGGACTGCGGAGAATGTGTCATGAGTAACTTGACCGCCAGGGCAGCAGAGCAACTGTCATCCCTTCGTTCGATAGCGCTGATTTGCATGGCGCTCATCACGACGAGCGCTTTCTACCGCTTGAGCATGCCGATAGCCGAGAGCCACAGGCTCGCCGAGCCACGCCACTGCCACCCACGTCCGACGCGCCTGATGGATGTTTCATTGCGCCCCGTCGATGTCGAGCAACCTGCAGCCCACTTGCCGATAGGCGCCCACCTGGTCAGCCCGCGCCGGTTCTACCTGCATCACGGGATCTACCTGGGCGGGACAGACGTTGTTCATTACTCGGGGTTCAGTGGCTCGCTCCGCCCGGGTCCCATCGAGGTGACTGATCTTGAGCGCTTTGCCAACGGCAAGCCGGTCTGGATGCTTCAGGAACCTTGCAAGTACTCCAGCGAGGAAATCGCTGAACGGGCGCGCTCGAGATTGGGTGAAGCTCAGTACAGGGTGCTCTTCAACAACTGCGAGCATTTCTGCAGTTGGTGCGTCAGCGGGAACAGCTACAGTGCGCAGGTCGATGCCTGCTTCCATCGTCCCCATGCTCTGCTCGCTTTGATTTCGGCACTGGAGCCGTACTGGGTGGCCTAGTGTCCTGTGCTAGAATTTTTTCCGTCCACCCAAGAGGATCGTGCATGAACGGTAGTCCCTCATCCCATGAGCCGGGCAACAAGGACTCCATGGTGTTCGTGGTGGATGACGATGCCTCCATTCGCGATGCATTGAGTAATTTGTTGCGCTCGGTCGGAATCCGCGTCGAGACGTTTGCTTCCACCGCGGAGTTTCTACAGCAGCCGAAGACGGATTGCGCCAGTTGCCTGGTGCTCGATGTGCGACTTCAGGGGAGCAGTGGCCTGGACTTCCAGCGCTGGCTGGCGGAGTCGGACTCGAATATTCCCATCATCTTCATCACCGGCCATGGCGATATCGAAATGTCGGTCAAGGCGATGAAAGCCGGCGCCGTGGATTTCCTGGCCAAACCATTCCGTGAACAGGATCTGCTGGACGCCGTGACCGCCGCGCTCCAGGCAGATATCAAACGTCGCGAAATCCGGCAGCAGTCTGCCGACCTGCATGCCCACTACCAGACACTGACCGTCCGCGAGAAAGAGGTGATGGCTTTTGCGGTCAAGGGCCTGATGAACAAGCAGATTGCCGGGCAGATGCACCTGAGCGAAATCACCGTGAAAATTCATCGCGCCCATGCGATGAAGAAAATGCACGCCAAATCGTTCGCCGACCTGGTTCGGATGGCCGAGTCGCTGAACCGCAGCGCCTGACACCCTCCCGAATAACCCTCGAATCCCATGTGGGAGCGGGCCTGCTCGCGAAAGCGGAGTGTCCGCCACGGAGATGTTGACTGTGCCGCCGCCATCGCGGGCAAGCCCGGCTCCCACAGGGGCCGGAGGTGTATGCAAAAGCAGCGTCCACCTCGAATCCCATGTGGGAGCGAGCCTGCTCGCGATGGCGGAGTGTCTGCCACGGAGATGTTGACTGTGCCGCCGCCATCGCGGGCAAGCCCGGCTCCCACAGGGGCCGGAGGTGTATACAAAAGCTGCGTCCACTCTCGAATCCCATGTGGGAGCGAGCCTGCTCGCGATGGCGGAGTGTCTGCCACGGAGATGTTGACTGTGCCGCCGCCATCGCGGGCAAGCCCGGCTCCCACAGGGGCCGGAGGTGTATGCAAAAGCAGCGTCCACCCTCGAATCCCATGTGGGAGCGAGCCTGCTCGCGATGGCGGAGTGTCCGCCACTGAGATGTTGACTGTGCCGCCGCCATCGCGGGCAAGCCCGGCTCCCACAGGGGCGGGTGGTGTATGCAAAAGCTGCGTCCACCCCAGATCCCATGTGGGAGCGGGCTTGCTCGCGAAGGCGGGGTGTCTGTCACGGAGGTATTGCTCCCACTGGGTTTTGTGTCATCCCTGGGAAAATATGGAGTCCCAACAAGGCAAAAAACACAACATCAATAAAAAGTTTTATTGACTAAAAAATATCATCGGGTAATTATTTCCCTGCATCTGCTGTCACGCAGAGTCATCTCCAGGGGAAACCCGATGAATCAGAACAACGCGCCTTCACTGGCCAGTCTTTATGTCGAGACGCATGAGTCGTCCTCCGACGCACGCTCCACTTCTTCGTTCATGCAAGGCTTTCCGGCCGAACCTCACCAGCGTGTCACCTGGCACAACTGGATGCGTGCGCCCTTCAATCAATGGGGCTTTCGCAATCTGGCGCGCCTGCGGCCTTCCATCGATGTGCAGGCAGGGGCGGGGCCGGTCAGCGTGCTGAAGCAGGCTCCACTTGTACTGGATGAACTGCACTTCAATAGCGAATGCGGCTTGAGCATCAGCGTGCTTGAGCACCTGGTGGCCAGCCAGACCGATGCTTTCCTGGTCATGCAGGGCGGCACCGTGCTGTTTGAGCGCTATTTCAACGGCCAGGAGCCTCAGGACCGACATGTCATGTTTTCGGTGACCAAATCGCTGATCGGTACCCTCGGCGAACAACTGGTCAGCGACGGTGTGCTGGATCCGGCGCTGCCCGCGGCCCACTACGTACCGGAACTTGAAGGCAGTGCATACGCCGATGCAACCGTACGCCAGTTGTTTGATATGGCCGTGGGCATCCAATACAGCGAGGTGTACGAGGATCCGGATTCGGAGAGCTCCCAGTACGGCTATGCCTGCGGTTTCCAACCGGCACCCACGCAATACGCCCAGTTCGAATCGCTGTACCAGTTCCTGCCGTCGCTCCGAAAGCAGGGCGATCATGGCGGTTTCTTTCACTACGTGACGGCCACCACCGAAGCCCTGGCCTGGGTCATGGAACGCGCCAGTGGCAAATCCTGTCATCGTCTGTTGGAAGATATCTGGAGCCAGTTGGGGTGTGAACGCGACGGCTATTTCATGGCCGACCCATGGGGTCGCAGCGTAGCCGGTGCCGGTTTCAACGCCACCTTGCGCGACATGGCGCGCTTCGGTCGCCTGCTGGCCAGTGACGGCCGTCACGACGGGCGCCAGTTGCTGTCGCCCGAGACGATTGCGCGCATCGCCGCCGGTGCCGATCCGGCGATCTACGCCACATCCCCCGACTTTGAAGCCTGGACCCCCGGCGCTTCCTATCGCAGCCAGTGGTACGTCTTCAACGACCACAGCCAGGCGCTCATGGCCGGCGGCATTCATGGCCAGTACCTGTTCGTCGACAAGCCATCCGGCGTGGTGATCGTCAAGCAGTCATCTCTGAACGAGGCCGTCAGCCCGTTCGACGGGGACAGCGTGCGTATGCTGCGCGCCATTGCGGCGCACCTCAGCGCCTGACCACGTTTGCCGATTACAAGAATCGCGTTCCATTCACCTGGTCCCGCCAGGTGTTGGCGACGTTCTGCGCCGCCATTTACTGCCCTGTAACAACAATAAATCACACAGGAGCTTCACATGGTTTCCACGATGCGTTTCTCTCGAACGCTCTTCGCGGTCGGGCTACCCCTGACGGCCCAGGCCGCGCTGGCGGGCTATACCTTCGAGGATGGCAATCTCAAGGGTGAGGTCAACGTCACCGCAGGCGCTGCGGCGATTTCCACCCGCAATGTCAACTTCGGCGCTGGCCGTATCGACATGCGCAGCCGCAAGAATGGCGGCAGCAAAATCGATTGGCAGGAGTTCTACGTCAAGCCTGGCGTCAAACTTGAGTACGCCTTGCAGCCGGACTTCAGCCTGCTGGCCGGTGGCTCGCTGGTCGGGGCGACGACCTTCGGCGATGGCGATGCCGGCGGCTTCACCCGCAGTTCCGATGGCGAGGTGGCCACCGAGGAACTCTACGGTGGGTTCCGGGCCGGGGAGTGGACGTTCACCGCCGGCCGCCAGAACTACATGATCGGCACCGGCTTCATCGTCATGGACGGTGATCTGGACCAGCTCAAGGACGGCGCCTACTGGCTCGCACCAAGGAGCGCTTTCAAGGATTCGGCGGTGCTGGCCTGGGATCACGGCACCTTGAAAACCCAGGCGTTCACCTTGCGCACCGACGATGACCTGGGTGACTTCCGGATGACCGGGGCCAACCTCGATTACAACCTCGACGATCAAGTGACTCTCGGCGCCATGGCCATGAAGGTCAATGCCCTCGGCCCCAAAGGCGCCACGCCGCTGCGCCGGGACGGCATGCAGGTGTATAACCTGCGGGCGCTCAACGCCAAGGTCCCGGGCTTGCCGGCCTTGACCCTCAACGCCGAATACGCGGTGGAACGCGGCAACGGCGAGGGTGTCGAGTATGATGCCAAGGCCTGGTATGGCCAGGCCGACTATGCCTTCGATGCCTTGCCGCTGACGCCGGTCGTGGGCTATCGCTACGCGAGCTTTTCCGGCGATGACAACCTGACGGACAACCGCCAGAAGTCCTGGGATCCGCTCAGTAAGGGCTATGTCGACTGGGGGACCTGGCTGGTAGGGGATGTTGTCGGCAACTATCTGCTGTTCAACAGCAACGAAAACGTACAGCAGTTCTCGATCAAGACCCACCTCAACGAGACCCTCAACCTCGGGGCCATCCACTACCAGTTCTGGCTGGACGAAAAGAACTACATGGGCACGGCGGTCAGTGACCGGCGTTTTGCCGACGAGAGCGTCGCCTTCCTCGACTGGGCGCCGTCGAAGGCGCTGGTCTCTTCGCTGTCCTATAACTGGGTCAAGCCGATGGCCGCGGCCAAGCAGGTGTTTGGCAACGACCGGAAATTCAGCGCGCTGGAATTATCGTTCACCTATCGCTATTGATGCCGCGAGCCTTCGCGGCCGCGCTGGAGTGTTTTGCCATGAACAAGTCTTTGCGTAACACGGTGTTGGGTGCTCTCGTTTCGTTGCTGGCCAGCGGTGCATGCGTGGCTGAAGAGCGGACGGTGCGAATCTATAACTGGATCGAGTACCTGCCGCCGGAAATCCTCAAGAGCTTTCAGGAGGAGACCGGGATCCGCCCGATCTATGACGTGTTTGACAGTGTCGAGACCCTGGAGTCCAAGCTACTGACCGGCAACTCCGGGTATGACGTGGTGTACCCGGGCAGTTCCAACGTCAGCCACTTGATCGCCGCCGGCGCCGTCCAGCCTCTGGACCGCAGCCAACTGCCAAGCTGGCAGCAACTGGACCCGGAGTTCATGAAAGGCCTGGAAGCCGTGGGTGACCCGGGCAACCGCTATGCGGCGCCATACCTGTGGGGTACCACACTGATCGGCTATAACGTCGACAAGGTTCGGCAGGCTCTGGGAGCCGATGTGCCGATAGACACCTGGGACATCATCTTCAAGGAAGAAAATCTGGCCAAACTGGCGAGTTGCGGGGTCGGTTTTCTCGATGCAGCCAACGAGATCCTGCCCATCGCCTTGCATTACAAGGGACTGGATCCCAACAGTCAGAAACGTGAGGACTACCCGCAGGCACAGGCGGCGATGGCCAAGATCCGGCCGTTCATCTCCTACTTCAATTCGTCACGCTACGGCATGGACCTGGCCAATGGCGACGTCTGCATCGCCGTAGGCTGGTCAGGCGGCGTGGCGCTCGCCAAGCGCCTGGCCGATGCCGCTGGCAAGGGTGTCAAAGTGGCAATGGCGCTGCCCAAGGAAGGTGCGCCGATGTGGTCGGACGTGATGATGATCCCCACCAACGCCCCCCATATCCAGGAGGCCCATGCGTTCATCAACTACATCATGCGGGCCGATGTCATCGCCCGTATCAGCAATAAGATCGGCTACCCCAACCCCAACAAGGACGCCACCGCGCTGGTGAACCCTGAGGTCCGTGACAACCCCGCGATGTATATCCCGGATGACGCGCGCAAGACATTGTTCGCCCTGGAGCCTATGCCGGCTGCAATCGAGCGGATCCGCACGCGTACCTGGACGGCCATCAAGACCAATCGCTGATGGAGGAGAGTGTCCATCTACAAAACCTGTGGGGCTTGCTCGCGAAGGCGGTTTATCAGTCGACTCTGCAGTGGCTGATCCACCGTCATCGCGAGCAGGCTCGCTCCCACACAGGTTCTTCAGTGGACACACATTCTGCGGCCGGTGCCAATCCCCTGTGGGAGCGAGCCTGCTCGCGATGGCGATCTGTCAGCGTCTTCCTTCAGGCACGCATGCCCTGGAACAACAATGCGGTGATCCGCTTGACCTGGGCAGAGTGTGCCTCGATATCCGGCTGTTCCTGGTTGACCAGCCTGAACAGTTGCAAGTGTGAATAATCGTTCAACAAAAAGGCGGCCAGCTCGACGTCGAGGTCGTCGCGCAGCTTGCCGGCCTGCTGCAGTTCCTTGATCAGGCCACTGATTTCAGCCCTGAGCGCATCGTTCATGGCGCGATAACCGTCCGGCAATCCGCCGTCGCCGCCAAACAGGATCAAGGGCAGCAGTTCGCGCCAGAGACTGGGGTGCATGACTTCCAGGGCGTAACCCGTCAGCAGCCGTTCCAGGTAACACAGCGCCTCGACCGGATCCTCTATTTCAGGGACCTGCAGACGTGTGTCCTTGAGCGCACGCTGGTCGGCCTCGTGGAGGATTTCAAGGATGATCTCCTGCTTGTTGCCGAAATACTTGAACACCGTAGGGGCCGATACCCCGGCCTGGCCGGCGATCTGTTCGATGGTGGTGTTCTGGAAGCCCTGACGCTCGAACAATTCGATCGCAGCCTTGCTGATGGCTTGGCGTCGTTCGGCTTTTTGACGTTCACGCAGTCCGCTCACGGGAGGTCCTTTGTCACTGGAAAAGAGGGCATACAGTGCCCCGGATCCATGCAAAATACTTAACTCGATAAAATATTTAAAGCATTTATTTAGATGCTGGCTTTTTAGTGCAAACGCTCTGCAATGGCCCTCGGATGGGTGATGCATGGCCAAATGCTACGTAGTTTATGACGAGATCAGGCACAAAAGGAGCGCTTACAGATAATTCTGTCAGCAAGTGAGACGGGTAACGTGGCGCACCGTTTCTTCGCCGCGTCTGTTACTCGGTACGTTCAATGTCGATTAAAAAGAGAACAAGAAAATGACCAGCCCCAGTTTCAAGGATTCGAACGGCCACTTGGCACAGGGCTTCAAGCCTCGTCACGTCACCATGCTGTCAATTGCCGGGATCATTGGCGCAGGTTTGTTTGTGGGGTCGGGGCATGCCATTGCAGCGGCGGGCCCGGCTGTATTGCTGGCTTACCTGGCTTCCGGCCTGCTGGTGGTGTTGGTCATGCGCATGCTCGGTGAGATGGCGGTGGCCCGCCCGGACACCGGCTCGTTCTCCACCTATGCCGACCAGGCCATCGGGCGCTGGGCCGGCTTTACCATCGGATGGCTCTACTGGTGGTTCTGGGTCCTGGTGATCCCCATCGAGGCGCTGGCCGCCGGCCATGTGTTGAACCAGTGGTTTCCGTCCATCGATGCCTGGTTGTTTGCTTCGGTATCGATCGTGGCCCTGGCGGTGACGAACCTGTTCAGCGTGTCCAAATACGGCGAGTTCGAGTTCTGGTTCGCGATGGCCAAGGTCGTGGCGATCATCGGTTTCATTTCCCTGGGGTTCGCCGTTCTGATGGGCTGGATTCCCGAGCGGGAAGCCAGCGGCCTGAGCCGCCTGATGGAAGAACACGGTGGCTTCGCACCCAACGGTTTGTCGGCGGTGGTCGGGGCCTTCATTACCATCATGTTCAGCTTCATCGGGACAGAGGCGGTGACGATTGCGGCGGCTGAATCCGATAACCCCGCGCAAAACATCGCCAAGGCGACGCGCTCAGTGATCTGGCGCATTGGCGTGTTCTATCTGCTGTCGATCTTCGTGGTCATTTCGGTAGTGCCGTGGAACGATCCGCAACTGGCTTCGGTGGGCTCCTACCAGCGAGCCCTGGAACTGATGAACATTCCCCATGCCAAGTTCCTGGTGGATGCCGTGGTGCTGATTGCGGTGGCCAGTTGCATGAACTCCTCGATCTACATCGCCTCGCGCATGCTGTATTCGCTGGGGCGACGCGGCGATGCGCCGAAGGCCTTGAGGGTAACGTCGGGGGACGGCGTCCCGCGCACAGCAGTGATTGCCAGTACCGTGTTGGGGGCAGGTATCACGTTGTTCAGCTACTTCATGCCCGCCGGCCTGTTCCAGTTCCTGCTCGCCAGTTCCGGCGCCATCGCGTTGCTGGTGTACCTGGCGATTGCCGTCTCCCAACTGCGGATGCGCCGACTGCTGCGTCGCCAGAACGTCGAGCTGACTTTCCACATGTGGTTGTTTCCCTGGCTGACCTGGCTGGTCATCGTGTTCATCTGCGCGGCGCTGGCGGTGATGATGGTGACGCCGGAGCACCGTAGCGAAGTCAGCTCGACCCTCGGCCTGGCGTTGATCATTTCCTTTATCGGTCTGGTCACCTCGCGGCAGCAGCCGCAGGTGGAAAGGGCGGCTTCCCTGGGATAGCCCCAGGGAAAGCTAGATGAAACACTTGTGGCGAGGGGAATCTGTGGCGGGGGGATCTATCCCCGCTGGGCTGCGCAGCAGCCCTCATGCAGAGCACTCATTTGCCAGCGATTTTGAATTGTCTGGTTTGGGGCTGCTTCGCAGCCCAGCGGGGATAAATCCCCTCGCCACAAGAGGCGTTCCATTCCCGATCTGTTTCACCTCTGAAACACCCTCCTGAAATCAGGCTCTCCGCCTGTCACCCTGCCTGTAAACCCTTTTTGCCGATCTGGCACTAACCCGTTCGAGCGTTGTCATTAATTGGCGCCGTGGCGGCGTCACGTCAGCTGTATCGATGGGCTTCTCAAACGCCTTCGGGCAAACAAACTCGCGATGGATTGCGTCCTGGACCGACTATTTTTTTGCGGGTTGCCATTCTATGGGGCTGCTTCTCGATCCTCGTCATGACATCGATGCCGCGTTATTGAGCTATCGCCGGGTGTTCTGGTCCCTGGCGCTGTTCAGCGGTGTCATCAATCTACTGGTGCTGGTGCCGTCGCTCTACATGATGCAGGTGTACGACCGTGTCCTGACCAGTCGCAATGAAACCACTTTGTTCATGCTGACCCTGATCGCCCTGGGGCTGTTCATGTTCAGTGCCTTGATCGAGTGGGTACGCGGCGAGGTGATGATTCGCATGAGCGCGGGGCTGGACGACGCCCTGGGCGAACGGGTTTTCGATGCCGCTTTTGCCCGCAGCCTGCGCGAGCACAACGCCAACCCGGCGCAGGTGCTCAGCGACCTGGCGACGCTGCGGCAATTGATTACCGGGCAGGGGCTGATCGCCTTGCTCGATGCGCCGTGGCTGCCGATCTTCCTGCTCGTGGCATTCATTTTTCACCACTGGTTCGGGGTGCTGACCCTGGTGCTCGCCCTCGTGCTGATCGGCCTGGCGCTGTGGGGCGAACTGGCGACCCGCACGCGCCTGGGTGAAGCCAATCGCCTGGGTGTGCAGTCGGCGGTCTACGTCAACAGTACGCTGCACAACGCCGAAGTCATCCAGGCGCTGGGTATGCTCGGGCCGTTGCGTCAGCGCTGGAGCCTGCTGCAGCAACGCATCATCGCCGCCCAGGCCCATGCCAGTGACCGTGGCGCCCGTATCACCTCGATGACCCGTTTCGTGCGCATTTCCGGTCAATCCCTGTCGCTGGGGCTGGGGGCGCTGCTGGTGCTGGAAGGCCAGTTGTCGCCGGGCATGATGATCGCCATGTCGCTCCTGCTGGGGCGTGCCTTGGCGCCCGTGGAAATCGCCATCGGCTCGTGGAAGCAATTCAATGCCGGGCGCCAGAGCTATCAGCGCCTGAGCCTGCTCCTTGCCCAGCATCCCCGTGATCACCTGCGCATGCCGTTGCCGCCGCCCACTGGCGCGGTGCGCCTGGAGCAGTTGTACGTCGGCCCGCCCGGCGCCTCGCAGCCGATTCTGCGGGGGATCAACTTCTATCTCGAAAAGGGTGAGGTGCTCGCCGTGGTGGGCCCCAGCGCCAGTGGCAAATCCACCCTCGCCAGGGCGCTGGTCGGCGTATGGCCTCCCTTGGGCGGATCGGTACGCCTGGACAATGCCGAGATCAGCCAGTGGTCCCACGACGCCCTCGGCCCCCACCTTGGGTATCTGCCCCAGGACATCGAGTTGTTCGACGGCAGCGTGGCCGACAACATCGCCCGCTTCGGCGAGCAGGATGCCGACAAGATCATCACCGCCAGCCGTCACGCCGGTATCCACGAAATGATCCTCAGGTTTCCCAAGGGTTATGACACGCCGCTGGGCCCCGGAGGGCTCGGCTTGTCCGGCGGGCAGAAGCAACGCCTTGGCCTGGCCCGTGCGCTCTATGGGCGTCCGGCGCTGATCGTGCTCGACGAACCCAATTCCAACCTCGATGAAGCCGGCGAGCAGGCCCTGGTGCAGGCCATTGCCGTGCTCAAGGCCGCGGGCAGCACGGTGGTGTTGATCACCCACCGGCCCAGCGTGCTGGCGATGGTCGATCACATCCTTGTGCTCAAGGACGGGACCCAACAGGCATTCGGTCCACGGGACCGGGTACTCAAGGCGCTGATGCCGGGGCCGCGACCGGCTGCGGTGAGGGAGGCTGGTGAAGATGCATGATCTGACTCCAAGTCCACACGCGTATAGCGAGCAGGGGAGGAGCCTGCGCAATGTCAGCCCGTTGCCCGGCGCCAATACCGATGCCGGCAGTGCGGCGCGTTATGGCGTGGGTTTCCTGGTGCTGGCGTTGGGCGGTGCGTTGCTCTGGGCTTGCCTGGCGCCGCTGGACCAGGGCGTCGTAGGCAGCGGCACGGTGGTGGTGGCGGGCGAGCGCAAGGCGGTGCAGTCGCTGGTGGGCGGCGTGGTGGAAAAGCTGCTGGTCAGCGATGGCGATCGCGTCAGCCAGGGGCAATTGCTGGTGCAGCTCAATACCGTGCAGGCACAAGCGCAGTTGGACGTGACGCTGGGCAAGTTGCTCAACGACCGCAGCATCGAGGCGCGCCTGATTGCCGAGCGCCTGGGACGCGCCGATATCCAGTGGCCGGAGGACTTGTTGGCCCGTGCCGACGAGCCAAGGGTCAAGGCCGCCATGGCATTGCAGAGCCAGTTGTTCCTGAGCCGCCGCGCCGAGTTGGGCAGCCGCTTGCAGATCATTGAGCACGAAGTGGCGGCGCTGGAGCAGCAACTGCTCGGCTACGAAGGGGTCAAGCGCAACTACGACGCACAGATGCGCTTCCAGCGCCAGGAGTTGGAGGGACTGCGGGACCTGGCGCGTGAAGGCTACGTCCCGCGCAACAAACTCTTCGAGGCCGAGCGCAACGCCGCCCAATTGGCCGGTCAGATTGCCTCCGGGATTGGTGATGTCGGCAGGACCCGCCAGTCGATCAACGAAAGTCGGCTCAAGGCTTTGCAGGCGCAGCAGGAGTTCCGTCGCGATGCCGAAACCCAGCTCAGCGAAGTATCCGCCGAGGCGGCGGGTTACGCCGATCAGATCCGCGCCTTGCAGTTCGAAGTCGACAATGGTGCCATCCGCGCGCCGGCGACCGGACAGGTCATGGAGTTGAATATTCACACCGTCGGTGGCGTCGTCCAGGCCAGCCAGACCCTGATGCAAGTAGTGCCCCTGGATGCGCCGATGGCGATCACTGCGCGGTTCGAGCCGCTGATGGCCAACAAGCTGCGACCGGGGCTGCCGGTGCATGTGCATTTCACTGCGCTGCAGCGGGTGGACACGCCGACGGTCACGGGCACGGTCAGTACGGTGTCGGCGGATCAGTTGATCAACGAGCAGACGCACCAGCCGTACTTCTCCGCCAAGGTCGAGATCCCCGCTGATACCGTCGCCTCGCTGCAGGCCGCCGGCCTGTGGGTACGGCCGGGCATGTTGGCCGATGTCACGGTGGTGACCGGCGAACGCACCCTGATGAATTACCTGATGAAACCTTTGCGCGAACGCTTGCTGGCTGCCTTCAAGGAGGAATGAGCATGACTGACCGTCGCCTCTATCGCTCCCGCGTGTTGTTGAGCCTGTGTACCAGTTGGGTGGCGATCAGCTCAGCGTGGGCCGCCGAAGGTGGCCTGAGCCTGATCGCCGCGTACGATGCCTCACGCCTCAATGACCCGACGCTGCAATCGGCCACCCATGCTTTCGACGCTTCGCGCAACGAAGAGGCCATCGGCCGCGGTGGTCTGTATCCACAGGTATCCCTGACGTCGCGCTACGGTTACGGCGGACGTACCGACGGCGGCGATGACAGGGGCTACGTCAACAGCAACGACTACCAGGCGAACAGCGTCACTCTGGCGGCGCAACAAGCGCTTTACGACAAGGGCCGCTGGGCGGCTTATCAAGAGGGCAAGGCTCGCGGGCAACTGGGCAGCCAGCTGTTCGATGTTGCCGGCCAGACCTTGTACGACCGGGTTGCCAAAGGGTATTTCGATGTGGCCCGGGCCGAGAACGAAATCAAATTGATCGCCCAGCAGAAGGCGGCCATCAATGGATTGGTCATCCAGAGCAAAAAGCTTTACCAGGGTGGCCAGGGCGCGATCACCGATATCGATGAGGCCCAGGCGCGGCTCGATCTGGTCGAGGCCCAGGAGGCTGAAGCCCAGGCTCGCCGGGTGGCGGCGTTGCGAGCCTTGTCCGGCCGGGCCAGCGTGCCCATCGACGACATCCAGCCGATGCGTGAGGAACTGCCCCTCGGCAGCCCGATTCCGCCGGAGCAGGATCTGCGTTACTGGACGGCCATCGCCCGTGACGCCAGCCCCGAGCTGGCGGCCCGTCTGGCGGCGGTGAAGGTGGCCGAGGCCCAGGCCGACAGCCAGCGCGCCGGGCACTACCCGAGTCTGTCGCTGACCACTCAGTTGACCCGTAGGGAAACCCGTCAGTACCAGGAACTCGATCCGCGCCAAGACACTTATTACGTGGGCGTGCAACTGGATATCCCGTTGTATCGCGGCGGCTCGGTGCGTGCTTCGGTGGCCAAGGCCGAAGCGCAACTGGCCGGTGCCCAGTCGGACTATGACGTGCAGCGCCAGCAACTGGCCGAGAACATCGAAACCGATTACCTGGGCGTGGTGGCGGGGTTCGCCAAGAGCAAGGCGATGCAGCGCGCAGTGGAGTCCAACCAGCGCGCGCTGACGTCGACGGAGAAGGGCTTCCAGGGCGGCGTGCGCTCCACCGTGGACATCCTCGATGCCCAGCAGCGGGTGTTCCAGGCCCGTCGGGACCTGCTCAATACCAAGCTCGACATGCTGCAAAGCTATGTCAGCCTGCACACCCATACCGGCCAGATGAACCGCGCGGTGCTGGAGCAGGTGCAGCGGTTGTTCTGAGGTTCCGGGTGGGTAGGTTCGCCGCCATCGCGGGTAAGCCCGGCTCCCACAGGGGATTGGCGGTGGACATGAGTCCTGCGGTCACCCCGAAACCCTTGTGGGAGCGAGCCTGCTCGCGATAGCGATCTGCCGGGCAACACGCTTCCGGACTTGATAGCCCAAGGCCAACCCGGACATTGAGCTATCATGCTCACTTTCCCAGCGACCGACCGATTCCCATGACTGCCGTAACCGACACTCTGCTGCACGCCCTCGAAACCTGCGACATGCTGATCATCGACGGGCTGCATGCATTCGATTTTTCCCTCGACGAGCAGGACCAGTTGCACGTTGAGTGCATGAATGGCCGCACGCTCGCACATTGGCGTTTCACGCCTGCGCAGATGCAGGCCGCGACGTTCGACCCGGCTTCGAGGCACTGGATCATTTCCAGCGATTCGGGCGACCACCACCTGGAATGTGTGGAAGCGATCAGTGGCCATGATGAGGAGGACGAACATGAAGATGCGTAGTCTCTGGCCATTGCTGATGGCCGGCAGCGTGGGTGCCATGGGCATGTACGCCAACGCCGATGAGCGCTATCAATTGCTGGTGGGCTCCTACACGGCGGGCCAGAGCCAGGGCGTCTACCGGCTGCAGTTCGACAGCCGTACCGGCCAGCTCGATGCCAAGCCGTTGCAGGTGATCAAGACCGACAACCCGTCGTGGCTGACCCTGTCCCCGGACATGAGCTGGCTGTTCGTGGTCAACGAGAATGGGCCGGGGCAGAAGGATCCGGTGGGCAAGGTCAGCAGTTATGCCATCGACCCGGCGACCCACGCACTGAGCCTGATCAACCAGGTGCAGACCGTGGGCAATGAGCCGACCCATTCCAGCCTCAGCGGCGATGGCCGGCATCTGCTGGTCAGCAACTATTCGGTGGTGGAGGATCCGGGCGGTACGCTTGCGGTATTGCCCGTGGGCGCCGATGGCAAGCTGGCGCCCGTCGTGCAGTTGAGCAGTCACCAGCCAAGCCGGGTCAACCCCGAGCGGCAGATGTCGGCCCATGTGCATTCGGCCGTGTCGTCGCCCGACGGCAAATATGTGTTCGCCAACGACCTGGGGGCGGACAAGGTGTTCATCTATCGCTACGACCCCAAGGCCAATCCCGAGCTGCCGCTGACTGCTGCCGACCCGGCGTTCGTGCAACTGCCGCCCGGCAGCGGACCGCGCCACCTGCTGTTCAGCGCCGATGGCAAGCACGCCTGGCTGACCCTGGAAATGACCGCGAAAGTGGCGGTGTTCGATTACCAGGACGGTCGCCTGGTCCAGCGCCAACTGGTTGACCTGGCGGCGGGCAAGCCTCAGCCGGCGAGGGCGGCTGCGGCATTGCATGCCTCGAAGGATGGCAGGTTCCTGTATGTCAGCAACCGTGGCACCAGCAACGAAGTGCTGGTATTTGCCATCGACCCGGCTGCCGGCACGCTGAAAGAACTGCAACGCCGCTCCGTGGAAGGCGATCATCCGCGGGAGTTCAGCCTCGATCCGAGCGGGAAATTCCTGTTGGTTGCCAATCAGAAGAGCAATCAGATCGTGGTGTTCGAACGTGATCCAAAGACCGGCCTGCTGGGTAAGCCGGTGCAGAAGTTGCCGATGGATGCACCGAGCGATGTCAAGTTCATCCAGCGTCAATAGGTCACAGGCCCCGTTTTTCGGGGCCTGTGCGGTTATATCAACGGGACTGATATTCGCTAGCATTGCAAAGCATTTCTAGACGAGACGCCTCGGCGCGTAAGTTTGCTTCACGGCCCGACCGGGCAAGACAGCCAACTGAATCCGAGGAATACCGCCATGAACCTGAACCTCTTCTCCATTATCGCCGCTTCCGCCATCTCCGCCACCGTGGCGCTGCCGGCCAATGCCAGCATCGAGATCAGCGACAAGAAGAATCGTACCCAGAGCTACACCGAGAAATACCTGCAACAGAGCGCCAACTTCTACGCAGCCCTGGATCACAAGACCCAGCACTGAGCGCGCCGGAACGACTGAAGCCTGCGATCTTTTCGTCTCGACAGGGAGAGAAAAGATCGCAGGCTTCGTCATTTTCATCAGGCGCTTCAGCGTGTTCTGAAAAA
Organism: Pseudomonas corrugata; assembly: GCF_001269905.1. Taxonomy (GTDB): domain Bacteria; phylum Pseudomonadota; class Gammaproteobacteria; order Pseudomonadales; family Pseudomonadaceae; genus Aquipseudomonas; species Aquipseudomonas corrugata. The sequence goes on along the minus strand of NZ_LHVK01000008.1, from coordinate 126,924 downwards.
CCCACTGTAATATCACATAGCCATGTGTTTAAATTTGACGCTGAAAAATTGACTCCTTTCTTCCATAAGGATCGACACCATGGCGATGCGTCTGGCAATGATGCTGCTGTTTCTCTATTCCACCCCGATTGTCTCGGCTGCCCAGCCCGTGCCGGGCGAGCCGGAAGCGGCGCGTGAGCGATTACTGAGTTTGCTTCAAGACTGATCGAAGCAGTCAAGCCACAAATCCTGTGGGAGCGAGCCTGCTCGCGATAGCGGCGGTACAGTCAACCTTGATGCAAGCTGACCCACCGCCATCGCGAGCAGGCTCGCTCCCACAAGGTCCACAGGTGTTCAGCAGTCCTACTTGACCTCCACCGTACTCAACCCATTCCCCTGACGCTGGACCCGAATCTGCACCGGGATCCGTTCGTGCATTTCCTGCACGTGGGAGATCACCGCGACCTTGCGACCCTGGGCCTGCAAGCCATCGAGGGCGTCCATTGCCAGTTGCAGGGACTCGGGGTCGAGGCTGCCAAAGCCTTCGTCGATGAACAGCGACTCGATCCTCAGCGTACTGGACGCCATCGACGCCAGGCCCAGCGCCAGGGCAAGGGAGACCAGGAAGGTTTCGCCCCCCGACAGTGAATGCACCGAACGCAGTTCATCGCCCATTTCCGTATCCAGCACCAGGAGCCCGAGCATGCTGCCGCCGCGCTTGAGCCGGTAGCGGCGCACCAGTTGCCGCAACTGGACGTTGGCGTGGTGCACCAGCAAATCGAGGTTGTAGGCCTGGGCCAGTTTGCGGAAGCGGTCGCCAGTGGCCGAACCGATCAGCGCATCCAGCCGGGCCCAGCGCTGATACTCGGTATAGGCTTGCTCGATTTGCAGGGCCAGGGCCTGGTTGGCGTTCTGTCGGCGTTGGTCTTCTGCCTGTTCGGCACGCAGCTCGGCGCAACGTTGTTCGCTGGCGGAAAATTGCTGTTGCAGTTGGGCGAGGGCCTCGGCCAGTTGTTCGGGCAACAGGTTGCCGTTGTGCTGGGCCTGATGATTCTGCAGGCGCTGTTCCCGTTCGGTCAGCAATACGCGGGCCTGCTCAATGGCCTTTTCACTGCTGAGCAATCGCTGGCGCAACTGGCCGACCTGTTGCTCATCGAGAGCGAGCAGGGCTTCGAGGGAAGCGTCGTCCAGTTCCGCATGGGAAGTGCGCCATTGCGCGATGCCAGCGGCCAGGGCCTGGTATTCAGAATCCAGGGCGTGCGCCTGCTCCTGCCGGGCTTTGAGTTCGGTAGCCAGTTGCACCAGACTGTTGCGCAATTCGTGCAGTTGCTGATTGGCCGCTGTTTCGGTTGTGCGCGCCTGTTCCAGGGCCTGGTCGAGTTGTTGCTGCCACTGTTCTGCGCTGCCATGTTCGCCGAGCAGTTGCGCGAGGGTTTGGTGGCAGGCCTGCTGTTGTTCGGTCAGGCCCTTGAGTTGTTGTTGCGCCGACTCCAGTTGCTGGACGCGGGTCTGTTGACGGTCTCGTTCCTTTTCCAGGGTCTGCTGGCGTTCGAGCTGTTCGCTGAGTTCGTCACGCTGCTGTTCCAATTGCTCCAGGCGTTGGGCAATCTGCTGGTCGAGCTGCATGAAGGTCGCGGCGGGCTCGGTGCGCAGGGCTTGCAAGGTCTGCGCTGGCAACAGGCTGCTGAAGTGACTCAGCTCATCGTCCAGGCGTTGCCGATCCCGGTCCAATTCCTGTTGCTGATTGCTCAAGTGCAGTGACGCCTGTTGGCTCGCCGTTTCAGCGTTACGCAGGTGTTGGGACAGGCGTGCGGCGTCCTGTTGCAGGGTCAGAAGGGCTGCTTGTCGTTGTTCGTCCTGGTTGATGCGCTGATGCAGTTGGGTGTTCTGCTGGGCCAGCCAGGCGTCGCGCCTGGCGGCATCTTGCGCCAGTAGTTGCGCGGACAGCGGATGGGCTTCAAGGCTGGGGGTCAGATCCTGTTGCTGGGCTGCCAGCTGTTCCTGCTGTTGTTTCAGCTCCTTGAGCTGGGCTATGACACCGCTGTACTGCGCACGCAGGTCGATGACTTTTTCATTGAGCAGGTCGACGGCGCTGCGGGCGCTGGCCTCTTCGTTTTCATCGTGGCGTCCGAGGCTTTGCAGCAGCGCTTCTGGCTGATGATAAGGATGCTCGACGCTGCCGCACACAGGGCAAGGCTGCTCGTCCTGTAGCTGCGCGCGCAAGTGTTCGACGCTTTCGCTGCGGGCCAGTCGTTGGCGCGCCAGCAGTTCGCGGGTCACCGTCAGGGTCTGTTCGGCAACCGCCAGCTCGGCCTTGGCTTCGCCGCCTTCGCGCACCAGTCGGTCGCGCTCCTGCAACGCCTGTTGCTGGCGTTGTTCAAGCTCGGTGCCACGTTTGTCCAGCTCTTGCTGGCTGGCCCACAACCGCGTGAGGTCTTCGAAGGCCCGTTGTTGCTTGCGATTGTCTTGCAGCAGAGTGCCGAGCAGTTGGATCTGTTCGGACACGGCTTCGGGTTCGGCGCCGGCCTCCTTGTAAAGCACTTCGAGCTCTTGCCGACGGGCTACCAACTCCTCGGCCGCGCGCGTGGCGCTGTGTTCCAGCGTAGCGAGTTCGGCCTGGCCCTTGTTCAAGCGGTTGCCGATCAGCATCAACTGTTGGAGGCGATCACGGTAAGCCTTCCAGGCATCGCTCAGCGGCGCGAGGTGGGTGCTTTGCTCAAGCTCGGTGGCGATGCGCGCCAGGCGCGCGGCCACCTGGTTCTGCTGTTCGAGCAGGGTGTCGATGGTACGCTGGCCATCCGTGCAGGCCAATTGCGCCTGCGCCTGGCGCTCGCCCCCCTGATTGGCTTCCGTGATCAGGCGGGCGAGGGTGTTCTGCTCTTCAAAGGCCTTGCGTAGCAACGGCGCGTTGTCGGTGTTTTGTTGACGGGCTGAGGCCAGTGCCTGTTGTGCTGCGGCCAGGGCTTTTTCCAGTTCTGCCTGTTGTTCATTCAGGTCGATCTGCTGCTGGCCTAGCTGCCGGATCTGTATCGCTAGAGGCGCCAGGAGCCGGGTCAGTTCCGCCTGGCGGATGAACTGATGGCGCTGGGGCGCCAGTTGCTCCAGGCGGGTCAGTTTCAGGCGCTCTTGCGCCAGGGTGTTCCAGTCGGCCTCGGCCTGTTGCAGTTGTTCAGCGGCGCTGGCGTGCGCTTCCTGCAATTGGTGCAGGTCCTTGAGCCAGGTGTGTTGCAGCTCCAGCTGCTTGAGTTGGGCCTGTTGGGTCTTGAGCTGTTGCTGGGCTTCGTTGAAGCGCGTGTCCAACTCGGCCCGGGCCTCGGGGGACAGCGGGGTGACGCCGGTGGCCTGGTCCTGTAAATGCTTGTGGTTTTCCCTGGCCAGCTTGGCCTTGTCGAATGCGCGGCGGCCGAGGCGGGTGTACAGGGCAGTGTCGGTGAGTTTTTCCAGCAGTTCGCTGCGGTCGTTGTCATCGGCCTTGAGAAATGCGCTGAACTCACTTTGGGCCAACAACACGGCACGGGTGAACTGCTCGAAGTTCAGGCCCAAGGCAGCTTCGAGCTGAGCCTTGTACTCGCCTTTCTGACTTGCCAGCAGTTGGTCATTGTCCAGGTCCCGCAGGCTCTGGCGACTGGCCTGCAACTTGCCGCCGGCCTTTTCCCGAGCGCGATTGGCCTCCCAACGGGCACGATAACGGCGCCCGTCGATGCCGCGGAAATCCACCTCGGCGTAGCCATCGCCGGTACCGCGGCGCAACAATGTGCGTGGGTCCCCGGTGGCGATTTCCCCGTCGGCGTCCGGCACCTTGGCATCGCGCCCAGTGTGGTTGAGGCGCGGCACAGCACCGAACAACGCCAGGCACAGGGCATCGAGCAAGGTGCTTTTGCCGGCGCCGGTGGGGCCGGTGATGGCGAACAGGCCGGCGCTGGCCAGGGGTTCGGCGGTGAAGTCGATGTCGAAAGGGCCAGCCAGGGAGGCGAGGTTCTTGAGGCGGATCGCGAGGATCTTCATGGTTGCTCGCCCTCCATCTGAACGTCCTGCAGCAGCAGGGCAAAATCCTTGAGGGTCTGCTCATCCACTTCGTTGCCATAGGTGTCCTGCCAGGCCCGGCTGAACAGTTCCTGTGGGCTCAGTTGATCCAGTTCGATCAAGGCTGCGTCGTCATCGGTACTCCCGGCACTGCCGTGGCCCGCGTATTCGGCGGCGATCCGCACCAGTCGCACAGCTTTGCCTTGCAGTGCGGCTTCCACCTGATTGCGCAGGTCCGGTTGTGGCTCGTCGAGGCGCACCCGCACTTCCAACCAGGGCTGCCGCTGGATGTCGGCCAGCAGGTCGATGTCCGGGAGGTCCTTGAGCTGCCCGAGGATCTCGGCCAGTGGCGCCGGGCCCAGGCGTTGCAGATTGACGGCCCGGGGAATCAATCGTGGCTCGACCTTGACCAGGGTATCGCCGTCCAGGGTGACGTCGAGGATCTGATGCTTGTAACCGATTTCCGAGAAGGACAGCGGAATCGGCGAGCCGCTGTAGCGGATGCGTTCTTCGCCGTTGACCTTTTGCGGTTTGTGCAAGTGGCCGAGGGCGACGTAGCTGATGCTCGGGCCGAAGAGGCTGGCGGGCAGGGCTTCGGCGTTGCCGATGATCAGGCTGCGCTCCGAGTCCTCGGACACCGAACCGCCGGCCATGTGCGCATGGCTGATGGCGATCAATGCCTGGCCCTTCTTGCGCTTGCCGTTGGCGGCGGCGATCAGCCATTCGTGGACCTGGCCGATGCCCCGCAGGTAGTCATCGCCCAGTTGCGCGCCGGTCACTTCGGCGGGGCGCAGGAACGGCAGGGCCAGGCACCAGGCCCTGGTCTTGCCCTTGGCATCGGGCAACGGCAGCAGCAGGCGTTCGACGTCCAGTTGCCCGTCGTCCAGCCACAACACCCGGCCGAGGGCGTGGGTACGCAGCCGTCGCATCAACGGCGCGGGTAGCTCGATCCGAGAGCCGGAATCGTGGTTGCCGGCGATCATCACAATGGTCAGGTTGGGGTGTTGTTCGTGGGCGCTGACGATGAAGTCGTACAGTCGCTCCTGGGCTTTGACCGGCGGGTTGACGGTATCGAAGATATCGCCGGCAATCAGCAGGACATCGGGCTTTTCGCTGGCCAACTGGCGCAGCAGCCACTCGAGGAAGCACGCGTGTTCGAAATCGCGCTCCTGGCCGTGCAGATTTTGCCCCAGGTGCCAGTCGGAGGTGTGGAACAGACGCAAGGCAAACTCCAGAAAACAGGTGATGGCCGCGTGAAAAAAGGGCGGCTGAAAGGATGCTGAGTTTACTGGGAACAACCGATCCTGTGGCGAGGGGATTTATCCCCGTTGGGCTGCGAAGCGGCCCTAAACCTGACACCTCGATGTATCAGACAGATTGAGTCGCCTGTTCTGGGGCTGCTTTGCAGCCCAGCGGGGATAAATCCCCTCGCCACAAGGGCTGGGGATTATTTCGGGTAGAGCGGTGGCAACCCACTGTCACCCAACGGGTCCTGGGAGCGCTCCGCGGCGGGAATGGCCCGAATGGCGCGCCACAGGTCTTCGCCCTGCCAGTGCTGGCCGGTTTCGCTGTAGAGCGCGCCGTTGAGGCCATCCAGGGCGTCGGACAGGGGGACGAAGCGCGCCGCCATGTCGGCCAGGGTTTCCGGCTGCTGACGGGCCCAGGCGTCGAGTGCCTGACGGGTGGCATGGGGGTCGTTGGCCAGGCAGGTACGCTTGAGGTCGTCCAGCAAGGTGCGTGGGCTCGGTCCGGCCTGGGCCGCGCGCAGGATCGCCGGCTGCGAGCGGGCGCGCCACCACAAGCCGAAGCCGAGCAGTGTCGTGCAGGCCAGGAGGAACGAGCTCAGTTGCCAGTACCACAAGGCTTCGTTGTCGACGGTGGTCACGATCTGGGGCGTACCCGTTGGCGTATCCACCATCAGGCTCGGGTTGTTTGCCACTTGCAGGGTTCGCGCCGGAAGACTGGTGCGGTCCAGGTGATTTTCCCGGGTGTTCCACCAGATCACCTCAACGGGCGGCAGCTCGATGGTGCCGCTGCGGTTTGGCACCAGCGCCTCGCGGTCTTCACGGCTGCCCACCAGTCCGCGTTCGCTGCTGCGGCTGCTCAGCACCGGCTGATCGGGATAGCGCCGCAGACCGCTGATTTCAGTGGCCGGCAACGGTGGCAGTTGGGCGCTGGCCAGACCTTCGGCTTCAAGGGTCAGGCTGCGGGTCAGGGAATCACCCACCTGGCTATGGGTCGGTTCCGGACTCCAGCTTTCGCTCAAGGACAAGCTGCGTGCCGGCAACCAGGGCACATCGGCCGGGTAGCTGGCCGGCTTGGGATCGACGGTCAACAGCAGTGGCGTCGAGCTGACGTGCATCAACTGGCCGGGTTTCGCCCCCGACGATGTGGCGTCCTTGGCCACGGGCTCGACCAGGGTGGCGCTGAAAGTCTGGGCCGGGATCGTCAGTTCGCCACTGCGCTGTGGATAGATGCCGTAACGCAGTTCGATCACGCCGTGGCGCACATCGTTGATGACTTTCTCATAGGTGCGGGACTCACCCAACTGTTCGGAACGTGCGTCGGGAATGTGCAGGGGCGTCAGGCTGCTGTCGTCGTACAGCGACACCGAATGATAGATGCGCAGGGTCAGGATCGCCTGGGCCTGCACATACACATGGCTCTGGTCGAGGCTGGCTTCGATGAATATCGGTGCGAGGGTCCCGGCCGCATTGCGGGTTTCGCTTTCGATCACTTGCAGCGTTATCGGCTGGCTGGCCACTTCGCCCAAATGCACGGCGGGGATGATCACGGTGCCGCTCTGGCGTGGCAGCAGGGTTACGATCCAGCGCGTGGTGGCGCGGTTTTCGCCATCCAGGGTGGTCAACTGGTTGACTTGGCGGGTGCCGCGCACATCGAATAACGACTGCAGCGAACTCAGGTCCGGCTTGCCGAACAGCGTGGCGTCGTTGGATTCCAGGGTCAGTTCCACCGTTTCCCCTGAGTTGAGGCGGCTGCGATCCACGCTGGCCGTCAACTGTGCAGCCTGGGCGGCGCCCATCCAGAACAGCAGGGCAAGGAACTGGGCGGTGAAGCGGATCATTGGGTTTTTCCCTGGGCCTGATGGCTTTGCTGTTCATACCAGAATTTTCGCCTGAGCAGTTCCCCCGGGTTATCCGGGATCTGGCGCAACCATTGCTCCAGCGCCTGATGCTCTTCTTCTTCGTTGCGCTGGCCGGCGGCGGGGCGCAGCGGGGGTGTGGTGGTCTGTTCATCGGGCAATTCGCTGCCCGGTACGTCCTGGGCGCCCGTCGCAGGCTTGTGGGACGCCTGGGTTTCATCCAGTGCCGTGGCGGCTTCGGCAGGGGTCGATTCGGTCTGCGAAGACTGGGGGGGCGCACCGGCGCTTGGCGATTGCTCTGGGGGGCCCGACTCCTCGCTTTCGGCAGGCTCGGGTTCATCCGGCGGCGAAGCCTGCTCCTTCAACAGGCTTTCCACCAGGGCCTTGTTGGTTTGCGCCGGGCGCAGGTCCGGTTGCAATTCCAGGGCCTGTTCATACGCATCCAGCGCGGCCTCCAATTCGCCACTTCTGGCCAACGCGTTGCCCCGATTGTAATGCGCTCGGGCGTCGCTGCCCTCGGCAAAACGTCGGGCGGCTTCGCCGTAGGCGCCCGCTTCATACAAGGCGACCCCTTGCCATTGGCTGTCCTCGAAGTGCTCGGCGGCCTCGGCGGGGCGCTTCTGCTTCAGCAGATGCAGGCCTTGCTGGTCGGGGCGCAACCACAGGTCCTGGAATTCGAAGGCATGACCGGTCTGCGGCAAGGAAAATAGCAATGGCAGACAGAACAACCAGCCCCGGCGTCCGGCGCAGGCGGCCAGCAGCAACAGCGGCAGGAGCAACCAATAGCCCTGGTCTGCCCAGGTGTCCAGCCGAAGGGTCTGGCCGTCGCTGCGTAGATGGCGCGGGCCGGCCAGCAGGCCGAGGCCTTTCAGGTCGCTGTCGTCCAGGCGCGCCGGGCGATAGCGACCGTCCAGCTCACTGGCGAAGGACTTGAGGCTCTGGCTGTCCAGGCGCGGCACCAGGATCGCACCTTGCTCATCCTTGAGATAGCTACCATCGTCCTGGGCCACCGGCGCGCCTTCCCGGGTACCGATGCCGAGCATCAACAAACGCGTGGCGGAACCTTCAAGCACCAGGTGAATGCCTTGGCGTTCCTGCTCGTTCAACGATGAGCCGATCCACAGGATCCGGCCATGGCCCAGCCCGCCCTGCTCCAGCAGGGCCATGGCCTTGTTGATCGCCAGGTCGGCGCGATGACCACTTTGCGGCATGATCGAAGGTGTCAGTGCTTCGAGCAGGTTGGTGCTGGTGGACAGGTCGTCGGACAGTGGGACCAGCGTATGGGCACTGCCGGCATAGACAATGATCGCCGTCTGCGCATCGCTGCGGTTATGCAGCAGGTCCAACAGCTTGCGCCGGGACTGCTCCAGGCGTGTAGGTGGAACGTCGGTGGCGAGCATCTCTGGCGTCAGTTCCAGCACCACCACCAGCGGGTCGGCGGGTTTCTGGCTGGTCTGCTCGACCCGCGCCCAGCTTGGCCCCAGCAATGCCAGCACCATCAGCAACCAGCCCAGGCCCAAGGCGATCCAGGGCAGCCGGCTTTCCCGGCCGCTGCCGCCACTGAGCAGCACGGCATGGAACGCCGGGGGCAGGATCATCTGCCAGCGGCCTACCCGTTTCTGCCGATGCCACAGCTGCCAGAGCAACCAGCCCAGCAGGGGCAGCAGCAACACGAAAGCGGGGCGTAGCCAGTGAGGCCAGAAAGCGCTCATCGACGCCTCCGCAAACGCAGGCGTTTGAGGCGTTGACGCCATTCGGTGGGGTGCGCTGGTTGGAAAAGGGGCTGGGTGAACAGGCGCTGCAACGGGTTGTCCGGCCAGCGCTCCCGGGCCACCAGCAACACGCTCAACAGCAGCGCAACGGCCAGCGGCCATTGATAGAGCGCCTGGGCGGGGCGCGCCTGGGTCGGTTGCTGGGCCACCGGTTCGAGCTGGTCGAGGGTGGTCTTGATCGCAAGCAGTTGCTCACCATCCTGGGCGCGAAAGTAGCGGCCGCCCGTGGCTTGGGCGATGTCCTTGAGTGTTGGCTCGTCAAGGTCCAGGCTCGGATTGACGCCGAGAAAACCCGCAGTGCCGCTTTGTTCCGGATCGGCACCGATGCCGATGGGATAAATCTTCACGCCTTCGTCGGCAGCCAGCCGGGCGGCGGTCAGCGGGTCGATCTCGCCACCGTTGTTGGCGCCGTCGGTGACCAGGATCAGCACGCGGCTGTGGGCCGGGCGCTGGCGCAGGCGTTTGAGGGCCAGCCCAATCGCGTCGCCGATGGCGGTGTTCTTGCCGGCAATGCCGACGCGCGCTTCGTCGAGCCAGCGCCGTACCGTGCGGCGATCGAATGTCAGCGGCGCTTGCAGATAGGCCTGGCTGCCGAACAGGATCAGGCCGACCCGATCGCCTTCGCGGCTTTCGAGAAAGTCCCCGAGCATGTGCTGGACCAGCGCCAGGCGGCTGACTTCTTCGTCCTTCCACTGCATGTCGGGAAAGTCCATGGAACCCGAGACATCCACCGCCACCAGCAGGTCACGGCCGCTGGCGGCAATTGGCAGCGGCTCGCCCAACCATTGCGGGCGGGCGGCGGCGATCAGCAACAGCAGCCAGAGCAGGATGAAGGGCGCCTGTTGACGCCAGCTCGGCAGGCTGGCCCGGGCCCGACGCCCGACGAGGCCTTCCAGGTCCTCCAGGAAGCTGACCTTGAGCATCGACTCGCCGCTGTCGGCCGCCGGCAGCACCAGGCGCATCAGCCAGGGCAGCGGCAACAGGGCGAAGATCCACGGCCAGGCGAATTCAAACATGCTTGCGAATCCAGATTTCAACGGCTTGGGTCAGGCCGGCGATGGCCTTGTCATCCAGCTTGCATTCGGGCTTGTACGCACCTTCGACCAGCACCATCCAACGGGTCAGCCCGGCCGCCGGGCAACGGTTATCCAGGAAGGCCAGCCACTTCCGCCCGTTGAGGGTGTGGCTCTGGCTGTAGGGGTAGTGGTTGCGGCACAGGCGCTTGAGCAGCCCGTTGAGTTGCTGCAGCCAGGCACCGGCCGGCGCGCCGTCATAGGGTTTGGGCAGGAGTGCGAGTTCGGCCAGGGCGGCGAGGCGCACCGGGTCCAGAGGTTGCTCGGCGCGGACACTGGTGCGCTTGATGGGCAGGAACCGGCGCAATTGCCACAAGCCCAGCCCCAGTAACGGCAACAGCACCAGCAGCAGCCACCAGCCGGGCGCTGGAGGCCAGAAACCGACGGGAGGGGGGGCTATCAGCGGCTGCAACTGATCAAGGCTGCTCATCGGCTTTTCCCCGCCCGGCCGGGATTCAGGTAGTCGCGCAGTTGTTCGACCATGTCACCCTGGGTGCTGAGGGGTAACATCAGGATTCGCAGCTTCTGCGCCAGCCACTCCCAGCGTGCCTGGCGTGCTTCGGCCTGCGCCCGATAGGCCTGGCGCAGTTCGAGGTTCAAGGTATCGAGTTCCAGCTGCGCGCCACGTTGGGTGAAGCGCAGCAATCCGGCAGCGGGGAGGGCGTGGTCAAGCGGGTCCGACAGCGGCAGCAGCAACAGGTCGCAATGACGGGACAGCAGGCTCAGTTGCTGCTCGGCGCTGTCGGACAGCGCACGCTCGTCGCAGATCACAATGACCAGGCTGCCGGGGCGCAGCACCTCGCGGGCCCGGCGCAGGGCAACGCCGAATGAATCGCGGTCCGGCTCGCTTTCGGTGTGCAGCGACTGGTTGACCCGCACCAGGCGATTGAGCAGTTGCAGCAGGCTCTGCTTACTGCGCCTTGGCTTGACCTCGTAATGGGTGTTGTTGCCGAACACCAGCCCACCCACCCGATCGTTATGCCCCAGCGCTGCCCAGCCGATAAGGCTGGCGGCCTGGGCGGCAAGCACCGACTTGAATACTTGCCCCGAGCCGAAGAACAGGCGATGGCTCTGTTCGATCATGATGAAGATCGGCCGTTCCCGTTCTTCATGGAACAGTTTGGTATGGGGCTCCTGGGTCCGGGCGGTGACGCGCCAGTCGATGGTGCGTACATCGTCGCCGGCCTGGTAGACCCGCACCTGGTCAAAGTCTACCCCGCGTCCGCGCAGCTTGGAGTGATGCAGGCCGATCAACGGGCTGCGCTGGCCCGGTGTCGAAAACAACTGCACTTCGCGCACGCGATGGCGCATCTCGATCAGCTCCGAAAGGCTGACGCGGATGCCCGGTGTGGGCGCCAGTGGGTTATTCATGACCTCATGCTCAAGCGACAGCGACGACGTCGAGGATCCGCTGCACGACCCGGTCCTGATCGATGCCCGCGGCTTCCGCTTCGAACGACAGGATGATGCGATGGCGCAGCACGTCGAACAGCACGGCCTGGATGTCTTCCGGGCTGACGAAGTCACGTCCGGCCAGCCAGGCGTGGGCGCGGGCGCAGCGATCCAGGGCAATCGAACCCCGTGGGCTGGCGCCGTAGGCGATCCATTCGGCCAGCTCCGGGTCGAACTTGGCCGGGGTGCGGGTCGCCATGACCAGTTGCACCAGGTATTCCTCCACGGCGTCGGCCATGTACAGGCCGAGGATTTCCTTGCGGGCGGAGAAGATCGCCTGCTGGCTCACCCGCCGCTCCGGCGTGGTTTCGCCGTGCAGCGCTTCGCCCCTGGCCTGCTGCAGGATGCGGCGTTCCACCGCGGCATCCGGGAAACCGATCTTGACGTGCATCAGGAACCGGTCGAGCTGGGCTTCGGGCAGCGGATAAGTGCCTTCCTGCTCGATCGGGTTCTGCGTGGCCATGACCAGGAACAGCGGCGACAGCTCATAGGTGCTGCGTCCGACGCTGACCTGCCGCTCGGCCATCGCTTCGAGCAAGGCCGACTGGACCTTGGCCGGGGCACGGTTGATTTCGTCCGCCAGCACCAGGTTATGGAAGATCGGCCCCTGCTGGAACACGAAGCTGCCGGTTTCCGGGCGGTAGATTTCCGTGCCGGTGATGTCGGCGGGCAGCAGGTCGGGGGTGAACTGGATGCGGTGGAACTGCGCTTCGACGCCTTCGGCCAACTCCTTGATGGCCTTGGTCTTAGCCAGGCCCGGCGCGCCCTCCACCAGCATGTGGCCGTCGGCGAGCAGGGCGATGAGCAGGCGCTCGATGAGTTTTTCCTGGCCGAGGATCTGCGTTGAAAGAAAGGTTCGCAGCGCCAGCAGCGCTTCACGATGTTCCATCGGTGACGGTTCCTGGAAAGGGTGGCCCAGGGCGTTCGGATAACGCCGGGGCTGGGGGCGTTACTTTAATGCATGGCGGGGGGTGGCGACTAACGGGATTTTGATCGGGTGTTCACAATTGTGATCGGATCCTGGACATTTTGAGCCAACACGACTTTGCCGGATCTCTATGCCGCAAACCTGCGGCACGTGTGCGTACCCACACCGTCGTTGCCAGCCTGCGCAACCGAAGACCCGCTTTGCCGGCCATATGCCGGGGCAAAGGCGTTTTGTCAAAGGTCTCCGCGTTCGGCCAGGGCCTTGATCCGGTCGGCAGTGCGGCAAGCAATGGCCTGTATGGTCAATGAGGGATTGACGCCCCCCACCGTTGGGAATACCGAGCCGTCGCATACCCACAGGTTGGGAATGTCCCAACTGCGGCAGTCTGCATTGACCACGCTGTCTTGGCGGGAAAATCCCATTCGAGCGGTGCCATTGAGGTGGCAAGTGTCGTCGGTTTCCTGCCACACCTGACGCCCACCCGCGGCCTCCAGGCCCGACTGCATGAAATTCAGGGCATGCTCGATCAGACGCTTGTCGTTCTCGCAGTAGGAAAAGTCCACTTTTGCTATAGGAAGCCCGTATTTGTCCAGACGGTCGCTCAAGCTCACGTGGTTGCACAACTGAGGCAGTGTTTCTCCGACAATCTTCAAACCGGCCAGGTGATTATAGTGCTGCATCTGCCGAAGCAGCTCTTCGCCCCACAGGCCTCGCCCCGCCTGAACGGCTGCCCAGGCCATCGGCAGGGGCCCCTGGCTCATGAATGCATAGCCGCCATGGAAATCCTTGTGACGATCTTCGTAGTTCCAGTGCTCGCTGATGGCCAGCGATGGAGGGCCTTTGTATGAGCGCACCTCTTCGGGCATCTCGCCCCATACGGCCTGATTGGATTGCACCATCAGATACTTGCCTACCAGCCCCGAGCTGTTCGCCAGGCCATCGGGGAAACGGGCGTTTGCCGAGTTCAGCAGCAGGCGAGGGGTCTCGATTGCATAACCGGCCACGATCACATGGCGGGCACGCTGAAAGTGCCATGCGCCTTGGCGATGAAAGTGCACCCCCGATGCTCGTCCGCGGGCATCGGTCTCGATGCGTCCCACCATCGCCAGATCACGAATTTCAGCGCCTGCTGCCACCGCTTCGGGTATCCAGGTGTTCAATACGCTTTGCTTGGCATTGGTGGAGCAACCGCTGACGCAGAAACCCCGATATACACAGGGTGGAGCCTGTTCACGGGGGGCCGACAGCGTTGCCAGCGGCGTGGGGGACCAGTCCACGCCCATTGCTTCACAAGCCCGCGCCAGCACCAGCCCAGCCGCATTCAACTCGTGATGACGGTACGGGTAGCGCGGGCGGCGGGGACCCCAGGGATAGCGCATGGGCCCGGAGATCTTGAGCATCTGTTCGACTTCTGCGTAGTACCGCCACATCTCTCTCCAGTCGATGGGCCAGTCGGCGCCATAGCCCAATAGCGAAAGCGACTTGAACCACTCTGGACGAAACCGTAGCGACACCATGGCGAAATGCACCGTGCTGCCGCCCACGGCCTTGCCGCTGTTGTTCGAGCCGAGTTTGATCGGGTTCCGGCCTGCACTGAGCCTGTCGTCGAGCCAGAATAATTTCTGCTGATGCGCCTCATCCGAAGCAAATTCTTCCAGTGGTCGCCACCAGGCACCGGCATCGAATGCCACCACTGAAAATCCCGCCTGTGCCAGACGGCACGCCAGTGTCCCCCCGCCGGCTCCAGTGCCGACAATGGCAAAATCGATCTGCTCCTCGTGACGGTGTTCTTGCATGGGCACCCAACCGCCCGGCCTGAACACGTCGGGCGCCCGACCATTGATCCCCCGTGGGGAATGCAGTGCATCGAGCAAGTAGTCATCTGACATTGCGGTTTGCCTCAGTGATTCGCACCACCTGCGTGTCCTTGAGCTCCACTGCTTCCCACGCATCCCGACGATCCGGGCCCAAACGCACATACCCTCGAGGGCTGGCCGGCCCGCCGAAGCCGACCTCGCTCCACGCAGTCGGGTGGCTGTAGTAGGCGCTGGCGATGTCGTGCATCAAGCGCGAGCGAAACAGCAATTGGCTGGGCAGATCCTTCCAAGCCGTCGCCATCACGGAGCCCTGTTCGATGGCCGTGATCACTGACCTTTGATCCTGCGTCGACAGTTGAGCGAACGGGACACCCTGGCGGGCCAGGGCTTCGGCGTCTATTGCAGCCAGGCCCATGCACCACGCCTGGGCGGGGGGTGGCAAGCGCGTATCGATGAAGCCGTCGCCGCGTTCTTTATAAAGCTTGTCGTCGACCATCGCCGCCACTGGAACAGGCTCACGATTGTCAGGTTGCGGCAGCACGCACCCACACAGTGCCTGGAGGGTGCGCCACTGGGCTTCATTGAAAAAACGCGGCAGGGCCGGCAACGCCAGTCGCTGATCAATGACGCTGCGCGTGGCGTCGTTCCACGAAGGGCCATGACGTTTTTGCATCACGTCGTAGCCGGGGTATCGGGATTTCATGCGCCGCCTCGTTGTTTCATGTGAGCTTCGGCGTCCAGCAGCCGGTGCGCCGCCAGACCTGCGAGGGCCAGGCCGGTGAAGCTTGGCGGGGCCGGAATGGGCGGTCCAGCCTGAAGGTTCTGGCGCCAGTTCTTCCAGCCGCCGAAATTGCGGTGCACGCCAAAGCCATGGAAGCACGCGCCGATGATGCCGAGGAGTGCTGTCATGCGCAGGCCCAGTCGAGAGAACCAGCGCAGCCGAGGTCTGCTGTCACCTTCCACCACGGTGGCTGTCAGTAGCGCGGCGACTGCCGGGGGAAGCGTGACCGGCAAATACATCGCCGGGTTCTGGAACGATCCGCGCAGGTGCAGCAATGCGGCTTCGGCGGTGGTGCCCAACAGGCCCGCAACGGTCAGCAACGCAACTGCCTCGCCGGCGGGAAGGCCGAATACCGTCGGTAACCGGTCGCTCGCCGCGTCGCGGACCCGCTCTCCATAACTGCCGAGCAAGCCAGAAAGGATCAGCGCGGCCGGTGCTCCAAGTGGCGCGGCGTAAAACAGGTTGTCCAGGCTCAGCCCGCCGGTTTTGCGAGTGACGTTGTAGACATGAAAGGCTGTACCGGCCAAACCTGTCAGAACGACGGCACCGTAGATCGAATCGCGCACGCGGTGCGCCGTCGCAGACCGGTCCTGCAAGCCATGGGCGCTGGCCAGAAATGCCAGGGTCGAGGCGACCAGGGGGGTATACATCGCACGATTATGAAAATCTGCGCGGTAGTGTTCCAGGGCACTGTCGGCTGCCACCGACAAGGCGAGTATCCCTGCGCCGCGGTTGAGGCGCCTGGCCGCCGACAGGTGAGGGGACGTTTCAGGCGGACGATGTTTGCGCGCCTGGCCTTTGCGGTCACCCTCCAGCGATTGCCAAACCCAGGCCCCGACGCCCAGGACACCTACCGCACCGGCCGCCAAGGCCTTGAGCGTGCTGGCTGAAACCATGTCATCCCTCCCAGATCGCGTAACGTCGGACGTTCTGATGCTTGAGGATCAGGCCATGTCCTGGCCGGTCAGCCTGGATGGCAATGTTTCCTGCGTGTATTTGCGGCGCCGCGTCGAAGAACATGGATTCGATCCTGGCGTGGTCGCAGAACCATTCGATGTCTTCGAGTCCGGTCGTGGCGCAAGCCAGGTGCAGATGCAGGGCAGGTGCACAATGGGCCGAACAGGTGCGGTGAAAGGCGGGGACCAACGCAGTGATCCGCCGCCAGCCGGTTACGCCTCCACAACGCGTGGCATCCAGCTGCAGCACGTCCACCGCATCCGCCAGCAGCAGCCGACGAGCGTCATCCAGCGTCCAGATGTATTCACCAGCGGCAATGTCAATGGCAAATCCCGCCGCGCCCATGGCTGAGCGGACCTCTTTGAGCCCGGTAAGGTCATCGCAGGTCACCGGCTCTTCAAACCAGGTCACCCCCTGGTCTGCCACGGCGTGGGCGAAAGTGATCGCGCTGCGAACCGTATGGGCGCCGTTGGCGTCAATCATGAGCTCGGCATCGGCGATGGACTTTCGGGCAAGCCTGACCCGCTCCAGGTCTCGAGACTGCTCGTTGCCGACCTTGATCTTCACCCGCGTGCAACCGTCTCGTTGGGTCCAGCCTTCGAGTTGCTCGGTCAACTGATGCGCATCGAGCGAGGTAAAGCCTCCGCTGCCGTAAACCGGTACGCGGTCGCGAACCTTGCCCAGCACAGTGGCCAGCGGCAGGTCCAGTGCCTTGGCCTTCAGGTCCCACAGGGCGACATCCACTGCCGATATCGCAGCAGATGCCATGCCCGAGCGCCCCAGATTGCGAACATGGGCCTGAAGACGATCGAACAGGGCTTCTATGGACCAGGCGTCGGCCCCGAGCAGCAAAGGCTTGAGGGTCTGGACCACAAACCGGGCCATGAGTGGGTCGGTATAGCTGTAGCCCAACCCTTCGTGGCCGCCGGCCGTTACTTGCACAACAACGACGCCGGTGTCATCCCAGCCCAATGTGCCATCTGTCTCATGCTCGCCAGTGGGAACCCTGTAAGACCGGGCGTTGACCGACGTTATCGGCAACACCGCTTGTCTTGTCATGAGTCTTTGCTCCCGCCTGGCAGCACACTGCCGATCAATTGCTTGGCGGTCTGTTTGAGGATTCCGCCTTCGTCCGGGTCCCCTTCAAGCAAGGTGCTGGCGAACTTCTTCGCTTGTTCAAGCTTGATATGGGGCGGGAGCGGTGGAACGTTCGGGTCGGTCTTGAACTCGATCAGCACCGGTACGTCGCTGCTCAAGGCCCGTTCCCAGGCCCCTGCGATGTCTTCTTCGCGCTCCACATAAATGCCCTTCAAGCCGATGGAGATCGCGAAAAGATGGTAGGGCACATCCGGAATGTCCTGCGAGGCGGAGAACTTCGGGTCGCCTTCCATGACCCGCTGTTCCCAGGTCACTTGATTCAGATCCTGATTATTGAATACCGCGCATATCCAGCGACCGTTGGCCCATTGCTTCCAGTATTTGGCGACGGTGATCAGCTCGGCCATATTGTTCATCTGCATCGCGCCATCGCCAACCAGCGCAATCACCTGGCGCTCGGGGTGTGCGAATTTCGCGGCGATGGCATAAGGCACCGCTGCGCCCATCGACGCCAGCCCGCCCGAGAGCGAACACATCATGCCGGGGCGAATCTGCAAGTCGCGGGCGTACCAGTTGGCGCAGGAGCCTGAGTCACTGGTGACGATCGAGGCATCGGGCAATAGCGGGGAGAGTTCGTACACGACCCGCTGAGGATTGATGGGCTCGGCCTTGACCAATGCTCGCTTTTGCAACGTCTTGTCCCAGTCACCGCGCCAGCGTTCCACCTTGCTGCGCCATTTGCGGTCGGTCTTGTGTTCGAGCAAAGGCAGCAGCGCATCCAGCGTTTGAGCGGCATCCCCGGTAAGGTTGACCTCCATCGGATAGCGCAGGCTCAACATGTCGGGACTCAAGTCTATTTGTACACCGCGGGCATCACCTTCCTTGGGCAGGAATTCGGAATAGGGGAATCCGGAACCGATCATCAGAAGCGTGTCGCACTCTTGCATCAACTTGTAGCTGGGCTCGGTACCCAGCAGGCCGATGCTGCCCGTCACCCAGGGCAAAATGTCGGGAAGTACTGCCTTGCCCAACAAGGCCTTGGCCACGCCCGCGCCGAGCTTTTCTGCGACGGCCCTGACTTGATCGCTTGCTTGCAGTGCCCCGGCCCCCACCAGAATCGCGACTTTCTTACCTGCATTGAGCACATCGGCGGCTCGTTGCAGGTCCTCGGCATATGGCAATACTCTGGGCCGGCTGAATCCTGTCCCGGAGTGAACGGTGCCATGGGCACGTGCAGGTGGCTCATAAGGCATGTCCTGGAGGTCGTTGGGCAGGATCAAGGCTGTGACGCGCCTTTCGCCCAAGGCCGTTCGGACGGCGCGGTCCACCAGATGGCGGACTTGGGAAGGCGCGCTGGCCTGCTGCACAAAGGCGCCCGCCACATCCTTGAACATCGAGACCAGGTCAAGCTCTTGCTGGTAATGGCCGCCGAGAGCGGTACGCGCCTGCTGGCCGGTGATCGCCAGCACAGGCATGTGGTCCATGCGCGCGTCGTACAGGCCGGTCAAAAGATGTGACGCGCCGGGCCCGGAGGTTGCGATGCAGACACCCAATTCACCCGTGAATTTGGCGTGAGCGCTGGCCATGAATGCAGCCATTTCCTCATGCCGACACTGAATGAATTCGATCTTGTCCGGTGCCCTGCGCATGGCGCCGAATACACCGTTGATGCCATCTCCGGGGTAACCGAAAATGCGCGTCACGCCCCATTGATGAAGTCGCTCAATCAGAAAGTCGCCCACAGTCGTCATATGCCTTCTCCCTTGCGCCGTGTCGATAGCGTGAAGAACCGCTGGTAAGGGTTACGACTGGACGGTGAGGGGATCTGTTCAGAGAGTTTTCATGAAAACTGGTTTCACAAAGCGCTCCGACGAGCGCCTCTCGCCATTTTCCTGCCTCAACTCGCTGTCATTGCAATGATTACACTGACGGATACTGCAATGATCGCAACCGTCACAGCCAACAACTTGCCCACTGTCTCATTGCTGAGCCCCATCGCCTTGTCGACGGAGCGTTCGGAAAAACGCCCACAGGTACGCGCCAAGCCATCGACCGGCTTATAAAGATTGTCCGGTCGGCCGGGCTCTTCATCTTCATCGGTGAGTTGGCCGTCCCAAGCTCTTTTAGCGGTGATCCGATCGAGCAGCCCAGGCATTAGCATGCCGCCGAGTATCGCCTGGAATGCCGCCTTGCCGAGCCAGAGTTCCCGTGGCGCATCAATTGCCGCGCGCAGGATTGACCGTGCGGCGACTTGCGGCGTGTGTATCGGCGGAACAGGCTGGGGGCGTTTGGACAAGGTATTACGGGCCCAGTCGAACTGCGGCGTATTGTGGCCGGGCAACTGCACCATACTCACGCGGATGTGGCTCTTTTCATGAATCAGTTCGCTACGCAATGAATCGGTGAACCCGCGTATGGCGAATTTGGCACCGCAATAGGCGGCCTGCATGGGGATCGCGCGATAGGACAGGGCCGAGCCGACCTGGATAATCGTGCCGCGGTCGCGCTTGCGCATATGACGCAGCGCAGCGAGCGTACCGTGGACGAAGCCCATGTAGGTCACGTTGGTGACCTGGCCTATGTCGGCGGCCTCGAGCGACGATAGGGGACCGAATAGTGTGACCATCGCATTATTGACCCAGACTTCGATCGGTCCGAGCGTTTGTTCGATAAGCTCGGCGGCACGATTCACTGCGTCGGCATCTGCCATGTCGCACTGGATAGCCAGTACCGTGGCGCCCATGCCACTGAGCTCATCTCGGGTGTCAGCCAGACCCTGTTCGCCGCGGGCAAGCACTGCCACGCGATAACCGGCGCGGGCAAAGACCACAGCCGTCGCTCGGCCTACGCCGGCAGTCCCTCCAGTGATGACCACGGTTGGCTCGTTCATGCATTCGACTCCTGCTCTATGAGGTCTGGAAAGGTCAGCGGATCAACCGGTTCCAGCCACCATAGCGGTGGCGGATCGGTCCTCGGGGCAGGCTGAGGACGATGACAAGCACGCCTGCGATCAGGCTGCCAGCCGTCGAAGCCGTCGAACCGCCTTCGAGAAGCCAAGGGGCAGCCAACAGCCAGACGCCGATTGGCAGGTTGAGCAAGCGCAAGGGACGGGCGACTTCGGCCAGCGCCAATACAGTAACGGTGAGCAGCAATGAACCCATGAGGTGATCGCTGTTGGCCATGGCACTGGTGGTGCCGAAAATCAATCGCGTGAACATCAGCCAGACGCCGAGCACGCATAGCAAAAGCAGACTCCAAGGCACGTTGACGCCACGCAATGCTTTGAGTGCCATGCCGGACAGGCTACCTGTGAACTCGGGCGTGTCGTCCTGCTGGCAGCCTTGCATGGCATCGCCCTTGAAGAACGTCTTCCACATGGGCTTGCCACGGCGCTTGGCATCCTTGAGAAACTGCCCCATGGCGACCAGCTCATCCAGTGCGTAAGGCATCATCAGCAGCATCGCCAGCGCCTGGATCAGGCACAAGGTGCACCAGGTGCCGATGATGATCGGCTGGGCGATGATGAAGAAGATGCTCACCGAGCCCAGTGGCACTACCACTATGCCGAAAGCCGCGACCATCCATGGCATTGTGCGCCAGCGCCGACCATCCCCCATCACAGCCATGGTCAATTCGATCATGTAGGCAAGCACGCCTACGCCCGCATCGGAGACAGGCCAGAGGCGCGACATGTCGGAGGTGATGATGGCCTCTGTTCCATTGACCGTCGGGTTTTTGAAAGGCGCCGGAAAAAACGGATCCCAGGCATTGGCGGTGTGGCCTAGCTGGTACGCAGCCAGGTAGCGTGCCAACAGCACTCCGATCAGGGCCAGCGCGGCGATCGGCAGGCGCTGCAGCCAGGTCGAAGGGTTGTAATCCCATCCCGGGGGCACGGCGCCTTTCTGCATCATGCCGCTCATGCTCATACCCGGCATCATGGGCACCAGCACGGAAAAAGTGATGACCAGTCCGCCAATCAATATGGCGTTCCCATAGCTGGCAGCAGAGGGTGTCCAGAACAGCAACGGCGCGCTCATCAACCATAGGCCCATGAGCGTATTGGCCCAATTCGCCCAGCCGACTCGCTTGAGCGAAAGCAGCGCGAACAATACGATCAGCGAGCCACTGACCACATCGTTCCAGGTCATCATCCAGGCACGCGTGGCGACGTCCGGAAGTTCGCGCTCAGCGGACAGGCGAGCCAGGTCAAGGTCGTCAGGGGCGATAGTCAGGTATCCGAAGACAAAGGGCGCACTGATCAGCCAGAAGCCCAGCAACGCGTTGAGGAAATGACACCACATCGTGGCCAGGTGGCGATGCTCCATCAATTGCATGTGCTCGTCCATGCTCTGATCGGAATGCATCGCCCCCTGGCGTTCATATTCTCCCTGGTTTTCCATCTAGCAACTCTCGAGTGAAGTTAAGACGGGCTACTGGAACCGACCCGTTGTACCTGTCCGGGTTCAGCCAGTCCGATGCAAGGTATGCACATCGGGCACCTTTGCAGGTTCAAGCAGCCTCTATTCCTTGGTTTTCCGAATGGCCAGGCTCAGGGCGGAGTTGATCAAGCCTACATGGGAGTACGCCTGGGGAATGTTGCCGCGCAGGCGTTGGCTCACCGGGTCGATTTCTTCGGAAAACAGACCGAATTCGCCCTGTAGGCCCCGTAGCCGCTCAAACATGGCCTCGGCTTCGGCAAGCGCGCCGGTAGACGCCAGTGCCTCGACCAGCCAGAAGCTGCAGATCAGAAACGCGCCTTCGCGGGCTTTCAGCCCATCTGAATCGCCCAGGCCATAGCGTCGCAGCAGCCACGGTTGCCCTTCGATTGCCAGGGCTTGGCGGACGGCATCCACGGTATTGCGAAACAATGGATCATCACCGCTGACGAAGCCGGTGCGCGCCAGTAAGAGCAGCGCTGCGTCCAAGCCGTTTTCAGCGTAGGCGCGAACGAAGTGACGGCCGTCGGCGCTGAGACCTTCGCGTAGCACCTGCTGGTGAATTTCTTCGGCTTCACGCCGCCAGCTTTGCACATCGGCCTCGAGCTGGTGCCGACTCTGCAACCATAACGCCCGCTGCAGTCCGGCCCAGGCCATGACCTTGGAATGCACGAGCTGGCGGGGCTGGTTGCGCATTTCCCAGATACCCTGGCCAGGTTCGCGCCAGTTCGCGGCGATAAAATCGGCTACGGTGCGCATGTACGGCCAATGCGCACGAAGTGCCGGTGCCTCCATTTCGTCGCAAATGTGCACGCACTCGAGCAACTCACCGTAAATATCCAGCTGGCGCTGCGTATCGGCGGCGTTGCCTACTCTTACCGGGGCGGAGCCACCGTAGCCCTCGGCCCCTTCGACGCAGCGCTCTGTCGGCGCCGGTCGGCCGTCTACTGTGTAGAGGATCCGCAGCGGCATCCCGTGTCGCTCAACGGTGTCTTCCAGCCATTGCGCCCATCGGTGAGCCTCGTTGTGGCAGCCAAGGCTGAACAACGTCGCCAGTGTCAGCCCTGCATCGCGAAACCAGGTGTAGCGATAGTCCCAGTTACGCTCACCCCCGAGCGCCTCGGGCAATGAGGTGGTTCCTGCTGCGACAACGGCCCCGGTAGGCTCATAGATCAACAGCTTGAGGGTGATGGCGCTGCGCACGATCAGCTCACGGTGAGGGTCGGGGCAGCGCAATCCGGCGCTCCAGGCCCGCCAAGCCTCAAGCGTATTGTCCAGGTGTGCCCGGCATTGCTCAGGCGACAACGGCGTCGGCTGTGTGGAATCGAGCCCAACGTGGAGCGCCACGGTAAAACGTTCGCCGGCCTTTACCGAACGCTGGCCGCGCCAGCCTTTCCCGGAGCGCTCGATGGGTAACTCTGCGCTGATGTGCAGCGGCGGCTGATCGGCTTGCAACTGTCCAGGCTCCGATAGCGACCAGTTCGCGGGAGGTCCGTCGAAGCCGGCCGCTGGTTCAAGCAGCAGCTCAAAATCCAGCTCCCCGGAGATGCCTTCGACACACCACAGCAGGCTCTGTTTATGGTCGTCCGCGGGCCACACCATGCACAGCGTCACGCGTGCTTCCCCTTTGGCGCTGGACCACCGCTGCTCCAGGACTGCGGTGTCGCTCAAGTAGCGCATTCGCGGCGATGCACCGGTGCACGCCGTGAGGCTCAGCCGCCCCCCGTGGGCCCGGTCAAGCAGCGGCCAAATCAACGGCGCAGCGTCGAAGCGGCCCGGGCAGAACCATTCCAGACCTCCATCCGGGCCGATTACAGCGATCGATCGGCCATCACCCAGAGCTGCCAGCGAATTGATGGACGGATATTCGCCGTTCAGATACGGATTGTCGGAGTGGATTGTCATAGAGCCTCATCCTCGATCGAAACGCCAGGCCGGTCCGCGCGCTGGCAGTAGGGCAGGGTGATGGGAGTGTCGCCTATGCGCCATCAACTTCTTGAATGACGCTGGGAATGCTGTCCCTGCCTCCATGTGCTGGTTTGATATATCTGAATAGGACTAGCGGCAGGCTCGATTGGTGCACTTGGATTTACCCTGCAGCCAGGTCTGCAGTGCTGGGCCGTTGATCAGGCGCGACCGCAATTCGCTCTTGCAGGTGCCGACAGGTTGGGTTCGCGCGCGCCATGCAGCAAATTTCACGGAATTTTCCAAATGAGCTGGCGGTCTAGCGCTTAAGAACGCCTGTCGCCTGCCTTGGGAATGCGCGGTGGATGTCCATGCAGCGCCGACCGAGAGAGTCGCTCAGTTCCTATGCCTTGCCTGTTGAGAGCACGCCTTCGATGGCACAGATATTCACGCGATCCGCTGATACCTGGTTTCGCCTTGTGTTGCTTGGCGTGTTCGGTGGCGTGGCGTTGCTGTTTGTCCTGTGTTTCTGGTTCGCGCGTTCCGACTACGCGACAGGTGTGGGCTGGACCGTGAACCAACCGGTACCGTTCTCCCATGAACATCATGTCGGTGGGTTGAAGATCGATTGTCGGTATTGCCACAGCAGTGTTGAAACAAGCGCGGTCGCAACCATCCCACCGACTCAAACCTGTATGACCTGCCACTCGCAGCTATGGACCGGGGCCGAAGTGCTGAAGCCCATCCGTCAGAGTTTCGCCCAGAACACGCCGATCCAGTGGAACCGCGTCGCAAAACTTGCGGACTATGTTTATTTCCACCACGACATTCATGTCAAGGCAGGGGTCGGCTGCGTGGAGTGCCATGGCCACGTCGAGACCATGGCGCTGATGCGTCGGGACAAGCCTTTGCAAATGCAAGAGTGCCTGAATTGCCATCGCGATCCGGCACCCCGGCTTCGCCCTCGTCAGTTCATCACCGATATGACCTGGACCACACAGCAGGACCGACGAGAACTGGGGGAACGCCTGATGCGCGAATACCATATCGATACATCCGGTCTTACCTCCTGTTCCGTCTGTCATAGGTGAGCTGCATGAACCGCACGACGCCCGATTACGCTGCGATACGTCGTCACCTTGAGGGCAAGCAAGGGGTCCACTATTGGCGCAGCCTGGAAGAGCTGACTGACGATCCGGCCTTCGAGCGCTTTATAGAGGTGGAATTCCCGGATATTGCTCCACAGATGGATCGTAGGCGCTTTTTGCAACTGATGGGCGCGTCTCTGGCCTTGGGCGGTCTTGCTGCCTGCGGACCGACACCCGGCACTGCCGTGCCCTATGTCGCTCAGCCGGAAATCATCGTTCCGGGCAAAGCGCTGTGGTACGCCACGGCCGTGCAGTTTACCGGGTACGCTCAACCGGTGCTGGGGTGTACTCATGTCGGCCGTCCTACCAAGTTGGAAGGCAGTCCCGAGCACCCGGCCAGCCAGGGGGCATGCGATGCATTCACTCAGGCCGCGCTTCTGCAGCTTTATGATCCTGATCGGTCTCAGGCGCCCCGATTCAAAGGCGTCGAGAGCAGCTGGGATGCATTTGAGTCTGACGCGGCCACGCTGCAAGCCGAATGTGATCATGACCAAGGCCAGGGGCTGCACATATTGATGGGCGCCAGCAGTTCTCCTTCACTGCAACGCCAACTGGAAAAGTTGATTGTGCGCTGGCCAAAAGCGAGCCTTTATCGCTTCGAGCCGTTCGAGGAGGGCCGCTATGGTCCGGCGCGCCTGGCTTTCGGCCGCCCCGTCGAAATTCATTACCTGCTGCAAAACGCGGACCTGGTCCTGAGCCTGGAGGATGATTTCCTGGGGGCCGGCCCCAAGCAAACGTCGCAGGCGAGGGCATGGGCGAACCGGCGGCAGGCGGCTGCACGGGGTGATGGCGAGTCGCGGCTGGTGATGGTTCAAGCGTCGCCCACCTTGACTGGCGCCAACGCCACCGAGACCCGCCGGGTTCAACCCGCACAGCTCCCCGCTCTGGTACGGGCGCTGGCGGCGGCCCTGAGTGAGGGCAGTGCGGCCCCGCTGGCGGCCCCGGACCAGCAATGGGTCGAGGCAATGGCCGCCGCGCTGCAGTCCCGCCGGGGGCGCTGTTTGATCGTGGCCGGGCCCCATACGCCAGCGGATGTCCAGGCCGCCGTGCATCGTTTGAACCAGCGGCTCGATAATGTTGGAAGGACCGTAGGCTATACGGCCCCTGTCCTGTTCACCCGCATTGGTGAGGCGCAGTTGGGCGATATTCTTGCGCTGACCCAGGCCATTCACAATGCTCAGGTGCGCACCCTGGTCATGCTCGACACCAATCCAGCCTACAGCGCACCGGGTGATTTGTATTTTCGCGAGGCACTGGAAAAAGTGCCTACGCGTATTCACGCAGGCCTTTATTACGATGAGACGGGGGCACGCAGCCACTGGCACCTCTGTGCAAGCCACAGCCTGGATGGGTGGGGTGATGCACGGGCGGTCGATGGCAGCGTCTGCATCAGTCAGCCGTTGGTCCAGCCGTTTTACGGCACGCGCACGCTGGTTGAAATTGTGGCGATGCTCGCCGGTGAGCTCAGCCCGGATGGGCACGCGCTGGTCAGGAACACCTGGAGCAGCCTGCCTGACGATGAATGGCGTCGCGCAGTCGCCTTGGGCTTTATTGAAGGGAGCGCGTTGCCCTCGCTCCAGGTCACGGCCGAACCGGTTCGCATCGCCGATGCGCCCGTCGTTTCGGGGCTGCAGGTTCAATTCCGGCCTGACCCGAGCGTATGGGACGGGCGATTTTCCAATTCAGGTTGGCTACAGGAGTTGCCCAGGCCCATCACTACGCTGACCTGGGACAACATCATCGGCGTTTCAATCGCTGTCGCCGAGCGCTATCGCTTAGTCTCCGGAGACCGCATCAGCGTCATGATCGACGGGCGCAGCGTCGAAGGGCCAGCTTGGGTGATGCCGGGGCAGGCGGACACCGTGGTCACGTTGTTCGCGGGTTACGGGCGCGAGCGCAGCGGGCGAGTCGGCAACGGCGTCGGCTACGATTATGCCGCTCTGCGTATGGCTGACTCGCCATGGCTGCGCAGCGGTGCAACCATCGCCAGGCTCGATCAGCAGTCCTCCCTGGCTTTTACGCAGATGCAGCACACGCTGATCGGCCAGGATGTCGTGCGCCATGTGCCGCGCGCGCAGGCCGTCGGGCCCGCGCGCCCAACGCCCGAACTGCCGACCTTGTATGAGCAACCCGTCATGAGCGAGCCCACATGGGGCATGCTTATCGATACTGACCAGTGTATTGGTTGCAACGCCTGCATCGTCGCCTGCCAGGCCGAAAACAACATTGCAGTGGTGGGCAAGGAACAGGTCGCCAAGGGACGAGTCATGCACTGGTTGCGTGTCGATCACTATTACGACGGTTCTGCGCTCGATCCCGGATCGACCTTTCTGCCCGTGCCCTGCATGCATTGCGAAAAAGCACCCTGTGAAGTGGGTTGTCCGGTCAATGCCACCGTGCACGGCGCGGACGGGCTCAACGAAATGGTCTACAACCGCTGCATCGGCACGAGGACATGTTCTTCTTACTGCCCCTACAAGGTCCGCCGCTTCAACTGGTACAACTGGACGGAAAACGATGAGCCGTCCATCCAGGCTGCACGCAACCCTAACGTGACAGTGCGCTCGCGCGGGGTGATGGAAAAATGCACGTATTGCGTGCAGCGCATAAGCGAGGCGCGCATCGCGGCCAGGAAGGACGGACGTCCGATTGCCGAGGGCGAGATCCAGACCGCCTGCCAGCAGACCTGCCCGGTACAGGCCATCCATTTTGGCGACTTGAGCAAAAAGGACAGCGCCGTCAATAAAGCCAAGGACTCCATCCGTCATTACGCGCTGCTGGAGGAACTCAATACCCGACCCAAGACGACCTACCTCGCTGCGATCCGCGATCAGAAACCCGGGGAGGAAAAAGCATGAGCAGGCGCTGCATTTTCCATGGTTTTGACGGGGCGCAGGAGGAGAACGCCTGATGGCCGCGACCTCTCATTTTCTACCCAGGGATCTGGCTTGCGGCGCGGTGTCCGAGCAGATAATCGATACCCCATTGGCGTTCCGCCATAAGCGCCGGTGGTGGTGTCTGTTCGGTATCGCAATCGCGTTGTTGATGCTGTTCATGGTCTCGGTGGTCGTTCTATTCGCCCAGGGCGTCGGCGTATGGGGCAACAATATTCCAGTAACCTGGGCATTCGCGATCCTCAACTATATGTGGTGGCTGGGGATAGGCCACGCCGGCACTTTTATCTCTGCATTGTTGTTATTGGTTGATCGCCCATGGCGCAATTCGCTCAACCGTTTGGCCGAGCTCATGACCATCCTGGCGGTGATGTGCGCAGGTATCTATCCCATTCTGCATTTAGGGCGCCCTTGGCTGTTCTTCTATACAGCACCCTATCCCAGCACCCTCGGACTCTGGCCGCAGTTTCGAAGCCCCACGGCGTGGGACTTCTTCGCCGTGGTCACTTACCTGGTGGTATCCGTGCTGTTCGTATATATCGGCGCCATCCCGGACTTTGCGACAGCCAGGGACCGGGCAACGAACAGATGGCAACAGATGGTCTATGGCGTTCTTGCACTGGGCTGGCGAGGTGCGGCGGCTCATTGGGCGCATTGGCGCCGCACCTATCGCTTCATTGCTCTGCTGGCCGTGCCGCTGGTGTTCTCAGTGTCCAGTGGTTACTCCTTTCTGCTGAACCTGGCGCTCGAGCCGGGTTGGCACTCTACGGTTTTTCCGCCGTACTTCGTTGCTGGGGCGGTGTTCTCGGGCTTCGCCATGGTTGCGGTCATCGCCTGCGGGCTGCGTCGTTTCCTGTCATACGAGCAGCTCATCACGGATCGCCATCTGGACATGCTGGGACGGCTGATCCTGGCCACGGGCTGGCTTACGTCCTACGGCTACATTGCGGACATGTTCACTGCGTTTTACTCGGGCGAGTCCCACGAGATCCAGGTCGCCATGAGCCGTCTCGAAGGCCCGACCGCCTGGAGTTTCTGGTTGGCGATGTGCTGCAACGTGTTGGTACTGCAAGCGCTGTGGTGGCAGAAGGTTCGTCGGTCTCCCGTATTGCTGGTGATGGTGAGCATGGCCGTGTTGGTCGGCATGTGGGCTGAGCGCTTCATGTTGATCATTACGCCCATGACGCGTGATTTCATGGCATCGAGCTGGAGCAACGCCTATTCGCCGACGTTCTGGGAATGGGCGGTTTTCATTGGGACCTTCGGCTTGTTTCTGGTGCCGTTCACGTTGTTCATCCGGTTTGTGCCGATGGTCTCGTCCTTCGAAATCAAGGCGGCGCTCTACAAGGCGCGAGGTGAACCTCATGAGTGAGCCGCGTCGTTATGGACTGCTGGCCGATTTTGCCACTCCCGAGGCATTGGTCGACGCAACTCGGGCGGCACGCGAGGCTGGCTATTCACGTCTGGAGGCCTACACCCCATTTCCCGTGGAGGCGCTGGAACAACTGCTGGGGTTGAACGATCGACGAGCGCTCTGGTACGGCGTCGCGGGTGCAGTCGTTGGCGCAATACTGGGCTACGCCATGCAGGTGTACGCCAATCTTGATTACCCCTTGAACACAGGCGGCAGGCCGCTGATTGCAGTGCCGGCCTTCATGGTCGTCACCTTCCTGATGGCAGTGCTATTCGCAGTGCTGTTCGCGGTGTTCGGTCTGTTCTGGCTATGCCGTCTGCCACTGCTTCACCATCCACTGTTCGAGGCTGAAGCTTTCAAGCGGGCCATGGACGACCGGTTCCTGCTCTGTATTCATGGGGACGACCCTCGATTCGACCGGCTTGGCACCTCGCTCTGGCTGGCGGAACGAGCGCTGACAGTAACCGAGATTCGCGCATGAGCAGGGGAGGCCTGGCCGTGCTCGGGCTGTTGGCCTGCCTGCTGTTGGGCGCATGTGATGACATGTCGGAGCAGCGCAAGGCCAAGGATCAAGATCACAGTGATTTCTTCTCTGACGGTAAGGTCGATCAGGCACCGCCGATTGGCACCGTCGCACGGGGAGCGCTCGAGCGCGAGGCCGTTCTGAACGTCAGGCCGCCGATGACCCAGGCACTGCTCGATCGCGGGCAAGAGCGCTTCGAGATCTACTGCGCGCCATGCCATGGCTTGACCGGCAATGGCCAGGGGATTGTGGTCGCTCGCGGCTTTGCGAAGCCACCAGACCTTGCCGATCAGCGACTGCGCGACGCGCCGGATCGTCAGCTGATCGACGTCATTACCCATGGCTACGGACAGATGTACAGTTATGCCGCTCGCGTGGAGCCGGCAGATCGTTGGGCCATCGTCGCCTATATAAGGGCGCTGCAACTGAGCCAGCACACAGACGTGCACAGCTTGTCACCTCAGCAGCGAGCGTTTCTGGAGGCCAAGCCATGACCTTGCGCCGCTTGAATCTGGCTGCCGTTGCCATCGCGCTACTTGTTCTTGTACTGGGATCTCTTTTTTCAAGCCGCGAAGTCGCCGCCGCGTGCCTGGTTGCCTTGGTGAGCATGGCGTGTTTTCCGCTCGGGTGCCTGACCTTGGCCATGCTGCTGGCCCTGGTTTCTGGAAGCTGGTGCGACATGCTCTGGTCGGGGACCGTTCGGATTGCCCGGACGACGTCTTTGATCGGAGTGATGTCGATACCAGTGATCATTGGCATGAGCCGCCTGTACCCCTGGGCCGACTCCTCGTTCTCAGGCTTCCGGGGCTTTTGGTTATCCCCGGCAGGCTTCGCCGTCAGAACGTTCCTGTATGCCGCCGTCTGGAGTGCACTGGCCTTGTGGGCCTTGCCCCGCGTGCGACTTCGGCCTGGTCTGGCTGCGGCTGGGGCGTTGCTGATGGTGCTGACACTGTCAGCAGCCGGCATTGACTGGATCATGACGCTGGACGAACGCTTTTATTCGTCGATCTTTGGTCTGTTGTATTTTGCCCGCGTGATGCTGTCAGCCATTGCAGTGGCCATTTTGATTGCACTCTCGCGCCACGCGCAGCGCCCCGGAGTTTTGCGGGGGGTGCTGGTCGCAGCGCTACAGGTTTGGCTCTATCTGCATTTCATGCAGTATTTACTGATCTGGTCGGCCGACCTGCCCAGGGAAACACACTGGTACCTTGTCCGCGTCGAGGGTCTCTGGCGAGGTGTACTCTGGGCTATTGCAGTTGGGCAAGGTGTGTTGGTGTTCCTGGTCCTGCTGTTTGCTGTCAGCGAGCGGCCTTCGGTGTTGTCAGGCCTCTGCTGGATCACTATCGCCTCAGGATTGCTTGAGTGTGCCTGGCTGGTAACCCCCTCGCTAGAAGGGCTGCGTCCTGTTGCTGTCATCAGCTTCACACTGGTGGCCTGGCTGGGTTACGCCGCGCTGTTGGGACAGATACTGGTCCGCAAGGAGAGCTGCCTTGAGCATTGACGTTGATCAGGTCTCGAAGGAGAAGGGATTCGAACAACAGGACGCCAATGTCCGAGGGATCGTGTATGTCGGTATCGGACTGGTGCTGGGGCTGCTCGTCTGCCTGGGTGGCGTTCATCTGGTGCTTGATTCATACGAGAAATCCATCCCGACCCCGCTCGCGACAGCATTGGAAAAGCAAAGAGCATTACCTCCCGAGCCTCGGCTCCAAGCCGACCCGGCCCGCGAAGCAGGGCGCATCCTTGATCAGGCCCGGGCCCAATTGATCAGCCTGGGCTGGATAGACCGTCACAAAGGCATCGTGCACATTCCGATCGCCGATGCAAAAGCAGCCCTGGCGCGCACCGGCTGGCCCTCGCGGGCACGGGGTCGGCCTGGCGAAAAGCCGTACCCGTTGTCATTGCAAGACACACAGGGGAGGGCGCGATGAGCCTCTTGAAAACAACGGTCGGCTGGGTGTGCTCCATTGTCGTCGGTATGCTTGGGTTCTGCATGCCGGCCTCGGCAACCGCAGGCTTCGATCCTTTCGCCGCGGCCGGAATTGAGCAAAGAACCGGCGCTCGGATTCCGCTTGAGACAGGCTTCACCGATCAGGATGGGCGGGTGGTTCGCTTGGGCGAATTGCTGCAGGGCCGTCCGGTGCTGCTGGCACCGGTGTATTTCACCTGCCCGAATGTGTGCGGTGCGCAGTTAGCCACACTGTTTCAGGTCCTGGCATCGGTGGGCTACAGGGTCGGTAAGGACTACGATGTGATCGCCTACAGTTTCAACCCGGACGAGACACCCGCCAATGCTCGCGTCGAGCGTGACAAACTCGGCAAGCAGTGGCCGCAGCTCATCGATGCTCCAGGCGTTCATTTTCTGGTAGGGGATGAGGCGGCCGCCAAGGCGCTGTCCAATGCCATTGGCTTTCGCTATCGCTACGACCCCGCCATCCGACAGTACGCGCACGTTTCGGCCGTGGGCGTTCTGACGAGCCAGGGGCAGCTTTCAAGATGGTTGTATGGTCTTGGTTACCAAGCCACCGACCTGCGACTGGCTATCACGGAAGCGGGGCGGGGCCAGGTCGGATCGCTGGGTGATCGGTTACTTCTGCTCTGCTATCACTATGATCCGAAAACAGGCGGTTATGACAGTCTGGTCATGGGGGCCCTGCGGGTCGGCGGTCTGGCCACCGTTTTCGCGCTCGCCGGTTTCATCGGGCTCGCGTTGCATCGTGAACGGTGCAGACAACGGAGTGGCGAATGAACCAGGGGG
Source organism: Pseudomonas corrugata (assembly GCF_001269905.1). GTDB lineage: Bacteria > Pseudomonadota > Gammaproteobacteria > Pseudomonadales > Pseudomonadaceae > Aquipseudomonas > Aquipseudomonas corrugata. Next base: position 94,863 of record NZ_LHVK01000008.1, on the reverse strand, counting down.
CGTTCATGCATTTGTGGCCCGAACAGGCATCCAGCTACGCTGGGCAGGTCGATTGGCTGGTCATTACCTTTACGGCGATGATGTTCCTTTTCGTTTTCCCTGTGTTCCTATGCCTGCTGGTTTTTTCATTCCGTTATCGCCAAGGCTCTCGCGTACCTCGCGATCATCGCCCTGTCGGTAATCACAAGATCGAAATTGTCTGGATAGCCGTTCCCTTCATCGGCGCCATGATCCTGTTTGTCCTGTCGTCGTATCTTTACTACGTGTCACGGACGCCCCCGCCTGATGCGATGCAGATCCATGTGGTCGCCAAGCAGTGGATGTGGAAATTCCAGCATCCAGGCGGCCAGCGTGAAATCAACGCCTTGCACGTTCCGGTGGGCCGGGCCATCAAACTTGACCTGATCTCACAGGACGCTATCCATAGCCTGTATTTTCCGGTTATGCGCAACAAGCAGGATGCTTTGCCCGGAAGCTATACACACATGTGGTTCAAGGCCAACAAGACCGGCGTTTTTGAGGGCAAGTGCGCTGAGTATTGCGGCACCAATCATTCCACCATGCGCGTCAGACTCGTTGTGTTGAAGCCCCAGGAGTACGCTCAATGGCTGCAACAGTCGCAGACGTCCGAAAGCCTTGCCGAACAGGGAGAAGCGTTGTTCCGCCAGTTCGGTTGCAGTGGCTGCCATGCCGAAAGCTCCCAGGTTCACGCACCTCCCCTCGAAGGCTTGTACGGTCGCAAAGTAGCCTTGGCGGATGGGACTTTCGTGGTCGCGGACGACAACTATATTCGCGATTCGATCCAGCTGCCCCAGAAGCAGATCACCGCAGGTTATCAGCCGATCATGCCAACGTTTACCAACGTCCTGGATGAAGAGGCCGTGATTCGTCTTACTGCCTACCTCAAGTCGCTGGGTAATGCGCAACCCAGGGAAGGTCTGCAATGACGCTCCTTACCGTCGATTTTCTCGGGTGTGTGTGGCGCCTTGTTCTGAAGGCCACTTGCCATTCAAGAGGGCAATGACATTGATTTCCGAAACGCCCGAAGTGGCTGGCACTGAACCGAGCTACCTTGATGTCGATCATGGGCTCAAGTCCTGGTTGCTGACCACAGACCACAAGCGTATTGCCATCTTGTTCATGATCGCAGTGACGTTGTTTTTTTTCATGGGAAGCCTGGCCGCCAGCGCTATCCGTATTGAATTGATCACGCCTGAGGGCGATTTCTTGACAGCTGATGGCTACAACCGAAGTTTCACGTTTCATGGCGTGATAATGGTCTGGTTCTTTCTCATTCCCTCGATTCCTTCCGTATTGGGCAATTTTCTGATTCCCCTGATGATCGGCGCCAGGGACATGGCTCTGCCGCGCCTGAACCTGGCGAGCTGGTATTTGCTGATGGGGGGCGGGCTCTTCACCCTGTTCGCGCTGATCGCTGGCGGAGTGGACACGGGCTGGACGTTCTATACGCCGCTGTCAACGATGTTCACTCATGGGCATGTAGTGGCGGTGATCATTGGTGTGTTCGTCACCGGGTTCTCGTCCATTTTCACAGGTATCAACATTATCGTGACGGTGCACACCCTGAGGGCGCCCGGCATGACGTGGTTTCGCCTGCCGCTGTTTGTATGGTCGCTCTATGCCACTGCGGTGATTCTGGTGCTGGCGACGCCGATTCTGGCAATCACCCTCATCCTGGTAGCGGCCGAACGTATATTCGGCATTGGCGTCTTCGATCCCGGCCTGGGTGGCGATCCACTGTTATTCCAGCATCTGTTCTGGTTCTACAGCCATCCGGCGGTGTACATCATGCTTCTACCGGGCATGGGCGTGATGAGTGAATTGGTCACGGCTTCGGCACACAAGCGTATTTTCGGTTATTCCTTCGTGGCCTTTTCCAGTGTGACGATCGCCATCCTCGGATTCATGGTGTGGGGACACCACATGTTCGTGTCCGGGCAGTCGATGTACGCCAGCATGCTTTTTTCGCTGCTCAGTTTCCTGATATCCATCCCCTCAGCGATCAAGGCTTACAACTGGACGGCGACGTACTATAAGAGCCGCTTGACCATCAACGCGCCATTCCTGTACTCGGTCACGTTTATCACGCTGTTCATGTTCGGTGGAACGGCCGGTCTGTTCGTTGCCTTGTTGGCCGCCGACGTTCACGTCCATGACACATATTTTGTGGTGGCCCACTTCCACTACATCATGGTTGGGGCGAGCGTTTCTGCCTATTTTGGCGGGCTGCATTTCTGGTGGCCGAAGATAACGGGCAGAATGTATCCAGAATTGTGGGCGCGCATTGCGGCGGTCACGATGTTCTTCGGGTTCAACATTACGTTCTTCCCGCAGTTCATCCTCGGCTATCTGGGAATGCCGCGGCGTTATCACAGTTACGATCCGGAATTTCAATTCCTCAACGATCTGTCTTCGGCCGGCGCTTGTGTTTTGGCGGTGGCTTACTCGCTGCCGTTCTTCTACCTGACCTGGTCGCTCGTAAAAGGGCAGAAAGCCGTGGCCAATCCTTGGCGCGCTGCCGGTCTGGAATGGAGTGTGCCGTCTCCTCCCCCCAAACATAACTTCGAACATATTCCGCTGGTGGACTTCGAAGCCTATGACTATCCGTCCGAGGCGACCCATGAACCGCGTTGACGGGCGTGTAAGCGATCCGTTTCAGACTGATTCTCAGCAACGAGAAGCGGCGCATCTGGGTATGTGGTTGTTCTTGGCCACTGAGCTGATGATGTTCGGTGGCTTGTTGTTCACCATCTGGTATTACCGGGTGGCCTATGAAGCTTCTGTCAGGACAGCGGTCGAGCACCTGCATTATCTGCTCGGCGGCGCGAACAGTGCCTTGCTGCTGACCAGTAGCTTCACCATGAGTCTCGCCATCCAGGCCGCCCGTCAAGCAAAAATCGTACGGTTGAAGGGACTGGTGCTCCTGTCGATTGCACTGGCGACGGTCTTCCTCGGGCTCAAGGTCTATGAATATCGATCCGAATACATTGAAGGCCTGTTACCGGTCCTCACGTCTCAAGCCCCGCTCAAGGCACCCCAAGCGCGCTTGTTCATGGGGCTTTACTTCATATCCACCGCGCTGCATGCCATTCATATCGTGATTGCGATCATCGTTGCGTTGGGGATATGGTTGCGGATTCACCTCGGACGCCTTCCGCTACCGCAACGGATATCGGTCATGGAAACGTTTGGGTTCTATTGGCACACCGTGGATGTCATCTGGATCTTTCTTTATCCTTCGCTTTATCTCATTGGAAGACCCATATGAGCACACTCCGCTTGACCCTCGTTTACCTGGGGGCGTTGGGTTTGCTTGGGACGACGATCCTGACTTCGCTGACTGGCTCAATTCCCTATCGAGGGCCTGTCATCATGGTTTGCGCAATCGGCGAGGCGGGCCTGGTGATGGCTTATTTCGTTGAGCTCAAAACCAGTCGCGCGCTGATTCGCCTGTTCGCGCTGGGGACGGTGTTCTGGCTGTTGCTGCTGTTCAGTGCCCCCCTGATCGATCGGCTGACGCGTTAAGCGCCTATGGGAGATGAGCTGGCAAGTTGGCAAAGTGGAGGAGGCCGGTAAAGGCGGCTCACGCGAAGGTACCCTCCCGGTCACCTTCGCCACCGCTCACATCAAAGTTGACGGATATAAGTCCCTGTTCCCTCGAGAATGTTCTGCAGCGTCAGCTCAACCTCTGCCAAGTCGGCTTCATCGGTGTCATGGCTGATTTCCAGCACGTCATCACCATTGAGCGCATCGGCATCGGCCGCAGCGATTTCGATTTTCAGCAATGTCGGGCTGAGGGTGACCTTCACGCCGTTCAGGGTCGACGGTTCGCCATCGAGGGCTATTTCCAGTTCGTCTTCATCGGGGTATCGGGTCATCAGGAACATTTCGCCCTGGGCGCTGTGGCAGCAAAGCATGGCCATGTTGTCTTCTTCGTCGTCGCACGGGTTGGCGATCAGAAGAGCGGTGGTCATTTGCATCGGGATGGCTCCTGGCTCGATGAGCCTTGCGGGTGCGAAGTAGCGGATTTTGCCAGTCCGCGGGATTTACTGCGACCACAGGCATCATTCGTGCGCGATTTCACATCCTGGGGTGCCGATTGTGCCCCAGACTGCTAGGGTTGTTCGATGCACAGCGACTGTATAGCTTGCCGATGACCGAATATGTCGCAGCGCTGCAAGCACAGGCCTTGTCGCACTCGTTAAGCTGCGCAACGGACGCGCACGTGCACGGGTGTTCCCTGTAGATGTCCATGACATGAAAATGGAATGTGACCTGCGGGTCTTGTCCAGCTTCACCCACCTGTCGTCCTGTTTCCTCTGCCCGAGAATCAGGAACAGGATGGCCGGCGGCCCGAGAGGGGCTGCACGACGCTTCCATCAATAACAAGCCCAAGCGGAGTACCACAGATGGCGTTCTTCACCGCAGCCAGCAAAGCCGACTTCCAGCATCAACTGCAAGCGGTACTGGCGCAGAACATCAGTGAACAGGCACTGCCACAAGTGGCGCTGTTTGCTGAACAATTCTTCGGCATCATTTCCCTCGATGAACTTACCCAGCGCCGGTTGTCCGACCTCGCCGGCTGCACCTTGTCCGCCTGGCGCCTGCTTGAGCGCTTCGACCACGCGCAATCGCAGGTTCGCGTCTATAACCCCGATTACGAACGCCACGGCTGGCAGTCGACCCATACCGCCGTGGAAGTGTTGCACCACGACCTGCCGTTCCTGGTGGACTCGGTACGTACCGAGCTGAACCGCCGCGGCTACAGCATCCATACCCTGCAAACCACCGTGCTGAGCGTGCGTCGTGACAGCAAGGGCGAGTTGCTGGAAATCCTGCCGAAGGGCACCCAGGGCGAGGGCGTCCTGCAAGAGTCGCTGATGTACCTGGAAATCGACCGCTGCGCCAACGCCGCCGAACTCAACGTCCTGAGCAAGGAGCTTGAGCAGGTACTGGGCGAAGTGCGAGTGGCCGTGGCCGATTTCGAGCCGATGAAAGACAAGGTCCAGGAGATCCTTGCCAGCCTGGACAATAGCGCCTACGCGATCGATGCCGACGAAAAAAGCGAGATCAAGACCTTCCTGGAGTGGCTGGTGGGCAACCACTTCACTTTCCTGGGCTATGAAGAGTTCGTGGTCCGTGACGATGTCGATGGCGGCCATATCGAGTATGACCCCGAGTCGTTTCTCGGCCTGACCAAGCTGCTGCGCGCCGGCCTGACCGCCGATGACCTGCGCATCGAGGACTACGCCGTCAACTATCTGCGTGAACCGACTCCGCTGTCGTTCGCCAAGGCCGCACACCCGAGCCGCGTACACCGTCCGGCTTATCCGGATTACGTGTCGATCCGTGAAATCGACGCTGACGGCAAGGTCATCAAGGAATGCCGCTTCATGGGCCTGTACACCTCCTCGGTGTATGGCGAGAGCGTGCGCGTTATTCCGTACATTCGCCGCAAGGTCGCCGAAATCGAACGTCGTTCGGGCTTCCAGGCCAAGGCGCACCTGGGCAAGGAACTGGCCCAAGTGGTCGAAGTGCTGCCCCGCGACGATCTGTTCCAGACCCCGGTGGACGAGCTGTTCAGCACCGTGATGTCCATCGTGCAGATCCAGGAACGCAACAAGATCCGCGTATTCCTGCGCAAGGATCCATACGGCCGTTTCTGCTACTGCCTGGCCTACGTGCCGCGCGACATCTATTCCACCGAAGTGCGCCAGAAGATCCAGCAAGTGCTGATGGATCGCCTGAAGGCTTCGGACTGCGAATTCTGGACGTTCTTCTCCGAATCGGTACTGGCCCGCGTGCAGTTGATCCTGCGAGTGGACCCGAAGAACCGCATCGACATCGACCCGCTGCTGCTGGAAAAAGAAGTGGTGCAGGCCTGCCGCAGTTGGCAGGACGACTACGCCAGCCTGGTCATCGAGAGCTTCGGCGAAGCTCAGGGCACCAACGTGCTCGCCGATTACCCGAAAGGCTTCCCGGCCGGCTACCGCGAGCGCTTTGCCGCGCATTCGGCAGTGGTCGACATGCAGCACCTGCTGAGCCTGAATGAAAAAAATCCGCTGGTCATGAGCTTCTACCAGCCGCTGGGCCAGGTGTCCGGCCAGCGTGAGCTGCACTGCAAGCTGTATCACGCCGACACGCCGCTGGCGCTATCCGATGTGCTGCCGATTCTGGAAAACCTCGGCCTGCGCGTGTTGGGTGAGTTCCCGTACCGCCTGCGTCACACCAACGGCCGCGAGTTCTGGATCCACGACTTCGCGTTCACCGCCGCCGAAGGGGTGAACCTCGACATCCAGCAGCTCAACGACACCTTGCAGGACGCCTTCGTCCACATCGTGCGTGGCGACGCCGAGAATGATGCGTTCAACCGCCTGGTGCTGACCGCCGGCCTGCCGTGGCGCGATGTGGCACTGCTGCGTGCCTACGCCCGCTATCTCAAGCAGATCCGCCTGGGCTTTGACCTGGGCTATATCGCCAGCACCCTGAACAACCATACCGACATCGCTCGCGAGTTGACCCGGTTGTTCAAGACCCGCTTCTACCTGGCCCGCAAGCTCACCGGCGAAGACCTGGAAGACAAGCAACTGCGTCTGGAACAGGCGATCCTCACGGCACTGGATGATGTCCAGGTGCTCAACGAAGACCGCATCCTGCGTCGCTACCTGGACCTGATCAAGGCCACCCTGCGGACCAACTTCTACCAGACCGACGCCCACGGCCAGAACAAGTCCTACTTCAGCTTCAAGTTCAACCCGCACCTGATCCCGGAACTGCCGAAACCGGTGCCCAAGTTCGAGATATTCGTCTACTCGCCACGGGTCGAAGGCGTGCACCTGCGTTTCGGCAACGTCGCCCGTGGCGGCTTGCGCTGGTCCGACCGTGAAGAAGACTACCGCACCGAAGTCCTGGGCCTGGTAAAAGCCCAGCAGGTGAAGAACTCGGTGATCGTGCCGGTCGGCGCCAAGGGCGGCTTCCTGCCGCGTCGCCTGCCACTGGGCGGCAGCCGCGACGAGATCGCGGCCGAGGGCATCGCCTGCTACCGCATCTTCATCTCCGGGCTGCTGGATATCACCGACAATCTCAAGGACGGCGTCCTGGTACCGCCGGCCAACGTCGTGCGGCATGACGATGATGACCCGTACCTGGTAGTCGCTGCCGACAAGGGCACGGCGACCTTCTCCGACATCGCCAACGGCATCGCCATCGACTACGGCTTCTGGCTGGGCGACGCCTTCGCCTCCGGCGGCTCGGCCGGCTATGACCACAAGAAGATGGGCATCACCGCCAAGGGCGCGTGGGTCGGCGTGCAGCGCCACTTCCGCGAGCGTGGCATCAACGTCCAGGAAGACAGCATCACTGTGGTCGGTGTTGGCGACATGGCTGGCGACGTGTTCGGTAACGGCTTGTTGATGTCCGACAAGCTGCAACTGGTCGCGGCGTTCAACCACCTGCACATCTTCATCGATCCGAACCCGGAGCCGGCCAGCAGCTTCGCCGAGCGCCAGCGCCTGTTCGACCTGCCGCGTTCGGCCTGGACCGACTACGACACCAGCATCATGTCCGAAGGCGGCGGCATTTTCTCGCGCAGCGCGAAGAGCATCGCCATCACCCCGCAGATGCAGGCACGCTTCGACATCAAGGCCGACAAGCTGACCCCGACCGAACTGCTGAATGCCTTGCTCAAGGCGCCGGTGGACCTGTTGTGGAACGGTGGTATCGGCACCTATGTCAAGGCCAGCACCGAAAGCCACGCTGATGTCGGCGACAAGGCCAACGATGCGTTGCGCGTCAATGGCAACGAACTGCGCTGCAAGGTCGTGGGCGAGGGCGGCAACCTGGGCATGACCCAGCTGGGCCGTGTCGAGTTCGGCCTGCATGGCGGCGCCACCAACACCGACTTCATCGACAACGCGGGCGGTGTGGACTGCTCCGACCATGAAGTGAACATCAAGATCCTGCTCAACGAAGTGGTGCAGGCCGGCGATATGACCGACAAGCAACGCAACCAGTTGCTGGCGAGCATGACCGACGAAGTCGGTGGCCTGGTGTTGGGCAACAACTACAAGCAGACCCAGGCCCTGTCCCTGGCGGCCCGTCGCGCATTCGTGCGGATCGCCGAATACAAGCGCCTGATGAACGATCTGGAAGTCCGTGGCAAGTTGGACCGCGCCATCGAGTTCCTGCCGACCGAAGAACAGCTGGCCGAACGTGTCGCGGCGGGCCATGGCCTGACCCGTGCCGAACTGTCGGTACTGATCTCCTACAGCAAGATCGACCTCAAGGAAGCGCTGCTCAATTCCCTGGTACCCGACGACGACTACCTGACCCGGGACATGGAGACCGCGTTCCCGGCTACGCTGGTGAACAAGTTCTCCGAGGCCATGCGTCGCCACCGCCTGAAGCGCGAGATCGTCAGCACCCAGATCGCCAACGACCTGGTCAACCACATGGGCATCACCTTCGTTCAACGGCTCAAGGAGTCCACGGGCATGAGCCCGGCGAACGTGGCGGGTGCGTATGTAATCGTACGGGACATCTTCCATCTTCCGCACTGGTTCCGTCAGATCGAAGCCCTGGATCACCAGGTATCGGCCGACGTGCAACTGGAGCTGATGGATGAGTTGATGCGCCTGGGCCGTCGTGCGACCCGCTGGTTCCTGCGCAGCCGCCGTAACGAGCAGAACGCTGCCCGCGACGTGGCTCACTTCGGTCCGCACCTGGCGGCGTTGGGCCTCAAGCTCGACGAACTGCTGGAAGGCCCGACCCGCGAAGGCTGGCAGACCCGCTACCAGGCCTACGTGGCCGCCGGTGTGCCAGAGTTGCTGGCGCGCATGGTTGCAGGCACCACGCACCTGTATACCTTGCTGCCGATCATCGAGGCGTCCGACGTCACCGGCCAGAACGCCGCCGATGTGGCCAAGGCCTACTTCGCCGTGGGCAGCGCCCTGGACATCACCTGGTACCTGCAGCAGATCAGTGCCTTGCCGGTGGAAAACAACTGGCAAGCCCTGGCCCGCGAAGCGTTCCGCGATGACGTCGACTGGCAGCAACGGGCGATCACCATCTCGGTCCTGCAACAGGGCGACGGCAGCCAGGACGTGGAAACCCGTCTCGCGCTGTGGCTGGAGCAGCAACAAGACATGGTCGAGCGCTGGCGTGCCATGCTGGTGGACATCCGTGCCGCCAGCGCCACCGATTACGCCATGTACGCAGTCGCCAACCGCGAACTGCTGGACCTGGCGTTGGCAGGTCAGACGGTCTTGACGGCCAACTGATCCGGCGTTGAATAAAAAGCCCCGCATCGAGAGATGCGGGGCTTTTTATTGGGCGCGGTTCATGCGCAGGCACCGATTTTCCTTGTGGGAGCGAGCCCGCTCGCGATGGCGGCGGGTCAGTCGAGGATGATGTTGGTTGTGCCAACGCTATCGCGAGCAGGCTCGCTCCCACAAGGGAATTGTGGTGTTGGTCAGTTTTTCAGCGGGATCAATACAGCTTCTTTCTCACCCATCACCATGAAGACCAGCAGTTTCGCCGGCTCGGTCGCGCTGGCGTTTTTCGAGACCAAGTGCTCGGAACCCGCCGCTTCGTACCAGAACTCTCCGGCCTTGTAGGTGGTCGCCGGTTCGCCTTTGACCTGGGAGGTAATGGCGCCTTCGAGGACGTAGGCCATGGCCGTGCCCTCATGTTTGTGGGCAATGGACGACTGGCCCGGGGCGTAGTCGACGGTCAGCATCATGGCTTTTTTGCCCGGCAGGTTTTTCAGCATCTTTTCCTGCAGCACCTGGACCTTCTCCGAAGGGGCGGTTTCGTGGGCGTAGACCTGGACGACAGGCAGCAGGCTGAGGGCGGCGATCAGACAGAGGGTTTTCATTGCAATAGCCTTCGTGGTTTTTGAGTGGATCCGCACTGTTGCGGCAATGGATTCACCCTATGCCCGCTGGCGGGGCAAGCAAACGTCCAATCTATCGGAAGGCCGGTAGACCAATTGGTCTACTACGAATTTGCAACTGACTGGCCCGTAACCCTGTGGCGAGGGGATTTATCCCCGCTGGGCTGCGCAGCGGCCCCAAGATATTCGTGACGGCCCTATCTGGCGAGTGCTGCGCACTTGAACGGGGCGGTGCGACGTTTCGCTAAATCCCCTCGCCACAGGTAGGTCCGGCTCGGGAGAGCGAGCGCTTCAGACAATCGGGAAACTATTGAAATCCACGCTTCGGGCCAGACGGTTATCGATCAGGCCGATAAAGCCTTGTACTTCGGGGCAGGTGAAATGGGCTTGCATGGCCGCTTCCGATTGCCAGCGGGCGCTGACGGTCCAGCGGTCGCCGTCCACCGGGCACCGGTCGACCATGTAGGCGTCACAGCCGGGTTGGGTGCGCAGGGTTTCGACGATCTGCTGCAATTGTCGGCCGAGCTCTTCCGAGCGACCGGCGGCGGCTTGTACCTGTACGGTATTGATCACTTGGCGAGACATTGTTCAGGCTCCTGAATCAAGTCGGACGGGATGTTCACGATCAACGATACCCATGCAGGATAGGCCTGCATGGGCAAGACTCAAACAGCCAATGGGCGGATAAGCCGGCAGTCCAATTGGTCAGGCGACCTGTTGCAGGATGTCCCGCAGGCGATCCAGGGCGATGTCGATGTCCAGGACTTCGATGGCTCCAAAACCGAAGAACAGGCCCGGCCGTGGCGGCACTTCGTTGAAGAAGCCATCAAGGCTGTACAGCCCGACCTCGACTTTTTTCGCCAGTTCGATCACCAGCGGCAGATCGATCGGTACCTTGCACAACACCGCCAGGTGAAAGCCGGCAGTGGTGGGCACGGCTTCGAACCAGGGCGACAGGTCCCCGGCCATGCGGCCCAGTATCCGTTCGCGGCGCCCGGCGTACAGGGCGTGGCAGCGACGGATGTGCTTGAGCAGGCAACCCTCGGCGATAAACTTGGCCAGGGCCCATTGGGGCAGGGTAGAGGTGTGCTGGTCGGTGAGACGCTTGGCCAGAATCACGGCCTCGAGAATCGCCGGAGGAAGGACGGCGTAGCCGAGCCGCAGCTCCGGCAGCAGGGTCTTGGAGAAGGTCCCGACGTACGCCACGATTCCACGTTCATCCATGCTCTGCAACGAATCTGCGGGCCGGCCTTCGTAACGAAATTCGCTGTCGTAATCGTCTTCGATGATGATCGCACCGAGCTCATAAGCCCGGACCAGCAGGGCCTCGCGCCGGGTTTGGCTCAGGGGCATGCCCAAGGGGAACTGGTGGGAAGGCGTGACATAGATCAGCCGCGTGCCGTCGGGGATCAGGTCCACCCGCATGCCCTGGTCGTCCACGGGCACCCCGACCACCGTGGCGCCGAGGGAGCCGAACAGCAGTCGTGCCGGTGGATACCCCGGATCTTCCATTGCCACCAGGCTGCCGGGCCGGGTCAACACCCGTGAAATCAGATCCAGGGCCTGTTGCGCACCGTTGCACACCACCACGTCATCGTCCTGGCAGTTGACCCCCCGGGAAAATGCGATGTGCCGGGCTATGGCATTGCGCAGTGCCGGCAGGCCCCCGGGTTGGCTGTAGAATCCTTTGCTATTGGCGATCTGGCGCAGGGCATGAGCGGTGCAACGACGCCAATCGTCGAGGGGAAACTGCCCCTTGCCGGTGGCGCCGCCGATGAAGTCGTAACGCAATGCGCTTTCGGGCGTCGGATGGCGCAACAGATCCGGCATGTTGCGCCAGGCCTCGACAACGTCCGCCCCGGCCAACTCCCGGTGGTCTTGTTTGCGCACGACCTTGGCCGGCCGCGCATTGACGTAGGTGCCCTTGCCGATGATGCCGGTCAGGAAGTTTTCATAGGTCAGCTGGGCGTAGGTATCGGAAACGGTCTTGCGCGAAACGCCCAACTGTTCGGCGAGCAGGCGGCTGGGTGGCAGTTGTGTGCCGGCCGCCAGGCGACCGCTTTCGATGGCGCTGCGTAGCTGTTGGTACAACTGACTTGTCAGGTCCTTGCGGCCATTGATGACGACATGAAGTTCCATACCCGCGGGCTCCTGGACAATCGCCTGGCGGCAGCGTCAAAGCTGCAAGATTACCTGCATTGTGCATTCGGATAGAAGTTGCGTGAAGAAAATCCAGCTGATTGGTCTGGCGCGGGATGGCCCTGCTTTTTTCGACCAATTGGACCTGTCGTCGAAGGCCTTCAGGTTCTACCGTGAAGGTATCCCTGTCACGGAGTCCGTCATGAGCCAGCGTCTGGATTACTACAGTGCGTCCCCCGGGGCGATGAAAGCGATGATTGGCCTGGAGGCGCTGACCAGTCGCCTGAGTATCGAACCGGCGCTGCTGCACCTGATCAAGATCCGTGCCTCGCAACTCAACGGCTGTGCCTTCTGCACCGACATGCATTCGGTGGATGCACGACGCCTGGGTGAGACCGAGCGGCGTCTTTTCGCAGTGGCCGTATGGCGTGACAGCGGCTTTTTTTCTGATCGCGAACGCGCCGCCCTGGCGTGGACCGAAGCGGTGACGCTGTTGGCCCAGAGTCAGGTGCCGGACGATGTCTATGCCCAGGCCCGTGCCTGCTTCAGCGAGGAGGAGTTGGTGGACCTGACAATGGCGATCAGCACCATCAACAGCTGGAACCGGCTGGCGGTGAGTTTCCGCCAGCGCCCCGTTGACTGAGCCAGCAAGTCGTACGGTGTCTGGTCGGCCGCTTTCGCGAGCAGGCTCGCTCCCACAGGACGGTGGGTACGGGGGGACGTCGGGGCCTAAGTGAATGCTACGGCCCCGGCACGATCTATGCGACTGCTGCGGCGTTGCGCTCACGCAGCTCCTGCAGACGATCAGCCCCGCCCTCAGCCACGCGGTTCTGAATCAAGCGATCAGAGCCCCCTTCGGCCACGCGGTTCTGAATCAAGCGATCAGAGCCCCCTTCGGCCACGCGGTTTTGAATCAAACGATCGGAACCGCCTTCGGCCAGCTGATGGGCCGGGGCTTTGCTGTCTGTAGCCGATGCGACATTCGCCAGGCCGAAGCTGCCGACCAGTGCCAATGCGACTGCCAGGGAGGAAGCTTTTGGGAAACTGAACATGGTGGTTCTCCTTGCGTTTAATGGATTGGGTCGGCAGCAACAGAGGTGCACTGCTGTCCGGTGATCACAGTTAAACGCACGGTTGTATCGGCGCTGTGTGTCTGAAGGAGGCGAAATCGACGATTACGTATCAGGCTCCGGTTCATATACAGAGCGATACAAATCCTTGGGGGGCAGAGTGGTGCCGTTGCCGGGTCAGGATTAGCCGATAATCGCACCCTTTGTACTGCGTGTACGCCTGGGTTCTTGACCGAACTAACTGGTTGGTACATTTTAGGCGGAGCACGTCTTGTTCCACGCGACCAAGGCCCATAATAAAAACAGAGGAATCCCCTATGCGTAGCCGTCTGCGGGCACCTGACGCCCTCCCTTCGATCCTTCGCTTCAACCCCGAAGCCTTTTTCTTCTCCTCCGGTCCGGTCCTGTAGCGGCCTGTGTTGCTGCGGTCCCATTGCGCCGCCTGTGCCGGTGCTCGACAAGCCTGAGAGGTCTTCAAGATGACCAAAGTCGTCGATCTGTATTTCAAGTTGCTGAAGCTGCTGATTGTGTTGTGCATGGTTGCGATGATCGTGTTGGTGTTCGGTAATGTGGTGCTGCGTTATGCCTTCAATTCCGGCATCAGCGTCTCCGAGGAGCTGTCGCGCTGGTTCTTCGTCTGGATGATTTTTCTCGCAGCCTTGGTGGCGCTCAAGGACCGTGCGCACCTGGGCATGGACAGCTTGATCAAGCGCCTGCCGTCTTCGCTCCGGCGCGCCTGCCTGGTTATCGGGCATTTGCTGATGCTGTACATCTGCTGGTTGATCTTCATCGGCAGTTGGCAGCAGGTGGTGATCAACCTGCACGTGGTCGCACCGGCATCCGGCTTGTCGATGGCGGTGTTCTACGCTGCCGGCCTGGTGTTCGGCGCCAGCGCCGCCTTCATCTTGCTCTATGAGCTCTACCTGGCTTTGTTTGGCAAGCACGGCGATGCCGAGTGGGGCATGGCTCAGGACCACGACGCCGTCGAGGCGATGGCGCATAACCCGCTCAAGAGTAATCGCCCATGACACTGGTTATTTTTCTCGGGTCTTTGATCGGCAGCATGGCGCTGGGCATTCCCATTGCGTTTGCCTTGCTGGTGGTCAGCGTGGCGCTGATGTTTTACCTGGATCTGTTCGATGCGCAAATCATCGCCCAGAACCTGCTCAACGGCGCAGACAGCTTCCCGCTGATGGCCGTGCCGTTCTTCATGCTGGCCGGCGAGGTCATGAATGCCGGCGGCTTGTCCAGGCGCATAGTCAACATTGCCATGGCGTTGGTGGGACACAAGCGCGGCGGTCTCGGCTACGTGGCGATCATCGCGTCCTGCCTGCTGGCGTCGCTCTCCGGCTCTGCCGTGGCCGATGCGGCAGCACTGGCGGCGTTGCTGGTGCCGATGATGGTCCTGGCCGGGCATAATCGGGGACGTTCCGCCGGCCTGATCGCCGCCGGTGGCATCATTGCACCGGTCATCCCGCCGAGTATCGGTTTTATTGTGTTTGGCGTGGCATCCGGGGTGTCGATATCCAAGTTGTTCCTGGCCGGTATAGTGCCCGGGCTCATGCTTGGGGCTTCGCTGGCCCTGGCCTGGTGGTACATCTCGCGCAGCGAGCATGTCGAGACGCCGCCGAAGCGTTCCCGTGCCGAAGTGCTGCGTACATTGCTCGACGGCAGCTGGGCGATGGGCCTGCCGCTGATCATCGTCCTGGGGCTCAAATTCGGCATCTTCACCCCCACTGAAGCTGCCGTGGTCGCTGCGGTCTATTCGCTGTTCGTGTCCTTGGTCATCTACCGGGAGATGAAAGTCAGCCAACTGTATGAAGTCATCCTGTCCTCGGCCAAGACTACCTCGGTGGTGATGTTGCTGGTGGCGGCTGCCATGGTTTCATCCTGGCTGGTGACCATCGCTGATCTCCCGGGCCAGTTGGCGGAATGGCTGGCACCGTTCATGGACAACCCGACCCTGCTGTTGGTGGTGATGATGGTGCTGATCGTCATGGTGGGGACGGTGATGGACATGACCCCGACCATTCTGATCCTGACCCCGGTATTGATGCCTGCTGTCATCCAGGCGGGTATCGACCCGGTCTACTTCGGCGTGCTGTTTCTGATCAACACCGCCATCGGCCTGATCACGCCGCCAGTGGGAACAGTGCTCAATGTGGTTTGCGGGGTGGCAAAGCTGGACTTCGAAGAAGTTGTCCGCGGCGTATGGCCGTTTCTGCTTGCGCAACTTGTGGTGCTGTCCCTGCTGGTGCTGTTCCCGCAATTGGTCCTTGGGCCATTGAAATTCTTCACCGGATAACAAGGGTGTAAGCCTTTGGTAGCTCGACTTTAAAACAATAATGATTGGAGAGTGAAATGCATAAACTGATGAAAACCCTGGTGGCCGGGGCGTGTGCAACGGGGCTGTTGCTGGGCAGTGTGGCGAGCCACGCGG
Source organism: Pseudomonas corrugata (assembly GCF_001269905.1). GTDB lineage: Bacteria > Pseudomonadota > Gammaproteobacteria > Pseudomonadales > Pseudomonadaceae > Aquipseudomonas > Aquipseudomonas corrugata. The sequence continues at coordinate 79,301 of NZ_LHVK01000008.1, read as the reverse complement.
ACGAGATCCGCGAACGCACCCTGCGATTCGCATTCCAGAACGTCAAGGAGCATCCACAGGGCCAGGGTGCACAGAAATTTGCCGACCTGCTCAGCGAAAAGAGTGGCGGCAAGATCAAGGTCCGTCTGTTCCCCGGCGGGACATTGGGCGGCGACGTGCAGACGGTCTCGGCCCTGCAGGGCGGCACGCTGGACATCACCGTGCTCAACTCCGGAATTCTGGCGGCCCAGGCACCAGATTTTGCCATGCTCGATTTTCCTTTCCTGTTCAACAACGCCGACGAAGCCCATGCGGTGATTGATGGCCCGGTCGGCCAGAAGCTGGCGGCGCAGTTGGACAGCAAAGGGCTGGTGGGCCTGGGTTACTGGGACCTCGGGTTTCGTAACCTGACCAATAGCAAGCACCCGGTGACCCGGCTTGAAGACATGCAGGGCCTGAAGATTCGTGTCATCCAGTCTCCGATCTACCTGGAAACCTTTTCCGCGCTGGGGGCTAATCCCGTGCCAATGGCATTTCCAGAGGTCTACACCGGTCTCGAGCAGCACACCATCGATGGCCAGGAGAACCCTTTCACGGTGATCGAAGGCAACAAGTTCTACGAGGTGCAGAAGTACCTTTCGGTAACGGGCCATATTTTCAACCCGCAGTCGTTGATCATCAGCCAGAAAACCTGGAGTCGCCTCAACGACGATGAAAAGGCGATGATTCGCGAGGCCGCCACCGAGGCGCAGAAATTCCAGCGGGAAGTCACTGCAGCAAGCATGGACAAGGCCAAGGCGACGCTGGCCGGTGCGATGAGCGTCAACGAAATCACCCCCGCCGAGAAGGATCGCTTCCGCGAACGGGTGCAGCCGGTGATCGATAAGTTCGCCAAGTCCCTGGATGCCAACCTGGTGAAGATGATGTACGACGAGATCGCCAAGGTACGGGCGGCGCAGTGAGTTGACACGCCGCCATCAAGAGCGGTGAGTTCGGGATAGCGCAACTTTCTGCGGTCATCCTCGACTATTGTGGGAGCGAGCCTGCTCGCGATGGCGTCGGCACTGTCGACCTTGCTGTAACCGACGCACCTCCATCACGAACAGGCTCGCCGCCATAAAGGCCAGCAGCCACATCAAGCCTCACTGAGCGTCGGGAACGGCCAGCCATTGCCCAATGACCTTCTGGTAGCTGCCGTTCGCCTTGCTCAGGTGCAACCACTGGTCAACATACATTTTCCAGGTGGAATCATCCCGAGGCAGCAGGTACGCCTTCTCGCCGTATTGCAAGTAGCGGCTCGGGTTTACGGCGCACAGGCCGGGCTTGAGCTTTTGCTGATAAAGCGCTTCAGACGCATCGGTAATCATGACGTCGGCTTTCTTGTCCAGCAGCTCCTGGAAGATGGTCACGTTGTCGTGAAAGCTCAGTTGGCCCTTGGGCACGAAGGCGCGGACGAAGGCTTCGTTGGTACCACCGGCCGGCTCCACCAGGCGCACCGAAGGCTGGTTGATCTGCTCGAGGGTCTGGTAGCGCGACTGATCTTCGCAACGGACCAGCGGGATCTTGCCATCCACGTCCAGGGTGTTGCTGAAGTAGGCTTTCTTCTGGCGCTCTAGTGTCACCGAGATCCCGCCCATGCCGATATCGCATTTGTCCGCGATCATATCCGGCATCAGGGTTTTCCAGGTGGTCTGCACCCATTGCACCTTGACGCCAAGGCTTGCGGCCAGGGAGCGCGCCATGTCTGTGTCGATGCCTTCGTATTCGCCGCTTTCATTTTTGTAGGTGTAGGGCTTGTAGTCGCCGGTGGTGCACACCTTCAATTCACCACGTTGCAGGACCTGGTCCAGATGCGAAGGCGCCGTCTCGGCCTGGGCGCCGCAGGACAGTGCCAGCAGGCCGCAGAATGTCATTGTGCTTGTTATATTTTTCATAGGGCACACGTCTCGCAAGGGAAGGGGACAGGACGCAGCAGTGTAGTAAAAGTGTTTGCAGGCTGTCACGGGCATGTCGGCAACACTGGCTACTTACCCTGTTGTCGCGTCGGGCCGTTGCTGGAGGTTTGCGAGGTAGGCGCAGAACATCTCGGCCATGGCGCGGGCATAACTCTCAATCTCTTCAGGCGAGCGCGGTGCGGTGGAAAATTGCTTTCCTACCTTGCTGAGTGTCGTGATCATCAGGTCGCCCGCCAGGCTTCGAGTCTGTGCAGAGGCGGCTGGCAGTACTTGCAGCATGAAGGCATCGACCGACTGCTGGACCGACAGCCGCGCCGCCCGGGCCTCGGGCGTATCGCGGTAGAGCGGTGCAGCGTCGTTGAGGGCGCCACGCATCTGGGCCTCGTCGCATTCGGACCGGATGAACGCCCTTACAAGAATATGCAGCCGCTCGAAAGGCGGCTTCACCTGATCGTCAAGAATCCCGCGCAGCATGTCGCTGGTTTGCCGCCACTCATCACTTTGAAGGCGGAACAGGATAGCCGCCTTGTTCGGGAAGTATTGATACATAGACCCGACGCTGACACCGGCTCGCTCGGCCACGCGGGCCATGGTAAAGCGCGAGGCGCCCTGGGTCGCCAAAACCTGAGCAGCGGCCTCCAGGATGGCCGCAACGAGTTCGGTGGAACGCACCTGCTTAGGCTGCTTGCGCGATGAAATCTGTGGGCTTGGGCGTTCGGACATGAAGGCATGCACCTTGGAAGTGAGTGCGAATAGAAAAGGCGGCTGATTATTCGTACCTTGGATGCGACGCATCAATCACATTTCAAAGGCCCCTAGCGGGCAATGATTCCATGGTCGATCGCGTACTTCGCCAGGGCCGCGGGTTTGTCGATGTTGAGCTTGCGGCGGATGCTCAGGCGGTGGGTTTCGACGGTGCGCACGCTGATGTCCAGCTCCCGGGCCATCTCCTTGTTGTTCAGCCCCTGGACCATTTTGAGCAGCACCTGGCGCTCACGGGGTGTCAGCTCGTCATCGGTGCTGGCGGCAGTGGCAAGCCGCTGGGCGATCTCTGCGCTGTAGAAGGTACCACCGCTGATGATGGCCTCGATCGCGGCGATGATCTCCCGCGAAGGCGCATTCTTGAGAACGTAGCCGCTGGCGCCGGAACGCACCGACTCGCTCACATATTCATGATTGTCATACATGCTCAGGACCAGGATCTTGAGGTTGGGGTATTGTTTACCCAGCAGCCGGGTCAATTCGAGCCCGTTCATGTCTTTTAGGCCGATGTCCATCAGCAGCAGGTCCGGCTGGCAGCGCCCGACCATCTCGATTGCCTGCGCACCGTTCTCGGCCTCGCCCACCACGTCCAGTTGGGGCATGACGGACAGCAAGGCCCGGATGCCATCGCGCACCAGGGAGTGATCGTCAACCAGTGCGACGCGGATTGCAGGGGGCAGGGTCATCGGTAAAGGCTCTCGGTATAAGGGGGACGCATCAGCTTTCTGTGGCCGACAGGTCCATGGGGAGCAGGACGTCCAATTCGCTTCGACCGGGCGTCGAGGTCAGCTCCAGTCGTCCGCCGAAATGCTCGACCCGTTCGCGAATGTTTCGCAGGCCGATGCCGGCATGGCCACGTTCGACCTGCGGGACGTTGAACCCCATTCCGTCATCCACCACCGTCAGGCGCAAGGATTGAGCGGAGCCAAACAAAGTGATGGCGACTCGTTTCGCCCCGGCGTGGCGTTCGATATTGGTCAGCGCTTCCTGGGCAATGCGGAACAGCGAGACCGGGGCGCCATTTTCCAGCCGGCAATCGAACTCATTGCTTCTGTAGGACACCTCGAGCCCGCTGCGTTGTTCGAATTCGGCCGCGAGCTGGCCGATGGCGGCGGGCAGGCCCAGGGTGTCCAGCAGGGAAGAGCGCAGGTCGTGGGAAATGTTGCGGATTTCACCGATGGCTTCCCCTAGCCGATCCGTTGCGTTCTTCAGGATGCCCAGGCCATTTTCCTGGCCGTTTTCGAGCACATGACTGGCCAGCTCGAACTGGAATTTTATCGACACCAGCAACTGGCTGATGCCGTCGTGGAGCTCGCGGGACACCCGCGAGCGCTCCTCCTCCTGCAAGCTGACAATGCGCTGGTTCAGCCGCTGCAGTTTCTTGTCGGCAAGGCGGTGTTCGCTCACGTTGAGGGTCATGCCGCCGGCGAAGACCAGCAGGACCGCCACCAGTGCAATGGCAGCGATGGCCTGCATGGTGGTGTGGATACCATGGGCGACTTCAGCGCGTGCCTGCTGGGTGGCGCGCTCGACATCTTCGAGGTAGATCCCGGTGCCGAGCATCCAGCCCCATCGATCCAGCATCACCACGTAAGCCAGCTTTTCGGTCACCTGGCCGGAGGATGGTTTGTTCCAGGCATAGCGCTGGAAACCCTCGCCGGTTTCGGCGCTTTTGATCAATGCCTGGATGACGGGCAGGCCATGGGGGTCCTTCATGTCCCAGAGGTATTTGCCCACCAATTCCGATTGACGCGCATGCATCAGGCTGCGGCCCTGGCGATCATAGACGAAGAAGTAACCGTTGATGCCGAAGCTGAGTTTGCGCAGCTCTTCGAGCACCTGCTGCTGTGCGTGTTCGTCCCCGAGGCCGCCGTTGTACAACGGAGCGATCAGGCTCTGCGCCATCTCGACATAGTTTTTCAGCTCGGCGCGCTTGCTGGCCAGGATACTGTCTTCAATCAGTTGCGCCTGCTGATCGCCCAGTTGGCGGTTGAGCGAGATCACCAGGGCGCAGATGACAGCAATCGCCAGGACCAGGGGCAAGATCCCGAGGGCGACGATTTTGTGTTTGAGCAGCATCTGGACTCCTGTCAGGGCCTGACGGGGGTAGGTGGATGGTCGGCATAATATGCCAAACATCGTACCGGATTGGAGATAAAACCTGGGGAGCAAGCTTTGCGCTCCCACAGGTTTGCACCGTTTGATCCTTAACTGGCATTAGGGCAAGCCTTGCTCCCACAGGGGCAGTTGCGCGTCTACGTAGTACTACGGATTTATTTATTGACGATGTACAGGGATATTGGGCCCGCTCCGAATAGCCGGGGCACACTATAAAAACAATCGCCGCAGTCCACTGGACCTCGGCAGGAGACACGCAATGACAACCCGTCTGGTTAAACACCTCGCCTGGTTTGCCGTGGCTGTTCTGGGAGCCTGTGCGTTGAGTGTCGTGGCCTTGCGCCGCGGCGAACCCATCAACGCCCTCTGGATCGTCGTCGCAGCCGTGGCCATCTACCTGGTCGCCTACCGCTACTACAGCCTCTTCATCGCCAACAACGTGATGCAACTCGATGCGCGCCGGGCCACGCCTGCCGTGCTCAACAACGATGGCCTGGACTTCGTTCCGACCAACAAGCATATCCTCTTCGGTCACCACTTCGCCGCCATTGCCGGCGCAGGGCCATTGGTCGGGCCGGTGCTGGCGGCGCAGATGGGCTACCTGCCCGGCACGCTCTGGCTGATCGCCGGCGTGGTGCTGGCGGGGGCCGTGCAGGACTTCATGATCCTGTTCCTGTCCACCCGCCGCAACGGGCGCTCCCTGGGTGACATGGTCCGTGAGGAAATGGGCCGCATCCCCGGCACCATCGCGCTGTTCGGCTGCTTCCTGATCATGATCATCATCCTCGCGGTGCTGGCGCTGATCGTGGTCAAGGCCCTGGCCGAGAGCCCGTGGGGGATCTTCACGGTGATGGCGACCATTCCGATCGCGATGTTCATGGGCATCTACATGCGCTATATCCGCCCGGGCCGCATCGGTGAAATCTCGCTCATTGGCGTGCTGTTGCTGCTGGGTTCGATCTGGCTGGGCGGGCAGGTCGCTGCCGATCCAGTCTGGGCCAAGGCCTTCAGCTTTACCGGGATCCAGATCACCTGGATGCTGATCGGCTATGGTTTCGTCGCGGCGGTGCTGCCGGTGTGGCTGATCCTGGCCCCGCGGGACTACCTGTCGACCTTCCTCAAGATCGGCACCATCGTCGCCCTGGCGATCGGCATCCTGATCACCATGCCCGAGCTGAAAATGCCGGCGCTGACCCAGTTCACCAACGGCATGGGCCCGGTGTGGAAGGGCGGGCTGTTCCCGTTCCTGTTCATCACCATCGCCTGCGGCGCGGTCTCGGGTTTCCACGCGCTGATCTCCTCGGGCACCACGCCCAAGCTGCTGGACAATGAAACCAACGCCCGCTACATCGGCTACGGCGGCATGCTGATGGAGTCCTTCGTGGCGATCATGGCGATGGTTGCCGCGTCGGTGATCGAACCGGGCGTGTATTTCGCCATGAACAGCCCGGCGGCGGTGGTCGGCGGTGACGTCGTGGCCGTGGCCCAGACCATCAGCGGCTGGGGCTTTGCCGTCACTCCGGACGCGCTGCAGGCGGTGGCCCGGGACATTGGCGAAACCACCGTCCTGGCCCGTGCCGGCGGTGCGCCGACCCTGGCGGTCGGTATCGCGCAGATCCTGCATTCGGTGCTGCCGGGTGAGGACACCATGGCGTTCTGGTACCACTTCGCGATCCTGTTCGAAGCGCTGTTCATCCTCACGGCGGTAGACGCCGGCACCCGTGCCGGGCGGTTCATGCTGCAGGACCTGTTGGGCTCGTTCGTGCCCTCGCTCAAGCGCACCGAATCCTGGACCGCCAACCTGATCGCCACCGCCGGTTGCGTGGCGCTGTGGGGCTACCTGCTGTACCAGGGCGTGATCGATCCGCTGGGCGGCATCAACACCTTGTGGCCGCTGTTCGGCATCTCCAACCAGATGCTGGCCGGTATTGCCCTGATGCTCGGCACCGTGGTGCTGATCAAGATGAAGCGCCAGCGCTACATCTGGGTCACGCTGCTACCGGCGGCCTGGCTGCTGATCTGCACCACCACGGCGGGCCTGATCAAGCTGTTCGACGCCAATCCGGCGATCGGCTTCCTGGCCCTGGCGCGCAAATACAACGATGCCCTGGCGGCAGGGCAGATCCTGGCCCCGGCCAAGAGCATCGAGCAGATGCAGCATGTGGTGTTCAACGCCTACACCAACGCCACGCTGACAACGCTGTTCCTGTTCGTGGTGCTCAGTATCCTGTTCTACGCGATCAAGGTCGGTGTTGCCGCCTGGGGGACGAAAGAGCGCACGGATAAAGAAGCACCATTCCAGGCCCTGCCGGACGCCTGACGCGAGGATTGCAACAATGTTCAATGACTTGAGTCGCCTCGGTAAATACCTCGGTCAGGCCGCCCGCCTGATGGTCGGCATGCCCGACTACGACAACTACGTCGAGCACATGCAAACCAAGCACCCGGACAAACCGCTGATGGACTACGAGGCGTTCTTCCGCGAACGCCAGGAGGCCCGTTACGGTGGCAAGGGTGGACCGAAGTGCTGCTGACCTGGCGGCCCTGAGGTAATCCCCCTGTGTGGAAGCCTGTGGGAGCAAGGCTTGCCCGCGACAGCATCGCCTCGGTATCACTGTAGACCGAGGCGCCAGCATCGCGGGCAAGCCTTGCTCCCACAGTTGTTTCTGGGCGGGCTCAGGGTGTGTGTTCGCCAGCGATCCCTTGTGGGAGCGAGCCTGCTCGCGATGGCGTACTATCAGCCGACATCGATAGTGACTGCCCCACCGCTATCACGAGCAAGCGCGCTTCCACAAAAATTCTGCATCAAGGAGATTCTGTTTGTCCGCTCCCATTCCTGTGACGATCCTCAGCGGTTTCCTCGGTGCCGGCAAGACCACGTTGTTGCGTCATCTGCTCAAGGCCGAGCACGGCCTGAAAATAGCCGTGATCGAGAACGAATTCAGTGATGCGGGCATCGACACGCAACTGCTGGGCGACGAGCCGGTGCAGGTCATGACCCTGGCCAATGGCTGCGTGTGCTGCACCATTCACACCGACCTGACCAAAGCCCTGTACTTGCTGCTCGAACGGCTGGACAGTGGATCGATCGCCTTCGATCGCCTGGTGATCGAGTGCACCGGTCTGGCCGATCCGGCCCCGGTAGCCCAGACTTTTTTCATCGATGAGGAACTGCGCGAGCGCTACATTCTCGACGGCATCCTGACCCTGGTGGACGCTGCCCACGCCGAGGTTCACCTGACCCAGACGATTGCCCAGGCCCAGGTCGGATTTGCCGATCGCCTTTTGGTGAGCAAGACCGACCTGGTGGACGCAGCCCAGGTCGAGGCACTTGGCGAGCGCTTGACCCGCATCAACCGGCGGGCGCCCATCCGGATCGTGGAACATGGCCAGATCGACCTGGCTGAACTGCTTGATATCCGCGGCTTCAATCTCAATGCCGACCTGGGCGCGGGGTTCAGCCTGCGTCCGGTCGTCAAGGCCGCCACGGGCGACCGCATCAGCAGCCTTGTGCTGCGTACCGACAAGCCGCTGGATATCGACAAGCTCAGCGAGTTCATGAACCAGTTGCTGGAAGATCATGGCAAGCAGCTGCTGCGCTACAAGGGCGTGCTGAACATCGCCGGCGAACCTCGGCGATTGGTGTTCCAGGGGGTGCTCAAGTTGTATGGCTTCGATTGGGACACCGAATGGGCCCCAGATGAGGCCCGGGAAAGTGTGATCGTGTTCATCGCCGACGAGCTGCCCGAGGAGAAAATCCGCTCTGGATTCGAGGCTGTTTTAGTTTGACGTGCGCGTACCTGTGGCCATCAGCAGCCTCTGTTCAAGATGGTCCAGGTGCTCATCCATCAGGCGTACGGCTTCATCCCTGCTGCCGTTTTCCACTGCGTCCACGATCGCCAGATGCTCCTGACAGGCGCAATGCCGGCGGGACTTGATCTCGTGCCGGGCCAGGGCCAGCGAGGTCAAGGGCACCAGGCTGCCAAGAAACTGCGCCAACGGTGCGTTGCCGGCCATGGAGGCTAGGTGCAGGTGAAACTCGCCGGAAAGGCGTATCGCCGGGCCACGCTCGCCGCGTTCCAGGCACTGTTGCTCCCTCGCCACCAGCTCCCGCAGATGTTGCAAGTCCTTCGGTTGCGGTGCCTTGCAGGCCAGGCGCACCAGCGTCTTTTCGGTGAGCCGGCGAGCGTGCAGGATCTGCCGGGTCTGCTCCAGGTCCGGTGCCGCGACTTGCGGCCGATGATTGGGGCGCAGGATCACCACTTGTTGGTGGGACAGGCGCGCCAGTACACGACGAATGATGCTGCGGCTGACGCCGAACACATCCCCGAGGCCTTCCTCGGTGAAACGGCTGGCGGGAGCAATGCGTTGTTCAAGGATGGCGTCGAAGATCCGCGGATAGATATCGTCCACCGACGGCTTGCCGACCGCGCCGGGCAGTGGAAGCGCGGCAAGCACATTGCGTTGATGTTGATGGGACATGACGTTGTTCATGACGGTCTCCGCAAGGCGTGGCTCAAGTACCGAGGTTGTCGTCCGGGATATTCAGTTCAATGCCCATGCGCTGGCCTTCCCTGAGGATATGCCGGCGCATTTCCGCGCTGGCCTGGGCGCTGTTCTTGCCACGAATGGCGCGCACCACGGCTTCGTTCTCTTCCAGCCGTTCAGCCAGATGTTCGGGCGAGTTGCGTAACACATCGGCGCTTTGCTTGAGGGCATTGCTGGTCTGTTGCACCACGCTGTGAAAGATCGGGTTGGATGTCAGGGCAAACAGTTCTTCGTGGAACGCGATGTAGGCGCTGGCGCAGGCATCGTTGTCATTGGCTTCCAGAGCCTCGCGCATGTCCATGAGGGTCAGGCGCAACTGTCCGACTTCCTTGTTGCTGATGGACTGGGCTACCAGGCCGACGATGAAGGGTTCCAGGGTGTATCGCAGTTGCAGCACGTCTTCCAGGCTCGCACCGGCTACCGCATTGCTTTCATGGATATCACTGGCGCTGGCTTCCAACACCACCACGCCTTTACCCGGCATCGAGCGCACAAGGCCGAGGGTTTCCAGCACGATGACCGCTTCGCGCAGGCTTGGCCGGCTGATGCCCAGCTGTTCGGCCAGCTCCCGCTGGCCGGGCAGCATGTCGCCCGAGCGCCACTGGCCCCGGGCCAGGGCGGCGCGCAGTTTCTCCACCACGGAGTTGACGACGGTTGATGAACTGATCACACGGTGCTCCTTCAAAAATCAATCAGGCGATGCCGGCTCGGGGGCAGGCATCGCAGCTTTTCAGAACTGCTGCTGATGGGCGCTACCCGCCGGTTTTCTCGGTTGGAAGGTATAGCCCTGTTGGCCGGACAGTACCTTGCGCGCACGGGGGACATCGATGTCTTTTTCCCATCGGCCGATCGCCACCGTGGCCACGCAGTTGCCGATCAGATTGGTCAGGGCGCGACCGATGCCCATGAACCAGTCGACCGCCAGCACCAGTACCAGGCCGACCACCGGAATCGCCGGGATCGCCGTCAGCGTGGCGGCCAGGATCACCAATGCCGAGCCGGGGATCCCATGGGCCCCCTTGGACGTGATCAGCGACACCAGGAGGATGGTCAGCAGGTCGGTCAGGGCCAGGGGGGTACCGGTGGCGTTGGCGATAAAGACGATAGCCAGGGTCAGGTAGATCGAGAAACCATCCAGGTTGAACGAGTAACCCGTCGGGATGACCAGCCCCACGGTGGAACTGCCGATCCCGAGGTGTTCGAGCTTGCGCATGACTTGGGGCAGCACGGCGTCGGAAGAGGCTGTGCCGAGCACGATGAGCAGTTCTTCACGCAGGTATTTGAGGAACGGCAACATCGGCAGGCCCGACGCCCGCATCACCAGGCCCAGGACCAGGGCAACGAAGGCGGTGCAGGTCAGGTAGAACAGGCCGACCAGGCTGCCCAGGTGTTGCAGCGAGTCCAGCCCATACTTGCTGGTGGTGAAGGCAATGGCACCGAAGACGCCGATGGGAGCCAGGCGCACGACCATGCCCATGATGCGGAAGATCACGTGGCTGAGTTCGTTGATCAACCGGGAGATGCCGGAGGCTGCGTCCCCCACCAGGTTCAGCGCACTACCGAACAGTACCGAGAACAGCAGCACTTGCAGGATGTTGTTATCCGCGAAGGCACCGAGCACCGAGGTCGGAATGAGGTTCATCAGGAACTGCGTGGTGGTTACCATGTGATGGCCGCGTTGGGCGATTTCACCTGCGTCCGCGCTGGCAAACTGCTCCAGGTGGATGTTCGCGCCACTGCCGATGCCGGTGCTGAAGGCCAGAACCAGACCGATCACCAGGGCGATGGTGGTCAGCACTTCAAAATAGATGACTGACTTGAGGCCGATGCGCCCGACCTTCTTGAGGTCGCCGGCGCCGGAAATGCCACTGACCACCACGCAGAACACGATCAGGCCGATGAGCATCTTGATCAGCTTGATGAAGCCGTCGCCGAGAGGTTTGAGCTCAGCGGAATATTCGGGAAGGGTAAGTCCGCAGACGATGCCGAGCACCAATCCGAGAACAACTTGAAGGAAGATCGAACGCGAGCACCATCTGAGCATGGGAAGGATTCCTGGTTCGGTGTCCGTTCCGGCGTGGATAGCCGGAGTAGGGACTTCATTATTGTGGTCTTACCGGTTTGTCCAGTTCAGGCGCAGTCTAGGCGCGATTTTTGGGGGTTGGCAAGGTAATTTTCGAGATTTGGCTTTACCGGTCTTACCAGTTGAGGCAAAGCCCTTGTGCTTGAGCCTTTTGTCCCGCAAAAAAAATTGGCCTGGTGGCGAGAATGATTACCCTCGTCACCAGGCCACGCAGATGATGGCGTTCCTGTTCAAATGAGACTAAGGATGAACGTCAACCTGGATCGCTCGTCAGTTTCTGCCAGATAAACATAAGGTGAACCACGCATTCGTAGTCCTCCTACATATTTATTGTGCTTCGTTTTAAGCGACAGCGGCGAGTGTCTGGTTGTGATGTTTTCCAGCGTAATCGTTCTGTTTTGGTGGTCTACCAGCGTAAAGACGGACGGCGTATCCGTGTCTTTTACGCCTAATACCTCAAACCAGCTTCTGCCGATAAATCTGTTGTGGTGCTCACCCTGGTTTTTTATCGACAGGGTGTAGCCGCCAGCAGTGTGGCGAAAGTGCAATTTCAATGGAGGAAGGGGAACGTCCTGGCTCTTGGTATGTATACCCAGCAAGCTCGAGTGATCATAAGTATGTGCTTTTCCGCTGAAAAAGCCTCCGCTGAATGCGGTAATGGTCGCCAGTGCCGGTTTCCCATGCAATGTTCCAAGCAAGTTGATATTCCTGTCTGGCAGGCTGATAGCAGCGGTAAAAGATAATTTACTGTCCATGTAGTGATCTCATCCTTTATTAGGTGTTACGGATTGCCATGAGTGATGAAATCAATGTTAGGGAGTTCTGGGTGTTTTGTGTGGCGGGGGGTATTTCAAAGAATGAAGTGTCGGCTGGAAGTTTGTTGGCGGGATCGGCAATGGCTGGTTTGTTGAGCGTGTCTGTATTTTGACGACACAAATAAAAAGGCCCACATCTTTCGATGTGGGCCTTTTGCTCTAACTGAACGGGCTGATCAGGCGCCGTACACCGGCAGCTTCTTGCAGATTGCCTTGACCTTCTCGCGAACGGCGTCGATCACCGCTTCGTTGTTCAGGTCAGCCAGGATGTCGCAGATCCAGCCGGCCAGTTCCTTGCACTCGGCTTCCTTGAAGCCACGAGTGGTCACGGCCGGGGTGCCGAAGCGCAGGCCGGAGGTGACGAACGGGGAACGTGGGTCGTTTGGCACCGAGTTCTTGTTCACGGTGATGAACGCTTTGCCCAGCGCCGCGTCGGCGTCTTTGCCGGAGATGTCCTGCTTGATCAGCGACAACAGGAACAGGTGGTTCTCGGTACCGCCGGACACCACGTCGAAGCCACGTTCGATGAACACGCCGGCCATGGCCTTGGCGTTTTTCACGACCTGCTGCTGGTAAGCCTTGAACTCAGGTTGCAAGGCTTCCTTGAAGCAGATTGCCTTGGCGGCGATGACGTGCTCCAGCGGGCCGCCCTGGGCGCCCGGGAACACGGCGGAGTTCAGCTTCTTCTCGATGTCGGCGTTGGCGCGAGCCAGGATCAGGCCGCCACGAGGGCCGCGCAGGGTCTTGTGGGTGGTGGTGGTGACCACATCGGCGAATGGTACCGGGTTCGGGTAGACGCCAGCGGCGACCAGGCCGGCGACGTGGGCCATGTCCACGAACAGGTAGGCACCGACCTTGTCGGCGATGGCGCGGAAACGCGGGAAGTCGAGGACCTGGGAGTAGGCGGAGAAACCGGCCACGATCATTTTCGGCTTGTGCTCCAGGGCCAGGCGCTCGACTTCGTCGTAGTCGATCAGGCCATTGCCGTCGATGCCGTACTGGATGGCGTTGTACAGCTTGCCGGAGGACGAAACGCTGGCACCGTGGGTCAAGTGACCGCCGTGGGCCAGGCTCATGCCCAGGATGGTATCGCCAGCCGACAGCAGCGCCAGGTAGACGGCGGCGTTGGCCTGGGAACCGGCGTGGGGCTGGACGTTGGCGTAATCGGCGCCGAACAGTTCCTTGGCGCGGTCAATGGCCAGTTGCTCGACCACGTCGACGTATTCGCAACCACCGTAGTAGCGCTTGCCCGGGTAGCCTTCGGCGTACTTGTTGGTCAGTACCGAGCCTTGAGCTTCCATCACCGCAGGGCTGGTGTAGTTTTCCGAAGCGATCAGCTCAATGTGCTCTTCCTGGCGCTGAGCTTCTTGCTCCATGGCGGCAAAGAGATCGGCGTCGTACTTGGCAATAGTCAAATCACGGCTGAACATGGCGGTCCTCAAGGATCGGGGGCAGAAAAGGGAGGCATTCTACCCCAACCGGTTTTGGAAGGCATATGAAAGGACATCATGTCGCGGACGAATGGGATTCACCCAGAACCGGCGGCCTCATCGCGAGCAGGCTCGCTCCCACATTGCAAAGCGTTTCCCCGTGGGAGCGAGCCTGCTCGCGATGAGGCCCGCCCAGGCGCCATAGGGCCTCAATCGAGCATGAACAGCGCATCATTGCTGAACTGCGCTTCGAACCGGTGGGCAGGCATCGGGCGACCGAACAGGTAGCCCTGGACTTCATCGCAGCCGTGCTCGCGCAGGAAGTCGAGTTGCTCGTGGGTCTCGACGCCTTCGGCGATCACCGCCAGGTTGAGACTGTGGGCCATGGCGATGATCGCCCGGGCGATCTGCGCGTCCTGTTCGCCGGACGGCAGGCCGTCGACGAAGGTGCGGTCGATCTTCAGCACGTCGATGGGGAACTGCTTGAGGTAGTTGAGTGATGAATAACCGGTGCCGAAGTCATCCACGGCGATGCTCAGGCCCAGGTTCTTCAAACCGGCCAGGATCTGCATCGCCTCACTGACTTCGCGCATCAGGATACTTTCCGTCAACTCCAGCTCCAGACAGGCCGGTGACAGGCCGGTGCTGCGCAGGATATTGGCAATTCGCGTGCCCAACTGGCCATCGGAGAACTGCCGGGCCGAGATGTTGACCGAGACTTTCGGTACCCGGACCTTGGCCTGGTGCCAGGTCTTGAGCTGCCGGCAGGCTTCATCAATGACCCAGTCACCGACGTCCACCACCAGGCCCAGTTCTTCGAGCACCGGGATGAAGTCACCCGGCGGCACCAGCCCACGTCGCGGATGACGCCAGCGCAGCAGGGCCTCGGCGCCAGTCAAGCGTTTGCCGTCGCCGCTGAACTGCGGTTGGTAATACAGGACGAACTCGTTCTGCTCGAGGGCGTGGCGCAGGTCGCTTTCCAATTCCAGTCGTTCCAGGGCGCTGGCGTTCATATCGGCCTGATAGAACTGAAAGTTGTTCTTGCCGCGCTCTTTGGCGTGATACATCGCCGTATCGGCGTTTTTCATCAATTGGCTCAGCTCATTGCCGTCCTGGGGGCTCAAGGCGATGCCAATACTGGCCGTGACGAAGAACTCCCGGCCTTCAAGCACGAATGGCCGGACCAGGCTGGCGAGAATTTGCTCGGCTACGGCGATGGCCCGGTTCAGCGCCATTTCCCGGCTGGAGCGCGGCTCCAGCAGCAGTGTGAACTCGTCGCCGCCCATGCGCGCGACGGTGTCGTCGTCTGTGACGCAGCCAAGCAGCCGTGTCGCCATGTCCTTGAGCATTCGGTCGCCGGCGGCGTGCCCCAGGGAGTCATTGATCGGTTTGAACCGGTCCAGGTCGAGGAACATCAGCACGACCCAGTTTTTCTGCCGCTCTGCCGATTGCAGCGCAGTATGCAGGCGATCCTGGAACAGGGTGCGGTTGGGCAGATGGGTGAGGGCGTCATAATAGGCCAGGCGATGGATGCGCTGTTCACTGGCCTTGCGTTCGCTGATATCGCTGAAAAAGCATACGTAGCTGGCCAGGTCGCCTTCATCATCCAGCACCGCGGTGATGCCGACCCAGGCCGGATAATGTTCGCCGTTGCGGCGCTTGAGCCAGACCTCGCCTTCCCAGGAACTGTGTTGTTGCAACTGCTTGAGTACGTAGCGCAGATGGGCTTCCTGCTGCTCGTCGACGGTCAGCATGTTCGGCAACTGGTCCAGCACCTGGGACACCGCATAGCCACTGACGCGGCTGAAGGCTTCGTTGGCCTGGACAATGTAACCGGCCGGATCGGTGATCAGAATCGCCGAGGTCGAATGTTCGAATACCGTGGCGGCCATGCGCAGGTCTTTTTCGGCGCGCCGTTGCTGGCTGATGTCGCGGCCGACGCCAAGCACGCCTTCGAATCCGCCGGAATCATCCCAGACCAGCACCAGGCGCAATTCGATGGGAATCTTGCGTCCGTCGGCACGCAGGCAGTCGAACAGGAACAGCTGGGTCTGCATCTGATTGCGCAGTTCGGCCAACTGCCCTGGCTTGTCGAGGGCTTTGCTGACCCTGTCCATCAACGTATAGATGCCAGTCAGTTGCTGCGGATTGGCGATGGTCGACTGCCAACCGTTCTGGAAGATCCAGTCAGCGTTGTAGCCCAGTACCGCTTGCACCGACGGGCTGACGTAGTTGAGCGAAAGCTTGCTGTCAGTGGAGAAAATCACGTCGCTGATGCTTTCGGCCAGCATCCGGTAGCGCTGTTCGCTGTCACGCAGCGACTCGCTGGCCTCGATCTGTTCGGTGACATCCTTCGCTACGCCGATGATCCGCGTCACCTGGTCGTGCCGGTCCCGGGCCAGGGCCTGTTCACGGATGTCGAAACGTCGCCATTTGCCGTCGCGATGACGAAAGCGCAGTTGGCATTGCAGCAGATGCGCATACCCGCTCTGCCGTTGTTCATGGCGCAGTGTGTGGTAGTGGTCGGCGTCGTCGCTGTGCAGCAGGATTTCCCAGAAGTACTCACCCATCTGATGCAGTTCGGTGCGGTCGTACCCCAGGGTCTGGCCCAGGTGGTGGTTGCTGAAGATCATCCGTTGGCTGATGACGTCTTGCACGTAGAGATGATCCGGCACGGTGCGCACCACGTCGGACCAGAAACCTTCGCGCTCGAGCAGCGAGAGCTCGATCAACTTGCGGCTGGTGATGTCGTTGATGCTCAGGATGACGGCGTTGTAGTCGTCCTGTTTTTCCGGCAGGCGCAGTACCAGCCAGAGATGCTGGTCACGGCCGTGGGCGTCCTGAAGCTTGATCTCCAGTTCCAGTTGCTTGTGCTGGTCAAGCAGGGTTTCGAGCAGGCGCGGACCGACAGGATTGTTGTCCTGCGGGCCCTTGCCCACCAGCAACTGCCAGGCCTGTTCACAGGAGTCGACGTTGAGCAACCGCAACGCCATCTGGTTGACTTCGGTGATGCGCACTTCCTGTTGCAGTTGCTCAAGCTGGTGCGGGGCTTTCATCCACGCCCGCAGTTGATCGCCATTGTGCAGGCCGGCCCGAGCAAAGAATGACTTGAGGCTCGACAGGTCGAGTACACACAGGGCCACGCCGGTGCCTTCGAAAATGTCCTGGTAACGTCGACGGCCTTCGTGCAGTTGCCGCTGGCGCCGTCGCATGTTCAGCAGTGCGATCACCGGCAGCATCGAAAACGCCAGGCCCAGCAGGCACTTGCCGATGAAGGCCGGCAGCAGTTGTTCGAGTACCTGGCGACGATCAAACAGCCCTCGCAGTTGCCAGTCGCTGCTGCTCAGGGGCACGGTCAGCACGGTGTTTTCCAGGTCGTCCGTCGACAGGCGCGAGGGGGGGATCGACGGCAGACTCTCGTCACGGCTGACGATTTGCTGGTTGAGACGGTTTTCCACCAGCCACAGCGGGCGCAACCCCGTATCGACCTGTTTGATCAGCGTGGAGAAGAAGCTTGGGGTCAGGCGCAGGGCCCAGTAACCGCGGGTGTTGCCAGTGGACTGGTGCAACAGTAGATGCACCACGGAGCCGTCGTCGGCGTTACTGAAGTAGTGTGCCTGGTCACGACTGCGCTGCACCAGCTCGCGGAGGTAGCCGGCATCGTCGCTGTCCGGGGCGGTGTCGCTGAGCACCATGCCGGACGGGCTCAGCAATACCAGGCTGCGTAGCTGTGGCAGCGACTGTTGGAGTTTGTGCAACAGCGCCTGCTGTTCGTCGGCTGTCTGCGGTTGTTCGACGATCGGTAGCAGGTTGAGGGCGATCTGCGCGTTCAGGGCCATGTTCAGGCTCACTTGCGCGGCCAGGTCGGCGGTGTAGTCGATGGTGTATTGGCGCTGTTGCTGCTGGGTGACGCGCAGTTGATCGAGCAACTGCCAGAACAGCAATCCCAGCAACAGCAATGCCAGCGTGGCCAGCGCGCCCTTCAATGTCCCGCGCAGGGGCGAGCCGGGCACAGTATCTGGCTCGCGTGGGGACAGGGGCGGCGTGACGTTGGACAAGCTGTAATCCTGCGGTTTGCTGGACTGGCGCGACACGCACTATAAGCCGGACGCCCGAAGGGCGGCTAGCATGCCTTGCATTGTGGCAAAGTGCCAGTCCCTGGTGGCTGGACCTTGACGGACGGTTGAGGTAGCTTTGCCGGTCAAACAAGAGCGTTCCAGCTCCAGATCCCCAGGCTTTATCTGCCCCGCTGGCATTGATGACCGTCAACTGCCGGCGCCGTGCATGGCCTGGTTCGTTCTTTTCACCTGTCACAGACGCTAGGTTCACCATGGCTCAATACGTCTTCACCATGCATCGGCTGAGCAAAGTTGTTCCGCCGAAGCGGGAAATCCTGAAAAACATTTCGCTCTCCTTCTTTCCCGGCGCCAAGATCGGTGTGCTGGGTCTCAACGGTTCGGGTAAATCCACGCTGCTGAAGATCATGGCCGGCGTCGATACCGAGTTCGACGGCGAAGCCCGTCCGATGCCGGACCTGAACATCGGCTACCTGCCTCAGGAGCCTCAACTGGACCCGACCAAGACCGTGCGTGAAGTGGTCGAGGAAGCGGTCAGCGTGATCAAGGACGCCCAGGCGCGCCTGGACGAGGTCTATGCCGCCTACGCTGACCCGGATGCCGACTTCGACAAGCTGGCCGCCGAACAGGCCAAGCTCGAAGCGATCCTGCAGGCCAGCGATGGCCATAACCTGGAGCGCCAGTTGGAAGTCGCCGCCGATGCGCTGCGTCTGCCGGCCTGGGAAGCGAAGGTCGAACACCTGTCCGGCGGTGAAAAGCGTCGTGTGGCCCTGTGCCGCCTGTTGCTGTCCGCTCCGGACATGTTGCTGCTCGACGAACCGACCAACCACCTGGACGCCGATTCCGTCGCCTGGCTCGAACACTTCCTGCACGATTTCCCGGGCACCGTGGTGGCGATTACCCACGACCGTTACTTCCTGGACAACGTCGCCGGCTGGATCCTTGAACTCGACCGCGGCGCGGGCATCCCGTACGAGGGCAACTACTCGGGCTGGCTGGAAGCCAAGTCCGATCGTCTGGCTCAGGAATCCAAACAGCAGTCGGCCCATGAAAAGGCCATGAAGGAAGAACTGGAGTGGGTGCGCAAAGGCGCCAAGGCCCGCCAGTCCAAATCCAAGGCCCGCCTGCAACGCTTCGAGGAAATGCAGTCCCAGGAATTCCAGAAGCGCAGCGAAACCAACGAGATCTACATCCCGGCCGGTCCGCGTCTGGGTGACAAGGTCATCGAGTTCAAGAATGTCACCAAGGGCTACGGTGATCGCGTGTTGATCGACAACCTGTCGTTCTCCATGCCCAAGGGTGCCATCGTCGGTGTGATCGGTGGTAACGGCGCGGGTAAATCCACGTTGTTCCGCATGCTGATGGGCAAGGAAACGCCGGATTCGGGCAGCATCGAAGTCGGTGAAACCGTGCAGTTGGCGTGCGTCGACCAGAGCCGCGAAGACCTGGACGGCAGCAAGACGGTGTTCCAGCAGATCTCCGACGGTTCCGACCAGATCCGCATCGGCAACTACGAGATCCCATCGCGCACCTACGTGGGTCGCTTCAACTTCAAGGGCGGCGACCAGCAGAAGTTCGTCAAGGACCTGTCCGGTGGTGAGCGCGGTCGCCTTCACCTGGCGTTGACCTTGAAGGAGGGTGGCAACGTCCTGCTGCTCGACGAACCGTCCAACGACCTCGACGTCGAAACCCTGCGTTCCCTGGAAGAGGCCCTGCTGGACTTCCCGGGCGCCGCCATTGTGATCTCCCACGATCGGTGGTTCCTTGACCGCGTGGCGACCCACATCCTGGCGTACGAAGACGACTCCCAGGCGGTGTTCTTCGAAGGTAACTACACCGAGTACGAAGCCGACCGCAAGAAACGCCTCGGCGAAGCCGCGGCCCAGCCACATCGGGTACGGCACAAGAAGCTGGCCTGATTCCATCTGCCGGTAAGCCACAAAACCTGTGGGAGCGAGCTCTGCTCGCGATAGCGTAGGTTCAATCAACATTCATGTTGCCTGACCCACCGCCATCGCGAGCAGGGCTCGCTCCCACAGTGGTTTCTTGGCAGGGCACCCATTGTGTGCTGGCTGGCGATAAGGCCAGCAGAATCACCCCGGCTCTATCGCCACCACCTCAATTGCCATATCCCCCACCGGCCGCTTCCAGACCACCTCATCCCCAACCTTGCTCCCCAGCAACGCCCGCCCCAGCGGCGAGCCCCAGTTGATCAGCCCGCTGGCTGCATCGGCCTGGTCTTCGCCCACCAATTGCACACGCTGCTCGTGGTCATGCTCATCGGCAAAAGTCACCCAATGTCCAATCCGCACCTGATCCGCTGAGGTCGTCGTAACGACCTGTGCGCTTTGCAGGCGCTGACTGAAATAGCGCAGATCCCGTTCCAGGTCCGCGATGCGCTGTTTGTCCGCCAGGTCTTTGCGAGCAGCCTGCTCGCTGTGCAGCGCCTGTAGCTCGGCGACCCGGGCCTGTAACTGGACGAACCCGGCGGGCGTGACGTAGTTGGGTTGCGCGCTGACCTGGCGTTCGACCGGTTGATCGGCCTGGGCTGCGGCGCTGTCTTCGTTGACGAAAGCACGACTCATGCTGTTCTCCTCTATTGGAGTTTGGGCCATGGTCGCAGGCTTTTGGTTTCGACGGATGTCCATACGCGACTCACTGCGAGCGATAGGCCCGGGCGGCGTCGCGATCCTTTTCCTGTTGCCAGGCGCGTTCGCGCTCATCCCAGTGACGGTTGCGGTAGGCGTCTCGGTCTTCACTCTCACGCATGGCCTGACATTGCCGGAAACCGTCGCTCCAGCCTTCGGCGTAGCGTGGATCCTTGAGGTAGCGCGGGACGTCTTTCCGGAACTGGCCGGTGATCGCGCCCGCAGCTTGCCGGCCGCTGCTGCAACCGTCGTCGAAGCCGTCGGCGAATGCGGGTGGATATCCCCTCGCAATCAAGTCTTCGTGGGTGCTCTCACAGCCACCTAGCAACATCAATACACCCAGCACTACCGCGCACCTCATCTCGACTCCCAGCCCTTTAACGGATCTATAAGGGAAGTGTAGAAGTACCGTTGTCGACGGGCAGTGAAAGAATGATCAAAAAGCTCTGGCATCGTTGCCAATGACTGCGGGTTCAGACGCCCGCTTTCTCAACGGCATCTGCGATCAGTGGCGCAACTTCACGCAACCCCTCGAGGGGCAGCTTCTTTCTTTTGTACATGCTGTACCAGCTTTGACGCCAACGAATAATTCGTTCGCCATCACGCAAGTTGAGCCGCTTGAGGGTGTATTCGGCCTTGGCGCGATACGCTGCGGGGATGGCATCTGTGGTGCACATCTGAAGCGACGGCAAGATAATTTCAAACCAGCCCGCACCGACTTCATGTGGGTCGAGCACTGTGTCATCAGCCGTTTTCTTGATGGAATTGAGCGTCCCGGATGCGAAGCGGTAATTGCTCCACTCATACGCCAGTTCCGGATGATGTTTGTAGCTCAGGTAATGGTCGACCGTTCCGCCGGTAGGGTCGAGCATGGCTGCATAGCCGCACAGGTTGGAGTAATGATCTGCCAGCTCCGTAGCGCATTTGTTCCAGAACGGTGAAGGACGAGCGGCTCCAGGATTGTCCTTGAGCCATTGATTTCCAGGTGTCCTGACATTCTTTTCGAAGTCATCAGGTTCATCGGGCTTGGCCACCGGGATCATTGATCAGCACCAGGGCCGAAGTGTCTTACGCCCTCGATCAGCCAGCGAGGCCAGAATTCATCATGGGCAGGAAGCAGCCTCTGCAGTGCCTTGTGAATGGATGCTCGGGTTCTAAGCCCTTCAGGCAGTTGCTTTTCTCCGCGCATGAATGCTTCGGCGGCCTCTATGGCTTTTTCTGCCTCCAGGGAGCGGGCCTGGTCCAGGCCAAAGGTGTCGGAGACCAGCCAACTGCTGGCGTCACCCTGTGCTGCCCAATGCCCTTGTGTCAACGAGACCTTGTGGTCCTGGATCGATAGCTGGATCTGATCGTCCTGTTCTTCGTCGAATACAGGTTCGAGGGACGCTGCGACAAGCGGCGAATGCGTAGCGATCAGCAACTGCGGCGGGGTGGTGCCGTGGTGCTTGCGCAACGTCTTGATCGCTTGCAGCAGGCTGGGCATGAGCGTGCGTTGCCACCTGGGGTGCAAGTGGGTTTCCGGTTCATCGAACAGGATGACAAACCGGCGCTCGGGTTTTTTGTCGAGTATCGCGGCGGCTGCCTGGTGTTCATACCAGGCCCATACGAGAAAGTAAGCCAGCCCCAATATGCGGCGTACCCCGGCAGATGCCAGCGCGACAGGAATGTTCTGATTGCCGATAGTGAGTGTCGGTCGTTCTCGGCCTTCACCCAGATAGACTCTTTTGGGCTCTCCGATGCAGAGTGGCTCAGCGGCAGGGGAGAGATCGCGCAGCGCATTTGCCAATGCTTCGAATTGGGGTTTTCGGCCGTTTTGCCAATTGACCCAGTCGCGCTCCAGGCCTTCACAAACCCTTTGCCCGTTGACGTCGAGACCATCCCATACGGCGTCGGCAGAAAAGTGATACGCGGCGGGTCGATCCTTATCGGTGCGCCAGTAATTGCGTGCCGGATCCCATACGGAGAAGCCGCCGTCGATCCTGACGTAAACCACAATGCCGGGCATGGTGGGTCGGCTTTGCTTCAAGGGCCAGGAACTGTCTTCCCGTTTATAGATAGATACAACGGGCTGCGCGACCCCCGATTTGCCTTTTACAACATATTCAATGGAGGACTTCCCCGGATTCACCGGCAAGGCTGGCGTATTGGCCCAGGTACGCGTCAGCGCCCACCAGGCCAGGTCCAGCAGAAAACTCTTTCCCAGTCCATTGTCACCAGTGATCAGATTGATTCGTGGCGCCCAATTGACTTCGAGCTCAGGAGCAGGCCCCACGTTTTTCATGTGCAGATAATCAAGCATCGCAGCATTCAATTCCGATTAAAGGTTTATCCGGGCCAATCTACTTGATTTTGGCTGACTTCGAAACGAGCCCGAAAGTTCGTCTTGCGGCGCTTGAGCTTGTCTCCAGTTCAGGTATCAATAGTGATACCACTTCACCTCAAGCATCACCTCGTTCTCCGGCGAGGCCAGGTGGCTGAACGCTCGCTGGGCACTCAGGCGCAGGCCGAGGTTGCGGGACAGCTCCCATTGTTGGTTCAGGCTCACACTTCGGCGCACCTCGCCGTTGAAGAAATAGTCCCCCTTGGCCTCCAGGCTCAGATTGCCCAGCGGATTTTTCCACAACACGCCGCTGTTGAACCCGGTGGCCGGGGCGATGAATTGGGCGAAGTCGTTGTTGTGCTCCACCCGTATCGTGCCCAGAGCAAATCCCAGCACGTCCTCGCCCAGCGCCCAGGTGCCGCCGGCACCGCCATTGACGTGGCTGACCAGGGTTTCATCGTCGTGCTTGCCTGGCACCCGTTCCAGGCCCCCCGTAACCTGCCAGGACAGCGGTTGCAGCAACTCGTTGCGCGGCGTCAGGGAGCGGATGGTCGCCAGGTCCAGTCGTTGCACTTGCCAGTCATCGCCTTCGTACTGGCGCAGTTTCAATTGCAGGATTTCAATTTGCGCCCCCAGCGGGAAGCTTTCGGCGTTGTCATTGAGGTCGTGATAAGCCATGCGCAAGCCGTACTCACCGAACGCCCGGTCTCCCCGCGTGCCAAGGCCGACCTGCCAGGTGCGCGATTCATGGCCGTTCTCGGGCAGGCCCGGTTGAGGAATATCGAGCTCCGGCGCAGGGTTCTGGTTGATCGCCCGCAACAGTTCGAAACTGCGCTGGGCGCGTTGCGGGTCGCGTTCCTGGCCGTTGGCGCGGTAACGCTCCAGGCGATAGGCCGCATCAACGATCAATGCCTGGCGCTCGCGGGGCAGTGCCTTGAATTCGGGAGCCTGGAGTTGCTTTTGGTCGGCGCTGACCTTCAGCACCCATTGTTGTTCATCATCGGTGAGCGGTTCGGCGCGGCTGAGCAGTTCCCGCTCGCGGGACGGTCGATAGTCGATGCTCTCCACCAACCCGGCTTCCTTCACGGCCTTGACGGTATCGGTGGGGATCGCCGTCAGCGGGAATTGTTCGGTCAGACGCAGGCTGGGACGGGCCACTTGCAGCAGTTCGAGCAGGCGATAGGAGCAGTTTTCGTCGAAGAAGAAATAGTCGAAGCGGATCTGCTTTAGTTCCCAGACATGCTCGACCATACGCTCGGTTTCCACCTGGCTCAGGTTGAGGCGGTATTCCCACAGGTCGCGGTTCTCCAGGCTTCGGTACTCGGACAGTTTTTCCTGGTAGGGCACCAGGGCGAACAGGCCGGGATAGCCGCCCATCAAGCCCTTCCAGGCGTAGATGATGCTGTTGTCCGAGCCTTCGATGTAGGCACCGAAATTGATTGCGTAGCTCAGCAGGGCGGTCCTGTCCCGTTGCACGTCGGCCTGGTCGATGCGCAACAGGGTATGGCCGAACATCGATGACGGGCTGTTCAGGTAGGCGGCCGGGAAAATCATCACCGCGCTGTGGGGCGAGACGTCCTTGAACCATTGCTTGAATTCGCTGCAATCGACCACCGGCAGATCGGTCAGGTTGAGTTGTGCCTTGAGCCAGCGCGTGCGCGCCGGGTACACGCATTGGGCATGTTGCTGGCCGGCGCTGGCGGGGCCGTAAAGGGCCTGCAGCGTGGCGATCAGTTCATGATCGGGATGTTCGTTGCCATCGGGTGCGAGGAAGAATTTCCTGTCGCTGACATAGCTGCGCCAGCCACCGAGCTTGGCGGTTTCGTAGTGGCCCAGGGAAATCCAGAAGCGGTCACTGGCCAATTGCTGCAAACGTTGTGGGTCGACATGAGGTGCGGCGGACAATGGGGCGCACACACAGAGCGCCAGCCAGGCAAGGCGTTTGAGCATAGTCGGCTACTTGGAAAGTCGAAAAATAAAGACCGCATGGGCCCCAAAAAAGAAAACCCGCTCCCCGAAGGGAGCGAGTGGGGTCGAGCTTAAGCTTGAGTGGCGTACTTGGCCAGACGAGGATCGTTTTTCAGTACGGCCAGGGTATTGGTATGCACGTCTTCTGCGGTCACGTCAGCCTTGCTGAAGATCTGCTGGAAGTGCTCGTGGGTGACAGCGGAGAAGTGGGCGCGATCTTCCGGCGCCACACCCAGTACCACGGCATAGGTGGTCAGCGCTTCGCCCTGACCCTTGGCCATGTCTTCGGACAGCTCGTTCATCATTCCATTCATGGCCAGCCAGGACTTGCCACCATAGGTCAGTGCTGCGTTGGTCGAGCAGCCGTTGGTGCCGGAGGTCATGCCGAAGGTGGCGTTGCCGGAGGTGCCGTTGGTGGTGGAAGCGAGGAAGTGAGCCGGGGTGCCACGCTGACCTTCGAACAGCATGTTGCCCCAACCGCAATCCGGGCCGCCCGGCGCCTGAGCCATGGCGTTGAGGGATACAGCGGTGAAGAGAGTACCGAGAAGAATCCGTTTCATAGCTATGTTCTCTTTATGTGCATACCAATGGACAGGGTCTGGCGCTTTCGTGGCCTCAACCACTCGTGCCAGTGGGCCGGTTATTGTTCCAGCCGCGCAGTTTGGAGTTTAGGCACGATCCGAGGGTTCCGTGACATTTTGCAAAAACTATCCACCACGTCATGACCTTACGGCTCTCGGCTCCGGCTCCACCTCGGCCGGTTGACTATGCTTTGACCTGAGGCGCTCCTTGCCAGTCAGGTACGGGCGGCGCCAGAATGCCGTTATCTGCCCCGCCTGATGTAAGGAAGCCCGATGCCTGATCCTGTTGCTGCCAGCTTGCGTCTAGCGCCCGATGCGCTGACCCGTCCGTTTTCCGCTGAACAGTTCAGCTTCTCTACCACCAATGATCTGGAGCCCTTCCGCGGTGTGCTTGGCCAGGAGCGTGCGGTCGAAGCATTGCAGTTCGGCGTGGCCATGCCGCGCCCCGGTTACAACGTATTTGTCATGGGCGAGCCCGGCACCGGCCGGTTCTCATTCGTAAAACGCTATCTCAAGGCCGAAGGCAAGCGCATGCAGACCCCGGCGGACTGGGTCTACGTCAACAACTTCGATGAGCCTCGCGAACCCCGGGCCCTGGAACTGCCGTCGGGTACTGCCGGTGCGTTCATCAGCGATATCAATGGCCTGATCGACAACCTGCTGTCGACATTTCCGGCGGTATTCGAGCACCCGTCCTACCAGCAGAAGAAAAGCGCTATCGACCGGGCATTCAACCAGCGCTACGACCGCGCCCTGGATGTCATCGAGCGCCTGGCCCTGGAGAAGGATGTCGCGCTATATCGCGACAGCAGCAATATCGCCTTCACGCCGATGAGCGAAGGCAAGGCCCTCGATGAAGCGGAATTCGCCCAGTTGCCGGAATCCGAACGCGAGCGTTTCCATGACGACATCTCCGGCCTGGAAGAGCGCCTGAACGAAGAACTCGCCAGCCTGCCGCAGTGGAAGCGGGAGTCCAGCAACCAACTGCGCCAGCTCAACGAAGAAACCATCACACTGGCCTTGCAGCCGCTGTTGGCGCCGTTGTCGGAAAAGTATGCGGAGAACGCAGCGGTCTGCGGTTACCTGCAGGCGATGCAGGTCAATCTGCTGCGGACGGTGGTCGAGCAACTGGTGGACGACAGCAAGACCGACGCCATCGCCCGCAAAATGCTGGAAGAGCAATATGCGCCGAGCCTGGTGGTGGGGCATCCGGCGAGCGGCGGCGCACCGGTGGTGTTCGAACCGCACCCGACCTACGACAACCTGTTCGGGCGCATCGAGTACAGCACTGACCAGGGTGCGCTCTACACCACGTATCGGCAGCTGCGTCCCGGTGCCTTGCATCGGGCCAACGGTGGCTTCCTGATCCTCGAAGCGGAAAAAATGCTCGGCGAGCCGTTCGTGTGGGACGCACTCAAGCGTGCTCTGCAATCGCGCAAGCTGAAGATGGAGTCACCTCTGGGCGAACTGGGCCGCCTGGCCACAGTGACCCTGACACCGCAGCACATCCCTTTGCAGGTCAAGGTCGTGATCATCGGCGCCCGCCAGCTCTATTACGCCTTGCAGGACCTGGATTCGGACTTCCAGGAGATGTTCCGCGTGCTGGTGGACTTCGACGAAGACATCCCGATGGGCGACGAGAGCCTGGAGCAGTTCGCCCAGTTGCTCAAGACCCGCACCTCGGAGGAGGGTATGGCGCCGCTGACCGCCGATGCGGTGGCGCGCCTGGCAACCTACAGTGCGCGCCTGGCTGAACACCAGGGACGCTTGTCGGCCCGTATCGGCGATCTGTTCCAACTGGTCAGCGAGGCGGATTTCATCCGTCAACTGGCCGGTGACGAGATGACCGACGCCGGCCACATCGAGCGCGCCCTCAAGGCCAAGGCTACCCGCACCGGGCGCGTTTCGGCTCGGATCCTCGACGACATGCTGGCGGGGATCATCCTGATCGACACCGATGGCGCGGCCGTGGGCAAATGCAATGGGTTGACGGTGCTGGAGGTAGGCGACTCGGCGTTCGGTGTACCGGCGCGGATTTCCGCCACGGTGTATCCGGGCGGTAGCGGTATCGTCGACATCGAGCGTGAGGTCAACCTCGGCCAGCCGATTCACTCCAAGGGCGTGATGATCCTGACCGGTTACCTGGGCAGCCGCTACGCCCAGGAGTTCCCGCTGGCGATCTCGGCCAGTATTGCCCTGGAGCAGTCCTACGGTTATGTCGACGGCGACAGCGCCTCCCTGGGTGAGGCCTGCACGCTGATTTCGGCGTTGTCGAAGACACCGTTGAAGCAGTGCTTCGCCATCACCGGCTCCATCAACCAGTTCGGTGAAGTGCAGGCGGTGGGTGGGGTCAACGAGAAGATCGAAGGCTTCTTCCGTCTCTGTGAAGCCCGTGGGCTGACCGGCGAGCAGGGGGCAATCATTCCCCAGGCCAACGTCGCTACCCTGATGCTCGATGAGAAGGTGCTGGCTGCCGTCCGGGCGGGGCAGTTCCACGTCTATGCCGTGCGCCAGGCCGACGAGGCCTTGAGCCTGCTGGTGGGTGAACCCGCCGGTGAGCCGGATGAGAATGGCGAGTTCCCGGAGGGCAGCGTCAACGCCCGCGTGGTGGAACGGCTGAGGGTGATTGCCGAGATGATCAGCGAGGACGACATCAAGGAGGCGGAGAAGGAACTGGCGCAAGCAGCCTTGGCGGAGGCCAAGCCGGCTTGATTCTCATCGAATAGGCGATCCATGTGGGAGCGGGCTTGCTCGCGAAGGCGGTATGTCAGTCACGGTCATGTCGACTGGTATTCCGTCTTCGCGAGCAAGCCCGCTCCCACAATAGCTTTTACGGTCATTTCTTGTGAAAAATGCCACGCTCTTGGCGTCAATATTCACACTATGACCATTCGGCGCATTCTGGTCTCGCTTGGCTTGCAAGCGGAACTTTTCTTCTATCCTCAGTTCAAGGATAACGAGAGTCATCATTGGATCGAAACAGCCTCCCCGGGGCTGAATACCGTATCACTGAGGGGCGCCGCCATGTCGCGCAACCTTTGCCTCACCCGTCAATGCCTGGGTCTTGTCACTCGTATCGAATGCGCCATCCGTCCGTTGGCGGGGGATACCGGCATGTGGACCCTGCTTTTCGCCGCCGGAATGGCTGGCGAACAACCTTCCGCCCTCAAGGCCCAGGGACCGTTTCCTGGCCCGAACGCCGCCGAATCGATCCTCGACACCATTGTCCAGGCGTTGACCTTGCATGGTTATGAGCTGGCCAACGATCCGCAGATCTGGTGCCTGCACATGCAGGCCCAACTACGTGAGATCAATGGCGGTCGTTGCCGCAATGCTGGCGGCTTCGAGTTCCATCCGCCCCATTGAGGACCGGATTCCGGCATCTACAACCTGACACCAGCGGCAGCGGCCAGGGATGGCCCTGCGTTTGTGGGGCTCGTCGTGGCTGATATACTCGCCGCCATTTTTTGCCCCTGGTGTGAGATTCAATGGAACGCTTTATCGAAAATGCAATGTACGCCTCCCGTTGGCTGCTGGCGCCGATCTACTTCGGGCTGTCCCTGGGCCTGCTGGCCCTGGCGTTGAAATTCTTCCAGGAAGTCTTTCACGTCATCCCCAACGTATTTTCCATGGCCGAGTCCGATCTGATCCTGGTGCTGCTGTCGCTGATCGACATGGCGCTGGTGGGTGGCCTGCTGGTGATGGTGATGATTTCCGGCTACGAGAACTTCGTTTCGCAACTGGACATCGATTCAGACAAGGAAAAGCTCAACTGGCTGGGCACCATGGACTCTTCATCGCTGAAGATGAAAGTCGCCGCCTCCATCGTGGCCATTTCCTCCATTCACCTGCTGCGCATTTTCATGGACGCCAAGAATGTCGATCCCGAACACCTGAAGTGGTACGTGATCATCCACATGACCTTCGTGGTGTCGGCGTTCGCCATGGGCTATCTGGACAAGCTGACCAAGCACTGAAACCCCATTGGCGCAGCGCCCGCCTGTCGAGAAGCAGGCGGGCGTTGTCGTTTCCGGCGAGGCACTTTGATGTGGGCGCTCGTCATCCGTCATGGCATCTGTGCTAGTCTGCTCGCCCTTTTGGTTCCGGGCGCTCCGGGAGGCGCTGTGTCACTCACGGCCATTCCCGAGCCGTCCGCACAGCGGAGCAGCAGCATGTCCGAAGTAAACCTGTCCACCGACGAAACCCGCGTCAGCTATGGCATTGGTCGTCAGCTGGGCGACCAATTGCGCGACAACCCGCCACCGGGCGTCAGCCTGGATGCGATCCTGGCCGGCCTGACCGACGCCTTCGCCGGCAAGCCAAGCCGTGTGGGCCAGGAAGAAATGTCCGCCAGCTTCAAGGTCATCCGCGAAATCATGCAGGCCGAAGCCGCCGCTAAAGCCGAAGCCGCTGCTGGCGAAGGTCGTGCGTTCCTGGCTGAAAATGCCAAGCGCGACGGCATCACCACCCTGGCTTCGGGCTTGCAATTTGAAGTGCTGACCCAGGGTGAAGGCGCCAAGCCGACCCGTGAAGACCAGGTGCGTACCCACTACCACGGCACCCTGATCGACGGCACCGTGTTCGACAGCTCCTACGATCGTGGCCAGCCAGCCGAATTCCCGGTAGGCGGCGTGATCCCAGGCTGGACCGAAGCGCTGCAACTGATGAATGCCGGCAGCAAATGGCGCCTGTACGTGCCGAGCGAACTGGCTTACGGCGCCCAGGGCGTTGGCAGCATCCCGCCGCACAGCGTTCTGGTGTTCGACGTCGAGCTGTTGGACGTTCTGTAAGGCAATAGCAGGCCTTTGTGGGAGCGGGTTTGCTCGCGATGGCGGTCAGTCAGTCGAGTTAATGTTGACTGACACGCCGTCATCGCGAGCGGGCTCGCTCCCACAGGGCTTGTGTGCTCATCCGTGAAACTTGCCATTGAAATCACTTGTCGGGCGCAATGCCCGGGCATAGCAGAACAGGAACAGGTTTCGCACCAGCTCCTTGAGCACCAGCGGTTCGCTGGAGTTCAGGCTGTTGATGTCCAGGTCTCCATGGTCCTGTAGTTCGCTCAAGGCTTCTTCTTCAAGCACCGCACAGACTTCCCCGGTTTCCCGATGCAGGATCCTGAGGTAAGGATGTGGGCGGTCCAGCCAGGCATCGATCAAATAAGTCATGGTTCTCATCTCCTTGAAGGGTTTAATGAGAATAATTCTTATTATCGAAATAGCAAGGCTCTATTTGTATTCCGGTTTGTTTTCTGGCGATGGGTTGTCGCAGCTCGCGGCGGCTGGCGTTTGGCTGGCATGTGCAAAACCGGGCTGAAGCGGGGAGGGCGCGGCACCATCCCACGCAAGGCGCGGGATGGGATGCAGAAGGCTCAGACCTTTCTGACGAACTCGGATTTGAGTTTCATCGGGCCGATGCCATCGATCTTGCAGTCAATGTCATGATCGCCGTCGCACAGGCGGATGTTCTTGACCTTGGTGCCCACCTTGACCACCAGCGACGTGCCCTTGACCTTGAGGTCCTTGATCACGGTAATGGTGTCGCCGTCCTGCAGGACGTTGCCGACCGAGTCTTTCTTCACGGTGTCATCGGACGCCGCTTCGACTTCGCCGGTGGCAGACCATTCGTGGGCACACTCCGGGCAGACCAGTTGGGTACCGTCTTCGTAAGTGTATTCGGAATTGCATTTCGGGCAGGGTGGCAACGTGCTCACTAAGGTTCCTTGGTATCAGGAGGGCAAAAGGGCGCACATTATATAGGGTTTTTTGCGAGGAGGGTGGTGCTGCGAAGGCATTGTGGCGAGGGGATAAATCCCCTCGCCACAGAGGCCCCTGGATCAGTGGGTACGGGCGACCGCAAACTCGCTCAATTCCACCAGGGCATCGCGGTACTCGCTGGCCGGCAGGGCATTGAGGCATTTGATTGCGCGGGCGACATAGTCCCGGGCCAGTTTCGCGGTGTAGTCCAGCGAGCCGGAGGCTTCGACCGCTGCGCGAATGCTTTCCAGGTCTTCGATGCCGCCTTTCTGGATGGCCTGGCGTACCAGGGCCGCCTGTTCTGGCGACCCTTCGCGCATGGTGTAGATCAGCGGCAGGGTCGGCTTGCCCTCGGCGAGGTCGTCACCGACGTTCTTGCCCAGGGTTTCGGCGTCGCCCTTGTAGTCCAACAGGTCGTCCACCAACTGGAAGGCCACGCCCAGGTGGTCGCCGAAGGTGCGCAGCGCTTCGCTCTGCTCGGCGGTCGCGCCGGCCAGCGCGGCGGCGCTGTGGGTCGAGGCTTCGAAGAGCATCGCGGTCTTGCCGCGGATGACCTCCATGTAGGTTTCCTCGGTGGTGCTGGCGTCACGCACCTTGGACAACTGCAGTACTTCGCCTTCAGCGATGATGCGAGTGGCCTGGGACAGGATCTTCATCACCGGCATCGAGCCCAGTTCGACCATCATTTCGAACGAGCGCGAGTACAGGAAATCGCCCACCAATACACTTGGGGCGT
This sequence comes from Pseudomonas corrugata, assembly GCF_001269905.1. Taxonomy (GTDB): domain Bacteria; phylum Pseudomonadota; class Gammaproteobacteria; order Pseudomonadales; family Pseudomonadaceae; genus Aquipseudomonas; species Aquipseudomonas corrugata. The sequence goes on along the minus strand of NZ_LHVK01000008.1, from coordinate 47,529 downwards.
TGCCCCACATGGCATTGGCGGTCGAGCGGCCACGGCGCATGCCGGACATGTCGACCACGTCGTCATGCAGCAAGGTGGCGGTATGCAGGAATTCGATGGTGGCAGCCAGCAGGCGCAGGTCGTCGCCTTCGCGACCCAGGGCCTTGCCACACAGGAGCACCAATAAAGGACGCAGGCGCTTGCCGCCAGCCGAGGTGATGTAGTCGCCGATTTTCGACACCAGCGGCACTCGGGAAGTCAGCTGCTTCTTGATGATGCCGTCGACGGCACTAAAATCGTCCGCCACTGCGCGGTAGAAAGCTTGGGGTTGCATCAGCGACAGGCGCTCCAGAAGGGTTGCGCGGCATGCTAGGACCCACGTCCGGGGCTGTCAAGGCACGATGGACGGCTACTTGCATCGCCAGGACAGCTTGCGTACAATCGCGCACCCTGAACTTCCTGGGCAGCACCTGCCTTACGCAATTGCATCCGGGCCTTCCAGCCCATGCAGCCATGCCAGCCAATACCTCTTCTTCTAAAGCGCTGGGTGAGCAGGATTATCGGAGAAATACCATGTCTTATGCAGTAATCGTTACTGGTGGCAAGCAATACAAGGTCGCCCCAGGTGAATACCTGAAGATCGAAAAACTGGAAGTCGCTACCGGCGAATCCGTGACTTTTGATCGCGTTCTGTTGGTCGCCAATGGCGATGACGTGAATATCGGTGCTCCAGTTGTTGCTGGCGCGACCGTTGTGGCTGAAGTGATCTCCCAAGGTCGTCACGATAAAGTCCGCATCATCAAGTTCCGTCGTCGTAAGCACCACATGAAGCGTATGGGCCACCGCCAGTGGTACACCGAGATCAAAATCACCGGTATTCAGGCTTAATTTCAGCCTAATTCCTCACTAGGAGAATTGAACTCATGGCACACAAAAAAGCTGGTGGTAGTACCCGTAACGGTCGCGACTCAGAAGCCAAACGCCTTGGCGTGAAGATGTATGGCGGCCAGAAAATCATTCCGGGCAACATCATCGTGCGTCAGCGCGGCACCCAATTCCACGCCGGTTACGGTGTAGGCATGGGTAAGGATCACACCCTCTTCGCTAAAATCGAAGGCGTGATCAAGTTCGAAGTAAAGGGCGCGTTCAACCGCCGTTACGTGAGCGTTGTCGCGGCTTAATCGCGAGAATGCTGGAGAAGCCCTGTCTTGCGACGGGGCTTTTTCGTTTGTGGGGTGAGTCTCTTGCAAAGCTGTTTGTATGGGCTGCCGGCGCTGCTATCGGGCGCTTGATCTGGTCGCTGCGTTCATTTTTGCAAGAGTCTTATGTCTTGTTTTTTTCGACTCGTCCGTATGGCGAGAGGCGTGTGTCATGAAGTTTGTTGATGAAGTATCGATTCGAGTAAAGGCCGGCGACGGCGGCAATGGTTGCATGAGTTTCCGTCGGGAAAAGTTCATTGAAAACGGTGGTCCGAACGGTGGTGACGGCGGCGACGGCGGCTCGATCTTCATGCTCGCTGATGAGAACCTCAATACCCTGGTGGACTACCGATACACCCGGCACTTCGATGCCGAGCGTGGCTCCAACGGTGGCAGCACCGACTGCACCGGTAAGAAGGGTGAGGACCTGGTCCTGCGCGTTCCGGTCGGTACCACGGTGATCGACTCCGCGACTCAGGAAGTCATTGGCGACCTGACCAAGCCGGGCCAGCGTCTGCTGGTGGCTCATGGTGGTTGGCATGGCCTGGGCAACACCCGCTTCAAGTCCAGTACCAACCGTGCGCCGCGCCAGACTACGCCAGGCAAGCCGGGCGAGCAGCGCGACCTGAAGTTGGAAATGAAGGTGCTGGCCGACGTGGGCCTGCTGGGCTTGCCGAACGCCGGTAAAAGTACCTTCATTCGCTCGGTGTCGGCCGCCAAGCCGAAAGTGGCGGACTACCCGTTCACCACGCTGGTGCCGAACCTGGGCGTGGTCAGTGTCGATCGCTGGAAAAGCTTCGTAGTCGCGGACATCCCGGGGCTGATCGAGGGCGCTTCCGATGGCGCCGGCCTGGGGATTCGCTTCCTCAAGCACTTGTCCCGCACCCGCCTGCTGCTGCATCTCGTGGACATGGCGCCGCTGGATGAAAGCAATGCTGCCGATGCCGCCGAAGTCATTGTCAGCGAGCTGACCAAGTTCAGCCCGGCCCTGGCCGAGCGTGATCGCTGGCTGGTATTGAACAAGTGTGACCAGATCCTCGAAGAAGAGCACGAGGAGCGGGTCAAGGAAATCGTCGACCGCCTGGAGTGGGAAGGTCCGGTCTACGTGATCTCCGCCATTGCCAAAGAAGGCACCGAGCGCCTGTGTCACGACATCATGCGCTACCTGGAAGATCGCGCCGATCGCCTGGCCAATGACCCGGTCTACAAGGAAGAGCTGGCCGAACTCGATCAGCGCATCGAAGATGAAGCCCGTGCGCAGTTGCAGGCGCTGGATGACCAGCGTGCCCTGCGTCGCAGTGGTGTGAAGTCGGTCCATGACATCGGCGAGGATGACTGGGATGAAGAAGATGTGGATGACGAAGATGGTCCGGAGATCATCTACGTTCGCGACTGATCCTGAAATGTTCGTCCGTTAAGCTGCAAAACCTGTGGGAGCGAGCCTGCTCGCGAATACGTTATATCAGCCAATGTCCATGTCGCTGATCCAGCGCTTTCGCGAGCGGGCTCGCTCCCACAGGTTTAAGTGGCTCGGCGCGGTGTTATCATCGCAGCCAGCCGGTTTCCAGGGCGCCGCTCATTCGAGCGGCGTTTTGGTGTCTGCAAAACGCAAATACGAATAATCCCATGGGCGGCGCTGGGTCGCGCCGTTCGCTGGCAAAGGTTGAAGATGATGCGGAGCAAGGTGACGGGTGCGCGGCGCTGGGTCGTAAAGATCGGCAGTGCACTGCTGACGGCGGATGGCAAGGGCCTGGATCGCAAGGCGATGGCGGTGTGGGTCGAGCAGATGGTGGCCTTGCATGAGGCTGGCGTCGAGCTGGTGCTGGTCTCTTCGGGGGCGGTGGCGGCCGGTATGAGCCGCCTGGGCTGGACGTCGCGACCCAGCGCGATGCATGAGTTGCAGGCAGCCGCCGCCATTGGTCAGATGGGTCTCGTGCAGGCTTGGGAATCCAGCTTCGCCGAGCATGGTCGTCATACGGCGCAGATTCTCCTGACTCACGATGACCTCTCCGACCGCAAGCGTTACCTCAATGCTCGCAGTACCTTGCGCGCGCTGGTAGAGCTGAAAGTCATCCCGGTGATCAACGAGAACGATACCGTGGTCACCGATGAGATCCGTTTCGGCGACAACGACACCTTGGCCGCGCTGGTGGCGAACCTGGTGGAGGCCGATCTGCTGGTGATTCTCACTGACCGCGACGGCATGTTCGACGCCGATCCGCGCACCAATCCCGACGCCAAGCTGATCTACGAAGCCCGTGCCGATGATTCGGCCCTGGACGCGGTCGCGGGCGGCACCGGTGGCGCGCTGGGGCGTGGCGGCATGCAAACCAAGCTGCGTGCCGCACGCCTGGCGGCGCGCTCCGGTGCTCACACCATCATCATCGGTGGTCGGCTGGAGCGGGTGTTGGATCGCCTGAAAGCGGGCGAGCACATCGGTACGTTGCTCTCGCCTGAGCGCGGCATGTTGGCGGCGCGCAAGCAATGGCTGGCCGGCCATCTGCAAACCCGCGGCACGTTGGTGCTGGATGCGGGGGCCGTGACGGCGCTGTCCCAGGGCAACAAAAGTCTGCTGCCGGTGGGTGTGAAACTGGTCCAGGGCAGCTTCCGGCGTGGCGAGATGGTGGTGTGCGTGGCGCCGGATGGGCGCGAGATCGCCCGTGGCCTGGCGAACTACAGTGCGCTGGAGGCGCAGAAAATCATTGGGCAATCGTCTGACGCGATTGTTGGTCTGCTGGGTTACATGGCTGAGCCTGAGCTGGTTCACCGCGACAACCTGATTCTTGTCTAAGGAAATTACATGGGTTTGGCAAAAGGATTGATCGGCCTGCTGTTGACGATGCCGTTGCTGGCTTCGGCCGAGGAGATTGGTCAGGTGTCGACGGTGTTCAAGTTTGTTGGACCGAACGACCGGATCGTGGTCGAGGCGTTCGACGATCCCAAAGTGGATGGCGTGACTTGTTATCTGTCCCGGGCCAAGACTGGTGGCGTGAAGGGCGGCCTGGGGCTGGCCGAGGATCGCGCAGAGGCGTCCATCGCCTGTCGCCAGGTAGGGCCGATCAGCTTCAAGGGTGAGCTCAAGGACGGCGAGGAGGTGTTTCGTGAGCGCACCTCGCTGGTGTTCAAGACCATGCAGGTGGTGCGGTTCCTCGACAAGAAGCGCAACACGCTGGTGTACCTGGTCTACAGCGATCGCGTGATCGAGGGCAGTCCGCAGAATGCGGTGACGGCGATTCCAATCCTGCCGTGGGCGCACGCGCAATAATCGATACGCAGCCCCTGTGGGGGCAAAGCTTCTGTGGGGAGCGGATCTCTGTGGGAGCAAGGCTTGCCCGCGATGCAGGCGCCTCGGTTTGTCTGAATGCTGGGGCGATGCCGTTGCGGGCAAGCCTTGCTCCCACAGAAGCCTTGCTCTCACAGAGATCCGCTCCCCACAGAGGTCTGCCTCTACATAATTTTGTGTGGTGTGAAAAATCCCAGGCAATAAAAAACCGACCCGGAGGTCGGTTTTTTAACGAGCGCGTCGCTTAGGCAGCAGCGGCAACGTTCAGGGCCTTTACGTGGCCATTCAGGCGGCTCTTATGACGAGCAGCCTTGTTCTTGTGGATGATGCCTTTATCGGCCATACGGTCGATAACAGGCACAGCCAGAACGTAGGCAGCTTGAGCTTTTTCAGCGTCTTTTGCGTCGATGGCCTTAACTACGTTTTTGATGTAGGTACGAACCATGGAACGCAGGCTGGCGTTGTGGCTGCGACGCTTCTCAGCCTGTTTTGCACGTTTTTTGGCGGAAGGTGAGTTGGCCACCGTCGAGCTCCTCGAAAGACTTTTTGGGAAATAGCAAACAAAATAGGCCGCGAATCATGCCGATGAGTTGAGGTCTTGTCAAGGGCGGGTGACGCGTTCCGCTGAATGGCAGGTACAACGCACCGGGTGATTTCTTTCCGGCGTGTGACCTGTAAACTCGCGGGCTTTGGCGCTGTGCTGTTTAGCGGCGCGGAGTATCGCACAAGTGGGCGCGTTGTTCGCCTGCTGTTTATCGACAGGCTGAAACTCTTTTCATGAATCTGCTCAAATCGTTGGCTGCCGTCAGCTCTATCACGATGCTTTCCCGCGTCCTGGGGTTCGTTCGCGACACGCTCATCGCACGAATATTCGGTGCCGGAATGGCCACCGACGCCTTCTTCATCGCCTTCAAACTGCCCAATCTGTTGCGCCGGATCTTCGCCGAAGGGGCGTTTTCCCAGGCCTTCGTACCAATCCTGGCGGAATATAAAAGCCAGAAGGGCGACGAGGCGACCCGTACCTTCATTGCCTATGTCACCGGTCTGCTGACGCTGGTGCTCGCGCTCGTCACGACGGCCGGCATGCTCGCCGCGCCCTGGGTGATCTGGGCCACGGCGCCGGGCTTTACCGACACTCCGGAAAAATACCAGCTCACTACCGATCTCTTGCGGGTGACCTTTCCTTATATATTGCTGATTTCCCTGTCGTCCCTGGCCGGAGCGATCCTCAATACCTGGAACCGCTTTTCGGTACCGGCCTTCGTGCCGACGTTGCTCAACGTCAGCATGATCGTGTTTGCGGTGTTCCTGACGCCGTATTTCAACCCTCCGGTGATGGCCCTCGGCTGGGCAGTACTGGTGGGCGGCCTGGCGCAGCTGCTGTACCAACTGCCCTACCTGAAGAAGATTGGCATGCTGGTACTGCCGCGCCTGAACCTGCGCGACAGCGGCGTCTGGCGGGTGCTCAAGCAGATGCTGCCGGCAATTCTCGGGGTGTCGGTGAGCCAGATTTCCCTGATCATCAACACCATTTTCGCCTCGTTCCTGGTGGCCGGCTCGGTGTCGTGGATGTACTACGCCGACCGCCTGATGGAGCTGCCGTCCGGCGTGCTGGGCGTGGCGCTGGGTACGATCCTGTTGCCGACCCTGGCCAAGACCTATGCCAGCCGGGACCGCCAGGAGTACTCGCGCATTCTCGACTGGGGCCTGCGCCTGTGCTTCGTGCTGGTGCTGCCATGTGCGGTGGCCCTGGGGATCCTGGCCGAACCCCTGACCGTCTCGCTGTTCCAGTATGGCCAGTTCAAGGCGTTCGATGCCCTGATGACCCAGCGGGCCCTGATTGCCTACTCGGTGGGGTTGCTGGGGATTATCCTGATCAAGGTGCTGGCGCCAGGGTTCTACGCCCAGCAGAACATCCGCACGCCGGTGAAGATCGCCATTTTCACCCTGGTGATGACGCAATTGTTCAACCTCTTGCTGATCGGTCCCTTGGCTCACGCCGGCCTGGCCCTGGCGATCAGTATTGGCGCCTGCCTCAACGCCGGGCTGCTGTTCTACCAGCTGCGCAAGCAGAAGATGTATCAAGCGCAGCCAGGATGGGGCGCGTTCGGCCTCAAGCTGCTGGTGGCCGTGGTAGTGATGGCGGCGGTGTTGCTGGGGGCGATGCACTTCATGCCGGCCTGGGGCGAAGGGCAGATGCTCGAGCGTTTCCTGCGCCTCGGCGTGTTGGTCGTCGCGGGCGTGGTGGTCTATTTCGGCATGTTGCTGCTGATGGGGTTCCGTCTGCGTGACTTCAATCGCAAGGCCTTGCGCTGAGGGATTGCCCTCGACGGGGGCGGGTCGGGCAGTGGTTTTGTCGGTTCGATCACTTTGGGTTACGGTGTTGCCTGTCGTTGGCCGCCGGGTGTGGTTATAATCGGCCACTTTATGAGCAAGAAGCGCGTTATGCAGCTGGTTCGAGGCCTCCACAACCTGCGTCCCCGGCATCGGGGCTGTGTCGCCACCATTGGCAACTTCGACGGTGTTCACCGTGGCCACCAGGCTATCCTGGCGCGGCTGCGCGAGCGTGCGCTGGAGCTGGGCCTGCCCAGTTGCGTGGTCATCTTCGAGCCGCAACCCCGGGAGTTTTTTGCCCCGGACACCGCGCCGGCCCGTCTGGCCCGCTTGCGGGACAAACTGCAACTGCTGGCCGCCGAAGGCGTCGACCGGGTCCTGTGCCTGGCTTTCAACGAGCGCCTGAGCAAGCTCAGCGCCGCAGAATTCGTCGAGACCATCCTGGTGGGCGGTCTCGACGTGAAGCATCTGGAGGTCGGCGACGACTTCCGTTTCGGCTGTGACAGGGCAGGGGATTTCACCTACCTGCAGCAGGCCGGCCTCGCCCGTGGCTTTACCGTTGAGGCGGCGCAGACCGTCGAGATGGATGGCTTGCGTGTCAGCAGCACCCAGGTCCGCAACGCCCTGGCCGCTGCCGACTTCGAATTGGCCGAGCGCTTGCTCGGCCGTCCGTACCGGATTGCCGGGCGGATCCTGCACGGACAGAAACTGGCGCGCCAATTGGGTACGCCGACCGCCAACGTGCAACTCAAGCGTCGTCGTGTGCCGCTGACCGGGGTATTCCTGGTGAGCGTCGAGATCGATGGCAAGGCCTGGCCCGGCGTCGCCAATATCGGTGTACGCCCTACGGTCCAGGGAGATGGCAAGGCCCATCTCGAAGTACATGTTCTGGATTTTGCCGGCGATCTGTATGACCGGCGTTTGACGGTGGTTTTCCACCAGAAGCTGCGTGAAGAGCAGCGTTTTGCCTCCCTGGAGGCGCTCAAGACGGCGATCCATGCAGATATCGCCGCCGCCCGTGCCCTTGTCGCAACCAGCGCCAATCGCTAATGAAGAGCCTTAAATGACCGACTATAAAGCCACGCTAAACCTTCCGGACACCGCCTTCCCTATGAAGGCCGGCCTGCCTCAGCGCGAACCACAGATTCTGCAGCGTTGGGACAGCATTGGCCTGTACGGAAAGTTGCGCGAAATTGGCAAGGATCGTCCGAAGTTCGTCCTGCACGACGGTCCTCCCTACGCCAACGGCACCATTCACATCGGTCACGCGCTGAACAAGATTCTCAAGGACATGATCATCCGCTCCAAGACCCTGTCGGGTTTTGACGCGCCGTATGTTCCGGGCTGGGACTGCCACGGCCTGCCGATCGAGCACAAGGTGGAAGTGACCCACGGCAAGAACCTGGGCGCGGACAAGACCCGCGAGCTGTGCCGTGCCTACGCCACCGAGCAGATCGAAGGGCAGAAGTCCGAATTCATCCGCCTCGGCGTGCTGGGCGACTTCGCCAACCCCTACAAGACCATGGATTTCAAGAACGAAGCCGGAGAAATCCGTGCCCTGGCGAAAATCGTCGAGGGTGGCTTCGTGTTCAAGGGCCTCAAGCCAGTGAACTGGTGCTTCGATTGCGGTTCGGCCCTGGCCGAGGCGGAAGTCGAGTACGAGAACAAGAAGTCGTCGACCATCGACGTGGCGTTCCCGATTGCCGATGAAGACAAGCTCGCCGCCGCTTTCGGCCTGGGCAAGCTGGCCAAGCCGGCCGCCATCGTGATCTGGACTACCACCCCGTGGACCATCCCGGCCAACCAGGCCCTCAACGTCCATCCGGAGTTCAACTACGCCCTGGTCGATGTTGGCGACAAGCTGCTGGTGTTGGCTGAAGAGCTGGTCGAATCCTGCCTGTCCCGTTACGGCCTCGAAGGCTCGGTGCTGGCGACTGCGCCGGGCTCGGCGCTGGAACTGATCAACTTCCGTCACCCGTTCTACGACCGTCTGTCGCCGGTGTACCTGGCCGACTACGTGGAGCTGGGCGCAGGCACTGGCGTGGTTCACTCCGCGCCGGCCTATGGTGTCGACGACTTCGTGACCTGCAAGAAATACGGCATGGTCAACGATGACATCCTCAACCCGGTCCAGAGCAATGGCGTATACGTGCCGTCCCTGGAGTTCTTTGGCGGCCAGTTCATCTGGAAAGCCAACCCGGCCATCGTCGACAAGCTGACAGAGGTCGGTGCGCTGCTGCACACCACCGTCATCGAACACAGCTACATGCACTGCTGGCGTCACAAGACCCCGTTGATCTACCGCGCCACCGCGCAGTGGTTCATCGGCATGGACAAGCAACCTGCCAGCGGCGATACCCTGCGCCAGCGCTCGCTCAAGGCTATCGAGGACACCCAGTTCGTTCCGGCCTGGGGCCAGGCACGCCTGCACTCGATGATCGCCAACCGTCCGGACTGGTGCATCTCCCGCCAGCGCAACTGGGGCGTGCCGATCCCATTCTTCCTGAACAAGGAAAGCGGTGAGCTGCACCCGCGTACCGTCGAGCTGATGGAGGCCGTTGCCAAACGTGTCGAAGTCGAGGGCATCGAAGCCTGGTTCAAGATGGACGCCGCCGAGCTGCTGGGCGACGAAGCACCGCTGTACGACAAGATCAGCGACACCCTGGACGTCTGGTTCGACTCCGGCACCACCCACTGGCACGTGCTGCGCGGTTCGCACCCGATGGGCCATGAGAGCGGCCCGCGTGCCGACCTGTACCTGGAAGGTTCGGACCAGCACCGCGGCTGGTTCCACTCGTCGCTGCTGACCGGTTGCGCCATCGACAACCACGCGCCGTACCGCGAACTGCTGACCCACGGTTTCACCGTCGACGAGGCCGGCCGCAAGATGTCCAAGTCCCTGGGCAACGTGATCGCGCCGCAGAAGGTCAACGACACCCTGGGCGCCGACATTATGCGCCTGTGGGTCGCCTCCACCGACTACTCCGGCGAGATGGCGGTTTCCGAGCAGATCCTGCAGCGCAGCGCGGACGCCTACCGGCGCATCCGTAATACCGCGCGCTTCCTGCTGTCGAACCTGACCGGTTTCAATCCGGCCACCGACCTGCTGCCCGCCGAGGACATGCTGGCCCTGGACCGCTGGGCCGTGGACCGTACCCTGCTGCTGCAACGCGAGTTGCAGGAACACTATGGCGAATACCGTTTCTGGAACGTCTACTCGAAGATCCACAACTTCTGCGTGCAGGAGCTGGGCGGTTTCTACCTCGACATCATCAAGGATCGCCAGTACACCACTGGTGCCAACAGCAAGGCTCGCCGCTCGTGCCAGACCGCGCTGTTCCACATCAGTGAGGCGTTGGTGCGCTGGATCGCGCCGATCCTGGCGTTCACCGCCGACGAGCTGTGGGAATACCTGCCAGGCGAGCGCAACGAATCGGTGATGCTCAACACCTGGTACGAAGGCCTGAGCGAATTGCCCCAAGGCTTCGAGCTGGACCGTGCTTACTGGGACCGGATCATGGCGGTCAAGGCCGCGGTCAACAAGGAAATGGAAATCCAGCGCGCGGCCAAGGCCGTCGGTGGCAACCTGCAGGCCGAAGTGACCCTCTACGCCGAGGAAGCCCTGAGCGGCGACCTGGCCAAACTGGGTAACGAACTGCGCTTCGTGCTGATCACCTCCACTGCCAGTGTCGCGCCGTTGGTGCAGGCTCCGGCCGATGCCGTGGTGACCGAAGTGGCCGGGCTGAAGCTCAAGGTGGTCAAGTCGGGCTTCGTCAAGTGCGCCCGTTGCTGGCACTGCCGCGAAGACGTCGGCGTGAATCCGGAACATCCGGAAATCTGCGGGCGTTGTGTCGACAACATCAGCGGTACCGGCGAGGTTCGCCACTATGCCTAACGCAGCGGGCCGTTTCGGACGGCTGGGCTGGCTCTGGTTGAGCGTGCTGGTCCTGGTCATCGACCAGGCCAGCAAGTTCTACTTCGAAGGCTCGTTGACCATGTACCAGCAAATTGTGGTCATCCCCGATTACTTCAGCTGGACCCTGGCCTACAACACCGGCGCGGCGTTCAGCTTCCTGGCCGACAGTTCGGGCTGGCAGCGCTGGCTGTTCGCCCTGATCGCCGTAGTGGTCAGCGCGGTGCTGGTGGTTTGGCTCAAGCGCCTGGGCCGCAACGAAACCTGGCTGGCCGTGGCGCTGGCGCTGGTGCTCGGCGGTGCCCTGGGCAATCTCTATGACCGCATTGCCTTGGGGCACGTGATCGATTTCATCCTGGTGCATTGGCAGAACCGCTGGTATTTCCCGGCGTTCAACTTCGCTGACAGCGCCATCACCGTGGGCGCCATCATGCTCGCCCTGGACATGTTCAAAAGCAAGAAAACCGGAGAAGCCGTCCATGACTGAGCAGCGTATCGCTCAAAACACCGAAGTGACGCTTCACTTCGCCCTGCATCTGGAAAATGGCGACACCGTCGATAGCACCTTCGACAAGTCCCCTGCTGTGTTCAAGGTAGGCGACGGTAACCTGTTGCCAGGCTTCGAGGCGGCGATCTTCGGTTTCAAGGCCGGCGACAAGCGCACCGTGGTCGTGACACCGGAAAACGCCTTTGGTCAGCCCAACCCGCAAAACGTGCAGACCATGCCACGCTCGCAGTTCCAGGACATGGAGCTGTCCGAGGGCTTGCTGGTGATCTTCAACGACGCGGCCAATACCGAGTTGCCGGGTGTGGTGAAGGTTTTTGACGACGCCCAGGTGACCGTGGACTTCAACCACCCCTTGGCGGGCAAGACCTTGAATTTCGAAGTGGAAATCCTCGACGTCAAGGCGGTTTAAGGTTTAACGGGCAATCACTGCTCTCACACTACCTGTGGGAGCGAGCCTGCTCGCGATAGCTGAGTCACAATCGCTACCGAGGTGACTGATCCACCGCATCGCGAGCAGGCTCGCTCCCACAGACACGAGGCACAGTATGCAAATCAAACTCGCCAACCCCCGTGGCTTCTGCGCCGGCGTGGACCGGGCGATCGAAATCGTCAACCGCGCCCTGGAAGTCTTCGGGCCGCCGATCTATGTGCGCCACGAAGTGGTCCACAACAAATTCGTCGTCGAAGACCTGCGCAGTCGCGGGGCCATTTTCGTCGAGGAACTGGATCAGGTGCCGGACGATGTCATCGTGATCTTCAGTGCCCATGGGGTTTCCCAGGCGGTGCGTACCGAAGCGGCTGGTCGTGGCCTGAAGGTGTTCGACGCGACCTGCCCGTTGGTGACCAAGGTCCATATCGAAGTGGCGCGCTACAGCCGCGACGGTCGCGAATGCATCCTGATCGGCCACGAAGGGCATCCGGAAGTCGAAGGCACCATGGGGCAGTACGACGCCAGTAACGGCGGTGCGATCTACCTGGTCGAAGACGAGGAGGACGTGGCAGCCTTGCAAGTGCGTAACCCGGAAAAACTCGCCTTCGTCACCCAGACCACCTTGTCCATGGACGATACCAGCCGGGTGATCGATGCGCTGCGTTCGCGTTTCCCGGCCATTGGCGGGCCGCGCAAGGACGACATCTGCTACGCCACCCAGAATCGTCAGGACGCGGTCAAGCAACTGGCTGACGAGTGCGACGTCGTGCTGGTAGTCGGCAGCCCGAACAGCTCCAACTCCAATCGGCTGCGTGAGCTGGCCGAACGCATGGGAACGCCGGCCTACCTGATCGACGGTGCCGAGGACATGCAACGCAGCTGGTTCGACGGCATCGAGCACATCGGCATTACCGCAGGTGCTTCTGCGCCGGAGGTCCTGGTGCGCGGTGTGATCCAGCAATTGCAGGCCTGGGGTGCCATCGGTGCCGATGAACTGGCCGGCCGGGAGGAAAACATCACGTTTTCCATGCCCAAGGAACTACGCGTCCGCTCCCTGCTTTAAGCTCTTTTTGCACAGGGCCTGCTCGCTCTCCTCGCTGCGCAGGCTGACGCGGCCGGTGGGTGACAGCACCAATTGATGATGGCTGACTGGCTGATGCCGGGCGCACACGTGCAAAGTGCCCGCCTGAAAGGCACCGCTGGGCAGCAGTGCCGCACCATGGCCGGCGAACGTCACCCGGTGCTTCACCGGCCAGTTACCCACCACCCGGGCGCGATTGCTGCGCTGTTCCAGCAGTGTCCGGTCATCGTCTTCCAATCTGATTTGCCACCCCTGGCTCCAATCGTTGTCTATCCCTTGAATGGTCACTGTGCGGTTGCGCGTGATGGCTTCGCTGCGGGCACTGCGCAAACCGCTGGCCAACCGTTGCGCGGTGTCGTTGCGTTCAGTGGATTCCACAAGCGCTTTGAAACTTGAACTGGCCCACGGCAGAACAATTGCGGCAATCGCCAGTCCCATGAGCAGTTCGATCAGGCTGAAACCCTGTTGGGGCATGCAATCTCCTCCCTGGAGAGTGTGGGGCGGTCCTTGAGGACTTGGGGACCTCACTGTGGCGAGGGGATTTATCCCCGCTGGGGTGCGAAGCAGCCCCAAAAACAGTCAACACAATCTGTCCGATACACCGAGGTATCAGGATTTAGGGCTGCTGCGCACCCCAGCGGGGATAAATCCCCTCGCCACAGGGGGCACTGCCCTGAATGAACTGCATCAAGCACGCGCCAATGGTTTGTTCTAGCGTTACACAAGCAGGTATAGCCGACGGCAACGGAGGGCATCGATGGATCTTCGTACAAAAGGTTTCACGCTGATCGAGGTGTTGGTAGCCCTTGGCGTACTGCTGATCCTCATCACCATGGCGGTGCCGGCATTCACCGGTTCGATGCAGGCCACCAAGGCGGATACCGAGGTCGGCGATCTGCGTCGGGCCCTGAACTTTGCCCGCATGGAAGCGATCGACCGGGGTATCATCACGCGCATTCGCCCCACCGCTCAGGGCAGCATCTGGAGCGGCGAACTGACGGTGTATGACGGTACTGGCAATCTGGCCAATGTATTGCGGGTTGTTCCTGCGATGAGCAGTGGTGCGACTCTGACGCTAACCTCAGACGTGACCAACATTGATTTCAACAACCTGGGTGGGTTGTCGGCACCGGCCACACCGGTGAGCTTCAATTATGTGCGGGGCTCGCAGAGCAGGACGCTTAGCGTTTGCCTCAATGGACGAATCGTATTGGGTGGAAGTTGCGGATGAAGGGTTGCAGTAAAAGGCCACAGGAGGGCATGACACTCATCGAAGTGCTGGTGGCCGTGCTGATTCTCGGTGTGGGTTTGCTGGGTGCGGCGATGATCCAGCTCAATGCCCTGAAGTACACCGACAGCTCGCGCATGACCAGCCAGGCCAGCTTCATCGCCTACGACATGCTGGACCGCATCCGCGCCAACTCCGGCGCCGACTACACCGTGACGCCGCCCAGCTCACCCAACCTCAATGTGACCCGGGACCAGGACCTCTACGATTTCAAGACCAATATCGTCAGCTTCGGTGGTGCCACGGCTACCGGGACCATTGCGCTGAACCAGCGGGTCTACACCATCACCATTTCCTGGGACGATGCCCGGGCCGCCAACACCACCAATGCGGCCGATGCACGGCGCAGTTTCGTGCTGACCAGCCGCGCCGCCGTCGATCCGGTAGGAACGCCATGAACAAGCGCTGCCGGGGCTTTGGCCTGATCGAGTTGATGATCGCCCTGGTCATCAGTCTTATCGTGGTCCTGGGGGTGGTGCAGATCTTCATCGCCGCGAAGAACACCTACATCAGCCAGAGTGCGGCGGCGGTGATGCAGGAGGACGCCCGCTTTGCCCTGAGCAAGATGGTCCAGGAGATTCGCATGGTGGGCATGTTCGGTTGCCTGGGCAGCATTACCGACGCGTCTTCTGCCGGGGACTTCAATGCCAGTCAGATCACGCCGATCCGCTGGGACAACGCCAACCAGAAAATGACCCTGGTGACGACGGATGTGGGCAACAGTGGCGGCGTGCCAACCTGGACGGTCCTGTCCGATTGCCGTACCACCGCCACAGCCTACACCGGCGCGCGGGCTCCCGCGGCCGGGCAACTGGCGTTTCCGGTACGCCGGCTGATCTACAGCTTCAGCAACAACCAGTTGTCGATGGGTACCGGGGCCGGCAATCCGACCCTGGCGGTGCTGGTGGACAACGTCCGCACGTTCGACGTGACCTTCGGCGTAGCCGGCAGCTCGACGGACATCGCGGCCTCGAGCTACAGCAGCAACCCGTCTGATCCGGCACTGATCCGCAGCGTGCGCCTGACCCTGACACTCTTCGATCCGAGGAACAACGTGCACGACCAGACCTTCAACGTGGTTGCCGCCCTGCGCAACCGGCTCTTGTGAGGGGCGATTGATGAGATCGAGATCCTTCGGACATCGTCAGCGTGGCATGGCATTGCTGGTCAGCCTGGTCTTCCTGCTGTTGCTCACGCTGATCGGCCTGTCATCGATGCAAAGCGCCACCCTCCAGGAAAAGATGACCAGCAGCGTCATGCTGCGCAACCAGTCGTTCCAGATGGCCGAGGCGGCGTTGAGAATGGGTGAGAACGCGGTGCAGGTCGAAACCTACTCGCTGGCGGTATGCACCACTGCGACCCAGTGCGCGCCACCGCCGGAATCCGCCACGCTGAAGGCGGCAGGGTACTATTCATCGTCGGGAGTCACCTGGGTTGCCGCCGCCGGTGGGTTTTATGGGGTGCAGAACATCGGTACCACGCTTGCGGCGGTCAATGTGCCAAACGGTATCTCGGCGACGCTGTACCGGATCACGGCGGTGGCGGTGGTAGGAGACAACCAGCGCAGCGTGGTGGAGAGCATCTATGCGAAATACTGAGGCTCGCCATGGCTGGCGGCAGGCGCTGTGGGGGGTATTGCTCAGCCTTTACCTGACTGCCCCGGTCTATGGGTTCACGCCTTCGGATTCGCCGTTGTTGAGCGCGGCGGCGGTGACACCGAACGTGATGTTGTTGATCGATGATTCGGGGAGTATGAACAATATTATCTGGGCGGCGGGGTTTGATCCGGCGATCAGCCGTCCACAGATCGCTAGGTGCACCGATGATAGAGGTTGCACAAGTCGAGCTTGGCTGGATATGGATGACGGCAATATTCTGCTAGCGAACCTGTTTCGTGGCGGCTGCTCGAAGGCCGGCAACTGGTTCGGTTTTTATCAAAGCAATTTTGGACAGGTCTGTTTGAGACTTCCCGATCCCGTAGGTAACGCAAATACTCGTTACACGGCTAAATACCTGTCTTATCTTGTGACGATATCGAATGGCGCGGACCGGGACTTCACGACCGGTTCAATCCCTAATGACTACCGAATCAACGTAGCCCGGAATGTCTCCAACGACCTGGTCAGCAGCAATCGCGCCTTGCGTATCGGCCTTGCCACCTTCAACCCGCCCAACAGCGGCAACTCCGGCCCGGGAGGCTATATCGCCCGCTCCGTCAGCGACCTGTCGCCCGTGGCCGGCAGCGTCACCCAGACCCAGGCCAATTCCAACTACACCTCCTTGATAAATGCCATCAACGGCCTGGGCGCGGTCGCGAATACACCGCTGGCCGAGAGCTATTACGAAGTCACCCGCTATTTCCGGGGAATGGCGCCGTACTACAACGGCACGCCCAGCACTTATACCAGCCCGATCCAGTACCGCTGCCAGAAAAACTTCGGCGTAGTGATCACCGACGGCTTGCCCACCTATGACCGGACGTTCCCCTCTGACGACCCGCAGGCCAACGCCAGTGGCGGCCCCCGCCTGCCAAACTGGGACGGCATCAGCAGCAACGACGGCGACAACCCCAATGGTGATGGCGAAGGTGACACGCTGTACCTGGACGACATCGCCAAATTCGCCTTCGACATCGACATGCGCTCCTCCGGCACCGATGCCACCGGCAAAAGCTGGAACACGACGGATTTTCCCCGGCAGTACCTCAATACCTACACCGTCGGTTTCACCGCGAACAACCCGATGTTGTCCGACGCCGCTCGCTACGGCACCGGCAAGTATTACCAGGCGACCGATAGCGAAGGCCTGAGCTCGGCGCTGACATCGGCGTTGAGCGACATCACTTCCAAGGCCGGGTCGGGGGGCGGCGGCACCACCAACGGTGCCACGCTGTCCAGCACGTCCAGCTTCTACCAGACCACCTACGATCCCAAGGACTGGCGCGGCACCATCCGGGCGTTCGGCTTCACTTCGGCAGGCACGGTCAACAGGGCTGCGGTGCAGTGGACCACCGACACCGCCATTGTCCCCGGTGCCACGGCGCCGCTTTATCAATCGTGGAACACCGCGACCAATGCGCCGGTGACCCTGGCTTACGGCAACTTTTCAGCCGCCCAGCAAACCACTCTCAGCCAGAACCTGCCTACGGGGATCACCGGCAACGACCTGGTGGAGTGGAGCAAAGGCACCAACAAAACCGGCTTGAAGGTGCGCAGTGTGTTGCTGGGGGACATCATCAACTCGCCGCTGGTGCTGGCCTCGCCCAATGACCAGACCGCCGCGGACCTGCTGAACGACACCAGCTACAGCACCTACCTGGCGACCAAGGCGGCGGCCATGAACACCAGCCTCGTGGTGAATGCCAATGACGGTTTCTTCAGCGTCATCAACGCGGCCAACGGTACGCGGCGTTACGCCTATATGCCTTCGAGCGTGTTGCCAGGGCTGGGTAACATCGCTGATATCAACTACGTCAACGGCGTGAGCCACAAATTTCTGGTGGATGGTCAGGTTGGCGTATTCGATACGCAATCGGGCAGTGCCTGGAAGACGGTGGCGGTGGGCGGGACCGGGGCCGGCGGCAGGAGTTTCTTTGCGGTGCAACTGTTCGATGCGGCCGCCGGCAATACGCTTCGGGCACTGTGGGAGATCAGCGCGCCGACCGTGGCCAACACCGCCAATGTCTTCAATGACCTGGGTTACGCCTATGCCCGACCCGAAGTCGCCCGGTTGGCGGACGGTCGCTGGGCGGCGTTCATCTCCAATGGCTACGGCAGTAACAGCGGCGTGGCGGCGTTGTATGTGGTGGATATCCGTGACGGTTCGCTGATTCGTAAAATCGTCATCAACAGCAGCGATACCGATAACGGCTTGTCCTCGGTCAAGCTTCGGGTCAACTCCCAGAATGTGGTGCAGGCTGCCTACGGTGGCGATTTGAAAGGGCGGATGTGGAAGTTCGACCTCAGCGGCACCTCCCCGACCAGCTGGGGGCTGGCGTTTGCCGGGCAGCCCTTGTTCACGGCATCTGGCGGGGCGACCCAGCCCATCACCGTTCAACCCTTGCTGGCGGATAATCCCCAGGGTGGGGTCCAGGTTTTTTTCGGTACCGGTAAATTCAACGAGGCAACGGACAAGCTCAACAAGGACCTGCAGGGGTTCTACTCGATCTGGGACGCCACCGGTGGCGCCGGGCAGATCACGGTGTCGAGCCTGCAGGCTCAATCGATTACCGGCGTATTCTCGGGCAGCACGGGGCAGTTCGTGACCACCAGCCAGACCGACGTGACTTACCCGGCGAAAAAAGGCTGGTACCTGCCCCTGGTGTATAACAACGCGCTGACCGGGGAGCGGGTGATCAACCCGGCCAACCTGGTGCTTGGGCGTGTGGTCTTCACCACGGCCGCCGTGGACACCACTGACCCCTGCGCCAGTTTCGGGACCGGCAAGCTGATCGAAGTGGATGCGTTCAGCGGTAAGATGCTCAACTATGCGGTGCTCGATACCAATGGTGACGGCAAGCTCAGCAACCTCGATACGATCTCGGCCGGGGTGGTGTTCACCGGTGGTATCCCGACCTTGAGTGCCGTCGTCAGTGCCAACGGAGCCACCAACATGGTCGTGAACGACTCCGGGGGTGGTATCACCGACCTGCTGAGCAAATCAGTTGGCGGCAGCCGTCGCGTCATGTGGCGACAAATACAGTGAGGGATAAGGGCATGCGCAGAACCAACCGGGGTTTCACCTTGATCGAAATCATGATCGTGATCGCGATCATCGGTATCGTGATCACCGTCGGCTACCCGAGCCTGACCGAATACATGAAAAAAGGCCGGCGTACTGAAATTGCCGGGCTGTTGTCGGAGCAGGCGCAGATTCTCGAGCGCTACTATTCGAAGAACAGCTCCTATAAGGACGCAACCGGGCTGAGCAACGGGAACGATTTCTATACCATCAACCGGACGCTGGCGGACCAGAGCTTTACCCTGACCGCGGTACGCAAAAGTGGCTCATCCATGGCGACGGACAAGTGCGGTGATTTCACCCTCAACAACACGGGGGCGCGTGGCATGATCAACGCCGCTTCCGGGCTGACCACCAAGGATTGCTGGGGTCGCTGAGCCTCCTATTTCGGGCGCTGTGTCGCGCCCTCCAGTCTTATGAGTCGAATCAATACATGACCAGGCAACAGCAAGTGGTGATCGTCGGCGGTGGAGTCATTGGCCTGCTGACGGCGTTCAATCTGGCGTCCGAAGGGCAACGCGTGGTGCTGCTGGAGCGTTCCAGTGTCGGCCAGGAGTCGTCCTGGGCCGGTGGCGGCATCGTTTCGCCGTTGTACCCATGGCGCTACAGCCCGGCGGTCACGGCGCTGGCGCATTGGTCACAGGATTTCTATCCACAGTTGGGCCAACGTTTGTTCGCGGCCACGGGTATTGATCCGCAGGTGCATATCACTGGGCTGTATTGGCTGGACCTGGACGATCAGGACGAAGCGCTGGCCTGGGCCGCGCGGGAAGGGCGGCCGATGCGAACCGTGGATATCTCGGCGGTCCACGATGCGGTGCCGGTACTGGGTACCGGATTCTCCCGGGCGATCTACATGGCTGACGTGGCGAATGTGCGCAATCCCCGGTTGGTGAAGTCCCTCAAGGCTGCGTTGCTGGCGCTGCCCGAGGTCACGCTTCATGAACAATGCGAGGTCAGTGGTTTCATCCGCGACGGCGGGCGCGTCGTGGGGGTGAACAGCTCGGCCGGGGCGATTCGTGGCGATCAGGTAGTGCTGGCTGCAGGGGCCTGGAGCGGGGAGTTGCTCAAGACCCTGGGTCTGAACTTGCCGGTGGAGCCGGTCAAGGGCCAGATGATCCTGTACAAGTGCGCATCGGACTTCCTGTCGAGCATGGTCCTGGCCAAGGGACGTTATGCGATTCCGCGGCGTGACGGGCATATCCTGGTGGGCAGTACCCTGGAACGCGAGGGATTCGACAAGACCCCGACCGACGCGGCGCTGGAGAGTCTGAAGGCCTCGGCGCAGCAACTGATTCCTGCGCTGGCCGAGGCTGAGGTGGTCGGGCATTGGGCCGGGCTGCGGCCTGGATCGCCGGCGGGCGTTCCTTATATTGGCGAGGTGCCGGGGTTTGCGGGGCTGTGGTTGAATTGCGGGCATTATCGCAATGGGTTGGTGTTGGCACCGGCGTCGTGTCAGTTGTTTGCGGATGTGATGCTGGGGCGTGAGCCGGTGATTGATCCTGCGCCGTATTCGCCGGCGGGGCGGATGTAGGATCTTGCGGTGTACTCCGATCCAATTGTGGGAGCGAGCCTGCTCGCGATGGCGGTCTTACTGGGTACATATCCATTGCTGCGGTAACGGCTACTTATGGTTCCGCTCTTACAGCGGGTTACTTTTGGCAGACGCCCCAAAAGTAACCAAAAAGGCTTGGCCCCACCACTCGGCACCTCGCCTAGGCTCGGTGTGCCCTCACTCCGGCATTGCTCCGTGGGCCCGCCGCGAAGGGCCATCCATGGCCCAGCGCGGCTAACCCGGCATCCATGCCGGGTTGCCCACTACGCAATGCCTGCGTTCGGCCAGCGTGGTTAATGGGGCCCGAAGATCAAAAGCAAAAGCAAAAGCAAAAGCAAAAAAGCGAGCGGGTCTGGTCTTGAGGCTGGCTCCGGTGCCCCCTGTGGGAGCGAGCCTGCTCGCGATGGCGTCGGTTCATGCAGCACTTTTCAAACTGACCCACCGCCATCGCGAGCAGGCTCGCTCCCACGGGGATTGGCGTTGGCTGAGAAATAACAGGTTGCCGCAGAGTTGTTGTGAGCGAGCTGACAGCTGTTCGAGATTTGTGGGAATGGTCGGACAACGTTCAAGCTGAAGCTGACTTTTCCGACGAGTTTTGGCGGTTGCCGGGTGGGAAGGCTTATCGTTAACCTCTTTCGGTCGCTGCCAATTCAGCGTCCGGGCGTCGCGGCCTGTCTAAAACTTGGTAATCCATTTTCTTGCTGGAGTACCGCAATGAGTGACAAGTCTCAATCACGTTCAGAAACCCATAACACTTCTCCCCGGTCCAGCCTTAACCCAGAAAAGCTCGATGAAGCCGCCAAGCGCGCCCTCGACTATTACCTGGCCCCTCCACCTGAAGTCAAAAAGAAACCAGCCTCAAGCCAGTTATTCACCGTCATGGAAGGCATAGACGCCGAATGCCTCCTCGCCAACCTGAGCGAAACCCTGGCATCAGCCAACGCAACGCTCAGCGACCTGGCCTTCGAGCTTGATGGTTCGCGTCGGCATGTGGCCCTGGGTGTTCAGCAACTGATCGAGCTGAGCGAATTGCTGACCAATCGGGTGTTGGATGAGCGGGTGCCGGTAACGGCGGATTAGGAACTGATCAATAGAACTAGCGGTTGTGGCGAGGGGATTTATCCCCGCTGGGCTGCGTAGCAGCCCTGAATCCTTGCACCTCGGTGTATCAGGCAGATTGTATCGACTGTCTTAGGGCCGCTACGCAGCCCAGCGGGGATGAATCCCCTCGCCACAGGGCCGGTCTGAGCCGAGCCATTGGTGGTGGCTCCCTCAATCCAACCCCAATTTCTTCAACCGATACCGCATTGACCGAAATGACAGCTTCAATCGCTGCGCTGCGGCGGTGCGGTTCCAGCGGGTTTCCTCCAGGGCCTGGAGGATGACCTTGCGTTCGACGTCCTCCAGATAGTCTTCCAGGTTGTCGACCCGCATCAACTCGGGGTTGGTGGTGTCGGTGATGCCATTGCTTTCGGCCAGGCGCAGGTCGTCGGCTTCGATCTGTTGGTGTTCGCAGAGGGTGTAGGCCCGTTCGAGCATGTTCTCCAGCTCTCGCACGTTGCCGGGGAAGCGGTAGTTTCGAAGGGCCTCGAGGGCTTGGGGATGGAGTCTGGCGGCGGGGTTGCCGGTGCTGGTCGCCAGGCGCTGGAGCATGTGGTTGGCCAACGGTTCGATGTCTTCGCGACGCTCGCGCAGGGACGGTACGCGGAGTTCTATGACGTTCAGTCGATAGTACAGATCCTGGCGAAAGCGTCCGGCGGCGACTTCGCCGTCCAGATCCTTATGGGTGGCACAGAGGATGCGGACATCCACCACTTCCTCCTGCTGGCCGCCAACGGCGCGCACGGCCTTTTCCTGGATCGCTCGCAGCAGCTTGACCTGCATCGCCAGGGGCAGGTCAGCCACTTCATCGAGGAACAGGGTGCCACCGTGGGCGGCCTGGAACAGACCGGGCTTGTCCTCGATGGCACCGCTGAAGCTGCCTTTTCGATGGCCGAAAAACTCGCTTTCCATCAGTTCTGTCGGAATGGCTCCACAGTTGACCGGCACAAAGCCCTGACTGGAGCGGGGTCCTTGTTCGTGGATCAGCCGTGCCACCAGTTCCTTGCCACAGCCGGACTCCCCGCTGATGTAAACCGGCGCCTGGCTGCGGGCCAGCTTTTCGATCTGTTTGCGCACGCCGCGCATCGGCGGGGAGTCGCCCAACAGGCAGCGATCGATGGTGGTCGGGACGGTGGCCGGCGGCAGGCGCAGGGCGCTGGTCACCAGTTCCCGCAGACGACCCAGGTCGACCGGTTTGGTCAGGAAGTCAAAAGCCCCGGCCTTGAGGGCGTCGATGGCGGTTTCCAGGCTGCCATAGGCGGTGATCATCGCCACCGGCAGTTGCGGGAAGCGCTGTTGGATGTGCTGCACCAGTTCCAGGCCGGTACCGTCGGGCAGGCGCATGTCGGTCAGGCACAGGTCGAAGGCTTCGTCCGCCAGCAGGGATCGGGCCTCGGCAAGGTTCCTGGCGCTGCGGGTATCGAGTTTCATCCTGCCCAGGGTGATGTCCAGGAGTTCGCGGATGTCCGGTTCGTCATCGACGATCAGGATCCGTTGCCGTGAGCGCGTATTCAAATCTGTTTCCGTCCGTGAGCAAAAGTAATGCGAAAGCAGCCGCCGCCTTGGCGTGGTTTGAAGTCTAGGCGCGCCTGGTTGCTTTCGCACAGCTCACGGGACAGATAGAGACCAAGGCCGGTGCCCTGGTTGCTGGTGGTGAAGAACGGCTCGAACAGATGCACCTGCTGGTCCGGTGTCACGCCGGGGCCGTTGTCGATGATGTCCAGCGTGGGGAGATGGCTGTAGGGATCGACGAACAGTTCCAGCCAGGCCTCGGCCCGCTCATGGGCCTCGGCGCTGTGGCGCCAGGCGTTGCGCAGCAGGTTGTCGAGCACCTGGGTCAATTGATCGGGGTCCATGAGCGTGGTGAAGTCGCCCGGGGCGATGCTCAGATGCAATTGCTGGTGCGCGGCCATGCTTTCGCGGGCTTGTTGGACAAACTGCTCGAGCCAGGTCCGCAGATCCAGGCGCTGAGGCGCGGTTTGCTGGCGCCGGGACAGTTGCAGGACGTTTTCAATGACGCGATTCATTCGTTGGGAGTGGTCTTGAATAATCTGCGTCAGACGCCGGTCGGCGTCGTTCAGTTCCTCGGACTCGCGCAGTAATTGCGCCGCATGGCTGATTGCCCCCAGGGGGTTGCGGATTTCATGGGCGATGCCGGCGGTGAGGCGCCCTAGCGAGGCGAGTTTCAGCTGCTGGGCATGTTGGGCGACCTGGGCCAGATCTTCGAGGAACACCAGGATTTGATGCTGTTCGTTATGCCCCAGGGCGATGAAGCTCGGTTGCAGGGTCAGGCCCGTGCCGGGGATGGACAGGCTGGGTGGGCGCAGGCTGGGGTTGTTCAGCCACACGTTCAGACTGTCGACGAGTGCGGTGGAGTCGTTGTCGATTGGCTGGCCGACCAGGTCGTGCCTGCCCAACAGGTTCAAAGCGCTTTCGTTGGCCAATTGCACCCGGTGTTGGCGATCAAGCACCAGAATGCCGGTGCGCATGCGTTGCAGGATCAAGGCGTTGAGGGTTTCAAGGCTGGTCACTTCGCTGGCCCGCTGCTCGGCGAGGGTTTCGCTGGCTTCCAGTCGCCTGGTCAGGCCTTGTACCAGCAGCGCAGCGGCGAAGCACAGCGCTCCCAGGGTACCGGCCTGCAAATAACTGCCGGGAGGGTTCGAGTCGTGCAGGCCAAGGAAGAAACTCGACCCGACGATGCCGATCGTGGCGACGGCCGCGATCAACAGGCCGATTCGGCCGCGCAGCAGCGTATTGCCAATGGCCACCGAAACAATGAGCAGATTGCCAATGGCACTGGGGGCACCGCCTGCCGCGAAGAACAGCCATGACAGCAGCAACACATCGGTCAGGGCCAGGCCAAACAGCCGGGCAGGGCTTCGGGTGTTTTCAAGGAACACCACCAGCAGGATGTTCAGCACCAGGTACAACCAGCTGCCACTGCGCAGCAGGTCGTCGTTGGCGAACTCCAGCAGGCGGTTGTCCATGTTGCTGGAGATCAGCAGCACCAGGGTGATGCCGATGCTCAAGCGGTACAGGTGATAGAGACGCAGCAGGCGCTGCGTCTGTCTGACGCGAGGGCTTGAAGCCTCAGTGGTCACGTGGGCCCGGGCCTTGCTCGAGGTGAGCCTGGCTGCAGTACCACTGTTGTTGGAGGGGAAGCGCCCGGTCACGCGGCAGGTGCACGCCACAATGGGCGCAGCGAACCATGGGTGGCGCGTCCTGTTCCCGGGATGATTGCGCCGCGGACGCCTTGGGCTTCACGTTGCGAAATATCCATATGGCGGAGGCAACTACGGCGAACAAGATTATTAGACGAAGCATGATAGGCGGCTTTCTGGCGAGAGATGAGGCAGTTTAGCCAAGGACTGGAGTTGCGCACAGATGAATAGGATCCAGGTACAAAAAAGGGAGACCGTCGGGTCTCCCTTTTTGCAGTTGCCTTGTGTTCAGTCGAACAGGCCGAAGGTCATGTAGCTGAACCAGGAGCGGTCGCTGGAGCTGTTCTCAGACTCCGGTTCTTCGATCACGTCGCCATTCTCATCCTTTGGCTTGAGCTCGTTCGGAATGGCTTCCTTGGCATCCTGGAACTGACGCTGTACGTCCTGGTTGGCGCGGGTTTCGCCCGGCGGCAGGGGTGGACGGGATTCGATCAGGCCCAGGGTCGCCTTGCTCAGCCATGAACGGTTGTCGGCTTCTGCAACGCTTGGGGTGAACTGGCCATCGACCAGGGAAGGGTGGTCCGGGTAGTTCAGCTTGAGGGTTTCAAGGCTGCTGGCCGCCAGTTCGTCCAGGTGCAGACGTTGGTATGCCTCGGTCATGACTGCCAGGCCGTCGCCCACCGAAGGGGTTTCCTGGAAGTTCTCCACCACGTAGCGACCACGGTTGGCGGCGGCTACATAGGCCTGACGGGTGAGGTAGTAGTTG
Source organism: Pseudomonas corrugata (assembly GCF_001269905.1). GTDB lineage: Bacteria > Pseudomonadota > Gammaproteobacteria > Pseudomonadales > Pseudomonadaceae > Aquipseudomonas > Aquipseudomonas corrugata. Next base: position 22,191 of record NZ_LHVK01000008.1, on the reverse strand, counting down.
GCTACGTGGATCTCGTAGGAGGCCAGCAGGTTGCGCAGGTAGATCATGCGCTGCTTGGCATCCGGCGAGTAGCGGCTGTTGGGGAAGCGGCTGGTCAGCTGGGCGAACTCGTTGTACGAGTCGCGCGCGGCGCCCGGGTCACGCTTGGTCATGTCCAGTGGCAGGAAGCGCGCGAGGAGGCCGACATCCTGGTCGAAAGACGTCAGGCCCTTGAGGTAATAGGCGTAATCGACGTTCGGATGCTGCGGATGCAGACGAATGAAGCGTTCGGCGGCAGATTTCGCAGCCTCCGGCTCGGCGTTCTTGTAGTTGGCGTAGATCAGCTCCAGCTGGGCCTGGTCGGCATAGCGACCGAACGGGTACCGCGACTCCAGGGCCTTGAGTTTGGCGGTGGCGCTGGTGTAGCTGTTGTTGTCCAAGTCCTTCTGCGCCTGTTGGTACAGTTCGACTTCGCTCAGGTTTTCGTCTACGACTTCCTTCGACGAGCAAGCAGCAGTCAATGCGAGGATGGCGATCAGCAGCAGGTGTTTCACTTGCATGGCGGCTTGCGTCCCTATGACGGCCGCTGTCTTGGGCGGGGCCGTCCTGTTATGATGAGCGCCCCGTTGAAAGCCTCGGGGCAAAAGACGCCGTATTTAACCACAAGCGCGCAGCCGAAACCAAAGGCTGTGCCGACGCCCAGTCCGAGCATGTCCGATAAAATAGAACTTCGCGCAGAGGTGCCGTCCGAATTGGGCGGCCAACGCCTCGATCAAGTCGCCGCCCAACTCTTCACCGAGCATTCGCGCTCGCGCCTTTCCGCCTGGATCAAGGACGGCCGCCTGACGGTAGATGGGGCGGTCATCCGTCCGCGCGACATCGTCCATGGTGGCGCCATCCTCGAACTGACCGCCGAGCAGGAAGCCCAGGGTGAATGGGTTGCCCAGGACATTGCCCTGGATATCGTCTATGAAGACGACGATATCCTGGTGATCAACAAGCCTGCGGGCCTGGTGGTGCATCCGGCCGCCGGTCACGCCGACGGCACCCTGCTCAATGCCTTGCTGCACCACGTGCCGGATATCATCAATGTGCCCCGGGCCGGCATCGTGCACCGTCTCGACAAGGACACCACCGGTCTGATGGTGGTGGCCAAGACCATCCAGGCGCAGACCCAACTGGTCGCACAACTGCAAAGCCGCAGTGTCAGCCGCATCTATGAATGCATCGTGATCGGCGTAGTGACCGCTGGCGGCAAGATCAATGCACCCATCGGCCGTCACGGCCAGCAGCGCCAGCGCATGGCGGTGATGGAAGGTGGCAAGCCGGCAGTGAGCCATTACCGCGTGCTCGAACGCTTCCGCTCCCACACCCATGTGCGGGTCAAGCTGGAAACCGGTCGTACTCACCAGATCCGCGTGCACATGGCCCACATCAACTTCCCGCTGGTGGGCGACCCTGCCTATGGCGGCCGCTTCCGTATTCCGCCGGCCGCCAGCGTGACCATGGTCGAGTCCCTGAAGCATTTCCCGCGTCAGGCGCTGCATGCGCGTTTCCTGGAACTGGATCATCCGACCACCGGTAAGCGGATGAGTTGGGAATCGCCGTTGCCGGATGACTTCGTCTGGCTGCTGACGTTGCTCAAGCAAGACCGCGAGGCATTCGTCGGATGAATGACTGGCTGATACCCGACTGGCCCGCGCCGGCTCGGGTCAAGGCCTGTATCACCACCCGGGCGGGCGGCGTCAGCGTGGCGCCGTTCGACAGCCTCAACCTGGGCGATCATGTCGATGATGACCCTGCGGCCGTCACCGAGAACCGTCGTCGTCTCACCGATCAATTCGCCATTCGTCCCGCCTGGCTGCAGCAGGTCCACGGGATCGCTGTGGTCGAGGCCGACCCGACCCTGGTCGCGACCGCCGATGCCAGCTGGACCGCCACGCCGGGTATCGCCTGCACGGCGATGACGGCGGACTGCCTGCCTGTGCTGTTCTGTAACCGTGCCGGCACTCACGTCGCGGCTGCCCATGCCGGCTGGCGTGGGCTGGCGAACGGTGTGCTGGAAGCGACCCTCGACAGTCTCCAGGTGCCCGCCGTTGACGTCCTTGCCTGGCTCGGCCCGGCCATCGGCCCGCAAGCATTTGAAGTCGGGCCGGAAGTGCGTGAAGCATTCATCGCGCAACTGCCCCAGTCGGCACAAGCCTTTGTGCCGAGCCGCAACGCCGGGAAGTTCCTGGCCGACATCTATGCGCTGGCGCGCCTGCGCCTGGCAACGCGGGGTGTCTCGGCGGTCTACGGGGGCGGGTTGTGCACCGTGACTGATCCCCGCTTCTTTTCCTACCGTCGCAGCCCGCGTACCGGTCGCTTCGCCTCCCTGGTCTGGATTGAACGCTAGACTTCTCTGATCTGCATCAATAGCGCACTGCTTGAATCTTCCAGAATCGTCCACATCTATAACGGTATCTGGCAGGTTTCTTCATTCAGGATGTTTTTCGGTCCGGCCTGCTCAAAAGGAAGGTGACCTTATGCGTATTGACCGTTTAACCAGCAAGTTGCAATTGGCGCTGTCCGATGCCCAGTCCCTGGCCGTCGGCCTGGACCATCCCGGGATCGAACCGGCGCATTTGATGCAGGCCATGCTCGAACAGCAGGGCGGCTCCATCAAGCCTTTGCTGATGCAGGTGGGCTTCGACGTCAACAGCCTGCGAAAAGAGTTGGCGAAGGAACTCGACCAGTTGCCCAAGATCCAGAACCCGACTGGTGACGTGAACATGTCCCAGGATCTGGCGCGGCTGCTCAACCAGGCCGATCGACTGGCCCAGCAGAAGGGTGACCAGTTCATTTCCAGCGAACTGGTGCTGCTCGCCGCCATGGACGAGAGCAGCAAGCTGGGCAAGTTGCTGCTCGGCCAGGGCGTGAGCAAGAAAGCCCTGGAGAATGCCATCAATAACCTGCGTGGTGGTGAAGCCGTCAATGACGCCAACCACGAAGAGTCCCGTCAGTCGCTGGATAAATACACCGTTGACCTGACCAAGCGTGCCGAGGAAGGCAAGCTCGATCCGGTGATCGGCCGCGATGACGAGATCCGTCGCACGATCCAGGTGTTGCAACGCCGCACCAAGAACAATCCGGTGTTGATCGGTGAGCCAGGGGTGGGCAAGACCGCCATTGCCGAGGGCCTGGCCCAGCGGATTATCAATGGTGAAGTACCGGACGGCCTAAAGGGCAAGCGGTTGCTGTCCCTGGACATGGGGGCGCTGATTGCCGGTGCCAAGTATCGGGGCGAATTCGAAGAGCGGCTCAAGGCCCTGCTCAATGAGCTGTCAAAGCAGGAAGGGCAGATCATTCTGTTCATCGACGAATTGCACACCATGGTCGGCGCCGGCAAGGGCGAAGGCTCGATGGACGCCGGCAACATGCTCAAGCCCGCGCTGGCCCGCGGCGAGTTGCATTGCGTCGGCGCGACCACGCTCAACGAGTACCGCCAGTACATAGAGAAGGACGCGGCCCTCGAACGGCGCTTCCAGAAAGTACTGGTGGATGAGCCGAGCGAAGAGGACACCATCGCCATCCTGCGCGGCCTTAAGGAACGCTATGAAGTCCACCACAAAGTGGCGATCACCGATGGTGCGATCATCGCGGCGGCCAAGCTCAGCCACCGCTATATCACCGACCGCCAGTTGCCGGACAAGGCCATCGACCTGATCGATGAGGCCGCCAGCCGCATCCGCATGGAAATCGACTCCAAGCCGGAAGTGCTGGATCGTCTGGAGCGGCGCCTGATCCAGCTCAAGGTCGAATCCCAGGCCCTGAAGAAAGAAAGCGACGAAGCGGCGAAGAAACGCCTGGAGAAATTGCAGGAAGAAATCGTTCGTCACGAACGTGAGTATTCCGATCTCGAGGAAATCTGGAATTCGGAGAAAGCCGAAGTCCAGGGTTCGGCGCAGATCCAGCAAAAGATCGAACAGTCCCGCCAGGAGCTGGAAGCGGCCCGCCGCAAGGGTGACCTCAACCGCATGGCCGAGCTGCAGTACGGGGTGATCCCGGACCTGGAGCGCAGCCTGCAGATGGTCGACCAGCACGGCAAGAGTGATAACCAGTTGCTGCGCAGCAAGGTCACTGAGGAAGAAATCGCCGAAGTGGTCTCCAAGTGGACCGGTATTCCGGTGTCGAAGATGCTCGAAGGCGAGCGCGACAAGTTGCTTAAGATGGAAAGCCTGCTGCACCAGCGCGTGATTGGCCAGGACGAAGCGGTCGTGGCGGTCGCCAATGCCGTGCGTCGCTCCCGTGCCGGGTTGTCGGACCCGAACCGGCCGAGTGGTTCGTTCATGTTCCTCGGCCCGACCGGTGTCGGTAAAACCGAGCTGTGCAAGGCGCTGGCCGAGTTTCTCTTCGACACCGAGGAGGCGATGGTACGCATCGACATGTCCGAGTTCATGGAGAAACATTCCGTGGCCCGGCTGATCGGTGCCCCGCCTGGTTATGTCGGCTATGAAGAGGGCGGTTATCTGACCGAGGCCGTACGACGCAAGCCGTACTCGGTGATCCTGCTCGATGAGGTCGAGAAGGCCCATCCGGATGTGTTCAACATTCTGCTGCAGGTGTTGGAAGACGGCCGTCTGACCGATAGCCACGGGCGCACGGTAGACTTCCGCAACACCGTGATCGTGATGACTTCCAACCTGGGGTCGGCGCAGATCCAGGAACTGGTGGGGGATCGCGAGGGGCAACGGGCTGCGGTGATGGACGCGATTTCTACGCACTTCCGGCCGGAGTTCATCAACCGGGTCGACGAGGTGGTGATCTTCGAGCCACTGGCTCGCGATCAGATTGCCGGTATCACCGAGATCCAGCTGGGTCGCCTGCGCAGCCGCCTCACCGAGCGCGAGCTGAAGTTGCAACTGAGCGACGAGGCCCTGGATAAGTTGATTGCCGTGGGTTACGACCCGGTCTATGGGGCACGGCCGTTGAAGCGCGCCATCCAGCGCTGGATCGAAAACCCGTTGGCGCAGCTGATCCTGTCGGGTCGCTTCATGCCAGGTGAAACCGTAACCGGAACGGTGGAAAACGACGAAATCGTCTTCAACTGACAGGCTGCACCGTTGTTGACCGACTGGCCTCGCATTGCGAGGCCATTTTTTTCATCAGGCCGTTGAACTCAAAGGAAAAGGCTTGTAAAGTGCGCCCCGCAGTCAGTCACCCCCTAGGGTCACTTCTCCCTGAGAAGGAATCCAAAATAAGTTGCAAATCATTGTCTTGAAAGCAATTTAAGGGGTTGACAGAGGTTTTTAAGATTGTAGAATAGCGCGCCTCAGACACACGAACGCAGCGATGCAAACGGGTAGAAGAGGTTGAAGCTGGATTCAATCAAGCTTCAAGGTTGCAACTTGAAATATCAGTTCCGTGATAGCTCAGTCGGTAGAGCAAATGACTGTTAATCATTGGGTCCCAGGTTCGAGTCCTGGTCACGGAGCCATTTCAATCGGGGTATAGCGCAGTCCGGTAGCGCGCCTGCTTTGGGAGCAGGATGTCAGGAGTTCGAATCCCCTTACCCCGACCATATTTGGGTCGTTAGCTCAGTTGGTAGAGCAGTTGGCTTTTAACCAATTGGTCGTAGGTTCGAATCCCACACGACCCACCATTTTTGAGACCAGTTCGCTGGAATCGAATCTTAAGATCAGAGGCCAAAAGCGCTGATCGAGGAAGGCGACTTGCAAAGGTCGCCTTTTTATTACCGGGGTATAGCGCAGTCCGGTAGCGCGCCTGCTTTGGGAGCAGGATGTCAGGAGTTCGAATCCCCTTACCCCGACCATACTGAAAATCCTCGTATCGAAAGATACGGGGATTTTTTTTGTCTGCGCGAAATGCCGCAAGTCTTAAGTTATCGTACAACTAGCCGATAGCCCACCGACAGGGGCATGGCCCCATCTCAGGCCAATAACAAAAAAGGCGCCCGTTATGTTTCTTCGTCAACTGAATATCGCCCCTCGTGCGGCGCTGGGTTTTGCCTTGATCGCCGTGCTGGTGGCACTGCTGGGGGTGTTTGCGCTGGGGCAGATGTCGAGTATTCGCGACAGTGAGGTCGCGGTGGAAACCCAGTGGCTACCGAGCATTCGCGGCGGTGACGAGATTCGCGAGTGGATGCTGCGCATTCGAACCATCTCCCTGCGCATGGCCCTGGACCAAGACCCCAAGAACATCTCGGTCTACCGTGGGCAAATGGATGTCCGTGACAAGGAACTGAGCGAAAAAATCGCCAGTTACGAAAAGCTCGTCGTGACCCCTGAAGGCAAAGCGCTCTACGACCAGTTCAAGCAGACGTTTGCCGCCTACCGCGCGGGTATCGCGCAATCCTTCATCCTCGCGGAGCAGGGGCGCCGCGACGAACTGATCAAATTGCTGCTGGTGGACATGAAAACCGTCGTGGACGGTTCCGGCAAGCAACTCAATGACCTGGCGGAGCTGTTTTCCAAACAGGTGTCCATCGAGAGCCAGAAATCCCAGGAGCATTACGCCAGTTCCCGGATGATCGTTAGCCTGTTCATCGTCTTGGCCGCCCTGGCTACCGTCGTCCTGGCGATGTTGTTGACGCGCAGCATCGTCAAACCCCTGGGTGAAGCGCTGAGCGCCGCGGAAAGCGTGGCTGTAGGTGACCTGACCCGGCCGATCGAGACCCATGGCAATGACGAAGTGAGCCGCTTGCTCAAGGCCTTGGCGACCATGCAGAAAAACCTGCGCGATACGCTGCAGAGCATCAGTGGTTCGGCGGCGCAGCTGGCAACGGCAGCCGATGAGCTGAACGCCGTCACCCTCGACAGCACCCAGAGCCTGCAACAGCAGAACAACGAAATTGAACAGGCCGCCACGGCCGTCACCGAAATGACCACTGCCGTAGAGGAAGTGGCGCGCAACGCAGTTTCCACCTCCGACGCCACGCGTCAGTCCAGTGAGTCGGCATCCCTCGGACAGCAGCGGGTCAGCGACACGGTTGACGCGATTGGCGCCCTCGCCAGTGACGTGCAGGTGACGGGTGGGTTGGTGCAATCCTTGGCCAACCAGTCGCAGGATATCGGCAAGGTCCTGGACGTGATCCGGGCCATTGCCGAGCAAACCAATTTGCTGGCCCTCAACGCGGCCATTGAGGCGGCCCGGGCCGGCGAAAGCGGTCGAGGGTTTGCGGTGGTGGCTGATGAAGTGCGAGCGCTGGCTTACCGCACGCAGCAATCGACCCAGGAAATCGAACAGATGGTCCAGGGCATGCGCAGCGGCGCCACCCAGGCCCTGGATTCCATGCAGGCCAGCTCGGCCCGCGCTGCCAGCACCCTGGCGATGGCGGAACGGGCGGGCGAGGCATTGCAGACCATCACCGCGTCGGTCAGCGAAATCCACGAGCGCAACCTGGTGATCGCCAGCGCGGCCGAAGAGCAGGCACAGGTGGCCCGCGAGGTTGATCGCAACCTGGTGAACATCCGTGATCTGTCGGTGCGCTCGGCCACTGGCGCAGACCAGACCAGCGCGTCCAGCCATGAACTGTCGCAACTGGCGAACTCGTTGCGCACGATGGTGCAGCGGTTTCAGGTTTGAGTGCAGGAGGAGACTTGCGTCGACTGCACCGCCGTCTTCGCGGGCAAGCCACGCTCCCACATGGGATTCGGGGTGGATGCAGCATTTGTATACATCATCAAACCCTGTGGGACCCGGGCTCGCCCTAATGCCAGTCAGTTAAGGATCAAACGACGCAACACCTGTGGGAGTGAAGCTTGCTCCCACAGGTTTGTGGCTTAACTGACTGCATTAGCGCTTGCCCGCTCCCGCATTGGGTCTGGGTGTATGCGGTATCCGCCTACGCCACCAGACCCTGTGGGAGCGAGCCTGCTCGCGAAAACGGTGTTTCAGGCAACGACTGTTGTTCAGTGCAATTTGAGCCGCGGCTCGGTCCCGCGTCCGATCTTGCTGCCCAGCATCAACATGGCCGTACGGAACATTCCATACAACGCCATCTGGTGCATGCGGTACAGCGACACGTAGAACATCCGCGCCAGCCAGCCTTCGAGCATCACGCTGCCGGTGAGATTACCCATCAGGTTGCCCACCGCCGAGAACCTCGACAGCGAGATCAGCGAGCCGTAGTCGGTGTACTTGTAATGCGGCAACGCCTTGCCTTCGATCCGCAGCTTCAAAGACTTGGCCAACAGCGATGCCTGCTGGTGCGCCGCCTGGGCGCGGGGCGGTACGTTGCGATCGCTGCCCGGTTGCGGGCAGGCGGCGCAGTCACCGAAGGCGAAGATGTTCTCGTCACAGGTGGTCTGCAGGGTCGGCAGTACGTGCAACTGGTTGATCCGGTTGGTTTCCAGCCCGTCAATGTCCTTGAGGAATTCCGGTGCGCGAATCCCGGCGGCCCAGACTTTCAGGCTGGCGTCGATCACTTTGCCATCGACGGTGATCAGGCTGTCGGCCGTCACCTGGCCGACCGCGGCGTTGGTCATGACATTGACCCCGAGCTTTTCCAGGGTCTTGTGTACGGGCCCGCCGATACGCTCCGGCAATGCCGGCAGCACCCGTGGCCCGGCTTCGATCAGGGTGATGTGCATGTTTTCCGGCTTGATCCGGTCCAGCCCATAAGCCGCCAGCTCATGGGCGGCGTTATGCAGCTCGGCCGCCAGTTCGACGCCGGTGGCACCGGCACCGACGATGGCGACGCTGATCCGCTCCACGGCATCGGTCTGGCCGGCGTGGGCGCGCAGGTAATGGTTGAGCAATTGCTGATGGAAGCGCTCGGCCTGTTTGCGGGTATCGAGGAACAGGCAATGTTGCGCTGCGCCCTCGGTGCCGAAGTCATTGGTGGTGCTGCCGACGGCAATCACCAGGGTATCGTAGCCCAGCACCCGGGCCGGCAGCAGTTCCACGCCGGCTTCGTCATAGGTGGCGGCCAGTTGGATACTTTTTCGTTCGCGGTCCAGGCCGCTCATGCGCCCGAGCTGGAACTCGAAGTGGTTCCATTTCGCCTGGGCGACGTAGTTGAGTTCGTCTTCGGAGGAATTCAGGGAGCCGGCCGCGACTTCGTGCAGCAGGGGTTTCCAGATGTGGGTCAGGTTCGCGTCGACCAGCATCACGCTGGCCGTGCCACGCTTGCCCAGGGTCTTACCCAGACGGGTAGCCAACTCCAGGCCGCCGGCGCCGCCGCCAACGATGACAATACGATGAGTCATGGGGATATCTCGCAAGGCTAAAGGAAATCGGTGCCGTTACCCTCGCGAGTGCCAGTATCGTATCCCTCGATAGCAGGCAGCTCATAGCGTCAGGTAACTGATCAGTCGGCTCAACAGGCCCAGGCCGATCGTCACGGCCAGTACCACCACCAGGAGCATCCACGGCCGGAAAGGCCGGCGCTCGACTCGGTGCTGGGACAGTTGCAGGTACTCTTCGACATGCTTCTGGTCGTCAGGGTTCAGGCGGCTGGTCATAAAGGCCTCGTCAGGTAGACGTTGCGAAGTGCGTGTACGTTACAGGGGATTGTTTGTGGCTGCGAACAGCATAGCCGTTCGGTGGACGCGGTGATGATTCACAGGCTGATCCCCACATCAAACACGATGCTGCGCCCCAGGTTGCCTCGCAGGAAGTCCGGCGCGTCGGGGTGGGCGAACAGCACCCGGGCGAAGGTCGGCCCCACCAGCGATAGCGAGCGCCAGCCCTGGCGCAGGTATTCGGTGGGCGGCGGGAAATGGCTGTTGAGGTCCAGCACTTCACGCTTCAGGCTGGCGAAGGCAATGATGTCCAGTTCTCCCAGGTCCATGCCGCGTTCGGTGTAATTGTGGGCTTTCTTGCGCAGGGTCGGCGCCAGCCTCAGCAGGAACTCGTTGGCCGGGATCCGCCTGGGCTTGGCTTCGCGGCGCACCAGTTGGCTCAGGGAGAATGCACTGCGGCGACGTTGCAGTTCATCGCGCCATTCGTCATTGAGCCGGCGGCCCTCGTCGAGGACGAAGAACACCTCGAAGTTGGCGTCACGGAACAACACGTCCGGCGGCTCCCCGGCGGGGGTGAATTCGTCGGCGCGGTAGGGCACGTTCAGCCCTTGCAGCAGTCGCTGGCAGACCCAACGCTCACGCTCCCATTTGCGGGCATTGGAGAGAAAGGCGTTGGCTTGCTCGGCCGCGATGGTCAGCAGGCGTAAATAATCGGAATCATCCATGAGCTCAAGCTTAGCTTTCAATTGCGACAAGCTGGAAGCGTTGCGTTGATGAATGAGTCTTATGAGTGGGGTGTAGACTCTACGTGTCGATAGAGACATAAAACTGTGCACAATTCTTGTGGCGAGGGGATTTATCCCCGCTGGCGTGCGTAGCGCGCCCAAAAGAGTTTGAGGTTGTAGGAGCTGGCGAAGCCTGCGATCTTTTAATCTTTCACTTGGAACTCAAGTGTCTGGGAAAAGATCGCAGCCTCGCTTCGCTCGACGGCTCCTACGCAGTCCGACGGGAATGCACTGTGCCGGCTGCTGGAAAAAACAAGCGAAAGGTGTAGTCCCCATGATCGGAGCCGAACTGCTCTCACCCCAGACACTTGCGGCTGGCTGGCTGATCTACGTCCCGGTGCTGGCCTGGGCGGTATGGCGAGCACCGTGGGTGGAGCTGTTTACCGACAGCCGTCGCCAGCACCTGCTGTTTGGCACGGTACTGGCGCTGTTCATGTTGTGGCTGGTGCGACGGGATTTCGATACCGGTGTGTCCTATCACTTCATCGGCATGACTGCCGTGACGCTGTTGCTGGACTGGCCGTTGGCAATCGTTGGCGGCCTCATTGCCCAGCTTGCACTGGTGCTGCTGGGGCGTCAGGACATGGTGGCGCTGGGCGTCAACGGAGTGTTGTTGATCTTGTTGCCGGTGCTGGTCACCGAATCCTGCGCGGTCCTGGTGGAGCGTGCCCAGCCACGTAACCTGTTCGTGTATATCTTCTGCTCGGGGTTCCTCGCCGCAGCCCTGTCGGCATTGCTGTGCCTGCTGCTGGGTCTTGGTCTGTTGTGGTACGACGGGGTGTTCGCCATGCCTTACTGGCTGAGCGATTTCGTCGGCTATCTCTGGTTGATCATTTTTCCCGAAGCGTTCATCAACGGCATGGTGATCAGTGCGCTGGTAGTGTTCAGTCCCGAATGGCTGGAAACCTTCAACCGCACGCGCTATCTGTCGGCACCCTGGAAGGATGACGACAAGTCTTGATGCATATCAAGGTCGTGCAGGCAGGCGCCGCTCATGCTCTGGAAAACTTCCAGGAGCATAACGATGGGTGTTTATGAGTGGGCGAGACAAGAGATCAGGCGTAGCCACGATGCCGCTATGGAAATCGGTTTCGATCCGGGCCTGAGCCTGCGAGCCTTGCTCAGTGCGATTGTGCAACAGAGCAAGACAGTGCGCAGCGCCGAGGACCTGGCCGATGAGTTGAACTTCCTGGCGGAAAATCTCGACGAAAAACAGGACTACGGTTTCATGCGGCCTTAGGCCGCTAGTGGTGTGAACGGGGGTTGAAATCTTCGCTGAACAGTTCGTCCTCGGCGTCGGGGCTGACGGGTATCTTGTGTTCTTCCGACGCCCAGGCGCCCAGGTCGATGAGTTTGCAGCGATCGGAACAGAATGGTCGGAATTTGCTCTCCGGGCTCCATTCGACAGGGGCGCCGCAGGTCGGGCAGTCAACGGTTGGGGTCTGGCTCATGATTGGCCTCCACGCAATGTAAGGTAAAAATGATGCAGGCGTTCGACCTCACTGTGCAGCCAGGCGAGGTCGCGGTCGTTGACCACCACATCGTCGGCATGGTTCAGGCGATCCTGGCGGCTGGACTGTGCCTTGAGTATCGCCTGGACCTGTTGCTCGCTGATCTGGTCGCGCTGCAAGGTCCGTTCGATCTGAAGTGGTTCAGGCGCGTCGATCACCAGGATGCGGTGGGTCATGGCGTACTGCCCTGACTCGATCAACAGTGGTGAGACGAGTATTGCGTACGGCGACCGGGCCTGGGCCAGGTGATGGGCAATTTCCTCGGCGATCAACGGATGCAGCAGGGTCTCGAGCCAGCGCCGCTCATCGGCGTTCTCGAAAATCAGTTTGCGCAGGGCCGCGCGATTCAGCGTGCCGTCGGCCTGCAGCACGTCCGGACCGAAGTGTTCGGCGATTTTTGCCAGCGCCGGACGCCCCGGCTCGACTACCCAGCGCGCCGCATGATCAGCGTCTATGACATGCACGCCCAGGTCGATGAAATGCTGGGCCGCAGCACTTTTACCGCTGCCGATACCGCCGGTCAGGCCAAGAATCCAGGGTTTTTCCACGGGATTGTTCATAGAGAAATCATTAGAAACCGACAGAGTGCCAATAGAAGTCGGTTATTTGACCACCCCAGAGCAAGGCAATCCAGCCGGCAATGGCCAAATAGGGCCCGAAGGGGATCTGCGTCGAAGCCGGGGCACTTCGCATGCGCAACACAACGACTCCGATCACGGCGCCCACCAGCGACGATAGCAGCAGCGTCAGCGGCAGAATTTGCCAGCCGCCCCAGGCCCCCAGCATCGCCAGCAGCTTGAAGTCTCCGTAGCCCATGCCTTCCTTGCCGGTGATCAACTTGAAGATCCAGAATACCGACCACAGCGCGAGATAGCCGGCCACCGCTCCCCATACCGCCTGGTTCAACGAGACGAACAGCCCGAAGCTGTTGACGATCAGCCCCAGCCACAACAACGGCAGCACCAGTGTATCGGGCAGTAGCTGATGCTCCGCATCGATCAGACTCATGCCCAGCAGGCCCCAGCTTAGGACCATCACCAGCGCGGCCTGCCAGCCAAAGCCGAAATGCCAGGCGACGAAGGCCGACAGCGCAGCGCAGGCCAGCTCGGTCAGGGGATACCGTCGCCCAATGGGGGCCGCGCAACTGGAACAGCGACCACGCAGTGCGAGGTAACTGAGCAATGGGATATTTTCCCAGGCCCGGATGCGGTGGCCGCAGTGAGGGCAATGGGAGTGAGGCAGCATCAGGTTGTAGGCCGGGCCGGGTGTTTCGGCGGGCAGGCCCAGCAGGTCGTGGGCTTGCAGCCGCCATTCCCGGGTGAGCATCTTGGGCAACCGCCACACCAGGACATTGAGGAAGCTGCCGACGATCAGCCCGAGCAAAAGTGCGGTCAGCACAAAGGCCAGGGGATAAAGGATGAAGAATCCGGTCAGGGGCATGTCAGATCGCAGAGCCGAGTTGAAAGATGGGCAGGTACATGGCAACCACAAGACCGCCGACAACCACCCCCAGGACCACCATGATGAACGGTTCCATCAGACTGGTGAGATTGTCCACCAGGTTGTCGACCTCGGCCTCATAGAAACCTGCCACCTTGTCGAGCATATCGTCCAGTGCTCCGGATTCCTCGCCGATGGCGGTCATCTGGATCGCCAGGTTCGGGAATATGCCTGAGGCACGCATGGAAAAATTCAACTGCATACCGGTCGAGACATCTTGCCGGATGCGCTGGACCGCACGTTTGAACACCACGTTGCCGGTGGCGCCGGAGACAGAGTCCAGAGCCTCCACCAGTGGCACGCCGGCGGCGAAGGTGGTGGACAGTGTCCGGGCGTAGCGGGCTACCGCGGATTTGTACATCAGGGTGCCCACCAGCGGCAGCTTGAGCAGCCATTTATCACGCCAGTCACGAAAACCCTGGGAGCGCTTGAGCGCATACTTCACGCCAAAAAATGTGCCCACAGCCCCGCCCAGCAGCAGCCACCACGACTCTTGCATGAACTCCGACAGGCCGATGACCATCAGGGTGAACGCAGGCAGTTTCGCGCCGAATCCGGAGAACACCGATTCGAACTGCGGCACCACCTTGACCAGTAGAATGCCGGTGACGACTGCCGCTACGAGCACGACGGCCGCCGGATAGGTCATGGCTTTCTTGATCTTGGCCTTGAGGGCTTCGCTCTTCTCCTTGTAGGTCGCGACCCGATCCAGCAAGGTGTCCAGGGCACCGGCCTGTTCACCCGCGTCCACCAGGTTGCAGTACAACTCGTCGAAGTATTGCGGGCACTTGCGCAACGACGCGGCGAAACTGTTGCCGGCGGCGACCTCCTGCTTCACCTCGTCTACCAGCTTGCGCATGTTGGCATTGTCGAAGCCTTCGCCAATGATGTCGAAGGCTTGCAGCAGGGGCACACCGGCCTTGAGCATCGTCGCCATCTGGCGGGTGAAGAGGGCGATATCCAGCGGCTTGATGCGTTTGCCCTTGCTGAATATCGAGGTGGATTTCTTGCGGACCTTGCCCGGGTTGATGCCTTGCTTGCGCAATTGCGCCTTGACCAGGGCCGGGCTCTGGCCGGTCAGCTCGCCGGACATCTTCGCGCCCTTGCGGTCTTTGCCTTCCCAGGTATAGGTATCGGTTTTTACTGCCTTGGCCGCCATATTCAATCCTTGGTGACCCGGTTGATTTCTTCGAGGCTGGTCACCCCTTGCATCACTTTCAGTAACCCCGAAGTGCGCAGGTCGTTGAACCCGTCCTTGCGCATTTGCAGATCGATTTCCAGGGAATTGCCTTCGGCCATGATCAGCCGTTGCAGTTCGGGCGTATTTTTCACCACTTCGTAAACCCCCACGCGTCCTTTGTAGCCACTGTTGCACTGTTCACAACCGACCGGCTCATAGATCGTGAACGAGCCGATGCGTTCCTTGGGGAAGCCTTCCTTGAGCAGGGTTTCCTCGGGAATCTCCGTGGCCTTCTTGCATTGGTTGCACAGTTTTCGCGCCAGGCGCTGGGCGATGATCAGGTGGACCGCCGTGGCGATGTTGAAGCCGGGGATGCCCATGTTCTGCAAGCGGATCAGGGTTTCCGCGGCACTGTTGGTGTGCAGGGTGGAGAGCACCATGTGCCCGGTCTGGGCTGCCTTGATGGCGATTTCCGCCGTTTCCAGGTCGCGGATCTCTCCCACCATGATCACGTCCGGGTCCTGACGCAGGAAGGAGCGCAGGGCCTGGGCAAAGTCCAGTCCCTGGCGGGGGTTCACGTTGACCTGGTTGATGCCTTCCATGTTGATTTCCACCGGATCTTCGGCGGTGGAAATATTGATGTCCACGGTATTGAGGATATTCAGGCCGGTGTAGAGCGAGACAGTCTTGCCCGAGCCGGTCGGCCCGGTGACCAGGATCAGCCCTTGGGGTTGTTTGAGGGCCGCGAGGTAGAGCTCTTTCTGATCCGGTTCGTAGCCCAGGGCATCGATACCCATTTGCGCGCTGGAAGGGTCGAGAATCCGGATCACCACTTTTTCGCCCCAGAGCGTGGGCAGGGTATTGACCCGGAAGTCGATGGACTTGGTTTTCGACAGGCGCATTTTCAACCGGCCGTCCTGCGGCTTGCGCCGCTCGGAAATATCCAGGCTGGCCATGACCTTCAGGCGCGCGGCGATGCGGCCGGCCAGTTGGGTCGGCGGCCTCGCCACCTCCCGCAACATGCCGTCGGTACGTACCCGCACCCGGTAGGATTTCTCATAGGGTTCGAAGTGCAGGTCGGAAGAGCCACCCTTGATCGCGTCCAGCAGCATCTTGTTGACGAACCGCACCACCGGCGCATCGTCAGCGTCCTGGCCGGCAATGGCGTCCTGTTTGCGATCGTCGTCCGACTCGATGTCCAGGCCGTCGAGGTCGACATCCCCCATGCCTTCCAGGCCGGTGGTGCTGGATTCGAAAAACTTCTCGATGGCATCGCTGAGTTTGTCGTCCTCTACCAGGATGGCTTCGGTGGTCAGGCCGGTACTGAACTGGATGTCGTTGATGGCCTGGTGGTTGGTGGGGTCGGAGATACCCACGAACAGCTTGTTGCCGCGCCGCCACAGCGGCAGGGCATGGTGTTGCCGAACCAGTTTTTCACTGACAAGGCCGGTGGGCTGGCTTTCCTTGTCCAGGCTGTTGAGGTCCAGCAGGGCGACGCCGAAATGCTCCGAGGCAATTTCAGCAACCTGGCGACTCTGGACCAATCTGTTCTGCACAAGGTAGCTGACCAGGGGCATGCGGTTGCGTTGGGCTTGCTGCTGCGCCTGCTGCGCGCTTTGCTCGGTGATCAGCTCGGCCAGTACCAGTTGCTTGGTCAAACCGCTGAGGGCGATGTCATTCATGGGGATCCCGACTGCTGACAGTTCATGACTTATAGCCTAGTCAAGCATCGACGCCAAACCAGCGGGGGCGGGTGACAAAAAACGTCAGATAGTGCGGTTGTTGGGGTAGGACGTCGCCATTCTACTGGCTGGAACCCCTTGCTGGCAGGGCTGCAAGGGTTGGCATGTGCCGTGCAATACCTCCTCCAACCATGAGATTTCGCCTCATGCAATGGAGAGGTTTATGAGCAAGCAGAATGGTTTTACCCTGATCGAACTGCTGATCGTCGTGGCGATCATCGGCATCCTGGCGACGTTTGCATTGCCGCAGTATTCCAAGTACCAAGCGCGGGCGAAGGCGACGGCAGGGTTGGCGGAAGTGTCCGCACTGAAAGTGCCGTTCGAGGACGTCATGAATCAGGGGACCAGCCCTACGTTGGCCAACATTGGTGGAACCTCCCCCACCAGTAATTGCACATTAACCGCCTCAGGTACCGCTGCAGACGGTACGGGCACCATAGCGTGCGCCTTGTTGAATGCGCCCGCTCCGGTACTTGGCAAGACCATAACTTTGTCGCGCTCGGCAACTGGTGTCTGGACCTGTGCTTCGACGGCAGCCCAGGAATACCTGCCGGCTGGATGTACCGGTGCGGCTGCCGGTAGTTGAGGGCATGGTTTACGAAGAACCCCGCTTTAATTGCGGGGTTTTTTGCGCTCTTTTGCCAGTGAAACAAAAAAAGCTCGTTAATTCAGCTGTTTAAGAAGCGGAAAAAACCGCAACTTGCATGTACAGAATCGGTCGCTCATGCATTTTGCATGATCGAGCAAATAGGCGTTTCGCTTAACTAGTTGATTTATAATAAATTATTTTATTCGTCAAAACTGGCACATCCTTCGCACTACTCCTGATAACCCTGCCGGGATCCACCTCCGGCAGTTTCTGAGAAAAACAGGAGTTACTCGTATGAAGAAGTTCGCTATCACTGCCGCTGCTGCTGCCGCACTGACCTTGACCATGGCTAACGCATTTGCCGAGACTGCTCAAGCGACTCAGGCTCCAATGATGCTGGCTGCTGGTGAAGTGACTAAAGCCAAGGAAGAAACCAAGGACACCTGGATCACCACCAAAGTCAAAGCCGATCTGGTTACCGAAAAAGGTATCCCAGGCTCCGACATCAAGGTTGAAACCAACAAAGGCGTAGTGTCCCTGTCTTCGACTGTTGCGATTACCGAAGCGCAAAAAACCACCGCAGTGGCGATCGCCAAGAAAATCAAAGGCGTCAAAGCCGTATCGGCTGATGGCCTGAAGGCCGAATAAGGCCAAGACTTCTCGCCTGGACTGGGAGAGGGCGCGGCAAACGGGCTGAGTCATACGTTTGCCGTTGCTTTGGAGTTCATGCGAAAGGCCACAGGGACGTGGCCGCCACAGGCCTCCGGCATTTTGCCGGGGGCCTGTTTTATTGTGGATGACAATCAGCCGACAACGGTATCGGCAGGTCCATCGCCATCGCGAGCAGGCTCGCTCCCACATTGGCCCGGGGTGTTCTCACAATCCAAGGTCGGCGCCGATCCCTTGTGGGAGCGAGCCTGCTCGCGATGGCGGTACCACGGCCAGCCTCGGTCAATGCCCACGCCGACTGGTGATCTGCACCAGTCGATTACCCTCGAAGCGCAGGAACTGGTACATGCCGCTGTTGGGGCCATAGGTCCATTCTTCCACCGGGTATTCCTCCCGGCGATTGACGCTGCGTTTGTAGCCCAGATCATCCCGCGCCACCGGTTGCCCGCACTTTTGCAGGACCTCGCTCGAGCGGTCGCCGACGCTGATGAGCTGGCTGCCGCAACGCAATGTGTCGGCAGCCGATGCGTAGGGGGTATTGAGCAGTAAGCCCAGGCCGAGCCAGTAGAGAAGCTTCATCCTATTCGGCATCCAGATGCAGAGGCGTGATCACACGCCCGTCGCTTTCGGCCTGGCCGAGGCTGGCGTCGATGAAATAGACACGGTCATCGGCCAGTTGGCCCTTGTCCACCAGGAAGTCCTTGATGCTGCTGGCCCGCTCCTGGCCCAGCTCGCGGAGCAATACATCGCTGCCGCTCCAGAACTTGATGACACCTTCACGCAGTTTCTCCATGCGGGCCTTTTTATCCAGTTGTGTCCATTCGGCCGGCGGCTGGGCCTTGAGACGGGTTCGATAGATGCCTTCCAGCAGCGGTGCCTTTTCGTCCTCCGGCACCTGCAGCAGCGCCGCCTTGGCCGGAACCTTGTCGCCCCGGCGTTGCAGCATCTTGTAGTAGTTGTACTGGTATTCGCGTTCCAGGCGCTGGCCGGCGAGCAGCGGCCCGTCGCTGCTTTCGGCGGCTGTGCCTTCGATTTCCAGGCGCAGTTCCGGACGCTTGGCCAGTGCCTCGGAGAGCTTGAGCAGCACACCTTCGCTTTCCTGGCTCAGGTCGCTGGAGCCCGGCGCGAAGGCGACATTGCCCAAGTCTTCCGAGCCACCGCCGGCCACCAGCCCGCCGATGAGTTTGAAGGGCGCCTGGGCCGCTCGTACCACCAGGTTGCGCAGGGTCTGCCAGACAATCGGCATCACACTGAATTGCGGGTCGTTGAGGTTGCCGGACACCGGCAGCTCAATGGAAATCCTGCCTTGCGAATCCTTCAGCAGCGCGACGGCCAGTTTCAGCGGCAGGCTCACGGCGTCCGGGCTGTCGACCTTTTCCCCCAGTTGCAGTTGCTCGACCACTACCTTGTTCTCGGCCTGGAGCTGACCCTTGGAGATCCGGTAGTGCAGGTCGAGATTGAGTCGGCCCTTGCGGATGCGATAGCCGGCGAATTTGCCGGAGTAGGGCGTCAGCGTCGTCAGTTCCACCCGTTTGAAGCTGGTGGCGATATCGAGGCTGGCCATCGGGTCGAATGGGTTGAGAGCCCCCTTGATTGTCACGGGCGCGTAGCGGTCGACCTTGCCCTTGACGTCAACGCTGGCCGGTTTGGCCTGGCGGCTGTCGATGGTGCCGATCTGACCGTTGAGCTGCTGGATGGCCGTGGCGAAATTCGGCGTCAGGCTGAAGTCGGCAAAGTTGGCCGAGCCGTCGTTGATGGCAATCGCGCCGATGTGGATACCCAGCGGTTTTTCCTGGGACGCCGGTTTTGCTGCAGTGCTCTTCGTGCCGCTGTCCGGAGGCTGTGGGACCAGCAAGTCATCGATGTTGGTGGTGTGATCGTCGTTGATCATGAAGCGTGCATAAGGCTGGAGCAGGTTGACCTTGTCGATGGACAGGCTGTCGCCATGCTGATAATCAAGGCCTTCGAGCACCAGGCTCTGCCATTTGACGAAGTCGCGGGTCTTGAGGGTGTCGAGGGTGTGCAGTTGGTCGATCTGGGCGCGGCCGGTGACCGCGAAGGCCAGCGGTGCGGTGCTCTTGAGGTCGACCGCCAGGTCGCTGCCGAGCATCCCCGAGCGAAGCTCCAGGCGAATGAAAGGTGTGATATAGGCTTGGGCGACACGCAGGTCGATGTCCTGGGTCTTGACCTTGAGCCTGGCGGTGACCGGGTTCAGGTTGACCTCGCCGTCGGCCAGGAGCTTGCCCTGCTTACCCACGCCGGTCTCAAGCTTGAGGGTAAAAGGCGAGCCGTTGAGGGTGTCGTAGTTCTGCAGGTCGAGGTTCAGCGGGCCGACGTCCAGTGTCACGGCGGGTTGCGCCTGGCGGTCGGCCAGATGCACCCGGTAGTCGCGTAGTTGCACATCCTTCAATAGCACTTGCCACGGTTTGCCGGGGGCCTTGGGTTCGGGTTTTGGAGAATCGGCCGCTGCCGGGGCCGATGCCGGTTCGACCTTGACCTGCGGTTTTGTCGGCTGGCTGGCGAAGAGTTTCTGCCAGTCCAACTGGCCATCGGCCTCGCGTGCTGCCCAGGTTTCGAGCTTCTGGCTACGGATCTTGCCCACGACCACCTGTTGTTTCGCCAGGTCCACCGTGGTTTCGCTGACATCAAGGCGTTCGAGTTTTGCCAGCGGACGGCCATCCGGAGCCTTGATGGCGAAAGGCGCGACACTGACGGCCACGTTGTTGAGCAGCAGCTCGGTGCCCTTGGCCAGGTTGAGCTTGTAGTCGGTACTCAGGTTGAGGAGCCCGTTCTCCAGCACCAGCGGTACCGCGTCGCGGACGTAAGGCCACCAGAGTTTCATCTGGCCATCGGTGACCTTGAGTTTGCCCTCGGACGCGATCGGCGAAAGACTGAAATTACCGGTCCAGTCGATTCTCCCACCTTCGGGGCCGGCGGCCACCAGGGTCATGTCGGCGCTGTCGTCGGGCAGGGTGCTGAGGTTCTTCAGCTCGAAATCAAGGGCGTCGTATAGAAACTCGATGGGCTCGCTGGGGCGAAGATCCTGGAAGTGGACATAGCCTGTGGCCAGCTTGATCCGGTCGACCCGCAGGGGAAACGGCTTGGCCTCGGGATCGGCCGGGGTCGGTTCGCTGGGAGGCAGCTTGAACAGACCCAGGAGGTTCAACTGGCCGTCCTTGGCGAACACCACCTCGGTCCTGGGTTTGTCCAGTTCGATGTCGGCCAGGTGCAGCGCGCCGGACCACAGGCTGTCGATCTGCAGGTTGGCGTACAGCCGTTCGAAGCCCACCTGCTCCTTGCCCGGTTCGCCGATATTCAGGCCCCAGACAGTGACTTCAAGGCTGAACGGATTGAGTTCGATGCGCTGGATCCGGGCCGGCACCGTGGCATGGTCGGCCAGTTGCTGATTGGCGATTCGCAAGGCAATGCCGGGCAATATAAGGAAACCCAGCAGGCTGTAGAGGGCCAGTGCGGTGAACAGGGCGCCGAGGGCGCGCAGCAATCCTTTGAGCATGTGTGGCTTCATCTGGTGGAATCGGAGTGCCTTGGAGTATGGCATGCGTTTACGGTTCCGAAGCCACTGGGATTTATGAGATTTGTCCGTTTTTTCCGTAGGAGTCCTGGGGTTGGCTCACAACTGCAGGATCAGTGTCTTGAGCGGAGGGTTACCGTCCATGGAGGGAAAGTCATCGGCGGGGAGCAGCGTGCTCCATTCGCGCACTGGCCGGCCGGCTTTTTCCGCACAGCGCAACACCTGTTCGCGCCAGTCGTCCATGGAGACCTTTGCCAGGTTGTTGCAGCAGATCAGTACGCCATTCTCGGCGGTGGTCAGCAGCGCCGGTTTGAGCAGGCTCTGGTAGTCCCGCAACAGGTCGACGGTGCCGAAGGCGCTCTTGGCCCAGGCCGGTGGGTCGAGCAGCACCAGGTCGTACTGGCGTTGCTCCAGGCGCACGTAACTGGGCAGCTTCTGGCCGCGCCGTTGGCTGATGGGCAGGCCGGCCAGTTGGCGGATCGCCGGGAAGTAGTCCGACTGCACGAACTCCATGGGCGCTAACGAGGGGTTGAGCTGGCCGTTTTCGCGACCCACCGCGAGATTGCCTTCGGCAAAGTCCAGGTTACACACCTCCCGTGCGCCACCGGCCGCGGCGCTCAGGCCAACGCCGCAGGTGTAGGCGAACAGGTTCAGTACGCTTTTGTCGCGGCTGTGTTCCTTGACCCAGCCCCGGGCATTGCGCAGGTCGAGAAACAGCAGCGGATCCTGCCCGGCATGGCGTCCACGAACGCGATAATTCAGGCCCCACTCATGGCCGACTAGGTCTTGCAGGGCGGCTTCTTCGGCCTGATAGACCGTGTCCTGGCGGTCGATCCGAGAGTTGCCCCGGGCGCGATCGTTGTAGACCAGCAGGGTGTCGAGGCCCAAGGCTTCGTTGACGATGCCATGCAACTGCAACAAGGCCTCGCGTTCCAGCGACTGATGGAAACTCTGCACCAGCAATTGCGGGCCGTAGCGGTCGACGGTCAGGCCGGGTGCGCCTTCCTGGCTGCCATGGAACAGGCGATAGCAATCGGTGCCTTGCTGATGCAACTGGCTGAGCAGGTCCTGACGTTGGTCGAGGGCGGCGCGCAGCGCCTGATTCAAGGAAGACATGCCAAGCGCGCCTAAAGGAAATGAGGCGCGGGAGTTTAGCAGCTTCGGGAGGGATCGTTCCCACGCTCTGTGGGAGCGAGCCTGCTCGCGATAGCGGTGGGTTAGCTTGCAACGATTCTGAATG
>NZ_LHVK01000007.1 GCF_001269905.1 Pseudomonas corrugata | reverse complement strand
CGCCAGGCCTGCCTGCATCCGCGTTGAATGTGCCACCGCTATCGCGAGCCGGCTCGCTCCCACAGAGTTCGATGCCGTACACAAACCCTGCACACACCAAAAATCCATTGTGGGAGCGAGCCTGCTCGCGAAGACGCCAGGCCTGCCTGCATCCGCGTTGAATGTGCCACCGCTATCGCGAGCAGGCTCGCTCCCACATCTATGGTTACCCCCTTTTCTGCAATACTGTCTTTGATGCGTGTTTGGCTTGCTTTCATCTATCCGGCGTCTGAGTGGGGAGTTGTGTCCCTGCGCCTCGATGAGAATTCGATGCCCGACGATCCTGATTAGTGTGACGGCCTTGCAGCCGTGTGGGAGCCCAGGGTTTTCGTCAGGCCGGTTAGCCGTTCATGTCATCTGTTATTCAGCATCGCAAAACCAGGTGGGTGGTGCTCGGGTAGCAGCAGGGTCAAGCGTTCATCGCGCTTGGCCCTGCATCGAATACCGTGTGGTTTGCCGCAATCGACCAGGCGATCCTCGCGAACTTGTTGGCCAGTGCGCAGACCACAAGATTGCGGTGACGGTGGCTGGCCAGGAGCTTGCGAGCCCAATCAGCCAGCTTCCCTTCCTGTCGATCCAGCCTGTTCACATACGTCTGGGCACACTGGACGAACAGGCGTCTCTGATTTCGATCGCCTCGTTTGCTGATGCCCAAAAGTACCGTCCGCCCGCCCGTTGAGTGTTGTTTGGGGACCAGCCCAATCGAGGCTGAGTAGTCTCGACCACATTTGAATTGCTTACCGTCGCCCACTTCGGCGGCCAGGACGCTGGAGGTGATCGGCCCCACGCATGGCATTGTCATCAGGCGGGAGGCCAGATCATCTCCAGCGGCCTGGCAATCGACCTCCTTGTCCAACACCTTGATACGCAGATTGAGGTAGAGGTAATGCTCGTACAAGTCCGCCACAAGTTTGCGGATGAGTCCGTGAAAGGAACTTGCTTCCAACAGGGCCGGTATGTCCTTGAGCGACTTATAGCCCGGGGTCAGGCTGATGCCGACTTCCAGAAACGCGGCATGAATCCGATTGACGGTCGCCGTGCGATCCTTGATGAGCGAGTCGCGGACCGAGTTGAGCATTGCCAGCGCCTGCTGAGTCTGGTTTTTAACGGGGACAAAACGCATCGTTGGACGACTGGCTGCTTCGCAGATCGCCTCGGCATCGGCAAAATCGTTTTTGTTGCTTTTCACATAGGGACGTACGAGATGAGGTGCTATCAGTTTGGGCGAATGGCCTAACTTGGCGACTTCTTGCGCCATGAAATGGGCCCCGCCACAAGCTTCCATCACGACGATGCACGGTTCGAGATTTGCTAGGTGCTGGAGGAGTTCCACTCGCTTAAATTTTTTGCGCAGAAGCGGATGCCCGTGATCATCTTGCTCATGTACGTGAAAGGTGAGCTTTCCAAGGTCGATGGCGACAATAGCTACTTTGTTCATGACGGCGGTCTCCGATAGATCCCCCTGTGAAAGCTTAGCGGGCGTTCACAGGGGGCGGCGGGGGTAGCCATCTCATTAGGGTGGGTTAGGTTGATTGTTGTTGCGCCGTGGCCTTGAGACCCGCCAGCAACAAGCGCTGGAACAGATCTTCCTTCAGCCCCTCCGTGTTCGCCAGTTGCATCCGCTCCAGATGCTCGGGATACAGGGAGGGCTCCGGGGCATCCAGCGCAGCCTTGCCCAACTCGAGCATTTCGGTGAGCTTGAACTTGCTCTTGAGCCAGTTCAGCGCTCGCAACAGGTCCCGCTCCACCCCATCGAAGTCCGCGCCCAGCGGATACTCCGGAAACAGATGCGGATGCCGTGCCTGGATCGCCCGCAAGCGCTCCGAGGTGTTATCGGCGAAGCGTGGATCGAGGCGGAAATCCTTCGGTAGCTTCCCGGCATCCTGCGCCTGCTCGATCAGCCCCGGCTGGAAGCGTGAATCGCTGATGTTCAGCAACGCTTCGATCACCGCGGCATCGGTCTTGCCCCGCAGGTCGGCGATGCCGTACTCGGTGACCACAATGTCCCGCAGGTGCCGGGGAATCGTGCAGTGGCCATACTCCCAGACAATATTCGAGCTCATCTCACCCCCGGATTCGCGCCAACTGCGCAGCAGCAAAATGGAACGGGCGCCTTCCAGCGCATGTCCCTGGGCGACGAAGTTGTACTGCCCGCCCACACCGCTGAGCACCCGCCCGTCTTCCAGCTGATCGGACACCCCGGCGCCCATCAGTGTCATGGTGAACACAGTGTTGATGAAGCGGGCATCGAGACGCTGCAAACGCTTGAGGCGCTCCTGACCATACAATTCGTTGATGTAGCTGATGCGGGTCATGTTGAATTCGAGCCGACGGTTCTGCGGCAACTCGTGCAGGCGCTGGTAGAAACTGCGCGGACCGAGAAAGAAGCCGCCATGGACACAGACGCCGTCGGGCTGGGCCGCCTCGTCGAGCGTACCCGCGTTGGCCTGCTCTTGCGTCGACTCATCGGGGTAGACCTTGCGCCGGATGATCCCGGCCTCCGCGAGCGCCAGCAAACCGTTGACGAACATTTCACTGCAACCGTACAGCCCCTTGGCAAACGGCTCGAGCCCACCCTCGTGCTCGATCAGTTGCGCCCACTGGCTGAGGTTCAGGTCCGCCAGTAGCGCCTGGTATCCGGCATTATCGGCCTGACGCGCCAACAGCGCCGCTGTCAGCGCATCGCCCATGGAACCAATACCGATCTGCAAGGTGCCCCCGTCACGCACCAGGCTGCTGGCGTGCAGGCCGATGAAATGGTCCTGGAACCCCACCGGCATGTTCGGTGTGGAAAACAGAGTGTGACTGTCCTTCTCGTCGATCAACAGATCGAAATCGTCAATGCCGATTTCCGCGTCCCCCGGCATGTAGGGCAGATCACTGTGAACCTGGCCGACTATCAAGATGGTTTCCCCAGCGGCTCGCCGCTTCTCGATCATCGGCAACAGGTCGAGGGTGATGTCGGGGTTGCAACTCAGACTGAGGCGATCCGGGTATTGAGGGTCGCTCGCCACCAGTTGCGCGATCAGGTTCAGGCCGGCGGCGTTGATGTCCCGGGCAGCATGGCTGTAGTTGCTACTGACGTAGTTCTGCTGGGCCGAAGCACTGTGCAGCAGGCTACCTGGCTGCATGAAGAACTGCTCGACCCGGATGTTGAACGGCAGGCTGTCCCGTTGCAGATCGGCCAGATAATCGAGTTCCGGATAGTCGCCGAAAACCCGTTCGATAAAAGGCTCCAGAAAGCGCTTCTGCAAACCATCACCCATGTTCGGCCGGCCCAGGCTCAGGGCTGTATAGAGGGTCAGTTGTCGTTCGGGCAATTGGGCGATGCGCCGGTACAGCGCGTTGACAAACAGATTGGGCTTGCCCAACCCCAAGGGGATGCCAAGGTGGATATGCGCCGGCAGACGTTCGAGGACGTCATCCACCGCCTGCTCGATTGAACACAATTGCACCATCCTACCCTCCGGGTCGTTCCGAGAATGTGGGTTGGACCGAGCATGCCGGGTCTTGGTTGCGATGAACAGCCCTGAGTGGTCGTTTCCAAGGCGCAAAAAAGCCGCTCGTAAGCGGCTCTTTCGAAGGATGCTGGCTTTATTTCAGGCCAGACATCTTTTGGATGGCGCCCTTGAGCTCTTCATCCGAGCAATCTGCGCAAGTACCTTTCGGCGGCATGGAATTAATACCGGTAATGGCTTTCGCAAGAATGCCATCCAAACCGCCTTGATGGTCAGCGCGATCTTTCCAGGCTGCTGTGTCGCCTATTTTTGGAGCCCCCAGCAGACCGGTGCCATGGCAAGCGTTACAGTGTTTTGCAATTATCTCATCGGGCGTTTTCTTACCACCACCGCCCGCAGCAACGGCGACTTCCATGCCCTTGCATTCCTGCCCCTGAACGCAAACCTGGCCGACCGGCTCAAGGCGCTTGGCGATTTCGTCGTTGGTTGCCGCTTGGGCACTGACTGCCCAAAGGGCCAATACGGTTGCTGGTGCAGCCAGCATTTTCATAATTAGGTTCACGCGTACACCCTCATGGTGGCTAGTCACGCCTGCGGCCACGGTTGCAGGCGGGCGCAAGTATAGCGGTAAGCCTGTCACACTGAAACAACCCTAAAGTCACAAGGGTCTTGTTCATGGTCACAGCTTCCCCCCTGGCCGCCGTTGCCCGTGCGGGCTTGGCGCCTCTTCCTTAGAAATTGGCCGGTGTGGCTGCGCTGATCAGTCGCGCCGGCACATCGAACGGATTACGGAAACGGTGTGGCTTGGTGCTTTCGAAATAGTAGCTGTCACCGGCTTCGAGCACGAACGTTTCGGCGCCGACGACCAGTTCCAGTCGCCCTTCCACCAGAATCCCGGTTTCCTCGCCTTCATGGGTGAGCATCTCGTCACCGGTATCGGCACCAGGCGGGTAGATTTCATTCAGGAAGGCAATCGCCCGGCTCGGGTGTGCCCTGCCCACCAGCTTCATGGTCACGGCGCCGTCGGAGATATCGATCAGTTCGTTGGCTTTGTAGACGATCTGGGTCGGTTTCTCCTGGAGGATTTCTTCGGAGAAAAACTCGACCATGGACATGGGGATGCCGCCAAGGACCTTGCGCAGCGAGCTGATCGAGGGGCTGACGCTGTTTTTCTCGATCATCGAAATGGTGCTGTTGGTGACGCCCGCACGCTTGGCGAGTTCACGCTGGGAAAGGCCTTTGAGTTTACGAATGGCTTGCAGTCGTTCACCGACGTCCAATGCTGGAACCTCCAGGGGATCAGGTTGTGTGGAAAATGAGCGTTATCATGGCGACAGCGTTCAGTATTTACAACACTTTGACCCGAATCCTGTGCGGTGAAGCGACCTTCGGTCGATCCTATTGTGCGTCAGCCCGCGGAATAGAGCCGTGGCACCCGACGCAGGTTGCAGAAAATCTGATAGGGAATGGTGCCGGCAGCTTTCGCCACATCGCTGGCAAGCACATGTCTGCCCCACAATTCAACGGTGGAACCGAGGCCGGCATGGGGGATATTCGTCAGGTCGACGCACAGCATGTCCATCGACACGCGCCCGACCAATTGGCTGCGTTGGCCGTCCACCAGCACTGGCGTACCGCTCGGTGCCTGGCGCGGGTAGCCGTCGGCGTAGCCCATGGCAACCACCCCGACCCGGGTCGTCTGCGTGGTGACGAAATGGGCGCCATACCCCACCGGCTCGCCGGCGGGCAGTTCGCGCACACAGATGATCTTCGATTCCAGGGTCATCACCGGCTGCAGGCGCGAGGCGGTGGCGTTGGCTTCATCGAAAGGCGTCGCGCCATACAGCATGATGCCCGGACGAACCCAGTCGCTCGGCATCTGTGGCCAGCCCAATACCGCCGGGGAGTTACGCAGGCTGGTCTCGGCCGTCAATCCCTGGCAGGCGGCTTCAAACACTTCCAACTGCCGGGTGCTGGAAGGGTCGTGCAACTCATCGGCACGGGCAAAGTGGCTCATCAGCACGATTTTCGCGACTTTGCCGCTGGCCAGCAGACGACGATAGGCGGCCTGATAGTCCTGCGGATGCAGACCAACCCGGTGCATCCCCGAGTCCAGCTTGAGCCAGACCGTGATCGGCTTGCTCAACGTCACTCTTTCAATGGCTTCGAGCTGCCACAACGAATGCACGACGCACCAGAAATCGTGCTCGACGATCAACGACAGCTCATCCGCTTCGAAAAACCCTTCCAGCAACAACACTGGCGCACGGATACCGCCGGCCCGCAGTTCCAGGGCCTCTTCGATACACGCCACGGCAAATCCGTCCGCGGTGTCCTGCAAAGCCTCGGCGCAACGTACAGCGCCATGCCCGTAGGCATCGGCCTTGATCACCGCAAGGGCCCTGGCCCCCGTGACTTCGCGAGCCAGTTGGTAATTGTGACGCAGGGCTTGAAGATCGATCAGGGCACGGGCAGGACGCATGACGGCACGCTTCTAGGCAGACATGAAAAAACCGACGCCGGCTGATGGCGTGAACCACCAACAGCGCCGGGAGAGGGATCGTTTCGACAGCTTTTAAGGCAGCGCGGCCACGACTGACAGCTCCACCAGGATTTCCGGCTCGCACAGCTTGGCTTCTACCGTTGCGCGGGCCGGGGCTACCCCATTGGGCAACCACTTGTCCCAGATTGCGTTCATGCCCGCAAAATCGGCCTCGATGTCTTTCAGATAGATCGTGACCGACAGCAACCGGCTCTTGTCGGTCCCGGCCTGGTCCAGTAAACGCTCGATATTGGCCAGGGTTTCGCGGGTCTGTTGCTCGATACCGGCACTCATGTCGTCGCCGACTTGCCCGGCCAGGTAGACGGTGCCGTTGTGCACGACCACCTGGCTCATGCGGTCATTGGTGAGCTGGCGCTGGATTGACATGTTTTGCAGACTCCTGGTGTTTGCTGCCATAACGGGAAATATCGAGACCTTCGGCGCTGATCTGCGGCTTTTTCTTCGCCATCAGGTCCGCCAGCAAGCGGCCGGAACCACAGGCCATGGTCCAGCCGAGGGTGCCATGGCCGGTATTCAGGAACAGATTCTTGAACGGGGTGGCGCCGACGATCGGCGTGCCATCCGGCGTGGTAGGCCGCAAGCCGGTCCAGAAACTCGCCTGAGTCAGATCGCCGCCCTGAGGATAAAGGTCGTTGACGATCATCTCCAGGGTTTCACGGCGACGCGGATTGAGCGACAGGTCAAAACCGGCGATTTCCGCCATGCCGCCCACACGGATGCGGTTATCGAAACGGGTGATCGCGACCTTGTAGGTTTCGTCGAGAATGGTCGAGGTTGGCGCCATCGCCGGGTTAGTGATCGGCACGGTCAGGGAATAGCCCTTGAGTGGATACACCGGGGCACGGATACCAAGGGGCTTGAGCAGTTGCGGCGAATAGCTGCCCAGGGCCAGGACGTAGCGGTCGGCGGTTTCCAGCTTGCCATCGATCCAGACGCCGTTGATGCGGTCACCGGCCTGGTCCAGGCGCTGGATGTCCTGGCCGAAGCGGAACTCCACACCCAGTTTCACGGCCATTTCCGCCAAACGCGTGGTAAACATCTGGCAGTCGCCGGTCTGGTCGTTGGGCAGACGCAATGCGCCGGCCAGGATGTCGGTGACATTCGCCAGAGCCGGCTCGACCCGTGCGATGCCTTCGCGGTCGAGCACTTCGAACGGCACACCGGACTCCTTCAGCACGGCGATATCCTTGGCCGCGCCGTCGAGCTGTGCCTGGGTACGGAACAGTTGTGTAGTGCCCAGGCTCCGGCCTTCGTAGGCAATACCGGTTTCGGCGCGCAGTTCATCGAGGCAGTCACGACTGTACTCGGACAAACGAACCATGCGCTCCTTGTTGATGGCGTAGCGACTGGCGGTGCAGTTGCGCAGCATCTGCGCCATCCACAGGTACTGGTCGATGTCGGCGGTTGCCTTTATGGCCAGCGGTGCGTGACGCTGCAACAGCCATTTGATGGCCTTGAGCGGCACTCCCGGCGCGGCCCACGGCGAGGCATAACCCGGCGATACCTGGCCGGCGTTGGCGAAACTGGTTTCCATGGCAGGCGCTGGCTGACGGTCGACCACCACCACTTCGAACCCGGCACGGGCCAGATAGTAAGCACTGACGGTACCGATGACGCCGCTACCCAAGACCAGAACACGCATGTTGTCGCCCTCATCGCGGAGAACCGCTGACGTTTGTGTTGTACAAAACTGTAATGAGCGAAGTGTAAGAAAGAATAGGCAGTGCTTTTCACTATATAAATACCTATATTTGGCGAGAATTCTCGGCAAAAACCCTTTTCACGGAGGCGCATCCCCTGTGCGTACCAATACCCAGACCAAGCGCGAGCTGGACAAGATCGACCGCAACATCCTGCGCATCCTCCAGGCGGACGGGCGGATCTCCTTCACCGAATTGGGGGAAAAGGTCGGTCTCTCCACAACGCCTTGCACCGAGCGGGTACGACGCCTGGAGCGCGAAGGAATCATCATGGGCTATAACGCCCGGCTCAACCCGCAACATCTGAAGGGCAGCCTGTTGGTGTTTGTCGAGATCAGCCTCGATTACAAATCCGGCGACACCTTCGAAGAATTCCGGCGAGCCGTGTTGAAACTGCCTCACGTGCTGGAATGCCATCTGGTGTCGGGAGATTTCGACTACCTGGTCAAAGCACGGATTTCCGAGATGGCCTCATACCGCAAGCTGTTGGGCGACATCCTGCTCAAACTGCCCCACGTGCGGGAGTCCAAGAGCTACATCGTGATGGAAGAGGTGAAAGAGAGCCTGAACCTGCCGGTTCCGGATTGAACCGCCTTCGCGAGCAAGCCCGCTCCCACATTAGATCGTTCCCACGCTCTGCGTGGGAATACAGCCAGGGACGCTCCGCGCTCCGGAAAAGCCGAACGCGCAGCGTCCGATGAGGCATTCCCACGCGGAGCGTGGGAACGATCTCGCTAGACCAACACCTGCCGATTAGCAGCCATGTACTCATGAATCTGCTTCTCGACCCGGGGATGGATCAACTCCACCGGTCGCCGCCCATTGGGGCACGGCAATGTCGCGGTGGTGCCGAACAACCGGCAGATCAGGGGCCGCTCGTCATACACGGTGCAACCGTTCGGCCCCAGGTGGACGCAATCGAGTGTTTCCAGGGCAGCGTCCTGCTCGGCGCGGGTCTTGCGCGGCAGGCGGGCCATCTCCTCGGGTGACGTGGTCACCGGTCCGCAGCAGTCATGGCACCCTGGTACACACTCGAACGAGGGAATCTGCTGGCGCAGCGTGCGGATTTTCTGACTGTTGCAGCTCATCGAGGCGGTTACCTGGGGAATTGATCCGGATTCTGCCCTAAAAGCCCTGCACCAGACAGCGCCAGCCGACCACTGTTGCTCACCGAGGAATCCGCGGCTTATGCTCCGTAAAATTTCTCAAACACAATAATCAGGATTACGCACATGAACGCCCGTGTTCAGCAACCTGGCCCGAGCCACGCGCACGCCGCCTCCTACTACGCCGCCAGCAGCCTGCCGCAACCGGACCATCCGCTGCTGCAAGGCGAGCTGCTGGCGGATGTCTGCGTGGTGGGTGGTGGGTTCTCGGGGCTGAACACGGCCATCGAACTGGCCGAACGCGGCATGAGCGTCGTGTTGTTGGAGGCACACAAGATAGGCTGGGGTGCCAGCGGGCGCAACGGCGGCCAGTTGATCCGCGGTGTCGGTCACGGCCTGGATCAGTTCGCCCCGGTCATCGGCACCGAGGGCGTCCGCCAGATGAAGCTCATGGGCCTTGAGGCAGTGGAAATCGTCCGACAGCGCGTCGAGCGTTTCCAGATCGCCTGCGACCTCACCTGGGGTTATTGCGACCTCGCCAACAAACCCGCCGACCTGCAAGGCTTCGCCGAGGACGCCGAAGAACTGCGCAGTCTGGGCTATCGTCACCCGACCCGGCTGCTGCAAGCCCATGAGATGCACAGCGTAGTGGGCTCGGACCGTTATGTCGGCGGCCTGATCGACATGGGCTCCGGGCATCTTCACCCACTGAACCTGGCCCTGGGCGAGGCCGATGCCGCGCAGCGACTGGGGGTCAGGCTGTTCGAGCAATCGGCGGTCACCCGGATCGATTACGGCCCTGAAGTGAAGGTGCACACCCAACACGGCTCGGTTCGCGCCAAGACCCTGGTGCTCGGTTGCAATGCCTATCTCAACGGACTCAACAAGGAACTCAGCGGCAAGGTACTGCCGGCCGGCAGCTACATCATCGCCACCGAGCCTTTGAGCCAGATTCAGGCCCAGTCATTGTTGCCACAGAACATGGCGGTCTGCGACCAGAGAGTGGCGCTGGATTATTACCGGCTTTCGGCGGATCGACGCTTGCTGTTCGGCGGGGCTTGTCATTATTCGGGCCGCGATCCACAGGACATCGCCGCTTATATGCGTCCGAAGATGCTCAAGGTCTTCCCGCAGTTGGCACAGGTGAAGATCGACTATCAATGGGGTGGAATGATCGGCATCGGCGCCAACCGCCTGCCGCAGATCGGCCGGCTCAAGGACCAGCCCAACGTGTACTTCGCCCAGGCCTATTCCGGCCACGGTGTGAACGCCACCCACCTGGCCGGCAAGCTGTTGGCCGAAGCCATCACCGGGCAGCAAGGCGGCGGGTTCGATCTGTTCGCCCAGGTCCCGCACATCACCTTCCCCGGCGGCCAGCACTTGCGCTCGCCGCTGCTGGCGCTGGGGATGTTGTGGCACAGATTGAAAGAGCTGGTCTGATCCGAATGACACTGTAGGTAAGCCTGGTGCTGTTTTTGTGGCGAGGGGATGAATCCCCTCGCCACGGATCAACTGCGCCAGAACGGCTTGAGGGCCTCCTCCCGCGCCTGCTGCGGATCCATCCCGATATCACGCAACTGTTCGGGTGTCAGCTCCAGCAAGACTCGACGTGTATGCAGACGATGCCAGAACAGGCCCCAGCGGCCCAGACAGGCAGGGGCATTTCCAAAGCTTGCGCCTCGAAGTTCCTTTTCCTGCCCTGCCTCCAGTTCCTGACTGTGTAGCGTCAGCCGCACATCGCTCAAGCCGTTCATTTCGTCGCTCCTGTTTACTTGGGTAGCCAGAGGTTTCATGATGCGCGGACG
Source organism: Pseudomonas corrugata (assembly GCF_001269905.1). Taxonomy (GTDB): domain Bacteria; phylum Pseudomonadota; class Gammaproteobacteria; order Pseudomonadales; family Pseudomonadaceae; genus Aquipseudomonas; species Aquipseudomonas corrugata. The sequence goes on along the minus strand of NZ_LHVK01000007.1, from coordinate 363,786 downwards.
GCAAGAATCGATACAGATTCAACACCTGTATTTTATTTGCATACAGTTAAGGTATTTTTGCCACTGAATGCTGCTTTTATCGGCCAACTGTATTGGTTAACTGCTGTCCAACCTATCGAGAGCACGCCATGACCCTCTACGTGAACCTCGCCGAATTGCTCGGCACTCGCATCGAGCAGGGTTTCTATCGCCCCGGCGACCGGCTGCCGTCGGTGCGGGCATTGAGCACGGAACACGGCGTCAGCCTGAGTACGGTACAGCAGGCCTATCGCGTGCTGGAGGACAACGGGTTGGCAATGCCGAAGCCCAAATCCGGCTACTTCGTCCCGGTCAGCCGCGAACTTCCAGACCTGCCGGCGATAGGCCGTCCGGCCCAGCGCCCAGTGGATATTTCACAATGGGACCAGGTGCTGGAGCTGATACGCGCCGTGCCACGCAAAGATGTGGTGCAACTGGGGCGCGGCATGCCGGACATCCACTCGCCCACCATGAAACCGCTGCTGCGCAGCCTGGCGCAGATCAGTCGTCGGCAGGACATGCCCGGCCTGTATTACGACAACATCTACGGCAACCTCGCGTTGCGCGAACAGATTGCCCGCCTGTTGCTGGATTCAGGCTGCCAGCTGGGAGCCAACGACCTGATTGTCACTACCGGCTGCCACGAAGCGTTATCAGTCAGCATTCGCGCCACCTGTGAACAAGGCGACATCGTCGCGGTGGACTCGCCCAGCTTCCATGGCGCCATGCAAACCCTCAAGGGGCTGGGCATGAAGGCCATGGAAATCCCCACCGACCCACTCACCGGCATCAGCCTGGAGGCATTGGAACTGGCGTTGGAGCAATGGCCGATCAAGGCCATACAGTTGACGCCCAGCTGTAACAACCCGCTGGGCTACATCATGCCGGAAGCGAACAAACGAGCGCTGTTGACCCTGGCACAGCGCTTTGACGTGGCAATCATCGAAGACGATGTGTATGGGGATTTGGCCTACACCTACCCACGACCACGCACAATCAAATCCTTCGATGAAGATGGCCGCGTCCTGCTTTGCAGTTCTTTCTCCAAGACCCTGGCGCCGGGCCTGCGAGTGGGCTGGGTTGCGCCGGGCCGGTACTTGGAGCGGGCGCTGCACATGAAGTACATCAGCACCGGCTCCACCGCGCCGCAGCCGCAGATTGCTATCGCGGAGTTTCTCAAGAATGGGCATTTCGAACCCCATTTGCGGCGGATGCGCACACATTACCAGCGCAATCGCGACATGATGATCGACTGGGTCAGCCGATACTTTCCGTCGGGCACCCGCGCCAGCCGCCCCCGGGGCAGCTTCATGCTGTGGGTCGAACTGCCCGAAGGTTTCGATACGCTGAAGCTCAACCGGGTCTTGCATGATCAAGGTGTACAGGTCGCGGTCGGCAGCATTTTTTCGGCATCGGGAAAGTACCGTAACTGCCTGCGGATGAACTACGCTGCCAAGCCAACGGCACAGATCGAGGACGCCGTGCGTAAGGTCGGAGCCGCCGCTATCGCGCTGTTGAACGAAACCTGGGACGACGGCGTCTGAATGCTAGGCTCGGTACGAAAAGCCTAAGCGGGAAGCAGCACCCGACAGCCAATCAACGCCAACAAGCGGAACGATCCTACGTGAGATCCAAACCGATCCTGCCTGCGCTACTGCTTGTCGCCTCACTGTTGGGAGGCTGTGCCAGCGTTGATATTACCCGCGAGCCGTCCCAGGCACTGCCGGCTTCCGAATCTTCATTCGGACGCTCGGTCCAGGCCCAGGCCGCACCGCACGAAGGGCGCTCGGGATTCCGCCTGCTCTCCGACAGCACCGATGCCTTCACCGCCCGGGCCGAGCTGATTCGCAACGCGCAAAGCAGCCTGGACTTGCAGTACTACATCGTTCACGACGGCATCAGCACCCGGATGCTGGTGGATGAATTGCTCAAGGCCGCCGACCGGGGCGTGCGCGTGCGGATTCTGCTGGACGACACCACCAGCGATGGCCAGGACCAGATCATTTCGACCCTCGGCGCCCACCCGCAAATCCAGATCCGCCTGTTCAATCCGTTGCACTTGGGACGCGCCACCGGGGTGACCCGCGGCCTCGGCCGACTGTTCAACCTTTCGCTGCAACACCGGCGAATGCACAACAAGCTATGGCTGGCGGACAACAGCATGGCCATTGTCGGTGGGCGCAACCTGGGAGATGAGTACTTCGATGCCGAACCTCACCTGAACTTCACGGATATCGACGTGCTCGGCGTCGGCCCGGTGGCCGAACAGTTGGGACACAGTTTCGACCAGTATTGGAACAGCGCCCTGAGCAAGCCCATCGAACAGTTCCTGTCCCATCGGCCCAGCGCCAAGGACTTGGCCAACAGCCGCCTGCGCCTGCAAGAATCCCTGGAGCAGACACAAAAGGAAAATCACGCCTTGTACCGGCAGTTGACCACCTACCGGACCCAGCCGCGCCTGGATATCTGGCGCAACGAGTTGGTCTGGGCCTGGAACCAGGCGCTCTGGGATGCACCGAGCAAAGTACTGGCCGAGGACGAGCCGGATCCACAGCTGTTGCTGACCACGCAACTGGGCCCTGAACTGGCGGGCGTCAGCAAGGAACTGATCATGATTTCGGCTTACTTCGTGCCGGGCCAGCCCGGACTGGTGTATCTGACCAGCCGCGCCGATGCCGGCGTGTCGGTGAGCCTGCTGACCAACTCCCTGGAGGCTACAGACGTGCCGGCGGTACACGGCGGCTACGCGCCCTATCGCAAAGCACTGCTGCAACACGGTGTACGGCTGTTCGAGTTGCGGCGCCAGCCCGGGGATACGGGAGGCAGCGGCCCTCACCTGTTCTACAGCAAGTCCTATGGTGAATCGGACTCGAGCCTGCACAGCAAGGCGATCATTTTTGATCGACAGAAATCGTTCATCGGCTCATTCAATTTCGATCCACGCTCAGTGCTGTGGAACACTGAGGTTGGCGTCTTGGTGGACAGTCCCGAACTCGCTGGACAGGTCCGTGACCTGGCCCTGCAGGGCATGGCACCGGCCCTGAGCTACCAGGCACGACTGGAGGATGGAAAGCTCGTCTGGAGAACCGAAGACAACGGCAAACTCCATGACCTGGATCGCGAGCCAGGTAGCTGGTGGCGCCGGTTCAATGCCTGGTTTGCGACGACTGTCGGGTTGGAAAAAATGTTGTAGGGCTGCCCCTCGCCACAAAAGCTCCTCGCCATAGGTGTTTCAGGGTTTTCAGGCAGACTGCGTAGCACCGAACGCACCTTGGCGCAGCAACAGAATCACCAGCCCGAACGCCCCCGCAGCCATGAACAACGGCAACGCATGCCCACTGATCCATTGGCTGCCCGCTCCCGCCACCAAGGGACCGATCAGGCAACCGATTCCCCACAGCTGTGCAATATGGGCGTTGGCCCGCACCAGCGCATCGTCGCGGTAACGCTCACCGATCAGGATCAGCGACAAGGTGAACAAACCACCCGCGCTTGCGCCAAACAGCACCCACAGCGGCCAGATCAGTACAGTATCGATCAGCAGCGGGACTGCCAGGCTCGACAAGGTCAGCACCACCGCGCAGCCCGTGAGCAAGGCCCTTCGAGACCAGTGATCGGCCAGGGCACCGATGGGCAGCTGCAGCAAGGCATCACCGACCACCACGGTACTGACCATCGCCAGCGCAATGTCGGCACTGAAGCCCTGGCGCAGGCAATACACCGGCAGCAATGTCAGGATCATCGCCTCGAAAGCCGCGAACAACGACACCGCCCAGGCGATTGCCGGCAAACCTCGGCAAAATGCCCACAAATCGCCAAAAGTGACGCTACTGGCTTCACTGCTAGGTGCACCGCTACGCCCGAGCAACAGCAACGGCGCGACCACCAGCAGACCGACCCCCACCCAGAACCCATAGTCATGAACGGTACCCAGCGCACCGAGCAACAACGGGCCGGACAACTGGCTCAGCGCATAACTGGCGCCATACAGCGCCACCAGCCGCCCGCGCCATTGTTCGACCACCAGTTGATTGATCCAGCTCTCACCGAGGATGAACACCAGGGTCAGGACCACCCCGATCACCAGCCGCAGCACCAGCCAGACCGGATAACTGGGCAGCAGCGCTAGCAACCCGATGGACACTGCCCCGCCCCACAGGCACAGGCGCATCAAGTTCGCCGTCCCAAACCGCGCCGCCAGGCGGCTCGACACCTTGGCCCCGAGCAACACCCCAACGGCGGGCATGGCCGCCATCACGCCAATGGCGAACGAGCCATAACCCCAGCCCTCCAGGCGCAGCGACACCAGCGGCATGCTTACCCCCAGGGCAAGACCGACGCTCAGGACAGAGGCCAACACGGCGAAATAAGTCGCCCAACGCATTTCCACGCTCCTGTGGGTAGTCATCGATTCCGGGCATCCCTCAAAAACAATGTGGGAGCGAGCCTGCTCGCGAAGCGGCGCAACATTCAACAAAGCTGTCGACTGTCATACCGCTATCGCGAGCAGGCTCGCTCCCACAGGGGATCAGCGTTGTGCTGTTACAGCTTGATCCAGGTCGACTTCAGCTCGGTGTATTTGTCGAAGGCATGCAGCGACTTGTCGCGGCCATTACCCGACTGCTTGAAGCCGCCGAACGGCGCGGTCATGTCGCCGCCATCGTACTGGTTCACCCACACGCTGCCGGCGCGCAAGGCCTTGGCGGTCAGGTGGGCCTTGGAGATGTCCCGGGTCCATACCGCTGCCGCCAGGCCATATGGCGTGTCGTTGGCAATCTGGATGGCTTCTTCGGCGGTATCGAAGGCAATCACCGACAACACCGGACCGAAAATCTCTTCCTGGGCAATTTTCATGGCATTGCTCACACCGTCGAAAATCGTCGGCTCGACATACGTACCACCGGTTTCCTCTAGGATCCGCTTGCCACCGGCCACCAGCTTGGCGCCGTCGCTGTGACCGGCTTCGATGTAGGACAGCACGGTATTCATCTGCTGGGTGTCCACCAGGGCACCAACATTCGTCGCCGGATCCAGCGGGTTGCCTGGCTTCCAGCCCTTGAGGGCTTCGATCACCAGCGGCAGGAAGGTGTCCTTGATGGAGCGCTCCACCAGCAGTCGCGAGCCGGCAGTGCAGACTTCGCCCTGGTTGAACGCAATGGCGCTGGCCGCGGCTTCGGCGGCGGCTTGCAGGTCCGGGGCGTCGGCGAACACGATGTTCGGGCTCTTGCCGCCGGCTTCCAGCCAGATGCGTTTCATGTTGGATTCGCCGGAGTAGATCATCAGTTGCTTGGCGATCTTGGTGGAGCCGGTGAATACCAGCGTGTCGACATCCATGTGCAGCGCCAGGGCCTTGCCGACGGTGTGGCCGTAGCCTGGCAGCACGTTGAGCACGCCTTTCGGAATTCCGGCTTCGACGGCCAGTGCGGCTATGCGAATGGCAGTCAGCGGGGATTTTTCCGACGGCTTGAGTATCACCGAGTTACCGGTGGACAGTGCCGGACCGAGCTTCCAGCAGGCCATCAACAGCGGAAAGTTCCATGGCACGATAGCGCCCACCACACCTACGGGCTCGCGGGTGACCAAGCCCAACTGGTCGTGCGGGGTCGACGCTACTTCGTCGTAGAGCTTGTCGATGGCTTCACCACTCCAGCTCAACGCCTGCGCCGCGCCGGGCACATCGATGTTCAGGGAGTCACTGATCGGCTTGCCCATGTCCAGGGTTTCGAGCAGGGCCAGCTCTTCGACGTGCTGCTTGAGCAGGCCGGCGAAACGAATCATGGTCGCTTTGCGTTTGCTCGGCGCCAGGCGCGACCAGGCACCCGAGTTGAAGACCGCACGCGCGTTTTCGACGGCACGCTGGGCGTCGGCAGCATCGCAACTGGCGACCTTGCCCAACAGGCGGCCATCGACCGGGCTGAGGCAATCGAAGGTTTCGCCGGACACCGCATCGGTGTGTTCGCCGTTGATGAAGGCGCGGCCTTCGATAGTCAGATCGCGGGCGCGTTGTTCCCAGTCGGCACGAGTCAGGGTGGTCATGCGAGTGTCCTCCTCTTATTGGGGTATGAGCGTCGCAGGGATGCGCCCACTCAGGAATTCTGCCCGGCCAGCCGGTTTTCGCGCATGTTTTCGGCACAGGGCACCCGCCACCCTAAACCAGCCGCCCCTCAAGTTTCAATATATTTGACACAAGGCCAACAAACAGCCTTGCGATGTTCGTTTTAATAAACATAGACTCGAGCCTTCCAAGCAATTACCGGGGGGATTACGGACATGAGCATCCAGGACATCGTCGACTTCGGCCAAGCCAGCACCGTCGCCGATCGCTATCGCCCGGACCCGGCCAAGGTTCTCAAAGGCGATCCCGAACAAGCCGTGTACAACCACTACAACAGTCCCTGCGGGCAGATGAATGCCGGCGTCTGGGAGGGCGCGGTCGGCCAGTGGACGGTCAACTACACCGAGCATGAATATTGCGAGATCGTCCAGGGGGTTTCCGTGTTGCGGGACAACGAGGGTAATGCCAAGACATTGCGCGCAGGCGACCGCTTCGTGATTCCAGCGGGCTTCAAGGGCACCTGGGAAGTGCTGGAGCCGTGCCGCAAGATCTATGTGGTGTTTGAGCACAAGGCTTGAGTTTTCATTGGCCGGGCTGGCCCCATCGCGAGCAGGCTCGCACACAGGGATTGGACCAGGGCTGGAAGCCAGCCACAAAAAAGGCCCGTATCTCGCGATACGGGCCTTTTTCGTAAAGAGGGAAAAATCAATTACTTGATTTTGCCTTCCTTGTAGATCACGTGCTTGCGAACAACCGGATCATATTTCTTGATCTCGATTTTGTCCGGGGTAGTACGCTTGTTCTTGTCGGTAGTGTAGAAGTGACCAGTACCGGCGCTCGAGATCAAACGAATCAATTCACGCATGATTAGCTCCCTTAAACCTTGCCATCGCGACGAAGTTCGGCCAGCACGACACTGATGCCACGCTTGTCGATGATACGCATGCCCTTGGCAGATACGCGCAGACGCACAAAACGTTTCTCTTCTTCAACCCAGAAGCGGTGATGCTGCAGGTTCGGCAGGAAACGACGACGGGTTTTGTTGTTTGCGTGGGAAATGTTATTCCCAGTCACCGGACCCTTACCGGTAACTTGACAGACTCTAGACATGCCTCAGCCCTCTAAAACCACATGCCCAACCCGGCATGGGTTGGCCGCTTAATCTCTCAGTCATTTGGCGCCAGGCGCCGCGTTTCTTTAAGGGTCTTACCGGCTACACCTACAGTGAAGGAACCGGGCCCCTAGAAAAGAGCGCTGCTTTATACCAGAAAGACCTCAGTGCAACAACAGCCCGTGTGATTTGTCTTTACCTGGAATCCTCGGACAACCGCGCCGAACGGCTGCGGCAAAGGCTGGCGATGGCTATGACCGCTCGTCGCGGCACGCCGGCTTTTTTCGACGCTGACAGGTTTTAACGCTCGATACGCTGGAGCAGCGTGCCGGAAAAAGCAAAAAGGGGATAGTCATTTGGCAACGAGCCCACTAGGGTAGGCCTTTTCCAGACTGCACTCGCAGATGGGCCTTCGACCTGACAAGGAAACCGATCATGCGCCTCGCTGCCCTCTCACTGTTGCTCGCACCTCTGCTGATCAGCCCTTTGGCCCAGGCCGCCGCCCTGAGCGTCTGCACCGAGGCCAGCCCGGAGGGGTTCGATGTCGTCCAATACAATTCGCTGACAACCACCAACGCCTCCGCCGACGTGTTGATGAACCGACTGGTGGATTTCGACACCGCCAGCGGCAAGGTAGTCCCGAGCCTGGCCGAGCGCTGGGACGTCTCGCCTGATGGACTGACCTACGTGTTCCAGCTGCGTCCAAAGGTCAAGTTTCACCAGACCGAATATTTCACGCCGCACCGTGACCTGACGGCCGAAGACGTGAAGTTCAGCTTCGAGCGCATGCTGGACCCTGCCAACCCCTGGCATAAAGTCGCCCAGAGCGGCTTCCCTCACGCCCAATCCATGCAACTGCCGGCGCTGATCAAGAAAATAGACGCCCTGGACCCGCTGACCGTGCGCTTTACCCTCGATCACGCGGACTCCACTTTCCTGGCCACCCTGAGCATGGGATTCGCCTCGATCTATTCGGCCGAATACGCCGATCAGTTGATGAAGGCCGGCACGCCAGAAAAACTCAACAACCAGCCCATCGGCACCGGCCCCTTCATCTTCAACCGGTTCCAGAAGGACGCCTCGATTCGCTACAAGGCCAACAACGACTATTTTGCCGGCAAACCCCAGGTCGATCAGTTGATCTTCGCCATCACACCGGATGCGAACGTGCGCCTGCAGAAACTGCGGCGCAACGAATGCCAGATCGCCCTGTCGCCCAAGCCGCTGGATGTGCAGGCCGCCCGGCAGGAACCGACCCTGAAGGTTGAGCAGACCGACGCCTTCATGACTGCTTTCGTGGCAATCAACAGCCAGCATCCGCCTCTGGACAAACCCGAGGTACGCCAGGCCATCAACCTCGCCTTCGACAAGGCCAGCTACCTCAAGACCGTCTTCGAAGGCACCGCCGAAGCGGCCAACGGCCCCTACCCGCCAAACACCTGGAGCTACGCCAAGAACCTGCCCGGCTATGCCCATGACCCGGCCAAGGCCCGCGAGCTGCTGGCCAAGGCCGGCTTGAAAGAGGGTTTCCAGACCACAATCTGGACCCGCCCTTCCGGCAGCCTGCTGAACCCCAACCCCAGCCTCGGCGCGCAACTGTTGCAATCCGACCTGGCGGAAGTGGGCATCCAGGCGGAAATCCGGGTGATCGAATGGGGGGAGCTGATCCGTCGCGCCAAGGCCGGCGAGCATGACCTGCTATTCATGGGCTGGGCTGGCGACAACGGCGATCCGGACAACTTCCTCACGCCACAGTTTTCCTGCGCGGCGGTCAAGTCCGGCACCAACTTCGCGCGTTATTGTAATCAAGACCTGGACAAGCTGATCAGCGCCGGCAAGACCACCGGCGAACAGGGTGTGCGCACCAAGCTTTACGAACAGGCACAAGCACAGATCCGGCAACAGGCCCTGTGGCTGCCGCTGGCGCACCCGACCGCGTTCGCCCTGGTTCGCAAGGACCTGCAGGGTTATGCGGTCAGCCCGTTTGGGCGCCAGGATTATTCGAAGGTCAGCCTCAAGTAATGCGGTGAACCTTGTGGGAGCGAGCCTGCTCGCGATTGCGGCGTGTCAGAACAGACAATGTCACTGACGAACCGCTATCGCGAGCAGGCTCGCTCCCACAAAGGATTTCTCTGGGCACCAGATTTCGCTCACATCCACCCATACTCCGCCATCGACAGCGGCTCCCCATCACCAACGATGAAGTGATCGAGCACCCGCACATCAATCAGCTCCAGCGCCTCTTGCAGTCGCTCGGTGAGCAACCGGTCGGCCTGGCTGGGCTCGGTGTTGCCGGAAGGATGGTTGTGGCACAGGATCAGCGCGGCGGCGTTGTGGGCCAGGGCGCGCTTGACCACTTGCCGGGGATGAACGCTGGCATTGTCGATGGAGCCGCGAAACAGCGTTTCGAAACCCAGCACCTGATGCCTGGAATTGAGAAACAGACAGCCAAACACTTCATGGGGCTCGTGGCGCAGCATCGACTTCAGGTACTCACGGACGACCCCCGGGCTTTCCAGCGTCGTTCTTTGCCGCGCCCGCTCGGCCAGATGCCGCCGGCTCATTTCCTGGGCCGCCTGCAACTGCGCAAATTTCGCCGGGCCCAACCCCATATGGCTGCTGAACGTGATCTGGTCGGCTTCAAGCAGCGCGCGCAGGCTGCCAAATTGAGTCAGCAGTTGTCGCGCCAGATCGACCGCGCTTTTGCCCGACACGCCGGTTCGCAAGAAAATCGCCAGTAATTCTGCGTCCGAAAGACTTCCCGCCCCCGATGCCAGCAACCTCTCCCGTGGACGCTCGGCCACGGGCCAATCCCGAATACTCATAGGCTCTCCCTGATAGTGGGCACCGCTGTTCCATAGCGGTCGCTGTGATATCGTAGCCCATCTTTTTTTGCAGGCGATTTGCACCCCGGCAGGCTGCTGTCGAGAGGTTCGTCCTGCATTGACCACTGAAATCCAAAGGCAGGCTTATGCAGCGGCTGTATCGGAAACGCATCGTTCTGGGCGTCGGAGGCGGCATTGCCGCCTACAAGAGCGCCGAGCTGGTTCGCCGACTCATCGACCAGGGCGCGGAAGTGCGGGTCGTCATGACCCGTGGCGGCAGTGAATTCATTACCCCGCTGACCATGCAGGCCCTGTCCGGGCACCCGGTCCACCTGGATCTGCTCGACCCGGCGGCCGAAGCCGCCATGGGCCATATCGAACTGGCCAAGTGGGCCGACCTGGTGCTGATCGCCCCGGCCACGGCCGACCTGATTGCCCGCCTGGCCCAGGGCATCGCCAATGACCTGCTGACCACCCTGGTGCTCGCCACCGACGCCGTGGTTGCTGTCGCACCGGCCATGAATCAGGCCATGTGGCGCGATCCGGCCACCCAGGCCAATCTGCAGCTGCTTGAAAGCCGCGACCTGAAAGTCTTTGGCCCGGCCTCCGGCAGCCAGGCCTGCGGCGATGTCGGCATGGGCCGCATGCTCGAAGCCACCGACCTGGCCCAATGTGCCGCCGACTGCTTCCAGCGCCACGCCCTGACCGGCAAACACGTGCTGATCACCGCCGGACCGACCCAGGAAAACATCGACCCGGTGCGCTACATCACCAACCACAGCTCCGGAAAAATGGGCTTCGCCCTGGCCGAGGCCGCGGTGGAAGCTGGCGCGCGGGTAACATTGATCACCGGCCCGGTGCACCTGCCGACGCCGGATCGGGTGACCCGCATTGACGTGGTTAGCGCCCGGGACATGCTCGCGGCCTGCGAAGCAGCCATCCCCTGCGACCTGTTCATCGCCTCGGCGGCGGTAGCGGACTACCGCCCTGAAGTCATCGCCCCGCAAAAACTGAAGAAAGACCCTACGAGCGGCGACGGCCTGTTATTACAAATGGTCCGTAACCCGGATATCCTTGCCACCATCGCCACCCGTTCCGACCGTCCCTTCAGTGTCGGCTTCGCCGCCGAAACCGAGAACCTGCTCGATTACGCCGCGCGCAAACTCAAGGACAAGAATCTGGACTTGATCGTTGCCAACGACGTCGCCAACCCGAGCATCGGCTTCAACAGCGAAGAAAACGCCTGCAGCGTGATCGACCGCCAGTTGCACGCCACCCTTTTCGCCCAGACCAGCAAGGGCAAGATCGCCCGCCAACTGATCACTTTCATCGCCGAACGGCTGAACCAGGTTTAATTTTCCATGCACGCTCTACAAGCCAAGATCCTCGACCCCCGCATCGGCAATGAATTCCCGCTGCCGCAATACGCCACACCGGGCTCCGCCGGTCTCGACCTGCGGGCCATGCTCAAGCAGGACACCGTTCTGGAGCCGGGCCAGACACTGCTGATCCCCACCGGCCTGTCGGTGTACATCGGCGACCCGGGCCTGGCCGCGCTGATCCTGCCGCGTTCGGGCCTGGGTCATAAGCACGGTATCGTGCTGGGCAACCTGGTGGGCTTGATCGACTCCGACTACCAGGGCGAGCTGATGGTGTCGTGCTGGAACCGTGGTCATACGACATTCAACATCGCGGTGGGCGAACGCATCGCCCAGCTGGTGCTGGTACCGGTGGTCCAGGCCCACTTCGAACTGGTCGAGGAGTTCGACGAGAGCCAGCGCGGCGCAGGCGGTTTCGGGCATTCCGGCAGCCATTGACAGGCGGGAACAGGCCGGGTGTGCTGCCCGGCCGGTTTATTAAGCTTCTGTTTCAGGGCAAAAAATGCGCAATGGCTTTCTGCTAGGTTTCCCATCCGGAATCAAGGTATTAGGCGACCCAGGGCGGGATAACGCTGTCTCATGGCACTTTCCCACCACGAACTCTCTGTCAAAAACGCCGTCATACCCTTCAGCTTGAGCCTGCCGACGCTGACAGTCGGCCTGTCCAGTCACTTTCTGAATAGAGCGTCCCGCCATGAACACCCCAGCCGCAATCGCACCGATCTTTCCTGACAGCATCTTCCGCGCCTACGACATCCGTGGCGTGGTACCGGAAACCCTGACCGGCGAAACCGCCTACTGGATCGGCCGCGCCATTGGCTCCCAGAGCCTGGCCCAGGGCGAACCGAACGTGTGCGTCGGCCGCGATGGCCGCTTGTCCGGCCCCGAGCTGGTAGAACAGCTGATCAAGGGCGTTGCCGACAGCGGCTGCCACGTCAGCGACGTCGGCCTGGTCCCGACCCCGGCGTTGTATTACGCCGCCAACGTATTGGCCGGCAAATCCGGCGTGATGCTTACCGGTAGCCACAACCCGTCGAACTACAACGGCTTCAAGATCGTCATCGCCGGCGACACCCTCGCCAACGAGCAGATCCAGGCCCTGCACACCCGTCTCAAGACCAACGACCTGAGCAGCGGCAAGGGCACCGTCACCAAGGTCGATATCCTCGAGCGCTACAGCGACGAAATCGTCAAGGACGTGAAGCTGGCCCGTCGCCTGAAAGTGGTGGTCGACTGCGGCAACGGCGCGGCCGGCGTGATCGCCCCGCAACTGATCGAAGCCCTGAACTGCGAGGTCATCCCGCTGTTCTGCGAGGTGGACGGCAACTTCCCCAACCATCACCCGGACCCGGGCAAGCTGGAAAACCTTGAAGACCTGATCGCCAAGGTCAAGGAAACCAACGCCGACCTGGGCCTGGCCTTCGACGGCGACGGCGACCGCGTGGGCGTGGTGACCAATACCGGCAGCGTCGTGTTCCCTGACCGCCTGCTGATGCTGTTCGCCAAGGACGTCGTGGCCCGTAACCCCGATGCGGAGATCATTTTCGACGTTAAGTGCACCCGTCGCCTGGTGCCGCTGATCAAGGAATACGGTGGTCGTCCGCTGATGTGGAAGACCGGCCATTCGTTGATCAAGAAGAAAATGAAGCAAAGCGGCGCCCTGCTGGCCGGCGAGATGAGCGGCCACATCTTCTTCAAGGAGCGCTGGTTCGGTTTCGACGACGGCATCTACAGCGCCGCACGCCTGCTGGAGATCCTCAGCAAGGAACAATCCAGCGCCGAAGACCTGTTCGCGACCTTCCCGAACGATATTTCTACGCCGGAAATCAATATCCATGTGACCGAAGAGAGCAAATTCAGCATCATTGATGCACTGCACGACGCTCAATGGGGCGAAGGGGCCGAACTGACCACCATCGACGGTGTGCGGGTCGACTATCCCCATGGCTGGGGCCTGGTTCGCGCATCCAACACCACACCGGTGCTGGTCTTGCGTTTCGAGGCCGATGACGAAGCCGAGCTGCAGCGCATCAAAGATGTGTTCCACACCCAACTCAAACGTGTTGCACCCGATCTTCAACTACCGTTTTGATTTTTTGAAGCGCCACTGGAGCCCTGAATGACCCTCGAACGCGAAGCCGCCACCAACACCGCCAAGGTCCTGTCCGAAGCGTTGCCTTATATCCGACGCTACGTCGGCAAGACCCTGGTGATCAAATATGGCGGCAACGCGATGGAAAGCGAGGAGCTGAAGACCGGCTTCGCCCGCGACATCGTGCTGATGAAGGCCGTGGGCATCAACCCGGTGGTGGTGCATGGCGGCGGCCCGCAGATCGGTGACCTGCTCAAGCGGCTGTCGATCGAGAGCCACTTCATCGACGGCATGCGCGTCACCGACGCGCAGACCATGGACGTGGTGGAAATGGTCCTCGGCGGCCAGGTCAACAAGGACATCGTCAACCTGATCAACCGCCATGGCGGCAGCGCCATCGGCCTGACGGGCAAGGATGCCGAGCTGATCCGGGCGAAGAAACTCACCGTCACCCGCCAGACCCCGGAAATGACCCAGCCGGAAATCATCGACATCGGCCATGTGGGCGAAGTGGTCGGTATCAACACCGACCTGCTGAACCTGCTGGTCAAGGGCGATTTCATCCCGGTGATCGCGCCTATCGGCGTGGGTGCCAACGGCGAGTCGTACAACATCAATGCCGACCTGGTGGCCGGCAAGGTCGCCGAAGCACTGAAAGCTGAAAAGCTGATGTTGCTGACCAACATCGCCGGCCTGATGGACAAGTCGGGCAAGGTCCTGACCGGGCTGTCGACCCAACAAGTCGACGATCTGATCGCGGATGGCACCATCTATGGCGGCATGCTGCCGAAGATCCGTTGTGCACTGGAAGCGGTGCAAGGCGGCGTCGGCAGCTCGTTGATCATCGACGGCCGGGTGCCGAATGCGATCCTGCTGGAGATCTTCACCGACACTGGCGTGGGTACGTTGATCAGCAATCGCAAGCGTCCATAAGCCACATCCCAAAAAAAGACCCCGCTCAGCCTGGCTGAGCGGGGTCTTTTTTTGCACCGGCCACCTGCGAGATACCCCCTGTGGGAGCGAGCCTGCTCGCGATGGCGGAATGACTGATCCACCGCTATCGCGAGCAGGCTCGCTCACACAGGGGAATGTGCAAGCCGATCAGACGCCGAACTGCGCCCGATAAGCCTCGACCGCCGGCAAATGCTGCTTGAGCTGCGGATCGTCGGCCAGGAACTCCAGGACCTGGGTCAGCGAAACGATGCTGATGACCGGAATGCCGAAGTCGCGCTCCACTTCCTGGATCGCCGACAATTCGCCGTTGCCACGCTCCTGACGGTTCAGGGCGATCAGCACGCCGGCGGCCTTGGCGCCTTCCTGGGAAGCGATGATCTGCATCACTTCGCGGATGGCGGTACCGGCGGTGATCACGTCGTCGATGATCAGTACTTCACCGGTCAGCGGCGCGCCCACCAGGCTGCCGCCTTCACCGTGAGCCTTGGCTTCCTTGCGGTTGAAGCACCAGGGCACGTCGCGGTCGTGGTGTTCAGCCAGAGCCACGGCGGTGGTGGCAGCCAGCGGGATGCCTTTATAGGCCGGGCCGAACAGCACGTCGAACGGGATGCCGCTCTCGACAATGGCCGCCGCATAGAAACGCCCCAGCTGGGCCAGGGCGGAACCGCTGTTGAACAGGCCGGCATTGAAGAAGTACGGGCTCGTGCGCCCGGACTTGAGGGTGAACTCACCGAAGCGCAAAACCCCGCGATCGATGGCAAAGCGAATGAAATCGCGCTGATACGCCTGCATGAAAAAAAAGCCTCAAATACCGCGGATTTAGCTAAATAGGTACACGGCGTGTATCATACACGCACGTGATTTTTGGGGCCATTTATGCGGATCATCAGTGTGAACGTCAATGGTATTCAGGCTGCAGTGGAGCGAGGTTTGCTCAGTTGGCTGCAAGCACAGAATGCCGACGTCATCTGCCTGCAGGACACCCGCGCCTCCGCCTTTGAACTGGACGATGCAGCCTTCCAACTGGATGGTTACTTCCTTTATGCCTGCGATGCCGAAGTCCCCGCCCAGGGTGGCGTGGCTCTGTACTCGCGGCTGCAACCGAAGGCTGTCATCAACGGTCTCGGTTTCGAGACGGCGGACCGCTACGGGCGCTACCTGCAAGCCGATTTCGACAAGGTCAGCATCGCGACCTTACTGCTCCCGTCGGGGCAGAACGGCGATGAAGATTTGAATCAGAAATTCAAGTTGATGGACGACTTCGCCCGTTACCTGGATAAGCAGCGGCGCAAACGTCGCGAGTACATCTATTGTGGCTCGCTGTACGTGGCGCAACAGAAGCTGGACATCAAGAACTGGCGCGACAGCCAGCAATCTCCAGGTTTCCTGGCGCCTGAACGGGCCTGGATGGACGAGATCATCGGCAACATGGGCTATGTCGACGCCCTGCGCGAAGTCAGCCGCGAAGGCGACCAGTACAGCTGGTGGCCGGACAACGAGCAGGCCGAGATGCTCAACCTCGGCTGGCGTTTCGACTACCAGTTGCTGACGCCCGGGCTGCGCCGCTTCGTACGCAGCGCCCGCTTGCCGCGCCAGCCACGATTCTCGCAGCATGCGCCGCTGATCGTGGACTACGATTGGACGCTGACGATCTAAACGCCGTTAAGCAAACACAAAAAACCGACAGCAATGTCGGTTTTTTGTGGGCAATCCATTTTCCCTGTGGGAGCGAGCCTGCTCGCGATGGCGGAATGGGCTTCAACACTGATGTGACTGATCCACCGCTATCGCGAGCAGGCTCGCTCCCACACGGGACATGCGTTGATCGTTATTTGATCAACCGCCAGGTGAACGGATACCGGTACGGCTGCCCTTCATTGGCCTTGATCCCGCCGATGATGGTCAGCACCAGCGCGCCGATGGCAATCAGCCCGAACAGGAAGAAGCCAATCACCACGATCATCAACAGGAAGCTGATGAGCGAGGCAATCGCCACGGTGATCTGGAAGTTCAGCGCTTCCTTGCCCTGGGCATCGATGAACGGATCGGATTCGCGCTTGATCTGCCAGAGCACCAGCGGCCCGATCAAGGTACCGAACGGAATCACCAGCCCCGACAAGGCGGACAAATGACAAAACATCGCCCATTGACGCGCCTCCCTGTCCGGCTGAGGCAGTAGCACTTGCTCATCACTCATGACGCTCTCCTTGTCTGAGGCGCTTTAGATCAATCGGCCAGGGCGGCCTTCTGCAGTTCGAAAATCTCGCTCATGCCTTTCTTCGCCAGCTCCAGCATAGCGTTCAGCTCTTCAGGCTGGAATGGCGCGCCTTCGGCGGTGCCCTGGACTTCGATGAAGCCGCCGGCGCTGGTCATGACAACGTTCAGGTCTGTCTCGGCGGCGGAGTCTTCCAGGTAATCCAGGTCCAGCACCGGCTCGCCCTGGTACATGCCCACGGACACCGCGCCGATCATCTGCTTGAGCGGGTCGCCACCCTTGAGGCCGCCGCGCTTCTTGATCACCTTCAGGGCATCGACCAGCGCGACCATGGCACCGGTAATGGAGGCGGTGCGAGTGCCGCCGTCGGCCTGAATCACATCGCAATCGACATACAGCGTCACGTCGCCCAGCTTGGACATGTCCAGGGCAGCGCGCAGCGAACGGCCGATCAGGCGCTGGATTTCCAGGGTGCGCCCGCCTTGCTTGCCACGGCTGGCTTCGCGCTGGTTCCGCTCACCGGTGGCGCGTGGCAGCATGCCGTACTCGGCCGTCAACCAGCCTTGGCCCTGGCCCTTGAGGAACCGGGGCACACCGTTTTCGACGCTGACAGTGCAGATGACCTTGGTATCACCGAACTCGACCAGTACGGATCCCTCGGCGTGTTTGGTGTAGTTGCGGGTAATGCGGATCGAGCGGAGCTGATCGGCAGCGCGACCACTTGGACGTTTCATAGGGAACACCTGTACAGAGGACGGAAAACTGCCGGCATTATAAAGCCGCGAATCATCCTAGGGCAGTTTAAAACGTCGCGCAGTTTTAAAAACCGCCGCGCAACAAGCCACTCAAAGGCCCGCCCGACGGGCTGCAGCGCTTTGTCACCGGCACGGTTTGGGGGCATGCGCCTCACTGCGCTACAATCCTGCGCCTTTGCTGCCCGTCGGCTTTTTATCCACAGACTTCAGGCGCCACGACCCCCGGTCGTGCACGGCCTGCATTGCGAGGAACCTCCATGGTGCACAGCATGACCGCCTTCGCCCGCGTCGAAAAGGCCGGTGCCCAAGGCACGCTGAGCTGGGAACTGCGCTCGGTCAACAGCCGTTACCTGGAACCACACCTGCGCCTGCCCGAGTCCTTCCGCGACCTGGAAGGCAGCGTGCGCGAAGCCCTGCGCCAGGGGTTGTCCCGGGGCAAGCTGGAATGCACCCTGCGCTTCACCGAGGAAAGCACCGGCAAGACATTGCAGGTGGACCGCGAGCGCGCCGCCCAACTGGTGGCCGCTGCCGAAACCGTCGCCAGCCTGATCAAGAACCCAGCCGCCCTGAACCCGCTGGAAGTCCTGGCCTGGCCCGGCGTGCTGGTGGGTGATGCCAGCGATCCCCAGGCCCTGAACGCCGAGGCGCTGGCGCTGTTCAACCAGGGGCTCAAGGAGCTCAAGGCCGGCCGTGAGCGCGAAGGTGCGGAACTGGCCCGGCTGATCAACGAGCGCCTGACCTCCATCGAAGAAGACGTGACGACCCTGCGCGAACTGGTCCCGCAGATGCTCGCCACCCAACGCCAGAAAGTCCTGGATCGCTTCGCCGACATGAAGGCCGAGCTGGATCCGCAGCGCCTGGAACAGGAAATGGTCATGCTCGCCCAGAAAAGCGACGTGGCCGAAGAACTGGATCGCCTGAGCACCCACATCATCGAAGTCCGCCGGGTGCTCAAGTCCGGTGGTGCGGCCGGTCGCCGCCTGGACTTTTTGATGCAGGAACTCAACCGCGAAGCCAATACACTGGGCTCCAAGGCCTTCGACCCGCGCAGCACCCAGGCTGCGGTCAACCTCAAGGTGTTGATCGAGCAGATGCGCGAACAAGTGCAGAACATTGAGTAAGGCTAACCCGACATGACCCACAGCACCGGCACTCTCTACATCATTTCCGCGCCCTCGGGCGCCGGCAAGACCAGCCTGGTCAAGGCCCTGATCGACGCCGAGCCGCAGATCCGCGTCTCGGTCTCCCACACCACCCGCGCCATGCGCCCTGGTGAAGTGAACGGCGTGAACTACCACTTCGTCGACCGCGAAGAGTTCGTGAAGATGGCCGAGCACGGCGACTTCCTGGAGCGCGCCGAAGTCTTCGGCAACCTCTACGGCACCTCGCAGAGCTACTTGCAGCAGACCCTGGACGAAGGCCACGACCTGATTCTGGAAATCGACTGGCAAGGCGCCGAACAAGTGCGCAAGCTGATGCCCCAGGCCCGTTCGATCTTCATCCTGCCACCGAGCCAGCAAGCCTTGCGCCAGCGCCTGACCAACCGTGGCCAGGACAGCGACGAGATCATCGAAGGCCGGATGCGTGAAGCGGTCAGCGAAATGAGCCACTACGTGGACTACGATTACCTGATCATCAACGATGATTTCGCCCAGGCGCTGGACGACCTGAAAGCGGTTTTCCGCGCCAACCAGCTGCAACAGAAACGCCAGCAGCAACGTTTCGGTAAATTACTGGCCGAACTGCTGGGCTGACCGCCCCTTCCCAAAACCGCTGCAACGGCTTTACATTGGTACTTGCAGCGCGCCGAGGGGTTTGTTCAAAAAAACAGCGCTTCCCTAAACGCTGGTGTTTTTTTAAACTGTCGAGTCCGCTCGCCCAACCGGGCAGCGCGCATATCGCATTCGCTCCGAGGAATACCATGGCCCGCGTAACCGTTGAAGACTGCCTAGAACACGTGGAAAACCGCTTTGAGCTGGTCATGCTCTCTACCAAGCGTGCCCGTCAACTGGCCACCGGCGGCAAAGAGCCATTGGTCCAGTGGGAAAACGACAAGCCTACCGTGGTAGCGCTGCGTGAAATCGCCGAAGGCCTGATGAGCTACGAGTTCATCGCCAACGCTGAAATCGTTGAAGACGAACCGCTGTTCGCAGCGTTCGAGGACGAGTCCAACGAGGCGGTCTAAATCTATGCCTGGTCGACGTAGCACGGCGCGGGGTCACAGCAAACGGCAGGAGTCATCATCATGCCGAGCATAGACGCCCTCGCCGATCGCTTATCGGCCTACCTCGGCACGGACCAGGTCAATCTGGTCCGCCGAGCCTACTTCTACGCTGAACAAGCCCACGACGGCCAACGCCGCCGCAGCGGCGAGGCGTATGTCACGCACCCGCTCGCGGTGGCGGGCATCCTTGCCGACATGCACATGGACCATCAGAGCCTGATGGCGGCCATGCTCCATGACGTGATCGAAGACACCGGCATTGCCAAGGAAGCGCTGCAAGCGCAGTTCGGCGAAACCGTGGCCGAACTGGTCGACGGGGTCAGCAAACTGACCCAGATGAACTTCGAGACCAAGGCCGAGGCCCAGGCCGAAAACTTCCAGAAAATGGCCATGGCCATGGCCCGCGACATTCGCGTGATCCTGGTCAAGCTCGCCGACCGCCTGCACAACATGCGCACCCTGGAAGTGCTGTCCGGTGAAAAACGCCGACGCATCGCCAAGGAAACCCTGGAAATCTACGCGCCCATCGCCAACCGCCTGGGCATGCATGCGATCCGCATCGAATTCGAAGACCTCGGCTTCAAGGCCATGCACCCGATGCGCTCGGCGCGCATCAACCAGGCCGTCAAGCGCGCCCGGGGCAACCGCAAGGAAATCGTCAACAAGATCGAAGAGTCCCTGAGCCACTGCCTGGCCATCGACGGCATCGAAGGCGAAGTCAGCGGGCGGCAGAAACACCTCTACGGCATCTACAAGAAAATGCGCGGCAAGCGCCGGGCCTTCAACGAGATCATGGACGTCTACGCGTTCCGGATCATCGTCGACAAGGTCGATACCTGCTATCGCGTGCTGGGTGCCGTGCATAATTTGTACAAACCGCTGCCGGGACGCTTCAAGGACTACATCGCGATTCCCAAGGCCAACGGCTACCAGTCGCTGCACACCACGCTGTTCGGCATGCACGGCGTACCGATCGAGATCCAGATCCGTACCCGTGAAATGGAAGAAATGGCCAACAACGGCATCGCCGCCCATTGGCTGTACAAATCCAGCGGTGACGAGCAACCCAAAAGCACCCATGCCCGGGCCCGGCAGTGGGTCAAAGGCGTGCTGGAAATGCAGCAGCGGGCCGGCAACTCCCTGGAATTCATCGAGAGCGTCAAGATCGACCTGTTCCCGGACGAGGTCTACGTCTTCACGCCCAAGGGCCGGATCATGGAGCTGCCCAAAGGCTCCACGGCGGTGGACTTCGCCTACGCGGTGCACACCGACGTCGGCAACAGCTGCATCGCCTGCCGGATCAACCGTCGCCTGGCCCCCCTGTCCGAACCACTGCAAAGCGGCTCCACGGTGGAAATCGTCAGCGCCCCCGGTGCGCGGCCGAACCCGGCGTGGCTCAACTTCGTGGTCACCGGCAAGGCCCGTACCCACATCCGCCACGCCCTGAAGCTGCAACGCCGCTCCGAATCCATCAGCCTCGGCGAACGCCTGCTGAACAAGGTGCTGAACGGTTTCGACAGCTCGCTGGAGAAGATCCCGACCGAGCGCGTGCAGTTGATGCTCCAGGAATACCGCCTCGAACTGGTCGAAGACCTGCTCGAAGACATCGGCCTGGGCAATCGCATGGCCTATGTCGTTGCCCGCCGCCTGCTGGGCGAAGGCGAACAACTGCCAAGCCCCGAAGGCCCGCTGGCGATCCGCGGCACCGAAGGCCTGGTGCTCAGCTACGCCAAGTGCTGCACGCCGATCCCGGGCGACCCGATTGTCGGCCACCTGTCCGCCGGCAAGGGGATGGTGGTGCACCTGGACAACTGCCGCAACATCAGCGAAATCCGCCACAACCCGGAAAAATGCATCCAGCTCTCCTGGGCCAAGGATGTCACCGGCGAATTCAACGTCGAGCTGCGGGTCGAGCTGGAACACCAGCGCGGCCTGATCGCCCTGCTGGCCAGCAGCGTCAACGCCGCCGACGGCAACATCGAGAAAATCAGCATGGACGAGCGCGACGGCCGCATCAGCGTCGTCCAACTGGTGGTCAGCGTGCACGACCGCGTACACCTGGCCCGCGTGATCAAGAAACTGCGAGCCCTGACCGGCGTTATCCGCATCACCCGCATGCGCGCATAACCCCCAATAGCCCAGCCATTACAAGGAGTCATACATGACCAAAACCGTCATCACCAGCGACAAGGCCCCAGCCGCCATCGGTACTTATTCCCAGGCGATCAAGGCGGGCAACACCGTGTACATGTCGGGCCAGATTCCCCTGGACCCGAAAACCATGGAGCTGGTGGAAGGCTTCGAAGCCCAGACCGTACAGGTCTTCGAAAACCTCAAGGCCGTGGCCGAAGCCGCCGGCGGGTCGTTCAAGGACATCGTCAAGCTCAACATCTTCCTCACCGACCTGAGCCACTTTGCCAAGGTCAACGAGATCATGGGCAAATACTTCGAGCAGCCCTACCCTGCCCGCGCCGCCATCGGCGTAGCAGCCCTGCCAAAGGGCGCGCAGGTCGAGATGGATGCCATCCTGGTCATCGAGTAACAAGGCCGGCGCAGCGTCCCCCGCTGCGCCGTTTTCGTTTTGAAAGGATTCCACCATGCGCAAAGCGCTTGCTCTCCCGCTGCTCGCCCTCCTCCTGGCCGGCTGCGCCAGCGACCCTGCCGACCGTGACATCAGCGGCACCTGGATCAACCAGGCCGCCATCGACGCTGCCGCCAAAGGAGGCCCCCTGCGCGAAGCGCTGCAGGCCTATGGCCCGAACCTGGAATGGGACGTCAACACCCGGGCTGGCCAGGCGCGCTACACCAACGGTTTTGAAAACGTCGAAGGCAAGTTGCTGGCCGAAGAAGACGGCCTGTGGAAAGTCGACATCTACGGCAGCGCCGCCAGCGAACTCAAGCGCGACGGCAACCAACTGAGCCAGGCCGCCACCGAGAACGAGCCGCAGCAAGTGTTCGACCGCGCGCAACTCCAGGTACCGGAAGGCGCCCCCATCGGCGCGAGCTTCGAGCGTGCGCTATACGCCGCCTACCTGAGCGGCACCTGGAACATCGTCAACGGCCCCGGCCAAGGCACCACCGTACAGTTCCAACCCGACGGCCAAGTCAGCGGCCTGCCGGGCGTAGACCGCTACGCCCTGTGCCTGGCAGGCGACTGCGCCACCATGAGCAACGGCAACGACACCATCTGGCTGCAACAGCGCGGCCATGGGAATACCTGGATCTTTGCTCGCGATGGGGAGCAACTGGAAATCTTCCAGACGGTGAATGCGTCGTTGGCGGATGAGATACCGTCTTATACGGCGGGGCCTCGGCAGTGGGTGCTGGAAAAGCAGTAAGCTCGCTCTCTGTACCAGTCCGCCCGTCTCAACGACGGGCCGTCACGCTATCACCGGGAGCATGCTCAGCGCCCGCAAGGCTGCCCTCTCAACCACAAGCCTCGGGAAACTAAAAATCTAATTCGCGAGGGTGCTACAGCCGCTTTCGGGCGAACGGCTACAGACCTGAACCCATTTTCCTCACCCCACTTATGTCCCTTCAACTGTTCTGTAATTTTCCGTGAACACGAGCAGCACCAATAGGCTGAGGTATCCTCGGCCTTTTTGATACCTTACTATGTCAGGATTGATGCGTATTCGACACCCAGAGTGATTCATGCCCAAGGCAATCGTTATTGAAGATGAACAACTTGAACATGCTGTAGAGGTCGCCAAAGTAAGCAGTCCCGAGAACGGCGGTCGTGATGCGGCGTTGTTGCTGACGTGCTTTGGCACTGGCATGACCGTGACGGAGATTTGCCGTCTACGCGTGAGCGATTACCTGACTGAGTCCGGCGCTGTACTGATCGACTCCCAGGTACGAGCAGAGATTGCTTATAACCATCGTTCAAGACCGCTGTGCTGGACCAGTAAGAAACTGACCAATGCGATAGATGCGCACCTCGCAGAACGGCTGGTGCGTGGTCACGGAGTTTCAACCAGAGTGATGGCTTTCCGTGGCCTCGATCCTGAGTCGCCGCTGTTTGTCTCCGGGAGAACCGGCGAAGGCTTGAAGATCAGCAGCCAGCGCCGTGACGGAAAGACGTACTACAGCGCGAACCAGCTCAGTCGTTTGTACACTAGGCTATTCGCTCAAGCAGGTATTGAGGGAGCCAGCGCACAGTCGGGGCGGCGAACCCTTGCCGTCAAGCTTAAGCGCCAGGGTATCGATCCACGGCATATCAGCAAAATACTGGGCGTCGAAAGCCTTGAAGCAGTCAAGAAGCTCTGCGCCGGAGACCCTGTGCGCTTGGGCGACATTGTACGGAGAATTATTTAATGACGCTTATACGAGCATCAGAAGTATGTTGATTTCGATTGAGCTGAAAAACTTCAAGAGTTACGAGAGGGCGAGCCTGCCTTTGTCGGCCATGACCTTTTTGATCGGCGCCAATGCCTCAGGCAAGAGCAACGTGCTTGAGGCTATCCGCCTGCTTAACTGGCTGGCCAAGGGCAGTCGTCTTGATGACATTACGCGCTCCATTCAGAGTGGAGATGCGGTAGTCCGTGGACAGGCAAATGATTTGTTACGCGACCCTCTTGTCAGCTTTAGCCTAGGAGGTCGATTCGAGAGTATGCCTCAGGGCTGGGGCAAATTTGAGATATCGATCGGCCTGGTGGCCGATCAATTGGTAGTCACGGCGGAAAGTGTTGCAAAGCCAGGCGAAGCAGTTCCTTTGTATCAAGTGGACGGTTTGCCGAACACCCACACTGATGAGATCAGTGTGGCTTATAACAATTTTAAGCGAGGGAGAAATAAACCCCATATTCCTTGCTCGAACCGGCAAGCAATTTTTTATCAGCTTGAAACACCCGGTCGATTTGAATCGGGTCACCAAGACTCACAGCGCGTGATCCCAGCAGTGACAAAGGCCATACGCGAGACCTTGCGTAATGTCGTGTTTCTTGATCCGCGTCCTGCGCTGATGCGTGACTATGCATATGTGAAAGACGACCTCATCAAAGAGGACGGCAGCAACCTTTCCGCTGTGCTGTATCAAATCTCTCAAACGTCGGCACAGAAGACCAAGCTGCTTGCGTTCATCAAGTCTTTACCCGAACAAGACATCACTGACATCGATTTCATCAAGACTGACCGCAACGACGTTATGGTTCGACTGGTCGAATCCTTTGGCCAGAAAAGCAGGACGGTGGATGCACCGTTACTTTCTGACGGTACGCTTCGTGTTCTGGCTATCGGAGCCGCTCTGTTGACTGCTCCGGTGGGGGCTTTGGTGATTATCGAAGAAATCGACAATGGTGTTCACCCCAGCAGAGCGGAAACCTTGGTAAGGCAACTCCAGGCCATTGCCTCCGAGAGAGGGCTGCGGGTTCTGCTCACTTCACACAACCCTGCCCTGTTGGACGCATTGCCTGATAGTGCTTTGGCTGATGTCGTTGCTTGTTATCGCGATCCTGAAGAAGGTGACAGCCGTCTGGTGCGCCTGGGTGACCTTGACCGCTACCCCGAACTGGCAGCTCAGGGGCCATTAGGTCAGTTAATGACGCGGCGCGTTCTTGATCGCTTTTTAAAGGACAGCACAACCCCAGAAGATCGTAAGTCAGAGGCGCTGGATTGGTTAAATGAGCTTCGCCAGAGCACGCAAGGAGGTGGTGAGTGACTGCAGTTTGCTTGGTAGATACGTCAATCTTCGTCGAAATCCTTAACGTGCCCATGAAGGCCCAACAACACAATGAGACACTTCAACAGTTAGAACAACGCATACGTGATGGAGAATCTCTGTTCTTACCGATGGCAACAATACTCGAAACGGGCAATCACATAGGACAGAACGGCGACGGTGGTGCTCGGCGCGGTTGTGCAGAACAGTTTACTCGGCAGGTTGGCGCAGCATTAGAAGGTCGTTCACCGTTCAAAGCGATCAGCTTCTTGCAGGAAGATGAGATGCGCGCTTGGTTGTTGGAATTTCCGGCGCACGCAATGCGTGGCAGTGGGCTCGGTGACCTATCCATTATTCATGACTGGCAACGACTTTGCTCTCTGAATCCGGCAAGACGAGTCTATATCTGGTCCTCGGATATACATCTCAGTGCTTTTGATCAGCCACCTCGACTGTAATTCCATCAATAACGAATGTCCTGCTTCGCCAATACGTTCCTTTTTTTGACGAGTGGCTGTTGTCGTCAGGCAAGGCGCCGCGACGAGTCATAGCCCGCTACGGCAAGGAATGGCAACGCAGTCTGGCAAATCCTGGCGCCGAAGTTGAGTGCACGAATTAGCCACACAGGCCGTTAGATAACACGGGCTACTAAACCCGACCACTGATGGGCAGTGGCAGGAAAACGATAGAGCCCTGGGACAAGCCGCGCAGGCGGGCGGATTCTGGCGTAGTTGTAGGCAACGACGCAAGGATGTGTGGCTTGGCGGAAGCACGACGGTCAGTAGTTGAGCCGCGACCCGGGATTGCCTGGGTTTTGTGGGAACGGGCCGGATCGGAATGCACCTGAACTCAACGGCTGCTGGGATCCTTGTGGGAGCGGGCTTGCTCGCGCAGGCGTCAGCACATCCAGCATCATTGCAAGCTGGACCAACGCTTCCGCGAGCAAGCCCACTCCCACAAAGGAAGTGGTGTTCGGAGAATTGAGCTTCGAGGACAGCAGCCCAATCAACCCATTACCTGCTGAAGAATGCCCTCACCTTTATAAGCAAGTGAATGCAACACTCTGCCTGTAAGAAATTGTAACCCCTCAAAAATCCATCCAATAGTTAACGGAAAGTTATCTCACATTTAAAAGTTCCTTTTGACGAACTCTTTTACAGAATAATCCTACATCGCCCATTTTTTATTTTTGGCATTCTTGGCACCGAGCACAGCCCCCGCATTTGAATAGACTGCGGCTCAAGGCATTCGGTTATGCGATGCGAAAACTCCTACGTGTAATTCTGAAAATACGCATTGAAGTTCGTAGCCATTTGCTGACTGCCGAAAGTTCCAATAACCGTACCACCCCAAAAGGCCATGGATTGTCCTACGCAAACAAACTGTCCGCCCATTACCTTGATCTCGCCAGAACACCTGTTTCCAAGGACAGCTTCGCGGGTGTGGACGTACGTTTTTCAAATGAATTCGAAGCGTTGGAATGCGAACTGGGGAAAGCTCAATCAATCCATGTGTGCGGTCAGGTCGATTGGCTGAAGATCCTTGAACAAAGTGAAGCCATGTTGCACACCCAGTCGAAGGACTTGCGGGTGGCGGCTTGGCTGACATGGGCGTTGTACCAGCTTGAGTCTTTCCAGGGTTTGTTGGCCGGTCTTTGCCTCCTGCACTACTTGTGTAAACACCATTGGCCCGAGATCCATCCGGCCAAGGCAAGAACCCGTGCAGCCAGTATCAGTTGGTTGTTGCCGCGCCTGGAGCAGGCGTTAGGTGAAGATGTTGCGATCAAAGAGCAATTGCCGCTATTCCAAGATCTGCTGGAACAGCTGAAAGGCCTTGAGGCTGTGTGCACTGCTCACCTCGGGAATGAAGCCCCGCTGATACTGCCGATGAGCCGTCGGCTCGACAATATGATCCGGCGCGTGACTGAACACGCATCACAACCCGCCGTCATCGAAACGGTGGTGGCTCAGGTCAAGCAAGCCGCCACCCAACTGCTCAACCCCGGCGCTCATATCGAAACCGAAAAAGAAGCCCACAAGGCGCTGCGTGCCCAACAGGAAAGTGCGCGCGCGCTGTGCGCCTGGTGGCTCAAGCAAAAAGCTACCGACGTTCGTGCCCTGCGGCTGAATCGCGTCCTGCCTTGGCTGGCCATCGACGCAATACCCGAGCGCAACGCCGAACAGATCACCCTGTTGCGCGGGCTGCCCCCGGACAAGCTCAGGGGTTATCAAGACAGCCTCCAACGAGGCAACTATGCGGATCTGCTGGTAGAGATCGAGGCCAGTCTGGCGAAAGCACCGTTCTGGCTCGACGGCCAAAGGCTCGCCTGGGAATGCCTGCAAGGCCTGGGCGCAGAGCTGGCCATGCGTGAGCTGGAGATCCATTTCGCACTGTTCATCCAGCGTTTGCCGGGCATAGTCGAGTTGCGCTGGCATGACGGCGTGCCGTTCGCCGATCCAGCCACCCGGACGTGGATCGCCGCTCAGGTCATGCCCCGTCTGCAATACCCCACCGACTCGCCCGCCGTCGATATCGCCGACAGTCATGCGCCTTGGGAGCAGGCTCTGGAAGAGGCTCAGGCGGCCTTGCTCAGGGAGGGGCTCAAACCTGCCGTGCAATCGCTCCGTCAGGGAATGCAGGCCGCCAAGGGTGCTCGCGAGCGGTTTCTCTGGCGGTTCGCAATGGCTCGGCTGTGCTTTTCGGCCAAAAAATACGAACTCGCCAAGATCCAGCTCGAAGCACTCGATCAGCGACTGCAAAGCCCGGAGTTGAATGCGTGGGAGCCCGAGCTGGCGTTGCAGGTATTGCACCTGCTGCACCACTGCTGCGAGTTGCTGCCGCAGAACCACCCCGTACGTGAACGCAAGGAAGAGACATTCCGCAGGTTGTGTCACCTCGACCTGGAACGAGTCATTGAATAGGCCTCCGGGTCCCCATCGTAAGGAGAAAATCATGGCCAAAGAAGGCTCGGTCGCACCCAAGGAACGCATCAACGTCACCTTCAAGGCTGCCACTGGCGGCGCTCAGGAAGAAATCGAACTGCCGCTCAAGCTACTGGCGATCGGTGACTACACCCACCGCAAGGACGATCGCAAGATCGAAGATCGCAAGCCGATCAGCGTCGACAAGATGACTTTCGACGAAGTCCTGGCCAAGCAAGAGCTGAGCCTGACCCTGAGCGTACCGAACCGTCTTCAGGAGGACAGCGATGCTGACGAATTGGCCGTGCAACTGCGCTTGAATTCGATGAAGGACTTCACCCCCGCCAACGTGGTGGAGCAACTGCCAGAGCTCAAGAAACTGATGGCACTGCGTGATGCCCTGGTGGCGCTCAAAGGACCACTGGGCAATACGCCGGCATTTCGCAAGGCCATCGAAGATGTACTGACCGACGATGAATCCCGTGGACGCGTACTGGACGAGCTGGGCCTGAACGCCCCGGCTACGGACGCTTGACGCAGACAGACAAGGAAGCCGAGACATGAGTACCCAAGCAGCCCTCCAACCGCGCCAGGACACTGGCGAATACAGCATTCTTGAAAGCATCATCGCCCAGACCCGCCTGACTCCGGACGATGAAGCCTATGACATTGCCAGACGCGGCGTGTCGGCCTTCATCGAGGAGTTGCTCAAACCACAGAACAACGGCGAGTCCGTCAAGAAGGCCATGGTCGACCGCATGATTGCCGAAATCGATGCCAAGCTCAGCCGCCAGATGGACGAAATCCTCCATCATCCGGAGTTCCAGGCACTGGAGTCCGCGTGGCGCGGTCTGCAGCTATTGGTTGATCGCACCAATTTCCGCGAAAACATCAAGATCGAAATGCTCAATGTCTCCAAGGGTGATTTGCTGGATGACTTCGAAGACTCACCGGAGGTCATGCAATCGGGCCTTTACAAACATATCTACACCGCCGAATACGGTCAGTTCGGCGGACAGCCCGTAGGAGCGATCATTGCCAATTACTTCATGTCCCCAAGCTCGCCGGACGTGAAATTGATGCAGTACGTCGCCAGCGTGGCCTGCATGGCCCATGCGCCGTTCATCGCCGCGGCCGGCCCGAAGTTCTTCGGCCTCGAAAGCTTCACTGGCCTGCCGGATCTCAAGGACCTGAAAGACCACTTCGAAGGCCCGCAATTCGCCAAGTGGCAGAGCTTCCGTCAGTCGCAGGACGCTCGCTACGTCGGCCTGACAGTACCGCGCTTCCTGCTACGCACCCCGTACGATCCCGAAGAGAACCCGGTGAAGTCGTTCGTGTACAAGGAAACCGTTGCCAACAGCCACGAGCATTACCTCTGGGGCAACACGGCGTTTGCATTCGGCACACGGTTGACCGACAGCTTCGCCAAATTCCGCTGGTGCCCGAACATCGTCGGCCCGCAAAGCGGAGGCGCGGTTGAAGACCTGCCGTTGCATCACTTCGAAAGCATGGGCGAAATCGAAACCAAGATACCGACCGAGGTGCTGGTTTCCGATCGTCGCGAATACGAGCTGGCCGAAGAGGGGTTCATTTCCCTGACCATGCGCAAGGGCAGCGACAATGCTGCGTTCTTCTCCGCCAGCTCTGTGCAGAAGCCGAAGTTTTTCGGCATCAGCGCCGAAGACAAAGAGGCCGAGCTCAACTACAAACTGGGCACCCAGCTGCCGTACATGATGATCGTCAATCGCCTGGCTCATTACTTGAAGGTCTTGCAGCGCGAGCAGTTGGGATCATGGAAGGAGCGTACGGACCTGGAGCGTGAGCTCAATAACTGGATCCGCCAATACGTTGCCGACCAGGAGAATCCCAGCGCCGAAGTCCGTGGCCGTCGTCCACTGCGCGCGGCCAGGATCATCGTCAGCGATGTCGAAGGCGAGCCCGGCTGGTACCGGGTCAGCCTCAATGTTCGTCCTCACTTCAAGTACATGGGAGCCGATTTCACCTTGTCGCTGGTCGGCAAACTGGACAAGGCGTAAGCGCAGCCCATGACTTACGGCAGTCTTTTCGAACGCCTGAACGGCGATACCGAGGACCGGGCGGGCTTGAGCCGCGAGGCCTGCGTCATAGCCTCCGTGGCGGCTCATCTGGCCAGGATGCTGGGTACGCGCGCAGGTAGTGCGCAGACATCACCCGATTATGGCTTACCGGACCTCAACGACATGCGCCGGAGCTTGCATGACGCACGGAGCCAAGCCATTACCGCGATCAGGACGCTCATCGAGACTCATGAGCCACGGCTCCACAACGTCCGTGTCACCTCGATACCGAATGACGCCAATCCGCTTTGCCTGTTCTTCAGCATCGATGCCTTGCTTGATACGCAGGGCCTGAAGCGACGGATGAACTTGTCCGTTTGCCTGGACGGCAACGGTCAAGTCAAGGTCAGCCAAGGATAGCCAACCATGTCATTCAACCACTACTACCAGAGCGAACTGACCGCGCTTCGTCAGTTGGGCAGGCGTTTTGCCGAGCGCAACCCGGCCCTGGCACCGTTCCTGGGCCAGGCCGGACGGGATCCGGATGTGGAGCGTTTACTCGAAGGGTTCGCGTTCCTGACCGGACGCTTGCGCCAGAAGCTCGATGACGAACTGCCAGAGCTGAGTCATTCGCTGATGCAACTGTTGTGGCCAAACTACATGCGGCCGCTGCCGGCTTTCAGCATTCTGCAATTCGATCCGCTTGGGCGATCCGGCCCCCCGTTGCGGGTGGAACGCGATACGCCGGTCGAGAGCAAGCCTGTCCTGGGGGTGCGATGCCGTTTCCGTACATGCTATCCGACTGAGGTATTGCCACTGGATCTGACCGACGTGGGTTATTCGGTAAAGGGCGATGGCTCACTGCTGAACCTGCGCCTGGAGATGCAGGGCGACGGCCACCTGGGTGAGGTGCAGTTGAGCCGCTTGCGCTTGCACTTTACTGGTGAGCGCTACATCAGCCAGATGCTCTATCTCAGCATCCTGCGCAACCTTGAGGGGATCGAGCTGATCCCGCTGGACGGTGCCGGCAAGCCTGTCAACGCGGCCAACGGCACGCCAGTGACGTTCAGCATCCCTGCCAACCATGTCCAACCGGTGGGGTTCGCCGAAGAGGAAGCGCTGGTACCGTATCCATTGAATACCTTCCGTGGCTATCGCTACCTTCAGGAGTACTTCGCCTTTCAGGACAAGTTCCTGTTTGTCGACGTCACAGGCTTGAACGTGCTCGACACCTTGCCGGTATCCATCCTGGAACAGATGCGCGGCCTGGATCTGCGCTTCGATATCGGCAAGAACGCGATCCAGCGGCTGCGTCCGACACTGGACAACGTGAAGCTTTATTGCACCCCTATCGTCAACCTGTTCAAGCATGACGCAGAGCCGATCAGGCTGGATGGAAAGCAGGACGAGTACCTGCTGTTGCCGGCCGGTTACGATCGAGAGCACTGCGGCGTGTATTCAGTGCACAGCGTGACCGGCTGGAACCCCGGCGGCTTGGGGTATCGAACCTATGTACCGTTCGAGTCCTTCGAGCACGACTCAAGCTTTGATGTTCAGAGCAGTCCTTATTACAGCGTTAAGCAACGGTCTTCGCTGCTGTATGACGGCTTGGACACCTGCCTGGGCTTTGGTATCCGGGACGTTGAGCGCCATGAAACCCTGTCGATCGAACTGACGTGCACCAACCAGAACCTGCCGCGTCAACTCAAACTGGGTGACATCGACCAACCCGGTGAAAGAAGCCCTCAGTCGCTTGGCTTTCGCAATATCAGCCCGGTCACCTCCAGCTTCGCACCGCCGCTCAATCAGGATTTCCTCTGGAAGCTGATCAGCAACATGTCACTCAACTACCTGTCGCTGGCAGACGTGAACGCGCTCAAGGTGATTCTCGAAACCTACGACTTTCCCCGCTATTACGACGAGCAGGCAGAAAGAACCAGCAAATGCCTGTTGGACGGGCTCAAGTCGATCAGGCATCGACATGTCGACCGATTGCACCGAGGCCTGCCGGTTCGCGGCTTGCGCACTGAATTGACCATCGACCCGCAGGGCTATCTCGGTGAAGGGGACCTGTTCGTTTTCGCGTCGGTTCTCAATGAGTTCTTCGCGCTTTATGCCAGCCTCAATTCGTATCACGAACTGCGGGTGAACAGCACACAGGGAGAGGTGTACCAATGGACACCCCGCATGGGCCAGCAACCACTTCTATAAGCGCACTGACGCGGGGAATACGCGAGTACTCGCTGTTCCAGGCCGTGTTGCTGGTCATCGGCCGGCTCCGCGAGGCCCATCCGCTTATGAGCGACGAGCATTTGTACGAGCGACTGGAATTCCAGGCCAACCCAAGCCTCGGGTTTGCGGCCAGTGATATCGATCGCGTGGAGTTTTTCGAAGAGCATGGACAACTGCGAGCGCGCCTGCGCCTGAATCTGCTCGGTCTTGTGGGTGCAGGCTCACCGTTGCCCGCGTTCTATGGCGAACAGGCCCTGGGAGATGACGGGGACGGTAATCCGACTCGTCACTTTCTCGACCTGTTTCACCATCGTCTTCAACGGTTGATGCTGCCGATCTGGCGTAAATACCGCTATAGCGCAAGCTTCCAGAGCGGTGCCCGGGACCCGTTTTCCGAGCAGCTATTTGCCCTGGTTGGCCTGGGTGGCGATGCCATCCGCCAGGCCACTCAACTGAACTGGAGACGACTGCTGCCCTACCTGGGCCTCCTGAGCCTTCGCGCTCACTCGGCGGCGCTGTTCGAAGCGGTGTTGCGCTATTACTTCAAACACGCCGAGCTGAATCTCGAGCAGTGCATCGAGCGCCGCGTGCACATCATCGATGAACAACGCAATCGCCTGGGGCTCACCAACAGTCTGTTGCATGAGGACCTGGTACTGGGCGAACAGGTGCGAGACCGCAGCGGCAAGTTCCGCATCCATATCCGCAACCTGGATTGGCAACGTTTCCACGAGTTCCTGCCGATCGGTGTCGGTTACCAGCCGCTGTGCGCGCTGGTGCGATTCATCCTGCGCGATCCACTCGAATATGACATCCGCCTGGTCCTGCACCAGCAGGAAATACGCGCACTCCGCATTGGCGAACACAACACCTGCCACCTGGGGTGGACCAGTTGGCTGGGCCACGAACGCGCCGATGGCGCGGTGATCCTGGGCAGTAAAATTCAATGGGAATGGATGACATGATCAACGTAGACCTGCAGCAACTCATCCAGGCACTGGATGCCGACACCAGGAACGACCTGGAGTGCTCGGCCGGGCAATGCGTGGCCCGTGGCGCTGACAAGGTCCTGGTGGAAGACCTGCTGCTGGGCCTTCTGGAGCGCCCGGACAGCCTGCTCACCCGCGCCCTGCAGGATGCCCGCATCAATCCGGACGAATTGATCGCTACCCTGCAACCACGCCCCGGGCACAGCGTCTCGTGCAATCCGTCATTTGCCCCGGAGCTGGTGCGATGGCTGCAAGACGCCTTGCGAGTGGCCAGTCTGGAGTTGGGTGAGAGCCGGGTCGGACAAGCCGCACTGATCCTGGCGTTGCTGCGCCACCCGGCTCACCATACCGACACGCCCTATCAAGCGGTGCTTGCCGAACTCAACATCGGCCGGTTGAAAGATTATGTCTTGGCGCAACTGGCCAGACCGATCGCCAGTTCATCCACCACCAAGGACGAAACCCTACTGGAGCGCTTTACCCAAGACCTGACCCAACAGGCCCGCGAAGGTCGGTTAGACCCGGTGCTTTGTCGGGATGCTGAAATCAGGCAACTGATCGACATCCTGACACGCCGTCGCAAGAACAATCCGATTGCGGTGGGTGAAGCAGGAGTAGGCAAGACAGCCATCGTGGAAGGACTGGCCTTGCGTATCGTTGCGAAGGAAGTACCGGCGGTACTTGAAGACGTCGAACTGCGTTCGCTGGATATGGGACTGCTGCAGGCTGGAGCCAGTATCAAAGGTGAATTCGAGCGCCGTCTCAAGGGCGTTATCGATGAGGTCAAGGCTTCGCCCAAGTCCATCATCCTGTTCATTGACGAAGCCCACACATTGATCGGCGCGGGCGGCAACGCCGGTGGTTCCGACGCAGCCAATCTGCTCAAGCCGGCCTTGGCCAGGGGTGAGCTGCGTACCATCGCCGCCACCACGTGGAGCGAGTACAAAAAATACTTTGAAAAAGATCCAGCCCTTTCTCGCCGATTCCAGCCGGTTCAGTTGCACGAGCCGACCGTCGATGAGGCGGTCACCATCCTGCGCGGCCTCGCCCCGGTCTACGAGAGTAGCCATGGCATCTATCTGCGCGATGACGCGGTAGTCGCGGCCGCGCAATTATCGGCCCGTTACCTGACCGGCCGTCAACTGCCGGACAAGGCCGTTGATGTGCTCGACACCGCCTGCGCTCGCGTTCGTATCAGCCTGGCCGCTGCGCCGCAAAGCCTCGAGCGGCTGCGCAGCGAGTTGGCTGAAGGTGAGCGCCAGCGCCAGGCAATGCGTCGCGACGCCCAGGCCGATTTGCCGATTGATCTCCAAGCGCTGGAAGCGCTGGAAACGCGTCTGGACACCATCGAAAAAGAGCGCCAGACACTGGAAGCAGACTGGAGCGAGCAGCGCATCCTCGCTGAACGCTTGCTGTCGCTACGTCAGCAACTGACTGCAGCGCAGGAAACACTGGCGGATCAAGGGGAGGACATCGAGATCCTGAAGTCGGTGCTGCGCGAAACCCATGATGCACTAATGGCCTCGCAAGCTCGGGAGCGCCTGGTCAGTTTCGAAGTCTGCCCAAGATTGGTGGCCGAAGTCATCAATGCCTGGACCGGCGTACCGCTGGCCCAACTGGCGCGGGAACACAGCACGAGCGTTGCCGGTTTCGCCGCAGATTTGCGTGCCCGTATTCGCGGCCAGGAACAAGCCGTACAGGCCCTTGACCGCGCGATGCGCGCGGCCGCCGCAGGTCTGAACAGACCCGGCGCCCCGGTGGGCGTGTTCCTGCTGGTGGGGCCGAGCGGGGTCGGCAAGACCGAAACGGCGCTGGCGCTGGCTGACCTGTTGTATGGCGGCGAGCGTTTCATCACCGTAATCAACATGGCTGAGTTCCAGGACAAACACACCATTTCCCGACTGATCGGCGCACCGCCGGGCTATGTAGGCTTTGGCGAGGGCGGCATGCTCACCGAAGCCGTGCGGCATAAACCCTATTCAGTGATCCTGCTCGATGAGGTCGAAAAAGCTGATCCGGACGTACTGAACCTGTTCTACCAGATCTTCGACAAAGGTCTTGCCAATGATGGCGAAGGACGGGAAATCGATTTTCGCAACACGCTGATTCTGATGACGTCGAACCTGGGCAGTAAGCGCATCAGCGAGCAGTGCGGAGGCGGCGCACGACCGAGTGCCGAACGCCTCGAGGAAAGCATTCGTCCGATACTCAGCCGGCATTTCCAACCGGCACTCCTGGCGCGCATGTGTGTGGTGCCCTACTACCCGATCAGCGGCCCGGTGCTGCACGAGCTGGTGGAAATCAAACTGAACCGCCTGGGCAAGCGTCTGCAGGCTCGTCGGCTGGGTTTCAGCTACTGCAAACACCTTTTGGAACACCTGGTTGAACATTGCATTCGCGACGACAGTGGCGCGCGTGCAATTGACCGCCTGCTCGACCTGTATCTGATGCCTCAGGTAACCGATCGCCTGCTCGCAGCCATGGCCAGCGGCGAATCGTTGCGACAGGTGCACGTCACCCTGGATGGCAACAGCGACATCGTCTGTGAGTTCACCTGAAATGGGCGCGATGTTTGAGCAGGTACCGCGACCGCTGGCCTATGCCGAGGCTCTGCTGACTCAATTCTCCAGCCTGTCGGGCGCAACGGATGTCGCCATGTTGCTCGCAGACTTTATCCACGCCGCAGCCCGCCTCAGCGGTTGCGAGCTGACGCAGTTGTATTTGCTCGATGCCACCCATGCCCATCTGCAAATGCACACCGAATGCCTGGAAGGCCAGTTGTGGTTCCGTGACCGGACGTTGCTTCCCTCCGACTACAGCGGCGAGCAACTGCTGCAATTCGCCCTCTGCCAGAACCGTGTAATCAGCCTCGACGCGTTGAACTCAAGTCTTTATGAAACCGGCTTCCTGCCGAGCCGGTCGACACCCTGGCAGTCGCTGCTCTGCGTGCCACTTCTCAATCCACACAAAACCGTTGAGGGCCTGTTGTTATGCGCCACCGGCAAGCACCTCAAGCTGCATGGGTTTTCCAGGTCCCTGAGTCAACTTGGGGCTTTCGCGCTTGGCCAGAAGCACCTGTTGCAGCGCGTGCAGCGTCCCGCCAGCGCCCCCGACTCCGTCACCACGACCATGCCTGGTATCAATGGCTACGGCCTGATCGGCAAGAGCCCGGCGATGCGCCAGACCTGCCTGTTGATCAGCAAAGTCCTGCACAGCCCCTACACCGTTCTGCTACGTGGCGAGACGGGCACCGGTAAGGAAGTGGTGGCCAAGGCCATTCACGATTGTGGTCCGCGTCGAACCAAGGCGTTCATTGTGCAGAACTGCGCAGCGGTCCCCGAAAACCTGCTGGAAAGCGAGCTGTTCGGCTATCGCAGAGGCGCGTTCACTGGGGCTGACCGGGATCGTCTCGGGTTGTTCGATGCGGCAGAAGGAGGCACGCTGCTGCTCGATGAAATCGGCGACATGCCATTGTCCCTCCAGGCCAA
Organism: Pseudomonas corrugata; assembly: GCF_001269905.1. Classification (GTDB taxonomy): domain Bacteria; phylum Pseudomonadota; class Gammaproteobacteria; order Pseudomonadales; family Pseudomonadaceae; genus Aquipseudomonas; species Aquipseudomonas corrugata. Next base: position 326,833 of record NZ_LHVK01000007.1, on the reverse strand, counting down.
GCTGCTGCGGGTGTTGCAGGAAGGCGAGATCCGTCCATTGGGATCTAACAAAACCCACAGGATCGACGTTCGCATCATCGCCGCGACTCACCGCGACCTGAGACAACGGGTAGAGGAAGGTCAGTTTCGCGAAGACTTGTACTACCGACTCGCCCAGTTCCCGATCCAGTTACCGGCGTTGCGTCAGCGTGAAGGCGACATCATCGAACTGGCGCGGCACTTCGCCGACAAGGCCTGCACTTTCTTGCGGCGCGACCCTGTGTATTGGTCCAACGCAGCCCTCGACCATCTGGCTGCCTACGGTTTCCCTGGAAACGTGCGCGAACTCAAAGCCATCGTGGAAAGGGCCGTATTGCTGTGCGAAGGCGATGAGCTGCAGGTCGAGCATTTTGCGCTGCACACCGACACGCCGCCCGCCCGGGCTCCCATGAGCCTGCGTGAGCGGCTGGCGCAGATCGAACGAGGCCTGCTGATCGATTGCTTGCGCAAGAACGCTGGCAACCAGACGCTGGCCGCCCGCGAACTCGGCTTGCCACGCCGCACCCTGCTCTATCGCCTCGGCCGCCTGAGGATTCAGCCGAGGGACTTCGATGACTGCCCCCCAGCGCCTGTTCCTGGTACCCGACCTTTTCAATCCTGGAGACCTTCCAATGCCTGATTTTTCCTGGCAAGTCGTCCTGCTGGCCATCGTCGTGTCATTCGGCCTCGGCGGCTGCAACGGCAATTACAAATTCAGTGACAGCAGTTATCGCCCCTTGGGGGATCCCCAAGCCGTCAATCGCGGCAAGTGACCGCAAGGAGTATCGATGGAGCTCGTTCTTGAAATGCTGAACGCCAGACAGTTCATTCCGGCGCCGTTGTGCCGCAAGACGTTCGGGGCGGCTGGCGGCGTGATTGGCCGGGGCGAAAGCTGTGATTGGAGCATTCCCGACCGCCAGCGCCTTTTATCCAAACGTCACGCGCAGATCAGCTCGCGCGAAGGTGCATTTTTCCTGACCGACACCAGTGGCAACGGCGTGAGCCATCAAGCAAGTGGTGAACGCTTGCCCAAAAGCGAGCCGGTACGCATCCAGGATGGCGATGTCTTCCTCATGGGGGATTTCGAAATCCTGGCGCGGCTGGCTTCCGGTGCAACGAGCAGCACCGCAACGGCAGACCCATTGTCGATCGATAGTCTGATTCCGGACGATGCCTTTCTGGATCTCGACCCACTGAAGGCGCTGGATCAACCACCCGGTGTGTTTTCGGAAACAGATGAACTGATCAGCCCCTCTGGCATACCCGAGGACGCTTTCAAATGCTCAGATTATGCGCCCATCGACATGGAGAACCTGCTGCTGCCGGAGCTGGTCGAAGCGTCGCCCGAAGCCAACCTGGAGCCGGTCTCGCCGGCCACCGCAACCCATCATCCACATGAAGACTTCTGGGAACGTTTCGGCACAGCACTAGGCATGGACCTTGGAAACCTGAACAACGAGGCCCGTGAGACCCTGGCATTGAATGCCGTGAAGTTGCTCAGGCAAAGCATCCAGGGATTGCAGCAAAGTCTGCATACCCGGTCGGAGTTGAAGAATGAACTGCGTCTGGCCCGGACGCTCATCCAGGTTGAGCCGAAGAACCCGTTGAAGGTCGCCGACGACGCCCGGCACGCCTTGCAGATGCTATTGCAACCGAACACACCGGCCCAGTCGGCCGCCGACCAGTCCATTGCCCGCGCCTTCCGCGATCTGCAGGCCCATCAAGTGGCCCTGCTCACCGCAAGCCGCGCCACGTTGCGCGCGACGCTGGAACATTTTTCACCCCAACGACTGATGTTCCGACTGGAACGCGACCACAAGCCGCTGATCAGGACGAGTGGGCGCTATTGGAAGGCCTACATCCGTTATCACCAGGCCTTGCGCCAGGACGACGACTGGGCAGGACGATTGCTTGCCCGAGATTTCGCCCAGGCCTACGACGAGCAGGTTCGCCTGGTCTCCACCCTGCACACCGATCACCATGGATGATGCACATGTCTCGTTGCACGATGCTTTTCCTCACGGCATTGATGGCCGTTGTCACCACGCAGCTGTTGGCCGGTTGCGCCACGTTGTCGCCCTTTTCGGCGATGACCAAGCTCAACCTCACGCTGACGGCCAGCGATCAACTCAACCCGGACCTCAACGGACGAGCATCGCCAGTGGTGGTGCGGCTGTTCGAGCTCAGGCGCCCGGTGGCCTTCGAGAATGCGGACTTCTTCAGCCTTTATGAACGCCCCAGGGAGACGTTGGCGCCAGATCTGCTTTCCAGCGAAGAGCTGGAGCTGCGTCCGGGTGAAACCCTGGAACTGAAGCTCGACATCGCTGGGGGTGGTCGTTACGTCGGTGTCGTCGCAGCGTACCGTGACCTGCCACAAGCTCGCTGGCGTTATACCTTGCCAGTCACTGTGGCGCAGATCACCGAGGCAAGCCTGACCCTCGATCAGGATGGGATTGTCAACGGTGTTGAACCACCTGCCGGGGCCGACGCCCGATGAATCACGATAAAGTCATCTGGCAGGAAGGCATGCTGCTGCGCCCGCAACATTTGCAGCACAACGATCGCTACTTCGACCACCAGTTGAAATTCCGCACGCGCTTCCTGACCCAGTACACCTGGGGATTCCTGGCGCTGGAAATCGATTCCCAGTTTCTCAACATGGGTCAGTTGGTGATCAGCCAGGCCTCTGGGGTCCTGCCGGATGGCAGCCTGTTCGAGCTGAACAGCAGCGCCGCCCCCCTGGTCCTGGAAATCCCTCCCAATACCAGCAACACGCCGATCTATCTTGCTTTGCCGCTGGTAACCGGCAATCGCGTCGAGTCCCGCCGCCCGGAGCAATCTGATGTACTGGCGCGCTACATCACCTACGAAATGCAGGTGGCCGACTGCAACGCCGCAGACGCGCTCAGCAGCCAGATCAGTTGTGGCCGCCCGGATCTGCGCTTGCTGCTCGGCGAACAGCAGACCGATCAGGCGTTCGTAAAGCTCAAGCTCTGCGAGGTACTCGATGCCACATCCGATGGCGTGATCAGGCTCGACCCGGACTTTGTCCCGTCTTTCATCCAGGTCAGTTCGTCCAGTTATCTACGCTCGTGCCTCAAGGAGGTCATCGGCATGCTGGGCCACCGGGGGGACAGTCTCGCTGAACGGATTCGCTCCAACGGCAAGGCAGGAGGTACGCAAGTCGGCGACTTCATGATGCTGCAGTTGATCAACCGTAACGAACTGCTGTTGCGCCATGACCTGAACCTGGAGCAGATACATCCCGAACGGCTGTACCGCACCTTGCTGACCCTGCTGGGTGAGTTATCGACGTTTTCCGGGGAGAGCAAACGCCCACCGTTCAACAACCATTATCGTCACAGTGATCAAGGTGGTTGCTTCCGAAGCTTGATGCAGGGCATTCGCCAAATGCTTTCCATGGTGCTTGAACAGCATGCGATTGAACTGCCGTTGCAGGCGCGCCAATACGGAATCATCGTCTCACCGGTCCACGATCTTTCACTGCTGGGCTCGGCTTCGTTCGTCCTGGCGGCGAGCGCCCATTGCGATGGCGAAGAGCTGCGTCAGCGCTTGCCTTCGCAGCTCAAGGTCGGTCCGGTGGAACGCATCCGTCAACTGGTCAATCTGCACTTGCCAGGCATCCGGATCAGACCCCTGCCCGTGGTACCGCGGCAGATTGCGTTCCATGCCAACAAGACCTACTTCATCCTCGAGCCCAACCCCGAAGACCTGTCCCAACTGAAGCGCTCCGCAGGCTTTGCCTTCCATGTTTCCGGAGACTTCACCGAGCTTGAACTGAACTTCTGGGCTATCAGGAACTGACCGAAATGGACAAGGAAAATCCTCAGGACGAAACCACAGTCCTGCTCGACCACTATGGACAACGCCCGGCTTCGCAGCCATTGACCGACGCCGCCACGCCGCCGCGTATCGAGCAGTTGCAGGAGCGCATGATCTACGCCGCGCACCAACCATCCACACGAACATCAACAGCGGGCCTCAATCCGCTGGTGGCGGCGGCATCCGGGTTGCTGTCGCGGCTGGCAAGGCTTAAACACGGTCGCGACCGTGAGGAGTTGCAGACCCTCAAGCGCGAGCTGACCCGGGATCTGGAGCAGTTCGAGGCCCGAGCGGTGCAAAGCGGTATCGAAAGCAGCCAATTGGTCGCTGCCCGTTACGTGCTTTGCACAGTGATCGATGAAGCGGTGGTCACTACATCGTGGGGCAATGGAAGCGGTTGGTCGCAAATGAGCCTGCTCAGCACCTTCCATAACGAAACCTTCGGCGGCGAAAAGGTCTTCCAGTTGCTGGATCGCTTGTCGAGAAGTCCCACCAGGCACTTGCCGATGCTCGAGTTGCTGTACCTGTGCCTGTCTCTCGGTTTCGAGGGTAAATACCGGGTCCAGGCGCGCGGATCACTGGAGCTCGAAGGCGTCCGTGACAGCCTCTACCGGCTGATCCGCCAAGTACGTGGCGAGGTTCCCAGCGAACTATCACCCCATTGCGAAAGCCTCGATGGGGTACGCCGCGACCCGGTTCGCATTGTTCCAGCCTGGACCGTGGCGCTCTCGACCCTGGTGTGCCTGGGGATGATGTACTCGAGCTTTACCTGGGTTCTGGCCGAGCAACGCAAGATTGTCCTGCACCCTTATCGATCACCAGAACCGGTCACCGCTCAGTCGTTGCCATAACAGGGATGTGTCATGAAATTTCTTTTCAGAAAAGTGGGCGCCTGGGTGCGTCCAGCCTGGGTCTGGACGTTGCTGCTGGTCCTCTGCGCGACACTGCTGGTCTGGTTCCTCGGGCCGCTGCTGGCAGTCGATGACTATAAGTTCTGGGCAAGCCCGACGGCACGTTTGCTGACCATCAGTGCACTGCTGCTGGGTTGGGGGCTGGCAATGGTATTCATCAGCGGGCGTACTGCCGCTGGCACGGAGCCCCAGGCAATCGACATCGACCGGCATCACCGCCTTCGCCAGGCCAGCATGGATGATGAACGACGCGAACTGCACTCGCGCTTCAAGGAAGCGTTGCGCACACCCAGGGCTTCACCTGTGCACTCCGGCCACAACCTGAACCTGCACAACAGGTTGCCCTGGTACTTGCTGATAGGCCCGCCAGCCTGCGGCAAGACCAGCCTGCTCGACCGCTCAGGCATTGAGTTCTTCATCAACAAGCCAGAACGCAAGCCTACGGACGACGCGCCGGCCACCCGGTATTGCGACTGGTACTTTTCCGAGCAGGCGGTGTTGGTCGATACCGCAGGGCGCTATCTGACCCAGGAGGACGCCGAAGTCGATGGCAGTGCATGGAACACCTTGCTCGGACGGCTACGCAAGCGTCGCCGCAATCGGCCCCTGAGTGGCGTGCTGGTCACTGTACCAATCGAGCTCCTGCGTAGCGGGAGCGAGGATGAGGTCATCACCCTGGCCAGTCACATCCGTGGTCGTTTGCAGGATATGCAACGGCAACTGCACGTGGATGCACCGATTTACCTGGTACTGAGCAAGGCAGACTGTGTGCCGGGCTTCAACGAGTTCTTCGATTCGCTGACTCGTGAGGACAGTGATCAGGTGCTGGGGGCGACGTTCGGTCGGAACCAGCGAGGCACTGACGTGACTGTACTGCGGGATGAACTCGAGACACTGCTGCACCGGCTTAACAGCCAGGTAATCATGCGAATGCATGAGGAGCGCGACCTCCAGCGTCGCAGTCATATTCTCGACTTTCCTCATCTGTTGGGACAGATCAGCGCCAACCTGTGCCTGCTGGTCGAAAAAGCTTTCACCGGTAGCGTCTGCCCGCTGCGTGGGTTCTACCTGACCAGCGCCTCGCCGTCCGGCCGCCCACGGTTCATCCAATCACTCCTCAATCGGGTCATTTTCCCCGAAGCCGATCTGGCTGGCCTAGATAAGCGCGAGCGCAGCCTTATCCACTGGGGCCAGCGAGCCCTGTACCTGGGGGCACTGTCAGCACTCGGCCTGTTCGGGCTGTTGTGGGCGAACGGTTTTTCGACCAACCATGAACGCCTGGAACACTTGCGTACATTGGCACAACGCTGGGAGCAACAGCACTCCGCCCTGCAACCGAATGATGATTGGCTCGCTCCGAGGGAATCACTCGATACACGTTTCGCAGCCACGCGGATTTTCCCTCCCGCCGCAGAGATGCCACTGCATGAGCGCACCGGTTTGTATCAGGGCGAACTGAGCGAACCGGCCGTGACTGATGCCTACAGGCGTGAATTGCAAGAGCAATTGCTGCCACGGGTCACGCGGATGCTTGAAGGACATATCCGAGACAATCTGGATAACCGCGAGCATCTGTTCAACAGTCTGCGCGCGTATCTGATGCTGAACCTGCCTGAACGACGCGATGGCCCGTGGCTCAAGGATCGGGTTGCTCGCGATTGGTCCTTGCGTTACCCCGGCAACACGGCACTCCAGGATGGTTTGAGTGGTCACCTCGAGCGCTTGTTGCAACAACCGTTTACCCAACTGCTCAATGAATCGCTAGTGACTGAGGCCCGGGAAGTTCTGCGCAGCGAGTCCATGGCCGCCGTGGCTTATCGCATGCTGCGCGAGCAGGCCAGACACCTGCCGCAATACCGGCTCAGCCAGCACCTGGGCCCACAAGGGCCGCTGTTGGTCGGCATCGACCATCCGATTCCCGGCTTCTATACACGCCGAGGGTATGAGCACTACTTCTCGGTTCAGGGCATGACACTGATCACCGAACTTTTGCGGGACAACTGGGTATTGGGCGAAGGAACAACCCTCAGCGGCGGGGACTTGCGACGCCTGATAACCGAACTCGAACAGCTGTATTTTCACGACTACGCCGACCATTGGAGCGAAGCCATCGGACAGGCAGCCTTGCAATCGCTCGGCGGCACTGGCGAAGGGGCCGAACAACTGGCGGGGCTGACATCCGCCCATTCGCCGATTCTGCAGATGCTGGTGCAGGTACGCGATAACACGCGGCTCCAGACCGCTGCCGAACGTATCGACGAGGCGATGCCTGGAGTCGGAGATGGCGCTGGCGTGCAACTGGTTGCCACCACTCAAAAAATCTCCGGGAGCCTCGTCGAGAAATTACCGAACACCGCACACAAATCCCTGCAGCGGCGCTTCGAACCCTTGCACCGTCTGCTGGCCCCCGACAACGGCCCTTCTGCCGACCTGACCCAAGCCCTGCGTGCCCTCGACGAAGTCCAGCTGCAATTGGCGAGCGTGGCCCGTGCCAGCGTACCAGAGCAGGCCGCATTCGAACTGGCCAGGAGCCGTATGAGCGGCAAGCGTGACGCCCTGAGCAACCTGCGTGATGCCTCCACTCGTCTGCCCCGGCCGATCAGCGCGTGGTTCAACAGGCTGGCCGACGACAGCTGGCGTCTGGTGCTCAACGACTCATACCGTTTTGTGAACCAGCGCTATCAGAGCGAGCTGTACGGTTTCTACGGCAAAGCAATCAACAAGCGGTATCCGTTCAGCGCCCACAGCGCCAGTGACGTTGCGATCAATGACTTCCGGGAGTTCTTCAAGGACGAAGGTATTGTCGATCGCTTCTTCGAGCGTTACCTGCAACCTTTCGTCAGCGGCGCTGCTGGGCACTACCGACTTCGCGGCGTCGACGGCCAGAGTTTGCCGATGTCCCGAGCCTTCCTGGATCAACTGACCGCGGCGCACACCATCCGCCGGAGTTTTTTCGCCGAGAACCCGGCCGAGCCGCAGGTACAGTTCAAACTTGAGCCGTACACGCTCGACCCGGCAGTGAGCCGCTCCGAATTCCGCTTCGGTGACAAGGCGCTTGAGTACCGTCACGGCCCGATCCTGCCCATAGCGTTCACCTGGCCGAGTGACGCGCAAGACGGTCGGGCCGCCCTGGTACTGGAAAAATGGGTCGGGCGCGGCGTGGGCATCGAGAAAAACACCGGACCGTGGTCGCTGTTTCGTCTCTTTGACCTGATGGAAACCGAATACCTGACCGGACGCGACGTACGGGTGCTCAAGGCAGACCTGGGGGGCCTGCGGGCCAACTTCCTGTTGATGAGCCAACGCACGCCAAACCCTTTCGACATGAGCGCACTGCGTACATTCCGAATGCCGGTACAGCTCTGATGCATGGCGCAGATACCTGGCGCAGCGCGGCGCGCACGGACCCTGGCAAACTCCGGTCACGCAACGAGGATGCCTTTCTCGACTACCCGCAGCAGGGGTTGTGGGCGGTAGCCGACGGGATGGGTGGGTATGGCGGCGGTGATATCGCCAGTCAGTTGATTGTCGCCAACCTGGCGGCGCTGCCGCTGCACCAAGACCTGAGGGAGCGTTCCAAGGCCGTGCGCCAATGCCTGCGCTGGACCAATCGACGACTCAGCCAGGAACTGACCATCACCGCCGAACAGCATCCCGCCATCATGGGCAGCACCGTAGTGGTATTGCTCCTGGAAGGTGATCGGGGTGCGTGCATCTGGGCAGGCGACAGTCGTTGTTACCTATGGCGTGGTCGACGGTTGTACCAACTATCCAAGGACCACTCGTTGCAACAACAACTGATCAGCAAGCAACACCTGAGCGTCGACGAGGCCAGCGCCCATCCCGCGGCCAAAGCGTTGACCCGTGCGGTGGGCGCCGCGCCAGAGCTGACACTGGAAGTGCTGGAACTGGACGTTCAGCCCGGCGACACGTTTTTGCTGTGCAGTGACGGCTTGCATCAGGACCTCACCGGCCAAACCCTGGGAGATGGGCTAAGCCTGGCCTCACCACAGATGGCGCTGGATTATCTGTTTGAACAGGTACTGCACGGCTCGGCACGGGATAACCTGACGGCTGTGGTGATTACACAGTGACACTTCCTGAAGCACCCCCGCCCCCTCAGTCCACGTATGTCGCGTTCGCTGGTCGTCCATCTGCCAAGCCGCCAGGACAACGGTGCATCGGCGAAATGCCGGACGTCCTCGCGGGACGCTATCGCCTTGAACACCTGCTCGGTGCTGGTGGCATGGGTGTTGTGTACCGCGCACGAGACCTGCTGCAAGAGCAATACAGCGACCCTGATCCGTACATTGCACTGAAAATGCTCAATGAGGACGTTGATGAGTCCCCCGACGCCAGTGCCCTGCTCTACAGCGAATTCACCCTGACCCGACGATTGCATCATCCGAACCTGCTGCGTCCCTACACCTTCGAAGTGGATGCGAACCGGCAACGGGCTTTCATCACCATGGACCTGATGCGCGGCCTGACCCTGGACAAACTGCTCTGCGAGCGCCCTCTCGGATTGCCTTGGCATGAATGGCGCGCGATTGCCGTGCCCCTGCTTGATGCTTTGGCCTACATCCATCGCCGAGGTGTTCTGCACGGCGATGTGAAACCAAGCAATGTAATGCTGAGCGAAGACGGCGTGCGCCTGTTCGATTTCGGCTTGGGCCTGGCAACAGAAGGCCCCTTGAAAGACCTGCCCCACCTGAATCGCAATCGCCTCAACGCCTGGACCCCAGGCTATGCCGCGCCTGAACTGTTGGACGGCTCGCCGCTGTCGACGGGTGCCGATGTCTATGGCGTGGCTTGCGTGTTGTATGAACTGGTGGGCGGCAGGCATCCATTCCGCCGCGTACCTTCGACCCAGGCCCGCGATGACGGACTGGAACGTGAGCTCAAGGCCCCGCCCAACCTGCCCAGGCGCTGCTGGCCAGCATTCCGAACGGCCCTGGCGCTCGACCCGGGGCGACGCAATATCGGCGCGGCTCAGTTGCGTGATGCCCTGGGGAGTGTTTCGTCCTGGTGGTGAGGGGGTGGGACGAGATGCAATACCTGCCAACCGACCTCAAAAACCTGCCCGCGCAAGCGATCTGTCAGTCGACATCAGTGTTGACTGCTACGGCCTCATCGCGAGCAGGCTCGCTCCCACAGGGGGTTTGCGTTTGGCTCACTGGCCTTTCAGCAACGCCCTTCCAGAATCGCCGCATAGCCTTCGCGAAAGCTCGGGTAGCGCGGAGTCCAGCCCAGGGCTTTGGCCCGGGCATTGCTGCAGCGCTTGCTGCCGGCGCGGCGCACACTGGCGTCTTCGGCCCATTCGGTGACGCCCATGTATTCGCGCAGCCAGCCCACGACCTCGGCGAGCGCGGCGGGGGCGTCGTCGACGCCGATGTAGCAGTCGTCGAGAGTTTTGCCCTGGCGATCCGCCTCCAGCAGAAACGCCAGCAGGCCTGCGGCGTCGTCGGCATGGATGCGGTTGGCGTACAGCGGCGGATCGACCACCACGCGATAGCCTTGGCGCACCTGGCTCAACAGCCATTCGCGGCCCGGGCCGTAGATGCCGGTCAGGCGCACGCGGCTGGCCGGGATGCCGCTGTCGAGGGCCAGTTGCTCGGCTTCAAGCATTAACCGGCCGGAATAACCGCCGGCCTCGGTGGGCGAGGTTTCATCGACCCACTCCCCCGCTTTCTGTCCGTATACGCTGCTGCTGGACACGAACAGCAACCGTTTGGGCTGCTGGCCATGCTGCTTCAACCAGCCCAACACATGTTGTAACCCTTCAATGTAGGCGGCCCGATAGCCCGCTTCGTCATGCTCGGTGGCGGCGGCGCTGTACACCAGGTAATCCAGCGGCCCGGTCGGCCAAGCGGCTGGGCATTGCGCGCTGAACAAATCCCCCGCCACCCCGATAACCCCCGCCGGCAGGCTCGAAACCGAGCGTCGCAAGCCATAGACCTGCCAATGTTCGGCCAGCAACTGGCTGGCGAGGCGGCCGCCAATATCACCGCAACCGGCGATCAAAACAGAAGACGCGGACATCAGGATCTCCTCTGGATAAAGCCGCAGACTAGCGCGCGCAAGAGGCGGGCGGCTAGGAATGCAGGAAAAAAAGATACTCTATTACTTTTGCTAACAAGAATTACTTGCAATAATGCACCCCACTTTTGTTCTCGGCCTCACGAGGCCTGGAAGAACATCGACTTCTTTTCCTCTCAGGTCCGGCCAGCATGAAACGCTCTCTATCCTCCGCTTCGCCAACCAACCGACCTCGCGCCTGGGGCGCCGTGGCAGCGCTGTTTTTCAGCCTGTTGCTGCCGCCTGCTGCCGCGTTCGCCGACGCCGCCATCCCTGCAGCCGCCAACGAACCCGCCGCGAACACCCAGGCAGACGTACCGAGAAACCCTGACGGCAGCGTCGATACCTCGGCCCTCTCGCCCGAAACACAAAAGGCGCTGGCTGAATTCGGTGAAGCCATGAAGCATCTGGGAGAAGAGCAGAAGGACGACAACTCCCTGGGCATGGCCCACGACCTGTCCCCATGGGGCATGTACCAGAACGCCGACATCATCGTGAAACTGGTGATGATTGGCCTGGCGATCGCTTCGATCATCACCTGGACCATCTGGATCGCCAAGGGCTTCGAGCTGATGGGCGCCAAGCGTCGCTTGCGCGGTGAAATCGCGGCCCTGAAGAAAGCCACCACCCTCAAGGAAGCCAGCGCCACGGCGGCGAAGGAAGGCACCCTGGCCAACCTGCTGGTGCACGACGCGCTCGAAGAAATGCGCCTGTCGACCAACAGCCGCGAGAAGGAAGGCATCAAGGAACGCGTGAGCTTCCGCCTCGAGCGCCTGGTGGCTGCCTGCGGTCGCAACATGAGCAGCGGCACCGGCGTACTCGCCACCATCGGTTCCACGGCGCCGTTCGTGGGCCTGTTCGGCACCGTGTGGGGCATCATGAACAGCTTCATCGGCATCGCCAAGACCCAGACTACCAACCTTGCCGTCGTCGCCCCCGGCATTGCCGAAGCGTTGCTGGCAACCGCCCTCGGGCTGGTGGCGGCCATTCCTGCCGTGGTCATCTACAACGTGTTCGCTCGCTCCATCGCCGGCTACAAGGCCCAGGTGTCCGACGCTTCGGCCGAAGTGCTGCTGCTGGTCAGCCGCGACCTCGACCACCAGCCCCCCGAGCGCAGCTCGCAACCGCACATGGTGAAAGTGGGGTAAACAGCCATGGGCCTGCATTTGAAGGAAGGCGCAGACGACGATCTGGCCGAGAACCACGAAATCAACGTCACGCCGTTCATCGACGTGATGCTGGTGCTGCTGATCATCTTCATGGTGGCCGCTCCGCTGGCGACCGTGGACATCAAGGTTGATCTCCCGGCGTCGACGGCCAAGCCATCGCCGCGTCCAGAAAAACCAGTGTTCCTCAGCGTCAAGGCCGACCAGCGCCTGTTTCTGGGCGAAGACGAGGTCAAGGCCGAAACCCTCGGTGCCACCCTCGATGCCAAGACCCAGGGCAAGAAGGACACGACGATCTTCTTCCAGGCCGATAAGGGTGTGGACTACGGCGACCTGATGAGTGTGATGGACGCCCTGCGCGGTGCCGGCTACTTGAAGGTCGGCCTGGTCGGACTCGAGACGGCGCCGAAAAAATGATCAATACGCGCCAAAAGCTGACGCGTTACGGGGCTAGTCTGGCGGTGGTGTTGGGCGTGCATGCGCTCGCCATCGCGCTGGCGCTGAACTGGACATCGCGCCCGCCCATCGAATTGCCGCCCCAGGCCATGATGGTCGAGCTGGCACCGCTGCCGGCTCCACCACCGCCGGCACCGCCGAAAGTCGTCACGCCGCCGCGGCCACCGGAGCCGGTTGAAGAACTGCCATTGCCGAAAGTCGCCGAAGCGCCGAAGCCGGAGATCTCCGTGCCCAAGCCGGTCAAGCCCAAGCCCAAACCTCAACCACCCAAGCCCAAGCCCGTGGAGGAGAAAAAGCCGGAGCCGCCCAAGGAAGAGCCGTCGGAGAAGAAGCCGAGCGACACCCAGCCGACCCAGGCCCCGACCGAGAAGTCCGCGCAACCGGCCCCTGGTCCGTCGCCTGCGCAAATGGCAGCCAAGGCCAGTTGGCAAGGCAAGCTACTGACGCACCTGGCCAAGTACAAGAAGTACCCGCTCAGGGCCCGGCAGATGAACAAGGAAGGCACCAACCGCCTGCGCTTCGTGGTAGACGCTCAAGGTAACGTGCTGTCGTTCAAACTGGTGGACAGCGCCGGCACGGAGTCCCTGGACAAGGCCACCCTGGACATGATCCGTGACGCCCAGCCGCTGCCCAAGCCGCCGGCCGAAATGCTGACCAATGGCTCCGTCGAAATCGTCGCGCCGTTTGTGTATTCCATCGAGAAGCGTCGGCGCTGAGCCCCCCCTGAAAGCCCCTGCGACAGAACGGGGCTGCTTCATTGTGGCGAGGGGATTTATCCCCGCTGGGCTGCGCAGCGGCCCCAAAGCGGTGTGCCTGGCACAGAGAGGTAGGTTGAGGGGCGCTGCGCGCCCCAGCGGGGATAAATCCCCTCGCCACAAGATAAATCCCTCACCACAAGCCAAATCCCTTCGCCATAGACACATTGGACAGTGTCACACCGCGCCCTCTGTCTGATAACGTGCGTCTATCGATTGCAGCCGGTATGCTTGGTTTGCAACTTCACGGACGCTCGCCATGACCCTCACAGAATTACGCTACATCGTGACCCTCGCCCAAGAGCAGCACTTTGGCCATGCGGCCGAGCGTTGCCATGTCAGCCAGCCGACGCTGTCGGTCGGTGTGAAAAAGCTCGAAGATGAACTCGGCGTGCTGATTTTCGAGCGCAGCAAGAGCGCCGTGCGCCTGACGCCGGTGGGCGAGGGCATCGTTGCCCAGGCGCAGAAAGTGCTTGAGCAGGCCCAGGGCATCCGCGAGCTGGCCCAGGCCGGCAAGAACCAGCTGACCGCTCCGTTGAAAGTCGGCGCCATCTACACCGTCGGCCCGTACCTGTTCCCGCACCTGATCCCGCAACTGCACCGGGTTGCCCCGCAGATGCCGTTGTACATCGAAGAAAACTTCACCCACGTGCTGCGGGACAAGCTGCGTAACGGCGAGCTGGACGCGATCATCATCGCCCTGCCCTTCAACGAAGCCGACGTGTTGACCCTGCCGCTCTATGACGAACCGTTTTACGTGCTGATGCCAGCCCAGCATCCCTGGACCCAGAAAAAGTCCATCGACGCCGGCCTGCTCAATGACAAGAGCCTGCTGTTGCTCGGCGAGGGCCACTGTTTCCGCGACCAGGTGCTTGAGGCTTGCCCGACCCTGACCAAGGGCAGCGAAGGCGCCAAGCACACCACGGTGGAATCCAGTTCCCTGGAAACCATCCGCCACATGGTCGCCTCGGGCCTGGGCATTTCGATCCTGCCGTTGTCGGCGGTGGACAGCCACCACTACGCCCCTGGGGTGATCGAAGTCCGCCCGATGACGGCGCCCGTGCCGTTCCGTACCGTTGCCATTGCCTGGCGCGCCAGCTTCCCGCGGCCCAAGGCCATCGAGATCCTCGCTGACTCGATCCGCCTGTGCTCCGTGGCCAAGCCGCCTTCGGTCAAGTAAGCCTCGGCCATGACTGAGTTGTCCAAAGTCCCGGTCACGACACTCAAGGGTGTCGGTGAAGCCATGGCCGAGAAACTGGCCAAGGTCGGCCTGGAAAACCTCCAGGACGTGCTGTTCCACCTGCCCCTGCGTTACCAGGACCGCACTCGCGTGGTGCCCATTGGCCATCTGCGGCCGGGGCAGGATGCGGTGATCGAAGGCACCGTGAGCGGCGCCGACGTGGTCATGGGCCGCCGCCGTAGCCTGGTGGTGCGCCTGCAGGACGGCACCGGCGGGCTCAGCTTGCGCTTCTATCACTTCAGCAATGCACAGAAGGAAGGCCTCAAGCGGGGCACCCGCGTGCGTTGCTACGGCGAGGCGCGGCCCGGTGCGTCGGGGCTGGAGATCTATCACCCGGAATACCGCGCCATCACCGGCGACGAACCGCCGCCGGTGGACGAAACCCTGACCCCGGTCTATCCGCTCACCGAGGGCCTGACTCAGCAACGCTTGCGCCAGCTCTGCCAGCAGACCCTGACCCTGCTGGGCCCCAGCAGCCTGCCCGACTGGCTGCCCAAGGAACTGGCCCGAGACTATCAACTGGCACCGCTGGCCGATGCGATTCGTTACCTGCACCACCCGCCAGCCGATGCCGATGTCGAGGAACTGGCCCTCGGTCATCACTGGGCCCAGCACCGGCTGGCCTTCGAAGAGCTGCTGACCCACCAACTGTCGCAACAACGCCTGCGCGAAAGCCTGCGTTCGCTGCGCGCCCCGGCCATGCCCAAGGCCCGGGACCTGCCGGCGCGCTACCTGGCCAACCTGGGCTTCACGCCAACCGGAGCCCAGCAACGGGTCGGCAATGAAATCGCCTATGACCTGAGCCAGCCCGAGCCAATGCTGCGGCTGATCCAGGGCGACGTGGGTGCCGGCAAGACGGTGGTCGCCGCACTCGCCGCGCTCCAGGCCCTGGAGGCCGGTTACCAGGTGGCGCTGATGGCGCCCACCGAGATTCTCGCCGAGCAGCATTTCATCACCTTCCAGCGCTGGCTCGAACCCTTGGGCATCGAAGTCGCCTGGCTGGCGGGCAAGCTCAAGGGCAAGAACCGCATCGCCGCCCTGGCGCAGATCGCCGAAGGCGCACCGATGGTGGTGGGCACCCATGCGCTGTTCCAGGACGAGGTGCAGTTCAAGAACCTGGCCCTGGTGATCATCGACGAACAGCACCGCTTCGGCGTGCAACAACGCCTGGCCCTGCGGCAGAAAGGCGTGGGCGGGCGGATGTGCCCGCATCAGTTGATCATGACCGCCACGCCGATTCCGCGCACCTTGGCCATGAGCGCCTACGCTGACCTCGACACCTCGATCCTCGACGAACTGCCCCCCGGACGCACCCCGGTCAATACCGTGCTGGTCACCGATACCCGGCGGGTCGAAGTGATCGAACGGGTGCGCAGCGCCTGCGCCGAGGGGCGGCAGGCCTACTGGGTCTGCACGTTGATCGAGGAATCCGAAGAGCTGACCTGTCAGGCCGCCGAAACCACTTACGAAGACCTCACCGCCGCCCTCGGTGAGTTGAAGGTCGGGCTGATCCACGGCCGCATGAAACCCGCCGAAAAAGCCGCCGTCATGGCCGAATTCAAGGCCGGAGCCCTGCAATTGCTGGTCGCCACCACGGTGATCGAAGTCGGTGTGGACGTGCCCAACGCCAGCCTGATGATTATCGAAAACCCCGAGCGCCTGGGCCTCGCGCAGCTGCACCAGCTACGCGGTCGGGTCGGCCGGGGCAGCGCCGCCAGCCATTGCGTGTTGCTGTATCACCCGCCGCTGTCGCAGATCGGCCGCCAGCGCCTGGGTATCATGCGTGAAACCAATGACGGTTTCGTCATCGCCGAAAAAGACCTCGAGTTGCGCGGCCCAGGTGAAATGCTCGGCACGCGCCAGACCGGTCTGCTTCAATTCAAGGTAGCCGACCTGATGCGCGACGCCGATCTGCTCCCTGCGGTACGCGACGCCGCCCAGGCTCTGCTGGAACGCTGGCCCGACCACGTCAGCCCGCTGCTGGACCGCTGGCTGCGCCACGGGCAGCAATACGGCCAAGTGTGAGCATGCTCGCAGTTTCCGGGCGCACCTGCCTCGGCAAGCTGGTTATACTGCTCGACTTGTAGGAAAACGGATACAGACCATGACTGAAGCTGCCCTCGCCCCCGAAATTCCGCACGCTCCGTCAGTGATTCGGCAGCTGCTCGAGAAATTAGGCATCGGCTTTGACGAAGTGACCGAACGACCGAGCCTGAATCCCGCCCGCAAAGTACAGGCGGTTCTGCTGCACGACGCCGTAGGCGCGCTCATGGTGCTGTTTCCACAAAGCCAGCTCCTGGACCTCAACCGCCTGGCCGAACTCACCGGTCGCAAACTCACGGCAGTACCGACCGAACGCCTGGAGCGCATGCTCGGCAAACACAACCTGAGCCTGCTACCCGGCCTGCCGGCGCTGACCAGCTCGCCGTGTCTGTACGAAGAAAGCCTGCTGCGCGAGCCCAAGCTGCTGATCCATTCGGGTGAGCCGGGGGTGCTGCTGGAAATCACCAGCGAGGCCTTCAAGAGCATGCTCACCAAGGCCAGCGCCGCGACGTTCGGCGAGCCCGTGAGCAATGTCACCCCAAACCTGGACCGCCCGCACGACGACCGCGCGGAAATCACCCAGGCTGTACAGGCTTTCACCGCGCGCCGGATCCAGCAACGACTGGAAGAAACCATCGAAATCCCGCCGCTGGCGGAAACCGCGCAAAAAATCATCAAGCTGCGGGTCGACCCTGACGCCACCATCGACGACATCACCGGTGTCGTCGAAACCGACCCGGCCCTGGCCGCGCAGGTGGTGAGCTGGGCGGCATCGCCCTACTACGCCTCGCCGGGCAAGATCCGTTCGGTGGAAGACGCCATCGTCCGGGTGCTGGGCTTCGACCTGGTGATCAACCTGGCGCTGGGCCTCGCCCTGGGCAAGACCCTGAGCCTGCCCAAGGACCACCCGCAGCACGCCACGCCGTACTGGCAGCAGTCGATCTACACCGCCGCCGTCATCGAAGGCCTGACCCGCGCCATGCCCCGTGCTCAGCGCCCGGAAGGCGGCCTGACGTACCTGTCCGGCCTGCTGCACAATTTCGGCTACTTGCTGCTGGCCCACGTGTTCCCGCCGCACTTCTCGTTGATCTGCCGCCACCTGGAGGTCAACCCGCACCTGTGCCACAGCTACGTGGAACAACACCTGCTGGGCATCAGCCGCGAACAGATCGGCGCCTGGCTGATGCGTTACTGGGACATGCCCGACGAACTGGCCACCGCCCTGCGCTTCCAGCACGACCCGCACTACGACGGCGACTATGCCGCCTACCCGAACCTGGTATGCCTGGCCGTGCGCCTGCTGCGGGCCCGTAGCGTCGGCTCAGGCCCGGACGAAGAGATTCCCGATGCACTGCTCGAGCGTGTGGGCTTGACGCGGGAGAAGGCTAACGATGTGGTCAGCAAAGTGCTGGAAGCTGAAGTGTTGCTGCGGGAGTTGGCTTCGCAGTTCCATGGCTGAAGGCCACACCGGGTCACTGCGTCACCGAGTCTTTGTGACGAGGGGATTTATCCCCGCTGGGCTGCGTAGCAGCCCTAAAATCTGTATGCCGGGTGTGTCAGGCTGATTGCATCCAACCTTGTTGGGGCTGCTTTGCAGCCCAACGGGGATAAATCCCCTCGCCACAAAGGCAGTCGCTAGGCTTTCGCCTTCTTCGGCTTCAGATACCGCATCAACCCCTGGAACCAGATCACCAGCGCCGGGTTGCCCTTGATCTGGATCGACTTCTCCTGAATCCCGTTCATGAACGCCAGTTGCTTGTTCTTGGCCTGCATCGTGGCGAAGCCGTAGGCGGCGTCCTTGAAGGCGATGGCGAAGGCCGGGGTTGGGTAAGTGCCGGAGTGGCTGGTGATGCGTTGATTCTTCACGGTGAAATGCCGGGCGACCTTGCCGTCCAGGGTTTGCAGCTGGAACACGAGTTCCTTGTCGCCCAATTGTTGCTGAAACGCTGGATTGGTCCGACTGGCCTTGCCCATCAGCAAGCCCAGCATCCACAGCAGGAAACGAAATTTCATGGGCAACGTCTCGAAGAAAGATGAATGGCTGGCGCAGTTTAGCGGTTCTTCGGCTAAACGCCATCATCTGATCGATTTGACCGGAGATGAATAGCTTTTCTTGCAAGATGACTGCTAAGTCACGTCTTACAGATAAATGCCTCGGCTTTCATTTTCGTCAGCCGCTTCGGATATTTCCTGCAAAACGCCGGGCTGTTCATGAACTAGGCAGTGTGCCGAGGCACCGATAACCTTTGTTCGTCATCGCAAAAAACGGTGACACGGACGTGCAAGTCCGAGTAAAACAGCCACCTCAAAATGCCTCCGTCGATTCAAGGCGCGTTCGTGCCTGTGTTCTATGGCGGCTGTGTTCGGGAGACTCTTGAAGTCTGCCGGGGTTTGGTTGGCTTTACCCGGTCTTGCACACTCGCTCACAGCTGCCACCTTCAATCGCGTGCAAGCGGTTCAAAGTGGTTCTCCATTGGAAAACCAACCATGTTCAAAGTCACTCCGAATCCGCCGAACCCGGCAAAGTCCCGCGTCGAAGCCTCCGAAGCCAAAAAACACGAAGACGCCGCCACCCGCGCCCTCGATTACTACCTCAACCCCCAACCCTCCCCGCCTGAAGCCGACAAGCACCAGCTCTTCATTGTCGCCCCCCACATCGACACCGAAACCCTACTGGCCAATGCCTCCGAAGACCTGCAATCGATCAGCACCATCGCCGCCGACCTGGCCGATGATGTCGACGACTCGCGCCGTTGCATTGCCCTGGCGATCAGTCGCATGGCCGATGGGGTTCAGTTGTTGGTGGAGCGGGCGCTGGATCGTCTGGAAGCGCAGGAGACGGCGGCGGGGTAATCTCGGCAGGACTGGCGCCATCGCGAGCAAGCTTTGCTCCCACAGGTTCAACTCCACAGCCGAAAGTGACAGGTCGGCTATAAGGCCGCCTTGCTTTTGCTTTGCTTTGCTTTTGATCTTCGGGCCCCGTTAACCACGACGGCCGAACGCAGGCATTGCGCAGTGGGCATCCCGGCATGGATGCCGGGATAGCCGCGCTGGGCCATGGATGGCCCTTCGCGGCGGGCCCACGGAGCAATGCCGGAGTGAGGGCACACCGAGCCTAGGCGAGGTGCCGAGTGGTGGGGCCAAGCCTTTTTTGCTTACTTTTTTTGGCGTCTGAAAAAAAGTGAGCCGCCGTAAGGGCGGAACCCCAAGTGGCCGTTACCGCAGCAATGGATATGTACTCGACGCAAGACCGCCATCGCGAGCAGGCTCGCTCCCACAAGGGAATCGGGGATAACGCGGATACTGCGGCCAACACAAAACAACTGTGGGAGCGAGCCTGCTCGCGATGGCGGGGTGTCAGTCGGCAGCGATACCAACTGAACCGACGCTATCGCGAGCAAGCTTTGCTCCCACAGGTTCAACTCCACAGCCGAAAGTGACAGGTCGGCTATAAGGCCGCCTTGCTTTTGCTTTGCTTTTGATCTTCAGGCCCCATTAACCACGACGGCCGAACGCAGGCATTGCGCAGTGGGCATCCCGGCATGGATGCCGGGATAGCCGCGCTGGGCCATGGATGGCCCTTCGCGGCGGGCCCACGGAGCAATGCCGGAGTGAGGGCATGCCGAGCCTAGGCGAGGCACCGAGTGGTGGGGCCAAGCCTTTTTTGCTTACTTTTTTTGGCGTCTGAAAAAAAGTGAGCAGCCGTAAGGGCCGAACCCTAAGTGGCCGTTACCGCAGCAATGGATATGTACTCGACGCAAGACCGCCATCGCGAGCAGGCTCGCTCCCACAAGGAAATCGGGGATAACGCGGATACTGCGGCCAACACAAAACAACTGTGGGAGCGAGCCTGCTCGCGATGGCGGGGTGTCAGTCGGCAGCGATACCAACTGAACCGACGCTATCGCGAGCAAGCTTTGCTCCCACAGGTTCAACTCCACAGCCGAAAGTGACAGGTCGGCTATAAGGCCGCCTTGCTTTTGCTTTGCTTTGCTTTGCTTTGCTTTGCTTTGCTTTGCTTTGCTTTTGATCTTCGGGCCCCATTAACCACGACGGCCGAACGCAGGCATTGCGCAGTGGGCATCCCGGCATGGATGCCGGGATAGCCGCGCTGGGCCATGGATGGCCCTTCGCGGCGGGCCCACGGAGCAATGCCGGAGTGAGGGCATGCCGAGCCTAGGCGAGGCACCGAGTGGTGGGGCCAAGCCTTTTTTGCTTACTTTTTTTGGCGTCTGAAAAAAAGTGAGCAGCCGTAAGGGCCGAACCCTAAGTGGCCGTTACCGCAGCAATGGATATGTACTCGACGCAAGACCGCCATCGCGAGCAGGCTCGCTCCCACAAGGGAATCGGGGATAACGCGGATACTGCGGCCAACACAAAACAACTGTGGGAGCGAGCCTGCTCGCGATGGCGGAGGACCAGTCGACATTGAAGCCAACTGAACCGACGCCATCGCGAGCAGGCTCGCTCCCACAGGGTTTATGCAGTGATCAAATGATCAGCAGCAATCACTCAATCAAACATTCGGGCAAGGAACCGGTGCCCAGTCGCCCAGGTCCGGGTTTTTGCACATGCTGTTGACCTGAGTGGTGCCGGCGCTGGCGACCTGCTTGCTTTCATCCTGCTTGGCCTTGGCGGTCTGCAGGGTTTTCTCGGTGGTGACCGCTTCTTTCGGCACGGTTGGCAAAACACGTTTTTTCGCCGGTTTCACGGCTTTCTTGGTCTTGGTGGTTACGACTGGGGTGGTTTCGGCGGTTGCCACGGTGACCACGTCAGTGCGCTGCACGCCCACTTGCTGCAGGTCTTTCTCGTAGGCCTGGGTGTAGTTGTTCAGGTCTTCGGAGGCTTTGCCGTTGACCGCGACGATCAGGTCGTTGGACTCTTTCAGGCCAGCGACGATTTCCGCCAGGCGCTTGCGGCCTTCGGTATCGTTGACGGTCTTGGCTTTGCGGTCGGCGACCAGTTTGGTAAAGGCGCTCTGGTAGCACTGCTGCGAAGACTTGGCATAGGCGGTGCTACGGTCGATGTCGCTCACGCTCTTGTTGACGTCGGCGGCGTAGGAGGCGATGCGCTGGTTGTCATCGGCGATCTGCTTCTGGCGCTCGTTGTAGTAACCCACTGCGCCGCCCGCCAGGGCACCGCCTGCTGCGCCGATGGCAGCATTGCGTCCACGCTTATCGGAATCGCCAGAGAGGGCACCCAGCAGCGCTCCGCCCACCGCGCCCACGGCTGCGCCGGTGATCACCGACTTGGTCATGTCGCCCTCGGTAGCGCGCAGGTGCTGCACCGGCTCGTAGCAGTTCGGGTAGTACTCGACCTTGGTGCTCGATGCGACCTTGGACGTCGGCGACGTCGCGCAACCTGTCAGTACGGTGCTGAAGCCGACAGCGACCATCAGCAAGTGACGCTTGGAAACCGAAGTAGAAGGTTTACGGGAGAAAAGCATAGTTGTGTTCTCTTTTAAGTTTTGACCAACTCATCACGGCCCGACGCCGCCTGAGTTCCCTCCAAGCTTGCCAACATTGAACGCTCAAGACCTCAGGGCGCTCGTTGCCAGCAATTGCTTCAATATCGCCGCCGGGTCGGCTCGTTTTTGTTGACGATATTCCCCGACATGACGAACGAATAAAGTCGCGCGCGCCACCAGGCTCTTGCCCAACACCGGCTTGCGCTCCATCTCCTCCTTGATGCGTTGAAACTGCGCCTGGATCACGGCATCGGTGTAACGCGTGCCGGTCGCCAGGTTGTCGATATAAATCGCCACCGCGCCATCGAGCGCGCTGCGGCCGTTGTCGATGGCCGTGGCGAACAGTTGCGCGCTGGCATCGTCCTTGGCGTCCACCGCTGCCTGGTGACTGCGCTGCAGATTGGTCAGGCGGATGTTGTAGTTGTTGACGGTCTCGGCCACCAGGGCCGCCGACTGGATCAGGTTGCCGGCCGCTTCCTCGCGCTGCTGGGCGATGAGCGAGACGTTGCGCTTGAGCTCTTCGTTGACCAGCCCCAGCTCGGCTTGCAAGCGCGGGTCGACGCTGGCGGCGATGATGCTGTCCAGGCGCTTGGTCGGATCCTGGGCGTCGTCGATGGCATCGGTCAGGGACGCGAGGCGACCTTCTTTCTGCCATTGGGCGAACAGTTCCTTGTAGCGCGAACGCGGTGCCGACAACGCACCGATCGCCACCCGGAAGCCGGTGGTCTCGTTGCTCTGCTCGGTGCCGTCGGCAGCGAACAAGGGGTATTCGCGGCGCATGCCGGTAAACAGCGTACCCTCGCCTTCCAGGTAGTTACCGCCCTTGACCACAAAACCGCCGTAGGCGCCCTGGCGCCGTCCGGAATGCACCAGTTGGAAGGACTCCTGGACCATCTCGGCAGCGTTGCCGATCACGTCGAACAGGCCGATGGGGTTCGGCAACTTGGTGCCGATGGGCAGCAGTCGCGCCGCCTGGCCAGTGCCGCCGGCCACTTGGTTGAACACCGCCCAATCGGCCAGTGGCCCGTCGCTTTCACTGCCTTCCAGACGTCGTGGGAACAGGCGGCCTTCCAGATCCTGGCGGCTGACGGCCTGCCCGCCACGGGCGGCGAATTCCCACTCGACTTCGGTGGGCAGGCGCACGAAACCCAGCCCGCCGTCTTCGGCGGAGGTGCCGCGACCGCTCACCGGCAGCAGGTCCTTGTGGTATTTCATCAGCCAGGCGCTGTACACCGCCGAGAAACGTTCTGCCTCGAACTTCGACAGCTTTACCTTGGGCAAGCGCCCAGCCATGCCCTGGGGAAGCTCGGTTTGCAGGGCTTCGCAGGCCGGTGCGGGTTCGCCGCTGGCCAGGGACTGCGCCTGGGCCATGACCTGGGCGTACTGGCGCGCGGTGACTTCGTATTTGCCGATGAAATACAGCATCGGCTTGAGCGGGGTCTGGGCGTCGGTCTTGGGCATCAACGGCGTGATGGTTTTGTTCCAGTCCTTGGGCAGGTCCTTGAGGGTGAACTGGCCGTTGATGAAATCGCGCCGATAGCCGGAAATGAACGACTGCTTGTAGCCCGCCTCACCTTCGCTGAACGGGTAGCCCAGGTTGATCTCGCGATCGTCCAGGGTGCCCTGGGCGAGAATGTAGACGTAACGGAACACCATCTGCCCGTCACACGGCAGCGGCAGGCTGACGTCATCGGGCAACGGTTTGGGGTTGTCCAGTTTGTCGCTGCCTTCATCGGCGCTTGCGATGTTGCTCAGAGCGGCCAGACTGGCCAGGCTCAGCGCCACGGCGGCGCCCAGTAACTTATACATCACGAATTCCTTCAGAGGCCTGGATGCGCGCCACCCGCCAGCCGCCACAGGCTGCCGCCACGGCACTGACGCCAAGCACGGCCACCAGGGCCAGGGTGTAGTGACGCAACAGCAGATGGCTGGCGTACTCGCCCGGCATCTGTGCAAATAAATGATTCAGGCCCGACTGCGCCAAGCCGTACAACCCGGCACTCAGCAGAGCCGCGAGGGTTGCGCTGTACAGCGCTTGCAGTACCACGAACAGCAGCAGTGCGGCGGTGGACACTCCCAGCAGGCGCAACACCGACAGCTCGCGCCGCTTGCGCTCGACCGCCGCCAGCGCCCCGGCAAAAATTGCCGCGAACGCCCCCGCCAATGCCAACCCGGCGATGATCCAGAACACGATCGACAGGTTGCGGCTCAACGATTGCACTTGTGCGATGGTCTGGGCCTGGGTCGACACCAAAAGATTCTGCGCCGCGAAATACTGCCGCAGCGGTTCCACATCAGCGAGACTGCGGGCGTACAAGCGAAACGCCGGATAGACGCGCTGCCCGGCCACACCCACCGCATCGCCCGGCCAGCCGAACGCGGGCACGGCACGCCCGTCGCGGTAGTCCTCAGCCGCTTCCAGCAAGGCCAGCGGCGCGAACAGCCCATCACGGGCAAAGGCTTGCAGCGGCAATACGTGCAGCACCCGGACCCGGGTCCGCTGCGCCTCACTGCGACCGGCCACCTGCCGACCGAAACTGGCCTGCAACCAATCGCCGGCCTTGGCGCCGAGCTTTTCGGCAGCGGTCTGGCTGAGCACCACTTCATCCAGCCCTTGGGGCAACGGCAGGTGCTCGAGCAAGGGGTCGTTGGCGGCGGTGGGAATCATTTCGACGGTGACCGCCGCCGTCGCGTTGTTCAGGTCCGCCGTTGCAGCGATCTGCCGGGTGCGCGGCAAGGCGAACGATACATCGTTGCGCTGGCCCAACTGCTCGATGAACTCGGCGCTGAAGCGGCCGCCGCCCAGGGGAATGATTTCCCGAGTGGCCGGATCGCTCTGCAGGCGCTCGGTCAGGCTGCTGATCAGGCCGAACTTCAGCCCGAACAGCACCAACAGCGGCGCCACCACCGCCACCAACGCCAGCACCGAGCAGGCCGACAGCCAGGCGTCGTTGCGATAGTCCTGCCAGGCCAGGGAAGCCACCAGCGCGCCGCGCATCAGCAAGCCTCCCCAAGGGTAGCGGTGACGCCGCCGTCGATGTCGCGACGGCAACTGATATGCCGCACCTGCAAGCCGCTGGCGCGGGCCAGGGCTTCATCATGAGTGGCAACTACGCAGCACACGCCGCTGTCGCGGGCCTGGGTCACCAGCAATTGCATGACCCGCTCGGCGTTCAGCGGGTCGAGGGCCGCCGTCGGCTCATCCGCCAGCAGCAACCGTGGGCCGTGGGCCAGGGCCCGGGCACAACTGACCCGCTGGCGCTGGCCGACGGACAGGTCCGCCGGTTTCTTGTCCAGTTGATCGGCAATATCCAGTTGTCCGGCCAGGCGCGCCACGCTGCCGTCATCCTTCAAGCCGAGCAGTTTGCGCGACAACTCGATGTTGCCGCGCACATCCAGGAATCCGAGCAACCCGCCGGTTTGCAGTACATAACCCAAGTGCCGGCTGCGCAGCTCCGCCAATGTACTTTGCTCGGTGCCCCGCCACAGCCGGGCGATGTCCAGCGTCGTATCGGCAGGGGCAAAGTCGAACTGCCCGGCCTGATCCGGCGCCAGCACCAGCGCCAGCATGTCCAGCAAAGTGCTCTTGCCGCAGCCGCTGGGACCGACCAGCGCCAATTGCTCACCGGCACGCAGCTGCAGCCGTGGGATCACCAGGCTATAGCGTTGGCTGCCGGTGCCCCGGCTTTTATGCACTGCGCTCAGGCTCAGCATCATGGCAAGGTCGACAATGGAACGCGGTACAGGGCATCGCCCGGCTCGGCATCGCCGAAGCGTACCCAGTTGGCGAGGTCGTTGTGGAAGGTTTCATAGAGGCGGATTTTCGAATCCAGCTCGTCGATGAAGTCTTCCTGCTCGGCCACGCTCAAGGACAGCCACAGATCCTGGGTCATGCTCAGCGACTTGCTGCGGTACGGCAGCCCTTCGAGGTATTCGCCCAGGACCCCGCCGTCGGCGAGGTTGCCACCCTTGCGCAGAGCCGAGGGATCGCGGCTCATGTAAGCACTGGCACTGGCGATTTCCTGGAAGAAATCCTTGGGCGAACTCTGGGTCTTGCGGGCCGCGTCGACGATCAGTTTCAGCGACTGCTGCAGGTCGTTGAGTTGCAGCTTGGTCAGCATCACGCAGACCTGGAACGCCGGCAGCGCCGGGTTGGTCAGGTCGCGGTCGGCGGTCCAGGCGCTGACCAGTTGCGGTGCCTGGCTGGCGGCCTTGCGTCCGAGGAAATCCATATGCATCGCGTAGCCGACCGCAGCCGATTTATCGGCCAGGCTCGGTGCGGCGCCCAACTGCGGAACCGCCTGTTCCTTGTTGCTGCGCACCTGGTGCACCAGGTCGGCGAATACCGAGCCGATCTCGTCCACCCGCTCGCCCAGCTTGTGCACATCCGCACCTGCAACGGGGATGTACAGGTCACCGATCTGCGGGTTGGCGTCGGCCGTCAGGGTGCGGTATTGGCTCTGGGCACCGGCGTGGGTTTTCTTGCCGGCGTCGCTGAGCAGGTGCAGGGCGTAGATCTTGATTTGCTTGCCCAGAGCCGCCTGACGCACTTCGGCTTCGTTCATCTGCGTGGTGGAAAAGGGATCGTTCTTGCGCAAGGCACCGGCGTCGGTAACGAGCAGGATCAGGCGCCCGCCATAACCGGACCAGTCCATGCCCTCCACCGCTTCCATGACCCCGGCAAACGCATCCTCGTTGAACGAATGGCTGGACACCGTTGACGCCTTGACCTGCCGCGCAAGGTCCAGGAAGCGTTGCGGGTCACGGCCCTGCTCCAGGGTGATCAGGGTCTTGGCGACGTATTCCAGGCCCGGGGTTTTCTTGGTGCTGTTGCGGAACCCCACCAAGCCGAAGCTGACGCTGTCCAGCTCGCCGCGTTCGGCGATGCGGGTCTGCAACTCATGGACCACGTCGCGCACCTGATCGATGTAGGGCTGCATGGACACGGTGGTGTCCACCACCAGGACCACAGCAGTGCGGAACGCATCGGCATTGGCGGTCAGGATCGGCGTGTTGTTGGACGCTGCCCGAGGGGTGTTGCCAGGGTCGATGGAGGCCACGTTGAGCAACTGCACCGGCTGGCCATTCTCGTCAAAGCTCTCGCGAGAGTCGAAAATCGGCAACAGGTAGAACTGGTTCTGCGGCACGGCGCTGGCGGCCGGTTCCAGGGCCAGCACCTGCTGGTTATCCTCGTGGTTCTGCTGGGCCTTGAGCAGCACGTTCTTGGCGTTCGAAGGGTTGGCCAGCAGCTTTTCCACTTCACCAGGCTGACGCAAGAACATCACCGGCGCCCGACCGGAACGTTCGGTGAACTTGAGCACCAGGCTCTGTTTCCAGTCGCTGACCTGGGCAGCCGGCAACCAGCCGTCGCTGCGCCCGTCTGTGGCAGCGCCGACCCGCACCCAGGCGCCGCCATCGACGTCTTTGCGCTGATACACATACAGCACCGAGAACGCCGGCAGCTCCTTGCCGGGCGCGGCACCCGGTTCGGCGGCAAGTTTCGCCCCCGGTTTGCTGAGCACTCGCTGGAACAGGGTTTTCTTGCCGGCCATCAACAGTGGACGCTGACCGCCATCGGCTTCCGCCGCCGCGGGCGGCTTGACCGGTGGCGCTTCGGGGTTCTTCACCGGAGGCGCTTCAGGTGCTTTCACCGGTGGTTTACTGGACGAGGTCGTGTATGCCACCGACTGCTGGGTGGTTTTGCCGCTATCACCGGATAACCACCAATACCCCGCGCCACCCAACGCCAACGCCACGGCCACCGCGACGGCGGCAAGTGCGAACACCGGGGTCTTGCGCGGTTGCCCAGCGGCAGGCCGCTGGGGCGGGCTGACCGGTGGCGCGGTTGGTTTCGGTTGTGGCTCAGGTCGTGATTGCGATTGCGCGGGGCCGCTCGGGATGTCGATGGACATCGGCGTCAATCCCGCCAAGTCATCGCGGTTCGATTGCGGCGGCACGGGCAGCGGCAATGGCCGGATAAGGGTCGCCTCGGCCGCGTCTGCAGGCAGATTGTCCAGGGCCCGCAGCAGCGCCGCCGCATCCGGGAAACGTTCCGCCGGGTCCTTCGCCAGCAGCTTGCGCAGCACGTCCTGGTAACGGCCATGGTGCACCGGCAGCTCCGGCAGCGGTTCGGTCAGGTGCGCCAGCGCCGTGGACAGCGCATCGTTGCCGGTATACGGCAGCTTGCCGACGAGGATTTCGTAGAGCACCACTCCCAGGGCATACAGGTCGGCGCGGCCATCAATGTCCTGACCCCGGGCCTGTTCCGGGCTCATGTAGCTTGGCGTGCCCACCGCGAAACCGGCCTGGGTGAATTGGGTGCGGTCGTCCAGGGACTTGGCGATGCCGAAGTCCGAGAGCACCGCCGTGCCGTCGGCGCGGAACAGGATGTTCGCCGGCTTGACGTCGCGGTGCACCAGGCCCAGCCCATGGGCGTAGCCCAGGGCCGAGGCGATCTGGCGAATGTAGATCAGGCCCTGCTCCGGCGACAGCCCGGCGGCGATGCGCTCCTTGAGCGTACCGTTGGGCAGGTATTCCATCGCCATGTAATACAGCTCACCGACATTGCCGATGTCATGGATGGTGACGGTGTGCGGGTGCGACAGACGTGCCAGGGTCTTGCCTTCGCGCAGGAAACGCTCGCAGAACGTCGGGTCGGCGGCCAGTGCGGCAGCCATGACCTTGAGCGCCACCTTGCGCTCCAGGGAGCGCTGGGTCGCCAGGTAAACGCTGGCCATCGCGCCTTCGCCAATCTCGCCGTCGATATCGTAGCCGGGGATCTGGATGTTCAAAACGGGGTTCATGACGGCACCTTCACAACCACCACGGTGATGTTGTCCGGGGCACCGCGCATCAGGCCCAGGGAGACCAGGCTGCTGGCGATTTCGCCCGGTTCGTCGTGGCTCAGCACTTCGCGGATTTCTTCATCTTCGACAGTCTTGGTCAGCCCGTCGCTGCACAGCAGGTAGCTGTCGCCCGGCACCAGCAGCAGCTCGGTCATCGCCACGTTCAACTGCGCCTCGACGCCGATGGCGCGGGTGACGATGTTGGCCCGCGGATGCACCCGGGCCTCGGCTTCGCTGAGCAGGCCGCTGTCCTGCAGGTCCTGGACGTAGCTGTGATCCCGGGAGATGCCTTCCAGCACGCCATCGCGCAGGCGATACAAGCGGCTGTCGCCGGCCCACAGGCACATGCCGCGCAGGTCACGGACGGCAAGTACCACCACGGTGCTGCCCATCATGGTCACGCCACGGTTGGCGGTCTCTTCACGCACAGCGGCGTTGACCCGCTGCAGGTCGCTTTGCAGAGCCGCGACGTATTCGTCCAGCGAACGACCCACGGCAATGTTGCGCAGGCTGTCGACGATCAGGCTGCTGACGTAGTCGCCCGCCGCGTGCCCGCCCATGCCATCGGCGACCACCCAGAGGCCGTTCTCCGGCAGGTCCAGACATGCGTCTTCGTTAACCTGCCGGACCATGCCGACATGGCTCTTGCTTGCAGACTTGCAGGCTTTCCCAGCACTTGGACGCATCTACACAACACCTTCTTGGCCGAGCAAAAATTGCGCAAAGTCAGCAGCGGCCGGCAGGCCCTGGCAGCGCATCAAACCGGGCGCGATGCGCTCCGAACCCTGACCCCACCACAAGCTGGCACCTTCGCAGGCCGACTCGGCCAGAGCGCTCATGCGCCGCTGCGGCTCAGTGGCATCGAAGCGATGCAGGCTGGCAAACCGGCTGCTGGGCACTCGTGGCAAATACATTGGGCTGCCGAGGTTTTCCAGTTCCGCGCCGAAGGCCTCGAACGTGGCTTCTACGTTCAATGTGCTCAGCAACAGGTTCTCCACCCGCTCGAACCATTCGTCCGCACCGCCAACCACCGACGCAGGGTCCGCGTCGGGCTCCAGCAGCACCGCGACGGTCAGCGGAAAATAACGCCCGACCCGGTCGATGCTCGGCATCACCACTCCAACCGCTGCGTCCGGCCCGCACACTCCAGGGGCGACCATGAAGCGCCACAGCGGGCTGACCAGATAGGCGTCCAGCCAACGCTCGCCGAGGCTGGTCTGGCTGGCGAGCAAGCCGGCCGCCAGCCACGAGTCCCACGGACCGATAAAACTCTGGGGCAAGCCACGGCTGACAAAATCCCCACGGCTGGCCAACTTTCCATAGAAACCCGGTGTACTCATAGCCGCTCCGGCAGGCTGAAGCCGCTGAGCACGCGGCTCTTGAACGGGTTGAAGGCGCTGTTGGCCCGCAACTCGTAGGAAACGCTGGCGTTATCGACCCGCAGCCGCAGGTTGAAGCGGTCCGGCGAGTTACCAGCGGTCAGGTCCGACTGCTCCAGCAGCCGGAACCAGGCCCACGGGCCG
Source organism: Pseudomonas corrugata (assembly GCF_001269905.1). GTDB lineage: Bacteria > Pseudomonadota > Gammaproteobacteria > Pseudomonadales > Pseudomonadaceae > Aquipseudomonas > Aquipseudomonas corrugata. The sequence continues at coordinate 296,488 of NZ_LHVK01000007.1, read as the reverse complement.
TCCAGGGTGATGCCGGAACGACCGCTGGACGACGGCGGCATGATCGAGATCCGCACCACGCCGATGCTGCCCGGATTCGGCCATTGCATGGCGGTCGGCCGGCTCGGGCCGTGGTCGTAGCTCAACTGCTGGCCATCGAGATCGAGCAGGAACTGGGTGATGGTCGAATCCATCGCCACCGGCTTGAGCTCGAAGCGCACCATCGGCTGGGTGCCGCCGGAACGGAAGAACGCATCGCGGATGCTCGCCGCGCGCTGGAAGGTCTGCAACACGCCAGGGGCAATGCCGAGCTTCTGCGCCGCGCCCGGCTGCCAGCGCCAGGTTGGTGTGGAGGTGTCGACGTAGGGTTGCAGGTACTTGCGGAAGTAGTTGTCCATCACCCCGCCGACGCCGAAGAACTGGCCGAAGTCATCGAGGGTTGCGTCCCGCGCACTGCCCGGCGACATCGGATAACGCCCGGCCAGGGACTGACGGTAGATGTTCACCACTTCGCTGGTCCAGGCGGCGTTCAGTTGATTGCGCACCCCGCCCATCATGCTGTTGGTGGTGGAGTTGACCACTGACTTGACCAGTCCCTGCACCAACGGCGGTTGCCGCTCGGCGTTGAGGCTGACCCGGGTGGCAGCCGCCGCGGCCTGGTTCTTGGCCTCGCCGAGCAAGGCATCGCCGCTGGCCCCGACCATGGCACTGACCTGAACATACAGCGCGTTCATGTCGGCCAGCAGACCATCGATAGCGGCCGGTTCACCGTCGTTCTTGCTGACAATGCTGTTGAGCTCGGCAAAGTGTGCCGTGACTGGATCATCGCTGGCCTGCGGTGCGTTTTGCGTGGACTGCTCCTGGCCGAGCAAGCTGCCCAGGCGCTCCTTGAGCTTGTCCACGCCGCCCTCCACCGGAGCGCCTTGGGCGGCCAGCAGGCGTTCGTCCTGTTGCAGGTCGGTTTCCTTCGCCACCGCCACCAACAGCTTCTTCAACGGCGAGGTCGGCCCGGAAATCACCCGAAGCACATCGGCGGCCTGGGCGACGCTGGTGATCGGCACGAAATCGATGTCGGCGAGCAAGGCGTCCCATTGACGCTGATAGTCCTGGAAATACAACCGGCGCACATCGGCGGCCAGGCTGGCAACGTTCTGCTGATCGGCCCCTTCGTGACCCAGCACCCATTGCTCTTCGGCCAGGGTGCCGGCCTGGCTCAGGCTGGTGAGCAAAAAGCCCTGGCGGTAACCCTTGACGGTGAAGAACCCGCTCAACGGCTCGCCCAACGGCTTGCCGCTCTTGCGGCTGAACACCAGCGCGGCGTCACGCCCGGCGGCTTCGTTGATGCGAAAGTCCGGGACGCCCTCGGGCAGTTTCTGCCGTTTGATCCGATCGTAGACACGCTGGGCCACGGGCAGCTGTTGCAGTTGGCGGCGCAGGTCTTCGATCAGCCGTGGGTCCAGTCGTGCAGTAGGCGGATGACGTTCAAACAGCGCTTGCAAATGCTCGCTCAGGGCCAGCCGCTGTTCGGCCGGCAAATCGCGAGGCAGGCTGCGATCCCAGTCCAGGGCGATCCAGGCCTTGATGAAGTCGGCATCGTAATGCTCGTTGTCGGCGAGCATCAGATAGGCCTTCAAACCTTCGTAGATGAAGTCCGAATTGCCGCCGCTATGCAGTTGTTCTTCAATGCGCGTCAGCAGGCGCGGCGCGAACACTGCGATCAGCAACTTGCGATAGACACTGCCGGACTCGGCTTCCAGCATGTCGCCCTGGTACAAGCCCAAGCCTTCGGCCCAATCCGGCGCATCGCCCGCCAGGTGTTTCACGGCGTTGAGCAACGGCAGTACCGCGAGCACATCACGCTGGGCCGGGCTGAGGTTCTGCACGGTCTGGCCCAGTGGCGCAACCTTCTGGTCGACCTGGGCGATGTAGGCCTGGTTGGCGCGATAACTGACCCACCACAACGTGCTGACCACCAACACCAGCACCACGGTGGAGGCCAACACGCCCCGGGCGATCCATTTGCGCCGACGCTCGACTTTCGGATCGACGCCCACCAGCCCGCGCTCGGCGAAAGCCACGGCGGTGAACAGTTTCTCGATGAAGTAGCTGCGCCCGGTGCCGGTCTGGCGCGCCAGGTGCTGGCGGTCCAGATTCATGCTCTGGGCCATGGAACCGATCAGCCGGTCGATCGGGCTGCCTTCCTGGGTACCGCTGGTGAAATACACACCGCGCAGCAGCACGCGTTCTTCAAAGGCGTTGGGCTTGAAGACGCCGTCGAGGAAACTTTGCAGACAATCCTTCAACGCGCCGAACTGCTGCGGGAAGCCGTAGATCAGATCACGCCGCGCCGGGTCGCGCTCCTGCTGCAAGCGCTCCACCAGACGGTCGTTGAGGCGCTGCTCCAGGCCGGCGAATTCGCTTTGCAGGTGCGCCAGTGGACTGTCGTTGCTCTTGCCATCGTCAAGGGCGAAGGTCATGCCCCAGACCTGGGCGCGCTCTTCTTTGCTCAGGGTGTCGAAATACTCCATGAACCCCGGCACCAGATCGAGCTTGGTCAGCATCAGGTAGACCGGGAAACGCACGCCCAGCTGGGTGTACAGCTCCTGGATGCGCAGGCGGATCGCCGCTGCATGGGCGGCGCGCTCGGCGTCGCTGCCCAGCAACAGGTCGGACAGGCTGATGGCGATGAACGCACCGTCAATCGGACGCCGGGCCCGCTGTTTTTTCAACAGGCCCAGGAAGCCCAGCCAGGCGGCCTTGTCGATAGCCGCGTCGCTGTCCTGGGTGGTATAGCGTCCAGCGGTGTCGAGCAGGACGGCCTGATCGGTGAACCACCAATCGCAATTGCGCGTACCACCGACGCCGCGCACCGCACCGGCGCCCAACTGGGCCGCCAACGGAAAATGCAACCCGGAGTTGACCAACGCGGTGGTCTTGCCTGAACCCGGCGGACCGATGATCACGTACCACGGCAGCTCATAGAGGTTACGGCGCTCGTCACCGCCCAGCTTGGCTTTCTTCAAGAGCGTCAGGGCTTCGTCCATGCGCTGGCGCAGGGTTTCGAGTTCTTCGGCCGTGGCGATGCTGGTGGGGTCGGGTGGCGTCTGCTCGGCCAGACTGCGCATGACTTCAGCGGCCTGACGACGGGCCTGGATGATGCGGAACACGCGGTAGGCGATCCACACCGCGAACACCAGGACGATCAACGTCCAGCGCCGGCCTTCGGGCACCAGCCAGTCCAGCAGCGGGCCGACGAACCAGATGATCAGGCTCAGGGCAATCAGCCCCAGCAACGGGATGACCCAGCGGATCATGAAACTGAAAAACGCCTTCACTCGACTCCCTCCGCCAATACGGTGATTTCAACCCGACGGTTGCGTGCACGTCCTTCCGTGGTGGCGTTGGACGCCAGTGGTTCGGTGTCGCTGCGGCCCTCTGCGCTGAAGCGCTCGGGCTGGCCGGTCTTGGCCGACAGGATCTGCAGCACCGACTGGGCCCGCGCTTCGGACAACGCCCAGTTGGACGGGAAGCGCAACGTGGCAATCGGACGATTGTCGCTGTGGCCGGTCACCAGGACCTGGCCCTTGACCTTGCGCACCGCATCGGCGATGCGCAGCATCAACGGCTCGAAATCGTCCTTGATGCTGGCGCTGCCCGAAGCGAACAATTCATCGCCACGAATGGTCACCACCGAACGGTCGACGGCATCTTCCACTGCGATCCGGCCGGCCCTGATTTCATCGGCCAGGAAGCCGGCCAGGCGTGGTCGCTCGATCACTTTCGGCTGCACCACGGGGCGGTCGATGGTCTGCACCGGGATCTCGCCCAGGAAATGAATGTTCTTGAACACCGGCTCGGCATCGGAGGCGAGTTTCATGCGCAAGCCGAACAACAGCGCCAGCAGCAAAGCCGCGCCGATGGCCACCGCGATCCACGGCGGCATGAACTGCGCCAGGCGGTCGCGGGCCACGGTGACGCCGCGCCAGTGTGGCGACAACTCGCGCTCGTAGTCGCCGCGGGCACTGCGGATCACCGCACTGGTACGTTCGCGTAACGCTTCGAGTTGGCTGCGACCGTCGTTCATCACCCGGTAACGCCCCTCGAAGCCGAGGCACATGCACAGGTACAGCAGCTCCAGCAGGTACAAGCGCTCCCGTGGACTTTGCAGGCAATGCTCCAGCAACTGGAACACTTTCTCGCCGCCCCAGGCTTCGTTGTGCACGGTGATCAACAGGCTCTGCTTGCCCCAGTCACTGGTGCCGCCCCACGGCGTGCTCAACACCGCTTCATCCAACGCGGTGCACAAGGCATAGCGGGCCAGCAGCACGTCGTTGCGTACCACGCCGGCAGCCTCGGCGCGCTCCTCGAACTGGCGCAGGTAGGCCAGCAGTTGTGCGCGCAGGCTGGCGGGTGCCGGATGCGCAATGGTATTGCGCAGGCGCGTCAGCAGGGCCAGCAGCGGGCCGGCGGCGCTTTCCAGCGGATTGAGGCCCTGGGCCTTGCCCGTCAGCACCGGCGCGGCCGGCATCGACAGCGGCGCGGGGGCGGGTTGAGGGCGACCGGCATCCGGGCGGAACGGGTCGGCGCCACGACCACCGGGCGTCGGCATGAACTGGGTACGATCGTCGTTGCTCATCGCGAATTATCCTCGGATCGCCCAGAACGCCAGGTTCAGCCCTGGGAATTGGCCGGCGATGTGGAACGCAAAGCCGCCGGAGTTGCTCAGTTGCTGCCAGTGGTCGCTGCCCCGGTCCAGTTCGTAGTAAGTGGAACCGGCGTGGTACGGAAGCTGACGTGGCGCCACCGGCAACGGCAACAGGCCGATGCCCGGCAATTGCAGGTTGACCAGGTCGCGGATGTGCTCCACCGAGCCGACCTTGCTCTGCTGGCCAAAGCGGCTGCGCAGGGTTTCGGCGGGGACGTCGGCGCGCACCACCAGGATGAAGCTGGCGCTGTCGAGCAGGGTCTTGTCGGCCAGCATCGCGACGTGGATGCCATAGGCTTTTTCCACAATCGGAATCGGTGTGGCCTTGCTGTCGATCAACATCGACAAGGCCTCACGCAGCGCCTGCATCACCGGAGTGAAACTGAGCGCCAGGTCATCGTGCTGATAGGGCGGGAATTCCTGCGGTCGTCGCCCGGCCGCGGTGAACGTCGAGAACTCTCCGGCCAGCGTCACCAGCTCGCTGTAGAAGCGCTCGGGGTGCAGCGGGCTCAATTGGCCCAAGTGCTGGATCAACGGCTGGGCACGGTTGACCAGTTGCAGCAGCATGAAATCGGCGATCTCCGAAGCGCCACCGGCACCGGACGCCACGACCCGCCCGGCGAGGGCTTCGCCACGTTGATGGAGCAGGCCCAGCAGTTCGCTGCGAAACGCCGCCAGCGGCTTGGAGGCGACCACATCCAGCAGCGGCGGGATGTAGGTGTCGTCGAGCACCAGGGCGCGGTCGGCGCGCTTCTCCTTGATGCGCACCACGCCAACGGCGGCGTAGTCGTCGATGCCGTCCTGGATGGTCAACAGACGCAACGCCCGGGAGCCGAGGGCCACCGGCGCACGGTTTTCAAACGGTGCGTTGTCGTCGCGCACTTCACTGACCTGGCTGACGTAGCGCGCAGCGCCCAGTGCTTCACCTTCATCCACGGTGTCACGGGCACCGGCGCGCTTGAGCGGCAGGGCCAGGTAGACCAGGCCGTCGCGCAGGTTGTCGTCGATGTTCAGCGGGGTCGGCGCCACGTCATCCTGGGGAATGTTGAAAGGCGTGCCATCCGGCAACAGACCCCGCGCCGAAATGATCGCCAGCTTGCCCTGGGCCAGCAGGCCCTGGTCGATGAGCAGTTCGGAAAAGCCCCAGGCGCCGGCAGACAAGGGCCGGCTGCGTGCGTCGATGAGGTTTTCCAGGTAACGGTCGTGCTGTTGGAAGTGCTGCGTTCCGATGAACATGCCTTCCGACCAGACCACGCGATTGTTCCAGGACATGGGGGCTCCGATTGCTTATTGGGCAGGGCTGGATGGGGGAACGACGACGTCGCTGCGCACGGCGCGCACATCGAGGCTGATCTGGTATTCGGTGTACGCGCGGGGCGGGACATTCAATACCGTGCGCCACAACGATTGATCCAGTTCGCGGTAGCCCACCAGGATGCCGATGTGGCGGGTCGATGGGTCGAGGTCGCGTTGCAGGCTCAACTGCTGGCCGGGTTGGATCAGCACTTCATCCTGATCGATCAGATCGGCGCCCAGCGTCGCCTGGGCCCGTTCGGCCAGGGCGAAATAATCGGAACGGCCGAAGGTCGCCGCATTCTTCAGTTCGAAAATCCGCACCCGCACCGGGGCCGGATGGCCGGTGGCACCGGGATTGAGACCGTTGATGGCATGGAAGTGCAACTCGACGGCGGCGGTATCAGCCTCTTCAGACTGGGGATTGGCCCCATCCTTGGCGCACGCCGTCAACAGAAGCGCGCTGGCAACTGCGAGTAAAAACCTGGGAATCATCCTGCGTCCTCAATGACGTTTGAGCTATCCGTTGTTTGTCTTATGAAGGGACAGCGACGCTTAACGGCGTCGCTGCCGGGTACTGTGTTCTTCGTAGGCACGGCTGAATTCACGACCGAACAAGTCTTGGAAATCCTCCTGGGCTTCCCGGGAAATATTGCTGTAGAGCTCGGTAAATTGTTGCCAATACTGGGCCTGCCGCGAGCCGCTGAAAATCCCGGTCAGCCCACCAGGCTTGCCCATGCGCTCTTCCAGTTGCGCCGGTTCGAAGCGCGCCAGCAAATGTTTGATCGCCGCCTCTACACCGGCCATTACCGCCAGTTGGTGTGCCCGCAGATCGTCGAAGCTGTCCCGTACGGCCGCGTCCGGCGCCATGAACGCCTGGTTGCCATGGCGCAGCAGCAACAACAGGGCTTCGTCGACGTTGGGGGCGAATTTCAGCGGGTTGTTTTCCACCGGCTGGATCATCGTCTGCTGGATGCGGAACTCGCCCTTGAGACTGCTGCGGGCACGCAAGACGTCGATCAGACCTTCGACCATCAACCGATAGCTGCGCCCGATGCTTTCCATCTGCGCCTCGGCCTGGGCCTTGTCCAGGCGCAACTGATCCAGGCCGGCGCCGCGCAGGAAGGCTTGCAACAGGTCGGGTTGGGCTGTGTCGACCGGAACGGCCGGCGTAGCAGGCGCGACTGGCGGTTCGACACGGGCCACTGGCGGCTCGGGCAGCGGCGCAGGTTCGGTCGGTATGCGGATATCCGCCAGGTTGAACTCGGCGACACTCGTCTCAGGGGCGAAAATGTCTGGCACCGGGATCCCAGGTTCGGGTATCTGAGGCACGGCTACCGCGACCGGCTCAACCACCGGCCGTTGTGCAACCGGCGGCGGGGCGACGTTCATCGGGGCAACGGGCGCGGGTGCCGGTTTGTCGCTGAACAGGTCCCAATCCTCAGGGATCACCGAGGCAGAACTCATCGCCACCGGCTCGGCCGCAGGCGGCGGGCTGGGACGGGGAATCGGCGTCGGCGGACGGAAATCATGCTGCTGGGCCGGCACATGATCAGACTGGGTGGCCGGCGGCACGCTGGGCGGCGCGAGGAAATCGAACAGGTCCGGCATCGTGTCCATGGCTGACACGCCCTGGAACTGCGCCGGCGGGACCATGGGGATCGGCGCGGGGGTATTCACTGCGGCACCCTGGCGGCCCATCAGGGCTTCGAAGCTGCTGGGCGACTCGGCGAAAGGGTTGCTGTCGGTGACCGGCAGACTGAAGTCGACACGCGCCTGGATTTCGTAATCACCGATGCGGATGATTTCGCCATCCTGCAGGGGTTCACTGTTGCCTTTGCGCAGGCGAACACCGGCCTTGACCAATTCCACACCATTGGTGCTGTTATCGGTTAAATAATACCGGCCGTCTTTGTATTGAATAACGCAATGTTTACCGGACACCAAACGTTCAGGGTCCGGCAATACCCAGTCATTATCGGAACTACGGCCAATTGCCATCACTCCCTGATCCATGGACTTTTCAGAACACTGACCGGGGGTAATCTTGTGATAACTAGTGATAGTCAAACACAGCGGCATCTCGCCTCCTTGCCAAATACTTTCAAACATCTGTGCGCGCGGTAAGCCCCAGGCGGATATTCATCCTCGTGCCTCACCGGAGAACCTTGCCAACCACCGTGAAACGGCTTTTTGCCAGCATGATGGCTGATATTAACCGGCCTGCATGACAAAAAACCGCTCTCAGGACCTTCCTCGACCAGCCAGTCGCGCGGGTTGTTAAGCGCCTCACAACTGTAACAGAGTGGAAATAGCTTACCTTGACAAGCGATAAGTACTACACCAAAAATGCACAACTCCTTGAATATAAATGATGGCACTTTAAGATCATCACGCATCTAAGGGGCCATTACCGTCAAGGGAGATGCGAAGTTCCACCCGGAACTTGCATGTGAACTGCCCGACTTCATTGTTCCTCGGGCGATAGGGAGATCGATCCAAGTGGATGTGCCTTTGTTGCTCGCCGCCGTTTCCGCGAACTCGCCGTGTGGCGAAGACCTGGAATATGACGCGGATTTCCTGCGCCTGGAGCGTGATTCCCGAGGCCAGCCCGAGCGCAGCATGGGCGACTCGATATTGCCTGCCGAGCCCCCCGAGTGGCGCAGCATCCAGCAACAGAGCCTGGACCTGCTGCAACGCAGCAAAGACCTGCGCATCACTCATTTCCTGTTGCAGAGCTCCCTGGCCCTCGAAGGCCTTCCAGGCCTGGCCCGCGTCTTGACGCTGATCAGCGAATTGCTCAAGCAATACTGGGCCGACCTGCACCCGCGCCTGGATGCCGATGACGACAACGATCCCACCGTTCGCATCAACGCCCTTGCCGGCCTGACGTCCGATGTCACCATCCGCCTGCTGCGCGAGAGCATCCTGGCCCGCTCGCGCGCATTCGGCGCCGTCAGCCTGCGCGCCGCCGCCAACGCCAGCGGCCTGCAAATTTTTGCCGACGAAAGCCTTGGTGCCGAACAACTTGCCGGCGCGCTGCTCGACTGTGACCCCGAACAACTGGAAATCACCCGTGCGGCGCTGCTGGAAGCTCGCGCCGCCGCCGAGGCCATCGAACAACAGGTCAGCGATCAGGTCGGCTCAGCCCAGGGTGTGGACCTCGGCCCGCTGAAGCAGCCACTGAAGATGGCCTTGCAGATTCTCGGTCAGTTCGCGCCGCAGAGCGGCGACAGTCCCCTCCCGGACACGGTCGCCGATGACAACGGCGCATCGGCCGAGTACACCAGCGCGCCGAGCGCACCGCGCAACACCGGCGCGAACACGGTCAGCGGTGAAATCAACAACCGCGACGACGTGCTGCGCAGCCTGGACCGGATTCTCGCTTACTACACCCGTCACGAGCCCTCCAGCCCCCTGCCGGTGCTGTTGAATCGGGCCAAGAATCTGGTGCATGCCGACTTCGCGGCTATCGTGCGCAACCTGATTCCCGACGGCATGAGCCAATTTGAAAACCTGCGCGGCCCGGACAGCGAATAACAGCGAGCGGATCACGCAGTCACGTCACCGGCCCCACCGGATGACGCCAACACCGTCGCTCAAGCGACCAGGAGCAGCAACGTGGCGAAGCAAAGTTCTCAGAAATTCATCGCGCGCAACCGCGCGCCTCGAGTGCAGATCGAGTACGACGTCGAGCTCTACGGCGCCGAGAAAAAGGTCCAGTTGCCCTTCGTCATGGGGGTAATGGCTGACCTCGCCGGCAAGCCCGCCGAGCCTCTGGCACCCGTGGCCGACCGCAAATTCCTTGAAATCGATGTCGACAATTTCGACTCGCGCCTCAAGGCCATGCAACCGCGCGTAGCGTTCCATGTACCCAACGAACTGACCGGCGAAGGCAACCTGAGCCTGGACCTGACCTTCGAGAGCATGGACGACTTCAGCCCGGCAGCCGTGGCTCGCAAGGTCGACTCGCTGAACAAGTTGCTCGAAGCACGCACTCAACTGGCCAACCTGCTGACCTACATGGACGGCAAGACCGGCGCCGAAGAAATCATCATGAAGGCGATCAAGGACCCAGCGCTGTTGCAGGCCCTGGCGAGCGCGCCGAAGCCAGCACAGGATCAATGATCATGACCGACAATACCGTCCGCGAAGGCGCACAGAACCTGGGTGCGACTGAAGAAACCAGCGAGTTCGCGTCCCTGCTGCTGCAAGAGTTCAAGCCCAAGACCGAGCGTGCTCGCGAAGCGGTCGAGACCGCCGTGCGTACCTTGGCCGAACAGGCCCTGGCGCAGACTGACCTGGTGTCCAACGACGCCATCAAGTCGATCGAGTCGATCATCGCCGCCATCGATGCCAAGCTCACCGCCCAGGTCAACCAGGTCATCCATCACCCGGATTTCCAACAGCTGGAAAGCGCCTGGCGTGGCCTGCACTACCTGGTCAACAACACCGAGACCGATGAGCAACTGAAGATCCGTGTGCTCAACATCTCCAAGACCGACCTGCACAAGACCCTGAAGAAATTCAAGGGCACCGCGTGGGACCAGAGCCCACTCTTCAAGAAGATGTACGAAGAAGAATACGGCCAGTTCGGCGGCGAGCCTTACGGCTGCCTGGTAGGCGACTACTATTTCGACCAGTCGCCACCGGACGTGGAACTGTTGGGCGAACTGTCGAAAGTCTGCGCAGCGATGCACGCCCCGTTCATTTCCGCCGCCTCGCCAACCGTGATGGGCATGGGCTCCTGGCAGGAACTGTCGAACCCGCGCGACCTGACCAAGATTTTCACCACACCGGAATACGCCGGCTGGCGTTCGCTGCGTGAATCGGAAGACTCGCGCTACATCGGCCTGACCATGCCGCGCTTCCTGGCGCGTCTGCCATACGGCGCCAAGACCGATCCGGTGGAAGCCTTCGCCTTCGAAGAAAACACCGACGGCGCCGACAGCTCGAAATACACCTGGGCCAACGCCGCCTACGCGATGGCCGTGAACATCAACCGTTCGTTCAAACACTTCGGCTGGTGCTCGCGCATCCGCGGCGTGGAGTCCGGCGGTGAAGTGGAAAACCTGCCGGCCCACACGTTCCCGACCGATGACGGTGGCGTGGACATGAAGTGCCCGACCGAGATCGCCATTTCGGACCGCCGTGAAGCGGAACTGGCGAAGAACGGTTTCATGCCGCTGCTGCACAAGAAAAACACCGACTTCGCCGCGTTCATCGGCGCCCAGTCGCTGCAGAAACCGGCCGAATACGACGATCCGGACGCCACCGCCAACGCCAACCTGGCCGCACGCCTGCCGTACCTGTTCGCCACTTGCCGTTTCGCCCACTACCTGAAGTGCATCGTGCGCGACAAGATCGGTTCCTTCAAAGAGAAGGACGAGATGCAGCGCTGGTTGCAGGACTGGATCCTCAACTACGTCGACGGCGACCCGGCGCACTCCACCGAAACCACCAAGGCCCAGCACCCACTGGCTGCAGCCGAAGTGATCGTGGAAGAAGTCGAAGGCAACCCGGGGTATTACAACTCCAAGTTCTACCTGCGCCCGCACTACCAGCTCGAAGGGCTGACCGTGTCGCTGCGCCTGGTATCGAAGCTGCCTTCGGCCAAGGGCGCGTAATCCGACCCCTTGATGTGATCGTTCCCACGCTCGGCGTGGGAATGCCGCCCGGGACGCTCCGCGTCCCAGGAACGCAGAGCGTCCCAAGATGCGTTGCCACGCAGAGCGTGGGAACGATCAACACAACACAACGTGGTAGAAACCACACAGGGAGAAAACATGGCTGTTGATATTTTCATCAAGATCGGCGACATCAAGGGCGAGTCCATGGACAAGGCCCACAAGGACGAAATCGACGTCCTGAACTGGAGCTGGGGCATGTCCCAGTCCGGCAACATGCACATGGGCAGTGGCGGTGGCGCCGGCAAGGTGAACATCCAGGACTTGTCGCTGACCAAGTACGTCGACAAGGCTTCGCCGAACCTGATGATGCACTGCGCCAGCGGCAAGCACATCGACAAGGTCAAGCTGACCGTGCGCAAGGCCGGCGGTGAAAGCCAGGTCGAGTACATGATCATCAACCTGGAAGAAGTGCTGATCACCTCCCTGAGCACCGGCGGCTCGGGCAACGATGATCGCCTGACCGAAAACGTCACCCTGAACTTCGCCAAGGTGCTGGTGGACTACCAGCCTCAGAAAGCCGACGGCAGCAAGGAAGGCGGTCCGGTCAAGTTCGGCTGGAACGTGCGTCAGAACGTCAAGGTGTAATCGAACACGCCCCCGGTGCCACGCGCCGGGGGTGTTTGGTGCTAGCTCTAATCCAATCCTTTGCAGCGCGGTGTCTGAGTCATGGCCAAGCCTTCGTTTATCAATTTGTGGAAAGCCTACTCCGACCTGTTGGTTGCCCATCCTGACGCAAAACCCTGTGACGGTCCTTGGGCAAACCAATGCGCCATACGCATGAGCCTGACGCTCAATGCGGAGAAAACCATCAAGGTCAACAAATCCACCTACACCAAAGACCCCCTGTGCAAGCATGAACACGCCAGGGGGGCCGAGTCATTGGCCAATTGGTTGTGGAAACATTATCTGGGCCGTCCAACTATTCTCAGTAACAGCCCCGAAGACCGAAAGACATTGATGGGCAAGACCGGCCTGATTTTCTTCAAGGACTGCTTCCAGCAATCAGGAGAGACTGCCGAAGGTCGTAGCGGCGACCATATCGATCTATGGAATCGTGGCCTGACCCAAACCAGCGACCTTTTCTATCGATCCAAGAAAGTCTGGTTCTGGGAGCTCACTTAATGAACAAGGCCCTGTTCGCCCTATGCCTGACGACTAGCCTGACCAGCCTGAGCGCATGCGCCGAGCATGCCGGGACGCCGACGACCGAGGCGGTTTTCGAGGGCCAGCCACTCAGCCTGGTGGACGATCAGGGTCAATGCACGCTGGTCAAACCCGACCAGAGTCGCATGAAGCTGGACATGGAATGGCCGTGCGGCTTCAGCTTGGATAAACAGCAGAAATTGCGCGTGGAAATGTTCAACAACATCCCGATTTTTGCGGTCTGGCGCAGCGAACACATGCCCGCCCCCAGCCGCGATTGTCTGAGCAAAATGCAGGCTATTCGTCAGCTGCCGGAAGGTTTCGAGGCGGGAACGGTCAGCCTGTATGCAGCTTGCGGCGCCGGCGGAGACCAGAAAATGTACGTGGCACCCTTTACGTGGTAACCGAAATCGCCACCCGCGATCGCCTGCAACCCTCCCTGCTGGACCGGTTGACCGACGACGATCCGACCAATCCCAAGGAAAGCGCCGACAAACGCGTGCTGTCCCTGACCCAATTGAAAGCCTCGGTGCTGCGTGACCTGGCGTGGCTGCTCAACACCACCTCATTGCTCGACGCCGATGCCACGCTGCACACCCCGGCGGGTACCTCAGTGGTGAACTTCGGACTGCCGGCGCTGGCCGGCAACAGCGCATCGAACGTCGATCTTTCGGCGCTGGAAGCCCTGATCCACCAGGCCATCGCCACTTTCGAGCCACGCATCCTGCGCCACACCCTGCGTGTGCGGGCCCGGGCGACGGCCGAGATGAACCACAACGCCTTGAGTTTCGAGATCGAAGGCGACCTCTGGGCGCAGCCGGTGCCGTTGCGCCTGATGCTGCAAACCGACCTGGACCTGGAAACCGGCCATGTGCGAGTGGTCAACGCCGATCAGCGGAGACGCTCATGAACCCACGCTTGCTGGAGCTGTACAACCAGGAACTGCACCACGTGCGCGAAAGCGCAGCGGAGTTCGCCAAGGAATACCCCAAGATCGCCAGTCGGCTGACGTTGTCCGGCATGGACTGCGCCGACCCGTATGTCGAGCGGCTGCTGGAAGGTTTCGCCTACCTCACGGCACGGGTACAACTCAAACTCGACGCCGAGTACCCGACCTTCACCCACAACCTGCTGGAAATCGCCTACCCCCACTATCTGGCGCCAACACCGTCCATAACCGTGGTGCAGATGCAGGCCGACCCTGACGAAGGTTCGTTGAGCAGCGGTTTCGAGCTGCCCCGGGACAGCGTCCTGCGCGCCGCCCTGGGGCGTGAAACCCAGACCTGCTGTGAATACCGCACAGCCCACTCGGTGACCCTGTGGCCCTTGCAGGTCAGCCAGGCCGAGTACTTCGGCAACCCGTCCACGGTGCTCGGGCGACTGGCCGCCAGTGAGCCGAAAGCCAAGGCCGGCCTGCGCCTGACCTTGCGCACCGGTGCCGAATTGCCGTTCAACAGCCTGGCCCTGGATAATCTGCCGCTGTACCTCAGCGGTGCCGACGAACAACCGTTCCGCCTGTACGAACAGCTACTGGGCAGCGCCTGCGCGGTGTTCGCCCGCCAGCCCGGCGGCAATTGGGTCGAGCGGCTGCCCCAGGATGCGCTGCGCTCCCGTGGCTTCGATGACGTCGACGCTGCGCTGCCGGTGGTGCCGCGAGCGTTCCAGGGCTATCGCCTGTTGCAGGAGTACTTCGCCCTGCCCCAGCGCTTCCTGTTCGTCGACTTCACCCAACTGAGCCGGGCGGTCAAGCGTTGCGATGGCCAGGCGCTGGAGTTGATCGTGCTGTTCGACCGCCACGACCCGAGCCTGGAAGGCAGCGTCGGTGCCGCACAGTTCTTGCCGTTCTGCACCCCGGCCATCAATCTGTTCCCCAAACGCCTGGACCGCATCCACCTGTCGGACCGGGTCAACGAGCACCACGTGATCGCCGACCGCACCCGGCCGATGGATTTCGAAGTGCATTCGCTGACCGGCCTCACCGGCCATGGCACCGGGCCGGAGCAGCCGTTCCTGCCGTTCTATGCCGTGCGCGACCCGTCCCGTTATGGCCGCGACCAGGCCTATTACACGGTGCGCCGTGAGCCGCGGGTGTTGTCCAGCGATCAGCGACGCAACGGCCCGCGCTCGAGCTACATCGGCAGCGAAACCTTTGTCAGCCTGGTGGACAGTCACCAGGCGCCCTACCGCCATGACCTGCGCCAACTGGGCGTGACCGCGCTGTGCACCAACCGCGACCTGCCGTTGTTCATGAGCGTAGGCAGCGGCAAGACCGACTTCACCCTGGCCGACAGCGCACCGGTCGGCGCCGTGCGCTGCGTCGCCGGGCCGAGTCGCCCACGGGCCAGCCATGCCCACGACGCCAAGGCCTGGCGGCTGATCAGCCAGTTGTCGCTGAACTACCTGTCTCTGAGTGAGCAAGGCCAGGGCGCCGCCGCCCTGCGCGAACTGCTGCGCCTGTACGGCGACAGCAACGACGCAGCGCTGCAATTGCAGATCGAAGGCCTGCGGGACGTCAGCAGCAAGGCCTGCACCCGGCGCCTGCCGATGCCCGGTCCGATCGTGTTCGGTCGGGGCCTGGAGATCACCCTGGAATTCGACGAAAACGCGTTCCGCGGCACCGGGGTGTTTCTCCTCGGCGCGGTGTTCGAACGCTTCCTGGCACGCTACGTGTCGATCAACAGTTTTACCGAGACGGTGATCCGTACCACCGAACGCGGCGAGATCATGCGATGGAAAGCCAAGCCCGGACGTCGTCCGACCCTGTGAGTACCCTGGACGCGATGCACCAGGAGCCCTGGGAATACGACTTCTTCCAGGCGTTGCGGCGCATCGAGTGCGAAACCCCCGAGCTGCCGCGCCTGGGCCATTCGTTGCGCCTGGCCGATGACCCGCTGCGCCTCGGGCAACAGGCCGACTGCACCTTTGCCCCGGCCACCCTCGCCTCGGTGCAACCGGGTGTCGACGGTGCGCCGGCGCGGCTGGAGCAGTTCTTCTTCGGCCTCGGCGGCCCCAACGGCCCGATGCCGTTGCACATGACCGAGTACGTGCGCGAGCGCCAGCGCAACAACGCCGACAGCACCAGCAAGCGCTTTCTCGATGTGTTTCACCATCGCCTGCTCAGCCTGTTCTATCGGGCCTGGGCCGAAGCCCGGCCAACGGTCAGCCATGACCGCCCGGACGACGACTACTGGTCGGCGCGCCTGGCGGCGCTCAGCGGCCGGGGCATGCCGAGCCTGCTCAAGCAGGGGCTGATCCCCGACACGGCGAAACTGCATTACAGCGGTCACCTGGCGGCGCAAACCCGCTACCCGGACGGCTTGAAAGCCATCCTCAGCGAGTACTTCGGCCTGCCGGTAGAAATCGAAGAGTACGTCGGCCAATGGCTGGAGTTGCCGGAACGCAGCCGCGTCGGCGTCAGCGCCCATCAACTGGGCGTGGACTTCTGCCTGGGCCGCTACGTGTGGGATCGCCAGCACAAATTCCGCATCCGCCTCGGGCCGCTCAAGCTCGTCGACTACATGGGCATGCTGCCCGGTGGTGAACCGTTCAATGAGCTGGTGGCCTGGGTCGCCGAGTACCTGGGCCATGAATTGGACTGGGACCTGAACCTGGTTCTGGAGCAGTCCGAGGTGCCGGCGCTACAACTCAACGGCCGCTTCCGCCTGGGGTTCAACACCTGGCTGGGGCAGCCCGAAACCGATCCCAACGATCTAATACTGGCCCGGCATTACGCCGAACAGGCCAACACCTCACAGACCTCAAGGAGCCATGAGCATGGGTGAAATCAGTCGCGCCGCGTTGTTCGGCAAACTCAACAGCGTGGCCTACAAAGCCATCGAAGCCGCCACCGTGTTCTGCAAATTGCGCGGTAACCCCTATGTGGAACTGGCCCACTGGTTTCACCAATTGCTGCAACTGCAGGACTCGGACCTGCACCGCATCATCCGCCAGTTCAACGTCGAGCCGGCGCGCCTGGCCCGCGATCTGACCGACGCGTTGGACCGCCTGCCACGGGGCTCGACTTCGATCACCGACCTGTCCTCCCACGTCGAAGAGGCCGTGGAACGCGGCTGGGTCTACGGCAGCCTGATGTTCGGCGAAAGCCAGGTGCGTACCGGGTATCTGGTGCTGGGCATCCTCAAGACCCCAAGCCTGCGCCACGCATTGCTGGGGCTGTCGTCGGAGTTCGACAAGGTCAAGGCCGAAGCCCTGAGCGAGCGCTTTGACGAGTACGTCGGCGACTCCCCGGAGAACGCCCTGACCGCCAGCGACGGCTTTAACGCGGGCAGTGTGCCGGGCGAAGCCAGCGGTGCCATGGCTCCCAGTGCCATGGGCAAGCAGGAAGCCCTCAAGCGCTTTACCGTCGACCTCACTGAACAGGCCCGCAGCGGCAAGCTCGACCCGATCGTCGGCCGTGATGAAGAGATCCGCCAACTGGTGGACATCCTCATGCGCCGCCGGCAGAACAACCCGATCCTCACCGGTGAAGCCGGCGTGGGCAAGACCGCCGTGGTCGAAGGCTTCGCCTTGCGCATCGTTGCCGGTGATGTGCCGCCGTCCCTCAAGGACGTGGAACTGCGCAGCCTCGACGTCGGCCTGTTGCAGGCCGGCGCGAGCATGAAAGGTGAATTCGAACAGCGCCTGCGCCAGGTCATCGAAGACGTCCAGGCCTCGCCGAAACCGATCATCCTGTTCATCGACGAAGCCCACACCCTGGTGGGTGCCGGTGGCGCCGCCGGTACCGGTGACGCGGCCAACCTGCTCAAGCCAGCCCTGGCCCGCGGTACCCTGCGCACCGTAGCCGCCACGACCTGGGCCGAATACAAGAAGCACATCGAGAAGGACCCGGCCCTGACCCGGCGTTTCCAGGTGGTACAAGTGGCCGAGCCGTCGGAAGACAAGGCCCTGCTGATGATGCGCGGCGTGGCCTCGACCATGGAACAGCACCATCAGGTGCAGATCCTCGACGAAGCCCTGGAAGCCTCGGTCAAGCTGTCCCACCGCTACATCCCCGCGCGCCAGTTGCCGGACAAATCCGTGAGCCTGCTGGACACCGCCTGCGCGCGCGTCGCCATCAGCCTGCACGCCGTGCCGGCCGAGGTGGACGACAGCCGTCGGCGCATCGAAGCGCTGGAAACCGAACTGCAAATCATCGCTCGTGAGCACGCGATTGGCGTGGTCATCGGCACACGCCAGACTCAGACCGAAAGCCTGCTGAGCGCCGAACGCGAGCGCCTCGCCGAGCTGGAAAGCCGCTGGGCCGAAGAGAAAACCCTGGTGGACGAACTGCTCGCCACCCGCGCCACCCTGCGCGAGCGCGTCGGCGTGGTAGACAGCGAAGACGCCAGCGAAGCTTCCGACAACGAAAGTCACGCCCTGCGCGAAAAGCTGGTGGACCTGCAACAACGCCTGACCGCCCTGCAAGGCGAAACCCCGCTGATCCTGCCGACCGTGGATTACCAGGCCGTGGCCTCGGTGGTCGCCGATTGGACCGGTATCCCGGTGGGCCGCATGGCCCGCAACGAACTGGAGACCGTGCTCAACCTCGATCAGCACTTGAAAAAGCGCATCATCGGCCAGGACCATGCCCTGCAGATGATCGCCAAGCGCATCCAGACCTCCCGCGCCGGCCTCGACAACCCGAGCAAGCCGATTGGCGTGTTCATGCTTGCCGGTACCTCCGGCGTGGGCAAGACCGAAACCGCCCTGGCCCTGGCCGAAGCCATGTACGGTGGCGAGCAGAACGTCATCACCATCAACATGAGCGAGTTCCAGGAAGCCCATACCGTGTCCACCCTCAAGGGCGCGCCACCGGGCTACATCGGCTACGGCGAAGGCGGCGTGCTGACCGAGGCCGTGCGGCGCAAACCCTACAGCGTTGTGTTGCTGGACGAGGTGGAGAAAGCCCACCCGGACGTGCACGAGATCTTCTTCCAGGTGTTCGACAAAGGCGTGATGGAGGACGGTGAAGGCCGTGTGATCGACTTCAAGAACACCCTGATCCTGCTGACCACCAACGCCGGCACCGAACTGATCGCCGAGGTGTGCAAGAATCCGCGGGACGTGCCCGAACCCGAGGAAATCGCCAAGGCCCTGCGCCAGCCGCTGCTGGAAATCTTCCCGCCGGCCCTGCTCGGTCGCCTGGTGACGATCCCGTACTACCCGCTCAGCGACGAAATGCTCAAGGCCATCACCCGCCTGCAACTCAACCGCATCAAGAAGCGCGTGGAGAGCACCCACAAAGTCGCTTTCGACTACGACGACGCGGTGATCGACCTGATCGTCTCGCGCTGCACCGAAACCGAAAGCGGCGGCCGCATGATCGACACCATCCTGACCAACAGCCTGCTGCCGGACATGAGCCGCGAGTTCCTGACCCGCATGCTCGAAGGCAAGGCCATGGCCGGCGTGCGGATCAGCGCCGTGGATAATGAATTGCAGTACGATTTCAGCGACGCGGCCTGACCTGACAGGAACACAGAAAACCCTGTGGGAGCGAGCCTGCTCGCGATAGCGGAATTACATTCAACCTCGCGTTGACTGACCCACCGCCATCGCGAGCAGGCTCGCTCCCACAGTGGGTTGCGCTCCTTCAGCCAACACAACTTGCACGGGACACTCGATGTTATTCAACCAAGCCTCACGCCTGGCCAAGATCACCAGCCCCCTGGGACCCGAGGTGCTGCTGCTCAAGGACATGGGCGGCGGCGAAGAGCTGGGAAGGCTGTTCAACTATGAGTTGCAGCTGCACTCGCTGGACAACGCCATCGATCTCAATCAGGTGCTCGGCAAACCCATGTGCGTGAGCATGCAGCTGGACGGCGGTGGCGAGCGGCATTTCCACGGCATCGTGGCCCGCTTCAGCCAGAACGTCGACCAAGGCCAATTCGCCAGTTACCAGGCCACGCTGCGGCCCTGGCTGTGGCTGCTGACGCGCACCTCCGATTGCCGGATTTTCCAGAACCTGACCATCCCGCAGATCATCAAGCAGGTGTTCCGCGACCTGGGGTTCTCCGATTTCGAAGACGCCTTGAGCCGCCCCTACCGCGAGTGGGAATACTGCGTGCAGTATCGCGAGACCAGCTTCGATTTCGTCAGCCGCCTGATGGAACAGGAAGGGATCTACTATTTCTTCCGCCATGAACAGGGCCGCCACGTGCTGGTGCTGGCCGATGCCTACGGGGCGCACACCAGCGCCCCCGGCTACGCGTCGGTGCCCTACTACCCGAAGAACGAGCAGCAACGCGAGCGCGACCACATTCACGACTGGCATCTGGCCCAGGAAGTGCAGCCGGGCTCGCTGGAGCTCAACGACTATGACTTCCAGCGCCCCAGTGCGCGCATCGACGTGCGTTCGGCGATGCCCCGCCCCCATGCCGCCGGTGACTATCCGCTGTACGACTACCCCGGCACCTACGTGCAGAGCGAAGACGGCGAACACTACGCCCGCACCCGCATCGAAGCCTTGCAGACCCTACATGAACAGGTCGAGCTGGCCGGTAACGCGCGGGGCCTGGGCTCGGGTCATCTGTTCAGCCTGACTGGCTTCACTCGCCAGGATCAGAACCGCGAGTATCTAATCGTCGGCGCCCGCTACTACCTGTCCCAGGAAAGCGGCGAAACCAGCGGCGGCGCACCGTCGGCACAGTTCGAAAGCAGCCTGACCTGCATCGACGCCCAGCAGAGCTACCGCCCGCTGCCCCACACCCACCGGCCCATCGTCAAAGGCCCGCAGACCGCTCTGGTGGTCGGCCCCAAGGGCGAGGAAATCTGGACTGATCAGTTCGGCCGGGTGAAGGTGCACTTCTACTGGGACCGTCACGACCAGTCCAACGAAAACAGCTCGTGCTGGATCCGCGTGTCGCAGTCCTGGGCCGGCAAAAACTGGGGCTCGATGCAGATTCCGCGCATCGGCCAGGAAGTGATCGTCAGCTTCCTCGAAGGCGACCCGGACCGGCCGATCATCACCGGCCGCGTCTACAACGCCGAGCAGACGGTGCCTTACGACTTGCCCGACAACGCCACCCAGAGCGGCATGAAGAGCCGTTCGAGCAAGGGCGGCACGCCGGCGAACTTCAACGAAATTCGCATGGAGGACAAGAAAGGCGCCGAGCAGTTGTACATCCACGCCGAGCGCAACCAGGACATCGTGGTCGAGGTGGATGAAAGCCATTCGGTGGGTCACGACCGTAACAAGAGCATCGGCCATGACGAGACAGTGACCATCGGCAACAACCGCCTGCGCATCGTCAAACAGGAGGACATCCTGTCGGTGGGCCTGCGCAAGACCGACAGCATCAGCCAGAGCTACGTCATTGAAGTAGGCGAAAACCTGCGACTGGTGTGCGGCGAAAGCATTTTGGAGCTCAACGCCAGCGGCCAGATCAATCTGACCGGCGTGCAGATCAGCTTCTATGCCAAGGGCGATGCAGAGTTCAACACCGGCGGCGTCCTGCACCTGAACAATGGCGGCGGCCCTGGTGCCACCCCCGACGGCCAGGGCGTCAAGGCCAGCATCGACGCCAATGTCAAAGCCGCGTTCCCCAAGGGTTAATCCAGAGATTCAGGCGCCATGACTTACCGCATCAACGAATTCCAGCTCCAATTGCCGCCCAGCGAGTTGCTGGACGCGACGATCAATATCCTCAAGTTCCCCGAACTGGGCACGTCCTTGATCGTCAGTCGCAGCTTGCTGGCCGACGGCGAAACCCTGCAAAGCAACCTCGACGATCAGCTCAAGCGCCTGGAAAAACAGGTACAGGAACTGCGCTGCCAACCGGGCGCCACGGTACGCCTGGGCGCCAACCAGGAAGTCGAAGGCATCGAACTGCGCAGCCAGTTCAGCAAGGGCAACGAGAAAGTCTTCCAGTACCAGTTGGCCCTGGTGCTGCCCGGTACTCGCAAGATGTTTGCCCTGAGTTACGTCAAGGCCGAAAAACTCGGCGATGCCGAAGCCGCGCATTGGGCAACGATCAAGGGTTCGCTAGTGTTCGACGGGCCGGTCTGATGAGCGACTTGCATGTCTGACGCGCTCTGGGCTGCACGGCTGGGCGACGCGCTGGATCACACCTCGATGATGGCCGACATCCTCGGCGGGGTGCTGGAGGTGGCGGCCAACATCGCGATCACGGCCGTCGCCACCGCTGCCGTGGTCGCGGCCACCGGTATCACTGTCGCGACCGGCGGCCTGGGCTGCTTCCTGCTCGGCGCCGTGGTCGGTGCGGTCGTCGGCCTCGCCATGAGCAAGACCGGCGCCGACAAGGGCCTGAGCAATCTCTGCGAGGGCATCGGCAACGCCCTCTTTCCGCCCACGGTGCAGGCGAACATCCTCACCGGTTCCACCGACACCCTGACCAACAACATTCCCGCCGCCCGCGCCGCCGGGGCCATCGAGTCCCATGTCGCGCCGGCCGGCACCGAGCTGGAAGCGCCCGAACCCAGCTACCTGGACATGGCCGAAAGTTTCTTCTCGCAGATGTGGCGCCCCACCGTCGCCACGCCCGCCCCAGGCGCCGTGCCCAAGCCGCTGGACATGATCACCTGCCTGAAGCATCCGCCGATGCCGCCGCAGTTCCTGGCTGAAGGCTCGGATAAGGTCACCATCAACGGCCAGCCCGCCGTACGCAGCGGCGACCGCAGTACCTGCGAAGCCAAGGTAGTGTCGTCCGGACTGATTTCCCCGGACGTGACCATTGGCGGCGGCACCGTGGTGGTGCGCGAGATCCGCAGTGGCAAGACGCCGGGCGTGGGTTTGGCGGTGACCGCGTTGCTGATGCTCAAGGGCGGCAAGGGCAAGTTCCTGAGCAACCTGCCGTGCATGTTGATAGGCGGCGCGGCCTCGATGGCGGTCAGCAGCGCGATGGGCGCGGCGGCCAACGCGGCCATGGGCTCATCGAACCCGGTGCATGCGGCGACCGGCGCCAAAGTGTTGGGGGATGTCGAGGAACTGGACTTCGTCTTGCCCGGCATCCTGCCCATCGACTGGCAGCGTTTCTACAACAGCCGCGACGAACGCCGTGACGGCCTGTTCGGTGCCGGCTGGAGCGTCGCCTACGAAATACGCGTAGAGATCCTGCCCCATCCCGAGGGCGGCGAAACCCTGGTCTATACCGACGAACAGGGCCGGCGCATCGACATGGGCTCGATCCCCCTGGGCGGCGCGGTGTTCAGTGCCGGCGAAGGCCTCTCCGTGCGGCGCCATGCCAACGGGCAATTGCTGATCGAAAGCGCGGACGGCCTGTATCGTCTGTTCGAACCGGCACCGGGGAACGCGGCGTTGCTGCGCCTCAGCCAACTGGGCGACCGCAACGACAACCGTATCTACCTCGACTACGACGAAGCCGGACGCCTGGTGCGGCTGCGCGACACCTTCGATCAGGTTCAGGTCGAATTGGCCTACGACGAGCACCAGCCAAAACGGGTCAGCCGGATCGACCGCCTCTACCCTGACCAGCGCAACGAAGTGCTGATGCACTACGACTACGATGCCCAGGGAGAGCTGGCGCAGGTGCGCCAGTCCAACAGCCAGGTCAAACGTCGTTATGCCTACGACTTCGGGCAGCGGATGGTGGAGCATCAGTTGCCCACGGGGCTGCGGTGCTTCTACGAATGGGCGTTGGTCGAAGGCCTGGAATGGCGTGTGGTCCGCCATTGGACCGACGCCGGCGATACCTACACATTCGACTATGACCTGGCCGGCGGCATCACCCGCATCACCGACGGCTTGAATCGCGTCAGCACCCGGCGCTGGGATGCGCGCTACCAGATCACCGAAGCCATCGATGCACTGAATCGCACCTGGGCATTCGAGTGGAACGACGAAAGCCAGTTGCTGGGGGCGACTGACCCCAACGGTGGGCAGCATCAGTTCAGCTATGACGAAGCCGGCAATCTTTGCCAAACCCTCGACCCGCTCGGCCGCAGCGAGTCGACGCTGTGGCTCGAACACTGGGCCCTGCCTCTGGCCGAAACCGATGCCGCGGGCAATACCTGGCAGTACCGCTATGACGCGCGTGGCAATCGCATTCGCGAAACCGACCCGCTGGGCCACGTCACCCGCTATCGCCACGACGCCCACGGCCAAGTGGTGGAAGTCATCGATGCCAGCGGCAAAAGCAAGACCATGCGCTGGACGGCCCTGGGTCAACTCAGCGAACACACCGACTGCTCCGGCTACACCACCCGGTTGAGCTACGACGAGCGCGGTCTGTTACTCAGCAGTAGCGATGCGCTGGGGGAACGCACGCGCTTCAGTTACGACGACCAGGGCCGCTTGCTGAGCAAGCAGCTGCCGGACGGTCGCATCGAACACTATCAACGCGATGCCAGCGGCCAGTTGATCGGCTACAGCGATCCCGCCGGCCACACCACGTCTTTCCAACACACGCCGAGCGGTCAACTGCGCCTGCGCACCGATGCCCATGGCCGGCGGGTGGAGTTGAGCTACGACAGTTATGGGCGGCTTCTGGCCCTGACCAACGAGAACGGCGAAAGCTATCGGTTTGCCTGGGATGCGGGCGACCGCTTGAGCGCCCAGCACAGTCTGGATGGCAGCCTCAAGCGCTACGCCTACGATGCACTGGACAACGTCACTCGCGTGCAGGCCTTCGCCGTTCCCGGCAGCACCGACCTGGACCTCTCGCCGCAAGCGCCCGTCATCCATGAGCTGGAACGCGATGCCATGGGTCGGTTGGTCGCCAAGGTCACCGCCGATGGTCGAACCGAATACCGCTATGACGCCCTCGACCAGGTCAAGGCCATCACCTTCACCGGCCTGGCCGGCGAACAGCAAAGCATTGGCTTCAGCTACGACGCGCTTGGGCAACTGATCACCGAACAGGGCTGGACCGGTCGCCTCACGCATCGCTATGACGAACTGGGCAACCTCACCCAGACTCAGCTCCCCGATGGCCGCTGGCTGAACCGCCTGCACTACGGCAGCGGTCATTTGCATCAGATCAACCTCGACGGCCAGGTCATCAGTGACTTCGAGCGCGACCGCCTGCACCGCGAAGTGCTGCGCACCCAGGGCAGTCTCAGCACCCGTAGCGAATACGACCGCAGCGGCCGCCTGCGGGCCCGCCAGCGACGTCAACGGGACCAGTCGACCTTGTTGCCGCCAGCGGCACAGTCGTTGTTTGCCTACGACGGTAGCGATCAGCTGGTGGAGCGCTTCGACAACCAGCCCGAAGCGCCCCATCGTCAACTGCTGCACTACGACGCCACCGGCCGCATCCTCGCCAGCCAGGACAATCTCAAGGGGCAGCGTGAAGGTTTCGCCTACGACCCGGCCGCCAACCTGCTCGACGGACTGGTGGGCTCCGGCCACGTCACCCATAACCGCTTGCTGACCTATCAGGACAAGCGCTACCGCTACGACGGCTTCGGCCGCATGGTGGAAAAACGCAGCAGCCGACGCGGTGTCCAGCGCTTCAAGTACGACGCCGAACAGCGGTTGGTGGAGGTGCACAACGACAACGGCTCGGTCGTGAAGATGACCTACGACCCGCTGGGCCGACGCATCGAAAAAACCGAGTACGATCG
Organism: Pseudomonas corrugata; assembly: GCF_001269905.1. GTDB lineage: Bacteria > Pseudomonadota > Gammaproteobacteria > Pseudomonadales > Pseudomonadaceae > Aquipseudomonas > Aquipseudomonas corrugata. Next base: position 271,135 of record NZ_LHVK01000007.1, on the reverse strand, counting down.
CCATGCTACCCCGCTTGGTCGTACTCGCTTTACCTGGGATGCGCTGCAACTGTTGCAGGAACACCGCGACAGCCAGACCAGCCTCTACATCTATGCCGACGACGGCCACGAGCCTTTGGCGCGGGTCGATGGCCTTGGTGAGCAGCAGAAGGTCCGTTACTACCACAACGACTTCAACGGCCAGCCCGAACAACTTTCGGAAAGCGACGGCCATACGCTCTGGCGCGCCCATTACCAAGTGTGGGGCAACACCGCCGAAGAGCTGCGCGAACCGTATTACATCGAAGAGCAGAACCTGCGGTTCCAGGGCCAGTACCTGGACCGCGAAACCGGGCTGCACTACAACACCCTGCGCTTCTACGACCCGGACATAGGCCGTTTCACCACGCCGGACCCCATCGGCCTTGCCGGGGGGCTGAACCTCTACCAGTACGCACCGAACCCGGTGAGCTGGATCGACCCCCTGGGGCTGATGAAATGCACCACCCCGCCGAAGGGGCGCAAGGTCAATCGGACGGTCTATCGGTTCGAAGAGCCCGGACGGATCAGCACCACCTGGACCGCCCACAAGTGGAACGTTGCCGCCCGGCATCGTTATACCGCGCCGGGGCTTGGTGGCGTTTATGGCGCCAACTCGCGCAAGACCGCCATGGGCGAGGTCAATCACTGGGGCGTGGACCTGTCCACGCGGGTACTGGTGAGCAAGAAGGTGCAGCTCAACAACGTCCTCGATCTGACACGGGCCGATGTGCGCAAACAACTGGGCGTATCCCTTAAAAGCATCACCGGCAACAAATACACCCAGACCCACCAGATTGGCGCCTGGGCCAAAGCCAACGGTTATGATGGGATCCTGGCGCCGTCGGCGCGAAACCCGACCGGCAGCAACTTGATCTCCTTTGCAGGTTTTTGAAATGGGACTGGAAGACGAATACGTCGGCGACGCCGACTGGCAAACTTTCGTGCGCCTGTACGAAGAGGACTACCTCGACGACAACGCCCGCACGCTCGCCAAGGCCATGGACGACAACCTCGACATGGCCGTGGTGCTCTACGGAAAACGAGGGCTAAAGGAGGGCCTTTGGTGGCTGGAACAGGTCGTGCCGGCCTTGGGTAACAAACGCCCGGGCGATTGCCTCAAGAACCCAAAGCTGATCAGACGCCTGAGAATGGCCTTGATGAGCATGCCGTAATCCACAGCAATGCACCGTGAAGTGCTGTGCACCCAACCGCAGCGAATAAGAGCGCAGTCCCTGTGCCTTGCGTACCGCATCAGTCGAAACTCAGCACCTCGCCGCCCTTGGCCTCGAGCATTTCGCTGAACACCGGCAACCTGGCAACGAAGTCCGCTTCGAACGCCAGGTAGCGGTCCTGTGCCGGCAGGTAACGCACCTGCGGCTTGATACGCCGGATATCCTGGCTGGACAGTTTGAGCACCTGGTTGTCAAGCTGATTCCAGAACCAGGCCAGGGTGTACGAGCCGAACGTGTGGGTGGCGTAGTTCCAGACCCACCAGTCACCGTGTCCTCGGCTGACATGAACATACCCGTGGAACGTGCGCAGTGTAATGAGATTCTTTGGCTCTGTGACGAGCAGGCGGGTGTCCTGGCGCACCTCACTGCCAAAGCCATCCAGCAACGACTTCGTTGCGGTGCCCGAGACCACGTTGAAGCGCCACGCCAGCAGCACGGCCTCGTGGTAGCGCGGGTCTTCGAGGTTCTTGCGCTTGTCTTCGCTGAACAACAGGATCTCATCACCCCCCAGGTAGGCGGTCGAGGCCCTGAGGTGGTAGCCGTCCACCGCTGGCATCGGCTTGACGGCGATGGCCTGGTGCGGCGGGTCCTGGTTCCAGATCCAGCACTGTGGGCCGTTGTGTTGCATGAACAGCAGACGACGGTGGCCGAAGGGCAATATCGTCAGATCATCCGGGTGCTCGAAAATGACTTCGCTGGCCTGCGCCGTGATCCGCCAGATGCGTGTCATCGGCACCGGCTCGTAAAGGCGCTGGCGCTCGAATACCTCGGCATCCACCACGACGCTGGGTTGTTCAAATCCTGGCCACTCTACCTCGGCAGGGCCAAAAGCCTGGATGTCGTCGCCTTGGCGAACTTCGTACTTATAGCGGTCGTCCGAACTGTAGTCGCCGCGCTTGACCCGACGACGCCACAGGCTGCGCTGGGCATTGGCGTCGATGAGCTGCAGATCGGCGCCGTCGAGCCCATCGGTGCGGTGTTCGAGCATGTCCTGCTCGGCGGGCGGCCACGGGTTGTAGTCAATCAGGAAGCACAGCCACTGCTCATCGTCCTGCTCGGTAATAGCGGCCCAACCGTTGTGGTAGTTGCCGTCATGGACGTAGGTGGGGCCGGGATAGTCGTGTACTTCCTGCAGCCAGTTCACCTTGCTGCGCCTGGCCGGTTTGCGCGCGGTTTTCCGCTCAGCGACGCTAGCCTTTTCCGGCTCGATCAAGCTTGCTGTGAAGTCCTCCTGGCCTTGCCAGTGCCTGGCAAATGCCTCGCGCTGCTCGGTCGGGACCACGACCGGGCGGTAATCATCGCCGCCGGCGTCCAGGTTCCACAGGTCATAGCCGCGTTCGGCCAAGGCGTTCGCCAACGCCTGGAAGCAGATCTCGGGCATTTCGTTGGAGAGTTCATCCAGCAGCGCCTCGAATGGCTGGCCGACGAACACGTCGATATCGGGGTAGTAATGCTGGAGCAACCCAAGGAGTTCGCCACCCGGTGTTTTCCAGTCGATATGCACCAGCGGATCAAAACGAGATTGCATCACGCCTGCCTTCCTTGAAGTACCAGTCAGTGAGTCCCGTGGGAGCAAAGCTTGCTCGCGATAGCAGTAAGTCAGTCACCCATAATGTTGACCGGCCTGCCGCTATCGCGAGCAAGCTTTGCTCCCACAGGTTTCTGCACCACCCTGTCAGATGTTGGCCGGCACGAAATCCGGACCGCCCAGTTGGTCACGCACCGTCACCGCCGAACGCATCAACGGTGTCCACATGCCGTCCGGGCTGTTCCACGTAGCGCCCGCCCAGCGGGTATCGGCCACCAGTTCGGCCTTGTGTCGTTCCAGCAGACGCTTGAGGGCGACGGCGACACTGCCCATGTCGACGTCAAACAGATCGCCATAAGGGCCTTGCGGCTGCTTGCGCTGTTTGTCCTGGCAGAAGCGGTAGTACCAGACCCAGTCGTGAGCGATGTAGATCGCCCGCGTGCGGTCCGGGTACGTCGCCAGCAGGGTCAGCAGCGCCGAGACGAAGCGCATGGGGAAACTGGCGTCGTGGGTCTGGTGCCAGTACGGCATGATCAGCTGGTCGAACGCGGCCACCACATTCTGCGGCTCGTCGTTTTCGTTCTTGGCTTCGAGAAAGTAGAACGGCTCGCCCACCAGGAACTTGTCCAGATCGTTATTGGCCAACGCCAGCAACAGCACGTTGTCTTGTGGATTACTCATTGGATTCTCACTACGTCTCGGGTGGTCATCAACGTGTTGATGTCGTTGCCGTGGGCGATGGGCACGTTGTCCAGCACCGCTTCGCGCATGCCGCCGGGATGGGTCAAGCCGCCCGGTCGCCACAGCGAGTTCACCCCGCCCTCGTTACCGGTGGGCATCAGTACCTTGGGGTTGTCCAGGTTCATCATGTAGATGTCCTTGCCCACCAGCGAACCCGGATCGTAACCCAGGGCCGACTCCAGTACCGAAACGTCGCCGGTTTTCTTGTACTCGGCGACTACGGCGTTCAGGTCGGATTTTGCCATGACGAACTTGTTCGGGTTGAACGAACCATATTTGGGGTTGGCGATATCGTCCGAGGTGAACAGGAAACTGCCGCCCTCCTCCTCGAAGGTCTTGAGATGCTTGTCGACATACGGGCCTTCCAGATAATCCCGCGGCGGCGGTCGGCTGCCCTTGGGAATCGCCAGGATATCGGCTTCGGTCACCCCCGCCTTGTAGGCCGCCGCGCGGGGTGTCGGGGCCGCGCCGATGCGCGCCATTTTCGGCCCCAGGCCCAACAACGCCATGCCGGCGATGCCCTGGAGCAAATCGCGATAACCGGGGCCGAGACGGTCGCCCAACTGACCCAACAGGACCATGCCTCCCATCATCGCGCCACCGATCACCACAAACCCGGCGAAGGCCGCGGCACCGGCCATCGCCGCCAGTACCGCGGCGGCCCCCATGGCGACCATGCCCAGGGCTTCCAGCCCGGTGTGCAACCACCCTTCGATGTCGAGGACAAATGCGACCGCTACCGTTGGCCCGCCAATGAACGTATTGGGACTGCCGCTCTTGATATGTGCGCCGCAGACCATCTTGCTCTGCAACCGCGCCGCCGGCTTGCCGTTGATGAAAACCGTTGCACTGCCTTCGGCGATCAGTACCGGGAATGGCCAGATCGGGTGATTCATCGGCAAGCCCGAACACGAAGACGACACGTCTGCGCCCGCACGCATCGCGTTGCGGTTATTGATCTGGACGTTGAGGCTGCCCATGACCAACACCCCCGTGGTCGGCTCGGGCAGGTTGAAGATGGTGTTCAGGCCCTTGATGATCTGGAACATCGACAGGCCGCCCGCCGCAATCGAACCGGCCATGATCGCCAACGCCACGCCGCCGGTCGCCACGGTGGCCGCGACCACCGCCGCACCGATCAATGCACCGGCAACGGCTCCCGCCACCATCGCGGCGACACCAAAACCGTGGGCAATTTCATCGCCAAGGCGCGCAGCCGCCAGCATATCCATTGGTTCTATCGTCTTCGCGCAGGGTGATCAGGCAGTCTGTGGACGCAGCTTGAGTGAGTGCATGGCCATCTTCCACGCCGGCTCGTGGTGCATGAGATCGTTCGGGGTGGTGGTCAGGGTCGTGATCAACCCCACGGGCTGGCGGTCGATGAACACCTGGCGCAGCATCAGCTCCCGCCCTTCGCGTTGCCAGCTGTAATCGAGCAACACCGCCCCATGGCCATGGAGCGCGAAATCCCAGCGCTTGATCAGGTTGAATCCGGGCAACTGCTGCTCGGCGCTTGCCAGTTGCGCGGCAACGTAGTCGCTGAACGGCGTATCGCCCCGGCTCGGGTCGCGGCTGATGACGAAACTGGCTTCCCTGGCCGTTCCAACGGCAGGTAATTTGAAGATGTTGATGCTCTGGTCCTGCCAACTGTCGGGAATGTCGAGGTCGGCTTCTTGGAGGCGATAGAGCGGCATGATTCGGGTTGTTTCCAGGCAAGGAGGTGGCGGAGTCAGCGGCAGATCTTCAAGCAATAGATGGTAACAATCAAGGCATGGGGAGGGGCCGTTCACGGGGCCATGACACCCGTCTCATTTCTCCCTCCCGCAGCCTCCCTGGTCACCCGTTTCCTGGATCTTCAAGCCGTCTTGCACGTCAACCAGGCGCTCCAGAAAAGGCTGCTGAAGAAGCGGGTGGCATCGCCGAACCCAGACTCGTGCAACAACGTCATGACGGCTGCCTCGGAATGCGGAGGGTCGGCACCTTCAAGGATCTTACCAAGCTTGACCTTCACTTCATCCGGACTTGCGCCGTGCTGCCGCCAGCGTTGTCCCCAGGCTGCCAGCAACAACGGTTGGCTGGCATAAGCGTATTGGTTCCCCGCGACGATCAGCGGAGCGCCCGGTTTCAAATGGGCCCGAATGGACCGAAAGATCTGCCGCTTGGCCTCATCGCCTTCGAGGTGATGGAACACACCGATCAGGGTGGCGGCATCGTAAGACTCGCCCGCTGCCAGGTCCTCGACCTGACCAAGATGCAGGTGTGTTCTTTCAAGCAAGCCGTTCGCCTCCAACTGTTGCTTGGCGGCCTCCAGCATCGGCGCAGAGGGGTCGACGGCGGTGAAGCGCCAACCTGGCTCCAACGCTGCCATTGCAATGATCTCCTGAGCCGTGCCGCCAGCGCCCACGACCAGTATGTTCGCCGAGCGTGTCTGATCGAGGCTTGCCGCCAGCATGCAGGCGGCCAAGTCTTGGCAGGCGTCATACCCGGCCAGCGCGATACGGCTTTGTCGACCGTATTCATTGGCTCGGGCGGCGTCGAATTTTGCAGTTGAGTGTGAGGATGATTTCAAGGCGGTTCTCCATGTCCTTCAATCAAGCTACGCCACCGGTTGCGATAATAAAAATTCATTAATTTCATGCGCTACATTCCCATCAGGAATGGCGCGTTCCATTCGAACTGAGCTCGGCGCCAGGGTAAGCTTCCTTCCTGCCTTCCCATCCCGAGCTGCGCAACCATGAACAATCAGGCAATGTGCCGCGCCTTGTTGGCTTTGATCCTCCCGATCATGTGCGCGCCCGTACACGCGACATCGTGGCAAATCTGCCGTATGGATCTGCGCATCGTCGAGGTGTTGAAACAACCGTATCCGCAACTACAGGCCCAGGTCTTGAAAGTCAGTCGCAAGTTGCCCGCGACCGAATGTCCGGAAGAAGGCACGAGCCTCACGTTCACGCCGGAAACGCCCGACTACCAAGCCACACTGCCCCGCAAGCAATGGCCGGGGAAAGGGCAGTCGGTGCGTGTCGACTACCGGTACCTGGATGGCTTTTGCAAGGGCGATGGCAATAACTATGCGTGCCGCATCAGGCATTACCCGGTGGTGGGTCGGTAGACCGCTATCGCGAGCGGGCTCGCTCCCACAGGGGATCTGCGAACGACCCCAATCCACTGTGGGAGCCTGCTCGCGATAACAGCTTGACGGGCATTGGACCACTGAAAAGAAGCCATAAAAAAGGGCATCCGACTCCCTCGTCATGCCCTTTTTCGTTGCCACTTTCATCCCCTCTGCCCGAGGGGCCCACAGCAATTATGGGTTAACGCTGTCCTTCAACATCTTGCCCGGCTTGAATGCAACAGTGTTGCTGGCCTTGATTTTCACCGGCTCACCGGTTTGTGGGTTCTTGCCGGTGCGGGCGCCGCGGTGGCGTTGCAGGAAGGTGCCGAAGCCAACCAGGGTGACGCTGTCCTTGCGATGCAGGGCGCCGGTGATTTCTTCCAGGACGGCGTTGAGGACGCGGTTGGCTTGTTCTTTGGTGAGGTCCGCTTTTTCCGCGATGGCGGCAGCGAGTTCTGGTTTACGCATGAATGAAGCCCCTTTGACGGTTTTTTTGTTGTTATGTCTGGACTGCTCTCTTGGGGAACAGCCTCTAAGGCACCGCAGGCTCTACTCTGCGGCAGACGGGAGTGAGGATGGCACGGGGCCGGACCCGACGCCAGTGTCAGGGCGACCTTTGTGGCATCAAAAGCATGGCTTTTGCGACAGAACCCCCGGTATTTACGCCAGCAGGGGCGGAAGTTCCTTGTTCAGGGCCAGTTTCTCCATCACCGCCGCGCCTGTCAGGGCATAGCCCAACAAGTTGCCTTCGGCGTCGCGGCACAGCGCCTTGATATCGGAGCCCTGCCCTTCGACGCTCCAGGCACCTTCGCGGCCCCGTGGTGGCGGTGAGACCACCAATGGGCATACCGGTGTTTTCACGGTAATCGGCATCGGGCCATAACCAACGGCGGTCGGATTGCCGGCCAAGGTCTGAGCCAGGGCGCGGGCGCAGCTCATCAGCGGCATCACGTACAGCAGGTTCAAGCCATCGACCTCGGCGCAGTCGCCCAGGGCGTAGATGTTGGCGTGGGATGTCTGCAGGTGGCGGTCGACCACGACACCCCGATTGACCATCAGGCCGGCGGCAGCGGCCAGGTCGATCCGCGGACGCAGACCGATGGCCGAGACCACCAGGTCGCAGGCGATTACCTGACCGTCGGACAAGTGCGCCTCCAACCCATCGGCCACCCGTTGCAAGCGGTTGAGTACCGGGCCCAGGTGGAAGCGTGCACCCAGGCTTTCCAGTCCAGCCTGCACCGCAGCGGCGGCAGCAGGGTGCAGCAGCGTCGGCATGACCTGCTCGCAGGGCGCCACCAGTTGCACTTCGTAGCCGCCGAGAATCAGGTCGTTGGCGAACTCACAGCCGATCAGGCCAGCGCCTAGCAACAGCACCCGGCGCTTGCCGGCGGCCGCGACGCGAAAGCGTGCGTAGTCTTCCAGGTCATTGATGGGAAAGATCAGGTCCGCCGCGTCACCTTGCACCGGCACACGCACGGTTTCGGCACCCCAGGCCAGGACCAGGTCGCGGTAGTTCAGTGCCTCCTCCTCACCGATCCACAAACGCTTGTGGCCCGGATCGATGCCGCTGATACGGGTGTGGGTGCGCACTTCGGCCTTCAGTTGCTCAGCCATGGCGCCCGGTTCGGCCATGCTCAGGCCGTCGGCATCCTTGTTCTTGCCAAAGCCGGTGGAAAGCATCGGCTTGGAGTAGGAACGACCGTCGTCCGCCGTAATCAGCAGCAGCGGGGTCTCGCTATCCAGCTTGCGAAACTCCCGGGCCAGGTTGTAACCGGCCAGGCCGGTACCGACGATGACGACAGGTGCGCTCATGTTGCTCTCCATGTAATGGTAGAAACGGCGGGAAATGATCAGTCCTCTGCCATTGCATACATTTCAAAATCCATTTTGCCAACGCCGCAGTCCGGGCACAGCCAGTCTTCAGGGACATCTTCCCAGCGGGTACCGGCGGGAATGCCCTCTTCCGGTAAACCTTTGGCTTCGTCATAGATAAAGCCGCAGACGATACATTGCCATGTCTTCATTCAAATACTTCCTCAGGTGTCAGGCGTTGGCCGGCATACTCGGGTCGATGGGAGATTGCCCTTGCGGCTCAGGGCGTTTTGTACTGATCGATGGTCAAGGATGCAAGCGTGATCGACGCGGCGGTGGCCCACGACCGGCAAAGTCACCGATCTACATGGTAAGCTCGCGGCCTCATTTGCTGCCAATCAAGACACCTGTGCCGCATACAAATTCGATATTTCCTACACTTCAATGGCGGCCCCGGCACCTGCTGTCGCCTCGCCCCGATGCCTGTGTACTCGACTGGCTGTTTGACGAAGGATCCCTGACCCGGCGCCTCACGCGCCTGTCGGACGAGCATTTCAGCGTGACGCCGTTGTTCGAGGGCTGGCAGTCGTTGCGCGAGGATGAATGTGCCGCACTGGATCTGGCCCCAGGCAGCGAGGGTTGGGTACGCGAGGTGTATTTGCGCGGCCACGGCGAGCCTTGGGTGTTCGCCCGCAGTGTGGCGGCCCGCAGTGCATTGCAGGGCGACGGGTTGCAGATGGACGAACTGGGCAGCCGGTCCCTGGGTGAGCTGCTGTTCTGCGACCAGGCTTTCCAGCGCGGGGCCATCGAGGTATGTCATTACCCCGAGCCGTGGTTGCCGCGCGAGGTGCGCGCCGCTGAATTGTGGGGCCGGCGCTCGCGCTTCGATCGAGAGGCGTTGAGTGTGCTGGTCGCGGAAATCTTCCTGCCGCGCCTGTGGAGCGTCGCCCGCGCCTATTCGGAGATTTGCTGATGTACCTGCAACTGCTCAAATCCTTGAATCGCCTGAACCCGCGGGCGTGGGACTTCGTGCAGTTGACCCGCATGGACAAGCCCATCGGCATCTATCTGCTGCTGTGGCCGACCCTGTGGGCACTGTGGATTGCCGGTGACGGTTCGCCGTCGTTGGCCAACATCGTGATTTTCGTCCTGGGCGTGACGCTGACCCGCGCCGGTGGCTGCGTGATCAACGATTGGGCCGACCGCAAGGTGGACGGCCACGTCAAGCGCACCGCACAGCGACCGCTGGCCAGTGGCAAGATCAGTTCGAAAGAAGCCCTGGTGTTCTTCGCCGTGCTGATGGCCGTGAGTTTCCTGCTGGTGCTGTGCACCAACACGCCGACGATTTTGCTGTCCTTTGGCGGGCTGGCGCTGGCCCTCACCTACCCGTTCATGAAACGCTATACCTACTACCCGCAGGTGGTGCTGGGCGCGGCGTTCTCCTGGGGTATGCCGATGGCGTTCACCGCCGAAACCGGCCATTTGCCGGCGGCCGCGTGGCTGCTGTACATCGCCAACCTGCTGTGGACAGTGGCCTACGACACCTACTACGCGATGACCGACCGGGACGATGATTTGCGGATCGGCGTGAAATCCACGGCGATTCTGTTTGGCGATGCCGACCGGGTGATCAATCTGACGCTACAGGGCCTGGCCCTGGGCTGCCTGCTGCTGGCCGGTGCGCAGTTCAAGCTGGGCGGCTGGTTCCACCTGGGGCTGGTGGTCGCCGCCGGATGTTTTGCCTGGGAGTTCTGGTACACCCGCGGCCGGGACCGGATGCGCTGCTTCGAGGCATTCCTGCACAACCACTGGGCCGGGCTGGCGATTTTCGTGGGGATTGTGCTGGATTATGCGTTGCGCTAAATCCCATCACCACAATTGTTTTTTTCACCAGCCCAAGCGGTTGGTCCTTCAGTTGGCCTTCGCAGCCTTCCAGGCGCCATCCATCAGGCCATCACCGGTCTTGTCCCCGGGCGCCTGGTCCTTGATGAAGGTGTACAACGGCTTGCCGTCGTAGGCCCACTGCATCGAGCCATCGTCTCGCTTGATCACGGTCCATTCGCCCATGGACTTGTCGGTGTCCGTCGCCATGAGCGGCGGCCAGTTGGTTGCGCATTGGCCATTGCACATCGACTTGGCCCCTGCATCCTTGGCAAACGTGTACAGCGTCATGCCCTTGTGATCCGTCAGCATGCCATCCTTCTCCATTGCCGGCTCAGCCGCGAAGGCCAACGCCGGCAACGCCAGGGCAGCCGTTACTGCCAACGCTTTAAGGGATTGCGTGAAATAAGTCATGGAAACCTTCTTTGGTGGTTGTCAGGATTCGGACTGAAAAGCGTAGTCCAGAATCCTCCTTGCCGTCGGATGCCGAAATAACTGTCACACGACTGCAATAATTCCGTTATCTAATGCGGCGCAAGACAGTTAAATGACAAGAGGATTACCCCATGGTTGGCAGGAGCATTCTGATCGTCGACGACGAGGCGCCCATCCGCGAGATGATTGCCGTTGCGTTGGAGATGGCCGGCTATGACTGCATGGAAGCAGAGAACTCCCAACAGGCCCACGCCATCATCGTCGACCGCAAGCCCGACCTGATCCTGCTGGATTGGATGCTGCCCGGCACGTCCGGCATCGAGCTGGCGCGGCGCCTCAAGCGCGATGAGCTGACCGGGGACATCCCGATCATCATGCTCACCGCCAAAGGTGAAGAGGACAACAAGATCCAGGGCCTGGAGGTCGGCGCCGACGACTACATCACCAAGCCGTTTTCCCCACGGGAGCTGGTGGCGCGCTTGAAAGCCGTGTTGCGCCGCGCCGGGCCAACCGATGGCGAAGCGCCAATTGAAGTCGGCGGCCTGCTGCTGGACCCCATCAGCCACCGCGTGACCATCGACGGCAAACCCGCCGAGATGGGCCCGACCGAATATCGCCTGCTGCAATTCTTCATGACCCACCAGGAGCGCGCCTACACCCGCGGGCAATTGCTGGACCAGGTCTGGGGCGGTAACGTCTATGTCGAGGAGCGCACCGTGGATGTGCACATCCGTCGCCTGCGCAAAGCCCTCGGTGACGCCTACGAGAATCTGGTACAAACCGTACGTGGCACCGGTTATCGTTTTTCTACCAAGGCCTGACCCGAGCTCTGACCGCCCGACAAGCTGACAAGGACGCGCGCTCAATTGAATCAAAACTGGCATGGCACCCTGATTCGCCACATGTTGTTGCTGGTGACCGGCTGTTTGCTGATCGGCCTGATCAGTGGCTATTACGGCTGGAGCCTCGCCGCGGGCCTGGGGCTTTACCTGGCCTGGACCCTCAAGCAGTTGCTGCGCCTGCATGAATGGCTGCGCCTGCACAAACCCGACGAAGCACCACCCGACGGCTACGGCCTGTGGGGCGAGGTGTTCGACAGCATCTATCACCTGCAACGGCGCGACCAGCGCGTGCGCGGCCGCCTGCAAGCGGTGATCGACCGGGTCCAGGAGTCCACCGCCGCGCTGAAAGACGCGGTGGTCATGCTCGACAGCGACGGCAACCTGGAATGGTGGAACCGCGCCGCCGAGACCATGCTGGGCCTCAAGACGCCCCAGGACAGTGGTCAACCGGTGACCAACCTGGTGCGTCATCCGCGTTTCAAGGAATATTTCGAGCAGGACAACTATGCCGAGCCGCTGGAGATTCCCTCGCCCACCAACGACCGGTTGCGCATCCAGTTGTACATCACTCGCTATGGCAACAACGAGCACTTGATGCTGGTGCGCGACGTCACGCGCATCCATCAGTTGGAACAGATGCGCAAGGATTTCATCGCCAACGTGTCCCACGAACTGCGCACACCGTTGACGGTGATCTGCGGTTACCTGGAAACCCTGCTCGACAACGTCGACGAGGTGAACCCCCGCTGGATTCGGGCCTTGCAGCAGATGCAGCAACAGGGCGGGCGCATGCAGACCCTGCTCAACGACTTGCTGTTGCTGGCAAAGCTGGAAGCCACTGACTACCCGTCGGACAACCAGCCAGTGCCCGTCGACGACCTGCTGCAGATCATCAGCGAGGATGCCCAGGAGCTGTCCGGTCCCAAGCAGCAGACCATCACCCTGGAAGTCGACCCTGCGGTGCAACTCAAGGGCAGCGAGGCGGAACTGCGCAGCGCGTTTTCCAACCTGGTGTTCAACGCGGTCAAATACACGCCGGAGCAAGGCCGGATCCACATCCGCTGGTGGGGCGATGTGCAAGGGGCTCATCTGAGTGTGCAGGATTCGGGTATCGGCATCGACAGCAAGCACTTGCCACGCCTGACCGAGCGCTTCTACCGCGTTGACTCCAGTCGCAACTCCAACACGGGAGGCACCGGGTTGGGCCTGGCAATCGTCAAACACGTACTGCTGCGCCATCGCGGGCGCATGGAAATCAGTAGCGTACCTGGCCACGGCAGCACGTTTACCTGCCATTTCGCCCCGGCCCAGATGGTCCGCGCGCGCCTTGCCAGCCCTGCCGATTGATACCGGCCGGCACACCCCCCTAGGCAATCGCCGAGTCAGCCGCTACATTGGCTGACTTGTGCCTGCTTTTTCAGGCCCTCATTCCCAACTTCTACAGCTATTACGGAACCTGCAAAACTCCATCATGGACCCTTCCCCTGGCTTGTCCCTCGTTACACTCTTCGCCGAATTCGGCATGATTCTTTTTGCTCTGATCCTGGTTCTGCTCAACGGTTTTTTCGTTGCGGCCGAATTCGCCATGGTCAAGCTGCGCTCGACCCGAGTCGAAGCCATTGCCGACCAGAATGGCTGGCGCGGGCACATCCTGCGCACCGTCCACAGTCAGCTCGATGCCTACCTGTCTGCTTGCCAGCTGGGTATCACCCTCGCCTCCCTGGGCCTGGGCTGGGTTGGCGAGCCGGCGTTCGCCCATATCCTCGAACCGTTGCTGGACCTGGTCGGCGTTCAGTCGCCAGAGCTGATCAAGGGCATTTCGTTCTTCACCGCGTTCTTCATCATTTCGTACCTGCACATCGTCGTCGGTGAGCTGGCGCCCAAATCCTGGGCGATCCGCAAACCCGAGCTGCTGTCGCTGTGGACCGCCGTGCCGCTGTACCTGTTCTACTGGGCCATGTACCCGGCGATCTACCTGCTCAATGCCAGCGCCAACGCCATCCTGCGCATCGCTGGCCAGGGCGAACCCGGCCCCCATCACGAGCACCATTACAGCCGTGAAGAACTGAAGCTGATCCTGCACTCCAGCCGTGGCCAGGACCCGAGCGACCAGGGCATGCGCGTCCTGGCGTCGGCCGTGGAGATGGGCGAGCTGGAAGTTGTGGACTGGGCCAACTCCCGGGAAGACCTGGTGACGCTGGAATTCAACGCGCCGCTCAAGGAAATCCTGGCGCTGTTCCGTCGTCACAAGTTCAGCCGTTATCCGGTGTATGACAGCGAGCGCCAGGAGTTCGTCGGCCTGCTGCACATCAAGGACCTGCTGCTGGAACTGGCGGCCCTGGACCACATTCCCGAGTCGTTCAACCTGGCCGAACTGACCCGCCCCCTGGAGCGCGTGTCGCGACACATGCCGTTGTCGCAACTGTTGGAGCAATTCCGCAAGGGCGGCTCGCACTTCGCCCTGGTCGAGGAAGCCGACGGCAACATCATCGGCTACCTGACCATGGAAGACGTGCTGGAAGTGCTGGTGGGTGATATCCAGGACGAACACCGCAAGACCGAGCGCGGCATCCTGGCCTACCAGCCGGGCAAGTTGCTGGTACGCGGCGACACGCCACTGTTCAAGGTCGAGCGCCTGCTGGGGATCGACCTGGACCATATCGAAGCCGAGACCCTGGCCGGGCTGGTCTACGAGACCCTCAAGCGGGTGCCGGAAGAGGAAGAAGTGCTGGAAGTAGAAGGTCTGCGGATCATCATCAAGAAGATGAAAGGACCGAAGATCATTCTGGCGAAGGTGTTGATGCTCGATTGAGCAAACCCTCTGGCGAGGGGGTTTATCCCCGCTGGGTTGCGAAGCAGCCCTGAACACCAGCAACGCGGTGTTTCAGGCAGATTGAGTAGGCTGTATGGGGCTGCTGCGCAGCCCAACGGGGATAAATCCCCTCGCCACAGATAAATCCCCTAGCCACAGATAGATCCTCTCGCCGCAAAAACTCCCTCGGCACACCTCCAATCTATTGCTTGCCCACCGCAAAGTTGGGCAACTCCCCCACCGGCTGATCGAACTGGTAGGGAATCGACACCAGCCCCAACCCGGTATTGCGCTGCACCACGAAGTGCAGGTGCGGCCCGGAGCTATTGCCGGTGTTGCCCGACAGCGCCAGTGGCGTGCCCACCGCTACCCTTTGCCCTTCCCGAACGCTCACCGAACCTTTCTGCAGGTGCAAGTAAACGCCCATGGTGCCGTCATCGTGCAGTACTCGCACGAAGTTGCCCGAAGGGTCATCGCCCCGGCCGGTCTGCGCATTTTCGGTCTTGATCACCACGCCGCCCCGCGCCGCAATGATCGGCGTGCCTACGGGCATGGCGATGTCCATGGCGTAGCGGTTCTTCGGACCGTAGTGGCTGTACTGGCCGTTGGCGCCCTGGCTCAGCCGGAACGGCCCACCACGCCATGGCAACGGGTAGCGATAGGCCTGAGCCGCATCTGCCGGGTCGCCCAGGGAATATTCGAACCTGGGGGTGTACAGCAACGGTTTTCCGGGCTGGAGGGCCGTGAGCAGCGCCAGGCGCAGGTTGCTGCGCGCCGGCAGGACCCGGCGGATCGGCCGGCTCGGCGCCCCGCTCACATTGTCCAGACCGGCGAAACTCAATTCGATCTCTACCGGTGCGTACAAGTCATTGCGCACGAACACTGCGTCCGCGCCCTTCTGCTTCTTGATATCGAGAAACACCTGGCGCTCAAGGCGTTCGACCATGCGGTCGCGAAACACGAACACCTGGGCGCCCCTGCTCGGGCGGTCGCTGTAGGACACCACGCCGTTGGCGTTGGTGGATTTGTAGATCGTCATGGCCATGGCCGAAGTGGAGGCCAGGACAAGACAGCAGGCGAACAGCAAAGGCGCGAGCATGGGCAAGGGTTCTGTCGAAAAATTGAGGCCTGTTCAGCAGCCTAGCAGCTGAAATGGACCAGCGTAATCGACGGATGTTTCAGAGTCGGATCAGTGAAGTGATCTTTCCCACGCTCCGCGTGGGAATGCAGCCTGGGACGCCCCGTGTCCCTCAAAACCGAACGCAGAGCGTCCGTGGAGGCATTCCCACGCGGAGCGTGGGAACGATCTCTGAAAGGCACTGCCGGATCAGGCGCCCGGTACGAAGTGCTTCTGCGCGGTGCCGCGGGCGATCAAGCGGGAGATGTAATCGAGTTTCTGCGGGTCTTTGTCGACGAAGCGGAAGGTCAGTTGCAGCCACTCGCTGTCCGGCGTCTGTTCGTGGGCGACGATGGCGTGCAGGTAGCCGTTCAGACGCGCTGTTTCGGCGTTGTCGCCCTGCTCCATGTCCAGCACCGAGCTCTCGAGCACCTGTGGCAGGGTGTCAGAGCGTTTGACCAGCAGCAGCGCTTCCTTGAGGCTCAAGGCCTTGATCACGCATTGCTGGATGCCGCTGGCCAGGCGCAACTGGCCCTGGCCGCGGTTGGCGCCGGCGGAGGCGGACGCCACAGGTGCCTTGACCGGCGGGCTATTGAGCAGGCCGCGGGCCGGTGCAACGGCAGGAGCGGCAGGCGCCGCAGCGGCTGGCCTGGCAGGTGCCGGTGCAGCAGCCGCAACAACCGGGGCCGCCTTGCCGCCCGTCAGGGCACTGAGGGAATCATTGCCAAACGCCGAGTTCATCTTGGTCGGGGCGCTGTTCATCAGGGTGTCGAGCTTGCCGACCTTGTGCAGGGCCTGTTTGACCTTGGTCAGCAACTGTTCGTTGGTGAATGGCTTGCTGACATAGCCGGAAACACCGGCCTGGATGGCCTGGACAACGTTTTCCTTGTCGCCACGGCTGGTGACCATGACGAACGGCATGCCCTTGAGGTTGTCCTGCTGGCGGCACCAGGTCAACAACTCCAGGCCGGACATTTCCGGCATTTCCCAATCGCACAGCACCAGGTCGAATGCCTCGCGGGCCAGCAGGGCCTGGGCTTTTCGGCCATTCACTGCATCTTCGATACGGATGCCCGGGAAGTAATTGCGCAGGCACTTCTTCACCAGGTCACGAATGAACGACGCATCGTCCACGACCAACACACTGACCTTACTCATCCAGATACACCTCTAAAAAATCCCGGCAAGCATACCGCTTTTACTGATGGCACATAGCCAAAAACCTTCAGTCACGCCGGGACCTTTCGTTCACGGGGTGCTGCTGTCGATAAAAAAAATGGCCCAAAAAAAAGCCCGACCAGAAGGCCGGGCGCTTTTCTTGGCAATCCTACTTATCGTCAGTTTCACCCGGAACATTAGGGGATTCGGACGGGGTGCCCTCAACTTCTTCCTTCATTCGCTTGAGCCCCATGTGCCGTACATCTGTACCTCGCACCAGGTAGATCACAAGTTCGGAGATGTTGCGCGCATGATCGCCGATACGCTCCAGGGAACGCAGCACCCAGATGATGCTAAGCACCCGGGAGATCGAGCGCGGGTCTTCCATCATGTAGGTCGCCAGCTCACGCAGGGCGGTCTTGTATTCGCGGTCGATGGTCTTGTCGTACTGGGCCACCGACAGCGCCAGGTCGGCGTCGAAGCGGGCGAAAGCGTCCAGGGCATCGCGAACCATGTTGCGCACCTGATCGCCGATATGACGAACTTCGACATAGCCGCGTGGCGCCTCGCCTTCTTCGCACAGTTGAATGGCGCGACGAGCGATCTTGGTGGCTTCGTCGCCGATCCGCTCAAGATCGATTACAGACTTGGAGATGCTGATGATCAGCCGCAGGTCAGAAGCGGCGGGCTGGCGACGAGCCAGGATGCGCAGACACTCTTCGTCGATGTTGCGCTCCATCTGGTTGATCTGGTCATCGATCTCGCGCACTTGCTGGGCCAGGCCGGAGTCGGCCTCGATCAGCGCGGTCACCGCATCGTTGACCTGCTTTTCCACCAAACCGCCCATGGCCAGCAGGTGACTGCGCACCTCCTCCAGCTCGGCGTTGAACTGGGCGGAAATGTGGTGAGTAAGGCCTTCCTTCGAAATCATGGTTTTGCTCCGCAAAAGCTGTGAGCTGCAAGCTTCAAGCTGCAAGCTGATTTGTGTCGTTACGCTGAACTGCTCTCACTTGCCGCTTGAAGCTTGCGGCTCGCAGCTGCCGCTAGCCGTAGCGGCCGGTGATGTAATCTTCGGTCTGTTTCTTGGCCGGATTGGTAAACAAGGTGTCGGTATCGCCGAACTCCACCAGCTTGCCCATGTACATGAAAGCTGTGTAGTCGGAAACCCGCGCCGCCTGCTGCATGTTGTGGGTCACGATGACGATGGTGAACTTGGACTTGAGCTCGTAGATCAACTCTTCGACCTTCAATGTCGAAATCGGGTCCAGGGCCGAGCAGGGTTCGTCGAGCAGCAGCACTTCAGGTTCCACGGCGATGGTGCGGGCGATCACCAGGCGTTGCTGCTGACCACCGGACAAGCCCAGGGCCGAGTCATGCAAGCGGTCCTTGACCTCATCCCACAATGCCGCACCCTTGAGCGCCCACTCCACGGCCTCATCGAGAATACGCTTCTTGTTGATGCCCTGGATCCGCAGGCCATAGACCACGTTTTCATAGATGGTCTTCGGGAACGGGTTGGGCTTCTGGAACACCATGCCTACGCGACGGCGCAACTCCGCAACGTCTTCGCCCTTACGGTAGATGTTATTGCCGTAGAGGTTGATTTCACCTTCGACGCGGCAACCGTCCACCAAGTCGTTCATGCGGTTGAAAGTGCGCAATAAGGTCGACTTGCCGCAACCCGACGGACCGATGAACGCGGTCACACGCTGTTTCGGGATGTTCAGGCTGACGTCGTACAGCGCTTGCTTCTGGCCGTAGAACAGGCTCAGGCCGGGCACTTCGATGGCGACGGTTTCGTCGGCCAGGTTCAGGCTCTGCTTGTCGCGACCCAGGGCTGACATGTTGATGCCGTGTGTATGTGCTTCGTGTTGCATGGGAGGCTCCCTGTGCTAACAAATTCGGTTCGGTTGTGTGGGAGCGAGCCTGCTCGCGATCCAGGCGACTCGGTTTGGCTTGGCACCGAAGTGATGCCATCGCGAGCAGGCTCGCTCCCACAGAAAATCGGTGTGAAATCAGCTATCCAGTGCTTTGTATTTTTCCCGCAGGTGGTTACGGATCCACACGGCCGACAGGTTCAGTGTGGCGATCACCAGCACCAGCAGCAGCGCCGTGGCGTAGACCAGGGGTCGCGCAGCTTCGACGTTCGGACTCTGGAAGCCTACGTCATAGATATGGAAACCCAGGTGCATGATCTTCTGGTCCAGGTGCACGTAGGGGTAGTTGCCGTCCAGGGGCAGCGACGGCGCCAGTTTCACCACACCCACCAGCATCAACGGCGCTACTTCGCCGGCGGCGCGGGCCACCGCGAGGATCATGCCAGTCATCATCGCCGGGCTCGCCATCGGCAGAACGATCTTCCACAAGGTCTCGGCCTTGGTTGCGCCGAGGGCCAGGGAGCCTTCGCGCACGGTACGCGGGATCCGTGCCAGGCCTTCTTCGGTTGCCACGATCACCACCGGCACCGCCAGCAGGGCCAGGGTCAGGGAGGCCCAGAGCAGGCCCGGGGTGCCGAAGGTCGGCGCCGGCAGCGCTTCGGGGAAGAACAGACGGTCAACCGAGCCGCCCAGCACATAGACGAAGAAGCCCAGGCCGAACACGCCGTAAACGATGGCCGGTACGCCCGCCAGGTTGTTCACCGCAATGCGGATCAGGCGGGTCATCGGGCCCTGACGGGCGTACTCACGCAAGTAAACCGCTGCCAGCACGCCGAACGGCGTCACGATCATCGCCATGATCAGGGTCATCATCACCGTGCCGAAAATCGCCGGGAAGATCCCGCCTTCGGTGTTGGCTTCACGGGGATCGTCGCTGAGGAACTCCCAGACCTTGCTGAAATAGAAACCGAGCTTGGCGAAGGTGCCCATGCCGTTCGGCTGGTAAGCGTGCACCACCTTGCCGATGCCGATTTCCACTTCCTTGCCGTTGGCATCGCGGGCGGTCAGGCTGTCGCGGTTGAATTGGGCGTGAAGGTCGGTCAGGCGCGCTTCAATCTCCTTGTAGCGTGCGTCGAGCTCAGCGCGCTCGCTGGCCATGTCAGCTTGCGCGGCGGCGTCGAGCTTGCCTTCCAGTTCCAGCTTGCGACCGTGCAGACGGATACGCTCCAGACCGGCGTTGATCGCACCGATGTCGGATTTTTCCAGGGTCTTGAGCTCGGCGGCGAGTTGATTGACCCGCGCAATGCGAGCCTGCAACTGCGGCCAGGCGGCCTCGCCTTCAGCGACGACCTTGCCTTCTTCCTTGACGTTGACCAGATAGCCGTAGAAGTTGCCCCACTCGCGACGTTCGATAGCCATCAGCTCCGGCGGCGTAGTCTGGTCACTCAGCCAGTCACCGACGATCCAGGTGAAGTCGGTGCCGTTCAGGTCCCGGTTGCCTACCTTGATCAGCTCGCGGGTCATGAACTCGGGGCCTTCGTCCGGTACCGGCAGGCCGGCGCTTTTCAAGCGCTCACGAGGTACTTCTTCCTTTTGCACCACTTCGCCGACCACCAGGTGGGCAGGCATGCCTGGCACGTTGTAGTTGGCGTGGATCAGGTTCGCCGGCCAGAAATGACCCAGGCCACGTACGGCAATTACCGCCAGCAGGCCAATGGTCATGATGACCGCGATGGACACCGCGCCACCGCTGATCCAGACGCCGGGGGCGCCGCTCTTGAACCATCCTTTCAGGGAGTTCTGTTTCACAGACTTCTACCTTTCTTAAAGCGACGAATATTTCTTGCGCAGACGCTGACGAATCAGCTCGGCGAGGGTGTTCATGATGAACGTGAACAACAGCAACACCAGCGCCGACAGGAACAGCACGCGGTAATGGCTGCCGCCGACTTCCGATTCGGGCATTTCCACCGCAACGTTGGCCGCCAGGGTCCGCAGGCCCTCGAACAGGTTCATTTCCATGACCGGCGTGTTGCCGGTGGCCATCAAGACGATCATGGTTTCGCCCACCGCACGGCCCATGCCGATCATCAGCGCCGAGAAGATGCCCGGGCTGGCGGTAAGGATCACCACGCGGGTCATGGTCTGCCAAGGCGTGGCCCCCAGAGCCAGAGAGCCCAGGGTCAGGCCTCGAGGTACGCTGAACACGGCGTCTTCGGCAATGGAGTAGATGTTCGGGATCACCGCGAAGCCCATCGCCAGGCCCACAACCAGGGCGTTGCGCTGGTCGTAGGTGATGCCCAGGTCATGGGAGATCCACATGCGCATGTCGCCGCCGAAGAACCAGGCTTCCATGTACGGGCTCATGTACAACGAGAGCCAGCCCACGAACAGGATCACCGGGATCAGCAGCGCACTTTCCCAGCCGTCCGGCACTTTCAGGCGAACGGACTCCGGCAGGCGGCTGAAGACGAAACCAGCCACCAGGATGCCAATCGGCAACAGCATCAGCAGGCTGAAGATGCCCGGCAGGTGTCCTTCGACGTAGGGCGCCAGGAACAGGCCGGCGAAGAAGCCGAGGATCACCGTTGGCATGGCTTCCATCAGTTCGATCACCGGCTTGACCTTGCGGCGCATCCCGGGGGCCATGAAGTATGCGGTGTAGATGGCGGCGGCCACGGCCAGCGGTGCAGCCAGCAACATGGCGTAGAACGCGGCTTTCAGCGTACCGAAGGTCAGCGGCGACAGGCTCAGCTTGGGTTCGAAATCGGTGTTGGCGGCGGTCGATTGCCAGACGTATTTAGGCTCGTCGTAGTTCTCGTACCAGACCTTGCCCCACAACGCGCTCCAGGAGACTTCCGGGTGCGGGTTGTCCAGCAATAGCGGTTTCAGCTTGCCGCCCTGCTCCACGATCAGCCGGTTGGCCCGGGGCGACATGCCGAACACGCCCTGCCCATCGACCACCTGGTCCACCAGCAATGTGCGATGGGCAGTGCTGTGGAACACACCCAGCTTGCCGGCGGCGTCGAGGGCGACGAAACCCTTGCGACGCTCTTCGGCGGTGATCTCGACGATGGGCGCGGTGCCCATCTGGAAGGTACGGATCTCTTTCAGGCGTTGCTCGCCGTCAGGGTCCCGGGCCATGAACCACTGGGACAGGCCGCCCTTGGAGTCGCCGACGATCAACGAAATCCCGCCCACCAGTTGGGTCGCGGTGGTGACCTGGGTGTCGGCATTTTCCAGCAACTTGTAACGACCGTTGAGGCTCTTGTCCCGCAGGCTGAACACATCGGCCTGGGCCCGGCCGTTGACCACGTACAGCCACTGCTGGCGTGGGTCGACAAAAATGTTCTTCACCGGCTCGGTCATCTGCGGCAGATCGATCCGCGTCTGCTCGCTGGTGACTTCGCCGGTCATCATGTTCTCTTCGCTGGTGATCGACAGCACATGCAACTGGGCGCCGCTGGAACCGGCGATCAGCAGGGTCGAATCGGTGGCGTTGAGGCTGACGTGCTCCAGGGGGGCGCCCTGCTCATTCAAGGCGATAGGTGTTTCGCCATAAGGGTATTCGATAGCCGGACTGATGGTCTTCTTGCCGCCCGGGTAGCTGACCTTATAGGTGTGTCGGAACACCAGGGCCTGGCCATTGGACAGACCGATGGCCACCAGCGGGCTGCCGGGCTGGTCTTCGCCAATGGACGTCACGCTGGCACCGGCTGGCACCGGCAGGTCGACACGGCGCAGCTCGGCACCGCTGTCGATGTCGTAGAACAGCGCCTGGCCTTTGTCGGAAACCCGCATGGCGACCTGGTTCTGTTCTTCGATGGCGATCATCAACGGCTTGCCGGCGTCCTGCATCCAGGCCGGGGTGATCGAGTCCTTGGCGGTCAGATCCGCGCCCTGGAACAGGGGCAGCACCACATAGGCCAGGAAAAAGAAGATCAAGGTAATGGCAGCCAGAACGGCAAGGCCACCGACCAGGACGTACCAACGGGTCAGGCGGTCCTTGAGCGCACGGATACGGCGCTTGCGTTGCAGCTCAGGCGTATTGAAATCAATGCGCTTGGGAGGGGAAGTCGTAGTCATTGTGGAATTGGCCAGATCATTCATGCGCACACCCTAGCGATCCTGTATGACAGAAAGATGACAATGCAGTGACGCAACAAATCCGCCGCCCGTGGAAGCTGGCAGCGGAGAGGAAATTGGTGTCTGTGGGAGCGGGCTTGCTCGCCATGGGCCAGCACATTCGACATCAATGCCGACTGATCCATTGCATTCGCGAGCAAGCCCGCTCCCACAGAGAGCCAGGCGTTGGCCCGGGCTCAGGTGTTACTTCTTGGCGACGCTGCCGCCTTCCGACAGACCCAGGTCAGCCAGTGCCTTCGCGGCCACTTTGGCTGGCAGTGGGATGTAGCCGTCCTTGACCACGACTTCCTGACCTTGCTTGGACAGGACCATCTTCACGAATTCGGCTTCCAGCGGGGCCAGAGGCTTGTTCGGTGCCTTGTTGACGTACACGTAGAGGAAACGCGACAGCGGGTATTTGCCGTTCAGTGCGTTTTCTTCGCTGTCTTCGATGAACTCGGTGCTGCCTTTCTTGGCCAGGGCCACGGTTTTAACGCTGGCGGTCTTATAGCCGATGCCCGAGTAACCCACGCCGTTGAGCGAGGAGCTGATCGACTGTACTACCGAAGCCGAGCCAGGTTGTTCGTTGACGTTTGGCTTGTAGTCACCTTTGCACAGGGCTTCTTCCTTGAAGTAGCCGTAGGTGCCGGATACCGAGTTGCGACCGAACAGTTGAACCGGCTTGTTGGCCAGGTCGCCGGTCACACCCAGGTCACCCCAGGTCTTGACGTCAGCCTTGGCGCCGCACAAGCGGGTGGACGAGAAGATCGCGTCGACCTGCTCCATGGTCAGGTGCTGGATCGGGTTGTCCTTGTGTACGAATACAGCCAGGGCGTCCACGGCAACCGGGATAGCGGTTGGCTTGTAGCCATACTTCTGCTCGAAGGCCTGCAGTTCGTTGTCCTTCATCTTGCGGCTCATCGGGCCCAGGTTGGAGGTGCCCTCGGTGAGTGCGGGCGGCGCGGTGGAGGAACCGGCGGCCTGAATCTGGATGTTTACGTTCGGGTATTCCTTCTTGTAGTTTTCTGCCCACAAGGTCATCAGGTTTGCCAGGGTATCGGAGCCGACACTGGACAGGTTGCCCGAAACACCAGTGGTCTTGGTGTAGCTCGGGATCGCAGGGTCAACAGCGGCAACCGCGTTGGCAGTCGCAACGCCAGCAGCGACAAAAGTCATTGCCGCCATCAAACGCTTCAGTTTCATGCCTTACTCCTAGCAGATAGGGTGTGTTAAGTCGGCCAAGTATCGGTAAGCCGTGTGAACACTCTATGGCTGAAATATGACAATTGGATGAAAGGCCAGCATTGAGTTTTACAAGATGTTGTAGCGAGGGGATTTATCCCCTCGCTACAAAAGCTTCCAGTCATCCTTTCGATCAGCGCCCTTTCCTCCAGAGGTAGCCACCCACTACCATCCCGACCCCGCACAACACCGCCACATAATAAGCCGGCCCCATCGGGCTCTCTTTGAGCAGCAGGCTGACGATCATCGGCGTCAGGCCACCAAAAATGGCATAGGCAACGTTGTAGGAGAACGACAGGCCGCTGAAACGCACCACCGGCGGGAAAGCCTTGACCATGACATAGGGAACCGCACCAATGGTGCCCACCAGCAGACCGGTGAGGGCATACATCGGGAACAGCCACTGCGGATGGTCGGCAAGGTTGTGGTAGAAGGCCCAGGCGCTGGCCAGCAATGCGGCACAGCCGAAGACAAAGACCCGCCCCGCACCGAAGCGGTCCGCCAGGGCACCGGCCAGGATGCAGCCAATGCTCAGCATCACGATCGCCACGCTGTTGGATTGCAAGGCGGTGGTCGGCGCGAAATGGTAGACCGTCTGCAGGACCGTCGGGGTCATCAGGATCAGCACCACGATGGCAGCGGACAACAACCAGGTCAGCAGCATTGAAATCACGATGGCTCCGCGGTGGTCGCGCAGTACGGCGCGCAGCGGTACCTCTTCAGCCAGGGCCTTGCGCAGTTGCAGCTCGGCAAACACCGGGGTTTCGTGAAGCCACTGGCGCAGGTAGACCGACAAGAGGCCGAACACACCGCCCAGCAGGAACGGAATGCGCCAGGCGTAATCCACCACTTCCACTGGCGTATAGAGACTGTTGATCGCGGTGGCCACCAGCGAGCCCAGCAGGATCCCCGCCGTCAGGCCGGAGGTGAGGGTACCGCAGGCATAACCGATGTGGCGCCCCGGAACGTGTTCGGAGACAAATACCCAGGCCCCCGGCACTTCGCCGCCAATGGCCGCGCCCTGGATCACCCGCATCAGCAACAGCAGAATCGGCGCCCACATGCCGATCTGCGCATAGGTGGGCAACAGTCCCATGATCAGGGTAGGCACGGCCATCATGAAAATGCTCAAGGTGAACATCTTCTTGCGCCCCAGCAGGTCGCCGAAGTGCGCCATGACGATCCCGCCCAGGGGCCGGGCCAGATAGCCAGCGGCGAAGATGCCGAACGTCTGCATCAGGCGCAGCCACTCGGGCATGTCGACGGGAAAGAACAATTTGCCGACCACGGTGGCGAAGAACACGAAAATGATGAAATCGTAGAACTCCAGGGCACCGCCCAGGGCAGACAGCGACAGGGTCTTGTAATCGTTGCGGGTCAATGGACGGGCGGGTTGCGCAGGGGCTGCCGTGCTCGAAGGCGCAGTGGTCATGGCGAAGGCTTCTCTTATAGTCGGTTCTGCAACCCGCAAATCGGGGTTGGAGCGGTTTGGCACGATAGCAAATTGTTGGAAAAAGCACAGGGATGCGCGTCATTCTCAGTCGAAATCAGAACCCGGTAGTCGTCTCGACGCCTATCGCCCGATATACTCGCTAGCTTGCGACACTCTGTAAGGGGTTGCTGTGCGAAAACGTCGTTGGTGGTGCAGAGTTTGTAGGAGAAAACACCAGTACCAGCCGGTTTCGCAGAGTATCCCTTTAGCACGCCTTTACGAAAAACGTGACGAACGCAATGTGTTCGGGCTGAATCGTTTTTTTCAAAGACGGCTATTCACCTGAAGCACAAGACAGCGTTACGGGTCAGAGGCACCCCCGGCATGATAGAGCTCGAACAAGAAGATCCAATCCCGCAAGGCGACCTGGCCTTGCAAATCACCGCGCTTCCCCGCGACACCAATGGTTTCGGCGATATTTTCGGCGGCTGGCTGGTGTCCCAGATGGACCTGGCCGGCACGGCCATGGCCAGCCGGGTAGCCGGCGGGCGTGTGGCGACCGTGGCAATCGATCGCATGGCGTTCCTGGTGCCGGTGGCCGTAGGTGCACAGCTTTCGTTCTACACCCAGACCCTGGAGATCGGCCGCAGCTCGATCCAGATGATGGTCGAGGTCTGGAGCGACGACCCGCTCTCCAGTGAGTGGCGCAAGGTGACCGAGGCGGTATTCGTGTTCGTCGCCATCGACGGCAGTGGCCGTACCCGTTCGGTTCCGCCGCGCGCTCGTTAAACGCGACGGCCGTTTTGTGGTCCATTGCGGTTCCTGTTCCTGAACGAGGTTTGCAGTATGCCCACGCCCAACGTCGAAGCCGTCAAACTGGATGAACTCAATGGCTGGCGTATCCGCCACGGCCAGGCCGAGTTGCTGGTGGCCCAGCAGGGCGCGCATATTCTCAGCTACCAAGTGGATGGCCAGCCGCCGCTGATCTGGCTCAATGACCAGGCGACCTTCAAGGCTGGCAAGAGCATCCGCGCCGGTGTTCCGGTGTGCTGGCCATGGTTCGGCAACCTGACACGCAACCCCGACAGCGTCCAGGCCATGCGCGTGAGCAACGAGCCGGCCACCGCTCACGGCCTGGTGAGGGCAATGGATTGGGAACTGAAAGGCATCGAGGCCGAGGGCGAAGGCCTGAAAGTCGAATTCGTGTTGCCCCATCCCGAAAACGGCCTGGCGGGCTGGCCTCATCAGGTCGACCTGACGCTGACCATCGTGATGGACGCGCAACTGCATATCAGCCTCACCAGCCATAACCGCGGCAGCGAAACCGTCAGCCTCAGCCAGGCGCTGCACAGCTATTTCGCCGTGAGCGACGTGCGCAACGTGCATGTCGAAGGTGTGGCCGGCTTGAACTACATCGAGACCCTGGATGACTGGAAAACCGCCACCCAGGCCGGCGACCTGCACTTTGCCGGCGAGACCGACCGTATCTATCTCGATACCCCGGCGACACTGAGCATCGTCGACCCACATTGGGAACGGCGGATCGAACTGACCAGCAGCGGCTCACGCTCGGCGGTAATCTGGAACCCCTGGACAGAACGCGCCAAGGCCTTCAGCGACATGGCCGACGATGGCTGGCAGCGCATGCTGTGCATCGAAACGGCAAACGTGATGCACGATGTGGTGACGTTGCTGCCCAAGGCCAGTCATACCCTGGGTGTGAGCATCACTAGCAAACCGCTCTAAAACCCATCACATCCCTCTGTGGGAGCGAGCCTGCTCGCGATAGCGATCTGTCAGCCACCATTACTTTGACTGATCCACCGCTATCGAGAGCAGGCTCGCTCCCACAGGGGATCTGCGTCAGGTTGACCTGAGCTACAAATCCGCTTCCTGCACCGCCCTCACCTTCTCCGCATCCAGCGCATACGCCGCACTCGCCAGGTCGTTGTCGACCTTTTCGATCTTCAGCGTGCCGATCACCCACAGCGGTGTGTAGATGTCGTCGAGCTTCAGGCCCTTGGGGTAGCGCACCAGCACCAGTTGGTTAGGTGGCGGTGGCGGGACGTGGATGCAGGCGCCGGGGTATGGCACCAGGAAGAACAGCGTGCTGCGGCCCTTGGCGTCGGTTTCCAGCGGCACCGGATAGCCGCCGATGCGGATGTGCTTGTCGTTCATCGAGGCCACGGTCTTGGTCGAATACATCACCGCCGGCAAGCCTTTGCTTTGCTTCAGGCCACCCTTCTGGGTAAAGGTGCCGTTGGCTTCGGGGGAGTTGTGGTCGATCTCGGGCATGGCCTCGAGGGCTTTCTGGTCCGACTTGGGCATCAGTTCGAGCCAGTCGGTTTCCGGCAGCTCGGCAGCATGGGCCAGGCCACTGCCCAGCAGAAGAAGGGTCAACACTAGACGGCGCATGAAAAGGCTCGGCAATGAGTGAATGATGGAACGCCGGGCATTCTAGCCCCCCGCGCGCGCCGTGCGCAGAGGGCTTTGTCGCATTGACTCAGTTTCTTTTGATCAGGCCGTAGATCACCAGCAGCACAACCGCGCCGACCAGGGCACCGATGAAACCGGCCCCTTGCCCGGCCTGGTAGATACCCAGGGCCTGGCCGCCATAGGTGGCTGCCAGCGAACCGCCGATACCGAGCAGGATGGTCATGATCCAGCCCATGCTGTCGTCGCCCGGTTTAAGGAAGCGTGCCAGCAGGCCTACGATCAAGCCGATGAAGATGGTTCCGATGATTCCCATGGCATTTCCCTCTTTAAGACGCCAAGCCAAAGCCTGGTGAGGCTTTGGCGCTTAGCCATGAGAGAGATTTGCCGATGAATGGTTCAACCGCAATTGCGCACTACTGCTCGGCGATCAGCGTCTCGACCTTGATGATCTGCTGGGCCAGCGTAGCCCGGTCAGCACAACGCAGGTTGGCGTGACCGACCTTGCGCCCGTCCTTGAACGCCTTGCCATAGTGATGCAGATGGCAGTCGGCAATCGCCATGACC
The DNA here is from genome assembly GCF_001269905.1 of Pseudomonas corrugata. Classification (GTDB taxonomy): domain Bacteria; phylum Pseudomonadota; class Gammaproteobacteria; order Pseudomonadales; family Pseudomonadaceae; genus Aquipseudomonas; species Aquipseudomonas corrugata. Next base: position 242,765 of record NZ_LHVK01000007.1, on the reverse strand, counting down.
TTATCGGTGTCCGGTACCTTGCCGATGAAGTTCAGCATCGCGCTTTCACCGACCTTGGCGGTCGAGCCCAGCGGCAGCCCGGCCACCGCCCGCAGGTGGTTCTCGAACTGGCTGCATTCGGCGCCTTCGGTGGTCCAATGCCCGGAGTTGTGCACCCGAGGAGCGATTTCGTTGGCCTTGAGGCCGCCGTCCACTTCAAAGAACTCGAACGCCATCACACCGACGTAGTCGAGCTGCTTGAGCACCCGGCTGGAGTAGTCCTCGGCCAGGGCCTGCAGCGGATGGTCGGTGCTGGCCACGGAGAGTTTGAGAATGCCGTCCTTGTGGGTGTTGTGCACCAGCGGGTAGAAACGGATTTCACCGTCGCGGGCACGCACGGCGATCAGCGAGACTTCACCGGTGAACGGCACGAAACCTTCCAGCAGGCAGCCCACGCTGCCCAGTTCAGCGAACGTACCAGCTACGTCTTCAGGGTTGCGCAGGACCTTCTGGCCCTTGCCGTCATAACCCAGGGTGCGAGTCTTGAGCACGGCCGGCAGGCCGATGGCAGCGACGGCGGCTTCCAGGTCGGCCTGGGACTGAATGTCAGCGAAGGTCGGAGTGGGAATGCCCAGGTCCTTGAACATACTCTTCTCGAACCAGCGGTCGCGGGCGATGCGCAAGGCTTCGGCGCTTGGGTAGACCGGGACGAACTGGGACAGGAAGGCAACGGTTTCGGCCGGAACGCTCTCGAACTCGAACGTCACCAGATCGACTTCATCGGCCAGTTGGCGCAGGTGATCCTGGTCGCCGTAGTCGGCCCGCAGGTGTTCACCCAGCGCGGCGGCACAGGCGTCCGGCGCCGGGTCCAGGAAAGCGAAGTTCATCCCCAGCGGCGTACCCGCCAGGGCCAACATGCGACCCAACTGGCCGCCACCGATTACACCGATCTTCATTCGTCAACAACCTCAGGCAATGCGTGGGTCTGGATTGTCCAGGACGCTGTCTGTCTGCTCAGCGCGGAATTTTTTCAGCACGGTATGAAACTGTGGATGCTTGGCACCCAGGATGCTCGCCGACAACAGGGCCGCATTGATCGCACCGGCCTTGCCGATGGCCAGGGTCGCGACCGGAATGCCCGCCGGCATTTGCACGATGGACAACAGCGAGTCGACGCCCGAGAGCATCGACGACTGTACCGGCACGCCCAGTACCGGCAGGTGGGTCTTGGCCGCACACATGCCTGGCAGGTGAGCCGCGCCACCGGCACCGGCGATGATCACCTCGATGCCACGGGCCTCGGCTTCTTCGGCGTACTGGAACAGCAGGTCCGGGGTGCGGTGGGCAGAGACCACTTTCACCTCATAAGGAATGCCGAGCTTTTCCAGCATATCGGCGGTGTGGCTAAGGGTGGACCAATCGGACTTGGAGCCCATGATCACGCCAACCAATGCACTCATCAATGTGCCTCTTCTCTCTGGGCGCCCGCAGGCGCGTCAAAAAACAACAAGCCACGCGGGAAACCGGCGTGGCTTGTTGTACGAATAATGGCCGATCTGGACCGGCCGAAGGCCGCGCAGTATACCGCAATGAAGCAGATAAACAGCCCCTGTCGCGACCATCTGTCATTTGTGCCTGGACAGCGGTTTTATTGACTTGGAGGTCAATACAAAAGCACACCGGTTCCCCCTCTGTGGGAGCGAGCCTGCTCGCGATAGCGGTGGGCCAGGCAACAGTGATGTTGAACGTCAGTCCGTCATCGCGAGCAGGCTCGCTCCCACAAGGATCTTGCCTGTTTTCAGGAGCCGGCACCGCCTTCGAGCTTGCGCCACAGCAACCGCACATTGGCCTTGCGCACCAGGGCGCAGCGGTACAGGCGGATCTCCAGTGGGACGTGCCATTGCCCGCCACCGCAGATCACCAGTTCGCCCCGGGCCAGTTCGGCGCGCACGCTCAGTTGTGGCACCCAGGCGATGCCCAGGCCTTCCAGGGCCATGCTTTTCAAGCTGTCGGCCATGGCCGTTTCGTAGACCGTGGTGAAGCGCAGCGCCCGTTGGCGCAGCAGCTGGTTCACCGAGCGACCGAGAAACGCCCCGGCGCTGTAGGCCAACAACGGCACGCTGGCCTCGCCTTCGAGGTCAAACAACGGTTTGCCGTTGGCATCGGCAGCACACACCGGCAGCATTTCGGTCTGGCCCAGGTGCAGCGAAGGGAAGATTTCCGGGTCCATCTGCATCGCCGAATCCGGGTCGTAGAACGCCAGCATCAGGTCGCAGCCGCCCTCACGCAGGGCATGGACGGCATCGCCGACGTTGGTCGCCACCAGGCGCGTGGCGATGTTCATGCCGTCGTTGCGCAGTTGCGCGATCCAGCGCGGAAAGAAGCCCAGGGCCAAGGAGTGCGCGGCCGCCACCTGGATCACTTCGCCCTGCCCGCCTTCCAGATGATGCAAATGCCGCAACACCTCACCCAACTGCTCCACGACAGTGCGCGCCGTCACCAGGAACAACTGCCCGGCCGCCGTCAGCTCGACCGGCGTGCGGGAGCGATTGACCAAGGTCAGCCCCAACGCTGCTTCCAGGCTACGAATCCGTCTGCTGAATGCTGGTTGCGTGACGAAACGCCGTTCGGCCGCCTGGGAGAAACTGCGAGTAGCCGCCAGAGCACTGAAGTCCTCAAGCCATTTGCTTTCAAGATTCATCACGTTCTCCCGAACCACGCACCAAAACAGGTCACACGTCCGCCGTACCGTCGGCGTCACATCAGCATTATGCCGAATATGCATAGGGCAGTGTTTAACAGCATTGGCCCTGACGTTTACGAAAGCCTACGATCCACAGCGTTCCGGCACAGACCGGGTCCTTATCGAGATGATTTCCATCATGTCCTCCGCTGCATCATTCCGCACAGAAAAAGACCTGCTTGGCGTACTCGAAGTACCAGCGCAAGCGTATTACGGCATCCAGACCCTGCGAGCGGTGAACAACTTCCGTCTCTCGGGCGTTCCGATCTCGCATTACCCCAAGCTTGTGATCGGTCTGGCAATGGTCAAACAGGCTGCCGCTGACGCCAACCGCGAGTTGGGCCAACTCAGCGAAGCCAAGCATGCAGCCATCAGCGAAGCCTGTGCGCGTCTGATCCGCGGCGACTTCCACGAAGAATTCGTGGTGGACATGATCCAAGGCGGCGCCGGCACGTCGACCAACATGAATGCCAACGAAGTCATCGCCAACATCGCCCTGGAAGCCATGGGCCACCAGAAAGGCGAATACCAGTACCTGCACCCGAACAACGACGTGAACATGGCGCAGTCTACCAACGACGCCTACCCGACCGCGATCCGCCTGGGTCTGCTGCTCGGTCACGATGCGTTGCTGGCCAGCCTCGACAGCCTGATCCAGTCGTTCGCCGCCAAGGGTGAAGAGTTCGGCCATGTCCTGAAAATGGGTCGCACCCAGCTGCAGGACGCCGTGCCAATGACCCTCGGCCAGGAATTCCGCGCCTTTGCCACCACCCTGAGCGAAGACCTGGCGCGCCTGAAGACCCTGGCCCCCGAACTGCTGACCGAAGTGAACCTGGGCGGCACCGCCATCGGCACCGGCATCAACGCCGACCCGCGCTACCAGGCCCTGGCCGTGCAGCGCCTGGCAACCATCAGCGGCCAGCCGCTGGTACCGGCCGCAGACCTGATCGAAGCCACCTCCGACATGGGTGCCTTCGTCCTGTTCTCCGGCATGCTCAAGCGTACCGCGGTGAAGCTGTCGAAGATCTGCAACGACCTGCGCTTGCTGTCCAGCGGCCCACGTACCGGCATCAACGAGATCAACCTGCCGGCCCGCCAGCCAGGCAGCTCGATCATGCCCGGCAAGGTCAACCCGGTGATCCCGGAAGCGGTCAACCAGGTGGCGTTCCAGATCATCGGCAACGACCTGGCCCTGACCATGGCGGCCGAAGGCGGGCAACTGCAACTGAACGTGATGGAACCGCTGATCGCCTTCAAGATTTTCGACTCGATCCGCCTGCTACAACGAGCCATGGACATGCTGCGCGAGCACTGCATCGTCGGCATCACCGCCAACGAAGCGCGCTGCCGCGAACTGGTCGAGCATTCGATCGGCCTGGTCACCGCCCTGAACCCGTACATCGGCTATGAAAACGCCACCCGCATCGCCCGTGTTGCTCTGGAAAGCGGCCGTGGCGTGCTGGAATTGGTGCGCGAGGAGGGCTTGCTTGACGACGCCATGCTCGACGACATCCTGCGCCCGGAAAACATGATTGCTCCGCGTCTGGTCCCGCTGAAAGCGTGATCGATGCAACCACCGCTCACCAGGTCGAGGGACTAGACACCTCTCACCTTTTGAGGGCTTGGGGACTCGTTCCCCAAGCCCTTTTTTTACCGTCGCCAGGAGACCTTATGCCGAAAACGACAACACTGGACAAGATCGCAGCCTTCGCCAGCTCTCAAAAAGGGCTGTCGAAGGCTGCGATTTTTTCCGATTGCGGCACAACGTTTCGTCGCTTGCACCACAACTGTGCAGACGGGCGCGGCTCTGATAGGTATAGTGCCGCCCCTCTTCGCATGAGTGGTCGTCGGTAGCGAGACCTTAAACATGCGAAACCCGAACTAATAAAACCCGCGAATTGGACCGGGACGAAACCTCGCCTCACCTGTCAAGCCGTGCGCCGACGGATGTTTCGGGATGTTTCCAAATGGCCAGCATTTGCTTAAACAAAAAACAGCGAGGAATACTCATGCTTGAAGTCATCAACGACTTCCTCTCAGGGAAAGTGCTGATCGCGCTCATTGTCGGGCTCGGCGGCTACTTCACGATCCGCTCGCGTTTCGTCCAGTTCCGTCATTTCTTCCATATGTTCGCGGTATTCCGTGACAGCCTCAAAAGCAGCACCGATCAGCTCAGCTCCTTCCAGGCCCTGATGCTCAGCCTCGCCGGTCGTGTCGGCGCGGGCAACATTGCCGGTGTCGGCATCGCCGTGACCCTCGGCGGCCCCGGTGCAGTGTTCTGGATGTGGGTAACCGCGCTGGTCGGCATGTCCAGCAGTTTCTTCGAGTGCTCCCTCGGCCAACTCTACAAGCGCTGCGACTCCGAAGGCCAGTACCGTGGCGGCCCGTCCTACTACATTCAGCACGGCCTGCAGAAACGCTGGTTGGGCATGATCATGGCCTTCCTGCTGCTGGTCACTTTCGGCTTCGCCTTCAACGGCCTGCAAGCCCACGCCGTGACCCACTCGCTGAACAACGCCTTCGGCCTCGACACCACTTACACCGGTCTGGGCCTGGCCGTGCTGCTGGGCCTGGTGTTCATCGGCGGAATCAAGCGTATCGCCCGCGTTGCCGACCTGCTGGTACCGGTCAAGACCCTGGCCTACATCGCCGTGACCATCTATGTGATCGCGCTGCAGTTCGACCACGTACCGGCCATGCTGGCAACCATCGTCAAGAGCGCCTTTGGCCTGGACCAGGCGTTTGGTGGCCTGATCGGCAGCGCCATCGTCATGGGCGTCAAGCGCGGCGTCTTCGCCAACGAAGCAGGCCTGGGCAGTGCGCCTAACGTAGCCGCCGTTGCTTCGGTCGAGCACCCGGTTGCCCAAGGCGTAGTCCAGGCCTTCAGCGTGTTCCTGGATACCTTCGTGATCTGCACCTGCACCGCGCTGCTGATCCTGCTGTCGGGCTTCTACACCCCTGGCTTCGAAGGCGACGGCATTGCCCTGACCCAGAACTCCCTGGCCGCCGTGGTCGGTGACTGGGGCCGGATGTTCATCTCCGTGGCCCTGGCGCTGTTCGTGTTCACCTCGATCCTCTACAACTACTACCTGGGCGAAAATAACCTGCGCTTCATGCTCGGTGAAAACCGCAAAGCGCTGATCGGTTATCGCGCAATGGTTCTGGTCCTGATTTTCTGGGGCGCTATCGAAAACCTCAGCACCGTGTTCGCCTTCGCCGACATCACCATGACCCTGCTGGCGTTCGTGAACCTGATCGCCCTGTTCCTGCTGTTCAAGGTCGGCATGCGCATCCTGCGCGACTACGACGCCCAGCGTTCGGCCGGCATCAAGACTCCGGTCTTTGATTCCAGCAAGTTCCCGGACCTGGACCTGGACCGCAAAGCCTGGCCAGCCACCCCAACCGCAGCGGCTGCCCAGCCTGACGCGGTGACCGGTGTGGCCGCAGCGCAACGCTGATCGGCAAACCTGCTGCAAAAAACCGGGCGCATCCCCTGCGCCCGGCGTGACACAGCGTAAGGTCGGCGTCATGCTCGACCTTATGTTGGGGCAGCTCGATCAAGCTGCCGTTTTCGTCCTCGGAGAACGACCATGAATTCCTCGACCTACCCTGCCGCCCAGCACGTCATGGTGCTCTACACCGGCGGAACCATCGGTATGCAAGCCAGCGCCCATGGCCTCGCTCCGGCATCCGGCTTTGAAGCACGCATGCGCGACTACCTGCACAGCCAACCTGAACTGGTTATCCCGCAATGGCGCTTCCGGGAAATGTCGCCGTTGATCGATAGCGCCAACATGACCCCGGCCTACTGGCAGCAACTGCGCGAAGCGGTGGTCGACGCCGTGGATGTGCAGGGGTGCGACAGCGTATTGATCCTGCATGGCACCGATACCCTGGCCTACAGCGCGGCGGCGATGAGCTTCCAGCTGTTGGGCCTGCACGCCCGTGTTTGCTTCACCGGCTCCATGCTGCCCGCCGGCGTGACCGACAGCGATGCCTGGGAGAACCTCAGCGGCGCCCTGGTCGCCCTCGGCCAAGGCCTGGCGCCGGGCGTACACCTGTACTTCCACGGCGAGCTGCTGGCGCCGACCCGTTGCGCGAAAGTGCGCAGTTTCGGTCGCCATCCGTTCAAACGCCTGGAGCGTCAGGGCGGCGGTGCCAAAGCCACTTCGCTGCCGGCGCAGCTGAATTACAACCAGCCGAAGCAGTTGGCGAACGTCGCGGTACTACCGTTGTTCCCGGGCATCAGCGCCGACATCCTCGATGGGCTGCTGGGCAGCGGGATCCAGGGGCTGGTGCTGGAATGCTACGGCAGCGGCACCGGCCCAAGCGACAACCCAGCCTTCCTCGCCAGCCTGGCCCGAGCGCGGGACAACGATGTGGTGGTGGTCGCCGTGACCCAATGCCATGAAGGCGGCGTGGAGCTGGACGTGTACGAGGCCGGCAGCCGTTTGCGCGGCGTCGGCGTGCTGTCCGGCGGCGGCATGACCCGCGAGGCTGCGTTCGGCAAGTTGCAGGCGTTGATCGGCGCAGGGCTGCCGGTGGATGAGGTTCGGCGGTTGGTTGAGCTGGACCTGTGTGGCGAACTGATCTGACCGCCAGGCACACCTGTGGGAGCAAGGCTTGCCCGCGACGACGTTGACGCGATCCTCAGAAATCGCGGCGATATATCGCGACCAGGCTCTGCTCCGACAATTTGCCGCCACGAAGCTTGGCAACGTTGGGCTTTACTCCCGGCACACAACCTGCTCCATTTACAGCCTCCCCAGGCTGGAAACGGACATGCTTCATTCCCACCTCACCACCCTCAACGCCGTCTCACTGGTGCTCAGCGCCTTCAAGCACGAAGGCCTGCCTAGTGATGCATTGCTGGCCGGCAGCGGCATCAGCGCAGCGGACCTGAGCCGGGCCGACACGCGCATCACCACCAACCAGGAAATGCAGGTCTGCGCCAACGCCGTAGCTCTCAAGCACGACATCGGCCTGGAATTGGGACGCAGCATGCACGTTTCATCCTACGGCATGCTCGGCTACGCCCTGCTCACCAGTGCCACCTTAGGTGACGCCTTGCAACTGGCGCTGCGCTATCCGGCGCTATTGGGAACACTCTTCGACCTGAACCTGGAAGACGACGGCGAGCATCTCTGGTTCAGCGCCAGCGATTATCGAGAGGCCCCAGCCCTGGCCGCGTTCAATGCCGAATTCTGCATGGTCTCGCTGAAAGTCATCTGCAACGACCTGCTCGGTCACCCGCTGCCCTTGCGCGCGGCGCGCTTCGAACACCCGGCACCGGATTACCAAGCCCGCTACGGGGCCCATTTCGATTGCCCGGTGCGTTTCGGGGCCATCGACAACGCCTTTGCCTTCGACCGCCACTGGCTCGATCACCCGTTGCCGCTGGCCGACCCCATCACCCACCACGCCATGGCCGAACGCTGCCGCAAGCAAAACATCGAATTCACCGGCCGCCAGGCTTGGCTGGGCCGCATCCGCCAACTGCTCGCCGCCCAACTCGACGCCGCCCCCGGCCTGGAAGGCCTGGCCGAACAAATGAACTGCTCCGCCCGCACGTTACGCCGGCACCTCAAGGATTCGGGTTGCAGCTACCAGGAGCTACTGGACGAACTACGCTTCGAGCGGGCCAAGCAAATGCTCTGCGAGGACCAACTCCCCATCCACCGCATCGCCGAACTGCTGGGCTTCAGCGAAACCGCCAGCTTCCGCCACGCCTTCGTCCGCTGGAGCGGCGTGGCGCCGAGTCAGTTCAGGCCCTGAGCCCAAACCTGGGGACAGCTTTTATCTCCTGTGGCGAGGGGATTTAGCGAAGCGTCGCACCGCCCCGCCGGGCTGCGCAGCAGCCCCAATTCAGCCGACGCATTCCTACCGAAAACCACACCAGCCAACCCACGACGGCTACGCCGCCGAACGGGAGCAAGCTCCTTCGCCATACATTTTGAGCCATCTTCAGCCCGCATCGCATGCCCTGACCGCCAGACACCACGGGAAGCCCGCGGATTATGAGTATTCATCCAACCTGTTGACAGAGTGATTGTTCCGCAATACACATTACCCCCACGCATGAGAAGTGATTCTCGAGCCTACCTTCCGAAGCCCGCTTGAGAGAAATCTCTGCGGGCTTTCGTGTTTCTATGGCAAGGGATCCGATCAACCATGACGCACCATGTACCATGCCAGCAAACCCGCGACGACTACGCCGTCGAATAGTGCAAGCTCCCTCGCCACAAGTTACAGCCATCTCCGAGCCCACCGCGCATGGCCTTACCGCCAGCCTTCCACCAGGCTACCCAACCTTGCGCCTTTACCTACAACTACGCCAGAATCCGCCCGCTTGTGCGCCTTGTCCCCTGGCTCTATCGTTTCCCTGCCACTGCCCATCAGTGGTCGGGTTTAGTAGCCCGGTAATACACATGGCTGCATGAGCCTCATCAATCAGGCATTCGCCTGCATTCGATGGTGGCTGTGCGCATGGCGCCTTCGGGCGCGCCGGGCTTTGTGTATTTCACCGGTCTACTAACTTGCGCACAGCTGCCGCCTTTCGTTTAGTAGCGAGACGGTTGCGGCCCTACTAGTGGAAATATACGAATGTTCAAAATAACTCCGAACCCTCCAGAAGCAGACCCAACCTCCCCCTACACCGACGGCATCAACGCCCAAAAACTCGACGCCGCCGCCAAACGTGCTCTGGATTTTTACCTATTACCGAAACCGGAAAAACCTGAAGCCACCACCCAACCGGGTCAGCTGTTCACCGTCGTAGAAGACGTCGACACCGAATGCCTGCTCGCCAACCTCAGCGAAACCCTGGCTTCGGCTGATGCGATGGTCAGCGATTTGGCATTTGAACTGGATGGCTCTCGCCGCCACGTTGCCCTTGGCATTCAGCAATTGATCGAGCTGAGTTCGTTGCTGGCAAACCGGGCGCTGGATAACGTTGATCCGCGATAGCCGTAAGCCTTCCCGCAAGCCCGGCGCATTGCGTCGGGTTCACTTCAGAAGTGTTTGTCCTGAACGGCCATGACAACGACTTGAGGGCCGATTTCGTCGCACATCCATTGAAGGGTGTAACGTCCCTATGCAGTCGCCAGTACCGCTCCTGCTTCTTGCAAATGCTCGCGGAACCGGACGGCGTAGTCCTCTGCAACGGCCGCCTGAATACTGGGATGTTTAGCCAGGGCACGACGCCACTCAGCCACTCGGCTCAGCCCATCGAACAGAGGGTGGTTGGATGCGAATCCAAGTATGTCGAAATAGCGAAAGACCGGGGCCATGGCGATGTCGACCATACTGAGTCTTTGTCCGGCGAAATAAGGGCCGTCTGACATTTCACCGTCGAATCGCTCCAGCTTTCCTCTCAAAGCTGCGGATTTTCCAAGGGCTGTCTGCTGATCTGAGGCGTTCAGAAATCCCCATGCGTCCCCCAAGGTGGCAGATGCGAATTCGATCCAGGCGCGGTGTTGTGCTCGGGTCAGCGCATTCACCGGATGCAACGCAGGGTCGGGGTGCACGTCCTCCAGGTATTCACAGATGGCGACGCTCTCGAATAGAACGGACCCGCCCTCATTGCCATCTGGCACCTTGAGCAGCGGAACCTTGCCCGTTGGTGACATCGTCAGAAACCAGTCCGGCCTGTCGCGAAGGTCGACATTTAGACGCTGAAAGGAAACTTCTTTTTCGAGCAACACGATGGCCACTCGCTGAACGAATGGACACAAGTGGTGGCTGACGAGCACCAGCGGTGATCGGGACATTGGAATACCCATCAATAAAAGAATCCGCACCCGCCGCCACGCATGGGCGCCGGGCTATATAGAAGCGTCGTTCGTGCGAAGCACTTAGAGCGAGCGGCCGCCGTCGACAATGATTTCCGAACCAACCGTCCATCGTGACTCGTCCGAAGCCAGGTACAGCACAGCCTTGGCGACTTCCTCGGGCGTGCCGAAGCGGCCGAACGGGATGGTCGCAACGATGTCTTTGTTGACCTGCTCGCGATAGGCATCGGGAATCCCGAGCTTGTCGTAAAGCGGCGTATCGACCGGGCCGGGGCTGACGGCATTGAAACGAATGCCACGCTGGAGCAGTTCGCTCGAAAGCGTCTTCGACATGTTGAGGAACTCGGCCTTTGTCGCCCCATACACCGATGAATGCGCAGCGCCGATGTGTGCATTGACCGATGTATTGAGCACGACCGACGCGGGGTTCGCAAAGACGGGTAGCAGCGCCTGAATCAGAAAGTACGGCCCCTTGACGTTGATGTCGAAGGAGCGATCGAACATGTCCTCCGTCCACTCTTCGATTGGCAGCCAAACGGATACGCCCGCATTGAGGAAGGCAACATCGAGTTGGCCATAGTGAGTCTGAACGGCATGCGCCAGTTCCTTCTGAGCAGCGATGCTGGCCGAGTCGGCACGGAGTACCAGAACCTCGCTCCCCAGTTCCGCCTGGGCATTTGCGATGGATGCCGGATTGACTCCAGTGACGATCACCCGTGCGCCTTCAGCAAGGAATTGCTTGGCCGTTTCCAGGCCAATGCCGCTGGTGCCACCGGTAATGAGAGTGCGTTTGCCTTGTAATCGGGACATGTAAAGTTTCCTTCGGTTTTCAAGGTCAGTCGATGCACTGACCTGCTTGAGGGAAACTATGTATTCATGCCCACATATTGATAAGATTGTTTATTTGCATACATTCCATGCCGAAACTGCATGAATAAGGGCCCAAATGGATCGACTGCTGCTGATGACCTGCTTTGTCCGCGCTGTCGAGACAGGAAGTTTCTCGGCTGCGGGGCGCGACTTGGGGCTGGGTCAGCCCAACGTCAGCCGCTATGTGGCGGCGCTGGAAGATCATCTACAGACCAGGTTGCTGCACCGATCCACGCGAAAGCTTGCTCTCACCCCCGAGGGAGAGCGCTATTACGCAGACGCCCTGCGCATTCTCGACGCCGTAGCACAATCGGAGTCGTCCTTCAGGGAGAACGTCGCCCCGTCCGGATTGTTGCGCATCGCCTGTCCGACCGCGCTAGCCCATACCTTCGTCTTGCCGCATGTCTCTGCCTTCCTGGAACGCTATCCAGAGTTGACGCTCGATCTGCAGCTCAATGACCGCTATGTAAATCTGGTCGACGAAGGGGCTGAACTGGCGATTCGCATCGGGCATCTGGAAGACAGCGCAATGCGTGCCCGACCGCTGGCCTGGTTCGAGCGTGTGTGCGTTGCCAGCAAGGGATACCTGGCCAAACGCGGAATCCCCGTTACGCCCAATGATCTGAGAACGCACGATTGCCTGATCTACACTCTGCTGTCGACAGGCACCACATGGCGTTTCCGCAATATCGATGTTCCAGTTTCCGGCAGGCTCCGGGTCAACTCGCCCGAGGCCATACGAGAATGTGTCAATGCAGGGCTGGGGATCGCACAGGGGCCCGAATGGCTTTACGAGGAAGGGCTGAAGAATGGCAATCTGCAGTTGGTGCTAAGGGACTACGTGGCCCCGCCCGTCCCCCTTCAAGTCGTCTACCTGGCGGATAGGCTCCTGCCCAAACGCGCCCTCGTATTCATGGATTTCATCGCCGAAGTATTTGCGAAGAGTCCTGCATTCAGCGAGCGCCACAAGCTGTCTCAGTTGCAATAGTCCAGCGTACGACCGCGCCATCGCCATGCCTTGATCCTAAGGTCCTGATCCCACCAAAGAGCCATTTCCGGTCAAACCTTTTGGCCATTTCAATCCCCTTTTGGCCTCTCCCACCGTTCTCCTGAGTGCCACCCGCCGCAAGACTATCCTCAACCGATCAGTCCCCTTGCGGAGAACAACAATGCTGACGATCTATTCAGACGATCACCACCTGCACCACGGCCGTTGCGAGCTCATGGACGGGCAGCTCATGCCCTGTTTCGAAATGCCCTCCCGCGCCGACCACGTGCTGGAGCGGGTCAAGGCTCGCGCGTTGGGGCCGGTGCAAGCGCCACGGGATTTCGGCCTGGCACCCATCCAGCGCATCCACACCCCCGCCTACCTGGAGTTCTTCAAAGGCGCCTGGGATCGCTGGGCCGAATACAACCGCGACGGCGACTTGCTGCCCTTCACTTGGCCGGCTCGCACCCTGCGCACGGTGATCCCGAAGAGCCTGCACGGCCAACTCGGTTATTACAGCTTCGACGGTGGCGCGCCGATCACTGCCGGGACCTGGCAAGCCGCCTACAGCGCAGCCCAGGTGGCCCTCACCGCCCAGGCCGAGATCCAGCGTGGCGCGCGCAGTGCCTTTGCGCTGTGTCGGCCGCCGGGGCATCACGCAGCCAGTGATCTGATGGGGGGTTATTGCTACCTCAATAACGCAGCCATCGCGGCACAGGCGTTTCTCGACCAGGGCCATGGGAAGGTCGCAATCCTCGATGTGGATTACCACCACGGCAACGGCACTCAGTCGATCTTCTATGGGCGCAGCGATGTGCTGTTCGCCTCGATTCATGGCCATCCAGAGGCAGAATTTCCATTCTTCCTCGGTTATGCGGACGAGCGCGGCGAAGGCGCTGGCGAAGGCTTCAACTTCAACTATCCGTTGCCGGCCGGTTCAGGCTGGGACACCTGGAGTGCTGCGCTGGAGCAGGCGTGCAGCGAGGTCCAGGGTTACGACGCCGATGTCATCGTCGTCTCGCTGGGCGTGGACACGTTCAAGGATGACCCGATCTCGCAGTTCAAGCTCGACAGCCCGGATTACCTGGCGATGGGCAAACGCATCGCGGCACTTGGCAAGCCGACGCTGTTCGTGATGGAAGGCGGCTATGCGGTGGCGGAAATCGGCATCAACGCCGTGAATGTTCTCGAAGGTTTTCAAAGCGCCCAATGAGGAAGAAGAGCATGCAAAGACTCAAGCGTTTGATGGTCCCCGCCCTCTGCACCGCGCTGCTGTGTAGCGCCGCCCAGGCCGAAGAGCGGACCTTGCGCGTCTACAACTGGTTCGACTACATCACGCCCAAGGCCCTGGAAGACTTCAAGGCGCAGAACAGTCAGGTCAAGTTGGTCTACGACATTTTCGATACCAATGAAGCCTTGGAGGCCAAGTTGCTGACCGGTAATTCCGGTTATGACGTGGTGGTGCCTTCCAATGTGTTCCTTGCCAAGCAGATCGAGGCCGGTGTGTTCCAGCCGCTGGACCGCAGCAAGTTGCCGAACTGGAATCACCTCGATCCCAAGTTGATGAAGTTGATCGAGGCCAACGATCCAGGCAACAAGTTCGCCGTGCCGTACATGTACGGGACCATTCTGATCGGCTTCAACCCGGACAAGGTCAAGGCGGTCCTGGGTGATAACGCGCCAGTGGACAGTTGGGACCTGATCTTCAAGGAAGAGAACATCAGCAAGCTCAAGCAGTGCGGCGTGGCGCTGCTGGATTCACCTTCGGAAATCCTGCCCCTGGCCTTGCAGCACCTGGGACTGGACCCCAACAGCAAGAAGCCGGCGGATTATGCCAAGGCCGAGGCGTTGATGATGAAGCTCCGGCCGCACATTACGTACTTCCATTCTTCCAAGTACATGGCGGACATCGCCAATGGCGATATTTGCGTGGCGGTTGGGTATTCCGGGAGTTTTTCCCAGGCGGCCAATCGGGCCAAGGATGCCAAGAACGGTGTGACGGTGGACATGCGGCTGCCCAAGGAAGGCGCGCCGATCTGGTTCGACATGCTCGCCATTCCGAAAGGGGCGAAGAACCCGGATGACGCGTACGCCTTTATCAACTACTTGCTGCAGCCGAAGGTGATTGCGCCGATAAGTGATTTTGTGGGTTATCCGAATCCGAACAAGGATGCTACCGAAATGGTGGATCCGGCGATTCGTGGCAATCCCAACCTGTACCCGACAGAGGCGGCCATGGCGACGCTGTATACCTTGCAGCCTTTGCCGCGGGATGCCGAACGGGTGCGCACGCGGGTCTGGACCCGGATCAAGTCGGGGCAATGACCAGGGGGCCTGCTCGCGATGGCGGTGGGTCAGTCACCGGCGATGTTGGATGTGCCGACGCCTTCGCGAGCAAGCCCGCTCCCACAGGTTCTGTGTCGTGCATGAAGATCGAGTAGACCGCCAATCCCATGGTGGGAGCGAGCCTGCTCGCGATGGCGGTGGGTCGGTTAGCTGCGATGTTGGATGTGCCGATGTCATCGCGAGCAGGCTCGCTCCCACAGGTTCTGTGCATGAATGTCGAGTACGCCGCTGCTCCCACAGGGAGCGGCATCACCAGGCCCTTAACGACACGAGCAATACATAGTTACCACCTTCCCTGTTTCTCGCCCCTCTAGCATGGAGATCCCGAAGCGTTCGGCTTCGGGATTCCATTCATCGCGAGACAGGGAGACTCAGATGACAAACACTTCTACCACCACGATCCCCAAGGCCGACGCCAACCCCAGGGACGCTATATTGAATCAGTTGCTCGCCGGCCCCACGTATCCGGAGGTCGCGTCCATACTTCTGCGCGACGGCCTCAAGAAACTCTACCCCACGCTGAACCTTGACCCACACAACACCGTGGTCGGCGAACCGAGCTGGGACATTGTCGACGGCGAAATCGTGCCACGCCCGACCCGCTATGAAACCCTTGCCGAAATGCTGGCCGGCCTGGTGAACGAAAAAAGCGATCCGATGCTGTTGATCGAAGGGTTGCATTACCTGACCCAGCTACCACTGACGTCCCCGAATGTGCATTTGCCAGTGCGCATCGACCAGATCGGGCGCCTGGTCAATGAGCTGGTGCCGGCCATGTTGACGGCCTGTCAGGAGCAACAACTGGCGTACTGGAATGCATCCGTTGGCGAGTCCGGCCCACGCTGGCATGAACTCTCCAGCACCCTGCGCAAGGCGTGGAACGTCGGGCGTATCGAGGACTGGACGACGACTGAGTGCGACATGGCCAGGCAACTGTTCCATTACCCCGACCGCAAGAACCGCAAGGAGAGCGACCCTTATGACACCCACGCGTATCTGATCGACGTCGACAAGGTGGATGGTCCAGAGGTGAAACGTCTGGGCGACAACTCAATCGTGGTCCTGATCGGCACCATCGAAGGCAAGGAAGTCATCCTCAAGTACTCGATCGTCAACGGCTACGAGAAGTTCGCTTCACAGCAAGCCCTGGGCCAATCCCTCCCGACCCATTTCGGTACGGCCACCTATCGCAAAATCCAGTGGCGGCTGTTTGAGCCCGACGGCAACATTTTCGATCACAAGGCCTGCGGGATGATTGCCGAGCAGGTCAAGGTCATCGGGTCCTCCCCGCAGACCTGGGTGACCTACGAGCCCCCTGTCAACGGCGAAGAAGCCGCTGAGGACGAGCTCGTGGCCTGGTTCCAGAGACAGATGCCCCATTGGTTGCTGGAGGCCTCGCCGTCCGATCAGACGCTGTTTGCCCAGTACATGAAGAACCTGTCGATACTCAATCAATCCCATGCCGGCAAAACCTATCTGGATGGGATTCCTGCCATCAAGGACTACGCGTTAAGCGAGCTGAAGAAACAGATGGTCCTGGACCATCCCGATGCCTCGACGCTCGATCTGAATGAAATCGAGTTCGAGGTACGCAGCCCCGTTATCTGGGGAAGCTTCGTCGTGCCCGGAAAGATCGATACCACCCGCTTCACCTTGGTCGAGCTCGCCTTGCAGAACCTGATTGCGCTTCCCCTGGGCGACAAAGCCGTCCAATCCCTGGGCGAGAACGAGTTGCCCGAGTGGATGACCGTGGCGTACATCGAAAACCTCATCGCCCAAGTCGATATCGGTCGCACTTACCTCGAGCTGGTGAAGGGCAAACTGCTCGACGATCCGGCAGAGTCGAGCCGCCGCGAAAAGTTGTACACCTCCCAGTTGCGCATCCAGCTGCCAATGCTGGCGCTGGAATGCAAAATCCGTGGGGAAGGACGCCTGGACGATAGGGGTTACCGCTACGTCGCCGCGCTGATGGAGCTTGATGAAGCCGATCGCAAGGTGGATGGAAAAGCCATTGTCGTGCGCCAACTGGCCTTCGTACCCGAACTGCAACTGGGTGACTCGGAAGACGTCGTGACCAATATGTTCGTCATCGGCCCCGAGGATGCGAGCGCCGGGCCTTGCGTGCTGTATCGGCCCATGCTGGAGCCGCAGCTGAGCCAGTACCCATCGTTCAGCAATCTGTTGTATGCGATCCGGCAGATCCCTTCGTTACGCCAATCGGTGCTGGCCTGGCTGCCTGATGGGGTGCGTAACGATTACGGTCGATTGGTTTTTCCAGACCTGCTGCCCTCCCCTTGGGGCATCGTGTCGTTCGTGACCGACCCTTTGACTTCCTTGGCTTATAGCGGTCCCGTCAGTTTGACCGACAAAACCCTGGGGACGGATTTCCTGCCGCAGTTGTTCAAGGCCAATGCCGATGCCTTGGTCGAACTGGCCGATCGGCAATCGGTGTCCAACCAGGAAAATCGCTGGGAAACCTTCAAACGCGCGGGCTGGCTGATGTTCAACCTGACCTTGCCTTACCTGGGAACCGCCGTTGGCACCGCAGCCTGGCTCTGGCAAATCCTGGACGACGTCGACACATTGATGCAAAACAAACCAGAGGCCGAACGACCGGCCAAGTGGGAGGCGTTCACTGACCTGCTGTTGAACATCGCATTGGCGATCATTACGCACGCCATCGACCGCGCCAGGGCCGCCAGGAGTCCTCACCGGGCAAAAGCCCCGCCGGAGGTGCGCGAACTGGAAAACCTGCCAAAAACACCCCACAAACTGGTGATAGAGCAACTCGGAGCGCTTCCGAATACGTCGCTGCCGACCGAGCACTACGAGACCATCCGTTCCGTTGGCGCCTTGATGGGCAGATCGCGGGAAAGCGCACAGTTCATCGACACCTTCAGCATCGACGAACCCGCAGATCCGGGAGAGCTCCAAACCGAGGGTGTGCTCAAGGGACTCTACGAACAGACGGGGGACTGGCACGCAAAAATGGCCGGCAAGTGGTTCAAGGTGCGGGTCGAAGGCGAGTTGGTCTCTATCGTCGACGGAAAAAATCCCTCCCGCGAGGGCCCTCCCCTGATGGGTGATGCCCACGGCAAATGGCACATCGACACACGCCTGCGGATACGCGGTGGCGGGTCCAAAGGTGTCAGGCAGAAAGTCATCGCCGACGCGCAGCGGCGTCGGATCGATCTGCTAGCTGCATTGAATCAATTCGAAGCAAAGAAGCCGCAGAACCAGAAAGCGCTGACAATGCAGGCCGAGGCAATGGACGAAGCGTCGGGCGCGGCCAGGGAAATCAAGCGCGATGTGTATGTCGCCACGCTGAAAACCCAGCGGGAAAACTACGAGCAAGCGTTGAGAACGCTGATGGAATGGCCGCTTTTCCAGTCAAGGCCCGACTACCCTCGAACCCGACTTGGCTACCTGAACGCCCAGGTCAACTTCACGTTCGCCGAGTTGGAAGCTCTCCAGGAACGCTTCATTCCGGCCTTGGACAAAGCCAAAGGCTTGATCACGTCCGGGGTCAAGGTGCTGGAACAACAGCACATTGACGCCGCCGAGAGCATGGTCAGCGTCGGTGACGACATGATCGAGCGCCTGGACTATATGGAGACGCGCTTCACCGAACTGAAGAACGTCGGCTATGAAGGTTTCGAATTCATCCGGCGGCACCGTAAGAAGATGCCGATCTATACGGCCGCCGACCTTCGCCTGATCAAGATCGATATGTTTCGTCACCTGTGCCTGACACTGGAAAGTGTCGAGTCGATGCCCGAAGGCTGGGGAGCGCTCAACCAGGTTGTCGATAACGCCACGGTCGCGTACCAAAGCCTGCGCGACGCCATCGATGAGCGCAGCGTGATCCGGCTGGATGAGCGGATCGATGCATTCGGTAGCCTGGCCGAGCAGTTCGCCGCCATCGACGAACACCTCCACTACCTGGGTAACGAGTACAAGAGCAGCGTGCGTCAGCCCCAACTCGCCCGACTGCGCACGGGGATCGCTACGCTTGAACAATGGACGTTGCGTCATCTGGCGGCCGCCCTCGATGAGAGAAGGGATCGGCGAAACGCTGGTTCCCCGTATGAGCAACGCCCCAGGCCGAGGAAAAAGTTCATCCGGGCGCGCTTCTGGGGCCTGGTCAGCGGCGAGCCGCGTTTATCCCGATCGATGGAGGAAACCGATTGGCTCGATGTGAAGAATCCGTTCTCGGGAGACATCATCGTCACGTTCCATCGCAAGGAAACCGGCGAATGGATCCCGCATATGAAACACGACGCCTCGAGCTCCACCGTCCCGGCCTTGAATATCAGCATCACGAAGGGCAACGACCTGATCAACGGACTGGCGGCGTTCAAGACACAGATCGAGGAAACCGTGAACCAGCCCAGCAAGACACCTGCCGGCATCGGGATGATCCTCAATGCCCACGCGGGCAGGATGGAGAAAGTCAGCGCGGCCATCAAGAAGGCCCTCGACCAGGCGCAAGGCGTGGCCTCAAACGAAACGTTCGAACTACCAGAAGAGCAGCGACGCTCGGCCGAAACCTTGCGCGTGCAGCTCGAGAAGGAAGCGAGTGCCCTTTATGTCCTGGGGTTCGAAACCGTTCTGAATGTCATCAAACAACGCCCGCCGACCATGAGCAGCATCATATGGCTTAAAAGTCGGAACCTGATTTCCATCACCAAACAGAAGAGCCGGCAACGCATCAAGTATCCGCCCTATGGCTTCCTCGACCGGTATGAGATCAAGGACATGAAAACCGGTAAGGTGCTCTGGTATGCAGACTTCCGTTACTCGACAAACTGGGTACCCGCCTACACATATCTTTCCGCACGCTTGAAAACCGTTACCCAAGCCAATCACAGGACCACCGTCATCGCCGGCACCGAATCCCTCACCCAACGTCAACTGATCGACCATTACCGCGCTGAAATCGCCGTGGATCAGGCCAAGGACGTGTTCTTTAGAAAAACGCGGTCATAAGCAAGGCCGGGCATCTGCCGATGCCCGGCCTTCACGCCTCAGCGCTTCCAGGCGTTCACCAGGCTCGCCAGCGCGGCAGCGATTGCCGCGGGTGGCACGGCTGCAAAACCCAGCACCAGCCCGCCACGAACCGGCGAGGTGGCGCTGGGCAGCCAATAGTTGCTCAAGCCATTGACTTCGACCCCCGCCGCAGTCGCCTGGGCGATCAGTTCACGCTCACGTTCGACACTGTCCACCGGCACCGTGACATGCAGCCCGGCCACGACGGTCGGCATGGCGCCGACACCCGCAATGTTTTGTGGCCAGCCCGCCAGCAGCGCATCACGCCGCGCCAATGCGGCCCGCCGCATACGCCTGATGTGACGCTGGAAATGCCCCGCCGCCATGAACTCGGCCATTACCGCCTGGGTGCTGACTTCGGAGTGGCGCACATCCACGGCACGCCGGCGGGCAAAGGCGTCCACCAGGCCAGGAGGCAGCACCAGGTAGCCCAGGCGCAAGGCCGGGAACGCCACCTTGCCGAACGTCCCGACGTAGAGTACGCGCCCCTGGCGATCCAATGCAGCCAACGGCGCCAGTGGCGCGCCGCTGTAGCGGTACTCACCGTCGTAATCGTCCTCGACGATCCAACCGTC
Organism: Pseudomonas corrugata; assembly: GCF_001269905.1. Taxonomy (GTDB): domain Bacteria; phylum Pseudomonadota; class Gammaproteobacteria; order Pseudomonadales; family Pseudomonadaceae; genus Aquipseudomonas; species Aquipseudomonas corrugata. The sequence continues at coordinate 222,425 of NZ_LHVK01000007.1, read as the reverse complement.
GTTGCGCTCGGCCCAGGCCAGCAACTCCAGCCGCCGCGCGAGGCTCATCACCACCCCGGTGGGGTATTGGTGGGACGGTGTCACGTAGGCCAGTCGACACGGGTTCAACGAGGCGAGCGCGCTGCAATCCAGGCCCTCACCGTCCACCGGCACGCCTCTCACGTCGGCACCGGCCACGGCAAAGGCATGCCCGGCTGCGCGGTAGCCCGGGTTTTCCACTGCCACGACGTCTCCAGGGTCCACCAGCAACTGTGCACAAAGGCTGATGCCCTGCTGCGCGCCACTGGTGATCACAATTTGCTCAGCCGTGCAGTGCAAGCCACGGGAACTGCGCAAATATGCTGCAATCAGCCCACGCAAACGGGCATCGCCCTGGGAGTCGCCGTAGCACAGCTGTTGCAAGTCCGGTTTGCGCCAGAAAGCCGCGTTCAGCTTGGCCCAGACGTCGAAAGGGAACAGATCGAAAGCCGGGACGCCCACCCTAAACGCCCGTGGCGGACCACTGGGAGGCGCGGGTAAATGGTGCTTTTCGACCCGCTCCAACGCACCACTGTGGATAACTTTACTGGATGAAATCACAGGCAAATCCAACCAATCTGTGGATAACCCAGTGGATAAGCCTGTTGAAAACCCTGTGGACACTTTTGTGGATATGTTTTTCTCTCCGGGCCTCTTCGCGCGCAAACTCGCTTCCCCGGCGGTACCCATTCCAATGTGGGAGCGAGCCTGCTCGCGATGAGGCCGGCCCAGCATGAGAGAAGACAGCTCCGCCACGTAAGTGCCGTCCCCTACCCGCCCTTCAATGAAACCCTCGGCATAGAGCTGGTCGTAGGCCCGGACCACGCTGTTGCGGGAAATCGACAGCGCCGCCGCCAGGTCACGACTGGCCGGTAGCCGGGTGCCGCTGCCCAGCCGTCCATCCAGCACCCGCGCCCGCAGCGCCTGGTAAAGCTGGCGGCTGAGCCCCTGACGACGGTCCAGCTCGATTCCCGTGGGGTTGAACGACAATGGCGGCACGGCGTTGCTCATGACAACCCTCGCAAATGGACCTATCGAATTGGTCTTAAGTGGCTCTTACAACAGACCAATAGCCTGCCTAGGATGCTGGCATTCGCCAAGGAAAATCGTCATGTACAACCCCAAAGCCTTTGCCGTCGAAGACCTGTCCCAATTACACCGGATGATGGAAGCGTGTCGCCTGGCCTTGCTGGTCACCCATGGCGAGCATGGCTTGCAGGCCAGCCATCTGCCGCTGTTGCTGGACACCCGACAAGGCCCCAACGGCAGCCTCTACGGGCACATGGCCCGGGCCAATCCACAATGGCGCGACCTGGAATCCGGGGCCGAGGCGCTGGTGATATTTGCCGGGGCCGACGCCTACGTCAGCCCGGGTTTCTATCCCAGCAAGGCCGAACATGGCAAAGTCGTGCCAACCTGGAACTACCAGGCCGTACACGCCTATGGCGGCGCCGAGGTGTTCAATGATGCCCACCGGTTGCGCAACCTGGTGAGTGCCCTCACCGACCGCCACGAAAGCGGCCGGGCCCAGCCGTGGAGCGTCGACGATGCACCGGCTGAGTACATCGACAGCATGCTCAAGGCCATCGTCGGCTTCGCCCTGCCCATCCAGCGCCTTGAAGGCAAACGCAAACTCAGCCAGAACCGCGTCCCCGCCGATGCTGCGGGTGTGCGCCAGGGACTGGCGACCAGCCACGATCCCCAGGACCAAGCCGTCGCGAGCCTGATGTCCGAATTTTCGACCAAGGAATGAACATGAGCCAGATCGAGATCCGCCCTGTTACCGCTGACGATCACGCCGCGTGGCTGCCGCTGTGGCAGGCCTACCTGAGGTTCTACAACACCGAACTGCCAGATGCGGTAAGCCAAAGCACCTGGCAACGCTTGCTCGATGAGCGCGAACCGACCCACGGGGCCCTGGCCTGGCGCGGCGACACGGCCATCGGCCTGGTGCACTTCATTTATCACCGGTCCAATTGGAGCATCGAGAATTCCTGTTACCTGCAGGACCTGCTGGTCACGGAGCAGAGCCGTGGCACCGGCGTCGGTCGTCAGCTCATCGAGTACGTCTACGCCACCGCCAAGGCCGATGGTTGCTGCAAAGTGCACTGGCTGACCCATGAAACCAATGCCACGGCGATCCAGCTCTACGAGCGCATCGCCGAACGTCCCGGCTTCATCCAATTTCGCAAAGCCTTGTAAGGAGCGCCGCATGTTGACTTCACTTGCCGATTGGAAAGGGGTTCCGGCACCGTTCACACAGTTGATCGAAGGGCGTTTCATCCGCCTGGAAAAACTCGATCCGGCACGCCATGCCGACGGTCTGTGGCAAGCACTGGAAGGCCCCGGCGCCGATCCGAAACTCTGGGACTATCTGCCCTACGGCCCCTTTTCCGAGCGCAAGGCGTTCGATGCCTGGCTCGGTAATCATGCCGCGAACATCGACCCATACTTCTTCACGGTGATCGACCGCGCCAATGGCGAGGTGCAGGGCATTCTCAGCCTGATGTCCATCGTGCCAGCCCAGGGGCGCATCGAGATCGGCCATGTGACGTTCGGCGCTTCCATGCAACGTTCGCCGAAAAGCACCGAGGCGCTTTACCTGCTGGCGAAAGAGTCCTTCGCTTTGGGTTATCGACGCCTGGAATGGAAATGCAACAACGCCAACGCCCGCTCGAAATACGCTGCCGAACGATTGGGGTTCACGTTCGAGGGCGTCTTCCGCCAGCACATGGTAGTCAAGGGACAGAACCGCGACACCGCGTGGTATTCGATGCTGGATTCGGAATGGCCGGCGATCGGCGCGGCGTTCGAGCAATGGCTCAGTGAAGAGAATCAAAGCGAGAACGGACAGGTACGTAGCCTGGCGGAATGTCGCTCATCGCAGTGAGTGATGGATGATCGCCACCGCGAATCCCTTCGCGATGGCGATCGATCAAGGCAAGCTATCAGGACTCAGGCGGTTTCCGGGTGGCCAGGAAGGGTTTGAGCACCTCGGGCGTCACCGCACTTCGGGCATAGGGCCAGGCCCATTGCGGTATCGATCCATGAGCGCTCACGTAACTGGCGAAATCCAGCCGACTGTGCCCCGCCGGGCTCTGCGAGAAATCGAAATTATGGAGAAAGTACTGGGCCTGTCTTTCGCTCATGGTGTACGACCCCATGATCAACTGATGCGCCCGGGCCTCTTCATTGACCAGGCTGTCTATCAACGCCTCCGTGAAAGCCGACTCGCTGTTGAGCGAGCCGGGCCGCCCCAGGGCGAATCGAATATTGCTGTCGCTGAATGCCGGGCCCGTCAAATCCTGCCAGATGGCCCTGGCGCTTTCCCGCGAGATCCCGCGCATGGCACGAATGGACATCCACAGGTTCGGCCTGCTGAACAGGATCGCCACCCGGCTGTTGGAAAGCCGCTGCCCTGGCGCAGTGAACAACCTGGCGACAGCCGACAGGTCACTGTCCTTGAAGTACCGGACCTCCTGGAGAAAGTTGAAGAAGTCCAGTAAAGCCTGCCGATGCGTGAACAGACTGTTCAGGTTCCAGTCATCGAACGGTCGCATCCAGTTGATATCGACGCCACCGTATCTCGTCAATTCGTCATAACGACCACTGACATAATCGCCGATGAGCTGAAGTCGCATGTTGGATATGCTCGGGTTGCGAATCCATTGTGAAAGCAGACTCACGGGAAACAGGCCACCCAGGTTGGAAGCGATCACCGGGGACTTGAGAAGAATATTTGCCCGCGCCTGCAACATAGGAAATCGCTCGAGTGCCACGGTGAGCAGGTCGGCCAGGTCCTCGGCGCGGTCGTAATAAATGTGCTGCTCCAACAGTTCCGAGTCGTCATCCATGACATTGCCGGTCTCTTGCTCGTACCGTCTCTTGACCTTTTTCAAATCATCACGATCCACCAGATAGGCACCATTGAGCAGTTCCTCTAGCTGCGTATCGTCGAGATGACCATGCAGAGCGTCATCGTAGAGGACATACGCCAGACTGTTCTTTGGATGGTGATCGGTCAGCTCTCGGGCCCTGACCCCGTATTCGAGCATGATGTGAATCACGTCCTGGGAGAACATGAGGTGTTCATTGTTGAGCAGTTCATCAATTTCCGAATTTTCGATGGGACGTATCAACGTGTCCTCGAAGAAGGTCCGCACGGATCGATCGGTTTGCATGTAGTAAGGAATGCTGCTCAGTATCGGACGACCCGGAGCCCGGGGGGACAAGTAGCTACCGATGTGTTGCAGGATCTCGGGTGGCAAGTCGGCTTTCCGGGCTTGGCTCAAGGTCCTGCGCACCATGTCGTCGGCATACAGGTTCAGGAAATGCACCAACGGTCGAAACAGGTTATGCGGGTTGCGCGTGCCATAGACAATCTGACTCACGTCATACACCGCGGCCTTGCCCAACAAGTTCTCCAGGGAGCGTGCGTTATCCGCCAGCGCCTGCTGCAAACCGGTGGGCGGTGACACCAGGTAATGACTCATCTCCGGGTGCAGGTCGATATAGGCGGCGGTTTCATTGCGCAGCCCCTGCATCGAAAACGTTGGCTGGGGCTGCCCCTCGTTCAGTCCCCGGGCAACGGCATTGAAGAAGCAATTGCCGTCGGCATCGAACGTGACGTCAGTGTTATCAGCCAACCTTAAGGTGTAATGATTTTCACCGGTGCGTATCAGCACCACGTCAGTGTTGGACCTGAGCGGATGTGCGCCCGTCGGATAGCCGCTTTCCTCTTGCCCGGGGGTGAAGCGTATCGACCAGTCCTGGCGTCCACGCCGTTGATCCACGATCAACAAGCTGCGACGTTGCGGCCAGCTTGGAAGGCGGGTGATGAGTGACGGGACCAGATCCATGATCTCGACGTCCCACTCGTTTGACGTGCGGATCAGATCGGCCACGGCGCGAAGCGATGTCGAAGGTTGCTTAGGGGCTGACGGGCCCGGTTGGGGAGGTCCTCCGCTCGGGCGTTTGCCCCCTCCGCCCAGGCCAAAGCCCACGGCATGCCACTGCCCATCGGGCGCGCGGGCCACCGTGCTCCTCATCACGCCACTGGAGCGAATATTCAAGCCCGTCGCCGGGTCGACAATGGTGGCCTCGATGGCCTTGAGCGACGTATGGTCATGCACCCGGAATACCGTGCCATCGGGTTGCTGCACATACACCTGGCGAGCAGAGCGCCCCGTGACGCTGTCCGTGATCGTGGGGCGATAAAAGCCCTGGGCATCCGCTGACACTCCCCGGAGCACCGACCTATCCGCCACGGCATAGCGCCGATAAAGCGTTTCTTCCAAGGGCAATCCAAATGGCGCTTTAGCCTGGCTTTGGCGAGCCGTTATCGCCAGGAAAGAGGAGCGCCCTCGCACGTTGACGCTCACGCCACCGAAGCCGATAGCCTTCCGGGTGTTTGCCACCGCATGGACGAACGCCAGTGTCGTCGTATTCGTTGGCACGGCACCGGTCCTGAGCACCAAAAGGCCGGTCCTGACGGCACGGGTCAGCATCTGGAAACCGGGGATCAACAGCAGGCCGGCCAGGTCCATGACAATTTCAACCGTCATCATCACCAGCCGCGCGACGGTCTGCAGGCCAATGTCCCGGTTGCTGTTGGAGCGGTGATCCGCATAGGCGCTGTGAAAGTTGACGTGGGCCCGGTGAAAGCGCTCAAGCCAATCATCGGTAATCAAGACGCCACTGATCAGGGGCCGACCACGGTGCTGCCCCAAGGCGCGCTTTATCTCCTCTGGATCGAGGGCGCAAATGCGCGAACGGAAATACGCTCGCCATTCTTTCTGTTGCAGCAGCCCGGTAATGCCATCGCTCAGGTCGGAAAACTCTTGCAGGTCATTGCCCTGGGGGCTGTCCGGTAAATACACGCCCACGGTGCCCTTGATGTCCGGCCCAAGCTGGTCTGAAAAGATCAGCACACCGTCGATGCCGAGCGCGTTGCGCGGCGTACCACCTTGCGCGCTGACACTGCCGCCCAGGAGAAGACCGTGGACATGGATCCTGCGCCCGCTCACCCTGGCCCGATTCGCCGCCGTGGGTGATTGCAGGACCGCCTCCAGCCAGCTAGCCAGTAGTTTTCGCGGATGGGCTGGCTTGGCAACCGGATCCGTCACTCTGGCCTGGAACACTGCGTCGCCCCTGAGTGCAGCCTCATAGCCCTTGAATTCCAGGTGGGCCCGGTACGACGCCTGCCAAGCCGCCTTGTACCGAGGTTCATTCATTTGCTGGCGCAGCAGGATTTCATAGTTGCCACCGACATCGAGGCTCGTCGCCATCCTGGCCAGTTCGCCCCCGGTCACCGTGATCAGGAAGCCGTTTTCCGGATGTCGGATGCGTTGACGGTGTTGATCCAGAAGGCAGACCGCCAACACTTCGCGCATGGCGTTCGGGTATTGCCGTGGCCGCAGATTGTCGAGCATCAATTGGGTCAAGCTGCTGGTACGGGACTGCCTGGGGCTGGCCCGGTCACCGTAGAACAGCCTGACCAGGGTTTGGTCCGGGTCCACGTCGATGCGCGGGTGGATGGTTTGCTGGAGGTACTGTTTGATCTTCCGGCGAGCGAACTGCACCAGGGTAGGAACACCGCTGCCCAGTGTGTAGACGGCCTCGAATACCTTTGTTTCGAGACGGCGATAATGGGCTCGCTCGGCAAACGTCGCGGTCTTGTAGAAACCGGGGCGACGGTTTTCCACCAAGGTTTCCTGACGGGCCGCCAGTGGCCCGGCCAGTGACAACAGGGGCAAGCCAAGGGCATCTTCGGTTTGCCGGGCAAAGTCAGCCACCGTCACCGTTGCGTTTCCTGGCGCATCCAGGACTTTCTCCAGCGCCGCACGCTGCATCTGCAGCAGGTCCGCCGCCGCCACTTCGAAAACATGCCCGGACAGTTCGACGGAAATGTCCTGAATCCTGCACGCCTGGCCCTCAAAGGTGGGAAATACCTGTCTGATCAGGTCCTGGAAAGCGTTGAAGCGCTGAAGCCCATGCTCCAGGGAATACAGGAACAGCGATGGCCGGTCGGTAAACTTGATCACCATCGCTGCAGGCCATTTTTGCGGCTGCGCGGCGCCGCTATCGAGCCTGACCGCATAGGCATGGGGAACCGGTGCGCGCAACAGGCGGCCTCTGTCCGCCTGGGAAGGATGGGTAGTGATGATGTCCAATAGGCGATCTTCATCGCTTTGCTGGATTCGCTCGCCCTGGCTGAGTCGAGCGGCAGGATCCCGATCGGCTTTGTACAGGTCGAAAAGATGCAGGAAGCGCCGGGACAATAACTGCGCGAGGGCGACTTCGGTCGTGGATGACGCCGCCACGCCTGGCAACACCTCCCAGCCCTTGCGCTGACGAAAGAGCACCAGTTCGTCGCGGAACTGACGCTTCACCCGTTCATTCGTGGCTGGATGGGCCACATAGAACACGGCTTCCATGGCCCGCAACGTGTGCTCGTCCAGCGGGCCGGCAAAGACGCTGTCGGCCTCCTCCAGGGAATCCGAACGGGTAAAGAACCCGACGCCACCCTTCGAAAAGTCGGGCGCCGTGTCGCTGAGCAAACAGTTGCGCATGACGTGGGTAAAGCTGTCCGAGGCGGCCAGGATGCGCCCACCGTCCGGGCCCGTGGTGAAGCGGCTCACATAGCATTGATCCGGTTCGATGTCCGGAAGCAGCGATGCACGAAATTTCTTGGCGGGAATCCTGGTCTTGAGCAGGCCGACCAGCAGCGCGCCCATCACCCTGTCGAAGGTGGGAACGGCTGCGAACAGATGGGTCAGCTGTACCTGGTGGGTGTCCAGCAAGTCCAGTTGCCTGAGCTGTTCCTTCGCCTGGGCATCGATCGTTTCTGATTGCGGTATAGGTGACGCAGCACCCGGTTCATCCTTGGGGGAAATCGACATCTCAATGGTCCGGTTCTGATTGAAAGAGTCCGGACCCTATCGCGCTGTTCGTCCCGAGATGACGTACATATGTATAGAGGGCAGTGGAACTGGGAGGGAAACGTAAGCTGATATTTATGGGTAATTGAAGCCCGTTATCGCGAGCAGGCTCGCTCCCACAGGGGAAATGCATTCCAAATGTGGGAGCGAGCCTGCTCGCGATGACAATCGATCAGCCGATGATTCGCTACCGGCTCAAGCCAACTTCTGCGCCAGCACCGCAATATGCTCCGGGCCGATTCCACAGCAACCGCCCAGGTGACTGGCCCCACGTTTCTGCCAGTCCGCCGCCCACTGGAGGTAGCCCGGCGGATCGAGGTCTTCACGCAGCGGATCCAGCCCGTCGTTGGCGGTCGCTTCTTTGGGTTGCGGCGGGAAGGCGTTGGCGTAGGCGCCGATGTGGATCTTCACCCCCAGGCGCTCGAAGGTTTGCCGGGCAGCATCGATCGCAGCACCGATCACCTCCGGCTGGCTGCAGTTGAACAGCAGCGCCTCGACGCCCAGTTCGGCCGCAACGGCCGCAGCGTCCGCCACCGGCTCGCCGGAACGCAAGCGCGGCACTTCATCAGTGTCTTCGTCCTTGAGGGTGAACGACAGCCAGAACGGCTTGCCATCCTGGGGCAACCCGGCATGAATCGCCTTCGCTTCCACCGTCGAGCTTTGGGTTTCGGCCAGCCACAGGTCGACATGGGGCGCCAGGCCGGTTACCAGAGGCGACAACAGCTCACTGGCGCGGGAGGCATCAAACAGATCAGGCCGATAGGAACCGAACAGCGGCGGCAACGAGCCGGCAACCCGTACGGCTTTGCCGGATGCCTGCACCGCCCGCCGGGCCAGTTCGCCGGCCAGCGCTGCCAGGGCCTGGCCTTCGGCGGCGAAGCGCGCTTCGCCAATATGAAACGGCACGACGGCATAGCTGTTGCTGGTGATGACATTGGCGCCGCTGGCAATGTAGGCCGCGTGCACGGCCTCTACGGCCTGAGGGGCTTCGCTCAGGGCCAGTGCCGACCATTCGGGCTGCCTGAACGGCGCGCCACGGCGTTGCAGTTCGCGGCCCATGCCGCCGTCGAGAATGACTGTCGTTGCTGAGCCCATATGCGATTCACTCATAAGCTTATGAAAATAACTCACTACCGGAGTTGTTCTTATAACTATTTAATACGCACAATTCGGTTAACCACAACCTGTATTTTCAGCCAGGGCCTAACATGAAACTTCAACCATTAATGGCCTTGGGCCTGACTCTTCTGGCCGCCTCTTCGCAGGCGTTTGCCGGCACCACGCTGGACCGTATCGAGCAGAAAAAAGAATTGGTCGGCGTATTGATGGAAAGCTACCCGCCCTTCTCGTTTCTCAACGATCAGAACCAACTCGACGGGTTTGATGTGGACGTGGCCAAAGCCGTGGCGCAGAAGCTGGGTGTGAAGCTGCGCCTGGAAACGCCGTCCTGGGACGTGATCGCCGCCGGGCGCTGGAGCGGGCGCTATGACATCTGCATCTGCTCCATGACGCCGAGCAAGGCCCGCGCCGAAGTGTTCGACTTCCCGGTGCAGTATTACGCCTCGCCGGCAGTGATCGTGGTCAACGCCAAGGACGACCGGATCCATGGTGCCAAGGACCTGAGCGACAAGAAGGTCGGCCTCACCAGTGCCTCCAGTTATGAGAGCTACCTGAACAAGAACCTGGTGATCGAAGGCGCCGAGGATACCCAACTGAGCTATCCGTTCGACAACGTACAGATCGCCCCGTATGACACCGACAACGTGGCCTTCCAGGACTTGGGCCTGGGCGCCGGAGTACGCCTGGACGCGGTGCTGACCAATCTGGTGACCGCGCAACCGCGCCTGACCGAAGACAAACGCTTCAAACTGGCCGGCGAGCCGCTGTACTCCGAACCGAACTCGGTGGCCATCGAAAAGGGTGACGCCCAGTGGGACAGCAAGGTGCGTGAAGTCTTCGCCCAGTTGAAACAAGATGGCACCTTGAGCAAACTCTCGCAGAAATGGATCGGCGCCGACATCACTCAATGACCTCTTTTCCACCACCATCCCAGCCACCGCAACCGGTGGCTGAGTCGCGCCTGAAAAAAATCTTCGGTTTTCGCACACGGTTATACCTGACCTGGGCGGTCATGCTGGCGCTGTTCGCGAGTTTTTTCCTGGGCTTCGACCTGAAGTTCTCGATCATCCTGGACAAGTTGCCGAACCTGATCGGCCTGCATCTGGCACCCAACGGTTTTCTGCAAGGCGCGGTGCTGACGCTGTTCCTGTGCCTGTGCTCGATCGTCGCTTCGTCATTGCTGGGCTTCATCACCGCCCTGGCACGACTGTCCAACAGCGCGGTGGCGTTCGGCATTGCCAGTTTCTATGCCTCCTTCTTCCGTGGCACGCCACTGCTGATCCAGATCCTGCTGATCTACCTGGGCTTGCCGCAACTGGGCGTGGTTCCAGGCGCCGTCACCGCCGGGATCATTGCCCTGTCGCTGAACTACGGCGCTTACCTGAGCGAAATTTTCCGCGCCGGCATCGTCGGCGTCCCCCAAGGCCAACGCGAAGCCTCGCTGGCGCTGGGCCTGAGCGAGACAGTGATCTTCTGGCGCGTCACCCTGCCCCAGGCCATGCGCACCATCATCCCGCCGACCACCAACCAGTTCATCTCCATGCTCAAGGACTCCTCACTGGTCTCGGTGATGGGCGTCTGGGAAGTGATGTTCCTGGCGCAATCCTATGGTCGCTCCAGCTATCGCTACATCGAAATGCTCACCACGGCGGCGATCATCTATTGGCTGATGTCCATCGCACTGGAACTGATCCAGGCGCGCATGGAGCGGCATTATGGGAAGGCGTACCTCAAGCGCAGTTGACAGCCCCGTCGCTGTCAAACGGACCGTTCCGAGAGTGATGCAGGGCAACGTCCCGTACCGTGAACGCAGACGCGACGGGGCTTGTTCAAGACGCGACCGGCCTACAGGCTTCGTCGCGATCTCTCGTCAGAGGCACAGCGTTGACCGGCATCGCGCTCCAGAGGGAATGTTTAAAGTGCGGACTCTCTTCACGAGTCGGTCGCATCAGTGACAACTCCCGAAGTGCATGTGCCTGCCGTAGCCCAGCTCCCCAAACCTACCGAGCCTGCGAAAACTGCCCCTATTGCGCAAGCACCCGCCGCTCCGTCGCCAGTCGCCCCGCAGCAAAACCCGATGCCGCCATCAACGCCCTGCTGGGTAGCAACGTATTCAAGGCCGCCGAAGCTGTCGACCTGCTCACGGCCCATGACACCGCAAACCTCGCCAACGCCACCCTGGGCAGTAGCGCTCCGACCAGCAAGACCCAGGCGCGGCTGGACGGCCGGCGCTTCGACGGCGGACTCGACAGGGTTCGGTGTGGGGTAGAAATTTGCGCACAAAAAAAGGGGAGCACATGCCCCCCCGAGGTTAAAGCGTTGTATCGAGACTGTTAATTCAGCCTTCGATCTCGATCAGGATCAGGATCTCGCCCGGATTGACCCGGTCGCCCTTGGCCACATGAATGGCGGTGACCTTGCCGGCGATGGCCGCCTGCACTTCGGTCTCCATCTTCATGGCTTCGGTGATCAGCACGGCTTGACCGGCCTTCACCACATCGCCTTCCTTGACCAGCACATCGACGATGTTGCCCGGCATGGTGGTGCTGACGTGGCCAGGTTCAGACGCTTGCTTGCGCTTGCTGCCGCCACCGCCGACAAACTCATTGAGCGGTTCGAACACTACTTCTTCCGGCATGCCATCAATGGACAGGTAGAAGTGACGCTTGCCTTCGGCCTTGACGCCGACGCCGGTGATGTCGACGCGGTAGGTTTCGCCGTGAACGTCAATAACGAACTCGGTCGGTACACCCTCGCCGCCCGGCGAACTCACGCTGCCTGCCTCAGGGATCGGCAGCAGCACTTCCGGGGTCAGAGTGCCGGCTTCGCGCTCTTCCAGGAATTTGCGCCCGATATCCGGGAACATGGCATAGGTCAGTACGTCCTCTTCGGATTTGGCCAGAGCACCGATTTCGCCGCGCAGCTTGGTCATTTCCGGCTTGAGCAGATCGGCCGGACGCACGTCGATCACGTCTTCGCTACCGATAGCCTGGCGACGCAGCTTCTCGTTCACTTCGCCCGGAGCCTTGCCGTAACCACCTTGCAGATACAGCTTCACTTCGTTGGTGATGGTCTTGTAGCGCTCGCCGGCCAATACGTTGAAAAAGGCCTGGGTACCGACGATCTGCGAGGTCGGCGTGACCAATGGCGGGAAGCCGAGGTCTTCGCGCACCCGCGGAATTTCCGCCAGCACTTCGTTCATGCGGTTCAGCGCGCCCTGTTCTTTCAACTGGTTGGCCAGGTTGGAGATCATCCCGCCGGGTACCTGGTTGACCTGGACACGGGTATCCACCGCCGTGAACTGGCTTTCGAACTGGTGATACTTCTTGCGCACCGCATAGAAGTACAGGCCGATTTCCTGCAGCAATTCCAGGTCCAGGCCAGTGTCGAACTCGCTGCCCTTGAGAGCCGCAACCATCGATTCGGTGCCAGGGTGGCTGGTGCCCCAGGCAAAGCTGGAGATGGCGGTGTCGATGTGGTCCGCGCCGTTCTCGACAGCCTTGAGCTGGCACATCGCGGCCAGGCCGGCGGTGTCATGGGAGTGGATGAACACCGGCAACGATTGCTCGGCCTTCAAGGCTTTTACCAGTTCGCCAGTGGCATACGGGGTCAGCAAACCGGCCATGTCCTTGATTGCCACCGAATCGCAACCCATGGCTTCCATCTGTTTGGCCTGGGTCACGAAAGCGTCGATGGTGTGCACCGGACTGGTGGTGTAGGCGATGGTGCCCTGGGCATGCTTGCCGGCAGCCTTCACCGCCTCGATGGCCACGCGAAGGTTACGTACATCGTTCATCGCATCGAAAATGCGGAAAACATCGATGCCGTTGACCGCGGCCTTGGCCACGAACGCCTTGACCACATCATCGCTGTAATGGCGATAGCCCAACAGGTTCTGGCCGCGCAGCAACATTTGCAGACGGGTGTTGGGCAGCGCGGCGCGCAGCTGGCGCAGGCGCTCCCATGGGTCTTCTTTCAGGAAACGCACGCAGGCGTCGAACGTCGCGCCGCCCCAGACTTCCAGCGACCAATAGCCGACTTTGTCGAGCTTGTCGCAGATGGGCAGCATGTCTTCGGTGCGCATGCGGGTGGCGAGCAGCGATTGGTGGGCGTCGCGCAGGATTGTGTCGGTAACAAAGATCTTCTTGGACATGGTCATACTTCCTTACAGGCCTGCGTGGGCGGCGATGGCGGCGGCGATGGCCAGGGCCAGCTCTTCGGGTTTGCGCTTGATCGAGTAGTTGGTCAGTTCAGGGTGGCTTTCGACGAAGCTGGTATTGAACTGGCCGCTCCGGAATTCCGGGTTGCGCAGGATTTCCTGGTAGTACGCAGCAGTGGTCTTGACCCCCTGCAGGCGCATGTCATCCAGGGCGCGCAGGCCTCGGTCCATGGCTTCTTCCCAGGTCAGCGCCCAGACCACCAGTTTCAGGCACATCGAATCGTAGAACGGCGGGATGGTGTAACCGGTGTAGATCGCCGTATCGGTGCGCACGCCGGGGCCGCCAGGGGCGTAGTAGCGGGTGATCTTGCCGAAGCTGGGCAGGAAGTTGTTCTTCGGGTCCTCGGCGTTGATCCGGAACTGCAAGGCAAAGCCACGGTGCTGGATGTCTTCCTGCTTGACCGACAGCGGCAGGCCGGACGCAATGCGGATCTGTTCGCGAACAATATCGATACCGGTGATTTCTTCGGTGATGGTGTGTTCCACCTGCACCCGAGTGTTCATTTCCATGAAGTACACCTCGCCCTCGGCGAGCAGGAACTCCACGGTGCCGGCGTTCTCATAGCCCACGGCTTTGGCGGCGCGCACCGACAGGTCGCCGATATAGGCACGCTGCTCGGGCGTCAGTTGCGGGCTGGGGGCGATTTCGATCAGCTTCTGGTTGCGCCGCTGGATCGAGCAGTCCCGTTCGAACAGATGCACCACGTTGCCGAAACTGTCACCCAGGATCTGCGCTTCGATGTGCTTGGGATTGACGATGCACTTTTCCAGGAACACTTCCGCCGAACCGAACGCCTTGGTGGCCTCGGAAATGACCCGCGGGAACGCCTGTTCCAGTTCTTCACGGCTGTTGCAGCGCCGGATACCCCGGCCGCCGCCGCCGGAGGTGGCCTTGAGCATCACCGGGTAACCGATCCGGTCGCCCTCGGCCAAGGCCTCCTCGATGCCCGACACGTTGCCTTCGGTACCCGGTGTAACCGGCACACCGGCCTTGATCATGCTGCGGCGCGCTTCGGTCTTGTCGCCCATGCGGCGAATGACTTCCGCCGCAGGACCAATGAATTTGATTCCGCGTTCGGCGCAGATGTCCGCCAGTTCGGCGTTTTCTGAGAGAAAGCCATAACCAGGATGCAAGGCATCGCAGCCTGTTTCGACTGCCAGGTTCACCAATTTGCGCGGATTGAGGTAGCCGGCCAGCGGGTCAGCTCCGATGCTGTGGGCCTCGTCCGCGCGCTTGACATGCAGGGCATGGCGATCAGCGTCGGAATAGACCGCGACCGAGCGAATGCCCATCTCGGCGCAGGCGCGCACGATGCGGACGGCAATCTCACCACGGTTGGCGATCAAGATCTTTTTTATCAATTGGAGGTTCCCTTGAGCCGGTGATACCACGGCCTGAGGTTCAGGCCGACGCGTGACCAGATGTAACAATCGGTCGCAGCACCACACTAGTCCCGGTCGTTGATTAACAAAAATGAATATTTATTGGGATAGGCATAAGTGAAGACTTATAGTTGGAGTATCCGTTTCGGAGCAGGGTGACTAAAAAATGCGTAAGTCATTGATGCGTATGACATTGCGTCAGTTACAGATTTTCAATGAGGTGTGCGACTTGAGGTCCTACAGCCGCGCAGCCGACGAAATGTCTCTCACGCAGCCGGCCGTCAGCCTACAGATTCGATCCCTGGAAGAGCTGATTGGGCAACCGCTGTTTGAGTATGTTGGCAAAAAGCTCTACATGACCGAAGCCGCCGAAGCCCTGCAACGCGCCAGCCGGGACATTTTCGGACGCTTGGAAAACCTCGATATGCAACTCTCGGATATGCAGGGCTCGTTGCAAGGTCAACTGAAGCTGGCGGTGGAGTCCAGCGCCAAATACTTCGTGCCGCACCTGTTTGCCGCGTTCAGGCGCCAGCACCCGGAGGTCAATCTGAGCCTCACAGTAGTCAATCGCGGACAGGTGATCCGTCGCCTCTCGGATAACCGGGACGATTTGGTGATCATGTCCATGGTGCCTCAGGACATGGGATTGGAGTTCCTGCCCTTTCTCAACAATCCGATCGTGGCCGTGGCGCCGCCGGATCACCCCTTGTGTCACATGGGCCCACTGCGCTTGCAGGATCTGGAGCCGTACACGTTGTTGCTGCGGGAGCCGGGATCGGGCACGCGGCTGGCCTGCGAGGAATATTTCAAGGAGAAACGGGTGCATTTCACCCAGACATTGGAGGTGGCGTCAGCGGAAGCCCAACGCGAATGCGTGGTAGCGGGCCTGGGCGTGGCGTTGTTGACGCGCCACGCCGCGAGCCGGGAGCTGTCATCCGGCGCACTCATCGAGTTGCCGGTCGAGGAACTGCCGCTGTACCGCAGCTGGTGCCTGGTACAGGCCAGGGCTAAACGATTGTCACCGGTGGCCCACGCCTTCCTGGCGTTTGTGCGCGGCGAGCGCGCTCAGATCATTGGCCTGGTTGAGCGTTTCGACGGGAAGCCGCCGGCGTCGCCTGCCAGTAATTGAATTCTGTGACGTCGGGATACTCGCTGATTTCCGCCAGGAGCTGGCGCTGCTCATAACGGTCTTCGATCGCACGACGAAACGCCATGCGGCGCTGGTCTTCCTGTTGACGACGGGTTTTGACGGCGCTGCGTTCTTCGTAGGACTGGGTCATGTCGAGACTCCCAAGACGTATACGGGAGCTTTACGATGCAGGCACGGGATGACGGTTTGGCAACGCGGGAGTTACAGAACGATGAATGTTGCTACCAGTGGCCTGTGTGGCTTCAGGATCGTAGTTTGCAGCTTCAATCATCCAACGCCTTCACCGACTTGGGCGACAGCCGCAAGCTGCGAAGGCTGCGCTTGACGCTCTTGAGGTGGTTGACCAGGCTGGGGCCGCGAGCCATGGCAACGCCCATCGCCAGCACATCGATCACCACCAGGTGAGCGATGCGCGAGGTCAGCGGGGTGTATATCTCGGTGTCTTCGTGCACGTCGATGGCCAGGTTCACCGTCGAGAGTTCGGCCAATGGTGTCTGGCTCGGACAGAGGGTAATCAGCGAGGCGCCACTTTCACGAACCAGATTGGCGGTGATCAATAGATCCTTGGAACGCCCCGACTGGGAAATGCAGATCGCCACATCGGTGGGCTTGAGGGTCACCGCGGACATGGCCTGCATGTGCGGATCGGAATAGGCGGCCGCCGTGAGCAACAGCCGGAAGAACTTGTGCTGCGCATCCGCCGCCACCGCGCCCGATGCGCCAAAGCCGTAGAACTCGACACGCTGGGCCTGGGACATGGCCGTGACCGCTTTCTGCAGCGCCACCGGGTCGAGCTTCTCGCGAACCTCCATGAGGGTGTGCAGGGTGGTGTCGAAGATCTTCAGGCTGTAGTCGGCGACCGAGTCGTCTTCATGGATCGCAAACTGGCCGAAGCTCGCGCCGGCCGCCAGGCTCTGCGCCAGCTTGAGTTTCAGGTCCTGGAAACCGGAGCAACCGATGGCACGACAGAAGCGCACGATGGTCGGTTCGCTGATGCCGACACTGTGGGCAAGATCGGCCATGGAACTGTGCATCACGGCCGCAGGATCAAGCAGTACGTGATCGGCGACTTTCAGTTCCGATTTGCGCAGCAGGTGGCGTGACTGGGCGATGTGTTGCAACAGGTTCAAGGGGCTGGACTCTTGTTATTGGTGGTGGCCGGGATGTAGCAAGTTTGTAGTTATACTACAGGAAATGCCTTTTTGCCCGTCCATTACGTAACTCGATATCCAGATTTCATACCGCATGCACGCCATGTAGCAGTCCGGCGCTATAAACAGTCTTCATTAGCCTGTAACAAGGCGGCCAGACCCTCGGCCTCCACGGGGCGGCTGATGAGGTAGCCCTGGACTTCGTCGCAATGCTCGGTTTTCAGGAATTCGAGTTGCCCCTGCCGCTCAACGCCCTCGGCCACCACCTTGAGCGATAGTCCATGGGCCATGGCAATGATCGCCCGGGTGATCGCCGCGTCCTCGCCGCCCTCCTCCAGCCCACGAATGAACGCCTGGTCGATCTTCACGTAATCCACCGGAATACGCTTGAGGTAACTCAGGGACGAATAACCGGTGCCGAAGTCGTCGATCGCCAGCTTGACCCCAAGGTCGCGCAACTGTTGGAAGGTGGCGATGATGTGCTCGACGCTGTCGAGCAACTGGCTCTCGGTAAGCTCCAGTTCCAGGTATTCGGGAGCCAGGCCGGTTTCTTCCAGCACTTGGCGCACGAGGCTGACAAGCTTGCCCTGGCGCAACTGATGGACCGACAGATTCACGGACACCCGGATCGGTGCAAGCCCCTGGCGCTGCCATTCGCACGCCTGCCAACAGGCCTGGCGCAGCACGAACTCGCCAATGGGCCCTATCAGTCCTGTCTCCTCGGCGAGGCCGATGAAATGCCCCGGCGGTACCCGACCCATCGCCGGATGGTCCCAGCGCACCAGCGCTTCCGCCGCGTTCAGACGACCGCTCGCCAGACACAACTTGGGCTGATAGAAGACCTTCAGCTGGTGCTCTTCCAGGGCCTTGCGCAGCTGGTTCTCCATTTGCAGACGCTCCAGCGTACTGGCCTGGAGGCTGTCGGTGTAGAACTGGAAGTTATTGCCCCCCAGGTGCTTGGCATGTTGCATGGCCATGTTCGCCTGGCTGACCAGGGTGGAAACTTCCCGTGCGTTGTCAGGCAGCAGACTGATACCGATGGATGCGCTGACCACCAACTCGTGACCTTCAATGGTCTGCGGCAAACGCAACTTGGCGGACAAACGGGTTGCCATGCGCGCCAGGCTTGAAAGATTGCCATAGGCATCGAACAGCACCGCGAACTCATCGCCGGATAACCGGGCGATGGTGTTGGCTTCCGGCAGAGCATTGATCAGGCGCCGGGCCATCTTCTGCAACAACTGGTCGGCAATGTCATGGCCGAGGCTGTCATTGAGCAGTTTGAAGCGGTCCAGGTCGATGTGCAGCAAGGCCAGGCTGCGGCGCCCGCCCTGGCGCACCCGCTGCTGCGCTTCCTGCAGGCGTTCGCGGAACAGCGAGCGATTCGCCAGTCCGGTCAGCTCATCGTAATGGGTGAGGTAGCGCATCCGCTCTTCGGACTCGCGCCTGGCCGATAGATCGGCGAAAAAGCCTACAATATGACTGACGTTTCCTCGAGAATCCCTCACGATACTCAATTGCAGCCACTGCGGATACAACTCGCCACTGGCCCGCGCCTCCACCAGCTCACCCTGCCAGGTACCTTGCTGCCTGAGTGCCTGGCGAATAACCGGATAGTGCCGGCGCGCATCGCGGCTGCACGGCAGATCGACGACGTTGCGCCCCAGCATGTCCGCGATGTTGAAACCGGTAATCCGGGTGAATGCCTGGTTGGCGGCGAGCAGCGCATAGTGAGGATCGAAGATCACGATGCCTTCGCTGGCGGCCTCAAATACCGTAGCCGCCAGTTGCCGCTGCTGTTCCAGCTCTTTACTGACACTGATGTTTCTTCGGGTGCCAACCATGCGCAGGACCCGGCCGCTGGCGCTGCGCTCCACGGCCCGACCTCGATCTTCGAGCCAGACCCAGTGGCCATCACCGTGACGGATGCGATATTCGATCTGGTAGTCCTCGCTACGACCCTTGAGGTGTTCAACCAGGGCGCGCTTGAGCGCCGGCAGATCTTGAGGGTGCAGGCGTGGCGTGAGATGGCTGAGCATTGCCGTGATGTATTCCGGCTCCAGGCCCAGCAGTTCCTTGAGCTGGGTGTGATGGACTTCATCGGTCTGCAGGTTCCAGTCCCATAATCCCAACTCACTGGCCTTGAGGGCCAGGGCCAGACGCGCCTCGCTCTTGCTCAAGGCTTGACTGGCCACCTGCAGTTCAAGGCTGCGCTGTGCGACCCGCGCCTCGAGACTCACTTGGGCCGCACGCAGTTGTTCCTCGGCGAGACGACGCTGCTCAACCTCCCGTCCCAGGGCCCCGTTAAGTTCAGCACTACGGATTTGCGTCTGTTGCAGATGCTCGATCAGCGCCTGATTCTGGAACCGTCGCAGCATGCCGCTTTGCATCAGTCGATTGACCTGCCAGGCCACCACGCTCAGGGACACCAGCACCACCAGGCCGAGCCAACCCCATCCGCGCTGTTGTTCGTCACCGCCCCAGAAGAGGAAGCCGATGGCCGGCAACAGGCAGGGCAAGGTGAAGGACAAAAAGGCCGGGAGGCTCACGGCATAGGCAACACTGGCTGACAGGGTGGCCGCGCCGATCAGACCGAACACCCAGGCCTGTTGCTGGAAGCTGTCGGCCGGGACCAGGGCGATGCCGGCCCCGGCCAGCGTCAAGCCAGTCATCGCCGAACCGAGCAGGAACATGCGCAACCAGATCGGGTGCGCCTGGCGGCTGGGGATCGCCGAATCGAAGGCCGCGACCTGTATCACCCGTAGCGCCACCAGCGACAACAGCCAGACCAGCCATACGCTGACCAGGAAATAGCGTGACGGCTCCCACAACAGGGCTGCGCAGACCAGGCCGTTGACCAGCATGAACAACGTGGGCAGCAGCGAGCCCTGGTACAGCAACCGTGTACGCTCTACAGCCATCTCCGTGGCGTACTGCTTGCAGATGACCCGCGGTTCCACACAGGGGCCCGCCAGATCGGAATTGAGGGTCATAGGCACTGTTCTTGTTCTTGGGGGCACGGAGAACCCGAAACGAGCACCGAGCATACACAAGCCAGAGGCCATCACACACTGCTCCCCCTCACAAAAATGTCTAAAAATGTCGCCATTTCATTGGACGACAGCCCCTTCAAGCGTGTTTTGCCGCCGCTTGCACCCATGACTGACCGGTCATCCCAATCGGTTTTTTATCGGCTGAGATAAAGCTTGGTTTGCCCGGGGTGCCGCCGCACCCTAGAATGCGCCGATGCGCGATGATCTCTCCCTTCTGCTGAACTCCCTCAACGATGCCCAACGCCAGGCCGTAGCCGCCTCCGTGGGTCGACAGTTGGTCCTGGCCGGTGCCGGTTCCGGTAAAACCCGGGTGCTGGTGCACCGTATCGCCTGGTTGATCCAGGTCGAGAACGCCTCGCCCCATTCGATCCTGTCGGTGACCTTCACCAACAAGGCCGCTGCCGAGATGCGCCACCGCATCGAACAGTTGATGGGTATCAACCCGGCCGGTATGTGGGTCGGTACGTTCCACGGCCTGGCGCACCGCCTGTTGCGCGCCCATTGGCAGGAGGCCGGCCTGAGCCAGACCTTCCAGATCCTGGACAGCGACGACCAGCAGCGACTGGTCAAGCGGGTGATCCGCGAGCTGGGGCTGGACGAGCAGCGCTGGCCCGCCCGCCAGGCCCAATGGTTCATCAATGGCCAGAAGGATGAAGGTCTGCGCCCACAACACATCCAGGCCAGCGGTGACCTGTTCCTGGCGACCATGCGCAGCATCTACGAAGCCTACGAGGCCGCGTGCCAGCGCGCCGGG
This sequence comes from Pseudomonas corrugata, assembly GCF_001269905.1. Lineage (GTDB taxonomy): Bacteria > Pseudomonadota > Gammaproteobacteria > Pseudomonadales > Pseudomonadaceae > Aquipseudomonas > Aquipseudomonas corrugata. The sequence continues at coordinate 201,638 of NZ_LHVK01000007.1, read as the reverse complement.
GTCATCGATTTTTCCGAACTGCTGCTGCGGGCACTGGATCTTTGGCGTGATCATCCGGGGCTGCTTGAGCACTACCAGAAGCGCTTCCGGCATGTACTGGTGGACGAGTTCCAGGATACAAACGCCGTTCAATACGCCTGGTTGCGCCTGCTGGCCAAAGGCGGCGACAGCCTGATGGTGGTGGGTGACGACGATCAGTCGATCTATGGCTGGCGCGGCGCCAAAATCGAGAACATTCATCAGTACTCGGCGGATTTTCCTGACGCCGAGGTTATCCGCCTGGAACAGAATTACCGCTCCACCGCGGGTATCCTCAAGGCCGCCAACGCCCTGATCGCCAACAACACCGGGCGTCTGGGCAAGGAGCTGTGGACTGATGGCGGCGAAGGCGAAGCCATCAATCTCTATGCAGCCTTCAACGAACACGATGAAGCCCGCTACGTAGTGGAAACCATCGAGAGCGCGCTGAAAACCGGCCTGGCCCGCAGCGACATCGCCATCCTGTATCGCTCCAACGCCCAGTCGCGAGTATTGGAAGAAGCGCTCTTGCGCGAGCGGATCCCGTATCGCATCTATGGCGGCCAGCGCTTCTTCGAGCGCGCCGAAATCAAGAACGCCATGGCCTACCTGCGCCTGCTCGAAGGTCGCGGCAACGACGCAGCCCTGGAGCGGGTGATCAACGTACCGACCCGGGGCATCGGCGAGAAAACCGTCGAAGCTATCCGCGATCATGCGCGTCACAGCCATGTGTCCATGTGGGAATCCATGCGTCTTCTGGTGACCAATAAGGGCGTGACCGGTCGTGCCGCGGGCGCTCTGAAGGCTTTCATGGACCTCATCGAGGACCTGGCCGCCAAATGCGCAGAAATGCCGCTGCACTTGATGACCCAGACCGTCATCGAGCAGTCCGGCCTGATTGCCTATCACGAAGCGGAGAAAGGCGAGAAAGGCCAGGCCCGGGTAGAAAACCTCGAGGAACTGGTCAGCGCCGCCCGCAACTTCGAGAACACCGAAGAAGACGCGGACCTGTCGCCCCTGGCGGCCTTCCTCGGCCACGCCTCCCTGGAGGCCGGCGATACCCAGGCCGAGGAGCACGAAGACAGCATCCAGTTGATGACCCTTCACAGCGCCAAGGGCCTGGAGTTCCCCTACGTGTTTCTGGTGGGCATGGAAGAAGGCCTGTTCCCCCACAAGATGAGCCTGGAAGAACCGGGGCGCCTGGAAGAGGAGCGCCGCCTGGCCTATGTCGGCATAACCCGTGCAATGCAGAATCTGGTGCTGACCTACGCCGAAACCCGACGTTTGTACGGCAGCGAAACCTACAACAAGGTGTCACGTTTCGTACGTGAAGTACCGAAAGGCCTGATCCAGGAAGTGCGCCTGTCCAACAGTGTCAGTCGTCCGTTCGGTGGCAGCCAGCAAAATGGCACCAGCAGCCTTTTCGGCGGCAGCGACATCCCGGAGACCGGCTTCAGTCTCGGCCAGACCGTTCGGCACTCGGTGTTCGGCGATGGCGTGATCCTCAATTTCGAAGGCGCCGGCGCCCAGGCCCGGGTGCAGGTGAATTTCAGCGAAGGCAGTAAATGGCTGATGCTGGGATACGCCAAGCTCGAGGCGATTTAGGCTCTGTACGAAAAGCCTAGAAGGATTGCTCGAAACGTTGTGTGGGAGCGAGCTTGCTCGCGATGGCGGTGAATCAGACAACATCGATGTTGACTGACACCCTACCATCGCGAGCAGGCTCGCTCCCACAGAGAGTCCCCTTCTCCATTCCGATAGAACTTGTCCACCTTTCCTACAGCCCAAAGCGAACAGGCCCTCTTGCGAAGCTGAAGCTGAACCTAAGCTGTCACGCAAAAGCCCGAAACACTCTGTCGCTAGCCAGCAACAGTTCACCTGTGCAACATGGCGCGCGTGCTACTCACAAATGGGAATGCCTTTATATGAAACGTTTTCTGAGCATCGCCATGGCGCTGTGCATTGGCCTGACGATGGCCATCGACGCCAATGCCGCCAAGCGCTTTGGCGGGGGTAAAAGTGCGGGCGCGGCCCCGACTCACCAGACCAGTCAGATGGCGCCGTCCTCCGCAGCCGGTCCGACTGCCGCCACCGCAGGCGCGGCCGGTGCCGCGGGAGCCGCCACCAGGGCCGGCGGTGCTTCACGCTGGCTCGGCCCCCTGGCCGGTATCGCCGCCGGCGGCCTGCTTGCCTCCATGTTCATGGGTGGCGGCTTCCAGGGCATGCAGATCTTCGACATCCTGATCCTGGGGGTCATTGCCTTCCTGGTTTTCCGCTTCATTGCCGCCCGTCGTCGCAAGCAGCAGGAGCAATACGCTCCGGCCGGTCATGCGCCTATGCAACGTGAAACATTCAACCAGCAACCTGCCGGCGGCTCGATTTTCGGCGGTTCGGCACCCGTGGCCGCCCGTCCGGTGATCAATGCCCCCGCCTGGTTCAATGAAACGAACTTCGTCGAGGCCGCGCGCACCCACTTCCACTCCCTGCAGCAGCATTGGGACGCGAACGAAATGGACAAGATCGCCGAGTTCGTGACCCCGCAACTGCTGGAGTTCCTCAAGCGCGAGCGTGCCGACCTGGGTGATGGCTATCAATCCACCTACATCGACAACCTTCAGGTGCAGTTGGACGGTGTTGATGATCGTACCGACAAGACCATCGCCACCCTGACCTTCAGCGGTGTGTCGAAGGACTCCCGCTTCGACCAGGGCGAAGCGTTCAGCGAAAGCTGGAACATGGAGCGTGCCCATGGCGAAAACCAGCCTTGGCTGGTGGCAGGTATTCGCCAGAACGGTTGAACCTTTACGCGTTTCGCGTGTTGAAATAAGAGAACCCCGGCTCAAGCCGGGGTTTTCTATTTCGCGGTTGCATCTATGGCGCGCTACTGTATAAACCGCCTCATGTAAAACCGCGCCATCGAGAAAGAGGACACCCGGACGTGGAAGAAATCATCGAACAATTGCGTGAAGCCAACGAACCGGTACCGGTTCCACTGGAGTTGCCCGACGAAGACTTGCTGGTAGAGATCGAAGAGCAACTGTTCATCGACATCCCGTTCGTCTTCAGGGAGTTTTTGCTGACCGTCAGCGATGTTGTCTACGGCAGCCTGGAGCCGGTCACCGTTACCGACCCACAATCCCACACCTACCTGCCGGATGTGGCTGCCAACGCCTGGGACGCCGGCGTCGACCGCAGCCTGATTCCGATCTGCCAGGACGGCGACGATTATTATTGCGTCGAAGAGGACGGTACCGTGGTGCTCTGGCAAGCCGAAGAAGAATTGATTGCCGAAGAAACCTGGGAGTCTGTCTGGCACTGGGCACGGGACGTCTGGCTGGAAAGCTGATCAGCAGCTGGGATCAATGCCCGGACGACTCCTTGTGGTTGTCCAGGGTTTCCATCAAGGCCACCTGCATCCTTGTATGCAGGCGGACGAACCATCGCCAGAGCAATGCCGCCACGGCAGTCGCTACCACGGCAATCAACACCAGCAACTTGTTGGTCGGCAAAATACTGGCCGACAGGGCTGCCAGTAGCAGGAAAATCACCAGTAGCGAGAGGATAGGGATCACTTCGGCAATCACCCGACGCACCCGCTGGGTGTGACGACCCGCCATCTCAGCCTTCACTCCCATCTCAGCCAGCAGCATCGATAGCGCCTTGAGCTTGCGATAGGCAGCGATCAGGAAGGGCAGCGACAACAGCAGCGCCCCGCCCCAGATCAATGCTTTCTGCCAGCTCGGGTCGCTGATCCAGCCTTGCAGGTAGATCGACATTCGTTCAGCGAAATACCCGCCCGACACGAAAATCGCGATGACCAGCGCCAGGTTGATGCCCACCTGCAGCAGAATCCGCCTGATCATCGAAGCAACCAGCGCTCCTTCGCCGCTAGGCTGGATGCTGCGCAGCCATTCACCGTACATGCCCAACACCCGCGTCAGCCGTCGCGGCATGACTGCCGCCAACTTGAGGGACAACGGATCAGCTGCACGGATCAGATACGGCGTCAACAACGTGGTCAGCACCGAAACGGCGACCGCCACCGGGTAAAGGAAGTCACTGGTGACCTGCAGCGTCATCCCCAATGAGGCGATGATGAAGGAGAACTCGCCAATCTGCGAAAGCCCCATTCCGACCCGCAGAGAGGTGCGCCCATCGTTGCCAGCGATAAAGGCGCCGAGGCCGCAGGACAACATCTTGCCCAGCACCACGGCCGCCGTGATCACGGCGATCGGCCAGGCGTACTGCAGCAATATCGCCGGGTCGAGCATCAGGCCTATGGCTACAAAGAAAATCGCACTGAACAGATCACGCACCGGCTCTACCAGCCGCTCGATTTTCAGCAGTTGCCGGGACTCGGCCATGATCGCCCCGATCAGGAACGCCCCGAGCACCATGCTGTATTCCAGTTTCACCACTAGCAGACAGAAACCGAAACACAGGCCCAGCACGGTGATCAGAAGCATCTCGTTGCTGTCGAACTTCGCCACGTAGGCCAGCAGTCTCGGTACCAGCAGGATACCGATGACCAGCGCGACGATCATGAACAAAGACAGCTTGCCGACTGTGGAGAACACCTCGCCGGAACTCACCGTTCCGCTGACGGCGATGCTCGATAACAAGGCAATGATGCCGATGCCCAGGATGTCTTCGACGATCAGCACGCCGAAAATCAACTGCGCGAAGCGTTCGTTCTTCATCTTCAAGTCGTTGAGCGCCTTGACGATAATCGTGGTCGAGGAAATGGCCAGGATTGCTCCCAGGAACAGCGAGTCCATGGTGTTCCAGTCGAACCAGCGGCCGATTTCATAGCCGATCCAGATCATCAGCACGATTTCGAGGAACGCCGCGATAAACGCCGTGGCGCCGACCTTGAACAGCTTGCGCAGGCTGAATTCCAGACCCAGGCAGAACATGAGGAAGATCACACCCAGCTCGGCCAGGGTCTTGATGGTGTCTTCGTCATGGATGAAACCGAACGGCGGCGTATGGGGACCGATGAGGAAACCGGCAACGATGTAGCCCAGCACCACCGGTTGCTTGAAACGATGGAAGAGCACCGTCACCAACCCTGCTGCCATCATGATGATTGCCAGATCTTGAATGAAATTGATGGCATGCATCGGTCGGGCTCCCTGATCAAAACGTCTCATCGCCAAGCTGAATGAGTCCGCCTCCTTTGTAGGAAATGCCCTTGAGGTGGGCTTTTGCAGGTTAACACCGCGACTTCCGACAAAAAGACGGTGCAATATATGGAAACAGATCCATCGACGCGTGACGGCGGGCACAGGCGCAGCGTCCCGATATCGGTGGTTTTGATAAAACCTGATGGCCTATGAGCCAGCGACCAGCGCCCGCAGAGGTGCACTCCCTGAATTGCTGCCTTGAACCGTGAGTACGTTATGGAACCCGGAAACGCCCAACTGTCGATGACGGTGTTGATGACCCCCGATATGGCCAACTTCTCTGGCAATGTCCATGGCGGCACCCTGCTCAAATACCTCGACGAAGTCGCTTACGCCTGTGCCAGCCGTTATGCGGGACGCTACGTGGTGACCCTGTCGGTGGATCAGGTGATCTTTCGCGAGCCTATTCATGTCGGTGAATTGGTGACCTTCCTGGCGTCGGTGAACTACACCGGCAACACGTCGATGGAAGTGGGCATCAAGGTCGTGACCGAAAACATTCGCGAACGCTCTGTACGCCACACCAACAGCTGCTTCTTCACCATGGTAGCGGTGGATGACCAGCGCAAACCCGCTGCGGTCCCGCCCTTGCAACCGCAGAACAGCGAAGCAAAACGCCGCTACGAGCAAGCGCAGCAACGTCGGCAGATCCGTCAGGAGCTGGAGAAGCGTTACCAGGAGATCAAGGCGGACGGGCCTTAACCATTCAGCCTGTGGGACCGAGTCGCGCCCTTCGCGAGCAGGCTCGCTCCCACAGTATCTGAACCTACTCGGTCAACGGTGGGAGCGAGCCTGCTCGCGAAGGCGCCGGTGTGAATCAAAGACTGATCGGCACCGCCTCGAACCGAACCCGCGGATGTGCGATCCGGTCCTGGGCACGGACCAGTTCCAGCTCATAGCTGGCGCACGCCTGGGTTTCCAACAGCACCTCATGCACCGCCGCAGCGGTGAATTCGCAGGCCGCCACCAGATTGTCTCCCAACAGGACCCGCGCCAGGAACAGCCCGGACGTCAGGTCGCCCACGCCAACAGGCTGGCGAGGAAAAGCCAGCAGGGGACGGCTCAAGTGCCAACTGCCATCGGCGGTCACCAGCAGCATCTCGAAGCGGTCCTCGGGCTTGCCGGGGTAGGCCAGGTGCTTGACCAGAACAGCCTTCGGCCCACGAGCCATGAGCGCGCGAGCCATGGCGAGGCAGTCGAGCAGCGACTGCGCCTTGCGCCCCGAGAAGCTGTCCAGCTCCAGTTGATTCGGGCACATGAGGTCAGCCACGGCCGCAGCCTCCTCCAACAGGAACTCACTGACCTCGGGTGCCACGATACAGCCCTTCTCCGGGTGTCCCATGACCGGATCGCACAGATACAGCGCCTTGGGGTTAGCGGCCTTGATCCGCGCCACACCCGTCAGAATCGCCCGCCCCTGCGCGGCACTGCCCAGATAGCCGGACAGCACTCCATCGCAATTGCCCAGCTCGCCAATCGCTGCGATGCCCTCGACCAATGCCGGTATCTGCTGCGGCGCAAACACTTCGCCGGCCCATTGGCCGTACTGGGTGTGATTGGAGAACTGCACGGTATTGAGCGGCCAGACATTCACGCCGACACGCTGCATGGGAAATACCGCAGCGCTGTTGCCTGCGTGACCGAATACCACATGGGACTGGATGGCAAGCAGATGAGGCGTCCGTTTCATGGGGGAGGGTTTCCGTAAAACGATTGAAATTCAAGCCGCGCAGTATGCGACTAAACACAGCCTGTACGACAGACCGGCGACACAGTTAAGCTGATAGCAACTTGTTGGAGCACTTCGTTCATGCTGACTCTTGGAAACATTTTCGTGCTGATGCTGCTGGCCACCGGTGGCGCGTGGTTATGGCACAACCATGGCTTGCGCGAACGGGCCCTGGCGAGAGTCGTGCAGCATTGCGCCAACCTCAAGATCGAGTTGCTGGACGGCAACGTAGCGTTGAAGAAGATCGGTTTCGTGAAGGATGGCAGTGGACGGCGGAGGCTGGCCCGAGTCTACAATTTCGAGTTCACCGTGACCGGTGAGTCCCGCCATACGGGTACCATCACCCAGTTCGGTGCCCACAGCGCGCAGATCGAACTCACGCCATATCCGATGCCCTTCGAAGAAACACCCGAAGCGCCGATTGAACCGGTCCAGACCAGGCCTCGGGCCGAGGTCATCGAGTTGAGCCAGTGGCGCCAGGAACACAACAAGTGGAAGCCTTGAAACAAAGCTGATTCACGGACGCCCACAGTTCGCCAGGCCGGCTTGGAGCGCTTCAACGTCCTGCGGCTCGCCGAAAATCAGTTCGAGCCGCGAGTCCTGGCGCCACTCGCTGGCTTGCCAGGTCAGCGCTCCCTTATCCAGTGCATTGGCCGACACCCAGCCATCGACGCTGTGGATAACCAGCTTCGCCCGTCTCCAGTTTCCGTTCTGCAGCCATTCCGTCAAGGCTGTCGGATCGAAGCGCTGGCTCGGGTGCCAACGCCAGCCGATGCTCCAGCCCTCTTCCCGCTGCTGATACAGGCAGATCGGCAACGTCGGATCGCTCCAGATCGCCGGCAGTTGGCCGACATCCCTGGGCACATTCAAGTTGTCCACAGCACCACTCCCCCGCACACCCAACCCCGGCAGCCTGTCGAGGGGCAATGCAGCCTGTTGCGTCCAGTGCTGCTCAAGAGGTGGTAGCTGGGCGGCGATGCGGGCACGGTCGGTTTCACTGAGGCCTTCGGACTTGTTCAGTACCAGCAGTCCGGCATGGGCCAGCGCTTGATGCTGCGCCTCGGGCAACGTTCTGCCCACGGCCAGCGCCCCGGCGTCCAGGACCATCACACAGGGCTGCACCGCCAGCACGCCGAGCCACGGCGGCTGTTGGAGCTGCTGCAGCAGTTGTGCAGGATGGCCCAGGCCGGACGGCTCGATAAACAGACGGTCCGGTCGCGCCTTGCGCAGCAGACGGCCGAGGCCGATCTGAAACGGAGCCCCGTTGACGCAGCACAAGCAGCCCCCAGCCACCTCCCCCAGTGCGATACCATCGGCCGCCTGAGTCAGCAAGGCGGCATCCAGGCCGATCTGGCCGAACTCGTTGATCAGCACCGCCCAGCGTTCATCGGCCGGGCGCTGGGCCAGCAGTTGCCTGATCAGGCTGGTCTTGCCGGCCCCCAAGGAACCGGCGATGACGTGGGTGGGGATGTTCTGCAACATAATCGGCGACTTTTGATGGAGGTAAATGATGCGGATAATCGGTTGGTGCTTGTTGGCGCTGATTTCGGACCAGGCACTGGCCCAAGCTTGCGTGGTTCACAGTCAAGCGGAGCGGCTCGATGTGAAAGTCTGCCAGCAAAACCGCAACATCCCGCCCAAACTGTTCGCCGACGGCTTCTGCCAACCGAACCTTGCCGGGCAAAAAGTCGACGTGCAATACGTCGATCAGTGCCCCGGCGGTGCCTTTGGCATCTGCAGCAACGCCCAAGTCGCCAATATGCCTTACCGCCAGGATATACACTATTACGGCGTAGCCACCGATACCGCTTATCTCAAGCCGTTTTGTGAAGGGAAAAGCCAGGGTATCTGGCTCAAGCCTTAGGCCAGCCAGTCCAGCGTGAGGATCAAGCGGCGTTCCCCCGGATCCGGCTCCGGCGAGCGATGAATCAGACCGAAGCCTTCATTACCCAGCCACTTTTCACCTTTTAGCAACGCCACTTCGCCAGTGCACAGCTGCTGGATCACCTGCCGATCACGGGGCTCGGCATCAGGTTGAGCCAGCCGTCGACGTTCCATGGCGCCCTCCTCAAGCCATTCGCTGCCAGCACCGGCGTACGTCGTGATCAGCCGCACCGGCACATGATCGACGTGAAAGCGTGGGCACATGGCCTTGTCCAGCGTCCGCAGGCGCAACCCGACCCGCTTGACGCCCAGCAGGCAGGCAAATGCGCTGACCAGCCAAGCGACATCGGCTACGAAGCCTTCATAGCCGTGCAGGTCGCTGAAACCGGCGGCAAGCCCCTTCAGTTCAGGTTGCGAGTCCTCCTCGGGCACATCGAGCACCAGTGACTCGGCCAACGGTTGATCCATTGAAAGCACCAACGCCGCAAAATCACTGATGTGCGCCGGAAGCTGACGCTGCCAGACCGCCAGGTTGGTGTCGTCTTCCAGAATCTGTGCCAGGGTCCGTGGGGTATCGCCCTGAACCTGCCGAACCTGGCGCTCCTGTTTCAGTGTGGGCGCCAGCATCAGGCCGCGACCTCGTCATGCCAGGAACCGAACGGGTCCGGCAACAAGCGCCAGCTCTCGATGCCGAGGGCCATTTCCGCATCCGTGAGCAGACATCCGTCCAGCTCTTCAGCGAGCAGGTCGAAGTCGATGTTCTGACCAATGAACACCAGCTCCTGACGGCAATCCCCAGTGCCGGGCAGCCAGTTTTTCATGATGGCAGCGGTGCTTTCCGCATCCTGGGGCCATTGATCCTTGGGCACGAACCGCCACCAGCGACCGGCAAACCCATGTCGCATCAACCCACCTGCCTGAGACCAACTGCCCGCCTCTTCAGGTTTGCTCGCTAGCCAGAAGAAGCCTTTGGAGCGCAGCAGCTTGCCATTGATCCAGGGTCGTTCGATCAGGTCGAAGAAGCGCTGGGGATGGAAAGGCCCGCGCGCCCGGTAGACTGTCGAAGCAATGCCATATTCCTCGGTCTCAGGCGCGTGCTCGCCGCGCAATACCTGCAGCCAGCCAGGCGCTTGAGCCGCACGCTCGAAATCAAAGCGACCGGTGTCGAGGATTTCTCCCAGGGGTACCTGCCCCATGACCATGGGCATAATCTTCGCGTGAGCGTTGAGACGCCTGAGGATAGCCACCAGTTCTTCCCGTTCGTGGCGGCTGATCAGATCGATCTTGCTGATCAGAATCACGTCGGCGAACTCGATCTGTTCAATCAGCAGATCCGTGATTGAACGTTCATCGTCCTCGCCCAGGGTTTCGCCCCGTGATGCCAGGCTCTCGGCGGCCTGGTAATCCGGCAGGAAGTTCAGGCCGTCGACTACCGTCACCATAGTGTCGAGCCGTGCGACATCGGCCAGGCTTCGGCCCTCTTCATCGCGGAACGTGAAGGTTTCAGCCACCGGCAAGGGTTCGGAAATGCCGGTGGACTCGATCAACAGGTAATCGAAGCGTCCTTCCCTGGCGAGGTGCCCGACTTCTTCCAGCAGATCCTCACGCAGCGTGCAGCAGATGCAACCGTTGCTCATCTCCACCAGCTTTTCTTCAGCACGGTTCAGGCTGACATTTCGCTGGACTTCGCTGCCATCGATGTTGATTTCGCTCATATCGTTGACGATTACTGCGACACGTAGATTGTCACGATTTCGTAGGACGTAGTTGAGCAGCGTGCTCTTACCGGCACCGAGAAACCCGGAGAGCACAGTTACGGGAAGACGATTGGGCATCAGGTATATCCTCATCGGACGGCCGTGTTGGAAGTGTGTGTTGTGGCGCGCTTTGTCAGGCTGCAGCTTCGGTCAGGGCGGCTTATTTTATGTTATAGTATAACGACAAATGCTCGCCAGCCCGAAATTCCAACTCTTCGAGTGTCACTGATGCGCATTATTTTAAAATTCGTATTCGCGTGCTGGATGCTGTCAGGCCCCCTGGAGGCGTCTGCCCAGACCTCGCTATTGGCAAATTGCACGCGCAGCGCGAACTTGCTGGCTTGTTCCGATGGGCAAGGGAATGCCTATAGCGTCATGACGGCTGGGAACACGGTTTATTTGCGCGGTTTTGAGGTGAAGGGCAGTCGGCATTGGGCACAAACGACCAGTCGCTACGGTCAATTGACGTTCTTCACGGGCTTGGCCTCGGACGGTGAAGCCTGGGTTGGTTACAGTCGACGCGTCGGCTGGACCACCCTGAATCGCTTTTCCAGTTCAGGCGGTGCAGCCGGTAAATTTATCTGCGGACGCATAAATGGCTGCCAGGATTCACGCTGATGTTTCACGTGGAACGATCATAAGAACCGCATGAAACTCTGTTCATGAAAAAGATCTAGTCGAATTTATCGTTACATTATAACATTAGCTTGACCCTACGACGGATCTTGATCATGAATGCATTTGCGCTTCCAGACATTGCTGCCCAAGCTTCGCGCCAAGCCTTGCCTCTCGATTGGGTGGGGATGTGTGGCGTCGCCTTGCCTGTGTTGATCGAAGGACAACAACTGAGCGCTATCGCGGACCTTGGCGTCAGCCTCGACGATGTGGACGCTCGCGGTATTCATATGTCCCGCCTGTACCTGGCGTTGGAGATGCTCGAAAACTCGCCGCTTTCTCCCCCACTGCTGCAACGTGTCTTACTGCATTTCCTGAACAGCCATGAAGGCCTTTCCCAAGCCGCCTCCCTGACCCTTCACACCGAATTGTTGCTCAAACGCCCTGCCCTGGTCAGCCCGTTATCAGGCTGGAAGCGCTACCCGGTGAGTATCGAAGCGCACCTCAAACACGCTGTGTTCCACGTGGAACTGAACATCCAGATACCCTACTCATCCACCTGCCCATGCTCGGCGGCACTTGCAAGGCAGCTGATCCAACAGCAGTTCGTGGATGATTTCGCGAATAAATCTTTGGAACATGCTGAGGTTCTGGCTTGGCTGGGTTCCTCAAAAGGGATCGTTGCTACGCCACACAGCCAACGCAGCATCGCGTCCCTGAACATTCGCTTGAGCGCGGGTACCAGCCAATTGCCGCTGCCGCGGATCATCAACCAGGCCGAAGCCGCCTTGGGCACCGCGGTACAAACCGCAGTCAAACGCGCCGACGAACAAGCATTCGCCCTCGCCAACGGTCAGAACCTGATGTTCTGCGAGGACGCCGCTCGACGATTGAGTCAGGCCTTGAGGCAGTCACCCGACGTCATGGCCCTCAATGTGCGCGTCGTTCACGCGGAAAGCCTGCATGCCCATGACGCCGTGGCGCAAAGTCGCTGGACACGGGAGGCAGCATGATCAGTTGCCAAGCCTTGCGTTGGGGCCCACCGGGACGTCCGCTCACACCCGAGCTGTATGTTGAGCGCCCCGCAGGCAGCCTGACGGCTATCATCGGCGCCAACGGTTCGGGCAAAAGCAGCCTGTTGAAAGTCCTCGCGGGGTTGCAAAAGCCCCTCTCCGGAAAACTCACCCTGACGGTTCCACGTCGGGGCGGCGTCTCGTTCCTGCCGCAGCAGCAACACCTGGATCGACAATTTCCCATCAGCCTGCAAGAGCTGATAGCCGCAGGAGCTTGGGGTAGCCGACACACACCGGCCCAGCGAAGCCAGCGACTCGGAACGGCGCTGGAGAACTGGGCGTTGACTGGCCTGGAAAATCGCCCACTCATGGCGTTGTCTGGAGGCGAATTACAACGCGCTTTACTCGCTCGCCTGAGTCTGGCTGAAGCGCCGTTGCTCTTACTCGATGAACCCCATGCAGCGCTCGATGAAGAGGGTCAGGCGTTGTTGTGGAAACACATTCACACCTGGCACGCCGAGGGCCGCACCCTCGTGGTTGTGTGTCATGACCTTGCCGCTGTACGCCAGCATATTCCCCACACATTGTCGGTCAGCCCCACAGGCTGCACGTTGGGTCGCAGCGTCGAAGTGATTACCCAACAACCTCATATGAAGGTGGCTTGATGCTCGCGGCCACTCATCTCTGGCAACCCTTTCAGGAATTCGTCTTCATGCGTCGGGCTTTGCTTGGTGGCCTGGTACTGGCCTGCAGCACAGCGCCGTTGGGGGTATTTCTGATCCTGCGCCGCATGAGCCTGATCGGCGATGCGGTGGCCCACGGCATTCTGCCCGGTGCCGCACTGGGCTTCTGGTTCGCCGGCTTGAGCCTGCCCGCCTTGACCTTGGGCGGCCTCGGCGCGGGCCTGGGCATGGCTGGACTCGCCGCTTGGGTGACCCGCCGAACCGGCCTGCGAGAAGATGCGAGCCTCGCGGCGATCTATCCCATTTCCCTCGCGGCCGGCGTGCTGATCCTCGGCGTCGCGGGCAAACGCCTGGATCTCCTGCACCTGTTATTCGGCTCGGCCCTGGCGGTGGACGGTCCGACGCTGACCGGCATGCTGTGGGTGTCGGCGGCCAGCTTGATTGCCATGGCGCTGATCTACCGCCCTTTATTACTCGACACGCTGGATCCGCTGTTCCTGCAAACCGTCAGCCGGCTCGGTCCGTTGGCCCACGGTGTGTTCCTGACTTTGGTGGTGCTGAACCTGGTGATTGGGTTCCAGGCCATTGGCGCTCTCATGGTGGTCGGCCTGATGATGTTGCCGGCCACCCCTGATGGCCATCGCTGCGCTGCTCGGTTGCCTCTCGGTCTGGTTTGGCCTGTTGCTGTCCTTCTATTTCTCATTGCCCAGCGGCCCGGCCATCGTGCTGGTTGCGGGGATGTTTTATCTGCTCTCCGTGATAGTCGGTCCGGTACACGGTCTGCTGCACCGCCCGCCCCTGTTCACATCCCCATGAGGTGTTTCCCGATGCGCGCCCTGCTCGTGCTATTCAGTTTGATGCTGTCGATGTCCTTGTCCGCCGCCGAGAAACTTCAGGTGGTTACCAGTTTCAGCATTCTTGCCGACATGACCCGACAGGTCGGTGGCGAGCATATCCAGATTACCAACATGGTCGGACCAGACGCCGATGCGCACACTTACGAACCGACGCCGGACGATGCCAAGGCGCTGCTCGGTGCAAAATTGATCATCAAGAATGGGTTGGGCTTCGAGCCTTGGCTGGATCGCCTGGTCACCAGCACGGAAACCGGCGCGCCCGTCATCAGCGCCAGTCATGGCGTGATTCCGCGCTCGCTGGATGAAGACGGGGAGACCGTTCCCGACCCACACGCCTGGCACAACCTGGCGAATGCCGAGCTGTATGTGAACAACATTACCAAGGCATTGGAAGCCGCCGACCCCGCCAACAAAGCCGATTATGAGCGCAACAGCCAAGCGTACCTGAAGAAGATCTACGCGCTGCTCGCGGATGCCAAGGCCAAGCTCGGTTCCCTGCCGCCAGGCAACCGCAAGATCGTGACGTCTCATGATGCATTCGGTTATCTGGGTCAGGCCTATGGCATCGACTTCATAGCACCACAGGGACTGTCCACTGAACGCGAGCCGTCAGCCGCCGAAGTCGCAGCGCTGATTACCCAGATTCGTCAGGCGCACGTCAAAGCGGTGTTCATGGAGAACATCAAGGACGCACGCCTGCTCAAGCAGATCGCCGATGAGAGCGGCGCTCAGATCGGCGGCACGCTGTACTCCGATGCCCTCGCTGCCAGCGGACCAGCCAGTTCCTTCACCGGCCTGTTCGAATACAACCTCAACACGCTGTACGACGCGCTGTCCAAACCGTAACCGTCAGTTTCACCTGCACAATGGTCAAGCCCTCGGCTTGACCGTTCCGCAATCCTGCCCCAACCACACGGCCCGGGTATCGAGGCTGCCATTCTGCTGGATGCCAGTGGCATTGAAGGTACCGTTGACCTTGGTAGTAAATTCCCGATCGCTCTGGAATGTCGCGATACCATTGCCCTGGGCTTTCGGGCAACTGAAGCGAAACTTCCACTGATTGCCGGTGCGCTCGGTGATCTGCTGTTTGCATCCCGACTGCGGATCCTGCAACGGGATGTCATTGGTCTGGACCTGGGCCGGCGTCAGGCATACCCGGATCCCCTTCCCGCCCATGGTAATGCCTTGCTTTTCCAGCATTGCCCGTTGCTCCGGGGTGATCTGGTTCTGCAGCTGGCCGAGAATAAGTTGCAGGTCTGGCAGGTTCTGGTTATCGACTTTCATGTTGCTTGTAGTCAGTTCCCACAAACCAGGCTGAAGCATTTGCGCCTGAGCCGCCACAGGAACTGACAAGCCAACCGCCAAGGCCAAACTCAGCAGACGAACATTCATTGCAAGAACTCCAGAGGACAGGTGGCCGTTAGACGCCGCCCACGGGCTTCGGTTCAGGCTCGGCGACAGTGAATTAAATAGCGACATTCGCCATGGAACATGGTTTGTTAGGCATTGAAACTTCAGGAGCAAGGCTGCCCATGGATTATTTTGGACCGCATGTTTTCGGTTACCTGATTGCGTTGTTTCATACCCTGGGTTCCATCGCCGCGGTACACGCGGTGTTGACGGTGCGCACCGCCCAAGGCTCGATCGCCTGGGCCCTGTCATTGGTATTTATTCCGTACCTGACGTTGGTTCCCTATCTGGTGTTCGGTCGCAGCACCTTTGACGGCTACATCCAGGCACGCCGCCAAGCCAACGAAGAAATGCGCAAGGCGATGTCCGAGCTGAACTGGCGTCCATGGGTCGAAGAGGCCCTGACTGCCCGTGCATCCCAGGCCTACGCCTCGCTACGCGCCATGCCCAAGCTGGGCCGAACGCCCTGCCTGGCGAACAATGAAGTACGTCTACTCATCAACGGTCACGTCACGTTCGAAGCCATTTTCCAGGCCATCGAGAACGCCAGGGAAGCGGTACTGATCCAGTTCTTCATCATTCATGACGACCGGTTGGGCCAGCGCCTGCAGGCGTTACTTCTGAAAAAAGCCGCCGAAGGGGTTGCGGTATATCTGTTGTATGACCGGATCGGCAGCCACGCCTTGCCCCATCACTATGTTCAGGCGTTGCGTGATGGGGGTGTCCATGTCAAAGCATTCGCAACCCGTAGCGGTTGGCTCAATCGTTTCCAGGTCAATTTTCGCAACCACCGCAAGATCGTCGCGGTGGACGGCGCGTTGGGGTTCGTCGGTGGACACAACGTGGGCGACGAATACATGGGGGAGATACCTCCATTGTCGCCGTGGCGCGACACCCACGTCGAGGTGCGCGGCCCCGTGGTGGCGAGCATGCAAGAGTCATTTGCCGAAGACTGGTTCTGGGCTGCCCGTTCGCTGCCGCCCCTGATCCTGCCAGACACCTACCCCGATGATGGCGTGCTCTGCCAATTGCTGGCCAGCGGGCCGGCCGATGCCCAGGAAACCTGTTCGCTTTTTTTCGTCGAAGCCATTCATGCGGCCAGCGAACGGGTCTGGATAACCACGCCCTACTTCATTCCTGACGAGTCAGTATTCGCTGCATTACGCCTGGCGGTGCTGCGCGGGGTAGACGTGCGTATCCTCCTGCCTTCACGACCGGACCATAAAGTCGTCTATGCCGCCTCCAGCCTGTATGCGTTCGAAGCGGTACGGGCCGGTGTACGGGTATTCCGTTTCGAGCCGGGGTTCTTGCATCAGAAGGTGGTATTGATCGACCGGGAAATCAGCGCCATCGGCAGCGCTAACCTGGACAACCGTTCGTTTCGGTTGAATTTCGAAGTGATGCTGCTGACGGTGGATATTCCGTTCGCTACCGAGGTGGAGCAGATGCTTGAAAAAGACTTCGCTCAAGCCCACGAGATCGCCAAGGAAGAAAGCCGGGAAACCCACCGATTGCAAAAAGTCGGCATGCGAATCGCCCGGCTCATTTCGCCAATACTCTAAGGCGTGTAGATATCGTCCCGAGTCCAGGGCAAATCATGGCTGCCATCGGCGTAGGCCTTCACGGCCAGAATTTGATGCAGGTTGATCCAGCCCTTGGCGAACGCATAAGCGCATCCAGCCAGGTACAGGCGCCAGATTCGCAACGCCTGCTCCGGCACTTCTTTCGATGCGGCCTCCAGATTGTCTTCGAGCCGTTCACTCCAGTGATCCAGCGTGCGCGCGTAGTGCAGGCGCAAGCTCTCCACATCGACAATCTCCAGCCCCGCCTCGCTGATCTGGGCCGAAATCATTGAAAGATGCGGCAACTCGCCATTGGGGAAAACGTACTTCTCGATGAAGTCCCCCGCGCCACGTCCTACCGGACGGCCATCGGTATGTTTGGCCGTGATGCCGTGATTCATCACCAGCCCACCCTCGCGGACCGCACCGAACAACGTCTTGCAGTATTGCTCCAGATTGGCGTGGCCGACGTGCTCGAACATGCCGACACTGACCACTTTGTCGAACCGGCCATCCTGCGGGAGGTCCCGGTAATCCAGCAACTGCAACTCCACCTGATCCTCCAGGCCCTCCGCTTGGACTCGCTCCCGGGCCAGGGCCAGCTGCGCTTTGCTCAGGGTGATACCGAACACCCTGACACCGAACTCCCGCGCCGCATAACGTGCCAACCCACCCCATCCGCAGCCGACATCCAGCAGGTATTCACCGGGCTGCAGGCGCAGCTTGCGGCACAGGTGACGGAACTTGGCTTGTTGGGCCTGTTCTAGGGTTTCGCTGCCCGTCTCGAAATAGGCACAGGAATAGGCCATGTCGCTGTCGAGCCACAGCTGATAAAACGCGTTGGAGAGGTCGTAGTGATAGGAAATCGCCTTGGCGTCGGCTTCCTTGTCATGGACTGAACGTACGGGCAGGCTATCACCCTCCTCGTCCACCAGCGCCTGACTCCATTCATCACAGACCCGTATCACTTCGCTGATCGAGCCTTCAAGCTCCAGCTTGCCTTCTACAAACGCCGCCCCAAGTGCGTCCAGGCTGGGATGGGTAAGTTTCGCGACCATTTGTGGGTCCTTGACCACAATCGTGACGCTGGGGTCGGCACCCAGCGTGAATTCATGGCCGTCCCAGAGCCGCAGCCGAAGCGACAGGTGGAGATTCTGTAAGGCCGGTGGAAGTTGCGCGAGCATGAAGTAACCCCCTTGTTTCAGACGTCTGAAATGAGGGTAGACCATCGTAGAAAAATAGCAGGCTATCCAATTTATAGCCTTTTTCTATCGTTGCCCGTATTCACTCCCTGAGCCGGTACTGCCAACTGTTACACCCTCTTCCACCATGGACTGCAAGTGCCGCGCGCAAGTTCTACCCCTGCTCCTGGACTTTCAGCAATGGCTCCTGAAAGCGTAGCAGCCTTCCGGCGTTACCTAACACCAACAAGGTGCTCAGGTTATGCAGCAGTGCGGCAATCATCGCCCCCGCCGCTCCAAGCCAACCGAACGCGGCAAAAGCGACAATCGCCAGCGTCCAGCCCAGGCCAATGATCACGTTGACCTGCAAGGTGTGCCGGCACTGGCGGCTGAGGCGTACGCAGGTGCCGAGTCGCCTCAGGTCGCTGCCGATAAGAACGATATCCGCCGATGCCAGGGCGATATCCGCGCCGCCGGCCCCCATGGCGACACCCACCACCCCGGCCTTGAGCGCCAGAGAGTCGTTGATGCCGTCACCGACGACCATGGGCCGGAAGCCATTGTCGATCTCCGTCATGACCCTCTTGAGTTTGTCCTCCGGTAGCGCCTGGGCCTGTACATCGGCGATGCCAACTTGCCGCGCCAACGTACTTGCCACACTCTGGCGGTCACCGGTCAGCAACAGTTGCCGCCCCAGGCCCAACGTCCGCAACTCGGCCATGGCGACCTGCGCTTCCGGCTTGACGCTATCGGCCAGCAGCAACCAGGCGAGGAACTCTCCATCCAGAGCCAGCCCGGCAATCGGGCCATCATGATCGGGCACCATTGAGGTTTCGATGCCTAGCTGAGCAAACAATTCAGGTCGGCCAAGGGCTGCTTCGCCCTGGCTGGTCATCGCCACAACGCCCAGGCCCTGTCGCTCGTGAATCTGCGCCAACGGCAGATACTCCTCCTGCTCCACCAGCCCTGCCAACGCCCGGCTGACCGGATGGCTGCTGGCGGAGCCGAGACTCGCGGCCAACGGCAACAGGAACGGCTGATCGCTCCCCGTGCTTTCGATGGATTGCAGGCGCAAAGAGCCGTAAGTCAACGTCCCGGTCTTGTCGACAACCAGTGACGTCAGGTCCGCCAGCTCCTCCAGGAAAGCCGAGCTACGGATCAGGATGCCATGGCGCGCCGCCACCGCGATTCCCGCAATGGCGGTCGCCGGCGCAGACAACACCAGAGCACAAGGACAGGCCGCCACCAACACCGCCAACATCGCCTGAGCATCGTTGGTAATGAACCAGGTCACCGCCGCGAGCAGTAACACCAACACCAGATAGCTGCCGGCATAGCGCTCCAGCAATCGTGTAATGGGGGGCTTGGAGCGTTCGGCGTTTTGCATCAGGGCGATGACTTTACCCAATGTCGACTCGTGCCCCGTACGGGTTACTTCCAGGCGCAGCAATCCATCGAGGTTGATCGCACCACCAAACACCTCAGTGCCTACGCCTGCTTCCAGCGGCACGGACTCACCCGTAATAGGTGCAGTGTCGAGACTCGCCTGACCGGACAGTACCCGGCCATCGGCCGGTACGCGATCACCGGCACGCACCTCCACCGTATCGCCGGGTTGCAACGTGGCGTTGTCGACTTCAATGATCGAGCCATCAGCCAACACCTTGCGACCCAGGCTGCGCGTCAGTTGTCCCAAGGCATGGATGGCTTCCTGGGAACCGATGACACTACGCTCCTCCAGCACATGGCCGAAAATCATGATGATCGGCAGCAGCGCAGCGGTCAGCAGATCCCCAGTAGCCCAGGCCCCCAGCATCGCCAAGGCGATCAGTTGATCGGTGATGCCGTGCAGGCTTGGATAACGCAGGCTGTACCATGCCGAACGCATCACCGGTACCGCGACCAATAGTGAAGCGAAACCCAACAGCAACTGGCTGACCCCGGTCTGCTCCGGCGACCAGAGGCGCCATACCAGACCCAGCGCGAGCAGACCGAGGGCAAGCATCGCCAGGGTCAACTGTCGGGCGGCCGTGCGTTGTTCGGCGTAAGACAACATCGGAACGGCGGCGGCTTGAGCGCTCATTGCTCAGCTCCCTGAATGATCAAACGGGAATCGTCTTTAGGGTCGACCGTGGTCACTGACCCGGCCTGGCGCAGAATGCCTGGGATGCGCTCGCGATAAAGGCGTAGCAGCATTTGTGGATCAGCATCTTTGGTCTTCGCCAGGCTGAGCACCGTGGCGGTGTCAGCCGAGGCTTTGGCGAGCCGTTCGCTTGCCTGGGCGTGAGCCACTTGCAGAGCACGGTCGGAATCCTGGCGAGCAGTCTGCGTCAGTTTCTCGGCTTCGGTGCGGGCATTGGCAACGGCTTTATCAGCCTGCTGACTGGCCGTCAACACCGCATTGAATGCGCCCACCGCAGGACCCGGCAGACTCGACTGGACGTCGACCCGTACCACCTCGATCCCGAGCCCCTGCCCCGTTGCCGCCAGATCGGCCAGCCGTCGGTTGATACCTTGCACGAGATCACCGCGCAGGCGTTCGCGGCGTTCGGCGGCCTGGTTGTCACTGCCAATCAGTTCGGGGCGAGCGACCAGAATCGTGTCCAGATCCCGAGCCGCTGTAAGGGTCACAGCGCTACGGGTGACGAGGCGGTCCAGTGCCGGGAGGACATGCTCGCCCTGCAAGACGAACGCATAGGGTTCAGTGACCTTATAGAACACCCGCACATCCAGTTGTACCACCCCGGCGTCGCCGGTCAATAAATAGCCAGAGCCAGCCAGGGCATCACTGACCGGCGAGGCAAAACTGGCGACACGATCAGCCTGCAAGGCCGCATCCGAGCGCAGCAGGTTTTCCACTCGCCGCTCCAGGACCCGATCCGCAGCCGGCAGCAGGACTACTTGCTCCACGGGACGCGGCCATGCCAACAGAAGCCCGGCGTTCTGAATACGATCCAGCGCGCCAAAGCGCAAGACCACAGCCCGGTTTTGAGGGTCGATCTGCCGAACGTTGGAAAAGGCCCAGGCCAATGCCGCCAGGACCGTGACTGCGTAAAGCGCCAGAAATGCCACGCGTCCAGCCTGAACCCAGGGGCTGGATAACTCATTTGTTCCACGTGGAACCACACTCATGGTTGTGTTCCACCTTTGAGTTCCACGGACGGTGGTCCATCGACCAACACCCGGAATGGCGCTGCATCGGTGCGCAAGATCAACTTGGTAGCGGGGCTGACAATCGTGCCCAAGGTGTCCAGCGAGCGCAGCAGGTTATACAGCTGAGGCGAACCGGCGTAGGCCTTGCCATAGATTTCAGCGGCCTCGACCCGGGACTGAGCCTCGATATCGGCGGCTTTCACCGTGGCATCCGCCTGCACGATCCGCGCATCCCGTTCAGCGGCGGAACGAATTTGCGCCGCTTCGCGCTTACCAATGGCGGTGCGTTCGGTGGCGATGGTTTCCCGCTCGGCACGCATGCGATCCACCGTCGCGGTCAACGTCACCGAAGGCAAGGTCAGACGCTCGATGCCCACTTGCAGCACTCGCACGCCATAAGTGGCGAGCAACTGCTGTTCGATCTGCTGGCGCAGCTGCGCTTCGAAATCGTCAATGCGCACTTGGCTGGCGTCGGTGTTGACCAGATTCGCCAGGTCAAAACTGGCAGCCGTGGTTTCCAGGGCTGATCCCACGAACGTGCGAATCTGTCGGGCGGCCTCGTCCGGTTGGTTCTGCACCGCACGCATGAAACGCTGGACGTTGGCCGGATCACCCTGCACCTGCCACGCTACGTAGGCCTGAACAATGATGCGCAAGCCGTCACGGGTACCGACATCCTGCAGACCGCTGGAGGTTGTGCGCAGTCGCAAGTCCACCGGAATCGCTGCCTCGAACGGCGTCGGCCAGCGCCAACCCAGGCCAGGCTGCAAAAGTACCCGTGCCGGATTGCCAAAGCGGGTGATGACGGTCGCCTCCCCCGAGCGCACCTGGACCAGGCTCGCGGCCGCGACGGCAAAGGCGACCAGCAGCGCCGCCCAGCCCATTCGCCGCCAGGGAAATGGACCCGCTTCCTGCGGGTCGCCGTGATGATGGTGATGATGCCCATGATGGTGACCGGCATGGCCGTGGTCATGATGGGCGTGATCGTGATGATCGTGGGAAGAAGACTGGCTCAATGGGCAGCTCCTGGCTGTACAAGGTTACGCGGCGATGCGGGATCGGCCGGAAGCGTGAAAGTGCGCAGATCGATGGTCGGCGCGTTGCCGCCGCCCAGACGGTGATCGAGAATCAGCAACCTGGAACTGCCAAGGCCCCGGCTCAGTTGGCTGAGGTACTGCTCCAGCACAAAGGCGTGGCCGGCCGTGGCGTATGCCTTGCGTTCGGCGCTGAAGCGCAAGTCGGAGGCCTGGGCAGTCGCGTTGATTTCTCGGGCGGTGGCCTGGGCTTGGTCGTGGGCAACACTGGCTTGCAGCTGTGCCTGATTGGTCTGCTCCGCCGCCGCACCACGTTCCCGGGCAATCAATGCCTGGGCACCGATCTGCGCCGCCTGCACACCGTGGTAGGCATTGGCCGCTCCCGCGGGTGGGTGGATCGCCTCGACGACAGTTGCCAGGATCTCCACGCCGCTGTTGAGCGCCTGCAAATCGTTCTGTACAGCCCGACCGATTTCATCGGCCAGGCTGACACGATCGGCCCCCAACAAACCGTCCAACGTACGCGAGGCAAACTCATGCACCAGGATGCGGCTGGCGGTGCTGCGAATCAGAGTAGGAATGTCGGCACTGTTGTAGGTCGCAGCCAGCGCCGCGGCATCGGTAAGGCCGATGCGATAGACAAAACGCACATCCATGTTGACGATCTGGAAGCTCTGCTGATCGGCACGACGGCTGGCAATCACCTGGGATTTATCGTTCACATGGCTGGCGTCCCACAAACGATTGGCAATCGCCGGTGCCGGTCCCTCCGCCGAGTCGGCCTCCGTGCTCACCCGGCTTTCGCCCACGCTGGTGGCCAGTTCATGGACGATACCGTTTTCGATGTTCAGCACCCGACCCAGCGGCCAGGGCAGACCGAACTGCAGGCCAGGACCGAACACCTCCACCGGCTTTCCAAAACGCTCATAGATGCCGCGCCCTTGCAGCGGCACTTCGTGCACGCCGGTGAGCAGCCAACCCACCAGCGATACCAGCGCCAGCACCGGCAAAAAAGCACGACGCATGTAGCTGAACGCCCAGATCTGGCGCAGGTCGATGCCGAAGCGGTTGTGCAGTTCATGCTGCAGGGCCAGCAAGGGCTGCGGTGGCCAGCGCAGCAGGTCAGCGATGACGCTGCGGCCAAGCAAGGTCGGCTCCAGGGACTCCCGGCGCGGGCTGAACAATGACAGCAGGGCCCGCAGCAATAGTTCCAGCGCCGCCAGCCCCGGCAACACTCCCATCAGCACCGCCAGGCGCACCGGCCAGATGGACGATTCACTAGCGAACAACAGGCACAGCGCGCCGAGCACCAACACGATAATCGCCAGGCGGGCCAGCTGCGCCAATGGCGATGCCTCCGGCCACTCGATAGAGGGTTGCTGGGCCAGTTGGCGTTCAAATACCAACAAGCCGAACGCCAACAACAATGAAAGCACTGCCCCCACACTGGCCGATGCGCCAAGCATGGCCGGCGGCAGCGCCAGATTCCAGGCTTGTTGCAGACTCAGCAGCGCCAACCCCGCCCAACCGGCCAGCCACAGAGTCGGCGCGCCGATCTGATTCAGCAGGCCGATCCAGCGCGCGCTGATGCGCTCCAGCAGTCGCTCATACCAGCCGGACGGCTCAACCGGGTCGTGCTCGACGACTGGGATAACCGCCGTCGGCAGCAATGCTCTGCTGCGCCATTGCGTCACCCACCAAGCGGATTGCAGACCGGCCCCCAGCACCAGCAGCGCGGCACTCTGACTCGCCAACAAAGCCGGCCACATCGATTGCGGCGAAAACAGCCCGACAAAGAAGCCGGACACCAACCCCGCACCCGCCAGGACGGCCAGCGCAAAAGCGATCCGCCGAATGCGTCGCCCTTGGGACTGTGCCTGCTGAAAGCGTGGCCGCTCGGCCACCAGTGCCCCCTCGACATCAAGATCGACTTGCATACCACCCCAGCACTTGTGGCGATCAAAAACCGGGCATGTGGACAGACACCACAGCCTTTTCGTTATATGGCGTTACCTTATAACCATAGCTGTGAAATTTCTGTTTTTAATTCTTCATGTTGGATGGCAAATCCGGTGAGATGAACAGGACCTTTGTGGCGAGGGGATTTATCCCCGCTGGGCTGCGAAGCAGCCCTTAAACCATTCAACACAATCTTTCTGGTAAACCGCGAGGTCAGGATCTAGGGGCTGCTGCGCAGCCCAGCGGGGATAAATCCCCTCGCCACCAGGTTTTCAAATGGGTCGAAGTCAGCCCGTCGACCTTTGCGCCTTGCGGCGACGCCGACTGATCAACCCCAACGCGCCCGCGACCAACAGCACCACGGCCCCGATCTGCAACCAACGCTTGTAGGGACGCAACGCGGAACGAATCGGGTCGAGGGCCTGGGTGACGTAGCGCTTATCAGCCGCACGGAAATCCGGCTCCTGGCACTGATGACCGAAATCCCCAGCCCAAGTCACATAAGGACCTTCTTTCACGTAACGCTGATACAGCGCGCTTTGCTCTTCCAGGCTCGAGTTGTACCCCACGGCCTTGCACAACACCGCCGCAAACGCCTGGCTGGTATGGGGCACATTGTCCGCCGCCTTGCTCGCCAGGGCGGTGGCGACAAAACGGTAATGAAAGCGCTCGTTCGGTTGCGCGGCGCTGGCCTGCTGACGTTGCACCTCCCCTTCGGCCACCAACGGCCCGACCTTCAGTTCAACCGGTTCCAGGCTGTAGTTGCCCCCCAGGGTCGCGTAGTCCGGCGCCATTTCGTAGCCGAGCAGCTCCATGCCCCATTCGCGCGCCATCCAGGATGCGTGGAAATACGCCTCAGCCCGGCGGGTCGGCCACCATTTAGACTCTGCCTCCTGGCGCAGTTGGCCATAGGCCCTGGCCTTGTTCTGCAGATCGGGGTTATCGAAGTAAGCCGGTGCTTCGTCATAGCGCCCTTCCCGCAGCAAGCGGCGGCCCAGCAGGTTACGCAGTTGCGCGGCTACCGGCAGTGGCACGTAGTTGTCGCGATCCTGCTGGCTCAATGGGGGTGGCGCCGGGACCTGGGCGTCGACGTACTGTTTCAACTCCTCGACGGTCAGTACCCGTTCGGCGACTGCAGCGGCGTCGTACCAATAGTTGCCCTGGCCACGGTAAAGCTGATCGAAGGCTTGCAAGTAGTCGCCCCGTTGCAGGGCCAGGATTGCGCTCTCGCCTTCGACCCGGCACTTGGGCTGCACTGTTTCGTAATCCCAATCCGGAGTGCGCCGATTGCCCCAGGATTCATCCTTCGGAAAAGCCTGGGCCGCCTTGGCATAGGCCGCAGCCGCCGCCGTCTTGTCACCGTCACGCACGGCCAGTTTGGCCCGCAGCCACCAGGCTAATCCACTGTCGCCGGCTTTATCCACAAAGGCTTTGGCGCTGGCGTAATCGCCGTGCTGATAGCTCACCGCCGCCAGCCGATCGGCATCATCCAGATTGCCATGACTGCTGGCTTGCAGCAGCTTGACCAGTCTTTTTTCACCGGATGGTTCCTCCCCATCCCACCAGTTGACGCGGCTGAGCAGGTAACTCGTCAATAACCGCTGCACGGCATCGACCTTAAGCAGCTCGCTCAGGCGATCATCCGGCTGGCCACTCAGGTCCGCCGCCAGGTACAGCAACGAGCTGTAACCGACCTCAGAGCCGTACAGTGACTGGGTCGCATACAGCTTGATAGCACTGTCCCAATCGTCAGCCGTATAGGCCACCCTGGCTTCTTCGCCGAGACTGGCGATACCCAGCTCCAGCGGATCGCTGAAACCGGCAACGCTCAGGTCACGGGCCTGACGAAACGCCGCTCGGGCCTGATCCCGCAATGCCGCCGGATCTTCATTGCCCGCCTCGGTACTCACGGCAAACAAGGCCCGCCCCAGGGAATAGGCCGCCCAGGTACTGCGCAACGGGCGCTGGTCCGCCGGCAATGCCAGCAATTCCTGGAACGTCTGGGCAGCCCTCTGGTTTTCACCAGCACCAAAGGCGGCCGCGCCGATGGCGTACAACCGTAGCTCAGCCGGCAGGTTCGCCGCTTGCACAGCGACCTCATCGACGTCAGTCAGCGCCCGCAACCGCTCCACCAACGCTTGCTGCGGCGGAGTCAGGCCAATGCGTTCAGCCTCGCTGCGCTGCGCCACGTAAGCAGACAAATCGTCGTAGTTGTAATCCGGGTTGCGCGTCGCCTCGCTGGCCGGCTTGAGTGCGGCGATGGCGTGGCCAAGACGCTTGATCTCGAAGCGAAAGCTGCCTTCGGGTAATTCGGCCAGGGACTGGGCGCGGTTGTCCAGCAAGCGCATCGGGAACTCCGGACCACAGGCCAAAGCCTGGCCGAACGGCAAACCGAGGCTCATACAGAACACCGGGCAGAGCAAACGACGAGGCCACTCACGGGTAAACATTGAAAGCTCCTTGTTCAATTTTCGTACAGCGCGCCCACCCTATCGCCCGTTGGGCACCGGCGGCTAGGCGACCTTCCTGAATGCGGGTGAAGGTAAGCAGTCCGGGAGTTTGTTGCAATGAATACCCAGCCAAGGCATCGAGCCCGTCACATGCGCCGACGGCAAGCGTCACGCGTTGAGGCCAGGGGCTGTCGAGATTGCCTCGATTGACCAGCCGGATATCGTACAAACCGTCTTTTTCCTCCAGCGTCAGGGCCAGGCGGCTGTCCAGCTTGTCTCCCCTGGCCACTGCACCCAGTGTGGTCAGACTCCAGACACGACGGTCACCTGCCAGCGGCAGTCGAAACCAGATCAACCCAGCCAGGTGCTTCGGCGGCTCGGCGCGCAGATCCGCGGCGAGCCCGGCCACTTGCTGCGGGTTTGCCAACAGTTCCAGCCGCTCGCCTCCCCTGTCGATCGGCACTTCGCTTTCAACCACCGGCGTGCCGCTCTCCTGGGTCAACAACGCCACACCATAAGCTGGCAGGGCCAGGTAAAACGGCCGCCGGGTGACCTTGCTCCAGCGCTCGGCCCAGTGCCGTGCCTGTTTCGGATCGAACAGCCCTTGCCGCGGGTTGCTCACCGCATGGACCTGCAACACGCTGCTGTCTACGGTTTCGAGCAGCCCGGGCAGCGCGGGGCTGTCAAGCCAGGCTGGCAAGGCCGTGATACTCAGCCGCAACGTGGACGGCAAGGTTTGGCGCAACTGGGTCAGGAATGCCCTATAGGCCGGCAACCGTGCGTTACCGGCGTCATGGTCGATCTCCACGCCCACCGGTGTCAGACCCTGGGCTTGCCAGTCGCTCAGCACTTGCTGGATCTGTGCGATGACCTCGTCCCGATCCAGTGTTCCGAGCTGGCCATCCAGGCGGATCACCGCGATCAGCGGCCGGCCATCGGCCTTGAGCAAGGCCGGATTGATCTGCGCACGGCTCCAACCCGCACGGGGAAAAGCCTGCAAGGCCAGCACCCGCAAGCTCGAGAAGTCCTGCTGACTCTGGCGCAGCGCCGCTTCGTGGGCCGAGGTCCACTGGCGTTGCCAGATATAGAGTTGTTGATCGAGAGGTGCAGCAGGCGGTTGCTCGCAACCCTGTAGCAGCAGCGCGACGAGTACCAGCGATGTCCGGAAAAGAAAAGTCATGAACCTTCATCACCCGCTGAAACCCGGCAGATTACCGCGTCTTGCTCCGGACGGGCATAGGCCAGGTCAGTGGGCCGAAGTTTTCATGTATCACCACAAGGTCAGGGCCGCCGCATTGTCGAACGGCCCTTTCCCCGCGCTACAGGCTACTTCTGCAAACCGGCAACCGTACGCGGCATGCCCACGAACCCGGGCAGTGCTTCAATCCGCGCCAACCACTCGCGGACATGGACGTAGTCGTCCAGCGACACGTTGCCCTCCGGCGCATGGGCGATGTAGGAGTAGCCGGCGACATCGGCGATGGTGGGAGCATCACCCGCCAACCAAGTGCTGCTACTCAAATGTTGATCGATGACTTTCAACAGACTGTGGGACCGCGCAATCACATCCTCGGCGTTATATGGCGCGCCGAACACCGTAATCAGACGCGCCGTGGCGGGCCCGGAATGGATTGGCCCGGCAGCCACCGACAACCAGCGTTGCACCCGGGCGGCACCCTCCGGGTCGCTCGGAAGCCAGCGGCCCCGGCCATACTTCTGCGCCAGATACACCAGAATGGCGTTGGAGTCGGCCAGTACCACACCGTCATCGTCGATCACCGGTACCTGTCCAAATGGGTTGATGGCCAGGAAATCCGCCTGTTTGTGTGCCCCCTTGGCCAGATCGACGAAGACCACCTCGACCGGCAGTTCGAGCAGAGAAAGCATCAGTTGAACGCGGTGGGCATGTCCGGAAAGCGGGAAGTGATAAAGCTTGATGGGGTTCATGGTCAACTCCGCTGGAAATGACGCCGTCAGCAGAACGGCATCGATGGCGTCATCTTCCCCCTTAGTTAAAAACTAGAGAATCACCCGCAAACGCAATCCATTATTTCCTCCAGCGAAACAATACATCAGCCACTCAAGTCCGGGTGCCTACGCAGGGCGCTCACCGTGAAATCGACAAAACTGCGAACCCGAGCTGGCGCATTGCGTCCACCCTGGTACAGCACGTGTATCGGCAGGGGTGGCAGCTCGAAATCGGCCAGGACGATTTCCAGGCCCCCGCTAGCGATCTCACCTGCCACTTGATAAGACAGCACACGCGTCATTCCCAGGCCCTGGCTGGCGGCGGTTATGGCGGCCTGATTGGCGGTGACCATCAGCCGAGGCACCGGCCGGACCGCCAACGTTTGCCCAGCATCGACAAAGGTCCAGCTTCTGACCTGGCCTATGGCCGAAGAAGCCACTACTGGCAGTCGTTCCAGGTCTTGCGGATGCCGGGGCCGGCCATGCCGAGCGAAAAACGCAGGAGAGCCGCAGACGACCAGCCGCACTTCACCGACGCGGACGGCGTGCTGGTTGCTGTCGGGCAACTCGCCGATGCGTACGGCAACGTCCATGCCCTCCTCGACCATGCTGACATTGCGATCCAGCAGCAAAGCATTGATAACGACTTCCGGATACTGTTGCAGGTACTCCACCAATATGGGCGTCACGAACAATTGCCCGAACAACACCGGCGCAGTAATCGTCAACTGCCCCCTGGGCTGGGCATGGCTGCCGGCCGCCGAATCCTCGGCTTCCTGTAGATCGCCCAGGATTCGCCGGCTGTCCTCCAGAAAGCGCTGACCGGCTTCACTCAGGTAAACGTTGCGGGTGGTGCGAACCAGCAAAGGCGTGCCGATGCGTTGCTCCAACGCAGCCACCGCGCGGGTCACGCTGGCCGCCGACAGGCCAAGACGCCGCGACGCCGCCGAAAAACCGGACTCCTGTGCAACAGCAATGAACACCTGCATTTCCTGAAACCTGTCCATCCATCCCCCGATGAAAAATCCTGATACAAGTTTGCCAGACACCGCAAAGCCATGCTGCACGGCCATTGTAGGGCCTGAGCAAACCGACCGCAGCGTGACGAGACGGTTGCAGCTGACCAGGCTTGTTACCATCGCGCCCATCATTACCGTTTGATGACTGATAAACAGCACCGTACAAGGCCTGTTTCGTGAACATTTTTTACCGCGGACTCTCTTCTCCCTTCGCTCCTTTGATCACCTTGGCCGGTCTGGTCCTGGTCGTTCCTCTCGCCCTGCGTCTGGCACTGGGTTGGTCCGATCCGTTAGGCTACCTGTCCGACGTGGGCGTTGGTGGGCTGCTGCTCGCGCTGCTCTACCGTCGCCCCCTCTGGCTGAGCTTGCCTGTGCTGCTGGCCTGGACCGCACTGACGCTGACCAACATCGAACTGGTCAGCGCCGTCGGACGCATGCCCAATCCCTCGGACCTGCACTACCTGACCGATCCGCAATTCGTCGAAAATTCCAGCAGCGGCGGCTTCGCCCATCCCTGGTTGGCCGCGCTGCAACTGACAGCGCTGGCGCTCTGGCTGATGGTCCTGCGGCCCGGCCGCTCACGCCGTGCACCATCCTTGCCACGCCACGCGTGGGCATTGCCTGCGCTGCTCCTGCTGATCCATAGCACCGTACAATCCTGGCACCCCACCGAGGCGGACCAGTGGAATGTGTTCAATCTACCCCATCAACTCGCCACAGCAGCGGTCTCTACCGGGCAAGACCAAATCAACGACTGGCTTGAAAGCGATGCAGGTATCCCACTCCCGCCAATGGAAGGCCTGACCCGGCTGGACCTCGATGGGCAGAAGCTGCTGGCCGCACCAGGCCAGGCGCGCAACGTGCTGGTCATCACCCTGGAAGGCATTCCCGGTGCCTATCTAGGTGCGAACCGTCAGGCTCTGAACAGTCGTTATCAGGAAAACCCCATGCCACGCCTCAGTGCCTGGGCCGAGCGAGGCATGAACACGCCCGATTATGTCCTGCATAGCCACCAGACCATCCGCGGCCTTTACGCAATGCTATGTGGCGACTACGACAAGCTCGACGACGGCACGCCCAAGGGCGTCGAAATGCTCAACCAGACCCGGCGCAACCAGGCCTGCCTGCCGGCCCAGTTGCGCCAGCATGGCTTTGCCACGCATTTCCTGCAGGGTGCGGGCCTGCGGTTCATGGCCAAGGACAGGATCATGCCCCACATCGGCTTCGACACAACCCTGGGCATGGAGTGGTTCACCCGACCCGCTTACCTGGAGTTTCCCTGGGGCAAGGACGACAAGACGTTCTTCGAAGGCGCGCTGGACTATGTCGGGCAACTGCAACAAACCGACAAGCCCTGGATGCTCACCCTGCTGACCGTTGGTACGCACCAGCCCTACTCCGCACCGGATGACTACCTGCAGCGCTATGACACCGCCAAACAGGCCGCCGTGGGTTACCTGGATGATGCGCTGGATAACTTCCTCATCGGCCTGGAACGCCAGGGCATCCTGAAAAATACTTTGGTGGTGATCACCTCGGACGAGTCCCATGGCATCGACGATGTACGCCTGGCGTCATCCTGGGGGTTCAACCTGACGCTGGCGCCGGAACCCTTGCCTCGCATCAAGCCAGGGACCTATGGCCATGTGGACCTGACCGCCTCGATCCTCGACTACTTCGGTTTCCCGGTGCCCGCGTCATTGTCCGGCCGCTCGATGTTCAGGGACTACGCAACGGGTCGGGAAATCATGTCGTTCACCAATGGCATGCTGCGCTACCACGACGGCAAGGGCACGTTCACCGAATGCGATTTCCTGCAGCGTTGCCGCTATTACGCCAGCGAAGGTTTCATCGCGGACCGGGCGACCTATGGCGGGCACTACAGCGGCCATCGGGCCAGGTTGATCAGCGCCCGGGCAACGGCCCTTGACCAGACCCTGCTGCGCACCCCCCTGAACCAGCATTATCAGTTCGGCAGCACCGAGAAAATTCCACTCCCAGCCCAGGTGTCCAACGACTGGACCGACAACCTGATCGGCGCCCAATACCTGGAAATGCCCAAGGGTTCACAGACCCGCGTCAGCCTGAGCATCCGTGCCATCGGCGCGGACCATACGGCCTACATTTCCCTCAAGGCCAAGGAGTTCGAACGTGATGTGTCCATGGAACTGCCAACGGATGTGGCGGTGACGCCTGAACAACCCCTGCTGATGAACATCCGTTTCGACAACCCACAGGCACGCAAGGCGTTTTCCTTCCATTTACTGGGCCATGGGACGGGTGCGATCGAGATCAGCGACTTCAGCGTCGTGACCGAGCTGCCGGACCAGGCGGACCAGGCGGACCAGGCGGACCAACCCGAATACCTGGACGATATGCAGGACAACAGCCAACTCCAGCCCAGTTGACCAAAAACGCCCAGCCATTGCAGACGGCTGCGCGTTTCACTATCCGGGGCCAGGCCTGGTCACTCGCGGCGCTAACCGCTGCGTTTCAATACTTATCCACAAAACATCGCTTCGCCGGCCGCAGCCACCAGCCAACTGGTACTGAGAATGATGCGCGTGGCGTTTCGCTGAATTGGCACCAGATGGTGCAGCGTGGTACCGGACTTGAGGAAATACACATCACCCCTGAGGTGGTGACAGGCCTTGCCGGGGTTGCCCAGGCTGTACTCCCAGACGTGCAAGTCATCCTTGTTCCCATTACTGTAGGGCACGCATTGCAATACATCGCCGCCCTCCGGGCCTTCAGGAGCCTCAATGATCCAGACCAGGGTGTAAGGGTAATCACCCCAATGCCAATCATGGGTATCATCTGGATGATTCAGCCTGCTGATCAGGTACTGTCCGCTGTCCGGGCAAGACGCCAGTTCTTCGTTTGCGATGCAGCTGAGGAAGTGGCGTAGCGACTCTGAGTGATAGAGCGCCGGAACCACGGCTGCGCCCTCGGCGATCTGCGCTTGAGGGATCATATGAACCTTGCGGTGGGGATCATGGATAAACAGGACCGTCGCCTCGTGTCCTGCCGAATATTCATCAAGCAACCCATGCACTTCGGTATGAAGCTCTTCCCACATCTCGCCAGGTAGAAATGAAAAGTCCTTGAAGTGAAAATAGCCATCTTGATGAAACGCGTTACGGACCTGTTTCATCCGGATTTCATTGTCCAGGAAATCCCGGAAGTGCTTGGAAAGTTGCTGTTCCACATCCGCCAAGTCCAGACCTGCTATTCGATTACTCATTCACTGCTCCATCTCATGGTCCGATTGTAGGACGAGAGAACTGTTCGCTACAGTGCAGCAGACGACAACAAACGGTAGTTTTTCGCCAAATGCATAACCATCCAGGAACAGTGGCAATTCTCGTCTACGAGGGCCTTTGCGTATTCGAATTCGGAATTGCGCTGGAGATATTCGGCCTGCCTCGTCCGGAGCTGGACATTGCCTGGTACGCCCATCGCCTCGTTGCTGTCGATCCGGTCCCCATGCGGGCACTGGGAGGCATTCAGATCTCGGTCGACGTCGGGCTGGAGGAGCTGGAAAACGCCGACACCATCGTCATTCCAGGATGGCGCAGTTATCGCGAACCGCCCCCGCAAGCGCTGCTGAACGCCCTCAAAAGTGCCCATGCCCGGGGCGCTCGCTTGCTGTCGATATGCTCCGGTGTATTCGTGCTCGCTGCCACGGGACTGCTCGACGGTGAAACGGTGACCACCCACTGGCAGTTTTCCGATGAGCTTGCCGAACGCTTCCCTCTGATCAACGTGGATCCGAATGTGCTTTATGTCGATTCGGGACAGATCATTACCTCAGCCGGCAGTGCAGCCGGCATCGACGCCTGCCTGCACCTGATCGCCCGGGATTTCGGTACTCATGTCGCCAACTCGGTAGCCCGTCGCCTGGTCATGGCGCCACAGAGAACCGGTGGCCAGTCGCAATTCATTGTCGCACCCGTGTGCACGTCGCCGCGCAACGAACTGAGCCAGGTCTTGCAGTGGAGCCGCGAACATCTGCACCAATCCCTGAGCGTGTCCGACATGGCAGCTCGCGTGGCCATGAGCGAGCGCACCTTCCTGCGTCGTTTCATCGAAACCACTGGCCTATCACCAAAGGCCTGGCTGCAACAGGAACGACTGAATCGGGCCAGGGAGTTGCTGGAAACCACCAATCAGAGCGCGACCAGCATTGCGCAGGCCTGTGGTTATCGCTCGGTGGAAAGTTTCCGGGCGGCGTTCAGGAACGCCGTCGGCTTGCCGCCCTCGGCCTATCGTGAAAGGTTTGGCAGCCCCAAGGTCGGCCGGCAAGCATCCCGGGTTACCGTTGCTGAAACTAATCCAGTAACCAATGCAATTTGGCGTACTGCAACAGCATGATGATCTTGCCGTCGCAGATGTCCCCGCTCTCGATCATGCCCAGGGCCTGGTCGAACGGCAGCTCCAACACCTCGATTTCCTCGCCCTCATCTTCCAGCCCGCCGCCGGCGTGTCGTTTGTCTTAGTCGAAATATTCGCCGACGAAAGCCCGGCGCGGTCACTCCAGTACAGTGGCGAAGACCTTGCCGGGGTTCATTAACCCGGCGGGGTCCAGCGTGCGTTTGATGGCCCGCATCAATTCGATCTCCAAGGGGTCCTTGAAGCGAACTGCCGCCTCAGGCTTGGCTTGCCCCAAGCCATGCTCGGCGCTGATGCTGCCGTTGAAGGCGCTCGTCATCCGGTAGATGACTTGCATGATCGCGTGTTCATGAGTCCTGAACGAGGCGTCCGTGTCTGCGAGCGGTTTGCTGATGTTGTAGTGCAGGTTGCCATCGCCCACGTGGCCGTAGGAAACGATGCGCACGCCGGGGAAGTCCTGTTGCAGGGCCTTGTCGGTGCACTCGATGAATTCCGGTATCCGGCTCACGGGCACGCTGATGTCATGCTTGAGGCTGGGGCCTTCATGATTCTGAGCCTCGGAAATGCCTTCGCGCAGCGCCCAGAGCGCCGCAGCTTGTGCCTGATTGCCGGCCAGTACCGCATCGATGACCCAACCGCATTCCAAGGCGCTGGCAAGGCCGTTTTCAAGCAGCAGCGCCAATGGCGCATCGGGCACGGTGTCTCGCAATTCAATCAAGGCGTACCAGGGGTGCTTCGTTGCCAGCGGGTCGCTGCAGCCAGCCACGTGGTCCAGGACAAAATCCAGGCTTTGGCGCGACATCATCTCGAAGCCCGTCAGGCGGTCGGCACACAAGCCGCGAATATGGCCGATCAAGTCCACCGCCGCCTGCGGCGAAGGTAGCGCGACCCAGGCGGTCGCCGTGCTATGGGTCGCCGGAAACAGTTTGAGCACCGCCGCCGTGATGATACCGAGCGTGCCCTCCGAGCCGATGAACAAGTGCTTGAGATCGTAACCGGTGTTGTCTTTGCGCAATCCCCGCAACCCGTTCCAGACGCGGCCGTCAGGCAGGACCACTTCCAGTCCAAGAGTCAACTCACGCATGTTGCCGTAACGCAGCACCGCCGTGCCGCCGGCATTCGTCGCCAGGTTGCCGCCCACCGTGCAACTGCCCTCCGCTCCCAGCGAAAGCGGAAACAGGCGACCGGCCTGGCTCGCGGCATCCTGCAATTGTTGCAGTATCACGCCGGCCTCGACCGTGATGGTTTCGTTAGCCAGATCGATTTCACGGATACGTTTCATCCGGGTCAAGGACAACACCAATTGGCTGCCAGAGGCGTCAGGGATCGAGCCGCCACACAAGCCAGTGTTGCCGCCTTGCGGCACCAAGGCAACCTGGGCGTCATGACAGATTCGTACAACCTCGGCCACTTCTTCGGTCGACGCCGGACGTATCACCAAGGCTGCCTGGCCTTGATAGGCATTACGCCAATCCGTCAGATAGCCCTGCATCAGCTCAGGGTCGCACACCAATCCTGCTTGCCCGACCACCCGCTCGATGCGTTGCAGCACCTCATCACTCAACGCTGGCATCTTCCGTCCTCGACCGGTTTACGGACGCTGCCCAAACGTGGCCTGATTCGCCGTCCAGCCAGCCACACGCTCGCTCAAGGACAATCCAAGGCCAGGTCGGGTAGGCACCAGCATGCGTCCATCGCGGGTTTGCATGCGTTCGTTGAACAGTGGCTCCAGCCATTCGAAATGCTCAACCCATGGCTCGCGGCTGTACGTGGCGGCCAGATGAATGTGCAGTTCCATGGCAAAGTGCGGCGCGATCATCAGTCCCGCTTGCTCGGCCAACGCCTGGACCCTGAGGTAAGGAGTAATGCCACCAACACGGGGCGCATCGGGCATCAGGTAATCGGCTGCGCGCAGCTTGATGAATTCCCAATGCTCGGCAACGCTGGTGAGCATTTCACCGGTCGCGATCGGCGTATCGAACTGCAGGGCCAATGCGGCATGACCTTCAGCGTCGTAGCAATCCAACGGCTCCTCGATCCAGACCAGGTTGAACTGCTCGAGACGTCGACACATTCGCTGCGCGGTGGGTCGGTCCCATTGTTGGTTCGCGTCGACCATCAATGGGAAGTCATCCCCCAGATGTTTGCGGATGGTGCTGACACGGCGCAGATCCAGCGCCTGGTCAGGCTGGCCGACCTTGAGCTTGATTCCACCGATACCCTTTTCCCGGGAGAGGTCGGTATTGATCATCAATTGGTCAAGCGGGGTGTGAAGGAAACCTCCCGAGGTGTTGTAGCACTGAACAGAATCGCGCTGGGCGCCCAGCAAGCGGGCCAACGAAAGATTTGCCCGCTTGGCTTTCAGGTCCCACAAAGCGACATCAAACGCACCAATCGCCTGGGTGGCCAGACCACTGCGCCCCACCGAAGCACCGGCCCAGCAGAGCTTGTCCCACAGCTTGGAAATGTCGCTGGGGTTCTCGCCGATGAGGCTGGGGGCGACTTCCTGGGCATGGGCAAATTGTCCGGGACCACCGGCGCGCTTGGAATAGCTGAATCCCAGGCCGCGATGGCCGTCCCTGGTTTCGATTTCCACAAACAGAATGGCGATTTCCGTCATCGGCTTTTGCCGGCCGGTGAGCACCTTGGCATCGCTGATGGGGTTGGCCAGCGGCAGGAAAACCGAGGCCACGCGCACCCAGGCAATACGGTCGTCGTCGGCGGAAGGCATTTGAGGCGCATCTTGCATGGCATGCTCCGAACGTTTGGGGTCAGCCGCTGCCGCACGGGTTCGTGTGACAGCGGTGTATAAGCAGGAATGAAAACGGGCTAGTGGCCTGTGTGGCTAATTCGTGCACTCGAAGTTGAGTACTCGAATTAACCGTACAGGCCACTAGCTGCGCATCAATTCGATAGCAGCGCTTTTCTTGTGGCGAATGACCGTCACCAAGTGCCAGGAGATAGACGCGGCAGCCAGGACGAGAAAGCCCGCTGAGATGGGGTTGGACAGGAAGCCGCCGAAATTGCCATCGGACAGCATCAGGCCACGACGCAAGTTGGTCTCCGCCATGGGGCCCAGGATGAAACCGATGATGAACGGCGCAATCGGCAACCCGCTCTTGACGAACCCGTAGCCCAGCAAGCCAAACAGCAGCACCGCCCAGACGTCGAAGATCCGGCTGTTCAGGCCAAATGCGCCGACCACGCAGAGCACCAGGATGATCGGCAACAGAATGTGCTTGGGCACCGCCAGCAATTTGATGAACATGCGCAGTCCGTAGAACTCGAGCACCAGCATCATGACTGAAGCGAGGATCAGCGCGGCGAAGATCGTGTAGACCAGCGGCGCCTGGCTGATAAACAGCAGAGGACCAGGCTGGATCCCGTGGATCATGAAACCGCCGAGCATCACAGCCGTGGTGGTATCGCCGGGAATGCCCAGGGTCAGAAGCGGAATCATCGCGCCACCAATGCCGGCGTTGTTTGCCGTCTCGCTGGCGACCACGCCGTCGATCTTGCCTTTGCCGAATTCCTCCGGGGTCTTGGAACGTTTCTTCGCCACAATGTAAGAAACGATATTCGAGGTACCGGCACCAATGCCGGGCAGGATACCAATCCCCAGGCCGATTACGGATGAACGGGCGGCATTAGGCAGTTGACCGACGAACTCCTTCATCGAAAAACCAAAACCTTTCACGCCTTTCATGCTGACGTGCTGTGGTTTGGCCCGATGGCTCAGGCGTGCGCTTTCAGCAAACTTCAGCACTTCGGCCACCGCAAACATACCGATCATGACCGTGAGCATGGCAAAGCCGCCATTGAGGCTCGGCACATCAAACGTAAAGCGGCGGATAGCCTCGACCGGAGCAATCCCAACGGTGGAAAAGGCAAAGCCCAGGGCACCGGCGAACAAGCCTTTGACCAACGAGCCGGTGGACAGCGTGGCGATCAACGTCAGCGAGAAAATCGCGATGGAAAAGTATTCGTGCGGGCCGAAACTCAAGGCCAGATCCGCCAGGATCGGAGCGATGAACATCAGCGCGACGATACTGAAAATGGTGCCCAGGAACGAGAACACCACGCCGACCCCCAACGCCTTGACGCCCATGCCCTTCTTCATCAACGGCCAACCATCGAACGTCGTGGCGATCGATGCCGGCGTTCCCGGTATGTTGAGCAATATCGCCGATATCAGCCCTCCCGAGGTGGCACCGACAAACAGCGCAACCAGCAGCGCCAGGCCCGGACCTGGCCCCATCGAGTAAGTCAGTGGCAGGCACAGCGCGATAGCCATGGTGGCCGAAAGCCCGGGCACCGCACCAAATACAATCCCCACCGCAACGCCGAGGGTCATGAGGAAAAACACGTAGGGAGTCAGTACGGCACCGAAGCCTTGCTGCATGAGTTCAATCATGACCGTCTCCTAGAAATCCAATAGACCGACAGGCAGGAGCAAGTCGAAGCCATGACGAAAAATGTAAAAGATCAACACCGAAGAAACGACCGCTATGAACGCGTACAGGAGGTGCTTGACCTTCTGTTCCGCAGGGGTCAACACGATGAATTGGGCGTATAGATAAAGGACGGTCATGACGATGAATCCCACGGGCTCAAGCAGCGCGGTGTAAAGCAACACCAACGCGAGGGACTTGAAGACCGTCGGGTAATCAATCTGCTCGGTTTTTTCAGCGGGTTCGGCAGATTGGTCCGGCAGCTTTCGCCAAGCCCATAATTGCAACGCGCCCAACAGGCACAACGCAATGGCGAGCAGCCAGGGCACAAACGCGGCATCGACGAAACTGCGGCGCGGCAGATTCAGGGTCAATACCAGATACGCTACGCCGGCACCGAGCATTGCCAATCCGGCAATCAGCTCGTTTCGTTTATAGGAATCCATACAGGCTCCTCTTGCTGGGAAGGACTGGGCTATCGGGTGCCAGTACGCACCCGAGCCCGTCGTGCGTTGTTATTTGGCCTTACGCATCTCGTCCTTGAACTGCATGAAGCTGTCGCGGGTTTTGTTCAGGGTGGCAATGGCTTCCTCGGTGCCCTGGAAGCTGACCGGTTGCTTGAACGACTTCTTCAACTCCTCGACGTACTCCGGCTCTTCGGTGATTTTCTTCATCGTATCGGCCATCTTCTTGACGATGGCCGGATCTGTACCCTTCGGGAAGGCCACGACGTAAGGCTTGTCCAGAATCAGGTCCACGCCTTGTTCCTTGAAGGTCTTGACGTCCCCCAGCAGCACGTTGCGCTCGGCGTTGGGTTGACCCAGGGCACTCATTTTGCCGCTGGCGATGTAATCCTGGACCGAGCCATAGCTGATGGCGCCGAGGTCGATACGCTTGCCCAGCAAGGCGACGATTTTTTCGGACACTGTGCCGCTGTCGACCATTTTCAATTTCACGCCGGCCAGCTTCTCGAACATCAGCCCTTGAATATGGGAGAAGCTACCCATCTCGGTACCGTAGGTGATGGTGCCGGGCTTGGCCTTGGCTTTTTCAATCAGTTGATCAAGGGTGTCGATGCCCGAGCTTTTCGCCGAGACAAACACCGCACCTTTGTCGACGCCAGCGATGCAGGAGACATCAAATGCATCAAAACGGTCCTCCGAGAGGCCTGCCACCTCATTCACGATCAACTGGCCGGTATGAGTAAACAGAATGGTATTGCCATCCGGCGCCGCGCTCTTGACCGCATCGGCGGCAATTGTCCCGCCCCCGCCGGCCATGTTGGTCACCACCATGGATTTGCCAGTGAGCTTGGTGAAGTACTTGGCCATCATTCGGGCATTGAAATCGGTATCACCACCGGCGTTGGCAATGACCACCACCTGCACGGGTCGGCTTGGCCAATCGCTGGCGTCGGCGGCCATTGCCGTGCCGGCGGTCAGGCTCAGAAAAGAGGCGATCAAAGAGGCGCAGAATGTTTTTCTCATTATTGTTCTCCAGGTACTGCCATTCATTGTGGGATGGAAACTAAGGAGGAAACGGACACGTCCGGAGCCACCGCCGGGCTGGACAGGCGATGCTGCTTGAACGTCAAGAGGGGAAAATTCGATTGCGCTGGCAAGCCTGCATAAGGCTTTCCAGACAGTGACGAAGGCCGTTGGCGCGCTGTGTAAAGGAGCAAGGCCGAGGTATTACCGACTTGCAGGGCTGCAAATGTAGAAGACATGTCTGCGCCTTTCGTTTTTATTATTTTCTGATGTCATACGTTGTCGTATGACTGAATCTCATCACCTATGCCTCAGGTTGTCAACGCAGTTGTTCAGCGGCTCGGTGTGAATACGACGAACAGGCTGTCAACAAGAGCGGGTTGGGCCTGCGTTCCGGCGCACAGAGGGTGGGGTATCGAGCAGACAAAAAATCTTCTGGGTTCAAGCTTGTAACGCTTCATCGAATGCGAAGCTGTGGAAGACCCCGATCAGCTCATGTTCCGACGCCGCCACGCTCGAGACTTGACCGGGGAAGAGCGTCCTGGCTGGACGCATGAGGTGAACCTAATCCAGCAAGCGATGCAACTTCGCGTACTGCAACAGCATGATGGTCTTGCCGTCGCAGATGGCGCCGCTCTCGATCATGCCCAGGGCCTGGTCGAGCGGCAGCTCCAGCACCTCGATTTCCTCGCCCTCCTCCTCCAGCCCGCCGCCTGCGTGTCGTTTGTCTTCGTCGAAATACTCGCCGACGAAAAAATGTAGCCGCTCGGTCACCGAACCAGGGCTCATGAAGGCTTCGAAGACCTTGCGCACGTCCTGGATGACGTAACCGGTTTCTTCCTGGGTTTCCTTGCGGATGCAAGTGTACGGATCGTCGTTGTCCAACAGGCCGGCACAGGTTTCGATCAACAAGTCATCGTGTCCGTTGACGAAGGCCGGAAAGCGGAATTGCCGGGTCAGCACCACGGTCTGCTTGGCCTTGCTGTATAGCAGGATTGTGGCGCCGTTGCCGCGGTCATAGGTCTCGCGGGTCAACTCCTGCCATTGGCCGTTGCGACCGAGGTAGTCATAGGTGGTCTTGCGCAGTACGTACCAGTTGTCCGAGAGCACTTCGACGTTCTTGATGCGCACGCGATCGTTGATACCGGTTGCCTGGGTCATTCATCCACTCCATTCGGGACCAGGGTTGCATTTGAAAGCCTGCTTACGCTGGCTTGATGTCGTTCATGACACCGCCGGAACACGCGGCAATGCTCGTTTGTGAGCCGTCTTGCCGTAGGCGCGTTCGATGATGTGTCGCGCCTGAGGCGACACCTCTTCACCCATCAGATACGCATCGATCTCCATGTAACTGCAACCATACGCCACCTCATCCAACCGACCGGGTGCCAGGTCTTCGAGATCGGCGGTCGGCGCCTTGTGCACCAGCGACGCAGGAGCGCCCATGGCATCGGCCAACCACCGCACCTGAGTCTTCGTCAGCCCGGACAACGGCGCCAAGTCGCATGCCCCGTCGCCGAATTTAGTGAAGAACCCCATCACCGCCTCCGCGCCATGGTCGGTACCGACCACCAGCCCATTGCTCATATTGGCAATGGCGTATTGTGCCAACATCCGTGCCCGGGCCTTGGCGTTGCCTTTGACAAAGTCGGTGTGCTCGGCCGAAGGCTGCAAGCCGTCGATCGCGATACTGGCCATCAGGCCATCCACACACGCGGCAATGTTGCTCGTGGTGATCAAGTCCGGCCGGATGAAGTCCAGGGATGCTTGGGCGTCTGGCTCATCGGCCTGGGTCTTGTAAGGCAGTCGCACGGCGATAAAACGCGCCTCGTAATCCTCGTCTCGCAATTGTTCCACCGCCAACTGGCATAGACGCCCGGCTGTGAGCGAGTCGACGCCGCCGCTGATACCGAGTACCAGGGACGTGCAACCCGACTCACGTAAAACCTGCTTGATAAACCCAACGCGACGGGCAATCTCGACGTGCTCACCGCCCTGTTTGAGTTGGCGATCGATGCCCAGTTCCCGGGCAATACGCTCTTGCTGAAGTGAAGTCATATCAGGCTCCCATCTGTGGATTGATCAGGGCGAGGTTGAACACTTGGGCGGCATAGCGAAGGAACGAAACATCTTCACAGACGTTCTTGATCGGATCATCGGAGAACTTCACCACCGGCTCGCCGTGGACGCGCACCAGTTTCATGACAATGCTCAGAGGTTCGACCCCCTCGACATCGCAGGCCAGGCTGGTACCCATGCCAAAACCGAACTTGGCCTTGCCGCGAACATGACGCAGGATCGGCAAGCATTTTTCAAAATTGAGACCATCGGAAAACATCAGATCCTTGGTGCGTGGATCGACACCCAATTCCCGGTAACGCCCCAGCACCTTGTCAGCCCAGACAATAGGGTCGCCTGAATCCTGGCGCAGCCCGTCATAGAGCTTGGCGAAGTACAGGTCGAAATCCTTGAGGAAGAAGTCGGTGCTGATGCAGTCCGTCAGTGCAATACCGAGCCGGCCACGATACTCGCGCACCCAGTTCTCCAAGGCCGCATTCTGACTCTCGCGCAAACGCCCGAGTTGCTGGTGAACCATCAGCCATTGGTGAGCCATCGTGCCGATCAGCGGGAGATCGAATTCGTAAGCCAGGTGCGCGTTACTGGTGCCGACAAACACGCCGGGAAAATCACTGCGCATGATATTCACCACTTCGCGTTGCGCCCTGAAGGACAGCCGACGGCGGGTGGAGAAGTCAGAAACACGAAACTCGGCGAGTTCTTCACGGCTGGCGTTTTTCTCCAGCCACTCGAACTTCTGATACAGCTTGCGGGTAACGTCGGCCAGTTCGACTTCGGGGT
The DNA here is from genome assembly GCF_001269905.1 of Pseudomonas corrugata. Classification (GTDB taxonomy): domain Bacteria; phylum Pseudomonadota; class Gammaproteobacteria; order Pseudomonadales; family Pseudomonadaceae; genus Aquipseudomonas; species Aquipseudomonas corrugata. Next base: position 158,971 of record NZ_LHVK01000007.1, on the reverse strand, counting down.
ACTTCTCGCGGTTGCGCAGCTCGCTGACCATCGCCAGTACCGGCTGCTCGAACATGATGCAGTGCAACATCGGACCACGGACGCGGATATGCAGTTGACCGTCGACCTCCGACACGTGGATGTAGCGCAGATTGAAGCGAAACAGACCCAGGAACTGTTCGAAGTCCGGTGTCAGGTACTCGCGGAAACGCTTGTTGAACAGAAACCTTTGCTCCCCCTCGCGCAACTGCAATCCGGCAAGCTTTTCCAGCTCCACACGAATGTCCGGGATCAGGTGGCCGAGCCGCTCTTTGGAACGCACGATAAACTGATACTCCACCTCCACGTTCGGATGCTGGTGCAAGACCGCCTGCATCATGGTGAAGGTGTAGTAGTCGGTATCCAGAAGACTCTGGATGACACCGTTGCTTGGATCGAATGCGCTGTCCATGTTTGCTCCTCACTCGCCTGCCAGGCGAATGGTTTCTTCGCGGGTCCTGGCAATCCGGACCCCCGCTTGCCGCAGGTCCTGAATGGCTTGCGTGGCGCCCTCCTCACTGATGGCCCGGCAGGCCGGCAGGTGAACGATCACGTTGAAGCCGGCGGCCGCCAGTTGCAGGGCCGTGGTCTTGACGCAGAAATCCAGCGCCAGCCCGCCGACAAGAACCTGCTCCACACCCAGGCCTTTCAGATACTCGATCACCCCGGTGGACAGCTTGCCGTGCAGGTCGTGGTAACAGGCGCCGTACGGGTGAAAATCCGGCTCGACGCCCTTCCAGACGAAGTAGTCGTAATCGTAGGGAGTCGGCAATTCGTCCAGCAGGGTGAAACCTTCAGTACCGGGAACACAGTGGCTGACCCAAGTGATATCGGCGTGCTCGAGCCCGGTCGGGGTGAGCATCTGTGAATGCTCGGCGACCACCCATGGCGCCTGAGGCGAATGGGCATCCTTGCTGCCGACACGCAGGCTGGCCAGGGAAGCGATGAAATTCAGCTCTTCGCCAATTTGCTCTCCACCAGGCACTGGCAGCTCATCAGGACAAAGCGGTGTAAAGCTCTTTTGCGCATCGACATCGAAGGAAGCCGTCTTACGGTTCAGGCTGTTCATACTGGTTTCTCCTGTTCACGGCAACGAGAGTACATAACGTGTACTTTACTGACAAGCCACCGTGAAAAGAATTTTTCTTGCCTATCGATTCATACATATCTGAAATAGACATGGCTCAGATAAATTTCACCGAACACGCTTTTGATGATACGGTACATGTCGTGTACCTAAAGAGAATAAGCCATGTTCGAACTGGCCCTTTATGGCGGCGCCTTCAATCCCCCTCATGCCGGTCACGCCCAGGTGATGATCCAGGCGTCATTCCAGGCCAGGCGCGTGCTGGTCGCCCCAAGCTTCAGGCATCCCTACGGCAAGCGAATGGTTGGCTATGAAATTCGCCTGAAATGGCTGGAGTCGATCGTCGAGCACATTCAGCCGCTGTGCTGCGCGCAAGTGCATGCAAGCCGGGTCGAGCAGGTCGTCGCGCGTGGCGTCGAAGGCGCCATCTACAGCTACACCCTGCTTGCTCACCTGGCCGACAGCCTGGCCTTGGATGGCAAGCGGATAGCGTTAGTGATAGGCCAGGACGTCGCGGATCTGCTACCGACCTTCTACCGCGGCCAGGAATTACTGGAGCGCTTTTCCATCCTTTGTGTGGAAGAGAAGATCCATGTGCGCAGCACACTGGTTCGCGAACGACTGGCTTTAGGCGAACTGCTCCCCAACCACTGGATGGCACCCGGCATGGACCCGGTAAACTATGACCTTTACGCTACCCACGGAAACTGACATGCCGAACCGCACAGCCGCTGCGCGCGATTATCTGCACACCATCGACCTGTGTGTGCTGCGCTTCAACCGGGAAGCCCAGGCCCTTGAAATCCTCCTGAACCGCCGGGAAGCCGAGCCGTTCGCCGGCCATTGGGCGCTGCCAGGGATCGTGGTGAATGGAGGGGTCGAAGATCTCACGCTGAACGACGCCGTGGAGCGCCTGCGCAATTCGAACAAAGTGGGCATGCCGCTGGCCTGGATCGAACAGGTCGGCACCGTCGGCGACGCGTTCCGCGATCCACGCTGCTGGTCATCATCGACGTTCTATCTGGCCATTGTCAGCGATACGCCCCCGCTCGCCGAACACCAGGGATTCTTTGCGCTAAAGGACGTCGCTGACGCCACGATAAAACTCCCTTTCGACCACAACAGCCTGGTGGCTGCCGTGCAGGAACGGCTGTTTTCCAAAGCGCTCTACAGCAGCCTGCCGCTGATGTTCCTTGGTTCAGAATTCAGCGCGCCGGAAGCCGTGGGCATTTTTTCCCTGGTACTCGAGCGTCCGGTGCTCAAGACCAGCATGCGCCAGCGTCTGCTGAAGATGACCGAAGCAGGCTACCTGCAGGAAACCGGCCGCAAGAAAAGCGGCGACGGCGGCCGCCCGCAACGCACCGTGGAAAGCCTCAAACCGGGCAGCGTCTACCTTTTTGACCGGTGTTTTCTGGAGTGATGCTCAGCCCGGAATCCGGGCGCTCGGCAAGCGCGCATCCGCGTCACTTGATGCCATAAAAATTCCTACGATTGCCCATCATCTTTTCTAGTTCGACAAAACCTGTCCACTCGTCAAATCTTCGCCCAACCCTGGCGGGGACTCACAAAAACAAGACCTGACGAGCGTGCTCATGGGCATCAGTATGAAATTCGGCCACAAGATCCTTCTCGGTGCCTGCGTCATCTCGGTGGCGGTATTCCTGTCGTTCTCACTGCTCAATGACCGTCGACAACAAGCAAGTACCCGCGACGCGCTGCACAGCAGCTTGCAAACCACGGGCAAGTTGCTCGGCGCCAACCTCGACAATTGGCTGGCCGGACGGCTCCTGCTGCTCGGGGGCGCTGCCGAAACCATCGCCGCCGACCCCACACCGGCTACCGTCAACAGAATGCTCTCTCAAGACATCATCACCAAGACCTTTATCGCCAGCTATGTCGGGCTCCAGGACAGTCGTTTCTTTATTTATCCCGATCGGGTGATGCCCGATGGCTACGATGTTCGCCAGCGCCAGTGGTACAAGGACGCGGCCGCCTCCCTCAATCCTGTGCTGACCGAACCCTACATTGGAGCAGGCATCGATTATCTGATCATGACCGAGGCCGTGCCGATCAAGATCAACGGCAAGGCAGCCGGAGTATTCGGGGCGAGCCTGAGCCTGGAAAAGCTTGCCAGCATCGTCAACTCTGTCGATCTCAACGGCATCGGCTATGCCTTTCTGGTCAGTGACGACGGCAAGATCCTGGTGCATCCGGACAGCGCCTTGGTCACCAAGACTCTGGCCCAAGCGTTCCCTGAAGGCGCTCCGGGTATCAACGACAATCTGAATGAAGTACAGGAAAACGGCAGCACCCGCATTGTCACATTTACGCCGATCCACGGTCTGCCCTCGTTGCACTGGTCCATCGGCCTGTCTGTGGACAAGGACAAAGCCTATGCCGCGCTCCATGAGTTCCGCACCTCGGCCCTGATCGCAACGCTGATTGCGGTGCTGATTACCATTGCCTTGCTCGGTCTACTGATCAATGTTCTGATGCGGCCTCTACGCAGTATGGGCTTGGCCATGCAATCCATTGCCGATGGCGAGGGCGATCTGACCCAACGCCTGCAGAGCCTGTCCCAGGACGAATTCGGCGTAATGGCCGGCGGATTCAACCGCTTCGTCGAACGCATCCAGCACTCGATACGCGAAGTGCTGACGTCCAGTAGCCAACTTACTCAATTGGCCGCGCAGGTCAGCCAGGCATCGCACTCGTCGCTGAAAAGCTCCGACACCCAAGCGGCGTTGACCCACAACATCGCCACAGCCATCAACGAGCTGGGCGCCGCCGCCCAGGAGATCGCCCGTAGCGCCGCACATGCTTCAAGTCGCGCCTCGGATACCAAGAACCAGACCCAAGAAGGCCAGCAGGTGGTGGAGCGCAGCATCAGCGCCATGACGCAGCTCTCATCACAAGTGATCAATACCCGCCAGGACATCGAAAGCCTGAATGAAAAAACCTTGAAAATCGGCCGCATCCTCGACGTGATCAAGGGCATTTCCGACCAGACCAACCTGCTGGCCCTCAACGCCGCCATCGAGGCCGCCCGTGCCGGGGACGCCGGACGTGGCTTTGCGGTGGTCTCGGACGAAGTGCGCACCCTCGCCCACCGAACTCAACAATCGGCGCAGGAAATTCACAATATGATCGAGGAGTTGCAAGCCGGTGCCGGCAATGCCGTCAACGCCATGCTGGAAAGCCAGCGCCACAGCGACACCAACGTCAGCACCGCCAGGCTTGCCGGTGAACGGCTGAATCAGGTGCTGCAGGGCATTGGCGAGATCGACGAAATCAACCTATCCATGGCCACCGCCACCGAAGAACAAACCTCGGTGGTGGACAATCTGGATCGGGATATCAGCCACATCAATGACCTGAACCAGAAAACCGTCGGCAATCTGCAATCCACTTTGCAGGCGTGCAATGAACTGGAAAAACAGTCGATCCGCCTGCAGCAGATGGTCAACACCTTCAAGATCTGAAGGTGATCCAGGACCCGTTCGGCAGACGCCCCTCACTCCACTGTCACAGACTTCGCCAGGTTCCGCGGCTGATCGACATCCGTACCCTTGAGCACAGCCACGTAGTACGACAGTAACTGCAGCGGAATGGTGTAGAGGATCGGCGCCAGGCTGTCGTGGATGTGCGGCATGTGCACCACGTGAGTCCCTTCGCCATTGGTCATGCCGGCCTTTTCGTCAGCGAAGACGATCAGTTGGCCGCCGCGGGCGCGCACTTCCTGGAGGTTGGACTTGAGCTTTTCCAATAACTCGTTGTTCGGCGCCACGGTGACCACCGGCATGTCGTTGTCCACCAGGGCCAGCGGGCCGTGCTTGAGTTCACCGGCCGGGTAGGCTTCGGCGTGAATGTAGGAAATCTCCTTGAGCTTCAGGGCTCCTTCCATCGCTACCGGGAATTGCGCACCACGGCCCAGGAACAGGGTGTGGTTCTTCTCGGCGAACAGTTCGGCGATTTTTTCCACGGTGCTGTCCATCGCCAGGGCTTCACCCAGACGGGCCGGCAGGCGACGCAGTTCTTCCACCAGTTTCGCTTCCACACCCTCGGCCAAGGTCCCGCGCACCTGACCCAACGCCAGGGTCAACAACAACAGACCGACCAACTGGGTGGTGAAGGCCTTGGTCGACGCCACGCCGATTTCGCGGCCGGCCTGGGTCAGCAGGGTCAGGTCGGACTCGCGCACCAGCGAACTGATGCCGACGTTGCAGATCGCCAGGCTGGCAAGGAACCCCAAGGCCTTGGCATTGCGCAGGGCCGCCAGGGTATCGGCGGTTTCACCGGACTGGGAGATGGTAACGAACAGCGTGTCCGGTTGCACCACCACCTTGCGGTAACGGAACTCACTGGCGACTTCCACCTGGCACGGGATACCGGCCAGTTCCTCCAACCAGTAACGGGCGACCATGCCGGCGTGATAGCTGGTGCCGCAGGCGACGATCTGCACGTTGCGAACTTTGGCGAACAATTCGGCTGCCTGTGGGCCGAAGGCCTGGACCAATACCTGGTTCTGGCTCATGCGCCCTTCCAGGGTCCTTTGCACTACAGTGGGTTGCTCGTGGATTTCCTTGAGCATGAAGTGGCGGAACTCGCCCTTGTCGGCGGCTTCGGCACCGTCGCGGTACTGCACGGTCTCGCGCTCTACCGCTTGGCCATCGAGATCCCAGATCTGCACGCTGTCACGACGGATTTCAGCAATATCGCCTTCTTCCAGATACATGAAACGGTCGGTGACCTGACGTAGCGCCAACTGGTCCGACGCCAGGAAGTTTTCCCCCAGGCCCAGGCCTATCACCAGCGGGCTGCCACTGCGGGCCGCCACCAGACGATCCGGCTGTCTGGCACTGATCACTGCCAGGCCATAGGCGCCGTGGAGTTCCTTGACGGTTGCCTTGAGGGCGACGGTCAGGTCCATCAGTTCCTTGAGCTTATGATCGAGCAGATGGGCGATGACTTCAGTATCGGTGTCCGAAGTGAAGACGTAACCCAGGGCCTTGAGCTTTTCGCGCAGGGCTTCGTGGTTCTCGATGATGCCGTTGTGCACCACTGCCAGGTCGCCGGAGAAATGCGGGTGGGCATTACGCTCGCAGGGCGCACCGTGGGTGGCCCAACGGGTGTGGGCAATGCCCAGGCGGCCGATCAGCGGCTCGGCTTCCAGCGCCTGCTCCAGCTCACTGACCTTGCCCGGCCGACGCATGCGCTCGAGTTGACCGTCGTTGGTGAGCACCGCCACACCCGCGCTGTCATAGCCACGGTATTCCAGGCGCTTGAGGCCTTCGAGCAGGATGGCTGTGATGTTGCGTTCAGCAACGGCGCCGACAATTCCACACATGTTATTTCTCCTGGCTGACAGATGCGCAGATCACCTGGATGCCACGCGCCTGAATCTGATCGCGGGCCTCCACGGGCAAGCGATCATCGGTAATGAGGGTATGGACGCTGCTCCACGGCAGCTCCAGGTTGGGGATCTTGCGGCCGATCTTGTCGGCCTCCACCATCACGATGACTTCACGGGCCACCTCAGCCATGACACGGCTCAGCCCCAGCAACTCGTTGAAGGTGGTGGTACCACGAACCAGGTCGATGCCGTCGGCACCGATGAACAGCTGGTCGAAATCGTAGGAACGCAGGACTTGTTCGGCCACCTGGCCCTGGAAGGATTCGGAATGAGGATCCCAGGTACCGCCGGTCATCAGCAGCACCGGTTCATGTTCCAGTTCGTTCAGGGCGCTGGCGACGTGCAGCGAGTTGGTCATGACCACCAACCCCGGCTGCAGGCCGAGTTCAGGGATCATGGCGGCGGTGGTACTGCCGCTGTCGATGATGATTCGTGCGTGTTCGCGAATCCGCTTCACGGCGGCCCTGGCAATGGCTTGCTTGTACTTGGAGACGGTCTGCGCATTATCAGCCACCAACTCTTGCGGCATCGGGACCGCACCGCCGTAACGACGTAACAGCAGGCCATTGGTCTCCAGGGCGGCAAGGTCCTTGCGAATCGTAACCTCCGAGGTTTCGAAGCGCTTGGCCAGTTCGTCCACACTGACTTCACCCTGCTCTTGGAGCAAGGCGAGAATGTTATGGCGGCGTTGGGGTGTATTGCGCTTGGACATGGCGGTTTAAGTTTCGATTCGAAAGATAACGTAAGTAATCAAAACCTATTGCGTTGCGATCGTCAAGGCAGAGGGAGAAAAATTCAGAAATGTGGAAGTCCCTGTGGAAGTCCCTGCTCGCGATAGCGGTATATCAGCCAAGTAGTCATCGACTGACACAACGCTATCGCGAGCAGGGCTCGCTCCCACAGGGTGAACTGTGGATAACTTAAGGTTTCTTGATTTTTTCCGGACGCTTCCACCCGTCGATATTCTTCTGGCGCGCACGACCCACAGCCAGCTGGCGGTTATCCACATTTTGGGTAATGGTCGAACCGGCCGCCGTGGTCGCACCGCTGGAGATATCCACAGGCGCTACCAGGGAGTTGTTGGAGCCGATGAACACGTCCTCACCCAGCACCGTCTTCCATTTGTTCGCGCCGTCGTAGTTACAGGTGATGGTACCGGCGCCAATGTTGGTGCGAGCGCCAATTTCAGCGTCCCCCAGATAGGTCAGGTGACCGGCCTTGGCGCCTTCCCCCAGATGGGCGTTCTTCAGCTCGACAAAGTTACCCACATGGGCGCGGGCCTCCAGCACGGATCCTGGACGCAAACGGGCAAACGGACCGGCATCGCTGCCCTCCCCCATCACCGCACCGTCAAGGTGACTGTTGGCCTTGATCACCACGCCTTTGCGCAAGGTGCTGTCCTTGATCACACAGTTCGGACCGATAACCACGTCGTCTTCGATGACCACCTTGCCCTCGAGGATGACATTGATATCGATGACCACGTCGCGGCCCACCTGGACGTCACCTCGAACATCAAAACGGGCCGGATCACGCAGGGTCACGCCCTGGGCCATCAGACGGCGAGCAGCGCGCAGTTGATAGTGGCGTTCCAGCTCGGCCAGTTGCCGTCGATCATTGGCGCCCTGCACTTCCATGGCATCCAGTGGCTGCTCGGTGGCAACCACCAGACCGTCAGCCACCGCCATGGCAATCACATCGGTCAGGTAGTATTCGCCTTGGGCATTGTTGTTCGACAGGCGACTCATCCAATCCCCCAGGCGCCCGGCCGGCAGCGCCAGGATTCCGGTGTTGCCCTCGGTAATGGCGCGTTGGGCTTCGTTGGCGTCCTTCTGCTCGACGATAGCGGTGACCTGACCGTCGGCGTTACGCACGATGCGACCGTAGCCGGTGGGATCATCCAGCTCGACGGTCAACAGGCCCAGTTGTTGCGGACCAACATGCTTGAGCAGGCGCTGCAAGGTGTCGACTTCAATCAGCGGCACATCACCGTACAGAACCAGCACCGTGTCAGCGGTAATGAACGGTACAGCCTGGGCCACCGCGTGACCGGTCCCGAGTTGTTTATCCTGGAGGACAAAATTCAGGTCATCGGCCGCCAGACGTTCCCGCACGGCATCGGCGCCATGACCGATCACCACGTGAATGCGCTGTGGATCAAGTTGACGGGCGCTGTGGATAACATGACCGAGCATGGAGTTTCCAGCGATCGGATGCAGTACCTTGGGCAGCGCTGAACGCATGCGGGTGCCTTGGCCGGCCGCGAGGATAACGATTTCGAGAGACATGACTGGTACCAATCCTGGGTGGTCAATGACTGCGACCAGATAATGAGAGTCGCGAAAAGAAAAAAGGGTAGCCGAGGCTACCCTTTTTAATCAATCGCACAGAAAGCAGACGGCTTAGCCGCCGAACTTCTTGCGGATCTGCTGGACGGTGCGCAGCTGGGCTGCGGCCTCGGCCAGACGTGCAGCAGCAGAACCGTAGTCGAAGTCTGCGCCTTTTTCGTGCAGGGCCTTCTCGGCAGCCTTGACGGCTTCCTGAGCGGAGGCTTCGTCCAGGTCGGCAGCACGTTGCACGGTGTCGGCAAGGACCTTGACCATGTTCGGCTGAACCTCGAGGAAACCACCAGAGATGTAGAACACCTCTTTTTCCCCGCCCTGCTTGGTCAGACTAATCGGACCTGGCTTCAAGCTGGTGATCAGCGGTGCGTGCCCCAGGGCGATACCAAGATCCCCCAGCTCACCATGCGCAACCACAAACTCGACCAGACCGGAGAAAATTTCCCCTTCCGCACTGACGATATCGCAATGGACTGTCATAGCCATCTGATTGCCTCAACCTAAATTAGCGCCCGTTTCCGGGCGCCGGGATTACAGTTTCTTGGCTTTCTCGATCGCTTCTTCGATGCCGCCGACCATGTAGAACGCTTGTTCTGGCAGGTGGTCGTAGTCACCGTTGAGGATGCCTTTGAAGCCAGCAATGGTGTCTTTCAGGGAAACGTATTTACCCGAGGCACCGGTGAAGACTTCAGCCACGAAGAACGGCTGCGACAAGAAACGCTGGATCTTACGAGCACGGTTTACCAACTGCTTGTCGGCTTCCGACAGCTCGTCCATACCCAGGATCGCGATGATGTCCTTCAGTTCTTTGTAACGCTGCAGCACGTACTGAACGCCGCGAGCGGTTTCGTAGTGGTCGTTGCCGATCACGTTCGGGTCCAGCTGGCGAGAAGTCGAGTCCAGTGGGTCTACCGCTGGGTAGATACCCAGGGAAGCGATGTCACGGGACAGAACGACGGTGGCGTCCAAGTGGGCGAAGGTGGTCGCTGGCGACGGGTCGGTCAAGTCGTCCGCTGGTACGTATACCGCCTGGATCGAGGTGATCGAGCCTTGCTTGGTCGAAGTGATGCGCTCTTGCAGCACGCCCATCTCTTCAGCCAGGGTCGGCTGGTAACCTACTGCCGAAGGCATACGGCCCAGCAGTGCGGATACTTCGGTACCGGCCAGGGTGTAACGGTAGATGTTGTCGACGAACAGCAGAACGTCGTTACCTTCGTCACGGAACTTCTCGGCCATGGTCAGGCCGGTCAGGGCTACGCGCAGACGGTTTCCCGGCGGCTCGTTCATCTGGCCGTAGACCAGTGCCACTTTGTCCAGAACGTTGGAATCCTTCATCTCGTGGTAGAAGTCGTTACCCTCACGAGTACGCTCACCCACACCGGCGAACACGGAATAACCGCTGTGCTCGATGGCGATGTTACGGATCAGTTCCATCATGTTTACGGTCTTGCCTACACCGGCACCACCGAACAGACCGACTTTACCGCCCTTGGCGAACGGGCAAACCAGGTCGATAACCTTGATGCCGGTTTCCAGCAGCTCGTTGCCACCCGCTTGTTCAGCGAAGGTTGGCGCAGGACGGTGAATGCCCCAGCGCTCTTCGGTGTCAATCGGACCGGCTTCGTCGATCGGGTTGCCCAGTACGTCCATGATCCGGCCCAGGGTCGCTTTACCGACCGGTACGGAAATGGCTGCGCCAGTGTTGTTGACGTCCAGACCGCGCTTCAAGCCTTCGGTGGAGCCCATCGCAATGGTACGAACCACGCCGTCGCCCAGCTGCTGCTGAACTTCGAGAGTGGTTTCGGCGCCTTGAACCTTCAAGGCGTCGTAGATGCTCGGTACGTTGTCGCGTGGGAATTCCACGTCGATAACGGCGCCGATGATTTGAACGATACGTCCGCTACTCATAGCTGGATCCTCTGAATATTTGAACCGTTAAACCGCGGCAGCGCCGCCGACGATTTCCGAGATCTCTTGGGTGATCGCAGCCTGACGCGCCTTGTTGTAGATCAGCTGCAAATCGCTGATCAAATCACCGGCGTTGTCGGTAGCGTTCTTCATCGCGATCATCCGCGCGGCTTGTTCAGCTGCGTTGTTCTCGACCACCGCCTGGTACACCTGCGACTCCACGTAGCGGACCATCAAGCCGTCAAGCAGCTCCTTGGCATCCGGTTCGTAGAGGTAGTCCCAGTGATGCTTGAGTTCCTGTTCCGGGGTCGCAACCAGTGGAATCAACTGCTCCACGGTCGGCTGTTGCGTCATGGTGTTGATGAACTTGTTGGATACCACGGACAGGCGGTCGATACGGCCTTCCAGATAAGCATCCAGCATCACCTTGACGCTGCCGATCAGGTCATTGATCGACGGCTCTTCACCCAGGTGGCTGATAGCGGCGACGACGTTACCGCCGAAGTTGCGGAAGAAAGCCGCACCCTTGCTACCTACCACGCACAGATCGATCTCGACGCCTTGTTCGCGGTTTACCGCCATGTCCTTGACCAGGGCCTTGAACAGGTTGGTGTTCAAGCCACCGCACAGACCACGGTCACTGCTCACCACAACGTAACCGACGCGCTTGATGGCGCGGTCGATCATGAACGGGTGGCGATATTCCGGGTTGGCGTTGGCCAGATGACCAATCACCTGGCGGATGCGCTCCGCATAAGGACGGCTAGCAGCCATGCGCATTTGTGCCTTGCGCATTTTGCTGACCGCCACTTTTTCCATGGCGCTGGTAATCTTTTGCGTGCTTTTGATGCTCGCAATCTTACTGCGAATCTCTTTTGCGCCTGCCATGTAACACCTATCAGGTTAGCAAGCGGGAGCCTTGCGGCTCCCGCTGCGGCTTACCAGGTTTGGGTGGCCTTGAACTTCTCGATACCGGCTTTGAGGCCAGCGTCGATTTCGTCATTGAAGTCACCCTTCACGTTGATCTTGGCCATCAAATCGGCGTGATCGCGGTTGAAGAAAGCAATCAGCGCTTGTTCGAAGCTGCCGATCTTGGCGATTTCAATGTCAGTCAGGAACCCACGCTCAGCGGCATACAGCGACAGCGCCATGTCAGCGATCGACATCGGTGCGTATTGCTTCTGCTTCATCAGCTCGGTAACGCGCTGACCATGCTCAAGTTGCTTACGGGTCGCTTCGTCCAGGTCAGATGCGAACTGGGCGAATGCCGCCAGTTCACGGTACTGAGCCAGAGCGGTACGGATACCACCGGACAGCTTCTTGATGATCTTGGTCTGAGCGGCACCACCTACACGGGATACCGAAACACCGGCGTTCACAGCAGGACGGATGCCCGAGTTGAACATGGCCGATTCCAGGAAGATCTGACCGTCGGTGATGGAAATCACGTTGGTCGGAACGAACGCGGAAACGTCGCCAGCCTGGGTTTCGATGATCGGCAGAGCGGTCAGGGAACCGGTCTTGCCAGTCACGGCGCCATTGGTGAACTTCTCTACGTACTCTTCCGAAACGCGGGATGCGCGCTCCAGCAGACGGGAGTGGAGATAGAACACGTCGCCCGGGTAGGCTTCACGTCCTGGCGGACGGCGCAGCAGCAGGGAAATCTGGCGGTAAGCCACTGCTTGCTTGGACAGATCGTCATAAACGATCAGCGCGTCTTCACCGCGGTCGCGGAAGTATTCGCCCATGGTGCAACCGGAGTACGGTGCCAGGAACTGCAGTGCAGCCGATTCGGAAGCACTGGCAGCAACGATGATGGTGTTAGCCAGTGCACCGTTCTCTTCCAGCTTGCGAACCACGTTGGCGATGGTCGATTGCTTCTGACCGATTGCCACGTATACGCAGAAGATGCCGCTGTTTTTCTGGTTGATGATCGCGTCGATCGCCAGAGCGGTCTTACCGATCTGACGGTCGCCGATGATCAGCTCACGCTGGCCACGGCCGACAGGGATCATGGCATCGACAGCCTTGTAGCCAGTCTGTACAGGCTGGTCTACCGACTTACGCCAGATCACGCCTGGAGCAACTTTCTCGACCGCGTCGGTCTCGGTGTTGTTCAGCGGACCTTTGCCGTCAACAGGGTTACCCAGTGCGTCGACTACGCGACCCAGCAGTTCCTTACCAACCGGAACTTCGAGGATGCGGCCGGTGCACTTGGCGCTCATGCCTTCAGCCAGAGTCGTGTAGGCGCCCAGTACAACGGCACCTACGGAGTCTTGCTCCAGGTTGAGGGCCATACCGTAGACGCCGCCCGGAAACTCGATCATCTCGCCGTACATGACGTCGGCCAGACCGTGAATCCGCACGATACCGTCAGATACGCTGACGACAGTGCCTTCGTTACGGGCTTGGGAGGTCACATCGAGCTTTTCGATGCGGCCCTTGATAATTTCACTTATTTCGGAAGGATTGAGTTGCTGCATTGCTCTGCTGCCCCTTCAAACTCAAGATTTCAATGCTTCGGCAAGTTTCGCGATTTTGCCGCGAATCGAGCCATCGATAACCAGGTCGCCGGCGCGGATTACAACGCCCCCTATAAGGGACTTGTCTTCCTCGACTTGCAGGCGCACTTCCCGGTTGAGTCGTGCACTGAGAACCTTGGCGAGTTTGTCTTGCTGTTCTTGGTTCAATGCAAAAGCACTGGTGACTTCCACGTCTACCGATTTCTCCTGCTCGGCCTTGTACAGGTCAAACAGGGCGGCGATCTCCGGCAGAAGCGGGAGACGGTCGTTTTCAGCAACGACATGGATGAAATTCTGTGCCTTGGCATCGAACTTGTCGCCGCACACGTCAATAAACGTGGCGGCCTTTTCTGCGCTCGTCAGTCGCGGGGCCTTGAGCACGCGCTGCATGGTGTCGTCTTGCGACACCGCTGCTGCCAGGCCGAGCATGGCTGACCAATTGGCCAGTTGCTGGTGGGCCTGAGCGTGCTCGAAGGCCGCCTTAGCGTAAGGTCGGGCCAACGTGGTCAGTTCTGCCATGATCGCCCTCGCTTAGATTTCAGCAGCCAGTTGGTTAACCAGCTCTGCGTGCGCGTTTTGATCGATTGTGGCACCCAGGATCTTCGAAGCACCGCCAACGGCCAGGCTACCCACTTGGGCACGCAGCGCGTCTTTGACACTGTTCAGTTCCTGTTCGATCTCGGCTTGAGCCTGAGCCTTCACACGGTCAGCTTCGACACGGGCCTGTTCACGGGCTTCGTCGACAATCTGGGTACCGCGTTTCTTGGCTTGCTCGATGATTTCAGCTGCCTGAGCTTTCGCTTCGCGCAGTTGCTGACCCACTTTTTCTTGGGCCAACTCCAGGTCGCGAGCTGCTCGGCTGGCAGCGTCCAGACCATCAGCGATCTTCTTTTGACGTTCGTGCAGTGCCGAAATGACCGGAGGCCATACGAACTTCATGCAGAACAGTACAAAAATCAGGAACGCAACGGACTGGCCAATCAGGGTCGCATTAATGTTCACGCCAACACCTCGCAGTTACGTTGTCCATCACACCAAACTACTCGAAACATCCGAGTAATTAGCCAGCGATCTGACCAACGAACGGGTTCGCAAAGGTGAAGAACAGAGCGATACCAACACCGATCATGGTTACGGCGTCGAGCAGACCGGCAACGATGAACATTTTGACTTGCAGCATTGGAACCATTTCTGGCTGACGCGCTGCGCCTTCCAGGAACTTGCCGCCCAACAGGCCGAAACCAATTGCGGTACCCAGTGCGCCCAGGCCGATCAACAGTGCAACAGCGATAGCGGTTAGACCAACTACAGTTTCCATCTTTCCTCCCGACTTTTACGTCGTATGGTTTAGGTTTTTTTAATTTAAAGCGGTAAAACAAATCGTTTCATCATGGCCTGTTCGGGCCCCTTCCCGTTTGACCGGGAAGGACATCAGACTAGTCGAGACTGGCCTTAATGGTTTTCTTCGTGCGCCATCGACAGGTAGACGATGGTCAGCATCATGAAGATGAACGCCTGCAGGGTGATGATCAGGATGTGGAATACAGCCCACGCCCACTGCAGTACGACGCCCAGGCCACTGAGCCAGAGCAGGCCGCTGCCGAACATCACAGCGATCAGGATGAATACCAGCTCGCCGGCATACATGTTACCGAACAGACGCAGAGCCAGAGAGATAGGCTTGGCGATCAGGGTCACGAATTCCAGCAGGAAGTTCACCGGGATCAACAGGGCTTGAACGAGGATGTTCTTGCTGCCGAACGGGTGCAGGGTCAGTTCGCCGATGAAACCGCCGATGCCCTTGACCTTGATGCTATAGAAAATGATCAGTGCGAAAACCGAGAACGCCATGCCCAGGGTCGCGTTCGGGTCGGTGGTCGACACGGCGCGGAACGGGATGTGGTGGTCACCGGAGATCAGGATGGCCAATTGAGGAATCCAGTCGACCGGTACCAGGTCGACGGCGTTCATCAGGAACACCCAGACGAAAATGGTCAGTGCCAGCGGCGCGATCACCGGGCTACGACCATGGAAGCTGTCCTTCACGCTGCCGTCGACGAACTCGACCAGAACTTCAACGAAGTTCTGCAAGGCACCTGGCTGGCCCGAAGTCGCCTTCTTGGCTGCCATGCGGAAAAGGAAAACGAAGATCAGACCCAGCGCGACCGACCAGCCGAGGGTATCGACGTGGAAAGCCCAGAAACCCATTTCCTTGGCTTCTGCTGCGGAGTGGGCAAAGCCCCAGCCGCCGTTGGGTAGCTGACCGAAGGTCAGGTTCTGCAAGTGGTGCTGGATATAGCCCGAAGCGGTTGTCTCTGCCATGGTTGCCTCAAACGCCCTAAGGTCTCGAAAGTCTTGTTCTCATTAGCAGGGGAGCGAACCAGTTGACCATTTGGGCCAACAGGAAGACACCGAATACAGCCAGTGGTGCCAACGGCTTCACACCTGCGAACGTCAGTGCAAACAGCACTGCCGTCAAAATCAGTTTCCCCGCCTCGCCGGCATAAAAAGACCGGACGATAGCTTGGGCTGCTCGGGCGCCGGAAAACCGAAATGCCCTGTGAGCGAAGTAAATATTGGGGAGCGAGGCTATCAGACCTCCGCAAAGGCCCGAGTATCCGGCGACGACTCCTTTCCATTGCCAGAGCGCCAATGAGGCGATCAGTACAACGACCAACTGGGTCATCAACACCGGGAAAACAGCCAGACGATGGAATGGCAGGCGGTTTGGCGTGCGGGTTTCCATCGCTTTTGCTCTCCAATGGTCGGCTGCCTGAAATCAATAACTTGGCATAATTTGTGCCGACAAAATGCGCGCAGAGTATAGGGGCGGTTCTGCCCCTATTCAACTGCCGGGTAGTGATTTCCGACTGCACGCTACAAGAGCAATTGTTTCAGCGAATGTGCGCAAGGACGCCCTGTAGCTCATCAAGGGAGTTGTAGCCAATCACCAACTGCCCCTTGCCCTTCTTGCCATGGCGAATCTGCACCGTAGAGCCCAGCCGCTCGGCCAGGCGCTGTTCCAGGCGGGCGATATCCGGGTCCGGTTTCGGTGCTTCGACAGGGGTTGGTTTACCGCTCAGCCATTGACGAACCAGTGCCTCGGTTTGGCGCACGGTCAGGCCTCGTGCGACAACATGTCGCGCCCCTTCAACCTGTTGATTTTCCGGCAAACCGAGCAAGGCCCGAGCATGACCCATCTCCAGGTCGCCGTGGGACAGCATGGTCTTGATGACTTCTGGCAACGCGATCAGGCGCAACAGGTTGGCCACGGTCACCCGGGACTTGCCCACCGCTTCGGCGACCTGTTGTTGAGTCAGCTGGAATTCCTGTTGCAAACGCTGCAGGGCGACCGCTTCCTCGATCGGGTTGAGGTCTTCACGCTGGATGTTCTCGATCAGCGCCATGGCGATGGCGGTTTCATCCGATACGTCGCGCACCATCGCCGGAATGGTTTCCTGCCCGGCCTGCTGACTGGCGCGCCAGCGGCGTTCGCCGGCAATGATCTCGAAGCGCCCATTGCCGATCGAACGAACCACAATCGGCTGCATCACGCCCTGGGCCTTGATCGACTGGGCCAGTTCTTCCAGCGCCTGCGGATCCATGTCCCGGCGTGGCTGGTATTTGCCGCGCTGGATCAGGTCCAGAGGCAAGTGTTGCAGCTCACGCTGGTCGGCCTGTACGGCCTGTTCTTCCAGTGCGCTGACCGTGGGACCGCTGAGCAGCGCATCCAGTCCACGTCCGAGACCACGTTTCTTGACGGCCATGGGGTTTCCTTAAGTTGGCTGGGCAGCAGCGGTGCGTGGGTTGCGGCGCTGACGGCGAACCATCTCGCCCGCCAGGGCCAGGTAAGCCAGTGCACCACGGGATTGTTTGTCGTAGGCCAGGGCAGGCATGCCGTAACTCGGTGCTTCGGCCAACCGGATGTTACGCGGAATGACCGTGTCATAGAGCTGCTCGCCAAAGTGCTCCTTGAGCTGGACCGATACGTCGTTCATCAGGCTCAGGCGCGGGTCGTACATGGTCCGCAACAGGCCTTCGACTTTCAGGTCCGGATTCAGCAGTTCGGAGATGCGTTTGATGTTATCCACAAGGTCGCTCAACCCTTCCAGGGCAAAGTACTCGCACTGCATGGGGATAATGACCCCATCGGCGGCCACCAGGGCGTTGAGGGTCAGCATCGACAGCGACGGCGGACAGTCGATCAGGATGTAATCGTAGTTCTCCCGGATCGGCGCCAGTGCGCTGCGCAGACGGCTTTCCTTCATCTGCATTTCCAGCAGCACCACTTCGGCTGCCGTCAGGTCACGGTTGGCCGGCAGCAGTTGATAACCGCCGTGTTCGGAGAAATGCATGGCCTGGCCCAGATCGCATTCACCGATCAGGACGTCGTAGATGGAGTTTTCCAGGCCATGTTTATCCACACCGCTACCCATGGTGGCGTTGCCCTGTGGATCAAGGTCGATCAACAGCACCCGGCGCTTGGTCGCGACCAGGGATGCTGCGAGGTTGATGCAGGTGGTGGTCTTGCCCACACCACCCTTCTGGTTCGCTATCGCGAATACCTTAGCCATTCTTGCTTGTGTTCCCAATCATGCCGTGCGGCGCAGTATCAGCAGATGGCGTTGGCCTTGGCAACCGGGTACGGCCAGGGCGTGTTCGCTATCGAGGTGGAAATCCGATGGCAATGCTACCAGCTCATCGGCCGGATGGACGCCCTTCATTGCCAGCCAGCGTGTTTCGACGTCGCCCAGGTGGCGCGTCCAGTTGCTGAAATTCTCCATGCTGCTGAAGGCCCGGGAGATGATCCCGTTGAACGGCTGTGCAGGTTGGAACGCTTCGACCCGGCTGTGGATAACTTGCAGGTTATCCAGCTTGAGCTCGAGTTTGACTTGGGTCAGAAAGCGGGTTTTCTTGCCGTTGCTGTCCAGGCAGGTCACTTGCGAGTCCGGAAACAGGATCGCCAGCGGGATGCCGGGCATGCCACCGCCGCTGCCCACATCGAGCCAGCGACCGTTTTCGATGAAAGACATCACGCTGAGGCTGTCGAGCAAGTGCCTCGACACCATTTCGTCCGGATCGCGTACGGCAGTCAGGTTGTAGGCCTTGTTCCATTTGATCAACAACGCCAGATAACCCAGCAGTTGCGCGTGCTGGCTTTCGCTCAGGCTGACCCCGAGCTGCTTGGCACCTGTGGATAATTCTTCGGCGTGTTGCGAGGTGACCATCGAACTCAAGCGCTTTGCTCCAACTGACGGCCCGCGCCGCGTTTTTTCAAATGAATCATCAACAGGGAAATCGCCGCAGGAGTTACGCCAGGGATACGCGACGCCTGTCCCAGGGTTTCCGGCCGGGTCGTACCCAGTTTGCTCTGGATTTCCTTCGACAAGCCGGAAATGACTGTGTAATCGATATCCACAGGCAGTTTCGTGTCCTCACTAGCGCGCAGACGAGCGATTTCATCCTGCTGGCGGTCGATGTACCCGGCGTACTTGGTCTTGATCTCGACTTGTTCGGCGACCTGTGGATCGTCCGCGCCCTGGCCGGTCACTTCCACCAGCCCGGCGTAATCGATTTCCGGCCGGCTCAAGAGGTTGAGCAGGTTGTATTCATGCGTCAGCGGAGTGCCGAACTTCGTCGCGATGGCATCTCCCTGTTCGGTACCGGGACGAACCCAGGTGCTTTTCAGCCGCTGTTCTTCCAGTTCGATCCCTTCGCGCTTCTTGCAGAACGCGGCCCAACGCACGTCATCCACCAGTCCCAGCTCGCGGCCTTTCTCGGTCAGGCGCAGATCGGCGTTGTCTTCGCGCAGGATCAGGCGATATTCCGCGCGGGAGGTAAACATCCGATACGGTTCCTGGGTGCCCAGGGTGATCAGATCGTCCACCAACACACCGATGTACGCTTCGTCGCGACGCGGGCACCAGCTGTCCTTGCCCTGGGCACGCAACGCCGCGTTGGTCCCGGCCAGCAAACCCTGGGCTCCGGCTTCTTCGTAGCCGGTGGTGCCGTTGATTTGCCCGGCAAAGAACAGGCCGCCGATGACCTTGGTTTCCAGGCTGTACTTCAGGTCACGCGGATCGAAGTAGTCGTATTCGATGGCGTAGCCCGGACGAACGATGTGCGCGTTTTCCATGCCGCGGATCGACTGCACGATCTGCAGTTGCACGTCGAACGGCAGGGACGTCGAGATCCCGTTGGGGTAAAGCTCGTGGGTGGTCAGGCCTTCCGGTTCGATGAAGACCTGGTGGCTTTCCTTGTCGGCAAAGCGATGGATCTTGTCTTCGATCGACGGGCAATAACGTGGGCCGACGCCTTCGATCACGCCTGAATACATCGGCGAGCGATCCAGGTTGGCGGCAATGATCTCGTGGGTGCGGGCATTGGTGTGGGTAATCCAGCAGCTCACCTGTTGCGGGTGCTGCTCTTTCGACCCCATGAAGGACATCACCGGGATCGGCGTATCACCCGGTTGTTCGGTCATGACCGAGAAATCCACAGACCGCCCGTCAATCCGTGGTGGCGTACCGGTTTTCAGGCGGCCAACGCGCAGTGGCAACTCACGCAGACGCTGAGCCAGGGCAATCGACGGCGGATCACCCGCGCGACCGCCGGAATAGTTCTGCATTCCTATGTGGATAAGTCCACCGAGAAAGGTCCCGGTGGTCAACACCACGGCATCAGCGAAGAAACGCAGGCCCATCTGGGTGGCGACACCGCGGACCTGGTCTTGTTCGACGATCAGGTCATCGGCCGCTTGTTGAAATATCCACAGGTTCGGCTGGTTCTCCAGGATTTCGCGGACAGCCGCCTTGTACAGGACCCGGTCGGCCTGGGCACGAGTGGCTCGTACGGCGGGGCCTTTGCGGCTGTTCAATACGCGAAACTGGATACCACCTTTATCGGTAGCCATGGCCATCGCACCGCCGAGGGCGTCGATTTCCTTGACCAGATGACTTTTGCCGATGCCACCGATGGCCGGGTTGCAGCTCATGGCACCGAGGGTTTCCACGTTATGCGTCAACAGCAGGGTCTTTACACCCATGCGTGCTGATGCAAGTGCTGCCTCGGTACCGGCATGACCGCCGCCGATGACGATCACTTCAAAACGGGAAGGGAAATCCACCACGCACCTCGTGCCTGCTTAATTCAGGTAATTCGGAAATAGGTTATGAGTCTGGCCCGAACGTTTTCTGGACCAGGTCGGCAAGTATAGGGACTTCCCCTTTCCTAAAGAACCCTTTGCACAAAATTTAACCAGCTGTGGAGAACTCGCGGTTAAAAAAATAAAAAAGAAAGAAATTTATAAAACCTTTGTTTTTATGTTTATTCTTACTGCCCTCCCTTTCTGTGGATAAACAGCTACAGGCCTTTATTTTCAATGTGTACAGAGATTCTGAACCCTGTGGTCATCTGGCACTGAGGGGCTTGGATAACCGGTGTAAGCCTGTGGATTAAGTGGGTGCTTATCCACAGAGCGGATTATGTCCAGTTTCCAAGGGGGTTTATCAACTGAGCTCAGCGACAGTTACCCACAGGGCTTAACCCCAAGCAGAATTGCAGATACACCCGCGGGCGAGCCGCCATAAAGGGCAATCGAGGGAAGGGAGGGAGGGAAGTCGGGCCACAAGGAACGCAATGTGCAGCCCGCTTGAAGGAAAACTTACTTACCGATGCAAAAGCTGGAGAAAATCCGTCCCAACAGGTCATCGGAACTGAAGGCACCGGTAATTTCTCCCAGGAACTGCTGGGCGTGGCGCAAATCTTCGGCCAGCAATTCTCCGGCACCCGCCAGCGTAAGCTGTTCGCGACCGTGTTCCAGCGCGGCGCTCGCATGGCGCAAGGCTTCGAGGTGACGACGCCGGGCGCTGAAGCTGCTTTCCGAGGTTTGCTCATAGCCCATGCAAGCCTTGAGGTGTTCACGCAGCAGTTCCAGGCCCAGCCCAGCGTCTTTTGCACTCAGACTGATGGTCACGTGGCCGTCAGCGCTGACCTCAAGGGCTATCGCCTCGCCTGTCAGGTCGGCTTTGTTACGGATCAACGTGACTTTCGCCGGGTCCGGCCGTACTTCGAGGAACTCAGGCCACAAAGCGAAAGGATCATCCGCTTCCGGTGCAGTCGCATCAACCATCAGCAACACGCGATCGGCCTCGCCAATGGCCTTCAGCGCCCGTTCAACGCCGATCTTTTCCACCTGGTCATCGGTATCGCGCAACCCGGCGGTATCCACAACATGCAAGGGCATGCCATCGATGTGGATATGTTCACGCAGGATGTCCCGGGTAGTGCCGGCGATCTCCGTAACGATCGCAGCTTCACGGCCTGCGAGTGCATTGAGGAGGCTGGATTTGCCGGCATTCGGTCGCCCGGCGATCACCACCGTCATACCGTCGCGCAACAAGGCACCTTGTCCCGCTTCCCGCAGTACTGTGGATAACTCCTCACGCACTTTGTCGAGCTGGCTTAGCACGTGGCCATCGGCAAGGAAGTCAATTTCTTCTTCGGGAAAGTCGATGGCGGCCTCGACGTAGATTCGCAGGCCGATCAGTTGTTCGGTCAGGCCATGCACGCGCTGGGAGAACGCACCCTGCAAGGAACGCAGGGCATTGCGTGCAGCCTGTGCCGAACTGGCTTCGATCAGATCGGCGATCGCTTCGGCCTGGGCCAGGTCGAGTTTGTCGTTGAGGAAAGCCCTTTCGCTGAATTCACCCGGCCGGGCCAAGCGACAACCGAGTTCCAGACAGCGCTTGAGCAGCATGTCCAGCACGATTGGCCCGCCGTGCCCCTGCAATTCCAGCACGTCTTCACCTGTGAATGAATTTGGTCCCGGGAAATATAGAGCCAGGCCTTCGTCCAGCACTTGTCGGTCATCGCTGAAGAATGGGCCGTAGTGAGCAAACCGCGGCTTGAGCTCACGACCGCTGATGGCCTTGGCCGCGACACTGGCCAAGGGTCCCGAAACGCGAACGATGCCAACACCGCCTCGACCTTGGGCGGTGGCAACGGCGGCGATGGTTTCACGAGGTGTGCTCATAAACCGGTATCCAGACAAAAATGACAGATAGCAAAACGCCCCACTAGGGGGCGTTTTGTGTGGTTATCCACAGTGCAAGTTACGCCTCGGCTTTCTTCGTAGCCGACTCGATCTTACGCGTGATGTACCACTGTTGAGTAATGGACAACACGTTGTTCACAACCCAGTACAGCACCAGACCAGCCGGGAACCACAGGAAGAAGAAGGTGAAGATGATCGGCATCATTTTCATGACCTTCGCCTGCATTGGGTCCGGTGGCGTCGGGTTCAACTGCTGCTGGATGAACATGGTGGCACCCATGATGATCGGCAGGATGAAGAACGGATCCTTGATCGACAGGTCGGTAATCCACAGCATGAATGGCGCCTGGCGCATCTCCACGCTTTCCAGCAGAACCCAATACAGCGACAGGAACACAGGCATCTGCACGAGAATCGGCAAGCAACCACCCAGCGGGTTGATCTTCTCTTTCTTGTACAGCTCCATCATGGCCTGAGACATTTTCTGCCGGTCATCGCCATGTTGTTCTTTCAAAGCGGCCAGTTTCGGTGCCACGGCGCGCATGCGAGCCATGGACTTGTAGCTGGCGGCCGACAATGGGAAGAACAAGCCCTTGATCAGCATGGTCAGGAAGATGATCGACCAGCCCCAGTTACCGACGATGCTGTGGATATGTTGCAGCAGCCAGAAGATCGGCTGGGCAATGAACCACAGGAAACCGTAGTCCACGGTCAATTCCAGACCTGGGGACAACTGTTTCAGCACGGCCTGGCTTTTTGGACCGGCATACAATGTAGCGCTGGTTTCAGCCTTGGCACCCGGAGCAGCGGTCAATGCAGGACCGGTATAGCCGATGATGTAGTTGCCTTTACTGTCCTTGCGGGTCTGGACGATGTTGTTTTCGCCCTTCTGCGGGATCCAGGCGGTTACAAAATAATGCTGCAACCAGGCAACCCAGCCACCTTGAACAGTTTCCTTGAGCTGCGCCTTGTCCATGTCTTTCATGGACACTTTCTTGTACGGCTCGGAACTTGTCCACAGAGCGGCACCCAGGTAAGTCGCAGTGCCGGTGGCGGTGCTGGAGGAAGGATCGGCGCTGGCATCACGTTTCAGCTGCGCGAACATCGCACCGGACCAAGGCTGTGCGCTCTGGTTGTCGATCAGGTAGGACACGACTACGTCATACAAGCCACGTTTCAGCGTGAAACGCTTGATGTAGTTGACGCCATCCTTGCTGAACTTCAGGTCCACGACCAATTGGTCCTGACCGTCAGCCAGTTGATAACTTTTCTTCTCCGAAGAGTAGACCGGACGACCGGCCGGATTGGCATCCGGGCCATTGGCACCGATCAGGCCGCTCTGGGCCAGATAAGTCCGCTCGTTACCGTTATCGAACAGCTGGAACGGAATTTCCGGATGATCCTGGCGACGTGGATAAAGCGGCAGCGTCAGCTGGGCGACGTCACCACCCTGTGGATCGATTGCCAGTTGGAGCACGTCGGTCTTGATCTGGATCAGATCCTTGCTTGCAGCCACAGGGGCTTCGGCAGGAGCACTGCTATTGCTTGCCGCGCGCGGAATGTCATCACTGCTGGCAGCGTTGTTGCCGGAAGCAGTGTCCGGCAGGCTCGGTGCGGTATTGCTGGCTGCAACATTCTGAGTCGGCAAGGCAGCCTGGCCATAGTCCTGGTTCCATTTAAGAACCATGACATAAGACACGATTGCCAGGGCGACGATCAGGATCGTGCGTTTGATATCCATGATTACTCGGCCATCGAAGAAGAACGGGAGGTAGGGATAGGCGGAACCGGGTCATAACCACCGGGATTCCACGGATGACAGCGACCTAAACGACGAAAGGTCAGCCAGCCACCGCGCAGAAGGCCATGATTTTCTATGGCTTCATACGCGTAGCAGGAGCAGCTGGGGTAGAAACGACAGTGACTGGCCATCAGGGGACTAATGGCGTAGCGGTAAAACTGGATCGGAACGAGTGCCAGTTTACGCATCGGGACTGTCCACCCCTGCAGTTTCGGTGTTGACTGGTGATGCTGGCTTGTTGCGGGCCAGACGTTTCCAGAGCTTGCCGAAATGCTGAATCAGTTCAGGGTTTTCTACGTCCCCCAAACCTTTGCGCGCGACGATAACGATGTCCCATCCAGCCAGTGAATCCTGGTTCAGTCGGAACGATTCGCGCATCAGACGTTTGAGGCGGTTGCGCTGCACGGAGAGCTTGACGCTCTTTTTCCCGATAACCAGCCCTAGGCGGGGGTGATCGAGGTCGTTGCTGCGCGCAAGGAGCAGGAGATTTTTCCCCGGAACCTTGCCGGTAGGGGAGTCAAAGACTGCCTTGAAATGCCGGGGTGTAAGCAGACGCTTTTCCCGACTGAAGTCCTGACTCACCTCCAGTGCCGGATTATCAAACTGCCAGACGCGCACGACCTTTGGCGCGACGACGCGACAGGACGGCACGACCGTTCTTGGTAGCCATGCGAGCACGGAAACCGTGGGTACGAGCGCGTTTGATAGTGCTTGGTTGGAAAGTACGTTTCATGTCGTGTTACCTGGTTCGTCCACAACGGGCCGGAATGGCCCCCGTTTTAAGAGACCGGGGATTCTAGAGAAAGCAAGTCCATAGGTCAATTTCCAACCAACGTTTCCTTTAAATAGATATTCAGGCGTCCGGTTGTTGATCACGCAGCGCCAGATATAGAAATAGAGAAGGGAATTATTTAAAGCTTTTCTGTGAATCTTATAAAAGCTATGCGGCCTCCTGCCTGTGGATAACCAGCACAAGCCCTTGTAGAACGGCCTGTACAGAGAATGACAACTACAGGGGAAAGCAGTGTCCAGCCTGTGCTGCGGCCTCGGATAAGCTGTGTGTGGAAAGGTTGGTTATCCACAGGAGGCTTATCCACCGAGTTTCCCCCCGACTTGTACAATGGCCTCAGGCGGGGTTATCCACAGAGCTTATCCACTGACCGCCTGTCGTCTTTTTGTGGGTTAACGCATTGATAAATCGTGGCGGAGGATGAACCTGCGTGTGGATAAGTGAACGTCTGCTCGCTACAATGGCCGCTTGTTTTTGCCTCACCGGCTTTCAACTTAGGGGATGTCCGTGTCAGTGGAACTTTGGCAGCAGTGCGTGGAGCTTTTGCGCGATGAGCTGCCTGCCCAACAATTCAACACTTGGATCCGTCCGCTACAGGTCGAAGCCGAAGGCGACGAGTTGCGCGTCTACGCACCGAACCGTTTCGTTCTCGACTGGGTCAACGAAAAGTACCTGGGTCGGGTCATGGAGCTGCTCGACGAGCATGGCAATGGCATGGGGCCTGCGTTATCCCTATTGATAGGCAGCAAGCGCAGCTCGGCCCCACGCGCGGCCCCGAATGCGCCGCTGGCTGCCGCGGCCTCTCAGGCCCAGGCCGCTGTAGCGCCGGCAAACCCGGTCGCCCCGGCCTCGTCTCCAGCGCCGAGCAAAAGAAACCCACAGAAGGTGTCCGAGGCCAGTGAAGAGCCCTCTCGGGACAGCTTCGACCCGATGGCGGGCGCCAGCACTCAACAGGCACCGGTACGCGCCGAACAACGCACCGTGCAGGTCGAAGGTGCGCTCAAGCACACCAGCTATCTGAACCGCACCTTTACCTTTGAAAACTTTGTCGAAGGCAAGTCCAACCAACTGGCCCGGGCAGCAGCCTGGCAGGTGGCGGACAACCCCAAGCATGGCTACAACCCGCTGTTTCTGTATGGCGGTGTGGGTCTGGGTAAGACCCACTTGATGCATGCTGTGGGCAATCACCTATTAAAGAAGAACCCGAACGCCAAGGTTGTGTACCTGCATTCCGAGCGTTTCGTGGCCGATATGGTCAAGGCGCTGCAACTGAACGCCATCAATGAATTCAAGCGCTTCTATCGTTCGGTGGACGCGCTGCTGATCGATGACATTCAGTTCTTTGCCCGCAAGGAACGTTCCCAGGAAGAGTTTTTCCACACCTTCAACGCGTTGCTTGAAGGCGGGCAGCAGGTCATTCTCACCAGTGACCGTTATCCGAAGGAAATCGAAGGCCTGGAGGAACGTCTGAAGTCGCGTTTCGGCTGGGGCCTGACGGTAGCCGTCGAGCCGCCGGAGCTGGAAACCCGGGTAGCGATCCTGATGAAAAAGGCCGATCAGGCCAAGGTCGAGCTGCCTCACGATGCCGCGTTCTTTATCGCTCAGCGGATTCGCTCGAACGTGCGCGAGCTTGAAGGTGCCCTCAAGAGGGTGATCGCGCATTCCCACTTCATGGGCCGCGATATCACCATCGAGCTCATTCGTGAGTCTTTGAAAGACCTCCTGGCGCTTCAGGACAAGCTTGTTTCTGTGGATAACATTCAGCGAACCGTTGCTGAATACTACAAAATCAAAATATCCGATCTGCTCTCCAAGCGCCGTTCGCGTTCGGTGGCTCGGCCGCGCCAGGTGGCCATGGCCTTGTCCAAGGAGCTGACCAACCACAGCCTGCCGGAAATCGGCGATGTGTTCGGTGGACGCGACCACACCACCGTGTTGCACGCCTGCCGCAAGATCAACGAACTTAAGGAATCCGACGCGGACATCCGCGAGGACTACAAGAACCTGCTGCGTACACTGACCACTTGATGACCACCAGCGCAGCTTATTAAGGCAAGGGACTAGACCATGCATTTCACCATTCAACGCGAAGCCCTGTTGAAACCCCTGCAACTGGTCGCAGGCGTCGTCGAACGCCGCCAGACCTTGCCGGTACTTTCCAACGTGCTGCTGGTTGTCGACGGCCAGCAACTCTCGCTGACCGGTACCGACCTGGAAGTCGAGCTGGTTGGTCGTGTGCAACTTGAAGAGCCGGCCGATCCGGGTTCCATCACGGTACCGGCGCGCAAGCTGATGGACATCTGCAAGAGCCTGCCCAACGATGCGCTGATCGACATCAAGGTCGATGATCAGAAGCTCGTGGTCAAGGCCGGGCGCAGCCGTTTCACCCTGTCGACACTGCCCGCCAACGACTTCCCGACCGTGGAAGAAGGCCCGGGCTCGCTGACCTGCAGCCTTGAGCAGAGCAGGCTGCGCCGCTTGATCGAACGCACCAGCTTCGCCATGGCCCAGCAAGACGTGCGTTACTACCTCAATGGCATGCTGCTGGAAGTGTCCGCCGGTGTAATCCGCGCCGTTGCTACCGACGGTCATCGCCTGGCGATGTGCTCGATGCAGGCCGATATCGGGCAGCCGGATCGCCATCAGGTGATCGTGCCTCGTAAAGGTATCCTGGAATTGGCTCGCCTTCTGACCGAGCCGGACGGCAATGTCAGCATCGTATTGGGTCAGCATCACATCCGCGCCACCACCGGGGAATTCACCTTCACCTCGAAGCTGGTAGACGGCAAGTTCCCCGATTACGAACGTGTGCTGCCTAAAGGTGGTGACAAACTGGTAGTGGGCGACCGCCAGGCGCTGCGCGAGGCCTTCAGCCGTACCGCGATTCTGTCCAACGAGAAGTACCGCGGTATCCGTCTGCAACTGGCCAGCGGGCAGTTGAAGATTCAGGCGAACAACCCTGAACAGGAAGAAGCGGAAGAAGAAGTGGGTGTTGATTACAACGGCGGCTCCCTGGAGATCGGCTTCAACGTCAGCTACCTGCTCGACGTGCTGGGCGTGATGACCACCGAGCAAGTACGCTTGATCCTGTCGGACTCCAACAGCAGTGCCTTGGTGCAGGAATCCGATAACGACGATTCGGCTTACGTTGTCATGCCGATGCGTCTGTAATAATCAGCCTAGATGTCCTTAAGTCGCGTCTCGGTCACCGCGGTGCGCAATCTGCACCCGGTGACCTTCTCCCCTTCCCCCCGAATCAATATTCTTTACGGCGCCAACGGCAGCGGCAAAACCAGCGTCCTGGAAGCCGTACACCTGCTGGGGCTTGCCCGCTCGTTTCGCAGTACCCGGCTGTTGCCGGTCATCCAGTACGATCAATTGGCCTGTACGGTGTTCGGGCAGGTAGAGCTGGCGGAAGGGGGGCATAGCGCGTTGGGCATTTCCCGGGACCGGCAAGGCGAGTTCCAGATTCGCATCGACGGCCAGAACGCCCGGAGCGCCGCGCAACTGGCGCAGATCCTGCCGTTGCAATTGATCAACCCGGACAGTTTCCGTCTGCTGGAAGGCGCACCGAAGATTCGCCGGCAATTCCTGGACTGGGGCGTATTTCACGTGGAGCCGCGTTTCATGGCGACCTGGCAGCGCTTGCAGAAGGCGCTGCGCCAGAGAAACTCTTGGCTGCGGCATGGTACACTTGACGCCGTTTCGCAAGCGGTTTGGGACAGGGAACT
Source organism: Pseudomonas corrugata (assembly GCF_001269905.1). GTDB lineage: Bacteria > Pseudomonadota > Gammaproteobacteria > Pseudomonadales > Pseudomonadaceae > Aquipseudomonas > Aquipseudomonas corrugata. The sequence continues at coordinate 130,304 of NZ_LHVK01000007.1, read as the reverse complement.
GTGCCAGGCCAGCGCTGAAATCGATGAATACCGCCGCGCTTACATCAAAGCCTTGAAACCGGTTTTCGAGCAGACCTTGAGCGAGCTGGTTGAGCTCGAGGGCCTGACGCTCAGCTATTACCGAGGCTGGGACAAGGACCGGGAACTGAGCACCGTACTGGCTGGCTCGCTGCAACGGGACCAGCAGATGGGCCATACCCAGGCTGGACCTCAACGCGCTGACTTGCGCCTCAGATTGGGCGCCCATAACGCCGCGGACATTTTGTCCCGGGGGCAGCAGAAGTTGGTGGTGTGTGCCTTGCGTATCGCCCAGGGGCACCTGGTCAGCCAGGCCCGTCGCGGTCAGTGTATTTATCTGGTGGATGACCTGCCGTCCGAGCTGGACGAGGCCCACCGTCGGGCGCTGTGCCGTTTGCTGGAAGACTTACGCTGCCAGGTTTTTATCACCTGTGTAGATCACGAATTATTGAGGGAAGGCTGGCAGACGGAAACGCCAGTCGCTCTGTTCCACGTGGAACAGGGCCGTATCACCCAGACCCACGACCATCGGGAGTGAAGGCATTGAGCGAAGAAAATACGTACGACTCAACGAGCATTAAAGTGCTGAAAGGCCTGGATGCCGTACGCAAACGTCCCGGTATGTACATTGGTGACACCGACGATGGCAGCGGTCTGCACCACATGGTGTTCGAGGTGGTCGACAATTCCATCGACGAAGCCCTCGCCGGCCATTGCGACGACATCAGCATCATCATTCACCCGGATGAATCCATCACCGTTCGTGACAACGGTCGAGGCATCCCGGTCGACGTGCATAAGGAAGAAGGCGTTTCCGCGGCCGAGGTCATCATGACCGTGCTGCACGCCGGCGGTAAGTTCGATGACAACTCCTACAAGGTTTCCGGCGGGCTGCACGGCGTAGGTGTTTCTGTTGTGAACGCGCTGTCCGAGGAGCTGGTGCTCACCGTGCGCCGCAGTGGCAAGATCTGGGAACAGACCTACGTCCATGGTGTGCCTCAGGCGCCAATGGCTATTGTTGGCGACAGCGAAACCACTGGTACCCAGATCCACTTCAAGGCTTCCAGCGAAACCTTCAAGAACATCCACTTCAGCTGGGACATCCTGGCCAAGCGGATCCGTGAGCTGTCCTTCCTCAACTCCGGTGTCGGCATCGTCCTCAAGGACGAGCGCAGCGGCAAGGAAGAGCTGTTCAAGTACGAAGGTGGCCTGCGTGCATTCGTTGAATACCTGAACACCAACAAGACCGCGGTCAACCAGGTGTTCCACTTCAACATCCAGCGTGAAGACGGCATCGGCGTGGAAATCGCCCTGCAGTGGAATGACAGCTTCAACGAGAACCTGTTGTGCTTTACCAACAACATCCCTCAGCGCGACGGCGGCACCCACCTGGTAGGTTTCCGTTCGGCGTTGACGCGTAACCTGAACAACTACATCGAACAGGAAGGCCTGGCGAAGAAGCACAAAGTCGCCACCACCGGTGACGATGCCCGCGAAGGCCTGACGGCGATCATTTCGGTGAAAGTGCCGGATCCGAAGTTCAGCTCCCAGACCAAGGACAAGCTGGTGTCTTCCGAAGTGAAGACCGCGGTCGAGCAGGAAATGGGCAAGTATTTCTCCGACTTCCTGTTGGAGAACCCGAACGAAGCCAAGCTGGTGGTCGGCAAGATGATCGACGCCGCGCGTGCCCGTGAAGCGGCGCGCAAGGCCCGTGAGATGACCCGCCGCAAAGGTGCGTTGGACATCGCCGGCCTGCCGGGCAAACTGGCTGACTGCCAGGAAAAGGACCCTGCCCTGTCCGAACTGTACCTCGTGGAAGGTGACTCTGCTGGCGGTTCCGCCAAGCAGGGACGCAACCGCCGGACCCAGGCCATCCTGCCCCTCAAGGGCAAGATCCTGAACGTCGAGAAGGCGCGCTTCGACAAGATGATCTCTTCCCAGGAAGTCGGTACGCTCATCACCGCGCTGGGCTGTGGCATCGGCCGCGAAGAGTACAACATCGACAAACTGCGCTATCACAACATCATCATCATGACCGACGCCGACGTCGACGGTTCGCACATCCGTACCCTGCTGCTGACGTTCTTCTTCCGTCAGTTGCCGGAGCTGATCGAGCGCGGCTACATCTATATCGCCCAGCCGCCGCTGTACAAGGTCAAGAAAGGCAAGCAGGAGCAATACATCAAGGACGACGACGCCATGGAAGAGTACATGACGCAGTCGGCCCTGGAGGATGCGAGCCTGCACCTGAACGAAGACGCCCCGGGCATTTCCGGTGAGGCTCTCGAGCGCCTGGTCAACGACTTCCGCCTGGTGATGAAAACCCTCAAGCGCCTGTCCCGCCTGTACCCACAGGAACTGACTGAGCACTTCATCTACCTGCCGGCCGTCAGCATGGAGCAACTGTCCGATCACGCAGCGATGCAGGATTGGCTGGCCCAGTACGAAGTCCGCCTGCGCACCGTCGAGAAGTCCGGCCTGGTCTACAAAGCCAGCCTGCGTGAAGACCGCGAGCGTAACGTCTGGCTGCCGGAGGTCGAACTGATCTCCCACGGTCTGTCGAACTACGTCACCTTCAACCGCGACTTCTTCAGCAGCAACGACTACAAGACTGTTGTATCCCTCGGCGCGCAACTGAGCACGCTGCTGGACGAAGGCGCCTACATCCAGCGTGGCGAGCGCAAGAAAGCCGTCACCGAGTTCAAGGAAGCCCTTGAATGGCTGATGGCTGAAAGCACCAAGCGCCACACCATCCAGCGATACAAAGGGTTGGGTGAGATGAACCCGGATCAGTTGTGGGAAACCACCATGGACCCGGGCTCGCGCCGGATGCTGAAAGTGACCATCGAAGACGCCATTGGCGCGGACCAGATCTTCAACACCCTGATGGGTGATGCGGTCGAGCCTCGTCGTGACTTCATCGAGAGCAATGCGCTGGCGGTGTCTAATCTGGATTTCTGATCCTTCGGCAACGCCTGCTCCAAAAAAGCCAACGCTCATGCGTTGGTTTTTTTTTACGCTTGAAGAAGATGTTCCCTGTCAGCACTGGGTGCTCGATGATCGGGTAACGCAGTAACACTTAGGAACAAACCTTTCATTCTCAATCCCTTGCATATCGGCCCAGACCCCCGACACCACGGGACCTCAGCTTTTCTGGCGTAAAACTTGCGTGTTAAATAAACAACACCTCGTTTCTTTAAATTTACAAAAGACACGGTGGTACGAGGCGGTACGAATAAATTCAAGACCAAGGGTAGTCTCAATGAGTGGTACGCAAACTTCCAACAATCTGGAGCAAGGGCTCAAACCCCGGCATGTGACGATGCTCTCCATCGCCGGCGTGATTGGTGCCGGGCTTTTCGTAGGCTCCGGCCACGCTATCGCTGCGGCCGGCCCGGCTGTTCTGTTGGCCTATGCCGCTGCCGGTGCACTGGTGGTGTTGGTGATGCGGATGCTGGGTGAAATGGCAGTGGCTTCGCCGGACACCGGTTCGTTCTCGACTTACGCTGATCGTGCTATTGGTCATTGGGCCGGTTTCACTATCGGTTGGCTCTACTGGTGGTTCTGGGTGCTGGTAATTCCACTGGAGGCCAACGCCGCCGCGACCATCCTGCATGCCTGGTTTCCGAACGTGGCGATCTGGGCTTTCACGCTGGTCATCACATTACTGCTGACGATCACCAACCTGTTCAGCGTGAAGAACTACGGGGAATTCGAATTCTGGTTCGCCTTGGTCAAGGTCATAGCAATCATTGGCTTTATTGGCCTCGGCACGTTGGCGATCTTCGGTCTTTTGCCCACCAGCCAAGTCAGCGGTGTTTCACACTTGTTCGACACCCAAGGCTTCCTGCCAAACGGCATGGGTGCGGTGTTGGGGGCGATCCTGACCACCATGTTTTCGTTCATGGGTACCGAGATCGTGACCATCGCGGCGGCTGAATCGAAGAACCCGGGTCAGCAGATTTCCAAGGCCACCAACTCGGTGATCTGGCGGATCGGCTTGTTCTACCTCGTGTCGATTTTCATGGTCGTATCCCTGGTGCCATGGAATGACCCGCTGCTCGCCAGCGTGGGTTCCTACCAGACTGTGCTGGAACGCATGGGCATCCCCAATGCCAAGTTGATCGTCGATATCGTGGTGTTGGTTGCGGTGACCAGCTGCCTGAACTCGGCACTCTACACGGCGTCGCGCATGATGTTTTCGTTGGGCAAGCGTGGAGATGCGCCGGCCGTTTCCCAGCGCACCAACAAGAGCGGCACGCCTTACTGGGCGGTGATGCTTTCGACCGCTGCGGCGTTCCTGGCGGTGTTTGCCAACTACGTGGCCCCGGCGGCGGTGTTCGAGTTCCTGTTGGCCAGCTCCGGCGCCATCGCACTGCTGGTGTATCTGGTGATCGCGTTCTCGCAACTGCGCATGCGCAAGCAGCGCATGGCCCGTGGGGAAAAAATCGCCTTCAGCATGTGGTTGTTCCCAGGCTTGACCTACGCGGTGATCATTTTCATCGTCGCGGCCCTGACCATCATGCTGTTCCAGGAGGCCCACCGCGTGGAGATCCTGGCGACCGGGCTGTTGAGCCTGCTGGTAGTGGTCTCCGGATTGCTGGTGCAGCGCCGCCGGATTGCAAAAACAGGAAGCCTGGTACAGGCGCGCGGCTGATTGATCGTTCCCACGCTCAGCGTGGGAATGCAGCCAGAGACGCTCTGCGTCTCAAAGAGCCGAACGCAGAGCTAGGTTGATCGTTCCCACGCAGAGCGTGGGAACGATCAACCTAGCTCGCCACCGATGTTTCGCTTCCCGCCGTCACACTCTCCAACCGATACCCATACCCATAAATCGTCAACAACTGCCAACCTCGGTCCGCCGTCAGGCCCAGCTTGTTGCGCAGGCGATAGATATGGGTGTCGAGTGGACGGGATGAAGTCATTTCTTCGTGGGTCCAGAATCGTTCGTAGAAATATTCCCGGGACAATGGACGACCCAGGTTGGCGAACAGGCAACGGGCCAGGCGGTATTCCCGCTCGGTCAGGCTGATGGGGATACCGGCGCGGGTGACGGTCAGCTCGGCGTCGTCGAAGGCCAGGTCGTTGAACACCAGCATCTCGCTGGCCGGAGCACGTTGCAGGTTATGGCGACGCAACACCGCAGTGACCCTGGCCTTTAGCTCGTTGGGCCTGAAGGGTTTGCTCACGTAATCGTCAGCCCCGGTGTTGAGAGCCTGAACGATGTCGTGTTCACCGTCCCGGCTGGTGAGCATGATGGCGGCCGGTGGCGAGTCCATGTGCTCTCGAGTCCAGCGCAACAGTGACAGGCCGCTGATATCGGGCACTTGCCAATCGAGGATCAGCAGGTCGAAGGTCTCCCGACGCAGTTGACGCAACAAGTCCTCGCCGCGTTCGAAACTGTGCAGGGTCCAGGTCTGCTCTCCCCTGCCGGGGATCTGTTGCAGTGTCTGTTCCACCCGGCGCAATTCTGCCGGTTCGTCATCCAGTATGGCGACACGCATGGGCGCGATTCCTTGATCTCTAGGGTAACGGACATCATCAGGGGAGCGCGCAATCTGTCAGATCCGGTGCCGATCCCCTGTCGCAGGCTGCGACAATACCGGCTCACGGCGTAGAGGGAAAGGCAGCAGCACGCCAGCCATCGAGTCCGCTATAGTCTTGGGCTTCGCATCAACCATGAAGCCAATCCTCTCTCGTGTTCGGTCAGGGTATCTATGAGTCATCCGCGTCGCAGTGAAAGCCGTGAACCTACCCAGGCCCAGCGATTGTTTCGACAACTGGTGCGTGAGTGGTTGTGGATAAGTCTGCTGCTGTTACCGGTGACGGCGCTGTTGTCGCTCAGTGTCCAATCGTCTCGCCATGGATCGAGCGTCGTATTATCAGTGTGCCTGGTAGCCTGCGTGCTGGGACTTTTACTGCTGCGCCCTCACTTGGCCCTGTGGACAATGGTGGGTGGCATGACGGCGGCATTGTCGATCAGTGCTGTGCTGGCGTTAGAGGGTTGGTGGTGGTCACCGCTGGCGAGTGTATTGGGAATGCTGTTTGGTTACCTGATCTGGAATTGGCGACGCCTGAGCGTGGTGCTAGCCTATTTCGGCTGGGAGCTGGCGCGCCTGGACGCGGAGCCGAAAGTGTTTCCGGAGCGCCGACGTACCCCTTACACCGGCAGTGACCGCCTGCAGGGCCAGATCATGGCCCTCGAACAAGCGATGGGTAGAACCCGCGACACCCGCCGATTCATTGCTGATGGACTGGAATACTTGCCTGTCGCGACCATGATCAGCGATCCGCAAGGCAGGATACTGCTCGGGAACCGCAAGGCCCGGGATCTTTTCGGCCATGTCCTGGCGGGCTGCGATGTGCTGGAACAGCTTGTGCAGCTGGGGTATCCAGCGCTGGAGCGCGAACCCCATCACCGGTTATCCACATTGCCCTTGGTGGAGTTTCGCGACACTCGCGAACGCAGCCTGCGCCTGGAGCGGGCGCCGCTCATGACGGTTGACGGCGATACGCCCATTGGCTGGTTGCTCAGCCTTATCGACCTGAGCGCGGAGCGAGAAGCCGAAGAGCAGCGCAGCGTGATGCTGCGTTTTCTCTCCCACGACTTGCGTGCGCCTCACTCGGCGATTCTGGCATTGCTCGATGTGCAGCGGCATCAGGCCGGTGGGAATGATCTGCTGTTTGACCAGATCGAGCGCCAGGTCCGTCGAGCCTTGGGCCTGACGGAAGGTTTCGTGCAACTGGCCAAGGCGGAATCCGAGGCGTACCAGTTCCAGCCGACCCTGTTCGCCATGTTGATCCTGGATGTGGTGGACCAGGCTTTGCCCATCGCCCAGGCCAAGCGTATCCGGTTGACTCATGCCGTGGATGATGACGAAGCGATGGTGACGGCGGATCAGTCTCTGCTGACCCGTGCGCTGTTCAATCTGCTGGAAAACGCCGTCAAGTACAGCTTGCCTGACAGCTGCATTTCACTGACGGTTCGTTGCGCGGAGGGCTGGTTGGTCTGCGAGGTCAGCGATCAGGGTAAAGGCATTGATGCCGAGGATCTGCCGGCCCTGTTCAGCCAGTACCGGCGGTTCTCGTCAGCCCATGGTGTGGACGGGATTGGTTTGGGATTGTCGATGGTCAAAGCCGTGGTCGACCGTCATGGCGGCCACATTAAATGTCACAGCGTGGTCGGTGAAGGCACGACATTCAGTTTGCGGTTCCCCTTGCTGGGGGAGGAATCGAAAGATCACGGCGTTCTATGAAAATGGTTCCTGGCAGCGAACCGTATAAGTGCTAAGAAAAACTTATGCACCTGTTGCTCGGTTTTATGTTTTTAAGAAATATGCATTAAAAACAAACGGTTAGAAGATAAAATCTGCAGTTTAAGAACAAACGGTACACAGCTTATCCACAGATATCAGACAGCGAGCTGATCTGTAGCTGCTGGCGATGTGGGGGCCGGGGGAAGCGAGCCCATGTCACGTTGGGTCTGTTCGTTCCAGGCCTGGACCCGGTCGTTGAGCTCGGCAATGGCGCGAGGCCCGCTGCCTTGGGCATACATCGGCTCACCGATCACCACGGTGATGACGCCAGGTTTCCTGATCCAGCCGGCCTTGGGCCAGAATTTTCCGGCATTGTGTGCAATCGGCAATACAGGCAGATCAGCATTCACAGCCAATGCAGAACCGCTGCGGGAAAACTTGCCGACCGTGCCATAGGGAACACGGGTGCCCTCAGGGAAGATCAACACCCAGACGTTGTCCTTGAGCAGTTCGTCGCCCTTCTGCGCCACTTGCTTGAGTGCAGCTTTGGGGTTGTCGCGATCGATGGCGATCGGCCGCAGCATCGCCATGGCCCAGCCGAAGAACGGCACAAACAACAGTTCACGCTTGAGCACCTGGCTCAACGGCTCGAAATAGGCCGACAGGAAAAAGGTTTCCCAGGTGCTTTGATGGTTGGACTGGATCACACAGGGGCGGTCGGGCACGTTCTCGGCGCCCTTCACTTCATAGCGAATGCCCAGGAACACTTTGCTCAACCACAGTGCGCAACGGCACCAGTACACGTTGATGAAGCGGTAACGCGCCTTGAACGGCATGAACGGCGCGACAAAAAAACTCAGGGAGCACCACAGCAAGGAGCTGGTGCCCAACAGCAGGTAAAAGAGAAAAGATCTGATGGCCTGCAATATCGACATAGCGGCATTTACCGTTGCGGGCAATGCCCGCCTGTTCAAGCGCTTCCCGAACAATCCTTGATCAGGATGTCTTGGGAGCTCTAATTGTGGATAAGTTCAGCGGCAATCGCCGCCAGGTCGTCAAAAATCAAGGTGCCTACCGGTAGGGTTTTGCCCTGAGTCTTTTCGCCTTTCCCGGTCTTTACCAAAACTGGCTGACAATCGACGGCCTTGGCCGCCTCCAGGTCACCGAGGCTGTCACCGACGAACCATACGCCCGCCAGCGGTACAGCATAATGCTCGGCAATGGCCCTCAACATGCCCGGCTTGGGTTTGCGACAATCGCAACCTTCATCCGGCCCATGGGGGCAATAGACGATCAGCCCGACTTCGCCACCCTGCTCGGCCACCAGGGCGCGCAAGCGCTCATGCATGGCGTCGAGGACCGCGAGGTCATAGTAACCGCGAGCAATGCCCGACTGGTTGGTGGCAACTGCCACCGTCCAGCCGGCCTTGCTCAACTGCGCAATGGCTTCGATCGAGCCGGGGAGCGGCAACCACTCTTCCACCGATTTGATGTAAGCGTCGGAGTCATGGTTGATCACCCCGTCCCGATCGAGAATCAGCAGTTTCAAGGTTTACCCCAGCAGCGATATGTCGGCGACGCCGAGGAACAGGCCACGCAGGCGTGCCAGCAGCGCGTAGCGGTTGGCTCGCACGTTGGTGTCTTCGGCATTGACCATCACCGCTTCGAAAAACGCATCCACCGGTTCACGCAGTGCCGCCAGGCGTGCCAGGGTTTCGCTGTACTGGCGTGCCGCGGCCATCGGCTGTACTGCCTGGTCTGCCTGCTGGATCGCCGAATACAGAGAGAACTCGTTGGCGTTGTCGAAGTATTTGGCTTCGACGGTGGCCGCGATATTGCCTTCGGCCTTGCTCAACAGGTTCGACACACGCTTGTTCACTGCGGCCAATGCTGCCGCTTCCGGCAGTTTGCGGAAGGCCTGGACGGCTTGCACGCGCTGGTCGAAGTCCAGGGCTGAACCCGGCTTCAGGGCACGTACCGACAGGTAGGTGGCGACGTCGACGCCTTCATCTTCATAACGCGCACGCAGGCGGTCGAAAATGAACTCCAGCACCGCATCGGCCAGGCCGGCGGCCTTGACCTTGCTGCCGAACGCGTTGACGGCGAAGGCCACCGCATCGTTCAGGTCCAGGTCCAGCTGCTTGTCGATCAGGATCCGCAACACACCCAGCGCCGCGCGACGCAGGGCATAGGGGTCCTTGCTGCCGGTGGGCAGCATGCCGATGCCGAAGATGCCGACCAGGGTGTCGAGCTTGTCGGCGATGGCCACGGCCGCACCGGTCAGGGTGGTCGGCAGTTCGGCGCCCGCCCCACGGGGCATGTACTGCTCGTTCAGCGCCAAGGCCACGTCCTGCGGCTCACCGTCGTTGAGGGCGTAGTAGTAACCGGCGATGCCTTGCATCTCCGGGAACTCACCGACCATCTCGGTGGACAGGTCGCACTTGGACAGGATGCCGGCACGAGCCGCGCGCTGGGCGTCGCCGCCGATGCGTGGGGCAATGAAGGCCGCCAATTTCGAAACGCGCTCGGCCTTGTCGTAGACGCTGCCGAGTTTTTCCTGGAACACCACGTTTTTCAGGCGCTCGTTGAAGCTTTCCAGCGGTTGCTTCTTGTCTTGCTTGAAGAAGAACTCGGCATCGGTCAGGCGCGGGCGAACGACTTTCTCGTTACCGGCGATGATCTGCTGCGGGTCCTTGCTTTCGATGTTGGCGACCGTGATAAAGCGCGGCAGCAACTTGCCGTCGGCGTCCAGCAGGCAGAAATACTTCTGGTTGTCCTGCATGGTGGTGATCAGCGCTTCTTGCGGCACTTCAAGGAAACGTTCCTCGAACGAGCACACCAGCGGCACCGGCCATTCCACCAGTGCGGTCACTTCGTCCAGCAGGCTTGGCGGCACGATGGCGGTGCCTTCCTGGCGGGTCGCCAGTTCTTCGGTGCGCTTGCTGATCAGTTCGCGGCGCTCGTTGGCGTCGGCGAGCACGTAGGCGGCACGCAGGTCGGCCAGATAGTTGGCCGGCGAGGTGATGCGCACGCTTTCCGGGTGATGGAAGCGATGACCGCGAGAATCGCGGCCGGCCTTCTGGGCCAGGATCGTGCAATCGATGACCTGGTCACCCAGCAGCATCACCAGCCATTGGGTCGGACGCACGAACTCTTCCTTGCGCGCGGCCCAGCGCATGCGCTTGGGAATCGGCAAGTCATTGAGGGAGTCTTCGACGATAGTCGGCAGCAGGCTGGCGGTCGGCTTGCCCTTGATGCTCTGGCTATAGCGCAGCTTCGGACCGCTCTGGTCGATTTCGCTCAGGTCCACGCCGCACTTCTTGGCGAAACCCAGGGCGGCCTGGGTCGGATTGCCGTCGGCGTCGAACGCGGCCTGGCGTGGCGGGCCGTCGAGGTTGATGCTGCGGTCCGGCTGTTGGGTCGCCAGGCCGGTGATCAACACGGCCAGGCGGCGCGGTGCGGCGTAGACGTGCTTGGTTTCGAAGTTCAGGCCGGCCGTCTGCAGGCCTTTTTCGATACCGGCCAGGAACGCATCGGCCAGGGTATTCAGGGCTTTGGGTGGCAGTTCTTCGGTGCCCAGTTCAACCAGAAAATCTTGAGCACTCATTGTGCAGCCTCCAGCTTAGCCAACACTTCATCACGCAGGTCCGGGGTCGCCATCGGGAAGCCCAGCTTGGCACGGGCCATCAGGTAGGCTTGCGCGACGGAACGCGCCAGGGTGCGTACACGCAGGATGTATTGCTGGCGCGCCGTCACGGAAATCGCCCGACGTGCGTCCAGCAGGTTGAAGGTATGGGACGCCTTCAACACCATTTCATAGCTCGGCAACGGCAGCGGCTGGTCCAGTTCGATCAGGCGCTTGGCTTCGCTTTCATAGAAATCGAACAGTTCGAACAGCTTGTCGACGTTGGCGTGTTCGAAGTTGTAGGTCGACTGTTCCACTTCGTTCTGGTGGAACACGTCGCCATAAGTCACTTTGCCGAACGGGCCGTCGGCCCATACCAGGTCGTAGACCGAATCCACGCCTTGCAGGTACATGGCCAGGCGTTCCAGGCCGTAGGTGATCTCGCCGGTGACCGGGTAGCACTCGATGCCGCCGGCCTGCTGGAAGTAAGTGAACTGAGTCACTTCCATGCCGTTGAGCCAGACTTCCCAGCCCAGGCCCCAGGCGCCCAGGGTCGGCGATTCCCAGTTGTCTTCGACGAAACGGATGTCATGCACCAGCGGGTCGAGGCCCACGCGCTTGAGGGAGCCCAGGTACAGTTCCTGGAAGTTTTCCGGGTTCGGCTTCAGGACCACCTGGAACTGGTAGTAGTGCTGCAGACGGTTCGGGTTTTCGCCGTAGCGGCCGTCAGTCGGGCGGCGGCTGGGCTGCACGTAGGCGGCGTTCCAGGTTTCCGGGCCGATGGCACGCAGAAACGTGGCAGTGTGGAAAGTGCCGGCGCCTACTTCCATATCGTAGGGCTGAAGTACCACGCAACCTTGCTCGGCCCAGTATTGCTGGAGGGCGAGGATCAAGTCTTGGAAGGTACGCACGGCTGGCGTAGGCTGGCTCACGAAATTCACCTGTTTCTTGGGCTGCGATTTAAAGAGCGGGAGTATACCCGATTCGTTCGTGCGCACGCCCCCTGGAGCCTTATGCCACGCTGCTTTTGGTGTTCCGAAGATCCGCTGTACATGGCCTATCACGATCAGGAGTGGGGGACGCCGCTGCGCGATGCGCAGGGTTTGTTCGAGTTGCTTTTGCTCGAAGGGTTCCAGGCCGGGCTGTCCTGGATCACCGTGTTGCGCAAACGCGCCCATTACCGCGAGGTGTTGTACAACTTCGACGTACAGCGGGTGGCGCAGATGAGCGATGCCGAAATCGAGGACTTGATGCAAGACCCTGGCATCATCCGCAACCGCCTCAAGCTCAAGGCCGCGCGCCGCAACGCCGAGGCCTGGCTGGCCCTGGAAGACCCGGTGGCGTTCCTCTGGTCGTTCGTCGGCGACAGCCCCCTTATCAACCATTTCAAGGACCGCACCGAAGTGCCGGCCATCACTCCCGAAGCCGTGCAGATGAGCAAGGGCCTGAAAAAGGCCGGCTTCACCTTCGTCGGGCCGACCATTTGCTACGCCTTCATGCAGGCCTCGGGGATGGTCATGGACCACACCCAGGACTGCGACCGCTACGCCGAGCTGGCACACGGCGGTTAGAATAGCCGGCTCGCAATACGCCCATGAATTCAGGAGTGACCTGTGGATAAGTTGAAAGGCGCCTTGCTGGTCGGCGCTCTGCGGTTATTTGCGCTGCTGCCTTGGCGGGCGGTGCAAGCGGTGGGGTCGGCCATCGGCTGGCTCATGTGGAAACTGCCCAACCGCTCCCGCGACGTGGTGCGGATCAACCTCGCCAAGTGCTTTCCCGAGATGGACCCGGCCGAGCGCGAACGCCTGGTGGGCCAGAGCCTGAAGGACATCGGCAAATCCCTGACCGAAAGCGCCTGCGCCTGGATCTGGCCGGCCCAGCGCTCCATCGAACTGGTGCGCGAAGTCGAGGGCCTGGAGGTATTGAAAGAAGCTTTGGCGTCCGGCAAAGGCGTGGTGGGCATCACCAGCCACCTGGGTAACTGGGAAGTGCTCAACCACTTCTATTGCAGCCAGTGCAAACCGATCATTTTCTACCGCCCGCCCAAGCTCAAGGCGGTGGATGAACTGCTGCAAAAGCAGCGGGTGCAACTGGGCAACAAAGTCGCGGCATCCACCAAGGAAGGCATCCTCAGCGTCATCAAGGAAGTGCGCAAGGGCGGCCAGGTGGGTATCCCCGCCGACCCGGAACCGGCCGAATCCGCCGGCATCTTCGTACCCTTCTTCGCCACCCAGGCCCTGACCAGCAAGTTCGTCCCCAACATGCTCGCCGGCGGCAAGGCCGTCGGCGTCTTCCTCCACGCCCTTCGGCTGCCGGATGGTTCCGGCTACAAAGTCATCCTCGAAGCCGCCCCCGAGGCCATGTACAGCACCGATACCGCAACCGCCTGCGCCGCCATGAGCCAAGTCGTGGAGCGCTACGTGCGGGCGTACCCGAGCCAATACATGTGGAGCATGAAACGCTTCAAGAAACGCCCGCCGGGAGAAGCCCGCTGGTACTGAAGGCCCGCCACTCCATAAGATCGGCCCCACCGGGATTTATGGTGGATGCAGAGTCTACGAACACCCAAGAACCCCTGTGGGAGCCGAGCTTGCTCGCGATGACGGCGACACAGTCAACATCGGTGCAAGCAGACCCACCGCCATCGCGAGCAAGCTCAGCTCCCACAGGATTGGGATGGATGCAATGTCTGTGAACCACCCGGGAAAACTGTGGGAGCGAGCCTGCTCGCGATAGCGCCCTCACAGCCGCCGCTGAATTAACTGACTCCACCTTCCTGTGGCGAGGGGATTTATCCCCGCTGGACTGCACAGCAGTCCCAACCGCCTGAAGCCCTCCCCCAGCCAACCTGATTTCCAAAGCACAATTCAATAGCCTAACCTCCCCTATCCCCAACCAGCCAAGGAAGCGCCAATGGGCATTCGAGGTAACGACCGCCAGATCGATAACATCGAGTTCAACGTCAACGATATCGGCCGAAGCAAAGCCTTCTATGGAAGCGTATTCGGCTGGCGTTTCGTCGACTATGGCCCAACCTATACCGAGTTCAGCGACGGTCGCCTGACCGGTGGCTTCACAACCGGTGAACCTGTGCGCCCGGGCGGCCCGTTGATCATTTTGTACGCGGATGACCTGGAAGGTACCCAACTCAGACTAAAGGCCGCAGGAGCCACCATCAGCCGTGAGGTGTTCGCCTTCCCGGGTGGGCAACGTTTCCACTTTATCGACCCGGACGGTTATGAGCTGGCTGTGTGGTCTGCGTCCTGATCACCGATTGAGAACAAGCAAGCCCCTCGCCACTGCAAACCATTTCCACATGAAGTGTCCCGGATGCCGGCGAGATCATTCATTGTGGCGAGGGGATTTATCCCCGCTGGGCTGCGCAGCAGCCCCAACCCAACTCCTTGTTTATCGCCCCACTCCAACCCCTCAGCCAACCCACGCATCCTTGCGCCTTTGCCTACAACTACGCCAGAATCCGCCCGCTTGTGCGCTTTGCCCCCGGGTTCTATCGTCTTCCTGCCACTGCTCATCAGTGGTCGGGTTTAGTAGCCCGTGGTTTCCCGCAAGATGCATGAGCTCCATTCAGGCAGGTATTTTCCATCCCTGTTCTTGATGGTGGCTGTGCGCAGGGCGCTTCGGCGCGCCGGCAATGCTGGAATCCCCGGTCTACTAACCTGCGTACAGCCGCCACCCTTCTTTTAGTAGGGAAGAGGTCGCGGCCTCACTGAGGATTCCAGCTTATGTTCAAAGTAACTCCAAATCCTCCGGAAACGGAGCAAGCCTCCCCGCGCACAAAAAAGCTCGATGAAGCCGCGGAGCGCGCCCTGGATTTCTATCTCTCACCCAAAGAGACGAAACCCGACGATCCCCAGCCGGGCCAGATATTCACAATCGTAAAAGACATCGACAACGAATCCCTGCTCGCCAACCTCACCGAAACCCTGGCCTCGGCTGACGCCATGGTCAACGACCTCGCCTTCGAACTGGAAGGTTCACGCCGTCATGTGGCACTCGGTATTCAGCAACTGATCGAGCTGGGTTCGTTGCTGGCAAATCGGGTGCTGGATAACGTTGAGTCGCGATAGCAGGTAGACATTCGCTCAATCAATGAAGCAAACCCGACACCGTGTGTCGGGTTTGCTTCGTTTTACTGGATTGTCGCTATCTTCAATCGTTGTACGAAGAACTCGTAAATACCGTCTCGCCAAACATCGCACAGCCCTCTGGTCCATTACTCAAGGAGTCCCTCCCATGAAAATCGACTTCACTGGCCGTTACGTTTTAGTCACTGGCTCCACCAGCGGTATCGGTTTCGCCACCGCCAAAGGCTTCCTCGAAGCCGGCGCCCACGTGGTCATCAACGGTCGCAGCGAGAGCAGCGTGCAGGACGCATTGCAGCGCTTGGGTGATCTTGCTTCCAAGGCCGAAGGTTTTGTGGGGGATCTCAGCAACGCGTCAGGCTGCCAGGCATTGGTCGCCAAGTACCCGCGCTTCGATGTGGTCATCAACAACCTGGGCATCTTCAAGCTGGAAGATTTCTTCGATACGCCAGACAGCGAATGGCAGCGCTTCTTTGAAACCAACGTGATGTCCGGCGTGCGTGTGTCCAGGGCTTATGCGCAGGGCATGGTCGAGCGTGGTTGGGGGCGGATTGTGTTTGTCTCGTCGGAATCTGGCGTGAATATTCCTGCCGACATGATCCACTACGGTTTCACCAAGACCGCCCAACTCTCCATTGCCCGCGGCCTGGCCAAGCGCCTTGCCGGCACCGGCGTTACGGTGAACTCGGTGCTGCCCGGGCCGACGCTGTCCGAAGGTGTTGCCCAAATGCTCCAGGCCGATGTCGAGCGCACCGGGGAAAGCCTGGAAAAGGTGGCAGCGGATTTCGTCAACGAGCACCGCAGCACCTCGATCATCCAGCGCGCGGCGCGGGTCGAGGAAGTCGCCAACATGATCATCTATGCCAGCTCGGAACAGGCCTCGGCGACCACGGGGGCGGCGCTGCGTGTCGATGGAGGTGTGGTGGACAGCATCGTTTAGCAGGGGCGCCTAGTGAGCGCATAGATGAGTGTCCTCACCAAGGCCAATCGACATTCCGAGCATACAAAAACGGGGCTGCATTCATGTGCGGCCCCGTTTGGTTTGATTCATGTGGCGAAGGTACCTGCTTCCACTGAATATGACGCTGCCTTGAAAGTTGCTGCACTCATCCGGTTTACCACGGCTGTACCACCGAGCGGGAGCAAGCTCCCTCGCCACGGATCATTTGCGTCTTCAAGACTTTGGCTTAACTTCTGATCATGCCCACACATTCTGGCGCCTTTACCTCCAGCTACGCCAGAACCCGACTGACTGTGCAGCTTGTCCCTGGAACCTATCGTTTTCCACAATCCGGGTAAATCCACCCCTACTGCGCCACCGCCACCTGATTACGCCCCAACGCCTTCGCCCGATACAGCGCCTTATCCGCATTGTTCATCAAGCTATTGAGGTCTTTATGTCCAGCCTCCGTCGACGCGACGCCCAGGCTGGCCGTTATCCCGTGGACAGGCTCGATTACCAACCCACCAATAGTCTGGACCAGTTCTTCTGCAATCCTGGTGGCGACCTCAATGGAAGTATCCGGAAGCAAGATCGCGAACTCCTCTCCCCCTAGCCGACCGTGAATATCCGTCGAACGGAAGGACGAGCTAATCACCATGCCCATCTGGCGCAACACCTGATCCCCAACCTGATGACCATAGGTATCGTTGATCTGCTTGAAATGATCCATGTCCAGCATCACGGCGCATAACTCCAGCCGGTTGGCTTTGCAGTGGTCATAGAGCCGTTGGGCATGCTCGAAAAAAGCCCGTCGACTCTTCAGGCCGGTCAGTTCATCGGTTTGGGCGGCGCGGGTTGAAATGCTGTTCGCCTGTTCCATTTCACGAGTCAGTCGAAAAGCGGTTTCCAGTGCCTGGGACATTTTGTGTGTGGCGCGGGCTGCGAATGCTGCGAACACTACAATTGAAAGCGCCATGCCAACCTGGATCGGGGACGGTTGGAACAGCAGCCAGGCTGTGCATGGCAACAGAACCAGGCCAATGGAGGCGAGCGTCATGTCGCGGTAGGCCGAGTAGCAGGACACCGCGCTGACGGACATGCCGACCGTAAAGAGCATGACCAGTGCCTGCGACAGAAGATCGTCCGCCGGCATGAGCGCCAATGCGCCGCCTCCCCAGATGCTGGCGGACAGCACGAGGGTGATCCAGTATTTGCGCTCCCAGTGCTGAGGCGTGCGTTTGCTTTCGTCGCTGCGAACATAGGCAATGAACAAGGAGACGCGCAACAACGTCGACCCGGTCAGGATGGCCAGCCACCAGAAGATGACGCTGTGTTCAAAGCGATCCCAGCACAACCAACACAACATGATGGCCGCGAGGTAGCTGCCAAAAACTGCTGAAACCGATTGGCGAAAGAGTTGCTGTAGCCGGTCGGTTTGCACCTGCGCGGCGATGAACAAATTCTGGTCATCCCGAGATCCTAGGCAACTCATATGATCCACCTGATCGTGACGCAACTAAAAAGAACGATTGTGGCACCTCGCCAGCAACGCAAACAATCGAATTACACCTTCGCAAGACCCTGGAGCATTACCCAGCCCTCGAACGCATTTCAGGCATTTCAGAAATCGGGCGTTATCGGTCTCAATAAGTAGCTTGCACCAAGCATGAAAAAAGGAGCAGAGGACGAGATGAGTTCTGTGTTGGTGAATTGGGTGTCGGATAACGTCGAACCGCGATGGCAGGCAAAGAAAAACCCGACGCTTTACGTCGGGTTTTTCGTGGGGTGCGACTGCAAGCTCGACGTACTCAGTGTTACGGGTTACTCGACTTGCGACAGCTTGGCGTCGTCGCAACCGGCAGCACGGCACTCGCGCTCGACAGCTTTGAGTATGACGATACGCGCCTCGGTCTTCTCGTTGGCACAGTCCAGGTAGAGCAGGCCATCGTTGGAACAGGCGTTGTCACGAATTTTGATCCACTGGATCTGAGCGGCTTTTACTTTTTTCTTTTGATCCGGGTTCAGCGCGCTCATCGTCTTCTTGTATTGATCATTGATGTCCTGATCCGACTGAACCATTTTCAGCGACGCGCAATAGGTTCTGTCATAAGCGTTTCTAGGGTTATCGCAACTCATCGCAGAGGCCGATGCTGATGCCATTGCCAACAATGCCCCAACCAACAAAGACTTGATCACTACTTCTCTCCCTGAATGCCCTCTATTCATTAGAGGTCGTGGCGTGGAATTTATCATGAGTGCAAAAAAAACGGGCCTGCATTCCCACGCAGCCCCGTTTTTTTCATCACCGATCAGATCAGAACGCCGGCAAAACCGCGCCTTTGTACTTCTCCAGAATGAAAGCCTTCACTTCCGGGCTATGCAATGCAGCGGCCAGCTTCTTCATTGCGTCGCTGTCCTTGTCGTCCTCACGGGCCACCAGGATGTTCACGTAAGGCGAATCGCTGCCTTCGATCACCAGGGCATCCTTGGACGGATCCAGCTTGGCTTCCAGCGCATAGTTGGTGTTGATCAGCGCCAGGTCGACCTGGGTCAGCACGCGCGGAATGGTCGCGGCTTCCAGTTCACGGAATTTCAGGTCCTTTGGATTCTCGGTAATGTCCTTGGTGGTCGACAGGATGTTGGTCGCATCCTTGAGCTTGATCACCCCGGCCTTCGCCAGCAGCAACAGCGCACGGCCGCCGTTGGTGGCGTCGTTCGGGATCACTACGTTGGCGCCGCCTGGCAGTTCTTCGAGCTTCTTGTACTTGCTCGAGTAGGCACCCAGGGGTTCCAGGTGCACACCCGTCACGCTTACCAAGTGCGTGCCCTTGGCCTTGTTGAACTCATCCAGGTACGGCTGGTGCTGGAAGAAGTTGGCGTCCAGGCGCTTTTCGGCGACCTGGACGTTCGGCTGGATGTAGTCGGTGAAGACCTTGACCTTGAGGTCCACGCCTTCTTTGGCCAGTGCCGGCTTGACGAACTCGAGAATCTGCGCGTGTGGCACCGGCGTTGCTGCAACGGTCAGGGTGTCGGCGTGGGCGGAAAACGCTGCGGCGGCAGCGAAGGCAACCAATAACTTCTTCATTCAGCTAACTCCTTGTGGGGCGCCCGCTCTTGGCGCCTGCCAGCGAATGGCTGGCTCATGGTTTATGGGCACGAGGCCTTATTTTCTAGAGAAATGCACAACCAGCTTGTCGCCTACCGTTTGCAGGACCTGGACCAGCACCAGCAGCAAGACCACCGTGACCACCATGACATCGGTCTGGAAACGCTGGTAACCGAACCGGATCGCCAGGTCGCCCAAGCCACCGGCCCCGACCACACCGGCCATGGCCGTGTAGGACACCAGCGTAATTGCTGTCACCGTAATCGCGGCAAAGATGCCCGGACGGGCTTCCGGCAGCAAGGCGTTGACGATGATCTGCCGGGTGGTTGCGCCCATGGCCTGGGTCGCTTCGATGATGCCGCGATCGACTTCGCGCAGGGCGGTTTCCACCAGGCGGGCGAAGAACGGTGTCGCGCCGACCACCAGAGGTGGAATTGCGCCGGCCACGCCCAACGAGGTACCGGTAATCAATACCGTGAACGGAATCATCACGATCAATAGGATGATGAACGGCAGCGAGCGCAGGATGTTGACGATCAGCGACAACAGCGCATAAACGCCGCGGGCC
Source organism: Pseudomonas corrugata (assembly GCF_001269905.1). GTDB lineage: Bacteria > Pseudomonadota > Gammaproteobacteria > Pseudomonadales > Pseudomonadaceae > Aquipseudomonas > Aquipseudomonas corrugata. The sequence continues at coordinate 110,685 of NZ_LHVK01000007.1, read as the reverse complement.
TCAAGCAACTGGCGTGGGCTGCACAGAAACAGCAGCACCCCCAGCGGCAGGCCGAGCAGCACGGTGAACAACAGCGAACCGAACAGCATCAGGAAGGTATCACCGGTCGCCAGCCAGATTTCCAGCCAGTCGATATTTGAGAAGAACGAACTCAACAGGTCCATCAGCGCAGCACCTCCATGTGGACATCGGCCGCGGTGAAGTGGGCGAACGCCGCTTCCATGTCACCGCCGGTGATGGCGAGGGTCAGTTGCCCGTAGGGAGTGTCTTTGATGCGGTCGATACGGCCGGCCAGGATGCTGTAGTCCACACCGGTTTCCCGGGCGACAGTGCCGAGTAATGGTGCGTAGGTCGCGTCGCCCTGGAATGTCAGACGCACGATGCGTCCCGGTACATGGGCAAAATCGTCGCGTTGTTCGCTCTCGTCGATTTGCTCGTCTTCCTGGACGAAACGCTTGGTGGTCGGGTGCTTGGGGTGCAGGAACACGTCGGCCACCGGCCCTTGCTCGACGATGACGCCGGCGTCCATCACCGCCACTTCATCGCAGACCCGGCGGATCACGTCCATTTCGTGGGTGATCAACACAATGGTCAGCTTCAGCTCGCGGTTGATTTCGGCCAGCAGTTGCAGCACCGACGCGGTGGTCTGCGGGTCCAGCGCACTGGTGGCCTCGTCGCACAGCAGAATCTTGGGCTTGGTCGCCAGGGCGCGGGCGATGCCGACGCGCTGCTTCTGGCCGCCGGACAACTGCGCCGGGTATTTCCTGGCGTGATCGGACAAGCCTACACGGGCCAGCAATTCAGCCACTCGCCGGTCGATTTCGCTACGGGACAACTCACCCGCCAAGGTCAGTGGCAGGGCCACGTTGTCGGCCACGGTCTTGGAGGCCAACAGGTTGAAGTGTTGGAAAATCATCCCGACCTGTTGACGGAAGCGGCGAAGGCCTGTGGCGTCCAGGGCGGTGACTTCTTCACCGTCGACGATGATCTTGCCGCCGCTGGCGTCCTCCAGGCGATTGATCAGACGCAGCAGGGTACTTTTTCCTGCACCAGAATGGCCAATCAAGCCGAAGACCTGACCGTTCTCGATCGTCAGACTGGTCGGGTGCAGCGCGGGGATATCCTTACCGGCGACGCGGTAGGTTTTATGGACGTTTTGAAACTCGATCACGTAGCGAACCTTGTGGGGCGCGTTGGAAAAGGGGGCAGCGGTTAGCCGGGGCGCATTTTAGCCTGTCTGTATAGAGGTCATTAGCATTTATTTCGCAATCTGGCTGCCATTTGGCAATAACACGATCGAAGGCCAGCAGGCCTGGGTGTCAGTTGTTGGGGGCTCACCCTGGTCGCTATCGGGGACCAAGCAGCCGCATCGTCGGCTTGGCGCCGGCCGGGAAAATCCAGGCACGCTCCGAGGGAACGGCTAGAACCCTCATCAGTCACTACATAAGCCACTCCCGAATGCCTGGGCGCCACTGCCCGGCGCTTGTCCGCAAGCCCTGTGTGGAAAGGGATCGAAACGAGGAGTTTATGTCTGATGAATACCAAGCAGCCTGCAACCGGCAAGAGCCAACTGGCCGGGACCGACACCCTGGATCGCGGCAACAGCAACGCCAAGCTTGAGAGCCTGGAGCCGTTTCGCTCCGATGCCACCGAACAGGCCTTGCGCACCAATCAGGGTGTGAAGATCGCCGACAACCAGAACACCCTCCGCGCTGGTGCCCGTGGGCCTTCGCTGCTGGAAGACTTCATCATGCGTGAAAAGATCACGCATTTTGACCATGAGCGCATTCCTGAGCGCATCGTTCATGCCCGCGGCACCGGCGCCCATGGTTATTTTCAAAGTTATGAAGCGCATTCGGCACTGACCAAGGCTGGCTTCCTGCAAGACCCGAGCAAGAAGACCCCGGTATTCGTGCGCTTTTCCACCGTGCAAGGCCCGCGGGGTTCCGGTGACACGGTGCGTGATGTGCGGGGCTTTGCGGTGAAGTTCTTCACCGACGAAGGTAACTTCGACCTGGTTGGCAACAACATGCCGGTATTTTTCATACAGGATGCGGTGAAGTTTCCAGACTTCGTCCACGCGGTAAAACCCGAACCCCACAACGAGATTCCTACCGGCGGCTCGGCCCACGACACCTTTTGGGATTTTGTCTCGCTGGTGCCGGAATCGGCTCATATGGTGATCTGGGCGATGTCCGACCGAGCCATTCCAAAAAGCCTGCGGAGCATGCAAGGTTTCGGCGTGCATACCTTCCGCATGATCAACGCTGAGGGCCGCAGCAGTTTCGTCAAGTTCCATTGGCGACCCAAGGTCGGTACGTGTTCGTTGGTGTGGGACGAAGCCCAGAAGCTGGCCGGTAAAGATACGGACTACCACCGTCGCGATCTGTGGGAGGCGATCGAGATGGGGGATTACCCGGAATGGGAATTCGGCGTGCAGATCGTCGCCGAGGAAGATGAGCACACATTCGATTTCGACCTGCTCGACCCGACCAAGATCATTCCTGAAGAACTCGTACCCATTACGCCGCTGGGCAAGATGGTGCTGAACCGTAATCCGGACAACTTCTTCGCTGAAGTCGAGCAGGTCGCCTTCTGCCCCGGGCATATCGTGCCGGGAATCGACTTTTCCAACGATCCTTTGCTGCAAGGCCGGCTCTTTTCCTACACCGATACGCAAATCAGCCGGCTCGGTGGACCGAACTTTCATGAGCTGCCGATCAACCGTGCGATCACTCCGGTGCACAACGGCCAGCGTGACGCCATGCACCGCACCACCATCGACAAGGGCCGGACCTCCTACGAGCCCAACTCCATCGACGGTGGTTGGCCGAAGGAAACCCCGCCCGGCCCGCAAGACGGTGGCTTTGAAAGCTATCCAGAGCGCATCGACGCCTACAAGATCCGCCAGCGCAGTGACTCGTTCGGTGACCATTTTTCCCAGGCGCGACTGTTCTACAAGAGCATGAGTGCTCACGAGCGGGAGCACATCATCGCGGCCTACAGTTTCGAATTGGGTAAGGTCGAGCGGGAGTACATCAGGGCGCGGCAGGTTAACGAGATCCTTGCCAACATCGATCTGGAACTGGCGGCGCGGGTGGCGAAAAACCTCGGATTGCCGGCACCCGCCGCATGCACCGTGGATGTGCCGACCCCTTCGCTGGAGACATCCCCGGCCTTGAGCCAGGCGAACCTGCTGTCTGGAGATATCAAGACGCGCAAAGTCGCGGTGCTGGTGGCGAACGGTGTCGATGGGGCGATCATCGATGCGCTCAAACAGGCACTGAAGGCCGAGGGCGCCCATGCAAAAGTTCTCGGGCCGACCTCCGCGCCGGTCATGACCGCCGATGGGCAGACGCTGCCGGTGGATGCGTCCATGGAGGGGTTGCCGTCCATTGCGTTTGACGCCGTGTTCGTACCGGGCGGCGCGCAATCGATTCAGGCCTTGAGTGCCGATGGCGTTGCGTTGCATTACTTGCTGGAAGCCTACAAACACCTGAAGGCCATCGCCCTCAACGGCGAAGCCAGGCAGTTGCTGGCGTTGCTGAAACTGGAGGCGGATGCAGGGCTGATTCCGGAGGCGGATGCCGGTAAGTTCGCGGATTTCTTTGCGGCGATTGCCCAGCATCGGGTTTGGGCGCGGGAGCCCAAGGCCAAGGGGATTCCGGCTTGATGAGCGTCTGAAAAGGGCTTTTTGCCTGTCAGGCCGCTATCGCGAGCAGGCTCGCTCCCACATTGGATGTGTTGTGAATACAAATGTTGTATTCGACACAACCCCCTGTGGGAGCGAGCCTGCTCGCGATGCTTTTAAGATTTACGCGGAGTCAGCACCAGCTGTGCCTGCACGCTGCGCAGAATCTGTTTGCGAAGCCTCAGATCAAACCCGGGATCGAGCTTTTTAACCCGCTTGGTCAGCAAGTTCGCCAGCCACGGATAATCGTCGGTGCGCGGCGCCTGGACAGTCACATCACACTGAAAATTCACCACATCAGCGGCAATGGCATCCAGTTGCCGACGCATTTGCTGGATATCGCTGATGTTTAGCTGAATCGTGGTGCTCTCGGCGCTCGGATCGATCAGCTTGGCAACCGGTTTGGTTTCGGCAGCCTGGAGAGCCGCTTCGGCTTTATCCAACTCGATCTTGCGGGCTTCGGCGATCGCGCCGTTGACTTCACCGGTCAGTGCCGGGGCCTTGGGCATCAGAGCGCGGGCACGGCTCAGGGCGGTGGCGGCGGCGTTTACATCGCCTTTTTGCAGATCGATCTGGCTGCGGCGCAGATACGCCTCGGCCAGTTGCCGCTGATAGGGCTCCAACGCCGGGTCATTCGGCGCCTGGGCCTGCAGTGCGGCCAATTGATCTTCAGCGGTGGCCAGCTCATTGCCGGCCAGGCTTTGTTCCAGCTGCGCAATGGCCGGGCCCCGGGTGTCGGGCGCTTCGGTCACTGGCGGCGAACTCGTGCAAGCCCCCAGCAGCAAGAAAAATGCGACAAGGAGCAGATAACGGGAGGCGAACGGCTTCATTCCTGCGACTCTCTATTTGCGCAAAAAGCGAGCAAGTCTACACCCCTCGGCGGGGCAGGACAAAACTCAGCAGAAACAATGCCGCGGCGCTGACCACGATCGACGGGCCGGCCGGGGTGTCCTTGAACCACGACAAGGCCAGCCCGCCACACACCGCAAGCATGCCCAGCAGGCTCGCGCCCAGGGCCATCTGCTCCGGCGAGCGGGCGTGACGTTGTGCCGCGGCCGCCGGGATGATCAGCAATGAAGTAATCAGCAACACCCCGACGATTTTCATCGCCACGGCAATCACCACGGCAATCAGCAGCATCAGCGCCAGCCGCAGCCCGGTCACGGGCAGGCCTTCTACCCGGGCCAGTTCTTCGTGGACGGTGACGGCCAGCAAGGGTCGCCAGAGCGCTACCAGCAACAGCAGGACGGCTGCACTGCCACCCAGGATCCAGGCCAGATCCGTCGGACTGATGGCCAGCAGGTCACCGAACAGATAGGCCATCAAGTCGATCCGTACTTCACGCATGAAGCTCAGCACCACCAGCCCGAGGGACAGGGTGCTGGGTGCAAGGATACCCAGCAGTGTGTCGGACGCCAGGGGCTGGCGCTGTTGCAGGGTCACCAGCACCACTGCCAGCAACAGGCAACCGACGGTCACCGCCACCGTTGGGCTGACATCCAGCAGGAACCCCAGCGCTACACCCAGCAATGCCGCATGGGACAAGGTATCGCCGAAATAGGCCATGCGTCGCCAGACCACGAACGAGCCCAGGGGACCGGCCACCAGCGCGAGGGCCAGGCCTGCGAGCAGGGCATACACCAGAAAATCAGCCATGCTTGCAGCCATCTCCATGAATGTGGGGGGTAACAGGTGCACCGATGACCACCGAGCCGTGCAGGTCATGGGCGTGGTCATGGTGGTGGTGATAGATCGCCAGGCTGGGTGCGTTCTTGCCGAACAGTTCGACGAACGCCGGGTCGCCGCTGACCTGCTCGGGATGCCCGGAACAACAGACATGACGATTGAGGCAGACCACCTGGTCGGTGGTGCTCATGACCAGGTGAAGATCATGGGAGACCATCAGCACACCGCAGCCGTGACGGTCGCGCAGGCGGGTGATCAGGCTGTACAGCTCGGCCTGTCCCGCGACGTCGACCCCTTGTACCGGCTCGTCGAGCACCAGTAGTTCAGGCTCGCGCAGCAAGGCACGGGCCAGCAGTACCCGCTGCATTTCACCACCGGAGATGCTTTGCACCGGGTTGTCGATCACGTGCTCGGCGCCGACTTCGTTGAGTGCCGCCAGGGCCCGCCCGCGATCCACGCCAGGTACCAGGCGCAGGAAACGCAGGACCGACAGGGGCAGCGTCGGGTCCACATGGAGTTTTTGTGGCATGTAGCCGACCCGCAGCTTCGGCTTGCGCCAGACACTGCCGCTGTCCGGCTTGAGCAAACCCAGCACGGCACGCACCAGGGTGGTCTTGCCGGCGCCGTTGGGGCCGATCAGGGTGACGATCTGCCCCGGCTCGACGCTCAGGTGGATGTTGTCCAGCACGTTCTGCCCGGCGAACGTCACGGCCACCTGCTCGAGGCGGATCAAGGCATTGCTCATCAGGCCCCCTGGCAACCGGAGCAGAGACCGACCACTTCGACGGTCTGGCTGTCGACCACGAAGCCGACCTCCTTGGCACTGGCGACGATGGCATCGCTGATGGACTTCTGCTCCAGCTCGATGGCGGCGTGGCATTCGCGGCAGATCAGGAACTGGCCTTGATGGGCATGTTCGGGATGATTGCAACCGACAAAAGCGTTCAGGGAGGAAATTCGATGCACCAGGCCGTTTTCCAGCAGGAAATCCAATGCCCGATAAACTGTTGGCGGCGCGGCGCGGCGGCCGTCCTGTTCGCTGAGCACCGCCAGGATGTCGTAGGCGCCCAACGGCTTGTGGCTTTGCCAGACCAGTTCCAGCACGCGGCGTCGCAAGGCGGTCAGGCGCAGCCCCTGCCGTGCGCAGATGGCATCAGCCTCGGACAGCGCGCTATGCACGCAGTGGGAGTGATCGTGGGGACGACTGGCGAGTGGCGTAATAGGCATGGGCAGCGACGAGTTCAGTGAGAGACGTTATTATGTTACCCGTTCTCGCCTCTTCGAGTAGTTATCGTGTCCCGATTTTTTTCGCTCTTTGTCGCTTTTGTCGCAAGTTTTCTACTGATCGGTTCGGCCCAGGCCGAGGTCAAGGTCCTCACCAGCATCAAGCCGTTGCAGTTGATTGCCGCTGCGGTGCAGGACGGCGTGGCGGTTCCCGAGGTGCTGCTGCCTCCTGGAGCTTCGCCTCACCACTACGCCTTGCGCCCATCCGACGTACGCAAGGTGCAGTCGGTGGATCTGTTGTACTGGATTGGTCCAGACATGGAAGGTTTCCTGCCGAGGGTGTTGAACGGTCGTACGCTGCCTTCCGTCGCGGTACAGGATCTGCCGGGGCTCAAATTGCGGCACTTTACCGAGGACAGCCAATCCCATACCGACGATGATGGCGACGACCATGATCATGACCATCGTCCTGGCACGATCGATGCCCATTTGTGGCTTTCACCGATCAATGCACGGGTGATCGCCGCCAGAATGGCCGCTGACCTGAGCGCTGCCGACCCGGCCAACGCCGAGCGTTATCAAAGCAACCTCAAGGGCTTCAACCAGCGGCTCGATGCCTTGGATACGCGTCTCAAGTCTCGTCTGGCCGGGATTGCGGACAAGCCCTACTTCGTGTTCCACGAAGCGTTCGATTATTTCGAGGACACCTACGGGCTCAAGCACACCGGGGTGTTCGCCGTGGCCGCCGAGGTCCAGCCCGGCGCCCAGCATGTGGCGGCGATGCGTACGCGTTTACAGGCCGTGGGCAAGACGTGCGTGTTCAGCGAACCGCCCCTGCGCCCGCGCCTGGCCGAAACCCTGGTGGCGGGGTTGCCGGTGAAGCTTGCGGAGCTGGATGCGCTGGGCGGCTATACCCCGGCGACGGCACAGGGGTATGAGCAGTTGTTGGAAAAGCTGGGGAATGATTTGGCGGGGTGCCTGGAGTCGTTGTAACGTTTGATTGGCGACGATCCCGATCGCGGGCAAGCCTTGCTCCCACAGGGTAAAACACAGGCAGGCCTTGCTCCCACAGAGTAAACACAGACCTGTGGGAGCAAGGCTTGCCCGCGATGCTTTTACAGGGCAAAAGGCAGCGGTGTATGAACGTCCTGTCGCTGCGCCAACCGCTGCTGAAACTCCATCGGATCGTGGATCAACACGTCCTGTCCGGCAAAGGATTCGGCTGCGATCAGACGCGACAGCCAGAACCGCACGCACGCCACACGCAGCATGGTCGGCCAAAGCTCGGCTTCGGCGGCGGTGAAGGGGCGCAGCGCCGCGTAAGCGCCCAGCAACGCCCGTGCTCTCGGGCCATCGAGCACACCGTCGTCATCCGAGCACCAGTCGTTCAGGGCAATGGCGACGTCATACAGCATCGGCCCGGAGCAGGCGTTGTAGAAGTCGATCAACCCGGTCAGGTGCGTGCCTTCGAACATGGCGTTATCACGGAACAGGTCCGCATGGATGTTGGCGCGGGGCAGCGCAAGGATGGCTGTCTTCTGAGCCGATATTTCGTCCAGCGCCGCTTGCAGCAGCCGACGAGGCTCGGTAGCCAGGTGTGACAGCAGCTTTGCGCCCTCCTCCTGCATCCAGTCGAGGCCGCGATCGGTCTTGCGCTTGATCATGTGGTCCCGGGTTGCCAGGTGCAGACGCGCCAGCAACTCGCCGACCTGGGCGCAATGCTGCGCATTGGCCTGTTTGACATGCTTGCCAGCCAGGCGCGGTTGCAGCAGCGCCGGTTTGCCGGCCAGCTCCCTGAGCGCAACACCGTCGGTGGTGCGCAGCGCATAAGGCACCGGCAGATCGGCCTCATGCAGTACGTCCAGCAGTTCGATGAAGAACGGCATTTCCTGCACCGGGCCGCGTTCGACCAGGGTCAGGACGAATTCACCCTGCTCCAGACTGATAAAGAAATTGGTGTTTTCGCTGCCGGCGGCGATCCCCTGGAAATCAAGCAGGCGGCCGAGCCCGTAAGGGGCAAGAAAGGTTTCCAGCTCGGGCCGAGCCAGGGGGGTGAACACAGACATGGTTAAACTGCCAGTACGGGCGCCCTTTAGCGGGCGCCGGTTGAAATTAGGAAACTATTTCCACTCAAAGATCTTCCATGACGGGATCAGCATATCCGGTTGGTCCGAACGGATGAAGTTTGCATCAGTGCCGTCGGCGCGTACCAGAAAATAAGGTTTGCCGTGCTTGGGCGTGACCTTGATCGCATACAGGAAACCGTTTTGCCGGTACTCCTGGATGGTTTTATCGCCTTCCGTGCGAATGGTGACGGAAGGGTCTGCCGAAGGCGCGTCGTCCGCCGCCATGACGGTAAGCGGGGTGATCGCAAACAAGCCAGCCAGTAACAGGCGATTTAGTGTACGCATGATAACCTTGTCCCTTTGTCGTCAACGGTCCCGCTATTCTAGCTCCGGACCCGCCGAAAAGGTTGATCTTGCTCATGAGCCAAGCCCCCCTCGTCCTGGTGGACGGTTCTTCTTATCTGTACCGCGCTTTTCATGCGCTGCCACCGCTGACCACATCCAAAGGCCTGCCGACCGGGGCGGTCAAGGGCGTGCTGAATATGCTCAAGAGCCTGCGCAAGCAGTATCCGGACAGCCCGTTCGCCGTGGTGTTCGACGCCAAGGGCGGGACGTTTCGCGATGCGCTGTACGCCGAGTACAAGGCCAACCGCCCGAGCATGCCCGACGACATGCGCGTGCAGATCGAACCGCTGCATGCCAGCGTCAAGGCCCTGGGCTTCCCGCTGCTGTGCGTGGACAACGTCGAAGCCGACGATGTCATCGGTACCCTGGCCCGCAGCAGCGCCGCAGCCGCCCGCCCGGTGGTGATCTCCACCGGTGACAAGGACATGGCTCAGTTGGTCGACGGGCACATTACCTTGGTCAATACCATGACCGGTAGTTCGCTGGACGTGGCTGGCGTAAAGGAGAAATTTGGTGTCGCTCCGGAGCAGATCATCGATTATCTGGCATTGATGGGCGATTCTTCCGATAACATCCCGGGCGTTCCGGGGATCGGGCCCAAGACCGCCTCCGGCTTGCTGGTAGGGGTCAACGGCGGCCTGACCGAGTTGTATGCGCAACTGGACGTCGTTCCCACGCTGCCGATTCGCGGCGCCAAGACCCTGCCCGCCAAGCTCGAAGAACACAAGGAAATGGCGTTTCTTTCCTACGAGCTGGCGACGATCAAGACTGACGTGCCGCTGGATGTCGGCCTCGACGACCTGCAAATGGGCCCACCGGACCACGAGAAGCTCGCCGAGCTGTACACCTTGCTGGAGTTCAAGAGCTGGTTCGAAGAAAACCAGCGGGACGCCAAGCGTCTCGGCCAGGAAATCGTCGAAGTGGCCGACGAACAACCCAGTGGCACCGAGGCGAAGTACGAAGTCATTCTCGATCAGGCGCGCTTCGACGCCTGGCTGGCCAAGCTCGAGCAAGCGCCGCTGTTTGCGTTCGTCACGGAAACCAGCGGTGATGATCCGCAGCATGCGCAACTGGTCGGGTTGTCGTTCGCCGTTGCGGCCCACGAAGCGGCTTACATTCCGCTGACCCATTCCTACATGGGCGTGCCGGAGCAGCTGGACCGTGACACGGTGCTTAAAGCTCTCAAGCCGTTGCTGGAAAACCCCGACAAGCTCAAGGTCGGCCAGCACGCCAAGTTCGAGACCAACATCCTGGCCAACTGCGCCATTGGTGGCGATCAGGACAACGGCATCGTGGTCCAAGGCGTTGCCTTCGACACTATGCTGGAGTCCTACGTGCTGGACTCCACCGCGACCCGTCACGACATGGACAGCCTGGCACTCAAGTACCTGGGGCAAAGCAAGACCGATTTCCAGGACATCGCCGGCAAAGGGGTCAAACAGCTGACCTTCGACCAGATCTCCCTGGAACTGGCCGGCCCTTACGCTGCCGAAGATGCCGACGTAACCTTCCGGTTGCACCAGGCCTTGCAGGAAAAGCTGGCGGCAATCCCGAGCCTGAACAAAGTACTCAATGAGATCGAGATGCCGCTGATGCCGGTCCTGGCTCGCATCGAGCGTCAGGGCGCGTTGGTGGATGCCAATCTGCTGGGCGCGCAGAGCGTCGAGCTGGGCGAGAAACTGGTGGCGTTGGAGCGTGAGGCGTTTGCCATCGCCGGAGAGGAATTCAACCTCGGCTCGCCGAAGCAATTGGGCGTGATCCTGTACGAAAAGCTTGGTTTGCCGGTGCTCAGCAAAACCGCCAAGGGCCAGGCATCCACAGCCGAAGCGGTGCTCGCCGAATTGGCCGAGCAGGACTATCCGCTGCCCAAGGTGCTGATGCAATACCGCTCGCTGAGCAAGCTCAAGAGCACGTATACCGATCGCCTGCCGGAGCAGATCAACAGCCGTACCGGCCGCGTCCATACCAACTATCAACAAGCCGTTGCCGCGACCGGACGGCTGTCGTCCATCGATCCGAACCTGCAGAACATTCCGATCCGCACCGCCGAAGGTCGACGGATCCGGCAGGCGTTCGTTGCACCGAAAGGCTACAAGCTGCTCGCGGCGGACTATTCGCAGATCGAGTTGAGGATCATGGCGCACCTGGCCAAGGATGAAGGTCTGCTTCACGCGTTCCGCAACGATCTGGACGTTCACCGGGCCACTGCCGCCGAGGTGTTCGGCGTCGAGCTGGAGGCCGTCAGCCATGACCAGCGTCGCAGCGCCAAGGCGATCAACTTTGGCTTGATCTACGGCATGAGCGCCTTTGGTCTCGCCAAACAGATCGGTGTCGATCGCAAACAGTCCCAGGCCTACATCGACCGCTACTTTGCCCGCTACCCGGGCGTACTGGAGTACATGGAACGCACCCGCGCGCAGGCCGCCGAACAGGGTTTTGTCGAAACCATTTTCGGCCGTAGGCTCTACCTGCCGGATATCAATGCAAAGAACCCGGCGCTGCGCAAGGGGGCTGAGCGCACGGCGATCAACGCTCCGATGCAAGGCACCGCTGCCGACATCATCAAGAAAGCGATGGTGGCCGTGGATCGCTGGTTGTCGACCTCAAGGCTGGATGCGAGGGTCATCCTGCAGGTACACGACGAACTGGTGCTGGAAGTACGGGAAGATCTGGTCGAGCAGGTCAGCAAGGAAATCCGCCAGCACATGAGCGCCGCCGCCACGCTGGACGTGCCGCTGCTGGTGGAAGTGGGCGTGGGCAACAACTGGGATGAGGCGCACTGAGGCGTGACGAACTTCTGGGGGCTGCTTTGCAGCCCGGCGGGGATAAATCCCCCCGCCACAATGGAATGTCATTGCCTGCGAGGGGTGAGTAAGAAATTTCCTAAGGTCATTTCAAAAATAATCTGAACTAAACCCATGAAATGCTACTCAGAGATTCTGAATGGCTGGTGAAGCCCTTCAATGCTCCTATGTTGTGTTAAGTGTTGGCAGATATCTGGACCCCGCCCTAGCGGTCCGGAACTTGGACCCCGAACTTCCCCCTCCCCATACGAAGTCCGGGGTTTTTTTTGCCTGCGATTCGGCTTATTCGGCCTCTTCGCTGCCCTTGTCCGCGAGCTCCATCCAGTCGGCCAGCACGGTATAGGCTTCTTCGAGGCCCATGCGCTTGGGTGCCGAGAACAGCTGGATGGTGATCGCATCGCCCCAGCCCTTGCGGATTTCCGACTGCACTTTGAGAAGCGTGTTCTTGGCCGCACCGTAGGTGAGCTTGTCCGCTTTGGTCAGCAGGATGTGCATGGGCATGCCGCTGGCGACCGCCCAGTCCAGCATCAGCGTATCGAAGTCGGTCATCGGATGGCGGATGTCCATCATCAGGATCAGACCCTTCAAACTTTCGCGACTGCCCAGATAGGCTTCCAGGTGGCGCTGCCAGTGTTGCTTGAGCGGAATCGGCACCTTGGCGTAGCCGTAGCCGGGCAGGTCGACCAAACGGCGTTCATCGTCTAGTTTGAAGAAGTTCAGCAGCTGCGTGCGACCTGGGGTTTTCGAGGTGCGTGCCAGGCTTGCATGGGTCAAGGTGTTCAGCGCGCTGGATTTGCCGGCGTTTGAACGCCCGGCAAACGCTACTTCGAAGCCTTCGTCGTCGGGGCATTGATCGACTTTGGCGGCGCTGAGCATGAAGGTGGACTGTTGGCACAGGCCAAGGATGGGGTTCTTCAGTTGCATGGGATTTCCGATGTGGGTGGCGTCGGGAATGGACGCGGCAAGCTGTGTCGTTTCCGTTTCAGTGACGCCAGTATATAATGCCGCAGATTTTGTGTGCGCTTTGTCCCAGCGAAGGATGAGGCTCACGAGAGCGACCGACCTGAATGCGCACAAGAACGCAGCTTGCTCTCAACCCTGAAAAGGTCGTTTTATGACGAAATGGCTGCTAGCTGCCGGTGTCCTGATGCCGCTTTACAGCGCTCAGGCTACACAGGATCCGGAAGCTGTGTACAACCGTGTTTGTGGTGCCTGTCATTCCGGCCAACTCCCAACGGCGCCCCGCAAGGGCGATCAGGAAGCTTGGACGCCGAGGTTGGCGAAAGGTATGGGGACGCTGGTGCAACACGTGACCCAGGGTTTCAAGGCGATGCCGCCGCGTGGTTTGTGCATGGACTGCAGTGCCGAGGATTACCAAGCCATCATCCAGTGGATGAGCGAGTGAACCCGGTCCATAACTCTTTAACCCTTAGCCGTAGTTGGATTAGCTGATGAACAAACTGATCGTGAGTCTGCTGTTGACCTTGGGGATATCCGGCGTAGCCCACGCCGCTGGCGATGCCGCCGCCGGTCAGGCGAAAGCCGCCGTTTGCGGGGCCTGCCATGGGCCGGATGGCAACAGCGCAGCACCAAACTTTCCGAAACTGGCGGGCCAGGGCGAACGCTACCTGACCAAGCAATTGCACGACATCAAGTCGGGCAAGCGTACCGTTCTGGAAATGACTGGCCTGCTGACCAACCTGAGCGATCAGGACCTGTCGGACATCGCCGCCTATTTCTCCAGCCAGAAAGGCAGCGTCGGCGCCGCCGACCAGAAACTCGTGGCCCGCGGTGAGAAGCTGTTCCGTGGCGGTGACCTGGAAAAAGGCCTGCCGGCCTGCACCGGTTGCCATTCGCCGAACGGTGCCGGCAACGCCGCTGCCGGCTTCCCGCACCTGGGCGGTCAGCATGCCCAGTACGTGGCCAAGCAATTGACCGATTTCCGCAAGGAAGAAGGCGGTCGTGCCAACGACGGCGACGCGATGCCCATGCGCACCATCGCTCGCAAGCTGAGCGACGAAGATATTGCAGCTGTCGCCAGCTACATCCAGGGCCTGCACTAAGGTCTTTGAGCGGCGTTGCGAGGGGTGTATACCGCTTGTAACGTTAACGCTCGATTAATCTGTCGATGCAAGCATCAAAAGGGTGGCTTTGGCCGCCCTTTTTTGTGGCCGCTGCCGTTACACTAAGAACTTGAACCCGCCATGGTCTGTCTGAGAACACACCTCGCGAGGCCACCTATTTGTCCAGGAGTAAAGCATGCGTAATCTGATCATCAGCGCCGCGCTCGTCGCCGCCAGCCTGTTCGGCATCGGCGCTCAAGCCAACGCCGAGGAATCGAAAGCCCCTTACGTCGAATTGAGCAACTCGGTTCCGGTGGCCGTGCCCGGCAAGATCGAAGTGGTGGAGCTGTTCTGGTATGGCTGCCCGCACTGCTACGCTTTCGAGCCGGTGATCAATCCATGGGTCGATAAGCTGCCTTCGGACGTGAACTTCGTTCGCATCCCTGCCATGTTCGGCGGCCCGTGGGATGCCCATGGCCAGATGTTCCTGACCCTCGAGGCCATGGGTGTCGAGCACAAGGTTCACGCTGCGGTGTTCAACGCGATCCAGAAAGAACATAAAAAGCTGACTGACAAAAATGACATGGCAGACTTCCTGGCAACCCAGGGCGTAGACAAGGAGAAATTCCTGGCGACCTTTGACTCTTTCGCCGTGAAGGGCCAAATCGTCAAAGCCAAGGAGCTGGCGAAGAAGTACGAGATCACCGGCGTACCAACCATGATCGTCAACGGCAAATACCGCTTTGATATCGGCTCTGCCGGCGGCGCGGACGAAGCGCTGCAACTGGCCGACAAGCTGATCGCCAAAGAGCGAGCGGCAACCAAGGCTGTTGCCAACTAAGCGCGGGCCACGTCATGGCTCGCTGGAGCACCGAACGCATCGTTGGCCTGCATGAGCCGCGGGTCAACGAGCATCATGTCGCGTCCACGGGCCTGCCCACCGACAGTCGTTTGCGATTGCTCAGCTTCAACATCCAGGTTGGTATCAGCACCGAACGCTACCGACATTACCTGACCCGGGGTTGGCAACATCTGCTGCCACACACCGGGCGTGCCGGTAACCTGCAGAAAATCGGCGATCTGCTGAAGGATTTCGACCTGGTGGCCTTGCAAGAGGCCGATGGCGGCAGTCTGAGGTCGGGCTACGTCAACCAGGTGGAGCATCTGGCCCAACTGGGTGCGTTTCCCTACTGGTATCAACAACTCAATCGCAACCTCGGCCGTCTCGCCCAGCACAGCAATGGTGTGCTGAGTCGCCTGCGGCCCTGGGCGATCGAAGACCATCCACTACCGGGTCCCAAGGGGCGTGGAGCGATCCTTGCGCGCTTCGGCGAAGGTCCGGAGGCATTGGTCGTGGTCATGATGCACCTGGCCCTCGGGGCGCGTACCCGGACGATGCAACTGGCCTATATCCGTGAATTGATCGGTGGGTATAAACATCAGGTACTGATGGGAGACATGAATACCCATGCCAGCGATCTGCTGCAGACGTCGCCACTGCGTGACCTCGGCCTGCTCGCGCCCCAACTCGAAGCGACATTCCCCAGCTGGCGCCCCCAGCGCTGCCTGGACCATATACTGCTGAGCCCGACCCTGACCCTTGAGCGTGTCGAAGTTCTGGCCCAGCCCATTTCCGATCACCTGCCGGTTGCAGTCGAAATTCGTTTACCGGGTTCGCTCACGGCTGACGCATTGCCTGCGCTGAGTTCTGCCCCTTGCGGACCCGATGAATGAGCGACGACGCCGAACGCTGGAGAGAGAAGTACCTCAAGAGCATTGAGCAGCAGGAAAAGCTGGAGCGCCGCTGGGGCGCTCGGCTCGATTTGCTGCGCCGTGGCCTGGTACGCAGTACCCTGGCCGCCGAAGGCACGGACCGGGCCGTTGATCAATGCATGAAAGAGATGCGCGAAGTGGTGCGCACCGATGACATGGACGCCGCCCTCGCCGCCCTGTTGCCACGCCTGGAAAAAGCCGTGCTGGATTCCGAGCAGCGCCGCGAGACCCGGGTCGAACAGATGAGCACCGCGTTGACTGCGTTGGTCGCTCAGTTGCAGACCCTGCCGCTGCCGAAGGACGTTCGCCGGCCGCTGAAAAAGTTTGCCAAGCATCTGGAGACGCGAGTCGACCAGGCCCGGGAAATTCCCCTGCTGCTCAGCGAGTTGAGCGACTTGCAGGGCAAGGCGCTGAGTGTATTGGAGGCGCCTGCCGAAGCGAGTCGTCCCGGCCTGCTGCAACGGTTGTTTGGTGGCCATGGTCATGAGGAGGTGGCACCTCAGCCCCACGAACCCGTTCCGGACAGCGTTGCGCCTGTGCCCTTGGCGACACCGATCGAAGCGCCACCGCCAGCGCCGACGCAGCCGATGACCGTTACTGCACCGGTCATGTCGACGGTGGAACAGGCCAGGCCCGTTGATGAAGCCCCCGAACCGGTGGCCTTCATTCCGCCGATGCTCGACCCAGCTCCGAAGTCGATCACCGACAATGCCCCGCCGGTTCTCGAGCCGGAGGAAGCCACTGGGCCTGTGCCGACTGCCACGCAGCCTACTGTCACAGAGCCTACGGTTGCCGCCGCTGCGCTGGAGAATCCCGACGAGCTGGTGTCCGAAGCGCTATCAACCGATGAAGCACAGCCCCCCGATACAGAACCTGATGAGCCGTCGACAACCGTCGCGCCAGTGGCTGCTGATTCGGATGAGGCCCATTACGCCCTGCCCGACTCCCCGGAACCCTCCTACAGTTCGGTGGCAAGGCACATCGAAGACACCCTGCTGGGCCTGCTGGGCGACCTGACCCTGCCTGAGCGTCATCGTCCTCAAGCCGAGGCCATGGGTGAACGCCTTCGAAATGGTCTGAACTGGTATGAATTGCTACCGATTCTCGACGATTTCGCGACGCTGATGTTGGCCGTGACGGACAGCGGTCAGCATGAATTCGAAGCGTATCTGCAACGTCTCAATGATCGCCTGGAGTCCTTCCAGAGCAGCCTGCGTGCCGCCAGTGAAGGCCATGCCGACAATCGTTCGGCCTCCAGGGAAATGGACACCCAGATTCGCGAGCAGGTCGATGGCCTGCAAAGCAGCATGCAGGAAGCCGACGATCTGGAAGGTCTCAAGCAGGTGCTGGAGAACCATCTGGAAGGCCTGCTCGGTACGATGGATCAGCACCAGAAGCAGCGTGATCAGCGCGAGCAGGAGGTTTCCAGTCGCCTCAAGAGCCTGGCCGAGCGCGTCGCGGTGATGGAACAAGAAGCCCAGGTCGTGCGTGAGAATCTGGAAGAGCAGCGCCAAAAGGCGCTGATAGACCCGCTCACCGGGCTGCCCAACCGTGCCGCCTGGGCCGAGCGGCTGGAACACGAAGTCGCTCAGTGGCAGCGGCACGGCAACAGCTTGTTGCTGGCGATGCTCGACCTCGATCACTTCAAGCGCATCAATGACAATTACGGGCACCTGGCTGGTGACCGGGTATTGAAGATCATTGCCACCGTGCTGCGTAAACGTCTGCGGGGCAGCGACTTCATCGCTCGCTTTGGTGGCGAGGAGTTTGTCCTGCTGGTGCCCGACACGCCGTTGGCATCGGGCGCCAAACTGGCTGAGGTCCTGCGCGCGGCAATCGAAGCCTGCCCGTTTCACTTCAAGGGCGAGCCGGTAACGATCACCGTGTCCATGGGCATGACCGCGTTCAAGCCGGGTGAACACAGCGATCTGGTACTTAAAAGGGCCGATCAGGCGCTATATCGGGCAAAATCTGCCGGGCGTAACCGAGTGGAACTGGGCTGAGATCAATTGTTCCATTCTGTTTAATCCTGGAAGGCAATCCAGATCCTTGCACAGTGATACGTTACACTGTTGCATTATTCGCCATCCGTAAACGCATTCGCGCCATGAAAACTGTCTCAATCATTGTATTTTTGCTGGCCCTGGCCGGTTGTGCCAGCGGCCCCCGGATTGATACCAGCCACCCGTCGGCCAACCAGGACAGCCGTATCCAGTTCGTCGTGGTGCATTACACCTCGGCCTCCCTGGAGCGGTCCCTGGCGCTGCTGACCCACGGTGAGGTCAGCGCCCACTACCTGATCAGCGACGACAAGGATGCGACCATCTACAAGCTGGTGGATGAAAGCCGGCGCGCCTGGCACGCCGGGGACAGCGAATGGCAGGGTCGGACCTGGCTCAACTCCAGTTCCATCGGTATCGAGATCGTCAATCCGGGGTACCTCGACACCCCCACCGGGCGTCTCTGGTATCCGTATAGTGAAGCCCAGGTCCAATCCTTGATCGCATTGCTCAAGGACATCACCCGGCGCAACGCGATCAACCCAATCAACATCATCGGACACAGCGACATCGCCCCCCTGCGCAAGCTTGATCCGGGGCCGTTGTTCCCCTGGAAGCGCCTGGCGGAAGCAGGCCTGGGCGTCTGGCCGGACGAACAGGCAGTGGCACGCCAGCAGGCTTCCTTCGTAGCGCAACTGCCGAGCGCCACGTGGTTCCAGACCGAGTTGGCCCGCCTCGGCTATCCAACTCCCCGGACCGGCGACTGGGACGTGGCTACCCGCCATGTGCTGGCCGCCTTCCAGATGCGTTATCGACCGACCCGGTTCGACGGTATGCCTGACGCGCAAAGCGCGGCGATCCTGCAGGTGCTCAACAGGACAAAATAATGACGCCTGTCCGATGATAAAGGCCGATTCCCAATCAGGGGCTATAACTCATTGGTAACTTTCGGATTACCAATCGATGAAGGCTGCCCGCGAAACGCTGCACAGCTGGCTCCATCGCCCTCTCTTCCTGGCGACGGTTGCGGCTGCCCTTAGTACGCTGCTGTTGCTGGCGGGGAGCCTGTTTGTGGTCGTGCAACAGACCCAGCAGCGCGAAAGCGACCAGATGAATGCCCAAGGCGAACGCTTCCTGCAAAGGCTGGAGCAGCTTTTCGGACAACTGCGCGAAAGCCTTGATGACCTGCAAGCCCAACCGCTGCGTGGGTGCGACGAGGAAATGATTGCGACCTTGCAACAGGCCAGCTTCAACTATCGCTTCGTCTACGAGGCGGTGTATGTCGACAGTCGCGGTGCCTGCTCCAGTCGTCCACGCCAGAGCGGATTGTCCCTCGCCCGTGCCCCTGACTTACGGGGGCCGACCTATAGTTATTGGCTAAACACCACCACTGAGCCCGACGAAAACCGCGCCGTGTTGATGTTGGGACGCGGTAATTTTCGGGTCGCCACTTCCAGAGGGCATCTGACCGACGTGGTGGACCTGCCGCCAGGCAGCAGCCTGCTGGTGGTCCTGGACCATGGTGAGCGTGCCGTTCCCGTGCTGGGTACCGATCAATACTGGCCACCCACCGAGCCTTGGCCTCCGAAAAACCGCAATGCCCTGCAGGTGACAGCGACCCGGTTGATCTATCGCATGCAGACCGACAGCCCGGAATATCAGTTGGTGCTGATTGCCCAGCGCAACGGCTTTCATATTCCGGCCAACGCCTGGTGGATGCTGCCCACCAGCCTGATACTGGGCCTGGGGATCGGTTTTCTGGTGTTCCTCCTGGCGCGTCAGCATCAATCCATGGATGCCGAGCTGCATGGGGCCATCCGTCGGGGCGAGTTCCAGGTGCTTTATCAGCCGATCTTCGACTTGCACAGCCGCAACTGTGTCGGTGCTGAAGCCTTGTTGCGCTGGCGACGACCGGACGGCACCTTGACCAGTCCCGATCTGTTCATTCCCATGGCGGAAGATACCGGGCAGATCCGCCAGATCACCGACTTCGTCTTGCAGCGGCTGTTTGATCAGTTGGGCCAGCTATTGCGAGCCAATCCGCAGCTCTATATTTCCGTGAACCTGGCGGCGTGCGACGTGATGGTACCGCGCATCGGTGAGGTGATTGCGCGCTTGCTGGCGCGGCATCGGGTGTCGGCGCGGCAGATTGCCTTTGAAGTAACGGAGCGCGGGCTGATCGATGTGCTGGTTGCCAGGGATAACCTGCAGTCGTTGCGGGATGTGGGCCATCAAGTACTGATTGACGATTTTGGCACCGGTTATTGCAGTCTGGCTTACCTGCAGACGCTGCCGGTGGACTGTCTGAAAATCGACAAGGCCTTTATCGATGCCCTCGGCCACGACGCCGCCAGCAGTGGCGTGGCGCCGCACATCATTCGTATGGCTCACGCGCTGGAACTCAAGGTGATCGCCGAAGGTATCGAGCACGAGGCCCAAGCGTCATACCTGCGTAGCGAAGGCGTCACGTTCGGCCAGGGTTGGCTGTTTGCCCATGCCCTCAGCGCCGTGCAGCTTATTGAGCTGATTACCCGCGGGCGACGACTGGTCGGAAGGCGCCTGGATGATGAGGCCTAGACACTTACGGCTTCAAACCGTCAGCGCCATGTAGAACTGCGTACCCTGCCCTGGCCTTGAATAAACACCCATGCGCCCGCCATGGAGCTGCACGATCTCCTTGCACAGGGCCAGTCCGAGGCCTGCGCCCCCTTTTTTGCGTCCGACCTGGACGAAAGGTTCGAAGATTCGCCCTTGTTGGCCATAGGCAATGCCTTCGCCATTATCTTCGACGCTGATGATGACCCGCTCACCATGGCGCCGGGCCTGCAAGCGGATCTGGCCGTTGTCGCCGGTGTGACGCATGGCATTGTCGATCAGGTTATCCAGCACCCGTTCCAGCTGCGCCGCATCGGCGTGCAGGCGTGGCAGCGGACCTTGGATCGCCACGAGCAACTCGATGCCCTTGGCTTGGGCCTGGGCGGCAAATCGCAGGCGGGTCGCCTCCAGCAGGTCTTCGATGGAGCAAGGTGCCAGGGTCAGCTTTTGCAGGCCGTTCTGGTAGCGCGAGAAATTCAGCAGGTCATTGATGAGCTGCATCAAGCGCTGCATCTCTTCATTGACGGTGTCGAGCAGGTCTGCTTCGCGGGAGTCTTCAGGGAAATGAACGCGCTCGCGCAACAGGCCGAACGCCATGTGCATACCGGTTACCGGTGTGCGCAGCTCGTGGGAAGCCCGCAGCACGAACTCACTGCGTACCCGTTCGAAGGCACGTTGTTCGGTGACGTCGTGCAGCACCATCACTGCCCCGAGAATATGTCCCTGGGTATGGCTGACAGGCGTAAGGCTGTAGGTCAGCAGTCGGGATTCGCCATCCACTTCGATGCCCAGATCGTCCGGTGCCCGTTCCAGCGTTCCGCCGCGCAGCACCAGGTGCAATTCCTCATCCAGATCAGGGCGGCCAAGCGCCTCGCCCAATCCCTGGCCCAGGCGCTCCTCATCCCAGCCCAGTTGTCGTTGAGCCACCGGGTTCAGGTGCTCCAGGCGGCCCTGGCGGTCGATCATCAGCAAGCCATCGTCAATGCTGTCCAGTACCGCTTGCAAGCGCTGCTGGCCGGCCAGCAGCTCATCGACGTTGGTGGCCTGGTGCTCTCGCAGGGCCTGGGCCATGATTCCGAAACGACGCGTCAGCAGGTTCAGTTCAGGGGTAGAGGAAACCGGCAACGTTACTTCGAAATTGCCCTGGCCGATGTCGTCCGCAGCCGAAACCAGCGCCTCGATCGGTGTCCCGAAACGCCGGGCGATGCCATGGGCCGTAATGAAACCGATGACCAGCACCGCCGCTCCTACCAGGCCCAGCAGGCCGGAAATCAGAAACGCCCGGTCACGGCCGCGGGTCTGAGTGTCGCTGATGTTGGTCAAGGCATGCCGGTACCCTGCGATCAGCCCTTTACGCAATACATTGAATTTCTCGGTGAGGTCCTGGATGCTCGTGAGCTGGGACGGCTGCTGGCGAGAGGCTGCAAAGGCCTCGAGGAACCCGAGATAGTCGGCCTTGGCCTGGGTGAAGCTGGTCGTCGGCTCGTCCAGGCTCTGTTCGTGGGCAATGCCCTCCTCCAGCAGACCGAAATATTGCCGCTTGGAATCTTCGAGCGCGGCGAGGTCGGGTTTGTCATCGAGCATGATCATCAGCTGGTCGCCCAGGGTCTGGCGTAGCTTGAGACCCAGGTCCAGGAGGACGAAGTTGTCGCGCACCGATTTTTCCTGGGTATTGGCCATTTGCATCACGCCGACCAAGCCAAGCAGCAATCCCAGCAACGCCACCGTTATCAGCGCCGAGATACTGAGAAACAGTCGAGTGCGCAGCTTCATCGCCAGTTTCATAAGGTACCGCTCATAGGTTGTATTGCTTGCGTTTGCGATACAGCGTGGAGGCGTCGATGCCCAGGGTCTTGGCAGCCTGGTCCAGCGTATCAGCCGTGGCCAGCACGGCACCGATGTGGGCTTTCTCCAATTCGTCGAGGCTCAGCGCGGCGCCGATTCGCGGTGCGTTGTTGACCGTTTGCTCGGCCATGCCCAAATGACTGATCTCAACTTTTTCCTGGGGGCATATGATGCTGGCGCGCTCCACTACGTTACGCAGTTCCCGGATGTTACCCGGCCAGCGATAGCCTAGCAGCGCTTCACGGGCCTCATCGCTGAATCCCCGGGCTGGACGGGCATATTCCTTGACGAAGCGGGCCAGGAAACGGTCCGCCAGGGTCAGGATGTCTTCGGCGCGCTCGCGTAGCGGCGGCAAGTGCAGCGTAATGACATTCAACCGGTAGAGCAGATCCTCCCGAAAACGTCCGTCGCGGACCATGTCTTCAAGGTTCAGGTTAGTCGCTGCGAGGATCCGTACATCGGCCCGGCGGGTGACCGGGTCGCCGACCCGTTCGTATTCCTTGTCCTGGATGAAACGCAACAACTTTGGTTGCAACGTCAGCGGAAAATCGCCGATCTCATCGAGAAACAGTGTTCCGCCATCCGCCTGGTTAACCCGCCCCAGCGTACTCTCGCTGGCACCGGTGAACGCGCCACGGCTGTGACCGAACAACTCGCTTTCCATCAGCTCGGTCGTCAGCGACGGACAATTGATGGTGACACAGGATTTTTTCGCGCGTTTGCTCCAGCCATGGATCGCTCGGGCCAGTTCTCCCTTGCCGGTACCTGATTCGCCAAGGATCAGGATATTGGCGTCGGTGCTGGCCACTTGGCGGGCGGTCTCCAGCACCACCTTCATAGCCGGGCTGTGGGAGTCGAGGCCGTCCTTGGGTTTGCGCATCTCCCCTTCCAGTGCCTCCAGCCTTGCCGACAACTGGCGGACTTCCAGTTGTTTGGCGGTCGCCAGACGCAATTGGTCCGGGCTGCATGGCTTGACCAGATAGTCGGCGGCACCGGCCTGGATCGCGTCTACCGCAGTGTCGACAGCCGAGTGGGCGGTGACAATCACCACGCGCATCCACGGTGCCTGGATGCGCATCTGGGCCAACACATCCAGGCCGTTGTCTTCCCCCAGGCGAAGGTCGAGAAAGCACAGATCGAATACCTGGCGCTGCAACAAGGTATCGGCCTGGGCGGCGCTGTTGGCGGTGGCAACGGTATAGCCTTCGTCTTCCAGGCAATAGCGGAACGTACGCAGGATGGCGGACTCATCGTCTACCAGCAGAATGCGGCCTTGATGCTCAGTGGCTGATTCCATTTTTCCTACGCTCCTTTAATGAATGATGTTGGTTAGTGTCAGAAAAATCGGGCAAGTTGCATGGTCGATTCTGAGCGAATATTACCTATAGAAAGCGCCACGGTGAGCTGTAGAAGTCTAAAGACCTGATTTACGTATAGTTTCTGGGGTTCGTTCGCCATGAGTGGTCAGACCTGCTCATTCCGACCGCCGTTCTCGAACAGCAATTCAAAAAGAATCTGCCCGTCTCTCTCTCCCTCGTTCGTGCAATACGCACGACTGCGCTTCGGGCCATCGTGCAGGATGCGATTTCCCTGTTTTTATAAGCACGTCTAACTCACTGATTAATAAAGTATATTTCTAGGTAAATTTCTGGCATGACGTCTGCAATGGTCTGGTCATCGTGGCGTTAAAGCGCCTAACCAGATCACCACCCGGGGTGGGGAGGAATTCCAGGATGAATTTGCAACGTGCCGCCCGATTACCTGTCACCCCCCTGCAGATTCAGCAGGGGCTGTGGGCTGTTCTGGCATTGCTGGTAACCCTCGTGGTTAGCCAGCAACTGCTCCTCTGGCACTACAGCCAACAGCCCGAGCCAGTACAGGTGTCGATGCATCGAGCGCCTCAAACCCACTTCAGTGCGGTAAGCAGTGTTGCCGAAGCGTCTGCCTCAATGCGGATGATGGATGTCGATCAGGCTCAGCCGGTGACCGACGTGCCCCGTCAGGAACGCTGGGTGTTTTGACTCGACCGTGCGTCCGACATGTCCGGAACCATTCCAACCAGTCTTTCACTAAATAGAAAAGCGTAAGGAGAATCACCATGTTGAGTTGGGCAATTACCTTCCTGATCATTGCCATCATCGCTGCAGTGCTGGGCTTCGGTGGTATCGCAGGCACTGCCACGGGCATCGCCAAGATTCTCTTTGTCGTGTTCCTGGTGATGTTCATCGTCTCCTTCTTCTTTGGCCGTCGCGGCCGAGGTTGACCATGAATGCTGTATTGAAAGGACTGGCCGCCGCCCTGCTCCTGGGCGGCAGTGCCACGGCAATGGCTGCCAATGACGGACAGATGCGGGTCAATCAATTGCTTCAGGCTGACGCGCAATACCGTGAAACCTGGCAGCACGTCGTCAAGAAAGAAGAGCGTCTGCCGGAATGGGTGATGAATCTGTCGGGCGATTCGGAACAGATGAACGCTGTCGAGGAAGACGGTGACAAGTATCTGGTGGGCCCGTTGTGTGAAACCCACGCCACATGCCGTAATGAGCGCCTGTTCGTCGCTTTCAGTTTCGACAAGGATGAGGCCTACGCTTTGCTGGTCGAGGTGCCCGCCGGGCTGCCCGCCGACAAGTCGCCGACCCGTCATGCCAACTACCGCTTCCTCGGCAATCCCGATGACGGTATGCAAGAACTGTTAATGGAACAACTCAAGAAAGATCCAGACTGGTACTGATTCTGGAATACGGGAAAAGCAGCCTTGCTTTTCTCCCTGCACAGCCCGAGGAGGGCCGATGCATGACCAGGGGGCCGGGACGTTCTGACTGTTCAGGGTCGGAGTGACCTACGGGCACAAGGGGTGCCTGCGAAAGGGCCGGGTCAGGAAAAAGCTGCGACGCAGGTTCGCGAAACCGCAATGGCTTGGCGAACCTGCGTAGAGCTTGGCAAGCAGGAAGCCCGTTCCAGAGCGGCTTGTTCTCAGCACCTCATGATCACAGATCCGATGCGGCATTTTGTCCTGTCACTTCCATCTCTTTCCTGACGTCTGACCGTATATCGGAGAGCTTTCCGGCCATTGCGGTCGCTTTCGGCTGCCCGGTTCGTCGGTTTTACCGGCGGATGAAACAAAGCCCGGCTACGCTGAAACCGCCGGTTCACGGCATTTATGCCTGCTGAAATGTCGCATTCGAACCGTTTGGGACGCAGGTTTTGTTTTGAAAATCCTATGCCGATTCGGCATAGGGTAGGCGTTTACGGCATTAGACGATCCCCCCTCGCATCGCAATAGTTGCGCCTTTTTTCGCCCGCCAGTAAGCCGCCAGCGCGCGCTCGGGTGACCTTATACGGGGGCGGGAGCACGACTTGTATCGCCATTGGCGGTTCGATTTGCGCTTCTGTCCGAGTCCAATCGAAGTAAGGGTAATGATATGAAGAAGGCAAGATTAAGCCTCGCCTGGCAGATCCTCATCGGTCTCGTGCTCGGGATTGCGCTGGGCGCGCTGCTCAACCATTTCAGTGCCGAGAAGGCCTGGTGGATCAGCAACGTGCTGCAACCGGCGGGCGATATCTTTATCCGTCTGATCAAGATGATCGTGATCCCGATCGTGATCTCCTCGCTGATCGTCGGCATTGCCGGGGTCGGTGATGCGAAGAAGCTCGGGCGAATCGGCCTCAAGACGATCCTCTACTTTGAAATCGTCACCACCATCGCCATTGTCGTCGGTCTGTTGCTGGCCAACTTCTTCCATCCAGGCAGTGGCATCGACATGAGCACTCTGGGCACGGTGGATATTTCCAAGTATCAGGCCACGGCCGCCGAAGTGCAGCATGAGCATGCCTTCGTCCAGACCATTCTCAATCTGATCCCGTCGAACATCTTCGCGGCGCTGACCCGCGGCGAGATGCTGCCGATCATTTTCTTCTCCGTACTGTTCGGCCTGGGTCTTTCCAGCCTGCAATCGGACCTGCGCGAGCCGCTGGTGAAAATGTTCCAGGGCGTGTCGGAAAGCATGTTCAAAGTCACCCACATGATCATGCAGTACGCCCCGATCGGCGTTTTCGCGCTCATTGCGGTGACGGTGGCCAACTTCGGTTTCGCGTCTCTGCTGCCGCTGGCGAAACTGGTGATCCTGGTTTATGTCGCCATTGCCTTCTTCGCTTTCGTGGTGCTGGGGCTGATCGCCCGCCTGTTCGGCTTCTCGGTGCTCAAGCTGATGCGTATCTTCAAGGATGAACTGGTACTGGCCTACTCCACCGCCAGCTCCGAAACCGTGTTGCCGCGTGTCATCGAGAAGATGGAAGCCTACGGGGCTCCGAAAGCCATCTGCAGCTTCGTGGTGCCGACCGGTTACTCGTTCAACCTCGACGGTTCGACGCTGTACCAGAGCATCGCGGCGATTTTCATTGCCCAGTTGTATGGCATCGATCTGTCCATCAGCCAGCAATTGCTGCTGGTGCTGACGTTGATGGTCACCTCCAAAGGTATCGCCGGCGTGCCGGGCGTGTCCTTCGTGGTATTGCTGGCAACTCTGGGCAGCGTCGGTATCCCGCTGGAAGGCCTGGCCTTCATCGCCGGTGTCGACCGCATCATGGACATGGCCCGTACCGCATTGAACGTGATCGGCAACGCCCTGGCCGTGCTGGTCATCTCTCGCTGGGAAGGCATGTACGATGATGCCAAGGGCCAGCGCTACTGGAATTCCCTGCCGCACTGGCGCAGCAAGGAGCCGCTGCCGGCCGGCGAGCCTTCCAGTCGCTGATCCGAGATGTTGGTGAGAGCAAAAATACCTGTGGAGCAAAGCTTGCTCGCGATAGAAATCTGTCAGCCACATTGAGCCAGCAGACCTTTCGCTGATCGCGAGCAAGCTTTGCTCCCACAACGAATGCTCTGTGTACCCTGTCTGAACCCCGGAGAAATCCGGGGTTTGTCGTTTCTGCTGGCCCCGCTATTATTCGCGGCATCTTCCGGGGGATTTAACCGATGCTCAATGGCCTGTGGCTTGGCTTCTTTATCGTGGCGGCCGTCTCGGCGCTGATGCAGTGGCTGGTGGGTGGCAACGCCGGCATCTTCGCGGCGATGGTGGAAAGCATCTTTGCCATGGCCAAGCTGTCGGTGGAGGTGATGGTCGTGCTGTTCGGTACCTTGACCCTGTGGCTGGGATTCCTGCGAATAGCCGAAAAGGCCGGCATCGTCGACTGGCTGGCCAAGGCCCTCGGCCCGCTGTTCCTGCGGCTGATGCCGGAAGTGCCGCCGGGCCATCCGGCCATTGGCCTGATTACGCTCAATTTCGCCGCCAACGGCCTGGGCCTGGACAACGCCGCTACCCCCATCGGCCTGAAGGCCATGCGCGCCTTGCAGGACCTGAATCCCAACCCGACCATCGCCAGCAACGCACAGATCCTGTTCCTGGTGCTCAATGCCTCGTCGCTGACGTTGCTGCCGGTGACGATCTTCATGTACCGCGCCCAGCAAGGCGCGCCGGACCCGACCCTGGTGTTCCTGCCGATCCTGCTCGCCACCAGTTGTTCCACCCTGGTGGGGCTGTTGTCGGTGGCATTCATGCAACGCCTGCGTCTATGGGATCCGGTGGTGCTGGCTTATCTGATCCCTGGTGCGCTGGCGCTGGGCGGTTTCATGGCGTTGCTGGCGACGCTCTCGGCGACGGCCCTGGCGAGCCTGTCCTCGATCCTCGGCAACTTGACGCTGTTCGGCCTGATCATCCTGTTCCTGGTGGTGGGAGCCCTGCGCAAGGTCAAGGTGTACGAAGCGTTTATCGAGGGTGCCAAGGAGGGGTTCGACGTTGCCAAGAGCTTGCTGCCTTACCTGGTGGCGATGCTGTGCGCGGTCGGTGTATTGCGGGCTTCGGGGGCACTGGATTTTGGTCTGGATGGTATTCGGCACCTGGTGCAGTGGGCCGGCTGGGATACACGTTTTGTCGACGCCTTGCCGACTGCCATGGTCAAGCCGTTCTCCGGCAGCGCCGCACGGGCGATGCTGATTGAAACCATGAAGACTTCCGGCGTGGACAGTTTCCCGGCCCTGTTGGCGGCGACCGTCCAGGGCAGCACCGAGACCACGTTCTATGTCCTGGCGGTGTACTTCGGTGCCGTGGGCATCCAGCGGGCGCGGCATGCGGTGGGCTGTGCGCTGCTGGCGGAGTTGGCCGGTGTGCTGGGGGCCATCGGGGTCTGCTACTGGTTCTTCGGCTGACAACGAGTTTCTGTGGGAGTGGGCTTGCCCTAATGCAAGTCTGTCAAGCCACAAACCTAATGTAGGAGCAAAGCTTGCTCGCGATAGCGACAGACCAGTCACATTGTTGCTGACTGACTTACCGCAATCGCGAGCAAGCTTTGCTCCCACGGGTTTTGCGTCGTTTGATCCTTAACTGACTGGTATCAGGGCTTATCCTGCTCATTCGGTTACGTTGAAGCGCAGCACCCCGATCATCTGTCCGTTTTCTGTCAGTACCCGTACCTGCCATTTGCCCGTCGGGTTGTCCGGGAAGTTCTGCTTGTGGGTCCAGGCGCGATAACCTTCCTTGCGCCCGCCATGAATGTCCAGGGCGATGCGGTCCACTTCTTTGCCGTTGAACTGCCACACGTGATAGATCCGTTCGTCCAGCCCCCGCGGTGCATTGATGGCGGTATAGGCATACAGGCCGTTGCCGCGGATCTGGGCGGCGCTGACTTCCTTGAGGCTGTCGCCGGGTGTGCGGTCCTCCAACTGTGTGCTGATCGCCACTTCGGTCATCCACAGGGTGGCCGGTGGTACCCAGGAACGCAGCATCCATCCGACAGCGCCAATCCCCAGGGTGATGCACAGAATCGCCAGCGCGTTGCGCACCGTGCGGATCGGAAAGATCGAAGCCAGGCTCGGGAACGACAACAGCATGGAGATGCCCAGCGCCAGCTTGAAGCTCTGGTCGGTGGTCAGGTGCATGATGATCGGCAGCGCGGTGAGCAGGGCGGCGAACAGCGTCAGCGTGTGCAATGCCAGGAACGCCCAGCGTCGGGGCGCCAGCCATTTGTAATACAGCGGATCGGTGATCGAAATCAGCCCTGACGCCCCCAGCAACCCGGTGAAAATCAGCTGGCTGCTGTTCCAGGTGGTAGTGATCAGGAAAAACGGCAGGACAAAAAACAGGCTTTCCTGATGAATCATCTGTGTGGCGTAACGCAGCAACGGCTGCGGTATTTCCCGCTTGAAAATGCGTGTGAACAGCCGGGTCAGGCTGTTTTCCAGCATCAGCCAGAGCCAGCTCACCAGCATCAGGATGGCGATCCAGGTTGCCAGGCCCTGCTGGCGGTCCACCAGTATGAAACTGCCGGCACCGGAGATGAAACCGCCGAGCGCAATGACCCCTGGGTAGCGCTTCATCAGTTCAAGGATGCGCTGGATGTAATGAGTCAGGGTCTGCATTAGGCGGTTTCACAGTAAGTCGTAGGAAATATCCCCGACAGAGTATCGTCCAGGCACCTGCATGGCGAGGCTCTCATCCGCTTCTGTGGTCAGGGACTGTGGGAGCAAAGCCTGCTCGCGACGCAGGCGATGCTATTCAGAAAGACTTCATCAACTTCATCGCGGGCAAGCCTTGCTCCCACCGGCTTTGCGTCTTCACGCCTTGTTGCCTCAAACCCGGCGACGCAGCCGCCACACCACCAGCCCCAGCAGCAACAACCCCAGCAGGCCGCTCACCCCCCACACCAGCTCATCATCACTGAGCAGCGGCTTCTCGATGCGCAGGTAGCCCGGGTCCTTGAGTAGTTCGCGCAGGGCCTGGTTGGCTTGTTCCAGGCTCACCCCCTGCAAGCGCACGGCCGGGTTGGCGAAGCGGCCGTCTTCATAGTCGCCCAGGGCGCCCCAGTAATAATCGGCCAGCGCACTGTTACCTTGAACCGCCCAGGTCTGGTGGGCGATGGCTGCGCGCTTGATGCGCATGAAGCTGTCAGGGTCCAGCCCGTCCTTGAGTAACGACCTGCGCAATTCTTCGAGCGCCTGCTCGGCTTGCGGCAGGTCCTCACGAGCCAGGTCCGCGTTCAGGCTGAGGAAACCGACGCCGCCGAACACCTCCCGCTCCACCCATGGCCCATAGGACAGGCCCCGGGCCAGGCGCAGCTGGCGATAGAGGGCCCAGTCCAGATAGTTCTTGAGCAGGTCGAAGGTTTCGTCGTGTTGCTGTTCCAGTACCGGCTCGGGGAACAACCAGTGCAGCTTGGCGCCATCACCCACCAGGCTGCGGATCAGGTTGCGCTTGGTCACGGCGCTGTAGCGGATCTGTGGCAATGCCTCATGGACGCTGGGTTCGACTGGTTTGAGTGTGCCGTAGGTGCGCTCCAGGTAGGCCGGCAGCAAGCGATCGAGGTCGCCGACCACGATCAATGTCATGTTGTTCGGTGCATACCAGGCCTTGCGAACCTGTTCGAGCCGGGCGAGAGTGTGGTGCTCGACCTCGGCCCGTTCCGCGCAACGCAGGCCCAGTTCCACTGCCAACTGGTTGCTGGCCTTGTGTCCCAGGTCCTGGCGGTCGAGCCAGCGTTGCAGGTGGGTGTAGTGGCCGCCGTCCTCGCGTTCAACTACCTGTTTCGCCGCCTCCAGGGCCTTCTCGTCGATGCGGGTGCGCGTCAGCACCGCCAGCAGAAGATCGAGGATCTTGCGCTGGTTGCTCGCCGGCGCCTCGATGACAAAGGTGGTGTCGGCATTGCTGGTGAAGGCATTCCATTCGCCGCCCAGTGCCTGCATCCGTTCTTCCAAGGCGCCTTCGCCGCCCTCGTCGATCCCGCTGAACAGCGCATGTTCGAGCAGGTGCGGCAGTTCCTTGTCGGCGCAGCTGAAGTCATCCAGGCCCACGCCGACCACCAGCCGGATGGCGACGTGACCGCGTTCGCTACCGGGCTTGAGCAGCAACTGCATACCGTTGGGCAGCGTGTAGCCCTCGACCTGGAACCGGTCGAGGGCTACCGCAGGCAGCGAACCGAACAAGAAAAGAGCGAATAACAGACCACGCATAAACGGCTTCCTGGCGACTGACAGTCCAACCCTACTGACTGAACAATACGTCAGATGTTCAAGGCGAGTGGGTGATGTCGGATATTTCATCCGCCGCCAAGGCACCGATTTCGGCAGTTTCCAGCACCACATAGGCGCTGCCGCAGAACAGCGAGTTGAGACGTCGCATATCAGCAATCAGCTCCAGGTGCAGGGCACTGGTCTCCAGGCTTTGTACGATCTTGCGCTGCAAGCGACTGACATGGGCATGGGCCATCCGCCTTTCCTGGGCGCGAAAGCGCCGTTTCTCGCGCAGCAACTGACGGGCGCTTTCCCGATCGCCACTGAGGAACACCGACAAGCCCAGTCGCAGGTTGGCGATCAAATGGCTGTGCAGCCCTGCCAATTCTTCCAGGCCCACCTCGGAAAAGGACAGGCGTTGCGAGGTCTTCTGCTGCTGGACCTTGCGCAGCATACGTTCGATGAGGTCGCTGCCGAGCTTCAGGTTGATCGCCAGCTCAATGATCTCTGCCCATCGCCGGCTGTCCTGCTCACTGAGGTCTTCGCGGGGCATTTGGGCCATGTACAACTTGATGGCACTGCACAGTACCTCGACATCATCGCCCACGCCCCGAACTTCCTGAGTGAGCGCCGTCTGCTGGCCGCGCAGCACGTCGAGCATGGCTTCGAGCATGTTTTCAATCAGGTCGCCGATGCGCAATGTCTCCCGGGCTGCGTTCGCCAGGGCCAGGCTCGGCGTGACGAGGGCCGTGGGATCCAGGTGCCGGGGCTTGGCCGTGCCATTGGTTTCGGCGCGCTCCGGCAGGAGCCAGGCGCACAGCTTGGCCATCGGCGCGACGCTGGGCAGCAGCACCAGGCAACGCACGGAGTTGTAGAACAGGTGAAAGCCGATGACGGTTTCCTGGGGGCTGAAATCCAGGCTGTCCAGCCACCCCACCAGCGGGTCGAGCGCTGGAATGATCAGCAACAATCCGATCAGCTTGTACAGCAGGCTGCCCAGCGCCACCTGACGTCCGGCGGCGTTCTGCATGCTGGTGCTGAGAAATGCCAGCACGCCGCTGCCGATGTTGGCGCCGATCACCAGGCCGATGGCCACCGGCAGGCTGATCACGGCTGCGCCGGCCAGTGTGGCGGTCAGCAGCACGGCGGCCAGGCTCGAATAGGAAATCATGGCGAACAGCGCACCCACCAACGCATCGAGCAGGATGTCGCCGGTCAGTGAGGCAAATATCACCTTCACGCCTTGGGCCTGGGTGATGGGCGCGGCGGCTTCGACGATCAATTGCAGCGCGAGGATGATCAGGCCCAGGCCGATGGAGACGCGGCCCATTTGCCCGACGCGGGTCTGTTTACGCGACAGGAAAAAAATCACTCCGAGGAAAATCAGCAGCGGCGATAACCACGACAAGTCGAGGGTCAGCACCCGGGCCATCAACGCCGTGCCGACGTCGGCGCCGAGCATGGTCGCCAGGGCAGGGGTCAGCGCCATCAACCCCTGGCCGACAAACGAGGTGACCAGCATGGCCGTGGCGTTGCTGCTCTGGACCATGGCGGTGACCATGATACCGGCGACAAATGCCAGCCAGCGTCGAGACATGTTCTGGCCGATGACGTGGCGCAGGTTGGAGCCATAGACACGCAGGATGCCGGTACGGACGATATGCGTACCCCAGATCAGCATGGCCACGGCAGAGAGTAGATTCAGCAGGGTCAGCATGAGAGGCCCCCTGTTAGTGTCTCAAAGAGACAAGTTGACGATGCCACATCGTTCTTCGTTGTACTTAAGCTGTAGTTGGCGAACGGTTCGGACGCCAGCATTGCACAGCTAAAGAGTCGTTTGAAACAAATCTGTCATGAAAAGCACCGCAAACCCTGTGGGAGCGAGCCTGCTCGCGATAGCGGTGTGTCAATCGATACTGTTGTGACTGAAAGGACGCTATCGCGAGCAGGCTCGCTCCCACAGGTCCGGGGTCCAGGGCAACTTTCCTGCGGGCATGAAAAAGGGGCTCCAAGAGCCCCTTCGTTCATTGCTCCGTCCAGTTATTGACCCGGAACATCCTTGCGCAGTTTCACCGGATCCTGCTGCTTGCGCTTGCGCGCAATCGCGGTGCGCATCTTGATGTTGATCGCCTCCACGGCCAGGGAGAACGCCATGGCGAAGTAGACGTAGCCTTTGGGCACGTGGACGTCGAACGACTCGGCGATCAGCACGGTACCGACCACCAGCAGGAACGACAGCGCCAGCATCTTCAGCGATGGATGCTTGTCGATGAACTCACTGATGGTGCCCGAGGCCAGCATCATCACCAGTACGGCCACGATGATCGCCGCCACCATCACCGGCACATGGGAGACCATACCGACGGCGGTGATGACCGAGTCCAGGGAAAACACGATGTCGATGATCGCGATCTGGATGATGGTGTAGAGGAAGTTGCCACCCTTGCCCGAAGGCTGATCGTCGCTTTCGTCGTCGCCTTCCAGCGCGTGGTACATCTCCTGGGAGCTTTTCCACAGCAGGAACAGGCCACCGAAGAACAGGATCAGGTCGCGACCGGAGATGCCCTGGCCGAACACTTCGAACAAATCGGCGGTCAGGCGCATAACCCAGGTGATGGACAGCAGCAACAGGATCCGCGTGATCATGGCCAGGGCCAGACCGAAGATCCGGGTGCGCGCCTGCATGTGCTTGGGCATGCGGCTGACCAGGATCGAGATCATGATGATGTTATCGATGCCCAGGACGATTTCCAGGGCGGTCAGGGTAAAGAAGGCAACCCAGATTTCCGGGTTGGTCAGCCATTCCATGTGAGTTCCTTTGAACGAGTGTTAGGCCGCGGCGCGCTTCGGGTTGAGCAAAGCGGCGACGCTGCGGGCATTGCTTTTATAGAGTGCTGAACAGCGGAAAGATCCCCATCAGCAAGGCGGCGACCATTATGCACAGGCAAACCAGCACTGCCCACTTCAGGGTGAAACGCTGGTGATCACCGAACTCGATCCCGGCCAGGGCCACCAGCAGGTAGGTGGACGGAACCAGCGGGCTCAACAGGTGGACGGGCTGGCCGACGATCGAGGCACGGGCCATTTCCACCGCAGTGATGCCATAGTGGCTGGCGGCTTCGGCGAGAACCGGTAACACCCCGTAATAAAATGCATCGTTAGACATGAAGAACGTGAACGGCATGCTCGCCAGTGCGGTAATCACCGCCAGGTACGGACCGAGGAAGTCCGGGATCACCGCCAGCAGGCTCTTGGACATGGCGTCGACCATGCCGGTACCGGACAGGATACCGGTGAAGATACCTGCCGCGAAAATCAGCCCGACCACCGCCAGTACGCTGCCGGCGTGCGCCGCAACGCGGTCTTTCTGCTGTTGCAGGCACGGGTAGTTGACGATCATCGCGATACTGAAGGCCACCATGAACAGCACCGGCAGCGGTAACAGGCCGGCGATCAGGGCGCACATCAGGGCGAGGGTCAAGGCACCGTTGAACCAGATCAGCTTTGGACGGCGGGCGTCAGGGAACTGGGAAACGCTGATTTCGCTATGGTCGATTTCATCATGGGCCAGGTGCAATTCACCCAGGCGCGCACGTTCGCGTTTGCCGTACATGTAGGCAATCGCCAGGATCGCCACCACACCGAACGCCATTGCAGGAATCATCGGCACGAAGATGTCGGATGGATCCACGTGCAACGCACTGGCCGCGCGGGCCGTCGGGCCGCCCCAGGGGGTCATGTTCATGACGCCGCCAGCGAGGATGATCAGGCCGGCCATGATTCTAGGGCTCATGCCGATGCGGCTGTAGAGTGGCAGCATCGCGGCCACGCAGATCATGTAAGTGGTCGCGCCGTCACCATCGAGGGAAACGACGAGCGCCAGAACGGCGGTACCGACCGAAACTTTCAGCGGGTCACCCTTGACCAGCTTGAGGATTTTGCGCACGGCCGGGTCGAACAGGCCGGAGTCGATCATCAGGGCAAAATAGAGAATCGCGAACATCAGCATGACCCCGGTCGGGGCGAGCTTGGTGATGCCTTCGAGCATCATCGGGCCGATCTTCGGCGCAAAGCCACCGAACA
Source organism: Pseudomonas corrugata (assembly GCF_001269905.1). Classification (GTDB taxonomy): domain Bacteria; phylum Pseudomonadota; class Gammaproteobacteria; order Pseudomonadales; family Pseudomonadaceae; genus Aquipseudomonas; species Aquipseudomonas corrugata. The sequence continues at coordinate 75,450 of NZ_LHVK01000007.1, read as the reverse complement.
GAGCGAACAGGATCGGAATGATGATCAGGGCGATCAGCGCGGACAGGCGCTTGGTCATGATCAGGAACATGAACGTGATGACCATGGCGAAGCCAAGGAAAGTCAGCATGGGAAATACTCCAGGCGTGGCGCGGCGAGGTTAAGGCGAACCGGACAGGTCAGCGCAGAACGTGAGACACGAGGCGGACGAATGGAGTGGGTGCAACTGGACGGGTAGCAGCGGACATCAGAATCACCATTGTTGTTGTTAAAACGGCCAAGCGGGTCGTGGAGACCCGTTTCTGGCCACCGGTCTTTTGCCGGTAGTGAGGCGATCCTAATCGCGCAAGCTTTCAGCCAGCTTTCGCCGCAGGCAATGGTTTTTTTCCGCTGGTCGGGGTCTGCGGGAGCAAGGCTGTGGGAGCAAGGCAGTGGAGCAAGGCAGTGGGAGCAAGGCTTGCCCGCGATGAAGCTGACGCGCTCGTCCTGCATATCGAGTGCCCCTTGTCGCGAGCAAGCTTTGCTCCCACAGGTCGTCCTGTCTCAGTACATTTCAGAACACCGAAAGATCCAACGGCCGCATCGCCCCCATCCAGATCGCATGGTCGGTGTGGTCTGCCAGCTCATCGCCGGTGTTCGGGTGAAGAAAGATCACCAGCCCTTTGCGATAGAGCGCCAGCCACGGCAGTACCACGCCGATGTACTGCGGATCGAACGACAACTGACAGCTCCAGTCTGGATGGGGGCCGACGGGGCGCTCGTGGACGCGGCCCATTTTCAGCGGAAACAGACGCGACGCTTCCTCACACAGTACCCGTGCCTGGTCGATGGTGCTGGCATCGAAGTAAACGTGGGCGTGGTAGCCCTTGATCCGTTGCATTGTCACTCCTTGCGAACCCTCGCCGTTTCCCGCAGGTCAGAGGCTTACACGCGGTAAAAAAAAGGGAAAAACAGCCATGAAAAACGCCGAAACCCCGGTGATCAAAATGGTGCTCTATGGTGCCATGAGCAGCCTCGGAAGTGCGTTGATGGCTGAAATGCTGCGACGCCAGCATGAAGTCATTGCCGTTCTCGATGATCTCACGGCCTTGGCGCCGCGTCCGGGCCTGCGGACCAAGACGGGGGACCTCTACGACCCCGAGCGGGTCAAGCAAAGCGTTGCCGGCGCCGATGCGGTGGTCTGTCTGCTTAATGCGCCGGGGCTGCCGATGAACAGCGAGCACGTGGAGCGCACGCTGGTTCCGGGCCCGGTGGAGCAGGTATTGGCGGTGGATGCGCTGATCGCCGGGATGCAGGCGGTGAACATTACCCGGCTGTTTCTGGTGGGCGATTTCGCCGTGCTCGACGAGGAGGAGGGCGAAGATGATTTGCAGCGTCATGCCGCCGAGGAAATCCTCGATGCCCTGCGAAACAGCAGATTGCAATGGACCCTCATCAACTCGCCTTATGCTGCCGCCGGGTTGGGCATCGAGCATTTCACCCAGGTCAGCACCAGTCTGGAGCCGGGTATGGCCGAGTCCCTGGAGCGGCTCAACCGGGTGGCCGTCGGCATTGCCGATGAGCTGCGCTTGAATCTGCACGTGGGCCAGCATGTCAGCTTTGTAGCCGCCACCTGACGACCGTGCAAAACCTGTGGTGAGGATTGCTGTTTGTGGCGAGGGGATTTATCCCCGCTGGGCTGCGAAGCAGCCCAAAAAAAACAGGGCCGCTTCGCGCCCCAGCGGGGATAAATCCCCTCGCCACAGTAGTTTTTCTTTGGCTATGGAAGTGCCTTCACCCGCACATCTCAAACAGCAATGGACGGCAACGGCAACCCCGTGAGCGACTCGCCGCTGTTGGCCTGTTCTTCCATCAGCCAGTCCACAAACTGTCGGATCAGTGCCCCACGCCGTTTACGCTGGGGCAGGACCACGTAATACCCCAGGCGCGACAGCACCGTCTCGGCGATGGGACGACACAACAGGCCCTGGGCCAATAAGTTATCCACAAGGTGGCGCCAACCGATGGCAACACCTTGTCCGCCAATCGCCGCCTGGATCAGCAAGGTGTAGTTGTCGAAACGCAGTTGCCCTGGCGCCGGTGGTGAGGTGATGCCCAACTCGCGGAAGACGCCATTCCAGTCGAACCAGTGACTGCTGTTGCCGCTGCGCAGGTGCAACAGGGGGAACTCCGACAAGGCCTGGGCGGGCAAGGGCAGGGGGCGTTCCTTGAGCAGCAACGGGCTGCACACCGGAAAGACTTCTTCGCTGAACAACCAGCGACTTTCACCCTGTTTGAAGCGACCATCGCCGAACAGCACGGCAACATCGATATCGGTGCGCAACATGTTGTGGTTGCGCTCGCTGGTCACCAGGCTAACGTCCACCTGCGGGTTGGCGGCGTGAAAACGATGCAGGCGCGGCATCAGCCAGTAGGCGGCGAAGGCGAAATCGGTGGCGACCTGCAACACCTCATGCTGATGTTGAGCGGTGATTGCGCTCAATCCCGCGTCGATATTCTGCAAACCTGCCTGAACTTGTTCGAACAGCGTCGTCCCGGCCTCGGTCAGTTCAATGCCACGGTAAATGCGATCGAACAACCGCGTGCCGAGCTGTTCCTCCAGGCGTTTGATCTGCTGGCTGATGGCCGGTTGTGTAGTACCCAACTCAATGGCGGCCGCCGTAAAGCTTCGTTGCCGGGCCGCGGCTTCGAAGGCCCGAAATAGATCCAGGGACAGGTCACCCAAGGCGTCATACATAAGCTGTGCTTATCCTAGTCATTATCCTGCATGGGCTTTACCCCAATAGGTTGGGGGGACATGCTCAATCGCAGCAATTTCGCATAACCGCTCACTATGGAATGCCGCGATTACATGAAGCGCAAGAACATTCTTTTCATCATGGCCGATCAGATGGCCGCGCCAATGTTGCCGATCTACGGTCCTTCGCCGATCAAGCTGCCGAATCTGTCGCGCCTGGCCGACCAGGGCGTGGTGTTCGATGCTGCGTACTGCAACAGTCCGCTGTGTGCGCCGTCGCGCTTTACCCTGGTGAGCGGCCAGTTGCCGAGCAAGATCGGCGCCTATGACAACGCGGCGGATTTTCCGGCCGACGTCCCGACATATGCCCATTACCTGCGGCGCCTGGGCTACCGCACGGCGCTTTCCGGCAAGATGCACTTCTGCGGGCCGGACCAGCTGCACGGCTACGAAGAGCGCCTGACCAGCGACATTTATCCGGCCGACTACGGTTGGGCCGTGAACTGGGATGAGCCGGACGTGCGGCCGAGCTGGTACCACAACATGTCGTCGGTGTTGCAGGCCGGGCCGTGCGTGCGCACCAACCAGCTGGATTTCGACGAAGAAGTGGTGTTCAAGGCGCAGCAGTACCTGTTCGACCACATTCGTGAGGACGGCGACCAACCGTTCTGCCTGACCGTGTCGATGACTCATCCACACGACCCGTACACGATTCCCAAGGCGTTCTGGGATCTGTATGACGACAACGACATCCCACTGCCGCAAACACCGGCGCAGACCGAGCTCGACCCACACTCCCAGCGATTGCTGAAGGTCTATGACCTGTGGGACAAATCGCTACCTGTGGATAAGATTCGCGATGCCCGCCGGGCCTACTTCGGCGCTTGCAGCTACATCGACAGCAACATTGGCAAGCTGCTGCAGACCCTTGAGGACACCGGCCTGATGGAGGATACGATCATCGTATTCTCCGGCGATCATGGAGATATGCTCGGCGAAAAAGGCCTTTGGTACAAAATGCACTGGTTTGAGATGTCGGCGCGGGTGCCGCTGCTGGTCAGCGCGCCGGGTCAATTTGCCAGCGGCCGGGTCAGCGCGGCGGTTTCCACCGCCGACTTGTTGCCTACCCTGGTGGAGCTGGCCGGTGGCACGCTGGAGCCCGGCTTGCCGCTGGACGGCCGGTCGCTGGTGCCGCACCTGCAAGGGCAGGGCGGGCACGATGAAGTCTTTGGTGAATACATGGCCGAGGGCACCATCAGCCCGTTGATGATGATCCGCCGCGGCCAGTGGAAATTCATCTACAGCGAAGATGATCCGTGCCTGTTGTTCGAAGTCCGTAACGACCCCAGGGAACTGGAAGATCTCAGCCAATCACCGGAGCACCAAACCCTGTTCGCCGCGTTTCTCGCTGAAGCCAGGGCCAAGTGGGACATTCCGACCATTCATCGCCAAGTGCTCGCCAGCCAGCGGCGCCGTCGTTTCGTCGCCCAGGCGCTGACCCTGGGCAAACTCAAGAGCTGGGATCACCAGCCGCTGGTGGATGCCAGTCAGCAATACATGCGTAACCACATCGACCTCGACGATCTGGAGCGCAAGGCCCGTTATCCACAACCCTGCCAAAACCAATAACGTAAGGGGAAGCACATGCAAAAGTTATCCACAGTACTGGCCGCTGGGCTGTTGGCGTTGAGCAGCGCTTCGGCGTGGGCCGAGCAGAGCTGCGAGACGGTAAAGATGGCTGACCCGGGTTGGAGCGATATCGCGGCGACCAATGCCATCACCGGTTTCCTGTTGGAGGGCATGGGCTACAAGCCCAAGGTTGACACTCTGGCGGTGCCGATCACTTTCGGCGGCCTCAAGGATGGCCAGGTCGATGTGTTCCTGGGCAACTGGATGCCGGCGCAGCAGGGGTTCTATGACAAATTCGTAGCTAACGGGGATGTCACGCAGCTGGCCAAGAACCTGGACGGCACCGAATTCACCCTGGCCGTTCCGGACTACGTCTGGGACGCTGGTGTGCATAACTTTGCCGACCTGAACAAGTTCGCCGACAAGTTCGAGAAGAAAATCTACGGCATCGGTTCCGGCGCGCCGGCAAACCTCTCCCTGAAGGAGATCATCAAGACCAACGATTTCGGCATGGGCGAGTGGAAACTGGTGGAGTCCAGCGAGCAGGCGATGCTGGCCGAAGTGGCCCGGGCCGTGAAGAAACAGAAATTCGTGACCTTCCTCGGCTGGACGCCACACCCGATGAACGTGCAACTGAAAATGCATTACCTCAAGGGCGGCGAGAAGTACTTCGGCGATACGGGCAGCGTCTATACCCTGACCCGCAAAGGTTATGCACAGGCCTGCCCGAACGTGGGCAAGCTGTTGACCAACCTGAGCTTCACTCAGGAAATGGAAAACAGCATCATGGCTGACGTGGCGAACAAGAAGCTCAGCAATGCCGAGGCGGCCCAGGCCTGGATCAAGGCCAACCCGGCGGTGTTGGACAAATGGCTGGATGGCGTGAAGACGATGGATGGCCAGGAGGCGTTGGCGGCGGTGAAGGCCAAGCTCTGATGACCCGTGTGCTCCGGATAAGCCCTCAGAAGGTGATCCGGAGCACTTTTGTGGCGAGGGGATAAATCCCCTCGCCACAGGGAGAACGGTGCCTGGTCCTGATACTCTTGTTCTCAACCCCCATCCTTGAGGCCCCATGGCAATCCCCACCCGCCATTCACTGTTCCCTTTCCTGAGCTGGCTGCCCCGGCAGACCCGGGCCAGCGTTAGCCGTGACCTGATCGTGGGTTTAAGCGGTGCGATCCTGGCGTTGCCGCAGTCCATTGCCTACGCCCTGATTGCCGGTCTGCCCCCTGAGTACGGCTTGTACGCCGCGATCGTGCCGGTGCTGATTGCCTGCCTGTGGGGGTCGTCATGGCATCTGATCTGCGGTCCTACGGCGGCGATCTCCATTGTCCTGTACGCCAGTGTCAGCCCTCTGGCCATGCCTGCGACCCAGGACTACATCACTCTGATCCTGCTGCTGACGGTACTGGCGGGCATTTTCCAATGGTTGTTGGGCCTGTTGCGTTTCGGCGCCTTGGTGAACTTCGTCTCGCACTCGGTGGTGCTCGGTTTCACCCTGGGCGCTGCGGTGGTGATTGCACTGGGGCAGTTGCCGAACCTGATGGGGCTCGATCTGCCGAACGAGGCCACGGCCTTGAAGAGCGTGCTGATGTTGCTCAGTCACCTCGGGGCTGTGGACAAGCCTTCGTTGTTGTTGGGCTTGGTGACGCTGGTCCTGGGTGTGCTGCTCAAGCGGCTGCTGCCACGCTGGCCGAGTCTGTTGATAACCCTGGTCATCAGCAGCCTGGTGGTCTGGTTGTGGCCGGCCATGTTTGGGCATGTGGCGCTGGTCAGCGCCTTTGCCGGGCGCCTGCCGCCATTCACTGCGCTGCCCCTGGACCTGGACCTGATGCTGCGCCTGCTCCCCGGTGCCGTCGCGGTGGGGATGCTCGGGCTGGTCACCAGCCTGTCCATTGCCCGTTCGTTGTCGGTGCGCTCCGGGCAATTGCTCGACGCCAACCAGGAGGTCAGGGCGCAGGGGCTTTCCAACATCGTTGGCGGATTCTTCTCCGGCTCCCTGTCGGCCGGTTCCTTTACCCGTTCCGGCCTCAGTTACGACGCAGGGGCCTGTTCGCCCCTGGCCGGAGTGTTCTCGGCACTGTGGGTCGCCTTGTTTGCCGTCGCGGGTGCGAAACTGATTTCGCACATCCCGATTCCGGCGATGGCCGGCAGCATTCTGCTGATCGCCTGGGGGCTGGTAGACCATCGCGGCATCCGGGCGTTGTACCGCGTGAGCCCGGCCGAATTCGTGGTGATGAGCCTGACTTGCCTGGCCACGTTGCTGCTGGAGTTGCAAACCGCTATTTACGCCGGTGTGCTGGTGTCGCTGTTTTTCTACCTCAAGCGCACGTCACAACCGCGGGTGCACCATGCCCACGAAGGCGAGGCGGATGTCCTGCGGGTCGGCGGTTCGATCTTCTTCGGGGCCAGTCATTATCTGCAGGTGCGCCTGCAACGCTTGCAAGGGCAACGGGTGGTGATCGATGCCCAGCAAATCAACTTCATCGATTACTCAGGGGTGGAAATGCTGCACCAGGAAGCCCGCCGTCTGGGTGCTCAAGGGCGCAGCCTGACCTTGCGCAAGGCCAAGCCCCATGTGGTGGAGGAATTGAAGAAGCTGGAAGGGCCGGAGAGGTGCCCGATTCACTTTGAGGATTGATACGGTCAGCGCTGTGGGAGCAAAGCTTGCTCGCGATGAAAGCGCCCCGGTCTGTTGGAAACCGAGGCGTCTGTCTCGCGAGCAAGCTTTGCTCCCACAGGGGTTTACAGCGCCAGCTGTCGGCGTAATTCGGCCAGCACCGGCGCGGTGTCCGGGCGCACGCCGCGCCACAGATAGAACGCTTCACCCGCCTGTTCCGCCAACATGCCCAGGCCGTCCATCGCCACCGCGGCGCCCTGTTCGCGGGCCCAGCGGCAGAACGAAGTAGGCTCCTTGCCATACATCATGTCGTAGCAAACAGTCTTGCCGGGTTCGATCAGGCTTCCTGCAATCGGCGGAACATCCCCTGACAGGCTCGCGGACGTGGCGTTGATGATCAAGTCCACCGGCTCCTGCAGCCAATCGAAACCACTGGCCGAAACCGGGCCCAGGTCTGCGAACAATTCGGCCAGCAGTTCAGCTTTTTCCACCGTACGGTTGGCGATGATCACCGACGCCGGCGCCTCGGCCAGCAGCGGCTCCAGGGCGCCGCGTACCGCGCCTCCGGCCCCCAGCACCAGGATGCGTTTGCCCTTGAGGCTGAAACCGGCATTGACGGTCAGGTCCCGCACCAGCCCGGCCCCGTCGGTGTTGTCGCCCAACAGACGACCATCGGCCAGCTTGCTCAGGGTATTGACTGCCCCGGCCCGCTGCGCCCGCTCGGTCAGGCTGTCGGCCAGTCGGAAAGCGTCTTCCTTGAACGGTACGGTGACATTCGCTCCACGTCCCTCGCGGAAAAATTCCCGCGCGCAGCCGGCAAAATCATCCAGGGGGGCCAGAAGGGTGCTGTAGTCCAGTGTTTGCCCGGTCTGTTCGGCAAACAGGCGATGGATCAACGGCGACTTGCTGTGGCCGATGGGATTACCCATTACAACGTAGCGGTCCATGGTCATCGGGTCAGTCTCCGTTCAGGCCTGCGCCAGCCAATCGCGATCCTGCAGGAAGTACTCGGTCAGGCGTGCTTCTTCGCTGCCCGGCTCGGCTTTCCAGTCGTAACCCCAGCGTACCTGCGGCGGCAAGGACATCAGGATCGACTCGGTCCGTCCGCCTGATTGCAGCCCGAACAGGGTGCCGCGGTCGTAGACCAGGTTGAACTCCACGTAGCGACCGCGGCGGAACTCCTGGAACTCTCGTTGCTTGGCGGTGAACGGCTCGTGTTTGCGACGGCGCACGATGGGCAGGTAGGCCTCGATGTAGGCATCGCCGATCGCACGGATGAAGGCGAAGCAGGTATCGAACCCCCACTCGTTCAGGTCATCGAAAAACAGGCCGCCGATACCCCGGGGTTCGTTCCGATGCTTGAGGTGGAAATAGCTGTCGCACCAGGCCTTGTAGCGCGGATACACCTCCGGGCCAAACGGCGCACAGGCCTGTTCGGCCACGCGGTGCCAGTGAATGCAGTCTTCGGCGACGCCGTAGTACGGCGTCAGGTCGAAGCCACCGCCGAACCACCAGACCGGTTCTTCGCCTTCCTTTTCCGCGCTGAAAAAGCGCACGTTGGCGTGGGAGGTTGGCACGTGGGGATTGTGCGGGTGGATGACCAGCGACACGCCCAGGGCTTCGAAACCGCGTCCGGCCAGTTCCGGCCGATGGGCACTGGCCGAGGGTGGGAGACCGCTGCCGAAGACGTGGGAAAAGTTGACCCCGCCCTTTTCAATGACCGTACCGTTCTCCAGCACCCGGGTGCGACCGCCACCGCCGGCAGGCCGGGTCCAGGCGTCTTCGACGAAGCGAGTGCCGCCGTCCTCGGCTTCCAGTGCAGCGCAGATGCGGTCTTGCAGGTCGAGCAGATAGGCTTTCACGGCCTCGGTGCGAGTGGTCATGACACCCCCTTTGATCAGGACTGGGCTACGCGGCGTACAGCGGGCCGGTGGCCAATGGGCGCACAGGATACCACCGCACTTGCCCACGCCACAGTTGACGAAGGTCAAGCTTAGGAGTCCGATGTCAGGCTTGATAAAAAGTCCTGCGACAAGGAGAGAATGAAGATGGCCAAACGTATCCAGTTCAGTTCCCACGGCGGCCCCGAAGTGCTTGAGTACGTGGACTATCAACCTGCCGAGCCAGGCCCGCAGCAGGTACGCGTGAGCAACCGGGCCATCGGCCTGAATTTCATCGACACCTATTACCGCAGTGGCCTTTATCCACCGCCAACCCTGCCTTCGGGTCTGGGTGCCGAAGGGGCGGGTGTGGTCGAGGCGGTCGGCTCAGAGGTCACCCGGTTCAAGGTGGGCGATCGGGTGGCCTATGGCAGCGGTCCGCTGGGCGCCTATAGCGATGTGCATGTGTTGCCCGAGGCCAACCTGGTGCATCTGCCTGAATCCATCAGCTTCGAACAGGCTGCCGGCGTCATGCTCAAGGGTCTGACGGTGCAGTATCTGTTGCGCCAGACCTATGAGCTCAAAGGCGGCGAAACCATCCTGTTCCATGCCGCTGCCGGCGGCGTCGGCTCCCTGGCCTGCCAATGGGCCAAGGCCCTGGGCGTGAAGCTGATCGGTACGGTGAGCTCGGCGGAAAAAGCGGCCGTTGCCAAAGCCCATGGCGCCTGGGAAACCATCGATTACAGCAAGGAAAACGTCGCACAGCGTGTGCTGGAATTGACTGACGGCAAGAAAGTGCCCGTGGTGTACGACGGGGTTGGCAAGGACACCTGGCTGACCTCGCTCGATTGCGTCGCGCCCCGTGGCCTGCTGGTGAGCTTCGGCAATGCCTCGGGGGCGGTGGACGGCGTGAACCTGGGGATTCTGTCAGCAAAGGGCTCGCTGTACGTAACCCGCCCGACCCTGGCGACTTACGCCAACAACGCCGAAAACCTGCAGCGCATGGCTGATGAACTGTTCGCGATGATCAGCAGCGGCAAGCTCACGGTGGATATCAATCAGCGTTATCCATTGGCGGAAGCGGCCAAGGCCCAGGCCGAATTGTCGGCGCGGCGCACGACGGGGTCGACGATCCTGCTGCCTTGAAATGGTGGTGTGCATAAGTGCTGTGGCAACACAAAACCTCTGTGGTGTGCATAGGGTCTGTGGTAACACAAACCCTGTGGGAGCGAGCCTGCTCGCGATGGCGGTGTATCAGACAACACTCATTCGTCTGACCCGGCGCTGTCGCGAGCAGGCTCGCTCACACATTGGATAGGTATTGAATCCGGAGGGTGCGACCGGGCTCAGTCCGGCCGAACCACTTTTCCGGTGGCCAGGTCGCGAATCACGCTGGGGTTCTTGCGCCCGCCGAGGTTGCCGCCGAGTACCAGGTCGATCTGCCCGCGGAAATACTGCTCGACGCGAATCCGCGTGCGCGCCGCCGGGCGGCCTTGGGGGTTGGCCGAGGTGGATACCAGCGGCCCGACCAGCGAACACAAGTCCCGCACGGTGGGGTGATCGCTGACCCGCAACGCAACCGTATCGTGCACCCCGGTGATCCATTCCGGCAGCAGGTTCTGGTGCGGTACCAGCCAGGTGTTGGGTCCCGGCCAGGTGCTGGCCATGCGGTCCATCCAGGTGTCGGGGAAGTCTTCGAACAGGAAGTCGAACTGGTGAATGTTATCCGCCACCAGGATCAGCCCCTTATCGGGCAGCCGCGATTTGATCGCCAGCAGGCGCTCCACCGCCTCCTCGTTCCATGGATCGCAACCCAGGCCCCATACCGCTTCGGTTGGATAGGCAATCACCGCCCCGGCGCGAATTTCTCGCGCGGCTTGTTGCACACGCCAACTGTTGACCATGAAAGATTCTCCGCAACACAAGATAAGGCTGTGCGCAGTTTACCGATCTTCCCTATAAAACCTAGCGCGTGCGCGCAAACCAGCGGCCATTGTCAGACGTGGCACGTCCCTCCATTTCCAGATCGGTCAGCGCCGCCAGCACTTTGGGCAATCCCCAGCCGCTGGCCTCGGCCAACGCTTCGCTGGTGAGCGGCGCGGCGTGGAGCAGACGCAACAGCGGATGAGTAACAGGCTCCGGTTCCAGGGTCAGCGGCAGCCGTTGCCAACCACGCAAGGCTTCGAGGATGTGCTCGACAGTTTCCACCAGCGCCGCACCGTCACGGATCAATTGATGACAACCCCGGGCCCCCGGGTGATGGATCGAGCCTGGAATGGCGTACACCTCGCGCCCCTGTTCCGCCGCCAGGCGCGCCGTGATCAGCGAACCGCTGGCGACACTGGCTTCGACCACCAGGACGCCAAGGGACAAACCGCTGATGATCCGGTTGCGGCGCGGAAAGTGGCTGGCGTGGGGCGGCGCGTCCAACGCAAACTCCGAGAGCACCGCGCTGCCTTGGGCAATCATCGCGTCCGCCAAGCGACGATTGCGCTGTGGATAAAAATTTTCCAGCCCGGTGCCCAGCACCCCGACGGTGTGCCCGCCAACGTCCAGTGCCGCCTGATGAGCCGCCGCATCGATGCCCAGGGCCAGGCCGCTGGTGATGACAAAACCGGCGCTGGCCAGGCTGCGGGAAAACGCTGCTGCCGTGTCCATTCCCGGACGCGAGGCCCGGCGACTGCCCACCATCGCCAGCTGCGGTTTTTCCAGGATGGCAGTGTCGCCAGCGGCGAACAGCAGCGGTGGCGCATCGCTGATCTGTGCCAGCAGCGCCGGGTAGTCAGGCTGGTCCCACATCAGCAAATGCTGGCCCGAACCCTCCAGCCAGGCCAATGCGTGGGCGGCGCCGTCGCGCACCTCCGGGTTGCGCCGGGCTTCGGCGCTCGCCACGGGCAACCCCAGCGCCCGCCATGCGCTGGCCGGCGCGCTGAGGGCTTTGGAAGCCGAGCCGAAGGCCTCCATCAGGGTCATGAAACGTTTGGGTCCCAGCTCCGGCAAGCGGTGCAGGCGCAGGCGAGCCTCCAGTTCCGCAGGGGAAACCGGGGGGCATTCAGGCAATGTCATGTGATCAATCCTTGATCGTCATAGGTTCCGTTCGAACCGGAACAAGCTGTGGATAACTCTGTTGGTAAGTTGTGAGACCCGTTATGGATTGCGCACCTTGTCGAGCACCGCCAGCGAGCGCGAGGCATGGAGCACCAGGCCGTAGCTGAGCTTGTCGTAGGTGCGGAACACCATCAGCAGGCCGGCCCGTTCGTCGGGGATCTTCACCGGTTCGCCGGTGACGCGGTCGCGCACGGTTTCACCGGTCTTCATCACCGCCAGGACATTGCCTTCGGCCAGCCCGTCGCGCCGGCCCTTGTTCAGGGTGACCACATCCAATGCGCCGATCTGGGTCACGCCCCGTGGCACGTCGAGGATCAGCCCGTTGATGTCCGTTTTCGGCGCGCTGGGCATGAACGTCGAATTGATCGAGCGTTCTTCGCCGCTGAACAGCCGATCGCCGAGGCGTACTTCCTGGGTGGTGCGCTGCAGGGTGAGGGTGGTGACGTCGCCCTCGGCGGCCACGACTTCGGCGCTGCCGATGTCGTCGGCATTGATGCCCAGTAACTCCTTGGTCTTCGGATCGGTGTAGACCTTGCCCTGGCGGAAGATGCCGTAGGCCGACTGGTCTGTGTCGAATGCCCCGCGGGCGAAGATCTGGTCCCCGGCGCCGCTGAGCACCCGTTCGGCATTGCCGGCGACGACATAGGGCGCCTTGTTGAAATCCGCCGCCGTGTCGACGATGCGGTTGCTCAACAGGAAACTGTTGATGGCTTGCAGCGGGATACTCGGGATGGCATCGGCCACCGGCGAGCTGCGGATACGCGGCGACAGCTTGATGGTGCCCCGGGAGGCGCCGCGGTTGAGGGTCAGCCGTGGCTGGCCATTGACGTAGACCAGTGACAGGGTATCGCCGGGGTAAATCAGGTTCGGGTTGTCGATCTGCGGGTTGGCCTGCCAGAGTTCGGGCCATTTCCACGGTTCGCGCAGGTATTTGCCGGAAATGTCCCACAGTGTGTCGCCAGCGACCACGGTGTATTGCTGCGGGAAACCTTCCCGAAGTTGCACTTGCCCGTGCGCGATACCGGCCGAGGCCAGGAGCAGCAGGGCGAGTAGTGATTTCCTCATGCGGTGAATCCCTTTATCATGTGCGTTCGCGTAAAACGCCAGAGCCCCCGTGGCTCGCTCCGTAGCAAGAGCAACGTTTTACAACGGTAGCCTGCATCCCAAGACACGCCAGGCCAGCCACCCGACTTTACCTCACACGTGCATTTATCAAGCTTATGGCCATTTTGAACATTCTCGAATTTCCGGACCCGCGCCTGCGCACGATTGCCAAACCGGTGGCCGTAGTGGACGACGAAGTGCGTCAGTTGGTCGATGACATGTTTGAAACAATGTATGAAGCGCCAGGCATCGGCCTCGCCGCGACCCAGGTCAACGTGCACAAGCGTATTGTCGTCATGGACCTCTCCGAAGACCGCAGCGAGCCACGGGTGTTCATCAACCCCGAGTTCGAAACCCTCACCGACGAGATGGACCAATACCAGGAAGGTTGCCTCTCGGTACCGGGCTTCTACGAGAACGTCGACCGTCCACAGAAAGTCAGAATCAAGGCGTTGGACCGTGACGGCCAGCCATACGAACTGGTCGCCGAAGGGTTGCTGGCGGTGTGCATCCAGCATGAGTGTGACCACCTCAACGGCAAGTTGTTCGTGGATTACCTGTCGACCCTCAAGCGTGACCGGATCAAGAAGAAACTGGAAAAGATCCATCGCCAGAATGCTTGATGCCCCCTTCAAAGGCTTGCCGCGGCAAGCCTTTTTTCTTTATGCGACTGCTGTTAATTGAGAGCTTCCATGACTGAGCCACTGCGCATCGTCTTTGCCGGCACTCCCGAGTTTGCCGCCGAACACCTCAAGGCCCTGCTGGCCAGCCCCCATGAAGTCATCGCGGTCTACACCCAGCCGGACCGGCCGGCCGGCCGCGGGCAGAAACTGATGCCCAGCCCGGTCAAGCAACTGGCCCTGGAAAACGGTTTGCAGGTGTTGCAGCCGCCGACCCTGCGTGATGGGCAAGCCCAGGCCGAACTGGCCGCGCTGAAGCCGGACCTGATGGTGGTGGTTGCCTATGGCCTGATCCTGCCCCAAGTGGTGCTGGACATCCCGCGCCTGGGCTGCATCAACAGTCACGCCTCGCTGCTGCCGCGCTGGCGCGGTGCGGCGCCGATCCAGCGCGCCGTGGAAGCGGGCGATGCCGAGAGCGGCGTGACCGTGATGCGCATGGAGGCGGGCCTGGACACCGGGCCGATGCTGCTCAAGGTCGCCACCCCCATCGGCGCCGAAGACACCGGTGGCAGCCTGCATGACCGCCTCGCACTGATCGGCCCGCCGGCCGTGGTCGAGGCCATTGCCGGCCTGGCCGCCGGTACGCTGGAAGGCGAAGTGCAGGATGACAGCCTCGCCACCTACGCCCACAAACTGAACAAGGACGAGGCCCGCATCGACTGGAGCCGTCCGGCGGTCGAGCTGGAGCGACTGGTGCGCGCCTTCAACCCGTGGCCGATCTGCCACAGCACCTTGAACGGCGAAGCGGTGAAGGTACTGGCCGCCCACTGTGCCGAAGGGAAGGGCGCTGCGGGGCAGATCCTCGGTGCCAGCAAGGACGGTCTCGTCGTGGCCTGTGGCGAACAGGCGCTGTGCCTGACCCGTCTGCAACTGCCCGGCGGCAAGGCACTGAACTTCAGTGATCTGTACAACAGTCGACGTGAGAAATTCGCCGTCGGCAGCGTCCTCGGCCAAGCGGTGGAGGCTTCATGAACCCGCGTCTGGCCGCCGCCAAGGCGCTTGCCGCCGTGCTCAGCGGCAAAGCGTCGCTCAACAGCTCCTTGCCGACCCAATTGGACAAGGTCGAAGACCGTGATCGCGGTTTCACCCAGGACCTGGCGTTCGGCACCGCTCGCTGGCAGCCACGGCTGTCGGCCCTGGCGGCCAAACTGTTGCAGAAACCGTTCAAGGCCGCCGACGCCGACGTCGAAGCGCTGTTGCTGGTGGGGCTTTACCAGTTGCTCTACACCCGCGTGCCTGCCCACGCCGCCATCGGCGAAACCGTGGGCTGCGCCGATAAACTGAAGAAACCCTGGGCCAAGGCCTTGCTCAATGCCGTGCTGCGCCGCGCCCAACGGGAAAGCGAAAGCCTGCTGGCCGAGCTCGAGCATGACCCGGTGGTGCGCACCGCCCACCCGCGCTGGTTGCAGAAAGCCTTGAAAGCGTTCTGGCCCGAGCAATGGGAAGCCATCTGCGCGGCCAACAATGCCCATCCGCCAATGATCCTGCGGGTCAACCGTCGCCACCATACCCGCGATGCGTATCTGGCCTTGCTGGGCGAGGCCGGCATCCCGGCCCGGCCATGCGTGTACAGTCGCGATGGCGTCCTGCTGGAAACCCCGGGCGATGTGCGCGCCCTGCCGGGCTTCGCTGACGGCTGGATCAGCGTCCAGGACGAAGCCGCCCAATTGGCCGCCGACCTGCTGGAACTGGCGCCCGGACAACGGGTGCTGGACGCCTGCTGCGCGCCGGGGGGCAAGACCTGCCACATCCTCGAAGCCGAGCCGAAACTGGCCGGAGTCGTGGCGGTGGACCTGGAAGCCAAACGCCTGGTGCGCGTGAAGGAAAACCTCGAGCGCCTGGGCCTGGACGCCGAGCTGATTGCCGCCGACGGTCGCGATACCGCGACCTGGTGGGACGGCAAGCCGTTCCAGCGGATCCTGCTGGACGCGCCGTGTTCGGCCACCGGTGTGATCCGTCGTCATCCGGACATCAAGCTTACCCGCCAACCGGACGACATTGCCGCGTTGGCACTGCTGCAGGGCGAGCTGCTCGACGCCCTGTGGCAGACCCTCGAAGTCGGTGGCATCTTGCTCTATGCCACCTGCTCGACCTTGCCGACCGAGAACACCGAAGTGATCGAAGCTTTCCTCGCCCGCACCCCCGGCGCCCGGGAACTGGACATCGCCACCCAGGCCGGCCTGAAACAGCCCCATGGCCGCCAGTTGCTGGCCCAAGAGGGCGGGCACGACGGGTTCTACTACGCCAAGCTGATCAAGATCGCCGCCACACGCGGTTAAGACCGATTCGATAGGAGTGAACGGATGAAAATCATCATCCTGGGTGCAGGGCAGGTCGGCGGTTCGCTGGCGGAGCATCTGGCCAGCGAGGCCAACGACATCACTGTGGTCGACACCGACGGCGAACGCCTGCGCGACCTCGGTGACCGTCTCGACATCCGTACCGTGCAAGGGCGCGGTTCCCTGCCGACCGTGCTGCGCCAGGCCGGCGCCGACGATGCCGACATGCTGGTGGCCGTCACCAACAGCGACGAAACCAACATGGTTGCCTGCCAGGTGGCCCACACCCTGTTTCACACCCCGACCAAGATCGCCCGGGTACGGGAAGCGGCCTACCTGACCCGCGCCGACCTGTTCGACAACGAAGCGATTCCTGTGGATGTGCTGATCAGCCCCGAGCAGGTGGTGACCAACTACATCAAGCGCCTGATCGAACATCCGGGTGCCCTGCAGGTGATCGACTTTGCCGAGGGCAAGGCGCAACTGGTGGCGGTCAAGGCCTACTACGGCGGGCCGTTGGTGGGGCAGCAACTGCGTCAGTTGCGCGAGCACATGCCGAACGTGGAGACCCGGGTTGCGGCGATCTTCCGCCGCGACCGGCCGATCCTCCCCCAGGGCGATACGGTGATCGAGGCGGACGACGAGGTGTTTTTCATCGCCGCCAAGGCGAATATTCGTGCGGTAATGAGCGAAATGCGCCGTCTCGACGAGAACTACAAACGCATCGTCATCGCCGGCGGCGGGCAGATCGGCGAGCGCCTGGCCGAAGCCATCGAGAGCCGCTACCAGGTGAAGATCATCGAGATGAGCCCGGCCCGCTGCCGCTACCTCTCGGACACCCTCGACAGCACCGTGGTGCTGCAGGGCAGTGCTTCGGACCGCGACCTGCTGCTGGAAGAAAACATCGCCGACGCCGACATCTTCCTGGCCCTGACCAACGACGACGAAGCCAACATCATGTCGTCGTTGCTGGCCAAGCGCCTGGGAGCGCGGAAAGTGATGACCATCATCAACAACCCGGCCTACGTCGACCTGATCCAGGGCGGCGACATCGACATCGCCATCAGCCCGCAACTGGCAACCATCGGCACCTTGCTGGCCCACGTGCGTCGCGGCGACATCGTCAGCGTGCACTCCCTGCGTCGTGGCGCGGCCGAAGCCATCGAGGCCATTGCCCATGGCGACGCCAAGTCCAGCAAAGTGATCGGCCGGGCCATCCGCGACATCGGCCTGCCGCCGGGCACCACCATCGGCGCGATCATCCGCGACGAAGAAGTGCTGATCGCCCATGACGACACCATGATCCAGACCGGCGACCATGTGATCCTGTTCCTGGTGGACAAGAAGCACATTCGCGATGTCGAGAAGCTGTTCCATGTGGGGTTGAGCTTCTTCTGACCCTGGATGTGCAGTGATAGATGGGGCCTCATCGCGGGCAAGCCTTGCTCCCACAGTGGAGGACGTCCCATGCAACATGACTACAGTGGGATCAGACTGTGGAAGCAGGCCTGTGGGAGCAAGGCTTGCCCGCGATAGCCATCTAACATTCAACCGATCAGTCACTGGAACAGCCAAAAAGGACAGGCCCCCATGCTCGAATCCCTGGAAAAAATGCTCGCCAAAGGTGTGGATAACCCACTGCTGCGCTTCGGCCTGGGCAAGGGCTATCTCGACCTCAACGAATTCCCCCGCGCCGCCGAACACCTGCAACGCTGCGTCGAACTGGACCCCAAGTATTCGGCCGCCTGGAAACTGTTGGGCAAGGCTCACCAGGGCCAGGGCGACTTAGCGGCCGCGCGCCGTGCCTGGGAACAAGGCCTGGAAGCCGCCCGCGCCCATGGCGACAAACAGGCCGAAAAGGAAATGACGGTGTTTCTCAAGAAACTGGACCGCCATTCCTGAACGCCACGCACCTGTGGCGAGGGAGCTTGCTCCCGATTGAGTGCAAAGCACGCACAAAACCCTGTGGCGAGGGGATTCATCCCCGCTGGGCTGCGCAGCAGCCCTAAACAGCCAGCTCAAGATTGGCTGAACGGAAAAAACCACCCGGCGACTTCGGCGAAGACGGCACCGTCGTTGAACTGCTTGAAATCCCCCTCGCGGGCAACATAAACAATGGCGGGCTTGATGTCCGCCGAGAATGGATTGAAACACTTCAGCCCCATTTTCAGCATGCTATTGATTGGCACAGCTACGACTAACAAATCGCCTTCGATTATCGCGATGTTTGGTAGCGCACTGATCGTTCCCACGCTCCGCGTGGGAACGCAGCCAGGGACGCTCTGCGTCCCCTCAAGAGCCGAACGCAGAGCGTCCGTAGAGGTCATTCCCACGCAGAGCGTGGGAACGATCTGAATAGGACATCCGACGGTCACCGGCTATTAAAATTTCATCTTGAATGCAACCGGACAATGGTCGGAGCCTTTCATGGGTACAGGAAACTCTAATAACGAACCTGCTACATAGTGTTTTCTCAATTCGCTGGACATCAATGCATGGTCAATCAGCCATCTGGAGCCTCCGCCCCGGCATTCGGGTAGCGCCTCAAAACCCTTGGTTGGGCGAAACAACCTGGCAGCAGAAGGCTCGCCATCTGAAAGCTCAGCAAAAAGACTCACTTCTGGCGCTGTTTCGTGTTCAACCTCCGCGTCAAATCGACGATTGAAATCGCCGATAATCACTGCGGAAGCGCCAGACTGGATTGCCTTATCGAGCCAGGCTTCCAGAGCTGGTGCTTGCCTTCTAAGCACGTCGCAGGTGACGACCCCGTTAGCTTTATCACGCTTGGTCGCATACCCGCTGTTCAATGCCTGGTCAAAACAGCCACTTTTGAGGTGTACGGATAAAAGCTTGAGGGTCATGCCCTTGATCGTCACGGGTAACTCCGCGCCATGGCGAGCATGACTCTTGAAGGCCTCTCCAAGTGGACGAACATCGCCGAGCCTCCCGACCTCAAGCCTGCTGGATTTGCGGACAACAAACCCCGCGCGCTGTATCCAAGGGCTCTGCATGTTCACGTAGAAATCGTACTGATCCTGCGGCCAGATCTGCTGAAGCGCCTCAGGGCTTTCGACTTCCTGCACGGCAATCACATCAGCATTCAGCTGTGCCGCCACGGCTTTCATGTCCGCTATCTGCGCCGGCGATTTGCATTCCCACCGGTAGGGGTGTGTTTCTTCAAGTCGCTCGCGATCAGCGGCCTTGATCTGGGAGCACTCCTCGAACTCACGCTGGCTGAGCGGAGCCGACCGCTGCCACTCCAGGTTCCATGTTGCGAGGGTGAGGGTTTCAGCCAGGACAGGATGTGAGAGGCAGGTAAGCGATAGGGCTAGATAGAGTGGTTTCATGGGGGAGCGTTCCGAGCGCGGTGGCGGTGGGAGTCCAGGAAACGGCACTGCCTTTAGCCGCTCTTTGAGCGTAGCAGTGCCGTTCCGTCGGCGCAGGGTGCTGGCTGCTTGGCTGAGGGGCATTCATCGTCGGCTTCAGTCAGATCATCGATCAATATCCAATGCACAACACCTGTCACTGGCACATTCGTGTTCCCAACAAGGTGAAATGATTTGAATCCAATGCGCTCGTTGTAGAGAATCGCCGCCTTTACCTCGAAAGGATACGAGTGATGAAGTTCGAAGGGACTTTCCAATACATGGGCAATCACGGGATCGTCTTCAACGTCTCGCAGATCACCCTCACCGACAGCGAACGCGGACGCCTGCGCGAACTGCATTTTGGCGAGGCGAAACGCGCCCACTATGAGGTCAACAGCAAGGTCGTCGAGGTGTACGACAAGATGCAGGCCAAGAACCTGCCTTGTGTGATGATGATCGGCATCTCCAAGCCGCTGACCCGGCAACAGGGCGATGCCCTCAATGCCCAACGCACCGCGATCGCCAATCTTGCTGCCAGTGCCTTTGCTGCCGCCACCAAGGTCGTGGCCCCCTCTTACGTGTATGTACCCGTAGGGGCCGGTGTGCGCACGTATGTTAATGAAACCCTACCCACCTACCATGCGGGCGACGTACTGGTCAGCATCGAGGCGCAGGTCAACGGCGGTATCGGCCCGCAACGCACCCTCTCGACATTGATCATCAAGACCTGACTGGAGACCTATATGTCCGACATTACCCAGATGGTTATTGCCGTGGTGTTGTCCTTTCTGCTCGATCGGTTTCTCAAGCCGTATCTGCTGCGCAAGTGGCTGGGAGTGGTGTTGGTGGCGGCGGGTGCGGTTGGCTGCGTTGTGGCAGGCCAGACACGCTTGTTGGGGTTTGATCTGGGGTTGTGGTCGGTTTTTGCTGTGCCTATAGGGATGGGGTTATTTATGAAGCGGCGGCGGTTTGAAGAGGATTGCTGAAGGAAAGAAGATGGCAAAACATCAGTAAAAATCATAATAAAACGCCCACTCCCCAGTTTCGTTGTGCTTCCAGAACATCAGGCTCCCACTGTCGACCACGTTCAGATTGATCTTCGCGTCCGATGAGATCTGGAACACAAACTCGAAGCCTTCACCCGGATCGACACCCGACTGGCGTCAGCACACGAACCCCCGCCAGCAGCGGATTGTTGACGGGCAGGGCGGGCAGGTAAAACTGTGCATAGGGGAGCAATGGTTGCCCTGCCTGGTTGGCGGGCAGCCCTTCATCCGGCCGGAACAGGAAGACCTTGCCCAGCCAGCTTTCTTCATCGGTGCCGGTAGGGCGAAAGCCGCCGGCAATAAGCTTTACGGCAGGGCGGGCCAGGCGTTGCTTGATTTCCTGGATGTCCATGGTGATGTAAACCTGACTTTTGCTACACAACATTGCCGTCAAAAACGCAGCTTACAGCGTGTGTAGAATAGCGATTTCGCCATTTTCAAAGGAATGATCCAATGATTACTTGCCACGTTAGATATGTAATCGACCCCTACCAACTCCCGGCTTTTGAAAACTATTCTCGACAATGGATTCGTGTGGTGACCCGTATGGGAGGAAACCATCACGGCTACTTCCTGCCTGCCGAAGGCGCCAACAACATCGCTTATTGTCTGTTCAGCTTTTCCAACCTTGCAGATTACGAGAGGTATCGTAGCGAGGCCGAAGTAGATCCTGAATGTGTTGAATTGGTGACGCAAGCTTCCGAGCAAAAATTTATCTTGAGCTACGAGCGCAGTTTCCTTCGCCCTGTTCTTGTTTGAATTGATGTGCTTGCGGCCAGTATCGGGGCAGTGGCAGGAAAAACAATAAAAGCCCAGGAGCAAGACGCATTTATTTGTCCGCAAATAAACCTGCTCCCATCCTGCTTTTGTCTAATGCTGCCCTTACAACTTGGCAGTGGCAATTTTCTTGAAAGCCGCCTTGAATGCATTTTCCCTTGCTTGAGTCGTGCTGACGGGGCTTGAAAAGCAGCAGAATAGTCTGCTGAAGCACCCTTTTGCTGCACCTGCTTGGTTATAGGCGGTTACAAAGCTTCTGATTAGTTTTACGCGTGTCTGGCCGGAAGGATGTGAGTTCGTTGCCGGACCCAATATATTACTTATCTCGTCTAACTGTGCCGCTATCACGGCCCAGAAGTCGGGAACTCGAGTGAGTAATACCTTTGTAGCAATCAAGTCGGCCCAGGCTTCATGCTTCTTACGATCGCTCCCTTGCGCTTGTGGGCATGTGGTGCCTTGTTTAATGTGTTCCAGATAAACAACGCCATGTGCAGTCTCGTGCGCAATAGCAAACTTTACTAAAAAGTCCGCTTGTTGGCGCGCCCCCTTTGTAAGTCCAACGATGCCTGGTCCACCCGATCCATCTATGTCTTCACTATCCTCATCGATGAAGAAAATAGTGTCGTCCATATTCGGGTATTCGTTTTGAAAAGCAGGAAGAACCCGAGTATTAAAAAGGTTTTCTGCATCCGGCCCAGTCATCGCTCATTTCCTTATGAAAAAAGGCTACCTGCATGCCGATTGATAATTGTCCTGCGACAAATACCCGTCACCCTGACAACATGAAAAGCGTAGCAGCAGTATGCCGGTTGTCGACGCTATGGGCCGATTGCGTGCAATTTCCGCAGCGACCATATTCAGGACTGCCCCTCAGGCAGATCACGACGCGGTGATACACCTGGCTCGGCTCCACTGCCTGCGCCTCTTGATGTACCTCTGCGCGCAGCGCGTGCTCAAGCCTCTCCAAGGTGCTTCGAGAATTTGAGCCGCGTCCGCTGCGCCAGTATTCCAAGCCCAGCCGCCACAGCGATAGCACTCGTCAAGATGTCCAGCCTCTGCTTTCTTGCTCAGCTGCCATTTCCCGCTAGGCAGGCAAGCTTAAGTGCCCTGTGACGATGAGATTGAGGCAGCCCCCGATTCTCGGCGCAATGAGCCAAGAGTTGGCTCAGTTCCAAATCCAGGGGAAAGCCCTCTTCCAACCATCGGAGCGCCAGTCCTGCCCAGTACTCCGAATGTGAAGCCAGTGCTTCCAGTATGAGAGTACGTTGTACTCGCGGGACGCAATGGGCCTGCATCGTTCCCGAGGTTAAGGTCGCCGAGAAATTTGACCGTCCCGCTATGGGGCGGAAGCAGCCGCTCATCACTGACCGCTTTCGGCCAGAAGCGGACGGTCACCCAGTAAATAAATCTGTCCCCTTTTCCCACCTGGTTTCGTAATGGGGCTGGGTTATTCAGGATCTGTTCCGTGTGGTCGGTCGGCTAGATGGGCAGGCGTTGAGGCCGCTGACGGTGGTGCTGGGGGAGGAAAGGGGCGTGGCGGTTGCGGCTTGATGAGGATAAGCTTCAATGCCTAAAGCGAAGTCATATGGCAGGGAGGCTGCGTGGAAACAGGTTTTATGTGGTGGCTCGGTCTTGTCTCGTCAATCGCATCTATCGGCAGCGCTGTATGGGCATGGCGTGAGGCATTAAATGCATCTGGCTCGGCATCAAAAGCCGATGCACTGTATTCGCGAATGATTAGCTCCAGGCAAAGTGCTGAGGCGCATCAGGTGCTGCATGCTACTAGGACGATATTGCAGGCTATCTCTCCTATAGGGCCCTCTGGACAAGTTAAGCAGATCAAGGGCATTGATCTTTCTCACATATCTAGAGCGCTAGAGAGTTATTGTCAGACCCTCTCAGAACATGGACATCTTTTTAGTGTTGATATAGAAAGTCATGCAGTCAACCTTTCGAAGTCAATATTGAATAATTTGCCAGCTGTGGCTAACAAGTCTGATTTGGAAGGTGTTATAAAGGCCGGTACGTTGATTTATATTGAAATCAATAATTTCATGCCAGTCGCTAAGCAGATATCTGACGAACGCATGGAAGACGTGAAATAAGGAGTGGCGATTATATGAAGTTTACAGATGGTGAAAAAGTAATCGCTTTGATGCTGTGCGAACTTTACGACAAGCTCGGAGTAGACAGCGAGATAGATCCAGATTTCATAAGGTCGGCGATCCACTCAGAAAGTGAGTGGAGTATCGCATGGAAATATCCAGGCATCCCTTTTACTGAACAGGATGAACCTGAAAGCCTAAGAGAAATTTTGGATGTACTTGAAATGTGGGACTGGATTGAAGAGTCCTACGCTGAGCTTTCTGCCGACGACAAAAAAGCGCTTATTGAGAAGGCCAAGCCGTTTGGGGTAAATCCTACATTTCGGGGATTTGATGGTAATAATGAATCGAGATATATAGGGATTGCATCAACGCTTGTTAACGATCTTGATCGGTTCGAACGATTCAAGGGTAGATATCTCAACTCACATTCCCCTATGATGGACGTTTATCAGCGCATGCTTCACGCTTTCGCTATGGTTCGAATACCGTCCTATGATAGGTACCTGAACGTTGACGAGATTGCGCAGGTATTAAACGCATGCACTCATCCTAGCCAACGAAAGACATCGACTTGACGCTCTTGTGTTGCTTTCGGAATGATTCTTCCTAAGTTGATAAGCAGCAGGGAAAAGGGGACGGATTTATTTACTGGGAAACAGTCCGCTTCTGGCCGATTGCCGCCCTTGGCGACAGGCAGCAATCGGCCAAAAGCGGACGGTCGCAAGCGAATGTTTACCGATAGAAGCTACTATTCGTAATGAGCGATTGTCGGCTGCTCGATGAAATCCGACAAAACCAGAACTCTATATTTCTAAACTGGCGCTGCTTCTCGCGGTAGCAGCTATCGCCAATGGGCCCCCGCGAAAGTGATAGCGACGCAGTGGTTCAATTCCGCAGTGGCATTGTGATAGCGTGCGTGCTTTGAAAATATGACCAGTGGCCGGACTTTGGCCCGGGCGACGTCATCTACTGAGATAGGAAATAATGGATTTTTTTGCTTTGGAAGAACGACTGGCGTCTTACGGCTCCGGGGGATATCTGTTTCTAGAGGCGTTCCTTACCAAGCTTCTTCAAGTTGAAGCGTCTCATTACGGTCATGAGGTTAATAGTCTCGACACCCACACGTCATTGTTCGACGCTGTCGCCCCTCAAGGCGTTGGAGATCTATCTACCCCCGTTTTTATTGAATTTATTTTTACTGCAACTAAAAATAAAATTAAGTTGTTGGTAGACTCTTTTCGAATGCATGGCGAGCCTGGATTCGGACTGTTAATTATTGCGCCGAAGATGCCCGATCCAACATTGAGTTACATGCTCCATGAACCTGATGCTCTTGGCCGCGCCCCCGTGGTTATCTGGGGAGAGAAAAAAATCAATGACCTCATGCACAAGCATAAAGAAGAGGTTAGCAAGCTAACTGATAGTTTGTTTTCATTACGTTTGAAAATGGCCGCGACTCGTCCAACGAAACCGTGGCAGGAAGAACGAGATCAACTTGTTAAGCTTGTTGCAGAGCAATATCGATCCGGCAGTTTTTCGTTGGTTTTGGGAGCGGGGGTATCAAGTAGCGCAGGTTTGCCAGACTGGAATACTCTATTGAACTCTCTTTTCGTATCTATGTTGGCTCAAGAAAATATTGGAGGAGATAAAAGCGATACGGCGCAAGTTTCTCAGATTGTTTCTAGGCTTATGGAGGTTGATGGCCCCTCCGCTCTGATGCTGGCCAGGTATATCAGGAAGGGACTTTCTGTAGGGTCGCCGACGGAACAACGAAGTTTTATTGAGGCAATCACTCACCAGCTATACTCTCTACGTAACGCAGAGTTCCACATAGAGTCAGAACTTATTACAGCCATTGCTCGTCTCTGCACGCCTACAAGGACAGGCGCTAAGGTAAAATCAATTCTCACTTATAACTTTGATGATTTTATTGAGCGTGCTCTGTCAGGACGCGGCCTTGTCCATAAAAGTATTTTTGAGGAGTTTGAAACTCCTAGTGCTGAGGATCTGCCGGTTTACCATGTGCACGGTTTTTTACCTGAGGTTAGAGATAAGTATTCTAACTTAGATCGTTGCACTTTGGTTTTTTCAGAAGAAGGCTATCATCTGATTTATCGCGACTCTTATCATTGGTCGAACTTGGTGCAGTTGAATAGCTTCAAGGAAACATCGTGCCTTATGATTGGTCTTTCTCTCACTGATCCGAATTTGCGACGCTTATTAGAAATCGCGTCAAAATCCATTGAGAAACCAAAGCATTTTGCATTTATGCGTCGGCTGACCTCAAAAAAATTTAAGAGTGGCGATCGGGGACATCAGCTGAAAATTCCAAGCGCAGTGATTGACCGTTTCTTGGACAGGCACCACAGCACAAACGAAGAGCTCATGCGAGAGCTCGGTGTAACGGTGATCTGGTATGAGGAATATAGCGATATTCCTAAAATTTTGAATCGTATTCGCGAGGGCTAATACTTCGTTAAGCCATCCTTTAGTAAAGGACAGCTGAAGAGAGGCGATATATCCATTGAACGGCCCTGAAGTTTGATCGAGGCTGATCCCCCCTTTTCCTAAGAAGTGTCAGCTTCTGGCCAAGCAGCCGCCCACGACCGGCGGCTTTCGGCCAGAAGTTGGTCATCTGTCGCCTACAAAACCTGGAGCGATTCAAGCCGCTTGTGTTTACCGGTCTCAAGATCGGCTGCAGCGCTCATTTTAGCCACTCAGTTGTGATGTCATCGAAGCTGAGATCTTTCCATTCGTCCTTCCACAACTCCCAATATGGGATGTCGGCAGACGATGGCGCTGGATCGCAGACGTCGATCTTCACTAGAGATGGCATGACCAGCGAATCCCCGATCAAGAGCGCCTCGCCAGCGCCAAGGTTGGGCATTTTTTCAATCAGCTTGCCCAATGTGTCGGGCAGAAGTCTGCGCACATAATTCTGATCGCTTGGGTTCGTAAGACGCATTGCAACAAAGTTGTTGCACTGGGAAAAGATGGTTTCTGAAATCTCGGATGGACGCTGACTAGAAAGCAGCAAGGTCACACCGTATTTACGACCTTCTTTTGCAATTCGTTCAATGGACTGTTTTGCGGCACGGTACTTTGTAAGCTCACTGGTGGGTACGTACTTATGGGCCTCTTCATATACCAGCAGGATAGGAGCATCATTATTGATGGTTTCTCCCTTTTTCGTCCGGTACACCTTGTAGTGGTAGCCGTGTTCAAAGATAAGCCGTGAGATCAGCGACACGGTAATGCTCAACACCTCAAATGGGATGCCGCTCAGGTCGAGTACGGTTACGTTAGCTGTTTTACCTAGTTGGTAACCTATAAGGTTGCGCAGAGTGTCCTCAAGCGTAGCGGCTTTGGCATTAGCCCCAAAGAGGAAACTCAGTCGTTCCTGAGCAACTTTTGACTCAAAGCGGGTGAAGAATTTATCCAAAGACCCATCTGCATAGCTACCGTTAGTAATACTTTGAGATTTAGTTGGATGGAATTCCAATTTCGCTTCGAAGTATTTAAGGATGCGTTGCTCGTCATCAAGTGGTATCCCAGTGGTGGGGTCGGTTTTCCCCTCGGCTAATAGCTTGTAGGTACCGTCATTGATCATGTATAAGCTTGAGTTTTTAGCGTTCGTTGTTTCGCTTTTGATGTTGTACAGCGCATTCAGAACTTCATGGATGTCGAAGAAAACGGGGCTATCGTAAAAGATTTTTGAGAAGGACTTATTGTGTTTTTTTTTGTTTTCCGTTACTAGATATCTAAAAACAGAGGACTGGTTGTAATTGTCGCGTTCGCCGGTGTCAAGGAGCACCTCTTCCAACTCCTCACTATTAAGCAGCCAGTACGGGAGGTTCAAGCTGTTGATGTCGATATGGTTGGCAGTTGGGAAAGCTGTTTTATATTCGGAATGAATGTCAAAGATGATAGCGTGAGAGTTGTTGGGAGAGTCAGTAGCGTTTTTTTCCGTAGATGTTTGGATGATTCGTGTGACGGTATTCGATTTGCCCGCCCCAGTTGAACCTACCACAGCAATATGCTTGTTGAAGAACTTGTTTCCGTCAACAGGTACCCTGATCTCAGGGTCGGCGAGCAGTGCTGAAAACTCAAGTTTCTTGTGTTCAGGTACGGAATCCTCAAAGATTTTTTTAATGTCGTTCATTGTGGCAGGCTCAACCCCAGTAGGAGGTATAGTCAGAGCATCTCCACCTCGAATAAATTTCCCATCCTTGATCACCCCCAGCGGCAAAGCCTCGATAACATGCCGGCGATCGAATTTATGGTCTACTTCAATTAGAAAACTCTCTATGATGGCGATGAGGACACAATCCTCATGGTCTGTCACTCTCAGGTAGGAGCCAACACGTAATAAGGGATGACCATTGGTAAAACTCCCTAGGTCATCTACGCAGATTCGAACTTTGTTAGGGTAAACTGCGATAACCTCAGCTTGCGGTTTTTCTGTCATTTGATCATCTCTTTGATGTCTTCGAAGGAGTCAACCTTGATTGCTGCATACAGTGCTGCTTGGGGAATATCCAGGCCGGCTATAGGTATTTCGTGGTAAAACTCGAACACCTCAATTGGGCGGCGGTGCGCTCCACGTAATGTGCTATTGACGTCGGTCAGTTCGTCAATCAACTTCAGGCGTGTTTCCGTATAGGAAGTAGGCCCTTTCAAAATAGAGTCGACGTAGAACTCTGACCCCTTGAAATCATGTCCGTCTAGGAAGAGGACAGCCGAATCAAGTAAAGACTTTTTCAGTTCTCTATGACCTAATTCATCTGTATTGGCCAGATGAAGATACGGACAAAATCTATCGTTATCTTTGATTCTAGAGCTCGCGCGGTTAGAGAATTTTTTACTGAGTTTCAGTGCAAAGTCCAGCGCATTCCCCACGTCAAAGCTGTTGGGAGGAAGATTTACAATGAAAAATCTGGCCTTGTTCTCAATTGATGTGGCAGTGCTTTGTTTGAAATATTTATCCCGTACTAATGCCGCATATTTCCTGGCGCCTTGATATTGCTTAAGCCAGCTATCGAATAGAAATTTCTTATTGTTGATCTCTTTGAGAAATCGTTTTTTTGTGGTTACTCGTTCCGCTTGATTTTTCTCGATTGCTAGGGCTCGGATATTGTTGATCGATGCAGGGTAAAAAAGGTTTTTGGCGTCTTCCTTTGTAGCACCTGGTATGGCAGAGGCCAATAGTTCTGCGATGTTTTCAAATTGACTCTCATAGCTTTGGGCAAATACATCTATTTCAAGCTGGCCAGCGAATTGGAGTATTTCGGCATCTGAGATACTATTCTTCACATGAACCAGTTCAATCGCCCCTTCTTTCTTTGTCGTTGTCAGGAAGTGATTTTTAATAAAGTCTACGGTTATTAAATGTCTTTCAGGAAGTTTTTCTTGGCCACTATTGTAATGGCCGTAAAGTTTATATTTTGGGAAGGGTGTTTTTTTTGAGCCTACTTCCTTGAAGTGAACAATCATTGCCGCAATTGCAGGCTTTATCACGGAGTGGTTATAGTCCGTGGCTGCATAATATTTGCATTGAATGTAATCTTCATTAGATACGTCTTCAATGTCGACGTCTTCAACACCCTCAACGGTAATTTTAGCATCCTCATCGGCTGTTTTTAGCAGCTGGAGAATCGCGAAATCGAACTGGTAAAAATATCCCTTGATGGTAGCGTTGGCAGCCCGGTTAACCATTAAGACGTCCTATTAAAAATGACATCGAGATAGGCAGTATGAATCCCACGGGTATTCCACTTGCAGAGGAGGCAAATGAGACCTTCGTGCTTCATCGTTATAGCACGCCCCTACGTGCGAATATCTTTTACCATAGTGGCATGGTGATATTTCGCAAGGCGCGTTTGTTTCAAATCGATGCAATTTTTAAGGTAATGAGCTTTATGCGGGGTTTGCTGAGGTGAAAAATTTTAGGTGTGCGCAGCTACTCCGATACTTATATGAGTGCTTAACTTATTGTATTTAATCGTTTTTATTGGGTTGCCATGTGGCATCCATTCCCCAGTTTGATATTTCAGAAACACTGCTGAACACACGCCATGAGCATGCCATCGCCTTGGCTGACTAATGATCCTCCTGTGGGGCATAGACTGCTTCTGGTCGATTTCTGTGTGCCACCAACGGCAGCTATTGGCCGATTTCGGCCTGTCGCGACGGGCAGGAAATCGCCCCCAAAGCAAACGTTTTACTCGACGACTTCTTCGATTCGAATCTGCTATTCAGGAGCCCTAGGCTGACTCGCCTGTGTTGTCACAAGGAAAATTTGTCACTAAAACTGACAACAATACTTGCCTAGGTGAGTCGCACCTCCTATCACTTCGCGAGTACTATCCTTCGGCTTTACCACTCAGAAGCTCGTGCCAACTTTTATCACGAAGAAATTCCGTACAGGTCATAATCTTCGGCTCTATTGATCTGCTATCACCTTTTATTATTTTGTGAAGCTCTGCAATAAACGAACGATAGGCGATTTTTCCATGACATTGAGAGATTTCGATGGGATGCCTTCCATCTTCAGGGAGAAATGTTTTGTTTTTTGGAGGTTTTAGAGAGATACCGGAAGACTTTCTATCCCCTAACTTTTTCTTCATTCTTTCACAATCATACAAGTTTCTTTTGATAACTTCCCTAGCTGAATGTATTTTTGCGGTAAGTTCATCGCGCTTTATTTCCAAAGCATTGCTTAGTGCATCTTGGATCTGCTGTGGGTTGGCGAGCTTGGCTAGGCTCTCCTCAAGGTGATGCGAATTCAGAAATGAGTGCTCTATATCATTTAGAGGGGTAAACATTTCAAAGGTTTTCTCGCATCCATCCAGTTTAAGGCGCGCAGATGCCAGTGCAAGCTCAAATGACATTTCTTCGGTAGTTCTAAAGTCTCGATCTCTGTGTATAACAATTCTCGCGTCAGGTCTAAGTTCACTTAGCAATACGGAAAGCTGTCGCGCACCGGATAAGTTTCCGCAGCCATGATAGGACAAACACGCAAAACTCCCCTCGTAGTTGGCTTTAATAAAAACCTTTATAAAGTCCGCTTCTTTGTCTTCAGTCAAAACTATAAGTTTGTTTTTTGGGTCAAATACTTGTGCGCCAAGTGCAAGGGCTCCGAGCTCCATCAGTATGGGGATCGCAGGGAGTTGGCCGTCTGGGACTGATACTTCTTTACCGGAATCTAACCAAATTACTTTGACATCATGGTCATCCATCATTAACTGGAGTAGTTGAGGTGAATGTGTTGCCAATACGACTCTTGTAGTCGTATTCGTAGTAAGCGCCTTCAGTGCACGATGTAAACGAGTTTGACTGTCTGCATGTAAATGCGCGTCAGGCTCATCAAGTAGAAGGAGTGGTGGTGCATAGAAGCACGCGTACGCAAGAATTTGAATTACTTGCAACATTCCGGTTGACGAGGAGTCGAGTGTGAATTCCAAACCTCTATACTCCACACTTACATCAATATAGCGATCCTTGGCGCTGTTGTGCTTAATGTATACATAAGCACCAGGGTAGCAGTCATTTAAAAAAGTACAAAAGGCACGCCATGAAGATGATTCAGGTAGGTCTTCAATTTCCAAGGCGCCCCTACACCACTCTGAAACTGTATCAGCAGGTAAATCTTTATGTAGAAGGTGGTCTAGAAGAGTTCGCAAATATAGATTTGCGTCACCGTGCATAGCTGCGGCATCAAGTGCACCTCTAGTTTTCCATTCCTCCTTTAGGGGAATGCCTGAAAGCCCAGGAGTGAAAATGGAAAATGGTAAATCCCTGTCTCCAATGGTGGGCATTAGTTTGTCATCTCCCTCGTAGTTTAAGGCGAGGTTTGCATTTTTTCCTCTCGTTACAGCAACTGATAGAGAAAGCGTTTCGGCTTCTTCGTTTTGTTTAGAAAGTGTGCACTCGAACCCAAGCTTGAAACCTTTGGTTTGGCTAGCAGCATCTCCATGCCTTAAGCTCAAAAGCTTTTCGGTAGGACGATAAAAAACCTCGTCCAATGCTAATGTTTTTAGCTTTCTAATAGTTCGACCTGTATTCTCAATATAAGCAGATTGCATTAGTGACGTGCAGAGCTGTGCTGCCTGAAGAATACTACTTTTTCCACTGGTATTGCCCCCTACTAACACAGTGATAGGCTTAAGAACTATTTCCTGATTTTCAATTTTTTTAAAATTTTGGATGTATATTTTATCAACGCGAACTCCAGTCATTTCTCTATCCCCTCAGGCTTTGATATCACTACAATATCACAGCGTCGTGGCGTTGAGTTACAGGGGGTAATTGATCACAAGGCTCCATGGTTCATCGTATTAGAGGGATAGGCTAGTACTTCTTTCAAACCCTAGCAAAGAAGCGTGATTTATCGATTTTCCGAGCTATGCCTTCACTAATGCTTGAAGGCCATCATCGGCGCCACCGTCCGCTATTGGCCGTTGTCTGCCACTTGAGGAGGACGGAGTCAAAATGGAAACCCGGCGCGTAACGCCGGGTTTTTTGTTGGGAAACGCTTACTTACTGCCTCGGCTCCACATTATCCAACACCCGATTCGCCAACAACGAGCTCAGCTCAATCAACTGCTGAATCCCCATCGCCAAATGACGCCGCGAGCCATCCAGGTCGAACGCCAGATCAGTAACCATGGCATCGGCTGACGCCAGCGTTTCACTCAGGTTAGCGAGCATGCACTCGTTATCGAGGCCTCTCACAACGGTGAAAACCTGCCCCGGTTTTGGTTCGTCTTTGGATTGATCCGGCTTCGGCAGCAAGTAGTGATCGAGCACACGTTTGGTGGTTTCGTCTTGCTGCTTGGCTTTCGATTTTGCGGATTGCGGGGTGGGGTCTGCATCTGGGGGATTTGGAGTTGCTTTGAACATTTTCACGTTTCCTTTGTTAGTAGGCCGCTACCGTCTCGCTACTAAACGAAAGGGAGGCAGCTGTGCGCAAGTTAGTAGACCGGTAGGAAAACGGAAAACCCGGCGCGCCCGAAGGCGCCATGCGCACAGCCACCATCGAGTGCGGGCAATGCCCGACTGATGAGACTCATGCGACCGTATCCTTAACCGGGCTACTAAACCCGACCACTGATGAGCAGTGGCAAGGAAACGATAGAGCCCCGGAACAAGGCGCACAAGCGGGCGGATTCTGGCGTAGTTGTAGGCAAAGGCGCAAGGATGCGTGGCTTGGTGGTGGGGTGTAGGTGGGGGCTGTAGGAGGAGGGATTTTGGGGGATGCAGGGGGTGGTTTTCGCTTGGAACCGCGTTGAGTTCATCGCGAGCAGGCTCGCTCCCACAGGGGTATGCGGTTCGCTTAAAGGTTTGTCGATTCAGTTGTGGCGGGGGGAGCGCAGTTCTTCTCAGCCTGTCTGACGCGTCCCGTGCTCGGGTTTTGGGGGCGCTTTGCGCCCCAGCGGGGATGAATCCCCTCGCCACAGGTTTATCTACTTTCTCTGGTGAACAGCATTGGTCCCACAGAGGTGTGGGTAGGTGCTATTTGCGCTTGAGCATCTCTGGCAACTGCGCCACCAGTTTCTGGTTGTTCAGCGGTGCGCGGATGAAGCCGCGTTGGTGGCCGTCCGGGCCGATGACGGCGAGGTTGCCGCTGTGGTCGACGGTATAGTTGGGTTTGCTGGTGTCCGCCGGGATGAACGGGATGCTCACCGCGTTGGCGAGTTTTTGCAGGTCTTCGATGGATGAAGCGGTGAGGCCTATGAACTGTGGGTCGAAGTAGCCCAGGTACTGCTTGAGCTGTTTGGGCGTGTCGCGGTTCGGGTCGACGCTGACCAGTACGATCTGCAACTTATCCACAGCCTCTTTCGGCAACTCGCTCTTGATCTGGCGCAGTTGGGCGAGGGTGGTCGGGCAGATGTCCGGGCAGAAGGTGTAGCCGAAGAACAGCAGGCTCCATTTGCCTTTCAAGCCGTCCACGGCCACGGGCTGGCCGTCCTGGTCGGTCATTTTCACGTCCGGCAGGGTGCGGGCCTGGGGCAGCAGGATGATGCCGGCGTCGATCAGCGCCGTCGGGTCGCCTTCACCCTTGCCGGACAGCACTTTGTTGACGGTGAGGCCGAGAATCAGTGCGATCACGGCCACGAGGATGAAGACGGTTTTCTGGGTTCGGGTCATAGGCTCAACAGTAAGTAATGATCTACAAGCAGGGCGATGAACAGCAGGAACAAGTAGTAGATAGAGTACTTGAACGTGTTGATCGCCGCGTGCGGCCGACTGCCACGGTACAACACCACGGCCCATTGCAGGAACCGCGCGCCGAGCACCAGCGCGCACACCAGGTAGAGCAGCCCGCTCATCTGGATCACGAACGGCATCAGGCTCACCGCCAGCAGCACCAGGGTGTAGAGCAGGATGTGGATTTTGGTGTAGTGCTCACCGTGGGTGACCGGCAGCATCGGGATGTCGGCCTTGGCGTATTCCTCCTTGCGATGGATCGCCAGGGCCCAGAAGTGCGGCGGGGTCCAGGCGAAGATGATCAGCACCAGCAACAGCGGTTCGGCGCTGACATGGCCGGTGGCGGCGACCCAACCCAGCAGCGGCGGTGCGGCACCGGCCAGGCCGCCGATGACGATGTTCTGCGGC
Source organism: Pseudomonas corrugata (assembly GCF_001269905.1). Lineage (GTDB taxonomy): Bacteria > Pseudomonadota > Gammaproteobacteria > Pseudomonadales > Pseudomonadaceae > Aquipseudomonas > Aquipseudomonas corrugata. The sequence continues at coordinate 41,518 of NZ_LHVK01000007.1, read as the reverse complement.
GTCGCGCGCTTGAGGAAACCGGTGTAGATGACTGCATAGCCCAGCAAGGAGGCCAAGGTCAGCCAGGCCGTCAGCGGGTTGGTGAAGGCCAGCAGCAGGGCCTGGCCGATCACCGCCAGGGCCAGGGCGAAGGTCAGTGCGGCGGCCGGCGAAACCCGGCCTTCGGCCAAGGGGCGTTTGTGGGTGCGGGCCATCACGGCGTCGATGCGTCGGTCCACCACGTGGTTGACCGCCGCCGCGCCGCCGGCACACAGGGCGATCCCCAGGTTGCCGAACACCAGCACCGTCCACGGCACGCCGGCGCGGGTGGCGAGGAACATGCCGACCAGTGAGGTGATCAGCATCAGCACCACCACTTTCGGCTTGGTCAGCTCCAGATAGTCGCGCCAGATCGCCTGGCTGCGGCGTGCACCGGTCAGGGTTGCCATGGCATCTCTCCTTTTATTGTGATGGGGCTGGTGCCGTGTTTATGCGGGTTGAACCGCCAGCGCAGCGGGACTTGATGCTTGACCCGGACCAGGCTGGTACGGGCGTGATAATTGACCAGCACCAGGGTCAGCAGCAGCGTTGCGCCCCCGGCATTGTGGGCGACGGCCACCGGCAGCGGCAGGTGGAACACCACGTTGCTGATGCCCAGGGTGATCTGCGCCGTCAGCGCGACCAGCACCAGGCCCGCCAGGCGGGTCATACCCACCGCTTTCAATTGCCAGGCCAGGCCCAGCAGCACTACCGTCACCAGCAACGCGCCGATCCGGTGGGTCAGGTGAATGGCGGTGCGGGCGTCGCTGTCGAGTTGGCCGCCCAGGTAGTTCGGGCCGATGTGTTGGGTCAGGTGGAAGCCATTGGCGAAGTCCGCCGCTGGCAGCCATTGGCCGTGACAGGTGGGGAAGTCGATACAGGCCACTGCGGCGTAATTGGAGCTGACCCAGCCACCGAGGGCGATCTGCCCGATCACCAGCAGCAGCCCGGCCGTGGCCCAATGTTGCAGGCGCTTGGGCACGGTCAGCGCCGGCAGCACCCCGGACAATCGCAAGGTGAGCAGGAACAGCAGGCTCAACGTCGCGAAGCCGCCCAGCAAATGTCCGGTCACCACCTGCGGCCATAACTTCAGGGTTACGGTCCACATGCCGAATGCCGCTTGCGCGAAGACCACCGCCAGCAGGAACAGCGGCAACTTCAAGGGCTGGCCCGGGCGGTGGCGGTTCATCCAGGACCGTGCCGCCAACGCTACGATCATCAAGCCCAGGGTCCCGGCGAAGTAGCGATGGACCATCTCGTTCCAGCCCTTGTGGGCTTCCACCGGGGTATCGGGAAAATGCAGTTCGGCATGGGCCAGTTGGGCTTCGCTCTTGGGCACGCTGATGAATCCGTAGCAACCGGGCCAGTCCGGGCAACCGAGGCCGGCGTGGGTCAGGCGGGTGTAGGCGCCCAGCAATACGACGATCAGTGCCAGCAGGGTGGCAAACAGCGCAAGGCGAAATCCTGGTTTGGCCATGTCGATGCCCTCATCCGATGTTCGACAGTTTCAGCAGGTGCCGCAGGTCGTTGAGCAGGTCCTTGCCCTTGACCCGCGCGTCGTAGCGCAGCACCAGGTTGCTGTGGGGATCGATGATCCACAGCTGGGCGCCGTCGGTGTTCTGGACGTCTTTCTGATAGACCGGCAGGTCCAGCGGGTAGCGTTGCAGTTGTGGGTATTCGCGCTGCAGCTGGGCGTCGTATTCGGCATCCAGCGGTTGGGCGATGGCCAGGGCATGGCTGGCACGGGACGCGTCGCGACCGAGGCCGATCTGCACCTGCCGGGCCAGGTACACCAGTTGCCGGCAGTCCACCGAGCATTCCTTCGGCGCTGTGACGAGGATCTGCCAGCGCTGCTCATCGGCCTGTACGCCGATCTCGGCGCGGGTCTGGCCGGTGCCGATCAGTTCGCCGTGATAGCTGCGGCTGTCCGGCACCCAGAACTGGAATTTGTACATGCCGGTGGCCAGGATCATCGGGCCGATCACCCCGAATACGATCAGCAGCAGTTGCAGGCGGCCCTTGCGACGGTCGCGTGCGGAGGGTGCCTCAGACGTGTTGGTTGGATTCATGGCAGTTCCCATGGTGTCTCCCTGCGTTATGCCATCCGAGATAAAGGAAAAGGCCGAACAGTGCCGCCGCCATGGCGAACCACTGCACGGCATAACCGAGGTGTTTTTCCGGCCCCATGCTCACCACCGGCCAATCGGTCCGGTAGGCGCCAGGGCCGCCTTGTTGGCGCAATTCGTAGGCGAAACCGTGGCGGCCCAGCTCGGCCCAGAGCTTGTCCGGTTCGATGGTGGTGACCAGGCGTGGCCACGGTGCGCCGGTGGGGTCGGCGTGGAGCTGGAACGTGGTGCCGGGCGCGACGTAGACCCAGGCCTGCACGCTCACGGATTGTTCGGGGGTGTCGAAGACCGGCGGGGTGCGGCGGTCAGGCCAGGGCAGCCAGCCGCGGTTGACCAGCAGCCACAGTCCGCTCCGGTGGTCGAGAAAGGGTTGCAGCAATTCGACGCCGACCTTGCCGTCGTGCTGGCGGTTATCCAGCAGGATGCTGTGTTCGGCGTCGAACTGACCGCTCAGTTGCACCGGCCGAAAGGCCGGATCCGCCGTCTGTTGCAGTTCGGCGCTGTCCATCGGCGGCGCCACGCGACGCTCGGCGTAATTCGCCATGAGCACGCGCTTCTGTTCGCCGCGGCTCAATTGCCAGAAGCCCAGGCACACCATGACCGGGACCAGGATGGCCACCACCAGAGACGGCACGAGGCCCGGCCGGAAGCCTTTCATGGCGCCGCCCGAAAGTCGTCGAACGGGAAAGCTATACTCACGTGCATCGCGTCCCCCCGGAGTGTCCCTGATGCTAAAAGCAGCCATCGTCCTGATGCTGATCGCCACCGTTGTCAGCCTGTTCAGCGGCCTGTTTTTTCTGGTCAAGGACGAAAGCGATTCCAATCGCCTGATGATCGCCCTGGCGATTCGGGTCAGCCTGGCCGCTGTCACCGTCGGCTTGATTGCCTGGGGCTTCTTCAGCGGCCAGTTGGTGTCCCACGCACCTTGGTAAACAGCGCCCTAGAGCACGTAGACGAAGATGAACAACCCGATCCACACCACATCGACGAAGTGCCAGTACCAGCTCGCCGCCTCAAAGCCGAACTGATGCTCGTTGTCGAAGTGCCCGCGCATGATGCGCATCAGCATGACGAACAGGATGATCGTGCCGATGGTGACGTGGGCGCCGTGGAAACCGGTGAGCATGAAGAACGTCGCGCCGTAGACACCGGAGCCCAGGGTCAGGCCCAGTTCCTTGTAGGCGTGGATGTATTCTTCAGCCTGGAAGCTCAGGAATGCGCAACCCAGTAGCACAGTGATCGCCAGCCAGAGCTTCAGCGCGCCACGGTGGCCTTTTTTCAAGGCATGGTGGGCGATGGTGACCGTGACGCTGGAGCTGACCAGCAGCACGGTGTTGAGCAGCGGCAGGCCCCAGGGGCTGATGACTTCCTTGGGCGCCGGGAAGAGTTTCGGGTCGGGGTTGTTCAGCAAGGGCCAGGTGAACTGGAAGTTCGGCCAGAGCATATGGGCCAGGCCCTTGGTGCCTTCGCCGCCCAGGGCCGGTCCCGACACATGGCGCACGTAGAACAGCGCCCCGAAGAAGGCGATGAAGAACATCACCTCGGAAAAGATGAACCAGCTCATGCCCCAGCGAAACGAGCGATCGAGCTGCGGGCTGTACAGCCCGGCGCGGCTTTCCTTGACCACCGCGCCGAACCAGCCGAACAGCATGTAGGCCACCAGCAGGCCGCCGACGAAGAAGATCAGCGGGCCGTGGGATTCCGGTCGGGCAGCCTTCAGGTCGTTGAACCAGGTCGCCAGGCCATACACTGTGACGAACATCCCGACCGTGGCGATGATCGGCCACTTGCTCTGGGCCGGAACGTAATAGTGTTCGTGAGTTGCCATTTATTGTTCTCCTTATCGGGCACGCTATCGTTCAGTGTTTTGAGCCACCGGTGGATGACGAGCGGTGATATCGAACAGCGTGTAGGACAGCGTCAGGTGCTTCACATCCTTGGGCATGTCCCGGTCGACGATGAAGCGCATGGGCATTTCGATCCGTTCACCGGGTTGCAGCACTTGCTGGGTAAAACAAAAACATTCGGTCTTGTGGAAATACGCCGCCGCGTTACTCGGCGCGATGCTCGGAACGGCCTGGGCACTCATCGGCCGGTCGGTGGGGTTGTGGGCCACGAACACCATCTCGTTCACCGCGCCCGGCTGGACCACCAACTGATCGCCCTTGGGGTAGAAGTCCCAGGGCATGTCCACCGCATTGGTCGACAGGAACTGCACGCGAACCTGCCGCGACACATCGGCCACCTGCTCGCCTTCGTACTGCCCGGCGGTCTTGCCATTGATGCCGAACGCCTTGCACATCACGTTGTAGATCGGCACCAGGGCAAAGCCGAAGACGAACATCGCCACCACCACGATCATCAGGCGGGTGATCAGTTTCTTCAGTGAAATCGAGTCAGCCATGGTTCCCAACCTCCCCACGAACCCCTGTGGGAGCGAGCCTGCTCGCGATAGCGGTGCATCTGGCACACCGAGTCGCGTCTATCGCGAGCAGGCTCGCTCCCACAAGGGCAACCGTGTTCATTTCACTTCCGGCGGCGTGGTAAAGGTGTGATACGGCGCCGGTGACGGCACGCTCCACTCCAGCCCTTCGGCGCCATCCCACGGCTTGGCCGGTGCTGGCGGGCCGCCACGGATGGTCTTGATCACAATGAACAGGAAGAAGATCTGCGTGGTGCCGAACATGAACGCGCCGATGGACGACACCATGTTGAAGTCGGCGAATTGCAGGTTGTAGTCCGGAATCCGCCGGGGCATGCCCGCCAGGCCGACGAAGTGCATGGGGAAGAACGCCATGTTCATCCCGATGAACGACAGCCAGAAGTGCAGCTTGCCGAGGGTTTCGTCGTACATGTGGCCGGTCCATTTCGGCAGCCAGTAGTAGGCCGAGGCGAAGATCCCGAAGATCGCGCCGGGCACCAGCACATAGTGGAAGTGCGCGACCACGAAGTAGGTGTCCTGGTACTGGAAGTCCGCCGGGGCGATGGCCAGCATCAGCCCGGAGAAGCCACCGATGGAGAACAGGATCACGAACGCCACGGCAAACAGCATCGGCGTCTCGAAGGTCAGCGAGCCTTGCCACATGGTGCTGGCCCAGTTGAACACCTTCACCCCGGTGGGCACGGCGATCAGCAGGGTGGCGTACATGAAGAACAGCTCGCCCACCAGCGGAATGCCCACCACGAACATGTGGTGCGCCCAGACGATGAACGACAGGAACGCAATGGCCGCCGTGGCGTAGACCATCGAGGTGTAGCCGAACAGCGGCTTGCGCGAGAACGCCGGGATGATCGAGCTGACGGCACCGAAGGCCGGCAGGATCATGATGTACACCTCGGGGTGACCGAAGAACCAGAACACGTGCTGGAACAGCACCGGATCACCGCCGCCGGCGGCACTGAAGAAGCTGGTGCCGAAGTGGATGTCCATCAGCATCATCGTCACGCAACCGGCCAGCACCGGCATCACCGCGATCAGCAGGAACGCGGTGATCAGCCAGGTCCAGACGAACAGCGGCATTTTCATCAGCGTCATGCCGGGGGCGCGCAGGTTGAGGATGGTGGCGATCACGTTGATCGCGCCCATGATCGAACTGATCCCCATCAGGTGGATGGCGAAGATGAAGAACGTCACGCTTTCCGGCGCGTAGGTGGTGGACAGCGGGGCGTAGAAGGTCCAGCCGAAGTTCGGCCCGCCCCCCGCCGTGAACAGCGTGGACACCAGCAGCAGGAAGGCGGCCGGCAGCAGCCAGAAGCTGAAGTTGTTCATGCGCGGCAGGGCCATGTCCGGCGCGCCGATCATTAACGGGATCATCCAGTTGGCGAGGCCGACGAAGGCCGGCATCACCGCGCCGAAAACCATCACCAGGCCATGCATGGTGGTCATCTGGTTGAAGAACGCCGGTTCCACGATCTGCAGGCCGGGCTGGAACAGTTCGGCGCGGATCACCATGGCGAACGAGCCGCCCAGCAGGAACATGGAGAAGGCGAACCACAGGTACAGCGTGCCGATATCCTTGTGGTTGGTGGTCAGTACCCAGCGCATCAGGCCCTTGGCGGGGCCGTGGGCGTGGTCGGCGCCGGCATGACCGTGGTCATCGATCACAGCACTCATGTCCTGTCTCCTTCGAACGAATGGGCTGGTCGGCGCGGGGCGATGAGCCCCGACCGGTTGCGGGAACACACGTCAGGCCGGCTCATTTGCTTTCCGCCTGTTTGAGTTCCAGCACTTCTTTCGGCGTAACCATGTCGCCCTTGTTGTTACCCCAGGCGTTACGTTCATAGGTCACGACGGCGGCGATATCGACTTCCGACAGTTGCTTGCCGAACGCGGCCATGGCGGTCCCCGGTTTGCCGTGGAAAACCAGGCTCAGGTGATCGGCCTTCGGCCCGGTGGCAATCTTCGAGCCCTTGAGTGCCGGGAACATCGGTGGCAGGCCCTGGCCTTCGGCCTGGTGACAGGCCACGCAGGTGGTGTGGTAGATCTTGTCGCCACGTTCCTTGAGTTCTTCCAGGGTCCATTCCTTGCTGGTCAGCTCTTTGAGCTGCGCGGCTTCGGCCTTGCGTTCGGCCAGCCATTTTTCGTAGTCGGGCTTGCTCTTGACCTCGACCACGATGGGCATGAAACCGTGGTCCTTGCCGCACAGCTCTGCACACTGGCCGCGATACACGCCGGGCTTGTCGACCCGGGTCCAGGCTTCGTTGACGAACCCGGGAATGGCGTCGCGCTTGACCGCGAAGGCCGGTACCCACCAGGAATGGATCACGTCGGCGGAGGTCACCAAAAAGCGCACCTTGGCGTCGACCGGCAGCACCAGCGGCTTGTCGACTTCCAGCAGGTAATGTTCGCCCTTGGTGCTTTGGTTATGGATCTGTTCGGCGGGTGTGGTCAGGTTGCTGAAGAACTCGACGTCCTGGCCCAGGTATTTGTAGTGCCACTTCCATTGGTAGCCGGTGATCTGGATATCGATGTCCGACTCGCTGGAGTCGTACATCTTGATCAGGGTCGCGGTGGCGGGAATCGCCATGGCCACCAGAATCAGGAAGGGCACGATGGTCCAGAGGATCTCGACGCGGGTGTTTTCGTGGAAGTGGGCCGCGTTCTGGCCGGTCGAGCGGCGGTGCATCATCATCGACCAGAACATGGCGCCGAAGACGATGAGGCCGATCACTACACAGATCCAGAAGATGGTCATGTGCAGGTCGAATACTGCATTGCTGATCTGTGTCGCTCCAGGCGCCATATTCACAGTCCAGGCGGCTTGCGCCTGGCTGAAAATCGAACACAACAGGAGGCCCATCCAAACATGTGGATGTCGCGTCATTGCGGGTTCCCCTTATCGTTCTTGTTATCCCGTAGGCGTAACGCCTGCGGCAAGGAGAGCGGCTACATCAGACTACGAACTCGAACCGCCGTGCCTTGCTGCCGTACATCGGGTTCATCAGCTAACTCCATTCAGATCCGAGTATAGACAGCGACTGCAACCTCGCAACGCGACGGCGTAAATCGTTTGAAACAGACGGGACTTGCGCTGGAGGCCACGAATGGAGAAGGATGCGAAACCAGATGATGGCAAACCGATATAACAGCGTTGCATCAAGGAAGAGGCATTTATGACAAATAGGTCTTAGGCGTGTTTATTCGCCAGCTAAGTTATGTCTTCCCTATTTCATTGCCTTTGTTTTCCTGGAGTTGTCATGAACACCGCCGCATTGCGCGAGCAGATCCAAAAAGCCCAACAACACGAAGCCGAGACGGGGCAGTTGGCCCTTCAGTTGGAAGGCCAGTTACCGCACCTGCACCGGGCTATCCAGTTGCCAGAGACGAACGCTAACGACGTCCTGGCGCGGTTTGTTGCTGCCTATATCGATGAAGTCCCCGACTTGCTGGATGCCGCCAACGAGGTTGCCAAGGAGGCGGGCATCGAGCCGCAAATCAAACCGGTGCTGACAATCGCCGAGCAGTACTTCCTCCAGCCGCCGTCGATCATGGCCGGCCATGTCGGGCTCGACAGCCTGTTGGATGAGGCCTACCTGGCGCATCGATTTGTCGAAGAGGTCAATGACCTGTACATCAAGCATTTCGGCCAGCCATTGATCCCCCTGGACATGACGGTCGCCAATCTGATTGCCCACCAGTTGATCGGCGAAACCTTTGCCAACCAGCTCGACGAAGTGGTGCATCACGCCTTTGATGAGATGCTCAACGAAGAGACGTTTGCCTTGGAGTCGGTAGAAACCTACCGCGAGAAACTCAGCAGCCCAGACACCGGCGCCGCCTGGAAGCGCTGGCCGTGCATGTCGCGGCGCTTGGGTGTGGGACTGGAGCTGGATCAGCCGGCGGCTTGATCCAGAGCTGAATTCACCAAACTCTTGTGGGAGCGAGCCTGCTCGCGATAGCGGTCTGTCAGCCGACTAAAATGTTGCCTGATGCACCGCCATCGCGAGCAGGCTCGCTCCCACATTCGTTCATCAGGGTGTCAGGACGCCGCAGCGCCAATCCCCGTCGTCGTTCGCAACCGTCCCTCCAACCGGCGCTTGAGCCCGCGGGACTCGATCAGCAGCTTCGATCCCTTACTGGCGTTCGCCCGGCCCCATTCTTCCAACAACTCCAGGCACGAATGGTCGATGTAGCTCAGGTTGTTGAGCGGCACATGCACCGTCACGCCCTCGGGGATGGTCCCCAACACCTGGGTCAACGCCGGCACCTTGAGGAAGGTCGCGGCACCGATCAGGCGCAGCTCCATCTCTCCTTCCCTGGGAAGATCGACCAGGCTGATTTTCAGTCGCGAGGCTTTCCAGGCCAATTTCGCCAGGGTCAGGCCGAAACCGATCAGCACACCGGTCAGCAAGTCGGTGAAGATGATCGCCAACGCCGTTGCGGCATAAGTGAACATCGGCATCCGGCCATAACGGCCAAGGCCACGAAACGCCTTGAGATCCACCAGTTTGAAGCCGGTGTAGACCAGCACGCCCGCCAGGCTTGCCACCGGAATGCTTTGCAGCACACTGGACAGCAACAGGACGAAGAGCAGCAACCACAGGCCATGGAAAATCGTCGACATCCGCGTGGTGGCCCCGGCCTGGACGTTGGCCGAGCTGCGCACGATCACCCCGGTCATTGGCAAGGCGCCGAGCAAGCCGCAGAGCATGTTGCCGATACCTTGGGCGGACAGTTCCCGGTCGAAGTCCGCACGCTCGCCGCTGTGCATGCGATCCACCGCGGCCGCCGACAGCAGGGTTTCAGCGCTGGCGATAAAGGCCACCGCGAATGCCGCGATCAGTAGCGTGGGATCGGCCAGGTTCAGCAGGTCCGCCGGGCGCAGCCAGTCGATGGCTTCGGCGAGGTTGTCCGGCACTTCGACACGCTTGATCTGCAAGGCCAGCAGGAGGCTGGCAGCGGTGGCCAAGCCTACGCCGAGCAAGGCGCCGGGTATGAAGCGCAGGCGATGAGGGCGAAACTTTTCCCACAGCCACATCACCGCAATCGTCGACAGCCCCAGCAGGCCGGCCTGCCAGCCGAACGACGGCAACGCCTGGGCGACTGCGCCGGGGAACGCCGCCAGGTTATCCAGCCCTGACGGCTTGGGCGCCGCATCGAGCATCACATGGACTTGGGACAGCACGATCAGCACACCAATACCCGCCAGCATGCCGTAGACCACGGCCGGCGCGGTTACCCGGAACCAGCAGCCCAGGCGAAAACGCCCGGCCAGTAATTGCAGGAGCCCCGCCAGCAACAGGATCGGTCCGAGCATGCCTACGCCATGTTGGCGCACCAGTTCGAAAACCAGTACCGCCAACCCGGCGGCCGGCCCGCTGACTTGCAACTTCGAACCGGCGAAAAAGCCCACGATCAGACCACCGACGATACCGGTGATCAAGCCCTTGGCGGGCGGTAGGCCGGATGCAATGGCGATGCCCATGCACAAGGGCAGCGCCACCAGAAACACAACCACCGAAGCCAGCAGCTCCCGTGGCAGAACAGCTTTCAATTGAGCGGCACGCATGGTGACTCTCCCGAAGATTCTTCAGGCATGGCAAGGCCCGGCCGCTCGAAGAGCAGACAGGGCTTTACCACGCAAAAATTTATTTAGGAGCGATTAGAAGCGCGCTTTGGGCGTCGCGACCGGGATCGGTTGGCTGCCATCGAGCGGCAGGAAACGACCCTGGTCCGCGTCGAAAGCTTTGATCTCGCTGGTCTCGATGTTGTACACCCAGCCATGGATGAACAACTGGCCGCTGGCCATGCGCGAGGCCACCGAAGGGTGCGTTCGCAAATGATGCAACTGCGCGATCACGTTTTCTTCGGTGAGGATGGGCATGGTCTGTTTTTCGTCGCCACACGGGCAGTTGTCGTGGACCATGGTCTTGGCCACCTCGGCGTGGCGCAACCAGGCTTTGACCGTGGGCATTTTTTCCAGGGTTTGGGGATTGAGCACCGCGCGCATGGCACCGCAGTCGGAATGGCCGCACACAATGATGTGCTGCACCCCAAGGGCCAGCACGGCGTATTCGATGGCGGTGGAGACGCCGCCATTCATTTGTCCATAAGGCGGAACGACGTTGCCGACGTTGCGGGTCACGAACAAGTCGCCTGGAGAGCTGTGGGTGATCAGCTCGGGCACGATGCGCGAATCGGCGCAGGTGATGAACATTGCCCTGGGCGATTGGGCGGTGGCGAGTTTCTTGAAGAGTTCTTCCTGCTGCGGGAAGACTTCGTGATGGAAATGCAAAAAGCCGTCAACAATATGCTGCAGCGCTGCATCGGCGGTTTCCGCCTCGGGTTGGGCTGAAGCCGACGCAGCCAACGGCTGTTTATCCTTGTCACTCATGATTCATCCTCATAACGCCAGTGGCTGGTTAAAAAACATCCAGGTCGAAGGGGTCGACCCGTCAGTCACTCGATGAGCAAGGTAGCGGTCGAAACTTAACTCAAACTGAATCGAAGGCTCTAGGACAACGATTACGGACATGACCTAAAGTGCAGGTGCCATCCTGTCCGGCTTGTGCTGCCGGGGTCTGCTTCGATCAAATCAACGACATCTGTCGGCCCGGCGGACAAAAGGCTTCGCAGTCGAGATGGTAGCCATCGCGCCGGTCGAGCCCCAAGCGCTTGATCGCCTTGGTGAAGCGCTGGGCCAGCAAGTCGGCAAAGGGACCTTCGCCGCGCATGCGTTTGCCGAACTGGCTGTCGTACAACTCCCCACCACGGCTCTGGCGGACCAGGCTCAGCACGTGGGCGGCGCGCTGGGGGTAGTGGGCCTGCAACCACTCCTCGAACAGCGGCGCGACTTCCAGCGGCAGGCGCAACATGATGTAGGAGGCACTTTGGGCTCCGGCGGCATGGGCTTCGCTCAGCAGGCTTTCGATTTCGCTGTCGTTGATCATCGGAATCATCGGCGCGCACAACACACCCACGGGAATGCCTGCCTCCCGCATCACCCTGATCGCTCGCAGCCGTGCCTTGGGTGCCGCAGCGCGGGGTTCGAGAATACGCTTGAGCTCGTCGTCCAGGGTGGTGAGGCTGATCATCACCGCCACCAGTCGTTGTCGGGCCAGCTCGGTGAGCAGGTCCAGGTCCCGCAGAATCAGCGAGCCTTTGGTCACGATGGTCACCGGATGGCGATATCGCAGCAGCACCTCCAGGATCCGGCGGGTGATGCGCTGTTCGCGTTCGATGGGTTGGTAAGGGTCGGTATTGGAGCCCAGGTTGATCGGCGCGCATTGATAGCCGCGCTTGGACAACTGCTCCTCCAGCACATCGGCGGCGTTGCTTTTGGCGATCAGCCTGGTCTCGAAATCCAGCCCTGGCGACATGTCCCAGTACGCATGGCTGGGCCGGGCATAGCAGTAGATACAGCCGTGTTCACAGCCCCGATAAGGATTGATCGAGCGATCAAAAGGGATATCCGGCGAGGTATTGCGGGTGATGATGGTCTTCGCCGTTTCGAAGCGTACTTCGGTGCTTTGGGTCAGTGGTACTTCCTGGTACCAGCCGTCATCTTCGACCACCGAGCGATTTGGGGCGAAGCGGTTGTGCGGGTTGGCAGCGGTGCCACGGCCGCGAGGCGGAAGGGAGGCCGACATGAGGAATGCTCCATAGCTGTATGCGCATACAGTATCTCCGGTATTCGGATTGAACCAGTGCCATTCAGCGCCTGAGCGGAGGTGGCACATGTGCCGGTGATAATTCACAACACTTTGACGTCCTTGTTACGGCTTTTTTACCGGTACGAGTCGAAACTGCTTCACCTCCAACCCTTCTGTTTCCGGTCATCCGTGCATGCTCAAGCTCCGCTCCCGTTCACTGTGTTGTCTGGCCTTGCTGATAGGGCTGGCCGGATCCTGCGCCCAGGCCGCTGATGTCGTACAGACGAGGCCCGCTGAGTGGGCCCAGCCGGTGGAAAAGGATTACAACCTCTATCAGATGTCCCCCACCCTTTACCGCAGCTCCTTACCGGATGGTGGAGCCCTGCCCCTGCTGACGAAACTCAAGATCGGCACGGTCATTACCTTCCTGCCGGAATCGGATGCGCGCTGGCTTTCCACCCCCGGCGTCGAGCAGGTACGGTTGCCTTATCGCACCAATCATGTCGACGACAGCGACATTCTCCGGGCCTTGCGTGCCGTCCAGGCCGCCGAAGCCAAGGGCCCCGTGTTGATGCACTGCAAGCACGGCTCGGACCGCACCGGACTGGTGGCGGCGATGTACAGGGTGGTGGTGCAGGGCTGGAGTAAAGAGGACGCGCTGAACGAAATGACCGAAGGCGGTTTCGGTGACAGCCATCACTTCAAGGACGGGATCCGTTACATGATGCAGGCCGATGTGGAAAAGCTCCGTCTTGCGTTGGCGAATGGTGAATGCAGCACCAGTGTGTTTGCCCTTTGCTCCTTGAAGAGCTGGGTCAATTCGACCACTACAGCCCATCACCTTGAGCCGCAGCTCACCCTGCCGGGGAGCTGATCGGTGGCGTGCCTGAGAAGGCGGCGATGGAGACCGACAGCGGTCGCGAGTCACCCGGCGCAAAAACGGTTTCACGCAACGCGCGACCGGTTGCCGGGTTGAACACCCCGTCGCGTTTGAATCGCTGGAACACAGTCACAGCCAACTCCTTTGACCAGACGTAGGCGTAGATAGTCGCCCCATAACCGGTCACCAGGTAGTCCAGGCCATTGGGCCAGCGCTCGTTCGCGAATACAGGCAGATGCCCGACCTGTGCGCTGACCTGGTCAAATACCTGCTGGACGGTTCGCCCATCACCGTGGGTGCGATGTAACTCCATGTCGAATAACGCGTTGCGCAACAACGCCGCGGTTTCCCAACTGGTCTGGGTCCCGGCAAAGGTCAACAGTTGAGTGGCGACCTCGTCAGGCATCTTTCTTCCGGTCTGGTAGTGCTTCGAGATCCGCACCAGGCATTGCCGGGAAAAGCACCATTGTTCGAGCAGGATTCCGGCAAACTCGGCGGCATCGTGAGACAGGCTATTGATGCCTGACAGGTCGCGATATTCGGCGCGGGTCAGGACATGCTGCAGGCAATGGCCGAACTCATGGAAAAGGACTCGCAGCTGCCGGTGATCGAGCAGGACCGGGTCTGCACCTTCACTGCGCGGCAACCACGCATGTAACGTTGCGATGGGATGCCGAGGGCGTCCCTCGGCGGTGATATGGCGGCTTCGCAGGGTGGTGGTACTGGGAAAACCGTCTCGGTTTTGATCCGAAAACGGATCGAAATAAATGTAGCCAATGACCGCGCCCCATTCGCTGACTTCGAACAGCCGCACGTCCGGGTGCCAGGTCACCACATCCTGGCGTTCGACGAAGTCGACGCCGAACAACTCCGTCGCCATCCGCAATAGTTGGGCAAACGTCGGTTCCAATGCAAACCAGACATTCAGCGCTTCCTTGGAGATCCCTGCCGCTTGCTGGCGAAGTTGATTCACCAGATAGGGGTAGTCCCAGGGCTGGAGGTCGCTGAGACCTTGCTGCGTGGCAAAGGCCTTGAGTTGGTCGGCGTCCCGCTTGAAGTGGCGCTGCTGTCGTTCTAGCTGTGCCCGCAGGAACGTCATGACTTCCTCAGTGGAGGCGGCTTGCTCAGGCTCGATCGCCAGTTGGGCAAAGTTCGGATAGCCCAGGGAGGTGGCGTACTGATGACGGTCTTCGAGCAATTGCCTGAGTACGTCGGCATTGTCGAACCGGCCTGCTTGTGGGCCTTGATCTGACGCGCGCGTGCTGTAGGCCTCGTACACCTGTTGGCGCAGAAGACGGTCGTCAGCGTTGTGGGTGACGATGCCAAACGATTCATCGCTGAGCGTCAGCAACCAACCCGTGCGCCCGGCTTCCCGCGCCTGGCGGGCCATCTGTTGCTTGAACCGCGACGGCAACCCGCTCAGCCGGGCTTCATCGTCGAACGTTTTGTGCCAGGCCTGGTTGGCCATTTGCAGGTTTTCCAGGAATAACCCCTGGACCTCCTTGATGCGCAGCTTCAGCAGGCTCAGGCCTGCCGGCATGTTCTGGTGAAACTGGCGCAGGATTTTCTTCAGGACCCGGGTGCGAGTCGGTGCGAAATGCCTGGCGATCTGGCTGTCCGCCAAGCGCTGATAGAGCTCGAACAGCGTGGGGTGTTGTTTCAGCGAGGCCTGGAAATCATGCAATCGTTCACTGCAATCCAGGGAGGCCCGCGCCCAGGCGTCCTCTGTCCTGGTCGTGGTCAGAAGGTGCAGCAGGTAACCGAAGCCTTCCAGTCGTGTGTGGATTTCATCCATGGCCAACACGAGGTCATCCCAGGTAGGGAAGGGCGTCTGGGTCTTGATGATGTGGGCCACCTGATTGCGACTTTCGGCAAGCAGCCAGTCGAGGGCGGGTAAGAAATGTTCGGCTTGAATCTGCGAAAAAGGCGGCAGGTCATACACCTGCAGCAGCGGATTATCGTCGTGGGGCATGAGGAGCCTTCCTGTCTGTCTGGGCGACCAGTCTGGGGAGGAAGGCGTGAAGCCTGGCGGTATATATGTATCGCTTCCGGGCCGGGTGGCCCGGAAGGTGATGCCGGACATGTCAGTCGGTTTTTTTCTTCAACTTGGGGTTGGGAAAGAACTGCACTGCCTGGACCTTGGCGTCCGGCACTTTAAGCGCCGACGTATTGACCCGGGTGCCCAGTTCCTTGGGCACTGACAGGCCTTGTTCGTTGAGCGTGTCGGAATACCCGCAGGCGACGCACTCGCGGTGCGGCACGCCGTCTTCGTTCCACATCATCAACTTGTCCGGCTCGCTGCACGCCGGGCAGACCGCCCCGGCGATAAAGCGTTTTTTCGTGATCACAGGCCCCTCGCTCATGCTGCCGCGTCCTCGCTCAGGCCGCTATGGCGCAAGAGTGCGTCAATCGACGGCTCACGGCCACGGAAGTCGACGAACAGCACCATCGGTTCCTGGGAACCGCCACGGGCCAGGATCGCCTCGCGGAAAGCGCGGCCGGTGTCGGCGTTGAGCACGCCGTCTTCCTCGAACTTCGAGAACGCATCGGCCGACAGCACTTCCGCCCACTTATAGCTGTAGTAGCCCGCCGCGTAGCCGCCGGCGAAGATGTGGGCAAAGCTGTTGGGGAACCGGTTGTAGGCCGGAGGACGCATCACCGACACCTCGTCGCGCACGCCCTCGAGCACTTGCAGCACGCTGCGGCCGTCGCCATGGGTGGCGTGCAGTTCGAAGTCGAACAGCGAGAATTCCAGCTGGCGGACCATCATCAGGCCGGACTGGAAGTTTTTCGCCGCGAGCATCTTCTCCAGCAGGTCCTGGGGCAGTGGTTCGCCGGTCTCGTAGTGACCGGAGATCAGCGCCAGGCCTTCAGGCTCCCAGCACCAGTTCTCCATGAACTGGCTTGGCAGCTCCACGGCATCCCAGGCCACGCCGTTGATGCCGGATACGCCGGCGTGCTCGACGCGGGTCAACAGGTGGTGCAGGCCATGGCCGAACTCGTGGAACAGCGTGGTGACTTCGTCGTGGGTCAGCAGGGCCGGTTTGCCACTGTCGGCCGGGGTGAAGTTGCACACCAGGTTGGCGACCGGGTTTTGCAGCACGCCATCGATCGTGCGACGACGGTCCCGGGCGCCGTCCATCCAGGCGCCACCACGCTTGTTGGCGCGGGCATAGAGATCGAAGAAGAACCGCCCGACGTGCTGGCCGTTCTCCTTGATCTCGAACAGGCGCACGTCCGGGTGCCAGGCGTCGAAGCCTTTCAGCTCGGTGATCTCGATGCCATAGAGGCGTTGCACGATGGCGAACAGACCGCTCAGTACCTTGTCGATCGGGAAGTACGCGCGCAGGGCTTCCTGGGCGACGCTGTAGCGTTGCTGGCGCAGTTTTTCACCGTAGAAACCGCTGTCCCAGCTTTGCAGGTCGGGGCAGCCTTGCTCGGCGGCGAAGGCTTTCAGTTGTTCCAGATCCTGGGCGGCAAACGGTTTGCTGCGCTTGGCCAGGTCACGCAGGAAGCTGAGGACCTGGTCGCTGGACTCGGCCATCTTGGTCGCCAGGCTCAACTCGGCGAAATTGGCGAAGCCCAGCAATTGGGCCAGCTCCTGGCGCAGGTCGAGGATCTGTTCCATCACCGGGCCGTTATCGTTCTGACCGGCATTCGGGCCTTGGTCCGACGCGCGGGTGCAGTAGGCCGCGTAGACTTCTTCACGCAGGGCGCGGTCTTCGGCGTAGGTCATCACCGCGTAGTAGCTAGGGAATTCCAGGTTGATCAGCCAGCCGTCCAGCTCTTTGGCCTGGGCGGCCGCGGCCATTTGTGCCTTGGCCGAATCGGTCAGGCCGGCGAGAGCCGCTTCGTCGGTGACGTGCTTGGTCCAGGCCTGGGTGGCGTCCAGCAGTTGGTTGGAGAACCGGCTGCCCAGCTCGGACAACTTGCTTTGCACCTCAGCGTAGCGTTTCTGCTGCTCCGGCGGCAGGTCGATACCCGACAGACGGAAGTCCCGCAGGGAGTGTTCCAGGATGGTTTTTTGCGCCACGTCGAAACCGGCGGCCTCGGGGCTGTTCGCCAAGGCTTCGAAGGCCTGGAACAACTCACGGTTCTGGCCCAACTCGGTAGAGTAGGCGCTCAGAGCTGGCAGGCAGGCTTCATAGGCTTCACGCAGTTCAGGGTTGTTGCGCACCGCGTTCAAGTGGCTCACCGGGCTCCAGGCGGCGCCCAGGCGATCGTTGAGCTCGTCCATCGCCAGCACCAGGCCTGCCCAGCTTGGCTGTTGGCCTTGGGTCTTGAGGATCTGCGCGATGGCGGCACGGTTGTCAGCCAGGATCTGCTCGATGGCCGGTTGCACGTGCTCGGCACGGATCGCCGAGAATGGCGGCAGGTCATAGGGCTGTAAAAGAGGGTTGTTCACGCTCACGGTTGGCACCTTGGCTGGAAGAAACATCGGCCCATCTTAATTACAATCGACCTTCACCGCAGCTAGCAGCGACTATCAGTAGAAAAGAGAGAGCCTATCGTGACCCTTCGCACGTACCAGAATCACACCCCACGGCTTGCCCGGGGCGCTTTCGTCGACAGCACCGCGGTGGTGATCGGCGACGTTGAAATCGGCGAAGACAGCTCCGTCTGGCCACTGACGGTCATTCGCGGTGACATGCACCGCATCCGCATCGGCGCCCGTACCAGCGTCCAGGACGGCTGTGTGCTGCACATCACCCACGCCGGCCCTTTCAATCCCGATGGTTTTCCATTGCTGATCGGCGATGACGTGACCATCGCCCACAAGGTCATGCTCCATGGCTGCTCCGTAGGCAGCCGGGTGCTGATCGGCATGGGCAGCATCGTCATGGACGGCGCCGTGGTCGAGGATGATGTGATCATTGGTGCCGGCAGCCTCGTACCGCCGGGCAAACGCCTGGAGAGTGGCTTCCTGTATGTGGGCAGCCCGGTGAAACAGGCCCGGCCGCTGACTGACAAGGAGCGCGCCTTCTTCACCTACAGCGCGGCGAACTACGTGAAGCTCAAGGATTTGCACTTGGCTGAAGGTTATGACCAGCCCTGAAACATCTGTTGAATCACTGTGGCGAGGGGATTTATCCCCGCTGGGCTGCGCAGCAGCCCCAATGAAGCAGATTGCAATCCTTCCTGACATACCGCGACTTTTGGTTTGGGGCTGCTACGCAACCCCGCGGGGATAAATCCCCTCGCCACAGATGACCCCCTTGCTACTGATTCATTCACCTCGGGAGCTTGCATGCACTACCAAACCGTACTGTTCGACCTCGACGGTACCCTCACCGACCCGCGTGAAGGCATCACCCGTTCGATCCAGTTCGCCCTCAGCCAATTGGGCATCGACGAGCCCGACCTGACCCGCCTCGAACATTTCATCGGCCCGCCGCTGCTGCAGGCCTTCATGCAGTTCTATGGCTTCGACGAAGCGAAGGCCTGGGAGGCGGTGAATTTCTACCGCGAGCGCTTCAAAGTCACCGGCCTGTACGAAAACCGCGTTTTCGAGGGGGTGATGCCGCTGCTGGATACCCTGGTGGGGCAGGGGCGGCAGTTGTACATCGCCACTTCCAAGCCTTGGGTCTTTGCCCGGGAAATCGCCCGGCATTTTGATTTTGCGCGGCACTTCAAGGTGATCTACGGCAGCGAGCTGGACGGCACCCGCACCGACAAGGTCGAATTGATCGCCCACCTGCTGGCTGAAGAAGGCCTCGACCCGGCGAAGACCCTGATGATCGGCGACCGTAAACATGACCTGATCGGCGCGCGCAGCAATGGCCTGGATGCGGCGGCGGTGGGGTATGGGTTTGGCAGTCGTGAGGAGCTCATCGCCGAGAATCCGGCGCATCACTTTCAGACGGTGGATGAGCTGCATCAGGCGTTTTTGCGGGGTTAGTTCAATAGTCGTCGCGGGCAAGCCTTGCTCCCACAGAATCCATCCGGCATGAGGGAATTGTCGGTTCTGTGGGAGCAAGGCTTGCCCGCGATGAGGCCACCCAGACACATCCTGCTCCAACTTTTCAGATCAGATCCGCTTCTGCTGTCTAGCCTTAGGACAAAGACAGATCAAGGAGGATCCCCCATTGAAAACCCAGGCACATTCCAATCGATTGCGTTTCGGGCGTTATTCGCAATCCGGACAAATTTATCTATTGACGGTAGTAGCGCTCCGTCGCGATCCGGTTTTCAATCGCTTCGAGACAGGACGTTTGGTAGTGGACGCCTTTCGAAAAGCTCAGCAAGAACAATTCGCCCGTTCCCTGGCCTGGGTTGTCATGCCGGACCATTTTCATTGGCTGATCGAATTGCAGGATATAGGGCTTTCGAAATTGATTGCGCGCACGAAGTCCCGGACCACCGTAGCCTTCAATCGACAGATGCAGCGTCAAGGACCGCTTTGGCAAGAAGGTTTCCACGACCGGGCCATTCGCAAGGAAGAAGATTTGCAAACCGTGGCGCGTTATATCGTGGCAAACCCTCTGCGAGCAGGGTTGGTTAAGCGGATAGGGGATTATCCGTTGTGGGATGCAGCATGGATCTGAGTCGGCTTATGCGGTGTTCATAACGGCCTCATCGCGGGCAAGCCTTGCTCCCACAGAATCCATCCGGCATGAGGGCATTGTAGGTTCTGTGGGAGCAAGGCTTGCCCGCGATGAGGCCAGTCCAATTACCCGAAATCTATGACCCTGCCAACGCCTTCAACGCCGCCTTACGCTCATCCATTGGCAGCTTGCCCAGTTTTTCCACCGCGGCATAAAACGCCACCCAGTCACCCGATTCCTGTCGGAACAAGGCCGCAAACGCCGGCACCCATTGGTCATACAAGCCAAACGGTAGTAATCGCGCATTGTTCAGTGGCGCATAGACCCAGGCGTCATAACGTTTGTCGCCGGCCCACTGGCTGTCACGTAGCTGCGCATATTCGGCGCGCAGGCGTTCGAATGCCTGGGCCTTTTGCTGACGCATCTGTTCGATCGGCAAGGGCTGTGCGTAGAGCTTTTCCAGTCGTTGACGGGTGTCGAGGATCAGCTGGATGAACTGGTCGCGCTGAAGTATCTGCTTGCCATCATCCGGTGCCAGCCCGCGGCTGGCGCGCCATTGCCGGGTGCCTTCCTGTTCGACGAAGGTGGCAAAGGACTCGTTGAACTCGGTGTCGTCCTGTACGTAGAACCGCTGGTGCGCCAGTTCATGAAAAATCAGCGTGGCCAGGCGTTCGTCGCCCCAGTGCATCATTGAGCTCAGGATCGGGTCGTTGAACCAGCCCAGCGTCGAATAAGCCTCTACCCCGCCAATCGACACATCCATGCCACGCAAACGTTGCAAGGCGGCTTCGCCACGAGCGGCACTCTGGCTGTAGAAGCCGCGATACGCCACGCAACCGGCGATGGGAAAGCAGTGGTTTTGCGGGGCCAGGGAAAATTCCGGCGTGGCGAAGACATTCCAGACTACGTAAGGCCGGCCAATGTCCGCATACAGGCGGTAACTTTTGTTATCCGGCAGATGCAGGTGAGCGCTGGCGAATGTTCGCGCCTCACGCGCCTTGGCCAAATGCTCCCGCAACCGGGCGTCGCGAGTGGGGTCGGCAATCACCTGGTCGACCGGCTCCCGAGCCTGCAACAGCCGCAGCTGTCCGCTGACGAGCTGGCCGTAATAACCGACGTTGGAACAACCGTTGAGTAACAAAAGCAGGAGGCCCGGAAACAAAAGCCTGAAAACACGGTCGAGTAACCGATGGCTGGAACGCGGCCTGATCAATTGGAATCACCTTGGGAAAAGTCTGCCCACAAGACTATCCCGCCTGCCCGGAGCTTCGCTATGCGCATGTTGCTGCTGACGAGTGGCCTGTTGCTGTTGACCGGTTGTGCCAGCTTGCCCGACCCTGATCCTGCGCAAGCGTGGATCGATCTTGGCAACCATCAGGACACGGCGTTGCAAGCGCTGGAAGTCGATGACAAGACGTCCGTGGACAAACGTTATTTCGAAGTACAGCCCGGTGCCCATGAGCTGACCGTGCGTTATCAATTTGCCGTTGAGCCTGGAAACATTGGGCCGGATGCCGAGCCGCTGTGGCGCGATTGTCGGTTGAATGTGAAATTCAAGGACTTCAACGCAGGCCAGCGTTACCAGTTGCAGGCCGGCAGCATCGGTTTCCGACCATGGGCCAAGCTCTATGACCAGCGGCGCAAAGTCGTGGGCCAAGGTACACCGGCGGGCTGCCAGCAGAGTTGATTGGCGCTATGCTCAAACCCTGACTTCAGGAAATCCACCATGCGTCTTCATATCCTGTTACTGGCTTTTGTCTCGGTGAGCGGTTGTGCATCAAGTCCGCTGCCCCCGGTCGATCCGAATATGGCCTGGGTCGATTTTGCGACCCCCATGCCGGGTGGCAAGATGCTCATGGCCGAGGGCCTGGATGGGCAACGTCTGCGAGATGGGCGGTTCTTCCAGGTTTCGCCGGGCAGCCATGAGCTGAAAGTGCGCTTCGACTTCGAGGTCATGAGCGGTGGTGGACTGGGTATGCAAGCCGAACCGCAGGAGCGGTTGTGCTACATGATCGTGCGCTACGATCATTTCGAGGCCGGCCAGCGTTATCGTCTGGAAGCCCGCAACCTGGCATTTACTCCAAGCGCCCGGCTCTACAATGCCAAGCGTGAAATTGTCGCCGAGGAACGGCAGGTCAACTGCATTCCTTAGCTGTCATTCCTCTGGTAGATGATTTTCTTCGTACCGTTTTCGCAGGTGCCGACCACCATGTTCTGATCGTGGACGTCTTCGTTCGTGACGATTTCCAACGTGTAGGACGACACCTTATTCGCCTGGATCTTCGCCTCGATTTCCGCTTTCAGTTCTTCGCAGGATTTTGGCGCCGCCAGGGCCGACGTGGTCAAGGCGCAACCGATGATGACCAGAGCAAACCGTTTCATGCTCGAACTCCTCGCTGCAGCACGTACCGCATATACGTTGAAACTGCCTACTGCATTCGATCACACATTGCTTGCCGGGTAACAGAGGAAAGATCGCAGCCTTCGGCGACTGCGATCCTGATGCGGGGCGTCAGTTCAGCAGCGTGGCATCCAGGGTGATCCTGGCGTTCAGCACCTTGGAAACGGGGCATCCTTCCTTGGCCTTGTTACTCAGTTCTTCAAACTGCTGCTGACTGGCGCCGGGAATCTTCGCCTTGAGGATCAGGTTCACCGCAGTGATGGCAAAGCCGCCGTCGACCTGGTCGAGGGTCACTGCGGCATGGGTATCGATACTGTCGGCCTTGAGCCCGGCATCCCCCAGGATCATCGAAAACGCCATGGAGAAGCACCCGGCATGGGCCGCTCCGATCAGTTCTTCGGGGTTGGTGCCGCGGCCGCCTTCGAAACGGGCCTTGAAACCATAAGGTGCTTCGCGCAGCACGCCGGTTTCGGTGGAGATGGAGCCGATACCGGTTTTCAGGTCGCCTTCCCAGTGAGCCGATGCTTTCTTAATGATAGCCATATGTATGCCTCCTCAAGATCCGGCGCGAGGGTGTGCGCCGGGTGTTTTTTAACTGTCAGGCTTGTGAGGATAGACCGCTCGATAAAGTTCACCTCATCGATTAGTCGACTAATTTAGTAGGAAAATTTGTTGTAGCTATTGAAACTCGGGTATATGCCCACATTGCAGGGAACACACCTACTGAAAACGGCAGGCTTTTGCCCGCAGGAAAGCCCCGTTGGAGACGCCGGCCCATGAAACAGCTGTCCGAAGTGAAATTCTCAACCCTCGACCTCGTGCCTGTACGCGCGGATGGCAACGCCGCCCGCTCCTTGCGTAACTCGCTGGATCTGGCGCAGCACGTGGAAAAATTCGGCTACACCCGTTTCTGGGTGGCTGAGCACCACAACATGGATGGCATCGCCAGCTCCGCGACGGCGGTGTTGCTGAGTTATCTGGCCGGTGGTACTTCGACCATTCGTGTCGGCTCCGGCGGGGTGATGTTGCCCAACCATGCGCCGTTGATCATCGCCGAGCAGTTCGGCACCCTGGAAAGCCTCTTCCCGGGTCGGATCGATCTGGGACTGGGTCGTGCACCCGGTTCCGATCAACTGACCGCCCGGGCCTTGCGTCGTGAGCGCTCCGGTAGCGCCGACGACTTCCCTGACGACGTGGCCGAGCTGATGCGCTATCTCGGCCCGCGCACGCCTGATCAGCGCATCATCGCCATGCCCGGCACTGGGACCAACGTACCGGTGTGGTTGCTGGGCTCCAGCCTGTTCAGTGCGCAACTGGCCGGTGAACGCGGTTTGCCCTACGCCTTTGCCTCCCATTTCGCACCGCGCTATATGCATGAGGCGATTCGCATCTATCGCAACCATTTCAAACCGTCGGCGGTACTCGACAAACCCTACGTGATGCTCGGCGTGCCGTTGGTGGCAGCGGATACCGATGAGCAGGCTGATTATCTGGCGACCTCGGTGTATCAGCGGATCCTTGCGCTGATGCGCGGTCAGAGTCTGGTGCAGCGTCCGCCCGTCGAAACCATGAACGGTCTCTGGTTGCCCCATGAGAAAGAAGCGGTGGGCGATTTCCTTGGCCTGGCGATGGTCGGTGGTCCGCAGAAGATCCGCGCCCGCCTCGAGGTGCTGATCGAGCAGACTCAGGCCGATGAGCTGATTTTCACCAGCGATCTGTATGAGCATGCCGACCGTTTGCGTTCATATGAATTGTTGGCGCAGGTCATGAAGGGCTGAATCGTGCCCATGAAAAAGCCGACGCATGCGTCGGCTTTGACATTCGAGCAGCATCAGCGCTTGTAGACGATTTCCTTCGTACCACCCTCACATGTACCGACGACCTTCCCATCACTCGCCGTACCTTTATCGACGATTTCCAGCGAATAACCTGACACCTGCTTGGCATCAAGCTTCGCTGCAATTTCGTTTTTCAGCTCCTCGCAGGGCTTGCCGGCGGCAAATACAGAACCGGCAAGGCTCAGCAAACCTACAGCAACCATCAACTTTTTCATCGCTCGCACTCCTTGGTCGGATCAATCAGGCTGGTATCAAACAGGAGGGATGCGCTTACCGGATAGCGCATCGCCATTCCTATGGCACTCCGCCAGCGTGCAAGTTCCAGGCACCTCAGCTATTTGCGATCCGGAACCCGACCTTTAGGGTCACCTGAAAGTGCGCGGCCCGGCCGTTTTCAATATGCCCGCGGGTTTCGGTGACTTCGAACCATTCCAGGTGCTTGAGGCTTTTGCTGGCTTCGGCCAGGGCGTTATTGATGGCGTCTTCTATGCTGGTGGAGGACGAGCCGACCAGCTCGACCTTTTTGTATGTGTGATGATCTGTCATGACGTTCTCCAGGGTTATCTCTGGCCGCTTGGTTATCAAAAAGCCTAGCAGTGATTTTTCGCCTTACATGTGGTGCCGTTCATGCGCTGAAGTTCAGATTTACTGCACTTTCAGAAACGGTGGCAGTCCCAACTTTCACACGCACTCAACCACTGCAGGAGAGAACCATCATGGCCAGCAATTCATTACGCAAAGCCTCGTTGCAAAGCATGGAAGCGGAAATCGAGAATCTGCTCAAGTCGCTGGAAAGCCTGAAGGACGACGCTTCGGACGAGTCGCGTAAGACCCTCAAATCGCTCAAGGCAAACGCCGAAAATGCATTGAAGCATTCCCGTCATCTGCTCAGCGATGCGTATGAAGAGGTCAAGGTGAAAACCCGCGAAACCGGGCTCGCCACACGCGATTACGCTCAAGAGCACCCTTGGACGACCGCCGGTGTCGCGGTCGGGGCTCTTGGTCTGTTGGCCGCTTATCTGCTGTGCAAGCGCGGTGATTAAGCCGGTTGGCTCAGCTCATGCCTGAGCCACTGGGCCAACTGCCGGGCGCGGCCGTCCGCGGCGCGCTTGGGTAGCCACAACGCCAGTCGCGCCGGGGTTTCGCCGAAGCCCCATGGCGCGACGAGGCGTCCGGCACGCACATCTTCGGCCACCAACGGTTCGGGAGCGATTGCCACGCCGAGCCCTGCAACGGCGGCCTCCAGCAAATAATACAGATGCTCGAAACCCTGGCCGAACTTCAGCGCCTGGGGATCGAGGCCGTTCTGCCGTGCCCAGGTCGGCCAGGCTTGTGGACGGGACGTGGTGTGCAGTAGCGGCTCACTCAGCAGCGCGCTGGCCGGGGCGGATTTCAGGCCGATGAAACCGGCATAACGCGGGCTCATGACTGGGCCGATCCGCTCGCTGACCAACTCGTACACCTGCATGTCTGCCGGCCAGGGCGGCTCGGCAAATACCAGCAAAGCGTCCAGTCCTGGGCGCCTGGGGTCCAGATCGCCTTCGCCGGCGGACAGATGCAAGCGCAAGTCCGGCAGATCGGCATTGAGCCGGCCCAGGCGAGGAATAAACCAGCGTGCCAACAGGCTACCCGAACAGCCCAGTACAAACGGAGCATCCGCCGTGCGTTGGGTCAGCTCGGCGCAGACAGTGCGTAGCCGCTCGAAAGCCTCGGCGCTGGCATCGCGTAGGCGCAGGCCCGCATCTGTGAGTTTCAGGCCGCGTCCATCCTTGACGAACAGGCTGACACCCAAATGCTCCTCCAGCAACTTCAACTGTCGGCTGACCGCGCCATGGGTGACGTGAAGCTGTTCGGCCGCCTGGCTTACGCTGTTCAGGCGAGCAGTGGCTTCGAAGGCACGCAAGGCGTTGAGCGGGGGAAGATCATGGCTCATGGTATCTGTGAGTTTTCCTGACAGGTTGCGGCGATCTTATCGGTTTTCAGGGCGAGATGTCAGGGGTAGAGTGAGCCTCATTGTCTTCTCATGCATTTGCCTGGAGCGTTCCATGACCCAGTCTACGACCCCTTTCAACCTGCGCAGCGGTCCCGACGCCAACGGCCTGTTCGGTGCGTTCGGCGGCCGCTATGTGGCCGAAACCCTCATGCCGTTGATCCTCGATCTGGCCCGTGAATACGAAGTCGCGAAGGAAGATCCGGCGTTCCTCGAGGAATTGGCCTACTTCCAGCGGGACTACGTCGGTCGTCCGAGCCCGCTCTACTTCGCTGAACGTCTGACTGAATACTGTGGCGGCGCGAAGATCTATCTCAAGCGTGAAGAGCTGAACCACACTGGCGCGCACAAGATCAACAATTGCATTGGTCAGATTCTGCTGGCGCGGCGCATGGGCAAAAAACGCATCATCGCCGAGACCGGCGCCGGCATGCATGGCGTGGCCACTGCCACCGTGGCCGCACGTTTCGGCCTGGATTGTGTAATCTACATGGGCACCACCGACATCGAGCGCCAACAGGCCAACGTGTTCCGCATGAAATTGCTTGGCGCCGAGGTCATTCCGGTGGTCGCCGGTACCGGGACCCTGAAGGATGCCATGAACGAGGCGCTGCGCGACTGGGTCACTAACGTCGACAGCACGTTCTACCTGATCGGCACCGTGGCTGGCCCGCACCCGTATCCGGCCATGGTTCGTGACTTCCAGGCAGTGATCGGCAAGGAAACCCGCGATCAACTGCAAGCACAAGAAGGTCGCCTGCCGGACAGCCTGGTGGCGTGCATTGGCGGCGGCTCCAATGCGATGGGCCTGTTCCACCCGTTCCTGGATGATAAGAGCGTCGACATCATCGGCGTCGAAGCGGCTGGTTATGGCATTGAAACCGGCAAGCACGCGGCGAGCCTGAACGGCGGTATCCCCGGTGTATTGCACGGCAATCGCACCTTCCTGTTGCAGGACGATGATGGCCAGATCATCGACGCTCATTCGATTTCCGCCGGCCTCGACTACCCGGGGATCGGTCCGGAACACGCCTGGTTGCACGACATCGGCCGTGTCCAGTACACCTCGATCACCGATACCGAGGCTCTGGACGCCTTCCACAAATGCTGCCGCCTGGAGGGCATCATTCCTGCGCTGGAAAGCTCCCATGCCCTGGCTGAAGTGTTCAAGCGTGCGCCGAACCTGCCCAAGGATCACCTGATGGTGGTCAACCTGTCCGGCCGTGGCGACAAAGACATGCAAACCGTGATGCACCACATGGAACAGTCCCAGCAGGAGAAACACTGATGAGCCGCCTGCAAACCCGCTTTGCCGAACTCAAGCAACAGAATCGCGCCGCCTTGGTGACTTTCGTGACCGCTGGCGACCCGAACTACGACACTTCGCTGGCGATCCTCAAGGGACTGCCTGCGGCCGGTGCCGATGTGATCGAACTGGGCATGCCGTTCACCGATCCGATGGCCGATGGCCCGGCGATCCAGTTGGCGAACATCCGTGCGTTGGGAGCCCAACAGAACCTGGCGAAAACCCTGCAGATGGTTCGCGAGTTCCGTAAAGGCAACACCGAAACACCGCTGGTGCTGATGGGCTACTTCAACCCGATCCATCGTTATGGGGTGCAGCGCTTCATTGGCGAGGCGCTGGATTCCGGCGTTGATGGTCTGATCGTGGTGGACATGCCGCCCGAGCACAACGGCGAACTGTGCGATCCAGCCCAGGCTGCGGGCCTGGACTTCATCCGCCTGACCACACCGACCACTGATGATGTGCGGTTGCCGACCGTGCTCAATGGCAGCTCGGGCTTTGTGTACTACGTGTCTGTGGCGGGTGTGACCGGCGCCGGTGCCGCGACGCTCGAGCATGTGGAAGAAGCCGTGGCGCGTCTGCGTCGCCATACCGATCTGCCGATCAGCATCGGTTTTGGTATCCGCACGCCGGAGCAGGCCGCCGCCATTGCTCGGTTGGCCGATGGCGTGGTGGTAGGCTCGGCGTTGATCGACCATATCGCCAGCGCCGAGACCTCGGAGCAGGCTGTCGATGGTGTGCTGAGCTTGTGCGCCGCCTTGGCTGACGGTGTGCGTAAGGCGCGCGTGAGCTGATTTATTGCTGAAAAAAAGGGTTCAGAACCAAGTTCTGAACCCTTTTTTATGCCTGGGACACTAGGGCAATTCCAACCCACCGCTCGCCTTGTGCAGCTTGCGCAAATGCTTACCAAGCTCCTTGACGTTGGCCTCGCTCGCGGCGATTTCAGCAGCGCGGCTAGGCTCGAGCAGCGCCCGGACTTCCTTGTCCAGATCTCCCGTCAGTGTTTGAAGCTGTTTCTGGCGCAGGCTGCTTTCCGATTCCAGTCGCTGCCACTCGCTGGGTTGTGGCAACCCGTAGCCGCTACTGCCCAGCAACTCCGCGGGGCGGCTCAGGAAACCGCTGTTGGCGAGGATCTGTTGCAGCGTCGCGTTGGCCCGTTCCATGCCTCCGTTCTGCAATTCCCGGGCACCGAGGTAACGTTGTTTGACTTCATCCTGGGCCAGCAGCAGTTGCCGGCGATAACTGGCCTGTTCCAGCAGCAGCAACGCCGCGCTGGTGCGCAGGTCGGCCTGTTCGAACCAGACACGACGCTCGGCGGCATCCAGGGCCAGCCAGTCCTCCACCGATTGTTGTTTGATCGGCAGGTACTTTTTCAGCACATTGAACATCGCCTGATATCGATCGCGAAATGAGTCGAAGCGGTAGCCCAGGCGCAGGGCTTCCTTGGGATCGTCCAACACGCTGGTATCCGCCAGGCCCCGCCCCTTGAGCACTTCCAACAATCCGTTGGGCATGATGCTGTCGAGGCCCTTGAGTTGCTCGTTATTGCTGCCGCTGCGCAGCAGCTTCAAGCTCTCTACCGCGCAGTTATTGGACAGGAAGTAATAGTTGCCGTCGTAGCTCCAATGCATTTCGGCGGCATGTTCGACCGTCTCCTCAATCTCGGTCCGTGACAGGTTCAGCGGCACGGACGCCAGGCTGCGCAGTTCAGTCTTGGTGTATTCGTCGATCACCTGGGCCAGCGGCAATACAAACAGGCGCGACGGGTACTTGCCCACCAGGCCATCCCAACTGGACAACTGCACATCACCCACGAAGGCGCGGTACGAGAGAACCAGGTGTTGGTCCAGATCCAATCGGCAATCCGGCCCACGTGGTCGGCCGGGTGCGCAGATCACCAACCGGAGCATGCTGTGCCCCCAGCGGCTGACCCAATTCTGGTTGGCTTCGGCCAATAGGTAATCGATGGCGTAGACCCGTTCCGGGTCGACCTTGCCCAGTGGGGTCCTGGCGAAGTCGTTGCCGGCATTGAGGAAGGCGAACGACTTGGCGCAGGTGTCCTTGGCGGGTGGAGCCCACCCAAAGTGTTCCTGGTAATAGCGGTACAGCGCGGGCCTTCGGCAGGCATAGCTCGGGTCGAGGAGAAAGTACTCCATATTGACCGCAACGAATTCCTTGGGGCTGCTGGTCTCGTAGAGATCCGGACTGCGGGCGACCTGGCGGTTGTGCTGCTCCCGTTCGCCGCGACGACCGACGTACTGCGGCCAGCCGGCCAGGTCCAGCAGGCGGGGATCGTCACTGAGGGTGAAGCGGCGGTCGTTCTGGCCCCGACACTCATCTGGAAGGCCGATCAGCCCGGCGCTGCTGTGGCGTCGCGTGCAGCGCTGGATCAACGCGCGCTCGGCATCCGGCCATAAACGCGCGCGGTCGTAGATGTGGGTCAGTTCATGCAGGACGGTGGCGAGCATTTCCCGCCGCACGGTGCCGTGGGGACGATGAGTCTTCTGGGTAGCGGCGCTGCCGTCCGTGAGGCTGTCGAGCAGATTGCTATTGAGATCGAGCTGCGACACCAGCGAGGCTTGGCCATAGGCGTTGGCGGGCATCTGGTCGGTCCAGCCGACATCGATACGACGGTTCAGTTGCTCGATGAAGCGTGGCGGCAAGGCTGCCATGGCTTCATCGAGCAGTGCCTGGCTGGCTTGCTGCTGCGCGGGGCTCAGGCCTTCGCCGTTGAGGTGCAGTCGCAGGCCGGCCTGGACAGTGCCGCCCATGAGCAGCAGGACTCCGGCCGCCAGCCAGGCGGCGAGCCGCCTCACAGTGCGAGGATGGCT
This sequence comes from Pseudomonas corrugata, assembly GCF_001269905.1. Classification (GTDB taxonomy): domain Bacteria; phylum Pseudomonadota; class Gammaproteobacteria; order Pseudomonadales; family Pseudomonadaceae; genus Aquipseudomonas; species Aquipseudomonas corrugata. Next base: position 11,491 of record NZ_LHVK01000007.1, on the reverse strand, counting down.
TCGGCGAGGACCTGGTCACTGGCATCGCGGGCTTCCGGCACGCGGGTACGCAAGGTATCAAAGGCGGCTTCGAGGTGAGCTCCGCGGATTTCACCGTTGCTGGCGACGAAGCTGGCGGCATCGTCATGGGCTTCGCGGACGATTTTCGAATCACGGATGGAAGTGGTGGTGTCGGAGGTGAAATCGATCGTGCGCTGCGAGGCGCGAACGATGATGTTACTGGTGGCTACCAGGGTATGTGCCTGGGCCACATCGGCCAATACCAGCAGGCCTAGGGCGGCAGCAATCAGCGGGCTACGCATGGAACGACTCCGGAAAGTAGGGATAACTATTGGACGAGAATTGCCTGTGCCAGTTCAAGGTCGCTGACATGAAGTTTTGGCTGGGTCTGGCGTAGATAAGCCAAGGCCGACTCCAGTCGTGCGCCTCGCAACTGTCCGTCACTGGCAACGAACGCCGCTGCGTCATCGCGAGCGGCGACGATCAGTTTATGGTCGAAGGGCGCGGAGGTCACCATGCTCGTGGCATAACCGCTCACAACCACCTGTTGGGTGGATACATCGAAGGCATGAGCCGAAACGGACCAGCAGGAAGCGACCAGGAACAAAGCGATAGGCAGATCTGAAATAAAACGCATGGCACTCGACGGTTGATGGCGAACCTGAAGGCTAGCGCAAACCGTCGGGCCAGAGCCAGCGCTGAAACATCGGGATTACCTTCGGCAGCCCGATGTTTCATGTTGGATCAGATCACCAGGATCGCCTGGGCCAACTGTGCATCGGTGGCGTTCAATTGCGGGGCCTGCTGGCGGATCAGATCGAGGGCACTTTCCAGCTTTACGCCACGGATAGCGCCTTCGCTGGCGACGAAACTGGCGGCATCGTCACGGGCTGCCTGGACAATTTTGTTGTCCCGCAGCGACGAAGTCGCATCAGATGACGCGTCAGACGTGGCCTTGAGCGCCCCCACGATGGAGTCGGTGGTGACGATGAAGCTACTGGCATTGGCCTGGGCGGCTACGGCCAGCAAGGCTGCAACGCTGAGCAGACGAAGACGGATCATGATGAGGCTCCTTGGATGATGGGAATGCCGATTCTTGTTGCGGGAAAGGAGGCGCCTGTCCGACTCGCTTCGCCACGCTCGACTGGATAGTAAGTCAGATCGCGAAGCAGGACAGCTTCGATATGGACGTCCTTTCTTGCGCTTTTGGGATGCAGGTTAAACTGTACCTGCAATAATCCATTTTATGGAAACTGTACCTCTTCTGGAGCCAGCACCGAAATCCAGGCTCCGAAACGACAAGACCCGTCGCGGTTTCCCGCGACGGGTCTTGTTTGTTCAATTCGGTGCTGGCGGTGGACCCGATGGGTCAGGGCCAGCGACGCTGAGTTAGCGCCAGAACGGCTTGCTCAGCTCTTCGTAGCGTTGTGCTTCGCTGATACCAGCGTCAGCCAGCAGGCGGGCATCCAGACGAGCCAGTTGATGGCGGCTGGCGATGCGGCGCTGCCACAACATCAGGTTGGCAATAACGCGAAGAGGCAGGGAAGCCTGGTTTTTTGCAGCGTTGTCTTCGAAAAACAGCTCGGAACTGAGTGTACGTTCCATGGTTGACATCCTTCCGCTTATGGCGGGATTAGGTAGTGGTTTAACTTTAACTGGTGCCCATGATCCTCTCGTTTGGCCAGACACTGTAGATACAGTTCTCTAGTATTGTGCGCGACCAGTTAACTGTTAAAGGGTGGTGTACTGGTCTATATCGAGGCAACTGTACCTATCTGCACTGTTGTGGTGCAATTTGTGAAGGGGTGGAGGGTTGAACAGTAAAAATGGCCAGGAAAACACCGGTACAGCAGTACAGTTTTTGTAGGATCTGGCTGCGAGTCTTTGACCGATCCAAACTGTACGTGCTGTAGCGTTGTTCCAGCTGTATCAAACGGCCAACATACGCCCGGTCTCTTCCAGGTTCAGGTGCCAACTCAATGCTTCGCGCAGGATGTGCGGCGTATGCCCACCCAAGGCGCACGCCGCGTCAAAATACTCCTTCAAGGCCTGACGATAGGTCGGGTGCACGCAATGGTCGATGATCACCCGTGCCCGTTCACGCGGTGCCAGACCTCGCAGGTCGGCCAAGCCGACCTCGGTGACCAGGATATCGACATCATGCTCGGTGTGGTCCACGTGGCTGACCATGGGGACGACGCTGGAGATGGCGCCTCCCTTCGCGATCGACTTGGTCACGAAGATCGCCAGGTGCGCATTGCGGGCAAAGTCTCCTGAGCCGCCGATGCCATTCATCATCCGTGTACCGCAGACATGGGTAGAGTTGACGTTGCCGTACAGGTCGAACTCCAGGGCGGTATTGATGGCGATGATGCCCAGGCGGCGGACGATTTCAGGATGATTGGAAATCTCTTGTGGTCGCAGGACCAGTTTGTCCTTGTACTTCTCCAGGTTGGCGAACACATCGGCATTGCGCCGGCTCGACAGCGTGATGGAGCTGCCTGAGGCGAAGCTCAGTTTGCCGGCGTCGATCAGGTCGAAAGTGGAGTCCTGCAGTACCTCGGAGTACATGGTCAGTTCTTCGAAGGGCGAATCGATCAAACCGCACATCACGGCATTGGCAATGTTGCCGATACCGGCCTGCAGGGGGCCAAGCTTGTTGGTCATGCGCCCGGCTGCGACTTCCCGCTTGAAGAATTCGATCAGGTGATCGGCAATGGCCTGGGTGTCGTTGTCCGGTGGTGTGACGGTCGACGGTGAGTCGCCTTGGTCGGTAATGACTATGGCAGCGATTTTTTCCGGAGGGATCGGGATGGCGGTACTGCCGATACGGTCGTCGGCTTTTACCAGTGGAATCGGCGTGCGGGTCGGGCGATAGGTTGGGATATAGATGTCGTGCAATCCTTCCAGGTCCGGGTTGTGGGCCAGGTTGATTTCAACGATCACTTGTCGGGCGAAGATGGCAAAACTGGCGGAGTTACCTACTGATGTGGTCGGAACGATGTGGCCTTGCTCGGTGATGGCGACTGCTTCGATCACGGCAATGTCAGGTAGCTTGAGTTGGGCATTGCGCAACTGCTCGACGGTTTCCGAAAGATGCTGATCGATGAACATCACCTCGCCTGCATTGATCGCCTTGCGCAAGGTGCTGTCGACCTGGAACGGCATGCGTCGAGCCAGCACACCGGCTTGAGTGAGCTCCTTGTCGAGGTCGTTACCCAGGCTGGCGCCGGTCATCAGGCTGATTTTCAGCGGGCTGACCTTGGCGCGCTCGGCCAGGGCGTGGGGGACTGCTTTCGCTTCACCGGCGCGGGTGAAGCCGCTCATGCCGACGGTCATGCCGTCCTCGATCAACAACGCTGCGTCGGCAGCGCTCATCACTTTATCCAACAAGGAAGGCAGGCGAATGCGGTCACGGTACATGAAGTGTTTTCTCGGGCTGGGAGCATGGATGCGCAGTCTAGTGAATTCGCGCCGTACCCGACCCGCGACAAAAGTCGCATTTTAGGCGTCTATTACGAGGGTTTCAGGCAAAACATCATTACCGGATCGGTAACATCGGGCCTTGATACAAATCAAAACGCCCCGACAAGTCGGGGCGTTTCAGTGAAGCAGAGAGCGTTATTCCACCGCTTTGACCATGTCTTCGATGACTTTCTTGGCGTCACCGAACACCATCATGGTCTTGTCCAGATAGAACAGCTCGTTGTCCAGGCCGGCATAGCCGCTGGCCATGGAGCGCTTGTTGACGATGATGGTCTTGGCCTTGAAGGCTTCGAGGATCGGCATACCGGCAATCGGCGATTTCGGATCGTTCTTCGCTGCCGGGTTGACCACGTCGTTGGCGCCAAGCACCAGGACCACGTCGGCCTGGCCGAACTCGGAGTTGATGTCCTCCATCTCGAACACCTGGTCGTATGGCACCTCGGCCTCGGCCAGCAACACGTTCATGTGTCCGGGCATGCGACCGGCCACCGGGTGGATCGCGTACTTCACGGTCACGCCATGGTGAGTCAACTTCTCGGTCAGCTCTTTCAAGGCATGCTGCGCCCGGGCCACCGCCAAGCCATAGCCCGGCACGATGATCACGGTATCGGCGTTGGTCAGCAGGAACGTTGCGTCATCCGCGGAGCCCGACTTCACCGGACGCGCTTCTTTCGAACCAGCCGGGCCCGCCGCATCGGCGCTATTGCCGAAGCCGCCCAGCAGTACGTTGAAGAACGAACGGTTCATGGCCTTGCACATGATGTAGGAGAGGATCGCACCGCTGGAGCCCACCAGGGAGCCGGCGATGATCAGCATCGAGTTGTTCAGCGAGAAACCGATACCGGCCGCGGCCCAGCCCGAATAGCTGTTGAGCATCGACACCACCACTGGCATGTCCGCACCGCCGATGGGGATGATGATCAGCACGCCCAGCACGAATGCCAAGGCCAGCATCAGGGCGAACGCGCCGAGGTTGCCCGTGACCATGAACGTCACGCCCAGTCCCAGCGTGGCCAGGCCCAGGATCAGGTTGAGCTTGTGCTGGCCGCCGAACTGCACCGGCGCCCCCTGGAACAGGCGGAACTTGTATTTGCCGGACAGCTTGCCGAAGGCGATCACGGAACCTGAGAAGGTGATTGCGCCGATCGCCGCGCCGAGGAACAGCTCCAGGCGGTTACCGGCCGGAATCGAGTCGCCCAGTTGCTTGACGATGCCCAGGGATTGCGGCTCGACGACAGCAGCGATGGCAATGAACACGGCCGCCAGGCCGATCATGCTGTGCATGAACGCCACCAGCTCCGGCATCTTGGTCATCTCGACGCGTTTGGCCATGATCGAACCGGCGGTGCCGCCGATCAGCAGGCCGACGATGACATAACCGATGCCTGCGGTGGCAAGCTCGGCCCCCAGCTTATAGATGAGGCCCACGGTCGTGGCGATCGCCAGCGCCATGCCGAGCATGCCGAACAGGTTTCCGCGACGGGATGTGGTCGGGTGCGACAGGCCCTTGAGGGCCTGGATGAAACAGATCGACGCGATCAGGTACAGCGTCGTTACCAGGTTCATGCTCATTACTTGGGCGCCTCTTCTTTTGCTTTCGGGGCTTTTTTCTTGAACATCTCAAGCATGCGGCGCGTCACCAGGAAGCCACCGAATACGTTTACGGCAGCCAGGGCCACAGCCAGGGTGCCCATGGTCTTGCCCAGCGGCGTCACGGTCAGCGCGGCGGCGAGCATCGCGCCGACGATCACGATCGCCGAAATGGCGTTGGTCACCGCCATCAAGGGGGTGTGCAGTGCAGGCGTTACGTTCCAGACCACGTGATAACCGACATAAATCGCCAGCACGAAGATGATCAGGTTGTAGATACCGGGGGAGATAAGCTCTTCCATTGTCTGAATCCCTGCTTAGGCGTTTTTGCGGATGACTTGGCCGTCGCGGCACATCAGGCACGCGGCGACGATGTCGTCTTCCAGGTTCACGTCGAACTGACCTTCCTTGGTGAAGACCAGCTTCAGGAAGTCCAGCAGGTTACGGGCGTACAGCGCCGAAGCATCGGCTGCGACTTCGCCGGCCAGGTTGGTCGGGCCGACGATGGTCACGCCGTTCTCGACAACCACCTGATCGGCCACGGTCAGCGGGCAGTTGCCGCCCTGGGCTGCCGCGAGGTCAATCACCACCGAGCCGGGTTTCATCTGTGCCACGGTTTCGGCGCTCAGCAAGGTCGGTGCCTTGCGGCCGGGGATCAGCGCGGTGGTGATGACGATGTCAGCCTGCTTGGCGCGCTCGTGCACAGCCTGGGCCTGGCGTTGCATCCAGCTTGCGGGCATGGGGCGAGCATAACCGCCGACACCGACGGCACATTCGCGTTCTTCGTCGGTTTCATAAGGCACGTCGACGAACTTGGCGCCGAGGGATTCGATTTGTTCCTTCACTGCCGGACGCACGTCCGAAGCCTCGATCACCGCACCCAGGCGTTTAGCCGTGGCAATCGCCTGCAACCCGGCCACGCCTGCGCCGAGAATCAGCACGCGCGCCGCTTTCACGGTGCCCGCCGCCGTCATCAGCATCGGCATAAAGCGTGGGTAGTAGTGCGCGGCCAGCAACACGGCCTTGTAGCCGGCGATGTTGGCTTGGGACGACAGCACATCCAGGCTCTGGGCGCGGGATGTACGTGGGGCCGCCTCGAGGGCGAACGCGGTAATGCCGCATTCCGCCAGTTTGGCGATGGTTTCGTTGTTGAACGGATTGAGCATGCCCACCAGAACGGTGCCGCTCTTGATCAGCGCCAGTTCGCTGTCGCTGGGAGCAACCACCTTGAGAATCAGTTCGGCCCCGAACGCGTCGCTGGCGCTGCCAATGGTCGCGCCGGCGGCTTCATAGGCACTGTCGATAACGCTGGCCTTGAGGCCCGCGCCGCTTTGAACAGTCACTTTATGACCTTGGCCGATCAGCTTCTTGATGGTTTCCGGGGTAGCAGCAACCCGTGTTTCACCCGTCTGGGTTTCGAGAGGAACACCAATGTGCACGTCAAATCTCCTGCGTGATCTTATTGAGTAAACCCATGCACTTCGGATGGTGCGGCTGGGGCGGCGGATCAGCACGATCCCGCCGAATCAGGCGGGGCGCGGCATTTTGCAGGCGAAAATACAGCCCTTCAAGGGATTATGACGGGTGACGAAAAATTAACTACAAGTCACCCTGTGACCGAATGTCGCAATCATCGGCCCTCAACCCTTGCAGGCCTTGCCTTTCCCGGATTCAGGCTCAAATTGATAAATTTCCCCATCGGTCAGATGAATGAGCCGTAATGAGCGGGGCGATGTGGCTCAAAGCCACGTATTTGAACGCTTCTGAGACTACTGTACTGATTTATGAACAGATTGACTGATTGCGACAAAAACTTATATCTGTAGCGCTTTTTATTAGCTTACTACCAGACAGCGTTGTGAATGATTTCCTTATTAATCAAGTAGATACCCTCTAGCTTGGCTCACCAGCCAATCACGAAAAGCCCGCAGAGACGCGGATTCGACCTTTCGTTCCGGGATCATCAGGTAATAGGCCTTGATGCTCGATAACGCATTGCTGTTGGCAACGACCAAGCGTTTTTCTGCCAATTCCCGCTGTATCAGGAAGGGCGGAATCAAGGCTATTCCCATGTCGTGCATGGCGGCTTGGGCAAGCATGGAGAATAGTTCATAACGCGGACCTGTCAGGTCGCGCGCAATGTTGAGGTCTTGCGCGTTGAACCACTGCCGCCAGGCATATGGACGGGTGGTCTGCTGGAGCAGAGGCAACTCGGCAATGGCTTGCGGTGTCAGGTTATTGCGGTCGCCCAGCAGTGCGGGGCTGCACACTGGCATGGGGTTTTCGCCCATGAGTTTGTGGGATTCGGTACCGGACCAGTCGGCGTCGCCAAAGTAGATGGCGGCGTCAAAGTCCGTGTCCGCAAACAGAAAGGGGCGCGTGCGGTTGGTCAGGTTGACGGTGACCTCTGGATGTTGCTGCTGGAAATCCTTCAGGCGAGGTAACAGCCATTGGGTTCCAAACGTGGGAACCACGGCCAGCTCGATCACGTTCGCGCCGGTGTGCCCCATCACCGAAAGCGTATCTCGCTCGACAGCGTCCAGTTGGGTGGCAACACGGCGGCTATAGGAAAGTCCTGCTTCAGTCAGCTTGACGCCGCGCCGCGAGCGTCGGAACAACTCCACGCTGAGAAAGTCCTCCAGACTGGCGATCTGTCGGCAGATCGCCCCTTGCGTGAGAGAAAGCTCCTGCGCGGCCTTGGTGAAGCTCTCATGGCGAGCGGCGGCTTCAAAGCTAACCAGTGCGGCAGTGCTGGGGATCTTGCGGCGCATGTACGGTGACCTCACTGATCGTTGGCATAAACAGCGATTCTGACGTTTACGGAGTGAGAAATTAGCACAAGCACATGCGTAATCGTCGTTTGCCCTCGTAGGAAACCGCGCCTAGGATCAATCCACGATTTTTCATTTGATTGGCGAGGATTTTTTCATGGCCGGTAAAGCGAGCTTCAACTGGATCGATCCACTGTTGCTGGACCAGCAACTCACCGAAGAAGAACGCATGATCCGCGACACTGCCGAGCAGTTCGCCCAGCAGAAGCTTGCGCCGCGGGTGCTGGAAGCGTTCCGTCATGAAAAGACCGATCCAGCGATTTTTCGTGAGATGGGGGAGGTCGGGCTTCTGGGCGCCACCATCCCCGAACAGTACGGCGGCAGTGGCTTGAACTACGTCAGCTATGGCTTGATCGCCCGTGAAGTGGAACGTGTTGACTCCGGGTACCGCTCGATGATGAGCGTGCAGTCCTCGCTGGTCATGGTGCCTATCAACGAGTTTGGTACTGAGGCCCAGAAACAGAAGTACCTGCCAAAGCTAGCCTCCGGTGAGTGGATCGGATGTTTCGGTCTGACCGAGCCGAACCATGGTTCTGACCCGGGCGCGATGCTTACTCGTGCGCGCAAAGTCGAAGGTGGCTACAGCCTGACGGGCAGTAAGATGTGGATCACCAACAGTCCGATAGCCGATGTGTTTGTCGTATGGGGCAAGGACGACGCCGGTGATATCCGGGGCTTTGTATTGGAGAAGGGCTGGAAGGGCCTGAGCGCGCCGGCCATTCATGGCAAGGTCGGGCTGCGGGCTTCCATCACCGGCGAGATCGTCATGGACAACGTGTTTGTTCCAGAAGAGAACATCTTCCCGGATGTGCGTGGTCTGAAAGGTCCGTTTACTTGCCTGAACTCGGCACGTTACGGCATTTCCTGGGGCGCCTTGGGGGCTGCCGAATTCTGCTGGCACACCGCCCGCCAATACACCCTGGATCGCCAGCAGTTTGGTCGTCCACTGGCGGCCACTCAGTTGATCCAGAAGAAGCTGGCCGACATGCAGACTGAAATCACCCTTGCTCTGCAAGGATGCCTGCGTCTGGGGCGTATGAAGGATGAAGGCACGGCGGCGGTGGAGATCACTTCGATCATGAAGCGCAACTCTTGCGGCAAATCCCTGGATATCGCGCGTATGGCGCGGGACATGCTGGGTGGCAATGGTATCTCCGATGAGTTCGGCGTTGCCCGTCATCTGGTGAATCTGGAAGTGGTGAACACTTATGAAGGGACTCACGATGTGCATGCGCTGATCCTCGGTCGTGCGCAAACCGGTATCCAGGCGTTCTATTAATAGGAGGACGGCCATGGGCGCGCTTTCGCACCTGCGGGTACTGGATTTATCGAGGGTCCTGGCCGGGCCGTGGGCCGGCCAGATACTGGCGGACCTGGGGGCGGAGGTCATCAAGGTCGAGCGCCCGGGCAATGGTGATGACACGCGCGCCTGGGGGCCTCCCTTCCTGAAGGATGGTCGTGGAGAAAATACGACCGAGGCGGCTTATTACCTGTCAGCCAACCGCAACAAGCAATCGGTCACCATCGACTTCACCCGGCCCGAGGGACAGAACCTGGTGCGGGAGCTGGCGGCCAAGTCCGACATCCTGATCGAGAACTTCAAGGTCGGTGGGCTCGCGGCATATGGCCTGGACTACGACTCACTGAAGACGATCAACCCGCGTTTGATCTATTGCTCGATCACCGGGTTTGGCCAAACCGGTCCTTATGCAAAGCGCGCCGGTTATGACTTCATGATCCAGGGGTTGGGGGGCTTGATGAGTCTCACCGGGAGGCCTGAAGGAGAGGAGGGGGCTGGGCCGGTGAAGGTCGGGGTTGCGCTGACTGACATCCTCACGGGGCTTTATTCAACTGCGGCCATCCTGGCGGCGCTGGCTCACCGCGACCAGGCAGGTGATGGTCAGCACATCGACATGGCATTGCTGGACGTTCAAGTGGCTTGCCTGGCCAACCAGGCGATGAACTACCTGACGACAGGCAATGCGCCGAAACGATTGGGCAACGCTCACCCCAATATCGTGCCTTATCAGGATTTTCCTACGGCTGATGGCGACTTCATTCTTACCGTGGGTAACGACGGCCAGTTCCGCAAGTTTGCTGAAGTCGCTGGTCAACCGCAGTGGGCTGATGATCCTCGTTTTGTAACGAACAAGCAGCGGGTGGCGAACCGAGCGGTGCTGATCCCATTGATTCGCCAGGCGACGGTGTTCAAGACCACTGCCGAATGGGTGGCCCAGTTGGAGCAGGCCGGCGTGCCATGCGGGCCGATCAACGATCTGGAGCAGGTGTTTGCCGATCCACAGGTGCGGGCTCGTGGGTTGTCGATAGAACTGCCCCATGCGTTGGCCGGTAAGGTGCCACAGGTCGCCAGCCCGATTCGCTTGTCCAGGACGCCTGTGGAATACCATCGTGCGCCGCCTTTGTTGGGGGAGCACACGCTGGAGGTGCTGCAACGTGTGCTTGGCTTGGATGAAGCGGCTGTAACTGCCTTTAAGGAGGGGGGAGTCATTTGAAGCTTTCTTCTATATAGATGGGAGGCTTTTGGCGGGTGCAGACGGCGTTTTATCGGGTGTGTCGCAACGTATTGATAGAAAAGCGAAATTAAGGGTTGACGGCAGATTCTGAGTCTCTATAATTCGCCCCACTTCCGGCGCAGTCGAAACGGAAAACTCCTTGAGTTTCAATGAGTTAGACGATTTAAGATGGCGCAGGGCTTCAGTTCATCGAAGTCGCGGAAGGAGTTGGCAGGGCAGGTTGTCTGGCTCGGTTGACGGTTCGATCTTCTCGGTCGAAAGCGGTGAAAAAGAGGTGTTGACAGCAGCGACTAACGCTGTAGAATTCGCCTCCCGCTAACGAGAGATCGAAAGCGCAAGTGGTTGAAGTTGTTGAGGTTTTGAAAAGCAAAACTTTGAAAACTTCCAAAATAATCGCTTGACAGATACACGGGGCGCTGTAGAATGCGCGCCTCGGTTGAGACGAAAGGCTCAACCCACCGCTCTTTAACAACTGAATCAAGCAATTCGTGTGGGTGCTTGTGGAGTCAGACTGCTAGTCAACAGATTATCAGCATCACAAGTTACTCCGCGAGAAATCAAAGATGTAACCAACGATTGCTGAGCCAAGTTTAGGGTTTTCTCAAAACCCAAAGATGTTTGAACTGAAGAGTTTGATCATGGCTCAGATTGAACGCTGGCGGCAGGCCTAACACATGCAAGTCGAGCGGTAGAGAGGTGCTTGCACCTCTTGAGAGCGGCGGACGGGTGAGTAATGCCTAGGAATCTGCCTGGTAGTGGGGGATAACGCTCGGAAACGGACGCTAATACCGCATACGTCCTACGGGAGAAAGCAGGGGACCTTCGGGCCTTGCGCTATCAGATGAGCCTAGGTCGGATTAGCTAGTTGGTGAGGTAATGGCTCACCAAGGCGACGATCCGTAACTGGTCTGAGAGGATGATCAGTCACACTGGAACTGAGACACGGTCCAGACTCCTACGGGAGGCAGCAGTGGGGAATATTGGACAATGGGCGAAAGCCTGATCCAGCCATGCCGCGTGTGTGAAGAAGGTCTTCGGATTGTAAAGCAC
>NZ_LHVK01000006.1 GCF_001269905.1 Pseudomonas corrugata | reverse complement strand
GCTGGTTCTCCTCGAAAGCTATTTAGGTAGCGCCTCATGTATCACTGTAGGGGGTAGAGCACTGTTTCGGCTAGGGGGTCATCCCGACTTACCAAACCGATGCAAACTCCGAATACCTACAAGTGCCGAGCATGGGAGACACACGGCGGGTGCTAACGTCCGTCGTGAAAAGGGAAACAACCCAGACCGTCAGCTAAGGTCCCAAAGTTATGGTTAAGTGGGAAACGATGTGGGAAGGCTTAGACAGCTAGGAGGTTGGCTTAGAAGCAGCCACCCTTTAAAGAAAGCGTAATAGCTCACTAGTCGAGTCGGCCTGCGCGGAAGATGTAACGGGGCTCAAACCATACACCGAAGCTACGGGTATCACGTAAGTGATGCGGTAGAGGAGCGTTCTGTAAGCCTGTGAAGGTGAGTTGAGAAGCTTGCTGGAGGTATCAGAAGTGCGAATGCTGACATGAGTAACGACAATGGGTGTGAAAAACACCCACGCCGAAAGACCAAGGTTTCCTGCGCAACGTTAATCGACGCAGGGTTAGTCGGTCCCTAAGGCGAGGCTGAAAAGCGTAGTCGATGGAAAACAGGTTAATATTCCTGTACTTCTGGTTATTGCGATGGAGGGACGGAGAAGGCTAGGCCAGCTTGGCGTTGGTTGTCCAAGTTTAAGGTGGTAGGCTGAGATCTTAGGTAAATCCGGGATCTTAAGGCCGAGAGCTGATGACGAGTTACCCTTTGGGTGACGAAGTGGTTGATGCCATGCTTCCAAGAAAAGCTTCTAAGCTTCAGGTAACCAGGAACCGTACCCCAAACCGACACAGGTGGTTGGGTAGAGAATACCAAGGCGCTTGAGAGAACTCGGGTGAAGGAACTAGGCAAAATGGCACCGTAACTTCGGGAGAAGGTGCGCCGGTGAGGGTGAAGCACTTGCTGCGTAAGCCCACGCCGGTCGAAGATACCAGGCCGCTGCGACTGTTTATTAAAAACACAGCACTCTGCAAACACGAAAGTGGACGTATAGGGTGTGACGCCTGCCCGGTGCCGGAAGGTTAATTGATGGGGTTAGCTAACGCGAAGCTCTTGATCGAAGCCCCGGTAAACGGCGGCCGTAACTATAACGGTCCTAAGGTAGCGAAATTCCTTGTCGGGTAAGTTCCGACCTGCACGAATGGCGTAACGATGGCGGCGCTGTCTCCACCCGAGACTCAGTGAAATTGAAATCGCTGTGAAGATGCAGTGTATCCGCGGCTAGACGGAAAGACCCCGTGAACCTTTACTATAGCTTTGCACTGGACTTTGAATTTGCTTGTGTAGGATAGGTGGGAGGCTTTGAAGCGTGGACGCCAGTCTGCGTGGAGCCATCCTTGAAATACCACCCTGGCAACTTTGAGGTTCTAACTCAGGTCCGTTATCCGGATCGAGGACAGTGTATGGTGGGTAGTTTGACTGGGGCGGTCTCCTCCTAAAGAGTAACGGAGGAGTACGAAGGTGCGCTCAGACCGGTCGGAAATCGGTCGTAGAGTATAAAGGCAAAAGCGCGCTTGACTGCGAGACAGACACGTCGAGCAGGTACGAAAGTAGGTCTTAGTGATCCGGTGGTTCTGTATGGAAGGGCCATCGCTCAACGGATAAAAGGTACTCCGGGGATAACAGGCTGATACCGCCCAAGAGTTCATATCGACGGCGGTGTTTGGCACCTCGATGTCGGCTCATCACATCCTGGGGCTGAAGCCGGTCCCAAGGGTATGGCTGTTCGCCATTTAAAGTGGTACGCGAGCTGGGTTTAGAACGTCGTGAGACAGTTCGGTCCCTATCTGCCGTGGACGTTTGAGATTTGAGAGGGGCTGCTCCTAGTACGAGAGGACCGGAGTGGACGAACCTCTGGTGTTCCGGTTGTCACGCCAGTGGCATTGCCGGGTAGCTATGTTCGGAAAAGATAACCGCTGAAAGCATCTAAGCGGGAAACTTGCCTCAAGATGAGATCTCACTGGAGCCTTGAGCTCCCTGAAGGGCCGTCGAAGACTACGACGTTGATAGGCAGGGTGTGTAAGCGCTGTGAGGCGTTGAGCTAACCTGTACTAATTGCCCGTGAGGCTTGACCATATAACACCCAAGCAATTTGCTTGCTCCGAGCTGAAAAGCACAGGGCACCAGATTGCGGTGTGTGAAGACGAAACGAACCGAAAGTTCGAACTGACTCAGCAGCAACACACAAACTATCGCATACCCATTCGCTGGAACGTTGCCCATGCAACGCGCTGGCTACCGAATTTCTTGACGACCATAGAGCGTTGGAACCACCTGATCCCATCCCGAACTCAGAAGTGAAACGATGCATCGCCGATGGTAGTGTGGGGTTTCCCCATGTGAGAGTAGGTCATCGTCAAGATTAAATTCCGAAACCCCTATCTGCTGACGCAGGTAGGGGTTTTGTTTTTGCCCGAAGGAAAGCCCGCGAAAGCTCGCAATAAATTTGCACAGTTATTTTTGAGCTGGAGCACTAGAATACCCCCACCTCAGTTGAGCCAGAGTTGTTTATGCCCGACCCGCTGGACACCCATCGGTTGTCAGAACTGCCTTTAGACAAACTGGTAGCATGCCATGAGTGCGACCTGTTGATGCGCAAGCCTCGATTGTCCCATGGCGAAAAAGCCGAATGCCCCCGTTGTGGATATGAGCTCTACGCCCACCGGCCCAATGTTGTCGAGCGCAGTCTCGCCTTGGTCATCGCAGCTCTGCTGCTGTACGTGCCCGCAAACTTTCTACCCATCATGCAGCTCAATCTGCTCGGTCAATCCTCCCAGGACACCGTATGGAGTGGCGTAGTCGGTCTGTTCGATAGCGGTATGCAAGGCATTGCGGTGGTGGTGTTTCTGTGCAGCATGGGTGTACCGCTGCTCAAGCTGCTTTGTCAGCTGGCTGTATTGTTGACCATTCGCTGGAAGGTCGGCCGTAGCTACGGCCTGCTGTTGTATCGCGTTTATCACCACCTGCGAGATTGGGGGATGCTTGAGGTCTATCTCATGGGCGTGTTGGTAGCTATCGTCAAGTTGGCGGACATGGCCGCCATCACCGTGGGCCTTGGGTTGGTGTGTTTCATCAGTTTGCTGCTGGTTCAGGTCTGGTTGGAGGTGGTGATGTCACCACATCAGATCTGGCAAGCGTTATCAGGAGAGGATGCCCATGCGGGCGATTGATGCAGGCATTCTGATCTGTACCGAATGCCATGAATTGAATCGGCTGGATGCCGACGCCGACGAACAAGCCTGTACCCGATGCGGAGCGCGGATTCATCCCCGTCGCCCCAACAGCTTGATGCGTACCTGGGCATTGCTGATCACCGCCGCCATTCTCTACATCCCGGCCAATATCCTACCGATCATGACGATCAACTCGCTGGGCCATGGTGCCCCCAGTACCATCATGGCCGGTGTCATCGAGCTTGTGCAGCACGGCATGATCCCGATTGCGGCCGTGGTGTTCATCGCCAGTATCCTGGTACCTACCTTCAAACTGGTGGGTATTGCCTTGCTGTTGTTTTCCGTTCAGCGGCACCAGCCCATGTCTGCAAGGCAGCGCATCCTTATGTATCGTTTCATCGAGTTCATTGGCCGCTGGTCGATGCTGGATATTTTCGTTATCGCGATTCTGGTGGCGGTAGTGAATTTCGGACGACTCGCCAGTGTCGAAGCCGGTCTCGGCGCGATTGCTTTTGCCAGCGTAGTGATTTTGACAATGATTGCCGCAGTAACCTTCGATCCCCGACTGATTTGGGATAACACGGAGTCGGATAACGACCATGACTGATTTGCCTACCGCTAAAACCCGACCGGCCTCGAACTGGTCGGCCATCTGGGTCTTGCCGCTGATTGCTTTGGTCATCGGGGGCTGGCTCGGCTGGCGGGCTTATAACGAGACCGGGATCGAGATCAGCGTACGCTTCGAGAGCGGCGAGGGTATTCAGGCCAACAAAACCGAGGTGGTCTATAAAGGCATGCCGGTCGGCAAAGTGAAGGCCCTCACCCTGGACGATGAAGGCAGTTCGAAAGGGGTGGTCGCGACCGTTGAGATGAACAAGGATGTGGAACAATACCTGAAGACCGGAACGCGTTTCTGGCTGGTCAAGCCGAGCGTGAGCCTGGCCGGGATCACTGGCCTGGAAACCCTGGTATCGGGTAACTACGTAGCTATCAGCCCGGGTGAAGGAGAGTCCAGCCGCAAGTTCAAGGCCTTGGCCCAAGAGCCGCCGCTGTCGGATGCCAAGCCAGGCTTGCACCTGACCATCAAGGCTGACCGGTTGGGTTCGCTGGATCGGGGCAGCCCGGTGTTCTACAAGCAGATCCAGGTTGGGCAGGTGAAGAGCTACCAGCTATCCGAAGATCAGAACACGGTGGAGATCAAGGTTTTCATCGAACCAACCTATGCCAGCCTGGTGCGTAAACACACGCGCTTCTGGAACGCCAGCGGCATCAGCATCGATGCCAATCTCTCGGGCGTCAAAGTCCGCAGCGAGTCCCTGGCGAGTATCGTTGCCGGTGGTATTGCGTTCGCCACGCCGGAGAGCCGTAAGGACAGTCCGCCCACGGATCCCAGCCTGCCGTTTCGTCTTTACGAGGACTTTGACGCCGCTGCTGCCGGTATTCGAGTGAAGGTCAAGCTCAGCGACTTTGAAGGTCTGCAGGCCGGCCGTACCCCGGTGATGTACAAAGGCATCCAGGTCGGCAGCCTGAAGAACCTCAAGATTGACTCTGACCTGTCCAGCGCTACGGCTGAACTGACCATGGACCCACTGGCCGAAGATTATCTGGTAACCGGCACTCAGTTCTGGGTCGTCAAGCCGTCGATTTCCCTGGCGGGGATCACCGGCCTGGAAGCGCTGGTCAAGGGCAACTACATTGCCGTGCGACCCGGCGACAAGGGCGCGGCCCCCCAGCGTGAGTTCGAAGCCAGGGCGAAGGCGCCGCCGCTGGACTTGCGTTCGCCCGGCCTGCATCTGGTGCTGTTGACTGAAAACCTCGGATCGCTGGAGGTCGGCAGCCCGATCCTCTACAAGCAGGTCAAGGTCGGCTCGGTACAGAGCTACCAATTCTCCCGCAAGAAAAAGCAGTTGATCGTAGGTGTGCACATCGAGAAGGAATACGAAGGGCTGGTCAACGGTTCGACGCGGTTCTGGAACGCCAGTGGCATTACCCTCACGGGAGGTCTGACGGGGGGAATCCAGGTCAAGAGTGAATCGCTGCAAAGCCTGATGGCTGGCGGTATCGCCTTCGAAACGCCGGTGCCCAATGTACCGTTGAAGAGACGTGTCCCCCGCTTCCGCCTGTTCGAGAACCGCGAAGCAGCGCAACAGAACGGCACCGTGGTGACAATCAAGGTCGATCGTGCCGACGGTTTGCGCAGCGGGACGCCGATTCGCTACAAAGGGTTGGATGTGGGCAAGGTCGAGGACGTTGATCTCAGCGCCGATCTACAGTCGGTGCTGCTCACTGCTCGCATCACTGAAGTACCGGAGCGTATCGCCCGGGTTGGCAGCCAGTTCTGGGTCGTCAAACCCGAACTGGGGCTGATCAAGACCTCGAACCTGGAAACACTGGTGACCGGCCAGTACCTCGAAGTGCAGCCCTCGGTGAAGAACCTCGGGCCACAGAAGAACTTCGTCGCCCTTGCCAGCCCACCGGAAAGTGCCGTGCCCGAAGCCGGTTTGAGCCTGGTGTTGAGTGCTGCCCGCCGCGGTTCGTTGAAGACGGGCGTGCCAGTGACCTATCGCGAGATCACCGTGGGCAAGGTCACCGGTTATGAACTGGGCCAGACGGCGGATCGGGTGCTGATCCACATCCTGATCGAACCCAAATACGCGCCGCTGGTACGCAGTGGTACGCGATTCTGGAACACCAGCGGTTTCGACATGGACTTTGGCCTGTTCAAGGGCGCCACGGTGCGGACCGAGTCGTTGGAGACGTTGATCCAGGGGGGCGTCGCTTTTGCGACACCGGATGGCGAGAGCATGGGCAGCCCGGCGCGGCCGGAGCAGACCTTCCCGTTGTTCGATAAATACGAGGCTGAGTGGCTGACCTGGGCACCCAAGATCAAGCTCGGTAAATAGCGGGTCAAGTGGTGGCCTGTTCCGACGTCATCGCGAGCAGGCTCGCTCCCACAGGGATTTTCTGCAGGCGTTGAATAGGTGATCAAACCCGACCCCTCTGTGGGAGCGAGCCTGCTCGCGATGACAGCGCTATGGTCGCCACAAGAGTTTCAGACATCCCAATGAAAAAGGCCGCGATCCAATGGATCGCGGCCTTTTTCATTCTTCGAGACTTACCTCACACCGGATCCAGTTCCGGCTCATCGGCCTCGACATTCACCGTGGCCTTCACTACATCGTGACGGCGGATGTACTTCCAGTCCGCTTCGTCGATGTAGATACCGTTCGGGCCGCTGCCGCCTTCCAGGTCGATGGCGACGCTGGCACAGACTTGCGGTTTTACGCTGGCCAGGATCGGTACGAAGCCCAGTTGCAGACTGGTTTCCAGCAGCGCTGCCTGGTTCTTTTCATCGATGTCCGCCGCTTCATCCAAGTAGTACGGCAGGCGCACGCGACCGGCCTGCTCGCGGTCCATCAAGTGCAGCAACAAGTACATGTTGGTCAGCGCCTTGATGGTCATGGTGGTGCCGTTTGACGCGGCGCCGTCGATGTCGGTGTGGATCACTGGCTGGCCGTTGACCTTGGTGATCTCGAAAGCCAGTTCGAACAGATCCTTGAGGCCGAGCTGGTTGTGGTTCGCCGCCACCAGGCGTGCCAGATATTCCTTGGCTTCTTCGTTCTTGTTGTCCTGCTCGGCGCTCTGGCTGAGGTCGAACACCGAGAGAGTCTCGCCTTCCTCATATTGACCGGCGCTGTGGATGATCTGGTCAATGTGCTTGAGCGCTTCTTTGTTCGGTGCGAGGACGATGCGGAAGCTCTGCAGGTTGGACACCTGGCGCTTGTTGATCTCACGGTTGAACAACGCCAGTTGATGTTCGAGGCTGTCGTAGTCGCTACGGATGTTGCGCAGGGTCCGGGCGATGTCGGTCACCGCCGCACGACGGGCCTTGCCCAGCGTCAGGGCTTCGTCGGTACGGTGGGCATAGGCGTTGATCAGCAGCTGTAGGCGGCGCTCCATGTCATCTTCGCTGTCGAACTTGGCAACGCCCTTGAGGCGCACCTGTGCATACAGCGCCTCAATCTGGCCGTCGACCCGCAGCAAGCCTTGCCAGCTGTCCTGATAGTCATTGAGCAGCGGCAACAGGTTATCCATGGAGTCGTCGACCGGGTCCATGAATGGCGTGCCGAACGGCAGGTCCGCCGGCAGCAATTGACGGCGACGCAAGGCGTCGTCGAGGGTGCGCTGCTTGGCTTCCATATCGGCGATCTGTCGGCCCACCAGTTGCAACTTGGCGGACAACTGCTGGACGCGCTCGGTGAACGCGTCGCTGGAGCGCTTGAGTTCGTCCTGGGCGGCTTCCATCTGTGCCAGTTGCTCAAGCTTTTCGCCTTCTTCGGCGCTCAGGGTCTGGCTGCGACGGAAGTCTTCCAGGGCCTTTTGCGCGTCCAGTACCTGCTGGTACAGCGCTTCGGTCTGGGTCTTGCTCGCCGCACGGTCGGCGGCCACGGCTTGCTGGGTCTTGAGTTGCTTGAGTTCTTTCTCCAGGCGCTCTTTCTGGTCCCGCAATGCGGCGCGGTCGGCCAGTGCTTGCAGGGCTGGCGGCTCGATGTGGGACAGGTCGATGGACAGGCCGGGTACTTCGAAGCGCTCGCCCTTGAAGCCGTCGAGGATCAGCTCCACGGATTTGACCCAGTCGCCGTTCTCATCCAGTGCTATGCCATGCTCGCCCAGCGGCAGGCTGAACAGTGCGCTATTGAACAGGCGCATCAGGCGCTCGACGTCCTGTTGCGAGAACTCCTCCCGCAGGCGGGCGTAGCTGTTGTTGTCGGCGTGATCGAGTTGCTGCTTGACCGATTTCAGACGTTTTTCCAGATCCCGCAGACGTTCCTCCAGGTCTTCGGCGCTGAACTGTCGGGACTGGGCCAGAGCGCCGGCCAGTTCGTCGTGGGCATCCTTGGCGGCGAGCAGCTGTTGCTCCAGGACTTTGACGTCATCCACCAGGGCGAAGCGATGCTTGAGCACTGACAGTTCACCGAGCCAGCGCTGGATGCCGGTGATTTCCCGCTCCAGGCGCATCAACTCCTGAGTGCTGCCGCGCTGGTCGTTCTGCAGCGAATCCTGCTCGTTGCGGTAGTGTTCGGCCTGGATGGTCAGCTCTTCCTTGCGTGCACCGGCGTAGTCCGACCAGGTGCCCAGCAACGAGTCGAGCAGTGGCGACAGGCGATGCAATTTGCCGCGCAGGATATCGCGCTGCTTCACGCCATTGGCCAGGGCTTCCACCAACGGGCCTGCGGCCACCAGGGAGTTGTAGTCCTGCTCCATGCGTCGTACGTCGCGGAAGGCTTCTTCGCACGCGGCGATGTAATCCACGCTACCGGAACGCAGGCTGTGCTCGAAGGCGTCGAGGAACAGCTGCTTGAGCTTGGCCGCGGTGATTTCGCGCATGTGCAGCAGGTTGATGAACAGCGCTCGGAAAGTCTTGAGGCTCTGCTCGCTGGTGGAGCGCAGCGGGATCAGCGTCAAGTCCAGGGGAATCGAGGTGTGGCCACCCACCAGCAGGCGCCGCAGTTCATCAGGCTTGAGTTCGTAAGCCTTGAGGCCTTCGCGCTCCAGGTTGGTGAAGAGTTCTTTCTGACGCAGGCAGGTGTCGTTTTTCTGATAATGGGCCAGGTCCAGTTTGCCGGCGTAGGCAAAGAACTGGTGGCCGAAACCGCCGCCGGGGCCGCGACCGACCACGCCGATCACGTGAGGACCGTGGGGCAGGGCGACTTCTACCAGGATGTAGCTGGTGTCCGACGCAAAGTAGAAGCGCCGGGATTGTTCCAGGCTGTACTTGCCAAAGCTCATGTCTGACATGCGCGCCAGGATCGGGAACTGCAAGGCGTTGATCGAGGCGGATTTACCGAGGTTGTTCGCGCCATACACCGACAGCGGTTCTTCCAGCGGGAACAGCCCGAGGCTGTAGCCGGCGGTGTTCAAAAGGGCGAAGCGGCGGATGCCGTAGCGTTCCTGGCTCATGCGTCGGTCTCCTGTTCTTCGGCAATGGCGCGGGCCAGTGCGTCTTCTTCGCTTTCGTCTTCAAACGGCGCCAGGTCGAGCGGGTCGTCGGTTTGCAGCAGCTTCTCGTCACTGTCTTCGTCGATCAGTACCGGTGCCGGCAACGGCAGTACGCTGTGTACACTGGCCGCCAGGTCGCGGTCCTGCTGGACCGACAGGCAGACGTCGAGGAAACGGTGCATCGGCGGCAGGAAGCGATACACGCCGTTGTCTTCGCTGGCGAAGCCCAGTTGGGTCATGCGGCGCATGATTTTTTCTTCCAGCTCTTCCTGGGTCTGCACTTCGGCCTGGATGAACAGGTCGCGGTATTTTTCCAGCAGTGAAGGCAGTTCATCGCGGCCCAGACTGCCGCCGTCGAGCACGGCAATCGGGTCGCGGCCCTGGTCGGCCAGGTGCTCGACGAGAATGAAGGTGAACAGCGCCAGGCGCTGGGCGGTCTTGTTCACTGCCGCAGCGGCCAGGTCCGGCACAAAGTAGTAGAAGCCACGGGTATCGCACACCAGCTCGAAGCCCAGGGCCTTGAACAGCGTGCGGTACTGGTCCTGGAAGTTCGACAGTTGCGCGTACAGCTCCGGGTCGCGGCGGCTGACGTGGTAACCCTTGAACAGCTCGCGAAAGATCGGCGCCAGCTGGGACAGTTCGGATAGATCAAGATGCATGGGGGATGCTCGCAGAATCCTCGGCAGCGTCGCGGGCCGAGAGCAGGGCGAAGGAGCGCAGGCTGACCTGATGCTCGTGAGTGTGGTATTCGCGGCGTTCCAGGCGCTCGCGCTTGAAGCGTTTTTCCCGCGACAGGCGCGAGAACCAGTACAACAATTCGTCGGTGGCGCCGTCTGGCTCTTGCTCCAGCAGCCAGACCATCAGGTCCGGCAGCGGCAGGGCGTCTTCGCAACGCTCGACCATCTCGCGCACGGTGCGCGGCGCCCGCGGGGCATCGCCGCCCTGGTGGGTTTTGTGGGACTTGGGGAAGCGCGCCGGTTTCGGCTCGAAACGGGCCAGGGCGTAGACATAGGCTTCAACCTGGCTGGCGCTGCCGAGGAAAGTGCTTTGCGGCCGGGTGAACAAAGGCATGGCCGCCTGCGGCACGGCATCGATGCCTTTACGACGGATGGCGGCCAGGGCCAGGGCTGCACCGCGGGTCACGGCGTTGTGACGGCGGGCCTCTTCGCGCAGTGGCAGGAGTAGTTCACGGGCATGGCGCAGGGTCAGTTGGGCGCTGGTCTGCATCTCGAGAATGCGGGCGTGGGTACGCAGCAGCATGTCGTCGTCCACCAGATGGCCGAGGCGCTGCTGCTCGGTGAGCATGCGCAACAGCACATTCTCGACCTTGCGCACGCCTTGCTCGAACGCACCGTCGGCGTTCACCAACTGGATCATCGGTTCGACATATTCGTCCCAGGTCGCCAGCACTTCAGCGTAGCGCTGGCGCAGCGGGATCTGCCGATCACTGGTCTTGGCCCGTTCGGCCACGGCCACCAGGGCCTGCTCGTCGTTGGCAAGTTTCTTCAGCACGTCCCGCACGCGCATGTCCAGCAGGCGCAACTGGCGCGCCAGGTCGTTGCCGTCGCGCACGTCGAAGGCGTCCTGGATGTAGCCGGCCAGACGTTCGAGGTGACGCAGGTAGGCTTCAATTTCCAGGCACAGGCCCAGGCGGTGTTCGCGTCGCAGGTAGGCGAGGAAGTCATGGATCTGGGCGTTCAGCTCGAAGCGGTTCGGGCTTTTCGCCACCGGCACCAGGATGTCCAGGCGGATCCACACGTCCAGCAGGTTGGTGATGTCCTGGGGCGTGCTGTCCAACTGTTGGGCGGCCAGTTGTGAACGCAATTCGTTGAGGCTCAGGGTGCCCTGGTCGAAGTGCTCGCACAAAGGTTCCAGCAATGCCCAGTGTTCAGCAAGGGCGCGCAAGACGCGCTTGGGTTCGATCATCGCAATGGCCGTCGGGTTGGCAATTAAAAGGGGCGATTGTACTGCATCGGGCCGGTTGCGATTCACCCCTGAGACGGACTGTCGTCTGTATTGCCCAACTATCGACTCATCAGGGAAGCGATCCGCGTCGAACGGCGGTAGAATCCCTCCCACCTTCAGTTATCCACAAGTGGCCGACCTTTGCTTATCGAGTCCCGCCGCCGCGCTTATCTGACCGCCATGCAGGTGGTCAATTGGCTGCCGCGCACCGAATTGCCGTTCGCCGCCCCGTCGCGGCCCGAACTGCTGGAAATGCCCCGTCCGGCAGAGCCCGCACCGGCTGCGGCGGCGCCTGTGGCCCGGACCGTGGCCGAGCCCGCAGCGCCTGTGGCCGAACGGCCGAAAATCGAAGTCCCACGGCCAAGCCTTGCCTCGACCCGCACCGGCGCCAAGCCGGTGGAGGACGCGCCAGAGGTACCGGCCCCGGCCAGGGTCGCCCCGGTCCCGCCACCGCGTTTCGCCCTGCAGTTGTTGCGTGCCGGACGATGCCTGTTGCTGGTAGAGCTGCCCACCGGCGAACCGTTCCAGAGCCGCGACCCCGCGTACCTGCTGCTCAAGGACATGTTGCGCGCCGCCGGCCTGCCGGACAGTCCGCAGATAGTGGGTGAACCGGTACGCTGGCCGCTGTTGTCCCGCGGGACGATGGACCAGGGGCCGGAAGCTGCACGGGATTTCGTCCAGGGTTTTGTATCGGCGCGGCTCGAAGATGCGCCCTGCGCGTGCCTGTGGTTGATCGGCCTGCCGGCGGTGAAGTTTGCCGGCGAAGCGGACGCGCAAGCGTTCAATCGTGAACTGCAGGTCGAAGGGCTGGGATCGGCCTGGGCATTACCGGGTCTGGAATTGTTAATGGAAACGCCACGGCACAAGGCTGAAGTCTGGCAAGCCATGCGCCGGCTGATGGCGCGCTGGAAAGAATCGAATGAGTGATGCTGTTTCGTTTCGCCCGATGACCGAGGCGGACCTCGATGCTGTGCTGAAGATCGAATATGCAGCCTACAGCCATCCCTGGACCCGGGGGATATTTCTCGATGGGCTGGGCAAGTACCAGATCTGGCTGATGTTCGAAGGCCAGCAGCAGGTGGGGCATGGCGTGGTGCAGATCATTCTTGACGAGGCGCACCTGCTCAACATTACCGTCAAGCCGGAAAACCAGGGGCGGGGGCTGGGTTTGCGCCTGCTGGAGCATCTCATGTCGATTGCGTACAAGGCCGAGGCCCGGGAATGTTTCCTGGAGGTGCGCGACAGTAACCGCACGGCGTTCCGGTTGTACGAGCGCTATGGCTTCAACGAGATCGGCCGGCGGCGGGATTACTATCCGGCCGTGGGTGGACGTGAAGACGCAGTGGTCATGGCTTGTACGCTGGTGGATTGAAGCCAGCATAGAAGTCTCCTGTGGGAGCAAGGCTTGCCCGCGATAGCGATGGGTCAGTGGTCGAGCTATCGACTGTCCTGGCCTCATCGCGGGCAAGCCATGCTCCCACAGGTATATAGGCAGCCTGGAGGGCTGCGATTCACTCAGCGCTTGCCGTCCAGTGGGTCGATATCCGCCATCTCGGCCTCGTCCAATCCATCGCCCCCGCCAATGTCATCTTCATCCACCACGCTCAGGTCCCAATCGGCCTGCTCGT
This sequence comes from Pseudomonas corrugata, assembly GCF_001269905.1. Classification (GTDB taxonomy): domain Bacteria; phylum Pseudomonadota; class Gammaproteobacteria; order Pseudomonadales; family Pseudomonadaceae; genus Aquipseudomonas; species Aquipseudomonas corrugata. The sequence continues at coordinate 324,440 of NZ_LHVK01000006.1, read as the reverse complement.
CGCCGCCGGCCTCATGGGCATCCCGGGCGCCGTCTTCGCGGATGAGCGTCTCGGGGCTCATGTCATCCTCGGTGGGTTGATGATCATCCATTGAGGCGCCGGTCATGCCGGCCTCGCGAACGCGTTCACGAGGCATCAATTGTTCGCGTTCGTTTTCCGGCAGTTCGTCACCGATCTTCGCGCTGGGCTCATCTTCATCGAACTCCAGTTCATGCATCGAACCCATGCGGTCTTCGTTGTCATCAATGGGCTCCGGTTGCGCCGCATCGAAAGGACGTCGTGAATCATTCATGGCAACTCTCCTACTTTGGGCCTTACTGGATGGACCGGTAGCCGTGTCGAGAATTCCAACGGCATTATCGAAGTGACCTCGACAGCCGCTCCGATGTCAAAGTTTCGCACTGTTCTCGAGGGCAAGACAGCATGAACGAACTACAAGATCTGATTGATAACAACGCGCGCTGGGCCGATGCGATCAAGCAGGAGGATCCTGACTTCTTCTCCAAGCTGGCTCGTCAGCAAACCCCTGAATACCTGTGGATCGGTTGTTCCGATGCGCGGGTGCCGGCCAACGAGATCGTCGGCATGTTGCCGGGCGATCTGTTCGTGCACCGCAACGTGGCCAACGTGGTGCTGCACACCGACCTCAACTGCCTGTCGGTGATCCAGTACGCAGTAGACGTGCTCAAGGTCAAACACATCCTGGTCACCGGCCATTATGGCTGTGGTGGCGTGCGGGCCTCGATGCAGGATCGCCAGTTGGGTCTGATCGATGGCTGGCTGCGTTCCATTCGCGACCTGTATTACGAGCATCGCGAAGCGTTGGCGCAACTGCCGACCGAAGAAGAGCGCGTGGACCGTCTGTGCGAACTCAACGTGATTCAGCAGGTGGCCAACGTCGGCCACACCAGCATCGTGCAGAACGCCTGGCATCGCGGCCAGAAGCTGTCGATCCATGGTTGCATCTATGGCATCAAGGACGGGCGCTGGAAAAGCCTGGACACCACGATCAGCGGTTTCGAGCAGTTGCCGCCGCAGTATCGCTTGCGTCCGGTGGGCGCTCCCTGATCTGACTGGCGTCAGTCGCGGTGACAGCGGCGGCGCCAGTGTTTCAGGAACTTCATGCCCTGTTCGTTGGGCGGTTCGTCATAGCCGGTGATCCAGCCATGGCAATTGGACGAACCGCACCGACAGGCAAACTGCCGATAGAGTTTCTGTTCGGTACTGGCGTGGTCCATCGTCAGGCAGTCACCAGCGTGAATGGGCGTCAGTGCCCACAACCACAGTTCGCTCATGTCGAGAAAGACATTCGGGTTGCAGGAATGCAGCAGCAATCCGGCGAAGTGCGGGTCATACATATGTATGTCCGGCAGGATCTGCACCGTGTGCAGGCGTCGTCGGCCAACCAGCAGCCCCGATACCCTGCATATCCGCTCCATGGGGGCGAACCTTTTCCGGGCGATAACGGTATTGCCGCGTCCGTTGGGGGGGCGTAGCACTTCGAAATCACGGGCAGACGGATAACCCTGGCGGAGGCTGAGTACTTTTTCCGGGTATATGCAGTCCCGGTCCTGCGAAAAGGCTTTATCTGCAACGAAGATGGTCATGACGGTCCTTGTCGGTACAGGCCGACTTGCTGGCGTTGGCGTCCTGCCAACGGTCGTGATTGACCCGGGTAGCTTCCTCCAAGACCGGCGGGACATCTACTGTCAACTCTGACAGGCGCCAAAGGCGCTTTCCCGTGTGAGCGAGGGCTTACACAGGAAAGCGGCACTCATGGCGAGTGAGTACGCCTCGTCATCAGGCTTTGGAGGTCATACCGGCTCGGATGGCAACGGCGTGGGCACCTTCAATTGCGGCAGTTGCGACTTGATTTCAGGCGTCTCGCATTTTTTCGCCGCGTCTTCCGGCGACAGTTTGCGAATCGAGGTGTAGAACAACTCGCAGGTTTTTTCCTTTTGCGTGACTTGCCAAGTCTGCGTGCACTGGTTCAATTGGGTGGTTGGATCGCTGCTTGGCTTGCTGCCCATGCCGGCTTGCCAGCAGGCAGCGCTCAGGTCCTGGCCCATGACTTTCAAGCCTGCCGCGTCTGCCTTGGCTTCGTCGCCGCCGTAGCTTTCCGGGTCGGCGGCATACCAGATGTAGCTTGGGTGGTTGGAACCCAGGACCGGAACCTTGACGCCGGCGGCGGGGGAGATGGTCGCCAGGCCGAGCACCGCTACGGTCTGGCCGTACTGGGTCTTGATCCAGTTGCGCACGGGGGCGCCAAAGGCCACCATCGGCAGCGCGGTCCCGCCGGCGCTCTGGCTGACTTGCTTGACCATGGTGGTCTGGTAGTCGTTGAAGTAATCGTAGACTCCCTCCAGCGTCGCGCCAGCAGTGGACGGCGCCGCGATGGGGGCGATGTCGATGATGGTCTGGTAGGCCGGTGTCTGGTCGGCGGCGATGCCGTTGACCGTCAGCAGCGTGGCCCACCGATCGGTGGTGGCTGATTCCAGGTAGTCCTGGGCCTGGGTCAGGGAGTAATCCGGCGGGAAGTGCAACAGTTCGACACTCTTGCGGTTTTCCAGGGCCATGCCCAGCGGCAGGAACAAGTACCAGTTGTAGGCCCATTTCTTGTCATCGTTGAGCTTCGTGGCCCCCTTGTACGCCAGGTCGCCGGCATCGAGCAGTTTGCTCAGCGGTTGGCCATAGGCTTTCGGCACGCCGCTGATGTGGGCGTAGATTTTACCGTTGTCACGTTTGACACTGACCTTGGCGGTACTGTAGCCGTCACGTTGGACGCTTTGGGTCAGGTAATGCTCGACGGTCTGTTCCAGCGTCCAGTTGCGGAAGCAGATGACGTTGCAGTTGTTGGGGTAAGCGAAGAGGCGGGTGACGCGTTCGGTACTGCCAAGCTGTACATTGATGTCGGCCGCGTGGACAGTGGCACTGAGGGCCAGGGCGGCAAGGGGAAATACTGCAAGTCTAGACATGCTCAGATCCTTTTCAGCGTTTGAGCCCTTCGAACAGGGCGCCCCCATACTGAAACAGACCGAGCTGAAGAAAAAGTGGGCCGATGTAAATATCGGCCCTTTTTTATGGCTTTATGGCATCACTGGTGGCAAATAGACCAATGTCGTGCCCAGCGCCCATAGCAGCACCAGCACCAACGGTGTATGCACCAGCAGTTGCACGAAGGAAAAGCCGATCAAGTCCCTGGCCTTCAGCCCCAACACACCCAGCAGCGGCAGCATGTAGAAGGGATTGATGAGGTTCGGCAACGCTTCGGCGGCGTTATAGATCTGGACTGCCCAACCCAGGTGGTAATTCAGGTCATTGGCCACTTGCATTACGTAGGGGGCCTCGATGATCCACTTGCCCCCACCGGAAGGGATGAAGAAGCCCAAGACCGCCGAGTAGACCCCCATTAACAAGGCGTAAGTGTCGTGGGAGGCGATCTGTACGAAAAAGGTCGAGATGTGGTGGGCGAGCGTCTGGGCATCGCCGCCCTTGACGGTGGTCAACAGTGCGGCGATCGAGCCGTACAGCGGGAACTGGATCAGTACGCCGGTAGTGGTCGGTACCGCGCGGGCCACTGCATCGAGAAAGCTGCGCGGGCGCCAGTGCAGCAATGCGCCGAGCATCAGGAACAGGAAGTTGTAGGTATTGAGCCCCGAAATCGCGCTGATTGCCGGTTTGGTCGAAAACTCGTGGGACAGCCAGCCGGCGGCCAGCAACACCAGCGCAATAGTCAACAGCGGACTGTGTTCCAGCCATTCCCCGGGACGGGTTCGGGGCTGCAGGGCCGGCATGCTGAAGCTGGGGTCGATGCCACACGCGGCGGCGTCACGGGCGCTGTTCGGGCCTGGAGCGGTCGCGTAGGCAATCAGCAGCGAAATGACGATCAGTGCCAGCAACAACATGCCGGACTGCCAGAGGAAAATGGTTTGGGTGAATGGAATGACGCCGGTGATCGACAGGATCGACGGGGGCAGGCTTGCCGGGTTGGCCTGCAACTGCGCCGCCGACGACGATAACCCCAAGGCCCACACTGCGCCGAGGCCCAGGTAAGCGGCGGCACCGGCGGCGCGATAGTCCATCTTCAGATCGGTGCGGCGAGCGAGCGCGCGCACCAGCAGGCCGCCGAAGACCAGCGACAAGCCCCAGTTGAGCAGCGAGGCGACCATGGAAATCAGCGCCACCCAGGCCACCGCGGATCGCCCATTCTTTGGGATGCGTGCCAGGCGATCGATCAACCTGACGGCGGGTGGCGAACTGGCGACCACGTAGCCACCGATGACGACGAAGGCCATTTGCATGGTGAACGGGATCAGGCTCCAGAAACCATCGCCGAACGCCATGGCGGCGGCCGTAGGCGTTGCGCCGATGAGCTGCGTCGCCAGCGCGACCACCAGCACCGCCAACGCGGCAAAGACCCAGGAATCGGGAAACCAGCGCTCGGCAAAACTGGAGCAGCGCAAGGCGAAGCGGGCGGAGCGGCTGTCTTGGATGTCGGTGGTCACGGTGATTACCTCGATTCTTATGATTGATTTTATGGGTACGGGTATCTGGAGCGGCGAGGCCCCGACAACGGTAGAACAATTCACTGACCGTGAAAGATGGACCAGGGTTCGCCAGCGTCCTGGAAAACGCCGGGTCGACCAATGGCACTCTTCAGAAAAAAGTCGCCGCGCCGATGGCATGAGAACAGCTTGTCAATTCTCCTGCCAATCGGAGCATGTCTATGTTCAATCAACGCTTGAAGCAGGAGCTGACGGCCCTGCGCCAAGAACTGTCCAGCCTCATGCAAGTGAAGGAAAGCCTGGACCGCGAAATGCTGGCGCTGACCCTCGATGCCGACGGACGGGTGCAGACGGTCAATCAGAAATTTCTCGATGAAATGCACTACCAGAGCCAGGACCTCATTGGTCGGGCTGTAGAAGATCTGGTGCCGGCCTACTTGAAGTCCAATGAATTCCAGATTCGCTTCAAGTCGGGATTGACCCGTGGCGAGCATTTCTCTGGTGCCGTGCGCCTGCTTCGCGGCAACGGCAAGGAAGCCTGGTTGCGTTCGATCCTTCAGCCCGTGAAAGGGGCAGATGGACGAGTCCGTTATTTCTCGATGTACTCCAATGACCTGACCCGCACCATTGAAGGTTCTCGTGAGCATGAAAACCTCATTGGTGCGTTGGTGCGTTCAACGGCGGTGATCGAATTTGACCTGGATGGTCACGTACTGACAGCCAATGATCGGTTTCTCAACGCCATGGGCTATAGTCTGGCGCAGGTCAAGGGCAAGCATCACCGCACATTCTGTGAGCCGGAGGAATACAACAGCCCTGCCTACCAGCAGTTCTGGAAGCGCTTGAACAGTGGTGAGTTCGTCGCCGGCCGTTTCAAGCGCCTCGACAGCAGTGGCCGTGAAGTGTGGCTGGAGGCTTCCTACAACCCGGTGGTCGACGCCAATGACCGACTGTACAAAGTGGTGAAGTTCGCCACGAACATCACCGATCAGGTCAACCAGGAAAAGGCCGTCGCCGAGGCTGCCAACATCGCCTACAGCACCTCGTTGCAAACCGACAACAGTGCCCAGCGCGGCACCACTGTGGTGACCCAGGCCGTAGACGTGATGCGTGACCTGGCCCGACACATGCAAAATGCCGGCGAAGGTATCGAAGCGCTGAACGAGCAATCCATGGTGATTGGCACGATCGTCAAGACCATCAGCGGCATCGCTGAACAAACCAACCTGCTGGCACTCAACGCGGCTATCGAAGCCGCCCGGGCCGGCGAACAGGGCCGAGGCTTTGCAGTGGTGGCCGATGAAGTGCGGCAACTGGCGTCCCGTACCAGTCAGGCCACCGATGAAATCGTCGGCGTGGTTCGCCAGAACCAGGACATGGCGCGCAATGCCGTGTCGTTGATGACAGACGGCCAACACCAGGCCGAACAGGGCCTGGCCCTGGCTGCCGAGGCGGGGACAGTGATCGTCGAGATCCAGGATGGGGCGAGGAAGGTGGTCGATGCCGTGAGCCAGTTCGCCAATCAACTGTCGACTTGATTCTGCTGTTATTGTTTTTTACATATTAATTATTGTTTTGCGATAATTTCATATCTAAGGTTGGCGCTCCCATACTCTACTGGAGCCCTGACATGTGTTCGAATCGTCTTGCCCTGTACAGCCAGCGCATGGCTGTCATCACGCTGGTTTTCATTGTCGCGATGATGGCAGTCAACGCTGCTGCCTGGCTGCTTCCTGATATTGCGTCAAAATACGGCCTGGGCTTTTCCCTGACCGAGCGGCAGTTGTCCAGTTTGCCCGGCGGGGCAATGGCGTTGACTGGCTGGCAACGTCTAGGTGGGATTCTTTTGTCCAGCGTGCCTCTGTTGGCGCTGGCGGCCGGGTTGGTCAACCTGCGGCAGCTCTTCAGACGTTATGCCCAAGGGCAGTATTTCTCCAGAGAAGCAGCGGTTTACCTGGGAAACTCGGGTCGCGCAGTGGCGCTGTGGGTGTTGCTGGATTTTCTGTGCGAGCCGTTTCTCAGCTTGCTGGTCACGATCAACGCGCCGGTTGGCGAGCGACTACTGACTATAAGCATCACCGCCCCGTCCTTCGTCGCCTTGTTCCTGGCCGCCTGTATCGCGATCATCGCCCGGATATTGTCCCAGGCGAGTGAAGTCGACTCAGAAAACAGATCTTTCGTGTGAGGAACTCATGCCTATCGTTATCCAACTGGATGTGATGCTGGCGATGCGCAAGGTCAAATCCAAGGATCTTGCCGCCGCAATCGGCATCACGGAAGCCAACCTCTCCCTGTTGAAGCAGGGAAAGGTCAAGGGCATACGCCTGGCGACGCTCGAGGCCATATGCAGTCACCTGCAGTGTCAGCCCGCCGATCTGTTGATTTATCAGCCTGAGGGTGAACAGTCATGAGCGAGTCAGGTATCTGCTCAGTCCCCCAGCGCCTCGCCCTCACGCCGAGGGTCCGCCCCCCCGGCGAGTGAGGTTTTCCCTTGCGCGTCACGCACCCGGACAATCGCCTGGGTGCCGCTGGTCATGTCGATCTCGCTGACCGTGTGACCCTTATCTTTCAGCACCTGGATCAACGCGGGACTGAATTGCCCCTTTTCCAGCTCGGTGGGGCCATTGCGGCTGCCGAAGTTGGGCAGGTTGATGGCCGTTTGCGGGTCCAGGTTCCAGTCCAGCAGGCCAACCACCGATTTGACTACATATTCGATGATCTGCGACCCCCCCGGCGAGCCGACAGCGGCCAGCAGCTCACCGTTCTGACGGTCGAAAATCAGCGTCGGTGCCATGGATGAACGTGGGCGCTTGCCGGGTTCGACGCGATTGGCGACTTTTTGTCCATTCTCTTCGGGGATGAAAGAGAAGTCGGTCATCTGGTTGTTGAGCATGAAACCCTGGACCATCAGATGTGAGCCGAATGCCGATTCCACCGTGGTTGTCATGGACACGGCGCCGCCCTGGTCGTCCACCGCCACCACTTGCGAGGTGGAGATACGTAGCGGCGAACGGTCCGGTGCGTAGGCCACCTGGATGCCTGGTGGCGTACCGGGTTTAGCGACGCCCATGCTGCGCGGGCCGATCAGATTGGCGCGGCTGGCCAGGTACCCGGGGTCGACCAGACCCTTGACTGGCACAGGGACGAAGTCCGAATCGGCGACATACTGGGCGCGGTCGGCGTAGGCCAGGCGTTCGGCTTCTGCGATCAGGTGCACGGCTTCCGGCGCGGGCTCGAGGCCAGCGGGGTTGTCGCTCTTGATGGGTTTCAAAGGGGCGAGGGCGGTGTGGCTGTCGCGCTGCTCCAAAGCCTGCAAGGTCCCGAGAGTCTGCGCTACGGCGATTGCGCCAGAAGAGGGCGGGGCCATGCCGCAGAGCTGCCAACGCCTGTAGTCGGTGCACAACGGTGCACGCTCCTTGGCGGCGTAGCCTTTCAGGTCGTTCAGCGAAAGGCTGCCGGGGTTGGCGTGGCCCTGAACCTTGGCGACGATTTCCCGGGCCACCGGTCCTTCGTACAACGCATCGGGACCTTCGTTGGCGATGCGCTTGAGCACGCCGGCCAATGCCGGATTTTTCAGCAACGTGCCGACAGCTTTCGGACTGCCGTCGGTGTTCAGGAAGTAAGCGGCCATGTCTGGCGAGCCTGGCAGGGACGGGTCGCCGGCAATGATTGAGTGCAACCGGGGCGAGATTGGGAAACCTTGCTCCGCCAGCTTGATGGCCGGATCGAACAGCGTTGCCCATTTCAAGCGCCCGTGTTTTCGGTGGGCCAGTTCCAACGCACGCAATACACCGGGTGTGCCGACCGAGCGGCCACCGATCTGTGCGGCGGTAAACGGCATGGGTTTGCCATCGGCCTGTAGGAACAGTCGCTCAGTAGCGCCGGCCGGAGCGGTTTCACGTCCGTCGTACGTACGCACGGCCTTGCCATCCCACAGCACGATGAATGCTCCTCCGCCGATGCCGGATGACTGCGGTTCCACCAGGGTCAAAACCGCCTGCATCGCAATCGCCGCGTCAATGGCTGAGCCCCCACGGCGCAACATTTCCCGCCCGGCCTCGGCCGCCAACGGGTTGGCTGCGGCGGCCATGTGTTTGTCGGCATGGCGGACCTGCAGATCTGTACGGTAGCCGGAGGTGATTTCTGGTGCGGCGGGTAATGCGGGTGTGGAGGAGGAAGGTGGAGCCTTACAGGCAACGAGGGTGAGGGCGACAGCCAGCAACGAAACGGCTGACAGGCGATGAAGGTTCGGTCTGAGGTCTGTAAGCACGTGTTGCTCCATCCGTGGCATGGGATATAGAGTCGGACTGTAGCGATGCGAGACGCAGGGTGCAAACCGACGGGGAACCTGCTTCTGAGCAGTACCGCCCGAAAACAGGATCGACCCGCATCATGGAGGAATTACCGATGAAGCTGATTGGCATGCTGGATTCCCCCTATGTTCGCCGCGTGGCCATCTCGCTTGATCTGATGGGGGTCTCGTTCGAGCATGTCGCACTGTCGGTATTCGGTTCGTTCGAGGCGTTCCGTGCGATCAATCCGGTGGTAAAAGCCCCCAGCCTGGTGCTGGATGACGGTAACGTGTTGATGGATTCGACGCTGATCATCGACTACTTCGAGGCGCAGGCCTGCGCTGACAAGAAGTTGATGCCACAACAGGCCATGCCCCTGGTCGCTTCGCTGCAGGTGCTGGGATTGGCGCTGGCTGCTTGCGAAAAGACCGTGCAGATTGTCTATGAGCGCCAGTTACGCCCAGAGGAAAAACGTCATCAGCCTTGGCTGGACCGGGTTGTCGGGCAGTTGCTGGCGGCCTGCCGGGAATGGGAAACCCGGCTGGCGTGCATGCAGCCGGCTATGCGGGACAGGCCGGATCAGGCCGCCATTACCAGCGCAGTCGCCTGGTCCTTCATTCAACTGATGATTGCCGATGTCGTCAGGGCAGATGATTTTCCTGAGTTGCATGCTCATGCGGCACGGTTGGAAGAGACCAAATTGTTCAAGCGATACCCCCAGGCTTGAGGGGGCAATAACGCACTTGACGCCCCCCCAGGATGGGCCCCAGGGGCGCCGACGGCTTGGCTCGGAAGTGAGCCATGGCCACAATTGAAATGCACCTGCTCTGGCCTGCTTATCTACTCATTTGATCTTAACGACGACCTTACCTTTCGCTCGACCTTGGCCCAGATAATCAAGTGCTTCCTTCGCTTGCTCGAAAGCAAAGACCCGATCAATCACAGGCTTGATGCGCTCGGATTTGACCAGCCTGCCAATTTCATTGAGTTGAGTGCCGTCCGGGCGAACGAACAGGAACGAATAGGTCACGTGGTTTTTTTTCGCCAGAGCGATGATCTTGCGGCTCATCAGGCCGAAGACGAACGAGAGGAGAACGTTCAGCCGCCGGGCTTTGGCAAAGGCTTTGTCCAGGGGACCGACCAGTGAAACAATTTTGCCGCCCGGCTTGAGAATGCCAACAGACTTTTCAAGTGCGTCCCCTCGGGTGGTGCCGAGGACCACATCGCACCCACTGAGCACCTGCTCAAATGCCTGTTTCTTGTAATCGACCACTTCGTCTGCGCCCAGGCTACGTACCAGCTCGATGTTTGCGGTGCTGGTCGTGGTAGCTACCTTGGCCCCCAGATGTTTTGCCAGTTGGATCGCGAAGGTACCAATACCTCCTGACCCTGCCGGGACGAAGAGTTTCTGGCCGGCCTTGAGGTAGGCGCGCTCTTTCAACGCTTGCCAGGAGGTCAGCCCCACCATTGGCAGGGATGCGGCTTGCACGAAATCCAGGTTCTCGGGCTTCAATGCGGCAACCGCCGCGGGTACGACTGCAAACTCGGCGATTGAACCGGTGCCAAGGTCAAAGAGACTGGCAAATATCGCATCCCCCGCCTTGAAGCGAGTGACCGCGCTGCCGACTTCAATGACCACGCCCGCGAGATCGCTGCCCATGACGGCCGGCAATTCGAACTTCAGGACAGGCTTGAAAATCCCGGTTGGGATCATGTTGTCGATCGGGTTCACCCCGGCTGCGTAGACTTCGACCAGCAGCTCATCGGACGCGATCGTCGGGCGGGCAACTTGCTCAAACCCGATTTGCGGCGACTTGCCATAGCGTTTGAAGGTGAGTGCTTTCATATTGCGCTGATTCCGATGTGGATAGGCCGCTGCCATTTCGCTCCCCCACGGCATGGCCGCAGGGAAGCTTTGCGTTCATTGCGTCGGCTGAACGAGGGCCATGACATTCAGGCTTTCGGTTGATAGCGCTCAGCGGCGTGGGCCTGGCGAATCTCTGACAGCAACCCCTGTCGCGCTTGATCCAGAGCCGTCCAGCGAGCCTCGGTGTGTAACGGCGGGATGGTGACCAGCTCGCGGCGATCAAAACCGACCAGCGCTGCATCGACCAACTCTTCGACATCCATCACTTCGCTCAGTGAATTGACGTCGATCCCTGCGCGCTCCCAAATTTCGGTGCGGGTTGCTGCTGGTAATACTGCCTGGACATAGACTCCCATGGGCGACAGCTCCAGGTGCAGCCCTTGGGACAGGAACAGTACGAACGCCTTCGTAGCGCCATACACCGACATGCCGAATTCCGGCGCAAGACCCACCACCGATCCCAGGTTGACGATAGAACCCGCACCGGACTGTGCAAAGCGTGGAGCTACCGCAGCGGCGAGACGCGTCAGGGCAACGACGTTGAGTGAGACAAGGCGGTCGATCGCCCCGGCGTTCTGTTGAACGAAGGCACCGGATTGAGCCAGTCCTGCGTTGTTGATCAGTACGCCGATGCGCGAGTCATCACGCAGGCGGGTTTCGACTGCACTGAGATCGGCAGGGTCGGTCAAGTCAGCTTGCACAACATCAACTGCGATGCCGTGTTCTGCTTGGAGGCGGGCGGCCAGCGCATCCAGGCGTTCCTTGTCCCGGGCGACAAGGACAAGGTCATGGCCGCGTTCGGCAAGGCGTTTGGCATAGGTGGCGCCGATGCCGGTAGAGGCACCTGTGATCAGAACAGTCGCAAGCGTTGTCATGTCGGAATTCCTGAGGGCGTGTTGTGCAAGAAGATGAATTGGGAGGCTTCAACCAGCGATTGTCGGGTAGTCGGTGTAGCCTTCGGCACCGCCACCGTAGAGCGTGGTACCGTCGAGAGGTGTCAGCGGTGCAGCGGTTTTCAAGCGTTCAACCAGGTCTGGGTTACTGATGAACGGACGGCCGAAGGCAATCAGATCTGCCTTGTCCTCATTGAGTGCAGCGGTAGCCAATTGCAGGTCGTAGCCGTTATTGGCCAAGTAGGTCTGCTTGAATCGCTGACGCAATGCGTCGTAGTTGAACGGTGCTACATCGCGTGGGCCGCCAGTGGCGCCTTCCACTACGTGCAGCAAGACGATCCCCAGCGCATTGAGCTGCTCGACGATGTATTCGTACTGAGGTTGCGGGGCGCTGCTGGAGACGCCATTGGCCGGGGAGACCGGCGAAATCCGCACGCCGGTGCGCTCGGCACCGATTTCGTCGACCACTGCCGCGACGACCTCGAGCAGCAGACGCGCGCGGTTCTCTATCGAGCCGCCGTAGGCATCCGTGCGCTGGTTGGCATTGTCTTTGATGAACTGGTCAAGCAGATAGCCGTTGGCTCCGTGGATCTCGACGCCGTCGAAGCCCGCGGCAATGGCGTTCGCCGCCGCTTGGCGAAAGTCGTTGACGATGCCTGGCAGCTCGCTCGATTGCAGGGCGCGAGGCTCCGATACGTCGGTGAAACCGTTGTTGACGAATGTTTTCGTCTGCGCCCGGATTGCAGACGGCGCCACGGGTGCTGCGCCATCCGGTTGCAGATCGACATGCGAAACACGGCCAACATGCCAAAGCTGCACAAAGATACGTCCACCTGCAGCATGCACCGCGTCGGTCACCGTCCGCCAGCCGGTGATCTGCTCATGCGTGTACAGCCCCGGGGTGTCTTGGTATCCCTGTGCCTGCGCTGATATCTGGGTGGCTTCAGTGATGATCAGGCCGGCCGAGGCGCGTTGAGCGTAATAGGTCGCGCTCAAATCGCTCGGGACTAGGCCTGCGGCTGCGCGGTTACGGGTCAGCGGCGCCATCACGATGCGATTGGAGAGCGTCAAGTCACCCAGTAGATAGGGTTCGAAAAGCGATTTCTCAGACATGATTTCCGGCTTCTGGTGTGGGATTGGCCTCAATGATTGCGATCGAACTCTAAAATGTCAATGTTTTGATGTTGAATGACATCAATGTATACTGGCGGCTAGTTGGACAACGCTTGGATGGACAATGAAAGTCACGAAGAAACAGGCGCAGGCTAATCGCGCGCATATTGTTGAAACCGCCTCCGCGCTCTTTCGGGAGCGCGGCTATGATGGCGTTGGCATCGCGGATCTGATGGCCGCTGCCGGATTTACCCAAGGAGGCTTTTACAAGCACTTCCGCTCCAAGTCCGATCTGATGGCTGAATCGTCGGCTTGCGGTATTACGCAATCTGCGGAGCTCACTGCCGGCGCCTCGGTACAAGAGTTTGTGCGTGCCTATCTCTCACGCGAGCACCGCGATAACCGCGCCACAGGCTGCACGCTGGCGGCGTTGTGCGCGGATGCGGCTCGTAAGGACGAGGAGGTCCGCGCCATCTTTGCGGCAGGTATCGAGACCCAACTGGCGGTGTTGCGTGGAGAAGGTAACTTGAGTCCTGAGGCCGTTGAGAAGGCTCGTGCAACGCATCTGGCGACAATGGCCCAGGCACTCGGCGCCATTGTGATGTCCCGCGCCTGTCCCGACGGCTCTTCATTGGCTGATGAAATTCTCGAGGCCTGCCAGGTCGCGATTCTCAAATCTGTGACGTCGTCGGAAACCGTGGCAGACAAGCTGCAACATGAGAACTGAGGCGAGTTGAGCGCTACTCATCCATTCGGAGAAATGTGCTTCGGGGGCTGACAGAAAGGCCTTTCGAGCCAGGCAATCGTGGCGGTATCCGCCATGATGTTTTTTTCGCGCATAAAAAAACGGCTTATCTTTCGATAAGCCGTTTTTAGTACTTGGTGGCTACACAGTCATTTGAACTGGATGCTCAAGTAGCTGTATATAAAGGGTTTAATGTCGTTAAGTTCGGTTAGGCATACATGTAGGCATACACGCTGCCTTTTTCTGGCTACTGTTTTCCCATGTCCCCTCCGCCTGTCAAAGCGCTACCCGACATGGCGTACCTCGATCAAGCAGGGCCGATGCCAAGATAGTTATTCCTTGGCCCGTCCTTCTGCCGCCAGGGAGGCGAGGGCCAGGGTGAGAAAACCTGAGTTTCTATCCAGCGTTTCCAGTGCCCCCCTGATGTTCTGCGCGACCTCTGTAGATCCTCGTTGCTCAACCCAGTTTGAGAGCTCCTCGATAGCTGCTCCAAGGGCAAGCTGATTTTCATTCATTCGCTTGAGCACAGACGCAAGCAGAGATGGGTCTTCCATGCTGTTCTCCCTCCCGTGTTGACCATGGAGCCAATCTACATCGAGCCAGTGGCATTGCATATCAGTAGCCCTGTTTACCAGGTGGGCAAATTGCGCCGGGGACCCTGGGAGATTTCGCTGCACACGGGGTCGGAAACCCGCGGGATCTTGGTAGCGACAGAGATTGCAGCTTACTGAAATTTCAACGTTGAAATTGAAAGGATCCTGACGAAAAAAGGGGATCGTTACCGCAACGGTAAAGGTGAGCCATTGTGTTGTTGATAGCGAACGGTTGAACCCGGTCAACCTTGGGGATGGTGTCAACCACGTCAACCTGTCAACCGACGTAGAAAACTCAGTCGCTAACAAGATGCTGCGGGTTCTTTGCCCCGTACCCATTCGAAATGCCCAGGGTCCCCGGCAAAATTTGGTACGGCCCCTGACGTTCGCTGGTGGCATTGATGCTTCCGGGGAGCGGGGGAATACGCATCCTTCTGAAAGCAGTGTTACGAACGTTACTGGTGTAACGGTTGTCGATAACTAACTGTATTTATTGGATATTATCGGCGTAACACTGTGTATGAGCATGAGTTTTTAGGAGTGTTACTAAGCTAACTGGTGTAACGCTGTCTGAAGTAGACACATAAAATAGGAAAGAAACTCTCGTCGAACTCTTGCCTGCCCATCAGCAACGATTGGCAATTACGTATGAGGACTTTGCTAGGCGTCAGCAAGCTATCAGCGATTAGCCCGCTGGTGCGACAGGCCGCTACCGGCCAATAGCTGCCTTTGGTGCGATGCGTATGGTGCGTGAGGGTATTTATCCCGATAAGCATAGGGCTAGAGTTTAGGAGTGCTAAACGGATGTGTTCGTCCAAGGTGTCTTGCAGGAATAAAAATGGCCACCGCAGCCACAACTAGATACTTGCTTCACATCTGCGCTGCCGTTTACGCTTGATTCAAATTGACCGAGGACCCTGCGTAGAGCAGCAGAGGTGCTGGCAGAATCGTATTTAGGAGCGGCAATGGAACATTTCGTACCGTTTGAGATTGCCACCTGCGAAATGATCGACCCGTCACAAAGGGCCTACTCCCTTGACCCCGACCCCGAAAGACCTTTTCATCCGTTCAGAATTGAGGATCCCTTTGGGCTGAGGAATGCCGTAGTACCCGTATTCCGGCAAGATAAAAAGGGACAGCTTTTCGGGTTTGGCACTGCATTTAATATTAATCAGTTTGGCACTTTCCTTACAGCCCATCACGTCATCGACTTCTCTGGAGAAAGCGGCACGAGCCGGCCGGTCCTGTTTCTGAGCATGCATGCGATCGTGTTTGGCTCAGTCACCATTCCCAGTGACTGTTTCGTACCTATAACCGGGTATCAAATAGCCATGATGGATTCTGATGACCCGATGGGGGCTTTGCGAGGGAGGCAGGAGCGTAAAGTTGCCATGGACCTTGCAGTTATGCAGGCCTCTCCACTTGGACCACTAGTGCGTCCTCCCCAGACGGTGAGCGTCTGTATTCACGGATGGCGGCCTCAAGTCGGGGATATCTTGCTTGCCATCGGGTACCCAGAATTGGACCTTTCTGAGCTCTCGGCCGAGTCTCAAAAAATGCTTTTGTCGGAAGGGATGTATGGCGCATATGGACGCATTGTCGATGTGCACCTGAACGGGGTTGGCACGGCCAACCCTAGTCCGGTTATTGAGGTGGAGACTGACTGGCCTCCGGGCATGAGCGGAGGTCCGGTGTTCAATCGGGCAGGAGATGTTGTTGGTATCGTTAGCCGTTCGATTCGGGCCGAGGGCGATCTTCCCGGCAGGGGGTATGCGGTGGATCTTGGTAGGGCATACGACATCCAACCATTTGCGTCGAGCTTGGATGCACCGGGATGGCAGGTGTGTTGGGGGGTCTTCCTAGAAAACGAGACCGAACCGTTTAGCGTTCATGCTGCGGAGGAAGACGCCGTTTCAGCGGGAGATTTGCTCAGACAGCCTCACCGCATCGTGAAAGTCGCAAACAAAATCGGCACCAAAGATTGTATGTCGGTCTAGAGAATATGTGGGTTAGACCTCTGAGGTGCGAAGCGAGCTGGCAATCGACCACAGCCGATTGCTGCGCTTGACTTTTACTTCAGACTCCAAGTGAGTACAACTCGATATGGGTTTCTCCTATTGGTGTATGGATCGGCAGCAAGGCCGACGGTATCGAATGCATTCGGATTTACAGAGGAAGCGTCAAGGCAAGGGGAAGCATTGAACCAACTAGACGCTAGCCGGGTAGTTGCTCTTCACCTGACCACCCGCTTGCACTGCACTCCCCCAGTAATTTGCATCGACTTGACCAGCCGCGTGCATTGGATTTGACCAGCCAATTGGATGGCCTTGACCGGCAGAAATCGGCCAAAAGTATCCGTTCGCGTGTTGATGTTTACGACCTTTTGCAGTCAGTGGTGATTGGTAAAAATTGGACAGAAGCAAACCTTGGTATGCCGCTATTGCTTCACTATTACAGACAAAAATGAACAATTCCTTGCATATAGATATGCTGGATCCAAATTCTTTGGGAAAGGGTTGATCAATGATACAAGATTTCGACTTCTCTAACGAAATTGAGTGTGGCGTCGAAGTTTATTATGATGATTATATTATCTTAGGTGAGGGGCAATTGTCATTTGGTGGTGGCAATTTTATCTGTATACAGCTAGACCTTAACTCTAATTTCAGAGTACCACAAAGAAAGCTTCCGACCCTTAAGGCGAAAACAAAAGAAGGGCGACACTTTACTCTCTTCAATTGCGAAATTGAAGACCTATTATTATATGCAGGTTTTATTGCTTGCGGCAATGTTAAAGCTGGCATAAGTGAGTTTCATGTTAAGTATGAGGAATTGTCTGATTGGTTTTTACATGGTCAGTATATTGTTGGCGAGCTGGGCGAGAGTGTAAGCTGGAAAAATTCGGCGCCCCAGCTTTCTATAACTATAAAAATGGCTGACGAAAATTTTGCTCTTAAAACTGAAACATTTAGCAGCTTGACAAGACGTGGCGAAGATCATGTAATACACGAGCATACACGTTTTATTTTTGAGCGAGCTGGTGGCGTGTTTTCAGTTGAAGAGCTCAGAGAGAAATCTTTTGAGCTCTCCACCTTGTTATCTCTGCTGACTGCAACCCCTGTATCTATTGCAAATGTATGGGTTGGTTTTGGCGTGGGTTATCCTATCCCCATCTACTTTCCAGCCTTTAAAAAAATTGACAGAGGATCGTCCAGCGGAGCTTATTGGCTAAGTTGTTTAACCCAAAGACATTCGTTAGATGATAAATGGCAGTCAATATTTAACCGGTTTTATACTTCCAGCTATCGGAAAACTTCGTGGGTTCGTCTTGCAGGTATGCAACGTTATGAGGGGTTCTGGGAGTTCAAAGTTCTGGGATATGTGAGTTTACTTGACGAGTACGTTAGCACCTATGCAGAAATCGCAAATCAAAAATTGACAAAAACTGAAAGTAAAAAAGTTACAAAATTCAAAGAGCAAATTAAGCTTTTAAAAAAGCCTTTGAACAAATATCAGATTAAAGATATGGAGTCTCTTATTGAGTCGATTTTCGTGACGTCGCGTGAGTTGACGTTCAGAGAGAAATATTATTACGCAGAAAACTTGACGGACGAAAGCATCCGCAGAATTATCAATTTGTCGGATGATGACTTTTCGCTAATAAAGCGAATTAGGGATAAAATTGCACATGGGGCTGCGCCAGACTTATCAGATACATCATATCAGGAGCTTCATATTATCGTTGAAAAGATTGCGCTTCTGATGACTTATTGGGCGCATTCCGATCTCGGATTTTCACCGTCTGATTTTGCAGCCGCTTTGAAGTATACACACAACCGCCTTAAATTTAACCAGGGTCTAGACAAAATCCATCTCGACCGCATAACCAATTCAGCAGAATTCATTAAAGTTTCAGAAAGCCTTTTTGAAGGATTTGCCTCTGGTCAAGTCTCGATTATTAACGCCTGCTTTATTCAAAACTCAGAAGGAGAGCTGGTCTACTCTGAAAGGCATAAGGATATGTACAATGCATGGATTAATGATCGAGCTAGAACGAGCAATCAAGTTATCGATGCTTTTGGGTCTGAGTCTGAGCGAGCGACCGCGGTAGACAGCTTGTATTTGGAGTGCGGAGAAAAATCGATACGATTGCATATGGCATATATTATTAAGGGTGTGTAATTTCACAAAACAATTTTCCATGGGAGATGTAGTCAGGGAGACGTGCTCAATATTGTTCCATAACAGCCGGTCATGACTGACCGCTTAGGCCAGAAGCTGCTGTTCAGCGTTTATCCAATAGATGCATGAGCGTCACGACTAAACCATGGCAAAATGCTACCATGCATACTCTTAAATTGTTGTCTTCACAAAGGAACGGGAAATGACATGGAAAATTAAGCTAGAGGACCCACCTGATGGTTTTGATGACGGTATAAATATAAGCTCCTCAAAACCTAACTGGAATGATTTCGGTTTTAACTTTCATGCCTCAGTGAATTTTCTCTATAAAGGTGAGATGATATTTTTGAGTGCGTACGTATTGCCTCTGAATATTAAAGAGCAAAAACCGTATAGCTATCTCACCGGCGCCCCTTCAGGAGAGTTGAAATATTTTGTCAGTCTTCTGTCCAATCCTGAACAATACAGACATCTAGCAAGTAAGCTGCCAGATAGTGCTTTTATATATGTCTTAAAAGAACTGCATGAGGTGTCCTATGATCGTTATGCTGGCACTGGAAAGTACGAGCATGTAATTCAGATTGAACCTTTTAGGCTTGGGGTGCTTCGCGACCAAAAAGCCTATTTATCATTGATAAATGGATTTGCTGGCGCCTATGTTAAAGCACCCTTAGGTGACGCAAAAACTCCTTTTAGTTTCTCAACTTTGCTTCCTGGCACTGAAAATTTCGTGAAGCTTGATATTGGTTTTCGTCACCATGAGCATTTTGATGATAGGGTGCACTGCCTGATAGGTGTAAACGGCACAGGCAAAACTAACCTGCTTGCTCGTTTGGCGGTTGAAGCAGCGGCTCTAGCGAATAGAAAACAAGATGGTCCATCGACGCAGTTATATTCAGAGAACAAAAAGCTAATACAATATGATAGCTCCACTCTAGATTTTGCCGACGACTTTAGATTTAATCGTGTTGTCTCATATTTCTCTGATCCTTCTTCCGCCCTTCCACGCTTCAGCAGCGTTGGTGTTTTTGAGTATCACGCATTCAATACAACTGCAAGAAAAGAAACAAACGAATTCCATCAGAATCTTTCTTACTTGTTGGTGACCCTGCTGAGGGTTACTGATGACAGATTTAGTCAAGCCAAAAGCAAAATTTTTACCGACGCATTGTCTGGCATTATGCCTATGGACTTGTTAGCTATTCCTGTATCAAACGATTGTCCAGAGTATTGTTGCGTAGCGGATAGAGAAGGAAAAAAATGGAGCTTTATAAACCAGATGAATGGTGAGCAACGTTCGCTGGATATCCTGGGCACCATCGATATTACCAGAGAGCCTAGTTTCTTGAGTGCTGGCTCAAGGCGCGCTATAGACTTGAGTAGCGGACAACGCAGTATGTTTCACTTTGCACTGCATTTCCTGACACTCGCTGGCTACGGTACGTTACTGATAATAGATGAGCCCGAGACGTACCTTCATCCAAATCTTGTAAGTGATTACATGATGTTTCTCTATAGTATCCTGGAGTTGACATCGTCGATGGCTATCATAGCAACACATTCAGCCTACATCGTTCGAGAAGTTCCCACTCACTGTGTTCACATTTTGGAGCGAAAAGGCCCAGATGCGTCAATCAGTAGACCTTACCTTCAGACACTAGGTGCAAATGTAGCTGAAATATCTTTGGCAGTTTTTGGTGATAGCACCATTGATGCTTATCATCGTAAAATTAGCGAAATACTCGCCAAGACCAATATGAGCTTCGATCAGATACTTGAGGATTACAAAGACATTTTTAATATTGAAATGCTTTTGGAAATCAAGGATAGGATTTCCAATCCGGAGGAGTATGATTAATCATGCAGCATTTCAGTCATGCGCAAGCTATCGACGACTTGAAAACTCTCAAATCCTTAACGCTTGGTTACGTGTTTCTAAGCGGTACCTACAGTGCAATACATAAGGCATACTCTGACTACTTAAAAAGTTTCGGCTCACCTCAACTAAAAGCGATTGGTTTGTCTAAAGATCAAAAAATATGTTTGCATGCAGCATATGAGGGCGGCGCAAAAAAATATGGGCTAGATTGGATTCCTAAAGTGCGGGATGTACTCATCGGATCTTGCCCTATGTGCGGAAATTCAGCGGTTGGCACCGTAGAGCACTATCTGCCGAAGTCTCCATTTCCGGAGTTCTCCGTCTTTAGTTGGAACCTAGTACCCTCATGTAATTCTTGCAACCAAAAGCGGGGCAGCAAGCACGTGAACGGGGTGAAACACAAACTGCTACATCCGATTTTTGATAAAGACATTTTTTCCAGGCTAAAGCTCGTAACCAAATTCGATGTGTCCGGGATTGTCACAGAGTTTGAGCTTGGGTTTAATGAGCTTGATTTTGACCAAGTCGAGCAGTCTCGTATTCTGGCACACATGATGATCAGTATTGATCGCCGGGCCTTTAAGCTAGCCACCAATGTTCAAATTAGCACCATGGCGGCGAGAGTTGCACGTAAAAAAGAAGCGGCATGGGAGGCCGCCATAGAAGAGGAGCTGGCTATCATGCATGCTGCAAACTTGGGCTATGGCTGGGGGGCGGCATGCCTCAGAGGCCTTCTTGAAGTAAATCAAACACAACGCAGTGCCATTCTGATCCCAAAGCTTTTGTAATGGTTATAAGTTTCGCGTACCAAAACAGCTCCTTGGAACAGCTAACCGCGGCTGCTACAAGTCAGTGAGCTAAGTTTTCCTTCGGTCACACGTGAGAACCCAAATATATCTGACAGAGTTAGTTAACCGTTTGCTGCCCATTCTGAACGACTGTTTTTGGCGAAAGCAGACGTTCGTGGGTGGCAGCTATTGGCCCGAAAGCTGCCCTTTAAATTAATGTGAGGGTGGGACTGAACAGTTAAACCTGTCGGCTCAACCAACTACTATAGAGCAGGCAGCGGAAGCCGGATAGGCTTCCACGTGCGTTAACTCCGGCGCTTTAGTTTCTGATCAATGAGGCTCAGCTCTGCCTTGATCGCGTTTGCGGTGAGGTTCTGTATCGCTGTGCTTTTCCCCCAGCGAGAGCCCATAAGCTTGAGCAGGGCGCTCAGATGGGTTTTCCTGGCCTTCAGCGTTTCGGTACGACTGGAGTTGTTCTGCATGGCGGTGTTCATACTGCTGATCCTTGGGCATTATTTAAGCAGCCCACATGCGTGGGCTGTTTCAGGTAGAGCGGGTCGTTACAAGGCCAGCACGTCTTGTACGGCGTAGTGCGTTGAACGCTCCGAAAGATCACCCGAGGTCCAACTGCCAAAGTTCTCGCCTTGCTCTGGAACGTCCAGCTTTCGCAAGGCGACAGGATCTCGGTTAATCATGCGATGGGCCGCCCAAAGCTTTCCGCCGATATCAAGCAACGCTTGGGCTGCCTCATTCCATCTCTCCTCAAGAACCAAGGTCGCGAGGTACAGCGAATCATTCTGAATTTTTGTGTGCTCTTGTTGGGCTTCTGAGATGTGTTGGTCGACTGTGGTCAACTCTTGTTCCAGAGCCGTGATAATCAGCTGCTGACGACGGTTTTGCTCGGCTACAGTCGTAAGGTTTTTCGCGGCCTTTTGGGCGTCGACATTGGCAGTCTTCTCACCTTCGGCGTCGCCCCAAGCTACGGCTTGGGCATAGGCCGTCGCCGCTTCTGTCTCCGCCTGTCGAGCCTTTGCCATTTCATCTGTCGCTTGCTGGCGGATCTGACTCAGCCGGGTGCTAAGGCTCTGGCGCTTTTCGTTGAGTTCCTGCTCGTCGGCTTTCCAAGTCGCCATTGCATCAACGTAGCCCGCCATCAGGGTTTCGTGATTCGCGAGTTTTTCACGGCGATGGATTTTTTGATTCAACCTATAGATCTCAAAGTCCAGAGAATCAAACTTCCTTTTTCGCTCTTCATACTGATGCTGTACTTCTTGTTTCCCGCGTTGGTCAACGACCTCGGCGCTTTCCAGCGCAGTCTTGAGCGGAAGCATTTCGGTTTTGACATTTTCCATTTCGAGGATTAATTGTTCGCGGCGATCTGTCAGTTCTTTGAGTTCATTCATTGTCTTGTCTCTGTGCAATTTGTTTGGGTTGGGTTGAGCGGCTGGCGAGGCCGGGAATCAGCCGGCGCTACCTCGATCAGTAGGGATGCCTTCAGGCAGCCCGAGCCTCGCTCTCATCCGTTCCCGGAATCGTCTTCACGATGTAGCAGCGTTGCGGGCCGAGGCCGGGCAACCGGACCAAGCTCGATGCCTTGCCATCGCTACCAGGTTCCAACACCCCCCGGTGCAGCAGCTCCTTGTTCACGGCGTTGATGTTCATGCCCCGAAATATCTCGGATCGCCATGCCTCGGGCAGCACGTAGTAGGTGTGGGTGGTGTGCATGGTGTCGCCCATGCCGTGCTCCAGGGTTTTGCGAAAGCCCAGGCGGTCGATGGTGCGGGGCCCGTGCTCATCGATCTTCGCGGCGGCGGTCTCCCAGCGCGTAAAGCGGCTTTCGCCAAAGCGCTCGATGATCTGGCGAAGGCGGGCCAAGATCGCATCACCTTCAAGGTTTCCGGCGCCGCCACGCTCATTCAGCCACGCGCTAAGGCACACCCGTGCCGCTGTGGTCGCGGTGCCGTCAGGCCAACCGGTAATTCCGAGAGCGGTAGCGAGCTCTCCAGCTGCTGCGGCCAGCCCAAAGCGTGCAGCGGCTCGATGTGCCTGCCCGCTGGCCGAGGCGGGGAGGGCTTTGGCAACGAACCCTTCCAAAGTCCGTCGGAGGATGGTCGACCATCCGTGCATTTTCCCGGGCTCGCAAAGGGCCGCCAGGAACGCGGTGAGTGGCGTGCCGTAGTATTTGGCTACCCGAGCCTTGAGCGCGTCAGAGAGGGCCGCTGCGTCGTCGAAGCCACTCAACACGTCAAACATGCCGAGGCCTTTACTGGCGTCCGCCGGTACGGCGAGCATGCGCACTTCCATGCCGGCTTTCAGTTCCTTGTTTGCCTCGGCCATGTGCTGCGCCAACGTCTTCTCGCCCGTGGAGAGAAACAGCAAGCGCCACTCCTGTACCTGTCGGCCTGCTTGTCCTCGATCATTGGCGCGAGCCTTACCGGTGCCATTGCCAAGCATGTACACCGTTTCGCCGATGATGCGCGGGTCGCACATGCCGATTTCATCCAGCACCAGGAGGCCGTCCGAATGCGCGGCGGCGATGGATTCCAGAGCATTGTCTGTCGAGCGCCAGGAGCGCACCACACGTGGTCCGCCATAGATCGAGGCAGCGACTTGCAGGTGCGTGGTCTTGCCACCAGAGCTGTCACCGTAGAGGTGAAACCCGCCCGACTCGTGACCGAGTATGTTCAGCAATGGTCCAGCAAAAGCCACGCTGACGACGAACGCCAAACGATGGTTGCCAACGCACAGTGCGCCGATTTGCTCTTGCCACTGTTCCAGCGTGCCGGACTCGCTAATCGGTGGAAGTTGAGCACCGGCTTCATAGAAGTGCAGATGTTCGTCATGCGAGCCGATCTGCCGCTCGGGCAATAGGAAGGCATTCCCGTGCCAGCCCAGCCGAGTGACCAGACGAGCCCGTTGCGCGCTGTCAAAGCCCTGCAAATAGCTTTGCAGGTCGTTGCGTGCGTTACGTCCTGAGCGGCTGCCGGCTAGACGTAAACCCATGTCCACAAGGGGGCCAAGTACATCCTTGCCAAAGTCGCCCGTCATGGTGCGTGCTGGAATGTTCCAGCGTTTTTTCTGGCCGTCAGGGTCGTCGAACTCGACCAGTAAGCCCCAGTTGTGCCCCTTGTCGTCACGGGTACGTGCGAGGATCTCTAGAGGCGAGCACACAGGCCGCGCTTCGCCGTCGTCGCCGGAGTAAAACACGCCTTCTGACGTCAGGCGAAAACCACCGGGCAGCAGGTCATTTTTTGATTTGGCGGGCCGCTTGGTTTTCGGTGGTGCCTTTGTTTCGATTTCTCCGGCCGGAGCGGGGGTGGCTGCCGAGCCGAGCAGCTCACCAGTACGCTCCAGTTCGGCGAGGTGGGCCGATGTCCAGCCATTGGCGAGTGCGTCAGCTGCATCGTCGCCATCGTCCCATTGACCACCTTTGGCAAAGGTCGGTTTGCCATTCTTTAGCGTGGGCTTGCGTTTGAAGACGTCCAGGGCGATTGCTTGCACTGAGGCGGCGCCGATTTCACGCAGCTTTTCCGCGACGGCCTCCATGCAGCTCTGACCGCTGGAGTCGTTGTCCGGCCACAACAAGACAGACCGTCCTTTGAGCGGTGTCAGGTCGGCCTTGTGCCAAGAGTTGGAACCGTTCGGCCAGCAGGTCGCCACATGGCCCGGCATCAACTCGGCAGCGGCATCGGCGGCTTTCTCACCCTCGCACAGTACGACCGGGGCATCGAGCCGTTGCGATAGTTCGTCCAGGTGCAGAAGAGGGCGTGGATCGGGCAGACCTTGCCAACGCCATTGCGTGGTTTGGCCGTCGGCGCGTTGGCACCAGGTCAACGGTGCAAAGACCTTCCTTGGCTTACCGTCTTCGTCCGGCCCCAGGTCGAACCGATAAAGCGCCATGAGGGGCCGGCCTTGGGCATCGCGATAGATCCAGACCTTGGAGGGCACGCCGTGTTGTCGGTGCTTGGCAGGGCACTTATTCATGGCCTCGACCGGGATCGGCTGAATGGCAATCCATTCCGGCGCTTTGCCTTTGCTCGGTGCTGGCTTCGATTGCGCGGCGCCTGCCGATACGTGCAGCAGATCCGCCAGCTTGTTGCAGGCTTCCACGTCCGTGCCGCCGTCTAGGTAGCGCACCAGGTCGATCAGGTCGCCGCCCTTGTCACCGGTAGCAAAATCCGCCCAGGTGCCTTTGCTCAAGTTGACCTTGAGCGACCCGGCACGTTTGTCCGTGCGGGTCGGATTGGGGGCGGTGTATTCCTTGCCGCCATCGACCCGTTTGCCGTTGGGCAGCCAATGGGAAAGTACGCGATCAATGTCCTTGAGTGCGGCGCCTTTCACGTCGGCAAAGCTGGGGCGTTTTGTTGGATTGTTTGTGCGCTGGGTCATGTATCGGCCCCCGGCATAAACATCGCATCGTTCACATCATCAATCAGGGCCTTTGCCATTTCGCCCAGGTAAAGCGCGCACCAGCTGTAGCGCTCGCCTTTATCACTCATGGCGGCATCGAGCGTGAGTTGATTGGCATAATGCTGGAGGAGTGAAACCGTTTCGAGCGCGTCCTCAATAGGAATGCCCGCATTCACCCGAAACACGCCCTGGCCCGAGGTTTTATTGAAAAACGACGCTCGGCCTAGTGTGGTGTGAGCGCTCATACGGCACCGCCTTTCTGATCCATCGGCACAGACGTGGTGTCACCGTGCAGGGTCAGGGTTTTAATCAGTCCCAGGGTGCCCCGGACATCCCAAATAACAGCGGCCAGGACGTGATTGGCTAGGCGTGGTCTGTCGCTTTCGCTTTCGAAATGGTCCTCAAGCAACATCAGTACGGACTCTGCGCGGTTGATGGCACAGGTGATTGCATCAACCGGGACACCCTTCTCGATATCTTTGCTGACGCAGAGCAGGTCTTCGGGCAAGGCGAAGCTGAGGGAGGAGTTCATTGGGCACCGCCTGCGGCTTCGAGAGCGCGAGCTTTGACCATATGGGCGTTGTAACGGGCAAGACGAGTAGCGAGGCTGGAGTTGGCGTGTAGAGCGGCGAGAGCCATTGCACGGTGTGCAGCGGCGCGATTTTTGAACGGATTGAGGGCGTGTTGCATTTGTGAAGGCTCCTTGTACTGAGGAACCGCCACCGTCTGCCGCCAAGCAGATTAGGGTGACGGATTGCGCAGGATTGGCGGACCGGCGTACAAGGAGACCGGCGCACCCGAGGGTGCTCCTACGCAACCCGCCATAACACGGGAATGCAGACACAAAAAAAGCGCCTGCAATCGTAATGGGGGCGCTGTTGCGCCTTGTACTGTTTGGGCCGCCAAGCCCATTCGCTGAATTTGCAGCGACGACCAGAGAGTACCGCTCGTTTTTCGAAAGTGCAACTACGCGGGTGGCTTGCGGATTTTTTAGGTGTGGCATAAATTGTTCGGGCATGTAGATTTACCTCAACGCCTCCGGATCGCCCCCGGAGGCGTTTTCGTTTCAGGCATGAAAGTCGAAGCGCAGGGAAAGCAGGGGCAGGAAGCCGCCTTGGAGCATTGAGCGGGCGTCTTCATAGGCTTCCGCTTGCTGGCCCTCGTCGACGATCACCGCCCCGGTCTTTTCGCAGTGGAGAGAGAGCGCGCACCAGGTGCCGTCAGCCCAACTGAGCACACTGACCACGCGACCCTGTTTGTCCTGCTGGCTGCGGTAGCGCTCCAGGCGCTGCATGAGGCGGGGCGAAAAGCCGATCTGGCGAAGAATGGAGAACGGGTACATCAGGGCTTTGTTGGCGATCTTGCGGCTCATGCGGCCACCTGATCACGGGCAGCGATGCGTGCTCGTGTCCATGCTTGAACTTCTGCCAAAACCCATGCAACCGGAGCGCTTCGGGCGTTGCTGTTGCTGAGCTTCACCGGCATTGGGAATCCACTGTCCGGTTGGCGCATGAGCTTGTAGATGGTCGGGCGTGCAAGCCCTACGATTGAAATGACCTCAGGCATTCGAATGAGGGTCGATGCTGGGTCTTGAGACGCGATGGTTTTTGATACGGTATTCATAGCGAGCCTAACCTGAGTGAAATGAGACAACAGGCCATACGCTACGTAGGGGAGGGGGAACGGACAGTGTCCGCTCCCCTTTTTTTCATTTGAGGGGTCTAAGACCCAGAATGGTCAGATGGTCTCTGATGGTTTTTTTGGTTCCATGAACGTTCTGGTCAAAAAGCAGATTGGTTAGCTCTGCATCGCTCAGACTGCGCTTTTCAATCAAGCGGCCATTGATGATTTTTTCGGCCGCTGCCTTGATATTCGCGCGCCTATACATCGTGTCCGATTGTATTTTTGATTCAGGGTCTCGATTTCCCTTACCGGCTTCATGGCCCCGCTTCGATGCCTTTGCCGAGAAAGCCTCATTGAGCATTCGGTGCATCAGGCTGGATGCGTTGAAGCCAGTCTTGAATACGTCAATGTTCTCCGCTTGCCTATACAGTTCTGCCATCGATAGGGTCTGTTTGGCTTCACCCAGCAATTCAGCGAATCGCTCTCGCGCTTTGATTTCGGTTCCACTGCGGCGGTATCGTTCTTTTTCGACCAGGTCTAGATATTGGGGGGGCGAGTCATTTCTCAACTGCTCTAGCAGTTCTGCATCGATGTCGTAGGTCGCAAGTTCAAGTTCAAACAACCAGTTTCCGAGAGCCTCTACCGCTTCGGTGCCAAGCACGAGGGCAAAGGTCGCTGCCAGTTGCGAGTCTGTAGCTTGATGATTGAAGCCGGGGAGATGTCGAATGACATTTGGCAACGAGGCTGCTCCCGCGACGCTGGCATGGTCATCAATGACGTCACGTAGTTCAAAGACCGTTGTTGTGACTGGTTCAGCACACAGCGCGTAGGAGCCATCCTCAAGCCAGAATGAAGTGGCGTCGTCGATAAGGTCGAATGCTTGTCGGAAGTGCTCACTGAATTGGCGGTAGAGAGCCAATTCACGAATGGCTCGTTCGACGTCGTCCATGTCCTGGATTAAGCATTTTACGTCTATCCCTGCAATTTCCAGCTCCTCTATGCCAGTGCTCGGTTCAATGGGCATGTTGGGCACCCCGTCGCCCCGGAGCTGGGGGGCAGTTGCAGCGATGCGCATATGAAAATGGCACCGCCCGCAGGGCTGAGCGAGGCGGATTTTCGTTACACGACTTGGTGTCGTTACACTCGGTGTATCGTTGAGGTGGTCGCGGTGTAACGTGAAAAAAATACAATAAATTCAATTGGTTGATGTCGTTCGTTACACGTGTCACACGCGTTACACCCGTTTTAGAGGGGGGCTGGGTATGCGTACTCATACAGCCTTTCCGAATTGGCCTTGCACGACATTGCCTACCTCTAGGGCATCAAGGTGATCTGCATACCACTGCATCATTTTCACGCGTTGCTCGAGGTACTGAGCTTTGTTGTAAATACCTCGGACACCCTGTGCCTTGTGACTGAGTTGGGCCTCGATATGGTCAGCGGGGTAACCATGCTCATTGAGGATGGTGCTGGCGATGT
Source organism: Pseudomonas corrugata (assembly GCF_001269905.1). Classification (GTDB taxonomy): domain Bacteria; phylum Pseudomonadota; class Gammaproteobacteria; order Pseudomonadales; family Pseudomonadaceae; genus Aquipseudomonas; species Aquipseudomonas corrugata. The sequence goes on along the minus strand of NZ_LHVK01000006.1, from coordinate 296,071 downwards.
GGCGGAAGCCATGACCGGTCTGGCGGCCTTCGTAACCAAGACGTCTGAGAGCCATGAGAAACACGGTGTCGCTTCGGGGTTTGGTGCGGTCGCTTCTACCTGGAAACAGGAGAGGGTATGCACCGGTAAGTTGCCGAAGCTCCAATAGGGCATCTACAGCTTGAGTGCATAGCGGCACCAGATGTTCGCGGCCTTTTTTACGTCCCTTACGTTCGACAGGCACTGTCCACAGTTTCTTATCGAAGTCGAACTCTACCCAATGAGCTTCGCGAAGTTCGCTGGGACGGACTGCCATCAGGGTCAGCAGCCGCAGGCCAAGCTGAACATCTTTGGCATGCGGATAGGAGCGTATAGCTCGAAGTAACCCAGGGAGCTCGTCAGGAGAAACATGAGCGTAGTTCTCTGCCTTTCCTGATGACAGAAACTTATGCACGCCCTCCAAGGGATTATTGACGGCTCTGCCAGTCACGCGAGCCAGGTCATAGATATCTTTGCAGTAAGCCCTCACGCGACTCATCTGTTCCAAAATCCCCTGGCGCTCAAGTCCTCTCAATAGCTCCATCCACTCCATAGACATGATCGACGTATAGGGACGTTTACCGAGCAAGGGGAACACGTGGCGTTCGAGTGCGCCGAGTATCCTTTTGGCAGTTCCAGCATCCCAGCCGCTGAGGCGAGACGTATGCCATTCCCTGGCTAGTGATTCGAAGGTGTCATTGGCTGCGTCAATGTCAGCCGCCTGACGAGCCTTCTTGGAGATGATTGGGTTCTTGCCCTCTGAGGCGTCAGCTCTCAGCTCTGCCGCTTTCTGTCGAGCGAAGGCGCCGCTTACCTCTGGATAGCCGCCGAGACCTAGCCAAGACCATTTGCCGTCCGGTTTCTTGTAGCGTAATTCCCAAGATTTTTGGCCGTTTGGTTTGACTCTGAAATACAGCCCAGGACTGTCTAGTTCGCGGTATGCCCCGGCCTCAGGCTCCAGGCTGGAAAGTGTTGTATCAGCGAGAGGACGTCGCTTGATATCGGCGCGCTTCATCCGTGTATGCCTCCAGTTCAATTAGTTCTGAAGCATACACGTGGGCATACACGGTGGGGAAGGATAGGGGTAGATAGAGGTGGACAGCCAGAAACAAGAAAGCCCGCACGAGGCGGGCTTCTTGAGGTGATTCATAGACTGCTGTAGACATCTATGGATCGGTACTTGGTGGCTACACAGGGACTTGAACCCCGGACCCCAGCATTATGAATGCTATGCTCTAACCAACTGAGCTATGTAGCCAAGTGGCGCGCATTATTCGCCGGTAACGAGGAAGTGTCAAGCGTAAATCTGAAATATTTCTCTGCGCTTTCAACCGCTTATCCATCCTCGCCACAAATGCCTGTCAACCGAGTTGAAATCTCCCTGTATTCGCACTCAGTGCCTGACTTCCCTGGCTCAGGGTATCGGCCGCCAGGTTCACCGCCCGAGCGCCATCCAGCAAGCGCATGGCGGCTTGATCGACCTGCTGGATATTGCCGCTGACCTCGTCGGCCGTGCTGGCCTGTTCGTCCACTGCGGTGGCGATCTGCGCCAGGGTATCGGTCACGCTTTGCACGGCGCTGGCGATTTCCCCCAGGCGCTCGCCCAGGCTGGTGACGGCTTGGGCATCGGTCTGTGCCTGCTCGCAGGCGGCTTCCATCAGGCTGACAGCTTCATTGACCGTCGCGCGCAGGCTGTCGACGGTGCCTGCAATCTGCTGGGTGGAGGACTGGGTACGCTGCGACAGGCTGCGGACCTCATCGGCAACCACCGCGAAACCGCGGCCCTGTTCCCCGGCGCGGGCCGCTTCGATGGCGGCGTTGAGCGCCAGCAGGTTGGTCTGCTCGGCCACGCCACGGATGGTGTCGACCACCAACTGGATCTGTTGCCCCTGTTCGCTTACCCGGCCCAGGGCGGCGGCTGTTTCGTTGAGGCGCTGGTTGAGCTGCTGGATGCTCGCGGTCGTGCGTTGGCTGTCGCGGCTGCTGTCGGCGGCGATGCGCCGGGTCTGCTGGGCGCTGTCAGAGGCCTGCTCACAACTTTTTGCCACGCCTTGAGAGGTTGCGGCCAGTTGCGTTGCGGCGGCAGCGATTTGGCTGATCTGCATCTGTTGGGCTTCGACTTCTCCCAGGGCGCCGCTGGAATGGGTGTTGAGGGTGCGCACGGCATTGCTTACCTGCGATGTCTCATGGTCGACTCCCAGCAAGCTGTTACGCAGTTGCACCACGGCGACGTTGAGGGCGGTGCTGATCGCCGCCAATTCATCGCGTCCTTGCACCGGCACTTGCAGGCTGAGGTTACCGTCACGCAGGGCTTCGGCCAGCAAGGTGATGCCGCTGGCGCTGAGGCGGATGGACGCTTGCAGGCAGACAAAAAGGTAAAGGGCCGCCAACAGCAGGCAGCCCAGCACCGTAGCCACCAGTGTGAACTGGCGGATCGCCGTAGCGTGATAATGGTTCAGCCGTGTATCCAGGGCCACCAGGGATTGCTGGCGCAAAGCGGCCAGATCGGACAGCAGGGCGTCCAGGTGTTTCTCGAAGTCTTCCGGTTTCAGGCTGATGGAGCCGCCGAACACGCCGTCGTCGAGCACTTTCAGTTCGGCATCCAGGCGCTTGAGGCTGCCTTGATATTGACCGGCCCAGGTTTGCAGGTCGCCAGGCAGGCGTGCTTCCAGGAGTCCACCGGTCTTGAGCAACTGATCCCGGGCGTCGCCGATGCGGCTGCGCAGGTCCCGCAATTGCAGGCGGCTCTGCAGTGTGAACTGGCCCGACACTACCGAGGCCTGTCCGACGCTGGCCAGGCGTCCGACCCGCTCGATCAGCTCGGGGGTCTGCTGGGTCGAGATCTGGGTCAGCAGATAGGTTTCGAGCCAGGAGGCGAGGGTCAGGCGATTGTCCATCACGATCTGCTCACGCAGGGATTGCAGTGCACTGAGGGCGGCGGTGAAGCGATCATAGCCGTCCGGCCACCAACCTACGGTGCCCAGGCTTTTCGAGTCCAGACCTTTGAGGCTGTTCTGCAAGGCTTGGTAGCGGGCGAGGATGTCGGCTTCGGCGCCTTCGGCCTGCAAAGTGGTGCTCAGGTCATCGGCGGCCTGGTTGAGGGCCGGTTGTACGGCATCGAAAGCCGCCATCGCGGCAAGCGTGGCAGGCGTAGGTTGCCGATTGGTTTCCGTGGCGCGCCAACGGGCAGCGCGGTTGCGCTGGGCGGTGAGCAGGTTGTCCAGGTTGTCCAGGGCCAGTAACTGGCGGACCCCGGCACGTTCCCCGGAAATCAGGCTGAGCTGATCGCGATAGTCCTGGCCGATGATCCACAGACTGCCCATGAGTGGCAGGATGAAGAGCAAGAACAACAATTGGAATTTACCGGCGAAGCCGAAACGTCCCAATAATCTGATGCCCGGTGATAGAAAAGCCTGCATGCCCATACTCCCCTGAACACCCTTGCACTCTTTTTGTGCGTTTCTACACAAATGCTGAAACAGGTGTTCTTTTAAAAGGCCTCGAAAATTCGCTCTGATCGCTCTGTACGCGGGCTCTGTAGCGAAACTTCCCATTCTCGGTTCCCTTTGTAAGGGACCGCGTTATAACGAAAAATAAGGCAAGATTCAGACCATGGCGTTGAGCTATCACCTTGGCGGCGGGGATTTTTTAGGTCGATAGCATGCTAATTAAAAACGTGCCGCACTAAAATGGCGCATTGCGGTGCCTGTCAGCGTGCGCTCCCCGTTCGCTGAGTTGAAACGATACGAACGTTGGGTCGCCGAGTGTGCTCTCGTTACGACTAAAATACTGATTTGTATAAGTCCTAAGTTGATGTTGTAGAAATATTGCCCGTGTTAATTTGCTGCTGTGGTTGTTGGTTTGAATGGATTCTGCGGCTTTATTCAAGGGTGATCCTGGGTGATAGCAGAAGCAGGCTTTACATTCTTTCCGCCTATCGCCCTTGCCTTCCTGGAAATAAGCCTCCGGTTTCTGATTCGAACGCCTCTTCCGCTACCGAGTGGATAGAGCGATGAATGCTTTCCACCCACTTGCCACGTTTCAATGCTGGTAAACAGCTGTATCGCCGTGTCCTTGAAGACGTTCGTCCGAGGCGGCGTAAGCAGCGGTGATCGATTGTTATTCGCCACGTCGTGCACACGTTGAAATGCCGCCGTCGTTGTTGACGGTAGCAATAAATAGAATCAGGCAGGGGTCAATATGAAGTTCAAGTCGTTGCAGGCACGTATTTGTGTCACGGCGGGCGTATGCCTGTTTGTTTCATCGGTCAGCCTGGTTGCCTATGGGCTCTTCAGTGCTCGCTCCAATGAGCACTATGTATCGACGGAAGTGACGGCGCTGGTTGAAAAGTCGACGATCCGGGAAATTCAGAACCTGGCCGAGTCCCGCGCCAACGCCATTCAAGCCAGGCTGCAAACCGCTCTGGATGCAGCTCGCACCATGGCCAACACCTTTGCTGCTGGTAAGGCCGCGCAAAGCCCACTGGCACTGGGCCGGGATCAAATCAACAGTGTATTGCTCAGTGTTCTCAAGGATAACCCTGAATTCAACGGTACGTATTCCTGCTGGGAACCGGACGCATTGGATGGACAGGATCACGCTTTTCGAAATGCCCAGGATGGCAACAATCCGCTGACAGGACGTTTCACACCCTATTGGACACGCAGCGCGGACGGCCATGTCGCGGTGCAACCGCTGGTGGAGTATGACTCCCCTGACCGTCACCCCAATGGTGTGCCGAAGGGCGGTTGGTACAGCGGCCCGCGCGACACCCTGAAGGAAAGTGTGTTGGACCCCATTCCTTATGTGGTTCAGGGCAAGAATGTCTGGCTGACCACCTTGTCGGTACCGATTGTGTCCGGCGGCAAGTTCTACGGGGTGGTCGGGGCTGACTTCGATATCGCCTTTATCCAGAAACTCAGCGAGCAGATGTCTGCCGATCTTTATGGTGGCAAGGGGTCTGTTTCGATCATGAGTAACCAAGGACTGGTGGTCGCGGACAGCAAGCGTACGGATCTGATCGGGCAACCCATCAAGGCCTTGCTGCCTGATACCTGGGAAAAGGTGCTGGGCGATATCCAGCGTGGTCATGGCGATGGCCTGCTCAATCCGCAGACGCAGGATATTGAAGTGCTGATGCCCATTGAACTGGGGCGCACGGGGAAGCCGTGGGCAGTGCTGATTCGCTTGCCCAAAGCGGTGGTCATGAGCCAAGCGATTGCCCTGGAGCAGGAGTTGCAATCGCGCAGTATCAGCAACAGCGTCTGGCAAGTGTCCGTAGGGCTGGGTATTTCATTGTTGGCCCTCGTTGGCCTTTGGCTGGCTGCGGCAAAAATCGTCGGGCCGATTCGCGAGGCCGCGGCCTTGGCGGCCCAGATCAGCCTGGGGGATTTCTCTCGTCGCCTGGTGCAGAAATCCGAGGATGAAGTCGGACAGTTGTCCATCGCGCTCAACGACATGTCCGAGAGCCTGCAACGACAGGTCAGGGTGGCTGAACGCATTTCCGAAGGCGATCTGGACCTGGAAGTCCGGCTGTCTTCACCCCACGATACCCTTGGCAAGTCGCTGGAGAAAATGGTCGGTAACTTGAACCAGTTGATTTCCGAAGTACAGGTCAGTGCCACCCGAATCAGCGGCAGCTCGGCGCAGGTCACCGATCTGAGTCAGTCCTTGTCCGACGGGGCGGCCAACTCTGCCTCGTCCATCACCGAGATCAGCGCGGTGATGACCCAGATGGCTGCCCAGACCCGGGACAACGCCGCCAACGCCAAGAAGGCCGACGAGCAATCCCAGGCATCACGGGCCGATGCGGGAGAGAGCGACAAGTTGATGAGCGAGCTGATTGCCGCGATGGCCGAAATCGACAGTTCGGGCAAGGACATCACCGCGATCATCACCACCATCGACAACATTGCCGCACAAACCAACCTTCTGGCGTTGAACGCTGCCATCGAGGCTGCCCGGGCCGGTGAGCTCGGGCGCGGTTTTGCCGTGGTCGCGGACGAGGTTCGCACCCTGGCGGCCCGCAGCGCCGAGGCCGCGCAGCAGACCGCCGCGCTGATTGCCGATTCCTCGAACAAGACACAACGCGGCATGATCATCGCGGGGCGAACCGCCGAGTCCCTCAAGAATATTGTCAGTGGCACCAGTGCGGTGTCCAGCCTGGTTTCGCTGATCTACCAGGCTTCCAGCGAGCAGGCTTCAGGCTTGCAACAGGCCAGTGTCGGGTTGGAACAGATCGATGAGGTGACGCAGAAAAACCAGTCGAGCTCGCAGGAATGCGCGGTGGCGGCCAAGGATCTGTCGGAGCGGGCGTCGCTGATGCAACGGGTGTTGAGCCGCTTTAAAGTCAAAGGGGGCTAGTACCCGTTCCCAGGCGTATGGCCAAGCATGTCAAATCAGCACAAGAAGCCCTGCACCGGTGATGGATGCAGGGTTTTTTGTCAGATCCTGTAATAATTCGCCTCGCATGAAGCGTCCTGAAACTCTGTAGGATTTTTATCCCCAATTACTTTCAGGTCGATATGAACACCTCCATGGAGCCCCCCAGTCGCTTTTCTCCTCTCGTTCGCTGCACCCCTCTGACAAACTCTTTCCGAGGGAGCGAATAATTCCATGGAATGGATCGTTGACCCCACGGCCTGGCTTGGCCTCTTGACGCTGATCGTGCTGGAGCTGGTGCTCGGCATCGATAACCTGGTCTTCATCGCCATCCTGGCCGACAAACTCCCTCCAGAGCAGCGGGATCGTGCCCGCATCATCGGCCTGTCCCTGGCGCTGCTGATGCGTCTTGGCTTGCTGGCCAGCATTTCCTGGATGGTGACCCTGACCGAACCGTTGTTCGAGGTCTTGGACAAGACGTTCTCGGGGCGAGACTTGATCATGCTGTTCGGGGGTGTGTTCCTGCTGTTCAAGGCAACCATGGAGTTGCATGAGCGGCTCGAAGGGCATGTGGCCCAGCGCTCGGGTAACGCGGCCTACGCGCTGTTCTGGCCAATCGTTGCGCAGATCGTGGTGCTGGATGCGGTCTTTTCGCTGGATGCCGTGATTACCGCCGTGGGCATGGTGGAGCATCTGTCGGTCATGATGATCGCGGTGATTTTCTCTATAGGCCTGATGATCGTCGCGAGCAAGCCGCTGACTAAATTCGTCAACGGGCATCCCACGGTCATCATGCTCTGCCTGGGCTTCCTGATGATGATCGGTTTCAGTCTCACCGCAGAGGGCCTGGGTTTCCACATTCCGAAAGGTTACCTCTACGCCGCGATAGGCTTCTCTATCCTGATCGAACTGTTCAACCAGTTGGCTCGCTCACGCCGCAAGAAGAGCCTGCAGGGGCGGCGCCCCATGCGCCAACGTACCGCTCATGCGGTGATGCGTTTGTTGGGTGGCCACCCATTGGATGCCGACGAGGTGGGTGAAGAGATTGCCGACATGCTCCCTGGCAATGAAGCCGGGCCGGCGTTCGACCGACGGGAACGAGTGATGATCAACGGCGTGCTTCAGTTGGCGGAACGCTCGATACGCGGGGTCATGACCCCGCGTGCGGAAATCGACCACCTCGATCTGGCCGACGCGCCAGACGTGATCCACACGAGGCTGATGCACTCGTCGTACTCCAGGCTGCCGTTGATTCGCGATGGTCAGGTCGATGAGCCATTGGGCTTCGTCCACAAGAAAGAGCTGCTCAAGGAATTGTTGGCGGAGCACGAGCCAGATCTGGAAGCCATGGCCCGCAAGACAATCAACTTGCTGGACAGCTTTACGATTCTCAATGCGCTGGAGCAGATGCGTAAGGAATCGACGCACATCGCTTTTGTGGTAAACGAATTCGGTGATTTCGTGGGGCTGCTCACCATGACCGACATCCTTGAATCCATTGCTGGTGAACTGCCCGATGCCAGTGAAATCGAAGGCCCGAACATCGTGGCCCAGGAGGGTGGCTATCTCATCAACGGTGCACTGAACCTCAGTCATATTCGTGAGCAAACGGGCTTCCAGGCACAAGCCACCGATGACTACCAGACACTCGCAGGACTGGTCATGAGTTTGCTGGATCGCCTGCCGGTCATTGGCGATGAGCTCCATTGGCAGGCGTGGAGCCTACGGGTTGTAGAGGTCCAGGAGCGTCGGGTAACGAGAGTGTTATTGTGTCCTGATGGATATGAGACAGCATCCAGTCGATAAACACCTGGGTTTCGGCCGCTGCGTCTTGGGAGACACCGTAGTAATAACGGATCAGCGGCAGGCGCAAGGAGGGAAACGGGCAGGTCAGTCGCCCTGTGGATAAGTCCCTGCCCAGCAATGAGGTCGGACACAGCGCGACCCCCAGGCCATCGACGGCGGCTTGCAACACCAGGTGCATGTGGTCGAATTGCAAAGTCGGTTGTGTTCGCAACTGAGTGAGGCCCGCCTGCTTGGCCCAGTCCTGCCAGTCGCTGCAGCGGGTCCTGCCGGTCAGCAGCGTGTGCTGGAGCAGATCGGTGGGGCTGTCCAGCGACTGGCTTTGCAGCAGGGACGGGGCGGCTACCAGTATCAGGTCATCTTCCAGCAACGCATGGGGTTGAACGTTGGTGGACCATCCGGACTGTCCCCGGCGAACCACGACGTCGAATGCTTCGCGCGACAGATCCGGTGGCCGGGTGCTGGTGACCACTTCAGGGTGGATATCCGGATACTGCGCCATGAAGTCCGGCAGCCGTGGGATCAGCCAGCGTACCGCGAAGGAGGGCCGCACATTGATCGTCACTTTGCGCCGCGAAGCACTCCGGGTCAGGGCGGTCGCGGCGTGGGCAATCTGTGCAAGGGCCATGCTGACCTGTTCATAGAACGTCTGGCCGGCCGGCGTAAGCACGGATTGACGGATGCGACGCTCGAAAAGCAGCACCCCCAGGTGTTCCTCGAGCAGCTTGATATGCCGACTGACAGCGCTGTGGCTGACGTGCAGCTCTTCGGCCGCGCGGCTGAAACTCTGATGGCGAGCGGCAGCGGCGAAGGCACGAACGGCGTTCAAGGGAGGCAGGTCGGAAATCATGTGTCTGATTTTGTCACATCAGGGGCGCAATTAAAGCGTTTGTCAGCAATGCCCCGTCACACCACTCTGAGCATCACCTGCTTCGGAGTGATTCATGATTAATTACGGACTGTTTCTGATTCTGGCCACCCTGACCGTACTGAGCCCTGGCCCTGGGGTGATGCTGACGATTTCCAACGCCTTGCGCCATGGCTGGAGCGGTGCGTTGCCCGGCATCTTCGGTATCGCGCTGGGGGCATTTGTCGTGGCGGGTATTTCTGCCACCAGTGTCGGTTTGATCCTCGCCACGTCATCCACCGCGTTCAGTGTTCTCAAATATGTCGGTGCACTGTACCTGTTGTACCTGGGGATCAAGATGTGGCGCATGGGGCGTTTCATCCCTGAGCTCAACGTCACGCCGTCGCGTCCGTGGCAACGATTCGTCGCAGCGTTGTCGATCCAGCTATTGAACCCCAAGGCGGGTTTCTTTTTTCTCGCGGTATATCCGCAGTTCATCAAGCCGGGGGACAGCTACTACAGCCAGTTTTTCCTGCTGGTGTCCTCCTATGGCTTGCTTGTCGTACTGGTTCATAGCGGCTATGCGCTCATGGCCAACAGTGTGAGGGGCTGGCTGTCCACGAACCGAGGGGCACAGGTCGTTGGCAAGCTGTCGGGCATAACCTTTTTCTGTTTTGGTGTACTGATGGCTTCTGCCAGCAAATGAGCGGACTCGGATAAAGCTTCTTGCTATCCTGACGCCCCTCTTTCATGGACGAATACTGAGACCTGCCATGGCTAACGACACTTCCTCATCCGTCGGGAAGATATTGCTGGGCTTGCTGTTTGCCCTGATTGGCATCGGACTGTTGTGCATTGCTGTCAATCTCACCCTCGATCGCCGCGAATTTCTCTCCCGCGCGCAGACTGCCAATGGCATCGTCAGCCGCCTGAATGCCGGCGGTTCGCATCCTGAAATCGCCTTCACCAGCGTCAGCGGTGAAGCAATCTCCTATCCCCAGGGCGGAATGATCTTCGGCTATCAGCAAGGGCAGTCGGTACGAGTGCATTACCTGGCCGAACAGCCCGCCGGCAGCGCTGTCATCGATGATGCGGGTGCGCTGTGGGGACCTTCCGGGCTGCTGGGATGCCTCGGTCTGATGTTCGCGTTTGCTGGCTTGTCCAAAACCTGTTTTCGGCATGGTCGACGCGTTTCACTCAAATAAAAGGATTTCGAACGTATGAGCTACAACATCCCGATTCCGGTCAATGAGAGCCGTTGGGCGTACCAGACCGCGAGCGGTGGCGGTCTGACCGTGGCCGTGGTGGCGGGCAGTGGTGGTTCGATCATTCTGCGCTCGCCCCAAGGTGAAGACGTCAGCTACCGCTACGGTGGCGTCGGGGTAGGAGCCGGCTTTGGTGCCCGGCTGCCGCGCTTTGGCAAGGTCAATATCCAGATAAAAGGCAAGAGTGTAGGAGCGGCCGGCGCAGCCGAGGCGTTTCCCAGCTTCGGCAAAGTCTTTGTCAGTGATGCCTTGGCCGGACGCGACCTGACAAGTGATGACATCACCGGCCCCTGCCTCTACACCGAAGTGGGAGGTGGACTGGTAGTCGGTGGTTCTGCCATGGCCTTGTTGTTCGGGCTCGATCCCAAGTTGCTGGCCTTGTCAGTGGCCTTGAGTGCCAGCCCGGCCACATCGATCATTGCTTCCAGCACCGTCAACCGACAACTGATGCAGTCGGCCAAGGGAGCCGTGGTCATGGCGGGTATGAACGCCGGCGCGCAGGCCGGTGGTGGGGCGGCGATCTATATCGGCTATCTGTTCTAGTCAGCCATGGAAACCTGTGGGGAGCGAGCCTGCTCGCGATAGCGGCGCAACAGTCGGCACCGATTTAAACCGTCAGATGTTGCTCCACCAGTAGGTTTCTTTGGTCTGGTGTAAGGTTCCAACGTCGCCGTCATCCTGATCTATCGCACAACGTGGCTCCGGCCCGTATAACCATGCCAGGTGTGTTAGATGCGTGGAGGCGGCTGGAAAACAGGAAGGTTCAGCAGGAGTCCAATGCTTACTCGGCGTCTATAAGATGTCTGATCTGATCGACCACTCTGATCAGCGAAAGCTTGTCCTCTTTCTGAATGGCTTCGGATAACAAACGATCAGCAACCATCATCGACTGATGGACTTCCTTACGCAGCTCTTCCCCCTGATGAGTAAGGAACACTAAGGTTTGACGTCGATTCGAGGGTAGCACTTCTCGTCTGATCAGGCCGCTGCTCTCCATGCGCTTAAGCAATCCGGACACCGCCGAGACGTCAATTTCAAGCTGATGCGCAATGTCTCCCACAAGAATGCCCTCGTCCGTCCTGCAGAGTTCCAGAAGATAACTCTGCTGGGCGGATATGCCCTCGGGCAGGTACTTTCTGTAGAACTCGGAAATGCCTCGCCATCCACGATAGAAGTTGAAGCAGAACAGGTTGCGTAGTACGGGTTCAGCATTGCTATTGCGTGCCACTATTCGTACCTCTGAATGCAGTGGGCGATCGAGCAAAACGCGTTCAGGCTGGCCTCATGCCCTGAAAACCATCCTGTAGTGTGTCGTTGCCACGCGTAAAGCAGGGCAGAGCTAGAAACGAGCTGCCAGCATGATCAAAACGCATAGGATAGCCCAACGGACAGGTACCTTGCTCGGTACATCCCCCCGCTGTTGAGGAGCAGGCTCAGTTGCTCATCAATGCGCCGGCTGCCCTGAACTTTCAGACCCCATAAGCCATTCTGGCGATCCCGCACGGAGGACACCAGCAGGTTGGTGTCCGCGACGTCGTTGGCGATCCACCGGATTCCCAGCATCTCGCCACATGATGCAATGACGCTGTCGCAGCGCGTGTCGGTCAGGTGCTCGTACAGCAGGGATAGGTCACTGGCACCGTTGAAGGCTGAGACCCAGGTATATTCGAAGCCCGAGACACTGGCTCGATCAATCCCGTGTTCACTGTCCTGAAGCAACGCCTCGAGCTTCAGCAGCCAGGCGCCCAGGGTGACTTGAGTGTCGACGGCGAACCTGTTCACCTCGGGGTACGTCGGATCGGAACTGGCGGGGGAATGGCCCGCGTAAGGTTCGCGACTGTGACCCCGAAAGTAGCTGAGGCCAATATCCGCAGGGCCGGCTACCTGGGTGGCACGTACGGCAAAATCGGTCTGTCCGGAGCAGCGCAGTGGCGTGAAGATGGCCTGCTCATAAGCAGGATCCTGCGCGCCATGTTCACCGAAGATCAGCGCGTCCGGCCGCTCGCGATAGCAGGGTAGGGCATATAACGTCACGTTCCGCCCCAGGCCGCGATAGCCCACCGAGGCCATGGGTTGCGAGAGGCGAGCATCGCCATCCGGGTCGAATCTGAGGTCAACCTGATTCACCACATCGACCAGATGCCGGGACTCGGTGACCCCCCAAAACACGCGGCTCAGGCCAACCCCCAACTGCCAGGGCCCCGGTCGGTAGGACAACGAAAGTTCGCGCAAGTCCGCGGCGTCGTATCGGTCCAGTCCCGCCCACTGTAATTCTACCTCCATGTCCAACGACATCTGCTCGAGCAGCGGTTCATGGCGGTCCCACTTGAACTGCAGACCTGGAAAAGATGTGCGTGCCGACTCGTAACCGTTGCCCTGGAGTGTCAGCTTGTACTGCTCCTCCGTGCTGCTTGCGCAAGGGCTTAAGGTGATTGTCAGGCAAGTCAGCAGCAGCCCCAGGCTAAATCGCGACAGCAGTGGATTCGCCATTAGCTACGCGCCTGGTCAGAGAAGTCTTCAGGCCATTGCGAGTCCGTAGAACGAATGCCGGTTCAATTTCAGGCAAGTGCTCCGGGCGCACATTGAGCTCGTAGTGAGTCAGCACCTGCCGGAGCAGCGACTTCAATTGCAAGTGTGCCAAGCCGATGCCAATGCACTTCATCCGCCCGCCGCCAAAGGGGAAGAAGGCGTACTTGGGCCGGCTGGGCGCTGTTGCCGCGAAATGCTCGGGGTGATAGTCCAGGGGCCGCTCCCAGAAGGACGGGTCACGGTGAGTCACCCAAGGACTCATGATGATGTTGGTGCCTCCCGGCACCCGTTGGCCACCGAGTATGCACGGTTGAGCGGCCTTGCGATCGATTAGCCACAGCGGTGGCGACAGGCGCATGGATTCGTTAAAGCACTGTTCCAGCACGGGCGTGTCTTTCAGGTCGAGCCGGCTGCTGGTGGCGACTGAATTCAATTCATCGCGCACCGCCTGCTGCCAGCCCGGGTGTTTGGCCAGATCGCCCAGGGTCCACATCATGGCTGAAGCGACGGTGTCGAAGCCGGCCAGGAACACACCCATGATTTCCCGCAGGATGTGCTGATCGTCGAGGGCCTGGCCTTGTTCATCGCGGTAGTTGATCAAGTCGTCAAGGAAGCCGCCAGCAGATGCGGGGCTACTGCTGCGGTGCTGGGCAATGATTTCCAGCAGGACCGTGGCGATTTGCCCGGCGGCGGTGTGCAGCCGACGGTTGTTCGGCGTTGGCAACCAATCGGGAAGCGGAACCGGCGAGGACAGACGGATATTCATGTAGCGCAGGCTCAGGGTCCAGCCGTGGGAGATGCGCGCAATAGCCTGGGCCCCGATGCGGTGTCCGAAGAGAAAATGGGTCAACACGTCCATGGCGTAATCGACCATTTCGTGCTGCAGATCGATGTCGCCGTTGTGGTCCACGCGATTGGCCCAGTCGGCCACGCGTTCGTGAGCCAGGGCGTCGACATTCTGCGCGAGCGCGCGCAGGCGCGGCAGGGCGAACGACGGGATGACCGCCTTGCGCTGCTCCTTCCACTTCTGGCCGTCGGCGATGATCATGCTGCCACCCGCCAAGGGGCCGAAGGCTGCGGCGATATCGCTGCGACCGAAGTTTTCGCCTTGGAAAATGGTATCGAGATCGGCCGGGTCGAAGGCCAGGCAGAAGGAGGCCCCAAAACCGACGGGCAATCGTACGAGGGTGCCGTAGCGCTGCCGACACTCGTTCAAGAGTGCCAGCGGTTCGTTACGAAACCGCTCAGAACAGCCGAAAAGCATATGCCCGCGAGGGCCGGGCGCAAAAGCGTTCATCCTATCGTCCTTGATTGCAGCTTTAGGCGGCTTGGATCGGGGCCATGGCAAAGGCGCCACCGAATACCGCGCTGGAAGCCGCAGTCCGATTGCGGTAGTCGGGATCTTGCATCAGTTGTCCCACGGTGTCCGCTGACGGGAATTCGATGATCTCGAATCCGTCGAAGGACCACTGTTCACCGCGCTCTGTGACCGCGCTGATTACCACGCGCCCGCCATGTCGGGTCAGGGCTGGTTCGCGATCAGCGACATACCTGGCCAGGGCATCGGCGTTGTCTGAGGCATCAGGGGCCTGGAACTGAAAGGCCACCAGCATGGTGGGGCCCTGGACTTCGGCCCAGCGTGCCAGATCCTGTTTGACTCCGGTCACCTGAACCCCCGGTTGCCCATCCACTGCGGGGGAGAGTTGCAGGCGACGCACGTCCAGCTCTCCAAACATCGGCTGGGAAACCCGACCGTCCAGCACTACAGCCGAAACCGGGCTGGGCTGGTGTGCTTCGCTGATTACGTTCAGCTTCATGTCTTGCTCCTTAATGTGACGCCATATTTGACGTAAAAAAACTACAAGTTAAATGTTTGCACGTCAACTGTTGACGTGAAAGAAGTGTTTCTATAGCTTGCGCACCCATCGATCACATGGCCCTTTTGGAATGGATGTCAAAATGATGAGAACGATAGTGTCAGCGGTAGTGCGCTTGCGATGGGGGTTCCTGCTGCTGTTTCTAGGGCTGGCCTATTTGGCAAGCCTGGGGCAGAGCCGGCTCGGCTTCAGTACCGACTACCGAGTGTATCTTGCCCCGGATAACCCGGAGTTGATGGCGCAAGAGCAGATGCAGGCCACCTTTGACCGGTCGGACAACCTGTTTATTGTTGTGGCGCCGGAGTCGGGCGAGGTATTCAGCCAGTCGTCCCTCGAGGCGCTGCAGTGGATAACCCAGCGCGCCTGGCAGACACCTTATTCGGTGCGGGTGGACTCCCTCAGCAACTTTCAGAATATCGACGCCGACGCGGACAACATCCAGGTCGCCGACCTGGTGCGTGATGCCGCCACCTTGAACGAGCAGCAACGCCAGCGAATCCGCACCATCGCCTTGTCAGAGCCGCAGTTGGTGGGTCGCCTGGTGTCCAAGGCCGGCAATGTCGCCGCGGTCAACGTGGTGTACCACCTGGCCGGGGTTTCTCCTTATGAGAACAGTGAGGTGGTGGGTTTCGCCCGCCAACTGGCTGAGGAGGCGCAAGCCAGATTTCCCGGGATAAAAGTGCATCTGACGGGCATGGCGATGTACAACAATGCCTTTCTGGAAGCTGCCATGGGTGACGCCGCCAACCTGACCCCTTGGGTCTATCTGGTAATCCTGATTGCCGCGTTGATCATGCTGCGCAGTGTGCTGGCCACAGTGGCAGCAGTGGCCGTGGTGTATCTGGCCATGACCAGCGCCGAGGGTATTGCGGGCTGGCTGGGCATGAGCCTGACTTCGCTCTCGGCGTCTGCGCCACTGGTGATTCTGATGATCGCCGTGGCGGACTCGGTGCATGTGCTGTCGGTCACCCTGATGCATCTGCGCAAGGGGGCTACGCGCTTGGATGCATTGCGCGAGGCGCTGCACGAAACCCTCGTACCGGTCACTGTGACCAGCGTGACCACTGCTGTAGCGTTCCTGTCCCTGAACTTCAGCGAGATCCCGCCTTTCCGTGACTTGGGCAACATTGTCTCGATCGGCATCGCCCTGGCCTGGTTGTTCACTCTGTTTCTGCTGCCAGGCCTGGTCGCGCTGCTGCCGCTCAAGGCTGGCGTCAAGGGGGATCCGCTGGAGCATCTGATGACTCGCTTCGGCACCTGGGTGCAGTCACGCTCGCGGCGGTTGATGTGGCTGAGCATCCCTGTGGTAGTGGTGCTGGCCTCGTTGGCCGGGCGTAATGAGCTCAATGATCAGTATCTGCGCTGGTTCAGCCCGGAGACGGCTTTCCGTCAGGCCAATGACTACACCGAGCAGAACCTAACCGGTCTTTACACCATCGAGTATGCGCTCAAGTCCAAATCAAGCAGCGGCGTCAACGACCCGGTCTTCCTGGCTCAGGTGGAGGACTATACCGCTTGGTTGCGCCAACAGCCGGAAGTCGCCCATGTCAGTTCGCTCTCGGACGTGGTAAAGCGAGTCAACCGTAGTCTGACCACTGGCACCGAGGAGGCTTATCGGCTGCCGGAAAGCACCGAGGTGGCGGCGCAGAGTCTGCTGCTGTACGAGCAGTCCTTACCTTATGGACTCGACCTGAATAACCAGATCGATGTCAGTCGCACGGTCACCCGGAGCGTAGTGGCGCTACACGAACTGAGTACCCGGCAAATGCTCGACTTCGAGCGTCGCTCTATGTCGTGGCTGGCCAGCAACACACCGGCAATCGAGGCCAAGGCCGCCAGCACCACATTGATCTTTGCCCACATCGGTCAGCGCAATATCGAAAGCATGATGTGGGGGATCATCGCCTCGGCGGCGGTGGTCGCGGTCCTGCTGATGCTGTTGTTCCGCTCTTGGAAGCTGGGCCTGCTGTCCATGGTGCCGAACGTGATTCCGGCAGCCATGGCTCTAGGGATCTGGTGGATCTGCGTTGGGCAGGTTGGGTTCTCGGTGGCCATCGTCGCCTCCATGACGTTGGGGGTGGTGGTCGATGACACCATCCACTTCATGTACGCGGTGTTGCAGCGGGTCAAGTCCCACGGCCAGACGGTGGGTGAAGCGGTTGTCGAGGCTTTCACCAGCACGGCGCCTGCCTTATTGGTGACCTCGCTGACCTTGACGGCCGGGTTCCTGGTCCTGGCCACATCCGAATTCGCCTTGAACCGGGAAATGGGGCTGGTGACCGCCCTGACATTAGTGATTGCTCTGCTGGCGGATTTTTTCCTGCTGCCGGGGTTGCTTGAACTGACATTGGAGAAGAAGCGTGAAAGGACTGAAGAGCGTGAAGTACTTGGCGATGCTGTTCTGCCTCGTTGATGTGAGCGTGGCCGTGGCCGATGAGAAAGGTCAGGAGATCGCGAGGCAGGCGGACCAGCACAACGTCGGTTGGAAGGACATGTCGGCGGATCTGCAGATGGAGTTGCGTAATGCCTACGGCGCGGTAAGTACCCGTGAGTTGGCGGTGCAGTTCTTTGAAGTACATGCCGATGGCGACAAGAGTCTGGTGCGTTTTCTGAGCCCCGCGGATGTGCGTGGCACCACCTTGCTGACCCACGCCCATAGCCTGACCTCGGATGATCAGTGGCAGTTTTTCCCGTCGCTGCGTCGGGTCAAGCGGATTGCTTCGGAGAACAAGTCAGGCCCGTTCATGGGCAGTGAATTCGCATACGAGGACATGGCCAGCTGGGAGCTCGATAAGTACCAGTACCAGTATCTGGGGGACGAGATAGTTGATGGGTTGGACGCGTACAAGCTGGAAATGACCCCTGCGTACCCGCGCTCCGGCTACACCCGTCAAGTGACCTGGCTCGACAAGCAGTATTACCGGCCGCTCAAGGTGGAATACTACGACCGTAAGAATGCGTTGCTCAAAACCCAGACCTACAGCGGTTATGGTGTTTACCTGGACCGCTACTGGCGGGCCAGCGAGATGCGAATGGTCAACCACCAGACCGGCAAGCAGACCTGGATGCGCTGGAGCAACTACCGCTTTGGCAATGGATATAACGAGCTGACGTTCGATAAGAGCAGCCTCGACGCTCAGCGTTGATTCAAGGGATATGTCATGGACTTCAAGGATTACTTCGATCATCCGCTTGGCGTCGAGTTGGGCGGTCGCGCTGCCGCGCTGCTAGAGGGCTTCGATCAGCAGCGTTATAGCGCCTCGTTGCCGGCGGACCTGGGGCCGCTGGAGATGAAGGCACGAGTGAAGGCCATGGCTAACGCCCTCTGGGAGGGGTTGGGTCTGGAGTTTGTGTCGGCGGCCCAGGTGTTGGTCAGGATGCTTGATCCGATCCCCGGGACCCGCTTTGGTCGCATGACCGGGTTCCCTGTGTGGGTGATCGCGGATATTTTCGAAACCCGCGGTCTAGAGCACTTTGATGCCGCCATGCAAGCGATCAGGAAGGTGACTCAGCACTTCACTGGCGAGTTCGCCATCCGGCCTTATCTGGATGCCTATCCGGAGCCTACATTGCAGGTGCTGGCCGGCTGGGCCAGCGATGACAGCAACGATGTGCGCAGGCTGGTTTCCGAGGGCACGCGTCCGCGCCTGCCGTGGGCCACGCGGGTGCCGAGCCTGTTGGTTGACCCGGCGCCGGTCCTGGCTTTATTGGAGCTTCTGCGCAGCGATCGCAGCGAGTACGTACGTCGCTCAGTGGCAAACAACCTCAATGACATCAGCAAGGATCATCCCGGCGCTGTGCTCGATGTGCTGGAGCGTTGGCAGGTCGAGGCGCGTGGGCCGCACACCGATTGGATCATCCGCCATTCGCTGCGAACCTTGGCGCGTCGCGGTGACAGCCGGGCGCTGGAGCTGCTTGGGTATTCCATGGCCGCGCCGGTGCAGATCAAGCACTTCCAGGTCGGGCCTTCGCAGATCAAATCTGGAGAGCGTATTTCTCTGGACTGCGATATCCAGATCGACAGCACCTGCGAGCATGGGCTGATGATCGACTACGCCATTCTCGCGCCGGGCGCCCGAGGCCAGATCAACCGTCGTGTATTCAAGTGGAGCAAGCGCCAGAAGTTGGTCAAGGGGACGGTGAAGCTGCAGCGCGATCACAGTATCGAAAGCAGTTCGCTGAGAAGTTACTACCCCGGCGCACATGAGGTGCATCTGATCATTAATGGGCAAGTCGTGGCCCAAGGCTCCTTCGAGCTGGGCGTTTAATCACTCCATCAATTGGACAGGGAGGTTGATATGGTAGTACCACCAAGGGGCGAGAAGGTCCTCGATCCCGTAAGCCTGGCGCTCTATGGCTTCATGGGCAGCGCAATTCTGCTGCAGGGGCATCGACTGGGGATTTTCCGGGCGCTTGCCAGCGCTGATGCGGGGCCGGGGGCAGACGCTCTGGCAGACTCACTGGGACTGGACGGCGCCACACTGGAGCGGTTTTTACGCGGCGCGGTTGCCTGGGGGCTGGTCGAGGAGCAGGCAGGCGGCTATCGACTGTCGGCATCCGCCCACGGCGCGTTGGATCCTCAGTCGGCACAGTACCTGGGACCTTTGCTCGAACACTTTGACAGCAACACTCTGCCGCTGTTTCGCCACCTAGGCGATGCCGTGGGCAGCGGCCAGGCGCAATGGGCGAAACTGGCGCAAGACGCGTCGGCCCCCTTCGACTATCTGTTGGCCGAGGACCGTGGCGCTGCATTCCATGATGCAATGTGGAACCTCAGCCGCGAGCCGTCAGCAGAGTTGGTGAAGCTGAGGGTGGTGGACGACGTATCGAGCCTGGTCGACTTGGGGGGCGGCATCGGTACCTTCGCCATCGCTGCCGCGCAACGGCATGCCGAGCTCAGCGCAGTGGTATTCGACCTGCCTGCTGTGGAGCCCCATTGCCTGGCGCGGATCAGTGAGGTGGGGTTGGCTTCCAGGGTCAGCTTTGTGCCGGGTGACTTCTGGTCCGGTGAGTTGCCCCACGCGGATGCCTACTCCTTGGGGTTCATTCTCTCTGACTGGAACGACGAGCAATCTCTACAGCTATTGCGCCGGGTTCGCCAAGCGTTGAATCCCGGAGGACGAGTGCTGGTGCTCGATCGCTTGTTGGAAGCATCAGGCGCCGAGCCGTTTGCGGCAGTGATGCAGGACCTGGCGATGCTCTTGGAGACCGGTGGGCAACACCGCACGGAGACCCAGTTTCAAGCGCTATTACATGAGGCCGGTTTTACTCGCACCCAAGTGATCAGGTCCAGCGGCGAGAAACATGCGGTCATTGGTTATCTATAATTCCAAGCCGGTTCAGCTTTGATGTAAGTCCGTGGCCGTCAGGCCAGTTTTGTTGTTGATCTGAGAAACTAATTTATCCCGCATCGTAATAGCGTGGACGTCTACGTGCGCGCTGTTCCTGGCACTAAGTGAAACATAAGGAGAGTTTAAATGTCCGCTAAGAAGACGTATGGATACCTGGTTATTGGCGCTGGTCCGGGAGGGCTGCAGGCCGGTCATTGCTTGCAGCAACAAGGGCGTGATTATTTGATTGTAGAGAGCGGACGTCGCGCCGGCACTTCATTTGAACGATTTCCACGACACAGGAAGTTGATCTCAATCAATAAAGTCCATACCGGTTATTCCGATCCTGAAATTAACTTGCGTTGGGACTGGAACTCGCTGTTAAGCAGCGAAAGCACTGCGGCTCGGTTCACCGACTACAGCCAACGTTATTTTCCCGATGCCGATGACATGCCGCGTTATCTGGATGGTTTTGCCAAGGAACATCAGCTTAACGTGCGTACCGATAGCGCTGTGGTGAACGTGCGTCGCGATCAGGACTTCATCGTCACCTTGTCCACGGGCGAGGAACTGCGGGCCCGTGTGCTGATTGTCGCGACAGGCGTGCATCTGCCTTGGCTGCCGGACATCGAGGGGATCGAACACGCTGAGCACTATGTTGATATGGACATCGACCCGGTGCCGTTGACCAACAAGAAAGTGCTGATCCTGGGCAAGGGTAACTCTGGCTTCGAGACTGCCGATGCACTGATGGAGCATGCAGCGATGATCCACGTGGCGAGCCCGAATCCATTGCGCATGGCCTGGTCGACCCATTACGTGGGGCATTTGCGCGCGGTCAACAACAACCTGCTCGATACGTACCAGCTTAAATCACAGAACGCGATCCTCGATGTAGAACTGCATCGCATCGAGCGCGACGGCGACAAGTTCAAGGCCTACTTCGGTTACCAGCACGCCGAGGGCGAACAGGAAGTCATCGAATACGATCGCGTGATTGCCTGTACCGGATTTCGCTTCGACGATTCGATGTTTGACGAGTCTTGCCGCCCTGAGTTGTGCTCCCGGGGCCGTCTACCCGCGCAGCGGGCGGATTGGCAGTCACAGAATATTCCCGATCTTTATTTTGCCGGCACCCTGATGCAGTACCTTGACTACAAGAAGTACATGTCGGGGTTCATCCACGGCTTCCGTTACAACGTGCGCACCCTGTGCCAACTGCTGTTGGAGCGCTACGATGGTATCGCCTTACCGCAGGTGACCCATGAGTTGCAGGTGGCGCCGACATGCGAGCGCATAATCGAACGGGTCAACCAGTCTTCGGCACTCTGGCAGCAGCCGGGTTTCCTGCAGGATGTGATGCTGATTGATCGGCAGCAACAACGCTTGAGCTGGCACTTGGAACTGCCCCAGGACTACATCGCGCAACGCTTTGCCGCTGATGAGTATATGACCCTGACCCTGGAGTTTGGCCAGCGCAAGTTTGACAATCCGTTCAATGTTTCGCGCATTGCCAGGGAGAATATCAAGCGCGCTGAAGATTCGAACTTCCTGCACCCGATTGTCCGGCACTACCGCGATGGAAAGTTGTTGGCAGAGCATCACACTATTGAAGACCTGGCCGCTGAGTGGCGTGAGGCAGAACACATCGAGCCGCTGTTGGAGTTCCTGTCGAAGCAATTGCCGGTAGAGCACCGTAGTCCAGCTGTGGACGCTCAGAAACTGTGGAACGTGATTTCGACATTTTAAAGGGAATTAATAATGAACTTCGTAGACTTCCATGTTCACGCCGGAAAGTTCTCGCTGCTGCGTGACGATATTCAGGGCCTGTTGACCAAGTTTCCTTTTGAGGAAGGGGTCGATGTTCGTGAAATATTTTCCAATCCGTCGGCGTTGAAGGCTTATCTTCAAGAGCGCGGTGCGGTGCGTGCGGTGATCCTCGCAGAGTGCGGGCCGGGAACCAATTTTTCCATCGATAGCCAGTTGATTCTGGACTTCTGTGGCAACGATCCATTCTTTGTGCCGTTCGGCAATATCAATCCGTTGCACCACGCTGATCCACTCCAGGAATGGCACAAGGATTTCGAGCGCGGGATCAAGGGCTACAAGTTTTACCCCGCCGACCATGGGTTTGATCCGTACCTCGACTCGATGATGGCGGTTTATGAAATGTGTGCCGAGGTCGGCCAGCCCATCATGTTCCACACCGGCCTTACTGCGCAGCGCGACACCGAGCAGAAGTTCATCCGGCCGGGGGATTTTCGTCGCCTGGTGGAAACTTTCCCGCGACTCAAGGTGATCTTTGCGCATGGCGGCAAGCCCACCTGGTACGACGAGGCGCTGGAAATGGCCGTTCGTTATCCGGG
This sequence comes from Pseudomonas corrugata, assembly GCF_001269905.1. Classification (GTDB taxonomy): domain Bacteria; phylum Pseudomonadota; class Gammaproteobacteria; order Pseudomonadales; family Pseudomonadaceae; genus Aquipseudomonas; species Aquipseudomonas corrugata. The sequence continues at coordinate 273,655 of NZ_LHVK01000006.1, read as the reverse complement.
AGTGTATCTGGACACCGCTCTGGTTCCGGCCGAGGTACTGGTGGACTGGCTGCACGAGCGTCCGGCGGTGCATAGCAAAGTGCTGTTTGGTTCCGATCTGCCGGTATGCGGCAGCTACTCGGCGGTGTGCCAGAAGATTCTCGATGCCGGCTTCGATCGCGAACTGTTGCAAGCCGTGCTTAGTGGAAACGCTGATCAAGTGTTGGCGGGATAAGGGGAAACTCCATGTACGAGGCCTATTATCCGCTGACCTATTACTTCTATCCGCTACTGGGGGACGCTGTGCATCAGCGTCTGCCCCAGGTCTTCGAGAGTCCGGTGGCCGCTGGGGTGGAAACCCTGCTCTATGTGCATATTCCGTACTGCCAGGACATGTGCCGGTTCTGTCCGTTTCATGTGCGAGTCGACAAGGACACTACCGTCTATGAGCGCTACACCAACGCCCTGTGCCAGGACATCCGCGCTGAGGCGGCCAGCGCGCGCGGCCGCTCCAGCAAACTGCGGGCCGTGTATTTCGGTGGCGGTTCGCCTTCTGTGCTGTCGCCCGAGCAACTGCAGCGGATTTTCAACGCTATCAGAGAGAGCTTCAGCCTCGACGCCGACGCCGAGATTTCCTTTGAAGGCGAGCCCAAGACCCTGGGCGATCCCTACCGGCTTGAGATTCTCAAGAACGAAGGCGTACAGCGCATCAGCTTCGGCTTGCAGACTTACGATCCGGAGTTGCGCAAGCACTTCAACATCGCCGCCACTCTGGACGATGTAGCCAATGTCCGTGAGCAAGGACGGCGATTCGGCTTCGATGAAATCAATGTCGACATGATGTACAACCTGCCGGGGCAGACCTTGGCTTCTCTGGATCGTGACCTGACACGACTGATCGACGACGGTTTTGACAGCATCGATTACTACAATCTGCACTACTTCGCGTTCCCGCCGAAGTTCAAGCGCCAGATGGAAGAGGGCAGCATTCCAGCCAAGCCTTCGGAGAAAATCATGCTCGCGCTGTTCGAGCAGTTGCGCCACCGCTTGGCCGAGGCTGGCTATGCCAATGTCGCCGACCAGATTTATACCCGTAAGGCAAAGGTCTGTGAGTACTTCCGCCTGCTCTGGGGCGGCGGCAATGGTGAACATCGTGCCGAGACGCTGGCCGTAGGCTCATCGGCCCGGGGTTATGTGGACGGCTTCAGCTACATGAAGCACAGCAACGTCAACAAGTATATGGACGCCATCGAGCAGGGGCTGCCGAGCATCGAGAAAAGCTCGGTAGCGCTGGATCGTCCAGAAAACCGTGGTGCGGTGATGTTTCCCAAGTTCCTGCGCCTGGACAAGGCCAACGAGCGTGCGTTGGCCACGGTCAACCCCGAGCTCATTGCCAATTGGATCGAACATGGCCTGCTCTCGGAGACTGCGGATGCGTTCGAGGTGTCCCAGCGTGGTCGTCTATGGACCAACAACATGACCACCGACTTGTTCGAAGCCACCCAGCGGCAGGTTGGCGGGCAGGTGCTGACGGTACTGGAGCACAAACCGGGTGCACGGACCGGCTCATTCTAAGGAAGGGATATCATGTCAGCACATCGTATTGGCGTTATTCATGCCTATCCCAGCCGGAGATTGCTGGATTGTCTGGGCGCCGCGGGTTATCGGGTAGTGTTGATCGGCAACGGACGGGCTCTGGCTGAACACCCGGCGGTCGAGGCTGTACTGCAGGTGCCGTTGTGGCCGACGGATGCTCTGTTCAGTGCCGCGGCCGAGTACCACGCGGCGCATCCTTTCAGTGCCCTGTTGCCTGTCAATGAGGGCACGGTAGTGGCGACCGCCCAGTTATCCGAGTATCTGGGCCTGCCGGGCATGTCGGTAGCCACGGCTGTCTGCAGTCGCAATAAGTACCTGGCCGCGTTGTTGTGGGAAACGCAGGGCGTACCGGTGCCGGCGACGCTGCCGTTGACCCTGGAAACCCCTTGGGAGCAGGTCTGCCAGCGGCTTGGGTCACGGGTGGTAGTCAAGCTCAGCGACTCGATGAACAGCCAGGGCGTGATTGCAGTCGGTGACGAACATCAGTATCGGCAAGCCCTTGCGACACTGCATGAGCTGATCAAGCAGACGACTGATGTAGATCCCCTCAAGGACCGTAATCGCTTTGCCTACGGTCATAGCAGTCTCCAGTTGATTGCCCAGAGCTTTTGTGAAGGACGGGAAGTCAGCGTCGATCTGTTGTTGCGGCCCGACGGTACGGATCAGGTTCTGGCGGTGTTGGAGAAAGAAGGCGGGCAAGGACCTTACTTTGCTGAATCGGCCTCTGTCTGGCCCACGTCGCTGGGAGCCGAGCAGGAGCATTCGATTGGTCAGCTTGCGGTGCGCGCTGCGCGGGCGCTAGGCCTGACCCAGGGTGCCGCCCACGTCGAAATCCGCTATCAGCATGGCGTGCCCCGGGTACTTGAAGCGGGGTTGCGCCCTGGGGGCGGCTTCACCGCGCAGACCATTGAGCTGTTGAGCGGAGTCGACGTGTATGCCGCTCAGGTTCGCCTGCTTCTGGAACAGATGCCATTGCCCGCAGCGGCGGGGGAGTATGGTGCGGTGTTGTTTGGCGGTGTAGTGATCGAAGCCAGCGGGACGTTGCTCGCTGTCGAAGGCATGCAGATCTTTGAGCAACTGGCGGAGTTGCGTGAGTTGGTGGTACTCGCCCGTCCCGGTGATTGGGTGCAGGCCATGCCGGACTCTGCTCAGCCCCACTACTGTTATTACCTTCTGGCGGGAGAGAGTCGTGAGGCACTGCTGGAGATTCACCAAGGTATTCAGCAGCAGGTTCGGTTGCAGGTTGTGGCGCAGGAGGTAGCTCATGACTGCTGAGCCGCTGGAGTTGGGCGTCAACTCGCACATTCTCGCCGCGGGCAAGCGGGTGTTGGAGTTGTTTGCCAGCGTCCAGGATGCGCCCGAGCAGTTCCCCCTATGGTCCGCAAGCGATTCGGTTGCCGCCCGAATCCAAGATCCAACCGCGATGCCCGAACACGGTCAGTCGCTGGACGATACCCTGGCGCAGGCCGTGGAGCTGATGCAGCAGGGTCTCTGCAACGTCAGCCACCCGTTGTACTTCGGTTATATTTCGCCGCGACCTCACCCTGCTGCGGTGCTGGGGGACTTCCTCGGCAGTGCGCTGAATCAGACCCCCGGGGCCTGGCGTGCAGGGCCATCGGCGACCATGGTCGAGGTCGAGGTGCTGCACGCCCTGCGTTCGCTGTTTGGCCTCGACCCGGTTGTCGGGCGTCTGCCCGGCGGGGTATTCACCGGGGGTGGTACGTTGGCCAATCTGATCGGGCTCAAGTTGGCCCGCGAGCAGATGCACCGCCAGCATCCGCAGACGCATCGGGCCGACGGCCCGGGGGCACGGATCTACATGTCCAGAGAGGGGCACTTCTCCATTGCCAAGGCCCTGGACGTGCTGGGTTTTGCCGCGGATGCGCTGGTGGAAATCGACACCGATGAGCAGGGCGCCTTGCTCCCGGAGCAACTGGAGCAGCGACTGGCCCATGACGTTGCGCTCGGCTACACGCCGATGTGCCTGATCGGCGTCCTGGGTACCACTGCAACCGGGGCGATTGATCCGTTGCGGCGCATCGGCGAGCTGGCTCGCCGCTACAACGCCTGGTTCCACATTGACGGTGCCGCCGGGCTGGCGCTGGCGGCGTTGCCCGAGGCCCGGCGTCACATGCAGGGATTGAACGATGCGGATTCCATCACCTTTGATCCTTGCAAGTGGATGTTCGCCTCCTTCGGCGTCGGGTGCCTGCTGGTGCGTAACGGCGAGATGCTGGGTAGCAGTTTCTGGGCCGGCGGACCTTACTGGGAGGAACGTGGTGAGCTCGACACTTTCAAGATGAACCTCTATGGCACTCGCCAATTTCGTTCATTGGGCGTGTGGTGCCTGCTGCAGCATCTGGGGCTGGAGGGTTATCGGCAGTTGCTGAGGAATATGACCGGCGCAACGGCGCACTTGCGGGCGCTGCTGAGCGCCGATCCAGCTTATTGCTTGATACCCGATCAGCAAATCATGCCGGTGGTCGCTTTTCGGCCTGTGACTGCCAATGCCGAAAGTGTGGCTCGTCTGGTTGTTCTTTGTCAGCAGCGAAACCTGGCTTACCCCAGCGTGCTGGAGTGGAAAGGCGAGGTTTATATCCGCGTTGCCATCAGTAACTATCAAACCTCCACGCTGGACATGGAACGGTTCAAGCGTGCCCTGGACGGGCTGGTGCACGAACTTGGCTTCTCGCTACCTAGGATCTTGTAATGAACAATTCCCACGAAAACTTACTAGTCATTGTGTTGGCGGCGTTGGTCGTCATCATCCTTTGCAGCCAGGTTGCCGGTAAAATCGCTCAGCGCTTTGGTCAACCCCTTGCTGTGGGTGAAATCACTGGCGGCATCGTTCTTGGTGCACTTCTGGGGGGACTGTGGCCGCAGGGCGGCGCGTATCTGCATGCCAACGCCGGACAGGTACTGACGGTCATGTCCCAGTTGGGCATCGTGCTGATGATGTTCCAGATCGGCATGGAGTTCGATTTCGAGCTGCTGCGCGAGCGTCGTCTCAAGCGGGCCCTGGGCTGGATCACCTTACTGGGCATTCCGATCCCTTATCTGACCGGGATGTTCTGCGCCTTCATCTATGCCCACTACTACCCGGTTCCTGATCTGTTGGGGTTGATGCTGATCTGCGGTATCTCCTTCTCCATCACCGCGCTGCCCATCCTTGGTCGCATTCTCCTGGAGCTGAAGATGGAAAACAGCGAGACAGGAGTGACCGCGATTGCCGCGGCTGGGATCAACGACCTGATCGGCTGGATTGCCCTGGGGGCGGTGGTGGTGTTCACCAGCGGTCAAGGCGCGGCGCAGACGCTGCTCAAACTGGCGGCTATTGCGCTGTTCCTGGTGGTGTTCTTCCGCTATGTGCGTCCTTGGCTGATCAAACGCCTGCAGGCTGATACTCAGCATGCCGCCGTGCTGAGCGATACGCACTTTGGCGCGATAATCGGCGGGGTGTTCGTGACCGCAGTCATTACCGCATGGTTGGGGGTGTTCGCCGTTGTTGGTGGCTTTCTGGTGGGCACCGCGTTGTATCAATGCAAAGCCTTGCTTGAGCAGTGGAACCTGCGGATGCGCCCTTTCGTGAACATCGTCCTGGTACCGATTTTCTTCTTCTACACCGGTATGAAAGTTGAAATTGGCTCCATGGTGACTGCTCAGGACATTCTTTGGTGCTTTGTGTGGGTCTTATGCGCTTGCTTGAGCAAGGGGCTCAGTTGCACCTTGGCCGCCAGGCTGGCGGGGTTCTCAATGACCGACTCCTTGAAAATCGGCACGCTGCTGAATACGCGTGCCCTCATGGAGCTAGTGGTGCTGAATATCGCCCACAGCCTTGGCTTGATGCCGCCCCAGCTGTTTTCAATTCTGGTCATCATGGCTCTGGTTTCAACGCTGATCACCTCGCCGTTGCTCAATGCCATCCAGAAGTACAGTGGTCGCTCGGCTTCAGTCCAGCCGGTGGGGCAGTATTCCTAGATCATCCAGGGATGAGGTCTTGCCGCGCCTCCGTTTCGACCTCGATTGCGGTGACTTCGGTATAGAAACGAGAAAGCCCCGAAATTCGGGGCTTTCACGGGTTCTTCAGGAGTCCGAGGTAATCTACGGAATCTCCTTAGGCTATGCGCGGTTCAGACGTTAAAGCGGAAGTGCATCACGTCGCCATCCTTGACGATGTATTCCTTGCCTTCCAGGCGCCATTTACCGGCTTCCTTGGCGCCCGCTTCACCCTTGTACTGAATGAAGTCGTTGTAGGCGATCACTTCGGCACGGATGAAGCCTTTTTCGAAGTCGGTGTGGATCACGCCAGCGGCTTGCGGTGCGGTGGCACCGACACGCACGGTCCAGGCACGGACTTCTTCGACACCGGCGGTGAAGTAGGTCTGCAGGTGAAGCATTTCATAGCCAGCGCGGATCACACGGTTCAGGCCAGGCTCTTCAAGGCCCAGGGCTTCGAGGAACATGTCTTTCTCTTCGCCGTCGTCCAGCTCGGCGATTTCCGCTTCGATCTTGTTGCAGACCGGAACCACTACGGCGCCTTCTTCTTCGGCGATGGCCTTGACCACGTCCAGGTGCGGGTTGTTCTCGAAACCGTCTTCGGCGACGTTGGCGATGTACATGACCGGTTTGGTGGTCAGCAGGTGGAAGCCTTTGATCACCAATTTTTCATCGGTGCTCATGTTCTTCATCAGGCTGCGCGCAGGTTTGCCTTCGGTGAAGTGAGCGATCAATTGCTCCAGCAGGCCTTTCTGGACCACTGCGTCCTTGTCGCCACCCTTGGCGTTGCGGGCGACTTTCTGCAGTTGCTTCTCGCAGCTGTCGAGGTCGGCAAAGATCAGTTCCAGGTCGATGATCTCGATGTCACGCTTCGGGTCGACGCTGTTGGAGACGTGAATCACGTTCTCGTCTTCAAAGCAGCGCACCACGTGGGCAATGGCGTCGGTTTCGCGGATGTTGGCCAGGAACTTGTTGCCCAGGCCTTCACCTTTGGAGGCACCGGCCACGAGGCCCGCGATGTCGACGAACTCCATGGTGGTCGGCAGGATGCGCTTGGGGTTGACGATGGCCGCCAGTGCGTCCAGGCGCGAATCCGGCATCGGCACGATACCGCTGTTCGGCTCGATGGTGCAGAAGGGGAAGTTCTCAGCCGCGATACCGGATTTGGTCAGGGCGTTGAACAGGGTGGACTTGCCGACGTTAGGCAGGCCGACGATGCCGCAATTGAATCCCATGGTGTTTCCCCTCGGTAAGAGTCAGGCCTTCTGGCTGTGCAGGTTTTTCATCGCGCGGTTCCATTCACCGGCGAGGATATCCGGCAGCACGCCGAGGGCAAAGTCGATGCTGGCATCGAGTTTTTCCTGTTCGGCGCGAGGCGCGCGACCCAGGACAAAATTTGAAACCATGCTGGCTACGCCCGGGTGGCCGATGCCAAGCCGCAGGCGGTAAAAGGTATTCTGATTACCCAGCTGCGCGATGATGTCGCGCAACCCATTGTGACCGCCATGGCCGCCGCCCTGCTTGAGCTTGGCAACGCCCGGAGGCAGATCGAGTTCGTCGTGGGCCACCAGGATTTCTTCAGGCTTTATGCGGAAGAAACCGGCCAATGCCGCCACGGCCTGGCCGCTGCGGTTCATGTAGGTGGTGGGAATCAACAGGCGAACATCCTGACCTTGATGCGAGAAACGTCCGGTCAGGCCGAAATACTTGCGATCGGCCGCCAGGCTGACGCCTTGTGCGTGCGCGATGCGCTCAACAAAAAGGGCCCCTGCGTTATGCCGGGTCTGTTCGTATTCGGTGCCTGGATTTCCCAGGCCAACGATCAGTTTGATGGCAGTCACGATAGGGGCCCTTCCTGGAGTGTGGATAACGTCGCGATCAGATGTAGCGACAGTGGACGAACAATGCGGATCTACCGTTAAGTAAACTTCGCGTTACCGCCCGCTGTCTCGCTACGTTCCAGTCCGCGATGTTTTCCGGTCACTCCGGCGACAGAGTGAAATTACTCTGCTGCGCCTTCTTCGGTAGCTTCTGGAGCAACACGTGGAGCGTGGACGTTGGCTACAGCCTTGTCATCACCGTGTGCCAGGGCAACGAACTCAACGCCTTTAGGGGCCTTGAGGTCAGACAGGTGAATGATCGTGCCGACTTCTGCGTCAGCCAGGTCGACTTCGATGAATTCAGGCAGGTCTTTCGGCAGGCAGGAAACTTCCAGCTCGGAAGTCACGTGCGAGATTTCGCCGCCTTTCTTGACCGGAGCAGCTTCGTTGATGAAGTGCACTGGAACGGTAGCGGTCAGTTTCTGGCCAGCCACGACGCGAATGAAGTCGGCGTGCATGATGAACTGCTTGGCCGGGTGACGCTGCATCGCTTTAACGATGACGTTCTGCTTCTTGCCATCAACGTTCAGCTCGATTACGTGGCTGAAAGCAGCCTCGTCTTCGAACAGCTTGGCCACTTCTTTGGCCAGCATGGTGATGGACTCAGGGGCCTTGTCACCACCGTATACAACGGCAGGAACCTGGCTGGCGAGACGACGCAGGCGGCGGCTCGCACCTTTCCCCAGGTCGGTACGCGCTTGGGCGTTCAGGATGAAATCAGTCATTTTGTATCTCCAAAATAGCCATTCCGGGTGACGTCTGCGACCGACGTCAAAGCGGATGGGCAAAAAAGCCCCGCCCCAACATGAGTGTTGGGGCGGGGCGCTTTTCGTCAACGGGATGTCATGTAAGGGCAGGGCCCTTAGCGGAACATCGCGCTGATCGATTCTTCATTGCTGATGCGGCGAACCGCTTCTGCAACCACCGGTGCGATATCCAGTTGACGGATACGTACACAGGCTTGTGCGGCAGCGGACAGCGGAATGGTGTTGGTCACCACCAGCTCGTCCAGCACGGAATTTTCAATGTTCTCGATTGCCCGACCCGACAGCACAGGGTGTGTGCAGTAGGCAAAGACCTTGGCAGCACCATGCTCTTTCAGGGCCTTGGCCGCGTGGCACAGGGTGCCTGCGGTGTCGACCATGTCGTCAACCAGGATACAGGTGCGCCCCTCGACGTCGCCGATGATATGCATCACTTCGGAGTGATTGGCTTTCTCACGGCGTTTGTCGATGATACCCAGATCCACGCCCAGGGATTTGGCAACCGCCCGTGCACGCACGACGCCACCAATGTCCGGGGACACGATCATCAGGTTCTCGAAGCGCTGATCTTCAATGTCATCCACCAGGACCGGGGAGCCGTAGATGTTGTCCACGGGAATATCGAAGAAACCCTGGATCTGGTCAGCATGCAGGTCAACCGTGAGCACACGATCGATGCCGACGACGGTGAGCATGTCAGCCACGACTTTCGCGCTGATAGCCACACGCGCGGAACGCGGACGGCGATCCTGACGGGCATAACCAAAGTAGGGAATAACAGCAGTGATACGAGTAGCCGAGGAACGGCGGAAGGCATCAGCCATCACGACGAGTTCCATCAGGTTATCGTTGGTCGGAGCGCAAGTCGGCTGAATAATGAAGACGTCTTTACCGCGAACGTTTTCATTGATCTCGGCAGTGATTTCGCCGTCGGAGAACTTACCGACAGAAATGTCACCGAGAGGGATATGCAGCTGACGTACGACACGCCGAGCCAGATCGGGGTTGGCGTTCCCCGTAAAGACCATCATCTTGGACACGCGCAGTACCTGAAGGCTGAGGGTATACCTGGATGAGTATAGGAAAATGGCAGGGGCGGCTGGATTCGAACCAACGCATGGCAGGATCAAAACCTGCTGCCTTACCGCTTGGCGACGCCCCTGTATCTGTTGCTGCGAGTGCCCAGCACTCGATTCCTTTTAGAGCAGACTTTGCAGCTTGCGATGCAACATCGAAACGTTGCTTCCTTTCGCTACAAACCCTGTAAGGGTCTCTGTCAGAAGGGCCGAGACTTTATCAGCTTCAGCTTTGCTTGGGAAGCCCCCAAACACACAACTTCCAGTTCCGGTGAGTTTTGCTTCGGTAAATTTACCTAACAAATTCAATGCGTTACGAACATCTGGGTAACGCCTTGCTACCACCGGTAAGCAGTCATTTCGACTGTTTCCCTTGGGAACGGGGCGCACTTTAATGGGAGGAGAGTTACGTGTCAACAGTGGATCTGAAAAAATTTCTGCTGTACTTACAGAGACTTGCGGTACCAGCACCAGGTACCAGGGTTCTTCGGGCTCGACGGGCGTGAGTTTCTCCCCTACGCCTTCGGCAAAAGCCGCGTGGCCACGCACGAAAACCGGCACGTCAGCCCCTAGCGTCAGGCCCAGCGCCGCCAGGCGGTCGACGTCCCAATCGAGCTGCCACAGGTGATTGAGCCCGAGCAGGGTCGTTGCCGCATTCGAGCTGCCGCCACCGATACCGCCGCCCATGGGCAGGATTTTTTCGATCCAGATGTCGATGCCCAACGAACAACCGGATTGCTCCTGGATTTTTTTTGCAGCCTTGACGATCAGGTTGCTGTCGTGGGGAACGCCTTCGAACTCGGTGTGCAGGCGAATGACACCGTCCTCGCGTACTGCGAAGGTGATTTCATCGCCGTAGTCCAGGAACTGGAAGATCGTTTGCAGCTCGTGATATCCGTCCGGACGACGACCCAGGATGTGCAGCATCAGGTTGAGCTTGGCTGGGGAGGGCAGGGTCAGGCGGGCAGCAGTCATGTCATTGCCCCAGCTTGCGCGGCTGCCATTGCTTGATCACCAGCGTGACATCGAGGTCGCTGCCGTGCAGCTTGATCCGCTCGGGCAGCCAGTAGCCGTTCTGCTGGGCATAGCTGAGATATTCGATCTGCCAGTCGTCCTGTTCCAGGTTGGACAGGCGGCTGTCGGCGTCGAGGGTCAGGCGGCTTTTGCTGTCCGGCGCCGGCAGCCCGCGCACCCACCAGGTCAGGTGGGAAACCGGCAATTTCCAGCCCAACTGCTCTTCAAGCAGGGCTTCGGGCGTGGGGGCTTCGTAGCGGCCCTGGTTGGCGACTTCCAGCGAAACCTGCCCCGGTCGACCGGTCAAGCGCGCTGCGCCGCGTCCCAGCGGGCCGGACAGGCGGATGTCGTAGTAGTCCTGGCGCTGCAGCCAGAACAGTGTGCCGCTGCCCGAATCCTTCGGCGCGCGGATGCCGATCTTGCCGTCGATCTGCCAGCCATCGAGGCCGCTCAGCTGTGCCTTGTGTTCACGCCACTGGGCCGGATTTCCATGGCCCTGGACGGATTCGCGGGCGCCGAAGCCCGCACAGCCGGCGAGCAGGGCGATGAAGCTGAAAACGATGAAGTGGCGCAAAAACATGTCTTAAAGGGTCTCTGATCCGGTCAGGCGTTTGATGGTACCGCGCAGGATGGGGCTGTCGGGCTGGTCCTTGAGGAACTTGCTCCAGATCTGCCGGGCCTCACGCTGTTTTCCGGCGGTCCACAGGACCTCGCCCAGGTGAGCGGCGACTTCCTGATCGGGAAAGCGCTCCAGGGCCTGGCGCAGCAGGCGTTCGGCTTCGTCGAGGTTACCCAGGCGGAAATTCACCCAGCCGAGGCTGTCGAGCACCGCCGGGTCTTCCGGGTTGAGCTGGTGGGCCTGCTCGATCAGTACCTTGGCTTCGGCATAGCGGGTGGTGCGGTCCGACAGGGTATAGCCAAGGGCATTCAAGGCCATGGCGTTGTCGGGGTCGCGCTGGATGATCAGGCGCAGGTCTTTTTCCATCTGGGCCAGGTCGTTGCGTTTTTCCGCCAGCATGGCTCGGGTATACAACAGGTTCAGATCGTCCGGGTATTGCTTCAAGGCCTGTTGCAGCACGTTCCAGGCCTTGTCGCTCTGATTGTTGGCCGACAGCGTCTCGGCTTCGATCAGGTACAGCTGAATGCCGTAGTCCGGCTGGGCGTCGCGTTGTACGGCCAGGCGACTCTGGGCCTCGGCAGTCTTGCCATTGCCGATCAGGATATCGGCCTGGCGCAACTGTGCCGGCAGGTAGTCATTGCCCGGGCCGACCTGGGCATACTCGATCAGCGCGCTTTCCGGGTCGTTGCGTTCTTCGGCAATGCGCCCCAGGTTCAGGTGCGCCGAATCGACATGGCTTTCCCGGGCGATCAGGTCTTCCAGATAGCCCCTGGCCTCGTCCCAGGCCTTGGCTTCCAGGCAGACCAGTGCCAGGGAGTAACGCAATTCGTCGTCTTCGGGGTACTGCTGGACCAGGCTGGAGAACTCCACCTTGGCATCGTCCATGCGGTTGTTTTCCACCAGCATGCGGGCGTAGGTGAGGCGCAGGCGCTTGTCGTCCGGATACTTCCTGATGCTTTTTTCCAGCAACGGCAGTGCTTCGTCGCCGCGGTTCAAGCCTTGCAGCAGTCGAGCGCGCAGCAGGATCGGCGCCACCTCGCCGGCTTCCGGCGGGTTGTCTTCCAGCAGGGTGAGGGCGCCCTGGGCATCGCCATCCTGTTGCAGCAACAAGGCCTTGCCGAAAATCAACTGTCCGTTGTTCGGATGGCGTTCCAACAAGCGGTCGAAGCTCTTCATCAGGCCGCCGCGGGTTTCCTGGTCCGTATCGGCAGCCGATAGGGCAAGGAAGTCGAAATGGGTATCACCCTTGCCCTGCAGGACTTTCTCCATATAGGTCATGGAATCGTCGTAACGCCCGGCGCGGGCCAGTTGTACGGCGGCGGCGCGTTGCGCTTCGAGGTCGTCCGGGGCGTTGCGGGCCCAGATCAGCGCGGTATCCAGCGCGGCCTGGTCGGCCCCCAGGTATTCGGCGATGCGGAACGCCCGCTCTGAGATGCCCGGGTCCTGGGTATTGATGGCCTGGGTCACGTAGTTGTCCAGCGCAATGTCGAAGCGATTGCGCTGGCCTGCCAGTTCGGCGCTCAACAGGCTGAAGATGGTTTCTTCGCTGAACGAGCCGTAGACCTTGGGTTTTTCAGGTGCCTGCGTGCTGTCTTCGACCGGCGGCGTACCGTCCGTCGAAACGGGGGCCATGGATTGGCAGCCGCTGAGCAAGGCAAGAGCGAGGAGCAACGCGGAAGATCTATTCATATAGGAAGAGGACGACTAACCTGCGGTCGGATCATCATGACACAAGCCTTCGGTCAAACATAACCGCCCCGTCGATTTACGAAGCGAGGGAGGGCGATAGAGATGCAGTGGTTGTTCTGGATCTGGCGAAGTAGGACAATTGCCGGCTTCACGTCACCATCAGCGACCTTGAATGGCCTTCCTTGCACTTGGTATCAACCACAAGACTGCTTCAGTAGACGTCCGCGAGCGCGTGGCCTTTACGCCTGAGCAGCTGGTGGAGGCCCTGCAGCAGCTCTGCCGGCTTACAGAGAGCCGTGAGGCTGCGATCCTCTCTACCTGCAATCGCAGCGAACTCTATGTAGAACAGGATCATGTTTCGGTCGATGCCGTGCTGCGCTGGCTGGCCGAATATCACAACCTGAGCCTTGAAGAGCTACGCGCCAGTGCCTATGTGCATGAAGACGATGCGGCCGTTCGTCACATGATGCGCGTCGCCTCCGGGCTCGATTCGCTGGTGCTGGGCGAGCCGCAGATCCTCGGCCAGATGAAGTCGGCCTATGCCGTGGCCCGCGAAGCCGGTACGGTCGGCCCGCTGCTCGGGCGGCTGTTCCAGGCCACGTTCAATGCCGCCAAGCAGGTACGTACCGACACCGCCATTGGCGAGAACCCGGTGTCCGTGGCGTTTGCCGCCGTCAGCCTGGCAAAACAGATTTTCAGCGATCTGCAACGCAGCCAGGCGCTGCTGATCGGCGCCGGCGAGACGATCACCCTGGTTGCCCGCCATCTGCACGACCTGGGGGTCAAGCGCATTGTCGTCGCCAACCGGACCCTGGAGCGAGCCAGTACCCTGGCCGAACAGTTCGGCGCCCACGCGGTGCTGCTCTCGGATATCCCGGCCGAGTTGGTACACAGCGACATCGTCATCAGTTCCACCGCCAGCCAGTTGCCGATCCTGGGCAAGGGCGCGGTGGAAAGCGCCCTGAAGCTGCGCAAGCACAAGCCGATCTTCATGGTGGACATTGCCGTACCCCGGGACATCGAGCCGGAAGTCGGCGAGCTGGACGACGTGTACCTCTATAGCGTCGATGACCTGCACGAAGTGGTCGCCGAGAACCTCAAGAGCCGGCAGGGCGCGGCCCAGGCGGCGGAAGAAATGATCACCATCGGCGCCGAGGACTTCATGGTGCGCCTGCGCGAGCTGGCTGCGGTGGATGTGCTCAAGGCCTATCGTCAGCAGAGCGAGCGCTTGCGCGATGAAGAGCTGCAAAAGGCCCAGCGCCTGCTGGCCAACGGCGGCAGCGCCGAAGAGGTGCTGGTGCAACTGGCCCGTGGCCTGACCAATAAATTGCTCCACGCCCCCAGTGTCCAGCTCAAGAAACTGACTGCCGAGGGTCGCCTCGATGCACTGGCCATGGCCCAGGAACTCTTTGCCCTCGGTGAGGGTTCACCGGATAGCTTTTCGGATAAGAAATCGCAATGAAAGCGTCACTGCTCAATAAACTGGACACCCTCCAGGACCGCTTCGAAGAACTGACCGCCTTGCTGGGCGATGGCGAAGTCATTTCCGACCAGAACAAATTCCGCACCTATTCCAAGGAGTACGCGGAAGTCGAGCCGATTGTCGCCACCTATAAACAGTTGCTCAAAGTGCAGGACGACCTCGCCGGTGCCCAGGCGCTGCTCAAGGACAGCGACCCGGACCTGCGGGAAATGGCGGCATTGGAAGTGCGCGAGGCCAAGGAGCAGTTGGTCGAACTTGAAAGCAATCTGCAACGCATGCTGCTGCCCAAGGATCCTAACGACGGGCGGAACGTCTTTCTGGAAATCCGTGCCGGTACCGGCGGCGATGAGGCGGCGATCTTCTCCGGCGACCTGTTTCGCATGTACTCGCGCTACGCCGAGCGGCGTGGCTGGCGCGTGGAGATCCTGTCGGAAAACGAAGGGGAGCATGGCGGCTATAAGGAAGTCATCGCCAGGGTCGAAGGCGACAACGTCTACGGCAAGCTGAAGTTCGAATCAGGCGCCCACCGTGTACAGCGTGTGCCGGCCACCGAATCCCAGGGGCGCATTCATACCTCGGCCTGCACGGTGGCGGTATTGCCCGAGCCGGACGAACAGGAAGCCATCGAGATCAACCCGGCGGACCTGCGGATCGACACCTACCGTTCCTCCGGCGCGGGCGGACAGCATGTCAACAAGACCGACTCGGCGATCCGCATCACCCACTTGCCTTCGGGCATCGTGGTCGAGTGTCAGGAAGAGCGCTCCCAACACAAGAACCGGGCCCGCGCCATGGCCTGGTTGTCGGCCAAGCTCAATGACCAGCAGACCAGCGCCGCGGCCAGTGCCATCGCCAGCGAGCGCAAGTTGCTGGTGGGCTCGGGGGATCGTTCCGAGCGCATCCGCACCTACAACTTTGCCCAGGGCCGGGTCACCGATCACCGGGTCAACCTGACCTTGTATTCCCTGGATGAAATCCTGGCCGGCGGTGTCGATGCGGTGATCGAACCGCTGCTGGCCGAATATCAGGCCGATCAACTGGCCGCGATTGGCGAATAAAAGGTGAACACATGACCATCATCGCCAGTCTGCTACGTGCCGCCGAGTTGCCGGATTCACCCACGCCAAAACTGGATACCGAGTTACTGCTGGCGGCTGCGCTGGGCAAGTCCCGCAGCTTCCTGCACACCTGGCCCGAGCGGATCGTGCCAAGCGAGGCCGCCCTGCTGTTTTCCGAATATCTGCATCGGCGTCGCTCCGGTGAGCCGGTGGCCTATATCCTGGGGCAGCAGGGCTTCTGGAAGCTCGACCTGGAAGTCGCGCCCCATACCCTGATCCCGCGTCCGGACACTGAGTTGCTGGTGGAAACCGCGCTGGCCTTGTTGCCGGCCGCTGCGGCCAGGGTTCTGGATCTGGGCACCGGCAGCGGCGCGATTGCCCTGGCCCTGGCCAGCGAGCGTCAAGCCTGGAAGGTCACGGCGGTCGACCGGGTGCTGGAGGCCGTCGCCTTGGCCGAACGCAATCGCCAGCGCCTGGGCCTGGTCAACGTCACGGTGCTGAGCAGTCACTGGTTCATTGCTTTGGATGGCGAGCGTTTCGAGTTGATCATCAGCAACCCGCCTTATATTGCCGCCGCCGATCCGCACCTGGCCGAAGGCGACGTGCGTTTCGAACCTTCCAGTGCATTGGTCGCGGGCCAGGATGGGCTCGATGATCTGCGCGAAATCATCGCCCAGGCACCGGATCACCTGGCGCCGGGCGGCTGGTTGATGCTCGAGCACGGTTACGATCAGGCCGGTGCGGTGCGGGATCTGTTGCAAATCCAGGGTTTTTCCGAGGTCCACAGTCGCAAGGACCTGGGCGGCCATGAACGCATCAGCCTGGGGTGCCTGCCGTGCTGAACGATCAGGAGTTGTTGCGCTACAGTCGGCAGATACTGCTGCAACAGGTGGACATCGGCGGCCAGTTGCGCCTCAAACAGAGTCGTGCGTTGATCGTCGGTCTTGGTGGCCTCGGTGCGCCGGTGGCGCTCTATCTGGCCGCCGCGGGCGTTGGCGAGCTGCACCTGGCAGACTTCGACACGGTCGACCTGACCAACCTGCAACGCCAGATCATCCACGACACCGACAGCGTCGGCCTGAGCAAGGTCGATTCGGCCATGCGTCGCCTTGCGGCGATCAACCCCGAGGTTCGACTGGTGCCTCATCCGGCGGCCATGGACGAAGACAGCTTGGCCGTGGCTGTGGCGGCGGTGGATCTGGTGCTGGACTGTTCCGATAATTTCTCGACGCGCACGGCGGTCAACGCGGCGTGTGTCGCGGCGGGCAAGCCGCTGGTCAGCGGTGCGGCGATCCGTCTCGAGGGCCAGCTTTCGGTGTTCGATCCCCGTCGTCCCGAAAGCCCTTGCTATCACTGCCTCTACGGCCACGGCAGCGAGGCCGAGTTGACCTGCAGCGAAGCAGGGGTGCTTGGGCCGTTGGTGGGCTTGGTGGGCAGTCTGCAAGCCCTTGAAGCCTTGAAGCTGCTGGCCGGTTTTGGTGAGCCGTTGGTGGGGCGCCTGTTGTTGATCGATGCCTTGGGTACGCGGTTCCGCGAATTGCGGGTCAAGCGTGACCCGGCGTGCAGTGTCTGTGGTGACCCACATGAGTGAGGCGCCGGTCGGCGTGCTCGACTCGGGTGTCGGCGGATTGTCGGTGCTGGGGGAAATTCGTCGGCTGCTGCCGAACGAATCGCTGTTGTACGTCGCTGACTGCGGGCATATTCCCTACGGCGAGAAAACGCCGGAATACATCCGACAGCGCTGCGCGATCATTGCCGATTTTCTCCTCGGCCAGGGTGCCAAGGCGTTGGTGGTGGCTTGCAACACCGCGACGGTCGCTGCGGTGGCTGATTTGCGTCGCGACTTTCCCCACTGGCCTATCGTCGGCATGGAGCCGGCCGTCAAGCCGGCCGCCGCCGCTACCCGCAGTGGCATTGTCGGCGTACTGGCCACCACTGGTACTTTGCAGAGTGCCAAGTTCGCCGCCTTGCTCGACCGTTTCGCCACCGATGTACAGGTCATCACTCAACCGTGTCCCGGGCTGGTGGAGCTGATTGAGGCAGGTGACTTGCAGAGTCCGGCCTTGCATCAGTTGCTGAAACATTACGTTGATCCATTGCTGGCAGCCGGCTGCGATACGCTGATCCTGGGTTGCACGCACTATCCGTTCCTCAGACCGTTGCTCAAGCAAATGATCCCGGATCACATCAGCCTGATCGACACGGGCGCAGCCGTGGCTCGACAACTTCAGCGCCTGCTGGCCGAACGTGGGTTGTTGGCAGAGGGGCCGGCCAGCGAAACTCAATTCTGGAGTAGTGCTGATCCGACACATTTAAGAAATATCCTACCGACGCTATGGCATTCGTCTGGCCTTGTGCGAAGCTTCAATCTGTAAGCAAAATGTGAAAATTCCGTAAATGCTGCTGAACTTCTGTTCTAGCGCGGATTTCTATAGCTTTGCCTGTAACAAAAAACTAACTATGTTCGTCGGAAAAGGATGTTTCTAATGAAGCGCTTATTCTGCTTTGCCGCATTTGCGGCTGCATTGCTGGGGCACACCTACACCGCACAGGCTGCGGGTGTGGAGTTCGGGGTCGGCCAGACCAGCGACTCGACCATGACTTATCGTCTGGGGATGCAATTCGATTGGGACAAGAGTTGGTGGCAAAGCGACGTAGGTCGTCTGACCGGCTACTGGAGCGGTGCCTACACCTACTGGGAAGGGGATAAGACGTCCAGTAACCATAGCCTGTCGTTTTCGCCCGTCTTCGTGTATGAATTTTCCGGTGAGAACGTGAAACCTTACATCGAGGCCGGTGTGGGCGTTGCGCTGTTCGACAAGACCGAGGTGGAAGATAACAAGCTCGGTACCGCTTTCCAGTTCGAAGATCGCATCGGCTTCGGCCTGCGCTTCACTGGCGGACATGAAGTGGGCATTCGCGCCACTCACTATTCCAATGCGGGCATCAAGTCGACCAACGATGGCGTGGAAAGCTACGCCCTGCACTACACGATGCCGCTTTGATACTGATGGAGCCCGCTTGTAACGGCGGTGGGGCATTGGCTGTGATGATGACTGTACCACCGCTATCGCGAGCAGGCTCGCTCCCACATTAGTGTTTCGAGGTGGCTGTCAGATCGATGGTCCCTCCAACCCCTGCTCGCGATAGCAGAGGATCAGTTGGCGCTCGTGCTCTACCGATACGCCGTCGTGATCCCGCGGCGTTCCTCAATGCATTCCGGTGCTCCCATTTCGAACTCCCGACAGATCAGCGGGCGTTTTTCGTAGATGGTGCACTTCATGCTGTCGCGATCCAGCGCAGCGCACCAGCCGTCATCAAGGCGCAGCATGACTTCCCCACCCCAATCGTCCGTGGCGATGAAGCGTTGCGGGACGCCGGTATCGGTGATCAGCAGCACTTCCAGTTGGCAGCAGCACGCCGCGCACGTTGAGCACGTAACGGTCGGTGCAGTGAGGTCAGCGAGAGGGATGGTTTCCATGGCGCGCAGTGTAAGGCAACCGGGCCGCTCACGGTCGACCCTTGATCGGTGACCTGGCGCTTACCTGGCAAGGATCGATGTCCGCCTGTGCGGTCTGGCCCGGTGTTGGTAACGGCCACAGCGCGGTCAGGGCCGTGACAGGGAGGAGCACTTCATGGGGGCGTTCGACCAACTGACTCAGGATGTAGGCGGCCGCTTCGTCTGCCGACCCTGGTGTGGCCGGAAAGTCCGCCAGGCTCCCGAGCGCGTTATCGAAGTCCGGTCGAACGAGCGTTATGTCGATGTTTTCGGAGGCGCGAGCCGATTCGAACAGATAACGCATTGCCCCGTTGCCGCCCTCGGTGTGGGACGGTGACAGGGAGGTTGCCGGGCTGATGATTCCCACCAGCAGGGGCGCGGTGCCGGCACGCAGCAATGGCGAGGCTGTTTCGATGCAAAGGCTTGCGACCATCAGGTTGCTGCGCACAATGTGTTCGATGAGAGACGCGTCGGGGAGCTGACTGTTGACGTACTCGGTAGTGCCGGCGTTCAGGATCAGCGTGTCCAGGGCCCCCCACTGCTGAGCGATTCGATCAGTGATGTCGCGTACCGTCTGGCCGTCGGTCAAGTCGCCGGGCATCGTCAGTACGTGGCCCGGATAACGTGCCGAGAGCGCTTCGCAGGATTGAGCCGAGCTTGAACTGATGGCCAGGTTTGCCCCGGTTTCGAGTATTGCCTGGGCCAAGGAAGCGCCGACTCCGTTACCAGCGCCCGTCAGCCAATACCGTCGTGGTGGTCTCTGACCCATTCCATACTCCTTTTAGTCGGGGCGACACGCCGCGACAGGTAGGGGACGTCTACGGCAGGCAAAGTCCTTCTGCCTGGTCCGACTATATCTCGTCTGGCTGGGCGTGCATCCGGATAGCGATAGTTTCATGTTCGCTGATCGCCCGGCTTTTCAATCATGGCCTGTTGTCGCGTTGGCAGATTCCTGAAAGCCCCCAGCGCACGCTCCCTGGATTGGCTGAGATTGACGATTGGAGCCGGATAGTCCGCCCTGTTAAACAACCCGTCCAAAGGGTTATGGACCTGTTGCTCATCAAGATCGTTCAGCTCAGGTAACCAGCGTTTGATAAACAGGCCCTTACGATCGAATTTTTCAGATTGACTCAATGGGTTGAAGATGCGGAACCAGGGCGCCGCATCGGTGCCGGTGGAGGCGCTCCATTGCCAGCCACCGTTATTGGCGGCCAGGTCTCCGTCGATCAGGTGTTGCATGAAAAAGCGCTCGCCTTCGCGCCAGTCGATAAGCAGATTCTTGGTGAGAAACATCGCGACGACCATCCGTAAGCGGTTGTGCATCCATCCTGTTTCCAGCAACTGGCGCATGGCTGCATCGATAATCGGCAGACCGGTGCGTGCCTGCTTCCAGGCAGTCAGTTCTTCAGGCGCATTGCGCCAAGCCAGGGCTTCGGTTTCCGGGCGGAATGCGCGATGACGGGACACACGGGGAAAGCCCACCAGAATGTGTTTATAGAACTCGCGCCAGAGCAATTCATTGATCCAGGTCACAGCACCGACATTTCCGCTCTCGAATTCACCCTGGTTGGCTTGCAATGCTGCGTGCAGGCACTGGCGCGGCGAGACTACGCCAGCGACCAGGTAAGCTGAAAGCTGGCTGGTACCGGGCCTGGCCGGGAAGTCCCGTTCGCTCTGGTAGAAGTCCAGGTGTTGATCGACAAAGGTGTCGAGGCGTCGCCGGGCTTCGTTTTCACCGGCGGGCCAGAGGGCGCGCAGGGAATCGCCGGGAAGAGCAAAGCCTTCTACCTGAGTCGGCACCGGGTCGCTGTGGATATTGGTTGGTGCCTGCCGGGACGGTGCGCGGATCAGCTTCGGCAGCGAAAGGTGCAGGCGGCTGTAGCAGACTTTGCGAAACTGGCTGAACACTTGGAAATAACTGCCGGTCCGGGTCAGTACGCTGCCGGGCTTGAACAGCAACTGGTCGAGATAGCTGTGAAAGTCGATGCCGTTGGCTTTCAGGCATTGGGCTGCTTCGGCATCGCGCCGGGTTTCATTTACCCCGTATTCTTCGTTCACATGAACGGCATTGATGCTCAGTTCGCGGCACAGGGTGAGCAGTGCCGACGGCGCCTGATCCCAGTGCGGCGCGGGGCGGATCAGCAAGGGGATGTTCAGTTCGGCCAAGGCTGCGCTCAACGAAGCCAGATTGCGAAGCCAGAAATCGATCTTGCACGGTGCGTCATCGTGGACACGCCATTGCCCCGGGCTCGTCAGGTACACCGCCACACAAGGCCCCGCGGCGGCAGCTGCGGCCAGCGCGGTATTGTCGTTCAGGCGCAGGTCGCTGCGCAGCCAGATCAGTTGCATGGGGGTTCCATTTCAAAGGAGTGCTCTGTGACTCAGCTCGCGGTAAGCCGATAGCGGGTCTTCGGCCCAGATGATGTCTTTCATCGAGCCGCCGGCGGGTGATTTGGCGTGATGGATCGAGGCTGCGGTGCCGGCAATGATGATCGGGCAGTCGACTCCATTAAGCAGCCTGGGCAGTTGGGACAGGTTCATGGCGTGGCTGGAATACAGGAGTACGCCGCGGGCCTTGAGGCGTTCGACCGCCAAGGCCAGTTCGCCTGCCGGTATCGGCCCGTCGAAGACCTCCACCGGGCAATCGGCGCTGCTCGCCAGCCAGGCGGTGAGCCACAGGCCGGGTTCCAGGGGAACGTCCGAATGGTTGACCAGCAGCAACGGCGCGCCGCGGAGCTGACGGTTGTTGTGGTAGATCCGACTGCCGAATTTGCTGCGCAGCCAGGAGTACAGGAACACCCGTTCCAACTGTGCGCCGAACTGACCCTGCCAGCGCAATTGCAACTCCTCCAGCAAGGGCAACAGCAATTGTTCGCACACGGTCCAGGGTGGGTACAAGCCCATGGCCTGATTGACCACGTCGTCGACCTGGCGCTCGGCCAGTTGCGTCACAGCCAGGGTGAGGGCGTGACGCTGACTCTGCCAATCGCTGTCCAGTGGCTCGGTGCAGGGTTGTGGAGTATCGAGCAAGGGCTTGATCTTGCTGACCGTCACGCCCCGGTCGATCCAGGTGAGGATGCTCTGGATTCGCTGCACATGTTCGGCGTTGAACAACCGGTGTCCCTTGGGCGTGCGTAACGGCACGATCAGGCCGTAGCGGCGTTCCCAGGCCCGCAACGTCACGGCGTTGACACCGGTTCTCCGCGCCACTTCGCGTATGGGAAGCCAGCCGTCCGCCAGGGCCTGGGCGAAATCGGCGCCAAGGTCTTCACGAGCGCTGGAGTCGGTATCGCCTTTCATCAGATGGCGTTCCGCAAACTGAGATTTTCCGGGTGCGGTTGCAGGTAGACTTGCTGCGCCAGGTAGGGATCGGGATGTTGGCGAAGGTGATGTTTGAGCAGTGTCAGCGGCACTACCAGCGGTACGATGCCGAGGCGGTACTGGGCGATGAGATGCTGAACTTCCTGCTTGTCCTCGGCATCGATGGCGCGCTTGAGATAACCGCTCAGGTGCTGCAACACATTGGTATGGGTGCGACGGGTGGCGCATTTTTTCAGGGCGGCCATCAATGCGCTGAAGTATCGCGGGCCCAGCTCATTGGGGTCGGTCTTGCCCATGCTGCCCAACAGGTTGCCGAGGATCTTGTATTGCACAGGGTTGTGAGCCATCAGCAGGTACTTATAACGCGAGTGGAACTCGATCAGGTCTCGCCGGGTCAGGCCCTTGCGGCGTAGCGGCTGCCAGGCAGCGTAGGCGAATACCCGGGTCAGAAAATTCTCTCGCAGTACCGGATCGTTGAGGCGGCCGTCTTCTTCCACCGGCAGGTCCGGGTGGAGGTCGCAGAATGCCTGGGCGTAGACACCGCGTCCGCCACCTGGCTGTGACACGCCGTTATGGTCATAGACTTTGACCCGCTCCAGTCCGCATGACGGCGATTTCTGCATGAAGATGTAACCACAAATGTCATCGAGTTCCGCAGCCATTTGCCGAGCGTAATCGATCAAAGGGCGGGTCACGTTGAGGTCCTGTGTCACCGTACCGACCACATCGGGTTGCTCGGGATTACCCACCAACCGGATCGGTTCTCTCGGAATGCCCAGGCCGATGGCGACTTCCGGGCAGACCGGCACGAAATCAAAATGCTCCGCGAGGAGACGGCTGCACAGCTGCGATTGCTTGTGCCCGCCATTGAAGCGAACTTCTGCTCCCATCAGACAAGCACTGATGGCAATTTTCGGGCGGATGGCGGTTGAGTCGGGCATGGGGACCTCTGGTGTATAAACTTGTACATAATGTGTTTGTTTGTACAATTTTATTCATCATAGATCCACCGCGGTACAAGTCAACCCGGTTTGCATGACAGGAACGGCCGCTGGCGTTATTTACGGGCAGGCTGCCGTCTCGTTCGACAGCAGCGGGTAGCACGAAGGGGGCGCAATCTACTGGAGGCTGGCGTGCAAGCGTCGCGCGGCTTCCTGGCCGCTGAGCCAGGCGCCTTCGACCCGGCCGGACAGGCACCAGTCGCCACAGACGTACAGACCCAGATCTGCATCGGCCAAGGCACCCCATTCATGGTTGCCGGCAGGGCGGGCATAGAGCCAGCGATGGGCCACGCTGAAACTCGGGGCGGGCATGGCGCTGTGCAGCAGTTCGGCGAAGGCACCGTGCAGATGTTCGATCACCGCTTCCTTGGGCAGGTCGATGTGCTGCCGGCTCCAGTCGCTGGAGGCGTGCAATACCCAGGTATCGAGATCGCTGTCGCGTCCCGGTTTGCTGCGGTTGCGCGCCAGCCAGTCGAGGGGGCTGTCCTGCACGAAGCAGCCTTCCATGGGCGTATCCAGCGCTTGTTCGAAAGCCAGGGCAACGGCCCAGGTGGGGTCCATCTTCACCCCGGCAGCCACCCCGGCCAGTTTCGGGACGGCCGCCAGTAATGCGGTGGCCTGGGGCGCGGGCGTGGCGATGACAACCTGGCCGAAGGGGCCATGGGTGAAGCCTTCCGCGTCCTGCAAGTGCCAGTGTTCCTGGCCGCGATAGACCTCGGTGATCCGGCAGGAGAACTGCACATGCAATTTGCCGAGCAAGGCGCGGGTGATGGCACTCATGCGTGGGGTGCCGACCCAGCGGGTCTGTTCGTCCGGGGAGGGGGTCAGTTGTCCGTCCTGGAAGTTGTAGAGTTGCGGGTTCCACTCCGCGGCCCAGCCGTTGGCTTGCCAACGCTGGACTTCGGTGACGAAGCGGCGATCACGGGCGGTGAAATATTGCGCGCCCATGTCCAGTGTGCCAGCGTCGCTGCGTTTGCTGGACATGCGTCCGCCGCTGCCATGGCTTTTATCGAAGAGTTGAACGATATGCCCGGCCTCCGTCAGGGCCTGGGCGGCTGAGAGTCCGGCGATGCCGGTGCCGATGATTGCGATGGGTACAGTCATGAGGGCCTCGTTTACCTTTCTGTACAGACTACGCCGTCGTTTAAACCTGTACAATTCGGGTTCTTGGTATAAGTTTTACCGTTCGCGTTTGGACAGGTTGACCTATTGTTAAACACAGACCCTGTCCGATACGAAAAATCCCTGCTTATAAAAATAGACTAGTGGGCCGGGTAAAACGCGCTGCGAGGAACATCTCATGCACATATTGCTGACCGGCGGTACTGGTTTGATCGGACGTCAGCTCTGCCGCCTCTGGTCGGAGCAGGGACATCGTTTGACGGTATGGAGCCGCCGAGCCGAAGAGGTGGCCAAAATCTGCGGCGCGCAAGTGCGGGGAATCGCCAAGCTCGATGAGATCGACGAGCCGGTGGACGCGGTGGTCAACCTCGCGGGCGCGCCGATTGCCGATCGGCCCTGGACCCATAAGCGCAAGATGTTGTTGTGGAGCAGTCGCGTCACCCTGACCGAAGTTTTGCTGGCGTGGATGGAGCGCTGCGAACAGAAACCCGCCGTGTTGATTTCAGGTTCTGCGGTGGGCTGGTACGGCGACGGCGGCGAACGGGAATTGACCGAGGAGTCGGGGCCGGTCAGCGAGGATTTCGCCAGCCAACTGTGCATCGCCTGGGAAGAAACCGCGCAACGGGCCGAGGCCATGGGCATACGCGTGGTGCTGATCCGCACCGGCCTGGTGCTGTCCGCCGAGGGCGGCTTTTTGTCGCGGCTGCTATTGCCCTTCAAACTGGCGCTGGGCGGGCGTATCGGTAACGGGCGGCAATGGATGCCATGGATCCACATCGACGATCAAATCGCGCTTATTGATTTTCTTCTGCACCGCGATGGCGCCAGCGGTCCCTATAATGCCTGTGCGCCGAACCCGGTGCGTAACCGCGATTTCGCCAAGGCCTTGGGGCACGTGTTGAATCGGCCCGCCGTGATGCCGATGCCGGAGCTGGTATTGAAAGTCGCACTGGGAGAATTGTCGTCGCTGCTGCTGGGCGGCCAGCGCGCCACGCCGGCACGGTTGCAGGCGGCGGGTTTCACTTTCCGATTCACGGATTTGCCTGCGGCACTGGACGATTTGTCCGGCCGCTTTTGAAATAGGACGTTGCATGACCGATCACGCGTTGCTTCTGGTGAATCTGGGTTCGCCTGCCTCCACTTCGGTGGCCGATGTACGCCGCTACCTCAATCAATTTCTGATGGACCCGTACGTCATCGACCTGCCCTGGGCGGTGCGACGTTTACTGGTGTCGCTGATTCTGATCAAGCGCCCCGAGCAATCGGCCCGTGCCTATGCCTCGATCTGGTGGGAGGAAGGTTCGCCGCTGGTGGTGCTCAGCCGCCGGCTGCAGCAGGCGATGGCTGCCCAGTGGACCCAAGGTCCGGTGGAATTGGCGATGCGTTACGGCGAGCCGTCCATTGAGTCGGCTCTGGTGCGCCTGGCGAATCAGGGGCACAAGAAGATCACGCTGGCGCCGTTGTATCCGCAGTTCGCTGACAGCACCATCACCACTGTGGTCGAAGAGGCCAAGCGGGTCGTGCGGGAAAAGAATCTCGACGTGCAGTTCTCGATTCTCCAGCCGTTCTACGATCAGCCGGAATACCTTGACGCTCTGGTTGCCAGTGCCAAGCCCTATCTGATGCAGAATTACGATCACCTGCTGCTGAGCTTCCATGGCTTGCCGGAACGGCACCTGACCAAGCTGGACCCGACAG
This sequence comes from Pseudomonas corrugata, assembly GCF_001269905.1. Classification (GTDB taxonomy): domain Bacteria; phylum Pseudomonadota; class Gammaproteobacteria; order Pseudomonadales; family Pseudomonadaceae; genus Aquipseudomonas; species Aquipseudomonas corrugata. The sequence goes on along the minus strand of NZ_LHVK01000006.1, from coordinate 247,860 downwards.
GGTTCCATTGCTTCAAGGACGCCGACTGTTGCAAGAATGCGCCGCCGGAGGTCATTGCGACGTGCTACCGCGCCCAGTGCATTCGCACGGCCGAGCTGTTCGCCCGGCAGATGGGGCTCAAGGACGGTCAATGGTCGGTATCGTTCCAGTCCCGACTCGGCCGGGCCAAATGGATCGAGCCCTACACCGAAGCGCGCCTGGAGGAATTGGCCAAAAGCGGGGTCAAGAAGGTAATGGTGATGTGCCCGGCATTCGTGGCCGACTGCATCGAGACCCTGGAGGAGATCGGTGATCGCGGGCAAGAGCAGTTCCGCGAGGCCGGTGGAGAGGAGTTGGTGTTGGTGCCATGTCTCAATGATCAGCCGCAATGGGCCGAGGCGTTGAGCACGTTGTGCGAACGGGCGCCGATCGCGTTGTAACATTCACGGGCCCTATCGCGAGCAGGCTCGCTCCCACATGGGGTGGGTTGTGTACACAGATTTTGTGACCAACCGAGATCCAGTGTGGGAGCGAGCCTGCTCGCGATGGGGCCATGTCAGGCAACATCTCAGAGCAGCGGTTCATCCGCCTTCTTCTGCTTCCAACCATCGTTACCTGGCAGCAGCAGGTTCAGCCCGATCGCCACCACGGCGCACAGCGCAATGCCTTTGAGGCCGAAGTCATCCGGGCCGGTGCCGGTACCCACCAGCACGCCACCGATGCCGAACACCAGCGTCACCGAAACGATCACCAGGTTGCGCGCTTCGCCCAGGTCGATCTTGTGACGGATCAGGGTGTTCATGCCCACCGCCGCAATCGAACCGAACAACAGGCACAGAATCCCGCCCATGACCGGTACCGGAATGCTTTGCAGCAGCGCGCCGAACTTGCCGATGAAGGCCAGGGCGATGGCGAAGATCGCCGCCCAGGTCATGATTTTCGGGTTGTAGTTCTTGGTCAGCATCACCGCGCCGGTGACTTCGGCGTAGGTGGTATTGGGCGGACCGCCAAACAGACCGGCTGCGGTGGTGGCAATGCCGTCACCAAGCAGGGTCCGATGCAGGCCGGGCTTTTTCAGATAGTCGCGACCGGTCACGCTGCCCACGGCAATCACCCCGCCGATGTGCTCGATGGCCGGCGCCAGGGCCACCGGTACGATGAACAGGATCGCCTGCCAGTTGAACGCGGGGGCGGTGAAGGCCGGCAGGGCGAACCACGGTGCGGCAGCGATCTTGGCGGTGTCCACCACGCCGAAGAAAAACGCCATGGCAAAGCCCACCAGCACGCCGGAAATGATCGGCACCAGACGGAAGATACCTTTGCCGAACACCGCGACGATCAGCGTGGTGAGCAGGGCCGGCATCGAGATCATCATCGCGGTCTGGTAGTGAATCAGTTCAGTACCGTCGCCGGCCTTGCCCATCGCCATGTTCGCGGCAATCGGCGCCATCGCCAGGCCGATGGAGATGATCACCGGGCCGATGACCACTGGCGGCAGCATGCGGTCGATGAAGCCGGTGCCCTTGATCTTCACGGCCAGGCCCAGGAAGGTATAGACGAAACCGGCCGCCATCACGCCGCCCATGGTCGCCGCGAGGCCAAACTGGCCCTTGGCGAGAATGATCGGGGTGATGAAGGCAAAGCTCGACGCCAGGAACACCGGCACCTGCCGCCCGGTGACGATCTGGAACAGGATCGTTCCCAGACCTGCGGTAAACAGCGCGACGTTCGGGTCCAGCCCGGTGATCAGCGGCATCAGCACCAGGGCGCCGAAGGCGACGAACAGCATCTGTGCGCCGGACAGTACCTGGCGCCAGAGCGGATCGTTGAACTCGTCCTGCATGCTCAGGCGTCCTTCTGCTTGGTGCCGAAGATCTTGTCGCCGGCATCGCCCAGGCCCGGGATGATGTAGCCATGCTCGTTGAGTTTCTGGTCGATGGAGGCGGTATAGATGGTCACGTCCGGGTGAGCGTCCTGTACGACCTTGATGCCTTCGGGGGCGGCGACCAGGACCATGGCGCGGATATCGCGGCAACCGGCCTTTTTCAGCAGGTCGATGGTGGCGACCATGGAACCGCCGGTGGCGAGCATCGGGTCGATGATCATGGCCAGGCGTTCGTCGATTTCCGGTACCAGTTTTTCCAGGTAGGTGTGGGCCTGCAGTGTTTCTTCATTGCGAGCCACGCCCACGGCGCTGACCTTGGCACCCGGGATCAGGCTCAGCACGCCTTCGAGCATGCCGATGCCGGCGCGCAGGATCGGCACTACGGTGATCTTCTTGCCGGCGATTTTCTCCACCTGGACCGCACCGGCCCAGCCGTCGATCTCGTAGGATTCCAGCGGCAGGTCCTTGGTGGCTTCGTAAGTGAGCAGCGCACCGACTTCCTGGGCGAGCTCGCGGAAGTTCTTCGTGCTGATATCGGCGCGACGCATCAGGCCGAGTTTGTGTCTGATCAGCGGATGGCGGATCTCGAGGATGGGCATGGGGAAGACTCCGGCGGCGGGCAAAAAAACCGGGCTAGATTAATCTATCCCGAAGGCTTGTCCTATAGACAATACAGAACGTTAGTCCACAAACCCTTGATCTGGCCGGGCGGGATGCGTACCTTTGCCCGCTTTTCCGACCTGCCACCCCTGGAGAGCGCCATGTCCGCTGATCTCGAACACATCCGTAAAATCATGGCGGAGGCTGACTGCCTGTACACCGAAGCCGAAGTCGAAGCGGCCATTGCCCGGGTCGGTGCGCAAATCAACGACCAACTGGCCGATTCCAACCCGGTGGTGTTCTGTGTCATGAACGGCGGGCTGATCTTCTCCGGCAAGCTGCTGACCTACCTGAACTTCCCGCTGGAGGCCTCTTACCTGCATGCCACCCGTTATCGCAACGAAACCAGCGGCGGTGACCTGTTCTGGAAAGCCAAGCCGGAAGTCTCGTTCATCGACCGCGACGTGCTGATCATCGACGACATTCTCGACGAGGGACATACGCTGGGTGCGATCATCGACTTCTGCCGGCATGCCGGCGCCCGCGCGGTGCACACCGCCGTGCTGATCGATAAGGAACACGACCGCAAGGCCCGTCCCGATCTGAAAGCCGATTTCGTCGGCCTGCCCTGTATCGACCGTTACATCTTCGGTTATGGCATGGACTACAAAGGTTACTGGCGCAACGCCAACGGTATTTTCGCCGTCAAGGGCATGTGATCGATGACTCGGCCGGGGTTCCTGGATCAAACATTGTTCGATGAGCTGGCCGAGAAAGCCGCGGCCAGCCCTCGTGGGCGGCAGCACCACAACTTCCATCAGATGGACGAACCCTGCCACCGCATGGCGGTGGGGTTGCAACCTTCCACGTACATCCCGCCCCATCGCCACCTCAGTGCCGACAAGGCAGAAACCTTGCTGGTGCTCAGGGGGCGTCTGGGTGTGTTGATCTTTGATGACGCCGGTACGGTGACGGACAAGCGCATTCTACAGGCCGGAGGCGATTGCCTCGGCGTCGACCTGCCAGCGGGCGTGTATCACGGCTTGGTGGTGCTGGAAGCCGACAGCCTGATGTTCGAGTGCAAGGCCGGCCCCTACCGGCCCGTGGGCGAAGGCGAGCTGGCCCACTGGGCTCCCCGGGAAGGCGAGCCGGGCGTGGTTGAATACCACGCCTGGATGCGCGCGCAGTTCGACTGACGCACCGCCCCCCTGTGGCAAGGGGGGTTATCCCCGCGGGAGCGCAGGGCTTTTGTGGGAGCAAAGCTTGCTCGCGAAACAGGCGCCTCGGTTTCGAAGGCAGACCGCGTCAGCTTCATCGCGGGCAAGCCTTGCTCCCACAAGCCGCCAGCCAATGCTCACTCTTGATCCGTGCCTGCTCCAGAGTCTGCACATACGCCAGTTGGCGCTGTTCGCGATGGATGCCGGCGCGGCGTAGCTTCAGGCGCACTCGCGGGGTGGTCGCTACCAGGATCAGGCCGATATCGTGCTTGCGGTAGTCCTTCAGAATATTTTCAAATGCCGCCAGTGCGGTCATATCGAGCATCGGCACGGCGCTCATTTCCACCACCACGACGCGGACCCCCGGATCAAACCTGCGCAGCACATCCAGGGCCTTTTCTGCCGCACCGAAGAACAGTGGGCCGCGAATTTCGTAGCAACGCACATGTTCGGGCATGTCCTGTAAGGCTTGATGAAAGTGCCGCGGCAGCTCGGCGCTGTCGGTCAGCTCGCTCATGCGCTTGATGAACAGCCCGGCCGCCAGCAGCAGGCCGACAGAAACGGCCAGAACCATGTCGAACAGCACCGTCAGGCCGAGACAGGTCAGCAACACCAGTACATCGCTGCGCGGGGCGATGCGCAAGGTGTGCAGCGTATGCCCGGCTTCGCTCATGTTCCAGGCGACCATCACCAGTAGCGCCGCCAGTGCGGCCATCGGCAAATAGCTGAACAGCGGCGCCAACAGCACAATCGCCACCAGCACCACCAGGCTGTGGATGATCGAGGCCAGGGGCGAAAACGCGCCGCTGCGCACATTGGTGGCGCTGCGGGCAATCGCGGCGGTGGCGGTGATGCCGCCGAACAGTGGTGCCACCAGGTTACCCAGGCCCTGGCCCATCAGTTCGGCGTTGGGATCGTGTTTGCTGCCGGTCATGCCGTCTGCCACCACGGCGCATAACAGCGACTCGATGGCACCGAGCATGGCGATGGCGAAGGCGGGGCCCAGCAACTGGCGGATCAGGTCATAGGACAGCACCAATGGACGACCCTGGCCGTCAGGAAGATTCCAGGGCCAGTCGAAGCTCGGCAGGAACGGTGGAATCCCGGGGTGGCTGATGCCATCGACGACATAATTGAAGCGTTCACCCAGCGTCGCCACCGGCCACCCACCGCGTTCCAGCGCCAGCCCCAGCAGCGCCCCGACCAGCAGGGCGACCAGATGGCCTGGCACCCGCGGTACCCAGCGCGGCCAGACGATCAGGACGGTCAGGCACACTGCACCGATGAGACTGTCACCGAGGTGGGCACTGGGTAGGGCCACGATCAGCTCGCCCAGTTGTTCGATGTAGTGCCGGGCCTGACCGGCAGTCGTCAGGCCCAGCAGATCCTTCAACTGCAAGGTGGCGATGACCACGCCGATGCCGGCGGTGAAGCCGAGGATGACGGGGTAGGGGATGTACTGGATCAGCCGTCCGGCACGCATCAGTCCCAGGGCGATCAGAATCAGCCCGGCCAGCATCGTGCACAACAGCAGGCCGCCTGTCCCGTATTGTTGGGTGATGGGCAGCAGGATCACCACGAATGCCGCTGTCGGCCCGCTCACGTTGAAACGCGAGCCGCCGGTCAGGGCGATCAACGGAGCGGCCACGAGCACTGTGTACAAGCCGTGTTGCGGAGGGACGCCGACAGCGATTGCCAGGGCCATGGCCAGGGGGATGGCGATGATCCCGACCGTCAGCCCGGCCACCAGGTCGCCCCGCAGGCGTTCAAGGGTATAACCGGCCCGCCAGCTTTGGCGCCAGGCGGCGAATAGAGGTGGGGTGGAGAAGGACATGGGCACTCCTCAAAAATGAACGGGTAATGCCGAAATCCCGGCAGTACTCCCTGTGGTGAGGGAAATTATCCCCTCACCACAGGGAGTACTGTGTAATGTCAGGCTGATGGCTCTTGGAGTATGCCGTGCTCTTGGCGCGGATGTATTGACCCAGATCGTTTATTTTTGCGGGCCATGCTCATGCTAGAGTGCCGGGCCAAGACTCCGGAGCCTGTCATGACTGTATCGATCCGTCGCCGTGCTGCCTTGCTTCTGATTTCCAGTCTGCCGCTGGTGGCCGTTGCCACGCCGATGCACAGCCAGTTCCTGCCGCCCGATGACCTGGCGGTACGCCAGGAACAGCCTGAGCAGCAGCAATTGTTGCAAGTCACCGAGTACTCGGTGGTACTGGGTAATCAGCGTCAGTCCAACCAGCAACCGATACCGGTGACTTCGCCGTTGCTGGTGCGCCTCAAGGGCAAGCCGTTGAACAAGGGCGCCACCCTCAATCAGGTGATCCTCAGCTTCGATGGCGAAAGCAAGAGCTTGAAGAAACCGGTCTTCGACGAGACCAGCAAGACCCTGACCCTGTCTTATCCACAAACGCATTATCAGGCGGTCATCGATCTGCTGCGCAACGACACCGTGTATGTACAGTTCCTCAGCTACGCCAACGGCCATGTCTGGGCTGACCTACATACTGGAGCGGTACGTCCGCGTTGAGCGTCGGGGCCTGCCAGGGGTAAACTGCCCGCCCCGTGAATTGTGCGAGTTGGAGCCGGCAATGCGTAAAGACAAAAAACAAGTGATTGGTGACGAGATTGGCGATGAGCAGATCAAGCTGTTCCTCAATTTCGAACCGGTCGATGCCACCTCGCCGTCGTTGCACAAACTCATCAAGGGCTACCGTGGCCTGCGGGTCGATGATTTCGAGCGTTTCCTGACCTTCTTCGTCGAAGCTGGCTATGATCTCAATGGCAAGGATGAGCATGGTAACGATTTCGTTGCGTTGATCCAGGATCAGCGTAATGCCGAGGAATACATCGAGTTGTTCAACAAAGCGCGCGGTTGAGCCTGGAACGGGTTAACGTCTTTCGAGGCGTTTGATCGTTTCTCTTGGTTGTTCACATAGTCTTTTAAGAAGTGTCCGAAAGGTTATGTCACCATTCGGACTGTTCTGTTTCAGTTTGATTTCCATTACTTTTGCGTTGAAGCCGAATGGTTTCAATTCAATCGTTTTAATGGAGCTGTATTCATCATGGAAGATAAAAGCAAATGGATCGCCGGGGCGATGTTGGCCTTGCTCGGTTGCCTGGCAAGTTCGGTTTCCAATGCGTTCGATGAGATCGTCAATGTGGAAATATTCAATGCAACGTCGGCAATGATTGTTCCAGGTAGCGACTTCACCTGGACCCAGGACCCGGCCAATGCAGGTCACAGCTTTTCGGTAAGTCCCGGCGCAAGTCAGGAGCTGACCTATTACCTGCCACAATCGCGCGCCGAGCGTGAGTCTTTTACCTATACGCAAGGTCGTCGCAAGTGCCATTTCAGTTTCGGGCACATCGCTAAGGCTCCGGTGAGAGATGAGCAGACAATGCCTTATCGTCGTTGGGTCGATGCACAGCCCAAAGATGTCTGTGTCGCAGAGTTGTTTGAAGTTGATGATGACGACGATTACGTTCGTCACGGCGGAACACGCATCAGGTTCAGCATGAAATAAGCGCGGAAAATAAAAAGCCTCCATCATCGGAGGCTTTTTATTTATAACGAGACAGTGTCAGGCGTAACTTTGAGCCTTGCTGTCTTCAACCAGTTCCAGCGCGATGTTGTTCTGCGCGTTGATCTTGCGATACAGGGCCGCGTCGGTTTCCAGCACTTTTTCCCTGGCCGGGAAAATTTCCGCGAGCTTGGCAGCCCACGCTCCCTTGGCCTTGTCCGGGAAGCAGCGCTCGATCAGGTCCAGCATGATCGAAACGGTCACCGAAGCACCTGGCGATGCGCCAAGCAGGGCGGCAAGGGTGCCGTCCCTGGCTGCCACCAGCTCGGTGCCGAACTGCAGGACGCCACCTTTTTTCGGGTCTTTCTTGATGATCTGCACCCGTTGGCCGGCCACTTCCAGGCGCCAGTCCTCGGCTTTCGCCTCGGGGTAGAAGCGCCGCAGGGACTCCAGGCGCTGCTCCATGGATTGCATCACTTCGCTGATCAGGTACTTGGTCAGGTCCATGTTGTCGCGGGCCACAGCCAGCATCGGGCCGATGTTGCCGGCGCGGACCGACAGCGGCAGGTCCATGATCGAACCGTGTTTGAGAAACTTGGTGGTGAAGCCGGCGTATGGCCCGAACAGCAGGGATTTCTTGCCATCGACCACGCGGGTATCCAGGTGCGGCACTGACATGGGCGGCGAGCCCACCGCAGCCTGGCTGTAGACCTTGGCCTGGTGGTGCTTGACCACTTCCGGGTTGTCGCAACGCAGCCATTGACCGCTGACCGGGAAGCCACCGAAGCCCTTGCTTTCCTCGATGCCCGAGGCTTGCAGCAGCGGCAATGCCGCGCCACCGGCACCCAGGAATACGAATTTGGCATCGACGTCGCGGCTGCTGCCGGAGTTGACGTCCTTGATACTCACGGTCCAGCCGCTGCCGTTGCGCTTGAGGCCGGTGACGCGCTTGCAATATTTGACCTGGGTATCGGGGGCGCTGGTCAAGTGCTTGAGCAGTTGGTTGGTCAGGGCTCCGAAGTTGACGTCGGTACCATTCATGACGCGGGTGGCGGCAACGACTTCATCGGCCGGACGGCCCGGCATCATCAGCGGCATCCACTCGGCCATCTTGCCTTTGTCTTCGGTGTATTCCATGTCGGCGAAGGCATGATGCTGGCTCAGCAGTTCGAAGCGCTTCTTCAGGAAGGACACGCCTTTTTCGCCCTGCACAAAGCTCAGGTGCGGCACCGGGGCGATAAAGGATTTGGAGGAGCCGAACGTGCCTTTCCTGGTCAGGTACGTCCAGAACTGCTTCGACACCTCGAACTGAGTGTTGATGTGCACGGCTTTCTTGATGTCGACACTGCCATCGGCCGCCTGCGGCGTGTAGTTCAGCTCACACAGACCGGCGTGGCCGGTACCGGCGTTGTTCCAGGGGTTGGAACTCTCCGCGGCACCGGAATCCATCAGCTCGACGACTTCCAGCGAAATCGCGGGGTCGAGCTCCTTGAGCAGCACGGCCAGGGTGGCACTCATGATGCCGGCCCCTACCAGAACTACATCGACTGCTTCGTTATGCGCCATTTAACGCGTCTCCAAAATCTGCAGCACCAAATTGTCGGCATAGCGGCCAGGAGTGACGGGGCAGGTCGGTTGTGCCCCAGGTACCCATGGCCAGGATCGCCATGTCCGAATCTTCGCAATTTTTTGCAACTGCTACGGATGCATGCCGCCTGGCCTCAAGAGTCACATGAACTCATTTCAGCGCCGGGCAGGCAATTCGACTTATGGCCGAGACATCCGTTCGTGCAACCAAATCCGTAGTGGACAGGCTTCAGGCGCCGGTTCTTGAGCGATATCCGGTCCTGTGTCGTTGGGCTGTTTCAGACGCCAATGGTGCTTGTTCAGACGCAAAACTTTTCATTTGCTCGCCACACTCTTGTGAAGTTGTGAAAACCCGTTTTTTCACGCTCTTTTGAAGACGTGAACCTCAAAAAAGGGCTGTCCCAGCCAGGCACCGTGTCCGGATTGCTTGCCCCATGCAGTACATGACAGGCAAAACGGTCAGACAGCTCAGTGACCGAGCGTAATGACAGCTCCGCAGATTCGCGAAAAGTGGTGATTGGCCCGGAAACAGCAGGCGCGCCAGCTTCACTCGATCTGTGTGGGCGGCTCTCTGTGGGCGATGCGGGGTGCCGAAACTGGCGTATCAGCGGTGTTGCGAGGCCCGATCAGGAGACGTCCTTATAATCGGGGGGAGATTGTAACGAAGAAACGCAGGAAAATGGTCGTGTTTAATGACTTTTATTAGCCATTCGGTCAGATGGCCAACAACTGGCGACTGCGCGCGCGACTACGAAGCGGCTGTACCCGGGCGCTCGCGGGTAAAGGCTGATTCAGCCAGTTGAGGCGGATTTCCTCGATTTCCACCCAGCCTTCACCCATGGGTTGCAGGCTGCATTGCTTGAACGCCTGGCAGCGGCCGTTGCGATCCAGCAGGGCAAAGCTGCGATGCTGTGGGCGTGGGGTGAACAAAGAGATAAGAAGACGCATGGCCGGATTTCCGTGTCGGGGAGCTTGTGGACAGCCTGACAGCTAGCCATGACATGCCGGTGTAAGGACCGTGACAAAGGGGTGACAGGAACCGGCATTGGCGGCACATGTCAGAAATTTCAGTATTCATTCGGCTGGTTCGCCGCGATGGCGCACCGCTATACTGCGGGTCTGTCAGTGCCCGATTCTGGAGAGAAGAGCATGTTGCAACGCCTGTTGTTCGGTTTGATCGCTGTGACCAGTCTGACCCTTGTCGGCTGCGCCCACAGCCCGCAACAACTTAACCCGGAACCCAGGCTCAACGCCCAGCTGGCGCCTGTGGGGCATGGCCAGCCGGTGGTGGTACGGGTGGTGGACGGTCGACCGTCGCCGACGCTCGGTACCCGCGGCGGGCTGTATCCGGAAACCAGCGTGATCACGGTACAGGGCGCGCAGATCCTGCCCAAGCTGCAAGCCCAGGCTGAAGCCGCAGTGCGTTTGCTGGGCTTCACCCCTACCGCGAACGCTATGAATGCACCACAACTGACCGTAACCCTGGCCGAACTCAAGTATCAATCGCCCAAGGAAGGCATGTACGTGACCGAAGCCACCATTGGTGCGACTTTCCGTTCTGATGTGCAGAACGCCAATCGCCGTTACAGCGGTCGTTATGGGTCTTCGCTGGACCAGCGTTTCGGCATGGCGCCCAACCAGGACACCAACACCAAGCTGGTCAGCGATGTGTTGAGCGACGCCCTGACCCGACTGTTCAAGGACCCGACCATTGGTCAGGTGCTGGCTGAGTAAGATCCGGGGCGGACCCCCACCTGAGGGAGCGAGCAGGCTCGCTCCCTCAGGTTTTTTCGCGACTTTTCTAGGCAGCCTGTGAATACAGTTCCAGCATACTGATGCCCGTCAGCAGGTCAGTCTCCGGCAGGTCGGCATGTTGATGACCGCCGAGGACGCAATACACCAGCCAATGCGGGTCCTGTACGTTGAAGGACAGGCTGCCGACGAGGTTCTGCTGTTCGTCGCTGGGCGTGATGAGGTATAGGCGATCCTGGTTTTCGGCGTGGAGCATGACGGGGTCCGTGCAGGTTTGGAGGGCGACAGGGTGGCTTATCCAGATGACGAAACCGTGACGGTGAACGTGAGTCCGTAGCTCAGCCCCGCAGCAACGAAGCTCTGTGGGAGCAAGGCTTGCCCGCGATGAAGCTGACGCGGTTTACCAAGGATCGAGGCGCCTTCATCGCGGGCAAGCCTTGCTCCCACAGGTCGGAAAAAACAGGGCAGGGCGGTGGGCTTTCGGTAGAATTCGCGCCTTGCTCGCAGGTCCCGGGCGTGTCCCGTTTCGTTTCCCCTTGAGGTTTGTGATGTCGTTGCATCTGCTTTCGTTGTTCGCTCTCCACCCGGCCAAACTGATCAACCTGTTCGCCTTGTTGTTTGCCTGCCCTGGCGGTTGGGTGTTGCATGCGACGCGCCGCCGTGAACAACGGGCGCGAGCGAACCTGCAAGCAGGCAATCGCAATAGTGAAGAACGCTTCGAAGCGCTGCTGGATCTGGCGACCCAGCGCATGAACCGGTTTTTCTACCGGTTCGGTTTTGGCTGCCTGGCGCTGGCGTTGCTGGTGTCGTGGATCAGCACGCAGGTCGGTTGAGATGACCTGACCTGTAGCAAAGTTGCTCCTGTGGCGAGGGGATAAATCCCCTCGCCACAGGGCCCTGCGTCGTCTTACAACCCCAACCCCGCCTTGACCCGATACTGATTACGCACCGGCGTTGCATATTGCAGCACCAGGAATGGGCGGTGTTCCGCCGGGCACGCATCCAGCCGGCGTTGCCACTCTTCCTGGGCCTTGGCCATTTCATCGGCACCGAATACCTCGGCCGCCTTCGGCACCTGCAACTGCGGATCGGCGTCGGCCCATTGGGCGTAAGCCAGGTAATGCACCGGGAACAGGCGATAACCGCCGAGAATCTGCCGATCCATCTCCTGGGCCAACTGCTTGGTGTCCTCGAACAGCTCGGTGATCGGCGCAGCAAAGTTCACATGCACCCGGCCCTTGTAGCCGGTGATGCCCTTGGCAATGCTCACATCATCTTCGCCCGGTGCCTTGGTATAGGTGCCGGTGGTGGCGCGGATGTACAGTTCGCGAGCCTTGGCCTGGTCGCACGGGTCGTATTCGTAGCTGATCGACACCGGGGTGAGGTTCAGCGACTGGATGACCTCGCCGAATGGCTCGTCCTTGCGGCTCATATGGAACATCTTGAGGATGGCCGATTCGGTACGGTCGTCGCCGTCCTTGGCCCGCCCTTCGGCCTGGGCGATCCAGATCGAGGCGCAGTCGTTGCGGATCGAGTGGTTGATATACGCTGACAGCAACTGGTAGGCCGCCATCTTCTCCCGTCGCCCGGTGATGGAGCGGTGCACGATGAAGCTCTTGTTCAGGCGCATCAAGTCGCTGACAAAAGGTTTCTGCAGCAGGTTGTCGCCAATGGCGATGCGCGGGGTCGGCAGGCCGGCGTGATACACCGCATAGTTGACGAAGGCCGGGTCCATCACGATGTCTCGGTGGTTGGCGATGAACAGGTAGGCACTGCCGGACTTGAACTGCTCCACCCCTGTGTAGGTCACGCCGTCTGTGGCGCGCTCGATGGTGTGGTCGACGTAGAACTCCACTTTATCCTGCAAAGTGGCGACCGATGTCACGCTGGCGAACTCACGGCGCAATCTTTGCGCTATAAGAGGTTTGAGTATCCAGCCGAAGGCGCCGGCCAGGCGCGGGAAGCGGAAGTGGGTGAGGATATCTAGAAACGCCTTGTCGCCGAGCAGCCGGGCCAGCACTGCTGGGACTTCGCTGTCGTCGTAAGGTCGGATGGCATCGAATTCGCCCATCATGCTCTCTTGTTGGAAACGGCTAGGGTAAGTTAAAGGTTCGATCGAAAAAACGACGGGGCACGGCCTGGAAGATAAGCCAGACGAAAATAGCCCTGCAAATAGACCGGCGATTATACGCACAAGTCACCTGGGAGACCGCGATGCTGGAAACCGCTCTTTATGATTGTCCGTATTGTGGGGAAGAGGTTGAGACGACCGTGGATCTGTCCGGCGGGGATCAGGTCTATATCGAGGATTGTCAGGTGTGTTGTCGACCGATCAACTTTAACTTGCAGGTGCATGGCGAGGATTGGTTTCTCGAGGTCTCTAGCGAAAACGATTGATGGGGGCGCCATGCAAAGAATCTACGAGCTTGAAAACCTGATGGAGGGCGAGCTGCTGCAAGGCATGCTCGCCAGCGAGGGCATCACGGCGTATCTGGTGGGGCGTGACCTGGTGGGTGGAGCGGGCGAGTTGCCGATGCAGGGCCTGCTGGGGCTGACGGTGGACGACGAGCAGGCGCAATACGCCCGGGAACTGATCGTCGCGTACAATGCGGCGATGCCAGTGCCCGGCGATGAGCCGGAGAGCTATCCCGGCACGTTGGTCTGTTAGGCTGGCGGCCGTTCGATCAAGAGTCGTGTTACCCCATGTGTGGACGTTATGCCCTGTTTCGCTGGAACCCCGCTTTCGCGGCCTTGCCCGGCTTTCCTGCCGACCAGAAGGCCCAATGGAATATTTCGCCCAACGATTCGGTATTGATGCTGCGGGCCGGTGCCGAGGGGCAGCGCGAGTTGGCCCGTGCGCGCTGGGGCCTGACGCCCGCATGGCTGACTGATCTGTCCCGTACCCCGGCTCACGCCAGGGCTGAAACCGTGGCCGAGCAGCCGATGTTCCGTGAAGCCTTGCGCCTGCGTCGCTGCCTGTTGCCGGCCAACGGTTTTTACGAGTGGCGCGGCGGCACGCGCAAGCGCCCCTACTGGCTGACGCCGGGCGAGGGCTCGTCGTTGTGCTTTGCCGCGATCTGGGAAGCGTATCCAGTGCAGGAGCAGGTATGGCTGAGCACGGCGGTCATCACCCAGCCGGCGGCGGGGCAGCGCAGGCCGTTGATCCTGGACGAAGAGGGTCAACGCCTGTGGCTCGATCCCGAAACGCCCCTGTATGCCTTGCAAGGGTTGCTGGCAAGTGAACCGGCGCAACTGCGTGAGCGGGTGCTGGCCAACATGGTCAACGACCCGAAACTCAACGGACCGGAATGCCTGACCCCGGCTTGAGGCCTGTGGCGCCTTTACTGCCGCTATCGCGAGCAGGCTCGCCCACAGGGGTTCTCCGTTAAACCCTGAACTGATTGATCAGCCGCCGCTGCTGCTCTGCCAGTTTGGTCAAGCCAGCACTGGCCGCGCTGGACTCATCCGCGCCGCCCGCCACTTCGTTCGCCACTTGCCCGATGTTGATGACGTTGCGGTTGATGTCATCGGCCACGGCGCTTTGTTCCTCGGCGGCGCTGGCGATCTGGGTGTTCATGTCGTTGATCACCGACACCGCCTGGGTGATGGTTTCCAGGGCCTGGGCCGCTTTTGCCGCATGTTGCACGCTTTCATCGGTGCGGTGCTGGCTGTCTTCCATCACCCGTACCACGTCCCGGGTACCCTGCTGCAATTGCTGGATCATCGACTGGATTTCTTCCGTGGCCTGCTGGGTTTTCTGCGCCAGGTTGCGCACTTCGTCAGCCACCACGGCGAATCCGCGGCCCTGTTCACCGGCCCGGGCGGCTTCGATGGCGGCGTTGAGCGCCAGCAGATTGGTCTGTTCGGCGATGCCACGAATAGCGGTGAGAATTGCGTTGATGTTCTCGCTGTCCTTGGCCAGGGTCTGTACCACGCCCACTGCCTTGCCGATTTCAACGGCCAGGGCGCCGATGGACGTGGATGTATCCCGTACGATCTGCATGCCCTGGCTGGCTGCCTGGTCGGCGTGACTGGCGGCTTGGGCGGCCTGGGTTGCGTTGCGGGCCACATCCTGAGCCGTAGCGGTCATCTCGTGTACGGCGGTGGCGACCTGGTCGATTTCCGACATCTGCTTGTGCACGCCCTGGTTGGTGCGGATCGCGATGTCGGCGGTGTGCTCCGATGAGTCGCTGACGCTCTGCACCGAGGTCACCACCTGGGTGATCATCCCCTGCAGCTTGCTCAGGAACGTGTTGAAGCCCCTGGCAATCGCCCCCAACTCGTCGGCGCGATCGCTCACCAGGCGACGGGTCAGGTCACCTTCACCCTGGGCGATATCATCGAGCATTGCCACCATTTGCTTGAGTGGCCGGGCAATGCCATGGCCCACCAGCCAGATCACCAGCAAGCCGATACCGGCAATCGCCAGGCCCACCATCGCCATGCCGAAAATGTCGGACTGGCGCCGGTCGTTCAGATCTTTCTGCAGCGCTTGCAGGTCGGCCATCACCGCATTCAGCGGCAATTGCAGCATCAGCGTCCAGCGGGCGTTGGTCTCGCCAATGCCGAACGGCATATACACTTCGATGTGCCCGTGCTCTTCATCGATGTCATAACGCACCTCGCCCATACCGAGCTTGCCCAGGTTGTCCAGCTCACTGGCGTCGAGCAGGTCGCTGGCTTTTTCTCCAAGTTTGCCCGGATCCTTCGTGAACGCTACGAACCGGTTGTTGCTGGAGAGCAACGCCAGCTCCCCGGCGCCGTTGTACAGCTTGGCATCGGCGGCCACGAGCATGTCCTGGATGAAGTTCACCGACAGATCCGCGCCGGCGATGCCCTGGAATTTGCCATCGATGAGAATCGGCTCGATGAACGAGGCGAGCATGGTCATGGTGTCGCCGACGCGGTAGGGCGCCGGGTCGATGACGCAGGCTTTCCTGCTGTCTTGGGAGCACAGGTAGTACTCGCTGGCGCGGATACCGGTGGACAGCAACTTCTGATCAGTCACGTCGGCAAGTTTTTCCAGGCCCAGGGTGCCGTCCTGATTGCGGAACCACCACGGCAGGAAACGCCCGTTGGTTTCCATGCCCACGACGGGGCTGTTGACGTAGTTGGCGTCATCGTGGTCGATGGCGTTCGGTTCCCAGGCGATGTAGGCGCCAAGGACTTTGGGATTGCGCACGACGGTTTCGCGCAGCAGGCTGATCATCTGCTCGCGAGCAATCTTCAACTGCGGGTTGCCGTCCGTGCCCTTCATGCCCATCAGCGCGTTCGTGGTGGCAAGCCCCTTGGCGAGCTGCAATGGGGCTTCCAGTTCCCGTTGGATCAGGCTGGCCTGGGTTCGGGCCAGGGCACTGAGGCGTTGTTCAATGAGTTGTTCAAACTGCGCCTTGGTCCGTTGTTGCACCATGTCCTGGGTGCGGGCCCCGGCGAACAATGCGTACAGGACCAGGGCCCCGACCACGCTGAGCACGATGGCCCCGGCCAGGGCGGCCACGGAAAACTGGATCGACTTGAATTTCATAAAGGCTCCGGACGCGGGAATGACGTCTGAAGCTTGTATCGGCGTTCATAGGGCCTGGCATGAGGTGTTGTTCGTCGGGTGACTGTTTTTGAATCGTGAATGTCGCTAATGGAGTGGAGGTGGGGGCTGTCCGAAATAGCTGTAATCCATCGTTGTATATCTGGCGCCGATACAAATCACCGCATAGGATACGACCACGTTTCCAGGGAGCTTTAATATGCACAAGACGTTGATGGCAAGTGTCCTCGGCACGAGCCTGTTGCTTGCCGGTTGCCAATCGGTTAATACCACCAGCGGCGGCGCTGTGGGCGTTGAACGCAAACAGTACATGTTCAGCATGTTGTCGACCGATGAGGTCAACCAGATGTACGCCCAGTCCTATCAGAAGACCGTAGGCGAGGCGAACACCCAGGGTGTGCTGGACAAGACCAGCAAAGAAGCCAGGCGCGTCCAGGCCATTGCCGACCGACTGATTGCCCAGGCCCCGGTGTTCCGCCCGGACTCGGCGCAGTGGAAGTGGGAAGTGAACCTGATCAAGAGCGACGAGCTCAATGCCAACTGCGGTCCCGGCGGCAAGATCATTTTCTACACCGGGCTGATCGACTCGCTGAAGCTGACCGACGATGAAATTGCTGCGGTCATGGGCCATGAAATCGCCCACGCCCTGCGTGAGCATGGTCGTGAAGCAATGTCCAAGGCCTACGGCATCGAGATGGCCAAGCAGGGCGCTGGTGCCTTGTTCGGCCTGAGCCAGGACAGCCTGGCGCTGGCCGATACCGTGGCCAACTACGGCATGACCTTGCCCAACAGCCGTGCCAACGAAAACGAAGCCGACCTGATCGGCCTCGAACTGGCCGCTCGCGCCGGCTACAACCCGAACGCCGCCATCACCTTGTGGAACAAGATGAGCAAGGCCTCGGAAGGCGCACCACCGGAGTTCATGAGCACTCACCCTGCGTCCAGCAGCCGGATCGCTTCGTTGCAGGCGGCGATTCCAAAGGTGATGCCGCTTTACCAGAAGGCCAAGAAGTAACCTTTCTTATGCGGTGAGGCCACTGGCCTCATCGCGAGCAGGCTCGCTCCCACAAGGGATTTGCAGTGACCACATTTTTTGTGGACACCGGCGCCCAATGTGGGAGCGAGCCTGCTCGCGATGAATGATCACACGGTTTAAACCCAGCCACTGCTTTGCATTGCCTTGTACACCGCCACAATCGCCAGGATGAAGAATGCCGAGGCGGCCAGGCGGCGGATCAGGGTGAGCGGCAGCTTATCGGCGGCGAAATTGCCGGCCAGTACCACCGGCACGTTGGCAATCAGCATGCCCACGGTGGTACCGATGATCACCAGCCACAATTGCGGGTACTGCGCGGCGAGCATCACGGTGGCGATCTGGGTCTTGTCGCCGATTTCCGCCAGGAAAAACGCGATCAGCGTGGTCAGGAAGGGGCCGAACTTGCGCGCGGTGCTCGCTTCTTCGTCGTCCAGTTTGTCGGGAACCAGCGTCCACAGCGCGGTGGCGGCGAAGCTCGCTGCCAGGATCCAGTGCAACACCGCATTCGAGAAAATACTGCCCACCCAGGCCCCCACGGCTCCGGCTGCCGCATGGTTGGCCAGGGTCGCGGCGACAATGCCGGCGATGATCGGCCAGGGTTTGCGAAAACGAGCCGCCAGGACGAGCGCAAGCAATTGGGTCTTGTCGCCGATTTCGGCCAGCGCAACGATGGTGGTGGGTACGAGGAAAGAGTCCAGCATCAGGTGATTCCTAGAGGGGCGGGTCAACACGGCTATGACACGTACAGCCTCCCCGCCCCGGGTAAGGTGTGCGTGTCATAGGTCTTGTCAAACCCTGCGACCGGTTCCGGACGCTTGGGCCGCATACGCCATGGTCTGCTGACCAAGTATGTTGACGTATGCCGGGCGAGCAGGGTGCTCGCGGGAGACTACTCCCCTAGGACGCTGCGGATTCTGCCTAGGCAAATCCGATTGGGCAAGTGCTGTGTCTTAAAAAGCTTTCAACCGCGCTTGGCCCGGTAGATGCGAAAGCCCTGGCCCTCGGCCTTGATGGTGCACACGCCCAGATGTTCTTCGATCAGCGGCTGGTATTTGAGGAAACTGTTCGCAACCAAGCGCAATTCCCCACCGTTTTTCAGATGTTTGGCCGCTTTTCGCAGCAGGTTTTCCGTCGCGTAGTAATCGGTGTGGACGCCAACATGGAACGGCGGATTGCTCAGAATCGCGTTCAGGCCCATCGGCGCGGCATCGATACCGTCACCGGTCAGCACCTCAGCTTCCAGGCCGTTGGCAGCCAAGGTCAGGCGACTGCTGGCGGCGGCGAAAGCGTCCACATCCAGCAAGGTGACGGTGTTGTGCGGATAACGACGCTTGACGGCTGCCCCGAGCACACCGGCACCGCATCCGAAGTCCAGCAGGTGGCCGCTGGGCAATTTATCCAGGTGTTCGAGCAGCAGCGCACTGCCGCGATCCAGGCGACCGTGGCTGAACACCCCCGGCAGGCTGATGACCTTCAGCGGACCTTCCTCCAGGGGCAGCTCGTAAGTCTGGGCCAGGCTTTCCAGGGGCTTGGCCTCTGGAGCGTTGGCGACGGTGACCTGCCACAGCTGGCAATGCCGCGCGCTGTCGAGCTTGCGCGGTTTGCCGAACGGGTTGAGCTGCTTGGAAGCCCCTTCGATGCCGCTGCGCTTTTCCCCCACCAGATACACTTCACGACCGCCCAGGCGCGAGGCCACGGCATTGAGGATGTAGTCCGTCAGGTCCTTGGCCTTGGGCAGGAACACCACCGCACTGTCGAACCCACGGGAAGGGGCGTCTACGCCAAAGTGGCTGCGCTCGGGGAAGCGGGCGTCCAGTGCGGCCTGATCGCCTGCATGCCAGCACCAGCCATGGGCGTCGGGCAAGCGGCCGAGCAGGTCGTCGGCGGGCAGGCCGGCCAGCAGGACCGACCCCTGGAATAGTTCGGGCTGACGAAGCAGTACTTCACTGCGCGGATCCATGGTCTGCTCCTTGAAAAAAAGTGCGGCAGTTTATCAACTGACGACCCGTCGCGCTGTACCCCTGAAAAAGCCTTGGGCGTTTTCAGTCAGTTGGCCAACGATCCGTTGCCGCGCCTCGCGACTGCCCCAGGCGTTGTGAGGCGTGATGATCAGGCGGGGAATATCGCTGGCCAGCAGCGGATTGCCCTGGGTTGGCGGCTCCACGCTCAGCACGTCGGTGGCCGCGCCGCCCAGGTGACCGTTGCGCAGGGCGTCAGCCAGGGCCTGTTCATCGATCAGGCCACCACGGGCGGTGTTGATCACGAAAGCGCCGGGCTTGAGCGTCGCCAGTTCCCGCGCGCCGATGAAGTGGCGGGTATGTTCATTGAGTGGGCAGTGCAGAGTCAGGGCATCGACTTGCGACAACAGCTGATCCAGCGGCAAGCGGTCAGGACGGGCAGGACGTCCGGGGATCTGGCCCAACAGCACGCGCATGCCGAAGGCTTCCGCCAGCCGCCCGACGGCACTGCCCAGTTCGCCGTGGCCCAGCAGGCCCAGGGTCTTGCCTTGCAGTTCGACGATGGGATAGTCCAGCAGGCAGAATTGTGAGGCCTCTTGCCAACGCCCGTCGCCCACCGCCTTCTGATAATCGGCCAGTCGCGTCGCCAGGTTCAGCAACAGCATGATCGTGTGCTGGGCGACCGATGGCGTACCGTAGCCCTGGCAGTTACACACTGTAATACCGTGATGGCGAGCGGCCGTGAGGTCAACATTGTTGGTACCGGTGGCGCTGATCAGGATCAGCTTCAATTCGGGGCTGGCGGCCATGGCGGCGGCATCGATCACGACCTTGTTGGTGATCGCCACGGTGGCGCCCTTGAGTCGTTCGATCACCTGGTCCGGTGTAGTGCGCGCAAACAAGTGCAGCGTGCTGAAGCAGTTGCGCAGCGCCTCCAGGTCCAGGTCGCCAAGATCCAGGGACGGGTGGTCGAGAAAGACGGCGCGGACGGTGTTCGTCATCAACTGTACCTTTTGTGTCAGAAGCCGAAGGCGTAAGGTGGCGAGCCTATCAGATGAATTGCAGCCTTGTGGCGAGGGGATAAATTCCCTCGCCACAAGTTCGGGATTGAATTAGAAGGAGCCGCCATGTATCTCACCGAATTCCTCACTGTTGCTCTCATCCACCTGCTGGCGGTTGCCAGCCCCGGGCCGGATTTTGCCGTGGTGGTACGCGAAAGCGTGACCCATGGCCGCCGCGCCGGGACCTGGACGGCGCTGGGCGTCGGCACGGCGATTTTTCTGCACGTAGGCTATTCGTTGTTGGGCATCGGCCTGATCGTGTCGCAATCCATCGTGCTGTTCAACGCGCTGAAATGGGCCGCCGCGGCGTACCTTCTGTACATCGGCTTCAAGGCGCTGCGGGCGCAACCGGCCAAGCCGAGCGAGGAGAATCTGCACAAGGAAGTGGGCGAACGGACCGCCCGCGGCGCATTCACCTCGGGCTTCGTCACCAATGGCCTGAACCCCAAGGCGACGCTTTTCTTCCTGTCGCTGTTCACTGTCGTGATCAATCCTCATACGCCGCTGGCGATCCAGGCCGGTTACGGTGTGTACCTGGCGGTCGCAACGGCCGCCTGGTTCTGCATGGTGGCCATGCTGTTCAGCCAGCAGCGGGTGCGCGCCGGATTCGCCCGCATGGGCCACTGGTTCGATCGGACCATGGGTGCGGTACTGGTTGCCATCGGTGTAAAGCTGGCGTTTACCGAAGCGCATTGACTGTCAACGTCCCTGATCGTTACGCCTGAAAGGGTAACGATCAGGGACGTTGACGGGCATAGTCCAGGAAGGCCTCGATGTTATCGCTGCACAGCAATGCTGACACCGACTTGACCTCCTCCACCGGCCATTCCCACCAAGCCGATTCCAACAGCGCCCGTCGTACCGGCTCTTCGAAGCGCCAGCGAATGAACCGGCACGGGTTGCCGCCGACAACGGCGTAAGGCTCGACATCGCGAGTGACTACCGCTCCGGCGGCGACCACCGCCCCGTGGCCGATAGTCACGCCGGATAGAATCATGGCCTCGGCACAGATCCAGCAATCGCTGCCTATCACCACATCGCCCTTGGTTGGGTTGCTGCCGGGAATATGCCTGGCCTCGTCGATCATCAATGGGAACGGGAACGTGCTGACCCAGTCCATGCGATGCCCACCGCCCAGCAGGATCTTCACGCCTTGGGCAATAGACGTGTAGGACCCGACCTTGAGCACCGTGTCGTCGCCAAATTCGGTCACTTCGGGAATGCCGTAGGTGCCCACTCCGATCTGGTATTTCGGATAGCGCAGACGGATCTTTTCGGGAGACCTTTCGAGCTTTTCCAAACGTTTGAGGTGCTTGCGGACCTTGCGCTCCTTGAGCTTCTGCAAAAATTTCATGGTCGGGACCTTGTCGTGAAGCGTGGCCGGAGCAGCCTCTTGAACCGCTTGAAACTGGTTTTGTTCAGGTGACGCCACGGAATACTGCGCAGCAATTGCCAGGCCTCCTTCCGATCTTCGATCACCGCGTACTTCAACGCCTTGTGCACCAGCACCGTGCGGGCCGACTCGTAGGCCGGATAGTCTCGATAGGGTTCGATGGCTTGCAGGTCCGCCTTGAGCATCAGTCGGTACTTTCTCGACAGGTTATTGGGGTGGCGTCGATACCGCGTAACACAGATGGGAAGCTCATGGATTTCGTAACCCTGATGAGCGATCCGCAGGGTGATCTGGAAATCCTGGACCCGCAGCTGCGGATCATAGAATCCGGCGTCACGCAGTGCGCTCATTCGATACAGCGCAGTCGGCGCGCCGATGACGGCGGCTTCGCGCAGGATGTCATCGAAGGTATGTACCTGGACATGCTCGCGCTGTTGTTCCTTGATGACGTGTCCTTCGCTGTCCATGTAGATGATGAGGGCGCCGACGCAACCCACGTTCGGATGCTGGTCGAGATAATGGGCCCTGACCCGGATCGAGTGGGGCAGCATCACGTCGTCAAGATCGGGGGTTGAGACGTAGGTGCCCTTGGCATGCAGCAACCCATGATTGAGCGCCGCGCTGACACCCCGATTCGCCTGGGAGTGCAGCTGGAAGTCGTAGGTTTGCTGCAACTGCCGGAGCAGGGCGAGGCTGTTGTCGGTGGAGCCGTCGTCGACCACGATCACTTCGACGTTTGGGTAATCCTGGGCAAAGAGGCTATGCATCGCTTCTTCCAGGTATTGCTCGGCGTTGTAGCAAGGGGCCACGATCGACACCAGTGGCGGTGTCGACAGTTCAGGGGCTTGCTGGGGAGGCAGTTCAGTATTCATTGTGATTCGCAACGAAAAGGGTGGCATCTGGACGGCCCTGCCAGGTTCATCCGCCACCGTTGTTTGTAACAGGACTGACACCTATGCTCGCCTTTGGATCCAGTCCTGGCAAGGCTTGGCATGTCATGGCTGTAAATCCACCCGGAGTGGCTCAAGGCTATTATTGGTGCGCTGAATAAATCATTCCTTTGGCTGATTTGAACCGTGTATAAGGCCTCTAGAGTGCTTACTTCCAGTCACGACCATGCAGTCAGAAAAGGATTCTTATGTTGCAGACTCGCGTTATTCCTCCCGCCGAAGGCGCTTATCAATATCCACTGCTGATCAAGCGGCTGCTGATGTCCGGTGTGCGTTACGAGAAAACCCGCGAGATCGTCTACCGTGACCAGTTGCGCTACAGCTATCCGACGCTGATCGAACGGGTGGCACGGTTGGCCAACGTGCTGACCGAGGCCGGGGTCAAGGCGGGCGATACCGTGGCGGTGATGGACTGGGACAGCCATCGCTATCTGGAATGTATGTTCGCGATCCCGATGATTGGTGCAGTGATCCACACTATCAACGTGCGGCTCTCACCGGAACAGATTGTCTACACCATGAACCACGCCGAGGACCGCTTCGTGCTGGTCAATAGCGAGTTCGTCGGGTTGTACCAGGCCATAGCCGGACACCTGACCACGGTGGAGAAGACCCTGCTGCTGACCGACCTGCCGGAAAAAACTGCCGACCTGCCCAACCTGGTGGGCGAATACGAGCAGTTGCTGGCGGCCGCCAGCCCCGTCTACGACTTCCAGGACTTCGACGAAAACTCCGTCGCCACGACCTTCTACACCACCGGCACCACGGGCAATCCCAAGGGCGTTTACTTCACCCACCGGCAACTGGTGCTGCACTCCCTGGGCGAGGCGACCATCATGGGGGCCATCGACAGTGTGCGATTGCTGGGCACCAATGATGTGTACATGCCGATCACGCCGATGTTCCATGTGCATGCCTGGGGCCTGCCGTACGTGGCGACCATGCTCGGCCTCAAGCAGGTCTACCCCGGCCGCTACGATCCCGAGCTCCTGGTTCAGTTGTGGCGAAAGGAGAAGGTCAGCTTTTCCCATTGCGTGCCGACCATCCTGCAGATGGTGCTCAATGCCAAGGGTGCCCAGGGCACCGATTTCGGCGGCTGGAAGATCGTCATCGGCGGTAGCGCCCTGAATCGCAGCCTGTACGAAGCCGCCAAGGCCAGGGGGATTCAGCTCACTGCCGCCTATGGCATGTCGGAAACCGGTCCGTTGGTATCCTGCGCCCACCTCAACGAGGAATTGATGGCCGGCAGCGAGGACGAACGTGTCAGCTACCGGATCAAGGCCGGTGTACCGGGCCCCTTGGTGGACGCCGCCATCGTCGACGCAGAAGGCCGGTTCCTGCCGGCCGATGGCGAGACCCAGGGCGAATTGGTGCTACGCGCGCCTTGGCTCACCGAAGGCTACTTCAACGAACCGCAGAAGGGTGCCGAACTCTGGGCCGGCGGCTGGCTGCATACCGGTGACGTCGCCACGCTGGACAGCATGGGCTTCATCGACATCCGCGACCGTATCAAGGACGTGATCAAGACGGGGGGCGAATGGGTCTCGTCCCTGGACCTGGAAGACCTCATCAGCCGTCACGTGGCGGTACGCGAAGTAGCAGTGGTGGGCATTCCCGATCCCCAGTGGGGCGAGCGCCCGTTTGCCTTGCTGGTGATTCACGAAGGGCATCAGGTCGGGGCTCGCGAGCTCAAGGAGCACCTCAAGCCTTTCGTCGAACAGGGACATCTGAGCAAGTGGGCGATTCCGAGCCAGATCGCCCTTGTTACGGAAATTCCCAAGACCAGCGTCGGCAAGCTCGACAAGAAACGCATCCGCGTCGACATTGCCGAATGGCAGAGCAACAACAGCACCTTCCTGTCCACGCTTTGAGGTGATCTGCCGCGTCCGAAAGGGCGCGGCAGCCCCACCAAGCAAGCGCTTGCCTTGTCAAACAGCGAATTTCAGCCATCCTTGCCGTGCCGACAGATGTCGGTCTGGCAAAGGACTGTTCCAGATTGGTCGGGGGCTGCAAATCACACTTTAGAGGGATCAAGCCGTACTACCTGCTGGCTATAGTCCGCTCAAGGATTTTCAAGGATAGGGCACCTGCACGAACGGGCGATGCGACTTTGAATGAGTGCCGCAACCCTGCCGCTGGTCACCGAAGACGTTCCTTGGAAATACCCCCCTGCCATAACAATAAAGAACATGGAGTAGCGTCGAATGACCTCTGCAAACACGTTCTGGCGCCGGGCAAAATTGCCTCTGGCGGTCAGTCTCGCCTCTTCGCTCGCCGGGCCTGCGTTCGGCGTCAGTTTCAACATCGGTGAAATCGAGGGCCAGTTCGATTCGTCCCTGTCGGTGGGGGCGAGCTGGTCCACGGCCAATGCCAACAAGGACCTGATCGGCGTCAACAACGGTGGCAGGGGCCTGTCCCAGACCTCCGATGACGGTCACTTGAACTTCAAGCGCGGGGAAACCTTCTCGAAGATCTTCAAGGGTATTCATGACCTGGAGCTGAAGTACGGCGATACCGGCGTGTTTGTGCGGGGTAAGTATTGGTACGACTTCGAACTCAAGGACGAGAACCGTCAGTTCAAGGACATCAGCGACAGCAACCGCAAGGAAGGCGCCAAGTCCTCCGGCGGGCAGATACTCGATGCTTTCGTTTATCACAACTATGCCATTGCCGATCAACCGGGCTCCGTTCGCTTGGGCAAGCAGGTCGTCAGTTGGGGTGAAAGTACCTTTATCCAGGGTGGCATCAACTCCATCAACCCGGTCGACGTGTCCGCGTTCCGTCGTCCCGGTGCCGAGATCAAGGAGGGCTTGATTCCGGTCAACATGTTCTATGTGTCCCAGAGCCTCACCGATAACCTGTCGGCTGAAGCGTTCTATCAGTTGGAGTGGGACCAGACGGTTGTCGATAACTGCGGGACGTTCTTTTCCCAGCCGGATGTGATTGCCGATGGGTGTACGGATAATCTGCGGGTGTTGAACAAGCGTTCCACTATTCCCGGAGCAGCCCTTCCGACGCTGGATGCATTCGGCGTGGATGTCAACGAGGAAGGCGTTCTGGTGCGCCGTGGTCCTGATCGGGACGCTCGTGACAGCGGCCAGTGGGGCGCGTCCATGAAGTATATGTTCGAACCACTGGATACTGAGTTCGGTGCCTACTTCATGAACTACCACAGCCGCGCACCTATTTTCAGTGCCACGGGAGCGCCTTCACAGTTCTATACGACCCCGCTGGGACCATTAGCGGGGCTACGTCCTCTGATCGTTGCAGGGAATTCCAATTACTTCGTTGAATACCCGGAAGATATTCGCCTGTACGGTCTGAGTTTCTCCACGACCCTGCCTACCGGTACCGCGTGGAGCGGCGAACTGAGCTATCGCCCGAATGCACCGGTACAATTGAGCACCACTGACATTCTTTTCGCTGGCGTCCGTCCGATCGGGGGGCCGTTGGCTGACGCCTCGGTGCTCACGGGGGTGCCAGGCCAGGATCTGCATGGCTATCGTCGCAAGGAGATCACTCAATTCCAGACTACCTTTACCCATTTCCTCGATCAGGTCATGGGCGCCAGTCGTCTGACCCTGGTGGGTGAAATTGGTGTGACGCATGTCGGCGGTCTGGAAAGCAAATCTGAAGCCCGCTACGGTCGAGATCCCGTGTTCGGCCCGGGTCAATTGCCAAACGGTACCTGCGAAGCACTCAACGCCTCGACCGCCGCAGGCGGCGGCCAGACTGCCGGCAACGTCAACAGCAACTGCAACAACGACGGCTTCACCACCGCCACCTCCTGGGGCTACCGTGCGCGCGCCATCTGGGAATACCCGGACGTCTTCGCCGGCGTGAACCTCAAGCCCAACGTGGCCTGGTCCCATGACGTCAAAGGCTATTCGCCAGGTCCTGGCGGCAACTTCGAGGAAGGTCGCAAGGCCGTCAGCCTCGGGCTGGATGCCGAGTACCAGAACACCTACAACGCGAGCCTGGCCTACACCAACTTCTTTGGTGGCGACTTCAGCACCGTGGACGATCGCGACTTCCTGGCGCTCAGCGTCGGCGTGACCTTCTAAGCATCGTATTCAGGACGACACACTATGAAAATAACAAAGAGTCTGTTGCAGGCCGGCGCACTGGGACTGTCCCTGCTGGCCGCCAGCGTCATGGCCGCGGTGCCTGCGGGCGAGGCCGACAAACTGGGCAAGAGCCTGACGCCAATGGGCGCCGAGATGGCCGGTAATGCCGACGGTTCGATTTCTGCCTGGAAACCCATGGCGAAGAACGCCGGTAGCGTGGACAGCAAGGGGTTCCTCGCCGATCCGTATGCCAGCGAAAAACCGCTGTTCATCATCACCGCGCAGAACGTCGAGCAGTACAAGGACAAGCTAGCGCCGGGTCAGTACGCGATGTTCAAGCGCTACCCGGAAACCTTCAAGATGCCGGTCTACCCGACCCATCGTGGCGCCACCGTGCCGGATGAGGTGTTCGCCTCCATCAAGAAGAACGCGGTCAACACCAAGCTCGTATCCGGAGGCAACGGCCTGGAAAACTTCGAGACGGCCGTGCCGTTCCCGATTCCCCAGAGCGGCGTCGAGGTGATCTGGAACCACATCACCCGCTATCGTGGCGGCAGCGTGACGCGCCTGGTGACCCAGGCCACACCGCAACCCAACGGCTCCTACAGCCTGGTGTACTTTCGCGACCAGTTCGTGTTCCGCGACAAGATGAAGGATTTCGATCCGGCCAATCCCGGCAATATCCTGTTCTACTTCAAGCAGCAAGTGACCGCGCCGGCACGCCTGGCCGGTGGCGTGCTGCTGGTGCACGAAACCCTCGACCAAGTGAAGGAACCGCGTTCGGCCTGGGTCTACAACGCCGGCCAGCGTCGGGTGCGTCGGGCGCCACAGGTCTCCTATGACGGGCCGGGTACCGCCGCCGACGGTCTGCGAACCTCCGACAACCTGGACATGTACAACGGTGCGCCGGATCGCTATGACTGGAAGCTGGAAGGCAAGAAAGAGCTGTACATAGCCGCCAACAGCTACAAGATCGACTCGCCACAACTCAAGTATGCCGACATCCTGAAGGCTGGCCACATCAACCAGGATCTGGCGCGCTATGAGTTGCGTCGTGTCTGGCATGTCACCGCGACCCTGAAGGAAGGCCAACGCCACATCTATGCCAAGCGCGATTTCTTCATCGACGAAGACACCTGGCAGGCGGCGGTGATCGACCATTACGACGGTCGTGGCCAACTGTGGCGTGTTGCCGAGGCCCATGCCGAGAACTACTACGACAAGCAAGTGCCGTGGTACGCCCTGGAAACCCTCTACGACCTGCAATCCGGGCGCTACCTGGCCCTGGGCATGAAGAATGAAGAGAAATCGGCCTACGATTTCGGCTTCACTGCCACCACCGCGGACTTCACGCCGAATGCGCTGCGCCAGGAGGGTATCCGCTAAACCGCTTTACCCCGAGGCCGCATCCTCGGATAAACGCCCCGACTGGTTCGGGGCGTTTGTTTTTTGGCCTGAATGTGGCGGCAAGGCTTGCCCGCGATGGAGTTAACGCGGTTTGCCCTGGAACCGAGGCGCCTTCATCGCGGGCAAGCCTTGCTCCCACGGGATGTGTCGTCAGGAGATGTCGATTTGTAGTCTTTTTGTAGCCATTTGTAGCACTCCCTTCAATACCTCTTCGTTTACGGCTAGTCTGCGGACATCTGCAACGCCGCCACCTGCATTTAAACAAGAGCCGGCCATGACCGATCTGTCTTCACTTCCGGATTCTGCCCGCGCAGCCATCGCGGTACAGGACGGGCGCTTCTACCGACCGCCGTTGCCCGACGGGCACGTCGTGCGGCCGCGGTTGTGCGAGCGTTTAAGTGCGGGGCTCGGCGGCAGATTGCTGTTGGTCAGTGCGCCGGCGGGGTTCGGCAAAAGCTCCCTGGCAGTGGAGTTCTGCCAGAGCCTGCCGGTGCATTGGCAAAACCTCTGGTTGGGGCTCAACGTCAGGGACAATGACCCGGGACGCTTTCTGGAGCGGCTGCTCGAAGGGCTCCAGGCGCTTTTTCCGCAGCTGGGTGGCCGGGCAGCAGGGCTGCTGAAAATGCGTCAGCGCCACCAGCCCTTTGCGTTCGAAGAATGGCTCGACGGCCTGCTGGATGAGTTGACCAGTCACCTGACGCTCCGCAACCCCTTGCTGTTGGTGCTTGACGATTATCACCTGGCCCAAGGCGCCGTGCTGGATCGTTGCTTGCAGTTTTTCCTCAATCACCTGCCTGACGGTTTGCTGGTACTGGTCACCAGTCGCCAGCGCCCGAACTGGCATCTGGCGCGCCTGCGCCTGTCGCGGCAATTGCTCGAACTGAATGAACAGGACCTGCGCCTGACCCATGGCGAAGCCCTGACCTTGCTCGAGCATCACAGTAGCTCGCTGCGCGGTGAAGCCTTGGAAAACCTCATCCTGCGCAGCGAAGGCTGGGTCGCCGGGCTGCGTTTCTGGTTGCTGGCCGCCTCCGAAGCCGGTTCCGAGGGACGGCTGCCCCAGGCGCTGCACGGTGGGGAAGGGCTGATCCGCGATTATCTGCTCGAAGAAGTCATCGACTGCCTGCCCGCCGAGGTACAGGCGTTCCTCTACGACACCGCGCCACAGGATCGCTTTTGCAGCGAGCTGTGCGATGCGGTGCGCGAAGCCCATGATAGCGCCGAGATCCTGCAATACCTGGCAGCCCATCAGGTATTCCTGGTGCCCCTGGACGAACACGGTCACTGGTATCGCTATCACCATCTGTTCTCTGATCTGCTGCGCAGCCGCCCCAGCGCACCGGCCATGGTGCCGGCCGCAACCCTGCATTTGCGTGCCTGTCGCTGGTTCAACGCCCAGGGCATGATCGACGAAGCCGTGGAGCAGGCTTTGCGGGCCGGGCATCTGGATGTGGCGGCGAACCTGGTGCAGACCCTCTCCGAGGAGCAGCTGCTGGCCGAGCAGAACGTCGGCATGTTGCTGCGCTGGAAGATGGATTTGCCCGACAGCCTGCTCATCAGTACCCCGAGGCTGATCGTGCTTTACAGCTGGGCGCTGGGGCTGGCCTGTCAATTGGACGCCGCCGAAGAGCTGGCCGCCCACCTGAGCCGCTTCCTGCCGGCACCGTCGGCCACCGCGCAAAAGTCCATGCTTGCCCAATGGTTGGCCCTGAGTGGGATCGTCGCCCGCGGCCGGGGGGATCGTGAAGCCACGGTGCGTTATTGCACCGAAGCCCTGGAGAGCCTGCCGAGAAAACGCTACGGCCAACGACTGATGTGCCTGTCCACATTGGCGAACCTGGCGATTGCCGACGGTGACCTGTGGCGCGCCCGTGGTTTGAACCGAGACTCCCTGGAGCTGGCACAGCGGGTCGGCAATCCCTTGTTCGAAGCCTTGGCCCACTATGATCGCGCCCGGGTCCTGCAGGCGCGGGGAGAGGTCCTGCGGGCGCTGGATGAAGTGCGCCAGGGCCTGCAACGTTTACACAAACTCTCGCCCCAACGGCTTTATGCGGTACGGGCGCGGTTGATCCTGTACGAAGGGTTTCTGCTGACCTTGCGCATGCAGCCCCAGGCCGGATTGGCGCGGTTGCAGGCCGGCCTTACCGAAGCTCGGGCTTGCCGCGACATCAGCGTGCTGCTGGGTCATTGCGTGATCGCCCGTATCGAAGGCAATAGTGGCGAGTTCGCCCGGGCCTTTGCCGAACTGGCCGAAGCCGAACGCCTGATGCACATCTGGGATGTTCCGCCGATTTATTACCTGGCGATGATCACCCTGGTCAAATGCGAGCTCTGGCTGGCTCAGGGCCGCACCGAGCTGGCCGAAGCCTGGTTGGCACGGCTGGGGCGGACCTACACCGGCGGACAGGCTGCCGCACCGCCAGAGTTCCACCCGCAGTTGCCGCTGCACGTCGAGCTGCAACAGGCGTTGTTGGAGTCCATCCGGGGCCAGCCGATGCTGGCGGAAGGGCGGCTCAACGCCTTGCTTGAACATGGCCAGCAAACCGGCCGGCAGATGCTCTGCGTGATGGCCCTCAACCAGAAAGCCGCCTTGTTGCTGAGCGTCGGTCGTGAGCCGGAGGCCCGCAGCACCCTCGCCCAGGCTTTCGAAGCCGCCGCCGGTGGTGTATTGCAACCTTTCGAATGGCTGCTGGGCGACGAGCATCGTGAATGGCTGCGTGAGCAACTGCTGCAGGCTCCCTCCAGCACCTTGTGCCAGAGTCTGCTCGAACGCCTGCCGACATCAACGCAACCTGCCGACTCCCCGGCACCTGTCGAAAGCCTCAGCAGTCGGGAACGGGCGGTGCTGCAACTGATTGCCCAGGGCTGTTCCAACCAGGAAATCAGCGAGCAGTTGTTCATTTCGCTGCATACCGTCAAGACCCACGCCAGTCATATCAACAGCAAGCTCGGCGTGGAGCGTCGCACCCAGGCCGTGGCGAGGGCCAAGGAGCTGGGGTTGTTGGGCTGAGTCCAGCTGCGCAAAGCAACCTGCCACAGAAGCCAGCCAGTAAAGGAATGACTCGATGTTACCCCGGTACAAAACCATCCCATCGCCGGTCGGCCAACTGATCCTCGTCGCCCGAGGCGCAAGACTGGCCGCTATCCTGTGGGAAAACGAGCGGCTGAACCGCGTGCGCCTGGGCCCCTTGGAGGAAGACATCCATCACCCGGTGCTCAAGGAAACCGAGCGTCAACTGATGGAATACTTCGCCGGCCAGCGGCGCCGTTTCGAGCTGGAGCTGGACTTTGTCGGCACTGATTTCCAGAAGCGGGTCTGGCAGGCACTGCTGACCATTCCCTTCGGTGAGACCCGCAGTTACCGTGACATCGCCATCCAGATCGGTCAGCCGACCGCTGTTCGGGCGGTAGGGGCAGCCAACGGCCGGAATCCCATCTCGATCATCGCTCCCTGCCATCGTGTCATCGGCACCTCCGGCAGCCTCACCGGTTTCGCCGGTGGGCTGGCTGCCAAGCAATGGCTGCTCAGCCTCGAAGGTCAGCAGAGCCTTCAATTGGCGTTCTGACCTCAACGGACAGCCCTCACCGGAAAACCTGCGTCCATGAAAAAGCCCGCCCGATCACAGGATCGGGCGGGCTTTTGATATTACGTGCAGCTTACTTCTTCAAACCGTAATGCTCATCGAGCATGCCGGGCGAATTCGGTGCCTTGGGCGCGTAGTCCCGAGGTGGTTCCTGATCCCTTGGTGGAGTCAGGCGTTCCCGTGGAGCCTGCGCCGAGTCGGCGTGCAGGGCGGCCAGCAGGCGCTGGCGAGTCTGTTCGTCCAGGGCCAGGCGGTTGGCACCCTCGGACAAATGATCCTGAACATCCTGGTAGCTCTGGGTGAGTTTCTTCACCAGAGAAGCGGTGGCGTTGAAGTGGGTCACCACCTCATTCTGATAACTGTCGAAACGTTCCTGAATGTCGTCCAGCTGACGTTGCGTGCTGTTGGGCACTGCGTTGGGCAGCAGTCGGGCAAGCAGGAATCCAATGGCGACACCGGCAACCAGGGCAAGAGTCGGCAACAACCAAACTAAGAGCGAGTGTTCCACGAGTCCTTCCTCTATAAACGGCTTTGCTTTACGTTAACGGCTCGGACCTGCGCTGTATACCGCGAAGAACATCGCAATCATGCCAGGCACAGACTTTTAGCTAGACGAGTCGACCCTATCCGGGGTCACGGAGTTCTTTCCCTTGCTTATGCGCGAAACCCCTGTAGTCATCGAAGGCCCGGTGGGCCAACTGGAAGCCTTGTACCTGGACAGCGAGGCGCCCCGTGGCCTGGCGCTGATCTGCCATCCGAATCCGGTGCAGGGCGGGACCATGCTCAATAAAGTGGTTTCGACCCTGCAGCGCACTGCCCGGGATGCCGGCCTGGTCACATTGCGTTTCAATTATCGCGGCGTCGGCGCCAGTGCCGGTAGCCATGACATGGGGACCGGTGAAGTGGACGACGCCGAGGCCGCCGCCGCATGGCTGCGGGAAAAACACCCGCAACTGCCCTTGAGCCTCTTCGGTTTTTCCTTCGGCGGCTTCGTTGCTGCCAGTCTGGGTGGGCGGCTCGAAGCCCAGGGGCAATCGCTCAAGCACCTGTTCATGGTGGCCCCGGCGGTGATGCGCCTGGACGAGCAGTCGCCTTTGGCGAAGAGCGGCGCGTTGACGGTGATCCAGCCGGAAAATGATGAAGTCGTCGATCCCCAACTGGTCTACGATTGGTCCGATGCGCTCCAACGCCCCCATGAGCTGCTGAAAGTGGCAGAATGCGGACACTTTTTTCATGGCAAGCTGACCGATCTCAAGGATCTGCTCCTGCCGCGCCTTTCGAATTGACAGCAGTCTGACAAGCGATAATTCATGACGACTCGTACCCGTATCCTGACCGGCATCACCACCACTGGCACCCCGCACCTGGGCAACTATGCCGGCGCCATCCGCCCGGCGATTCTCGCCAGCCGCGACAGCAATGCCGATTCGTTCTACTTCCTGGCCGACTACCACGCCCTGATCAAGTGCGATGACCCGCTACGCATCCAGCGCTCGCGGCTGGAAATCGCCGCGACCTGGCTGGCCGGTGGCCTGGACGTGGATCGCGTGACCTTTTATCGCCAGTCCGATATCCCCGAGATCCCGGAACTGACCTGGCTGTTGACCTGTGTCGCCGCCAAGGGCCTGCTCAATCGCGCCCATGCCTACAAGGCCTCGGTGGACAAGAACGTCGAGGCCGGCGAAGACCCGGACGCCGGCATTACCATGGGCCTGTACAGCTATCCGGTGCTGATGGCCGCTGACATCCTGATGTTCAACGCCCACAAGGTGCCGGTCGGTCGCGACCAGATCCAGCATGTGGAAATGGCTCGGGACATCGGCCAGCGCTTCAACCACTTGTTTGGCCAGGGCAAGGAATTTTTCACCATGCCCGAAGCGCTGATCGAAGAAAGCGTCGCTACGCTGCCGGGGCTCGATGGTCGCAAGATGTCCAAGAGCTACGACAACACCATTCCGTTGTTCAGCAGCGCCAAGGACATGAAGGACGCGATTTCGCGGATCGTCACCGACTCCCGAGCACCGGGTGAGGCGAAGGACCCGGACAATTCGCACCTGTTTACACTGTTCCAGGCCTTCGCCACCCCGGCCCAGTCAGCCGAGTTCCGCAGCGAGCTGTTGCAGGGCCTGGGCTGGGGAGAAGCGAAGAGTCGTCTGTTCCAGTTGCTCGATAGCGAGTTGGGTGAGTCCCGCGAGCGTTATCACCAGTTGATCGAGCGGCCGGCGGATCTTGAAGACATCCTGCAGTTGGGCGCGAAAAAAGCCCGGGCCGTGGCGACGCCGTTCCTTGCCGAACTGCGTGAAGCCGTTGGCCTGCGTTCATTCGTCAGCCAGGTTCAGGTGGCGGCCGGCACGAAGAAGAAAGCGGTCAAGGCGGCGCGCTTTGTCAGCTTCCGGGAAGACGACGGCAGTTTCCGCTTCCGCCTGTTGTCGGCGGATGGAGAAGAGCTGCTGTTGTCGAGTCGTTTTGAAGATGGCAAAACGGCTGGTCGAGTGACCAAAGTCCTGCAACTTGGCGAAGTGTACGAAGTACACAGTGAAGAGCTCAGCTTTCGCGTCTGGATGCTCGGTGAGTATATCGGCGAAAGCCCGGTATTCGCTGACAGTGCGGCAAGAGACGCTGCTATTGAAGCGCTGCACGCTGCGCTGAAACCCGCCCAGGAATAAATCAACGGCACGACCCGATAAGGGCCGATTGCCATTCTTACGGGCCGTCGCTACAGTGACGGCCCGTTTTTGTTGCCTTGCTAACGAATATGACGCCCCTAGAACGATATCAAGCTGATCTGAAACGCCCGGAGTTCTTCCACGACGCAGCCCAGGAAACGGCCGTGCGGCACTTGCAGCGCCTGTACGACGACCTGATCGCCGCGTCGAGCAACAAGCCGGGCTTGTTGGGAAAACTGTTCGGCAAGAAGGAGCTGGCGCCGGTCAGGGGCCTGTACTTCTGGGGCGGTGTGGGGCGTGGCAAGACCTACCTGGTGGACACTTTCTTCGAGGCACTGCCTTTCAAGGAAAAGACCCGTACGCACTTCCACCGCTTCATGAAGCGTGTGCATGAAGAGATGAAGACCTTGGGTGGCGAGAAGAACCCATTGACCATCATCGCCAAACGTTTCGCCAATGAAACGCGGGTGATCTGCTTCGATGAGTTCTTCGTGTCCGACATCACCGATGCCATGATCCTCGGCACCCTGATGGAAGAGCTGTTCAGGAACGGCGTGACCCTGGTCGCCACGTCGAACATCGTGCCGGACGGCTTGTACAAGGACGGTCTGCAACGGGCGCGCTTCCTGCCGGCCATTGCGTTGATCAAGGAACACACCGAAATCGTCAACGTCGACAGCGGCGTCGACTATCGCTTGCGCCATCTCGAACAGGCGGAGCTGTTCCATTACCCACTGGATGCCGCTGCCGAAGAAAGCCTGCGCAAGAGCTTCCGCGCCTTGACGCCGGAATGCACCCAGGCTGTCGAGAACGATGTGCTGATGATCGAGAATCGCGAGATCCGCGCAGTCCGCACCTGTGACGATGTGGCCTGGTTCGATTTCCGTGAACTGTGCGATGGCCCACGCAGCCAGAACGACTACATCGAACTGGGCAAGATCTTCCACGCCGTACTGCTCAGCGGCGTCGAACAGATGAGCGTTACCACCGACGACATCGCCCGTCGCTTCATCAACATGGTCGACGAGTTCTACGACCGTAACGTGAAGCTGATCATCTCGGCCGAAGTCGAACTCAAGGACCTCTACACTGGGGGGCGCCTGACGTTCGAATTCCAGCGGACCCTGAGTCGCCTGCTGGAAATGCAGTCCCACGAGTTCCTGTCGCGGGCGCACAAGCCTTAGGCTGATTCGGAAAACACAAAGGGCCTGCGATTGCAGGCCTTTTTTATGGCTGATCCACCGCATAACCCTGTGGGAGCGAGCCTGCTCGCGATGGCGGTGGGTCAGCTTGCTACGATTCTGAATGTGCCGCCGTCATCGCGAGCAGGCTCGCTCCCACAGGGGGGCGTGGGGTCCGAAGCCTTACGCCGCCTGCTGGAATTGCTGCCGGTACTGGTTCGGCGACAGGTCTGTGTGTTGGCGGAACAGCCGTGCGAAGAAGCTCGCGTCGTCGTAGCCGACTTCGTAGCTGATGGTCTTGATGCTCTTGCGGCTGCCGGAGAGTAGACCCTTGGCGGTTTCGATGCGCAGCCGCTGCAGGTAATGCAGCGGTTTGTCACCTGTAGCGGTCTGGAAGCGGCGCATGAAATTGCGAATGCTCATGCCGTGTTCCCGGGCGACGTCCTCGAAACGGAACTTGTCGGCGAAGTGCTCTTCGAGCCAGTGCTGGATCTGCAGGATGATCACGTCCTGGTGGAGCTTCTGACCGCCGAAACCGATCCTGCCCGGTGAATAATTGCGCTGCACTTCATACAGGATGTCCCGCGCCACGGCTTGGGCCACGTTGGCGCCGCAGAAGCGTTCGATGAGGTAGATGTATAGGTCGCACACCGAAGTCGTGCCGCCTGCGCAGAACAGGTTGTCGGCGTCGGTCAGGTGCTTGTCCTGGTTCAGGTGTACTTGGGGAAAACGCTCCCTGAAGGCGTTGAAGAAGCGCCAGTAGGTCGTGGCTTCCTTGCCATCGAGCAGCCCGGCCTCGGCAAGCCAGAACACGCCAGTGGCCTCGCCGCACAGTACGGCGCCGCGAGCGTGCTGTTCCCGCAGCCAGGGCAGGACCTGGGGATAGCGTTGGCAAAGGGTGGGGAAGTCATCCCAGAACGCCGGCAGGATAATCACATCGGTGTTTTCCAGGCCACCATCCACCGGCATGATCACTTCGCTGAAGCTGTTTACCGGTTTGCCATCAGGGCTGACCAGGCGGATCTCAAACGCCGGTGTCAGGCCCTGGCCCAGTTGTTTGCCGTAGCGCAGGCTGGCCAGGTGGAAGAAGTCCTTGGCCTGCATGAGGGTGAAAGCGAAAACCCGGTCGACTGCGAGGATACTGACGCGCCGCAAGGGCGTGGAGGGTTGCATAGACATAATTTCATCTTGTTTTTATAGGGGAAAGTGGTCACCAGACGGCTGGATCGTCTTATTTTTTGTCGGATGTGTCCAGTGTCCTATGGCACATCCCAGGCTTAGGCTCTGTCGGATAACCCCATCCAACAGTAACCGAAGGTGCGCCATGATCCCGAGAACCCTGTTCAGTCCCGAGCACGAACTGTTTCGCGACAGCGTGCGAACGTTCCTGGAAAAAGAGGCTGTGCCGTACCACAGCCAATGGGAGAAGCAGGGGCATGTTGATCGTCGACTCTGGAACAAGGCCGGGGAGGCGGGGATGCTGTGTTCGCATCTGCCGCAAGCTTATGGCGGGCTCGACGCGGACTTTCTCTACAGTACGGTGGTGATAGAGGAGATCGGCCGTCTGGGGCTGACGGGTATCGGCTTTTCACTGCACTCCGATATCGTTGCGCCATACATCCTGCATTACGGCAGCGAAGCGTTGAAGCATAAATACCTGCCGAAACTGGTCTCCGGCGAAATGGTCACGGCCATCGCCATGACCGAACCCGGGGCAGGTTCCGACCTGCAAGGAGTGAAAACCACAGCGGTACTGGACGGCGATGAATACATCATCAATGGTTCGAAGACCTTCATTACCAATGGCTTTCTCGCTGACCTGGTGATCGTGGTCGCCAAGACCGATCCGAAAGCCGGCGCCAAGGGAACCAGCCTGTTCCTGGTGGAAGCGGGCACGCCTGGTTTTGAGAAGGGCAAGCGCCTGGAGAAAGTCGGAATGAAGGCTCAGGACACGTCGGAACTGTTCTTCCAGGATGTCCGCGTGCCGAAGGAGAACCTGCTAGGTCAGGCCGGAATGGGGTTTGCCTACCTGATGCAGGAATTACCCCAGGAGCGCCTGACTGTCGCGATCGGTGGCCTGGCCTCGGCCGAAGCGGCGCTGCAGTGGACGCTGGACTACACCCGCGATCGCAAGGCTTTCGGTAAATCCATAGCGGACTTCCAGAACACCCGCTTCAAACTGGCGGAAATGGCCACCGAGATCCAGATCGGCCGGGTCTTTGTCGACCGCTGCCTGGAATTGCACCTGCAGGGCAAGCTCGACGTGCCGACGGCAGCGATGGCCAAGTACTGGGGCACGGACCTGCAATGCAAGGTGCTCGACGAATGCGTGCAGTTGCATGGCGGCTACGGCTTCATGTGGGAGTATCCGGTGGCCCGGGCGTGGGCGGATGCGCGGGTGCAGCGGATCTATGCGGGGACCAATGAAATCATGAAGGAGATCATTGCGCGGTCGCTTTGATTGCGTTGTGCTCTTGGGGTGATCGTTCCCACGCTCTGCGTGGAAACGCCGCCAGGGACGCTCTGCGTTCCGCTCTGGTGACGCGGGCGTCACCAGATGCATTCCCACGCAGAGCGTGGGAACGATCAGCAACCCTTGTGGGAGCGAGCCTGCTCGCGATTGGGTCGATGGGTCAATCAAGGAGCAGGATTCGGCTGATCCCTGTGAATCGCCTCGATCCCCGCCAGCACTTCGTCCGACAGCTTCAGGTCGAAGCTGGCGACATTGCTGTCCAGTTGTTCAAGGGTGGTTGCGCCGATGATGTTGCTGGTCACGAACGGTTGTTGCGTGACGAACGCCAGGGCCATTTGCGCCGGATCCAGGCCGTGTTCACGGGCCAGCGCCACATAACGGCTGCAAGCCGCTTCCGATTGTGGGTTGAAGTAGCGCATGAAGCGGCTATAGAGCGTCAGGCGGCCCTTGGCCGGCCGTGCACCGCCCTCATATTTGCCCGACAGGAAGCCGAACGCCAGCGGTGAATAGGCCAGCAGCCCGCACTGCTCGCGAAGGGCGACTTCCGCCAGGCCGATCTCGAAGCTGCGGTTGAGCAGGTTGTACGGATTCTGGATCGACACCGCTCGCGGCCAGCCACGGGCTTCGGCCAGGGCGAGGAATTTCATGGTGCCCCATGGCGTCTCGTTGGACAGGCCTATATGGCGGATCTTGCCGGCACGGACCTGTTCATCGAGGGCCTCGAGGGTTTCCTCCAGTGGGGTGAAGTCCTCATCGGCCTTGTGTGTGTAGCCCAGTTGCCCAAAGAAATTGGTGCTGCGCTCCGGCCAGTGCAACTGGTAAAGATCGATCCAGTCTGTTTGCAGGCGCTTGAGGCTGGCGTCCAGCGCTTCGACAATGTGGCGGCGGTTGTGCTTGAGATGCTTGTCGCGGATGTAATCGATGGTGTTGCCGGGGCCGGCGATCTTGCTCGCCAGGATCCAGTCGGCACGGTCTCCACGGCTTTTGAAATAGTTGCCGATGTAGCGCTCGGTGGTGGCATAGGTCTCGGCCTTGGGCGGGACCGGGTACATCTCGGCGGTGTCGATGAAATTGATGCCGGCACCCTTGGCGCGTTCGATCTGGGCGAAAGCCTCGGCCTCGCTGTTCTGTTCACCCCAGGTCATGGTTCCGAGGCACAGGGCGCTCACGTTCAGATCGGTACGGCCTAGCTGGCGATAGTCCATCGGGTACTCCTTGGGCAAAA
This sequence comes from Pseudomonas corrugata, assembly GCF_001269905.1. Lineage (GTDB taxonomy): Bacteria > Pseudomonadota > Gammaproteobacteria > Pseudomonadales > Pseudomonadaceae > Aquipseudomonas > Aquipseudomonas corrugata. The sequence goes on along the minus strand of NZ_LHVK01000006.1, from coordinate 208,767 downwards.
CAATCATAAAAGCAGGTTGAAATATTTTTCGCAATCTGCATAATTGCGCACCTCTTTCTGCAGTGGAAGTGATGCGCCGCCGCCGAAGAATCTTGCCGTTGAACGGACGCGCCGACCCGAGCCCCCGAAAGCGTCTGTATCCGGCTGCCTTTGACTTGTCAAAGTACGCACTATTCAGTAAGATCCGCCGTCTAATTTACAGGGCGGCCCCTGAGGCTATAAAGAATGAAAACTTTTACTGCTAAACCGGAAACAGTACAGCGCGACTGGTTCGTCGTCGACGCTGCTGGTCAGACCCTGGGTCGTCTGGCCACCGAAATCGCGAGCCGTCTGCGTGGCAAGCACAAGCCTGAGTACACCCCTCACGTTGACACCGGTGACTACATCGTCGTGATCAATGCTGAGCAAGTACGTGTTACTGGCGCTAAAACCACTGACAAAATGTACTACTCCCACTCCGGTTTTCCGGGCGGCATCAAGTCGATCAACTTTGAAAAGCTGATCGCCAAAGCCCCTGAGCGCGTGATCGAGACCGCGGTTAAAGGCATGCTGCCTAAGAACCCGCTGGGTCGCGACATGTATCGTAAGCTGAAGGTTTATGCGGGCGCTGCTCACCCTCATACTGCTCAGCAGCCCCAAGAACTGAAGTTTTAACGGAATAGTTCATTATGTCGGCGACTCAAAATTACGGCACTGGCCGTCGCAAGACTGCAACCGCACGCGTTTTCCTGCGTCCGGGCACTGGTAACATCTCCATCAACAACCGCTCCCTGGATAACTTCTTCGGCCGCGAAACTGCCCGCATGGTAGTTCGTCAGCCGCTGGAACTGACCGAGACCGTCGAAAAATTCGACATCTACGTCACCGTTATCGGTGGTGGTGTAAGTGGTCAGGCTGGCGCAATCCGCCACGGCATCACTCGCGCTCTGATGGACTACGACGAGACCCTGCGTAGCGCCCTGCGCAAAGCTGGCTTCGTTACTCGCGACGCTCGCGAAGTTGAACGTAAGAAAGTCGGTCTGCGTAAAGCGCGTAAGCGTCCGCAGTACTCGAAGCGTTAATTTTCGCTTCCGCTTTCAAAAGGCGCCCAGTTCCTCACGGAGCTGGGCGTTTTTTTATGGGCGAAATAAATGCTCTGTGACAACTTGCCACATTCGTAGACCCCCTATACTACAAGGCTTGGCGGTATGGTCGCTTGGTAATTACCTTGTCAGAATTGGGGGTTTTCATTACCATTCGGCAAAATTTTTATAAGTTCAGATTTTTACTTAGTAGACGCCTGATCTAACAGGCCACAAAGCTGATGGGAGAGGACTGAATGAGCAATGACGGCGTGAATGCAGGCCGGCGTCGCTTCCTGGTAGCAGCCACATCCGTGGTGGGTGCTGCAGGAGCGGTGGGGGCTGCGGTCCCGTTCGTGGGGTCATGGTTTCCCAGTGCCAAGGCGAAAGCTGCAGGTGCACCGGTGAAAGTGAATGTCAGCAAGATCGAGCCAGGCCAGCAGATGATTGCTGAGTGGCGCGGCCAGCCGGTGTTCATCGTCCGCCGTACAGAGGAAATCCTGGGGAATCTGAAAAAGATCGAGGGCCAGCTGTCCGATCCCTTTTCCAAGAACTCGGTCCAACCGGAATACGTCAATCCTGAAGTGCGTTCGATCAAGCCGGAAATCCTGCTGCTGATCGGAATCTGCACGCACTTGGGTTGCTCGCCAACGTTCCGTCCCGAAGTGGCCCCTGCCGATCTGGGCAAGGACTGGGTAGGGGGCTATTTCTGCCCTTGCCACGGCTCCCACTACGACCTGGCGGGTCGCGTCTACAAATCGCAACCTGCACCTCTGAACCTGCCAGTTCCCCCGCATTCCTATGAGTCGGATGAGATCATTGTCATCGGCGTCGACACGGAGAAAGCGTGATGAGCAAACTTATGGATTGGGTTGATGCGCGCTTCCCCGCGACCAAGATGTGGGAAGACCATCTCAGCAAGTACTACGCTCCGAAAAACTTCAACTTCTTCTATTTCTTTGGCTCCCTGGCATTGCTCGTTCTGGTCAACCAGATCGTTACCGGTGTCTGGCTGACCATGAGCTACACCCCGTCGGCTGAAGAAGCGTTCGCTTCCGTCGAGTACATCATGCGTGACGTCGAGTACGGCTCGATCCTGCGTCTGCTGCACTCAACTGGCGCTTCGGCGTTCTTCATCGTGGTTTACCTGCACATGTTCCGTGGCCTGCTCTACGGTTCGTACCAGAAGCCCCGTGAGCTGGTATGGGTCTTCGGCATGTTGATCTACCTGGCGCTGATGGCCGAGGCCTTCATGGGTTACCTGCTGCCGTGGGGCCAGATGTCCTACTGGGGGGCCCAGGTGATCATCTCGCTGTTCGGCGCGATTCCGGTCATCGGTAACGACCTGACCCAGTGGATCCGTGGTGATTACCTGATCTCGGGCATTACCCTGAACCGCTTCTTCGCCTTGCATGTGGTAGCCCTGCCGATCGTGATCCTCGGCCTGGTGGTGCTGCACATCCTGGCGCTGCACGAAGTCGGCTCGAACAACCCCGATGGTGTGGACATCAAGAAGCACAAGGACGAAAACGGCGTACCGTTGGATGGCATCGCCTTCCACCCGTACTACACCGTGAAAGATATCGTCGGCGTAGTGGTGTTCCTGTTCATCTTCTGCTCGATCGTGTTCTTCTTCCCGGAGATGGGCGGCTACTTCCTTGAGAAGCCGAACTTTGAACAGGCGAACGCATTCAAGACCCCTGAGCACATTGCCCCGGTCTGGTACTTCACGCCGTTCTACGCGATTCTGCGGGCGATCCCGGACAAGTTGATGGGTGTTATCGCCATGGGCGCGGCCATCGCCGTGCTGTTCGTCCTGCCGTGGCTGGACCGCAGCCCGGTCAAGTCGATGCGCTACAAAGGCTGGCTGAGCAAGATCTGGCTCGTGGTGTTCTGCATCTCGTTCATGATCCTGGGTGTACTGGGCGTGCTGGCACCAACACCGGAGCGTACGTTGCTGTCGCAGGTCTGTACGTTCCTGTACTTCGCCTACTTCATTCTGATGCCGTTCTATACCAGGCTCGAGAAGACAAAACCGGTTCCGGAAAGGGTGACTGGCTGATGAAAAAGCTATTTGCTGTACTGATTCTTGCTGCCATGCCTGTCTTGTCCTTCGCGGCCGAACACGGTGGTCCAGAGCTGGAAAAAGTCGATATCGACGTTTCCGATAAAGCCGCCATGCAGGACGGCGCGCGTACGTTCGCCAACTACTGCATGGGTTGCCACAGTGCCAAGTTCCAGCGTTACGAGCGCGTGGCCGATGACCTGGGCATCCCCCATGAGCTGATGCTCGAGAAACTGGTGTTCACCGGCGCCAAGCTGGGGGACCACATGACCGTCGGCATGCAGCCGGCAGATGCCAAGACCTGGTTCGGCGCTGCGCCGCCGGACCTGACCCTGGTCGCCCGTGTGCGCGGTACCGACTGGCTCTATGGCTACCTGCGTTCGTTCTATGAAGATCCTGCGCGTCCATGGGGCGTGAACAACAAGGTCTTCCCGAATGTCGGCATGCCGAACGTCCTGGTCGGCCTGCAGGGGCGTCAGGTGGTAGGCTGCAAACAGGTGCAGATCGTCGAGAACGGCAAGAAGCAATTCGACCCGTTGACCGGCACCGCCCTGACTCATGAAGCCTGCGATCAGCTGACCATCGTGCCGAACAGTGGCGCCTTGACGCCTGAGCAGTTCGACGAGAAGGTCAAGAATCTGGTGACGTTCCTGGCCTACTCGGCCAACCCGGTGAAGCTGCAACATCAGCGCATCGGTACGTATGTATTGCTGTACCTGGCGTTCTTCTTCGTATTCGCTTACCTGCTCAAGCGTGAATACTGGAAAGACGTGCATTGATAAAGCTGTAAGCTGTTGCTGTTAATCGTGCGCGCCCAAGGGCGTCTCTGAAGGTGTAACGAGCCTGGTAAGCCAGGTGTTACGGGAGACGCCCTCTGGGCGCGCTTGTTTTTCTTTCTAAAATTTCAACAAGCGAGGAGGATCGCCATGGGCGTGACCAATCGGTTGGCCTGTTACTCCGACCCCGCCGACCACTATTCCCACCGGGTACGTATCGTACTGGCAGAAAAGGGTGTCAGCGCCGAGATCATCTACGTTGAGGCTGGCCGTCAGCCGCCGAAGCTGATTGAAGTGAACCCCTATGGCAGCCTGCCCACGCTGGTCGATCGTGACCTGGCATTGTGGGAGTCGACGGTGGTGATGGAATACCTGGATGAGCGCTACCCGCATCCGCCCTTGCTGCCGGTATACCCTGTGGCGCGTGCCAACAGCCGCCTGCTGATCCATCGCATTCAGCGTGATTGGTGCGGGTTGGTGGATCTGATCCTGGATTCGCGGACCAAGGAGCCGGCGCGGGTCGTGGCGCGCAAGGAATTGCGTGAAAGCCTGACAGGCGTATCGCCGCTGTTCATCGATAAGCCGTTTTTCCTCAGTGAGGAACAAAGTCTGGTGGATTGCTGCCTATTGCCCATACTCTGGCGTTTGCCGATTCTGGGTATCGAATTGCCGCGGCCAGCCAAGCCGCTGCTTGATTATATGGAGCGCCAATTTGCGCGTGAGACTTTCCAGGCGAGTCTGTCTGGTGTCGAACGCGACATGCGCTAAGGCTTAGGGAGCCGCTATGAACTCCAGTCGACCTTATCTGGTCCGCGCGCTCTACGAGTGGATTGTGGACAATGATTGCACCCCGCACATGCTGGTCAATGCCGAGTATCCATCGGTACAGGTTCCGCAGGGGTTTGCCAATGACGGGCAGATTGTCCTGAACGTATCGCCGGCAGCCGTACGCCATCTGCATATGGACAACGATGCCGTGAGCTTCGAAGGCCGCTTCGGCGGTGTGCCCCACACGCTGTATGTGCCTATTGCTTCGATCCTGGGGATTTATGCCCGGGAGAATGGCCAGGGCATGGTGTTTGAGCTGGAAACGCCGATGGATGGCGAGGAAGAGTACGAGGTGGATGATGACCTGCCGCCACCGGATGATGAGCCGCCGCGGCCTAGTGGTCGGCCTAGTCTTAAGGTGGTGAAGTAAGGATTAGTGTACATATCCGTTTCTTTGGTAATGGCTGCTTATGGTTCCGCCCTTACGGCGGGTCACTTTTGGCAAGCGCCCCAAAAGTAACCAAAAAGTCTTTGCCCCACCACTGGGCACCTCGCCAAGGCTCGGTGTTCCCTCGCTCCGGCATTGCTCCGTGGGCCCGCCGCGAAGGGCCATTCATGGCCCAGCGCGGCTATCCCGGCATCCATGCCGTGATGCCCACTGCGCAACGCCTGCGTTCGGCCCTTGTGGTTTACGGGGCATCTAAGATCAAAAGCCAAAGCCAAAGCGAGGCGGTCTGGCTTTTCCGGCTGAACCTGAATCCACTTGTAGGAGCAAAGCTTGCTCGCGAGGCGACCTGGCAGCCGACTTGTCTTTTCCGGCTGTCCCCGATCAATTGTGGGAGCGAGCCTGCTCGCGATGGCGTCAGGTCAGCAGCATTGATGTTGGTTGACACATCGCAATCGCGAGCAGGCTCGCTTGTATGGTAGGACTTGAAGGGAGGAGGAGGGACAAGGCTCGATTCTGACTGTTAGCAGCAGTACAGACCGTGGGAGATTTCGCCCCTCCTCCTTTCACCCAAGCGCCGATAAAGAATGCATCTGGCCTAGACCGACGATAGGAACAAGCCTGCGCCTCTGGGTGAACCCTTCAAGTGTTCAAACCTTAGCCCGGAGGATTTTCAATGGCAATGCCCATCGCCATCACCCAGCCAATCGTAGGTGTCGATGTCGCCAAGGATGAGTTGGTGATTTATCACGCCGAATCTGACCGGCTCGAAACAATCCCCAACACCAAAGCTGCGATCAAGAAATGGCTCAAGGCGTTGCCCGCGCCAGTGGATGTTGCCATTGAAGCGACCAATACCTATCACCAGGAATTCGCCGATCTGGCCTATGCGCAAGGCTGTGTGATCTACATAATCGACGGTTACGAGCTCAGTCATTACCGCAAGGGCGTGAAAGTGCGCGCTAAAACAGATGCCTTAGATGCTCGGTTGTTGGCTCGTTATTTAAACAACGAGGGCCATCTGTTGCACCCTTGGGTCCCGCCATCACCCCTTTATTGCCGACTTATAAGCCTTTTCCGGCGCCGCGCAGCTCTGGTTCAGGCGCGTGTCAGCCTCAAGCAAAGCTGGGCGAACGAGCCGTTGCTCGAAGCGGCTTTCAAAAGCCAGATAAACGCTATGCAAAGACTGGAAACCCTGCTCGAGAAAACCATTCAGACGCAGTTGGAACAAGCCGGTTTGGGTCATCAGCTCAAGCGTTGCATGAAAGTCGAAGGCATCGGCTTGTTGAGTGGTGCCCGTTTAATCGCATCGTTTCAGCGTGGGGACTTCAGGAATGCCGATGCTTTCATCGCTTTTCTGGGCTTGGACTTGCGCATCGCGGACTCAGGGAAAAAGAAGGGGCGCCGTTGCTTGTCTAAACGAGGTGATCCAGAGGCGCGTCGCTTGATGCACAACGCCGCGATGTCGGCGAGCCGCACCGCGGCGTGGAAGGGATTTTATGAGGCCCTAAGGGCTCGAGGATTTAGCACAACCCAAGCACTGGTAGCACTGGCCCGCAAGCTTGCGCGAGTGGCATTCGCTCTGTTGAAGAACCAGAGCGAATACCTACCAAAAGGCATTTAGGGGCTAGCCCTGCACCATAGAATCTCCCACAGAGAACCTGCGGTGGGACTCAAATCCTGCTGGCACCTTGGCCCATTGTGGGAGCGAGCCTGCTCGCGATAGCGGTGGGTCTGCCCGCTCCAGTGTTGAATGTGTCGCCGTCATCGCGAGCAGGCTCGCTCCCACAGAGAACCTGCGGTGGGACTCAAATCCTGCTGGCACCTTGGCCCATTGTGGGAGCGAGCCTGCTCGCGATAGCGGTGGATCTGCTTGCTCCTGTGTTGAAGGTTCCGCCGTCATCGCGAGCAGGCTCGCACACCATAGGGTTCACTGGCCGCAGGGCCTCATCGATTGAGCAGGAACTCCAGCAACGTCGCCGCGCAGGCTTCAATGCTGCCTTCCAGGATCAGCTCATACCCATGGGTGTTTTCCGTGGGTATCGCGATACAACCTCCCATGGCCGACACGCCACTGCCCATGACGGCGCTGGCATCACTGGCAAAGTCCACCAGGAAGGCGAATTGCGGCTCCAGGCCGCTGCGTTCGCCGGCACGGTACAACTGGTCGACGATATTGCGGCTGTAGCAGCCTTTTTCGTCCCCCGTATTGATGATCGGGTTGACGCTCAACCGGGTTCCATACTCTTGCACTACCGGCCCGACCTCGACGGCAACGGTCACCTCGCCCGGCAGGTGGGCGGCGGCATACAGTGCTCCGGCATTGGACTCCTCTTCCAGGGTGCTGAACACGAAATACACTTCACCGGTCAGTTCCGCCCGGCGCTCGGCCAACAGCGCGGCAGCCTGCAGGGTCGCGACCATCGGCGCACGGTCGTCGAGAAAGTGCGCGGCAATGGCATCGCCCACCCGAAACGGCCGGCGCCAGTGCTGGCTCAGCACCACCCGCGTGCCAGGGCGCACACCGTGCCTGTGCAATTGTTCCCGGGAACAACGGGTGATCACGTGGACATCTTCCCAGTGCACATTCCCGGACAGGACATCCGCCCCCTGATGGGTTTCGGCCGTGCTGTGCATGGAGCCGAACGACAACACACCCGGGATGAAATCCCGATCGCCCAGGATGTCCACCGGGCACACGCCGAAGTTGATCGGGTTAGCACCTCCCAAGGCCACTACCCGAAGTGTTCCATCGGGTTCGACGCGTTTGACCAGCATGGCGATTTCGTCCAGATGCGCCATGACCCTGACCGGCGTTTGGCGGCCGCTACCGCTGACGGCTCCCTTGATCAAGCCGATCACGTTGCCGGCCGGGTCGACCCAGGTCTTGTCGCAATGGGGTTCCAGTTCCCGCAGGCAGATTTGCCGGACTTCGTCTTCCTGTCCGCCGGGTCCGCGGGCCATCAGCAACTCTTCCAGCAACGGTAATGTAGACAGATTCGCTTGCATCGATCGGACTCTCCTTATGCTTGCCACGGGGCCGTCGCGGTGCCGATGACGGAGCGGACCGTAACGTGCCTGTCTTTCTTGAGGGTGCCCGTGTTGGAAAAATTTGATCGGATCGGCGGATAAACAGACGAGCGGGCCATGCCAGGTGACAGACCGGCGGCCATATGACAGGGTTGACCCCAATATCGCCAGGCATCACATTGCCTGGACCGCCGATGGACTCAACGGCAGTTTCGTCGTACCCGGATTTGTGGAGCCCATGACCGCGTCGATTCCGATCCGCCCCCCCTGCCCGCCTGGCGTCTGCGACTGCGGGCGCGATGCATTGCTGGAAACGGCGGGCAGCGACTTGCGCATCCTTTGCCTGAACCGTCAGGAAGAAAAGCGCCTGCTCGAACGGCTGGAAAACATCCAGGACCTGGCCGAGCTCGAACGGTTGCAACAGCGGCTTTACGAAAACCTGGGCATCCGCTTGACCATCGAGCCGGGCTATAACGAAGTCCGGACCATGCGCGGTATCGCCATCGAGTTCCAGGAACAACCCGGTCTCTGCCGCAAGATTCGCCAATCGATCCCGGCCGCCATTCGCCGCGGGCTGGAAAAACGCCCGGAAATCGCCTGGCGCTTGCTGGACGCCCACGACTTGTTCCGCGACGCCTGACGCTCAGCGCTAGTGACCTGTACGGTTGATTTGAGTGCGCGAATCAACCACACAGGCCACTAAATCCGTTGCAGAAACTCGGTTCTTTTCTGCCGATCCGCCTGTTCTTTCGTCAGTAGTTTGGGCAGCAGATCGATGGCCTGTTGCACCCCGAGGATGAACACACCGTCGTCATCGCCGATGGCAAGGTCGCCCGGATGCACAGTGACACCCGACACCCGGATCGGCTGATTGACTTCGCCGCCGAGCCCAAGGCTGCGGGTTGTGAAAGCGCTGACACTGCGACTGAACACCGGCAGGCGATGGGCCCGCAGGGCGGCCACATCGGTCACCGCGCCGCACACCACGACGCCGGCCAGGCCTTTGATCAGGCCGGCCAGGGTGCGCAATTCTCCCCAGCAAGCGCAATCGGGGTCACCCACGCATTCCACCACCAGCACATCCCCCGGCTCGCTCAACAACAAGGCTTCGCGCAAGACACTGCCGTCGGGTGTGAAGAGCCTGACCGTGACCACCCTGCCGAGCATGCGCAGGTTATCGAACAGCGGGCGAATACCCCGCAGGTAACCGCTGTCGGTGAAGTGCCCCAGGGTGGACGAAGCGATACCCCGGTACTGTGCCAACAGCGACTCAGTGAGCTCCGCTGGCGTGATTGAATCATTCATGTCTTGTTCTCTTGCGCAGCAACGGGCAGGCCGAACAGTATTCGACCGGGTTGCTTGCTTGGTAATAGAAACAGCACGTGCGCCGCAATCGCCGACAGCCTCCATCGGCAAGGGGCATGGGGGCGCGACGAAAATGCTGCAACGGGTTGTAATCCAGGCCGAACAGCCCAGGATCGGCCTGGTTCAGCAGCCAGTCGAAGTCGGCATCGATGCGCCGGCGCGTGGACGGGTCCCGCAAGCTGTCCATGCGTTTTTCATACAGCGAATAGACCCGCACCGCCGTGTTTTCCCAGAGGATGCGTCGGGAGATGCCGCTGACCTGGGCGAACCGATCCCACAATGGCTTGAGCAGCCCGGCGAACAGGCTGCCGACCACCGCTTCACGCCAGGCCTGCCGCTCGCCGACGGCATAGGTCCAGGGCTCCAGGTCCAGCAATGGCATCGACGAGGTCCAGCGTCCCTCGTCGTGACCGTATTCGATGACGCTGTTGTCCAAGGACATCCGCAGCCCCTTGTCACAGGCCAACAGCGCATACAGGCAAGTGTTGGTGGTGAGGAACGACATTCGCTTGCTCAGCAGCGAGGCGGTGATTGCCCGGGACGGTGAGCCAAGGACCGGCGTCAGCTCGTCCAACAGCCGCAGGCACACACCGCCATTCAACAGCTCATGGGCCGCCAGGGAACGCGACGAATCGCGTTCTCCTGCCGGTTTCAGCCGCAAGGGACCGCTGAGCACGGCCCATTCGCCGGCCGTAAACCGGCAGGCATCGGCGGCGAATGCCGGTTTAATCCCGAGCATGCGAGTGACCGCCATGCCCTCAGGCCTCCAGCGACAGCCGGCGGAACGGGTTGACCACCTCGCCCTTGCCGAACGGCATGCTGCCCGGCCCACCGGCCCGCTCGATCATGGGCGTGAGCAACAGCTTCTGCGGCCAGTTCGGTGCGTCGAACAGTTGCGCCTTGAGCATCGCCCGGGTCTCGGCGTCGAAGTCGATGGTCTCGATCAACTCGTCCAGCACGTCCCGCAGGGCCTGCCACAAACAGCTCACCGGCATCGAATAGACCTGCGCCAGGGTGTCCATGATTGCGCGCATGTTGACCTGGATGCCCAGGGTCTGCAGCCAGAACAACAGGTCTTCAGGACGCGCGTGGTACAGCGTGTTGGCGTGGCCTTTCTTGATGCGGTACACCGGGTCCGCCATGCCGTTGCGCTCCAGCCACGGCACGAAGATCCGCAGCGAATCGTGGTCGCGCAGCAGCAAGCCTTCGGCATGGCCGTCCTTCCACACCAGCACAGCGTTCTGGCCGTGGACTTCCCCCAGCATGCCGAGGCGGAACATGCGCAGATTGATGTCGAAGAAACTGCGGGCCAGTTCGCGGAACAGGGTCATGACCGACTCGGCGTCCGCCGGCAGGTTGCGATACCGCATCCAGTCATCGAAGAAGTGGCGGTTGCTGCCCGGCAGCGGCGTGCCCAGGGCGGCCATGGGCAGCAGGCGGGTATCGGCATCGTTGAGCAATGCGCTCGGGTAACCCCGAACCATAGCCGACAGATGCCTCGGTGCCTCATCGAACAGCGTGGCCTCGGGTGGCATGAACGCCCACCACTTGCCCTCGTTGCACAGGTGCAGCGAGTGACGCAGGGTCGCGTCTTTGTCCAGGACCTCGTGGAGCAAGGCTTCGCTCAGGCCGCCGTTGATCATCTTCACCGCTGGCAGGTAGCGCGATGCGCCCAGGGAGTGGATGGCCATTGGCAACTTGAGGTAGTCGGCGCTGTCGAAGCACGGCGTCATGGAGCGCAGCGATGAGGTGGCGAAGAAATCACCCTCATTGAAGCTCAGGCGCTGGCAGTCGCCCTTGGCAAATACCGCACCCAGCTGTTCGTCGAGGACGTGGTCCCACTGCCAGGGGTGGACTGGCAGCGCGATGTGGCTGTCGGCCAGGCCCCGTGACTGCATTTCCCCGGCGAGCCGGGCCTGCAGAGGTTCAGGCAACAGATAACGTGCCGGATAACACTGCGCCAGGTCTCCCACGCCTTCACCGCATTGCAGAAGCGTGCGGTCCACCGCCACCCAGTTCAAGGCTACCGGCCGGGCGAACTCGGCCTGGTAACGCAGGTACTCCTCGTCGTCGAGCCCTTGCTTGGCCTTGGCCAGCGGGTGATAGGGACGGTCGCGCAGCGAGGCCCACTGTTCCATGGTGCGCAAGAACGTCGCCGGATCCTGGGCCATCAACTCACGGTCATCTACCGCATGGGACAAGGACAGTGCCGTCTGCTTGACGCTGGTGCGCAGCACATCGAGAAACAGCGCCAGCCCTTTATCGTTGTCCTTGAAGCGTTCGGCCATCGCGCTGAACACCCGCTTCATGAAGTCTTCCGGGGAGAGCACGGTCCATTGTTCCTCCTGCCGGGCCAGCACCGCTGTACCCGGCACTTTTTCCCACTGTTGGGTGATACCCGCACGCAGGGCAATGCTGATGAAGCGCTGTTCGGTCGGGTCGTAACACCAATCCCAGATGCACTGTTGCGGGGTCAGCCCGTCGAGCACCGGCGCTGTCGGGTGGGCCTGCTGCCAGTCGCCGATGCGTGCCAGGGGCAACGGCTCGCTGCCGAAGAAATGTTCGGCCAGCAAGCAATCCACCAGATCCTGCATGACGATATCGGCGGCTTGGGCCAGGGCTTGTGAGGTCAGGCGAGTCATCTTGATTCATGTCCTTCTGAAGAAAGTGTGGCCAAGCGGCCCTGGAGGGCGCGAAACGCGATGCCGCGCTCGTCGCCCAGTACAAAGGTGTTCACCCCTCGGGCACGCCAGCGGGCGTGGTCGTCGGGTTGGCGGGGAATGGCGCAATAGGGAATGCCGGCATCGCGGGCCGCCTGCCAGGTGTCCAGCAGCGCCTGTTGCACCGCCGGCGTGTTGATCTGCCAGGGCGTGCCAAGAGACTGGGACAGGTCCGCCGCGCCTTCGAGGATCATGTCCAGGCCGGGCACCGCCGCGATGTCCGCCGCACGCCGTACGCCTTCGGCGCTTTCAATCATCGCCACCACCATGATTTGCTCGTTGGCCAGTCCCACGTACTCGGCCAGGCTGTGTTTGCCAAACGAACCGGGGCGCCCGGCATTCAGGCTGCGCCGCCCCAACGGCTGGTACTTGCACGCGGCAATCGCATCGGCCAGTTGCTCCGGGCTTTCGATCATCGGCAACACGATGCCCTGGGCGCCGCCGTCGAGCAGGCGCAGCAGGGTTTTCGGATTCAGGTCCGCCACCCGCACCAAGGGTGTGACGGCGTAGGCTTCGGCCATGCGGATCATGTGCTCCACGGTTTCCGGGTTGATCAGCACATGCTCCATGTCGATGATCACGAAGTCGTAACCGGCCTCGGCGATCAACTCGATCGCCATGGCCGACGGAATCGAACTGATCAGGCCATAGGCGGCCTGTCCCGCAGCGAGCTTGAGCTTCAGTTGATTGGTTCTCAGCATGTCTGCGGCCTGAAGGGGTGCAGCGGATTGGGCACCGACTTGAAGCGCCGCTCCCCGTCGCCCAGCAGGCGGCGCTTGGTCAGTTCCTCCACCTCATAGGACGGTGCGAACACGTCGAACAACGCAAAGCGCTCGCGGTGTTGCGGGTGCGCAGCCTGGTAAGCCGTGATGACGTCGGCGGTCATCTGCCAGAAGCGGGTCTCATCCAGCTGATAGTGCTGGCGCAGGAAAATCGCCATTTCCGCCAGGCAAATGAAGAAGAAACAGTCGCAGGAGAAATCCCGTACCGCATTCACGTCATCGGTGAGGATGAACGAGTTGCGGTTCAGCTTTGCATGGCTGGCGGGCAATGGCACCAGGGTCGGGCACAGCTGCGGCCGCGCCAGGTGCGCCGGGGAGTAGCGCACGCCGTCGTGGAAGTCCTTGAGGGCAATGCGTTGCGGCCAACCGTCCTTGGTGATCAGCACAATGTTCTGACCGTGGGACTCCATACCGATGCCCTCGGCGTAAAGCATATGAATGATCGGCGGCACCGTGACTTCCAGCAGCCGCTGGCTCCAGGCCTGCAAACCGTACTGGGCAATCCAGGCATCGATGAACGGCAGTTGCTCGCCCTGGCCATAGCGGTTTTCCACATGGCTCAGGCCGTTGAATGGCACCGCTTGCTCATCGGGCTTGAGGTAGGCATGGATGCTTTCACGCCAGATAGCGCCGAGAGTGCCGTAGGCTTGAGACGCGCGGGTGACCGGTAGGTGGTCGTAGCTGAAGCTGACCCCGGCCACTTCACCGAGGATGACGAAATCCAGGGCACGGGCGGTGCTGTCGGTGGCGATCAGTTGCTGCAGCCAGTCGGTGATGATCGGGCCGTTCATCACCGTATGCCGTGCCAGAATCCGCGTGCTGGAGGTGTTGGTCATGCTCATCGCCAGCTTGACATAAGGGCGCTCGGGCGCGCTGGCGTTGGCCAGGGTGCGGATCGATTGCTGGACCTTGTACTGGTCCTGCGAGGTGCCCAGGTAAATCAATTCGCCGCTGAGCAGCTCGGGGTAGAACGTCGGGACAATGGTGTTTTCCCATTGCCATGGGTGGACGGGAAGCACCCAGTAAGCGTCCGGCGACTGACCGCGGCCTTCGAGGATCGTGGCCAGCTGTTGCAGGCGCGTCTCCCCTGCTTCCTGGCGGATGAACGCGTCGAAATCCATCTTGCTGGAATGGTTCATCGCCCCGCAGGACTTGGCCACGGCCAGCCAGACAATGGCGATGGGGCTGGCGAACTCCGGCCCGTAGCGGGTGTTGTCGTGCAGGGAGAAACCGATCCGCGATTTGTAGCACGGGTGGTAGCTGTGGGCGTCCATGAAGTGCTGTTCCAGCGCATCCACGTCCAGCCGATGGGGAGCACGCGGTCCACGGTAGCCTTGGCTGCGCGATTGCAGATCCTTGAGCTGGGTCTGCTCCAGTTCCTGGATAAAGCGCGGCAGATGGGTGCTGCCCTCGAACTCGCCAAGCAGTTCGGCCAACGCCTGGTGCAGGTCAGGTACCCGGGAATGGCCTGCGGCATCGACTCGCTCAAGGCTGGCGTGATCCAGGCGGATCAGCTCAAAACTGCTGCTGCGCAGGCCATTACAATGGTATTGCACCGGTTGTTGCGCGGCATCGATGCCTTGCACCATGAAACGATACCGGCCGTCCGCAAGCGCCTGGCACTGGTACGTCAGCACGTCCTCGTACAGCAGGGTTTGCAGCAGTTGACCGACCACCCTTTGTTGGACTTTTACCCGGACATCGGCATCGGTACCCGCCAGCCAGACACCTGGGGCGGTGGGCTGAGGGGCTTGTTCAAAAATCGTCATGGGAGTTCCTTATCAATTAACGTTGTTCGAGCGCCACGGACCGCACTTCGGGCGCCCGTTCCGGCATGGGGAAACGCCAGGCGCAGGGCAAGGCGAGCAGGATCAGCACGCCGGTGGCGATGAACACCTCGCTGACGGCGCCCGAGGCTCGCAACGCAGAACCCGCTTCGGCGCCCAGGCGCATTTCCAGCCAGAGCGAGGCGATCACGATGGCCAGCGACGACACGAGGCGCCGGGAGATGTTGTTCATCGCCGCGCCCTGGGTGACCATCGGCTCCGGCAAGGCGTTGAGCCCGGCGGTGGTCACCGGCATGTAGGAAAGCCCCAGCCCGGCACCGCGCGCCATCATCAAGACGAACACCGTGGCGAGGGTGGCCTGCGGGCCGAGCATGCCCAGGGCCAGGGTCGAGGCGCCGGTCAGCAGCATGCCCACCGACACCACGGCCCGTGGCCCGTGCCGGTCGAGCAACTTGCCGCCCATCTGGCCGAACAGACTGGCGAACCCGGCGGTGCACAGCAGGGCGAACCCGGTCCAGATCGCGCTGTAGCCCAGCACCATCTGCACCAGCAGCGGCACCAGCACCAGGCACTCGAACATGCCCACCGACTGCACCACGGCGATGATCACGCTCAGGCGGTAGCCGCGCAGGTTGAAGATCCGCAGGTTGAGCAGCGGCTCCGGACGGCTCAACTCGACGCGCACGAAGGCGATCAGGCACAACCCGCCCGCCGTCAGCATCGCCAGGTTGAGCGGATCCAGCAGGCCGTCGGCGTGGCGCAGACGACTGGTGGCGACCATCAGCAAGCCAATACCCGAGGCGATCAGCAGATACCCGGCGAAATCGAACGGCTTGCGCTCCGGCGGTTCGGAAGCCGGCAACACGCCCAACCCCAGGATCAGCGCCACCAGCCCGATGGGCACGTTCATCAGGAACAGCGAGCGCCAGCTGAACCACTCCAGCAGCAGGCTGCCGCATAATGGCCCTACCGCCGGAGCGAGCATGACCACGGCACTCCACAGCCCCGTGACCCGGCCCCGCTCATCCTTGGCATACACCGAAAAAATGATCGCCAGGGACAACGGGATCATCAGCCCGCTGGCGATCCCCTGGACCACCCGCGCCGCAATCACCAGCACTATCGAGTCAGCCACCGCGCCCATCAGCGAACCGCCGATGAACAGCGCCACGCCCCACAAGTACAAGCGCTTGCGGCCGAGGCGCTGGCTCAGGAAGCTGGTCAGCGGCATGGTCATGCCCATGGCGGTCATGAAACCCGCGACGATCCAGGTCGCCATCAGTGGTCCGATGGCGAACGCCGCCATGAACGCCGGTAACGCCGGGTTGAGCGAGCTGTTATTGAGGCTGACCGTGAGGGTGCCCAACATGACGTTGATCACCACCCAGTGACGCGGCACCGTCACAACCGCGCTCCAGTCGCAGTGGCGCCGACAAACTGTTGCAGCGGACGCGGATGACACAGGAAGTCCGCGTGGGAGATGTTGTAGCCATAGGCACCGGCCATGGGCAGTACCAACAGGTCCCCCACCTCGGCCCCTTGCAACTGGCGGCCGCGACTCAGTACATCCTTGGGCGTGCACAGCTGGCCGACCACGGTCCAGGCCTGCGCGGTGTCCGGCTGCGGCTTGCGCCGACGTGGCAGGTGAATGACCGGATGATCGTGACTCTGGGCCGCCGGCAGACGGAACTGGTGGGTCCCCCCCCGACAGACCAGGAAGTGCTCGCCATGGCTGGTCTTGGTGTCCAGCACTTCGATCACGTAATAACCACAGAATGCGCTGATGAAGCGGCCGGGCTCGAAGCGCACCACCGGTGGCTGCTCATGCTGCGCCAGGGACTTGCCCAGGTGCCGGCACAGACGCTGCCAATCGAAGCGCTGCCCGCTCAGGTAGTCGACGCCAATGCCGCCGCCGACGTTCAGGTGAGTAGGCTGCTCATCCCCGGTCGCCAGCGCTTTCCATTCGTTCCAGCGCTGCAGGTAGAAGTCCAGGAGCTGCTCGTGACGCTCCACCGAGTTCTGGTGGGACATTGCATGCACATGGAAGCCTTTGAGGCTCAGGTGACTGAACGCTTGCACCCGTCGCACGGCTTCCGGCAGTTCCGCTTCGTCGATGCCGAAGGGCGTCGCGGTGCCGGCCATCGCCAGTTTGCTCGACAAAATCGACGGCAACTGCGGGTTGATGCGGATGAACACTGGCTGGACACGGCCGGCCTGTTGCGCCAGACGCTGCAGACGGTCGATTTCATTGAGACTTTCCAGGTGGATCGCCTCGACCCGGTTCTCCAGGGCGGCCCGCAGGTCCGAGTCGAGTTTGCCCGGCCCGGAGAACACGTAGGGCTTGCGCGTCGGGCACGCCACGACCCGCTCGATCTCGCCGCCCGAGGAAATCTCGAAACCGCTGACCAGGGGGGCCAGGGCCGCGAGCATCGGCGCCTCGCTGTTGGCCTTGATCGCGTAATACAACTCCACACCAGCGGGCAGCGCGGCCATGACCTCGCTGACATGGCGGGTCAGCGCCTCAAGGTCATAGACAAACAGCGCCAGCGGATCCTCGCTGTTGCGTCGGGCCGCATCAATGGCGGCCATCACTGTTTCGGGCAGATCACGCATAACGCACCTCCTCGCCCCAAGGCGAACGCAGGCTGACGTAACCGGCCTGACGATCGGCCTTGGCGGCCAGGCGCACCTTCAGATTGGTTTTGCAGGAAATCGATTCGCCGGCGATCAGCGCGTCCAGTTCCGGCGCAGGCCGTACCAGCTCCTGACGAATGCTGCGCAGTTGGCGCGTCACCCGTTCCCACATCAACGGGGCCAGGTGCGGACGCTCCCAGCTCAGGGCCAGCACCGCTTCGGACAGATTGTTGATCAGCAGGCAGTAACTGATGCGACTCCAGCCCTGCTCACGGCTGTAGACCAGCGACTGGCGCACCCGGGGATGCAGGCCAACGTCTATGCCGGACATGCCCAGTTCCTCGGTCAGCTTGACCCCTTCGAAGTCCCGCAGCAGCAGTTGCTGTGGCTGGCCGTCGTCGTGAATCAGCACGCTGTTCTGCAGATGGGGTTCCATCACCACGCCGTGGTTGAAAAACAACGCCAGCACCGGACGCAGCAGCAGCGCCTGGTAGCGGTCGAACCAGTCGAGCAATTGCCCGTCATCCAATGTCCGGCCGTTAAAACCTTGCAGGAATTCATGGACCAGAGGCTGGGAATGAATATCCCGAGCAAACAGCGTACCGGCCATGATGCTCACGTCCGCGCCGCCGCGACGGCAGAAGTTCTCGCGCAGGATCGCGCCGGTCTGCTCGCGGAACCAGTGGCTGTCGGCTTCGCTCGCATACTTGGGCGCCCAGCTCAAAGAGCCCGGCTCGGCCACGGTGGACAGGCCACCCAGGGTTTGCGGCTGGGTCTGCTGCAAGCGCTGGAACAACTGGTCGATGATCAGGGTGCTTTCCAGCTCATACCAGGCGTTCTTGCGCACGCAGTTGGTGATGCGCACGTTCAGCGAGCCCTTGATGAAGTAGTCATGCCCTTCGATGTACCAGGTGCGCATGGAGGCCGTCGGGCTGGCCAGCGCGCCAGTGGTGCCCAGGTCCCGCAATTCGCCCAATTCCAGTTGCTGTTGTACCCGTCGGTCCTGCACGAACAGCTGTGCCTGGACCGGATGCAGACAAATGATCGCCCGGCCCGGCCGGGCACGACGCTGGTCGGCGAATCCGGCCAGCACTTGTTCTTCGGTCAGTCCGTTGGCGGAGATCCGCAGCCCTTCGCGCGGGACCTCGAACAGGTGCAGCGCTGTCCGGGCCTGGAACTCGGGAGCGTAGGTTTCCTGGGCCAGGTGGGCTGGCCAGAGCCGCGCCTTGGGCGCCGGATGATTCGGATGACCGAACCACAGCCCCTGCTCGCTGGCCAGGTAGTTGCTCAGCGGCGCCGGACCATCACCGTCGATATTGTGGGCGACGATGGCGGCGGTCAGGGACTGGCTTTGCAGCACCTGTTCGAGCAACTCGTCGTTGCTGGCGCGGGTCATGTGCTCACAGGCGCCGAGCAGTTGCGCGACGAACTCGGGGAACGCCAGGTTGCTCCACGACGTATCGCCCTGCCGCGCATACACATCGGACAGGTAGCGATGGCTGCCGAGACGATCGCGACGATCCACCAGCACGAAGAACTGTTGGCCGTTGGGCAGGCTGATGGTCAGGGGAATCCCCTTCGATTGCAGCCCTTCCAGATAACTTCCAGGTGCAATGCCGCGCATATCCTGGGGCCAGTGATAATCCAGGCAGTTTTCCGGCAGCGCGAACTCCTTGATCAAACAATTGAGCAAGGCGCGAGTACTCGCCAATTCACTGACGCGGTGGGATAAAGCAGTACGATCGGGATATTGCATAGTTGCTCCTCGTAACTTGCGGGTTACGGATGACTTCATGTCTGGGCAAGTTCGTTTGTTCAGCGCCAAGACAATAGGTGCCCGCCTCCCCAACTTCGGGAAAATTGTTTAGCGCTGTTTATCAAGTGGCCGATATAACTTATATCGCCACGTATATATCGAATGATTGTTTAACGACGTTCTTGTGAAAGTGCAGCCTGCAGCGCTTGTTCAAATCGCTCCATTACCAAGGCGCATTGCTCGTCATCGATGATCAGCGGCGGCAACAACCGGATCACGTTGCCCTGTCGTCCTCCCCGCTCCAGCAACAGCCCGTGGTCGAAGCAATGCTTCTGGATGGCCACGGCGAGGGTGGGGTCGCCCGGATAGCTGCTCAGGCGATCAGGGGCCTGGCGCTCGTCGACGATCTCGATCCCCAGCATCAACCCGCGTCCTCGCACCTGCCCAAGGGCCGGATAACGGCGCTGCAACTGCACCAACTGAGTCTTGAGCCAGGCGCCGCGACGTTCAGCCTGGGCGGGCAGGTCCTGCTGCTGCAAAACGTTGAGCGTCGCCAGGCCCGTGGCCATGGCCATCTGATTGCCTCGGAATGTCCCGGTATGGGCGCCCGGCTGCCAGGCATCGAACTCACGCTTGAGGCCCAGCACGGCCAACGGCAATCCACCGCCTACGGCCTTGGACATGACAATGATGTCAGGCTCGATCCCAGCGTGCTCGAAGGCGAACATCTTGCCCGTGCGACCAAAGCCAGCCTGCACTTCATCAATGATCAGCAGAATACCGTGCCGCTGGGTGACTTCGCGGATACGGCGCAACCATTGCGACGGCGCGCAGTTGACACCGCCCTCGCCCTGCACCGCCTCGAGGATCACAGCCGCCGGCAGCGACACTCCGCTTTCGACGTCCTCGATGAACTGGGTGAAGTAATAGCCCAGCGCTTCGATCCCGGCTTCGCCGCCGATGCCCAGCGGGCAGCGATACTCATGGGGGTACGGCATGAATTGCACGCCCGGCATCAAGGACGCCACAGCGTCTTTCGGCCCGGTGTTACCTGTCACCGACAACGCACCGTGGGTCATGCCGTGATAGCCGCCGCTGAAGCTGATGATGCTGCTGCGCCCGGTGAACGTCTTGGCCAGCTTGAGCGCCGCCTCTACCGCATCCGCCCCGGACGGCCCGCAGAATTGCAGGCAGTAGTCATGGCCTTGCCCTGGAAGCAGGCTCAGGAGCTTTTCACTGAAGGCGTCCTTCTGCGGCGTGGTGAGGTCCAGGGTGTGCATCGGCATGCCTGAGGAGATGAAGTAATCGATGCTGGCCATGACGTCAGGATGGTTATGCCCCAATGCCAACGTCCCGGCCCCCGCCAGACAGTCGAGGTAGGTCTTGCCTTCCACGTCCGTCACCCAGACGCCATGGGCCTTGGCGATGGCCAGGGGCAACTTGCGCGGGTAACTGCGAACATTGGATTCGAACTGGCCTTGGCGGCGCAGATAATGTGCATTGTCCTTCTGCAAAGAATCGATGCGTACAGCGCTTTCATTCAACATGAGAATCAATCCTGATTAAGTCCCGATATGCAAATTATTCTCATTCGCTGATGAGTGCAATATTTAATTTCAAATAAATTGGGCATTTTTCGCGGTCTATTTTTATTAAATGACGCGCAGGGGAAATTCACCGAAATGAATTGGAGTATTCAGGAATAAACATAGGGACAAGGCACTTTAATATCAGTACCGAAAGCAGTGTTAATCAGCTTTTATATCGAATTACAGGCCTCAAATAATTGCAGATTAATATCAACCAATATCAGAACGATACATCACAATAGGTAAATAGCTCCGTCCGTGGAGCTGTACACCGTTCAGAAATCCACGGTAGCCGACAGAAGGTAGGTGCGCGGGGTCGACAATGTCAGACCGGGCTCGCTGTCATCCGAAGCCCCGGCTGAACTCCAGTAGCGTTTGTCCGCCACGTTCTCGACGTTGGCACGCAGGGTGATGTTCTTTTCATCGACCTTGAAGCCGTAGCGCGCACCGACGTCGAAGCGTACCCAGGAATCGATTTCCTTGGTGTTGGACTGGTCCAGGTACTGCGAGCTGGAATAGATGCCGCGGCTGGTCAGGGTCAGGCCCTGCACAGTCGGAACGTCCCACTCGGCGCCGAGGTTGACGTTGTATTTCGGCGTGGCCGGCGCGCGGTTGCCGTCGTAAGTGCCGCCGGTGGTGTTGGTCAGTTCGCTGTCGATGTACATCACGCCACCGAGCAGGCGGGTACCTTTGAGGGGTTCACCGAAGACGCTCAGTTCCACGCCGGTGTTTTCACGCTTGCCATTCGGACCGAAGACACGTGTCGTGGCGTCGGTCGCGTAGGCCGGCTGCTTGATCCGGAACAGAGCGGCAGTCAAGGCGAACGGACCGGCGTCGTACTTGGCCCCTACCTCGACCTGGCGACTGATGAATGGCGGGAAAATCTCATCCTCGTTGATCGAGGTTGACGGCGCGATCTTGCCCTGGCTCAGGCCTTCCATGTAGTTGGCATACAGCGACAGTTTATCGGTGGCCTTGAACAGGATGCCGCCCGATGGCGAGACTTTTTCCTCATCGTAGGCAGTGAGGCCTTTGACACCATTCGACCAATCGTCAACCTCTACCCGCTGCCAGCGGGCACCGAGGGTCAGCAGCAACCGATCATCAAAGAAACCCAATGTGTCGGACAACGCTACTCCGCTGAAGTGGTTCTCGGTATAGACCTTTGGGTCCGAACGCGTGGGGGCGTTCGGGGTTGGCGTTTCAACGGGGTCATATAGATTGCTTGGGGAGGCCGCATAACGCGCGCCGCCATTGGTAAAGTCCATATAAAAATAACTGGCAGCCAGGTTGACCTCATGGCTCACCGGCCCTGTATGGAACCAGTTTCGCACCCCTACGTTAGCCGTCTGGACATTCTCATCTCGGGTAAAGTCTCGCGGGGCAACGCTGAAATCACCAGCGGCATTAGTGACGATAACGCCGTGCCGAAGAAAATCATGATTACTCCTGCGTGCACCGACGCCGCCGTACAGCATGGTCGAATCACTGACATCGTACTCGGCGTTCACCATGCCGAAGGTGTCCTTGGTCCGTGCCTTGCTCCAGGACTGGGCATAGTTGCTGCGCACATCGCTGGCATGGGGAACCGGCGCGGCGGCGGCAACCTGCACACGTTCCTGCGGCGCATCGGTATCGCGCTCGGTGTGGCCGATGTCCGTGGAGAGACGCAGCCGTTCACCGCGAAAATCCAGGCCAACCACGGCCATCTCGCGGTCCACGCTCTGGTGATCCCATTCGGTGTCCCCGGACTGTTTCACGCCGTTGAAGCGAATGCCGAACTTGTTGTCCTCGCCAAAGCGTCGGCCGACATCCACGGCACCGCCGAGCTGGTTGTTGGACGCGTAGCTGCCGGTGAACGAGGTGATGGGCTTGTCGGTGGCGTGCTTGGGCACCACGTTGATCCCGCCGCCTACGCTGCCTCGCGGCGAGATGCCGTTGATGAGCTGGCTCGGTCCCTTGAGGATGTCGACGCGTTCAGCCATTTCCATGTCGATCGTATAGGTCGGCAGGATGCCGTAGAGGCCGTTATAGGCCACATCGCTGTTGAACAGACTGAAGCCGCGAATGGTGAACTGCTCATACCGCCCGCCTGCCGGGTTGGTCGCACGCACCGAGGGGTCGCTGTTGACCAGGTCGCCCAGGGTTCGGGCCTGTTGATTCTTGACGGCCTCACTGGTGTAGGTGGTCATGCTGAACGGCGTTTCCATGAAGTCACGCGAGCCCAGCAAGCCTTGGGAGCCACGACGTGCGACCTGGCCGCCGGCATACACTTCGCCCTCCTCCGAACTCGCGGTGCCGAGAATCGAGGTGGGCGCCAGTTGCAGGCTGCCCCCCTCCGGCGCCGGGGCCAGGATGTAGGCCTGTTCACCCACCGATTGCAGTTGCAGGCCGGAGCCTTGCAACAACCGGGCAAACCCCTCCTCCACCCCATATTCGCCCGAGAGTCCGGCGCTGTTGCGACCACTCACCAGCGCCGGATCCACCGACAGGTTGACACCCGCCAACCCGGCGAAGCGGGTCAGTGCCGCGCTGAGGCTGCCGGCCGGCACCTGGTAGCTGCGCCGGGCCGCTTCTTCGGCATGGCTGGATGAGATGAAGAACGGGCTGGCGCTCAGGCTCAGCATGAGACTCAGGTTCAACAGCGGACGCCAGCCGGCAAGGGCCGGGCGAACATGCAAAGGGACTACTGCGGACATTGGAAGGAGCTCTCGTTTTTGTGCACTTGCCTTGAATGACAAGCGAGACAAAAAAAGGGGACAGGCTTCAGGCGATATTTTTTCGAAGCGTCAGAGTGACCCAATAACGGGTGCGCATCTGGATATCCAGGGGCAAGCTGGCCGAAAGTAAAGCGAGGACTTTATCGGTGTTTTCCAGGCGGAAACTGCCGGTTACCCGAAGCGACTCCAGGGCGTCGTCCCAGCGCAGCACACCGGGACGATAGCGGCCCAGTTCACGGAGAAAGTCCCCCAGCGGCTGGTTCTGCGCCACGAGCACCCCTTCGCGCCAACCCGGTTGCGTGACGTCGAGCCCGACCACTGGCCCTGCGCCTGCTGCGTGGAGGCTGGCCTGCTGGCCCGCCTCCAGCCGCAGCACAAGTCCGTGCAACGGTTGCAGCTGTGCCGAACCGCTGACCACCGACACCCGGCAACCTTGCTCACCCAGGCGCACGCAGATTTCACCCCGGCTGACGGTAATCAGCCCATAGGGCGCCTGGACAGCCAAGGGCGTGACGCCACTGACCTTGAGGGCCATTTCGCCTTGCACCAGCCTCAGGCGCCGGGCCTTGAGGTCCAGGTTCACGGCGCTGTCGGTGTTCAGTTGCAAGAGGCTGCCATCGACCAGCGACCAGCTCCGCTGTTCGCCGGTGGCGGTGTGCAGGTCGGCGCGCCAGGCGTCCAGTGGCAACGCCCGGCCCAGCATCCAGGCCGTTGGAACCAGCGCGGCGACACCCAGTGCGCGCTTGAGTACGGCACGCCGGGGCAAGGACGGACGATCCAGGGTCGCCATGCCCAGCGAAGGCGGCACCCCGGCGAAGCGCTGACGAAGTCGCTGAGCCTTCTGCCAGGCCGCTTCGTGGTGAGCGCTGCTGTCGCGCCAGCGTTGCAGGCCGGCGGAGTCGAACTCGTTGCCGCCGAACTCCATCAGGGTCAGCCAGCGGGCAGCCGCCCGGGCGATGTCCCGAGCCTCGGACGACGGGGCCGGGCGCATCAAAAGTCCACCAGCAGGCAATGCTCATAGGCTTGGGCCATGTAGCGCTTGACGGTGCGTTCGGAGACCTGCATGCGCTCGGCGATTTCCCGGTAGCCCAGGCCTTCGAGCTGACTCCACAAAAAAGCCCGCCGCACCTGGGGTGGCAGGCCATCAAGCAATTCATCCAGGGCGTGCAGGGTTTCGAGCAGCAGCCAGCGTTGCTCCGGCGACGGTACGCACGCTTCGGGCAGGCTTGCCAGGGCATCGAGGTAAGCCTGCTCCAGATTGCGACGGCTATAGAAATTGCTCAGCAGCCGCTTGCCCACTGTGAGCAGATAGGCCCGTGGTTCATGCAGGTCCGCCAGGGGTTGGGCACTGGACAATACCCGCAGGAAAGTATCCTGGCGCAGATCCGCCGCATCCCAGGCATTGCCCATGCGCCGCCTCAACCAGCCTTCCAGCCAACCGCCATGGTCACGGTACAACGCGTGAAGGGAGTGCTCCGCCGGCGTAGCTGCATCAAACATGTCAAGAAGCCCTGCGCATGGAATATCTTAAATGAGACTGATTCTAATTAATGTTCTCGAGCTAATCCAAGTCCTTTGTGCGGCGAGATGTGTAAATAAAGGCGAAACCGAGGGCTCTAGGCCAACCATCTCTTGTGGGAGCGAGCCTGCTCGCGATAGCGGTCTGCCAGTCAACACCAATGCAAGCTGACCCACCGCCATCGCGAGCAGGCTCGCTCCCACAGGGGAATTGCGGGCCTTCAGGACTTTCGCAGGCGCCGCGCAATACTGTGGGGCGGCGGCCAGACGCTGGGATTGGATTCAACCGGGACATGGTGGGAGCGAGCCTGCTCGCGATGGCGGTGGGTCAGTCAACATCGATGCAAGCAGGTCTACCGCTTTCGCGAGCAAGCCCGCTCCCACAGTGATCTTTCTGACACACAAAAAAAGCGCCCTTGGGATCAAGGGCGCTCGGGTGGCGTGGGATATCAGTGGCTGGCGTGCAGGACTTTCGGCACTTCCGGCATGGCCGAAGAGTGGTGGTTGATGATCTTCCATTGCCCGTTCAAGCGCTCGTAGAGGTAGGTGTAGCGTGCCTGGACGTCCTTCTTGCTGCCATCGGCATTGGTCAGGGTGAAGGTGTAGACCCCACTGTCCATCGCCGCATCGGGCCCCAGATGACGAATTTCCCGGTAGTTGATCTGCCCGACCGGCTTGCCCGCCAGGAAGTGTTCGAAATAATCCTGGATCTGCGCCGGCGTGGTGCGCACTTTGTTGGAAAGGGTCGGCTGCAGGATCGCATCCGGCGCATAGAGGCTGGTCATCGCGCTGGCATTGCCGGTCTGCAGCGTCTTGTTCCATTGGTCGAACAGCGCAGCGATCTCCCGGTCATTTACGTTCTGGGGTTGTTCAGCCACGGTGCGATACACGAAAGGCGTGGCATCGGCGGCGTGAACAAAAGGCGTAGTCAGTACAAAAAAAGTGGCGAGGGCCAGGGTTTTCATTTTCATCGTAGCGTTCCTTTCGGTATTAATAGCGTCGGTTTCAATGACCCCACTTTGCCGCTCGCAGCAGCTCCCGCCATCGGCCAACCGGTGCTGATCGACTATGCCGATCGGCAGATAGGCCCGGCGCCGATGACGCGCTCTAATACCGACGTCGCGACCGGACCGGTCCCTTTCACGCTGGAGCCCTCATGCAAAGCCCACCCCATGATCCTGGCAGCGCCCTGGCCATCCGTAGCCAGTACCGTCAGTCTCAAAGCCGCGCCGCGCGCCTGGGCCTGTTGTTGGGCACCGGTCACGAACTGACCCGATTACCCCTGGCGCAGATGCGCCAGCGCGTCGTGCAAAGGGCCTGCGCGTTCATCGCCATGGACCATGGCCTGCTGCTGGAATGGACGCCAGATCACCCGGCAAGCGCCCTGGCCTGCCATGGCAGTGGCGAGCGACTCGATTGGCTCGCCAGCCTCGCTCATTCGCCGCTACCCGGTCCGCAATGGCTCGAATACCCCGACAGCCCCCTGCCCCAGGTTCTGCGGGTCCCGCTGCGGGCCGCCGACGGTACGGTGTTCGGTGTCTTGTTGCTGGGCAACAGCGTGGCCATCAGCACACCTGACCACGAAGACATCGAATCCTTGCAACTGCTGGCGACCCTGCTGGCCGCGCACCTGGAGAATCATCGGCTGCTCGAAGCGCTCCAGGCCCGCGAGCGCACCATGTCCGAACTGGTCCACCGGTTGTTCACTGCCCAGGAGGACGAACGCAAGCGCGTGGCTTATGACCTGCACGACGGTCTGGCGCAGAACCTGGCCGGCCTGCATCAGCGCCTGCAGGGGTTTGCCGGGCGTTGCCCGGTGTTGCCGCCAGACCTGGCGAGCGAATTGCAGACCATCCTGGCGTTGGCCCAGGGCTGTGTCGGTGAGGGTCGGCAACTGATCGGCGGCCTGCGCCCCCATGTGCTGGATGATTTCGGCCTGTGCAAAGCCGTCGACAAGGAAGCCGATCGCCTGCGCGAGGCCGGCCTGACAGTGAATTGGGTCGAACAAAGCAACATACGCCTGCCAGGCAATATCGAAATCGCCCTGTTCCGCATCGCCCAGGAAGGCATCAACAACATTCTCAAGCACGCCCGGGCCGGCCACGTGAGCCTGGGACTCTCGATCGGCAACGGCCAGGCCGCCCTGCGGGTGGAAGACAATGGCCGTGGCTTTGCCCTGGAGCCCCCTATCGAAACCAACGGCACTCGCCACCTGGGCCTCGCAGCCATGCAGGAGCGGGCCATCCTGCTGGGAGGCCACCTGACGTGTTTCAGCCAGCCCGGCGATGGCACCCGATTGCTGGCCAGCGTACCGCTGCCCCTCCACGGAGCACATCCATGACCTCTCCTTTACGACTGCTGTTGGCCGACGATCACGAAGTCACCCGCGCCGGGTTCATCGCCCTGCTGGCCGGCAACGCAGGGTTCGAGGTCGTCGGCCAGGCCCGCGATGGCCAGGAAGCCCTCGACCTGTGTGAGCAGCTGCAACCGGACATCGCCATTCTCGACATCCGCATGCCGGTGCTCAACGGCCTGGGGGCGGCGCGCATCCTGCAGCAGCGCCAACCGGGCATCAAAGTGGTGATCTTCACCATGGACGACAGTCCCGACCACCTGGAGGCGGCCATCGGTGCGGGAGCTGTCGGTTATCTGCTCAAGGATGCCAGCCGTGACGAGGTACTGGACGCGCTCAAGCGGGTCGCCCGGGGCGAAGAGGCACTGAACAGTTCGGTCAGTGCGCGCCTGTTGCGGCGCATGACCGAACGTGGCGCCGGCGGCGCAGCACAACTCCAGGCCCTGACCGCACGGGAACGCCAGGTACTGGGCTTGGTGGCCGGCGGCTTCAGCAACCGTGAAATCGGCGAAAAGCTCGGCATCGCCCCCGGCACTGCCAAGGCCCACGTGGAACGGGTCATCGGCAAGCTTGGGGCCGCCGACCGGACCCAGGCCGCCGTGCGCGGCATCGCTCTGGGATTGGTGGCACAACCCGCCGGACAATGGCCATGAAATACCTCGCTTCCCGCCGCTGGGCCGATCTGCCACTGCGGGGCAAGGCATTGGTGGTGATCTCACTGCCGCTGGTGATCCTGCTGCTGTCACTGGTGCTGATTTACATCACCGAACGCCAGACCGCCCGGGCCGAAGAAGATGTTCGTCGGGTATTGCGCGTCCAGGGCGATATCCAAACGGTGCATACCCTGCTGGCAGAAGCGGCAGCCAGCGTGCGTGGCTACCTGCTGACCCGGCGCGAGGACTTCCTGCCCAGCTATGAACAGGCCACGCAGTTGATCGAGGCCGCACTGCAACGCCTGGACCACAACGTCCGCGACGCCAGGATGCGCGAACATCTCCAGACCATCACCCCGCTGATCGACGAGAAACTCAGCGGACTGGTGGAACTGCGTAGCGGCAAGGGCGACGACACCGAGGCAATCACCGCGCTGCTGATCAAGAACAAGCAAGTGCTGGACGTGCTGCGTGAACAGATCAACGCCATGCGTATCCGCGAGGATGCTCTGCTCGCCGAGCGCAGCGCCGCCGCCTCGGCCACTCGCATGCGGTTGCTGTTCGCCACTCTGCTCGCCGCGCTGTGCGGACTGTTCGGCGCAATTGTCGCGGTGTTGTTCCTGTCCAAGGGCATTGTCGCCCGGGTGCAGCAGGTACAAGGCAATGCCCGGCGCCTGGCGTTGGGCCAACCCTTGCGGCCGCAACCGCCGGAACAGGATGAAATCGGCCAGTTGGGCACTCGCCTGGTGGAAGCCGGGCAGTTGCTGGCCGAACGCGAGCGGGCCCTGCGCGACAACGAAGAACGCCTGCGGCTGATCATCGATGGCGTAAGGGACTACGGGATCTTCGCCCTGGACGCCAAGGGGTATGTGATCACCTGGAACGCCGGCGCGGAACGGATCAAGGGCTACACCGAGCAGGAGATCATCGGCCGGCATTTTTCCCTGTTCTACCTGGCCGAAGAATGTCCGGCGCATCCGGAGATGGCCTTGCGCGAAGCCACCCGCGACGGGCACTACATGGAAGAAGGCTGGCGTTGTCGCAAGGACGGCAGCCGCTTCTGGGCCAGCGTGGTCATCACCGCCCAATACGACAGTACCGGCGCCTTGCGCGGCTTCTCCAAGATCACCCGCGACATCACCGACCGGCGCGCCGCCGAGATCGCCCTGAGCACCGCCCGCGAAGAAGCGGAAAGTGCCAGCCGGGCCAAGAGCGAGTTTCTCTCGCGCATGAGCCACGAACTGCGCACGCCATTGAATGCCATCCTCGGCTTCGCGCAACTGCTGGACATGGACTCCACGGCCGGCCAGCGTCCCCAGGTCAGCCACATCCTGCGCGCAGGCCAACACCTGCTGGCATTGATCAACGAAGTGCTGGACATTGCCCGGATCGAAGCCGGCCGCTTGCCGCTGAACATCGAGCCCATAGCCCTGGCAAGCGTTCTGCACGAAGCCCTGACGCTGGTTTCCCCCATGGCTGCCGACGCCGGCATTCGTCTGGTCGAACTGCCGTCGCTGCCCGAGGGCAGCGGCGTGCTGGCCGATCGGCAGCGGCTGGTCCAGGTGCTGCTCAATCTGTTGTCCAACGCCATCAAATACAACCGGCCCGAGGGTGAAGTACGCATTGAAGTGACCGTCCAGGACAAACGGGTGGACATTGCCGTGAGCGATACCGGACGCGGCATTGCCCCGGAACAACTCGACCAGTTGTTCAAGCCGTTCGAACGTCTGGGCGCCGATCCGCAGGTCGAAGGCACCGGCCTCGGCCTGTCCCTGAGCAAGAGCCTGCTGGAGATGATGCAGGGCAATCTTCAGGTGCGCAGCGTACCCGACCAGGGTTGCTGTTTCACCTTGCAGTTGCCGGGCGCCCAAGTCATTACCACTCATTTGCCACCCATCGCGGCCCTGAAGGTCACCCGCCCGCCCGTTGAATACCACGGCAGGATTTTGTGCATAGAGGACAACCTCTCGAGCCTGGCGTTGATCGAAACCCTGATGCAGCGCCGCCCCGGCATCCAACTGCTGTCGAGCATGCAGGGCCAGATGGGCCTGGACCTGGCGCGCCAGCATGCGCCGCAACTGATCCTGCTGGATGTGACGCTGCCGGACCTGGAAGGCCTGGAAGTCTTGCGCCGCTTGCGCCAGTCCCCGGCCACCGCATCCACCCCGGTGCTGATGATCACGGCCGATGCCAGCGACCTGACCCATCGCGCCCTTCAGGATGCCGGTGCCACGGCGATCCTGACCAAACCCATCCATATCCAGGCCTTCCTGGCCCACCTTGAACGTTATTTACCGGAGCCTGCATGAATCGCGACTTGCGCATCCTGATCATCGACGACCAGCGCCCCAACCTGGACCTGATGGAGCAACTGTTGGCCCGCGAAGGGTTGCACAACGTGCTGAGCAGCACCGAGCCCCTGCGCACCCTGGATCTGTTCAACAGCTTCGAGCCGGACCTGGTGATCCTCGACCTGCACATGCCGGCGTTCGACGGTTTCGCCGTGCTGGAACAACTCAACCGGCGCATTCCGGCCAATGATTACCTGCCCATCCTGGTACTGACCGCCGACGCCACCCGGGACACCCGCCTGCGTGCCCTGGCCCTCGGTGCCCGGGACTTCATCAGCAAACCCCTCGATGCCCTGGAAACCATGCTGCGCATCTGGAACCTGCTGGAAACCCGCGCGCTCTACAAGGCGCTGCGCGAGTTGATTCCTGCCGAGCAGATCGAGTTGTTGCGCCAGCATCGGCCCGGGCCAAGCCAGTAGGCGCTGTGGGCTGTGGGCTGTGGGCTGTGGGCTGTGGGCTGTGGGAGCAAGGCTTGCCCGCGACTGCGGTAGGTCAACCAGCAAAAATGTCGACTGGTCTGCCCCTATCGCGAGCAAGCTTTGCTCCCACAGGGTTTGCGCTGGCTGCCTGTCATCAAGGCAAGTCCTTGCTCCCATAGTAACCTGTGGGTACGGTCTCAATGACCGCGAATGTAATGCTCCAACTGCCGAATCAGATCCGCTTGTTCGACGATGGCCTGCTTCACCAGGTCGCCAATCGAGAGCAGGCCGATCAACTGCCCTTTATCCAGCACCGGCAAGTGCCGCAGATGGCTGTCGGTCATGACCTCCATGCAGCGCTCAATGCTCTGTTGGCTATCGGCAGTGACCACCGGCGCGCTCATGATGGTGCGCACCGGAGTCCCCACTGAAGAGCGGCCGTGCAGCACCATCTTGCGCGCATAGTCCCGCTCGCTGAACACCCCCACCACCTGGCCATCCTCGATCACCGGCAACGCGCCGACGTTCTTCTCGGCCATGATCCGCAGGGCTTCGAGCACCGTCTGCTCGGGCGCGATGCTATGGACCTGCTGGTTCTGCACACTCTTGAGTTTCACCAGTTGAGCGGCGGTTTTCATTGCTAATTCCCGGTTTCAATTGACGGCACGCTGAGACGCATGCCGCTTGGTCAATGATCCCCTTGTGGGAGCGAGCCTGCTCGCGATGGCGTGCTGTCAGCCAACATTGATGCTGCCTGACACACAGTTATCGCGAGCAGGCTCGCTCCCACAGGATTCCCACAGGCCCCTCGGCCTTGTCATGCCTCTTCGCTAATCTCCACCACATCACCATTCAACCGCACCGGCCACACCCGCAGGCGCTGTTCCGGGTATTCCAGGCAGTGGCCGTCTTCCAGGCGGAAGTGTTGTTTGTACATCGGCGAGGCAATCACCAGATCACCCTTGATGCTGCCCAACAGGCCGCGGCCGATGACATTCGCACCCGACTTGGGATCCCGATTGTCGATGGCGTACAGCGGCTTGTCCTGCTGTTCAGGCAGGTACAACAGCGCCACCTGGCTGCCGTCGTGCCAGGCCACCACGCCGGAGTTCGGGACCAGGTCTTCGCGGCTGCACAGGGCACGCCATTGCACCTGGGCTTCGGCGGTTGGGATACGAACGACGTTTGACTGGCTCATCAGAGCACCTCCTCGGTGACGGGAATCAGGTGAAGTTCGCCGGCGTGAACCGGTCGACGCTGGCCGCGTTCGCGGACGAAATGAACATCCGGATCGCCGCGCTTGTCGTTGACGAACGTGCGGAAACGCTTGAGTTTTTCCGGATCGTTGAGGGCATTGGCCCATTCGCATTCGTAGCGGTCGACCACCAGTTGCATCTGGGCTTCAAGCTCGGCCCCCAGGCCCAGGCTGTCGTCGATGATCACGTCCTTGAGGTAATCCAGGCCGCCCTCCAGGCTTTCACGCCAGACCGACGTGCGTTGCAACTTGTCGGCGGTGCGGATGTAGAACATCAGGAAGCGATCGATGTAGCGGATCAGGGTTGCGTCATCCAGGTCGGTGGCAAACAGCTCTGCATGCCGCGGACGCATGCCACCGTTGCCGGCGACATAAAGGTTCCAGCCCTTCTCAGTGGCAATCACGCCGACGTCCTTGCTCTGGGCCTCGGCGCACTCGCGCGTGCAACCGGACACCGCGAACTTGAGTTTGTGGGGCGAGCGCAGGCCCTTGTAGCGATCCTCCAGGGTCAGCGCCATTTGCACGCTGTCCTGCACGCCGTAACGGCACCAGGTGCTGCCCACGCAGGATTTCACCGTGCGGGTGGACTTGCCGTAGGCATGACCTGTTTCGAAGCCGGCCTCGATCAGCTCGGCCCAGATGTCCGGCAACTGGTGCAGTTGAGCGCCGAACAGGTCGATGCGCTGGCCACCGGTGATCTTGGTGTAGAGGTCGTATTTCTTCGCCACCACACCGATGGCGATCAGTTTGTCGGCGGTGATTTCGCCGCCGGCGATGCGCGGCACTACCGAATAGGTGCCGTTCTTCTGCATGTTCGCCATGAAGGTATCGTTGGTGTCCTGCAACGGCACCAACGACGGATCCATGATCGGCTGGTTCCAGCACGAAGCCAGGATCGAGCCCACCGCCGGTTTGCACAGGTCGCAACCGGTGTGCCCACGGCCGTGCTTGGCCAGCAATTCGTCGAAGCTGATGATCCCTTCCACCCGCACCAGGGCGTACAGCTCCTGACGGGTGTAGGCGAAGTGTTCGCACAGGCTCTTGTCGACACTGACGCCACGAGCGACCAGCTCATGTTCGAACACCTGCTTGACCAGCGCTGCGCAACCACCGCAACCGGTACCGGCCTTGGTGTCGCACTTGAGTTGCCCCAGATCTGTACAGCCGCCATCGATGGCCGAGCAGATGGAGCCTTTGGTGACGTTGTGGCACGAGCAGATGGTCGCCGCCGCAGGCAACGCGGCCGGGCCGAGGGTCGGTGCGCCTTCGGAGGTGGGCAGGATCAGGCTGGCGGCATCCTTGGGCAAGGCGATACCGCTCTGCATGTACTGCAGCAGGGTGTCGTAGTAGCTGTTGTCACCCACCAGCACCGCGCCGATGACTCGCTTGCCGTCGGCGTCCACCACCAGTCGCCGGTAGCTGGCGCTGGTTTCGTCGATGAACTGGAAACTGCGCGAGCCCGGCGTGTGCCCGTGGGCGTCGCCGATGGAGCCAACGTCGACGCCGAGCAGCTTGAGCTTGGTGGACATGTCGGCGCCGGTGAACGGCTCGCCGTTTTCACCGCTCAATTGCGCCGCGACGCTACGTGCCATCTGGTAACCCGGTGCGACCAGGCCGAAGATGCTGCCATTCCAGGCCGCGCATTCGCCGATGGCATAGATGTCCGGGTCGCTGCTCAAGCATTGGTCATCGATCACCACGCCACCGCGTGGGCCGATCTGCAGGTCGCTGTAGCGAGCGAGGGCGTCCTGGGCACGGATACCGGCGGAAAACACAATCAGGTCGGTTTCCAGGAAGTCGTCGTTGCCGAAGTTCATCCGATAGCGGTAGTGCTCACCGGCACTGATGGATTGGGTGCCCTTGGACAGATGCACGCCAACGCCAAGTTTTTCGATGCGCGCCTTGAGGGCAAGGCCGCCTTGCTCGTCCAGTTGCACCGGCATCAGGCGTGGGGCGAATTCCACCACGTGGGCTTCCAGGCCGAGGGTCTTGAGGGCATTGGCCGCTTCCAGACCCAGCAGGCCGCCGCCAACCACCACACCACGACGGGCACTGGTCGCGGCGGCGCGGATCGCGTCCAGGTCTTCCAGGGTCCGATAAACCAGGCGAGAGTCGCCGTCGGCGCCTTCGATGGGTGGCACGAACGGGTAGGAGCCGGTGGCGAGCACCAGTTTGTCATAGCCGATGCGCTCCTGGCCGGTGACAACCTGACGGGCCTGGCGATCGATCTCCAGCACCGGTACGCCCAAGTGCAGCGTGACGCCGGGGGTCTGGTACAACGAGGCTTCGCCGAGGGCCAGGGATTCGGCGTCGCGGCCAGAGAAATACTCGGACAGGTGCACGCGGTCATAGGCACGCATCGGCTCTTCGCTGAACACATGCAGACGGTAATGGTTGAGGGCACCGCGTTCGATCAGTTGTTCGACGCAGTGATGACCGACCATGCCATTGCCGATCACGATCAGCGTTTGCAGCTTGTTCAGGGAAGCAACGTTGGAATTCATAGAAAGCACCCGACAAAAGCCCATCACGATTTTGAAAGCAAAAAAAAAGACGCCTGAAACCTTGCGGTTCCAGGCGTCTTTGCCTGTTCTGTGCGGTATCGACCTGACGACTGCGCCGGATCTACCGTTATCCCCCGGCCTGCTGGCGCTCGATCTTCGTTGACCGATGGGGTTGCCCGCTCGATTGTATTCGCGGCGGGCCTGAAGGCTCTCTTGCAGCGAGCGTGCCAACCCTGCTGCTTGCGTCGATTCCAAAGACCCGCACTGGCTTTAACCTTGCGGGTGCAGGCTCGCTCGCCAAGACGACCCTCCGCTTACCTTGGAAACTCAAAGTCTGCGACGCCGGGGCAATTGCCTTCCCATGGTGCGATCCGATACTGCCGGCTTCATAAAAGTGCAGCGCCTCTGGCGGGGGATCAGTCAGTACAGAGGTTGGATGGGCGGGCCTCATCGCGAGCCTGCTCGCGATAGCGGCACTGAGCCTGGCTCAGAGCGATCGGCCGCGGGCTGCGGACAGCTTCACATCCCGCCCATAGATATCCGGGATGTACACCGCCTGGCCCTGGCCGTCCGCTTGCACCGTCCAGTAACCCAGCAGGATCGGCATGGGCCTGGCCAGCCTGAACTCATGGGTCTGCCCGTCGGCCAATAGAGTGTCGGTGCGCAAGCGTTCGGCCGGGGTCACCAGCAGGTCCCGCAGGTGCATCACCTGCTCGATTCGTACACATCCCGAACTGAACGCCCGCGGCCCCTTGCTGAACAGTGCCTGGCTGGGCGTGTCGTGCAGGTACACGGAAAACGGGTTGGGGAAGCGGATCACCAGTTTGCCCAGCGGATTCTTCGGCCCGGCATCCTGGCGCAGCATCAGGTCGCCCGGATGATCCCAATCGATGTTCTCGGCCATCAGCGGCTGGCCGTTGCGATCGATGATCCTGAGGTTCTGGCGACTGAGGAACTCGGGATCGCGGCGGATCTGCGGCAGCTTGTCTTCTTTGAGGATGGTCGGGGGGATGGTCCAGGTGGGATTGAGGGTCAACCTTGTCACCCGGGATTTGAGCAGCGGGGTTTCCCGCTCCGCACGACCCACCTGGGTGCGGGTTTGCCAGACCGGCGCGCCACCCTGGTACACCGTCAACTGGGCGGCCGCCACGTTGACCAACACACTGTCAGGTTCCAGGTCCTGGGCCAGCCAACGCATACGCTCCAGATTGATTCGCAATTGCTCGCGACGCATGGCAGGGCTGACATTCAGCTCAGTGACGGTCCACGGTCCCACCACGCCGTCGGCCTGCAGTGAATGCCGCAATTGGAAACTTTTCATCGCCTCCACCAGGCTGGGGCTGTAATGCTCATCGCCCTCGGCCGGCGGCGCACTCAGGTAGCCTTCGCTGAACAGCCGTCGTGCCAGGACGGGTACCCGGGCGTCCTGCTTGTCCGGCTGCAACAGGGCACCTGTGGGCACCGGTTGCCATTCGGCCAAAGGCTGTTGTCGCTGCTGGGCATAAAGCACCCGCAAGTTGCGATAAAGGTCCAGGCTCGGGCGCGCCTGGTCAAAGGCTGCGGCCAGGTTGTTCAGGCCTGGCCCGGCAATGGCCAGGATCATCGCCTGGCGGTCCTGGGGCTGCGCATTGGCCTTCCACACCGGCTCGAGGCGGTCCTGGGACAAATAGCCGAAACGCAGTTCGTGCAAGGCTTGCAGATAGCGTTGGCTGATGGCGATATCGACACAGTCCGGACTTGGGGAAGTGTTGTCGGCCGGCAAGCTGTAGCGGGCCGGGTCCAGTCCGTCATCGGCCAATTGCTGCAACTGGACCCGTAAAGCCATCAACCGCTCGTCGTCCGACCAGACCTCCTGGCCGGCGTTTTGCTGATAAAACGCCTGCAAGCTCAGCATCGTCGGGAAGTCGACACCCGCCGCCAGCGCCGGGCATGCAACCGATAGCTGTGCCAGCGTGGCCTGTACGGGTGCCTGTTCACCAAACGGAACGTCACCGGCTGTCGCGACCAATGGCGAAGCGAGCAATAAAAGGCTCAAGTAACATACGGGCTTTTTGAACAACTGCTTTACTCCAATCCATGGCCGTCTCGTTGACGGTTGACTTTGTGACAGGTACGACCCGCCATCATGATGCAAACGAACAATTACGGACGGGATGCCGCAAACAAACACCAGCCTGTGGACCCGCGTGGACTTTTCTCATCCTCGCTGAAGCTTATTCGCCAATTCTGCCTGGCCATGGCAGCACTGGGCGCGGTATGCGCTCCGGCGCTGGCCGAGCAGGCGAATTCTCAAACGCTTTACAACAGCCTCGCCCACGCCGCGCCGGAACTCAATCCCCTGGCACTCAAAAGTGCCTTGAGCGCCATGCAATGCGCGGTCGCCAACGGTGCCCGCCAGGCCCGCCATCTGGCGGTGATCGACTATTCGCAGCCGTCCACGGCCCGGCGCCTGTGGATCTTCGATCTGCAGAAGAAGAAGCTGGTGCTGCGCGACCTGGTGGCCCACGGGCAGAAATCCGGGGAGAATTTCGCCACGCAATTTTCCAATCGCCTGGGCAGCTACCAGTCCAGCCTGGGGCTGTTCCGCACCCAGGAGAGCTATCAAGGCACCCACGGCTATTCGTTGCGCATGGATGGCCTGGAACCTGGCTTCAATGACCAGGCCCGTGATCGAGCCATCGTGATCCACGCCGCCGACTATGTGAATCCGTTGTGGAGCCAGCGCCAGGGCCGTATCGGACGCAGCCAGGGTTGTCCTGCCGTGCGCCCCCAGGTGGCGCGTCAAGTGATCGACAAGCTCAAGGGCGGGCAATTCATGTTTTCCTGGTACCCGGACCCAAGCTGGCTCAAACGTTCGGCCTATCTCAACTGCCAACCGCAGCAGGTGGCGAGCATTCTGGCTACCAGTGGTGGCTGACGGCCCACCGGACAGAAGCCTGCTGTGAGGATTCTGTGGGAGCACAGCTTGCTCGCGATAGCGACAGACCAGTCAACATTGTTGCTGACTGACTTACCGCAATCGCGAGCAAGCTGTGCTCCCACAGATCCCATCGCTCCCAGGGATTGCGCCTAATCAGCGGGTGGTTAAAATGCCGGCCTTTCGAATCGCCGGCATTGCCTGATGAACCCAGAAGCTCTTCAAACCCTGCAGACCCACCTACTGACCGCCCTGGCGTCCGTGCCGGAAGAAACCCGTCGCCTGTTCCATGGCCGCGGGCGCTGCTGGCCGGGGCTGGAACAGATCACCGTCGACTGGCTCCAGGGTGTGATGCTGGTTTCCTTGTTCAAGGAACCGGAGCCTGCGCAGTTGGGCAACCTGCTGTCGACACTGCTTGCCGTCACTGCCGCACCGGCATGGCAACACAGCAAGGCCCATACCCTGGCGGTGCAACACCGTTATCTACCGCAAAGCCTCACCCAATGGCTGGTGGGCGAACCCATCGACGAATGGACCCTGACCGAAGGCGGCCTGCGGTACCGGATCGACCTGGGCAAGAAGCAGAACAACGGCCTGTTCCTTGACATGCGCTATGGTCGTGACTGGGTCCGAGCCAATGCTGCCGGCAAGCGCGTGCTCAACCTGTTCGCCTACACCTGCGGTTTCTCGGTGGCGGCGATCGCCGGTGGCGCGCAGCACGTAGTCAATCTGGACATGTCCCGCGCGGCCCTGAGCCGGGGCCGCGACAACCATCGCTTGAACGGCCATGACCTGGGCCAGGTGAGTTTCCTCGGCCACGATCTGTTCAAGTCCTGGGGCAAGGTGATCAACAGCGGACCGTATGACCTGGTGATCATCGATCCGCCGACCTTCCAGAAAGGCAGTTTCCTGCTGACCAAGGATTACCAGCGGGTGCTGCGTCGACTGCCGGAGCTGCTGGCCGCCGACGGCACCGTCCTGGCCTGCAGCAATGACCCGGCCACCGGCCCGGACTTTCTCATCGACGGAGTTACCCGCGAAGCCCCTGGGTTGGCCTTCAGCGAACGCCTGGCCAACCCACCGGAGTTTCCCGACATCGACAGTCAGTGCGGTTTGAAGGCCCTGGTCTTCAAAGCGGCAGCACCGGCCACCAGGCATTGACCAGGCCCATGGTCACCCGACGCACCAAGGCTTCGATTTCCCGGCTCTTGACCGAACGGTAGATGGCCATGGTGCGGCGCAGTTGATCCTCGGTGAGGGTCACCGGCCGGCCGGCGGCCCAATCCACATCCGCGACGGCTTCGAGCCCGATCCGGCGCCAGACCGTTCGCCCGCCTTCCGTGACCGGCTCCAGGGCGCTGGGCAACTCGGGGTCCGGGTGTGCCAGGTTGTCCAGCATCACCTGGGGCCAGCGGGATGGATTCACCGGCCCGCTGAAGGCATTCACCAGGTCGTCATCTAAGTTTTCCCAGATCGCCAGCCCTTCAGCCCAACGGGGCGACATCAATCCCAGGTAAGGCCGCCACAGCATCTCGCCCGGGCTCGGGGTCTGATCGTTGCTGTTGAAGGTGTCCTGGGCATCGCTGAGCCAGTCGATGAACGCGTCCCGGGTCATCTGCGCTTCAAGTTGCGAGGGGTTGGGAAATCGCTCCATCAGCACGTATTCCCAATTGGACAGGTGATCCGTCAGGAAGCCGGCAAAAGGCGCACCGTGTCGGGAAAGGCGCGCGCGCATGACCGACTGGAACATTCTGAAATGCAGTTCCAGCTCGGGGAGGTCCGGCTGTTCCCTGTCCAGGGTACGGGCCTGAAGACGGCTACGCAGTTGCCGCAGTTGCTGGTCGAAGTCGCCGATCAATGTCGGCAGGCGGTCATAGGCGCCTGGATAGCCCATGTAATGCTGCAGGACAGCGGCCGCCCTCTGACGAACGCTGAATGACAACCCGGCAGTCGTCCCGCTATCGGCATCGCGCACGAGCGTAGAGAACCAGTCGATGAAGCTACGCATCCCCGGATCGTCGCGGGCGACCTCCAGTGCCCGCTGGAGCGAGGGCGAAATGTACAACCAGTCATCGACGGTATATCGGAAAGACTCGGGGAAGATCGCCCGAAGGGCGTTGACCTGGACACTGGGCAACGGGTTGTCGTCAAGCCAGACCCCGAGGGAGTCCTGGTCGCTCAAGCGGGCGAGCACAGGCATCAGGTCATCTTGAATGCCGGTGATGCGATTGCCGCTGAGATCGACGACGAACGTATCGGAAATGAACACCTCGGAATGCCTGGCCAGCACCGACAATGCGATCGGTGGCACCCGATCGAGCCCGGTCCGGCTCAACTCCAGGGTCATCAGGTTCACCAGCTCTGGCAGATCAGGCAGGTCCCGGCAGCTGTTTTCGTTCAAGCGCAGTTCCTGCAAAGCCGTGGCGGTGCGCAGGAACGCGCTGCCCTCTTCATCCAGGCGCAAGCCGCAGCGCGCCAGGTTCAGCGAGCGCAAATCCGGCAGCGAAGAGGTCAGGGCCTGCAACTGTTCGGGCGTGAAACTCAGGTTGTCGGCCCATATGACTTCACGCAGGGAGGGTAATCCGGCCAGGCTGCCGATGGCGGCAATCACCTCGGCATCGGTGCCCGCCTGTGCGCTGCCGATCCCCGACAGGTCCAGGGTCCATAAAGGGATGTAGGGATCGGTACCCAGCAAAGGCGTGAATACATTCGCGTCCAGGTGCAGCGGGTTACGGCTCAACGACAGATCCACCAATGCCCGTAGCTGCGCCACCGCAACGGGGACAGCGGTGAGATGATTGTCCTGCAGGTTCAGCGAATCGACGCCGGGGAACATCCGCAGGAAATCCGAAGGATCCTCCACCAGCCCCAGGTTGGTCAGGATCATCGTCTCGATATGTTCCAAGCGCACAGTCACCGGAGGCAGCCGGCCGAGGTTGACGTTTTCGATCCGCACCACCAGTTCACTGCCCTCGCTGCCCGGATCAGGTGCGCGCTGCCAGGCACGGCGGATAATCCGGGCAACGCTCCGACGTTGCGCCAACAGTGCCTCACGGCCCAGCGTTTGCTCGACGGGATGGTGAAATCCTTCCTGCTCTTCCCACTGGCGCAACCCTTGGTCCAGGGTGGTCCAGTCGTTCTCCAGGCGGTTGATCAAGTCATCGAAGCGAACGCCTTCGAGTTGGGCCTGCTCGACCAGGCCAAACCGCAACCGTCTCAGGGCATCCCCCGCGTGAGCGGGATACAGCCGCTCAAGCCGCTGGTTCAAGCTACCGCTCCAGTCTTGCAGCGGCAGCCGGCCACGGCCGCTGAGTGGATAGACCAGGTGTCCGTTCAACCACAGCGGACGCGACCCAAGGCTGCCCAGGCGGCGCATCGCCAGGTAGGGGCGCAACGCTTGCCGGTCATCCATGGCTTGTACCAGCAATTGGTTGCGTAGCTTGTCCGCCTCCCAGATATTCAAGCCCAATGCCCTGCGGGCATCGTCCGGCATCGCCCTGAGCAGCGCATCTTCCAGGGCCATGGCGCTCGCCAGTTCCTCGCCGGTTTCGTCAAAGGGGTGATACCGGTCACCTTCCTGGCGGATGACTTTGAACGGACCATCCTGCCCCACCTCAATCGGATCCGGCAGCTCGCGCAGCCACAGGCGCAGGTGCAGCCGCCCCCGCAGCGAAGGAGTATTGGCCAGCAGGTTGATGACGATGCGGTCTCGATCGACCGTGCTTTCACCTCGCGCCAAGGCGCGCAAGGCCCGACTCAGGCGCAGTTCACGCAAGGCTTCGGCCCCCTGCTTGCCGAGTGCTCCAGTCACCCGTCCTTCCAGCAACCGTTGTCGATCCTGACCTGATACGTTGCGGACTAGCTCGTTGGCAATGGACTCAGGCAAACCCGGGAACGCCCGGATCAAGGGAACGGCCAGCGGGTCAAGCGCGATTGACTTTGCCATGGCCAGGGTCACCCGCTTGCCATCGCGTTCCAGCCGCGCGGCCCAGCGCGCGGCCAACAAGCGACTGCGCTCCAGCGGGCGCAAGCCGAGGCTGTTCTGGCCCAGCAGCGCGGTCTGCTCATCCACGTTCAGCCCATCCAGGATTCGAGCGGCCCAGTTATCCCGCGCGAGATCCGCTCGCATTAACAGGATAGAGCGCGTGTCGGCCGCATCGCCCACAGGGTAAATTCGCATCCCATCGTGGTAGCGCAACGTCATGTCTTCCGGCCAGCCCGGCAGCTCCGCGAGGGTCTGGACGATGCGAAAATGCATGCCCTGCGGGGCTTCGCCACGGCGTAGACGGTCGATGGTGTGCCGCACCCATTGCCAGTTCCGTGCCTCATCCAGGGCATCGGCCAAGATGGCGGGCATCGGCTGCGCCTCGACTTGCAGGTAGCGCAAATGCGCCTCGCTGATGCCAACCTGGCGTTGCACGCTGAGGACCGTAGGGTTGTCCAGTTCGGCAGGTGTCTCGGCAAACGTGCGCAGCAACTCCAGATTACCGCGCTGCAACGGGTTGCGATGCGCCCACTGCCAGCCACGGGCGCGGCTCCATTCCAACGGCGGCGTGACGCCCCTGTGCCCCGACGGCAGGCGCAGGCTCAGATTGTCCTGTGTGCCTTGTACTTCGAAATAACGATCCTCGATCCGCACCCAGGCCGCGTCGGTCGTGCGCCAGACGCCCCAGGCGTCCTGCTCGGCCTCCATAGGCGGCAGGCGCCGCGCTTCGAAGGGACGGACGTCGCCATTCCACAACCGGGTGCTACCGTCCGCCACGGGCATGGGTTCAATGGCTGCGCCTATGAACCCCAGGTAGGCGCCTTGAGCGACCCCGAAGAGCACATTGAAGATATGTTCGATCCCTTCTTGCGCATGGCCTTCGTTGAACGCCTGGATACCTTCGAAAATCTCATACACCAGGCGTACCCCACCGACTACCGCTGCTCCCATGCCGATGGGCATACAGAACGGGAAAAAGGTTGCCGCAAGCATCAGCGAACGTTCGACCAGACCTTCCCAGTACTCGAGCCGCGCCAGCAACGCCCGCCAATCCTGGTCCCGGGTCGACACCATCAGTGCCGAGGCGTTGCCCAACGCATGGCCCCGCCACTCATGGTAGGCAGCGTGCCAATGATCCTCGCGCACCTCATTCAGGCCCCAGGCGACCCTGGGCACGGGGATCCGAATGCGACGGGGATTGCCGCTCTCACCCTGCTCGCCCTCACGCCAACCGGTGATGCAAGCATGGATTTCCTGGAACAGATTGGGGTTGTCGGTGATCGTCCACTCCACCTGATCGTGCAGGGCTTCCCCCAGGCGCGCCTGCAGGCGCAGCGGGAAGTATTGCGTCAGGCTCTGGCGATAACTGCGTTTACGGACCCGATCGGTCAGTTCCGCCGATAACGCCTGCAAGCTTGCGAACTGCTTGAGCGGAGCCACGGTATCGTGGGGCATGTGCAGGACGACCGGACGAACACCGCTGGCGTCACTCGCCAGTCCCCAGTACACCCGGGCACCGAACAATGGCGCGGACAGCAGCTCCAGCGCCTTGACCTCGCAGGCCAATGGCATCACGGGCCGCGCTTCCAACTGGACACCGGCATGGGCCAATAGCCGTTCACCGGTGCTATCCAGGCGTCCGGCCAACTTCGCCTCGTAGGCATCATGAGCCAACAGGCTGCGTGCATACGCCATATAGGCCTTTGCTACGGCCGGAGTCTCACCGGCGATGCGGGGCAGCCGCTGTTCGAGCTTGCGCCGATATGCCCCACCGACGTCCACCTGCCGACAGAGGCTGGCGAAACTGGCCGGAGTCATGTCCAGGGGCGCACGGTTCGTTGGGGGATCCCCCCGGTTGAACTCTCCCGGCCTGCCCTGAATGAACAACTCGCCCTTCTTGTCGAAATCGCCCCCGACAACCGCGTCGGCGGGAGGAAAGTTGCCCATGGCCGCTTCGATCACCGACAACGAGGGATCGGTCACGAAAGGTCCACGCCTGACCCGTGCCCGGCGTATCGCATCGACGACTCTGCTGCCGCCGTTCACCCGGCTCCAGCCTTGGAGCTGCGGCTGCACCTTGAGCAGATCGAGGGTAAAGGCATAGGGCGATGGCAGGTCGGTGAGCAACGCATTCAGCGCGTCGCTGTCGCGCTGCAGTCGCCGGGCAAGCACCTTGAAGCGTTCCTGCTGGGGCCGTGCGGCCCGCTTCAACCAGGCAGGCAGCCGGGCCTGGATGAACTCGACATGGGTATCGAGGGTAGACATGGTGGACCTCC
Source organism: Pseudomonas corrugata (assembly GCF_001269905.1). GTDB lineage: Bacteria > Pseudomonadota > Gammaproteobacteria > Pseudomonadales > Pseudomonadaceae > Aquipseudomonas > Aquipseudomonas corrugata. The sequence goes on along the minus strand of NZ_LHVK01000006.1, from coordinate 165,038 downwards.
ATCCTTGGGGGCAGTTGGGAATCGAGATGCGCTCAACCGGGCGCGAACCCGATGCTCCAAGAAATGGCCGTTTTTTAAAACCGCGCAACCGTTGCAAGGGGTTGCGGGCTTTGGTAGCCACGGAGGTCACTTCCCCTCAGACCAGCAAGGTCAGCCACGCCGATGCCAGCAGCAACAGCGCCATGGCCCGATTGAACCGCCTCATCGCCACGGCGGAACGGCAGAACCTGGCAGCACCGAGGCCCAGGTAAGCCCAGACGGTCATGCAGGGAATCGAGATCGCAAAAAACGCCAGGGACAGCCACAGGACCCGCACGCTGCGGTCGGCTTCGGCGCCGGCAAATACGCTGACCACTGCCAATGCCATCATCCAGGTCTTCGGGTTAACCAACTGCAAGCCGGCCGCCCCGGCCAGACCGAGCCTCGGGCCTTCAACGGGTTGGTCGGGATCGATGGCCTGGGCCGGCGCGCTGAAAATCTGCCAGGCCATCCAGCTCAGCCAGGCGATGCCGGCCCAGGACAGTGCTGTTTGAATCGTCGCGTGGCGGGCCAGCACGTCCCCCAGCCCCGTGCCGACCAGCAGCACCAGCAACGCCGCCGCGGCGCAGGCCCCGAGGATGATCGGGACTGTGGTCGGCAGGCCGAAGCGCGAGCTGTGGCTCAATACCAGGATATTGGTCGGGCCCGGGGTGATGGAGGCAACAAACGCGAACAAGGCAAACGGCAGTAACTGGTCCATGGAGCAATTTCTCGGTGAAGGATCAGCCTTATCCTCCCCCGTGGACCTTGCTCAGTCTGGAACAATTGAGCAGCGCTTGCGGTAGTCCGCCGGGCTCAAGCGATAGGCGCGCTGGAACCAGCGGCCCAGGTGGCTCTGATCGGCAAACCCGAGCTGTGCGGCCACTGCCACGGCGCTTTCACCGCTGGCCAGCAAACGCCGCGCCCGGGCCAGTCGCAGCTGGATCAGATACGCGTGGGGTGCCAGGCCGAACGCAGCCTTGAATGCACGGGTCAGGCGGAACCGGTCGACGCCGGTGACCTGCGCCAAGTCATCCAGGCCAATGTCTTCGCTCAGGTGGCTGTGCAGATAATCGCGGGCCTGCTGCGCAACCAACGGCAGGCGTGGGTCGGGGTTGATCCGCGCCCGCCAGTGCAAGTGCTGGGTCAGGTTGGCCAACAGGGTGTCGAGCGCCGTCTGGCGGACGATGCGGATTTCCTGGTCGTGCAGACTCTGGAACGCCAGGGCCGTCGCGCTCGCCAAGCGCGCATCGTCAGCCAGGGTGGCGGCGAACCCCAGCTGCGCGTTGTCTGGCGCCACGTCGAACAACGAGCGCACCTCTCGCTCCAGCCAGTGGGGCTCCAGGTACAAGGTGCGATAGGTAAAACCGCCGACCTGGGGCGCATTTCCATCGTGGAGCTCACCGGGCTCGAGCAGGAAGACCTTGCCCGGCGTGCTGTTGTGCTGCTGGCGGCGGCAATGAAACTGCTGCACCCCCTCCTCGGTCACGCCGACCAGATACGCGTCATGCCAATGGGGATCGTAGGCATGCCCTTCGAAATGTGCGCGCACGGTCTCGATACCGGACGTGGCGTCCTGCTTGAGATCGATCCAGTTGCGCGCTGTCATGGGTTCCCCTGCCTGATTTATCCGCTTCGGCAGATTAACTGCTCAGGGCAAGGACTGTCTGGAAGATTTGTGCAGCGAATTCTGAAGGCCTTGCACAGATCCCTGTGGGAGCGAGCCTGCTCGCGATAGCGGTCAATCAGTCAACCCTGCAGTGACTGATGCACCGCTATCGCGAGCAGGCTCGCTCCCACACTGGACACACTGGCGTTCCCCAACCCGATCAAGGATCAGGAACAAGGGTCGGCAACACCGCTTCCAGCGCCAGTCGCGCCAGTTCGGCATCCTGCTCGGACTTGACCCCGGATACGCCGATGGCTCCGATGCATTGGCCGTCGTGGCGAATGCTCACACCGCCTTCGAGCATGCCGTGCAAATGTGGAGCACTGAGGAAGGCGTAGCGACCTTCGTTGATCATGTCCTCGAAAAATTTGCTGTCACGCCGGCTCATGGCGGCGGTGCGGGCTTTTTCGGTAGCGATGTAGGCCGACAACGGCGAGGCACCGTCCAGTCGCAACAAGCCCAGAGGATGGCCGCCATCATCCACCACACAGACCGATACGGCCCATTGACGCTGATGCGCCAGCTCCTTGGCTGCCACCAGCAGCTGTGCGACGTCTTGTTCGGTGAGTACTGCCTTGGTTTTCATGAATCACTCCGTTGTGCCACGCAAGAAGCCCTGTCGCAGTATGTCCTCCACGGCAGTTCGAGCCAACCCGTTCGAAATCCTGCCCGTCGGGCGACCGCCTCAATGGATCCATTAAAGATGAAATACTGCTCTACTTGTCGATAATACGTTGACAGGAAAACTAGTTAAGAGACTTAATGGATCCACAGAAAAACAAAATCAGCCTGGAGACCCGTCATGTACCCCAAAAATGCCTGGTACGTTGCCTGCACCCCCGATGAAATCACCGAGAAGCCACTGGGCCGCCAGATCTGCGGCGAGAAAATGGTTTTCTACCGTGGGCATGCAGGCAAGGTCGCTGCCGTCGAGGACTTCTGCCCCCACCGTGGCGCCCCGCTCTCCTTGGGTTACGTCGAAAACGGCAACCTGGTGTGCGGTTATCACGGCCTGGTGATGGGCTGTGACGGCAAGACGGTGGAGATGCCAGGGCAACGGGTGCGCGGGTTTCCCTGCAACAAGATCTTCGCCGTAGAGGAACGACATGGGTTCATCTGGGTCTGGCCCGGCGACCAGGCTTTGGCAGACCCGGCGCTGATCCATTATCTGGAATGGGCGGAAAACGATGAATGGGCCTACGGCGGCGGCCTGTTCCATATCCAGTGCGACTACCGCCTGATGATCGACAACCTGATGGACCTGACCCACGAAACCTACGTGCATGCCTCGAGCATCGGCCAGAAGGAGATCGACGAGGCGCCCCCCGTAACCACGGTCGAAGGCGACGAGGTCATCACCGCCCGGCATATGGAGAACATCATGGCCCCGCCCTTCTGGCGCATGGCCCTGCGTGGCAACAACCTGGCCGACGACGTGCCGGTGGACCGCTGGCAGATCTGCCGTTTCACCCCGCCCAGCCATGTCATGATCGAAGTCGGCGTCGCCCACGCCGGCAACGGCGGCTATCACGCCGCGCCGCAGTTCAAGGCATCGAGCATCGTGGTGGATTTCATTACACCGGAAACCGAAACGTCCATCTGGTATTTCTGGGGCATGGCCCGGCATTTCCAGCCCAAGGACGAAGCCCTGACCGCGAGCATTCGCGAAGGTCAGGGCAAGATTTTCAGCGAAGACCTGGAAATGCTCGAACGCCAGCAGCGCAACCTGCTGGAGCATCCGCAACGCAACCTGCTCAAGCTCAACATCGATGCCGGTGGCGTGCAGTCGCGCCGGGTGCTGGAACGCTGGATCGCCCGTGAGCGCGAGTCCCAGGCGGGGTTGATTGCCAGTACCCACCAGCCACAACCCGCGGAGCAAAGACCATGATCGAAGTTCAGGTCGCGGCGCGGCACAACGAAGCCCTGGACATCTGCAGCTACGAGCTGACCCGTGTCGACGGCCAGCCCCTGCCGGCATTCACGGCCGGCGCCCATATCGACGTGCATTTGCCTGGCGGCGTGATTCGTCAGTATTCGCTATGCAACCACCCCGAGGAACGGCACCGTTACCTCATCGGCGTGCTCAAGGATCCAGCCTCGAGGGGCGGTTCGAGCAGTCTGCACGAGCAGATTCTACCCGGCGCGCGGCTGCTCATCAGCGAACCGCGCAACCTGTTCCCCCTCGCCATCCAGGCCCGACGTCATTTGCTGTTTGCCGGTGGCATCGGCATCACGCCGATCCTGGCCATGGCCGAGCACCTTGCGCAGAATGGTGCGCCGTTTGAATTGCATTATTGCGCCAGGTCGCTGGAGCGCGCAGCTTTTGTCGAGCGCCTGCGCCAGTCCCCGTATGTCGACCGGGTGTTTCTGCATTTCGATGAAGCGCCTGAAACCGCACTGGATACCGCTCGGGTGCTGGCGGCGCCCAGTGAAGACGTGCACCTCTATGTGTGCGGCCCCGGTGGGTTCATGCAGCATGTGCTGGACACCGCCAGGGCCCAGGGCTGGGAGGACGCCTGCCTGCACCGCGAATACTTCGCCGCCGCCCCCACCGATACCAGCTCCGATGGCAGCTTTGCCGTGAAGCTGGCCAGCAGCGGCCAAGTGTTCGAAGTGCCCAAGGACCGCAGCGTCGTGCAGGTACTGGAAAGCCATGGCATCGAAGTTCCGATCTCCTGCGAACAAGGCGTCTGCGGCACCTGCCTGACCCGCGTACTGGAAGGCGTGCCGGAACATCGCGACATGTTTCTGACCGAGGCCGAGCAGGCTTGCAACGATCAGTTCACTCCGTGCTGCTCCAGGTCGAAGACGCCGTTGCTGGTGTTGGACCTTTAGTCTCTGAACAACACAAGTCCCTGTGGGAGCGAGCCTGCTCGCGATGGCGCTGGATCAGTGAAAGATCTGTAACTGATACACCGCCATCGCGAGCAGGCTCGCTCCCACAATGGGTATTCACTCGGAACGCAAGATCACCTTCATCCGCTCATCCGCCAAGGTCGAGCCGAACACCTCGGCGTAACGCAGGGTGGCGTTGGCATGTTCGCGCATGATCGCCTCGGCCCGCGCGCCCTGGCGATGGATCAGCGCGTCGAACACCGAGTGGTGTTGCATGTGGGCATAGTTGAAGCGCCGATACTCGCCGGCCATGTTCTGCCGATCCACCGCCAGGGCGGTGACTGAGGCGAATGGCAGATGATCGTTGCGAGCCAGCGCATCGGCAATGGCCGGGTTGTGGCTGCCCTCGACGATCACCTGGTGAAAGCGCATGTTGAGGTCGTGATAGACCTCCAGGTCCTCCTCGGTCACGTAGCCCTTGGCGAACAGTTCGTCGCCCTGCACCAGGCATTGTTCGAGGATGGCGCGGGCCTCTGCGTCGAGGCCTCGTTCGGCGGTCTGACGCGCGGCCAGGCCTTCCAGCACGCCGCGCACTTCCACTGCGCCGGCAATGTCCTCGGCACTGACCGAACGCACCTGGAACCCACGCCCGCCGAAGCGCACCAGCAACCCCTCCTGCTCCAGCGTCCTGAACGCCATACGAACCGGCATCCGCGAAACACCGAACCGCTGCGCCGTGGGAATCTCCATCAACCGCTCACCGGCTGCCAACTCGCCAGAGGCAATCATTCTGCGCAACGCAACCAGCACCATTTGGCCGGGCTTACTCATCCGGGGTACTTCCAGGGAAAAGAGACCGCCATAGTAAAAGCAAAACCCCGTGGGAGCGAGCCTGCTCGCGATGGCGCTGGGTCAGCCACTACAGCGTTGACTGATAATCCGCTATCGCGAGCAGGCTCGCTCCCACAGGGGATTGGGGCCGGACGCGGAATGTGTGTCCCCTGCAGAACCCGTGTGGGAGCGAGCCTGCTCGCGATGGCGGTGGGTCAGCCACTGTAGCGTCGACTGGTAGACCGCTATCGCGAGCAGGGCTCGCTCCCACAGGTTCCAGGGTGGATCTAGGCGACTGTTGCCCGCAGGATCGACTCATCTTCGCCGCGGTATAGCGCCTCGACTTTCGCCGCCCGCCATTGCAACACCGCCCGCTGGTTGATGGAGCCCTTGTCGGTGATTTCGCCGCGGTCGATGGACGCCGGTTCATCGAGCAAGGCAATCCACTCGACCCGGCTGGCATTGCCGCTGGCACCGTGGTTGAGGCGTTGCAGCCAGTCGGCGAACCAACGACGGACCGGGGCGCTGGCGAGTACCTGGGCATCGCTGGCGTCCGCGGGCAGCTCCGACAGGCGTCGGCATTCGGGAAGCCGCGGGAATACCAGGGCCCCCAGGCACTCGCGATCCGGCGCGGTCACCACCAGGTCCTGGACGTAGGGCGTGCCTTCCAGAACTGCACGGTTGCGCAGCGGCCCGACGCTGACGAACACGCCGGAGGACAGCTTGAAGTCCTCGGCAATCCGCCCATCGAACATCAGCCCCAACTGTGGATTAGCCGAATCGGCCAACTTGATCGCATCGCCCGAGCAATAGAAACCGTCCTCATCGAATACCTCGGCCGTCTGCTGCGGCGAGCGCCAATAGCCGGGCATGATGTGCGGCCCGCGGAAGCGGCCTTCGAACTTGCCGTCCACCGGCACCAGTCGCACTTCGCAACCCGGCGCCGGCAGGCCGATATAGCCTGCCATGGACAACGGCCCGGTGGTAAAAGTGCAGGACGGGGACGCTTCGGTCATCCCCAGCCCGGCCATCATCCTGATGCGCTCACCGCAATGCTGCTCGGCCACTTTGTCCAACCGGTCCCAGGTGCTCTGCGACAGACCGGCGGCGGCAAAGAAAAACAGGCTGACGCGCTCGAAAAAGCGCTCGCGCAACTCGCCATCGCGCTCCAGGGCACTGACCAACTCTTCCCAGCCCTTGGGCACGGTCAAGTACGCGGTCGGTGAAATCTCCTTGAGATTGCGCAAGGTTTCGGCGAACCCCTGGGCGGTGGGCTTGCCGTCATCCAGGTAAAACGTGCCGCCGTTGTACAGCACAATGCCGACGTTGTGACTGCCGCCAAAGGTATGGTTCCACGGCAACCAATCCACCAGCACTGGCGGTGCTTCGCCGAACACCGGAAAGGTCTGCAACAGCATCTGCTGGTTGGCACAGAGCATGCGCTGGGTGGTGATCACGGCCTTGGGCAGTTTGGTGGAACCCGAGGTGAAGAGAAACTTGGCGATGCTATCGGGGCCCGTGGCGGCAAAAGCGCGCTCGGCCTCGGCACCGCCGAGTTGCACCAACAGGCTGGCGAAACTTGCCCGGGAGCGCCCCGCCATCTCGCCATCCACCGTGATCAACGGCACATTCGCCGGCAATACCGCATTGACTGCACGTTCAAACGGCGCAGCCTGGCTGACGAACACCAGGCCCGGCTGCAGCAAGTCGCAGACATGCCGCAGCTTGGCAAAATCCTGGGACAACAAGGAATAGGCCGGCGAAACCGGGCAATAGGGAATGCCGGCGTACATCGCACCAAAGGCCATCTGCAGGTGTTCGATGTCATTGCCTGAAAGCAATGCCAGGGGTTTGTCGGCAGACAATCCATAAGCCAGCAGGCCCTGGGCGATAGCGCGAACGCTGTCGAGCATTTCGGCATAGCTGATGCGACGCCAGTCACCCCCTTTCTGCCGAGCGGCAATGAAGGTCTGCTGCGGACGCACCTCGGCCCAATGCACCAGCCGATCGAGCAAGCGCGTCGGCAACGGCGCCAAGGCTTCCAGGGAGCGCATGTGCAGGATGCCCTGCTGCTCACTGACCTCAACCGCGGGATGACCAATCGACACTTGGCGATAATGCCCCGTGCCGGCTTGGGAGGACGATCTGAACTCGGAACTCACGTACATTTCCTCCACCAAGGCACGCTCGGGTCGCGATGCGAGCGGAACGTGGCAGCGTCTGGCTGCGACCTTGTTATTGTTATGTCTGGCCTGCATCGGGGCGACGTTTCGAGACTCTGCCGCCCGCGATGCGATGGATATCAGATCGGGTAATGCCGGGGACCGTTCTGCAGTGTCACCCAGCGCAACTGGGTAAAATGCTCGATGGACGCCTTGCCGCCAAAACTGCCGTAACCGCTGGACTTGACCCCGCCGAAGGGCATCTGCGCCTCGTCGTGCACGGTCGGACCGTTGATATGGCAGATGCCCGATTCGATCCGTTGGGCCAAGGCCAGTGCCCGGCTGGTGTCGCGGCTGAAAATGGCCGCCGACAGGCCGAATTCGGAATCGTTGGCCAGGCGGAGCAAGGCTTCGTCACCGCTGCCGCGCAGCAACACCGCCACCGGACCAAAGGACTCTTCACGGTACAGGCGCATGTCCGGCGTCACCCCATCGAGCAGGGTCGGTTGCAGAATGCTGCCCTCCAACTGGCCGCCCGCCACCAGCGTGGCGCCTTTGGCCAGGGCATCGTCGATCATGCCCTTGATGCGCTGACCGGCACTGACGTCGACCAGAGAGCCCAGCACCGAATCACCGCTGGCTGGATCACCGGCACGCAACGTGGCGATTTTCGCTTTCAGCCGGGAAACGAAGGCATCGGCCACGCTCGCGTCCACGATCAGACGCTCGGTGGACATGCAGATCTGGCCCTGGTTGAAGTACGCCCCGAAGGCAGCCGCTTCCACCGCGGCGTCCAGGTCGGCGTCATCCAGCACGAGAAACGGTGCCTTGCCGCCCAGTTCCAACAGCGCCGGCTTGAGGTGACGGGCCGATAACTCACCTACGATACGCCCGACGTGGGTCGAACCGGTGAAGTTGACGCGGCGCACCGCCGGGTTAGCGATCAGTCGCTCAACGATCACCGCAGCGTCCGCAGGCGCATTGCAGATCACGTTGACCACACCATCACCCAACCCGGCGTCCTGCAGCACCTGGCCGATCAAGCGGTGCACCGCCGGGCTGATCTCCGACGCCTTGAGCACCACGGTGTTGCCGCAGGCCAGGGGCATGGCGATCGCGCGGGTGGCGAGAATCACCGGGGCATTCCATGGTGCAATGCCCAGCACCACGCCGCAGGGCTGGCGCAGGGCCATGGCAAAACTGCCGGGCACGTCCGAAGGAATGATCTCGCCGTTGATCTGAGTGGTCATGGCGGCGGCTTCGCGCAGCATGTTCGCCGCCAGGTGCACATTGAAGCCATACCAGTTGGCCATGGCGCCGGTTTCGCCGGCGGCGGCGATGAACTCAGCGCTGCGGGCCTGCAACTGCTCGGCCGCCCGCAGCAGACGGCTGCGACGTTCGTTGGGGGCCAGCGCGGCCCAGGCGGGAAACGCGGCATGCGCGGCGGCCACGGCCGCGTCGGCGTCTTCCACCGTGGCGGCGGCCACACGGGACACCACTTCTCCAGTCACCGGATTGCAACGCTCGAAAGTCCGACCGTCACGGGCGGGGCACGACTGGCCGCCGATCAACAGGGGCACGTCCAGCATGGTGATTCCTCTTTATTGTCTTTATCGGGAATACGTTCACGGTAGCGCCAAGGGCCTTTGACGAACAGCCTGCGGGCGCTTCTGGAGCCACCCGCTGCGCCTTCGTCTCAGCGCTTGTAGGCCTGCAGGCCCGGCTTGATGCTCTTGTCGTCGAGGAACTGCTTCATCCCTTGTTCGCGACCGCCCTCTTTGTCCAGCAGGCGCGACTGGTCGAGCTTGGCGTACAGGTAATCTTCGTTTTGCTCCCAGGTCAGTTCGCGGCAACGCTTGAAGCCGTGCTTGGCCGCCCGTAGTACCACCGGGTTTTTCTCCAGCAGGTTGCGCGCCAGCTCTATCGTGACTTCACGCAACTGCGCCAGGGGTACGCTTTCGTTGACCAGCCCCATCTCGGCGGCTTTCTGCCCACCGAAGGTCTTGCCGGTCATGATGTAGTACAGCGACTGGCGATGCCCCACGGTATCGGCCATGGCCTTGCTGACGAGGTTGCCGGGCGGGATGCCCCAGTTGATTTCCGACAGGCCGAACGTCGCTTCGTCGGCGCAGATCGCCAGGTCGCAGGCCACCAGCGGGCTGAAGCCGCCACCGAAGCACCAGCCGTTGACCATGGCAATGGTCGGCTTGGCGTACATGCGCAGCAACTTCCACTGCCATTGGGAGGCTTCGCGGCGGATCTTCTCCTGAAGAATTTCCGGGCCTGCGTCCACCTCGCGGAAATACTCCTTGAGATCCATGCCGGCGGTCCAGGCATCACCGGCTCCGGTCAGCACGAGTACGCCGGCGGCTGGATCCTGTTCCAGGGTTTCCAATACGTCGATCATCTCGCGATTAAGGGTCGGGCTCATCGCATTGCGTTTTTCCGGGCGATTGAGGGTGACCCAGGCGATGCCTTCCTCGACGTCGACTTTGACCGTTGTCCAGCGACCTTCGTAATTGCTCATGACACGTGCTCTCTAGTTCTCGGCTGAAGATGAGCAAAAGCTAAACCGCAAAACTAGTTATGTCAATTAACTATTAATCGATTTACCCAAGTATGTCCGTTCACAAAAATGACGCGCTCGGTCAACGAATGTTTAATCGACCGTAGCCATCGGGGCATAACCTCGGCAAACTGGATAGCCTTGTTAATAATTTACCTTGAGGATGCTTTTTTCGATGGCCAAGTCTTCCAAGCTTGCCGAACCCGCCGGGATCGTGACTGACGGCGGCACTGCGCCGGCGCCGCTGGACTCCGCGCTGGATGACCTGATCGGTTACGCCCTGCGTCGCGCCCAACTGAAACTGTTCCAGAACCTCATCAGCCAACTGGCCGTTCATGATCTGCGGCCGGCACAGTTCTCGGCGCTGGCGATCATCGACCAGAACCCCGGCCTGATGCAGGCCGACCTGGCCAAGGCCCTGGCGATCGAACCGCCGCAAGTGGTGCCGCTGTTGAACAAGCTGGAAAGCCGTGCGCTGGCCGTGCGGGTGCGCTGCAAGCCCGACAAGCGCTCCTATGGGATATTCCTGAGCAAGACCGGCGAAACCCTGCTCAAGGAACTCAAGCAGATCGCCGCCCAGAGCGACCTCGACTCCACGGCTGCCCTCTCCGGTGCGGAGCGGGAAGAATTGTTGCGGTTGTTGAAGAAGGTCTATCAGTAGCAGGATGCTTTTGTGGTGCTGGAGGTGTGGGAGCAAGGCTTGCCCGCGACAAGGGCGATGCGGTCTGTCAGAAATCGAGGCGCCTGTTTCGCGAGCAAGCTTTGCTCCCACAGATATTTTCACCACAAGAAAGTTTGGCTGTTACCAAATGGGCACGCTGTACGTCACCAGGAACCGAGTCTGGTTCTCATCGCGAAACGCCGCGCTGCCCGGAAAGTCATTGCGGTAGATCGACTTGCGCGCCAGCAACCCGACACCCTTCAACGGACCGCTCTGGATCACATACCCCAGCTCCATCTGAAACTCACGCTCCTTGCGGTCATCGGCACCAAGGGCGGCCAGGTCAATGTGGTCACCGCGCACATAACGCAAGCGCGTTCTCAGCCCGGGCACCCCGACTGCGGCGAAGTCGTAGTCGTGGATAGCCTGCCAGGTGCGCTCCCGGGCATTGAGGAAATCCGAACTCATGGTCATCTCGCTCAAGCCCATCAACTCGGTGCCGGACACATAGGGCGTGGCGGTATCTCCACTGGCGTGCATGTAGCCCACGCTGACCCGATGGCCGCCCCAGCGATAGCCGACCAGCGCCGAAACATTGCGATTGTCCACCTTGCCGGCCTTGGCGGCACCGTCCTCACGACTGAAAAAGCTGCGCACATCCGTAGTCAAGACGCCGTCACCCAAGGTCAGGTTATGCAGCAACGCCAGGGTGTCCTGCTGATAGAGATCCGCCACCTCGGCGTGATAGGCGCGCAAGCTGAGGTCTTTGTTGATCTGGTAATCGCCGCCGGCATACACCATGTGGGATGCAGTGGCCGCGCCGTTGAAGCGGCGATTGGGTGAGGCGATGCTCATTGGCTGGTAGTCGGTGGAGTCGCGCCGGTTGATGCGATCGATGTAGCCGGTGTTCAGCGTCAGCCCTTCAATGTCCTTGGAACTGAGCGTCGTGCCGCGGAAGGTCTGCGGCAGCAACCGTGACGGGCTGGCGAACGCAAACGGCAAGAAAATCGACACATCGCCGGTCTTCACCAGGGTCTGACCAAAGCGCAGCTTGCCGGTCAGGGCCAGGCGTGAGTACTCGTCCGCAGCGCGCTTGTCGCTGCTGGACACCGGCAGCAGTTCGGTACCGCTGCGATCGGGCGAAGAGTCGAGCTTGATCCCCAGCAGTCCCCGGGCGTCGACGCCGAAACCGAGGGCGCCGGGCGTGAAGCCCGACTCCATGTTCATGATCGCCCCTTGGGCCCATTCCCTGGTCGCCGTCTTGGCGCCGTCGTCCTTGTAATCGCGGTCCATGTAGTAGTTGCGCAGGGTCAGGGTGCCGTGGCTGTCGTCGATCAATCCCGCGGCCGACGAAGTGGCCGAAGACAGGCTCAGCCCCAGGACCAGCAGATGAGCGAGACGTGTAGCTGGGGATGCTGCACAAGCCCCCCGGACAAGGTTCGGCATGTTCGAAGTCCTTTTATTGTTGTTGTTTTTTAGCGGTCCCCTACGGTTTGAGGGAGCCCGGAGCAGGAGAATGGAAACCGAGTCCCCTCCCCGTCAATCCGCAATGACCGATAATCGAACATTAATATCATTAACCATTTTTTCGATTCTTCCTAAATTAGATCCCAACCTACTGTTTTTATTAGTGATCTACGCTCAATAACGCCACAAATCGACACCATTCATTTTTTAGTTAGGTTTGTTAATCTGAATTCTCCTTTCCGGCTGGCTGAAAGCCAGTCCCTGACAAAAACAATAAGAGGACTTGTCATGAACCATCCGGCGCGTCGTGCGACGCTGACCATCGCCTTGTGTTTCATCGTTGCTCTGATTGAGGGTTTCGACCTGCAATCGGCCGGCACCGCGGCTGCCGGCCTGCGGCAGACTTTTGTGCTGGACCCGAAAATGATGGGCTGGGTGTTCAGCGCGGGAATCATCGGGCTGCTACCCGGGGCCTTTTTCGGGGGCTGGATTGCGGATCGCATCGGCCGCAAGAAGATCCTTGTCGGTGCTGTGCTGCTGTTCGGTGTGTTCTCCCTCGGCACCGCTCATGTCGAGCAGTACTCCAGCCTGCTGATGGTGCGTTTCATGACGGGCCTGGGTCTTGGCGCCGCCCTGCCCAACCTGATCGCCCTGTGCGCCGAGGCCGTGGGCGAACAGCGACGGGGCACGGCCATCAGCGTGATGTACGCGGGCGTACCGCTGGGGGGGGCGTTGGCGGCCGTGGTCGCGATGCTGTTTGGTGAACATTGGCAGATGACTTTCCTCATCGGCGGCCTGGCGCCACTGCTGGTGGTACCGCTGATGCTGCTGTGGCTGCCGGAGTCCAGCGCCTTTCGCCAGGCGCGGGATGTCGGAGCTGAGGCCCGCGGTTCTACTGGCCAGGCGCTGTTCGGGGACGGGCGGGGACGCACCACCCTCGCGCTGTGGATGAGTTATTTCTTCACACTGACGGTCATGTACATGCTGCTCAACTGGCTGCCGTCGTTACTGCTGGAACAAGGTTTCAGCAAGCCCCAGGCCGGGTTGGTACAGATGCTGTTCAATATTGGCGGAGCCCTAGGCTCGTTGCTTGGCGGCCTGCTGCTGGACCGTTGCGATGGGGTCAGGGTGGTGCTGTTCGTCTATGCCGGGTTGTTGAGCGCCCTGGCCGGGGTTGGCTTGTCGGTCGGTATCATACCGATGGCCATCGCCGGATTCTGCGCCGGCCTGTTTGTCATGGCCGCGCAACTGGTGCTGTACGCCCTGGCGCCTCCCTCTTATCCGACAGCCGTACGTGCCACCGGCGTCGGCGCGGCGGTTGCCATCGGCAGGCTGGGTTCAGTCGCAGGCCCCTTGGCTGCCGGACAGATCCTGGCTGCCGGAGCGGGAACTACGGGGGTATTATTGGCGACTTCGCCAGGGTTGTTGATCGCGGCGTTGGCCGCAATCAGTGTGATGGTTCGCGCAATGCCGCCAAGTGGGGCGCAGGCAGTGCGTTGATTGCCTCAATCTTCGTTGTGAAGGTCCTTCTGTGGCCAGGGAGCCTGCTCCCTCGCCACAGGTGATTTCACACTCACATGTCTCGCTTTATACACATCCAGGCTTGCGACTGTTCAATCCGTAATGCTGGCCGCCAACACGCTGAGTGTGCGGCGCTGGGGATTCCAGACACTCAGGCACCAAACGCCCCACCACTGCAGACCGTCGTCGAAATAGTCACTCCAGGGATCCCGTGCGGGATCGGGTTCGTCGCTGGCCAGCCAGTTGACGTTGAAATTATCGACCCAGTTCAGTACCTCCACCTCGACACCGGCTTCAAGCCCGAGCAGGTCGAGCCACTCCCTGAACAGCACTTCTGAGTCGCCGTCGCTGAAGCGGGTACCGTAAGGCGGCTCGCAAAAGGCCTCATACAAGGCGAACGGTGGCGGGTTATGCGCATGCTTGTCGGCGTCCATGAGTTGCGCGATCTCTTGCCGGTTCAGAGGCTTCGCCATGGCCATGTCCAGGTCCCAGGCCATGTCGGGAGGCGTCGCGCCGGCGCAGCGGGGATCGAGGATCATCTGGCGATGTCGCTCCAGCCACAGATGCTTGATGGCGAGGAATAATTGATCCACGGCCTGGCGGTGATACGCAGGGGTGATCGCCTCACCGGCGTCAAGGGCGCACACGAGAAAATCGAAGGCGCACCCGGCCTTTTCCATCCGCTGACGCAGCGATGCGCTGGCCTGCTGCTCAATCGTTTTCAACATGACGGCCTCCCTTATCCCTTCACGTACACCACTGGCGCCGGGCTGTTCTTCCGGATTTTATGGCTTTGAAACGACAATCGTGGACTTATTCGGCAGAAAACTGATCCCACTACATGAGGATTGTCCCAACCAGTACCAGACGGTACTGTTCCGGGATTTCAAAAGAGCGTGAATACCGTTGCCCCAGTGGGGCAAAAAATTGCGCATCATAGGCGCCGTCCGCTCAAGGGAGATTTACATGCGTGCCATTTCATCCATCCTGCGCCTGGCCGTGCTGTCACTGGGGCTGGCGTTCACCGTCGGTGCCGTGGCTACCGAAGAGACGCAACTGATCGAGTCCATCAACCTGTATCGCAGCCAATCCCAGAGCTGCTCGGACCAGGCATCCCTGGAATTGCCGCCGTTGGCGATGGACTCGCGGCTGATCCTGTCGGCCAACGGCATTGGCGACCTGCAGCAAGCGCTGGCACGCACGGCCTATCCGATGGTCAATGTTCAGGCAATCAGCCTGTCCGGGCCGCGCAACGCGCAATCGGCGATGAAAGCCATACAGGAAAGTTTTTGCCAGGTGGTGCTGGACCCGCAGTTTGTCGACATCGGCGTCAGCCGCCTGGATCGCGAATGGCGCATTGTGCTGGCGCGCCCCTTGTTGTCGGCACGCCTGGCGGACTGGCAAACCGAAGGCCAGAAGCTGCTGAAGCTGATCAATAGCGCTCGTGCCCAGCCACGCCGGTGCGGGAGCGAGGCGTTCGAGGCGACCACGCCACTGTCCTGGAACGCCACCCTGGCCCTTGCCGCTGTGACGCACACCCGAGCCATGGCGAACAACAACTTCTTCGACCACAAGGACCGCGATGGCCGCATGCCAGGTGACCGCGCCGAGCTGGCCGGCTATCTGGGCCAGTTGATCGGCGAGAACATCGCCGCCGGACAGGACACTGCCCTGAAAGTGGTGGACGGTTGGCTGGCCAGTCCGGGACATTGCGCCAACCTGATGAATCCGAAGTTTCGCGAACTGGGTGCAGGTTACGCCGTGGACCCGAAGAGTGATGCGGGCATCTACTGGACCGCCATGTTCGGCACTCAATAGAGCTCCAGTGGGGCCGCGTTGCGGCCCTGGCCTCACTCCTTCGCAAATATCAATGACCGATGCACCCCCGATCCTGCCCTCACCCCATCGCCGACGGAGAGCGCGACCGACCCGAATGGCATCGCCGCGTCGCCGCAGGCAAACACCCCCGGTACGCTGGTTTCGCGGGTGAGATCGGTCTGGATAAAGGCCCCGAGCGGGCCGTCTTCCAGATCGCAGCCAAGGGACGCAGCCAGCGAGCCGGCCACACGGGTGCGTGGCAGGACAAACAAACCATCGATCGCCACTACCTGGCCATCTGCCAGGGCGACATTGGCCCGTTCCCCCTCAATGCGTTCGATACGTTCAGATACCAGGGTAACGCCCCGCTGCCCGAGACTCGCCCGCTGTGGCGCGTCTGGCTCGAAGGCGCCATTGAGAAAGAACGTGGTGGGCCCCCAGTCCGGAAGCATCAGCGCATGGTGCAACGACATTTCTGAAGTCGCCAATACGCCAATAGGTCCTTGCTGCAGTTCATAACCGTGACAGTAAGGGCAATGGAAAACGCTCTTGCCCCAACGCTCCGCCAGCCCTTCAACCTCGGGCAGATCATCGATGACTCCCGTGGCCAATAGCAGACGCCGGGCGCTGTAGCATTGGCCCTGGGCGGTTTCCAGGGTGAAGCCACCTGCCTGGGGAGTGGCACTGATAGCGGTGTCCGAAAGCCATTCTACGGTCGAGTAGGCCATGAGCTGGGCACGGGCATCATCAACGATGTCACCGGGCGCCCGGCCGTCCTGGCCAAGAAAGCCGTGGGAGGTCGCGGCGAATCGGTTGCGACGCAGGCCGGCATCGATCAGCAACACCTTGCGCCGGGCGCGGGCCAGTTGAAGCCCTGCGGACATACCGGCGTAACTGCCGCCTGCAATGATGACGTCGTAGTGCATGATCGATCTCCAAGGGAAGTGTCGACGAATGGAAAGTCTCGACACATCGTAAGTTCCTTGAAAAGCGCCTGTCAACGATCTCGTAACTTTTACAATTACAGGCGATACTCGCACCTGCCGAAGCCACAGAAACCACGCCCATCATGAGAACCGACACTCGCCTGTCCCGCATGCTCCACGTCCTGATCCACATGGACCGTCACCAACAATCCGCCACCTCGGACACCATCGCCCAGATGCTGGGCACCAATCCGGTGGTGGTGCGCAGGACCATGGCGTTGCTCAAGGAACAGGGCTATGTCACCTCGGAAAAAGGTCATCGGGGCGGCTGGACCCTGAGCAAGCCCCTGTCGGACATGACCTTGCTCGACATCCACCAGGCCTTGGGCAGTACCTCGATTTTTTCCATCGGCCTGTCCACTGACCACCCCCAATGTCTGGTAGAACAAGCGGTCAACGGGGCATTGACCGACGCCTTCGATGAGGCCCAGGCATTGCTGCTCAAGCGCTTGGGCAGCATTACCCTGGCGCAGTTGGCGGAGGATTTTGACCGACGCTTTCGGGACGCGCCCGCGACCGCGGCGCACCGCTGATTTGCCAATAAAAAACGCCGCTCAATGAGCGGCGTTCTTGTATATCACCAGACCGTATCCGGCTTACAACGCCATGTCGGCCGCCGGGTTGCCGTCGCTTTTGACAGCAGGCTTTGCCGGTGCCGCAGGGACGCCTGGCTTGCCGATCGCCGGCGGCGGATCCAGTTGCAGGACCTGGCTGGTGTAAGCCCACTCCTGCGCCACGCGCTCAGGGCTCTCGTTGAGCTTGGTGCCGTAGCTTGGCACGATCTGGTGCAGTTTTTCCTGCCAGGCCGGGCTGGCGACCTTGTCCTTGAAGACCTTCTCCAGCACGCTCAGCATGATTGGGGCGGCGGTCGAGGCGCCTGGCGATGCACCCAACAGGCCGGCGATGCTGCCGTCCTGGGAGGCAACCACTTCAGTGCCGAGCTTCAGGACGCCGCCCTTCTCCTCGTCACGCTTGATGATCTGCACACGCTGGCCGGCCTGCCACAGGCGCCAGTCTTCCTGCTTGGCTTCCGGGAAGTACTCCTTCAGCGCATTGAAACGATCCTCATCCGACAGCATAAGCTGGCCGGCCAGGTATTCGACCAGTGGGTACTGCTCGATACCGACCTTGGTCATCGGCCAGACGTTGTGAGTCGTGGTGCTGGTCAGCAGGTCGAAGTACGAACCGTTCTTCAGGAACTTGGTGGAGAAGGTCGCGAACGGGCCAAACAGAATCACACGCTTGCCATCGAGCACGCGGGTGTCCAGGTGCGGAACCGACATCGGTGGCGCACCAACCGAAGCCTTGCCATAGGCCTTCGCCATGTGCAGTTGGGCGACGGTCGGGTTTTCGGTGACCAGGAACGAACCACCCACCGGGAAGCCGGCGTATTCGCGGGCTTCCGGGATGTCGGACTTCTGCAGCAGGTGCAAGGCTCCGCCGCCAGCACCGATGAACACGAACTTGGCGTCGGTCTCGGTTTCGGTACCGTCCTTCAGGTTCTTGTAGGACACGCGCCAGGTGCCGTCTTCATTGCGAGTGATGTCTTCCACTTCGCTGGACAGTTTCAGCGAGAAGTTCGGCCTGGTTTGCAGGTAAGCGGCAAACTGGCGGGTGATTTCACCGAAGTTCACGTCGGTACCCAGTGGACTCCAGGTGGCCGCGACTTTCTGGCTCGGATCACGCCCTTGCATCATCAGCGGAACCCACTTGCTGATCTGCGCGGGGTCTTCGGAGTACTGCATACCGGCGAACAACGGGCTGGCCTGGAGGGCTTCGTAGCGCTTCTTCAGGAAAGCGATGTTGTCGTCGCCCCACAGGAAACTCATGTGCGGCGTGGAGTTGATGAACGAGCGCGGGTTCTTCAGCACGCCGTTCTTGACCTGCCAGGACCAGAACTGACGGGAGATCTGGAAGGCTTCGTTGATCTCGATGGCCTTGGCGATCTCGACCTTGCCGTCCTTGTCTTCCGGCGTGTAGTTCAGCTCGGCCAACGCGGAGTGACCGGTACCGGCATTGTTCCAGCCGTTGGAGCTTTCTTCGGCAACACCGTCCAGGCGCTCGACCATTTCCATGGTCCAGCCCGGCTCCAGCTCATTGAGCCAGACGCCGAGTGTCGAGCTCATGATGCCCCCACCAATGAGCAGGACGTCCACTTTATTTGCCTCGGCGGCGTGCGTGGTCGCAAGACCCATCGCCATCGCCAGGCCCAGCAGCGCCGTGTGTGTTTTCTTCAACATGTGTGTATCCCTAGGATGGAACGCCATTCCACCCTCCGGTCTGTTCAAGGACAAACCAAGCCCATGGCCGGGAAAACCAGCATGACGGGTTCGAATGGACTGGAGGATGGACCTACAGGACCGCGCGAAACGGCGGCCTCAAGTTTTATGTCTCTCCGGCACTGACTTCTTGTAGGTCTTGGCTTCAGCTGGGTGAGGGACACTGCAAAACGTCTAGTGGCCTGTATGGTTGATTTGAGTACACAAATTAGCCGCACAGGCCACTCGATCGGGGCAGGCGTGGCCGTGCCCGATTGTCGCAGCGGGGGGAGTTTACAGAATGAAATAACCAGACCGAAGCCTCTTTTTTCATTCGGGACGAAAACGCCGACCAAATGGCGGCGTTTTGATGGCGGTCTTCAGCTCGAAAAAATTTGAGGGTTACTTGCAAAACCCTGTGGGAGCGAGCCTGCTCGCGATAGCGGTGGGTCAGTTTACATTGATGTTAGACATGCCGCCGCCATCGCGAGCAGGCTCGCTCCCACAAGGTGTTTGCGGTGGAGGCTAGCCCAGCAACTGGCTCAACACCGCCCGCAACTTGCCCGGCTTGACCGGTTTGTTGAGCAGCGGCGCATTCAGTTTGCGCAAGGCCCGGCGGCACTGGTCGCTGCGGTCGGCGGTGATGATCACGGCCGGGATGGTCTGGTGGAAACGCTCACGCAGGTGCTTGACCACCTCGCAGCCGACCACACCATGATCCAGATGGAAATCCGCCAGGATAAGCTCTGGTGCTTGGCCTTGCAGCACTTCGATAGCGGCCGCTTCGTCGGTGGCGGTCAGCACGTCGCAGCCCCACTGCCCCAGCAGTGCAGCCATGCTTTGCAGGATGCTGAGTTCATTGTCGATCACCAGCAGCCGGCGTCCGGGCAACGGGTTGCCGGTAATCGCCTGGACGGGCGTCTCGGACAACGGCAGCGGTTTTTCATCCGACAGCGGCACGTCGATGCTGAACACCGAGCCGCGCCCTGGCCGGGAACGCACCTGGACCCGATAGCCCAGGATATGAGCGATGCGTTCGACAATCGCCAATCCCAGTCCCACACCTTTGCGGTCCGCCGCCCGGCCCACGTCCAACTGATTGAATTCGAGAAAAATCGACTCCAGGCAGTCGGCGGCAATACCGCGCCCCGTGTCCCAGACTTCCAGGCTCAAGCGCCCTCCCCGGCGCCTGGCGGTCAGGAGAATGCCGCCCTGGTCCGTGTAGCGGCAGGCGTTGCTGAGCAGATTGCGCAAGATACGCGTCAGCAGACGCAGATCGGTCATGACCACTTCTTCGCCAAAACGCGCGCGCAACTCCAGCCCCGCGGCGCCCGCCACCGATTGAAACTCGGAAACCAACGGCGCCAGCAACTCGTCCAGTCGATAGGACGCGATGTCCGGGCGAACCGCAGCCTGGTCCAGCCGGGAGATATCCAGCAGATCGGTGAGTAGATCTTCCGCGCCCTCCAGGGCCTGGTGAGTGCGCTCCACCAGGACCTGCTCAGGGTTCGGCAACTGACGCTCGCGCAGCGTGGCGATCAGCAGGCGCGCGGCGTTGAGCGGCTGGAGCAGGTCGTGACTGGCGGCGGCCAGGTACTTGTCCTTGCTGCGGTTGGCGGCCTGTGCGGCGTCGCGGGCGTCGCGCAACTGTTGCTCGACGAGCTTGCGCTGGGCGATCTGCTGCTGGAGGTTGTGATTGGCTTCCAGCAGTTCATCGGTGCGCTCGGCCACCCGCTGTTCCAACTGGTCGTTGAGTTGTTGCAGGCGCTGGCGGGCCAGCTCCAGATCCTCCAGACGCGCCGCCAGCTCGGGATAATGGCTCTTGCGCGTCGAATGATTGCCCAGCCCCAGCAGCCCGGCCAGGGCTCTTTGCTGTTCGTCAGAGGGCTTCGCCATAAACGACCTCGACATCCCGCTGGCTCGACTCCCGAGGGTTGGTGAGGATGCACGGATCATGCATCGCATGCTGCGACAGGAAAGGAATATCCGAAGTACTCACCCCGTGCAGTCCCAGGGTTTCGTGGAAACCGATGGTGCGCTTGAGCGCAATCAGGTGTTCCACCAATCGAGTGCGGATCTGCCGATGATTCAATCCACGGCAGTCGATGCCCAGCGTCTCGGCGATTACCTTGAAACGGTCCGGCGCCGAGGTGTAGTTGAATGCCACGACATGCTCCACCAACACCGCGTTGCACAACCCATGGGGCAGGTCCAGAAAGCCCCCCAGGCTGTGGGACATGGCGTGCACGGCACCGAGAATGGCATTGGAGAACGCCAGCCCGGCCTGCATGCTGCCGAGCATGATCTTTTCCCGCAGGGCGACGTCGCCCGGGTTAGCGATCATCTGCACCAGGTTGCTGTTGATCAGCCGCATCGCCTCCAGCGCATGGGGGTCGGTGAGCGGGCCATGACCGGTGGAGACGAAAGCCTCGATAGCGTGCACCAGCGCGTCGATGCCCGTACAGGCCGACAGGAACGGGTCCATGCTCAGTGTGGTTTCCGGGTCGATCAGCGAGACGTCCGGCACGGCGGCCTTGCTGACAATGGAAAACTTCATGCGCTCCTGCTGGTTGGAGATGATCACGAACTGCGAGACATCGGCCGAAGTTCCGGCAGTGGTGGGAATCAGGATCAGCGGTGGGCTGGGCACATGCAGGGTGTCGACGCCTTCGAACTCGAGGATATTGCGGCCATGGGCGACGACGATCCCGATGGCTTTGCCGCAGTCCATGGGACTGCCGCCACCGACTGCGACGATGACGTCACAGTGGTTTTCCCGGTACAACTCGGCACCGAGCATCACTTCCTCGACCCGGGGATTGGGCGAAACGTCGCTGTAGATGCAGTAATCGATACCCAGGGCCTGGAGACTTGACTCGACATCCCCCACCCAGCCGGCGGCGATGACGCCGGGATCGGTGACCACCAACACCTTGCGGGCGCCGAAGGTCTGGGCGTAATTACCGACATTGTGCCGGCAACCGGCGCCGAACATGATTTCAGGTGAAACGAACTTGCGCAGCGGGCTGAGGCTCATCTTTACAGGTGCATGGCTCATTGGTAAGCCTGTTCTTATTGTGTTGGATACCCAGAGCCTAAAGCATCCCGCCGCGAATGCAATCAGACCAATGGGTAGCCCGGCCTGAACGCATCAGGCCGGGCCGACACTCATCGATTGGCGAAATACATCGTCACTTCGAAGCCGATACGCAGGTCGGTGTACGCGGGTTTAGTCCACATGGGTCTTTCCTCTTCTTGTACCGGGCGATTCCGGCAAGGTCATTAATGCACAGGGTGCCGTGGGTTCGAATGCTACTTTCGAAGCGGTGGATGGGGTGCGTTGGTAGCAGGTCCTACACATCAAATGTGGGAGCGAGCCTGCTCGCGATGGCGGCAGGTCGGCCAACACAACTGTCGACTGATCCGGCTTCATCGCGAGCAGGCTCGCTCCCACAGGGTTCAGCGCTGTTTCCGAAAGTTAGAAAAAGCCCAACGGGTTGATGTCATAGCTCACCAGCAGGTTCTTGGTCTGCTGGTAGTGATCGAGCATCATCTTGTGGGTTTCACGACCCACGCCGGACTTCTTGTAGCCACCGAACGCGGCGTGCGCCGGGTACAGGTGGTAGCAGTTGGTCCAGACGCGCCCGGCCTTGATCGCCCGGCCCATGCGGTAGGCGCGGTTGATGTCGCGGGTCCACAGGCCGGCGCCGAGGCCGAACTCGCTGTCGTTGGCGATCGCCAGGGCTTCGGCCTCGTCCTTGAAGGTGGTCACGCCCACCACCGGGCCGAAGATTTCCTCCTGGAACACGCGCATTTTGTTGTGGCCCTTGAGCAGGGTCGGCTGGATGTAGTAGCCACTCGACAAGTCGCCCTCCAGACGCTCGGCCGCGCCGCCGGTCAGCAGTTCGGCACCCTCCTCGCGGGCGATGTCCAGGTACGAAAGGATCTTGTCGTATTGCTGTTCGGACGCCTGGGCGCCGACCATGGTTTCGGTATCCAGTGGGTTGCCACGTTTGATCTTGGCGATTTTCTTCATGACTTCGGCCATGAACGGTGCATAGATCGACTCCTGCACCAGCGCGCGGGATGGGCAGGTGCAGACTTCGCCCTGGTTGAAGAACGCCAGCACCAGGCCTTCGGCCGCCTTCTCGATAAACGCCGGCTCGGCCTGCATGATGTCTTCGAAGAAGATGTTCGGCGACTTGCCGCCCAGTTCCACGGTGGACGGGATAATGTTCTCGGCGGCGCACTTCATGATGTGCGAGCCCACCGGGGTGGAACCGGTAAAAGCGATCTTGGCGATACGCTTGCTGGTCGCCAGGGCTTCACCAGCTTCGCGACCAAAACCATGGACGATGTTCAATACACCGGCCGGCAGCAGGTCGGCGATCAGTTCTGCAAAAACCATGATCGACAGCGGCGTCTGTTCCGCTGGCTTGAGCACGATGCAGTTGCCCGCCGCCAGGGCTGGCGCGAGCTTCCAGGCCGCCATCAGCAGCGGGAAGTTCCATGGAATGATCTGCCCGACCACACCCAGCGGTTCATGGAAATGGTAAGCGGTGGTCAACTCGTTGATCTCGGCCGCGCCGCCTTCCTGGGCGCGGATGCAACCGGCGAAATAACGGAAGTGATCGGCCGCCAGCGGTACGTCGGCGTTGAGGGTTTCGCGCACGGCCTTGCCATTATCCCAGGTTTCGCTGACAGCGAGGATCTCCAGGTTCTGCTCGATACGGTCGGCGATCTTCAGCAGCACCAGGGAGCGGTCCTGTACCGACGTCTTGCCCCAGGCATCGGCGGCGGCATGGGCTGCGTCCAGGGCCTTGTCGATGTCAGCGGCGCTGGAGCGCGGGAATTCAGCGATCACCTGGCCATTGACCGGTGATGTGTTGGTGAAGTATTCGCCATGCACCGGTGCGACGAATTCGCCACCGATGAAGTTGCCATAGCGCGGCTTGAAGGAAACGACGGCGCCTGGGGTTCCGGGTTGTGCGTAGATCATGATGGGCCTCTGCCTGGTCGATGCCTGTCACGGGACAGGCGATAGGCCGATGGTAGAGAGCCCCGCCTGCCGGACGAATGCGTCGTTGGCAGGAGGGGCTCTCGTTATTTGGTCGTAGATTTGTGGGTTGGAGTGCGGAAAGCTGGAATCGGCGCTGTTGTTCTGTGGGAGCAAGGCTTGCCCGCGATGAAGTTGACGCGGCTCATCCTGAAACCGAGGCGTCTCCATCGCGGGCAAGCCGTGCTCCCACAGGTTGCTGTCTCACCACAGAGACAGCGCCCTGCTCTGCTTCAACTCAACGCTTGGCCACCAGATCCTTCGGCAGCTTGAAGGTCCAGAGCATCCCGCCCTGGTTGAAGTCCTTCACCCGCTTGGCCACTTCACCGCCCCACAACGGCACGGCGCCGCCCCAACCCGAAACCACGGAGACATACTGCTCGCCGTCCATTTCCCAGGTAATCGGCGAGCCGAGTACGCCGGAGCCGGTCTGGAATTCCCAGACTTTCTCCCCGGTCTTGGCGTTGAAGGCCTGGAGGAACCCTTCAGGCGTGCCGGTGAAGACCAGGTTGCCCTTGGTGGTCAGCACCCCGCCCCACAGCGGCGCGTAGTTCTTGTGGCGCCAGACTTCCTTGCCGGTCTTCGGATCGATGGCCCGCAGTACGCCGATGTAATCCTCGTTCAGCGGCTTGATGGTGAACCCGGCCCCGAGAAACGCCGCGCCTTTCTTGTAGGCGATGCCCTCGTTCCAGATGTCCATGCCCCACTCGTTGGAAGGCACGTAGAACAGTCCGGTGTCCTTGTTGTAGGCCATCGGCATCCAGTTCTTCGCGCCGAGGAACGCCGGAGCAACGAACACCGAGCTGCCCTTGGCTTCGCTGCCCGGCGCGCCGGGCCGGCTGGCCTCGTTGTAGATCGGCCGACCGTCCTTGTCCAGGCCGGTGGCCCAGGTGATCTTGTCGACGAACGGGAAGCCACGGATGAACTTGCCGTTGGTGCGATCGAGCACGTAGAAGAAGCCGTTACGGTCAGCGGTGGCCGCTGCCTTGATCTCCTTGCCGCCTTCCTTGTAGTTGAAGGAGATCAGCTCGTTGACGCCGTCATAGTCCCAACCGTCGTGGGGCGTGCTCTGGAAGTGCCACTTGATGGTGCCGTCGTCCGGATTAAGGGCAAGTCGCGACGAGGAATAAAGGTTGTCGCCAGGACGCAGGTGGGAGTTCCACGGGGCCGGGTTACCGGTGCCGAACAGCAGCAGATTGGTTTCCGGATCGTAGTAGCCGCCCAGCCAGGGCGCAGCGCCGCCGGTTTTCCAGAGGTCTCCCGGCCAGGTCTTGCCGGCCTCGCCACCGGAGATGCCGTTCTCGATGGCCTTGCCGTCCTTGTAGACGTAGCCCATATGGCCTTCCACGGTCGGACGGGTCCACAGCAGGTCACCGTTTTTCGGATCGAACGCGCTGATCTGGCCCACCACGCCAAACTCGCCGCCCGCCACGCCGGTGATCAGCTTGCCGTTGACGACAATGGGGGCGGCGCTGATGGAGTAACCTTCCTTGTGATCGGCGACCTTCTTGCTCCATACCACCTTGCCGGTGTCCTTGTTCAAGGCGACCAGCTTGGCATCGAGGGTACCGAAGAACACCAGGTCACCGTACAACGCCACGCCACGGTTGATCACGTCGCAGCAGGGACGGATGTCATCGGGCAGGCGCGCGTCGTACTGCCAGAGCTTCTTGCCGGTACGCGCGTCCACCGCGAACACCCGCGAATAGGATCCGGTGAGGTACATCACCCCATCCTTGATCATCGGCTGGGCCTGCTGGCCGCGCTGTTTTTCGCCGCCGAAGGAGAACGCCCAGACCGGCCGCAGTTCCTTGACGTTATTGACATTGAGGGTATCGAGCGGGCTGTAGCGCTGGCCCTGGACACCAAGGCCGTTGGTGACGATCTGTTGCGGGTTCTTCGGGTCCTGGAGAATTTCCTGATCGGTCACGGCGGCCAAGGCCGAACCGGACAGCAGCATGGCACTGAGCAGCAGGCTCACGGCGAAGGGTTGGCGACGTGCGGGATGAGTCATGACGGCTACCTCTGCGGTTATTGTTATACCCGGGAATTTTTCCCGGTCTGGCACAGATTCTTGGGCTCGGGGCCGTTGCCAACAATTGCACGCTGTGTTGAGTTTTCTAGTTCCTTGGTACATGTAAGACACACACACAATCCCTTGTGGCGAGGGAGTTTGCTGTGGGAGCAAAGCTTGCTCGCGATGAAAACACCTCGGTTTCAAATAGACCGCGGTGTCTTCATCGCGGGCAAGCCTTGCCCCCACAGAGAGGGACTTCCACCCGCTTCATCCCCACCCGCTCATACCGCGGATAAAGATGACTGACACTGCGAATCAGCTCATAGCGGCTCAGGCTGATCCCGGCAAAGCGCTCGGGAATGGGGCTGCGGATCATCTCGGCCATGTCATCGCCACGGGCCGCGCCGTCGCGCATCAATTGATCGAGCCAGCCCAGGTAGTCGCGCATCTGCGCAAAGGGCCCGGCATCGCTCGCCACCGGGCCATGGCCGGGGACGATCAGTTTCCAGGGCAAGGCCTGCAGGGTGTCCAGGTCATTGAGCCAGACCTCCAGTCCCGGGCTGTTTGGCGTGGTCAGGGCACGCTCGTAGAACACCAGGTCACCGGCGAACAGCACGCCGGTGGTTTCGTCCAGGATCGCCAGGTCAGCCCCGGTGTGCCCGGCCAGTTGCAGTAGTCGCAACGAATGATTGCCCACCTTCAGCGTACCCGGAGCCAATACCTGGGTCGGCAACACCACCTCGGTGCCACGCATCCAGTCACCTACCAACCGGTACATGTTTTCCGCCATGGCATCGCCCTGTTGGCGGAGCAGGTCCGTGGTGCCTGCAAGCGCACCGATAGGTACGTCGCTGAAAGCCCGGTTGCCCAGCACATGATCTGGATGATGATGGGTCAACAGTACCTGGACCACCGGTTTGCCCGTGGTCGCCGCAATGACTTGGCGCAGGGCCTCCCCGTAACGCTTCGACGGTCCGGTATCGATCACCACCACGCCGACATCGGTGACGATGAAGCCGGTGTTGACGATGTTGCCACCGTTGGCCTTGGCGAAATTCTCGGTGCTGCCTTCCAGCAGCCATGTGCCCTCGGCAATCTGCCGGGGCTTGAGCGAATAATCCGCGCAGGCCCACGCCGGCAGGCACAAGCAGATCAATAACATCCAGCGCATGGCGCGCTCCTTGGGGTCAGGGGATCGCCGCCTCGAATTGATTGCCACCGTTGTCGCGCAACATCAGGCGGGTCTGCCCGGGGCCTTGTACGTCGAAGCCCAGGTTGGGGTTTTCGCTGACCGCCGGGAACAGCTCAAGGCGCGCCAGCACTTGGCCGTCGGCGTCCAGCAATTGAGCCTGGTTGAGGAAAAACTCAGGAATGCCGCTTACCAGGCCGTTGTCCATCGGATGGGCCACCTGCAAGCGCAGGCGGCTGATGTCGCCTCGTGGATAACGGGCGCCGAGTACTTCGCCCAAGTGCTCTTCCCAGCCCGGCTGGGTTCGCACCACGCTCGGCGCCGTACAGCCACCGCCGGCCGCGTCGATCAGGGTCGAGCCGACGTGCCACAGGCCGTCGCGGGTCTGCACGGCGGCGCGCAATGGTGTGGCCTGCTCGATGCGTATGCGGATCGACAGCCAGGGCAACACCCGCTCCCCCGGCTGGAAATCGACGATCCTGGGCAGCGGATTGAGCTCAGCCCAGGCCAGCATCCGGACCACGTCACCGGTAAAGGCGCGGGCATCGATTTCCAGCGGCACCTGACGCGCATCTTCGGCAAAGGGCGGCGCCAGCAGCCGGACCCGTTCGTCGAACACGAACGGTGCGTCACCCAGCAGTTGCTTGTGATAGAACGCCCACATCACCGACGGAACCGGATCCTTTCCCGGCTCGACCGCCGCCAGCGTCATCATCGGCAAGCCGACCCCCAACAGACAGCACGCGAGCCATTTCATCCCTGCGCTCCTATTGGTACATTTCCGGCACGTCGTAACGCAGGCCGTAATGGGCGTAGACCGCCTTGAGGCTGCCGTCGCGGATGAGACCTTCCAGCGCCTCTTCCACTGCATAGGCCAGCTGCCGGTTGCTCTCATGCACCGCCATGCCGATTTCCCAACGCTGCTTGCCCATGTTCGGGTAGGCATTTTCCGCCAGGGCCAATTGCGGATCGGCCGCCTCGTGGACCTGCCAGTCGACCTCCCCGCGCATGGCCATGACGGCGTCGACTTCCCCGGCCTGCATGGCTTTGAACGCCTGGCCGACGCTGGGGTAGTGACGGGTTCTGGCGCTGAGCATGCCGTTGAATACCGACGTCAGATAGAACGAAGGCACGCTGTCCACTTCAACCCCGATGGGGTGCTGCTGGAACACCGCAACGCTGCCCACCGAATCCAATCGCCGGTGGTCATAAGCCACCTGCCAGCATTCCTGCTGGTAAGGGCCGAACATCACTACCTGGGCGTTCTCCAGTTCACCGATATCATTGCGTCTTTGCACGTAATCGTGGTCGTAGGGTACGCGCATCATCAGATCGGCCAGTTGACGGTCATGCAGCGGACTGCTGCGCCAGATGTAATCGCGCAAATCGTCATCAAGCTTCTCGCCGGGTGGCGCCCATATCAGTTTCAGGCGCACACCCAGCGTCTTCGCCAAGGCCTGGGCCAGTTCCACATCAACGCCCCTGGGCTGGCCGTCGGCTTCGAAGCTGTATGGCGCGAAGTCCTTGTAGACCGCAACCTTCAACTCACCGGCGGCGATCATCTGATCGTAGCTGCGCACTTGCGCCTGTACGGCCTGGCTACACAGCAGTACGCCGCAGATCACCCACACGAACAGACGCATGGCGATCACTCCTCGACATGCACGCTGTCAAGATAGGTGCGCACCGCCCATAAGGCCTCCTGGCTCAGATAGTCGGCCATTTTGGGCATGTAGACCCGGCCGTCGCGTACCGCTCCGTGACGCACCCGTTCAACGAACCACTCGTCCCCGGCCTCGGCGGCGTCCAACAGACGCAGGTCGGGGGCGATGCCGCCAGACTTGGCTTCCAAGCCATGACAGGCTGCACAGTTCTGGTTATAGGCCGATGAGCCGATTTCCAGGGCCCGGTCATGTTCAGGGGAGTTACGATAGGGGTTTGTCGTAGCCCAACCGTCGCCGTCCACGGCTACGCCGGCGTCCTTGATCGGGGTCAGTCCCTTGGTTTCCACTGCCTGGGGCACTACGTTGCCATGGGCCCATACAGAGCCTGCGCCGGTCAGCCCCATCAGCAGCGCGGTAGCGATGATGGCGTTGCGTTTTGTTGTCATTGTTATGCCCTCTGGATTGCACGCTGACCTCTCTACAGAGGCCGTGCCGTCATCTTAGGAACCGTGCCACGCAAGCCGAATGCTGCTTTGGTGGCCGGGTCCTAGTTCCTTGGTAGCAGGCCATCCGACGCAGGTCGCAAAGACTGGCGGTTCGGGAAGTCTTCCCGGCAAAGGCGGGATCTTTTCCGTATCGGCCAGGCCCCGGTGCGACCCAACCTAGTCAGGCCAAAACCTTTCACTGGGAACCCCCACCATGACAATAAAAACGCTACCCGCCCCCTGCACCCTGGCTGTCGCCATGCATGCCTTGCTGCTGGCCGGCAGCCTTTCGTTGAGCCCCCTGGCCAGCGCCGCTACGTCAGGGGTGAGTTGGGAAGACATTGCCAACGATCACCTGACCACCAAGGACGTGCTGCAATACGGTATGGGCACCAACGCCCAGCGCTGGAGCCCGCTGGCCCAGGTCAACGACAAGAACGTGTTCAAGCTGACCCCGGCCTGGTCCTACTCATTCGGCGACGAGAAGCAGCGCGGCCAGGAATCCCAGGCCATCGTCAGCGACGGCGTGGTCTACGTCACCGGTTCCTATTCGCGGGTATTCGCCCTCGACGCCAGGACCGGCAAGCGCTTGTGGACCTACAACCACCGGCTGCCGGACAACATTCGCCCGTGCTGCGACGTGGTCAATCGTGGCGCGGCCATCTATGGCGACAAGATCTACTTCGGCACCCTGGATGCGCGCGTAGTCGCCCTGGACAAAAACACCGGCAAGGTCGTATGGAACAAGAAGTTCGGCGATCACGCCGGCGGCTACACCATGACCGGTGCCCCGGTGCTGATCAAGGACAAGACCAGCGGCAAGGTGCTGCTGATCCACGGCAGTTCCGGCGATGAGTTCGGCGTGGTCGGGCAGTTGTTCGCCCGCGATCCCGACACAGGCGAGGAAGTCTGGATGCGCCCGTTCGTCGAGGGCCACATGGGCCGCCTCAATGGCAAGGACAGCACCCCCACCGGCGATGTAAAGGCGCCCTCCTGGCCCGACGACAAGACCACCGAAACGGGTAAGGTCCAAGCCTGGAGCCACGGTGGCGGCGCGCCTTGGCAGAGCGCCAGTTTCGACTCCGAGACCAACACCATCATCGTCGGTGCGGGCAACCCGGGCCCTTGGAACACCTGGGCCCGGACAGCCAAGGACGGCAATCCCCACGACTACGACAGTCTCTACACCTCCGGCCAGGTCGGTGTCGACCCGAGCACTGGCGAAGTGAAGTGGTTCTACCAGCACACGCCCAACGACGCCTGGGATTTCTCCGGCAACAACGAGCTCGTGCTGTTCGACTACAAGGACAAGGACGGCAAGATCATCAAGGCCACCGCCCATGCCGACCGCAACGGTTTTTTCTACGTCGTGGACCGCAACAACGGCAAGCTGCAGAACGCGTTCCCCTTCGTCGACAACATCACCTGGGCCAGCCACATCGATCTCAAGACCGGTCGCCCCGTGGAGAACCCCGGCCAGCGTCCGGCCAAGCCATTGCCTGGCGAAACCAGGGGCAAGCCAGTGGAGGTCTCGCCGCCGTTCCTGGGCGGCAAGAACTGGAATCCCATGGCGTACAGCCAGGACACCGGGCTGTTCTACGTCCCGGGCAACCAATGGAAAGAGGAATACTGGACCGAGGAGGTGAATTACAAGAAAGGTTCGGCCTACCTCGGCATGGGGTTTCGCATCAAGCGCATGTACGACGATCACGTCGGCAGCCTGCGGGCGATGAACCCCACCACCGGCAAGGTCGTCTGGGAGCATCAGGAGCCTCTGCCACTGTGGGCCGGCGTATTGGCGACCAAGGGCAACCTGGTGTTCACCGGTACTGGTGACGGCTTCTTCAAGGCGTTCGATGCCAGGACCGGCAAGGAGCTGTGGAAATTCCAGACCGGCAGCGGCATCGTCTCTCCGCCCATCACCTGGGAACAGGACGGCGAGCAGTACATCGGCGTGACTGTCGGTTATGGCGGCGCCGTGCCGTTGTGGGGCGGCGACATGGCGGAGCTGACCAAGCCCGTGGCACAGGGTGGCTCATTTTGGGTGTTCAAGATTCCAGGCTGGGACAAGGCCATGGCGCAGAAGTAGCGCGCCCCCCTCAAAACTCAATCCCATCCCCCTGTAGGAGCGAGCCTGCTCGCGAAGCGGTGCGTCAGTCGACATCCATGCAGGCTGATCCACCGCTTCGCGAGCAGGCTCGCTCCCACAGAGCTGACCGAGTTTACTGCCATGAATTACTTACCCCTTGCATTGCTGCTCGCCCTCAACGCCCACGCCGACGACACCGATACTCCCCTGACCATTAACGGCTGCGTCATCGCCGAATCCAGCCAATGCCCCGGCGCCGATTTACGCGGTGCTCAACTGGCTAATCAGGACCTGCGCAAGATGAACCTCAGCGGCGCGGACCTGCGGGGTGCCGATCTGCGCCATGCGCGGCTGGATCTGGCGAACCTGGAGAAAGCCCGTTTACAAGGCGCGAACCTGACCCGCGCCAGCCTGCAACAAAGCAACCTGCGCCTGGCAGACTTCACCGACGCCACCCTCAAGGCTATTCAGGGCTGGGGGCTGTTCGCCCAGGGCGCGCAGTTCCAGGACGCCGACCTGAGCGCCGCGTACCTGCAGTTCTCCCGACTGTCGGGCGCGCGCCTGCACGGCGCCAACCTGCAAGCCGCCGACCTGGAAATGGCCTGGCTGAGCAAGGCTGACCTCAAGGACGCCGACCTGCGCGACGCCAACCTGCAGGAAGCCAAGCTGGGGGAAAGCAACCTGGAACAGGCTAACCTGAGCGGATCACGTCAGCACTACGGGAATTTCCAGGGGGCTAACATGGAGGGTTGTACCGGGTGTCCAACGTCTTGGGCCGAGTAACTCACAGTGCCCACAATCACCGCGCCACCCGCACCACGCCCATGTCGATCCCCAAATGCACCAGCTCTGCATGGGAACTGACCTGCAGCTTGCTCTTGAGCAACGTCAGGTGATTGGACACCGTCTTGGCGCTGATGCACAGCTGCTCGGCGATCGTGCGCGCGGGGGTGCCCTTGGCGAGCATGACGAAGATTTCCAGCTCGCGCTGGGTCATGCATTGCAGGCGCGGGTCGGCGTCGTGCCGGGAGCTGGCACAGGCCAGTTGGGTCGCCAGGGATTGTTCGATGTAGGCATGGCCGGCCAATACCCGCCGCACCGCCTCCACCAGCACCTGGGGCGCCGAATTCTTGGTCAGGTAACCCGCGGCGCCGGCGTCCAGCGCCTGGCGCACCAGCGGCAACTCATCGTGCATGCTGAAGAACAGCACGCGCAGTTGCGGCAGGCGTTGGCGCAGGCGCCGGGTGGTTTCCAGGCCACTGATGCCGGGCAGGCCGAAATCCATGATCACCAGGTGAGGCACTTGCTCTTGCACCTGGCTCAGGGCCTCTTCGCCCGTGGCCGCCTCTCGGACCTGCAAATCGGGCATCAAGGCCCGCAGAAGGCTCGCGAAACCCTGCCGAACCACGGCATGGTCATCCACCAACAAAATGTTCATCGCGCCTCCAGGGGGATGTTCAAGGCCAGCGCCCAGCCGGCACCGGGGCGACAGATGACTCGCAGCTCGCCGCCCAGGCTGCGAGCCCGTTCGGACATCGAATGCAGGCCGACTCCCGGTCGGGGCGGCGGCGTCGCCCCCAGGCCGTTATCGCGTACCAGCAGCCGCAGACGTCCGCCGCGCTGACGCAGACGAATCCGTACCCGGGTGGCGCTGGCATGACGGGCAACATTGGTCAGCGCCTCCTGGACCAGGCGATACAGATGGGTCTTGTCTGGACCGGACAACGCCGGCAACGCGGCATCGATCCGCAGCTCGCAGGCAATGCCATGGGTGTCCTGGCATTGCCTCACCAACAATCCGATGGCTTCGTCCAGCGGCAAGTGCTGCAACACCACCGGGTACAGGTCGTGCACCAGCGCCCGAAAACCCTGTTGCAAGTGCTCGCAGTGATCTTCGAGCTGGCAGACCGTCTGTTCCAGTACCGACGGCTGGTCGGTGACCAGGCGCAGCAGGCAGGCCCGGGCACGGATACCAGCCACGTATTGGCCCAGATCATCGTGCAGGGCCTGGGCCAAATGGGTCCGTTCCTGTTCCTGCACAGCCAGCAGTGCCTGGGTGAGCCGGGTGTTATCGGCCTGGGATTGGGCCAGGGCGGCAGTCATTCGATTGAAGTGCCCCGCCAGTTGCCGCGCCTCCGGGATGCCTTCGGCGGGCAGGCGCACCCGCAGATCGCCGGCCGATACCTGGCGCAGTGCGTCGAGCAGCTCATCCAGCAAGTGCATGCCCCGACGCACCGCCCAGCGGATAACCAACAGACTGAGCAACAGGGCCAGGGCGCAGACGCCCAGCAGTTGCACCAGCGAATCGAGGATTTCCTCGATTTCATCCCGTGGATCGACGGCGATCCAAGCCCGACGACCGTCGCCCAGGCTCACCACTTGAGGCGCAGGGCCATCGACGAGCAGTTGGCGGCCGAGCCAGGCCTTCAGTCCGCTGTCGATACCCGTCGGGGGGCGATCCCCCGGCGCCTGCCAGCGCACCCGTATATGGCGCAAGCTGCCGGTCAGGCGCTCCTGGAGCCTGGTCGGATCGCGCTCGGCGGTCTCGCGCAGGTATTGCACCACGGAACCGGCCGATTGCAGCTCGCGCTTTACGTCGGTCATGGCCTGATGCAGCAACAGGCTCGCACAAGCCAGCGTGACCAGGCCGAAGAAGACCGTCACCCACAGATTGATCCGCCACAGGGCCGACATGCTCAACACCCCATCACTGAATCGACACAAAGCCCTTGTGGGAGCGAGCCTGCTCGCGATGACGGCGGCACATCCAACCTTTCTGCCGGCTGGACCACTGCTATCGCGAGCAGGCTCGCTCCCACAGGGGGGCCGCGGTGACCGCCGGACAACCGATCAACCCCAATCAGACTCAGGATCAGCAACAACGGCAGAAGCAACGCTTTGAAAGTCTGCACGGTCTGTCCGCTCCCTGATGAATGACGATTGCCTGCATCCTAAAACCCCGACGTCGACGGCGAGCTACTACCTTGGTACTGCCCCGGCGGTACTTTCTGCATATTCCCCCCTGATCAAGGGCTTCCTATGCTGGCGTCACCTGCAATGGAGGTGTTATGCGCCGGCTCGCCAGTTTCACCTTGATCGCTCTGATGGCCGCCGCCACGGTCCAGGCCGAGGACGTCGCGCCGTTGCAGGTGCGCATCGGATACCTGGGTTACCGTCCCGATCCGGGGCCCCTGCTGTCCAACGTCATCACCGAGCCCACCGACGCAGGCTTGCGCGGCGCCGAGCTGGCGATCATCGACAGCAACAGCACCGGACGTTTTCTCAAACAGGATTACCGCCTGGAAAGCGCCAGCGTCGACAGCCCCGAAGCCTTGCTCGAGTCCGCCCGCGCGCAACATGAGCAGGGCCTGCGGCTGTTCGTGGTCAACGCCCCGGTCGCCAGCCTGCGCCAGCTCAGCGCCGCCCTGCCCGACAGTTTGCTGTTCAATGCCGGCAGCCCCGACGACAGCCTGCGCACCACCGACTGCCTGGGCAACGTGCTGCACAGCCTGCCGGACCGGGCCATGCTCGCCGACGCCCTGGTGCAATTCAGCGTCGTGCGCAAATGGCAGAAGGCGTTGCTGATTGTTGGGCAGACGCCCGAGGACCAGGCCTATGCCAGCGCCCTGCGCCGGGCCATGAAACGCTTCGGCCTGAAGACCGTGGCCGAGAAAACCTGGCAGTTCGACAATGATCAACGCCGCAGCGCCCAGGCCGATATGCCGCTGTTCACCCAGACCGCGGAATACGACGTGGTGCTGGTGGCCGATGAGCGCGGCGACTTCGGCGAGTACCTGCCCTACCAGACCTGGTACCCGCGTCCGGTGGCCGGCACACAGGGGCTGACCCCCACCGGTTGGCACAAGACCGTCGAAACCTACGGTGCGGCGCAGCTGCAAAAACGCTTTGAGGCCTTGGCCGGGCGCTGGATGAACGACCGCGACTTCGCCGCCTGGATCGCCGTGCGCAGCGTCGCCAGCGCAGTGAGCAAACTGCGCCAGGCCGACCCGTTCGCCATCCGTCAACTGGCCTTGAGTGATCAGTTGCCGCTGGATGGTTTCAAGGGGCGCAAGCTCAGCTATCGCCCCTGGAACGGACAACTGCGCCAACCGATTCCCCTGGTCCAGCCACGGGCCCTGGTCAGCACCTCGCCCCAGGACGGTTTCCTGCACCCCAGCAATGAAATGGACAGCCTGGGCTACGACCGGCCCGAAGTGAGCTGCCGCTACCCCTGATCGAAAACAACAATAAGGAAAACCGCCATGCGCCGCCCGCTGTTTCAACCGATCCTGCTGCGCCAGGTTCTCGCCCTCGGCGCGGTCTTGCTCGCCACCGGCCCTGCCGCCGCCAGCACCGCCTGGGTCTCGAACGAGAAAGACAACAGCCTGAGCCTGATCGACATGCAGAGCCTGGAAGTGGTCGAAACCCTGCCGGTGGGCCAACGTCCGCGGGGTCTGCTGCTGTCCCACGACAATCGCCTGCTGTACATCTGCGCCAGCGATTCGGACCGGGTCCAGGTGATGGACGTCGCCACCCGCAAGATCATAAAGGAGCTGCCGTCCGGCAAGGATCCGGAGCAGTTTGCCCTGCACCCCAACGACCGCTGGCTCTACGTTTCCAACGAAGACGACGCGCTGGTGACCGTCATCGACACCCAGACCTCCGAAGTGCTGAGCCAGATCGGCGTCGGTGTCGAGCCCGAGGGCATGGCCGTCAGCCCCGACGGCAAGTGGACGGTCAATACCAGTGAAACCACCAACATGCTGCACTGGATCGACACCAGCACCCAGACCCTGGCCGACAGCACGCTGGTGGATCAGCGACCACGCTTCGTCGAGTTCAATCGCGACGGCACCCAGCTCTGGGCCTCGGCGGAGATCGGTGGCACCGTGACGATTCTCGATGTCGCCACCCGCAAGGTACTCAAGACCCTGACCTTCCAGATCAAAGGCGTTCATCCGGACAAGGTCCAGCCGGTAGGCGTCAAGCTCAGCGCCGACGGCCAACTGGCCTTTGTCGCCCTGGGCCCGGCCAACCATGTGGCGGTGATTGACGCCAAGACCTTCGAGATCCTGGATTACCTGCTGGTAGGCCGCCGGGTCTGGCAGCTGGCATTTACCCCGGACCAGCGTCAATTGCTGGCAACCAACGGCGTCAGCGGCGATGTCTCGGTGATCGACGTGCAGAGCCGCAAGGTGCTCAAGTCGGTGAAGGTCGGGCGCTACCCCTGGGGTGTGGTGGTGACGCCATGAGCGCCCTGGAGGTCAGCGACCTGAGCTTTGCCTATGGGCCGCGCGAAGCCCTCAAGCAGATGAGTTTCAGTGTCGCCACTGGGCGCTTCGCTGCGTTGCTGGGTCCCAACGGCGCCGGCAAATCCACGCTGATCGCCCTACTCACGCGCCTCTACGATGTGCAGCGTGGCGAGATCCGGGTCGGCGGCCATTCCATGCAACATTCTCCACGGCCGGCCCTGCAACAGCTGGGCGTGGTGTTCCAGCAAAGTACCCTGGACCTGGACCTGAGCGTCGAACAGAACCTGCGCTATCACCTCGCCCTGCACGGTTTGTCGCGACGCGAAGGGATGGCGCGGATCGATGCCGAGCTGGCCCGTCAGCAATTGACCGAGCGACGCCATGAACGGGTCCGCGACCTCAACGGAGGGCATCGTCGCCGGGTGGAAATCGCCCGGGCGCTGCTGCACGAACCCCGCCTGTTGCTGCTGGACGAGCCCAGCGTCGGCCTCGACCCGGCCAGCCGCCTGGCCCTGGGCCGGCACATTCGCCAACTGTGCGACGAACAAGACATCAGTGTGCTCTGGACCACCCACCTGCTGGACGAAGTACAACCTTGCGACGACCTGCTGATCGTGCACCAGGGCCGCCTGGTCGCCAGCGGCCGCGCCGAGGACGTGAGCCAGGAACATGGCGGCACCCTGGGGTCGGCCTTCACTCGCTTGACCACCTCGGGAGTCCATGCATGAACGCGTATTGGCAATGTTTCAGCGGCATCGTCATGCGCGAATGGCTGCGCTTCGTATTGCAGCGCACACGGCTGCTGAGCGCCCTGGTACGTCCGCTGCTATGGCTGCTGGTGTTCGCCGCCGGTTTTCGTGCAGCACTGGGCATCGCGATCATTGCGCCCTATGACACCTATATTCCCTACGAGGTGTACATCGTGCCAGGCCTGGCCTGCATGATCCTGCTCTTCAACGGCATGCAGGGTTCGCTCTCGATGGTCTACGACCGGGAAATGGGCAGCATGCGGGTGCTGCTGACCAGTCCCCTGCCCCGTGCCTTTCTGCTCACAAGCAAACTACTGGCGACTTCGTTGATCTCATTGCTGCAGGTCTACGCCTTCCTCGCCATCGCCTGGCTATACGGCGTCCAGCCGCCAGCAACAGGCATGTTACTGGCACTGCCGGCATTGCTGCTGGTGGCGCTGATGCTCAGCGCCCTGGGCCTGCTGCTGTCCAATGCGATCCGGCAACTGGAGAACTTCGCCGGGGTGATGAATTTCGTGATCTTCCCGATGTTCTTTCTGTCCTCCGCGCTGTATCCGCTGTGGAAGATGCTCGAAGCCAGCCCGTGGCTGTACTGGCTGTGTGCGGTGAACCCGTTTACCCATGGCGTGGAGCTGGTGCGTTATGCCTTGTATGGCCAGTTCAATCTGTTGGCGATGACGGTGTGCGCGGGGTTGACCCTGGCGTTCGCCCTGCTGGCGGTGTGGACGTTCAACCCGCAGCATGCGGCGCTGCGCAAGGCCGGTTGATCCAAACCGATACGATCCCGTTGAAGGAAAACATCCCCCTGTGGGAGCCGAGCTTGCTCGCGATGACGGCGGCACAGCCACCATCGCGGCAAGCTGATCCACCGCCATCGCGAGCAAGCTCGGCTCCCACAGGGTTCGCGGGCGTAAAGACCATTGTGCAAAGGCCAGAAATTACGACTTTAGTACTGCTTTCCCTGTCCATGGTCGCATTCCCAAGACCGCGACCCTGTCATGTAATGGACGCATAACAACAAGGACCAATCCTATGCTCCGTTTACTGGCGGTCGTCTTGCTGGGCCTGTCGTTGAATGTCGCGCAGGCCGACACGGCACTGTTTTCCCCCCAGGGCTATCGCATCGACCGGTATCGCAGTCCCACCCCCGACGCAGTGGAAGGCGCCCGGACGGTCGATACCCCGGCGTTGCAGCAATTGCTCGAACAGACCCCCACCCCGGTGTTGATCGACGTCTACCGTCGGCCCTGGGTCCAGGGACGCTTCATCGACAACGAGCCCCACACCAATCTCCCCGGCAGTCTCTGGCTGGCCAATACCGGCGACGGCGAGCTCGACCCGACCTGGCAGGATTACTTCGCTCACCACCTGCGCCAGGCCACCGCCGGGCGTGCGGATCAACCGTTGGTCTTTTATTGCCGCTCCGATTGCTGGCTGAGCTGGAACGCGGTAAAACGCGCCGCAGCCATGGGCTATAAGCATCTGTATTGGTACCGCGACGGCGTCGATGCGTGGGAGGCTGCCCACCTGCCCCTTCAAGCTGCACGGCCTGAACCGTTTCCCTGATCTTGAACGTGCGTGCAACTGCTCCAGCCAAAACACAATAATGAGGTGAATGGCCATGTATAAAATCCTGATAGCCGACGATCACCCACTGTTTCGCGAAGCCATCCATAACGTCATCAGCGACGGTTTTCCTGGCAGCGAGGTCATGGAAACCGCCGACCTGGACAGCGCCCTGGCCCTGACTACCGAGCACGACGACCTGGACCTGATCCTGCTGGACCTGAACATGCCCGGCATGCACGGCCTCAATGGCCTGATCAACCTGCGCAACGAGGCCCCGACCATTCCCGTGGTGATCGTCTCGGCCGAACAGGACAAACAGATTGTCTTGCAGGCCATCACCTACGGCGCGGTGGGGTTCATCACCAAATCCTCGCCACGTTCGCAGATGACCGACGCCATCGAACAGATCCTCAACGGTAACGTGTACCTGCCACCGGACATCATCCGTACCCAGAAGAACCCGGTAGGCCGGCGCCTGAACGAAACCCCGGCCTTCCCGCCCGAACTGCTCCAGGCCTTGACCCGCAAGCAACTGCTGGTGCTCGAGCGCATGACCAAGGGCGAATCGAACAAACAGATCGCCTACACCCTCGACATCGCCGAAACCACGGTCAAGGCCCACGTCTCGGCGATTCTGCGCAAACTCAACGTGCACAACCGGGTGCAGGCGATTCTCAGTGCGGGGGATATTGATTTCGGGGCGTATCTGCGGCGTTGATGTTCTGCGTCCTTGCGGGGGAGAAACTTTGTGGGAGCAAGGTTTGCCCGCGATGAAGGCCAAGTGTTCTTTCTGACACTCCAGCGCCTGCATCGCGAGCAAGCCTTGCTCCTACAGTTGCTTTGCCACAAAAAGTGTTCGGCTCAGGGACGGTTGGATTGGCCCAGCAAATGACTCATCGCAATCTTCAGCTTCATCGGCCGCACCGGTTTATGCATCAGGGTGTGCCCGCGCTCGCGGATCTGTTGCTTGAGTTCATTACTGTAGTTGGCGGTGATCAACATCGCCGGGATCGCTGATTCGCGGCCAGCGTTGATCCGGGCCACGGCGTCGACGCCGTTCTGGTCGTTGTCCAGGTGATAGTCGGCGATCAGCAGGTCCACCTCGGTGTGCTCGTTGTCCACCTGGCGCGCCAGGTCCTGCTCCGATAGTGCGGTCACCACATGGCAACCCCATCCCTCGAGTAAGGTACGCATACCCGCACAGATCGCCGCGTCGTTATCCAGCACCCAGATTCGCGCCCCGCGCAAGCGTTCGAGCATTGGCTCACTCATGTCCACGCATGGCACAGGCTTGGGCGCGGTGGCACTCAGCGGCACGTCGATGGCGAACATCGAACCCTTGCCCGGCCACGAGCGCACCTGGATCCGGTGTCCGAGGATGCCGGCGATCTTCTCGACAATCGCCAGGCCCAGGCCCAACCCGCGGTCCTGGTCCGGACGCTGTACATCGCCGCGCTTGAACTCCTGGAAAATTTCCTCCAGGCGATCCTCGGCGATGCCAATGCCGGAATCCCAGACCTGGATCGACACCCGCTGCCCCTGGCGCCGGCACCCCAACACCAGGCGGCCGCTGGGGGTGTAGCGGATGGCGTTGCTCAACAGGTTGCGCAGGATCCGGGCGAGTAGCTGCATGTCACTGCGCACCAGTACTGAGCAAGGCACGAAGCGCAGCACCAACCCCTCACTGCGGGCGACCTGGGCGTATTCGGCGGCCAGGTTGCCAAGTAACTCGCTGAGGGCGAACGGCGCTATGTCCGCCTTGATCACTCCTGCATCGAGCTTGGAAATGTCCACCAGAGTACCCAACAGGTTCTCCACGTCCTGCAAGGAGTTGCTGACGTTGCGCACCAGATGCGCATTCGCCACTGGCTCACGACGTTCGAGCAAGGCGCTGGTGAATAGCCGCGCGGCGTTGAGCGGTTGCAACAAATCGTGGCTGACCGCCGCCAGGAACTTGGTCTTCGACAGGTTGGCCTGCTCGGCCTCGCGCTTGGCTTCACGCAGGCGCAGCTCCACGCGGCTGCGCTCGTCGATTTCGCGCAGCAACTGTTCGTTGAGGGTGGTCAGTTCAGCCGTGCGCTCCTGGACCCGCTGTTCCAGGTTCTGATAGGCCTGGTGCAAAGCCTCGGCGGTACGTCGCCGTTCGGTGATGTCGCGGATCAGCACGAAAATCCCCACCACTTCGCCGTTGGCCAAGCGATTCGGCACGTAGGAGCGCAACATGTAGCGCTCCTGGTTGTTGATGTTGGTTTCGGCGAATTCGAACGTCACGCTCTCCCCGGCCAGGGCCCGGGCCACATAGGCCTCCAGGCGCTGATAGTGCTGCTCGCTGTGGGCTTCGCGCAGGCTCTGGCCGAGCATCACGCCACGGGGCCAGCAATACCACTGTTCGTAGACCTTGTTGGTGAACTCATAGACCAGGTCGGCATTGAGGTAGGCGATCAGTGCCGGCACATGGTCGGTGATCAGCCGGATCCAGCGCTCGCTTTCACTCAACGCCTCAGCGTGCTGATAGCGCTCGGTAATATCGGTGAAGGTATTGACGTAGCCACCGGTGGGCAGCGGATGGGTGCGGATTTCCAGGACCCGGCCATCGGAGAGGCGCTGCTCGCGTTCATGAATCAATCGACCATTGCTGTCGCGGCTGGCCGGGGTCAATAGTTGCAGTTCGCTGTCGGCAATCACTTCGTTGAACGGCCGGTGGGCCGCCACCGGGGCCAGGCCGCTGAGCTCCAGGAAACGTCGGTTCCACAACTCCAGCACGCCCTGGGCGTTGACCATCGCCACGCCCTGGGAGAGGTTGTCCACCGCACGCTGCAACAGGTGGGATTTCTGCGCGATGGCCTGCTCGCGGCGCACGGTCTCACTGAGTTTGACGTCGGTGATGTCGGTGAACAGGATCACCCGGCCACCTTCCTGGGTCGGCCGTTCGCTGACCTGCAACCAGCGACCGTTCTGCAAGCGATACAACACATGCTCATCATCCTGGCCGCGATTTTCTTCGCTGAACAGTCCATTGGCGGTCATCAGCCGCTTGACCTCGCCCAGCCGCATCCCGGCCATGATGCGCACCCGGCTGTGGGCCCAGAATGCCTTGAAACGGCTGTTGAACAGGACGATGCGTTGTTGTGCGTCGAACAGCACGAACGCATCGGAAATGCTCTCGATGGCGTCGATCAGGTACCGATGGGCCGTTTCCGCCCGCAGCCGCGCCTCACCAAGTAAATGGTTGCCGGCCTTGAGCTCGGCCATGGCCTGGTTCAGTGCATCGGTGCGCTCGCGCACCTGCTCGGCCAGCACCACCGAATGCTGGAACGCCGCGTACGGGTCGCTGCCCCGGGTCACGCCGGACTCCACCCGCTCGATCAGCGCTGCGTTGATGCGCTGCAACTTGTGGTTTTCGTGTTGCAGTCCGGCAATCTGCGCCTGCAGATCAGCGATGGCCGGGGACGCGATGTCGGGCAATGGCAACTCCGGTAAAGGTCTGGTTGATATGCATGCCATTGAACTGTTCTCCGTAGGTGTTGAAACCCATCACCCGTTGTTTGCGCAGGAACTGGCCGATCTGCTCCAGGCCACCGCGATCTTCCAGCTCCAGGCGCCTGAGGAAACAGTCGCAGCCGATCGTCAGCAACAGATCACCGAGACGCGCCTGCAAGCCGTCAAAGAGGTTTTCCAGGTTGTTCAGCAAGGGGCCCGGGGCCATCGCCGTGAGGACGATGCCGTTCTCCACCGCGCAATAAAAACTCAAGCTCAGGTCTGGGTGCACCTGCTGGACGGCCCGCACGTAATACTGGTCGTTGATGCGCACCGCCAACGGATGGGCGGCGAACACCCGGTAGTCGAGGGCACTCACCGGCACGCCGATATGCCGGGCGTATTCCTCGGCGGCGGGTTCGGCATTGAGTTCATAGACCCGGCGCGAAGCGCTGTCGGCGCCGGTCACCACCAGTTTTTCTTCCCGGGGCAGGATGTGGTGGGTGGTGAACACCTCGAATTCCAGCCAGGTATTGATCAGCACCACCACGGCCGCACCGCTGTGGAACTGGCCTTCGAAGTACACGTGGGTATGGGTCAGGTAATTGTCGTCGCCGGCCGAGCCGCCAAAATGCGGGATGTCCCCAAGGGCAGCGCTCAATGCCGCCAATACCATCTCTTCGCGGCTGGACAGACCATCAAGCAAGGTCAATGCGAAACTGTGGCCCTTGATCGGTGCCAAGGCGTTGCTGCGGCAGCCGCTCGCCAGTCGCTCGACCATCTGCTGGGCATCGATCAGGCTGAAGTGCCCCATCTCACCTATCAGTTCGGCGGCAATGGAAAAATGCCGGTGATCGAACCCCACCGCCGTCACGCAGTTGCGGCCATAGCCCTGGGCGGTGATTTCCCCTGCGCTGGTGCAACCCACCAGGCGAATCCCGCCGAAACTCTGCGACAGCGCCTGGCCAAGAGCCGGCAGATCGTACTCGGCGGAACAGAAAAACAGCACGAAGCCCAGGTACGGATGCAGCAACTGCCGCGCCAGTTCCTGGGCCACCTGCTCGACATCCATTGCCTGGGACATCGCGCTTACCACGCCTTCGCTCTGGGCCTGCATCTTCGCCTCCGTGACAGGAGCCTTGAGTGTACGAAGCCGCGCCGGCCCCACGAATGCTACTTGGGTAGCGGGTGTGCGCTTCCATGGGATGAGAACGGTGGCGGCCCGGGCCGCGATGCGCACGGCTGGGGCCACCACAAACTCTCGAACACCGAATCCCTTTGTGGCGAGGGGATTTATCCCCGCTGGGTCGCGAAGCGGCCCCGGAAAATAGTTCAGTCGACACAAAGCTGGGGTGACTGAAAAGGGGCCGCTTCGCAGCCCAGCGGGGATAAATCCCCTCGCCACAGGGGTTGTGTTGCCTTAGGTATTACCAGGTCAACACAGCCCCCACCGCAAACGTATCGGTGTCCTCGTTCTGGGCGCTGGTGTCATGGCCGTTGATTTCGAACTGGTTGTACTCGGCCACGAGCTTGAGGTTGTCGTTGACGTCATGGAACAGCGCAATGCCGCGGGTTTCGTAATCAGCGC
The DNA here is from genome assembly GCF_001269905.1 of Pseudomonas corrugata. GTDB lineage: Bacteria > Pseudomonadota > Gammaproteobacteria > Pseudomonadales > Pseudomonadaceae > Aquipseudomonas > Aquipseudomonas corrugata. The sequence goes on along the minus strand of NZ_LHVK01000006.1, from coordinate 121,111 downwards.
CGCTGCCTACTACGCCGTTTCCATCGTCATCGGTCTTGCCGTAGGACAACGCCAGGCGGTTCTTGCCCAGCTTGTAGGAGCCTTGCAGCAGATAGCCCTTGCTGTCGACGTTGCGCAATGTCGCTTCGCCGGCGTTGTTGGTGAAGAACGGGTTGATGCCCTTGGCCTGGAATCCGGAGCCGGTGAGAGACAGGCCACCCATCTTCGCTTGCACGCCATAACCCAGGCCTTTGGAGGTCACCGACTCGACGGTGGAGTCGGTGTTGTCCGAGGTCTGGTAGCTGCCGTTGAGCCAGCTGTAGATTTTCGCGCCACCGAGGTCGAACTGGTAAGTGATCTCGCTCTCGGTGCGCGGGTTCTCCTGATAAGCCTTGCCCGTGGCGCTGCTGTCATTGGTGTCCACCGGATCCATGATCCCCACCGCCACCCGTAGCCCGTCCATGACCGGGGTGCGATAGGTGATCTGCGAGGTCGGGAATGGATAGGGATAGCCGCTGCCGATGTTGCCGAACGACACACCGCCACCGTCCACCAGCCCCAGGGTGTCGCTGACCTGGCCGTAACCGGCGAGCAATTCGTCGAGCAGGATATTGGAGCGGGCGAACAGGCCGAAGTCCTTGCCGATCAACACCTCGCCCCACTCCGGGTTGGCGACGGTGCCATAGAACTGGCGCACATCAATGGCAGTATCGGTACCGTTGGTTTCGCTGTCGTTGATGGTCACCCAGAACGACGCGCGGGCGCCGAGTTTGAGGTCATCGACCTGCTTGCTCATGTTGAAGCCCAGGTAGTTGGGCAGGAAACCCATCTTGACCCGCGCCTGGCGCCGGTCGTACTGCTCCCCCGCCCGGTCCACGTCACTGTTGACGTAGAAGGCGTTGATGTAGCCATCGGTGGAAAAGGTGGTCTGATCCTTGTCGTACAGCATGATTTCGGCCTGAGCCAAAGGCGTCAGGCCAAGGGTCGAAAGGCTGGCGATGACCGCAGGCATAAAACGGCGACGGGTATTTTTATTGTTGTGCATGGCGCGCTCCGCAACAGGGGACGGGATGTCGGAGGCGATTATCGAAAGGCTGAGGGCCCCGCCATACGCTGCCTTGGAGGCAATTGGCGAGTGCTTTGGAAGCGCCGGCCCGGCGCGGCAGTTTGGGTGTACGACTGCCATGCCTATGGGCGCGGTACTTTGGGTGTGAGCCGATTGATCGGTGGGCGAACAATGAAACCTGTGGGAGCCGAGCTTGCTCGCGATGGCGGTGTGTCAGCTTGCATTTCTGTTGAATGTAGCGCCGTCATCGCGAGCAAGCTCGGCTCCCACAGGGTTTCCCACGGGGCTGTGGCAGCGAAGCTCCTGTGGCTAGGAAGCTTGCTCCCACAGGCCCCCTCGCACCCACTCAGAACCTCGGCTTGACGGTCTTCCAGTCCGGCCGGTAGCGCTGCATCTGCCGCACATCGTCGCGCTGGCGAATGCCGCAGCGCAGGAACTGTTCATGCAGCATGCCCAGTTGATCCCGGTCCAGCTCCAGCCCGAGCCCCGGTGCCCGGGTGATCTTCACGCAGCCATCGACAATCGGCAGCTTGCCCCCCTTGATCACCTCCTCATCCGGCTCCTGCCAGGGGTAATGGGTGTCGCAGGCGTAGTCCAGGTTCGGCACCGCGGCGGCCACGTGGGCCATGGCCATCAGACTGATGCCCAGGTGCGAGTTCGAATGCATCGACACGCCCAGGCCAAAGGTGTCGCACATTTTCGCCAGCGCCTGGGTGTCCCGCAGACCACCCCAGTAATGGTGGTCGGCCAACACGATCTGCACGCTGTTCAGCGCCACGCTGCGGCGAAACTCGTCGAAATCGGTGACCACCATGTTGGTCGCCAACGGCAGGCCGGTGCGCTTGTGCAGCTCGGACATGCCCTCCAGCCCCGGTGTCGGATCTTCGTAATACTGCAGGTCGTCGCCAAGCAGTCCGGCCATGCGAATGGAGGTTTCCAGCGACCAGTTGGCATTCGGGTCGATGCGCAACGGGTAGCCAGGAAACGCCTGCTTCAGCGCCTTGATGCATGCCACTTCATGCTCCGGCTCCAGAGCGCCGGCCTTGAGTTTGATGCTCTTGAAGCCGTAGTCGGTGATCATGCGCCGAGCCTGGGCGACGATCTGCTGTTCATTGAGCGCCTCGCCCCAGCTGTCCGGTGGATACGGCGAATCGATGTGCTCGGCATACTTGAAGAACAGGTATGCGCTGAACGGTATCTCCTCGCGAATCGCCCCACCCAGAAGATCCACCAGCGGCACGTTCAGGTAGTGGGCCTGCAGGTCCAGGCAGGCCACTTCGAATGCCGAGTAGGCATTGCTCACTGCCTTGCTCGCATGGGAACCCGGTGCCAGTTCAGCGCCTGCGACGCTGGCGGGCCGTTGAGCGGCGACGGTGGCCTGGACGATGGCCCGCAACTGGTTGAGGTTGAACGGGTCCAGGCCGATCAGTTGGTCCTGCACTTGCTGCTGGATCGCCAGAGCCGGCGCATCGCCGTAGCTCTCGCCCAAACCGATGTAGCCGTTGTCACTCTCGATCTCAATGATCGAGCGCAGCGCAAACGGCTCATGAATGCCGCTGGCGTTGAGCAATGGCGGATCGCGAAAGGCAATGGGGGTGACGGTGACGCGTTTGATCTTCATATAGCGGCTCCCGATAGGCCAGGGTTCAGGGTTTGGTTGTTTTCCGGCGGATTGGCTTGCGCGGCGGTTTCGCGCTTGTCGGAGAATGAGTCGGGTGTGTCACGCCGCGGCGAGGTACGGCGAAAAAGATCACCACGGCGGCGACCAGCGAGGTCATTGCCTGGCTCGCGCCAGGGAACTGTCATACATGGAGTCCAGTGCGTTATCCAAGGGAGCCTCCCAGTCGTTGTTTTTGTGGGGAACGGCTCGATGATGGACGGGGTACATTGTTCCCGTCTAATCTAACTTGGCACTTGATTGATACCTGGATTGAATCAATGTTTGAACTCGCCCAACTGCGCTGCTTTACCACCGTCGCGACGGAACTCAATTTCCGCCGCGCCGCCGAACGGCTGAACATGACCCAGCCGCCCTTGAGCCGGCAGATCCAATTGCTGGAGCATCACCTGGGCGTCGAACTGTTCACCCGCAGCACCCGCAGCGTTGCCCTCACTGCCGCCGGCCGGGCTTTTTTCATCGAAGCGCAGAACCTGCTGGAGCAGGCGCAACAAGCCGCCACGGCCGCCCGGCGCTTTGCCCAAGGCGACATCGGCTCGGTCACCATCAGTTTCGTCGGCAGCGCGGTGTACGAGTTTTTGCCGAAAGTCATCGCCGAAGCACGGCTGAAACAGCCTCAAGTCAAAATCGTCCTGTCGGAAATGAACACCTACCAGCAGCACGAAGCCCTTCGCGCGAGGCGCATCGACCTGGGCATCGTCCGCTCGCCGCTGCTGGAAACCGGCTACGCCACCGAATGCCTGGTGCGCGAGCCCTTTGTCCTGGCGGTGCCTGCCGGTCACCCGCTGGCCAGCGCCGAATCCGTCAGTGTCCAGGACCTTGATGGCCAACCATTCCTGATGTATTCCCATACCGCCTACCCACCCTTCAACGAATTGCTCACCGGCATGCTCCGCTCGGCCCGGGTCGCACCGCAATTCGTGCAATGGCTGGGGTCATCACTGACCATCCTGGCACTGGTCAACGCCGGCATGGGCCTGGCGCTGGTGCCACGCTGTGCCACCAGCGTGGTGTTCAGGCAGGTGGTGTTCCGCGAGATCGATCTGGGCGAAGGCGTACAGAGCGAGTTGCATCTGGTGTGGCACGAAGACAATGACAACCCGGCGTTCACCATGTTGCTGGAAGGGATTCGGGGGGCGGTTCGCGAGGGATTCTGATCCGTAGCCTGCCGAAGCAGGCTTGTCGAGCACACATGTGTGGCGGTTCACGGCGAATTTCAGTGAAAAGGCTGCGACTCAGCTGTTTCCGTCACACCAAAGTAGTTGTACGATGACAGATGAGTGTATTTCAAACGCTCATTTCTCATATCTAACAACAACAAGGACACACTCCATGAAAAAAGCGACATTGGTGATGAGCTTCTTCTGCCTGTTCGGCGGCTACGCAGCCACAGCCGCTGCTTCGGCCGAGCAAGACGTGGCACAGGCTGTCGACCATCTGACCCAGGCCATGCTGCACAAGGACATCCCCCAGCTTCAGGCCTTGGCTGCCGAGAGCCTCACCTACGGTCACTCCAGCGGTAACATCCAGGACAAGAAAGCCTTTATCGCCGACATCGAAACCGGCAAGAGCGCGTTCAAGACTCTGGAAATGAAGAATCAGAAAATCATCCTGTCAGGTGACACCGCCCTGGTGCGCAACCACTTCTCGGCACAGTCAATCAAGGGTTCCGACATCGTGCCGACTGAAATCGAGAACTTTCAGATCTGGCAGAAGCAGAAGGACGGCAAGTGGCTGCTGATCGGGCGGCAGGCGTTCAAGTTCTAATCACTTCCACAGGGTTTGTCGGTAGACAATGAGCTTGCGGTCAACCCTGAACCCAATGTCGGAGCGAGCCTGCTCGCGATGGCGTCCTTCAAGTCAGCTCAGTATCGACTGACTTACCGCTATCGCGAGCAGGCTCGCTCCCACAAGGGAGTGTCCTCAGCTGCCAGCCCACTGCTCCCGATGCTGCAACAGGAAATCGACGAAGGCGCGAACCCGCTGGGGCATGTATCGGCCATGGGGGTAGAGCAAAGTGAAGGGGCGTGACCGGCCACTGAAAGGTTGCAGCACTTCCACCAGGCTCCCGTCCGCCAGTTCCTGTTCGACGATGAACCGGTAGGTCTGGAACAATCCCGCACCATGCCTGGCCAGCGTCACCCCGCCCAGCACATCATCCGAACAGCAATAGTTGCCTTGGCCGAACACCTCTCGCTCTTTGCCATCGACATTGAACAGCCAGGAAATTCGTCGACCGCTGCTGGGCAACTCGAACTGAATGCATTCGTGATCGTCCAGGTCTTCGAGGGCTCGTGGCGTGCCGGCCTTGCGCAGATAGTCCGGCGCGGCGACCACTACCAGCCTGGCGTCCTCCAGTAACCGGGCGATCAAGGAAGAGTCCGGCTGGGCCCGGACCCGAATCGCCAGGTCATAGCCCTCGGCGACGAAGTCGATGTTCCGATTGCTCAGGTGCACGTCCACGCTGACTTGCGGATACAGCGCACGGAAGGCCGGAAGCAAGGGCAGGATCCGGTGATGACCATAGGTAGTAGGCAGGCTGATGCGCAGTTGCCCTGACGGCATCGATTGCGCCCCCATCATCTCCTGTTGCGCCTCCACCAACTGGGTCAGCGCCTGCCGACACTGCTCGAAATAGGTCTTGCCGGCATCGGTCAGGCGGATGCTGCGGGTGGTGCGCACGAACAGACGTGAGCCCAGGCGCTCCTCCAGGCGAAAGATCGAACGGCTTACCGCCGCCGGGGTAACACCCGCCACTTGGGCCGCCGCCGTGAAGCTGCCCGCTTCGGCCGCCAGGCAAAACAGTTCTATGCTGCCCAACTGCAGGTCTTCAAAATGTCGCTTCATGATTCGTTACACCGTGTATCAACTGAAGATCGCAGATGCCTGTTTATCAGTCCGTAGCGTATAAATACAGTGGCTTCGGTTCGCAGGAAAGCCTGCGTACCTTCTCTCAACCAGCAGGAGTGCAACATGCCTTTCGTCAATGTGCGGATCACCCGTGATGGCGTCACCCGCGAACAGAAAGCCCAGGTGATTTCGGAGATCACCGAAACTCTCCAGCGTGTACTGGGCAAGGATCCGCACCTGACCCATATCGTGATCGAGGAGGTCGATACCGATAACTGGGGTTACGCGGGCATGACGACCACGCAGTACCGAAGTCTTCCCAAGGAGTGAGCACCTGCTTCTATCGAGCCCGGCCTGATTGACCGGGCTTTTTTATGTCTGTCGGCCCTGTTTCCCCTGTGGGAACGAGCCTGCTCGCGATAGCGGTGTGTCAGCTGAAAATTGTTTTACTGAGAGACCGCTGTCGCGAGCAGGCTCGCACCACAAGGGGCTTGGGTTGAATGAGAGATTGATTACATCAAGTATCAACTCAAGTACCGTCAGCCCCGTTTATCAATCTCCAGCGCACTAATACTCTGATCTCAACCACCGCCCCAACGGCGCAGCGGTTCAACCCAATGTGATCAGGAGTCAAATCATGAGTCTCAATAAAACCGTCATCATCACCGGCGCCTCAAGTGGCATCGGCCTGGGTCTGGTCAAGGCGTTTCTGGACCGGGGTTATAACGTGGTCGGCAATGCCCGCTCCCGCTCGGGACTGGACGATGCCGCTGGCCAGCTCGATCACTCGGCCCGTTTCATCGGTGTGGCCGGCGATATCGCCGCCCCTGCCACGTCGACCCAGCTCATCGCCCAGGCCATCGAAGCGTTCGGGGCTGTTGACGGTCTGGTGAACAATGCCGGGTTCTTCCTGCCCAAACCCTTCGTCGACTACAGCCCTCAAGACCTGGAATCGTTGCTGGACACCAACCTCAAGGGACTTGTCTACGCCAGCCAGGCGGCTGCCGCGCACATGATCGGTCGCCGACAGGGTTTTATCATCAACATTTCCGCCGCTGTGGCCCTGCAGCCGAACATCCAGGTGCCGGCCGCGCTGCCGGTGTTGATCAAGGGTGGCGTCAACCAGATGACCCGAGCCCTGGCCCTCGAGTTGTCGCCGTACAACATCAAGGTCAACGCCGTCGCCCCTGGCATCATCGATACACCGATGCATGACCCGGCTCATCGCGAATTCCTCAACCACCTGGCCCCGGCCGGCCGTGTGGGCACCATCGGGGAAATCGCCGAGGCCGTGCTGTATCTGGCGGGTGCCGACTTTACGACCGGCGCGGTACTGCCGGTGGATGGCGGGATGAGCACGGGTAAGTGGTAGGCATCGCCACAGCCCCATTGTGGGAGCGAGCCTGCTCGCGATGGCGGTGTGTCAGCTGGAAATTATTGACTGACAGACCGCTATCGCGAGCAGGCTCGCTCCCACAGGGAGTGCACTTGCTTTAGAGGGTATAGGAAATGCCCGCCTGCACCGTTCGCGGTGCGCCCGGGTAGGCGTAGACGTTGCCGAAGGCGCCTTCTTCGTAATCAGCGTCGAACAGGTTTTTCAGGTCCAGGTTGAGGCGGATCCGTTCGTTGACCTTGTAGTAGCCAAGCAGGTCGACGACGGTGTAGCTGTCCATCGAGAACGCATTCGCCGCGGTCTGGCCGGCCCGCTCATCCACGTATTTGACCCCTGCTCCCAGGCCCAGCCCCTTGAGGCCACCGTCCTGGAGCTCGTAGACGTTCAACAGGCTGAAGGTGTTCTTCGGCACGTTGAGCAGGCGGGTGCCGCTGGGGATGCTGATGTCCTTGGTCACCTCGGCATCGACATAAGCATAGCCGCCGATCATGCGCCATTCCGGCGTCAGGTTGCCGGCCACGTTCAGGTCGAAGCCACGGCTGCGTACTTCGCCTGCCGCCACACTGAAAGTCGAATCCACGGGATCGGTGGTGAGCACGTTACGTTTTTCAATCTGGTAGATGGCGGCATCGACACTCAGCTGACGATCCAGCGCTTCCCATTTGACACCCACTTCATAGGACTTGCCCTTCTCCGGCTTGAAGCCGTTCCCTTGTCCCTCACGGCTGGCACCGGTGTTGGGTTTGAAAGAGCGGGCGGTATTAGCGTAGACGGCCACCGTGTCAGTCAGGTCGTAGGTCACTCCCAGGCGCGGGGTTACGGCACTGTCAGTCACGTTCCAGTTTTTGCTGCCAGCCGGGGTCTGTGGGACGAACGTTTCGTACTTGTGCTCAAAGCGCTCGAAACGCGCCCCCGCCAACAGCTTCAAGCGCTCGGTGAGCGCCACCTGATCCTGGACGAACACGCCGAACGTCTTGAGGTTTTCCTGATCATCGGTAGGCGTACGGGTCAATGCCGGGCGAGGCTGACCATACACCGGATTGAAGATATCGATCGGGTAGGCACCCGCTCCTGCGGCGGAACGCTGGATGATGGACTGATAGTCGTAGTCCTCATACTCGACCCCGGTCAACAGCGTGTGCTCGAACCCGCCGGTCGAAAAGTGCCCGGTGAGGTTGAGCTGTGTGTCCCGGTCGGTCCACTCCAGTTTGCGGTAGCTGAAATTGCGGCCCAGGGTACGCCCGTCGGCCGCGATGCCGTTGCCTTCCACCGCGTTGCCCTGCAAGGTGCCGTCGAGCCACTGGGTGCCGCCGGCCAGGGTCCAGTCGTCGTTGAGCATGTGCTCGAAACGTACCTGCAGCATGTTGTTGTCGTTGTGCAGTTTGCCGGCGTCTTTTTCGCCGAAGAAGGTATCGCGGGAGGCCGTGCCACGCTGGCCGCCATAATGCGTCAGGCCACGGTCCAGCGGATGGTTGTTGCGCATGAAATCGCCCTCGAGCGTCAGGCGGGTGGTGTCGTTGACCTGCCAGGTCAGCACCGGCGCGACGCCATAGCGCTCGGTCTCGACATGGTCGCGGAAGGTGTCGCCACCCTCGCCGATCACGTTCAGGCGATAGGCCAGGCGCCCTTCTTCATCCAACGGGCCGGACGCATCCAGCGTACCGCGACGCATGCCCTGGTCGTTGAACTGACTGCCCAGGGTCACCGTGCGTTCGGCCAGCGGTTGCTTGGACACCACGTTGAATGTACCGCCCGGATCGCCACGACCGTACAGCATGGTCGCCGGGCCGCGCAGCACTTCAAGCCGCTCGATGGTGTTGGCGTCGGGCATGTTCGGGTAGCCACGGTTGATCGGGAATCCGTTGCGGTAGAACTCTCCGGTGGTGAAGCCGCGCACCGTGAACGTGGTAAGGCCCTGACCGCCGAAATTGTTGGCCCGCCCCACTCCGCCCGCATAATCGAGCGCATCCTGCAGGCGGGTGGCGCCGAGGTCTTCCACCACGTCGCGGGACACTACGCTGATGGATTGCGGGGTTTCATGGAGGGCGGTGTCGGTGCGCGTGGCGCTGGCCGAACGGGTGGCGTGATAGCCATTGACGGGGCCCTGTGCGGTTTCAGTGTCCGAAAGGCCCACGATATCCGTGGCCTGCAACTCCAGCGGCGCCCGGTCCGGGGCAATGGGCTCATCAGCCCAGGTTGAAACGGAACAAGTCTGGAGCACACACAGTGAAACGAGAATCCGACGCATCGAAGCACAACCTTAATGGGAAGACACCGACCGTCTCCGGACGGTCGACAAGAATGTGTCGCGAAAGATACAGCAACTCATTACCGTTTGATATCTATTCCCATTAACATCTCTTTGCTATATGCGGCCACCCTCCGCTGAGTACAAGCAATGCCTCCTCTATCCGCTGGGAAACCGTCATGTGAGCAAGCTTGCCTCATCGTTTCTGCATGCCTGATGGCCATCCCAATGGCTCTATACCGTTACAGTCGAGCATTTCGGCGAGCAGACGAGTGAATGTGATCGACTCACATTTATTTCAAAATATTGCCAAAAACACCGAAACTGTCATTAGACAGAAATATTTAAAGAATTAAATCGTCACTTCTCCGATAGGTGGGTATCCCCCACTTAACTCCTTTCATTGAGGTGCTGTCGTGATGTTGCTGACTAAAAAAAGCCTGTCTGTCCTGCTGGCTTCCCTCTGCATGAGTAGCCTTGCTCATGCGACCGATGTTAACGGTGCAGGCTCCAGCTTTGTCTATCCGGTTTTGTCCAAGTGGTCGCAGGACTACAGCAAAAGCTCCAGCAACCGTATCAACTACCAGTCGATTGGATCGGGTGGCGGTATCGCTCAGATCAAGGCTGCAACAGTAGATTTCGGTGCGTCCGACGCCCCGCTGTCCGCTGATGACCTCAAGGCTGGCGGTCTGGGCCAGTTTCCCAGTGTCATTGGCGGTATCGTGCCGGTGATGAACATTGAAGGCGTCGCGCCGGGCCAATTGAAGCTCGACGGTGAGACCCTGGCGAGAATCTTCCTGGGTGAGATTTCTACCTGGAACGACCCGGCTATCGTCGCACTGAACCCGGGCATGAAACTGCCCGACAGCAAGATCACCGTCGTTCACCGTTCCGACGGCTCTGGCACCTCATATAACTTCACCAACTATCTCTCCAAAGTGAGTGATGGCTGGAAATCGAAAATCGGTTTCGGCACTACTGTGCCGTGGCCCGTTGGAGTGGGCGGCAAAGGCAACGAAGGTGTTTCCGCCTACGTGAAGCAGATCAAAAACTCAATCGGTTATGTTGAGTACGCCTATGCCCTGCAGAACAAGATGACGCATGCGCAGTTGAAGAACGCCGCCGGGAAATTCATACAACCCAATTCCAAAGCGTTCCAGGCGGCTGCCGATACTGCGGACTGGGCTAACGCCAAGGACTTCAACCTGATCATGACCAATGCGCCTGGCGATGGCGCATGGCCGATCACGGCGACCACTTGGATCATCATGTACAAACAGCCCAAGAATGCCGAGCAAAGCCAAGCGGCCTTCAATTTCTTCAAATGGTCGTTGGAAAATGGCCAGCAACAGGCATCGGCACTGGACTATGTCGCCTTGCCTGACTCCCTGGTGAAGCGGATCGAAGGTTATTGGAAGTCTGACTTCGCCCGTTGATCCGGCAACACTTAAAACACCCCTTCCTCAAGCACGTGTTGCCTGGCGAAGGGGTTTGTTTGTGAGCAGACGAATTATGAACGACACAGTCCATCCTCTGGCCATGACCACTCACACGAACGACGTTGCGAGTGATCGGCGTGCAATGCGCGATCAACGTCATGATCTCTGGTTCAAACGGTCAATGCTGGGCGCCGCAGTGCTGGTGCTGTTGCTACTGGCGAGCATTGCTGCCTCGACACTTTGGGGCGGAAGTCTTGCCTTCAAGACCTTCGGCCTTGACTTTCTTACAAGTACTGAATGGGATGCTGTCAACAACCACTTTGGTGCTCTGGTACCGATCTACGGCACCCTCGTAACGTCTCTTCTGGCGCTGCTGATCGCAGTTCCCGTCAGCTTTGGCATCGCGATTTTTCTCACTGAGGTAGCGCCGCCCTGGCTGCGGATGCCTGTTGCCTCGGCGGTTGAACTGCTTGCGGGGATTCCATCGATTATCTATGGCATGTGGGGCTTATTCGTTTTCGGCCCGTTCATGGCAGAACATCTATCACCCTGGATCAACGACTATCTGGGTGAACTTCCTTTGGTGGGTTCGCTGTTTCAAGGCCCTCCGTTAGGCATCGGCATGCTGACAGCGGGCATCGTGTTGGCAATCATGATCATGCCCTTCATCACCTCCGTCATGAATGAAGTGTTTCGTACCGTTCCCACAACACTCAAGGAGTCTGCGTATGCACTGGGCAGCACCACCTGGGAAGTGGTCTGGGACATCGTTCTGCCTTATACGCGGTCCGCGGTTGTCGGGGGAATTTTTCTGGGACTCGGACGCGCATTGGGCGAGACCATGGCGGTGACTTTCGTGCTGGGTAATGCTCAACAATTCTCCGCCTCATTGCTGATGCCAAGCAGCTCCATTGCGTCAGTCATCGCCAACGAGTTCAGCGAAGCCTATACCGACCTGCATCGTTCCGCGCTGATTGCGCTGGGCTTCTTGCTGTTTGTCGTCACCTTTATCGTCTTGGCGCTAGCCCGACTCCTGCTTATGCGGCTTTCACGCAAGGAGGGTCTATGACTGGCAACGAACGTCTCTACCAAATCCGAGCTTTCAAGAATCGACTTGCAATGGTGCTCAGTTGTGGTGCTACTGCTTTCGGCCTCATCTGGCTGGTCTGGATTCTACTGACCACGGTAATCAACGGATTCCAGGCGCTCAACCTTCGTCTTTTTACACAGATGACGCCGCCGCCCGGTACGGAAGGTGGGCTGGCAAATGCTTTCTACGGCAGTGCCCTGATGTCGGCTATCGCCCTGCTCATCGGAACGCCTATTGGTTTGATGGCAGGAATCTGGCTAGCGGAGTTCGCCCGACATTCGCGCCTGGGCAACACTGTCCGTTTTATTAATGACATTCTGCTGTCGGCACCGTCCATTGTGCTGGGTCTGTTCATTTACACCGGCGTGATCCTGCCATTGAACCTGCTGACGAACCATCAGGTCGGTTTCTCCGCGATCGCCGGTGCCCTGGCCTTGGCCCTTTTAGTGATTCCAGTGGTGGTAAGAACCACTGACGAAATGCTTCAGTTACAACCCTCAACCATGCGCGAAGCCGCTCTGGCGCTGGGTGTCCCGCAATGGAAGCTGACTCTGCAAATCGTATTGCGAGCGGCAAAAGCCGGTGTGGTTACCGGCGTGCTTCTCGCACTCGCCAGAATCACCGGTGAAACAGCACCGCTGTTGTTTACAGCGTTCGGCAACCAGTTCTGGAGCAGCAATCTGCTCAAACCGATAGCCAGCGTGCCCGTAGTGATTTTCCAGTACGCCATGAGCCCATTCGATGACTGGCACTCTTTGGCCTGGGCTGGCGCATTAGTGCTGACCTCATTTGTACTGATACTCAGCTTACTGTCCCGATGGATCCTTTTACGCAATAGGTCGACCTGATGAATAGCCGTGACCTTGCCAACGAAAGAATTAAAATTCGCGTTCGTGGCCTGGAATTCTTTTACAACAACCAGCGCTCTCTGAAATCCATTGATATGGATATTCCAGAGAAACGCATCACTGCAATCATTGGGCCTTCGGGCTGCGGGAAGTCGACGCTACTGCGGGTATTCAACCGCATCTACGCCATGTACCCAAAGCAGGAGGCGCGCGGCGAGGTGCTGCTTAACGGTGAGAATATCCTCGAGCCTGGTTACTCGATGAACCGGCTACGTAGCCATATAGGCATGGTGTTTCAGAAACCGGTGCCGTTTCCGATGTCCATTTACGACAACGTTGCCTACGCCGTGCGCCATCATAAACAACTCTCCCGTCGTGAGATGGATGCATGCGTAGAGCAGGCCCTCAAAGGTGCAGCACTCTGGGACGAGGTTAAGGACAAGCTCAAACAGAGCGCACAGAGCCTGTCGGGTGGCCAGCAACAGCGCCTGTGTATCGCACGCACCATTGCGTTGCAACCTCAAGTATTACTTCTGGATGAACCGACCTCTGCCCTTGATCCGATCTCCACTGGGCGCATCGAGCAACTGATCACTGAGCTGAAAGAGCAATACACCGTTATCATCGTGACCCACAACATGCAGCAGGCCGCACGGGTGTCAGACTCCACCGCCTTTATGTTCATGGGCGAATTGATTGAACATGATGTGACCGATAGGATCTTCACCACGCCAAAAGTGAAACAGACGGAAGACTACATTACCGGTCGATTCGGATAACAAACCCTTCCTCGTGCAGTACATTCGTCAGCTCTCAGCTCTCAGCCCCTAGGCTCTGGACGAAAAGCCTTGAGACGAAGGTCAGGCAAGGCGAAAACAGCCTCGGAATGCTCATGTACTCCAGTACACTGCGCTTCCTCGGCTGTTGTCGCAGCTTGCGGGAACAGTCCGATATTCCGCCCCACTCTCACACAGCCTCATTCTGCTATTCAGCCAGCGACGCCTCTTCGATCCGCCGGAAAAACGTCTGCGCACGAATGTCCTGGACGAACGCCACATTCAGCCGCAGCCAGTCACACGTTTCACTCGCTGGCATGAAACTGGCGCCTTGGGAGAGTTGGACCTGAGCCTCACGGGCGATCTGCTGCACCCGCCCGCTCTCCACATGCCGAGGCCTGGCCCACACGAACAGGCCACCGGTCGGCTCGGCGAAAACCTCCCAGTGCGCCTGGTCAAGCTGACGCAGCGTGCTCGCCATCTGCTTGTTCAAACGCTGACGCAGGCGTTGCAACAACTTGCGATAGGCCCCGTTGGCCAGCAAAGTCGCCACGACATTTTCCGCCAGCAGCGAGCAGCCGATGCCGGTCACCATTTTGACCTCGGCCAGCCGGTTGATGATGTCGGGTTGGGCGACGACATAACCGATGCGCAGCGAACTGGACAACGTCTTGGAAAAGCTCGCCAGGTAGATCACCCGGTCCAGGCCGTCCAGGGTCGCCAGGCGGGACGTCGGCCCGTTCTGGAAGTCGGCGTAGATGTCGTCTTCGATGAGGCGCAAATCATGCTGGCTAGCCAGTTGCAGCAGACGATATGCGACGCTCGGCGCAAGGCTGGTGCCGGTGGGGTTCTGGTACATGCTGTTAATGAAGAAATAGGCGGGTTTGTGCTGGCCGAGCAAGCGCTCGAGGCTGTCGAGATCCGGGCCCTGGGTGCCTCTTGGGACGGCCAGGGTTCTGACGCCATGCAGTTTCAGCAGATTGAACAGGTTGTAGTAACCAGGGCTTTCCACCAGGACCAGGTCACCAGGCTTGAGGAGCGTGCGCACCAGCAGGTCAAGGCCGTGGCTGGCGCCTTGGGTGGTGAGGATCTGCGCAAGATCGGCGTGTATGTCGATCAGGCTCAGGCGTTTCTGAATGTGCTGGCGTAGAGGTACAGAGCCCAGGGGCGTGCTGTAGTTGAACAGTGCGTGGCTGTCGCTGCGCACTACCTGACGGATCGCCTGGCCCAGATCGGTGTCGTCGCGCCAGGTGTCGGGCAGCCAACCGCAGCCAAGCTTGAGCTGCGTCGATTCGTTGTCGAATAACGTCCACGCCCCCTCACCTGTCTCAGCATCCGGCCCCACGGGCCGGGACACTTGTTGGGCGACAAAGAAACCCGATCCATGCCGGGACTCCAATACACCGCTGGCGACCAGTTGATCGTAGGCCTTGATCACACACGACAAGCTGACGTCATTTTCCTGGGCCAATTGCCGGATGGAAGGCATTCGTGCCCCGGGGCGGATGCGATGGCTGCTGATCCAGCCAACGAGCTGAGTCATCAGTTGCCGGGTCATGGGCTCGGCGGCATTGCGGTCGATGTTCAGGTCCATGCTGGGAGACTCTTGAAGTGTTCGCCGATTTCGAGCAAACAGTTAATCACAAAACCCCTAGGCCTGTTCCTTGTTCCCGTGAAGCCAGGCGGTAATAGTCCGCTGGACGACTACTCATCGGACTTCCGGGGAATACGCTTGAACGCACAGCATCGACATTCGTGGGGACTGGCTTTCGGTCTTTGCCTGATCACCCTCGCGGTCAACTTGCAGGCGCCGCTGTACACCACCTACGCCCAGGCGTCCGGCTACGGGGCCGGCGCAACAGCGGTTGCGTTCTCGTGTTATGTGCTGGGGGTGCTGCCGGTGCTGCTGGCCTTCGGCGGGCTGGCCGACCGGGTCGGACGCCGGCCCCTGATACTGCTGGCGCTGGGTTTGTCGATGCTGGCGACGGTCATCACTTCGATCTGGCCGAACCTTGTCGCGCTGGGTCTGGCGCGGCTGATGATGGGCGTGGGCACGGGCTTGGCCTCGGCGACGTCGACGGCCTATATGACCGAACTGATGGCGGGCAGCGATACCCGCTCTGCTGCCAATCGGATCACCGCCAGTACGTCCCTTGGCTTCGGCCTGGGGGCGGCCTTGACCAGTCTTTTCCTGTTCGCCCATCAAAGTGTCGTGCCCGGCAGTTTCTTGCTGCAATTACTCCTGGCCAGTATCGCGCTCATCGTGGTTTCCAGGCTGCCCGACCCTGCCGCCAGAACGCCTCGGGCACCGATGCTGCGCCTGCCGCTGTTCCCCAGCGGCAGCTTGCCCTACGGCTTCTCCATGTTGCTGGCCTGGGCAACCTCGGGCCTGGTCATCGCGATACTGCCCTCGGTGTTGGCACGCCACGACCTGCAGCAATGGTCGGGCCTGTCGACCTTCACCGTGATCAGTTGCGGGTTGCTGTTCCAGCCGTGGGTGCGCCGCATGCAACCGGCCAGGGCCACCGGGTTTGGCTTGCTGGTGCTGCCCTTGAGTTATGTGCTGCTGGCCTGGGGGGCGAGCACCGGTTCGCTGATCGCGGTGCTGCTTGGGGCGCTGGGAGCCAGCAGCGCATGCTACGGTTTTCTCTACCTGGGCGGGTTATCGGCGATCACCGCAATGGCCGGCCTGGAAAAGGCCCGGGTCAGCGCCGGGTTCTTCCTGTTTGCGTACGTCGGGTTCAGCATTCCGGTGGTGGTCACAGGCCTTTTGGCTGACCGATTCGGCGCCGATGTGGCGTTGGTCCTGTTTGGGGTGGCGCTGTCGCTGGGTGCGTTGGTGACGGGATGGGTCATCGTGCGGACAGAGGCGTATGTCACCCGCATGTCCCACGGCTGACACATCCCCCTTGTGGCGAGGGGATTCATCCCCTCGCCACAAGGGTTCACTCGTCTGGAGGGTAGCGTCAAGATCCGAGACACCACCTCCGCCAAGTCGTATACCATATCCCCAACTCAGCCACCGACCCGCCGCCGTGACTTTATCCAAGTTCAACCTGCCCGACCTGGGCAACACCCCTTCTACTTCGGAAATCATTACCCGTCACCTGCGCGAAGCCATCGTGGCCGGGCATTTTGCCGAGGACGAGCCGATTCGCCAGGACGATATCGCCCGTCAGTTCAACGTCAGCAAGATCCCCGTGCGCGAAGCCCTCAAGCGGCTGGAGGCCGAGGGGCTGGTGATGTTCCAGCGTAATCGCGGCGCGATGGTCACGCGGATTTCCGAGGTGGAGCTGGCGCAGATGTTCGAAGTGCGGATGCTGCTGGAGGATAAAGTGCTGCGCCTGGCGATTCCCAACATGACCGAAGACACGTTCGCTCGCGCCGAGGCAATCTGCCGCGAGTTCATCGGCGAGGACGACGTCGGGCGTTGGGCCGAGCTCAACTGGCAGTTGCACGCCTGCCTCTACGAGCCGGCACAACGCCCCTTCCTGGTCGGCCTGATCCGCTCGGTCCACGACAAGCTGGAGCGTTACCTGCGCATGCAGATGAGCCTGTCGGCCGGCAAGGAACGCGCCGATCACGAGCACCGGGAAATCCTCGATGCCTGCCGTGCCGGTGATGTTGAACGGGCGGTGAAACTGCTGGATGAGCACATTGCCGGCGTCTGCAAGACGCTGTTCGAGTTCCTGCCTTCCAGCCATTGAAGCTGATCGCTAAAAGACAATGCCGGGGCTCTGAGCGACCCGGCATTTTTTTTGCGCGCATACATATGTACCACCAGGGTCCTGCCATGCGGCGCCAGAATCGGTGACTTCTTAATCAGAGATAGAACGCACCTTCAATCATGACCGACACCATTGTAGACACCCTGACGGTGACAGCCTCGATCACCAATGAACATTGGGCTGGCACCGACGACACCCTGTATGTGTCCATGGGCCCCCTCAGCCAGATGCAATTATTCTGTGAAGCCCCGCGAGTCGGACAGACCATCACGGTGGAAATCGACCTGCCCAGACTGTTCGGCCGCCCCCGGATCTCATTGTCCGAAATCGACGGCGTGACCTTCTACCAGAGGCCCGAAGCCCACCCGATCGCCACCGATGACTGGGAACTGGAATCCGTGCTGATCAAGGCCAATGACATCTACACCAACCTGTCCTTCAAACAGGTGCACCGTTGGCTCAGGAATTCCTCCTCGCACTTGCTGGCCGTATGGTCGGGCCATGTGCATTTTTCCGACTGGATGAATTCCGACCATCGATCGGTTGATCTCAACGCTCAGACCTACCCGATCAGGTGGATGCCCTTCATCGGCGATCTCATGCACTGGCGTTGCTATGACCCGTCGAAAATCGACGGCGTCGGTCAACTGGTGGGTATGTGGGATGGCAAGTTGATCGGCAATCAACTGAAATCGCAGACCAGTGAAATGCTCTCTCCCAACGACCAGTCCAATAGCTACACCTGGGTCTATACCCCCGAGAATTCCATTATCTATAAACGCTGGGAACACGCGGATCGGGCCAACTACATCAGGCATAGCCAACTCGGCAGTGGCAGGCCCGTCATGTGCGCGGGGGAATTCAGGATCAGGGAACATCGCATGGAACATGTGATTGCCATGGTCAACGATGCCTCCGGGCACTACCGCCCCGACGGAGGTGCCTGCCTGCGCTACGTGGCGGAAAAGTTCGAGGCCCTGGGCATCAATACAGAACACATCGAGTGGCAGTGGAGATACGCGTCCGACTGATGAGTGCCGCGCCGCGCTGTGCCGATTTCGTCATGGGCAACAGATAAAACCATCAAGCCGCTACCCCCTGTTGCGGGCCACGCTTGCGCTCACTTATCTGAACGGAAGTGGTCCCATGAAGCGCATCACTGTGATCGATTCCCACACCGGCGGTGAGCCGACCCGACTGGTCATCGACGGTTTTCCCGATCTCGGCCAGGGCAGCATGGCCGAGCGCAGGCAGCGCCTGGCCTCGCAGCATGATGCCTGGCGTGCCGCCTGCGTGCTGGAACCCCGGGGCAGCGACGTGCTGGTGGGCGCGCTGCTCTGTGAACCGGTCGACCCAAGTGCCTGTGCGGGGGTGATCTTCTTCAACAACAGTGGTTACCTGGGCATGTGCGGCCACGGCACCATCGGCCTGGTGGCCTCGCTGGCTCACCTGGGGCGGATCGGCCCGGGCGTGCATCGCATCGAAACCCCGGTGGGCACCGTCCAGGCCACCTTGCATGAGGATCGTTCGGTCAGCGTGCGCAACGTGCCCGCCTATCGTTACCGTGAGGCGCTGCGCCTGGAAGTACCCGGTATCGGCCCTGTGGAAGGCGATGTGGCCTGGGGCGGCAACTGGTTCTTCCTTATCGCCGACCACGGCCAGCGAGTGGCGAGCGACAACCTCGACGCATTGACTGCCTACACCTACGCCGTGCAGCAAGCGCTGGAGCAGCAAGGCTTTCGTGGCGAGGACGGCGGGCTGATCGATCACATCGAACTGTTCGCCGACGACCCACAAGCCGACAGCCGCAACTTCGTACTCTGCCCCGGCAAGGCCTACGATCGCTCCCCTTGCGGCACCGGCACCAGCGCCAAGCTGGCGTGCCTGGCTGCGGACGGCAAGCTGCAACCCGGCCAGACCTGGCGTCAGGCCAGCGTGATCGGCAGCGAGTTCGAAGGCGCTTATGAGCAGGCGGGCGAGCGCATCGTGCCGACGATTCGCGGCCGCGCCTATATCAGCGCCGAAGCCACGCTGATCATCGAAGCGGATGACCCGTTCGCCTGGGGCATTCGCCTGTGACCGAGGGCCTGATCGCCGACGTGATCGTCATCGGTGCCGGCATCATCGGTGCAGCCTGTGCCCGGGCCTTGTCCCTGCGTGGATTGAAGGTGGTGGTGCTCGACGCCGGCTGGCACGGCGCGACGGCGGCCGGCATGGGGCATCTGCTGGTGTTGGACGACAATCCGGCTGAACTGGCCCTCAGTCAATACTCCCTGCAGCGCTGGCGCGAGTTGGCGCACGTCCTGCCCGAAGACTGCGCATGGCGCAATAACGGCACCTTGTGGTTGGCGGCCAATGCGCAGGAAATGGCGGTAGCCAACAGCAAGTACCTGAATCTGCTGGCTCATGGAGAAGACTGCGAACTGATCGGACGCGGGGCCTTGCGCCAACGCGAACCCGAGCTGCGCGAAGGCCTGGAAGGTGGCCTGCTGATCAAAGGTGACGGCATCCTCTATGCGCCCGCTGCGGCCCGCTGGATGCTGAGCGGCCCGCACATCCGCCAGCAGCGGGCACAAGTCGCCGAAGTGGACGGCCCGCGTGTACGTTTGGACGATGGTCGCTGGTTGAGGGCCGAGGCGGTGATTCTCGCCAACGGCATCCAGGCCACCGAGCTGTGCCCGGAGCTGCCGATCGAGCCAAAGAAAGGCCATCTGCTGATTACCGATCGCTACCCCGCCGCTATTACCCACACCCTGGTCGAACTGGGTTATGTCACCAGCGCCCACAACGCCAGCGGTCCGTCGGTGGCCTGCAATATCCAGCCCCGTCCCACCGGGCAACTGTTCATCGGCGCCTCGCGGCAGTTCGGCACCGTCGACCCGCAAGTGGAAGGCTGGATGCTGGCGAAGATGCTCAAGCGCGCCGTCGACTACATGCCCGGGTTGGCACAACTCAACGGCATCCGCGCCTGGACCGGCTTCCGCGCCGCCAGCCCCGATGGCCTGCCGCTGGTGGGACAGCACCCGCAACGCAAGGGCCTGTGGCTGGCGGTGGGGCATGAAGGACTGGGAGTCACAACGGCCCCCGCGACGGCTGACTTGCTGGTGGCGCAGTTGTTCAACGAAGCCTCGCCACTGGCCCCTCAGGCCTATCTGCCGCAGCGTTTTCTGGGAGAACCTGTGTATGTCAGCTAAATCCCCGTTGGGGCGCGTAGCGGCCCTGAAGTCTGGCTACTCGATGTGTCAGGGTAATCCAGAGGGGCTGCTGCGCAGCCCAACGGGGATAAATCCCCTCGCCACGGTTTCATATTGGAATCCTCCCGATGCCTGAATTATTCCTGGACGGCCGCCCCCTCACGGTCACCCACGGCACCAGTGTCGCCGCCGCCCTGGCCCTGGGCGCGGACGGTTGCAGTCGCACCTCGGTCAGCGGCCAGCGACGTGCGCCCTTGTGCGGCATGGGTATTTGCCAGGAATGTCGGGTAACAATCGACGGCCAGCGCCGCCTGGCTTGCCAGACCCTGTGCCGCGACGGCATGCACGTGCAGACCCGACCATGAACGAAACCACCGACCTGCTGATCATCGGCGCCGGCCCCGCCGGCATGGCCGCCGCCCTGGCTGCGGCCAGCCGCGGCGCGTCTATCGTGCTGCTGGACGACAACCCGTTGCCTGGGGGGCAGATCTGGCGCGACGGCCCCCAGGCCAGTCTGCCCAGCGCGGCACGCCGCCTGCGTGAGCGGTTGCAGACCTGCGCCAATGTGCGCTGCCATGCCGGCACCCGGGTGATCGCTTGCGCCGCCGATAAAACCCTATTGGTAGAGAATGCCGAGCGCGGTTGGCAGATCACCTACCAGCGCCTGATCCTGTGCACCGGCGCCCGGGAGTTGCTGCTGCCCTTCCCCGGTTGGACCCTGCCCGGCGTTACCGGTGCCGGCGGCTTGCAGGCACTGATCAAGGCAGGCCTGCCGGTGCGGGAGGAACGCCTGGTGATCGCCGGGAGTGGGCCGCTGCTGCTGGCCAGCGCGGCCACGGCCAGGCACCAGGGTGCCCGCGTGCTACGGGTGGCCGAGCAGGCCGGCCGTGCCGCCGTGGCCGGTTTCGCCGCGCAATTGCCGCGCTGGCCGGGCAAATTCCTGCAAGGGTTCGGCCTGTTCGACCGGCATTATCGTACCGGCAGCCATGTGCTGGAGGCCTTGGGACGGGAGCGACTCGAAGGCGTCCGTCTACTGCAACAGGGCAAGATCGTCGAGTTGGCTTGTGATCGATTGGCTTGTGGCTTCGGGCTCATCCCCAATATCCAGCTCGGCCAGGCCCTGGGCTGCGAGCTTGCCGAGAATGCCCTCGCGGTGGATGCGTGGCAGGCAACGAGCCGCCAGGACCATTACGCCGCGGGCGAATGCACCGGTTTCGGGGGCAGCGAACTGGCGCTGGTGGAAGGCGCCATCGCCGGTCACGCGGCGGTCGGCGATACCGCGCTCGCCCAACGCCTGTGGCCGCGTCGGGAACGCTGGCAGGGTTTCGCCCGGACACTGAACAAGGCCTTCGCCCTCGATGGGCGACTCAAGTCTCTGGCCCGTGCCGACACCTTGGTCTGTCGGTGCGAAGACGTACCCTATGGCGACCTGATCGGCCACGTGAGCTGGCGCGAAGCCAAGCTCGCCAGCCGTTGTGGCATGGGCGCGTGCCAGGGCCGGGTCTGCGGCGCCGCCCTGGAGTATCTGTTCGACTGGACGCCACCCACCCCACGCCCGCCGTTCAGCCCGGCGCGGATCGAAACCTTGCTGGGGCTGGAAGAAACCCCGCCCACATAGGCTGCATAAGCGCGGCTGCTTGTGGGAGCGAGCCTGCTCGCGATAGCGCTTTATCAGATACCGATAGGTTGCTGACACACCGCTATCGCGAGCAGGCTCGCTCCCACATGAGTTGGCCGATCATTCAGCTGCTACTCTTGCGCAACCCTTGCCACCACCCGAGATGATGCCAACCCCATGTATCCCTCGCTCACCTCCTTCCCCCCCTGCGACCTGGACACCCTGCTCCACAGCCTGCAATCCATCGCACCGCTGCTCGACACCCTCGCGGACGTGGTGTTCTTCATCAAGGACACCCAGGCCCGCTACGCCTTCGTCAACCAGACCCTGGCCCGGCGCTGTGGCTTCAAGCACAGCAGCGATCTGTTGGGCCTCACCGCTGAGCAAGTATTCCCCGAGCGTTTCGGCCCGCTGTACACCGAACAGGATCGACGGGTGCTGGCCAGCGGTCGGGAGCTGGCCGACCAACTCGAACTCCACCTGTACTACGGCAATCAACCTGTGTGGTGCCTGACCCATAAAATCGCCCTGCGCGAGCCCAACGGCCAGATCGTCGGCCTGGCCGGCATCTCACGGGATCTGCAACTGCCTCAGTCCAGCCACCCGGCGTTCCAGAAACTGGCGGCGGTGGATGCCTACATCAAGAGCCACTTCTCCCGCCCTATCAGCCTTGCCGAACTGACCGCCATCGCCGGATTGTCGGTGGCCCAACTGGAGCGGCACTGCAAACGCATCTTCCAGCTCACGCCCCGGCAAATGATCCACAAGGCCCGGCTGGAAGAAGCCTCGCGCCTGCTGCTGGACCAGGACCTGCCCATCACCGACATCGCCTTGCGCTGCGGCTACACCGACCACAGCGCGTTCAGTCGCCAGTTCCGGGCCCTGACCAGCCTGTCGCCGAGCCAATATCGGGAAAACCGGCACTGAATTCTGTTCCCTTACAGGGCGCCGGAGCGCCCAGTGCTCCCATCTGTAACACCTGACTGAAACGGCCATTGGCACCTTTCGCGCCCACGCTTCTTATTACTGCTTTGTAATCAATGGATTACCCATGAAAGCGAGAAGTTCGCCAGACAGGCACGCCGATTGCTTATCTAATATCGTATACGAAATCCTCAATACGATATCTCACCGCATTTATTCGACAGCGAGGCATTTATGAAAAACCCTGCATTGGCCGTAGCGTTAAGTGTCGTCCTGGCACCTCTGTTCATCACCCCCGCCTATGCCGACAAGCTCGATGACATCATCGGCTCCGGCAAGCTGCGCTGCGCCGTGACCCTGGACTTCCCGCCGATGGGTTTTCGTGACGAAAGCAACAAACCGGCGGGCTTCGACGTGGACTACTGTCATGATCTGGCGAAGGTCCTGGGGGTAGATGCCGAAGTGGTGGAAACGCCGTTCCCGGACCGGATCCCGGCGCTGATTTCCGGGCGTGCCGATGTCATCGTCGCCTCCACCTCCGACACCCTGGAGCGAGCCAAGACGGTTGGCCTGACCGTGCCCTACTTCGCCTTCCAGATGGTGGTGCTGACCCGCGACAACACCGGCATCAACAGCTTCGCCGACCTCAAGGGCAAGGCCGTGGGCAATACCAGCGGCACCTACGAAGCCATCGCCCTGGAGAAAGACCAGAAGAACTGGGGCAGCGGCAGTTTCCGTGCCTACCAGTCGCAGAACGACACGCTGCTGGCCGTCGCCCAAGGGCACATCGACGCGACGGTGGTGACCAATACCGTGGCGGCCGCAACCATCAAGTCGGGCAAATACAAAAACCTGAAGATCGCCGGTGACGCGCCTTATGTCATCGACTATGTGTCCCTCGGCGCCAAGCGTAGCGAGTTCGGCCTGATCAACTACCTCAACCTGTTCGTCAACCAACAGGTGCGCACCGGCCGTTACAAAGAGCTGTTCGTCAAATGGGTCGGCACCGATATCCCGCCGGCCGACCTGACCGTTCCCCAGGTCTATTACTGAGGATCGCGGCATGCCAAGTACGCCTGTCCGCGTCATGGGCCGCAGTCTGGTGGAGGGTGCCGCCCAGGGCGCCCTGCTCTTTGCCGATGTGGGCTTGAGTTTCTGGGGCGGTGTGGATCCGTCCAGCGGTGAAATCATCGACCGGCATCACCCGCTCAGCGGCGAGCGTCTGGCCGGGCGCGTGCTGGCAATTCCCAGCGGACGCGGCTCATGCACCGGCAGCAGCGTCTTGATGGAGCTAATCAGTAACGGCCATGCACCCGCAGCGCTGGTGCTGGCCGAAACGGACGAGATCCTGACCTTGGGCGTGCTGGTGGCGCAGTTGATTTTCCAGCGTTCCCTGCCGGTCGTGCAGATCGGTCGTGAAGCCTTCGACAGCTTGCGCGGCCAGGGTTTTGTGCGCGTCGAAGGCAATTGCCTGACCTTGTCCGGCCGTCGCCCCAACGATCATTGGTATGGGGCCGACATCCCCTTGCAGCCGCCCACGCCGTCTACGGTCAACCTCACCGAACAGGACCGGGCACTGCTCGACGGCAGCCATGGCAAGGCCGCCCAGGTAGCCATGCAAATCGTACTGCGCATGGCCGAAATCCAGGGAGCCACGCAGCTGTTGGACGTGACCCAAGCCCACATCGACGGTTGCATCTACACCGGCCCGGCCAGCCTGCGCTTTGCCGAGCAACTGGTGCAGTGGGACGCAAAAGTGCGCGTACCCACCACCCTCAATTCCATTTCCGTGGACCAGCGCCGCTGGCGTGAACTGGGCGTAGACCCGACCCTGGGTGAACCGGCCAGTGCCCTGGGCGATGCCTACATGGCGATGGGCGCGCAGTTGAGCTTCACTTGCGCGCCGTATCTGCTGGACACCGCGCCCAAGGCCGGCGAGCAGATCGTCTGGGCCGAGTCCAACGCGGTGGTCTACGCCAACAGTGTGCTCGGGGCTCGCACGCAGAAGTACCCGGACTTCCTGGATATCTGTATCGCCTTGTGCGGCCGGGCACCCTTGACCGGCTGTCACCTGGACGACCCGCGCAAGGCCAGGCTGATCGTCGACGTGCAGGGATTGGGCGACGTCGACGACAGTTTCTATCCGCTGCTGGGCTATCACATCGGCAGCCTGACGGGCCGGCGTATCCCTTTGATACGCGGTCTGGAGCACGCCGCGCCCACTCTGGATGACCTGAAGGCCTTCGGCGCTGCTTTCGCCACCACCAGTGCCGCGCCATTGTTCCACTTCGCCGGGGTGACGCCGGAAGCCCTCGAGCCGGTCAATGCCGTGGCAGCAGACTGTCCGACGCAGGTGGAAACGGTCGATGCTGCGGGCCTGCTTGCCAGTTGGCGCGAACTCAACAGCGCCCGGGACAACCGGGTGGACGTGGTCTCCCTGGGCAACCCGCACTTTTCCCTCAGCGAATTTGCAACCCTGGCTTCGCTCTGCGCCAGCCGGAGCAAGCACCCGGGCGTGGTGTTGGCCATCACCTGCGGCCGAGCAGTACTGGAGCAGGCCCGCCTGGCAGGTCACCTGGACGCCATCGAAGCCTTCGGCGCGACGCTGGTGACCGACACCTGCTGGTGCATGCTGGGCGAACCGGTCATCCCACCCGCTGCCATCACCCTGATGACCAACTCCGGCAAATACGCTCATTACGCGCCCGGTCTGGTGGGACGCGGGGTGCACTTCGCCAGCCTCGCGGCCTGCGTCGACGCCGCGTGCAACGCCTCCGCCACTGGTCAGCCGCCGCTCTGGCTGCAACCTGCCACCCGCCAGGGGAACCCCTTCCATGTTTGACTACAGCTTCCAATGGCGCCCGGCCCTGCGCGCGTTGCCCGACATGCTCGCCGGGGCCTGGGTCACGTTCGAGACCGCGGCGCTGTCGATGATCTTCGGCGTGCTGATCGCCCTAGTGCTGACGGTCATGCGCCAGGCGCGTCATCCAGTGCTGCGCGGTATCGGAAACGGTTGGGTGTCCATCGCCCGCAACACACCGTCGCTGTTCCAGATCTACATCCTCTACTTCGGCCTCGGCTCCCTCGGCCTGCACGTCAGTTCCTGGCTGGCCTTGCTGGCCGGGATCACCTTCAACAATGCCGGCTACCTGGCGGAGAACTTTCGCGGAGGCCTCAAGGCAGTGCCCGGGACGCAGATGCGCGCCGCCCGCTCTCTAGGCATGAGCGCGTTCCAGGCCTATCGGATGATCATCGTCCCGCAACTGCTGCGCATCGTGTTCTACCCGCTGACCAACCAGATGGTCTGGGCAGTGCTGATGACCTCACTGGGGGTGGTGGTCGGCCTGAACAACGACCTTACCGGGGTGACCCAGGAATACAACGTCAAGACGTTCCGCACCTTCGAATACTTCGCCCTCGCGGCCGCGCTGTATTACCTGATCGCCAAGCTCATCGTCGGGCTCGCCCGACTGTTGTCCTGGCGCCTGTTCCGCTACTGAGGGTTGGTCATGTTTGCAACAAGCCTCACCGTTAACGACCTGTTGTTCTTGCTCGAGGGGGCCTGGGTCACGCTGCAGTTGACCGCCTGGTCGATCCTGCTCGGCACCCTGGCCGGGTTGCT
This sequence comes from Pseudomonas corrugata, assembly GCF_001269905.1. Taxonomy (GTDB): domain Bacteria; phylum Pseudomonadota; class Gammaproteobacteria; order Pseudomonadales; family Pseudomonadaceae; genus Aquipseudomonas; species Aquipseudomonas corrugata. The sequence continues at coordinate 94,658 of NZ_LHVK01000006.1, read as the reverse complement.
GTGCGGCCTGCTCCGGGCGCTGTTGCCCCGTGCCAGCCTGCCACTGGCCTGGATCCTGGACGTGTTTCGCAGCGTGCCGTTGCTGATCCAGTTCGTGCTGTTCAACTCGCTCAAGAGCATCGTCGGCCTGAACCTCAGCGCCTTCGCCGTCGGCTGCATCGTGCTCGGGGTCTACGCCGCCGCGTACTTCACCGAAATCGTCCGTGGCGGGGTGCTGGCGGTGCCGCTGAGCACCCGACGGGCCAGCCGCTCCCTGGGCTTGAGCTACCTGCAGGACCTGCGCTTCATCGTCCTGCCGATTGCCACGCGCGTAGCCTTTCCCGGCTGGCTGAACCTGATACTCGGGGTGATGAAGGATACCGCGCTGGTGATGTGGATCGGCATCGTCGAACTGCTGCGTGCTTCGCAAACCATCGTCACGCGCATTCAGGAACCCCTGTTGGTGCTGTGCATCGCAGGCCTCATTTACTACGTGATGAGCCTGGTGGTTGCCCGCCTTGGCGCACGTCTGGAAAGAAGGTGGCAGGAAAATGATTGAGATCGAGAACGTGCACAAGTCCTTCGGTGACCTGGAAGTCGTCAAGGGTGTGAGCCTCACCGTGGACAAGGGTGAAGTGGTGTCGATCATCGGTGGCTCGGGTTCCGGCAAGTCGACCCTGCTGATGTGCATCAACGGTCTGGAGCCGATCCAGCAAGGCAGCATTCGCGTGGACGGCGTCGAGGTGCATGACCGCGCCACCGACCTCAATCACTTGCGGCAGAAGATCGGCATCGTCTTCCAGCAATGGAACGCCTTCCCGCACCTGACCGTGCTGGAGAACGTGATGCTGGCGCCGCGCAAGGTGCTGGGCAAGAGCAAACAGGAGGCCGAGGCCCTGGCGGTGAAACAGCTGGAGCACGTGGGCCTGGGGGACAAGCTCAAGGCCTTTCCGAACAAGCTCTCCGGCGGCCAGCAACAGCGCATGGCCATCGCCCGGGCCCTGGCGATGTCGCCGGACTACATGCTGTTCGATGAAGCCACCTCGGCCCTGGACCCGCAACTGGTGGGGGAAGTACTGGACACCATGCGCATGCTCGCCGAGGACGGCATGACCATGGTGCTGGTGACCCACGAGATCCGTTTCGCCCGGGACGTGTCCGACCGCGTGGCGTTCTTTTGCAATGGCCGGGTGCATGAGATCGGGCCGCCGGACCAGGTGATCGGCAACCCGATGCAACGGGAGACGGCGGCGTTTCTCAAGTCGGTGAAATAGCCAATGACCCCTTCGCGAGCAAGCCCGCTCCCACATGGGATTTGTACCCTGTGGGAGCGAGCCTGCTCGCGATGAGGCCGGAACGGACAACACAAGGAACAGCCCAATGCGCTCATCAAAAATCATCCACATCGTCAGCTGCCACGCCGAAGGCGAAGTCGGCGATGTGATAGTCGGCGGCGTCGCCCCGCCCCCCGGTGCCACCGTGTGGGAACAGTCGCGCTGGATCGCCCGGGACCAGACCCTGCGCAACTTCGTCCTCAACGAACCCCGTGGCGGCGTGTTCCGCCACGTCAACCTGCTGGTGCCGGCCAAGGACCCTCGGGCGCAGATGGCCTGGATCATCATGGAGCCGGTCGACACGCCGCCGATGTCCGGCTCCAACTCCCTGTGCGTGGCCACCGTGCTGCTGGACAGCGGCATCCTGCCCATGACCGAACCCCAGACCCGCCTGGTGCTCGAAGCCCCTGGCGGGTTGATTGAAGCCCTCGCCGACTGCCGCGACGGCAAGGTGCAACGGGTGGAGATCAAGAACGTGCCCTCCTTCGCCGACCGTCTCGACGCCTGGATCGAAGTCGAGGGCCTGGGCTCGCTGCAGGTGGACACCGCCTATGGCGGCGACAGTTTCGTCATCGCCGACGCCCAGCGCCTGGGCTTTGCCATCCGCCCTGACGAGGCCGCCGACCTGGTAGCCGTCGGGCTGAAAATCACCCGGGCCGCCAATGAGCAACTGGGTTTCGAGCATCCGCTGAACCCAGACTGGTCGCACATCTCGTTCTGCCAGATCGCCGCGCCCATCGTCATGGAAGCCGGTGTCGCGACCGGCGCCAACGCCGTGGTGATCCAGCCCGGCAAGATCGACCGCTCCCCCACCGGCACCGGTTGCTCGGCGCGCATGGCGGTGCTGCAGGCCAAGGGGTTGATGCACGTGGGCGAGCGGTTCATCGGGCGCTCGATCATCGGCTCCGAGTTCCATTGCCGCATCGACTCGCTGACCGACGTGGCCGGGCGCCCGGCGATCTATCCGTGCATTGCCGGACGGGCGTGGATCACCGGCACGCATCAATTGCTGCTGGACCCGGCTGATCCATGGCCGCAGGGCTATCGGCTTTCAGATACGTGGCCTGGCGCATGATTTTCTCGACTTTGCACATTCCCTTTGTGGCGAGGGGATGAATCCCCTCGCCACAAACCATTAACCACCGGAGACAACCACCCATGAGCAAACGCATCAACTGGAGCGGCGTATTCCCCGCCGTTACCACCCAATTCAACGAAGACTTCTCCATCAACCTGGACAAGACCCATGAGGTCATTTCCAACGTCATCCGTGACGGCGTCTCGGGCCTGGTGGTCTGTGGTTCGGTGGGGGAAAACACTTCGCTGAGCGCCGAAGAAAAAATCGCCGTGACCGAAGTCGCGGTGGACGCCTCCCGCGGCAGGGTGCCGGTGATCTGCGGCGTGGCCGAGTTCACCAGCGTGCAGGCGGCCAAGGTCGCCAACGCGGTGCGCAAGGTCGGCGTTGACGGTGTGATGCTGATGCCAGCATTGGTCTATGGCTCCAAGCCGTTCGAAACCGCCGAGCACTTTCGCTATGTCGCCCGGCATGCCGACGTGCCGCTGATGGTTTACAACAACCCACCGATCTACAAGAACGACGTGACCCCGGATATCCTGATTTCCCTGGCCGATTGCGACAACGTGGTGTGTTTCAAGGACTCCTCCGGCGATACCCGACGCTTCATCGACGTGCGCAATGAAGTGGGTGATCGCTTTGTGCTGTTCGCAGGCCTCGACGACGTGGTGCTGGAAAGCCTCGCCGTGGGCGCCGAAGGCTGGGTCTCGGGCATGTCCAACGTGTTCCCGAAGGAAGGCGAAACCATCTTCCGCCTGGCCCGCGCCGGGCGTTTCGCCGAAGCGATGCCGATCTACGAATGGCTGATGCCGATCCTGCACCTCGACGCCCGCGCCGACCTGGTGCAATGCATCAAGCTGTGCGAAGCCATCGCCGGCCGCGGCAGCGCCCTCACCCGCCCACCACGCCTGGCCCTGCCGGAAGAAGACCGGGTGTATGTGGAACAGATCATGGCCAAGGCCCTGGCGAATCGACCGGCGCTGCCGGATGTGGGGCTCTGACCCGAGGCAAATGAACTCCCCCGTGGGAGCGAGCCTGCTCGCGATAGCGGTCTGTCTGGACGGCTATGCTGAATGTACCGCCGTCATCGCGAGCAGGCTCGCTCCCACACTGACCGAGGTGTATGGAGGACTATCAGCCAGCACATAAACCCACTGTGGGAGCGAGCCTGCTCGCGATAGCGGTCTGTCTGGAACGGCTATGCTGGATGTACCGCCGCTATCGCGAGCAGGCTCGCTCCCACAAGGAAGGCTTACCATGAATTATTTCCTCGCCCAGGCCCTGAACAACCAGTGGGCCAACCACCGCCTGCTCGGCACCTGTGCGCAGTTGAGCGAGGACGAATACCTGACGCGACGCACGGGGTTCTTTCCGTCCATACAAGCCACGCTCTGCCATATCCTGGAGGTGGATCGTTATTACCTCACCGCCCTGGAGGGTGATCGTGACGGTCAGATCAAGAACTTCTCCGAGACATTGGCCTTTGCCGAGCTGGTTCGAAGCCAGGCCCGCACCGACCGGCGACTGGTGGCGTTCTGCGAATCCCTGCGGGAGAAAGACCTCGCCCGGTCCGTCGAATTGGTACGCGCCGACGGTGCGGTGGTGCCCGAGCGAATCGACCGGTTGCTCCTGCACCTGTTCGAACACCAGATTCACCACCGTGGACAGGTCCACACGATGCTCAGCGACACCGACATCGAGCCGCCACAGCTCGACGAGTTCTTCCTCGACTGCGACCACAAGTTTCGGCAAACGGAAGAACAGCAGTTGCAACTCGACGAGGGCCGCGTCTGGCGAGCCTATCTAGCGGATTGAGCCCACGGCAAAAAATGCGATGGTCGCTACCGGCCATCGCCAATCGCCCACATCAGGCTGAGCTCAGATCCGGGCCGGTGACACAATGATTTTCACGTTGTGTTCCTTGTTGTTGACCAGTTCCTCGAATCCCTGCCCGACAATCTGCTCCAACTGGATGCGCCCGGTTACCAATGGAGAAATGTCCAAGCGGCCATCAGCAATGAACGCAATGACATCGGCAAATTCGCCGTTGTAGGCCAGCGCGCCGAGCACCTGCTTCTCGGTAGACACCAGTTCGAAGAAGTTGAATTCGCTCGGTTCCTCGAAAATCCCCACCAGCACGCATTTGCCGGCCTTGCGGATCAGGTCGATGGCCAGCTTGGCGGTGTGCTTGTTGCCGATGCACTCGAAGCTGACATCGGCGCCCAGCCCCCCGGTCAGGCGGCGCACTTCAGCCAACGCATCGCACTGGTTGGGATCGATGACATGACTGGCGCCGACTTCCAGGGCCTTGGCCTTGCGTGCACCGGACATTTCCAGGGCAATCACCTGGGCCGCCCCGGCGGCCTTGGCACACATGATGGTGCACAGGCCAATGGTCCCGGCGCCCACCACCACAACGTTCTGGCCCAACAGGCTGCCGGCTTTCTTCACCGCGTGCATGCCCACCGCCAACGGCTCGATCAGCGCGCCGGCCTCTGCAGGAAAATCGGCAGGCAACTTGTAGAGCAAATTGGCCGGCACATTGACCAGTTCCGCGAACGCACCATTGTTCATCAGGCCGGTGAACGCCAGGTTTTCGCAGATGTTGTAAAGCCCGTGGGTACAGTAGTAGCAGGTGCCGCAGTGCTGGCAGGCATCCGCCGCCACCGGCTCGCCAACGCTGAAGCCCTCGACTCCGGCACCCAGTTCGACGATTTCGCCACAAAACTCGTGGCCGAGGATGCACTGGCCCTTGATACCGGTCAGCGGGTGTGGCGCGTCCACCGGGATGAACACCGGCCCGGCCACATACTCATGCAGGTCGGAGCCGCAGATGCCGCACCACTGCACGCGGATCTGCACCCAGCCGGCGGGCGGCGAAACGGGCAACGGTACATCTTCGACACGGATATCGTTGCGGCCATGCCAGACGGCGGCGCGCATGCTGCGGGTAGGCGTGATTGAAGCGTTCATAGCGTTTCTCCAGAATACTTGGGGGCGACGACTCGCGCGTCGCCCGTTCGATCAGTGCTGTTCAATGAACCCAAGGATCAATCGATTGACTTGCTCGGCCGCTTCCATCTGCACCATGTGGCCTTGGCCGCTCAGCACCTCCACCTGGGCGTCCAACCCCTCGCCATGGGCCGCCGGGATGATCGCGTCATCGCTGCCCCAGACCACCAGGGTCGGCACGTGACCGGCCTGCACCACTTCGCGCAAGTCCACCTGTTGGCGACCATCGGCGAACAAGGTCGTCGACAGCTGCCTCAATGCAGCGTCCACGCCCTCCAGGCGCTTGTACTTGAGCATGTCATCGAGCATCTGCCGGTTGACCAGCTCGGCGTTGGAGAACAACTGCACCAACTGCGGCTTGAGGGCGTTGCGATTGGAGGCGTCGACAAAGCCTTGCAGGTAGTCGCCGTTGATCTCAGGGCCGAGGCCAGCACTGCCGATCAGCGTCAGGGAGCGCACCCGCTGGGGCATCAAGCGTGCGGTGTTCAGCGACACGGCCCCGCCCATGGAATGGCCCACCAGGTGTGCGACGCTGATGTCCAGGTGATCGAGCAAGGCCAACACCGCGCCGCTCAACTCGTCCAGGTCGCCACGTTGCAGGGTCTTGCCGGACTCGCCATGACCCGGCAGGTCCAGGGCGATCACCCGGCGGCCGGCCGCCAAGGCCTCATGGTTGAACAGCCAATTGTTCAGGTCCCCGCCAAAACCGTGGACCAACACCAAGGGCATGCCGCCTTCGCCACGTTCAAAGTAGCGAATCACCCGGCCATCCAGCTCGACCTTCTGCGGTTTCGCGCCGGTGTCTTCATCACCGGTGTCGCCCGGCACGAAACTGGACTGGAACTGCTCGATGACCGCATCGATCTCGGCGTCGCTGGCCTCGCCGTCGACGACAATGCCCAGCAAGGCGCCGACCGCCAGGGTTTCATCCTGCCGCGCAACCTGCCGGCGCAACACACCGGAGAACGGCGCTTCGACACTGCTGGAAATCTTGTCGGTCTCCACGTCCAGCACTTCGTCGCCCTTGGTGATGGCCTGGCCCTCTTCCTTGAGCCAGGCATCGACCCGGCCTTCGGTCATCGACAGCCCCCATTTGGGCATGGTCAGGGTATGAATCTGGCTCATCAGCGCTTGCTCCACTCGATCACGTTGAGCACGGCTTGTTCGATCTTCGCCGCGTCAGGGATGTACAGGTCTTCCAGGGAATCGGAGAACGGCACCGGCGTATGCGGCGCGGTGACCATCTCGATCGGCGCCTTGAGTGCGCCGAAGGCTTTCTGCGCCACCAGCGCCGCGATGTCGGTGGCCATGGAGCAGCGTGGGTTGGCCTCATCGATGACCACCAGGCGCCCGGTCTTGTCCACGCTTTCGAGGATGCTGTCCTCATCCATCGGGCTGGTGGTGCGCAGGTCGATGACCTCGCAATCGATACCGCGCCCGGCCAGGCTGCGTGCCGCATCCATGGCGGTGTTGACCATGCGGCCGTAGGACACGAGGGTCACGTCCTTGCCGTCGCGCAGGAAGTTGGCCTCGCCAAACGGGATGGTGTAGAGCTCTTCGGGCACTTCACCCTGCATGCCGTACAGCAATTTGTGCTCGCAGAAGATCACCGGATCGTTGTCGCGGATCGCCTGGATGAGCAAGCCCTTGGCATCGTAGGGCGACGATGGGCATACCACCTTGAGCCCGGGGATGTGCGTCCACAAGGACGTGAGCATCTGCGAATGCTGGGCCGCGGCGCGCAGGCCGGCACCGACCATGGTGCGGATCACCAAAGGCGTGGAAGCCTTGCCACCGAACATGTAGCGAAACTTCGCCGCCTGGTTGAGGATCTGGTCCAGGCAGCAGCCGGCGAAGTCGACGAACATCAGTTCGCACACCGGGCGCACGCCGCAGGTCGCGGCCCCGACCGCCGCACCGACGTAACCGATTTCCGACAGCGGTGTGTCGAGCACGCGACCGGGGAACTGGTCGTAGAGGCCCTTGGTGACGCCGAGCACACCGCCCCAGGCGTCGTTTTCACCGGGCGCGCCGGCGCCACCGGCCACGTCCTCGCCCATGATGAACACGCTGGTATCGCGGTGCATTTCCTGGGCCAGGGCTTCGTTGATTGCCTGCTGATAGCTGATTTTTCTCGCCATGATGGAATTCTCTGTTCTTGTTTTATGAAGGGGCGTTCAGGGGTAGGAGACGTAGACATCGGTGAGCAGGTCCGCTGCCGCAGGCTTGGGATCGGACTTGGCCTTGCGCACCGCGTTTTCGATCAGCAGCTCCACTTCCCGGTCGACCTGGTCCAGTTGCTCGACCGAGAGCAACCCGGCCCGGGTGGTGCGCTCGCGGAACTGCATCAGGCAGTCCTGGTGTTCACGGAAATGCTTGACCTCATCTGGTGCCCGATACGTCTGCGCATCGCCCTCGAAATGGCCGTAATAGCGGGTCAGCTTGACCTCGATCAGCGATGGCCCTTCCCCGGCCCGGGCACGCTCGATGGCCGCCCCGGCGGCTTCGTGAACGGCGAAGAAGTCAAAACCGTCCACCGTCACCCCCGGCATGCCGAACCCGGCGGCGCGATCGGCGATGTGATCGCAAGCCACCGACCAATTGGATGCAGTGGCTTCCGCGTAACCGTTGTTCTCGGCAATGAACAGACACGGCAAGTTCCACACCGAAGCCATGTTCATGGCCTCGAACACCGCGCCTTCGTTGGAGCCGCCGTCGCCGAAGAACACCACCGCGACACTGTCGGTGCCCTTGAGTCGGGCTGCCAGCGCGGCGCCCACCACCAGCGGCGCACCGGCACCGACAATGCCGTTGGCGCCGAGCATGCCCTTCTCGAAATCGGCGATGTGCATGGAACCGCCCTTGCCTTGGCAGACCCCGGTTTTCTTGCCGTAGATCTCGGCCATCATTCCGTAGACATCCACGCCTTTGGCGATGCAATGGCCGTGGCCACGGTGGTTGGAGGCAATGCAATCGTCATCGCCCAGGTGGGCCATGACCCCGGCGGCGGACGCCTCTTCGCCGGCGTACAAGTGGACAAAACCGGGAATCTCGCCGGTGGCGAACTCCACGTGCAGGCGCTCTTCGAACGCGCGGATGGTGCGCATCACCTGATAGGCGTGCAGCAGTTGATCGTGGGTGAGCGGTGTCGACATTTTTATTCTCCAGGGGTGTCTTGAAGGCTGACTTGCAGGTTCAGGGGGTGTTGCGGATGTTCGCGGCCGATGCCCAACAGGCGCTGTTGCGCGACGTAGGCCAGCACCGCGTCGACATCGATGCTCAGCGGGCCGCCAGCATCGAGGGTGACCGTGGGTCGGTCCTGCGGGTTGAATTCGATTTCCCGTTCGCCATCCAGGGCCAGCGTGCCGCTGGACAGCGCCAGCGGATGGGCCACGCCGGGCTCCAGGCGTCCGGCCGCGAGCACGCCGCAGCCCTGCAACAGGCCAGGGGCCAGCGGCACCAGCAGCGCCTCAGGCGATTGCGGGTCCAGGCGCATCCAGGCACCGCCCGGCTCCTGCCGCGTCACCGGCAGCCACAAGCCACACAAGGCCGACAGGCCAATGGATTGCGGCTCGGCAAAGGTCACGAAGACTTCGGCCAGATCCGCCGCCCGGCTGATTGCACGGGCGCCGACAAAGCGCAGCGGCGAAACCGCGACGTCCACCAGGGCGATTTCCCGCAGACCGCGACGGGCCTCGCACACCAGCAAGCGCTTGTTGCGCCGCAGGCCGATCTGTTCGGGGATCCGGCCACTGGCGTACAAACCGCCGGCGAGCCCCGCCGTGGTGGCCTCGCGCAATTCGGGAAAGGCGTTATTGGTACCGGTGGAAAGCGTCAGCAACGGAATGTCGCCCACTTCGGCGGCCACGGCCTTGTGGGTGCCATCGCCGCCGAGCACGGCGATCAGCGCCACCTCGCGCTCGGCCATCAGGCGTGCGGCCCTGCGGGTGTCTTCGACGGTCTGGCGCAAGGTCAGGTCGAGAAACTCCAGGGCCGGCCAATGACTGTCGCGCGCCTGGCGGCTGTGACTGTTCTTCAGCACGGCAGCGGCGATGCCGGTCAAGTCGGTGGGCATCAGCACCTGTTCGACGCCGGTGGCGCCGAAGGCCGCCAGCAGGCGCTGGATCACCGAGACCTTGTCGGTGCTGGAAAACAGCCCGGCATTGGCCGTCAGGCGCCGCACGTCACGTCCCGAGGCAGGATTGGCGATGATCCCGACGGTCAGGGGACGATGACTCATGGCACCACCGTGGATGTGACTGGAGAATGACCTGGGCAGAAAGACATGGCATACCTCGTTTTTATTCTTGGAAGACCCGTCGCCGTGCGGGCTCTGGGCATAGAGCAAGGCCGGTGCCAGGCATGGAGAAAAGCCGGCGGATACCCGGGCCAGAGCCTTCCAAGCCAGATGAGCGACGAGCCGGCACAGGGCTCTGTGAGACGCCACATGTCAGCCTGCACGAGCCGACGGCGAGACCGTGAGACGTGGCGTCTCAAGTCGCTCCCCCCTACTGCCAGGCTTGTCTGTGTCCAGTGAACGGCGCTTAATGAGCGCACAACGATAAGAAGCTGAACCGGAGGCCAATCATGCTTTCCGCTCACTCCCGGGCCCATGTGGATTGCGTCAGCCGCGTCGTGAAGAACGCGAGCCAGTTGCCGCAGTTGCCTGTCCCGGACCTGATCCTCGACTCCTGGCGTCGATCCATGGAGCAGCATCACCTCGACCCCGGCTCGCTGCAGGGCCCGCGCATCCTGTCCGAAGATGTGCTCAAGCAATGCCGCGAGCGCTCCGAGCTGTTCCTCAATATCGCCAGCGAAGAAGTGGCGCGCCTCCATGGCCGGGTACGGGATGCCGACTACTGTGTGCTGCTGACCGACGCCCAGGGCCAGACCATCGATTACCGTGTCGAAACCGCCATTCGCAATGACTGCCGCAAGGCCGGGCTCTACCTGGGCACCTGCTGGTCGGAGGGCGAGGAAGGCACTTGCGGCGTGGCCGCGGTGCTCACGGCCAAGACCCCGGTGACGGTGCACAAGCGCGATCACTTCCGCGCAGCGTTCATTGGCCTGACCTGCTCCGCCGCGCCAGTCTTCGACCCCCAGGGGGAACTGCTCGGGGTGCTGGACGTGTCGGCGGTTCGCTCACCGGACGACCGCCGCTCGCAGCACTTGATCCGCCAGATGGTGGTGCAGAGTGCCCGGGAAATCGAACAGGCATTTTTCATGAGCAGCGCCCAGGGCTATTGGGTGCTGCGGGCCCATCGCAACGCCGGTTACGTCGACAGCCAGCCCGATTACCTGTTCGCCTGGGACGACGACGGTTGCCTGCAAGCCCTGAACCCCGCTGCACGCCAGTACCTGCTGCAACAGTACGGCCAGTTGCCACAGCACATCAGCCAGGTCTTCGACCAACAATGGTTGCACCGTGCCCGGGACGAGAGCCTTTACCCCTTCAGCCGTCAGGGCACCGAGTCGTCCCTGCACGGCCGCTTGAGCGCGCCACGGCATCGGGCGCAGCCGCATGCGCGGGTGGCGATGACCCCGGTCGACATCGATCCACGCCTGGCCGACAGCCTGCGCCTGGCGGTGCGGGTCAAGGATCGCAATCTGCCGGTGTTGATCCAGGGCGAAACCGGCTCCGGCAAAGAGGTATTCGCCCGCCAATTGCACCAGGCCAGCCAGCGCCGCGAGCGCCCGTTCGTCGCGCTGAACTGCGCCGCGATTCCTGAAAGCCTGATCGAGAGCGAGTTGTTCGGCTATGTGGCCGGAGCTTTCACCGGTGCATCGAGCAAGGGTATGCAGGGCCTGTTGCAGCAGGCCGACGGCGGCACGCTGTTCCTGGATGAAATCGGTGACATGCCGCTGGCCTTGCAGACCCGCCTGTTGCGGGTGCTGGCGGAGGGAGAGGTGGCGCCACTCGGTGCGTCACGCCGCAAAGCCGTGGACATCCAGGTGATCTGCGCCACTCACCGCGACCTGGAAGCCCTGGTCACCGTCGGCGAGTTTCGCGAGGACCTGTACTTCCGCCTGGGCGGTGCCCGCTTCCAACTGCCGCCGTTGCGCGAGCGCAGTGACCGGCTGACGCTGATCAACCGCATCCTCGAAGAAGAATCGACTCGCTGCGGCGGCGCCGTGCAGTTGAGCAGCGCGGCCCTGGAATGCCTGCTCGGTTACCATTGGCCGGGCAACATCCGTCAGTTGCGCCATGTGCTGCGCTACGCCTGCGCGGTATGCGACAGCCGCGTGATCCAGCGCGCTCACCTGCCCGAGTCGTTACACGGCGCGCAAGTCACCGCCCTTGCGCCTGAGCCGAGCGCCAGCCCGGAACGCCAGGCCCTGCTCGATGCCCTTGTGCGCCATCGCTGGAAACCCACTGCCGCCGCCCGGGCCCTTGGCATTTCCCGGGCCACCCTGTACCGAAGGGTCCATCAGCACGGCATCGACATGCCTGGCCGAAGCCCGGCATGAGCGGGATCGGCTAGCGGCGCGCCAACTCGTGACGTACGCATTGCTCGTAGTAGGTCTGCTTGACTGCGGCGGGCTTGAGGCGAGAGGCGCTGTCGTAGGTCTGTTCGGTGATGCCCAGGGCGGTCATGCGCATCCACGGCCGGGGAAACTTGCGCGCTTGCAGCTTTTTCCGGGCGCCGTACAGGGAGACACCGGAGAGCTTGGAAGCTTGTGCGCCTGCCGCGATGTCCGCCCCCCAGCGACATACGGACTGCTGGTTTTGCGTCAGCGCCCGCGCCTGGGTTTCGAGCGATACGCAGGCCAGGAAGGATGTCACTACGACCCACATGGCCACGCCCCACATAGAAAATCGCATAAGTTTGTCGTCCAACATTCTGAAATAAAAGAAGTTTGACAACCTTTGAATGGACTAGGGGCCAGTACTCGACTGGCCCTTCGCCACAGTTATTACTGGCTCGCCTTGGCCTCCTGCAGCAACTGTTGGATCACCTGCTCCTGCTCGCCATAGCGGCCTTCACCGAAGTGGCTGTAGCGCACCTGCCCCTTGGCATCGATGAAGTAATGCGCCGGCCAGTACTGATTGTTGAACGCGCGCCAGATCGCATACTGGTTGTCGATGGCCACCGGGTAGTTGATGTCCAGCTTGCGAACCTGCTGGCGCACGTTGTCGATGATCTTCTCGTAGCCGTATTCCGGGGTGTGAACGCCAATTACCACCAACCCGTCCTTCTCATACTTCTTGGCCCAGTCATTCACGTGGGGAAGCGTGTGCTGGCAGTTGATGCAGTCGTAGGTCCAGAAATCCACCAGCACCACCTTGCCCTTCAGCGCTTCGCTGTCGAGCGGCGGCGAGTTCAGCCATTGCACCGCACCGTCCAGCGAAGGCATGGCGCCCTGGGCCTCGAGGTTCGGCATCGGGTTGGCGCTGGCCTTGCTGATCACGTAGTCGATTGCCTGGGGTACCTTTTCCAGTACGCTTTGCTCCAGGCTTGCGGCGCCTTGGGAAGAAGTGCTGGCCAACAGTCGATCATCGGCGCCGGTACCGATCGCCACGGCAGTCAGCAACACCACCACACCGCTGCCACGACGCAACCAGGCTGTCACCGGCAACGACAGCTTCAGCCGTGCAACCAAACCACGTCCGGCGAAGATCAAGGTTCCCAGCGACAAGGCACTGCCCAGGCCGTAGGCCAGCAGCAACAGGCTGGTCCCGGCGCTTGCGCCCTGCAGCATGGCCCCGGTCAGGATCACACCGAGTATCGGCCCGGCACAGGGCGCCCAGAGCAGCCCGGTGGCGACACCGATCAATACCGATGCCAACGGCCCATCCAGTCGCCCGGCACCCGCATCGACGCGATTGCCCAGCCTGACCAGCGGCCGCGCCAACCAGGTGCCAACCCGGCTGAAGATCAGGGACAAGGCGAACAGCACCATCACCCCCAGGGCGACCTGCCGTCCCACGCTGCTGGCACGCAGCACCCAGTCACTGCTGACCACCGCCAGGCTCGATACCAGGGCGAAGGTCAGGACCATGCCACCGAGGGTCAGCAACATCGAGCCCGGCGTACGGTTGGCCCGGGCGAACAGAAACGGCACCACGGGGAGAATACAAGGGCTGAGGATCGTCAGAATCCCGCCGAGGAAAGCGATCAGAAGCATGGCATCACCTCATGGGCAGTCAGGCCGGACCAGGCCTAAACCACAAATATTTATCGATTTAAAACAATCAGTTATATGACTTTATTGATATTTAACTTTCAGTTTTCGTTGCTGCAGTTGTCAGCCAACTTGCGATATTCCAGTGCCTGGCGGTGCCCCGCCGAATCCAGGTAGGTCATGTGAGCATTGACGACGCCGCAGGAAGGACCGCTGTCTTCGGAGATGGAGAGCACTTTCTGGATGTCCAGGTGATTGCCGTAGGCGTAGGTCTGCGTCTGGACATTGCTTTCGGCCCGGGCCGACAGGGTGCAGATGTTCAGCGCGGCGAACAGGCAGGCGGCGTAGATGGCTTTGGTGTTCATGGCGGTGTCCTCGGTTCATTCAATGGGTGTGTTTGCTGTCGAGGCCGGGTGTGTTGCCTCGTTGGATGCCATTGAATGCCGCTGAGGTATCGCGCCTGTATCGAGCCGGGGGCTTTTTGCATCGCTGTGTATCCGTCGCGCGCCAGATACACTGCAATACAAACCGTCGGGAGCCAGGCCCGCCGCGCCCTGTATTCTGACCACAACAAAACGCCAAGAGGGCTGGACACCATGGATCATGTCGATCATGTGTTGATAGTGGATGATGATCGCGAAATCAGGGAACTGGTGGGCAACTACCTGAAAAAGAATGGACTGCGTACCACCGTCGTCGCCGATGGCCGGCAGATGCGCGCCTTTCTGGAAACCACGCCGGTGGACCTGATCGTGCTGGACCTGATGATGCCGGGCGATGACGGCCTGGTCCTGTGCCGGGAACTGCGCGCCGGCAAGCACAAGGCCACGCCGGTCCTGATGCTCACCGCCCGCAACGACGAAACCGACCGCATCATTGGCCTGGAAATGGGCGCCGACGATTATCTGGTCAAACCCTTTGCCGCACGTGAGCTGCTGGCCCGGATCAACGCGGTGTTGCGCCGCACCCGCATGCTGCCGCCCAATCTGGTGGTCACCGAAAGCGGCCGCCTGCTGGCGTTCGGTCGCTGGCGCCTGGACACCACGGCGCGTCACCTGCTGGACACCGACGGCACCATGGTCGCCCTGAGCGGCGCGGAATACCGGCTGTTGCGGGTGTTCCTCGACCACCCACAGCGGGTGCTCAACCGCGACCAACTGCTGAACCTTACCCAGGGTCGGGACGCCGATCTGTTCGATCGCTCCATCGACCTGCTGGTCAGCCGCCTGCGCCAGCGTCTGCTGGATGATGCCCGCGAGCCGGCCTATATCAAGACCGTGCGCAGCGAAGGCTATGTCTTCTCCTTGCCAGTGGAAATTCTCGAGGCATCGACATGAGTCTGCCGCTACGCTGGCCGCGCACCCTCGCCTCGCGGCTGTCGCTGATTTTCCTGATCGGTCTGATCCTGGCCCAGGGCTTGTCGTTCGGCGCCCAATATTACGAACGCTACCAGACCGCCAAGTCCACCATGCTCGGCAATCTGGAAACCGATGTCTCGACCTCCGTCGCCATCCTGGATCGCCTGCCCGCCGCTGAACGCCCGGCCTGGCTGCCCACACTCACCCGGCGCAACTACGGCTACCTGCTGAATGAAGGTCAACCCGGCCAACCGATAGAACGTGGCAACGCGCCGATATCGGTGAGTTCGATCGAAGACGCCATCGGCCAGGCCTATCCACTGACCTTTATCGACATTCCTGGACCACAGAAGCATTATCAGGCTCATTTGCGCCTGAGCGATGGCAGTCCACTGACCATCGACGTCCGTCCGGCCATGATGCCCCTCTCCCCCTGGCTGCCGGTGGTGCTGCTGGGACAGTTGGCATTGCTGATCGGCTGTACCTGGCTGGCTGTGCGCATCGCCGTCGGCCCCCTGACCCGGCTGGCCCAGGCCGTGGAAACCCTCGATCCGAACGCCCACAGCGTACGCCTGGATGAGCAAGGCCCGACCGAAGTGGTCCATGCGGCCAAGGCGTTCAATGCCATGCAGGACCGTATCGCCGCCTATCTGAAGGAGCGCATGCAGTTGCTGGCGGCGATATCCCACGACCTGCAGACCCCCATCACCCGCATGAAGCTGCGGGCGGAATTCATGGATGAGGGCATTGAGAAGGACAAACTCTGGAGCGACCTGGGTGAGATGGAGCATTTGGTGCGCGAAGGCGTGGCCTATGCCCGCAGCATCCATGGCGCTACCGAGGCCAGCTGTCGAATCAGCCTGGATGCGTTTCTCGACAGTCTGGTGTTCGACTACCAGGACACCGGGCAGGATGTGCAGTTGTCCGGAAAGAATGCCGCCGTCATCGACACCCGCCCCCATGCCTTGCGTCGGGTGCTGGTGAACCTGGTGGACAACGCGCTGAAGTTCGGTGGCGCGGCCCGGATCGAGGTGCAGGCCGATCGCGATGGCCAACTGGCGATCCAGGTCCTGGACCGCGGCCCCGGCATCAACGAGCAGGAGCTGGCCGAAGTGCTCAAGCCGTTCTACCGGGTGGAAAGCTCGCGCAACCGTGAGACCGGCGGAACCGGACTGGGACTGGCCATCGCCCAGCAACTGGCGACGGCCATGGGCGGCTCACTGACCCTGAGCAACCGCGAAGGCGGCGGCCTGTGCGCCGAACTGCGCCTGAGCCGCGACGCCTCGCTCGGCAATTGACCTTGGGCTGACCGGTCTACCGCTATCGCGAGCAGGCTCAGTTTGCAGGGATGTTGAATGTGCTGACGCCGTCGCGGGCAAGCCCGGCTCCCACAGATTCCTCGGGCGCCCACAGAATCGCATGGGGACCCGAACGAACGAGACATCGTGATGGAACCCGCCAAGCAGGTCCTGGGCGCACTGCTGCCGGGCCATCGCAAAGACAGGGAATAGGCGCGTTATCAGCTGTCGTCGCGCCCCACGCCGATACTTGACCGTCTTATCAAGTTACCGGGTGTCAGGTCAGTTAAGTTAATTGGCCTGACAGCCGATACAGAAGCGTGCGGGATATTTCGCGTTTAGCTGATGACTTGTTTATGACTGAAGATGCAGGCAACGACTCCACCGACCTTTCCCCGGGTAAGCCGACCCGAAGTTTCACCCGACGCACCTTCCCGGCCATCATGCTCCTGCTGTTTGTCATGTCCGCACTGGCGATTGCCGTGCTGCTCAACATCACCGGGGCCCAGGACAAGCGTGCCCGGGAACAGAGCCTGTTTTTTGCCCAGCGCGCCATCGACGGCATCCGCACCGGCATCGGTCGCGACCTGAGCGACTACTCCAAATGGAGCGACGCTTACCGGCATCTGCACGTGACGGTGGATAAGGCTTGGGCCTACGACCAGGAAAATATCGGCAGCAGCGTCTATTCGCTCTACGGTTACCAGGCTGTGTTCGTCATTTCTCCCACGGGGAAGACGGTTTATTCGGTGATCAACGGCGAAATGAGCGACGCCGAGGCCGGCACCTGGTTGACGGGCGACCTGCAAGGCCTGGGAAAGACCGCCAGCGCTTCGGAAAACCGGGATGAAGTGATCGTCAAGTTGTTGCATCACGAAGGGGCGCCTGCATTCGTCGCCGCGTCGGCCATCACCACCGGCACCGACAACAGCGTGCCCGAGATTCCTGGACCGCCCAGCCTGCTGCTATTCGTGAAGGTACTTGACCCGGCGTCGCTGGAGAGTCTGGCCCGGGACTTCTCTCTCCCGGATGCCTATATCGCCCACAAACCGGGCCCGGACGGAACGGCCGAATTATCACTCGGCGAAAATATCCATGAGGCCCTGGCATGGCGGCCACCAACCCCCGGCAACGATCTGCGCAAGGTACTGTTGCCCTTGCTGGTGCTGGCTCTGCTGATCCTGGGGATCCTGGCCCTCGCTGTGTTGCGCCATGCCCTGACGATGCTTCGCGCCCAGGAGTACCAGTACGACAGCCTCCTGGCCCACCGCAAGGCGCTGGAACGCAGCGAAGAACGTTTTCGCGACATTGCCGAGGTGTCCTCCGACTGGTTGTGGGAGGTCGATTCCGCCGGGACATTGACCTATCTGTCGGAACGCTTCGAGCAAGTGACCGGATTCAGTCCTTCCGAGTGGCTGGGCAAGCCCCTGCACCGACTACTACACCCTCACGGCGGGTCGATTTCCATTGCCCAGTGGTTACTCGGCGGCGCCAACAACGCGTCATCGAGCCCGCTGTTGTGCGAGTACACCGCGCGCAATCAACGCATACGTACCTGCAAACTCTCGGTCCGGGCCATTGATGCCGGCGCTCTGGGGTTTCGAGGTACCGCCACCGATATCACCGATGAGCTGCGGGCATTGGCCCAGATCAAGCACCTCTCCCTGCATGACCCGCTGACCGGGCTGGCCAACCGCAACCGGCTGTTCGATTGCCTCAGCGAGTACCTGGACCCAGCCAGCGGCGTTTCGTTGGCGGTGCTGAACCTGGACATGGACCGTTTCAAGCCGGTCAACGACTCCCTGGGCCACGCCGTGGGCGACAAAGTGTTGAAGGAAGTGGCCCATATCCTTCAACAGAACGTACGCGACTCCGATCTGGTGGCCCGCCTGGGCGGTGACGAGTTTGTCATTGTCATGCCCGAACCAGGCAATGCTGACGACCTCGATCAACTCTGTGGACGCCTGATCGACTGCATGCAGCGCCCCATGCATCTGGACGGCAACACCCTGTACCTGGGAGTGAGTATCGGCGTGGCCTGGGCGCACCCCGGTGATAGCCGGGCCGATGAACTGTTGCGCCAGGCCGACATTGCCTTGTATGCGGCCAAGGCAGCCGGTCGCAACACCTGGCGCGTCTACGTGGAAGCAATGGGTAACGTGGCCCGCGACCGTCGGCGCTATGAACAGCAACTGCGCGACGCCATGCACCGGGACCAGCTGGAACTGCGTTACCTGCCCCGTTTCGACGTCAACGCCGAGCAGTTGTACGGCTTCGAAGCCCAGACGTTCTGGCACCATCCAGAAAAAGGTGAACTGGGGGGGGCCGACTTCATTCCGGTTGCCGAAGCGTCAGGTCAGTTGGAAGAGTTGGGGGCCTGGATGTTGATCAACGTCTGCGAGGAAGCGGCGAGCTGGCCGACACCCGTCAACGTATCCATCGCGGTTTCGCCGAAATGGTTCGGCAGTAGCTTCTTGCTTAATCAAGTGCAGACAGCTCTTGAGACAAGCAACCTGGCTCCCCATCGACTGGTCCTGGAAGTGGCCGAGGGCATTCTGCTGGTCGACCACAAGACAGTGGCCGACACCCTGCATGCCCTCAAGGATCTGGGGGTGCGTATCAACATCGATAAGTTCGGCACCAACATCGCCTCTCTACGCGAAGTCTTGAACCAACCGTTCGACGGCATCCGCTTCGATCGCAATATCCTCTCGCAACTGGGCCTGGAGCATGATCACGAAGGTGTCCTGGCGATGATCCGACTGAGCCGCAGCGTGGGATTGATGGTCACCGCCGAAGGTATCGAAAACGCCAGACAATTCAGACAATTGCGCAACGTCGCCTGCGACCATGTCCAGGGCCCCTACTTCGGCTCGGCGCTGGCCCGCTCGGAAATGGCCTCGTTCTTCACCACACCCCGGTGGCTATAAAGCAGCACCGATAGCCCTTTGTGCGAGCCTGCTCGCGAAGGCGTCAGCACAGCCACCTTCGCCATCAGCGGATAGACCGCTATCGCGAGCAGGCTCGCTCTCACAGGAGTCCGAGTGAGTACGTGCCCCCGCGCGACTACTTGCGAGCCTCCAGGATCAGGTTGAAAGGCGTCTCCGCTGCCCGACGGAAGTGTCTGAAACCCGCCTCGGCAAATATCTCCCGCAACCTCGTCTCTCCGGCCTGCGCACCCAGGCCCAGCCCCACTTCCTGGGACAGCGAGTTCGGTGTACAGATAAACGTGGAAGCGGCATAGAACAGCCGGCCGACGGGGGTAATGTTCTCGTCCAGCGTGTCTTTGGCGTAGGGCTCGACTAGCAGCACCGTACCGTCTGCCTTCAGCGCCTGAAAGGCGTGCTGTGCTGCACCGACCGGGTCCCCCATGTCGTGCAGGCAGTCGAAATAGCAGATCAGATCGTAATCATCCCCCGGGAAGCTCTTCGCGGTACTTTGGACAAAGCTGACGCGGTCGTCGACGCCACCCTCTTCGGCACGCTGCGTCGCCGTGGCAATGGAGGGTGCGTGATAATCGAAACCTACAAAGCGCGAAGCCGGAAAAGCCTTCGCCATGACGATTGTCGATGCGCCATGCCCGCAGCCGACGTCCGCCACCTTCGCGCCGGCGGTGAGCTTATCGACGACCCCCTCCAGCGCCGGCAACCATTGCGACACCAGATAGGATTTGTACCCGGGCCGGAAAAATCGCTCGGTACCGTGGAACATGCAGGGATGGTGGTCCCCCCAGGCCAGGCCTCCATCTCCGCGCATGGCCGCCACCAGCTTATCCTTGTCGTGGAACATGGAGGCAACCACCATGACCCCGCCCGCTACGTAAACCGGTGAGTCCTCGATGGCCAGCGCCAACGCCTGTTCTTCAGGCAAGACGAACTGGCCGTCCTGATGTTCCATGTACCCGGATGCTGCGTGGGCGCTGAGCCATTCCTGGATCAGTCGTGGATTGCAGCCTGTCCTGGACGCGAGTTCCTGAGAAGTGACCGGCCGGCTATCCGCCATGGCTTTATACAACCCAAGCTCATCGCCAAGCATCACGTTGGCGAGCATTGCCGAAGCGCCCATGTCGGACACCAGCCTGCCCATGAACTCGTTAAGTTTTGCCTCGTCCATTACGTACCCTCCTGTGAGAAGGCCACCGTCGACACGGGCATGCAGGACCTGAAAACTGTAGCGGTGGTCGGATGGATTGGCACCCGGCTGCGCGCTGCCGCATCACCGAGTGGGGAAACGCCTGGCGAACGCGGGTGCACGCGCCTGGCTACCCCCACGATGATCTGCGCGGGGGCTTTCAGTCTAATCCTGGAGAAGCGCTCATGGTGCCTGACGCGACACTCGGTGTGCTCGTTCTTCGCGAGCAGGCTCGCGCCCACAGGCGTCCGGGTTATCTATAGGCTGAACCGCTCTTCCGTCAGCCGGTGGGCACGTGCCTCCGGACTGCCTGATGGTTGCGCGAGAAACTCGGTAATCAGCGATGTAATCTGCTGCTGTATCACCCCACGCGGACGACCGTTGTTACCGTCGCGGCAAATGATGCCATCGCCAGGTACATCCTCTTCCAGCAACGCCTGCGCGCCAGGTTTGCACATCGACAGGAAGCTGAAATGGCTGGCATCGCTGATTTCGATGTAACGGTTGGACGCCGGCGCCAGGCGTTTTGCCAGGTTGGCGGACTCCAACTGGGCGGGAAGATCATGAGACGGTACGCCGGCGGCGATCACCAGCGTGGGTACTGGTAACGTTGCCAGGGGCCATTGTGCGTGTCCGGCAGGGTCGAAGCGTAGAAACCGACAGGGCTTTCATCCGCGAGCGCGATGGTCGTCATGCAGGTCAGAAGCAAGGCGCCGAAAGTTGTTTTCAATGTTTTTATCTTCCCTGATCAGAAAAAGCGCGGAAACTTTAACGCGCTATCAGGCGCGGTCTGCACCCCATTGGCGGTGAAGATAAGTCCCACGGGCATTAAAGCCCATCTGACATTCCCGCACATAGTTTTGATAACCAGCTCAACGGGCAATTTGAAGGAGCGACACGTTCGTATTTCGCGAGCCTGCTCGCGAAAGCGCCGGGTCAGCCTGCATCCATATTGGCTGGGCCACCGCCATCGCGGGCAAGCCCGGCTCCCACAGGGCTGGGCGGCGTATGCGGGTGCTGCGTATACCCCGAATCCAATGTGGGAGCGAGCCTGCTCGCGATAGCGATGGGTCAGATTGCGGGGATGTCGACTGTGCCACCGTCATCGCGAGCAGGCTCGCTCCCACAACGGGCTGGCGTAGTTACCGGATGTTGTGACCAACCCGCAATCAGGGTGGGAGCGAGCCTGCTCGCGATAGCGGCGAAACAGCTTGCATCAATTTTGAATGTCCCTGCCCATCGCGAGCAAACCCAGTGCCCATAGGGTCCGGCGGCCTGTGCATTCAGCTTGATGCCCCCACCTGACAATTCTGTCATCTGTCTCTCAGCAGCCTGTCAGCTCACAACCGCTACTCTGGTATCCTCCCCCCAACCCGCTCCACACGAGACCGTTTTCATGGCCAATCCCCTGCACCTGCTCGCCCTGAGCGCCCTGTTCGTGACCACCCTGGCCCAGGCCGCCGCGCCTGCCACCATCGATGTGCACCGCGACGCCAACTGCGGCTGCTGCAAAAAATGGATCGCTCATCTGCAAGAGAACGGCTTCAAGGTCAACGACCATGTCGAAACCGACATGAGTTCAGTGAAGCAGCGCCTGGGCGTGGCGCCGAACATGCGTTCCTGCCATACCGCCGAGATCAACGGCAAATTCGTGGAGGGTCACGTCCCTGCCGATCAGGTACGAGCGTTGAGCCAACGTGATGACCTGCTCGGCGTGGCCGCACCCGGCATGCCCATGGGGTCGCCCGGCATGGAAATGGACGGCATGAGCGACGCCTATCAGGTAATTGGCTTGAAAAAAGACGGAACGCAAACCGTGGTGGCGGATTACCCGGCTCACTGACAGGGGAACGCTGCGCTGCGTCATGGTGCATTTTCTCCTGGGTGGGTTGAACATTCCGGCCTGTCGGTTGCCTGTGGTTAATGTCGCTATAACCGGACCGTTCCAGGAGCGGCCGGCTGCCACAAGGAGATTGACCATGCCGCGCCCCAACTTTCGCTGGTTACCCAGCCTGTTCCTGATCGCCACCCTGCCGCTGCTCGCCCACGCCGAGAACCCTCCGGAGGGGGCGGCCTACGGGCCAGAGCTCCAGGGGTTCGAATACCCCTATACCCTCAAGCACTTCGCATTCCAGTCCCAAGGCAAGCCCCTGCAGATGGGCTACATGGATGTACCGGCCCAAGGCAAGGTCAATGGCCGCAGCATCGTGTTGATGCACGGCAAGAACTTCTGCGCCGCCACCTGGGGCGACTCCATCAAGACCCTTAGCGAGGCCGGTTACCGGGTGATTGCGGCTGATCAAATCGGCTTCTGCACGTCCAGCAAACCGGATCACTATCAGTACAGCTTCCAACAATTGGCCACCAACACCCAGGCCCTGCTCAAGGCCCTTGGCGTACAGAAGGCAATCATCCTGGGGCACTCCACCGGCGGTATGCTCGCCACCCGTTATGCCTTGCAGTTTCCCGAGCAAGTAGAGCGCCTGGCGATGGTCAACCCCATCGGCCTGGAGGATTGGAAGGCCCTCGGCGTGCCCTACCCCACCGTCGATCAATGGTACGCACGGGAGCTGAAACTCAACGCCGACGGCATTCGCAATTACGAACGCACGACTTACTACGGCGGCCGCTGGAAGCCGGAATTCGAGCGTTGGGTGGACATGCTCGCCGGATTGAACAAGGGGCCCGGACATACTCAGGTCGCGTGGAACTCGGCGCTGATCTACGACATGATCTTCACCCAGCCGGTCTACTACGAATTCAAGAACCTGAAAGTGCCAACTCTGTTGCTGATCGGCACCGCCGATACCACAGCCATCGGCAGCGACATCGCCCCGCCGGCCGTGAAAGCCAGACTCGGCCGCTACGAGGTGCTGGGCAAGCAGGCCGCTCAAATCATTCCCAGGTCGACCCTGGTGGAGTTCCCTCATCTGGGGCACGCTCCGCAGATGGAAGAACCGGAGCGCTTTCATGAAGCATTGCTGAGCTGGCTGAACAAACCCTTTTCCTGACGAGGTGCTCCATGGCAGTGCAAATAGCGGTCATCGACGATTGGCAAGACGTGGCACGGGACGTGGTGGACTGGTCGGTGCTGGATAACATCGGCCAGGTCACATTGCTTCATGATTACCCTGCCGACCGCGATACGCTCGCTGAGCGCCTGGCACCCTTCGAAGTGATTTGCGTGATGCGCGAGCGCACATCATTCGACGAAAGCCTGCTGCGTCGCCTGCCAAATCTCAAACTGCTGCTCACCGGCGGTATGCGCAACGCCGCCCTCGACCTCAAGACCGCTACCGAGCTGGGCGTTCAGGTGTGCGGCACCGAAAGCTACAAGCACGCCGCCCCCGAACTGACCTGGGCGCTGGTGATGGCCTTGAGCCGCAACCTCGTCCAGGAAGCCAATGCCCTGCGTGCGGGCCTGTGGCAGCAGGGCCTGGGCGGCGATTTGTATGGCAAGACCCTGGCTATCCTGGGCTTGGGCAGCATCGGCAAGCGAGTGGCACAGTTCGGCCAGGTATTCGGCATGCGGGTGATCGCCTGGAGCCAGAACCTCAGTGCAGAACAGGCCGCCGAGGCGGGCGTGACCTACGTGAGCAAACAGCAGCTGTTCGAGCAGGCAGACATACTCTCGATCCATCTGGTGCTCGGCGAACGCACCCGAGGCCTGGTGGACGCCCAGGCGCTGGCCTGGATGAAACCCGAGGCGCTGCTGGTCAACACCGCTCGGGGGCCGATTGTCGATGAAAACGCGCTGATCGATGCCCTTCGGCACAAGCGCCTGGCCGGCGCCGCCCTGGATGTATTCGCCCAGGAACCCCTGCCTGCCGATCACCCATTCCGGACGCTGGATAACGTACTGGCCACACCGCACGTGGGTTACGTCAGCCAACAGAACTACCGGCAATTCTATTCGCAGATGATCGAAGACCTGCAAGCCTGGGCCGCCGGGGCACCGATCCGCTTACTGACCCCGACCGCATAGTCGACAGATCGCTATCGCGAGCAGGCTCGCTCCCACAGTGGTTCTCCAGTGTGCGCAAGATCCGAGATCACGCCAAATCTCCTGTGGGAGCGGGCCTGCTCGCGATAGCGATTCAGCAACTGACACCTTCATAGCTGACAGCGCGCAATCGCCGAAATCCGTTCCCCAGAACAGTGCCAGCCGTTGATGAATAGAGGCCATCAAAACGCCTCCATTTCTCACGCCCTCCAATGGTGCAACACGTCACCCTATCGCGCACGTCGATGAAACCGCTCCTGCCCCCCTACCGCATTTTTATTTCAAACACGTGCACTTCGTCGGCGGGTATCTCCCTTTGTCCTGTAAGACATTGCCGACAAAAAACGTGATTGTCCGACAAATCGACGAAGCGCACCGCACCGCTCTAGGTTCTGACCTAGACTGCCAATCCGGGTGGAAAACCGACCGGTCATCCAGAGGAAAAAAAGTCGAAACTTTTCGTGACGGCGACGGGTCAGGTTAGAGGTAGGGCAACAGCGGGTGGTGCAGTCCTTGCACAGCCCTATTACCTGATTCGCTTCGCCGCATTGGGCAGCGCTTTGCTCTCCTTGCGTAGCGCTTGTGCGCCTGGCCGCAGGATTCGGCCAATGAAACAACAGCTCTGGCGCTTGCCGGAAACAGATCGAGAAACAGGAGATATTTATGATCAGTGCTGCCTTGGAACCCCAGCAAGTCCGTTCACAACTACCGCCGGCGACTGAATCGCCGATGGCACCGGTGCTATCCACCGGAGGCAAGGCACTGCTCCCCGTCGTCCGCCAGAATCCCAACCGCAAGAAAGTTCTGTTCGTCACCTCGGAAATCGCCGACCTGGTGAAAACCGGCGGCCTGGGCGACGTCTCATCCGCACTGCCCCGGGCAATGGCCGGCCTGCATGATGTCCGGGTGCTGATCCCCGGTTATCCGCAAGTGATGAACAGCGGCAATCCGATCCACATCATTGGTGAACTCGGCGGCCATGCCGCACTGCCTCCCTGCAAGATCGGTCGCATGGACATGGCTGACGGCCTGGTGATCTACGTGCTGATCTGCCCCGAACTCTTTGCCCGCGAAGGCTCGCCCTACGGTGCCAACAATGGCCGCGACTGGCCGGACAATCACATCCGCTTCGCACGCCTGGGCCTGGCCGCGGCAGACATCGCCGCCAATCTGGCCCAGATCCACTGGTGCCCCGACCTTGTCCATGCCCACGACTGGCCGGCCGGGCTGGCACCCGCCTACATGCACTGGCGCGGACAGCGCACCCCGACCCTGTTCACCATCCATAACCTGGCGTACCAGGGCGTCGTCAGCCTGGCCTCCTGCCCTGAACTGGGCATTCCCGAGCACGCGCTGCAACAGGAAGGCATGGAGTTCTACGGCAAACTGTCGTTTCTCAAGGCCGGCATGGCCTATTCCAGCCATATCACCACGGTCAGCGCCACCTATGCCCAGGAAATCACCACCCCGGCGTTCGGCTGCGGGCTCGATGGTTTTCTCGCGGCCAAGACCCAACAAGGCTTGCTCAGCGGGATTCCCAACGGCATTGATGAAAGCTGGGATTCGGCCACCGATACACACCTGTTCCGCAATTTCGCCATCGGTGATTGGGAAGGCAAAGCGGTGAATGCCGATCATGTGCGCGAACTGTTCGGTCTCGATGAGTCCAACGGCCCGTTGTTCGCCGTGGTGTCGCGCCTGGTGTATCAGAAAGGCCTGGACCTGACCGAAGCCGTCGCCGAGTTCATCGTCGAATCCGGCGGCCAGATCGCCATCATCGGCCGTGGTGAACCGGAAGAGGAACAGGCCATGCGCGAGCTGGCGCTGCGCTTCCCCGGCCGGATCGGCGTGCGTATCGGCTTCAACGAAACCGACGCACGACGGATGTTCGCCGGCAGCGACTTCCTGCTGATGCCTTCGCGCTATGAACCCTGCGGCTTGAGCCAGATGTATGCCCAGCGCTTCGGCTCGCTGCCGGTGGCGCGCAATACCGGCGGCCTGGCGGACACCATCGAAGACGGCATTACCGGCTTTTTGTTCGCCGAGTCCACCGTGGACAGCTACAAACTGGCATTGAGCCGGGCATTCAAGGTCTTCGCTTTCCCCGACCTGCTCAACGCCATGCGTTGCCGGGCGATGTCGGCGCCTTTCAACTGGAGCAAGGCGGTCGAACCCTACGCCGAACTCTACGAACAACTGGTGGCGAAATCCCTGGGTAAATCGGCCAGACAATGAGGTGATCGATGCCGTCAAGGACGCCTGATACCTGGACCCACGGCGCGATCATGCTTGATGCCGAGCACACTCGCTTCGCACTGTGGGCCCCGGATGCGTTTTACGTCAGTGTCGAACTCGACACTGGCGATTCAATACCGCTGCTGCCCCAAGCCAACGGCTGGTTCATGATCCAGACCCGCTGCCCCGCTGGTACTCGATATCGCTACAACATCGATGGAGAACTGGAGGTACCCGACCCCGCTTCACGTGCCCAGGCCGGGGACATCGACCGCCCCAGCGTGGTGGTCGATCCCCACGCTTATGCGTGGCGTCACACCCAATGGTCCGGCCGCCCCTGGTACGAAGCAGTGATCTACGAATTGCATGTTGGCGCCCTCGGTGGCTTCGAGGGGGTCGAGCAGCAGTTGGCACGCTTGGCCGGGCTGGGTGTCACCGCCATCGAGCTGATGCCCCTGGCGCAGTTTCCAGGTGATCGCAACTGGGGTTACGACGGTGTACTGCCCTATGCGCCCCAGGCGTCGTATGGCACGCCGGAACAGCTCAAACACCTGATCGACAGCGCCCATGGCCACGGCCTTGCTGTGATCCTGGACGTGGTCTACAACCACTTCGGTCCCGATGGCAACTACCTGCACCGCTACGCCAAGGGCTTCTTTCGCGAAGACAAGCACACCCCCTGGGGCGCGGCCATTGATTTCCGGCGCCGCGAGGTGCGGGATTTCTTCATCGACAATGCGCTCATGTGGTTGCTGGAATACCGCTTCGACGGTTTGCGCCTGGATGCCGTGCACGCAATTGAAGATCCGGACTTTCTCCAGGAACTGGCCGCCAGGGTGCGCCAACAGGTCGACCCGGCGCGGCATGTCTGGCTGACCGTGGAAAACGAACACAACCAGGCCAGCCTGCTCGAACAGGGTTACGACGCCCAGTGGAACGACGACGGCCATAACGCCCTGCATGTGTTGCTCACCGGGGAAACCGACGCTTATTACGCCGACTATGCCGAACAGACAACGGAGAAACTGGCACGCTGTCTCAGCCAGGGTTTCGTGTTCCAGGGTCACATCAACCGCCACGGCGAGCCCCGGGGCGAATCCAGTGGCCACCTGCCCGCCAGCGCGTTCGTGCTGTTCCTGCAGAATCATGACCAGATCGGCAACCGGGCCCTGGGCGAGCGCCTGCACCAATTGACCCCGCCCCAGGCCCTGCAGGCGGCGACGGTGCTTCTTCTGTTGAGTCCGATGATTCCGTTGCTGTTCATGGGTGACGAAGTGCTCGCCGAACAGCCGTTCCTGTTTTTTACCAGCCACCACGGTGAGTTGGCTGAGTTGGTGCGTGAGGGTCGGCGCAACGAGTTCAAGGCCTTCAGTGCCTTTGCCGACCCCGAGAAGCGCAAACGCATTCCCGATCCCAACGCGACTGCTACGTTCGATGCCTCACGACCGAACCTGGAGTCCCGTGGACCGGAGCAGCAAGCCAGCGAAGCGCTGTACCGTCAGTTGCTGAAAATCCGTCGCGAAGAGATCGTCCCGCGCCTGCCCGCGATCCAGGCATTGGGAGCCGACGTGCTGGGCCACGGCGCGATCAGTGCGCGTTGGCGGATGGAGGACGGCAGCGTACTGCGCATCGACCTGAACCTCAGCGAACAGCCGGTTGAACATAGCGCCCCGGAACAAGCGCGCATTCTTTTCGAACATCCGCGGCAAGCCATGGGTCTGTTGGAACAGGGCGCCCTTGCGCCCTACAGCGCGCTGGTCACTCTGACGCAAGCGGCAACGTTGCCCAACATTACTGGAGAGCGCCCATGAGCGATGCGCAACTGGAAATCCTCGCCGGCCGCGCGGGCCTGGCGGTGGACTGGATCGACGCCAATGGCCGGGCCCAGAAAGTCTCGCCGGCGGTATTGCGCTCGGTGCTGACGGGCCTGGGCCATCCGGCCAGCAGTGCCCAGGAAATCGACGCCAGTCTTCTGCAACTGCAGGAAGATCAACAGAATCATCGTCTGCCCCCCTTGATCACCGCCGACGTCGGTGCCAACGTCGACCTGAGCCGCTATTTCGAAGGCTCGACGCCCTGCGAAATCCAGCTCGAGGACGGCGCTACGCTGAACCTGAAGCTCGATGCCGACGCGAAGCTACCGGGAATGGTTCCGGTGGGCTATCAGCAGGTCCGCATCCAGGACCAGCATTTCACCCTGGCCGTCGCGCCTGCCCGCTGCTACAGCGTGGCCGAGGCCGTCGACGACCCGACGCCCAGGGTTTGGGGCTTGAGCGCACAGCTGTATGCGCTGCGTCGCCCCGGCGACGGCGGTTTCGGCGACACCCAGGCGCTGGAAGAACTGGCACGGGTGGCTGGCGAGCGCGGTGCCGATGCTCTGGCTATCAGCCCGATACACGCGATGTTCAGCAGCGACACCGGTCGCTATAGCCCCTATTCGCCGTCGAGCCGGCTGTTCCTCAACAGCCTGTATGCCGCGCCGGGCACGATCCTGGGTGAGCGGGCCTTGCGCACCGCGATCGACGCCACAGGCCTGGTCAATCAACTGCGCCACCTGGAAGAACAGCCCCTGGTGGACTGGCCGGTAGCCGCCGAGGCCAAGCAGAAGATCCTCCGTGCCCTGTACGATGGCTTCAGTCAGGGCGAACATCCGCTACATGAAGACTTCAGCAGCTTCCGCCACACCAGCGGCGAAGCCCTGGAAAACCACTGCCGCTTCGAGGCCCTGCAAGCGGAACGCGCGGCTCGGGGTGAAAGCCTCGACTGGCGTCAATGGCCCGAAGAGTGGCGCAACCCGCGCAGTGCGGCGCTGGCTCGTTTCGCCGAGGAAAACGCCGACGAAATCGGCTACTACGCCTTTTGCCAATGGCTGATTGCCCGGTGCCTGGAACGGGCCCAGAGCGCCGCCAGATCCAGCGGCATGGGCATCGGCCTGATCGCTGACCTCGCGGTGGGTGCCGACGGTGCCGGCAGCCAGGCCTGGAGCCGCCAGGATGAACTGCTGGCCTCGCTGACCGTGGGGGCGCCACCGGACATCCTGAATCGTTCCGGCCAGGGCTGGGGCATCTCGGCGTTTTCGCCGGAAGGCCTGGTCCGCAATGGCTTTCGCGCCTTCATTGAGATGTTGCGGGCCAACTTTGCCCATGCCGGCGGCTTGCGCATCGATCACGTCATGGGCCTGCAACGGCTGTGGGTGATTCCCAACGATGCGCCGCCGTCCGATGGCGCCTACCTGTATTATCCGGTGGACGATTTGCTGCGCCTGTTGGCCCTCGAATCCCATCGCCACCGGGCCATAGTGCTCGGCGAGGACCTTGGCACGGTACCTGATGGCCTGAGGGAGAAGCTCAGCGCCCGCTCGATCCTGGGCATGCGGGTACTGTTGTTCGAACAAGACAACACCCGCTTCAAGCCCATTCTCGATTGGCCGGACAATGCCCTGGCGACCACCAGCACCCATGATTTGCCGACCCTCAACGGCTGGTGGCATGGTCATGACATCGACTGGAATGCCCGGCTGGACCTGATCGACTCCCACACCGAAATGGATTGGCGCCGGCACCGCGAGCGTGAACGCGAGGGCCTGCGCGACGTGCTGAACCAGGACCCGCAGAATTTTCGCGAAGAACATCACGAGACTGATCAAGTACTGGACGCCAGCGTGCGTTTCCTCGGCCATACCCGTGCCCCGCTGGTGCTGCTGCCGCTCGAAGACGCACTGGGCATCGATGAGCAGGCCAATCTGCCCGGCACCACCGACACTCATCCCAATTGGCGCAGGCGCCTGCCCGGCGAGAGCCAGGCGCTACTGGATGGCCCGGACGCCGCTCGGCGCCTGGAAATACTCGCCTGTGCAAGGCTTCAGGCGAACGAGCGTGACCGATGAAACAGACGTCGACCCACCCCCTGCGGGCAACCCTGCGCTTGCAGTTCCATAAAGGCTTCACCCTGGACGATGCGGTACCGCTGGTACCGTACTTCGCCTCGCTGGGCATCAGCCATGTATACGCCTCCCCCCTGCTCAAGGCCCGGGCCGGCTCGATGCACGGCTACGACGTAGTCGACCCGACCCTGGTCAACCCCGAACTCGGTGGCGAAGCCGCGCTCAGGCGCCTGGTGGCGGCCTTGCGCGAGCATCGGATGGGCCTGATCCTCGACATCGTGTCCAATCACATGGCCGTCGGCGGTAACGACAACCCCTGGTGGCTGGACCTGCTCGAGTGGGGGCGCCTGAGCCCCTATGGCCAGTTCTTCGATATCCAGTGGCACTCTCCCGATCCGCTGATGGAAGGCCAGTTGCTGCTGCCGTTCCTGGGCAGCGATTACGGCGTGGCATTGCAGGAAGGAACGCTGAGGCTGCGCTTCGCCCCTGCACTGGGCCGCTTCTACGTTGAACATTACGAGCACCACTTTCCCATCTGCCCGATGCAGTACGGCGAACTGCTCAAACCCGCCGACACCTTGCCGGCCGAACAGGCCGAATCCCTCAAGTCCCTGGCGGAACGCTTCACCACGCTGAACTACCAGACCGATGCCCATACCCTCGCCCGCCCCCTCCAGCAGGAACTGAGCGAGCTGGCCGGGCAAGCCGACATCCTGGCGGCCATCGAAGACAACCTGCGCGGCTACGATTCCGAAGCCCCCGAGGGCTTCGAACGCCTGCATCAACTGTTGGAGCGCCAGAGCTACCGCCTCGCCAGCTGGCGCACAGCGGCGGACGACATCAACTGGCGGCGGTTTTTCGATGTCAACGAACTGGGCGGCCTGCGGGTCGAACGCCCAGCGGTGTTTGAGGCCACTCACGCAAAGATTTTCCAGCTGATCGCCGACGGACTGGTGGACGGGCTGCGGATCGATCACATCGACGGCCTGGCCGATCCTCGCGGTTACTGTCGCAAATTGCGCAGGCGCGTCGATGCGCTGTCACCGTCGCGACACCTGCCGATCTTCGTCGAGAAAATCCTCGGCAATGGCGAGACGCTGCGCCGGGACTGGAACATCGATGGCAGCACCGGCTACGAATTCATGAATCAGGTTTCGCTGCTGCAGCATGATCCGAACGGTGCCGCTCCCCTCGCCGAGTTCTGGAGCCGACACAGCGAACGCCCGGCGCACTTTATCGAGGAAGCCCGACTGGCCCGCCAGCAGATTCTCAACGGCTCCCTGGCCGGGGACTTCGAAAGCGTTGCCCAGGCCCTGCTGCAAGTCGCCCGGGACGACGTGATGACCCGCGACCTGACCCTCGGTGCGATTCGCCGGGCATTGCAGGAGCTCATCGTGCACTTCCCTGTGTACCGCACCTATATCAGCGCCTTGGGCCGTGGCGCCGAAGACGAAAGCTTTTTCCGCCAGGCCCTGGAAGGCGCCAGGCAGACTCTCGGCGAAGCCGACTGGCCGGTACTCGACTGCCTGGCCGACTGGCTCGGTGGCATGCCCTGGCGGCAACGTCCGCGAGGAAACCAGCGCAAGCGGCTACGCCATGCCTGTGTGCGCTTCCAGCAACTGACCTCACCCGCTGCCGCCAAGGCGGTGGAGGACACCGCCTTGTATCGCAGCGCGGTACTGCTGTCGCGCAACGACGTGGGCTACAACACCGAGCGTTTCAGCGCTCCGGCGCAGGAGTTCCATGACGCTTGCCTTGAGCGACAGATGCATTTTCCCGACAATCTGGTCACGACTGCCACCCACGACCACAAGCGCGGCGAAGACACCCGGGCGCGATTGGCGGTGCTCAGCGAACGTCCTGACTGGTACACCGCATGCGTCGAGCAATGGCGCATTCTCTCGCCGTCGCTGCACAGTGATCCCGCCGCGCCCTCGGCAGGCGATGAGCTGATCATGTACCAGGCGCTGCTCGGAAGCTGGCCGCTGGACCTTGATCTCAACGATCACCAGGCACTCTCGAACTACAATGAACGCCTGTGGCAGTGGCAGCGAAAGGCGTTGCGTGAAGCAAAGCTTCAAAGCAGTTGGGCGGCCGTCAACGACGCCTATGAACAGGCGACCCAGATGTTCCTGGAACGACTGCTGCTGTGCGATGAAGGATTGCCGCTGCGCAGTGCCATCGCCGAGGCTGTCCAGCTCATCGCTCCGGCGGGCGCCCTCAACAGCCTGGCACAGACCTTGTTGCGCATGACGGTACCCGGTGTACCGGACCTGTACCAGGGCGCCGAATTCTGGGATTTCAGCCTGGTCGACCCGGACAACCGTCGCCCGGTGGACTTCGACACCCGCCGTCAGGCACTGCAAGTCGGCAATCCTCCTGCCGAGCTGATAAGCGACTGGCGCGATGGCCGGGTCAAGCAGGTCCTGATCGCCAAGACCCTGGCCTTGCGGGCCGAATACCCGCAGCTGTTCCAACGGGGCAGCTATGAGCCGCTACCCGTGATCGGCGAACACGCCGATCGGGTCCTGGCGTTCATGCGCGAGCACGAGCAACAACGGGCCATCGTGGTGGTGCCGATCCACGCCGCTCGCCTGCTGGGGGACGGTAGCGAACCCTGGGTGACCGCTTCTAACTGGGGCGATACCCGCGTTTCGTTACCGTTCGCCGTGGAGGATGGAAAACTGAAGGGACTTTTTACACGTGCAGCAGTCACACCCCAAGGGGAGTTGATGGTCAGCACCGCGCTGGGGGATTTCCCGGTCAACGTCTTTATCCCATCTTGAGTCATGTCAGGAGCATTGCGATGAGTACCGACGATAAACGCATTCGTGAATTCGCCTATCAGATCTGGGAATCCGAAGGTAAGCCTACCGGGCAGGAAGAGCGTCATTGGGATATGGCGCGCAAACTCGCCGAGGCCGAAGCGCTGGCGCCGAGCAAGCCACCCAAGGCTGCCAGCAAACCGGCCGCCAGCAAGGCCAACGGCATCAAGCCTGTGGCGGCCAAGAGCACCACGGCCAAGGCTGCCCCAAAAAGCACCACGCCCAAGGCCAAACCAGCGGCTAAACCCGCTGCGGCGGCACCAGCAGCTGGCAAGCCAGCTGAGAAGAAGCCACGCGCGGCACGCAAGCCACCGGCGGTTTGATCCTCGGGCTCAGGCTGGCACACCCCCCTGTGGCGAGGGGATTCAGCGAGACGTCGCACCGCCCGCTTTGTAGGAGCTGGCGAAGCCGGCGATCTTTTGATCTTTGCGCTTGAGACTCAAGTGGCAGAGGAAAGATCGCAGCCTCGCTTCGCTCGACAGCTCCTACGCCACCCGCTTTGCCGTATCTGTTTGTCTTTTGCAGGAGCAACCCATGACCCGTCCAAAGAAAACCACCCCGCCGCCTGTTATCGAGGCATCGCGGATTCGTGAAGGGCTGCCGTTCCCGCTCGGCGCGACCTGGGATGGCCTGGGGGTCAATTTCGCGTTGTTCTCAGCCAACGCCACCAAGGTCGAACTGTGCATTTTCGATGACAACGGCGAGGTCGAACTCGAACGCATCGAACTGCCGGAGTACACCGACGAGATCTATCACGGCTATCTGCCCGATGCCCATCCCGGGTTGATCTACGGCTACCGGGTCTACGGTCCGTACGATCCTGAGAACGGTCATCGTTTCAACCCCAACAAACTGCTGATCGACCCCTACGCCAAACAATTGGTGGGCCAATTGAAATGGTCCGAGGCACTGTTCGGCTACACCATCGGTCACCCCGATGGCGACCTCAGCTTCGATGAGCGCGATAGCGCCCCGTTCGTACCCAAGTGCAAGGTCATCGACCCTGCCCATACCTGGGGCCATGACCATCGCGTCAGCGTACCTTGGGACAAGACCATCCTGTACGAGACCCATGTACGCGGCATCAGCATGCGCCACCCCGCCGTACCCGAGAACCTGCGCGGCACCTTTGCCGGGCTGATGGTCGACGACGTGCTTGAACACATTCGCAAGCTGGGAGTGTCCTCGGTCGAGCTCTTGCCCATCCATGCGTTCGTCAACGACCAGCACCTGTTGCATAAAGGCATGACCAACTACTGGGGCTACAACAGCATCGCATTCTTCGCCCCTGACCCGCGCTACCTGGCCAGCGGCAAGATTGCCGAATTCAAGGAAATGGTCGCGCACCTGCACGATGCCAATCTGGAAGTCATTCTCGACGTGGTCTACAACCACACCGCCGAAGGCAACGAGCAGGGCCCGACCCTGTCCATGCGCGGTATCGACAATGCCTCCTACTATCGGCTGATGCCCGATGACAAACGCTACTACATCAACGACTCGGGCACCGGCAACACCCTGGACCTGAGCCATCCATGCGTGCTGCAGATGGTCACCGATTCCCTGCGTTACTGGGCCACGGAGATGCATGTCGACGGGTTCCGCTTCGACCTTGCAACCATCCTCGGTCGGTATCACGACGGCTTCGACGAGCGCCACAGCTTCCTCGTAGCCTGCCGCCAGGACCCGGTGCTGCGCCAGGTAAAAATGATCGCCGAGCCTTGGGACTGCGGTCCCGGCGGTTATCAGGTGGGACGCTTCCCACCGGGCTGGGTCGAATGGAACGACAAGTTTCGAGATACCGTGCGCGCATTCTGGAAAGGTGACGACGGCCAGCTCGCCGACTTTGCCGGTCGCATGACCGCCTCGGGCGAGATGTTCAATCAGCGCGGGCGCCGTCCCTATGCCTCGGTGAACTTTGTCACCGCCCACGACGGTTTTACCCTGCATGACCTGGTGTCCTACAACGACAAGCACAACGAAGCCAACGACGAGAACAACCAGGACGGTAGCAACAACAACCTGTCCTGGAACCACGGTGTCGAAGGACCGACGGATGATCCGCAGATCAACGCCCTGCGCCATCGACAGATGCGCAACTTCTTCGCGACCCTGCTGTTGGCCCAGGGCACACCGATGATCGTCGCCGGGGATGAGTTCGCCCGCACCCAGAATGGCAACAACAATGCCTATTGCCAGGACAGCGAAATCGGCTGGGTCAACTGGGACTTGAGCGAAGACGGCGCGGCACTGCTCGAGTTCGTCAAGCGCCTGATCAAGTTGCGCCTGGCCTACCCGATCCTGCGGCGTGGACGGTTCCTGGTGGGTAATTACAACGAGGACATCGGCGTCAAGGACGTAACCTGGCTGGCACCGGATGGCAGTGAGATGACCATTGAACACTGGCAGGACAGCCATGGTCGCTGCCTGGGGATGCTGATGGACGGCCGTGCCCAGGAGACTGGCATCCGCCGCAAGGGCGGTGATGCGACGTTGCTACTGGTGGTCAACGCGCACCACGACATCGTCAATTTCCGCCTGCCTGAAGTGCCCGAAGGCAGTTTCTGGACTTGCATGGTAGACACCAACCAGCCAACGGTGCGGGGCCGGGAGCGTTTCGATTTCGATTCCGAATACTCCGTCACGGGCCGCTCGTTGCTGTTGTTCGAATTGCAGCGCGAAGAGGAAACACGGGATCGGTGATAAACGGTAACAGAGCATCAAGAGCCGCAAGGACGCGGCTCTGGAGCTGTGTCCCCCCGTTGCGCAGTCCAGTTCGAATAAAAAATTGCAGTTCAGATACACAAGTGACGCGACGAATCGAGCGTCATGGTCAATACTTCGCAGGCGGTATTCCAGGATTCGGAACACTGCAGATCACAGCCAGCCCCTTCGGGGCGCCCGGGCAATCGGCCCGATGCGTGGCTGAAAGATTGAATACGACAAGGACGTACCCCATGAAACTTGCCTCTCGCTCGCAAGGCCGGCAGCACCCGCAAATCTGGAACAGCTCGCCCCAGTTGGCCGATATTCCCATCATCAGCACCCAGACACTCATCCCTGCCGGCACCCGTGCCGTTATCCTCTCCCCGCACCCTGGCGATGAAATCGGTGCGTGCGGCGGGTTGCTCCAGTTGCTTGGCAACCTGGACTATCCGATGTTGCTGATCTCGGTCACCGACGGGGACCTCAACCACTCCCCTTCGCCGCTGTGGACCGATGAGCGCCTGCGCATCTATCGGCCCCATCCCCAGGAAAGCGTGGATGCCCTGCATCGCCTGGGCGTGTCGGACCACGGTCTGCAGTGGGTACGCGGCGGCTTCCCGGAAAAAGCCCTGACCGAACATGAGGCACAACTGACCGCCTTCATCGGGCATTACCTACGACCCGGCGATGTGGTATTCAGCACCTGGCGCAAGGACGGCGACAGCGATCACGAAGCCGTCGGCCGCGCCGGAGCCCTGGCAGCCGAAAGCGTGGGAGCGACGTTCAACGAGCTGCCGGTGTGGGCCTGGCACTGGCCGGTTCGCGAGCAGAACAAGATTCCCTGGCACCGCGCACGAAAACTGCGCCTGGACGTCTGGACCACCGCCCGCAAACGCCACGCGATGCACGCCTACGCCAGCCAGCTCAACGGCGAACCCGCCAGCGGCATCGCACCGCTGGTGCCGCGGGTCATCCTGGATCGCATGGGGCTGCCGTACGAGATCGTGTTCATCTAGACCCCGACTGCCACAGCGGATGCTGTGAACACCAGTGATCCCTGTGGGAGCGGGCTCGCTCGCGAAGGCGTATGCACATTCAACATCTTTGTGACTGCCATACCGCTTCCGCGAGCACGCCCCCTCCCACAGGTTCCAACGCAGTTCTGTGAACGCCATTCTTCTCTATCGACACGAGCCGGTCCGCGAAAACGCAGCAAATATCCGGAACTGCCGATGCTGCCCGTCAGTCGCATGAACAGGTACGTCTGATTCAGGAGTGAACGTGACTCGCGATCCCGACTGGCAAGCTGTCGAATCGGTGCCATTGGACTCGCCTGCGGCGGTCCATCGGCTACGGGTACTGACGGTCAACACCCATAAGGGTTTCACCGCCCTCAATCGCCGTTTCATCCTGCCGGAACTCCGTGAAGCGGTGCGCAGTACTGGTGCCGACCTGGTTTTTCTGCAGGAAGTCCTCGGCGAGCATGACCGCCATGCCTCGCGTTACGACAACTGGCCCCAAACGTCACAGTACGAATTCCTTGCCGACAGCATGTGGAGCGACTTCGCCTACGGCCGCAACGCGGTGTACCCCGACGGCCATCACGGGAACGCGCTGCTGTCCAAATACCCGATCCGCCAGTTCCGCAACCTCGACGTCTCAATCACCGGCCCGGAGCGACGTGGCTTGCTGCACTGCGTGCTGGACGTGCCGGGCCATGCCGAAGTCCATGGTATCTGCGTGCATCTGAGCCTGTTGGAAAGCCATCGTCAACTGCAGCTCAAACTGCTCTGTCAATTGCTCGAATCCCTGCCCGAGGACGCTCCGGTGATCATCGCCGGCGACTTCAACGACTGGCAACTGCGCGGCAATATCACCCTTGCCAAGCGTCAGTATCTGCATGAAGCCTTTGAACACCACCACGGCCGTCCGGCCAGAACCTACCCGGCCCGTTTCCCCCTGCTGCGCCTGGACCGTATCTACTTGCGAAACGCCACCAGCCATGGCCCGAGAATCCTCGGAAGCAAGCCCTGGACACACCTGAGCGATCACTTGCCGCTGTCAGTGGAAGTGCATCTGTGAACCCGGTGACGAATCGTTGATGACAACGGGCCACCTGTAAGTTCTGACAGTAGCGACGTATATTTTTCATTGTTACGGTGCCATCCCATACAGCGAGCGTTGCCAGGCCCAGTGTGCCAGCTGTCGTGCAGCCGATGCTGAAACCGGCGTTCCTCGAATGCCGATGCAGAGGGATAGCACATGAGCTCGCAAGATCACGCTTTCAAGCGGCTGTTCAATGCCTTATGGATATCGACCCCCTTCCTGCTGCCCTTTTCCACCGCCATGGCGGCTTGTACGCTGACGCCAACCGCAGGTAATGACACCTATGTCTGCGACAGCGGCACCAGCCCCGGGCTGACGGACCTTTCAGGCAACAACAGCCTGACGATGCCTGCCAACGGCAGTGGCGTCATCCAGGGCGACGTCACGTTTGACGATGGTGCCGATCACATCGAAATCCACGCCAACGGTGTGATTGACGGTGACGTCAGCCAAGGCTCCGAGGCCGACGACTTTCTCATGACGGGCGGCCGCATCCTGTCCCTGTCCCAGGGTGACGGCCTCGATACCTTCACGATGTCCGGCGGCACCATTGTCGATGCGTTCGAAGACGGCGATATCGCGCACATGAGCGGCGGTACGATCGGCCGGGTCGATATGAAGCTCGATGACAACCTCTTCGACATGTCGGGCGGCCAGATCATCGGTAACCTGGTGACCGGCTTCGGCCAGGACACCATCATCCTGTCTGCGGGACGCATCGGCGGCAACGTCAGCGTCAGTGGCGGCAATGACAGCATTACTGTCAGCGGTGGCGAGATCATCGGCGAGGTCCGAGCCAGTGCCGGAGATGACCAGTTGCAGTGGAGCGGCGGCCTGATCCACTCTGCCATTCTGATGGGCGACGGCAATGACACGGCGCTGTTGGGCGGTCTCGATGAAACGACGCTCGCCATCACCCCAAGCCTGAACGGCGGGTTGGGCCAGGACGTCCTGACCCTTGAAGGCAGCACCTCCAGTACGGGCGCTCGTTACGTCAACTGGGAGAGCGTCAACCTCACCCAGGGTTCGCGCCTGGACCTGAATGACGCTCTGGTCCTGGGCGACAGCGCCACCGCCACGGGCACCCTCACCCTCGATGGCAGCAGCGTGTTGACCTCGACCCAGGGCAGCCTCACACCGTTCGCCGCCGGCCAACTGGCAACGCTCAACAACGGCGGGACGGTGGACCTTACCCAGGGCAATAGCCGCACCAGCGACACCCTCACCGTGCAGGGTAACTACGTCGGTAACAACGGCCAGCTACGCCTGCAATCGGTCCTGGGGGCCGATGATTCCCCCAGCGACAAGCTGGTGGTCAACGGTGGAACGCTCACGGGAACCACCGCCATCACGGTCACGAATCTGGGGGGCGCGGGCGCACTGACCACGCAGAACGGCATCGAGCTGGTCCAGGCCCAAGGCGGCGCGGTCAGCGACAGTGGCGCGTTTTCGCTGGCTAATGCGGTGTCGGCCGGCGCCTTCGATTACCGTCTATTCAAGGGCGGCGTGAACGGCAATGACAACAACTGGTACCTGCGCTCGACCGTGGTCGCCGGCCCGGTGGCGGCGGCCAGCCCGGGTTTGCCTGCGCTGCCCACTGCCGTGCCGGGCGCCGCGCCTATTCCCCTGTATCGCCCGGAAGTGCCCACTTGGTCGGTGTTGCCTCCTGCCGCCGCGCAACTGACCCTGATGGCCTTGGGCACCTTCCATGACCGCCAGGGCGACCAGCGCCTGCTCAACGAAACCGGTGCGTTCGGCGCGGGTTGG
Source organism: Pseudomonas corrugata (assembly GCF_001269905.1). Taxonomy (GTDB): domain Bacteria; phylum Pseudomonadota; class Gammaproteobacteria; order Pseudomonadales; family Pseudomonadaceae; genus Aquipseudomonas; species Aquipseudomonas corrugata. The sequence goes on along the minus strand of NZ_LHVK01000006.1, from coordinate 54,822 downwards.
GGCCGGGTCTATGGCAAGGATCTGGACCAGGCCTGGGCCGGTACGGTCTCGCCTCGGTTCGACGGCTCCATCAAAGGCTTCCAGGTGGGCAACGACCTGTACAGCTCGCCGATGTCCGGCGGCCAGACCCAACGCATCGGTTTCTTCGTCGGCCACACGGAACTGAACGGTAACGTCGACGGCTTCAACCTGGGCTTCCGAGGCCGACGCGCCGGCAAGATAGAACTCGACGGCAACAGCTACGGGCTCTACTGGACGCTCGCCGATCCCTCTGGCGGTTACGTCGATGCGGTCGTGATGGGCACGCGGCTGGACGGCGACAATCGCTCCGAACGCGGTCTCAAGATCGACAATCGTGGGCACGCCCTGACGCTTTCCGCAGAGGCCGGCTATCCATTCGCCTTAGCCGCTGATTGGGTCCTGGAACCACAGGTCCAGGTCATCCACCAGAAAATATCCCTGGACACCCAGGACGACGGGATCTCCAGGGTCGAATTCGATTCCGACAGTGCCTGGACCGGCCGCCTCGGCGCCCGGCTCAAGGGCCACTATCAGGTCAGTGGCATGCCCGTCGAACCGTATCTGCGGGCGAACCTGTGGCACACCTTTTCCGGCACCGACACAGTGACGTTCGACAACACCGAGCGGGTCGAAACCCAACAGCGCGCCTCCACCGGCGATCTGGGGGTCGGCGTGATCGTAAGCCTGGCGCCCTCGGTCAGCGTCTACGCCAGCGCGGACTACAGCAACAACCTGGACAGCAACCAGCAACGCAGCGTGGCGGGCAATCTCGGTGTGCGGGTCAGTTGGTGACATTGAGGCGGCCACTCACGACGGTGATTTGACGTCATTCTGCTCTACGGATAACTGAAAAGAATCAGCTATTTATTTGAGCTGATTTCATATAGCCACTCATCGCACAGTTTCTTGACGCGATGACATCGGTCTTCTTGACTACACCGTACTACCCCCGGAAATACAGTCAGGGGCAGGCCTCGGGAACCCGTTGCGGCGGGCCGCCCGAGACTTGCCTCAATCCGTTCGGTCGCCCCTCATTCGGGGTAGGAGAGACGCCCTAAGCGAGAGACGCATGCGATTGCAAGGCAGACCCCCATGAGAACTTCCCCCCGCTCACAAGAAATCACGACCACCTTTTACGCCGTGTCCACTTCGTTGTTGCTGTGCTCATCCATGGAGGTCATGGCCTGGCCCGTCGAGCAATCGCCGCAATCCAGGTACGGCCAGACACCCTCCGACAACCCGAATGCCACCCTCATCAACACCGACTCGGCATCCGACAAAAGCCCCGGGCTGTTCACGCTTTCCAACGACAATGGCCATACCCAGCGCATGGGCCTGATCGGTGGCCAGAACCAGATCATCGCCAATGTCGGCGGCGTGTTGGTAAGCCCGGCCATGGCCGAACCGGGCAAAGACGCGTTGAATCTGCAAGGAACGAACCTGGGTGCCTACTGGAGCCTCACTGGCCCCACTGGCTGGCATGTGGACCTGAGCGCCAGTGGCGGCAGGGTCAACGGTTACAGCCGCACCGAGCAGGGCCAGCGCCAGGCGGCCGAGGGCCATGCCGTCACGCTGTCGGTCGAAGGCGGCTTTCCCATTGGCATCAGTGACAACTGGGTGGTAGAGCCCCAGGCACAGTTGATCAACCAGCGTGTGACCCTCGACACCGGTAACGCCGAGGATGGCAACAGCAGTGCACTGAGGACCTGGAGCGGGCGTGTGGGGGCACGGCTCAAAGGTACTTACGAGGTCAACGGCCTGGGCGTGGAGCCTTACGTGCGGACCAACTTGTGGCACACCGTCCAGAGCGCCGACACCCTATCCCTGGGCAAGGTTGACAAGATCAGCAGTAGTCGCAAATCCTCCACCGTCGAGCTGGGCCTGGGCCTGGTCGCCCGGGTCACGCCCGTGGTAAGCCTGTATGTCAGCGCCGATTACAGCAGCGACGTCGACGACAACGACCTCAATGGCGTCATTGCCAGCCTGGGCGTACGGATGCGTTGGTGAGACCCCGAACTGTGGCGAGGGGATTTATCCCCGTTGGACTGCGCAGCAGTCCCAGAAAGCCTGAATGCGATCAGCTCGGCACAACACGATGCCTGTATTCAGGGACTGCATCGCAGCCCAGCGGGGCGGTGCGACGTTTCGCTAAATCCCCTCGCCACAATGAACTGCGCAAGTCTCAAGTGAGTAGCATTGCGCATCCGGGTCGGCAAAAACGCAGCTGCCGGCCCTTGCCACTTAAAAACTCCCCCCATTAAGGCGTATAACCCTGGAAGCGAAGACGACGGTCAGTCGTCAGGGTTCATTTCTTTGAGGGAGTAACGACATGACCACAACCAACCTTCTCGCCGATCTGTTTCCCAGTCCCACCGATATTCCCCAGGCCTATCGCCTCGAAGAGCGGATCGAGCAGCGTGAATACCTGGTCGATGGTGTCCTCGAGACCTGGCCGGGACCGCTGGCCGTCGTGCGCAGCCCGGTATGCCTGGCCGGTGAACAAGGTGATGAACAGGTCGTACTTGGCAGTACGCCGCTGCTCGATGCCGAGACCGCCCTCACCGCCCTGGACGCTGCCGTCCGGGCTTACGACCGCGGCCAGGGCCCGTGGCCGACAATGCGGGTAGCTGAGCGCATCCGGCACGTAGAGGCTTTCCTGACACGCATGCGCGAGCAGCGCGAAACCGTCGTCAAGTTGCTGATGTGGGAGATCGGCAAGAACCTCAAGGACTCCCAGAAGGAGTTCGACCGCACCTGTGACTACATCGTCGATACCATCAATGCCCTCAAGGAGCTCGACCGGCGCTCCAGTCGTTTCGAGCTGGAGCAGGACACCCTCGGGCAGATCCGTCGCGTTCCCCTGGGCGTGGCCCTGTGCATGGGGCCCTACAATTACCCGTTGAACGAAACCTTCACCACCCTGATTCCCGCCTTGATCATGGGCAACACCGTAGTATTCAAGCCGGCCAAGCTCGGCGTCCTGCTGGTGCGTCCGCTGCTGGAAGCCTTCCGCGACAGTTTCCCGGCGGGCGTAATCAACGTGATCTACGGCAGCGGCCGGGAAACCGTCAGCGCGTTGATGGCCAGCGGCAAGATCGACATCTTCGCCTTCATCGGCACCAACAAGGCCGCCAGCGACCTGAAGAAACTCCATCCGCGCCCACACCGCCTGCGTGCCGCCCTGGGGCTGGATGCGAAAAACCCGGGACTGGTGTTGCCGGACGTCGACCTCGACAATGCCGTCAGCGAAGCGCTGACCGGCTCGCTGTCATTCAACGGCCAACGCTGCACCGCACTGAAAATCCTCTTCGTCCATGAAGACGTGGCACCCGCGTTCATCGAGAAATTCAACACCAGGCTCGCCGCCCTCAAGCCGGGCATGCCGTGGGAGGACGGTGTGGCACTGACGCCGCTGCCCGAGGCCGGCAAGATCGATTACCTGCGTTCCCTGGTCGACGACGCGGTGGCCAAGGGTGCGGCGGTGACCAATGCACACGGCGGCGAATCTCGCAGTTCATTCTTCTATCCCGCCGTGCTCTATCCGGTAAACACCGCGATGCGGGTCTATCACGAGGAACAGTTCGGCCCTGTCGTGCCCATCGTGCCCTATCGCGACCTCAACACAGTGATCGACTACGTGCTGGAGTCCGACTTCGGCCAGCAACTGAGCATCTTCGGCACTCATCCGGCTGAAGTCGGCAGGCTGGTGGACACATTCGCCAACCAGGTCGGGCGCATCAATATCAATGCCCAGTGCCAACGCGGGCCGGATACTTTCCCGTTCAACGGCCGGAAGAATTCGGCCGAGGGCACCTTGTCGGTGCACGATGCGTTGCGTACCTTTTCGATCCGCACTCTGGTAGCGACCAAATTCCAGGAGAGCAACAAGGCACTGATCAGCGACATCATCCGCGAGCGGGACTCGAACTTCCTGACCACCGACTACATCTTCTGACCCGCGTTACTGCAGGGCTGGACGCCGCGCCTTGATGCCCCAGCCCTGCTGCATGCCGGCAGCCGCCAGCAGGATCGCCGCGACACCCAGCCATTGCAGCGGTTCGAGGCGATGGCCGAAGGCGAACCAGTCGACGAAGATCGCCGCGATCGGATAGATGAATGACAGCGCGCCGGTGATCGCGGTCGGCAAGCGCTGAATCGCGCTGTACAGCAGCACATACATGACCCCGGTGTGGACCATGCCGAGGGTGACGAGACTGGCCCAGCCCTCTGGCTGTTGCGGCAAAGCCGAGAAGTTTGCCCAGGGTGCCAGCAGCAATACCCCGGTGCTGACCTGCACCAGCGCAATCAAATGCGGTGGCGTACCGGTCAAGCGCTTGATGATCAGCGCGGCAATCGCGTACAGCAACGCAGCCCCAAGTGCCAGGGCGATACCCACCAGATACTCGCCGTTGCCCTGCCCTTGCTCACCGTGGGCGCTGACAATCGCCAGCATCCCGAGAAACGACACCGCCAGCCAGAACAATTTTTGCGCGGTGATTTTCTCCCCCAGGAACAGCGCAGCCAACCCCACCAACATGAACGGCTGGACGTTGTACACCGCGGTACCGATTGCAATCGAGGCCCGTGAGTAAGAAGCGAACAGCAACACCCAGTTACCGACAATCGCCACCCCACTGAGCACCGCCAGCAGAAATGTCCTTCGGGTCAGGATGTCCCGGCGTAAAAAGCCGAAACCGGCGCAAATCAACAACAAGGTTGCCGCGCCGAACACGCAGCGCCAGAACACTACATCCAGCACCGGCAGGCCGGAAACCAGCACGAACCAACCGATGGTTCCGGAAATCAACATGGCGGCGGTCATTTCCAGCGAACCGCGACGTAAGGTCTTGTCCATCATCAGGCTCCTTCAGCAAGTGGAGCACAGTATGACAAGGCAGTGAAGGGCTTCTCCATGGTTTGAAAAAGGCTAAACTGGCATTCGACCTTTTTTTTCAAGGCAACTTCAGCCAATCGCCTAACGGAGTCGAGATGACCGACGATATTGACCAGATTCTCATCAGCGCGTTGATGGAAGACTCACGGCGCTCGCTCAAGGCCCTGGCGAACCTGAGCGGCCTCTCCTCGCCCAGCGTGGCCGAGCGCCTGCGGCGGCTTGAGGAACGCGGCGTGCTCAGGGCCTATACCGTTGAGGTAGACCCGAAGTGTTTCGGCTACCAACTCCAGGCCATTGTCCGTATCCGCCCGTTACCGGGGCAGTTACAGGAAGTGGAACGGCAGATCCAGGCCATCGCCGAATTTACCGAATGTGACAAGGTGACCGGCGACGATTGCTTCATTGCCCGGCTGCACGTTCGCTCGATGGAACAGTTGGATACGGTGCTGGACAAGCTCAACGTCCTTGCCGAAACCAATACTGCCATCGTCAAGAAGACCCCGGTCAAGCGGCGCCTGCCACCGATGGCCTGAGTCGGATCCGGCCTCGGCGACGGACCGAGGCCGGGCTCACGTCATTCCGGTTCCGGGCTGCGTTGTACCTTGTGCACCTGCTCCTCGGGCACATTACTCTCTTTCATCAACGTAAGTGGCTGTGCCTTGTCGCACACATTTTTCTTGTCCGCATAAACCCCGCTGAGGTTGCACTTCCAGTTATAGAAGTTGGCCAGGGCACCGGACAACTGCAAGCTGTAGTCGGTGCTTTGTGCGCTCGGTGTAAAAGGCTGTCCGGCCGGAATATTCTGGAACCACTGCATCCAGACATCACCCCCGACCGGCGGCGGATTGGCCTGGAACGTCGGGTTCATCAGCGCCCGTTGCTGGTATTCCGCGGTCATGTGGCAGCTCGTGCAGGACGCTTGGGGATTGTCCACCGGACCATTGAGGCGCCCGTTCCACCCCAGATGGGTCGGCGGCAGTTCCTTGGTATTGGCATTGATTGCGGTCTGCTTCAACGCCTTGTTGATTTTGGTTTCGGTTGGTGTTGGGTTGGTGAAAGCATGGCCGTTCTCCTGGGGATCGTTCCCCCACATGATTCCCACCGGCACCAGGTTGTCCCAATTCGCTTTACCGGTAATGGCGCCGTTGTATTGGAAGGTTCCGAAGAGCCAACCGGTATCGCTCACCCGGGTGTCGCGCACAGCAATGTCCATCTGTATCAGCGCAACATTGGTCACGGCACGGCTTGTCGAGGTGAACGTCTTGGCGGTGTAAGCCTTCCACAGCAATGGGTTGGCCAGGAACGGCACCGTACTGACATCGATATCGGCAAACAGCGCCTTGCACACGACCGTGCCGTTACCAAAGCCCTTGGGTTTGGAGGTGTAGCTCGGATCGGGGTTCTGCGGGTCTTTCCAGACCTGGCCAATGGTGTAGGCCCCTATGTCATTGTAGATACCCACCGCATAGGTCTGCCCGCTGCCGGTTTGCGTACTCGCCAACTGCTGGGGCTGGATTGGCGCCTCCTTGGTAAGCCCGTGAATGCCCTCGCGGCCATTGAGACCGTAATGCTGCCAAGGCATGTGGTACCACTGGCGAACCTTGTTCTTCTGCACATTCCAGCCAATGCCGATATTGCCCTCCAGGCAGTATTTCTTCGCCTCGTTCATATACGGGCGCCAGGTTTCAAAGTCGTTGGAGAATGTCTTGGGTAGCTGCTTGAAGAACGCCGGCATCGAAGATGCGCCCGGCGCCATGGTGGGATAGTTCTGACTGAGCTGGAAAAGCTCTCCAGAGTAGTCACTTTTTGGGGGGGCATAGCCAAAATCAGGGAAGATTCCGGCGTGGGCGCTGGTCACGGACATCGCGCCTGCCAGGATCAGAAATGCAGCGGCTTTTCCTTGAGGATGGGTCATCAGATATCTCCTTATAGGGAAGCGCCCTCTCATCGGCCTCCTGACCGATGCGCAGGACCTCCTTCTGTTTCCAGGCGGCACGGCGCCAAGCCCGTCACGGTCCACTTTCAATAGTTGTCAGTTAGCTCCTTCGGCTTGAGGCCGGGCACGGTCGGTCCAGGCTCGGTCGCCGAACACAAGTGCCTCAACGGTTGATGCGAGACTGCGCATGGCCAAACGGTCCATTTCACCTTCCTGGCAATACCGCTCCCTTGCCCTAGGTGTAGATCATTTTTTTGAAGCCGCCATCACATAGCGGCACTTTCAAGGCAATTAGCCACAACACAAACCGCGGGCGAAAAAAAGCCCGCCGAAGCGGGCTTTGGGTAGCGTATGCAATCAGTCGTCGCGGCCCATCAGGCCAAACAACTGCAACAGGCTGATAAACAGGTTGTAGATCGATACATACAGGCTGATGGTGGCCATGATGTAGTTGCGCTCGCCGCCATGGATGATGGCGCTTGTCTGGTACAGGATCATCAGCGCGGAAAACAATACGACACCTGCGCTGATCGCCAATTGCAGACCGCTGATCTGGAAGAAGAAGCTGACCAGCATCGCCCCAACCAGTACAAAGAAACCGGCGGTGAGGAAGCCCCCCAGGAAGCTCATGTCCTTGCGGGAAATCAGTACATAGGCCGACAGCCCACCGAACACCAGCGCGGTCATGGCAAAAGCCGAGCTGACCAGTTCAGCACCGCCCTGCATCTTGAGGTAAAGGTTGAGGATCGGGCCAAGTATGAAACCCATGAAGCCGGTCAGGGCGAACGCCGAAACCAGGCCCCAGCCCGAATCGCGAAGTTTGTTGGTCAGGAAGAAAAGCCCATAGAAGCCGATCAGCACCACGAACACGTTCGGGTAGCCGACATGCATCTGCTGGGCGACGTAAGCCATCACACCGCTGAAAGCCAGCGTGAGTGCCAGCAAGCCATAAGTGTTGCGCAGGACGCGGCTAACCTCTAGCTGCTCGGCCTGCACGCTGTTGTTCACTGCGTAATCCTGTTCGCGCATGGCGACACTCCTCCGGTTTGAAACATTCAGTGGTAAGGATCATAACAGACGCCCTGTAACAAGCTACGCAGAGAGTTTGACAGTGTGTTTCATTCGGGTATTATGGCGCCCGCAACGCAATACGGAGGTGTGGCCGAGTGGTTTAAGGCAACGGTCTTGAAAACCGTCGACTGTAACAGGTCCATGAGTTCGAATCCCATCGCCTCCGCCATATTTGTACGTTAAAGCCCTGATAATTCAGGGCTTTTTCGTGTCTGGCGTCCAGAAAGCGGCCGTCGACTTCAGTACCGGACAAGGCGCATCGCGCGCAGCCCTCACTCAAGGAAAGAACAGTGACCCGCAAAACCATCGGCTCTCTCGTTGCAGCAATCATGGCCATCGTCCTGTTATGCGTATTCTTTGGCAGCTGGTACACGGTCGACGAAACCGAGCGCGGCGTACTTCTGCGCAACGGCGCGCTGGTCGGAGTCGTGGAGCCAGGATTGTCGTTCAAGGCGCCCTTCATCGAATCCGTGCGCCTGATCAGCGTACAAAGCCAGGTCACTTCCTATGAAGACCTCCAGGCCTACAGCAAGGATCAACAGTCCGCCCAGCTCAAGGTGTCGGTGTCCTGGCACATAGCCCCGGCGGACGTGGCGAAGGTCTACAGCCAGTTCAAGGATATCGAAGGTATTCGCGACCGGATGATCAGCCGGCAAGTGCCGACCCAGGTAGAAAACGTGTTCGGCAGGTTCAATGCCGTGGCCGCTGTGCAGAACCGCGTCCAGCTGGTCAACGATATCTCGAGCGCCATCAAGTCCACCATCACCGGCCCTGTGATCATCGACAGCGTCCAGGTTGAGAACATCGATTTCAGTGACGCCTACGAGAAAGCGATCGAAGCGCGCATGGCAGCGGAAGTCCAGGTCAAGACCCGCGAGCAACAGCTCGCCACTGAGCAGGTCCAGGCACAGATTCGCGTGACCCAGGCCCAGGCGGAAGCCGACTCGCAGATCGCCCAGGCGAAGGCGGATGCATTGGCCACCGAATTGCGCGGCAAGGCCGAAGCCGAGGCGATCAAGGCTCGGGCTCAGGCGCTGGCCAGCAACCAGAACCTGGTGGAACTGACCAAGGCCGAGCGCTGGAACGGAGTCCTGCCGACCACCGTGCTGCCCGGTGGCACCCTGCCCTTTATCGACACCAAGTGATTCTGCGGCGCGGCCCGCCATGGCCGCGCCTGTTTCCCAGCAGGAACATCGCCCCGTTCCCCGTTAGCGCTACACTGGCCTGAATGACGAACCCACAGTTCATCGTTAGCAGGGAGCTCAACGTGTACCCAGGCATAAACAGGCCAGCGCGCCATCCCATCCGATCCATACAGCTTCAGCTCATCGTCCCACCCCCTGAAAACCTTGCCCGATCCGGAAGCCCGGCGAATCCGTCGATCAACATCCCGGACAGGAGAACAGCGTGACCACAATTATCCAAAAATATAAGTGGCCTGCCTTGTTGGCTGTCGCGCTGGCCGTTTTCTCGGCCTTGATATTCTTTCTGATCAAGTCGTATACGTACGACACCACAACCTACTTCGAATCTCGTGATTTCATCCGGCAACTCAAACAGTCCGACGCCAACTGGAACGTCAAGATTCTGAGGAAGAAGATCGGCGTCAATAACAACCTGTCGCTGGCGCCGCCGCCGGAAGCGGGCAGTCGATGGGAGCAACTGGAACAGCTCAACAACGCAGGCCCCTTGGCCGCACTTTGGAACTCCAGGCGCCAGGGTTATGTCGACGCGATCAAGAACAAGACCCTGCTGGTAGAAGAGTTCGAACAGCACAATGCTAGCTTGCGTACAGCCCTGGATGCGTTGCCCACGGCCGAGGATGACATTCAGGCACTGCTCAAGACGTTGAACATCGGCAGTGCGACGGAGCGTCTGACAGCTGCCTCCAATGTCCTTGAACTGACCTTGACGACCCTGGAGTACGCGGCGTATGTCACATCAGACAAAGCCAGGCAGATAGAGAGTCAATTGGACGAGCTGAAGAACTACATCCAGCAGTTGCCCGCCTCCTACCAGCCTCCCTTTATCACGCTGACGCAGCATGTCCGGTCGATTATCGAGGAGCAGCCGATCGTCAATGATCTGCTTGACCGCATCAACGTGATTCCGGTGGCCCAGGAGCTGGATAACATCAATGAACTGTTGAATGAGACACAGCGCCGGACAGCTGAAACAGAACGTCAATATCACATCTACCTGGGCGTGTGCGCCACGCTCATGGCGTTGCTGATGATCTACCTGGCCGTACGATTGGTGCGCAGCTACGCCGTCATCAACCTGATCAACCAGGCGTTGCAGTCGTCCAATGAACGACTGGAGGAACGGGTCGAAGAGCGCACTCGTGAACTGATGGAGGCCGAGCGTGAGCTCGTGGACGCGGCGCGAATGGCGGGCATGGCCGAGATCGCCACCAACGTACTGCACAACGTCGGGAACGTGCTTAACAGCGTGAACATTTCCGCGGAGCTCGTTACCCGCAAATTGAAGAACAGCAAGACACTGGGACTCGGAAAAGCGGTCAATATGATGAATGAACACGCCGGCGACCTGGGCCAGTTCATTACCCTCGATGAGAAGGGCAAGTTGCTCCCCCGTTACTTCAACGAACTGGTCGATTCCATCGCCGCCGAGCAAGCATTGCTCATCGATGAACTGGCGCAGCTGACCAAGAGCGTCGACCACATCAAGGAAATTGTCACCACACAACAATCCTATGCCGGGGCGGCACGGCTGATCGAACCGCTCAATGTCAGTGACTTGTTCGAAGATGCATTACGTATGAACTCGGGTGCGCTGAGCCGGCACCACGTCACTGTCATCAAGGAATATCAAGACACGCCCATGATCCTGGGCGATAAACACAGGCTGCTGCTGGTTCTGATCAACCTGATCAGTAATGCAAAGTTCGCAATGTCCCATGTGCCCGAACCACGGGAGATGACCCTGGGCATACGGATCATCGACCGGACAACGCTATGCCTCAGCGTCAAGGATCTAGGTGAAGGTATTGCCCCCGATAATCTGGCCCGCATCTTCAATCACGGATTCACGACTCGCAAGGATGGCCATGGGTTCGGTTTGCACAGCTGCGCCTTGGCAGCAGTCGAGATGAATGGCCGTCTCCATGTCCATAGTGACGGACCTGGTCAAGGCGCCCTCTTCACGCTGGAGATTCCGCTGGAACTGGCGCAGCCCTGAGCAAGGCGAACATCGTTGGTGGACGTGCCGACGCCATCGCGAGCAAGCCCGCTCCCACAGGTCTTGCTGGCAAACACAGCTGGTGTGATCACTCGGAATACTTGTGGGAGCGAGCCTGCTCGCGATGGCGTTGGCTCAGTTGCATCGAGGCTGGATCTGCCGATGCCTTCGCGGGCAGCCCGTTCCCACGGGGTTAGCGTCCGCCGCGGTTATTTGGCGTTCGTCGCCCGCGCCTCGCGGTCTCTCCTGGTCGGCAACGCCGCGGCGTAAGCCAGTGCTTCTTCACGCGAAGCGAAGGAACCCAACCGGTCAGCCTGGGTACAGACTCTCCATGGGCCGCTGTTTACGCTGAGAACGTCATAACCGTTGATGTGCATTTTCGTCAGCATTGCGGTACTCATCGTCACCTCCTCCGGTAGGACCAAGGGTTACATCGCCTACCTTACACTCAGTTGCGCCGTAGAGACGACCGAACGTCGCCACATCCTTCAGTGCGAATCCGAGTCCCAAAGCCAATCCCACAGGCCGGGCAAGCGCACCGGCTGGCCGCTTTCCTTGACCGTACGCGCCATGGCCGCCCGCGTCAGCGCCTGGCGATCGTCATAGAATGGCTTGGCGTCGGTCCTCACGCCCGTAACCCTGGCGCTGTCGATCAGGATCTGCAGGTATTCCCGGGCGTGTCGAGCGGTATAGCGATTGAGATCGTGGAACGTCACAACCACCGGAATCACGCCATCGACTGCAGGCAATTGCCCGGCCGCGATGCGCTCGCGCACTTCGGAGAGCTGGCGGACCAGGTTGATCCGTCGTCGCGGACTGACGGTAATCCCCCAGATCTTGCCGTCGTTGGCACTCAGGTCGGTGAGCAGTACATGCATGCCATGCCGTTGGTAGGCCGCGAACGTGCGCCGGTCATAACTCCAGAACGGCGGCCTTACCAGGGTCGGCGCCGCACCGGTGATGGCAGCAATGTCGGTTCCACCGTCGATGAGCGACTGTTCCAGGTCCTCGGGACTCAGGGAGCGATGATTGGTGTGCCAATGGGTGGCCGTATGAAAACCCAGTACGTGACCTTCGCTTTGCTCACGATGCATCACCGAGCGGCCGATATCGCTATCGCCGGCGCGCCAGGCACGGGTCTGGACAAAGAATACTGCCTTGATCCCGGGTTGGACCGGGTTCTGTGCAAGGGCATCCAATACGTCAATGCTCGGGTTCCAGAAGGAGGATGCGCTCGGACCGTCATCGAAGGTCAGCAGGAAACGGATCGGGGGTTGTTCACGCAAACGTTGCTCGGTTTGCGCAGTCAATTCGATGGGTGAGCCGATGCACCCCGACAAACCGCTGGCGATGACCGCAATGACCAGCGCCCTGGCGATGTTTTTCATGTTCTGCCTTTAGGTAATACCGCACTGCTACGCCTCCGCTCCCTGGCGCATGATGTTTGAAGCCCACCTTGGAGAAGGTTAACCGGGTTTGGTTCCTGGCGGTGAGCACTGCTTCGTCTCGCTTGTCATTGACCAGGCCTGGCGCCTGACCGGTCTATTTCGACCGTCCGGAAATTGGATTGAATTTTCCGAACGCCTCCGCATCCATCCGTATAGGACTAATTAGGGAGGATTTATGGGCGGGCCATCGCTTTACATCATCGATTACATGCTCCATGGCGAGCCCAAGTCATTCATCATTCGAGCCGAAGCGATGAATAACTCCGAAGCTTGGCATTGGGCCAGTTGCGACGCAGGTGTCGGGCGCATACCCAAATTCGGGAGGGAGAAAGTCAAGCGGGTTACCAAACCCCTTGCGGAAAAATATGGCATCACCGACGTGCGCTGGCGAGCGAGCGTCGCGCCCACCTGGATCAAGGAGTCCGGCTGATTTCGTGACCTTCATCATTCGGCGCCGGCTACCCGCCGGGCGCCGTATCCCCCGGCAAACCGGCAATAACTGAACTACGCTTAAACGACAGTACGACCCGTCTGCGGCGGGTTTCGTGCTGCCTCATCAACCCTGAATGGAGGTGTGACATGTCTGAAAAAGAGTCCATCACCACCCTGCTCACCCTGCTGGAATCGCGCCAGACCCGCCTGACGGCGGCTTGCAAGGAAATTGCCGACTGGGTCGACCACAATGGCGGGCACCCGACTGCCATGCGTATCCGGGATCGCCTGAACGATATCGATAAAGACGTTCCATCGATCCAGCACGCACTGTCATCCCTCAAGCCCATTGAACGGCCTTTGCCCAAGTTCCGCTAGCGCTTTGCGTCAGCCCAGCTTCTCCTGAGTTCTACCGGCTGGAAAGCCGATGGAATGCGGAATTCTATTGCACCTCGAAATTGATAGATGCAGAAAACCGCGAAAAGGAGCGCCACCAGCAAAGACAGCGGCGGTGGCTCGGTCAACATTCCCGATCATGCGCAAATCATCTGGTATTACCATCGCGTCGAGCCACTGCAACAAGCACAAAAAGACTGTGAAAGCACCGGCGGCCGCTGGCAGAACCGTTAGCCTTTGCTGTGCTCCGGCGAGGAGGGCCCTTCCTTGATCCCCCTTGGCCCGGCAACGCCCCAGATGATCAAACCCAGCACCGGCAGAATGATCAGCAACAAGGCCCAACCCGCCTTGGTCCCGGCCGACTTGTCACTACGAAACACGCTGACGATCGCCCACAAATCCACGAGCAATAGAAGCACCGCGGCAGCAATCCAGAAATAACTGGCTAATTCAGACATGGCCCAATCCTCCTGACGGTCTCTTGGCGCTGTACGAAAAGTCTTGAGACGAAGGTCAGGCTGTTTTCAACGCAGCATGAACGAGTATCAAGGTTTTTCGTACAGAGCCTGGTGGCCGGTACGAATCAGCCACACAGGTCACTGTTGATTAGGCACAGGCTCTCCGGGTCGGTTCAAAGAATCTGGCTCGGCAGGTCTAGGCGCGCTCGTTCATATAACCGACCCATCGCTCATAAGCTTCGTGCTGACGCCTTACGGCTTCTTCCCAAGCGTCCCCGGACATCTGATGGGCACAAATGAGCGTCATCATCTCCGATGTCGCCGAGTCGAGCTCCACCAGGAGCTCATGGGATTTGACTTTGAAATCTTCAACAGTAGTCATCTTTCCTCTCTCCCCCACTGCCCAGGGGTCGGCCATCCACCCAAGATGGATACCTATTTTCGGATCTGATTCATTTTTGGCGATGGCCGGTCATGAATGCAGGCAAGGTCGGGAAAACCGACAGATGACGAATCAAAGCACAAAATGAAGTTCAGTCTTTTCCGCAGCGCTGCGGTCGTAAGGGTATGAGCCTATATATGTTGCTGGAACTGACGATGACGGGGCTTTAATATTTCATTTATATTTCACTTTAATGACAGTCACTGAACGAGCGTGCCCATGAAAATTCGAGCGACCGTCATCTGCGAGGAAAATCGCCATATTTTGCTGGTGCGCAAACCCAATAGCCGTTGGGCCTTGCCAGGCGGCGCCGTCGAACACGGGGAAAGCCATGCCGATGCCGCCTTCAGAGAACTTGCAGAAGAAACTGGCTTGGGCGCCGAAAACCTGTTGTACCTGATGCGCCTCAGCGACGGCGATACCCTGCATCATGTATTCGAGGCCTCAGTCAGCGACATCGGGGCGGCCAGGCCACAGAATGAAATCAGTGATTGCCTCTGGTATCCGCTGGACACCATTGCGCAATTGCAGATGAAAAAGGGGATGCGGGAAATACTTGAGGCCTTCAGGCGGCGGCTATGAGGGCGGCCCGCACTCTCGGGAGACTGAGGTGCAAACAAAAAGGGTTGCCTGAGATACCTCACGCAACCCTTTGTTTTATATGGTGCCCGAAGCCGGAATCGAACCGGCACGCCCTTACGAGCGGGGGATTTTAAGTCCCATGCGTCTACCAGTTTCGCCATTCGGGCGGTAGCGCGGCCAAGCCTCCAGTAAACGGCGGATCAGAAGATCCGGCAGTATCGAGGCTGGTACAGCAGAGGGACGAAATATATACATCCCTCCTCGACGAAGCAAGGTTGCCCATGTCGTTTTCAAGACAAAAAGCTTCATTGCCCTAGAAAGAAAAAAGCTCTGTAAATCATCGATCTACAGAGCTTTTTTATAGTGGAGGCCGAAGTCGGAATCGAACCGGCGTAGGTGGATTTGCAATCCACTGCATAACCATTTTGCTATTCGGCCTCAAAACGCCTGATGCAATGAAACCACATCAACCGTGTACTAACCTGATCTGGAGAAAATCGCTGACTAAGCGCTATCTCCTTGAAAACGTTAGGTTTTTTTACGCCCCAACGCATTCGATGGGCGCAATTATGTACTCATTTGCCAAAGCTGACAACCCCTTGATTTCAAAAAAAAATCGTCCTGTGGGCCAGCCTTTCTCATCTCGTTTCCCAAAGCCATGCACCGTGCAGTGAAGCCTTCGACCACCCCGGAAGAGAATCCGACTCATCGGAAACCCGAGATGACGATGGAACAACCACAGCCGCGGCGGCTCATTCCTTATGTCGCCTCTGGATTGATAAGGAGCAGCATCATGACTGAACGCCCACCACTGGTAGCGGGCCGGGCTGCGGTGCCGAGTCCCTCGCACCCCAATCTCGGTATGCCGGAGCGTGCAGTTTCACTATTGGCGGGCACCCTGCTGATCGCCACCGGGTTGCGCCAGGGCGGACTCAGGGGTTGGCCTCAGGTTCTGCTGGGGGCTTGCGCGGCCTGGCGCGCTTACTCAGGCGCGTGCCGGGTCAAGCAAGCGCTCACCCACAGCCCGTTCGAGCAGGCTTTCGAACAGGATCGGGGGTGGGATTCAAGCAAAGTGATCTCCCGCAGCATCACGATCGGTAAACCCAGGGAGGGAGTCTTCGCGTTCTGCCGCAATCCGGCCAACCTGGGCGCTCTGGTACCTTGGGTCGATACCATCGAGCAGACCGGTGAGCGCACCTACCGCTGGGAGGTCCATGGCCCGAGGGACAAGATCTTGCACTGCGATCTTGAGCAGAGCGAACCCAAGGAAGGTCGCAAGTTGCACTGGGTGGTCACACCGGGCACCCGGTTCAAACACGATATCCAGATGCATTTCAGCGATGCGCCGACGGGCCGGGGCACGCAGATCAAGATCATCGTAGCCTGCCAGCCCTGCTTTGGCGCTGCCGGCTATGCCTTGGCCGCCGCCATCTCCAGGTTCTCGGATAAAGCCTTGCTGCACCTGCTGCGCAGCATCAAGCAGCAATTGGAAACTGGCGAAGTGATCACCAACAGGATCCGGCCCCGCGGCGAGAAGGATTTTCTGTTCATCCACCCGGCGAGCTCCGCCACTCCATCAACCGGTCCGTCACCCACGCCTATCAATGGAGGAGCTGCCTGATGCGCGCATTGACTTGGCAAGGCCCCAACAAACTGCAAGTCGAAACCGTCGATGATCCCTCCATTCTCAGTCCCCGGGATGCCATTGTGCGGGTGACGCTGTCGTCGGTATGCGGTTCGGACCTGCACTTGCTGGGCGGCTATGTACCGTCTATGCAAGCCGGCGACATCATCGGCCATGAATTCATGGGCGAAGTGGTGGAAACCGGTTCGGCCATCACGCAGTTCAAGAAAGGTGACCGGGTCGTCACCGTGTCGATCCTCGGTTGCGGCGAATGCGAGCATTGCCAACGCGCGGATTTTTCCTGCTGTGACAACTCCAACCCCAACCCCTGCATGACGGACATCGCCTACGGCCAGCCGGCGTGCGGCATCATCGGTTACAGCCACGCCTTCGGCGGTTTTGCGGGTAGCCATGCAACGTACATCCGCGTGCCGTTCGCCGATACCAATCTGTTCAGCGTCCCCGAAGGAGTCAGCGACGAGCAGGCCGTATTCGTCTCTGATGCAGTGCCCACCGGCTTTTTCGCCGCCGATAACGCCAACATCCAGCCTGGTGACACTGTGGCGGTCTGGGGCTGCGGTGGGGTCGGATTGATGGCGATTTCCAGCGCCTATCTGCTGGGGGCCGAACGGGTGATTGCCATCGATCGCTTCCCCGACCGGTTGCGCCTGGCCGAAGAAAAGGCCGGTGCGATTGCCCTCAATTACGAAACCACAGACGTGCATGCCGCCTTGCTGGAACTTACTGGTGGCCGCGGCCCGGATCGCTGTATCGACTGCGTAGGCATGGAGGCCCACGGCACCGAGATCGATTATTACTACGGCAAGACCAAGCAGATGATGCGCCTGCACACCGAGCGCGGGACGGTGTTGCGTCAGTCGATCCGAGCCTGTCGCAAGGGCGGCACCGTGTCGGTAGTCGGGGTGTATGGTGGCCTGCTGGACAAGTTTCCAATGGGCGCCATCGTCAACAAGTCCCTGACCCTGCGCGCGGGCCAGCAACCGGGGCAGCGATATGTGACGCGGCTGTTCGACTACATCCAGAACGGGCAACTGGACCCTTCCTACTTGCTCACTCACCCCATGGGGCTGGAACAGTCGGTGGAGGGTTATGCGATGTTCAAGAGCAAGCGTGAAAACTGCTTGCGCGCGGTGTTTCGGCCGGAGTGATTGGGCGACGAGGGGAGATTGCTTAGCCCAGCAAGAGCAGGCTCCCTCATCACGAAGTGCGCGGTGTCTTCATCCCGGAGTCGCAGCCCAGAGCCATTATGGGTACTATACCGGCCTTCCCCGCAGCCCTTCTGCGACCTGCCGAATAAGCCCTCTCGATGCCTTTTGAACTCAGCGTTGACCTCACTACCCTCGCCATTCTTACCGTTGTCGCGTTCCTGGCCGGTTTCATCGATGCCATCGCCGGTGGCGGTGGCTTGCTGACTACCCCGGCACTGCTGACCGCCGGCCTGCCACCGCACTTGGTCCTGGGAACCAACAAGCTCAGCGCGACCTTCGGCTCGGCTACGGCCAGTTTCACCTTCTACAAGCGCAAGCTGTTCGATCCAGGACAATGGACCCATGCGTTGGTCGGCACGCTGGTCGGCGCCTTGAGCGGCGCCATCGTCGCTCATTACCTGCCTGCTGAATGGCTGAACAAGATGCTGCCGGTCATCGTTTTCGCCTGTGGCCTGTACCTGTTGTTCGGCGGCACGCCCAAGGCGCCGCTGGACAGCGACGCGCCGATCAGAAAGAAATGGCAATCGCCCCAGGGGTTTGCCCTGGGCTTCTATGACGGCGTGGCCGGTCCCGGCACGGGCGCATTCTGGACCGTCAGCAGCCTGCTGCTCTACCCCATCGATCTGGTCAAGGCCAGCGGAGTGGCCCGCAGCATGAACTTCGTCAGCAACATCGCGGCGCTGGTGGTGTTCATGTTCTCGGGGCAAGTGGACTGGATCATCGGCCTGTGCATGGGTCTATCGGTGATGATCGGCGCGTTCTTCGGCGCCCGCACCGCCATCAGTGGCGGTGCAAAGTTCATCCGGCCGGTGTTCATCACCGTGGTGTTGGGTCTGACCGTGCGCCTAGCCTGGCAGCACTGGTTCGGCATGGCCTAAGCGCCGCGCCACATAAAGGTCGATCAGGTAACGCGCAATGGAGCGCGAAGCCGGCAAAGGAGGCAAGTCGTGGATGTTGAACCACTGGGCGTCCTCGATTTCCTCTTCCTGGCACACAATGTCGCCACTGGCGTACTCAGCGTGGAAGCCCAGCATCATTGAATGCGGGAACGGCCAGCATTGGCTGCCCATGTACTGGATATTCTTCACTTCTATGCTGACTTCCTCGCGCACCTCGCGAACCAGGCACTCCTCGGCCGACTCGCCCGGTTCGGCAAACCCGGCCAGGGTGCTGTAGACCCCCGTGACGAAGCGAGGCGAACGGGCAAGCAGGACTTCATCACCGCGGGTGATCAGCACGATCATGCTCGGTGAAAGCCGCGGGTAGTGCCTCAGGTCGCACTCATCGCAATACATCGCCCGCTCCAACGGAATCTGGCCCATGCGCGTGCCGCAACTGCCGCAGAAACGGTGTTCACGGGCCCAGGTGCCGATCTGCGCCGCATAGCTCAGCACCTTGAACAGGGTGTGATCGTCTTCGAGCATGAAGGCCCGCAGGCCTTTCCAGTTGCAACCGGGAATGTCCTGCGGGGCGTGCAACTCGAATAAATAGACCGGCTCGCCATCCAGGTGGCCGATGCCATGCTCGGCGAGGCCCGACAAGTCCTGGCGCTTGAGCCATTCGCGGGGAAACAATGCGCCGTTATCATCGAACAAAAAGCCTTCCGGGCTGCGAACCACGGCCCAGCCGCCGGGAAGATCGGTATCGAGTACTGCGGTGGTCCAGCGTGAAATCATCGTCAGTCAATCCAGAAATTCGGGTTTCTGTTTACTCATATGGGCGGCCATGGCCACGCGCAAGTCGGTCGATTGCAACATGGCGGCGTTCCAGGTAGCGACGTATTCGAGCCCGTCGTCAATGCGGTGGTCGCGCATGTAGCTGATCATTTCCTTGGTGCCGGTGATGGCTATCGGCGACTTGGCGGCGATTTCCCGAGCGATGCCCATCACGCCGTCCAGGAGGCTGGCGGTATCGCTGTAGACACGATTGACCAGGCCGATACTGCGCGCTTCGTCGGCACCGAACGTACGCCCCGTATAAGCGAGTTCACGCAGCATGCCGTCACCGATGATCCGGGGCAAGCGTTGCAATGTGCCAACATCGGCCGCCATGCCGATATCGATTTCCTTGATGGAGAACTGGGCATCTTCGGCGGCGTAGCGCATGTCGCAGGCGCTGATCAAGTCGATGGCACCGCCCAGGCAATAGCCCTGGATCGCGGCCAGTACGGGCTTGCGGCAGTTGTCCACGGCGTTGAACGAGGCTTGCAGCTGCAGGATCTTGCGCCGCAGCAGGCGGGCATTGCGGCCGACGTCCTTGCCCAGCTCATTGGCCACGCCGGCCAGCATCATCAGGTCTATCCCAGAGGAAAAATGCTTGCCTGCGCCGCTCAGAACCACTACCCGCACTTCGTCGGTGTCGTCGATCCACTGGAATATCTCGACGATCTCGCTCCAGAACGCGGCGTTCATCGCATTGATCTTGTCCGGGCGATTGATCTGCACATGGGCGATGTTGTCTGCAAGTTCAACGGTGAACGCTTGGTACTGCGACATGGCAGTGATCCTTTACCGGCTGAAAAGAAGCTTGAACTATAACAAGCCATTGAGACAGGTCGTAGGCAGTGCATCGGCCAAAAGCAGGACCTGGTTGCATGATTGAAAACGATCGGCAGTCACTGGACCATGGACTTGAATCTGTAGGAGCAAAGCTTGCTCGCGATGGGGTCGGCAGCCTCAACATCCCGGGAGGCTGGTCCACAGCTATCGCGAGCAAGCTTTGCTCCCGCAGTTGTTCTCCAGAACTATCTCCTGCTGCGAGCTCTGATCACTCGTCCGCCTCCACCTGCCCATCCCACCCCCCGCCCAACGCCGCGATCAACTGCACGCTGGCGATCAACCGGCTCTGCTGCAGGCTGAGCACACTGCGCTCGTTGCTCAGGGCGGTGGCCTGGACGGTCACCACGTCAAGGTAGGCAATCAGCCCGGCCTTGTACTGGTTCTGGGTCAGGCGCAACGATTCGCGCGCGGCATCGAGGGCTTCCTGGCGCACGCGGGCTTCGTCTCCCAGCACCTTGAGCTGGATCATGTAGTTTTCCACCTCGCGGAACCCGTCGAGCACGGTCTGGCGGTAGGTGGCGACGGTCTGGTCGTAGGCCGCGACGCTACGGTCGACCTCCGCCGAACGCTGACCGCCGTCGAACAACGTCATGGCCAGTTGCGGCCCCACCGACCAGAAGCGATTCGGTACGCTGATCCAGTTGTCGTAGGTACTGCTGCTGTAGCCGCCGCTCAGGCTCAGGGTCAGGTCCGGGTAATAAGCCGCCTTGGCCACGCCGATATTGGCGTTGGCGGCCATCACCGAGCGCTCCGCCGAGGCGATGTCGGGTCGCCGTTCGAGCAGCTGCGATGGCAGTGCCACCGGGATCTGTGGCAATGACGGGATGTCCTGGGTTTCCGCCAGGCTGAACTCGGCCGGAGGCAAGCCCATCAGCACGGCGATGGCGTTTTCGAACTGGGCACGTTGCCAGATCAGGTCGATCAGGTCGCCCTGGGTGGTCTTGAGCTGGTTTTGCGCCTGAGCCACCGCATCCTTGCCGGACACCCCGGCGCGATATTGGTTTTCGGTCATCTTCAGCGAACGCTGATAGTTCTCCAGGGTGGCCTGCAGCAGACGTTTCTGCTGATCGATCACCCGCAATTGCAGGTAGTTCTGCACCAGTTCCGATTGCTGGCTCAGGCGCATGGCAGCCAGGTCGGCGAAACTGGCCTGGGCACTGGCTTCATTGGCTTCCAGGGTGCGCCGCAGTTTGCCCCAGACGTCGGCTTCCCAACTGACCCCTGCCTGAGCGCTGTAGGTGTCGCGGATACCGCTGGACGAGCTGCTCAGGCTCGAACTGCTGCTGCCGGTGCCTTGGCTGGAGCGGTTCTTGCCGACGGTCAGGTCCACCGAGGGAAAGAACGCCCCCCGGGCACTGCGCGCCAATGCCTGGGCTTGACGGTACTGGGCTTCGGCCTGGGCCACGGTCTGGTTGGAGGTATTGAGTTTTTCCACCAGGCCATTGAGCTGTGCGTCTCCGTACAATTCCCACCAGGCACCACGAGCGAGGGCGTCGCTGGGGTTGGCCTGGCGCCAGCCCTGGGCCTCCTTGTACTGCGCCGGCGCGGCGGCCTGCGGGCGCTGATAATCCGGGCCAATCGCACAGGCGCTGAGCATGGCCACGCACAGCGCCAGGCTCAGTGCCCGCGAGCCACGGGCAGTCGCCAGCGGTGCGACAAGGTTGAAAAACGAACGGTCGGTCATAGCGGAGTTTCCAGGGCAGCATCGGTGCGCACACCGCGCCAGCGGTTGAAGCGATGGCGCAGCTTGTCGAGATAGAGGTAGACCACCGGAGTGGTGTAAAGCGTCAGGACCTGACTGAACACCAGCCCGCCGATGATGGTCAGGCCAAGCGGCTGGCGCATTTCCGAACCTTCGGCGCCGCCGATCAACAGGGGCACGGCACCGAGGATGGCCGCCAGCGTGGTCATCAGGATCGGCCGCAAGCGCAGCAGGCAGGCGCTGCGGATCGACTCCAGCGGTGCCTGCCCACCCCGCTCCAGCTGCAAGGCCAGATCGATCATCAGGATCGCGTTTTTCTTCACTACGCCAATCAGCAGGAACAGCCCCAGCAGGGAGATCAGGCTGAACTCCCCCCCCAGCACATAGATCGACAGCAGCGCGCCGACCCCGGCCGACGGCAAGGTGGAGAGGATGGTCAGCGGATGAATGTAGCTTTCGTACAACACCCCCAACACCAGGTACACCGCCAACAATGCCCCGAGAATCATGAACGGCTGGCTCTTCTGGGTCGCCGCGAAGGCATCGGCGGTGCCGGCCACTTTCACGATCACATCCTCGGGCATGCCGAGCCTGGCAATGGCCCGCTCGATGGCGGCCGTGCCCTGCTCTACCGTCACCCCTTCGGCCATGTCGAAGGAGATGGTCTCGGAAGCGAACTGGCCTTCATGGCTGACCCGGTCGTCCTCCAGGCTGTTCTCATAATGGGCGATGGCCGACAACGGCACCCGCGCGCCGTTGGCGGTGATCACCTGCACCTGCTCCAGGGTATTCGGGTCCCGGGCGTACTTGGGATTGACCTCCATCACCACCTGATACTGGTTCAGGCTGTCGTAGATGGTCGAAATCTGGCGCTGGCTGTAGGCGTTGTTCAGCACGGCGGTGACCATGTTCATGTCGATGCCCAGGCGCTTGGCCTGATCACGGTCCACCACCAGCGTCACCTGCTGCGCGCCGCCACCGTCCCGGGCATCGATGGCAGTCAGCTCCGGCAAGGTCCTGAAGGCCGCCACGAGCTTGGGATACCACTGGCGCAGGGAGGCCAGGTCGGCACTTTGCAAGATGTAGGAATACTGCGAAGTGGTCTGCTCGCGGCCGCCACCGAATTGCAGGTCCTGATCGGCCATCAGCATCAGTTGGGCGCCAGGCACCTTGGGCATTTCCTTGCGCAAGCGCTCGATGACTTTCTGCGCGGAAATGCTTCGTTCCTTGATCGGCTTGAGGCGCACCAGCATGAACGCGTTGTTGGTGCCGTTGTTGCCGCCAATGAAGCCCGCCACGCTCTGCACCGCGTCGTCCTTGAGCACGGCACGGCGGAAGATTTCCATCTTCGGCTGCATGACGTTGAACGACAGGCCGTCATCGCCGCGCACGAAACCGATCAACTGGCCGGTGTCCTGCTGTGGCATGAAGGTTTTTGGCACCACTACATATAGGGCGACGTTGACACCGATGGTCACCAGCAGGCTCAGCAAGGTCAGGCGTCGATGACGCAGCACCCAGTCCAGGCTGATGGCATAACCGCGAACCATCCAGTCGTTGAGACGCCGGCTCTCACGCTGCAAACGGTTTTCCTGCCCGGACACATGGGGCTTGAGCCAGCGCGAGCAGAGCATTGGCGTAAGCGTCAGGGACACTAGCAGCGAGACCACGATAGCCGCCGCCAGGGTGATGGAAAACTCGCGGAACAGGCTCTCGATGATGCCGCCCATGAACAGGATCGACAGGAACACCGCCACCAGCGAGGCGTTCATCGACAACAGGGTGAAGCCCACCTCCTTGGCACCGCGGTACGCGGCCTTCATCGGCGGCACACCTTCGTCGATGTGCCGGGAAATGTTTTCCAGCACGACGATGGCGTCATCCACAACCAGGCCGGTGGCGAGAATCAGCGCCATCAACGAAAGGTTGTTCAGGGAAAAGCCGTAGAGGTACATCACCGCGAACGTGCCCACCAGCGACACCGGCACCGCCAGGGTCGGGATCAGCGAGGCGCGGACGTTGCCGAGGAACAGGAACACCACCAGCACCACCAGGGCCACTGCAATCAGCAGGGTCATTTCCGCTTCGTGCAGGGTGGCCTTGATCACCGGGGACCGGTCCATGGCCAGGTTCAGCTTGACGCTGGCCGGCAAGACCGCCTGCAACGCCGGCAGTTGCGCCTTGATTTCGTTGACCGTCTCGATGATGTTGGCGCCGGCCTGGCGGTTGATCACCAGCAGCACGGCGGCGTCGTTGTTGAAAAAACCGCTGTTGTAGCGATCCTCGACGCTGTCGGTGACCTTCGCCACGTCCTTGAGGCGCAGCACCGAACCATCCTGATAACGAATGATCAGGGTCTCGTAATCCTTGGCTTTCTCCAATTGGTCGTTGGCCTGGACCTGCCACATGCGTCGGTCGTCCTCGACCGAACCCTTGGGCCGACGCACGTTACTGTTGGCGATCGCCTTGCGCACGTCATCCAGCGCCACGCCGTACTGATTGAGCAATTGCGGCTCCAGTTCGACGCGGACCGCCGGCAGCGAACTGCCGCCGATCTGCACTTCACCGACACCCGACACCTGGGACAGGCTCTGGGACAGGATCGTGGAAGCCAGGTCATAGAGCTGGCCTTTCTCCAATACGTCCGAGGTCAGCGATAGCACCATGACCGGTGCCTGGGACGGGTTGACCTTCTTGTAGGTCGGCATGCTGCGCATGCCGCTGGGCAGCAGGTTGCGCGAGGCATTGATGGCCGCCTGCACTTCCCGCGCCGCGCCGTTGATGTCACGGTCCAGGTCGAATTGCAGGATCACCCGGGTCGAGCCCTGGCTCGAACGGCTGCTCATGGTATTGACCCCGGCGATGGCGCCAAAGGATCGCTCGAGGGGCGTCGCCACCGTCGAAGCCATTACTTCCGGGCTGGCTCCCGGCAAGTTGGCCTGGACCACGATCACCGGGAAGTCCATCTGCGGCAGCGGCGAAACCGGCAGCAGGCCGAAGCACACGCCGCCGAGCAGCATGATCGCGAAGCTCAGCAGCATGGTGGCGACGGGGCGCTTGATGAAGGGGCCGGAGAGGTTCATGGATAGGTGCTCCAGACAACGAATGTCAGGCGAACCGTGTTCTTGTGGCGAGGGGATTCATCCCCGCCTGAGTGCGCAGCGCTCACAAAAGAGGCTGCTGTGCAGCCTGACGGGGATGAATCCCCTCGCCACAAAAAGCTCCCCTGCCCTGGGCGCATGGTGGTCATCGTTCTACAAGCCGTCATGCCTGCACCTCTTTCCCATCAACCCGGGCAAAGCGCCGCCCGAGGCGATCGAAATACAGGTAGATAACAGGCGTGGTAAACAGCGTCAGCACCTGGCTCACCAACAACCCGCCCACCATCACCAGCCCCAGGGGCTGGCGCAGTTCCGCGCCGGAGCCGGTGGCGAGCATCAGCGGTACCGCGCCGAACAGGGCCGCCAGGGTGGTCATCAGGATTGGCCGGAAGCGCAGCAATGCGGCTTGATAGATCGCCGTCTGCGGATCGATCCCTTGGTTGCGCTCGGCATCGAGGGCGAAGTCGATCATCATGATCGCGTTCTTCTTGACGATGCCGATCAACAGGATAATGCCGATGATCGCGATCATGCCCAGGTCGTTGCCACTGAGAATCAACGCCAGCAAGGCACCGATGGCCGCCGAGGGCAAGGTCGAGAGGATCGTGATCGGATGGATGTAGCTTTCGTACAGCACGCCCAGCACGATGTACATGGTCACCACCGCCGCCAGGATCAGCAGCAAGGTGCTGGACAACGAGGCCTGGAACGCCTGGGCCGCGCCCTGGAACTCGGTCTGTACCCCCACCGGCATGCCGATTTCGTGCTGGACCTTCTCGATCACATCCACCCCATGCCCGAGAGCCACGCCGGGCGCCAGGTTAAAGGACATCATCACCGCCGGGAACTGGCCGATATGGGCAATCGCCAACTGGGCCTGACGCTCCTCGACCCGAGCCAGACTCGACAGTCGCACCTGCCCGCCATCGGTGGACTTGACGTAGATCTGGTCCAGAGCCTGGGGACCGATCTTCTCCCCGGCCTGGGCCTGCAGCACCACCCGGTACTGGCTGGCCTGGGTGTAGATGGTAGAAATCTGTCGCTGGCCAAAAGCGTCATACAGCGCATCGGTGATGTTCGACACCGACACGCCCAGGCGTGAAGCCGCGTCGCGGTCGATTACCAGGTAGACCTGAAGGCCCTTGTCCTGCAGATCGCTGGCAACGTCGGTCAGTTCAGGCTGATGGGCCAGGGCTTCCACCAGGCGACCGCTCCAGAGGGTGAGCAATTCGGCGTCCGGTGACGACAGGCTGAACTGATACTGGGTACGACTGACCCGGTCTTCGATGGTCAGGTCCTGTACCGGCTGCATGAACAGGCGGATGCCCACCAGGCGATCCAGTCGCGGTTGCAAGCGGGCAATGATCTCGCTCGCGCTGTCATCCCGTTCGTTATGGGGCTTGAGGTTGATCAGCAGTCGGCCGCTGTTGAGCGTGGCATTGTCGCCGTCCACGCCAATGTAGGAAGACAGGCTCTCCACCGCCGGGTCGGCGAGAATCACCTTGGCCAGTTCTTGTTGGCGCTCGCTCATGGCGGCAAAGGAAATCGACTGCGGTGCCTCGGAAATACCCTGGATCACCCCGGTGTCCTGCACCGGAAAGAAGCCCTTGGGCACGGCCAGGTACAACACCACCGTGAGTACGAGGCTGCCCACCGCAACCAGCAAGGTCAGCGGCTGGTGCTTGAGCACCCATTGCAGCTTGCGGCCATAGGCGGCGATCAGCCAGTCGATCCACGCCCCGCTGGCACGGTAGAAGCGCCCCTGCTCATCCGCCTTGGGCTCACGCTTGAGCAAGCGCGCGCACATCATCGGTGTCAGGGTCAGGGAAACCACCAGGGAAATCAGGATCGCCACCGCCAGGGTAATGGCGAACTCACGGAACAACCGCCCGACTACATCGGCCATGAACAACAACGGGATCAACACGGCAATCAGCGACAGCGTCAGGGAGATCAGCGTGAAGCCGATCTGCTTCGCCCCCTTGAGCGCGGCCTGCAACGGGCTGTCGCCGTCTTCGATGTAACGGGCGATGTTCTCCAGCATGACGATCGCATCGTCCACCACGAAACCGGTGGCAATGGTCAGGGCCATCAACGTCAGGTTGTTGATGGAGAACCCCGCCAGGTACATCACGCCAAACGTACCGATCAGCGACAGCGGCACGGCCACCGACGGGATGATGGTGGCGCTGAAACGACGCAGGAACAGGAACGTCACCATGACCACCAGAGCGACGGCGATCAGCAACTCATGCTGCACGTCGGTGACCGAGGCGCGGATGGTCTGGGTGCGGTCGGTAAGCACAGTAACGTCCAGACCGGCCGGCAGGTTATCGGTGATGCTTGGCAAAAGCGCCTTGATCCGGTCCACCACCTCGATGACGTTGGCCCCCGGCTGGCGCTGGATGTTCAGCAGCACGGCCTGGTTTTCGTTGGCCCAGGCGGCAAGACGCTCGTTCTCGGCGCCGTCGACGATCTGCGCCACGTCCTTGAGCCGCAACGGCGCGCCGTTGGCGTAGGCCAGGATCAGCTCGGCGTAATCCTTGGGCGAGGTCAACTGATCGTTTGCATCGAGCATCGACACCCGGGTCGCGCCATCGAAGTTGCCCTTGGGCTGGTTGACGTTGGAGGCACCGATCAGGGTGCGCACATCCGCCAGATTGAGACCGTTGGCCGCCAGGGCTTCGGGGTTGACCTTGATCCTCACCGCCTGGCGCTGCCCGCCGGCGATGGTGACCATGCCGACACCACTGATCTGGGCGATCTTCTGCGCCATGCGGGTGTCCACCAGGTCGTTGAGCTTGGGCAACAGCATGGTTTTTGAGGTAATTGCCAGGGTCAGCACCGGGGTGTCGGCCGGGTTGACCTTGTTGTATACCGGCGGCGCCGGCAGGTCGGTCGGCAACAGGTTAGTGGCCGCGTTGATAGCCGCCTGCACCTGCTGCTCGGCGACATCCATATTGATCTCGAGATTGAAGCGCAGCGTAATCACCGAGGCGCCACCGGAGCTGGTGGAAGCCATCTGGGTCAGGCCCGGCATCTGTCCGAACTGCCGTTCCAGGGGCGCGGTCACAGCACTGGTCATTACGTCGGGGCTGGCGCCTGGATACAGGGTCATGACGCGGATGGTCGGATAGTCGACCTGGGGCAAGGCCGACACCGGCAGCAACCGATAGGCGATCAGGCCAGCCAGGACGATGGCCAGCATGCTCAGCGTGGTGGCGACCGGGCGCAGGATGAACAGCCGCGAGAGGTTCATGCGTCGCCCTTTTTCGCCTTGTCGGCCACGGCCGGTTCAGCCGGGGCTGCCGCAGGTTTGCCCAGCAGGTGTTCGGTCGGCGTGGTCGGCACGTCCTGGCTGTCGTTGACCACCTCGACTTCGCTGCCTTCCTTCAAGCGGTCAGTGCCTTCGAGCACCACCCGTTCGCCGGCGGCCAGTCCTTCAGTGACCACCGTGTGCTCGCCGTTATTGGCGCCAATCTTGAGTTGCTTGATGGTGACTTTCTTGTCGCCCTCCAGGGCATAAACGAAGGTGCCGTTCGTGCCGAACTGAATGGCAGCGGTCGGCACCAGGACCACATCCCTGAGCGTGTCCGCCAGCAGACGCACGTTGACGAACTGATTGGGGAACAGCGACTGCTCGCGGTTATCGTAGCGCGCCTTGAATTTCAGGGTGCCGGTGGTGATGTCGATCTGGTTGTCCAGGCTTTGCAGAACTCCGCTGGCCTGGAGCTTCACATCGCCACGGTCCCAGGCTTCGACGGGCAGCTTCGCGCCGCTTCGATAGCGGGCGAGGACTGTGTCGAGCTTGTTTTCCGGCAGGGTGAAGACGACGTTGATGGGTTGGGTCTGGGTGATGACGGCAAGGGCCGTGGTGTCGTTGGCCGCCACCAGGTTGCCGATATCCAGTTGCCGCAAGCCGACGCGCCCGGAGATCGGCGCACGGATCCTGGTGAACTCCAGGTTGAGCCTGGCATCGTTGACCGCCGCCTGGTTGGTCTTGACCGTGCCTTGATACTGCCCCACCAGCGCGGCTGCAGTGTCGAGGGTTTGCTTGGCGATGCTGTCCTCGGCATACAGGCCGCGATAGCGTTCTAGATCCACTTGGGCGTTTTTCAACTGGGCCTGGTTCTGCAGCAACGTACCCTCGGCCTGCAGCAAGGCGTTCTGGTAGGGGCGCGGGTCGATCTCGGCCAGCAGATCCCCGGCCTTCACCATCTGCCCTTCTTCGAAGGCGATCTTGACCAGCTCACCACCCACTCGGCTGCGCACATTGATGGTATTGAGCGCCGTGACGGTGCCCAAGGCCTTGTAATACACCGGGAAATCTCCGGTGACGGCGGCCGCCACCCGCACCGGAATCGGCCCCGTCGCACCGCCAAATCCGGGCCGCATGCCGCCCGAACGCCCCATGTGCCCAGCGGCGGCTTTCTGTTCTGCGGTGGACTTGTGATCCGCGCCGGCGGGCCAGAATTTCCAGGCCAGCACCGCGACGACCAACACGATGAACAGGCTGAACAGCCAACGACGGGATTTTCGGGGAGCAGAGGATTGCATGGAGTGATCAACCATTGGGCGCGTGGGCATCTTTTATGGGAGGCTGAACGATAAGCACTGGCGGGTATTTAGCAAAGCGCCTTTACCGGCAATTTACCTTGGGCTTACGTACCGCGTTGCAAGCTAAGCATTTGAAGTACAAACGAAAACGGCCTGGACAGGGCCAGGCCGTTAATATTTGTAATAAATACTCTGATCAGAGCACTTATTTCAGGACAGCGAGCGCAGCATCGTAGTTCGGCTCTTCAGCGATTTCCTTGACCAGTTCGCTGTGCAGCACGGTGTCGTTTTCGTCCAGCACGACCACGGCACGGGCGGTCAGACCCTTCAGCGGGCCATCGGCAATGGCTACGCCGTAGTTCTGGATGAACTCGGCACCGCGCAGAGTGGACAGGTTCTGAACGTTTTCCAGGCCTTCGGCGCCGCAGAAACGCGCCTGGGCGAACGGCAAGTCAGCGGAGATGCACAGCACGACGGTATTGTTCAGCTCGTTGGCCTGGGCATTGAACTTGCGCACGGACGTGGCGCAGGTCGGGGTGTCGACGCTTGGGAAAATATTCAGCACCTTGCGCTTGCCGGCGAAATCCTTCAGGGAGACGTCCGACAGATTGCCGGCAACCAGGGAAAAGGCTGGCGCCTTGGAACCGGCCTGCGGCAACTGGCCATTGACTTGAACCGGGTTGCCTTTGAGGGTGACTTGAGCCATGAACGGATTCCTTCTGACATGTTTGAAAAAGGTCGAGGCCGGAGTTAACCATGAAATGCCGCCGCGACCTATGGCTGGACATAAAAAGTCATGGCTTATCTACGCTACTTGTCCTTGAGCATCAGGAACGACTGGTGCAGATCCGCTGCCCACCCATCGATGACCCCCTTGACGTCATCGGGCTTCATTACCTGGGACTCATTGGACAATGGCTTTCCCGTGCCCTTGCGCACGACCTGGGCGATCACCGCATTGTTACCGCCGTCGAGGAACACTGCCTCGGTGCCCAGCGTGGTTTCCTGGTCGCGAATACCGCTGGCGGTACTGACGGCCGCCGCCACCAGCGCGATCGGAATCACTTCATAAGGCTTCAGGCCCTCGGTCTTGCTGCCGACGGCGGTGATGGCCGCACGCATTACCAGAACCCCGGGCCCCGGACCTGTCGCCAGGGGCAAGGACTTGCCTGCCTCTCGCCTGAGCGCCTGATCATAATACGCGGTGATGCCGGACAACGTGGTCTGGGGAATTTTCACGGTCGGTTGCGGCTTGGGGTACAACTGCGTCGGTTCAATATAGATACGGGTGTATTTGCTCGGTTCGATCCCGGGATCGACCCAACGCATCACATCGGCCCCCGAAGGTGATTTCTCTTCCTTGAGCCGGCTGTAATCCCCCAGGAATCCGGAGTATTGCTCCGGCTGAGTGACTTTGCTGGAACATCCCGCCAAGGTGAGCGAGAAGACACAGGCGATGCCGAGAATGGACACGAACTTCATGCTGTCACTCCTGTAAGCCACACGAGACGGGGCCGGGACTACAGGTATAGCCAATGGATCGAATACGCGCCTGCCAGGTTTCTCCTCGCCCCGGGTTGTTGGCGGCAAGGGCCCCATACCATGACACCTGGCGCACAGATGAGCGTTACAGTTGATGTTCCTCTGGCATCTACCCTTGAACAATTGGAGACTCCAGGCAGGCCTGTCCCGTCGACACAGGTCATTGCCCGAGGACATCCAATGCGCACCATCGGCCTTATCGGCGGCATGAGCTGGGAATCCAGCGCCGAATACTATCGTTTGATCAACCAGCAGGTACGGGACCGGCTCGGGCCGTTGCGCTCGGCGCAACTGTTGATGCACAGCGTCGACTTCGGTCCGGTGGAGCAAGCTCAGCACGCCGGGCGCTGGGACGAAGCCGCCGCCATCCTGGTGGATGCCGCGCGCCGCCTTCAGGCCGGAGGTGCCGAGTGCGTGGTGCTGTGTACCAACACCATGCACAAGGTGGCGGCGCAGATCCAGTCGGCCATTTCGATTCCATTCCTGCACATCGCCGACCCCACCGGCCAGGCTGCCCTCGACGGGGGTACCGTGACGGTCGGCCTGCTGGGCACGGCGTTCACCATGGAGCAGGATTTCCTCAAGGAGCGGCTGAGTGCCCAAGGGCTGACCGTGCTGGTGCCCGACGCAGAAGAACGCCAGGCGGTGCACCGCATTATCTATGACGAACTCTGCGTCGGCGTGATCAACCCGGCATCACGCCAGGTCTATCAGCAGGTCATAGAGTCCCTGACCCGGCGCGGTGCCCAGGCGATCATCCTGGGCTGCACGGAAATCGGCCTGCTGGTCAAACCCGAGCACAGCGCCCTGCCCCTGCTCGACACCACCCACCTGCATGCGCGGGCGGCGGTGGCGTTTGCCCTGGACTGATCGACAGGTCTTCGGGGACCTGTCCTATGTAGCGCCCGCAGCTACAACGTGCTCATCGCAGGCGCGCCATGGCCAGGGTGTCGACCCAGCGCCCGTCGCGCACCGCGTAGTCACGCATCAGGCCTTCAGTCTCGAAACCGAATTTACGGTACAGCCCGACGGCGGCCTCGTTGTCGGCGTATACCGTCAGTTCCACCCGCCGCAGGTTCATCCAGTTGTCCGCCACCTCCAACGCGGCGGCCAGCAGCATCGAGCCCACGCCCTTGCCTTGCCAGGCGACGGCGACGCCCATGCCAAGGCTGCCGCAGTGAGCACGACGGATACGCGAATACTGCTCCAGCCCCAGATTCCCAATGACAGCGCCCTGATGCAGCGCGACCAGTTTCACATGGCGCTCATCGTCGATCGCCAGACGCTTGCGCCACACCTCGGTGGACTGAAACGGCATCTGTAGCACCTGGCGGGTAACGGCCGGGTCGTTGTAAAGCGAGGTCACTGCGTCGAGATGGGCTTCAGTGAAACGGACGATGGTAATCGTGGGCTCTGACATACGGTTCCTTCCTGGAAACATGACATGGCCGTCGACTATAAACCGCCAGTTAGCCCGATAGCGACTGTGCAGACGCCTTCGCGGGCAAGCCCGACTCCCACAGGGGATCGGGTGGTCGCTGGATTTGAGCCCGACGCCAGCCCCATTGTGGGAGCGGGCTTGCTCGCGATAGCGGTGGATCAGATTACGGGGATGTTGGATGTGCAGCCGCCATCGCGAGCAGGCTCGCTCCCACAGGGGGGGCGGGTGGTCGCTGGATTTGTGCCCGACGCCAGCCCCATTGTGGGAGCGAGCCTGCTCGCGATAGCGGTGGGTCAGATTACGAAGATGTTGGATGTGCAGCCGCCATCGCGAGCAGGCTCGCACACAGGGGGATCGGGTGGTCGCTGGATTTGTGCCCGACGCCATTTCCATTGTGCGAGCCTGCTCGCGATGAGGCCTTGCGCTTCAGCGAGTTTCTCGTTTATTGGTGTTGCACCTGCACCATCGAGTTCACCTGCACCCGCGCCTGCATCTGTTCTGCCCCGCCGCCGCGACGCATGCCGCGTACCGGGCAGGCGTCGAGGTAGTCCAGGCCGACCGCCAGCTTCAGGTGTCGATCAGGGCGGGTCAGGCGGTTGGTCACGTCAAAGCTGTACCACCCGTTGTCCAGCCAAGCCTCCGCCCAGGCATGACTCGCCAGATGAGTCTCATCTTCGGAGTACAAGTAACCGGAGACATAGCGCGCCGGAATACCCAGGCTACGCGCGCACGCCAGGAAGGCATGGGTATGATCCTGGCAGACGCCCGCACCGCCGGCAAACGCCTCGGCGGCCGTGCTGCTGACAGCGGTCGTGCCCGGGCTATAGGGCATGTGCGCAGCAAGGCCTTCCATCAGATCGACCAGCGCATCGCGATCGCGTCGCCCTGCACATTGCGCCATGGCAAATGCACTGAGCGCCTCATCCGCCTGGGTCAGACGGCTCGAACGCAGGAACGGTAGCGGCGACTGCGAGTCCGGTTCCATCTCCACCTCCTGATGGATTTGCACCTCGCCATAAGCCGTCAGCACCAAGGCGCCGTGGGGCTCGTCCATGGTCATCACATGCAGGATGTTGCCGTAGGGGTCGAGTTGGCTGCGCACCAGGCGGGGCAATTCCAGATGCCATTGCAGGACACGCTGGCGCTGACTGTCCTTCGGGGTCAGGCGCAGGAACTGAATGCTGGTGCAGACTTCATCGGCATAGCGGTAGGTAGTGTCGTGGCGTATGGACAGTTTCATACGACCTCCAGATAGGACTCGTGAACGGTCTGGCCCAGATGACGGATCTGGTCGATGAGGTCAGTCAGCCAAAGGTGCAGGCCCGAAGCCAGGATCTCGTCGATCCCGGAATAGCGCAGGCGCGCATTCAGTTCCGCAGCCAGGCGCTGGGCCGGACGGCCGTTGTGGCCGGGCAGACTGGCGAGGATCTGATCGAGCTCCTCGATGCAGGCATGCAACGATCGGGGGACGTCAGCGCGCAGCAGCAACATCTCCGAAACCTGCTCGGCATTCGGTGCATTACGGTAGATCTCGTTGAAGGCCTCGAACGAAGACAACGCTCGCAACAGGGCACTCCACTGGTAGTAGCCGCGCGCCGAATTGTCGCTGACCTCTTCCGATTCCTCGCCGAACATTTCGTAGCGCGCATCCAGCAGCCGCAAGGTGTTGTCCGCCCGTTCGATGAAGGTGCCCAGGCGAATGAAACAGTAGGCATCGTTGCGCATGATGGTGCCAGACGTCGCCCCGCGGAACAGATGCGAGCGCTCCTTGACCCATTCGCAGAAATAACTGATGCCGTAACGACCCAGGCCATTGCTGGCGATGTTGCGCATCTCCAGCCAGGTGGCGTTGATGTTTTCCCACATGTCGGCGGTGATGCGCCCGCGCACCGCATGGGCATTGGTCCGCGCCGCCCGCAGGCAGCTGTAGATACTGCCGGGATTGGTTTCATCCAGGGCGAAGAAATGCAGCATGTGTTCGCTGTTGAGTTCGCCATAACGCGCGTTGTAGTCGTCCAGCGTACCGGCCGCCAGCAACGACATCGCCAACTCGGCATGACCGTCGCTGCGCCCGGCCTGGGGCATCAGCGACAGCGAGTAACTGACTTCGAGCATGCGCGCCAGGTTCTCGGCGCGCTCCAGATAGCGGGACATCCAGTAGAGGTCCGAAGCGGTTCTTGAAAGCATGTCTTAATCCTCCACTACCCAAGTGTCCTTGGTGCCGCCGCCCTGGGACGAATTCACCACCAGCGAGCCTTCGCGAAGCGCCACGCGGGTCAGGCCGCCCGGCACGAGGCGGGTTTCCTTGCCAGAGAGCACGAACGGCCGCAGGTCGATATGGCGAGGCGCAATACCACTTTCGACAAAGGTCGGGCAGGTAGACAGGCTCAGGGTCGGTTGGGCGATGTAGGCCTCGGGGCGGGCCTTGAGTCGAGCACGGAAGTCTTCGATTTCCGCCGCGGTGGCCGCCGGCCCCACCAGCATGCCGTAGCCGCCGGAGCCCTGGGTTTCCTTGACCACCAGATCGGGCAGGTTCGCCAGTACATGGGACAGTTCCTGGGGCTTGCGGCACTGCCAGGTAGGGACATTCTTCAGGATCGGTTCTTCGGTGAGATAGAAACGAATCATCTCATCGACGTAGGGGTAGATCGACTTGTCATCGGCGACGCCGGTACCGACCGCATTCGCCAGTACTACATTGCCGGCGCGGTAGACGGCAATCAGACCCGGCACACCCAACATCGAGTCTGGATTGAACGACAGTGGGTCGAGATAGGCATCGTCGAGACGCCGGTAGATCACATCCACTTGCTTGGGACCGGCTGTCGTGCGCATGTAGACGTGGTCGTCGCGCACGAACAGATCCGCGCCCTCCACCAGTTCCACGCCCATTTCCCGCGCCAGGAACGCATGTTCGAAGTAGGCACTGTTGAAGCGACCCGGGGTCAGCACCACCGCAGTGGGATTATCCAGCGGGCTCGAACTCTTGAGTGTGTCGAGCAAAAGGTTCGGGTAATGATCGATAGGGGCTACCCGCTGGGCGGCGAAGAGCTCGGGGAACAGGCGCATCATCATCTTGCGGTCTTCGAGCATGTAGCTGACACCGCTGGGCGTGCGCAGATTGTCTTCCAGCACGTAGTAACTGCCGTCACCGTCGCGAACCAGGTCGACACCGGCGATATGGGCGTAGATGCCCCGGTGCAGGTTCAGGCCCTGCATCGCAATCTGGTAACCCTCGTTGGCCAGCACCTGCTCGGCGGGAATGATGCCTTCCTTGAGGATGTGCTGCTGGTGATAGATGTCGGCCAGAAACATGTTCAGGGCCTGGACCCGCTGGATGCATCCCTGCTCGACCTTTTGCCATTCACTGGCCTTGATGCTGCGGGGAATGATATCGAAGGGAATCAGCCGTTCAGTGCCCTGCTCGTCCCCGTACAGGGTGAAGGTGATCCCCGCTCGATGGAACAGCAGGTCGGCTTCGCGTCGGCGCTGGTCGAGCAGTTCGACCGGCGTGTCCGCCAGCCAGCGGGCGAAGGCTTGGTAATGCGGGCGGCAGTCACCCTTGGCGTCATACATTTCGTCAAAAAAAGCTCGGGGCATAGCCAACTCCCAGCCGCGTTCTACACGGCATTTCTTATTACTTCGTCATTCCAATGGTCCGGCCTTGCCTTGTGTTAATGAGCCCTGTTTTTTCTTGGCACCTCGATGGACATTCGTCTCTGGTGTGGCCCTTTGCGTCTGGATGACGTGCGCCCCCTGGTTAAATCCGCGTGATGAATCCCTCCTGTAATCAAGCCATCGGTACGTTGCCTTAGCTGTTGAAGCGTAGCAAAGGCTATGCCTAAGCACGGAACAGCCAGAAACTGCTGGCGAAAACGGCGGAAAATTACGACCAGGCGAAATTCGATGTCTTTTTTGCGACAGGAACAGCCTCTATAGCTGAAACGTTTTATTTCAGCCGTCCCTGGAGGGCGCGGGAACGAGTCGAATAGGTGCACAAAGACCGGTAACAGGACGCGAATGCCCCGAAAGAGGGAAATTTTTACTCACTGCTGGGGAATTACGAGAATGTCTTGCCGGATCTTCAGGCACAAAAAAAGGCATACCGACTCTCTCGGCATGCCTTTTCCGTTGCGATCCATCCCTGATGTCTTTTCTACAGTGTCTCGGAGACTTTCTTGAACACATCCTCAGGCACCCACCCTTTCCAATCGGCGGTGTGGTTACGCAAGTAATAGCGCGCCGTCTGCTCGGGAGTCTCCTTGTTGGAAACCATTCGGGTTGCCAGCGTCCGGATAGTGTCGGTTCCCACGAACATCGACTTCAGGAAAGGAAGGACGCCCGGATGCTCTTCGGCGAACCTGGCTGAGGTGTATTTATTGAGTGGAATATCTGCATAGGCACAGGCTTGTTGGCTTCCAACACCTTCCTTGAACTGCGCGAGGCTTTGCTTGATCGCTTCCCAGCAGGCTTCGCTGTAGGCGGGCTCCTCCAGACGCGTAAGGGCCAGCTCGCCCATCAGGGGGCTCGGATCCCAGTAATACGTCATGAAAGGCTGCCCTTTTTCGTAAGCGGAAATGATCGCGGCGTTGAGCGCCGACTCGGACTTGAGCTCCACTGGCGTGAACGTTTTATCGATCCCGTAGGTGGCCATTTTAATCAGGTTGATTTCCCGGCACGCCCAACTGCTGATGCAGTTCAGCCAGGTCGGCTTGCCCGATCCCGATGCCTGTCTGAAGACCTCTGCATACTTGGGGAGATCGGCGACGCTCTTCAGATCGGGGGTCGTCGGCTTGATTCCGCGACCGGCATCGCCCTTGATCATGTAGGTGGGGACATAGAAAGCCTGGGTAAGACGTTCATAGGTGGGGCCGAAATCGAGGATGGCTTTCTTCGCCGTCTGATCCTGGACCCACTGTGGCATCAGTGAGGTAAACACCTCCATATTGATATCGATGGCACCGGTCTCCATCGCATTCTGCATTTGCGCGATATCAAGACTGACAGACTCCACGTTCATACCGTATCCATGCTTGAGGATGTACATGGCGATATGATTGTCGATCTGAATATTTTCCCAGCCTCCATCGTAGAACCGGATCGGACGCGTGTCAGATGTCGCCAAAGCCCAGTGGGATGTCAGGCTCAGGACGAAGCAAAGCACGGTACGCAGGAACAGTGAGGACATGTGAACTCTCCTATGGTTGAACGTTTTCTGCTGAGAGATGGGCCGCTGAGGTAGGCAAACCGGCAAGCGTTTCCACCACGATATTGGCGATCAGATCACGCTGCCCTTCCACAAAATAATGATCCCCCGCACAGAACACCGACCTGAACACGCCGGTGGTATGCTCACGCCAGCCGGTAATGTGAACGCCGGTGGCGTAGGGGTCGATCCGCCCGCCAATCGAGGTAATGGGCACCGCCAGCGGAGGATGGGCCCGGTACAGGTAGGTGTTATTTATTTCGTAATCCGCCTTGATGATTGGAAGCATCAAGTCACGCATTTCAACATCGTCGAACAGCGCCTGATTGTTGGCAAAGTTCATTTCCTTGAGCATGGCGATGAGCTCGCTATCTCCCCTTTCTGGGGACTCGCCATCCGACTCGTAATTGAACTGCAGGACATCCGAGGCGAATTGATGCTCATTGTAAAAATGCGGTGCCCGGCTTCCGGCAAAAATCAGGTGTGAGGGGTACAAGTCATGCGCCTTGGCCAGGCATTGAGCCACTTCAAACGCCTGGACACCGCCCAGGCACAAGCCAAGGAATGCAAACGGCCGGTCCAGATAGGGCAGCAAGTCAGGCGTCAGGTTTGTCACCAACTCTTCCATGCGGGTGTACGACTTTTCTCCCAGTCGCGCATTGCGTCCAGGCAACTGCAAAAGGCAGAGTTCGATGTGATCCGGTAGTCGATCTGCCCACCCCTTGAATACCGCCGGCCCGCCGCCCGCATACGGAAAACAGATCAAGCGCAGCGTTGCCTGAGGTCGAGGGGCTGGAATAACCAGGCAGCCAGAGGTCTGCTCGTCTTGCGATCTGGGCGGGCCAACATTTGCAGGCTTGACCGGATCGCCCTGACGGACCGCCTCGATATGTTCGAGTACAAAATCGCCGATATCGTTGAGCGTGGCACCGACGATAAGCCTGCCCAGGGGAAAGTTGATGCCAAGCTTTTTCAGACTGTTGCGAAATTCAACGGTCATCAGCGAATCAAACCCCATCATCGTGAGCGACTTGTCCACGGGCGTTGCATCGGCGTCGAAGCCACCTGCGACACGTGCCGCAACCGCCCTCAACCGGCCCAGGGTGAACGCCTGTCGATGCTCGTCATCCAGCGACGACACAGTGTCCAGGAAAGGAACTGTCTCGCCCTCCATCGCTGTCTCGCCCGTCGGGTGCTGCGCATCGATCAGCGACAGGTAGGGCCAGTCGCTGGACTGCAAGTGCGCCTTGTAGGGCTTCCAATCGATTGGCGCGATCCCAATGACACCCTGTGTGGCCAGGTTGTCCCACAACCTCTGCAAGCCAACTTGCGCGGATATGTAGTTGATGCCCAATGCCGACAGGCGCTTCTTGAATACACTGTCGACCCGACTGGCCATGCCGTCGGAAGACCAAGGTCCCCATGCGATGCTCAAACCGGGTAATCCCGAACTGACGCGATTTTCCATGATGGCGTCCATCGCACTGTTGGCCGCGACATAGTTCGCCTGGCCCTTGAATCCCAGCGACGCGCTGATTGAGGAGAATCCGATGAAAAAATCCAGCGGCTGATCGCGGGTGACCCGATCCAGCATTTGGGTGCCCTGCAGTTTTGGCAACAGGACATGACTGAGTGACGACGCACTCAGTTTCGACAGGACAGCGTCTTCAACAGTCCCCGCCAGTTGCAACACACCTCGTAGGGGCCATCGCAGAGTGCCCATGTACGACGTCAGGGTTTCGGCGGCCTCATGGGTGGCGATATCCATACGCAGATAGTCGATGCTCACACCCTGGTGTCTGAACCTGTCCAGTACGCTCGAGCCGGTAGCGTCCAGCGACTTGCGCCCGACCACCGCCAAATGGCAAGCGCCCTTTTCCACCAGCCAGGCAAGGACCTCCCGCCCTAGCCCACCGAACCCGCCAACGACCAGATAGGTCGCTTGCGGACTTAACGCCAGGGGCCTCGACTTCCCTGGGGATGCTTCCACGAGCCTGGGTACATGAACGCCACCCTGACGAATAGCGAATTGATCTTCCTGACCGTGCACAAGCATCAGTTGCGCGGCAAGAGACAGATCGGTCTTCTCCAAGTCAGGCGGCAGGTCGATGAAACCGCCCCAGACTGCGGGCTCCTCCTGGGCGATCACTTTAGCCAAGCCCCAAAGCGGGGCCTGTGCAACATTGATCAACGAAGAAGCGGAACGTACGTTGACCGCTGCGCGCGTCACGATCCAGAGCCTGGCGGCCTCTGACCGGGAGGCGCTCGCCAGCGCTTGCAGGGTCGCCGGCACGCTGTAGAGACCGGTCCCCAAGGGAGCGAGGTCTTCCTGTCCTGAAGGGCGATCCTGGGGGGATGCCTGGTCGGTCCCGCCGAGGTGCACCACGCCTTTGAGCGGGCATTGTGCAGAGACTGGCAGCGACTGAAACAGCTCACGGAGGTCCTCGGGGAAGCCAGCTCTGATGTGCCAGAGATGGGCATTGACCTGGCGGCAATCATCGGCGAACACCGCGTGAATCATCGGCCCCTCAGTACTCGGCAAGCCTTTGCCAATACCTTGGGCCAGCTCGCTTGTGCCGCCGATAAACAGCCACACCCCCAAAGGTGCCTGGACGTCAACGATTGGCGGACGACTGGGTTGCGGCACCCAGTCCACGGTCGTAAGCCATTGCGACGGGGCTGGAATAGGCCTACCTACCCAATGACAGGACCGCTGGAATGGGTAGTTCGGAACAGTCACACGTGTCGATGTCGAGCCGTTCAGAAGCGTATTCCAGTCCAGCTCGACCCCGGATCCGAACAGCTGTCCCGCGCTTTGCAGGAGCTGGTCCCGATCGGCGACCTTACTGCTCAGGCTGCTTATCCAGGTGACCTGGTCCGCATCATCCGGTTGCAGGCATGCCGCCCCGATCGTTGACAGCACAGCCTTCGGCCCGATCTCCAGAAAAGTGCGGCCACCGTTTTCGAATGCGGCCTGGATGCAGTCCATGAAACGGACTGGCTGGCGAATATGCTCCAGCCAGTACTCCGGCGTCACCAGCCGCGCCGTCGCAATCGTTGCGCTGACGTTGCTGATCAGCGGATAGCGCGGCGGCGACAGGCTGATACGCTTGAGAATGGAGGCAAAGGAAGCCAGCATCGGCTCCATCAGTGCAGAATGAAACGCGTGAGAAACATTCAGACGTGTGTACTGGGTTTGCCGGGTATCGAGCACACCGTGGAGCCTGTCCAATTCATTCAACGCACCGGAAACCACCACATTGCCTGAGCCGTTGATGGCCGCGATGCTCAGGTCGATGGCATGTTCCGCCAGCAGTTGTTCCAACTCTTCGCCCTTGAGTGTGATGGCTGACATTCCACCATCCCGAGGCAGCGCCTGCATAAGGCGACCTCGTTCGGCCACCAGGCTCAAACCATCTTCCAGACTGAATACTCCTGCCACGCAGGCCGCCGAAAGCTCACCGAGGCTATGCCCGAGCAGGACGTCAGGGACGACGCCAAGGCTCAGCCACACCTGGGCAAGGGAATATTCCAGCGCAAACAACGCAGGCTGTGCGTAGCGTGTCTGATCGATCAGCCCGGCATCATCCTGCGCCGAAGGGAAAAGGATCGTGAGCAGGGAGATGTCCATGCAAGCTCGCGCAATCGTATCGCAGCGATCGAGAGATGCCCGAAACACCTCGTTATGGGCGTAGAGATCCTTGCCCATGCCTGGAAACTGAGCCCCTTGTCCGGTGAACACAAAAACCAGCCCGGTCTCCCTGGCAGGGTCGACCCAGCGAATATCCTGGTCGCCCTGTTGGAGCTTGGCGAGCAGGGTTTCTGTCTGGCGGGCCGACTCGGTATAACGAAAAGGGAACTCCGCCCGCCCGACCCGGGCGCTGTAGCAAATATCGCCCAGGGAGGGTGTCCCGGGCCGTTCGAGCCATTCCCGGTACTGGGTTATCTGGTCTCTCAGGGCCCCACGGTCCTTCGCGCAAAGCGCCAGGAGACAAGGACCGTCGGTCTCTTTCTCCGGAAGGGCCGGACGCAGCGGAGCTTCCTCGAGAACGACATGTGCGTTCGTCCCCCCTACTCCGAAAGAACTGACACCTGCGCGGAGCGGCAGGTCAGCGGCCGGCCATGGGACGGTTCGAGCGCTGATGAAAAACGGACTGCCGTCCAGATGAATGTCTTCATTGGCGTGGGTAAAGTGCAGCGTGGCGGGAATTACCCGGTGTTTGAGGGCCAACACGGTCTTGATGAACCCTGCTACGCCAGCAGCGGCGATAAGATGACCAACGTTGGTTTTCACCGCCCCCAAGGCACAGGTGTTTGCCCTGGCACCGTGCTGCGTAAACACATCCCTCAGCGCCTTGAATTCTATCGGATCACCCAATGGGGTCCCCGTCCCATGGGTTTCCACGAAACCCAGGGTCGCAGCGCTTACCTCCGCATTTGCCAGCGCTTGTTCAATGACTTGGGCTTGTCCCTGGGAACTGGGAGCGGCAAAGCTGATCTTGTTCGAGCCGTCGTTGTTGATGGCCGATCCCTTGATCACCGCCTGAATGGAATCACCCGCTTCCAGGGCGTCGGAAAGACGCTTGAGCGTGACCAGCCCGGCACCGCTCCCAAAGATCGTTCCCTGGGCGGATGAATCGAACGCCCGGCAATGCCCATCCGGCGATTGGATCATCCCCTCCTGGTAGACATAACCCACGGCATGAGGGACCAACACGGTCACACCGCCAGCCAACGCGACATCACACTCGCCCAGCAACAGGCTTTGACATGCCATATGGATCGAGACCAGCGAGGTCGAGCACGCTGTCTGAATGTTCAGCGCGGGGCCCCGCAACCCCAGTTTGTAGGCGATCCGCGTCGACAGGTAATCCTTATCGTTGCCCAGCAGATTCATGAAGCCTGCGCTGCTGTCCAAAAAACCGCTTTCGCCGGTGCCCTCGCCTAAAACCTGGTTATGAAGATAATCGTTATTGCCTGCACCGGCGAAAACACCGATGTTCAGTGCTTCACGATCCTTGCTCAACCCCGCAGCGTCCAACGCCTCCCAGGCGCATTCGAGCAGCAGTCGATGCTGGGGATCGGTAATCGCCGCTTCGCGGGCCGGCATCTCGAAGAAGCCGGCGTCGAATCGATCGACATTGTCCAGGCGCGCCGCCTTGGCGACATAGTCCTCTCGGCCGGCCTGTTCCGCGGTAACACCGGCCTCCAGCAAGGCCCCCAGCGAAATGGAGTCGATGGATTCCCGTCCCGAGACCAGGTTGTCCCAGAAAGCGTCAACGGAGTCGGCCCCCGGGAATCGGCAAGCCATGGAAATGACGGCAATCTCATTTCCGTGATAGTTGGTTTCGCTCATCCTCTTCTCTCCCAAATTTGAAAGTGACTTGGTCACATGGCGCCTATAACTGCTTCTGGCGTCTACGAGCCGCTGATCTGATGGCGGCGGTCCTGCGGTCCACACTGGAAGAAGAAGTAGGAGGATTCATGGACAAGGCGGTATCCGATCCGAGTTTTTGGTTGATCAGGCGGGTTTGCGCGTCAAGGCTGTTTTCTTCGAACAGCTCAGTGACTTGAAGCCTCAAGCCAAAGGCATCGTTCAATGCCCGGGTCAGGTTGACGATGAGCAGAGAGGATCCTCCCTGCGCAAAAAAACTCTGCGTCGGATGTATCGAGGCAGTCATCAGGATGTCAGACCATATCTGCGTCAGGCGCTGCTTGACCGACAATGGCTGGTTGTCCGCGGGCGAGCGTCTGGAGTGGACGCGCGGCGCAAACCGCTCAAGGGCGGCGACATCCAACTTGCCATTGAACGTCAGCGGGAAACGCTCCAGGAAAATAAAGTGAGCGGGAATCATGTAGGACGGCACATGGGCTCGGAGAGATGCCTTGAGTTGCTCAATGAACTCTTGTCGCATAGCGACATCTCCAATTTCCCGGACAGGAGCGGGTTCAATCTGCATGTCGCCCAGAGCAGGACGTGGCTCAAACGTAGGATCCAGGCTGTCGTGGGGCCCCACGAATATGTCCATTGTCCCGGCGGGAAGGTTATCGCTCCAGCGTACTTTGGCCTGGAGATGACGGCTTGCGGCCCATTGACGAATGTATTCCGGGTCGCAGGCCTCGTCCGGGTGGATCGAGGAACCGCCCTCGGAAAGCTGGAGGTCCAGACTGATCCTGGCGTTCGGAACACCCGAGAGCACGAACGTCGAAGGGGTCGACGCCAGCCATTGACCCAGATCTCGTTCGTGAAGACGCTCGTGCCGATACGAATAGCGTGCAACCGGCGCTAGACTGGCCCGGTCGTCCATGTCGAGCCTGATGATGACGTCGTAACGATAGCGGGTCATTTCATCCTTGCCCTGCCCCGTTCGCAATTCAGTCTCTACGTGGACGACGCGCTCCATCGCGTAAGCCAGTTGCTTGATCTGCAGGGGATCCAGCCACAACTCCCCCTCTCCAACCACGGGCGGTGTGCGCTTCAACTTTTTCCGTGTACGGCTCGCGGCGGCGGACAATACCTGTTTCAGGGA
Source organism: Pseudomonas corrugata (assembly GCF_001269905.1). Lineage (GTDB taxonomy): Bacteria > Pseudomonadota > Gammaproteobacteria > Pseudomonadales > Pseudomonadaceae > Aquipseudomonas > Aquipseudomonas corrugata. Next base: position 10,451 of record NZ_LHVK01000006.1, on the reverse strand, counting down.
TGCGTAAGGCACATCACCGATGACAATCACGCCTCCTTTGCGACACAGGTCGGCGGCTTTTTCAAGCACACCGACAAGGTAGGCCATGTCCGGGAAGTACTGGATGACTGAGTTCAGTAGAACAACGTCGAAAGGTGCTTCATCCAGCGTGCCCAGCTCGTGGGCCGCCCTCCTCATCACCGCACAGGATGCGCGGGAACCGGCGACCTGATCCAGACGCAGGCGCGCGCGCTCGACCGCCACTTCAGAGACATCGCAACCGACGTAACGATGGAGGCCGTTCTCCAGCAATACCGCCCCCGTCATGCCAATACCGCAGCCAATATCCAATACCGAATGGCCTGCGAATTCCAGGACCCGCGAAGCCGTCGCCTGCACCCATTCGCGCAAGTCACTGTCCGGGATCAACTCGCCAGAGAAACTTGAGGTGTAACCGCTCGAGGCGCTGGCGACCTCGTTTTTCTGAGCCGACAGGTAAGCGGCTTCCCACACATCGAGCCAGACACCGGCATCTGCAACGCGCTGGCCGGATGCGCGGTTATCCAGCACCACGTAGGCGGCCAACCTGTGGTCATCAGGCGCATGTTCCACCAGCGTGACAAAGGATTGACTGACCAGACCGGATTTATGAAGGGCCGACTCGATTTCGCCAGGCTCGATACGATAGCCATTGAGTTTCAGTTGCCGGTCTTTACGTCCGATAAAAACCAGCGAGTTATCAGGCCGTTGTTGAACCCGATCGCCAGTGTAGTAGGTCGCTGAAGCGCCACCTGTTTCAGTCCCCTGAAATTTCTCCGCCGTCAGATCGTCCCGATTGAAATAACCCGCGCTGACACCAGGGCCACCGATCACCAGTTCGGACTCCAAAGAGTCTTGCGATGCAGACAATCGAAAACGGGTGCCAGGCAGAGGCTGGCCTATGGGGACGCTGGTCGCTGAACCGGTAAAGTCGCTGGCCTGCAGGCGATGGCAGAAAGACCAAATCGTCGTTTCTGTCGGTCCATAGAGATTCCAGGCCGCCCTCGCGGAGCGGAAGATTATTTCGCCCAGTCCAACCGGCAGTGTTTCACCGCCACACAGTGCTCCGACGGCGCAGGTACGGGGCCACCCGGCCGCTATCAGCAACCGCCAGGTAGCCGGGGTGCCTTGAAGCAGAGCCTTGTCGCAGTGGTCGAGCAAATGTGCGATTGCCTGGCCGTCCCGGCTCTGCTGCTCGCTGGCCAGGTACAACGTGCCACCTTGAGCAAGAGGCAGGAAAAACTCCAGGATGGAAATATCGAAGCCATAGGTTGTTGTGGAAACGAGCGCCCCCCACGCCGGAAAATTGATCACCTCATTGATCGCAGACAAAAAATAGGCGAGGTTTTGTCGGCGAACCATCACCCCTTTGGGAAGCCCCGTCGAACCCGAAGTGAACAATATGTAGGCCAGCGAGAGGTCATCGACAAGAGGTTCGAAGAACAATGTCGAATCACACCAGTCCACCGCCTCAATATCCAGGGATGCGCCCATCGACCACTGTGAAAGATCAACCGACCGAGGCTTGATCACGGCGTCGAGATGGGCAAGCCTGGAGATCAGTTCATTGCGCTGCTGTGGTGAGTCCGGGGGGAGTGGAATAAAGACGGCGCCTATCGACAAAACCGCAGTCAAGGCCACGATCAGATCAGGCTCTCTGGGTAAGTGGATCCCGATCTTGCTTCCCACGCCAAGACCTTTACTCAAGAGATGCTTGGCAAGTGCCTTTCTTCGACTTGAAAGCTCAGCATAGGTGACTGGCTGACCTTGAAACACTACCGCTGTTCTTCCAGGATACTGATCCGCCCATTCATCAATCTTAGTGACAAGATCCAAGACAATGGGTGGACCGTTGATAGGGCTTGTTTTCGGCTGCATCATTCCAAGAACTCCTTCTACCGTTATCGGCATACAGAATTAAGATGGGCATGCATGCAGTGCCAAATGACCAGCATAGGTATTCAGCACAACAACATCTGTCACCCCTCAATGAGGAGTGTCATAGTCGGATGACGATCATTTATAACTAAGCAAAAAGACACCAACAAGAACGGTACCTATTCCGACCTTTTGTCCCAGGGTGGTTATTTCCCTGTAGATGGCAATAGCTAATAACACCGTCACTCCGGAGTACACCGAACTGATAGGCGTAACAAGCGAGAGTTCACCCACTTTGGAGGCGAAGATGTAAAACACCCAACCCGCATTAACCAACAAAGAGTGCGTAAGAAAATACCATCCACGACGCCGGGTCAGATCACCTTTTTCCAGCCGACCGTTTCTGCTCAAAGCCAATGCAGTGAAAAGAACGGCCTGGGTTAACGCAGAATAAAAGAAGGCATTGGTGACATCGAGCGCCTTTGCGGAAAAGCCAAGAATGAAAAAGGCTACGCCAAAACCCACCATGGCCAGGATGGCCTGGAGAAAGCCTTGCGAGCCACCGCGCAGCGATTGGAAGATATTGCCGGACGTCATGACAATACCGATAAAAATAATCAATACAGCCAACCAGGCAATCGGGGCCAGGCTTTCCCGGAGAAAAATGATGGAAAAAAAGATAGTGACCAGGCTATAGGTAGAGGCGATCGGAGAGACCAGGGATAAATTGCCGACTTCACAGCCACGCATGTAGAAGTAATACCCGGATACATATGCGACAGAGCTGCAGGTGATGATCAATACAGCGTCCGCATCGAACCTGAGCTGCTGGAAGGTGATCAGATACACCCCGAGAAGGAGTGCAACAGCAAAGGTAAATACATTGCGAACCAACATTGTTTTCGCGGTGCCTAGTTGGCGAATCATAAGACTTTGAATAAAGTCCGATATCCCCCAACACAACATCACCATCAGCCCGCCAAACACTCCGCTATCCATGCACAACAACTCCAGTAATCTCATCAGCCCGGCCATCTTGGCCAAGTCTTGCGCGTCCCACCAAGCAACGCTTTGGAAGCCTATCTTCAGACAACGGATTGTCAATTTATTCTTTTAGCTCAATTTGCGATTAGCTTATGCCCTATCGAAACGAGAAAGCATCAGCGCCCTGCCCCCCAAAAACGCGGGTCCCTGGCGTTCCAGCTCGACAAACCACATGTCTCCTGTCGACATCGGGCACCAGTTTCTCTCGATTTCTCCACCGCCCATACCCTTCGCGCTATAGGTTCGCCTTGCCTGGCAAGCCCTTCTGTCGCCCGCTCGCGAACAAACTCAACGGAGACACTTGCGCCAACAGTATTATGGTATACCATCAGACGCACAGACACCTTTCATCCCTCCACGGAGCAGCCCATGAGTTTCGAAATTCGCAAGATCGTCAGCTATGCCGAAGAAACCTTTATCGAGGGCGGCAAGGCCACCGACAAGCCGGTGACCATGGTCGGGCTGGCGGTGGTCATGAAAAACCCTTGGCTGGGCCGGGGTTTCGTCGAAGACCTGAAGCCGGAAATCCGCGCCAACTGTTCCGATCTCGGTGCGCTGATGGTCGAACGCCTGGTGGGCATTATCGGCGGTGCCGAGAAAATCGAAGCCTATGGCAAGGCTGCTGTCGTCGGCGCCGACGGTGAAATCGAGCATGCCTCTGCCGTGATCCATACCTTGCGCTTCGGCAACCATTACCGCGAAGCGGTCAAGGCCAAGAGCTACCTGAGCTTCACCAACAAGCGCGGCGGTCCTGGCACCTCGATCCAGATCCCGATGATGCATAAGGACGACGAAGGTCTGCGTTCGCACTACATCACCCTGGAAATGCAGATCGAAGATGCGCCGCGTGCCGACGAAATTGTCGTGGTGCTGGGTTGCGCCGATGGTGGCCGCCTGCATCCGCGCATCGGCAACCGCTATATCGACCTGGAAGAACTGGCCGCCGAGAAGGCTCAGTAATCCAGCCCGGCCCCATAACAAGAAAAGGCATGCAGGAGCGCTTCATGATTCGGCTCACCGCTGAACTCACCCCGGCCGGCACCAGTTACCTGGCGACCGGCCAAGGCCAGCCCGTGGTCTTGATCCACGGCGTGGGCCTGAATAAAGAAATGTGGGGCGGCCAGGTCGTTGGCCTGGCCACGACATACCGTGTTATTACCTACGATATGCTCGGCCATGGCGCCAGCCCGCGCCCCGCCAGCGGCACCGGTTTGCTCGGTTACGCCGACCAGTTGCGGGAACTGCTCGACCATCTGCAAGTGCCTCAAGCCACAGTGATCGGTTTCTCTATGGGCGGGCTGGTGGCACGTGCTTTCGCCCTGCATTACCCGCAGCGTCTGCAAAGCCTGGTAGTGCTCAATAGTGTGTTCAACCGCAGCCCCGAGCAACGTGCCGGGGTCATCGCCCGTACCGCCCAGGCGGCCGAGCATGGTCCGGACGCCAACGCCGAAGCGGCACTGTCTCGCTGGTTCAGCCGCGAATACCAGGCCGCCAACCCGGCACAGATCGCCGCGCTGCGCCAGACCCTGGCGAAGAATGATCCCCAGGGTTACCTGACCACTTATGAACTGTTCGCCACCCAGGACATGTACCGTGCCGACGACCTGGGCAGCATCCAGGCACCGACGCTGATCGCCACCGGTGAGCTGGACCCGGGTTCAACCCCCGAAATGGCGGAACAACTGGCCGCGCGTATTCCTGGTGCTGCCGTTGCCGTGCTTGCCGAGCAGCGGCATATGATGCCGGTGGAATCGCCACGTCTGGTCAACCAGTTGCTGCTGGAGTTCCTCGACAAGGCGTACGCCCAACAAAATTCAATAAAGGGGATCGTTGCATGACTCTCGCACGCTTCCAGATGTGCATCGGCGGAGAATGGGTCGATGCCCTGTCCGGCAAGACCTTCGAAAGCCTGAACCCGGCCCTGGCCCAAGCCTGGGCTGAACTGCCCGACGCCGGCGAAGCCGACGTCGAACGCGCCGTCCAGGCGGCGCAGATGGCGTTTGAAAGCCCCGCGTGGCGTGGACTTACGGCGACCGCCCGGGGCAAGTTGCTGCGCCGTCTCGGTGATCTGATCACAGAAAACAAGGAGCAACTGGCCCAGTTGGAAAGCCGCGATAACGGCAAGCTGATCCGCGAAACCCGGGGCCAGGTGGGCTATCTGCCAGAGTTCTTCCATTACACCGCGGGCCTGGCCGACAAACTCGAAGGCGGCTCCCTGCCCCTCGACAAGCCGGACATGTTTGCCTACACCGTGCACGAAGCCATGGGCGTGGTGGCGGCAATCATTCCCTGGAACAGCCCCCTCTACCTGACCGCGATCAAGCTCGCCCCGGCACTGGCGGCTGGCAATACCATCGTGATCAAGCCGTCCGAACATGCCTCGGCAACCGTTCTGGAGCTGGCGCGCCTGGCCCTGGAGGCCGGATTTCCGGCAGGCGTGGTCAACGTCGTGACCGGTTACGGCCCAAGTACCGGCGCCGCCCTCACCCGCCACCCGCTGGTACGCAAGATCGCCTTCACCGGCGGCGCCGCCACAGCCCGCCATGTGGTGCGCAGCAGCGCGGAGAACTTCGCCAAGCTGTCCCTGGAACTGGGGGGCAAGTCACCCAACATCATCTTCGCCGACGCCGACCTCGACAGCGCCGTCAACGGTGCAATTGCCGGGATCTATGCCGCATCGGGCCAGAGCTGCGTGTCCGGCTCGCGGCTGCTGGTGCAGGACGAGATCTACGATGAGTTTGTCTCGCGCCTGGAAGAGCGCGCCAAGCGCATCCGAATCGGTAACCCGCAAGACGACAGCAGCGAAATGGGACCGATGGCCACCGCCCAGCAACTGGCCGTGGTCGAAGGTCTGGTTGCTGACGCCATCGCCGAGGGTGCGCGCCTGCGCCTGGGCGGCAAGCGCCCACAGAACCTGGGTGAAGGCTGGTTCTATGAGCCGACCTTGTTCGAATGCGACCGCAATTCGATGAAGATCATGCAGGAGGAAGTCTTCGGCCCGGTGGCCTCGGTGATTCGCTTCAAAGACGAAGCCGAAGCCCTGGCCATCGCCAACGACTCGCAGTTCGGCCTCGCCGCCGGTATCTGGACCCGCGACCTCGGCCGCGCCCATCGCCTGGCCCGGGACGTGCGTTCGGGCATCATCTGGGTCAACACCTACCGTGCCGTCTCGGCCATGGCGCCCATCGGGGGCTTCAAGAACAGCGGCTACGGACGTGAAAGCGGCATCGATTCGGTGCTGGCCTATACCGAACTGAAAACGGTGTGGATCAACCTTTCTCAGGCACCGATGCCTGACCCCTTCGTGATGCGCTAGGAGACTGCCGCCATGATCGAACCCGGCATTTACAAAGAAGTCATGGGCTCGTTCCCCTCCGGCGTCACGGTGGTCACCACCCTGGACCCTGAAGGGAACATCGTTGGCATCACCGCCAGTGCGTTCAGCGCACTGTCGATCGACCCGGCGCTGGTCCTGTTCTGCCCCAACTACGCTTCCGACACCTACCCGATCCTGCGGGACAGCAAGCAGTTCGCGATTCACCTGCTGTCCGCCGACCAGACTGCCGAAGCCTACGCCTTCGCCGGTAAAGGCAAGGACAAGGCCAAGGGCATCGACTGGCACCTGAGCGACCTCGGCAACCCGATCCTGGCCAAGGCCACGGCAATCATCGAGTGCGAACTGTGGCGCGAATACGACGGCGGCGACCACGCAATCATCGTCGGCGCGGTCAAGCACCTGATCCTGCCCGAGCAGCCGGTCACGCCGATGATCTACCACAAGGGCAAGTTGGGCGCCTTACCCACCCTGACCTGAACGGCGCAAGAAGAACCTGAGCCGAACACTGTTGTGGCGAGGGGATTTATCCCCGCTGGGGCGCGCAGCGTCCCCAATACAGGCAACTTCATTGACATGACGCACGGAGCTGTCTGTTTTAGGGCTGCTGCGCAGCCCAGCGGGGATAGATCCCCTCGACACAAGGTAGCGCCAGACGTCATTTTCCATCTTTATTTCAGGAGTCGGCATGAGTCCAGCAGCCTCGCAACTGTTCCGCCAGCAGGCCTACATCGACGGCCAATGGCTCGAGGCCCCCGACGGTGCCTGCCAGGAGATCTTCAACCCGGCCAACGGCGAGCTGATCGGCCGGGTGCCGAACCTGGGCGCCGAACAGGCCCGCCAGGCCATCGCCGCCGCCAACCAGGCCTGGCCGGCCTGGCGCGGGCTGATCGCCAAGGAGCGCAGCCAGACCCTCAAGCGCTGGCACGGGCTGATGCTTGAGAACGCCGACGCATTGGCAGAAATCCTCACCCTCGAACAAGGCAAACCACTGGCCGAAGCCAAGGGCGAAATTCTCTACGCCGCCAGCTTCATCGAATGGTTCGCCGAAGAAGCGAAACGTATCTACGGCGACACCATCCCCAGCCACAAAGGCGATGCCCGGATCGTGGTGAGCAAGGAGCCTATCGGTGTCGTCGCGGCCATCACCCCGTGGAACTTCCCTGCGGCGATGATCACCCGCAAGGCTGGTCCCGCCCTGGCCGCAGGCTGTCCCTGCATCGTCAAGCCCGCACCGGAAACGCCCTTCTCGGCCTTGGCCATGGCGGCCCTGGCGGAACAGGCCGGGATTCCAGCGGGGATCTTCAACGTGGTGACCGGCGACGCTGTGGCCATCGGCGGTGAACTGACAGGCAGCCCGTTGGTACGCAAGCTGTCGTTCACCGGCTCCACGGCCATTGGCAAATTGCTGATGGCCCAGTGCGCGCCAACCTTGAAGAAGGTCTCGCTGGAACTGGGCGGCAACGCCCCCTTCATCGTCTTCGACGATGCCGACCTGGAGCGCGCGGTGGAGGGTGCGCTGATCGCCAAGTTCCGCAATGCCGGACAGACCTGCGTCTGTGTCAATCGCTTCCTGGTGCAGGACGGCATTCATGATGCGTTTGTCACACGCCTGTCCGAGCGCGTGGCGCAATTGAAGGTCGGCAGCGGTTTCGAGGCCGGCGTCAGCCAGGGACCGCTGATCAACGAACGGGCCGTCGCCAAGGTCGAGGAGCATGTGCAGGACGCCCTCGCCCACGGTGCCCGGCTGATCTGTGGCGGCGAACGCCATGCCCTGGGGCACGGGTTCTTCCAGCCGACAGTGCTGGCCGGCGTCACGCCGCAGATGAAAGTTGCCCGGGAAGAAACCTTCGGTCCACTGGCGGCGGTCTTTCGCTTCGACAACGAGGCCCAGGCCGTGCAGATGGCCAACGACACCGATTCGGGGCTCGCCGCCTATTGCTACACCCGCGACCTGGGTCGGGCCTGGCGCATGAGCGAGGCGCTGGAGTACGGCATGGTCGGCATCAACGAAGGGCTGATTTCTACCGAGGTGGCCCCGTTCGGTGGCGTCAAGACGTCGGGCCTGGGGCGTGAAGGCTCCAAGTATGGCATCGAGGATTACCTTGAACTCAAATACACCCTGATGGGCGGGCTCTGAGCCCCACGGGAGATAATCGAAATGAGCAACGAAAAGTACGAGAAAGGCTTACAGATCCGCACCCAGGTGCTGGGCGAAGCCTATGTGAAGCGCTCCCTGGAAAACGCCGACGACTTCACCCGGCCATTGCAGGAAATGGTCACTGAATACTGCTGGGGTCACGTCTGGGGCCGTGAGGGTTTGTCGCTCAAGGAACGCAGCATGATAAACTTGGCCATGATTTCGGCGCTCAATCGGCCTCACGAGCTCAAGCTGCATGTACGCGGCGCCTTGCGCAATGGCCTGAGTCGTGAACAAATACGCGAAATTCTGCTTCAGGTCGGTATTTATTGCGGTGTACCCGCAGCCGTCGACAGTTTCCGGCTCGCCCGTGAAGCCTTCGCTGAAGCCGATGCCGAGGCCTCCAGTTAACCTTGGCTGTTTTCGCAAAGAGCACGTGATGATCGACGTGCTCTTTTTATGTGGACAGCCACCTAAAGAGCAACGCCCATGAAACGCCTGCCCCTCGACGACAGCTTCAAGGTCAATCGCAATCCCGTTACCCTGCGCGAGATCGTGCTGGACAAGCTGCGAAGCGCCATCATGAACTTCCAGCTCCTGCCGGGAGATCGTCTGGTCGAGCGCGATCTGTGCGATCGTCTGGGCGTGAGCCGTACGTCGGTGCGCGAAGCCTTGCGACACCTGGAATCCGAAGGCCTGGTGGAATTCGCCGATGCCAAGGGGCCACGGGTCGCGATCATCACCTTGAGCGATGCCGGTGACATCTATGAGCTGCGTTGCGTGCTCGAAGGGCTGATCGTCCAGCTGTTCACCCTGCGCGCCAGCGCCAAGGACATCAAGGCCCTCGAAAAGGCCCTGAAGGAAAACCGCGAGGCCCTCAAGAACGGCGAGCTGCAGCAGGTGCTGGATTCGGTGCAGGGGTTCTACGACGTGCTGCTTGAAGGCTCCGGTAATCATGTGGCCGCGACCCAACTGCGCCAGTTGCAGGCGCGGATCAGCTACCTGCGAGCCACCTCGGTGTCCCAGGAAAACCGCCGAGGCGCCAGCAACCAGGAAATGGAACGCATCGTCGAGGCCATCAAGAGCGGCGATCCGCTGGCCGCCCACCAGGCTTCGGTGGACCACGTACGGGCCGCGGCCAAGGTTGCCCTGGAGTATCTCAAGCGCAAGCAGGAAGAGACCGGCGACATGCCTGAAATCACGGTCCCCATCGCTCTGAAAGAACCCCGCATAGGACACTGACATGTTCAGCCCGAGCTTTTGCCCAAAGTGTGGCGGTAGCGACCTGAGTCGACGCATGCCGGCGGGCGATACTCACGAGCGGCTGATGTGTGGCGGCTGCGGCTACATCCACTACGTCAACCCGAAGATCATTGCCGGCTGCATCATCGAGCAGGACGGCAAATACCTGTTATGCCAGCGCGCCATCCCCCCACGTCCAGGCACCTGGACCCTGCCGGCAGGGTTCATGGAAGGCAACGAGACCACCGAGCAGGCGGCGCTGCGGGAAGTCTGGGAAGAAACCGGAGTACGGGCGGACATCGTCTCCCCCTACTCGATCTTCAGCGTGCCGAAGATCAGCGAGGTGTACATCATCTTCCGCGCCGTCGCACTGGAGATCACCGGCCAGTTCGGCCCGGAAACCCTCGCCTGCCAGTTCTTCGCGCCAGAGGACATTCCCTGGGACAGCATTTACTACCCGGCCATCCGCCAAATCCTCGAACGCTACATCGAGGAGCGCCAGGCCGGGGTCTATGGCATCTACATCGGCAACGACGACAGCGGCAAGATCCACTTCATCCGCTGACCCCTTTGTGAGAGCGGGCTCGTCCGCGAAGACGCCAGACCTGCCTGCATCCGCGTTGAATGTGCCACCGCTATCGCGAGCAGGCTCGCTCCCACAGAGTTCGATGCCGTACACAGACCCTGCACACACCAAAAATCCATTGTGGGAGCGAGCCTGCTCGCGAAGACGCCAGGCCTGCCTGCATCCGCGTTGAATGTGCCACCGCTATCGCGAGCCGGCTCGCTCCCACA
>NZ_LHVK01000005.1 GCF_001269905.1 Pseudomonas corrugata | reverse complement strand
TGGGTCAGTTGCAGGAGMGGTTGCCAGTGCCGCCGTCATCGCGGGCAAGCCTTGCTCCCACAATGCTTCCTGCATGTGCGAGAGACTAGTGTTCGCCGCCAATCTCTGTGGGAGCCGAGCTTGCTCGCGATGGCGATGGGTCAGTTGCAGGAGCGGTTGCCAGTGCCGCCGTCATCGCGGGCAAGCCTTGCTCCCACAATGCTTCCTGCATGTGCGAGAGACTAGTGTTCGCCGCCAATCTCTGTGGGAGCGAGCCTGCTCGCGAAGCGGTGGGTCAGTTGCAGGAGAGGTTGCCAGTGCCTCCGTCATCGCGGGCAAGCCTTGCTCCCACAATGCGTCCTGCATGTGCGAGAGACTAGTGTTCGCCGCCAATCTCCGTGGGAGCGAGCCTGCTCGCGAAGCGGTGGGTCAGTTGCAGGAGAGGTTGCCAGTGCCGCCGTCATCGCGGGCAAGCCTTGCTCCCACAATGCGTCCTGCATGTGCGAGAGACTAGTGTTCACCGCCAATCTCCGTGGGAGCGAGCCTGCTCGCGAAGCGGTGGGTCAGTTGCAGGAGAGGTTGCCAGTGCCGCCGTCATCGCGGGCAAGCCTTGCTCCCACAATGCGTCCTGCATGTGCGAGAGACTAGTGTTCACCGCCAATCTCTGTGTGAGCGAGCCTGCTCGCGAAGCGGTGGGTCAGTTGCAGGAGAGGTTGCCAGTGCCTCCGTCATCGCGGGCAAGCCTTGCTCCCACAATGCTTCCTGCATGTGCGAGAGACTGGTGTTCACCGCCAATCTCTGTGGGAACGAGCCTGCTCGCGAAGCGGTGGGTCAGTTGCAGGAGAGGTTGCCAGTGCCGCCGTCATCGCGGGCAAGCCTTGCTCCCACAATGCTTCCTGCATGTGCGAGAGACTAGTGTTCGCCGCCAATCTCCGTGGGAGCGAGCCTGCTCGCGAAGCGGTGGGTCAGTTGCAGGAGAGGTTGCCAGTGCCTCCGTCATCGCGGGCAAGCCTTGCTCCCACAATGCGTCCTGCATGTGCGAGAGACTGGTGTTCGCCGCCAATCTCTGTGTGAGCGAGCCTGCTCGCGAAGCGGTGGGTCAGTTGCAGGAGAGGTTGCCAGTGCCTCCGTCATCGCGGGCAAGCCTTGCTCCCACAATGCGTCCTGCATGTGCGAGAGACTGGTGTTCGCCGCCAATCTCTGTGGGAGCCGAGCTTGCTCGCGATGGCGGTGGGTCAGTTGTCGATGGGCTTCGCCGGAACCATGCCGTTTCGATTAAAGCGACCGACCGAGCCCGAATCGCTTCATCAGGCCTTTCTCCAGCATCCCTTTGGGCAGTAATCCCGCCATCAACGGTAGCGCCCGGCTTCCATTGCCCAGGCGCAGCAGACGGGGTGGTCTGGGTTGTTGCACGGCCTTGAGCAGCCCGGCGGCGAATTCGCTGGCGGGTGTGGGGTTGTCCTGGGACGCTTTGGCCCGGGCGCGGATACCATCGCGCAGGGGCCACCAGGGCGATTGTTCGTGGAGCAATCGTTCGGCTTCATGTCCGGCGTTCTTCGCAAAGCTCGAGGCAATGGCGCCGGGCTGCACCTCCATCACGCGGATGCCGAAGGGCGCCAGTTCCATGCGCAGCGCATCGCTCAAGGCATGCACCGCGGCCTTCGAGGCGCAATAAGCGCCGGCAAAGGGTGTCACCAGCACACCGGACACGCTGCCGATATTCACCACCAGACCCTTGGCCCGGCGCAGTACCGGAAACAGCGCCCGGGTCACGCCGACGATGGCGAACACGTTGGTTTCGAACTGACGTTGCATCGCCGGTACGCCACCGTCCAGCAGTGGACCCATGGCGCCGTAGCCGGCGTTGTTTATCAGCACTTCGAGGCCGCCGTGCTGCTGGTTGATCCGTTCGCTCAATTGCTCCAGGGCCGGACCATCGTTCACGTCCAGTTGCACCGCGGTGAACCCGGCGACGCTGAGTTGGGCCACGTCCTCAGCTTTGCGGGCACTGGCCCAGACCTGATACCCGGCGACCTTGAAGGCCTCGGCGAGGGCGCGGCCGATGCCGCTGGAACATCCGGTAATCAACGCAACGGGCATGGCGCGTTCCTTGTGCGGAAAAAGGCGGAGGAAGAAAGAAATCAGTCGGAGAAACTACCCTGCAATCGCTCAGCGCGAAACTCCAGGGTCTGCGGACGGTAGCCGGGTCGCAGGGGGGGCAGGGGCAGGCAATCCTGCCAGTCCTTGCCCGCCTGCAATTGACCAGGTCCCCGATAGCGCGGTGCGCTGTAGGGCGTGTCGGCCAGGTTGATGGTATCGCCGGGGGCGTAGGCCGCGATTCGCCAGCGCAGTTCAACCAAGGGGACGTCGTTGCCGTTGTTCATGTTCAGCAACAGCGGGCGATCGGCCGGGCAGCGTTCGGGAGCATAGGTGATGCGCAGCTCCAGGCGCGCCAGTTGCCGGGTTTCACGGTTTTCCTGCCAGACCACCCAGGCGGCGACCAGCCCCAGGCCGACGAACGCTGCCAGGGACACCGGCAGCGCCTTGGCCGGATAGCGCAGCAGCAGGATCAGCCAGGTAATGACCAGCAAGACGCCGATAAGCATGTTCGAAGCCTCCGTTACCGTCATTCCATCCTACCGAAGGGGACGAGCGATGCCTATCTCATCCATTCCGCTCCATCGGTCGTCACTGTTATCTCTGACAGTAGTCACCAGGGATTGCCCCTTGTTAGATGTCGGCCAGACCGTACGACTATCAGGAGGCCTGGGGCATGAGCATGGATCACGGTACGCCGAGGCTGATTGCGGTGGATCCAAGGTTCCTGCCGGTCCGTTCGGTCGATTACTGCCGCACGCTCGAGCGAGAGCCCGCGCAATCGCGGGTCAACCGCAGCCTTTTCGACCTGGCCGGACGCGCGGTCAAGCAATGGGACCCGCGACTGTGGGCCCTGCAACAGGACGATGGGGCGACCCCGGCCAATCTTTCGACGGTGTATGCGCTGTCCGGCGCCGTGCTGCTTGCGAACAGTGTCGATGCGGGCCGGCAGCTCGACCTGCCCGGGCTCGCCAGAGAAAGCCTGCGGGGCTGGGATGGCCGGGGCACGCAGCGGGACGTGGCCTTCGACGACTTGCTCCGTCCGGTGGCGGTGTTCGAGCATGCTGGGGGGCAACCGCGCACCTGCGTCGAGCGTATGCAATATGGCGCTCCAAGCCACGGCCTACAGGCCTTCAATCAGTACGGACAATTGATGCGCCACGATGACCCGGCGGGCACCTTGTCGCTGGAGTCCTTTGCCCTGACTGGCCAGAGCCTGGCCCTGAGCCGACGTTTCAGCCTGGACGGGGTCATGCCGGACTGGCCGGCATCGGAAGCTGATCGCGAATCCCTGCTTGAGCCTGGTGACGGCGCTTTGTCGACGTGGCGTCTTGGTCCGCTGGGCGATGTGCTGGAGCAGGTCGACGCCAGGGGCAACCGTCAGCGCCAGGCGTTGACCCGTGAGGGCCGGTTGTCCAGCAGCCAATTGCTGCTGCAGGGCCAGGGCCAATGGCAATCGCTGGTGAGCGAGATCGACTACAACGCCGAAGGTCGGATCGAACGGGAAATGGCCGGCAACGACGTGCAGACCACGCTCACTTATGCCCCTGAAGACGGATGGCTGATGGAGCGCCATGTCCGGCGGGCCGGCCAGTCTTTGCAACACCTGATCTACGCCTACGACCCCATGGGCAACGTACTGGGGGTCGAGGACAAGGCCCTGCCGGTGCGCTACTTCGCCAATCAGCGTATCGACCCGGTCAGTCGTTTCCGTTACGACAGCCTCTATCAATTGATCGAGGCCAGCGGATGGGAGGCGGGTGCTCAGAGTCAAGGACCTGTGGGCCGGCTCGACCCGGCCGCGTTCAGCAACTACCGACAAACCTATCGCTACGACGACAGCGGCAATCTGCTGGAACTGACCCATGTCGGGACGCAGAACCATGGTCGTCAGTTGCGCGCGGCGCGCTACAGCAATCGTTGCCTGCCGTACCGTAACGGGGTGCCGCCGACAGAGGAGGAGATCGCTGCGGCGTTCGATGCGCGGGGTAACTGCCTGGTGTTGGAGAGCAGTCGGACCCTGGCCTGGGACCTGCGCAACCAGCTGTGCTCGGTCACGCCGATCAAGCGAGAGTCGGGGTTCAATGACAGCGAGACCTATATCTACGATGGCGGCGGTCAGCGGGTGCGCAAGCTTCGTACGCTGCATAGCGGAGCCCGGATCCTGGCCGCCGAGGTGCGTTATCTGCCGGGACTGGAACTGCGCGCCGACAGCGGCACCGGGGAATCACTGCAAGTCATCATCGCCCAGGGCGGGCTCGGCAGCGTGCGGGTCTTGCACTGGGAAAGCACGCCGCCTTCAGGAACCAATGACCGCTATCGATACGGTTTTTCCGAGCACTTGGGCTCGATCGGCCTGGAGCTTGACCGTGATGGACGAATCATCAGCCAGGAGCACTTCTACCCCTTCGGTGAGACTGCATTTCTGGCTGGTGACGATGTGATCGAGGTCAGCTACAAGACGGTCCGCTATTCGGGCAAGGAGCGGGATGCGACGGGGCTTTACTATTACGGCTATCGTTTCTATGTACCGTGGTTGCAGCGCTGGGCCAGTCCGGATCCGGCATGGTCGATCGATGGGCTGAATTTCTATCGGATGGTTCGCAACAACCCGATCACGCTGTCCGACACCGATGGCAGGATACCCACCGGTGCTGCGCCCCCTCCGCCCCCCATGCGTCCTTCCGGCTCACCGCCGCCCCCGCCGCCTCCGTCCATGGGCGGTCCGCCGCTTCCTCCTGGGCCTGGTCCCCAGCAACTCATCAAAAAAAAGTGGGTCATTGAAAAAGATCCGGCATTGTATAAACAACAGGGAGGTGAATACCCTTACTACTCTTCATTCTCAATAGCGCTTCAGAAACTGAATATTGAGCACTACAGTTCGATTGCTGATATGGCAACGTTCGTGAATGCATGGCGTGATATCGGGCGTAATATGATTCCACCCGCCAGAAACATAGATCATGAAAAGGCCTTGGAGGTTCAAGGTGTGCTTGGGGAAATAGATGCACAATGGTCTGGATATCGTCGCGCAGAGGTGAAGGAGGTTTTTCGCGGAGACTCGCCGGCCATACTGAATAGCTATCCATGGCTTGCGACCTTTGCAAAAAAGGGCGGTGACAGCGCGATAGAAAAAACAATGAACCTGGAGATCCATTCTCCACTGATAATGTCCACGGCAAAAGATCCAGGGATGGGGTACGTTTCCGGTAAATCAATAATGTGGCACTTCCAGCTGGAACCTGGACATGCGGGTGTGTCTGAGGGACTGTATGCGTCTGAGGGCGAAGTGACGTTTCCGCTGTATAACAAAATTCAAATAGTTTCCCTGCATTACATTCCCAAAGGAAAGTCCTATATGAATAATGCAGAACGATTCGGAACGGCGCATCGATATGTGATAAAAGCGAGAATGTTGCCCCGTTCAAAATCCAGATAAGTATCAGAGATACGAATGCAGCAACTAAAAAGCCCCCACCCAACCCGCTGCGGATAGGGGACGCAGTGGGCTGGATGGGGGCTTCTTGTCTTGCTGATCGTTACTGCGCGATGGTTTTCACCGACACGCCGCGTTCGATCGGGGTTGAGCGACCGTAGATGTCTTCGAAGCGCTCGATGTCGTCTTCGCCCAGGTAGCTGCCGGACTGCACTTCAATGATTTCCAGCGGGATCTTGCCCGGGTTGCGCAGGCGGTGAACCGACGCGATCGGGATGTAGGTCGACTGGTTTTCGGTGAGCAGGAACACGTTCTCGTCGCAGGTCACTTCGGCGGTGCCACTGACCACGATCCAGTGTTCGGCGCGGTGGTGGTGCATCTGCAAGGACAGACACGCACCCGGCTTGACCGAGATGTGCTTGACCTGGAAGCGCCCGCCCATGTCCACCGAGTCATAAGAGCCCCACGGACGATAGACTTCGCAGTGGTTCTGGGTTTCGGTGCGACCCCGGGCATTGAGGGTGTTGACCATTTTCTTGACGTCTTGGACCTTGTCCTTGTGGGCAATCATCATGGCGTCCTTGGTTTCGACCACCACGATGTTTTCCAGGCCGATCACCGACACCAGTTTGCCGTTGCCATGGATCATGCAGTTGCGGCTGTCCTGGACCACCACGTCGCCCTTGGTGACGTTGCCATCGGCATCCTTGGGGTTGACTTCCCACAGCGACGCCCAGCAGCCGACATCGCTCCAGCCTGCCGACAGCGGCACCACGCAGGCGCGCTGGGTCTTTTCCATCACGGCGTAATCGATGGAGTTGTCCGGGCAGCAGGCGAAGGTGGCTTCGTCGAAGGTGATGGTGTCCGCTGTCTGTTCACTGCGTTCCAGGGTCAGCAGGCAGGTGTCGTAGATATCCGGATCGTGCTTTTTCAGCTCTTCGAGGAAACGGCTGGCGCGGAACAGGAACATGCCGCTGTTCCAGAAGTAACCACCGGCGTCGACGAACTCGGTGGCGCGCTTGACATCGGGTTTTTCGACGAAATGCGATACACGGCTCACACCTTCAGGCAGCAGCGCATCGTTGGTCGACTTGATGTAGCCGTAGCCGGTTTCCGGTTTGGTGGCCGGTACGCCGAACAGCACCATTTCGCCACGCTCGGCGGCCACGGTGGCCAGGGCCAGGGCACGTTGCAGGGCTTTCTGGTCTTCGATCACGTGGTCGGCCGGCAACACCAGCATCAACTCGTCGCGACCTTCGTTGACCAGCATCATCGCGGTCAGCGCCACCGCTGGCGCGGTGTTGCGGCCGAACGGTTCCATCAGGATACGCTGGGCTTCCAGATTGCGACCGTTCAACTGCTCATTGACGATGAAACGGTGGTCTTTGTTGCAGACCACAATCGGCGTATCCATGCCTTCGAACACCAGGCGTTCGAGGGTCTGCTGGAACAGGGTGTGTTCGCCGGTCAGGGCCAGGAACTGTTTAGGGAACTGCTTGCGCGAAAGCGGCCAAAGACGTGAGCCGCTACCACCTGACAAGATCACCGGAATCATGTGTGTTACTCCTTTGAAGCGTAATGGTTATAGAGCTACTGCGTTCTGTCGTTTCACTCTTGTTTTTGTTCCGTACCCGAATGACGCCTCGGTTCAGTGTGGGAGCAGGCTTGCTCGCGAAAGCTGAGTATCAATCGACATCAATGTTGAATGTCATACCGCAATCGCGAGCAGGCTCGCTCCCACGCAGGTGTAAGCGTCAGTCGAGTGAATCTGTCAGCGGGTCGACACTGGACGCTTTACCCAGACCGGCGACAAGCTGCTTCCGGAGCCGGTGACGTACAGCACGGCCGCTTCGCCACGCTCCAGGGCCACGGGCTTGAGGTCGCCGACTTTCTTGTCGCCCTCGAACAGCGCCAGGCTGACTTTCACCGGATTGATTTCACGCTCGCCACGGCCCTTGGCCGCGACGTTCGGCACCACTTCGGTCTTGCCGTCGGCGGTCTTGAGGGTCAGTGCCTTGTCGGTGAGGTTCTGCACACGCACCAGGGATTTCTGCTTGTTCTTGAACGGTGGTTCTTCGATCAGTTGCGGCTGGCCGCTCGCGTTGTTGACCAGGGTGTAGTAGTGATCGGGAGCCAGTTTAACCGGAACGGTCTGGCTGCCCACCTTGGCGCTGTAGTCGCCACCGGGCATGAAGCTGAAGTCACTGCTGGCCAATGGGGCTACGTCGTTGAGGTTGGTGCTGCCGACGGTGGCGCTGACTTCGCTGTTGCTGGCGTTGTAGACACGCACGAAGCTCGAGCCTTTTGGCGCGACTGGGCCGTACAGGGCCGAATCACCGGCAAAGGCGGTGAAGGAAAGGGCGCTCATGCTGGCAACCAGGGCAACGGCCTTGAAGGAACGAGCGGCGAGACGGCGAGGAGTAGTGTTGAAAGTCATGGTGGACCTCTCTTTCAGTTTTGCGCCCGGTCGGGCGTCTCGGATTGAGTGTTGGCGGCAACGTTCTGTTGGCGCACACCGGCTTGTTTGAGCTCTGCGACCCACTGCGGGTCGGCGTCGCCGATTTCGTTGTTCACGGGCAGATAACGTTCAGGAAACTCCCAGATCAGCACTTGCGGAGGGCTGTTCTTGAAAGCGTCGCTCTTGAGGTAGCTGAGCATCGGCAGAATCGGGCCATGGCCGTCTTCGGCGTAGTTCACGACGTCGCTGTGCAGGGCTTGCTTGAGTGCACCGACGAAGTTCCAGTTGGGATTGGCGCTGTAGCTGGTGCCGATCAGGGCCACGGGAACCTGGGCGTCGGCAAACAGCGCGTCGTCGCCGACCGGCTGGTCGTCGGCTTCGCGGGTGACGCGTTTGACCAGCGGCTCCTGGGCCGGCATCAGGTTTTCGAACAGCGGGTCCAGGGGCAGGAACTGGCGCAGGTCACCCTTGTGGGTGATTTTTTCCACAGGCTCGGTGACGAAACGTTGTGGCTCGCCGTTCAGGGGCGCACGCTCGGCAATGGCCTTGGCAATGTTTTCGGCTGCGACCTGGGCGCCTTCCGGGGTCCAGTGGGTGTCGGTGCGCAGGAATACTTGCTGGCCGCTTTGCTTGGCCTGTTGCAGCGGGCCGAGCAGGTCGGGGGCGAGGATCTTGTCGGCTGCCACACGGGCATGGAAGTCCTTATAGAGATTGGCGTGAATGCTCGCTGGTTTCACTTCACCCAAGTGCTCCGGATATAGCCGCGCCTTGGCCGGCACGATTGCCATCACCAGAGTGATGCCCTGTTCCTTGAGTTTCTGGCGTACGCCTTCGACCAGCGCATAGTTGCCTTGCAGGTTCAGTTCTTCGTTGACGATCGGGTTGAACTCTTCGTCGCTGTACAGCCACTGGTCACGGCCGAGGACCACGCCTTTGCGGCCCTCGTTGAACAGCTTGTAGTCCAGCGCGGCCCAGATGTTGGTGCCCAGGCGCTTGATCGGGAACTCGTCGTCGTAGTGGGTTTCGACGGCCTTGGTCCAGCGCCCGTTGAGCACGGTGGCATCGGGGTTGGTACTGAAACCGAAGAAACTGCGCATCGACCACAGGCCCAGGACCGCGAGGATCAGCAGGAACAGTGCGATGTAAAAGATGCGTAATGAGCGGGTCATGTTCAGATCCCTCAGAACTGGAAGTAAAGGAACGGCGAGAAGCTTTGCGCCGAGAGTTTGAGAATCGAAGCGATGAACAGCAGCAGCACCAACGCACGCATGACATAGCGCGGCCAGTCCGCGACCCAGTAGGCCGGTTGCACCTGGGCCTCGACGCCCACGGTGTAGCCCGGCTCGTGGATCTGTGCCGGGTTGTCGCCCGGTACGGCCTTGATCAGCCCCGGTTGTGCAGTGGCCGGGCCGTTGGCCTCGGTGTTGACCTCCGGCTTGGTCTTGACCGGCGGACGATTGGTGTAGAAGTCACGCAGGCCGAAAAAGGCGAGGGTGATGTAGGCCACCACCAGCGTGGCGATCTGCAGGCCGGTGAGGTTGGCGCGGGTCAGTTCCGACAGCGACCAGTCACCGAAGCTGAACATGGCGCCGTACATACGACCGGCCACATGCAGGTTCTCGGCACGGAAGATCACCCAGCCCATGACCACCAGCAGGAAGGTCAGTGCCCACCGGATCGGGTTGAGGCTGCGTGGCGTGGTGTTGATGCCCACGGCCTTCTCGATGGCCAGCCAGATACCATGCCAGGCGCCCCAGATCACGTAGGTGATGTTCGCGCCGTGCCACAGACCACCGAGCAGCATGGTCAGGAACAGGTTGCGATAGGTCATCAGCGTGCCTTTGCGGTTACCGCCCAGGGTGATGTAGAGGTAATCGCGCAGCCAGGTCGACAGGCTGATGTGCCAGCGCCGCCAGAACTCGGTGATGGACTGGCTGATGTAGGGCTGCTTGAAGTTTTCCATGAAACGGAAGCCCATCATCAGGCCCAGGCCGATGGCCATGTCGCTGTAGCCGGAGAAGTCGAAGTACAGCTGCGCGGTGTAGGCCAGGGCACCGAGCCAGGCATCGCCGGTGGTCGGGTTCTGCAGGGCGAAGCAATGGTCGGCCACCACCGCCAGGGTGTCGGCGATGAACACTTTCTTGATGAAGCCTTGCATGAAGCGCGTGCAGCCTTCGGAGAACTTGTCCAGGGTGTGGGTGCGGTTGTTGAACTGGTCGGCCAGGTCCCGGAAACGCAGCACGGGGCCGGCGATCAGGTGCGGGAAGATCGCCACGAACGCTGCGAAGTCGATCAGGTTGCGGGTCGCCGGGGTGTCACCGCGGTAGACGTCGATGATGTAGCTGATGGACTCGAAGATGTAGAACGAGATCCCGATCGGCAACAGCACGTGGGTCAGGATGAAAGGTTCGAGACCGAAGCTGGTCATGATCGCGTTGAGGCTGTCGACCCCGAAGTTGGCGTACTTGAAGTAGCCCAGAATGCACAGGTCCACCGCCACGCCGAGCAACAGCCAGCGCTGGGCCGGCTTTGTGCGCACGCCGGCGGCACCGACTTTCAGGCCGATCCAGTAGTTCCACAGGGTCACGGCGGCGAACAGCGCCAGGAAGTCCACCCGCCACCAGGCATAGAACACGTAGCTGGCGATCAGCAGCAGCAGGTTGCGATAGCGTTGCCCACTCAAGTAGTACAAGCCGAGAAAGATCGGCAGGAACAGGAACAGGAACACGTTGGATGAAAATACCATCCCGATCTCTCCATGTTGAATCAACAGTCAAGGGCCAGAGCCCCCCCAAACCCCCCCATGAAAAAGGGCGGTGATGATCGTTCCCACGCTCTGCGTGGGAATGCCTCTACGGACGCTCCGCGTTCGGCTTTTCGGGACGCAGAGCGCCCCCGGCTGCATTCCCACGCAGAGCGTGGGAACGATCAGCGGTGAATCAGCTTCCTTTGCTACCTTTTTCGCTGGCCGGGTCATACACCTTGGTCAAGTCCCCGCCGAGGCGGAAAGTCTTGAATGGTTGCATTTCATGCTTGCGCTCCAGCACATCCCCGGAGCAGGCGTATAGGCTGCAGAACGGTTCGAGCCAGGCGAATTTCGAATCGATTTTCAGATCCTTCATGTCCTGTTCTTCGCCGTTCTTCTCCTCGAAGATGTCCGGGTCTTTCACCCCGGCCAGCACCCGGTCACCCAGGCGCTTGAGGGCGCCGTTATTTTCCTGGCGCAGATCCACACCATTGACCTGGGCGAAACTGGCGATCATCGCCAATGGCGGCAGGGCGTAGTTGTGATAGGACAGGGCCCTTTGCTTGCGCTTGAGTTCGTTGGGCAGGAAACCGTCGGCGTCGATCTGGTTGACGCCGACCTTGTATTCCTTGACGGCCCAGTCGAACAGATCGCGGCGGTTGGTCGCGACCGAGGTGGCCATCACCGACCAGGCGGCCCAGTAAGAGTGGTTGTTGGTCTTGTCCAGCGGCAGGTTGTCCCAATCGCTGACCACCTGATCGGCCATCTTGCTGAACCAGCTCTCGATCAGTTGCGCCTGCTCCTGATGGTTCGCCAACGGATGCGAGTCGGAGAACTTCAGGCGTACATAGGCCGAAGCCATGCTGCCCAGGGCCCATTTGCGCATGGACTTGCCGGTGTGGTTGAAGTCCTTGGACATCAGCGCATCGGCCTTGGCCCAGGTTGTCAGCCAGTTCAGGGTGCATTCCAACTGCTCAGGACGGCCGTCACGCATGAACTGCATCACTTGCTTGCTGACGCCGCGTTCGATCTTGGTGATGTCGGCGGTGCTGTCGCGAAAGGCTTTTTCCGATCGCACGTTCAACGTCGCACGGGCTTTGTCGGAGCCCTCGTATTTGCTGCGAAACTGCAGGGGGCCGGTATAAGGCGCCGGCACGGCATCGCAGCCTCGGGCGGAGTCGCCGGCCTTGGTCTTTTCGATCGGTGCGAAGTAACCCTGCGGCGGGCGCAGCGGGGCCGCGGCCTGGGTGGCCCCGGCGAACATCGCCAGGGTCAGCAGGGACGGCGCCAGCAGCGTCTTCAACGTTCGATTGCGCATGTTCCTGGTCATAAAGCGAGACCTCATTGTCCGATTTGAGCCGTTTGTTCGGCTTGCGGAGAGACATTGCGTTTGCAGACTTTCGCTTCGACTTGCTGTGGCGCTGTACCGGCTTCGGGGCCCTGGACTTCAACGGCCAGCAGGTTCTGCGAAGCCCAGTCCCCATCGGTGCGCAACTGGAAAGCGAAACGCCCATCGGTTTCCGCGGTGTTCGGTTTTTCGATCTTGATGTCCTCGTGGCGCCCATTCATGTACCAGAGGGTGGCTTGCAACGTTTTCACCGAGGTATCGGCGAAACGGATATCGACCTGGTGACTGCCGTTACGCAGATCCATGTTCTTGCTATTGACCATCAATTCGTTCTTGCCCGGCTTGAGGGCTGTCTTGCTGCTCATCAGTGCCGGTTTGCCTTCACAACCGTTGTCGTCCAGCAGCGCCATCATTTGGCGATAGATGGTTTCCTGGTCCAGGCGATACAGCGGCGAGAATTCCCAGATCAGGATTTTCGGTGGGCTCTTCTGGAAGTCTTCACTGCCCAGGTATTGGAGCATTGAGCCTTCGAAACCGCCGCCGGGAAAAGCCACGTTGAGGATGTCGGCGCCGATGGCTTCCTCCAGGAAACCGGCAAAGTTGTAGTTCTTGCCGCTGTGACTGGTACCCACGAGGGTGATCTGCGGGTTGCCGGAATCACCGAACAGATCGCCGTCACCAGCCTCGCCCTTAGGCTCGGTGGTGAACTGGTCCATGTACTGGATGGCGTAGCTGGTGCCGCACAGTTGCCCGGCCATGTTATGCAGGGTACCGGTCTTGCCCATGCGGCCGGACCTCTTGGTCTCGAATTCGCGCTTGGGAATGTCGGCGAAGGCCGGGATCTGCTTGACCTTCTCTGCGACTATCTTCGCCGTGCGCTGGGCCCCGTATGGCGTCCAGTGCTGGTCGCCACGGAAGTAGAAGTCGTGGGCCGGCAGGGTTTCGGGCAGGCTTTCGTTGGTCAATGGCGACAGGTCCGGCACCACGTAGCCCATCTGCGCGAAGCGGCCGAGCATGGCCTTGTAGTTGGTCAGGGCTTTTTCGTAGTCGAAGCTGGCCTTTTCCTGGGGGTTGAGCTTGTTGCGATTCACCAGGCCCCGGGTCGGCTGGTAAACGAGGACCAGTTCGACGCCTTTCTTCTTGAACGCATCGTGCAACTGTTGCATGCGCTTGTAGCCGGCCGGCGTGGTATTGAATTCGGTGCGCAGATCTTCCTGGGTACGGAACAGCCAGTCGCCCTGGGCCTGTACCAACGTGGTGAAGTTCTGCTGGTAACGCGTGGTGTAGTTCTTTGCATCATGAGCGGCGGGGCACAGGTTGCAGCAGGGTTCTGCGGTGAAGACAGGCGCCTTGATTTCGTCGGCGCGCGCGCCGCTTGCAGCGGCGAGAATGCCGGCAGTCAGGGCAGACAGGCCCAGGAGTTTGATCATCTGTGGGTTCATAAAGGTCATCCTCAGTCCCGCAATTCGGTCTGGCGTTCGACAGGGTCGATCAGCACGGCTTTCTGCTGGCGCACCAGCAGGTCGAGAATTTCATCCTGGCGCTCGCCCAGGATCCCGCTGAAGCTGATGCCGCTGGATTTGGTCGGCGCGAGCATGGATACGCGATACAGCTCGACGCTCAGGGGGGAGTCGATGGACAGCGGGCCACTGCCGTTGGCGACCAGTTCGCCACCGACCACGATCAGCGAAACCTCGGCGTCGAACGGGTCGAGCTTGATGTCCCGGTCGGTGTTGGACAGGTCCTTGATGTGGCCGTAGATACCGGTCAGGCCGTTGGCCATGGATATGTTCTCGTAGAGGCGGATGTTTACGCTGTTACGAATCCGGATGCCGTGGCGCTGGTTGCTGATCACTTTGTTGTCCCACAACAGATTGTCGGCGCTCTCGTAAAGGGTGATGCCGTCGGTGTGGTTCTTGTAAATCTCGTTGTAGGCAATGATGTTGTTGACGCTGTTACGGTCGATCACCAGGCCCGAGAGCTTGTTGTCGTAGCTGCGGTTGTTGAAGATGAAGCTGTCGTTGACCTCACGGGAAATGATGATCCCGTGCTTCTTCTTCGTCCCGTGGACGGTATTGTCGGCGATGATCAGCCGATGGGAGCGGTCGTGGGGGTCGATGCCGTAGACGATGTTGTCCTTGTAGGTGTTGCCCTTGACCACAAAGTCGCGGGTCTCGTAGCAGTAGAACCCGTACCACATGTCCGAGAACTCGGAACCGATGATCCAGCCGGTCGGTTCCGGGCGCTTGAGGACCTTGGCCATGTTCGGCGTGTACTGGGAAATACTCACCCCGTACGACTTACTGTTGGAGTAGCCGAAGCTGGCCATCTTGGTGTTGACGATGTAGGTCTCGGTGCCGCCCCACGCTAGCAGGAACGGACGGAACTCCTTGGGCGAACGGAACGTGGCGGGGCCGTTGTCCTTCTCACGCCAGCCGGTGACCTTGGTGTCGCGGATGAACATCCGGCCATCGTTGACCAGGAACGAGCCGCCCTCCTGGGACAGGCGCAGTTCCTGGGTCTGTTTGTCGATTTCCAGGATGCCTTTCTGGCCGACCACGATCGGAATCTTCGCCAGGTAGACGCCCGGCGAGGTTTCGATGATGTACTTGGGCAGCTTCTTGGCCAGATCCTTGAAGTTCATGTAGCCGTCATCGATGAAGATGGCCTGCGGGATGCCGTGCTGGCGCACCACCCACTCGGCCATCTTGTTGTCACCGCCGATGAAGTCCTTCAAGGCGTTTTCCTGCATCATCCGGCGCACGCTGATCTTGCCGGGCTTGGTTCGCACGATCTTGGCCGCGACCGCTTCGGCGGTGAAGCCTTTGAGGTCGGGCAAGGTCGGCTTGGCCAGTTCCAGCGGCGCGGTCGGTGCGCTGTTGACGGTGTAGGTCTTGGCTCGTTGCAGTTCCTTGACCACGTTGCCCGGCTTGACCGCCGGTTCAACGTTGGCGAACGCCGGCGAGCCGGCCAGCAGCATCGCTGCGACCAACAGGCTGATCGAACCTTTCATCGCCTGGCTGTTCCTGAGGTAGCGGTTCATTTCGGGCACTCCCATGGCCATTCGCATCAGAAGCGCCAGATCACGTCGACAAAGGCGCGATGCATGTACGAGTCGACGTCTTTGCCGTAGGCATCGCCTGGCTTGAACACGCCGCCACGCAAGCGCACCAGCGCCGAGGGTTCGTCGATGGACTGGCTCAGTGCGGCCGGCAGCAGTCCTTGCTTGAAGTACTTGGTGACCACCAGGTCGACCTCCTGGCCCAGGTCCTTGTCGCCGTCACGCAGCGGCAGGGTCGAGGTGGAGAGGATGGCGCCGGTCACGTCGTCGGTGTTGTTCTGTACGGCGTTGATGCCGTTGCTGCCCACCGGCTTGTTGCCGTCCACACGCCAGAACTTGTGGTACACCAGGCTGGCGTCGTATTCATCGCGCAACTGCCAGGAGCCGAACAGGCTGGCGCTCTGGGTGTTGGCCATCTCGCCACGGAACGCCTCGCCGAAACGGTGGACACGCGAGCGGGTGCCGGTGAAGTTCGAGCGGTTGCTCTGCAGGCCGTTCTGTTGGTACTCGTCGCTGGCGCGGGCATAGGCTGCACCGACTTGCCATTGCGGATCGAGGCGCAGCCGGATACCCAAGTCAGTGGCCCAGCCGTTCAGGTCGTCGCTGCGCTTGGCTTGCGCAGGACGTGTGCCGTCGGCGTTGAGGGGATTGACGGTGTCGCTGTCGCCGGTCATGCCGGTAAGGCTGGCCCAGTAGTTGACGGTGTTGGTGTTGCGCCAGTTGTAGGCGTCGCTGTTGGCTTCCAGACCGAGCCAGGTCAAGTCGCCGTTCTGGGTCTTGTCCAGGGTGTCGGTGGGTTCGCCCGGGGTCGGGTAGTCGAGGCTGCCGTTGTCATGGGTGTGATGGGCACGGATACCGGCCCATTGACCTGGCATCCACTGGTAAGCCACATCGCCATAGACGTGCAGGCGGTCCTTGTCCTTGGGCGACAGTTCCTTGAGGTCGGTGCGATATTCGCTGAAACGTTCGGCGACGCCGAGGTTGGCCCGCAGCAACGTGGTGTCGAAGGTCCAGTTCAGGGCTTCGATGTTGGTGTCGCGCCATTGGCCGTCGTCGTTGCGCAGGCGCTGGCGCCCGAACTTCAACTGCTCGCCCGGATAAGGGGTGAGGCCGCTGTAGCCAATCCAGAACTCACGCATGGCCAGGTAATTTTTCTTGGCTTCGCGATCGCCGCTGTCAGTCTGCTGGGTGGTGCCATCGGACTGTTGCAGGGTGTCGGTCTCGATGACATCAGTGGAGGTTACGGCCTGGGCCATGGCGTAGGCGCTCCAGTTACCGCTTTCGCCATAGACCCAGGGACGCAGGTCCAGGCCCACCCCATTGACGTCGCCACCGCTCTGGGTGCCCAGGTCACGGTCGTCTTCGGATTGGCCGGTGATCTTCACTTCCAGGCCGAAATTCTTGCTTTCGGTCAGGGCCGCCAGGGTCGGGCAGGACCACATCAGTGCGAATGTCAGGCCAATTCCGGCCTGCACAAAAGGATTGAGCTTCAAAGGCTTCATAGTTGTTCCTCGCCGTTATCTTCTTTCAGGGCTTGCAGTTCCAGCGTATCGGGGCTCATGACGCCACGAATGGCCTGCTCTTGTTGCAGCAGGCGTTTGGCTTGGGCAAGCTGCTCCGGCGGTAGTTGTGCTTCGAGAGTCTGGGCAAGCTCGATGGCTTGCGGGGTGTTCTGGACCTTGGCCAACTGGCTGAACACATAGGCGTTGACCGGATTGGGCTTGGTACCCTTGCCTTGGGAAAACAATTGGGCAATGGCGAAGTCGGCGCTGTTCTGGCCGTTACGGGCGGCCTTGAGCAGATGGTCCAGGGCTTTTTGCGAATACACCCGGCCCAGGTAGCCTCGGCGATAGATCTGGCCAAGGTAGTAATCGGCGGCTACTTCGCGGCCGACGGCTTTCTGGAAATGTGCCTCGGCGACCTTGGCGTCGGCCGGTACCCATTTGCCTTCGTAGTACAGCTTGCCCAGCAACAGCTCGGCGCGAGGCTGGTCGGCGGCGCGGCCGTTTTCCAGGTATTGCATCATCTTGTCGACGTCGCCCAGTTCGGGAAAGTCGTAGAGCAACTGCGCCAGGCTGACCCAGGCAGCCGGGTAGCCGGGGGCGATGTCTTCGAGCAGGGACTGAGCGGTCTTCTCATCAGTCTTGCCCAGACTGGCATCGGCCAGGACACGGGCAACACTGTCCACTCGCTGGGCTGACACCACGCCACGACTGTGACCGGCCTGCATCTGCTTGAGCAGTTCGGCCTGCTGTTCCGGCTGGCCGCGTTTTTGGTAGACAGTGGCCAGTTCGACATAGCAGATATCGGTGGTGGCCAATGCGGCCTTGCAGACCTTCTCGACTTCGTCCAGGTGCTGATCGTAGGTGCCCTGGGTGCGATAGAGCAGAATCTGCGCCAGGCCCGCTTCCGGGTAGCCGGCGCTGCGCCACTGGCTGATCTGCTGTTGGGCGTTGATGTTCGGGAAGCTGTGGGGGTATTGCAGGTACAGCATTGCCAGCGGGATCAGGGTATTGCCTTCACCGTTGGCGAAGGCTTTTTTCAACAGGCCTTCGGCTTCGTGCTTTTCAGCCTCGGTGGAACCCGGTTTGGCCACCAGCAGGCGACCCAGGCGGGCCTGGGCCCGTGGCGAGATGTCAGCGGCGGCGCGGTAGGTGGCCTCGGCCTTTTTCATCTGCTCGGGGTCGCGGCTGTCCACCTGGATGTCGGCCAGACCCACCTGAGCCTCGCTGTAGCCAAGGTCGGCCAGTTGCTGATAGTTCTGCTGCGCCAGCGCCGTGTCACCACGCTTGAGGGCCTCATTGGCCAGGCGCTGGTCGGGCAGGCCGGCGCAACCGGCCAGGCTGACGGCCAGTGCAATGGCACACAGCGTCCCTTTGTGGGAGCGAGCCTGCTCGCGAAGCAGGCGCTGCGGTCCTTCAGATACATCGCTGCGATCCCATCGCGAGCAGGCTCGCTCCCACAGGGAGTGCAGCGCGTTGTTGTTTTGTGGAGTCGTCACGGGCAGTCCTCCGCTTACTTACCGACAGCCATGGCTTTGTCGATCAGCCAGTTCAGGTTCGGACCACGGTCGCTGTTGACTTCCACGGGACGACCGGCCAGGGCGCTGTCCAGAGGCTCGTCGGGCTTGATCAGCACACGGATATCCGACGACAGGTCTTCGCTTTTCAGGCTGGTGCTGCTGATGATCTTGCCGGTGCGGGTGACGTCTTCGCCGGCGACCTGGAAGTTCACCGAGGTGCCTGGACGCACTTCGCCGAACTGGCGATAGGAGAAGCGTGCTTCCACGTTGGCTTCGGTACCGCGCGGAACCAGTTGGAAGATCACGTCGCCCTTGCTGGCGTATTGACCGTTGGCGACCAATTGCTGGGCCACGATGCAATCGCAAGGGGAGGTCAGGGTGCCGGTCATCTGCTTGCCGAACAACTCTTCGACCTTGGCCGGTTGCAGTTGGTTGTCGTCCAGGTGGCCCTTGAGCACGTCGAGCATGCTGGTGCTGAAGGTCGCTAGCGGGGCGCCTTTGGCGGCCACGCCGTCAGGCTTGACCAGGCTCTGCACGGTGCCGTCGCGCGGCATGGTGATCGCCATGCCCGGTACGTTCACCAGGCCTGCCTGGGCGTGGCTGACGAAGTACATGCCGTACACCGACTTGAAGATGAACCCGAATGCTGCCAGGCCGACGATGAACACGCCCAGGCTGAAGGTCACGGCCCGCAGGCGACCCAGGGCGCTCATGCCGCTGCTTTCATCCTTCTGCTTGCGCGCCTTGGTGAAGTTGTCGCGTTGCAGGGTCGCCAGCACATCGCCGACGCCGACGATGTCGCCGGCCAGATGCGAGGTGATGATATGACGCAGTGTCGAGATATCCCGAGGTTCCAGGTTCTGGAACTGGCAACCGGTGCGGCCGGTCTGGCGCTCGTGGGAGCGGATCTGCAATTCCACGTCCATGGCCAGGCCAAGGTTGTCGATGACGAATTGCAGGCGACCCTTGTAGGCCTCACCCACCTTGAGCGGCATCTGGCCGGCGTTGAAGCTCAGGCCGCCGGCGGACAGGTCCAGGACCTTGACTTCCATGGGGGTGCGGTCGGGACCGAAGAAGCGCAGCTTGGCCGGGATTTTCACCCGGGCGTGTTGGCGCTGGGCTTCGGATTCATGCACTACGTTGACATTCACGGCGGTGTTCATAGGGGCGATTTCCTAGTTAATTCAGGCGAGTTCGGTCAGACCATCGTCAACAGCACGGCGACGAAAATACTGCCGGCAGAGAAGGTCATGGTCCGAGACGACCAGGTGTTGAACCAACGTTGAAAGCTGGCGAGATCACGGGTAAGAGAAGTGGGCTGTCGGGTCCAGGACTGCTGATCGAGGCGGAAAAACACATAGATCTTCACCATCGCGCCGACGATCTGGTTGTAATAGAGAATCGCCGGGTAAGCGGGGCCGATCCGGTGTCCGGAGCACGACAGCAACAGGGTCAGGATCAATCGGGTGATGCCGATCCACAGCAGGTACACCAGGATGAACGCGGTGCCGTACTTGAAGCTGGCAATCAGCGCCACCGTCAGGCCCAGCAGCGAAGTCCACATCGACACTCGCTGGTCGAACAGCACCACCGAGGTAAACAGGCCCAGACGTTTCAAGCCCAGCCCCAGTGCCCGGGAGTTCTGCCGCAGATTGTTGCCGTACCAGCGGAACATCAGCTTGCGACTGGCCTTGATGAAGCTTTTTTCCGGCGGGTGTTCAACGGTGTTGATCGCTGCATCGGGTACGTAGAAAGTGTCGTAGCCCAGGCGCATCAGGCTGAACCAACTCGACTTGTCATCACCGGTAAGGAACTTGAAGCGACCCAGGCGCCAGTGTTGCAGCGAGTCGCTTTCCACGTCGGCGATGAAGTCCGGGTTGGTTACCACGGTGGCGCGGAACACCGACATGCGACCGGTCATGGTCAGTACGCGCTTGGACAGGGCCATGGAGCACATGTTGATGTGACGCTGGGCGAAACGCAGCTTGTGCCACTCGGCCATGATGTAACCGCCACGCACTTCGCAGAACTCGTTGGTGGTCAGGCCGCCGACGTTGCCGAACAGCTGGAACCACGGCACGGTCTTGCGCACGACGCCTTCGGCGAGCACGGTGTCGCCATCGATCACGGCGACCACGGCGCGATCATCCGGCAGGTGGCGGGAGATGGCGCGGAAACCGTAGGCCAGGCCATCACGCTTGCCGGTGCCCGGGATGCGCACGAAGTCCAGCTTGACTCGCTCTGGCGGGTTCATGCGAGCCCAGAGGCTCTTGACCAGCAGTTCGTCGGACATTTCCACGATGGAGCAGACCACGGTGGTGGGCAGCCCGCACTCGATGGCTTCGCGGATCACCGAGCCATAGACCTGGGCGGTGGTCAGCGCGTCGATCCGGAAGCTGGTGACCATCAGGTAGACGTGGGAAGGATCCGCCGCCGCGCCCAACTTGCGTACCTTGCGACGCAGGTGCGGGTAGACGATGTACAGGAAGATCATGCCACGCACGAAATGCGTTGCTCCCATGGAGTAACGCCAGATGCCCACGGCGCCGATCAGGAAGATGAAATCCTTGGATTCGGAGTCGAACGTGGACGTGGGCAACGCCATGGCGATGCCCATCAGTAAACTCAAGTAAAACAGCCAACCGGCGGCCTGAAGCAGGCCGTGCTTTAGCCTGTGCATAATCTGCATCCGTCTCTATCTCGGGCGGGCCTTGTGGGCGGCCCGATGGGTTAAGGCAGGCGAAAGGCCGGCCAGGGCAGGCCCCGGCCGGCAAACAGACTTACCAGCAGATGCCTTCGGTCCGGCCACTCGGGTTGGTGGCCTTGGACATGAAGCCGACCAGGTCGATGACCTGCTTGCCTTCCGGTACGTTTTCGGTCAGCGCGCGGAACTTCTCGTCGCGGTTGCCGAGGATGATGATGTCGGAGTTGTCGATGACCGAGTCGAAGTCGGAGTTGAGCAAGGACGAGACGTGAGGAATCTTCGACTCGATGTAGTCCTTGTTCGCGCCGTGGACACGGGCGTATTCGACGTTGCTGTCGTAGATGCGCAGGTCGTAGCCCTTGCCAATCAGCATCTCCGCCAGTTCTACCAGTGGGCTTTCGCGCAGGTCGTCGGTACCGGCCTTGAAGCTCAGGCCCAGCAGGGCGACTTTGCGTTTTTCGTGGCTGGAGACGATGTCGAAGGCGTTCTGCACCTGGGATTCGTTGCTGCGCATCAGCGAGTTGAGCAGCGGCGCCTCTACGTCCAGGGAGCTGGCGCGATAGGTCAGGGCGCGTACGTCCTTGGGCAGGCACGAGCCACCGAAGGCGAAACCTGGGCGCATGTAGTACTGGGACAGATTCAGGGCCTTGTCCTGGCACACCACGTCCATTACTTCACGGCCATCGACGCCCACCGCCTTGGCGATGTTGCCGATCTCGTTGGCGAAGGTCACCTTGGTGGCGTGCCACACGTTGCAGGTGTACTTGATCATCTCGGCGACTGCGATGTCCTTGCGGATGATCGGCGCATCGAGTTCTTCGTACAGCGATTGCAGAACGTCGCCGGAGGCCTTGTCGAACTCGCCGATGACGGTCATCGGTGGCTGGTCGTAGTCCTTGATCGCGGTGCTTTCACGCAGGAATTCAGGGTTGACCGCGACGCCGAAATCGACACCGGCCTTTTTGCCGGAGCAGTCTTCGAGGATCGGGATGACAACGTTTGCCACGGTGCCTGGCAATACGGTGCTGCGCACCACGATGGTGTGGCGGGTGGTCTTTTCGCGCAGGACAAAACCGATCTCGCGGCAGACGGCCTCGATGTAGTTCAGTTCCAGATCACCGTTCTTTTTGCTCGGTGTACCGACGCAAATCATCGACAGGTCTGTATCGCGAATGGCTTCCGCGAAGTTGGTCGTACCACGCAGGCGAGCTGTTTGAATGCCTTGAGCCAGCAACTCCCCAAGACCCGGTTCAACAATAGGCGACTTGCCGGCGTTGATCATATCGATCTTGTCTTTGGCGACATCCACGCCAACCACATCATGGCCCCGTGCAGACAGGCAACCGGCACATACTGCACCGACGTAACCCAAACCAAATATGCTAATGCGCATCGCATTTACCTCTGTTTTTCACGCCATTAAATGGCCGGAGTTAATAGTGTTCAGCGGTCATAGTGCACTCGGAAGTGTGGAATGCAGGCGCCACAGTGCCGTGTGCAGGCATACTAAGTTCCGAGTGTCTAAATAATTGCACTCAAGTTGTGCGCAGTGCGGCCTTCTTGTTATGACCTGCCCTGTTATGCAGCCAGTCCTCGTTATCCAGAACATTCGTGCAAAGGTAGTTCACTTCTGATTTCTGGCAAAAAGCCCACAAAATCAGAAGCTTGTGTGCTCAGGTGAGCACGTTGTAGGGGCGCAGCCTTGGCCTTGTAGGGGATAGTGATGCTGCCTTATCTCCTGTCCTTTTCATCTTGGGTCTATAAGGGCGACCGTTTCGCTTAGTTGCTGTGACAACTTGGTTACTTTGGTCGACGTCCTTTGTAAGTTATCTCGTACACGCTCGGCGAGAATCGTTACGGGTGGTATGAGCCGTGCATTTGGACATAGTTCCAGTCCGCTCATCGCGATTTCTGAAATTTTTTGAAATATGAGTCGAGATGGCACTGCTTTCATATTGATAGCACTTGCGATTTCGCCCTTTAGTTACGGGGAGTTAAGAGGCCTAGATACTTTTTTGCCACTACTGTTGAAAATTTTCTGTGCCACTACGGAAAAAACTGACAATTGTCGAGTGAAAGAATAGTTAGCCCAGGACGGGCTTTAAATATTGACGCCAATAAAGTGGCGATTCGAATGGGGAAGTACAATGACCTGCGTGGGGCTGATCGAGGCCCCTGATCAGGGGCCCGGAGGCAGTGCTGCGTTATTGTGGGGCGTGGTCGCGCAGGAAAATCAGTCTCTGCGGTGAGGACTGTTCGGCGCTGTAACGATAGCCTTGCACGTCGAACTGTTTGAGCAGTGCCGGATCGTTGATGCGCTCCTGGATGACAAACCGGCTCATCAAGCCGCGGGCTTTTTTAGCGTAGAAACTGATGATCTTGTACTGGCCGTTCTTCAGGTCCTTGAATTCGGTATCGATGATGCGCGCGTTCAAGGCACTGCGTTTGACCGCCGAGAAGTACTCGTTGGAAGCCAGGTTCAACAGCACGTCATCGCCTTGGTCGGCCAGGGCTTCGTTCAGCCATTCACTGATACGGCTGCCCCAGAATGCATAGAGATCCTTGCCCCGGGCATTCGCCAACCTGGTGCCCATTTCCAGACGATAGGGCTGCATCAGGTCCAGCGGCCGCAGCAGGCCGTAAAGACCGGAGAGCATGCGCAGATGCCGTTGGGCCTGGTCGAAGTCGGCTTCGCTGAAGCTCTGTGCATCCAGGCCCGTATACACGTCACCCTTGAAGGCCAGTAAGGCCTGCTTTGCATTGGCCGGGCTGAACGCCGGGGTCCAGCTGCCGAATCGCGCAGCATTGAGGCCGCCGATCTTGTCGGAGACGTGCATCAATTCGCTGATCTGTGTCGGCGAGAATTCACGCAATTGCTCGACCAGTTCCTGGGAATGGTCCAGGTACTGTGGCAGGGTAAAGCGTTCGGTGGCCGGCGGCGTTTCGTAATCGAGGGTCTTGGCGGGGGAAATCACCATCAGCATGAATCGTCTCCTTCTAAGGGTGCGGCGATTCTAGGGGGTTGTCCGGGTGGACTCCAGCTATCGGGGTAATAGGTGATCGGTGGTGGCCCTAGAGCGAATGCGGCGTAGGAGCTGCCGAGTGCAACGAGGCTGCGATCTTCCCCTGTCCATTGAGTCGAGAGCGAACGACAAAGATCAAAAGATCGCAGGCTTCGCCAGCTCCTACAGGGTTCCGGGTTCAGAGTTCCGGTGTCGCTGAATTCCCTTGCCACACAAAGCTCCCGGGCCTTGCTTCCATTCGGATCAGCTATGATGCCGCGCGGGTTTCGTTATGGAGACATCCCTTTTGCGTATCGTGCTTGTGTTATCGGTCTGGCTCTTGAGCCTCACTGCCATTGCCGCGCCCAACGACATCGCCACCCTGGACCGCAGCACCTGGCCGGAACAACTCACCAGCCCGACCCTGTTCGACGTCGCTTCGCGGGCCGAGATCCTGATGTTCGCCCGGGTGTTGTTGGATACCGATGCCATGGACGAAATCGCTCTCAAGCAGTACCTGGGACTGCGCTCGGTGAACATGGCGGCGATCACCGCCCTGCGTACCCGGTTGTGGCAGAGATTACTGACCAGCTACAACTTCGCCCAGCAGAGCTGTGACCAGGACGCTTCTTTCTGCTACCTGGTGGAGAACATGGCGACCTTGCGTGAGGAGGCGCGCCGATTCCACCTTGATGAAGACTCGTTCTATTTCAAATGGGCCGGGCCGAGCGAGATTTTTCATACCCAGTACCGGGATGAGTTGCTGCGAAAAGCCGCGCTTTTTCCGCAAACCACCAGCGAAATCGAACGTTTCGGTGATTACGAGCGCAACGGCGAGGACATGCCTGACCGGCTGTTCCTGCTGACCTTCGACAGTGGTGCCAACGTTGTGCCAGACAACACCGGGTGGCTGACGGATTACTTGCGCAAGTCGAACATGAACGGCACCTTTTTCGTGCTGGGCAAGGACATCCAGGCGCGGCTGGTGGAGGAGTCCGCCAACGACCTCCAGTCGTTGTATTCAGAACAGTGCGTGGGTGTTCAGGGCTGGGAGTTCCGCTCCCATAGCTATTGGAGGGACTGGCAGGATTCGATACGGCGCAGCGTCGATCTGGTCAAGAGCAAGCTGCCAGAGAATTATGTGCCGCTGTTCCGTCCCCCCCAGGGCCAGCGACGTGGCGATGCTGAAGCATTTTTCAGGCAACAGGGCCTGCAAGTGGCATTGTGGGATATCGATCCCCAGGATGGCAGCAATCGGCTCAAGCCCGAGCAGAGTGCCCAGCGCGCGCTGACCTTGATGCTGCTGTGGCGCCACGGAGTGATCAACTTCAACGCCAAGCAGGACGCGGTGAAGACAGCAATGCCCTGGCTCGTCACGCAGACGGCGCAAAGTGGAATCGGTTGGGAGGATTGTCAGGAGGCCTTTCGCTGAAACCGCAAAGGCCCGGAAATACTGGGGAAAAGGAAAAAAAGCGGTGCGCATTCATGACGACCCGACTTCCGACTTTAACGGCGTAGCGGCGGTACGCCAAGGGCTTTTCGTCACTCTGAAAAATAAACTTCAAAAAAGCGTCAAAGTGCTTTTTCCTGTCATGGGTTTTGGAGTATCAAGAAGTCAGACCGCCGAAACCTGCAACACAGGTGGCGTCTTCCAAGACCCAGTTTGTGTGCAGTTCACCTGAATCCTCGCGGGTGAATTCGGTGGCTACCTCGAGGCGCAGCACTGTCATGGTATTGCGTCGAATGGCCCCCACAAAGGTGACCGAGTATGGATGACCACGGACGTAGCCCTTCCTCCAACCAGCCAATCCTCTATGTACTCGATACCAACGTATTGATCCACGATCCAAACGCACTGCTGAATTTCGAAGAACACCACGTTGCCATTCCGATGACCGTGCTCGAGGAGCTGGATAAGCTCAAGAGCGGCCATCACAGCGTCGCGGCCGAATGCCGGCAGGCGATCCGCCTGATCGACAAGACCCTGGGGGATGCGTCTCCAGAAGATGTCGAGCTGGGTGTGCCGATCCAGCGTGGCAAAGGCGGCCCCAAGGGCCTGCTCTCGATCCTGATGAGCAAGCGCACCGAACCCAACCTTGTACTGCCCGAACACCTGAACGACAACATCATCATCAACCAGTTGATCGACCTGCACGCGCGCAACCAGGATCGTGCTGTGGTGCTGGTGACCAAAGACATCAACATGCGTCTCAAGGCCCGAGCCTGCGGGATTGCAGCGGAGGATTACAGCACCGACCAATTGGTCGACGACGTGTCGCTGTTGCCCAACGGCTACCACACCATGACCGGCTCCTTCTGGGACCGTGTGAGCAAGGTCGATACCCGCCAGGACCATGGTCGCACCTGGCACCAGGTGCAACTGATCGACAACCTGCCGGCGGTGCACATCAATGAGTTCATCATCGACGAACAAGGGTTTGTCGGCTGGATCAAGGAGATCGAAGAGGACAAGCTGCTGATTCTCGATTTGCATCAGGAGCCCTTGCTGCATCAGGAAGCCTGGGGCCTGAAGCCCCGTGACATCTACCAGAGCCTGGCCCTGTTCGCCTTGCTCGACCCGGATATCCACCTGGTCAACCTGTCCGGCGCGGCCGGTTCCGGCAAGACCATCCTGGCCTTGGCTGCCGCCATCGAGCAGACCATGGTCAGCAAGCGTTACCGGCGCATTATCGCCACACGCAGCGTGCAGGGCCTGGACCAGGAAATCGGCTTCCTGCCCGGCACCGAAGCGGAAAAGATGGAGCCCTGGCTGGGGGCCATTACCGACAACCTCGAAGCCTTGCATATGGATGACGAGAGCACCCATGGCAGCGTCGACTACATCCTCAGCAAGGTGCCGTTGCAGTTCAAATCCCTCAACTACATCCGGGGCCGCAGCTTCCAGCAGAGCCTGATCCTGATCGACGAATGCCAGAACCTCACCCCGCACCAGATGAAAACCATCATCACCCGTGCCGGCGCCGGTTCCAAAGTGGTGTGCCTGGGTAACCTGGCGCAGATCGATACCCCTTACCTGTCCGCGACCAGTTCCGGGCTGACCTACCTGACCGAACGCTTCAAGGACTTCCCCAACGGGGTCCACATCACGCTGCAGGGCGTACCGCGCTCGATCCTGGCCGAATACGCCGAATCCCATCTGTAACCCTTGATGAAGCCGGGCCACCTTGTGGTCGCCCGGTTCCTGAACACGACAAATAACCCTGTGAGCGAGCCTGCTGTGGGAGCAAGGCTTGCTCGCGATAAAGACACCGCGATTTCTGACAGACCGCATCAACTTCATCGCGGGCAAGCCTTGCTCCCACAGCAAGCTCTACTTCAGCGAGTTCAGCGAGCCGGCTCTCATAGGAAAGAGCAGGTGCGACAATCAGGCGTGCCGGAATTTGACTCACGGGTTTACAATCGACGCTCCTGATCAGGAGTAACCTCGTGCTGACCCATCTCGATTCCCAAGGTCGCGCCAACATGGTCGACGTGACCGACAAGGCCGTGACGTTCCGTGAGGCCACCGCCGAAGCTTTTGTGCGTATGTTGCCTGCTACGCTGCAGATGATCGTCAGCGGCGGTCACCCCAAGGGCGATGTGTTCGCCGTCGCACGCATTGCCGGCATCCAGGCGGCGAAAAAAACCAGCGATCTGATTCCGCTCTGTCATCCGCTGATGCTCACCGGCGTCAAGGTCGAGCTCAATGCCGAAGGGGAGGATCGGGTGCGCATCGTTGCCCGTTGCAAGCTCTCGGGACAGACAGGGGTGGAGATGGAAGCCCTGACCGCCGCCAGTGTCGCCGCGCTGACCATCTATGACATGTGCAAGGCCGTGGACCGGGGCATGACCATTGAAGGGGTGCGGGTGCTGGAAAAGCTCGGCGGCAAGAGTGGTCATTTCCAGGCGGACGCGTCATGAAAATCCATGTGAAGTTCTTTGCCCGTTACCGCGAGGCCGTGGGCATGGACGCTTTGAGCGTCGATGGTAAATTCACTAAGGTCGACGACGTTCGCGCGCTGTTGGCGGATCGCCAGGGCTTCGACGTGTTGAGCGAGCAGAACCTGATGTGCGCCCGCAACGAAGAGTTGTGCCAGCTTGATGAACCGCTGGTGGATGGTGACGAAGTCGCGTTCTTCCCCACGGTGACCGGAGGCTGACTCATGGCGATTCGTGTACAGGCCGACCCGTTCGATCCGGGCGCCGAAGTCAACGCAATGCACGCGGCCAATGTCGGCGTGGGCGCGGTGGTGAGTTTTGTCGGCTACGTGCGGGACTTCAATGACGGCCTGGATGTGTCCGGGATGTTCCTGGAGCACTACCCGGGCATGACCGAGAAAGCCCTGGGCAAGATTGCCGTCGAGGCGCAGCAGCGCTGGCCACTGCTGAAGCTGGAAGTGCTGCACCGCATCGGTGCCCTGGAACCGGGCGAGCCCATCGTTTTCGTCGCGGCCGCCAGCGCCCATCGCCAGGCGGCATTCGACGCCTGCGCCTTTGTCATGGACTACCTCAAGACCCGTGCTCCGTTCTGGAAAAAGGAGAGCACCGCGGATGGCCCGCGCTGGGTCGAGGGGCGGGACAGTGATCATGCGGCGGCGGATCGCTGGAAACAGTAGACCTTTCTTCGTTAGCTGATAGTCCGCCATCGCGAGCAGGCTCGCTTCCACATCGGATCTGTGCAGCCGCTCCTTTGTGGGAGCGAGCCTGCTCGCGATGGGGCCATCAGCTTTCCATCATTTCTTCAATTGACGATGTGTACATTAAAGTCCAGTATGGATTTATAAGTACATAATTAGTCACGCCTGTTTTTTCTCTGCCAAACCAACAACAACCCGCGAGAGAACAATCATGAAGAAATTCCCCCTTGTCACTGGCCTGGCCCTGAGCCTGCTGGCCTCCGGCAGCCTGTTCGCCACAGAGAAGACCCTGCGCATCGGCATCGAAGCGGCCTATCCGCCATTTGCTTCCAAGACCTCGGAAGGGAAGATCGAGGGTTTCGACTACGACATCGGCAATGCGTTGTGCATGCAGATGAAGGTCAAGTGCGAATGGGTCGAAGGTGAGTTCGACGGACTGATTCCGTCGTTGAAGGTGAAGAAGATCGACATGGCGCTGTCGTCCATGACCATAACCGAGGAACGCAAGAAGTCGGTGGATTTCACCCACAAGTACTACTTCACTTCTTCGCGGCTGGTCATGAAGGAGGGGGCCGTGGTGGATGACCAGTACGCCAGCCTGAAGGGCAAGACCGTGGGTGTGCAGCGTGCGACCACCACCGACCGCTACGCCACCGAAGTCCTCGAACCCAAAGGCGTGATCGTCAAGCGCTACAGCAACAACGAAGAAATCTACATGGACCTGGCATCCGGCCGCCTGGACGCGATTTTTGCCGACACCATCCCGCTGGAGGATTTCCTGTCGATGCCCCGAGGCAAGGGCTACGGGTTTGTCGGTCCTGAACTCAAGGACCCGAAATACGTTGGGGAAGGAGCTGGTATTGCGGTGCGCAAAGGCAATACCCAGTTGGTGGCGGATTTGAACAAGGCCATCGACGGCATTCGGGCCAACGGTGAATATCAGAAGATTCAGGCCAAGTATTTCAAGTCGGATATCTATGGTGACTGAATGATTGCCATCGCGAGCAGGCTCGCTCCCACATTTTGATCCGTGCGAACCTGTGGGAGCGAGCCTGCTCGCGATGGCGTCAGTCCAGGCGACGCAACCTCAGCCCTTCAATTCCTTCAAGTGTTTGTACACCGTCGCCCGCCCCATGTTCAGCACATTGGCGACGTAGTTGGAGGCGCTCTTGCCCTTGAAGGCGCCTTCGGCGTGCAGCGCCAGCACCAGTTCGCGTTTATGGTCGCGGGTCAGCAGGTTCAGGCTCAATTGGCGCTCGCGCATCCAGGCATGCAGAAAGGTGTTGATGCGCTCCTGCCAGTCATCGCGAAACAGGGAGTCCGGCTGTGGAATCAACTTGCCCGGCGACAGGAACAGGTCCAGCGCGGCCTTGGCATTTTCAAACAGTGAAATATTCAGGTTGATGCACAGCACTGCCAGCGGCCGACCTTCGACATCGCGCAGGACGCTGCTGAGGCTGCGGATCTTCTGGCCGTCCCAGTTCAGTTTTTCATACGGACCGATGTTCCGTTCGCTGACGTCCTCGCTGAGCATGTCCTCCAGGGACGAGTCATCACCGATCTCGCGCTTGGAGAGGTTGTTGGCGATGTAGTCGACTTTCTGTGTGCGCAGGTCGTGCAGCACCACTTCGGCGTGAGGGTAGAACAGCGTGGCGATGGCGTCGGCGATGGTGTGGAAATTGTCCATTGCCGGATCGGGTTGCGGGGCAGTCATGACAGGGCTCCAGGCAGCGTCGGCGCCCCGTGAAGCAGGGGCGCAGGGAGTGTGCCGCAATCGTGGCGATGCGTCACCTTCCAGGAAGGTCAGCCAAGTCGCTCCGGCGACAGCATTGCACTGTTCAGGCCGAAGCGAGCCAGGGCTTCGGGCAGTGGTTCGCCGCGTACCAGCGCTGCGCTGGCCTGGCCCATCGCCGGAGAGGTCTGGATGCCATAGCCGCCCTGGGCGGCGACCCAGAAGAATCCGGGTAACTGTGGGTCGAAACCGGACACCAGATCACCGTCGTTGACAAAGCTGCGCAACCCGGCCCAAGTGCGGGTCGGGCGGCGAATGCTCAGGGTGGTGGCTTCTTCGATCTGGTAGATCCCCAGGGCGATATCCAGTTCTTCCGGTTGTACATCATGTGGCTCCACCGGATCGGCATTGGCCGGCGAACCCAGGAGCATGCCGGCATCCGGCTTCATGTAGAAAGATTCGTCGAGGCTCACCAGCATCGGCCAGTCATGGGTGTCCAGGCCTTCGGGGCCGGCGAAGATGAAAGCCGCGCGCCGCTTGGGTTGCAGGCCCAGCGTCCGGGCGCCGGCCAGTTGCGCAACCTGGTCGGCCCAGGCACCGGCCGCGTTGATCAGAATCGGCGCGGTGAAGGTCCGGTTGGCCGTTCGCACCTGCCACTGCCCATGGTTGTCGCGAATCAGGTCCAGGACCTCGCTGTCGGTATGCACTTCACCGTCGTTGCGGCGGATACCGCGCAGGTAGCCCTGGTGCAGCGCATCCGTGTCGATGTCGGCGGCCGTGGGGTCATAGATGGCCCCGTGGACTTTTTCCCGGCGAAGGATCGGCACCCGCACGCAGGCTTCTTCGGCGCTGAGCAACTGCATCTGCGGTACGGTGGCCTTGGCGCTGAGGTATTGATTGTTCAACTCGGCCGGATCACCGGTGAAGTCCACAGTCATTTCGCCTCGGGGCGTGAGCAGGGGATGTTCGCAGAAGCCGGCCGGCGGTGTGTCGAAGAAATCGCGGCTGGCCTGGGTCAATGCCCGTACCTGCGGGGTGCCATAGGCGGCGGTGTACAGCGCCGCCGAACGGCCGGTGGAGTGATAGGCCGGATGGGATTCGCGTTCGAGCACAATGACTCGGCCGTGGGGGGCCAGCCAGTAGCCGGTGGAGGCACCGGCAATGCCGCCGCCGATGATGATGAAATCTGCTGAGGTCATGAAACTCTCCTGTGAAGCGCGATCCCGAGGTATACGCAGATCCCTGTGGGAGCGTGCCTGTGTGGGAGCCGAGCTTGCTCGCGATGAAGACGCCTCGATCCATTGACCGTGTTTTCGTTCATCGCGAGCAAGCTCGGCTCCCACAGGCTCGCT
Source organism: Pseudomonas corrugata (assembly GCF_001269905.1). Classification (GTDB taxonomy): domain Bacteria; phylum Pseudomonadota; class Gammaproteobacteria; order Pseudomonadales; family Pseudomonadaceae; genus Aquipseudomonas; species Aquipseudomonas corrugata. The sequence continues at coordinate 296,850 of NZ_LHVK01000005.1, read as the reverse complement.
CCCGCAGGGGAATGTGGTGTATCAGGTGCGGAGTTGGTAAAGCGCATTCGCCAACGCCACATCTTCCAGCCCCAGGCCGATGGAGCGGAAGAAAACGTGGCGCTCAAGAGTCGGTCGCGCAACCTGTCCGCTGAGCAATCCAGGCAAGTCACCGATGATGCTCGACGGCTCCCAGCCATGCTGTTCGGCAGCGATCAGCATCTCGCCTGCCGAACCTGGGGTGGTCTGACGATAGTCGCAGTACACGTCCATATCATTGAGGCTGTTGGGTGGCACTTCATGGGCGCGTGGCGCGTTGGTGCTGATTGAGGTGATCAGCGCCGGTTTGTCCAGCATCTTCGGTTCGAGCACTGTTTTGGCGGACGAGGTACAGAGCATCACCACGTCGGCGTCATGCACCGCCGCCGCAAGGCTGTCGGTAATCTCCAGGCGCGAATCCAGGCCGGTGATCAGTGCACGATCCTGTGCCGTCTTGCTCTGTAGGCCCGGCGAGTAGAGGCTGATGTTATTCCAGTCCCGCAAACCCTTGGCGTAATGCACATGCGCCCGCGCTACCGCACCGCTGCCGATAACGGCGAGGCGCCGGGACTGGGGGTGGGCGAGGGCATCGACGGCGACGGCCGTGGTGGCTGCGGTGCGAGCAGTCGTCAGTTCGGCGGCATCGCACAACAACAGCGGCTGACCGGTGCGCATCGACATCAGCAAGGTCCAGGCGGTGACCAGCGGACCCTGCTCGCGCACGATGTAGGGTGAGGTCTTGATGCCATAGACCTGATCCTCAGCCAGCACGCCCAGATAATTGATGAAGTCCCCGGCGCCCTGGGGAAATTCTACCCATTGCTGGGCCGGCTGCACCGCCTGTCCGGTCGCCAGGTCGCGAAACAGTTTGCGCAGGATTTGCGGCACATCGATTTGCCCAAGCAGTGCGCGAGCCTGGGCTTGGGTCATCACATGAGGCGTACTGGACATCGGGACTCCGGACGGTGTCATTTAAACTAATTTGTCTATTATGGACTTTTAGTTTATTCGAGCAATATCCCGGGCAAAAAAAAACGCAGCCATCGAGGGCTGCGCTTTCGGGGGGGCGGCGACTGTCAGTGACGTTTACGCTCAACTGGCCGCAGCAGGTGGGTTGGCGGCATTTCGCAGCTGATCTTGCGGCCCAGCAGCGCCTCGATGGACGGCAACTGATAAGAGTCGTCTTCGCCGGCGAAGCTGATGGACACGCCCTCGGCACCTGCACGGCCGGTACGGCCGATGCGGTGCACGTAGTCGTCCGGCACTTCGGGCAGGGTGAAGTTGATCACATGGCTGATGCCGTCAATGTGAATACCGCGACCGGCCACATCGGTTGCCACCAGCACGCGAATCTTGCCTTCGCGAAAGCCTTCGAGCGTCTTGATGCGCTTGTGCTGGGGCACATCGCCTGACAACTGGGCCGCATTGACGCCGTCGCGCACCAGGCGTTCTTCGATGCGCCGTACTTCGTCCTTGCGGTTGGCGAACACCATCACCCGTTCCCAGCCGTTGTCATTGACCAGGTTGTAGAGCAGCTTGTACTTGTCGGCACCGGCTACGGCGTAGATATGTTGTTCGACGTTTTCACTGGCGACGTTCTCGGCTTCGATCTCGACGACGGCCGGATCGGTGGTCCATTGTCGGGCCAGGTTCATTACGTCCTCGGTGAAGGTGGCGGAGAACAGCAGGGTCTGGCGTTCGCTTTTCGGCGGAGTCTGGCGAATGATCTGGCGCACTTGCGGGATGAAACCCATGTCGAGCATGCGGTCGGCCTCGTCCAGCACCATGACCTCAACCATATCCAGGTGCACGTCGCCGCGCTGGTTGAAGTCCAGCAGGCGGCCGGGTGTAGCCACCAGGATGTCGCAATGGCGGGCTTCGAGGTGTTTGAGCTGCTTGTCGAAGTCCATGCCGCCGACGAACGTCATGACATTAAGGCCGGTGTATTTGGTCAGGTCGGCGGCGTCCTTGGCGATCTGCACAACCAGCTCGCGGGTAGGCGCGATGATCAGTGCCCTCGGCTCGCCCATGTAGCGCTCTTTGGGCGGTGGGGTCTGCAGCAGCTGGGTGATGATGGAGATCAGAAACGCGGCGGTCTTGCCGGTACCGGTCTGGGCGCGACCGATAGCGTCCTTGCCGGCGAGGGTGTAACCCAGAACCTGAGCCTGGATCGGCGTGCAATACGGGAACCCCAGGTCCTGGATGGCGTGCATCAGTTCCGGGGCCAGCTTGAAATCGTGGAAGCGGGTCTTGCCTTCCTGGGGCTCTACGACGAAGTCCTCGAGCTTCCAGGCGACGACCGGAGGTTTCTGTGCACGTTCGCGGCGCGGCTTGGGGGCTTCATTGCGCGGCTTGTCCGGCGCAGGAGCGGAGGCAGGCGAGGTCACCGGCTCTTTTTTCGTCTGCGCAACAGGTGCGGGGTGGCGCGATTGTTGTGGCGCTTCGGTACGGCTCGGGCCTTGGGCAGGGGCGCTGGGGCCAGGCGCGAGCTGCTCGGCCTCGCTCTTACCGAACATCTTCTTGAGTGCTTTGAGCACGGTCATCTCATCGATTGGTTAAGGAATGTACGCCGGCCAGTGTAATGCAAGAAACGGGCGCGGCGTAGTGTGTTCGTCAAAGGCCTGACGTGGCGATTCAGCGCAACCGTTCTGCCAGCCAGGTGCCGATGTCGCGAATCTCCTCGGGTAACACTTCGTGGCCCATTGGGTATTCCTGCCATGTCACGGTGACACCATGCTGCTTTAAATACTCTTTTGCAGTCCGGCCCATGGGATTGAGTACCACTTCGTCGTATTGCCCGTGCAGCGCCAGGACCGGAATGCGCTGCTGGCTGGCGGATAATTGCAGTTCGTCACCGAACGTCGGCGCATAGGTCGACAGCGCGATCACACCACCCAACGGCCCCTGCCACTTCACGAAAGCCGTGTGATAGACCACCGCACCGCCTTGGGAAAAGCCGGCCAGGAAAATCCGCGAAGCGTCTATTCCGCTGGCTCGCTGGCTTTCGATCAAGTCCATGACCCGTTTTGCCGACACCTCAAGTTGCTGCTCGTCAATGGCGCGCGCCGGGCTCAATGCACGGATGTCATACCAACTGGGCATGGCGTAACCGCCGTTGATCGTTACTGGCTGGGTCGGTGCCTGGGGTAGAACGAAACGCGTGGAGTGCAGGCTTTGCTGCAACATTTCGGCTACCGGCAGAAAGTCGTAACGATCGGCGCCCAGGCCGTGAAGCCATATAACACATGCGTTTGCGGTGCTATTTGGCTCAAGAATCAGGGGGTCGGTCATGGCTGTGCTCCAAATCTGTGCGGGCGCGCTCAATCAGTGCGTGATTACGGTGCGTGCCCGGTTCCTCAGTTAATTAGATGTCGCAAAATTACAACTTTATGTCTTGACGTATTTCTCAAAGGCCCAGCGCGGCGGTCTGGTACGGGCTTTGCTTTGAGGATACTCGAGTGATGAATCTTACGCTGCGCGGTAACACTATCAGCTCGACGCGACGCATGGGATATCAGAAATCCGGTGATGGATGTTCGCCAATAGCCGCTACGGGCTTCGCGAACGTGAAGGGCTACAGCCCGTTCGGCCGATTGGTGAGAAGTGGGTATGGCCGCCAATAGTGCACCGTCCTCATTAATAGACTCATAGCGAAGGTCCAGACGTCGGTTGACCCTAAAAAAAGCCAACAAGGGTCGGCAATGCCCCAAAAGGGTGCGACAGGACTCAAGCTCCGACACAACAAGAGCAAAACTGGAGGTTTGAATGAAGTTACTGAAATCCACCCTGGCTGTCGTGACCGCAGCTGCTGTGCTCGGCGTCAGCGGGTTCGCGCAAGCGGGTGCAACCCTGGACGCAGTGCAGAAGAAAGGTTTTGTACAGTGCGGCGTAAGTGATGGTCTGCCGGGTTTCTCGGTGCCTGATTCGACCGGCAAGATCGTCGGTATCGACGCTGACTTCTGCCGTGCCGTTGCCGCCGCGGTATTCGGCGATGCGACCAAGGTCAAGTTCAGCCAGTTGAACGCCAAGGAGCGCTTCACTGCGCTGCAGTCCGGCGAAATCGATGTGCTCTCGCGCAACACCACCATGACCAGTTCCCGTGACGCGGGCATGGGCCTGAAGTTTCCGGGCTTCATCACCTACTACGACGGCATCGGTTTCCTGGTAAACAACAAGCTGGGTGTCAAGAGCGCCAAGGAACTGGACGGCGCGACCATCTGCATCCAGGCCGGTACCACTACCGAACTGAACGTGTCTGACTACTTCCGTGCCAATGGCCTGAAGTACACCCCGATCACGTTCGATACCTCCGATGAGAGCGCCAAGTCGCTGGAATCCGGTCGTTGCGACGTACTGACCTCCGACAAATCCCAGCTGTTCGCCCAGCGCAGCAAGCTGGCTTCGCCGAAAGACTACGTGGTTCTGCCGGAAACCATTTCCAAGGAACCACTGGGCCCGGTCGTTCGCAATGGCGACGATGAGTGGCTGGCGATTGTGCGCTGGACTGGCTACGCAATGCTCAACGCTGAAGAAGCTGGCGTGACCTCGAAGAACGTCGAGGCCGAAGCCAAGTCCACCAAGAACCCGGACGTCGCTCGTATGCTCGGCGCTGACGGTGAATACGGCAAGGACCTGAAACTGCCGAAGAACTGGGTTGTGCAGATCGTCAAGCAAGTCGGCAACTACGGTGAAATGTTCGAGCGCAACCTCGGCAAAGGCACCCCGCTGGAAATCGACCGCGGCCTGAATGCGCTGTGGAACGCTGGCGGCATCCAATACGCACCACCAGTGCGCTGATGGTTCTGTCACCCGGTGGGCCAACCACCGGGTGATGTTCTGTTCCATTCTTTGCGGGGCACTTCATGCAAAATTCAATCGGCGCACCAAAGCAGAGGCTCGGCCTCAGCGATCCAAAAGTGCGTGCGTGGGTATTTCAGATCGTCACTGTCGTGACGGTTATCGCGCTGGGCTGGTTCCTGTTCGACAATACACAGACCAATCTCCAGCATCGGGGCATCACGTCCGGTTTCGACTTCCTGGAACGCAGTGCCGGGTTCGGCATCGCTCAACATCTGATCGATTACACTGAAGCGGACAGCTATGCCCGCGTCTTTGTCATCGGTTTGCTAAACACGTTGCTGGTGACCTTCATCGGGGTGATCCTGGCGACTATCCTCGGCTTCATCATCGGTGTCGCGCGCTTGTCGCAGAACTGGATCATCTCCAAGCTGGCGACCGTTTACGTGGAGGTTTTCCGTAACATCCCGCCGCTGCTGCAGATCCTGTTCTGGTACTTCGCCGTCTTCCTGACCATGCCAGGGCCGCGGGCCGCCTATAACTTCAGCGACACTTTCTATGTCAGTAGCCGGGGCCTGAACATGCCGGCCGCGCAGATTGCCGACGGGTTCTGGCCGTTCGTGGTCAGTGTGGTGCTGGCAATCGTTGCTATCGTGCTGATGACCCGCTGGGCGAACAAGCGTTTCGAAGCCACTGGCGAGCCGTTCCACAAGTTCTGGGTGGGCCTGGCGCTGTTCCTGGGGATCCCGGCATTGTGCGTCTTGCTGTTTGATTCGCCGGTGCATTGGGAAATGCCACAACTGGCCGGTTTCAACTTTGTCGGTGGCTGGGTATTGATCCCGGAGTTTCTGGCGTTGACCCTGGCCTTGACCGTGTACACGGCGGCGTTCATCGCCGAGATCGTGCGCTCGGGCATCAAGTCGGTCAGCCACGGCCAGACCGAGGCAGCCCGTTCCCTGGGGCTGCGCAACGGTCCGACCCTGCGCAAGGTAATCATCCCGCAGGCCTTGCGCGTGATCATTCCGCCGTTGACCAGCCAATACCTGAACCTGGCGAAAAACTCCTCCCTGGCGGCCGGTATCGGTTACCCGGAAATGGTGTCGCTGTTCGCCGGCACGGTGTTGAACCAGACCGGCCAGGCCATCGAGGTGATCGCGATCACCATGAGTGTGTACCTGGCAATCAGTATCAGCATTTCCCTGCTGATGAACTGGTACAACAAGCGCATTGCGCTGATCGAGCGGTGAGGAAACGCGCATGACATCCCATACTTTCAAACCCGACATGCCCCCTCCGAGCAGTAGCATCGGTGTGGTGGCGTGGATGCGCGCCAACATGTTCTCCAGCTGGATCAACACGCTGCTGACCCTGTTTGCGTTCTACTTGATCTACCTGATTATCCCACCGCTGCTGCATTGGGCGATCCTGGATGCGAACTGGGTAGGTACTACCCGCGCCGACTGCACCAAGGACGGCGCCTGCTGGGTGTTCATCCAGCAGCGTTTCGGTCAGTTCATGTACGGCTACTACCCGACGGACCTGCGCTGGCGCGTAGACCTGACCGTGTGGCTGGCAGTGCTCGGCGCGGCGCCGCTGTTCATCTCGCGCTTCCCGCGCAAGGCGATCTACGGTCTCGGCTTTCTCGTTCTGTACCCGATCATTGCCTACATCCTGCTGCACGGCGGCGTCTTCGGCTTGAAAAACGTGGCGACCAGCCAATGGGGCGGCCTGATGCTGACCCTGGTGATCGCCACCGTCGGCATTGCCGGCGCGCTGCCGTTGGGCATCGTCCTGGCCTTGGGCCGGCGGTCGGACATGCCGGCGATCCGCGTGGTCTGCGTGACTTTCATCGAGTTCTGGCGTGGCGTGCCGTTGATCACGGTGCTGTTCATGTCGTCGGTGATGCTGCCGCTGTTCCTGCCTGAAGGTATGAACTTCGACAAGCTGCTGCGAGCGCTCATCGGGGTGATCCTGTTCCAGTCGGCCTATGTTGCCGAAGTGGTACGCGGCGGTTTGCAAGCCATTCCAAAGGGGCAATACGAAGCGGCTGCGGCGATGGGCCTGGGTTACTGGCGCAGCATGGGCCTGGTGATTCTGCCGCAAGCCCTGAAGCTGGTGATCCCGGGTATCGTCAACACCTTCATTGCGTTGTTCAAGGACACGAGCCTGGTGATCATCATCGGCCTGTTCGACCTGCTCAACAGCGTGAAACAAGCTGCCGCCGACCCGAAATGGCTGGGCATGGCCACCGAAGGCTACGTGTTCGCCGCCCTGGTGTTCTGGATTTTCTGTTTTGGTATGTCGCGCTATTCCATGCATCTGGAACGCAAGCTCGACACTGGCCACAAGCGTTAGGAGTTCTGTAATGAGCGAAGCAATAAAACAGCCTGTGAGCCCTGAAGGCATTATTCAGATGCAGGGCGTCAACAAGTGGTACGGCCAGTTCCACGTGTTGAAAGACATCAACCTGAACGTCAAGCAGGGCGAGCGTATCGTGCTGTGCGGCCCGTCGGGCTCCGGCAAGTCCACCACCATCCGTTGCCTGAACCGTTTGGAGGAGCACCAGCAAGGCCGCATCGTGGTCGATGGCGTGGAGCTGACCAACGACCTCAAGCAGATCGAAGCGATCCGCCGTGAAGTCGGCATGGTGTTCCAGCACTTCAACCTGTTCCCGCACCTGACCATCCTGCAGAACTGCACCCTGGCGCCGATGTGGGTGCGCAAGATGCCCAAGCGCAAGGCCGAGGAAATCGCTATGCACTATCTGGAGCGCGTGCGCATTCCAGAGCAGGCGCACAAGTACCCGGGCCAGCTCTCCGGCGGTCAGCAGCAGCGTGTGGCCATTGCTCGTGCCCTGTGCATGAAGCCGAAGATCATGCTGTTCGACGAGCCGACCTCGGCTCTCGACCCGGAAATGGTGAAGGAAGTACTCGACACCATGATCGGCCTGGCCGAAGACGGCATGACCATGTTGTGCGTAACCCACGAGATGGGCTTCGCCCGCACCGTGGCCAACCGCGTGATCTTCATGGACAAGGGTGAAATCGTCGAGCAGGCGGCACCGAACGACTTCTTCGACAACCCGCAGAACGACCGCACCAAACTGTTCCTGAGCCAGATCCTGCATTGATCGACGCCAGGTAATGAAATAAACCCGGACTGTGTTCCGGGTTTATTTTTTAGTGCCTGGTATTCAGGACGCCGTGAGGGTTTCGAGCTCTTTGTGTACACGGGTCTTGAATTGCCTCAAGTCCGCTCCTTCCGCCAGGCTCCGTGCATCTGCGAGCAGATGGGGGTAGAGGTCAAGCAAGCGCATCAGCAGTATCAATGGTTTTGGCGGCAATATCTCGCCGCGCTCGTAGCGGGAAATCGCGTTATGCCCTCCGCCTGACAAAAGCGATACGACTTCTTTTTGCGTGAGGTGCAGTTTGCGGCGGATGCGTTTCATTTCCTCGCCGATCATCTGCCTGGCGGCGTTGACCAACTCATCACCCGCCTTTGCATGGCCTTCCGAGCAATGGGCATCAAGCTCGACCTCCCCGCATATCCGGCATTCCCAACCTGACAGATCATCGACTCGGCGTTCCAGGCCCTTGACGCTCAGGGTTTCGCCACGTCCTTCGAAGTGCAACATCCCCTCCGGGGCGCCACAGCTGAAGCATTGCTGGGTTTTCATGCGTTCTTCTCCTTGAAGGAGATTACCGGTTCACCTCCGCTCGGGCGGTAGGTCACCTTGATGTAAATCTCCAGACCATGTGTATTGGCGTGATAGACGTCGTGCCAGAGCCGATGATCGTTATAGGTGGTCATCGATTTATGGAATTGCTTTCGCTGGAGTCCGGAAATGACCTCCTGCATATCTGAAAGCGTCAGGCCGAGCGCCCATGCGTTGCTTTTTGCCGTGCTGGTGAACGCATTCCCCCGAGCCGCCTGACATCCGCCTGTATCACCGCCAGCGCGTAATGAGGTGTGTTCTTCTCCATAAGAAACCTTGGACCTCTGCTTCCATAATTACCCTAAAAGGGTAATTTGACTAGTCGAAAAATTTTTCTTCATTTCCCTCCACTGACCGTAGGCGGTTGCCGTCCTACAAGAAGCTGACTAACATGTCAGAAAATTCATCCTATGATTGGATGAAAGGGCGCTTCTAATGACAGAAACTTCTCCAATAATCCGTCGATCATTGGTCGATCAGGCGCTTGAGCAGATGCGTCGGCGTATCAGCGACGGCCAGTGGCCGGTGGGGCAGCGACTGCCCACCGAGCCGGAACTGGTGGCCGAGCTGGGGATCAGCCGCAATACCGTGCGTGAGGCCATGCGCGTACTGGCATTTTCCGGATTGATCGAGGTCCGCCAGGGCGACGGCAGCTATGTACGGGCGCTGGTCGATCCACTGGATACCCTCAAGGTGTTGTCCCGCTGTTCGCTGGAACAGGCTCGGGAAACCCGGCACATCCTGGAAGTCGAGGCCATCGGCCTGGCGGCGATGCGGCGTACCGACGAAGACCTGCAGGCCTTGCACCAGGCGCTAAGCGCCAGCGGCGCGCATTATCACGGCGACCTGGAGCAGTACATCGCCTGCGACCTTGTGTTCCATCGCCGCCTGGTAGACGCCGCGCACAACCCGGCGCTCAGTGAGTTGTATCGCTACTTTTCCAGCGTGATCGCTGCGCAACTGCGCCAGAGCCTCAACATCGCCCCGCGCCATCAACACGTGTTCGACCTGCATACCGAAATTCTCGAAGCCGTCGAGCAGCAAGATTCGCAGCGGGCCAAGGCCCTCTGTCGACAATTGATCAATGAACCCTGAATCCGAGTTTTTCCATGTCCCGCGATCTGCTTGACGCTCCATCCTCGCAAGCGCCAAAGCGCGCCGCCGAGCTCGAAGAACTACTGATCGACGCTGAAGCCGACGACGAACAGACCCCGCAGGCCCACCCGCTGCCGTGCCGGCCCTGGTTGTTGCTGCTTGGGTTGATCCTGGTCGCATTGAACCTGCGTCCGGCGCTGTCGAGTATGGCGCCGCTGCTCGGCGAGGTTTCGACGAACCTCGGCCTGTCGGCCGCCCAGGCCGGTTTGCTGACCACGTTGCCGGTGCTGTGCCTTGGCCTGTTCGCGCCACTGGCGCCCGTGCTGGCGCGGCGCTTCGGCGCCGAGCGCGTGGTGCTGGGGATCCTGCTGACGCTTGCCGGCGGGATTGTGCTGCGCAGTTCGTTCGGCCAGGTTGGTCTGTTCGCTGGCAGTGTCCTGGCCGGTGCGAGCATCGGTGTGATCGGGGTGCTGTTGCCGGGTATCGTCAAGCGTGACTTCGCCCGGCAGGCCGGTGCCATGACCGGTGTCTATACCATGGCCTTGTGCCTGGGCGCGGCAATGGCCGCCGGTGCAACGGTGCCATTGAGCGAGCGGCTGAACCATAGCTGGGCCCTGGGGCTTGGGTTCTGGGCGGTTCCGGCTTTGCTGGCTGTCGTGTTCTGGTTGCCGCAGACCGCTCAGAAACAAGGCGTCCACCAGGCGGCATATCGGGTTCGCGGGTTGTTGCGCGATCCACTGGCCTGGCAAGTGACCTTGTACATGGGGTTGCAATCGTCCCTGGCCTACATCGTGTTCGGTTGGCTGCCATCGATCCTCATCGGCCGTGGCTTGACCCCGACCCAGGCCGGCCTGGTGTTGTCGGGTTCGGTCATCGTGCAGTTGATCAGCTCCCTGGCGGCGCCTTGGCTGGCGACCCGCGGCAAGGATCAGCGCCCGGCCATCGTGATCGTCATGGTCATGACCCTCGGTGGGCTGTTCGGTTGCCTCTATGCTCCCCTCGATGGTTTGTGGGGTTGGGCGATCCTGCTGGGGTTGGGGCAGGGGGCGACGTTCAGCCTGGCTCTCGCGCTGATCGTGCTGCGTTCACGGGACGCCCATGTGGCCGCGAACCTCTCCGGCATGGCCCAGGGCTTCGGTTATACCCTGGCCTCCCTGGGGCCTTTCGCAGTGGGTGTGGTGCATGACTGGACCGGCGGATGGCAAGCTCTGGGCTGGATCTTCGGCTTGATCGGTCTGGGCGCGATCATCGCTGGTATCGGCGCCGGCCGGGCGTTGTACGTCGGGGTCCGCAGCGAGAAAATCACCAACCTTCGCTGATGTCATTTTCATGGCGAATGACGATAGTGTTCTCGACAGTGGCGGATTATTGTGGCGAGTCTATTGAAACGCTTTTCGGAGTCCGCCCATGAGTGATGCCCACAACGCCCTGATCAACCGGTTCTACCAGGCTTTCCAGCGCCTGGATGCCGAAGCCATGAGCGCCTGCTACACCGACGACGTGGTTTTCAGCGACCCGGCGTTTGGCGAGCTGCGCGGGCGTGATGCCGGTGATATGTGGCGCATGCTCACCACCCGCGCCAAGGACTTCTCCCTGACCTTCGATAACGTGCGCAGCGATGAGCGTTCCGGTGGCGCGCATTGGGTGGCGACTTACCTGTTCAGCCAGACTGGCAACGTTGTGGTCAATGACATCCAGGCTCGCTTCGTGTTTCGCGATGGCAAGATCTGCGAGCATCACGACAGCTTCGATCTGTGGCGCTGGTCTCGTCAGGCCTTGGGGACCAAGGGCCTGCTGCTGGGCTGGACGCCGCTGGTGCGCAATGCGGTCAGGGCTCAGGCGCTCAAAGGGCTTCGGGCGTTTCAGGGCAGTCGCTGATAAGATCGCGACCTGATTCCCATTTCTGTTGAACATTTCGTGACGACTGCCAACAACACTGCCGACCTGCCTGCGGAGGTTGCAACCGAGCCGGGCAAGCCCTGGTTCGTCTACCTGGTGCGGGCCGCCAACGGCGCGTTGTACTGTGGCATCAGCGATGATCCGGTGCGCCGTTTCGCCAAGCACCAGAGTGGCAAGGGCGCACGTTTCTTTCTTTCCAGCCCGGCGGTGGCACTGGTCTATACCGAGGCCTGCCGTGACAAGGGCGAGGCCTTGCGCCAGGAGCGGTTGATCAAAAAGCTGCGCAAAAGCGCCAAGGAATGTCTGGTGGCGAGTGGGGCGCCGCATCATCCATCACACTGATGAGCCCTCATCAGGTGGGTAGGCCGTACGTCCATGGCGCGCTAAGCTTGCGCACTTCCTCCCTGCATTGGCAAATCTCATGTCAGAGCTGATCCTTCATCATTACCCGACGTCTCCCTTCGCCGAAAAAGCCCGCCTCTTGCTGGGTTTCAAAGGCTTGTCCTGGCGCTCGGTCCACATCCCGCCGATGATGCCCAAGCCCGACCTGACGGCGTTGACGGGCGGCTACCGTAAGACGCCGGTGTTGCAGATCGGCGCGGACATCTACTGCGACACGGCCCTGATTGCTCGGCGGCTGGAGCAGGAAAAGGCCACGCCGACGCTGTTTCCCGAAGGTCGGGAAATGATCGCTGCATCCTTTGCGGCCTGGGCCGATTCGGTGGTATTCCAGCATGGGGTGAGCCTGGTGTTCCAGCCAGAGTCGATGGCCGTGCGTTTCGCCAAGTTGTCGCCTGAGGCGATCAAAGCATTCATTGCCGACCGCGCCGGGCTGTTCAGTGGCGGCGCCGCCACGCGTTTGGCTGCCGAGCAGGCCAGGCATCAGTGGCCGACAATCATGGCGCGCCTTGAGCAGCAGTTGCAGCGCGAAGATGGCGACTTCCTGTTGGGGGAACCGTCGATTGCCGACTTCGCCATGGCTCACCCACTATGGTTTCTCAAGGGCACGCCGGTGACTTCGCCACTGGTGGACGCGTATCCGGCCGTCTCGGCCTGGCTGGCGCGGGTGTTGGCTTTCGGCCATGGTGCATCGAGCGCGATGAGTTCCGAAGAGGCCTTGGAAGCGGCCCGCAACGCTACGCCGGCTGCGTTGCCGGATGAGCCATTCGATGAGTCGAGCGGGTTTGCAAAAGAGCAGCAGGTGAGCGTCGCCGCGACTGACTATGGCGTTGATCCGGTGGCGGGGGAGTTGCTGTTTGCCGGGCGCGAAGAATTGATCCTGCGCCGTGAGGACGAACGCGGCGGTGTGGTGCATGTGCACTTTCCGCGGTTCGGATTTCGGATAGAGGCCTGCTAGGCAACCCATAACCGGTGGGAGCGGGCTTGCTCGCGAAAGCGGTGTATCAGCCTATGTCGATACCGAATGTACCGACGCCTTCGCGGGCAAGCCCGCTCCCACAGTCAGTTTGTGGCGATCACAGGATTTATATTCATCGCCGATCCGGTGTGGGAGCGAGCGTACTCGCGATTGGGGCCGACAGATTCGCAGAGAGCTATGTCGCAGATAAGGCCTTGAGGATAGTCTCGGGCTCATACCCGCGAATCAACGTGCCATTCACGTCCAGGATCGGAATTCCCCGACCACCCAGCGCCTCATAGGCCTTGCGCGCTTCGGGGTCTTTCTCGATATCGAACTCGCGATACGGTACGCCTTTCTCATCCAGGAACCGTCGCGTTGCCTTGCAGTAGCCGCACCAGTCGGTGGCATACAGCGTAACGCGGGCATGGCTGCGGATCTGCTGCGAGACCATTTGCGATGGGTTGAACAGCCGCTCGATCTTGCCCCAGTTCTGGTACGCCACCACCACCAGCAAAATCAGCAGGAACTTCCTCAGGACCCCGCCGAGCATCAATTGCGCCGCTTGAGCTGGTCAGTCAGAGACGTCGGCAATCCCTTGATGATCAACGTACCGGCTTCTTCGTCATATTCGATCTTGGAACCCAGCAGGTGCGCTTCGAAGCTGATGGACAAACCTTCCGCCCGGCCGGTGAAGCGGCGGAACTGGTTGAGGGTGCGTTTATCAGCCGGGATTTCCGGCGACAGGCCATAGTCCTTGTTGCGGATGTGATCATAGAAGGCTTTCGGGCGGTCTTCGTCGATCAGTTCGGACAGTTCTTCCAGGCCCATGGGTTCGCCGAGCTTCGCCTGGCTGCTGGCGTAATCGACCAGGGTCTTGGTCTTTTCCCGGGCATCGTCTTCCGGCAGGTCTTCGCTTTCGACGAAGTCGCTGAAGGCCTTGAGCAGCGTGCGGGTTTCGCCGGGGCCGTCGACGCCTTCCTGGCAGCCGATGAAGTCGCGGAAATACTCCGAGACCTTCTTGCCGTTCTTGCCCTTGATGAAGGAAATATATTGCCTGGACTGCTTGTTGTTCTGCCATTCCGACACATTTATCCGTGCCGCCAGGTGCAACTGGCCCAGGTCCAGGTGCCGGGACGGGGTGACGTCCAGCTCATCGGTGACCGCCACGCCTTCGCTGTGGTGCAGCAGGGCGATGGCCAGGTAGTCGGTCATGCCCTGTTGATAATGGGCGAACAGCACATGGCCGCCCACCGAGAGGTTGGACTCTTCCATCAGCTTTTGCAGGTGTTCCACTGCCACGCGACTGAATGCGGTGAAATCCTTGCCGCCGTCCAGGTATTCCTTCAGCCAGCCGCTGAACGGATGTGCCCCGGACTCGGCATGAAAGAACCCCCAGGCCTTGCCTTGTTTGGCGTTGTAGCTCTCGTTGAGATCGGCAAGCATGTTTTCGATGGCCGTGGACTCTGCCAGTTCGGAGTCCCGGGCATGGAGCACAGCAGGGGTGCCGTCGGGTTTTTTGTCGATCAGGTGGACGATGCAATGACGGATCGGCATGGGCTTCTCGGCTGATGAAAGAGAGGAGGGCACGCTCCCCCGAAAAGCGCCCAGTGTACCGCAATCACTGGTTTTGGAGCGCTGCGAAGGGGATTTCGGAGCCGTCCGACGGCCCATATGCATTTTTTTACCGAATTAGCGCAATAAAGCTGACCAAATGGGTAGCTAAGGGCGGATATTTCACAGGCGTTGTGCTAGTTTTGCCCGGTCTTACGCGAAGGCACTGCGTTAAGCATGCATTCAGCATTTGTCAGGTCGAACCAAACCCGGATTTCGGCATCTATTACCCCGACCCGTCGTGGTGATGACCGAGGGTGTCCGGTCCGAAGAGATCGGGCTCGATGGCTGACACTGCACTCTGCAATCCATATGAATTTGATAGGGAAGGAACACTACATGGCTCTTACCAAAGACCAACTGATCGCTGACATCGCTGAAGCCATCGACGCGCCGAAAACCACCGCGCGTAACGCTCTGGACCAGTTGGGCCAAATCGTTGCCGACCAGCTGGAAAGCGGCGGCGAAATCACCTTGCCAGGTATCGGCAAGCTGAAAGTCACCGAGCGTCCTGCCCGTACCGGCCGCAACCCTTCGACTGGCGCTGCCATCGAAATCGCTGCAAAGAAAGTCGTCAAGCTGGTTCCGGCCAAAGGCCTGGTTGATTCGATCAACGCCAAGTAAGACGCTTGAAAAAAACCGTGCGGCGGAGCAGTCCGGGCACGGTTTTTTGTTGTCTTGAATAAGAGGGACGGCGCAATGCAGCCCATTCAGTCCTTGCGAATCCATCGCGCCTGACGCCAGGCCTGCTGTTGTGCCTCCGTGTGGAAGGTCCAGGCCACGAAGCGGCTCTGCTTTTGTCCCTGGGACATCTCCACCACCTGGCTGTGCATCGCGCCGGCCTTTTTCAGTGCGGCTTGAATCGGCGGCAGGTTCGAGACCTTCGACACCAGGGTGCTGAACCACAGGACCTGCCGGGCCAACTGCGCGCTTTCACCAATCATTTGGGTTACGAAGCGGACTTCTCCACCCTCGCACCAAAGTTCGGCGGCCTGACCGCCAAAATTCAGGACCGGCAACTTGCGCTTCGGATCAGCCTTGCCCAGGGCGCGCCATTTACGCTGACTGCCGCGGGTGGCCTCCTCCAGGGAGGCGTGGAACGGCGGATTACACATCGTCAGGTCGAACTGCTCGGCGTCATCGAGAAGGCCCAGCAGGATCTGCTTGCGATTGGTTTGCTGGCGCAATTGGATAGCCTTCGTCAACCCGTTCGCCTGGACGATGGCCTTGGCCGAGGCGATAGCCGTTGGGTCGATCTCCGAACCCAGGAAGTGCCAGCGGTAGTCGCTGTAGCCGATCAACGGATATACGCAGTTGGCGCCGGTGCCGACGTCCAGCACCTTCACCGCTGCCCCCCGAGGGATTTCCCCTTCGTTATGGCTGGCGAGCAGGTCGGCGAGGAAGTGCACATAGTCCGCGCGACCCGGTACCGGCGGACACAGGTAGTCGGCCGGGATGTCCCAGTGGGCAATGCCGTAGAAGGATTTGAGCAGCGCCCGGTTGAACACCCGTACAGCTTCAGGGCTGGCGAAGTCGATGCTTTCCTTGCCATAGGGGTTGATGATCACGAACCTGGCCAGCTCCGGCGTGCTCTTGATCAATGCCGGGAAGTCGTAACGGCCCTGGTGGCGATTGCGCGGGTGCAGGCTGGCTTTCTCTCGCGGCGCTACGGCCTTGGTTTCGGCGGCTGGTTTGGGCTTCTGGCGTGCGGGTCTGGGGGTGCGAGGCGCGGTCATGGGCGGGTCGATTCGGGGGTGGCTCAAAAAGTGGCGGGTATTGTCCCACATCCCGCACCGTCTTGAGGCTTGCGCCGATTAAATGTGGGAGCGGGCTTGGGAGTGGGCATGAAAAAGGGAGGCCGTTGCGGGCCTCCCTTTTTCATTGCGATATGCCGTTACAGACTGGCAATCCGCGCATGCTGTTCGGCCAGTTTGCCCAAGGCCTGTTCCGCCTCGGCCAGTTTGGCCCGTTCCTTCTCGATGACCTCGGCCGGAGCCTTGTCGACGAAACCGGCATTGGACAGCTTGCCACCCACTCGCTGCACTTCGCCTTTGAGACGCAGGATTTCCTTGTCCAGGCGCGCCAGCTCGGCTGCCTTGTCGATCAGGCCGGCCATCGGCACCAGTACTTCCATCTCGCCAACCAGGGCGGTAGCGGACAGCGGCGCTTCTTCGCCGGCAGCCAGGATCGTCACTGATTCAAGCTTCGCCAGTTTCTTGAGTAGCGCTTCGTTTTCGTTGAGGCGGCGCAGATCTTCGGCGTTGGCGTTCTTCAGGAACAGGGTCAGCGGCTTGCCCGGGCCGATGTTCATCTCGGCGCGGATGTTGCGCAGGCCGAGCATGAAGGTCTTGAGCCATTCGATGTCGTCTTCGGCCGCCGGATCGATGCGGCTTTCGTTGGCCACCGGCCACGGCTGCAGCATGATCGTCTTGCCTTGGGCGCCTGCCAGCGGGGCGATGCGCTGCCAGATTTCCTCGGTGATGAATGGCATGAACGGGTGCGCCAGGCGCAGGGCCACTTCCAATACCCGGACCAGGGTCCGACGGGTGCCGCGCTGGCGTTCGACCGGTGCGTTGTCGTCCCACAGCACTGGCTTGGACAGCTCCAGGTACCAGTCGCAATACTGGTTCCAGATGAACTCGTACAAGGCTTGCGCGGCCAGGTCGAAGCGGAATTGGTCCAGTTGGCGGGTCACTTCTGCCTCGGTGCGTTGCAGCTGCGAAATGATCCAGCGGTCCGCCAGGGTCAGCTCAAAGGCTTCGCCGTTCTGGCCGCAGTCTTCACCCTTGTCCAGCACATAGCGAGCTGCGTTCCAGATCTTGTTGCAGAAGTTGCGGTAGCCTTCGACGCGGCCCATGTCGAACTTGATGTCGCGACCGGTGGACGCCAGCGAGCAGAAGGTGAAGCGCAGGGCGTCGGTGCCGTAGCTGGCGATGCCATCGGCGAATTCTTCGCGGGTGGCTTTCTCGATCTTCTTCGCCAGTTTTGGCTGCATCAGCCCGGAGGTGCGTTTCTGCACCAGGGTTTCCAGATCGATGCCGTCGATGATGTCCAGCGGGTCAAGGACGTTGCCCTTGGACTTGGACATCTTCTGGCCCTGGCCATCGCGTACCAGGCCGTGGACGTAGACGGTCTTGAACGGAACCTGCGGCGTGCCGTCGGGGTTCTTGATCAAGTGCATGGTCAGCATGATCATCCGGGCGACCCAGAAGAAAATGATGTCGAAACCGGTGACCAGCACGTCGGTGGAGTGGAATTTCTTCAGGAACTCGGTCTGTTGCGGCCAGCCGAGGGTCGAGAAGGTCCACAGGCCCGAGCTGAACCAGGTGTCGAGTACGTCGTTGTCCTGCTGCAGCGCAACGTCGGGGCCGAGGTTGTGCTTGGCGCGGACTTCGGCCTCGTCGCGACCGACGTAGACCTTGCCCGATTCGTCGTACCAGGCTGGAATGCGATGGCCCCACCACAACTGGCGGCTGATGCACCAGTCCTGGATGTCGCGCATCCACGAAAAGTACATGTTCTCGTATTGCTTGGGCACGAACTGGATGCGGCCGTCTTCTACGGCGGCAATCGCCGGCTCGGCCAGCGGCTTGGTGGAAACGTACCATTGGTCGGTCAGCCACGGCTCGATGACGGTGCCGGAGCGGTCGCCTTTCGGTACTTTCAGGGCGTGATCGTCGACGCTGACCAGCAGGCCGGCGGCGTCGAACGCGGCAACGATCTGCTTGCGCGCCTCGAAGCGGTCGAGACCGGCGTATTCGGCGGGAATCTGGCCGTCGATACTGTCGTTCAGGGTGCCGTCGAGGTTGAACACCTGGGCTGCCGACAGGACATTGGCATTCTTGTCGAAAATGTTCAGCAGCGGCAGGTTGTGGCGTTTGCCGACTTCGTAGTCATTGAAATCGTGGGCCGGGGTGATTTTCACGCAGCCGGTGCCGAATTCGGGGTCGCAATAATCGTCACCGATGATAGGAATGCGGCGACCGACAAGGGGCAATTCCACGAACTTGCCGATCAGGGCCTTGTAGCGCTCGTCGTTCGGGTTCACCGCCACGGCCGAGTCGCCCAGCATTGTTTCCGGCCGGGTGGTGGCGACGATCAGGTAGCCCTTGCCTTCGGCGGTCTTGGCGCCGTCGGCCAACGGGTACTTCAGGTTCCACAGGAAACCTTTCTCGTCATGGTTTTCCACTTCGAGGTCGGAAATGGCGGTGTGCAGCTTGGTGTCCCAGTTGACCAGGCGCTTGCCGCGGTAGATCAGGCCGTCTTCATGCAGACGCACGAAGGCTTCCTTCACCGCTTCCGAGAGGCCATCGTCCATGGTGAAGCGCTCGCGGCTCCAGTCCACGGACGAGCCGAGGCGACGGATCTGACGGCTGATGTTGCCACCGGACTCGTCTTTCCATTCCCAGACTTTTTCGAGAAATTTCTCGCGGCCCAGGTCGTGGCGATTCTGGCCCTGGGCTTCGAGGCGGCGTTCCACCAGCATTTGAGTGGCGATACCGGCGTGGTCGGTGCCCGGCTGCCACAAGGTGTTGCGACCCTGCATGCGTCGGAAGCGGATCAGGGCGTCCATGATCGCATTATTGAAGCCGTGGCCCATGTGCAGGCTGCCGGTGACGTTCGGCGGCGGGATCATGATGGTGTAGGAATCGCCCGCGCCTTGCGGAGCGAAATAATTCTCGGACTCCCAGGTGTTGTACCAGGAAGTTTCAATGGCGTGCGGCTGGTAGGTCTTATCCATGCGCGGCGGGACCCTATTGGCATTTATTCAGGAAAAGCCGGGAAGTATAGCGGGCGGGGCAGATGCAAGCCACTGGCGGGAGGCGCCGGGCGCAGAGTTTGTGGACACCGTTGAACCTTGTGGGAGCCGAGCTTGCTCGCGATGGCGGCGGGTCAGTTGCATCCAATGCTGGATGTGCCGCCGCCATCGCGAGCAAGCTCGGCTCCCACAAGGTGTTCGCTGTGAGGCAGGAAAATTACTCGTACTGGCTCAGCAGCCGTTCCATCCTGGCATCCAGCCGGCGCCTGATCTCGGTCTCGATGTGCGGGGCGAAGTCGTCGATGACGTCCTGCATGATCAACTGCGCGGCAGCGCGCAATTCGCTGTCCAGGTGCAGCAGGGCGTCGGGGCCCTTGGGCTCTGTCTTGGGCGCCGGCCTGGGCTCGGGCTGGCCGGTGATCGGCTCGAACAGCAGGGGGATCTGTTCTTCATGCACGGGCTCATGCATGACCGTGTCGGTCAGCAATGGCGGTTGCAGGGTGTCGTCGCCGAGCAACTGGCGGATCGACTCAAGGTCATCCAGCAGGTGAGGAGGCTTTTGCGGTGGTTTTGGAGTGTCCATCGTAGGCTCAGAGTCGCTGTAAACGGTGGTCTTGCAGAGGATAGCCCTGTTCGCGGTAGAAACGGAAACTCTCCCGCGCGGCTTGCCGGATGGCCGGATCCTCCACCACCACTTCCGCCACACGGGCGAAACGCGAAGCAAAGGCCGGCACTTTCAGATCGAGGTTGACCAGCAGGTCCTGGTGTTGGCCGCAGTCTTCTCCCAGCCCCAGCACGATCAGTCCTTCGGGTTCGCTTTCGGCCGGGCCATGGGGTACGAAGCTTTCGCCCTTGAAGGCCCACAGGCGTGCGTCAAGTGCTTCGCGCTGGGCGGCATCGCTGCAATGCAGGTAGATGCGATGTCCCATGCGCCAGGCTTTTTCAGTGAGCTTGCAGGCGAAATCCAGCCGGGCCGACGGATCGGCGCTGGGCAGGATATAGAAGTCGACTTTGGTCATTGCAGTTCCTGAGCCACCGATGACACCGTCCGCAGACGGTGCCATCGGCAGTCATTGGTGTCAGGCCTTGGCACGGTCCAGCAGGTACTGGGTCAGCAGTGGAACCGGACGACCGGTGGCTCCTTTATCCTTGCCACCACTGGTCCATGCCGTACCGGCGATGTCCAGGTGCGCCCAGTTCAGGTTCTTGGTGAAGCGTGACAGGAAACATGCCGCAGTGATGGTACCGGCCTTCGGGCCGCCAATGTTGGCAATATCAGCGAACGGGCTGTCCAGTTGCTCCTGATACTCGTCGAACAGTGGCAACTGCCAGGCGCGGTCATCGGCTTGCTGACCGGCGCTGAGCAATTGCCCGATCAGTTCGTCGTTGTTGCCCAGCAGACCGGAGGTATGGGCGCCAAGGGCAACGACGCAAGCGCCGGTCAGGGTTGCGATGTCGATCACCGCCTGCGGCTTGAAGCGTTCCGAGTAGGTGAGGGCATCGCACAGCACCAGGCGGCCTTCGGCGTCGGTGTTGAGAATTTCCACGGTCTGGCCGCTCATCGTCGTGACGATGTCGCCCGGGCGCGACGCCGTTCCGCTAGGCATGTTCTCGGCGCAGGCGAGGATGCACACCAGGTTGATCGGCAGTTGCAGTTCGAGCACGGCGCGCAGGGTGCCGAACACGCTGGCAGCGCCGCCCATGTCGTATTTCATTTCATCCATGCCGGCACCGGGCTTGAGGCTGATGCCACCGGTGTCGAAGGTGATGCCCTTGCCCACCAGCGCGTAAGGCTTCTCGGACTTCTTGCCGCCGTTGTACTGCATGACGATCAGGCGTGGCGGCTGGGCGCTGCCCTGGCCGACGGAATAGAAGGAGCCCATGCCCAGGTCCTTGATTTTCTTCTCGTCGAAGACTTCGACCTTCAGGCCTTTGAATTGCTTGCCCAGGGCCTTGGCCTGTTCGCCGAGGAAAGTCGGGTGGCAGATGTTCGGCGGCAGGTTGCCCAGGTCGCGGGTGAAGGCCATGCCATTGGCGATTGCGGTGGCGTGGGTCACGGCGCGCTGGACTTCAGCCTGGGCGGCCTTGATGGTCAGCAAGGTGATTTTTTTCAGGGCGCGGGGTTCGGCCTTCTGACTCTTGAACTGGTCGAACTGGTATTCGCCGTCCACCAGGGTTTCGGCCAGCAGGCGGGTCTTGCCGTAGCTGTCGCGGCCCTTGACCACCAGTTCATCCAGCGCCAGTGCGGCATCGCTGCCACCCAGGCCCTTGAGGGTGCCCAGCACGCCAGCGATGATCTTGCGAAACGGACGGTCGCCCAGTTCCGCATCCTTGCCCACACCCACCAGCAGCACGCGCTCGGCCTTGAGGTTGGGCAGGTTGTGCAGCAACAGGCTTTGGCCGACCTTGCCGGCGAGGTCGCCGCGCTTGAGCACGGCACTTATGGCGCCGCCGCACAGGGCGTCGAGCTGGGAGGCGACGGCGCCGAGCTTGCGGGCTTCGCCGACGGCAACCACCAGGGTGGCGGTTTTCAACGTTTCTGGGCTAACGCTTTTTACAACCAGTTCCATGTCCGGATCCCTGAATAAATGGTCAAGATGTCGGGCGCCACGCGTCTTGAGTGAAGCAACGTGAACGGTATCGCGCCGGCGACAAAGGCCGCAGTTTGAACCCCGGGCCCCGAAGCTGACAACCCTTGGGGCAGCTATCTTTGCGGCTTCAGCCACCGGTTTAAAGCGCGCGAAGTGACAGGCGCCTCCAATCACAGGATAATGCTGCTCTTTTTTCGGCGGCTCGTGATGGCGAGTGGCTCGATTGCTTGTTTGGCCCCTAGCCTGACAATCCTGGAGTGTCTGGTTTGATCGTTTTTCGATATCTATCCCGCGAAGTCCTGCTGACCCTGAGCGCTGTCAGTGCCGTGCTGCTGGTCATCATCATGAGCGGGCGCTTCATCAAGTACCTCGCCCAGGCCGCTTCCGGCGCGCTGGATCCAGGCTCCCTGTTCCTGATCATGGGTTTCCGCCTGCCAGGTTTCCTGCAACTGATCCTGCCGCTGGGCTTGTTCCTCGGCATCTTGCTGGCCTATGGTCGCCTGTACCTGGACAGCGAAATGACGGTCCTGTCGGCCACCGGCATGAGCCAGCAACGTCTGTTTCGCATTACCCTGTTCCCGGCGACGCTGGTGGCATTGGTGGTCGCCTGGCTGAGCCTGAGCCTGGCGCCCCAGGGCGCCAACCAGTTCCAGTTGCTGATCAACCAGCAGGACGCCCTGACCGAGTTCGATACCCTGGTGCCGGGGCGCTTCCAGGCTCTTCGCGACGGTACGCGCGTCACCTACACCGAGCAGCTTTCGGATGACCGGGTCAACCTTGGCGGCGTCTTCATCACGCAAAAGAACCTGTCGTCCAGCAGTCAGAAGGATCGCGGTATTTCCGTGCTGGTGGCCGAGAAGGGGCGCCAGGAGATCAATCCCGACGGCAACCGCTACCTGATCCTCGAAAACGGCTATCGCTATGACGGCAAGCCGGGGCAGGCCGACTACCGGGCCATCAAGTACGACACCTACGGCGTGCTACTGCCCAAGCCCGAGGCCAGCGAGGAGGTCACTGACCGCGACGCGATGCCAACCGCGATCCTGCTGGGCAGCGATGACATCCGTGCGCGCACCGAGCTGCAATGGCGCCTGTCGCTGCCGTTGCTGGTATTTATCGTGACCCTGATGGCGGTTCCGCTGGCCCGGGTCAATCCGCGCCAGGGTCGTTTCCTCAAGCTGCTCCCGGCGATTCTCCTTTATATGGCTTACCTGACCATCCTGATTTCCGCCCGCAGTGCCCTGGAGAAAGGCAAGATCCCGCCGGCATTGGGCTTGTGGTGGGTGCATGCGATTTTCCTGGCCATCGGCCTGGGGCTGCTCTACTGGGAGCCGCTTCGCCTGAAGCTGGCGAGCCGTCGCAGCGCGCTGGAGGTGGTCCGTGGTTAAACTCGATCGCTACATCGGCAGCAGCGTGTTCATGGCAATCCTCGCGGTGCTGGGGATCATCCTTGGTCTGGCGACCCTGTTTGCCTTCATCGATGAAATGAGTGACGTCAGTGATACCTATACCCTGACGGACGTGGCGAGCTATGTATTGCTGACCGCGCCAAGGCGCCTGTACGACATGCTGCCGATGGCGGCGCTTATCGGTTGCCTGATCGGCCTGGGCAGCCTGGCCAGCAACAGTGAACTGACCATCATGCGTGCTGCCGGGGTTTCCGTCGGTCGGATCGTCTGGGCGGTGATGAAACCGATGCTGGTGCTGATGCTGGTTGGAGTCCTGATCGGCGAGTACATTGCCCCGGCCACCGAGAACACTGCCCAGGCCAACCGTTCCCTGGCCCAGGGTGGTGGCGATGCACAAAGCGCCAAGCATGGTCTGTGGCACCGCCAGGGTGACGAATTCATCCACATCAACTCGGTCCAGCCCAACGGAATCCTCTATGGCGTGACCCGGTATCGCTTCGACGAGCAACGTCACATGCTTTCGTCGAGCTTTGCCAAGCGCGCCCAGTTTGTCGAGGATCATTGGCAATTGAGCGGTGTCACCACCACCCTGTTCCATGAAAAGAACACCGAGGTGGTCGCGACCCCGCAGGAGCGTTGGGATGTGGCGATCAGCCCGCAGTTGCTCAGCACGGTAGTCATGGCACCGGAATCCCTGTCGATTACCGGTCTGTGGGGGTATATCCACTACCTGGCCGACCAGGGCCTGAACAACGGCCGCTACTGGCTGGCTTTTTGGGTCAAGGTATTGCAGCCGCTGGTCACTGCCGCCCTGGTGCTGATGGCCATCTCCTTCATCTTTGGTCCGCTGCGTTCGGTAACCCTCGGTCAACGGGTGTTTACCGGCGTGCTGGTGGGCTTCACCTTCCGCATTGCTCAGGATCTGCTGGGGCCATCGAGCCTGGTGTTCGGTTTCTCGCCCCTGTTCGCGGTGCTGGTGCCGGCGGGTGTCTGTGCGTTGGCTGGGCTCTGGCTGCTGCGCCGGGCTGGGTGATCCCAGGGGCTCTGTGGCGAGGGGATTTATCGAAACGTCGCACCGCCCCGCTGGGCTGCGCAGGCAGCCCCTAAGCAGTCGCCCTTATCTGTCTGACACGCCGGCGTCGCCTGGTTTTGGGACTGCTTTGCAGCCCAGCGGGGCGGTGCGACGTTTCGCTAAATCCCCTCGCCACAGATAAACCCATTGCCATGATAATGTTCGCGACATCAATCCTCGACAGGCGAACGTGACGCTTGCGCGCTGTATCAGGTACAATTCCCGGCTATTTTTCGGCGGGCCTTGCCTGCAGCCTTTTTGAGTGTTGATCCGTGAGTGATTTGAGTCATATCCGCAATTTCTCCATCATCGCCCACATTGACCATGGCAAGTCGACGCTGGCTGATCGCTTCATCCAGATGTGCGGTGGCCTGACCGAGCGTGAGATGGAAGCCCAGGTCCTGGACTCCATGGACCTCGAGCGTGAACGCGGGATTACCATCAAGGCCCACAGCGTCACTCTCTATTACAAGGCCAAAGACGGCGTCACTTATCAGCTGAACTTCATTGATACCCCGGGCCACGTCGACTTCACCTATGAAGTCAGCCGCTCGCTGGCGGCCTGTGAAGGTGCGTTGCTGGTGGTCGATGCCGGCCAGGGTGTCGAGGCTCAATCGGTTGCCAACTGCTACACGGCCATCGAACAGGGCCTGGAAGTCATGCCGGTCCTGAACAAGATCGACCTGCCCCAGGCCGAGCCGGAACGCGTCAAGGATGAGATCGAGAAGATCATCGGCATCGACGCTACCGACGCGGTCACCTGCAGTGCCAAGACCGGCCTGGGCGTGGATGAAGTGCTCGAGCGCCTGGTGACCACGATTCCCGCGCCGACCGGCAACATCGAGGATCCGCTGCAGGCGTTGATCATCGACTCCTGGTTCGACAACTACCTGGGTGTGGTGTCCCTGGTTCGCGTGCGTCACGGCCGCGTGAAGAAGGGCGACAAGATCCTGGTCAAGTCCACCGGCAAGGTCCATCTGGTGGACAGCGTCGGTGTATTCAACCCGAAACACACCGCCACCGCCGACCTCAAGGCCGGTGAAGTGGGCTTCATCATCGCCGGCATCAAGGACATTCACGGGGCGCCGGTCGGTGACACCCTGACCCTGAGCTCCACACCGGACGTCGATGTGCTGCCAGGTTTCAAACGTATCCAGCCCCAGGTCTATGCCGGCCTGTTCCCGGTCAGCTCCGACGATTTCGAGGATTTTCGCGAAGCCCTGCAGAAGCTGACCCTGAACGACTCGTCGCTGCAATACACCCCGGAAAGCTCCGACGCCCTGGGCTTCGGCTTCCGTTGCGGGTTCCTGGGCATGCTGCACATGGAAATCATCCAGGAGCGCCTGGAGCGCGAGTACGACCTGGACCTGATCACCACGGCGCCGACGGTAATCTTCGAGCTGCTGCTCAAGAACGGTGAAACCATCTACGTCGACAACCCGTCCAAGCTGCCAGACCTGTCGGCCATCGAAGACATGCGCGAACCGATCGTGCGGGCCAACATCCTTGTGCCTCAGGAGCACCTGGGCAACGTCATTACCCTGTGCATCGAGAAGCGCGGCGTGCAACATGACATGCTGTTCCTCGGCTCGCAGGTCCAGGTGACCTACGACCTGCCGATGAACGAAGTGGTGCTGGACTTCTTCGATCGCCTGAAATCCACCAGTCGCGGCTATGCTTCGCTGGACTATCATTTCGATCGTTACCAATCGGCTAATCTGGTGAAGCTGGATGTGCTGATCAACGGTGAGAAGGTCGATGCCCTGGCATTGATCGTGCACCGTGACAACGCGCACTACAAAGGTCGTGCGTTGACCGAGAAGATGAAGGAACTGATTCCGCGGCAGATGTTCGACGTGGCAATCCAGGCCGCCATTGGCGGGCAGATTGTGGCGCGTACAACCGTCAAGGCACTCAGAAAGAACGTATTGGCCAAATGCTACGGCGGCGACGTCAGCCGTAAGCGCAAGCTGTTGGAAAAGCAGAAGGCCGGTAAAAAACGCATGAAGCAGGTCGGTAATGTGGAAATTCCACAGGAAGCCTTCCTTGCGGTGCTCAGGTTGGATAGTTAGGTCCTATGTCGCTAAATTTCCCGCTGTTGCTGGTTATCGCCGTGTTTGTCTGCGGTCTGTTGGCGTTGATTGATCTGTTGTTCCTGGCGCCTCGGCGCCGGGCGGCTATCGCCTCTTATCAGGGCAGCGTCAGCCAGCCCGATGGTGTGGTGGTCGAGAAGCTCAACAAGGAGCCGTTGCTGGTCGAGTACGGCAAGTCGTTCTTTCCCGTGCTGTTCATTGTGCTGGTGCTGCGTTCGTTCCTGGTGGAGCCGTTCCAGATCCCGTCCGGCTCGATGAAGCCGACACTGGACGTGGGCGATTTCATCCTGGTGAACAAGTTCTCCTACGGGATCCGCCTGCCGGTGATCGACAAGAAAATCATCGAGGTGGGTGATCCACAGCGCGGCGACGTGATGGTGTTCCGCTTTCCCAGCGACCCTAGCGTCAACTACATCAAGCGCGTGGTCGGCTTGCCCGGCGACAAGATTCGCTACACCGTCGACAAGCGTTTGTACGTGAATGGCGAACTGGTGGCCGAACAACTGCTCGGCTCCGAGCCAGGCACCCTGGGCAGCGCCGAGCTCTACCAGGAGAAACTCGGCGAGGTCGAGCATCTGATTCGCAAGGAAATGAGCCGCTACCGCGCCACGCCGGACCATTCGTGGACCGTGCCGGCCGGGCACTATTTCATGATGGGCGACAACCGCGACAACTCCAACGACAGCCGTTACTGGGATGATCCGAACATTCCCAAGGACATGCTGGGCATGGTCCCCGACCGGAATATCGTCGGCAAGGCCTTCGCGGTCTGGATGAGCTGGCCGGAACCCAAACTCGGACACCTGCCGAATTTCTCGCGGGTTGGCCTGATCAAGTAAACACACGGCGCTGTTGAACACAGCGCCGAATGCATTTCTGGAGCCTGTACAAGGCGCCAACGTTAGTCAGGACTTCATTTTTGAACACAGCGTTAATTGTCCCAAGCCAACGGCGTCTTGCCGACCTGGCGGTGGAATCCAGCCACGAACTCAGCGTGGGTAAACCGTGAGCGTTTCTCTAAGCCGCCTCGAGCGCCAGCTCGGCTACAACTTCAAGGACCCGGAGCTGATGCTCCTGGCCCTCACTCACCGCAGTTTTGCCGGGCGTAATAACGAACGCCTGGAATTCCTCGGTGATGCCATCCTCAACTTCGTCGCTGGCGAGGCACTGTTCGAGCGCTTCCCGCTGGCCCGCGAAGGCCAGTTGTCGCGTTTGCGCGCGCGGCTGGTAAAAGGTGAGACCCTGGCCGTGCTGGCTCGTGGTTTCGATTTGGGCGACTACCTGCGCCTGGGCTCCGGCGAGTTGAAAAGCGGCGGTTTTCGGCGCGAGTCGATTCTGGCCGACGCCCTGGAAGCTCTGATTGGTGCGATCTACCTGGATTCGGGCATGGAAAAGGCTCGCGAGCGCGTGCTGGCCTGGCTGACCTCCGAAATCGACAGCCTGACGCTGGTCGACACCAACAAGGATCCGAAAACCCGTTTGCAGGAGTTCCTGCAATCGCGCAGTTGCGAGCTGCCGCGCTACGAAGTCGTGGACATCCAGGGCGAGCCGCACTGCCGAACCTTCTTCGTCGAATGCGAAGTGGTCCTATTGAATGAAAAAAGCCGTGGCCAGGGCGTGAGCCGCCGTATCGCCGAGCAGGTGGCGGCCGCCGCAGCATTGATCGCCCTGGGCGTGGAGAATGGCAATGACTGATACAACCGTTACCCGTTGCGGCTATGTCGCCATCGTTGGCCGGCCGAACGTGGGCAAGTCCACATTGCTGAACCATATCCTGGGCCAGAAACTGGCGATCACCTCGCGCAAGCCCCAGACCACCCGCCACAATATGCTGGGTATCAAGACCGAGGGCGACGTGCAGGCGATCTACGTCGATACCCCGGGCATGCACAAGGGGGGCGAAAAGGCCCTGAACCGCTACATGAACAAGACCGCTTCGGCAGCGTTGAAAGACGTCGACGTGGTGATCTTCGTGGTCGACCGTACCAAGTGGACCGAAGAAGACCAGATGGTCCTCGAACGCGTCCAGTACGTGACCGGCCCGCTGATAGTGGCGCTGAACAAGACCGACCGTATCGAGGACAAAGCTGAGCTGATGCCGCACCTGACCTGGTTGCAGGAACAGCTGCCCAACGCCCAGATCATCCCGATCTCGGCCCAGCACGGCCATAACCTGGACGCGCTGGAGCGGGTGATTGCCGAACATCTGCCAGAAAACGATCACTTCTTCCCTGAAGACCAGATTACCGATCGCAGCAGCCGTTTCCTCGCCGCGGAACTGGTGCGCGAGAAGATCATGCGCCAGCTGGGCGCCGAGCTGCCGTACCAGATCACCGTGGAAATCGAAGAGTTCAAGCAACAGGGCAAGACCCTGCACATCCACGCGCTGATCCTCGTCGAACGTGACGGCCAGAAGAAAATCATCATTGGCGACAAGGGCGAGCGCATCAAGCGCATCGGCACCGAGGCGCGCAAGGACATGGAGTTGTTGTTCGACTCCAAGATCATGCTCAACCTGTGGGTAAAGGTGAAGGGTGGCTGGTCGGATGATGAGCGGGCACTGCGTTCGCTGGGTTACGGCGACTTGTAATCCGTCCGGCAGTACACCACGGACTGTGTGGGAGCGGGCTTGGTGGGAGCAAAGCTTGCTCGCGATACAAGCGACTCGGTTTCAAGAAGACCGCGTTGTGTTCATCGCGGGCAAGCCTTGCTCCCAGCAGGCTCGCTCCCACAGTGGTTTCTGGTTGTTGGTAATACTGCGTTTCCTTATTGAGAACTGCGACCTCCATGTCCCCCACCCATCCCATCGCCCAAGTCGCCTACGTCCTGCATTCGCGCGCATACCGCGAAAGCAGTGCTCTGGTGGATTTCCTCACGCCGCAAGGGCGTCTGCGGGCGGTGTTACGGGGCGCGCGGGGCAAGGCCGGAACGCTGGCGCGGCCGTTCGTGCCCCTGGAGGTCGAATTCCGGGGGCGGGGCGAGCTCAAGAATGTCGGGCGCATGGAAAGCAACGGAGTCTCGGCCTGGCTCAACGGCGAGGCGTTGT
The DNA here is from genome assembly GCF_001269905.1 of Pseudomonas corrugata. GTDB lineage: Bacteria > Pseudomonadota > Gammaproteobacteria > Pseudomonadales > Pseudomonadaceae > Aquipseudomonas > Aquipseudomonas corrugata. The sequence goes on along the minus strand of NZ_LHVK01000005.1, from coordinate 267,385 downwards.
TCAGCGGCCTGTACCTCAATGAGTTGCTGATCCGCCTGTTGCCCGCCGAAGACCCGCATCCTGCCGTCTTCGATCACTACGCCGCGACACTGCTGGCCCTGGCCGAAGGCCGGCCGCTGGAGCCGCTGCTGCGATCCTTCGAGTGGCGGTTGCTGGATGACCTGGGCTACGGGTTCGCTCTAGACGCCGACCTGAACGGCGCGCCCATTGCCGCCGATGGCCTTTACCGCTTGCAGGTTGATGCCGGCCTGGAGCGCGTCTATCTGCTGCAACCCGGTCTGTTCAACGGCGTCGAGCTGCTGGCCATGGCCGAGGCCGACTGGAGCGCGCCCGGCGCTTTGTCCGCGGCCAAGCGTCTGATGCGCCAGGCTTTGGCGGTTCATCTGGGTGGCAAGCCGCTGGTCAGTCGCGAGCTGTTTCGCAAGCCCTGATCAACCCGTATGCTGTGGGCCGAATCTCTGTCCATTCAAGGAGCGCTTTTCGTGAGCACCAGCAATCGCATTCTTCTCGGCGTGAACATCGACCATGTCGCCACCCTGCGCCAGGCCCGCGGTACCCGCTATCCGGATCCGGTCAAGGCTGCACTGGACGCCGAAGAGGCGGGCGCCGACGGCATCACCGTGCACCTGCGTGAGGACCGTCGCCATATCCAGGAACGCGATGTGCTGCTGCTCAAGGACGTATTGCAGACCCGTATGAATTTCGAGATGGGCGTGACCGAAGAAATGCTGGCATTCGCCGAGCGTATCCGCCCGGCGCACATTTGCCTGGTACCGGAAACGCGTCAGGAGCTGACCACCGAAGGCGGCCTGGACGTGGCGGGGCAGGAAGCGCGGATCCGGGCGGCAGTGGAGCGGCTGTCGAAAACCGGCGCCGAAGTGTCGTTGTTCATCGACGCCGACGAGCGGCAGATCGAGGCCTCCAAGCGGGTCGGTGCCCCGGCCATTGAGCTGCACACCGGCCGCTACGCGGATGCCGAAACCCCCACGGATGTGGCCGATGAGCTGCAACGAGTGGCTGACGGTGTCGCGTTCGGCCTGGCACAGGGCCTGATCGTCAACGCCGGCCATGGCCTGCACTACCACAACGTCGAAGCCGTGGCGGCCATCAAAGGCATCAACGAGCTGAACATCGGCCATGCGCTGGTGGCCCATGCCTTGTTTGTCGGGTTCAAGTCGGCGGTGGCGGAGATGAAGGCGCTGATCCTGGCGGCCGCAAAAGCCTGATATCAGCACAAAACTCGATACGGGTGCGATCCATTGTGGCGAGGGGATTTATCCCCGCTGGGCTGCGTAGCAGCCCCAAAGCGTTCTACCCCGTCTATCTGGCACACCGAGGCGCCAGGTTTTAGGGCTGCTGCGCAGCCCAACGGGGATAAATCCCCTCGCCACAGGTTCATCACCGCATCAGGGTTTGTGTGGGGCCGTCAGAGCGGCGGGGTTTCCTGGTTCGGCTTGCTCTTGTCGACGCCCGGCACATGCAGGTTGCCTTCGGCCACCTGGTTGCCTTCGAGCTGCGGCTGCGTGACCCAGGTCAGGATGTCGTAGTAGCGGCGGATGTTCGCCACGAAATGCACCGGCTCGCCGCCCCGGGCGTAGCCGTAGCGGGTCTTGCTGTACCACTGTTTCTGGGACAGGCGCGGCAGGATCTTCTTCACGTCCAGCCACTTGTTCGGGTTCAACCCTTCCTTGGCCGCCAGCTTGCGGGCGTCGTCCAGATGACCGCTACCGACGTTATAGGCGGCGAGGGCGAACCAGGTACGGTCCGGCTCCTGGATGCTCTCGTCGAGTTGCTCCTTCATGTAGGCCAGGTACTTGGCGCCTCCCATGATGCTTTGCTTCGGGTCCAGGCGGTTGGACACGCCCATGGCCTGGGCGGTGTTCTGGGTCAGCATCATCAGGCCGCGCACACCGGTCTTGGACGTGACCGCCGGTTGCCATAGCGATTCCTGATAGCCGATGGCGGCCAGCAGGCGCCAATCGACTTTTTCCCGCTTGGCGTAGGCCTTGAAGTGTTGCTCATACTTGGGCAGCCGTTGCTGCAAATGCTGGGCGAAGGTGGTGGCGCCCATGTATCCGAGAACATCGACGTGTCCGTAATAGCGGTCTTTCAGGCGTTGCAGGGTGCCGTTCTTCTGCACTTTGTCGAGGTAGGCGTTGATTTCGTTGAGCAGGCTGTTGTCTTCTCCAGGGGCCACCGCCCAGCTCTGACTGCGGGCATCGCCCAGGTCGAAGGCCACGCGGACGTTGGGGAAGTACACCTGGTTCATCGCCACTTCGTTGGAATCCACCAGGGTCAGGTCGATCTGGCCCTCATCGACCATGCGCAACAGGTCGACCACTTCAACGGCGTCGGATTCCTCGTATTCGATGCCCGGATACTGCTGTTTCAGTTGCGCCAGTTGCTCGGCGTGGGTGCTGCCCTTGAGCACCATGATCTTCTTGCCCGCCAGGGCTGCCGCGTCCGTGGGGCGTGACTGGCCGTTGCGGTAGATGACCTGCGGGGTGACCTCCAGGTAGGAGTGGGAGAACCGCACCTGTTTCTTGCGTGCCTCGCTGCTGACCAGGCCTGCGGCCGCCAGCACCGGGCCGTTGGGTTTGCCGATCTGGCTGAACAGGTCGTCGAGGTTGTCGGCAGTCTCGATTTTCAGTTCCACGCCCAAATCGTCGGCGAAACGCTTCACCAGCTCGTATTCGAAGCCGGTTTCACCGTTGCGATCCTCAAAGTAGGTGGCAGGGCTGTTTCGGGTAACCACCCGCAGCACGCCATCCTCCTTTACGCGCTCCAGTGTGTTGGGTTTCTCAACACAGCCACTGAGCACCAGGAAGAGTCCGGTTGCGATCAGCCATTTGGCGTACCGCGGACGCAAAGCCATTGGGGAAAACATCTGCGCAGTATACGCAAACGGCCCTTACCGCCATATCTCGACAGCGAAAGGCCAGTCTGCTAGCGGTTGCAAAACATGTCTGCAACACAAGCCGGCTGGCGTGCGGCGGGTTTTGGGTCGATTAAAAAAATCTCGAAACGAACACCGGAACAGACGTTCAACAAGGGTTTCGACGCAAAGACCGACATTCGGCCCGTATCGCGGATGCCGTTTCGGGTGCCGTTGCCGACGGTTTAGGCTAGAATGCACGGCCTCAAAGCACACCCCCTTCCCGAGGCTGTCCCGAAGATGTTGATCCTGCGCGGCGCTCCTGCCCTTTCTGCCTTTCGCCACAGCAAACTCCTTGAGCAACTGAGCCAGAAGGTTTCGGCTGTCAGTGGCTTGTATGCTGAATTCGCTCACTTCGCCGAAGTCACCGGCGGTTTGACCGGCGACGAACAGCAGGTGCTCGCGCGCCTTCTGAAATACGGTCCCAGCGTTCCCGTCCAGGAGCCGGCCGGTCGCCTGTTCCTGGTGCTGCCGCGCTTCGGCACCATTTCGCCGTGGTCGAGCAAGGCCAGCGACATTGCCCGTAATTGCGGTCTGGGGAAAATCCAGCGCCTGGAGCGCGGCATTGCCTTTTATGTCGCCGGTGAGTTCAGCGAGGCCGAGGCCCAACTGATCGCCGACAGCCTGCATGACCGCATGACCCAGGTCGTGCTGGGCAACCTGGAGCAGGCCGCCGGCCTGTTCAGCCACGCCGAGCCCAAGCCACTGACTGCCATCGACGTGCTGGGCGGCGGCCGTGCCGCGCTGGAAAAAGCCAACGCCGAACTGGGCCTGGCCCTGGCCGAAGACGAGATCGATTACCTGGTCAACGCCTTCCAGGGATTGAAGCGCAACCCCCATGACATCGAACTGATGATGTTTGCCCAGGCCAACTCCGAGCACTGCCGTCACAAGATCTTCAACGCCAGTTGGGACATTGACGGCCAGAGCCAGGAAAAAAGCCTGTTCGGCATGATCAAGAACACCTACCAGATGCACAGCGAAGGCGTTCTGTCTGCTTACAAGGACAACGCTTCGGTGATCGTCGGCAGCGTTGCCGGCCGCTTCTTCCCGAATCCCGAGACCCGCCAGTACGGTGCGGTCCAGGAGCCGGTGCACATCCTGATGAAGGTCGAGACCCACAACCATCCGACCGCGATTGCGCCGTTCCCTGGCGCGTCCACCGGTTCCGGTGGCGAGATCCGCGACGAAGGTGCAACCGGTCGCGGCGCCAAGCCCAAGGCCGGCCTGACCGGTTTCACCGTGTCGAACCTGCAGATCCCGGGCTTCGAACAACCGTGGGAAAAGCCGTACGGCAAGCCTGAGCGCATCGTCAACGCCCTCGACATCATGATCGAAGGCCCGCTGGGTGGCGCTGCGTTCAACAACGAATTCGGCCGTCCGGCCCTGACCGGCTACTTCCGTACCTTCGAACAATCCATCACCACCCCCCGTGGCGAAGAAGTGCGCGGCTACCACAAGCCGATCATGCTCGCTGGCGGCATGGGCAACATTCGCGCCGAACACGTGCAAAAAGGCGAGATCGTGGTCGGTTCCAAGCTGATCGTCCTCGGCGGCCCGGCGATGCTGATCGGCCTGGGCGGCGGCGCTGCTTCCTCCATGGCCACCGGCACCAGCTCGGCGGACCTGGATTTCGCCTCGGTGCAGCGGGAAAACCCGGAAATGGAACGCCGTTGCCAGGAAGTCATCGACCGTTGCTGGCAGTTGGGTGACAAGAACCCGATCAGCTTCATCCACGACGTGGGCGCGGGCGGCCTGTCCAACGCCTTCCCGGAGCTGGTCAACGACGGTGGCCGTGGTGGCCGCTTCGAGCTGCGCAACATTCCGAACGACGAGCCGGGCATGGCCCCGCATGAAATCTGGAGCAACGAGTCCCAGGAACGTTACGTCCTGGCAGTCGGCCCGGCCGACTTCGAGCGCTTCCAGGCCATCTGCGAGCGTGAGCGCTGCCCGTTCGCCGTGGTCGGCGAAGCCACTGCCGAGCCGCAACTGACCGTCACCGACAGTCACTTCGGCAACAGCCCGGTGGACATGCCACTGGAAGTGCTGCTGGGCAAGGCCCCGCGCATGCACCGTTCGGCCGTTCGCGAAACTGAGCTGGGCGACGATTTCGATCCGTCCACCCTCGACATCGCCGATTCCATCGAGCGCGTCCTGCACCACCCGGCCGTGGCGAGCAAGAGCTTCCTGATCACCATCGGTGACCGCACCATCACCGGCCTCGTGGCCCGTGACCAGATGGTCGGCCCATGGCAGGTGCCGGTGGCTGACGTCGCTGTGACCGCCACCAGTTTCGACGTCTACACCGGTGAAGCCATGGCCATGGGCGAGCGCACGCCGTTGGCCCTGCTGGACGCTCCGGCGTCGGGCCGCATGGCGATCGGTGAGGCGCTGACCAACCTCGCGGCCTCGCGCATCAGCAAGATTTCCGACATCAAACTGTCGGCCAACTGGATGTCCGCCGCCGGGCACCCGGGTGAAGACGCTCGGCTGTACGACACCGTCAAGGCTGTCGGCATGGAGCTGTGCCCGGAACTGGGCATCACCATTCCGGTGGGCAAGGACTCCATGTCCATGGCCACGCGCTGGAACGAAGACGGCGTGGACAAGAGTGTGACCTCGCCGCTGTCGCTGATTGTGACCGGTTTCGCCCCGGTCACTGACATCCGCCAGACCCTGACCCCGCAACTGCGCATGGACAAGGGCACCACCGATCTGATCCTGATCGACCTGGGTCGTGGTCAGAACCGCATGGGCGCCTCGATCCTGGCCCAGGTGCATGGCAAGCTCGGCAAGCAAGCGCCGGACGTTGACGATGCCGAAGACCTGAAGGCGTTCTTCGCCGTCATCCAGGGCCTCAATGCCGACGGCCACCTGCTGGCCTACCACGACCGTTCCGATGGCGGCCTGCTGACCACCGTAATGGAAATGGCCTTCGCCGGTCATTGCGGCCTGAGCCTGACCCTCGACAGCGTGGCGGAATCCGCTGCCGAAATTCCGGCCATCCTGTTCAACGAAGAACTGGGTGCGGTGATCCAGGTTCGCCAGGACGCTACCCCGGACATCCTCGCCCAGTTCAGCGCGGCAGGCCTGGCCGATTGCGTCTCGGTGATCGGCCAGCCGATCAACAACGCCCACGTCAACATCACCTTCAATGGCGATACCGTCTTCGAAGGCCAGCGTCGCCTGTTGCAGCGTCAGTGGGCTGAAACCAGCTACCAGATCCAGCGCCTGCGGGATAACGCCGATTGCGCCGATCAGGAATTCGACGTACTGCTGGAAGAAGACAACCCGGGCCTGAGCGCCAAGCTCAGCTACGACGTCAATCTGGATGTGGCCGCGCCTTACATCAAGAAAGGCATTCGTCCGCAAGTGGCGGTACTGCGTGAGCAGGGCGTCAACGGCCAGGTGGAAATGGCGGCGGCGTTCGACCGCGCCGGCTTCAACGCGATCGACGTGCACATGAGTGACATCCTGGCCGGTCGTGTCGACCTGAACGACTTCAAGGGCATGGTGGCCTGTGGCGGCTTCTCCTACGGCGACGTGCTGGGTGCCGGTGAAGGCTGGGCCAAGTCGGCGCTGTTCAACAGCCGCGCTCGCGACGCGTTCCAGGGCTTCTTCGAACGCACCGACAGCTTCACCCTCGGCGTGTGCAACGGTTGCCAGATGATGTCCAACCTGCACGAGCTGATCCCGGGCAGCGAGTTCTGGCCGCACTTCGTGCGCAACCGTTCCGAGCAGTTCGAAGCTCGCGTGGCGATGGTCCAGGTGCAGGAGTCGAACTCGATCTTCCTGCAGGGCATGGCTGGTTCGCGCATGCCGATCGCCATCGCCCACGGTGAAGGGCATGCGGAATTCGAAAGCGAAGAAGCGTTGCTCGAAGCCGACCTGTCCGGTTGCGTGTCGCTGCGGTTCGTCGACAACCACGGCAAGGTCACCGAAACCTATCCGGCCAACCCGAACGGCTCGCCGCGCGGAATCACCGGCCTGACCAGCCGCGACGGTCGTGTGACGATCATGATGCCGCACCCTGAGCGCGTATTCCGCGCGGTGCAGAACTCGTGGCGTTCGGATGACTGGAACGAAGACGCGCCCTGGATGCGCATGTTCCGCAACGCTCGCGTCTGGGTGAACTAAAGGCGTGTACAAGCTCTGCTTCTTTGTCCCGGCCAGCCATGTGGAAGAGGTCAAAAGCGCCGTATTCGCTGCCGGTGGCGGACGGATCGGCGACTATGACCACTGCGCCTGGCAAGTGCTGGGCCTGGGCCAGTTTCGCCCCTTGGACGGCAGCCAGCCGTTCATGGGCGAAGCGGGGCAGGTCGAGCAGGTCGAAGAATGGAAGGTGGAGCTTGTGGTGGCCGATGAGTTGATTCGCGTAGTGGTGGAGGCCTTGAAACAGAGCCATCCCTACGAGACACCGGCGTATGAGGTGTGGCGGTTGGAGGGTTTCTGATCCTCTGCCCGTGGAAATGAGAAACCCGCTGATTGATTCAGCGGGTTTTTTATTGGGTGGACGGTTTGTTGCAGTCAGCGACGGCCTCTTCGCGAGCAGGCTCGCTCCCACAAGGGATTCGTGCTGTTCCCAGCATACCCTGCGGGAGCTAGCTTGCTCGCGAAGGGCCCGGTCAGACAACGCAGCTCCAGACCCCGGCATCGACCCAGTCCATCGCCTCTACTGATGCCGACGCTCCAGGCGACAAACCTCTTTCTCGATACCGATGCACTCGACCGGTTCGCTCACACCTTTCTCGAACCGCCGAGCATTCATCAACAATCCGCCCTTGATGCCACCGATGAATGCGTAGGCGCCCTCACGTGCGCCGGTGGTTCGGCCTGATAGATCCACCGCCACGGTGTTGGGCCTGACTTCATATACCCAGCCGCCGTTCGAGGCTTGCTCGGTGGCCCAGAGCTTGGCTTCGCCATAGTCGCTAAACGCTACGACGACCGATTGAGCCAAGGGAGACTCCGGCTGGGTGGCCAGTCTCAGATTCGGCGCAAGAGCGTTCCAGGCCTGCAGGCCCTGGCTCAGTGCATCCGCACCTTGCACGGGGTTGATTATCGTAGAGCCGACGGCCCAGAGGGACTTCTTGGTCGTTACCCAGGCCAGCCCCTCTGGAGGCTCCAGACGAGCCCAGTCGATGGCAATTGCCGCAACCTGCTGCATCGTCTCGTGGCCGGTGGGTTCACGGTAGTCCGGGTTTGTCACGCAGTTGGCCAGGTTGGTTGCCTTGCAGGCCTTGCTGATGAAGTACCCCTTGACCCCACCCGGATAGCTGATTTCCTCCTCGCGAGGGAACGGGCCTCCTGATTGCTCCTGATCGATTCCATGGGGAGCCTTGAACTCGTACACCCACTCGCTGGCGTAGTGCTGGGCGATGAACTGACTGCGGGTTGTGCTGCTGAACACCGTCCCGGCGGAGCCGCCCGCATGGTTGTACCAGTTGTATATCCATTCGTTCTCGGGGATGCCCGCGGCTTTGGGCAGCAGCCCGTCCTGGAAAGCACTGAGTCCCTGGCCCGTTGTATCTCCCCGGTAGAGCGTGTCCATGTCGCTACGCCAGCGCAACGATGGCGTGGTCTTGCGGATATCCACCTCCGGATTCGCCGTGACCTGAAGCCAGGCTTCGTACCAGGGCTCTGTTTCCGGATCTTGACTGCCTTGGGTCGCTGCCCACCCATGAGGGCCAGGCTGCCAAGTAGCTGCCAGTACGACCGCGACAGTCGTCGCCCGTATAAACGTGTCTTTTCGAGTCATGATTGGATGCCTCAGCTGGAACGAGGAGCCAGTCGAATCACATACGTCATGACTACCTATTCTTCGACGTGACAGGTTTGCTTATCGATTGCGGCGAGAGGGCGCCGCTGGGGCGCGCCTCGGTCCGCCGTGTGAACTCAAAGAATAGGTGACGGAAAGTCTGTCAGTCGTATTTTTGGATCCAATCGTGTAACAAACTGCTCCAGTGAAGATTGCTAGAGGGACTGCACACAGGTTTTGCGGTTGTTCAGCATCACCCTTAGTGCTTCGCTCATTGCATTAGCCCGATTGCCCACCAGTACATGCCAGATGCCGCTCTCCATCTGGCTGACACCCTGGCAACCCAGAACCCTCAGATCAGCCTCGGATAGCCGCCGGGCATCTTCGAGCTGCACCCGTAGCCGCGTATGGGCGACGCATTCCAATGCCAGTACATTGTCTTGGCCGCCCAGTGCGTCCAGCCATTGCCCGGCCTGCTCCGCGCTGATCGTGGCCGGCTCGGCCTGTACCGGTTCACTCAACGGCCTGTCGACTGAGCGTGTCATCGGCAAGCCCAGGCGGATTTCATCGGCAATGCTGTCGGCCATCGGCCCAACCACCACCTGTAAGCTGCCGCCGTTGCCGGGACGCACCACGGCCATGGCGCCCAAGGCCTTGAGTTGCGCATCGGAGGCCTTGCTGCGGTCGACCATGTCCAGTCGCAGGCGCGTGGTACAGGCGCCGACGGTAATCAGGTTGTCGGCGCCGCCGAGTGCCGCGATGTAAGCCCCGGCCCGTTCATTCTGGGCAATGACCGGTTTGTCTGCGCTCGGGACGTCTTCACGGCCCGGAGTCTTCAGGTCGAAGCGGCGGATGCAGAAGTCGAACACGGTGTAGTAGATCACCGCATAGGCCAGGCCCACCGGCACCACCAGCCAACCATTGTTCGATCTGCCCCAGCCCAGGACCATGTCGATGAAGCCGCCGGAGAAGGTAAAGCCCAGGCGGATGTTCAGCCAGTCGGTGATCGCCATCGACAGCCCGGTGAGCAAGGCATGCAACAGGAACAGCAGTGGCGCGAGGAACATGAAGGCGAATTCCACCGGTTCGGTGACCCCGGTGAGAAACGATGTCAGCGCCATGGACAGCAGGATCCCGCCCATGACTTTGCGCCGCTGGGGCAGGGCGTTGCGGTACATCGCCAGGCAGGCGGCGGGCAGGCCGAAGAGCATCACGGGGAACATGCCTGTCATGAACTGGCCGCCGTTGGGGTCGCCGGCAAAATAGCGGGTCAGGTCGCCGGTCACCACCGCACCGGTGTGCGGGTCGGTGAAGCTGCCGAAGATGAACCAGGCCATGTTATTGAGGATGTGGTGCAGGCCGGTGACGATCAGCAACCGGTTGAACACCCCGAACACGAACGCTCCCAGGCTGCCGCTTTCCATCAACAGCGCGCCGAAGCTGTTGATGCCTTGCTGGATCGGTGGCCAGACCAGGCCGAACACCAGTCCCAGGCCCACCGCGCTGAAGCCGGTGACAATCGGCACGAAGCGCCGGCCGCCGAAGAACGCCAGATACTCCGGCAGCTTGATGTCCTTGAATCGGTTGTACAGTGCCCCCGCGAGCAGGCCACTGATGATCCCGGCGAGCATGCCCATGTTGATGCTGGCGTCGAGCACCTTCAGCGTGGCGATCATCACCAGGTAACCGATGGCCCCGGCCAGCCCCGCCGTGCCGTTATTGTCCCGGGCGAAGCCCACGGCGATGCCGATGGCGAAGATCATCGCCAGGTTGGTGAAAATGGCTTGCCCGGCATCATGGATGATGGCGATGTTCAGAAGATCGGTGTCGCCCAGGCGCAGCAACAGGCCGGCGATGGGCAGGATGGCGATGGGCAGCATCAGCGCCCGGCCGAGACGTTGCAATCCTTCGATGAAATGCTGGTACATGGCGGATCTCCCTTATTGTTCTTCGACGTACTCAGCCCAGGGGCCAGTGTTGATGACAGGCCTGGCGCACGGCAGCGGCACTGCCCAGGCCCAGCAATTCGGCGCTGAGGCAGGCGCACTTGACGGCATCAAGGTCGCGTACCCGCGCCTTGATCTCGCCGATCTGCGCCGGGCTGACCGACAGTTCGCGCACACCCAGCCCCACCAGCACCGGCGTCGCCAGAGGATCGGAGGCCAGGGCGCCGCACACGCCGATCCAGCGCCCATGCCGGGCCGCGCCGGCGCAGGCCTGGGCGATCAGCCGCAGCAGTGCCGGGTGCAGGGCATCGACCCGGGCGGCGAGGCCGGCGTGGTCGCGGTCCATGGCAAGGGTGTACTGCGAGAGGTCGTTGGTGCCGATGGACAGGAAGTCCGCGTGCTCGGCCAGTTGTTCGGCCAGCAAGGCGGCCGCCGGCACTTCGATCATCACCCCCAGTTGCGGCCGTTCGCTCAGGCCCAGTTCACTGGCCAATGCATCAAGGCGCTGGCGGATGTTCAGCAGTTCGTCGACTTCGGTAACCATCGGCAACAGGATCCGGCAACGGTGCAGCGGACGGGTTTGCAGCAAGGCTCGCAGTTGCTGGTCCAGCAGTTCCGGTCGCACCTGGGCCAGGCGAATACCCCGCAGGCCCAGCACCGGGTTGGCTTCGGTCGGCAGCGGCAGGTAGTCCAGTTGTTTGTCGCCGCCGACATCGATGGTGCGGATGATCACCGGCTTATCGCCCATGGCATCGAGCACGGCTTGGTAGCTTTGACGCTGTTCTGCTTCGTCCGGGGCTGTGTGACGGTCGACGAACAGGAATTCGGTACGCAACAGCCCCACACCATCAGCGCCGTTAGCCAGAGCCTCGGCCGCATCGGCGCTGGAGGCGACGTTGGCCGCCACTTCGACACTTACGCCATCAACGGTGCGGGCCGGTGTGTGGGCCAGGGCTTGTTGTTGAGCGCGGCGAGCGGCTCGCCGAGCGTGTGTCTGTTGCACCTGGGTCATGCGCTCGGCGGTGGGGCGCAGTTCGAGCCGGCCTTCGTCGGCGTCCAGCACCACCGACTGGCCCTGTTCCTGTTCCAACAGTGCAGCGCCCAACGCTACCAGGCACGGCATCCCTTTACCTCGGGCCAGGATAGCCACGTGGGAAGTGGCGCCACCCTCGACCATGCACAGGCCGGCCACGCCTTGGGCGCGGAGTTGCAGCAGGTCCGATGGCGTCAGTTCCTGTGCGGCGACAATCGCGCCGGCAGGCACGTCGAATTGCCACGCTTCTCCCAGCAGTGCCCGCAGTACCCGCTGGCGCAGGTCACGCAGATCGTTGGCGCGCTCGGCCAGCAGCGTACTGCCCAGTTGCTCCAGTACCCGACATTGCGCGTCTATGGACTGGCTCCAGGCGTGGGCCGCGGCGCTGCCCTGGTCGATGCACACATGAGCGGCATCCAGCAGGGCCGGATCTTCCAGCAGCGCCAGATGGGCGCTGAAAATCGCTTCTTCGTCGCTGCTGCGCCGGGCCCTGGCGTGGTCCAGGGTCCGGTGGATATCACGGCTGACGTCGGCCAAGGCACGGCTCAGTTGCTGCCGCTGATCTTCGACGTCGTGGCCGCCCGCATCCTCGGGCAACTGAATGCCATTCAGCCGAACCAGCGGTCCCGTCACAAGGCCGGGGGCGGCGCATACGCCGTACAGCACGCCGTCTTCGGCAGGACGAGCATGGGGTTTGAGTGCAGGCGCTGCGGCGTGGGCTTCTTCGGTCAATGCAGTGGACAGGGTCGTCAGCAACGCTTGCAGTGCTGCTTCGGCATCGTTGCCTCGGCAACTGACCTGCACTTCTGCCTGCTCGGTGATGGCAAGGCCCATCATCCCCATCAGGCTGTCGCAGGAGGCCGACTTGCCGCCGAAGTGCAACTGCGAGCGACTGTTGAAAACCTGGGCGGTCTGGCGCACCAGCGCCGCGGGGCGTGCGTGCAGGCCGCCGCGGTGGGCGATGCGGATCTGGCCGAAGACCTCGATGCCGACGTCCGGATGTTCGTCGGTCGAAACGCCTGTAGCCATGGCGACGATATGCAGCAGCGGCTCGCCGACTTTCACGCCCCTGAGGGTGACGGGGCGCGCCTGGAAGTGCTCGCCATTGGTGATGATCAACAGGCTGACCAGGCTCTTGCAGTGTCGTGCCACTTTGTCCACGTCATAACGCAGCAATGGCTGGCCGTTGCTGACCCGGGCGCCTTCCTTGACCAGCATGGAAAAACCGTCGCCACGCAGCTCGACGGTGTCCAGCCCCAGGTGCAGCAGCAGTTCGGCGCCGTTGTCGGCCCGCAGGGTCACGGCGTGGCTGGTACGGGCGACATGGATCACTTCGCCGTCGCAGGGCGCGTAGAGGGTGTCGTTCAGCGGATCGATGGCGATCCCGTCGCCCATGGCACCGCTGGCGAACACGGCGTCCGGGACATTGGCGAGGGTGAGCACCGGGCCGCTGAGCGGGGCGCTGAGGGTCAACTCTTTATTATTGTTGGGCATGGCGCGCTCTCATCAGGCTGTCATTAGTCAGTGCGTACGGGTGACTTTGCTCAGGTGCCGCGGTTGGTCAGGGTTCAGCCCCCGGGCCACGGCAAGGTGAGCGGCCATTCCATAAAAGCTCTGGATCGCCAGGATCGGATCCAGTGCCGGGTGCTCGGCGCGAGTCAGGGTCAGGTCGCGTTCGGCGATGTCATCGGGCGCCGCCAGCAAGACCCGGGCGCCGCGCTGGCGCATGTCGGCGGCCAGGCTCAACACGCCGGACTGTTCGGCACCGCGAGGTGCGAAGACCAACAGCGGGTAGTTCTCATCAATCAGCGCCATCGGCCCGTGGCGAACCTCGGCGCTGCTGAAGGCTTCGGCCTGGATCGCCGAGGTTTCCTTGAACTTGAGCGCCGCTTCCTGGGCGATGGCGAACCCGGCGCCACGGCCGATCACCATCAACCGCTGGCAGGTGCGCAGAGCCTCGACGGCAACACTCCAATCCTGACGGGCGGCCTCGCGCAAACCTTCGGGCAGGACGTTGCCGGCCTCCAGCAATTGGGCATCGTCCTTCCACTGGGCCACCAGCCGTGCGCTGGCGCTGAGGGTGGCGATGAAACTCTTGGTGGCGGCGACGCTGCTTTCGACGCCGGCACACAGCGGCACGCTGAACTCACACGCCGCTTCCAGGGGCGAGTCGAGCGCATTGACCAGGGCCACGCTCAGGGCGCCGCGCCTGCGCAACAGCCGCAGGCTGTTCACCAGGTCCGGGCTCTGTCCCGACTGGGAAAAACCGAACGCTACCTGACCGCTGACCTTGAGCGGCGCCTGCTGCATGGTCACCACCGACATCGGCAGCGACGCCACCGGCAAGCCCAATTGCTGCATGGTCAGGTAGGCGAAGTAGCTGGCGGCGTGATCGGAACTGCCGCGGGCAATGGTCATCGCCACTTGCGGCGGCTGACGGCGCAGGCGTCCGGCGATTTCCTGCAGGGCCGGGTCCAGTTGCTGCAACTGGCGTTCGACGGCTTCGCTGGCGGCGAGGGCCTCTTCAAGCATTTTGGAGGTCAATGGCTTCTCCTTCGACCATCACGTCGGTCAGGGTCAGGGAACGGTCAAGGCGCACGCAGTCGGCCCAGGCGCCCGGTTGCAGGCGTCCACGCTCAGGCAGGCCGAGGTAGTCGGCAGGAAATTGGGACAGGCGTTGCGAGGCTTCGGCGATGGACAGGCCGATTTTCACCAGGTTACGCAGGGCCTGGTCCATGGTCAGGGTGCTGCCGGCCAGGGTGCCATCGGCCAGCCGCACGCCACCCAGGCATTTGGTCACGGTATGGCTGCCCAGCTTGTATTCGCCGTCGGGCATGCCGGCGGCCGCGGTGGAGTCGGTGACGCAATACAGGCACGGGATCGAGCGCAGGGCCACGCGCATGGCGCCCGGATGCACGTGCAGAAGGTCCGGGATCAGCTCGGCATAACGGGCGTGGGCCAGCGCCGCGCCGACAATCCCCGGTTCGCGGTGATGCAGCGGGCTCATGGCGTTGTACAGATGGGTGAAACTGCTGGCGCCGGCGGCCAGCGCGGCGACGCCTTCTTCGTAGCTGCCCAGGGTGTGGCCGATCTGCATGCGCACGCCCCGGGCACTGAGGGAGCGGATCAGCGCATCGTGGCCGGCAATTTCAGGGGCGATGGTGATCACCCGGATCGGCGCCAGGGCCAGGTAGGCTTCCACCTCGGCCATCAACGCGGTGTGGGCGAAATTCGGTTGCGCGCCCAATTTGCCGGGGTTGATGTAGGGGCCTTCCAGATGTACGCCGAGTACCCGGGCACTGCCATTCTGCCGTTGCTCACAGAACTCGCCGAGGGCCTGGAGTACGCGGGTGATCTCTTCGCCCGGTGCGGTCATGGTGGTCGCCAGCAGCGACGTGGTGCCAAAGCGCACATGGGTGCGGGCGATGGTGTCGAACGCCGGGGCGCCCTCCATGATGTCCTTGCCGCCACCGCCATGGACATGCAGGTCGATGAAACCGGGCAGCAGGTAAGGCAGGTCATTGTCAGCCGGATCGCAAGGCTGGCCTTCGACGGACACGAGCTTGCCGTGGGCGTGGATCAGGCGGCCGCGAACCCAGCCATGGGCGGTGAGGATGTTGTCTTCGGACATAGGCAGTCTCTGATGTCTGGGGAGGCAGTGCTGCTAGCGCCGGAGCTCGGCGACAAAGTCGTAGTAATCGTTGCGGCAGTAGGTGTCGGTGACTTCGATGGGGGTGTTGTCTTCCAGGTAGCCGACCCGTGTCATCAACAACATGGCGGTGCCGGGGGCGATGCCCACCAGGGCGGCGAATTCGTCCGAAGCGTTGATGGCCTGGATGTGCTGCAGGGCGCGCACCACCGGTTTGCCGATGCTGTCGAGAAACTCGTAGAGCGAAGCACCAATGGCCTGGGGCTTGGGAATGATGGCGGCGGGCAGGGTGCTCATTTCGATGGCCATGACTGTGTCGTCGGCCTTGCGCAGGCGTTTGAGCCGCGCGACCTTGTCGGTGGGTGAAAGGCCCAGGCGGATCAGTTCTTCGTGGGTGGGCGGAGTGATTTCCCGTTCCAGCCAATGGGAGCCGGGCACGAAACCCTTGAGCCGCAACATCTCGCTGAAGCCGCTGAGGCGTGACAGCGGTTGTTCCAGGCGCGGGGTGATGAACGTGCCCGAGCCTTGGTTGCGGCGGATCAGGCCTTGCTCGAACAACACTTCCAGTGCTTTGCGGGCGGTGACTCGGGAAATGCCCAGTTGTTCGCTCAAGCTGCGTTCGGACGGCATGGCTTGTTCGGCTTTCCATTGGCCGGCGTGAATCGCGGCTTCCAGGTTGCGGGCCAGTTGCAGGTACAGCGGCGTGGCTTGGGTGTCGTCGGGGCGCAGGGCCAGGATGTCGTTCATAGAGTGTCCGATGCGGTTGTTGGGGGTGTTGTCGCTCGGTGTTAGGGGTGGAAATTAATACCACTTGAATACCACGTCAATGAGAGTTGCTCATGGTTCTGTGGGTATGACGGTGGTCTTTTGATGAATGGATTTCAAGTGGTATTACTTTGAGTCGTTTTGGCGGGAGGAGACCGTAGCTGCTGAGGGTGTCTCTCGGGGAAGTGGTATTTGCGTACCGGACTTGGGTCTGATTTTTTCTGCCGACCGGCGGTTGTTTTGAGGGAGAGTTGGATGGTGTGTATATCCATTTCTTCGGTAACGGCGACTTATGGTTCCGCTCTTACCGGCGTTTTTCAAGGTAGTTGTCGCGTCACCGTCTAACTATGCTGCTCTTTTCTCGGCCTGCAGCTCTCGATCCGGATTCAGCAGCACCGTGCCTATCGGCTCCCAGTTCCGTGTTCGTCCAGACCAGCGTTCCGGGCTTTTCTTTCGGGCTTGCTCGTACAGTTCATGACGCTGAGCCAGGATCTGTTGATCCTGCCCTCGATGCCGCTCCGCCGGGGTCACGAAGCGGATCCGGCTATGCCGGTGTTCGTGGTTGTACCAACGCATGAAATCCCTGACCCAGATGCGTGCGGCGTCCAGGCTGGCAAAGCCATCTGCCGGCCATTGCGGGCAGTATTTCAACGTTCTAAACAGCGATTCCGAGTATGGATTGTCATTGCTCACACGCGGTCGGCCACGTGACGGTGTGATGCCCAGGTCATGCATCTTGCTCAACAGCGTCAGTGATTTCATCGGGGCACCATTGTCCGAGTGCAGTACCAGCGGTTCATGCAAACATTGCTCGCCGATCACGCTACGCTGCAGCAACGCAGCCGCCTTCTCACCGCTTTCCTCTTCGTAAACCTCCCAGCCCACGGCCTTGCGGCTGTAAATGTCCTCGATCAGGTACAAGTAGTAATACTTGCCACGCACCGGCGACGGCAGGTAGGTGATGTCCCACGACCACACCTGATTCGCCCCCTTGGCCGTGTGGGTCGTCGGTGCCGCATGCCGTCGCGGGCGCTGGCTACGACCTCGATGCTGTTGTTGACCCGCAGCCCGCAGCACCCGATAAAACGTGGCTTCCGATGCCAGATAGCGCTGTTGATCGGCCAGTCTCGGCACGATCTGACTCGGCGGCAGGTCGGCGTACGCCGGGCTGTTGCACAGCGTCAGGATTGCCTGTCGCTCGATCTCGCTCAACGCATTACGCGGCGTGGGTCGTAGTGTGGTCGTTCGGGCGTCAGCCTGAATAGCCTCGGTTTCAGTCCAGCGCTGCAAGGTTCTGAGCGAGAGGCCGACTTCCTGGCAGGCCCTGATTTTCCGGGCTCCGGCCATTTGCGCTTCATTCAACCAGGTTACGAGTAACTGCCGCTCTGGCAAAGCCGTTAGCTGTCCTCGTTGTCGATCCCCCAGTAATCGTTGAGCTTTTTTCGCAGCACCAACAACGCGGCGGTTTCAGCCAGCGCCTTGTCTTTGCGGCGCAGTTCACGCTCAAGTTCCTGGATGCGTTTCTTGTCCTTACGGGCTTGTTCGCGATCGTCTTTTTGCTGGGCTTTTTCCGTCTTCTGGCCACTGATGAAGGCTTGCCTCCAGGCGCTGATTTGCTCGGGATACAGGCCTTTACGGCGGCAGTACTCACCCAGTTCAATCTCGGACAGGCCGGCGGCTTCAAGGACGACAGCAAACTTGATTTCGGCTGTCCAGTTCTGGGTCGATGAGGTGTTATCGGGCACTGCGTTTCCTTCAGAACCGACCTGCTTGCGCCAGTTCGACAAAGACATTTCGCTGACCCCTTCGCGCCGGGAAACCTCGGCCATCGACAGGTTGAGCGGAGGAAGCAGCATCTTGAGCAATGCGGCTTTGCGTTCAGGTGAATAGTACGGCACGAACAGTCTCTTTCCGCCCCCGATCTGCTTTTTCAGGAAAATTCGGAGAGGCGACAACTATCCTGACACCGGGGGGGATCGCCCTGATCAATACCATGGGCCAGTTCGGTGGCATTGTCAGCCCAGTCATGGTGGGGCACATCAAGGATCTAACCGGTAGCACCACCCCGGCACTCTACGTGATTGGCTTCACCAGTCTACTGGCAGCAGCCCTGCTGTATTGGGCCTTACCGGAACGCCTAAGAACCAGGGATCAGACTCGGCAGTGAAATACTGGTTTGCCAGGGTCGCCCATGCTGTGTGCGACCCTGAGCTGGTTCTGAATTGGCTCCGCTTGACAAGCTTTCCCTGAAAGTCAGCGAACCCTTGCTCCTCAACCTCTCAGCAATCCTTGAGCGCATAAACAGCCTATAGTCGAGCTCGTTCGCCAGAAAAAGAGCAGACCTCGTAAACCACAGGTTCTTGCTCCGTTCTCGATCGATCATTCAGAACGAAAAGCACTGAAAAAAGCCGCCCCATAGGTGTTATCGTGCCCTCACTGAAACCTCTTTACTTTCGCTGGATATCTTCGTTATGAAGAAAAAAACCACACCTGAACAACAGGCGCTGATCAGTCAACTGGAACAAATTGCGGAAGGCTTGAGCCAGACCTTCAGCCCATTTTGCGAAGTCGTATTGCACGACCTGCGGGATCCCGAGCACGCAATACTGGCCATCCATAATAATCTTTCTGGCCGTGAGACCGGACATCCTGCTACGGAGTTGGGACTTGCCCGGATTGCTGACCCAGCTTATCCCCAGATCATTGCCAACTATCCCAATCAATTTAAAGATGGTCGCCAGGCCAAAAGCACCTCGATTGGAATCAAAGATTCCACTGGACGGTATGTGGCCGCGCTCTGCATGAACATTGATCTCACCCTGTTCAGGGGGTTGCAGGGCATGCTGGATCAGTTCGGATCTTTCAGTGGCGATCGTCCGCATGAGTCGCTCGAATCGAGCGGTGCAGAAACCATTCGAGCGCGCATTGATCAGTTTGCTACACGGCTATCCACCTCTCCCCGTGCGCTGAAAGCCCGCGATCGGAGAGTACTGCTTCAGGAGTTGAAGGAGTGTGGCCTCCTGGATATCAGAAAGGCCATGGAGACGGTCGCCTCACACCTCGGCGTATCCCGCGCAACGGTGTACAGCGATACGAGATGACCAGCACCTCATATCATCTCGGCTATACGGGACAGCCTTTAGCTCTGAGCATCAAATCAAACCGGTCAGGGTCGAGCGTATCTTCTTCAATCCCGTTGAGGACAGACGCTTCTCGATCCAGCAACTGGCGGCAGCTTTCATAAACTCTGGGAAGCTGATCCGGAGCGATGGCAACTACGCCATCAGAATCGCCCACCACCAAGTCTCCAGGATTGACGACCAACCCTGCACACGATACTGGGACATTGATCTCGCCGGCTCCGTCCGTGCTTGGGCCGCGGTGAACGCAACCGAGGGCGAAAACCGGCATCTTGCCGTCCAGCCAGTCGTCATGGTCGCGCAGCATGCCGTTTACGACGATCCCGCGGATTCGGGCTTTGAGCGCCATTGCCCGCATGATCCCACCGATGATGGCTCTGGTCTGGTCACCACTTCCGTCCACCACCAGGATGTCGCCAGGGCGCGCCATCTGGATGGCTTTAAGCGTCATCAAATTATCGCCGGGGCGCACTCGCACGGTAATCGCTGTTCCGCACATGTGGCCGCGACCGTGAAATGGACGAAGGCCTAAACCGCCTACGTTGCGACCCAAGCAGTCACTGATGATTGCGCTGGGAACTTCGCTGAATGCGGTCAGCCACTCCTCAGGGATGGCGGCGGGTGACGGATTGATATAGAAGCCCGTAGGCCAAGTTTCATTCGACGTGACACTGAGCACCATCGATCTCCTCTGAAATGCCAGGAATGGACGTACCTTCAGCGCTTCAAGTTGCGTTGGTCACAGCACGTGCGACAGCCTCGATTTCTACCAAGTACCCATGGTGCAACTCCGGAACCGGTACGACAGCGCGAGCTGGGCGATGACCGCCCAACATTTCGGAGTAGACCCGGTCGAAGGCCGGCCAGTGTTTCACGCCTGCTACGTATACAGTGACTTTGACCAAGTCAGAGGCTTCGCAGCCTGCGGCATGCAGAATGGCCAGCAGGTTGTTGAGTGCAATTTCGGCCTGTTCGGTGAACGACGCGTCGATGTTGTGAGTGCCGTCCGGACTAACTGGAAGTTGGCCAGAGATGTAGAGCGAGCATTGGTGAACAAACGCTTGCGAGTAATGACCAGCCGGTTGCGAAGCCGCATCGGTGCTAACAATTTTCATAGGTAACCTTGTAGGGAGGGAGCCGACGCTGCAGACAAGTCCACGGCGTCAGCTCTTGGTGTATCAATGAGCGTTTGTGAAAGCCGCCTGCACCTTGCCAGGCTCAGTGACGCCGCTGGCGATCAGCAGTTGGGCGAGAATCCGCGACTTCTGTGGGTTCAGATCCATGGAAGCCACAAAGCCGCTTTTGGTGTCATCCACTTCAATGTTGCGGTTGACATAGCCTTTGCTCACGCGAGTCGAGCGGACAACCACAATTCCCTGTGCGGCTGCTTTTTCAAGGGCCGCGAGGGCCTGCTTCGAAGTGTTGCCATCGCCCTTGCCTGCCAAGATGATGCCCTTGGCTTTATCTTCAATGGCATGCTCAATTTGCTTGGCATCCATGTTCGCGTGGCTGTAGATGATGTCGACACGTGGCAATGCCGTGCCTTGAGGCAGTGCCAGCGACGGAGTACGACGCATATCAAGCGGCTGGACATAGCGCACCTGCCCCATGTCCACGTAGCCCAGAGAGCCCAAGTTGGGAGACTGCATCGTTTGAACGCTGGTGCTGTTGGTTTTGGTGACCCCGCGCGCTCCATCGATCTGGTCGTTCATTACAACCAGGACGCCGCGGCCTCTCGATTGTTTGTCCGTTGCCACCTGAACCGCTTCATAGATATTGGCCGGGCCATCAGCGCTCAAACCGGTGGTCGGCCGCATCGAGCCGACCAAAACGACGGGCTTGTCGGTCTTCAGCACCAGATCCAGGAAGAAGGCTGTCTCCTCCATGGTGTCCGTCCCATGGGTAATCACCACGGCGTCCGCTTCGTTCTTGTCGAAGGCTTGCTGAATGCGGTTGGCAAGCTTGAACCAGACTTCATCGTTCATGTCCTGCGAGCCGATTGAGGCAATCTGTTCGGCAGAGATTGAGGCCAAATCCCCAAGTCCCGAAACAGCGGCCACCAACTGTTGAGGGCCAATAGCCCCGGCGTTGTAGGCTCCGGTGCCACGATTATCGGCGGAGCCTGCGATAGTTCCACCCGTTGCAAGTAACAGTACACGTGGCAATGGCATTTGTTGAGGATTCGAACTCATGGTTTTTTCCTGGGCGAGCGCAGACGGAACACCAACGGTTAAGCCTGCCAGAATTGAGAGCATAAACCCCGCCAAAAACTTGCGACTTAAGTTATGGCTGCTATTGAAGCTCAGGGATTGGATAGTCATTTTCCGCCTCTCTTGTTGTTGTTGTTAGAGTTATGTTTTTTATCAAACGACTTGAGGACTTTTTTCAGCATCGATTGCTGTTTCAACTTCCTCGACCTCATCATCGTGTCGTCCTATGACAGCTGTCGCGACACCGCAGCCGAAAACGTTGGTGGCAGTGCGTCCCATGTCCAAGATTGGGTCAACAGCGAGGATGAGAAGTAGGCCTGCTTCCGGAAGACCGATCATCGGCAGTCCCGCGGCCAGGACGACCAGAGAGCCTCGCGCAACACCTGCAGTACCTTTACTGATAACCAACAGGGTCAACAGCACCATGATCTGGTGGGAGGATGTCATTTCGATGTTGTACGCCTGGGCGATGAACATCACGATGAAGGCTTGGTACATCATCGAACCGTCCAGGTTGAATGAATAACCCAACGGCAGGACGAAACTGCTTACGCGCTTGTTGGCGCCGAACTTGTCCATGGCGGCAATGGTTTTCGGATACGCGGCTTCGCTGCTCGCCGTGGAGAAGGCAATCAGAATTGGCTCACGCATATGCTTGAACAGGTCTTTGATGCGAGGGCCGAGTGCCAGGTAGCCGGCAAGCGTGATCAACGACCAAAGCAGCGCCAGCCCCAGGAAATATTGCCCCACCATCTTGCCAAAGGTCACGACCATTTCCAGACCATGCACGGTGATGGTAGCGGCGATAGCAGCAAATACAGCCAGTGGAGCCACGTACATCACGTAGTCGGTGACCCTGAACATGACATTGGCCAGTTCTTCGAGCATGTCCACGATGATGGACTTGCCTTTGCCCTTGACGAACGCCAATGCGGAACCGAAGAACAGTGAGAACACAACGATCTGCAGCACTTCGTTCGTCCCCATTGCCTCAATAATGCTTCGAGGGAACACATGGGTTAGAAAGATCGGCAGACTAAAGCCCGAAGTGTTCAAGCCCGTGTTTACGGCTTCACCGCTTACTGTCAGATTGAGTCCGACACCTGGCTGGAAAATATTGGCTAATAGCAAACCGATGGACAGGGACGCTAGAGAGGCGATCAGGAACCAGGTGATGGCTTTGAAGCCGACACGGCCCATCGAACCGTTCCCTGACATGCTGGCAACGCCGGTCACCAAGGTAGCAAGCACCAAGGGTGCGATAACCATTTTGATCAGACGTAAAAACACATCAGTGACCAGATTCAGATATCCGGAAATTTCTTTTGCGGCCGCAGCATCCAGCTGACTGTGGAGCGTGCCTCCAAGGACTACGCCGAAAATCATCGCGATGACTATCGCTTTAACGAGAAGGCGGCTTTTCATGTGCACCTCTTTTTATAGCGGCCTAATTTAGGCCATATTGTCTGGGCTAATGTATGTTCATTGGATTTCGGCAAGACGCTGCCGTCAGGCGCTGTAGAGCGCCTGATTTTTTCAGTAACTAAAGCGAGTCTTCCTTAGCGTTGGAGAAACTTACCAAGCTTGTCGATATCAATATTACCGCCTGTAATAATGATGCCGACGCGTTTACCCTGGAGCTCATCCTTGAACTTTCTCACTGCGGCAAGGCCCAGGCATCCCGTGGGCTCGACCACAATTTTCATGCGCTGAACGAAGAACGTCATTGCAGAAATCAGCTCATCGTCAGTGACCGTTACAATTCGGTTCACACCCTTCAAAATAATTGGAAAAGTGTAATTACCGAGATGCTGGGTTTGAGCGCCATCAGCGATGGTATCCGGGGTGTCGATGTGAACAATCTCTCCTGAATTGAAAGATTGTTGTCCATCGTTACCGGCTTCAGGTTCAACGCCGATCAGAGTGCATTGAGGTGCCAGTGCGCGCGTCGACAAGGTGGTTCCCGACAGCATCCCGCCGCCACCCAGGCCTACGAACAAGACATCCAGTTGACCGACGCTTTCAAACAGTTCCTTGGCGGCAGTACCCTGACCGGACAAAACGTCTGGATGATCGTAGGACGGGATCAGCGTCATGCCACGCTTGGCGGCCAGCGCCCGCCCGATAGCCTCGCGGTCTTCGGTATAACGGTCATAGAACATAACCTCGGCGCCATAGCCTCTGGTAGCCGCGACCTTGGCTGCAGGAGCATCAGTTGGCATAACAATGATGGCCGGGATCTTCAACAATTTGGCCGCCAAAGCGATGCCTTGCGCGTGGTTTCCCGAAGAGAAGGCTACAACACCACCGCGACGTTGCTCTTCGTTGAATTTCGCGAGCGAGTTGTATGCTCCCCGGAATTTGAAAGAGCCAGTACGTTGGTAGTTTTCACATTTGAAAAACACCTTTGCACCGACTTCCTCATCGATCGTACGAGAGGTGAGAATAGGCGTGACGTTGGCTGCTCCCTCGAGTCGCGTTGCCGCATCGACTACGTCTTGATAAGTTGGCAGAGTGATTTGCATAGCAAAATATCCTCAAAGATTTACCACGGCCAAGAAATATCGTGGCCAATACCTTCGATATTGGCTTGCTTGAACAGAAGCTGGGCAACTGTCAGGTCTTGCAGCGCCAATCCCGTCATGTCGAAGAGGGTGATGTCATTGGCACCACGGATGAATTCGACTTTCCCTGTCAGCAGGTCACCGATTTCCATTACTGGCGAAGACGGCACCCATTGCGTTTCGCCAAGCTGACGAGCTTGGGCTTTATCGTCGACAAAGATTTTGGCCTTGGGCAGAAGACCATTCGGCGCTTCCCTTTTGCCCTTGGTGTCCGCCCCCACGCAGTTGAAATGCGTACCAGGTTGAACGGCTTCCAGGTCAAACAGTACTTTTCCACCGGGCGTTGCTGTGATGACTACATCACTTTGTGATACGGCATCGTTTGCCGATGCGCTGTGGCGCACGGAGACACGTTCGGAAAACTGCGATTCAAATTGCGCACTCGGTATGCCATCCGCCGTCAGGTAGGTGACATGCTTGATGCCGGACATCACACGAAGCGCATAATCAACTTGAATGCTTGCTTGTACGCCAGTGCCGAAAACGCAGAGTTGCGAGCTTTCTTGACGAGCAAGCATTTGCAGCCCCAAAGCTCCGGCAGCACCTGTTCGGAATGTCGTAATGGCGTTGCCATCAATGATGCACAGCGGCCGTCCAGTTGCAGGATCTATCAGCAGGATAGTCGCTTGATGACGCTCACCTTGCAGGGTGCGGTTAGTGGGCCAGAAACCGGCCGCTTTGAACCCGAGCACGCCCTGATTGGCGATACCACCGGATTTGATTCCAAAGATGCCACCCGTGCTAAGCGCTTCGCGAACCACAGGGAAGACTTGGCCATCTCCTGCGCTATGCAGATAGAAGGCTTCGCGTACGGCGAAGAGAATCTGCCCGGGTAGCACTAGGGCATTGACACTGTCCCTATCCAACAGTTTTAGCATTTCGTTCTTGGACATTTCATGCGCCTGGCACAACACATTTTCAGACACATTATCCAAAATCAGACATTTTGTAAACAGAAGTCATAACCGCCCGTCATGAACGAGTGCTCACTCAGCTAAAAACCAGGCAAGGCTGGAATGTCCTGTGGCAGAGGCGGCGCTTTACGCACTACGGGTCGATCACAGTAGTCGCCTGGTAAAGCCAAACCCGACCCATGTTTGGTTCGAATGGTTGTTGGACACTGCTAGAGGAACAATCATCGCACCGTGTCGAAATGTAGGTTTGTGAGTGGTCAAATGAAGCAATGACCGTTTGGTCTTTGTGCACACGCATGCACGCGCTGTTCGGCGCGGCGGATGAACCCTTGCGACCCAGTTCGTCAGAAACAAATCCCAAACTATGTGTACGCGGGTAAAATGGCATAATATGCCAATGGTTGAAAACCGTTTGACCAGCGCTGGAGCTAATTATGGCGACGCGAAACGTAGTACTCACACCTCACCAGGAACAGGTTATCCATGACCTGGTCCAGTCCGGCCGTTACCAGAATGCGAGCGAAGTGATGCGAGAAGGTTTGCGTCTATTGGAACAGCGCGTCGCCGAAGACACCGCAAAAATTGAGGCCCTGCGTCAGGCGACCTCGATCGGCATCATGGACCTTGAGCGCGGGCGTTTTACTCAGTTGAACGAAGGGGATCTGGAGCACTACCTCGAGGGCTTGAGCCTGGAGGCAACGATCCCCGCGAAAGAGCAACACTGAGCATGCCGCCGTATCGGATTTCCAACGCGGCGCGCGCCGACATTGTCGACATCCTCAGGCTCTCCCAAACGCAGTTCGGCGATCAAGCACGCCAGCGGTATCAGGCGCTGATCCTCGCGGCGCTGCAAGCGATTGCCGACACGCCTTATCGCATTGGCAGCCACGACCGCGATGAGCTTGCGCCGGGCCTTCGCAGCTATCACCTCATCTATTCACGTCAGCAGGCCAAACAAACCCATGGCACGGTCAAAAGCCCGCGCCATATCGTGTTCTATCGCGTGGCAAACGACGACGTGATCGAGGTCGTCCGACTTCTTCATGACGCCATGGAAGTGCAACTGCACTTGCCTAATGACTGATCACCTACCTGGCCAAAGGCTTAGCTGGCCATGAACAGCGAAGGTAAGGCGCCCGTCTCTCATCTCAACCTGAGCGCCCTCGCTGTCAGCCGACTCGCGGCCAATTGAAGCGGGAGGTTCTGGGGCCGACCGGATTCTCGAGATCCACGACCAGAAACACGAGGCTCAACTTTGCGTAAATGTCACGCACAAAAAAACGCCACTCATTGAGTGGCGTTTTTTCTGAATCTTGGAGCGGGAAACGAGACTCGAACTCGCGACCCCGACCTTGGCAAGGTCGTGCTCTACCAACTGAGCTATTCCCGCGTCTTGGTGTGGCGCATTCTATAGATTCAGATTACGCCGTCAACCCCTTGATTCAAAAAAGTTTTATTTCTTCTCCACATCCGTCCGCAGATGCGGCCAGGCGGCGCGCAGGTACTGGACCATCGACCACAGCGTCAGGCCGGCGGAAATCAGCAGCAGTGCGTAGCCCAACAGCACCCAGAAGCTGAAGTCCGAGGGGTTGGCCAGGAGGATGACCAGGGCGAGCATCTGCGCGGCGGTTTTCCATTTGCCGAGGTTCGACACGGCTACCTGGGCGCGGGCGCCCAGCTCGGCCATCCACTCTCGGAGTGCCGAGACGACGATCTCACGACCGATGATCACTGCCGCCGGTAAGGTCAGCCAGAGGTTGCCGTGTTCCTGCACCAGCAGCACCAGGGCCACCGCGACCATCAGCTTGTCGGCCACCGGATCCAGGAACGCTCCGAACGGTGTGCTCTGCTCCAGGCGGCGAGCAAGGTAACCGTCCAGCCAGTCCGTTGCGGCGGCGACGGCAAAGACCGAAGCGGAGGCCATGTAGCTCCAGTTGTACGGCAAATAGAACAGCAATATGAAGATCGGAATGAGCAGGACGCGTAGAACGGTAAGCAGATTTGGGATATTCATCGGCACAACTGGCTGCGAGGTTGACGGGCATTCTACTCGCTATGCAGGTTTGCATAAATCGACTCTGCGAGCTTTTTACTGATACCAGGGGCTTTGGCGATCTCTTCGATGCTGGCACGAGACAGCTCCTGCAATCCACCGAAATGTTTCAACAGGTCCCGCCGCCGTGTCGGGCCGACCCCTGCCACACCTTCCAGTGTGGACGTGCGGCGAGTCTTGCCACGGCGGGCACGGTGACCGGTGATGGCGAACCGGTGGGCTTCGTCACGGATTTGCTGGATCAGGTGCAGCGCCGGGGAGTCCCCCTTCAGGGTGAACTCATGGGCCGCGTCATTCAGGTACAGGGTCTCGAACCCGGCCTTGCGTGTGGCCCCCTTGGCCACACCCAGCAGGATCAGGTCGGGAACCATCAGCTCATTGAGTACATCGCGGGCCATGGACAGTTGGCCCTTGCCACCGTCCACCAGCAGGATGTCCGGGAGCTTGCCTTCCCCGTCCTTCAACTTGCCGAAGCGTCGCATCAATGCCTGGTGCATCGCTGCATAGTCGTCGCCGGCGGTCACGCCTTCGATGTTATAGCGGCGGTAATCGGACTTGATCGGGCCTTCCGGGCCGAACACCACGCAGGACGCCACGGTGGCCTCGCCACTGGAATGGCTGATGTCGTAGCACTCCAGCCGTTGCGGCGGCTCGTCCAGATTGAGGACATCAGCCAAGGCATCAAACCGCGCCGCGACGTGCTGGCGGTTAGCCAAGCGCGCACCCAGGGCCTGCTCGGCATTGGTGACCGCCAGCTGTTGCCAGCGCGCCCGGGTGCCGCGCACGCGGTGGCTGATGGTCAGCTCGCGACCGCGAAGCGTATGAATGGCTTCAATCAGGCTAGGAAAGTCCTCGTGGACCACGTTGACGATCAATTCGCTCGGCAGGTCGCGTTCCGGACTGCTGACGTAGTACTGGCCGAGAAAAGCCGACATGACTTCGGCCACGTCTTCCTCGATACCCACCTGGGGGAAGAAGTTCTTGCTGCCCAACACCCGACCGCCACGCACGCTGATCAGGTGCACGCATGCACCGCCCGGATTGATGAAAGCCGCGATCACGTCGACGTCGCCGCTGCCGCCTTCCATGCTCTGCTGGTCCTGCACGCGGCGCAGCAAACCGATCTGGTCTCGCAGCTCGGCGGCCCTCTCAAACTCGAGATTGATCGCCGCCTCTTCCATCGCACTCGACAACTCATCGGCCAGCGCATTGCTGCGGCCTTCCAGGAACATCACCGAGTGACGTACGTCCTCGGCATAGATTTCAGGCTCGACAAACCCAACGCAAGGCGCCTTGCAGCGTTTGATCTGGTATTGCAGGCAAGGCCGGGTGCGGTTCTTGTAATAGCTGTCCTCACACTGGCGCACGAAGAAGGTTTTCTGCAGCAGGCTCAGGCTTTCACGAATCGCACCGGCGCTGGGGTAAGGACCAAAATACCGACCCTTGGCCTTTTTCGCCCCACGGTGGATGCTCAAACGCGGGAACGCCCCATCGGACAGGAACACGTAGGGGTAGGATTTGTCGTCGCGCAGCAGAATGTTATACGGCGGCCGCCATTCCTTGATCAGCGTCTGTTCGAGCAGCAGCGCTTCGGTTTCGTTGGCGGTGATGGTGGTTTCGATCTGCGCGATGCGCCCCACCAATGCGGCGGTCTTGGGCGCCAGGCCGGTCTTGCGAAAGTAACTGGCCAGGCGCTTCTTGAGATTCTTGGCCTTGCCCACGTACAGCAGGCGTGCGTCGCCGTCGAACATGCGGTACACGCCAGGGCGGCCACTGCAGGTGGACAGGAAAGCACTGGGATCAAACGGTTCGGTCATTATCAGGCGCTGGCATCGACCATGCCGTGACGCACTGCCAGCAGCGTCAACTCGACATCACTGCTGATCGAAAGCTTCTCGAAGATACGGTAACGGTAGGTATTGACGGTTTTCGGTGACAGGCACAGTTTATCGGAGATGATCTGCACTTTTTGACAACCGACAATCATCAGGGCGATCTGGATTTCCCGCTCAGATAATGCGTCGAAGGGAGACTCGTTGGTCGGTTGGAACGATTTGATCGCCAACTGCTGGGCAATCTGCGGACTGATGTAGCGCTGCCCGGCGAAGACCAGGCGGATGGCCTGGACCATCTCGTTCAAGCCGGCGCCCTTGGTGAGGTAACCCGCCGCCCCCGCTTGCAACAACCGGGTCGGGAACGGATCTTCTTCACAGACGGTCACCGCGACCACCTTGATATCCGGGTGACTGCGCAGCAGTTTGCGCGTGGCCTCCAGGCCGCCGATGCCAGGCATCTTCACGTCCATGAGGACCACGTCGGGTTTCAATTCACGCGCCTTGATCAGGGACTCCTCCCCGGATTCGGCCTGACCAACCACCTGCAGACCGTCGATGTCAGCCAGCATTCGTGTAATGCCCGTACGAACGAGATCATGGTCATCGACCACTAACACCCTAATCAAGCAGACACCTCACCATTTTGGTCTTATATGGACTGCGTTACACCTTAGCAAAAAGCTTCCGGCAGACCTAGCGCCAAGAGGCATTAAAAAGTTACAGCGAATCTTCCTGGGACAAGTGATCCGAGGCCTCAAGCATCGGCGTCTCGCTGCATCCTCAGGAAACACTCATCCTCGCCCGCGACGTATAGTCCCATGCGTTCATAGAGCTTCCTCGCCGGATTGTCCTTGAACACCGTCAGACGCAATGCCGGACGCCGTTCCAGGGTCACCATGTCCCAGACCTGTCCGATTGCCCAGGTACCGGCACCCTGCCCGCGGAATGCCTGATCGATCTGCAACTCCCGGATATACAGCGCCCGGGCATCACGGCTGAGACTGACAAACCCCAGCACCCGATCCTCGCGACTGATAATCCAGTTCTGGCGAATGATCCACGCCAGGTCGAACGCCTCATCCTGCCAGAGCAAATCATGACGCAGGTAATACGGCAGCATGTTGGCGCAGGTCAATTGCCGGACGAAATCGATGTCCGTAGCCGTGGCCGCACGCCATTGGAAACTCATGGCCACCTCGTCAAAGATCAAAACCCGAGTTTGTCATAATGCCAGCCAGACTCAACACCATGAACAATTGCACCTCGGCGATAGAAACTTCTTATTGAACCCGCGCCCCAGCGTCGAGTAAGCTCGGGACCATTCATCGGAGACAGACCATGTTCAACGCCCTCTCACCGCTTCGTCCCGTCAGCGCCCTGCGCTCGGTTGCGGCTGTCCGGGCGAACAGCGTTGCTGCTCCGGTCAATTTTTATTTTGGGTATTGGTTTAGCCACTGGCGCGCCTGATACCCAACCGGCGCCCACTTTAAACGGGTCGCCTTCCAGAGTTCATAAACCCCCGGTCGGCCTCCCGACCGGGGGTTTTGTTTTTTCAGCCCTGTACGTTTGCAACACCAACAACTTTGAGGATCGAGCCATGAATTACACCACTTATTACCGTTACGACTTTTGCGCCTGGCGATTTACCAGCCTCCGCTCGGGACAGCCTGCCGCCTCCGATCGGTCACCTATCGGTGGCATGCAAACACTTGAGGCCAGTACGGCCAACTGTCGAACACCCCACTAGGGCCGGCGCGGGAACGAACCCGCTGCCCGCCCAGGAAGCCAGATCATGAATTCGTCCGTCTCTGCTTTGCCGCTGTCCACGCTCAACCCTGCCAATGAAGCCCTGACCCTGCGTCTGCCCAGCTCGTTGCAGCTCAAACACCAACTGCCCCTCAGCCACGGGTTGAGCCAACAAGTCGACGCCCATCGCCAGGCCATTCGTGCAATCCTCGACGGTGAGGACGCTCGCCTGCTGGTCATCGTGGGGCCCTGCTCCCTCCACGATCCTAAATCCGCCCTCGAATACGCCGCCAACCTGGCTCGTCTGGCCCACGAGGTGAGCGACCGCATGCTGCTGGTGATGCGCGCCTATGTGGAAAAGCCCCGCACGACGGTGGGCTGGAAAGGCCTGGCCTACGACCCCGATCTGGATGGCAGCGATGACATGGCCGCCGGCCTGACCCTGTCCCGGGATCTGATGCGTGAAATGCTGCAGCTGGGCCTGCCCGTCGCCACCGAACTGCTGCAACCCATGGCCGCCAACTACTTCGACGACCTGCTCAGTTGGGTCGCTATTGGCGCACGCACCACCGAATCGCAGATCCACCGGGAAATGGCCAGCGGCCTGGGCATGCCCGTCGGTTTCAAGAACGGCACCGACGGCGGCGTCGGGATCGCCTGCGACGCCATGCGCTCCGCCGCCCATCCCCACCGGCATTTCGGCGTCGACAGCCAAGGACACCCTGCAATCATCCAGACCCAGGGCAACCCCGACACTCACCTGGTGCTGCGGGGTGGACACCGCGGCCCGAACTACGACCGCCAGAGCGTCGCGCAGATACACAGCGACCTGAGCCGTCTGAAAATACCGGCCCGGATCATGGTGGATTGCAGTCACGCCAACAGCGGCAAGGATCCCTCGCGCCAGCCAGAGGTATTCAATGACGTGCTGGCGCAGCGGCTGCAAGGGAACCGCTCGTTGATCGGCATGATGATCGAGAGCCATCTGTTCGAAGGCTGCCAGCCCATCAGCCCGTCAATGCGCTACGGCGTATCGGTGACCGACGGGTGTCTGGGCTGGGCATCCACCGAGCAACTGCTGCGCCAGGCCCATCGTCAGTTGCTATCGGCCAACTGAGCTTCGTGCGCGCCCTCCTTCGGGAGGGCGCTCCTGGAGCGCACATGCACCTCGACCCCGGCGAAAGGCTGGCTCACATCGTCCAGGCGCTCGACCTGATAGCGAACGCGCACCGATCTGCCTTGTTGACTCTGCCAATAGTCCGCCGGGACTACGAAGGTCATCGGCTGACCGACGTTGGCCGGGACGATTTCGCGCTCGCCGACATAGGCATAGCTGCCATCGCATTGCAGCCAGACCAACTCGCCAATCTCGAAGCCGGCGGTCTCGATGATCACGCTCACCCCTTTCTCCTGTTCGTCGACATTCAGCCCTCCTTCCTTCAGACCCAGGATCCGGGGCGCTTTCAGCGGCGGGCGGACCAGAGGGCCGATATGCAGCGACAAGGACTCGGCACGGCGTACGGAATGCCCGCGCCTGACGACGTAAGAAAGGTCCAGGTGATGCCCCTGATGCGGGGCGATCAGCGCATGATCTATCCAGAACGAGACCTCGCGACCGACGGCATGGGCTTCGATGTCCAGCACGTCACGCCAGAGTGCCCTGGAGTCCCTGCTGCCGATCAGGATCAACCGGTCCCCGACAGCCATTCTTGAATAGGGCCGAATGGTCACGCAGGTGCCCTCGGGGACACGCTTCGGATCGAGACTGCCGCCCACCGCATCTGTGGCAATGGCCGGCAACAGTTGCGGCGCTACGTCACCGATCACCAGTTGCAGGGTCTCCGAATGCATGGGCGCCGGAAGTCGTTTACCGGTGACTTGATAAAAGATCTCCAGCGAGCCGCCGTCCAGCTCGGCGATGTGGGGTTCGCGCACGACGAAGATGACGTCCCGGCCGACCTGTCGCTCCGTGATGGACCTGCGTATTTCATGCCGGTACGGCTCACCGTCCGAATTGAGCCCATGCCAGAACAGCAGGACCTCATCGCCGCACGTCATCAACGGATAGGGTTTGAGGGTGATGGCAACCTTACTCCAGGCCGGGTTGATCACCCCGCCCTTCGCTGCCGCCAGGATGGGGGCTCGGAGTTTAGTCCGAGCGCTAAGCCGGGCTCGCCGGCCAAATGGGTCAGTGGTCATGTATGGATTCCAGTCCTTGGATGAAGACGCCTTCTCCTGACGGCGCCAGATAGAACCATTAAACCCCGCTCCTCGCAGGCTCGCAGTCAGACAAGACGACAGCGTGGGTGGTCCCCTTGCTCTTGAGACTGTAGCTGCATGCAACGGGGCCTATCAGAAGCATCCCGAAACCAAACACATCATTCGGCCACTTTTCTGATTCTTCCGGCCTTCTCTAGTCCGTTTTCGGTCGGCCACAGCGGTTTCTTCCTACACCCCAGGGCAGGAGCCTGCATTACAGTGGTGTCGCAAATTCAACATGAACCTCTTCGAAAAAGGTACGAACATGCAACGGAATGCAACCACTCAATTTCCTATCCTGTTGGTACACGGTTTGTTCGGGTTTGACAGGGTCGCAGGCTCCGAACTTTTCCAAGGCATCAAGCAGGCACTGCGCCGCGCCGGTGCACGGGTATTCATTCCCTACCTGTCGGCAACCTACGCCAATGAGGCTCGGGGTGAAGAGTTACTGGCCCAGATTGATCGGGTCCTGAGCGGAACCGGGGCCACAAGGGTCAACCTGATCGGACATGGCCAAGGTGCATTGGCGTCCCGTTACGCCGCCGCACTGGCACCCACGAAGGTCGCCTCGGTGACGTCGGTCAGCGGCCCCAACCACGGCTCCGAACTGGCCGACTTCCTGCGCAAGGCCCTCACGCCCGGGCGCCTGCCGGAGCATGTCGCAAGCAGAGTCGCCACGTTATTTGTCGACTTCATTTCATTGTTGAGCGGCCAGGCACAGCTACCACACAACGCCATCGCCGCATTGGCGGCACTGACCACCGAAGGCGTGGGCGCATTCAATGACAAATACCCGCAAGGCTTGCCCAGGAGTTGGGGGAGCAAAGGACCGGATCAGGTCAACGGCGTGCGTTACTACTCCTGGAGCGGCACGTTGCAAGACATACCCGGCGCAGGACCCGAGGCAACGCCCCCTTACCAGGCATTCTGTCGGGCGTTTTCCGAGTACTTCATTACTGAAGCCGGACAGAACGATGGCCTGGTGGGTCGTTTCAGCTCGCATCTGGGCAAGGTCATCCGCTCCGACTATCCGATGGATCATATGCAGGCCATCAATCAACCGTCAGGGTACGCGCACAAGGGGGCAACCCCGCTGGAACTTTATGTGCGGCACGCCGAACGCCTGCGCAAAGCAGGCCTGTGATCGGCAGGTTCAAGGTTTTGACGCATTTTTGACAACAAACCCTTTAATGATTCCGGTAGGCTCACTCCCTTTAAATCCATTGAAAGGAATTTCCCATGGCCAAAGCCACTGCCCGCCACATCCTGGTTTCCAGCGAAGACAAGTGCAACGAACTCAAGGCTCAGATCGAAGCCGGTGCCGATTTCGCCGAAGTCGCGAAAGCCAACTCGTCGTGCCCGTCCAGCCGTCAGGGTGGCGACCTGGGTTCGTTCGGCCCAGGCCAGATGGTCAAGGAGTTCGACACCGTCGTGTTCAGCGCGCCGATCAACGTGGTGCAGGGCCCGGTCAAGACCCAGTTCGGCTATCACCTGCTGGAAGTGACCAGCCGCCAGGACTGAGGGTAACGGTGGCGAGGGAGCTGCTCCCTCGCCACAGCAATCTCCTCGCCACACCTCTGACCACAGGACTGGCGACCAGCGCGCCGCTCGCGTACAAATCGTGGTCATCGACTACCCGGCGTTAAGGCTGACAATGCGACTGGCGTTTTCCTCACTGTTCTTGACTGCCGCGCTCCTGCTGACAGGCGCCGCAGGCGTGACTGCCGCACCGCAACATGCCTTGACTGTCTACGGCGAACCGGCCAAATACCCCGCGGGCTTCAGCCATTTCGCCTACGCCAACCCCCAGGCCCCCAAGGGTGGCACCCTGCGCCGCTCGGCCATCGAGATCGGCCAGTTCGACCACCTGCTGCCCTACATCGACAAAGGCATCGGGGTCAGCCAGATCGACGGTTTGCTGTATTCCCCCCTGGCCCAGCGCTCCCTGGATGAGCCCTACACCGTGTACGGCCTGGTCGCCCAGGGCATGGAGCGCGCAGGCGACGGCCTGTCCCTGCGCTTCTACCTGAATCCCAAGGCCCGATTCGCCGACGGCAAGCCCATCACAGCCGAGGACGTGCGCTACAGCTTCGACCTGCTGATGACCCAGGGCAGCCTGCGCTATCGCACCCAGTTCGCGGCCGTTAAAGGCGTCGAAGTCGAAGGCGAGCGCACCGTTCGCTTCGATTTCAAGAACAACGAAAGCCGCACCTTGCCCCTGGACATCGCCACCCTGCCGGTATTTCCCGAGCACTGGTGGAAAACCCGCGACTTTGCCAGCGGAGGCGGTTATGAAGCGCCGCTGGGCAGTGGGCCATACCGGGTCGGCAAGGTGGATTCCGGACGCAGCATTACCTTCGAACGCAACGCCGACTGGTGGGGCAAGGACCTGCCGGTCAGCCGCGGGCTCTATAACTTCGACCATTTCAGCATCGAGTACTTCGGCGACACTGATGTGGCGCGCCAGGTGCTGCGCGGCGGCGCCTACGACTACAACCGCGAATTCTCTGCCACAGGCTTCTCTATCGGCTACGACAGCCCGGCGCTGCGCGACGGGCGCCTGCAGAAAGCCCACCTGGCCACCGAAGCCCCGCAGATCGCCCAGGGCTTCGTGTTCAACCTGCAAAAACCGCAGTTCCAGGATCGCCGCGTACGCCAGGCCCTGGCGATGCTCTGGGATTTCGAATGGAGCAACCGGCAGATGATGCGCAACCTCTATGTGCGTCAGCAGAGCTTTTTCTCCAACACGGACCTGGCCGCCCGACAGCTGCCCGATGCCAGCGAGCTGGAGATCCTTGAACCGTTGCGCGGAAAAATCCCCGAAGAGGTCTTCACCCAGGTGTTCCAGGCCCCGAAGACCGACGGCAGCGGCGTGATTCGCGACAAGCAGTTGCAAGCCCTGGCGCTGCTGGAGCAGGCCGGCTGGAAACCCGACGGTGATCGCCTGGTCAATGCCGAAGGCGAGCCGCTGAGCTTCACCTTCCTCAACAGCCAGAACGGCATGGATCGCCTGCTGCTGCCCTACAAGCGCACCCTGGCGCAGATCGGCATTGACATGAGCATCCGTCGCATCGACCCATCCCAGTACGTCAATCGCCTGATGAGCCGTGACTACGACATGATTGTCACCGGCTACCCGGTCAGCACCTCGCCCGGCATCGAACTCTACAATTACTTCGGCTCGGCGGCGGCCAACGACCCGGGCGCCAACAACTACATGGCCCTGCAGAACCCCGCCGTCGACACTCTGATCGACGGGCTGGTCAAGGCCACCACCCAGGACGACATGCTCCGTCACGCCCACGCCCTGGACCGGGTGTTGCAATGGAATTACTACTGGATTCCCAACTACTACCCACCGGGCAGCTCGACCGTGTGGTGGAACCGCTTCGGCATGCCGAAGGTGCAGGCCGCCAATGACGAAGCAATCGAAAGCTGGTGGGAAGTCAGCACCACACCGTTGACCAATGAGCAGATGACCGCCGAGCGAATCAGGCGTGGCAGCTCTGGAGGACGTCACTGATGTGGGCCTATGTAGTGCGACGCCTGCTGCTGATCATTCCGACCCTGGTGATCATCCTGCTGGTCAATTTCGTCATCGTCCAGGCTGCCCCGGGTGGCCCGGTGGAACAGGCCATCGCCCACCTGCAGGGTATTGGCGGCGCCAGCGTCGGCAGCTCGGGCAATGCCATGACCGCCAGCTCCCGGGCCAGCCGCGGCCTGGACCCGCAACTGATCAAGGACATCGAGAAACAATACGGCTTTGACAAACCGGCCCATGAACGCCTGTGGCTGATGCTCAGCAGTTACGCCCGCCTGGACTTCGGCAAGAGCTTCTTCCGTGGCGCCACGGTCACCGACCTGATCCTGGAAAAGATGCCGGTGACCATTTCCCTGGGGCTGTGGGCCACGCTGATCACCTACCTGGTGTCGATCCCGCTGGGCATCCGCAAGGCGGTGCATCACGGCTCGGCCTTCGATGTCTGGAGCAGCACGGCGATCATCATCGGCTACGCCATGCCAGCATTCCTCTTCGCGATGTTCCTGATCGTGGTGTTCGCGGGCGGAACTCCCCTGAACTGGTTCCCGGTGCGCGGGCTGGTGTCGGACAACTTCGAATCGCTGTCAATCCTGGGCAAGATCACTGATTATTTCTGGCACCTGGTGCTGCCGGTCACATCACTGGTGATCGGCGGCTTCGCCACCCTGACCATCCTGACCAAGAACTCGTTCCTCAATGAAATCACCCGCCAATACGTGGTCACGGCGCGGGCCAAGGGCATGAGCGAGCGACGGGTGTTGTATGGCCACGTGTTCCGCAACGCCATGCTATTGGTGGTATCGGGAATTCCCCAGGCTTTCATCAGCGTGTTCTTCGCCGGGTCGTTGCTGATCGAGGTGATCTTTTCCCTCGATGGCCTGGGCCGCATGAGCTACGAGGCAGCCGTATCCCGGGACTATCCTGTGGTGTTCGGCTCGCTGTTCATCTTCACGCTGTTCGGCTTGCTGATCAAACTCATCGGCGACCTCTGCTACACCCTGGTGGACCCGCGCATCGACTTCGCCGCGAGGAACGCCTGATGTTCGGTTTCTCGCCCTTGGGCCGACGGCGTTTCGAGCGTTTCAAGAAGAACCGCCGCGGCTGGTGGTCGCTGTGGTTGTTCATCGGCCTGTTCATCCTGACCCTGGGCGGCGAGCTGATCGCCAATGACAAGCCGCTGGTGGTGAGTTATCAGGGCTCGCTGTATTTCCCGGTGTTCAAGCGCCACACCGAACAGGAATTTGGCGGCCAGCTGCCGTTCCAGGCCGACTACCGCAGCAGCTACGTGCAGAATCTGATTCACAAGGACGGCGGCTGGATGCTGTTCCCGCCGATCCCGTTCAGCGACGACACTCCCAACTACGACCTCAATCAACCGGCCCCGAGCCCGCCTACCTCCGTGAACTGGCTGGGTACCGACGACCAGTCCCGGGACGTGCTGGCCCGAGTGATCTTCGGCGCCAGGGTGTCGATCCTGTTCGCCCTGGCACTGACGGCCATCAGCGCCCTGATCGGCATCACCGCCGGGGCATTGCAAGGTTATTACGGCGGCTGGGTGGATCTGTTGGGGCAACGCCTGCTGGAAGTCTGGTCCGGGCTGCCGGTGCTCTATCTGCTGATCATCCTGTCCGGTTTCGTCGAACCGAATTTCTGGTGGCTGCTGGGGATCATGGCGCTGTTCTCCTGGCTGGCCCTGGTGGACGTGGTCCGCGCCGAGTTCCTGCGCGGGCGCAACCTCGAATACGTCAAGGCCGCCAGGGCCCTAGGCCTGACCGACCGCAAGGTAATCGTGCGGCACATCCTGCCCAATGCGATGAACGCGACCCTGAGTTATCTGCCGTTCATCCTCACCGGAGCGATTTCCACCCTCACCGCCCTGGACTTTCTCGGCTTCGGCATGCCGGCCGGCAGCGCGTCTCTGGGCGAGCTGATTGCCCAGGGCAAACAGAACCTGCAAGCACCCTGGCTGGGGCTGACGGCATTCTTCACCCTGGCCCTGATTCTTTCCCTGTTGGTGTTTATTGGCGAGGCGTTGCGTGATGCATTCGATCCCAGGTCCTGATCCGGACGCGCATGACAACCTGATCGAAATCCGCGACTTGAGCGTGGCCTTCGATGACCACGCCGTCGTGCGCAACCTGTGCCTGGACATCCGCCCCGGCGAGTGCCTGGCCCTGGTGGGCGAATCGGGTTCCGGCAAGTCGGTGACGGCTCATTCGATCCTGCAACTGCTGCCGCCAACCGAAAGCCGTACCACCGGCAGTATCCGCTATCGCGGCCAGGAGCTGGTCGGAACCCAAACCAGCACCCTGCGCAAGCTGCGCGGCAACCGCATCGCGATGATCTTCCAGGAGCCGATGACCTCCCTGAACCCGCTGCACAGCGTCGAAAAGCAGATCGGCGAAACCCTGATGCTGCACAAAGGCCTGGGCGGCAAAGCGGCACGCCAGCGCATCCTGGAACTGCTGGCCCTGGTGGGCATCCAGAAACCCGTCGAACGCCTCAAGGCCTACCCGCATCAGCTCTCCGGCGGCCAGCGTCAACGGGTGATGATTGCCATGGCCCTGGCCTGCGAACCAGAGCTGTTGATCGCCGACGAACCGACCACCGCGCTGGACGTCACCGTACAACGCAAGATCCTGTTGTTGCTCAAATCCCTCCAGCAACGGCTGGGCATGTCCCTGTTGCTGATCAGCCACGACCTGAACCTGGTGCGCAGCATCGCCCAGCGGGTGTGCGTGATGAAGGCCGGGGAAATCGTCGAGCAGGCGCCCTGCGAAACCCTGTTCAGCGCGCCGAAGCACCCCTACAGCTGTGAACTGCTGCACGCCGAGCCGGAAGGTGAAGCCCCGCCCCGGGACGAGCGCGAAGACGTGCTGCAGGTCCAGGACCTGCGGGTGAGTTTTGCCCTGGGCGGCGGATTGTTCCGGCGCAAGGAATACCTGCACGCCATCGACGGCATCAGCCTGAAAGTCCAGCGTGGCAAGACCCTGGGCATCGTTGGTGAGTCCGGCTCCGGCAAGTCCACCCTTGGCCAGGCGATTCTGCGGCTGATCGAATCCGAAGGCAGTATCCGCTTCCAGGGTCAGGCCCTCGACGCCCTGTCGCAGAAAGAGCTGCGACCGTGGCGCAAGCAGATGCAGGTGGTGTTCCAGGATCCATTCGGCAGCCTCAGCCCGCGGATGTCGGTGCAGCAGATCATCAGCGAAGGCCTTGAGGTTCACAGCCCATCCAGCGCCCAGGAATGCGAGGCCCGGGTAATTCAGGCCCTCAAGGAAGTCGGTCTCGATCCACAGAGTCGCCACCGCTACCCCCACGAATTTTCCGGTGGCCAACGCCAGCGCATCGCCATTGCCCGGGCCCTGGTGCTCAAGCCGGCCTTGATCCTGCTGGACGAGCCCACGTCGGCGCTGGATCGTACCGTGCAGAAACAGGTGGTCACCCTGCTTCGCCAACTTCAGGAAAAGTACGGCCTGACCTATCTGTTCATCAGCCATGACCTGGCGGTGGTGCGCGCCCTGGCCCACGACATGATCGTGATCAAGGACGGAAAGGTGGTCGAGCAAGGGGCAAGTCATGAACTTTTCGAGTCGCCACGTCACCCCTATACCAGAGAGCTACTGGCGGCGGCACATCCCGCATAACCCGCGGGCCAGTCTTTCTCCGCGGTTCAGGCGCTCCGTCGCTGGTCCAGGGTGTTGGCGAAATTACCCATCACCGTCACAACCTGTTGCGCGCCCCGGTGGATATCCAGGATCACCGCGCCTGCCTCGTTCACCAATGTGACCCCCTGTTCTGCCTTGAGGGTGCTCGACTGCATGCTGGTGACCGCTTGCCTGGCGAGTTCGCGGTTCTTGCCGACCACCTCGGTGATGGCGACGGTGGCCTGGCTCGTACGCCGGGCCAGGTTGCGTACCTCATCGGCCACGACCGCGAAGCCGCGCCCTTGCTCCCCCGCGCGGGCAGCTTCAATGGCGGCATTGAGGGCCAGCAGGTTGGTCTGTTCAGCAATGCCCCGGATGGCATCGACAATACTGCCAATTTCCTCGGACTGCGCGCTCAGAGCCCCTATGCCCGTTGCCACAGCCTGGAGTTCATCGGCGATGCTCTGCACGACGGTCACGGTTTTTTGCACGACGGCGGTGCCAAGCCGAGTGTGCTCATCGGTCTGTCGGGACGTCTCGAAGGCCAACTGCGCCGCCTTCGATTCGCTCTGACGTTGCTCAATCTCTGCGGTGCAATCGGTGGCGAACTTGACCACCCCATACAGATGGCCCTGGGCATCATAGAGCGGGTTGTAGGTGGCCTGCAGCCAGACGGTCGCGCCGCGCTTGTCAACTCGCTGGAAAAGCCCTCCCATGTACTCGCCCCGGTTCAGCCCGGCCCAGAAGCCGCGATAGGCTTCGCTCTGCGCTTCGCTGGACGAGCAGAAGAGACGGTGATGCTGGCCGCGTACTTCTTCCAGGCCATACCCCATTACCTTCAGGAAATTCGCGTTGGCACTCACCACCTGCCCGTTCAGATCAAACTCGATGACCGCCATCGACCGGTCAATCGCCTGGGTGAAGCTGGATTCGGCCTGGGAGCGAAGCACCTCATCGGTAACGTCGCGAACAATGCAAATAATGCGCTGTACGCCTGCATTCGCCTGGCGCACCGGAACATAATCCGCTTCCACCCAGGCCCCGTGTCCCTCGCGGGCAAGCTGCAAAAACCGATCGCTGGCACTTGCCCCCTGCAACAAGCGCTGCCACAGCGCTGCATACTTTGGACTGCGGGCGTACGCCGGGGCGCAAAATGTCTGGTGAGGCTTGCCCAGAATCTCGTCGAGCGAGTATCCAGTCATTTGCAGGAACAGAGGACTGGCGCCCAGCACTTCACCTGTCGGTGCGAGCTCGAGCACGGCCATTGAGGCATGCAAGGCATGGCACTGCGCTTCAAGGTAAGCCTGCCTGGCCTGAATTTCGTGCAAGGCCTGCTGATGCTTGCGCGTACGAATGAACATGGGCACCACTCCGGAACGTTGGATGCGTGGATCGAGCCACCTGAAGACGCAGGCGTCTTTTCGCTGGAGAGATGCCATTAAGCCATGACCGCAAAATAACTGTACAGATTTTTATTTCTGTACAATTTTTATGTGACCAGCGGCGCGCCTTCGGCCGCCCGGTCTCTTTCATTTCCAGCCAATGCGCCACCGCTTGTCATCTCGCAATTCGCGCCAGTCCAGCAGCTCCGTGCGCCCGCTGTGTACCGCTTGCAGTTCGACTTGCAGCGGCACGCCGAGCTCGTCGCAGAGGAGCCTGATGACCAGGAAATGCTTCTCTCGATTAACCGGTGCACAGGCAGTCCATTTGGAAAGCGTGAGTTTGCGAGAATTGAATGGGTTCATGGGACATCCAAAAAAATGTACAAGACAAAATCAAATGTACAACTTCCCCCTTATTGATACCACGACCCTCAGGGACTCTCGACCGAGTCGCGACGCGTCAGCTGCGTCTACGGCATAATGCCGCTGGCAACAGACTCATCAGAGGACGCCATACCCCCACCTCTTTCTGGGAATGCCCGATGCGCCCCACCGAAAACCTCAAGGATTACCAGCGCGTACGCACCCTGGCGATTCGTTCATTGTTCGAAATCATCGAGCAATCCAGCGAAGGAACGGTCATCGTCGACCGTGACGCCAACATCGTCTGGATGAACGAACGCTACGCCCGGCGCTTCGGCCTGAACTCGGCACAGGAAGCGATCGGACGAGCCTGCGAAAGCGTGATCCCCGGCAGCCTGCTGCGGGAGGTGGTGCGTACCGGACAACCGATATTGCTCGATATGCAGGAGATGCCCAAGGAGCCGCTGGTGGTGATGCGCCTACCGATCCACGACAGCGCCGGTGCGGTAATCGGCGCCATCGGTTTTGCCCTGTTCGGTGAACTGCACAGCCTGTCGCCGATGCTCAAGCGCTACCAAAGCATGCAGGAAGAACTGGTTTCGACCCGTTCGCTGCTGCGGGCACGGCAAACCAAGTACAACTTCGCCCATTTCATTGGCACCAGCAGTGCCGGGCTGGAGGTCAAGCGCCGCGCCCGACGCAGCGCCAGTACCGATTCTCCGGTGCTGCTGCTCGGCGAGACCGGCACCGGCAAGGAGTTGCTGGCCCAGGCGATCCACAGCGCCTCGCCACGGGCGCACAAGGCATTCGTCAGCATCAACAGCGCGGCGATTCCGGAATCGCTGCTGGAAGCCGAGTTCTTCGGCACGGCCCCCGGAGCGTTCACCGGGGCTGACCGCAAGGGCCGCGCCGGCAAGCTGCAGATCGCTCAGGGCGGCACGTTGTTCCTCGATGAGATCGGCGACATGCCCTTGCCGCTGCAAAGCAAACTGCTGCGCGTGCTGCAGGAAAAGGAATATGAACCGGTGGGCTCCAACGAGGTGCTGCAAAGCGATGTCCGCGTAATCGCTGCCACGTCAATGGATCTGGAAGCGGCGATCAAACGCGGCGAGTTCCGCGCCGACCTGTACTACCGCCTCAATGTGTTGCCTATCCAGGTCCCGCCCCTGCGCGAGCGCCTGGATGACCTGCCGGCCCTGAGCGAAGCAATCCTCGAAGACCTGCGCAGCCAGCACGAACTGAACCCCGATGCTCTCGACCTGCTGGGGCAACACGCCTGGCCGGGCAACATCCGCGAGTTGCGCAACGTGCTGGAGCGGGCCGCGCTGCTCAGCGATAACCTGCTGCTCACCGCCGCCGACATCCGCGCGGCCATCGGCACGTTCTCACCGGTCACCCGGACAACCAACCCAAGCCTGGAATTGCTGCCGCAGGAAACCTTCAGCCAGGCCCGGGCGCGATTCGACCGGCAGTTGATCGAAACCACCCTCGCGCAATGCGACGGCAAGGTGATCGAAGCGGCTGAGCGGCTGGGGCTGGGGCGGTCGACGCTGTACAAGAAGATGGTGGCGCTGGGGATTGCCGAGTCTCAATAGAGAGAAACACATTCTCTTTTTGTAGACAATTCCTTCCGAGCGCTTCGCGCTCATCGCGAGCAGGCTCGCTCCCACAGATGACCGCATTCCCCTGTGGGAGCGAGCCTGCTCGCGATAAGGCCATTCGAATCAAAAAATCTCAAAAAAGAGACAGCACTCTCCGTATCTCCTCAAGCCAAACAAGAAACATCATATATTTCAACAAGTTACCAACCTGGCACAAAACTCGCTAAAGCCCTCCCACCGCTTCACCACAAAAATAACAATCCAGGAGACACACCATGAGTGTGATCATTGCCTTGGCAGCCCTCGCGCTGCTGATGGTTGCCGCCTACCGTGGCTACAGCGTCATCCTCTTTGCGCCCATCGCCGCCCTCGGCGCCGTCCTGCTCACCGACCCCTCCGCCGTCGCCCCTGCCTTTACCGGGGTGTTCATGGAGAAAATGGTCGGGTTCATCAAACTGTACTTCCCGGTGTTCCTGCTCGGCGCGGTGTTCGGCAAGCTGATCGAGTTGTCGGGTTTCTCCCGCTCCATCGTGGCCGCGGCGATTCGCCTGCTGGGCACGCGCCAGGCGATGCTGGTGATCGTGCTGGTCTGCGCCCTGCTGACCTATGGCGGCGTGTCGCTGTTCGTCGTGGTGTTTGCGGTGTACCCGTTCGCCGCCGAGATGTTCCGCCAGAGCAATATTCCCAAGCGCCTGATCCCGGCCACCATCGCTCTCGGTGCGTTCTCTTTCACCATGGACGCCCTGCCCGGCACGCCGCAGATCCAGAACATCATCCCCAGCACCTTCTTCAACACCACTGCCTGGGCCGCGCCGTGGTTGGGGGTGATCGGCACGCTGTTCGTGTTCAGCGTCGGCATGCTGTTCCTCCAACGCCAGCGCAACAAGGCCCAGCGCGTGGGCGAAGGCTACGGCAGCGAATTGCGCAACGAGCCGGAAACAGCGGAGGACATCCAGTTACCCAACC
Source organism: Pseudomonas corrugata (assembly GCF_001269905.1). GTDB lineage: Bacteria > Pseudomonadota > Gammaproteobacteria > Pseudomonadales > Pseudomonadaceae > Aquipseudomonas > Aquipseudomonas corrugata. Next base: position 223,021 of record NZ_LHVK01000005.1, on the reverse strand, counting down.
CGTGGATCGCCGTTTCGCCGCTGCTGGCGGTCGGCATCATGAACCTGCTGTTCACCCAGTGGATCCCCCAGTGGTACGGCAAGACCCACAGCCTGGCGCTGCCGGGGATGGCAACACCAGTGACCAGCGACGTCGCCAAGCTCACTGCGATCTGGGCGGTTCAGGCCGCGCTGTTGGTGGGCATCATCATGGTCTTGCTGTTCGGCTTCCGGGCCATTCGCAGCAAGCTGGCCGAAGGCAGCAAGAGTGCGGTGGGTGGTGCGCTGCTCGCGGCGATGAATACCGCCTCGGAATACGGCTTCGGCGCGGTCATCGCCTCGCTGCCGGGATTCCTGGTGCTGGCCGACTGGCTCAAGAGCATTCCCAACCCACTGGTCAATGAAGCCGTGACCGTGACGCTGCTGGCTGGCATCACCGGTTCTGCATCGGGAGGCATGAGCATCGCCCTGGCGGCGATGTCCGAAACCTTCATCAATGCCGCCCACGCCGCCAACATTCCCCTGGAAGTGCTGCACCGGATAGCGGCAATGGCCAGCGGCGGCATGGACACCCTGCCGCACAACGGCGCGGTGATCACCCTGCTGGCGGTGACCGGGCTGACCCACCGTGAAGCCTACAAAGACATTTTCTGCATTACGCTGATCAAGACCCTCGCGGTTTTCGTGGTGATCGGTGTGTTCTACGCCACTGGTATTGTATGAGGTGCTTATGACGACAACTCTTTCCGGCAAGACCGCCCTGGTCACCGGTTCTACCAGCGGCATCGGCCTGGGCATTGCCCTGGTCCTGGCCAAGGCCGGCGCCGATTTGATCCTCAATGGATTCGGCGATGCGTCGGCAGTGGTCGCCGAAGTACAACAGTTCGGCGGCAGGGTTGGCCATCATCCGGCCGACGTCAGTGATCCGGCGCAGATCGCCGACATGCTCGCCTATGCCGAGCGGGAGTTCGGCGGGGTCGACATTCTGGTGAACAACGCCGGCATCCAGCATGTGGCCGCGGTGGAGGATTTTCCGGTGGAGCGCTGGGACTCGATCATCGCCATCAACCTGTCCTCGGTGTTTCATGCCACCCGCCTGAGCCTGCCGGGCATGCGCAGCAAGGGCTGGGGGCGGATCGTCAATATTGCCTCGGTACACGGCCAGGTCGGCTCGGTGGGCAAGGCCGCCTATGTCGCAGCCAAACATGGGGTGATCGGCCTGACCAAAGTGGTTGGCCTGGAAACCGCCACCAGCAACGTCACCTGCAATGCCATCTGTCCGGGCTGGGTGCTGACTCCGCTGGTGCAGAAACAGATCGATGATCGCATCGCCAGCGGCATCGACCCGCAACAGGCCCAGCATGACCTGCTGGCCGAGAAGCAGCCGTCGCTGGCGTTCGTCACCCCACCGCAACTGGGGGAACTGGTGCTGTTCCTGTGCAGCGAAGCCGGCAGCCAGGTGCGCGGCGCGGCGTGGAATATCGATGGTGGGTGGTTGGCCCAGTAACCTGTGTGAACCCTGTGGGAGCAAGGCTTGCCCGCGATGAAGGTATCTCGATTCCAAGGTGAACCGTATCGACCTCATCGCGGGCAAGCCTTGCTCCCACAGGAAGTTGATCCCGGAAGCTCCGGCTCGCTCTATAGTTTGCGTGTACATAAAGAATAAGAGATACGCCATGTCCGACATCCTCTGGCAACCCAGCCCTGAACGCATCGCCCGGTCGCGCATGAACGCCTTTCGCCAGTTCGTCAACGAACGGCATCATCTGCAACTCAGCGACTATCCCGCCCTTCACGCCTGGAGCATCGACCAGCGCGAAGCTTTCTGGCAGGCCATCGTCGATTTCTTCGGGATCCGCTTTCACCAAGCGCCCACCGAGGTACTGGTGGAAGGCGCGCAGATGCCCAGCGCCCGGTGGTTCCCAGGGGCGACGCTGAACTTTGCCGAACATTTGCTGCAACGTCGCGATACCGCGGTGGCGGTGGTTGCCATCGACGAAAACGGCGGCCAGGAACATCTGACCTGGGTTGAACTCGCGACCCACGTCGCCGGCCTGCAGAAAAGCCTGCAAGCGGCCGGTGTGACCCAAGGCGACCGCGTCGCCGCGTGCATGCCCAACACCTGGCAAACCCTGGTGGGCATGCTCGCCACCACCAGCCTGGGGGCGATCTGGTCCTGTTCGTCGCCGGATTTCGGCACCCAGGGAGTGATCGACCGCTTCGGCCAGATCGAACCCAAGGTGCTCATCACCTGCGCCGGGTATCGCTACGCCGGCAAGGTCATCGACCAACGGCCCAAGGTCAACGAGATCCTCGAACGGCTGCCGTCGCTGCAGCAACTCATCGTGCTGCCCTATGCTCAGCCGGATGCCTGCGCCGAAGACTTCACGACTCCGGCCAGCGTCGCACTGTGGGACGGGTTCTACCAAGCCGGTGGCGAGCCGCAATTCGTCGCCGTGCCGTTCGATCATCCGCTGTACATCCTGTACTCCAGCGGCACCACCGGCGTACCGAAGTGCATCGTCCATGGCACCGGCGGGGTACTGCTGCAACACGTCAAGGAACATGGCCTGCACGTCGACCTCGGCCCCGAGGATCGGCTGTTCTACTACACCACCTGCGGCTGGATGATGTGGAACTGGCTGGTGTCTGCCCTTGCCGTTGGCAGTGCGGTGGTGCTCTACGACGGCTCACCGTTCCACCCCGGCCCCGAGCGCTTGCTGGACCTGATCGACCAGCAGCGCATCAGTGTGTTCGGCACCAGCCCAAAATTCCTGGCCGCCCTGGAGAGCCAGGGCTTGAAGCCTCGACAGAGCCACGACCTGGGCAGCCTCAGGACCCTGCTGTCCACCGGCTCGGCGCTGGCGCCCCATAGTTACGACTATGTGTACCGCGACTTCAAGCCAGACGTCTGCCTGGCGTCGATGTCCGGTGGCACCGACATCGTGTCGTGCTTCGTCAACGGCAACCCGTTTTCGGCAGTGCGCCGCGGCGAGATGCAGGGCAAGAGCCTGGGCATGGCGGTACAGGTCTGGAACGAGGCCGGGCAGGCAGTCATCGGTGAGAAAGGTGAGCTGGTATGCACTCGGCATTTTCCGGCGATGCCCGTTGGTCTGTGGAACGACCCCCGGCAGGAAAAACTGCGAGCGTCCTACTTCAGCCAGTTTCCCGGCGTGTGGGCCCAAGGTGATTACGCCGAGGAACTGCCCCATGGCGGCTTCCTGATCCATGGCCGCTCCGATGCCGTGCTCAACCCTGGCGGCGTGCGCATCGGCACGGCGGAAATCTATCGGCAGGTGGAAAAGGTCGAACAGGTGCTGGACAGTGTCGCCATCGGCCAGCAATGGCAGGGCGATGTGCGGGTGGTGCTGTTTGTGCGTCTGCAAGAGGGCGTGGTCCTGGATGCCCCCCTGGAACAGCGGATCCGCCAAGTCATCCGGGCCAACACCACGCCGCGTCATGTACCGGCGAAGATCCTCGCGGTCAGCGACATTCCGCGAACCATCAGTGGCAAGGTGGTGGAGTTGGCGGTACGCAATGTGGTGCACGGCGAAGCGGTGAAAAATACCGACGCCCTGGCCAACCCGGAGGCGCTGGAGCAGTTTCGGGATCGGCCGGAGCTTACCTCCTAGGCACCACACAAAACCGCTTTCTGTGGCGAGGGGATTTATCCCCGCTGGGCTGCGCAGCAGCCCTGAATCCAGACACCGCGGTGTATTAGACAGACTTGTATTGATGGGATTGGGGGCTGCTGCGCAGCCCAGCGGGGATAAATCCCCTCGCCACAGGGAATGTGCAAAACCCCATCAATCCATCAACCCCCACTCCCCCGCCGCCGGATCGGCCGCAGGCGCGGCGCCCGATTCGGCATGCAGTTTCAACCGCAGCCGCAGGTTGTTCGCCGAGTCGGCATTCTTCAGGGCTTCTTCCTCATCGAGCACCCCTTCGACTACCAGGTTGAAAAGGGCCTGGTCAAAGGTCTGCATGCCCAGTTCTTCCGACTTCTCCATGATGCCCTTGAGTTCGCCCAGCTCGTTGCGCCGGATCAGATCGGCCACCGTGGGCGAGCCGAGCATGACCTCCACCGCCGCCCGGCGCTGGCCGGTACGGGTGCGCACCAGGCGCTGGGACACGAATGCCTGGAGGTTGTTGCCCAGGTCGCTCAACAGCTGCGACCGGCGTTCTTCCGGGAAGAAGTTGATCACCCGGTCCAGGGCCTGATTGGCGTTGTGGGCATGCAAGGTAGAAATCACCAGATGCCCTGTGTCGGCAAAAGCCAGGGCGTGTTCCATGGTTTCCCGGTCGCGAATCTCGCCGATCAGCACCACATCCGGTGCCTGGCGCAAAGTGTTCTTGAGGGCGGCATGGAAACTGCGGGTGTCGACACCGACCTCGCGCTGGTTGATGATCGACTTCTTGTGCCGGTGGATATACTCCACCGGGTCCTCGATGGTGATGATGTGGCCGCTGCTGTTGCGATTGCGATAATCGATCAGCGCCGCCAGGGAGGTGGACTTGCCTGACCCTGTCGCGCCGACGAACAACATCAGCCCCTGCTTTTGCATGATGGTATCCAGCAGCACCCTGGGCAGCTTCAGGTCCTCGAAGCGCGGGATGTCCAGCTTGACGTTGCGGATCACCATGGACACGTCATTGCGCTGCTTGAAGATATTGACCCGGAAGCGCCCGACACCCGAGAGAGAAATGGCCAGGTTCATTTCCAATTCCCGATCGAACTCAAGGCGTTGTTCGGCGTCCATCAGAGACTCGGCGAGCCCGGCGATGTCACCGACCTTGAACGCCTGGTTGCCCAGGGGCTTGAGCACACCCTCGAATTTTGCACAGGGCGGTGCCCCGGTGGACAGGTAAAGATCGGAGCCTTCCTGGCTGGCCAGGATGCGTAACAAGGGATCGATTTCCATGGACTGAAACTTCCGCGAGATATCAATGAAACAAGCTGACCCGAGCACGTACCTCTGCAGACCAACCCGCGCTTACCTCCTTCAGAGGATAGTCGACGTGACACGCCACCCAGGGATTCCGTGATGAACGCAACACCCGCCAGCAGCGGCACACAGCGCCTGATCGACCGACGGGACTGGAGTTCCAGCCCGCTGGGCGCTGTCCAAACCTGGCCCCAGAGCCTGCGCACCGCCGTGGACATCGTGCTGCACTCGCCGATGCCGATGGCCTTGCTGTGGGGGCCGCAACTGATCCACTTCTACAACGACGCCTTTTCCCGACTGGCCGGTGATAAACATCCCCAGGCGTTCGGCCAGCCAACCCACACGGCATGGCCTGAACTCAAAAGCGTCAGCGCACCGATTTACCACAACGTGTTGCAAGGCCGCACACACACCAGCCGCGACCAGCAATGGCGCCTGCCCTTTGCCGGCCGCCTTTGCGACCTCTGGCTGGACCTGACCTACAGCCCCGTGCGTGACGAAGGCGGTGCCGTGGCCGGCATCCTGATCACCGCCATCGAGACCAGCGAGCGGCGACGCCTGGCCCTGGAGTTCGAACGCCGCTCCGAAGCCAGCCTCAAGGCCCAGCAGGAAAGCGAAGAGCGTCTGCAATTGGCCTTGGCGGCTGCCGATGCCCTGGGCACTTGGGACTGGGATATCAGCGAAGACCGCTTCATCGCCGATGCGCATTTCGCCCTGTTGCACGGTGTCGATCCCAGTCTGTCACGGCAATTGCCCATCAGTGCCTACCTCGAAGGCGTACACCCCGAAGATCGGGCTATGGTCGCCCGCAGCATCAAGCACTGCATCACCCACGGCACCGAATATGCCGAGGAGTACCGCCTGCTGCAGCCCGACGGCGAACTGCGCTGGGTCTTCGTGCGCGGTCGCTGCTACAAGGATCGCCACGGCCGGCCCAAGCGCTTTCTCGGCGCGGCTCTGGACCTGACCGAGCGCAAGCGCGCCGAACAGGCCCTGCGCCAGAGCCAGACCGAGCTGCAGCTGATCATCAACGCCATGCCGATCCTCATCAGCTATGTGGACCGCGAAGAACGTTTCCGCCTGAACAACAGCGCCTACCTGGACTGGTTCGGGCTGACCCCGCAGGAACTCTATGGAAAGACCATTCGCGAAGTGATCGGCGAGGAAGGCTATGCGGCCCGCGCCGAACAGATTGCCGCGGCCCTGGCGGGCAAGTCGTGCAGCTTCGCTGTCCAGTCGGACCACCGCGACGGCCGGCCGCGGCATGCGCTGACCAACTACCTGCCCCGTCATGGCGCGGACGGTGCCGTGAATGGTTTCTACATCTTTGTGATTGACGAAACCGAGCGCAAGAAAACTGAGGAAGCCCTGCGCAACCTCAACGAAACCCTGGAAGAACGGGTGATCGCCCGCACCCAGCAATTGGCCGAAGCCAATCACCGCCTGCAGAACGAAATGTTCGAACGCGAACGCGCCGAAGAAGCGCTGCGCCATGCCCAGAAGATGGAAGCCGTGGGCCAGCTCACCGGGGGCATCGCCCATGATTTCAACAATATGCTCACCGGCATCCTCGGCAGCCTGGACCTGATGCAGCGCTACATCGCCAACGGCCGTGCCGATGAGATCGGACGCTTCACCGAAGCGGCGGTGTCATCGGCCAATCGCGCAGCGGCCCTGACCCACCGGCTGTTGGCCTTTTCCCGGCGCCAGTCTCTGGACCGCAAACCGCTGGACGCCAACAACCTGGTCCTGTCCCTGGAAGACCTGCTGAGTCGCACCACCGGTGATCACATCGCGCTGCGCCTGCAACTGGCCGATGAGCTTTGGTCCGTCAGCACCGACGCCAGCCAGTTGGAAAACGCCCTGCTCAACCTGGTGATCAACGCTCGGGACGCCATGCCCGATGGCGGTGAACTGACCGTCGAAACCGCCAATATCTACCTCGACGGCAGCGACATCAGCACCCTGGAACCGGTCAAGGCCGGGGATTACGTGATGATTGCCGTCAGCGACAATGGCAGCGGCATGACCCCGTCCGTGCTGGCAAAGGCCTTCGATCCATTCTTCACCACCAAACCCATCGGCCAGGGCACCGGCCTGGGATTGTCGATGATTTACGGCTTTGCCCAACAGTCAGGTGGGCTACTGAACCTGGACAGCGTACCGGGCCAGGGCACACGAGTGCAGTTGTACCTGCCGCGGCTGCACGTAGCACCCGTCGAACAATCGACACAGCCCGCGGCTATGGAGGCTCCGGCGGCTATCGCAGGCGAAACCGTATTGCTGGTGGAAGACGACCCGGCGGTGCGGATGCTGGTTCTCGATCTATTGCAGGCGCTGGGGTATACCGCCCTTGAAGCCGAAGACGCCAACGCTGCCCTGCCGCTGCTGGAGTTGGACCAGCGCATCGACCTGCTGGTCACCGACGTCGGCCTGCCCGGCATGAATGGCCGGCAACTGGCGGAAATCGCCCGCCAGCATCGGCCCGATCTGAAGGTGCTGTTCATGACCGGTTATGCGCAGAAAGCCGCCGAACGCCAGGGCTTCTTGGAACAGGGCATGGACATGGTCGCCAAGCCTTTCACCCTCGATTTGCTGGCGAACAAGATTCGGACGATGATCAACCATGCCTCCTGAGTTGAGGCATAATCGCTCCCTTTTGTTCAGGTCACCGCTGCGATGAAAGCCCAAGCCCGCCATATTCTGGTGAAAACCGCCGAAGAAGCCGAACAGCTCAAACAACGCATCGCCAAGGGCGAAGCGTTCGATGTGCTGGCAAAGAAATACTCCACCTGCCCTTCCGGCAAACGCGGCGGCGACCTGGGTGAAGTGCGGCCGGGGCAGATGGTCGGCGTGATCGATGCGGTGATCTTCAAGAAGCCACTGCGGGTGGTACATGGGCCGATCAAGAGCAAGTTCGGGTATCACCTGGTGCAGGTGTTTTATCGGGATTGATATCGGGCCCAACGCAGGTCACATGTGGGAGCGAGCCTGCTCGCGATAGCGGTGGGTCAGTTGATATTGATGGTGACTGACACACTGCCATCGCGAGCAGGCTCGCTCCCACAGGAGGCTCTGCGGTGGTTCATGACCGGGGAATCAACGCCCCCGGCACCTGGATCACCCGACTCGCCAACAGATGCCCGGCCTCGGCGGCCTCCACCGGATTCCCGCCCATCAAACGGCGCGCCAGGTAGGCCGCGCTGAACGAGTCCCCCGCCGCGGTGGTGTCCACCACTCGTTCGACCAACTGGGCCGGTACTTCATACGATTGGCCATCGCACCGGATCAGGCACGCCTCGGCACCGCGCTTGAGCACCACTTCCGGGGTGCCGAGCTCTTCGTAGGCGGCGAACACCGCTTCGCTGTCGGCATGTCCGAACAGCGCCTGCTCGTCGTCCACCGTCAGCAGCGCCAGCCCCACATAAGGCAATACACTGCGGTAGGCCGCGCGGGCGGCGTCGACCGAGGCCCATAGCCTTGGCCGATAGTTGTTGTCAAACACCACCAGGGCGCCTCGCCGACGGGCTTCGATCAGGGTTTCGATGAGCTTGCTGCGTCCCTGCTCGCCAAGCACTGCCAGGGTGATGCCACTGAAATACAGCACATCGTAATCCGGCAACGCCGCCAGGATCGGCGCGGCGGCCGGCGTGGTAAAGCAATCGCGCACTGCCGCTTCGTTGCGCCAGTACAGGAACCGGCGCTCACCGGCCGCATCGGTCTGGATGCAATACAAACCCGGCAAGCGGCCGGGCAGGCGCTGGACTCGTTCCAGGCCGATGTTCTCCTCGGCCCAGCTCCGGCACATGGCATCGCTGAAGCTGTCGTCGCCCAGGGCGGTGACGTAGTCCACCGCCGCCCTGTCGCCCAAGGCGCGTGACAAGTAGACCGCCGTGTTCAGGGTGTCGCCGCCGAAGCTCTGCTGCAGACTGCCGTCGGCGCGTTGTTGCAGTTCGATCATGCACTCGCCGATCAGGGCGATGCGGGGTTTGGAGTGGCTCATGGATAATCCTGATGATTCGGTGGTGTCTGGCAGGCCGTCGTCGCGGGCAAGCCTTGCTCCCACAGGTCCTGCTCCCACAAGCCTCTTGGAGCAAGACCTATGGGAGCAAGACCTGTGGGAGCAGGACCTGTGGGAGCAAGGCTTGCCCGCGATAGGCGCAACTCGGTTTCAAGCCTAGAAACAAGTCTCCATGCTTTCGACCACCCGCAATTGCTCATCCACCAGGCATCCCACCCGCCATTTGTCGAAGGTCAGGCACGGATGGGAAGTACCGAACGCAATAATGTCGCCGATCCGCAACTCAACCCCCGGCGCCACCGTCATAAAGGCGTGCTGGTCCATCACCGCCGTCACCTTGCAGGCGCTCACATCGTCGCCGGCTATCACGTCAGATCCGGGTTTGTAACGCTTGAGCGGCACCGGCAACCCCGCGTCGTAGGCCACGTCGCGCTTGCCCAGGGCGATGACCGCGAAGCCCGGCTCCGGCAGCGATTGCACGTGGGCCCAGACCTCCAATGCCGGCTGCAGACCTTGGTGCAGGTCGCTGCGCCGTTCCAGTACGCAGCACTGGGCCTCCTTGTAAATGCCATGGTCGTGGGCCACGTAACTGCCGGGACGCAGCACGCTGAGGAAACGCCCGTGGGCATTGCGGGCCTCGAAGGATTCGGCGATCAGGTCATACCAGGCCGAACCCGAGGCGGTGATGATCGGTTTATCGAGGGCAAACGCGCCGCTGTCCTGCAACTGCACCGCCAACCCCACCAGGGACGCCGCGAATGCACGGATGCCGCTGACGGCGTGGTCACCATGGATCACCCCTTCGTAGCCTTCGATGCCGGTCAGGGCCAGCGCCGGTTGCGCCCGGATCGCCTCCGCCAGGGCCAACACTTCGGCCTCGCTCCGGCAGCCGCAGCGACCACCGACCACGCCGTACTCGATCATCACATTCAGCCGCGCACCGCGGGATGCGAAGTACTCGCCCAGGTCGGCAACGTTGTCCGGATGATCGACCATGCAGTGGAATTCGAACGTCGGGTCGGCCAGCAGATCGGCGATCAGTGCCATGTTCGGCGTGCCCACCAACTGGTTGGCCATCAGCACCCGCCGCACACCGTGGGCGTACGCGGCACGGGTTTGCACGGCAGTGGCCAGAGTCAGGCCCCAGGCGCCGGCATCGAGCTGCCGACGGAACAGCGCCGGGGTCATGCTGGTCTTGCCGTGGGGTGCCAGCTCGGCACCGCTGTTGCTGACGAACTGTTGCATCCAGCGGATATTGTGTTCCAACGCTTCGCGATGCAGCACCAGCGCTGGCAGGCTGACGTCGCGCAACAGGTGAGCGCCGACGGTGGCGGCGCCCTTCTCTACGGCAGCGTCCTGAATGGTAGAAGACATGGTCGAACTCCTCTAACGGTCGCGGGTGACCGCTATCGTCTATTCATTGATGCGCCGGGCCAGGCTGTTGGCGCTGTCGATCAGCACCCGGCGGTAGTCGGCGTAATTGTTCTTGGCGTCGGCCCGGGGGGCGACGATGCACAGGGTTGCAATGGCCACGCCGCCGGGGTCTTTGACCGGTGCGGCGAAGCAGTGGGTGAAGGTGTCGGCAACGCTGTCGAAGGAGAAAAATCCGTCGCGGCCGGCCTGGCGGATCTCCTTGATAAACTGCTCCACCGGCAGGCGCTCGCCGTCCGGCAGGATGAAGTCGTCGGGGTCGACGAGATCGACGATCTGCTGGTCGCTCAGATGCGCCAGCAGCAGGCGGCCGGAGGCGGTCCAGGGGATGGGCGCGTTTTCACCGATGTCCGATGAAATGCGAAAATGCCGCTCGCCTTCCTTCATCAGCGCCACCGTGTACTTGCGCCCGTTGAGCAAGCACATCTGCGCGGTTTCCCGGGTCTGGCGGACGATCTCCTGCAAGGCTTGATCGGCCTCGCGGCTCAAATCGAAATGCCGCAAATGCGCCTGCCCGAGAAAGTACAACTGGCGGCCCAGGTAGACATGGCCATCCTTGCCCACCGGCTCGAGAATGCGCCGTTCCAGCAACGATGCCACCAGTTCGTAGACCGTGGACTTGGGGCTGCCGATGCCGCTGGCAATGTCGTTCGGGCGCAGCGGCTGGCCGATCTCCTTGAGGAAATCGAGGATATCGAACGCCCGATCCAGTCCCCGGGCCCGGCGTTTGATGGTATCTTCGGTCATGTATTGGGTTCCCATTCAGTTGGCCGCGAGTGTAACCAGACAGCGGTGGCGTCTGGTAGATCGCTATCGCGGGCAAGCCTTGCTCCCACAGGCACAGCTTGATCTTGTGGGAGCAAGGCTTGCCCGCGATGGCCTCACTTTTTCTTGTAGGCCACACAATCGATCTCGACCTTGCAATCCACCATCATGCTCGCCTGCACACAGGCCCGAGCCGGAGCGTGTTCGGGGCTGAAGTACTCGCCGAACACCTTGTTGAAACTCCAGAAGTCCCGCGGGTCATCCAGCCACACACCGCAGCGCACCACATCCTTGAGCTCGTAACCGGCCTCTTCGAGAATGGCGATCACATTCTTCATGGTCTGGTGAGTCTGCTCGACAATCCCGCCGGCGATGATCTCGCCGTTCACCGCCGGCACCTGGCCGGACACGTGCAGCCAGCCATCGGCCTCGACGGCGCGGGCAAATGGCCGTGGCTGCCCGCCACCCGCGGTGCTGCCGGTACCGTAGCGCTTGATGCTCATGAGTGAATCTCCTTGTTCAATGGATTAAAAACGAGTGTTCTTGAGAAATTCCGCCAGGCGCGGTGACTGCGGCCGCTCGAACAGTTCCTTCGGCGGGCCCTGCTCTTCAATGCGCCCCTGGTTCATGAATACGATTTTGTCGGACACCTCGAAGGCGAAACGCATTTCGTGGGTCACCAGCAGCATGGTCATGCCGTCTTCGGCCAGGCCCTTGATCACGTTCAGCACTTCACCCACCAGCTCCGGATCGAGGGCCGAGGTGACTTCGTCGAACAGCATCAGACTGGGGTTCATGGCAATCGCCCGGGCAATCGCCACCCGCTGCTGCTGGCCACCGGACAACTGACCGGGAAAGTGGTTGCGGCGCTCCAGCAGGCCGACCCGCTCCAGCCACTTCTCGGCCAGGGCCACCGCTTCGTCCTTGGGCAGTTTTTTCACCTTGAGCAGGCCCAGGGTGACGTTCTGCAACGCGCTCAGATGGGGAAACAGGTTGAATTGCTGAAACGCCATGCCGGTCATCGCGCGGTGCCGGGCGATGACTTTTTCGGGATGGCGCACACGCTTGCCGTCGACTTCGTCATAGCCGATGGACTCACGGTCGAGCATGATCCGCCCGCCCTGGAACTCTTCCAGCATGTTCACGCAACGCAGCAGCGTGGTCTTGCCGGAACCGCTGGAGCCGATCAGCGTGACGACGTTGCCGCGCTGCATGCTCAGGTCGACGCCCTTGAGCACTTCCAGCGGGCCGTATTGTTTGCGCAGGCCGCGAATGTCGAGCAGCGGCTGGGCGTTGGAGGGAGTCGAAACGTCAGTCATGGCAAGGCCACCCGCTTTTCAATGTGCCGCCCGAGCAATTCGATGGCGTAATTGATGATGAAAAAGAGAAACCCGGCGAACAGGTAGAACTCCAGGGTCATGAAGGTCCGGGCGATGATCTGCTGGGTGCTGAGCAGCAGCTCGGCGACGCCGATCACCGACAGCAGGGTCGAGGCCTTGACGATCTCGGTGGAGGAATTGACCCAGGTCGGCAGGATCTGCCGCAATGCCTGGGGCAGCAGCACATAACCCAGGGCCTGGGAGAACGTCAGGCCGATGGCCTGGCTGGCTTCCATCTGTCCACGAGGCAATGCTTGCAAGGCACCGCGCACGATCTCGGCCACGTGGGAACCACAAAACAGCGTCAGGCCCAGGACACCGGCCTGGAACGCGCCGATCTGCCAGCCCAGCGCCGGCGCCATGTAGAAGCAGGCCAGCACCAGCACGAACACCGGTGTACCGCGAATCAGGTCGACATAGAAGCGAAACGGCGCGCGCATCCAGGTGCGGCCGTAGGTCAGCACCAGACCGGCAACCAGGCCAATCACCGTGCCCAGCAAAATCGCCAGCAACGAACATTGCACGCTGGTCAGGAACCCGGCCCACAGCGTCTCCCGGGCAACCCAAAGCTCATGCAACCAACTGGGGGATTCGTACATGGGACGCTCCTAACGGCGGATTGCCAGGCGCTGCTCGAAATACCGCAGCAGCATGGCAATGAGATAACAGGCCGCGACATACAGGGCCGTGGTCACCAGCCAGGTTTCGATCACCCGGTAGCTCTCCACGTTGATCTTGCGGGCGTAATAGGTCAGCTCCGGCACGGCAATCGCCGCCGCCAGGGACGTGTCCTTGAACAGCGAAATGAAGTTGTTCGACAAAGCCGGCAGCACGTTGCGCAGCATCACCGGCACGGTGACATAGGCTTTCACTTGCCACTCGCCCAGGCCAATCGCCAGGCCCGCTTCCCGCTGGCCCTTGTGGATGCTCATCAACCCACCGCGGAACACTTCGGTCAGGTAGGCCCCGGCGTACAACGACAGGGTAATGACGAACGACGGCAGCTTGTCCAGGCGAATGCCAAGGCTCGGCAAGGCGAAGTAGATCAACAGGATCAGCACCAGGATCGGCGTATTGCGGATCACCGTGACATACACCGACGCCAGCACGCGCAAGACACGGTGCTTGCTGAGCAGCGCGAATGCCATGGCCAGGCCGATCACGCAACCGATGGCGATCGACACCAGCGCCAGGGCAAGCCCCAGGCCAAGCCCCGCCAGCAAGGTGTCGAAATCGCGCCAGACGGCGGCAAAGTTCAACTGATAATTCATGGTCGGCAGTACCTTCGACGGGGCGCCCGCATGGGGTGCCCCGGGCTCACGGGATCATTTGAACTCAACGGGGAAACCGATGGCCGGCGACGGCAGGTCCACGCCAAACCACTGCTTGAACGATGCGGCGTAAGTGGGGAATTCCACGCCGGTCATGGCTTCATGCAAGGTGGTGTTGACGAAGTTCAGCCAATCCTGGTCGCCGCGCTTGACCGCGCAGGCATAGGTTTGCGGACTCCAGGCATACGCCGGGCTGCGATAGCGGCCAGGGTTCTGCACCATCAGGTACTTGACCGAGGACTGATCGGTGGCTGCCGCGTCGGCACGACCAGAGTTCACCGCCTGGTACATCAGGTCGACGCTGTCGTACTGGTCGACCTTGGCCTTGGGCAGCGCCTGGTGCACCAACTCTTCGGCGTAGACGTTCTGCAACACCGCGACGGTGACGCCGTCGCCGGCGGCCTTGAGGTCGTCGATTTCCTTGTACTTGCTGTTGGCCGGCAACAATAGGCCCACGCCTTCGCGGTAGTACGGCAAGGTAAAAGCCACTTGCTGGGCACGGCTGGCGGTCACAGTGATGAACTGGCAACTCATGTCCACCTTGTCGGTCAGCAGGTTGGGAATCCGCGCATCGGAAGACTGCACCACGAACTCGACTTTCTCCGGGTCGTTGAACAGGCCCTTGGCGACCATCCGTGCGATGTCGATATCAAACCCCTGCAACTTGCCATCCGCTCCCTGGAAGTGCCACGGCGCGTTGGTGCTGCCCGTGCCCACGATCAATTTCCCCCGTTGCAGCACGCTGTCCAGCTTGCTGTCGGCCGCCTGAGCGACACCCATGGCAGCCGTCGTGGCCGCGAAGAGAAAAACACACGCTTTGAACAAGGAAGGTCGGCGATGCATGGCAAGCACTCCAGGATGAGTTTATTCCGCTATAACGGAACATAGTATGTAACAACGGAATATACAGCAGAAAGTGTGCCACAGGCTGGACGCCCATGGGCGAGGAAAATGGAAAGTGAATGGAATCAGGGAGATGGAGAAATCGGCCGGGCGTGGACGACTTGGGACGTGATCCCGAGACTGCTACCGTTGGCTACGACGCGCGGGTAGCAAGGCCCCAAACCGGTGCCGCATGCCCTCTGTGGGAGCGGGCTTGCTCGCGATAGCGGTGGGTCAGTTGGAATTGATGCTGAATGTGAAGCCGTCTTCGCGAGCGGGCTCGCTCCCACAAGGGTCGGCGGTGCCGGGACTACTTGCGCTTGTAGCAATAATTGCCGCTGCCGCTAGCGGCCGCAAAACCTCACCCTCGACAACATCCGCAGATCCCCGTCGCGGTAATAGTCATCGCTCCAGCTGTCATCCACCGCCAACGGCCTGACCTGCTTGAGCGCAAGCTTCCTGGCGAAATAACGAAAGCGGTAATGCTCGTAGAAACGCAGCAGTTCCAGCCCGTAGCGGTCGGCCAGGTCGGTGTCGCCCTGAATGATGAGGTAGTTCTCGTCGTTATTGCTGCTGGCCGCGGCGCTGAGGTTGTGGCTGCCACTGATGATGGTTGGCGTGTCGCTGGTGAAGTCGGTGACGATGGCTTTGGTGTGCACCAGCAGGTTGCCCTTCTGGCCTTTCATGTTTTCCCTGAGCCAGCCTTCGAGCCCGGTGTTGAGCAATGCGGTGGCGGCGAATTCGGCGGTGCGGTCGGCATGGAATCCAGTGATGCGGCTGGTGGTGTTTTGCAGGCCGTAGCGCAGGACATCGTCGTTGGGCTGGCCGAGCAAGGCGTCAAGGATCCGGTCGGGCAGGACGAAGGCGGTAACGAACAGCAGGTCCTTGCGGGCGGCATTGATGATCTCGACGAAGCGGTCCAGGTCGCCCTCTCCCGTGCGCGGCGAGAACCCGGTGAATAACCGTTGCTGCGGGTCCATGGGGTTGCTCTGGGTCAGCCACTGGCGGGTGGCATCGACGTCCCGGGGTGCGGCCCAGATCTGCTCGAACACCTGGCGATAGCTGTCGCTCACCCGGGGGTCGTCCAGCACATGAACGACATTGGCCTGGCGGTAGACACCGTTGGCGGTGAAATTGGTGCTGCCGCAGAGCACGGCCTCGGGACGCGACGCACCGCTGCCATCGACCTTGCTCAAGACGATGAACTTGTCGTGGAAAATGCCTTGGGTCACCCGTCCCCGCTTGTTGGCCGGCGGCAGTTTTTCCAGGCTGGCCTCGTTGCGCAGTGTGGTGTCGTCGCCCGGCTCGGCATGGTACAGCACCCGCACCTGCGCGCCGCGGGTGAAAGCGGCATTCACCGCATCGATGATCACCGGCAGTTCGTACTCGTAGATGGCGATATCCAGGGCCCAGGTGGCATCCAGTGCCCGGTCGATGAAGCCGGTCAGGCGCCCCAGCAGACCGTTTTCCAGCCAGCGACGTGGTGCATCGGGCCAGTCGTCGATGGACAGGCTCCGGTTGGCACTGATCAACGCGTCCAGTTCGGGAAACTTGCGCTGGAACGCCTGGCTGGCGGCTACGGCACGATTGAAGATCACTTGCTGGTTGGCGGGTTGTCCGTTATCGCTGGTGACCGTGACCTCCAGGGACTCTCCCAATTGCGGTGCGTCGGGACTGCCGTAGGCCAGATGCACACGGTAATGAATGGTCACACCGGGATTGATGGCATAGTCGGCCCAGCGAAATTTCTGCAACGGCGCCTTGTCGCTGGGCGTGGCGTGGAACTGGGGGAAGGTGTGAGCCTTGTCGGGGAACGTCAGGCTGTTGAACAGGAACAACCAGGGCTTGTTGCCCTGCTGCTTCTCGATGGCAAACCCCAACAGGCCCTCGCGCCGCGATTCGGCCAGGTCCATGGCGAGCAGCACGCCATTGGTACCGGCATAGGCCTTGACCCGGAAGTCGTCCTGGGGGTTGGTGACGAGTATGCGCATGGTTCACTCCTGTGAAGTTGCCTCAGCATAGATCAGGGATTCGACTGGGGTAGATCGGGGACCGAGGTGATGCTATCGCGAGCAGGCTCGCTCCCACATGGGATGTGCTGTGAATACATGATTGATCTACGCCACAACTCCCTGTGGGAGCGAGCCTGCTCGCGATGGGGCCCATCCAACCAACGGATATCAGTCAGATACCCCATCATCAATATGCCGATACTCCGCCCCCAACTGCTCCGCCAACTGCCGGGCCCGGCCCAGGCGGATCGGGCCGCGCTCGATGTCGACCAACAGGCAGGGGCAATCGAGTGGCGAAAGCGGCAAGCCCTCCTTCACTCGCCCATCCGTCATCAGCAACACCCTTTGCTGCTCCGCTGGGTAGCGCTTGCGCCGGGCGACCAGCCAATGACCGGCCTCCTGCAGCGCCGCCAGCAACGGCGTACCGCCGCCGGCGCCCAGCCCGTCGAGCCAGTCGCGCAAACCGGCCGAGGCCTTGAGCCCCTGCACCTGCCAGTTCGGGACACTGCCGCTGGCCGTCAGCAGCGCCAGCCGGGCGCGCTGCCGGTAGGCGTCGTCGAACAGCTGCGCCAGCAGGCCCTTGCCATCGCTCAAGGCCCGATAACGACGGGTCGAGGCCGACGCATCGACGATCACCAGCCAGAGCTCATGGGGCGAGCGATGACGTGCCTGCCAACGCAAGTCTTCACGCAAACGCGGACGACCGTTCAACAAGGTGCCCGGCCAATTCACCACGCCGCTGGCCGCCGCTTTGCTGCGGCCTTGACGCCCCCGCTGCAACAGCCCGGCACGGGGTCTGGCATTCGCCCCCGCGGCCGAACGGGGGAGAATGCCTAGGGCTTTTTTGGCCAGCTCGGCACGTCACGCCGGGCGCCGGTCGGTAGCGCCTGGGCCGGCAGATCGCCCCACTGGCCCTGGCCTTCGCTCGGCTCGGCGGCTCGGTCGCCAGTCGAGGGCGCCTGGGACGGTGAAGGTGCCGGGACTGAGTGCCCACGCCGACGGTGGCGCAAGGCAAACTCGGCGACCGCATCGACGTCTTCGGCGGCGATAACCGGCGCCCCGCGCCAGGCCGCATGGGCCCGTGCGGCCCGCAACCAGACCAGGTCCGCGCGCAAGCCATCGACGCCGGCGGCAAAGCAGCGCTCGGTGATCTGCGCCAAGGCCTGATCGTCCAGGGGAATCTGTGACAAGCGCTCGCGAGCGTTCTGGCAACGCTCGCGCAGTTGGCCCTGGGCCGATGCCCATTGCGCGCAAAACGCCACGGGATCACTGTCGAAATCCAACCGTCGCCGAATGATCTGTCCGCGTTCCGTCGGCGCGGTATGACCGTCGAGGGCCACGTTCAGGCCAAACCGGTCGAGCAGTTGCGGGCGCAACTCGCCCTCCTCCGGGTTCATGGTGCCGATCAGCACGAAACGCGCCGGATGCCGATGGGAGATGCCATCGCGCTCGATCAGGTTGGTACCACTGGCGGCGACGTCCAGCAGCAGGTCCACCAGGTGATCGGGCAACAGGTTCACTTCATCGACGTACAACACGCCACCGTCGGCCTTGGCCAGCACACCGGGAGAGAATTGCGCACGCCCTTGCCCCAGGGCGGCGTCCAGATCGAGGGTGCCCACCAGTCGCTCCTCGGTGGTGCCCAGGGGCAAGGTGACGAACTGCCCACTGGCCAGCAGATCCGCCAGTCCCCTGGCAAGGGTCGACTTGGCCATGCCCCGGGGACCTTCGATCAGCACACCACCGATCTTCGGATCGATGGCGGCCAGGCACAGGGCCAGTTTCAGGTCATCGGCGCCGACCACGGCGGAGAGCGGGAAATGGGGGGTGTCGGTCATCGTGAGTTCTCGGGAGTGGTCGGTAAGTTCAGTGTGAACACAGCTCTGTGCCAAGGGGATTTATCCCCGCACTGTGGGAGCAAAGCTTGCTCGCGACAAGACGCCTCGATTTCTGAAGGACCGCACCGCCTGTATCGCGGGCAAGCCTTGCTCCCACAGATGACCTCGCCACAGGTTCTGCACATGGCCAGCTGATGGTACACATCAACCATCTTCTTCAATGTCGAGCAACAGATTCTCCAGCGCCTCGCGATACGCCCCCGGCGCCTGCCACATTCCCCGCTGCTGCGCCTCAAGCATGCGCTCGGTCATGTCCCGCAAGGCGTCGGGGTTGTGTTGACGGACGAAGTCCCGGGTGTCCGGGTCGAGCAGGTAGGCATCGGCCAGCAAGGCGTACTGGTGATCGTCGATCAGCTGTGTCGTGGCGTCGAAAGCAAACAGGTTATCCACCGTTGCCGCCAGTTCGAATGCGCCTTTATAGCCGTGCCGCTTGACCCCGTCGATCCACTTCGGATTGGCTGCCCGGGAACGGATGACGCGGTTGAGCTCTTCCTTGAGGGTACGGATCCGGGGCAAGTCCGGTTGGCTGTGATCGCCGTGGTAGCTGGCCGCGGCGGTACCACCGAGGGTTTCCACCGCCGCCAGCATGCCGCCCTGGAACTGGTAGTAATCGTTGGAATCGAGCAGGTCGTGCTCGCGGTTGTCCTGGTTCTGCAACACCGCTTGCACCTGGCCCAATCGCCGGGAAAACTGATCTCGCGCAGCGGTGCCTTCATCTGAGCCGCCGTAGGCGTAGCCGCCCCAGTTCAGGTACACCTCGGCCAGGTCTTCGCGACTCTGCCACAGGCGACCGTCGATGGCGCCCTGCACGCCCGCGCCATAGGCTCCGGGCTTGGCGCCGAAGATCCGCCAGCCGGCCTGCCGGGCGGCGGTTTCCGGCTCGACGCCCGAAGCCAGCAGGGCCTCCCGCTCGCTCCGCACCTTGGCCGCCAGGGGGTTCATGTCTGGCGGCTCATCGAGCGCGGCGACGGCCTGCACCGCCGCATCGAACAGCCGGATCAGGTTGGCAAAGGCGTCCCGGAAAAACCCCGATACCCGCAGCGTCACATCGACCCGGGGCCGATCCAGCAGGCTCAGCGGCAGGATCTCGAAATCATCCACCCGTTGGCTGCCCGTAGCCCACACCGGGCGTACACCCATCAGCGCCATGGCCTGGGCGATGTCATCGCCGCCGGTGCGCATGGTGGCAGTGCCCCACACCGACAGGCCAAGCTGGCGCAGGTGATCGCCGTGATCCTGCAAGTGCCGCTCCAGAATCAGGCTCGCCGACTGGAAACCGATGCGCCACGCCGTGGTGGTGGGCAGGTTGCGTACGTCCACCGAGAAGAAGTTGCGTCCGGTGGGCAACACGTCCAGGCGCCCACGACTCGGCGCACCGCTGGGGCCCGCCGGCACGAAGCGTCCGCCCAGGGCATCGAGCAGGCCGCGCATTTCCGCCGGGCCACAGGCATCCAGGCGCGGGGCCACGACGGACCGCAGACTCTCGATGATGCTGCTCACGTCCTGCCAACCCGGCGCTTCCAATTGCTCGACCCTGCCCTCCAAGGCCTGCTCGATCAAGCTTGCCGCAAACAGCTCCAGGCGCTCGCGGGTATCGCCGGCGGTGCGCCAGGGCTCATCGCTGACCTGCCGCAACGCCTCGGGACAGTCGCCAGCCCACGGGTCGGCCAAGGCGCAATCCAACGGATCGAAGCCCAGCCCGAACGCCTTCGACAGTGCCCGCAACAGGCTCGACTGCGCGCCTTTGCCATCGCCCCGGGGGATGCGCAGCAACGCCAGCAAGGTGTCGATGCGCAGCCGTCCGCCGGGCGATTCGCCAAAAATGTGCAGGCCGTCGCGGATCTGCGACTCCTTCAGATCGCACAGGTAGGTGTCCAGGCGCGGCAGCCAGATCGCCGCGTCCGCGTCGGCGTCCAATTGCAGCTCGCGATCGATATGGGTTTCGCGCACCAGGTTCAGGATGTCCCGCTGCAGCTCTCGGGCACGTCGCGGGTCGAGCAATTGCGCTTCGTAATACTCGTCGGCCAGCAACTCGAGGTTACGCAGCGGTCCGTAGGTTTCGGCGCGGGTCAGCGGCGGCATCAGATGATCGATGATCACTGCCTGGGTACGCCGCTTGGCCTGGGCCCCCTCGCCTGGGTCGTTGACGATGAATGGATAGATATTCGGCAGCGGTCCCAGCAGCGCGTCCGGCCAGCAGCTTTCCGACAACCCGACGCCTTTGCCCGGCAGCCATTCGAGGTTGCCATGCTTGCCGACGTGGATCACGCCATGGGCACCATAGGTATGGCGCAACCAGAAATAGAACGCCAGGTAGCCATGGGGCGGCACCAGGTCCGGGTCGTGGTAGACCGCACTCGGATCGACCTGATACCCCCGGGCCGGTTGGATGCCGACAAACGTCAGGCCCAGGCGCAGGCCAGCGATCATCAGGCGACCGGCGCGGAACATCGGGTCCGTCTCGGGCGCGCCCCAGCGCTCCAGCACCGCCTGGCGATTGGCCTCGGGCAGCGTGTCGAACATGGCCTGGTAAGCCTCCAGCGCCAGGCTCTGATGACACGGCCGCAGGTCGAGACTGTCCAGGTCGTTGCTGACCCCGCCCAGCAACTGCTGGATCAGCGCGGTGCCACTGGCAGGCAGTTCGGCGGGCAGCGGATAGCCCTCGTCCTGCATGGCCCGCAGGATGTTCAACGCCGCCGCCGGTGTGTCCAGACCGACACCGTTGCCGATGCGTCCATCCCGGGTCGGGTAGTTGGCGAGGATCAACGCCACGCGCTTCAGCCCATTGGGCAGGCGCGCCAGTTCGGTCCAGCGCCGGGCCAGCTCTGCAACGAAATCCATGCGCTCGGGCACGGCCCGGTAGCAGACCACATCACTCTGACTGCGCTCGCTGCGCCAGGCCATGTCCTTGAAGCTGATGGGGCGGCTGATGATCCGCCCGTCCAGCTCCGGCAAGGCGATGTGCATCGCCAGGTCCCGCGGGCCCAGGCCCTGCTCGCTGGCACGCCAACCGGGTTCGTTGTCCTGGGCGCAGATCGCCTGGATCACCGGGATGTTGCGACGAAACGGCCGCAAGTGCGGCGCTTCCGGGCTCGACTGGGCAAACCCGGTGGTATTGAGGATCACCCCTGCCTCGACCGCGTCCAGCCAGTCTTCGACCTGCGCCAGGCAACCAGGCTCCTTGAGGCTCGCTACCGCAATCGGTAACGGATTGAGTCCCGCCACTTGCAGACGCTGACAGAACACGTCGATGAACGCCGTGTTCGCCGCTTGCAGATGAGAACGGTAGAACAGCACCGCCGCCACAGGTTGATCGGCCTGCCAGCCGGCTTGCCAGTCGTCGAGGCTGGCACTGGTTTTCTGCGGATGGTAGATGGCCGTGCGCGGCAGGGTCCGCGGTTCAGCCCAGGCGTAGTCGCGACCGAACCACTGGCTGCCGAGGTTGTGAAACAGGTCCAGGGCGTTGCCTAGCCCACCCTGGCGCAAAAACTGCCAGAGCCGGTCGCGGTCGGCGGCGGGCACGTTGCTCAAGTCGCTGAGTTCCGGGTCCGGACGGTCGTCCCCCGGCACCAGGATCAGCGTCACCCCGCGCCCGGCCAGCTCCATCAAGCGCTCGATGCCGTAGCGCCAATAACCGATACCGCCGTGCAGTGACAACAGGATGACCTTGGCGTGACGCAGCACGTCCTCGACGTAAAGATCCACCGAAGCGTGGTTCTGCACCTGCATCGGGTTGGCGAGGCGAAACTGTGGGTAATCATCCGGCAACTGCCGCGCCGCTTCGGCCAACAGCGCCAGGCTGGAATCGCCGCTGCACAGGATCACAAGCTCTGCGGGGGTTTGCCCCAGGTCGGCGATGTTGTCGTTCGAGACGAAGCCGCCGGGCTGAGTCCTGAGCAGGTGCATGACTTAGACGCTGAGGGCGGCGCGCAGTTGCGCTTCAAGCAGCCCGGCATCCAGCGCCTGGCCGATCAACACCAGACGCGTTACCCGTGCTTCGTCGGCGTTCCACTGCCGGTCGAAATGCTTGTCGAAACGCGTGCCAACCCCTTGGATCAACAGGCGCATCGGCTTGTTCGGGATCGCCGCGAAACCCTTGACCCGCAGCACGCCGTGCTGGACCACCAATTGGGTCAGCGCGTCCAGCAGCAGGCTTTCGTCGGCCTGGGGCAGCTCGATGGAAATGGAGTCGAAGGCGTCATGATCGTGGTCATCGTCGTCGCCGTCATGGTGGTGATCGTGATGACTATGGCGGCTATCGATGTGCTCTTCGGAACCGGCACCCAGGCCGATCAGCACTTCCAGCGGCAGGCGACCGTTGCTGGCTTCGATGACCTTGACCGCCGGTGGCAGTTCTTCGGCCACTTCAAGACGGACTTTCGCCAGGTCTTCCGGGCTGATCAGGTCGGCCTTGTTGAGGATCACCAGGTCGGCGCTCGCCAACTGATCGGCGAACAGTTCATGCAGTGGCGACTCGTGGTCCAGATTCGGGTCGAGCTTGCGCTGGGCATCGACCTGATCGGGGAAGGCGGCGAAAGTGCCGGCGGCCACGGCCGGACTGTCGACCACGGTGATCACCGCATCGACGGTGCAGGCACTGCGGATCTCCGGCCACTGGAAGGCCTGGACCAGCGGCTTGGGCAAGGCCAGACCGGAGGTTTCGATGAGGATATGGTCGAGGTCGCCGCGCCGGGACACCAGCTCGCGCATCACCGGGAAGAACTCTTCCTGCACGGTGCAGCACAGGCAGCCGTTGGCCAACTCATAGACGCGGCCGCTGGCTTCTTCTTCGGTGCAACCGATGGAGCACTGCTTGAGGATCTCGCCGTCGATGCCCAGCTCGCCGAACTCGTTGACGATGACCGCGATACGTCGGCCCTGGGCATTGTCGAGCATGTGTCGCAGCAGCGTGGTCTTACCCGAGCCGAGGAAACCGGTAACGATGGTGACGGGAAGTTTGGCCAGTGTTTTCATCGGATGCCCTTTGGCAAGGTGGCGGGCAAACGGGACGACAACCGCAGGCACAGGCGTGCGCGGAAGATTTCGCCACCGGATCACCCCGCCCGGTTGTAGTGAGAATCTGTCTCGAGGCAGGTCTCCTGGCTGACGGCGGGCCGGTCCCGGCTTTTCATAGAAAGCCCTGGCAATTCCTGCGCCTTCCCGTGCTGCATGCACAGTGGCCTGGCAGGAACGTCACCGTTCACAGTTGCGGGGGCAGCCGCGGCTTGGACCGCGTTCCCTTCTTAGCTTCGGCGCAAACCGAAGAACCTCGAAGGCGCAAGGCTACGCAGGGTGTGCGGGCGGGTCAATGTCTGCAAGCAGGCTCAAGGACAACTCATACCATGGGAGCAAGGCTTGCCCGCGACAAACGATGACGTGGTTTGCTCCATAGCACCGCGTCGTCTGGATCGCGAGCAAGCTTTGCTCCCACGGTAGGGTGTTCCCACATCAGATCCAGTTGCTGACAATTGACGCCCCACCCCGCCCCATGCTCTCCTGTGCGCCTAGTTACGGGTGCCCTTCACAGGGTGAAACGGGAAACCGGTGAATCGTGTGCTTTACTTCAAGGCCACGTCAGTCCGGTGCTGCCCCCGCAACGGTAAGCGAGCGAAGCGTCAGATCCACTGTGCCTGATGGCATGGGAAGGTGACGCTTGCAGGCAAGGCCCAGGCCCTGCCCCTCGTGAGCCCGGAGACCGGCCCATGACTCAAACATCAACAAACCCGCGGTGGGCGGGCGCTGTTCGGATCCTGACGGGCCTTGGCCCGGGGTTTCATTGCGCTCGATCTACCCACTGGCCAAGACAAGAACAGAGGGAAGCGCCATGTCGACCATCAGCACCACCGCCCGCACCGCCAGCAACACCACGACCCTGAGCCAGCGCCTGAGCGCGGCGATCCTCGCCTCGATCCTGGGGGCTGGCCTGGTCTATTTCGCCGGTTTCTCCCACATCGAGGCGGTGCACAACGCGGCCCATGACACCCGCCACAGCGCCGCCTTCCCGTGCCATTGAGACCTGCCGACATGATCAAGCGTATCGCGCAAACCGCCGGGTTCAGTGGTTTGCTGGCCGCCCTGCTGCTGACCCTCCTGCAAAGCCTATGGGTTTCGCCGCTGATCCTGCAGGCCGAGACCTATGAAAAAGCCCCGGCTGCCGAAGCCCCTGTCGAGGCCCATCAGCATGCCGACGGCGTCGCCCATACCCACGATGCCGAAGCCTGGGAACCCGAAGATGGCTGGCAGCGCGTGCTGTCCACCACCGGTGGCAACCTGGTGGTCGCAGTGGGTTTCGCCCTGATGCTCGCGGGCCTGTACACCTTGCGTACACCTACCCGCACCTCCCAAGGCCTGCTCTGGGGCCTGGCCGGTTATGCCACCTTCGTCCTCGCGCCGACCCTTGGCCTGCCGCCGGAACTGCCCGGCACTGCCGCGGCCGACCTGGCTCAACGACAGATGTGGTGGATTGGCACCGCAGCGTCCACGGCCGTGGGCATCGCCCTGATCGCGTTCGGCAGGCATTGGCTGCTCAAACTGCTGGGCGTGGCGACTTTACTGGTGCCCCATGTCATCGGCGCACCGCAGCCGGAAGTCCACTCGATGCTGGCGCCCGAAGCCCTTGAAAGCCAATTCAAGATTGCCTCGCAATTGACCAACGTCGCGTTCTGGCTGGCCCTCGGCCTGATCAGCGCCTGGCTGTTCCGCCGTGACGGTCAAGCTCACCACGAGGCATGAATAGCGGGCAGGTGCTGGTGGTCGGCCTGGGCTGCCAGCGCGGTTGCCCGGCCAGCGTGTTGCGCGCGTTGCTGGATGAGGCATTGCTGAACCACGGCATCGCGCTTGAAGCGGTGGGGGCCCTGGCCAGTATCGATCTCAAGTGTGACGAACCAGGCCTGCTGGCATTGGCGGGGCAACTGGCCCTGCCGCTGACCTTCTTCAATGCCGGCCAGTTGTCGGGTTACCGGGAACGCCTCAGCCACCGCTCGCAGATCGCTTTCGAGCGCACCGGTTGCTACGGCGTTGCCGAAAGCGCGGCACTGGCCCTCGCCGAACAACTGGGGCAGACCGCTGCCACCTTGCGTATTCCTCGCCAGAAGTGCGCCCAGGCCACACTGGCATTGGCGGTCGCGTCGTAAAAACCGATAATCGCCCTCCATGGATCATGAGCGATCTTCATTCAGGCATCGCTCTCCCCTCTTTTTTCAGGAACCGGTCATGACCGTCTACTTCATTGGCGCCGGCCCCGGCGATCCGGAACTGATCACCGTCAAGGGCCAGCGGCTGGTGCGCAGCTGCGCGGTGATCATTTATGCCGGCTCCCTGGTGCCCGCCGCCGTGCTCGAGGGCCATTGCGCCGAACAGGTGATCAACAGCGCTGAACTGCACCTGGAACAGATCATCGCGCTGATGGTGACAGCCCATCGCCACGGTCAGGACGTCGCCCGGGTGCATTCCGGCGACCCGAGCCTGTACGGCGCTATCGGCGAGCAGATACGTTGCCTGCGGGAACTGGGCATCCCCTTCGAGATCGTTCCCGGAGTGACCGCGACCTCAGCCTGCGCCGCCCTGCTGGGTGCCGAACTGACCTTGCCGGACGTCTCCCAGAGCGTGATTCTTACCCGCTACGCGGACAAGACCGCGATGCCCGCCGGTGAAGAACTGGCTAGCCTGGCGCAGCACACAGCGACCATGGCGATCCACCTGGGGGTCAATCATCTGGAAAGAATCGTCGAAGAGTTGTTGCCCCACTACGGCGCGGACTGCCCGATTGCCGTGATTCACCGGGCGACCTGGCCGGATCAGGATTGGGTCATGGGGACGCTGGCCGACATTGCCGCAAAGGTGCAGGCCAAGGGCTTTCGCCGCACGGCGCTGATTCTGGTGGGACGGGTGCTGGGCAACGACGTGTTCAGCGAATCATCGCTCTACCGCGCCGGGCATGCCCATCTCTACAGGCCCTGACCGCTCAATATCCACTGTCTGTGGGAGCGAGCCTGCTCGCGATAGCGGTGGATCAGGCAGAAATGATGTTGAATGTACCGCCGCAATCGCGAGCAGGGCTCGCTCCCACAGAGTTCTGGGTGATCGCAAATTCAGCGTTCAGCCCAATCCTTGTGGGAGCGAGCCCTGCTCGCGATTGCGGTAGTCCAGGCTGCAACAATCAGTAGTAAGCGTTTTCTTTCTGCGTGTGGTCGGTCACGTCGCGCACGCCCTTGAGTTCCGGGATACGCTCGAGCAGCGTGCGCTCGATGCCTTCCTTCAGGGTCACGTCAGCCTGGCCACAGCCCTGGCAGCCGCCGCCGAACTGAAGCACGGCGATGCCGTCTTCCACCACGTCGATCAGCGATACCTGGCCGCCGTGGCTGGCCAGCCCCGGGTTGATCTCGGTTTGCAGGTAATAGTTGATGCGCTCGTTGATCGGGCTGTCGGCGTTGACCATCGGCACTTTCGCATTCGGTGCCTTGATGGTCAGTTGGCCGCCCATCCGGTCGGTGGCGTAATCGACCACTGCATCGTCCAGGAACGCTTCGCTGAACGAGTCGATGTAGGCGGTAAAGCTCTTGAGCCCCAACGCGGTATCTTCAGGTTTTTCTTCCCCCGGCTTGCAGTAGGCAATGCACGTCTCTGCGTACTGGGTGCCGGGCTGGGTGATGAAGATGCGGATCCCGATACCCGGCGTGTTCTGCTTGGACAGCAGGTCGGCCAGGTAATCGTGGGCGGCATCGGTAATCGTAATGGCGGTCATGGAAACTCCTCGCAGGCTTGCCGGCAGTTTACGCCAAATCAGGGCGCCGGACAAAGTCCCAGTATTTTTGTCAGGAAAGCAGCCGGCGGCACGGGGGCGCCGCCGGATACATCGATCAGAGGTTCTGGTAGCGATTCATGTCCAGCACGCCCGCCTCCAAGGGCTCGGTTTCCTCGATGTAACGGCTCAGGTCATGGAAGTAGTGCCAGAACTGCGGGTGACTGCGGCGAATCCCCCAACGCTCGACGATCCGCTCGAAAGCCTGCTCATCCTGGGCATTCTCCATGGCGTCGACGAACGCAGGGACTTGCGCGGCGGGAATATTGAACATGAAGTTCGGGTAGCTGCTGAGCACCCCCGGGTAAACCGTCAACGTGTCCAGCCCCGGTTGGTAACGCAGCTCCTCGCCCAGCAGGAACGCCACGTTGCTATGGGCACGGTTGCGCAACAGGCTGTAGATCTCGCGATGACCGTCGGCGGTTTCGACGCGCAGCATCGTCGCTTCCGGCAACTGGTCGATGACCCGAAGCCCCGCCGCCGGTCGCGACACCAGCCGACTGAGAGACTGCTCGGCGCTCTGCAGGTCCGGAACGATGTTAGGACGCGAGCAATAGGCGCCGTCGCAACGGTTGATCGGATCGGGGCGCGCATTCAGCTCGCCATAACGGAGCAGCAATTGCCGGGCGAAATCACCCTTGGGATCGCGCCCATCAAGCTTGAGGGCAGTCGGCTTGTCATTGTCGATGCTCTCGTAATCCAGCCACATCTTGAATTTGCCGCCGGACTGGTACCAGTCATCGAGGTAGCCTTCCCGGGCATCGGCCGGCATCAGTCGCAGGAAGTTCTGTTCTGCGCCATTGCGAATCAGGTCGAAGTACAGCCGCGTCTGGGCCTGGTGGGACACGTTGCCGAACACATCGAAATTCACCGCCAACTGGTAGTAGGTACGTTCCAGCAACGGGAAGTCGAACAACCACATCGTCTGCGGTACTTCGCCAATCAACCCCTTGGTGACCGAGGCGCTGTCGAAGTGCCTGAAAATACTCAACAAGGCATTGTCGTTACCAGCCCACAGCGCCGACCAGCTCGGCGCCGGCAATTCGGCGTAATTGTCCCGGCGCAGGGCCTCGTAGGCGTTGCGCTTGTCCCGGTAGTCGAGCCACAGGCTGACGACGCTGCCTACATCGTCGTTCTGCCCCGGCATCGCCAGCAATGGCGTAGCCTGCCCGCGATAGTTCGGATCGGTGATGTACAGGTCGTGCTCAGGGGCCTGAAACAGCGCCCAGAAGTTGTCGCGGATCACATCAGTGGCGATCTGACCCCGGCACACCGGGCCACGGATAAAGGTGCGCACGAAATATTCGGCGTTATCGAGCATGAACTGATAGCGGGCCTGGGCCGGAATCGCTTCAAAGGTGGAGAACGGGTTCGACCGGCGTTCCGGCCCGTAGCCGGGCAACGCCGTTACCTGCCAGTTACCCTTGTAGAACAGGCTCTTGATCCGCGCCATCTTGGCCGCGCTCAGCCCGTAGGTGATGTGGGTCTTGTGCACGATCACCCCTTGTACCGCCCAGAGCCGGTAATAGACGCGGGTGCCGGGGTCGTCGTTCGGGCGACGGGTGTTGATCAGGTCGATCGGCTGGCCACTGGGCGTGCGCGAACGCACCCACTGGAAGAAATGCCCCGGCTCGCCGTCCTTGAAATAGATGTGCGCCAGGAACCAATGCTCGAACAACCAGCGGGCCACCAGGCTTTCCCTGGCGCCGGGGGCATTGAGCAGGTTTTCCCATTGCACCACCTGCAAGGCTTCAGCGGCACTTGGGGCCAAGGCTTGCTGGTCGATGGGGGCGCCGGCGGCCAGCCAGCGCTGCAAGGTCTGGTATTGCTGCTCGGTCAGGCCGGTGACCGCCATGGGCATGCCCTCCCTGGGGTGCGCGGCGGCGTATCCATCGAATTGCCCCGGCATCGCGCAGCTGTTTTCACGCCCGAGCCCCAGCACGATCTCTTCCGGCAGCTTGGCGTTGGGCTGTAGCGGCGCGCCGTGCCCCAGCGCCAACATCTGCGCCATCAACGCAGCCTGGCTGCCCTGGGCGTCGAGCACGGAATAAAAGCCTTTGCGCTGCCAGGCCTGCGGGCCGGAAGCGTCATAGAACAAGCGGGTCGGGACGGCGGCCTCGCGGCGCTCGCCGTCATACACCGACATTTTGCTCGCGCCCCGGGCCACGCCTTCGCCACTGCCCAGGTTCAACTGGCAGGCGGAGTCGTAGCAGGCGTGGCAGGCCACGCATTTCTCGGTAAAGATCGGCTGGATGTCGCGGGTGTAGGACAGCGCTGGCACGGGATCCTTGGCGGCTGCGGCAAAAGACAACAGCAGCAACAGACTGCCGAATAAGACGCGGTACGGCATGTCTTGATCCCTAAGAGATGGAGCAGCGATTCTACCGGGCCAGCAACCGGTTGCAAACATGAGCAACATTCATGCAAAAGCCACCCATGATCAAATCCGGCACAGGTTTGCTATGATTCCCGGCTCCGTAATGGTCTTTTTTCCAGGTAGTCCTATGTCCGATCGCAGCGCTCGCCTTTATCTTCTCCAGCAAGCCCTCAAGGAACGCATCCTGATCCTCGACGGCGGCATGGGCACGATGATCCAGAGCTACAAGCTGGAGGAGCAGGACTACCGCGGCAAGCGTTTCGCCGACTGGCCGAGCGACGTCAAGGGCAA
Source organism: Pseudomonas corrugata (assembly GCF_001269905.1). Lineage (GTDB taxonomy): Bacteria > Pseudomonadota > Gammaproteobacteria > Pseudomonadales > Pseudomonadaceae > Aquipseudomonas > Aquipseudomonas corrugata. The sequence continues at coordinate 192,910 of NZ_LHVK01000005.1, read as the reverse complement.
CAACGATTTGCTGGTGCTGACCCGTCCCGACGTCATCGGCTCCATCGAGAAAGCCTACCTGGATGCCGGCGCCGACATTCTCGAAACCAACACCTTCAACGCAACCCAGGTATCCCAGGCCGACTACGGCATGCAGGGGCTGGCCTATGAGCTGAACCTGGAAGGTGCGCGTCTGGCCCGCAAGGTGGCCGACGCCAAGACCCTCGAGACCCCGGACAAGCCGCGCTTCGTCGCCGGCGTGCTCGGCCCGACCAGCCGCACCTGCTCGCTGTCGCCAGACGTGAACAACCCCGGCTACCGCAACGTGACCTTCGACGAACTGGTGGAGAACTACACCGAGGCCACCAAGGGCCTGATCGAGGGCGGCGCCGACCTGATCCTGATCGAAACCATCTTCGACACCCTGAACGCCAAGGCGGCGATCTTCGCCGTGCAAGGGGTTTACGAAGAACTGGGCGTCGAGCTGCCGATCATGATTTCCGGCACCATCACCGACGCCTCCGGCCGCACCCTCTCCGGCCAGACCACCGAAGCCTTCTGGAACTCCGTGGCCCACGCCAAGCCGATCTCCGTCGGCCTGAACTGCGCCCTGGGCGCCAGCGAACTGCGACCGTACCTGGAAGAGCTGTCGAACAAGGCCAGCACCCACGTCTCGGCGCACCCGAACGCCGGCCTGCCCAACGAATTCGGTGAATACGACGAACTGCCGGCGCAAACCGCCAAAGTCATCGAAGAGTTTGCCCAGAGCGGCTTCCTGAACATCGTCGGCGGCTGCTGCGGCACCACCCCGGCGCACATCGAAGCCATCGCCAAGGCAGTGGCCGGTTATGCGCCACGACCGATTCCGGACATTCCCCGGGCGTGCCGCCTGTCGGGCCTGGAACCGTTCACCATCGATCGCAGCTCGCTGTTCGTCAACGTCGGCGAGCGGACCAACATCACCGGTTCCGCCAAGTTCGCCCGGCTGATCCGCGAAGACAACTACACCGAAGCCCTGGAGGTGGCCCTGCAGCAGGTCGAGGCCGGCGCCCAGGTGATCGACATCAACATGGACGAGGGCATGCTCGATTCGAAGAAGGCCATGGTGACCTTCCTCAATCTGATTGCCGGTGAGCCGGACATCTCCCGCGTGCCGATCATGATCGATTCGTCGAAATGGGAAGTGATCGAAGCCGGCCTCAAGTGCATCCAGGGCAAGGGCATCGTCAACTCCATCAGCATGAAAGAAGGCGTCGAGCAATTCATCCATCACGCCAGATTGTGCAAGCGCTATGGTGCCGCCGTGGTGGTGATGGCGTTCGACGAAGCCGGCCAGGCCGACACCGAGGCGCGCAAGAAAGAAATCTGCAAGCGTTCCTACGACATCCTGGTCAATGAAGTGGGCTTCCCGCCGGAAGACATCATCTTCGACCCGAACATCTTCGCCGTTGCCACCGGTATCGAAGAACACAACAACTATGCCGTGGACTTCATCAACGCTTGCGCCTATGTCCGCGACGAGCTGCCCTACGCGCTGACCTCCGGCGGAGTGTCCAACGTGTCGTTCTCGTTCCGCGGCAACAACCCGGTGCGCGAAGCGATCCACTCGGTATTCCTGCTGTATGCGATCCGTGCAGGCCTGACCATGGGGATCGTCAACGCCGGCCAGTTGGAGATCTACGACCAGATCCCGGTGGAACTGCGCGACGCCGTGGAAGACGTGATCCTCAACCGCACCCCGGAAGGCACGGACGCCCTGCTCGCCATCGCCGACAAGTACAAGGGCGACGGCAGCACCAAGGAAGCGGAAACCGAGGAATGGCGCAACTGGGAAGTCAACAAGCGCCTGGAGCATGCACTGGTCAAGGGCATCACCACCCACATCGTCGAAGACACCGAGGAGTCGCGCCTGTCGTTCGCTCGCCCTATCGAAGTCATCGAAGGTCCGTTGATGGCCGGCATGAACATCGTCGGCGACCTGTTCGGTGCCGGCAAGATGTTCCTGCCCCAGGTGGTCAAGTCCGCTCGCGTGATGAAGCAGGCCGTGGCCCACCTGATTCCGTTCATCGAGGCGGAAAAAGGCGACAAGCCGGAGGCCAAGGGCAAGATCCTGATGGCGACGGTCAAGGGCGACGTCCATGACATCGGCAAGAACATCGTCGGCGTGGTGCTCGGTTGCAACGGTTATGACATCGTCGACCTGGGCGTGATGGTGCCAGCGGAAAAAATCCTGCAGGTGGCCAAGGACGAGAAATGCGACATCATCGGCTTGTCTGGCCTGATCACGCCGTCCCTGGATGAGATGGTGCACGTGGCTCGCGAGATGCAGCGCCAGGATTTCCATCTGCCGCTGATGATCGGTGGCGCGACGACGTCCAAGGCCCACACGGCGGTGAAGATCGAGCCCAAGTACAGCAATGACGCGGTGATCTATGTCACCGACGCCTCCCGCGCCGTCGGGGTGGCAACCCAATTGCTGTCCAAGGAACTGAAACCGGCGTTCGTCGAGAAAACCCGTCAGGACTACATCGAGGTTCGCGAGCGCACCGCCAACCGCAGCGCCCGTACCGAACGCCTGAGCTACCCCGCCGCTGTCGCCAAGAAACCGCAGTTCGACTGGAGCAGCTACCAGCCGGTCAAGCCGACGTTCACCGGTGCCCGGGTGCTGGACGACATCGACCTGAACGTCCTGGCCGAATACATCGACTGGACGCCGTTCTTCATTTCCTGGGACCTGGCCGGCAAGTTCCCGCGCATCCTCACCGATGAAGTGGTGGGCGAAGCCGCCACTGCGCTGTACGCCGATGCCCAGGCGATGTTGCGCAAGCTGATCGATGAGAAACTCATCAGCGCTCGCGCGGTGTTCGGCTTCTGGCCGGCCAACCAGGTGCATGACGACGACCTGGAAGTCTACGGCGACGACGGCAAGCCGCTGGCACGCCTGCATCACCTGCGCCAGCAGATCATCAAGACCGACGGCAAGCCGAACTTCTCCCTGGCCGACTTCGTTGCGCCGAAGGACAGCGGCGTGACCGACTACGTCGGCGGCTTCATCACCACCGCAGGCATCGGTGCCGAAGAAGTGGCGAAGGCCTACCAGGAAGCTGGCGACGACTACAACTCGATCATGGTCAAGGCCCTGGCCGACCGCCTGGCCGAAGCCTGCGCCGAGTGGCTGCACCAGCAGGTGCGCAAGGAACATTGGGGTTATGCCAAGGACGAGATCCTGGACAACGAGGCGCTGATCAAGGAGCAATACACCGGTATCCGCCCTGCCCCTGGTTACCCGGCGTGCCCGGATCACACCGAGAAAGCCACGCTGTTCCGCCTGCTCGATCCCGAAGCCAGCGAACTGAAGGCCGGCCGTAGCGGCGTGTTCCTGACCGAGCACTACGCCATGTTCCCGGCGGCGGCAGTCAGTGGCTGGTACTTCGCCCATCCCCAGGCGCAATACTTCGCCGTAGGCAAGATCGACAAGGACCAAGTGCAGAGCTACACCGGCCGCAAGGGTCAGGACCTGAGCGTGACCGAGCGCTGGCTGGCGCCGAACCTGGGTTACGACAGCTGATCCGGAAGATCGCGGCCGGCAGCGGCCGCGATCTTTTTGCAGGGGTTGTCTATGCTTGTCCCATACCCATGGCAGACGAGGGATTTATGGACGATCCAGTCGACAACAAGCCGCCGACCCTGCTGCAGATGATGCACAGCGTACTGGCCGCCGCTTTCGGCGTGCAGAGCGGCAAGAACCGCGCCCGTGACTTCACCCACGGCAAACCCAGTCACTTCGTGATATTGGGGATCGCGTTCACGGTGATCTTCGCCCTGACGCTGTTTGGCATCGTCAAGCTGGTGGTGCATCTGGCGGGGCTATAGAACGATCTTCCTGCACATCAATCCCTGTGGGAGCGAACCTGTGGGAGCAAAGCTTGCTCGCGACGCAAACGACACGGTCGAGACCGCGTCATCGTTCATCGCGAGCAAGCTTTGCTCCCACAGGCTTTGCTCCCACAGGTTTTTATTGCGTTGTACGACCGATTACTGATGACTGACCCAGAACACCGCCGTGCCTACCACCAGGATTATCAGGAACAGAATGGCCCAGGCATCAACAGTGCTGTCGCTTTTCCTTGCTTTGGTCGGATTGCTCATTGCATCGCCTCTTGTCGGTTTTTTAGGTGATTGCATAGGGACTCGACCACAGTTAAGACGATGATTGCCCATACGACAAATGTGGGTTCCGAGCCGATAGATCCCATTAGGTCATTTGGTTCTTTACATATACTCAAACATCACTTTTGCGCATAACTCAAAACAGGTATCTTGCACCGGCTCCTATAGGAGTGCGCGGCCGTGCGCGCAGAATTGCCGAGGCAGAACCCGATTCCAGCGAGCCAATACGCAGCTGTTTCTGATCGGCCCAAGCCTGAGACCGAGACTTATATGTACGTATATGACGAGTACGATCAGCGGATCATCGAGGACCGCGTCAAGCAGTTCCGTGATCAAACCCGACGCTATCTGGCAGGCGAGCTGAGCGAAGAAGAATTCCGCCCTCTGCGCCTGCAGAACGGCCTGTACATCCAGCGTTTCGCCCCCATGCTGCGAGTGGCGGTGCCTTACGGCCAACTGACCTCGCGCCAGGTGCGCAAGCTGGCCCAGATTGCCCGTGACTACGACAAGGGCTACGCCCACATCAGTACGCGGCAGAACGTCCAGTACAACTGGCCGGCCCTGGAAGATGTGCCGGAGATCCTGGCTGAGCTGGCCACCGTGCAGATGCACGCGATCCAGACCAGCGGCAACTGCCTGCGCAACGTCACCACCGACCAGTTCGCCGGTGTCGCCGCCGATGAATTGATCGACCCGCGTCCGTGGTGCGAGATCGTCCGTCAGTGGACCACTTTCCACCCGGAATTCGCTTACCTGCCGCGCAAGTTCAAGATCGCCATCAACGGCTCGACCTCGGACCGCGCCGCCATCGAAGTCCACGACATCGGCCTGGAGGCGGTCTACAACGCTGCAGGCGAACTGGGCTTCCGCGTGCTGGTGGGCGGTGGCCTCGGTCGCACGCCGGTGGTGGGTGCATTCATCAATGAGTTCCTGCCCTGGCAGGACCTGCTGAGCTACCTCGACGCCATCCTGCGGGTGTACAACCGCTATGGCCGTCGCGACAACAAGTACAAGGCGCGGATCAAGATCCTGGTCAAGGCGCTGACACCAGAAGTGTTCGCCGAGAAGGTCGAAGCCGAAATGGTTCACCTGCGTGGCGGCCAGACAACCCTGACCGAGGCCGAAGTCCACCGCGTTGCCAGGCACTTCGTCGACCCGCAATACAAGGCCCTGGACAACCAGGACTTCGCCGCACTCGACAAGGAACATCCGGGCTTCGCCCGCTGGCGCAGCCGCAACACCCTGGCCCACAAGAAGCCTGGCTACATCGCGGTCACCTTGTCCCTGAAGCCGACCGGTGTTGCGCCAGGCGACATTACCGACAAACAGCTGGACGCCGTCGCCGACCTGGCCGAACGCTACAGCTTCGGTCAGCTGCGCACGTCCCACGAGCAGAACATCATCCTGGCAGACGTCGAACAGAGCCAGTTGTTCACCCTGTGGGGCGAGCTGCGCGAGCAAGGCTTCGCCACGCCGAACATCGGCCTGCTGACCGACATGATCTGCTGCCCGGGCGGCGACTTCTGCTCCCTGGCCAACGCCAAGTCGATCCCGATCGCCGAATCGATCCAGCGTCGTTTCGACGACCTGGACTACCTGTTCGATATCGGCGAACTGGACCTGAATATTTCCGGTTGCATGAACGCCTGTGGTCACCACCATGTCGGCCACATCGGCATCCTCGGCGTGGACAAGAAAGGCGAAGAGTTCTACCAGGTTTCCCTGGGTGGCAGCGGCACCCGCGACGCCAGCCTGGGCAAGATCCTCGGTCCTTCGTTTGCCCAGGACGACATGCCCGACGTGATCGAGAAGCTGATCGACGTGTACATCGAACAACGTACCGAAGACGAGCGTTTCATCGACACTTACCAACGTATCGGCATCGACCTCTTCAAGGAACGCGTCTATGCAGCGAATCATTAAGAACAACGAGGTCATCGACGAAACCTGGCACCTGCTGCCCAAGGACGCGACCCTCGATGGTATTTCCAACTGCGACGACCTGATCGTGCCCCTGGCCCTGTGGCGTGACCATTCGCACTACCTCAAGGCCCGCGACGGCGGCCTGGGTGTGTGGCTGGACGCCGACGAGGAAGCGGAAGAGATTGGCGACGACGCCAATCAGCTCCAGGTCATCGCGCTGAACTTCCCGGCCTTCACCGACGGCCGCAGCTACTCCAACGCTCGCCTGCTGCGTGATCGCTACGGCTTCAAGGGCGAACTGCGGGCCATTGGCGATGTGCTGCGCGACCAGCTGTTCTATATGCGCCGCTGCGGTTTCGACGCGTTCGCCCTGCGTGCCGACAAGGACCCCTACGAAGCTCTCGAAAGCCTCAAGGACTTCTCGGTGACCTACCAGGCTGCCACTGACGAACCGCTGCCGCTGTTTCGTCGCCGCTGAGCCCGCTGCAATGAAAAAGCCCTGGACCGGACATTCCGGCTCAGGGCTTTTTTATTTCCAGCAATCACCGAAGATCAGTGTGGGAGCGAGCCTGCTCGCGATGGCGGTGATCCAGTCGATGCTGCAGTGACTGACAGACCGCTATCGCGAGCAGGCTCGCTCCCACAGGATTGAGGGAGCAGAGTTACCAGAACCGCTGCTGGGTCAATCGGCTCCACCAGCTCAACAGCACACGATCCACCGAGCCGCTGGCCGCCATGCCGACGCGCTCCTGCAGGCTTTTGCGTTCGGCATAGTGCAGGTGGTAAAGCTCGGCGCTCTTGGCCCGGTCGGCCAGGTATTCGTCGCTGGTCTTCAACTCGTCCACCAGATGCTTGCCAAGCGCGGCGACACCCAGCCAGACCTCGCCGGTCGCCACTTCGTCAATGGCCAGTTGCGGACGGTAGTTGGACACGAAGTTCTTGAACAAGTCATGAGTGATGTCCAGGTCCTGCTGGAATTTCTCCCGGCCTTTCTCGGTGTTTTCGCCAAACACCGTCAGCGTGCGCTTGTACTCGCCGGCGGTCAGGACTTCGAAGTCGATATCATGTTTCTTCAGCAGGCGGTTGACGTTCGGTAGCTGGGCCACGACGCCGATGGAGCCAAGGATGGCGAAAGGCGCACTGATGATCTTCTCGCCAATGCAGGCCATCATGTACCCGCCGCTGGCCGCGACTTTGTCGATGCACACGGTCAGCGGTATGCCGGCCTGACGGATCCGCGCCAGTTGCGACGAAGCCAGTCCATAGCTGTGGACCATGCCGCCACCGCTTTCCAGGCGCAGTACCACTTCATCCTTCGGCGTCGCCAGGGTCAGCAGCGCGGTGATCTCATGGCGCAGACTCTCGGTGGCCGATGCCTTGATATCGCCGTCGAAATCCAGCACGAACACACGGGTCTTGGCCGCCGGCTTTTCCTTCTGTTTCTTCTGCGCCTTTTCAGCCTTGCCTTCGCTCTTGCGCAGGGCCTTGAGCTGATCCTTGTCCAGCAGCGTCTGTTCCAGGCGCTCGCGCAGGCCCTTGTAGAAGTCGTTGAGTTTGCTCACCTGCAACTGGCCGGCCGCCTTGCGTCGTCCCTTGCTGCGCAAGGCAGCAAAACTGGCCAGCACCACCAGAATGGCGATGACCAGCGTCACGGTCTTGGCCAGAAACCCGGCGTATTCGATAAAGAACTCCACGATCACTCCTAATTGATTCTCGACTCGCCGCTCGACGGCGGACTCTAAACGTTCCCAGCATACCCATGCGCCTGCGTCGCTACCAGCCGGGAAACCTGTGGTTACCTTAAGCCCGGCCCCGGCTGGACAAGGCTGTAACGGACATTTCAAACAAGCGTATGTTTTTTCATTGACAGCACACTGTCATCCTCATAACCTCGCCAAACCTTCAACGTACCGGGATGACGCGGACGTGGGCAGTATCTATCTGATTCGACATGGCCAGGCCTCCTTTGGTGCGGACAACTACGATGTCCTTTCACCCAATGGCATACGCCAGGCAGAGGTGCTGGGCAACCACCTGGCGGAGCTCGGTGTGGTGTTCGATCGTTGCCTCTCGGGTGACCTGCGTCGTCAGCAGGATACCGCCAGCGGCGCCTTGGGCCAGATGTCCGCAGCCGGAATTCCGGTTCCCGAAGTGGAAACCGATGCTGCGTTCAACGAGTTCGATGCCGACGCAGTGATCCGCGCCCTGCTGCCGGACATGCTGCCCCAGGAACCCGAGGCCCTGTACATCCTGCGAAATGCCGCGCAGAACCGTGCAGAATTCCAACGCATTTTCGCCCTCGTGATCGAGCGCTGGCTCAGCGGCCAATATGACCCGCCCGGGCTGGAGAGCTGGCAGGGTTTCGTCGAGCGGGTCCAGGCCGGCCTGCAGCGCATCCTGGAACAGGCCGACAGCAGCCACAAGATCGCCGTGTTCACATCCGGCGGCACGATTACCGCCCTGCTCCACCTGATCACCCGGATACCGGCCCAACAGGCGTTCGAACTGAACTGGCAAATTGTCAACACCTCGCTCAACCACCTGAAATTCAGGGGGCGCGACGTGGCCCTGGCTTCTTTCAACAGTCATGCTCACCTGCAACTGCTGAAGACCCCGGACCTCATCACCTTTCGCTGAGGCCGAATTAATCGTAGACCCTTGCTGTATCAACCCGATAAGGATCGAAACCATGACCTCCGTAATCGACGCCGTACAAAAGATGAAAGAAAAATTCAACCCAGCCGCCGCTGCCGGCCTGGACCTGGTATTCGGTTTCAATATCACCGACGAAGACAAACAGTACGCCCTGATCGTCAAGGACGGTACCTGTGAATTGCAGGAAGGCGAAAATGCCGATGCCAACTGCACACTGGTGATGGACAGCGAAACCCTCAAGGGCATCGTCAGCGGTGAAACCGACGGCATGCAAGCGTTCATGGGCGGCAAACTGCGTGTCGAAGGCGACATGATGCTGTCGATGAAGCTCTCCGAGCTGTTCCCGGCCTGAGACTGCACGCCCGCGCTGGGCGCCCCCGGTTGTAACGAATCCCGCCCCCGTGGCGGGATTCGCATTTCTGCCCCCTCCCCGATTTCGCCTTGCGTACGCAACCTTGATCCCGGTCAGTGGCCGCTCGCCTTCCAAGCGCTAATTTAGCGCCTCCATCAGAAGCCAGGGACGGCTCATCGGGAGCCGGTACTTGCTCATCTCAAGGAAGAGAATTTCATGTCCACATTGAAAATCATCCTGCTGTCGACCGCGTTCAACGGCCTGACCCAACGCGCCTGGCTGGACCTGCGCGAGGCTGGGCATCGTCCCAGCGTGGTGTTGTTCACCGATCCGGATTCGGTGTGTCGGCAGATCGAACAAAGCGGGGCCGACCTGGTGATCTGTCCCTTTCTCAAGGACCGGGTACCCGAGCAACTGTGGCGTAATCTCCGACGGCCGGTGGTCATCATCCATCCGGGCATCGTCGGTGATCGTGGTGCCAGCGCGCTGGACTGGGCCATCATGCGGCAACCCGAACGCTGGGGCGTCACGGCGTTACAAGCGGTGGAGGAAATGGATGCCGGGCCGATCTGGGCCACCTGCGAATTCATCCTGCCCGAAGGTCTGCGCAAATCAGAGTTGTATAACGGTCCGGTCAGCGATGCGGCCATCCGCTGCATCCGCGAAGTCGTGGAAAAATTTGCCAGCGGTTTCGTCCCGGTACCGCTGGACTACAGCCGTCATGACGTGGTCGGGCGTCTGCGGCCGAATATGACTCAGGATGATCGCACGTTCAGCTGGCACGACAGCGCGGTGTTCATCAAGCGCAGCATCGACGCCGCCGATGGTCAGCCAGGCGTGCTGGCGAGCCTGCTTGGAAACCAGTTCTATCTGTATGACGCCCATCTGGATAGCCGTCGTGGCCTGCCTGGTGCGCTGCTGGCCGTGCGTGACGATGCGGTGCTGGTGGCAACCGGTGATGCGAGCCTCTGGATCGGCGCCCTGCGCCAAAAACCGCGCCCCGGTGAACAGACCTTCAAGCGGCCGGCGCGACATGTACTGTCGGGGCGACTCGACGGCGTGCCGGTACTCGACAGCTCATTGGCCCGACAGCCGTTCAGTAACGAGGCTTATCAACCCATTCGCTACCGGGAATGCGGCCATGTGGGTGAACTGACCTTCGAGTTCTATAACGGTGCGATGAGCACCGAGCAATGCCGGCGCCTGGTGGACGCGCTACGCTGGGCCAAGTCCAGGCCTACCCGAGTGCTGTTGATCCGCGGCGGGCGTGGCAGTTTTTCCAACGGTGTGCACCTGAACGTGATTCAGGCCGCCGCTCAACCGGGCCTGGAGGCCTGGGCCAACATCCAAGCCATCGACGATGTCTGTCTGGAGCTGTTGAGCGCCCGGCAGATGGTCGTCAGTGGTCTCACGGGCAATGCCGGCGCGGGCGGTGTGATGCTGGCCCTGGCCGCCGATGTCGTGCTGGCACGCAGCGACATCGTGCTCAATCCCCATTATGCAACCATGGGCCTGTACGGCTCCGAATACTGGACCTACAGCCTGCCTCGCGCCGTTGGGCCGGACCTGGCCTGGACACTGACCCAGGACTGCCTGCCCATCAGCGCCCGCCAGGCGTTGCGCTATGGCATGGTCCAGGAAATCGGTCCACGCTGCCCCGACGAGTTCGGCCTGTGGTTGCTGCAACGGGCCAACGGTGCATGGCACGATCCAGCCTATGAAACCATCCGGGCCCGCAAGACCGAACGAAGCCTGCCGGCGATCCAGGCATGTCGTGATGGCGAGCTCCAGTACATGCAGCGCGACATGGTAGAAAATCGCCACGGTTTTGCCGAAAAGTGCCGCAACTTCGTGTTCAAACGCAAGGCCTGTCGCACGCCGGAACGCCTGGTTGCGCCATGGGCGCGGATGACGGAGGCCGAAGCCGTCCAGTGATTGTCGGTATCGGGGAGGCGTGCCAGCTCTTACAATGCCGCATCCCCCGCATCGGCCTGACCATGGACATCGACCTCGCCCGCACCTTCCTGGAAATTGTCCGCCACGGCAGTCTCGCCGCAGCGGCCGACAGGCTGCATGTCACCCAGACGGCGATTACCGCTCGGGTACAGAAACTCGAAAGCCAGCTTGGCTGCGCGCTGTTCGTGCGCAACCGAGCCGGCGCGCGACTGACCACCGACGGCGAGGCCTTCGTCGTCTACGCCAACCAGCTCGTGCAGACCTGGGAAGCGGCCCGCCGGGACCTGCCGTTGCCCGAGGGCTATCGCAATGTCCTGCACATCGGTGGCGAGGTCAGCCTGTGCAATCCCTTGATGCTCAGTTGGGCCCGTGAACTGCGTCGGGCGATTCCCGGCCATGCCTTGCGCATGGACATCCGCGACGGCGAGAAACTGCTGCAACAGCTGGAGCTGGGCCTGTTGGATGCTGCGGTGGTGTATCAGCCCGAATACTGGCCGAGACTGCAGGTTGAACAGCTCCTGGAAGAGAAACTGATCCTGGTGCGCCTGGCCAGCCACCCGGAGCCCTACGTGTACATCGACTGGGGCATCGATTTCCGTCGCCAGCACGATACCGCCCTGCCAGACAAGGCCAAGGCTGCAGTCACCTTCAACCTCGGTCCCCTGGCCTTGCAATACATCCTGGAAAACGGCGGCAGCGGCTACTTCCGCACACGGGTCGTGCAGAGCTACCTGGACAGCGGCATCCTGGAACGAGTGCCCAAGGCACCGGAATTCAACTATCCGACTTACCTGGTCTATTCCCGGGACCGGGATTCGGCGGCGTTGCAACAGGCGTTCGAAGTGCTGCGTACAATCGTCAAGAGCGGCAGCGATTGGTCTCAGCGCTGGGATCCGCTGAGTTGATGCATTGGGTTAAAGAGCGGGGGCCGCTTCGCAGTCCGCGGAGCGGTGCGACGTTTCGCTGAATCCCGCCACGGAAACAGCCCCCGCGCCATCAGGTTACTTGCGCAAGTGCTCCATGATCTCGTCCTTGACCTGCAATCGTTTCTTCTTGAGCGTCTCCAGGGCAACGTCGGACAGTGCGGCGGACGTCGGTTTCTCGGCGTCTACCACCTCGGCATCAAGCTGGGAGTATTTTTGAAGCAGCGAGTCGAGTCTTGGATTCTCGCTGCGCTTTTGCTGGATGTGGTCTTTTTCGCACTTGAGATCCTGGCACAGATCATGGGACACCGGCATGGAACACCTCCTTCTGACGGTCAATGACAGGCGCCTTCGAGGGGCGCCTCAACCATCAGGATGGCCTTGCCGACGGGGTTCTGTCGACCGCCAATCCGACCAGCGGCGACCGTTCGTCGTACCGTGTCGCTTTGCGATCAAACCTTTGCCCTCACGTCGCCCTCCATTGAACAGTGACATCAAGATCACTTGTACAACCTGTTCGGAGAATACCTATGGACGGATTTACCCTGCGTCAACTCGGCCTGGCAGTTGCCCTGAGTACCAGCATGGGCATGGCATGGGCCGCGAGCTCCAACGACTTTGTCGACAACGCGGCAGCCGGTGGCATTGCGGAAATCGAAACCAGCAAACTGGCGCTGGAAAAAAGCGCATCGGCGGACGTCAAGGAGTTCGCCAACAAGATGATTTCCGACCACACCAAAGCCAACCAGGAGTTGATGACCCTGGCGAAAAAGCACGACATCGAAGTGCCGGACGAAACCACACTGGTGAAAAAGGCAAAGGCCAAGATTCTCGATATGCGCGATGAATCCTTCGATGCCGCCTATGCCAACAATCAGGTCAAGGCCCACGAAGAAACCATCACCCTGTTCAAGAAAGAAGCCGAGACCGTGACGGACGACAAGAAGCCCGGCAATACCGAGCTCAAGGCGTTCGCCCAGAAGATGCTGCCGGATCTGCAGCACCATCTGGAACTGGCCAAGAAACTCCAGGCCGCACACCCCAGCAAGTAGTTTTTCCTGGCAGTGAACGTAAAAAGGCTCGCCCTCCAGGAGGACGAGCCTTTCTTGCGCAGGTCGATCAGCCGCCGTCGGTGTCGATATCGGCGTCAGTGTCATCGCCGGACTTCGGCCGGTCAGGATCGGGCTTGAAGCCAGGACTGAAGGTGTTGTCATTTTCCTGGTGGTGTTTCTTCTGATCGACCTCCTCTGCAGCGCTCTGGGCCTGGTCCGCTCCAGCCGGGCTGATCGGCCTGGCACCAGGCAGTTGGGGATCGATAGCCGGGTCGTTGCGTGGTGACGGGTTCTGTGTCTGACCTTGTTGCGCAGTGTTTGCACGATCATCGTTCATGGGCACCTCTTCGTGACTGAGACCGGGTTGATGACCGGCCTTGATCATTCGAAGGGAACGCGACGGCTTCGGTTCCATTTGTTTGCGGCAGCGCGATCAACCGCCAAGCACCGACCGGACCATACGGGTCAACGCTTCCGGCCCATAGGGTTTACCCAGCAGATGGGTGTCGGGGCTCAGTTGATGGTTGCGGGAAATGATGTCCCGTGTGTGACCTGACGTGAACAGTACCGGCACTGGTGGCGTCTGCACCTTGGCCCAGGCCGCCAGGTCGGAACTCTTGATCAGGCCGGGCATGACCACATCGGTGAAAATCAGGTCTACCTTGGCGCCTTCGAGCAACAGCTTCATGGCCGCATCGGCGTTGACAGCAGTGAGGGTTCTATAGCCGGACTGCTCAAGCAACTCCACCGATGCACTGCGCACCGCATCGTTGTCCTCCACCACCATGATCGTCTCATGTCTGCCGGGCTGAGGCGTGTAGTCGTGGGGCTGCTCTCTGGCTTCAGGCTGCAAGCTGCGAGGAAAGTACATCTGCGCCCGCGTGCCCTGGCCCAGGTCGCTGGTTATCTCGATATGCCCGCCGCTCTGCTTGACGAACCCGAACACCATGCTCAGGCCTAACCCGGTGCCCTGGCCATCGCTCTTGGTGGTGAAAAACGGCTCGAATACCTGGCTGAGAATATCCGGCGGCATGCCTGTGCCACTGTCGATCACCGACAACCGCACATAGTCACCCGCCGGGATGCCTTTGCCGGCACAGGAGACTTCGTCGAGCACGATGTTCTCGCCCCGTATCTGGATGGTGCCTTCGCCACCCATGGCATCGCGGGCATTGATCGCCAGGTTCAGCAGGGCATTTTCCAGCTGGTTGCGATCCACATGGATGCACCAGGGCTCGTCGGGCAGGGTCACTTCGATCCGGATGGTCTCGCCCAAGGCACGTTGCAGCAACTCCTCCAGGTCGTCATAGATGCGACGTGGGTTGTAGACCGCCGGCGACAGCGGCTGGCGGCGGGCAAAGGCCAGCAGTTGCGATGACAGCTTGGCGCCCCGCTCCACCGCCTCGATGGAGGCACTGATCCTGCGCTGCACATTGGCATTGTCCGGCTCGTGACGTGCCAGCAAGTGCAGGTTGCCAGCGATCACTTGCAGCAGGTTGTTGAAGTCATGGGCGACGCCGCCGGTGAGGCCGCCAATAGCCTCGAGTTTTTGCGACTGGCGCAACTGCTCTTCGGCCGCCAGCCGCGCCTGGACCTCATTGGCGACCCGCTGTTCCAGGTCACGGGTAAATCTGAGCAGCGACGCCTCGGCGGTCTTGCGTTCGTTGATGTCAATCAGCACACCGGGGAAACGCAGTGGCTCGCCCAACGCATCGAACTCGCATCGACCGCTGGCCTGCACCCACAGGTCATCGCCTTCGGGACGACGCACCCGGTATTCGACATTCAAGGGCGACCCCGTGCGCAAGGTCAGTTCAATGCGCTGATTGACCTCATCGAGGTCATCGGGGTGGATACGTTGGCGGGCAATCTCGATGGGCAATGCCTCCAGCGGCGTGTCTGGCGGATAGTCGAAAGTGCGGGCGAAACGCTCGTCGCCGGACAGCGTATCGGCTTGGACATCCCAGACAAACGAGCCCAGCAGTGGCCCGGCCGAAAGGGCCAGCTGGATGCGTTCATTGACGGCGCGATAACTGCGTTCCGCTGCCTGGCGAGCCCGCTCTGACAAGACCAGCTCGGTGGTTTCCACAACAATTGCCAGCACCCCGGCGGGAGCCTGATCATCGCCAGGCACCGGGCTGTAGAAAAGGTCCATCCACACATCTTCGGGCTTGCCATCACGCAACAGGACCAGTTCCTTGCTGCGATAGGACAACGTGCCTCCGGCCAGGCATACGTCCAGCACGTGACGATTGAACTCGGCCACTTCCGGCCAGCCCAGTTCCACCGCGCAGCCCAACAGATAGGGATGACGCCCGCCAGCGAACTCGGCGTAGGCGTCGTTGTAGATCATGAAGCCCTGGCGACCCCATAACATGACCATCGGCAAGGGTGAAGCCAGCAATACCTGGACAGCACTGCGCAAGCTGGCGGACCAATGTTCGATAGGGCCCAGTTCGGTCTGGCGCCAATCGTACGCCCGGATGCGCCGGGCCATTTCACCGTCCCACCCGGGACATCCGTGAGGCTGGGATAAGAACTGCATGGGCGACTCTGAACCTCGAATGGCTGCTGGGAATCGGCAAGTCGCGAGCCCCTTGTGCTCAGACCTTCGAGCGCAAGGTTGGCATTTGGTTTCATGCCGGCCGAGCCAAAAGCACCCGTGGCCAGATGACAACGGGCTCAGCGAAAATCGCGGCTGCGCACGTTGATGCCCGCCAGCAACCCGGTCAGGTCGCTCAAGCGCCCGGCAATCAGGTGACGGACTTCGCCGACGCTTTCCCAGCGCCCATCGACCCGAAGCAACTGCGAGCCCACCAGGACCTTGCGCTGACGCTCCGCCAGGTCGCGCCAGACCACCACGTTGAGGTTGCCGAATTCATCTTCCAGGGTAACGAAGGTCACGCCACTGGCCGTGCCGGGGCGCTGGCGACCAGTGACCAGCCCGGCGACGCTGACATTGCGGCCATGTTCCACCCCCTGCAACTCCCGCGAGCTGCGACAGCGTCGGGCACGCAGTTCAGGCCGCAACAAGGCCAGAGGATGAGGACCCAGTGTTGTGCCAAGGGTGGCGTAGTCGGCGAACAGGTCCTCCCCCAGCGAGGGCTTGGGCAGATTCACCGACGGTTCTTCCTGGCGGGGCAGCCCGGCAAACAGACCCAATTGCTTTTCCACACCGGCCACTTCCCAACGCGCACGATGGCGATCACCGGCCAAACCACGCAAGGCCCCGGCGTCAGCCAATTGCGCCTGGGCACGGGCATCGAGTTGCGCGCGCTCGCCCAGGTCGGCCACGTCACTGAACGCCCGCTGCAGACGGGCCGCCTCGATACGCCGGGCATCGTCTTCACGAAAGCCTTTGATCAGACGCAAGCCCATGCGGATCGCCGGTTGCCGCCCCTCCAGAGGCTCGAGACTGCAATCCCAATCGCTGGCGCGCACGTCCACCGGACGGATCTGCAATTGATGCCGGCGGGCATCCTGCAGGATCTGGTCCGGACTGTAGAACCCCATGGGCCAACTGTTGATCAGGGCGCAGGCGAACGCTGCCGGCTCGTGGCATTTGAGCCAGCTGCTGGCATAGGTCAGCAAGGCGAAACTGGCGGCGTGGGACTCCGGGAAACCGTAGTTGCCGAAGCCCTTGATCTGTTCGAAGATCTGCGCGGCGAATTCGGCGGTGTAGCCGTTGCGCTCCATCCCCTCTGCCAGGCGCTCGCGGTGCGGCTCAAGCCCGCCGTGACGTTTCCAGGCGGCCATGGAACGGCGCAACTGGTCCGCTTCGCCGGGGGTATAGTCGGCCGCCACGATGGCGATCTGCATGACCTGCTCCTGGAATAACGGAATGCCCAGGGTACGCCCGAGCACTACCTCCAGTTTTTGCGACGGGTAGGTGACGGCTTCCTCTCCATTTCGCCGCTTCAGGTACGGGTGCACCATGCCGCCCTGGATCGGCCCCGGCCGCACGATCGCCACTTCGATCACCAGGTCGTAGAAACTCTTGGGCCTGAGCCTGGGCAACATCGCCATCTGCGCCCGTGATTCAATCTGGAACACACCGATGGTGTCCGCACGGCTGATCATCTCGAAGGTGGCGGTATCTTCACGGGGTAAACCCGCCAAGGTGTATCGCTGCCCCCGATAGTGCTCGATCAAATCGAAACACCGACGGATTGCGCTGAGCATGCCCAGGGCCAGGATATCCACTTTCAACAGCCCGACCGCATCCAGGTCGTCCTTGTCCCACTGGATGATGGTGCGCTCGGCCATGGCGGCGTTTTCCACCGGCACCAGGGTATCCAGGGGTTGCTGGGAAATCACGAAGCCGCCGGGATGCTGGGACAGGTGCCGGGGAAAGCCGATCAGTTGCTGGGTCAGGCCCAGCACCCGGCGCAAGATCGGAGTGTCCGGGTCGAAACCACCCTCGCGCAGACGCTCCACGGGAGGCGCCTCATCGCTCCAGCGACCGCAACAGTCGGCCAATGCGTTGACCTGATCCGGTGGCAGGCCCAGGGCCTTGGCGACGTCCCGCACCGCCCCGGCGCCATGGTAACTGCTGACCACTGCCGTCAGTGCTGCGCGATGGCGACCGTAGCGCTGGAAGACGTATTGCAACACCTCTTCGCGGCGCTCATGTTCAAAATCCACGTCAATGTCCGGCGGCTCGTTGCGCTCTCGGGACAGGAACCGCTCGAACAACAGGTTGGTTCGGCTCGGGTCGATTTCGGTGATGCCCAGGGCATAACACACCGCCGAGTTGGCCGCCGACCCGCGCCCCTGGCAGAGAATGTTGCGCTGGCGGGCAAAGCTGACGATGTCCTGCACGGTGAGGAAGTAGCTGTCGTAGCCCAACTCGGCGATCAGTTCCAGCTCGGTGTCGATCTGTCGCCGAATCCGCTCCTCCACACCTTTCTTCCAGCGCTCGCGCAGGCCCCGCTCGGTCAGTTCCCGCAACCACGACGCCGGATCATGCCCCTCGGGCACCAACTCCCGAGGGTATTCATAGCGCAACTGACCCAGGTCGAAGGTACAACGCCGGGCGATCACCAGGGTTTCATCGAGCAATCTGCGGGGATAGAGATCAGCCAGGGCCTGGAGACTACGCAGATGGCGCTCGCCGTTGGGGTGCAGGCGTTGGCCGGCCTCGGCCACCGTGACGTGATGCCGGATGGCGGTCATGGTGTCCTGCAAGGCGCGACGACCGCGCACGTGCATGTGCACATCGCCCGTGGCGACAGCAGGCAGTGTCAGGCGGTCCGCCAGCGCCAGCAAGTCGGCCAGGCGACGCCGGTCGTCCTGTCCGCAGTGCAACTGGACCGACAGCCACAGGCGCCCGGCGAAGACCGACTGAAGCCAGCGGCCCTGCTCTTCGGCGTCTTTGCCATCGGGTACCCACAGCACCAACAACCCTGGCATGGGGTCGTCGAAGTCTTCCCGCACGATGCGATAGTGGCCCTTCTCGCTACGACGGCGGGCACGGGTGATCAACCGGCACAAGGCTTGGTAGCCTTCAAGATTTTCCACCAGCAGCACCAGTTTCGGACCGTGTTCGATCCGGATCTCGCTGCCGACGATCAATTGCAGGTTCAGTTCCTTGGCCGCTTGCCAGGCGCGA
The DNA here is from genome assembly GCF_001269905.1 of Pseudomonas corrugata. GTDB lineage: Bacteria > Pseudomonadota > Gammaproteobacteria > Pseudomonadales > Pseudomonadaceae > Aquipseudomonas > Aquipseudomonas corrugata. Next base: position 174,289 of record NZ_LHVK01000005.1, on the reverse strand, counting down.
ACGATGCCGGCCAACGTGCACTCGTCGGTGATCGCCAGTGCCCGATAGCCTTGTTGGCTGGCCCGGCGACACAGTTCCAATGCGCTGGAGGCACCACGCTGGAAACTGAAATTCGACAGGCAATGCAGTTCGGCATAGTCGACGTTCATGCGAACCAGCCCTGCAACCATAGCGGACCACCCTCGCCCACCGGTCGATAAGCCCAGCCCCGTTGCCCCCCACGGGTTTCGACCAGGTAGTAATCGCGGCGCACGTCGGCGCCGTCCCACCAGCCGGTCTCGAGGCGCTCCGGGCCCATGAGGACGCGCACCTGACCTTCCGGCAACGCCTGGGGTTCGTCCAGCAGCCAGCCGGGACGCTGCACACCGCTGCGCACCACGCTGGCCTGGGGCCGGGGCTGAGGTGTCATCTGCCAGGCACACTCCGGTCGATGGTCGTCGCGAAACCCCAGGCCCTGAACCGCCTCGTCCCCCAACCGTGCGCGCAACCGCTCCCGCAGTTGCTCCCAAGGCAAGGACTGCTGGGGACGCTCATCGAACAGCTCCAGGCGCTGGGGCACGAAGCTCGGCAGGTCCTCGGCGCACAAGCGAAAGCCACGCACTGGCGCCTCGACCTGCACCTGTTCCAGACGGCCACGGGCCAGTTCGAAGAGCATCGAGGGGTCCCGCTCGGCACTGAGCAGGCCGACCTTGATGATCGTGTCCGGCAACCCGGCGTGTTCCAGGTGCAGGTCAAAACGCTGCACGCCACTGTCCCGGCCACACAGGAAGGCCGACAGGTCACCGGTCAGCCGGCGTAACGGGAACAGCAGCGCCTGATGGGACTGGACGTCGTAGTTGAGTTCGATGCGCACATCGAAACGGTCCGGCGGCAGGTAGAACGACAGCGCCAGGGTGCGACTGCCGATCAATGCGTCGAGGTGTTTGAGGACCTGGGCTTCGAAGCGCCGTGCCAGCGTGTGCCGAGGCAAGTCCTGGACCTGTTCCAGGCAGCGCAGCCCCATGCGCGACAATGCCGTGGCGACGTCGGGGGGCAGGCCGATCCGATCCACCGGCATTTGCCACAGGCGTTGTTGCAGGCTCTCGGCATCCGGTACCACCAAGGCGTCATGGGCATTGGCGAGCACTCGCGCCGCCACCGGGTTCGGGGCCGCGACGATGCGATGACGAAACCCCAACTCTGTCAGTTCGGCCCGCAGCCGTGCCTCGAAGACCGGCCAGGGCCCGAACAGGCCCAGGCTCGACTCGATCTCGAACAGCACCGTGCGCGGGTAATGCACGCTGACCTGGGAGCTGAACCGGTAGGCCCAGGCCGCCAGGAACTGTTGCCAGTGCTCGATCTGCGCCGCGTCGTACTCAGCGGTGGCAAAGCCTTTGCTCAGGGCCTGGGCGGCGGCCATGGTCTGACCGGGACGCAGGCCCAGGGCCCGTGCGGGCTCGTTGACCGCTTGCAGCACCCGACGCTGGGCCGGGCCGGTCAACAGCGCCAGGGGCTCCTCTGGATCGGGGCGCTGACGCAGCGCAGCGTCCAACGCCAATTGCGGAAAGAGGATACAGACCCAGCGCATCGCAACCTCAATGCTCTGTTGGCGTGGTGTGGGCAAAGGCAATCGGTGCCGAACGGACCAAACCACCGCGGCATTTAAGCACGCGCAGTTGTCCGGGCCCGGCATCGATGACAATGCGCAGGGCGGCCGGCGACGGATTGATGGCTTCCTGGACAGGACGCCAGGCGAACGCCAGGGTCTGGCCGGTTTCCGCGGCCACTTGCAGGCGACGCAAGGCACGATCGTCCGCCTGGCGTGGCCAGCACAGCACCGCCCCGCAACTGCCCGAACGCAGGCATTGTTCAGCGGCCCACAGGGCATCGCGCTCATCGGCCCGGATCACCGACAGTTGGCTCAGGTCCACCCCGGCGCTCTGCCAGGCCTGGGGATAGGGCACGAACGGCGGTGCCACCAGCACGATCCGCTCCCCTTGCGCAGACAGTCGCGCCAGGGTCGGCCACACCAGTTGCAACTCGCCCAGGCCCGGCGCGGCGAGAAGGATTTCCGTCAACGCTGCTTCCGGCCAGCCACCACTGGGCAATGCCGCGTCCAGTGCGGCATGGCCGGTGGGTTGCGGACTGGCGGCCGGAGGCGCAGGCCGGCCTTTCCAGACCTGGCCGCCATTGAACAGCGTGTCCAGCGCAACGACCGCGCCCATCAGCCTTGCCTCAACAGGCCACAGAACACCCCTTCTATCGCCAGGTCCTGGTCGGCCTCGACGATGATCGGCTGATAGGCCGGATTGCGCGGCAGCAAGCGCACCCGCTCGCCGACTCGCTCAAAGCGCTTGATGGTGACTTCACCGTCGAGCCGCGCCACCACGATCTGTCCGTTCGCGGCCTGGGGCGTGCGCTGGACACCCACCAGGTCGCCGTCGAGGATGCCGTCGCCGATCATCGAGTCGCCCTGGACCCGCAGCAGGTAATCCGGTGCCCGGGTGAAAATCGCCGGGTCCAGCATCAGGCGGTCGTGAACCTCGGCATCGGCGCCGATCGGCCGGCCGGCGGCCACGCGCCCCAGCACCGGCACGTCCAGCAGCTCGGGCCGCCGCGGCTGGTTCAGCAAGCGGATGCCTCGGGCCTGGTGCGGATTGACTTCGATAAAACCGGCTTCGGTCAACGCCAGCACATGCTTGCGGGCCACGCTGCGGGAGGCGAAACCGAACGCCTCGCTGATTTCAGCGAGGCTGGGAGGCTGGCCCTGTTCGGCGATACGTTCGCGGATGAAGGTCAGGATGGCGGTGCGGCGGGGAGTGAGAGTCGTCATGGAGTACATTTGTACTCCTGTCGGTTTTTTCTGACAAGCACCACCAGTCAGTTCACAGCCATGCACATCCCTTGTGGAAGCGGGCTTGCTCGCGAAAACGCTGGGTCAGCCGGTATTGATGGTGAGGGGGCTATCTGGCCACTAGCTCTCGGCCGCCTCGCTGCGAAATGCACTGGGGCTCATTCCGGTCCAGCGTCGGAAGGCCCGGCGGAAGCTGCGTACGTCGCTGTAGCCAACCTCTTCGGTGATGCGCTCGATGGACAGTTCGGGGTTGGCCAGCAAGCTCAGCGTCCGGCCGCGACGCACCTGTTCGAGCAAGGTTTCGAACGTCAGGTTGTGCTCGGTCAGGCGCCGTCGCAGGGTGCGACCGCTCATGTTGAGGTCGCCGGCTATTTTCTCGATGTGACTGCCCCGGGTCAGGTCCCGGGCAATCGCACGCTCCACTGCCTGGATCAGATCGATCTTCTGATGGACCTCGGCCGCTTCCTGTTCCAGCAAGGCCAATGCCTGGCGCAGGGCCAGCGGATGATGATTGGGCAGGCGCACGTCCAGCCAGTGGAGGTCGATCAGCATGCGATTGTATCGGCAACCGAAGCGCACATCCGGTCCCAGGACCCGTTGGTACTCCAAGGCATAGGACGGCGCCGCGTGCATGAACTCCACGGCTTGGGGCCTGAAATCCGGGCCCGCCAGTGCCCGACCATACACCATCAGGCTGGCGAAGAATTCTTCGACCGCAAACACCTGGACCTCGACGAAGGGCAAGCGACAGGTTGCGTCGACCATGATCCGGTCAGCGGTTTCTTCGACACTGCTCACTGCGATGCCGCCGGTGGTGTGTTGATAACGGATCCCCAGGGCAAAGGCATCGCGCAGGGTTTCGCACAGCGACAACACATGCCCCAGCAGACCCAGGGTACCGAGCACGTTGCGGTCGCCGACCCACAGCCCCAGTCCCTGATCCGGCAACAGCTTGAGTGCTCGTTGAATCATGACCACGGCCTGGCGATGGGAAATGCGCTGGGCGGGATCCTGCAGATCGTCGAGGCCGAACCCCAGGCCGCGACACAGACTGGCGGCATCGAAACCTTTGTCCGCCACGACTTCGGCCAAGGTCTGCAGTAGGAATGGCGAAACCAGCGCCAGCTCATAGGTGGGGTCGATGACTTTCATCTGCATGGCGGGTTCCGGGGCACGTTAGGTGGCGTTTTTGTAACCGGTTGTTTCATAAACGTTAGCACGCCCCCATGGGAAGAGGGATGCGAAATCTGGCCGCCCAAGCCCCCCTGTGTGGCCGCCAATACCCTGCCCGGCCGGCCGCGAACGGCTTATTTGTATGACTCGGACCTTCGGTGTACCTCCAACAATAATAATGAGCGCCTCACATGAACCCGATCCGCATGACGTTCGCCTTGCAAATGACCCTGGCCCTGGCCTGCTGCTCTGCGCTGCCCGCCCTGGCCACCGAAAACGGAGTCGACAACATCGGCCCCGGCACCGACGGCTTCTTGGTGTTGCCACTGGAAGTCGACAGCCTTCCGGACAACATGGTCGCGTTCAACCTCTACTACAACCATTACAAAGCCCGGACATTCGACATCAGCTCGTTGGGCGGCAAGGTACCGGGGGTGGAAATCGAGTCCACGGCGGTGATCCCGCGCATCGACTACCTGAGTCCGCTACGGTTCGCCGGCGGGCGACTGGGGATCTATGTCGCCCAGCCCTGGATCAAGCAGGAGGTTGCGTTGTTCGGCATGAGCGACACCCGGGAAGGCATGGGCGATACCACCATTTCGCCGATCGTGCTCTGGGACATGGGCAAGAACCTGACCCTGGCTGCCGCCGTGGAAATCACCGTGCCCACTGGCGAATACAGTCGCGACCGACTGGCCAACACCAGCAACAACTTCTACACCTACAAACCACTGTTTTCCTTCACCTGGCTGCCCACGGAAAACACCGAGGTGTCGATGAAAACCACCTACAGCTTCAACCGGAAGAACAAGGACACCGACTACCGCTCGGGGCAGATTTTCCACTTCGACTATTCCGCCAGCTACCGGCTGACCGACAACCTGAGGGTGGGGCTCAACGGCTACTACCTCAAGCAGACCACCGACGACAAACAGTTCGGTCGCACCGTGCAATTTGCCGGGCAGGATGTGGACGACGGCGTGCGCGGCCAGGTCTTTGCCATCGGCCCGGCGCTGCACCTGACCTTCCTCAAATACGCCAGCGCCGAGATCCGCTGGGCCAAGGAATTCGACGTGGAGAACCGCCCCGAAGGCGAGATGCTCTGGGCGAAGCTGAGTATTCCGTTTGAGCTATAAAACCCGGGCGAACACCTGCATCCCCTGTGGGAGCCGAGCTTGCTCGCGATGACGGCGGCACAATCAACATTCTCGCCAACTGATCCACCGCTATCGCGAGCAAGCTCGGCTCCCACAGGGATCGACAGTGGAGCATGAGTACACAGTCAGCTATAAACCGGCCACGTCTCGACAATCCGCCCCCCGCGCACCGCCAGCAGATCACCGAACTGCAGCAGCACCGACTCGACCTGGGTCGGCCTCAGGAACACCTGGTCCTCCACCGCCAGCCCCACCGCCTCGGAGCCGTTGGCCATTTCCTGATTGGAACTGCGACCATAGAGACTGTTGCTCTTCAAGCCGGCTGGGGATTCGAAATCGGCCATCCAGTTGCCACCGTAGAGAAAGAATGTCGCGCGCTGGTTCACGTCCCACCAGGAAAAAATCCGCGACTTGTCGTCCAGCGCCGGGATGTTCACCGCGCCAGTGCGTTTGAGTACCGGTGTCGCGATGTAGGCCGCCGGCACATGCTCGCTCAAGGATGGCAAGTCGTAATGACTGGGTTTGAGCATGGCCGTTCCCACCGACACTTCGGTACTCAGGCGTTCCTGTTCATGCAGGCGATAGCTGGGGCTGCCCGCGGTGTTGAGGGTCAGGCCCGGATGCCACAGGTCGGGGTAGCGCAACCGGACGAAATCCACCCGAGCGGTATAGGTCGCCATGACCCGCGCCAGCAGCGTTTCAGGGCTCGCCAACAGTTCGGGCACGCCCATGCCCACGAAGGGGTCATAGCCCATGAATCCGGCGAATTCCAGTTGCGCCGGATGGGCACGAATCAGCTTGAGCATCGCGTCCAGGCCCGCGTCATCGGCCACCCCGCCCCGGTGCAGGCCGACGTCCAGTTCGATATTGACCCGTATGCGCGTACCCAGCCCTTGGGCCAGGGTCTGGTATTGCTGAACGCGCTCGGGCGTATCCAGCAGCCACTGCAACTGACGCGACGGGTCGAACGGCCCTTTGTGAAGCTGATAGAAAAGCTCGGCGGAACGCACCGGCAGCGGCTTGCCCAGCAGGATATCGGCATCGGGAAACTGCAGCGCATCGTGGTTGAGAAACGGCTGGTGAAACGACATCAACCGCCGGGTCTCGGCCCGCTCGCCGATGTACTTCAGCAATTGAGGCGAAGGCAGAGACTTCTCCACCAGCCGCAACTGCTTGCCCGCGCGCCGGACCGAAGCCTTCACCACATCGATATTGTGATCGAGGCGATCCAAGTCGATCAGCATCACCGGACGCATGGGGCCATGGGCCTTGAGCTCACGGTTCAACTGACGGAAATAATCACTGTACGGCGCCCCTCGGTCATCCGGCCGCAGCCAGGCCCCGACACCGGCCAGCAACACCCCGGCGCCCAACGTTCCTTTCAGCAAACCACGACGATTGACAGCCATCAGCTCACCCCCAGGATCGTTGAAAGATGCCCATTCAGAAACTTCCCAGCGGGATCCAGGGCCTGGCGCACCTGGATGAATTCGTTCCAGCGCGGGTACAGTGCCTGGAGCGCCCTGGCGTTCAGGGAATGCAATTTCCCCCAGTGCGGTCGGCCCTGGTATTTCCAGAAGATCGGCTCGATGGCGGCGAAGAAATTGTGATGGTCCATCTGGTAATGCTGGTGGACGGAGATCGAACAACTGTCCCGTCCTTCGAACATGCTCAAGGGGATGTCGTCAGCCTTCACGTAGCGGTACTCGATGGGAAACCAGGTCCGCAGGTCCTTGTCGCGGATCAGCGCGAGGACCTCTCGCAGACACGCCGGTCCATGCTCGGCCGGCACTGAATACTCCATTTCGTTGAAACGCACGGTGCGGGCATTGGCGTAAATGTCATGGGAATCGCCGACCCGGTCGTCGAAGTCCGCCACCAGCCGCAGGCTGTTGAGCAACGACCGGCGGATCGCCGGAAAGTCGCTGCCGTACTTGTCGAGCTTCTCGATCAGGGTGACGAATTCGTTGCCGCCCTCCTCCTCGGGACTGATGGGCGGCGTGGCCGGATCGGTGGTTTCGTTCAGGGTGATCGACAATGCATAGTCGGAATGGGTGACCACCTGCATTTCCCAGTGCTGGTTGTCCCGGGTATTGGCGTCCACCTCTTCCAGCAGTTCTTCGGTTTTCGCCACCCATTGGCGCTCGCGCAACCGATAGGCAGCGCGGTTCTGCAAGCGCACACGGGTCAGCAACCCCAGCGCTCCGAGCGACACACGTCCCGCCTTGAACACCTCGGGATGACGCTTGGCATCGCAATCGAGCACCTCGCCGCTGGCCGTCACCAATTGCAGGCCGACGACCTGGGACGCATACGAGCCGAAGGCCTTGCCGGTACCGTGGGTAGAAGTGGCAATGGCGCCGGCCAGGGTCTGATAATCCACGTCAGCCATGTTCGGCAACGCCTGACCGATGACCTTGAGCGCCGGACCCATGCGGGACATCGGCGTGCCGCCGCCGAACTCGGCTTGCAGGCTGGCCGCGTCATGCTCCAGCAGGCCGCTGAAAAAACTCAGCGACAACAAGGTTCCGTCGGTGGGCACCAGAGCGCTGAAGGAATGACCGGAGCCCACCGGACGAATCCGTCCTTCGGCACGGGTCACCACTTGCACCAGTTCATCAAGGTCCTTGGGCGCCAAGCGCGCGGCCGGCAGGCAACTCTGTGCACCGGACCAGTTGCGCCATGGGATCAGGCGTGGCGCGCGCATCAGCTCGGCCAGGGCGCCCTGGCTGCCGAGTGCCGCGAAAGCGGCAACCACACCGGCCCGCTGCAGCCATTGGCGTCGTGAGTAGTCCATGGTCATGCCCCCGCTACTGAAATTGTTGGCCGGACATGAAGGCGATCAACGCCAGGAACTGCTCTTCGGAACAGTGCATGCACAAGCCCATCGGCGGCATGCCGTTGTAGCCGTTGATCGCGTGATCCAGCAGGGTGTCGGCGCCCTGGGCCACTCGCGGCGCCCAAGCATTGGCGTCGCCGGTCAGGGGCGCTCCGGCGCCGGGGTTGGCATGGCAGAGCTTGCAACTGCTGTCGTAGACCTGGGCCAGCGCCGCATCGGCGGGCATGGCGTTGAGGGTCGCGGGCGCAGGCGGCTTGGCCTCTTCGCCGCATCCAGCGAGCAGCGCGCCAAGCAGCGTGAGGGTCGCGATGTGAAACCGAACAGAAGGAATGCTTGCCGACATAAGGCCCCTCTCGGCGGCGCATGGCTGCACCTTTCTTGTTGTGGGTCTGGCAGTTCCCACGTTACGGCACGCCGGCGTGTCGGCTTGAGGTCATTGGGGGCCAGAAAAGGGGGCTTGGGCGGCCAGGGCTGATATCTGTCCATGAGGACCTGTGGCGAGGGGATTTATCCCCTCGCCACAAAAATCCCTTTGCCAGAGAAATTCCTTTGCCACAGAAATGCTTTGCACAGGGCCATGTCCACCCGATTCAGATCAGGGCAACAATGTCCCCTGCTCCCGCTCGCACAACTGCACCACGTAATCCCACAGCACCCGCAGGCGCACGGATTTGTGCAGTTCGCGACGGGTGCTGATCCAGTAGCTGCGGCGCAGGGTTTCGTCGGGTAGCAAGGGCACCAGCGCCGGGTCGTTGCTGGCCATGTAGCACGGCAGCACGGCGATCCCGAGGCCCGAGCGTGCAGCCTGTTGCTGGGCGATAACGCTGGTGCTGTGGAACACCACCCGCGGGTTGCGGCAAAAGCTGTTGAGGAACATCAGCTCCTGACTGAACAACAAGTCATCGACGTAACCGATCCAGGCGTGACGGGCCAGGTCCTCACGGCTGCGCAACGGCGGCGAGCGATCCAGGTAAGCCTGGCTGGCATACAGCGCCAGGCTGTAGTCGGTGAGCTTGCGGGTCACCAGCAGGTCGGCCGCAGGACGTTCGAGGTGAATGCTGATTTCCGCCTCACGGTTGAGGATGCTGACGAATCGCGGCACCGCCACCAGTTCCACCTCCAGCCCTGGATAGCGCTGGAACAATCCGTCCATGCGACTGGCAAGGAACATGATACCCAACCCCTCGGTCACCCCCAGGCGGATCTTGCCCAAAAGCGCGCTGGACTGGGTAATGTCCTCCTGGGCCAGCAACGCCACGTTCTCCATGGCCTCGGCGTGCTTGAGCAGCGTCTCGCCAGCCGGGGTCAGTTCATAGCCTTGGGCGTGCTGGATAAACAGCGCGGTCCCCAGGCTTTTCTCGATGGCTTCGATGTGCCGGGCCACGGTGGCATGGGTCGTGTTCAGCCGCCGTGCCGCGCTCAGCAGGCGGCCGCTGCGTTGCAGCTCCAGAAAATAACGCAGGTCATTCCAATCGAACATGAACGCTCCTTGCACATCGCTGTTTATAAACGCACAGCCGTTGCGCAAAAACTAACATTCTTTTAACGAAAACTAACAACTAGGATGGGTCAGACAAAAACAAAAAATGAGGTCGCGGATGCAACCTGTCGTCGATGAATACGATTACGTGATCGTGGGCGCCGGTCCTGCCGGATGCCTGCTGGCCAATCGGCTTTCGGCCAATCCCCAACATCGGGTGCTGCTGCTCGAAGCCGGCGGACGCGACAATTATCCATGGATTCACATCCCGGTCGGCTACCTGTTCTGTATCGGCAATCCACGTACCGATTGGTGCTTCAAGACCGAAGCACAACCCGGCCTGCAAGGGCGCGCCTTGAGTTATCCGCGCGGCAAGGTACTGGGCGGCTGCTCCTCCATCAACGGCATGATCTACATGCGCGGTCAGGCCGCGGACTACGACGGCTGGGCCGCCGATGGCAACTCCGGTTGGGCCTGGAAAGACGTGCTGCCGCTGTTCCGGCAAAGCGAAAATCACTTTGCCGGGGATTCCGAACTGCACGGTGCCGGCGGTGAATGGCGGGTCGAACGCCAACGCCTGTCATGGCCGATCCTCGACGCCTTCCGCAACGCCGCCGAACAGAGCGGCATACCCAATGTCGACGACTTCAACGGTGGCGACAATGAAGGCTGCGGCTACTTCCAGGTCAATCAGAAAGCCGGCGTGCGCTGGAATGCGGCCAAGGCCTTCCTGAAACCGGTTCGCCAGCGCGCCAACCTGACGATCCTCACCGAAGCCGAAGTCAACCGCGTTCTGCTACGCGATGACCGGGCCTACGCCGTCAGTGCCCGCTGGCAAGGCAAAGGCATGACCTTCAAGGCGCGCCAGGAAATCGTCCTGTGCGCCGGGGCCATTGGTTCGCCGGGTATCCTGCAGCGCTCCGGGATCGGCCCGCGCAACTTGCTGCAACGCTTGGGAATCGGCGTGGTGCATGAACTGCCGGGCGTAGGCGGCAACCTGCAGGACCACCTGCAACTACGGCTCATCTACCAGTTGGAAAATGCCCGGACCCTGAACCAGATTGCTGGCACGCTGTGGGGCAAGATGGGCATGGGCCTGCGCTACCTTTATGACCGCAGCGGCCCCCTGTCCATGGCGCCCAGCCAGCTCGGCGCGTTCGCCCGCTCGGGACCGGAGCAGACGTCGGCCAATCTTGAATACCATGTGCAGCCATTGTCCCTGGAACGCTTCGGCGAGCCCCTGCACAGTTTCCCGGCGTTCACCGCGTCAGTCTGTGACCTGCGTCCGCAAAGCCGCGGCCGGGTAGACATCCGTTCGGCCGACCCGCACGAGGCGCCGCTGATCCAGCCCAACTACCTGAGCCATCCCGAAGACCTGCGGGTCGCCGCCAACGCCATCCGCCTGACCCGACGCATCGTCGCCGCGCCCGCCCTGCAAGCGTTCAAGCCAAAGGAATACCTGCCGGGCCCAGGCCTGCAGAGCGAAGAAGAACTGCATCGGGCCGCCGCCCGCATCGGTACGACGATTTTCCATCCGGTGGGCACCTGCCGCATGGGCCAGGACGCTGACGCGGTGGTGGACGCGCAACTGCGGGTCCACGGCATCAAGGGCCTGCGCATCGCCGATGCCTCGATCATGCCGCGCATCACCTCGGGCAATACCTGCTCGCCGACGCTGATGATTGCCGAAAAGGCGGCGCGGATGATGCTGGCGACGAACGCGACAAGCACCGTCAGCACCAAGGAGACAGCAACGGTCTGAAGAACAACCAAGGTCCCTTGTGGGAGCGAGCCTGCTCGCGATGGCGATGTGTCAGTCAACCTATTCGTTAACAGGCATACCGCTATCGCGAGCAGGCTCGCTCCCACAGGAAACGGCAGTCACCCAAGGAATGCGTCAAAGCAGGAGATGCCAATCCGGCATCGACAGTGGAACAACAAAAACAATCACTGTGAGGGATACCGCTATGTCCGAGCATGTTCAGCCCCTGGAAGCCACGCGCAGCGTCGGCACCAGCCAGGAAACCCAGAAAGTCATCTTCGCCTCGTCCCTGGGGACGGTGTTCGAGTGGTACGACTTTTTTCTCTATGGCGCCCTGGCGGCGGTGATCAGCAAGCAGTTCTTCGCCGGCGTCAACGATACCACCGCGTTCATCTTCGCCCTGATGGCGTTCGCCGCCGGCTTCGTCGTGCGGCCATTCGGCGCATTGGTGTTCGGGCGGCTGGGGGACATGATCGGGCGCAAATACACGTTCCTTGCAACCATCATCCTTATGGGCCTGGCGACGTTCTGCGTCGGCCTGCTGCCCAACTACGCCAGCATCGGCATCGCCGCGCCCATCATTCTGGTCGCACTGCGTATGCTCCAGGGCCTGGCCCTGGGCGGTGAATACGGCGGCGCAGCGACCTACGTCGCCGAACACGCGCCCATCGGCAAGCGCGGCCTCCACACCAGCTGGATTCAGTCCACCGCCACCCTCGGGCTGCTGCTCTCGCTGTTGGTGATACTGGGCTGCCGTTACTTCACGGGCGATCAGTTCGAAGTCTGGGGCTGGCGCATTCCATTCCTGCTGTCGATCCTGCTGTTGGGCATTTCAACCTGGATCCGCATGAGCCTGCATGAATCACCGTCCTTCGTGAAAATGAAAGAAGAAGGCAAGTGCTGCAAGGCACCGATCCGTGAATCGTTCGGTCAATGGGAAAACCTCAAGGTGGTGCTGATCGCGCTGTTCAGCATCAATGCCGGGCAAGCGGTGACCTTCTATGCCGCGCAATTCTATGTGCTGTTTTTCCTCACCCAATTTCTGAAAATGGACCCGGCCCTGGCCAACAGCCTGCTGATCGTCAGCGTGGTAATCGGCGCGCCGTTCTTCATCTTCTTTGGCTGGCTCTCGGACAAGGTCGGGCGCAAACCGGTGCTGATGATCGGTCTGCTATTGGCAACGGCGTTGTACTTTCCGATCTTCAAGACCCTGGCCCACTACGCCAACCCGGCGATCGACCTGGCCAGTCGCCAGGCACCGATCAGCGTGATCGCCGACCCGGCCACCTGCACTTTCCAGTTCGACCCGGTGGGCAAGGCACGTTTCGATAGCCCCTGCGACAAGGTCAAGACGTTCCTGATCAAGCAAGGCCTGCCCTACAGCAGCGTCGCGGCACCGGCGGGCAGCACGGTGCAGGTCAACGTCGGTGACGTGAAGATCGACGGGTATGACGAAGCCGCCCTGCGCGGCGCGGTGACCCTGGCGGGCTACCCGCAGAAGGCCGATGCCCAGCAGATCAACCGGCCGATGATCGTCGCCTTGATCGTGGCGCTGATCATCATCTCGGCGATGTGCTACGGCCCGCTGGCGGCGTTGATGGTCGAGCTGTTTCCAACCCGCATCCGCTACACCTCCATGTCCCTGCCCTACCACATCGGCAACGGCTGGTTCGGTGGCTTCCTGCCCACCGTGTCGTTCGCTCTGGTGGTCTACACCGGGGATATTTTCTACGGGCTGTGGTACCCCGTGGTGATCACCGGGGTAAGCCTGGTGGTGGGCATGCTCTGCCTGCGGGAAACCAGGAATGTGGACCTGGACAAGAACTGAGAAACAGCAGCGTCACTCCTGTTTTTAGGAGCATAGCTTGCTCGCGATTGCGGTAAGTCGGCCAACAACAATGTTGACGGGTCTATCGCTATCGCAAGCAAGTTATGCTCCCACAGGTTCGTGGCTCAACTGACTGGCATCAGGCTCCCACAGATACTCATCTGTATCCGTCAATGGAGCTGGTGATCCTTCACCGTGCTCTCCACCAGGTCCAGCATCTGCCCCAGCGCCCAGGGCTTGGCGATGAATGCAGCGTGGTGCTTGATCCCGGCGCTTTCCGGCGTTTCGAAACCGGACATGATCAGCAACGGTATCTGTGGCCAGCGATCTCCGGTCAGGTTTGCCAGGTCCGCACCGTCCAACGTGCCCGGCATGGTGATATCGGTCAGCAACAGGTCGACAAAATCCGCGCTCTGCTCGAGGAATGTCAACGCCGAATCGGCGCTTTCCCGAGGCTCCACGACAAACCCTTCGTCCTCCAGGATTTCGCACAGGAATTCCAGTATCGTCGGGTCATCCTCAACAACGAGAATCAGACGCGTGGTGGCCTGTCCGTCGCCCTTCGGCATCGAATTCATAAAGTGACTCTCCTTGATCCCGCCAATGGTTACGCGGTTTCAGCCGCTCTGAAAGTTATGAGCGACGCACTCGCGAGAAATTCATTCCAAGTACAGACCGAACGCCGAACGTCACCCCGGACGCTCCAAACGCAGCGCAACGCTTTGTCTGTATATCCATACAGATAAAGCTTGCTCTCGGGCCGATCCCTGACCATGCTATCGCCCCATGAAACCTGCTCAGGAAAAGGGCGTTATGCGGTTGTACCTGTGTGAGAAACCGTCCCAGGCCAAGGACATCGCTGCGGTGCTCGGCGCCACACGGCGCGGTGACGGCTGTTGGCTGGGCGCGAATGTCACGGTGACCTGGTGCATCGGCCATCTGCTGGAAACCGCCCCACCCGACGCCTACGATGCCCGCTACAAGCGCTGGGTACTGGCCGACCTGCCCATCGTGCCGGCGCAATGGAAAATGACCGTCAAGCCAAAGACCGCCAGCCAGTACAAGGCGGTCAAGCGCCTGCTGGGGGAAGCCAAGGAACTGGTGATCGCCACCGACGCCGACCGGGAAGGCGAAATGATCGCCCGGGAACTGGTGGAACACTGCCGCTATCGCGGGCCGATCCAGCGGCTGTGGCTGTCGGCCCTCGACGAAGCCTCGATCCGCAAGGCCCTGGCCGCCCTCAAGCCGGGAGCCGAAACCTTCAACCTGTATCATTCGGCCCTGGGCCGCTCCCGGGCCGACTGGCTGATCGGCATGAACATGAGTCGCCTGTTCACCTTGCTGGGGCGGCAGTCCGGTTACCAGGGTGTGCTGCCGGTGGGCCGGGTACAGACGCCCACCCTGCGACTGGTGGTGGACCGCGACCGCAGCATCGCCGACTTCGTGCCGGTCGCCTATTGGGCCATCGATGTGCAACTGCGCCACGCTGGCACCGCTTTCACGGCCCAATGGCGTGCCGATCCTGACGCCTGCGACGATCAGGAGCGCTGCCTGAACCAGGCCCTGGCCCGCGATGCCGCCCAAGTCATGAGCAACGCCCATACCGCCCTGGTGACCAAGGTTCGCACCGAACGCCTGCGCGAAGCGGCACCGCTGCCATTCGACCTGGGCACCCTGCAGGAAATCTGCTCGAAGAAACTCGGTCTCGGCGCCCAGGAAACCCTGGATATCGCCCAGTCGCTTTACGAAACCTACAAAGTCATTACCTATCCCCGTAGCGATTGCGGCTACCTGCCCTTGAGCCAGCACAGCGAAGCCCCCGCCATCCTGGCTGCCCTCGCCCAGGCCGACCCGGGCCTCGCGCCGCTGCGTGAACACCTGCAACCGCAACGCAAGTCCCGGGCCTGGAACGACGCCAAGGTCAGCGCCCACCACGGCATCATTCCCACCGCCGCGGCGAAGAACCTCGACAAGCTCGCTGGCAAGCAACGGGCCGTCTATACACTGATTCGCGCGCGCTACCTCGCGCAGTTCCTGCCCAACCATGAATACGACCGGACCCAGGCCGACTTCGACTGCGCCGGCCAGGCGCTGCGGGCCGTGGGCAAGCAGATCGTCGAGCCCGGCTGGAAACGCGCCTTGCCCGAAGCCTTGGCCCCTGCCAAAGGACGTGAAGCGGCGCAGCCACAAACCTTGCCAGCACTGGCCGAAGGTCACGGCTGTGACGTGGACGAAGTGACCCTCAAGGACCTGTGGACCCAGCCTCCCAAGCCGTTCACCGAAGGCGACCTGATCAAGGCGATGAAGAACGTCGCCAAACTGGTGGAGGATCCACTGCTCAAGCAGAAGCTCAAGGACACCACCGGCATCGGCACCGAAGCGACCCGAGCTTCGATCATCCAGGGCTTGCTCGATCGCGGCTACCTGGTGAAGAACGGCAAGGCCTTGTCCGCGACCCCGGCGGCCTTCAGCCTGATCGATGCTGTCCCCCGCGCCATCGCTGACCCAGGCACCACCGCCATCTGGGAGCAGGCGCTGGACATGGTGCAAAGCGGTGAGATGAGCCTGGAAGAATTTGTCACTCGGCAAGCCGCCTGGATGAGCAAGCACATCGCCCGCTGCCAGGGCATGAGCCTGACCATCAGCGGCCCTGCCGGCCGCGCCGCTGCGCCCTGGAAGAAAAAGCGCAAGCCGGTCAAGCGCAAGCCCGCCAAAGCCAAAACAACCTGAAGCACCTTGTGGCGAGGGGATTTATCCCCGCTGGGGCGCGAAGCGGCCCTAAACACCAACACCTCGTATATCAGATAGATTGAGGCGACTCACTTGGGGCCGCTTCGCAGCCCAGCGGGGATAAATCCCCTCGCCACAAATAATCCAAAACCTGACCTGCCCCCACTGCGCGCTCCAAGATTTTTCATACCCAAACCATTTTGTCCGACAATATGTAGTGACCAAAAATAATCACTACAAAACCGTTGACGTCGCCGATTAGCCCTTGCATGATGCAGACGTCTCCCCGATCGGGAGTACAGGTAACCGTTTGAGCAAGCTCGTCTGACCGCCGAGCTGTTTTTTGGATAAGGGACTGCCCACAAGGCAGATTGAAGGTGCTGACCTGGCATGACCGTCCGGTAACAAGGACGAGAAACGTCGGTGAAGGTCCTCATGACGCGCGTGGTCGACCCTCGAAAGTTGACACTGCCTTAAGGTTCTTCGCTGTTTCTCTCCGTTGTAACGCATTTGCGTAGCAGCCCTTCGATAGCACTACACAACCGATGCACGACCCCGTCGAAGTCTGACGGACGAACGCTGACGGCCTGGTTTCGGTAGCAGGCAGGCACTTACCGAGAAGCGAAATCTTTGCGAACCACCAGACAGATCAACCAAATGGTCAAGGGGCTTACACATGAATCTGAACAATCAACCATCTATTGATGAACTGGCTCGCATGTTCGCAGCACACAAGGACACACTCGACAGCCATATCCTGTGGATCAGCAAGACTGGCCAGGTCCATATGGACTGCCTGTCGCCCTACACTCACGAAGACGAGTTCGAACAGAACCAGCAAGACCTGTGCGCCCGACTGAAGATGTACCGCCGCGGCCAAGGTTACGTGGGCAAGAAGGCTGCGGCCGATAAGGACTTCATCGGTCGCGTGCTGCAAACGCTGACCCAGGCCTGGCAGTCGATGCAAAACACTTCGCAAGTGCAAGTCATCGATCGCTTCTGCTGATTTCAGTTGAAAAAAATGGCCCGTTCCTCCATCAGGAACGGGCCATTTTTTCGGCCTGGTGACCTGTACTCGAATGAGCCACGCAGGCTGCTAGAACACTGACCAGCCGATTCGCTGGCTGAGCAATTCCAGCGCCGCCATGCCGGCCAGGGAATTTCCGGCGGCATTGAGCTCCGGCGACCAGACACACACCGTGAAGCGTCCCGGTACCACGGCGACAATCCCACCACCCACACCGCTCTTGCCAGGCAGGCCGACACGATAAGCAAAATTGCCGGCTTCGTCGTACAGCCCGCTGGTCGCCATGATGGAGTTGACCTGCTGGGTCTGGCGGGGACTCAGGATCTGTTCGCCGCTGTGCTTGCAGAAGCCGTCGTTGGCCAGGAAGCAGAACGCCCGGGCCAGGTCGATGCAGCTCATTCGCAACGCACAGTGACTGAAATAACTGCGCAATACCGCTTCCACGTCGTTATGGAAATTACCGAACGATTGCATCAAGTAAGCCATCGCCGCATTCCGGGCACGGTGCTGGTATTCCGACTCAGCAACCTTGCCATCCACCATCACCTGGGGATTGCCCGACAGACGTCGCACGAAATCGCGCATCGACAACGCAGGGGCGGCAAAACGCGACTGGTTGATATCGCAGATCACCAGGGCACCGGCGTTGATGAACGGGTTGCGTGGGCGACCGCGTTCGAACTCCAGTTGCACCAGGGAGTTGAATGGCTGGCCGGACGGCTCATGCCCAAGACGCTCCCAGATGGCTTCGCCGGAGTGCTCGATGGCCTGCACCAGGCTGAATACCTTGGAAATACTCTGTACTGAAAATGGCGTTTCGGCATCACCTGCGCAATACATCTCGCCATCGTTGCCATACACGGCAATGCCCAACTGATTGCCAGGCACGCTGCCCAGGGCCGGAATGTAGTTGGCCACCTTGCCCTGACCGATCAGGGGGCGAACCGCATCGAGGATCTCGTTCAACAGTGCTTGCATATGCGGGGGTCCAGTCATTCCCCGTTCGAGTGCGGGGATACAGACCCTAGACGCTGGCGGACGGGATCAGAGCACACTCATGTATCAAGCCGCTCACCTTTCGCTGGGAAGGAGAGTAGCTGTGTGCGAGGCTTTCCCGCGATGAAGTCCATGCGGCCCCTCCTGGAACCGAGTCGCTGCCTCGCGGGCAAACCATGCTCCCACAGAGCAAACAATCGAGCGGTCTATAGTGAAAGACCAACCGGCAGGAGGATACGATGCGTCAGATCATGCAAAAAGAACCCTGGTGGGCATCGCCGCCCAAGCCGGGGCAGGACGAAAGCGAGCTGGAATGGGGCTGGCTGGTGATCTACAGCGAAGGTGAGCCGCGTTTCGAATTCATCAGGGAGCGCCCCTCGGACGAGCAGATCCGTCATCGCAAGGGCTGTCGCGTCACGCTGGGCGCAGAATGAACCCGCCCGTCACGGTTTGATGTCCGGCAACACTACCGCCCGATTCGCCAGCTCCGCCTCTACCAGCTCGCCTTCGATCTCTTCGTCCAGGTAGTACACCGGTGCCAGTACACCACTGAGGGGATGCTTGAGTGACTTGTACCAGGCCTCATCGAAGGCGGCGCTCAGGCTTTTGCGAATCTGCGCTTCCATTTCCGGTCGCTCGCCTTCGTGGATGATCGCTCGAACGCCTGCCACGCCCACCGAAATCAATGCCCCCGCCGCCTTCCCGGCCACGGCGGCAGCCGCGCTGGCCGCACCTCTGGTGGCGAACTGGGCTTCGATCTTTTCGCTGGTACGTTGCGCCACCGTGGCGATCACCGCATCCGAGGGGCCGGCTCCCGTGGGAGCGGCCTTGCTGACATTATCAATCAACGCGGCGTAGGCCGGCAGGGTATTCAGCGGCTCAGTGTGGACCATCTCGTACAACGAAGCATTGCGCGCCGCCGGCGGGCCCAGGTTGATCGCGGGAATGCCGTGAAGGCGCCGGTTCATCAGTTCGTTCGGAATTTGATGCCTCTGTGCGATCACCCGGACCTGCTGATCCAGCAGGCGTACGTAATAGCTGGTCGCGGCGGCCCTGATGGCTTCGGGATCGATCTCCACGGCCACCGGTTCCAGCACACGCTCTCGGTATTGCTCTTGAAGATAGAGCGCCAGGCGATTGGAGGCGGAATCCACTTCGCCCTTGGCACTGGCGGCGTACCAGCTGACCTTCACCGCCATCCATTCCTGGGTCCAATAGCTGCTGAACCACGGGATGAACTCAGCCTCGGTGCGTTCATACACCAGCACCCGCCAATGTTCCATCGACCCGCGAGCATAGACTTCGGCTTGCCCGACAGCGCTTTTGGACGCAGCGATGATCTGCTGGTCGACCTGCCGCCAGGTGTCCTGGGCAACCGCGCTCACCTGCTGGCCGCGCGGGGGCGTGGCGCACCCCGCCATAGCGATCAAAACGGCCAGCACCAGCGAACGCAGCACGATCGCGCCACCCCGGACTCATGTCATCCATGGCATTGAGTATAGGTGGCAGGAAATAACAAAGCTGACCCAGCGCAATCGCGAGCAGGCTCGCTCCCACAGGGGATGTGCGGTGGACGCTGCGGTCATGAACACCTCAGAACCATTGTGAGAGCGAGCCTGCTCGCGATTGCGGCAGTCCATGCAACATCAATGCAGCTGGCGGCCCACCCTGTGCGGGGCATTACCCTTCAGCCCAGCGCCGTATCCAGGAACATCATCACCGCGAACCCCATCATCAAGCCCAGGGTCGCCGGAGTTTCATGACCGTTGCGGTGGGTTTCGGGAATCACCTCGTGGGACACCACGAAAATCATCGCTCCGGCCGCCAGGCCCAGGCTGATGGGATAGGCCACGGCCACGCCCGACGACATGCCCAGGCCGATAACCGCCCCCAGCGGCTCCATCAGCCCCGAGCCGATCGCGATCAACGCGGCACGCAGGGTGCTGATACCGGTGACCCGCAGTGCCATGGCAATGGCGAGTCCTTCTGGAATGTCCTGTATGGCAATCGCCGTGGTGAGGGGCAGGCCGACCTTGAAGTCACCACCGGCAAAACTGACGCCAATGGCCATGCCCTCCGGCAAGTTGTGCAAGGTAATTGCGAGCACGAACAGCCAGACGCGATTGATACGCTCGGCTTGCGGCCCACGCCGACCGCTCAATTCGTGTTCGTGGGGAACAAACCGGTCGAGGCCGACCATCAGCGCAACGCCCAACCCCAGGCCGAGCACCACGACAAACGCGGCAAGCAACTGATTGCCGCAAATCACTTGAGCGGCTTCGATGCCCGGCAATATCAGCGAAAACGAACTGGCGGCCAGCATCATGCCAGCGGCAAAGCCCAACATGATGTCCTGGGTGCGAGAGGAGATATCCCGCAATACCACTGCCATGATTGCGCCCAAGGCCGTGGCGGCAAATCCGGATGTCCCACCCAACACCGCATAGCCCAAATGGCGGGGGTCGGCGCCCACCAATGCGTTATAGCCGCTGTAGAGCAACAGCGCGGCGACAGCCAGCAACCCGAGCCAGAAGCTCGCACCCAGCAGCAGGTTGTTTTGCAGAGGATCCAGCCAGGTACGCCAGGGCGACCGGATCCGGGAAGTCGGCTGGTCCATCAAATATCCTTACAGGCTTTAGCCAGGCCCAATGGAAGGTTCAGCGAGGGAGCCCAGGCTCCCCCACCGCTTTCCTACAGTTTGTCACCTTGCATTCCCGAACCCAAGTCGGCCCCCGTGGTGGGGTCGCTCTCGGGGTTGGACATCGTCCGCGCCTTCATGTCCATCAACAGGGCTTCGTCTTTTTTACTCAGCTGTACGCTGGCCAGACCATCGCCGCCATCCACCGCCGGCGTGGGATTCTCGACGAACTCCCAATCGTCTCCCTGGTTCCATGGGCCGCGCACCGCGGGCTCGCCCTGGGACATGTTGAAGTAGACATTCGTAAACTCCGGCATGCCTGGCAATTTCCCTTGAGGGAAATTGGGCTGGATGGAATGCAAGGCTTTTTCAAATGACAACTGGTGTGCGATTTCCCGGGTCATCAAGAAACCCAACGCCTCTTTAACGCCCGGATCGTCAGTGACGTTCATCAGCCGTTCATAGACGATTTTCGCCCGGGCCTCAGCGGCAATGTTGGAGCGCATGTCTGCGGTCGGTTCGCCGATAGTGTCGATGTAGGCTGCGGTCCAAGGCACGCCCGCCGAGTTGGTCAGGGGGGAACCTGCGCCATACAGAACGCTGGTGATATGAGAGTCGTTGCCGGCACCGTTGATGTCCCGATACAACTGCCCTTCCTTTTCCACGCCTTCGGCCATCTTGCCCTTGGCGCCCTTGTTCAGCATCACAATGATCGAACCGATGATCTCCAGGTGGCTGAGCTCCTCGGTGGCAATATCCATGAGCAGATCCTTGCGACCCGGATCCTCCTCGGACAGCGCTTGGGTGAAATAACGGGATGCCGCCGCCAACTCCCCCTGGGCCCCACCGAACTGTTCCAGCAGCAAGTTGGCAAGGCCTGGGTTCGGTTCTGCCACACGCACGGTGTACTGCAGTCGCTTGTTATGTAGAAACATGATTGAACTCCTCGATCAGGGCACAACTTATGGGCCTACCGATAAACGGCGGGCTGACAAAAATCTGCATATATATGAAAGGAATTTAATTTACTTCATATGCAACAACGAAGATCGGCGGCAAATATGTATCCGCCCAACCTTCAGCCATTGAACAAAGGGCCAAAGGCCCACAATCTGTATCTTTTATATTTAACAATGCAGGCCCTGGCTTGGGACCGAGGGCCTGCACGTCATGGTGCATTACGACTTACGACCACCGCTTTCGCCACCCTTCTTGCCGGCTTCCGAAGCTTTTTCCCGGTCGTTTGCAAAATTGCCACCCGATGCCTGGCCACCTTTGCGGCCGGCTTGCGAAGCACGTTCAGGATCGTTGGCAAAATTGCCACCAGAAGCCTGCCCGCCCTTGCGGCCGGCCTCTGCAGCGCGTTGAGGGTTATTGGCAAAATTACCGCCGGACGCCTGTCCACCTTTGCGGCCGGCTTCCGAAGCGCGTTCAGGATTGTTGGCAAAATTGCCCCCGGACGCTTGCCCGCCTTTTTTCCCGGCTTCCGATGCCTTCTCACGATCGTTAGCGAAATTGCCAGGGTTGTTATTGCCTGTATTAGCCATTTCATTCACCTCGTTAGTTACTGTTCTCGAACCTGTCGGCTCGTAGTAATTCGGAGAACCCGATGCCGATAAGGTTTGAACGAAGTTCGGCAGAGGGCGACGAACGGTCAGCACTTGGAAAGTCATTTCAAATGTACAACCAAACGCTATCGAACCAGCGGTAGCCGATAAATTTATTCAAATAACTGAAGGTCTTTCGAGGGACCTCCATATCGCTCAATATTCAATAAACAGTGCGTGTCTTTCCACGCCGTCCGCCAAAGGCCAGATGGCGCCGGCACCCCACTGCACCGGTCTCGTCACCCATGCCTCGCGCCGTTCCAGGAAGTCAAAACTCGCGGGCTGCCGGCGTTATCTTGCACCACCGCACTGGCCGGCTTGCGGCGTCCGGACACCCTGTCACCGCTGCCCGGAGAAATATTTGCCGTTTATCAGGGAGAAATCGGATCACTGGCCGGAAAGGTTTCCTCCAGCGCGTCGTCCAGTTGTTTATTGGTGACGTCCCGCTCCCCAACCTTGCCACTGCGCCCGCAATGGCAATCGGGGGCCGGACAGGGTTCTCCATTGGGATGCTGCTCTGCGCAGGCCTGGCTGCAATAAGCCTCGCCGTCGTGGTTGAACATCCGCTGCGGATCCACCTCGCATTGGCAATCGGGGCAACCGCATTTCATCTTCGATTCGCTCATGCTTATTCTCCTAGGAGCCCACCAGCAACTGGACCTCGAGATTGGCGGCCGCGATACCGTGCTTGACCACATACACCTCGGCGCTCCAGCCTTTGGTCAGGTTGCGGTAGGACTGGACGCCAAGAGCCGTGCCGCTGCTCCATTCCATGACGTCACCGACGTCGATATCGTTGGCCGAACGCAGCTCGAGCACGGTATGACCATCCTCCTGCGCCACGTACACACCCACCATTGCGCTCTGTCGATTGATGGCGCGCACCTCACCACTGGTCTGATTCATACGCCTCCTCTACCCGGCAGGTTGGCGAACGGCCGGCCCTGAGGGTCGACCGCTCTTCACATTCAGCGCTTGGCTTCGGTATGGGGGTTGGCAGAACGTTCCAGGAAGGCCTGGGTGATCTCCGGCAAGTGGTCGCGCAGCCATTCGGCCATGGCGATCTCCTGTGGCAGGATCTGTTCGCAGGCCCGCTGAGTCTCGACATCGCCGGCCGCTTTCGCCGCCTCGATCAGCACGGTGTAGGAGGCAATTTCCAGATTCTCGAACACATAGCCACTCATCGCGCCCTTGACCACTTCATCGCTCATGGTCATGCCACCGACCGCCTGACCGAAAGCCATGAGTTTGCCGGCCATGTCCTTGAGCATCGATGTGCTGCCACCTAGGCGCTGGATACACTGCTCCACCAGCTTCTGTTGCCCGAGGGTTTCCTGCAGATGCTCTTCGATGCGTGCCTTGAGCACTGGATAGTGCTCCAGCCGCTCGGCCTGGGCCTTGAGCATTTTTTCCGCTTGCTGCTCCATGGCATGGGCGTCGTTGAGCCAGTCCAACAGGTTCTCTTTAGGCGTTGCCATTTCCTTCTCCTTTTCCGTGGTCGAGTGCACCGCAGCACGACGGTTCTGAAATACCGCACATAAAAGTGGATGTTCCAGGCAGTGGGAAAGTTTGAAGGAACCGCGATACAGGGCGACGAAAGGCGTTACGACAGACGCGAGCCCGCTCCCACAAGTCTTGAGCTCAGCGCATGCCCAATCGAACACCCAGATCCTGATCCTTGAAGGTATCGAACAGCGCCTGCGCCGCCGCCGAGAGCTCATGCCCCGGTTTGGTCAGCACACCGATGGCGCGCTCCACCACCGGATCGCCCAGGGTGATGCAGCGGGCCCCCAGCTCATGCATCTGCCCGACACACAGCGCCGGCACCGCGCTCACGCCCAGGCCGCTGGCGACCATGCGTCCGACCGTCGCCAATTGATGGCTCTCGAACTCCACCGGCAGCTTCATGCCTCGGGCCTGGAGATGCTCCTCCAGCATCACCCGCACGGTGGAGGGCCGCTGCAAGGTGATGAACGGTTGTTCCAGCAACGTCTGCCACTGGATTTCGCTGCGCTGGGCCAATGGTGAATCCAGCGGCACCACCGCAACGAAACGATCCAGGTACAACGGCGTGAACGCCAGGGACGAACCCTGCAGCGGCTCGAACGCAACGCCCAGTTCAACGTGACGATCACGCACCATCTCCAGCACCTGTTCGTTGATCACATCGTTGACCGTGACGTTGACATTCGGATAGCGGGCGCGGAAGGTCTTGAGGATCGGTGGCAACAGGTTGCCGGCAAACGAAGGCATCGCCGCCAGCGTCACGCGTCCGCGCTGCAAGGTGAAGCGCTGGCGCATCTCATCCTCGGCGTTGTCCCAGTCGGCAACCAACCGTCGGGCCAAAGGCAACAGGGATTCTCCCTCAGGCGTCAGTGCCACATTGCGGGTATTGCGGCTGAACAGGCGTCCGCCAAGCCCCTCTTCCAGGGCCTTGATGGTCAGGCTCAAGGCCGACTGGGACAGATGCAGTCGCTCACAGGCCACGGCGAAGCTCAGGCTCTGGGCCACGGCCAGAAAAGCACGGATCTGCTTGAGGGTCATGGATGGCCTCCTACAGGATTATTGGTAATTATTGAGATTTATCAATCAATCAAATCTAAAAATCAACTTAACAAATATATGACTTGGCGCAACACTGCATCCCATTGCGACCCCATCAAGAATAAAAGAGGTGTCTATGGCAGGTTTCGACAAACGTGTGAGTTCCTATGAAGAAGCGCTGGCTGGCTTGAAGGACGGCATGACCGTCATTGCCGGCGGCTTTGGCCTGTGCGGCATTCCGGAAAACCTGATCGCCGAGATCAAGCGCAAGGGCATCCGCGACCTCACCGTGGTCTCCAACAACTGCGGCGTCGACGGCTTCGGCCTCGGCGTGCTCCTGGAAGACCGGCAGATCCGCAAAGTGATTGCCTCCTACGTGGGCGAGAACGCCCTCTTCGAGCAGCAATTGTTGAGCGGCGAGATCGAAGTCCAGCTCACTCCCCAAGGCACCCTCGCGGAAAAAATGCGTGCCGGCGGTGCAGGCATCCCCGCGTTCTTCACCGCCACCGGCGTCGGTACTCCGGTGGCCGAGGGCAAGGAAGTGCGTGAATTCCACGGCCGCCAATACCTGATGGAAGAGTCCATTACCGGCGACTTCGCCATCGTCAAAGGCTGGAAAGCCGACCATTTCGGCAACGTGGTCTATCGCCACACCGCGCAGAACTTCAACCCGCTGGCCGCCACGGCAGGCAAGATCACCGTGGTCGAAGTCGAAGAGATCGTCGAACCCGGCGAGCTGGACCCGACGCAGATCCACACCCCTGGCATCTACGTCGACCGAGTCATCTGCGGCACGTTCGAGAAACGCATCGAACAGCGCACCGTACGCAAGTGATCCCCAGCCTCCAGCCAAAAGAAGGAATAACGACATGGCACTTTCCCGCGAACAAATGGCTCAACGCGTCGCCCGCGAAATGCAGGACGGCTACTACGTGAACCTGGGTATCGGCATTCCCACCCTGGTCGCCAACTACATCCCCGAAGGCATGGAAGTCATGCTGCAATCGGAAAACGGCTTGCTCGGCATGGGCGCGTTCCCCACCGAGGCCGAAGTCGATGCCGACATGATCAATGCCGGCAAGCAGACCGTCACCGCACGTATCGGCGCATCGATTTTCTCTTCGGCCGAATCGTTCGCCATGATCCGCGGCGGTCACATCGACCTGACCGTACTCGGTGCGTTCGAGGTGGACGTCGAAGGTAACATTGCCTCGTGGATGATCCCTGGCAAGCTGGTCAAGGGTATGGGCGGTGCGATGGATCTGGTGGCCGGTGCCGAGAACATCATCGTCACCATGACCCATGCGTCCAAGGACGGCGAATCGAAGCTGCTGCCCCGTTGCAGCCTGCCGCTGACCGGCGCCGGTTGCATCAAGCGCGTGCTGACCGACCTGGCTTACCTGGAAATCCAGGACGGAGCCTTCATCCTGAAAGAACGTGCCCCGGGCGTCAGCGTCGAGGAAATCGTCGCCAAGACCGCCGGCAAATTGATCGTGCCGGACCATGTTCCTGAAATGCAGTTCGCTGCCCAGTGAGGAGAGATTCGATGCAAGAAGTCGTGATTGTCGCCGCCACCCGTACCGCCATCGGCAGCTTCCAGGGTTCGCTGGCTTCCATTGCTGCACCGGAACTCGGCGCAGCGGTGATCCGCCGCCTGCTGGAGCAGACCGGGCTTTCCGGCGAGCAGGTCGATGAAGTGATTCTAGGCCAGGTACTGACCGCAGGCTCCGGGCAGAACCCGGCGCGCCAGGCGTCGATTCTGGCCGGGCTGCCCCATGCCGTACCCGCGATGACCCTGAACAAGGTTTGTGGCTCGGGCCTCAAGGCGTTGCACCTCGGTGCCCAGGCGATCCGCTGCGGCGATGCCGACGTCATCATTGCCGGCGGCATGGAAAACATGAGCCTGGCCCCCTACGTGCTGCCGGCCGCACGCACGGGCCTGCGCATGGGCCATGCACAGATGATCGACAGCATGATCACCGATGGTTTGTGGGACGCCTTCAACGATTACCACATGGGCATCACAGCCGAAAACCTGGTGGACAAGTACGGCATCAGTCGCGAGGAACAGGATGCCTTTGCCGCCGCGTCCCAGCAGAAAGCCGTGGCCGCGATTGAAGGTGGTCGCTTCGCCGATGAGATCACGCCGATCCTGATTCCCCAGCGCAAGGGCGATCCGCTGACCTTTGCCACCGACGAACAACCACGGGCCGGCACCACCGCCGAATCCCTGGGTAAACTCAAGCCCGCCTTCAAGAAGGACGGCAGCGTCACCGCTGGCAACGCTTCGTCGCTCAATGACGGTGCGGCGGCGGTGCTGTTGATGAGCGCTGAAAAAGCCAAGACCCTGGGCTTGCCAGTGCTGGCGAAAATCAGTGCCTACGCCAACGCCGGGGTCGACCCGGCCATCATGGGCATCGGCCCGGTCTCGGCCACCCGCCGCTGCCTGGACAAGGCCGGCTGGTCCCTGGAGCAACTGGACCTGATTGAAGCCAACGAAGCCTTTGCCGCCCAGTCGCTGGCCGTGGCCAGGGAGCTGAAGTGGGACATGGACAAGGTCAACGTCAATGGCGGTGCCATCGCCCTGGGCCACCCGATCGGTGCATCGGGCTGCCGGGTACTGGTGTCGCTGTTGCATGAGATGATCAAGCGCGACGCCAGCAAAGGCCTTGCAACGCTGTGCATCGGCGGCGGCCAGGGCGTAGCCCTGGCCCTGGAACGGCCTTAACCGGCAACGGGCTCAACGGTGGCTGAGCGGACCCACGAATATCCGCAAAGCCACCGGCAACACCACCGGCGCAACCTCGGTTGCGCCGGTTTTTTTTGCCTGCTGACTGTCAGAGCGATGTTGGCTGTGACGAACGCTGTCGCGAGCAGGCTCGTCCCACTTTCGGCCAGGTCAGACTTACCGGATCACGCAGGAGGCTACCCCTCCGGGCGCAAGATCAATACCGCCAGCGGCGGCAGGTTCAGCTCAAGGGACAACGCCTGGCCATGGCTGGGCACTGCTTCGGTGGAGGCACCGCCGCCGTTGCCGTAGTTGGAGCCGGCATAGGTGTCGGCATCGCTGTTGAGCAATTCCACCCAACGCCCGGCGAAAGGCACGCCAACGCGATAGGCCTCACGAGGCACCGGCGTGAAGTTGGCGACCACCAACACCGGTCGGCCCTCCTTGCTCCAGCGTAGCCAGGCGTAGACGCTGTTCATTGCGTCGTCGCCGATCAACCACTGGAACCCTTGGGGCGCGTCATCCTGATCGTGCAGCGCCGGCTCCTCGCGATAGAGTCGGTTCAGGTCGCCCACCAGCTTCTGCACCCCACGGTGTTCGGCGTATTGCGTCAGGTACCAGTCCAGTTGCTGGTCATGGTTCCACTCGCGCCACTGACCGAACTCGCAGCCCATGAACAACAGCTTCTTGCCCGGATGGCCCCACATGAAACTGAGGTAGGCGCGCAGGTTGGCGAATTTCTGCCAGCGGTCACCGGGCATCTTGTCGATCAGCGAGCGTTTGCCATGAACCACTTCGTCATGGGAAATCGGCAAGACGAACCGCTCGGACCAGGCGTACACCAGGCCAAAGCTCAATTCGTTGTGATGATGGGCGCGGTACACAGGATCCTGTTGGATGTAATGCAGCGAATCGTGCATCCAGCCCATGTTCCACTTGTAGGCGAAGCCCAGGCCACCCTGTTGCGTGCTCTGGCTGACACCTGGCCACGCGGTAGACTCTTCGGCGATGACCAGCGCGCCCGGCGCCTCCAGAGCGACCACATCGTTGAGGTGGCGCAGGAAATCGATGGCCTCCAGGTTCTCGCGCCCACCGTGGCGGTTAGGCACCCATTCCCCGGCCTTGCGCGAATAGTCGCGATACAACATCGACGCCACGGCATCCACACGCAGGCCGTCGACATGGAAATGCTTCAACCAGTGCAGGGCCGAAGCCAGCATGAAGCCGTGGACCTCGGTGCGTCCCAGGTTATAGATCAGGGTGTCCCAATCCTGGTGGAAGCCTTCCAGCGGATTGCCATACTCGTACAACGCCGTGCCGTCGAACTGGGCCAGGCCGTGGGTGTCGGTGGGGAAATGCGCCGGCACCCAGTCGAGAATCACGCCGAGGTCGGCCTGGTGGCAGGCATTGACGAACGCGGCAAAATCGTCCGGAGAGCCGAAGCGCGCCGTCGGCGCGAACTGAGACAAGGGCTGATAACCCCAGGAGCCGCCGAACGGGTGCTCCATGATCGGCATCAGCTCGATGTGGGTAAAGCCCAGCTCCTTGACGTAGGGAATGAGCCGCTCGGCCAGCTCATGCCAGTTGTATTGCCGGGCCACCTCCCCGGCCTCGTCGATTTCGCATTGCCAGGAACCGGCGTGCAATTCATAGATCGACAACGGTGCACTGGGCACCTGGCGTTCGCGACGGTGCTGCATCCATTCGCCGTCCTGCCATTCGATTTTCAACGGCGAAGCGACTTTCGACGCGGTGTCCGGAGGCATCTGGCTGGCCAGCGCCACCGGGTCGGCCTTGAGCGGCAGGATGCCGTGAGCGCCAAGGACTTCATACTTGTAGGCTTCTCCAGCCCCCAGGCGCGGGATAAACAACTCCCATACGCCCGACGGATAACGGATGCGCATCGGATGCCGGCGTCCGTCCCAGGCGTTGAAGTCACCGACCACCGACACCCGTCGAGCATTCGGCGCCCAGACGGCGAACCGCACGCCGTCGACACCATCGACGGTGGTCAGTTGCGCTCCCAGGCAGGAACTGAGATCGCGATGATTACCTTCGGCAAACAGGTAGAGATCCATTTCCCCCAGCAACGGCCCGAAGCTGTAGGGATCTTCGGCCACCTGCTCACCACCGGCCCAGCGGGTGCGCAGCAGATAAGGCTGGGCATGATCGAAGTGGCCGACGAACAGTCCCGGCGTGTCGCCCAGATGCAGCTCGCCCAACTCCTCGGCGCCGTCACGGGCGATCACGTGCACGCTCAGCGCACCGGGCAGGTACGCCCGGATGAACTGTCCGCCGCTACCGTCACCGTGTGGCCCCAGGATGGAAAACGGATCGTGATGTTCGGCACGCACCAGCGCGTCGATATCACGGGGGGACGGCAGCAAAGATTCTTTGGCCTGTCCCTGTGGTTCCTTGTTCGAGACGCTCATGATGCTCTCCACTAAATCGGTCCGCCCAAGTCGGAAAAGGGTTCAAGCCCACTCAATAACCCGTACAGACCGTGCAACGGCACGGGCAGCCAGGCGGGGCGATTCTCGGCTTCATAGGCCACTTCATAGGCCGCCTTCTCCAGGCCGAACAACGCCAGCGCGGCGTCTTCGCCTTCAGCATCCTTCCACTCATGGGCAAGACTAGCTGCCGCCAGTCGATATGCCTGGATAAATGCCTGACGCGCCTCAGTTAAATAACGATCTGCGACGCGTTGCCGCGCCGCGTCGGCATCGGCCGTGCTGTCGACAGTGTGCAAGTGAATCGCCATGGCCGCCGCGTAGTCGAAGGAGCGCAGCACGCCGCTGACATCCTTGTACGGGCTGTGCTTGCCCCGACGCTCATGCAACGGCCGCGCCGGTTCGCCCTCGAAGTCGATCAGGTAGGCATCGCCTTTGATCACCAGCACCTGTCCCAGATGCAAGTCGCCATGAACCCGGATGCGCAAGCCACCGACGGCCTTGCCAGCCAACTCCTGAACGTGGGCCAGGACGGTTTTTTTCTGCTCCAGCAAGCGTGCGACCATGGCTTGGTCCGCCGGGTTCAATCGGCCTTGGTGCTGCTTGAGCAAACGCAAGGCGTTTTCCACCTGGGCGGCCACGTCGCGGCCGATGGCTTGGGCGTCCCTGGCCGTGGTTTTCTGCGGGGCGAAGTCAGGGTTCTCGGTGGCCTGGGCGAGCACTTGGTGCATTTCACCCAGTCGCTGGCCGAGCATGCCGGCGAAGTCCTTCAGTTCACCCAAGGCGTTGTAATGCTGCTCCTGCTCGGACACCGCATCAGCCAGCTCATCGCGCAAGGCTCGCTCAAGGTTGTTCTGGGTCCACTCCCAAGCGTCACCCTGGTTGCTCAGGTAGCCTTGGGCGATCATCAACAGCGCATCGTCACCCTGAGCGTCGCGACGGATCACCGAACCCAGCAGCGGTGAAATATTGCTGAAACCCGCGGCGGTCAGGTAGGCACTCATCTCCAGTTCCGGGTGCACCCCGGAAGCGACCTTGCGGATCAGCTTGAGCACCAGGCTGCCGCCCACCACCACCGAACTGTTGGACTGCTCCGCGGACAGGTAACGCACCTGCGGCTCGGCGCCCAGGTTCAGCGCAGCCAACCCCTCGGTGGGTTCGAAACGCAACTCGCCATCGGTGCATGGCAGCACCGTGGCCGCCTGCATGCTGTTCAGCACTGCCCGGATGAAGCTTTCCAGGCTGAACGCATCGGTGATCAACCCCACCTGACGCACCCGACGGACCCGGGATAGCGCCAGTTGTTGCGGAAGCGCCGCGCCGACCTGATCTTCTGCCAGGAGACCGAAGGGCAGTTGATAACGCAGCGTCTGACCGCCGCTGGTGACGTCGATTTCGCTGAGCAGCACCGGGTGCTGAGGATCACCGAAGCGCACGCCATAGACGATGTCGACCTTCTCGATGGCACTGTCCTTGCCGGCGAACCAGCGCCGGTTCTGCAACCAGCTCGGCAGGATGGTCTGCTCCAGGGTGGTGCGCGAAGGCGCTTCGAGCAACTCTTCCAGGCGTTTTTTCAAGACCAGAGTGGTGAAGTCCGGCAGGCTCTGGGCCGGCTCCACGTGCCAACTCGGCATCTGGTTTTCCGCCGCCAGGGCGAACCAATAGAAGCCATAAGGCGCCAGGGTCAGGAGGAAATTCAGATGGCCAATGGGCGGGAAGGCATTACCTCCCAGCATCTCCACCGGGACCATGCCGGCGTAAGCCGACAGGTCCAGTTCGGCGGCCTGGGCGCTGCGGGACACGTTGGCCACGCACAGGATGATTTCATGCTTGCCATCCGCTCCGGTGTATTCGCGGGTATAGGCCAGGATCCGCCGGTTACTCGGCGACAGCATCTTCAGGGTGCCACGACCGAAAGCCTTGGACTGCTTGCGCACCGCCAGCATCCGCCGGGTCCAGTTGAGCAGCGAATGCGGATCGCCCGCCTGGGTTTCGACGTTGACCGACTGATAGCCGTATTGCGGGTCCATGATCGGTGGCAGCACCAGGCTGGCCGGGTCGGCCCGGGAGAAGCCGCCATTGCGGTCGATGGACCACTGCATCGGCGTGCGCACACCGTCGCGGTCACCCAGGTAGATGTTGTCGCCCATGCCGATTTCGTCACCGTAGTACAAGGTCGGCGTGCCGGGCATCGACAGCAGCAGGCTGTTGAGCAATTCGACCCGACGACGGTCGCGCTCCACCAGCGGCGCCAGGCGTCGACGGATGCCCAGGTTGATGCGCGCCCGACGGTCGGACGCGTAGTAGTTCCACAGATAATCGCGCTCCTTGTCGGTGACCATTTCCAGGGTCAACTCATCGTGGTTGCGCAGGAAAATCGCCCATTGGCAATTGGCCGGGATCTCGGGCGTCTGGCGCAGGATGTCGGTGATGGGGAAGCGGTCTTCCTGGGCCAGCGCCATGTACATGCGCGGCATCAGCGGGAAGTGGAACGCCATGTGGCATTCGTCACCGTTCAGTCCCTGGGCATCGACATCGCCGAAGTACAGTTGGGTGTCCTCCGGCCATTGATTGGCTTCGGCCAGCAGCATGCGGTCGGGGTAGTTGGCGTCGATCTCGGCGCGGATCAGCTTGAGGACATCATGGGTCTCGGGCAGGTTTTCGTTATTGGTGCCATCGCGCTCGATCAGGTACGGGATCGCGTCCAGGCGCAGGCCGTCGATGCCCATGTCCAGCCAATAGCGCATCACCGACAGCACGGCCTTGATGACCTGCGGATTATCGAAGTTGAGGTCGGGCTGGTGGGAATAGAAGCGGTGCCAGAAGTACTGGCCGGCCACCGGGTCCCAGGTCCAGTTGGACTTCTCGGTGTCGAGGAAAATGATCCGGGTGCCGTCGTACTTGTGGTCATCATCGGACCAGACGTAGAAATCCCGCGCCTTGGAACCGCGCTTGGCCTTGCGTGCCCGCTGGAACCACGGGTGCTGGTCGGAGGTGTGGTTGATGACCAGTTCGGTGATGACCCTCAGGTTGCGCTTGTGGGCTTCGGCGATGAAACGCCGCGCATCGGCCATGGTGCCGTAGTCGGGACTGACGCCACGGTACTCGGCAATGTCATAACCATCGTCGCGCCGGGGCGATGGATAGAACGGCAGCAGCCAGATGGTGTTGACGCCCAGGTCGGCGATGTAGTCCAGCTTGGCGATCAGACCAGGAAAGTCGCCGATACCGTCGTTGTTGGAATCGAAATACGATTTGACGTGTACCTGATAGATCACCGCGTCCTTGTACCAGAGCGGGTCCTTGATGAAGGTGGCTGACCGCGGTTTCTTCGCCATGTGCAACTCCTGATGAATTCAATAAAGCCGCTGGGACGGGCTTGCGCTGTTCTTTAGGGCAAGAGGATCTGTCTGTGGGAGCAAAGCTTGCTCGCGATACAGGCGCCTCGGTTTCTGGAAGATCGCGTCAGCTTCATCGCGGGCAAGCCTTGCTCCCACAGGTTGCCTCACCATTGCGCTCGCCATAGAACCTCTCAAGACGTGCTGATCCGCCAGATCCCGAACGGTTGGTACCCCGGGTCAATGCGCATGAACTGGTACTTGCCATACCAGGTCCAGCGGTGCCCGTTCATCAAGTCCTCGCCCTGGGTCTGGGCGTCGTCCGGCAGGCCCATCTCCCACAACGGCAGTTCGAAATCGGCTTCCTGGGGGTTGTGCGGATCGAGGCTGACCGCCACCAGGATGAAATTGCTGCCGTCAGGCGTGCGCTTGCCGAAAAACAGAATGTTGTCGTTCCAGGCGTTGTAGATTTTCAGGCCCAGGTGCGTATGCAGCGCGGGGTTCTGGCGACGGATACGGTTGAGCTGGGCGATTTCGGCAATGATGTTGCCCGGTGCGGTGAATTCCCTCGGCCGGATTTCGTACTTTTCCGAATCGAGGTATTCCTCCTTGCCCGGCACCGGCGCCGACTCGCAGAGTTCGAAGCCCGAATACATCCCCCACAGGCCCGAGCCCATGGTCGCCAGCGCCGCACGGATCAGAAAACCCGCGCGCCCCGACTCATGGAGAAAAGCCGGATTGATGTCGGGCGTATTGACGAAGAAGTTCGGTCGATAGCACTCGCGCCACGGCGACTGGTTGAGCTCGCTGAGGTAGGTCGCCAGCTCGGTCTTGGTGTTGCGCCAGGTGAAATAGGTGTAGCTCTGGGAATAGCCGACCTTGCCCAGCCGGGCCATCATCGCCGGCGTGGTAAAGGCTTCGGCGAGGAAGATCACCTCGGGATGTCGGGCCCGCACATCAGCGATCAGCCACTGCCAGAACGGCAGGGGTTTGGTATGGGGATTGTCGACGCGGAACATCTTCACGCCTTCGTTGACCCACCCCACCACAATGTCCCGCAACTCCGTCCACAAGCTGGGAATTGCCTCCGCCGCGTAGAAGTCGACATTGACGATATCCTGATATTTCTTCGGCGGATTTTCCGCGTACTTGATCGTGCCGTCCGGCCGCCAACTGAACCAGCCCGGATGCTGCTTGAGCCAGGGGTGGTCCTGGGAACACTGGATGGCGAAATCGAGGGCGATTTCCAGGCCATGGGCCTGCGCCGCCGCCACCAGGCGCCGAAAGTCTTCCCGGCTGCCCAGTTGCGGATGGATTGCCTCATGCCCACCCTCCTCGCTACCGATAGCATAAGGGCTACCAGGATCGTCGGGGCCGGCGGTGAGGGAGTTGTTCGGCCCTTTGCGAAAGCTGCGCCCAATGGGATGAATCGGTGGGAAATACAGGACGTCAAAGCCCATGTCCTGGATCATCGCCAGGCGCGAATGCACATCGTTGAACGTGCCGTGACGACTGGGATCATCAGTGATCGAGCGGGGAAACAGTTCATACCAACTGGCGAACTCGGCCCGTTCTCGCTCGACATCCAGCGGGTACTCGGGGCTGATGCTCAGGTAAGGCCGGTGATCGGCAAGAGACATCAGCTCGGCACTGTGCGGTATGAGGAACAAGGCCACCTGCTCGGCCGGCAACAACCCCGAAAGCTCGTGATGCAACGCGGCCAGTTGTTCGCGCAACTCGCCCTCGCTGCGCTCGGCGGCCTGTAGCACATGATTGCGCCCTTCCTGCAACTCCAGGCTGATGGGGACGCCGGCGCTGTACTTCTTTTCCAATTCGTAGCAGAAACTGGCGAACTGGTCGAACCACGCCTCGATGCAAAATACATATCGACCCTGGGCAGGCACATTGAACTGGCCCCGCCAGCCATTGTTGCCCAGGTCGGTCATGACCTCGCTGTTCCACGCCTCATCGTCCAGTGCACGCCAGCGGATTCGCACGGCCAGTTTGTCATGGCCATCGGTGAAGACCTTGCTGGTCACCGTGACGTCCTGCCCCGCCACGGCCTTGGCGGCAAACTGCCCGCCGTCGATCACCGGCATGGTGTCTTCAATCGCAATACGTGGCAGCAACAAGGCGTGGGACAGCGGTAGATTCGGGTTGTACGCCAAGTCGGTCGGGTGTTCGGCAGTCATCGAGCATCGCTCCTTTTACGCCCCATGGACGTTATGGCGGTGAAGGCCCACTGGTCTTTGAAAATTGGTCCCTGAAAGAACTCACTTAAACTCCGAACCGGACCGGCAGGGAAAAGTTCAGCGGGATTTGCCTGGCGGTGACCGGGATAAAACCCGGCCCAGGGTGGTCAACAGCAGTAAGCACGACTCAAGCCATGTGTGTCACGGAGACCCGTCCTGATGAATATTCCCATCCCGGCCGAAACCCCCGATCCCAATATCGACGACCCCACCCTGCCGCCTCCGGGTCCCGACCCGGAACCTATTCCGGAGAAAGACCCTCCACTCGCCCCACAGCAGCCGGTGGGCGATCCACCGAACGAGGCGCCGCCGGAACGGGTGTGAAAGACAAGCGTAGTGGAGAACCTGTGGGAGCGAGCCTGCTCGCGATGACGGAATGCCAGGCGCCCCATCTGTGACTGACATACCGCTTCGCGAGCAGGCTCGCTCCCACAGGTGTTGTATTGAGGCTTAACACCGGATCACGGCTTGTCATCCTTGTCCAGCGCCCGGACGATCACCGGCATCACACTGAAGACCGCCAATGCC
The DNA here is from genome assembly GCF_001269905.1 of Pseudomonas corrugata. Taxonomy (GTDB): domain Bacteria; phylum Pseudomonadota; class Gammaproteobacteria; order Pseudomonadales; family Pseudomonadaceae; genus Aquipseudomonas; species Aquipseudomonas corrugata. The sequence goes on along the minus strand of NZ_LHVK01000005.1, from coordinate 138,379 downwards.
AGCAACGTGCTCAGCACTGCGGTCGCTTCCCGGCCCAACCCGGCGGCGACACCGATGGCCGCCGTCATCCACAGGCCGGCGGCAGTGGTCAGGCCCTTTACGTGACTTTCATCCCCCTGGTTGTTCTTCAGGATCGTGCCCGCCCCCAGGAAACCGATGCCGGCGATCACGCCCTGCACCACCCTGCTCATGGCGTCATCCTGGGAGCCGGACATCTGCGGCACCAGCACGAAAAGCGCCGCGCCAATCGCTACGAGCATGTGGGTGCGCACGCCGGCAGCCTTACCCTTGTGTTCACGCTCGAACCCCAGAATGCCACCGAGCAGCGCGGCCATCAGCAGGCGCACCGTGACCCGCGTCATCTGTTCGGTATCGCCGATGTCGGCGAATTCCGATTGCAGGGTGATCCAGACCTGATGCCACCACGCCTCCATACGCCCCCTCCTCATGCAGTCGATAAACGATGGACCGCAACGGACGCCAGAGGTGCACCGACCGCTGATCCGGCGCAACGAACCCTGGCAAGCGGGAGGCGCCTAACGCTCAGGACATCAGGAAGGAGCAACACCATGACCGTAACCATCGACCGCCAGACCTGTAGTTTCGATACCCCCAATGGCCCGAGACACTATTGCGCCAGCGAGCTGATGATCATCACCGACGCGGATAAGGCCATGTCGGCGGTGGAGCTCGATGGCGAGCGCGTCTACATCACCGAGGCTGAAGCTGATGCCTTGACCGTGGCCGGCGCGACCGATGAGCGCAAGCACCTCAAGGCCAGCGACAGCGGCTCGGCGATTTGAGCACCACCTTGTCGGCAAGTGGGCACCTTGTGGCGGGGGATTCATCCCCTCGCCACAGATAAACCCTCACCATGGGGAAATAAGGGTGCTTCAACCTGTCGCAGTATCTGGCCTCCAGGCCATCTGATCCGGTTTTTATCGAAACACCTGAGTCTGTTATGAAAACAGTTCGATGGTCATAGTGCGCAGGCCAGATAAGGCTGATGAGCGACCGACCATGAGCGATAGAATCCCCGTCCAGTTGATACAGACCTTCGAACCTGCGCCCGTGAAGATCAAGGCCAGGACCACCGACAACCTGATCCACACCCGCAGCTTCAGCGGTTTGTTCCGCACCTTGCGCATCAGCGGCGCCGGCGTGCTGTTTCTGCTGTTCTTCGGCACGGTGTGGTTGAACTGGGGCGGACGCCAGGCGGTGCTCTGGGATCTGGCCGAAAGCAAATTCCACATTTTCGGCGCAACCTTCTGGCCCCAGGATTTCATCCTGCTGTCGGCGCTGCTGATCATCGCCGCCTTCGGCCTGTTTGCGATCACCGTATTCGCCGGCCGGGTGTGGTGCGGCTACACCTGCCCGCAGAGCTCCTGGACCTGGATCTTCATGTGGTGCGAGAAGATCACCGAGGGTGATCGCAACCAACGCATCAAGCTGCACGCCGCGCCCTGGAGCCTGAATAAACTGCTGCGCCGCTCGGCCAAGCACACATTGTGGCTGGCGATCAGCCTGCTCACCGGTCTGACCTTCGTCGGCTACTTCACGCCGATCCGCCCCCTGGCCGAAGAGCTACTGACCCTGCAGATGGCCGGTGTCAGCCTGTTCTGGGTCCTGTTCTTCACCGGAGCCACCTACCTCAATGCCGGCTGGCTGCGTGAAGCGGTGTGCATGCACATGTGCCCCTATGCACGGTTTCAGAGCGTGATGTTCGACAAGGACACCCTGACCATTTCCTACGATGCGGCCCGCGGCGAAATCCGCGGCCCCCGCAAGCGCGACGTGAACCCGGCCAATCTCGGCCTGGGGGACTGCATTGACTGCCAGATGTGCGTGCAGGTCTGCCCGACCGGTATCGATATCCGCGACGGCCTGCAAATGGAATGTATCGGCTGCGCGGCCTGCATCGACGCCTGCGATTCGATCATGGACAAGATGGGTTACGCCCGCGGGCTGGTCAAATACACCTCCGAACGTCAGTTGCAGGGCGGCAAGACTCACCTGCTGCGACCGCGGCTGATTGGTTATACCGCCGTGCTGCTGGTGATGATCGCCGCACTGGTGGTGGCGTTGGTGGAGCGGCCCATGGTATCCCTGGACGTGAGCAAGGACCGTGGCCTGTTCCGCGAAAACAGTCAGGGCCTGATCGAGAACATCTACAGCCTGAAGATCATCAATAAGACCCAGCAACACCAGGACTATCAGCTTTCCCTGGTGGACGGCGACGACTTCGTCCTGCAGGGCAAGACCCGGCTGAGCCTGGCGCCGGGGGAAATCGTCGATGTACCGGTGTCGGTGGCGATGCTCAGCGAACACCCCCGCAGCGGTTCACAGGAAATTGTCTTCAAGGTGGCCGACAGCGACGAACCTGCCATCCATAGCGTGGCGAAAAGCCGCTTTGTCGCACCGATGAATCGCTGAGGCCTTAAGATGCAGAGCTATTTTTTGTGGGAGCGAGCCTGCTCGCGATAGCGGACCGTCAGACACATCAAGGTTGATTGTACTGGCCTCATCGCGAGCAGGCTCCCCCACAGTTGATGCGCAACCTGAACCGTTGATGACTGGACCGGAAATGAAACGCTACGAGAAATTCGCCGACGACATCGCTGAACTGATCCGCTCCGGCATGCTGGGACCGGGACAGCGAGTGCCGTCGGTGCGCTACGCCAGCCAGACCTACGGCGTCAGCCCGTCGACGGTGTTCCAGGCGTACTACCTGCTTGAACGGCGCGGTCTGATTCGCGCCCGGCCGCGTTCGGGCTACTTCGTCAATAACCATGCGCCAAGACCATTTTCCGAGCCGGTCATCAGTAGCCAGGTGCACGAATCCACTGAGGTCGATGTCAGCGAACTGGTGTTCTCGGTACTGAATTCAATCAAGGATCCGGGCACCGTGCCCTTCGGATCGGCCTTTCCCAGCCCGACACTGTTCCCGCTGCAACGGTTGTCCCGCTCACTGTCCAGCGCCACGCGGAATATGGACCCGCGGGTGGTGGTCACCGACATGTCGCCGGGCAACCCGCAATTGCGCCGCCAGATCGCCCTGCGCTACATGATCGGTGGGCTGATGCTACCCATGGAGGAACTGCTGGTCACCAACGGCGCCCTGGAAGCCTTGAACCTGTGCCTGCAAGCCGTGACCGAGCCCGGCGACCTGGTGGCCATCGAGGCACCGGCCTTCTATGCCAGCCTGCAAGTGCTGGAACGGCTCAAGCTCAAGGCCGTGGAGATCCCCGTGCATCCGCGCGATGGCATCGACCTGGACGTACTGGAGCAAACCCTGGAACGCCATCCGATCAAAGCGTGCTGGTGCATGACCAGTTTCCAGAACCCCATGGGCGCGACCATGCCCGAGGAACGGAAACAGGCACTGGTGGCGCTGTTGCGTCGCCATCAGGTGCCATTGATCGAGGATGACGTGTACGCCGAACTCTATTACGGGCAGCAGGCTCCGAAGCCGGCCAAGGCGTTCGACACCGAAGGATTGGTGATGCACTGCGGATCGTTTGCCAAGAGCCTGGCACCGGGATACCGCATCGGCTGGGTTGCCGCCGGCCGCTACGCGCAGAAAATCGAGCGCCTGAAACTCATGACCTCGCTGTGCGCCTCGATGCCGGCCCAGGCCGCCATCGCCGATTACCTGCAGCACGGCGGCTACGACCGTCACCTGCGCAAACTGCGCTACGCCCTGGAAGAACAGCAAAGCGCCATGCTCGCCGCCATCGCCCGCCATTTCCCGGCCCAGACCCGCGTCAGCCACCCGGCCGGGGGTTACTTCCTGTGGCTGGAACTGCCGGAACAGATAGACTCGCTGAAATTGTTCCAGATGGCTCTGGCCCAAGGCATCAGCATCGCCCCGGGCCCGATATTTTCAGCGACCCGGCGGTTCAGGAACTGCATTCGCTTGAACTACGGCAGCCCTTGGAACGAAGCTTCGGAAAAGGCCATGGAGACGTTGGGACGGATTATCCGGTCGTTCTGAGATCGGGCTGTCGCTGGCGGCTCCATCGCGAGCAGGCTCGCTCCCACATGACCCGCTGTGAACCTGAGTACAAGACCACCGGAGATTCATTGTGGGAGCGAGCCCGTTCGCGATGGGGCGGGTACTGACGAAACTCAGCGCCCCCCACCCAAATCCACAAACGTCCCGGTGGCATACGAAGCCTTGTCCGACAGCAGCCAGATAATCGCTTCGGCCACTTCATCCGGACGACCGCCCCGGGCCATGGGGATTGCCGATTCCAGCTTGCTGACCCGCTCCGGATCGCCGCTGAGTGCATGGAAATCGGTGTAGATGTAACCCGGACGAACCGCATTGACGCGGATACCCTCGCCAGCCACTTCCTTTGACAAGCCAATGGTGAAGGTATCCAGCGCGCCCTTGGAAGCGGCATAGTCGACGTATTCGTTCGGCGAGCCCAGACGGGCGGCCACCGATGACACGTTGACGATACTGCCGCCCTGCCCGCCATGCCGGGGGGACATGCGCAGCACGGCGTGCTTGGCGCAGAGAATGGGCCCCAGCACGTTGGTCTTCATGATCTTGAGGATGCGGAACTCGGACATCTCATCGAGCCGGGACTTGTGCGCGACGGTACCGGCGTTGTTCACCAGTGCCGTGACGCGCCCCAGCTCCGCATCCACCCGGTTGAACAGGCCGATCACCTCATCCTCGATGCTCACGTCGGCGCGCACGGCAATGGCCTGCGCGCCCTTGGCGCGGACCTGCGCCAGCACATCCTGCGCGGCGTTTTCATCGGACTGGTAGTTGATGCAGATCCGATACCCCAGTTCGGCAGCCAGTAACGCCGTAGCCGCCCCGATACCACGGCCACCACCGGTGATCACGATGACTTTATCCACGCTGCTTCCCCTGTTTCACGGTAGACATCCGGGGCCAAGAATAGCGTTCACGTCACGCTTTTGCACAACCCCCGACCAGGGCCCGCAGATCCAGGCGCCCGTCCAGCAACGGCGGGCACCAGTAGTAGCCGCCGGTAATTGGCCGACTCATGCGATACAAGCCATCGGTGATGCCATCTTCAAGACCGCTCATGCGCCGCAGTTGCGCCTCGAAAGCGTCGAGGGAGAAACCGAACGCGAGAAACATCAGGCCGGCCCGATCCCCCTCGATCCACGGCATGGAGCGGCGCACGACGAAGGCTTCTGGCGCGAAGCTTTCCTGGGCGGTGCGTTTGACGTGGGCCGACTCCGGCGCATCGTCGAGCTCTTCGTTGTCGCTCAACCGCCGACCCATGATGTTGTCGCGCTCGTGGGGTTGCAGGGCCGCAAAGCCGTCCAGATCGTGCTGCCACTGCTGGATCGCCGCGAAACTGCCGCCTCGCAGCCCGTCGGCGCCCTGTGCCAGGGCCGCGGCGATGGCGGCTTCGTCGTGCGGGTTCTCGGTGCCGTCTTCGTAACCCGTCAGGTCGTGGCCGGTCATGTGGCGGAAGGTTTCGTTCATTTGCACCAGGCGCAACGCCGGTGCCAGCGCCGCCTCGATGGCGCGGCTGCGGTGCAGCAGTTCGCCACGGTCTTCGCCGTGCAGCCAGCACCACAATGCGTGCTGGGTCGAAGGATTGTCCACGCCCACGCCCGCCAGGGCAGGAAACGCCCGCAAGCCTTCGATCTGCGCGCCCAACGCCTGGACCAGCGACTCGCCAAGACCGATCACCTCACGACCGTCCAGTTGCAGCACCAACCTGTCGATCGCAGCCGGCAGCGCCTCGACCGATTCCAGGGCGAAAAACAAGTGACGGGCCTGAGGCGGAACAGGGGTGGCAAGAATGCCGGGCTGGTAGTAACTCATGTGAACTCCTCTGGAAAGAGCGCAAGTCTACCCGGAGGCCATGGATTTGTGGTGGTTTGCCAATGGACAACCGGCCTGCGCGACCCAGGCTTTTTGTAGGATTGCTCTTTCTCCCTCGTCGGATGACTCGGAACCTGCCCTCAAGCGGAAGGCCTCGGGTTGCCTGGTCACCGAAAACTTCCTAGAGTGCGCTCCAAAGCATGCACCCCAACAGTGCATTGAGCCGTCAAGGCTGCCGGATGCAGAGCGGCTTGAACTCTTGCCATTCATGGAGAACGGTCAATATGCAAATGACCCGATCGATACTCGCAGGCACCTTTTTGCTGGGGTGTGGAATCATGCCGGGCTTTGCCCAGGATCGCCTCGAAGACACCGTCAATGCGGTTATCGAACCCTTGATGAAACGACAGGACATCGCCGGCATGGCCGTGGCGATCACGCTGGACGGCCAGCCCCATTATTTCAATTACGGCGTGACCTCCAGGGAGACGAAACAGCCGGTCACAGACCAGACCCTCTTTGAAATAGGCTCGGTCAGCAAGACCTTCACCGCGACCCTCGGCGCCTATGCCCAGGCCCGGGGCAAGCTGTCGCTATCGGATCCGGCCGGCCGCTACGCCCCCGAGTTGCACGGTGCAGCCCTGGAAAACATCAGTCTTCTCAACCTCGCCACCTACACCGCGGGTGGGTTGCCGTTGCAATTTCCCGACGCCGCGGATCACCCGGACCGGATGTTCGATTATTACAAGGCCTGGAACCCGCTTTACCCGGCGGGCACCCAACGACTCTATTCGAACCCGAGTATCGGCCTGTTCGGCTATCTGGCAGCCCGCAGCCTGGATCGCCCCTTCGATGAGGCGATGGAGCAGACGTTGATGCCGGGCCTGGGCCTCAAGCACAGTTACCTGCGAGTGCCGGCATCAGAGGCGAACCGATATGCCCAAGGCTACGCTAAGGACGGCAAACCAGTCCGGGTCGGTCCCGGGGCAATGGACTCCGAGGCCTATGGTGTGAAAACCAGCGCCTCGGACCTGATCCGTTTCGTGGAGGCCAACCTGCGGCCGGAAAAACTCGACCCTGATCTGCAGCAAGCCATCTCCACCACCCACACCGGGTTCTACAAGGTTGGCGGCATGACCCAGGGACTGGGCTGGGAGTTCTACCCTTACCCGGTGACAGTAAGCGAGCTGCTGGCTGGTAATTCGGTGGAAGTTGCCATGAAGCCGAACAAGGTCGAACCTCTTGACCCGCCCCGCCCGGCCCCGAACGGCGCGTGGATCAACAAGACCGGGTCGACCGGTGGCTTCGGCGCCTATGCGGCTTTCGTGCCTGGCAAGAACATGGGCATCGTGCTGTTGGCGAACAGGAACTACCCCATCGAGGAACGGGTGAAGGCCGCGCACCGGATCCTGACGGCACTGGAAGACCGATAAGGCAAGGGATCGCTGCCGGAGCAAACTGTGGGAGCAAAGCTTGCTCGCGATACAGGCACCGCGATTCCGCTGAAGAACGTATCGTCCTCATCGCGGGCAAGCCTTGCTCCCACAACCGCCGCCAGGAAAGTCATCTCCTTGAAGTCAATCATCCAACGGCTTGGGTGCAGCCGCAGGCTTGGCTGCCTTGCCGGCTTTCGCGCCCTTCGCATCCTTGGCCGGTGCGACTTCAGGCGCTGGAGCTGGCGCGGGCGGCGTTGCTTCTTTCTCCGCCGCGGGAAGCTTGTCGACGGTGTCGAAGAGTTCCTTCAGTTCGATCGCCCCGGAATGCTCAAGCTTCTTTTCTCCATCCTTGCCCACCAGGATGATCTTGGTCTGGGCACCAGCCCCCAGCTTGAGCGAACGGATCAGCGCCATGGTGCTTTGGGGATCCAGATCCTTGCCGTCGCGCTGCCCGATGGTGTTGAGCACGGTGTAGAGCACCATGTTGCGCTCGGAAAAACCCTGCTTGCCCGCCGGTTCGCCCAGGGCTTTCTTCAGGCTGACCCATGCAGGGTCCACGGTACTGGGCGCGATGACGATCAGGGAGCGGGACCGGCCCACCTCCGCCGCCAGGGGTGAGTCACCATCAGCGGCGAACAGGGGGCCGGCGACGGCCAGCAAGGTTGCCAAGGTCAACGACCGAATGAGCATGCGCCTCTCCTTTTGATATTCACGCTGTACTGATTGCACAGGGCGACAATTGTTCCGCGAGAGAGTCGCCCAATATTGCGCCAGCCTGCCATGAAGCTTAGGTCAGCGGGGTTATTGCGCAACCATGGTGCGGGAGGGAGTCAGTCGATGCAGAGGCAGACACGGACTACTGTGTGCGAGCCTGCTCGCGATGACGGTGTGTCAGTCGACATCAATGCTGATTGACCCACCGCTATCGCGAGCAGGCTCCCACAGGGTCTTGTGAAATGCCTGAGAGCTGTGTCCGGCCACAGCAATCAGAACGCCAATTTGAACCCGATCATCGCCAGCATTACCGCCAGGCATGGGCGCAGCAGTTCATCGGAGATGCGTCCCGACAAATGACTGCCCAGGTAGATACCCGGCAACGAGCCAACCAGCAGATAACCGAGGATGTGCCAGTCCATGTTGCCCATGCTTGCATGGCCGAGGCCGGCAACGAGGGTCAGTGGCACAGCGTGGGCGATTTCGGTGCCTACCAGGCGCTTGGTGACCAGGAACGGGTAGAGAATGAACAAGGCGACGGTGCCCAGGGCGCCGGCACCAATGGAGGTCAACGCGACCATTGTGCCCAGCACCAGGCCGGTAACGACCGTAAGCACATTGAGTCGCGTGCCGGAGGGATTGTAGTGACCGCCAGCGCGATCATGGGCGAATTGCAACAGACGTTTCTTGAACAGGATTGCCAGGGCAGTGACGAACAGCACGAAACCCAGGGCCTGCTTGATGACGGCGTTCATGGCATCCGGCGAACTGTGCAGGCTGCTGAGAAACCACAGCGTCAGCCCGACCGCCGGCACACTGCCCAAGGTCAGCCAACCAGTGATTGCCCAATCGATATTGCGATTCCTGGCATGCACCAGCACACCACCGGATTTGGTAATGGCCGCGTACAGCAAGTCCGTCCCCACCGCAGTCGCAGGGTTGATACCGAACCACAGCAGAATGGGAGTCATCAGCGAACCGCCGCCGACACCGGTCATTCCGACGATGAAGCCGACCACCAGGCCAGCTGCGACTAAACCGACATTACCGAAATCCATCAAACCCGTCTCAGCATAACCGCGTGGAAAATCTCGCCGCGAGCATAGCGATTTTTCTTATAACCGACCTATAACGTTGTGATCTATCTTTATGCCTTTTCCCCCGAAGCCTACTGAACCGGCAAGAAGTTGAGAAACAGCAGACTCTGCGCATAGTTCAGCCCGATCCGCCGATAACGCTCATCCAGCATCTGTGTCAGCAAGTCCAGCCGTGCGACGATCTTCCCGAACTCCACAGCGAAACTCAGATTGCTGCCCTCCTCCGAGATTTCGTTGGAAAACAGCAGCAGGTTGCCGTCCTTATCCTGTCGCTGACTCAGTATCCAGGTAGCTTTTTCGATATTGCGCGCCGCGTTGCTGACAAAGCGCGGGTCAATGGTGTCGGTCATGTAGAACTCGAGCCGATTGCCATGGGCGGTCACCAGCATGCTGCCGATGGCATAGATGAACGCACCGACCCGATCACCGAGAAACTCCGGGCTCATGGCGTAGCTCAGGGCCGCCAGGTCCTTCTTGCCGCCCAGGGTCGGCAAGGGTTGCTGCTGCTCGATAGCCATGCGCACCTGCTTTTCCGCCGTGCGGGCATCGAGGAAGCCGGATTTGCGCAACTCCTGGGGATTGCGCAGGTAAAGCTTGCTCATCAACAGGTAGAGACTCTGCAGGTTGTCGTGCATCGACAACGTGGCCATGCGATCGACGCTGGTCTGCAAGAACTCCTGGGGCCGAGTGTTGCTGAACTGAGTGACCATGTCCTGGCCCTGCTGGCGGCTGCAACCACCACTGAGCAATATCAACGCCCCACCCAGGAGCGCGGGACAGCAACGTCGTAACACCATCAGACAATAGGAAACACCGGCCATTGAATCTCGATCTGGGCAGGGGAAGCGGTGGGGAGTCGCCGCTTCCTGGCCATGGATAGAGCGACAAAAACCCTAAAAGTGCAGTACTGCGTGTGGCATCTGACGCTTGGGCAAGACTCGTCTCGCTTAATTAGTATTACTTTTTAATTGATAAATTTCGATTTGTGGCTATAAATCCCTTCTAATCCGTCAAATAGATAGACTACTGAACAAAAAAAACCTTACCGCTGTCCGACCAAGTAATCGACTCGACCCGCGTTCAAAACAACAACAAAACCACAGGAAGGAAGGTCTACCATGCTTGAATCCAGACATCTGCTCACGGCCCTCGGAGTGTCTCTGATGATCGCCACCTCTGCCTCCCAGGCCGCCGGCCTGACCAATGAACGCGCTGCGTTCGGCAAGACCGACGATGGCACCGCAGTAGAGAAATATGTGTTGCGCAACAGTCATGGGATGGAGGCCACCGTCATCACTTACGGCGGGATTCTCCAGTCATTGATCGTGCCGGACAAACACGGCAAGGCCGCCGACGTGGTACTCGGCTTCGATGATGTCCAGGGCTATCAGAAGAACGGCAATGTGTACTTCGGCGCGACCATTGGCCGCTTCGGCAATCGTCTGGCCGACGGTGCATTCGAACTGGACGGCAAGCGCTACCAGGTCCCCCAGAATGATCACGGCAACTCCCTGCACGGCGGACCGCAAGGGTTCGACAAACGTGTCTGGAAAGCCGAGCCCCATAACGGCAAGGACTCGGTGGGCGTGACCCTGACCTACCTGTCGGCGGACGGTGAGATGGGCTTCCCGGGTGCCCTGAAGACCGACGTCACCTACAGCCTCACCGAACAGAACGAGCTGCGTATCGACTACAAGGCAACCACCGACAAACCCACGGTGCTGAACCTGACCAACCACAGCTATTTCAACCTCGCAGGTGCCGGTAACGGCGACATCCTGAAACAGGTCGCCACCCTGTACGCCACCCACTACACCCCTGTGACCGCCAAGCTCATCCCCACCGGCGAACTGGCGCCCGTGGCCGGCACGCCCATGGATTTCACCAAGCCCACCGCCTTCGGCACCCACATCAAGGCTGACCATCCACAACTCAAGTTCGCTGAACCGAAACAGGGTGGCTTCGATTTCAACTGGGTCCTGGACACCCAAGGTGATGTGAACAAACCGGCCGCCGATGTCTACGATCCGCAGTCGGGGCGCCGCTTGCAGCTCTACACCACCGAGCCCGGTGTGCAGCTCTACACCAGCAACTTCCTCGACGGCACCATCAAGGGCAAGCAGGGCAAAGTCTATCCTCACTGGGGTGCGTTCACCCTGGAAACCCAGCATTTCCCCGACTCGCCGAACCAGCCGAAATTCCCATCCACGCGACTTGATCCGGGTCAGACCTACACCCAGACCATGGTGCTGAAGTTCTCTGCGAAATAACCCTCTGATCGCTCCCACATTGGCCGTCTGAAGTGTGGGAGCGAGCCTGCTCGCGATGACGGTGTGTCCACCGACATCTTTGCCAATTGACCCACCGCTATCGCGAGCAGGCTCGCTCCCACAAGAACGGCGCAGGCTTCTCGTCGATCGGCCTGAACACTTGGACTATCCTGCTGCCACATGTCTGATGTTCAAGCATATAGGAGACCGGCATGAAGACTCTGGAGTTGGCTGGCGTGTCCGTTCCCATGATCGGCCAGGGCACCTGGCACATGGGTGAGGAACCGTCCGCTCACAAGAAAGAAGTAGCTGCCCTGCGCCTGGGCATCGAACTGGGCATGACCTTGATCGACACGGCGGAAATGTACGCCGAGGGCGGTGCCGAAGTCGTCGTTGGCGAGGCGATCACCGGCCTGCGGGACCAGGTGTTCCTGGTCAGCAAGGTCTACCCTCACAACGCCAGCCGCAAAGGCATCCCGCTGGCCTGCGAACGCAGCCTGCGGCGACTCGACACCGACTACATCGACTTGTACCTGCTGCACTGGCGCGGCCAATACCCGCTGGAAGAAACCGTCGAAGCCTTCGAACGCCTGCGCGAAGAAGGCAAGATTGGCCGCTGGGGTGTATCGAACTTTGATGTGGAGGATCTTGAAGAGCTGGCTTCGCCGGCCTGCGCCACCAACCAGGTGCTGTACAACCTGCAGGAGCGGGGTATCGAATTCGATCTGCTGCCCTGGTGCCAGCAACACGCCATGCCGCTCATGGCCTATTGTCCGGTCGGCCAGGGTGGGCGTCTGCTCAAGGACCACACCCTGCGGCAGATCGCCGAGCGCCACGGTGCGACGTCGGCGCAGATTGCACTGGCCTGGTTGCTGCGCCAGGACAAGGTCATCGCCATTCCCAAGGCTGTGCAACCCGAACATGTGCGCTTGAACGCCGAAGCGGCGAACCTGCAATTGGCACCCCAGGACCTGGCAGCCCTGGACCTGATTTTTCCACAGCCCCAGGACAAGCAGCGACTGGCGATGGTTTGACGCCTCCCTGCCCGCCAGAACCAAGCTTCATGCCTGGCGGGAGGAAAGGATGAATCCGGTGACACCCAGTACCGGACCCGGTATCAGTAGCCACAGCGCGTCGATACCGATGCGCTCGAACAACCAGCTGGTGACGGCAATCGAGACAACGGTGATGGCAAAGCCGATGCTATTCTGGATGGCCAGGGCGCTGCCGACGGCCTCGCGCGGGCAGGCCTGGGCCGCGAGTGCAGAGAACTGCGGCGAATCGGCCACCACCGACGCGCCCCAGACACCCAATAGCGCCAACAGGGCCCACGCCGGAAAATGCTCGGCCCAGAGGACAAACAGCAGTCCGCAGGCCCCGGACAGGCTCAACGCTCCCAGCGCCACCTTGGCGCTGCCTGTACGCTGGGACAACAGCCCCCCCAGGATCGTCCCCACTGCCCCCAGCGCCATGATGCAGAACGACAGGCCCGCCACACCCAAGGCCGGGAAAGAAGACGCCAACCCGGTACGGCTCACGATCAGCGGCACCAGCGTCCAGAACGCGTAAAGCTCCCACATGTGGCCGAAGTAGCCTAGGGTTGCCGCCCGAAAGCGACCGATCCTGAAGGCACCGAGAATCGCTCCTGGTCGCGGGGTCTTGCCGGGTTCAGGGGCGGTGCCGATACGAGCATGGGGGCCCTCGCCCAACACACCGATCAGCACCGCACCGGCGAGCGCCAGCACCGAGGATGCGGTGATGATTGCCTGCCACGGCCAGTCGGCACCCACCATCCGCAAGGCATGGGGCAGCGCGGTGCCCAGGGTCAGCATCGACACCAGTTGAGCCAGGGCCAGGCCGGTACGCTGCGGCGCCCAGCCCACGATCAGTTTCATGCCCATGGGGTAGATACCGGCCAACGTGATACCCACACCGAATCGCAGCATTGCACCGCTCAGCAGCCCCTCCGCCAGCCAGGCAAAACCCAGGTTGAACAGCGCGCCGACGATGGCGCTGCATACGAACAGCGTGCTCGCGCGAAAACGGTCGGCTGCGCCACTGAGCGACAGGCTCAATGTGCCGAGAATGAAGCCCAACTGCACGGCGTTGGTCAGCCAGCCGATGTCGGTGGACGTCGCGTTCCAGGCGCGCATCAGCTCTTCGGCGGTACTGTTGGCACTGAACCACAGCGAGGTGCCGAACAGCTGGGCCACGGCAATCGTCGCCACGGGCCCCATCGAACGGATGAGCAGGCCACGCAAACCTGAAGGCGTGGCGACTACGGAGTGATTCATTTCAAGTCACCAGGGCGCTAGCCGCACGATGGATGAATGGAAGGTTCGTACTACATCCCCTGCGGGAGCGATCTGCTCACGATGGCGGAATACCAGGCAACACTTTCGTCGACGGACACGCCGCTTCGCGAGCAGGCTCGTTTCCATATGGATCACACCGTACCGCATCATGGGCCACCGCTCGGGGATGTTCACGGTTGAGTCGCAGATCGTGCATCAGATTCTCCTTGAAGTGTGGTACTTGGCGGGGTGAAGAGGTTTTATTCCTCCCGAATGAATGAAAAGCCTTGATTTTCAGGTTTGAGATAAATTTTCATGACGCTTTCGCAACCAGGCCTTCACGCACGCTCCGCTCCCACAAGGAATTATGCAGATAGCGTTTTCGACGGCTAGGGGCCTGTTTGAACCGTACAGGCCACTAGCGTTTTCCATCCAAGAGCGAATCACAATGTCCCTACGAGCACTGCGCACACTGGTCGCCATCGCCCGGCACGGCTCATTTGCACGAGCCGCCGAAGCGGTGCACCTGACTCAGTCCGCGGTGAGTCTGCATGTCAAAAGCCTGGAAGATGAGTTCAACGCGCCGTTGTTCGATCGGTCTCGACGCTTGCCGGTGCTCACCGAGGCCGGACACCTGGCGGTGGAAAGAGCCAACGAAATCCTTGCACTGTATGACAGCATCGCTGCGGACGTCGGCGAGAACAGTGAGCTGCGCGGGCGCCTGCGAGTCGGGGCGATCCACACTGCGCTGGCCGGCATACTCCCGGCAGCCCTGGCGGCGCTGAGCAAAAGTCATCCGCATCTGCGCATCAATGTGGCGTCCGGGATGTCGGCGGAACTGGCGACGCGGGTCGAAGCCGGCGAACTGGACGCCGCCGTGACCACACAACCGGTCAAACCCCATCCCTACGGGCTGGTGAGTACACCGCTGTATCAGGAAGCGTTCTGGATCATTGCGCCCCCGCATCTCAAGGATCTGCCCCTGAGACAATTGCTCCAGGAGCAGCCCTTCATTCGCTTTGACCGGCGCGCATGGGCAGGACGAACCATCGAGCGGGAACTGCGTCGCATGCGCCTGCGGGTCCAGACAGCCATGGAGCTGGACAGCCAGGAAGCTATCATCCACATGGTTTCGGGTGGACTCGGCGTGGCCGTGGTGCCTTTGTCGGCACGGGATCTCGAGTATCTGCAGGACTTGGATATACGTCCATTCGGTGAACCGCAAGGCCTGCGCCAAGTGGTCCTGCTAGAACGCGAGGACCGTCCCGTCGCTCGTCTGGCTGCGGCCTTGGCACAGGCAATTCGCAACTGTCGGAGTGGCGGCGTGACCGATGAGAAATAATTGACCATCGATCAATTTATTATCGTTTTTTATTCACTGTCCCCCGAAGGAATAATACAACCCCCTGGGCTGTACAGCAGCCTTGAAGAGACTCTGTTCTCCTTGATTGATTGGTGAATGCAAGATGACCCTGGCGTTGCTGCTTGCCCTCTTTCCCATTGCCTTGTTGATCGCATTGGGCGCCTGGCTCAGGCAATCGAACTTCCTGGCCGACAGTTTCTGGCCCCAGGCCGAGCGGCTGGGCTACTACGTGCTGTTGCCGTCGCTGTTCGTCCATGGCCTTGCAACCGCCCAGCTCGGTGATGTCCCGGTGGGCGGGATGATTCTGGCGCTGGTATTGTCGACCGTCACGGTGGCGGTATTGCTGGTGGGGTCGCGAGGTCTCTTCCCAGGTAATGACGCAGCCTTCACCTCAGTCTTCCAGGGCGGCGTGCGCTTCAATAATTATGTGGGGGTATCCGCGGCCGTCGGATTGTTCGGCACATCCGGCGTTACCTTGGCAGCGGTTGCCAACGCGGCGATTGTGCCAACGGTCAATATCCTTTGCGTGCTGGTGTTCGCCCGTTTTGGTCCCGGGGGACGGTTACCGATAAAGCTCATCGCCAGGCAATTGGCAACGAACCCACTGATACTGGCGTGTCTGGCCGGCATCTTCTTGCAAGGGACAGGGATAGGAATACCTCGTGGGCCGGAAGCCGTACTCAAGG
Source organism: Pseudomonas corrugata (assembly GCF_001269905.1). GTDB lineage: Bacteria > Pseudomonadota > Gammaproteobacteria > Pseudomonadales > Pseudomonadaceae > Aquipseudomonas > Aquipseudomonas corrugata. Next base: position 122,698 of record NZ_LHVK01000005.1, on the reverse strand, counting down.
CACTCGGCCAGGCGTCACTGCCCCTGGGCCTGCTGTGTGTCGGTGCGGCCCTGAACCTGAAGACGGCGCACAGCTGGTTGAGACCGATGGGTATGTCCTCGTTCACCAAGTTCGTGATCATGCCGGTCGTGACCTTGATCGCCTGCCGGCTGACCGGCCTGCAGGGCGATGCAGCGATTGCGGTGCTGCTTTTCCAATCCCTGCCGACGGCATCGTCGTCCTACATCATGGCCCGGCAAATGGGCGGTGATGCCCCCCTGATGGCCGGCATCATCGCCGGCCAGACGCTGCTCGCCGCGCTTGCCCTGCCGGTCGCCGTCATCACCCTTTCGTCATGGGTATGACGAGCATCCTCAGAACAAGCCCATCTGCCCGCCCACCAACGTCAGAAAATCATCCCCCACAAACGGCAGGATCGCATCCGCCACCGGTTGCAGCTGCTTGCTCACGTAGTGGTCATAGTCGATAGCGGCGCTGCGGGTTTCCAGGGGCTCGGGGCCGGCGACGGTGATGACGTAGCTGATCCAGCCGCCGTTCTGGTATTGCCGCGGGCGACCCTGGCGATGGTTGAACGCGTCGGCAGTCCGCGCCGCTCGCACGTGGGGCGGAACATTGCGCTCGTAGTCATCCAGCGGCCGACGCAAGCGCTTGCGGTAGACCAGTCGCTCATCGAACGCACCGGCGAGGGTCTGGTGGACGTAATCGCGCACGTAATCCTGGTAAGGCTTGCGGTGGAAGATGCGCTCGTACAGTTCCTGCTGGAATTGCCGGGCCAGCGGCGACCAGTCGGTGCGCACGGCCTCCAGCCCCTTGTAGACGATTTCATCGCGGCCGTCGGCACGGGTCACCAACCCGGCGTAGCGTTTCTTGCTGCCCTCCTCGGCGCCACGAATCGTCGGCATCAAAAAACGCTTGAAGTGGGTTTCGAATTGCAGTTCCAACGCACTCTGCAACCCGAACGTCTCATGCACGTATTCGCGCCACCACTGGTTGACGTAAGCCACCAGCTCACGACCGATGCTGGCTGCCTCCTCCTGGCCATGGGCCCGGCGCAACCAGACGAAGGTGGAGTCGGTATCGCCATAGATCACCACATGCCCCCGTGCTTCGATCAACTGCCGGGTCTGCTGCATGATCTGGTGGCCGCGCAAGGTAATGGATGAGGCCAGCCTTGGATCGAAGAAGCGGCAACCGCTGGAGCCGAGTACGCCGTAGAAGGCGTTCATGATGATCTTCAAGGCCTGGGACAGCGGCGCGTTGTGTTCGCGCTTGGCAGTTTCCCGGCCTTCGGCAACGCGTGCCACGATGGACGGCAGGCAATGGCGGGTGCGCGAGAACCGTGCGCCGCGAAAGCCCGGCACCGACTCGCTATCGTCCGGATGCCTCAGGCCTTCGATCAGACCCACCGGGTCGATGAGAAACGTGCGGATGATCGACGGATACAGGCTCTTGTAGTCCAGCACCAGGACCGACTCGTAGAGCCCGGGCTGGGAATCCATGACAAAGCCGCCCGGGCTGGCCTGGGGCGGGCGCTGGCCAAGATTCGGAGCAACAAACCCCTGGCGGTGCATCAGCGGCATGTACAGGTGCGTGAAGGCCGCCACCGAACCGCCACTGCGGTCCGCCGGCAGGCCGGTAACACTGGCCCGCTCCAGCAGGAACTTGAGCAGCTCGGTCTTGGCGAAGATCCGCGTCACCAGCTCGCAGTCCTTGAGGTTGTAGCGGGCCAGGGCCGGCTTGTCCTCGGCGAACATGCGATTGATTTCGTCCATGCGCTGATAAGGGGTGCCGATGGCCTTGCCCTCCCCCAACAACGTCTGGGCGACGTTTTCCAGGCTGAACGAAGGGAAGCTCCAGGTGGCCGAGCGCAGGGACTCGATGCCATCGATGATCAGTCGTCCAGCCGCCGAGGCAAAGAAGTGGTTGTTGCGCGCACCGTGCTCACGCCACTGCATCTCCTCCCCACCTCGCCCCAGGCGCAACGGCACGGCCAGCCGCCGGGCATGCTCGTGCAGCACACGCAGATCGAACTGCACCAGGTTCCAGCCAATGATCGCGTCGGGGTCGAAACGGGCGAACCAGTCGTTGAGTTTCTTCAGCAGCACCGTGCGGGAATCACAGTATTCAAGCTGGAAATCCACATCGCTGTCGTCGCCGTTGGGCGGGCCGAGCATGTACACCTGGCGCTCGCCGCAGCCTTCCAGGGCAATGGAATACAGTTCACCCTGGGCCGTGGTCTCGATATCCAGGGACACCAGGCGCAACGCCGGACGGTAATCGGGGGCCGGTTTCATCTGGGCATCCAGCAACAGGCCGTCGGTGCCCGGCGTACCGCTGAACCAGACCGGCGCGGTGATGAATCGCTCCATCAGGTAGCGCTCCGGCGGCCGGATATCGGCCTCGAACACGTCCACGCCCGCCCGCCGCAAGGTCGTGTCCAGGCGCATCAGTTGGGCGTGTTGGCGGCAATACAGGCCCAACACCGGTCGATGCTCAAAATCCAGCAGGTCGAGGGGGCGCAGTTCAATGTCCTTTTCCCCTTGCAGCAGGGCTTCGGCCTGGCCACGCTGGAGCTGCGGCACGAACGCCACCGACGGCTGCACCGCCAGCCGCACGCGCCGTGGCCCGGCGTCTGTCGCCAGCCAGAATTCGACTTCGGTGCCCGCTGGGGTATCGCGCCAATGCCGGGTCAGGACGAAGCCCTGCTGTAAATCCACCGCTGTGACCTCGAATCTTGGGTAAGGGGTGATTCTACCCGCCATCTCTCAGGGAAACAGTGAACCTGTGTGGCGAGGGGATTTATCCCCTCGCCACAATGATAAATTCACCGCCGATGGCGTTTTTGGACGACTGGCCGCCGTTTTACCGCTTGCCCTGCGCCGCTGGGTCTACGATTCTTTAACAACACCTGCAAAACACCCCGAGGCCCCCAATGAAAACCGTCGCGCAGTTGCTCCGGATGAAGGACGAGAAGAACCAGCAAGTGCACACCATCTCACCGGACGACATGGTATTGCAGGCGTTGATGCGCATGGCCGAGAAAAACGTCGGCGCCTTGTTGGTGGTGAAGAACGATGAAGTGCTGGGCATCATCAGCGAGCGCGACTATGCGCGCAAAATGGTTTTGCACGGCCGCTCATCGGTAGGTACGAAGGTCAGCGACATCATGGTATCCCCCGTGATCACCATTGATCCGCACCAGACCGTCGAGACCTGCCTGAGCATCATGACCGAAAAACACCTGCGACATTTGCCCGTGGTCGACGACGGCAGACTCGTCGGCCTGCTGTCCATCGGTGACCTGGTCAAGGAAGCCATTGCCGAACAGGCGAACCTGATCCAACAACTGGAGCAATACATTCGCGGCGAATGATCGACTCGTCAGGTTGCTCATTCCCAACCCACTTCTATATTGAAGGGGTTGTCCCTGCCCGAGCACCCCGATGGCCGACGCCGAGCGACTGATCATTTGCGAACATTGCGATGCGGTGTACGAGCCGGTGGAGCTCGTCCCGCATCAGAAGGCCTCGTGCGTACGGTGTGGCGCGGTGATCCAGCGCTATAACGGGCTGACCATCGAAAAACGCCTGGCCTTGAGCGTGACGGCAGCGGTGCTGTGGGCATTCGCCAACGTCTACCCGGTGATGAGCATCCGCTTCCAGGGCCTGAGCAACAGCGCTACCCTGTGGGATTCCATCGTGGCCCTGAGCCAGGGGCCGATTGCTTTCATCGCCCTGGTGGCAGCGGTGGCTATCATCATCGCACCGGTCCTGCAATTGGCACTCCTGCTCTGGGTGTTGGGCCATGCCTACGCCAATCGTCGTGCGCCCGGGTTCAACCTGTGCATGCGCAGCCTGGAAACGCTGCGGCCGTGGAGCATGCTGGAGGTCTGCCTGCTGGGCGCGCTGGTGGCGGTGATCAAACTTGCCGGGATGCTCGACGTACTGCCGGGCATCGGTCTGTTCGCCCTGGCAGCCTTGAGCCTGCTGATGATCCGGATCGCCGGGCGCGACGTGCGCGACCTGTGGAGCAGCCTGTGAACGGCGAACCGGCGACTACCCCGCCGCTGGCCGGTGATCTGGAGCTGTGCCTGTGCCACGGCTGTGGCCTGGCCTGCGACATGACCGATGAGCCAGAGACCTGCCCGCGTTGCGACGCCACCCTGCACCGACGCAAACCCGATGCCCTCACCCGGACCTGGGCCTACATGCTGGCCGCGCTGGTGTTCTATATTCCGGCCAACCTGCTGCCGGTGATGAACACCCGAATGCTCGGGGACGGTGCCGACAGCACGATCATCAGTGGCGTGATCGAATTCTGGCGCAGCGGCGCCTGGGACATCGCGCTGATCATTTTCATCGCCAGCATCGCCGTGCCCGGCATCAAGTTCGTGGTCCTGACTCTGCTGCTGGTCACCGTGCAACGACGCAGCACCTGGGCCCAGTTGCAGCGGGCCAAGCTGTACCGGCTGGTCGAGGTCATCGGCTACTGGTCGATGCTCGACGTGCTGGTGGTGGCCCTGGTGGCGGCGCTGGTGAAGTTCCAGGCACTGAGCGATATCGAACCGCGACCGGGAATCCTGTTCTTCGGCCTCGTAGTGCTGTTCACCATGCTTTCGGCCATGAGTTTCGACCCGCGGCTGATCTGGGATACCCCCCCACCCGAGGAGGCCATGGATGAAGTCGCAAGTCACTGACGAACCGCAACCTGCGCCGGGTCGCGCCCACGTCACCAGCAGTCGCTGGTCGGTGTCGCTGGTGTGGATCGTCCCGATCATAGCGGTGCTGGTGGGCCTGTCGCTGGTGGTCCACAACTGGCTGCAGGAAGGCCCGACCATCACCATTACCTTCAAGACCGGCGAAGGCCTGACCGCCAACAAGACCGCGGTGAAATACCGCAACGTGGTGATCGGCCAGGTCACGGACGTGCAATTGAGCGACGACCAGAAGAACGTCACCGCCACGGTCAAGCTTGCCAAGAACGCGGATACCTTCACTCACGAAGACTCGGTGTTCTGGGTGGTCCGGCCGCGCATCGGCGCCGGTGGCATTTCCGGGATCGATACGTTGCTGTCCGGGGACTTCATCGGGGCCGACGCCGGACATTCGAAAGTACGCGCCAAGTCGTTCATCGGCCTCGAGGCTCCGCCGCCGATCACCTACGGCGAACCAGGCAAGCGCTTTACTCTGCACTCCCAGGACCTCGGTTCACTGGACATTGGCTCGCCGGTTTACCTGCGCAAGATCCCGGTGGGTCAGGTGGTTTCCTACGCCCTGGATGCCGACGGCAAAGGGGTCAATATTGAAGTGTTCATCAACGCACCGAACGACGCCTATGTCACCGAAAACACCCGATTCTGGAACGTCAGCGGCGTGGACCTGAACGTCGGCGCCAATGGCTTCGCGGTCAGGACCGAATCACTCTCGGCGTTGCTGGTTGGCGGCATCGCGTTCAGGGCTCCGGCATACAGCCCCAACGATGCGCCGGCAGCCGAAGACAAGAACTATGAACTGTTCGCCAATCAGCAAAGCGCTCTGGCGCCGCCCAGTGGCAAGGCACAATACCTGGCGCTGCGTTTCGACCAGGCGTTGCGCGGATTGAAGGTCGATGCACCGGTGGAGTTCCTCGGTGTCGAAGTGGGCAGGGTCGTCGCCATCAACCTGGATTTTGACGAGAAGCAGCGCAGTTTCCCAGTCAACGTCGGTGTAGTGATCTACCCCCAGCGCTTGGGCAAAGCCCACGAGAAACTGCTCAAGGCCCTCAATCACGACCCGGAAGACGAAGCGGCCTCGGCCCGTCTGATCGGCAGTTTCGTCGAACGAGGCTTGCGCGCCCAGGCCCGCAGCGGCAGCCTGCTGACCGGGCAGTTGTACATTTCCCTGGACTTTTATCCCAAGGCTGAAAAAGTCGCTTTCGACCCCAACGCCCGCCCCGTCAGCATCCCGACCATTCCCGGCAGCCTCCAGCAATTGCAGGAGCAACTGCAGTCGGTGGTCGAGCGGATCAACAAGCTGCCCCTGGAAAGCATCGCCAGCAACCTGGATGGCAGCCTTGTGGAGTTGCGCAAGGGCTTGAAGCAATTCAACGGCAAGACGCTGCCTGGCGTGCAGAACACCCTGCACGACGTCAGCAAGACCCTGCAATCGGCCAACGCCACGCTGGCCGAAGACTCGCCGCAGCGCGAACAGTTGACCCAGACCCTCGATGATCTCGGCCGCATGTCGCGCTCGCTGCGTGAACTGTCCGACTACTTGAGCCGTCATCCCGAATCGCTGCTGCGCGGCCGTCCCAAGGACGCCCCTCTCACATTCCCGGTGGAAGAATGATTACAGGAGCGCGTGCCATGCCGCCGATACTGAGACTCACCCTGGTCGCCACGATGTTGCTGCTCGGTGCCTGCCGCAGCGATCCTATTCATTACCACACGCTGAGCCCGGTCCAACCAACGGGTAAACCACTCTCCAGCCTCGACATCCGGATCGAGCAGCTCAGTGTCCCGCCTCAGGTGGATCGCACCCAGATGGTCATTCGCCAAGGCAACAGCGGGTTGGCGATCCTGGAGACCGAGTGGTGGGGCGCCAGCCTGGCGGATGAGCTGCGCAGCAGTCTGGAGGAACAACTGAGCAATCCCGGCGCGCCGAAAGCGTTACTGCGGATAGACGTACAACGCTTCGACTCGATCCCCGGCCGGTACGCCCGCATGGACGTGCAGTGGCGCCTGCGCATCCTGAGCGGCGAAGCCCACGCCTTTACCTGCCGCAGCGTCCTGCAGACGTCTGCCGCAAACACCCTCGACGAACTGGTGCTGGCTCATCAGGATAATGTCCGGCAGCTCGCCAACCTCATCGCCCAGGCTATCACTCGAAAGGCATGCCCATGACCTTTCGGACACGTCTACGCAGGCCAATGCAGTGACAGCACCGGGGCCACACGCGGATGCTGGTCGATGCGTTCCAGCACCGCATGAAATTCCGGTCGGGCGCTGAGCATCGCCTCTCGCGTTCCGGCCCACTTGGTAATCACCGCAGCGAGAATATCCAGCGCTCCCGGCTCGGCGCCGCTGAAGAACGGTTGCGCCGCAAACTGATCGGCAAACAACGCCCAGTTGCGATACAGGCGTTGCTTCGTGCCCGACACCAGTTGCTGCCGTGTCGCCTCATCCGCCTCGACCAACCAGCGCTCCGGAAAATCGATGATACCGATGGGTGTGTAGCAATTGGCGGCGATATAAACCAGGCCCCGTATGGTTTGTGCACGCTGGACCTGGTCTTCGGGCAGCAACTTCGATTCCGGATAGGTCAACCCGAGGTGAATGAGGATGGCCGCGGCTTCAGTCAGCACCGAGCCGTCCGGCATCCGCAAGGTCGGAACCTGTTTCTGAGGATTCAACGCCTCAAGTGCTTTGGCCGCTTCATTATCTTCGGTCGAATAGGCATCGACCCGGCGATAAGGCACACCACATAGGCACAGGGCAATCTCCACCGCCGAAGAACCGGATTGCCTGTAGCCGAATAAATGAAACATAGCCTGCCTCCTGGGAAGGTTCAGTCGATAGAACTTCGAGGGCGACCGATGTTCCAGTCCGTGGACGAGCTGCACATCCACCAGCTATCACCGCCATCGATGTTCACCATCACGCCAATGAAGTTCTCATGATGACTGTCCGACGCAACAATGGCCCCACACAAACCCACTGCACCCCCGGAGCACACCATCATGAAACGCCAAATCATCCTCAGCCTCGCTTTCTCGGTTCTCGCAGCCAACGTATTTGCCGCTTCTTCCCATCAGGTCGTTGCCGAAGGCGGTTCCGATCGACTGATTGAAAACCGTGTGGCCGAAGGTGGTTCGGATCGTCTGAACCAGAACCGTGTGGCTGAAGGTGGCTCGGATCGTCTGAACCAGAATCGCGTAGCTGAAGGTGGCTCGGATCGTCTGAACCAGAATCGCGTGGCTGAAGGTGGCTCCGATCGTCTGAACCAGAATCGCGTGGCTGAAGGTGGCTCGGATAGTCTGAACCAGAATCGCGTGGCTGAAGGTGGCTCCGATCGCCTGAACCAGAACCGCGTGGCTGAAGGTGGCTCCGATCGCCTGAACCAGAACCGCGTGGCTGAAAGTGGTTCCGATCGTTTGACCCAGAACCGCGCATGACTTGCCGCCCTGCTCTGCCCGACAAAGGCCCGGCCTCATCCGCCGGGCTTTTTTCATGATCCTGCTCGCTACCGTCCCGCCGACCGTGTCATGCACCGCTGATAACGTTCATCCACGCGCTTGGCAAACCATGCGGTGGTCAGCTTACGGGTGATTTTCGGGCTTTTGAGCACGATCCCCGGCAACACCGCACGGGGCAACGGCTTACCCTCGGCCTTGTCGGCCAGTTCGAAGACGCGCCTGTAGAGTTTGCTGTCCTCGAACGCCAGGCTGTCGCCCTGCTCCAACTGATCGCGAATGGTCGGGTTGCGCATTCCCAATGATTTCCCAAGCGTGCGCACCGCCAGCTCGGTGCTGCCAGGCATGATGGAGTCATGCCGGATCAGGTCCCCGTCGAGTGCCAGGGAAATACCTGAGGCGCAGCTCACTGCATGCTGGAATGCTGCATTGCGGCTGGCGTACCAACCGGCATTGAAATCGGCAAAGCGATACAGCGGTTCGGTGTAGCTCACCGGATACCCCAACAAATGTGCAATGCCGAAATACATCCCTCCGCGACGACTGAACACTTCCTTGCGAATCGAACCCTCCACTGCATAAGGATAATGTAGGGCATTGGCCTGGGCGAAGGCGATACTGACCTGCATCGGCCCGCCGGTGTGCACCGGGTTGAAGCCGTCGAACAGCGTTTTGCCCAGCGGCACCATGCCAATGAAGTCATCAAAAATGCCGCTCAGCTCCTTCTCGCTGCGTACCGCGGCGAGCCGGTCGCTGTAGCTCTTGCCATTGGATGAACGTACCTGGAGCGCGCCGCTGATCAGTATCCCGGGAATATGCAGCTTCGCCGCACGGCGGTCGATTTCCTGCCGGGCAATCTTGCCCAAACCCGGCACAGTGGGGTCGGCCTGGAACGTCGACTCCTGCTCAGTGACCGCCAGGACCGAACAGATATTCTGCGTTGTAGGCGGGATCTGCTGCGCGGTAAACGCAACATAGATGTCCGTGGCCCAGCCTTCGCGATCCGCGGTCTTGGCCGGCAACAACCGCACGATCTGCGCCTTGACCTCGGCAGGCTGGCGCTCAGGCTCCTGGGCCTGACGACTGCCGCAACCGGCCAGGACCAGCAATGCCGGGAAAATGAACAACCATCGATTGAAAAGCATAGGGCTCCATCAGGTTTGGACTCCAGAGCACCATACGATCAAAAGCGGGGGCAGGCTATGTTCGGTGGCTCAATAACACCGCAAAACCCATGTGGGAGCGAGCCCGCTCGCGATGACGGCGGCACACACAACATCAATGCAAACTGATCCACCGCTTTCGCGAGCAAGCCCGCTCCCACAAGGGAATTGAGTTGGACAGCAAGTCCGCGGGCACCTCGGGCCTGTGGGAGCCGGGCTTGCCCGCGATGACGGCGGCACACACAACATCAATGCAAACTGATCCACCGCTTTCGCGAGCAAGCCCGCTCCCACAAGGGAACTGAGCTGGACAGCAAATCCGCGGGCACCTCGGGCCTGTGGGAGCCGGGCTTGCCCGCGATGACGGCGGCACACACAACATCAATGCAAGCTGATCCACCGCTTTCGCGAGCAAGCCCCCACAAGGGAATTGAGCTGGACAGCAAGTCCGCGGGCACCTCGGGCCTGTGGGAGCCGGGCTTGCCCGCGATGACGGCGGCACACACAACATCAATGCAAGCTGATCCAACGTCATCGCGAGCAGGCTCGCTCCCACAAGGGAATTGAGCTGGACAGCAAATCCGCGGGCACCTCGGGCCTGTGGGAGCCGGGCTTGCCCGCGATGACGGCGGCACACACAACATCAATGCAAGCTGATCCACCGCTTTCGCGAGCAAGCCCCCACAAGGGAATTGAGCTGGACAGCAAGTCCGCGGGCACCTCGGGCCTGTGGGAGCCGGGCTTGCCCGCGATGACGGCGGCACACACAACATCAATGCAAGCTGATCCACCGCTTTCGCGAGCAAGCCCGCTCCCACAAGGGAATTGAGCTGGACAGCAAGTCCGCGGGCACCTCGGGCCTGTGGGAGCCGGGCTTGCCCGCAATGACGGCGGCACACACAACATCAATGCAAGCTGATCCAACGTCATCGCGAGCAGGCTCGCTCCCACAAGGGAATTGAGCTGGACAGCAAATCCGCGGGCACCTCGGGCCTGTGGGAGCCGGGCTTGCCCGCGATGACGGCGACACACACAACATCAATGCAAACTGACCCAACGTTATCGCGAGCAGGCTCGCTCCCACAAGGGAATTGAGCTGGACATGGGGGAATCAGATACCGCTCGATGCCAGGTCCATCGCAAAGTAGGTGAAGATCAGATCGGCCCCCGCCCGCTTGATCGCGCCAAGGCTTTCACGCACCACTCGGGCTTCGTCGATTGCACCCGCCTGGGCGGCGAACTTGATCATCGCGTACTCGCCACTGACCTGATAGGCCGACAGCGGCAGGTTAGACGCCTGGCGGATGTCACGGATGATATCGAGGTAGGCACCGGCCGGTTTGACCATCAACGCATCGGCGCCTTCCTGTTCGTCGAGCAGGGATTCGCGCAACGCTTCGCGACGGTTCATCGGGTTCATCTGGTAGCTCTTGCGGTCGCCCTTCAAAGCACTGCCGCCAGCCTCACGGAACGGGCCATAGAGCGCCGAGGCGAATTTGGTGGAATAGGCCATGATTGCCGTCTGGCTGAAGCCGGCTTCATCCAGGGCCTTGCGAATCGCCTGGACCTGCCCATCCATCGCCGCGGACGGAGCAATGATATCGGCACCGGCGCGAGCCGCTGCCACAGCTTGTCGACCCAGGTTGAACAGGGTCCGGTCGTTGTCCACTTCATGCCCATGAAGCACACCGCAATGACCGTGATCGGTGTATTCACAGAAACACGTGTCGGACATCACGATCATTTCCGGTACCGCGTCCTTGCAGATCGCGGCCATGCGCGATACCAGACCACGCTCGTTCCAGGTGTCGCTGCCGTCGCTGTCCAGACGATGGGACACGCCAAAGGTCATCACCGACTTGATGCCCGCACGGGCATATCGCTCGATCTCGCCGGCCAGTTTCGACTCAGGAATGCGCACCACGCCCGGCATGCTCTTGATCGGCACGAAGTCATCGATTTCTTCTTCGACGAAAATCGGCAGGACCAGGTCGTTCAACGTGAACTCGGTTTCCTGGAAAAGACTGCGCAGGCTGGCATTACGACGCAGGCGGCGTGGACGTGCTTCGGGGAACTGGCTGGACATGGGACTCCTGGGCAAATGGGTCAATCACAGGGGGACAAAGCTTATGCCCTGGCCGGCCAGGGCACAAACACCGCCTGGAGAACAGAGTGTTACCGGCAGGGCAATAATCCACTCACAAGCTCAGCGAACCATTGATGCAGGTCACCACCGCGCCACCGATCCAGACATCTTCAGCGATTTGCTCGACATGAATCCGTCCAGCACGCCCCATGGTCAATCCCTGACTGACTACATAAGACGACGGCGCCAGCCCCTTGCCCAGCATCCACTGGGCAAGACCGGCATTCAGGCTGCCGGTGGCCGGATCCTCCGGCATGCCATCACCGGCGATGAAACCCCGCACTTCAAACTGAGCCTCATCACCATCCACGGCCGGATCCCAAGGCGCGACGACCCCCACCGCCAAATCCAGAAGCTGGTGATAGTCAGGCTTGAGCGTCAGCACCTGCTGACGATCCTTGAGCATCAACGCCAGCCAACCGGCGCCGTTATCAACCCATTGCGCGTCGACAATCGCCTCGGCCGGCAGCCTCAGCCCACTGCGTACCCGTTCCAACAGATCAACGTCCAGCGGACCGGATTTGAGCAGCGGCGGAGCCAGGAACGCCAACCCGTGTTCATTGCGACGAATCCTGACCAGGCCTACGCCGCACTCCTGCACGATCTCCCGGCCTTTCGATACGCCACCGGCCTCCAACCAGGCATGACAGCTGCCCAGGGTAGGATGCCCGGCAAACGGCAACTCGGTCGACGTGCTGAAAATACGCACCCGGTAGTCCGCCTCCGGATGTTGCGGTGCCAACAGGAAAGTGGTTTCGCTGAGGTTGGTCCAGTTGGCAAAAGCGATCATCTGTTCATCGCTGAGCTCATCGGCCCCCAGCACCACGGCCAGCGGATTGCCCTTGAGCGGCACGTTGCTGAACACGTCCAGTTGCTTGAAATCGAATCGGCGGGTCATCGCTCCGCTCATTCCGGGATCTTCAAACCACGGACCACCGCCGGCCGCGCCAGGAAGCGTTCCAGCACCCGCGTCACGTTGGGGAAGTTCTGGATTCCCACCAGATCGCCGGCCTCATAGAACCCGATCAAGTTGCGCACCCACGGAAAGGTGGCGATGTCGGCAATGGTGTAGCGCTCGCCCATGATCCAGTCGCGCCCTTCCAGGCGACCATCGAGTACCTTGAGCAACCGCTTGCTCTCCTCCACATAACGGTCGCGAGGTCGCTTGTCCTCATAGTCCTTGCCTGCGAATTTATTGAAGAAACCCAGCTGCCCGAACATCGGCCCGATACCGCCCATCTGGAACATCAACCACTGAATCGTCTCGTAGCGCGCCGCCGACTCCTGGGCCAGCAGTTGACCGCTCTTGTCCGCCAGGTAAATCAGAATCGCCCCGGACTCGAACAACGCCAGCGGCTGATCCCCCGGCCCGTGGGGATCAAGAATCGCCGGGATCTTATTGTTCGGGTTGAGGGAGAGGAACTCAGGGGACAGTTGATCATTGCTGCCGAAATCCACTTTGTGGGGTTCGTAGGGCAGACCGATCTCTTCCAACATGATCGAGACCTTCACGCCGTTTGGGGTTGGCAGGGAGTAGAGCTGGAGCCACTCGGGGTATTGGGCCGGCCATTTCTGGGTGATGGGGAATTGGGTCAGGTTGGGCATGGGGAGCTCCATGGCAGGAGGGAAATGCTGGAGCATAATTGAGGATCGGGTGGATAGCATCAGGAAATGCCCCCCTCCTGACGGTCACGGTATTCACGCCGGCCGTTATTAATTTCGCAACATCCTGTCGTTAATGTTCACTCCATCTCACGGAAGAGAGCCGTGGCAGCATCGAACCAAAGGGCTTCAGGAGACTCAGAGCAATGCCCCGAGGAATCGAAGCGGCGTAACGACAAGGAAAACCCCCGAAGCCAAGGCTTCGCGGTACCAGGGTTTGTCAGCCTGACTCGAAGCCTGACTCGAGACAGCCGAAGAACATAATCCGATGATTAATCCCCTGAAGTTCACCAGACACCTCCAACGCCGCTCTTGGCTGATCCTGCCGACGCTGCTCGTGATCTGCGGTCTAGCGCTGTCATTGGAGTCCAGCGTCAGTCGCGCCCAGCCGGTCGATGGCATCCAGACCCTGGTATTTCTGCGCCACGCCGAAAAACCCGCCGGTGGACTGGGCCAACTCAACTGCCAGGGGCTCAATCGCGCCATCAACCTGGCCACCCTGTTGCCACAAAAGTTCGGCAAGGCCGACTACGTATTCGCGGCCAACCCGACCCGCAACGTGGAAGAAGGCGAACGTGATAATTCCTACAGCTATATTCGCCCGTTGATGACCATCAGTCCCAGCGCGATCAAACTCGGGTTGCCGGTCAATATCGAATACTCGGCCAACGACACCAGCGCCCTGGCCGACGAACTGCTGCATGACAAGTACCACAACGCTACTATCTACACGGCGTGGTCCCACGGCTATCTGCCGGAACTGATCAACAAGGTGGCCGGCGAGGCCGTGGGCAAGAAGCAGACCATTGCCAAAGACTGGGAATCGGGGGATTTCGATTCGCTGTATGTACTGACCCTGATCTGGCACAACGGCAAGGCCAGCCTGTCCAGCCGGAGCTACAAGCAGGGCCTGGATAACGGGCAGCAAACCTGTCCCACGTAAGCGGCAGGCATCGTAGGAGCTGGCGAAGCCTGCGATCTTTTGATTTTGATCTTTCCCTTGAGGCTCAATTGTCAGTGGAAAGATCGCAGCCTCGTTGCAGTCAACAGCTCCTACAGGACGCAGCCCGGCGGAAGCACCCTCGCCACAGCAAGCTTCCTCGCCACAGGGTATGATGCGCCTACATCCCTACTGCCCGGACCTTCTCCATGTCTTTATCTTCTGCCGCTCCCGTTCGGGGCTGGTCGTTCTGGTGGAAACCCGCCCTGTTCCTGCTGGTGGCCTGCGTCGGTCTCTACTACGTCAAATGGTCGCCCTATTACCTCAAGGCGTTTGTCGCCGCCGATAACCACAGTATCGGCGGTTCGATCCTCAACGACGCACAGACCGCGCCGCTGATGGCCGCGCTGACTTACGCCAAGGTGTATTTCCTGGCGATCTGGAAAGCGGCGGTGCTGGCGGTGATCCTGGGCTCCCTGTTGCAGGTACTGATTCCCCGTGACTGGTTGTTGCGCCTGTTCGGCCAGGCCGGCTTTGCCTCGACCCTGCGCGGCGGACTGTTCGCCCTGCCCGGCATGATGTGCTCGTGCTGCGCGGCGCCAGTGGCGGCCGGCATGCGTCGGCAGAATGTCTCGGTGGGCGCGGCGCTGGCCTTCTGGATCGGCAACCCGGTACTCAACCCCGCGACCCTGGTGTTCATGGGCCTAGTGCTGGGCTGGGGCTTCACCGCCCTGCGGCTGGCGGCGGGCATTGTGCTGGTCTTCGGCGTGTCGATGGTGGCCCAACGCATCGCCCGCCCCGAAGTATTGCCCGAGGCGGCCGTAGAAGCGGTGACCGAGGCCAGCGAGGTCGATGCCGAGCCTTTCCTGGCTCGTTGGGGGCGGACCTTGTGGCAGTTGTTCTGGAGCACCATTCCCGTTTATGTGCTGGCTGTGCTGGTCCTGGGCGCGGCACGGGTCTGGCTGTTTCCCCATGTGGATGGCGCCATGGCCAACAGCCTGCTGTGGCTGGTGCCGCTGGCCATTGTCGGCACGCTGTTCGTGATTCCCACCGCAGCGGAAATCCCTATCGTTCAAACGATGATGACCCTGGGCATGGGTACCGGACCGGCCGTGGCGTTGCTGATGACACTGCCGAGCATCAGCCTGCCGTCGTTGCTGATGCTACGCAAGGACTTCGATGCCCGAGTGCTGGTGACCGTGGCACTGTTGACCATGCTGGTCGGCATCGTCTGCGGGTTGATCGGAGCGGTGTTGCTTTAAGGTTTCAAGACTGACATCGCCGCCGGATGATCCACCGCTATCGCGAGCAGGCTCGCTCCCACAGGGAATTTACAGTGGACGACACCTCTGCGATCACCTCAGGCCCATGTGGGAGCGAGCCTGCTCGCGATAGCGGCAGCCCGTTCCCATGAGGTCCCGGGGTCATCCTGTCCGGACGGCGCGCTCACGCAGATACTCAAGGACAGCCGCCTGCTCCCCTGCAAACTCGATCCGAACGCCCTTCTTTTCCCGCTGGAACACGTACATCGGGTCGTAATACTCGCGCAGCAACCCTTCGATCCAGCCACGATGCAAGTCGACGGCACCGCTATCGGCCTGCTCGGCTAGGGCGGCTTCCATGATTGCCATCAGACGACGATGACGATCGCCGCCCAGGCGCTTGTGGATGTTGTCCAGACTCGCCAGCAACCGCTCGGAAAACAGCGAGAACCCCTCCTCGCCGTGTATGGCGATGAACTCGGCGCTCAGGTTGATGACGTAATCGCGCAGAATCCGCTCGACCCGTCGTTCCACACTGTCTTCAAGCCAGACCATCGGAACCTGTTGCATGCGCTGGTACAGCGGCAACGGCAAGGCACAGCTGCCGACCATGCGGCTCTCATCTTCCACTACGAATTGCCCGATACCGGCGGCGCGCTTTTTCAGCACATCCACGGCCAGGCGGTTTTCGAAATCGATATTGGAAGGCTGCCCCGTGGCCCGCTTGCCGAAACTCGAACCCCGGTGATTGGCGTAACCTTCGAGGTCCAGCCCGTTGACAAGCTGGGTCAGCACTTCGGTCTTGCCGGTGCCGGTCATGCCGCCCAGCAAGACGAAATCGCACTGGGCGACCGCCTGCTCTACGGTGTCCAGCAGGAACGTGCGCATTGCCTTATAGCCGCCACCGACCCTGGGGTACTCGATGCCGGCTTCGTCCTTGAGCCATTGCTGGACGATCTGGGAGCGCAGGCCGCCGCGAAAGCAGTACAGAACACCGTCAGGATGGGCCCGGGCGAAATCGGCCCAGGCCTGGATGCGTTGCGCCTTGGTGTCGCCGGACACCAACTGATGCCCCAGGACAATTGCTGCTTGCTGGCCCTGCTGTTTGTAGCAAGTACCGACCCGCTGCCGCTCGATGTCAGTCATCAGCGGCAGATTGACCACGCCGGGAAACGAACCCTTGAGAAACTCGATGGGGGCGCGCGTATCCATCATCGGCCGATCATTGAGGAAAATGGCGCGGTAATCGGTAATGTCGTTGCTCATCAAGACACCTCGACCGCGCTGGTCTGTCGCTCAACCAGCTCGCCAATCGGCTCCAGCGCAAGGCCCAGTTCAGCGGCCACCTGAAGAAACTCGCTTTCGCCTTGCGCCGTCACGGCGATCAACAGACCGCCGCTGGTCTGCGGGTCGCACAGCACACGCTTGTGCAGTTCCTGGACGCGACCGACCTTGCTGGCGTAGCTGTCATAGTTGCGCAGCGTACCGCCCGGCACGCAGCCCAAGTCGAGGTAATATTCGACGCCTGGCAGGCGCGGCACCGCATCGTAGCGGATACGTGCGGTCAACTGACTGCCGTCGGCCATTTCCACCAGATGCCCAAGCAGACCGAAACCGGTGACGTCGGTCATGGCCGTCACGCCATCCAGCTTGCCGAAGCGACTGCCGGGTTTGTTGAGGGTGCACATCCAGTCGCGGGCCAGGCCAACGTCGGCGGCGCGCAATTTGCCCTTCTTCTCGGCCGTGGTGAGGATGCCAATGCCCAAGGGCTTGGTCAGGTACAAGCGGCAGCCGGCAGTGGCGGTGTCATTGCGCTTCATGTGGCGCTTTTGCACCAGGCCGGTGACGGCCAGGCCGAAAATCGGCTCAGGTGCATCGATCGAATGCCCGCCAGCCAACGGAATACCAGCCTCGTCACACACCGAACGACCACCGCGAATCACTTCCCGTGCGACTTCCGGGGCCAGCACGTTGACCGGCCAGCCGAGAATCGCAATGGCCATCAGCGGATCACCGCCCATGGCGTAGATGTCACTGATGGCATTGGTGGCGGCGATGCGGCCGAAATCGAAGGGGTCATCGACAATCGGCATGAAGAAGTCAGTGGTCGACACCACCCCGCGTTCCTCGTCGATGGCATATACCGCGGCATCGTCCCGGGAGGCGTTGCCGACCCATAATTTCGGGTCCAGGTTCTGCGCACCGCTGCCGGCCAGAATCACTTCCAGCACCTGCGGCGAAATCTTGCAGCCGCAACCGGCGCCATGGCTGTACTGGGTCAGGCGAATGGGCTCGCTCATGGGCATACCTCTCATCAGTCAAGGTGAGCGATTCTAGCAGCAACCTCGACGCTCCAGTGCTTGTGCCACAGCGGCCAGGAAAAACTGGTACGGGATGTGCAAACGTTTGCGAGCCCCGTTTGAGCGCTCTTATCGGGTGTTTTTTCTTTCATCAAGGAACACGGGTTTCGGCCCGCACGAACAAGGACTTTTCATGCATTTCATTTTCCGGCGTCGCGCCGTGCCCGGTGTATTCGCAGCCTCCCTGCTACTGACCGCCGTTACCGGACTACCCAGCACTGCAACCCAAGCCTCACCGAACGACTCTGCCCAGGGAGAAGCCCTGAGCCCCCAAACCGCTGCGCCGAAAAAAGGCGCCTATCTGTCAGACTGGTACAACCAGAACCTGACAATCATCGGCAGCAAGGACATCAGCTTCGGCCCGCAGCCGGTCGACGATGTGTACCTGGAGTATGAGTATTTCGGCCGCAAAGGGCCGTTCGAACTGTACGGCTACGTCGACATTCCGAAAATTTTCGACATCGGCAACAGCCACGACAAAGGGGCATGGGATCATGGTTCGCCACTGTTCATGGAACACGAACCGCGCATTTCCATCGACTACCTGGCCGGCCGCAGCCTGGCCATCGGGCCGTTCAAGGAATGGTATGTGGCGTTCGACTGGATCTATGACCACGGCAGCAACAGCGCCAATCGCGGCAACACTCTGTACAGCGGACTGGGCACCGACATCGACACCCATTCCAGGGTCAACCTGTCGGCCAACGTCTACGGTCGGTATCAATGGGAAAACTACGGCGCCAGCAATGAATACTCCTGGGATGGCTACCGCGCCCAACTCAAGTACATCGTGCCGATCAGTCGGTTCAGCAATGGAGCCTCCCTGACCTACATCGGCTTCACCAACTTCGATTTCGGCTCGGACCTGCACAAGGACAATCCGGCGCGCACCGCCAACGCCACGGTTGCCACCAATGTGCTGCTGTATTCCTTCACCCACTTGCGCTTCACCCTGGTGGGCCGTTACTTCCACAACGGCGGCAACTGGGAAGATGGCAGCGAACTGAACTTCGGCGATGGCAACTTCCGCGCCCGCTCCGATGGCTGGGGATACTATGCTGGGGTAGGTTATCAATTCTGATCGGGGGCATTGGCGATGGAATTTTCGTACATCGCAAGAATCACTTGAACATCAACCGAGTGCTCAACAGGAGACTGCCGATGTCCCTTTCCCCCGCCGCTGCCGACAGCACCCACCTTGATTACGGCCTCGACACGCTGTTCGGCCGGGACACCAAAAGTGTCGACTGCCAGTTCGATGTCAAACGCCTCGATGACGGTGAGCCACCATGGTTCGCGCTGCATATTCGCCCTCCGCTGCCGGATGATCTGGAGAAGGCCCAGATCGTGGTGTTCACCGCCGAGGGGCGGCGGATCAGCGCGATTGTCCGGCGCGCCGAGCGCCTGGCCGATGACAGCCTGCAGCTCGATGTCGAGCCTGACTGACACGTTGGGAGGCCTGCGTAGCACTGGAGTCCGGCGGGATGCCCGTGTGATGATCGGCCTCCCAAGACGCCCTCCATGCCGAGAGTTTCAATGTCATTGTTGATAAAACACACTGCTGCACTGTTGCTGACAGCCGTTGCCAGCCTGGTTGTCGTGCCTGCCCATTCGGCCCCGGCTGAAACCACCGGCGATCTGCCGCCCCGGAAAGTATCGATGCTGGGTGGCAAACTTGTCTTTACCTTGCCCAAGGGTTTCACCGCGACGGAGCTGCCTGCCGGCGATGCCGCCCAGGGCACGGCGGGTGCGACGGGGACCATGTACAGCAATGCCATCAGCAGAACCGTCGTAATTACGGCTGAAAACACCATCGTAAATGGTGCGAAGGTCAAGGATGACGATGGCGCTTTCCTCGACACGACCATGGCCGGCTTCGCCGCCCAGCGAAGCAAAGCCTTGCCGGACGCCAAGATCCTCAGCGAGAAAAACCTGACCCAGAAAGGCAGTGGCCTGGGTTTGCGCCAACTCGACACCAGCGCCACCCAGGGCGGCGGGCCGACCCTCGACACCACGTTGCTGGGAGCCTCCGGGACTCGCCTGGCCGTGGTGCAGATCATCTCCCGGGCCAATGACAAGAACGGTCATGAGGCGTTGGTGAAACAGATCGCCAGCGGCAAGTGATGGTCAGGGCGCGGGGTGCCTGAGGGACCGCGTTGCTTCATTCGCGAGCGAGCCCGCTCCCACAGGGTTTTGCGGTGGGCATAAATCGTATGAGCGCCCGGGAGCAAATGTGGGAGCGAGCCCGCTCGCGATGGCGTCAGCCCATGCAACAGAGATTCAACCTGAAACCGCTAGGGATTGAGCCGCTCCAGCCAGGCCCGCAGGTCCTGCACTTCCAAGGCACTGATGGTGTGCCCCACGCCCGGGTAGGCATGGAATTCCGGCTCCAGGGCCAGGGTCTTCAGGAACGTGTCGGCCTCGGTGCCGTCATGGTAGGGAATGATCGGGTCTGCCGTGCCATGGCCGATGAACACCGCCAACGACCGCCGCGACTCGTCGGGGGTCAGTTCGGCTTGCAGCACGGACAGAACCCGCCCGCCCATCGCGGCGATTCCACCGACGGCTTCGGGGTGTCGCAGGGCGACTTCGTAGCTCATCATCGCGCCCTGGCTGAAGCCCACCAGATAGACCTGGCTGGCGTCCGTCGGGTATTTGGCCCGGGCCTTTTCGATGAAGTCCAGCAACATCTGGCCGCTGGCCTTCAAATCCAAGGTGTCGCCGTCATAGGCGCCCTCGCCCTTCTTCGCAAACCACTGGTAATGGCCCGGTTCCATGCTCTTCGGCGCCCGCACCGAGAGGTAGTTGTAGTGTCGGGGCAACTCGTCCTTGAGCTCGAACAGGTCCCGTTCGTTGCTGCCGGAACCCTGCAGGAATATCACCAGCGGCCGGTCCCTGGCCTGCTCGTCGGCCTGGGCCAGATAACTGAGCGGCAAGTCCGTGTGCAGCGAGGGCTGGGCTTGCAGCCCGGACGAGACCAGCAACAGGAACAGGGCAAACGCTTTGAACATTGATCTTCCTCCATCATTCGAGAGCCCATGGCTGGGGCCGTACGGTGAGGTAGACAGCACTTTTCAGTCGTTGGTCAACTTCCCGGTACGCATCGGCTCCCGTCCCGCCACTTTCGCCTGCCAGATTCCCGGCTGGGTATAACGTCCACGGTCCAGGGCGAACAGCACGCCGCTGGTGCCGGCCCGTACCGTGGTAACCCGATCACTCAACGGGTCGACCACTTCGAACAAGGGATCGCCCTGCTCCACCCATTCGCCCGCCTCGCGCAGGAAACTCACCACGCCATGGTGCGGCGCGAACAGGTACTCGGTGCCCTCGAACGGAAAGCCTTCACAGCATTGGGCGGGTACGGAGGGCCAGTCGCCGCCGATAAAACCCTGCTCGGCGAGAAATCCGAGGATGGCTTCGCAATTGGCCTGGGCCTGGTCCACTCGTGTGTCGCCCATGCTCCCCAGTTCCAGGGTGGTCGCCAAGTTGGCCGGCGGGATCGCCGCCTCGGGAAACGCCCTGGCCAGGCGCAGCCAGGGGGTGGAACAGGATTCGTCGAACGAACTGCCGCCAGAATCCTCGCACAGCAATGCCACGCCGGCTTTCAACCGCGCGGCCAGGGAGCGCCACTGCGGCCATTGTTGCGGCAAGGCATACAGATGAATCGCCGCCTCGAAATCGCAGTGCAGGTCGAGGGTGATATCGGCATCGCAGGCATGGCGCAGCAGGAGACGATGCAGGGCTTCGAGCTGCGAAGGGGGGGCGGGCAACTCATCCAGCACCTGGAGCATGGTCTGGCGGATCAAGGTGATATTGGCCGCCGGATCGTCCCCCAATCGGTCGCCGACACGTTGCCCCACCGGGACGCTGAGTTCCACGAAGGAGCGATTGAAGTTCTTGCCGCTGCCCAGCTCGAAACGCCCCATGTGGGCGCTCTGCAGATGCTGATCCAGGCCGATGGGGTTGGCCACCGGCACCAACTCGATCACTCCCTTGAGCAAGCCCTGGGCCTCGAGCGCGTTGAGCCGCTGCTTCAGTTCCCAAGCCGTGCGCATGCCAGGCAACTCATCGGCGTGCAGGCTGGCCTGGATGTACACCTTGCGTGGGCCATGGCCATAACGAAACACACTGAGCCGGCGCTCGGTGCCGAGGTGGCTCCATGGCAGGGTATGGTCGATGCGTTGCATGAAATCTCCAGATACGAAAGCGCTCATCGCGCAGGGTAAAACAATCGCCCATGAAAAAGGTGGCCAACCGCGTCAACGGTGGGCCACCTTGGTTTCAACGATCAATGCCCGTAGATGTCGAAGGCGAAGTACTTGTCCTGCACTTTCTTGTACGTGCCGTTGGCACGGATTTCGGTGATGGCGGCGTTGAATTTCTCGGCCAGGGCCTGATCACCCTTGCGCACGGCAATGCCGGCGCCGCCGCCGAAGTACTTCGGATCGTCATAGGTCGGGCCCACGAATGCGAAGCCTTTGCCCGCGTCGGTTTTCAGGAAACCATCGTCGAGATTGACCGAATCGGCGAGCATGGCGTCGAGGCGGCCGGCAACCATATCCAGGTTGGCCTCCTGCTGGGAACCATAGCGCACCAGGTTGATGCCCGCCGGCACCAGCACTTCAGTGGCAAAGCGGTCGTGGGTACTGGCCCGCAGCACACCGACTTTCTTGCCCTTGAGTTCGGTCAATGGGTCCTTGATCCCGGAACCTTCCTTCATCACGAAGCGTGCCGGGGTGTGATAGTACTTGATGGTGAAATCGACGTTCTTCTTGCGATCGTCGGTGATGGTCATGGACGACAGGATCGCGTCGATTTTCTTCACCTTCAACGCCGGGATCAGGCCGTCGAACTCCTGCTCGACCCAGACACATTTGACCTTCATCTGTTCACACAACGCATCACCGATATCGACATCGAAACCGGCCAGTTTGCCGTCAGGGGTCTTCATCGAGAACGGTGGGTAACCGGCTTCGATCCCGAGGCGCAGCGGCTGGGCGTCAGCGGCCATGGCCGACAAGGACAATACGGACAGTGCCAGGGCACTGAACATTGCTAGCTTCTTCATTTTTGCTCCTGAGTGCGCAGGTTTTTTATTGGCAGATCGTAGGCAGCGTTCGGTTGGCAAAAACCGAGGTGGCCGGGAGTCTAGAGGGGCACTCAGAGGGGGGATTGTGTTGAGGCGACAAATAGTTATAAGAATAACCAGGTGTGTCCATGTCCTTGAAGTTTGCGAAAAACCTGACAGGACAAACTGCTGTGACGAGGGAGCAAGTCCCTTGCCACAGCAGATCGCTGCAAAAACTCAGCAGTCGCAGCTGACCGCCGTGTCCGCCACGCGCTCCACCAGGCCGGTCAGGCGAAAACCCTCGTCGAGCCAACCCATGACACCGCCGATCATTTCCTTGACCGGATAGCCCAGGGTCGCCAGGCGGACCGCTGCCTTGTTCGCGCCGTTGCAGTGGGGCCCCGCGCAATAAACCACGAACAGCGTGGTTTTCGGATAAGCGGCCAGCGACTGGGCGGTGAGCGAGCGTGTCGGGATATTGATCGCGCCAGGCACATGGCCGCGCTCATACGCTAGGGGACCGCGGACATCCACCAGTACAAAATCGACCTCGCCGGCCTGTTGGCTGGCGTGAACGTCGGAACAATCTGTTTCGAACGTCAGACGACGACTGAAATGCTGTAAGGCGATGTCGGACGGAGCAGCAGGCACTTCGCTAACCGGGCTGGGCATTGTGGGTACTCCAAGGGGGATAAGGGCGTAAGGAGACTTTATCCGGCCTATGCTAACCGCTAAAGTGGCGCACAAGACACTCAGTGGGAATTTTCCGCCAAATGCAGCCCTCCCCCGGCCTGGTCGCGGTCCTCGCCTATGACGGCTTGTGCACGTTCGAATTCGGCGTCGCCGTCGAGATTTTCGGACTGGCCCGACCCGAGTTCGATTTTCCCTGGTATGAACACCGGATCGTCGCCGTCGATGATGGCCCATTGCGCGCCATGGGCGGCTTCCAGGTGCTGGCCGATGGAGGCATGGAGCTGCTGGATGCGGCCCGGACCATCGTGATTCCCGGCTGGCGCAGCCGCAGCGAGCCTCCGTCCGAAGACTTGCTGGAAACACTGCGCAGAGCTCATGCCCGAGGCGCGCGCCTGCTGTCGATATGCTCCGGGGCATTCGTGTTGGCGGCCGCCGGACTGTTGGACGGGCTGGGAGCCACGACCCACTGGCGTTACACCGATGAACTGGCCGAAAACTTTCCGGCCATCCTGGTCGATCCGGATGTGTTGTACGTGGATTCAGGCCAGGTCATCACCTCGGCCGGCAGCGCCGCAGGCATCGATGCCTGCCTGCATCTGGTGGCGCGGGATTTCGGTGCCCAAGTCGCCAACGCCGTTGCGCGCCGATTGGTGATGCCGACACAACGCACCGGCGGCCAGGCGCAGTTCATTCCGTCGCCGGTCAGCCGCACCCCACGTAGTGATTTGTCCGGGGTCATGCAGTGGGCCCGTGAACACCTGCACGAACCCCTCGGCGTGCGCGAACTCGCCAGTCAGGCGGCCATGAGCGAACGAACGTTCCTGCGCCGCTTTACCCAGGCCTGCGGTCTGTCGCCCAGGGCCTGGCTGCAGCATGAACGCCTGGCGCGCGCCCGGGAGCTGCTGGAAAGCACCAGGGACAATACCGACAACATTGCCCATCTGTGCGGCTACCGTTCGGTGGAAAGCTTTCGCGTGGCGTTTCGCAGCGTGGTGGGGTTGGCACCGTCGGCGTATCGGGAGCGGTTTGGGCGCGGGTGACCCCGGATGGGCAGCGATCAAAACTGGCGGGCACCGTTGTGGCGAGGGGATTTATCTGTGGCGAGGGATCTATCCCCGTTGGGCTGCGAAGCAGCCCGAAACATGATGGGATCATCCTGAAACAGTAAGGGGGCCGCTTCGCGGCCCAGCGGGGATAAATCCCCTCGCCACAAAGTTGATGCAGCGGCGCCCTTCGGATATCAACGCTTGCGCAGTAAATAGGTATCCATGATCCACCCATTTGCCAGCCGCGCTGCCTTGCGGGTGCGCTCGATGTCATCGGCCACGTCCCCCAACCGCCCGGCGATGAGCAGCTCGTCCGGCGTCCCGACGTAAGCGCCCCAGTAAATATGCGTATCGGGATCGCTCACCTGGCGGTACGCATCCTCGGCGTCGAGCATCACCACCACGCTCGCCGCGTCGCCCACCTGCCCCGCCGCCAACCGCCGCCCCGTAGTGATCTCCAACGCGCCGCCAATGCTGTTCAACGGTACTTTGTGCTGCGCCGCCAGGGCCTGGACGCTGGTGATACCCGGGATCACTTCGAACTCGAAGTCGCAGCGCCCCGTCTCGAGAAGGGCCTGCAAGATGCGAACAGTGCTGTCGTACAACGACGGATCGCCCCATACCAGAAATCCACCGCATTGCCCGTCGGACAGCTCTTCGTCGATCAACCTTGCGAACGTCGCCTGCTTCGCGCGGTTCAGATCTTCGATGCTGCCGGCGTAGTCCGGGTCGCCGCGTTGACGTTCAGGACTGCAGGCTTCGACAAAACGATAAGGACGATCAACGATGTAGCGCATGCAGATGTCGCGCCGCAGGTCCAGCAAGGTGTGCTTGGTCGGTCCCTTGTCCATGAGGAAGAACACATCTACCCGATTCAGGGCTTTTACTGCCTGCATCGTCAGGTAATCCGGATCACCCGCGCCGATGCCGATGACTGAAAGTCTCTTCATTCACGTGCCCCCTGCTCAGACCCCAACGTGCGCAATCGCCACATCCCATTGAAGCGCAGTTCCAGAGAGGATAGCGGTTCGATGTCGATCCGGTTGAAGGTGGTTGCCGGGCATTGCAACACATTCATCAGGGCCGCCCGGATCACGAATGGATGAGTGATGGCAAGCAGGTGTCCCGGTTCATTTTCCAGGCTTGCCAGCCAGTCCCCGACACGACGGCACAGCCCGTCGATGGACTCGCCGCCATGGGGAGTGGCATGGGGATCATTGAGCCAGGCTTGCAGGTGTTCCGGCTCGGCCTGGAGCAACGCGTCGATGGATAACCCGCGCCACCGCCCCATATCACAATCGGCCAGGACCTGGACCACCTGGAACTCGTCGCCGAACAACGCGGCTGTCTGGCGGGTGCGCAACTCAGGCCCACACAGGATGTGCGAAGCGTTCCGATAGCCGTGGCCGGCCTTCAGGCGCCTGGCCAGCCAATCAGCGTCCAGTGATTCGTCCAGGGCGAAACGCGCCTGTTTCTGGGCGACGGTTCGGGCATGACTGATCAAGGTCAGACGAGTGGCTTGCACGCGGAATACTCACACTAGCGGAGACTGGATACTGGGATCTTTTCGTATACGGCACCTTATATGAAATCAAATATCCGAGACAAAAAGTCGTTATGTCTGACACGGAAAAAAGCAATGGCTGACATACCACTCCACTCATCCCAAGCCCCCGCCCTACAGGACTTTCGCACCATTTCTGGGCATTTTAAACGAAACGTAAAAACCACTGGACATGTAGCACTGGCTACATAAATACTGTTTTAAGAAGTTATGAAATAAATTCAACACCCCGTCCAGCAAGGAGCACGGATGCCGCCTCTCAGGGACCTTATTACCGATCCCGGTCTGATATTGACGCCGTCGGAACGCAAGGTCGTACGTGCGCTGCTTGATCATTACCCGCGCAATGGCTTGGGCCCGATGTCGCGCCTGGCCGAACATGCCGGCGTGAGTGATCCGACCATTGTGCGCCTGGTAAAGAAACTTGGATTCGGTGGCTATGCCGAGTTTCAGGACGCGCTGCTGGTCGACATGGACCACCGCCTGCGCTCTCCCCGCACGATGTTGCAGCCTCGGACCAAATTGCAGCAAGGCGACACCTGGAGCCAATACCTGGTGGCCAGCCAGCGCAGTCTTCTGGAAACCCAAGCCCTGACGCAGCCAGAAGACGTGCGCATTCTCGTGCAATGGCTGCTCGAGACCCGGCACCAGGTGCATTGCTTCGGCGGACGCTTCAGCAGCTTTCTCGCCCATTACCTGCTCAATCACCTGCGCCTGCTGCGGGCCGGTTGTTTTGCTCTGGAAGACAACGCCCAACTGCCCGACCGTCTGTTCGATGTGCAACGCCAGGATGTGGTGCTGATCTTCGATTATCGTCGCTACCAGGCCCAGGCCCTTCGTGTCGCCAGCGCGGCCAAGGAACGCCATGCCCGGGTCGTACTGTTCAGCGACGTCTATGCCTCGCCCCTGCGCGAACTGGCCGACCTGATTATCAGCGCGCCGGTGGAGTCGGTTTCGGCCTTCGACAGCCTGGTACCGGCGTTGGCCCAGGTCGAAGCACTGATCGCCTGCCTGACGTTGCAATGTCCTGGCCTGGCCGAACGCCTGGACGGTATCGACGCCTTGCGCACCGAGTTCAACACGCACCTGTTGGAGGAAAAATAAGGATGTTCTCACTCCCTCACCGCTCCCCCCGGGATCTGCCGTTCACCCGCGACCATACGGCGTTGCTGTTGGTGGACATGCAATGCGCCTGGCTGGAACCGCAGTTCGATGCTCATCTGGACACGCCCGAAGCCGGCTATTTCATTCGCCGCGCCCGCCAGAGCGTGATTCCCAACCAGCAACGCCTGCTCGACGGGGTGCGTGCAGCCCGGCAAAACGTGTTGCATACCCACATCGAAAGCCTCACTGCCGATGGCCGCGACCGCTCCCTGGATCACAAGCTGTCGGATATGCACTTGCCCAAGGGCAGCCCGCAGGCGCAGATCATCGCCGAGCTGACGCCGCAGGAAAACGAGATCGTGTTGCCCAAGACCTCCTCGGGGGTCTTCAACTCCACCAATATCGACTATGTGTTGCGCAACCTGCAGGTCCGGCACCTGATCGTCGCCGGCATCGTCACTGACCAGTGCGTCGACATGGCCGTGCGCGACGCCGCCGACCGCGGTTATCTGGTCACACTGGTGGAGGACGCCTGCGCCACGTATACCGAACAGCGTCACCTGGCCTGCCTGAACGCCATCAAGGGTTATTGCTGGATCACCGACACCGACACCGTGCTCGGTCGTTTGCAGGAGATGCAACCGTGAGCCGTCTCGAAGCCGCAACACTCGCGCCGCTGCCCGTCACCACGCTGGTGAGCACCGACTTGATCGGCGTGACCCGCGGGCGCTCCTTTCCCAGCGATGAACTGTCCCACTACGTCACTGCCGGCTGTGGCTGGGTGCCGGCCAACAGTGCGCTGACGCCCCAGGACATCATTGCCTCGAGCAACCCCTGGGGGGCGTATGGCGATCTGCGGCTGGTGCCGGACCTGTCCAGTCGGGTCACCATCAGCAATGGCCCTGACGCCGAGGCCCCGGCGCTGGACTTCATTCATTGTGACGTGCGCGAGACCGACGGCCGGCCCTGGGGCGCTTGCCCGCGTACGCTGCTGCACGACGAAGTGGAACGCTATCGCACCGAGCTGGGCTTGCAGGTCTTCGCCGCGTTTGAACATGAGTTCAATCTCAAGTCCCCCCTGCCCCTACCCGATCGCCTGGCTTTCAGCCTCCAGGCCCAGCGCCAGCAGGCCGGTTTCGCCGGGTGGCTGCTCAGTGCCCTGCGGGCCGGGGGCGTCGAGCCGGAAATGTTCCTGCCCGAATACGGCAAGCATCAATACGAGATTACGTGCCGCCCGACCCTGGGCGTCGCCGCCGCCGACCGTGCGGTGAACGTGCGGGAAATCACCCGCGAGATCGCCCGTCAGATGGGCCTGGAGGCGAGCTTCGCCGCCAAGACATCGGCAGATGCCGTGTGCAACGGTGTACACCTGCACCTGAGCCTGCAAGACCTGGACGGTGATCCCGTGTTCCACGACAACGCGAGCAGCAACGGTCTGTCCAGCCTTGGTCGTCACTGGGCCGCCGGTGTACTGCAGCATCTGCCGGCACTGTGTGCGTTGACCGCGCCCACGCCGGTTTCCTACGAACGCCTGCAACCCCATCACTGGAGCGCATCCTACGCTTGCCTGGGACAGCGCAACCGCGAGGCGGCGCTACGCATCTGCCCGACCGTGAGCCTGGGTGGCAAGCCGCTGGCGAACCAGTACAACCTGGAATTCCGCGCCATGGACGCCACCGCGTCACCGCATCTGGCGATGGCGGCCCTGCTGATCGCCGGACGACTGGGCATCGAACAACGACTGGCGCTCAATGCCGTCACCGATGAAATACCCGACGACCTGGATGAAGAAGAACGCCGGACTCGTGGCATTATCGCCCTGCCGACCACCCTGGCCCAGGCACTGGATTGCCTGCGTCACAGCGGGGCACTGGTGGATGCGCTGCCCGGCCCGCTGGTCGAAACCTACTTCGCCTTGAAGGCCCAGGAACTGGCCTTGACCCAGGCGCTGTCACCTGCCGAGCGATGTGAGCACTATGCGCGAATCTATTGAGTGCGCCGAGTCGGGGCTTTACACCGAGCCGCCCTACCGGCTGATCCGGGAGAACGCCGAACACCCATTGATATTGGTGTGCGAACATGCCAGCCGCTTCATCCCCGCCGCGCTGAACGATTTGGGCCTGGACGAGACCGCGGCCCATGAACATATTGCCTGGGACATCGGTGCCCTGGCCCTGGCCGAACACCTGGCCGAGACGCTGGGCGCGACCTTGCTGTCGGCCAACTATTCACGCCTGCTGATCGACCTGAATCGCCCGCTCCACGTGCCGGACAGCATCCCGCCCCAGAGCGAGATCTATCAGGTCCCGGGCAATCAGTCCCTGGACGAAGCCACGCGGCAGTACCGTCAGCAGTACCTGTTCCACCCGTTCCATGACCGCTTGCGGTCGCTGATCGACCAGCGCCTGGCCGACAACCGACCGACGCGGGTGGTGGGCATCCACAGTTTCACCCCCGTGTTCTATGGCCAGCCGCGCGCCCTGGAAGCCGGCGTACTGTTCGCCGAAGCAGTGGACTACGCACAGCGCATCGTCGATGGGCTGAGCCAGCATTCGCTGCGGGTGGCAGGCAACCAGCCTTACCGGATCAACCCGTTGAGCGACATGACCGTTCCGGTCCACGGCGATAGTCGCGGCCTGGATGCGGTGTTGATCGAAGTGCGCAATGACCTGTTGCGTAGTCCCGAAGCGGTGCGCACCTGGAGCGCCTACCTGGCGCCGCTGCTGTGACGGGCAGCAACAAACGATAGAAAAACAAAATCAACGATTGGCTGAAAGGGAGAACGGCTTGTGAGTATCGAGGCATTTGGCTACAAACAGGAATTGAAGCGCAGCCTGTCGCTGACGGACCTGGTGGTATACGGGATGATCTTCATGATTCCCATCGCACCGTTTGGCGTGTATGGCTACGTGAACGCCGAGGCGCCGGGGATGGTGCCGCTGGCGTACATCATCGGCATGGTGGCGATGCTGTTCACCGCGCTGAGCTACGGCAGCATGGCCCGAGCCTTCCCGGTTGCCGGTTCCGTCTATTCCTACGCCCAAAGGGGCCTTAACCCACACGTTGGGTTCATTGCCGGCTGGTTGATGCTGCTGGACTACCTGCTGATCCCGCCGCTGCTCTATGTCTACGCCGCCATGGCACTGAATCACCTGTATCCGGACATTCCCAAGGTCGGTTTCATCCTGGCCTTCCTGGTGAGTGCGACCTTCGTCAACCTGCGGGGTATCACCTTCACCGCACGGATGAACATCATTTTTCTGCTTGCCCAACTGGTGGTGCTGGGCATTTTCCTGTTCTACGCCTGGAATGCCCTGCACGGCGGAGCCGGTAACGGCCAGATGACCCTGGCGCCGCTGTACAGCCCGGAACACTTCAACTTCGCCCTGCTGATGCAAGCCGTGTCGATCGCCGTGTTGTCGTTCCTCGGGTTCGATGCCATCTCCACCCTGGCAGAAGAAATCAAGGATGATCCGGGACGCAGCATTGGCAAGGCAGCACTGGTGACCCTGTTGGTCATGGGCGCGATTTTCGTGGTGCAGACCTGGATCGCCACGGACCTGGCGGCCGGGATGGGCTTCAAGTCCGCCGACACCGCTTTCTATGAAATCGCCGAACTGGCGGCCGGCAGTTGGCTGGCAACCCTGACAGCCGTCGCCACCGCGCTGGCGTGGGGCGTGGCGGTGGCGATCACCTCCCAGGCCGCGGTGTCGCGTCTGTTGTTCGGCATGGCCCGGGATGGCAAGCTGCCCAAGGTACTGGCCAAGGTCCATCCGAAACACAACACGCCCTACATGAGCATCTATCTGGTTGCCGTGCTGTCGCTGCTGATCTGCTACCTGTTCATCAACGCCGTGGACACCCTGACGTCCCTGGTCAACTTCGGCGCATTGAGCGGCTTCATGTTGTTGCACATCACCGTGATCAACCACTACTGGCGCCGCCAGCGGTCCGGGCAACTGATCCGTCACCTGATCTGCCCGCTGGTCGGCTTCGGCATCGTCGCGGCCAT
The DNA here is from genome assembly GCF_001269905.1 of Pseudomonas corrugata. GTDB lineage: Bacteria > Pseudomonadota > Gammaproteobacteria > Pseudomonadales > Pseudomonadaceae > Aquipseudomonas > Aquipseudomonas corrugata. The sequence continues at coordinate 91,509 of NZ_LHVK01000005.1, read as the reverse complement.
TATGTACAACATGGGCGTGGATGCGCAGAAGCTGGGCCTGGTCTGGATTGCAGCGGGTCTGATCTATCTGTGCGTACTCAACAAGTTCGGCAGCCACAACGCCCTGCCCGACCCGACGGGCCATTGAAATCAGGAGCTGGTCGCAGGGGGCGGCCAGCCGCCGCTGCGGTTGTAATCGTTACAACGCGTGGACATCGACAGTGATCGTCAAGCCCGGTGCAGTCACCGGGCCCTGGAACAGGAGTGCAATCCATGCTGGCCTTACGTCCAGTTCAGTTAAGCGATCTGCAACAACTGCAGCAGCTGGCCCGTGACAGCCTGGTGGGGGTCACCTCGCTTCCAGACGATACCGAGTGCCTGCGGGGAAAAATTCTCGACTCGTGCGCTTCGTTCGACGCCGACGTACAAAGCCCGGCGGGGGAGAATTATTTTTTCGTGTTGCAAGACCTGGTCTCCGGGCGCCTGGTCGGCTGTTCGGAGATTCTCGCCAGCACCGGTTGCAACGAACCGTTCTATAGCCTGCGCAACCGACCGTTTTCCAGCGCCTCCCGGGAACTGAACATCCACCACGGCGTACCGGCACTGTCTCTGTGCCAGGACCTCAACGGCCAGACCCTGCTGCGCGGCTTTCACATCAACGCCGAACGGGTGCGTACGCCGGAATCGGAACTGCTGTCCCGGGCCCGGCTGATGTTCATCGCCGCTCACCCGCAACGCTTCGCCGAATCGGTCATCACGGAAATCGTCGGTTTCAGCAGCGAAGACGGCCAGTCACCGTTCTGGGACGCCATCGGCCAGCATTTTTTCGACTTGCCCTACGCCGAAGCCGAACGCCTGTGTGGTCTGCAAAGCCGTACTTTCCTAGCAGAGCTGATGCCCCAGTACCCCATTTATGTCCCCATGTTGCCGCCAGCGGCCCAGGCCTGTATCGGCCAGGTGCACCCTGACGGCCAGGAAGCCTTCGACATCCTGGCGCGCGAGGGTTTCGAAACCAACAGCTACGTGGACCTCTTCGATGGCGGACCGACGCTGCACGCCCGCGTCGCGAATATTCGCTCCATCGCCGAAAGTCGTATGGCTTCGGCCCGGCAGAGCCCGCAGATTGACGCCCGGGGTCGCTATCTGGTGAGCAACGACAACCTGGGACATTACCGGGCGATCGTGGCTGAACTGGACGTTGGCACCGAGGGCACTGTAACCCTGACGCCCGAGATGCTCGCAGCACTGGAAATCACTGACGGACAGCAGATCCGGGTGGTTGCCTTATGAACGCCATGCAACGTCGTGTCCCAGGCCGACACGATGAAGGAGCTGCATCATGATTGTCCGTCCGGTCGCCATCACCGACCTGCCTTCATTGCTGGACCTCGCCCGCTGCGCGGGCCCGGGATTCACCAGCCTGCCGGCCAATGAAGAACGCCTGGCTCATCGCATACGCTGGGCCCAGCGTACCTTTGCCGGTCAGGTCGAGCGGGCCGACGCCGACTACCTGTTCGTGCTGGAGGACGATGACCGGCAAGTGGTTGGTATCAGCGCCCTGACCGGCGCGGTGGGCTTGCGTGAGCCGTGGTACAACTATCGGGTCGGGGTCACGGTCAGTGCGGCGCCAGAGCTGGGCATCCAGCGACAGATCCCCACCCTGTTCCTCAATAACGAAATGACCGGGCAGTCGGAAATCTGCTCGCTGTTCCTGCATCCCGCCCAGCGCCGGGGTCATAACGGGCGGCTGTTGTCCTTGGCACGTCTGTTGTTCGTTGCGGAGTTCTCTCAGCTGTTCGGGGAAAAACTGATCGCAGAGTTACGCGGCCATGCCGACGAGCACGGTTGCTCGCCGTTCTGGGACAGCCTGGGACGACACTTTTTCCAGAAAGACTTCGCCTACGCCGATCAGTTATCCGGCATGGGCAACAAATCATTCATCGCCGAGTTGATGCCGCGCCAGCCGCTGTACACCTGCCTGCTCACCCAACAGGCCCAGGCTGTGATCGGCAAGGCCCACCCGAACACCGAACCGGCTTTGAAGATCCTTGGCGCCGAGGGTTTCAGGCATAAGGGTTACATCGATATTTTCGACGGCGGCCCGGTGATCGAAGCGCCGGTCTCGACCATCCGCAGCATCCGCGACAGCCAGTCACTGGTCCTGGCCGTCGGCTCACCGGACGAACAGGCACCCGTCTGGCTGATCCACAACCGGCGCCTGGAAAACTGCCGCGTCACCAGCGCCCGGGGCCATCACAACGGTCACAGCCTGGTCGTCGACCGTCTTACCGCCAAGCGCCTGCAAATGCAGCCAGGCGACACGGTACGCGCCGTGCCGCTGCTCGGGCGGGAACGACAGGCTGTGGCGGCGTAGCGAGTACACATGAGCCACCTGCGGCCCCCAGGATCACTGGCGGCCAGTCGGCAGGGTTCCCTACCCTGCATAAAAACGCCTTAGTTAATTCGTAATACTTGTCGACAATTCCTTAGTTGCCGCCACTTCGCACAAAAACCATACTTTCGCGCATCGACCTACTGCAGCGAAAACGCTCATGATCAAGAATCTTATTAGTAAAAATTTTTCGCCAGAGTATATAGCGAAAGAAATAAAAACGCTCGACATGACCGCGCAAGTCAACCAACTGATCAACCACTTGCATACCCAACCGGCGTTTGCCAATGCACAGTCCCGGCGTGCGACCATCATGAACATTTCCAATCCGCACACCGGAACTCTCGTATTGCATTGCACGAATATCGGCAATATCAGCATCCGGACACTCACTTCCGATAATGCTCTTTCGCCGCTTTACTCGGTTCCCGGACACAGCATTCTGTTTGCACTTGATCAACCGTTCGAAGTGCAGCGTTATGTGCGCCATGAGCATCAACTTGAAAAACTCGACAGCGTTATCATTGATCAGCAACACCCGCTCATTGTTGATGGCAGTCGAACCTTATTCGACTACGCTCCGGCAGAGCGGGAAACTGCCCGACTAGCGGGCCGAATCAACTTGCTGGACAGAAGTGCCGACATCAGCGTATTTGATCGCCTTTCGTTGCAGAAAATAGCCTGGTTGCCTCACGACGAGAGCGCCGCCCGGTTTCTGGTGAGCCTGGAACTGCTCGAAACCGTCCGCGACCCAGGAGGATCGCGGGTTGCCGAAGAGCTGGTCTATCACTATCACCCGGCAGTGGCGTGGAAAGCCCTTCAGCTGCTTTACCAGGCCGATCCGCAAAAGGCATTGAGCTATGTCCCGCTGTTAAAAAAACTCAAGAACCCGCACCTGGATAACTTGCTGTCTCCACTGGAGAAGGTGGCATGAACCTGGACGCATTTATAGCGCGCTTATATAACTATGATCTGCAGCGCGACAAGAGCTGCATCATTGACGACCTGCGCCAGTTGGCTTCAAACCGCTGCTTATTAAGCGAGCATCTTTATGCCTCGATCCAGCAGGATGGCTTCAGTATCCGCAGCAGCCTCTACAATGCCTATGCCTTTGTACTGCACAGCGATGACCTGTTCACTCTTCGCCTGGGATTCTGGTCACCGGTCAACCTGCATGATGAACGTGAAACCTTTATCTACAACCTGAACCACAGTCATGATTTTGAAATGTATACCGTCGGCTACAGTGGCGACGGCTACACGACAGTCATCCGCGAAATACTGGACGACCTGCCACTGCAAGCAGGCAAGATACCTCGACTGGGGAAACCGCGCAGCATCAAACTTTCGCCCGGCGAAGTCTTATATATGCCGCCCCTTAGGGAAATCCATAAGCAAATCGCCCCCCTATCAATGTCCGCATCGCTGAGTCTGCTTATTCATCCTGAACATTCGACCCACGCTGACCAAGCCTGGTGTTTTGACGAACATTACATGCCGCTTTACCCCGGCATCGCTGCGCAAGAGACCGCACTGTTTACACAGATGCTGTCATTGCTCCCCCCTGGGCAGTCATTCGCTGTCCAATAACCCAAAAAGGAAGTAAACCGTGAATAATCCGATGAGTAATTGGGATGAAAGCCCCTTGTTGCGCGCGGCGACCAATGTGGTCGATACCGCCATGCAGCTCACCAGCGAGATCCACTGCACCATTCCGGGGTTCCCAACCCGCTTCAACGTGGGAAACATCCATGAAATCAAGCAAATCTGGAGCTTGCCGCCCCAGGACTGAGTAGCTATCGGATGATCGGCCCAGGCCGCAGACTTTCCGGGTCTGCGGCCTTTTTGATGCGCGGCAAACATGGCCCATGCGCATTCGTCATCATCTTTACTCCTGCCACATGATAGCCTTTGGTTCTTTCGGCGTTGACACTTTTGCTCAAGCCCTTCCATTCCATTGGTGGAACTCATATGTCCAGGCTTTCCCATCAAGATTTGCGCCGCAGCTTCCGCCAACTCCTGGCTTCCCAGACCTGCTACCACACCGCATCGGTGTTTGACCCGATGTCGGCGCGCATTGCCGCCGACTTGGGTTTCGAAGTGGGAATCCTCGGCGGCTCGGTTGCGTCGTTACAAGTATTGGGTGCACCAGACTTTGCGTTGATCACCCTCAGCGAGTTCGCCGAACAGGCCACCCGCATCGGCCGAGTAGCCCAACTACCGGTGATCGCCGATGCCGATCATGGCTATGGCAATGCTCTGAACGTGATGCGAACCATCATCGAGCTCGAACGCGCCGGCGTGGCAGCCCTCACCATCGAAGACACGCTGCTACCGGCCCAGTTTGGCCGCAAATCCACCGACCTGATCTGCGTTGCGGAAGGGGTTGGCAAGATCCGCGCAGCGTTGGAAGCCCGGGTCGATCCGGAGATGGCAATCATCGCCCGCACCAATGCCGGGATCCTGCCGGTCCAGGAAATCATCAGCCGTACCCGGCAATACGAACGAGCCGGTGCGGACGGGATTTGCATGGTGGGCGTGCAGGACTTCGAGCACCTGGAGAAGATCAGCGAAAATCTGACGGTGCCCTTGATGCTCGTCACCTATGGCAATCCGCTTCTGCGCGACGACAAACGCCTGGCCGAGCTGGGCGTGCGGGTCACCATTGACGGTCACGGGGCCTACTTCGCCGCGATCAAGGCCACCTATGACAGCCTTCGCGAGCAACGGCAGATCTTCACCCAGGCCTCGGACCTCAGCGCCACCGAACTGACCCATACCTACACCCAGCCCGAGGAATACATCCGCTGGGCCGAGGAGTACATGAGCGTCAAGGAATAACTGCGAAATGTGTGTTCACCACAGATCCCGTGTGGAAGCCGAGCTTGCTCGCGATGACGGCGTCACAGTCACCCTCCCAGTCGGCTGACCCATCGCCATCGCGAGCAAGCTCGGCTCCCACGGGGTCTGTGGTTACAGAGCCCTCAGCGCTCGCTGCGCAGCATCTCCTTGGGCACGTACTTGCCGATTTCAAACTTGCCGATGGCGGCGCGATGGACTTCGTCCGGGCCGTCGGCCAGGCGCAAGGTGCGCTGCATGGCATACATGTAGGCCAGCGGGAAATCGTTGGACACCCCGGCACCGCCGTGGATCTGGATCGCACGGTCGATGACCTTCAGGGCCACATTCGGCGCGACCACCTTGATCTGGGCGATTTCACTTTTCGCCACCTTGTTGCCGACGGTGTCCATCATGTAAGCCGCCTTCAAGGTCAACAAACGAGCCATGTCGATTTCCATCCGTGAGTCGGCAATCTTGTCGACGTTGCCACCCAGGCGCGCCAGCGGTTTACCGAAAGCGGTGCGACTGACGGCGCGTTTGCACATCAACTCCAACGCCCGCTCGGCCATGCCGATGGAACGCATGCAGTGATGGATACGGCCCGGGCCGAGGCGCCCCTGGGCAATTTCAAAGCCGCGTCCTTCACCCAGCAGAACGTTTTCGTACGGCACCCGCACGTTATCGAACAGCACTTCGGCGTGGCCGTGGGGCGCATCGTCGTAACCGAATACCGGCAGCGGCCGCACGATCTTGACCCCGGGGGTGTCCACCGGCACCAGAATCATCGAGTGTTGGGCATGACGCGGCGCGTCCGGGTTGCTCAGCCCCATGAAGATCAGGATCTTGCAGCGCGGGTCACAGGCGCCGGAGGTCCACCACTTCTTGCCGTTGATCACCCATTGGTCACCCTCGCGCTCCGCGCGGGCGGCCATGTTGGTGGCGTCCGAGGACGCCACGTCCGGTTCAGTCATGGCGAAGGCCGAACGGATCTCGCCCCGCAGCAGCGGCTGCAACCAGCGCTGTTTCTGCTCCTCATTGGCGTAACGCACCAATACTTCCATGTTGCCGGTGTCCGGCGCCGAGCAGTTGAACGGCTCCGGCCCCAGTAACGAACGACCCATGATCTCCGCCAGCGGTGCGTACTCCAGGTTGGTCAGGCCGGCGCCCAGTTCGGACTCGGGCAGGAAAAGATTCCACAGGCCTTCGGCTTTGGCCTTGGCCTTGAGCTCTTCCATGATGGCAGTGGGCTGCCAGCGATCACCTTCGGCCACTTGCCGTTCGAACACCGCTTCGGCCGGATAGACGTAGGTATCCATGAACGCCGTGACGCGTTCACGCAATTCCTGAACCTTGGGGGAATAGGCAAAATCCATGGGCAACACCTTCTTGGCAGAGGTTGATTTCAGATCATGGAATCGATGCTAGTTCAGCTACGAAAATTTACCTAACCTATTCTCGGCGTGTATTAACATTCATCACCGATATATGGTTCACTGATTTCCATCGCCACACGACACCTCACGACACGCCCGAGAAACCGTCTAAAAACAAGAGTGCAGCGCCATGAATCTGAGCAAGGTCGATCTCAATCTCTTCATCGTCTTCGATGCGATCTATACCGAAGCCAACCTGACCCGCGCCGGGCAGATCGTCGGCATCACTCAGCCGGCCGTGTCCAACGCCCTGGCGCGCCTTCGGGAAACCTTCAACGATCCACTGTTCGTGCGCACCGCCCAGGGTATGGTGCCCACGCCCATGGCCCAGAACATCATCGGCCCGGTGCGCAATGCGCTGTCGCTGCTGCGGGTGTCGGTGCAGGAAAGCCGGATTTTCAATCCGCTGCAGGCCGTCAAGACCTACCGCATCAGCATGACCGACCTCACCGAAGGCGTGATCCTGCCCCCGTTGTTCCAGCGCCTGCGACGCCTGGCGCCGACCGTGGCCATCGAGAGTTTCCTGTCCAAGCGCCGTGAAACCACCAAGGAACTGGCCGCCGGCCGCCTCGACTTCGCCGTCGACGCCCCGCTCAATACCGACCCGCAGGTGCGTCACGTCAAACTGATGGAAGACCGTTACGTATGTGCCATGCGCAAGGGCCATCCCTTGGCGGGCAAGGAAAAAATCAGCCTGGATGACTATCTCGCCCAGACCCACGTGCATATCTCCAGCCGCCGCAATGGGCTGGGCTATGTCGACCTGGCCCTGGGCAAGATGGGCATCCAGCGTAAGATCGCCCTGCGCTCACAGCATTACTTGATGGCCTCCCAGGTGTTACAGCAGACCGACATGGTCATGACCGTTCCCGAACGGTTTGCCCGTCGTCACGACTTGCACGCTTTCCAGCTGCCGGTCAACGATGTGCCGCCGGTTGAAACCCATCTCTATTGGCACGAAAGCACCGACCAGGACCCGGCCAACCGCTGGATGCGCGAGCAGATGATCGAGCTGTGCCAACAGGTGACGGCCCATGAGAAAAAGCTTGAGAGCGCATAAAGATCAAAGGTGGGGCGAGCCCGCTCGCGATGGCGGCAGGTCCGTCAACAGGGATGCAGGCCGATCCACCGCTGTCGCGGGCAGGCTCGCTCCCATAGGTTTCATTGCTTGACGTGAACGTCAACCTGACATTAGCTTAGCGCCAGCCCCTATCGTTTCGAGCGCTTCCATGAGCAGTCAGACCTACAGCATCTCCGACCTCGCCCGGGAACTGGACATCACTACCCGGGCCATCCGTTTTTATGAAGAGCAAGGCCTGTTGAGTCCCGAGCGACGGGGTCAGGAGCGCATCTACTCTCCGCGGGACAAGGTCAGCCTGAAGTTGATCCTGCGGGGCAAGCGCATCGGCTTTTCCCTGGCCGAGTGCCGCGAGCTGATCGAGCTCTACGACCCGTCCAGCGGTAACCAGAAACAACTGCACAGCATGCTGGCGAAAATCACCGAGCGCCGTGAGCAACTCGAGCAGCAACTGTTGGACATCGAACAGATGAAACTGGAGCTCGACACCGCCGAAGAACGCTGCATCCAGGCGCTGGAGCAGACGCTCAAGGGTCAGGAAGCTGTATAGCTGTCATACCCATTGTGGGAGCGAGCCTGCTCGCGATAGCGGTTTAACCGCCAACATCAATGTTGTTTGACATACCGCTATCGCGAGCAGGCTCGCTCCCACATTGGATCGCCGTCGCCCCCGGTATATTGGCAACCCATTAAAGGTCTATCCCCATGCCCCTTCCCTCCTTTGTACGCCTGATCGAAGTCGGCCCCCGCGACGGTCTGCAGAATGAAGCGCAACCCATCAGCGTCGCCGAAAAGGTGCGCCTGGTGGATGCGCTGAGTGCCGCCGGCCTGGGTTACATCGAAGTCGGTAGCTTTGTCTCGCCCAAATGGGTGCCGCAGATGGCCGGTTCCGCCGAGGTGTTCGCCCAGATCCAACGCAAACCCGGTGTCACTTATGGAGCCCTGGCGCCGAACCTGCGTGGTTTTGAAGACGCGCTGGCGGCCGGCGTGAAGGAAGTGGCGGTATTCGCCGCCGCATCCGAAGCGTTCTCCCAACGCAATATCAACTGTTCCATCAAGGAAAGCCTGGAGCGCTTCGTACCGATCATGGAGGCCGCCAGGCGCAATGGCATCAGCGTACGCGGCTACGTGTCCTGCGTGCTGGGCTGTCCTTACGAAGGCGCTGTCAAACCCGAGCAAGTTGCCTGGGTCGCTCGGGAGCTCTATGCAATGGGCTGTTACGAGGTATCCCTGGGCGACACCATCGGCACAGGCACCGCCGGCGCCACACGCAAGATGTTCGAAGTGGTTTCGGCGGATGTTCCCCGGGACAAGCTCGCCGGTCATTTCCATGACACCTACGGCCAGGCCATGGCGAACCTGTACGCCAGTCTGCTTGAAGGCATCGCCGTATTCGACAGTTCCATCGCCGGTCTCGGCGGTTGCCCGTACGCCAAGGGTGCCAGCGGTAACGTCGCCACCGAAGACGTGCTGTACCTGCTCAATGGCCTGGGCATTGAAACCGGCGTCGACCTGGATGCGTTGATCGTCGCGGGCCGACAGATCTGCGACGTACTCGGACGCCCGACCGGCTCGCGCGTCGCCAAGGCACGCAGCGCTCAATGAAGGTGTTACCGCACCCCATCGCCAGGAAGGTGAAACGAGTAACACGGAAACAATTTGTCAGATCTACCGCACGTGCCCTTTCATCCTGAAAACTCAACACATTGATTTATAAGGTTTTTTAAAAGTTGGCACGACACCTGCTATCTCTCTGGCATAACAAGAATAAAAAAAGCGGCAAACCCAATAAAAACAAGACGAAACGACTCTGACATAACAAAAACAACACGGCAGAGACGCAGCTAACAGATTTTTTTGGAGAAGATGGGCTTTTCAGGGTGCTTCCAGGAGCAACCCGCAACCGGGCAGAGAACAATAAGACTACCTTCAGGTAGGACCCGAATCGGTTGGATCGCATGGCGAAAAAGCAGATCAGCGCTCAAAAAAATACGTTTGCTCTTGATCCCGGATGGGGATCGCGAAAAACAGCGGTAAAGGGTCACGGCTACCAAAAACAACAACAGGCCGCCCCTCAATAATAAAAAAAGAGCACGCGACGACAAAATTAAAGGGGAGCTTCGGCTCCCCTTTGTGCTGTCTGGCGATTGGCTTTTCTTGTGGGAGCGAGCCTGCTCGCGATGAGGCCGTGTCAATCGACATCCCTATCAACTGACAGACCGCTATCGCGAGCAGGCTCCCACAGGTGTTGTGGCGAGTCTTATCGATCGCGCAACTCTTCAATGCTGATTTCACGCATGCGAAATTTCTGGATCTTGCCCGTTACCGTCATCGGGAACTCCTCGACGAACTTGAAGTAACGTGGCGTCTTGAAGTGGGCGATGCGCGTCTTGCACCAGGCCTGTAACTCCTGTTCGGTAACACTGTGTCCGGGATGGAACTTGATCCAGGCCACGATCTCTTCGCCGTAGCGCGAACAAGGGATGCCGATCACCTGCACATCGGCCACCGCAGGATGAGTGAAGAAGAACTCTTCCAACTCACGCGGGTAAATATTCTCACCTCCCCGGATGATCATGTCCTTGTTGCGTCCGACAATGCAGACGTAACCCTGCTCGTCCATGGTCGCCAGGTCCCCGGTGTGCATCCAGCCATCCCGGTCGATGGCCTCGGCAGTGCCTTTGGGATTGTTCCAGTAACCGAGCATCACGCTGTAGCCACGGGTACACAACTCGCCGATGGTGCCACGGGGGACGATGTCGCCGGCCTCGTCGATAATTTTGCTTTCCAGTTGCGGCTGAGTGCGGCCGACGGTGGTAACGCGCAACTCCAGTTCGTCTGAAGGACCGGTCTGCAACGACACCGGACTGGTTTCCGTCATGCCATAGGCAATCTGCACCTCGTTCATGTGCATCTCGTTGATCACCCGTCGCATCACTTCGATCGGGCAGGTCGAGCCGGCCATGATCCCGGTGCGCAGGCTGGACAGATCGAATCCCCGTCGCTGCGGCTGATCCAGCATGGCGATGAACATGGTCGGCACGCCGTACAGCGCGGTGGCTTTTTCCTCGGCCACGGTGCTCAGGGTCAGCAAGGGGTCAAAGGCGTCGCTGGGGTAGATCATGGTACTGCCGTGGGTCATGCATCCCAGGTTCCCCATGACCATGCCGAAGCAATGATAGAGCGGCACCGGGATCACCAAGCGGTCATCGGCGCCAAGGCCCAGGCTTTCGCCAACCATGTAGCCGTTGTTGAGAATGTTGCGGTGACTGAGGGTCGCGCCTTTGGGGAATCCGGTGGTACCTGAGGTGTACTGGATGTTCACTGGCTGTTCGATGTGCAGGCTGGCCTGGCGCTCGACCAACCGTTCCGGCGAAGCCGCTGCACCCAGGTCAGCCAGTTGCGACCAGGGCAGAAAACCTGACGGTGGCCGGGGATCGAGGCTGATCACGCCCCGCAGGTCCGGCAAACGTTCGCAGTGCAACTGCCCGATCGGTTGTTCCGCCAGCTCCGGCGCCAGGGTTTGCACCATGGAGTGATAGTCCGAGGTCTTGAACGCCCCGGCGCACACCAGCCACTGGCACCCGGACTGCTTGAGCACGTATTCCAGTTCAGAGCTGCGGTAGGCCGGATTGATATTGACCAGGATCACGCCGATCTTCGCGCTGGCGAACTGGCTGATGCACCACTGGGCGCAGTTGGGAGCCCACATGCCGAGACGGTCACCGGTCTTCAGGCCCAACGCCAGCAAGGCTCGGGCATGCAGATCGACCGCTTCGGCCAATTGCCGCCAGGTATAGCGCAGCGCTTGATGGCGAACCACCAATGCCTCGTTATCGGGGTAACGGGCCACGGTCTGGTCAAAAGCCTGGCCGATGGTCTGCGTCAACAAGGCCTTGGCCTGGGAGCCGCGGGTGTAGCTGAGCTGCGAATGCGAACCGGGTTGATCCATGACGCCCCCTCTTGTCTTTATTAGTGGGTTGCTACGCTTGAACCTGTGAAGCCAAAGCCCGTGGGAGCCAAGCTTGCTCGCGATGAAGGCGCCTCGGTTCAATGCCGGAAAATGGCGTTATCGTTCATCGCGAGCAAACTCGGCTCCCACAGGGTCACGCTGTCAGCCGCACCTACTCTGGACCAAGTTGACGTTAACGTAAAGGTGATTGACAGCCATTTATTGCAGGTTTACGTTAACGTAAAGGTGAGAGCACTCCCTTCCCTCTCCACACCCGATAAAAAAGCCAAAGGTGTCCCATGAGCTACCCATCCCTGAATTTTGCCCTCGGTGAAACCATCGACATGTTGCGCGACCAGGTGCAGGCCTTCGTCAAGGCCGAGCTGGCGCCACGGGCGGCGCAGATCGACGTCGACAACCTGTTTCCTGCCGACATGTGGCGCAAATTCGGTGACATGGGCCTGCTGGGCATCACCGTACCGGAGGAATACGGTGGTGCCGGCCTGGGCTACCTGGCCCATGTGGTGGCAATGGAGGAAATCAGCCGCGGGTCGGCCTCGGTCGCTCTCTCCTACGGCGCCCATTCCAACCTCTGCGTCAACCAGATCAACCGCAACGGCAACCACGAGCAGAAATCCAAGTACCTGCCGAAACTGATCAGCGGCGAACACATCGGCGCCCTCGCCATGAGCGAACCGAACGCCGGTTCCGACGTGGTTTCCATGAAGCTGCGGGCCGACAAGCGTGGCGACCATTACGTGCTCAACGGCAGCAAGACCTGGATCACCAACGGCCCCGACGCCAACACGTACGTGATCTACGCCAAGACCGACCTGGAAAAGGGCCCCCACGGCATCACCGCATTCATTGTCGAGCGCGACTGGAAAGGCTTCAGCCGCAGCAACAAGTTCGACAAGCTCGGCATGCGTGGCTCCAACACCTGCGAGTTGTTCTTCGACGACGTCGAAGTGCCGGAAGAGAACATTCTCGGTGTGCTCAACGGCGGCGTCAGGGTCCTGATGAGTGGCCTGGACTACGAACGCGTGGTGTTGTCCGGCGGTCCCACCGGGATCATGCAGGCGTGCATGGACCTGATCGTGCCCTACATCCACGACCGCAAGCAGTTCGGCCAAAGCATCGGTGAATTCCAGCTGATCCAGGGCAAGGTGGCCGACATGTACACCCAGCTCAACGCCAGCCGGGCCTATCTGTATGCGGTGGCCCAGGCCTGCGAGCGCGGTGAAACGGCTCGCAAGGACGCCGCCGGGGTGATCCTCTACACCGCCGAGCGCGCCACGCAGATGGCCCTCGACGCCATCCAGATCCTGGGCGGCAATGGTTACATCAACGAGTTTCCGGCCGGGCGTCTGCTACGTGACGCCAAGTTGTACGAAATTGGTGCCGGCACCAGTGAGATCCGTCGGATGCTGATCGGACGCGAACTGTTCAACGAGACGAAATGAATTTCGTCAGTGGCAAGCGGCAAGCCATACGCGGCAAGAGAGCCGCGCTTTTACTTGTAGCTTGAAGCTCAAAGCTGCTACGGAGTAGCCATGATTCTGCACACCCAGCTCAACTCACGCTCGCCGGAGTTCATCGCCAACCGCGACGCCATGCTCGAACAGGTCGGCGCCTTGCGCACCCTGCTCGCACAAGTCCAACAGGGCGGCGGTCCCAAGACCCAGGAACGACACACCTCCCGGGGCAAGTTGCTGCCTCGGGAGCGCATCAACCGGTTGCTGGATCCCGGTTCGCCCTTCCTGGAGATCAGTCCGCTGGCTGCCTACGAGGTTTATGGCGAAGACGTCCCTGCTGCCGGGGTGATCGCCGGCATCGGTCGCGTGGAAGGCGTCGAATGCATGATTGTCGCCAACGACGCGACGGTCAAAGGGGGCTCCTATTACCCACTGACCGTGAAGAAACACCTGCGCGCCCAAACCATCGCCCAACAGAATCGCCTGCCTTGCATTTATCTGGTGGATTCCGGCGGCGCCAACCTGCCGCGCCAGGACGAAGTGTTTCCGGACCGGGAGCACTTCGGCCGGATCTTCTTCAACCAGGCCAACATGAGCGCCCAGGGTATCCCGCAGTTGGCAGTGGTCATGGGCTCGTGCACGGCCGGGGGGGCTTACGTTCCGGCAATGGCCGATGAAGCGATCATGGTCCGCGAACAGGCAACCATCTTCCTGGCCGGCCCACCGTTGGTAAAAGCCGCCACCGGCGAGGTGGTCAGCGCCGAGGACCTGGGCGGCGCCGATGTGCATTGCAAGATTTCCGGCGTGGCCGACCACTACGCCGACAACGATGAACATGCCCTGGCGCTGGCCCGCCGCAGTGTCGCCAACCTCAACTGGCGCAAGCTTGGCGACGTGCAGACACGCACCCCGATTGCCCCGCTGTATGCGAGCGACGAGCTGTATGGGGTGGTGCCGGCCGATGCCAAGCAGCCTTTCGATGTCCGGGAAGTGATCGCACGCCTGGTGGACGGTTCGGTGTTCGATGAGTTCAAGGCACTGTTCGGTACCACACTGGTGTGCGGCTTTGCCCATCTGCACGGCTACCCCGTCGCGATTCTGGCGAACAACGGCATCCTGTTCGCCGAAGCTGCGCAAAAGGGTGCGCACTTCATCGAACTGGCCTGCCAGCGCGGCATCCCGTTGCTGTTCCTGCAGAACATCACCGGCTTCATGGTCGGGCAGAAATACGAAGCCGGCGGCATCGCCAAACATGGCGCGAAGCTGGTCACCGCGGTGGCCTGTGCCCGGGTACCGAAGTTCACGGTCATCATTGGCGGCAGCTTCGGCGCGGGTAACTACGGCATGTGTGGACGAGCTTACGACCCACGTTTCCTGTGGATGTGGCCAAATGCGCGAATTGGCGTGATGGGCGCCGAGCAGGCCGCCGGCGTGCTGGTGCAGGTCAAGCGCGAACAGGCTGAACGCAGCGGCCATCCGTTCAGCGCCGCCCAGGAGACCGAGATCAAGCAACCGATTCTCGATCAGTACGAAGAACAGGGTCACCCCTACTATTCCAGCGCGAGACTGTGGGACGACGGCGTCATCGACCCGGCCCAGACCCGCGACATAGTAGGCCTGGCCTTGTCCGTGTCACTGAACGCACCTATTGAACCGAGCCGCTTCGGCGTGTTCCGGATGTAACCGGGGAATGCCCATGGACAATTTCAACACCCTCGAATTGCTGACCGACTCGCGCGGAGTTGCCACCCTGTGGTTGAGCCGCGAGTCGAAAAACAATGCGTTCAACGCCGAAATGATCCGCGAGCTGATTCTCGCTCTGGACCAGGTCAGCAGCGATCAAAGCGTGCGCTTCCTGCTGATCCGCGGTCGTGGCAAACATTTCAGTGCCGGTGCCGACCTGGCCTGGATGCAGCAGTCGGCCGAGCTCGACTACCACACCAACCTCGACGACGCCCGGGAACTGGCGGAGCTGATGTACAACCTCGCCAAGCTGAAAATTCCTACGCTGGCAGTCGTCCAAGGCGCGGCGTTTGGCGGCGCACTGGGATTGATCAGCGCTTGTGACATGGCCATTGGCGCCGATGACGCGCAGTTCTGTCTGTCGGAAGTGCGCATCGGCCTGGCGCCGGCGGTGATCAGCCCGTTTGTGGTGCAGGCGATTGGCGAACGGGCTGCCCGGCGTTACGCCCTCACCGCTGAACGTTTCGGCGGACAACGGGCGAAAGAGATTGGTTTGCTGTCGGAAAGTTACCCGCCCGAGATGCTGAACGATCAAGTTGGGCAATGGATTGATAACCTGTTGCTTAACAGCCCGGCGGCCATGCGTGCCAGCAAGGAATTGTTGCGCGAAGTCGGCAACGGCGCCCTGACCCCGGCGCTGCGACGTTACACCGAGAATGCCATCGCCCGCATCCGCGTCAGCCCGGAGGGGCAGGAAGGCCTGCGCGCCTTTCTGCAGAAGCGGCCGCCGAACTGGCAGGCCGAGTCGCCCCCTGCCCCTTCGAAACCTGCCCCATCGAAACATAAGGAGCCCCGTCGATGAGCGCCCCAGTCCTCACCACCGTGCTGGTGGCCAATCGCGGTGAAATCGCCTGCCGTGTGATGCGTACCGCCAAAGCCATGGGTCTGACCACAGTTGCGGTGCACAGCGCCACCGACCGCGACGCCCGCCATACCCGTGAAGCCGACATCCGGGTCGACCTGGGCGGCAGCAAGGCGGCCGATAGCTACCTGCAAATCGACAAATTGATCGCTGCCGCCCAGGCCAGTGGCGCCCAGGCTATCCACCCTGGCTACGGTTTTCTTTCGGAGAATGCCGGGTTCGCCCGGGCCATCGAAAACGCCGGACTGATTTTCCTCGGCCCGCCTGCCTCGGCCATTGATGCCATGGGCAGCAAATCCGCGGCCAAGGCCTTGATGGAAACCGCCGGCGTGCCCCTCGTGCCCGGTTACCATGGCGAAGCCCAGGATCTGGAGACGTTCCGCGCCGCTGCCGAGCGCATCGGTTATCCGGTGCTGCTCAAGGCCACCGCCGGGGGTGGCGGCAAGGGCATGAAAGTCGTCGAGGACGTCAGCCAACTGGCCGAAGCCCTGGCCTCGGCGCAGCGCGAGGCGCAATCGTCGTTCGGCGACTCGCGGATGCTGGTGGAAAAATACCTGCTCAAGCCACGTCACGTTGAGATTCAGGTGTTCGCCGATCAGCACGGTCATTGCCTGTATCTCAATGAACGCGACTGTTCGATTCAACGCCGTCACCAGAAAGTCGTGGAAGAAGCGCCAGCCCCGGGCCTGACCCCGGCGTTGCGGTGTGCAATGGGCGAAGCGGCCGTGCGCGCGGCCCAGGCGATTGGCTACGTCGGCGCCGGCACGGTGGAGTTCCTGCTGGATTCGCGGGGCGAGTTTTTCTTCATGGAAATGAACACCCGGTTGCAGGTCGAGCACCCGGTTACCGAAGCGATCACCGGCCTGGACCTGGTGGCCTGGCAGATTCGCGTCGCCCAAGGCGAGCCGCTGCCGATCACCCAGGAACAAGTCCCACTGCGGGGCCACGCCATCGAAGTTCGGCTCTATGCCGAAGATCCGGCCAACGACTTCCTGCCGGCCACCGGCCGCCTGGCGCTGTACCGCGAATCGGCCAAAGGACCGGGGCGACGGGTCGACAGCGGCGTCGAAGAAGGTGATGAGATCTCGCCCTTCTACGACCCGATGCTCGGCAAGCTGATTGCCTGGGGCGAGGACCGTGAACAGGCGCGGTTGCGGCTGTTGAGCATGCTCGACGAGTTTGCCATCGGCGGTTTGAAAACCAACATCGGCTTCCTGCGTCGCATCATTGCCCACCCGGCCTTCGCCGCAGCTGAGCTGGACACCGGCTTTATCCCACGCTACCAGGCGCAGTTACTGCCAGCACCTGATGAACTGGATGACGACTTCTGGTCCGCAGCCGCCCAGGCTTTCGCCTTGGGTCTGACACCGCGGATACGCCCTGACGACGCCGCTTCCCCCTGGTCCGATGTCACCGGCCTGCGTTTGGGACTGCCAGGGGAAACCACGCTGCATTTGAGCTGTGAAGATCAGGATCGGGCGATGACGCTGGACGTCCAGGGCATAATCGCCGAGCTACGCGGCGAGCACCTGGTGGTCGGCCACAACGGCCTGCGTCGAAGCCACCGGGCCATCCGCCAGGGCGACAGCCTGTATCTGCAATGGCAGGGTGATCTGCGTCGCGTCGAGCTGTACGACCCGCTGGCCGCCGCCGAAGCGAGCCACAGCCACGAGGGCGGTCTGATCGCGCCCATGAACGGCAGCATCGTGCGGGTGCTGGTAAGCCCCGGCCAAACAGTAGAGGCAGGCGCGCAACTGGTGGTCCTGGAAGCGATGAAAATGGAACACAGCATTCGTGCGCCCAAGGCCGGAGTGATCAAGGCACTGTATTGCCAGGAAGGGGAAATGGTCAGCGAGGGCAGCGCACTGGTGGCATTCGAGGAGTAGGTATCGGCCCCGTCCAAGGGCCGATCCGATTAGAACCTGATGGTGGCCTGCACGACCACACCGATGATGCGGCATTGCTCGGTGTACAGGTTTTTCGGGTAAGTCGGATTGAGCGGAACCAGGTACTGCTGCCCGCTCTCTTCGATCAGTTTGCGAAAGGTCGCGTCGCTGCTGCCCGGCAACTGGGCAACCACCAGCTTGCCAGGCACGGCTTCGATGGCGGGGTCCACCAGGATCGACATGCCCTCGGGAATGCTCAACCCGGCCGGTGCGGTCATCGCATCGCCCATCACCACCAGCCAGAATGCGTCTCCTTGGGCGTGGTAATCCGTCAACTCAAAACGCGCCTGGCTGTATCGATCAGGATCGATTTCGCGGATTTCGCCGACGTCGTGCCAGTCACTCACCGGGTAGCGGAAGTACGGATTGTACTTCTGCGCCAGGGTCATGCCCTCTTCGGTCGAGGTATCCGGCTCGCGGATCACCATCGCCACTTCGAGGAACTCCATCCCCAACTCCTGCAGGACCCGGTTCATGTCTTCGACACTGGGTTGCCGGCGCTTGGTCAGCCAATGGCCGACGCCGCCCTGTGACATTCCCAGACGTTCTGCGAGCACCACTTGCGTGACGCGCAGCTCCTTCATTTTGGCCTTGACCAACTCTATCCATTTATCCATGAGCGGCACGATACGTGGAGGACTCCGACCATCAAAACACATATTGTAGTATTTAAATTTCCGTCACAATTACGATGCGTACTATTCTGGATCGAGGATTTCAGCCCACTACGGAGAACCTCGACACCATGGATACCTTCAACAAAGACGAGTCCAGCAACCCTTTCAATACCCCATTCCCCTCGCTACAGGATTGCCCGGCCGCCCAACGGGCCCTGGACTATTACTTGAAACCGGGTGTTTCGGATGAACAGGAACACCGCTTTTTCGACGTGAACCGCAACATCAATGGCGAAGAAGCCCTTGTTCATGCGTGCGACCTGCTGCGCTGCGCGGCAGCCACCGCTCACGAGTCGGCCAACCGTCTACAGGGTTCGAGCCGGGATCTGGCATTTTCGGTGGTGCATATGATTGATCTGGCCAAAGTCATGCTGGATCGGTCCCTGGACGGCTACCCCACTCGTTAAGCAGCGTAGTCAACGAAAACGGCTCCGCGGATGCCAAGGTCAGGAAATATTTTCCAATGCGTGCAATAAAAACATTTGACTTGCAAATGATAATGATTATTATTGCAACCACTGGTCGCGAGATCAGTCGATAGTCCAGAAGGCCTTAGGTCGGACTTCTGGGGTATCTCCTCATCAGGCTAATCACGGTTTTTGACCCGGCTCCTGCCGGGTCTTTTTTTGCCGAGTTTGCGGCTTATGGCTTCAGGCTGATGAGATCTTCAGTGGCTGTTACCGATTTGACGACGGTGATGATCATTCATTTACCGCACCTCACCCGTCAAAACTAACGACAGCCAGCACTTGAGAATCAGATGCGGACTCTCTAAGCTGCTTCTGCGTCCAGGGAGGACGCCCCCTGTTTCATGACGCAAATCGTCCCGATCTACCCTTCCTTGCGTGTAAAGTAATGGCCATGGAAATCCTCTCAAAGGAATCGTGACCGTGGCTAAATCGTCTTTTGATATCAGCGCCAATTTCGACAGCGGCAACATCCAGGTCGTGGATATCAGCAACCCGTTGCAAACGCTGCTGAAAATCCGCCCCGACACCCGCAGCCCCCACTTCCAGTGGTTCCACTTCAAGGCCAGCGGCCTGCATGTTGGCCAGGAACATTCCTTCCGCCTGCTCAACGCCAGTCAATCGTCCTACAACAAGGCATGGACGGGTTACCAGACCGTCGCCTCCTACGATCACGTCAATTGGTTCCGCATTCCCACTCAGTTCGAAGGCGATTCACTGCGTTTTTACCTTGAAGCCGAACAGCCCCACGCCTGGTTTGCCTACTTTGAGCCCTACAGCCGTGGCCGTCATGACTGGCTGATCGAACAGGCGCAGCACAAGGCTGGAGCCGAGTTGCTGGCCACCGGTAAAAGCGTCGAGGGACGTGATATCCAGTTGCTGCGCAAGGGCAGCGGTGCCGAAGGCCGGCGCAAGGTCTGGATCATCGCTCAGCAGCACCCCGGCGAACACATGGCCGAGTGGTTCATGGAAGGGGTGGTCGAACGCCTGCAGGATCAGGACGACGCCCAACTGAACCACCTGTTGGCCAAGGCCGATCTCTATCTGGTGCCGAACATGAACCCGGATGGCGCGTTCCATGGCCATCTGCGTACGAACGCCATGGGCCAGGACCTCAACCGTGCCTGGCAGGACGCCAGCCTGGAAATCAGTCCCGAGGTATTCTTCGTACAGCAGCAGATGGAAAAGTACGGCGTCGATCTGTTCCTCGATGTTCATGGTGATGAGGAAATCCCCCACGTCTTCACCGCAGGTTGCGAAGGCAACCCCGGCTACTCACCACGCCTTGCCAAGCTCGAAGAGCGCTTTCGCAGCCACCTCAAGCACCAGACCAAGGACTTCCAGACCACCCATGGCTACACCCGCGACGAACCGGGCCAGGCGAACATGACCCTGGCCTGCAACGCGGTCGGCCAGAAATACGACTGCCTCTCCCTGACCCTGGAAATGCCGTTCAAGGACCACGACGATCACCCGAACCCGCAGACCGGCTGGTCCGGCAAGCGCTCTATGCAACTGGGCAAAGATGTGTTGAGCACTGTGGCGGATATGGTCGATGAGCTGCGCTGATCCAACGACCTGATCATCAACCTGTGTGAGGGTCTGTAGGAGCTGGCGAAGCCTGCGATCTTTTGATCTCTGGACTCAATTGCCAGGGGAAAGATCGCAGCCTCGTTGCACTCGGCAGCTCCTGCAGGGGCCGGCAGGATTCAGGCCCGATCGCGCCCGCGCAACATGCTGTCCAACACCTCATCCCGCCGCACCCAGCCGTGAAACAGTGCTGCCGCCAAATGCACCAGTACGGTCAGGAACAGCAGGTAGGCCAAGTACCCGTGGGCCTTGCGCAACCACGCGAACGTCTGGGCATTCGCCGGCAGGATCGAGGGCAGTTGCAGCGAACTGCTGAGCATCACCGGATCCCCCGCCGCCGAAATCATACCCCAGCCCAACAGCGGCAAGACCAACATCAAAGCGTACAACAGGACATGGGAGGCCTTTGCCGCCAGCACCTGCCAGCCAGGCAGATCCCTGGGTAGTGCCGGTGGGCGCGTGGTAAAGCGCACCGCCAGGCGCACAATCACCAGCAGCAGAATCGCGATGCCCAGGGGTTTGTGCAACTGGAGCAGCCACTCATGACGCTCGGATACCGAGGCCACCATGCCCGCGCCAATGAACAACATGGCGATGATCATCAATGCCATCAACCAGTGGAGCAACCGGGCCAAGGGTGCGAAGTGACGGGGGACGCTCATGGGCGGGACTCCTGGGTGGCGGGCAACCGGCTCACTTCGCTGGTACGCCGCAGATAGGAACTGGCATACGCGGCGGAACGCGCGGCCAGCAGCGGGTCTTCGGAACCTTCGATACCGCTGGGCAGGATCAGCGGGTCATAGTTGATGTCACGGCAGTCGCCGTTGTCCTGCGCCTGGGCACTCTCCAGCACCAGCGTGCCGGCGTTAAGCACCTTGCGATCCGTGGGCCAGGGCTTGCTGGCGTCATTCACCGGATCGCCAGGATTGGCCAGGGTGATGTTCAACCGCCAGCGCAACGGTCCGGCGGCGAGACGTTTGGTCAGGTCCTGCTCCAGATAGTCGGCGCCCTGGGCGGGTGGCGCATCCGCCGCGTCCGCGGTCAGCGGGACCACGCCCCAACGCACCGCCTGACGTTGCCCGGCCTGATTGACCAGGTAAAACGCATTGATGCCGTTGTAGGTCTCGGTGGCATAACTGGCCGAAGGCTTGGCGGTCTTGATCCATTGCAGGAACGGCACGGCTTCCGGGTGGGCGGCAAAGAACGCCGGCACCGCCGTCGGGTTCGGTTTCCCCGTGGCAGGATCCGGTGACTGAGCCTGTTGGAGTTGGTAGAACGCCTCAGGCGTGCCCACCGGGAAAACCGGCATGCTGTTCATGCCGGTACGCCATTGCTGGCCGTTGGCCTGAGTGAAGCGCAACGCCAGGCTGCGGATCGGTACGCTGCCGTCCGGCGCGTAAGGGTTGCCGCTGGGCAAGGCGAAACGTCCAACAACCGGCGTCCGTGCGTCCATGAACACCTGGGCGCTGGAATAGGCTCGCGCCTCGCCGCTGCTTTCGAAATAACCGGCGACACAGACACCCTTCGAGTGATTGCGCCGGAAGCCCGGATGAACTCCATTGTTCTTTTCCAGCACATTGACCAGCGCCTTGGGCGTCAGGCGCTGTGGGTCAAGGGTGCCATTGACGTAGGCAAATGCCCCCGCCAGAGCGGCAACAATAACCGCAATGCCACCCAGACGCAGTGTCAGACTGGCGGCACTCAACGGCGGCCGACCCGATGCTGGGTCCGGAGAAGAAGAAGGGTCAACCATGACGAAGCTCCAAGGCTCAAGGCCATTCAAGGAAAGGACCCGTCAGACGAAGGCCTGAAGGTTTTATTCCCAAGCTTCGTATTTATTTTCCCTACGCTGGAATAACCTAGTTTGAGGATCGTCTTTCCAGTCTCACTCAGCGACGGCTCACCGGACGCCAGACGCCCATGAACGAACTCGACGAACAGTTGCGCATGCTCATCCCCCGGCTACGACGGTTTGCCCTGTCGCTGACGCGCAACCCCAGCAATGCCGACGACCTGGTGCAAACGTGCCTGGAGCGGGCCTTGTCAAAATGGAACGACAAGCGTCCAGACGGCGATCTGCGGGCCTGGCTGTTTTCCATCCTGTACCGGCAATTTCTCGATGCCCACCGCCGTTCCCGACGCTACGCCCGCATGCTGGAGTTTTTCACCGGCCGCGACGAGACACACCCCTCGGCCGAGCGCAGCGTGATCGCCCAGTCGTCCCTGCAGGCCTTCGACCAACTCAACACCGAACAGAGAGCGCTGTTGCTGTGGGTGTCGGTGGAAGGCTTGAGCTACCAGCAAGTCGCCGACATCCTCGGCGTGCCGACCGGCACCGTGATGTCACGCCTGTCCCGCGCCCGCCAGGCATTGCGCCAACTCAGCGAAGGCGAAATCACCCGCCCCACCTTGCGGATACTCAAATGATCAACATGCCCCCCAGCGACAGCGACCTGCACGCCTACGTCGATCGCCGTTTAAGCGAGGCCGACCAGCACCTTATGGAAACCTACCTCGGCGGCCACCCCGACGTCGCCGCCCGGGTCCGGGCCTGGCAACAGGACGCGTTGCGCCTGCGCACTGCCCTGAGCGGCGCCTTGCAGCAACCGGCCAACCCGGCTCTCGACCCGGCGATGATCCGCCAACGGCTGAAGCAACGCACCCGCCGACACTTGGCCAGCGCCGCGATGCTGTTGCTGGCCGTCAGCGTGGGTGGTTTCAGTGGCTGGCAGGCCCGTCAGATGACCCTCCTCAGCGCCGCCCAACCCATGGCTGACGCCATGCAGGCCTATCGGCTGTTTGCTCAGCAAGGCATCCTGCCGGCCGATTACCAGACAAGTGACGAAAACAGCATGCAAGGCTGGCTCGACCGCTACTTCAGCCATGCCAATCGTCTGCCGGATCTTTCCGGTGCCGGCTTCAAGCCGGTCAGCGGCCGATTGCTCAGTACCGAACAAGGCGCGGCGGCGATGATCGTCTACCAGGACGAAAGCGGTCAGAAGATCAGTTTCTACGTACGCCCGCCGGGACCCAGGAATTTCCTGCTGCCTCGTGGCAGCCGGCGTGACGGCGAGTTGCAGGCCGAATACTGGTCCGGTCCGGGGTACAACTATGCGGTGGTGATTCCCAGTGACATGCCGGCGGCCCAAAAACTCAAGCAGACCCTGGACTTCTGACCCCGCCGCCATCTCCTGTGGGAGCCTGCTCCCACACTGGAGCTGCGGATGGCCGCAGCGTCGGGGGCCGACGCCTACCTGTGGGAGCCGGGCTTGCCCGCGATGGCGGCGGCGCATTCAACAGGGGTGCAGACTGATCCACCGCTATCGCGAGCAGGCTCGCTCCCACACTGGAGCTGCGGATGGCCGCAGCATCGGGGTCCGACGCCGTACCTGTGGGAGCCGGGCTTGCCCGCGATGGCGGCGGCGCATTCAACAGGGGTGCAGACTGATCCACCGCTATCGCGAGCAGGCTCGCTCCCACACTGGAGCTGCGGATGGCCGCAGCATCGGGGTCCGACGCCGTACCTGTGGGAGCCGGGCTTGCCCGCGATGGCGGCGGCGCATTCAACAGGGGTGCAGACTGATCCACCGCTATCGCGAGCAGGCTCGCTCCCACACTGGAGCTGCGGATGGCCGCAGCATCGGGGTCCGACGCCGTACCTGTGGGAGCCGGGCTTGCCCGCGATGGCGGCGGCGCATTCAACAGGGGTGCAGACTGATCCACCGCTATCGCGAGCAAGCCCACACACTGGAGCTGCAGATGGCCGCAGCATCGGGGTCCGACGCCGTACCTGTGGGAGCCGGGCTTGCCCGCGATGGCGGCGGCGCATTCAACAGGGGTGCAGACTGATCCACCGCTATCGCGAGCAGGCTCGCTCACAAAGGACTCCGAACTTCACCCCTGCCCAAACACCTGCGAAGGCCGGCGCAGCAGCGGGTCGAATGGGTTGATCCGAGGGCCGATCAACGCCGCCTCGCGCTTGAGCATCTCCACCACCGTCGGCAGGCGATCCGGCCCCAGACGGTCGCTGATGGTGGCGACACTCAGGGCCGCCACGGCACGGCCGCCGCGATCCAGGATCGGCACCGCCACCCCCGCCATCCCTTGCAACACCCCGGTGTTGCGTCCGGCATAGCCCAGGCTGCGCACGCTCTCCACTTCCGAGCGCAGGAAGACTTCGTCGTACAGATGAAAATCCTTGAGCCGTGGCAAGTTGTAATGAATCACCGTGTCGCGCTCCTCTTCCGGCAGGAATGCCAGGATCGCCAGGCTGCCCTGGCCCACGCCCAGCGCCACCCGGCCGCCGATGTCACCGGTAAAGGTGCGGATCGGGAATGGCCCTTCACTGCGGTCCAGGCAGATCGCATCGAAGCCGCTACGCGCCAGCAGGAACAACGAGTCCCCCAGGGACGCCGACAGCCGCAGCATGGCCGGTCGCGCCAGTTCACGCAGGTTGCCGGTGTTCCCGGCACGGGCGGCCAGGGCAAAAAAGTCCAGGCTCAGGCGATAGCGTTTACTGCGCCCGTCCTGCTCGACCATGCCCTCATCCATCAGGCTGCGCAGCAGGCGATGGGTAGTCGGCTGGGACAGGCCGATGCGCTGGGCCAGTAGGGTTACCCGCTCCCCGCCTTCGGTGGTGTCACCCAGACTGCGCAACACGGCGAATAACCTGGAGACAGCGCCAACCCCTACTTCACTTTTTTCTGTATTCCGATCAGCGGAATCATTCATCTTGTTTTTCACTCATCAATTCACTGATCGAATGAAACTGAAAATAGTCATCGCCTCAGTGAAATAGGCCATTGAGCCCATCCTATTCTTCGTCCTACTCTGCGTCCATAGAGGGGCGATTCGAACAACAACGGCAGCCGATCCAGATCGAGCGCCAACGCACCGAGTGTCCTGCGTCACCCCTTCGTATCTGCCCTTACAAAAAAGCGCGCCTTACGGCGACGCATAACAATCTCAGGTGGAGCGCAGTCATGGCTTTCGTGCAACTTGAAAACTTGAGTAAACGCTACGGCGACATCGACGCCGTGGTTGCCACCGACCTCGCGGTAGAAAAAGGCGAATTCGTCTCGCTGCTGGGCCCCTCCGGTTGCGGCAAGACCACCACCCTGCAAATGATCGCCGGCTTCGTCGAAGTCAGCAGCGGGCGCATCCTGCTGGACGGCCGCGATATTACCCACGCCAAACCCGCCAGCCGTGGCCTGGGTGTTGTGTTCCAGAGCTACGCGCTGTTCCCCCACATGACCGTCCGCGACAACGTCGCTTTCGGCCTGCGCATGCGCAAGGTGCCGGGCAGCGAACTCCAGCAACGAGTGGACCGGGTACTGAAACTGGTGCGCCTGGACCGGCATGCCGAGCGTTACCCCCGGGAACTCTCGGGCGGCCAGCGTCAGCGCGTGGCACTGGCCCGGGCGCTGGTGATCGAACCGCCGGTGCTGTTGCTCGACGAACCGCTGTCCAACCTGGACGCCAACCTGCGCGAAGAGATGCAATTCGAGATCCGCCGCATCCAGCGGGAAGTCGGCATCACCACGTTGATGGTCACCCATGACCAGTCCGAAGCGCTCTCCATCAGCGACCGCGTCGTGGTGATGCAAGCCGGGCGCATCACCCAGATCGACTCGCCCTACACCCTTTACGAACACCCACGCACCACCTTTATCTCCGGTTTCGTTGGCAAGGCCAACCTGCTGCCCGGCGAACGCGACGGCGCCGGCGACGTTCAAGCCTGTCAGTCGGGCCAGGGCGAACTGACCTTGAGCCTGCGCCCGGAGAAAATCGACCTGTGCGCCGCCGGCACGGGCCGCCTGCAGGGTACGATCGTCAGCCGCTTCTTCCTCGGCAGCCAATGGTTGTATGGCGTCTCGACCAGCCTGGGTGAGCTTTGCGTGGTGCGCCGAAATGACGGCTCTGCGCCAATGAGCGAAGGCACGGCAGTGGGCCTGGACTGGGATCCGGCGCTGCTGCGGGTGCTGAGTGTCGACGAGGTGTCGGCATGAAGCTGCTGGACGGAATGCGCCGGGGCCGACAAGGCTACCTGATGTCCGCACCGGCCCTGGCCCTGTACCTGGGTTTGCTGGTGATTCCCCTGGGGTTGACACTGGTGCTGTCGTTCAACGTCTTCGACTACGGGTCGGGCATCGACAGCAACGCGTACACCCTCGATCACTACATCAGCCTGCTGGGCGATTCGTACTTCTACGAGATCTTTTTTCGCACCTTCTGGATCAGCGCCCTGACCACGCTGTTGTGCGTGCTGATCGGCGTGCCCGAGGCGTATGTGCTCAGCCGCATGGGCGCGCCATGGCGCTCGATTTTCCTGATCCTGATTCTCACCCCGTTGCTGATCTCGGTGGTGGTCCGGGCCTTCGGCTGGAGCCTGCTGCTGGGCGCCGACGGGTTGGTCAACCAGACGCTGCAAGTGCTCGGTGGTTCACCAGTGAAGTTGCTCTATACCCCATTTGCCGTGGTCATCGCCCTGGTCCACGTGATGCTGCCGTTCATGATCATTCCGGTCTGGACCTCGCTGCAGAAGCTCGACCCGGCCGCGGAACAGGCCGCGCTGTCCCTCGGGGCCAGCCAGCTCACGGTGATCCGCAAGGTCGTGCTGCCGCAGATCATGCCCGGCGTGCTGTCCGGCACCTTGATTGTGTTCGGCCTGGCCGCCAGCTCCTTCGCCATTCCCGGCCTGCTCGGCGGACGCCGTTTGAAGATGGTCGCCACGCTGATCTACGACCAGTACCTGTCGGAACTCAACTGGCCCATGGGCGCGACCATCGCCATTGCGCTGCTGCTGCTCAACCTGCTGATCATGCTGTCGTGGAACCGCATGATCGAAGGCCGCTACAAGAAGTCACTGGGGTAACTCGTCATGTCCAGGAACGGTCCTTTCGCCCTGTTGTTTCACGCCTTGGTCGTGGTGTTCATGCTGGCGCCGCTGGTGGTGGTCTGTCTCGTCGCCTTCACGCCGGAAAACACCCTGAGCCTGCCGACCACGGAGTTTTCCTTGCGCTGGTTCCGCGCCGTGTTCGAGCGCGCGGATTTCGTCGATGCGTTCTATAACAGCCTGGCCCTGGCGTTCTGCGCGGCCTCGCTGGCGACGTTGATCGCGGTACCGGCGGCGCTGGCAATCACCCGCCTCGAATTTCCCGGCCGGGACTTTTTCAATGGCCTGTTCCTGTCACCGATCATCATCCCGCACCTGGTGCTGGGTGTGGCGTTGCTGCGGTTGTTTGCCCTGATGGGGGTCAATGGCAACTTCACCTGGCTGATCTTCGCCCACGTGCTGGTCATCACTCCGTATGTGCTGCGCCTGGTGCTGGCGTCGGCCATCGGCCTGGACCGCAGCGCCGAACAGGCTGCGCAATCGTTGGGTGCCGGGCGCTTCACACTGTTTCGGCAAATCACCTTGCCGATGATCCTGCCGGGGGTGGCCGGGGGCTGGTTGCTGGCCTTCATCAACAGTTTCGATGAAGTCACGCTGTCGATTTTTGTCACGTCACCGGCGACTCAAACCCTGCCGGTGCGCATGTATGTGTACGCCACCGAATCCATCGACCCGATGATGGCGGCGGTGTCGGCGCTGGTCATTGCGCTTACAGCGCTGACCATGATTCTGCTCGACCGGGTCTATGGCCTGGATCGGGTTCTGGTGGGCAAACAATGAGGGCACCATGGCGCTGCTGAAACGACTGGCCGAAGGCGACCGCCCGGCCCTGGATTTTACCCTCGACGGCCAGCCGGCCACCGGCCTGTTGGGTGACACGCTGCTGACCGCCGTACTGACCTGCGGCGAACACCTGCGCGGCAGCGATTTCAGCGCCGAACCGCGGGCGGGGTTCTGCCTGATGGGCGCGTGCCAGGACTGCTGGGTCCGCCTCGGCGACGGCCGCCGCGTCCGCGCCTGCGCCACCCTGCTCGAAGCCGGCCAGCAGATCACCCGCGAACCGGGACGCCAGGTATGAACATGTCCCTCATTGGTCGCGATAACGGTCTGCCTGCCGCCACTTTCGTTGAATGTGCCGCCGCCTTCGCGGGCAAGCCCGCTCCCACAGGGGTTTTGCGGCGCTCACAAAATCGGCGTTCCGCACCGCTCCACTGTGGGAGCGAGCCTGCTCGCGATAGCGCCTTCGACAGCGCCACATGGCCCCCGATCTTGTCGATGAGGCAATCATGAAAACAATCGCCATCATCGGCGCCGGCCCCGCCGGAATCCGTGCCGCCCAGACCCTGGTCGCCCACGGCGTGTACCCTGTCTTGCTGGATGAAGCCTTGCGCGGTGGTGGGCAGATCTACCGGCGGCAACCGGACAATTTCAAACGCTCGCCAGCCAAGCTGTATGGCTTCGAAGCGCACAAGGCCCGGTCGATCCACCAGACCATCGATGAGCTGCGCAACCAGCTCGACTATCGTCCCGATACCTTGGTATGGAACGCCGAATCCGGCGTGCTGGACACTTTGCATGCGGGGCGCGCCGCCCGGCTGGAGTATTCGAGCCTGATCGTCGCCACAGGCGCCACCGACCGGATCCTGCCCGTTCCGGGCTGGACGTTGCCGGGGGTGTACAGCCTCGGTGCTGCGCAGATCGCCCTGAAGTTCCAGGGCTGCGCCATCGGTGAGCGCGTGGTGTTCGCCGGCAGCGGCCCGTTGCTTTATCTGGTGGCTTATCAATACGCCAAGGCTGGCGCCAACGTGGTCGCCGTGCTCGACAGCTCCCCCCTGGGCGCCCAGGCCCGCGCCCTGCCCGGCCTGCTGGCGCAACCGGCCACGCTCGCCAAGGGTATCTACTACCGGGGCTGGCTGACCGCACATGGCATCGCCGTGCATCAAGGCGCGAGCCTGTCGCGTATCGACGGCGAACGACGGGTGCAGTCGTTGAAATGGCACAACGCAAAAGGCGAGCAAACCCTCGACTGCGACGCGGTGGCCTTCGCCCACGGCTTGCGCAGCGAAACCCAACTGGCCGACCTGTTGGGTTGCGAATTCACCTGGAGTTCCCTCAACCGCGCCTGGCTGCCCCAGCGGGACAGCGCTGGCCGCAGCAGCGTGACCAGTGTCTACCTCGCGGGTGACGGTGCGGGAATCATGGGTGCCGACGCAGCCGAAAAAGCCGGCGAACGCGCCGCCCTGGCCTTGCTAGAAGACAGCGGCTACCGAGTCGATACGCAGCGCTGCACCCAGTTGGAGAAAGAACTGGAGCGCATCGGCCACTTCCGGCAAGGCCTGGAACGTGCCTTTGCCTTTCCGCAAAGCTGGGCCGCCGACGCGGCGGACGAATTGACGATTTGCCGTTGCGAAGAAGTCAGCGTCGGCGACATCCGCCGGGTGATCGGCGAAGGCCATTGGGAAATCAACCGGGTCAAGGCTCATTGCCGGGTCGGCATGGGCCGTTGTCAGGGAAGAATGTGTGGCACCGCGGCGGCGGAGATCATCGCCAGCGAAAGTGGACGGCCCATCTGCGGTATCGGCCGCTTGCGGGCCCAGGCACCGGTCAAACCCGTACCGTTTGGCCTGGAGATCGAACCATGATCGAAGTCGACGTGGTGATCATCGGCGGTGGCATCGTCGGCTCGTCGGCGGCGCTGTTCCTGAGCAAAGCCGGACGTCGGGTGGCCCTGCTGGAACGGGACTTCTGCGGCTCGCACTCAAGTGGCGTGAACTATGGCGGTGTGCGACGCCAGGGGCGGCCCTTGTCTCAACTGCCCCTGTCGCAACGGGCCCACGAAATCTGGAGCCATTTGCCCCAACTGATCGGCATCGACGGCGAATACCAGCGCAGCGGCCATCTGAAACTGGCCCGCAGCGCCGAGGACATGCGTGCGTTGCAGGACTACGCCGTCAGCAGCCAGGGCTTTGGCCTCGACTTGCAACTGCTGGATCGTCAAACACTGCACGCGCGTTTCCCCTGGGTGGGCGCAGTGGCTGTCGGGGCCTCGCTTTGCCCGGACGACGGGCACGCCAATCCACGACTGGTGTCCCCGGCCTTTGCCCACGCCGCCCGTCGGCACGGCGCTCAGGTTCATGAACAATGCCCGGTCAGCCTGGTGGAGCACGACGGCCAGCGCTTTATCGTGCGGACCGAAACGGGCCTGATGCTCCGCGCGCCCTGGCTACTGAACTGCGCCGGCGCCTGGGCCAGCCATTTCGCCGCACAGTTCGGTGAAACCGTGCCCATGCACGCCGGGCACCCGGCGATGCTGGTGACCGAGCCCTTGCCCCTGGTAATGGATGCCAGCACCGGCGTGGAAGGCGGTGGAATCTACGCGCGCCAGGTTGCCCGAGGTAACTGCGTACTGGGCGGCGGCCAGGGCTTCGCCCTGGACGACGCTCGCGCCCGGCCTGGCCAGAATGCCGTGATCGAGATCCTGCGCCAGGCGGTCGATCTCTATCCGTTCCTGAAGGGCGCCCAGGCGATTCGTACCTGGAGCGGCACCGAGGGTTACCTGCCCGATCGCCAGCCGGTGATCGGACACAGCAGCACCCAACCCGGTCTGTTGCACGCGTTCGGCTTCGCCGGGGCAGGCTTCCAGATCGGCCCGGCGGTGGGCCAGGCGCTCACCGAAATCATCTGTTGCGGCGAATCGAAAACGTCGCTGGATGCGTTTTCCATCACACGGTTTCACTCCATCCCCGTTTCTTGATAGAGGAAGGTCGCGCCATGAATCACGTCAAACGCACTGCACTGCTGGGCTTTTCCTGCTTGAGCGCATTGTTCGCCGTCGGCCAGGCACACGCCGAGCCAACGCTTTACCTGGGCATGAACGGCGGCACCATGGAGCGCCTCTATGCCGACAAGGTCTTGCCGGCCTTCGAAAAGGCCAACAACGTCAAAGTGGTGATCGTACCCGGGACCTCGGCGGACATCCTGGCGAAAGTACAGGCCAGCAAAGACAACCCACAGATGCACGTCATATTCCTGGATGACGGCATCATGTACCGCGCCATTTCCATGGGGCTTTGCGACAAACTCGAGGATAGCCCGCCCCTGGCACAAATCCCCGCCAAGGGCCGTATCAAGGATCAGGCCGCGGCCGTCAGCCTCGGTGTGACAGGGCTCGCCTACAACACGCGCCTGTTCAAGGAAAAAGGCTGGAGCGCCCCGACGTCATGGATGGACATGGCCGATCCGCGCTTCAAGGACAAACTGGTGTTCCAGTCGGTGGCCTCCTCCACCTTCGGCCTGCACGGCTTTCTGATGTTCAACCGGATCCAGGGTGGCAACGAGACCAACGTCGAGCCAGGCTTCAAGGCCTGGCCGAACACCGTAGGGCGCAACGTGCTGGAATACATCCCCAGCTCGGCGAAGATTTCCGAAATGCTGCAGACCGACGAAGCCGCGCTGTTCCCGCTGACGCCGACCCAAGTGACTGCATTGAAACTCAAGGGCATGCCAGTGGAATATGCGCAACCGAAGGAAGGCGCCGTGGTGCTGAACGTCGCCGAATGCGCCATCGCCCACAACACCCAACCCGAGCTGGCGCAGAAGCTCGCCGCCTTCCTGCTTACACCTCAAGCCCAGGCCATTGCCCTGGAAGAAGGCGACCAGATCCCATCCAACCCCAACACCCCCACCACCGACAAGACCCGTGGCCAGGTGGAAGCCATGAAGCAGTATCTGGAAACGGCGATTGCGGTGGACTGGGACCAGGTCAATGAACAGCGTCCGGCGTGGAATGCGCGCTGGAGCCGCAATATCGAGCGCTAGCCGAACTGGCATTTGTGGCGAGGGGATTTATCCCCTCGCCACAAGGTTTTTGTAACAAACTAGGTGGCATCGGACTTCTCTTGATCAACGGTGCCCCCTCCCATGAACACCCTCGCCCAACTCCGCGCCGGCCAGCTGTCAGGCATCACCCGGTTGGACCTGGCCTGCGGCTTGACACAGTTTCCCCGGGAAATCTTCGACCTGGCGGACTCCCTCGAGGTGCTCAACCTCAGCGGCAACCAATTGGAAACCCTGCCCGATGACTTGCATCGGCTGACCCGACTGCGGGTGCTGTTCTGCTCGGACAATCGCTTCACCGAACTGCCCGAATGCCTGGGCCGGTGTACCGCATTGACCATGGTCGGTTTCAAGGCCAACCGCATCGAGCACGTCCCCGCCGCGGCTCTGCCACCGCTGCTGCGCTGGCTGATCCTGACGGACAACCGCATCAGCCAACTGCCAGATGAGCTGGGACACCGCCCACATCTGCAAAAACTGATGCTGGCCGGCAACCGTCTGCAACAATTGCCCGCCAGCCTGGCCCAGTGTCACCGACTTGAGCTGCTGCGCATCGCCGCCAATCAGTTGGTCGATCTGCCGCAATGGCTGTTGGAACTGCCCCGCCTCAGTTGGCTCGCCTATGCCGGCAACCCGCTGGAAGCCCAGGCCGATGACGCCGCATTGCACAGCACCAACCCCATCGACTGGGCACAACTGAGCCTGCAACAACAACTGGGCGAAGGCGCCTCGGGAGTGATTCATCAGGCGCTGTGGCAATCGGCAGGCCAACCGGCGCGAAACGTCGCGGTTAAAATGTACAAGGGCGAGATGACCAGCGACGGCTCCCCACTGCATGAAATGCATGCCTGTATCACTGCGGGCCGGCATCCGAATCTGATTGAAGTGTTGGGTCAGGTCGCCGCACATCCCGAAAGGCAGGCCGGGCTGGTCATGGCGCTGATCGAGCCCAGTTACCGAAACCTGGCCGGGCTGCCGAGCCTGGCCTCTTGCAGCCGCGACGTGTATGCCGACACGTTGCGCTTGAACCCCACTGCGGCTTTGCGTATCGCCCGGGGCATCGCCTCGGTGGCGGCACACCTGCACCGCCAGGGCATCACCCATGGGGATTTGTACGGGCACAACATCCTTTACAACGACCAGGGCGACTGCCTGCTGGGGGATTTTGGCGCGGCGTCTTTCCACGCCACCGCAGACACCCCGCAAACCCGCGCACTGCAACGCATCGAAGTGCGCGCCTTCGGGATTCTGCTCGGTGAGTTGCTGGCGCGGATCGAGCCGGAGGGCGATGAGGTGCAGCTTGCTGCGCTACAGGCGTTGAAGGCGCGTTGCTGCCAGCCGGACGTGCTGGCGCGGCCGGGGTTCGAGGAGATCGAGCGGGTATTGGCCGGCTGCTTGACCACCGGCTGATCGAACGCATGTCTTTGTGGCGAGGGGATAAATCCCCTCGCCACAAAGGACCATTCGCTCTTCAGGGAATCCTGTTAACCCGCCAACCCGACAAACATATCCTGCACGTCATCGTGGTTGTCGAGGCCTTCAAGGAACGCTTCGACCTCGGCCATCTGCTCGTCAGTCAGGCCGCTGACCGGGTTTTTCGGCTGGTAGCCCAGTTTGGCGGACAACACCGTGAAGCCTTGGGCCGGCAGCGCTTTCTGCACGGCATCAAGGTCGGCCGCATCAGTAATGAACAGCGTCGCACCCTCTTCGCCCGGTTCGAAATCCTGGGCGCCGGCCTCGATGGCGGCCATTTCCGGATCGGCGTCCGGGCTGTCCGGGGCGGCTTCGATCATGCCGACATGGTTGAAGTCCCAGGCCACCGACCCCGAAGCGCCCAACTGGCCCTTGCGGAACGCGACGCGGATTTCGGCCACGGTTCGGTTGATGTTGTCGGTCACGCATTCAACGATCAGCGGCACCTGGTGCGGCGCAAACCCTTCGTAGGTCACACGGTGGTACTGCACGGTTTCGCCGAGCTGGCCAGAACCTTTCTTG
The DNA here is from genome assembly GCF_001269905.1 of Pseudomonas corrugata. GTDB lineage: Bacteria > Pseudomonadota > Gammaproteobacteria > Pseudomonadales > Pseudomonadaceae > Aquipseudomonas > Aquipseudomonas corrugata. Next base: position 57,348 of record NZ_LHVK01000005.1, on the reverse strand, counting down.
ATCGCGCGCTCCAGGGTCTCGCGGGGCATCGAGGCCTTCTTCGCCTGCTCGACCACCAACCGCAGGTGTGCATTGGTCGCCACATCGGCACCGTTGCGCGCGGCAATGGTGATTTCCTTCACCAGCTTGCCGAAGATCTTGCCCTTGGCGTTGGCAGCCGCCTCTTTGTGTTTGACCTTCCACTGTGCGCCCATCATTCACTCTCTTGTCTGACGCGCCAAGACATCTGCCGGCCGGCGCTGTGGCGCAAGTTTATACGGCCTAAACCGGCTGATCGACCAAAAAATGCGCCCCGGCGAATCGACATTTTCACAACGTGCTGTAGGCAGTTTCCGAAATAGCGATTCGGGAGCACCGTTTCGCCCCGCGGTTTCGTACCCTCGCGGCTTCTTCTCTTCAAGTAAGCACCGCGATGCGCAACGACACGGAAAGCCCCTTCAGCCTGACACTCACGCAAAGCGACTTGCGCCTGCAAGTGCTGCGGTTCAGCGGTAGGGAGGCCCTCAACCAACCGTACCGCTTCGACCTCGAACTGATCGGCCTCACGCCGCCGATCAATCCCGACACGCTGCTGGGGCAACCAGCGTTCCTGCGCCTGGACGGTGATTCCGGCGTACATGGCATTGTCCAAAGTGTCAGCCTGAATGCCCATGCACCAAACCGCACCGGCTATCGCCTGGCACTGGTTCCCCATCTCCAGCGTCTGGAGCATGGCCCGAGACGACGGGTTTTCCATCAGCTCAGCGTCGTACAGATCCTGCAACGGCTGCTGGATGACAATGCGCTGCCCGCTCACAGCTACCGTTTCGAACTGCCCCACGGACAGTACCCATCCCGCCCGTTCTGTATCCAGTACGAGGAAAGCGACCTGGAGTTGCTGCAGCGGCTGTGCGAGCAAGAAGGCATTCATTACCACTTCGAACACTCGCCATCCGGCCATGTCCTGGTATTTGCCGAAGATCCCAAGAGTTTCCCGGCGCGGGCGGTCGAGCTGGCACTGCGCAAGCAAGCCGATGAACAACCGGCACTTGAGCGGCTGTACCAGCGTCACCACCCGACATTGCCTGCCCTGCCCGCCCGCTTCGCCGAGCGGGCAATGGCGCCCGCAGAAACCAGCGCAGCGAATCATGGGCTCAACGGCACCGATCACGAAGCGATGCGAGGCAATCCAGCGTTGGCTCACACCTATCAGATCGGGCGCCGGAACCTGGAACGCCTGCGCTGCCGGCAGCGGGAAATCCACGGCCACAGCAGTCAACCGGCCCTGCGCAGCGGCCACATAGTGCAGATCAGCGATCACCCGGTATCGACGTTCAACGATCAATGGCTGGTCATCGAGGTCCAGCATCGCGGGCGGCAGTTCTCGATCCTTGAAGCGAATCAGTCGCCCGTGTCGTCTGCCCGGGACTATCGAAACAGGTTCTCGGCCATCCCATGGTCCACCGTGTTCAGGCCCGCCCTCAAGCATCCCAGGCCCAGTATTCCCGGCTACCACGTGGCGCATGTACTCGGTCCCACCGGGCAGCCGGCGGTGCCCGATGAGCGAGGTCAGGTCCTTGTCAGTTTGTGGGGCCCGGATGACGAAGGCATTCCCCTGCCCATGTCGCGATCGAGCCCCCACGACAACCTGCCCCTGATGACAGGCAGTGAAGTGTTGGTCAGTTTTCTCGACGGCGATCCCGACCGGCCGGTGCTGTGCCCGGGCGGCATCGATAGCGGCGGCGGGCGCATCATGGCGCAGCCAAAACCGGCACCGGGCAACACCGACGTCAGGCTGCTGTTCGACTGGCTGCTGAACCCTCCCGACACAACGCCGTGACGCATCACCAAATACCTTGATGGGCAGCCCGGCTCGCCAGCGGACGCAAACCGGGTTCCCATGGACAAAACCTGATCTGACTCATGCAAACCCAGCGAAACGGGCTTACAGTAACCCCCCAACGCTGCTCAAGACGGCGCTTTACCCTGATGTCTGGAGATACCCCGCATGCCCTGGAAAAATTCCGAAAGCCGCTACAGTACCGTCACGGTCACCTTGCATTGGTTGATGCTGGTGCTGCTGGCTGTGGTTTATGCCTGCATTGAACTTCGCGGGATCTTCCCCAAGGGCAGCGGCGGCCGAACCCTGATCAAAGAAGCGCATTTCATGCTCGGCCTGACGGTGTTCCTGCTGGTCTGGCTGCGTCTGTTCGCCCGCAGCATCGGCAAGGCGCCGGCCATCTTCCCGGCTTCGCCTGCCTGGCAAACCATCCTTGCACGCCTGATGCACTGGGCGCTGTACCTGTTCATGATCGCCATGCCGCTGCTGGGCTGGCTGATCACCAGCGCCGAAGGGCATCAGGTGATGTTCTACGGTTTCGATCTGCCGCTGCTCATCGATCAGGACAAGGATTTCGCCAAACGGCTGGAAGGCTGGCATGTACTGGGCGGCACTATCGGCTACTGGCTGATCGGCCTGCATGCCCTGGCGGGGCTCTATCACCACTACGTCGTGCGCGATAACACGCTGCTGCGGATGATGCCAAAGCGCGGCTGATGAAGGTCACGCCACCCCCCGGCGGCCTTGCAAACCGCCGGTGTGGACGAAGATCAAGCGCGTGCCTTGGGCAAACCGGCCAGCCTCGACGTGCGACTTGAGCAGCATCAACGCCTTGCCGGTGTAGAGCGGCTCCAGTTCGATGGCACCAGTGGCGTCGATGAAGGCGTTCAGTTGCGCGTCGGCCCGGGCGAAACCGCCACGGCTGCCGTCGAGCAATTCATAACGTGGATCGGCAATGCCTGCCTCTCGCACGACGCCATCGACCTGCTGCGCCACACCATGGTCCTCGGGCACCGCGAGCACACCATGGACCGGATGCGCGCCCGCTTCGGCCAACACCAGCCCCGCCAACGACGTTCCAGTCCCGCAAGCCAGCCACCAGCCGTGATAATCCGTCCAACCCAATGCCTCCAGTTGTTCACGGGCGCTGGTCACCCAGGCCTTGCAGCCCTGCGCGCCCGGCAAACCAGAGCCGCCCTCGGGCACCGGGTGCAGGTGGGGGTACCGCGCCTGCCAGGGTGTCCAGAAATCCGCGGCGTGCCGCTCACGATATCCGCCATACCCCAACCAGTGCAGATGCATGCCGAATGCTTGCAGATCGAGCACCGTCGGCGTTTCCCGGGGATGGCCACGCAGCAGCCCGACCGTTGGAAAGCCAAAGCGCTTGCCTGCGGCGGCCAGTGCATGCAGATGGTTGGAATAGGCACCGCCCAGGCTCATGATCCCCTCGGCACCGGCCTCGTGTGCGGCGCGCACATGGTGAACCAGCTTGAACCACTTGTTGCCGCTGATCAGGGGATCGATCCGGTCCAGGCGCAACACCGCCACTTCGACACCGGCGCGGGTGAGCCAGTCCAGATGAAGGGGTTCGAGTTTAGGGTTGGGGTGCCAGTCAAGGGCAGAAAGAAGCATTGCAAGCAGGCCTGGCGCGAAGAGGCCCGCATTCTAACAGGCGGTCACGGATTACCGCAGATTCAGCCTCACCACATCCCCCTGTGGGAGCGAGCCTGCTCGCGATAGCGGTGGTCCAGTCGACAGAAATGTCGGATGTGCCGCCGTCATCGCGAGCAAGCCCGCTCCCACAGGGGATCTGCGGCAACCCCGGGTGCCTTACAACTGCGCCGCCAACCGCGAACCCTGGTTGATGGCCCGCTTGGCGTCCAGCTCCGCCGCTACGTCGGCACCGCCGATGAGATGGACGCTCTGCCCCGCCGCTTCCAGGCCTTCCTGCAATTCACGCAGCGGATCCTGGCCGGCGCAGATCACGATGTTGTCCACGGCCAGCACCTGCGGCTCGCCGCTGTCACCGATACGGATGTGCAGGCCTTCGTCGTCGATCTTCAGGTACTGAACACCGTTGAGCATCTGCACTTGCTTGTTCTTCAGTCCCGTGCGGTGAATCCAGCCGGTGGTCTTGCCCAGGCCGTCACCGACCTTGGAGGTCTTGCGCTGCAACAGGAATACTTGCCGCGCCGGCGCATGGGGCTCGGCCTTGATCCCGGCCACGCCGCCGCGTGCCTCGAGTCGGGTGTCGATCCCCCACTCCTTCCAGAACGCCTCGCGGTCCTGACTGGTGGCTACGCCCTGGTGCACCAGGAACTCCGACACATCAAAACCGATTCCCCCGGCCCCGATCACCGCCACGCTGCGGCCCACCGGCTTGCGCTGCAGAAGCACGTCCAGGTAGCTCAACACCTTGGCATGTTCCACCCCGGGAATCGCCGGCAACCGAGGCGCGATCCCCGTGGCGAGGATAATCTCGTCGTAACCGCCAGCCACCAGTTGTTCCACATCTACACGGGTGTCGAGACACAGCTCGACATGAGTGGTCTGCAATTTGCGCTTGAAATAACGCAGGGTTTCGAAGAACTCCTCTTTGCCCGGCACTCGTTTAGCGACGTTGAACTGGCCACCGATCTCGCCGGCCGAATCGAACAGCGTCACCTGGTGCCCGCGCTCGGCCGCCACCGTGGCCGCGGACAACCCGGCCGGACCGGCGCCAACCACGGCAATTTTCTTCACCTGAGTAACTGGCAGATAGTTGAGTTCGGTTTCATGGCACGCCCGCGGGTTCACCAGGCAACTGGTGAGCTTGCCGCCGAAGGTATGGTCGAGGCAGGCCTGGTTGCAGCCAATGCAGGTATTGATTTCATCCGCCCGGCCAGCGGCAGCCTTGTTGACGAAATCCGGATCCGCCAGGAACGGTCGCGCCATGGAAACCATATCGGCGTCACCGTCAGCGAGGATCTGCTCAGCCACTTCCGGCGTATTGATACGATTGGTGGTGATCAGGGGAATACTTACCGAACCGCGCAGCTTGGCCGTGACCTTGCTGAACGCCGCCCGGGGAACCTTGGTGGCAATGGTGGGAATGCGTGCCTCATGCCAGCCGATACCGGTGTTGATGATCGTCGCGCCGGCCTGTTCGATGGCCTTGGCCAACTGGACGATTTCCTCCCAGGAGCTGCCGCCCTCCACCAGGTCGAGCATCGACAGGCGAAAAATGATGATGAAGTCCGGTCCTACCGCCTCGCGCACCCGTCGTACGATTTCCACCGGCAAGCGCATGCGGTTCTCATAGCTGCCGCCCCAACGGTCGGTACGGTGGTTGGTGTGGGCCGCCAGGAACTGGTTAATGAAATACCCTTCCGAGCCCATGATCTCGACGCCATCGTATTCAGCTTGCCGGGCCAGCATCGAGCACGTGACGAAGTCACTGATCTGTTTCTCGATCCCTTCCTCATCCAGTTCCTTGGGCTTGAACGGATTGATCGGTGCCTGGATCGCGCTCGGCGCTACTTGCTTGGGGCTGTAGGCGTAGCGTCCGGCATGGAGAATCTGCATGCAGATCTTGCCACCGGCCTCGTGAACGGCCCGGGTAACGATCCGGTGCTTGAGCGCTTCTTCCTCGGTGGTCAACTTGGCGGCACCGGAGTACACGCCGCCCTCGTCATTCGGTCCGATCCCGCCCGTCACCATCAGGCCCACACCGCCACGGGCACGCTCGGCAAAATATGCCGCCATGCGCTCGAAACCACCGGGCTTTTCCTCGAGGCCCGTGTGCATCGACCCCATCAGGGTACGGTTGCGCAACGTGGTAAAACCCAGGTCCAACGGGGCCAGCAGATGCGGGTAATGAGGGGCGGTCATTGGTAACTCCACAACGGGCGATCACGGAAAGTGTGGAAGCTCTGCGGCTTCCATCAGTCATGCCCCACAGCCTAAGAGCCGGAACAACCGTGCTCAATGACCGAAACTGACAAGTTATTGATCCAAATGTGCAGCGATCCAGTACCAATGGATGAGCGAACCCAAGTGACTCCCAGTGGGATGGGCCAGTCCTATGCTCAGTGGCCCAAGCGGCTGAACAGAAAACAATTCAAACCACACAGGCCGCTCGCATGCATCCCCAGCGAAAGATCCTGCACAACGAACTGCACGCCCGTCCGTCGCTGTATTTCGACGAACCGGCCCATGTTTTCCATCTGGCGTTCCTGGGCGATAGCGTCCAATGCACGGCCCTGCTCGAGCGGCTTTGCCCCGATAGCGTGGTGGATCAGGCAGCCCAGGGTATCACCCGGATCGACGGACACCCGCTCAAGTGGGAACGTCACGCAGAGTTCTTCACCCTGACCCTGGTGGTGCCCGCCAGCAGTCACCAATTGCAGTGGACGACGCTACCTGAATGCCTGGCGCAAGGTATCGAAGGTCACACTCGGCAAATCATCAATTCGGTTCAGGTGGTGGTGCGCTCGGAAGACGGCCTCAACCTGTCCGAATACGGCTTCAAGGATCCCTGCGGCTCAAGCGTGGGGGGTGGCGATGCCGTGGTCTGGAGCGATTTTCGCCTCACCGAGGACGGCACCAACCGCTTCCTGTTTATCAATCGACGGCTCAACGCCTATCGCCAGGGACGCATGATCCGGCGCCTGCTCGAGATCGAAACCTATCGCATGATGGCGTCCTTGTCGCTCAGTGTCGCAAAGGCGCTGGACCCTCAGTTGAACGAGTTCGACCGCAGCCTGGTGACACTCTCCGAACGCAACGCCAATGCCAGCGGCGTGCATGCCAAGGCCTTGCTGGAGGATATCGCGCAACTGTCTCGCCGGATCGTCGGCAGCTCAGTGAAAAATCGCCATCGTTTCAGCGCGACCCGGGCCTACGCACAACTGGTATTCGAGCGCCTGGGTGAGTTGCGTGAAAGCCATCTGGGCGACTGCCAGAGGCTGGGCGTGTTTATCGAGCGACGCTTCAAGCCGACCGTGCGCTATTGCGCGGCGACCGAGCAACGCCTGGAACAACTGGCCATGAGCGTTGCCAACCTGGGCGACCTGCTCCAGGCGCGGGTGCAAGTGGAGATGGAAGACCAGAATGCAGAGATTCTGCGCAGTCTCAATGCGCGGGCCGATGCACAGATAAAGATCCAGCGTGCGGTAGAGGGGCTGTCGATCATCGCCATCACCTACTATCTGATCAACCTGTTCAAACTGGTCTATAGCGGGTTGCATACGCTGGGGGCGGATCTATCGGCGCGCGAAGCACTGCTGGGGATGACACCACCGGTACTGCTGATCATGTTGTTGATCATGCTGCGGATCAGAAAGGCCAAGAGTCACTGAACAACCGATCAGTGTTGAAGCCTGTCCATTTCTCCTGTGGGAACGAGCCTGCTCGCGATAACGGTGTGTCAGCCACCATTGAGCTTGCTGAACCGGCGTCATCGCGAGCAGGCTCGTTCCCACACAGGGACTTCTCTTTTGCTAATTTCAGGTTTTCCCGTACCCTGCCCCGTAAGAACCGTACACGGCCGCTGACTGCTCTCCATGCGTAAACTTCTGTACCTGCTGTTTTCACTGGCCCTGATCGCCGCCCTGATGAGCTATGCACTGTGGACGACGGATCGTCCGACGGGGCACTACCTCTCTGACCTGCGCATCAACCTGGCGGTCGACCAGGGTGTCCCTGCCGATCGAGGCAACCTGCTGGGCATCCAGCCTGAACTGTTCCCCACCGACTACCAGAACCCCGGACACCTGCGCCGCAAACTGGCAGCCTACCTGCAGACCGCCCACGACCTGGGTTTGCTTAGCGACAAGACCATCGTGGTCTTGCCCGAGCACATCGGCACCTGGTTGATGATCAGCGGAGAAAAGGACGAGCTGTACCAGGCCGGCACACTGAAGGAAGCCATGAACTGGCTGGCGATCAGCAACCCGCTGGCGTTCATCCGAGGATTGATCAGTGCCCAAGGCGATAACCGCCTGGACGATGCCTACTTGCGCATGAAAGCCGACACCATGGCACGTGATTACCAGGCCATGTTCGGCGGGCTGGCCCGGGAGTTCGGCGTGACCCTGGTGGCCGGCTCCATCATATTGCCCGAACCCAGTGTCAGCGAAGGTGAACTGAAGATCGGCCGAGGTGCGCTGTATAACAGCAGCCTGGTGTTTGGCAGCGACGGCCTACCGCTCGGGCAGCCCCAACGTCAACAGCATCCGGTATTCGAGCAACGGGATGTGCTGGAGGCCGACCGCCAGCAAGCCCTGCGCGTCGTCGATACCCCCGCCGGACGCTTGGGCGTGCTGATCGGCAGCGACAGTTGGTATCCGCGCTATTACCGACAACTCAACGATCAGGGCGCGCAACTGATCGCGGTGCCCGCCTTTATCAGTGGGCGTGACACCTGGAACAAACCCTGGAACGGCTATAAAGGCCTGTCCACACCGAGCGAGGTGAGTCTCAAGCCCGGTGAGATGAGCGAAGGCCAGGCCTGGCACCGCCTGACGCTGACCAGTCAGTTACCCATCAGCCAGGCCAAGGGCGGTGTCAGCGTGTTTCTGCGTGGCCAGTTCTGGGACAACGGCAGCGCCGGTCAGAGTTTCATCAGCCACGACGGCCAGCACTTCTCCGACGGCGAAGCCCGTGGCGCCCTCCTGCTGAACTTGTGGTTGTGAACATGAAGCCGCCATCGATGCGCCTGGGCGACCTGTCCGTGGGCTTCGTCCACAGCCTGGCCGATGCGGTAGCCAGCCATGGCCAGGATCCCCAACCCCTACTCGAACAGTATGGCCTCGACACCGCGCGCCTGGCCGAGCCCCGGGCCCGATTATCGATTCCACGCTATATGCGCCTCGGTCACGCTGCGATCCAGCAGACCCAGGATGCGGCCCTGGGCCTGCGCATGGGTCAGCTCAGCCGCTTGAGCCAGGCCGGTCTCGCTGGCGTTACTGCGGCCCAGGCCCCGACGGTACGCGAAGCGGCACGCTGCTTGATCCGCTTCGAGCCGTTGTATGGCTCCAACTACCGTGGCCAATCGAGTTTTCACGAGGACGCCCGGGGTGCCTGGCTACGGTTCTATTCCATCAGCCCCTATAACGCCTATAACCGCTTCGTCGTGGACTCGATCATTGCCGGTTGGCTCCAGCAGTTATCCAGCGTAAGCGGCACCCCGCTACGGGCCGAGCGCATCGAGATCGAATTCGAGGCTCCGGCTTACCTGGACGCCTACCGTACACTTGGCGATTGCCCGATCCTGTTCGGCGCCGGCCAGAACCAGCTGCGCCTGGGCCTGGAAGACCTTGCCCGACGCAACCCGCAGCATTGCCCCAGCACCTGGCGGCATCTGGTTTTGCTGTGTGAGGGGGAACTGGAACAACTCACCCGCACCCGCAGCCTGCGCGAACGCATCACTCAACTGCTGGGGCCGTTGCTCAACGGTGGCCGGGAACCCGACCTGGAAGAAGTGGCAGCGCGCCTGAAGCTGCCGACCTGGACACTGCGCCGGAAACTGTCAGAAGAAGGCACGCAATTTCGCGCGATCCTCAATGACACGCGTCGCGACCTCGCCATGACCTACATTCGTGATACCGAACTGGCGTTCGGCGAAATCGCCTACTTGCTGGGCTTCGCCTCAGCCGAGGCATTCCAGCGCGCTTTCAAACGCTGGAATGGCCAGACGCCGGGAGAGTTTCGCCGCAGCCAGAGGGCGAGTTGAAGTTCAAGTTTCATGCAGCTCGCCGCTTGCGGCCCCCTTATAACTCCGTCGCATCCTCGGCGGGTTCCAGCGGGTCCAGCTCGTAGGCCTGGTATTCCAGCAGCTCTTCCTGATAATCATCCATTTTGAATCCTTCCCATATCAATGCCTGATGGCCTTGGTGTCAGAATAAAGCTGCTTTATGAACAAAACATGAAGCAAAGGCTTCATGTTTTAAACGTAGCACAGCGATGGGAAATCAACCTATGCAGGTGTGACAAGGAATGACTGCCTTGTCATGGTATTCAGGATGAAGGAAGCGGCTGGATTGCCTCGGTCGGCGGCGGCAAATCACTGGGAGGGGGTGGCGTGACGACTTCCAGCGTCGATTCCGGGCCTATGTATGGCGCAGGTTCGCTGGGTGCAATCGGCGCAGGTTCTGGAGGCGGGGCGACAGGCTGCGACGCTGCAGGTGCGGCTTCGGCTGGGACAGCTTGCTCTACCGGCGCAACAGGCGTCGGCGCTGGCGCTGGCGTCGGAACCGGAGCCGGTGTCAACGCAGCTGGTTCGGCCTTGGGCTCCGGTACCCCCAGTTCAGTATCGGGCTTTGCAGCAACCGACGCGCCTTTCTTCGCTTCCGCAGGCAGGAACATCTCCACCAGGGCAAAGAAACGCTCGTAGAACTTGGTCGCCGATACGGTTTCGCTGGCCACCTTGACCATCGAGTCATCCGAGGAACCGATCGGCATCGATACCGACCCCAACACACCCACGCCCAGGCTGGCGGAGTTGTTGATTTTCTTCAGCGCATAACGGTCCTGCAACGCGTTGGCAAACATGGTCGCATGATGTCCAGCACCACCGTCCTCGGCACAGACCAGGTTGAAGCTGATCTCCATGTGGGTATCACCGGTCTGCTGGAAACTCTTGTGACCACTGACCAGCTTAGGGTCGCTGCTGGTGATGATGTAGCCCTGGCTGAGCAAGGCCCGGCGCCCCGCTTCGCAGGTCACCGTGTCGCTCACCGGATAGGTGCGGGAGAACGTACCGGAATCATCGAAGTTCTCATGCTCGTAAATAGCAGCCTTCTTCGACGAGCAACCGGCTGCGGCAACCAGCATCAGCGCCAGTCCGACGGTGCGCAGGTGAAATGATCTGAACATTGAACATCCTGAAGAAAACGGTCCGGGGGCGTATTGTGCAACAGAACGCCCATCGACAGCGTGGGTATTCGTGTCTCAAAGGGGTTACAAGTCTACTGGGGGTTGTTGACGGGAAAAAGACGTAAATCCAGTGGGCCGATGAACATCTTGTCATCTGGCAATGGGTGGATACAAAAAGACCCCGGCTTTTTCGGCCGAGGTCTTTTGAGCAAGCCATCAGGGCATCAGTAACGCTTGATGTCCGCCTCGCTTTCCAGCTGCTTGCGATAAGCCGCAAAGTCCTGCTGGCCAACACGGGATGCGAGATAGCGACGATATTCGGCCTTCTCCGCATCAGTGGGTGCCGCAGCTTCATTCACGCCGCGCAGTTGCACCAGCATCAGATTGCCGTCAGGCAAGGTCACACTGGCAAACGTCGGCTTGTCCTTGGACTCGGGCTTTGGCATGCGGAACAACGCCTGCAGCACCGTCGGTTCGATACCTTCCTGGCTGCGGGTTGCCGCCTCGATGACCTTCCAGTTCTGACCGTCGACAGGCTTGGCCAGCGGGGTCTTTCCTTCGCGCAAGCTGGCGATCAGCTCATCGGCCCGGGTCTTCGCGGCCTCACTGGCGCGCTCCTTGGCCAACTGAGTACGGATGGCAGCTTCCACGCTTTCCAGCGGCAGTTGCTCAGGCTTGCGATGCTCCTTGGCACGCAGCACCACGACGGTTTCCGGATCCAACTCGATCGCGCTGCTGTTGGCACCCTCATCAAGCACTTCCGGGCTGAACGCGGCAGTGACGATAGCGCGGTTGGCCGCAATCCCTTCCCCACCTTCGCGCCCAAACGGCGCCGACGTGTGGACGGTGAGTTTCAGGTCCTGGGCCGGCTGCGCCAAATCGGAAGCCTCGAACGAAGCATCTTCCAATTGCTTGGCCGCCTCGACGAAACGCTGCTCGACCTGCTGGGTTTTCAGCTCGTGGGTCAGCTTGCCCTTGAGGCTGGCAAAGGTCGGGACCTCAGGCGCTTCGACACCCAACAGCTTGATCAGGTGAAAACCGAAACTGGTGCGCACCGGTGCCGAAACCTGATCCTTGCTCAACGCGTACAGCGCCTTTTCGAACGCCGGATCGTAGACACCTGGACCGGCGTAACCGAGATCACCGCCATTGTTGGCCGAGCCCGGATCCTGGGAGAACTCCTTCGCCAGGGCCTCAAACGATTCGCCCTTGGCCAGGCGAGCCTGGATTTCCTCGATCTTCGCCTTGGCCTGGGCTTCGGTGACCTTGTCGTTCACCTCGATCAGGATGTGGGCCGCCCGACGCTGTTCGGACAGGTTGGCGATTTCTTTCTGATACGCCGCTTGCAGGTCTTCATCCTTGACGCTGACCTGATCGAAGAAATCGGCTTTCTTCAGCTCAAGGTAATCGATCACCACCTGATCGGGGGTCATGAATTCCTTGGCGTGCTTGTCGTAGTAAGCCTTGACCTCGTCATCGGTCAGCTTCACCGCCGACGGATCAGCCTTGAGGGTCAAGGTGGCAAAGTCACGGGTCTGCTTTTCCAGACGAGCGAACGCCAGTACCTGGGCATCAGTGACGAAACCACTGCCGGCCAGGCCAGCACGCAGTTGGCCAATCAGCATTTCCTGGGCCAGCATCTGGCGGAATTGCAGGCGACCGTAACCCAGCTGGCGAATCACCTGGTCAAAACGTTCCGGGCTGAACTTGCCATCGACCTGGAACTCAGGCGTCTGCAGGATCACCTGGTCCAACGCGGCTTCGGAAAAAGCGAACTTCGCATCGTGCGCGCCTTGCAGCAGCAACTTGCGATCGATCAGGCCCTTGAGCGCCGAATCGCGGAGCATCTTTTCGTCCAGCAGTGAGGCGTCGAAGTCCTTGCCCAGCTGTTGCATGAGCTGGCGGCGTTGCATGTCGACCGCCTGACTCAGCTCGTTCTGGCTGATGTTCTCGCCGTTGACCTTGGCCGCGTCATTGCTGTGGGTGGTGGCTCTGAAAATGGCATCGAAACCGGTCAACGCCATCAACGCGACGATAACCCCGATGATGGTCTTGGCAATCCAGCCTTGTGAATTGTCCCTGATATTCTGCAGCATGCGTCCCCCAGAAACGGTTGAACTTCAAATTAGGCAACCGTGGAGCGTGGGTAGAATCCGGATAGAAGAAAGGCGCATCCGAGGATGCGCCTTCTCGTAACTGGCGGAGCGGACCGGGCTCGACCCCGCGAGCCCTGGCACGACAGACCGGTTGGAACCGATCCCACTACCGCTCCGCTTGCCAAGCCAGGCATGACCCCGACCCGGATAAACTCAATGAAACTTAGTTAACGGCGTCTTTCAGTGCTTTACCAGCCTTGAAGCCTGGCTTCTTGGCAGCAGCGATCTGCAGTGCCTGGCCAGTTTGCGGGTTGCGGCCGGTACGAGCTGGACGATCGGTAACGGAGAAGGTACCGAAACCAACCAGAACAACGGAGTCGCCAGCCTTGAGAGCGCCAGTGACGGATTCGATTACAGCGTCCAGCGCGCGGCCAGCAGCAGCTTTCGGGATATCAGCGGATGCAGCGATAGCATCAATCAGTTCCGACTTGTTCACTCTAAGTCCCCTTATATCTATTTGAGATGATTCTAAGTTTTTTTGGTGAAAGCAAAAACGAGTGCTGAATGGCCTACAGACACTTAAGAGCCGCTTTATAACAAGGGCTCTAAAAAACTGTCAAGGAAGCCCCCCAGGCAAATGCGTATTAATGCGTGCTAATTCTTTCCTTAGAGTCAGACTCTCGCTTCTCATCTTTCGCGACAATCTCCGGAGCCACATCCGGCAAGGGCTCCGGCGCGTATTGCAGCGCAATTTGCAGGACCTCGTCAATCCATTTAACGGGTTTGATCTGAAGATCCTGCTTGATATTGTCAGGAATTTCTTTCAGATCGCGCACATTTTCCTCGGGAATGATCACGATCTTGATCCCGCCACGGTGTGCCGCCAGCAATTTTTCCTTCAAACCACCAATTGCCAGTACCTGCCCGCGCAGAGTAATTTCACCGGTCATGGCCACGTCGGCGCGCACCGGAATGCCGGTCAGTGCCGATACCAGGGCCGTGCACATGCCTACACCGGCGCTAGGGCCGTCTTTGGGCGTAGCCCCTTCAGGCATATGGATATGCGTGTCGCGCTTCTCATGGAAGTCCAGGGGAATGCCCAGGCTCCGGGCACGGCTGCGAACGACCGTCTGCGCTGCCGTGATCGACTCGACCATCACATCACCCAGGGAACCGGTCTTGATCAGTTGCCCTTTGCCCGGTACCACGGCAGCTTCGATGGTCAGCAACTCACCACCAACCTGAGTCCACGCCAGGCCGGTCACCTGACCGATCTGATCCTGCTGCTCGGCGAGGCCGTAGCGGAATTTGCGCACGCCCAGGAAATGCTCCAGCAGGTCCGAAGTGACCTTGACCGCAAAGCGTTTTTCCAGCGCATGTTCCTTCACCGCCTTGCGGCAGACCTTGGCAATCTGTCGCTCCAGGCCCCGCACACCGGCTTCGCGGGTGTAGTAACGGATGATGTCGCGAATCGCCTCCTCGTCGAATTCCAGTTCGCCTTTTTTCAAGCCGTTGGCCTGGATCTGCTTCGGCGAAAGGTATTTGACGGCGATATTGATCTTCTCGTCCTCGGTGTAGCCCGGCAGACGAATCACTTCCATACGATCCAGCAACGCCGGCGGGATGTTCATGGAGTTGGAAGTGCACAGGAACATCACGTCCGACAAGTCATAGTCGACTTCAAGATAATGATCGTTGAAGTTGTGGTTCTGCTCCGGATCAAGCACTTCGAGCAATGCGGAGGCAGGATCGCCACGCATATCGCTACCCATCTTGTCGATTTCGTCCAGAAGGAACAGCGGATTGCGCACGCCGACCTTTGTCATCTTTTGAATCAATCTTCCTGGCATCGAACCGATGTAGGTACGGCGATGACCACGAATTTCCGCTTCGTCGCGCACGCCACCAAGGGCCATTCGTACGAACTTGCGATTGGTGGCGTGGGCAATCGACTCCGCCAGGGAGGTTTTACCAACCCCCGGAGGACCGACCAGACACAACACCGGACCGCGGATTTTCTTCACGCGCTTTTGCACGGCGAGGTATTCGAGGATACGTTCCTTGACCTCCTCCAGGCCGTAATGGTCGGCGTCGAGAATGTCCTCGGCACGAGCCAGGTCCAGGCGCACCTTGCTCTGGGCTTTCCACGGTACCTGCACCAACCAGTCGATGTAGGAGCGCACCACGGTAGCTTCGGCGGACATCGGCGACATCTGTTTGAGCTTGTTCAGCTCAGCCTGGGCCTTGGCGAGGGCATCCTTGGGCAAACCAGCGGCGTCGATGCGCTTTTTCAGCTCTTCGACTTCGTTATGGCCTTCATCACCGTCGCCCAACTCTTTCTGAATGGCCTTCATCTGCTCATTCAGGTAGTACTCGCGCTGGCTACGCTCCATTTGTTTCTTCACGCGACCACGAATGCGCTTTTCGACCTGCAACAGATCGATCTCGCCATCGAGCAATGCCAGCACGTGTTCGACACGGGCGGACAATTCGATGATCTCGAGGATTTCCTGCTTCTGTTCGATCTTGAGCGCCATGTGGGCGGCCATCGTATCGACCAGCCGACCAGGCTCATCGATGCTGTTAAGCGAAGAGAGCACCTCAGCCGGTACTTTCTTGCCCAACTGGACATACTGTTCGAACTGGGACAACAGGCTGCGGACGAACACCTCCGACTCACGCTCGGGCACGTCGGCTTCGTCGATCAGTGATACTTCGGCGCGACAATGGCCGTTCACTTCGCTGAAGCGCTCGACCGCCCCGCGCTGCTCGCCTTCGACAAGGACCTTGACGGTGCCGTCGGGCAGCTTGAGCAATTGCAGAACCGTTGCAATGGTACCTACGCGATAGAGCGCATCTTCACCAGGATCATCGTCAGCAGGATTTCTCTGGGCCACCAGCAGAATCTGCTTGTCACCCGCCATCGCGGCCTCGAGGGCTTCGATGGACTTTTCGCGCCCCACGAACAGCGGGATAACCATGTGCGGATATACCACGACATCGCGCAATGGCAAGAGAGGCAATTCGATGGTTGTCTTCATGATTTCGCCTCAACGGCGGCCACAAGGCCGGAAACAGATGGAAGTAAGCTTGAAACCAAGATGGGGGCAGCCTTGAAAAAAAACAAGCGCTAAGGCTGATGTCAGTCAATTAAGGATCAAACGGCGCAGAACCTGCGGGAACAAAGCTTGCTCGCGATCGGGATCTGTGAGTCAACCACGATATCGGCTGGTCCGCCGCTATCGCGAGCACGTTTTGCTTGCACGGCCTGGTGGCCTGGCATTGAGCCCTGAGACGCTCCAAAAGGACGCCAAAAGCAAAAGGGGCCCGAAGGCCCCTCCTTTGTTCCAGCAGGACACTTAAGCGTCCGGTGCAGCCTTGGCAGCCGGCTCACTGTTTTCGTAGATATACAGCGGCTTGGACTTGCCTTCTATGACGCTTTCGTCGATCACGACCTTGCTCACCTCGGACTGCGAGGGGATTTCATACATCGTATCGAGCAATACACCTTCGAGAATCGAGCGCAACCCACGGGCACCGGTCTTACGCTCCAGGGCACGCTTGGCCACCGATTTCAACGCGTCGGAACGGAACTCCAGGTCTACACCTTCCATTTCGAACAGCTTTGCATACTGCTTGGTCAGGGCGTTCTTCGGCTCGGTCAGGATCTGCATCAGCGCAGCTTCATCCAGCTCGTCCAGCGTCGCCAGAACCGGCAAACGACCGACGAACTCAGGGATCAGGCCAAACTTGACCAGGTCGTCAGGCTCGACTTCACGCAGGGACTCGCCAACCTTCTTGCCCTCTTCCTTGCTGCGCACTTCGGCATTGAAGCCGATGCCGCCACGAGTGGAGCGGTTCTGAATAACCTTTTCCAGCCCGGAGAATGCACCGCCGCAAATGAACAGGATGTTACGGGTGTCGACCTGCAGGAATTCCTGCTGCGGATGCTTGCGACCACCCTGGGGCGGAACGGAAGCGACCGTGCCTTCGATCAACTTGAGCAAGGCCTGCTGTACCCCCTCACCGGATACATCCCGAGTGATGGACGGGTTGTCGGACTTGCGGGAAATCTTGTCGATTTCATCGATGTAGACAATGCCCATCTGGGCCTTTTCGACATCGTAGTCGCACTTCTGCAACAACTTCTGAATAATGTTCTCGACATCCTCCCCCACGTAACCCGCCTCGGTGAGGGTGGTTGCGTCGGCGATGGTGAACGGAACGTTCAGCAAACGGGCCAGGGTTTCGGCAAGCAGGGTCTTACCCGAGCCTGTCGGACCGATCAGCAGGATGTTGCTCTTGCCGAGTTCGACCTCGTCATTCTTTTTGTCACGCTGGTTCAGGCGTTTGTAGTGGTTGTAAACCGCTACGGCCAATACCTTTTTCGCACGCTCCTGACCAATTACATACTGGTCAAGGATGCCGCTGATTTCTTTAGGCGAAGGCAACTTATGCGCGCTGCTTTCGGCCTGGGCTTCCTGCACCTCCTCGCGGATGATGTCATTGCACAGGTCGACGCACTCGTCGCAAATGAAGACCGAGGGGCCGGCAATCAATTTGCGTACTTCATGTTGGCTTTTGCCACAGAAAGAGCAATAAAGCAGTTTGCCGTTGTCCTCGCCGTTGCGGGTGTCAGTCATTCGATCGATCCAAATCCGATAGGCTTGCAACACAAGATGAAGGCAATTGCGGGCTTTTTCAAGCCCGCAGGCGGCCGGTCATCCCAACCACCTGCATTTTGAGTGGCTCAGGCAGGCATTTGACGCTTGTTGATCACGGAGTCGATCAGGCCATATTCGGCTGCACGCTCGGCGCTCATGAAGTTGTCACGCTCGGTGTCACGCTCAATGGTCTCGAGGCTTTGACCGGTGTGATGAGCCAACAGCGAGTTCAAACGCGAACGAATGTGGAGGATTTCCTTGGCATGGATGTCGATATCCGACGCCTGGCCCTGGAAGCCGCCCAATGGCTGGTGAATCATCATGCGCGAGTTAGGCAGGCAATGACGCTTGCCCGCTGCACCACCGGCGAGCAGGAAAGCGCCCATGCTGCAGGCCTGGCCGATGCAAATGGTGGAAACGTCTGGCTTGATGAATTGCATGGTGTCGTAGATCGACATGCCTGCTGTCACCGAGCCGCCGGGTGAGTTGATATAAAGATGGATATCCTTGTCCGGGTTTTCCGCTTCAAGGAACAGCAGTTGCGCCGCGACCAGGTTGGCCATGTAGTCTTCAACGGGTCCGATCAGGAAGATGACGCGTTCCTTGAGCAGACGCGAGTAGATGTCATAGGCACGTTCGCCACGGGCGGACTGCTCGATAACCATCGGGACCAGGCCGCCTGCGGCCTGGATGTCAGAGCTCTGCTGATAAAAAGAATTGCGGGACATGTCTCGCAGTCACTCCCAAATAGTTATGTCTTGAATACGCATAAGCCAGCGCGAAGGCTGGCTTATGGTGTGTATTTCTTACCGCAGAACAATCAATCGGCTTGTGGAGCTTCCACCGGCTTGACCGCTTCTTCGTAAGAGACCGCTTTATCGGTCACGCTAGCTTTCTGCAGAACAGTATCCACAACTTGTTCTTCGAGCACAACCGAACGGACTTCGTTCAGTTGCTGGTCATTCTTGTAGTACCAGGACACGACTTGCTCAGGCTCCTGGTAGGCCGAAGCCATTTCCTGGATCAGCTCGCGAACGCGGGCTTCGTCAGGCTTGAGTTCGTATTGCTTGACCACTTCCGCAACGATCAGGCCCAGTACGACACGGCGCTTGGCTTGCTCTTCGAACAGCTCGGCCGGCAGTTGATCAGGCTTGATGTTGCCACCGAACTGCTGAACAGCCTGCACGCGCAGACGGTTCACTTCGTTGTCCAGCAGCGCTTTCGGCACTTCGATCGGGTTGGAAGCCAGCAGACCGTCCATGACCTGGTTCTTGACCTTGGACTTGATGGCCTGACGCAGCTCACGCTCCATGTTCTTGCGAACTTCGGCGCGGAAACCTTCCAGACCGGTTTCCTTGATACCGAACTGGGCGAAGAACTCTTCGTTCAGCTCAGGCAGCTTCGGCTCGGAAACACTGTTTACGGTCACGGTGAACTCGGCGGCTTTGCCAGCCAGGTCCAGGTTCTGGTAGTCCTCTGGGAAGGTCACGTTCAGAACGCGCTCTTCACCGGCTTTCGCGCCGACCAGGCCATCTTCGAAGCCTGGGATCATGCGACCGGAGCCCAGTACCAGCTGGGTGGCCTTGGCAGAACCGCCTGCGAACACTTCACCGTCGACCTTGCCGACGAAATCGATGTTCAGTTGATCTTCGTTCTGGGCAGCGCGATCGGTCACTTCGAAACGGGTGTTCTGCTTGCGCAGGATATCCAGCATCTTGTCCAGGTCGGCATCCGACACGTCAGCGCTCAGGCGCTCGACGGCAATGGACTCGAAACCGGCAACAGTGAACTCGGGGAACACTTCGAAAGTGGCAACGAACTCTAGATCCTTGCCTTTTTCCAGCACTTTAGGCTCGACCGATGGCGCGCCGGCCGGGTTCAGCTTCTGCTCGACCACAGCTTCGTAGAACGAAGACTGGATCACGTCGCCCACGGCTTCCTGGCGCGCATCAGCTTCGTAACGCTGACGGATCACGCTCATTGGCACCTTGCCTGGACGGAAACCTGGGATTTTGGCCTTTTGGGCAGTCTGCTGCAGACGCTTGTTGACCTGAGTCTCGATGCGCTCAGCCGGCACGGTGATGCTCATGCGGCGCTCAAGAGCAGTAGTATTTTCAACAGAAACTTGCATGGATATTCCTCGTTGCACAGACGTTGGCCGGGCGTTTTCCGACCCCAGAATGTCGGGTAGAGGTCGGCCATTTCTGGCCCACCTCCCCCTAAGAACCGTACGTGCGCCTTTCAACGCATACGGCTCAGGCCTGATCAAAGCCCCCGGTAAGGGAGGCCGGTTTGTTCACTGTCAATCCGCGGGCATGTAGCCGGTGGTGACAAAGGGGGTGCAATAGTACCCGGTTATTTAGGGAGTCTCCACCGCCATTTGTACGGTAAAGAATGTGGTGATCATGCCACCCTGTCTCCTTTGTAATCGGGAGTTTACACAACTGGCACTGTCCTTTTTGATCCTGGAAAAGGTTCAAGATCTGCTTGCGGTACTTCAGCTTTTTAAGCATCTGTTCCATCCGCAGCTTTTCGCCCATTTCCTCCATCGATGGATCGAAGGGGTTATAGCTGCCAACCACCTTCTTGTGCCGCTCTATCGGCGTACTCGCAAGCGAGTAAAGCTCGACAAACCTTTTAGCCCCTTTCTCATCAATCGTCTCGATGCTGAACACCCCTTTCCGACTCTTTATAGATAGGAAGTATTTCGCTCCAATCCATTCGAGTGCTTTTCGGGGATGCCGCCGCTTTGCCCAACGCCAAAGAGCATGGAAAATCTGGTGATCCATCCGGCTGTACGCTTTCTTGGCAACCACTGGCTGGTGGTACAGCGCCCAACCTCGTAGCATCGGGTTCAGCATTCGGATCAGATCCTCCTGCCTCACCGCTTTATTGGTGCAGATGACTTCCTTGACCTTGCTATAGAACGCTTTCACGTTTTTCTTGCTCGGCTTGATCAGGAGCTTCCCATCGTACTTGCGGAAACTCCATCCAAGAAAGTCAAAGCCTTGATCAATGTGGACGACATGGGTTTTCTCAGGCGACAGCTGCAGCCCTCTTACAGCGAGGAACTGCTCAACCCAAGGTTTGATCTGGTTTTCCAGCACCTCTTTCGAGCTTCCGGTGATCACAAAATCGTCCGCATAACGCACCACGTTGATCTTCAGCTTTTTGGCCTTCGTCACGCCCAGGTGTTGCTTGAGCTGTACTTCCAGTCCATCCAGCACCATGTTTGCCAAGGTGGGCGAGATGATTCCGCCCTGTGGCGTACCGGCGTCCGTTGCCTGTAGCTGGCCTTTATGAATCACGCCAGCTTTCAACCATTTCTGAAGCACCGCCTTGTCCATTGGAACGTTGGCAATGAGCCAGTCGTGATTGATGTTGTCAAAGCAGCTCTTGATGTCCGCTTCCAAAACCCATTGGGCCGAGACCTTTTTGGATAGGCACACGAACAGCTGTCCCATCGCATCCGCCGTGCAACGTTCGATCCTGAAGCCATAGCTGTTTGGATCTCCCTTGGTTTCAGCAATAGGAGCCAGGGCAAGCAAATACAGCGCTTGCATTGCCCTGTCCGTCATGGTCGGGATGCCCAGGGGGCGCTCCTTTCCGTTTGACTTCGGAATAAACACACGCCGTAAAGGCCGTGGCTTATATCCGTGCCGCTTCAACCCATTCGCCGCTTTCCATTTGGCATCGGGTGTATCCCAGAGCACTCGGTCGACTCCCGCCGTGCGCTTGCCCTGGTTTTCAGTAACTCGTCGTACGGCCAGGTACCTAGCCGAACGAGAGCGGGTCAACATCCGTTGCAAGGCTTTCACTCTGCGCCAATTGTTTTCCCGACAAGCCTTCGCAATCCGCACCTGCATCACCCGGACATTCCGCTGAACGCGACACCAATCGATGTCGTGCCATTGCTGCGGGACACCGGAAGGCGCAGACACGGCCATATGGCTGTGTACTAGCATGCTGCCTTCCTCTCAATTTGCCTGAGCTGAAGACGTACGCATCCCCTGACGGGAATGGACGCTCCCGCCAGGGCTGGATAAATGTGAAATCCAAACCTCGGACTTCTAAGATTTTGAGACAGGTTCACTCAGAGTTCATGCGACGAAAGACCACGCAGAAGTCTGCCCGGTTTCCCGTGGGGTAATGTTCCAACCCCTATCCGGTCCATTACAGTCCGGCTTTCGCTTTCTCTGCGATCCCATACCCGCACAGCCAACAGTTCACCTTACGGATCCCCTGCCCTAAGGCAGCTGTACGGGCTTACCACGTTCCCCGCCTGTCACACGACTGGGTTAGAGCCTGCCTTTTCACCGGAGGCGTTATAGCGACGTATTCCCACATCCCACAGGAATAACTGGCCTCGTACCTTTTGGTTAATGCCTGTCAGCAGCTTAGGCACGTCTATCCTTACGATGTTTATTAGCAGTTCACATATGTTGCCCATACCAGCCAGCCTAGCGCCTCAACCCGGTACTGCTCCGAGCATCTCTGCATTGCCTCGCAGCAAGTGCAGACCCGTTTGGGGGCTACGTTGTTGGAAAAGCTTCACACCTCATCGTTGCCAATGACGCATGTTTTCCTAGGCTGTCGTCGGTCGCACAACGAGTCCGCTGCCGTTCATTATTTGAAGCGGTTGGACAATGACAGACAGAGCTTTCGCTTGTGTCTCCGACTTGATAAGAGCGAGAGCTGACGGGGCTCCGCGCTCTATGAGATTGTTACCTCCTATTGCTGATACAGGAGGTAATCCCAGCGGGGATTACTTCCCGCGTGGGTTGAGCCCTTGGGGGGCTTATGGATAAGGTGCGCTTCGGAGTCGAAAATACGGTCCGTGATCGTTGATTTAAGCGCTAAACGATCTGGCATTTGCCACCGCCGCTGCGGCAAGTCCTTGAAGGCATTGGACTTCTGAGCAGTTTTGGTTCTCGGGATTGGGTGCCCGAGCTATTGGTTTCTTATGAAACCCTTCAAGATGACTTTACACCTCGAAGTTTGGAGACACGCCGCGCGTGTCGCACAAGATGCTGGATAATAAAGCATGACCCGCTTGACGGCTAGGGCCGTCGGAGACCCTTGCAATGCCCGACCACGATGTACGTTTGCAACACCTGAAAGTTTGGCTCGATGAGCAACTCCCGATCCTTTTTGCCGCACAAGGCTGGGGTGTCGTACCCCCGGCCACATTGACCGCGGCCAGCAGCGACGCGAGTTTCCGACGTTATTTCCGCTGGGAAGGCGAGGGCCGCAGCCTGATCGTGATGGATGCACCGCCGCCCCAGGAAAACTGCAAACCCTTCGTGGATATTGCGTTTTTGCTGGCGAAATCCGGAATTAATGTGCCGAAAATTTATGCAGAAGATCTCGAGCGTGGCTTTCTTTTGCTCAATGACCTGGGCAATCAGACCTATCTGGACGTGATCGACGGGAAAAATGCCGACGATTTGTTCCGTGATGCCCTGCAAGCGCTGCTGGCTTTCCAGCAGTTGCCAATGGTCGCGCCTTTACCCAGCTACGACGTTGCGTTGCTGCGCCGGGAGCTTGAGCTGTTCCCCGAGTGGTACGTCAAGCGCGAACTGGGCATCGAGCTCGATTCGGCACAGCAGCAGCTCTGGCAGGAGGCCAGCGACCTGCTGATTGATAGCGCCCTGGCCCAGCCCAAAGTCCTGGTGCATCGCGACTACATGCCGCGCAACCTGATGATCAGCGAACCGAACCCGGGTGTGCTGGATTTCCAGGACGCGGTCTACGGCCCGGTGACCTACGACGTGACGTGCCTGTTCAAGGACGCCTTTCTCAGTTGGCCTGAAGCGCGTGTGCGTGGCTGGCTGGAGGATTACTGGCGGCAAGCTGGCGCGCTGGGTATACCGGTCCAGCCGGATATCGAAGACTTCCTGCGGGCCAGCGACCTGATGGGCGTACAGCGCCATCTCAAGGTCATCGGGATTTTTGCGCGCATCTGTCACCGCGATGGCAAGCCGCGCTACCTGGGCGATGTGCCGCGCTTCTTTGCCTATATAGAAGCCGTCCTCGCACGTCGTCCTGAACTGGCGCAACTGCAGACCTTGTTGTCCAGCCTGCCTCGCCCGGCGGGAGCGACGGCATGAAGGCGATGATCCTGGCGGCGGGCAAGGGCGAGCGCATGCGCCCCCTGACTCTGACCACTCCCAAGCCGCTGATCCGTGTCGGCGGTATTCCATTGATCGAATACCATCTGCAGGCGCTGGCCGCGGCCGGCTTCAGCGATATCGTGATCAACCATGCCTGGCTCGGTCAGCAGATCGAGGATCATCTGGGGGATGGTTCGCGATTTGGCGTGCGGATTCGTTATTCGCCCGAAGGGGAGCCGCTGGAGACCGGCGGTGGGATCTTCCGGGCCTTGCCGCTGCTGGGTGATGAAGCGTTCGTGGTGGTCAATGGCGATATCTGGACCGATTACGATTTCAGTGCCCTGCGTGGCTCGTTTGAAGGGCTGGCGCACCTGGTGCTGGTGGATAATCCCGAGCATCACCCAGGTGGGGATTTCATCCTGTCCGACGGAAAGGTTCACGAAGGGGAGCCGGCTGCCGACAAACTGACCTATAGCGGCATTGCCGTCCTGCACCCAAGGTTGTTCGAGGGGTGCTCGGATGGCGCGTTCAAGCTCGCACCGCTGTTGCGCCGAGCCATGGCAGGGGGGCAGGTCAGTGGCGAGCGCCTGCAAGGGCACTGGGTCGATGTGGGAACCCATGAACGTTTGATGCAAGTCGAAACCTTGATAGAAGCGAGCCGTTGATATGTGGTGGCCAGGGACTCTGATAGGAGCCGGAGCGGGCTTTGCCATAGCCAGTATTCCGGGGGCCATGCTCGGTGCGTTGTTAGGGCAGGCGCTGGACCGGCGCCTGAACCTGCAAGGCTGGGCACAGGTACGTGAGCGCCTGGGCGGTCGCCCGGCGTTGCGCAACGACGAACTGCTGTTTGTCCTGTTGGGACGACTGGCGAAAATCGATGGTCGGGTGGTCGACGGTCATATCCAGCAGGCCCGCCAGGAAATGCGTGCGCTGGACCTGAGCGAGCCGGCACAACGCCGAGCCATTGCGGCATTCAACCGAGGCAAGTCTGGAAACGACCGCTTGCGCGGTTATCTGCGCCGTCTTGGCACTCAGCCCCATGCCGCTGAAGGCGTGCTGCGGGCCTGCTGGCGAATGGTCTGGGCTGACGGTCGCGCCGGCGCCAGCGAGCGTGAGTTGCTCGTCCAGTGGGGCAAGTGGCTGGGCTGGACACCCCAGCAGGTCCAGGCGCTGGCGATTGATTACGAACCACAGAAACCGTCGCTGCCCAACAGCGGCGTGACCTATCAGCAAGCGTTGCGTTTGCTGGGGGTTTCAGCCACCACCGAGCCGTCGCAGATCAAGCGGGCTTATCGTCGGCTGCTCAGTCGTCACCATCCGGACAAAATTGCCGGCAGTGGCGCAACACCCCTGCAAGTGCGCGAAGCCACGGACAAGACTCGGGAGTTGCATAACGCTTATCGGTTGATTCGGGAGCGGCGGGATTTTCGCTAGTTTCATCGAATAAATCGTGGCGAGGTTTTGGGCGGCGTCGCCGCCCGCTGGGATAGATTGCCTCACCACAAACAGGTGTCTGGCGAAAGAGCCGAATAAACCTCATTCACCCGGGTTTTGCGGGTTCAACCACCCTCGAACCCGACGAAACAGCTGCTCCTGCTGCGCCGCCGCATTGGGTAAGGCCTTGAGGGAAACCTGGCTGAAATTCGAGCCCTTCAGGCGTTTGCTCGCCTGCAAGCGCTCCAGTGCTGCGTTACGATCCAGCGCTTTATCCATGTAGAAGACGTCGGCGGTTGCCAGCTTCAAGGTTGGCGTCAGTTCGGCCAGGCCGGGCTTGGTGTTCACCGGGGACTGCGCGGCGACCATTACGAAGCGCTCTATCTGCGAAGGCTGTTTTTCGCTGAGGTAGCGCGCCGCCCAGTAGGCGCCGGTGCCATGGCCCAGCAGCACAATGCGACGCGAACTCTGTTGCTCGGCGTAGGCCAGTGCCGCGTCGATACGGGCGAAAATGCGTTCGGCACCGGCCCTGGCATTCTCCTCATCGGCTTCGGCGACGACCGGATCGACAGCGTCGGCCTCGCCACCCGCCACCTGCTCGATCGGAGCCGCCGTCGTGGCGTCCGGGGTAGCGGCAGCCGTGTCGGCTGGTTTGGTTTGCGGCGAGGCTTCCACTGCGCGCGGTGCGATAACATCGCTTTGCGGGTCCGGCAGCGTGATACTCAGGGTGTTCCATTCGACATCGGGCAGTTTTTTACGCAATGGTCCGACGACTTGAGGCCAGTCAGCCGTTTCACCAGCACCAGGGACTATGATGACCGCGCCCTTGGGGTCGCTGGTGTTGGCCGGTTTCCAGAGGGCCAGGAAGGTGTCGCTGCCGGTCTGGAGCTGTTGCTGTTCCTGGGGCGGGACTTTTCGCTCCAGCGCGGCCGCCTCTTCCTGGCTACGCTCGAGCAGGGGCTGGCGCTCGACCGGTTTTGTCTCGGAGGGTTGATCCGTCGCGGTAGGCGCCGGTTCGTCAGCCTGTACAGAAAACGCACTCGGCAGGATCAGCGACAGGCACAATGCTGGCATTGCCAGGCGGTGGACAAAGGGCATCGGATATTCCAGGGCCAGAAGTATTTCCGGCAGCCTAATGGGTTGGTCAGTATTTGTCAGTGCGTGAGACTTCAATGATGCGTTTTTGCTGCCTGTGGGTTATCGGCTGTTTATGGCTTCCCTTGATGACGTGGGCTGCGCCCGCGCCCTCTGCCCATGGGGTGCAATTGAGTGCTGAGCAGCGTCAATGGTTGGCAGAACATCCCCAACTGCGGGTTGGCCTGGTCCTGCAGGCGCCATATGCGCAGTACGATCGACGCTTGCAGCGCCTGTCCGGCACCAACGTCGAGTTGATGCAGTGGCTGGGCAAGGTACTGAATGTCGAGTTGACCTGGCGCAATTTCCAGGACGTGGCGCAACTGGAAGCCGCTCTGCGCGATGGTGAGGTGGATATCGCCCCGGGCCTGACCCAGACCCCGGCAGGACTCAGGCTTTGGCTGTTCTCCGACCCGTACATGCGCGTACCGCAGTTGATTGTCGGCGAGCAAAAGGGGGCTGAGGGTGTGGAGTTGGAAAAGCTCGACGCTCAGGTCCGGGTGGCGGTGCGCATGCCCAGCGCCACGGCGGACTACCTGCGTGGCACCTATCCGACGTTGAATCTGCAAGGCGTACCGATGGAGCGTGAGGCTCTGCAACTGCTGCTCAGTCAGCAGGCCCGGTACGCTGTGGTCGACGAGGCTCAACTGGGAAGGCTCATGATCGAGCCGGAGTTCGCCGAGCTGGTTGTGGTCGGCGACATCGGCTTGCCGCAACTGCTGCGGGTCGCTACGCGTCGGGACTGGCCGGAGTTGGCCGAGATAGTCGACAAGGGGCTCCAGGCGATTCCCGCCAGGGAACTGGAGCAACTGCACAGCCGCTGGCTCAAACCCAAGTATCCGCGCCTGACCGAAACCCCGGGTTTCTGGCAGAACCTGACGCTGTTGATGCTGGCCTTGCTATTGAGCAGCGTCGCCATCGTATTCTGGCAGCGTCGCCAGCAACGTGGTCTGGAGCGTCGTCTGCGCTCTGCACGCGACGACATCGCCCAGCGTGCCGCCAGCGAAGAAGCGCTGCGCCTCACCCAGTTTTCCATCGATCAAAGTACGGTAGGCATTCTCTGGGTCAACTGGGACAGCCATGTGCGCTATGCCAACCGCGCTGCCGAAGCCATGCTTGGCTACGGACCCGGTGCGATTATCGAACGCCCCTTGATCGACTTCGAGCCGGGGCTGCACATGGATCGCTGGTTGAACCTATGGAAGCGTGCTCGGGCTAGCGAGGACGGACCCCAGAGTTTCGAGACCGAGTGCGTAAGGGCTGATGGCAGTATCCTGCCGGCCGATGTTTCCCTGAGTTTTCTGCGTTTTCGTGATGCGGAATACCTGGTGGTCTACCTCAATGACGTGACCGAGCGTCGTCGTGCGCTGGCGGCGTTGCGCGAAAGCGAAGCGCGCCTGCAAGGCATCGCTGCCAACGTGCCGGGCCTGGTTTTTCGCCTGGAGCGGGCACCGGTGACCGGTCAGATCGATTTTGCCTATATCAGCGAAGGCAGCGAAAGCCTGGTGGGTTACTCCCCAACGACCCTGGCTCGCAGCGACACCGGCTTGCGCAGCCTGGTGCATCCGGACGACAAGGCCGATTATCACCGCACCCAGGATCAGGCTCTGGACAGCGACAGTGACTGGTCGTGGCAGGGTCGCATCCTGACCCGCGAAGGCCGGGAACGCTGGGCTGAGATCAAGGCGATTACCCGTCGTCTCGAGGATGGCGCCTACGTCTGGGACGGCATCGTCTGGGACATCACCGAAAGCAAGCGTATCGAGCTGGAACTGGCCAGCTCCCGGGAGCAATTGCGCGAATTGTCGGCGCACCTGGAAAGTGTACGGGAAGAGGAAAAGGCCCGTATCGCCCGGGAAGTCCATGACGAACTGGGTCAGATGTTGACGGTGCTGAAGCTGGAAACGTCCATGTGCGAATTGGCCTATGCGCAGCTGGACCCCGGTCTGCAGGAGCGACTCAACAGCATGAAGCGCCTGATCGCTCAGTTGTTCCAATTGGTGCGAGATGTGGCGACGGCGTTGCGTCCGCCTATCCTCGATGCAGGTATTGCCTCGGCCATCGAGTGGCAGGCCCGACGCTTCGAGGCGCGTACGCAGATTCCGTGCCTGGTGCAGGTGCCCGACAATCTGCCACCCCTGAGCGATGCCAAGGCGATCGGCCTGTTCCGTATTCTCCAGGAAGCGCTGACCAACGTGATGCGCCACGCCCAGGCGCATACCGTGGAACTGACGCTGGTTCGCCAGGGTGATGAATTGTGTCTGATCGTGAGTGATGACGGTGTAGGATTTATTGCCGATACAGGTCGGCCGACATCCTTTGGGCTGGTAGGGATGCGCGAGCGGGTGCTGATCATGGGTGGGCGATTGTCCCTGGAAAGTGAGCCGGGGGAGGGGACTACCCTGGCGGTGCGGGTGCCGTTGCATGAGGGCTGATGGGTGGGTTGCCTGGGCGGGCGCAATCGCGAGCAGGCTCGCTCCCACAGGGCTATATGGACATTAATGTGGGAGCGAGCCTGCTCGCGATTGGATTCTGAATCTGGAGAAGAACGTGATCCGTGTACTGGTAGCCGAAGACCACACCATCGTCCGTGAAGGCATCAAACAATTGATCGGCCTGGCGAAGGACCTGGTGGTGGCGGGAGAGGCGAGCAACGGCGAACAGTTGCTCGAAACCCTGCGACACGTGCCCTGCGAAGTGGTGCTGCTGGATATTTCCATGCCGGGGGTCAATGGTCTGGAGGCGATCCCCAGGATCCGTGCGCTGAACAATCCACCGGCGATCCTGGTGTTGTCGATGCATGACGAGGCGCAGATGGCGGCTCGGGCGCTGAAGGTGGGCGCGGCTGGCTACGCGACCAAAGACAGCGACCCTGCATTGCTGCTCATGGCGATTCGCAAAGTTGCGGCGGGCGGTCGTTACATCGACCCGGATCTGGCCGACCGCATGGTGTTCGAAGTCGGCCTGACCGATGCGCGCCCACTGCATGCGCTGCTATCCGAGCGCGAGTTCTCGGTCTTCGAGCGCCTTGCTCAAGGCGCCAACGTCAACGACATCGCCCAGCAACTGGCCCTGAGCAGTAAAACCATCAGCACTCACAAGGCACGGCTGATGCAGAAACTCAACATCACTTCCCTGGCGGAGCTGGTGAAGTACGCGATGGAGCACAAGCTGCTCTAGGCCCGCCACAGATTCCTTGTGTGCGAGCCTGCTCGCGATAGCGGTGGGTCAGCTTGCAACAATGCTGAATGTGCCGCCGCCATCGCGAGCAGGCTCGCTCCCACAGGGAACTCGAGTTGGCATGTCCATTTGCGACATGCCTCAGAGCACGCAATTTCAGCGTTTATCCCCAAAAGCCCGGCGCTTTTATCCAATCCCGCCGTCCTTGTAGGGCAATCCCTACCCCGACTCTTCCATCCGGCTG
Organism: Pseudomonas corrugata; assembly: GCF_001269905.1. GTDB lineage: Bacteria > Pseudomonadota > Gammaproteobacteria > Pseudomonadales > Pseudomonadaceae > Aquipseudomonas > Aquipseudomonas corrugata. Next base: position 27,808 of record NZ_LHVK01000005.1, on the reverse strand, counting down.
AGGCGATTCTCTCCTGCGCCCCGATTTGCGTGGGCACGAGGCTCCACTAGGCTTGAGTCACAAGCAGTCATCAATACAAAAGGTGCGGGTATGAGCCAGGTTGATTCAAGCGCGGGGGCCGGTGATGTGCTGGTCAGCTTTCGTGGTGTGCAAAAGAGCTACGATGGCGAGAACCTGATCGTCAAAGACCTCAACCTGGAGATTCGCAAAGGCGAGTTCCTGACCTTGCTCGGGCCATCCGGCTCCGGCAAGACCACCAGCCTGATGATGCTCGCGGGTTTTGAAACCCCGACCGCCGGTGAGATCCAGTTGGCCGGCCGTGCCATTAACCATGTGCCGCCCCACAAGCGCGACATCGGCATGGTGTTCCAGAACTACGCCCTGTTCCCCCACATGACCGTCGCCGAGAACCTGGCGTTCCCACTGACCGTGCGGGGCCTGAACAAGAGCGATGTCAGCGACCGCGTCAAACGGGTATTGAGCATGGTCCAGCTGGACACTTTCGCCCAGCGCTACCCGGCGCAGTTGTCCGGCGGCCAGCAGCAGCGTGTCGCCCTGGCCCGGGCGTTGGTATTCGAGCCGCAGTTGGTGTTGATGGACGAACCCCTCGGTGCACTGGACAAGCAACTGCGTGAGCACATGCAGATGGAAATCAAACACCTGCACCAGCGTCTCGGCGTGACCGTGGTCTATGTGACCCACGACCAGGGCGAGGCCTTGACCATGTCCGATCGCGTGGCGGTGTTCCATCAGGGTGAAATCCAGCAGATCGCCCCGCCGCGCACGCTCTACGAAGAGCCCAAAAATACGTTCGTCGCCAACTTCATCGGCGAAAACAACCGCCTCAGTGGTCGCCTGCACAGCCAAACCGGTGATCGCTGCCTGGTGGAGCTGGGCCGTGGGGAGAAGGTCGAGGCGCTGGCGGTCAACGTCGGCAAGCCTGGTGAGCCGGTGACCCTGTCGATCCGTCCGGAGCGGGTGAGCCTCAACGGCGCAAGCGAACAATGTGTCAACCGCTTCTCAGGGAGGGTGGCGGAATTCATCTATCTGGGCGACCACGTCCGGGTTCGCCTGGAAGTCTGCGGCAAGAACGACTTCTTCGTGAAACAACCGATTGCCGAGCTCGACCCCGAACTGGCCGTCGGAGACGTGGTTCCGCTTGGCTGGCAGGTTGAGCACGTGCGTGCGCTCGACCCACTTCTAGAGGCGAATTGATCGCCCCCCTGCTGTAATCAACACACCAACCCTGCACGTGGAGAGAACAATAAATGTTGAGATCCCTGAAGTTCACCGCCCTGACCCTGGGCATGATGGGTGCGGCAAGCGCGATGGCGGCGGGCCCGGACCTGACCGTGGTGTCTTTTGGCGGGGCGAACAAGGCGGCTCAGGTCAAAGCCTTTTACGCACCGTGGGAAGCGGCCGGCAACGGCAAGATCGTGGCTGGCGAGTACAACGGCGAAATGGCCAAGGTCAAGGCCATGGTCGACACCAAGAGCGTTTCCTGGGACTTGGTGGAAGTCGAGTCCCCTGAGTTGTCCCGTGGCTGTGACGAGGACATGTTCGAGCAGCTCGACCCTGCGCTGTTCGGCAAGGCCGAAGACTACGTCAAGGGCGCTATCCAGCCTTGTGGCGTAGGTTTCTTCGTGTGGTCGACCGTACTGGCTTACAACGCCGACAAACTGAAAACCGCGCCAACCAGCTGGGCGGATTTCTGGGATACCAAGAAATTCCCGGGTAAGCGTGGCCTGCGCAAGGGTGCCAAGTACACTCTGGAATTCGCCTTGATGGCCGACGGTGTCGCGCCAAAAGACGTCTACAAGGTGCTGGCCGGCAAGGATGGTCAGGACCGCGCATTCAAGAAACTTGACGAGCTCAAGCCGAATATTCAGTGGTGGGAAGCCGGCGCACAGCCGCCGCAATATCTGGCGTCCGGTGACGTGGTCATGAGCTCGGCCTACAACGGCCGGATCGCTGCGGTACAGAAAGAAAGCAACCTGAAAGTGGTGTGGAACGGCGGCATCTACGACTTTGACGCGTGGGCCATCCCACGTGGCCTGGACAAGACCCGTGCCGAAGCAGCGAAGAAGTTCATCGCCTACTCGGTGGCGCCACAGCAGCAGAAGACCTACTCGGAAAACATCGCCTACGGCCCGGCCAACACCCAGGCAGTACCGTTGCTGTCCAAGGATGTCTTGAAAGACATGCCGACCACCCCGGAAAACATCGCCAACCAGGTGCAGATCGATGTCAGCTTCTGGGCTGACAACGGTGAGCAACTGGAGCAGCGCTTCAACTCCTGGGCTGCGAAGTAACCGGCATCCGAGACTGGATGGAATCCATGTGGGAGCGGGCTTGCTCGCGAAGGCGTCATCACTTCCAACATTTATGTTGACTGATACACCGCTTTCGCGAGCAAGCCCGCTCCCACAGGTTCGGGTGTTTCAAAAGAACAGGGACGGCACACCGTCCTTGTAACGATAAAAAAAGATTTGCGGAGTTCGCCATGGCCATCGCCGTTCCACTGAACGCGGGCACCAGCCCCACCTTGAAGCAGCGGCTCAAGCGCGCCGAGCGGGTCAACCGCTGGAAGGCCCAGGCCTTGATTGCACCGCTGGTGCTGTTTCTGTTGCTGGTGTTCCTGGTGCCGATCGTGGCGCTGCTGTTCAAAAGCGTCAGCAACCCGGAAGTGGTCGGTACCATGCCGCGTACCGTGGCTGCGATTGCAGCATGGGATGGACGCGGATTACCTGGGGAACCGGTGTACAAGGCCGCCAGTGAAGACTTGGCTGAAGCTCGCAAGAATCAGACACTGGGCGACCTGTCCAAACGCCTGAACATGGAATCGGCCGGCTATCGCAGCCTGCTGACCAAGACCGCTCGTGCGCTGCCGTTTGCCAGCGAGCCGGCCTCCTATAAAGAGGCACTTGAAAACTTCGATGAGCGCTGGGGCGATCCCGCGTATTGGCAGGTGATCCGTCGCAACACCAGCAATATCACCCCCTATTACCTGCTGGCGTCCGTCGATCATCGTATCGACGACCTCGGCGAACTGGCCCCGGCCACGCCTGACCAGGCGATCTACCTCGACATTTTCGCACGCACTTTCTGGATGGGCCTGGTCATCACCGCAATCTGCCTGGTATTGGCTTATCCATTGGCCTATCTGTTGGCGAACCTGCCGTCGCGCCAGAGCAACCTGCTGATGATCCTGGTGCTGCTGCCGTTCTGGACGTCGATCCTGGTGCGGGTGGCGGCGTGGATCGTGCTGTTGCAGTCCGGTGGGCTGATCAACAGTGCCCTGTTGGCCATGGGGATCATCGACAAGCCCCTGGAGCTGGTCTTCAACCGTACCGGCGTCTACATCTCGATGGTCCACATTCTGCTGCCGTTCATGATCCTGCCGATCTACAGCGTGATGAAGGGCATCTCGCCCACCTATATGCGAGCGGCGATATCCCTGGGCTGTCATCCATTTGCCAGTTTCTGGCGGGTGTACTTCCCACAGACCTATGCCGGTGTCGGCGCCGGTTGCCTGTTGGTGTTCATCCTCGCCATCGGCTACTACATCACCCCGGCATTGCTGGGCAGCCCGAACGACCAGATGGTCAGCTACTTCGTCGCGTTCTACACGAACACCAGCATCAACTGGGGCATGGCCACCGCGCTCGGGGGGCTGCTGTTGCTGGCGACCATCGTGCTTTATCTGATTTACAGCTGGCTGGTGGGCGCCAGTCGTCTGCGCCTGAGCTAAGGGGAGATCGAAATGCTGAGTCCTTACATGTCTTCCATCGAACGGGTGTGGTTCTACTGCTTGCGCACGCTCTGCGGGTTGATCCTGCTGTTTCTGATCCTGCCGGTACTGGTGATTATCCCGCTGTCGTTCAACTCCGGCAGCTTCCTGGTGTATCCGCTGCAAGGCTTTTCGATGCACTGGTATCAGGATTTCTTCGCCTCGGCCGAGTGGATGCGAGCGCTGAAGAACAGCATCATCGTGGCCCCGGCGGCCACATTGCTGGCGATGGTCTTCGGTACGCTGGCGGCCATTGGCCTGACCCGTGGCGATTTCCCGGGCAAGGCGCTGGTCATGGCTCTGGTGATTTCACCCATGGTGGTTCCGGTGGTAATCATCGGCGTGGCCAGCTACCTGTTCTTCGCGCCGCTGGGGATGGGCAACAGCTTCATCTCGCTGATCGTGGTCCACGCAGTGCTTGGTGTACCGTTTGTCATCATTACCGTTTCGGCGACCTTGCAGGGGTTCAACTACAACCTGGTTCGGGCTGCTGCGAGCCTGGGCGCTTCGCCATTAACGGCGTTTCGTCGGGTGACCTTGCCCTTGATCGCCCCGGGTGTGATCTCCGGGGCGTTGTTCGCTTTCGCGACTTCGTTCGATGAAGTGGTGGTGACCCTGTTCCTCGCCGGCCCCGAGCAGGCAACCTTGCCACGGCAGATGTTCAGCGGCATCCGCGAAAACCTCAGTCCTACCATCGCGGCAGCGGCGACGCTGTTGATCGTCTTCTCGGTGATCCTGCTGCTGACCCTGGAGTGGTTGCGTGGGCGTAGCGAGAAGCTGCGTACCGCCCAAGCCTGACGAATGTGCGAGCCTGCTCGCGATAGCATCGGATCAGTTGCCTCAGTGCTGACTGACCCTCCGCTATCGCGAGCAGGCTCGCTCCCACATTGGGTTTGTGGTGCATTCAGGCGCTGAATGGCAGAACAACCCGCAATACCGAGCTATTCTTGTGCCAGCCCATACTCGAACAAGAGGCCGCGCACATGAGTCTTTCCTCATTCAAGATCGCCCATAAACTGATCACCGGTGCTGCTGCCATCGAGCAACTGGCGGCTGAACTGACACGGCTGGATGTGGATAACCCGCTGATCGTCACCGATGCCGCGTTGGTCAGGTCCGGCACCGTAGACCTGGCTCTGCAGCACCTGGGCGGGCGCGACTACGAGATTTTCGACCGGGTCATGCCGGACCCGGAAATCGCCATCGTCGAAGACTGCATGCAGGCCTACCGCGACGGCGGCCATGACGGCCTGATCGGCCTGGGCGGCGGCAGTGCCATCGATATCGCCAAGTGCGTGGGCGTCTACGCCGGTTATCACGGCGAGCTGCAAGACATGTTCGGTGTCGACCAGGTACCCCGCAAGGGCCCGCCGATGATTGCCATCCCCACCACGGCGGGCACCGGTTCGGAGGTCACCAACGTTGCGATCCTCTCCGACAAGGCTGCGCAGCTGAAAAAGGGCATCGTCAGCGATTATCTGTTGCCGGACGTGGCACTGGTCAGCCCGCAGATGACTCTTACCTGTCCTCCCGGCGTGACCGCAGCCAGCGGTGTCGATGCGCTGGCTCATGCCGTCGAGTCCTACCTGTCGCTCAATGCCTCGCCGATCACCGATGCCCTGGCCATCGGTGCGATCAGACTGATCAGCCGAGCACTGCCCAAGGCCTTTGCCAACCCTGCTCATCTGCAGGCCCGGGAGGACATGGCAACCGCCAGTCTGATGGCCGGCATGGCATTCGGCAACGCCGGGGTCGGGGCGGTGCATGCGCTGGCTTATCCGCTGGGGGGGCGCTTCCATGTGTCCCATGGCGTTGCCAACGCCATGCTGCTGCCCTACGTCATGCAGTGGAACAAAATGGCCTGCGTGGAACGGATGCGGGACATTGCCGAAGCAATGGGCATAAAGACCGACCACCTGAGTGATCTGGAAGCCGCCAACGAAGCCGTGGAGGCCATGGCCGCGTTATGTAGTGCCGTAGAGATCCCCAAGGGCCTGAGCGGCCTGGGTGTCACCGAAGGTGTGATCCCATCCATGGCCGTAGAGGCGGCAGGGATCGAGCGGTTGATGCGTAACAATCCACGCAAACTGAGCGTTGCGGATATCGAGAAGATCTACCGCGCAGCGTATTGATCGTCGGCCACGGTGGGCGCGCCAAATCTTGAGGTATACAATGCGCGCCATCGTGATTTCGTTCAAAACAGGTGCGTCATGCAGCCCTTCGCCATTGCTCCGTCGATTCTCTCCGCCGACTTCGCCCGCTTGGGCGAAGAAGTGGACAACGTCCTGGCCGCCGGGGCCGACATCGTGCATTTCGATGTCATGGACAACCACTACGTACCCAACCTGACCATCGGCCCGATGGTCTGCGCGGCACTGCGCAAATACGGCATCACGGCGCCGATCGACGCGCACCTGATGGTCAGCCCGGTGGATCGCATCGTTGGCGACTTCATCGAAGCCGGTGCCACCTACATCACTTTCCACCCCGAAGCCACGCTGCACGTCGATCGTTCCCTGCAGTTGATCCGTGAAGGCGGCTGCAAGGCTGGTCTGGTGTTCAACCCGGCGACACCGCTGGACGTACTCAAGTACGTGATGGACAAGGTCGACATGATCCTGTTGATGAGCGTCAACCCCGGTTTCGGCGGCCAGAAATTCATTCCGGCGACTCTCGACAAGCTGCGCGAAGCCCGAGCCCTGATCGATGCGTCGGGACGTGACATCCGCCTGGAAATCGACGGCGGCGTGAACGTGGGCAACATCCGCGAGATCGCTGCTGCCGGCGCCGACACTTTTGTGGCTGGCTCGGCGATCTTCAATGCGCCGGACTACAAGGAAGTCATCGAGAAGATGCGCGCCGAACTGGCTATGGCCCGCCCATGAGCGGTTTCGAGCAGTTGTTCCCCGGCTGCCTGCCGCGTCTGGTGATGTTCGACCTCGATGGCACCCTGGTCGACTCGGTCCCGGACCTTGCGGCAGCCGTGGATGACATGCTGCTCAAGCTTGGACGTCCGGCTGCCGGCCTCGACGCGGTGCGCCATTGGGTCGGCAACGGCGCGCCCATGCTGGTGCGCCGGGCCCTGGCCAACCACATCGACGCCCAAGGGGTCGATGACGCCGAGGCTGAGCGAGCGTTGGAGTTGTTCAACGAAGCCTATGAGGGCAATCACCCGCTGACGGTGGTCTACCCCGGCGTGCGCTCGACCCTCAAGTGGCTGCACAAGCAAGGCGTGGAAATGGCGCTGATCACCAACAAGCCGGAACGCTTCGTTGCGCCGTTGCTGGACCAGATGAAAATCGGCCGCTACTTCCGCTGGATCATCGGCGGCGATACCTTGCCGCAGAAGAAGCCCGACCCGGCTGCGCTGTTTTTTGTCATGAAGATGGCCAACATTCCGGCCTCCCAATCGTTATTTGTTGGCGACTCGCGCAGCGATGTGCTGGCGGCGAAAGCGGCAGGGGTCAAGTGCGTGGCACTGAGTTATGGCTACAACCATGGCCGGCCGATCGCTGAAGAGTTTCCCACGCTGGTGATCGACGACCTGCGTCTGTTAATTCCCGGTTGCCTGGACCCGGCCGCTGAGATAACGTTGCCCGACGCTGTTCAATCCTCTTCTGGAAACGCCATCGTGGTGGTCACTCGCAAACTCTGGATGAAAGTCATGAAGGCCCTGGCCCGCTGGCGTTGGCGCGCCTGACTTGATCCTGGCCGGTTATCCGGCGCGTTTGCATACCTGACTGTCAGCTCCTCTTGCCACGAGGCACCCTCATGATCCGCGAAGAATTCCTGCGCCTGGCCGCTGCCGGCTACAACCGTATCCCGCTCGCCTGCGAAACCCTGGCCGACTTCGACACACCGCTGTCGATCTACCTCAAGCTGGCCGACCAGCCCAATTCCTACCTGCTCGAGTCGGTGCAGGGCGGGGAAAAATGGGGCCGTTACTCCATCATCGGCCTGCCGTGCCGTACGGTGCTGCGAGTCCATGACCATCGCATCAGCGTGACCCACGACGGCGTCGAGATCGAAAGCCACGAGGTCGAAGACCCGCTGGCCTTCGTCGAAACCTTCAAGGCGCGCTACAACGTGCCGACCATCCCCGGCCTGCCGCGTTTCAACGGCGGTCTGGTGGGGTATTTCGGCTACGACTGCGTGCGCTATGTGGAAAAACGCCTGGGCACCTGTCCGAACCCGGATCCTCTGGGCGTGCCGGACATCCTGCTGATGGTTTCCGATGCGGTGGTAGTCTTCGACAACCTCGCCGGCAAGATGCATGCAATTGTCTTGGCGGATCCTTCTCAGGACGATGCCTACGAGCAAGGTCAGAAAAGCCTGCAGGCGCTGTTGGAAAAGCTTCGCCAGCCAATTACCCCGCGTCCGGGGTTGGACTTCGGCAAGCAAGCCGCCGCCGACCCGGTGTTCCGCTCCAGCTTCACCCAGGCCGATTACGAAAGAGCCGTCGATACCATCAAGGAGTACATCCTGGCGGGCGACTGCATGCAGGTGGTGCCTTCGCAACGGATGTCCATCGACTTCAAGGCCGCGCCCATCGATTTGTACCGGGCACTGCGTTGCTTCAACCCGACGCCTTACATGTACTTCTTCAACTTCGGTGATTTTCACGTCGTGGGCAGTTCGCCGGAGGTGTTGGTGCGGGTCGAGGACAACCTGATCACCGTGCGACCGATTGCCGGTACTCGCCCTCGCGGCGCCACGGAAGAAGCGGATCGGGCGCTGGAAGAGGACCTGTTGTCTGACGCCAAGGAAATCGCCGAGCACTTGATGCTGATTGACCTGGGACGCAACGATACCGGCCGGGTTTCGGAGGTCGGCTCGGTGAAGCTGACCGAGAAGATGGTCATCGAGCGATATTCCAACGTGATGCACATCGTGTCGAACGTCACCGGACAGTTGAAGGCCGGGCTGACGGCCATGGACGCCTTGCGGGCGATCCTGCCGGCGGGGACCTTGTCCGGTGCGCCAAAAATCCGCGCGATGGAAATCATCGATGAACTGGAACCGGTCAAGCGTGGTGTATACGGTGGTGCCGTGGGTTATTTCGCCTGGAACGGCAACATGGACACCGCCATTGCCATCCGGACAGCCGTGATCAAGAACGGCGAACTCCATGTGCAGGCCGGTGGCGGCATCGTTGCCGATTCGGTACCAGTGCTGGAATGGGAAGAAACCCTGAACAAGCGCCGGGCAATGTTCCGTGCCGTGGCGCTGGCCGAGCAGACTTCGCGCGACTGAGTTCGCCTGCATCTGTGAGCCACAATCACTGTGGGAGCGAGCCTGCTCGCGATTGACGGCGGCACTTTCAAGGACAATATGTCTGATGTGTCGCCACCGCGAGCATGCTCGTTCCCACAGGGTTCCGTCGATCAGAAGTCCAGGCTGACCCCGACATTCACCCCTTGCTGGGTGAAATCATCATCCTTGCGCAATGTATAGCCGCCCCGCAGCGCCAGATCGTTGGTCAGCTTATGGCTGATCCCCAGACTCAGGCGATTCAGGTGGCTCTGTGGCGTATAGCCTTCAAGCGTGAAGTCGTTGGCCGGCAGGCTGTTGAGGGCAATATTCACCTTCTGCGTGTCATCTTCATACCCACGTTCGTGGGCATATTCGCCAAACACCTGGGTCTGGCGGGTGAAGTTGTATTTGCCCTGTAAGCCAATGCCCAGGCGTTTCGAGTCACGGGTCTGATCATCGAATGTCAGGGCCGTGGAACGGTTGCTCTTCTCGGAATAACCGTCGACTTCCACCTTCGCGTAATCGGCACTGATGAACGGTGACAGGTGCCATTCACTGCCGGGCTGGGCAATGTCGTAGCCCACGCGACTGCTGAACGCCCAGAGACGACCGTCGGTATCGCCTTTTTCCTGTGCCTGGCTGGCGCCCAGGTCGAACTTGCGTTCCAGGTTGTCGTAGTCGAGCTTGCCGCCGGTCAGCGCAGCATCGGCCCACCAGCGATTCTGCTGGAACTGGGCAAAGGCGGTGGCCAGGTAGCTGTTGAGCGTGTAGTCCGAGTCGTTATGACCTGCTTCCATGTCCTGGCGATAGAAGCCGGCGGCCACCCCGACGCGCCAGGCTTCGCTGAGGCGGTAACTGCCTCCGATATTCAGGCTCTGGCCACTGCCATCGGCGCTGGCGCTGTTGCTCTGGCTGTCCAGGTCCAGATGCTGGCCGCCGCCCGCGACGATCGCTCGCCACTGGCCGACCGCCTGCCAGCTGTCCCGGTCCGATTGCCATTGGTTGCGCAGTTCATCCTGATGGGCGCGGAGCGTCGAATGAGCCATTTCGGGTAGCAATGTCAGCTCCCACGGCGCCGAGAGCAGGGAGTATGCGTAGTCGGCGATCAGCTTCTGTCCGGCTTCGGTAGGGTGGACCGAGTCGTTGTAGACCAGTTTGCTCGGGTCAGGTGTGGCGCTGTGGATGCCATAGGTGGTGTTTTCGGTGCAGCTGTTGCCGCTGAAGCAAGTAGCGATGAGATTCGTACCGCTGGCAAAGCCGAACCGTGCGGGATCAGCGAAGCTTTCCTGCAACAACAATGGAATGTTCAGAGGGATGACTTCGGCGTCGATACCTTGCAGTCGGGTGATCAACTGCTGGTTGAACTGATTGCTTAGCTGCGAGACGGCATTCTGCAAAGGGGTTCCGTTCAAGGCTGGCGTCAGGCCCAGGTCGGGCAGCAGCCAGACCATCAGGTATCGGGCGCCCGCTGTTTGCAGGGTCTGGACACTGTTGGCCAGGCGGTCCGCGGCGTCCTGCGCCTGCCGAGGGGTCAATACCAGGCCCTGGAGAAAGTCGTTGCCGCCACCGGAAATGTAATACAGCGCATTCGGGTCTGCGCGCAGCCCGTTGGCCAGGTAGCCGGCACGACTACGCTCGCCGGTATCGGAAACGGTGGTGAGCGAGTCGAGAATCTGATCGGTGCGATAGCCGCCTACGGCCCAGTTGTTGCCGTCCGCCAGTCCCGCGTTGGCACGGGCTGCCGAGGTGGAGGCGGCGGTTTCATCCGCGGAGTAGCCCAACCGTTCACCCAGCAGTTGGGTGGCATTGGCGGAATAGACTTCGCCGCTGCCATCCAGGTAGATCGGGCCGGTGCGGTTGGTAAAGCGCCGGGTCGCTCCGGCCGGGCCGTCGGGGTCGGTGAGCTGGCCGGCGTCGTTGAGGCTGTCGCCGAAGACGATGAAGCTGGAGTAGGGGGCTGCGCTTGTGTGGATGCTGGTCATCGCCAGCAAGCAAGCGGTGACAGGTATGAACAACGTTTGTTTGATCATGGGCAAAGTCCGTTTTGTCTTGTCGTTGTTGGAATAACGACAGCGCCAGACCTTTTGCGTTCGGCCATCCATCCGGAACGTTGTGATTGTTTGCAAGCCCTTCGGCTCGCTCATATTGCGCGCTCCGCCCAGCTAAGCTACTGTGCCCGGACGTATGAACGAGACTTCCCCCGTGTCGATTGTCAGCAAACTTCTGGATCAAATGATCAAGGCTCACGCCCGTTGGCGTTGGCGCGCCTGACCGTTCTCTGCCGGCCTTGCCGGACCTGTACCGATTTGCCTTCTTTGCCCGTTTGAAAGCCGTTTCGCTGGCGCACGATTTGCCCGGCCAAGCGCAGCACCGTGCGGGTTCTCTTCGAAGGCTGTATTTAAAGTCAGTGAATTCAATAGGTTGCTTACGCCATGTTGCTGATGATCGATAATTACGACTCCTTTACCTACAACGTTGTGCAGTACCTCGGCGAGTTGGGCTCCGAGGTGAAGGTCGTGCGCAACGACGAATTGACCATTGCCGAGATCGAAGCTCTCAAGCCTGAGCGCATTGTGGTGTCACCAGGGCCGTGCACGCCGACCGAGGCGGGTGTCTCCATCGAGGCCATCAAGTATTTCGCGGGCAAACTGCCCATCCTCGGCGTCTGCCTGGGCCATCAATCGATCGGCCAGGCCTTTGGCGGCGACGTGGTGCGGGCCCGGCAGGTCATGCACGGTAAGACCAGCCCGGTATTTCATGAAAACAAGGGCGTGTTCGAGGGCCTGAACCGTCCGCTCACCGTCACTCGCTATCACTCCCTGATCGTCAAGCGCGAAACCCTGCCGGACTGCCTGGAACTGACCGCCTGGACCCAACTGGAAGACGGTTCGGTGGATGAAATCATGGGGCTGCGCCACAAAACGTTGAACATTGAGGGTGTGCAGTTTCACCCTGAGTCCATTCTTACCGAACAGGGCCACGAACTGTTCGCCAACTTCCTCAAACAAACCGGCGGCACGCGCTAAGGACTTTCCATGGATATCAAGACAGCCCTGGGGCGTATCGTTGGTCATCTCGATCTGAGCACCGACGAGATGCGCGACGTGATGCGCGAAATCATGACCGGACAGTGCACGGATGCGCAGATTGGTGCATTCATGATGGCCATGCGCATGAAGAGCGAAAGCATCGACGAAATCGTCGGCGCGGTCTCGGTGATGCGCGAGTTGGCGGACAAGGTCGAACTCAAGACCCTGGACGGCGTTGTGGACGTGGTGGGCACCGGCGGTGATGGTGCCAATATCTTCAACGTGTCAACTGCCTCGGCCTTCGTCGTCGCGGCCGCCGGTTGCACCGTCGCCAAGCACGGCAATCGAGCGGTTTCAGGCAAGAGCGGCAGTGCCGACTTGCTGGAAGCGGCCGGTATCTACCTGAACCTGACGCCGGTCCAGGTGGCGCGCTGCATCGATAACGTGGGCATCGGCTTCATGTTTGCCCAGACCCATCACAGCGCCATGAAGCATGCGGCCGCACCACGTCGCGACCTGGGCCTGCGTACCCTGTTCAACATGCTCGGCCCGCTTACGAATCCGGCCGGCGTGAAACATCAGGTGGTGGGCGTGTTCAGTCAGGCGTTGTGCCGGCCGTTGGTGGAAGTCTTGCAGCGCCTGGGCAGCAAGCACGTTCTGGTGGTCCATTCGAAGGATGGCCTGGACGAATTCAGCCTGGCGGCACCGACCTTCGTGGCTGAACTTAAAAATGACCAGATCAGCGAATACTGGGTCGAACCTGAGGACCTGGGTATGAAGAGTCAGAGTCTGCATGGCCTGGCCGTGGGTGGACCGGCCGAGTCGCTGGAGTTGATCCGTGATGCCCTGGGGCGTCGCAAGACCGAGAATGGCCAGAAGGCCGCGGAAATGATCGTGCTCAACGCCGGTGCTGCTTTGTACGCCGCCGACCACGCCAGCAGCCTCAAGCAAGGCGTGGAACTGGCCCATGACGCATTGCATACCGGCCTGGCTCGGGAGAAGCTTGAAGAGCTGGGCGCCTTTACTGCCGTATTCAAAGTGGAGAACGAAGGATGAGCGTGCCAACGGTTCTGGAAAAAATTCTGGCCCGCAAGGCTGAGGAAGTAGCCGAGCGCAGGGCCCGGGTCAGTCTGGCCGAGTTGGAAAGCCTGGCGCGTGCAGCGGATGCTCCCCGTGGCTTTGCCAACGCACTGATCAATCAGGCGAAGAAAAAACATCCGGCCGTGATTGCCGAAATCAAGAAGGCTTCACCCAGCAAGGGTGTGATCCGTGAGCATTTCGTACCAGCCGATATCGCCCGCAGCTACGAGAAGGGCGGTGCGACTTGCCTCTCGGTGCTCACTGATATCGATTTTTTTCAGGGTCACGATGACTATCTGAAGCAGGCGCGTGCAGCGTGCAGGTTGCCGGTGATTCGCAAGGACTTCATGGTCGATCCCTATCAGATCGTGGAAGCCAGAGCCTTGGGTGCCGACTGCGTGCTATTGATAGTCTCCGCGCTGGACGACGTGAAAATGGCCGAACTGGCCTCCGTCGCCAAGGATGTGGGGTTGGATGTGCTGGTGGAAGTGCATGATGGCGACGAACTGGAGCGGGCCCTGAAGACCCTCGACACCAAACTGGTCGGCGTGAACAACCGCAACCTGCACACCTTTGAAGTCAGCCTGGAAACTACGCTGGATCTGTTGCCGCGTATCCCCCGTGATCGCCTGGTCATCACCGAGAGTGGCATTCTCAATCGGGCCGATGTCGAGCTGATGGAAGTCAGCGATGTGTACTCGTTCCTGGTGGGGGAGGCGTTCATGCGGGCCGAAAATCCGGGTACGGAGTTGCAACGCCTGTTCTTCCCCGAGCGTGGCACTCCGGTGACGGGTTCGGCGCTGGATTGATCCGATGCCGTCGGTGATCTCTCTTTGCGTCGAAGCTGGACTGCAAGCCGAACAGGAGCTGTTGGCCAGTATCTGCGCGGGCGATGCCGAATTTGGCCTGCTGTTCTGGCGACCCAATGACCGTGCGTTGGTGATGCCGCGCCGTTTGAGTCGCCTGCCGGGGTTCGACCTCGCTTGCGAAGTTTCGGCTGCCAACGGCTGGCCTGTCCTGCTGCGCGAAACCGGTGGCGAGCCGGTGCCGCAATCGGCCGCGACGGTCAATATTGCGCTGGTCTATGCACCACCCCGTAGCGAAGGCGACCACGGTCGGATCGAAACCGCGTATCGCCGATTGTGCGATCCCATCTGCCAGTTGCTGGACGAGCTGGGCGGTGTGGCTTCGCTGGGCGAGGTGGACGGAGCGTTTTGCGACGGGCGATTCAACGTCAATCTCGACGGCCGGAAAATGGTCGGCACCGCTCAGCGCTGGCGTCAGAGCAAGGGGGGGCAACGCCCGGTAGGCCTGGTGCATGGGGCACTTTTGCTGGAAAACGAACGCGAGTCGATGGTCGCCGCAGTCAACCGCTTCAATGAAACCTGCGGTTTGGAGCAACGCGTGCGTGCCGAGAGTCACATCGCCCTGCACGAGAAATTCCCGGCCCCCCATGCGCTGGAGCGACTTGAGGGACTTTATCGTGATCTATTCCGCGCACTGGTCTAGCGCGTTCCGAACACCACCATGGTCTTGCCCTTGACGTTGACCAGGTTGCGTTCCTCCAGATCCTTGAGTACACGACCCACCATCTCCCTAGAGCAACCGACAATCCGACCGATTTCCTGCCGGGTGACCTTGATCTGCATGCCGTCGGGGTGCGTCATGGCATCGGGTTGCTTGCACAGTTCCAACAGGCAGCGGGCGACTCGACCGGTCACGTCGAAGAAGGCAAGGTCGCCTACCTTGCGGGTGGTATTGCGCAGGCGCTGTGCGATTTGTCCGCTAAGTACGTAAAGAATGTCAGGATCTTGCAGGGATAACTCCCTGAATTTGCTGTAGCTGATTTCCGCGACCTCACATTCGATCTTGCTCCGTACCCAGGCGCTGCGTTCCTGTTCCTTGCCGGCCTGTTCGAACAATCCCAGCTCACCGAAGAAGTCTCCGGAGTTGAGATACGCGATGATCATCTCCCGCCCGTCATCGTCCTCGATCAGGATGGTGACCGAGCCCTTGATGATAAAAAATAGCGTTTCGGAACGGTCGCCTGCGCAAATGATGTTGTGTTTGGCTGGATAGCGCCGACGCTGGCAATGCATCAAGAGTTTGTCGAGGTTCTTGATCTTGAATGTGGGAGTAATGGCAACCATGGTTGTGTCCCGAAATACTGCGCGGAGTGTTGGTCTGGTTTTTCTTATGGGCGCGAATGGCAAATCGCTACGAGCTGGCGATACGCCAGCTGTTGGGCGCAAGCTTAACAGAGGCACTCCCGATTGATTCGAGAATTTACCTGGATGGAGATGGCCCAGGCGACCTACGGCAAGGTCTGTCATGCCGGGGGGCTGTGCTAAGCTGGCGACCCTTTTTTAGACAGTGGAGTCTTGGCGATGAAGGCACGCATCCAATGGGCTGGCGAAGCCATGTTCCTCGGTGAGTCAGGCAGTGGTCATGTGGTCGTCATGGACGGCCCGCCGGAAGCCGGTGGTCGGAACCTGGGTGTCCGGCCGATGGAAATGCTCCTGCTGGGTGTAGGAGGTTGCAGTAACTTCGACGTCGTCAGCATTCTCAAGAAGTCGCGCCAGGCTGTCGAAAGCTGTGAGGCCTTCCTGGATGCGGAGCGCGCTACCGAGGACCCGAAAGTGTTCACCAAGATCCACATGCACTTCGTGGTAAAGGGCCGGGGCCTGAAGGAAGCCCAGGTAAAGCGTGCCATTGAGCTGTCGGCCGAGAAATACTGCTCGGCTTCGATCATGCTCGGCGCAGCGGGTGTTGAAATCACCCACGATTATGAAATCATCGAATTGGGTTGAATCGACATCCAACCATCATAAAAGCGGTGCAAGCTCTGGCGGTCAGAAGCCGACGTCTGCATAATGCGCCACTTTTTTCAGGGCAGTGGCCGGTCTCCTGACCGGTCGCTTGCCTGGACAGACAACCAAAATCGCCATCGCGAAGAGGTGTTAACCGTCCTACGCAGATGCGTCATTCGTATCTGACGGGCATGCTTGATCACGCGGCCGGGCCGCAATACACAGAGAGTTTTCAAACGGTGAAAAGCAAACTCAAGCTCCATGGTTTCAACAACCTGACAAAGACCTTGAGCTTCAACATCTATGACATCTGCTATGCGGAAACCCCGCAAGACCAGCAGGCCTACGTCGAGTACATCAATAAAGAGTACAACGCCAAGCGCCTCACGCAGATCCTCACGGAAGTTGTCGATATCATTGGTGCCAACATCCTGAACATCGCCAGTCAGGACTATGAACCCCAGGGCGCCAGCGTGACCATTCTGATCTCGGAAGAGCCGGTGACACCGACCGACAGCCAGATCGAAGAGTCCCCGGGTCCATTGCCCGAAATCATCCTGGCCCACCTCGACAAGAGCCACATCACGGTACATACCTACCCGGAAATACACCCGGTGGACGGTATTGCGACGTTCCGTGTGGACATCGATGTTTCGACCTGTGGCGTCATTTCACCGCTCAAGGCACTCAACTTCCTGATCCACCAGTTCGACTCGGATATCGTGACCGTGGATTACCGCGTGCGTGGTTTCACCCGCGACGTGGAAGGTCACAAGCACTTCATCGATCACGAGATCAATTCGATTCAGAACTACCTGTCCGAAGACACCCGCGACGCGTATCAGATGACCGACGTGAACGTGTATCAGGAAAACCTGTTCCACACCAAGATGCTGCTCAAGGATTTCGAGCTGGACAACTACCTGTTCGGCGATGCGACCAGCAACCTGTCTGCTGAACAGCGTGATCAGGTGGAAGAGCGTGTGAAGCATGAGATGCTGGAAATTTTCTACGCGCGCAACATGCCGCGCTGAATCTCGGGTATTGAAAAAGGCGACGGAAGTCGCCTTTTTTGTTCCTGAAGCATAGGGATAAATCACCTTGTCACGGGGACGCTTCCGTCAGATCCGATAAGTACTCTTGGTCATGACCTTCGCCAGCAGGCTCATGCCGAATTTCACTGGCGCTGGAAAGCGGAAACCACCGGCCTCCAGGGCACTTTCGGCATGATGCTCTTCATCCTCGCGCATCTGTTCCAGGATCGCCCGCGATTTTTCATCCTCCGCCGGCAATTGATCCAGGTGTTCATTCAGGTGTTTACACACTTGATGCTCGGTCGCCGCAACAAAGCCGAGGCTGACTTTATCGCTGATCAGCCCGGCCACTGCGCCAATCCCGAATGACATCCCGTAGAACAGTGGATTCAGTACGCTGGTGTGGCTGCCCAGCTGGCGAATGCGTTGTTCGCACCAGACCAGATGGTCGACTTCTTCCTCGGCGGCGTGCTCCATCGCTTCGCGTACCTTCGGCAGCTTTGCGGTCAGCGCCTGGCCCTGATAGAGCGCCTGGGCACAGACTTCGCCGGTATGGTTTATACGCATCAGCCCAGCAACATGGCGGGTTTGCTCGTCACTCAGTTGCGTATCCGGCTGTACGATGGCCGGTGATGGGCGATACGGTTGACCACTGAAGGGCAACAGCGTGCGCATGGCGGCATCGGCTTGCAACAGCAGGCGGTCAATCGGCGAGTAGTGACGTTGGGTAGTCATGCTTACCTCCGGAAAAATCATGGCAGCCAGTTTAACCCAATCGGCCGCTCAGGATTTGCGTTGGGTCAGGGTATCAACCCGGTGGCCAGTTCATCTGGCGCTGCCCGAGTACGTGCATATGAATGTGATAGACGGTCTGCCCACCCAGTTCATTGCAGTTCATCACCACCCGGAAGCCGTCCTCGCAGCCCTGTTCTCTGGCGAGGCGCTGGGCTGTGAACAGGATATGCCCGGCCAGTGCTTTGTCTTCCTCGGTCAGGTCGTTGAGGGTGCGAATCGGCTTTTTCGGAATGACCAGGAAATGTACTGGCGCCTGTGGGGCGATGTCGTGGAATGCCAGGACCTGGTCATCCTCGTAGAGGATATTCGCGGGGATTTCCCGGTTGATGATCTTGGTAAACAAAGTATCCACAGCTGTTTCTCCCTTTGGTTGTGGAAGTCGAGTGTACTGAAGGTTCGGCGGTTGAGCCCGGGTTTCCATTCAAATTTCATTCAGCGTGGGCAGTACGCCTTGTTGATCAGGCCGGCGATGCTCCGCACCATCCATCGCGAGCCTAGCCGCGGCAGCGCGGCGAGCCAGCGGTTGCGGCGCCCGGGGATGATGATTGCCCGGTTTCTGTCGAGCGCGCGCACGGCATACAGCGCCACTTCTTCCGGGCTCATCAGCAGTTTACCGTCCTTGAGTTTCTGTTCGTCGAGATGTGCCTTGGCGAAGAAACCGGTTTGGGTCGGGCCTGGGCAAAGGACCGACACCTTGATAGCACATTTCTTCAGTTCGACTCGCAGGGCTTCGGAGAAGTGCAGCACAAAGGCCTTGCTGGCGTAGTAGGTGCTCATCCAGGGGCCCGGCTGGAAAGCTGCAATCGAGGCGACGTTCAGGATCTGACCGCCCCCATGCAGTGCCATGCTATTACCGACGGCGTGACAGAGGCGTGTCAGGGCGAGGATGTTGACTTCGATCAGGTCCTGTTCAGTCATCCAGTCCTGGCCCAGGAATGGGCCACAGGTACCAATCCCCGCGCAGTTGACCAGCAGATCGATCTGCCGCTCGCTTTCCTCCAGCTCCAGCAGGAAACCTGAAAGACGTAGCGGCTCTCCCAGGTCGCATGCCCGAAAAAGTACCTCCACGCCAAACCGCTGGGTCAATTCTATTGCAATACTTTCCAACCGATCACGCTGTCGGGCCACCAGCAGCAGATTGCGGCCGCGCCTGGCCAAGGCTTCGGCCATGGCCAGGCCAATGCCACCGGAGGCACCAGTGATCAGGGCGTAACGGGTCATGCAGTTCTCCATCGCAACGGCCCGTCGCCTGTGGACTTGACTGTCACTGGAACGAAGGGCGCTTACTGTTCCTCGGAGTCTACAGAAGGTGCCTCTGCCTCGGCAGGTTCTTCGGCAGGTTCGGCTGCATCTTCATCCATGGATTCGCTGCTCTCATAGCTGCTCAGCGAGCCGGTGCCGTAATCCTGTTCGATGGCACTGAAGACGCCAGCGACCGTGGCGAAGATGATCAGTACGATCATGACGAGCCAGAGCGACGCGAGCACCTTGACCCCGGTGTTGTTACGTGGGGGAGGAGGGCCATAGCGATTGGCGCCTTCATTGCCGGGAGCGAAAATAAGCACAAACGGAAAGACGCTGCCCACGAACGGGATGAGGTTCAGCAGCCACAGCCAGCCGGACCAGCCAAGATCATGCAGGCGCTGGACGTTGAACTGGATACTGACGAAGGCAAAACCGAGGAATACGACCGCTGCCAGCAAACCACCGACGATCATTGCAGCTATCGAACCCGAGGTGAAAATCCATGCTGCCCCAAGAGCAAAGGCCACGCCGACCACCAGCATCACGACCAGGGTCAGGGCCATGGTCCAGGCCAGGTATCGCAGGCGCCCGATACGTCCTTCGAAGCTGAACGGCTTGAGTGTGGCGTACTCGGCAACAGCGTCACCGACCTGGGCCCGGGGTGGCGCATAAGGGGAGATCGGCTCGATGAGCGATTCAGGGGCGCGCGCTGTCGTTGACTGTGACGATTGCTGCACTTCGTCGAGATTCAGCTGGAGGCTTGGCTCGGCTTCGATGCGTGCATCAATCCCGCTCTGGTTGAGGGCTTCCAGATACTTCTGCGCCTCGGTTTGGGACAGGTTGCTTTTCAGGGCCACCTTGTGTCCGCCGAACAGTCGCTCGATGGCGCTGATGTCGCTCCTGAACAGGTTGGCGAGGTTGAGTTTGGCTGTGGCCGCATCGACGCCCGGCAGTAGGGCTCCGTCGAATACGATGTTGAAACGGGTTTCGCTCATGCCGGGCATCCTTGTCATTGAAAGTTTAATGTTGCTTGATCAGGCCGATTTCAGCGGGGCCATCGGCCGCCAAGCTGTACCGCTCGGGCCTGGGCCTTACGGTATTCTTCATCCAGGCGTGCCACCAACTGGTCGACGTTTGGCAAATCACTTATTTCCCCAACGCCCTGACCTGCGGACCAGACGGTTTTCCAGGCTTTGGCTTCATCGTTCAATGGTTTGAGTTTCGAACCGGAAGCTGCGTCACTTTTGCCTTGCAGGGCGGTCAGGTCAAAACCTGCGTTTTCCAGGCTTTGGCGCATGAAACTCGCCGGCACACCGGACACGGCGGGAGTATGCACGATGTCCGCGGCTCGGGATGTGAGCAACATCTCTTTATAGGCGTCAGGCGCGTGACTTTCAGTCGTGCCGATAAAGCGTGTTCCCAGGTAGGCCAAATCAGCGCCGAGTATCTGCGCAGCCAGAATCTGATGGCCGTGGTTCAGACATCCCGCAAGCAGCACGGTCTTGTCGAAGAACTGGCGGATTTCGGCGACCAGCGAAAATGGGCTCCAGGTCCCAGCATGTCCGCCCGCACCGGCGGCAACGGCGATCAGCCCGTCAACACCGGCTTCGGCGGCTTTCTCGGCATGACGACGTGTGGTCACGTCGTGAAATACCAGGCCTCCGTAATTATGAACGGCGTCGACCAATTCCTTGATTGCGCCGAGGCTGGTGATAACGATCGGCACCTTGTGCTCGATGCAGATGGCGAGGTCAGCCTGGAGTCTCGGATTGCTTTGGTGGACGATCAGGTTGACCGCATAGGGCGCCGGGTTCGCCATGCTCGCCAGCCCCGCTTCGATTTCTTCCAGCCATATCTTGAAACCGCTGCTTTCGCGCTGGTTCAGTGCCGGGAAGCTGCCAACTATGCCATTACGACAGCAAGCCAGCACCAGCTGTGGATTGGAGATCAGAAACATCGGCGCCGCCACGACGGGCAGGCGCAAGCGTTGTTCAAGCAATGCGGGTAGCGACATTGAAAGTGCCCCGGATGAAGTGCGATTGGAGGTTAGAACGGCCGAACGACGACCAGGATGACGATAGCCAGTAATATCAATACCGGTACTTCATTGAACCAGCGATAGAAGACATGACTGCGGATGTTTTCGCCGCGAGCGAAGCGTTTTACCTGGGCGCCGCACATATGGTGATAACCGATCAGAACCACCACCAGGGTCAGCTTTGCATGCATCCAGCCACCCTGGCTGAAATAGGCGCCGGCGTTGAGGCTGAGCAGCCAGATACCAAACACCAGGGTGGCAATCATCGCGGGTCCCATGATGCCGCGATACAACTTGCGCTCCATGATGCTGAAGCGTTCCTTGCTCACGCTGTCCTCGCTTTGAGCGTGATAGACAAACAGGCGAGGCAGATAGAACAGGCCAGCGAACCAGCAGACCAGACTGACAATGTGAAGTGCTTTGAGCCACAGATAGAGCATTTTTGGTGATTCCCAGTTTACGGTAGTTCGATAGTAGTCATTCATGCGGCCACACGTCACCTTGGCGGTTGTCGGCAAGCCGCGCGGCCCCTATCATCGACGGCTTTCCAGTGGGTTTGTTGAGGGCAGGTTTATGGTCAAGGTCGGTATCGTCGGCGGCACGGGTTACACCGGTGTCGAACTGCTGCGTCTGTTGGCACAGCATCCGCAAGCTGAGGTGGTGGTCATTACCTCCCGATCCGAGGCTGGTCTGGCCGTTGCCGACATGTATCCGAACCTGCGAGGCCATTACGATGGCCTGGCGTTCAGCGTTCCGGACGTCAAGACTCTGGGCGCCTGCGATGTAGTGTTCTTCGCTACGCCTCATGGTGTCGCCCACGCTCTGGCGGGTGAACTGCTGGCCGCCGGGACCAAGGTCATCGACCTGTCGGCGGACTTCCGCCTGCAGGACGCAGATGAGTGGGCCAAATGGTACGGGCAGCCCCACGGTGCCCCTGATCTGCTGGACGAGGCGGTCTACGGACTGCCGGAAGTCAATCGCGAAAAAATCAGGCAGGCGAGGCTGATCGCGGTACCGGGTTGTTATCCGACCGCTACGCAATTGGGCTTCCTGCCGCTGCTTGAGGCCGGCCTTGCCGATGCCTCGCGTCTGATCGCCGATTGCAAATCAGGTGTCAGTGGCGCCGGTCGCGGTGCCAGCGTCGGTTCGTTGTATTCCGAGACATCGGAAAGCCTGAAAGCTTACGCCGTCAAAGGTCATCGTCATCTGCCGGAAATCCGCCAGGGCCTACGCCGGGCGGCGGGCAAGGACGTCGGCCTGACGTTCGTGCCACACCTGACGCCAATGATCCGCGGCATTCACTCTACGCTGTACGCAACCGTTGCCGATCGCTCCGTGGACTTGCAGGCACTGTTCGAGAAGCGTTATGCCGACGAACCGTTCGTCGACGTGATGCCGGCCGGCAGCCACCCGGAAACACGCAGTGTACGAGGTGCCAACGTCTGCCGGATTGCGGTGCATCGTCCACAGGATGGCGATCTGGTCGTGGTGTTATCGGTCATTGATAACCTGGTCAAGGGCGCGTCTGGTCAGGCAGTGCAGAATTTGAACATCCTGTTCGGCCTGGATGAGCGGCTGGGCTTGTCCCATGCGGGGATGCTGCCGTAGAAGCAGTTTCCAGCTATAAGCTGCGAGCCTCAGGCTTGCGGCTTAAAGCTCGAAGCTTGCCGCTGCTTTTTCAATAGTTGACCAATTTTCTAGGAGAAGCGGATAATGCCCGCCATCAGGCATTATGGCGGCGTCAGCGCCGGGAGATATTCAGCATGAGCGTCGAAACCTTCACTCCCACGGCTTTGCAATTCACTCACGGTGCCGCGCACAAGGTGAAGAGCCTCGTCGATGAAGAGGGAAATGATCGTTTGAAGCTGCGCGTCTTCGTGACGGGCGGCGGTTGTTCAGGTTTTCAGTACGGCTTCACATTCGATGAAGAGGTGGCTGAAGATGACACTATCGTCGAACGCGAAGGCGTCAGTCTGGTGGTTGATCCAATGAGCTTCCAGTATCTGGCCGGCGCTGAGGTGGACTACCAGGAAGGTCTCGAAGGCTCACGCTTCGTGATCAAGAACCCGAACGCTACTACCACCTGTGGTTGCGGTTCTTCGTTCTCGATCTGATCGCCCCTCGGTAGCTTCAACATGACGCCGCGGTGCCCAAGGCACTGCGGCGTTTTGCTATACGAAAATCAGCCAGGCGAAATCAGGTGGGGTAGATGGCGCCGAGTACGCGCAAGCCGCTTGCGCCTGTAACGCTTGGGCGATTTGCAGGAATGTTTTCCAGGCAGCAATGCGCGAGCCACGCGAAAGCCATGGCTTCAACCCAATCCGGATCTACGCCGTAAACAATCGTGCTGCTGACCTTGGTGCCTGGCAGGAGATCGGCCAGACGCTTCATCAGCGTGCGGTTGTGCACGCCGCCGCCGCAGACCAGTAATTCATCAGTATACGGTTGGGCACTTTGCAATGATTCGACGATGGTCAGCGCCGTCAACTCAAGCAATGTTGCCTGCACGTCTTCGGCAGCGAAAGCGGGCAAATGCGACAGATGCCGGGTCAACCAGGGCAGGTTGAACACTTCCCTCCCGGTACTTTTAGGGCCCTTGCTCAGAAAGAAAGGGTCGCTGAGCAGGGTCTTGAGCAATGTCGGCTCTACCTTGCCGCTCGCGGCCCACTGGCCGTCGCGATCAAAATGCTCGTTGCGCTGCTGGTGAATCCAGGCATCCAGTAATACGTTGCCCGGGCCACAATCGAAACCGGCCACGGATTTTTCAGGTTCTATCAGGCTGAGATTGCTGAAACCGCCGACATTCAACACGGCACGGTGGCCGGCCCGCCCGTCAAACAGCGCTTCGTGAAAGGCCGGGACCAGCGGCGCGCCCTGTCCGCCAGCAGCGACATCGCGGCTGCGGAAGTCACTGACGACGGTAATGCCGGTCAGTTCGCTCAGCAGTGCGGGGTTGCCGATCTGCACGGTAAAGCCCCGTGCGGGCTCGTGACGAATGGTCTGGCCATGGCTGCCAATCGCCCTGACATCCTCCGGCTTGAGCTTCTGGCTGTCCAGCAGTGCATGAATGCCTTGTGCCGCCAGTCGTACCCAGTTCTGCTGGGCAATGGCGGAGCGGGCGATCTCGTCGGGCCCGCTGCTGCACAAGCCAAGCAGCTCAGTGCGTAGCGCGTCGGGCATGGGGATGTAGTGCGTGGCGACCAATCTGATCGCCGGGGTCAATTCAAGCAGTGCGATATCCAGGCCATCCAGACTGGTTCCGGACATCACACCAATATAAAGCGCCATGGCTTAGCGTTTGCTCGAGGCCAGCAGCGTGGCTTTTTCTTGATCCATGCGAGCCATCAGGGGTTGGCTTTGAGCCATGAAGCGCGCGCGCTCGGACTTGGCGATCGGGTCGGCCATCGGCAATTTCTGGCCAAGTGGATCGACGTGAACGCCATTGACCTGGAACTCATAGTGCAGATGCGGTCCGGTGGACAGGCCGGTGGTACCGATATATCCGATCACTTGGCCTTGCTTGACGGTACTGCCTGTCTTCACGCCTTTGGCGAAGCCCTGCATGTGGCCGTACAAGGTGCGATAGGTATTGCCGTGCTGGATGATTACCGTGTTGCCATAACCGCCACGACGTCCCGCCAACAATACCTTGCCATCGCCCGCGGCCTTGATGGGCGTGCCACGGGGAGCGGCATAGTCGACGCCCTTGTGAGCGCGGATCTTGTTCAGGATCGGGTGTTTGCGGCCCGCGGAGAACTTTGAGCTGATGCGGGCGAAGTCAACCGGTGTACGGATGAATGCCTTGCGCATGCTGTTGCCGTCGGCGGTGTAGTAACTGCTGTTGCCTTGTTTGTTGATGTAGCGCACTGCCGTGTATGTCTTGCCACGGTTGGTGAACCGCGCGGACAGGATCGGGCCGTTGCCGACGCTCTTTCCGTTGACCATTTTCTGTTCGTAGATGACATCGAATTCGTCGCCCTGGCGTATATCCTGGGCGAAATCGATGTCGTAGCCAAAAACATTGGCCATGTCCATTGTCAGGCTGTGGGAAAGGCCGGCGCGTGCGGCCGATTGCGAGAGCGAGCTGTTGATCACGCCATGAGCGTACGCCGAGCGCACGATAGGTTTGGCGATCGTGCGGTTGAACACATAACCCTTGTCATCTTTGGTCAGGGTAATGGTTTCCAGGTCACTCAGCCGGGTGCGCAGGCTGGTCAACTGTCCTTCCGGGCTGAGCTCGAATTCGAGCTTCTGGCCGTGTCTCAACTGAGCGAATTCCCTGGCTTGTTTGTCACTGGCCAGAACTTCGTGGACCGATGCGGCGGGCAGGCCAACCTTTTCGAAAAGGGTAGAGAGCGTGTCGCCTTTGGCTACGATCACCTCATGGTGTCCCGGCTTCTCTTCCACAGCTGGAGGCTGCCCCTGGGCGGCCTCGGATGTGACTTCGGAACCATCGTCTATCTGCGCGAAAGGAGAGGAGGCCGATTCGTTTGTGGCTTGAGCGGTTTCGACAGCGTCTTGTTCTTGTGTCAGTTGTTCAGCAGGACTTTCCAGTTCAAGGCTCAGAGTCGTCTTTTTGGCTTCAACATCGCTGGAAGGAAACACCAGGAGCGCCAGGCTAAGGAGGGCTGCGATGCCACTTGCGGCAAGCAGATGGGTCTTTGGGTAAAGCGGCGGCGCTTTAGACGGTTCGGTGGTCATAGGTAATTTGGCTTTTGAAAATATGAATTGGAAAAGATGAATGACATGATGAAGATGAAATAACTGTATAAAATATAACCAAAACCCCTTTGAAGCAAGCCCGCCCGCGCTCTGCTTGCGGATTGGTGTCCGCGCGCTGGGCAAACCTTGTATTTGGTGCGCGATCTTGTATGGTTGGGGCCCTTTGAATCTGAGCCTTGCGGGTCTGTTATGAAGTCGGTTGAAGAGCAGCTAGCGCTGATCAAACGTGGTGCGGAAGAACTGTTGGTCGAGTCCGAGCTGGTGGAGAAGCTCAAGCGCGGGCAACCGCTGCGTATCAAGGCTGGTTTCGATCCGACGGCGCCCGATCTGCACTTGGGCCATACCGTGCTTATTAACAAGCTGCGCCAGTTCCAGGATCTGGGGCATCAGGTTATCTTTCTCATCGGTGACTTCACCGGGATGATTGGTGATCCGAGCGGGAAGAGTGCAACGCGTCCGCCGCTGACTCGCGAACAGGTGCTCGATAACGCCGAGACCTATAAGACTCAGGTGTTCAAGATTCTCGATCCGGCCAAGACCGAAGTGGCTTTCAACTCCACTTGGATGGACAAGATGGGGCCGGCGGACTTCATTCGCCTGACGTCCCAGTACACTGTGGCTCGCATGCTCGAGCGTGATGATTTCGATAAGCGCTATACAACCAATCAGCCAATCGCCATCCATGAGTTTCTCTACCCGCTTGTGCAGGGCTATGACTCGGTCGCATTGCGCGCAGACGTTGAGCTCGGCGGTACGGATCAGAAGTTCAACCTGCTGATGGGGCGTGAGCTGCAGCGTGGTTATGGTCAGGAAGCTCAGTGCATCCTGACCATGCCCCTGCTGGAAGGCCTGGATGGTGTGAAGAAGATGTCCAAGTCGTTGGGCAACTACGTTGGCATTCAAGAAGCGCCGGGAGTCATGTACAGCAAGCTGGTCTCCATTCCTGACGTGTTGATGTGGCGTTATTTCGAGCTCTTGAGCTTCCGCTCCATGGATGAGATCAATGCCTTCCGCGCAGATGTCGAGGCGGGAGCCAATCCGCGGGATATCAAAATCAAGCTGGCTGAAGAAATCGTTGCCCGCTTCCATGGCGAAGAGGCTGCGGCGAATGCTCACCGTGCGGCGGGTAATCGCATGAAGGATGGCGAGCTTCCGGATGACCTGCCGGAGATCGAGCTGTCTGCTTCCGAGTCTATGCCAATTGCAGCAGTCCTTAATAAGGCTGGATTGGTCAAGAATGCGGCAATGGCGCGAGACCTTCTGGGTTCGGGTGGGGTGCGTATAGATGGTGAGGTCGTGGATCGCACCTATATGTATGAGCTGGGTTCCACCCATGTATGCCAGGCGGGCAAGAAGGCTTTTGCGCGTATCACGCTGAAATCTGAGTAAGACTGTAAATAGGTGTTGACGGCAGATTCTGAGTCTCTATAATTCGCCCCACTTCCGGCGCAGTCGAAACGGAAAACTCCTTGAGTTTCAATGAGTTAGAAGGTTTCAGGCGAGGCAGGGCTTCAGTTCATCGAAGTCGCGGAAGGAGTTGACAGGGCAGGTTGTCTGGCTCGGTTGACGCTCGATCTTCTCGGTCGAAAGCGGTGAAAAAGAGGTGTTGACAGCAGCGACTAACGCTGTAGAATTCGCCTCCCGCTAACGAGAGATCGAAAGCGCAAGTGGTTGAAGTTGTTGAGGTTTTGAAAAGCAAAACTTTGAAAACTTCCAAAATAACCGCTTGACAGATACACGGGGCGCTGTAGAATGCGCGCCTCGGTTGAGACGAAAGGCTCAATCCACCGCTCTTTAACAACTGAATCAAGCAATTCGTGTGGGTGCTTGTGGAGTCAGACTGCTAGTCAACAGATTATCAGCATCACAAGTTACTCCGCGAGAAATCAAAGATGTAACCAACGATTGCTGAGCCAAGTTTAGGGTTTTCTCAAAACCCAAAGATGTTTGAACTGAAGAGTTTGATCATGGCTCAGATTGAACGCTGGCGGCAGGCCTAACACATGCAAGTC
>NZ_LHVK01000004.1 GCF_001269905.1 Pseudomonas corrugata | reverse complement strand
TGTGAAGACGAAACGAACCGAAAGTTCGAACTGACTCAGCAGCAACACACAAACTATCGCATACCCATTCGCTGGAACGTTGCCCATGCAACGCGCTGGCTACCGAATTTCTTGACGACCATAGAGCGTTGGAACCACCTGATCCCATCCCGAACTCAGAAGTGAAACGATGCATCGCCGATGGTAGTGTGGGGTTTCCCCATGTGAGAGTAGGTCATCGTCAAGATTAAATTCCGAAACCCCTATCTGCTGACGCAGGTAGGGGTTTTGTTTTTGCCCGCAGGAAAGGTTCCTCTGTGTTTCTATGCAACTGTCCTGCGCATGGCTATCATGCGGGCCTCATTGTCAGGGCGCAGTTCGCATGCTCACGTTGCTAAAACTTCTGAAGGATGGCCGCTTTCATTCCGGGCAGGCGCTAGGCGCTGCGCTGGGTGTCAGTCGTAGTGCTGTGTGGAAGCAATTGCAGCACCTGGAGGCAGAACTGGGTCTAACTGTTCATAAGATCAGAGGCCGGGGGTATCAATTGGCCAGGCCATTATTACTTTTGGACGCGACCGAGATTGATGCCAAGGGGGCTTGCGAGTGGCCTGTCCATATATTCGATTCCACCGACTCCACCAATGCTGAGGCGCTGCGCTCCGTAGAGCGCGGGGTGGCGGCGCCGTTCCTGGTTTTGGCTGAGCGGCAGACTGCTGGTCGGGGTCGTCGCGGTCGAAAGTGGGTCAGCCCCTTTGCAGAAAATCTCTATTACAGCCTGGTGTTGCGTATAGATGGCGGTATGCGACAGATAGAAGGACTGAGTCTCGTCGTGGGGCTCGCTGTCTTGCGCACTTTGCATGAGATGGGGATTCAGCAGGCGGGTCTGAAATGGCCTAACGATGTATTGGTCGGTGATAGAAAGATTGCGGGGATATTGCTTGAGTTGGTGGGGGATCCGGCTGACGTCTGCCACGTTGTCCTGGGAGTTGGGATCAATGTGAATATGCAATCCAGCGAGGAAGTTGACCAGCAGTGGACGTCCATGAGTCTTGTGGCGGGGCACTACTTCGATCGGAATGAGCTGGTGGCACGATTGGGTGAGAATCTCCGGCGATATCTGAAGCTGCACCAGGCATCGGGATTTGCCGCAATACAGCCAGAGTGGGAGCAGCATCATCTGTGGCAGGGGCGGGCAGTATCATTGATTGCGGGTGTCAATCAAGTCGATGGAGTTGTGCTGGGTATCGATTGCCAGGGCGCGCTGCGTTTGAAGGTGGATGGCGTGGAAAGAAGTTTTAGCGGTGGTGAGCTCAGTTTGAGGTTGCGTGATGATTCTTGAGCTCGATTGCGGCAACAGCTTTATCAAGTGGCGCGTACTCCGCGCTGACGGTGTTACGTCGGTCGACGGAGGTGTGGTCGGTTCTGACAGCGATCTGCTGGCTTGTCTGAGCGACGCTGGAAAGTTTCAGCTCGTAAAATGCCGTCTTGTCAGCGTGCGTACCCAGGAAGAAACCGAATCGCTGGTTTCTGCGCTGGTTGATGCGTTCGCAGTGTCCGTGGCGCGTGCTGTGCCGAGCCGAGAAATGGCTGGCGTTCGAAATGGTTATGAGGATTACGAGCGGCTGGGCCTGGACCGATGGTTGGCTCTGCTAGGAGGATTTCACCTGGCCTCGGGTGCCTGTCTGGTGCTCGACTTTGGTACTGCCGTTACAGCCGATTTCGTGGCCGCAGACGGTGGGCACCTCGGAGGCTTCATTTGCCCGGGCATGCCGTTGATGCGCAACCAACTGCGCACTCATACCCGGCGGATTCGCTATGACGATCTGGCTGCCGAGCGTGCACATGAGAGTCTCGCTCCCGGGCGGACGACTGTCGAAGCTGTAGAGCGAGGTTGCATGCTGATGCTCAGGGGGTTTGTTCTGACCCAGCTTGAGATGGCGCAGCAGTATTGGGGAGAGGATTTCGTTGTGTTTCTGACGGGAGGGGACGCTAATCTGGTTTCCGGTATTGTCCCTGGCGCCAGGGTGGTGCCTGATCTGGTTTTTGTCGGCCTGGCGATGGCCTGTCCTTTGTCCTGAGGTTTCTATGCGGTGGCTGTTCCTGTTATTGCTGGTCTTGAACGCTTTCTATTACGTCTGGCATCAACAGGAAGCCCCGCTTCGTGCCAAGGACGTCACTCCTCTAAGTTTGTACCGCGGCTCGCAACAGGATATTCACCTCTTGAGCGAGACGGCAGACGCGCTTGTCAGGCGCGCTTCGGGGAAGCTCGCTGAGACACAAAAAACGTGCGTTTATCTCGGTGGCTTTGCTCGTTCGGAAATGAACAGGCAACTGGAGCAAAAACTGGCCCTGCTGGGTGTCGTGGCTCGCGCCGCCGCTGCGGGTTCGCCTGAGACCGGATTCTGGGTCCAGGTTTCGCCAGAAAGTGCCGGGAGGGTGAATGAAACCTTCCTTCAAAACCTTTCTAAAGAATTCAATGAGTTAAAACATAAAATAATGCCTTGTGAGGGGGTTGCACCCGCGGGGTAGTTTGCATAGAATGGCGCCCGCTTCGCAGTGAAGACCTTTAATGGTCAACGATACGAAGCGTAGTCAACGCAGCTAACCTCAGGTTTTTAATGAGAAAAATGCTTGACAGAAGGCTGGCATGATGTAGAATGCCGGCTCGCTTAGGAGGGGTTCCCGAGCGGCCAAAGGGATCAGACTGTAAATCTGACGTCTACGACTTCGAAGGTTCGAATCCTTCCCCCTCCACCAGTTTCTAGCGTGAGCTGCAAGCTCCGCGGGTATAGTTTAGTGGTAGAACCTCAGCCTTCCAAGCTGATGATGCGGGTTCGATTCCCGCTACCCGCTCCAAGTTTGCAGGTTGTGCAAAGTTTTTCGCTCTTGTAGCTCAGTTGGTAGAGCACACCCTTGGTAAGGGTGAGGTCAGCGGTTCAAATCCGCTCAAGAGCTCCATATAACAAGGCAGATATGAAAATATCTGCCTTTGTTTTAATGGCTTGTGTGACTTGCTAAATTCTTCTCCTAGGGGTGATTTCGATGGCTAAGGAAAAGTTCGAACGTAATAAGCCGCACGTCAACGTCGGTACCATCGGTCACGTCGACCACGGTAAAACCACTTTGACCGCTGCTCTGACCCGCGTCTGCTCCGAAGTTTTCGGTTCGGCCAAGGTTGACTTCGACAAGATCGACAGCGCCCCGGAAGAAAAAGCACGCGGTATCACCATCAACACCGCTCACGTTGAATACGATTCGGCCGTGCGTCACTACGCACACGTTGACTGCCCAGGTCACGCCGACTACGTAAAAAACATGATCACCGGTGCTGCCCAGATGGACGGCGCGATCCTGGTTTGCTCGGCCGCTGATGGTCCGATGCCGCAAACTCGTGAGCACATCCTGCTGTCCCGTCAGGTAGGCGTACCGTACATCGTTGTCTTCCTGAACAAGGCTGACATGGTTGACGACGCTGAGCTGCTGGAACTGGTTGAGATGGAAGTGCGCGACCTGCTGAGCACTTACGACTTCCCAGGTGATGACACTCCAATCATCATTGGTTCGGCTCTGATGGCTCTGAACGGCCAAGACGACAACGAAATGGGCACCACTGCTGTCAAGAAGCTGGTGGAAACTCTGGACAGCTACATCCCAGAGCCAGAGCGTGCTATCGACAAGCCGTTCCTGATGCCAATCGAAGACGTATTCTCGATCTCCGGTCGCGGTACTGTTGTGACTGGTCGTGTTGAGCGTGGCATCGTCCGCATCCAGGAAGAAGTTGAGATCGTCGGTCTGCGCGACACTCAGAAAACTACCTGCACCGGCGTTGAAATGTTCCGCAAGCTGCTGGACGAAGGTCGTGCTGGCGAGAACTGCGGCGTGCTGCTGCGCGGCACCAAGCGTGACGACGTTGAGCGTGGCCAGGTTCTGGTCAAGCCAGGCACCGTCAAGCCGCACACCAAGTTCGTTGCAGAAGTTTATGTTCTGAGCAAGGAAGAAGGCGGCCGTCATACTCCGTTCTTCAAAGGCTACCGTCCACAGTTCTACTTCCGTACAACTGACGTGACTGGTAACTGCGAGCTGCCAGAAGGCGTTGAAATGGTAATGCCAGGTGACAACATCCAGATGACTGTCACTCTGATCAAAACCATCGCGATGGAAGATGGTCTGCGTTTCGCTATCCGTGAAGGCGGTCGTACCGTCGGCGCTGGCGTCGTAGCCAAAGTCATCGAGTAAGTCTCTTTTAGAGTCTGCCTGATGAGTTGAAAAAGCCCCCGCTTAGCGGGGGCTTTTTTATTGGGTTGACACCTATCAGGGGCGTCTATAGAATTGCGCCTCCTTTTAACGGGCGTATTGCGCCCGGTGGGAATAGCAGCCGGAGTCTGAAATCCAATGCAAAATCAGCAAATCCGTATCAGGTTGAAGGCTTTTGACCATCGCCTGATCGACCAATCCACCCAGGAAATCGTGGAAACCGCGAAACGTACTGGTGCTCAAGTGCGTGGTCCAATTCCACTGCCTACCCGTAAAGAGCGGTTCACCGTTCTGGTCTCCCCGCACGTCAACAAAGACGCGCGTGACCAGTACGAGATCCGTACTCATAAGCGCGTTCTGGATATCGTCCAGCCAACGGATAAAACCGTTGATGCACTTATGAAGCTCGATCTTGCGGCCGGTGTGGAAGTGCAGATCAGCCTCGGCTAAGACTCGGTCTTAGTCGTGTAACGCTCTGAAATGGGCGGCCATAGCGGGTGAAAGCCCCGTACACTCATGAGGTTTACAACATGACTATTGGTGTAGTCGGTCGTAAATGCGGTATGACCCGTATTTTCACCGAAGAAGGTGTCTCCATTCCGGTCACGGTCATTGAGATCGAGCCGAATCGCGTCACCCAGTTCAAAACTGAAGAGACCGATGGCTATCGTGCAGTGCAAGTCACTGTCGGCGAGCGTCGTGCTTCGCGTGTAACAGCTGCTCAAGCTGGCCACTTCGCCAAGGCGAACGTTGCTGCTGGTCGTACCGTACTGGAATTCCGTCTTGAAGAAGGCGAGTACCAGGCCGGCGATCTGATCAAAGCTGAAATCTTCGCTGCTGGTCAGCTGGTTGATGTAACCGGTCAGTCCAAAGGTAAAGGCTTCCAGGGTACGATCAAGCGTTGGAACTTCCGCGGGCAAGATAACACCCACGGTAACTCCGTATCCCACCGCGTTCCAGGCTCTATCGGCCAGTGCCAGACTCCTGGTCGTGTATTCAAGGGCAAGAAAATGTCCGGTCATATGGGCGCCGAGCGCGTGACCGTGCAGTCCCTCGAAGTAGTGCGCGTGGACGCTGAACGCAATCTGTTGTTGGTCAAGGGCGCTGTTCCTGGCGCTACTGGCGGCAACGTGGTTGTACGTCCAGCAGCCAAGGCTCGCGGTTAAGGGGAAGCTGACATGCAATTAAATGTAAATGACGCTCAAGCGATCGAAGTTTCCGAACTGACATTTGGCGGCGAATTCAACGAGACGCTGGTTCACCAAGCAGTCGTGGCCTACATGGCCGGCGGCCGTCAAGGTAGCAAGCAGCAAAAGACCCGTTCCGACGTTTCCGGTGGCGGTAAGCGCCCATGGCGTCAGAAAGGTACTGGCCGTGCTCGTGCCGGTACTATCCGTAGCCCAATCTGGCGTGGCGGCGGTACCACTTTCGCAGCTCGTCCTCAGGATCACTCCCAGAAGCTGAACAAGAAGATGTATCGCGCAGCAATGCGTTCCATCCTTGCTGAGCTGGTGCGTACTGATCGTCTGGTCGTGGTTCAGGACTTCGCTGTTGAAGCACCGAAAACCAAAGATCTGCTGAACAAGCTGAACGGCATGGGCCTGACTGACGTCCTGATCGTGTCTGACGCTGTTGATCAGAACCTGTATCTGGCTGCTCGTAACCTGCCGCACGTCGATGTTCGTGACGTACAGGGTTCCGATCCGGTCAGTCTGATCGCATACGACAAGGTGTTGATCACCGTGTCGGCCGTGAAGAAATTCGAGGAGCTGCTGGGATGAACCAGGAACGCGTATTTAAAGTTCTGCTTGGCCCGCACGTTTCCGAGAAGGCTACGGTTCTGGCAGACAAGAAAGGCCAGTTCGTTTTCAAGGTTGCTACTGACGCAACCAAGCTGGAAATCAAGAAGGCCGTCGAAAGCCTGTTCAGCGTGAAAGTAGAGCGCGTGACTACCCTGAACGTTCTGGGTAAAAGCAAGCGCACTGCTCGCGGTCTGGGCAAGCGTAATGACTGGAAGAAGGCAGTTATCTCCCTTCAGCCAGGCCAAGATCTCGATTTCAGCAGCAGTGCTGAGTAAGGAAGGGGTGCATCATGGCAATCGTTAAATGCAAACCGACTTCCCCTGGCCGCCGTTTTGTGGTCAAGGTGGTCAACCAGGAGCTGCATAAAGGCGCTCCTCACGCACCGCTGCTCGAGAAAAAATCGAAGTCTGGTGGTCGTAACAACAATGGCCGTATCACTACACGTCACGTGGGTGGTGGTCATAAGCAGCATTATCGTCTGGTCGACTTCCGTCGCAACGACAAGGATGGCATCGCTGCCACCGTCGAGCGTATCGAATACGATCCAAACCGTACTGCTCACATCGCTCTGCTGCTGTACGCAGATGGCGAGCGTCGCTACATCATCGCCCCTAAAGGCGTGAGTGCTGGCGACCAGCTGATCGCAGGTGCCCTGGCACCGATCAAGCCGGGCAACGCTCTGCAACTGCGTAACATTCCAGTTGGTAGCACCGTACACGGCATCGAATTGAAGCCAGGTAAAGGCGCGCAAATCGCTCGTTCCGCTGGTGCTTCGGCTCAGCTGATCGCTCGTGAAGGTGTCTACGTGACCCTGCGTCTGCGTTCTGGTGAGATGCGTAAAGTACTGGCTGAATGCCGTGCGACCCTGGGCGAAGTCTCGAACTCCGAGCACAGCCTGCGTTCGTTGGGTAAAGCTGGTGCCAAGCGCTGGCGTGGCGTTCGCCCAACCGTTCGTGGTGTTGCCATGAACCCGGTTGACCACCCACATGGTGGTGGTGAAGGTCGTACCTCTGGTGGTCGTCATCCGGTATCGCCATGGGGCTTCCCGACTAAGGGCGCGAAGACTCGTGGTAATAAGCGTACCGACAAAATGATCGTCCGTCGTCGCAAGTAAATAGAGGGATACGACAGTGCCACGTTCTCTGAAAAAAGGTCCTTTTATTGATCTTCACCTACTGAAGAAGATCGAAGTGGCGGCGGAAAAGAACGATCGCAAACCAGTTAAGACCTGGTCGCGTCGTTCGATGATCCTGCCACAAATGGTCGGTCTGACCATCGCAGTACACAACGGTCGCCAGCACGTCCCAGTTCTTGTGAACGAAGACATGGTCGGCCACAAACTGGGCGAGTTCGCCGGTACCCGCACATACCGTGGGCACGTGGCTGACAAGAAAGCCAAGCGTTAAGGGGTAAGGAAATGGAAGTAGCCGCTAAGTTGTCGGGCGCTCGAATCTCCGCCCAGAAAGCCCGCTTGGTCGCCGACCAGATCCGCGGGAAGAAGGTGGGCGAAGCGCTCAACCTGTTGGCTTTCAGCAGTAAGAAAGCCGCCGAGATCATGAAAAAAGTGCTGGAGTCGGCCGTAGCCAACGCCGAGCATAACGAAGGCGCAGACGTTGATGACCTGAAAGTCAGCACCGTTTTCGTCAACGAAGGGCGTTCGCTGAAGCGCATCATGCCACGTGCCAAAGGCCGTGCTGATCGCATCGTCAAGCGGTCTTGCCATATCACTGTCAAGGTTGCTGACAAGTAACGGAGTCGAAGAGATGGGTCAGAAAGTACATCCCATTGGCATTCGCCTGGGAATCGTCAAGGAGCACACCTCCGTCTGGTACGCAGACGGTCGGACTTATGCGGACTACTTGTTCGCTGATCTGAAGGTGCGTGAGTATCTCCAAGACAAACTAAAAAGCGCGTCCGTAAGCCGTATCGATATCCATCGTCCGGCTCAGACTGCACGTATCACCATCCACACCGCTCGTCCAGGTATCGTTATCGGGAAGAAAGGTGAAGATGTTGAGAAGCTGCGTCAGGACCTGACCAAGCAAATGGGTGTGCCTGTGCACATCAATATCGAAGAGATCCGCAAGCCGGAACTCGACGGTATGCTGGTTGCGCAGAGCGTAGCTCAGCAGCTGGAGCGTCGCGTAATGTTCCGTCGCGCTATGAAGCGCGCTGTACAGAACGCAATTCGCATTGGTGCCAAAGGCATCAAAATCCAAGTGAGCGGTCGTCTCGGCGGTGCTGAAATCGCACGTACTGAATGGTATCGCGAAGGTCGTGTGCCACTGCACACCCTGCGTGCCGACATCGACTATGCCAACTACGAAGCTCACACCACCTACGGTGTGATCGGTGTAAAGGTTTGGATCTTCAAAGGCGAAGTAATTGGTGGTCGCCAAGAAGAGCTGAAACCACAAGCACCAGCGCCTCGTAAAAAAGCTGCTAAGTAAGGGGTACGCCAAATGTTGCAACCAAAGCGTACGAAGTTCCGCAAGCAGATGACCGGCCACAACCGTGGCCTGGCATTGCGCGGTAGCAAAGTCAGCTTCGGCGAGTTCGCGCTGAAGTCTGTTGCTCGTGGTCGTCTCACCGCTCGTCAGATCGAGTCAGCGCGTCGTGCTCTGACCCGTCACGTAAAACGTGGCGGCAAGATCTGGATCCGTGTATTCCCGGACAAGCCTGTCACCAAGAAGCCACTCGAAGTTCGGATGGGTAAAGGTAAGGGTAACGTGGAGTACTGGGTTGCCCAGATTCAGCCAGGCAAAGTCCTGTATGAAATCGAGGGTGTTTCTGAAGAGCTGGCGCGTGAGGCTTTCGCCCTGGCTGCTGCAAAGCTGCCGCTCGCCACCTCCTTTGTTAAACGGACGGTGATGTGATGAAAGCGAATGAACTTCGTGAAAAATCAGCACAGCAGCTGAACGAGCAACTGCTCGGCCTGCTGCGCGACCAGTTCAATCTGCGTATGCAGAAAGCAACTGGCCAGTTGGGGCAGTCTCATCTGCTCTCGCAAGTTAAGCGTGACATCGCTCGCGTGAAAACTGTGCTCAACCAGCAGGCAGGTAAGTAATCATGGCTGAAGCCGAAAAAACTGTCCGTACGCTGACTGGCCGTGTTGTCAGCGACAAGATGGACAAAACCATCACCGTTCTGATCGAGCGTCGCGTTAAGCACCCGATCTACGGTAAATACGTTAAGCGTTCGACTAAGCTGCACGCGCACGACGAAACCAATCAGTGCCACATCGGCGACAAGGTCACTATTCGTGAAACTCGTCCGATGGCCAAGACCAAATCTTGGGCGCTGGTTGATGTTCTCGAACGCGCTGTGGAAGTCTAAGGGCTAGGGGTCGGAGAAATTATATGATTCAGACTCAATCCATGCTTGATGTGGCCGATAACAGCGGCGCTCGCCGCGTTATGTGCATCAAGGTGCTGGGTGGCTCCCATCGTCGTTACGCTGCTATTGGTGACATCATCAAAGTTACCGTCAAGGAAGCAATTCCTCGCGGTAAGGTGAAGAAGGGTCAAGTGATGACTGCTGTTGTAGTCCGCACTCGCCATGGTGTTCGTCGCGCTGACGGCTCCATCATCCGCTTTGATGGCAACGCTGCTGTTCTATTGAACAACAAGCAAGAGCCAATCGGCACCCGTATCTTTGGGCCAGTGACCCGTGAACTTCGTACTGAGAAGTTCATGAAGATCGTCTCGCTCGCCCCAGAAGTGCTGTAAGGAGATCCGACATGCAAAAGATTCGTCGTGACGACGAGATCATCGTGATCGCCGGCAAAGACAAGGGCAAGCGCGGTAAGGTGCTCAAGGTTCTCGCTGACAACCGTCTGGTTGTTGGTGGTCTGAACCTGGTCAAGCGCCATACCAAGCCTAACCCGATGTCGGGCGTACAGGGCGGTATCGTCGAGAAAGAAGCGCCACTGCACGCTTCCAACGTCGCCATCTTCAACGGCGAAACCAACAAGGCTGACCGCGTTGGTTTCAAAGTAGAAGACGGCAAAAAAATTCGTGTCTTCAAGTCGACCCAAAAAGCGGTTGATGCTTGAACACTGCTAGGTAGAAGACCATGGCACGACTGAAAGAGATTTACCGGAAGGAAATCGCACCGAAGCTTAAGGAAGAACTTAAGCTGGCGAACGTGATGGAAGTTCCGCGCATTACCAAGATCACCCTGAACATGGGTCTGGGCGAAGCGATCGGTGACAAGAAAGTCATCGAGCACGCGGTAGCTGACCTGGAGAAGATCACCGGCCAGAAAGTCGTTGTGACTCACGCTCGCAAATCCATCGCTGGCTTCAAAGTCCGCGAAGGTTGGCCGATCGGTGTCAAAGTGACCCTGCGTCGCGATCGTATGTACGAGTTCCTGGATCGTCTGCTGTCGATCTCCCTGCCTCGGGTTCGCGACTTCCGCGGCCTGAATGCCAAGTCCTTTGATGGTCGTGGCAACTACAGCATGGGCGTGAAAGAGCAGATCATTTTCCCGGAAATCGATTACGACAAGATCGATGCTCTGCGCGGTCTGGACATTACCCTGACCACCACTGCCAAATCGGATGACGAAGGTCGCGCTCTGCTGCGTGCTTTCAAATTCCCGTTCCGCAACTGATTGGAGTAGGAAAATGGCCAAGAAGAGCATGAAGAACCGTGAGCTGAAGCGTCAGCTCACCGTTGCCAAGTACGCCACCAAGCGTGCAGCGCTGAAAGCTATCATCGTTGATCTGAACGCAAGTCCGGAAGCGCGTTGGGAAGCTACCGTAGCGCTGCAGAAGCAGCCACGTGACGCAAGCGCCTCGCGCATGCGTAACCGCTGCCGCCTGACTGGTCGTCCGCACGGCGTATACCGCAAGTTCGGCCTCGGCCGTAACATGCTGCGCCAAGCTGCAATGCGTGGTGACGTTCCAGGTCTGGTTAAAGCCAGCTGGTAAGCACTGTCAAAGTCTCGGTGTTCGGGATCTCAGGATCCTGACCACCGGTGGCCTTGAAGCAGAATCAAGCCCCTTTTGGGGCTTGATTCATTTCTGGTGTATGTCTAGAATGACCGGCTCGCCTGAGCCCGTGTTTTTCATGCCCGGAGTTTCTCGGCGACACGTAGTAGCCGCAAGGCTAATTTTTTTGCATTAGGAGCGTCTAGCCCATGAGTATGCAGGACCCGTTAGCGGACATGCTAACTCGAATCCGTAATGCCCAGATGGCTGAAAAGTCCGTCGTAAGCATGCCGTCTTCCACGTTGAAGGTGGCTGTAGCAAAAGTCCTGAAGGACGAAGGTTACATCGCGGGTTATCAGATCAGCAGCGAAATCAAGCCACTGCTGTCCATCGAGCTGAAATACTTCGAAGGCCGTCCGGTCATCGAGGAAGTGAAGCGCGTTAGCCGTCCAGGCCTGCGTCAGTACAAGTCCGTCGAGGATCTGCCGAAAGTTCGCGGCGGTCTGGGCGTGTCTATCGTCTCCACCAACAAAGGTGTGATGACTGATCGTGCTGCGCGCGCTGCCGGTGTCGGCGGCGAAGTTCTTTGCACTGTGTTCTAAGGGGGGATAAGCATGTCTCGCGTCGCTAAGAACCCCGTTAAGCTGCCAGCCGGTGTCGAAGTCAAATTCGCAGGCCAACAGCTTTCGGTGAAGGGTGCCAAGGGCACTCTTGAACTGAACATCCATTCGTCCGTTGAGATCGTTGAAGAAGCCGGTGAGCTGCGTTTCGCTGCTCGCAATGGCGATCAACAGACTCGCGCAATGGCTGGTACCACTCGTGCGTTGGTAAACAACATGGTCCAAGGCGTAAGCCAAGGCTTCGAGCGCAAGCTCCAGCTGGTCGGTGTTGGTTACAAAGCGCAAGCAAAAGGCTCGGTTCTGAACCTGGCTCTTGGCTTCTCGCACCCAGTGGATTACGAACTGCCGGAAGGCATCACCGCTGAGACTCCTAGCCAGACCGATATCCTGATCAAGGGCATCGACAAGCAGCTGGTAGGTCAAGTGGCCGCCGAGATCCGCGACTTCCGTCCACCAGAGCCGTACAAAGGCAAAGGTGTGCGCTACGCGGACGAAGTCGTCCGTCGTAAAGAAGCCAAGAAGAAGTAGGGCATAGCAAATGACCGACAAAAAAGTTACTCGACTGCGTCGCGCTCGCAAAGCACGCCTGAAAATGCACGAACTCGAAGTCGTGCGTCTCTGCGTGTTCCGCTCTTCGCAGCACATCTACGCCCAGGTCATTTCGGCCGACGGCAACAAGGTCCTGGCAAGTGCCTCGACTTTGGATAAAGAACTGCGTGATGGTGCCACCGGCAACATCGACGCGGCCACTAAGGTTGGCCAGCTGGTCGCTACGCGTGCTAAAGCCGCTGGCGTCTCGCAGGTGGCTTTCGACCGCTCTGGCTTCAAGTACCACGGCCGCGTCAAGGCGCTGGCTGATGCTGCTCGTGAAGCTGGGCTGGAGTTCTAAGTTATGTCAAATAACGACCAAAAGCGCGACGAAGGCTACATCGAGAAGCTGGTTCAAGTTAACCGCGTAGCCAAAACCGTTAAAGGCGGCCGTATCTTCACTTTCACCGCGTTGACCGTGGTTGGTGATGGTAAAGGCCGTGTTGGCTTCGGCCGTGGCAAGTCGCGTGAAGTGCCTGCTGCGATCCAGAAGGCAATGGAAGCTGCTCGCCGCAACATGATCCAGGTTGATCTGAACGGCACCACTCTGCAGTACGCAATGAAGTCTGCCCATGGCGCTTCGAAGGTGTACATGCAGCCTGCTTCTGAAGGTACCGGTATCATCGCTGGCGGCGCTATGCGTGCTGTCCTCGAAGTTGCTGGCGTTCAGAACGTTCTGGCCAAGTGCTACGGCTCGACTAACCCGGTAAACGTGGTTCACGCCACTTTCAAGGGTTTGAAAGCAATGCAGTCTCCTGAATCCATTGCCGCCAAGCGTGGCAAAAGCGTCAAGGAGATCTTCTGATCATGGCTACCGTAAAAGTTACGCTGATCAAAAGCATGACCGGCCGCATCCCTAACCACAAACTGTGCGTTAAGGGTCTGGGTCTGCGTCGCATCGGTCACACTGTAGAAGTCCAGGATACTCCCGAGAATCGCGGGATGATCAACAAGGCTTACTACATGCTGCGTGTCGAGGGTTAATCGATGAAACTCAATGATCTGAGTCCAGCGCCGGGTTCCCGTCGCGAAAAGCATCGTCCGGGCCGTGGTATCGGTAGTGGTTTGGGCAAGACCGGTGGCCGTGGCCACAAAGGTCAGACCTCCCGCTCCGGTGGCACCATTGCTCCAGGCTTTGAAGGCGGTCAACAGCCGCTGCATCGTCGCCTGCCGAAGTTCGGTTTCGTTTCCCTGAAAGCCATGGACCGCGCAGAAGTGCGTCTGTCCGAGCTGGCTAAAGTGGACGGCGACATCGTCACCGTGCAGTCCCTGAAGGATGCCAACGTGATCAACCAGAACGTACAGCGTGTGAAAATCATGCTGTCGGGCGAAGTTGCTCGCGCTGTCACCATCGGAAAGGGAATCGGCGCCACCAAAGGTGCGCGTGCGGCTATCGAAGCAGCTGGCGGCAAGTTCGAGGAATAAATGGCTAAGCAAGGTGCTCTCTCTGCGCTCGGCAAAGGCGGTATGTCTGAACTCTGGGCTCGTCTGCGTTTTCTGTTCCTGGCGATTATCGTCTACCGAATAGGCGCACACATCCCGGTTCCAGGTATCAACCCGGACCGACTCGCAGACCTGTTTCGACAGAATGAGGGGACCATTCTTAGCTTGTTCAACATGTTTTCCGGCGGCGCGCTGGAGCGGATGAGCATCTTTGCACTGGGGATCATGCCGTACATTTCGGCATCGATCATCATGCAGCTGATGACAGCCGTCAGCCCGCAGCTGGAACAGTTGAAGAAGGAAGGTGAAGCTGGCCGTCGCAAGATCAGCCAGTACACCCGCTACGGCACTGTCGTACTCGCTCTCGTTCAGGCAATTGGCATGTCCATTGGCTTGGCGGGGCAGGGCGTTTCGTTCAATGCTGACCTCAGCTTCTATTTCGTCGCGGTTACCACGTTTGTGGCAGGTGCGATGTTCATGATGTGGTTGGGTGAGCAGATTACTGAGCGTGGTGTTGGCAACGGTATCTCGATGTTGATCTTCGCAGGTATCGTCGCCGGTCTTCCGAGAGCGATCGGGCAGTCTTTCGAGTCTGCGCGTCAGGGCGATATCAACATTTTTGCCCTGGTTGCCATCGGTTTGCTGGCAGTAGCGATTATCGGTTTCGTGGTGTTCATTGAGCGTGGTCAGCGTCGTATTGCTGTTCACTACGCCAAGCGTCAGCAAGGCCGCAAGGTGTTTGCTGCGCAGACCAGCCACTTGCCGTTGAAGGTGAACATGGCCGGTGTTATCCCGGCTATTTTCGCGAGCAGCATCTTGCTGTTCCCGGCTTCGTTGGGTGCCTGGTTCGGCCAGTCTGAAGGTATGGGCTGGTTGCAGGACATCTCGCAGTCGATCGCTCCTGGTCAGCCGTTGAATATTCTGCTGTTTAGTGCAGGGATTATTTTCTTCTGCTTCTTCTATACGGCGTTGATGTTCAATCCGAAAGACGTAGCGGAAAACCTGAAGAAGTCCGGTGCCTTTATTCCGGGTATCCGTCCAGGTGAGCAGTCTGCGCGCTACATTGATGGCGTTCTGACTCGCTTGACCATGTTC
This sequence comes from Pseudomonas corrugata, assembly GCF_001269905.1. Taxonomy (GTDB): domain Bacteria; phylum Pseudomonadota; class Gammaproteobacteria; order Pseudomonadales; family Pseudomonadaceae; genus Aquipseudomonas; species Aquipseudomonas corrugata. The sequence continues at coordinate 248,890 of NZ_LHVK01000004.1, read as the reverse complement.
GGTGCTCTTTACATGACGGCCGTCTGCCTGCTGCCCCAGTTCCTGGTGGTTGCGGCAAACGTACCGTTCTACCTTGGCGGGACCTCGTTGCTGATCGTGGTCGTGGTTGTGATGGACTTCATGTCCCAAGTACAATCGCACCTCGTTTCGCACCAGTACGAATCCCTGATGAAGAAAGCCAACCTGAAGGGCTACGGCAGCGGCATGCTGCGCTGAGTAGCGTCCATAAGGTTCGAGGAGTTGGTGATGAAAGTTCGTGCATCGGTGAAAAAGCTGTGCCGTAACTGCAAGATTATTCGCCGCGAAGGTGTTGTTCGAGTAATTTGCAGCGCGGAACCGCGTCACAAACAGCGCCAAGGCTGAGTGTGATTGTGCTTTAAGCCCGGCAGCTAGTGCGCTGCCGGGTTGATTATTTGTTATTACAGCGATATTATCTCGCGCCCTATTTCTTGGCTTCCGGGGCGTAGGTAGCTGTCAATTGGAGTCCCACTGAATGGCCCGTATTGCAGGCGTCAACATTCCAGATAACAAGCATACTGTTATCTCGCTGACCTACATCTATGGTGTTGGTCGCACTACTGCACAGAAAATTTGTGCAGTGGCTGGGGTCAACCCAGCGGCAAAGATCAAAGATCTGAGCGACGAGCAGATTGAACAGCTGCGCGGCGAAGTGGCGAAGTTCACCACTGAAGGTGACCTGCGTCGCGAAGTCAACATGAAAATCAAGCGCTTGATGGACCTCGGTTGCTATCGCGGTCTGCGTCATCGTCGTGGTCTGCCAGTACGCGGTCAGCGTACCAAGACCAACGCGCGTACCCGTAAAGGTCCGCGTAAGCCGATCCGCAAGTAATCGCCCCAGCGAATCGACAGGAATTTAATCATGGCAAAACCTGCTGCTCGTCCTCGTAAAAAAGTTAAAAAGACAGTGGTTGATGGCATCGCCCACATCCATGCTTCTTTTAACAACACCATCGTGACCATTACCGACCGTCAAGGTAACGCTCTTTCCTGGGCTACCTCCGGTGGTTCGGGTTTCCGCGGTTCCCGCAAGTCCACCCCGTTCGCTGCTCAAGTAGCTGCTGAGCGTGCTGGTCAAGCTGCGCTGGAATACGGCCTGAAAAACCTCGACGTCAACGTCAAGGGTCCAGGTCCAGGTCGTGAATCCGCAGTTCGTGCTTTGAACGGCTGTGGCTACAAGATCGCCAGCATCACCGACGTGACGCCAATCCCGCACAACGGGTGCCGTCCGCCGAAGAAGCGCCGCGTGTAATCCAGGAGATTGTAAAGAATGGCTCGTTACATTGGTCCAAAATGCAAACTCGCTCGTCGCGAAGGCACCGATCTCTTCCTGAAGAGCGGCGTGCGCGCGATCGAATCGAAGTGCAACATCGAAGCAGCACCTGGTATCCACGGCCAACGCCGCGGTCGCCAGTCCGATTACGGCACCCAACTGCGTGAAAAGCAGAAGGTCCGTCGTATCTACGGCGTTCTCGAGCGTCAATTCAGCGGCTACTACAAAGAAGCTGCTGGCAAGAAAGGCGCAACCGGTGAAAACCTGTTGCAACTGCTCGAATGCCGTCTGGACAACGTTGTATACCGTATGGGTTTCGGTTCTACTCGTGCCGAATCCCGCCAGCTGGTATCGCACAAGTCGATCAGCGTTAACGGTCAGACCGTAAACGTTCCGTCCTACCAGGTTCGTGCTGGTGACGTGGTTGCTGTTCGCGAGAAAGCAAAGAACCAACTTCGCATTGTCCAAGCTCTCGATCTGTGTGCCCAACGTGGCCGCGTAGAATGGGTAGAAGTAGACACTGAGAAGAAGTCGGGCGTTTTCAAGAACGTTCCAGCTCGCAGTGATCTGTCCGCCGACATCAACGAAAGCCTGATTGTCGAGCTCTACTCCAAGTAAGGGCTAGAAAATAGGTGCATCCATGCAGATTTCGGTAAATGAGTTCCTGACACCCCGCCATATTGATGTGCAGGTTGTCAGTCCAACCCGCGCCAAGATCACTCTCGAGCCTCTCGAGCGTGGTTTCGGCCACACCCTGGGCAACGCGCTGCGCCGCATCCTGTTGTCCTCAATGCCCGGCTGTGCAGTAGTCGAGGCCGAGATTGACGGTGTACTCCACGAGTACAGCGCCATCGAAGGCGTACAGGAAGATGTCATTGAAATCCTGTTGAACCTTAAAGGTCTGGCTATCAAGCTGCACGGTCGTGACGAAGTTACGCTGACCTTGTCGAAGAAGGGTTCGGGGGTGGTTACCGCTGCCGATATTCAGCTGGATCATGATGTCGAGATCGTTAATCCCGATCACGTAATCGCTAACCTGGCGTCTAACGGCGCCCTGAACATGAAGCTCACCGTAGCTCGTGGTCGTGGTTATGAACCGGCAGACTCGCGTCAGAGCGATGAAGACGAAAGCCGCAGCATCGGTCGCTTGCAGCTTGACTCTTCGTTCAGCCCGGTTCGCCGTATCGCATACGTGGTGGAAAACGCCCGTGTCGAGCAGCGTACCAACCTGGACAAGCTGGTTATTGATCTGGAAACCAACGGTACCCTGGATCCTGAAGAGGCTATCCGCCGCGCTGCAACCATCCTGCAACAGCAGTTGGCTGCGTTCGTCGACCTCAAGGGTGACAGTGAGCCAGTGGTTGTCGAGCAGGAAGACGAGATCGATCCGATCCTGCTTCGCCCGGTTGACGATCTGGAACTGACTGTACGTTCGGCTAACTGCCTTAAGGCGGAAAACATCTACTACATCGGCGACCTGATTCAGCGCACCGAAGTAGAGCTGTTGAAGACTCCGAACCTTGGCAAGAAATCCTTGACTGAAATCAAGGACGTTCTGGCCTCCCGCGGTCTGTCCCTCGGCATGCGCCTCGACAACTGGCCGCCTGCAAGTCTTAAGAAGGACGACAAGGCGACTGCCTGATCGTCGTAATCACCGAACGTTGTGTTTGGTAAGGAATGAACCATGCGTCATCGTAAAAGTGGTCGTCACCTGAGCCGCACCAGCTCGCACCGCAAGGCCATGTTCCAAAACATGGCGGTGTCGCTGTTCGAGCACGAGCTGATCAAAACTACACTGCCGAAAGCCAAAGAACTGCGTCGCGTTGCTGAGCCGCTGATCACTCTGGCCAAGACAGACAGCCTGGCTAACCGCCGCCTGGCTTTCGACCGTACTCGTTCGAAAGCTATCGTTGGTAAGCTCTTCAACGACCTGGGCAAGCGCTACGCTACCCGTGAGGGTGGCTACCTGCGCATCCTCAAGTGCGGTTTCCGCGCTGGCGACAACGCGCCTATGGCGTACGTCGAGTTGGTTGATCGTGCTACCGGCGGTGAAGCTGTATCCGCTGAGTAAGACGGCAATATACAAAGAACCGGGCCTAGTGCCCGGTTTTTTGTGCCTGATGCAAAAGCGACATGGTCGTTGCGCCTGGTTTCGCTATTGGCAACAGGGCGGCGTTAGATAATGACTATCGACGTCCATGATTTAATAAATTTGGATGCGGTCACTAACATGTTCGATACTCCTTTCCAGCCGATTAGCCGGCAGTTCGAAGACCGACCGAGGAAGATTGAGCATGAGCCAGATCAAAACGCTTACGACCGCAAGCGGCGCTCCTGTCGCCGATAACCAGAACTCTCGCTCTGCTGGCCCACGTGGCCCGCTGTTGCTCGACGATTTCCACCTCATCGAAAAGCTTGCTCACTTCAACCGCGAGAACATCCCCGAGCGCCGGGTGCATGCCAAGGGCTCGGGCGCCTACGGCACGTTCACGGTAACCCGGGACATCACTCAGTACACCAGCGCCAAGCTGTTCGATTCGATCGGTAAGCAGACGCCGACGTTCCTGCGGTTTTCCACCGTGGGCGGTGAGCGTGGATCTGCCGACACCGAGCGCGATCCCCGTGGTTTCGCCCTGAAGTTCTATACCGAGGAAGGTAACTGGGACATTGTTGGCAATAACACCCCGGTTTTCTTCATTCGTGATCCGCTGAAATTTCCGGATTTCATCCATACCCAGAAGCGTTTGCCACAGAGCAACCTGAAAAGTGCCCAGGCGATGTGGGATTTTTGGTCCCATTCCCCGGAAGCTTTGCACCAGATCACTATTCTGTTCTCCGATCGCGGCATTCCTGACGGCTATCGTCACATGCACGGCTTCGGCAGTCACACCTACAGTCTGATCAACGCCCAAGGCGAGCGTCACTGGGTGAAGTGGCACTACAAGACCAAGCAAGGCATCAAGAACCTGGCGCCGGCTGAGGCTGCGCGTCTGGCGGGCACTGACCCGGACTATGCCCAGCGTGACTTGTTCGATGCTATTGAGCGCGGTGACTTCCCGAAATGGAGCGTTTGCATCCAGATCATGACCGAAGCCCAGGCCGCTGCCCATTACGAGAATCCGTTCGACGTGACCAAGACCTGGTCGCAGAAAGAGTTTCCATTGATTGAAGTCGGAGAGCTCGAACTCAACCGCAACCCGCTGAACTACTTTGCCGAAGTGGAGCAGGCGGCGTTTGGGCCAAGCAACATGGTGCCAGGCGTAGGTCTGTCGCCGGATCGCATGCTCCAGGGGCGCGTGTTCGCATACGCCGATGCCCACCGCTACCGTGTCGGCACCAATCACCAGCAACTGCCGGTGAACGCACCGCGCAGTCCGGTCAATACCTATCAGCGCGACGGTGCCATGGCGTTTGGCAGCAACGGCGGGGCGGCACCGAACTACGAGCCTAACAGCTACGTCGAGGCCCCGAAGCAGGCCCCGCATTATGCGGAACCAGCCCTTGCCCTCAGTGGGGCGGCGGATCGTTACGATCATCGGGAAGACACTGATTACTACAGCCATGCCGGTGCGCTGTTCCGTTTGATGAACAGCGAGCAGCAGGCCCTGCTGATCGGCAACATCGCTGGTGCGATGGGCGGTGTATCGGCAGATGTCGTCGACCGTCAACTGCAGCATTTCTTTAAAGCGGACGCCGCTTATGGAGAGGGCATCGCGAAAGCGCTGGGCGTAGAGCTTAACTAAGTCTAAACGAGAAGCAGAACCGCCCTCATTAGGGCGGTTTTTGCGTTAGTTAGCCCTATTTTCTCAGATTTTCTTCGCTTTTATTGCAATGGCACAGTGACCTGGCCGTCCGCTTGGTTCAAACTAGAGCCTTTCAAGGCTTGTGGAGATGTAGGGCGATGCAAGGTCACCCGGACGTAATCGATTACCTCAACACGCTGCTGACAGGTGAGCTGGCAGCCCGTGATCAATATTTCATCCATTCGCGGATGTACGAGGATTGGGGTTTTACCGAGCTCTACGAACGTATCAACCATGAAATGGAAGAAGAAGCACAGCATGCCGATGCGTTGATGCGTCGGATCCTGATGCTCGAAGGTACGCCGCGCATGCGCCCGGACGACCTGGACATCGGCGCCACGGTGCCCGACATGCTCGCTGCCGACCTGCGCCTGGAATACAAGGTCCGGGCTGCGCTGTGCAAGGGTATTGAGCTGTGTGAGCAGCACAACGACTATGTCACCCGCGAAATCCTGCGTGTTCAGCTCAATGACACCGAGGAAGACCATACTTACTGGCTTGAGAAGCAGTTGGGTTTGATCAAGTTGATCGGGTTGGAGAATTACCTGCAGTCGCAGTTCTGATCGAGATAATTGTGGGAGCGAGCCTGCTCGCGATAGCGATTGATTGTCACATGAATGCAAGCTGACACACCGCTATCGCGAGCAGGCTCGCTACCACAGAGAAGCAAAAGCCCCTGTCATTGATGAGATGACAGGGGCTTTTTCATGCTCGGGAATTGATCAGTCCCGATCACGTTCCAGCAACGGCTTCAGGTAGTGTCCTGTATGGGACTGCTTCATCCCCGCCACCTGCTCAGGCGTACCCACTGCGATGATCTGGCCGCCCTTGGAGCCACCTTCCGGCCCCAGGTCTACCAACCAGTCGGCCGTCTTGATCACGTCCAGGTTGTGCTCGATGACCACCACGGTGTTGCCGTGGTCGCGAAGCCGATGCAACACGTCGAGCAATTGCTGGATATCAGCGAAGTGCAGACCGGTGGTCGGCTCGTCGAGGATGTACAAGGTTTTGCCGGTGTCGCGCTTGGACAACTCGCGGGACAGCTTGACCCGCTGGGCTTCACCGCCGGACAGCGTCGTTGCCGATTGGCCGAGCTTGATGTACGACAGGCCGACATCCATCAATGTCTGCAGCTTGCGCGCCAGGGCTGGCACTGCGTCGAAGAACTCCCGGGCCTCCTCGATGGTCATCTCGAGGGTTTCGTGGATGTTCTTGCCCTTGTATTTGATCTCAAGGGTCTCGCGGTTGTAGCGCTTGCTCTTGCACACATCGCAAGGCACATAGATGTCCGGCAGGAAGTGCATCTCCACCTTGATCAGGCCGTCACCCTGGCAGGCTTCGCAACGCCCACCCTTGACGTTGAACGAGAACCGTCCCGGACCGTAACCCCGGGAACGGGATTCCGGCACACCGGCGAACAATTCGCGGATCGGCGTGAACAATCCGGTGTAAGTCGCCGGGTTGGAGCGCGGTGTACGGCCGATCGGGCTCTGGTCGATGTCGACGACCTTGTCCAGGTGCTCCAGCCCCTTGATGCTGTCGTGGGGGGCGGCTTCCAGGGTGGTCGCGCCGTTCAGGGCCGTGGCGCTGAGGGGAAACAGGGTGTTGTTGATCAGCGTCGATTTACCGGAGCCGGATACGCCGGTGACGCAGGTCAGCAGACCAATCGGGATTTCCAGGTCGACGTTGCGCAAATTGTTGCCGCGGGCGCCCTTGACGGTCAGCGACAGCTTCTTGTTGCGCGGCGTTCGTTTGGCCGGGACCTTGATCTTCACTCGTCCCGACAGATACTTGCCGGTCAGGGAGTCAGGGTGCGCCATGACTTCGGCGGCGGTGCCCTGGGCGACGATATGCCCACCGTGCACACCGGCCCCCGGGCCGATGTCCACGACGTAATCGGCCAGACGGATCGCATCTTCGTCATGCTCGACCACGATCACCGTGTTGCCGATGTCCCGCAGGTGCTTGAGAGTTCCGAGCAATCGGTCGTTGTCCCGTTGGTGCAGGCCAATGGACGGCTCGTCGAGGATGTACATGACCCCCACCAGGCCTGCGCCGATCTGGCTGGCCAGGCGGATACGCTGGGCTTCGCCGCCGGACAGCGTGTCTGCGCTGCGGTCGAGGGTGAGGTAATCCAGTCCGACGTTGACCAGGAATTGCAGGCGCTCGCTGATTTCCTTGAGGATCTTGTCGGCAATTTCGCCCCGGCGGCCGGTGAGTTTCAGGCCGGCGAAGTAATCGGTGGCGTCGCCGATGGGCAGGTTGGTCACTGCCGGCAGTGTCTTCTCGCCAACCCATACATGCCGCGCCTCGCGACGCAAACGGGTGCCGCGGCAATCAGGGCAGGGCTGGGTGCTGAGGAACTTGGCCAGCTCTTCGCGCACGCTGGCCGATTCAGTCTCGCGGTAGCGCCGCTCAAGGTTCGGCACTATGCCTTCGAATGGATGGGAGCGCTTGACGATGTCGCCACGGTCGTTCAGGTATTTGAAATCGACGTTCTGCGAACCGCTGCCATGCAGGATGTATTTCTGCTGGTCGGCGGGCAGTTCGTTGAATGGCTTGTCCAGGCTGAACTTGTAATGGGCTGCCAACGACCCGAGCATCTGGAAGTAATAGACGTTGCGCCTGTCCCAGCCGCGAATCGCGCCTTCGGCCAGGGTCAGTTCGCCGTTGACCAGGCGCTTGGTGTCGAAGAATTGCTTGACCCCCAGGCCATCACAGGTCGGACAGGCGCCGGCCGGGTTGTTGAAGGAAAACAGCTTGGGTTCCAGCTCGCTGATGGCATGGCCGCAGACCGGGCAGGCGAAGCGCGCCGAGAAGATGATTTCCTCGCCGGGCTCGTCGTCCATCGGCGCCACCAGGGCGATGCCGTCAGCCAGTTTCAGCGCGGTCTCGAAAGATTCGGCCAGCCGCTGTTGCAGATCGGCGCGGACCTTGAAGCGGTCAACCACCACATCGATCGAGTGTTTCTTCTGCTTGTCCAGTTTCGGCAGTTCGTCCAGTTCGCAGAGCTTGCCATTGACCCGGGCCCGCACGAAGCCCTGGGCCCGCAGTTCTTCGAAGACCAGCAGGTGCTCGCCCTTGCGCTCGCGAATGACCGGTGCGAGCAGCATCAACTTGCTGCCCTCCGGCTGGGCCAGAACCAGGTCGACCATCTGGCTGACGGTCTGGGCTTCCAGGGGAATGTCGTGGTCGGGGCAGCGGGGAATGCCGACCCGCGCATACAGCAGGCGCAGGTAGTCGTAGATTTCGGTGATGGTGCCGACCGTCGAGCGCGGGTTATGGGAAGTCGACTTCTGTTCGATGGAGATCGCCGGCGACAGACCTTCGATGGTGTCGACGTCCGGTTTTTCCATCATCGAGAGGAACTGCCGGGCGTAGGCCGATAGCGATTCGACATAGCGTCGCTGGCCTTCGGCGTAAAGGGTATCGAAGGCCAGCGATGATTTGCCGGATCCGGACAGGCCGGTGATGACGATCAGTTTGTCCCGTGGCAGGGTCAGGTCGATGTTCTTCAGGTTGTGGGTACGGGCCCCACGAATCAGGATCTTGTCCAAAATGGCCTCGCTCGGCGGGCGTCGAAAACGTAGGAGTATACGGGCAAATACTGGATGGATAAACACTATCGAGCGTGCGATGGCAGCCATACATGAAGACTGCGCGTCAAACAGTCGCGATATACCCCCTCAATCGATGGGACTGGTAGAATCGCCGCCGGTTCAGATGAGGTTTTTCCATGCACGATCCACACAGCGAGCGCATGAGTGGCGGCGAGACCCGGGCGGCAAGCGGTCTGGCCCTGGTGTTCGCCTTCCGTATGCTGGGCATGTTCATGGTGTTGCCGGTGCTGGCGACCTATGGCATGGACCTGGCGGGCGCAACGCCGGCCCTGATCGGGTTGGCGATTGGCGCTTATGGCCTGACCCAGGCCATTTTCCAGATCCCGTTCGGGATAATTTCCGACCGCATCGGCCGGCGTCCCGTGATCTACCTGGGACTGATCGTCTTTGCCCTTGGCAGTGTGCTGGCGGCCAACGCCGACTCGATCTGGGGCGTGATCGCCGGACGGATCCTGCAAGGCGCGGGGGCGATTTCCGCCGCCGTCATGGCCTTGCTCTCGGATCTGACCCGGGAGCAGCATCGGACCAAGGCCATGGCCATGATCGGCATGACCATCGGTCTGTCGTTCGCCGTCGCCATGGTCGTCGGTCCCTTGCTGACCCGTGCCTTCGGCTTGTCGGGGCTGTTCCTGGTAACCGGTGGCATGGCGCTGGTGGGTATCCTGATCGTGGTGTTCATGGTACCCCGCGCCACCGGACCGCTGCAGCACCGTGAATCCGGGGTGGCGCGCCAGGCGCTGATCCCGACGCTGAAACACCCGGACCTGCTGCGCCTGGACCTGGGCATCTTCGTGCTCCACGCCATGCTGATGTCCAGTTTCGTCGCCTTGCCGCTGGCCTTGGTCGAGAAGGCCGGTCTGCCCAAGGAGCAGCATTGGTGGGTCTACCTGACGGCGCTGCTGATTTCGTTCTTCGCCATGATCCCGTTCATCATCTATGGCGAGAAGCGACGCAAAATGAAACGAGTTCTGCTCGGCGCCGTCGTGACGCTGATGCTCACTGAGCTATTCTTCTGGCAGTTCGGTGACAGCCTGCGGGCCCTGGTGATCGGAACGGTGGTGTTCTTCACCGCGTTCAATCTGCTGGAGGCGTCGCTGCCGTCGCTGATCAGCAAGGTTTCACCGGCGGGCGGCAAGGGCACGGCAATGGGGGTTTACTCCACCAGCCAGTTCCTGGGTTCGGCGATGGGCGGGATTCTCGGTGGCTGGCTGTTCCAGCATGGCGGTTTGTCGGTTGTGTTCCTGGGATGCGCCGCGCTGGCTGCACTTTGGCTGGCCTTTGCTGTTACCATGCGTGAACCGCCGTATGTGACGAGCCTGCGCTTGCCGTTGTCGCCCGAAGCCATGCGCGAAGCAGGCCTGGCCGAGCGCCTCAGGGCCGTCGTTGGCGTAACCGATGCAGTGGTGGTCGCCGAGGAGGCGGCCGTTTATATCAAACTGGACACCGAATTATTGGATCGTGCGACCCTCGAGCGCCTGGTGAACAACCCGGCCCCGACAGCGTGCGAAGCCTAGGAGAACGTTATGGCCCGTGGGGTTAACAAAGTCATATTGGTCGGTACGTGCGGCCAGGATCCCGAGGTTCGCTACCTGCCTAACGGCAACGCCGTGACCAACCTGAGTCTGGCGACCAGCGAGCAGTGGACCGACAAGCAGACCGGCCAGAAGGTCGAGAAGACCGAATGGCACCGCGTGTCGATGTTCGGCAAAGTGGCTGAGATCGCCGGCGAATACCTGCGCAAGGGTTCGCAGGTTTACATCGAAGGCAAGCTGCAGACGCGTGAGTGGGAAAAAGACGGCATCAAGCGCTACACCACTGAAATCGTGGTCGACATGCAGGGTACCATGCAACTGTTGGGCGGCCGTCCACAGGGTGACCAGCAGCAGGGTGGCAACAACTACCAGCAGTCGGCTCCACGTCAGCAGGCACCGCGCCCGCAATCGGCGCCGCAGCCACAGCGCGAGCGCCCGGCCCCACAACAGGCCGCGCCGCAACCGGCTCCGGATTTCGACAGCTTTGATGACGATATTCCGTTCTAGCCCCCCGCAGAGACTTTTCTGTAAAGTTTCTCTTGGAGACCCCCGCTTAGCGGGGGTTTCTTCGTTTTGGGGGTGTAAAAAATAAGTTGACGACTTTTTACTAGCCTCATACCTTGAATTTAAGTAAAGAATTCAGGGGGGCTTTATGCAGCTATCGATCAGACGGTTTCAAGCCGATTCAGGAGAGAGATTTTCCATCCTTGTCGACGAAACCGGCATGCCGCTTTACTACCCAGCGCTCTATATCACCGCGTCGATCCGAGGTGCGTCTCTCTCAATCAACACAATCAATCACGTGCTCAGTGCGATCAAAGTGGTTTGTGCGTGGGAGCGCTATTACGGCTTCAGCATGGAGTCGCGTTTTAAGCGAAGCGAACTGCTTGCGGCTCATGAAATTCACTCCCTCAGAGACTTCATGCAGAAGCCTCTCGTAGAAACCCGACCGAAAGAAGGAAAGGTTGTGCCTATCAAGGGCCGGCCAAAGCGAGTGGGAAAAGAAACGCAATACAACCGCATGTCCGTGGCTGCGGATTATTTGGGATTCATTGCTGAGAGGTTGCATCCGGCAACGGCCACGAGCGGGAAGGAAATCGCGGCGATGGTTGCTCGAATCAAAGCCAACCGGCCAAAAATGGGCGAAAAGATTGAGGATGATCGCTCTACAGCACGCTTGGAGGACGCACTGTTGGATTCGATCGAGCAGATCATCAGGCCTGGCAGCGAGGCGAACCCGGTGAGTGATTACGGGCTCCAGATGCGAAATGCGCTTATGTTTACTCTGTTGCGTATGACTGGAGTACGTAGAGGCGAGCTGCTCAATTTCAAGATCGAAGACTTCGATTTCGCCAAGGGCACGGTCAAAGTAGTTCGTCGACCTGACTCGGCGGGCGACTCGCGAATCTATCAGCCTGTTGCGAAAACCCGAGAGCGAACGATCCCGCTGATTCCTGAGCTCATGGATCGTATTCGCGAGTACGTCTCCGGATATCGCGCCAAGGTTCCTGGTGCCAGGAAGCACGGCTATCTGTTCGTGACTCATCGCTCGGGTATCTCACAGGGGTGGCCTCTTTCCAACTCCGGCTTTGGCAAATTCATTGCGACACTTTCAACGTTGAGCGATGAAACGGCAGGGCTACATACGCACGCGCTTCGCCATCATTGGAATTACATTTTTTCCAAACGATGTGAAGAGCAGGGCAGGGCGCCCGAGTTTGAAGGCAAGATGCGAAGTTATCTCATGGGGTGGAGTGAAACTTCAGGCACGGCGGCGACATACAACAAGCGGCATATCAAAGAGGCGGCAGGAGAAGCTGCGATCGGGCTGCAAAACAAACACTTGGGGAAACCTTCTGATGATCATGAATGATAACGCCTGTGTCGTACCTTATGAACGTACTCATTTCTTGTCCAAGGACGATTATGAAGTAGAGATCTATTCAAACTATTGGAAGCTAAACAAGGACAAAGCATTTTATTTGGACTCGCTGCCAGAATGGCTGGGTGAGGATTTGCTAAAGAGCTTCAAGCAAGTATTGGCCATTTATGGCGAAACCTGCTCTGGTGCATACACGATGGCGTTGTTCTACAGGCTGAAAGGATATTTTCAATCGACTTCAGCTTCTTCACTCTTTAGTTCTGCATCTATGATTTCCTATCGTGATCAGTTAGGGAAAAAAGATGAGTCGGAATTGAGTTCGGTTCGCGCATTCATCCGAAGCTGGATCAGTTTGGGCTATCCGGGCATCCCATCTGAAACCTTAGCCATGATGGAAAAATGGAAAATCAAGGGGAATGAAAAGGGGTACGCAGTTCAGTCGATGTGTCCGGAGAGCGGGCCTCTGACAGATATCGAGATGCAGGGAATCGTCTCCGGAGTGGTTGAATGTTATGCGGAAGGTCGGCTTACGTTGCGTGATACTTGCTACGCAATGACTCTAGCTATGACAGGGCGTCGGCCAATCCAAATTACGTCACTCAAGATCAAAGACTTGGTTGAAATTGAAGGCAAATACTTCATCAATTTTCCACGAGGAAAACAAAGGCACGGTAAATGGCGATCTTCCTTCAACAAGTTTCGAATTGTAGAGGATCTGTGGTTGCTTCTTCAGTCCCAGGCTGAAGCTATTCGTCAATCTTTCAGTGAGATAGTCGAGGAGCCTATTCCTGCTCGGCTACAGCGCGAATTGCCACTATTTCCAGGCCCTCGGCAGCATGAAGCCAAGAATAATCTTGAAGTGTTGCTGGAGGGCGATGAATTACATGCGCTCATCATTGAGGTGGGCCAGACGATGACATTTGTAAAGAACATAATTAATGTCATCAGCGAACGCACGGGCGGGACGACACACCTGAATGCATATCGCTTCCGCTACACCCTCGGAACAAACTTGGCCAGGGAAGGCCGGGGCGAGTACATCATTGCCGAAGCGCTTGATCACTCGGACATCCAGAATACCGGCGTCTATGTCAGGAACATTCCTGAGATCGTTAAACACATCGACAAGGCAGTCGCTCTGCAACTGGCTCCGCTCGCACAGGCCTTTCAGGGCGTGTTGGTTACCGACGAAAGCAAGGCCCGTCGCGGGGGAGATCGTTCAAGCCGGATTTGCAGCGGCGGCGGTAATGTTGGTAGCTGTGGCAGCTTCGGGTTTTGTGGTGCTCTTGCACCTATTGCTTGCTACACCTGCTCTCATTTCGAGCCATGGCTTGATGGGCCTCATGAGTTTGTGTTGGATCAACTCATCAGCGATCGAGACAACATCTTTGCAAGCACAGGCGATTTGAAGATCGCTTCGGTAAACGACAGGCTTATTCTGGCCGTCAGTGATGTGGTGACCCGTTGCAAGGCAATGAAGAGCGAGGCCGCCAATGTCTAATATTTTCCAGTTTGTGCCCAAAGCGCAGGCCACCAGCCAGCAAAACCTCGCAGAGTTCGTGCGTTTATGTCGTGATCAACTCACAGTCTTCGGCGCCAATCTCGATTGGTATAGCCACGCTTGGCCGGGCGTGGGCAATTTCACAAAGAAGGGAGCTCCATCACGAGGCTACACACCGGAACAGCTCCTGGATCCGGGCATTATGTCGTTTGCTAAAGCGTATGTGCGATATCAGCAAGGGCATAACCCTGTCAAACTCAAGAATGAATTCAAAGCGATTCGCTGCATTGAGGCAGCACTCCTTGAGGTTTATGGCACTGCTGACATTACGCTCACCGATCTCAGTGTGTTAGACGCAGCAGGTAAAGTCGCTGGCACCTATGAGGCGAGTGACTATCAAGCAGGTATTAGCCTGGTGAAGCTCGTTGAATTTTTGAACGAAAGCAAAATCATTGCGGCTCCACTGGTATGGAAAAGCCCGTTTAAAAAACCGAAAGAGATTCACAGCAACAACCCGGTCGCTAAGAAGAAGAGAGAAGAGAAACTGCCCGCCGTTAGCCGTCTTGAGGCAATGGGCGAAATGTTCGCCAATGATCTGCAGGATCCGCGAGATCGTTTCACGACCTCTATCTTTGCACTCTGTATGTGCGCGCCATCTCGGATTTCAGAAGTTGAAGACCTTCCTTTGAGCTGTCTCCATCGAGAGGTCGACAGCGACGGTATCGAACGTCTGGGGCTCAGGTTCTATGCGGGCAAGGGATACAGATCCGACATCAAATGGGTCTCGTCAGCCTTCGTACAGATCGCCGAGGAGGCCGTCCGGCGGCTGACGGAACTGTCCGCACCAGGCCGGGCGCTTGCCTCTTGGTTGGAGACTCATCCAAATGAGTTCTACCGACATGAAGACTGTCCAAATGTTGGTGAAGATCAACCGCTGACGGCAGAACAAGCATGTATTGCGTTGGGGCTGACACCAGGTGAGCGTCCACGCCAAGCGTTGATGAGGGGATTGGAGTCCTATGAGCCTTTCAAAGCCTATTTCGCTGAGAATGGCCACGTCACGCTGCGATTCCTCAATGGTTTCCTTCGTAGCAAATTGCCGAAGGGGTGGCCGTGGCTGAACAAAGAGCGGCACATCAAATACTCGGAAGCCCTGTGCTGCTTCCGTCAAAACGAGCTGCGGATGGATTTCCCAGCGCGACCAGTGATCGTCTGGGCGCCCGGAAAGAGTACGTTCCAGACTGATATCAACTACATCGACGGTCAGGAGCGAAGCATCTGGGAGCGCTACGGGTACAGAGATCCCGATGGCTCACCCATTTCCATGAAGTCTCACCAGATTCGGCATTACTTGAACACCAAGGCGCAACAGGGCGACCTTGGGCAGCTGTACATCGCTAAATGGTCGGGACGACAAAACATCCATCAAAACGCGACTTATAACCACATGACCGATGAGGAGCATGTCGCAAGGGCGAGAGAGATGGGGATTGGTGTCCCCTTGGAAAAGAGCAGGCAGAACCTTCCCGTCACTCTGGCTGATCTTGAGGCTATCGGTGAAGGAATCGCGCACGTGACAATCTTTGGGTACTGCGTTCATGACTACTCGATGTTGCCTTGTCAGAAGCACCTGGACTGTTTGAATTGCACCGAACACGCATGTGTAAAGGGTGAAAGTGCAAAGTACGGAAGACTCAAAGATTTTCGAGACAACATTCGTCTTCAGCTTTCAAAGGCGCAGGCTGCGAACGAAGACGGAATCTATGGTGCCGATCGCTGGAGTCAGCATCAGATCAAAACCCTTGAAAAAGCCGATCAGCTTGTCGAGATTTTGAGCTCAAAAGATGTCCCGGACGGCACTATCGTTCGGCTGAACAGTGATCAGGAGTTCAGTCCGCTCAAGCGCGCTATCGCAGCTCGTTCAACAGCTCCGAGCCTGCCAGCGCCGAAACGCAACGAGCCCGATTTGGATGAGCTTCGTGCTCTTCTGGGGGCTTAAGGTATGGCCAAGCATCTAAGTACAAAAGATCTCGATCTCATCGTCGGGTTGATCGACAGCTGGGAAGGCAAGCTTGGGTGGGAAGCCCTTTGCGATGCGGTTGAGCCTCTGATTGGGACGCGGCCTACGCGGCAAACATTAAACGCTCACGAACGCATCAAAAATGCGTTCACGCACCAGAAGAACCGGCTGAAGTCCGGGTTTGTATCTACCAAGCGTCCTGCGAGCCTGAGTATTGCTGAGCAGCGAATTCGCCGCCTGGAGGCCGAGAACAACCGCCTACAGCGTGAAAACAATCAGCTTCTGGAGCGTTTTATTCGCTGGCAGTACAACGCCCATAAATTCAACGTGTCCGCAGAAAAGCTGGATGCACCGCTGCCTTTTGTTGACCGTGACTCGTCGGAGGCGGAATCCTGATGGCCAACGGACAACAGATTGCTGAAGAGAACTTTGCGGCTTTCCTCGCCTGGGCGGCCTCTAAGTCTGATGGCGACTTCAGAGAGTACGTCCATAAGGGCAAGCTGAAGCGCATCGAGATCGCAAAGGAGTGCGGGTTTGGGAAAAGTGCGCTCACGCAGAACCCAGCCATTCGTAATGCACTAGAAAATCTTGAAACCGAGCTCAGGGCCGCAGGCGTATTACCTCCGCTAGTAGCTTCGCTGCCTGCTGGGCTGAAAGCGGAACCTCCGCTGAGAGATGCCGATGCAAAACAGCGACGTCAGGATGCTCAGCGGCGGAACTCGCTGGAGCAGGAAAACGCGGCGCTGCGTGCAGAGCTTAGTGCTGCCAAACAGATGCTGGAGCGCCACACGCTCATGAATGAATTCCTCGAAGAAACAGGGCGGATGCCGCGATGAATGCCGCCGCGCCCTCACTGATCAACGTCAGCGTTCGTATCACCAAGATTCGCTCCTCTAACCGGAAGGGGTGCATCGCTTTCGGCCATCGAATGGACATCGTTCGGGGCATCAATGACCGGTCACGCCCGGTTGTCATTCGAGTCCCGGACGCGATCGCTAAGCTTTCAGATGTCGCAGTGGGTGCCATCTTCGAGGTTTACGGTGAAGTCAGTACCGTCCTGAGGACTCATGGTGCATATGCAGTCACTGAGATGACAGTCGATGTCCAGGATATTCATCTTGTTCGCCCCAGCGGCTCCCAAGTCATTCAGTGGCTGGGTGACAACGTCAAAGGCGTCGGGGAAGTGAAGGCCACGCGATTGTGGGATGCCCTCGGGGAGCGGCTATACGAGGTACTGGATCACGCTGATCACGCGGCAATCGAGCTGATCATTCCGACCAACGATGTGAGGGAGCGATTGTTCAACCGCTGGGCCGAAGATGGCGATGCGAAGACACTACGCTTTGTTCAGAACAAGCGGATCCCGTTAGACCTCGCCCGGAAAGCCATACGCTTTCACAAGAAGAACACCATCTCCGCGCTCATCAGCGATCCCTATCGTTTGCTCAGCTTTGCCGGTGCCTGGTCGGACGTCGATAGGATCGCCAGGGAAAGTTTTGACGTACGCCTGGATGACCCGCGTAGGCTGACTGCGGCACTTGAGGAGTCGCTCTATCGCGCCTCCGAAAAGGGGCACACATGCAGCTCGTTGAATGATCTACACACAACGATCACCCAACTGATCAAACCTCATTCCGCTCCCAGCACGGCATTGGCGAGCGCTCTGTTGGCCGGCTCATCGGTCGGACAGTTCGTATTCAAAGAACTCGCAAACGTAGGAGCCATGCTATTCGCGCCAGGCTCTTGGATTATGGAAAAGCGTTGTGCGCAGTTCATTCGGGATTTGATCATCATCCCCTCACTGCAACCGCAGTTGTTTCCTGTGAACGTGAACGACGTGATCGCACGCTTCGAAGAAGATGAGCGGGCTCATTTGGGGCTTCCGGCGTTTGGGTTGAATCAAGCCCAGCGCGATGCCGTTGCTACGTCATTCTCGAAGCGATTCAGCATCATTACTGGCGGCGCAGGCGTAGGGAAAACCACTGTCCTCAAAGCCCTCTACAAGGCACTGGATACGACTGGCCGGCCACGGTTTCAAATGGCGCTTTCTGGCCGAGCTACTGCTCGAATGATCGAGGCTACGGGTGAGGAGGCGCGAACCATTGCTGGATTCCTAGGGCAGGTAACTGAAAAGGACATGGGACTCGCACCAATCATCATTATTGACGAAGCCTCGATGCTTGATCTCGTTACGTTCTACAGACTCGTTCAGAAGCTGCCGTCGGATTGCCAGGTGATTCTTGTCGGTGATCCATACCAGCTTCCACCAATTGGAGCAGGGCTAATCCTCCACGTGCTTTGCGAATTGGGGGCTATACCGACTACGGAACTGACTGAGGTAAAACGCCAAGCCAAGGAGTCCGCTATCCCGCTGGCATCCAGACAGATCCGAGACGGTCAATGGCCGGATTTCAGTTTCGATGAAGGGGACGATGTTGTGTTCCTGTCATGTTGCGATGACCAGATCATCCCTACTGTGATCAGGCTGTACGAGCAGGATTCGAGTAACACGCAGATTCTCTCGGCTACCAAGTCCTGCAGTTATGCCGGTGTCGAGACGATAAACCGTGTTTGCCACACCATGTATTCAGATCACAACAAGCAACTTCTTGTTGAGAATGCCGATACGGGCGAGATCGAGGCGACTGGACTATGCGTCGGGGATCTCCTGATGTACACCGCGAACGACTGGAAACGAAACCTGCAGAATGGCTCTCTTGGCCAGCTCGAAGAGGTGTTCGATCAGCCCCGCTCGGTGAATATGGGCGGTGAAGATAAGCCCCGCATTCGAACAGCAGTGGGGATTGCCCGGTTCGAGGGTGTAAAGCACTTTGTCCTGGACACCGACGTCGACTCGCTTGAACTGGCTTACTCCATTACGGTTCACAAAGCCCAAGGATCCCAATTCAAAAGAGTCATCGTTCCTGTACGTAAGTCTCGCATCCTAGACCGTACATTTATCTACACAGCAGCAACCCGAGCCCAGGTGCAAGTCATTTTGGTTGGCGATATTGAAGCTGTGCGTGAGGCGATCAAGCTACCGCCAAAAGCCTTCTCGCGCCGTGTAGGGCTTCGCTCAATACTGGAGTCGATGCTACCGACCGGATATCAGGCGCTGCAGTCCTCTTGATAATGTGGTCGTTGCAAGCACTTCTTCCTACGCCTGTGTCTGCTCACGTTGACTTTGGGAATCTGAGTAGCTGAATGATTGCCCAATGCAACGCCCTGATCGATGCATGAGCCGACAATGAAAGTTAGTGCGATTTTTGGGCAACTCGGCCTAGGCTTTCTGCCAGTAACGATGCACCGTAGATTTGGCCAGTCCCAACTGTTTCACCGCGTCTGCTTGGCTGTAGCCCGCGTCCTTGAGTTTTTTGACCGCTGCAGCATTTGAGGTATTGCCGGGTTTTCCGCGTGACCGCTGTACCAGCTTGCTATCGACAATGTGGGTGTTTAGAAGCTCAATGCCACCTTTAGATGAGAAGGACGCGATCTCGGCACTAGCCCGTCGCAGGGTCGCTTCGGGGGGCTCGGATTTCTGCAGAGAAACGCAAAGAGCAAGTAGGGCGACTAGGTCGAATTCTAGGGCTTGTGCAAGCTCTGCTAATCTTGCCAGCGTGATATTGACATCGCCCTGTTCAAGCGCGCTGATGCTTCGCTGCACGCTCACATCGGCCAGGTCTTCATAACCAGCCCCGCGTTTTGTGCGGATCGTTCTGATCGCCGCAGCGACCTCATCTGTCAGCACACGGTTGTCCTCAAAAGCGAGGATAAGGCCACACTGTCGATGTTCCGATAAATGTAGTAACATGCATTTATTGGAACCTTCTTGAGATTTCTCCCGAAATGGAAGCACCCTCCGAGTCGTCGGCCACCTGATGGCATTCGGCATTTCTACCAATGTCAATATAGGGCTAAACCGAGCTTATCGCCGACGATGAAGATTCAAATTTACTCAGACCTCCATAACGAATTTTCCTTGTTCAACCCGCCGCCATCTGGCGCCGACCTGGTCGTCCTCGCTGGCGATATCGATACAAAGACTCGTGGAGTGAAATGGGCGAATGAGGTTTTCACTTGCCCTGTGATTTATGTGAGCGGCAATCACGAATTCTATGGAGGACACATTGACCATACTCTTCGAAAAATGAGAGAAGCTGCAGCTTCGCACGTGCACGTCCTAGACAACGAGGCTCTGATTTGGAAACAAACGCGTTTTCTTTGCACGACCTCATGGACAGGTTACAGCTCGACCGGGAACGCCGTAGCGGCCACGAGGTTGTGTTGGGATCGGATGAACGATTTCCGGGCAATTCGTGCTGGTACAAATTTTCGACGCCTGCGGCCTGACGACCTCGTCAGCCGAAACAAGATTGCCCATAAGTGGTTAAGTCAGGAGCTCGCGAAACAGTTTGACGGCAAAACCGTGGTAGTCACTCACCATGCTCCTCTCATGAGCTGCCTCGACGTCGACGAGCAGGGGACACACCTGGATGCTGCTTACGCAAACGACTGGTCGCCGCTCTTCGACAACGAAATAGACCTGTGGATCTTTGGCCATACCCACCACGCGGTAGATCTTAAGTTTAAGGGGGCGAGAGTGATTTCTAACCCCAAGGGGTATCCAAGGGAGGAGACGGGATTCACCGAGAGCTTGCTGTTAGAAATCTAACAACTGTCCCGTTTAGGTAGGATCGCTACACGCTATTTATTCATCGAATTGCCTTCTAATAGATGAAGAGGGCACTTGTGTTCATAAAATTCGACCAAGGGCACTTTGCATGAACGGTATTCCCATGGGCATTCAGAATGCCATGGAACTAGATTTTGGTATTCCGATAACAGGTTATCTCTTCGATGCTGTCTACAGCCCTCCCGTTATCATAGGTATCGTGTATTGCGATAGTCGTGGCCGTTTTGCTGACGGGTCGGCTATTCATACATCTGCGTTACGGGGCGCAGTATCGTTAATGGGGTATCCAGTAGTGCAGACGATTACTGGAAGTGTCTACGTCATCGTTAGCTGGCAGGCTCAGGGAGGTAGTCTCCATACCAGGCGGACTTATCATTGAGTGACGTTTACTGGGTCAATATACCTTTGTCAATGCCTACGTTAAGCATCTTAAACTAAGGCAAAAATTTTAAACTTAGGATTCCATTTACTTCCTGGGAAGTCATTGGCGTTATAGCAAAGTAATAGGATAATTAATCAACCATGCATTCAGATTTAGACGAGCTCGGTGAGTTGCTGTACGGATCTGCAGAAGTGATGCCGGGGGCTGATCTCTCTGATGTAGAACTCATTGAGTTTGCTGCGAGTAGATATGTAAATAAACCCTATTGCGTCGTGCGGCAGTGGATGATTATAGATGTGCTGATGTCCGCAAAGAAGACGCATGAAATTGAGCAGTTGGGAATGCATCCCAGCGTGCTTTATGCTGCCAATATTATCCATGACAGCAGGGGGAGGTTTTCAGCGGGAAATTGGGTGCTGAGCACTTACAAAGTTTCATTTAGAAATTGTTTCTTTGAAACACGAAATACACTCTATATTTTAGCGGGACGTGGATTTCGGAAATCCGCTAGCCTCGACGCTGTTCTTTCACTACGCCGGGACGCAGTCGGACTTGTGTAGCGTGGGGTTTATTCGAGAGGGTCGCTATCAAGCATTGCGGGCGCACAGTTACCACAGATAGCGAGCAACAATCAGCGGCGCAACATGTTGTGCCGGCTGATGACAACCTGAGGTTCTACATCGTATGGAAAACAGCATTAGCGTCGAGGAGAACCTAGAGCAAATAACTCGTTTGGCCGGACAACTCTTCGACGGCGATCTTCAGGCTGCGAGGAAATGGATGGTCTCTCCAGTTCTTGGTCTGGGCTCAAAATCGCCTGTCGACATGCTCGGTACTCAGGTTGAAATCGAAGCCGTTTTCGACTTGATTGGACGCTTGATGCATGGGGTCATCACGTGAGCAGCATTTCGCTTCATTGCGGGTAGTACTGAAGGCGTTGAAGCGCCCCCCGTGCAGGCCAATGAGGCTGTGAATCGTAACCTCAAATTTGGTGGCTGGAGCATTTATGCTGGGCTTGTTTTCCCTGGATGGTTAGTATTGGCCAGACTTGGCAAACAATGACCGCTATTGGCTTACCACAAAGATGAATTTAGAAAGTGACATCCTGACGCTTGACGAAGTGGCCGATTACCTCAAGGCAGGGAAGCGCACAATCTATCGTCTGGCTCAAAAAGGTGGAATTCCCGCATTCAAGTTTGGGGGGACGTGGCGCTTTCGGCGTCAAGAGTTGGATCTTTGGATCGCCGAGCGGATCAAGGGTCATAAGGAAAAAAGTGAATGAGAAATTCCCTTCTGACACCTCAGCAGAGCCAATACATTGCGTGGCAGCTCACCCGTAGAGCCGCCAGCGGTAGCGTTGAGTCCTTGGCTGGGGCCCTGGTGGACTCCCAGGTGGATTTGAACCCTCATCAGGTAGAAGCTGCACTTTTTGCGTGCCGCAATCCACTATCGCGCGGCGTGATCCTAGCGGATGAAGTAGGTCTAGGTAAAACCATTGAAGCTGGGCTGGTCATCTCTCAGCATTGGGCCGAAAGACGTCGGAAGATTCTCATCATTGCGCCAGCAAATCTGCGCAAGCAATGGCATCAAGAGCTGCAGGACAAGTTCAATCTCCAGGGGCTTATTCTCGAAGCGAAAAGCTTTAATGCCCTACGTAAGAGCGGTGTCTCGCAGCCCTTTCTGTACACGGATGGCCCGGTCATTTGCTCCTACCAGTTCGCGAAGAGCAAAGCGGACGATCTCAAGCGCATCCAGTGGGATCTGGTGGTGATGGATGAAGCTCACCGTCTGCGTAATGTCTACAAGCCTGACAATGTTATTGCTCGTACGATTCGCGATGCGCTTGAACATGTCCATGCCAAGGTTCTGCTAACCGCCACGCCGTTGCAAAACTCGTTGCTGGAGCTGTTTGGCCTAGTAAGCATGATTGATGAGCGCGTATTCGGCGATCTTGATAGCTTTCGCATGCAGTTCTCCACTGTACGCACCGAGCAGGCCGCACGAAATCTGCGTGAGCGCCTCGCAACCGTGTGCAAACGCACCCTGCGCCGGCAGGTACAGCAATATGTGCCCTACACGGCCCGGATCGCCATACTTGAAGAATTCACACCCAGCGTGGAAGAGCAGAAGCTTTCCTCATTGGTCGCCGACTATCTGCGGCGCCCCAACCTGAAGGCCCTACCAGAAGGCCAGCGCCAACTGATCTCGCTGGTGCTGTGGAAGCTACTGGCCTCTTCAAGTCATGCTATCGCCGGTGCGTTGGAGACCATGGCTAACCGTCTTCAAGGCAAGCTGGATGAGTCTCTGGAGGTTCCAGACCTGGTTGATGCCTTAGACGATGACTACGAATCCTTAGATGAAACCGTCGATGAGTGGAGCGGATACGCGGATCGTGATGCCTCATTAAATGTTGGCACAAGTGAGCGAGAAGCTCTTGCCGACGAGGTGGCTGAGCTAAGGCACTTCAAGGTGCTCGCGACAAATATTCGCCAAAATGCCAAAGGGCAGGCTTTGTTGACCGCATTGGACAAGGCTTTCGTCGAACTGGAACGCTTGGGGGCTGCGAAGAAAGCCCTGATATTTACCGAGTCCAAACGAACCCAAGACTACCTACTTTCTGTGTTGTCCGAGACCCCCTACGGCGACGGCATCGTGCTTTTCAATGGGACTAACAGCGATGCAGCAGCTCAGGTCATCTATAGGGATTGGCTCAAGCGGCATGCAGGCAGTGATCGTATTACTGGCTCCAAGACTGCTGACATCCGTGCTGCTCTGGTAGAGCACTTCAAGGAACGAGGTACGGTCATGATTGCCACAGAGGCAGGCGCAGAAGGTATTAACCTGCAGTTCTGCTCGTTGGTTATCAATTATGACCTACCTTGGAATCCGCAGCGGATTGAGCAGCGCATAGGCCGGTGCCACCGTTATGGGCAGAAGCACGATGTGGTCGTGGTCAATTTCGTAGACCGTAGTAACGAGGCGGATGCGCGCGTATATGAATTGTTGTCGCAGAAATTCAAGCTATTTGAGGGTGTCTTTGGCGCCAGTGATGAAGTTTTAGGTGCCATCGGCTCAGGCGTGGATTTCGAGAGGCGGATAGCCGCAATCTACCAGAGCTGCCGGGAACCGGAAGAAATTCGCACCAGCTTCGCAGCGCTTCAGAAAGAACTTGCCAGTGAGATCGACGAAGCGATGGTTAAAACTCGTCAGATTCTCTTGGAGAACTTTGACGAAGAGGTTCAGGAAAAACTGCGTATCCGTAACCGAGACAGTCAAACCGTTCTCAACAAATACGAACGCCTGTTGATGGATCTAAGTCGGACGGAACTGCAAGGTCATGCTCACTTTGAGGGGCTGGCGGAAATCAATGACTTTGTATTGCATAGCTTGCCTGGAGGTCTTGATCAGCAAGCTAGACACGAGGGGCCTGCCGTTGTTCTAGGTCGCTACGAGCTACCTCGCCGCAGTGGTGATGCGCATCTGTATCGCATTGGCCATCCGCTGGCGGAATGGGCCATTGAACAAGCCAAAAGTCGGAGCCTACAAGCTCCTAATCGTCTCAGTTTTGACTATGCCGCCTACGGCAACAGAATCAGCACGCTCGAAAAATGGCGGGGCCAGAGCGGTTGGCTTTCCCTCACGCTGCTAAGCGTGGATGCATTAGATAATCAAGAGCAGCATCTAATCGTTGCGGCTTGCACCAAGGCCGGCGAGCGACTGCCGGAAGACGATCCAGAAAAACTGTTGCGCCTGCCCGCCCAAGTAAATGATGTCGCATCCTCGGATACGCCAGTGGAACTGGCGGCGGATGTGGTTGCACGCAAGAATTTGCTTCTACGGGAGATCAAGCAGCGCAACCTAGGTTACTTTGAGCAGGAAGTTCAAAAGCTCGATTCTTGGGCAGATGATCTTAAACTCGGGCTTGAGCAGGAAATCAAGGAAGTTGATCGGGAGATTAAGGAGGTGCGCCGCACCGCAGCGACCTCTCCAACACTCGAAGAAAAGTTATCGTGGCAGAAAAAACAACGAGAATTGGAGGGCAGGCGCAGCAAGCTGCGAAGGGAGCTGTTTGCTCGGCAGGACGAGATCGAGGCCCATCGCAATGACCTCATCAACCAGCTGGAGGTGCAACTCAAGCAACAGGTCGAAGAGCGAGTACTTTTCATCATCGAGTGGGAGTTGGTGTAATGGCAACAGTTAGACCACTTGAGCTTGATCTGCTGTGTCGAAAATTTGACGAAGACTATTCGACTCACATTACCGGGACGGGAACTACTGCTGATTCTCGGCGTAGCAACTTTTTGTCCAAGGCGCTTGCGGCATTTGTCCTTCATGAAGATGCTGGCGCTTCGGTTATTGATGCCGTGGCGGCAAGTATTGATGGTGGCCTGGATCATGGTATCGACTCGGTATTTGTGTCGTCGGATCAGACAATCTGGCTTGTTCAATCCAAATACAAAGCCTCTGGAGTAGGTGAGCCGGATCTTGGCGACGTATCCAAATTCCGAGATGGTGTATCCGATCTTCTTCAGGGGCGCTGGACACGCTTCAACAGCGCCTTACAAAGCCGCCAGGCGGCTATTATCAGTGCGCTGGACAGTGGAGTCTGTAAGGTCAAGGTAATCCTGGCCTATTCCGGCACTGCCGTGTCCGATGATCGACGCGAAATCTTCGCTGACCTAGAGCGTTCTTTCAATGGAACGAATCCGGGGTTTGTTCGCTGTTATGCCTATGGACTAGGAACCCTGCATGACTTGCATTTGAACGGAGTCTCAGCCCAGCCTATAGAGGCAGACATTGTATTAAATGATTTCGGTCACACTCAGGTGCCCTATAAGGCATTCTATGGTCGTATGGATGCGAAACGGCTCGCTGAGCTTTGGGCTGATCATAAAGAACAGCTTGTTGACCGAAATATTCGTCATTTCAAGGGTACGACTTCGGTAAACGTAGGGTTGAGCGAAACTCTTCAACAAGAGGCTGAGCACTTCTTCTACTTTAACAATGGTGTCACCTTTCTTTGTCACACCATCAAGGAGCTAATTCCACTCGATCCGCACCGGCATCGCGGCAAATTTCGCGTTCGAGGATTATCGATAATCAACGGGGCGCAGACAGTTGGTGCGATAGCCAAGGAGCCACTAGCTCACTACGACGCTAACCCTGCCTCCGTTATGGCGACGTTTGTGTGTCTCGCCAACGCGCCTGATGACTTTGGCGAGCGTGTCACTCAGTCTCGCAATCGTCAGAATGCTGTTGATCTGGAGGACTTCGCGGCGCTCGATGAGAAACAGGCCATGTGGCAGCACACTTTAAAAATGGCCGGGATAACCTATTTGGTTAAGCTGGGACAGGATGATCCGCCGCCATCCTCCAGCTGCTTTAGCGTGCGAGAGCTCGCGCCATTTTTAGCCTGTACCGTTGGCACTGCCGACTGGCAGGATTATGTAGTTGCGGCCAAGACTGATAGAAAGAAGCTATTTGGGCGCGAGGGACTGGTGGGCGCCACAGATCCGCTACGTCACTCCTACGAAAAACTGTTCGCTGATTCACTCACTTCTCGACAAATGTGGCGCATTGCGCAAACTGGGCGATTGGTGATCGAGAATGTACGCGGTCGCGCCGGCACTGAAAGTGATCCAAGTAGACTTCCAACGGGCACACTCTCGGCCAAAGAAATTCTTACTCATGGTGTTTGGCTCATTTTGCATGTCATCTTCATCCGGCTCCAATTGCAGAATGGGCCCACCTTAGCCTTGACCCAAGATGAGCTGACAGCTGTTTCCCGTGAGATTGACAGGGTGGCTGAGCGTCTTGTTCATGTCGTCCAGTCAGTCCAATGGAATAAGCAAGCTCGCAGCGTATTTGAGAACAAAACAGATTGCCGTGCGGTCAAGGGCCGGTTGATGGCTGCCCTCGCACAATAAAGATTTTAGGAATCGTACAATGAGCAAGCAAAAACTTGAACTAACGTGGGTGGGAAAAGAAAATAGGCCCAAGTTGGAGCCCCGCATTTTGCTGGCTGACATGGAAAAATCGTATCACGCGGAGGCGCGGATAAATGAAAGCGATATTTTCGACAATCGGCTGATCTTTGGGGACAATTTGTTAGCGTTGAAGGCGCTTGAACAAGAGTTTTCGGGCAAGGTCAAGTGTGTATTTATTGATCCACCATATAACACAGGCAGCGCCTTTACCTATTACGATGATGGGGTAGAGCACTCTATCTGGCTAGGCTTGATGCGGGATAGGCTTGAAATCCTTCAACGCCTCTTGGCGGATGATGGTTCGTTGTGGATTACAATTGATGATAACGAGGCGCATTATCTAAAAGTTTTGTGCGATGAAATATTTGGTCGAATAAACTTTGTCGCTAATGTTGTCTGGCAAAAAGCATATACGTCTAATCAGACAGCAAAGCACCTTTCGAATACACATGATCATCTGTTGTGCTACGCAAAGAATATAAATGCTTTTCGCATAGGTAAACTCCCGAGAACAGAGGAGCAAAAGAATACTTTTAGTAACTTTGATAACGATCCTCGTGGCCCATGGAAAGCAGAGAACCTTTCAGCGGGGAAGTTTTATGCGGCGGGTCAGTTTGAGATTGTAGGGCCTAAGGGGGATACCTTTCTTCCTCCGAAGGGCCGCTACTGGCGGTGCAATGAACAGCAATATAAAAAGTGGTTGGAAGATGCGCGTATTACTTTTGGGAAAAATGGTAGCGGTCGTCCAATGCTTAAGAAGTTCCTGGCAGAAATGGATGATGCGCTAACTGCGAATACGTGGTGGATACATGAAGAGGCTGGTAGCAATAAGGAAGCGAGCATTGATCTAAAAAAAATGTTCGGCGATCAGAAGGACGTGTTTCAGAACCCTAAGCCGGAAAAGCTTTTGCATCGGGTGTTGACGCTAGCCTCATCCCCTGGTGACCTCGTATTAGACTCATTCGGAGGCTCTGGCACCACCGGCGCCGTCGCTCACAAAATGGGTCGTCGGTGGATCATGGTAGAGTTGGGCGATCATTGCCATACACACATCATTCCTCGTCTGAGGCGGGTGATTGACGGCGAAGATTCAGGCGGTATCACCAGCTTGATGGGTTGGAAGGGTGGCGGTGGCTTCCGCTATTACAGTCTAGCACCCAGTTTGATCGTCAAGGATCGCTGGGGAAATGATGTAATCAACCCGGAGTTTAATGCAGCCCAGTTGGCTGAGGCGCTTTGCAAGTTGGAAGGTTTTACCTATGCGCCCTCGGAAGTTCGGTGGTGGCAACACGGACATTCCAGCGAACGTGACTTTATCTGCGTCACCACTCAAAACCTATCAGCAGAACAATTGCAAGCATTGTCGGAGGAAGTGAGTAGTGAACAGAGCCTGTTGGTCTGTTGCGCTGCTTTTCACGGCATTACAGGAGTCGCCGCAACTGAGCGTTGGCCGAACCTTACGCTTAAAAAAATCCCGAGGATGGTACTAGCCCGCTGCGAATGGGGTCGGGACGATTACAGCCTGAAAATCGCCGATTTACCAATGGCTGAGCAGGCTGCCGAACAGGCCTCTCCGCCAGCTCGTACCAGTAATTTGGGACTAACTAGAGTCACCGCCGATCTGTTTGGCCATATAGCTGCAGAGGACTGAAGGATATGAGTCAAGGTGAGTTCCCGCTCTACTGGGTCGAAGACTTCCAAGCTCATATTCAGCCGGGGTACAATTTCGACGTGGTTAGCACTCAAGCTGTTAAGCAATTTGGAGGCGGCAGGAAGCGCCCTGCACATTCGAAAAAAGGAAAAAGCATATGAGTGCGCGCATTAAGAATCACATCGCTGGCCGACTTTCACTGCGGCCTCCGCAGGAGGAATCCTTGTCGCGCCTGGTAAATGCGTTAAGCGCATCACCAGAGATGCTTGATAAGGACAAAGCTCGCAAAGCGGGTTTGGCCTCAATTCTCTCGACCCTCACGACGGAGTTCGGAACGCTTAAAGACTTTGAGCGCGAATTCCCGTCTCTGTGTTTCGCATTGGCCACAGGTGTTGGTAAAACAAGGTTGATGGGAGCGTTCATCGCTTACCTGCACTTGGCACATGGCATCAACAATTTTTTTGTGCTGGCGCCCAATCTTACGATTTATAACAAGCTGATAAGTGATTTCACGCCTAATACCCCTAAGTATGTGTTCAAGGGTATTGGCGAGTTCGCGATTAATGCTCCTAGGGTCATCACCGGCGAAAACTACGATCAGCAAAACGTTATTGCTGGCGAACTGTTTGGTGAAGTGCGTATCAACATCTTCAACATCTCCAAGATCAGCTCAGAGCTGCGTGGTGGTAAAGAGCCGCGCATCAAGCGTATGCGAGAGGTGTTAGGCGAGAGTTACTTCAATCACCTCGCTAACCTACCGGATTTGGTTCTGTTGATGGATGAGTCGCACCGCTACCGAGCGCAGGCAGGCATGCGCGCGATCAACGAACTGAATCCCTTGTTCGGCTTGGAGGTCACTGCTACACCATTCGTGGAGTCCCCTAGAGGGCCGGTGCCCTTCAAAAACGTTGTGATGGACTACCCTTTGGCTCGGGCTATGGACGATGGTTTCGTCAAAGAGCCTGCCGTGGTAACTCAGCGCAATTTCAAGGCTAGCAACCACAGCGCAGAAGATATCGAGAAGATCAAGTTAGAAGACGGGGTGCGCCTGCATGAGGCCACCAAGGTGGAGTTGCTGACCTATGCCCGAGAGAACGGGGTTAAAATGGTCAAGCCCTTTATCCTAGTGATCGCCCGTGACACTACCCATGCGGGGCAGTTGAAGACATTGATCGAATCCGCTGCGTTCTTCGAGGCTCGATATCAAGGAAAGGTGATCCAAGTCGACTCTAGCCGGACTGGAGCCGAAGAAGAGAAGATGATCGAAGCGCTGCTGAACGTAGAGACCCCGGATGAGCCTACCGAGATTGTTATTCACGTAAACATGCTCAAGGAAGGTTGGGACGTCACTAACCTTTACACCATCGTGCCTTTGCGGGCAGCTAATGCACGTACGTTAATTGAACAATCTATAGGTCGTGGCTTGCGCTTACCCTATGGCAAGCGCACTGGCGTGGCGGCGGTGGATCGACTCAACATCGTTGCTCATGACAGATTCCAAGAAATCATTGATGACGCCAACCGAAGTGATTCGCCAATCCGACTCAAACAGGTAATTTTGGAAGCCCCGAGCGATGAGGAACGAAGAGTCAGTGTCCAAGTGGTTCCCAATACCCTAGCTCGACTCGGCCTTCACGACGAACAATCACCGCACATCCCTGCTGCATTGACGGGCGCGGATGCGGGCGCCGAAGTGGGTGGTGAGCAGGCCGCGCCGAAGATTGTGCCCATCTTCGCTACCGAGGCTGAGCTCAATGCAGCACAGGCGGTTCGAGACGTTATCGCTACCTATGAAGTTAGGCGCGATTTGGCTCCTACCAGCGCCGCGTTGCTCACGCCTGAGGTGCAACTGAGCATCCTTGCTGAGGTAGCGCAGCGCTTAAAGCCACTTCAGGGGTATTTGCATCTGGATACGGATGAGCAGGTTCCTCCACTGGATCTATCCGCCGTGGTGGCTAGGACAACTGAAATATTGGTGCAGCAGAGCATCGATATCCCACGTATCGCTGTGGTACCCACGGGGGAAGTCACGACTGGATTTAATCCCTTTCGCCTAGGGGAGTTGCCTAACTTCCAACCAGGCCAGCGCGAAATTGTCGGTCAGGCGCTACGCACGAATGAACAATTTACCTTAGGCAGTGAAAGCGGTCTGCGGGAAAAGCGACTAGAGGATTACGTCGTCAAGCGGTTGATCGACTTCGATGATATCGATTACTTCACTCAGGCCGATTTGCTGTATGACCTCGCTGGCCAGGCTGTCGAGCATTATCGGAAGCAGAACTACTCGGAAAACGAGCTGCATGAGATTTTCGATACCTACGGCAAAGAGCTTGCGCGGCTGATCCGAGCCCAAATGATGGAGCATTTCTGGGAGCAGGCCGCAGGTTATGAGGTGCATGTGAGTCGGGGTTTCACCGAGCTGAAATCTTGCAATTACACCGCTACATTGGGGCAGGCTACCCGCAATCTGCGGGAGACATTAACGGAAACGAGCCGTATTAAGCAGATGTTGTTTGGTGGATTCAGTCGCTGTCTGTACCCCTTGCAGAAGTTCGATTCGGATACCGAGCGGCGGTTTGCCTTACTGCTTGAGCGCGACGCCCTGAAGTGGTTCAAACCTGCCAAGGGCCAGTTCCAGATCTACTACAGGCTGGGTAGCGAGCAGCCTGAGTACATCCCAGACTTTGTAGCCGAACTGGATAACAGGATCTTGATGGTCGAGACCAAGGCACGTGTGGATATAGCGTCTCCCGAAGTTCAGGCAAAGAGTGCAGCGGCTTCTCGCTGGTGTCGGCATGCCAGCGAGCACTCAGCTCGCGTAGGGGGTAAGCCTTGGGACTACCTTGTAATTCCCCACGACGAATTGAGTGAAGACAAGCGGCTATCCGATTACATGCGGTTTGAGATCAAGAGTAGTGATCGCGACTGATGCTGCGTTGGGCTGGGATGCCAAGTAAGGAGTTTTGGCGTTCCAAATGTACGGTGCGCGCATTCGAAAATGCGTGCGTAACCTTTTCCCTTGGTCAGTATTTGATCAGAGGTGACGGCGTTTCATTCGGAACTCTCCCGCGATGCCACCGCTGCGGTGTTAACGCTCGGTTTTTAGGCCTCTGGCTGGCTGTTTAATCATGCAAAATGTGTTGGGTAGACGCTTATCCGAACTCCAGCATTAATGCCGATGGTGCTCGCATAGACGGGCACCATCGTTGCTATTTTGAAGTAGATCGGGGGGGGCGTACGGTTACACTTATTTTCGCCAGCGATCATAAACAGAGGTATCAATGGCTACACGCAACCGTAGAGCTTCCTGCGCCTACTCCTTTGTCGCCCAGCCCGCTTCAACTACTTCAAACTGCAGGAGCGCAACCTGCTAAAGCGCCGGGACAAAGGTAGGTATTCAAATGGGAGCTCCCCATCGTTGTGGTGTAGAGCTAACAGACCTGTTCATTCTTTGCTCATGAGCACATCCCCGTAAACCGTCATAGCCAACGAATACTGCGGAACATTTCCGAAGTGGCTTTCAACAGCCTGGTTCGCTGCAAACGTTGCGTCCAGAGCAGAAAGTCCGCCATCCCACGATTTCAAAAATGACTCAAGCCAAGGGCCAGGGACGCTTGCAAAAAGAGGCCACGGCGACGCAATCACTGTTCGGCAGCCCCGAGACAGGAGGTGCTTTGGCAATCCAACCGCAGTGTTCACGTGCGGATGTTTATCTGTTCGCCCGCCACTGCAAACAAATAAAATCACCAGTTCTGCGCCCTCTAGCGCTGTTGCCAGTGAACTAGGTGACACGACAAGATTCCCCTCGTCCGACAACCGATGGAAGAACTTGCCTCCCGATCCAACGCCACCATGAGCAGCTACTACTGCAATCTGTGCACCTTTGAGAGCTACGGGGACGACGCCTTCCGTTTCTACATCAAATCCATGGTCTCTCAGCGTGGATTCGGTACGCATCAATACGCGTACCAATACGTCGTCATCGTGTCCGCCGGTCGCTTCCGATATCCATGCAACCCGCTTGGTCTCACGGGTTCGTAGTTGCTGTGACTTCGCGTACAGCCAGGTGAGCGAAGGTACATACCCAATCGCGGATTGATAGCCCGCGAGGTTGTTTTCGAACAGGGCCAAATTCAACGGCACCTGCTGTACAGAGGGTTCTGCGACGACAATCGTGCGCTTGGCATTGGGTATCGGTATCTGAAGGTCTTGCATGCTGAGAAAGAACTCATTGTTTCCTTCTTCCCGATTTATATACCCATAACGGTAGGGGTACGTTTGAGCCCATTCTTTCAAGGTTTTGCGGAAGGTGGTATCGCTCCCCTCGTGCTGCGACACAAGAGTCTGCTCCTCACCTATCGTTAAGCTGACCAGCGCACCTTCTGAATCCAGGCCGAGCATCAATACAGCACCGTCTTCAGGACAAATACTCTGCGCAAATTCCAACGGCCACTGCATGTCGAGCTCCCGAGCACCGTCGAGTGGATCCAGCGCGTGATCGGCAATGAGTTCAAGAGCAGTAGCAGCCGTCTGGGCCGAAATCGAATCTTCGTTGGTTTTTAGAACACGCCTTGCTGCGATCTCGGCGACCCGCAGATCCCCTGGAACATCACCGCTGTTGCGGGTAGGGTCAACACGCTTAGCGAGATGCAGTGCATCTGCAATCGTCGGCTTGCTGGCCGTCATGGCACGAACATACTTGGCGCGAGGGGCGTCCAATCGACTTAGTGCCTCCTCTAGTAGTGCACGCGCACTCTCACTTGCGCAGCCGCCGAAATGTTCCAGGAGACCGATGGATTGGGCTAGTAAAACAATGGCTGGCAAGATCTCGTCCCTGCCCTTCATTATCTGATTGCAATGTTCCTCGGCATCGGCGACCAATTCGACTCGGAATGCGAGATCCTGATGCTTTCCGTGTAGCAAGCGCATACTGAGCTCCAGCGTGCGGATCCGTTTCTCGCTTTCTTCGGGCTTGGTGATCAGGGTTGAGATGCGCTTGAGGTTATCGAGGGACGCCTGAGCGTAAGACGTCACTCCAAGATCACGGACGATGCGAAACAATGTGTAGTTCTCCCACCACAGCTCATCGGGGACAACTGGTTGCTTCAGCTCGAAAGCAAACGCCAGTCCGAGAAGCGCAGGCAAAGGCCCCCGAGTTCGGTGGTAGATGTCCGCGAATGCGACCCATGCGGCCCGCTGCCTGGTCACGGAGTCGCCGGCGATCTCAAGGATCTGCTCTGCGCGATCGCGTGCTCTCTGTGTTTGACCGCCACTCGCAAAAGAACAAGCAACGAAACGCAGGGCGTTGATATCAGCAGTGGTGTCGCTGACGTGGCGCGCTACCCCGCACGCAAGGAAAGAGAGGTGTTCGGCGTTATCCAGCCCGTCCTCAGATTCGACGGCTACCCCTCTGATCATAGACTCCAAGGAATGAAGGATGGCAAGCGGCTCTCCTTGCATAAGTTCAGCTGGGATTTCAGTACGGCTGACGTCATAGAATCCGACCTGTACTAGCCAAGCATCAGCTTCGCTCAGAAAGCGGCTGAGTTGTGCAGCTGTTGCTCTGGGAGTTTCAGGCTGATCAACAAGCAAAAGAGCCCCGCTGTCTTGGGCGAGACTTAGCGTCTGTGCAATTAGAATAGGTGTGCCTAAGTTTGCGCTGGATTCGACAGCGAACAGAGCCGTGAATGCTTCCCGCGTTTCAACATCATCAGGATGTCCAGCGATGTAACGCCTCAGGTAGGCGATTGGAGCCTCAAGAAGGGCGATCGGATCACTATCAAGCTTTACCTCCAAAAGCGTGCGTTTCATCGCTCCAATGAGCAACCAGCACGCACGAAGCCTAAATAAGCCCGTATCGGAAATGCCAAGGGCAAGCGTGATTGCTTCCTGCGCATCTAGCTTGGTCAACGAGTAAGTTGCGCAGCACAGCAAAGCCAAGTCTCTGTCTTGTGCGCTTTGGGAGTCAGCGGCTAGGATCAGAGTATTGAGCATTTCAGCAGCAGGCGCTAGAAACGTTTCAGCAACGACCAGCTCAAACCCTACGAAGCCAATTTTCGGCAACCATTCACAAGAAAATTCGTGAGTGAGAGAACCGCTCATTCTAATAAGACAAGCCTGTCTGTAGCGAGCGAGCGTTGGCGAATCTGGAAATAGCTCTTTAAGTTGCAGGAAGACGCGCAGCGTCAACGCATCATCTTCAAGGGATTCACAGGTAATCAGGGTTGCTTCGAGCAGTGTTCGTTCGCAGGTGCCATTCAGCCCCTCACTAATTAACCGTATAGCCATGTCTCGACTACCCGAACGAAACGCAATTCGACCAAACCTTACAGCCTGATCTCCCGTCAGATCGAATCCATCATCGACGTACGCTTTTAGCGCAGTAAGTGTCCTTTCTCGAAAACTGCTACGGTTCAGCATTTGGATCTCCAGCTGGCGTTTCACTGCCAGCTCAACGTCCAGAGCAGCGATTTCACCGAGTGCTTCGTCGACGCGTCCACAAACAGCGAGCGCAGTCCAGCGTTGGATGCCCCCGGAGATGACTGTTTCGACGTTCATCGTTGCTTGGGACTTCAGGTATGCGAAGGAGAGATTTTCAATCGAGGCCAGCTTATCAATGTGGCGTTCATCGCTCGGCGGGTTTTCGGGGGTAGCCAGCACCAGGTAATTATCTGAATCTTTCAGTGACCTGATACATTTGTCCGACCACGCTGCTACATGAGGCACCCACGTGTCCCCGGTCTTGCCTACTGGTGCCCTTCCCTGATATTTGACCTCCACAGCATCCACATCGCGGTATACGTGGGCCATGGGGACTATCACGAGGTTGCGCTTCAGCTGTTTGATTTTTTCTAGCAGACCTTTCGAGTCCAGATCGAGGCATCTGTGAATAATGAGTTTTTTGCGGATGTATTCGAGCTGTTGCTCGCTTGGCGATTTGCCCCACAGTGCTTCAACACCCTGTCGAACGTAATCGAGAACGTCAGTGTCTATTATGGGCCAGACGTTCAGAGGAGGGACGACAACGGTAATGCTGTCGAAGATTGCTGCGCCACTGTGGTCTTTGAAGAACAGAAAAGACATTGCGCTGATGCGACCGATGACCTGGTCTGTAGGCACACCGACCAGCAAATCTCCTGTTTCCCGCCACAATCCGTCAGCAAACATCACCCGTGGATCGAATCCCTCAATACTCTCTTGCACATTGCCCTCATCATTGTTCATGGCTGATGTCTCGGTTCAAAATGTTGGATTTTTCAAGACTGACAAGCGGCTGTTCGGACGGCTACCAAAATCATCCTATGAGCGACGTCTACGTTCCATCGCAGGTTTCGCTGAAGACAGTCCTGACCTTGATATGGACGCTAAAGAGTTCATTAGGTAATACTCAGACATGTATAAATTTCGCGACAGCTTGCGGATCTGCTTCTATCAGTTTCTTGAGCAGGCTAACAAATGGATTGCACTTGAAAATATTGAAATCAGAGGGGCTGAAATCGCAGCCGCTTAACTGGATTAGGAGATGTAGCCCTGATTCAGTCTCTCAAGCGCGTCCTTGATCAAAACGTACCCAGTCTCAGTATTTGAAATCTCTAAGGGCGTCCTCCCCCCAGAAACAGTCTGCGGCTTGTTCAGCCAGGCCGCAGCTTTCTCCTTGTCAGCAAACACCTGTTCAGCTTGCTGCTGAATTAGCTCTATGAAATTCATAATTTTGGCTCCTGTGAAACCGATTTTTCTAGAGGGCGGTGCAATAGCTTAACTTCACGGCTACCCCCCTCAAGAGTTGAGAGCAGAGCTCCCGCCGTTACCACGGCTATGCTTTTGTGGTCAGCCAGGATCCTATCCCCAATGCAGGCCTTTCTGGTGGAGGTCGCTATGCCCCCTAAAGCCCAGCAGAAATCTAAAGGTCGGCGAGGTCGACCAAGGATCGAAACGCAACGTACCCTCTATCAAATCAAGCTGTCTGGGTGGGATTTTGCCTGGTCGCTCAGCTTGGCAATGCCCAACAATTTGAGGGCAAGCGAAGGTCACTATCATGAACATATGATCCTGACGCTGAAGGGTACCGTGCTTTACCCGGAGAGTTTCAAATACCCAGATGTGGAGTGCCAGCTCTACGCAGATCCTCGATTGATGAAGGACATAGCTCCCCCAAAAGGAATAGGGTCTATGACCGCGAGCGGGACACGGTTGGTGGCGTATATAGCAGTGCCGCGTGAGCGGATAGACATCCTGGTTGGTGCAGCCGACCGACTACTTTCCTTAGAGTTGAACGCCACACCTTTGCATTACCGCCGTGGGCTGGTTATGTCTATGCATTTGGGTACCGAGCCAGAGCCCGATTGGTAGTACGCGTCTGGGGAAGTCACCTTCCGAACTCCAGCATTAGGGGCGATGGTGTCCGACTATTTTTAAGCGGATGCGATAGCCCTTAACGTCAGGATTTCCATGTGTCAACGAATCTCTTACACCAATCCGTTCAAAGCCCAGGTTGTTCAGGAATGCCTGCAACCCGGTGTGAGCGTCTCCAGCGTTGCCATTACCCACGGCATAAACGCCAATGTCATTCGCAAATGGCTGCCGCTTTATCGGGATCAGTCAGCAGCGACGCTACCTGCATTTGTTCCTTTGAAAGCTTCGCCTAAACCTCCGGTGGTGCACTAGCGATTATTGAGCTGCTTGTTGGCGAGCATACCAGCGGTGTGAAGGTGGGTTTGGTGAAGCGGTTACGGTCAAAATGTATGGGGGCGCCCTCTCAGAGTCTTCATGGATCGCTATCTGCACGTGGCCAGGCTTGGATCTGTGTGCCTCATCTGGGCCTTCATGATCGTTGGTGTCGCCAGCTTGGTGGTATCGCATTGGTTTAAGCGACGCCCATCAAGTGGAGGCAGCTAGCAACCAGAAAAATTGATTTATCGTGTTTTTTGGTCGGAAGCCCGCAAATGCATAATTGCTAATCGGGCCCTGGTTGGCCAGAGCCTATTGCGCTACCTTACAAATTTCGGCTACGAAAACTTAATTAAAATATTGCTGATAAGTTTCGATGCTTCGGAGGTCTGAATGGAAAATGCGGTTTTATAGAGCGCTTTTTTAAAGGTGTGAGAGTTCACGCCTGCTGTGCTGGCGAAGTAACCGGCAGCCTTGGAAAGTACTTGTTTTCCATCGCAACGTCTCAGAAGGTCAGTGTCACTGATTGTCGAGTAGTTTGCGAACACTTTGCCAGACTCTGTTGATAACTCACTCCTTAGATTAGTGAACTCCGAGTCTGTTAATGTATTTATCGTCAGCTGTTCATGGATTTTCACCGCGTCAGTCCAGTCGAAGTGTTTGTTTCCCCAAATCAACGACGAAAATTTTCTTTCAATCACCTGCTGAAATGCGAGGGAAAGCTCCTTTTTATAGACAGTGGGCAGAGACTCGCGTGCAATATCTAGAAGCTTGGACTCAATTGTAGCAGTATCTAATTTTTTACCATGCTCACCAGATATATCCAAAAAGCTGTCTAATACTGTTTTTATTATTGGAGCATCTAGAAAATAGTTCTCGAACTCGTGTCGGTCAATTTTTATAAAATTACTATTGTAATATTGAGGATCTATTTTTTCTAATTTGTCAAAAAATTCATTTGGCTTGTTGTCTGAGTCAACCAGAAAAACGAACTTAGAGTCCTGTACAAAGTTTTTCAGTTCCGCCAGTCGCTTGAATGTGTCAATAACTGCCGATGAGCCATTGAGTGGTTTGATCTGAAGACTTTGCTCCTGAAGGGTATGCTCTAGTGCTTCGTGGTCTCCGTCCCCTTCAACCAAAAGAACTTTACTGTAAATAGAGCTTAAGCCCAGGTTCCGAAGTTCTGCTTCAGCGTCCTCATAAGAAATCGAGGAGATACCTTGGTTGACAATATAATTCTTGCCGATAAGAAAAAATTTATAGATTAGTGATTTTGAATGGGTTGATACTAGTACTTGATTAATGTTGTGATCTTTGTACTCTGCTGCGACCCAGTCTAACTTGACTTTTTTGCCCAGTCCTTCCAAGCCTTCCATCCATTTGTGGATTCCTCCTTTCTCGCAGAGTCTATGCAGAACGCTCATAAATTCAAGTAGCAATGACTCATGGAAATGGTTTTCTGGTTCGTCAATAATCAGCGTGCTTACTGTTTTTGAGATGCATAAAAATGTGAGGGTGCTGAGAAGCGCTTTCTCACCAGAGCTGAAATCCCTTACGTCATAAAGTGGTCTGGCCTTGTTTCCGCCTGCTTTTCCTAGAAGGACAAATTCACCAGGCGTATGGTTACCACTAAAGTTTCTTAATTCTACAGTAGGTATTAAGTGTGTGAATAATTTTGAGGAGATATGGTAATAAAGAAGCCTGTCTGGTTTGCTTGGGATCAGCCTGTCATGAACGTAGTCCTTTACAAGTTGACGATATATTCCTGAGAAAAGACCTTCCGGATTCAAAATCGCCTCTAGGACTAGACTGCTCTTGTCGTTGCCTTCGATATTTATTTCGTCAAATTTCAGGGTGCCTTCAGAAAAACCTTTGCTTGCATCGATGTATAGTACTAGGTTATTTGGGGTTGAAAGGTTCCAGTACTTGGTTAGCGATACCTCATCATTGTAGCTTATTCGATATCCCAATGGGTTGCTGCTATCTTTGGACAGCTGAATCTCAAGCTCACTATCTTCGCTATCAAAGGTTATTTTTATGTATGCGTCTTTTGTATTGAGGTATTTTTTTATTTCTTGTGAAAACGTTTGGCTTATGTTTTCGTCATTTAAGAGCTTTACGAAGTGAGCTTTTTGTGTGAGCCATACTGCTTTTAATATGGTCGATTTTCCCGCTCCGTTTTTTCCTGAAAATGCGGACATCGGGACGTCGGGAGGAAGCTCGACTAAAGTTCCATTTTCAAAGGATTTAACGCCTTTCAATACGATTTTGGAAACCTTCACGCTGTAATTCCTTTAACACATTGACTTGTTAAGGTCTTGATTGTCTTTCCACGCATTGGTAGTAGCTAAACCTAGTAGAGCAAGCCGAAAAAATCGATTATGAAGTCGCTCTGTAGAGCCTAAGATGCAAGTTAAACATGGCTTCATAATGATGTAGTTTTGGCTGGGAAGATTTTGCCTAGCGGGATAGGGAAATAGCAAGATTTTAGGCATAACATGCCATGATGGCTATAGGCTGTACTGCTCCGTAGCACTCCTCATCTCGACTACACCGATTCTTAGGGCTCAGGTGAAGTCACAGCGCGCTAGTGCTCGCTGTGGTGGTGGTGGTGGTGGTGGTGGTGGTGGTGGTGGCCAATGCCCGATGCGATGTTGCTCCATGCCGCTTCCAATCTCACTGAAATCAGTCATTGTCGCGATGGCTAATGAAGGTCATGAGCATATGATACTGACGCTGAGGGGCGAAGTACTCTACCCGGAGAGCTTCAAATACCCTGAGGTCGAGTGCCAGCTCTACGCAGATCCTGGCCTGAAGCAAGACATAGCCCCTCCAAAAGGGATAGGGTCGATGACCGCAAGCGGGACACGTTTGACTGCGTATATAGCAGTGCCTCGGGAGAGGGTTGATGCCTTGGTTGGTGCTGCTGACCGACTTCTGTCTCTAGCGTTGAGCGCCAGTCCTTTGCACTACCGGCGTGCGCTGGTTATGTCCATGCATTTGAGCACAGAGCCAGAGCCTGACTGGTAAACTGTTGCTGGTTCAAGAAGGCTTTCTTGGTCATACGCAGGTCTTTGGGAATGGGATGGGAGCATGTCCGAGGGGAGATACCGTTCGTCTGGAATTAGGCGCAGCTTAGACGATCCGTACGAAGAGATACGGCCAGCGATTTTTGTAAAGTTTTGAGAGCATTTTTGGTCGAAAATTAACAAAAAATTTTACGGTGATGAGTGTGGATGTGACTATTGACTCTGTAATGACCCATAAGAGATAGAGATTCACTCACTCACTCGATAGGGTTTAATGCTTTTTGGTGTTCATAACCGTTCTGAAAAACGGCTGCTTCAAGCTGAAAAACAAAAACCGCGCTTGGATTTCCAGCGCGGTTTTTTTTGCTTGCAGCTTAACGCTGCGCCAGCCCCAGGAACTGCTCCGTACTCACCACCTTTGCATAAGCAAACCCCAACGCCGACATGAAAGCGGCATGGACCTGGGCGGCGGGAACGACGACACCGTTGAACTCCAGGTCGAGGGTTGCGCAGGCGTCGTGGATCACCGTGACGTCATAGCCCAGGTCCGCCGCCGCCCGAGCGACACCGTCGATGCACATGTGGCTCATGCTGCCGACGATGACCAGTTGCGTAATACCGTGATGGTCGAGGAGGGATTGCAGTTCGGTTTCGCGGAATGCATTGACGAAGTGCTTGAGCACCACCGGTTCATTGGCCTGGTTGAGGACCTTGGGATGCAGCTGCGCGCCTAGGGAACCCGGAGTGAAGAAGGGTGCATCTTCGGAGGTGAATTCGTGGCGGATGTGCACCACTTGATTTCCTGCCTGGCGAAAGGCTGCGATCATTCGTGCGGCGTTGTCCGCGGCGGTTTCGACGCCACTCAGTGGCCATTTACCTTGGGGGAAGTAGTCGTTCTGGATATCGACTACGATGAGCGCTTGCTTGGACATGGAGGCTTCCTCGATAAGGTGTGTGGGGCCAGTATCGGCTCTTGCCGCCAATTCGAGGATTGGCCGCAACGACAATAAGCGAGGGAAAACTGACAATGGCGCAGGAAAGGGCGGTCGCTGAGCTGGGAGTGTTGATTTACCCCGGTGCGCAACTGGCGGCGGTGCACGGTTTGACCGATCTGTTTGCCGTGGCGGAGCGGATCGCGGCCGAGCAGGTCGGCGCGCAGTTGCCACGGCTGCGAGTGAGCCATTGGCGGGCAGAGCAAGGCGAGGTGCCGCAGCGGGTGTTCGACAGTGAAACCGGCACTGCGGGCCGGTTGGTTGCGTTGCTGATTCCACCCTCCATCGCCGGATTCAGCGAAGGGCTTGTCTCCCAGGCGCTGATGGATTGGCTACGGGCGCAGCATGCCGGCGGCACCGTGTTGGGCGGGGTGTGCGTAGGGTCGATCCTGCTGGCTGAAAGCGGCCTGCTCGATGGGCGTAGCGCCACCACCCACTGGACGTCGGCCAAGACCTTTGCCGAGCGTTACCCGAAGATCAAGCTCGACGCCGACAAGCCGATTGTCGACGACGGCGACCTGATCACCACCGCTGGGCTGATGGCCTGGGCGGAGTTGGGACTACGGCTGGTGAGTCGCTTGCTGGGTCCCAGCATCGCGACGCGCACGGCACGGTTCCTGGTGATCGAGCACAGTGATAGCGCAAGCGAATGCGGCAGCAATTTTGCGCCGATCCTCGCGCACGGCGACGGGGCGATTCTCAAGGTGCAACACTGGTTGCAAGGCAGCGGCGCGGTAGACGTCTCCCTGGCTGCGATGGCCGAGCAGGCGGGTCTGGAAGAGCGCACTTTCCTGCGCAGGTTCCGTAGCGCCACCGGGCTCAAGCCCACCGAATACTGCCAGCACCTGCGAGTGGGCAAGGCCCGTGAAATGCTGGAGTTCACCAACGGCACCATCGATCACATAGCCTGGACCGTGGGCTATCAGGACCCGAGCGCTTTTCGGGCGACATTCAAGAAAATCACCGGATTGGCGCCGAGTGATTACCGGGCAAAGTTCGGGGTGAGTCCGCCAAGCCTTCCGAAACAGTAGTTGCTCCCTCGCCCAGGGGACAATGCCAGATTCAAAGCATCGTGCAATTTGCGGGATGTCCACCGCAGATCGTGCAGAATGAAACAAGCGCGGTGCTATCAACCTTCTGAAACATGCCCGTTTCCTTGACCATCCGCACAGCCTCGCCTGTTGGCCTGATCTCTGCACCCATCTACCTACAGCCATGAGCGCAGGTAAAAGGGCAACGCATGACGCCAGTCAATCGCAACAAAACCGTGGTGGCCCATTCGGTCAATCCTCACGCGCCGCTTCATGAAGTGGAAACCAATCGTGCCTTGGCGCGTTGGTTGGCGCAGATCCTGGAAGTTGAATTCGGCGGCAGCTATGACAGCCGCCAGCATGCCGGGCACGATCTGTATCTGTTGCCTACGCAAACCCTGATCGGCCTGGAAACTGCGCGGCAACTGGGGGTTTTGGGGCCGGACGATCTGTGGGGCGGTTACGTCGAGCATGATTTCATCTGCACCAAGGCCATCACCCACGGTCTCCTGAATAAGCATGCCGTCGCCCCCATCGGCTGGTCGCCGCTGTTTGCCAAGCTCGCCCGTAGTGTGGTGCTCGATGGCGTGAGTGTCTTTTCACTCAAGGATGCACGTCTGGCCGCCGAACATCTGCTGTACGCCGGGCCGATTCGCTTCAAGCCGATTCATGCCTGTGCCGGGCGTGACCAGCGGGTTATCAGGGACCTTGCACAGTTCGATGAAATTGCCGCTGATCCCGATGCCCAGGCCGTGTTCCGCGACGGTGTGGTGCTGGAGCAGAACCTTGATGAGGTCAGGACCCAGAGCGTCGGCCAGAGTGCTATCCATGGCAAAAGCCTGAGCTATTGCGGCGTGCAGCACCTGACCCGGGACAGCGAAGGACTGGAAGTTTACGGCGGCTCGGATCTGCTGGTGGTGCAGGGCGGCTACATCGAGTTGCTCAAGCTTGAGCTGCCCGACGAGATGCGCGAAGCGGTGCGGCTCGCGCAAGTGTTCGACGATGCGGCCAACCAAGCCTATCCGGGTTTCTTTGCGTCTCGGCGCAACTACGACATTGCTCAGGGCATCGATACCGGCGGCCAGCCCCGTGGCGGCGTGCTGGAGCAATCCTGGCGCATGGGCGGGGCCAGCAGTGCAGAACTGGCGGCACTGCAAATATTCGTCCAGGACCCGTCGAGCAGCGTGGTCCGTGTGTCCTCGGTGGAAACCTACATTGACCAGCCGTTGCCTTCCGGCGCCACGCAGGTGTACCGCGGGCCGGCGCACAACGGTGATTTCCTACTCAAATACGTAACGGTTCATTCCCATGACGGCTAGAAGTGAAAC
This sequence comes from Pseudomonas corrugata, assembly GCF_001269905.1. Classification (GTDB taxonomy): domain Bacteria; phylum Pseudomonadota; class Gammaproteobacteria; order Pseudomonadales; family Pseudomonadaceae; genus Aquipseudomonas; species Aquipseudomonas corrugata. The sequence goes on along the minus strand of NZ_LHVK01000004.1, from coordinate 205,481 downwards.
CATTCAGATCGAGATCGACGACGAGCACATGAACGGCACCTTCCTGAGCCCCAAGTCGAAAGTCCCTGGTGTGTTGTTCGTGCATGGTTGGGGCGGTAGCCAGGAGCGCGACCTGGAGCGGGCCAAGGGCATTGCCGGCCTGGGTTGCGTCTGTCTGACCTTTGACTTGCGCGGCCACACCGGCGGGGCGGGTATACCTCTGTCCCGGGTGACGCGAGAAGACAACTTGCGGGATCTGCTGGCGGCCTACGATCGGCTGCTCGCTCATCCTGCCTTGGATACGTCGGCAATTGCGGTGGTCGGCACCAGCTACGGCGGTTACCTCGCCTCGATTCTGACCTCGCTGCGACCGGTACGCTGGCTGGCGTTGCGGGTACCGGCGCTGTACCGCGACGAGCAATGGCACACGCCCAAGCGCGACCTGGACAAGATCGACCTGCTGGATTATCGCAGTACGCTGGTGCACGCCGGTACCAATCGCGCACTACACGCCTGTTCGCAGTTCACGGGCGACGTATTGCTGGTGGAATCGGAAACCGATGACCATGTGCCCCATGCAACCATCATGAGCTATCGCGCCGCGTGTCAGCAGACCCATTCGCTGACCCACCGGATCATCGATGGCGCCGACCATGCCTTGAGCGATCCCATCTCACAGCAGGCCTACACCTCGATCCTGGTGGATTGGATCACGGAAATGGTGGTGGGCGAGCGGTTGAGCATCATTCAAGAGCGTTGAGGGTCGTTTGTCCATGCGGACGCAATCGCGAGCAGGCTCGCTCCCACATGGGCTCGCATCCATCCTATGGGAGCGAGCCTGCTCGCGATGACGCCGGGTCAAACAATGATCACTTGAGCCCAGGCTTGACCCGCAACGCCTTGGCCTTCGCCTCGATCACCAGATACATCACTACCGTGATCAGCAACGGCAAGATGAAATAGATCGCCCGATAGGCAATCAATCCCGCCAGCAGGCTGCCCCGGGACGCGTCGTGCTGCAGCAGCGCGATGAACACCGCCTCCAGTACGCCGAGCCCCGCCGGAATATGGGTAATGACCCCGGCGATGCTGCTGATCAGCAGTACGCCGAGTACCACCGGATACTCCAGTTTGCTGGGCAGCAAGGTAAAGATCACCGCCGCCATCAACGACCAGTTTAGCGCCCCCAGGGCCAATTGCAGCACAGCCATGCGTAGCGAGGGCAGGTTGATTTCCATGCCACGAATCGTCCAGGCACGACGCTTGGAAAACCGGCAAGCCAGCAGGTATCCGGCACTTGCCAGCAGCAACAGCGCACCTACGCCCTGCAGGGCATCGCTGCTCAGTTTCCAGCCTGGCGGCATCGTCACCAGGCCGCTGCTGAATACCGCCCCGGCCAAGGTCATGTAGCCAAACCAGTTCGTGGCCAGGCTCAGGCCGAGGATCTTGGCGATATTGCCGCTGCTGACCCCTAGTCGGGAATACAGCCGATAGCGCATGGCGATGCCGCCGACCCAGGCGCTGAGGTTGAGGTTGAAGGCATAGCTGATCACCCCCACAGGCAAGATCTGCCGCCAACCCAGTTTCTGGCGGATGTAGGTGCGCCCGATCAGGTCAAAGCAGGCATAGGTGATGAAACTGGCTAGGGTCAGCGTGGCGGCGATGATCAGGGTCCGTACCTTGAAAGCGGCCAGCGTGTCGAAGACTTCGGCCCAGTCGATGCGCCTGGCCAGGGTCGTGAACAGAGCAATCAGCAGCAGGAAGAAAGCCAGGGTCAGCGGTTTTTTCCAGCGGCTCCAGCGTGATTTAGGCTTGCTCCCGTCCCGGACATGGGCATCGCCTGGTGCGGTGTGCGCCTCAGAGTGGTTCATGGGGTTCGCTCCGAACCGCCGTTGGCGGCGAAAAAGGTTTCAGGCGCGGTTTATGGGCCGGCAACCACCCGGCCCAGGCCGGGAAGTGACGCAGGAAGTGAAACACCATGAAACCGATGGTCATCCGCCAGATCAGGCCCCGCGGGGCGTGATTGGCGGGCATGGCGGTGCAGTACTCGCGGCTCAGGTGTTCGAGGCGCTCGAACAGTTCGCGGTTGAACCCCCGGTCGCGGATCAGCACGTTGGCTTCCAGGTTCAGCGACAGGCTAAGGGGGTCGAGGTTGCTCGAACCGACGGTACTCCAGTCTTCGTCTACCAGGGCGACCTTGCCATGCAGGGGGCGCTCGCAATATTCGTAGATCGTCACGCCGGCCTTGAGCAGGTAGTCATACAGCATCCGCGCCGCGAGCTTGGCGATCATCATGTCCGGCTGGCCCTGCAGGATCAGCCGCACTTGCACACCACGACGCGCCGCATTGCGGATCTCCCGCAGCAACCGATAGCCCGGGAAGAAATAGGCATTGGCGATGACCACGCGCCGTTTGGCGCTGCGCAGCACCTGCAGGTAGACCTCTTCGATGTCCGTCTGGTGCTCGTGGTTATCGCGATAGACCAGCCGCACCTGGCCGTCATGGTCGCTGAAAGCCAGCTCGCTGCGCCGGCTGCGACGACGTTGCCACCAGTATTTGGCCCGGGCCGGACGACCGCTTTGCATCAATGCGAAGTGATGGATATCGACCACCGCCGGGCCCTTGATCTCCACCGAATAGTCCTGCTTGGCTTCGGGGCCGAAATCGCCGAGATGGTCGGCGGAGAAATTGATTCCACCGATGAAGGCGATCACGCCGTCTATCACCACCACCTTACGGTGCAGGCGGCGGAACCAGTTGGTACGAATGCCCAAGTGAAGGGGCGCGGGGTCGAACATTTGCAGCCGTACACCGGCGTCGCTCAACGAGGCCAGGAAGTTCGGGGTCAGCTCCCCGCTACCAAAACCATCCAGGCTCAGGGTGACTCGCACGCCTCGATGGGCAGCGTCCACCAACACATCGCGCAATTCGTGGCCGACCTTGTCCTCGAACAAAATGAAGGTCTCGATGAGAATTTCATTTTCGGCGCGGCGGATAGCCTCGAACACCCGAGGGAAATAGGCTTCGCCATTTTCCAGCAGGGTGATGCGGTTGTTGCCATGCCAGCCGTATTCGACGTCCACCAGCGCCGGATCGCGCTCGGTGGGCGGTGTCTCGACCTGCTCCACCGTTGCCTTGTTCACTGCCGCGCTCATAGTTCGATCTCCACCGACAGCGGCGCGTGGTCGGACAGGTGCGACCAGGGACGCACGTTCAGCACCTTGGGCTGACAGGCCTTGAGATTGCGAACATAGATGCGGTCCAGGCGCAGGATCGGCAGCCGCGCCGGAAAGCTGCGGGCCGGCTTGCCCCATTGCTCGGCGAATACTTCCCGCAGACCGCAGGGTTCGAGCAGGTCGTTGGCCTTGCCGCGCCAGTCATTGAAATCCCCGGCGACTATCACCGGGGCCTCGGGCGGCAGCTCGCTCAGGCGTTTGCACAACAATTTCAGCTGTTCGATACGATGACCCTCGCGTAGCCCCAGGTGCACACAAATGGCGTGGATCTGCGGGCCGTCGCCACCCGGCAGACGCAACACGCTGTGGAGCATGCCGCGGTTCTCATGGCCGCTGATGGAGACGTCCAGGTTGTCGTGGCGCACGATCTGGAACTTCGATAGCAGCGCGTTACCGTGGTCGCCTGCCGGATACACGGCGTTGCGTCCGTAGGCGAACTGCGGCCAGAGACTGTCGGCCAGGAATTCGTATTGCGGCACGCTCGGCCAGTTGGAGAAGCGCTGGGGGTGCTGTTCGTGGGCTCCATGCACTTCCTGCAGGAACACCACGTCGGCGGACACGCTGCGCACCGCTTCGCGCAGCTCCGGCAAGATGAAACGCCGGTTCAGGGCTGTGAACCCTTTGTGGGTGTTGATTGTCAGGACCGTGAAGCGGCTGATCCGGTCGAGGCCATGGGCCAGGTTCTGGTGAGCTTCGGTGGTTGCATCGCAGGTCGCTTCGGTAGGGCCAGGCGTGCTCATGGCAGTACTCCCTCGGCAGGTCGCTCGCCCGGTGTGGTAGCGAGGCCTTTGTCCAGGTCGAAGCGCTCCAGCAAGTGGCGCGCGTCGTAAGGGGCGCGGACTTTGATGTCGTTATCGAAATAGCAGAATACTTCCCGGCTCTTACGCGCCCTGGGTTTCTTTTTCGGGTCGATCAAGTGGGCGTCTTCCGGTTGCGTGCCGTGGCTCCAGGCCTCGATCCGGTCGCCCCAGCGTTGTAAAGCCTCGTCGGTGTAGCCGCTGGCATACAGTTCTTCGGCGCCGTGCAGGCGCAGGTAGACGAAGTCGCTGGTGACGTCTTCGCGATAGGGCCACTTTCCGGCGGTGTCGGCGATCACCAGCGCGATGTCGTAGCGCTTGAGCAGGGCGACGAAACGCGGGTCGATGAAGCTTTCATGGCGAATCTCGACTGCGTGGCGCAGCGGGCGCTTCTTATCGGTTTCGGTGCTGGCGTGGCCGTCCAGGCGTGGCTCGTGTTCCCGGGCCAGGGCGGCGGCACTGACGCTGTCGTGGGGCAATTGCTTGAGAAAGTCCTCGAACAGCTCGGGGTCGAATTTGAAGGTGGGGGGAAACTGCCAGAGAATGGCGCCGAGCTTTTCCTTGAGTTCCAGCACCCCGGACGCGAAGAAATTGGCCAACGGCTTGTGGATATCCCGCAGGCGCTTGATGTGGGTGATGAAACGCGGTGCCTTGACGCTGAACACGAAGCCCGGCGGCGTCTCGGCATACCACTGGGCATAGCGTTCGGGACGCTGAAGGGCGTAGAACGAGCCGTTGATTTCGATGCTGTTGACCGCTCTTGAGGCGAACTGCAATTCACGCTTCTGGGTCAGCCCCTTGGGGTAGAAGTCCCCCCGCCAAGGCGTGTATCGCCAACCGGAAATGCCGATGTAGATTGCCGTCATGTGTCCCTCCCGTGCCAGATGACCTCGTACTGCCGGTGTCTTGCAGATGACTGTCGAGCGGCGCGGAAAGTTTCGACGAAGTGCCCGATGGAGGAGGGGGCGCTCGTTTGCGCCCAGCAGGGCGCTGATCCCGTGTCGGGAGGCGCATGTGGGTAACCATCACGGCAGTGCATCGAAACGGAGGGGAGGAGCCAAAGGCGGGGGCCGCCCAGACACGTCAATTTCTCTGAATGAGCTTGCCCCGGATTTCACCCATCGCTTGCACATCCAGTTCCAGCCAGAAGTGCAGCTTCCCGGCAATCTGCGCGGCCGCCGGCACCCCATCGCGGTACACCAGACGATTGCTCGCCAGAGCCGGCACTTTCGTCCCAGGCAGTAATGTACCGGCCAGGTTCAGCGGGTCGACGCCGCACACCGCAATCACGCTGCCGTCGGTAGGACGGCGACGGACTTCGCGCAATAGCGGGATGGCTTCGGGCAGGGCGAATTGCTCTCCGGCCAAACCGCTGACGAAGCGCCCGCCCCGGATTTCGCCGCGTGCCTCCAGGCGATGGAACGTGCGCAGCAACTCGCGCCAACTAGGCAGCCAATCCGCCTCCCGCTCCAGCAAACGCCAGAACACCACGCCGTAACGGCGCAGCAGGGTCATGGCGATGTGCTCCAGGGTTTCAGTCGGTGTCGACGCGGGTCGATTGCCTTCGCTCGGCGCGGACTGACTGCGGCGCAGCAAGGCCCAGCGGCCGGCATCGTCCATGCCGCCGACAAACGCCCCGCGCCCACGCCGGCTGCTGCGAGCCTGGCGCTTGCTGGCGGGTGTAATCAGCGCCCGCAGCCCGGCGAAGCTGTCGGCGTTAACCAGGCCGGCGCCCACCAGTTCTTGCAAGGCGATTTCCAGTTCGGTGCGCAGCAGGTGGGCTTCGTGCAGCAACTCGTCGAAAAACAGCGCGCCATGTTCGCGCAGGGCCTGGTGGACTTTTTGCGTCTTGAGGGACAGTTCGCTCAGCGGCGTCTGCTCTGTCAGGCTGCTCCACAGGGTGACCTGACTGCGCGGCAGCAACACCACCGGCGTGCTGCGCAGGGCCGTGGCGGAGGCTTTCTGCCGGGCGCTGAGGCGAGTCCAGACCAGCTTGCCGCTGCGGCACAATTCATCGAGCCAATTGGCGGAGTAGTCCTTGATCCGCGCCGGCAACAGGTCGCTGTCCCAGGCCGAGGCCGCAGCCGGGTAGCCTTCGAACTGGCTGACGATCGACGGCAGCACGGCGCTGCACCGGCCCTGGGTCGACGGCGACAGGTGTTGCCAGTCGAACAGGAACCGCATGAAGTCCTGCAGCATCACCGGTTCGATTTCCCGGCGCAGGCGTTTGACGGTGTAGCGGTGGATGCGGGCCAGCAGATGCCGTTCGCACCATTCTTCCTGGCCGGTGCCCGGTGTGAAGCGGCCGCGCAGCACGTAGCCTTGTTGTTCAAGGTGCGCCAGGGCCTGGGTGGCTTGCGCTGTCGATAACCCCAACGGATAGGCGATGGCGGTCAGCGGCAGCGGGCCAAAGGCGCTGAGCCGGGCGCGGAGCACTTCCACCACGGCTTCGTCGCTGTCCCAGGCCTCATCGAACCCGGCCAGGGGTGTCAGCGCGGGCTGCCACTGGGCCTGTGGATAAATCCCTTGCAGGCAGGTCAGCCGCTCCAATGGCACCCACAGGCCGCGCTCGGCGCTGATCTGCACATGGCTGGCTCGCCCGCGTTCGGCCAACGCCTGCAGCCAGCCCGGCCACGATTCGTGGGCTCGGGCTTCGCTGTCGGCGATGCAGGCCAGGCTCATCAGCGCTTCGTGCATTTCATCGAGGTTGGCCGGGGTCGGCCAGGCTTCCTCCCTGACCGACTGGATAGCCTCGGCGTCCAGCGCGCCGAGATCGTCGGTGGATTGCGGATCGCTCCAGCGCCGGTTGATCACCGCCTGGGTTCGGCGCTCTTCCAGCGGCGCGTCATCGAGAAAGGTGTAGGGCCGGGCGCTGAGGATTTCTGCCGCCAGGGGCGAGGGGGCGGGCAGGTCGCGACTGACCAGGCGAACTTCGCCCGCCTCCATGCGCCGCAACAGCGCCAGCCAGCCTTCGCTGTCCATGGCTTCGTGCAGGCAGTCGTCAAGGGTCTGTTCCACCAGTGGGTGGTCGGGGATTTCCCTCTCGCCGGCCAGGTTTTCCACACAGGCGATCTGGTCGGGAAAGACACTGGCGATCAGGTCTTCGCTTTTCATCCGCTGGATCTGCGGAGCGACCTTGCGTCCGCCGGTGTAGCGCGGCAAGGCCAGGGCTACCCCGGCATTCCAGCGCCAGCGTACGCCGAACAGCGGCGCATCCAGCACCGCCTGCACCAGGATCTGTTCGGCGCAGTGGCTGTTGAGGTAGCGCCAGACCTCATCCAGCTCGAAGCTGTGGCTGGTGGACAGCGACAGCACGATGGCGTCTTCGCTGGCGGCGGCCTGCAATTCGAAATTGAAGGTGCGGCAGAAACGCTTGCGCAGGGCCAGCCCCCAGGCGCGGTTGATGCGGCTGCCGAACGGCGTATGAATGATCAACTGCGTGCCGCCGGACTCGTCGAAGAACCGCTCCATCAACAGCGTGTCCTGGGAAGGCAGAGCACCGAACGCCAGGCGAGCCGGGGCCAGGTAATCCACCAGTTGTTCGGCGCTGGCCAGGTTCAATTGCAGGGTGCCGGTCAGCCAGTCGAGGGCCGGCTGCAGATTGCCGGGGGTGGCGCCGAGCAGTTGATCGAGCTGTGCTTGCAGGCGGGCCACGGCCAGGGACAGTTCGGCGCTGCGCCCCGGGGCCTCGCCGAGCCAGAACGGAATGGTTGGCGGCTGGCCCTGGGCGTCCTCGACCCGCACGCGGCCGGTCTCGACGCGAATGATGCGGTAGGAGGTATTGCCGAGCTGGAACACGTCGCCGGCGATGCTTTCCACCGCGAAGTCTTCGTTGACGCTGCCGATGTTCAGGCCCTGGGGTTCGAGCAGCACGCTGTAGTCAGCGTTGTCCGGGATGGTGCCGCCGCTGGTCACGGCGGTCAGTTTGCTGCCCCGGCGTCCGCGCAGGGTACGGGTGACTGCGTCGCGGTGCAGGTAGGCGCTGCGCACGCCCTGGCGACCATTGAGGCCTTCGGCGAGCATCTGCAACAGCGACTGGTAATGCCCTTCGTCCAATTCGGCGTAGGGCGCAGCACGGCGAAAGGTGTCCAGCAGCGCCTGTTCCTGCCATTCCTGGCAACTGACCTCGGCGACGATCTGCTGAGCCAGCACGTCCAGCGGTGCCTTGGGGATGTGCAGGATGTCCAGTTCACCCCGGCGTACGCAATCGAGCAGGGCGGCGCACTCGATCAGATCGTCGCGGGTGGTGGCGAACAGGCGTCCCTTGGGCGTGCCGCCGACCTGGTGACCGGAGCGGCCAACCCGTTGCAGGAACGCCGAAATCGAGCGGGGCGAGGCGATCTGGCACACCAGGTCGACGTCGCCGATGTCGATGCCCAGTTCCAGGGACGCGGTGGCGATCAGCACCTGCAATTCGCCGCGTTTGAGCCGCTGCTCGGCGTCGAGGCGAAATTCTTTCGCCAGGCTGCCATGGTGGGCGGCCACGGCGTCCTTGCCCAGGCGCTCGCTCAAATGGCGGCTCAGGCGTTCGGCCAGGCGCCGGGTATTGACGAACACCAGGGTGGTGCGGTGTGCCCGGGCGAGCTCGGCGAGGCGGTTGTAGACCAGTTCCCACACATCATTGGCCATCACCGCCGAGAGCGGCACTGGCGGCACCTCAATGTCCAGGTCGCGGGGACGGGCATGGCCGATGTCGACGATTTCGCACGAGCGACCTTCGCCCACCAGAAAGCGCGACACTGCTTCGATGGGCTTTTGCGTGGCGGACAGGCCGATGCGCATCAGCGGTTCGCTGCACAGCGCTTGCAGGCGTTCCAGGGTCAAGGCCAGGTGACTGCCGCGCTTGCTGGCGGCAATGGCGTGGATTTCATCGACGATCACCGTGCGGGTGCTGGCGAGCATCTGCCGGCCGGAATCGGAGCCGAGCAGCACGTAGAGCGATTCGGGCGTGGTCACCAGAATGTGCGGCGCGGTTCTGCGCATCGCCGTGCGTTCTTTCTGCGGTGTGTCGCCAGTGCGCACGGCGGTGGTGATTTGCAGGGCCGGCAGGCCCATCTGCCGCAATTGTTCGGTGATGCCGGCCAGCGGGGTTTGCAGGTTGATCCGGATGTCGTTGCTCAGTGCCTTGAGCGGCGAGACGTAGACCACCAGGGTCTGGTCCGGCAGGCCGCCCTGTTCCAGGCCCTGGTGCACCAGGTCATCGAGCACGGCGAGAAACGCCGTGAGGGTCTTGCCCGAGCCGGTGGGGGCGGCCACGAGGGTCGAACGACGCTGACCGATCAACGGCCACGCCCGGGCCTGGGCGGCCGTGACCGCAGGGAAGGTCTGGCTGAACCAGGCACGGACGGCGGGGTGAAAGCCTGCCATGGCGTGGTCGGCTGCAAGGGGCTGATTCATGGGGCAGTTATGCGGGTGGGATGGGGAAGATGCAAGTACTGGCTGATATCTCCGTTGCCTGGCAGGCCCCATCGCGAGCAGGCTCGCTCCCACATCTATGGTTACCCCCTTTTCTGCAATACTGTCTTTGATGCGTGTTTGGCTTGCTTTCATCTATCCGGCGTCTGAGTGGGGAGTTGTGTCCCTGCGCCTCGATGAGAATTCGATGCCCGACGATCCTGATTAGTGTGACGGCCTTGCAGCCGTGTGGGAGCCCAGGGTTTTCGTCAGGCCGGTTAGCCGTTCATGTCATCTGTTATTCAGCATCGCAAAACCAGGTGGGTGGTGCTCGGGTAGCAGCAGGGTCAAGCGTTCATCGCGCTTGGCCCTGCATCGAATACCGTGTGGTTTGCCGCAATCGACCAGGCGATCCTCGCGAACTTGTTGGCCAGTGCGCAGACCACAAGATTGCGGTGACGGTGGCTGGCCAGGAGCTTGCGAGCCCAATCAGCCAGCTTCCCTTCCTGTCGATCCAGCCTGTTCACATACGTCTGGGCACACTGGACGAACAGGCGTCTCTGATTTCGATCGCCTCGTTTGCTGATGCCCAAAAGTACCGTCCGCCCGCCCGTTGAGTGTTGTTTGGGGACCAGCCCAATCGAGGCTGAGTAGTCTCGACCACATTTGAATTGCTTACCGTCGCCCACTTCGGCGGCCAGGACGCTGGAGGTGATCGGCCCCACGCATGGCATTGTCATCAGGCGGGAGGCCAGATCATCTCCAGCGGCCTGGCAATCGACCTCCTTGTCCAACACCTTGATACGCAGATTGAGGTAGAGGTAATGCTCGTACAAGTCCGCCACAAGTTTGCGGATGAGTCCGTGAAAGGAACTTGCTTCCAACAGGGCCGGTATGTCCTTGAGCGACTTATAGCCCGGGGTCAGGCTGATGCCGACTTCCAGAAACGCGGCATGAATCCGATTGACGGTCGCCGTGCGATCCTTGATGAGCGAGTCGCGGACCGAGTTGAGCATTGCCAGCGCCTGCTGAGTCTGGTTTTTAACGGGGACAAAACGCATCGTTGGACGACTGGCTGCTTCGCAGATCGCCTCGGCATCGGCAAAATCGTTTTTGTTGCTTTTCACATAGGGACGTACGAGATGAGGTGCTATCAGTTTGGGCGAATGGCCTAACTTGGCGACTTCTTGCGCCATGAAATGGGCCCCGCCACAAGCTTCCATCACGACGATGCACGGTTCGAGATTTGCTAGGTGCTGGAGGAGTTCCACTCGCTTAAATTTTTTGCGCAGAAGCGGATGCCCGTGATCATCTTGCTCATGTACGTGAAAGGTGAGCTTTCCAAGGTCGATGGCGACAATAGCTACTTTGTTCATGACGGCGGTCTCCGATAGATCCCCCTGTGAAAGCTTAGCGGGCGTTCACAGGGGGCGGCGGGGGTAGCCATCTCATTAGGATGGAGCACCACAGAGCCATTGTGGGAGCGAGCCTGCTCGCGATGGGGCCCTGAAGCGCGGCGCAAAATCCCTGATCTGCACTTTACGGATGACGGTTGCGCACTAAACCCGCAAAATGCAACGATTCCGGCAACGCCCGTGGGCGTTGTCGACCAAATTCTTGTGCCAACAGACTGGGCCTGCTGACTTTATGCGAATGCGCCTTATGTTACTGGGCGGCGGAAATGCCCTTGGGCAGGCGCTGATTCGCCTCGGTGCGGAAGAAGACATCGGTTTTCTCGCCCCCCGCCCCCCCGAAGATGGCTGGGATGCCGCGAGCCTGACACAGTTGCTCGACGACACCCGTCCGGACGCCTTGATCAATCTGGCGTACTACTTCGACTGGTTTCAGGCCGAGGTCGTCAGCGAGCAGCGCCTGGCCAGCCAGGAGCGCGCGGTCGAGCGCCTGGCCGAATTGTGCCAGCACCACAATATCGTCTTGCTGCAACCGTCGAGCTATCGCGTGTTCGACGGCTCCCGCGCCACCGCCTACAGCGAAAAAGACGAGCCCGTGCCCCTGGGCCTGCGCGGCCAGGCCTTGTGGCGGATCGAGCAAAGCGTGCGCGCCACATGCCCGCAACATGTACTACTGCGCTTCGGCTGGCTGCTGGACGACAGCGCCGACGGCATCCTCGGGCGTTTTCTCGCCCGGGCCGAGCAGCCCGAAGAGTTGTTGCTGGCCGATGACCGTCGTGGCAATCCGACGCCGGTGGACGATGCGGCCCGGGTGATCATCTCCGTGCTCAAGCAACTTGACTGCGCTGCGCCACTGTGGGGCACCTATCATTACGCCGGACATGAGGCGACCACGCCGCTGGCGCTGGGCCAGGCGATCCTCACCGAAGCCCGTGCCCTGCATCCGCTGGCAATCGAATCGCCCACGCCCCAGGCTCACGCCGCACGGCCGGATGCCGCGGAAGAACCGCAACATGCGGTGCTGGCCTGCAAGAAAATTCTGCACACTTTCGGGATCAAGCCCCGCGCCTGGCGCGCCGCGCTCCCGGGCTTACTGGATAGGTTTTATCGCCATGGCTGACGGCCCTGTTCTAATCACCGGCGGTGCGGGCTTCATTGGCTCGCACCTGACCGACGCCTTGCTCGCCAAGGGACATTCGGTGCGCATCCTCGATGACCTGTCCACCGGCAAGCGCAGCAACCTGCCGCTGGAGAACCCCGCGGTCGAACTGATCGAAGGCGACGTCGCCGATGCCGCCCTGGTGGCCCGGGCCATGGAAGGTTGCAGCGCCGTGGCGCACCTGGCCGCAGTGGCTTCTGTGCAAGCCTCGGTGGACGATCCGGTACGCACTCACCAGAGCAATTTCATTGGCACCCTGAATGTCTGCGAAGCCATGCGCCAGGCTGGTGTGAAGCGGGTTCTGTTCGCTTCCAGCGCAGCGGTGTACGGCAACAATGGCGAAGGCCAGTCCATCGATGAAGAAACGCCCAAGGCCCCGCTCACGCCTTACGCCTCGGACAAACTGGCCAGCGAGTTCTACTTCGACTTCTACCGCCGCCAGCACGCGCTGGAGCCGGTGGTGTTCCGCTTTTTCAACATCTATGGCCCACGCCAGGATCCGTCTTCGCCGTATTCCGGGGTCATCAGCATCTTCAGCGAACGGGCACAGAAGGGCTTGCCGATCACCGTGTTCGGCGACGGCGAGCAGACCCGGGATTTCGTCTATGTGGAAGACCTGGTGGACTTGCTGGTGCAAGCCATCGAGAAGCCTGAGGTGGAAGTCGGGGCGGTAAACGTCGGCTGGAACCAGGCCACGACCCTCAAGCAGATGCTCCAGGCCCTGGCCACGGTCGTCGGTGACCTGCCTCCGGTCAGCTACGGCCCGGCGCGTTCGGGAGATATCCGCCACTCCCGGGCCGATAACCATCGGCTGTTGCAGCGCTTCAACTTCCCGCAGCAGACGCCGATGAGTGTGGGGCTGGCGCGGCTGTTGGGCCGCTGAGTTTCCAATCGCCACAAAAAAACTGTGGGAGCGAGCCTGCTCGCGAAAGCGCCCTGACATTCACCTCTTCAGTGACTGTCGTGCCGCCATCGCGAGCAGGCTCGCTCCCACAGGGACGGTGATATGTTCTGGTTAGGTTAGAACTTGTAACCCAACCCCACCATGTAGATCCACGGATCCACATCGACATTCACCTTGGCCCGGGTGCCGCCAGCCACGGCGTTGTTGTCGACATACGCCGTGGTGTCGATGTCGATGTAGCGGATCTGGCCGTTGATCATGATGTTGTCGGTCAGCATGTAGTCAGCGCCCACTTGCCACGCCATGCCCCAGCTGTTGCTCGCCCGGAAGTTGCTGAAGCCGTTGGCGCTGGCTTCGCTACCGACATGCTCGTCATAGATCCAGGTGTAGTTGATGCCGGCGCCGACATAAGGCTGGAAGGCCGATTTGGTGTCGAGCGGGTAGTAGACCAGGCTCAGGGTCGGCGGCAGGTGCTTGAGGGTGCCGAGCTTGCCGTTGGCAGCGCCCAGTGCGGTGCCCTTGATCTTCACATCGTGCTCGAAGGGCGAGGCAGCCAGCAACTCGACGCCCAGGTGGTCGGTCATCATGTAGGCGAAGTTCAAGCCCAGTTGCGTGTCGCTGCTCATGGTCGCCTTGCCGCCCAGGTCGGCACCGGCCAACGGGCCGCGGTCGACCTTGACACTGGAGCTGTCTGCTTCCGGATTGACCGTAATGGCGCCGGCGCGAACGATGATATCGCCGGCCGTGTGGGCCTGGGCGATTGGGGCCGCGAGCGCGAGGGCGACGAGGGAAACGCTAAGCAAGGACTTGTGCATGAGGGCTCCAGAGGGCATCGAAAAAGTGATGTCTCATGGTATGGAGCCGTCTGGATCGGTCTTTTGACTCAGCTCAATGAGTCTTGGTCAATTAATTGACTCAGCTCAATAAAGCGGCGACAAGCACTTGAGGGTTCATCGCGCATTTTCGCGCGATGCCGGCAGGCGTCGTCCCTCTACCAGTCTCACTCCGGCAGCTCATAGACGTAGATTTTTTCGGCCTCCATCTGATACCCGGCATCGGCCAGCTCGCTGCTGGACGGTTTGACTTGCATCGGCCCTTCGACCCAGTACGGCTGATACAGCTCATCGAGCTTCACCCCGGCTTCGCTTTTCACATGCACGATCTGATTTGAGGGCGGTGGCGGCACATGGATGCAGGCGCCGAAATACGGTACCAGCAGAAAGTCCGTGGTACGGCCTTCTTCGCTGACTTCCAGCGGCACGATGTAGCCCGGCAAACGAATCTGCTGGCCATCGAGCGCCTTGACCACCGGTGCGTTGGGCAGGTCCTGTTTGGCGGCCGGGGCGGATTCGGCGGACAGTGCATTGGCCATTTGCGACAGGTCATGCAGCGGGGTCATGTTCGGCACCTCCGGCGGTGCGTCGGGCGGGATCATTTCCGACCAGGCCAGGTCCCTCGGCTCGGCCGCCCACAGCGGCAGGGCAACCATCATCAACAGCGCAAACAGGGCGCGGTGCATCTTCATTGTCCTCATAAACGGATCGACAGGCCGTCGGCCAACGATTGGCGGTAAGCGCGCCAGGCCGGTACGCTGCCCATCAGCAGGGCGGCGATCAGAATGCCAGCCATGAGCGTCCATTCATATTCGCTTGGCCAACTCAACGGCAAATACAGGCCATAGGCCGACTGTACGTAACCCTGAGCCGCGCCGATGCCGATATATAGCAAGGCCAGCCCGGCGGCCACCCCGGTCAACGCCAGGGCAAAGGCTTCCAGCACCAGCAGGCTCGCGATGTGCCACGGCCGCGCGCCCACCGAACGCAGGATTGCCATCTCCCGGCGCCGCTCGTTGAGGCTGGTGAGGATTGCCGTGAGCATGCCGATCAATCCAGTCAGGACCACGAACAACGAAATCACGAACAAGGCTTTTTCCGCAGTGCCCATCAGGCTCCACAATTCTTGCAGGGCCACGCCGGGCAGGATCGCCAGCAACGGCTCGCCACGGAATTCATTGATCTCGCGTTGCAAGGCGAAGGTGGAAATCTTGCTGTTGAGGCCGAGCATGAACGCGGTGATGGCTTGGGGCGTGAGGTCCATGTTGCGGGCCTGGTCGGCGCTTATACGACCGCTGCCCTGGGCCGGCACGCCGTTCTTCCAATCGATGTGGATCGCTTCCATGCCGCCGAGGCTGATGTGCAGCGTGCGATCCACCGGGGTGCCGGTGCGCTTGAGAATGCCGACCACGGTGAAGGGTTTGTCGTCATGCTTGACCAGGCTGATCGTCGCCACGCCGTGGGCCAGCACCAATTTGTCGCCGAGCTTGTAATGCAGCGCCTCGGCCACTTCGGCACCGAGCACCACTTCGAACGGGTCAGTGGCGAAAGCCCGGCCATCGGCCAGTTCCAGGTGTTGCTGGCGGCCGTACTGGTAATGCTCGAAATAGGCCTCGGTGGTGCCCATTACCCGATAGCCGCGATGGGAATCACCGAGGGACATGGGGATTGCCCATTTCACTTTCGGGTTGCTGGCGAAATGTTCGAAGCTGTCCCAGCGGATGTTGTTGGTGGCGTTGCCGATGCGAAACACCGAGTACAACAACAGGTTCACCGAGCCGGAGCGGGCGCCGACGATCAGGTCGGTGCCGCTGATGGTGCTGGCAAAACTGGCTTTTGCCTCGGTGCGCACCCGCTCTACTGCCAGCAGCAGGCAGACCGACAGGGCGATGGCGAAGGCGGTGAGGATCGCGGTGAAACGGCGGTTCGCCAGGCTGGCCATGGCTAGACGGAACAAATACATCTCAGACCTCGAGTGGCTTGGCGGCACGATTGAGATCGGCCAGCGAGAGGTTGCGGTCGAACAGCGGCGCCAGACTCTGGTCATGGCTGACGAACAGCAGGCTTGAGCCGGCCTCGCGGCATTCGGCGAACAGCAACCGCAGGAAGTTTTCCCGGGCGTCGTAGTCCAGGGCCGAAGTCGGTTCGTCGGCGATCACCAGTTCCGGCTGGCCGATCAACGCCCGGGCGGCGGCGACACGTTGCTGCTGGCCGATGGACAGCGAGTCGGCGCGGCGCTCCAGCAGGTTCGCATCGGTCAGCCCCAGGTGGGTCAACAGTGTGGCGGCAGCCTGGTCGATGCTGCCGTGACGCTGGATGGCCCGCTGCGCCCGCAGTTTGGAAAAGTGGCAGGGCAGTTCGACGTTCTCGCGCACCGAGAGAAACGGCAGCAGATTGAATTGCTGGAAGATATAGCCGGTGTGGTCCACGCGAAAGCGGTCGCGGCTGCCCGCCCCCAGTTCGGTGAGCGGCTGTCCGAGCAGGCGGATGTTGCCGCGATCCGGCGTCTGCACGCCGCCCAGCAGCCCCAGCAAAGTGGTCTTGCCACTGCCGCTGGGGCCCTTGAGGAACAGGGTCTCGCCGGCCTCGAGGCGAAAGGCCGGGATGTCCAGCAGTGGCGGATGTCCGGGCCAGCTGAAGACCAGGTCGGACAGTTCGATGAGTGCTTGGGTCATGTTGGCTTATATCAGGATGACGGAGGCCCCTGTGGAGTACCTGTGGGAGCAAAGTGTGTTCGCGATGAGCCTGTCACATTCAACGTCGATGTCGACGGTCGGACCGCTATCGCGAGCAAGCTGTGCTCCTACAGGCCTCCACCACAGGATGTGCAGTGTATTCAGAACTTCAGGGTTGGCACCTTGGCCGTCACTTCCACGCCTTGCTGGCCGCTCGGGCTGATCAGTTGTACCTGAATTTTCTGGGTGGCCGGGAAGGTTTTGAACAGCATCGCCAGGTCGAGGTTCTTCAAGGCACCGGGTGTGGCGCAGGTGAACTGGTAGTGGGCGTGGATTTCGCTGTGCTCGTGGTGGTGCTCGTCGCCATCGGCGTCGGCGTCTTCGTCATGGACTTCGTGATCCGGTTCATCGCCGAACAATGGGCTCTCCAATTCCTGCTGGGCCAGGGTGCATTGGGCGGCGGCCGGCAGGTTGAACAGCACCAACGGCTTCTCAAGTTGCGCGCGGGTCGCCGCGACCTTGGCCTTGTCGGCATCGCTGGTGGCTTCGTGTTCAAAGCCCACCAGGTTCATGGCCGGGCTTTCCAGCTCGAGCTCCAGGGTCTGGCCGTCGAGCGCAGCGTTCAGGCGGCCAACGCCGTGTTCATGGGCACCCAGGCTGCCGTGCTCATGATCGTGGTCATGGTCGTGCTCGACCGTTGCGTGAGCGACAGCTAATGGCAATAGGGCGAACGGCAAAGCAAGAAGCAGGCGACGCATGACGAGTCTCCAGAGAAAGTGAATGTTTTGTTATGTAATCTTATAACAAGCGTGTGCAGAGTTTGACCGTCTGCTTGGCGTCGCGCAAGGCCCATGGGAGCATGGGAACATTAAATCTTCAGGAGCACGGTGATGTTGCGCATACGCGGAACCGTCGGCGATTGGCCGGTGGACTTGTCGATCGAAATGGACGAAGGCGACTGGGCGCAGCTCGGCGCGCAGTTGCAGGCGGGTAAGCCGGAAGGCGCGGCGATGGTGGCGGCAAAACCGGTGAACCAGGACGATGCGCTGTGGCAGATCGCCAGGGAATTGCTGCGCAAGGCCGGGCAGTTGAGCGGCCCGGACCTGCTGGAACAACTGGAAGGCCTGACGGGCAGTGCTCCGGCGGGCAAGCGCCTGTTGGTGCGCTTGCGCCACAGCGCCGAGGTCAAGGTGTTGAGCGGCGGTGATACGCCGCTCTACAGTTGGGTGGGGGCTGAGGCTTAGTACAACGCGGCAAACAGCTTGCGGCGATAGGTCGTCACCAGCGGGTGATCGTTGCCCAGCAGTTCGAACACCTGCAGCAGGGTCTTGTGCGGCAGGCCTTCGCTGTAGCCGCGATTGCGGGTGAACAGCTTGAGCAGTGCGTCGAGGGCCGGTTCATATTGCTGGCGCGCCAGTTGCTGGATCGCCAGTTGATACACCGCCTCATCGTCCTGTGGGTCTTTTGCCAGGCGGGCCTTGAGATCGGCGGCGTCTGGCAGATGCTTGGCCAGGCCGAGGAACTGGATCTGCGCCTTGGCCCCGGCCAGTGCGGCCTTGTGCTCGTCGCTTTTCACCGAGTCCAGCACGGTCTGCGCTTCGCCCAGCTCGCCGCGTTCAGCCAGGCAACGGGCAAACAGGATCAGCGCCTTGGCGTTGGTGTTGTCTTCACCCAGCAGCACGGTGAGCAGGGCTTCGGCATCGGCGAAACGCCCGTCGTCGAACAGCGCCTGGGCCTGCTCGAGCGGATCGGCCGCGGCGGGAGGTGGCATCTGCACGTGGGGTTCGAGCATCGCCCGCACCGCCGATTCCGGCTGGGCTCCGGCGAACCCGTCGACGGGCTGGCCGTCCTTGAACAGCACCACCGTCGGCAGGCTGCGGATGCCGAAGCGCGAGACGATGTCCTGCTCGATGTCGCAGTTGACCTTGGCCAGCAGCAATTCGCCCTGATAACTCTCGGCAATGCCCTGCAACATCGGCATCAGTGCCTTGCACGGCGCACACCACTCGGCCCAGAAATCCACCAGCACCGGCTTGTGAAAAGAGTTGGCAATTACCGACTGGTCGAAGTCGGCGGTGGTGGCGTCGAAGATGTAGGGGGTGTCCTGGGTCATGGGAATCTCGTAGAACGCTTGAATGGTGCAACTATACGCGGGGTCTTGGGGTGCCTGGTAGGCCGCTATCGCGAGCAGGCTCGCTCCCACAGGGACTGAGATCGGACGCTGGAATTGCGAACACCCCGGTTCATTGTGGGAGCGGGCTTGCTCGCGAAGCTTTTAGGGCTGGCGCCGCGCGTGATACAGGCTCACATGCCGGAACTCCTCGGGCTCGGCCAGATCCGGCAGGGTCATGGCTTCGAGCAGTTCGATACGCTGGTACAGCGGGTGCTGGAAATCACGTACCCGGGAGTCGGCCACCAGGGCCTCGTGGCCGCGGCTTAGGAACTGGTCCAGCAGCGGCAGGTTGGCTCGGTCGTAGAGCACATCGGCGACCAGGATCAGGTCGAAGCGATCCGCCTCGGCGAAGAAATCCGTCGAATAAGTCAGCGTCACGTCGTTGAGCAGGGCGTTGGCCCGGCATGCAGCGATTGCCAGCGGATCCAGGTCACACGCCACCACTTCCAGCGCTCCGGCCTTGATCGCCGCGATGCCCGCCACGCCGGAGCCGGCACCGAAATCCAGCACCCGCTTGCCTTCGACCCACTGCGGTTGCTCGGCCAGGTAACGGGCCATCGCCAGGCCGCTGGCCCAGCAGAAGCTCCAGTAGGGCGGCTCGTGGAGGATGCGCCGGGTTTCTTCCGGGTTGAAGGCTCGGTCCATGTTATCGCCGTCGATCAGCCACAGTTTCAGACCGGTGCCGGGTAACGGGCAGTCCACCAGATGCGCGTCCCCCAGCAACTCGCTCAGCGCGTGTTGCAGGTCTTGCGGTGCATTCATGGCGCTTTGACGAATTGCAGGGTGCCCAACGCCTGGCTGGTCGGTTGCGCGATGCGCTGTTCCGGCAGGTGCAGGATCAATTGGCCCGACTGGCTGGCGCGGCCGCGCAGCTCCACGCGGGCGCCGACCGGGAAGGCATCCGGGTTGAAGCGCAGGCGGAAGGGCAGGGCCTGCTTGGCGCCGATCAGGCTGGAGCTGGCGAGTAATTTCTGCGGGCGACCCTTTTCGTCGATCACCAGCAGGGCCAGTTCGATTTCGGCCCCGGTCGGTACGCCTTCGAGGGTGCCGCTCAGTTCCCGTTGGTACGCCGGCAATGGTCCCAGCTCGGCGGCTTGCCGGGCTTTTTCCTGGGCCTGTTTCGGCGCGGGCGCCGGTGCGGGTGCAGTGGGCTTGGGAGCGTCACTGCTGCACGCCATCAGCAGGCTGAAAAGACTGAGCAAAACGAGCGATCGTAGCGGCATGTGCGGCTCCTGCAAGGTGAATTCCATGGATCTGACGGTAAGCCCGTCTGTATACCGTAAACCCTATGGCTTGTCTTGCCAGTGGGATGCGCTACCATGGCCCTCCCTTTTTTTGTTGCCTGCCACCATGCACTGTCCCTTCTGCGGTGCCAACGACACCAAAGTCATCGACTCGCGACTGGTCGCCGAGGGCGAACAGGTCCGCCGCCGGCGCGAGTGCCTGGCCTGCGGCGAACGGTTCACTACGTTCGAGACCGCTGAACTGGTGTTGCCGCGCCTGATCAAAACCGACGGCAGCCGCCAGCCGTTCGACGAAGACAAACTGCGCGCCGGCATGCAGCGCGCCCTGGAAAAACGCCCGGTGAGCGTCGAGCGCCTGGAAGCGGCGCTGGTGCACATCAAACACAAGCTGCGGGCGACCGGCGAGAGGGAGGTCAAATCCCTTGTGGTCGGCGAGCTGGTGATGGCCGAGCTGCAGAAGCTCGACGAAGTCGCCTACATCCGTTTCGCCTCGGTGTACCGGCGCTTCCAGGACCTGAACGAATTCCGCGAGGAAATCGACCGCCTGGCCCGCGAACCGGTGAAAGAATGAGCGTCCCGGCGCAACAGGCAGTCCTCGACGCCCATTACATGGCTCGTGCCCTGGAGCTGGCTCGGCGTGGCCACTACACCACCCATCCCAATCCTCGGGTGGGGTGTGTGATCGTGCGTGACGGGCAAATTGTCGGGGAGGGCTGGCACATCCGCGCCGGTGAACCCCATGCCGAAGTCCATGCCTTGCGCGCTGCCGGTGAGCTGGCTCGGGGCGCCACGGCCTACGTGACCCTCGAGCCCTGCAGCCACCATGGTCGTACGCCGCCTTGTGCCGATGCGCTGGTCAACGCTGGTGTGGCCCGGGTCGTGGCGGCGATGCAGGACCCGAACCCGGAAGTCGCCGGTCGCGGTTTGCAGCGGCTGGCCCAGGTCGGTATCGCCACCGAAAGCGGCATGCTGGAAGGCGAGGCCCGTCAGCTCAACCAGGGTTTCCTCAAGCGCATGGAGCACGGCTTGCCATTCGTGCGCGTCAAGCTCGCCATGAGCCTCGATGGCCGCACCGCCATGGAAAGCGGTGAAAGCCAGTGGATTACCGGTCCGGCTGCACGTTCGGCCGTGCAGCGGCTGCGGGCCCAGGCCAGTGTGGTGTTGACCGGCGCGGACACGGTGCTGGCGGACAATGCCCGGCTGACCGTGCGCGCCGATGAACTCGGGTTGGATGCCGACCAGACAGCATTGATCATGAGCCGTCCGCCGCTGCGGGTACTGGTGGACGGTCGCCTGCGGGTGCCGCTGGATGCACCGTTTTTCAAGGCCGGCCCGGCGCTGGTCGCCACGTGCATGGCGGTGGAAGAACAGTACGCCAACGGCCCCGAATGCATGATCGTGGCAGGTGATGACGGCCAGGTCGATCTGCGCCGCTTGCTGGTCGAGCTGGCGGCCCGTGGCGTCAACGAGGTGCTGGTGGAAGCCGGTCCGCGCCTGGCAGGGGCATTTGCCCGTCAAGGCCTGGTGGACGAATTCCAGATTTTCCTCGCCGGCAAGTTCCTGGGATCTTCGGCGCGACCATTGCTGGACTGGCCACTGGCGCACATGAAGGACGCCCCGGCGCTGAAAATCACCGAAATCCGCGCCGTGGGCGATGACTGGCGAGTCATCGCCGTCCCCATCCCGCCGGCCAGCGTATAATTCCCGGCCTTCGCTCAAGCGGCGGCCTGTTCTCGAGGAGGACTCCATGTTTACCGGCATCATCGAATCCATCGGCAGCATCCGTGCCCTCACCCCCAAGGGGGGCGACGTGCGGGTCTACGTCGAAACCGGCAAGCTCGACCTGAGTGACGTCAAACTGGGCGACAGCATCGCCGTGAATGGCGTGTGCCTGACCGCCGTCGAACTGCCTGGCAATGGTTTCCTGGCGGACGTCAGCCGCGAAACCCTCGACTGCACTGCCATGAACGATCTCAAGAGCGGCAGCCCGGTCAACCTGGAAAAAGCCCTGACGCCCACCACACGGTTGGGCGGGCACCTGGTCAGCGGCCACGTCGACGGCGTCGGCGAAGTGGTTTCCCGCAGCGATAATGCGCGGGCCGTAGAGTTTCGCATCCGCGCGCCGAAGGAACTGGCCAAGTACATCGCCCACAAAGGCTCGATCACCGTCGATGGCACCAGCCTGACGGTTAACGCGGTGGATGGCGCCGAATTCCTGCTGACCATCATTCCGCACACTTTGAGCGAAACCATCATGGCCTCGTATCGGCCTGGGCGCCGGGTCAACCTGGAAGTCGACCTGCTGGCCCGTTACCTGGAGCGCCTGCTGCTCGGTGACAAGGCCGCAGAGCCTGCATCCGGCAGTAACATCACTGAAAGCTTTCTGGCCGCCAACGGCTACCTCAAATCCTGACCCAAGGGGGTGCCGCGTGGCGCTCAATAGCATCGAAGAGCTGGTTGAAGATATCCGCCAAGGCAAGATGGTCATCCTCATGGATGACGAAGACCGCGAGAACGAAGGCGACCTGATCATGGCCGCCGAATGTTGCAAGGCCGAGCACATCAACTTCATGGCCAAGCACGCCCGTGGCCTGATCTGCATGCCGATGAGCCGCGAGCGCTGCGAGCTGCTGAAATTGCCGCTGATGGCCCCGCGTAACGGTTCAGGCTTCGGCACCAAGTTCACCGTGTCCATCGAGGCCGCCGAGGGCGTGACCACCGGCATTTCCGCCGCTGACCGCGCACGTACCGTGCAAGCTGCCGCCGCGAAGGACGCCAAGGCCGAAGACATCGTCAGCCCCGGCCACATCTTTCCGCTGATGGCTCAGGCCGGCGGCACCCTGGCCCGCGCCGGCCACACCGAAGCGGCGTGCGACCTGGCGCGCATGGCCGGTTTCGAACCCAGCGGCGTGATCTGCGAAGTGATGAACGATGACGGCACCATGTCCCGTCGCGCGGAACTGGAAGCCTTCGCCGCTGAGCACGACATCAAGATCGGCACCATCGCCGACCTTATCCATTACCGGATGATCCACGAACGTACCGTTCAGCGGATCGCCGAGCAGCCGCTGGACAGCGAACTGGGCCATTTCAACCTGGTGACCTACCGCGATTCGGTGGAAGGCGACGTGCACATGGCCCTGACCCTGGGCACCGTCTGCGCCGAAGAGCCGACCCTGGTCCGCGTGCACAACATGGACCCACTGCGGGACCTGTTGATGGTCAAGCAGCCTGGCCGCTGGAGCCTGCGGGCCGCGATGGCCGCGGTGGCGGAAGCCGGCAGCGGCGTGGTGCTGCTGCTCGGGCACCCCCTCGATGGCGATGTGCTGCTGGCGCATATCCGCGAAACCGGCGAGCAATTGCCGGTGAAGAAGACCACCACTTACAGCACGGTCGGTGCCGGCTCGCAGATCCTGCGGGACCTGGGTGTACGCAAAATGCGCCTGATGAGTGCACCGATGAAATTTAATGCGATATCCGGTTTCGATCTGGAAGTTGTAGAATACGTGCCCTCTGAATAATGACCTCGTTCAGTTAGGGAGGTCTTCCCCCTGTGGGAGCGAGCCAGCTCGCGAAAGCGGTGCATCAGGCGACATTAATGTCTCTGAGCTGACGTCATCGCGAGCAGGCTCGCTCCCACAAGGGGTGTAGTTTCCTGAAATGAACGGCTGGCCCTGTATTCGTGGCTAAATATCACCGAGGAGCGCGCATCGAGCGCGTTCCGGCTCTTTAAGAGAATTGACGAATGACCCTGAAGACCATCGAAGGTACCTTCATCGCCCCCACAGGCCGCTACGCTTTGGTAGTGGGCCGTTTCAACAGCTTCGTGGTCGAGAGCCTGGTTGGCGGTGCGGTCGATGCCCTGGTCCGCCATGGCGTGAGCGAAAGCGACATCACTATCATCCGTGCCCCTGGCGCCTTCGAAATCCCGCTGGTTGCGCAGAAAGTCGCTCAAAAGGGCGAATATGCAGCGATCATCGCCCTGGGTGCGGTCATTCGTGGCGGTACTCCGCATTTCGAATACGTGGCTGGCGAGTGCACCAAGGGCCTGGCCCAGGTGTCCATGGAGTTTGGCGTGCCTGTCGCTTTCGGCGTACTGACCGTTGATTCCATCGAGCAAGCCATCGAACGTTCCGGCACCAAGGCCGGTAACAAAGGC
The DNA here is from genome assembly GCF_001269905.1 of Pseudomonas corrugata. GTDB lineage: Bacteria > Pseudomonadota > Gammaproteobacteria > Pseudomonadales > Pseudomonadaceae > Aquipseudomonas > Aquipseudomonas corrugata. Next base: position 181,515 of record NZ_LHVK01000004.1, on the reverse strand, counting down.
GCCGAAGCCGCCCTGTCCGCCCTGGAAATGGTCAGTCTGCTGGCGCAGTTGGAGGCCAAGTGATTAGCGACGAAAGCGATCGTTTCAACCCTCGCGATCCCAAGCCTGCCGATGCCGGCAAGCCTTCGAAAAGCGTCAAGCGTCGCGAAGCCCGTCAGCTTGCGACTCAGGCGCTGTATCAATGGCACATGGCCAAGCAGTCGCTGAACGAGATCGAAGCGCAGTTTCGGGTCGATAACGATTTCAGCGATGTCGATGGCGCGTATTTCCGCGAGATCCTCCACGGGGTTCCGGCGCACAAGACCGAAATCGACAAGGCCCTGGCACCTTGCCTGGACCTGACCATCGAAGAGCTGGACCCGGTCGAGCTGGCGGTGTTGCGCCTGTCCACCTGGGAGCTGATGCAGCGTGTCGATGTACCGTACCGCGTGGTGATCAACGAAGGGATCGAGCTGGCGAAAGTCTTCGGTTCCACCGACGGGCACAAGTTCGTCAACGGTGTGCTCGACAAGCTTGCTCCACGCCTGCGGGAAGCTGAAGTGAAGGCGTTCAAGCGCTGAATGGGTGAGTTTGAGCTGATCCGCAGCTATTTCGCCGCCGCGCCTTGTGCGCAGGGCGGCGACGGCGTTGCGCTGGGGATCGGCGACGATTGTGCCTTGCTGACGGTTCCTCCCGGGGAGCAGTTGGCGGTGTCCACGGACACGCTTGTGGCCGGTGTGCATTTTTCGGATCCCTGCGATCCGTTCCTGCTCGGCCAGCGCTCGCTGGCCGTGGCGGTTAGCGACCTCGCCGCCATGGGCGCCAGACCCTTTGCCTTTACCCTTGCCCTGACCTTGCCGACGGTGACCGCCGATTGGCTGCAGGCCTATGCCTGTGGTTTGGACCGGATGGCCCAGGCCTGCGGTGTCGCGCTGGTGGGTGGTGATACCACTCGCGGACCACTGAGCCTGACCATGACCGTGTTCGGCCGCGTGCCGTCCGGCCAGGCCTTGACCCGAAGCGGCGCACAGCCCGGCGATCTGCTTTGCGTTGGTGGTGAACTGGGCAATGCCGCCGGTGCATTGCCGCTCGTGCTTGGCCAGTGTCACGCTGAACCCGCCGTCGCCGAGCCGCTGTTGGCGCATTATTGGTCACCGCGTCCGCAGATCGACCTGGGGCTGGCGCTGCGCGGCCGGGCCAGTGCAGCCATGGATATCTCCGATGGCCTGCTGGCCGACTGCGGGCATATCGCATTGGCGTCCGGAGTGGCAATCCGGGTTGAACGTGACCGTCTGCCGCTGTCCAACGCTTTACTGGCCTTGCTCGGCCAAACGGACGCGGAGCAGGCCGCGTTGAGCGGAGGTGACGATTATGTGCTGCTGTTCAGCTTGCCGCCGGTCCGATTGTCGGCGTTGCAGGCCGAAGGCTGGCCAGTCCACGTGGTCGGCAGTGTCATGGCAGGGCAGGGCGTCATGCTGGTGGATGCCTATGGCGCCGACATCACCCCGCAGATCCGGGGTTATCAACATTTTCGGGAGACACCGTGACAGATCATCCCAACCAGGTTCCAGTCGAATTCGTCCCCCCCTCGGTTTGGCGTAATCCCTGGCATTTCCTGGCATTTGGCTTCGGTTCGGGCACTTTGCCCAAGGCGCCAGGTACTTGGGGTTCGCTGGTTGCGCTACCCTTCATACCGTTGTGGCAGATGTTGCCGGACTGGGGTTACTGGCTGATGCTCGGCATCACCATGCTGTTCGGCTTCTGGTTGTGTGGCAAGGTGGCGGACGACCTGCGCGTGCACGATCATGAAGGTATCGTCTGGGACGAAATGGTCGGGATGTGGATTACCCTGTGGCTGGTGCCGCAAGGTTGGTACTGGTTGTTGGCGGGTTTCCTGGCGTTCCGCTTCTTCGATATTCTCAAGCCATGGCCGATCCGCTGGATCGACCGGCATGTCCACGGAGGCGTAGGCATCATGCTCGATGATATCCTGGCCGGAGTGTTTGCCTGGCTGGCAATGCAAGGACTGGTGTGGTGTCTTACCTGAGGGATTCAGGCATGCGCGTAAGCCGAGCACTGTTGCTCTTGTTGTGTCTGGGCACGAGTCTCGGCGCTCTGGCGGCGGAGCCGATGGCGTTGCCCGGCAAGATCCGCGCCGCCAGCGAGGAGTGGGCTGACTACTCTGAAGCCGACGGCCGGGGTATGGCCTGGGACATCCTGCGTGAGGTGTTCGAGCCCGCGGGCGTGAAGCTGGAAACCCGCAGCGTGCCCTACACCCGCTCGATCGGCTTGGTACAGCGTGGTGAGGTCGACGCACAGGTCGGTGCCTATCGCGATGAAACTGAAGGGCTGCTCTATCCCAACTGGCACTACGACGTTGATCACATCTATGCCCTTGGACTGGCCTCCAAACCGACACCCACGCTGGCGACGATCGGCAATTATCGGCTGGTGTGGATGCGCGGCTACGAGTACAACAGCTATCTGCCCAACATCAAGCGCTTCAATGAAATCCATCGTGCGGTAGGGATCTTGCCGATGCTGGTCCATGACCGGGCCGATTTCTATATCGACGCCTTGATGGAGATCCAGGGTGTGCTCGCCAAGGCCGACGATCCCCAGCAGTACAAGCTCTCGCCGTTGATCAACCTGCCGCTGTACCTGGGCTTCGCCAACACCGAAAACGGACGGGCGCTGCGTGCGCTGTTCGACCGGCGTATGGAGGTGTTGGTGAAAAGTGGTCGGTTGAAACCGATTTTCGAGCGTTGGAAACAACCTTATCCTTTCGACGAGCACGGTAAGCCACCGAAGCCTTAATCAATCTTGTCGATAGTAATAGTCGACAATTCAGCCTAAGCGTCTGCCGGGACCTGCTGTTACAATGCGCTTCTCTGAGAATCTCCAGTACTAGATCAGGAGCACACCGGTGCCTGTCTTTTTTGTTGCCGCTTCCAAGCTGCCAACGCCCTTTGCGCAATTCACCATGCATGGTTTTCTGGATGAGGCTACCGGCCGCGAGCACGTTGTGCTGAGCCTGGGTGATATTGCCGACGGTGCTCCGGTATTGGGCCGCTTGCACTCTGAGTGTCTGACGGGCGATGCCCTGTTCAGCCAGCGCTGCGACTGCGGTTCGCAACTCGAAGCCGCGCTGCAGGCCATCGCCCGCGAAGGTCGAGGCGTGTTGCTGTATTTGCGCCAGGAAGGGCGTGGCATTGGCCTGTTGAACAAGATCCGTGCCTATGAATTGCAGGATGGCGGTGCCGATACCGTGGAAGCCAACGAGCGCCTCGGGTTTGCCGCCGATCTGCGTGACTACAGCATCTGCCTGCCCATGCTCGAACATCTGGGCGTCAAGGCCCTGCGCTTGATGACCAACAACCCGCGCAAGGTCAAGGCGTTGACCGAGATGGGTATCTTGGTGGCGGAGCGTGTGCCACTGCACACCGGCCATAATCCTCACAACAAGCTCTACCTAGCGACCAAGGCCAGCAAGCTCGACCACATGATGGGCAACGAGCACCAGGGCGAGGTCGACCGGGCGTGACGCGGAGTCAGGTCCGACGGCGACTATCCATCAGTTGGTGGAAATACCTGGCATTGGCGTTGCTGCCGCTGTTGGTGATCAATCTTGTTTTCGGTCAGGGTGAAGCGATTCTGCCGGTACTGGCGATGCCACTGTTCATCGCCGGCGTGGCCTCGATGTTCGTCAGCCTGCGATTCTTCGGCGCGTACAAGCACGCCTTGATCGCCACCCAGAAGGCTCTTGATACCCCCGAAGAGCCTCAGGCCTGGATCACGTTGGCCGCCTGTCGGCGTGCTGCCTTCCTGGCTGCCGGGTTGCCGGCCTGGATCGGTGCCCTGGCGGTGTTCGTGGGTCTGGAAGCCGTGCCGCTGATGCTGCTGGCCTTGTCCTCCGCGGTACTGTTCTACCTGTATCGCCTTCCGCGTCAGCTCGGCTGATACACCGCGGCGTCCCTATCGCGAGCAGGCTCGCTCCCACAATTGAATGATGGTGTTCCTTGTGGGAGCGAGCCTGCTCGCGATGGCGGTGTAACAGTCCAAACAGCCTTTGACTGAAACATCGCATCACGAGCAAGCTCGCTCCCGCAGGGGCGGAGGGTTAAAGGCCCAGCAGCTGCAGCCGCTGACGCACGGATGCTTCGATCCCTGCCTCGTCCAGCCCGCACTCGGCCAGCATCTGCGCAGGCTTGGCGTGCTCGACGTAGAGGTCCGGCAGGCCCAGGTGCAGCACGGGCTTGAGGATGTTTTCCCGGGCCAGGAACTCACTGACCGCCGCACCGGCACCGCCCATGATGGCGTTTTCTTCGATGGTCACCAGCAGCACATGACTGTCGGCCATTTCGCGGACCAGGGCCTCGTCCAGTGGTTTGACGAAGCGCATGTCCACCACGGTAGCATCCAGGGTCTGGGCAACTTTCAGGGCCTCGGCCAGTTGCACGCCGAACACCAGCAGGGCGGTTTGCTTGCCCTGGCGACGGATCACGCCCTTGCCGATTTCAATTGGCTCGAGGGCGGCCTCGATGGCTGCGTTCGGTCCGCTGCCACGGGGATAACGCACCGCCGCTGGGCCATTGAACAAGTGGCCGGTGGTGAGCATCTTGCGCAGCTCGTTCTCGTCGCTCGGGGTCATCACCAACATGCCGGGAATGCAACGCAGGAACGAAAGATCGAAGCTGCCGGCGTGAGTCGGGCCGTCTTCGCCCACCAGGCCGGCGCGGTCGATAGCAAACAGCACATCAAGATTCTGCACTGCGACGTCATGCACCAACTGGTCGTAACCGCGCTGCAGGAAGGTCGAGTAGATCGCCACCACCGGTTTTGCCCCTTCGCACGCCATGCCGGCGGCGAAAGTCACGGCGTGCTGCTCGGCAATCGCTACATCGAAATAGCGCTGCGGGTAGCGTTCGCTGAAGGCCACCAGGTCCGAGCCTTCCTTCATTGCCGGGGTAATCCCCACCAGGCGCGGGTCCGTGGCCGCCATGTCGCACAGCCATTGGCCGAACACAGCGGAATACTTGGGGCCACCAGCCTTTTTCGGAGCGGATGCCGGGGCATCCAGCGGTTCGAGCTTGGTGATGGCGTGGTAACCGATGGGGTCGACTTCCGCTGGGGCGAAGCCCTTGCCTTTCTTGGTCACCACGTGCAGGAACTGTGGGCCCTTGAGGTCGCGCATGTTGCGCAGCGTGGCGATCAGCGTCGGCAGGTCATGACCGTCGATCGGGCCGATGTAATTCCAGCCCAGTTCTTCGAACAGCGTGCCAGGTACCAGCATGCCCTTGGCGTATTCCTCGGTGCGGCGGGCGATTTCCCAGGCCCCGGGCAGGCGCGACAGGACCTTTTTGCTGCCTTCGCGCATGCTGGCGTAGGTGCGGCTGGAAAGAATCTTCGCCAGGTAGTTGGACAAGCCGCCGACATTGCGCGAGATCGACATGTCGTTGTCGTTGAGAATCACCAGCATGTTGGCGTTGACTTCCGGGGCGTGGTTCAGGGCCTCGAAAGCCATGCCCGCCGTCAGCGCGCCGTCGCCGATCACGGCAATCGCCTTGCGGTCGCTGTTCTGCAAGCGGGCCGCAATGGCCATGCCCAGGGCAGCACTGATGGAGGTGCTGGAGTGGCCGACGCCAAAGGTGTCGTACTCGCTCTCGGAGCGTCGCGGGAATGCTGCGATGCCGTCCTTCTGGCGCAGGGTGCCCATGCGCTCGCGGCGGCCGGTGAGGATCTTGTGCGGGTAGGCCTGGTGGCCGACGTCCCACACCAGCCGGTCATCCGGGGTGTCGAATACGTAATGCAGCGCGATGGTCAGCTCGATGACGCCCAGCCCGGCACCGAAGTGCCCACCGGTCTGGCCGACCGTATAAAGCAGTTCCAGGCGCAACTCATCGGCCAGGGTTTCCAGCTCGGCTTCACCCAGCCGACGCAAGCCGTCCGGCGTGTTGGCGCGGTCCAGCAGGGGCGTGATCGGGCGTTTGCGGGGAATCTCTTGAAACGTCGTGGGCATCAGGCGAATCGTTATAGGTATAGAAAGAGGCGGCAGTTTACCTTATGCATCGCAAGCTGCCCACGCGTTGGCCGGAACTTGGCCGATACGCAGTCTGAAGGGTTGACCCCGTATCAGCTGCGTCGTTCGACGATATAGCGCGCCAGCTCGCGCAACGGCTCCGCCGCCGCGTCAAACGGTCGCAACGCTTCCAGGGCCTGGTCGCGCAACTCCAGGGCGTAGGCCTTGGCGGCGTCGAGCCCCAGCAGGGCCGGGTAGGTCGGCTTGTCGCGGGCGATGTCGGCACCCTGGCGCTTGCCCAGGGTCTGGGTATCGCTTTCGACGTCGAGGATATCGTCCTGCACCTGAAACGCCAGGCCGATGGCCCGGGCGTAGATCTGCAGGGCTTGCAACTGTTCTGGCGTGGCCCGGCCGCTGGCGAGGGCGCCGAGCTTGACGCTGGCTTCGATCAAGGCGCCGGTCTTGTGCCGGTGCATGTATTCCAGCGCCCCCTGATCCAGCTTCAGGCCGACCGAACCCAGGTCGATGGCCTGGCCGCCAACCATCCCGGCAGGCCCCGCCGCCAGCGCCAGGGCGCTGACCATGTCCAGGCGGATCTGCGCCGGGCAATCGCTAAGGGCCGGGTCGAGCAGGGCGCTGAAGGCCAGGCTCTGCAGCCCGTCACCGGCCAGAATCGCGCAGGCTTCGTCGAATTGCTTGTGGGTGGTTGGCTGGCCGCGACGCAGGTCGTCGTCGTCCATGGCCGGCAGGTCGTCGTGCACCAGGGAATAAGCGTGGATCAACTCCACCGCGCACGCCGCGCCGTTGGCCTGTTCGGCCACGCCGCCCAAGGCTTCGCACGCGGCATAGGCCAGCAGCGGCCGTACACGCTTGCCGCCGTTCATGACGCTGTAGCGCATGGCGTCGTACAGGCGCGCCAGCTCGGGGCTCGGTGCGGTAAACAAAGTGCTCAACGCAGCATTGACCCGAGCCTGGCTGCTGGCCTGATAGGCGCCGATCATTCAGGCTGTTCCGCGTCGAAAGGCTCTTCGGTCAGTTCGCCATCGCGCTCGAGCAGCAACTGCACCTTCTGCTCGGCCTGGGCCAGCGCCGCCTGGCAGTCGCGAGTCAGGCCGATACCTTGTTCGAAGGCAGTCAGCGAGTCTTCCAGCGACAATTCGCCGTTCTCCAGCCGTTCGACCAGCGTTTGCAGGTCGGCCAGGGATTGTTCGAAGTCCAATGCAGCTTTTTTGCGGGCCATGGCGGCTATTCCGGTTGACTGTTAAACCGGCGCGACACTAGCAGACATGGGGTTTTGGGGCAAATTGAAGCCCGGTAAAGGGAGTGGAGCAAGTGAAACCGGGGGCGATTAACCTGAGGTCAACGGAACAGGCGAAGCAAAATATGGCGGAACGGAATTGTTCTCATGAACTCATCAGCGGCAGACGCATCCTCCTTCATCACGGCTACAAGAACCTTGATCCATTTCTCGCGCTCATTCACGAGCGTGGGGCTCTGTAGCCCCAACATGTCTCTGGTCTGACGTACTCGATGTTTTTCGTTCTTCGTGAGTAAAGGCATCGGCTCCAATGCTCCATCAGATGTTAATGAAAACATCTCATTGCAGCCGACAGACGGCTCAATGGGTAGCACCCCATCTTTCTTTTTCTGACCGCACCCGTCGCGTCGAATGCAGCCGTGTGCATAGTTGGTATAGGCGAAGGTCAAATGCGGGTGAGCATTCGGGCCCGCCTTAGGCTTGATGTGATCAATTTGGCCTTCTGTAGGCGCCAAAGGGACTTCGCAATAGGCGCAGAGGCCTCCTTGATCTGCATGGAGGCTTGCTTTGACTTGACTCTTCACCGGACCGAACGCTCGATTATTGAAATCGGCTGGCCCGGCTTGTGGATGGGTGATGAGAAAGTCATGAAGTGCTTTGGGGGTTACTGGGTTGTGTACCAGTTCAATCATTTGGTCTTTTTCCTGACTTGCTCTGCCAGAAAGGCCCAGAGGGCTGTGTCAGCATCTGAGATTTCATAGCCAGCAGCGTCCAGTTCTTTTTTGAGCTTTTTGGCCTCTGAACCTTCGCTGGCGCCTTCCCTGAACAATTGTTCATAGGCTCGGGCGGTTTGGAGAATCGCCATGGGAGGGCGCGTATTCACATCCATGACGCTCGCCAGTGCGTCGCCGGACTCCTGAGCAAGCGGGCTGGTCGCAGGTTGTTCGGATATCCAGCCTGCTTGTTCGTCTTTATGGATGATACGGATCTGCTCACGATTTACGGTAGTCAGCACTTGGGGGCTGTGAGTACTGACAATGAATTGAATCTTCGGAAATGCTAAACGCAGAGCAGCCAGAACACGTTGCTGCCAAGCTGGGTGCAAATGTAGGTCGATCTCATCTATCAGTACGATGCCTTCAGTCATGAGCGACGCCTGATCCTGGAATTGGCCATTTAATCGAGCGCAGCGAAATGCCATGTCAGCGGCCAGTGAAATCATGGCCCGAACGCCATCACTCAAGAGGCTAATTGGCAAAAGCCCATGATCTGGGTGAGACATCGCCAGTTCTTCAAAGCTGAGACTGTAATGAAAATTACTCCAGCCTTCGTCTTGCAGGACTAGATTAACGGCGCTCTGGATACCCACGATTCTAGGTTTTAGATCTGACCTCTCATAACCCGGTAGATCTTGCTGTTGAACGACGGCAAGTGTTGCTTTACTCATCCATTGTTGCATTTGCACAAAATTGGAAGCAGAGGACAGGCAGTCCTCATATCCCATGGTACGGCTTGCGCTGATGACTGCTTTGCGCGAGCTGTTTTTATGGTTCATCCAAAGTCTTCCGGCTGGGTAGTAACTGACCAGCGGCAGGGCGGTCTCGGCTCTCGTTCGCAACGACTCCTGGAGTTCTTTGCCCCATTTTGCCAATGGCGCGGCGTCTTTTACCGAGGTTCGACTTTTAGGGCCGTGTAATGCCCGTTGCCACTCAATGGCAGGGCTATCAAGGGATGCATCAATAATGACTGGGAAGCGTTGTTCATTTTCGAAGCCGTCCCCGAGCCGGACGTATCGGGCATCGCTGCGCTCGATATGTTTGGAACTGCCAAGGTCAAAGGCTCCTACGAACGGCCCAAGCGCCGTGGCGATGGCTTCCAGAATGGAGGTTTTGCCTTGACCGTTACGTGCGGCAATAACCGTGAGGTCTGGATGAAAATCAATGTCGAGACTTTCAAATCGACGGAAATCCTTGAGTTTCAGTTTGCGCAGCTTCACAGGCTTACCTCTGGCTTCACCGCCCTTGCCGACGGTTTTCTGGCCGGTAGTTGATCATGAGATTGTATTGAGCTCCAGCCGAAATCCGTACTTGAAATATCGAGCGCGGTTTCTTGGCTATTTGGGGCAGGTATTTAGCCGGTATCGCGTACTGCGCCCACCACCCGGTAGTCGCTCCAGGCAGCCTTTTTTCACCAGATCTGCCAGATGCCGTGTGGCCGTTGCTTTGGAAACGTTGGCCTGCGTCTGATATTGAGCTGCTCTGATCTTGTGCTCACAACCTTCCCCGCTGCTATCAAACAACCGGTTCAGCACTTTGATCTGTTCTGGCGTGAGTCCTGAGGCGCGATGGACTTGCCAGAACCGTGCCTTACCTAGCACGCTTTCGATCTGCACCATGGCTTTGTGCAAGCTGCGTGACAGGGTCTGCAGAAACCAGCTAAGCCAATCGGTGATATCCAACGTAGCTTTCTGAGTGCTTTCGAGGGCTCGGTAATAGCCTGCGCGGTCTTCCAGAATGCTCACGGACATGGCGTAGAAACGGATTGCCTGGGCTTCGCCCTGAGCCAGTGCGAGATCGGTGAGAGTGCGGGTCAGGCGGCCGTTGCCGTCGTCGAACGGATGCAGAGTGACAAACCAGAAGTGGGCGATACCGGCCCGCAACAAAGGATCGAGTCCGGGTTGATGGCGGCTGGCCTCAAACCAGTCGAGGAACGTTTGCAATTGCCGTTCGAGACCTTGGCGAGGCGGTGCCTCGAAATGAACAGTAGGGCGGTCCAACCTGCCCGAGACCACTTGCATCGGCTCGTCCCCCCGCAGCGAACCTACGCGGATGTGCTGGTGGAAAAGTTCCTCAACCTGCTCAGGGAACAGCCACTCATGCCATTCAAGTAGCCGCTCGACCGTCAGGGGCTGGCTGAAATGCCGGGTCGCATCCAGCAGAAGGTTTGCCAGACCCTCGCTGCGTGGGCTGACGGGGTTATCGCCGGCCCGCTCCAGGCCCAGGCGTCGGGCCAGGGACGACCGCACCGAGCCCACATTCAATTGCTCCCCTTCAATGGCCGAAGAGGTCACGATGTTCTGCAACAACGCGTTAAGTTCGTTCTGGGCGTTGAGCGCCTTAGTGACAGCGCCGGTCATTCCGAGCAATTGACCTTGGGTTTGTACGCATTCCCGTAGCAGAGGCGTTAACGCTTCAGACTGCCAGTGAAAGTTGGGCCAGTCGGGCTGTTGCCAGATCCAATAGGGTTCCATGAGTCTCTCCATTCCTGGGATGAGCCGAATAATAATGCTATTCGGCTCATTTTGTGAGCCGAATAAATTCACTAATCGGCTCACGCTCTCCTCAAGACGTGATTTCCCACACAGAATCACGCGTTCCCCGATTGTGGATAACGCGCCGAATCGCTAACCTTCGCGCCATCTACAGCCCCCGTATGGCGGGCCCCTGACGAAACCTGAAGAAAGATAATCAATGCGCCGAGGAAGGGCGCCGGGTTGCGTTGTGCATGGCAGGAGGCATACATGCGTTTTCTTTCATTGCTGATCGCGCTGACGGTCGCACCGCTGGTGTGGGCGGAGCCTGCGGCCGAGATGTCGGAGCCGGTGGGCGGCTGGCGTTACAGCGGCTTGCTCGATCGCACTGAAAACCCACAAGTGGCCTACCCCACGCCGCCCATCGACCGAGGTGTGCAACGCAATCGCACGATGATCGAGGGCCGGCTCAAGGCCATGGGCACCGCCCGTCCGCCCCACAGCCTGGCGGTCAATGGCAATCCACTGAATCTCTACACCGACGACGAAGGCCGTTTCGCCCGGCCGTATGCGTTCGGTGCCGGCTCCAACAGCGTCGAGATCCGCAGCTCCGAGGGCAAGTCCCTCAAGCGTGTGCAGTTCTACGAGGCCAACAACCTGCGGACCCCGGCGCAGATTCGCGTGGTGCTGGGCTGGGACGACCCCAAGGCCGAGCTGGACCTGCACATCATCACCCCCGACGGCCAGCACGCCTTCTTCGGCCAGCCGGCGCTGAGCAACGGCGGGGGCCTCGACCCGGATGGCGTCGATGGCCCCGGTCCTGAAATGTTCACCATGACGGCGCCGATGCACGGCACCTACCTGGTCTACGTGAACTATTGGGGCAACTACGGCGACGGCGGCTATAACTTCGACGAAACCAGCAACCAGAACGAGGTGATCACCTCGCAGATCAATCTGGTGCTCAACGAAAATACCGTCAATGAGAAACGCGAGACCTTTGTCGTGCCCCTGCGCGCCATCGGCGATCTTTTGCTGGTCAAGACTTTCAACTACTAATTCCGCTCCACGGATGAACAGGCCCTTGTGAATATGAGCGACAACACTGCTTCCCCGACCGTGCCGACACCTGTCGCTAAACCTGCGCGCCGCTGGCCGGCGTTGCTGATCGGGCTGTGCCTGGTGGCCGGTGTCGCCGCCGGGTTGGGCTGGTTCATGCACAAGCCCAAGGCACCGCCCACGGCGCTGGCGCTGGAAAAGCTCGGTCTGAGTCGTCCCGACGGGCTACTCGAAGCCCATTCCCTGAGCCAGCTGCCCAAGGACCTGTTGGCGGTGCCGTTCCTCAAGGCCACGCTCACCGAGGATTTCGTTTTCTATTACCAAGCCCATGCCGACCGCCTGGGGCTGATTGGCAGCCTGCGCCGGATCATCTACGAGCATGACCTGAAGCTGCAGGACAGCCTGATCGAAGAACTGTTCGACCAGCCGGCCGATGTGGCGCTGTGGCGCGGTGCTGATGGCCGGCTCAAGGATTTCCTGTTGGTGATGGATCGCGGCGGGCTGGCCAAGCTGCTGGAGCCGCTGGCAAAAGTCGCCCTGGACGATACGCAGTTGAGCAAGCTCAGCGACCTGAAGGTCGGCGGCGATGAAGTAGCGCTCTACCAGCTCAGCTACAACGCCAGCAAATCCCTGGTGTTCGCCTCCCACGGCGACAAACTGGTGGTGCTGTCCGACCCGAGCAAGCTCTATGACCCGGCCAACGGCGCGTTCGACGAACATGGCGCCGTTTCCACCACCGCACTGGCGGCACTGCTCAATGGCGACAAACTCTTCACCGAAGCCTTCGGCTTGCCGCCCAAGGCGCCTGAGGTCAAGCAACGCATTTCGGTCAACGCCAGCGTGCTCGCCATGGGCTACCAGCGCTTCATCCCGAACTTCGCCGGGTTGCGTTTCGACATGGACGACAAAGGTTGGCACAGCTTCCTGGCCATGGACGAACTGGAGAACCAGCCGGATTTCGACTTCAAGCCGATCTGGCAAGCCATGCCCATGGGCGCCAGTGCCTGCGTGGCCTTGCCATTGGCGGCTGAGCAACAGAAGCCGCTGCTGGTAAAACTCGGTGCCGAGGAGAAAGCCGCCCAGGCCATGGTCGACCATATGGCCGGCGCGGCGGGGCTGTGCTGGTACGCCGATTCGCGGTTGTACACGCCGCTGCTGGTGGCCAGTCTGAACGAAGAAGACGGCAAGATCGACGCCGAGCTGGGCCACCTGTTCGGGTCGATGGTGGGCGCCTATGAAAGCAACGTGGCCGAGCATGCGTTCCCGGTCGTCGAGAAGCAGGAAGGCTCGATGCATCACTGGCAGCGCCAGGTGAGCTCCAACTTCGGCCCGTACCTGGCCAAGGACTCCCTGCAACCCGATGCCATCACTGGCAAGGCGTTCATGCGGGTCAGCCTGGCGCGCCACGGATCGACCCTGCTGTTCTCCCTCGACGATAAACTGGTGGACAAGGCCATCGGCACCCTGGACAAGCACTTCCCGCCGATGGCCGACGTGGTGCCCAAGGACCTGCTGATGCCGTTCTACTTCGGCCCGGACTCCATGGCGCAGCTGATGCAGCGTGAAACCCTGGACAGCTTGCCCCAGGACATGGAGCCGGTGTTCTACAACGCCGCGCAGACCTACCTCATTCCAAAGCTGCGGACCCTCGGTGGTTATGGCAAATACGCGTTGACCCTGCCGGCAGGCAGCGAGCCGGACGGTCACTGGCAGTGGTTGCCGCTGGAATGGAAAGCACTATGACCGGACTGATCCGCACGCTCGGGCTGATAGCACTGTTCCTGGCGGGGCAGGCGTTTGCCATGGAAGCGCCTGCGCTGGATGTGCAGCAGTCCCAGGTCTTCCGTGCCTGGTTCGTGCGCATCGCCGAGGAACAGTTGAGCCGGGGCCCGAGCCCGCGCTGGTATCAGCAGGACTGTGCGGGACTGGTGCGTTTTGCCGCCAACGAAGCACTGAAGGTCCACAACGAAAAATGGCTGCGCAGCAACGGCCTGTCCAATCGCTACCTGCCGCCGGAGCTTGAGCTGAGCGACGCCCAGCGGCGCCTGGCCCAACAGTGGCAGCAGGGCGGCGGCAAGGTCGGGCCTTACGTCAATGCCATCAAGTTGATCCAGTTCAACAGTCGCCTGGTGGGGCGTGACGTGGCCCAGGCCCGTCCCGGCGACCTGATGTTCTTCGATCAGGGCGACGACCAGCACCTGATGATCTGGATGGGCCGCTACATCGCCTATCACACCGGCACCACAACCCCTACCGACAACGGCATGCGCTCCGCAAGCCTGCAACAACTCATGAACTGGAAGGACACCCGATGGATACCCGACGCAGCCAACCCCAACTTCATCGGCGTCTATCGACTCAACTTTCTCTCCCAATGACCGGTGCCCGCATGCTGCGCTTGTGCTCGAAACTGTCCCTGCTGTTTGCCTTGTTGCTGGCCTCCTTCGTTCACGCCGAAGACACGGTGGAGCCAAGTGGCTACACGCCGGTGTCCGGTGAAAGCTTCTTCCTGCTGGCCGACAGCAGTTTCGCCAGCGATGAACAGGCCATGGTCCGCCTCGAGGCGCCGGGCCGTGACTACCGCCGGTTCCGCATGGAGCCTTACGGTGGCGCCGATATCCGCGTCTATCGGATTGAAAAGCCACTGGACTTCCTCAAGCGCCAGAAGAACCTGCACCGCGTCGTCAGCGACGGCCAGTTCAAGGGTGAAGGGCTTTCGAACACCCTCGCGTACCTGTGGGACAACTGGTACCGCAAGTCCCGTCGGGTCATGCAGCGGGCGTTCTCCTACGAGTCCCGCCAACAGGTCACCGAGGAAGTACCGGAGCTGAAGATCGGTGATGCCCTGGTCGCACCGACGCCCTACGAGGCACCGGCCCAGTTCGCCCTGATCCCGGGCCTGCCGCTGGTCAGCCAGTTCCGTTATCCGCTGTGGCAGGCCAAGCCGATCCAGCCGCCTGCCGGCGTCAACCTGGCCGGTTCGTCCAGCGAGTTCGTCAGCGTCGCGCAGGGCAACGTCTACATCCCGCTGGGCCAGCTCAAGCCTGGCCTGTACCTGGTGGAAGCACTGGTCGGCAAGTACCGGGCGACCACCATGGTCTTCGTCTCGAACACCGTGGCGGTGAGCAAGATTTCCGGCGACGAACTGCTGGTCTGGGCCGCTCGCAAGCATGAAGGCAGCTCGGTGCCCAAGGTCAATGTGCTGTGGACCGACGGCCTGGGCGTGATGAACAGCGGCGCTACCGATGAAAGAGGCCTGCTGCGCCTCAAGCACGTCAGCCCGGAACGTTCGTTTGTCATTGGCGAGGATGAGGAGGGTGGGGTATTCGTCTCCGAGAACTTCTACTACGACAGCGAAATCTACGACACCAAGCTCTACGCTTTCACCGACCGGCCGCTGTATCGCCCGGGGGATTGGGTCTCGCTGAAGATCGTCGGCCGTGAGTTCAAGAATGCCCGCGACTCGGTGCAACCGACGGCGGCCGACGTCAACGTCAGCGTGCTGGATGCCACGGGCACCGTGCTGCAGACCCTGGCCCTGAAACTGGACTCCAAGGCCGGTACCCAAGGCCGTTTCCAACTGCCGGAAAACGCTGTGGCCGGTGGCTATGAACTGCGCTTCAGCTACAAGGACCAGCTTTATAGCAGCGCCTTCCGCGTGGCTGAATACATCAAGCCGCATTTCGAGATCGCCTTGAACCTGGCCAAGCAGGAATACCGCACCGGCGAGCCGGTCAAGGGCAACCTCGTGTTGCTGTACCCGGACGGCAAGCCGGTGGTCGATGCCACGGTGAGCCTGAGCCTGCGGGCCCAGCAGCTGTCGATGGTGGACAACGAACTGCAATACCTGGGGCAATTCCCGGTAGAGTTGACCAGCAGTGAAGTGACCACCGACGGCCAGGGCGTCGCGACGCTCGAACTGCCGGCCGCCGACAAGCCGAGCCGCTACACGCTTACCGTGTTTGCCAGCGATGGCGCGGCGTATCGGGTCAAGACCACCAAGGAAATCCTCATCGACCGCGGTGCCGCGAATTTCCGCCTGAGCGCTCGCCAGCGTTTCAGTGCGGCCGGCGAGAAGGTCGCGTTCAGCTATGTCAACGAAGGCGGCAGCGAACAGAGCAAGGCCGTGACGCCGGCCGGCTACGCCTGGGTGCGCCTGGAAGACCAGAGCACTGGCGAGGGCAAGCTGACGGCCAAGGACAAGGGCTTCACCGTGGCCTTTGACCGTCCCGGTACCTACAACCTCACCCTCAAGGACGACCATGGCCGGGTCATCGGCGCTGCGGCTCATGCGGTGACCGGCGAAGGCGTCAAGGCCGTGCCGGGCACCGTCGAGATCGTCCTCGACAAGCCGGAATACAAGGCCGGTGACGAAGCACTGGCACTGATTACCTTCCCGGAACCGGTCAGCGATGCGCTGCTGTCCCTCGAACGGGACAAGGTGGAGGCCACGGCGTTGCTGTCCAAGGGTGGCGACTGGCTGAAAATGGAAAGCCTCAGCCCGACCCAATACCGCGCCCGCATTCCGGTGAAAGACAACTTTGCGCCGAACCTGACCTTCTCCGTCCTGTACACCAAGGGCGGCCAATACAGCTTCCAGAACGCCGGCATCAAGGTGATTACGCCGCAGATCGACGTCGCGGTCGTCACCGACAAGGCCACCTACCGGCCTGGCGATACGGTGACCGTGGACCTGAGCACCCAGTTCGCCGGCAAGGCGACTCCGGCGCATCTGACCGTCAGTGTCGTGGACGAAATGGTTTACGCCCTGCAACCGGAAGTGGCGCCGACCATCGATCAGTTCTTCTATCATCCGCGCCGCAACAATGTGCGCACCAGCGCCAGCCTGTCGTTCATCAGTTACGACGTGGCGTTGCCGGGCAGCCCTGGCGCGCCGGGCAAGGCCAACCGCAGCGAGCGCGGTGTCAAGGTGCTGGAACGGCCCCGTCGTGAAGACGTGGACACAGCTGCCTGGCAGCCGGAACTGGTTACCGATGCCAACGGCAAGGCCCGCTTCACCTTCAAGATGCCGGATTCGCTGACCCGCTGGCGCATCACCGCCAAGGCCATCTCCGACGACGGCCAGGTTGGCCAGAAAAAGCAATTCATCGCTTCGGAGAAACCGCTGTACCTGAAGTGGAGCGGTCCGACCCGGTTCCGCACCGGCGACAAACCGCAACTGGGCCTGTTCGCTTTCAGTCAGTCGGATAAACCGCTGAAGGCGGAACTGCTGATCCGTTATGCCGGTGCCGAGCAACGTGTGGTGGCGGACCTGAAAAAGGGCATCAACTATGTGGCGCTGCCTGCCATGGAGTTGAGCAGCGGTGACCTGAGCGTCCAGTTGCAGTTGAACGGTGAAACCCAGGACGCCCTGGCTGTTCACCTGAACGCCAGTGGCAATGGCTGGCAGGTTACCCAGAGCCAACGCCTCGACGTGGCCGCCGGCGACACTCCGCTGGCCTTGCCGGCCGACGCCAGCGATGTCCGCCTGCGCCTGGACGACAGCCCGCAAGCGCTGTTCCGTAGCGCCCTGGACGACCTGTTGAGTTACCCCTACGGTGGCGTCGAGCAGACCGCCAGTCGCCTGCTGCCGTTGAGCATCGCGTACCCGACCCTGGCGTCGGACTCGCAGACCCGCGACCGCTTGCGCCTGATCATGCAGAACAGCCGCTTGCGCCTGGTGCAGATGGCCGGACCATCGGCGAGCTTCACCTGGTGGGGCCAGGACGGCGAGCCGGATGCCTTCCTGACCGCTTACGCCTACTACGCGGATTGGCACGCCAGCAAGGCGCTGGACATCAGCCTGCCGCCGGAACACTGGCAGCGGGTGCTGGAGGTCTATGCCAAACAGGCCGGTGATACGCCGCTGTTGCAGCGGGCGCTGATCCTGTCGTTCGCCAAGCAGATGCAACTGCCGGTTAACACCTTGCTCAGCGGCCTGATGGACGATCTGGCGAAGGCCGGTGCGGGCGGCGCCGGGAGCGTGATGGACAACGGTGACGACAGCCTGGTCATGAACGCGCCGGACTCGGCCCTGGGATTGGCCAGTGCTCGCGTACTGACCGCAGCCCTCGCCAAGCAGGCGAAAGTGCCTTTGCCAGATGCCTTCAATCGTCAACTGGCCGCCGCCCAGCAGCAACTGGACGTCAGCGCCGAGCCGTTTGTCGAGGCTCTGGTGCTGTCGTTGCAAACCTTCGATCAGGCCCGAGCCGCCGCGCTGCTGGAGCGGTTGATGCCACAACAGTCCACCCTGGAACGGGCCCTGGCCTTGACCTGGCTGCAGCGCAGCATCGAGCAGACATCGCCGGCCGTGGCACTGGCCCCGGGCGAAGGTTGGAAAGCCCGCCAAGGCGCCACAGGGGAAACCTACTGGCAGTGGCAGGGCGCGCAGTTGCCGACCACGCTGACCCTCAGCGGAGTGCAGCAGCGTCCGTTGCAAGCGGCGCTGAGCTTCCAGAGCCAGCAACCGCCGGTGGCGCCGATGGCGGTGTCCATCACCCGTCGGCTGTCGCGCCTGGTACCGGGTGGCGATGCCTTTACCTTTACCCTTGAGGCCGTAGGCAACAAACCGTTGTCCAGCGACAGCCTCTACCTGGATGAAGTGATCATCAACAGCAAGGCCAATACACCGCTGCGCTACGGCATGCTCGAAGTGCCGCTGCCGCCAGGCGCCGACGTGGAGCGCACCACCTGGGGCATCCAGTTGCAGGGCAAAGCCGACAGCGAACCGACATCGCTGGAAAAGGCGCGCTTCGAGCCGGGCCAGATGGTTTATGCGGTGCCGGTGGATGCCCTCAGTGGCGAACTGCGCCTGCGGCATCTGGTGCGCTTCTCCCAGAAGGGGCAGTTCAACCTGCCACCGGTGCGCTTCACTCAGGTCTACGCGCCACAGAATCAGGCTTGGGAAAAGAAACCGGCGCTCGGTCAGGTCACGGTCAACTGACATGCGCAAGCGCTGGGTTGGGTGGCTGTTGTGCTTGATGCCTGCGCTGGCGACAGCGCAGGCCGAACCGTTGCGCCTGGCCTTCGACGGCCAGTTGCTGCGGGTGAGCCAGACCCAGGTGCTCGATCGCCAGCCATTGCCCGATTCCCTGCAGGCCCCGCTCGGCAGTCTGTGGAAGCTGTTTGTCTACGCGTGGCTGGTGGATACCGATGCCCACGAGCCGGCCTATGAGTGCCGCGGGGAGTCGAAAGAAGAGGTTTATTGCTGCAGCGCGGGGAAAAGCATCGGTCGCGATCAGGCACTGGTGAAGTCCTGCGGCTTGTATTTCGAACCGCAGCGGCTTGGGCTTTCGGCCGCCAGTTGGCGTGACTACTGGCAGGCCCGTCAGGCCCCGGCTTGGCTGCTGGACCTACCAGCCCTGCAACCTCAAAAACAGGTTCCCGTCGCGCAATTGCTCAAGGCATTGGCGACACTGCCGGCCCAGGACCAGGCCCGTCGGGTGCTGCTGGACGTGGTACTCAATGCGGCGGATGGTCGTCTCGTCGGGCAACTGGGCAGTCGCTTGCGGGTCAAGACCTGGAGTTGGCTGGGCGACCAGGGACCTTCATCGCGCCAGGGCGGTTTCGCCGGTT
This sequence comes from Pseudomonas corrugata, assembly GCF_001269905.1. Lineage (GTDB taxonomy): Bacteria > Pseudomonadota > Gammaproteobacteria > Pseudomonadales > Pseudomonadaceae > Aquipseudomonas > Aquipseudomonas corrugata. The sequence continues at coordinate 162,375 of NZ_LHVK01000004.1, read as the reverse complement.
GGCTGGCCGATGGCACGCCCGTATGGGCCGGTGGCCGCGGCACCAGCCAACAGATCCTGAGGGCATTTGGTGATGGCCTGGCCACTGCGCTGCCGGCACACTGGCCGGCCGAAACCGGGCGCTGCGTGGAAGTGAGGTTGTTTGCCCGTTATCCATTGCAGCGGGTCATGTCGGGCAGCCAGCCAGCCTCGCCGGGTCAATTGCGGGGTGACTACCGCGCCGAGTTCACCAATGGCAACCAGCTGGATATCCACAGTGATGGCGAGCTGTTCCTGACGCCCGGCAAACTGGTGGCGCGCCTGGATCGGGAAGAGTACGTCGCCCGGGTTTTGCAACGCGAGGCCAAGGCCGAGCCCGCCGAAGCAGCCAAGGCCCTGGCAGTGGCGATACGCACCTACCTGCTGCAAAACGCCCAACGTAACGGCGATTGTCTGAGTATCGACGACAGCAGCCATCGCCAGCGTGTTGCTCCACGCCCGGCGGCACCGCAAACCCGCGCCATTGCGGCCTGGACGAGCGACCTGGTCCTGGCCGGCACCGATGTCACCTACCACTCCGATCAATCCGGCCCGGACAAATTGTCCTGGCTGCAAGCTGTGGAACAAGCCAACGCCGGCCAACGCTACGACGCCATTCTGTTGCATGCCTACCCGCGTGCCAGTCTCAGCCGCTGGGACAATCCGGTGGCATCCTGCGAAGCACTGCCGGCCGCCCAGGACTGGCTGCTCAAGCAGCGTCGAGGCTGGCGGTCCAGACTGGAAAGCGAAGTGGGCTACAACGAAATCAGCTCATTCGCGGTGTGCCGCGTCGCGTTCGGCCGGCCTTACGTCGACCGTGAACGCCAGCGCATCTATGTCCGTGGCGTGCTGTCGCTGCAGGACCGTCTCGACCTGACTCACGAATATTTGCACCTGGCCTTTGAAGCTCACCCCAACGGCCAGGACGAAGACTATATCGAAGGGCTCGCCCGTCACCTCTTGCTGGAATAGACCATGACACTCCGTTATCCACAGGTCTTGCTGTTGCTCTGCGCCATGACCGCGTTGCCCCTGGCCGTTGCTGCCGATGGGATCAAACTCGACACTCCGATTGGTGGGTGGCGCAGCGGGGCGCCGGGCGGCGAAGGTGAGAACTTCAGCCAGACCGTCAATTACCCGGCCTCGTCGGTCAATACGCCCCAGGGCCAGGCCAACACTGCACGCATCACTGGTCAGATCAAGGCCATGCCCAAGGACAGCAACGAGCCGGGGAAACTCATCGTCAACGGTGTGGCCCTGCCGCTGAAGCTCGATGAGGAAGGTCGCTTCGACCGGCCGTTCTCGTTCCCCAACGGCAGCAATAGCGTCGAAGTGCGCAGCCCTGATGGCCTGCATCGTCATCGCACCCAGTTCCTCAACACCAGCGGCGGCGCCACCCCGGCCAAGCTGCGGGTACTGCTGACCTGGGACAGCGACGGCACCGACCTGGACCTGCACGTCATCACCCCGGACGGCGCCCACATCTGGTACGGCGACCGCGTCGCCCCCAACGGCGGCGCCCTCGACGTCGACGTCACCACAGGCTACGGCCCGGAAATCTTCGCCATGCCCGCGCCGATCAAAGGCCAATACCTGGTGTATGTGAACTACTACGGCGGCGGTTATCGCTATCAGGAAGACAGCGAGGACGGTGAGGGCGGTGGAGAACAAGCGCAACAAGCCTTGACCACCGCACAGGTCACCGTGATCACCGAAGAAGGCACCCCGAACGAGAAGATGGAAACCTTCGTCGTGCCGATGCGGGCGGTGGGCGAGCTGACGTTGGTAAAAAGTTTCAGCTATCCGTAAGCCGCCATCGGTAGCCACAACTAATGCCGCAGCCTGTGGAGATATTCTGTGGGAGCCGAGCTTGCTCGCGATGACGGTTTTGCATCCAACATCGATGCAAGCTGGCCCATCACCATCGCGAGCAAGCTCAGCTCCCACAAGAGCGTCGGCATTTATGACAGATAAAAATCTCACGCGTGAGCTATTGTGAGGTTCAGAGCTTACCTGTAGTGTTTCTCACGCGTGAGTTATTCACAGTGGGGTCAGTACCATGTCAACCAGCTCTCCATCAGATCCGCCTGACGGGTCTGTGACCGATTCAGCGAGCCGCACGGGAGAGCGCGCCAAACCCTCCGCGAAAAAGCCGTCGAGCTTCTACATGAAGCAGATGCGCGCGGGCCTGAGTGCCGCCGGGTATGTGAAACACGAGACTTGGGTGCTTCCCGAAAACCGAAGCCTGCTCAAGCAAATGGAGAAACAGCTACGCCAACCGATTCTGGCTGGCTCATTCATGTTGGAGGAATACATGAGCGCAGGTAACAACTGGAACATTGATCGTCTCTACAGCGCCCTTCAGGCCCTGGACGAAGTGGTCGCGAGCGACATCACCCTTTCCCTCGTGCAAGGCTCCGAATCCAGCATCAAGCTGGAAATGAACGACTTCGGTGGCTTGCCGATTTACATCGCGGTGGTCGGTGACCAGATTATCGTCGACACCGTCCTGGTGGACGTCGAGTCGATCAACGATGTCGCGGCATTCAATGACGCCGTGCTGCGCAGCCGGGAAATGTTCCCTCTGTCGTCCATCGGCATCGAGACCATGCCCAACGGACAGGTTGTCTACAACATGTTCGGTGCGTTGAGCTCCGACTCCAGCCTGACCAACGTCGTGACCGAGGTCAAAACCCTCGTCGACAACGTCCAGCGCGCCAGCGAAGCCTTCGAACGCTTTTTCATTTAATTCGCCGAATAGGAACCATCCAATGACTCAGTCCATCTGGAGCAAGTTGTTCACCGCACTGCGTGGCGGTGCCAACGAAGTCGGCGAGTCGATCGTCGACCAACAAGCCCTGCGCATCCTCGACCAGGAAATCCGCGATGCCGACAGCGCGCTGGCCAACGCCAAGCGTGAACTGGTTACCATCATGGCCAAGCACAAGTTGGCGACTGATCGCGTCGGCGAATACAACGCCAAGATCAAGGACCTGGAAGCCAAGGCCCTGGCCGCGATCCAGGCCAACCGCGAAGACTTGGCGCTGGAAGTGGCCGAAGCCATTTCGACCCTGACCAACGAACTGGACGCCGAGCAAAAGCACGCGACCGAATTTGGCGGTTACGCGGACAACATGCGCAAAGACATCTCCAAGTCCGAAGCCCGCATCAAGAGCCTGCGTCAGCAGGTGGATATGGCCAAGGCCCGCGAAAGCGTGCAGAAGGCCCAGGTAAGTGCCTCGATCGCCAGCGGCGGCGCCAATGGCAAGCTGGAAACCGCCGTCGGCACGCTCAATCGCCTGCAGGCCAAGCAACAGCAACGGGCCGCTGAACTGCAAGCCCAGGACGAACTGGCCGAGGCTTCGACCGGCTCCGACCTGGAGCGCAAACTGCGCGATGCTGGCATCACGCCAAACGAAGGCAGCGCCAATGCGATCCTGGAACGCCTGAAGAAAAAATCGGCTGAGTAATCGGTTCGCGCACAGCAAACCTGTAGCGAGGGATGCTCGCTGGACTTTGTAGGAGCTGGCGAAGCCTGCGATCTTTTGATCTTTCGCTTGAGATTCAAGTGTGGGTGGAAAGATCGCAGCCTCGTTGCACTCGACAGCTCCTACACAGCTCCTACGCAGTTCCCTTGCCACAGTAGTGTCCGGCACCCGACGGATTTAATTGTGGTGAAGGTACTTTTATCCAAGCTGCGCAGCAGGTTTAATGCTGTCCGGCCACTATGCTCGAGCCGTCAGACGTCAGTGCGATGACCTCGCCAGGAACAAAGCCCCACGGAGTCAGGGACGAAATGTCGATTTTTCTTTTGTTGCGCACGTTCGCTGCGTCCTTCTTTCATCGGTTCGGCTGGGCGGGCCTGGCCATTGCGGTGGGCGTGCACCTGGCCACGGCCTGGATCGGCCTGGTGCTGCTGGGCGAGCAACACCTCATCGCCGCCGCCACATTTATCTACTTCTATCTCACCACCACGCTCACCGTCGGCTATGGCGATTTGTTGCCACAGACATCCGCCGGGCGAATTTTCGTGGCGACCTGGATCATGCTCGGGGGCATTGCCCTGTTGACGACGGTCATCGGCAAAACCACCAGCAGCGTCATCGATGTATGGAGAAAAGGCATGAAGGGCAAAGGCGATTTCACCGGCAACGTCGGCCACACGGTTCTAATCGGCTGGGAGGGCGCCTCCAGCGAGCGGGTCATCGAATTGCTCCTGCAGGACGAAACCTCCAATGACAACCTGATCGTCATCTGCGACTGCGATCTCGAAGAAAACCCCATGCCCGGCAAGACTTCGTTCATCAAGGGCGATAGCCTGTCCTCCGTCGCGTTGTTGCAGCGTGCCGGCGTGCCGGGGGCCGAACGCGTGCTGGTACGAACCCACTCCGACGACCTGACCCTGGCCACGGTGCTGGCGGTCAATCAACTGGGGCCGATCGGGCATGTGGTCGCGCACTTCAATGACAGCGAAATCGCCGCTCTCGCCAGCGCCTACGCCCCCAGTCTGGAATGCACCTCCAGCATGGCTATCGAAATGCTGGTGCGTGCCTCCCAGGACCCTGGCTCGTCGGTAGTCATCAACGAATTGCTCTGTGTCGGCCAGGGCGCCACTCAGTACCTGATGAAGCTCCCCGAGGCGTTTGAAGCGACGTTTGGCGAGCTTTATGCCCGGCTGAAAGAGCAGCACAACGCTACGCTGATTGGCTATCGCGCCCAGGGTGCTCGCCAGCCGTCGATCAATCCGCCCGGCGCCACCCGAGTCGTGGGTGGCGAGCTTTTCTACATCGCCTCCGCGCGTCTCAAGGAAATTTCCCATGGGGTGGTTTAAACAGTTGATGGGGCTTGAAGCCCCGAACGCGAACACCGCCAGTCATAGCGCGTCTGTCACCGGGCCTCTTGGCCTGGCCTCCGGCAAGCAGGTCATGTTCGATGCGACGCTCAAGTTGTTGCTCGACGGCAACAGCACCGTGGTCATCCCGGCCTCCCAACAGATCTGGAGCTTGGGCATCGTCGACCTCGGGCAGTCGAACTGGCTGTCGCGCTGCTACATGAACGACGAAGACTACTGGCTGCAAGTGCACACCAGCGGCGATATCGCAGGGCAGGTCGAGTCGGTGATCCTGTTCAACTACCTCAGCTACGTCACGATCAACAGTGAAGCGGAGTTGCGTCGCCTGGCCGGCCCTGAAAGCCTGATCGGCCTGCCGACCTACACCCACGATGGCGTCCAGTACTCCCGCGAATGGGGTACCGAGGCTGGCCAGACAGAGTTGGTGGCGTTGAGCGAGCGCGTGAGCAATCCGGATGAGTCCTACAGCATCGAGCACCGTTCGATGCTGTACGCCCGCGACACCGGCCTGACGGATCGCCGGGAGTTCCTGCTGTTCTCCGTTGAAGAAGACGCCGAAGGCGCCGTCAGCCTGAGTACTTCGCTGGGTATTTCGCTGTACACCACTGACCTGAACACTCTTTGAATAAGGAAGAAATCCATGCTTGAAGCGCTCTCCATTTCCCTGAACAAAGCCGCCGTGCTCGGCTTTGTCTTGTACATCCTCGGCGCCGCCGTGCTGTTCGCGTTGTTCCAGTTCATCTACACCCGCGTCACGCCGCACAAGGAATTCGAACTGATCCGCTCGGGCAACGTGGCTGCGGCCATTGCCCTGGGCGGCGCCGTCATCGGTTTCGCCATTCCGGCCAGCAACGTGATCGCCTACTCGATCAACATGCTGGATTTCGTCGTCTGGGCAGTGATCGCCGCTGTCGTCCAGTTGTTGGCGTTCCTGGTCACCAGCCTGGTGCTCAAGGGCGCTTCCGCGCGCATCAAGAACGGTGAAATCGCCGCGGGTATCTACATCGCCGCCGTTGCCATCAGCGTGGGCATGTTGAACGCCGCGTGCATGACGCCTTCCTCGAACTGATTGCGCCACGGAGAACCCGATGAAACGAAGCAAGTACGTCCAGCTTTCGCTGGCCGCGTCGGTCGCCCTGGCGATATCCGGCTGTGGGCCAACGGAAAAAACCTACAAGTTGCAGAAGAAGTACAACTTCCAGTCCGTCCAGCAATGTGTCGATGAAAAGCTTCCGGTTGACATCTGCGCCGACGCCTACATGACCGCCATGGCCGAGCATCGTCGCATCGCGCCGACCTACGTCAGTCAGGCCGATTGCGATGCTGACTTCGTCCCCGATTGGTGCCAGCAGGACTCATCCGGCCAGTTCATTCCCAAGCTGGGTGGTTTCGAACTGAGCGCCGATGGCGAAGTCACACAATCCCAGGTCGACGCCGCCCGGGCCCAATTGCCGGCTTCGGAAGCGAACGTCGGTGGTTCGGGCTTCGGCAACCTGCTGACTGGCATGCTGATCGGCAATATGTTGAGCGGCAACCGCAACAGCTATTACTCCGAGCCGGTTTACCGTTACCGCGATGATCGCGGCAACTTCGGGTCTTCGACGCTCAGCCAGCGAGTTTCCCGAGGCTCGACCTTCACCAAGTCCAACCAGGCGCGGTACGGCAGCTATACCGACTCGATCAAGACCAGCAAGCCGATGTCCGTCGCATCCTCCACCTCTCGCGGTGGCTTCGGCAGCAAGTCCAGCGCCCGCAGCGGTTGGGGCGGTTCGAGCAGCTTTGGCGGCTGAGGAACGAGGGCCATGAAGAAGATCCATTGCGCAGAACGTCATGATTGGAAACAGACCGCCGAGCAACTCGGCTTTCTGTTCCACACCATCGACGACGAACCCTATTGGGACGAAAGCGCGTACTACCAGTTCACCCTCAAGCAGATCGAGGACGACCTGGAAGACCCGACCACCGAGATCCATGAAATGTGCATGGACCTCGTGGCCCGCGTGGTCCAGAGCGAAGAGTTGCTGGAACGTTTGAGCATTCCCGCGCCGTTCTTCGACCTGGTGCGCACTTCATGGCTTGAAGGCCACCCGCACTTGTATGGGCGCATGGACTTCTCCTACAACGGCAGCGGCCCCGCCAAGCTGTTGGAGCTCAACTACGACACGCCGACCAGCCTCTACGAAGCGGCGGCGTTCCAGTGGGGCTGGCTGGAGCAATGCATCGAACGCGGCTTGCTGCCGGCTCATGCCGACCAGTTCAACAGCATCGATACCAAGCTGCACCAGGCTTTTGCCCAGTTGCAGCTCAAGGAGCCGTTTTATTTCGCCTCGATGAAAGGCTCGGTGGAAGACAAGGGCACCACGGACTACTTGCGCCTGATCGCGGAAAAAGTCGGCATTGAATCGCGGCACATCGATGTCGAAGACATCGGCCTCAACAGTGACGGGCGTTTTGTCGACCTGCAAGAGCGCTGGATTCCCCACCTGTTCAAGCTGCATGCCTGGGAGTTCATCTTCCACGAGCCGTTTGGCGCCGCGATTGCCCAATGTGACACGCAGTTTTTCGAGCCGGCCTGGAAGTCGATCATCTCCAACAAAGGCATCCTGCCGCTGCTGTGGGAATTCAACAAAGGCCACCCGAACCTGCTCGCGGCCCACCTGGATACCGACACGAGCAAAGCGGTGCCCAAGGGCTGGGTGCGCAAGCCGTTCTTTTCCCGGGAAGGTGCCAACATCGAGCTGCAAACCGCTGATGGCCTGATCGTGAAGGAAGACGGCCCGTACACCGACGCGCCGTTCATCCTCCAGGAATTTGCCCCGTTACCGAAGTTCGACGACAGCTACACGCTGATCGGCTCCTGGGTCATCGGCGACCAGGCCGCGGGCATTGGTGTGCGGGAAGACAACAGCCTGATCACCAAGGATTCCAGCCGGTTTCTGCCGCATCTGATCCTTGACTGATACCGTGGCAAGGGAGCTTGCTCCCGCCGGGCTGGACTGTACGAGCTGCCGAAGGCTGCAATCTTTTGATCTTTCGCTTGAGACTCAAGTGTCAGGGGAAAGATCGCAGCCTCGTTGCACTCGACAGCTCCTACTCCTCAGGTCCACCAGTACCGCACCAGATGGAAGAAGATCGGCGCGGCGAAGCACACCGAGTCCAACCGGTCGAGCATGCCGCCATGGCCTTCGATCATGTGCCCCCAATCCTTGACGCCACGGTCGCGCTTGATCGCCGACATGACGATGCCGCCGGCAAACCCCAGCAGGTTGATCAGCAAGGCGATGAGGAACGACTGCCAAGGGTTGAACGGCGTGATCCACCACAGCGCTCCACCAATCAGCGAAGCCAGGAAAATACCGCCGGCAAAGCCTTCGACGGTTTTCGACGGCGACAGATTCGGCGCAATCTTGTGTTTGCCGAACAGCTTGCCGCACACGTACTGCAGCACGTCCGACAATTGCACCACGATCACCAGGTACGCGATCAACAGCAGGTTGCGTCCCTCAAAACCGGCGATGTCCAAGGTCAGCAGTGCCGGGACGAAGGAGATGCAGAACACCGCGATCATCAGTCCCCACTGCACCTTGGAAGCACGCTCCAGGAAGTGCGTGCTGTCGCCCCCCAGGGACGCCAGGATCGGCAGCAGCAAGAACACGTACACCGGGATAAAGATCGAAAACAGCCCGTACCAGTCGTAGTAGATCAGCAGGTACTGCAGCGGCAGCGCCAGGTAGAACGCGGCCACCAGCGCCGGATAATCGCTGCGTCGGGTCGGTGTGAGGGTCAGGAATTCCCGCAGGGCATAGAATGACACCGCGTAGAACAGCAGGATCACCGCCGCATTGCCGAGCCAGAACGCGACGCCGATCACCAGCACCATGATCCACCAGGCGTTGATTCGCGCGTTGAGGTTGTCGATGACCGAGTTCGGCGTACCTTTGGTCTTCAGCTTGAGAATGAAACCGATCAGCGAGGCCAGCACCAGAATCGCGCCAATCCCGCCAAACAACATCAGGGTATATCGATCCATCAGACGTGCTCCGGGGCCAGTGCCAGCAGCGCGGCGCGGCTGCGTTCAAGGAAATGCTCTTTGCTTTCACCCTCTTCGATGCACAGCGGTGCGCCGAAACTGGTGGTGCACAACAGCGGCAGGGGCAGCACGCGACCCTTGGGCATGACACGGTTGAGGTTGGCGATCCACACCGGAATCACCTCGACCTCGGGGTGGCTCTTCATCAAGTGATAGATCCCGCTCTTGAACGGCAACAAGCCTTCGTCGGGGTTGCGCGTGCCTTCGGGAAAAATGATCAGCGAGTCGCCATTTTCCAGGGCTTCGAGCATCGGCTGCAGAGGGTTGTAGGACGGGTCCTTGCGCTCCCGATCCACCAGCACGCCGTTGAACACCCGGTTGATGATGTAGCGACGCACCGGGCTCTTTTGCCAGTAATCGGAACCCGCCACGGGCCGGGTGAGCTTGCGCAGCGCCGGCGGCAGCGAGGCCCAGAGCAGCACGAAATCACCGTGGCTGCTGTGGTTGGCGAAATAGATCCGCTGCACCGGCTGCGGCGCGCTGCCGAGCCACAGGCTGCGGGCGCCCGTGACCATGCGGGCCGCGGAGGTGATGAGGTTGGCAACGACGGGTTCGAGCATGAGGATTCCTTATCCTGTAAAAGCTAACCAAGGGCTGGCCAGGATGAAGCCCAGCGTCAAGACAATCTGTGCGGCCAATAACAGCGACTGCCTGCGCAGCAACCGCAAGGCGCCGTGGCTGCGTTCGCTCCAGGGGCGGCCAGCGCGTTCGGCCGGCTGAAGGCCTAGCGTGCTCAAGGCCTGATCCAGTGCCTGGGTGCGTTCGGCCAATGGCTGGATACCGTCAGCCACGCGCTGGAACAGATCGGCATCGAACGCCACGCACAACGCCCAGTATTTTTGCAACACGCCGAGGCTGAACAGCGTGATGCTGAACAGCAGCAACCAGGGGTCGACGCTGCCCACCAGCCATTGCCCCAACCCCAGCAGCGCCGCCAGCAGGGTCAGACCGGTGGAAAACTGGTCCAGCGAATGGCCTCGACGCAACAGGCTCGCCACGGCGTGCAGTTGCATATCACTGCTCATGGCGACGGCCTTTGCGCAGTGGCTCCAGCGCCTGACGGTGCGCCTGATGCAAAACGATATGGGGGCGGACGCGCTGGAGCTGCACAATCGCGGCATCGACACTGGCCGCCCGGCCACTGTGCAACAGCCAGGCGATCACGGCGGTGGCGCTGCGCGAATAACCCAAGGCGCAACAGACCAGCACCGGCCCTCGCTGGCGCAGTTGTTCAATGGCCCGCGCGGCCTCCAGGCATTGCTCGCGGGTCGGTGCCGTGAGATCGAGCACTGGCAGCGAGCGATAGGCAATCCCGGTGCTGTCCATGGACATTTCGGCACAGAGGTCGAGCACCCCGGTAAACGCACTGTCTTTCAACTCCAGTGGCGTGGGAATGCGACCCAGCCAGACGTTGTCGGTCACGTGATCCGGCTGCGGATGGTTGCGCGTCCACCAGCGGGAATTGATCCAGGCGGCGGCGAGATACGGCGCCAGCAACCAGCGTATCGCTGGGCTCAGTTGGCCATCGGCCCGCTTCTGGAAGCCGCCGGCATCGAACAGCAGATAATTGAGCGCCACAAACAGTACCGCCACCGCCGGCCAGATCAGCCAGAGCCATGCGCCGCCAAAGGCGAGCGCCGGGATGAACAGCGCCGCCGCACCCACGCCATAGCGCAGGGCCAATTGCAGACGGCTGCGATCAGACGTCAGGCGGGCACTCTGCAGCGGGCTCGGCCGGTCCAGCGGCCACAACCAGACACACAGCCAACCGGCCAGTGCGCCTGTCGGTACATCGACAAAGTGATGCTGATAAGTGGTCAGCACCGACACGCCAATCAACGCGAACCAGCCGTGCATCACCCAGCGCCATACGCCCCGCAAGTGCCGCTCATAGCAAACCCAGAGAATCACCAGCAAAGCGATGTGCAACGACGGTGCCTGGTTGAATGGCTTGTCAAAACCGGCCAGCACCTCGAACAGCCAACCAAACACCCCGTCCATCTCCGGCCGGGGGAAGGTGAAGCGCAGCGGCCAGATCAGGAAGCAACTGACCGCAATGGCCTGGGCCGTGAGCAGGCGCAGGGCGTGGCGCTTGAGTTCGGCGCGGCTGGTGGGCAGCAACAGCGACAGGCCGTAAAGCAGGTCGATCGACCAGTAAGGCACGATGGTCCAGGCCAGGAACGGCATGTGGCTTTCCCAGCCGAACACCAGGCTGTCGACGTCGCTGCGCTGGGCCGTCACCCAGGTGGCGAAACCGTAGGTGCTGAAGAACAGCGGCGCGAGCAACAGCAGCCAACACACCGCCGGTTTCAGCAGGGCAGGTTCGCGGGGCGGTGCGATGACGGCACTCATCACTGCACGCGCTGCGCCAGCGAAACGCTAAAGATGCCCCACTCATCGACCCGCAGGGTGATCTTGCGAAAGCCCGCTGCCTCGACCAATTGATCCATTTCGGCCTGGCTGCGCCGACGCATCACCCAGGCTTGGCCGGCACGGTGGCTGGTGAGGGCGCGGGCAATCAGTTCCAGTTGCGGGTGCCATGGCTGGCCGGTGTAGACCAGGTAACCGCCAGGCTCCACCGCTTCAGCCAGGCCGGCGAGCGAGCCGCCGACCATCTGGTTATCGGCAAACAATTCGTACAGGCCAGACACTACGGCGAGGGTCGGCTTGGGCTCCAGCGCCGCGAGATCCTGGCGGTCGAAGGCGTCGCCTTTGACGAACCGGGCGATGTCACCCAGGCCTTTTTCGACGATCAGCGCGCTGCCGTCGCGCACGTTGATATCGCTGTAGTCGCGCAGCAGGATCGACTCAGGCAACGGGCTGACGCCTTGCAGCGCCTCGAGAATGTAACGGCCATGACCGGCGGCGATGTCGACGATGCGCACCTCGCGATTCTCTTCGCGCAACTTGCCCATCGCCAGGCGCAGCAACTCCTCGACGTTCAGCTTGCGCTGGCGAATGCCGCGCCAGCCGATGGAGTTCAGGTAGTTCTGGTCGATCATCTTGCCAATCGGCGAGGTGCCGGTGGGGCGGTTGCGGTAGACGTAGTCCAGGGTGCTGCCGGAATCGAAACCGGTGTCGAAACCCAACTTCACCCCGGCCGACAGCTTGCTGCCGAAGCGCATGCTGGCGCGGGTCATGCGCCAGTACAGGTCGCGCAGTGAATTGTGGGGCAGGGGTGTCGCCAGGGCTTCGGACTCGGCACAGGTCGCGCCGATGCGGTCCGCATCCAGCAAGGAAGGACGGTCCAGCGGGCGGGCGAAATTCTGCAGGATGAAACGGCGTGCACTGGCGACGGCCGGCGCGCGGTTCTTCTCGCCCAGGGTGTCGTGGAAGAATCCCGGCAGAATGTGTTTTTCCTTGTGCAGGCTGCCCAGTCGCTCGAAGAACTGTTCCTGGGGTTTGCGATGCACCACAAAGTCGGAACCGGAGATCAACAGCTGCGTCGGCACCTGGATCGCCTGGGCATCGGCGACCACACGGTCGGCGGCTTCGTACAGGCCCAGCAGCACGTTCACCGAAATCGCCTTGGTGATCAGCGGATCGCTGTCATAGGACGCCACCCGTTCCGGGTCATGACTGAGGAACTTGGCCTTGACGTAGCTGTTGACGAAGAAATTGCCGCGAAATTTGCGCATCAACGCCAGGCCCGGGCGGGCGAAAGGCACATACAGCTTTACCTTGAACGCCGGCGATGCCAGCACCAGCGAGCGAATGCGCGGCGCATAATCGTGGACCCAGGTGGACGCAATTACCGCGCCGACGCTTTGCGCCACCACGGCGATGTTTTGCTCGTCGATCTGATGCGCCGCGCCGATGTGGTCGCAGAAGGTCTGCACGTCCCGCGCGCTGGTGGCGAAACTCGGACTGTCACCGCGTTCTCCGGGAGACTGGCCATGGCCGCGGGCGTCCCAGGCAAAGAAGTCGAAACCGGGCAGGTCCAGCTCATCCACCAGATGCGCAATGCGCCCGGAGTGCTCGTGCCCCCTGTGAAACAGCAGCACAGCCTTGCTGGGTTCGCCCGGGTCCGCGGCCACGGCTGGCCAGTGCCGATAAAACAATTCCACGCCATCATGGGTGGTGAATGTCCGGTCTTGAGCTTCGCGCATTGCAAGTTCCTTTATGCTGAGGGAGCGTTTTCCTTCACTTGGTCCAGGCCATGACGGACCCGGTTGACCAAGGTATAAACCAGCAGGGCAGCAACCACCGCCATCACACCATCGACCCACAGCGCTCCGAACCAACCCAAGGCAATACCGGTCGCCAGCACGCCACATACAAAGGCGCGGTCACTCTTGCCCATGGGCCCGTCATAGCGCCGCGACGCCCCGACCATCGCCCCCAGCACACCCGCGTATTCGCTGAACAACGCCAACAGCGTGACCAACAACACGAGCAACAGACTGGCATCGGGAATCAGGGCAAAGGGAAGGATCAGGGCTGCGTCGGCGATGATATCGCATAGCTCATTCAGGTAGGCACCCAGATGAGATTGCTGCCCGAACTCCCGCGCCAGCATGCCGTCCACGGCATTCAAGGCCATGCGCAGGAACATCCAGACCGGCACCAGCACAAACACCCACGGATGGCTGGCAAACCAGGCGATCACCGCACCCACCAGCACGGAAACAATGCCTGCTAGCAGGGTGACCTGGTTGGCTGTGACACCCTTGTCGTAGAGCCGTTGAACGGTAGGGCGCAGCAGGTTCTGGAATGCAGGTTTGAGTTGATAGATGGAGGGCATCGGGGCGGGATCTCGGGCCGGTTGCGGGCGTAAAGGATTCAGCTGCGAGATTACGATAGGTTGAGGGTTTGCTGGTGGGTATTTGTTGGGAATGAGCTTCGGTCTACATCTCGTGCTGAATCAGCCAGGGATGGAAACACCATTCAAATGTGTGCGAGCCTGCTCGCGATGGCGGTGTGTCAGTCGTCGCTGATGCTGGCTGTGCCGACGCTATCGCGAGCAGGCTCGCTCCCACATGGAGTTGCGGATCTCCCGAATCCCAAACTCCAGCACTGATCCCTTGTGGGAGCAAAGCTTGCTCGCGATGGCATCGCGACCGGATTTAGCGAATCGCCCTACAGCCAATACCTCCTTCCCTGACTTATTTCTCCAGCTCGCCCCGGCAAAGTCTCGCGTCCGTCCCTGTACCGCGAGATCCCTGCATGTTTGCCCCCGACAAACTCCTGCGCCTGAACAACGCCATCGGCTTGTTGGTGGTGGCGGCCATGGACCCCGATCATCCCGATGCGGCAGCGGTGCTGGCGGATTTTCGCAACTGCCTGAACGACTACGACAGTTGGGCGCAGAGCTTCTGGACCAGCTCGGCGCTGGACATCGAGCAGGTCTTCAAGGTTGGCAACGAAGTAGCCCTCGCGGCGCCGAAAAACCTGGATGAACCCTTCATTGCGACTATGGCGAGGTGTCCGGCGAGCGGCCCGCTGACGCTGGTGCACATGTTCCAGGCGGCGCGTTTCGTGCCGATCGGCAACACGCCGGTGATGCTGGAACCGGTCATCGACGGTGAACCGGGGAAGGAAACCTTTGGCGAGCCGGTCCATCACATCATCGGCCCCAGCGGCATCCTGGAAATTCCCAAGTGCTGGCGGGGGCGCCGCTATCGCATCAGCTTCTTCCCCAAGGTCACAGTGGATCACGTCAAGGCGCTGTATGCGTCTTATCAGGGGGTGATTGGCGAGCTCGAGGGCTGGCTGAAAGAGGAATGGGAAATCCAGTTTCAACCGCTCTGGGCGGAGTTTTCCGACGCCGGGTTTCGCGAACGCTACAACCTGTTGCAGCAAGCCGACTGGCGCGGCCTCGAAAACGCCCTGCAGGCACTGTGGAATGACGTCAAGCAGCTCTTCGAGCTGCTGGCGGATTTGCAAGCCAACAGCGAGAAACTGCTGGAGTACCTGACCCAGGTCGAACTCGACCAGTTGCTCAAGGCCTCATCCGAGGCCATTGCCAAGGGACTGATGCTGCTGAGCGACGAGCCGTTGCTCTTCGTGCACATGGCCGCATTCGCCAGTTGGCTGCGGATGTTGCCGCCCCAGTACCTGGCCGAAGTCGTCGGGCAGATACGGGTCTCGGTGCTGATCAATTTTCTGCTGATCCGATTGACCGGCACCCTCGGCCTGGGCGTGCGCATGAGTGGCAAGGTGCTGGACCAGCTTCAGTCCGGGCGAGCACGGGAGTGGTTACGAGCGTCGAGCCAACGGCTGGGCCAATTCGCCCCTGACCGGCTCAACCAGCATGCCGATGTGTTGAAACCGGTGGTGATCAGCGCCCAGGGCGCGCCATTGAAGCCGACCCCTGTTGGCCCGTTGCAGATCACGCCTGAGCATGGGCCGTCCTTGTCTGTCAGTAATCCGGCTGCCGTGGCGCGGGAAAAATCCCAAAGTGCTACCCGGCTGAGCAAGTACGAACCCCACGACGACGCCCCGGCCCAATCGAAAAACCCCAACGGCGACAGCGCCGACAGCGCGGCCCTGACCCGCACCGACGGCTGTCCGGTGTCGATGGTCACCGGCGAAGAACTGCTGACCCTGGACGACGGCACGCTCGATGGCCGCTTGCCGTTTGTCTTCACCCGCCTGTACCGCAGCAGCGCGGCGGATCTGGACGTGGGCCTGGGGCGCGGCTGGAGCCATGCCCTGGCGCACCGCTTGCTGTTTGAGGGTGAGCAGGTCATCTGGATCGACCAGGAAAACCGCCGCACGACCTTTCCGCTGCCCAACGCCCAGCGCTCGGCGATCCACAACAGCCTGGCCCGGGCGGCCATCTACCTGGGCAGCGAGCCGGACGAACTGATCGTCGCCCAGCCCGGCGAAAACGCACCTTTCCTACACTTTCGCGACGGTCATCTGACCGCCCTCAGCGACCGCTACGACAACCGCCTGACGATCCAGCGCAACATCCATGGCGACATCAGCCGCCTGGACAACGGTGCCGGGCGCTGCCTGCGTTTGCGCTACGAGCAGCGCCACCTGGTGGCTATCGACTACCAGAGCTTGCACCCGGCCCTCACCCTGGATGAAGCCTGGCGTACCGAGCAGACCCTGGCGACCTATCGCTACGACGCGCGCTCACGGCTGATCGAAGCTACCAACGCCGCCGGGGAAAGCGAGCGCTACGACTACGACGATGCTCACGTCATCCTCCAGCGGCAACTGGCTGGCGGTGCGAGTTTCTTCTGGGAATGGCAGGGCGTCGGGCAGGCGGCCCGCTGCGTGCGGCACTGGGCCTCGTTCGCGCAGATGGACACGCGCTACAGCTGGAGCGAGGACGGCAGCGTCACGGTCCGCCACCTCGATGGCAGCGAGGAAATCTATGTCCACGACGACCGCGCACGGCTGGTGCGCAAGGTCGAGCCCGACGGCGGCGAACACCTCAAGGCCTACGACGAACAAGGCCGGCTGATCGCCGAACAGGACCCGTTGGGCGCCGTCACCGAATATCACTACGACGAAGTCGGACGGCTAGTGGCGCTGATTCCCCCCGAAGACGCGCCCACGTCCTACGAATACCGCAACGGTTTCCTGCACGCCCGGGCCCGCGGCAAGGCCGTATGGACCTATCAGCGCAATGACCGGGGCGAGGTGATCGAAGCCATCGACCCGGATCAACAGCGCACCCGGTATGCCTACGACGCCCACGGGCAGTTGCTGTCGATCCACTACCCGGACACTAGTGAACACCGCTTCACCTGGAACCGGCTCGGCCAACTGACAGAAGAAACCCTGCCTGACGCCAGCCAGCGGTTTTTTACCTACGACGTCTTGGGGCGCTTGCTGACCCGCCAGGACGAACACGGCGCGGTGACGCACTACCAATGGGACGCCGTGGGCCGGCTGCTGCAGACCACCTTGCCCACCGGCGCCACCCGCGCCTGGAGCTACAACGCCTACGGCAAGGTCACCGCCGAGCGCGACGAACAGGGCCGCGTCACCCGCTACGAGTACGCCGATGACCTGCACCTGGTCAGCCGCCGCGTCAATCCCGACGGCAGCACGCTGCACTACCGCTACGACTCGGCGCGGCTGCTGCTGACCGAAATCGAGAACGAATCCGGGGAAAAATATCAGCTGGACTACACCCCCGGCGGCTTGATCCGACAGCAAGTCGGCTTCGACGGCCAACGCACCGCCTATGCCTATGACCTCAATGGACAGCTGCTGGAGAAAACCGAGTTCGGTGCCGACGGCAGCCAGCTTGTCACTGCCTACCAGCGCGACACGGCCGGACGCCTGCTGATCAAGACCCTGCCCGACGGCCAGGCGATCCAGTACCGCTACGACGGGCTGGGCCGGTTGGTTGATATCGATGACGGCAGCGACCATCCGCTGGCCTTCGAGTACGACGCCCAGGACCGGCTGATCACCGAGCACCAGGGCTGGGGCACCCTGCGCTATGGCTACGATGCCTGCGGACGGCTCAATCACCTGCGCCTGCCGGACAACAGCAAGGTCGACTACCACCACGCCCCGGGTGGCGCGCTGACCGCCATCGACCTGAACGGCGCACGCCTCACCGAACACCAGTTGCGTGGCGGCCGCGAACACCAGCGCCAACAGGGCCTGCTGCTCAGCCAGTACGAACATGACGAACAGGGCCGGCTCAAGGCCCACACCGTGCTGCAGAACCAGCAGACCTTGTTCTGGCGCGATTATGCCTACAGCCCCAAGGGCAACCTCGCCGCCCTTTCCGACAGCCGTCGAGGGCGGCGCGAGTACCAGTACGACCCGCTGGACCGCCTGACCCGGATCGAACACTCCCACACCGATCCCGCGGAACACTTCGCCCACGACCCGGCCGGCAACCTGCTGATGCAGGACCGCCCCGGCCCGACCCACCTCAAGGGCAATCGCCTGCTGATGGAGGGCGACCGTCACTACGACGCCTTCGGCAACCTGATCCGCGAACGCCGCGGCAAGGCTCAGGCCCTCGTCACCGAATACCGCTACGACAGCCAGCACCGCCTGATTGGCGTCACCACGGCGGACGGTCGCGAAACGTCCTACCGCTACGACGCCTTCGGCCGACGCATCAGCAAGACCGTGGCCGGCCTGACCACCGAGTTCTTCTGGCAGGGCGACCAACTCGTCGCTGAAAGCAGCCGCCATCACCACCGCAGCTACCTCTACGAACCCGGCACCTTCCGCCCGCTGGCACTGCTCGACGGCAAAGGCCTCAACGCCTGCCCGTTCTACTACCACCTCGACCACCTGGGCACACCCCAGGAACTGACCAACTACGGCGGCCAGATCGTCTGGTCGGCGCGCTACCACGGCTACGGCAAAGTCCGAGCGATAGAGCACGGCGGCGGCGAACAACTGGAACAACCGCTGCGCTTCCAGGGCCAATACTTCGACCCGGAAAGCGGCCTGCACTACAACCGGCACCGCTACTACAATCCGGAAACGGGCCGCTACCTGACGCCTGATCCGAGCAAACTGGCGGGTGGGCTCAATGGGTATCGGTACACCCTGAACCCGACGGGGTGGGTGGATCCGTTGGGGTTGGTGGATTGTCCGGGGAAGGGTGGGTGCAGGCCGGCGGTTGGGGAGCAGGATCCGGCTGCGAAGGTTGGGGTGGATGAGGGCGAGTCCAAAACACCTGAACCTAAGAGAGAAGATGATTATTTATACCGTGGTGACGAGCGAGATCCGGAGGATGTATTTGAAAATGGATTTAAGAGTAAGGGATTTAGCAAGGATTTGTTTTTGCACTCCCTAGACAGTGATGATCCTCCTAGTTATTTCATTCCTACCTCCTACTCTAGGGAAGTGGGGAAAAAATTCGCCACTAATGATTTTGCGACTGTGGGTTACTTGTACTCGCTTCAGAAGGTGCCAGGATATGACTTGCAGAAGGAGCTGGGGGCAGCATATTTGTTTAAGGCAGAAAAAGAAATAGCCATACCTGGAAAAATAAGTAACGAGGACGTGCTTGGTGCAACATTGATTCTAGAAAATGGTAAAGAGTTTGGTTATTCCATACCGAATCCCAACAGGAAAATAAGAAAATGATCTCAAAAGTTAAGGTTTATACCTGCGTGGGGGGGGAGAGAAATTTGACTTGTCTCTTGTGTGATCCAGAACACGTTTCGATAACATTTTTTGCGACCGATGGAGTATATAAAACTTATACGAGTAGCAATTTTTATAAATGCTTTGCAATTCTTCGACAGGATAACCCTGCCGTCGTGTTTTTATGCAAAGGTTCCAAGGTGAACGTCCATCCATCCGGGATGTCAGCACAGATGTCGCTGGGATTGAAAGCCTACGAATTAAAGTTGGGTGTGGCGCCATCTCTCGAAGATGTAGTATACATTTTTGACTATGATGATGAAAATTTGGCAGACGATCCGCGCCAGCAGAAGTTGTTCTACAGAAGCTGGATTGAATCTGTCAGGAAGTAATATGGTCCTGTTCCCTGGCTCCTTAAGGCACCGTCCTGAGCTTCTAATATCTAAGGGGGAGGTAAAAGTGAAGAGGCAAGTTATTTCAATTTTAAAAGACGGTCAGAGAGAGGAAGCGTGGTTTGATGTTGGTGTGGGAAAATCCACTATCTTATTGACCCTTGAAGATGGTTGGTCAAAAAAATATTTGGGAGTAGATGTGTATCAATGTCTCGGGAAAATAATCAAGGAGCACGCGGATGTAAAGTTTTTATGCAAAGGGGCCAAGCGTAATGTTCGCCCTTCTAGTATGTCTTCTCAGATGTCTTCGGGAATAGCGGCTTATGAGTATGTTTTAGGTGAGCGTGTTTCGAATAGTAATCTCGTCAATATATTTCAGTATGAGGATCAGGACATAGTGAACGACCCTCAGCTACAGAAAGATTATTTTTTTCTATGGATGGACTCTATAAGAGATCTGAATGAGTAAAAGTTGGCTATGGGAGTGTGAGGCGTTTTTTGTGGTTTGATGGTTAATACGAGATTTCTCCATGTCACAAGATCCGGATTCAGAAGCTCAAACATCTGATTTATGCTTCAGTTTCTGTCGACTGACGTGCTGCCTTCGCGGGCAAGTCCGTTCCCACATTAGAGCTTTGCGGTGTCTGCTCTGTTATTGCAATGCCCGCCCATGCGCCGTAAGCCGGTACTTTTGTAAGCGACTGCGCGGCTTATCGGGGATGGTCATTTCGATCAGGCCACCTTCCAAGGCCGGACGGATATAGGCATCGCGGAAGTGCTTCTCGTCCTTGAGACCTAGTAAGGATTGAATTTCGCTGCGTGTGAGCTCGCCTCGTATAGCCCTCAAAAGCCTCGCAACTTCGGGGGTGACTTCGGGGGTGACTTCGGGGGTGACTTCGGGGGTAGCAGGTTTCCATTCCGAATCTGGCCGCCAAGCCAGGGCGCTAAACTGGTTACCTATCACGTCGTCGATCAGCTCAATGCGTGGCCATTCTCGAAACGCTCGTGGAATACCACTGCCCAGGCCTCTATAAGGCAGTATTTGCGCGGCGTGTTCTGTCAACGTTGGATTGCGCCGGTTGGTTCTGCCTTGGCGGATGGCTTCAACGCTCAGACTATCGGGCAGATGGCCTGGGCTGGCGATTTCTACCCGATCGGCAAAAACCATAATTCGGATCGAGGCGCTGGTGAAGTAGTCGCGATGGATCAATGCGTTGACCAGCAGCTCCTCCAGCGCCGGTTCGGGAATCTCCAACTCGCCCAGTGTATTGAAGCCACGACCATGCTGCACGTGATGGAGGTTGCGACGGATAAAGGCGAAGCTGCCTTTGAACTGTTCCAGTAACGTACCGCCAATATCCTCACTGTCCAAATAACGATTATCGGCCAAGCTTGTACCGGGAAACGCGACGGCCTTCACTTGGAAAGCCGGTCGCCACCGCTGCGGCTGTCGGCCAAATAGCATCAGGCCGGCCAGGGTCAACTCACGTCCGTCACCTAACCCCAAATTCTGCAGTAACTGCTCTGTCGACAGCCCATCCAATTCACTGTTTTGTCCATAACGGCGGTTAAAGTAGGTGTCGAAGGCCTTGACGTTCAAGTCGGTGACAGATGTACCTGCTACAGGCACCACATCGGCATAAACCAAACCAGCCCTCTGAAATAGGCGCTGCAGCTCTTCACGTGCTGTTACATGGCGCTTATCGGAGCCACTTTTGATCCATACCCGACCCTGCAGATCCATGTACGGCTTGTTCAGCCCATCGGCTACTGACACCACCATGACCAACCCGGACGCTGTCTGCACGTTTTCGGTCAGAGGGTGAACGGGCGGTCGTATGTTCTGACTGGCGGCATTGCTGAGCAGTTGGTTCAAGCGCTGTATGGCGGATGTGTCCAACCCGTGAATGCTACCGTCGTCGTCCACGCCGATAAACAATTCGCCACCACCACTATTGGCCAGGGCCGCGAGTTCGGCAGCCACACCGTCGGCGTTGACTAGGTCGCGCTTGTACTGATGGCGACTATCTTCACCTCGCGCCAGTATCTGTAGAAGTTCGACTTCGGTCATGGAACGTTACTCTGAAATGACGTCTTCGGGCTGCCGGCAGGTGCTGCATCATGCCCTGTTTCGGTTTGTGAGGAAAACCATCAAACCCGCCCAGCAACATCCGCTATCAATCCTCTGAACCACTGCTGCGCCGGATGAGACTCGCTGCGCCGGTGCCAGATCAGGTCGAACGCCATCCGAGGCAACGTCACCGGTGGTGGGAACATCACCAGCTTGTTGCTGCCCGCCGCGCCCATCGCCACCCGTTTCATCACCGTAGCGGTCAACCGGGTGCGGGCGATCAGCGAGGGCACGGCGAACATCTGTGGCAACGTCAGGGCCAGTTCGCGCTGCTTGCCCTGTTGGGCAAGGGCGTGATCCACCAAACCGTGCAAGTCTCCCTCCGGCGAAACCAGCACATGGCGAAGTTGCAGATAGGTCTTCAGGGTCATGGCGCGACGGGCCACCGGATGGTCATGGGCGACAATGGTGACGAATTCGTCGGTGAGCACGGTCCGGCTCAATATCCGCGCCGCCGCCTGGGTCGGCGGCACGCCCACTGCCGCGTCGATCAGGCCGCTGTCCAACATGTCGACCGCGTGATCTCGGTCATTGAACGCGTACACATTCACCGAAACCCCCGGAGCCTGCTCTGCGAGTGCCTGCAACAGCGCGGGCAGGAGCACGTAGGCCGGGTAATCGGAGAGGCCGAGTTTGAACACCAGCGAAGCCTTGCCAGGCTCGAACTCGGGCCGCTCGACCAATGCAACTTGAAGCTGGTGCAGCGCCTGGGCAATCGGCACCGCCAGGTCCCGAGCTCGAGGCGTCGGCAAAAGCCCCTCGGCACTGCGGGCAAACAACCCATCACCAAGCAGCGTTCGCAGCCGCGATAACGCGGCACTCATCGCCGGCTGACTGACACCCACCCGAGCCGCCGCGCGGGTGACATTGCGCTCCGTCATCAGTGCGTCGAAGGCCACCAGCAAGTTCAGGTCGATCCCATGAAAATCCATAAATCAAATAATCATTCATATCGGTTATTTGTTAGACGGATCATAGCCCTCAATCCCAAACTCTCGCTACCACCCCACTTCAATGGCGAGAACCCCAATGACCCTATCAACCACCCACCTTGCTGAACAACTGCGCGCCGAGCGCCGGGCCGTTGAAACCTTCTACCGTGCATTCAGTGACCAACAGCCAGACCTCGTCGATGAAGTACTCACCTGTGACTGGGACGACATCCCGTTGGCACCCGGCCAGGTACCTGGCCCGGAAGGCATCAAGGCCATCATCCGCAGCTTCGTCCAGGCGTTTCCGGATGTGCGGATCGTCGTCCACGACATGGTCCAGGAGCCCGGGAAAATGGGCGTGCGCGCCGAAATCACCGGCACCCATGCAGGCGAACTCTTCGGCATCGCCGCCACCGGCAAGCAGGTCAGTTTGCGCATTCATGAATTCCACACGTTCCGTGACGCGAAGCTGACCACGACATGGCACATGGAAGACTGGTTTGCCCTGTTCCTTCAACTCGGCCAGTTCCCTGCCCAGGCCTGAAGGAGTTTTCCCATGAAGAGCGCTTTGATTAATGAGTTCGGCAGCCCGGATGTGATCGTCGAGAGCGAAGCGAGGTTGCGAAGCCCACAACCCAACGAAGTGGTCGTGCGCATTGAGGCCGCCAGCGTCAATCCGCTGGACGTCAAGATACTCGCCGGTTACATGCAGCCGATCTTCCCGGTGGCATTCCCCTATGCCCCAGGGACCGATTTCAGCGGTGTGATTGAGTCCGTCGGCGAGCAGGTGAGCGTCCTCAAGACCGGGGATCGAGTGGCCGGACGAACTTCCCCCGAGCATGGCGGTGCGTTCGCCACCCATCTGGTCATCGCCGCCTCCGAACTCTGTGTCATTCCCGCACCGATGAGTTTCGAACAGGCCGCTGCATTGCCGACCGCGTATGGCACGGCCAGGCAGGCGCTTTTTGATATTGGCAAGTTGCAGCGCGGCGAACGTGTGCTGATCCACGCCGGTGCCGGCGGCGTTGGCAGCATGGCGGTCCAGCTGGCCCATCTTGCCGGCTGCCATGTGATCGCAACGGCCTCGGCGAAGAACCTCGAACTGCTGAAAAGCTTGGGCGCCGATGAAGTCATCGACTACCGAACCCAGACCCTGGACAGCGTGGGCGAAATCGACCTGGTGCTCGACACCTTGGGCGGCGAAACGCTGGAAGAATCCTGGCAGATGCTGCGTCCGGGCGGACGCATATCTACCCTGGTGGAATTCAATATCGAGGGTCGGGACGGTCACGCCGGTGAGTTCGTTTTTTTCGCCAGCGCCGTGCCTTTCCTTCCCGAGGCGATCCGACAGTTCAGTGCGGGGCAATTGCAGATCATCATCGACTCCACCTTCACGCTGGCGGAAACCCGGGCGGCGGTGGAAAAGGTCGCCACTGGGCATGCCCGAGGGAAGGTGGTTATTCGCCCGGGTAACTGATCGTCAACCCTCCACCAAACAGTTTCACTGTTGATCAGTTGCCGCTGCTGGTCAAAAAAAGCACTAAATTTCGAGGCAGTTCGATTGAGCATGCCTCTTCTAAAGCTTCAATTTGAGCTTTATCTAACTGATAGTCATACAAGTGTTCTTCCTCTTTTATCCAATTCATTATTCTAGCTAGGTCCTTGCTTTCAATAGGAAGTGCTATTTCGTATGACGCAAAGTCCTCTCCATCAACTACGCCCATTATTGTGTGGTTCATGGTTCTACCGTCTTGGTCGGGTTGGCTGGTTTGGTCTGGAGTCCGGTAGCGTAATCGAATTCACCCAAGTGTTTTCCTCGCTTGTTATATTTTTCTACTGCGCCATGTTGAAAGTCCCATTCATATATCGCTCTGTCTGGATCTTTCCAGCGAGGACGCAACCCGCCGCCTTTCATGCGCGTTTTGGGCGGAGCCCATCTTGCATCCGGGAAAGCAGGGAGAAAGTCCGGTTTTGGATAGTAGTCATGATGTGCGGTGTTCAAAACCACATAAACCGGCCGAACCCCCGCCCCCACCGGAAACACCAGAATGAAATCCCGATACTCCGGCGGATAAATCGGATCGACGATGATGCTGTCGGCCATCGGCGTGGGCGGGTAGATCCAGATGGGAGGGGCCTGCGGTGCCGCTTCCAGGACGGGGATACCCAGGGTGTCGGACGGATCGACGGCTGGCGTCCAGATCAGCTCGATGCCGTCACCCAAGTCGGCGATGTAGTGGTCGGCGCGAGGGACCAGGTGGACGATGTCGACCATTTCCCAATCGCGGTTCTGGCCGGTATAGAAGCCATAGCCCTTGAGGCTGCCATCGGCCTGTTGCTCTATTTGCAGGCGCATGCGGCTGCGGGCCTGCTTCAAGTTGTGTAGCTGTTCTTCGGAGTAAAGGGCGCTATCACCCAGGCTGGAAGGCCAGAGCAAGGCAACCATGCCGGTTAACAGCCCCGTGACGGCGGTGCCGCCCACCGTTGCCGCGGTTGCTTCAAGTGCGGTGCCGCCGAGAGCAAGTCTGCCCCATGACGCGGTTACCGCGCCGGCGCCCATCTGCTTGAGGGGCACAGTCCCCGATCCATCGGCATGCCTGCCGCCGAGCCAAACCAGGTCACCGTACTGCTTGACCAAATCAGCCGGCACATAACCGTTGGGGTTGCGGTAATCAATGACGCCGTCGGGTAACTTGCAGCTCTTGGCGAACACACTGCCGGTGACGGGCAGTGGCGTTCTATCGACCGTGGCCCAGCGTTCCTTTTCGTAGGCGGCCTGCCGGGCAAGCATGGCTTCATACTTCAGTTGCCCGGCTTCACGCTCGGCCAGCTCGCTGGGTGTCATGTCCCGATAGGTGACGTAATGCCCGTCGCCGCCGGGTGGGTTCTTGACTTGGGGGATGTCTTTTTGGCGTGTCACGGAGGGGCAGGTCTCGTCCAGTCGATGCGGGAGAGACGCTAACCCAAGGGCTCAGGCTGGGGCTGTAGGCGCTTTCTGTATTGGTTGTGCCTTTTTCCTCAGGCTCCGCAGGACACTGGAGCGCGTGAACGAAGAAGGCGCGTTGCAGCCAATAACTTCGCACCCAGCCATTAAAAAAAGCAGACCTTTGGCACCGATAACATCGTTTCTCGGGTGCTTTGCTTTTCCCTATATTGGCTGCCAGATCCGGTGAATGACTCAGCGTTCACCCCCTAAGTGCGAGTAGCCTCAATGAATAACAAACCTGACAGCGCAGGGCTTGATAACGCAGGAGCGGGAACCCGGGCGGTCTGGGGTGGCGAGCAAGTCAGGCATCCCTACAACGCCACGCAAACCCCCATCGTGGTCAGCGCCGCGTACGGATATGACGACATCGACGTCTGGTACGACGTCGCCTTGGGCAAGGCCCCGGGCTTTATCTACAGCCGCATGAGCAACCCCACCGTCGAGACCCTCGAAGCCAAGATCCGTGAACTGGAAATGGCCGAGTCCGCCGTGGCGTTCAGCACCGGCATGGCGGCGATCAGCAGTGTGCTCTACACCTTCCTGGCCCAAGGCGACCGGGTGGTGTCCACCAAGGACAGCTACGGCGGCACCAACAAGATTTTCGAAGAGTTCCTGCCGCGCATGGGGGTGGAGGCGACCTTGTGCGAGACCTTCGATCACGACGAGATCGAACGGGAAATCGCCAAGGGCTGCCAGGTGGTGTACCTGGAAACGCCGACCAATCCGACTTTGAAAATCCTCGATATCCAGCGTCTGGTGGCGGCGGCCAAGCGGGTCGGCGCCGTGGTGGTGGCGGACAACACCTTCGCCACGCCGCTCAATCAGAATCCCCTGGCATTGGGTGTGGACGTGGTGATTCACAGCGCGACCAAGTTCCTCAGTGGCCATGGCGATGTGCTCGGCGGCCTGGTCTGTGGCAGCGAATCCCTGATGGCCAAGGTACGGCATTACCGGGAAATCAACGGTGCGGCACTGGACCCGTTCTCAGCCTTCATGATCATTCGTGGCATGAAAACCCTGGTGCTGCGCATGCGTCAGCAGCAAGCCAGCGCGCGTGCCCTGGCGGAGTTCCTGTGCACCGAGCCGCTGGTGGAATCGGTCAACTATCCCGGCTTGCGCAGCCATCCGAACCACGCCGTGGCGTGTGCGCAAATGGCCGGCTTTGGCGCCATCGTCAGTTTCGTCCTGGTCGGAGGCATGGACACCGTCACGGCGCTCTTGCCCCGTCTGCGCTTCGCCCACTGCGCGGGCAACCTGGGTGCGGTGGAAACCATCTATGGCCCGGCGCGCACCACCAGCCATGTCGAAAACACCCTGGAGGAGCGGCTCGCCCTGGGCATCTCCGAGGGGTTGGTGCGGGTCTCGGTGGGCATCGAGGACACCGATGATCTGCTCGACGACTTGAAGCAGGCATTCGCCTTTGTCCGGGCCTCGCGGGAACAGCGGACGCAAACGAATACGCACGCCTCAACCCTGGAAGTGTGCACCGAAACCAGCCGTTGAACCGTCAGCGTCAGCCCCTCGCGACAAGGCGGTCACGGGGGTGTTCATGAATAGGAAAATAATAAAACCGGATGACAACCCATGTTGCTTCTACGCCGTCACTGCGCGCAGAGGTCGGGGCGCGTCCTCACGACTTTCATGAGAGTAACCATGTCCATAAAACAAGAACAACTCAGTACGCAGGTCGGCTTCAAGCAGGAAATGCAAACGCGCCATATCGTCATGCTGGCATTGGGTGGTGTGATTGGCACCGGGCTTTTCCTCACGTCCGGCTACACCGTGAACCAGGCCGGCCCGTTGGGTGCGGTGATCGCTTACATCATTGGCGCCTTGATGGTGTACTTGGTGATGATGTGCCTCGGTGAACTGGCGGTGCAGATGCCGGAAACCGGTTCGTTCAGCACCTACGCCACGCGCTTTCTCGGCCCGGGCACCGGTTATACCGTAGCCTGGTTGTACTGGCTGACCTGGACCGTGGCCATCGGTTCTGAATTCACCGCCGCCGGTATCCTGATGGCGCGCTGGTTTCCAGACACACCGGTGTGGATCTGGAGTGCGCTGTTCGCCGGCGTGGTGTTCCTGAGCAACGTGGTCTCGGTGCGTTTGTTCGCCGAAACCGAGTTCTGGTTATCCCTGGTGAAGGTGGTGACCGTGGTGACGTTCCTGTTGATCGGCGGCGGCGCGATTCTGGGCCTGCTGCACATTGACCAGGCCCACAGCATCGGCTTGAGCAACTTCACCCGCGAAGGGCTGTTCCCTACCGGTTTCATGCCGATTGCCATGACGCTGCTGGCGGTTTCGTTTGCCTTCTCCGGCACGGAGCTGATCGGCATCGCCGCTGGTGAAACCAAGGACCCCCAGCGCAATGTGCCCCGCGCCATCCGCACCACCGTGCTGCGCCTGGCGATCTTCTTCGTCGGGACCATCTTCGTTCTGTCGACCTTGTTGCCCCGCGAGCAGGCCGGCATCGTCGAGAGCCCCTTCGTCACCGTGTTCACCTACATCGGCATTCCGTACTCCGCCGACATCATGAACTTTGTGATCATCAGCGCCTTGCTGTCGGCCGCCAATTCCGGCTTGTACGCCGCCTCACGGATGCTCTGGACCCTGAGCGACCAAGGGCACCTGCCCAAGCAATTCTCGGCCCTGACCCGCATGGGCACGCCCCTCAACGCGATCATCGTCAGCATGGCCGGCGGCGCCGCTTCGTTGCTCAGCAGCGTATTTGCCGCCGACACCATCTATCTGGCGCTGGTGTCGATCTCCGGGTTGGCGGTGGTGGTGGTGTGGATGAGCATCGCTGCCAGCCAGATGGCCTTCCGTCGTCACTACGTCGCCAATGGCGGTGATGTGCGCAACCTCACGTTCCGCGTCCGCGGCTATCCGTGGGTGCCACTGGGGGCCTTGGCCTCCTGCGGGTTGGCGTGTGTCGGCATTGCCTTCGATCCGGAGCAGCGGGTGGCGTTGTACTTCGGCTTGCCATTCATCGCCTGGTGCTATTTCGTGTACTTCATTACCCGCAAAAGCCGCGAGCAACGCTTGCTGGTGAACCCGTTGGCCCAGCCGTCCGATGCAATCTAGACGGTGCCGGGGGGAGGGCGTCAATGAGGCAGGATCATGAAGCAGAAACCGTTACCCCCGTTGAACTGGCTACGGGCATTCGAAGTGTCGGCCCGCTGCCTGAACTTCACCCACGCCGCCGAGGAGTTGTGCTTGACCCAAGGCGCGGTGAGCCAGCAGATCCGTCAGCTGGAAAGCCACCTGGGGGTGGCGCTGTTCAAACGCCTGCCCCGTGGCTTGGGGCTGACCGAGGAAGGCCAGTCCTACCTGCCGGTGGTGCAGGATGCGATCACACGCCTGGCGGTGGGGACCAACGAGATTTTCGGCCAGCACAAGCGCCGGCCGATCAAGGTCCGCGGCAGCCTGGCGTTCTTCGTGCACTGGCTGGCGCCGAAACTGGTGGACTTCCGCCAGGCCCATCCCCAGGTCGACATCCGCTACATCAGCAACATCTGGGTCAAAGAACTGGATGGCGAGGACGACCTGGAGATTCGCTGGGGCCATGGTCAGTGGTCGGGCCTGGTGTCGCAGCGGCTGACCTGGGACACCCTGTTTCCCGTCTGCTCGCCAGCGCTGATGGCACGCTCGCCGCTGCAGGAACCGGCGGACGTGGCGAAGCATCCGCTGTTGCATGTACTGGGGTATGAAGAAGGCTGGGGGTACTGGCTGAACATGGTCGGTGCCGACCACGTCGATTCGTCGACGGGCATGCAGTTCGACACGCTGGTCTGCACCTTGCGCATGGCCGAACTGGGGCAGGGGATCGCCCTGGCCCGGTCGTCGATGGTCGCTGACCTGCTTGAGGAGGGGCGCCTGGTCGAACCCTTCACCCAGCGCATCGAAGCCAGCGAGTCGTTCTATCTGGTACGCGGTTCCGGGACCGAGCAGCACCCCGACGCCGTCATGTTCGCCACCTGGCTGGTCGAGCAGGCACATCGTTTCAAATAATGGCCGGAGCCAACCATGCGCTATGTAAGTACCCGAGATTCGGCCGTGCAGGTCGATTTCGAAAAGGTTGTGTTATCGGGCGTGGCCCCGGACGGCGGGTTGTTCGTGCCGCTGGAGCTGCCGCTGTTCGAACCCCAGGAGATTGCCAACTGGTCGACCTTGTCCTATGACGAGCTGGCTTATCGAGTGATGAGCCCGTTCGTGGGCGAGACGATTCCCGAGGCAGACCTCAAGCGCATGCTCAAGGAAGCTGGCAGCCAATTCAGCCATCGCTCCCTGGCGCCTCTGCATCAGGTGGATCGCAACGAATGGGTCCTGGAACTGTTCCATGGCCCGACCCGCTCCTCGAAAGATTTTGCCGCCCAGCTCCAGGCTCGGCTGGTGCAATACTTCCTGCGCAAACGCGACCGTCGCGCCGTGGTGATCGGCGCCACCAATGGCGATACCGGGCTGGCGGCCATCGAAGCATTCAAGCACTGCGAGGAAACCGTGGTGGTCGTGGTCTACCCGGAAGCGGGCGTACCCCAGGACCAACTCTGGCACCTCCAGGCGGTGGCGCATCCCCGGGTCCACCAGTTCGCCGTCAATGGCAGCTTCGACGAGTGCCAGACCCTCGTCAGCCGGTTGTTCCGGCAGTGGCCGTGCACCGGGCACGAAGCGATCAGTTTCAACTCCAGCAACTGGGTGGGGGTACTGGCGCAACTGGTGTTTTATTTCCACGCCGTACTGCAACTGGGCGGCGGCCAGCGGCCCATCGGTTTCAGCGTGCCGGCGGCGAGTTTTGCCGAGGTCTATGCCGGCTACATTGCGCAGAAGATGGGTTTGCCGATCACCCAGATGATCGTGGCGACCAACCAGAACGATGCGCTGCACCAGTTGTTCTTGAAAAACCACTACTCCCGGTTGCGCGCCAACAAGACCTTGTCGCCGGCCATGGACCTGTCGATCTTTTCCAACCTGGAGCGCTTTCTCTGGGAGCTCTACGGGCATGACGACCAGGCGGTGAGCGCACTGATGGAGCACTTCGAAAGCAGCGGCGAGATGACCATCGCCAACGAGTTCTGGCTGCAGGCGCGGATGATCATCGATTCCTACGCCGTCAGCGATGAACAGACCCTGGAAGAAATCACCTCGCTGTACCGTGACACCGGCTACGTCATTGACCCCCACACCGCCACCGGCGTGCTCGCGGCCAGGTTGTACCGGCGAAGCCTGGTGGCGCCGATGGTGACTCTGGGGGAAATCTCACCGGCCAAATCGGCAGTGCTGCTTGGCGAGCTGGGGATCAGCGTTTCGCCATTGCATCACCCGCTCGCGGAACACGGCCCGGTGCAGATCCATCGGATCCAGCCGGATGACCTCGACACCCTCCATCAACTGCTCGGCACGCTGTAAGGAGGCCACGTGAAGCGAATTCTCGACCCGCTCGACGAGCGCATCATCGCCGAACTGCGCCTCAACGCCCGGGCCGCCCATGCCGAGCTGGCGGCGAAGGTCAACCTGTCGCGCAATGCCGTGCGCCAACGCATCGAACGGCTCGAGCGCGACGGGGCGATCCAGGGGTATACGGTGCGAACGGGGGAGGGACTTTCGGCTGCGTCGAACATCAATGCGGTGATTTTCGTCTACCGCTACGACCGCATGCGCGGCGCGGAAGTGCTACAGGCCCTGCAAGCCATGCCGGAAGTGCTTCAGTGCGACGTCATGAGTGGCGAATTCGACCTGATGCTGCGGGTCGGCGCGGCAAGCCCGGAGCGGGTGCACAGGGTCTGGAAGGACATCTCGGCGTTGCCGGGGGTGGAGAACACCGTCACCTCATTCGTGCTGTCGTCAGTGATCTGAAGCTCGACACACAACCCCTGTGGGAGCGAGCCTGCTCGCGATAGCGGTAGACCAGCCGACTTCGATGTTGACTGACCTGACGCTATCGCGAGCAGGCTCGCTCCCACAGGGTTATGTGTCTGTTGATCGTTCCCTCGCTCCCTGTCGCGCAATGCCGTGCGCCAGCGCATCGAACGCCTCGAACGCGACGGGGCGATCCAGGGTTATACGGCGCGGAAGTGTTGCAGGCGCTGCAAGCCATGCCGGAAGTGCTTCAGTGCGATGTGATGAGTGGCGAATTCGATCTGATGCTGCGGGTCGGCGCGGCGAGCCCGGAGCGGGTGCACAGGGTCTGGAAGAACATCTCGGCGTTGCCGGGGGTGGAGAACACTGTCACCTCATTCGTGCTGTCGTCAGTGATCTGAAGCCCGACACACAACCCCTGTGGGAGCGAGCCTGCTCGCGATAGCGGTAGACCAGCCGACTTCGATGTTGACTGACCTGACGCTATCGCGAGCAGGCTCGCTCCCACAGGGTTATGTGTCTGTTGATCGTTCCCACGCTCCCGCGTGGGAATGCCGCCAGGGACGCTCCGCGTTCCGCGCCTGATCGACCCAGACAAACCCCTGGTCAAAACGCCCATGAAATAGAGCAAATTGGCATATTTCACTGCCCGGCCCACCCCCCTAACCTAGATCCAACAACCTCATCACCCGGATCAAGGGACACAACAAAAATGACTGAATACAAACTGGCGCTGGTCGGCTTCGGCGGTGTGAATCGGGCATTGGCGCAATTGATCGCCGAGCGTAACGACCGCTGGAAAACCGAACTGGGTTTCACCCTGAAGATCGTCGGCGTGACCGACCTGTTTCTTGGCTCGGTCATGGGTCGTGAAGGCCTGGACGCTGCGCTGCTGGCCAAGCTGCCCACCACCAAGGGCGCCTTCGCGCAATGGCCGGGAGGCAACGCCGAAGCGCTCAACGAAGCGGTGATCAAGGAGAGCGGCGCGGACATCATCGCCGAAGCCACCTTCACCAACCCGGTGGACGGCGAGCCCGCTACTTCGTTCTGCCGCTGGGCACTGGAAGGCGGCAAGCACGTCGTCACCACCAACAAGGGACCGATTGCCCTGCATGGCGCCGAGCTGAAAGCACTGGCCCGCCGCAACAACGTCGCCTTTGAATACGAAGGCTCGGTGATGAGCGGCACGCCGGTCATTCGCGTCGCCAAGCAGTCGCTGGCCGGCAGTGCGATGACGGGTTTCGAGGGCATTCTCAACGGCACCTCCAACTTCGTCCTCACCTGCATGGAAAACGGACTGGGGTTTGCCGAAGCGGTTGGCAAGGCACAAGCGCTGGGCTATGCCGAAGCCGATCCGACCGCGGATGTCGAAGGACACGACGTGCGCCTCAAAGTGGTGATCCTGGCGAACGAACTGCTCGACGCCAAGCTGAAGGTCAGCGATGTCAGCTGCAAAGGGATTTCCTCCATTGACCTCGGCGACATCGAAAAAGCCCGCCAGGACGGCGCCCGCTGGAAACTCATCGGCGCCGCCAGCCGACACGCCAACGGCTCGATCAGCGCCAGCGTCGAACCGCGTCTGTTGAGCCACGATCATCCGCTCGCCGGCGTGAGCGGCGCCACCAACGCCGTGTCGTTCACCTCCGAACTGCTCGGCGCCGTGACGGTGTCCGGGCCTGGGGCCGGGCGCACGGAAACAGCGTTTGCGCTGCTCTCGGACATCATCGCTATCCACCAGTCTGCCGCGCGCGACCAGGAGTAATCCATGAACGTATCTCGACTGGCCCTGGCCGTGACGCAAGCGCACATCGACGTCCTCAACCCCTTTGATGGCAGCCTCGTCGGCAGCGTCGCGGATGTCTGCGCCTCCCAGGTTCCGCAGTTGCTGGCGACCGGCCGCAGCGGCGCGCACGCCTGCGCCGCGCTACCCCGTCATCGCCGCGCCAGCA
Organism: Pseudomonas corrugata; assembly: GCF_001269905.1. Taxonomy (GTDB): domain Bacteria; phylum Pseudomonadota; class Gammaproteobacteria; order Pseudomonadales; family Pseudomonadaceae; genus Aquipseudomonas; species Aquipseudomonas corrugata. The sequence goes on along the minus strand of NZ_LHVK01000004.1, from coordinate 129,141 downwards.
TCCTCGAACAGGCGGCATCGAACATCCAGCGCGACGCCCAGGCGTTTGCCCGGCTGATCGTCGACGAGGCCGGCAAGACCCTCAAGCAGGCCGAAAAGGAAGTCAAACGCTGCGTCAACACCCTCAAGTTGTCCGCCGAAGAAGCCCGGCGCAACGCCGGAGAAGTGGTGCCGTTCGATGCCTATGACGGCGCCGAATCGCGCCAGGGCTGGTTCTCCCGCGAGCCTCTGGGCCTGATCGTTGCCATCACCCCCTACAACGACCCGCTGAACCTGGTGGCCCACAAACTCGGCCCGGCCATTGCCGGCGGCAACGCGGTGATTCTCAAGCCGTCCGAGCTGACGCCGTTGTCGGCCCTCAAATTGGTCTCGTATCTGGTTTCGGCGGGTTTGCCTGAATCCGTGGTCACCGTCGCCACCGGCCGCGCCGAACTCGGCAAGGCCCTGGTCGCCGCCCGCGAGGTGCGCATGATTTCCTTCACCGGCGGCTTCGTCACCGGCGAACAAATCGCCCGCACCGCCGGCCTGAAGAAACTCGCCATGGACCTGGGCGGCAACGCACCGGTCATCGTCATGGGCGATTGCGACCTCGACACGGCCGTCGAAAGTTGCCTGTCCGGCGCCTTCTGGGCCGCCGGCCAGAACTGCATCGGCACCCAACGCCTGCTGATCCAGGCGCCGGTCTACGCAGCCTTCCGGGAACGTTTCGTCAGCCAGGCCCAAGCGCTGGTGGTGGGCAATCCCTTGCTGGCCGACACCGACATCGGCCCGATGATCACCCCACAAGCCGCGCAGAATGCCGAGCAAATAGTGAACGAAGCCCTGCAAGACGGCGCCACCTTACTCTGCGGCCACCGCCGCCAAGGCGCCTGCTACGCCGCCACCGTCCTGGAAAATGTCGACCACGCCAGCCGCCTCTGGCGCAACGAAGTCTTCGCCCCGGTGGTGGTGTTGCAGCCCTTCGACACTTTCGACGAAGCCATCGCCCTGGCCAACGAGCCCGACTACAGCCTCCACGCCGGCATCTTCACCAGCGACCTCGCCACCGCCATGAGCGCCGCACGCCGAATCGAAGCCGGAGGCGTGATGATCAATGACTCCTCCGATTTTCGTTTTGATGCGATGCCGTTCGGCGGCTCCAAGTACGGCAGCCTGGGGCGGGAAGGGGTGCGGTTTGCCTATGAGGAAATGACCCAGCCGAAAGTGGTGTGCCTGAATACGTTGGGTTGAACGATCCGGGCAACAAGTATCGGCAAGCGTTGTTCGCCTGGCATTGCGCCCAGGCTGACATCGCCCCCGCGCCGCAGGTGGGCCCGTCAGGCCTCAACCACCCTGGGTCGATGTTTCGAACGAAGATCATCGAGGTAGTCGGCCTCCAGTCCTTCCAGGGCGGCGCAACGGTCGATCAGATCGCGGCGACGCACCTTGCCGGTAATTTGCGCCATGACCATCAAGCCTTTGAGCACGCCGGCTTCTTTGGCAAACAGTTCGACTCGTTCTATGGTTGCCTCGGGTACACCCGTCATCGACAAGTAACGGGCAAAGCAATGGCGGGAGCCGGCCAGGAGCGTGAACACGTCATGCAGCGCGCGGAACTTGGTCGTATTGCAGGCCAGGGGATTGTCGAGCAACTGTTCCAGGTGGCCATAGAACCAGGGTTGTGCCTTGAAGTTATCCAGGAATGCTTGATGGCGCTGTCGGAATGACGCGTCGACGTCGTGTTGCTGAGTCGGCGTCCATTCCAGGCAAAACATTCGCCGACTGCCCTCATTCTGGAAGAACTGATCAAGCACCTCCTGGGGGTATCGGTACTCGCACAGCACGCTGGCGGGGTTGTCATCGACGATGTCCCAGGTGCCATCGGCATTGGCCTGGCGCAGCACGACAACGTGCTGAGCATGTGAGCTGCGGTATTCGGGGCAATGGGCAAAGTAATACACATCCCCCGACAGGAAGGCGCAGCCATAAGCCTGGATCTGCTGATGGATGACGGGCAGCAGGTCATCCAGGCATTCGGCCTTGCGCTCATGAAAACGTATGCCCAGCAGTGCCAGGTCGTCGGCGGCGAAATAGGGACTTTGCAGCGCGTACTTGGCTTTGTTCTCCACCACCATTTGCTGGAAGAGGTCGTCCACCGCAGGCAGCGCGTTATAAAAAAGCCAGTCCACTTCAATGCCCAGGCGCTTCATGAACACAACGGCATGACGCTGGAAGCAGTTGAGGAAACGCCGGTCGTACAGATGTACATCGTAGGGGAACTGTTGTTCTTCCATGACGGGCAATCCTTGGCCTAGGCAGTCAGGTAGTGGTTCAGGAGAAGCCCGGCGACGGACGCCGGGCTGCCCAGGAACTGGGGGGCCAGATGGTCGGTTTCGAACTCGATTTGAAAGGCGTCTTCCAGGCGCGTCACCAGGAGCATCAGCTTCATCGAGTCAACACCTGCTTCGAGAAAAGACAACTCAGGGTTGACCTGGACGCTCTGGGGCGCCACTTCCTTCATCAATTGATAGATCTGCGCGAGTACGGTGTTTCGATCGGTTTCAAGGTCTGTGGAACTCATCGGGTGCCTCCGTCAATCAATCATGAACGCGCCAGCGGAACGGGCTGCGAGGCTCGACGCAACTGAGCCAGCCCCAGCAATCCAATGGCGGTAACCAGGCCGGTGCCGATCATCAGCCCAGGGCCGGACCCCGGGCCGAAGACCGATGCAGAGGTTGCAAAGGTCAATAACAAAGGGCCGGTGGCCTGCATCGAATACGCACAGAAAGTACTGCGACTGCCGACCAACGCCGCCTGGGCATCGTTATTCGCGCAGCGCATCAATTGGCTGCGAACGGCGATTCGCAGGTGGTTGGTGACGAATCCGACCAGAAACGCCCCGACCAGCGAAAGCAGCACGTGGGGCGCCAGGACCATCAGCGCGTCGACCACGATCAGACAGGTCGCGAACATCACCAGGCGATGTTTGCCCAATGGCATCAGCGCGGCCAGGAAAGCCCCGATGCCCGCGACGCCGGAAGCAATGCCGAAACTGGTGGGGCTCCAATGGTTAACTTGCTGATAGACGACGGGCATCATGCTGTTGAATGCGCCGATATGCAGGGCTATCAGCCCAAGGCAGGCCATCCAGCCGTAAGGCATTTCGAAGGTATCGTCAGAGGTTTTCCTGGCCTGCGTGGGTGCAGGACCTGGAGTCTCGATCGCGACGCTGCGTTTCATCCTGCCAGCCAGCAAGACCGGGCTGAGGGCCGCTCCCGTCAGTGCCACGGCGATCAGAAAGACCGAGTCATCGAGCAGGCCCAACAGTGCTCCGCCTGCCAACGAGCCCGTGAAGCCACCGACCTGGATGGCGGTTTGCATATAGCGCGCGGCATCGTCCGCCGGTAGCCAGCCGGCGACGACCCGGCGGGTATTCTCGATTTCCAGGGAGCTGGCTGTAAGGAAGTCGACCGTACCCACCATCAGCGCGATCAGCAGGAATACACCGAGGGCCGTGGCCAGCCCAAACCAGGCAAAGAGCGCCGCAATGACAAAGGCGGCGACACGCAACGTGACCAGCCAGGCGGCGCCGATGTTGGCCGCTCGCCCTCGACTCACCAGGTCCAGCGCGAACGGTACCGCCACCGAGAGACACAGGACGACACCCAGGGGCACGCTCGAACCGGACAGTTTCAGCGACATCCAGATCACACCGGTCAATACGGCCTGGTCACAAGCCGTGGACAGCGCAACGACACCGTAGAACAGCAAGTTTCGCGACGACATGATGGAACTCCGGTGGGGCCAATCGCATGACCGGTGAGTGACGAAAGCATGGACCGTCGAACGATGTCCTCGAAAAAAATCGCACGTCCTCGCCTTCATGATCGGCTGACAAGGCGCTACGAAGACGCCTGAAAATACCCAGGCCCCGACATGCTCCGCAACTTGCGTTAGCAAAACTAAAGGCCACTGCAAAAACCTAACGCAACGCCACGAGGGCGGTTGCCGGTAGTAGGCTCTGACCACCGATGCCATCGGACGCAGGAGCGAGCAGCGTGAGAAGTGAAGGACTGCAAACACTGATTTCAAAGTTGAAAGAGAACCGGCGAAATACGGTTGTGTTTCATGGGCGTACTGAAATGGAGCGTGTCCGGTTCTCTGACTTGTACCAGGCTGTTTCGCTTGTTTCGCGGCAGCTCGGTGAGTTTGGACTGAAGGCGGGCATGCAGGTCGCAGTGATCGCCGAAAATGGCAAGGCGGCTTTTCTACTGGATCTCGCCTTGTTGGATATCGGCTGTATCGCCCTGCAGGTTCCCGAGAAAACCGCCGGGAGCGCCCTGGTCGACATCGGCCAGCAGAACATTGCCTTTCTGCTGGTCAGCGCCTTGTTCCTTGATGAGGTGGACACCGGTCCGTGGGAACCCATTGGAACACTCCAGGGCTTGAGGCTGTTCCGCAACCCGGCCTGTTCGAATGCATTCGCTCCGGTTGCAGGTCCCATTATTTTTTCGTCCGGGACGAGCGGCAAACAGAAGAAGATTCGTGTCAATAACGCGACCGTCCTGCTGAATGCCCGGCAGTTTTTTTCAGCCATCGGTGCACGACAGGACGACAATTTCCTGATCTTCCTGCCCCTCTCCAATTATCAGCAGAAGTTGTTGATCTACGGGTGCATCGATACCGGCATCGACATCGTTCTCAGTGACATGCAGAACGTCATGCAGGCCCTGAAGCAAACGTCCCCCAGCCTGTTTCTGGCCCCTCCGCTTTTCTATGACTCGATGTGGCGCCTGGCGGATGGACGCGGCGAGAAGCTGCGCGAGTTGTTCGGTACTGGCATGCGGCAGATGTGGAGTGGCATGGCTGCACTGCCGTCGGCCATCCTGGAGGGGTATCGCGCTGGTGGGCTACCGCTGCTCGAAGCCTATGGCATGACGGAGTACGGCCCTATCGCAGTCAACACTCTCCAGCATAACCGGCCCGGCTCGGTGGGACGGGCATTGGTTCCAGGCAGCGTGACGCTGGAAAGTGACGGGGAAATTCTACTCAGGTCGAGTCAACGGTTGACCTGCGGTTATGTGGACCAGCCTGTTGATGTCGAACAAGCGGTGTATCGGGATGAAGTCGCGATCGCCACGGGCGACGTCGGTCGCATCGACGATGAGGGTTTTATTTTCATCGAGGGTCGCAAGAACGACACGATCATCACCTCGGGTGGCCAGAAGGTTCATCCCACTGCCGTCGAACAATCATTCAACAGCCTGCCTTGCGTGCAGTATGCCGTAGCGCTGGGTGCCAGCCGACCCCACCTGGGGATGTTGCTGGTGGTCGAACAGATTGATTCGGGCTCCCGGCAACTGATTGAAAAAACCATCAGTGATTACAACGCCGGCGCCAGTGTACCGATACGCAACTATTTCCTGTCCACCGAACCGTTCACCGCCGAGAACGGTTTGCTGACCCGAAACCTGAAACTGCAGCGCAAGAACATATCGTCCCGATACGAAACTTGCGTATTCAACTGAGTCGTCACGCAAAACATTGATCTTCCACACTGAGAAGGCAAGGAGATTTACCTTGGACGCGTTAAAAGAAGACTTCGGACTTAGCGATGAGGAAATTGCTTTTTTCTTCAAGAATGGATATGTAAAGCCGTTCAAGGTCTATGAGCCGGAAGAGATGGAGCGGCAATGGCGAACAGTGCGTCTGCAGACACTCGATCGCAGCAATGCCGTTTATTCCGACAATACAATCTCCAACGCAGGCAATAATAATCTCGCCAACTATGACCGGCATCTGGATATCCCTTTTCTCGGTCAACATGTCTGTAACCCCAGGATCGTACATAAAGTGCGCAGCCTCATGGGCAAAGACTTGTTGTGCTGGCGCACCGAGTTCTTCTCGAAGTACCCGGGAGATGCCGGGACCGACTGGCACCAGGCGAACACCTTCGCCGGGGTGGCGGGGCGTCCTCATATCGTCTGGCCTGATGACTCGGGGCGGCGCGGGACGCTGACCGCCTGGACCGCTTTCACCGACACGATGAAAGACACGGCCTGCATGGCGATCGTCCCCGGCACCCACAACATGATGCATTACGACGAAGAAAAGCGTCTGATATTCAACCCCGAGAAAAACAATGACCTCGTCAAGGATGGCGTCCGCCGTGGATTGTGGGGCTACGACTACCGCGACCTGCAGGTCGATCCGGATTGGAAGCCTGACGAGTCGAAAGCGGTCTACTTCGAGATGAAAGCCGGCGAATGCGTGATTTTCTGGTCGACGGTACTGCACTCCTCGCTGCCGCACCTGGGGCTGACCGACAAGATGCGCCTGGGGTACTCCGCTCGCTACGTACCGCCGGAAGTCCTTATCCACCCCGATACCGACATGCTTCACGAGTTCGGTGGAGAGGTCAGCCTCGAAAACTACGGCGCTGTCGTGGTGTCGGGCGAGAACCGCTATACCCATAACCGCATTCGCGAAAAGAACATGCTGGGCGAGCCGTTCATCCCTGCCTGATCACTGTCGGGCCGGATCGTCTCCGGCCCTGTTCTGTATAAGGACGAACGCGCATGCGCATAATGATTGACGCTTGTTCCTACGCCTTGGGTGAAGTCGAACGTCCTTATCACGATGTGCCTGACTTCAAGAATATGCTTGATCGCTTTGGTTATCCGGATGAACCCTCGGTATTTGGCTGGGGAAGTTACTTCAAGACCGACGGCGACATATTCGACCTGGGCATCAGGTCCGCTCGCCAGACCCTGGCCCAGAGCCGCGTATCTTCGGACGATGTCGATTTCGTCATGTTCTGCTCGACCTGTTTTCCCGGAAACGAGATCGAGTACATCAATTACAACGTTCGACTGTATGAACGTCTGGAACTGAAGAAAGCGTTTCCCATCGGCATCACGCTGAACAACTGCATCAGTTTCATGAGTGCGATCGTGATGGCTGAAAGCATGGTGCGCAGCGGGATCTACAACAACATCCTGATCATCACCGCCGACAAGGTCTACGACGAGTCCATACGCTTCAACAACTTTGCCTTGCTCAGCGATTCGGCGGCCAGTTGCCTGGTGACCCGTTGCGATGGGCCGGGCCTGGAAATAGTGTCCGCGCGTTTCGGTGTCAGCCAGGATCCGATCACGTCCAATCACGGGAAAGACGAGCCTGAACTTTACGGGCGAATCCTGAATGACGTACTGGAGTCTTGCGCGGTAACCCTGGCCGATGTCAGCAAAGTGTTTTGCAACAACATCTTCCGCCCCGTGACGCAGCTCAAGGAAACACGCCTCGGGTTTTCGCGCCGGCAGCTGTACCTGGATAACGTGGCGCGCTGCGGGCACTGCTTCTCGGCAGATACGTTAATCAACTATGTCGACTATGTCCGACAGAACACGCCGGCCGAGGACCAGAAATTCCTGTTCTCGATCGATGCCCCCAACCTGCGCGCCAACCTGCTTGCTCAATACAAACATCAACCGTGACCCATCCAATATCGCTCTCTGGAGGAACGCCCATGAACATGCCAACCCAGGAACTGCACACTCCGACCGACACCAGCGCGTTGTCGACGGTCCACACCATTTGGGCCGAGGTGCTCAAGCATCCGGCACAAACCGATCAGGCTGACTTTTTCGACGCCGGGGGCAACTCGATGCTGTTGATCGCGATACTGAATCTGATCCATGAGCGGCTCGATCGCGAGATCAACCCGGCCGCGCTGGTCAACGGCATCACTCCAGCCAGGCTCGCTGAACTGGCCGCGTGAGAATGTCCAGGCCGACGCAGAGACCCACAGGAAGGACTTTTTATGATCGAGTTCATTGATTCTCGCGGTGTGCCTGTGCGAGTGCAGGACGCCGCCGAAGCAGACGAATTGGAGACTGCCCTGACGGGCATTCTTGGAATGGAGTTCGATCCACTCCCACTCCTGCAGCGGCGCGAAGTGCGTTGCCCGATTTCTCGGTTGATCGAAAGTGTCGTCAGGTTATCGAGCATGGAAGACCGGCAGATCCAGCAGGCCACGCTGCTGCTGGGCAGTCTCGACCCTGAACGGTTGAACCCCCGTGAGCGAGGGCATCTGGCGGCCTGCAATCACTGGGTCAACCAGGACTATGATCAGGCCCATGCTTGCTGGCGCGAACTGCTGGTCCAGCATCCGCGCGACATCGTGGCCTTGTTCAGCGTGCATATGCTGGAGTTCAACATGGGGTGGACCGAGCGGATGCGCGAAACCGTGGTCGCGATAAGGCCCTTCTGGGGACCCGCGCATCCGCTGTATGGGTACGTGCGGGGCATCGAAGCCTTTGCCCTGGTGGAAAACGGCGACTATGACGCCGCGAGTATCGCGGCCGAGTGCGCGCTGGCGATCAACCCGCGGGACATCTATGCGATCCATGCCGCCTGTCACGTCGGCTACGAACGTGGGCAGTACGCCCAAACGCTGAAGTGGCTGGACGACACCGAGCGTAATTGGGCCGACAACCTCTGCATGCGCATTCATCTGTGGTGGCATCACGCGCTGTTCAATCTCTACATGCAGCGCCCCGATGCGGTCCTGCAGACTTTTCATCAGAAAATCAGGATCAAGAACGACCCAGACGGATATGAGGATCTGGACGCAGTCAGTCTGTTGTGGCGCTTGTCGCTGACGGGGGTGGATGTCTCCGAACTGTGGCAGGAAGTGGCGCAATACTGGATGCCGTCCATCGATCAATCACAGTACTGGTTCAACGATGTGCATTCGATCATGGCGATGGCCAGCTCCAATCACCAGGTGCTGGTGCAGCGCATCTTGCGACGTATCGACGCCACGTATGCCAAGGTCCCGATGATTGCCAACGTGACTCGCACCGTTTGCCGGGGGCTGATTGCCTTCCAGCAAGAGGACTACGACAGTGCCCTGGAATTGTTGAGCAAGATATTGCCGGCGGTGCGGGCCATTGGCGGCAGCAATGCGCAACGTGATCTGCTGGAACTGACCACGATCGAGGCGGCCATACGGGCCCGGCAATTCGATCGTGCAAGACAGCTCATCCAACAGGGACGCAGCCTGCGTCACCCTTCACCCTTTCGTACGTTCTTTGTCGACCGTTTACAGGATGAGGAGCCGATCCACCTGCGAGCTTGACCGGACAGGTCGGTGCGTTGCGCTCAAGAGCGCAATGCACTGTCCTCACCGGCCGTGCGGGGTGATTCCGTCGAGCAGGCGTTGCATGTTCCCCGAAAGCACCAGGCGCGCATCGTGAGCGCCAATACCCTGATCCGGGTCGACGATGAATGCGCGCAGTCGTTTATTGATCGCTTCATGATTATTGATGGGCCAGTCCGTGCCAAAGATGATCTTGTGATTGATCTCGCTCTGGAACAGCGTGGTCAGCATGGGTGAGTTGCCGCGGGCATCTATTGCGTGCTGGGCGCCACTCAGGTCCAGGTAGACGTTGGGGCGGTACTTGCAGAGCTGGATACATTGGGCCTGATCGTTGACCGCCCCGTGGGCGAGGATGAACGGGATATTCCGGTAGCGACGCGCCGGTTCGTCCACCCACATCGCTTGGGCGGGAGCGAAGGAGAGCGCCGGGGAGGTCGGCCCGATGTGCAGCAATACCGGCAGGCGATAAGCGTCACAGTATTCGTAGAAGGGCGTCAGCGCCGGGTCATCGGCCTGGTATCCGCAAGGTGGATAGAGCTTCAGCCCGCTGAAACCGTACTCCTCGATGCCACGGATGAACAGGTCGAGCCCGTCCTGCCCCCAGCGTGGATCCACGCCGGCAAAGATGTCGAAACGTCCGGCATGGCGCTGGAGAATCGCTCGGTGTTCCTGGAACATCTCATCGATACTCAGTTCGACGTCCGGCAACGCGAAGGAGAAGTCCGGAAGCAGCAGGACGGAGCGACTGATTCCCGCCCTGTCCATCGCGGCAACCTGGGCGTCCCCCTGGTGGTCGCTTAATTCGCGCTGGAACTGATCGATGATTCTCGACCGGGAAACCGGGAATCCGCTGGCCCGCAGCTTCACTTCGATATTATCGGCCACCCCCTCCAGAAAACTCAGCGGGGTGAAACGTGTGGAGGCGACGTGGCTATGGCCGTCGATGAGCGTCGGTTCGTCGATATCCCCGGGCACATCACTCATCGCCCACCTGCTGCTTGCGCAGGAAGCGTGCGTAACGCTCCATCATCTGCCTGACGACGCCTTCGCTTTCGCGGTCAACGCCGAAAACGTAACGGGGGAAATCCAGGTCCTTCTGTACGTCCCAGATCTGATCATGCTGGTCCGGAGAAAAGAGCTGTGCCGGATCGCCCACGGCGATCCAGCCGATCGGCACCGTCGTGCCTGCCTCCAGCACGGTTTTGATATGGACCACCCCGTTGATGCGGACCTCCGTGCCTTTGCCGAGGCGAGCGCCGTTGAAGACGGACGCACCGGTTGCGACAAACACCTCGTCATCGATGCGGCAACCGGTCAGATGGCAGTGCGGTCCCACCATCACGTGATTGCCGATGTGGCAGTCGTCATGGGCGGTGCTGCGTATCACTGCATTTTCCATGACGATGCAGTTTTCCCCGATCGACAGCTCACCGCCTTCTGCGACGAGGACCGCACCGTGCCCTATGACCGTTCCGGCACCGATGGACACATTGCCTTCCAGGACAGCACTCGATGCAATCCGCGCCGTGGGAGCAATTTTCTGGTTGAGTTCGGTTTTGTCAGGCATGTGCTCGATTCCTTTCAGTTACTGTTTTTCTCCAGAGACGAAGAATACGCCGATCCCCGCCCAACCGCCCGGGCTCTCGATGCTTTGCGTGATCACGGCCATCTCGCGTCGGGCCAGTTCGAGTTCGTCTTCTGGAATCACTTCCATCTTGTAGCCAAAGACCAGGTCGCAGAAGGCGCTCGCGCCGATCAACGAGGTGGAGACCAGCAACATGCTGCAGCGGATATCGCCGTAGCCGGCTTCTTCCAGGTAACTCGCCAGCTTGCTGCCGACGTGACGATCGCCTCCGCGAGCGGCTTGAGCCCTGGCCACGCGAGCGAGAAATGACTGCAGCTCGGGCGGCTGGGGTGACGCGCCGAACCAACGGTCGTCAATGTCGCAGATACACAGTCGCCCGCCGATGGCCAGGCTGCGGTGGATATTGCGCAAGGCGCTCAACGGGTCCGACAAATGCTGGAAGACCATCCGCGCATAGCTGAAATCGAACTGCCCGGTGTCGGTCAGGCTGTCGTCATAAAGGTTGCATTGGCGTACCTGCGCTTCGTCAATCCCGGCGCTGGACAATTGCTTGCGCGTTTCGCTGATACTGGTTTCGTTGCAATCCAGTGCCGTCAGGCGGCTTGGCTGGGCACGAAGCGCGATCTGGGTGGTGATGATGCCGGGACCGCAGCCGACATCCAGAACCCGTTGTCCCTGGGTCAGGCCGGCTTGCCTCAAGTGATCGAACTCCAGGTCCAGCGCAATACCTGCCTGGGATTTCAGGCGGCGCAGGGAGTCTTCGTTGTCACGAAAGGTTCCCAGCTGATACGACTCGTCAACGATCAAAACCATGAGCATTCCCTTCCATTTTTTTCTGTAGCCAGACTATGTCGACCAGATTGTTTTCCAGCCTTGCGATTCGAGGAATCCGTACACATTCGGCAAAGCCCTGAGACTTGCACCCGCGGGCACTGGCGTGATTCGGCCCCAGGATAATGGCGACCAACGATTCGAAACCTGCCTCCCGGGCCGAGACCTCCAGGGCCTGCAACAATCGAATACCGACCCCGCGTGCGCGCATGTCTCGCCGCACATACACGGCGACTTCCGCCATGGTTTCGTCGTCGGGCCGGGCGGAAAATGGCTTCAGGGCACCCCACGCGACCGTATCGCCATCACTCGATAGATAGACAAGCACGGCAAAGCGCCGATCTTTTCCAAAATAGGTCAGCCTGAACTTTTCAATCGAGTCGTGGGGGACATCGCAGTTGGCGAATACCTTGTCGGCAATGGCCTGATTGTAGGTTTCCACCATGGAGGGCAAATCATCGGGAGTGGCCGGCCGAATCATCTAGTAACTTCCTGTAAAACACGTTCAGCATCGAATTTCCGCGTGCGCCTACTGCGCCGCCCAACAGGAAGGGGCTGTCGGAAAACCATGAGGCATGGTGTTGCATATGGCTGTCCACCACGCTGATCAGCGTGTGAACGCCTTGCTCTATTCCCCTTGAAACGCACGCCGTGGAGAGCACGTCGAAAACAGTGGAACTGGCGTCTTCGTCCTCACTGTGCAGGACCAGCTTCATGCTGCCGTCGTAGCCGGCGCGTTCGTGAAACCGAAAGTACACGGCCCAGCCCGACGGCACCCCGTCCCAGCGCGTACAGAGATAGGCACCGCCCGGCCGGCGGGAATTGAATATCTCCGCGACACAGTCATCCGGCGTGGAGAAACGGTGGGCGAGGACCCGTTGCCAGGTATCGCTCCCCATGGAATCAGTCAAACATCTCAATATGGCATCGGGGGCCATGGGGTGCGCGTGGTAAGCATCCGATCCAGTACTTTTCACGATGACGAGCCCCCTCACTCACCCTGTCTTGATGTCACTTGAGTCTACGCCCAAGCATGACGCGCAAACGGCGCGTTAGATTTTTTAAAGCGACGGCAGTAACGCTTAACGAGCCTTGACGTCGTTACGGATCGCTCAACAGGGCGCGGGTTGAAGGGACTTGCTGGCGGTATCGATGATGCGTCTTCCCACCAGATCCTTGACCACTGAGTGGTTCATCCAGCCATGCCAGTAAAGGGGTTCCCTGTAGCAGTTTTGCGGCATCAGATCGACCAACTGCCCCTCTTCGAGCAACGGCGCGGCGACATCCGCAGGCATCAGCGTATAGCCAAGCCCCGCCAGGACCGCATCCTGGACCATGGGCAATGAAGGCAAGTAATGACAAGGGAAGCGCTCGATCGAAACACCAAGCAGTTCGCGGAGGAAGGCCGTATGGCGCGTGTCATTGCGCCCGCGGGTGATCGCCGGCGCATCGAGCAGCGAATGCGTGCCCATGCCCCGGGCCAGATAGCGGTGCATATAGTCAGGTGTACTGACGCATTTGTATTCCATGGCCCCCAGCGGATGGACTTCAAATCCATCGAGGGGCTCGGCAACCACCGAAACGCAACCCTGGACATCCCCGCGTTTGAGGATGTTCAGGCTGGAGCAGCGGTCATCGGAAATGATTTCCACACAGACCTGTTCGGCGCGCATCAACTCGATCAGTAAAGGGGCGAACCAGGTGTTGAGCGAGTCGGGATGTACACCAATGGCAATCTTTGAATTGGTATTGCCCTTGCGCGAAAGCAGCCTCAGGACATCATGTTCCAGCGAGCGCAATGCCGAGACATGCTGCAGTAGGGCCTGGCCGGCTGACGTGGGGTGGATCGGTCTTTCGCGAATGACCAGGATGGTTGAAAGCGAGTTTTCCAGCGACTTTATTCGTTGCGAAATGGCACCGCTGGTGATGTTGAGCGCCGAGGCTGCGCGTTCAAAACTCTTATGCTCAATGACACAGGCAAACGCTTCCAACTGTTGGCGATCCAGCATGTCAACCTCCCTGTAAGCCACTGCGTTATCAGGCTAATAACGCAAGGTTATGAACATCCGTGTGCTCGTGGCTGAGTCGCCACCCCACATACATTTTCATTGGCAGCAATCCGAAAGTTCGGATCGTTTGAATAAGGAAGACTGTCATGGGGAACGCTGCCCCAGTTGTTCGAATCACAAGCCCGCCCAAGGGAGTGGAGCGTCGCGTTCGAATTTCCTGTTCGAGACGAATCGCACGGCTTGCACCTGACTTGAAGTCATAATATTTCGAACGGCTATATTCTTATGCGGACACAAAATAGCCCCATTACGCACCTTGAGACAAGCCCTGGATCCAATCCGTTTGCCGGATGGAGTCATGGCTTTTTAGTGCTATCTGGTCTCGTCAGAAGGCACCGTCGTGCCTGAACCCGAAGGCCAGATAATCGCTTGAGCGACGATGGTTCGCTCGCCATTGAACGTGACGGCCGGACCGCCGTGCAGCGCATAACCCATTTTCAGGGCATCGCTGACCCGATGGCAAAATGCAGCATCGTCGGGGCCTGTCAGCACCCTGTAAATGGGAAGCCCGTCGGGCGGTAGGCTCATGCTTCTTCTCCTTCAGTACACTGGCAGCGACATGCTCGCCGTCTGTTCGACGCCGCCGTGGAATGGCGTCCTGCACACCGTGAGTCAGTCTACTCGCCGTGGATCGGGGCCAACAACGGTCATGCTGCGTTGATGTCCCTGACAAACCCCTCAACCGACACTGCCTCGCAGCGTTGTCTGCAATGACGCCAGAGTCCGCCGGCTTGTGCGCCTTGGGTTGGGTCGGTAGTTTGAGGCCTGTCACTGCTCATCAGTGATACCAGAGAACACCCAAGGAGCGCCCCACATGCTGCAAATGGATTGGCTCAGTCACCACATGGACAAATGCGACCTGATGGCCGAATGGCTTTATCAGGAGTTCAGCTACGAATTCACACAACAATCTCTCGCCAGTTGGCAGCACGAATTCTCGGCCGGACAACACGATGGACGCTGGAAATGCCTGATCGCCACGGAACAAGGCCAACTACTGGGCGGCGCCTCATTGGCCGACAACGACCTGCCCGACCGGCCAGAACTGGGGCCATGGTTGGCATGCGTCTACATCGCACCAGAAGCCCGACGCAGAGGGCTCGCCGCACAGTTGATCGAAGGCATTTGTACTCACGCGAGAGAGGCTGGATTTTCCACCTTGTACCTGCACACCCACAGCCAGAGTCATTACTACGCCAAGCTGGGCTGGGAAGAGGTGGAGCGCTTCGAGGCGTGGGGGAAAGAACAATGCCTGATGGCTCGGCGTTTATAAGCAGTAGCCCAACAAAGGCAGAACCTGACGATGGATGACACGCTACGTCTCTGCAACATGATCACCTGGCCCACACCCAATCCCCTGGGTGCGGGCCTGCTCGCGATAGCTGTGTATCAGCAACCTTCCGGCCCGCTGTTTATCGTGACTCCACGAGACTAGCCACGACCGACATCGCCTTGCGCCATTGCCTACAACTACGCCAGAATCCGCCGGCTTGTGCGTCTTGGGGCACCTCGGTAGTTTGAATCCGTCACTGCTCATCAGTGATCGGGTTTAGTCGCCCAGGGTGAAACAGGTTGTGCAAGGCGTCATCCAGTCAGGATTCCTATCCTGCACTCGATGGTGGCTGTGCGCAGGGCGTCCTCGGACGCGCCGGTTTCTTGTTTCCCCGGTCGACTAACCTGCGTACAGCTGCCTCCCATCGTTTAGTCGCGAGCGGGTGATGGCTCCAACTACAGGAAGCAAGACAATGGCAAAAGTTACTCCGAATCCTCCAACCACAGACGATACCGTCTCCCGCGCCCAATCGGCCCGAAACAAAAAACTCGACGACGCTGCTGCGCGAGCGTTGGACTTCTATCTGAAGCCCACACCCGAAAAAGAAACGTCCGACAACGCTCACCCGCTGTTTCTTATCGCGCCTGATGTTGATTCTGAGTGTTTGCTTGCGAACCTCAGTGAGAACCTGGCTTCGGCGAACGCCATGATCAGCGATCTGGCGTTTGACCTGGATGGGTCAAGGCGGCATGTGGCGTTGGGGATTTTGCAGGTGATTGAGTTGAGTGAGCTGTTGGCGAATCGGGCTTTGGATATTGTTGAGGTGAGGTAGCGGGGGAGTTGCCTATCCCTGTCTGAGAAAAGGTCTTGCCTGGCAAGACCTTTTCTGTCCCCGAGAACTCGCGGCAATGAACTGTCAGGTTTGGGAGCGCCGAGGGTCCGTTGTTCCGTTTTAGCTGTGACATTTCATTTAATCGCTGATGTCGATCATGATCACGGCAGAGCCCTAGACCAGTAGCTATGCTGGCTGACTTATTTAATCGCTATTGTCGGTACCGCTTATCGCAGTGTGAGCCGAAAGAAGCTGATTGCTTCGAGAAAGCCGTGCGCCTTGCTTTCATCTTGAATAGTGAGCCTGTGTTGTTTGAGCTGGGGCCAACTGCGCAAAAGCGTCGATGGCTGGCTAGGTTAGCTTCTAAATTCAAGTAGGAGCATTATGCCCAACGCGCACCTTGTACATTCCAAGCTAATGCTTGCTGCTCTCGCAGTAATTGCCAAGTTCCGCCGTCGAAACGATATATAGACATGCCCTTGAAGATACGTGTAGTACATCCCTCGAATTCCACAAGTGATACAAGCAGCGGTACGTCAGCGTTCCATTTGCTGGAAATATAGCCCAGCTGCCTTTCAATTGTTCCTACCGGCGCATAGCTAAACAGGAAGCAGAACCCTGGTCGCTCTTTGAGGGCTGCATTGCAGAGCTTTTCAGGCTCGTTGATATTGTTCTCATAAGGACTTAACCATTCCCACTCGGCGAAAACAATGGGTGCCCGTTGAGTATCACGTATCACCGCGTCAGTTCGATTGCCAGACTCGAAGTGTGCGAAATAGCCCATTAGGTCGGCGACACGGCGCACGGTGTATCCGGTATGGATATTCCAATCTGAGAGGGAGCCGATGTCACGGCTATAACCATCCAAGGGGAAGTCGCGATACCAACTATAGGCAAACAAAGTCGAGAAGTCATTCAGCAAATTTTGATTAAGCATACGTCGTCTCGTTTGGGTAGTGCATGCGGTGAGGAGGTCCGCCCGATTTATCAAGGAGTCCTGGATACTCCTTGTTGGGATAGTGAAATTCCTGTCAGTCCTCCACGAAGTAATCACTATCTAGCTGCTTAACTTCGTAAACCTGCTTCACGTTACAACCCAGATTGTTTTCGACCATCAGCCGTGCCAACTCCAAGCCATCAATCAGCACCACCTTTATATCCAGGCTCATTGCTGCCTCGCGGGCACCATTAGAGAAGTCGGAAGTGGTAATGAACACACCCTTACGGGCGCGCTGGCGAGTAAGGGCGCCGATGAACTTGTCAATCTCCGGGCGGTGTACGGTGTTCGACCAACGCTTGGCTTGCAGGTAGATCACGTCCAAGCCCAGCTTGTCTTCCTTGATAATGCCGTCGATGCCGTCGTCGTTGGTTTGCTGCGTCGCTTGGCCTGCTTCCTTGCGTGATCCCCCGTAACCCATGGCGATCATCAGATCGACTACCAATTGCTCGAAAAAGGTTGGCGAGGCGGCGCGCACTTGGGCCAGTAGATCATCCGCCAATGATTGTGTCAGCGCCTGATGTGCCGCCGCCAATTGCTCATCGGGGGTAGCTTGCTCGACCGGCTCACTCTGCAGGGGCAGTGCTGAACTGTCGGCGGGGCTGGCTGAATGAAACTCCGCGAACTCCGGATATTGTTTGAGCCACCGGATAGTGATGCGTGCTGGACCGTGTTTCAGAGCATCCTGACCGCGCTCTGTGATCTCTACCATTCCTTTGGTAGGAATGCTGAGCAGCCCAGCCTTGTTCAGGTAGGTGCGCGCCCAACCGACGCGGTTATTGATCACCGTTTGCTTGCCGGAAGGCAGGCGCTCGCTACGCTCTTCTTCGCTGAGCTTAAACTCGTTGGCAACGCGCTCGCGTAGTTCGCTCAGTGACAGCGAAGTGCTGCTGGCTACCGTAGCCAGTATCGGCCGCATGACGCTCTGAAAATCAGGGATGGGCATGAGTAACTTCCTGTTCGATTACCGGCGTACTGGCGTATTAAAGCAGGTGCGGTTTGGGCTTGTCGTCCCTTCAGGTTGATGCTTGCGATCACGTTTGACCTTTATGCTCCCGCAGCACCTTGGGGCTCACGTTTGGGGGCTTGTGCGACCAGTTCTCATGTGCCGTTGCGTCTGGCAGGCCTAAAAGTGAGCGACTATTGGGATCCACTCCTGAGAGCCGGGCATTAAAAAGCCGGCTTATGGCCGGCTTCTCGTTGACTGACTCAGTTCGTTTTTGACAAACCTCACCAGCCTTCAAAACGTACATCCGGCTCTTGCGGCCGGCTGTGGGACTTGGTCAGAAAGTGATCTGCCTTGTCGGTGCGAGGCATGGGCTCGCAAATGTGGGGCGCAGGATACGCGGGTTTTCTTCGGAAGCCCAGGGGTAAGTGGTGTGGAATCATTGGGTTACCGGTGATTCAAGGGAAAAGCGGGGGGCTGCTTTGCAGCCCAGCGGGGATGAATCCCCTCGCCACAGAGGATCTCCTTGGTACAAGCAATCTCCCTCAGGCGGGGAGCGTTGGCTACTGTCCTTTTGTCCGCAGGGTCAATCAAACACTTGCGGGCGTTGCTTGTTGAGGGTGGACCACCAGAACACCCAGCCCAGTACCTTGATGTTTTGCGCTTCGATCTGTTCGGCGCTGAAGACTTCGTCCGGGTAGGCAGCGCTGTTGTGGCTGCGCAGGCGCAGGCGGTTGCCGGGGATTCGGTGGAGGTATTTGATGCGTAGCATGCCGTCGTGTTCGAGGGCGTAGATCTGGCCGTCGATGACCTGGGTGAGGCCGCGGTCGATGGCGAGGATGGAGCCGTCTTCGATGCGTTCGGCCATGCTGTCGCCGACCATGGTGGTGCAGATGGCGTCGTTGGGGTTTATTTCCAGGGATTCGAGGTGGCTGCGGGGCAGGCGGATGGATTGGTCGGGGATTTCGGTGATGTGGGTTTTGCTGCTGCCCGTCGCGATGGGGGCTTCTGTGTAGAAGGGCAGTTCGATGTCCTGGGTTTCCGCCACGCTGTAGACGCCCTGGACTTCGGCGGCGTCATAGGTGGTGCCGGGGCCGAGGCCCAACGGGGTTTGTGGACCTTCGCCGTGGGCGAGCCATTGCGGGCTGACGGTCAGCAGGCCGGCGATACTGTGGATACGACCCGGCGGGATGCCGCGGTTGAACCAGTTGTTCACGTGCTGCGATTTAACGCCGTATAACTTCGCGAAGTCGGCGGATCGGATTTGTGCTTCTTTGAGAAGGGCTCTGAAGCGGTCGCCACTGGAGGTCTTTTTCATAAACGGAAAGTTTAGGAGCGACTGTGTTTTGAGCAATAAACAAGTCGTTCAAATTTATAAGACGATCTTTCCGTTTGCAGGATTTGAAAGCGGCGGGATAAACGCAGTTAAACGCTGTTAATACGATTTTGTATTAAGCGCTATTAAGACATAAAAAAACCCCGGTGCAAACCGGGGTTGTTCTTTAAATCAGTTTCAGCCTTTGTAGGCGGCAACCGACTTGGTGATCGCTTCGCGGGCGGCGTCAGCACCGGCCCAGCCTTCGATCTTGACCCACTTGCCTTTTTCGAGGTCTTTGTAGTTCTCGAAGAAGTGCTCGATCTGCTGGATCAGCAGCGCTGGCAGGTCGGTGTACTCCTTCACGTCGACGTACAGTTGCGACAGTTTATCGTGTGGCACTGCGATGACTTTGGCATCGCCGCCGCCGTCGTCGGTCATGTTCAGGATGCCGACTGGACGGGCGCGGATGACCGAGCCAGGGGCAACCGGGTAAGGGGTCACGACCAGCACGTCGAGGGGGTCACCATCGTCGGCCAGGGTGTTGGGGATGTAACCGTAGTTGGCCGGGTAGAACATTGGGGTGGCCATGAAGCGGTCAACGAACAGGCAATCGCTGTCCTTGTCGATTTCGTATTTGATCGGGGCGTGGTTGGCCGGAATTTCGATCGCAACGTAGATGTCGTTCGGCAGGTCTTTGCCAGCCGGAATCTTGCTGTAACTCATTGGGCGGTGCCCCCGTTAGTTGACCAAAAGGCTGGTCGGATTGACCAAAAGTGGCGGCGATTATAGGCATATTCAGCCATCGATGCCACGTTACCAGGGTCTTAGAGACCTTAGTATGACGGCTGATAGACCGGATCTTCAGCTTGAAGTTGCCGCAGCCGGGCCAAAGGATCCTGGCGATAGAAAGCCTTTAGCTGTTCATAGACCCGCGGGTAGGCCTGGTGCAGCAGGTCCGGGGCGCTGAAGAAGTATTCGCTGGTGACGGCGAAGAATTCCGCCGGGTTTTCTGCGGCGTAGGGGTCGATGAGGGTTTCGGCGTCCGGGTTATGGTCCAGTTGGCGGTTGAGGTCGTCGAAGGCCTGTTGCATGGCTTCGGCCCAGTCGCTGACCCGCATGTCGGCGTGCAGCGGTGGCAGGCCGTTGGCGTCGCCGTTGAGCATGTCGAGTTTGTGCGCCAGTTCGTGGATCACCAGGTTGTAGCCGTCCCAGCCACCGCTGGCGAGCACGCCGTCCCAGGCCAGGATGATCGGGCCTTGGGGCCAGGCTTCGCCGCTGTGTTCGCCGTCCCATTCGTGTTCGATGCCGCTGGCGTCGCGATGGCGCTGGGGGCTGAGGAAGTCGTCGGGGTAGAGGACGATTTCGTGGAAGCCCTGGTACCAGTTCAGCTCGCCCAGGTGCATCAGCGGCAATTGGGCCTGGGCGGCGAGCAGCAGGCGTTGTTCCTGATGCAATTCGACGCCGGGCAGGGCGGTCAGGTGTTTGTCCCGCAGGAACAGCACGCAGGCTTCACGCAGCCACTGGTCCTCGGCGGCGCTGATGCCGTCGAGGAAGCTCAGGTGATGACGCACGCGCTGCCAGGTGTCCTCGGCCACGGGATGCTTGGCGAGGGTGCGTTGGCGGCACCAGTTGCTCAGGGACCACATGGGCGATCAGGCTTTCGAAGCACGCTGGGCCAGTTTGCTGCGGGCCAGGCTGATGATCATTGGCAACAGCGATACCAAAATGATGCCCACCACCAGCAGCGACAGGTTCTGCTTGATGAAGGGTACGTTGCCGAAGAAGTAGCCGAGGGTGACCAAGCCGCCGACCCACAGGACGGTGCCGAGCACGCTGAAGCCGAAGAAGCGCGCATAGGGCATTTTCCCCACGCCGGCGACGAAGGGCGCGAAGGTGCGGATGATCGGCAGGAAGCGCGCCAGGGTCACGGTCTTGCCACCGTGTTTGTCGTAGAAGTCGTGGGTTTGCTGCAGGTAGTCGCGGCGGAAGATTTTTGAATTAGGGTTGCTGAACAGCTTCTCGCCCGCCGTGCGGCCGATGAGGTAGTTGGTGCTGTCACCGAGGATCGCCGCCAGCATCAGCAGGCCGCCCAGCAGCACCGGGTCCATGCTGCCGCCTGCGGCTACGGCGCCGGCGATGAATAGCAGCGAGTCACCGGGCAGGAATGGCGTTACCACCAGGCCGGTTTCACAGAAGATCACCAGGAACAGGATGGCGTAGACCCACGTGCCGTAGTTGGTCACCAGCATGTCGAGGTACACATCGAGATGCAGAATGAGGTCGAGGGGATTGAAATCCATGCAATACACCTGTGATGACGGCCGGGTTGGGCGGGCTTGTGGGTCTGGCTTTGAATAGGGCTACCGGGTTTGTAGCTTTTCCTTACAAGCCGGGAAGATCGGGATTATACGGGCTGTAATGTGATGGGCGTGTTGAGTTTGTTGCGGGGGATTTCGGATTGTGCAATGTCGATTGATCGTTCCCACGCTCCGCGTGGGAATGCATCCTGTGACGCTCTGCGTCACCTTTGCTGAAGCGGAACGCGGAGCGTCCCTGGCGGCGTTCCCACGCGGAGCGTGGGAACGATCAGTGGCATTCAGGTGAGATCTTCGCTGATTGGCAACACGTAGTTCTTGAACTCGGTGTCTTCCTTGAAACCGATGGACTCGTAGGTCTTCTGCGCCACTTCATTGTTGCTGCTGGTGGAGACGCGCATGCGGACGGCGTTGGTTTCCTTGGCCATTTTTTTCGCGGTGCGGATCAGGTGGTCGGCCACCAGTTGGCGACGGGCGTCTTCGGCGACGTAGATGTCGTTGAGGATCCACACGCGCTTGAGGGACAGCGACGAAAAGCTTGGGTAGAGCTGGCAGAAGCCCAGCAGTTTGCTGTCGTCGTCATCGGGCAAGGCCAGGTAGATCACCGATTCCTTGCGGCGCAGGCGCTTTTCGAGAAAGGCCCGGGACGAGTCCGGGTATGGCAGCGAGCCATAGAACTCCCGGTATTTGACGAACAATGGGGTCAGCAGGTCCAGGTGTTCCAGGGTCGCTTGAATAATCCGCATGGCAGGTCCCGTTTACAAAGATCGACACAAAGTCTGACAACAACGGCGCGCTGCCGTGCTTTTGATGCTGCCTGAAATTGGATCAAAAACGCAATTGGATGCACGGTTCAGCTTTGGGGCGGCATCAGTAGGAAGTTACCTTTCATATCGGCACCGTTTTCCGACTCTAGAGTGTGCACCTGGGCTTCGTCCTTCAGATTGACCCCCGAAAGCTGTCGGCGACAGGCCTCGCGCATCAGGTAGACCAGGCGATGGGCCGCCATGCCGTAGCTCAGGCCTTCGAGCCGGACATTGGAGATGCAGTTGCGATAGGCGTCGGTCAGGCCGACCTTGGGGTTGTAGGTGAAATACAGGCCCAGGCTGTCGGGCGAGCTGAGGCCGGGACGTTCGCCGATCAGGATCACCGACATTTTTGCCCCAAGGCGTTCAGCCACTTCATCGGCCACCGCGACCCGGCCCTGTTCCACCAGGATGACTGGCGAAACCGACCACCCATCGGCGGCGATCTGTTCTTCCAGGCGGGCCAGGAACGGCAAGGTATGGCGATGCACCGCCAGCGCCGACAGGCCATCGGCCACCACGATGGCGAGGTCCACACCGCCGGGATGGGCCGCCGCATAATCGTCCAGCGCTTGCGCCGAGGCTTCATCCAGGCGTCGGCCCAGGTCCGGGCGTTGCAGATAACTGTTGCGGTCGCTGGCGGCACTGTGCAGCAGCAGACTCTCGCGGCCGCGCTCGGCCAGTTGTGCGCGAATGCCCTGGTGGTCGAACGCCAGGTGCACCGCATCCCGCGCCTGGGCGTGGGCGTATTGGAAGTCCAGTTGCGCCTGTGTGGGCAGGCTGGTGCCGGTGCGGCCCAGGGCGATGCGCGCCGGGGTCAGGCGACGCAGTTCCAGCCAGGGGTTTTGCGAATCGACAGGTTTTTTGTCCATCGGCAGGTCACTCATCCCAAGTGAGCCAGGGCGTGACGAAACGCCGGAGGCAGGTTGTCGCCGAACCGCACCCGGCCGTCGGCCTGGGTGAAGATGCCCATGTTTGCCAGCCATTGCTCGAACTCCGGCGCCGGCTTCAGGCCCAGGGTCTGGCGGGCGTAGAGGGCATCGTGGAACGAGGTGGTCTGGTAGTTGAGCATGATGTCGTCGGAGCCGGGGATGCCCATGATGAAGTTGATCCCGGCCACGCCCAGCAAGGTCAGTAGGGTGTCCATGTCGTCCTGGTCGGCTTCGGCGTGGTTGGTATAGCAGATGTCGCAACCCATCGGCACGCCCAGCAGCTTGCCGCAGAAGTGGTCCTCGAGGCCGGCGCGGATGATTTGTTTGCCGTTGTACAGGTATTCCGGGCCGATGAAGCCTACAACCGTGTTGACCAGGAACGGGTTGAAGTGTCGTGCCACGGCGTAGGCCCGGGTTTCACAGGTCTGTTGATCCACGCCGTGGTGGGCGTTGGCCGACAGTGCGCTGCCCTGACCGGTTTCGAAATACATCAGGTTGTTGCCCAGGGTGCCGCGATTGAGGCTGAGCCCGGCGTCGTAGCCTTCTTTCAACACGTTGAGGTTGATGCCGAAACTGGCATTGGCCGCTTCGGTGCCGGCGATGGATTGGAACACCAGGTCCAGGGGCACGCCACGGTTGGCCGCTTCGATGGAGGTGGTGACGTGGGTCAGCACGCAGCCCTGGGTCGGGATGTCGTAGCGTTGGATGATGGCGTCGAGCATTTCCAGCATGGCGCAGATCGAGGCCGTGCTGTCGGTGGCCGGGTTGATGCCGATCATGGCGTCGCCGTTGCCGTAGAGCAGGCCGTCGAGGATGCTCGCGGCGATCCCGGCCGGTTCGTCGGTGGGGTGGTTGGGTTGCAGGCGCGTGGACAGACGCCCGCGCAGGCCGAGGGTGCCGCGGAATTTTGTCACCACGCGGATTTTCTGTGCCACCAGCACCAGGTCCTGGACCCGCATGATCTTGGACACGGCCGCGACCATTTCCGGCGTCAGGCCAGGGGCCAGTGCCCGCAGGCTGTGTTCGTCGGCGGCGTCACTGAGCAGCCAGTCGCGAAAGCCGCCGACCGTGAGGTGGCTGACCACGGCGAAGGCGTGTTTGTCGTGGGTGTCGACGATCAGCCGGGTGACTTCGTCGGCTTCGTAGGGAATCAGCATTTCTTGCAGGAAATGGCTGAGGGGCAAGTCAGCCAGGGCCATTTGCGCGGCCACGCGCTCGCCGTCGTTGAGCGCCGCGACACCGGCAAGGAAATCCCCGGAACGCGCCGGGCTGGCTTTGGCCATCAGCTCTTTGAGGCTGTCGAAACGATAGGTCTGGGCGCCGACGGAATGGGCGAATGCGGCCATGGGCGGTGTCCTCCTGGTTCTCTTGATAACTCAAGTACACCGCAGAAACCCATGTGGGAGCGAGCCTGCTCGCGATAGCGGAGGGTCAGTAAAACATTAGTCGACTGATACACCGCTATCGCGAGCAGGCTCGCACACAAGGGGATCTGTGTTCAGGCAAGGAACACAGATCCCCCAGCAGGCTCTGCGTGCACTTCCATAAGGCTGGCGCCGGCCGTTTGGCCCGGCGCCGGTGCACTGTCAGATACCTGTGAGCATAGCGTCCGCCGGCGCATCGGAGCGTTGCTTGGCGGTCAGTTGGAAGTACAGGTAGCCGACGATCATGAAGGCGAGGAATACCAGCCCGATCAGGGTATTGAACCAGGCCATCGCCACCAGGCACACCACGGCCAGGAACAGTGCGATACCCGGCACGATGGGGTAGCCCGGAGCGCGGAAGGTGCGCTCCAGGTTCGGTTCGACCTTACGCAAGCGGAACAGGCTGAGCATGCTGATGATGTACATCACGATGGCGCCGAACACCGACATGGTGATCATCGCCGCCGTCAGGCTCATGCCTTGCAGGTTCACCAGGCCATCGCTGTAGATCGCCGCGATGCCGATGACGCCGCCGGCCAGGATCGCCCGGTGCGGGGTCTGGAAGCGCGACAGTTTCGCCAGGCTCCGTGGCAGGTAGCCGGCCCGGGCCAGGGCGAAGAACTGCCGCGAGTAGCCGAGGATGATCCCGTGGAAGCTCGCCACCAGGCCGAACAGGCCGATCCACACCAGCATGTGCATCCAGGTGGAGTTGTTGCCGACCACGGCTTTCATGGCCTGGGGCAGCGGGTCGTTGATGTTCGACAGCTGGCGCCAGTCGCCCACGCCGCCGGCCATGATCATTACGCCGATGGCCAGGAACACCAGGGTCAGGATGCCGCTGACGTAGGCGCGGGGGATCGTGCGTTTCGGGTCCTTGGCTTCTTCGGCGGCCATGGCCGCGCCTTCGATGGCGAGGAAGAACCAGATCGCGAAGGGGATCGCCGCAAAAATGCCCGGAATTGAAGCGAGGCTGAACTCGTTTGCACCAGACCAGCCGTTGAGCACGAAGTTACTGAAGCTGAAGCCCGGTGCGACCACGCCCATGAACACCAGCAGTTCGGCCACCGCCAGTACGGTGACCACCAGCTCGAACGCCGCGGCGATGCTGACGCCGAGAATGTTGAGGGTCATGAACACGATGTAGGCACCGACCGCCGCGATCTTGGGGTCCAGATCCGGAAACTGCACGTTGAGGTAAGCACCGATGGCCATGGCGATGGCCGGTGGCGCAAAGACGAATTCGATCAGCGTGGCGATCCCGGCAATCAGGCCGCCTTTCTCGCCAAAGGCCCGCCGGCTGTAGGCGAACGGCCCGCCCGCGTGGGGTATCGCGGTGGTCAGTTCGGTAAAGCTGAAGATGAAACAGGTGTACATCAGCGCCACCATCAGCGCGGTGACCAGAAACCCGAGGGTCCCCGCGGTGCCCCAGCCGTAACTCCAGCCGAAGTATTCGCCGGAGATCACCAGGCCGACGGCAATGCCCCATAAATGGAGTGTGCCGAGTGTGGGTTTGAGTTGGGTGGTAGTTGTCATAAGTCCTCGCTGTTCTTTTTGATCTGTTGGACTTTCGGTTGGGGGTTTGGAGCGGATACGCAAAGCTCATGCCAGCGACAGGGCATTGATTCTGAGTGTGTCGGTGATGACGCTATCGCGAGCAGGCTCGCTCCCACAGGGGATAGGTGTTGCTCCACAGTCCCTGTGGGAGCGAGCCTGCTCGCGATAGCTATCCAAAGGGCGACGCAGGATGACCTGCATCGCCCCCAAGGCTTAGAAGAAGCCCAACGGATTGATGTCGTAGCTGACCAGCAGGTTCTTGGTCTGCTGGTAGTGATCGAGCATCATTTTGTGGGTTTCACGACCCACGCCGGATTTCTTGTAGCCACCGAACGCGGCGTGCGCCGGGTAGAGGTGGTAGCAGTTGGTCCAGACGCGACCGGCCTTGATCGCCCGGCCCATGCGGTAGGCGCGGTTAATGTCGCGGGTCCACAGGCCGGCGCCGAGGCCGAACTCGGTGTCGTTGGCGATCGCCAGGGCTTCGGCTTCATCCTTGAAGGTGGTAATGCTCACCACCGGGCCGAAGATTTCTTCCTGGAACACCCGCATTTTGTTGGTGCCCTTGAGCAGGGTCGGCTGGATGTAGTACCCGCTGGCGAGGTTGCCTTCGAGTTTTTCCACCTGGCCGCCGGTCAGCAACTGGGCGCCTTCGCCCTTGGCGATTTCCAGGTACGAGAGGATCTTGTCGAACTGTTGCTCGGACGCCTGGGCGCCGACCATGGTGTCGGTGTCCAGCGGGTCGCCGCGTTTGATCTGCTCGATTTTTTTCATCACCACTTGCATGAATTCGTCGTAGATCGATTCCTGCACCAGGGCGCGGGACGGGCAGGTGCAGACTTCACCCTGGTTGAAGAACGCCAGCACCAGGCCTTCGGCAGCCTTCTCGATGAAGCTCGGCTCGGCCTGCATGATGTCTTCGAAGAAAATGTTCGGCGATTTGCCGCCCAGTTCCACGGTAGACGGGATGATGTTTTCGGCGGCGCATTTCATGATGTGCGAGCCGACTGGGGTCGAACCTGTGAAAGCGATCTTGGCGATGCGCTTGCTGGTCGCCAGGGCTTCGCCGGCTTCCTTGCCGAAGCCTTGCACCACGTTCAGCACGCCGGGCGGCAGCAGGTCACCGATCAGTTCCATGAGTACGCAGATGCCCAGTGGGGTTTGCTCGGCGGGCTTGAGCACCACGCAGTTGCCGGCGGCCAGGGCCGGGGCGAGTTTCCAGGCGGCCATCAGCAGCGGGAAGTTCCACGGGATGATCTGCCCGACCACGCCCAGCGGCTCGTGGATGTGATAGGCCACGGTGTTGCCATCGATCTCGGCGGCGCTGCCTTCCTGGGCCCGCAGGCAGCCGGCGAAGTAACGGAAGTGGTCGGCGGCCAGGGGGATGTCGGCGTTGAGGGTTTCGCGCACGGCCTTGCCGTTGTCCCAGGATTCGGTGATCGCCAGGGTTTCGAGGTTCTGTTCGATGCGGTCGGCGATTTTCAGCAGGATCAGCGAACGGGCCTGAACCGAGGTGGCGCCCCAGGCATCAGCGGCCGCGTGGGCGGCGTCCAGGGCTTTTTCGATGTCTTCGGCCGTGGAGCGTGGGAATTCGGCAATGGGCTGGCCATTGACCGGGGAAGTATTGGTGAAGTACTGACCTTTGACAGGCGCGACGAACTCGCCGCCGATGTAGTTACCGTATTTGCTCTTGAACGAAACGATAGCGCCTTCAGTACCGGGGTGAGCGTAACGCATGATGAGTTCTCCTTGGCTTTTGTGCTTATACGGGAGGCCGCGCAAATAGAGCGCCGGTAATTAAGCCTAGAGCAAAGGTTGGGCCATTGCCGTGCAGAGCCCGAAAATCAAGACTTTCGGAGGGTTTCATCGGACCAATGGAGGCTACGCGTGACGATTGCGATACAGGGTGTGTGACACTTTGTGCCAATTGTGAGACAGCCGTTTACCGACGGGTCACGCCAGCATTGCAAAGCGCTTGTGCCTGGAGGATGCTGGGGCGATCTGTGAGTTGCCCAAATATCGATGGAGACGTCGGGCATCCTGTGGGAGCAAGGCTTGCCCGCGATGAACGATGACGCGGTCTACCTGTGATCCGCGCCAAGGCAATCGCGGGCAAGCCTTGCTCCCACAGAAACAACCCTTTACCTGGGGCTAGGTGTTCAGCAGTGACTCCAGCAAGGCCGCAACCTTCGGGGAGAATAATAAGAAATGCACAGCAACCATTTGAGTCGCCATGCCCAGCAGGTCCTGACGGTGACCCAGGGCAAGGCCCATCTGCAAGGACCCGGCAGCGATCCGTCGATTGCCCGCTCCTGGCTGCGCTGCCTTGAGGACTATCACCTCGACCCGGCCCAGAACCTGGCGCCGACGGTGCTCGAACATGGTCGGGTGCTGGAAAGCCGCGAGCGTCTGCAGCAAGTGCTGCACATTGCCGGTTCCGAAATGACCAGCCTGCACCAGCAATTGTCCGGCGCCGGCCACGCGGTGCTGCTCACCGACGCCCGGGGCGTGATCCTCAACTGTGTCACCGCTCCCAGCGAGCGCAAGATTTTCGAACGGGCCGGGCTCTGGCTCGGTGCCGACTGGAGCGAAGCCTGCGAAGGCACCAATGGCATCGGCACCTGCCTGGTGGAGCGCCAGGCACTGACCATCCATCAGGAAGAACATTTTCGTGGTCGCCACACCGGCCTGACCTGCTCGGCCAGCCCGGTGTTCGACCCACATGGCGAACTGCTGGCGGTGCTCGACGTGTCCTCGGCCCGGCCGGACGTGTCGCGCCAGAGCCAGTTCCACACCATGGCGCTGGTCAATCTCTCGGCGAAGATGATCGAGAGCTGCTATTTCCTGCGCTGCTTCGACCATCACTGGCTGCTGCGCTTTCATTTGCAGGCCGAGTCCGTGGGGTTGTTCAGCGAAGGCTTGCTGGCGTTCGACGGCGAAGGGCGGATCTGCGCCGTCAACCAGAGTGCGCTCAACCTGCTGGGGCATATTCGCGGTGGCTTGCTGGGCCAGCCGGTAGAAGCGTTTTTCGATTGTTCACTGGATGAATTGCTGGGCCGGACCAGCGTCCATGCCAGCGCCAGCTGGCCGCTGCGCACCCGTGACGGTCGGCATTTGTTCGCGGTGCTGCGGGGGCAGCCTCGTAGCATCCCGGTTCCGCTTGTCCCGGCGCCCAAAGCCATGGAGCCTGCGCGACTGTCGGGCATCTGCCTGGGGGATGCGCAACTGCAGGAGCATTTTCGCAAGGCGTTGCGGGTGTTCGAGCGTGATGTCCCGCTGCTGATCAACGGGGAAACCGGTTGCGGCAAGGAAGCCTTCGCCAAGGCCGTGCATCACGCCAGTCAGCGTGCAGGGAAGAACTTCGTTGCCCTCAATTGCGCGGCCATCCCCGAAAGCCTGATCGAGAGCGAGCTGTTCGGCTATCGCGGCGGCAGCTTTACCGGTGCCCGCAAGGAAGGCATGCGCGGCAAGCTGCAGCAGGCCGACGGCGGCACCCTGTTCCTGGATGAAATCGGCGACATGCCCTTGGCCTTGCAGACCCGCTTGCTGCGGGTGCTGGAAGATCGTCAGGTGGTGCCCATCGGTGGCGAACCCGAGACGGTGAATGTGCGCATCATCAGCGCCACCCACCGGCAATTGCTTGAGCGAGTGCAGGACGGCAGCTTCCGCGAAGATCTGTACTACCGGCTCAACGGCCTGGAAATCCCTCTGCCGGCGTTGCGCGAGCGCAGCGACAAGTCGCAGTTGCTGGACTTCTTGCTGGCCGAGGAAAGTGGCACCGAGGCAGTGTCCATCGACGAACCGGCGCGCCGGGCGCTGTTGGCGTTCGACTGGCCGGGCAATGTGCGGCAGATGCGCAATGTCCTGCGCACCCTTGCCGCGTTATGCGACGGTGGCAGGATCGGGCTGGAAGACCTGCCGGCGATGATTCGCCAGACACGGCCGGCGTTGGAGGAAACACCCGCGTCCGAACATCCGCTGGAAGACGCGGAGCGGCTGGCATTGCTCAATGCGCTGGAACAGACCCGCTGGCACATGACCAACACGGCCGAGCAGTTGGGCATCAGCCGTAATACCCTCTACCGGAAACTGCGCAAACACGCGATCGCTCGCTGATCACAGCTCCTCCAGGCACCGAAGCCCTGTGGGAGCAAGGCTTGCCCGCGATAGCCTTGACACGATTCCATGAAAGTCCGCGTCATCGTTCATCGCGGGCAAGCCTTGCTCCCACAAGTTGAAAGACAAGGTGCGATTTCCCCCTCCCTAGGCTAACCTGCGGCCATGTTTTACGAGGTCGACTATGCACATCCATATTCTCGGTATTTGCGGCACTTTCATGGGTTCGATGGCGGTCCTGGCCAAGGAGCTGGGCCATCATGTGACCGGTTCCGACGCCAACGTCTACCCGCCGATGAGCACTCAACTGGAAGCTCAGGGCATCGAGCTGACCCAGGGTTATGACCCGGCGCAACTGGATCCGGCGCCGGACCTGGTGGTCATCGGCAACGCCATGTCCCGTGGCAATCCGGCGGTGGAGTACGTGCTCAACAAAGGCCTGCCGTATGTGTCCGGGCCGCAGTGGCTGGCCGATCACGTATTGCAGGGCCGATGGGTCCTTGCCGTGGCGGGTACCCATGGCAAGACCACTACCAGCAGCATGCTCGCCTGGGTGTTGGAGCACGCGGGCATGAGCCCCGGCTTCCTGATCGGCGGCGTGCCGCAGAATTTCTCGGTGTCGGCGCGCTTGGGCGGTACGCCGTTCTTCGTGATCGAAGCCGATGAATATGACAGCGCGTTTTTCGACAAGCGTTCGAAATTCGTCCACTACCGCCCGCGCACGGCGATCTTGAATAACCTGGAATTCGATCACGCGGACATCTTCCCTGATCTGGCGGCCATCGAGCGGCAATTCCACCATCTGGTGCGCACCATTCCAAGCGAAGGCCTGGTGATTCACCCGACCACCGAGCCGGCCTTGCAGCGGGTCATCGAAATGGGCTGCTGGACCCCGGTGCAGACCACCGGCGCGGGCGGACAGTGGCAAGTGAAGTTGCTGAAGGATGACGGTTCGCAGTTCGAGGTGATGTTCGAGGGCCAGTCCCAAGGCGTCGTGGAGTGGGAACTGACCGGCCAGCACAACGTTGCCAATGCCCTGGCCACCTTGGCGGCTGCCCGTCATGTGGGCGTGGTTCCGTCGATGGGCATTGCCGCGTTGAGTGCGTTCAAGAGCGTCAAGCGCCGCATGGAGAAGGTCGCTGAAGTGCGGGGCATCACCATCTATGACGATTTCGCCCACCACCCGACCGCCATTGCCACCACTCTCGACGGTTTGCGCAAGCGTATTGGCGATGCGCCGCTGATCGCGATCATCGAGCCGCGCTCCAACTCGATGAAGCTCGGCGCCCACCGCGATGGCCTGCCGGAAAGCGTGGTCGATGCCGATCAGGTGATCTGGTATGCGCCGGCCAACCTCGGTTGGGACCTGGGGGCCACGGCCGCACTGTGCACGGTGCCGTCGATTGTCAGCGATTCTCTGGAGGGCATCATCGAGCGCGTGAAGAGCCAGGCCCAGCCCGGCACCCACGTGGTGATCATGAGCAACGGCGGCTTCGGCGGCCTGCACGGCAAACTGGCTGAGGCGCTGCAATGAACACTCGCTTCGAGAGCAACGGTCCGGAGCGCATCACGCTGGCGATGACCGGTGCGTCCGGCGCCCAGTACGGCTTGCGTCTGCTCGATTGTCTGGTGCGCGAAGACCGCGAGGTGCATTTCCTCATTTCCAAGGCCGCGCAGTTGGTGATGGCCACGGAAACCGACGTGACCCTGCCGGCCAGGACCCAGATGATGCAGGCCTTCCTCACCGAGTACACCGGTGCGGCGGCGGGGCAGATCCGGGTGTATGGCAAGGAAGACTGGATGTCGCCGGTGGCGTCGGGCTCCGGCTCGCCGGCGGCCATGGTGGTGGTGCCGTGTTCCACCGGCACGCTGTCGGCGATTGCCACCGGGGCCTGTAACAACCTGATCGAACGGGCCGCGGATGTGACGCTCAAGGAGCGTCGCCAGTTGATCCTCGTGCCGCGGGAGGCTCCGTATTCGAGCATTCACCTGGAGCACATGCTCAAGCTGTCGAACATGGGCGTGACTATCCTGCCGGCCTCGCCGGGCTTCTATCACCAGCCGCAGACCATCGACGACCTGATCGATTTCGTGGTCGCGCGGATTCTCAACCTGTTGAATATCCCCCAGGACATGTTGCCGCGCTGGGGCGAGCACCATTTGAGCAGCGATGAATAAGCTGCTGATCGTACTGCTGGCGCTGCAACTGACCGGCTGCGCCACCGTCCGCACCCTCGATGCCGCCAAGCCTGGCGCGCCGGTGGTGTATGCGGGCACTCGCCTGGATCTTTACGCCCTCAACGGCGGCTGCTGCGCCAAGGATCGCTTTGGCGCCGAAGCCCCGAGCTATCCTGGCGTCGATCTGCCGGGCAGTGCGTTGCTCGACACCTTGTTATTGCCGTTGTCGTTGTTTACGGCGATTGGGGTGGGGTTCCAGGCGACGGGTGGGTTGTAACCACCGAGTCCTGGCCTTTATGGCGAGGGCACTTTCGGTGGGAGCAAAGCTCGCTCGCGATGCGGTCGCCTCGGTTCCAAGGCAAGAACCGCGTCAACTTCATCGCGGGCAAGCCTTGCTCCCACAGTTTGCTTGCTGAAAATCCTGTTTCAGCAGCCTTAAGAGTCACTTACCCAACTTACGCAACTCGTCCGACTCCACCACCCGCACCCCATCCTGCTCTTCCAGCGCCAGGCGCCACATGGCGCGGGCCAGTTGGCAGGCTTCGATGCCGTGGTATTTGCCGGGAATCAGTTTCGACAAGGGCCCGGCCAATTGCTCGGCCAGGCGGGGTTCGACGCGCTCGCCCAACAGCAGGGAAGGACGGCAGATGGTCAGCTGCGGCCAGTCCTGGGCCTTGAGCGCGGCTTCCATTTCGCCTTTGACCCGGTTGTAGAAGATGGATGACTTTGCATCAGCCCCCAGGGCGCTGATCACCACCAGATGCCGTGCGCCCAGCGCCCGGGCACGTTTGGCGAAGGCCACGACCAGGTCCAGGTCCACCGCGCGAAAGGCTTGTTCCGAGCCGGCCTTCTTGATGGTGGTGCCGAGGCAGCAGAAGGCGATGTCGACCTGGCCGCTGAGGCGAGGCAATACGTCGGCCGGTTCCCCAACCGGGTTTTCCAGGCGTGGATGCTCGGCCAACGGCCGGCGGGAGGGCGCCAGGACGCGGCTGATGGTCGGCTCGTTGAGCAGCCGATCCAGCAGGTGTTCCCCGGTCAATCCGGTAGCGCCGGCGAGCAAAACATGCTGAGGCGTCAAGTACATAGTGTTTCCCCCTTGATACGGTTCAGCTTAGTTGCTCTTTTTGGCCTCGTCGTTCAGTGCAGCACTTTGCAATGCTTTTCGTGCCTGCAATTTGCGCAGCAGTTGCCAGTGGGACAGGACCGTCCTGGGGGCCCAGATCTGCGGCTCGGACGCCTCGAAATTATCGGCCTGCTCCCGTTCGGCCACAGTGGCCTTGGCCAGCTTGAAAGCCTGTTCCAGGTCGTCGGTCTGGTTCAGCGCCTGGGCGAACAACGCATCGCCGAAATAGGTGAAGTTGGCTTCCTCGGAGCAACCGAAGGACACCCGGTCGGCCCGTGAAGCGGTCATGACCAGGGTGCGTTCGTCCTTGAGCGCCGGGATGAAACCGCCGGAGTAGCAGGCCGAGATCACCACGATCTTGTCGCGGTTCTTCAGCGGTGCCAGCACCACGGCCAGTTCGTCGGCGGGCAGGTCGGCCAGTTCCATGCGTGGCTGGTCGAGTACCAGTTCATGTTCGCTGGTGCCATGGCTGGTCAGGTAGATGAAAATCAGGTCTTCCGGGCCGCTGCGTTCGGCCAGGGTACTGGCGGCGCGGCGCAGGCTTTCGCGGGTTGCCATGGGGCGGTCGCCCAGGTGATCGCGATGATTGACCAGGCGGATCTGGCCCTGCGCGCCGAAACGGCTGGCGAGCATGTTGGCGACATAGTCGGATTCGCGCAGGAACACGCTTTGCTTGCCGTCGCCGCCCAAGGTCAGGCTGTACAGCTCCACCGCCGGTGTTGAAGCAGGGATCTGGGCCAGGGCGTCATCCAGCAGGCGGCCCTGCGCCAGCAGGCCGAGTTCGAGTACGTCCGGCAGCAGCTTGCCATCGGCATCGCGCACCCGCTGGCCGTTGGCCCAGGTGCCGCTTTGCACCGTGCCATCGGTCAGCACCAGGGTGCCGCGCCCGTGGTAACCGTCGTTTTCGAACTCACCGATGTAAAAACTGCCATCGGGAAGGTTCAGGCGGCCCTGGCCGGTAAAGCGCCACTCATTGAACCGACCGAGGTAATGGCTCCCATCGGCGCCGATCAGCTCACCCTTGCCGGTGAGCGCGCCGTCCTTGAACTGGCCGATCCAGACATCGCCGTCGGCATTTTCGTAGCGGCCGCGGCCGTTGAGCTGGTTGTTCTTGAAGCTGCCGATATAAACATCGCCGTCGGCGCTGTTGAACGTGCCTTTGCCCTGGAGCTGACCATCGACGAAATGCCCGGTGAACTGGTTGCCGGCGGCATCGAAGCGCTGGCCATCGCCGTTGGGCTTGCCGTTGGCGAATGGGCCCTGGTACTGGCTGCCGTCGGCGAGTTCCAGGCGACCGAGGCCTGAATAGCGGTCGGCCTTGAATTCGCCACGGTAGGTGACGCCGTTTTCCTTGAGCGTACCTTCGCCGTCCCGCCGCCCGAGCTTGAAGCCGCCGGTGTAGCTGCTGGTGGGGGTGTCGAGGCTGCCCTGGCCGTGGAACAGGCCCTGCTGGAACTGGCCGCGATAGACCTCGCCATTGCTGCCGTGCCATTCCCCGGTGCCATGCCATTGGCCTTTGTCGAACTGTCCTGCATACCAACTGCCATTGGGATAGTCGACGCGTCCCTGGCCCTGCAGCAGTCCGTTCACCAGATCGCCGCGATAGCGTCCGCCATCGGGCAGGCGTGCGTCAGGCGGCAACAGTGATTCGCCATCGCCGCAGGCGGCCAGCAAGAGGGTCAAAGCCAGGGGGAAAAGTAAGCGCATAACGGGATCCAGATAATCAGGCGACGAGTATGCCGCAGCTATGCGCGATAGAACTAGAGAAGCGGTGCGAAACTGCCTGGGCGGTTTCGCATGCGCGAGAAGCTACACGAAGCAGAGCGACAGCGGTTCGGCGATGTAGGCGGGTTTGTCCGAACCTTCGATTTCCAGCGTGGCGGTGGCCTTGAGCAGCCATTGGCCGGGTTTTTTCTCGGTGGCGTCCACCAGGTCGACTTTGAGCCGGACCTTGGAATCGACTTTAACCGGTTGGATGAAGCGCACGCTGTCCAGTCCGTAGTTGACGACCATTTTCACGCCTTCGGGCAGGATCAGGATGTCTTCCATCAGCTTGGGCATCAGCGACAGCGACAGAAAGCCGTGGGCAATGGTGCTGCCGAACGGCGTCTGTGCGGCCTTGACCGGATCGACGTGGATGAACTGAAAGTCGCCTGTGGCTTCGGCGAACAGGTTGATGCGCTCCTGGTCGATGGTCAGCCAGTCGGAACGTCCGAGTTCCTTGCCGACATAATCTTTGAGCGCTGCAACGGGAACATAGGGCATTGAGACTCTCCTTGGTTCAACGGTTCTATCTTTGATATGGGGATATGGGGCCGGTGGCCTGTGTGGCTGATTCGTGTACAGGCCACTAGCGCCCCCGGGGAACCACTGTAGATCAACATGACGCACAGGGCAGGTCACTGACCATGCTTTTTACGAATGCCGGTCCATAGCCTGGGCATGCTTATAATGCGGGCGCTTTCATTGGGTAGAGGTTGCAGGGGAGAGGACGGATGTTGCTACGGGGCCTGACCTGGCTGGTGCTGTTCCAATTGCTGGGCACCGCCATCAATCATTTGTTCTTGCCGGTGCTGCCGGGGCCGATCATCGGCCTGCTGCTGTTGCTCGGCTATTTGATCGTTCGTGGCGAAGTCGCCGAGCCATTGAGCCTGGCCGCCAGCAGCCTGCTGCGTTATCTGCCGCTGCTGCTGGTGCCGCCTGCGGTGGGAGTGATGGTCTACGCCCGGGCCATCGCCGCCGATTTCTGGGCCATCGTCGGCGCGCTGGTGTTGTCGCTGGTCCTGTCCATGGCGTTCACCGGGGTGCTGATGCAGCGCCTGGGTCGGCGTCACGTCGCTGCCGTGGAGGAGGACAACCCATGATCCTCGACTGGCAGGGCGCCTGGGCGTCGGTGATCCATCATCCGCTGTTCGGCATCGGCATTACCCTGGGGGCCTATCAACTGGTACTGGCGGCATTCGAGAAGACCCGCTGGGTATTCCTGCAACCGGTATTGATGTCGATGGTGCTGTTGATCGGTGTGCTGGTCAGTTGCGGCATTACCTACGCCGAATACCGCAAGAGTACTGAAATCCTCAGCATCCTGCTGGGGCCGGCCACGGTCGCGCTGGCGGTGCCGCTGTACCTGAACCTGCGACGGATCCGGCAATTGTTCTGGCCGATCTTTACTACGCTGGTGATAGGCGGGGTGTTCGCCACGGGTTCCGCAGTGTTGCTCGGCTGGGCGTTCGGCGCCGAGCACATGATCCTGATGACCATGGCGCCCAAGTCAGTGACCTCGCCGATCGCCATGTTGGTGGCCGAGCAGATTGGCGGCGTGGCGGCCATGGCGGCGGTGTTCGTCTTGATCACCGGTGTGCTCGGGGCGATCCTGGGCCCGAGCATCCTGAACCGGCTGGGCGTTCACAGCCCTGAAGCCCGGGGCATGGCCCTGGGTCTGACGGCTCATGCGGTGGGGACTTCGGTGGCGTTGCAGGAAAGCGAAGAGTCCGGCGCCTTTGCGGCGCTGGCGATGAGTCTGATGGGTGTGGCCACGGCGGTGCTGCTGCCGCTGGTGGTGTCGATGACGGTCTAGGAAATAGTTATGAATTTGCCGCTTTTTCCGTTGAACACCGTGCTGTTCCCCGGCTGCATCCTCGATCTGCAGATATTCGAGGCACGTTACCTCGACATGATCGGGCGCTGCATGAAAAAGGGCGAAGGGTTCGGAGTGGTGTGCATCCTGGACGGGCAGGAAGTCGGGATTGCGCCGCTAGGTTATGCACGGGTCGGCTGTGAGGCGCTGATCACCGACTTTTCCCAGCAGGACAATGGCCTGCTGGGAATTCGTGTGCAGGGCGGACGCCGTTTTATCGTGCATGACAGCAGTGTCCAGCCCGACCAGCTCACCGTGGCCGACGTCGAGTGGCTGGAGGATGAGCCGGAGCAACCGCTGCAGGACGAGGACGCCGACCTGGTGGCGCTGCTCCAGGCCCTGGCCGAGCATCCGATGGTCGAGGCCCTGAACATGGGCACCGAAGCGACCGGCCAGCAGTCGCTCGCCAATCAACTGGCTTACCTGTTGCCGTTCAATGAACTGGACAAGATCGACTTGCTGCAACTGGATGATCCGCAACAGCGCCTGGATGCGATTCAGGCGCTGCTCGATGAGTTGCAGGGCGAGCTCTTCGCCTGAGGCTGTTCACCGCAAATCATTGTGGGAGTGAGCCTGCTCGCGATGGCGGCGAGTCAGCGAAGCAGGTGCTGGCTGAGGCACCGCCATCGCGAGCAGGCTCGCTCCCACAGGGTTCGTCTGTGCCTACCGGTCCAGTGTTTCAGTAGGCATACCGCAGCATCCCATGGGGCAGGTGCCGCAGCGCGAAGAAGCTGAATGCCGCCACCAGCGCCGGCAGGATCAGCCACCAGATTTTCGGCGGCATGGCGGGCAACGGGGTCTGGCGCTGGCTCAGCCAGAGGACGGCGGCGCAGACGCAGGCGGCGAGCATGGCGCCGGCCAGGATGTCGCTGGGCCAATGGGCGCCCAGATACACCCGTGACAAGGCAATCGCCAGCGCCGGCAGGCAGCCCAGCAGCAGCCAGGTCAGGCGCAGGCGTGGCGGTTGTCCGCGACCGGCCAGGACTGCGAGCGTCAGGAACAGCGCGAACGAACCGGAGGCATGGCCACTGGGCATGCTATAGCTGGTCAGCGGATCGGTCAGGATCTCCGGGCGCACGCGGGCAAAGAAGTGCTTGCTGCCGGTATTGGCCAGGGCAGTGAACAGCATGGTGGCGCCGGCGAAGATTGCTTGTCGCCATTGGCGGGCCAGCAACAGCAATCCGGTCAGCAAGGCGCTGAAGATCAGCATGAAGCGGAATTCGCCGATCAGCGTGAAGGTCACGGCGATTTCGTCCAGCATCGGGCTGCGATGTTCCTGGACCAGGGTCATCAACCCTTGGTCGAAGGCCGTCAGGTAGCGGAAGCCGATGAACAGGCCAAGCAGGATCACCAGGCCCAGGCCGGCAATCAGCGCCGTGGCGTGTCGATGACGCCGTAGGCTGCTGTTGACACTCAACCCGATCATTACCGCAATGCTGCCGATGACGATGCCGGCCTGTGGCCAGAAACCTTCGGGCAGTGGCAGGCGAATCGCCGCTCCGGTGGCCCAGCCGGGCAGCAGATACGCCACGCTCCAGCCCGACGCGGCCAGCAGGCTGACGGCGGCAAAGCGGGGGAAGGGCATGTCGCACATTCCGGCCACCATCGGCAGCATCGGTCGCAGCGGGCCGATAAAACGCCCTACCAGCAGGCTGGCGATGCCGTAGCGTTGGAAATAGCTTTCCGCCGCACTCATCCACTCCGGGTGGTGTCGCAATCCCGGCAGGCGTCGGATGTTCTGGTGGAAGTGCCGGCCGAGAAAATAAGACACCACGTCCCCGAGCAAGCCCCCAAGCAAACCCAGCAACAGCGTCTCGCCCAGGGATAGCGCGCCACTGCCTGCCAGCACCGCCACGGCAAACAGCAGCACGGTGCCCGGGACGATCAACCCGGCAATCGCCAGGCACTCCACGCACGCCACGATGAACACCGCCACCGCCAGCCATTGCGGGTTGGCAGCCAGCCAGCCAGTGATGCTATCGAGCCATGGGCCCATAAATACAACTCCATTGAATGTGCATTGTTTTACTGTGGGAGCGAGCCTGCTCGCGATAGCGGTGTGTCAGTCAACATCAATATTGGATGTACGGACGCCATCGCGAGCAGGCTCGCTCCCACAGGGGATCTGTTGTGAAGCAAAAAAAACTGGTTCGCGCAGGTTCTCTGTGGGAGCCGAGCTTGCTCGCGATAGCGGTGTGTCAGTCAACATCAGCATTGAATGTGCAGACGCCATCGCGAGCAAGCTCGGCTCCCACAGGAAATTGTGTTGCATCGCTCATGGCAGCAAAAAATAATCGCGCCCCTCGACCTGTCCACGCCGCAACGGGTTGCGGGTACACCAGGGCGCGTAGGCGGCGTCGACGAAACGGTAGGGCAGGTGTTCGTCGCGTCCCAATGGGATGCCCAGGCGGGTGGTCTGGATCACATTGACCGTCGGTACCTGGATATCTTCCACCAA
This sequence comes from Pseudomonas corrugata, assembly GCF_001269905.1. GTDB lineage: Bacteria > Pseudomonadota > Gammaproteobacteria > Pseudomonadales > Pseudomonadaceae > Aquipseudomonas > Aquipseudomonas corrugata. The sequence continues at coordinate 89,609 of NZ_LHVK01000004.1, read as the reverse complement.
CAGCCGCTGGGGATCGAAGCGTTTGGCGTCCCATTCCGGCACCTTCAGCCCCAGGGCCTTGCACAGCAAGGTCTGGCCGGCGCAGAGCTTCTGCGGTGTGCGTGGACGGCCCTGGGCGTCGGGGTTGTTCAGTTGCATCCGCGCCAGGCTGTCCGGGCCGGAGATGCCATCGACCCAGGGGTACGCCGATTTGATCAGTACCGCATTGCCCGGCCCCTGGGCGCTGAAGTTCAATGAGTCGCCACCCCGGGCGTAGTACATATAGATGTGGCCGCCGTCGAGAAACAGGGCCTTGCGTTTTTCCGTATAGCCCAGGGAGGCGTGGCTGCCCTTTTCGGCGAAATAGTAGGCTTCGGTCTCGATGATTCGGGCGCTGAGCCACAGGTCACCGACCTTGTGGCGAATGATCTTGCCCAGCAGGTCCCTGGCGAGCACCTGGGCGTCGCGGTCGAAGAAGGCGTGGGGCAGGGCGTTTGGCGTATGAGGCGAATCGGTCATGGCGGTAGACGAACTGAGGCCAAAGGAAGGGCGATCATAGCAATGGAAATCTTAATCACCGCTGAACAGGTGAAATTCCTGACAGTTTTGCGCCTCCGCCGGTCACCACTGTGAGTCCATGCTGTTAGTCGAGGGTTACGACAGCTATAATCTGCCGCTTTCCTCTTCGCCAAGACCACACAGACCATGACTGAGTCCGTTCTTGACTACATGACCCGCCTGGGTCGCGCCGCTCGCGAAGCGTCGCGCATCATCGGCCGTGCCAGCACCGCGCAGAAAAACCGCGCCCTGCAAGCCGCCGCCAATGCGCTGGACGCCGCTCGCGCCGAGTTGTCCGCCGCCAACGAGCTGGACCTGGCCGCCGGCCGGGCCAATGGCCTAGAGCCGGCCATGCTCGAGCGCCTGGCCCTGACCCCGGCGCGCATCGACGGCATGATCGTCGGTCTGCGCCAGGTGGCGGCGCTGCCGGACCCGGTCGGGGCGATCCGCGACATGAGCTACCGGCCATCGGGTATTCAGGTCGGCAAGATGCGCGTGCCCCTGGGCGTGGTCGGGATCATCTACGAGTCGCGGCCGAACGTGACCATCGACGCCGCGAGCCTGTGCCTGAAGTCCGGTAACGCGACCATCCTGCGCGGCGGTTCCGAGGCGATTCATTCCAACCGTGCCATTGCCGCCTGCATCCAGCGCGGCCTGGCCGAAGCCGGTCTGCCGGCCGCTGTGGTGCAAGTGGTGGAAACCACCGACCGCGCCGCTGTCGGCGCATTGATCACCATGCCCGAATTCGTCGATGTCATCGTGCCGCGTGGCGGCAAGGGGCTGATCGAGCGGGTCAGCCGCGATGCCCGCGTACCGGTGATCAAGCACCTGGACGGGATCTGCCACGTCTACGTCAGTGCTCACGCCGACCTGCCAAAGGCCCAGCGCATCGCCTTCAACGCCAAGACCTATCGTTACGGCATCTGCGGCGCGATGGAAACCCTGCTGGTGGACCAGGCCGTTGCCCAGGACTTCCTGCCGGCGATGGCCGCCCAGTTCCGCGAAAAAGGCGTCGAACTGCGGGGTTGCGAGCGCACCCGGGCGATCATCGAGGCGGCGCAAGCCACCGAAGAGGACTGGAACACCGAATACCTGGCGCCGATCCTGTCGATCCGCGTGGTCGACGGGCTGGACCAGGCCATCGAGCACATCAATCGTCATGGCTCCCATCACACCGACGCCATCGTCAGCGAGCATCTGGGCGAAACCCGGCGCTTCGTGGCTGAAGTGGATTCGGCGTCGGTAATGATCAACACCCCGACCTGCTTCGCCGACGGCTTTGAATACGGATTGGGCGCCGAAATCGGCATTTCTACTGATAAGCTGCACGCCCGCGGCCCAGTGGGCCTCGAAGGCCTGACCTGCGAGAAGTACGTCGTGGTCGGTGATGGCCAGTTGCGCGGACAGGAGCCGGTCTGACTTGGGCGACCTCGACCCGTCAGCCGCTGTGACGACGACAGTCCCGCCCCGGCGTATAGGTATCCTGGGCGGCACGTTCGACCCGGTGCACATCGGCCATCTGCGCGGTGCGCTGGAAGTCGCCGACGCCCTGGGCCTCGATGAGCTACGCCTGACGCCAAACGCCAGGCCACCTCACCGGGATACGCCGCAGGTGTCGGCGCAGGACCGTCTGGCGATGGTCGAGTGCGCGGTGGCCGGAGTGTCGCCGCTGGTGGTGGACGCCCGCGAATTGCAGCGGGACAAACCGTCCTACTCCATTGACACCCTGGAGCTGATGCGCGCTGAAATGCCCGCCGATGCCCAGGTTTTTCTGCTTCTGGGCTGGGACGCATTTTGCGGCCTGCCCACTTGGCACCGCTGGGAAGAGTTGCTCCAGCATTGCCACATCCTGGTGCTGCAACGCCCGGATGCCGACAGCGAGCCGCCGGATGCCCTGCGCAACCTGTTGGCGGCACGCTCGGTGAGCGACCCGCTGGCCCTCAAGGGGCCGAGCGGACAGATTGCATTCGTCTGGCAGACACCGCTCGCGGTATCCGCCACCCAGATCCGTCAACTGCTGGCCAGCGGTAAGTCGGTACGTTTCCTGGTGCCCGACGCGGTCCTGGCCTACATCGATGCGCACGGGCTGTACCGTGCGTCGAACTGAACGAGGCCGCTTCAAGGCACGTGAATGCGTGTAGCGAAGCGCCCGAATATACGAGCAAAACGAGTTTTATATGACTGACAAAGACGTAAGCAAAGTAAAGCGCAAGGGCACCTTCAAGAGCGCCCCGCTGCCCGTGGAGGCTCACACCGGTGCCGTACTGGCCGGCGAAGAGCTGGTCAAGGTGGCCGTTGCAGCCCTGGAAGACGTCAAGGCCCAGGACATCCAGGTGATCGACGTTCGTGAAAAACAGAGCATCACGGACTTCATGATCATCGCCACCGGTACCTCCAACCGCCAGATCGGCGCGATGCTGGACAAAGTCCGCGAAGCGGTCAAAGCCCAGGGTATCAAGCCCCTGGGTGAAGAAGGCAAGGGCGACAGCGACTGGGTGCTACTGGATATGGATGATGTCATCGTGCACATGATGACCGCCTCGGCACGCCAGTTCTATGACCTGGAGCGCCTGTGGGCCGGTGCCGAACAGAGCCGTGCGGCGGATGCCCGTCACCACAGCCCTGAAAACACCCATGAGCACTTCACCAAGCTCAACAAAGACCAGCAGTAAGGGATCGCTGTGCGACTGCGCCTGATCGCCGTCGGTTCCCGCATGCCCAAGTGGGTGGAAGAAGGCTGGCATGAGTATGCCAAGCGTCTTCCTTCCGAGCTGGCCCTGGAACTGGTGGAAATTCCGCTCAACACCCGTGGGAAGAACGCCGACGTGGCGCGCTTCATTCGCCAGGAAGGCGAAGCCATGCTGGCCAAGGTCGGGCCGAACGAGCGCATCGTTACCCTCGAGGTCCACGGCAAGCCCTGGAGCACCGAGCAACTGGCGGTCGAGCTCGATCGCTGGCGGCTGGACTCGCGCACGGTGAATTTCATGGTCGGCGGCCCGGAAGGGCTGGCGCCGGAAGTCTGTGCCCGGGCTGACCAGCGCTGGTCGTTGTCGCCCTTGACGTTGCCGCACCCGTTGGTGCGGATTCTGATCGGTGAACAGTTGTATCGTGCCTGGACAGTCCTGTCCGGGCACCCTTACCACAAGTAATCCTGCCCTCATGCCTCAGCCGATCCGCATCAAGGACCACGAAAAAGACGCCCGCCTGGTGCGAAGTCGCGTCGTGTTCGGTGCTATCACGGTGATAACGCTGATTGGCGTGCTGATTGCGCGGCTCTATTTCCTCCAGGTGATCCAGTACGAGTACCACTCGACCCTGTCGGAAAACAACCGTGTGCATGTGCAGCCGATCCCGCCGACCCGTGGCTTGATCTTCGACCGCAATGGCGTGGTGGTGGCCGACAACCGGCCCAGCTTCAGCCTGAGCATGACCCGCGAGCGCTCCGGCGATTGGCAGCATGTGCTGGATGTCATCGTCGAAGTGCTGCAACTGACGCCCGAGGACCGGGCCATCTTCGAAAAACGCATGCGCCAGGGGCGTCGACCGTTCGAGCCGGTGCCGATCCTGTTCGAATTGACCGAAGAGCAGATAGCGCTGATTGCGGTGAACCAGTTCCGCCTGCCGGGCGTCGAGGTGGTGGCGCAGTTGGTGCGTCATTATCCCCAGGGGGCGCATTTCGCCCACTCGGTCGGTTACATGGGGCGGATCAACGAAAAAGAGCTCAAGAGCCTCGATCCGGTCAACTACAGCGGTACCCACCACATCGGCAAGACCGGCATCGAGCGCTTCTACGAGCCCGAGCTGCACGGCCAGGTGGGTTACGAAGAAGTCGAGACCAACGCCCGCGGTCGCGTATTGCGGGTTCTCAAGCGCACCGACCCGATCCCCGGGAAGGACATTGTTCTGAGCCTGGACATCAAGTTGCAGGAAGCCGCCGAAGCGGCCCTGGGCGGACGACGCGGCGCCGTGGTTGCGTTGGACCCGGCCACCGGCGAGGTCCTGGCGATGGTCAGCCAGCCGAGTTTCGACCCGAACCTGTTCGTTACCGGCATCAGCTTCAAGGCCTATGCCGAGTTGCGCGATTCCATCGACCGGCCCCTGTTCAACCGTGTATTGCGCGGCCTCTATCCGCCGGGCTCGACCATCAAGCCGGCCGTGGCGATTGCCGGGCTGGACTCTGGCGTGGTGACCGCTTCGAGCCGGGTCTTCGACCCCGGCTACTACATGCTGCCCAATTACGACCACAAGTACCGCAACTGGAACCGTACCGGCGACGGCTATGTGGACCTGGAAACGGCGATCATGCGTTCCAACGATACCTACTTCTATGACCTGGCACACAAGCTGGGGATCGATCGGCTGGCGTCCTACCTGGGCAAGTTCGGCATCGGCAAGAAAGTCTCCCTGGACATGTTCGAGGAATCGCCCGGCCTGATGCCGTCCCGGGAATGGAAGCGGGCGACCCGACGCCAGGCGTGGTTCCCGGGTGAAACCCTGATCCTGGGGATCGGCCAGGGCTACATGCAGGCAACGCCTTTGCAACTGGCCCAGGCCACGGCGCTGGTGGCGAGCAAGGGTAAGTGGCATCGCCCGCACCTGGCCAAGACCATCGAAGGCCAGGCGCCCGTGGACCCGGACCCGATGCCGGACATCATCCTGCACAATCCGTCGGACTGGCAGAAGGTCAACAACGGCATGCAGCAAGTGATGCACGGTGCCCGGGGTACGGCGCGCAAGGCGGCAATCGGATCGCCTTACCGCATCGCCGGCAAGAGCGGTACGGCCCAGGTGGTCGCGATCAAGCAGGGCGAGAAGTACGATCGCTCCAAGGTCCAGGAACGCCACCGTGACCACGCCCTGTTCGTCGGTTTTGCCCCGGCCGACAATCCGAAGATCGTCGTGGCGGTCATGGTCGAGAACGGTGAGTCGGGCTCCGGCGTCGCCGCGCCAGTGGTGCGCCAGGTCATGGATGCCTGGCTGCTGGATGAACACGGTCAGCTCAAGCCAGAGTACGCAAGTCCCACCACCGCGGAGGCTCCGGCCCGTGAAGAATAATTTCGACCGGATCCTCTCCAGCGAAGATGTGATGCGCCGTCGCGCCACACTGTTGCAGCGCATACACATCGACGGTCCGCTGCTGGTCCTGCTGCTGATCCTGGCTGCGGGCAGCCTGTTCGTGTTGTATTCGGCCAGTGGCAAGAGCTGGGACCTGCTGGCCAAGCAGGCCACTTCGTTCGGCATCGGGCTGGTGTCGATGGTCGTCATTGCCCAGCTCGAACCACGGTTCATGGCGCGCTGGGTGCCGCTGGCCTATGTGGTGGGCGTGAGCCTGTTGGTGGTGGTGGACGTGATGGGCCATAACGCCATGGGGGCCACGCGCTGGATCAACATCCCCGGGGTGATCCGCTTCCAGCCTTCGGAATTCATGAAGATCATCATGCCGGCGACCATCGCCTGGTACTTGTCCAAGCGCACCTTGCCGCCGCAGCTCAAGCACGTGTGCATCAGCCTGTTGCTGATCGGCATCCCGTTCATCCTGATCGTGCGCCAGCCGGACCTCGGCACTTCACTGCTGATCCTGGCCGGTGGCGCCTTCGTGTTGTTCATGGGCGGGTTGCGCTGGCGCTGGATCCTGAGCGTGATTGCCATTGCGATACCGGTGTCGATCGCCATGTGGTACTTCGTGATGCACGACTATCAGAAGCAGCGCATCCTGACGTTCCTCGACCCGGAAAGCGATCCGTTGGGCACCGGCTGGAACATCATTCAGTCCAAGGCCGCTATCGGCTCCGGCGGGGTATTCGGCAAGGGGTGGCTGATGGGCACCCAGTCGCACCTGGACTTCCTGCCGGAAAGCCACACCGACTTCATCATCGCCGTGATGGGCGAGGAGTTCGGCCTGGTGGGTATCTGCCTGCTGCTACTGATCTACCTGTTGCTGATCGGCCGGGGGCTGGTCATCACCGCTCAGGCGCAAACCCTGTTCGGCAAGTTGCTGGCGGGCAGCCTGACCATGACGTTTTTTGTTTACGTTTTCGTCAACATCGGTATGGTCAGTGGTTTGTTGCCGGTTGTGGGAGTGCCGTTGCCCTTCATCAGCTACGGAGGAACTTCGCTGGTGACGCTACTGTCAGCGTTTGGGGTCTTGATGTCGATCCATACCCACCGCAAGTGGATCGCACAGGTTTGAATAAGGTGAAGAGTTCAATGCAAGCAATGCGTGGCTGGTCGACGCGACATGCGTGGGTCGGCCTGATCAGCCTCCTGGGCGGTGCGTCGCACGCCTTGGCCGGTGAATACGAGGGCTCGCCGCAGGTGGCCGAATTCGTCGGTGAAATGACCCGCGACTATGGCTTTGCCGGTGAACAACTGATGGGGGTGTTCCGCGAGGCTGAACGCAAGCAGTCGATCCTCGACGCGATCTCCCGGCCCGCCGAGCGGGTCAAGCAGTGGAGCGAGTACCGGCCGATGTTCATCACCGAGGCGCGCATCGCCCGGGGCGTGGACTTCTGGCGCCAGCACGAGGCCGCCCTGGCCCGCGCCGAGCAGGAGTACGGCGTGCCGGCCCAGGTCATCGTGTCTATCATCGGCGTCGAGACCTTCTTTGGCCGCAATACCGGGAATTTCCGGGTGATCGATGCTCTGTCGACCCTGGGCTTCGATTACCCGCCGCGCGCCGAGTTCTTCCGCAAGGAATTGCGTGAATTCCTGTTGCTGGCCCGGGAGGAGCAGGTCGATCCGCTGACCCTCAAGGGGTCCTATGCCGGGGCCATGGGCCTGCCACAATTCATGCCCAGCAGTTTCCGCGCCTATGCGGTGGATTTCGACGGCGATGGCCATATCAATATCTGGACCAACCCCACCGATGCCATCGGCAGTGTTGCCAGCTATTTCAAGCGCCACGGCTGGGAAGCCGGCCAACCGGTGGTCAGTCGTGCCGACGTGCGTGGCGAGCAGGTGGACGAGGGCCTGAGCGAGGGCATCGAACCGACGAAAACCGTCGGGGAGTTGCGGGCGCTGGGCTGGTCGAGTCATGATGCGCTGCGTGACGACATGCCTGTCACCGCCATTCGCCTGGAAGGCGAACAGGGCCCTGAGTACTGGATGGGCCTGAAGAATTTCTACGCGATTACGCGTTATAACCGCAGTGTGATGTACGCCATGGCTGTGCATCAACTGTCTGAAGAGCTGGTCAAAGCACGGGGCGTCAAATAATGCAGGCATTGCCTACCTATCAACCCCTGAAAGCCAGGCCCCTGAAGTTCGTGGCACTGGCTGCGCTGTCGCTGTTGGTCGTCAGTTGTTCGACCGGTCGCGCGCCAACCCAGAAAAGCTCCACCGCCGTGCGCGCCATGCCGGGCCTGGACATCAACCGTGCCCACAAGGATGGTGCGCCGTGGTGGGACGTGGATGTCTCGCGCATTCCCGACGCCACCCCAACCCTGCACACCGGCCCCTACAAGGCCAACCCGTATACGGTGCTGGGCAAGACCTATTTCCCGATGGCCGACTCCAAGAGCTACGTCGCGTCGGGCACCGCGTCCTGGTATGGCACCAAGTTTCATGGCCAGAACACCGCCAATGGCGAGGTGTATGACCTGTACGGCATGAGCGCGGCCCACAAGACCTTGCCGCTGCCCAGTTACGTGCGGGTGACCAACCTGGACAACAACAAGAGCGTGATCCTGCGGGTCAATGACCGTGGGCCGTTCTATTCCGACCGGATCATCGACCTGTCGTATGCCGCGGCGAAAAAACTCGGTTACGCTGAAATCGGCACCGCGCGGGTCAAGGTCGAGGGTATTGATCCGCAGGAGTGGTGGGCCCAGCGTGGCCGTCCGGCGCCTTTGATGCTCAACGAGCCAAAAGTGGCGCAAAATGCCGCGCCGACCGTGACGGCGTCCACCGGCACGGTCGAACAATGGACGCCACCGCCGCAGCAACACGCCGCGACCGTAGTGCCTGTGCAGGCGGATGCAAAAAAAAACGCTTCTGCAACAGCGTCTGGCCAGTATCTGCAGGTGGGCGCGTTCGCCAACCCGGACGCTGCCGAACTGCTCCGCTCGAAGCTCAGCTCGATGGTGAGCGCCCCGGTGTTCATCAGTTCGATCGTGCGCAACCAGCAGACACTGCATCGGGTGCGCCTGGGGCCGATCGGTTCTCCGGGTGAAGTCCAGCAGGTACAGAACAGCGTGCGCCTGGCCAATCTCGGTTCGCCGAGCCTGGTCACCGCCGAATGATTGATTGAAGGCCCGCTTGCGGTTCGAGCGGGTCAGGTTGTTGGCTCCATGAATAACAAAAGCCCGGCAAGGGATGTGAGTGAGCAACTTAATACGCGGCAGTCCATCAAGAAGACTGCCTGTTCAGTATTGCCTCCGGGCAGTCCATTAGCGATTTCGAGAGACGGATGAACATTACCACCTTTGCCAAACGCCTTTGCCTGTTAGTCCCGCTGCTTCTTTCACCTGCCGCGTTCGCGGTCGAGATGATGCCGTCGCCCCCGCAACTGGCGGCTAAATCCTATGTACTCATGGATGCCAGCAGCGGCAACGTGCTGGTGGAAAACAATGGTGACCAGCGCCTGCCACCGGCCAGCCTGACCAAGCTGATGACCGCCTACATTGCGACCCTGGAAATCCGTCGCGGCCAGATTGGTGAAAACGATCTGGTGACCGTCAGTGAAAATGCCTGGCGCACCGGTGGTTCGCGGATGTTCATCAAGGTCGGCTCGCAAGTGACCGTCAGCGACCTGCTGCACGGCATCATCATCCAGTCCGGCAATGACGCCAGCGTTGCCCTGGCCGAACACATCGCCGGCAGCGAAGACGCATTCGCCGACATGATGAACAAAACGGTCACCGACCTGGGCATGACCAACAGTCACTTCATGAACCCGACCGGCCTGCCGAATCCCGAGCACTACTCGTCGGCTCACGACATGGCGATCCTGGCGCGGGCGATCATCCACGAAGATCCGGCGCACTACGCCATCTATTCCCAGAAGGAATTCTTCTGGAACGGCATCAAGCAGCCCAACCGCAACCTGCTGCTGTGGCGCGACAAGACTGTCGACGGCCTGAAGACCGGCCATACCGAAGAGGCCGGCTATTGCATGGTGTCTTCGGCGGTGCGTGACGGCATGCGCCTGATCGCCGTGGTGTTCGGCACCAACAGTGAAGTGGCCCGTGCCGCTGAAACCCAGAAGCTGCTGACCTACGGTTTCCGCTTCTTCGAAACCCAGACGTTCTACCAGAAAGGCACCGAACTGGCCCAGGCCCAGGTCTGGAAAGGCGCCAGCAGCCAGGTTAAAGCCGGTCTGGCCGAAGACCTGACCATGACCCTGCCAAAAGGCCAGCTCAAGAAGCTCGCTGCAAGCATGACCCTGAACCCGCAACTGACCGCCCCTATCGCCAAGGGCGACGTGATCGGTAAGGTTGAAGTCAAACTGGAAGACAAAGTGGTGCACAGCGCCGACTTGATCGCGCTGGACGCGGTCGAAGAAGGTGGTATCTTCCGCCGCATGTGGGATAGCATCCGGCTATTCTTCTACGGCTTGTTCAACTGAATCGAATGTTGACTGCATGGCCCCGTTCCTGTCCGGTGCGGGGCCTTGTTCGTTATCACGTCTACGAGGCCGTTACGCCATGACAGACTCAGAAGTAAAGGCGCCAAAGATCGAATTCCCCTGCAATGACTATCCGATCAAAGTGATTGGCGACACCGGAGTGGGCTTCAAGGACAAGGTCGTTGCCATCCTGGAAAAACATGCCACCGTTGATCTCCTGACCCTGGCCGAGCGCCAGAGCAGCAACGGCAAGTACACGACGATCCAGTTGCACATCGTTGCTACTGGCCAGGAGCAGTTGTACGACATCAATAGTGAGCTGCGGGCGACCGGCGTCGTGCACATGGTGTTGTGATGCCGGGCACGCTAGGCTTTCGCGAGCTGGGGCAGATGGCTTACGAGCCGGTCTGGCATGCCATGCAGCGCTTCACCAACGAACGTGGCAACACCGCCGAAGACGAAGTCTGGCTGGTGGAACACCCGCCGGTATTCACCCAGGGCCAGGCCGGCAAGGCCGAGCACCTGCTGCTGCCCGGGGACATTCCGGTGGTGAAGGTCGACCGGGGCGGGCAGGTGACTTACCATGGCCCCGGCCAGTTGGTTGCCTACCTGTTGCTGGACGTGCGCAAGCTGGGGTTTGGCGTGCGTGAGCTGGTGACGCGCATGGAGACCTGCCTGATCGAGCTGCTGGCCAGCTACGGTGTCTCGGCGCAGGCCAAGCCGGATGCGCCGGGTGTCTACGTCGACGGGGCGAAAATCGCCTCCCTGGGCCTGCGGATCCGCCACGGCTGCTCGTTTCACGGCCTGGCGTTGAACGTGGACATGGACCTTTCGCCGTTTCGACGGATTAATCCCTGTGGCTATGCGGGGCTGGCGATGACCCAGCTGCGCGATCACACAGGATCGATTGAATTTGCCGAGGTAAGTGCCCGGCTGCGCGCGCAGCTCGTCAAACACCTCGACTATGCTGAGCAGACGACCCTCACGGGCGGAATCGACTGATATGACTACTGATGCAGTGCAAACCATGATCCCGACGCAGGACGTTACCGAGCGTCCGGCCCCACGTGCCAAGGTCGAAGCCGGCGTCAAGCTGCGCGGCGCCGAGAAGGTTGCACGCATCCCGGTCAAGATCATCCCGACCACCGAGTTGCCGAAGAAACCGGACTGGATCCGCGTGCGCATTCCGGTGTCCCCGGAAGTCGACCGTATCAAGGCCCTGCTGCGCAAGCACAAGCTGCACAGCGTCTGCGAAGAAGCCTCCTGCCCGAACCTGGGCGAGTGCTTCTCTGGCGGCACCGCGACCTTCATGATCATGGGTGACATCTGCACCCGTCGCTGCCCGTTCTGCGACGTCGGCCACGGCCGTCCGAAACCACTGGACGTCAATGAGCCGGAAAGCCTGGCCATCGCCATTGCCGACCTGAAGCTCAAGTATGTGGTCATCACCTCGGTGGACCGCGACGACCTGCGTGACGGCGGTGCCCAGCACTTTGCCGACTGCATCCGTGAAATCCGCAAGCTGTCGCCGAACGTGCAGCTCGAAACGCTGGTGCCGGACTATCGCGGTCGCATGGACATCGCCTTGGAAATCACCGCCGCCGAGCCGCCGGATGTGTTCAACCATAACCTGGAAACCGTGCCGCGCCTGTACAAGGCTGCGCGTCCGGGTTCGGACTACCAATGGTCGTTGACCTTGCTGCAGCGCTTCAAGCAGATGATGCCGCACATTCCGACCAAGTCTGGCTTGATGCTGGGCCTGGGCGAGACCGACGAGGAGGTCATCGAGGTCATGAAGCGCATGCGCGAGCATGACATCGATATGCTGACCCTGGGGCAGTATCTGCAACCTTCGCGTAGCCACTTGCCGGTGCAGCGGTTCGTGCATCCGGATACCTTTGCCTGGTTTGCCGAGGAAGGGTACAAGATGGGCTTCAAGAACGTGGCTTCGGGGCCGTTGGTACGGTCTTCGTACCATGCTGATGAGCAGGCCAAGTTGGTCAAGGCGGAGTTGTTGGGTTCCTGATTGGGGTCGGGCCGTATGGGGGTATATCCGTTGCTGCGGTAATGGCGGCTGACGGTTCCGCCCTTACGGCGGGTTACTTTTGGCAAACGCCCCAAAAGTAACCAAAAGGTCTTGGCCCCACCACTCGGTGCCTCGCCTAGGCTCGGCATGCCCTCACTCCGGCATTGCTCCGTGGGCCCGCCGCGAAGGGCCATCCATGGCCCAGCGCGGCTAACCCGGCATCCATGCCGGGTTGCCCACTGCGCAATACCTGCGTTCGGCCAGCGTGGTTAACGGGGCCGAAGATCAAAAGCAAAAGCAAAGCGGTTCAGATGATCTGTCTTTGAAGCGTACATGCTTCCCTTGTGGGAGCGAGCCTGCTCGCGATAGCGGTGGCTCAGTTTGCATGAAGCAACGGATCTGCAAACCAATCTGACCCCCACAGGGAACCCCACGAATGCCCCTTCACTCCACCCAAACCCTGTGCCCCCACCAACCTGTCCCGGCCCTGCCATCTGGAGGGCTGATCGGCGTGATCGCGCCCGCCGGCCCGGCGCCGTTGGACACGGATAAGGCGGTGCAATGGATGCGCGCCCGTGGTCATGAGCTGCGGATATTCCCGGGTGTCTATGAGAAGGACGGTTACCTGGCCGGCAGCGACGATACGCGACTCAACGACCTGCACGGGGCCTTCGCTGACCCGGAGGTCAACGCCATCATTTGCTTGCGCGGCGGCTATGGCACGCCACGTCTGCTGGATCGCGTCGACTTCGAACTCTTGCGGCGCAACGCCAAGCCTTTCGTCGGCTACAGCGATATCACCGCGCTGCACCTGGCTATCAGCCGTTACGCGGGGTTCGTCACCTTCCACGGGCCGCTGCTCAATGCCGATCTCCTGGGGGACAAGGAGCCGCCTACGGTTACCTCGTTTTTCAGTCTGCTGCGTGGGCAATTGAAGGCCGGCAGTGTGCTGAGCCATCCCGAGGCTTATCCACTGACCGCGGTTGAGCCTGGCGTCGCCCAGGGGCGCTTGCTGGGGGGCAATCTGTCGATCATTGCGGCGACCATGGGCACGCCTTATCAGATCGACGCCGAAGGGGTGATCCTGTTCATCGAGGACGTCAACGAGCCGCTGTATCGGATCGACCGATTGCTGACCCAGCTACGGTTGGCCGGCACATTGCAGAAGCTGCGCGGAGTGCTGGTGGGCGACGTGGCCGGGGTGGATGGCGAGGCGTTGAACCAGTTGCTCAAGCAGACCTTCGGGCCGTTGCGGATACCGGTGCTGTCCGGCTGGCGCAGTGGCCACTGCGATCCGAACCTGACCTTGCCCCTGGGGGCATTGGTGAGGCTGGATGCGGGGGAGAAGAGGTTGGTGTTGCAGCAGGATGTGGTGGTGGGTCGGTAGTCCGGCGTTGATTGGAAGGCAGTCTTCGCGAGCAGGCTCGCTCCCACATTGAAATGCAATTCCCTGTGGGAGCGAGCCTGCTCGCGAAACGGTAGCGGCCAAACGACGACTCAACGCTGGCGCAGGTTCTCCAGCAACTGGTGCGTCGGATACCCGTCCGCGGGCCAGCCGAGCGACTGCTGGGCGCTACGGATCGCTTTACGGGTATTGGCACCGATGATGCCGTCGGGGTTGCCGGCATCATATTGATGCTGTCCCAGCAGCGTCTGCAGTTCGATTCGTTCGCTGCGGCTCAAGGGCAGGTCGTCTTTTGGCCATTGGCCGTTGATCAATCCCGCACCAACGAAGCGCTCCGAGAGCAGGCTCACTGCCAGCGCGTAGGACGAAGAGTTGTTGTACTTGAGAATCGCGCGGAAGTTGTCGAATACCAGGAACGCCGGTCCACGATAACCGGCCGGTAGCAGCAAGGCGGCCGACAGGTGTTCGGTGTCGGCCGGAATCCGGCCGCCATTGGGCAGGCTGACGCCCAACTGCAGCCATTCGGACACGGGTTTGCGAATCGAACCGTCGGCCAAGGGGTAGTTGAATCCTTCCTTCAGCCGGACCTCGAATCCCCACGGCTGCCCGCGTTGCCAGCCGGAGCTTTGCAGGTAATGCGCGGTCGAGGCCAGGGCGTCGGTGGCGCTGCCCCAGATGTCGCGGCGGCCGTCACCGTCGAAATCCACCGCGTGGGTGTTGTATGTGGTGGGGATGAACTGGGTCTGGCCCATGGCACCAGCCCAGGAGCCGAGCATTTTTTCCGGGGCGATATCACCTTGTTGCAGGATCTGCAGGGCGGCGATCAGTTGCGCATGGGCAAAGCCCGGACGTCGTCCTTCATAGGCCAGGGTCGCCAGGGAATTGATCACTGACTTCGTGCCCTGGAACTGGCCGAAATTGCTCTCCATGCCCCATACCGCCACCAGTGCCTGGCGGTCGACGCCGTAGCGCTGTTCGATGCTTTGCAGAATCTCGGCATGTTCCTGGATCAGGCTCTGGCCTTTGCGCACCCGCAGGGGTGACAGCGCGCCGTCCAGGTATTCCCATACGGGCCGGGCGAATTCCGGCTGGCTGCGATCGGCCTTGATCACACTCATGTCGGGGCTCACGCCGATAAAGGCGCGATCGAACAGGTCGGCGCGGATCCCGGCAGCCAGTGCTTCCTTGCGAAACCCTGCCTGCCATTCAGCGAAGGTCTGGGTCGGGACGATATCCAGGTTTTCGCCGGTCGGCACCACAGGCGGAACCATGGCCGGGGCGGTCACGGCAGGAACGGTCTGGAGCGGTTGGGCATCGGCGGCGGTGGGTTTTTCTGCGCAGGCGACAAGCAGCGCGAAGCTTGTGGCGGCCATCAATTGGCGCACTGGCCAGCGGCGGGTAAGACAAAAGGGCATGCAGGGGTCCAGAAATGCAAATCAGGTGCTGACCTTAACATGGGCAGGGTGCAAAGGGCTTGTCCGGATGTTTCAAGCCGCCATAAAGCAAGAAGCCTCCCAGTTGTCAGACTGGAAGGCTTCGCGGCGGTAGCTGCCTTTGCCCTTGGCGGGCCGTTCCTGACGGCTGCGGAACAGGGGCTGGGCGATGATGGATTTGGCCTTGTTGGGGCCATGCTTGGATGGCTTTTTGCTCATGCTCGGATCTCTCGTGGGGGTGGGTTTTGCGGGGCAAATCATGGGGCAGGGCTGGGGTGTTGTCCAGTCCTTGCAGGCTGGAGGAAATGTGTGCGGAAGTTGCGACCAGCGAGCTTTGTGGCGAGGGAGTTGTGGGAGCAAGGCTTGCCCGCGACGAAGCTGACGCGGTTTGTCCTTAAACCGAGGCGCCTGTGTCGCGAGCAAGCTTTGCTCCCACAGCAAGCTCCCTCGCCACAAAGGCGTCTGGCAGAGCGATAGGTTATTCGGCAGGCAGCGCCAGTCGCTGGCCGGCCATCAGCAGGGACAGGCGACTGAGGCTCATCCATGGCGATCCGGCAGCCTGCCCCTTGATCTGTGCGTCGATGCGCTGGGCCTCCAGCAGCAATTGTGCCCAGCGCGGTGCCGAGTAGCGTTGCAGCGCCTTGCTCATCAGCGGTTTGCGCTTGTCCCACACTGGCGGGCGGGCCTGACTGAACGCTTTGTCCAGCGGCACGCCCTGGCTGTATTGCAATGACAGGTTGGCCAGCAGCCGTAGCTCCCGGGCCAGGGCCCAGAGGATCACCGGCGGCTCGACACCTTCTCCGCGCAGGCCTTCAAGCATGCGCAGGGCATGGGCAGCCTCGCCGTTGAGGATCGCATCGGTCAACCCGAAGACGTCGAAACGCGCGCTGTCGGCCACGGCGGCCTGTACCGTTTCCACGGTGATCTGACCACCCTCGGCCATCAGCTTGAGCTTCTCGATCTCCTGGGCGGCAGCCAGCAGGTTGCCTTCGACCCGGGCGGCGATCAGTTCCACCGCATCCTGACTGGCCGACAGGCCGGCCTGGGACAGGCGTTGGCGGATCCAGCTCGGCAGTTGGCTGACGTCCACCGGCCAGATCTGCACGAACTGGGTCTGTGGGCCTTCGACCAGGGCCTTGCCCCATTTGGTCTTTTGCGCGCTGCCGTCGAGTTTTGGCAGGCTGATGAGCAACACCGTGTCCTCGGCCGGCCTTGAGCAGTACTCGATGAGCGCGGCAGCGCCCTTGTCACCGGGTTTGCCCGAGGGCAGGCGCAGTTCCAGCAGACGCTTTTCGGCAAACAGCGACATGCTCGCCCCGGCCTGCAGCAACGTACCCCAGTCGAAACTGGCGTCGGCGGCGAACACCTGGCGTTCGTCAAAGCCTTGCTGGCGGGCGGCAGAGCGAATGGCGTCGGCGGCTTCCTGACACAACAGCGGGTCATCGCCGCTGATGACATAGACCGGCGCGAGTGCACCTTGCAGGTGTTTGCCGAGTTGGGCGGGGGCGAGTTTCATAGGAGAGAGCATGCGGGGCGCTGGAGCGCCCCACGAAGCTTATTCAGCCGGGATTTGCATGGGCGACTGTTGCGGGGTTTCCGCCTCAGCCTTGCGTGCCGCTTCCAGCGCCTCGGCGTCAGCCTTGGCCTTGGCGTCGGCGGTCTGTTGCAACTGTTCCAGCTGGGCCGGGCTCAGCTGTTGCAGGCGCAGCATCATGCGCTGGACCAGGTCGCGACGCATTTCTTCGCGTACTTCGGTCGACTCCTGGTCGGAACCGGTGATGTTATTGCCGTCGTGCAGGTAGACCTTCTGCACCTGGAGCTTGTCGTCCAGCAGCACCAGGTCGTTCCGGCCGCGGATCTCATAGCTCAGCACGTTGTTCAGCTCGTACTCGGCCGAACGACCGGCACCGGCGTAGCTCAGGCTGCGCTGGGTTTGTTGTTCACGGGTCAACACCAGCTTGTACGGCGCTCCGCTATAGACTTTCACCCCGCTGTTTTCCAGCATCTCGCGCAGCATCTTCACGGTGTCGCCGTAGGCGTCACGTGCGCTGAGGTCCAGCTCATTGATGGCCAGTTCGGTGGTGCCGGTGCCGCGCAGCTGGAAGCCGCAAGCGCTCAGCAGGACCGTCAGGCACATGACCAGCAGATTACGTTTCATCATCTTGTTGCTCCCCTTGAAACCTATGGGCCGGCAGTGCGGCCCCGGCAGGTCATATTCGGCGCCGGGTCACTGACCCGGTGCCCGATCCAATTAGCTTGCGACGATGTTGACCAGTTTGCCGGGCACGACGATCACTTTCCGGATCGTCAGGCCATCGACGAAGCGCAGCACGTTTTCATTGGTTCGTGCGGCAGCTTCGACTTCTTCGCGCGTAGCGGTGGCCGGCATGTCGATCTGGCCGCGCAGCTTGCCGTTGACCTGGATGACCAGGGTCAGGCTGTCCTGCACCAGCGCGCTTTCGTCCACCACCGGCCAGCCGGCGTCGATCACCGGGGCAGGGTGGCCCAGTTGGTTCCACAGCTCGTGGCTGATGTGCGGCGTGATCGGGGCAAGCAACAGCGTCACGGCCTCCAGACCTTCGTGCATCAGTGCGCGATCCTGTTCGGTCACCTGCGCGGCTTTTTCCAGCACATTCATCAGCGTCATCACCTGGGCGATGGCGGTGTTGAACTTGTGGTTCTGGCCGACGTCATGGCTGGCCTGCTTGATGGCCAGGTGGATCGAACGGCGAATGGCTTTCTGTTCGTCGTTCAGGCTCGCGACGTCCAGTTTACCTGGCAGGCCCTGAACAACGTGAGCCTGGGCCAGGCGCCAGACGCGCTTGAGGAAACGGTGCGAACCTTCGACGCCGGAATCGGACCACTCCGCGCTCATGTCGGGTGGCGAGGCGAACATCATGAACAGGCGGCAGGTGTCTGCGCCGAACTGGTCGATCATCGACTGTGGGTCGACGCCGTTGTTCTTCGACTTGGCCATCTTCTCGGTGCCGCCGATTTCCACCGGCAGGCCGTCTGCGATCAGCTTGGCGCTGATGACCTTGGCCTTGCTGTCGCGCTCAAGTTCGACGTCGGCCGGGTTGAACCAGGTGTAGGCACCGTTGGCTTCGCGACGGTAGTAAGTCTCGGCGACCACCATGCCCTGGGTCAGCAGGTTCTTGAACGGCTCGTTGGAGCTCACCAGGCCTTCGTCACGCATCAGCTTGTGGAAGAAGCGCGCGTAGAGCAGGTGGAGAATGGCGTGTTCGATGCCGCCGATGTATTGATCCACCGGCAGCCAGTGGTCGGCGGCGGATTTTTCCACCAGGCCGCCTGTGTAGTGCGGCGAGGCGTAGCGGGCGTAGTACCACGAGGACTCGACGAAGGTGTCCATGGTGTCGGTTTCACGCTTGGCCGGCGCGCCGCATTTCGGGCAACTGCACTCGTAGAACTCGGGCATGCGTGCCAGGGGCGAACCGGCGCCGTCGGGTACGACGTCTTCCGGCAGGACCACGGGCAGTTGATCTTCCGGTACCGGTACGTCACCGCAGGTACCGCAATGCACGATCGGGATCGGGCAGCCCCAGTAACGCTGGCGGCTGATGCCCCAATCGCGCAGGCGGAACTGGGTGCGGGAGGCGCCCAGGTTCTTCTTGATCAGGGCCACTTCGATGGCGTCGAACGCGCCGGCGAAATCCAGGCCATCGAACTCGCCGGAGTTGATCAGTTCGCCGTGTTCGCCGTAGGCGTCCTGCCAAGGGGCCGGGGTCTGGTCACCAGCACTGGTGCGAACCACGGTCTTGACCGGCAGGTTGTACTTGTGGGCGAACTCGAAATCGCGTTCGTCGTGGGCCGGTACCGCCATTACAGCGCCATCGCCGTAGTGCATCAGCACGTAGTTGGCGACCCACACCGGGAGCTTTTCACCGGTCAGCGGGTGCTCGACGAACAGGGCGGTCGGCAGGCCTTTCTTTTCCTGGGTGGCGACATCGGCTTCGGCGACGCTGCCGCCTTTGCATTCGGCAATGAATGCCTGCAGCGCGGGATCGCTCTGTGCCGCCAGGGTCGCCAGCGGGTGCTCGGCCGCTACGGCTACATAGGTGGCGCCCATCAGGGTGTCCGGACGGGTGGTGAAAACCTTCAGGGTGCCGGCTTCGCCAATGGAGGCGACGTCGTAGGGGAACTGCACTTCCATGCCCCGGGACTTGCCGATCCAGTTGCGTTGCATGGTCTTGACCTGCTCGGGCCAGCCGGTCAGCTCGTCGAGACTCTCCAGGAGCTCATCCGCGTAGGCGGTGATCTTGAAGTAGTACATCGGGATCTCGCGCTTTTCGATCAGCGCGCCGGAACGCCAGCCGCGACCATCGATCACTTGCTCGTTGGCCAGCACGGTCTGGTCCACCGGGTCCCAGTTCACGGTGCCGTTCTTGCGATAGATCACGCCTTTTTCGAACAGGCGGGTGAACAGCCACTGCTCCCAACGGTAGTAGTCGGGCTTGCAGGTAGTGACTTCGCGGGACCAGTCCACCGCCAGGCCCAGGCTGCGCAGCTGGGACTTCATGTAGGCGATGTTTTCGTAGGTCCACTTGGCGGGCGCCACGTTGTTCTTCATCGCGGCGTTTTCCGCCGGCATGCCGAAGGCGTCCCAACCCATGGGTTGCAGGACGTTTTTGCCTTGCATGCGCTGGTAGCGGGAAATCACGTCGCCAATGGTGTAGTTGCGCACGTGCCCCATGTGCAGCTTGCCGCTGGGGTAAGGGAACATCGACAGGCAGTAGTAGGTTTCCTTGCCTGGCTGTTCACTGACTTCAAAGGACTTTTGCTCGTCCCAGAACGACTGGGCGGCGGCTTCGATTTCACGGGGCTGATAGTGTTCGTGCATGGCTACTTTTGTACTGAATGGGGTGGCCCAATCCTCTTCGTTGCCATGCTGGACGCAGACGGCGCCAGGTGCGGCGCTTTCGATGCCCAGCGGAGCTGGAAGTGGAGTTACAGGAAGCGCCGTAGCATACATGACCGCACTCTGCGGAGGGAAACCCTGATTGCGTGTCGGGCAGTGTCGACAGCCGGCGCCGTCGGGCGTTCAGGGCCGTTGGTCGCGGCGTCCTGTCGGTTTGCCCAGCGAAGCTAAGCTTCTCAATGGGGAGTGAGTCTTATCTTCAATGAGGTGAGGGATGGTTGAATCACAACGAGAAGTCGCTACACCGGAGTTGTATGAAAAACTGATCGATCGTCTCGGGGTGGCCCTGGACGCTGCAAGAACCGCCGGACGCTTGCGTAATGAACGTCCGGCAGAGCTGGAACTGCGTGGCTTGAGCCCCGCAGAGTTCGAACTGGTCAAGGCTTATCTCGAACAGGTCGGACATCAGGCCCGCATAAGCGGGGCTCAGGTACTCCAGCGTCTTGATGCGCCCCGTTCGGCCAAGGTTGTCTGGCTCAAGGATCGGACGCCCGACAAGGATGCTGTAAAAGTCCGGTCGCTGCAGTTCAAGTAAAGCCGGATTCACGCGTTGCGCTTTTTTGGTCCAAGCTTTTGATTCAGGCTTCTTTCGAATCAGTTGTCGCTTTGCGTCAATCCACCTAGGCTTCGGGCATCTATGGAGATGCCCGATGCCATTTCGCTATTTCATCAAACAACTGTTACTGCCGCCCGGTATTCTTTTGCTGCTGCTGGCGCTTGCCTGGTGGTGGCGCAACTCCCGGCCGCGCCTGGCTCGCGTGTGTTTTATCGCAGGACTGGGCGGTTTCTGGCTGTTGAGCCTGCCTGTAGTGGTGCAATGGAGTGCCAAGGCGCTGGAGCGAGAGCCGCCGCTGTCTCGCAGTGAGTGGGCGACCCTGGCCGAGCGTGCCGATGCCATCGTGGTGCTGGGCTCGGGCCGCGAGCGTGGTGACCTTGCCTGGGGAGCCGACCAGCCCACCGGGGTCGGGCTGGAGCGCCAGCGTTATGCGGCGCGGCTGGCCAAGGCGTCTGGTTTACCCGTGCTGACCTCCGGCGGCTTGCACTACGGCACGCCGCCCAGCGAGGCAAAGCTGATGGCCGATTCGATGTTGGATGATTTTGGCGTCACCGTGCGCTGGCAAGAGGGGCTCAGCCGCACCACCTGGGAAAACGCGCAGATGAGCGCCGGGATCCTCCACCCGGAAGGGATTCGTCGTGTCGTGTTGGTGACCCAGGCCTGGCATATGCCGCGAGCTGTCTGGAGCTTCCAGCGAGCCGGGTTCGAAGTGGTCGCTGCACCGGTGGGCTTCCTGGGGCAGGACAATGCCCGGCCGCTGGGCGGCTGGATGCCGGAGTTCAAGTCGATCTGGCAGTCGGGGCAGTTGATGAATGAGGCGGTGGGGTTGGTGGGGTATTGGTTGTTCTACCGCTGAAGAGAACGAAGCCTCAAGGGGCCCGATCAGTCAAGCCACAAACCTGTGGGAGCAAAGCTTGCTCGCGATTGCGGTAAGTCAGTCAGCAACAATGTTGACTGATCTGTCGCTATGGCGAGCAAGCTTTGGCTCCCACAAGGGGGATTCGCAAGTCGGTTAAACGGTCTTGGCGATCCGGCTGGTCACCAACGCCCAACCCAGCAGCAGCACGCACAAAATGATCAACGGCCACGAGCGCCATTGCAGGTATGGCGTCAGGTCGTGCATCGGCACCACTTCGCCGTACAGGATGCCACGTTCGAACTGCGGGATCCGGGCAGTGATCTGGCCGAAGGGGTTGATCAGCCCGGTCACGCCATTGTTGGTGGCGCGAATCATCCAGCGACCGGCTTCCAGGGCGCGCATCTGGGCCATCTGCAGGTGCTGCAACGGGCCGATCGAGGTGCCGAACCAGGTGTCGTTGCTGATGGTCAGCAGCAGGTCGCTGCGGGCCGAAAGGCCGGCGGCAAACTCCGGGTACACCACTTCATAACAGATGAACGGTGCGATCTGGTAACCCTTGGCTTGCAGCAACGGCTGGTCGGCCGGCCCCCGGGCGAAGTCCGACATGGGCAGGTCGAAGAAGGCGATCAAGCCGCGCAGCAGGTCCTGCAGAGGGACGTACTCGCCGAACGGAACCAGTTTCTGCTTCAGGTAAGTACCGTCACCTTCTCCGGTCACGGTAATGCCGTTGAAGTAGCGTTTCTCATGACGTACAAGCTGGCGAATCGGCACCCCGGTAATCAACGCCGAATGCCGCTCGGCAGCGAAACTGCCCATCATGTCCAGATAGCCCTGGGCAGACTCCTTGAGCACCGGCACCGCGGTTTCCGGCCAGATCAGCAAATCGACGCGCTTGGAGGTAAAGCTCATGTCGCGGTACAGCGCCAGTTGGGCGTTGAGCTGTTCCGGGTCCCACTTCATGCTTTGCTCGATGTTGCCCTGAATGGCGGCAACGCTGAGCGGATCGCCCGAGGGGCTGGTCCAGGCATGACCCTTGAGCGCCACGCCGGCGGCCCAGGGGCCGATCAGCAGGACCACGCCCGCCGCGATAAAGCCTTTGCGTCCGGCGCGGATCAGGCGGGGGGTGTTGTACAGCAGCGCGGCGGTCAGGGCCAGGGTGAAGGATATCAGCCACATCCCACCCACCGGCGCGAGACCGGCCAAGGGGCCATCGAGCTGGCTATAACCGGAATAGAGCCATGGGAAACCGGTGAGGAACCAGCCGCGAAACGCTTCCTGTCCCAACCACAGCGCGGCGAATGCCAGGGCATCGGCCAACGGGGCTTCATTGCGCCGCAGCCAGCGCGCCCAAAGCCAGGCGGGCAGGGCAAAAAACCAGGCGATGGCGGCCACGAACAGCAGCATCAGCAGCCCGGCGAGCAGCACCGAGGCGCCGCCGAAGTTATGGATGCTGACGTAGATCCAACTGGTGCCCGCGCCAAACAGGCCAAAACCGAAGCACCAGCCCCGGCCCAGGGCCTGGCGCGGCGAGAGTTCGCGCAGCCCGGCATAGAACAGCCCGACCGCCAGCAATGCCAGCGGCCAGATGTCGAACGGTGCCAGGGCCAGGGTGGTGATCGCACCGGCCGCCACGGCCAGCAGGTTACCGGGCCAGCCGGGGCGGGTTATCCAGCGCATGTGTGTCCTTAGCGGGTCTCGCAGGGGTTATCGGCCAATGGGTGACAGGCGCAGCAGGTGGATCCGGCGGCTGTCGGCGTTCAGGATGCGGAAGCGCCAGGAACCGATTTCCGTGGTTTCGTTGCGCTTGGGCAGATGTCCGAAAGCACTCATCACCAGGCCGCCGACGGTGTCGAACTCGTCGTCGGAGAATTGGCTGTCGAAGAATTCGTTGAAGTTCTCGATCGGCGTCAGGGCCTTGATCAGGAAGTCGCCGCTGGGCAGTGGCTTGATGTAGCTGTCTTCTTCGACATCGTGCTCGTCCTCGATGTCGCCGACGATCTGCTCGAGCACATCCTCGATGGTGACCAACCCGGCCACGCCGCCGTATTCGTCGATGACGATGGCCATATGGTTGTGGTTGGCGCGGAACTCACGCAGCAGCACGTTCAGGCGCTTGGACTCGGGCACGAAAGTGGCCGGGCGCAGCAAGTCCTTGATATTGAAGCTGTCGCCGTTCTCCTGGAGGATCAGGGGCAGCAGATCCTTGGCCAGCAGCACACCCATGACGTCGTCATGGCTTTCACCGATCACCGGGTAGCGCGAGTGGGCGGAATCGACCACGGCGGGCAGGAACTCGCGGGGTGTCTGGGTCGCCTTGATGCTGACCATCTGCGAGCGCGGCACCATGATGTCCCGTACTTGCAGGTCAGCGACCTGGATGGCGCCTTCGACGATGGCCAGCGCTTCGCTGTCCAGGAGTTTGTTCTGGTGTGCATCGCGCAGCAGCTCCAGCAGCTCCTGGCGGTTTTTCGGCTCATGGGCAAAAGCCTGGGTGAGCTTGCCCAGCCATGACTTTTGCCCGTTGCTCGATCGATCTTCGCTCATAGCGATTACTCTGAATCCTTTGTCGTTACAGGTTGATGTATCAGTGCTCGTCGCCGGCGTAAGGGTCGGCATGACCCAGCTCTGCAAGCAACGTTCGTTCCAGTGCTTCCATTTCTTCGGCTTCGTCATCTTCCATATGGTCGTAACCAAGCAGATGCAAGCAGCCGTGAATGACCAGATGGGCCCAGTGGGCCTCGGAAGGTTTGCCTTGTTCGGTGGCCTCGCGCTCCACGACCGGGACGCAGATCACCAGGTCCCCCAACAGCGGGATATCGAGCAGTTCGTCGGGCACATCGGCGGGGAAGGACAGCACGTTGGTCGCGTAGTCTTTCTGCCGCCAGGTATGGTTCAGTTCGCGGCCTTCGGGTTCGTCCACCAGACGGATCGTCAGTTCCGAGTCGGCGCTGCGCTGGCGCAGGGCCAGCTCGCACCACTGGCGGAACTGGACTTCGCTGGGGACGGCGTGTGCGCTGGCCAATTGCAGGTCAAGTTCAAGCATCTTGGCGGCTGCCTCTGCTTTCATGCAGATCCTCGGCGCGCTGCTCGAAGCGCTCGTAGGCTTCGACGATGCGTTGCACCAATGGATGGCGCACCACGTCCTTGGGCAGGAAGTGGGTGAAACTGATGCCCGGGACATCCTTGAGCACCTGGATCACATGGTTCAGCCCGGACTTGGTGCCGCGAGGCAGGTCGACCTGGGTGATGTCCCCGGTGATGACGGCGGTGGAGCCGAAGCCGATCCGGGTCAGGAACATTTTCATCTGCTCGACGGTGGTGTTCTGGCTTTCGTCGAGGATGATGAAGCTGTTGTTCAGGGTCCGGCCACGCATGTAGGCCAGCGGCGCGACTTCGATGACCTGGCGTTCGATCAGCTTGGCGACGTATTCGAAGCCGAGCATTTCATACAGCGCGTCATAGAGCGGGCGCAGGTACGGGTCGATTTTCTGGGTCAGGTCGCCGGGCAGGAATCCGAGTTTCTCCCCGGCTTCGACTGCTGGACGCACCAGCAGGATGCGTCGCACCTGTTCGCGCTCCAGGGCATCGACCGCGCAAGCCACGGCCAGGTAGGTCTTGCCCGTACCGGCCGGGCCGATACCGAAATTGATGTCGTTGCCCAGGATTTCCTTCACGTAGCGCTGCTGATTCAAGCCGCGAGGGCGAATCATGCCTTTCTTCGTGCGCAGGGCCACGGCAGGTTCAGCCGGGGCGTGGTTGTCGAGCTCTTCGACGGCCGACTCCTGCAGGAACAGATGGACAGTGTCCGGCGACAGCTCGCTTCCCTTGGTTTCCCGGTAGAGGCGGCGCAGCAGGTTTTCCGCGGAGGTGGTGTGCTTGGGTTCGCCGATCAGCTCGAACTGATTTCCGCGGTTGCGGATCTCGATGGCCAGGCGCTGTTCGATCAAGCGCAGATGCTCGTCGAATTGCCCGCACAGATTGGCGAAGCGGCGAGCCTCAAAGGGCTCGAGAATGAAACGATGGGGTTCGATGGGTGCGTTCAAGGTCGTTTTTAGCCGCCCAGGGGCAATTGAGATGAAATCAAGGATAACGCCAGTAGGCTGGGTGCGAAAGCTCTTAAACAGGCGAATCCGATCACAGGGTTGGCACAACCCATAGTGGGAGCAAGGCTTGCCCGCGATGAAAGCACCGCAACCTTGCTGAAGTTCGCGCTGCCTTGATCGCGGGCAAGCCTTGCTCCCACAGGTCTTGCTTGCACAGGCAATAGTGTTTTTGAAAAGGTTACTGGATCAACGAGCCCCGCAGGGAGTGCGGTTGCGCGGAGTCGATGTACACGTCGGCGAACTGGCCGATCAGGGCCGGGGTGTCGCAACGGAAGTTGACGATGCGATTGTTTTCGGTCCGGCCTTGCAGTTCGCCCGGGTCTTTCTTCGAATAATCGGTGACCAGAATCCGTTGGAGGGAGCCGACCATTTGTCGGCTGATCTCGAAACCCTGCTGGTTGAGGCGGTGCTGCAGGGCGTTGAGCCGCTCTTTTTTCAGTTCTTCGGGGGTATCGTCCGCCAGGTCGGCCGCCGGGGTGCCGGGGCGCTGGCTGTAGACAAACGAGTAGGAGAAGTCGAACCCAACGTCCTCGATCAGCTTCATGGTCTGTTGGAAGTCTTTCTCGGTTTCACCGGGAAAGCCCACGATGAAGTCCGAACTGATGCAGATCCCCGGCACCGCTGCCCGCAATTTGCGCAGCTTGGATTTGTATTCCAGTGCCGTGTGGTTGCGCTTCATGGCCGCCAGGATCCGGTCGGAGCCCGACTGCACCGGCAGGTGCAGGTGCTTGACCAGTTCAGGGACCTCTGCATGGGCGCGGATCAGGCTATCGGAGAACTCCAGCGGATGGGAGGTGGTGTAGCGAATGCGGTCGATGCCATCCACTGCCGCCACCACGCGGATCAGTTCGGCGAGGTCCGCCAGCCGTCCGTCGTGGGTCAGGCCGCGATAGCCGTTGACGTTCTGCCCCAGCAGCGTCACTTCCCGTACACCGTTCTCCGCCAGGTGAATGATCTCGGCGATCACGTCGTCGAAGGGGCGGCTGACTTCTTCGCCCCGGGTATAGGGCACCACGCAGAACGTGCAGTACTTGCTGCAGCCTTCCATGACCGAGACATAGGCGCTCGGGCCGTCGATGCGCGGCTCGGGCAGGTGGTCGAATTTCTCGATTTCCGGGAACGAAACGTCCACCTGCGGCAGCTTGGTGACACGGGCCGCGTCGATCATCTCAGGCAGGCGGTGCAGGGTCTGCGGACCAAAGACCACGTCCACGTACGGCGCACGGTCACGAATGGCGGCGCCTTCCTGGCTGGCCACGCAACCGCCCACGGCGATGACCATTTCCGGATTGGCCAGCTTCAGTTCGCGCCAGCGGCCGAGCTGGGAATAGACCCGGTCCTGGGCGCGTTCGCGGATCGAACAGGTGTTGAGCAGAATCACGTCCGCATCTTCGGCGCGTGCGGTGACTTCCAGGGCCTGGTGCTCGCCCAGCAGATCGACCATGCGCGAGCTGTCGTACTCGTTCATCTGGCAACCGTGGGTTTCGATGTAAAGCTTCTTGGCCATGGAGGGAGTCATCACGTGATTCAAAGAACCGCGCATTATAGGGAACAAGTCCCGCGGTTCCTACCGCTGTGCGAGCAGTGGCTATGCTATAGTCTGCGCCCTCATTTTTACCTGCCGATGTGTTTCGCCCGCCATGACCAAACGTGAAGCTCCAATCTACAAGGTGATTTTCCTCAACCAGGGCCAGGTGTTCGAAATGTACGCCAAGCAGATCTATCAAAGTGATCTGTGGGGCTTTCTGGAGGTGGAAGAGTTCGTCTTTGGCGAGCGCACGCAAGTGGTCGTCGACCCGAGCGAAGAAAAGCTCAAGGCCCAGTTCGAAGGCGTGGTGCGCAGTTTCGTGCCGATGCATTCGATCGTGCGCATCGACGAAGTCGAGCGCTTGGGCACTCCGAAAATCAGCGAAGCCCGGGGCACGGTCGGCAATGTGATGCCGTTTCCGATGCCGATGCCTGAGAAGTAAGGTTCAAGTCCGAGTCGCTGCTAATCGCGAGCAGGCTCGCTCCCACACGGGATAACAGGTGTTCACAAATCTTGTGCTCACAGAGTGCCAATGTGGGAGCGAGCCTGCTCGCGATGAGGCCATCAAGGCCACAGCAAAATCAGGGTAACGGCGAGAAGGGCGTACGCCCATCGGCGTTCTGCAGTTCCATCAGGTATTTGCGGAAGATCTGTCCCAGCACCTGGGTCGCCACTTCCAGTTCGTCACGGGGCATCTGCTCGGCGACTTCGTCGGCGGTGTCCAGGGCATCTTCGGCGCCGTTGACCGCCGCCATCTTCAGCACGATGTAGGCCTGGACGTTATTGGCAGGTACCCCTTCGCCATGGAAGAACATGCCACCGAGCTTGAATTGCGCCTGGGCATGGCCTTGCAGTGAGGCTTTTTCGAAATAATCGAGGGCTTGCTTGAGGTCGCGCGGCGCAGCCTTGCCTTCGTAGTAGAACTCGCCCAACTCGTATTGTGCTTGCGCATCGCCGGCGTCCGCCGCTTTTCGACAGGCGTCGAGTGCCTGTGCGAGATCTTGTGGCTGGGTATTGAGCGTGCAACGGCCCACCGCCGGGATCAACAACGAGTTGCCGCCTGCTTGTGCATTCGCGAGCAGCGGCTGAAGGAGCAACAGGCAGCCCAGGGCAAGGGTGCGGCCGGTGCGGTTCATGGGAATCGACTTACCTCTGAGGGGCGCGCGGACCCTTCGGGGGATCCAATAAGCGCGCATTATGAAATAAGCAGGGCCATCCTTACAAAGTCTTTACTCGTTTTTCTGCTGCCAGAACGTGTAGATGGCCACTTTATCGATTAATACGTAGGAAAAGAGGCGAAGCTTGTCGGTAATCACTGACGCCGGTGTCAGCCAGCGTCAGTTATCCGCAGGCTTATTTCATTGCGGCGAAGGCCCGTTCGGCGGCGTCGAGGGTGATCTTCAGCTCTGTCTCGCCATGGGCGATTGAGGTGAAGCCGGCTTCGAACGCGCTCGGCGCCAGGTAGACGCCGCCCTCGAGCATCAGGTGGAAGAAGCGCTTGAAGCGATCAGCATCGCTGGCCATCACGTCTTCGAACGTCACGATGTCGTCGGCGCCACTGAAATACAGGCCGAACATGCCGCCGGCCTGGGTGGTGACAAACGGGATGCCGGCCGCGTCGGCGCGAATCTGCAGGCCGTCGAGCAAGCGGGTGGTGAAGGCGGTCAGCTCGGCGTGGAAGCCGGGCCGGCTGATCAGGCGCAGTGTGGTGAGGCCGGCGGCCATGGCCAACGGGTTGCCCGACAGCGTGCCGGCCTGGTAGACCGGGCCCAGGGGCGCGATGCATTCCATGATTGCGCGCTTGCCGCCGAAGCAGCCAACCGGCATGCCGCCGCCGATGATCTTGCCGAAGGTGCTCAGGTCCGGCGTCACGCCGTAATGGGCCTGGGCACCGCCGAGGGCGACCCGGAAACCGGTCATCACTTCGTCGAAGATCAAGACTACGCCGTGTTTGTCGCACAGGCTTCGCAAGCCTTCGAGGAAGCCCGGAGCCGGTGGTACGCAGTTCATGTTGCCGGCCACCGGCTCGACGATGATGCAAGCCACTTCCTGGCCGACGTCAGCGAGCATCTTTTCGACTTCTTCGAGGTCGTTGAACGGCAGGGTCAGGGTGTGTTTGGCAAACGCCGCCGGCACACCGGCGGAACTTGGTACGCCCTGGGTCAATGCGCCGGAACCGGCTTTGACCAGCAGACTGTCGGAGTGGCCGTGGTAGCAACCTTCGAACTTGATGATGCTGTCGCGGCCGGTGTAGCCCCGTGCCAGGCGAATCGCGCTCATGGTTGCCTCGGTGCCGGAGCTGACCATGCGCACCATTTCCATCGACGGCACGATGGCGCAGACCAGGTCGGCCATTTCGGTTTCCATGGCCGTCGGGGCGCCGTAGGACAGTCCGTGTTCCAGCTGCTTGCGCACGGCATCCAGCACGTCCGGGTGGCTGTGGCCCAGGATCATCGGCCCCCACGAACCCACGTAATCCACATAGCGTTTGTCGTCTTCGTCCGTTACATACGCGCCTTCGGCGTGTTTGAAGAACAGCGGGGTACCGCCGACGCTCTTGAACGCACGAACAGGGGAGTTCACGCCGCCGGGAATATGTTTTTGGGCGTTGGCAAACAGGGTTTCGGAACGGGACATGGTCGGTCTCTCGAAAACGGAAATTATTTGATCTTCAACAGATCGTTGAATGCGCGGGCGCGGCGCGTCACTTCATGAGTGCTGTCGGCACCGAACAGGCCGTGGACCACTGCCAGCAGATCGACGCCGTGGGCCACCAGCGGGGCGGCGTTGTCCAGGGTGATGCCGCCAATGGCGCACACGGGTACATGCAGTTTGAGGCGGGCCTGTTCGAGCAGTTCAAGGTCTGCGCTGGGCGCGCCAGGCTTGGTGTTGGAATTGAAGAAGCGGCCGAAGGCGACGTAGCTCGCACCTTCGGCAGCGGCCTGTACGGCCAGTTCCAGGCTGGCGTGGCAGGTGGACCCGATGATCGCCTTGTGCCCGAGCAATGCCCGTACCGGCGCCAACGGCCCATCGGTCTGTCCCAGGTGCACGCCGACGCCCAGGCGCGCGGCCAGTTCGGCGTCGTCGTTGATGATCAACTGGGTCTTGTAGCGCTCGCACAGGTCACGCAGGGCTTCGGCTTCGCGCAGGCGCCGGGCCTCATCGCTGCTTTTGTCACGGTATTGCAGCAGGGTGACGCCGCCTTCCAGTGCCGCTTCTACATAGGCGAGGAATTTACCGGCCAGCAACTGGCTATCAGTGATGGCATAGAGGCCACGTAATTTCATTCCACAGCCCTCTGTATCTGGCAAAAATGTTATGAGCAGAAATCCAGCGGCAGACGACGTGGCACGAACTGGCCTTTGCCCAGTTGTTCAGCGTCGCGCAGGGTGCGCCAGGTGTAATCCAGGGCTGTGCGCACGGCGCTGGCGAGCTGTTCGCCCTGGGCCAGTCGACCGGTCAGGGCGCTGGCGAGTGTGCAGCCGGAACCATGGTAACTGCCGGGCAAGCGCTGGCAGGTAAACGTCTCGCGGCGACCGTCACGGCTGTACAGGCGATTATGGACTTCATGTTCGTCGCCATGCCCGCCGGTGATCAACAGGTGCTTGACGAAGGGCAGCAGTTTCTCGGCGCACTCATCGGCGCTGCCCTCGGGCAGTTCGGCGAGGATGCGTGCTTCCGGCAGGTTCGGGGTGGCGATGATCGCCAGGGGCAGCAGCCGTTCGCGCATGGCATAGCCGACTTCATCCTTGCCCAGGCGTCCGCCACCGCCGGCGCGCAACACTGGGTCGCAGACCATGGGCAGGTGCGGGTGCGCCTGGAGCAGCTCGACCACGGTGTCGACCATCTCCAGGGAACCGAGCATGCCCAGCTTGACCGCGGCGACCTGCGAATCGTTGAGCACGGCATTGGCTTGCGCCAGTACCCACTCGCGATCCAGTACGCGGAAGTCGCTTACGTTCACCGTGTCTTGCACGGTCAGCGCGGTAACAGCCGGGGCGGCATGGCAGCCCTGGGCGAGCAGGGCTTCAATATCTGCCTGCAAGCCGGCGCCACCACTGGGGTCGTGGCCGGAGAGACAGAGGACAACGGGGCGAGAGCTGTAGATATTCATGGTGCGCGAGCTTACCACCAAACCCCTTCGGTCGGCTCCACCGATAAATTTCCCTGCCATTGGGTAAGCGATGTTCCGAAGCCGCGTGGCAACTTGACCAAAGCAACAGCTCTATCTCAATACTTTGCTCTCAAATGCCCGTTCTAGAGCCCTCTGCTGGAGAAATTTCAATGGTGCAAGTTGGCCATCAACGGCTATGCTAAGGATGGATCCAACTTAAATAACAGGTAATGCCGGTTTTACGTCTACTCAGGGAATGGGGGGCTTCCTGACTCAACCGGACAGGCCGCGCTGGGGCTTAAATGCGCTATTTGCTGATGTTGCTGCTGTGCTTGTCCCCCTTGGCAAGCGCCCTCGAATTCGACGAGTTCACCCAAAGCCTGCCCCTGGGCCAGGCGCTGCAAGTGTTCGAAGACGCAAACGGCACCGCCACCCTCGACGATGTGCTGGCCGAGGCCGCAGCCGGTCGCTTCAAGCCCCATGACAAGGAAACGCTGAATGCCGGTTATTCGCGGTCGGCGTTCTGGCTGAAAATCGACCTCCACTACCGCCCCCGCAATGTGAATGCCCAGCGCACCTGGTTGCTGGAGCTGGCCTATCCGCCCTTGGATCACCTTGATCTGTATCTGCCTGATGCCAGCGGTGCCTATCGCCTGGTTCGCCAGACCGGCGATGCGCTGCCGTTCGGCGCCCGGGAAATTCGTCAGAACAGCTATCTGTTCAGCCTGGATTTTGTTCCCGACCAGCGCCAGGCCGTCTATCTGCGCCTGCAGAGCCAGGGATCTATCCAGGCGCCGCTGACGTTATGGTCCAGCACCGCTTATCTTGAACAGCAGCCGGTGCGCTTGTATGTGCTGGGGATCATCTATGGCGTGCTGTTGGGCATGTTGGTGTACAACCTGTTCATCTACCTGAGTGTACGCGACACCAGTTACCTCTATTACATCGTCTATATCGCCTCGTTCGGCCTTTACCAGTTGTCGGTCAACGGTGCCGCAGCCGAGTATTTCTGGCCGGACAATCCTTGGTGGACCAACGCCGCGACCCCGTTCTTCATCGGCTGCGCGGGCCTGTTCGGTAGCCAGTTTGCCCGCAGCTTCCTGCAAACCGCCCAACACAGCCGCTGGCTCGATCGCCTGCTGTTGGCGCTGATCGTCTTCAGCGCGGTGGTGGTGAGCCTGTCGCTGATGGCCAGTTACGCCTTGGCCCTGCGTCTGGCGACGGCGTTGGCCCTGGTGTTCACGGTGGTGATTTTTGCCGCCGGCCTGTTCGCCTGGTGGCGTGGGCTGCGGGTGGCGCGCTACTTCATCATTGCCTGGTCGGCGTTTTTGCTCGGAGGCATCGTCAATACCTTGATGGTGCTTGGTTATTTGCCGAACGTGTTCCTGACCATGTACGCCAGCCAGATCGGCTCGGCCATTGAAGTGGCGTTGCTGTCCCTGGCCCTGGCCGACCGTATCAATGCCATGCGCGAGCAACAGGCCCAGACCCTGCTGGATGCCGGGCAGAAGCTGGAAGTGCTCAACCAGCAACTGGCTCACGGTAACAAGCTCAAGGATGAATTCCTCGCGACCCTGACCCATGAACTGCGTACGCCCATGAATGGCGTGATCGGCTCGCTGGAGTTGATGGAAACCGTCGAGATGGACGAGGAACTGACCCAATACCAACAGACCGCCGCCGGTTCGGCGCGGGACATGATGCGCATGGTCAACGGTATGCTGACCCTCACGGAGTTGCAGGCCGGCAAGCTCAAGGTCAATCCGGCTTCGTTCAGCCTGCGCGGGGTGATCGATGTCTTGCAAGTGCAGTTCGCGGCCATTGCGCAGGCCAAGGGCCTGGATTTCAAGGTCGATGTGGCGCCGGGCCTGGCGGATCGATTGCTCGGTGACAGCTGCAAACTGGCCCAGTGCCTGGAATGCTTGCTGGACAACGCCGTCAAGTTCACCCGGGTGGGCGGCCTGGCGCTGCGAGTCAGCGGCAAGCCGATGGAACATGACCGGTGGGGGTTGTCCTTCGCCGTGATCGATACGGGGATCGGTTTCACCGATCTGGGCGAGGCAACCTTGTACCAGCGCTTCTTCCAGCTCGACGGTTCCATGACCC
This sequence comes from Pseudomonas corrugata, assembly GCF_001269905.1. Classification (GTDB taxonomy): domain Bacteria; phylum Pseudomonadota; class Gammaproteobacteria; order Pseudomonadales; family Pseudomonadaceae; genus Aquipseudomonas; species Aquipseudomonas corrugata. Next base: position 56,441 of record NZ_LHVK01000004.1, on the reverse strand, counting down.
GTGAGTACGGCGGCCTGGGCGTGGGTCTGGCGATCTGTCGACAACTGGTGGGATTGATGGGCGGACGCTTGACCCATACCTCCGAGCCCGGGCGCGGCAGCCGTTTCCAACTGGATATCGAGTTTGAAATGGCCTTGCCGACGGCGGCCCCTACGCCGTTCTCATTTAGCAGCAGGCATGGTACCCGTCAGCCCCAGGACTGCACGGTGCTGCTGGCCGATGACGACAGCATCGATCAACTGGTCATGCGCGGCATGTTGCTCAAGTTGGGCTACCGGGTACGCACCGCCGACAGTGGGCAGGGGGCGCTGCAGATGTTGCGGGACGGCAGTTTCGATGCCGTGGTGCTCGATTGCCAGTCGTCGCCGCTGGACGGCGTATCGGTCTGCTGTCAGATCCGTACCCTGGCTGGCTGTGAAGATTTGCCGGTGCTGGTGGTCGGTCCGAACCTGAGCCCGAATGGTTGCCCGGCGGGTGCGTTGGTCGATTACTTGGGCAAACCGGTGAAATTCGAGGCTCTGCAAGGAATTTTGCAGCGTCGTGTGCTGTGTCCGAGGCAGGGCGAAAGCGCCGACATTTAGGCGGGTATGACACTTTGTTCCGCCTGGAGGCGGTGCTTAACTGGTTCTGCTGGCCGACCGAGGAGCCCCCGTCATGAACCTGCACCAGTTCGCCGAAACCCACGACGTCACCAATCAGCCGCCTTCCCTGGACGGCGTCAACCTGTATCGCATCGACTTGCCGCTGCAGCAATGGTCACAACGTTTCGGTGCCGGCTGGGCCCAGTCACGGATCGATGAGTATGGTGGGTTGGCCGGCGGGTCGCTGATGGAGGCGGGGTTCCTGGCCAACCAGAACAAACCGGTGTTCACCAGCCATGATCGCTATGGTCATCGCATTGATCTGGTGGAGTTCCATCCCGCTTATCACCAACTGATGCGTACCGCTATCGAGCACGGCCTGCCCAGCCTGCCCTGGGCCCATCCGCAGCCCGGTGCCCATGTGGCCCGTGCGTCGATGACGTATCTGCACAGCCAGGCCGAAGCCGGCACGGGCTGTCCACTGACCATGACTTTTGCCAGTGTTCCGGCGCTGCGTTTGCAGCCGGACCTGGCTGAGCAATGGCTGCCGAAAGTACTCGCCACCGAGTACGACCCGCGCAATGTCGGAATGGCCCACAAGGCCGGGATTACCCTTGGCATGGCCATGACCGAGAAACAGGGCGGTACCGATGTGCGCGCCAATACCACCAAGGCGTTCCCGGTGGGGCCCCGGGGACCAGGCCAGGCTTATGAACTGGTGGGCCACAAGTGGTTCTGTTCGGCGCCGATGTGCGATGCGTTTCTGACCCTGGCCCAGACCGACAAGGGGCTGACCTGTTTTCTGCTGCCGCGCCATCGTCCGGACGACACCCGCAACCAGTTCTACATCCAGCGCCTGAAAAACAAGCTGGGCAACTGTTCCAATGCTTCCAGCGAAGTTGAATTTCGCGGTGCCCTGGCCTGGATGATTGGTGAGGAGGGGCGAGGCGTGCCGACCATTATCGAGATGGTCGCCATGACTCGCTTCGATTGCATGGTCGGCTCCAGCGCCCTGATGCGCCAGGCACTGACCCAGGCCAGTCATCACTGTGCCCATCGCAACGTCGGCGGCAAGCTGTTGAGTGAGCAGCCGTTGATGCAAAACGTGCTGGCCGACCTGGCGCTGGAGAGCGAGTCGGCATTGGCCTTGAGCTTGCGCATGGGGCGGGCGCTGGATCACTTGAGTGATGAGCACGAAGCCAAGTTCGCCCGGCTGGTGACGGCGGTAGGCAAGTACTGGATCTGCAAGCGCGCCCCCGCGATGATCAATGAAGCCGCCGAGTGCATGGGGGGCGCCGGCTATGTCGAAGACAGCATCCTGCCGCGCCTGTACCGGGAAGCGCCGGTCAATTCAACGTGGGAAGGCTCCGGCAACGTGCAATGCCTCGATGTGTTGCGTGCCCTGTCCAAGGAGCCAGGGGTACTTGAGGTGCTGTTCAGCGAATTGGGTGACGGTCATGGTGATAAACGCCTGGCTGCCCATATCGATCAACTGCATGGGGCGTTCAAGGACACCGATGACATCCAGTACCGTGCCCGGCAATTGACCGAAGACATCGCCGTGGGCCTGCAAGCCAAGCTGTTGCTGGAGGCGGGCAACAGCGACGTCAGTGATGCCTTCATCGCCAGCCGCCTGGGTTCGACCGGCCGGGTCTACGGCGCCTTGCCGCGGGGGTTGAATGTGGAAGCCATCGTGACGCGTTCTACCCCGCAAGGGTTTTGAGAAGCTCGCGACAGGCACCAGCCCAATGTGGGAGCGAGCCTGCTCGCGATGGCGTCGGTACATCCGGCATCAATGCAAGCTGACCCACCGCTATCGCGAGCAGGCTCGCTCCCACAGGGGATTGGCGGTGAGCATGGAGGGCGTGTCCACCCGAGATCAGGGTGGGAGCGAGCCTGCTCGCGAAGGCGTCGGCCCATCCAACATCGATGCAAGTTGACCCGGCGCTATCGCGAGTAGGCTCGCTCCCGCAGTGGGGCTTCGGTGGATGATCGAGGGTGTCCAACACGCCACTGTTCCCGTCGGACGACGATGCAGGCAAGATGAAGGTCTGCAAGTCAGAACACAGGAAGCTGATCGTGACCGAAGCGTTTATTGTCGTTCAAACCGCCGAACAAGCCGTGGATCGCCTGGCGGCCCTGCACGAGCGTGCGACCACCGCGTTGAACCAGGCGCTCATGCGCTACCTCAAGGACCGCATCGAGCCGGATGCCGAGCAACGTGCGCTGTTCCGCTATCCGGCGCTGCGGCTGACCTACCACTGCCACGGCGAGGTCCCGCAAACCACCCGCGCCTATGCCAAGGTCCAGTTGCCGGGCACCTACAGCGTCACCGTCACCCATCCTGCCGCGTTCCGTAAATACCTGCTCGAACAACTCGTCCCGCTGATGCATGACTTTACCGTCACCGTGGAAGTGGGCGTCAGCGAGCAGAACATTCCTTACCCGTATGTGGTGGAACAGGGCGATGAACTGGCCGGTTCCGGTGTGACGGCGGCGGTCCTGGCGCGGGTGTTCCCCAGCACCGACCTGTCGGCCGCTACCGACGGCATCGCCGACGGCCTCTATGACTGGGAAAACACCGACCCGCTGCCCCTGTCGCTGTTCGACGCCGCCCGCGTGGACTTCTCCCTGCGCCGCCTTGTGCATTACACCGGCAGCGATTGGCGTCATGTGCAGCCGTGGATCCTGCTGACCAACTACCACCGCTATGTCGACCAGTTCATCGTCCATGGCCTGGAGCAGTTGCGCAGCGACCCGCGCTTCGTGCGCATGGTCTTGCCGGGCAATGTGATCATCGATAAGAACATGGACCACAGCGAGGCCTCGGCCATCGCCGCGGGCGTGGTCTGGCACCGCTACCAGATGCCGGCCTATCACCTGCAGGCCAGTGACGGTCATGGCGTGACCCTGGTGAACATCGGTGTCGGCCCTTCCAATGCCAAGAACATCACCGACCACCTGGCCGTGCTGCGACCTCATTGCTGGCTGATGATCGGTCACTGCGGAGGGCTGCGGCAGTCCCAGACCATCGGCGACTACGTGCTGGCCCATGCCTACATGCGCCGTGATGGCATCCTTGACCGGGTGGTGCCACCGAACATCCCGATTCCCGCCCTGGCGGAGGTGCAGTTGGCGCTTCAGCAGGCCGCGGCGAACATCACCGGCGAAAAAGGCGATGAGCTGAAAAAACGCCTGCGTACCGGCACCGTGCTGACCTATGACGACCGCAACTGGGAGCTGCGCTGGGCCCAGGAGCGTCCGCTGATCAACCTGTCCCGTGCGGTGGCGGTGGACATGGAGAGTGGCACCATCGCCGCCCAGGGTTATCGCCTGCGGGTGCCCTATGGCACGTTGCTTTGCGTCTCGGACAAACCGCTGCACAGCGAAATCAAGCTGCCGGGCTCGGCCAACGCGTTCTATGAGCGGGCGGTCAACCAACACTTGAAAATCGGTATCGAGGCTTTGGATCTATTGCGCAACCAGCTCAATTCATTGCATTCGCGCAAACTGCGCAGCTTCGACGAGCCGCCGTTCCGCTGATACCGTGCAGGCGGTGGTTATTTAACGGTCAGGCCACTAGCATGGTCGGCCCTGACCGTCAGATATTGCCGCCATGTCCCGTCCCCCACGTCCCGCTTCCCGCCGCCCCGGCGTGAAGTCTCTTGCATCTGCCTCGCGCCGGGTCGCGAAGGCGCCCCCGGCTGAGCCCAAGCTGATCCTGTTCAACAAGCCTTTTGATGTGCTGACCCAATTCAGCGATGGCGAGGGGAGGGCGACGCTCAAGGATTTTATCGACATCCCGGGCATTTACCCGGCCGGGCGGCTGGATCGCGACAGCGAAGGGCTGCTGTTGCTCACCAACGATGGGCAATTGCAGGCACGTATCGCCGACCCCAGACACAAATTGGCCAAGACCTATTGGGTGCAGGTGGAGGGTGAACCGAGCGCCGAACAGCTTCAGCGTCTGCGCGAAGGTGTCGAATTGAACGACGGCATGACGCTGCCCGCCGAGGCACGATCACTGGACGAACCGCAGCTATGGCCGCGCAACCCGCCGGTGCGCTTTCGTAAAAGTGTACCCACGAGTTGGCTGGAACTGGTGATACGTGAGGGGCGCAATCGCCAGGTGCGGCGCATGACCGCTGCCGTGGGCTTGCCGACGCTGCGGCTGGTGCGGGTCAGGATCGGCGACTGGACGATCGAAGGGCTTGATCAGGGCCAGTGGAAAGAAGTCCCGGCGCGCTTATAGCGCTCCGGACTCGATCAGGCCGATCACTACGCTCTTGATGACGAATGCCGCCACGCCGAGCCCCAGCACGAAAAACAGGATGAACGAACCGAAACGCCCGGCTTTGGACTTCTTCGCCAGATCCCAGACGATGAAACCCATGAAAATGATCAGAATGCTGACCAGACCGGTCATCATCCACTCTTCGAAAACAGCAGGATCCATCGAAACACTCCGGCGTGGGCGGGGTTGAAAGGCGGGGGCGAGTATACGGCATGGGGGCCGGGCGGGGGATTGGCCTGCGGCGGTGTGTCGCAGCTATTCATCGCCTTCTCGATGATGTGACTGCCCCGGACCCTGTGGGAGCCGAGCTTGCTCGCGATGGCGGTGGATCAGCCAAGTCATTGTCGACTGTAATGCCGCCATCGCGAGCAAGCTCGGCTCCTACAGTGGTTGAGGCGGTTTCAACTGCGCAGATGGGTCAACGGCAACTCGGTACTGCTGAGCACCTGGTTCAGCACGAAACTGGAGCGCACGCTGGTGACGCCGTCGATCCGGGTCAGGTGGCCCAGCAGCAGTTTCTGGTAGTGGTCCATGTCCGGCACCACCACCTTGAGCTGATAGTCCGCATCCATTCCGGTCACCAGGCTGCACTCCAGCACTTGCGGCAGGTTGCGAATCGCGGCTTCGAAGTTTTCGAAGCGTTCGGGGGTGTGACGGTCCATGCCGATCAGCACGTAGGCGGTCAGGCTCAGGCCGAGCATTTTGCGGTCGAGCAACGCGACCTGGCGGGTAATGTAACCGTCGTCTTCCAACTGTTTGACCCGCCGCGAGCAGGGCGAGGGTGACAGGCCGATGCGCTCGGCCAGTTCCTGATTGGAGATGCGCGCGTCGCGCTGCAATTCCGCCAGAATGCTCAGGTCGTAACGGTCGAGTTTGCTCATCGGTCGGGCCTTTATCTTGATAATTGCGTGGGATTATCTATCCGGGGGTAAAAATTGCGCAAGCGATGTTTAATTGAGCAATCTTAGCAATCATCTGTCGCCGGTCCAGGCTTATTCTTATCACCAAGATCACTGCTCGGACAAACAGTCCAATGCAGCCCGCCCAAGCAGGCCGGCTGCGGTCGCGGCACCCACCGGTGCCTGGTAGCCAGACAGGCCACTCATGACCCCCGAGCTGCATGCTGTCCAGAAGACGGTGTGAGGTGAGCCGACGCCACAAGCGTCGAGCACGGACGAAGTTCTCAAGGGGAGGCCGACGGGTCTCCCTTTTTTAATGCCTGCGAAATATGTGGCGCTGCTGATAATCTGGTGCAGAACCGGCCTGGGCTTTTCCCGGTCTTATCATCAGGCCCTGAACCGTTGTGAGGAATAACATGAAGTCGCGCATCTGGCGTCTGGCAGGTGTTGGTCTGTTGTGGGCAAGTGTCAGTGCGCAAGGGATGTCCGATGATCAGCAGAATCGTGGCGGCCCCGACGGTGATCGAGGACACGATGGACGTGGCGGCAACGGTCAGGGTTACTCCGGCCAGCCGCGGCCCCAGAGCAATGAAATCATCCGTGGCGACAACAGTCGCCAGTTCGAACCCGGCGCCCAGCGCCAGGGCGCGCCATCCTATGATCGATCACCCCAGGACCCCAACGGTCATGGTCGTCCGCCGCAGCAGCAACAGCCGCCGGGCAATAACCTGCCGATCCAGGGCCGGCCCGACAGCGTGACCCAGACCCGGGAGCCGCAACCGGGCTACTACCGCGATATCCCACGTCGCAGCGACGGTTATCCGAGCAATCGGCCGCGCCCCGAGCATGACAATCATCCCGACCAGCACTGGGCCGGTCGTCCGGACGGCCATGGCACTGGTTGGGGGCCGGGGCCGCAGTATCGTCCCGGTTATGTCATCGACCGTTTCCCTGATCGCAATTACCGCGTGCCCTATCGCGGGCAGGACTATTTCTTTTCCGGCGGCTACTGGTATCGCCCACAAGGGCCGCGTTATGTCGTGGTTCAACCGCCACGGGGCATCCGCACCCGTTACCTGCCCGATTATGCCCGGGAAGTCTGGATCGGCAGCTCGCTGTTCTTCCTCGCCGCCGGTGCCTATTACATTTACGAAGCCAACACCCAGGACTACGTCGTGGTCGACGCGCCGGTTGCCAACCCGCAGCCACAACCCCAGGGCAACAGCTATGACGTGGTGGCGTACCCAGCCAACGGCCAGTCACCTGAGCAGGTCAACCAGGATGGCTACGAATGTTATCGCTGGGCGGTGCAGCAGAGCGGTTTCGATCCGCGCAACTACACCTACCCGCCCGCGCCGGAAGTGGTACAGACCTACCGGCAGGCCCAGGGGAGTTGCTTGAGCAGTCGTGGGTATCAGGTGAGTTACTGAGGTTTGTTGTTCAGTAAGAAAGGCTGGGTGCCGAACGCCACAAACCTGTGGGAGCAAAGCTTGCTCGCGATGGGGGTCAGTCAGTCGACAACAATGTTGGCTGCTCGGCCGCTATCGTGAGCAAGCTTTACTCCCACAGAGGTGAAGCGCATCAGGCGCTGGCGACTTTCACCACTTCCGACGGATCGGCATGCACCAGCACTTCGGCCTTCGGGTAGGCGCGGTGGATAGCATCGGCGGCCTGGTCGCTGATGCCATGGGCCACTGACAGGGTCAGTTCCCCCGGCAACTCCAGATGCAGTTGCACGAACCAGTGGTTGCCGGAAATCCGCGTGCGCAGGTCATGGGCACCGAGTACGCCGGGCACGGCGCAGGCCAGTTCGAGCATGTGCTGGCTGACGTCGGGCGGCAGTTCTTCGTCCATCAATACGGCGAAACTTTCCCGGGCGATCTGGATGGCGCTCCAGAGAATGTAAGCGGCGATGCCCAGTCCGAACCAGGCATCGACTTGATACCAGCCGAACCCGGCCAGCACCAGCGCCACCAGAATACTGCCGTTGAGCAACAGGTCGGAACGGTAATGCAGCGAGTCGGCGCGCACGGCATTGGAGCCCGTGGCGCGGATAACCCGATGCTGCAATGCCAGCAGTGCCAGGGTCAGTGCCAGGGAAAATACGATCACGCCGACACTGAGCCATGGCGCATCCACCGGGACCGGGTTTTTCAGGCGCTCGAATGCCTGCAGGGCAATCAACACGGCACTGCCGCCGATGAAGAGCGCCTGGGCCATGCCGGCCAGGGACTCGGCCTTGCCATGACCATAGCGATGATCGGCATCGGCGGGGCGCAAGGCGTAATGCACTGCCAGCAGGTTGAGCAGCGATGTGACGCCGTCCAGGGCCGAGTCGGTCAGGCCGGCAAGCATGCTCACCGAACCGCTCAGCCACCAGGCCAGTGCCTTGGAGATAGTCAGGATCAACGCCACCGCCACCGAGGCGCGGGTGGCCAGGCGTAGCAGGCGAGCGTGTTCGGTAGTGCTGGTCATGGAGCGGTCGTTCCTTCAGTGGCGCCCGTCATGCGGCCGGTTTGAGGCCGAGGGCGGCCAGTTGCTGCGCGCTGCCCTTGTGCTGGATCAGCCGTGGATCGTCCAGCGGGAAGCTGCGACCCAGTTCGCTTTCCAGGATGGCCTGCAGTTTATGGTTGTCGACGCTGCCGTCAGGGTTGACGGCCTGCTTGAGCTTTTCCGGCGCGATCTGGGCGGTCTTGCCCGGCTCGAAGTAAATGGCGCCGGTGGCGAAGTCCACCGCGAATGCGATCAGGCCGGGGATGATGTAGAACAGCAGGCCGACGGCGTCGAGCGCGGCAATAGCCGGGTCGATCTTGCCGTCGATCTGGCCGCGACGGTCCGGGTAGAAGATCGAGCCGCAGGCGCTGACCTGGGTCAGCAGGGTGGCGACCAGGACGCCGCCGATCACGCGAAAGGGAATACGCATAACAATCTCCTGAGCAGGTAAGGGTTGATGGTTTGAGTCCAGACCACGCCAAACAGTTCGCCGTTATACTCGGCCCTCTGTTTTGGAGCCAGCATGATTTCTCTGCCGATTGATGAAGTTTTACCCGCCTTGCGTCAAGCCTTGGCATCACGCCATGAAGCCGTGCTCGAAGCGCCGCCCGGTGCCGGTAAGACCACCCGTGTTCCCCTGGCCCTGTTGAACGAGCCCTGGCTGGCCGGACAGACCATCCTGATGCTCGAACCCCGACGCTTGGCGGCACGGGCGGCGGCGGAGCGATTGGCCAGTGAATTGGGTGAAAAGGTCGGTGAAACCGTTGGCTACCGGATTCGTCTGGACAGCAAGGTTGGCCCAAGGACCCGTATTGAAGTGGTCACCGAAGGGATTCTCACCCGTCGCTTGCAGGACGATCCTGCATTGGAAGGGGTGGGGCTGCTGATTTTCGATGAATTTCACGAGCGCAGCCTCGACGCCGATCTGGCCCTGGCCTTGAGTCTCAACGGCCGGGAGTTGTTTCGCGAAGACCAGCCGCTGAAAATCCTGTTGATGTCCGCGACCCTGGAAGGCGAGCGCCTGGCCGGGTTGCTGGACAACGCGCCAATACTGCGCAGCGAAGGCCGCATGTTCCCGGTGACGGTACGTTGGGGCCGGCCATTCCAGCCCGGTGAGTTCATCGAGCCGCGGCTGGTGCAGACTGTGCTCGAAGCCCTGCACGATGAAACCGGCAGCGTCTTGGTGTTCCTGCCCGGGCAGGCGGAGATCCGCCGGGTCCATCAGCAATTGGCCGATGCCCTGGGCGAGGGCGGTAGCGTGTTGCTATGCCCCCTGCATGGCGAGCTGGATCTCGCGGCCCAGCGCGCCGCCATCGACCCGGCGCCGCCTGGTCTGCGCAAGGTGGTGCTGGCGACCAACATTGCCGAAACCAGCCTGACCATCAATGGCGTGCGGGTGGTGATTGACGCGGGACTGGCCAGGGTGCCGCGTTTCGACCCGGGCAGCGGCATGACCCGCCTCGACACACAACGTATTTCCCGGGCCAGTGCCACCCAGCGGGCCGGTCGGGCTGGGCGACTGGAGCCAGGGGTGTGTTATCGGCTATGGTCCGAAGACCAGCATGAACAATTGGCCGCCTATGGCAGCGCGGAAATCCTTTGCGCCGACCTGGCCGGGCTGGCCCTGCAGCTGGGACGCTGGGGCGTGACGCCGCAGCAATTGGTCTGGCTCGACGTCCCTCCGGCGGCTGCGTATGCCCAGGCTCAGGATCTACTGCAACGTCTGGGCGCGCTGGACGGCGAGCAACTGACCCGCCACGGCCAGGCCATGGCCGAACTGCCGGCTCACCCGCGTATCGCTCATCTGTTATTGCGCGGCCAGGCGTTGGGGTTGGCAGACATGGCGTGCAACGTCGCCGCGCTATTGGGCGAGCGCGACATTCTGCGCGGCGCCGGTGCGGACTTGCACAGTCGCCTGGCGTTGCTGTCTGGCGAAGAGCGGGCGGCGCGAGGCGCGCAAGGCGGGGTGACGCGGGCGCGGCAACTGGCCCGGCAGTATCGCGGCTACTTGCGGGGCAAGGCCGAAGAAGCCGTGGCCGATCCCGATCACCCGCGCTGGCTCGGTGCGCTGCTGGCGTTGGCCTATCCGGATCGGGTCGCGCAGCAGCGACGACCCGGCGGCGCGGAATACCGCCTGGCCAACGGTCGTGCGGCGCTGTTTGCCGAGGTCGACAGCCTGATGAAGCAGCCGTGGCTGGTGATCGCCGACCTCGGCAGCCGCCAGGGCCAGCGGGAAGAGCGGATCTACCTGGCAACGGATTTCGACGCGGCGCTGTTCGATTCCGTGCTGGCCGAGCAGGTGCACACGGTGGATGAACTGGATTGGGACGAGCGCGAAGGCGTGCTGAGGGCCGAGCGCCAGCGCAAGGTCGGCGAACTGGTGCTCAGTCGCGAACCATTGACTGGCCTGGATGAGTCGACGCGCAGCCAGGCCCTGGTCAACCTGGTGCGGCGCAAGGGCCTGGAACTGCTGCCCTGGACGCCGGAACTGCGGCAATGGCAGGCGCGGCTGGCACTGCTGCGTCGGCTGGACCTGGAGACCCGGGACGAAAGCGAATGGCCCGACGTCAGCGACGCAGCGCTGCTCGACAGTCTTGAACATTGGCTGATGCCGTATCTGGGGCGGGTGTCGCGGCTCAGCCATTTTGCCAACCTGGACTTGTCGAGCATCGTTCACAACCTGTTGCCCTGGCCCCTGCCGCAACGCTTGGAGGAACTGGCGCCGCACCATTTGAGCGTGCCCTCGGGTTCGTCGATCCGTTTGGATTACAGCGAGCATCCGCCGATCCTGGCGGTGCGCTTGCAGGAACTGTTCGGTCTGGCCGACACCCCGCGCATTGCCGGTGGCCGCCAGGTCGTCAAATTGCACTTGTTGTCACCGGCACGCCGACCGGTGCAGGTGACCCAGGACCTGGCGAACTTCTGGCGCAGCACCTACGCCGAAGTGAAGAAGGACCTCAAGGGACGCTATCCCAAGCATTACTGGCCGGATGATCCGCTGGTGGCGGAGGCGACGGCGCGGGTCAAGCCGCGTAAGTGAACAGACGTTAATCCGAGTGGACCCGAACCCTGTGGGAGCCCGCTTGCGATGGCTATCTGTCAGTCACATCAAAACTGGCTGAGCACCCGCTATCGCGAGCAGGCTCGCTCCCACATGGGCTCCGGGCTGGCCGCACGATCGTTATTCACCGCAGGATTCCTGTGGGAGCGAGCCTGCTCGCGATAGCGGCCTATCAGTCGCATAGAAGTTGGCTGACACAGTGCATTCGCGAGCAGACTCGTTGCCACAGGTCTGCGGCTATGGCGTAACCGGCAACAAAAAACGCGCAATCACCGGCAAATGATCAGAGATGCGCAAGGTATCGTCCTGCCGTACCTGGGCCTCGACCCGTTTGATGCGCGGGCTGTAGAACAGATAATCGACGGTGCGGTCCGGGCCGTTGAGGCCGGGGTCGTTCGGGTAGTGGGTCAGCCAGTGCGCACGGTCGATGCCGCTGGCCTCGTTGTTGGTGGGAATCATCGGGTACTTGTCCCACAGCAGGTGCAGCGGGCTGTCGGCGGAGTAGGGGGTGCGTTGTTCGGGCGGCAGGCGCAGGTACTGACCCAGGGGCAGCAGGTTGAAGTCGCCGCCGATCAGCCAGGGCATGCCTCGGGACTCGAACTTGTCCAGGGCCTTGGCCACGGCAGTCACCTGGTTCGGCAGAGTTTCGTCAGGCTGCGTGGCCCGCTCCAGATGCGTGTTGAGCACGGCCAGTTGGCTGCCATCGCTCAGCGGAATGTAGCTCACCAGCAGCGCATTCTTCGGTTGGAACTGACGGCTGATGATGTTGGCCTCGGCTACCGGCAACTGCACCCGTTCGGCGTGATCGATACGGTAGCGGCTCAGCGTTGCCAGTTGTCGGCCGACGCTGCCGAAGATATGGGGGGCGGGTATGAAATCGGCCTTCCAGTCGAAGGCGCTGGTGCTGCAGGGATACAGGTCGGCGAGCCGCTCCTGCAGTAACTTGAGCTGGTTCTGGTAATCGCTGGCCTTGGCGCCGTTGTCCAGTTCCTGCAGCAGGACGATGTCAGGTTGCTCATCACGGATCACCCGGGCCACTTCGTCGAGGCTGAAGGCCATGTCTTCCAGGGTCGGGCTTTCATCGTCGCCCTTGGCCAGGTCGTGCCAGAACACGTAGCGCTTGCCGGCCAGGAACTGGACATTCCAGGTCATCACCTTCACGGCTTGGCCAGGCATCAGCGGCGCGGCGTTGGCGGCGCAACTGACTGGCAGTGCTTCCCGGGCTTGTGGGCGCCAGGTCAGGCCATAGATCGCCAGGGCAGCCAGGCAGACAACCAGCAACAAGCCCAGCAGGCTGTAACGCAGTAAACGGGTCATGGCTCGGTTTTTTCCCCGATCAGCATGAATATCCGGAACAGCACCACGCTGGTGAACAGTTGCAGGAAGCTGTGAATGCTGTCGATCAACAGGCCGAGCCAAGGATTCTGAGGTGGCGGATAAACCGAGACGCTGGCGCCCTTGAGCAGCCACAGAGGGGCCATCACGCCAATGATGCACAACAGGATCCGCCAGAATTGGCCACGGCTCATGCGCAGGCTTTCCTTCATCGCCGTCAATGGAGCCAAGCCTCGGAGCACCAGCAGGTATTCGCTGAATGCCAGGGTCACCATCAGCCACAGGCCCGGCAGGATGTACAACGAAATACCCAGCAGGATCAGCAATGTGTTGAGGGCGGTCAGCAACGCAAAGCGCGGCCAGAGGGTGAGGGCCGCGGCGAGGAGGTCACGAATGTGCGGCGATTCGCCTCGGCTGCGGGCGTCGAGAAACAGGATCAGCGCAGCGGTGTACACCGGATACACCAGCAGCCCGACGATCACGCTATAGCCGGGAAAGCCATCCGGGCCGACGGCGCGGTCGACGGCTTGTTGCAGCACGGCCTCGAGTATCACCAGTGGCAGGCACAGCTGGGCGATCCGGCCCAGATGGCGCTTGAAGAAATACAAAGAGTCGCGCAGCACGTCAAACGGATTCATGAGTCGGGATCGCAGGTCCAGAAGCGGTCCGACACTTTAACCGATCAGGCACCCGCACTAGCAAACGTAAACATCAGGTAAAGACCATTGAATCCTTCGCGGCAAGCCCCATTACTGTTGGGCACCGGTTCTGCGGAACCGGCTTGGTTTTCTACCCGGCAATCTGATGAGGTCGCCATGAACAGCGAAGAACAAACCCTGATCGATGGACTGTTTTCACGGCTGCAACAGGCCGAGAAGGATTCAGCCCCGCGCGACGCCCAGGCCGAGGCGCGGATCAAGGAGCATCTGGCCAGCCAGCCCACGGCCGGTTATTTCATGGCCCAGGCGATTCTGGTGCAAGAGGCGGCAATCAAGCGCCTCGACGAGCAGAACAGGCAACTGACCGAGCAAGTCCAGCAACTGCAGGCGGACCTGCAGAACGCCCGCAGCCAGGCTTCGGCACCCAGCGGGGGCGGTGGTTTCCTCTCGAGTATTTTCGGTGGCAGCAGTCGTGATGCGCGACCTGCCCCTGCTCCAAGCGCTCCGGCAACCGGCGGTGGCGGCTGGCGCGAACCGGCGCGGCCATCCTTCAACAATGCCCCGGCTCAGCAGGGCTTCGGTGCGCCGCCAGCGGGCTATGGTGCCCCGCAGCAACAAGCCCCGGCAGCGAGCAGCTTCCTGGGTGGCGCCCTCAAAACTGCGGCCGGCGTGGCCGGTGGCGTGATGCTGGCGCAAGGGATCAGCAGTTTGTTCCATAGCGGCCAGCAGCCCCAGGAGATCGTCGAGATCATCAAGGAAGAACCGGCCCAGCCGGTCAATGATGTCGGCAGCAGCGGCGACAACAATGGATGGGGGGACGACCAGCGCATGGCCGGCAACGATGGCTACAGCAACGATCAGGGCGGCTTCAGCGACGCGGATTACGGCGACGACTCTTCCTTCTTTGGCGACGACGATTCCTTCGTCTGACCTGCCATTCGTCCGGGGTGCCTACGCGCCTCGGATCGATTATTCGCGGAACCCTCCCTTGGACTGGCATACTGGGCGCCTTTTCGGGCCCGGTGCCTGACCCAGAGCCTGTGCGCTTGTGCATTCAAGAGGAACCGCGGTGAAGAAAATCGCAGTGTTCGCCGATGTCCAGAACCTCTATTACACCGTGCGCCAGGCCTATGGTTGTCACTTCAACTACGCCGCCCTGTGGGCCGATATCAGCAAACAGGGGCAGATCGTCGAGGCCTATGCCTACGCGATCGATCGCGGTGACAGCAAGCAGCAGCAATTCCAGCAGATCCTGCGCAACCTGGGTTTCACCGTGAAGCTCAAGCCCTACATCCAGCGCAGCGACGGCTCGGCCAAAGGCGATTGGGACGTGGGTATCACGCTGGACATCATGGACGCTGCCGACCATGTCGACGAGGTCGTGCTGGCCTCGGGTGACGGCGATTTCGACATGTTGCTCGAACGCATCATCAGCAAGCACGGTGTGCAGGCGGTGGCGTACGGCGTGCCGGGGTTGACGGCCAACTCGCTGATCCGTGCCGCCAGTCGTTACGTGCCCATCGAAGGCGCGCTGCTGCTCAAGAATTGATCGTTACGGAGTTCAGACAGGTTTGGAACGCATCGCAGTCATCGACTTTGAAACCACCGGAATCACCCCGAGCAGCAGTTGCCGAGCCACGGAAATCGCCGTGGTGATTCTCGAGCAAGGCCGGATCGTCGACCGCTACCAGAGCCTGATGAATGCCGGCGTGCGGGTGCCGGCCTTCATCGAGCAACTGACCGGCATCAGCAATGCCATGCTGCGCAGCGCGCCTTCGGCCGAGCGGGTGATGAACGAGGTCAACGAATTCGTCGGTATCACGCCGCTGCTGGCGCATAACGCCGCGTTCGACCAGAAGTTCTGGGACTTCGAACTGGGGCGGATCAAGCGCACTCGCCTGCAGAATTTTGCCTGTTCGTTGTTGCTCGCCCGACGCCTGATGCCGGCCGCGCCGAACCACAAGCTCGGCACCCTCAACGCCTTCGCCGGCCTGCCCCATACCGGCCAGGCCCACCGGGCCATGGCCGACGCCGAAATGGCCGCCAACCTCACCGCGCACCTGGCGTCGGAACTGCGACACAAGCATGGGCTGCGGGAGCTGTCCCACGATCTGTTGTGCAGCTTGCAGAAGGTCCCGGCGGCCAAGATCAATGAGCATCTCAAGCGTCATCGCGGGTTCTAAGATCACCGCCATCCAAATGTGGGAGCGAGCCTGCTCGCGATGGCGGTGTGTCAGCCACTGCAAATATTGACTGACCTGGCGCTTTCGCGAGCAGGCTCGCTCCCACAGGGGATTGATGGTGGGCGCGGGGATCGGATCAACCCGAATAACTGTGGGAGCGAGCCTGCTCGCGATGGCGGCGGCAAAGATAAAACAGTTGCTCCCACAGGGTTTGATCGGTGTTGGGCGATTTACTTGCCGTTGCCTTCCAACTGCCCCAATGGCACCCGCTTTTCAATGGCACTGGACAGTACGATCGAAGTCTTGCTGAAGCCGAACTTGGCGATCCGGTTGATCAGCTCTTCCAGCTCCGGCATCGAGCCGACCGCCGCTTGCATGATCACGCAGGGGTCGCCGGTCACCCGGTGGCATTCGGTCAATTGGGGAATCTTGCACAAGTCGTCGTAGGCCTTCTGGTTGCCGTGCTGGTTCATCCGCAATTCGATCACGCACTGTACCGGCAGGCCGATCTTGGCCATGTCGACCTTGGCCTGGTAGCCGGTAATGATCCCGCTGGCCTCCAGCTTGCTGACCCGCTCGGCTACGGCCGGGGCCGAGAGGTTCACTTTGCGGGCCAGTTCGGCAAAGGACGCACGACCGTTTTCCAACAAGGTGCTGAGCAGCATGCGGTCGTATTTATCCACGGTTTGGCTTCCAGGTGAGATGACTTTCGAAAGCACGGTTTATAGCGCTGATCTCCTTGGTTTGAAAAGTGTATGGCCAGGATAAACAGGTTTTGTAGCTTATTTTCCGCCCGTCGCCTTTCTAGAATAACGCCTCTCATTGTCCTGACTTCGAGCTGACCATGCCTGGCCCACGCCGTTTTCCACTGCCGCTGATCGCTGCCTTCTTCGCCCTGTATATCATCTGGGGGTCGACCTATCTGGTGATTCGCATCGGCGTGGAGCATTGGCCGCCGCTGTTGCTGGCCGGGATTCGCTTCGTGCTGGCTGGCTCGCTCATGTATGGCTTCCTGCGCTGGCGCGGGGCGCCGGCACCGACCTGGGCGCAGTGGAAGGCCGGGGCAATCATCGGCGTGCTGCTGCTCAGTTTTGGCAACGGCGCGGTCAGTGTCGCCGAGCACACCGGCGTGGCGTCCGGGGTCGCGGCGTTGGCCGTGGCGACGGTGCCTTTGTTTACCCTGCTTTGCGGGTATTTCTGGGGCGCGCGTAATACGCGCCTGGAATGGGCGGGAATCGTGCTCGGGTTGATCGGTATCGCAATGCTCAACCTGGGTTCCAATCTGCAATCCAGTCCGCTGGGTGCAACCCTGCTGGTGTTCGCGGCAGCGTCGTGGGCGTTCGGTTCGGTGCTGAGCAAGCATCTGCCATTGCCAGCGGGGGCAATGGCCAGTGCCGTGGAAATGCTGGTGGGCGGCGTGGTGCTATTGATCGGCAGCTTCGCCAGTGGTGAACACCTGGAGCGCATTCCACCGTTCGAAGGCTGGTTCGCCCTGGCCTACCTGACCTGCTTCGGTTCGATCATTGCCTTCAACGCCTACATGTACCTGCTCAAGCATGTACGGCCGGCGGCGGCCACCAGTTATGCCTACGTCAATCCGGCGGTGGCGGTGCTGCTGGGGATTGTGTTTGCCGGCGAAAGTATAGGCATCGAAGAGTCCCTGGCGATGCTGGTGATCATCAGTGCAGTGGTGTTGATCGGGCTGCCTCAGTGGCGCAAACCCAAGCCTGCGCCGGTTGAATCCTGAATTAAGGTAAACTGCCGCGCATTGCACACCCTGCGCTGATTTTTCCTACGGTACTTCCATGACTTTCGCCACCCTTGGCCTGATCGAACCCTTGTTGCGCGCCCTCGAGACGCTCGGCTACCAGACCCCGACCCCGGTGCAGGCCCAGGCCATACCGGCGGTGCTGGCCGGTCGCGACCTGATGGCCGCGGCCCAGACCGGCACTGGCAAGACCGCCGGTTTCGCGGTGCCGCTGTTGCAGTTGCTGACCACCGAAGGACCGAAAGTGGCTGCCAACTCGGTACGGGCGCTGATTCTGGTGCCGACCCGCGAACTGGCCGAGCAGGTCCATGAAAGCGTGCGCCAATACGCTCAGAACCTGCCATTGAGCACCTACGCCGTGTACGGTGGCGTCAGCATCAACCCGCAGATGATGAAACTGCGCAAGGGCGTCGACCTGCTCGTCGCCACGCCGGGGCGCTTGCTCGATCTGTTCCGACAGAACGCGCTGAAGTTCAACCAGTTGCAGACCCTGGTGCTGGACGAAGCCGATCGCATGCTTGACCTGGGTTTTTCCGAGGAACTGGCGAATATCTACAAAGCGCTGCCGAAAAAACGCCAGACGCTGCTGTTCTCGGCGACCTTTTCCGACGCCATTCGTTTGCTGGCCGGGCAGATGCTCAACGATCCGCTGAGCATCGAAGTGAGCCCGCGCAACGTCGCGGCCAACACCGTCAAGCAATGGGTGGTGACGGTGGACAAGAAGCGCAAGCCAGAGTTGTTCGTGCACCTGTTGCGCAAGAACAAGTGGAAGCAGGTATTGGTATTTGCCAAGACCCGCAACGGCGTCGATGCGCTGGTGGAAAAGCTCCAGGGCCTGGGCGTCAACGCCGATGGCATCCACGGCGACAAACCCCAGGCCACCCGCCAGCGCGCACTGGACCGTTTCAAGCTCGGTGAAGTCCAGATCCTGGTGGCCACCGACGTCGCGGCCCGTGGGCTGGATATCGAAGACTTGCCGCTGGTGGTGAATTTCGATTTGCCGATCGTTGCCGAAGACTACATCCATCGTATCGGCCGTACTGGCCGAGCAGGCGCCACGGGGCAAGCGATTTCCCTGGTGTGCGCCGATGAAGTGAACCTGCTGTCAGCCATTGAGATGTTGACCCGCCAGACGTTGACCCGCCAGATGGAACAGGACTTCGAGCCTGAGCATCGGGTGCCGGATACCGACGCCAGTGGCCAGGTGGTCAAGAAACCGAAAAAGCCGAAGAAGCCAAAAACCTCGGGCGGTGGCGGCAAGCGCAACCTGGGCAAGTGGGTGGACAGCGGGGACTCGGCGCCGGTGGAGCCCTCGGTCAAGCCGGTGCGCAAGGTGCCGGTGTTCAATACCGGGCCGCGTAAAAAGAAACCCTGATCCGTGATCGTTCCCACGCTCCGCGTGGGAATGCATCCGAGGACGCTCGGCGTCATAAAAGTCGAACGCGGAGCGTCCGTTGAGGCATTCCCACGCGGAGCGTGGGAATGATTACTGCCTTAAGAACTCCAGCATCCCCAGCCCCGCCGCTCGCCCACTGGCGAAGCACGCCGTCAGCAGATAACCACCGGTCGGTGCTTCCCAGTCGAGCATTTCCCCCGCGCAGAACACGCCGGGTATCCGCTTGAGCATCAGGCTTTCGTCCATGGCTTCGAACATCACGCCACCAGCGCTGCTGATGGCTTCATCCAGAGGGCGGGCCTTTACCAGAGTGATGGGCAACGCCTTGATGGCCTGGGCCAGGCGTGCCGGGTCGGCGAAACGGTCGGCGGGTGTCAGCTCGCGTAACAACGCCGCCTTGACCCCATCGATCCCCAACTGGCTGTGCAGGTGCTTGGCCATCGAGCGTGAACCGCGCGGCTTGCTCAAGGCCTGGAGAACTTTATCCACAGGCCGGCCCGGCAGCAGGTCCAGATGGATCGTCGCGCTGCCATGGCGATTGATGGCCTCGCGAATCGGTGCCGACAGGGCGTAGATCAGGCTGCCTTCGATGCCGGTGGCGGTGATCACACACTCGCCGAGACGGGGGACGTCGTCGTTCATGCCAATGGCGATGTTTTTCAGCGCAGCGCCGGCGAACCTGCTGATCATCAGGTCGCTCCAGGCCTGCACGTCGAAGCCGCAGTTACTCGGCTGCAATGGCGCAAGGGCGACGCAGCGCTGTTCCAACGCCAGCATCCAGGCGCCGTCGGAGCCCAGGCGCGACCAACTGCCGCCGCCCAATGCCAGCAGCGTGGCGTCGGGCTGGAGCGTTTTTTCACCTTCCGGACCAGCTATTCGCAGGCTGTTGTCGGAGTTCCAGCCGAGCCAGCGATGTCGTGTATGGATTGCCACGCCGGCGTCGCGCAGGCGCTTGAGCCAGGCACGCAGCAGCGGAGCGGCTTTCATATCGGTAGGAAATACCCGCCCGGAGCTGCCGACAAAGGTTTCGATGCCCAGCCCGTGAATCCATGTACACAGTTCGTCCGAGCCGAATGCTCGTAGCAATGGGGCTAGATTCGGTGCCCGTTCGGCGTAGCGGGACAGGAATGCCGGGAAGGCTTCCGAATGGGTGATATTCATACCACCGACGCCGGCCAGCAGGAACTTCCTGCCCACCGAGGGCATGCCGTCGTACAGGTCGACCTGAATGCCGGCCTGGCTCAACACCTCGGCCGCCATCAAGCCGGCAGGGCCGCCGCCGATGATGGCGACGTGGGGAGTGGAGGGCTTGGAAGCTTGGGTCATGGTGTGGACTGCAGAGATGGGAATAAGCGCGGCATTCTATCAGCACGAAAATCCTGTGGGAGCGAGCCTGCTCGCGATTGCGGTGGATCAGCGACATCAATGTTGGAGGGTGGACCGCTATCGCGAGCAGGCTCGCTCCCACAGGGGATGAGGGTGTTGCTGAAATGTGCTCAAAAAACAACCAGTCCTCTGCAAGCTATACCCGGTATAGCCTGTAGGCCGTTTCGCTCAGGTTATCCACAGGCCGCTCCACAGGCATTGTGGGTAACGCATCCAGGCTTCAATGACACCCTGATGACGTCCAGACCTTTTGTGCGCTGTGATGCAGGATCCCGTGGCGTCGGGCCAGGGCCCTGCGATCCTTGCTGTAGCCGCCGCCGATCACCCCGACCACCGGGATGTCACGCCCGAGACAATGGCGCATGACGCTCTCATCCCGGGCGGCGAGCCCTTCGTCTGTCAGTTTCAGGTACCCAAGGGCGTCGTCCTTGTGTACGTCGACACCCGCGTCATACAGCACCAGATCAGGCTGGTAGAGCGGCAACAGATAGTTGAGGGCATCGTCCACCACCTGCAGATACGCGGAGTCTTCCATGCCCATCGGCAGCGGAATGTCCCAGTCGCTTTGGGCCTTGCGTGCGGGAAAATTCTTTTCGCAGTGCAAGGAAACTGTCACTGCGTCCGGGGTGTCATGGAGTATTCGCGCGGTACCGTCGCCCTGATGTACGTCGCAGTCGAAAATCAGCACCCGCGAGACGCGGCCGCTGGCGAGGAAATAACGGCTGATCACCGCCAGGTCGTTGAAAATGCAAAAACCGGCAGGGTGGTCGTAGTGGGCATGGTGGGTGCCTCCGGCCAGATGACAGGCCAGGCCATGTTCGAGGGCCTGCTCGGCCGCCAGCAGCGAACCGCCCACGGCCCGTACCGTTCGCCTGGCCAGGGCTTCGCTCCAGGGCAGGCCGAGCCGCCGTTGGTCTTCGCGGGACAACTCGCCGCTCATGTAGCGTTCGATATAGCTGCGATCGTGGGCCAGGGCGAGGACCTCGGGCGGGCACAGCGACGGGCGCAGCAGGTCCGCGTCGCGGGTCAGCCCACTGTCCACCAGGTGGTCGCGCAGCAGACGGAATTTGTCCATGGGGAAACGGTGTTCCGCCGGGAACTCGGGACTGTAGTCTTCGTGATAGATAAGCGGCAGCGGCATGGTGTTTTCAGCGGTGATTGAGTGACGGATCCTACCAGCGATGTAGACTTTAGTGGCCTGTGTGGCTAATTCGTGTACTCAAATTCACCGTACAGGCCACCGGGCATGGAAAGGGAGTGAAGATGGAGCCGATACTGGAACTGGAAAGTGCGCGGCTGCTCATGCGGCAGTGGCACGATGAAGATTTGCCGGAATTTGCCGCCATGTCTGCCGATCCGCAGGTGATGCGTTATTTCCCGGTGCCCCTGAGCCGCCTTGAAAGCGCCGCGCTGATCGGGCGCGTGCGCGGGCATTTTGCCGAACATGGTTTTGGCTTGTGGGCCCTGGAGCGCAAGGACACCGGTGCCTTTATCGGTTTCACCGGCTTGGGTGTGGTGGGGTTCGACGCGCATTTCACGCCAGCAGTCGAGATCGGCTGGCGCCTGTCCCGGGAGCACTGGGGCCTGGGTTATGCCAGCGAAGCTGCCTGGACGGCGTTGCGCTGTGGGTTTGACCGCTTGGGGCTGGACGAAGTGGTGGCATTCACCTCCACCGACAACCTGCCGTCGCAAAAGGTCATGCAGGCGATCGGCATGCACCATGACCCGGCTGACGATTTCGAACATCCAAAACTCGCGGTCGGTCATCCATTGCGTCACCATGTGCTCTATCGCATCAACCGGGAGCAGTGGCTGCAGACCCTGCACGGTTAACCGACACGGACGTCTACACTGCCCGCCAGAATGGGCAATAATTGATCCACCGTCGCGGCGCAGACTGCGCGGTGTGCTGTGTGAGGAAGTCTGAATGAGCCACGTGTTGGAAGATCTGGTCGACCTGCTGACCCTGGAACCGATCGAAGAAAATCTGTTTCGCGGCCGCAGCCAGGACCTGGGGTTCCGCCAGTTGTTCGGCGGTCAAGTGCTGGGCCAGTCGTTATCGGCGGCCAGCCAGACGGTGGAAGAGGCGCGCCATGTGCATTCGATGCACGGCTATTTCCTGCGTCCGGGCGACGCGGCGTTGCCAGTGGTCTACCAGGTGGACAGGGTGCGTGACGGCGGCAGCTTCAGCACCCGCAGGGTCACGGCGATCCAGAAAGGAAACCCGATCTTCACCTGCAGTGCTTCGTTCCAGTACGACGAACAGGGTTTCGAGCACCAAAGCACCATGCCCCAGGTCGTCGGACCGGAAAACCTTCCCTCCGAACTGGAGCTGACCCAGCAGCGGGCGCATCTGTTGCCCGAGCACATGCGGGAAAAACTGCTGTGCCCCAAGCCGATCGAGGTGCGCCCGGTCACGGAAAAGGACCCGTACAACCCGCAACCGGCCGACCCGGTCAAATACGTGTGGTTCCGTGCCGATGGCGCCTTGGCGGATTCGCCGGCGCTGCACAAGTACCTGCTGGCCTACGCTTCGGACTTCGGCCTGCTGACTACTTCGATGCTCCCCCATGGCAAATCGGTCTGGCAGAAGGACATGCAGGTCGCCAGCCTCGACCACGCCTTGTGGTTCCATGCTGACCTGCGTGCCGACGACTGGTTGCTCTACGCCATGGACAGCCCTTGGGCGGGTAATTCCCGTGGGTTTTCCCGTGGCAGCGTGTTCAACCGCGCCGGACAACTGGTGGCCTCGGTCACCCAGGAAGGCCTGATCCGGCATCGCAAGGACTGGGCATGAACCTGGTTGATGTACGGCACTGGGTCTTCGACATGGATGGCACGCTGACCGTCGCCGTGCATGATTTCGCGGCGATTCGCGTGGCCCTGGCAATTCCGCCCGAAGACGACATCCTGACCCACCTGGCGGCATTGCCGGCTGATGAAGCCACGGCCAAGCATGCCTGGCTGCTGGAGCACGAGCGGGACCTGGCGCTGGGCTCCAGGCCAGCACCGGGTGCGGTCGAGCTGGTACGTGACTTGGCCGGGCGTGGCTATCGCTTGGGGATCCTGACCCGCAACGCCCGGGAACTGGCCCATGTAACGCTCGAGGCCATTGGCCTGGCCGATTGTTTCGCCGTGGAGGACGTGCTGGGTCGTGACGAAGCACCGCCCAAGCCGCACCCGGGTGGTCTGTTGAAACTGGCCGAGGCCTGGAACGTGCCGCCGGCGGACATGGTCATGGTCGGCGATTACCGCTTCGACCTGGACTGTGGCCGTGCGGCGGGCGCGCGGACCGTGCTGGTGAACCTGCCGGACAATCCGTGGCCGGAGCTGACGGATTGGCACGCCCGGGATTGTGGCGAGTTGCGGCGGATGATTTCGGCTTGAGAGACAGGTCGGCAGTTTGATCGCTATCGCGAGCAGGCTCGCACACAATGGGGATTCTGTGGACGCTGATGATGTAATCGACACCGTCCCGTGGGAGCGAGCCTGCTCGCGATGAGGCCTTTACGGCCCAAACAAGGCCTTCAGCCCCTCAGCCGAATTGAACATCCCATCCCCATCATGCCCCACGCCGGGTACTTCGATCAGCCGCTGGTTCAATCCTTCTGGATGGCGTCGGGTCAAGTAGTCGAAGAAGAAATGCCCACGCAGCAACCGATACGGCCCCTGGGTCTGCGCCTCACAGCTTTTATCCAGTGCCGGGTGCTCCGGGTCGACGTCCTGCTGCCCGAGCAGGTAGGTGATGTCGTACTTGATGTAGTTTTCCTCCAGCTGGGCGGCTGTTTTCCCGGCGGCATAGGCGGGGAGGTTGTGCAGGCCGTATTTCCAATGATTGAAACCGGGGCAACCGCCAGGGTCGAAGGCCATGGGCCGCTGTGCATCGAAATAGGCATAGGACGATGGGTTGGCAATGACGAAGCGCGGGGCAATCCGATATTGCCCGTGGGCAAGCAGGGCGTAGCGCTGAACCACCTGGGCGCCGCCGGAATGACCGGCGATGACGATTTCCTTCACGTCGGGAAACTGCTGCCGGTCGCTGACCCGCGCAACGATGTCGTCGAGAACCTGGTAGGAACTGACCGGATTCGGTCCTGTGGATAAGCCACCGGCCATCCAGTCATTTCCTTGCCAGCGCAGCAGATCGTTGGGGAGTTGATGGTGAGCGACGTCCTGCTCGTTGAGAAACTGTGGGGCGATGATCAGCGTGGTGGCCAGCTGTCCGGCCTGGCCGGCCGCTTTCTCGGCGCTATGCAGGTCGGTGTCGGCATTGCGCAGGCGTCCATGGAGGATGATCAGCACGCGCTGGATAGACGTCGGGGGCGGGCTCACCCCGACGACCATGCTGCCGCCTTTGAGCTGCAGCCGCCCCTCAGCCACCGTATTCACACCGTGTTCGTCAGCCTGGGCGAAGAGGCCGCACAGTACCAGTGCGATTGATGCTGCCCATTTCATCTACAGGTTTTTCGCCGCGAAAGTGTCGCATTGGTTGACCTGGCCTTGGGCGAACCCGGCCTTGAACCAGCGCACCCGCTGCGCCGAAGTGCCGTGGGTGAAGGAGTCCGGCACCACGCGCCCCTGGCCTTGTTGCTGCAAGCGATCGTCACCGATGGCGTTGGCGGCGTTCAAGGCTTCTTCAACATCTCCGGGCTCCAGCCAGTTCAGGCGCTTCTGTGCATGGTTGGCCCAGACGCCGGCCAGGCAATCGGCCTGCAACTCCTGGCGCACCAGCAAACCGCCGTCACCTTCCATCTGCCGGCCTTGCTGGCGAGCCTCCTGGATTTTCGCCGACACGCCGAGCAACGTCTGCACATGGTGGCCGACTTCATGGGCGATGACATAGGCCTGGGCAAAGTCCCCGGCGGCGGAGAAGCGTTGGGACATCTCCTTGAAGAAACTCATGTCCAGGTAGACCTGCCGATCCGCCGGGCAATAGAACGGGCCGGTTGCCGATGAGGCGAGGCCGCATGCCGAGTTGACCCGACCGCTGAACAGCACCAGTTTGGGTTGCTGGTACTGGCGTCCGGCCTGCTGGAAGACCTGGCCCCAGGTGTCTTCGGTATCACCGAGGATCGAACGTACGAACTCGGCCTGTTCATCGTTGGCCGGTGGCGCCTGGCGGGTTTGAGACGAGGTCGGTGCGGACTGATCCATCTGCCCGGCCAGTTGCCCGAGGATCTGCATCGGATCCTGACCGGTGATCCAGCCGATGCCGACAATCAGGAGAATGGCCGTCAGGCTCAGTCCCTTGCCACCGCCAAAGCGCATCCCGCCACCGCCGCCGTCACCACGGGCGTCCACCACGTTGTCACTGCGGCGACCTTTTTTCCATAGCATGTGGGAGTCCTCTGATTGACCGTGTGGACAGTGTTGCCGTTGAGTGTGGATGCTGCCAGTGGCAAGCGCGGTTTTTGAGGCCTGGGTGCATGCCCTTCCTGAAGCTTTCAGGCAATGGCTGAAGGTTTTGGTTCATCGATGGATGAATACTGTATTCGGTTCCAGAATTTGCATTAGACTCCGAATATTCTGGAATTGGCTGCTTAATCAGGATGCCCCATGGCTGGAAGTCAAATTGAACGGGTTTTCGATGTCTTGGAGTGTCTCGCCAGCGAACCTCGCGGCTGGCCACTCCAAGGGCTGGCCGAACAACTGCAGATCCCCAAAAGCGCCACTCACCGCTTGCTCGCCGAGCTGATGCGCCTGGGCTACGTGCGCCAGAACCCCGAGAACCTGCGCTATCACATGTCTACCCGGCTGATCGCCTTGGGGTTTCGCTATCTCTCGCGCAGTGGTGCCGACATCGTGCAGCCGGTGCTGGACCGTCTGGCCCGGGAAACGGGTGAGCTGGTGCGCCTGGGGGTCATCGAAGGGGAACGCCAGACCTGGATCGCCAAGTCCCAAGGGGCGCGGTCCGGTTTGCGCTACGACCCGGACATGGGGCGCGAGACGCCGCTGTTCTACACGGCGTCGGGCCATGCCTGGCTGGCGTGCATGAGCGATGCCGAGGCGCTGGCGCTGGTCGAGCGCCAGGCTGCGCAGGTGCCCGCCGACGTAGGGCCAAACGCGCCCCACAGCACCCATGAACTGCTCGAGTACCTTCGCACTGCCCGCGAGCAGGGGTATGCCTGTGTCGAGGAAAGCTCGGCGGTCGGCACTTCGGCCATTGCCGCCGTGGTGCGACATCCGCAGGACAGCCGGATCGTCGGCGTACTCAGCGTTGCCGGGCCCAGTGCGCGAATGACGCGGGCGCGGTTGCATGAATTGGCCCCGACCTTGCTGACGTTTGCCGAAGAGCTGTCGCAAGCGAGCCAGGCGTCGGAACTGTTCGACTGATACTTGCAGATATTGGCCTTTCAATCAGGATCACCACATGACTGTCAGCACCCCGCTTTCCGGTGTCAATCAGGCCTTCAAGGGCATCCTGTTGATTGTCTTCGCGACGTTCCTGTTTTCCAGCCATGACGCGCTGTCGAAATACCTCTCGGGTTTCTATCCGATCATCATGGTGGTGTGGGCCCGCTATGTGGTGCATACCCTGCTGATGGCCGGCATCTTCCTGCCGCGCTCGGGGCTGCGGGTGCTGCGCACGAAGCGTCCGTTCTGGCAGTTGGCGCGGGCCTTGTGCCTGTTGGGCACCAGTCTGTTTTTCACCACGTCGTTGCTGTACATCCCGTTGGCCGAGGCGACTGCGGTCAACTTCCTGGCACCCGTGCTGGTCACCGCTTTGTCGGTACCTCTGCTGGGCGAACGGGTGACACGCGGGCAGTGGGTGGCGGTGATTTTCGGCTTCATCGGCGTGCTGATCATTGTCCATCCCGGTGGCGACCTGTTCACACCAGCCGTGCTGTTGCCGTTCTGTTCGGCGCTGTTTTTCTGTTTTTATCAATTGCTCACGCGCAAGCTCAGCGAAATCGACAGTCCCACCACCAGCAACTTTTTCGCCGGTCTGTGCAACACGTTGGTGATGAGCGCGTTGGTGCCGTTCTTCTGGCACGTGCCGAGCCTGTTGCACGGGGCGATGATGCTGGCGCTGGGGGCCTGTGGGATGACGGCGCACCTGATGCTGACCCAGGCTTTCCGCGTCGCCGCTCCGGCATTACTGGCGCCCTTCAGCTATTGCCAGATCGTGTTCGCCGGCCTGCTGGGTTGGTTGCTGTTCAGCCACACACCGACCCTGACCACGGTGCTGGGTATTGTGCTGATCTGTCTCAGTGGGTTGGCTGCCGCGTGGCAGCAGCGGCGCAGATGACACGGACCTGTGGCGAGGGGGGCTTGTGGGAGCAAAGCTTGCTCGCGATGAGCGGAAACACGATCTGTAAATCGAGGTGCCTTCGTCGCGAGCAAGCTTTGCTCCCACAGGCTTTGCTCCCACAGATTTCTCTGGGATCTCTCTTCACCGCGTGAATCAGTTTTCCAGCGTCGGAACCTTGCGCGGCGACATGAGGTAAAGCCAGATCAGAGCAATGAAGTACATCGCCGGGATCAGGGTGAACAGTACGGTGTAGTTGTTATGGGTCACCGTCAGGATGTGTCCCACCAGTTGGGTCATGAACATCCCGCCGATGGCCGCGCACATGCCGCCGAAGCCGAACACCGTGCTCATCATGTGCTTGGGCGTGTAGTCCATCACCAGGCTCCAGATGTTGGCAGTCCAGGCCTGATGCGCGCCGATGGCCAGGGAAATGGCGAACACCGCCATCCACAGGTTGCTGGCACCGGCGGCCATGATCACGCCGACAATACAGCAGGCGAACAGCAGCATGGAGACCAGCCGAGCCTTGATCGGATCCAGCCCGCGGCCGATCAGGAACGAAGACAGGATACCGCCACCCACGCTACCGAAGTCGGCGCTGAGGTAGATGATGATCAGCGGGATGCCCATCTGCGTCACGTTGATGCCCAGGCTGTATTGCTGGTTCAGAAACGGTGGCAACCAGTAGAGGTAGAACCAGAACACCGGCGCCGTGATCGAGTAGGCCAGGGCGAACGCCCAGGTACCGCGCATGCGCAGGATGCGGGAGAAGGGCACGCGGGCCTGGTCCGGTTCGCTTTCACGCTGGATGTAGTCCAGTTCCGACTGTTTGACGCTGGGGTGGTCTTCGGGGTTGAAGTATTTCAGGCCCCAGAACAGTAGCCAGATCCCGCCCAATGCAGCCATGCACAGGAACGCAGCCTGCCAGCCCCACACTTGCAGGACCAGCGGCAGCAGCATGGGTGTGAACATGGCGCCGACGTTGGTCCCGGCGTTGAAGATGCCGGTTGCCACGGCCCGTTCACCCGCCGGGAACCACAGTCGGGTGGTCTTCACACAGGCGGGGTAGTTGGCGGCTTCGGTGAGGCCCAGGATGAAACGGCAGACCATGAAGCCCGCCGCGGAAGTCGCCAGGCCATGGGCGCCGGTCGCCAGGCTCCAGAGCAGCACGGCGAAGAAGAACACGCGCTTGACGCCGATCCGGTCAATCAATCGGCCCTGCAGTATGAAGCCGACCGCATAGCCGACCTGGAACCAGAAGTTGATGTTGGCGTAATCCATCGCCGTCCAGCTCATTTCCTTGGCCAGGATGGGTTGCATCACGCCCAGGGCAGCGCGGTCGATGTAGTTCAGCGTGGTGGCGAAAAACACCAGCGCGAGCATGCCCCAACGGGTCTTGCCCACAGCCAGGGCGCCGCGGATCTTGTCGCCGACACCGCCGGTCGTGACGCCCATGCCCGGGGTCAGGGGGGAACTTTGGGAAGGGTTCATAGGTGTGTGCCCGTTTTTGAAATTTTTATGGGGTGATCTGGGTTTCATCCATTGATGTCGGCGCTTTTGGCCTGCAGCAATGTGGAGCCGATGGTGCGCAGTGGAGGGAAAAGTCGTCAATTCGCCCCAGGGCATTCTGTTCGATAATCGCCCAAAAAACTAACTGAATGGTACATATTGAATTGCTGAAAGGCGTTGGCACCTCAATAATCTCTCCATTCTTTCAAAAGCGGCGAACCTTCTGTAGCCGATGTCTGTCCCGGGAGCCGAACCCATGCAGCGTTCCATTGCCACCGTATCCTTGAGCGGTACCCTGCCGGAAAAGCTCGAAGCCATTGCCGCCGCCGGTTTCGACGGGGTAGAGATCTTCGAGAACGACCTGCTCTATTACGACGGCAGCCCTCGGGAAATCCGGCAGATGTGCGCTGATCTTGGGATCGCGATCACACTGTTCCAGCCGTTTCGTGACTTCGAAGGTTGCCGCCGTGATCGCCTGACCCGCAACCTGGAGCGCGCCGAGCGCAAATTCGACCTGATGCAGGAACTCGGCACCGACCTGGTGCTGGTGTGCAGCAACGCCTCGGCCGACAGCCTGGGCGATGAGCGGATTCTGGTGGATGACCTGCGGCTATTGGCCGAGCGGGCCGGCGCGCGGGGCTTGCGCATCGGTTACGAGGCGCTGGCCTGGGGGCGGCACGTGAACACTTATCAACAGGTCTGGAACATTGTGCGCCAGGCTGATCACCCCAGCCTGGGCGTCTTGCTCGACAGCTTTCATACCTTGTCCCTCAAGGGCGATCCGAGTGCCATTGCCGAGATCCCAGGCGAAAAGATTTTCTTCGTGCAGATGGCCGATGCGCCGATCCTGGCGATGGACGTGCTGGAGTGGAGCCGGCATTTCCGTTGTTTCCCGGGGCAGGGGGAATTCGACCTGCCGGGCTTCCTGGCGCCGATCATCAAGAGTGGTTATACCGGGCCACTGTCGCTGGAGATCTTCAACGACGGTTTCCGGGCCGCGCCGCCACGGGCCAATGCCGCCGATGGCCTGCGTTCGTTGCTGTACCTGGAGGAGAAGACCCGCCAGCGCCTGGCCGCGGAAGCTGCGCAGGTGGACAACCTCGATAGCCTGTTTGCCCCACCGTCGGCCAGCGACTATGACGGCATCGAGTTTCTTGAATTTGCCGTGGACGATAACCTCGGCGCCAAGCTGTCCCACTGGCTGCAAAGGTTGGGGTTCGTCAAGGCCGGCCAGCATCGCTCCAAGAATGTGAGCCTGCTGCGCCAGGGCGATATCAATTTGATCCTCAACTGCGAGCCATACTCCTTTGCCCACAGCTTCTTCGAAGCCCACGGACCGTCGCTATGCGCCACCGCGGTGCGGGTAAAAGACAGTGCCAGTGCCCTTAAACGGGCCGTGGATTACAAGGGGCAGCCCTATCGCGGCCTGGTGGGGCCCAACGAATTGGAGCTGGCGGCGGTGCGCGCACCGGACGGCAGCCTGATCTACCTGGTGGACCAGCAGGCGGACGTCTACGGAACGGATTTCAACCTGCAAACGGGTGCGGTCATCGGGGCCGGGCTCAAGCGTATCGACCATATGGCAATGGCGCTGCCGGCCGACAGCCTCGACAGTTGGGTGCTGTTCTACAAGAGCCTGCTGGATTTCGAAGCCGATGACGAAGTGGTGTTGCCCGATCCTTATGGCCTGGTGAAGAGTCGGGCCCTGCGCAGTCGCTGCAGTTCGATCCGGTTGCCCCTGAACATTTCCGAAAACCGCAACACTGCGATCTCTCACGCGCTGTCGAGCTATCGCGGTTCCGGCGTGCATCACATCGCCTTCGACTGCGATGACATCTTCGCCCAGGTCAGCCGTGCCAAGGAGGCCGGCGTGCCGTTGCTCGATATTCCGCTCAACTATTACGACGACCTGGCGGCACGCTTCGATTTCGACGATGAGTTTCTCAGCGAACTGGCGTATTTCAATGTGCTGTACGACCGCGACGCACAGGGTGGTGAACTGTTTCATGTCTACACTGAGCCGTTCGAAGGGCGATTTTTCTTTGAAATCATCCAGCGCAAGGGCGGCTATGCCGGGTATGGCGCGGCCAACGTCGCGGTGCGACTGGCGGCCATGGCCAAGTCCCGCAGCGGTGGCTTGCGGCACGCCAAGTTGTAGGGAAATCGTAACGCGGCAGTAAAACGGTAATCCTGTGCCTTCCTTCACTGCACGGGCCAGCCCATAATCGCCAGCTTGTGCAGTGATGGCCGTGAGCCCGCAATGACTATGAATCCAGAACTGTCCGACGCCCTCGACGAGCCTCTCGTCGCGCCGCGCAAGAGTCGCAAGAACAACCCGGAGAAGACCCGGGAAAACATTCTTCAGGAAGCCATCGTCGAGTTTGTGCAGCAGGGTCTGGCCGGCGCCCGGGTCGATGCCATCGCTGAGCGCATCCACACGTCCAAGCGGATGATCTACTACTACTTCAACAGCAAGGAGCAGTTGTACATCGAGGTGCTGGAAAAACTCTACGGTGATATCCGCAGCACCGAGAGCCGCCTGCACCTGGCGGAGTTGGCTCCGGTCGATGCGATCCGGCGCCTGGTGGAGTTCACTTTCGACCACCACGACCGCAATGTGGATTTCGTGCGCATCGTCTCTATCGAGAACATCCACAACGCCGAGTACGTCAAGCAATCAGGCGTGATCAAGGCGATGAACAGCAGCATCCTCGACGCCCTGGACCTGATCCTGCGTCGCGGTGCCGAAGAAGGCGTGTTCCGCGCCGGCCTCGAACCCCAGGATGTGCATCTGCTGATCAGTTCGTTCTGTTTCCACCGGGTGTCCAACCGTCACACCTTCGGCGAGATTTTTCAGATCGATCTGTCGGACGAGGCGATCAAGCAGCGTCATCGCCAGATGATTTGCGAGTCGGTGTTGCGGTATCTGCAAGCCTGAGTGCAAACCCTTGTGGGAGCGAGCCTGCTCGCGAGACGGTGTGTCAGTCGAAACAAAAGTGACTGACACACCGCTTCGCGAGCAGGCTCGCTCCCACAGGGTCTTCAGTGATTCATGCTTTGGAAATGCTCCAGCATCCGCTGCGCATCCGGCACGATGCCGCTGAACAGTTCGAACGCCTTCACGGCCTGGAACACTGCCATGTTGCCGCCATCCAGCGTGCGGCAACCCAGGGCCCGGGCGTTGCGCAACAGTTCGGTTTCCAGCGGGAAATAGACGATCTCGGCGACCCACAGTTCGCCCCGCAGCAATTCGACCGGAACCGGCATGCCGGGTAGTTTCGCCATGCCCATCGGCGTGGTGTTGACCAGGCCGTTCGCCTCGGCCATGGCGGTGGGCAAATCGTGCCCGGCACGGGCGCGGCCGGCGCCGAAGTGCTGGTTAAGATTGTTTGCCAGGGCTTCGGCACGGCTGAACTCGACGTCAAAAATGCTCAGCGTCTGGACACCTTCCGCCAGCAGCGCGTGGGCAACCGCTGCGCCGGCACCTCCGGCGCCCATCTGCACCACAGATCGACGCAAAACTTCCTCCAGGCCGCGGCGAAAACCCTCGGCAAACCCGAGGCAGTCGGTGTTGTGGCCGATGCGCTTGCCGTCCTTGAACACAACGGTATTCACCGCGCCAATGCCGCGGGCTTCGCTGGAGAGGTCATCCAGAAGCGGGATGATCGCCTGTTTGCAGGGGAAGGTGATGTTCAGGCCGGTGAAGTTCATGTGCTCGGCAGCCGTTAGCAGATCGGGCAAGGCACTGCTGTCGAGTTTCAACGCATCAAGATCGATCAAGCGGTAGAGATAGCGCATGCCTTGGGCATCCCCCTCATGCTCATGGAGCGCGGGCGTGCGAGACGCCTGGATGCCTGCGCCAATCAGGCCGGCCAGTACGGTGCTATTCGACATGCGCTTCAACCTTTCAACCGCTGACTGAAATGTTCCAGGGCCAGGCGATAGCCATGGCTGCCAAAGCCGCACATCACACCGATGGCGACGGACGAAACGAAGGAGTGGTGGCGAAACGTTTCCCGGGCATGAACATTGGACAGGTGGACTTCGATCACCGGAACTTCGCTGGCGACCAATGCATCGCGGATCGCTACCGACGTGTGTGTCCAGGCCGCCGGGTTGATCACGATGCCGGCACATCGGCCGCGGGCGCCATGAATCCAGTCCAGCAACTCGCTTTCCTGGTTGGTCTGGCGAAATTCCATCGCCAGGCCGAGTTCTTCAGCGGCGCGGCCGCACAGCGCCGAGATATCCGCCAGGGTTTCATGGCCGTAGGTGGCGGGCTCTCGGGTGCCGAGCAGGTTCAGGTTCGGGCCGTTCAGCACCAGAACGATCGGAGGCATTGCAATTTCTCCACATTGTTATTGTTGGCTTCGGTCGGATTTCAGCCGGTGGAGATAAATTGTACTAGATAGTTAATTTGGTCAAACGAAGCCGCTGTTGTTGGCTAATAAGTGTTCGATGATCGGACACAGAGACGAGGGAGCTTTGCTCTCGCTGGGCCCTGTAGGAGCTGTCGAGCGAGGCGAGGCAGCGATCTTTTCACTGCCAATGGGTTTGAAAGGGAAAGATCAGGATCAAAAGATCGCAGGCTTCGCCAGCTCCTACAGCGTTCAGCGGGGATAAATCCCCTCGCCACAGGCATTGGCTCAACGCCGGGTCAGCAACACCCCGGATTCCATGTGATGGGTCCATGGAAACTGGTCGAATAACGCGCAGCGCGTGATGCGGTGGGTATCGTGCAGTTGCGCGATGTTCGCGGCGAGGGTTTCCGGGTTGCAGGAGATGTACAGGATGTTGTCGAAACGCCGGGTCAGCTCGCAGGTGTCCGGGTCCATGCCGGCGCGCGGCGGGTCGACGAAGACGCTGCCGAATGCATAGCTTTTCAGGTCGATGCCGTGCAGGCGGCGGAACGGACGGACTTCGTTCAAGGCTTCGGTCAGTTCTTCGGCCGACAGGCGCACCAGCGTTACGTTATCCACTGCGTTTTCACTGAGGTTGCTCAGCGCCGCGTTCACCGAAGTCTTGCTGATTTCGGTGGCCAGCACCTTGCGCACACGGGTCGCCAGGGGCAGGGTGAAGTTGCCGTTGCCGCAGTACAACTCCAGCAGGTCGTCGCTGCGATCGCCCAGGGCTTCATAAGCCCAGTTGAGCATCTTCTGGTTCACGGTGCCGTTGGGCTGGGTGAAGGCGCCTTCGGGCTGGCGATAGCTGAAGGTGCGACCGCCCACGTCCAGTTTCTCCACCACGTAGTCGTGGCCGATCACTTCCCTCTTGCCCTTGGAGCGACCAATGATGCTGACGCCCAGGTCGCTCGCCAGCTTCGAGGCCGCTGCATGCCAGTGCTCATCCAGGGGGCGGTGATAACACAGGGTGATCATCGCATCGCCCGCCAGGGTGGTCAGGAACTCCACCTGGAACAACTTGTGGCTCAGGGGCGCACTGGCCTGCCAGGCGGCCTTGAGCTGCGGCATCAACTGGTTGATGCGCAGGCTGGCGATGGGAAACGTTTCGATGAGGATCGGCGTGCGCTTGTCGTCCTGGGAGAACATCGCGTAATGCCGTTCGCCGGCCTCGCGCCAGAGACGGAATTCGGCGCGCAAACGGAAGTGCTGCAGCGGCGAGTCGAACACGGCCGGTTCCGGTGCATCGAACGGGGCCAGCAGGTCGCGCAGGCGGGCGACCTTGTCCTGGAGCTGGGCGGTGTAGGCCTGGGTATCAAAAGTCATGCGTTGAACCAACCCAACTTGATCACGAACAGAATCGACAGGATGACCAGCGCCGGGTTCAGCTCACGGCCGCGACCGGACACCAGCTTGATGGCGGTCCAGGCGATGAAACCGAAGGCAATGCCGTTGGCGATGGAGTAGGTGAACGGCATCGCCAGTGCGGTAATCACGACCGGGGCGGCGACGGTGATGTCGTCCCAGTCGATTTCCGCCAGGCCCGACGTCATCAGCACAGCCACGAACAGCAAGGCCGGTGCGGTGGCAAAGGCTGGCACGCTGGCGGCCAGTGGGGAGAAGAACAGCGCCAGCAGGAACAGGATCGCCACGACGATGGCGGTCAACCCGGTGCGGCCACCGGCGCTGACGCCCGCCGCCGATTCGATGTAGCTGGTGGTGGTGGAGGTGCCCAGCAGCGAACCGGCCATGGCCGCGGTGCTGTCGGCGATCAGCGCACGGCCCATCTTCGGCATGTGGCCGTCCTTGCCCATCAGCCCGGCGCGCTTGGCGACGCCGATCAGGGTGCCGGAGTTATCGAACAGGTCGACGAAGAGGAAGGCGAAGATCACGCTGACCAGGCCGATGTCCAGGGCGCCCTTGATGTCCAGTTGCAGGAAGGTTGGGGCCAGGGATGGCGGCATCGACATCACGCCGCCGAACGGAGTGAAGCCCATCAGGATCGAAACGATGGTGACCGCGAGAATGCCGATCAGCACTGCTCCGCGCACTTTCAGTGCTTCGAGGGCGACGATCAGGACGAAACCGAGCGTGGCGAGAATCGGCGCCGGTTGCTTCAAGTCGCCAAGGCCGACCATGGTGGCCGGGTTCTTTACCACGATGCCGGCGTTGCCCAGGGCGATCAGCGCCAGGAACAGGCCGATGCCGGCGGCAATGGCCGAGCGCAGGGGCAGGGGGATGCTGTTGATGATCCACTCGCGGATGCGAAAGATCGACAACAGGAAGAACAGCACGGCTGAGATGAACACCGCACCCAGCGCCACTTGCCAGGTATGGCCCATGTGCAGAACCACGGTGTAGGTAAAGAAGGCGTTCAGGCCCATGCCCGGGGCGAGGGCGATCGGGTAGTTGGCGATCAGGCCCATGACCGTGGAGCCGATGGCTGCCGCCAGGCAGGTAGCGACGAACACCGCGCCCTTGTCCATGCCGGTTTCGCCGAGGATGCTCGGGTTGACGAATAGAATGTAGGCCATGGCCAGGAATGTCGTGATGCCCGCCAGGATCTCGGTCCGCACGTTGGTGTTGTGTGCCTTGAGTTGAAACAGCCTTTCCAGCATGTCTGCTCCCCGTGGCGCGCCGGGCGCCGTGAATGTATCGACCTCAACAGCAAAGCACAGACGGCCAATGGCGTCCGGGAGTTTTCTGCGGGTCGGAAAAAGCCGCGCATCATACCAGCAGCGTGGCGATGTGACTGCGATCGTCGTCGATGTTTTATCGAAGCAAAAAGAGGGCCATACTGCGCGCGGTTCCCGGAGGTCGATTAGGTGTCGCATGAAAAGAAATCTGCTGACAGTGGCATGCGCAGTGGCCTTGTGGTTGCCCGGACAGATCGTCAATGCCGCATCGGCTCCTCCCTTGAGCCAGGTCAAGGTGCTCAAGGTCGAGTCGCCGGCCTGTGGCTTTGAAGACATTACCGAAGGCCAGGCACAGACCCGATGTGACCACCGAGGCCCGAATATCAAGGTCTACGTGCTGGAGGTTGGCTACGGCCACCAGCCCCATGTCACGCTCGACGGTTTCGAAGTCGACGGCACCCGTTCGCCGGTGTGTGCGTTCAGCAATGGCAATCTCAATGATTGTTCCATCCGAACCAAAGTGGTCGGCTATCTGTATATCTTCGACCTGAAGGGCAAGCAGGAAGGCACCTTCAATTTCAGCAATACGTCGATCAACGCCCCAGGCAATCGCATGTCGACCCAGTTGTACATCAAATAGCCCGCCTGGCTCTGTAGGAGCTGTCGAGCGAAGCGAGGCTGCGATCTTTCCCCGGTCGGTCGAGTCCCGAGCGGAAGATCAAAATCAAAGATCGCAGCCTTTGGCAGCTCCTACTAGGCTTCCAGTAATCACTCAGCGGAGAGTCGCCATGAATCCTGGAACCAAGATCCCCAGGGCCCTGATCGTCGTTGCCGAAGGGGTCGACGACTTGCAGGCCGTCACCCTGATCGATGTGCTGCGCCGGGCGCAGGTCGAAGTGGTCGTGGCGAGTATCGAAGGGCGACGGATGCTGACCTGTGCCCGCGGTACACGCCTGACGGCCGATGGCATGTTGGTGGATATGCTCGTGCAGGACTTCGACCTGATCGTCCTGCCCGGTGGCATTGTCGGTGCCCAGCACCTGGCGGCTCATCAGCCCCTGCAACAGTTGATCAAGGATCAGGCTGCCACCGGACGTTTCTTCGCCGCCATTGCCGAAGCGCCGGCATTGGCGCTGCAGGCTTTCGGCGTCCTGCGTCAGCGGCGCATGACGTGCCTGCCCGCCGTCAGCCAGCAATTGTCCGGGTGCAGTTTCGTCGATCAACCCGTGGTGGTGGACGGCAACTGCATCACCGCCCAGAGCTCGGCGGCCGCCCTGGCGTTTGCCTTGACGCTGGTGGAACAGCTCAGTGGCAAAGGCGTGCGGGCTGTGGTGGCGGCGGAGTTGCTGGCCTGACAGACGTCAGGCGTGCTGTGGGAAAGGTTCGATAACAGGTTGTTCGCGCTGTTCGGCTTGCCATAAGTCGTAGTCGGTCTGAACCCCCAACCAGACCCTGGCCTTCCCGATCCCTGCCCGTTCCAGGCGAACAGCCAGATCCGGGCTGACAGGTGCATGGCCATGCAACACCCGAGAGAGATGAGGCCGGGCGAAGCCAAGGTGCCGTGCCAGCTCGGTGACGGTGATACCCAATTCGGGCAGTACGTCCATCAACAACGTTTCGCCAGGGTGTGGCGGGTTGTGCATGGGCATTTTCCAGCCTCCTGTCAGTGGTAATCCAGATAATCGACCAGTTCGATATCCGATCCGATAAAACGAAAAATGATTCGCCAATTTCCCGAAACGATCAGGGACCAGTATTCAGCCAGTTCTCCCCTGAGTGGGTGCAGGCGCCATCCCGGGATATCGAGTGTCCTGTATCACAAATACTGCTTTTTTTGACGGTGTCTGTTGCCGTCATGCTGCGTTGCCGTTCCTCGCCATAGCGGGGCTATGACTCGTCGCGGCGCCTTGCCTGACGACAACAGCCACTCGTCAAAAAAGAACGTATTTGCGAAACAGGACACTAGGTCGTTCGGTGCGGTCGCCCTGTCCATGAACTGAAGCATGCGAGCCAGGCGCTTTCCATGGTCGGCCCGGATGCCACGAGTCGAACCCGTTTCATAGAAAATGCGAAGACCTTTGTGCTGGAAGGATTTAGTCATGGAAAAGAGTGTAAGGCGATACATTACACTCGGTGCGGTATCTATATACCGCACATGGCCGACAAATTTATGCGTCGCGCAATGTTGGTGCTTGTCCTTGGTCTGTGCAATTACCTTGAACACTCACCTCACCCCGAAGTCGTACCCCTTATGACGGCGGTTTTCCAAAACGCCGCGTGTACGACCAACCGTGAGGTGTTCCATGAGCGCGACCCTGTCCGAAGCGACGCAGGCGTCCTTCGTCCGTCATCCGATCCGTCTGACTCTTAATGGGCAAGTGCGTGAATTGCAGGTGTTGCCCTGGGCTACGCTGCTGGACCTGTTGCGCGAGCAGTTGGATCTGGTGGGCAGCAAGAAAGGTTGTGATCACGGCCAATGCGGTGCCTGTACGGTGTTGCGCGATGGCAAGCGCATCAATGCCTGCCTGACCCTGGCGGTGATGTGCGACGGCGTCGAGCTGACCACCATTGAAGGCTTGGCCGACGGTGACCGACTGCATCCCATGCAGCAGGCGTTCATCAGGCACGACGCTTTCCAGTGCGGCTATTGCACGCCTGGACAGGTCTGTTCGGCGGTGGGGCTGGTCAACGAGGGGAGGGCGCAGACGAGCGGACAGATCAGCGAACTGATGAGTGGCAATCTGTGCCGATGCGGCGCCTACAACAACATCCGTGACGCGATCGAAGAGGCGTTGCCGCTGTGCCAGCAGCAGGGGGATGACCAATGAACCCCTTCCACTACAGCAAGCCCGACACCGTTCAGGCGGCCATCGACTTGTCGAGCCCCTCGTCACGCTTCATCGCCGGCGGTACCAACCTGCTGGACCTGATGAAAGAAAACCTCACCCGGCCCGCACACTTGATCGACATAACCGGATTGCCCTTGGCGGACCTCAGTGAAACGCCTTCCGGCGGCGTGATGATCGGCGCCTTGGTGAGCAATGCCGATCTGGCCTGGCATCCGTGGATCGAGCGTCGTTATCCGCTGTTATCCCAGGCGATCCTGGCGGGTGCCTCACCGCAGCTGCGCAACATGGCCAGCACCGGCGGCAACCTGTTGCAACGCACCCGCTGTTATTACTTCTATGACGCCAACGTGCCCTGCAACAAGCGCCGGCCCGGCAGTGGTTGTCCGGCGCGGGACGGTTTGAACCGGATCCATGCGATTTTCGGCGCCAGCGATCATTGCGTGGCGACCCACCCTTCCGACATGTGTGTCGCACTGGCCGCCCTCGAGGCAGTGGTTCATGTCCTCGGTCGGGGTGGTGCGCGGACCATCGAGTTCGCCGACTTCCACCGTCTGCCCGGAGATGCACCGGAGCGGGACAACCAACTGGCCGATGACGAACTGATCACCGCCATCGAGTTGCCTGCCGCCGGTTTTGCCGAACACAGCCATTACCTGAAGATTCGGGACCGGGCTTCCTACGCGTTTGCGCTGGTATCCGTGGCGGCGGCGCTGGAGCTGGACGGGCCGGTCATCCGCCAGGCGCGCCTGACCCTGGGCGGCGTGGCCCACAAACCCTGGCGCGACCGGGCCGTGGAGAGTTGGCTGGCGGGCGAGACCGTCAGCCGCGAAACCTTCACGGCTGCCGCCGATGCGCTGTTGCAGCACGCCGAGCCATTGGCACACAACGGCTTCAAGGTCAGGCTGGCACGTCGGGCGATCATTCGCGCCTTGAGCGATGCCGCACTGGGAGGACACGCCA
The DNA here is from genome assembly GCF_001269905.1 of Pseudomonas corrugata. Classification (GTDB taxonomy): domain Bacteria; phylum Pseudomonadota; class Gammaproteobacteria; order Pseudomonadales; family Pseudomonadaceae; genus Aquipseudomonas; species Aquipseudomonas corrugata. The sequence goes on along the minus strand of NZ_LHVK01000004.1, from coordinate 16,780 downwards.
GATGAATGCTCCGAACAAACCCATAGGACAGCCGCTGGACCGGGTCGATGGTCTGCTCAAGGTGACAGGCCAGGCCCGTTATGCGGGCGAGTACCCCGAGGAAGGCTTGCTGCACGGCAGCATCGTGTCCGGCACCCTCGCCCGTGGCCGCGTAGTGCGCATCGATGCCTCCCGAGCCCTGGCGCTGCCCGGCGTGGTCGCGGTGATCGACCATACCAATCGGCCCAGAATCGCCAGCTATGATGAGCCCTACCAGGATGCCGATGCAGCGGACGGTTCGCCGTTCCGGCCGTTGTACAACGACCAGGTGCTCTACAGTGGCCAGCCGCTGGCCCTGGTGGTTGCGGAAAATCTCGAACTGGCCCGTTACGCCGGTTCACTCATTGAAATCGAATATGAAGCCCAAGACCATCAGACCGATCTGACCATCCTGCAAAACGAAGCCCATGCGGCACCGGCCGAACTGCCCAAGCCCCGTGGGAATTTTCAGGGTGAATACGCCAGTTCCGCGATCAATGTGGATGTGTCTTACAGCACCCCCGTGGAGCATCACAACCCGATGGAGCCCCACGCCAGCACTGTGCTGTACCAACCTGACGGCAGTCTGCACATCCATGACAAGACCCAGGGCACGCAAAACTGCCAGGCCTACGTGCAAAAGGTGTTCGGGCTCGACAAAGAACAGGTGCGCGTGTTCGCCGCGTTTGTCGGTGGTGCCTTCGGCTCCGGGCTGAGGCCGCAATACCAACTGCCCCTGGCGGTGATGGCCGCGCTGGCGCTCAAGCGCTCGATACGGGTCAGCCTGACGCGGCAGCAAATGTTTACCTTCGGTTACCGGCCGAGGACCTTTCAGCGCCTGCAATTGGGCGCTGCGGCCAATGGACGGTTGCTGGCCGTGGCGCACACCGCCATCGGCCAGATCTCGCGCTTCGAAGACTTCACCGAGCACGTGGTGGAGTGGAGCGGCATGCTCTATCACTGCGACAACGTGGAGCTGGCCTACAAACTGGTGCCGTTGGATGTCTACACGCCGCTGGACATGCGAGCGCCCGGCGCTGCGCTCGGGCTGATCGGCCTGGAATGCGCCATGGACGAGCTGGCCTGTGCCCTGGCGATCGATCCGCTCCAGTTACGGTTGATCAACTATGCCGAGCGTAACGAGAACGAAGGCAAACCTTACTCCAGCAAGGCGTTACGCGAGTGCTATGCCGAGGGCGCCCGGCGTTTCGGCTGGGACAAGCGCAATCCGGAGCCACGCAGCATGCGCACAGGCCGGCAACTGGTGGGCTGGGGTATGGCGGGCGGCGTCTGGGAAGCGATGCAGCAGAAGGCCAGCGCACAGGCTTCGCTGGCGGCTGATGGCAAGCTGACCGTCAGCAGCGCCACCACGGACATTGGTACCGGCACCTACACGGTCATGACTCAGATCGCCGCCGAGGCGTCAGGGGTTGCCCTGGAAAACGTCAGTTTCATCCTGGGCGATTCGTCCCTGCCTACCGCGCCGCTGCAAGGCGGCTCGTTCACCGTCTCGTCGGTGGGCACCGCGGTGCAACAGGCGTGTGAGGCCCTGAAGGAAAAACTGCTGGCCGTGGCCCGGCAGACCTGTCCGGCCTTCAGCGGCGCGACCCTTGAGCTGGTGACGTTGGCCGACGGTCAGTTGCGCCTGGGCGATGCCTGCGTGTCGTTGGCGGAGCTGGCGCGAAACAGTGGTGAAACGCCGTTACAGGTCCAGGTGACCGCCGAGCCGGATAAGAAGCGCCAGGCCTATGCCACCGCCACGCATTCGGCGGTGTTCGTCGAAGTCTGGGTGGACGAGGACTTGGGGACGGTGAAGGTCAATCGGGTGGTCAGTGCCATTGCGGCAGGCAGGGTGATCAACCCGAAAACGGCCCGCAGCCAGATCCTCGGTGGCGTGGTCTGGGGCGTCGGCATGGCGTTGCATGAAGAGACCCTGACCGACCATGCCCTGGGTCGCCACATGAACCACAACCTGGCCGAGTACCACGTGCCGGTGAACGCCGATATCGGTGACATCGATGTGGTTTTCGTCGAGGAACAGGACGAAATTGTGAATGCGCTGGGCTCCAAGGGTGTCGGTGAAATCGGTATCGTCGGCGTGGCGGCGGCCGTGGCCAATGCGATTTATCACGCCACCGGCAAGCGGATCCGGGATTTCCCCATCACCCTGGATAAGTTGCTTTAGCGTCGTCCATCGGCTCATGCATCCGGTCGCGATTGGCCAGGGTCGGGAATAGTTTGATCCAGGCCCCGGTCACCAGCAGCGTGCCGACACCGCCCATGACCACCGCCGGCACCGTGCCGAACCAGTGGGCGGTCAGGCCGGATTCGAACTCGCCCAACTGGTTCGAGGCACCAATGAACAGCCCGTTCACCGCGCTGACCCGGCCGCGCATTTCATCCGGAGTTTCCAACTGCACGAAGGACGCGCGGATCACCATGCTGATCATGTCCGCCGCCCCCAGCACCACTAGCACCGCCAGGGAAAACCAGAACGACGTGGAGAGGCCGAACGCAATAGTGGCGACGCCGAACACACCCACGGCGGTGAACATCACCCGGCCCACGTTGCGCTCCACGGCGAACCGCGCCAGCCACAGCGACATCAGCAGGGCTCCCACCGCCGGAGCCGAGCGTAACAGGCCAAGGCCCCAGGGACCGGTGAGCAGGATGTCCTTGGCGAATACCGGCAGCAGTGCCGTCGCGCCGCCCAGCAGTACCGCAAACAGATCCAGGGAAATGGCGCCGAGAATGTCCGGGCGGCTGCGGATGAAGCGGATCCCGGCCAGCAGTGAGTCCAGGGTCGCCTTGCCTTTGTTCAGCGGCGTCTGGCGAGCGGGCAGGTTGAGCATCAGGCAGCAGGCGATGAGGTAGAGCACTACGGTCGGTCCGTAGACCCAGACGCTGCCGAAGGCATACAGCAAGCCGCCGAGGGCCGGGGCGACGATGGTCGCCGATTGCTGGGCCGATTGCGCGGCGGCCACGGCACGAGGGAACAGCGCGGAGGGCACTATGCTTGGCAACAGTGCCTGGGTGGTCGGCATTTCAAAGGAGCGGGCGGCACCGAGCAGGAAGGCGAGGATGAAGATCATCTCGCGGGTGACTTGGTCGGTGGCGCTGCCGAGGACCAGCGCCAGGGCAATCATCGCCTGCAACGATTGGCAGATCGCAGCGACCTTGCGCCGGTCATAGCGGTCCGCTACATGCCCGGTGTGCAACATGAACAACACTCGCGGCGCGAATTCCACCAGCCCGACAAGGCCCAGGTCCAGGACGTTGCCGGTCAGTTGGTAGAGGTTCCAGCCGATGGCCACAGTGAGCATCTGAAAGCCGCTGGCGGTGAAGATCCGGGCCAGCCAGAAGGCGATGAAGGGGCGGTGGTGACGGAGCAGCGTTGGCGCTTGGCTGGGCATCGATGACGGATCCACTGATGAAGGCAACGAGATTATCACCGAGCTGTAATTGGAAGTTGCGACCAGCGGAAAAATAGTTAGCCAAACATCGATCTATGGGTGGAGCACCGAATTTCTTGTGGGAGCAAAGCTTGCTCGCGATGCTGTTCGAAGTCCCCCCCGAGACCGGGGTGCCTGCATCGCGGGCAAGCCTTGCTCCCACAAATTTGTAGCACAGCCAAGCTGCAACAGCGTTGCCAGCCACTGAGTCAACCTGTCACGCGACAAAAGACCACGCCGTTCATCGGCAAGAATGCGACTACGCTTTGAACATTGCTTGATCCAGATCAATACCGTTCGAGGCATTGACCTGGTGGCCCATTCGGCCAGATAGCTGCGTCGTGACGGTTTTAAAAAGAACGATTTGGAAGGCATCGCACTCCATATCCGAGGGGGCGTGATGCAGGCCACCCGCAGCCGGTTTTACCTGATAGAGGAAGACTTATGTTCGGTTTGGAGGCGCTCGATCTCGCCCGGATCCAGTTTGCATTCACAATCTCGTTCCACATCCTGTTTCCGGCGATCACCATCGGTCTGGCGAGTTACCTGGCGGTGCTCGAAGGCTTGTGGCTCAAGACCCGCGACGACACCTACCGCGATCTTTACCACTTCTGGTCGAAGATATTTGCCGTCAACTTCGGCATGGGGGTGGTGTCCGGGTTGGTCATGGCCTATCAGTTCGGCACCAACTGGAGCCGCTTCTCGGACTTCGCGGGAGCCGTGACCGGACCGCTCCTGACCTATGAGGTGCTCACTGCGTTCTTCCTCGAAGCGGGTTTCCTCGGCGTGATGTTGTTCGGCTGGAGTCGCGTCGGCCGGGGCCTGCACTTCTTTTCCACGGTCATGGTGGCGATCGGCACGCTGATCTCGACGTTTTGGATTCTGTCTTCCAACAGCTGGATGCAGACGCCCCAGGGCTATGAAATCGTTGATGGCCGGGTCATCCCGGTGGACTGGCTGGCGGTGGTTTTCAACCCTTCGTTTCCCTATCGTCTGCTGCACATGGCCACCGCGGCGTTTGTCGCCACGGCGTTCTTTGTCGGCTCATCGGCGGCCTGGCATCTGCTGCGTGGGCGCGACAACCCGGCCATCCGCCGCATGCTGTCGATGGCGATGTGGATGGCCTTGGTGGTGGCGCCGATACAGGCGGTCATTGGCGACTTTCACGGCCTCAACACCCTCAAGCATCAGCCGGCGAAGATCGCGGCCATTGAAGGTCACTGGGAAAACGTCGGCAACGAGCCCACGCCGCTGATCCTGTTCGGCCTGCCGGACATGAAGGCGGAGAAGACCCGCTTCGCCGTGGAGATTCCTTATCTGGGCAGCCTGATCCTGACCCACAGCCTGGACAAGCAGGTACCGGCCCTCAAGGAGTTCCCGCCTGAGGATCGACCGAATTCGACCATCGTGTTCTGGTCGTTCCGGGTCATGGTGGGCCTGGGGCTGCTGATGATTTTCACCGGTCTGTGCAGCTTCTGGTTGCGTCGCAACGGCCGGCTCTATCAATCACGACCGTTCCTCCATCTGGTGCTGTGGATGGGCCCGTCCGGCCTGGTCGCGATCCTGGCTGGCTGGTTCACCACCGAGATCGGTCGCCAGCCGTGGGTGGTCTACGGCCTGATGCGCACGGCCGATGCCTCGTCCGGGCATAGCTTCGCTCAGATGAGCATCACCCTGGTGTTGTTCGTCGTGGTCTATTTCGCGCTCTTCGGTGCCGGCCTGAGTTACATGATGCGCCTGGTGCGCAAGGGGCCGGTGGCCCACGAGGTCGAGCCGACCGATGGCGGCCCGGGCCAGAAACGTACCCCGGCGCGGCCATTGTCGGCCGCCAACGAGGGCGACGAAGAGATGGACCACAACGACCGCTCGAACAAGGGGAATTGAGTCATGGGTATTGATCTTCCGCTGATCTGGGCCGTGGTGATCATCTTCGGCATCATGATGTACGTGATCATGGACGGTTTCGACCTGGGGATCGGCATTCTTTTCCCCTTCATCAAGGGCGAGCGCGACCGCGACGTGATGATGAACACCGTGGCGCCGGTCTGGGACGGTAATGAAACCTGGCTGGTGCTGGGCGGTGCCGGTCTGTTCGGGGCGTTTCCGCTGGCCTACTCGGTGGTGCTGTCGGCGCTTTACCTGCCGTTGATCCTGATGCTGATCGGGCTGATCTTTCGCGGTGTCGCCTTCGAGTTCCGCTTCAAGGCCAAGGCCGAGAAACGGCATCTCTGGGACAAGGCGTTCATTGGTGGATCGCTGACGGCCACCTTCTTCCAGGGCGTGGCGCTGGGCGCATTCATCGACGGGTTCCAGGTGGTCAATCGCCAGTTCGCCGGCGGTTCTCTGGACTGGTTCACGCCGTTCACGATGTTCTGCGGCCTGGCCCTGATCGCGGCCTATGCCTTGCTCGGGTGTACCTGGCTGATCATGAAGACCGAAGGCAAATTGCAGGAGCAGATGCACGACCTCGCCCGACCGCTGGCTTTCGTGGTGCTGGCGGTGATCGGCATCGTCAGCCTCTGGACACCGCTGGCCCACGCCGATATCGCCGCTCGCTGGTTTACTTTGCCGAACCTGTTCTGGTTCCTGCCGGTGCCGGTCCTGGTGCTGGTGACGATGTATGGGTTATTCCGCGCGGTCGCCCGCAACGCGCACTACACGCCGTTCATCCTGACGCTGGTGCTGATATTCCTCGGCTACAGCGGCCTGGGCATCAGCCTGTGGCCGAACATCGTGCCGCCGTCCATCTCGATCTGGGATGCCGCCTCGCCGCCCCAGAGCCAGGGCTTCATGCTGGTAGGTACCTTGTTCATTATCCCGTTGATCCTGGTGTACACCTTCTGGAGCTACTACGTGTTCCGGGGCAAGGTGAACCATGATGACGGTTACCATTGATCGAGCTGCGGGGGGTTGAATGGCCAAGCCGGATTTGAAAGATATCGAAGCCGCCGAACGCAAACCGCTCTGGCAGCGTCTGGGTTGGTTGGCGGGAATCTGGGTGGGCAGTGTGCTGGCGCTGTTCATCGTCGCCAGCCTGATGCGGATGTTCATGAATGCCGCGGGGCTGACCACCCATTGATAGGCCGCTGGGGGCAACGTTGCCCCCACCGCGCCAGTTATTTCCGAGCCTTGAGAATCACGAACTTCGGGGTCGCGGCCACTTGCTCGACGCTGCGGAACAACCGCGCCAGTTTGCTGTGATAGCCCAGGTGCCGGTTGCCGACGATGTACAGCGCGCCGCCGACCACCAGCGCTTCACGGGCCTGCTGGAACATTCGCCAGGCCAGGAAATCGCCCACCACTTGTTGTTGATGGAATGGTGGGTTGCACAGCACCACGTCCAGCGACTGCGCCTGTTGCCCGGCCAGACCATCGCCGGCCCGTACGATGACCTCGCGCTCGCCCAGGGCGGCTCGCCAGTTCTCGGCGGCCGATTGCACGGCCATGAAGGACTCATCCACCAACGTGTAGCAGGCGTCGGGGTTGCGCAGGGCGCTGGCAATGGCCAGCACGCCGTTGCCGCATCCCAGGTCCGCGACCTGGGCTGTCCCCAGGTTGGCTGGCAGATGCGGCAGGAACGCCCGGGTGCCGATATCGAGTCCTTCACGGCAGAACACGTTGGCGTGGTTGAGCAATTCAATCTTCGGCTCGTCCAGCGTGTAGCGGGTGGGGTAGGGGGATACCTGGGGGGCTGACGAGACGGCTTGCGGCGTGGCGATCAACAGGCGAGCCTTTTTCACCGCCAGTGACGCCTGCACCGAGCCGATGTAACGCTCCAACAGGTCGCCGGCAGCCCGGGGCAGATGCTTGATCATCGCGCCAGCGACCACCTGGGCGCCGGGAGCCAATTGGCCTTGCAGGCGAATCAGTTGTTCTTCCAGCAGGGCCAGGGTCTTCGGCACTTTGATCAGGACGTGGTCAAAGGGCCCGGTCAACGGCTCGCTGGCCGGCAACGTCGGCACCGCATCGAAGGGGCGTCCGTTACGAACCAGGTTCTTCTGCAACGCTTGCAATGCCAGGAACGAGTCGCTGCTGCTGGTTACTTCAACCTGGCCGCTCAGGCTGGCGGCGAGGGCACCGAATCCGTCATTGAGCACCAGGACCCGAGTACTTGCAGTCGGTTGCTGTTCGGCCAGGTGAGCGAGCAGGTATTCATCGGCTGCATCAAAAGCTTGCAGCGGTTCGTTCGGCTGTTCGGGTTGGCGGATCAGATCGAGTTGGGCGAAGGGACTGACAAGCAAAGGCATGGTTGGGACTCTGGCAATCGACGAATGTCCCGCTGCTCTGAGGCAGGTGCTTCAGCGGGCCGCCTGAATGAACTACGTCGGGTGCTGAGGGCGACATCATTCAAGTGGGGCCGTGATGGTACTTTTTTTTGCTGCGCATTACCCGAGGGTTTTCAAAGTCTGCAAGGCCGGTCCGGATCAGATCACATGGATGTGAGCCGCCTTGGCCACGGCTGAAATCTTATTGCTGACGTTCAGCTTTCGCATGCAACTGCAGACATGGAAGTTCACTGTGCGTTCGGAAAGACACAATATCCTGCCTACCTCCGACGCGGTCTTCCCTTCGGCTGACCATCTCAGTACTTCGATTTCCCTCGGTGACAAATGGCATTTCTGCGTGGTTGCAGTGGTGTCTGCCATTCTCCTGCTCGCCAGCGCATGCAGTCGTCGACTGGCGAAGATGGCGTAGCCGAGATTTCCATAATGTTCCTCGATATCGATAGGAGAGTGAGTCCGAGCGAGGCTGAAAAGACTGCAGTGACCCCCATGGTCGTCATGAACGGCTTGTGTCCAACCATATCTGAGACCTTGTCGATTCAGTTCAAGCCATAACTTGGGTGCCTGGACAAAAAGACTCTCATCCCAAAGGATGGGAAGAGGCGATTGATTGCAGTGTGCTACTACTGGGTCGCTGGAGGCATAGCCATTCTGTTCATATAACCTGTCCCAACCATAGGGGTAGTTGTTCAGGTTCACCTTGCTGGCATGTTTAACCGGGCTGCCGAGATAAGATGCAAATGCACAAAATTCAAAGCCTTGATTATTAAAGAAATTCAGGACCAGGCGATAGGCTGTCTGCAGGTCTTTTTCGCAGGATAATTTCCTTAACTGTAAGTCCTTCCACTTGTCCATCGTCGTCTCCTGGATTGACGTTCAACTGCGTGGATCCAATCTGGTGCGAACACACAGTGTAGGACTTTTCCTACGCAGTAGTTAGAATTTTTAATGTCACTGACTACGGGCGGTATTTACGAATATACGTCGTGAAGTTTCTACTGCTACAAGTTTTTTATACTTGTACAGCTTTGGTAGATGTTTCCAGTGAGTGGGTGAAGCAGTTGTAATTAAAATGCCATTACTCTTTGTCGGTGGTTAAGACGCTCACTTTGCGGGACACTGTGATCCTCGTCCCTTTGGAGTGGCTCATGACCGACAGCGCAGAGAAGTTCACCCGTCAAACCCTGCTGGACGTGCAGCCGTTGACCTCCCATTTGTTTACCTTGCGCATCTCCCGGGATCGTGGTTTTCGTTTCCGGGCGGGCCAGTTCGCCCGGCTGGGGGTGGTCAAAGCGGACGGCAATACCGTCTGGAGGGCCTATTCCATGGTGTCCTCGCCGTTCGACGAGTTTCTGGAATTTTTTTCCATCGTCGTTCCGGATGGCGAGTTCACCAGTGAACTCAGCCGCTTGAAACCGGATGACAGCTTGTTGGTTGATCGTCAGGCATTTGGTTACCTGACGCTGGACCGTTTCGTTGACGGACGGGATCTATGGTTGCTGTCCACCGGGACGGGAGTGGCGCCGTTCCTTTCGATTCTCCAGGATTTCGAGGTGTGGGAGAGATTCGAGCGGATCATTCTCGTGTACAGCGTCCGCGAGGCCAAGGAGCTGGCGTATCAGGACCTGATCGACGGGCTGGGTCGACGCGATTACCTGGCCGAGCACGCCCATAAGTTTCGTTTTATCGCGACCGTGACCCGTGAACAGCATCCCGGGGCACTGAACGGACGCATCACGGCGCTGCTTGAAAATGGCGAACTGGAACGAGCGGCCGGGGTAGCGCTGACGCCGGAGCATTCGCGGGTCATGTTGTGTGGCAATCCCCAGATGATCGACGACACGCGCAAGCTGCTCAAGGCCAGGGGCCTGCAACTGAGCCTTTCCCGGCGGCCGGGCCAGGTGGCGGTGGAAAACTATTGGTAGGCGTAGAGCCAAGCACGAGTCTTGCGGCGAGGGAGCTTGCTCCCGCTGGGCTGTGTAGCAGCCCCACATCAGGGCTGCCTCAGCGTTGCGTGACGAACCACTCCAGCAAATAGCGCTCAGGGCTTTTCGTTCTGGGCCTTGAGCAGGTCGCGAATCTCGCTCAGCAGCAGTTCTTCCTTGCTCGGAACCGGCGGCGCACTCGGGGCAACGGCCTCTTCACGCTTGAGGCGGTTGATCGCTTTGACGCCCATGAAGATGGCGAACGCGACGATGATGAAATCAATGGTGCTCTGGATGAACTTGCCGTAGGCCAGTACCACTGCAGGTGCGTCACCTTGGGCAGCCTTGAGAGTGATGGCCAGGTCACTGAAGTCCACCCCGCCAATCAGCAGGCCGATCGGAGGCATGACGACATCGCCCACGAATGACGATACGATTTTGCCGAAAGCGGCCCCGATGATGATCCCGACGGCCATGTCGACGACATTGCCTTTGACCGCGAAGGCCTTGAACTCGCTTAACATGCCCATGAACAGTTCCTTGTGATAAATGAATTGAATGGCAGTGTAATTCAGCTAAACGCGTCTCGCTCGACACGTCTACTTACAAAGCTCCCCAGCTATCGACCTGGCTCCCTTCTAAAAGTTTACAAAGTGCCATCAATCGCGCGTGATACGCGGTTTCAAGCGGACGCCCTACAAGGTTTTCTCTATCAGTGTGGTACGGCATTTCTATTTAGGTTTTGCTTTTTCGGGCACTAGCCTCTGACAAGCGCACATGGATGCGCTCTATAACATCAGAGGAAACGCTATGAATACTTCCCTTGGCGGTGGGACTTTTCCCCAACGTCGCGCTCTTTTTGTGCTGAGCGCTGGCCTGCTGTCCTTTTCCGTCAACGCTGCCACCCTGACCCGCGACAACGGAGCGGCCGTCGGCGACAACCAGAACTCGCAGACGGCAGGCCCCAATGGGCCGGCTTTGCTGCAGGACGTGCAACTGATCCAGAAACTCCAGCGTTTCGATCGTGAGCGCATTCCCGAGCGTGTGGTGCATGCCCGTGGCACCGGCGCCCATGGCACCTTCACCGTGTCCAGCGACCTCAGTGACTTGACCAAGGCGAAGGTCTTTGCGGCAGGGCAGGCCACTCCCGTGTTCGTGCGTTTTTCTGCCGTGGTACATGGCAATCATTCGCCGGAAACCTTGCGTGACCCTCGGGGCTTTGCCACCAAGTTCTACACGGCCGACGGTAACTGGGACCTGGTGGGGAACAACTTCCCGACCTTCTTCATTCGCGATGCCATCAAGTTTCCTGACATGGTCCATGCGTTCAAACCTGATCCACGGACCAACCTGGACGACGACTCACGTCGTTTCGACTTCTTCTCCCATGTACCAGAAGCAACCCGGACGCTGACCGAGTTGTATTCCAACTCCGGTACTCCGGCCAGTTACCGTGAAATGGACGGTAATGGTGTGCATGCCTACAAGTTGGTGAATGCCAAGGGCGAAGTCCACTACGTCAAGTTTCATTGGAAAAGTTTGCAGGGCTTGAAGAATCTCGATCCGAAAGAAGTGGTGAAGGTTCAAGGGCAGGATTACAGCCATATGACCAACGACTTGGTGAGTCATATCAATAAGGGCGACTTTCCGAAGTGGGACCTGTATGTCCAGGTCCTGAAACCTCAGGACTTGTCCAAGTTCGATTTCGACCCGTTGGATGCAACCAAGATCTGGCCGGGCGTGCCTGAGCGTAAAGTCGGGCAGATGGTTTTGAACCGCAATCCGGCCAATGTCTTCCAGGAAACCGAACAGGTGGCGATGGCACCGGCCAATGTTGTTCCGGGCATCGAGCCTTCGGAGGATCGTCTGTTGCAGGGGCGGGTGTTCTCCTACGCCGATACGCAAATGTACCGGATAGGCGCCAATGCCCTTCAATTACCGATCAATGCCCCCAAGGTGGCGGTGAACACCGGTAATCAGGACGGCGCGATGAACCCTGGGAGCACCAGCACCGGGGTGAATTACCAGCCGAGTCGCCTGATGCCCCGCGAAGAGCTGCAATCGGCGCGCTACAGCCAGACCGCGCTGAGCGGCAGCACCCAGCAGGCGAAGATCCAGCGTGAGCAGAACTTCAAGCAGGCCGGCGACCTGTACCGCTCATTCAACCAGAAGGAACGCAATGACCTGATTGAAAGCTTCGGTGGGTCATTGGCCACCACCGATGACGAGAGCAAGCACATCATCCTGTCGTTCCTCTACAAGGCCGACCCGGAATATGGCACCGGCGTGGCTCGTGTCGCCAAAGGTGACCTGGCCCGCGTCAAGGCGCTGGCGGAAAAACTGACCGACTGATCCGTCAGTCTGGCAGCTACATGCCCTGTGGGAGCAAGGCTTGCTCCCACAGTCTTGAGTCAAAAAGGAGGCACCGTGATGCGTTATTTCCTGTGTTCCCTGCTTGCCATCTGGTCACTGTCCGCGTTGGCCGATCAGCCCGCTGCGACCGACCCGGCAGCTGTACAAGAAGAGTTGCAAACTTATTATTTCGACGCCGCCCGTCGGGGGGACGTGTCCATGCTCGATGCCTTTATCGACGCTCATTACTCACTCGATACCCAGGACGAGAAGGGCTACACCGCCCTGATCCTGGCGGCTTATCACGGTCATGGCCCTGCGGTGGAGCGGCTGCTGGCTGCGGGGGCCGATGCCTGTGTCCAGGACAAGCGCGGCAATACGGCGTTGATGGGCGCTATTTTCAAGGGCGAAGTGCAGATCGCGCGACGTCTGTTATCCACTGATTGCAGCCCCGACCAGCGCAACGGCGCGGGGCAGACTGCCGCGATGTACGCCGGCTTGTTCAAGCGTACGGAGCTGCTCGACGCCTTGAAGGCCAAGGGCGCCGACCTCCAGGCCCAGGATCCGTTGGGCAATACCGCGATGGACCTGGCCCGGGGTGAAATCAGAATGCCGGCCCCGCGCTGAACCCTGGTGCCCTGTAAGGTTGATTTGAGTGCTCGAGTTGACCGTACAGGCCACCAGCTGGGCTATCATCGCGGTTTTTCTCCCGGAGTTCAGATGGCCAAGGCAAAGCGCATGTACGGCTGCACCGAGTGCGGCTCGACCTTTCCCAAATGGGCTGGCCAGTGCGGTGAGTGCGGCGCCTGGAACACATTGACCGAAACCATGGTGGAAAGTGGCGGTGCCGCGGCGCCCACCGGACGCACCGGGTGGGCCGGCCAGCAAGCACAGATCAAGACCCTGGCCGAAGTCAGTGTCGAGGAGATCCCTCGGTTCTCCACCGCTTCCGGTGAACTGGACCGCGTGTTGGGTGGCGGTCTGGTGGACGGTTCGGTGGTCTTGATCGGCGGTGACCCGGGTATCGGCAAATCCACCATCCTGTTGCAAACCTTGTGCAACATCGCCACACGCATGCCGGCGTTGTACGTCACCGGCGAAGAGTCCCAGCAGCAAGTCGCCATGCGCGCGCGGCGTCTTGGGTTGCCCCAGGATCAGTTGCGGGTCATGACCGAGACCTGTATCGAAACGATCATCGCCACGGCGCGCCTGGAAAAGCCCAAGGTGATGGTGATCGACTCGATCCAGACGATTTTCACCGAGCAACTGCAATCGGCGCCGGGTGGTGTGTCCCAGGTTCGTGAAAGCGCGGCGTTGCTGGTTCGTTACGCCAAGCAGAGCGGCACGGCGATCTTCCTGGTAGGCCATGTCACCAAGGAAGGTGCGCTGGCGGGGCCGCGGGTGCTGGAGCACATGGTCGATACCGTGCTGTATTTCGAGGGCGAGTCCGATGGTCGCCTGCGTTTGTTACGGGCGGTGAAGAATCGCTTTGGTGCCGTGAATGAGCTGGGTGTGTTCGGCATGACCGACAGGGGCCTGAAAGAGGTCTCCAATCCTTCTGCGATCTTTCTGACGCGTGCCCAGGAAGAAGTGCCGGGCAGCGTGGTCATGGCGACTTGGGAAGGGACTCGACCGATGTTGGTGGAAGTGCAGGCGCTGGTAGACGACAGCCACCTGGCGAACCCGCGCCGGGTCACGCTGGGGCTGGATCAGAACCGGCTCGCGATGTTGCTGGCCGTGCTGCATCGACACGGTGGTATTCCTACCCATGACCAGGACGTTTTCCTCAACGTGGTGGGTGGCGTGAAGGTACTGGAAACCGCGTCCGACCTGGCGTTGATGGCGGCCGTCATGTCCAGCCTGCGCAATCGACCGCTGCCCCATGATTTGCTGGTGTTCGGTGAAGTCGGTCTGTCGGGCGAAGTCCGACCGGTGCCCAGCGGGCAGGAACGACTCAAGGAGGCGGCCAAGCATGGTTTCAAACGCGCCATCGTGCCCAAGGGCAACGCGCCGAAGGAAGCGCCGGCAGGTTTGCAGATCATTGCCGTGACGCGGTTGGAGCAGGCGCTGGACGCGTTGTTCGAGTAGTGCAGCGGCTGCATATCTGTCAGATCTGGATCAACGCCGCCAATTCCCGCTCCAGCTCGTTGTGATCGGCCAGATTCAACTCCACCAGGCGGCGCAGGTGCGCGATGGAATCCAGGTCGATATGTTCGCAGACAAAACCCAAGTGGCCGTTGTCGTCGTGGGCGAGTCGAACCTCCATTTTCAAGTCGACATCCTTGCCCAGGTGGATATCGGCTTCGAAAGGCTGCTCGGGGTCACCCAGCCATGGCTCGGGCTTCTCGATCAGCAGGCCTTTCAGAGACAGGTCCAGCAGCTTCACTGGCCAGATGTACTCGCCCTGGCTCAGTTCGGTCCTGGCATGAAACTCGATTCGTACGAAGCGGCGGCGTTCGCTCATAGCCCAATCCCTCTGAATATTCACTGACTATAGACCCAACTGAAGCGTCATCGTCACCGTTCGACCGGAGACAGGAGAATGCCGGGATGGCCTTTGCTGTCGTTAGGGCTAAACTTCGGTGGCTGTCTTTCTTGTCCAACCCTGGCTGGAATAAAAAAATGAAAAACAATAATAGCCTGCTGCGCCATATACCCTGGCTCCTGCTGGCCGTTGCAGGCGCATGCGCCCTGGGCGTAGTGGCCTTGCGCCGCGGCGAACCCATCAACGCCCTCTGGATCGTCGTCGCAGCCGTGGCCATCTACCTGGTCGCCTACCGCTACTACAGCCTCTTCATCGCCAACAACGTGATGCAACTCGATGCGCGCCGGGCCACCCCTGCCGTGCTCAACAACGATGGCCTGGACTTCGTTCCGACCAACAAGCATATCCTCTTCGGTCACCACTTCGCCGCCATTGCCGGCGCAGGGCCATTGGTCGGGCCGGTGCTGGCGGCGCAGATGGGCTACCTGCCCGGCACGCTCTGGCTGATCGCCGGCGTGGTGCTGGCGGGGGCCGTGCAGGACTTCATGATCCTGTTCCTGTCCACCCGCCGCAACGGGCGCTCCCTGGGTGACATGGTCCGTGAGGAAATGGGCCGCATCCCCGGCACCATCGCGCTGTTCGGCTGCTTCCTGATCATGATCATCATCCTCGCGGTGCTGGCGCTGATCGTGGTCAAGGCCCTGGCCGAGAGCCCGTGGGGGATCTTCACGGTGATGGCAACCATTCCGATCGCGATGTTCATGGGCATCTACATGCGCTATATCCGCCCGGGCCGCATCGGTGAAATCTCGCTCATTGGCGTGCTGTTGCTGCTGGGTTCGATCTGGCTGGGCGGGCAGGTCGCTGCCGATCCAGTCTGGGCCAAGGCCTTCAGCTTTACCGGGATCCAGATCACCTGGATGCTGATCGGCTATGGTTTCGTCGCGGCGGTGCTGCCGGTGTGGCTGATCCTGGCCCCGCGGGACTACCTGTCGACCTTCCTCAAGATCGGCACCATCGTCGCCCTGGCGATCGGCATCCTGATCACCATGCCCGAGCTGAAAATGCCGGCGCTGACCCAGTTCACCAACGGCATGGGCCCGGTGTGGAAGGGCGGGCTGTTCCCGTTCCTGTTCATCACCATCGCCTGCGGCGCGGTCTCGGGTTTCCACGCGCTGATCTCCTCGGGCACCACGCCCAAGCTGCTGGACAATGAAACCAACGCCCGCTACATCGGCTACGGCGGCATGCTGATGGAGTCCTTCGTGGCGATCATGGCGATGGTTGCCGCGTCGGTGATCGAACCGGGCGTGTATTTCGCCATGAACAGCCCGGCGGCGGTGGTCGGCGGTGACGTCGTGGCCGTGGCCCAGACCATCAGCGGCTGGGGCTTTGCCGTCACTCCGGACGCGCTGCAGGCGGTGGCCCGGGACATTGGCGAAACCACCGTCCTGGCCCGTGCCGGCGGTGCGCCGACCCTGGCGGTCGGTATCGCGCAGATCCTGCATTCGGTGCTGCCGGGTGAGGACACCATGGCGTTCTGGTACCACTTCGCGATCCTGTTCGAAGCGCTGTTCATCCTCACGGCGGTAGACGCCGGCACCCGTGCCGGGCGGTTCATGCTGCAGGACCTGTTGGGCTCGTTCGTGCCCTCGCTCAAGCGCACCGAATCCTGGACCGCCAACCTGATCGCCACCGCCGGTTGCGTGGCGCTGTGGGGCTACCTGCTGTACCAGGGCGTGATCGATCCGCTGGGCGGCATCAACACCTTGTGGCCGCTGTTCGGCATCTCCAACCAGATGCTGGCCGGTATTGCCCTGATGCTCGGCACCGTGGTGCTGATCAAGATGAAGCGCCAGCGCTACATCTGGGTCACGCTGCTACCGGCGGCCTGGCTGCTGATCTGCACCACCACGGCGGGCCTGATCAAGCTGTTCGACGCCAATCCGGCGATCGGCTTCCTGGCCCTGGCGCGCAAATACAACGATGCCCTGGCGGCAGGGCAGATCCTGGCCCCGGCCAAGAGCATCGAGCAGATGCAGCATGTGGTGTTCAACGCCTACACCAACGCCACGCTGACAACGCTGTTCCTGTTCGTGGTGCTCAGTATCCTGTTCTACGCGATCAAGGTCGGTGTTGCCGCCTGGGGGACGAAAGAGCGCACGGATAAAGAAGCACCATTCCAGGCCCTGCCGGACGCCTGACGCGAGGATTGCAACAATGTTCAATGACTTGAGTCGCCTCGGTAAATACCTCGGTCAGGCC
>NZ_LHVK01000031.1 GCF_001269905.1 Pseudomonas corrugata | reverse complement strand
TCTAAGCGGGAAACTTGCCTCAAGATGAGATCTCACTGGAGCCTTGAGCTCCCTGAAGGGCCGTCGAAGACTACGACGTTGATAGGCAGGGTGTGTAAGCGCTGTGAGGCGTTGAGCTAACCTGTACTAATTGCCCGTGAGGCTTGACCATATAACACCCAAGCAATTTGCTTGCTCCGAGCTGAAAAGCACAGGGCACCAGATTGCGGTGTGTGAAGACGAAACGAACCGAAAGTTCGAACTGACTCAGCAGCAACACACAAACTATCGCATACCCATTCGCTGGAACGTTGCCCCTGCAACGCGCTGGCTACCGAATTTCTTGACGACCATAGAGCGTTGGAACCACCTGATCCCATCCCGAACTCAGAAGTGAAACGATGCATCGCCGATGGTAGTGTGGGGTTTCCCCATGTGAGAGTAGGTCATCGTCAAGATTAAATTCCGAAACCCCTATCTGCTGATGCAGGTAGGGGTTTTGTTTTTGCTCTCAAAAAAGTTTGCACTCACCGCGAGTGTGCAGACCAGGTGTCTATTGCATCGATGGGCACCCGTTTAACTGCGTAAGGTGAAGCGTCTACGCCTCGGGTACCGGGCAGCTCAGATCCCCTTCCTTGCACTTGAGGTAGGTCTTGAAGGTCTCCACCCGCGCCTTGGTGAGCGCCGTGATGCAGTTGCTGTAGATCAGCGGATAGACGCTGCCACCCTCGACCCCGGACGCAGAGAACTTGCACTCAGTGTCACGGAAACCGATCCAGGCCCGCTGTGCCTTGACCAGTAACTGTTTGCCCTCGGGATTGTTTTTCAGGCGCGCTGTGATCTGCTTGTACAAGCTATTCAGCTCGTTGTCGGCGGCATTCTTCTCTTGGGCCGCGCATTGGTTCATCTCGCCTTGGGTGGTGGCATTGGCGCAGTCGTCGGCTTGGGCCAGGGCGACAAACAATAACAGTGTCAGGGCCAGTAGCAAGCGTGAGGACATGGTCGATCTCTCCTTGAAGGGGGGGAAATGCCGGAGGAGTTTACCTCGCTGCTTTAGGTTTCAGTCATCGGCCCATACTCAAACAACGGTCTGATACAACTTTCCGGTTGGCCTTGTGGTCTTACAAGCCTACTGTTGAACACAGGAGGTGACCCATGCATTTATCTGATCGCATCGAAAGAAAGATCCTGCTCAAGGCGCCGCGTTCCCAGGTCTGGCGTGCCCTGGCCAATGCCGAAGCCTTTGGACAATGGTTTGGGGTGGCCCTGGAGGGCAAACGGTTTGTGGCCGGTGAACGAACCCAGGGACAGATCACTTATCCCGGTTATGAGCATCTTACCTGGGATGTAGCGGTGGAGCGGGTCGAGCCCGAGCGGATGTTGTCGTTTCGTTGGCATCCCTACGCGATTGAGCCTCAGGTGGATTACTCTCAGGAGCCCGAGACGCGGGTTCAATTCGAACTGGAAGACATCGACGGAGGCACTTTGCTCAAGGTCGTGGAGTCGGGATTTGACGGTATCCCCGAAGCTCGTCGACTTAAAGCCTTCCGCATGGACAGCCGCGGCTGGGACGAGCAGATGGCCAATATCGAAGAGTTCCTGAACAGGTCTTGAGTTGGTACTCATCGGCGGCGCCAGGGGGCTCAACCCAGAAAACCAAGGGTTTTCGGAAGGGTGGTATAGCGAATGTCTTACACGAGATGGTAGTGATGTCGACTGTTGCGTTTTGGATCCGACGCGTAATCTGTACTCATCCACTGAAGCACAGGGAGTGCTCAGGATCAGGGACGATCGACCTTGCCAGGATGGCTATCGACAGGGAGTCGTGATGGTCTTGGAAAAACCCGCTTCGGCGGGTTTTTTTTCGTCTATCAAAAAAGTCCAGGTGGGGCGGTATAGCGAAACACTTACACATAGGCGCTACGTTCTCGTCTTTTCCCCCAGTGGCGGTGGGCCTAATCTATGTTCATCCACTGAGTACAGGGAGTGCTTGGGGTCATGGATGATGGGACCAGGCATGGAATGCCAGACAGGGAGTCAAATTGGTCCTCAAAAAACCCGCTTCGGCGGGTTTTTTTTCGTCTGGACAAAAGCCGCTCTGATCATGCCCAGTGTCCTGCCATGGTGCGGTCCGCGCCATCGGCAGCCAGAGCCTGGCCACCCGGGGTGCGGTCCGTACCATCAGCAGCCATCGTCTGCTGATAGTCCGAAGCCTGGGTAAAGAAACGCTCCGGTTGCTGGCTCGGCAAAGCGAAGGCACTGGTGCTCAGGGTGAAGGTGGCGGCGGCGATCAAGGCGTTGAAAGTTTTCATGGCCAGACTCCGGCCCTATCCAGAGTTGAGTGCCGGGTCGGGTGTGATCGTTAGACGGATACTGCCCAGGGTTTGCCTGATCCTGTTTGTGTGTCGGGATCAGGCGCTGCTGGCTTTCAGCGCCTGGGCACGCAGGCGAGCGATGTCTTTGCTCGGAGACGCGCCAAATAGACGGCTGTATTCACGGCTGAACTGCGAAGGGCTTTCGTACCCCATTTTGTAGCCGATTGACGAAACGTCGCTGTTTTCTGACAGCAGCAACCGCCGGGCTTCCTGCAGACGCAGCTGTTTCTGGTATTGCAGTGGGCTCATGGCGGTCACGGCCTTGAAGCGATGGTGCAGCGCCGAAGGACTGAGATTGATCATTTGTGCGAGGCTGTCGATGCTCAACGGCTCGGCGTAATGGGCGTTGAGCCACTCAATGGCGCGGCTGATGCGATGGGCCTGGGTGTCTGGGATAGCGATTTCATGCAATCGCTGGCCCTGGGTGCCGCGCAGCAGGCGATAGAAAATCTCCTGCTGGGCCAGAGGGGCCAAGGTGGCGATGTCGTCTGGACTGTCGAGTAATTGCAGTAGGCGCAACACAGCGTCGAGCAGTGGCGCATCAATGCGATCCAGGAACAACCCACGCTCGGTCCGTTGAGCCGGTACACCGATAGGGCTGGCGTCTGCGATCAGGCGGCAGACCTGTGCCGGATCGATGTCCAGGCGAATGCACAGGTAAGGTCGCTCGGGGCTGGCTTCGATGACTTGTCCGGCCAATGGCAGTGTGACTGAGACCACCAGATAATTAAGTGGGTCATAGACGTAGCACTCATCCGCCAGCCGTACTTCCTTGCTTCCCTCGATGATCACGCACAGACCGGGCTTGTGCACGATATGCAGGGCATCGGTTGGCTGGTCGCTGCGAATCAGGTTCAAAGCCGCGATGTCCGTCGGGAATACCCCATTCTCTGGCGCGAAGCGCTTCATCAGTGCCGCGAGCTCGGCGCGACGCTGGTTGACGCTGTCGTCTGGCGCAATCTGTATGGACGGGGATACCGACATGCCGATCAATCTCCTTGGCCAAATAAATGGATTGCGCTAGTAAAACCGATCGCGCGGTCGGCGGCCATGGCCAGTTTTGTTGCAACAGGATCGTGCAAGCGCGCAGGAGGATCCGGCTAACCCCGCCATCGGCTGCCTCCTTAATCTGGACCTGTCAAAACGCTCCCTTCGGGGGCGAACACACCCAGATGAGGAAACCATCATGTCCGATATCCAAAACAAAGTAGTCGTGATTACCGGTGCCAGCAGCGGGATTGGCGAAGCCGCAGCGCGTCTGCTGGCCGCCCGCGGTGCCCGCGTTGTACTTGGCGCGCGGCGCGTCGATCGTCTGCGAGCGCTGGTCCAGGAGCTCGGAGCCTCTGGCCAACAGGCGGTCTGCAAGGCCGTAGACGTGACTCGTCGCGACGATGTCCAGAGTCTGATCGACTTCGCCGTCGAGCGTTTCGGCAAGGTGGATGTGATCATCAACAACGCTGGCGTCATGCCGCTCTCCAAGCTTGAGGCACTGAAAGTCGACGAGTGGGATCGGATGATCGACGTCAACATCCGTGGCGTGCTCCATGGCATCGCGGCCGGCTTGCCCTTGATGCAGCGTCAGCGCAGCGGCCAGTTCATCAACATCGCGTCCATTGGGGCCTATGCCGTTAGCCCTACCGCCGCTGTGTATTGCGCCACCAAGTATGCCGTGCGGGCCATTTCCGAAGGGTTGCGCCAGGAGGTCGGCGGTGATGTCCGGGTGACGGTGATTGCGCCCGGCGTGACCGAATCGGAACTGGCCGAGAGTATTTCCGATGAAGGGGGACGCGCCGAAATGCGCGAGTTCCGCAGGATCGCCATACCCGCCGAGGCCATTGCCCGTGCGATTGCCTATGCCATCGAGCAACCAGCGGATGTGGACGTCAGCGAACTGATCGTCCGGCCAACCGCCAGCCCATTCTGAATCGACCAGACCGACAGGAGATGCTCCCATGAGACAAACATCGGGTGACCAGGACAAATTTGTCGGCCTGTGGGTGACGGCCGATGGCGTGATCCGCCATCGGCTGCTGCCGGGGGGACGCTATGACGAAGCACGAGGTTCGCGTGAGAGTGCGTACCAGGGCGACTATTGGTTGCAGGACGATCATATCGAATACCACGACGACACCGGCTTTACCGCCGACGGGGATTTTCGCGAAGGCGTGCTTTATCACGCAGGGATGGTCTTGTATCGCCAGGAGGGGTGAGGCACGCGGCGATACGGGGTGGCGAGGGAATGAATCCCCTCCCCACAGGTTTTACTGATCGTTACGCCAATTCCAACCGCGCCGCGGCACGCTGGGTGATCTGCAAGCGCACCCGGAACGACTCCGCCGCGCGCCGCTTGGCTTCCTCCAGTATTTGTGCAGGCGCAGTGTCCGGGCAGCCGGCGTCGAAGGGCGGGGCCGGGGCATATTCGAGTTGCAGCTGGACCAGTTCGGCGGTGTCCTGATCGAACAGTTCGGCTGCCAGGGTCAAGGCAAAATCGATACCGGCGGTGATACCGCCACCGGTGATCAATTTGCCGTCACGCACTACGCGATCCTTGATCGGTGTTGCCCCCAGGGTGGACAACAAGCTGTGGTAGGCCCAATGGGTGGTGGCCCGCTTTCCTTGCAACAGGCCCGCCGCACCGAGCACCAGCGCCCCGGTGCACACCGACGTGATGTACTGCGCTTGGCTGGCCTGGCGCTTGATGAACGCCAGTGTCTGCTCGTCCTCCATCAATGGGCCAACACCGGTGCCACCGGGGATGCAGATCACGTCCAGCTTCGGGCAGCCTTCGAACGTGGTGGTGGGCAACAAAACCAGCCCGGTACTGGAGGTGACCGGCTCCAGGTCTTTCCAGATCAGGTGCACCTTCACGCCTGGCAATGACGCCAGCACGTCATAAGGGCCGGTAAGGTCCAGTTGTTGAACCTGGGGGAATAACAGCAAGCCGATCTGCAATGTCATGTTGCTTCTCCTTTGGATAATGCCCGGGGGGGTGGACGGTTCCACTTTAGGTCCGTAGGCTCTGGCGTATACGCCAATAAGCCCACGAATTACGCCAACATGTCCAATCCACCGAAAACCGTTCATGTCCTGGCTTTCGCCAACGTGCAAGTGCTTGATGTCACCGGGCCCTTACAGGTGTTTGCCTCCGCCAACGATATGGCCCGCCAGCGAGGCCTGCCATTGCCGTACGCGCCGACAGTGATAGCTGTCGGTGGTGGCGCGGTGGTGTCTTCGGCGGGCCTGGCGTTGATGGCCGAGCCGTTGCCGACCGAAGGCAGTGACACCTTTTTGATCGCTGGCGGTTGGGGGGTGTACGAAGCGGCGAAGGACCCGGCGCTGGTGGCCTGGGTCAAGGACCACGGCCAGCGTTCGCGGCGGGTGGCCTCGGTGTGCACCGGAGCATTCCTGCTGGCCGCCAGCGGCTGGCTGGACGGGCGTCGAGTGGTCACGCACTGGACGCGTTGCGAGCAACTGGCCGAGCAGCATCCGCAATTGCGGGTCGAACCCAATCCTATTTTCATCAACGACGGCCCGGTCTGGACCTCGGCCGGGGTCACGGCGGGCATCGACCTGGCTCTGGCTCTGGTGGAGGACGACCTGGGGCGCGCCGTGGCCCTGGAAGTCGCCCGGCAATTGGTGGTGTTCCTCAAGCGGCCGGGCGGGCAGTCGCAGTTCAGCGTGACGTTGTCACTACAGAATCAGGGCGGCCGTTTTGATGAGCTGCACGCCTGGATCGCCGAAAACCTCACCCAGGACCTGGGCCTGCCCAACCTGGCTGCAGAGGCGGGCATGAGCGAACGCAGCTTTGTCCGTCATTACCGCGCCGAGACCGGCCAGACCCCGGCGCGGGCGGTGGAACTGATTCGCGTGGAAACCGCCCGCCGCCTGTTGTCTGATACCTGCGTGCCGATCAAGCGAGTAGCGGTGCAATGCGGTTTCGGCAGTGAAGAAACCCTGCGCCGCAGTTTCCTGCGGGCCATGGGTGTGACGCCCCAGGCGTATCGCGAGCGTTTCGCTGTCAGCCTTCAAGCAGATCCAGCAGTGCCTTGATCGTGGCCTCGGGGGCCTCCTGGGGAATGTTGTGACCCACGCCGCTCAGCACTCGACGCTCGTACGGACCGCTGAAGTGCCTGGCGTCTTCATCCTGTTCAGGGGCTGGTCCCACGCCGTCGTCGGCTCCGCACAGGGAAATGCTGGGCACGCTGATGTCCGGTTGCGCCGTGAGCTGTTCCTCCATCCATTCAAGGGTCGGATCCCCCGGCGCGTACAGGAACCGATGGCGGTAGGAATGAATCACCACGTCGACGAAGTCCGGGTTGTCGAAAGAGGGCGCGCTGAGTGGATACAGCTCTGCGCCGCGCTTCCAGGTCGGTGACCACAGGCGCCAGAGCCACTCACACAACTCACGTCGGTTCTGCCTCAGGCCTTCCACGCCCCGGGCGGTATGGAAATAATACTGGTACCACAAGCGATGTTCCGTCTGCGGATCCAGCGGTTGGGTTGACCGGGGAATATCCTGCAGGTTGTAGCCATCGCCGGTGACCAGGCAACGAACGCGCTCGGGCCACAGCGCCGCCACGATACACGCCGCCCGGCCGCCCCAGTCGTAGCCGCACAACGCTGCCTGAGATACGTTGAGTTCATGCATCAGGTCCAACAGGTCCTGGGCCAGCGCGGCTTGCTGGCCGGAACGCATGATCGCCGGGTTGTTGAACCGGGTCGGGCCGTAGCCGCGCAGGTAGGGCACGATGACCCGGTAGCCACGCAGGGCCAAGACCGGCGCAACTTCATCGAAAGCCCTGGGATCATAAGGAAAACCGTGCAGCAGGATGACCGGCTCGCCGCTGGCGGGACCGTGCTCTTCGTAGGCGATACGCAACAGGGGTGTCACCGCGAAACTGATCCTGGGATCCTGCTTCATGTCTGCCTCCGGTGGCGCCCGGTTGCGCTCAGGCGGGTTCTTGATTCACGTATTTGGCCCGGTCCGGCGTGAAGGTCACGATCATCTTCGTGCTGGTGCAGGTCAGCGTGCGTTCCTGGGACAAGTCGATGTCCAGGTCTTCACCGCGCAAACCTTGCCATTGGGCGAGGTATTTGAGGCAGCCGAATTTTTCGTTTTTCTTCAAGCTGCGGTTGACCCCGCCTTTCCAACCCAGCACCGGTAACTCACCGGCCAGGCAACGCTGCGCCAGCTCCGGGAACTTCGCTGCCCGGTCGCGGCCGATTTCCCAGCATTTGATCAGGCCCTTGTCCTGACCTTCCCAGAGGTCTTTCCGGGTCAGCCCGGTACGGAGCGGGGTGTCGATGGTGCGTTTCACGTAGGTCATGCCTAATCCTTGAGTCGGGTTTTTGTCGGGCAGCTCCGCTGCACCCGTTAAAGCATCGATCTTAGGAGGGGTTTGGGGGACTGGCAACTTGAAAGGGGGTGTGGCGATGAATGGGGTGAATGCCCCTGCATCTGCGGCCCTACAAAAAATCCTGTGAACAGGAAGTTTCTGACAAGTCGCGGCGGTTGTCGGTTAGGACGCGGTGGAGATAGGCTCTGCCGGTCGCTGCAAAATCAGCGACCGGGCTTGGTCGTCCGGGTTTAGAATGGCGCACAATGCCGCGCAAGCGGCTGTCTGCTTTATGGCTGGCTGTGCGTGGGAGGGCTTCGGGCCCTGCCGGGTTTCCATTCCCTGGTCGACCAACCTGCGTACAGTACGCCACCCTCTGCTTGGTCGCGGAAATGGCGAGCTCCACATTTGAATGGAGTTTCACAGTGGTCAAAATTACCCCCAATCCGCCCAAGGCCGAAAACCTCTCTGCCTACACAAACCTTGATTCAAGAAAACTTCGTGAGGCCGCCGATCGTGCGCTGAGCGTGTATCTCTCTCCAACAACCGAAGCTAAACCCGACACCCACGACGGCCAGGTCTTTTCGGTGGTTCCGGGCATCAATACCGAGTCGGTGTTGACCAGCCTCAGCGAAACCCTGGCGTCGGCCAATGCGATGGCCAGTGACCTGGCGTTCGAGCTGGAAGGCTCCCGGCGACATGTTGCGTTGGGGATCCAGCAGTTGATTGAGTTGGGTACGTTGCTGGCCAATCGTGCGCTGGATGACATTGAGCCTGTGGCCTGACATGTCGCTTTTGTGGCGAGGGGAGATGTTCACTCGAGCGTGGCGTCAGCCAGGCTCACGGCTGCCAGTTGTTCTTCTCCCCACTCAACTTGCGATCCAGGAAACTCGCCGCGCTGATCAACGCCAGATGGCTCAGGGCCTGTGGGGTGTTGCCCAGGTGATAACCGTGGCCGTCGAACTCTTCGGCATATAGCCCTACGGGGTTGGCGTAGCGCAGCAGTTGTTCGAATTCCAGTTGGGCTTTTTCCACACGACCGGCTCGGGCCAGGCATTCGACGTACCAGAACGAGCAGGCGACGAACGAACCCTCGGTGCCGCTGAGGCCATCGATGGGGTCATCGTCGTTGCGGTAGCGGTAGACCATGCCGTCGCGCACCAGATGCTTTTCGATGGCCTCGAGGGTGGACAGCCAGCGCGGGTCCTGGGCGCTGACAAAACGCACCAGCGGCATCAACAGCATCGAGCCATCAAGGGCAGTGCTGCCCAGGCGCTGGACGAAATGCTGGTGCTCATCGTTCCAGAAGCGGGTCCAGATGTCTTTGTAGATGGCCTGGCGAGTCTCGTCCCAGCGGCTGAACGGTGCGGGCAGGGAGCGTTTGCCTGCGAGGCGGATGGCACGGTCGACGGCCACCCAACACATGAGGCGCGAATGCAGGAAATCCTGTTTATCGCCGCGCATTTCCCAGATCCCTACGTCCTTGTCCTGCCAGATTTCGCACACCTGGTCGATCACGTCGACGGTGTGTTTCCAGCCTTCGTGGGAAATGGCTTCGCCATACTTGTTGACCAGGTATACCGCGTCCATCAACTCGCCGAAGATGTCCAGCTGCACTTGCTCATGAGCCTGATTGCCGATGCGCACCGGCCGCGCGTTGCCGAAGCCGCTCAGGTGCGGCAGCTCGGTTTCCGGCAACTCTTGTCTGCCGTCGAGGCCATACAGGATGTTGAGTTTGACCGGTTGCCCGTGGCAGTCACTGACTCGACCGCGCATCCAGCGCATGTAGGCATTGGCCTCTTCGACGAAGCCCAGGCGCATGAACGCGTAGACGGTAAACGAGGCGTCGCGGATCCAGGTGTAGCGGTAATCCCAGTTGCGCTCGCCGCCTCGTGTTTCCGGTAGGCCGAAGGTGGCGGCTGCGAGGATAGTGCCGTGTTTGCGCGATGTCAGCAGTTTCAGTGCGAGGGCGGAACGGTTGACTGTTTCCCGCCAGCGGCCCCGGTAATTGGACTGGCCGATCCAGCCGCGCCAGAACGCCAGGGTCCGCTCCAGGCATATCGCACTGACATTATCCTGAAGCCGAGGGTCGTCGATGCCCCCCAACAGGAACTCGGCGCTCTGGCCTTCCAGCAGGGTGAATTCAGCTACCGCCGCGTTGCCGTCCAAGGTCATGGCCTGGTCCGAGCGCAGGCGCAGGCTCGGTTGCCCCTGTGCCTTGAAGCATACGTGGGCCCCCTCCAGGTGCGCGGTGGTGGTGGCTCGGGCGTAGTCATGGCGCACTGCGCAGCGCATGCGAAACGTTGCGTGGCCGACCGCCATGTGCACCTTGCGCATCAGCACCGGCAGGTCGTCCGCGGTGTCACCGATGGGCAACAGGTCAGTGATTTCCACCACCACGCCATCGCTCAGCCAGCGGGTTTGCAGCACGTTGGTGTCGGGCAGGTAGATCTGCTGGCGCCGGGCACCCGGCAAGTCGGGCGCGATCTGGAAAATGCCCGCTTGCGGCGTGTCCAGCAGTGAACAGAAGATCGACGGGCTGTCGAATTCCGGCCAGCAGAAAAAGTCGACGCTGCCCCGGTCGTTGATCAGCGCGGCACTGCGCATGTCTCCGATGATGCCGTGGTTCTCAATGGGGCTCTGTGGTTCGTCATGGTCAGCCATTGTCGCGAAACCCCGGATAAAGGCTCATCCCTCCATCGATGAACAGCGTGGTGCCTACCACATAATCGGACAGGTCCGACGCCAGCCAGACCACTGCGTTGGCAACATCCTCCACGTCGCCAATGCGACCGTAAGGAATCAGCTCCAGCAGCTTTTGTCCCTGTTCGCCCTCGGTGACCTCTCGGTTGATGGCGGTACGGATGGCGCCAGGGGCGATGCTATTGATGCGGATGCGCTGGTGACTGGTTTCCTGGGCCAGGCTTTGCATCAATAAGTCTATACCGCCCTTGGACGCTGCGTAGTTGACGTGACCGGCCCAGGGAATGCGTTGGTGTACCGAACTTATGTGAATGATTTTTCCGGCGGCGCGGGAAACGCCCCGGCGAATGCCCTGGCGGTTGAAAACCCGCAGCGCGGCGCGAGCGCAGAGGAACTGGCCGGTGAGGTTGACGCCGATCACGGTGTTCCAGTCTTCCAGGCTCATGTCCACGGCTGCGGCGTCTTTTTGCAGGCCGGAGTTGGCGACCAGGATGTCCAGCGTGCCGAAGGCATCCACGGTCCGGGCGAACAGCCGCTCGACCTCCCGCTCCTGGGACACATCGGCACCAAGAGTGATAGCACGGCCGCCGTTGTCGTTGATCTTGCGGGCCAGCGCTTCGGCCGGAGCAGCGTTGGTGTGGTAATTGAGCACTACGGCGGCACCGGCGGCGGCCAGCGCCCTGGCCGAGCCCGCGCCAATGCCGGAGCTGGCGCCGGTGACAAGGGCAACTTGCTGCGCGAGGGAGATCTGCATGGGCTTGGCACCTTGTACTGAGGGCTTTACCTGCTGACTGGCGTGGGGCATGCAGAGTTCACTTGGAGGGGGCGATCTTCATGTTCCCCGCACTCAACCCCCCGGCGCTGCTTCCTGGCGCGTCGCAACCATGAACACCCGTGGAAACGGCAGCAGCACCGTACCATCGTCCAGCACCGGGTAGGCCTGCTCGACAGCGTGGAGGTACTGGTCCAGGTATTGCGCACGCTGCCCCTCGTCCAGTGGATCGAGAAATGGCCGCAAGCCGCTGCCCTTGAACCACTCCACCACACCTGCGGCACCGCCGGCCAATGGATGATGGTAGGTGGTGCGCCACACATCGACGCGACTGCAATGCGGCTTCAGGATCGAATAGTACGTGCTGGCGCCGGCCACTTCCGTGCGGGTATCGGCTGCCCCGGCCAATAGGTGGGCCCACGGTCCGCTGGCGGCGATGTCTCGCATCAACCGGTGGGAGGGCTGATGGAGCGTGTCGGGCATCTGGATCGCCAAGGTGCCGCCCGGCGCGAGTTTTTTCACCAGTGACGGCAACAGGGTGGCGTGGTCAGGCAGCCATTGCAGCACGGCGTTGGCGAAGATCACGTCGAATGGCCCGGGCTCGTTCCATTGGCCGATGTCGGCGATGTCGAACGCCACGGCCGGCAGGCGCTGGCGAGCGGCGTCGACCATGTCGCCGGAACTGTCCAGACCGCGCACCGTTGCACCGCTGAAATGCTCCACCAGCAGTTCCGTGGAGTTGCCGGGGCCACAACCCAGGTCGATCACCGAGCGCGCTTGCACTGGGGGAATGGCGGCCAGCAGATCCCGGGCCGGCCGGGTGCGTTCCTGTTCAAACGTGACGTATTGTCGGGCGGACCAGCTCATGGCGTTCTCCTTGGTCGGATCGAAGGTCGCGGATCGAATCGGGTCGCCGCAGTATAAAGGCGTCGGGGGGATGGGGCGCGCACCTGTTAGTTCTTACAGCAGACAGGCCGGTTGACCCGGAATACATTGCCCAATGACATGAGGGGCAACCACCAGGGAGTCATCGGATGGAAACCAGCAAAGGTATCCTGATTACATTGACCGAGAAAACCGGCCAGATCTACCGTGCGGTAGAGATTGATTTCGTGACCCGTATGGCGGGCTTCGTCGATGACGACCCGGACAACGAATTCCACGACTCGATCATTTCGTCCTACAGCGTACGCGTCTCCAGGACGGAGCCAGAGGGGCCGTTCAACGAGGTTTCGGTGCA
The DNA here is from genome assembly GCF_001269905.1 of Pseudomonas corrugata. Lineage (GTDB taxonomy): Bacteria > Pseudomonadota > Gammaproteobacteria > Pseudomonadales > Pseudomonadaceae > Aquipseudomonas > Aquipseudomonas corrugata. The sequence continues at coordinate 151,917 of NZ_LHVK01000031.1, read as the reverse complement.
TGGCGATATCGATGGTGACAACGATGTGGACGCCGATGACAGGCAGGCGTTGATTGACCTCGCCATCGCAGCGAGCAAAGTTCCGGCGCCGATCTGACCTGGAAGCCGGTCACCCTGAGCCGATATGAAAGCAATGCTGTTCCGGGTCGATTTCGCCAGGTGAAAAACCTGATTCAGATGATGCTGCTTTTACGCACGGGCCTGGTGGCGCTGTTGCTGGGCTCATTGAGTGTGGCGCCACAGGTTGGCGCAGTTCCCGAATCGCTGCACGTACTCGGGCGCTCCCATGCGGATGACTATTCAGTGTCCCTGGGGGAGGCTGACCGGGTCTGGTTGCGGCGCAAGGGCAGGTTGCTGGTAGGCGCCTCGGCACCGGATTACTCACCGTTCAGCATCACCGGTAATGGTGACGATTACGAAGGCCTGACCGCCGACTATGTCCAATTACTCGGGCAGTTGCTGCAGGTAGAGGTGCAGGTGCGGCGGTACTCGTCCCGTACCGAATCGCTCCAGGCGTTGCGCAGCGGTGAGATCGACCTGCTCGGTACCGCCAACGGCTTCGAGGCCGCTGACCCGGACCTGATCATGTCCCAGGCTTATGCCGATGACCTGCCCACCTTTGTGGCGCGCATCGATGACAGCCAGGACTTGCCCCAGGACCTGGCGGGCAAACGGTTGGCGATGCTGTACCACTATTTGCCGCCGGCCAAGGTCGAGGCGTTCTATCCCGATGCCACCTTGCAGTTGTATCCCTCGACCTTGAGTGCCATTGGCGCGGTGGCGTTCGGTCAGGCCGATGTCTACCTGGGGGATTCGATCAGCGCCAACTACCTGATCAGCAAGAACTACCTGAACAACATTCAGTTGGCGGATTTTTCCCGCATGGAAGTACAGCCGTTCGCTTTCGCGATCAAGCGTGACAATCCGCGCTTGTTGCGCATTGTTGATGCCGCCCTGCAAGCGATCCCCACCTCTGAGCGCATGAGCATCCTGCGGCGCTGGAGTGCCGGTGGCGCCAGTATGCCGGGGCAACAGGCGCTGCATTTCAGTGTCAATGAACAGCGCTGGCTGGATGCGCATCCGCGGATAACGGTGGCCTTCAACGAACATTTCCCGCCGCTGACGTTCATCGATGACCAGGAGCATATTCGCGGCATCAGCGCCGATGTGCTGGCCAGGATCAGCTTGCGTACCGGTCTGAAATTCAATTTCCTGCGTGGCAGTTCACTTGACGGTCTGATCGAGCAGGTCAGGAGCGGGCAGGCCGATGTCCTGGCGGCGGCCCCGGTGACCCCTGAGCTCGAGGACGCATTGCGCTTTACCCGACCGTACTTGAGCCCTCCATTCGTGCTAGTGACGCCGCGCAAAGCCAAGGCCCCGCTGACCCTGGACCGGATGGGCGACAAGCGACTGGCACTGACGCGGGGCAACGTGTTGCGTGAGTACCTGCTGGAGCAGTTCCCCCGTGTCCAGTTGGTTCCGGCACAAAATACCGCCGATGCCATGGCCATGGTCGCCGCTGGCACGGTGGACGGCATGGTCAATTCGCTGATCAGCGCCCGTTACCTGATTTCGCGTCAGTACCGCGACAGGTTGCAGATCACCAGCACCGTAGGCACCCTGCCGGCGCATGTTGCCCTGGCGACCCGGCGGGACTCGCTGGAGCTGCATTCGATCCTGGACAAGGCACTGCTGAGCATCTCCCCCGAGGAAATGGACGAGTTGACCAATCGCTGGCGCAGCGAAGTGGTGATCGACGACAGCTACTGGCTGCGTAACCGCACCACCATCCTCCAGGGGTTTGCCATCGCCGCGCTGTTGCTGTTGTTGACCCTGGGGTGGGTTGTTTATCTGCGGCGTTTGCTGGAGCAGTTGCGTGTTGCCAAGGAAGGTGCCGACGACGCCAATCGGGCCAAGACCACCTTTGTGGCGACCATGAGCCATGAAATCCGCACGCCGATGAATGCATTGATCGGCATGCTGGAACTGGCCCTGAAAAAAGCCGATCAGGGCGTCGTGGACCGGCTTGCCATTGAAGTCGCTTCTGACGCGGCCCAAGGTTTGCTGGGATTGATCGGAGACATCCTGGACATCGCCCGTATCGAGTCCGGGCGACTGTCCCTGGCGCCGGAGCGGGCCAACCTGGCGCAGTTGGTCGCGTCGGTGGCCCGGATGTTCGAAGGCCTGGCCCGGCAGAAACACCTGGGTCTGCAACTGGATCTGGATGTGGCGATCGACAAGGACGTCTTGATCGATCCCTTGCGCTTCAAGCAGATCCTGTCGAACCTGCTGAGCAACGCGATCAAATTCACCGACCAGGGCCAGGTACGCCTGAGTGTGCAAGCCGCCCCGGGCCATGACGACAGGCGCCTTGGCATTTGCCTGCGGGTTGAAGACACCGGCAGCGGGATTTCCCTGGAGGACCAGCAACGTCTGTTCAGCCCCTTTAGCCAAGCCGGCAATCATCGCCAGTCCGCCCGCAGCGGTTCCGGGCTGGGGCTGATGATCAGCCGCACCCTGTGTGAAATGATGGGCGGCACCCTGGCGTTGAGCAGCGTGCCAGGGACGGGCACGCAGATCGAGATCCTGCTGCGCCTGCCCGTGCTCGACTCCCAGGTGCAAGCACCAGCGGCCGAGGTCGAGGCACCGGTGCCGGCCCAGGCCCTGGACATCCTGGTGATCGATGACCATCCGGCCAATCGCCTGCTGTTGTCCCGACAACTGAGCTACCTGGGGCACCGGGTCCAGGAGGCCGGGGACGGTGTGCAGGGATTGCAGGCCTGGCGCGCGGCACATTTCGATGCGGTGATCACCGACTGCAACATGCCATTGATGAGCGGCTATGAACTGGCTCGTACCATTCGCGACGAAGAGCGGGCCCAAGGGCTGTCGCGGGGGGTGATCCTTGGATTCACGGCCAATGCCCAGCCCGAGGAAAAGGATCGCTGCATCGACGCCGGAATGGACGACTGCTTGTTCAAGCCTATCGGCCTCAAGGAGCTGCAGGCACGCCTGGGGTCGCTCAGCGCGCCGCCTGACGAGGGGAGCGCCGTTGCGTCGACCGACAATTTCGACCTGACCAGCCTCGAACAACTGACGGGGGGCGACACCGTCTCGATCAAAAAGCTGCTGGAGGAGTTGGTCAACACCAATGCCGGCGACAAGGTGCGACTCATCGACATGTTCACCCGACAGGATGTATCCGGACTCGCGGACCTGGCGCACCGGATCAAGGGCGGTGCGCGGATCATCCAGGCGCAAGGCCTGGTCGCTGCCTGTGAGGCGCTGGAAAACGCCTGTCGAAGCGCCGACGGCGTGTCGCTTGCCAACGCGGTGGGTGACCTGCGCCAGGCCATGGATTTGCTCACCGAACAATTAGAGATCCATGTGACGAGGGAGCTTGCTTCCCCTGACCACCCACGCGAATGACTTCCTACAACCGAGTGTCGAGGAGGGCTTTTTCCGACTGTTTTTAGGACTCGTCCTACAGCGCCCCTCAAAAGCTTCCTCTAGCCTGAGGCCCCTTAACGTTTACGAGCCGGTTCACACCCGTCGCGTTGTCACTGGGATGCCTGTCATGCCGAATAAAGCACTACGTATCATGATTGCCGATACCGACCATTCTCATCGAATGCAGCTTGAGTACCTGTTCAATCAACAGGGCTATTTCCGGATTGCGCCTGTGAGCAGTGCACAGGAGCTGATGACATTGATGGCGTTCGGTATCGAGCCGTTCGACCTGCTGGTCGTCGATGCCTGCCTGGCGGAGGGCGAGTTGGACCTGCCGGGTTTCTTTCTCGGTAACCCGCAGGTGCGCCATGGAATGATCTACAACACGCAACAGGTCGGCCTCTTGTCGATCCCTGTCACGCGCAGGGCAAGCGTGCAGCTGCATCCCGCGCAACTGCCGGATCTCGCCGCACTGGCGCGCCTGATGGCACGGATCGATCCGGCGGACTGTGAGGCGGCCCGTCCCTGGGGAAGGCCCCTCAGGCACAGCCACGGCCGCTGACACTGACCATTGGTCGGCACTGTCAGACCTGACAGGTGGCCGGGCCTGTCGCTTGTGCAAGAGTCCGCTGCAGCGTGGTATCGGCGTTGTTTGTATTTATCTGGGGAGTTGCCTTGAAAGATGTGTTGATCGTGGATGACCACCCTGTCATACGGGGGGCATTGCGGCTGATTTGCCAGAACGAGGGGTTTACCCAGATCCGGGACGCCAATGGCGTGCTCGATGCCAGGGCTGTGATCAAGGAGCGTACGCCGGAGCTGGTGATCCTGGACCTGGTGATGAATGGCTTCGATGGTCTGGACCTGCTGGTCTGGATCATGGCCCAGTACCCCGAGTGCGGTGTACTGGTGTTCACCTCCCAGGATGCGCAACACTTCTGCAACCGCTGCATCTCGGCTGGGGCCAGGGGCTTCGTGACCAAGAAAAGTGATCTGAAGGAACTGACCAAGGCTATTCATGCCTTGAAGTCCGGTTATTCCTACTTTCCGCAGATGCCCGTCAGGCTGGACTTCCAGCAACGCACGGAACAGCAGGCCCTGGAAAGCCTTTCCACCCGTGAGTTATCCATTCTGCGAATGCTGTCCATGGGCATGCGTGGCAAGGATGTCGCCGAATCCCTGTACCTGAGCCCGAAGACCGTCAGCACCTACAAGACCCGGCTACTGGAGAAGCTTGGCCTGAAGACCCTGGTGGGCTTGTCGGATTTCGCCAAGCGCAATCACCTCTGAGCCCCGTAAGCATGGGGGTTATGTAGGCACTGTTCAGATGAGCCGTTCTGGGGGCCGAGCTCAGCTCCCACACAAGCTCGGCTCCCACAAAAGCAATGACACTGCGCTACGCCATATCACTCTGGCTGAATTCCTCGGCCAGAAAATCGATCAATGTCCGCACCGACGGCAACAACCCGCGGCGTGACGCGAAGATCGCGTGGACAATCCCGCAATTCGGCGCCCAGCCCGGTACCAACTCCACCAGTTGCCCAGCCGCCAAGTCATCGCGGACCAGCACGTGGGGCAGGTGGACAATGCCGATTCCTGACAGTGCCGCTTGGCGCAGGACCAGCAAATCGTCGGTGACCATGCGTGGCGCGTGGCGGATCAGTGCGCTGGCGCCGTCCGGACCCGACAACTCCCATTGATACTCCCGTTGCGCCGCTCCCCAGTGCAGGCTGGGCAAGCCGTTGAGGTCGGCCAGGGAAGCGGGGGAGGACAAGCGCTCACGATAAATCGGGCTGCCCACCAGGCATTGGGTACTCTTGCCCAGCACTTTCATCACCATATCGGTGTCTTCCAGCGGCGGGAAACGCACCCGCAACGCGATATCGAATCCTTCGTGAATCAGGTCGACCCGGCGGTTGGTGCTCTCGATGAACAACTCCACGCATGGGTAACGGATCATGTAGCGGGTCAGCATCGGCCCGACCCAACTGTTGAGCAACGCCGTCGGACAACTGATGCGCACCAGCCCCTGGGGTTCGGAGCGGTTGCGCTCGATCACTTCGGCCGCGCTCTCGGCCTCGACCCGCATCGCCAGGCAGCGCTGGTAGTAGGCTTGGCCGATCTCGGTCAACGAACAATGCCGGCTGGTGCGATGGATCAACCGCACGCCCAGGCGCTCTTCCAACTGTGCAATGCGTCGGCTGAGCTTGGACTTGGGCACGTCCAGCACCCGACCGGCAGCGGCGAAACCACCGTGTTCGACCACCTGGGTGAAATAGTAGAGCGTGTTCAGGTCTTCGATGATCGTTCTCCAGATAGAACGCTAAGGCCGATTTTTGCAGTCTAGTGCATCAAAGGTCCCAGTTTTAAGCTGTATCCATCGAATCGCAACACCTGATTGGGAGAAGCAGCATGAAAAAGATCATTGGCCTGTACACCAGCCCGCGACCCCATTGGGTCGGTGACGGCTTCCCGGTACGCACGTTGTTTTCCTACGACAACCTGGGCAAACACATCAGTCCGTTTCTGCTGCTGGATCATGCGGCCCCAAGCGAATTCACCCCCACCGATCAGCGTCGCGGTGTCGGCCAGCATCCGCATCGGGGTTTTGAAACCGTGACCATCGTTTACCAGGGCGAGCTGGAACACCGGGACTCCACCGGCAGCGGCGGCAAGATCGGCCCGGGCGACGTGCAATGGATGACCGCCGCTTCCGGCATCATCCATGAAGAGTTCCATTCCGAAGCCTTCGCCCGCCAGGGTGGGTTCATGGAAATGGTCCAACTGTGGGTCAACTTGCCCGCCAAGGACAAGATGGCCCCGGCCGGCTACCAGACGCTGCTCAAGAATGACATTCCGAACATTGAACTGAAGGACGACGCTGGCAGGCTGCGCCTGATCGCCGGGACCTTCGAGGGTCAACAAGGCCCGGCGAAGACCTTCACGCCCATTGATGTCTGGGATATCCGCTTGAACGCCGGCAAGAGCCTGACCCTCGACCTGCACGAAGGCCGCAACACGGCACTGGTGGTGCTGCATGGCACGGTCCAGGCCAACGGTCGCGAGCGGATCGAGGCGGGGCAACTGGCCCTGTTCGACCGGGCCGGCGACCAGTTGACCTTGCACGCCAATAACGACGCGGTGGTGCTGTTGCTCAGCGGCGAGCCCATCGACGAACCCATCGTCGGCCATGGCCCGTTCGTGATGAACAGCGAGCAGGAAATCCACCAGGCCTTCAATGACTTCCATTCCGGGCATTTCGGCCGGATGGACAACTGATAGCCAGCCATACCGGTCCATGTGGGAGCGAGCCTGCTCGCGATAGCGGTCTGCCAGTCGCTGATGCGTTGACGGACCAACCGACATCGCGAGCAGGCTCGCTCCCACAAGGGGTGTGGTGATTCCACGGCGTGTTCATCTGTGCCAATCTGCTCGCCAATGGCCTTCCTGGAGCTGTCCCCCATGCTGTCTCTGATCACCGATCACCCGCTGCTCTGCGCCCTGGTGCTGCTTGTGCTCGACATGCTGTTGTGGCGACTGGTCAATATGGAGCGGACCTATTGGAAAATCGGCGGGCGGCTGGTGATTTTTTCGTTGTTCAGCATGTTGCTGTTCAATGAAGGCCTCAACCCCATGGAGCCGGCGCAGTGGGTCGACGATGTGCCGCGGCACCTGGCGGCCACCGGTTTGCAGATCGCCTGGTGGCTGTTCGCCGCACGTACCCTGACGGTGCTTATCGGCGCCGTGATGATGCAACGGGTCGGCCATACCGGACGGTTGTTGCAGGATCTGCTCGGTGCGGTGATCTTCCTGATCGCCGTGATTGCCGCGTTGGCTTATGTCCTGGATCTGCCGGTCAAGGGTGTGCTGGCGACGTCCGGTGCGATGGCTATCATCGTCGGCCTGGCCTTGCAAAGCACCCTCAGCGATGTGTTCTCCGGCATCGTGCTCAACACCACCAAGCCTTATCAGCTCGATGACTGGATCTCCATCGACGGCACCGAGGGCCGGGTCACTGACATCGACTGGCGCGCCACGCGGTTGCAGACTGCCCAGGGCAGCATGGCGGTGATTCCCAACTCGCTGGCGGCAAAGGCCAAGGTCATCAACTTCAGCCGGCCCAGCGATGTGCACGGTTTGTCCATCAGCGTCCAGGTCAGTCCCCACGCCCGGCCTCAGAAGGTGATCGATGCGCTGGAGCGCGCCATGATCGGTTGTCGCGCGTTGCTCGCCGTGCCGGCCCCTTGCGTAACGTTGAAAAGCTCCACCAGCATCGGGGCGGAATACGAGATCAGCGGTTTTGTAGCCACGAGAGCCCAGAAGCGCGAGGTGCGCAATCAACTGTTCGACCTGGCATTCCGGCACCTGCGGGCGTCGGGGATCAGTCTCCTGTCCAACAGTGAAAGCGCCTCGTCCAACGTTTCGTCACGACCTCGTGCGTTGCTGGACAGCTCAAGCATTTTCTCGACGTTGCGCCAGGAAGAAAAAGACACCTTCAGCCAGAACATGACCCTGCAGACATTTCGTGCCGGGGACATGATTCTGCCAGCCGGCGAGGTCAGCGATCATCTGTTCATCATTGAGTCCGGCGTAGTCAGCGTGACCATGGTGCGCAACGGCCAAGTGTTCGAAGGCGGGCGCATGGGGCCGGGAGAAGTGATTGGCGAAGCGGGCATCATTTCCGATCTGGCCGCACTGGCAAATTTTTCGGCAAAGACGTTCTGCACCCTTTATCGCATCGAGAAGGACTACCTCAAACCCTGTCTCGACGCCCGTCACGACATCAACGATGCCATGAAGAACCTGTTGGATGTGCGGATGAACCTCGCCCAGAACCTGATCCGCGAAGCCCCCAAGCCCGTGGCCAAGAAGCGCTTCTTGCAATGGCTGCGCAACCGGGCCTGAACAACTTGCCCATTGGTCACTCGAACTTCCCAATAATTGGCTATTTGTACCGCGCCAGCCTGGGGCTAACGTAGCGCCACACCCCATTGTTCTGGAGCACACCATGCAACCGCGTATCGATTTCTACACCGCTTCCCCCGACGCCTTCAAAGCCATGCTGGCCCTGGAAAACGCTGTCATGAAACTGGGCCTGGAGAAGTCCCTGCTCGAACTGGTCAAGCTGCGCTCCTCGCAAATCAACGGCTGTGCCTTCTGCATCGACATGCACACCGCCGATGCCCGCAAGGACGGCGAGACGGAGCGTCGCCTGTACGCCGTGACCGCCTGGCGCGAAGCACCGTTCTTCACCCCTCGCGAGCGCGCCGCGCTGGCCTGGACCGAAGCCCTGACCCGCCTGAGCGACACTCATGCGCCGGACGCTGACTATGAACTGTTGAACGAGCATTTCAGCCCCAAGGAAATGGTCGACCTGACCGTGGCAATCAACGCCATCAACGGTTGGAACCGCCTGGCGGTGGGCTTTCGCAAGATGCCCGAAGCGTGAAGCATCCATAGACGCTCGAAATAGCCTGTGGGAGTCTGCTTGCTCGCGAAAGTGAAGTCTCTGTCACAAAGATGTTGAATGTGCAGCCGTCTTCGCGGGCAAGCCCGGCTCCCACAGGGGCAAGTGGCGTATGCAAATGCCGCGTATATTCCGAATCCAAAGTGGGAGCGTGCCTGCTTGCGAAGGCGCTGCATCAGTCGACTTCGATAGCGGTTGATACAACGCCTTCCGGGGGGCGGGCAGCCACGAGCCTATCTGCACCAGACAGCGCGCGACGTTGCAGTGGATGGCCATCGGCGCGGAGGTCGACGGGGCGCCACGAAGGCTTCGGTGCCATTCAGACTTTCAGGATCTTCCCACTGGCCGCCACCCCCACCAGCGACAGCGCCAGCACTCCGAAGGCCACGCTCAGGCTGCTGCCATGGGCAATAAACCCGATCAGCGCCGGGCCCGCCAGGATGCCGGCGTAGCCGATGGTGGTGATGGCCGGTACGGCGATCGCTTCGGGCATCAAGGTCTGTTTGCCGACGGCGGTGTACAACACCGGCACGATGTTCGAACAGCCAGCCCCCACCAACGCGTAACCCAACAGCGCCGCCTGCCACATCGGCGCCAGGGTGGCCAGCAGGAAGCCGACTGCGGCCGTGGTGCCGCCACAGATGATCACCCGTCGGGCGCCCAGGCGGTGCACCACCGCATCGCCAGTCAGGCGGCCGACGGTCATGGTCAGCGCGAACGCGGCATAACCCAGTCCGGCGTAGGCGGTCTCGACCCCCCGTTCGGTGGCCAGGAACACCGCGCTCCAGTCCAGCACCGCGCCTTCGGCCAGGAACACGATGAAACACAGGATGCCGATAAACAACACTACACCGTGGGGAACGGCGAACGCCGGGCCCGAGCTTTCACTGCCGTAAGGCAGCAAGTGCGGCGCGGCCTTGAACAGCGCCACCAATAGCAGCCCATTGACCACCAGCGTCGCGCCCAGCGGCGACAGCCCGAGGCCGAGCAGGGCGCTTACCCCGGCCGCGCCGATGATCCCGCCGAGGCTGAACATACCGTGGAAGCCCGACATCATGGTCTTGCCACTGGCCCGTTCGACGATCACCGCTTGCAGGTTCACGGTCGAGTCCACTGTGCCAAGCCCGGCGCCGAACAGGAACAACGCGGTCACCAACCAGGAAAACGTGCTCATTGTCGCCAGCAAAGGCAGCGCCAGGCAGATCAGGATCGTGCCACCGCTCAGCACCCGCCGACAGCCGAACCGCGCTGCCAATGCACCGGAAATCGGCATCGCCAGGATCGAGCCCACTCCCAGGCACAACAACAGCAGGCCGAGGGTGCCTTCATCCAGGTTCGCCCGCGCCTTGGCGTAAGGTACCAGTGGCGCCCAGGCGGCGATGCCGACGCCGGCGATGAGATAGGCGATGCGAGTGGACATCTGTTCCAGGCGTCCGGGGACGAAGGTGGGTGGGGGCGTGATGGCAGTCATGAATCGTCCTTGGTTTTGCGATGCTGTGATGCGGGGGGGAACCCTATGCTGGCATATCCACTGACCTCACGGCGACCTCAAGGTGCCGACCGAGGGCGCTGCATCGCGAGCAAGCTTTGCTCCCACGGGCCAGGGCAGCATACAGTGGCGGTCCTGGCTGGTTGAATGCGGATCCGATTCATGACGCAGTTCTACGATGCACGCGGCAATATCTATGGTGTCGTTTCACCGCAGCAGGTCCGTGCCCAAGGTGTGGATCTGCCGCCATCGGCGGCCCTGGCGGCACAGGTCCGTGAATCCTGGGCCGCGGCTGCGGTGCATAGGTTCTGCGCATGGGCGCCCGGTGAGCGGCCGCCGGGCGCCAAGGCGCATCGCAGCGACGGCCTGCTGATCGGACCGTTCCAGGACGAACCGCCCTTCGACGTGTTGATCGTCAACACCGACGGTACCCTGGCCGAGCGCAGCGGCAACGGCCTGACCATTTTCTCCCATGCCCTGCAGGCGCAAGGCTTGATGCCGGGAGAGGACGATTGTGTGTTGCAGGTTCATCACGACAAGCACGAAGGCTCTTCGCCGCTGCAAACGTCGGTTCGGGCCGCTGAGTTCGAGGGCTCGCAAGGCTTCTGGCTGAACCTGGGGCAACCGCTGTTCGGGTCACAGGCTGTCGCTGCCCAAACGACGGAAAGCGTGCGCTTCAATCAGCGCGAAGTCAGTCGGGTGGCGGTGCTCCAGGCGTTGAACCCGGCATGGGGCAACAGCCAGTTCGTAAGTATGGGCAATCCCCATTGCGTGACCTTGGTGGACAGCGCCGAAGCGCTGCCGAGCAATGCACAGATGCGCGCCCCGGCACTTTCCCAAAGCTTGACCCGTATCGCCTATGCCACGCCCGGTGGCGCCGGGATTCCATGCCCGGCGGGGGTGAACCTGCAATGGGCCTGGCTCGAGGCCGAAGGACGAATCGCCGCCCGCGTGTTTGAGCGGGGCGAAGGACCGACCGCTTCTTCCGGCACCAGCGCCAGTGCGGTGGCCAGCGCCGCGTGGCGGGTGGGTTGGGTGAAAGCAGGGCCGGTGAGAGTGGTGATGCCGGGGGGGACTGCGCCAATCCTGCTGACAGAGGTGGGCGGGGAGTTGGTGCAGGTCAGTCTGTTTGGGACGGCGCGGCTCCTTTAGCGCGCGGTGGTGCGGCTGATGACGCTATCGCGAGCAGGCTCGCTCCCACATTGGATCTTCGCAAGCATACATCTTGTGTCCGCCGTAGCCTCCCTGTGGGAGCGAGCCTGCTCGCGATAGCGTCGGGCCAGCCACCTCACGGTCAACGGACAGACCGCTATCGTCGGATCGCTCAGCCCAACTGCGGCCCAAACTCCACCACCGGCATCTGTCGCTTCATCAGCACTTCACCATTGCGAATCGAGTAGAGCGGCAGCCCCTGGCTGCGGATCACTTCGTAGTCGCTGTCGGCCGACAGGATCAGCAGGTTCGCCGGGCGTCCTGGTTCCAGGCCGTAGCGTTCGCCAAGAGCCATGGCCTTGGCGCTGTTGTCGGTGACCAGGTCGAGGGCGCTTTGCAGGTTGCGATAGCCGAGCATGTGGCAGATGTGCAGGCCGGCTTCGAGTACCCGCAGGATGTTGCCGTTACCCAGGGGATACCACGGGTCGACGATGGAGTCCTGGCCGAAACACACGTTCATCCCGGCTTCCAGCAGTTCGTTGACCCGGGTGACGCCGCGGCGTTTGGGGAAGGTATCGAAGCGTCCTTGCAGGTGGATGCTTTCGGTGGGGCAGGAGACGAAGCTGATCCCCGAGTGCCCGAGCAGGCGAAACAGCTTGGCGCAATAGGCATTGTCGTAGGAACCCATGGCCGTGGTATGGCTGGCGGTGACCCGGGCGCCCATGTCGCGGCTGCGGGCTTCTTCGGCCAGCACTTCGAGGAAGCGCGAATGGGGATCGTCGGTTTCGTCGCAATGCACGTCCACCAGACAGCCGGTGCGCTCGGCCAGGTCCATCAGGTATTTCACCGAGCTGACACCCTGGTCGCGGGTGTATTCGAAGTGCGGAATGCCGCCCACCACGTCTGCACCCAGGCGGATCGCTTCTTCCATCAGTTCGCGGCCGTTGCGGTAGGACTCGATGCCCTCCTGGGGAAACGCGACGATCTGCAGGTCGATCAGATGACGACTTTGCTCGCGCACTTCCAGCATCGCCTTGAGGGCGGTAAGTTCGGGGTCGGTGACGTCGACGTGGGTGCGCACATGCTGGATACCATGGGCAGCGAGGGCTTGGATGGTTTTCGTCGCGCGTGTCCGGGTGTCTTCCTCGGTGATGGTGGCCTTGCGTTCGCCCCAGCATTCGATGCCTTCGAACAACGTGCCACTCATGTTCCAGCGCGGCTCGCCGGCAGTGAGGGTGGCGTCCAGGTGAATGTGCGGCTCGACGAAGGGCGGCACCACCAGATTGCCGCCTGCATCGAGGTCCTGCGGTCCGAGGCTGGGGGCCTCGGTCTGGCGCGCGATGCTGGCGATCAGGCCGTTTTCCAGGTGCAGTTCATACAAACCTTCGCGGTTGCGCAGGCGGGCGTTGATGATGTGCATCGGGCGAATCCTTTTTATAGGTCTTGGAGTGGCGCTTCGGTGGTCCGGGTACCCATGACGCCGATCAATAGCACATACGTTAGCGCGCCAGTGGCGATTCCTACCAGCGGTGCCACCCAGGGCGAATTGAACGCCGCGACGGTGCCGAGCCCATAAGCCAGCAACCCCGGCCAGTTGAAGGCTGGCAGCCGCGCATCGGCCAGGCGTGGATAGCGCCCGCGCCAGCGGAAGAAGAAATCGGCCATGATCACACCGCCAATGGGCGGGATTACTGTCCCCAACAGGATCAGATACGGCACCAGCATGTCGTACATGCCCAGCAGCGCCAGCAGGGTACCGATCACGGCGCCACCCAGGGTGACGGTCTTGCGCCGACGGGTGCGTAGCAGATTGCAACCGGCCACGGCGAAGTTATAGATGGTGTTGTCCTGGGTGCTCCAGATGTTGAGCAGCAGCATCGCCATCGCCGCCATGGCGAAGCCCTGCAACAGCAGTACTTCGACCACATCCGGCTGCTGGTAGACGATGGCACCGTAAGCGCCGATCAACACCATCAGGCCGTTGCCGACGAAGAAACCAATCAGGCTTGCCAGCACTGCGACTTTCGCCGAACGGGAAAACCGGGTCCAGTTGGTCGCCTGGGTGGCGCCGCTGACGAAGGTGCCGAACACCAGCGTGATAGCGGTGGACTCATCAAGGCTGCCCGTGGGCACCACCGCCAGCAAGCCCTCCAGGCCCCCGACTTTTACCGTCGCGACCCACATCGACAGCATCAGCAGCAACATCATGGCCGGCACGGCGATGTACGAGAGAATCTCTAACCCGCGATAACCGATGTATGCCGTGGCGCAGAACCCCAGCCCGAACAGCACCATCAGCGCCAGCACGGTGCCTTCGCCCAAGCCGAAGTATTTACCCAGCACCACCGCGGCAGTCGCCGTGCCCCAGGCGTACCAGCCGATCTGGGTGAAGCCCAGGATCAGGTCGCTGAGCTTGCTGCCGACCTCGCCAAAACAGAAACGGCCCATCAGCACTGAATTGAGCCCGCTCTTGAACGCGATGTAGCCCAGCCCAGCGGCATAGAGCCCCAGCAGCAGGTTACCGATCACGATCACGGTGAGCATTTCGGTAAAGCCGAATGCCACTCCCAGCTTGCCGCCGGCAAACATCGTGGCGGTGAAAAAGGTGAAACCCAGCAGCACCATGGCTGTGGAAGCCAGGCCCTTGCGGGCATGCATCGGGACTTCGCTCAACGGGTAGTCGTTGCCTGGATCGTTCTGAGTCATGTGGCGGTCCTTGCGCAGGAGGGAAAATGTCGCAAGCGTGCAGCGGTCGTGCCAAGCGAATGATCGCGAGGTTATTTATAGACAATCCGGGGAAATGGGGGCGGGCGGGGAATGAAAGTGGTGCAACGATGATTCAAGTTGGAACACGGTTCGCATTCCCCTGCATATCCTTTGTGGGAGCGAGCAAGCCCGCTCCCACAGGAGCAGTGCGCGTCAGGTCGGGCGGGGCAGTGGCAGGAATCGTAATACAGCCGCCACAATGGCTTCCGGGGCGTCTTCCTGGACCAGATGCCCGGCGTTCGCCACCGGGTGGAATTGCGCGCCTGGAATCAGCGCGTGCAGCGCCCGGCCGCGCTCGATGGGGATCCATTGGTCATCCTCCCCCCACAGTATCTGTGTCGGGCAGCGCACGCTCGAATACAGGTTCTCTGCTTCGCGGGTGTAACGCTCGTCCATTTGCGCAATCTGCCGATAAAACGCGGCCTGGCCCGTCTCACCGAGCCACGGCTGCAGGTAGGGCGCCAATTCTGCGTCCGGGATGTCCCGCTTGATCGCGCCCCGGATATACGTCGGCACAATAGCGCGCTGAATGTAATCGGGCAGCCCACTGAAGGCTGCTTCGTGCTGTCGCACATGCTGGACGAAGGGTGAGCCCCAGGGGGATAGCGCCACCGGATCGATCAGCGTCAGGCTGCGGTAGTCTTTGCCATTGAGCAGGTGCGTGCGCAGGGCGGTGGCGCCGCCAAAGTCGTGGGCCACCACATCAGGGCAGTCCAGGCCCCAATGCTCCAGCAGTTGCGCGAGCAGGTGGTTCTGGATGCCGAGGGAGACATCGGCATCGGGCTGCGCAGATTGGCCATAACCCAACAGGTCAAAATAATGCACCCGATGGGTGGCGCTGAAGAGCGGGGCGATTCGATGCCACACGTAGGACGAAAAGGGCGTGCCATGGACGAATACCAATGGCGGCCCGTCACCGTGGATGGCGTAGCGAATGGCGTGTCCGTTGAAGGTGTATGCCTGATCCAGCGGCCAGTCGGTCATGGTCGATGCTCCACTGAAGGGGGGGCAGGGGATAGAGCATAGGCCAGTTCAGTTTTCCTGGGGAAAACACATCTGTGGCGAGGGGATTTATCCCCGCTGGCGTGCGCAGCGCGCCCCAAAGATACGAAGCGAATCAACCTGACGCACTGATGTTGGATTTTGGGGCCGCTTCGCGGCCCAGCGGGGATAAATCCCCTCGCCACAGATAAATCCCCTCGCCGCAAAAGCTCTTTTCAAGATTGGGACTGCGGGTTACTCGCCGCGATAGATGCAACCGCTGGTGCAGGTCTCATGGATGCGGATGGCGCTGAGTTCCGGCAGCAACGGCTTGAGTTCGTTCCAGATCCACTTGGCGAGGACTTCGCTGGTGGGGTTTTCCAGGCCAGGAATATCGTTGAGGTAGTTGTGGTCCAGGCGCTCGTAGAGCGGCTTGAAGATCGCCTTGATTTCCGAGAAGTCACGAATCCAGCCAGTGTGCGAGTCGATCTCGCCGCTCAGGTGAATCGCCACCTTGAACGAGTGACCGTGCAGGCGGCCGCATTTGTGGCCGTCCGGTACGTGGGGCAGGCGATGGGCGGATTCGAAGGTGAACTCTTTGAAAATTTCCAAGGTAAAGGCTCTTTAAGGTAGCGGTCGCGAAGCAGGCGGCGCAGTTTATCAGTTTGGCTCTGGCGTTGCGCGCTCATGCTGACTAAAGGGTCAGCAAACGCTCGCCCAGACCACCGCTGGCCGCCAATTCAAGGAATTCGTCGCCCAGGCGGCGGCTCTCGTCCATCGCCGTCTGCCAATAGGTGCGGCGGCTCGCGTCATCGCCCATGAAACGCTTGAAGTCGTTCCGGTCTGGCAGCTTGCCGTAGGGCAGGCGAGCCAGGTACTCACGGGATGGCGCCACCAACAGGACATCCTGCAGGCGCCCAATGTTACCCCGGCGCCACGGCAGGCTTTTGTCGAACCAGCCGGGAATGACCCGGTCGGTGAAATGGGGATACAGCACGATGTCTTCGCCGCTGTAGGGCAGGTCGAGGTGATAGTCCAGCAAGCCGCCGTCGCGGTAGGTACCGGCACCGGCTCCCGGCAGGTCGCGCACCCCCTCCATCACCATCGGGATCGAGCCCGAGGCCAGTAGTGCCTGACGCAGATTGCCGGCCTGCAGTGGGACGAAACGTGACGGAAAATCGTTCAAGGGATGCAGCGGCGGTGCCAGGCGTGGATCGTGGATGATCAGTCGTTCGAAATGCCGCGACAGCCGCGCCCGGCTTCGCAGGTTGTCGGCAATCACCGACGACAGGCCCAGGCCCAACCGCCCGCGATGATCCTGCGCGAGCAAACCGTGGCTTTTGACTACCATGATGTTGAGCCGGTAGTAGGGGTTGGCGAGGATCGTCGCGTCGCGGCCTTCGAGCAGGTCGTCGAGCATGCGCTGCGAACTCTGGCTGACCCCGGCCATGGTCACGCCTTTGGCGAAACTTTGCCCGTTGTACAAAGTGCCCAGGCGTCGGATGCCTTCGGCGGCATCCGGCAGGCAGGCGCTGGCGAAGCGCCAGGAGCCCACCGAGGCCCCGATCAACGAACGCTCCCTTGGTGCAGCGGGCAGCCATTCGCCAAACAGTGCCAGGTCCAGCCCCTGGATGCCCAGGGCCTTGGGGCCACCGGCGGCGCCCGGCAGGATGCCGACGTCGGCCGCCTTGAGACCGGCTTCGCGGATCCGCGCCAGGGCACGGGGACCAGCCTTGAGGGTGAGGGCGGGAAACTTGATGTGGATGGCGGTCATACCAGTCTCTTGGCTTGGGCAGGCAACGGATTATAGCGACACAAATCCCTGTGGGAGCGAGCCTGCTCGCGATGACGGTGGGTCAGTCACTTTATTGTCATCTGATACGCCGCCATCGCGAGCAGGCTCGCTCCACAGGGCGCGGCCGTTGATCTGTGTCCCATGATGGCAATTCAGTTTCAGTTAAGTTCATCCGGCTACAGTCGCTCCGTGACGATTATAAAAAGGAGATAACCCTTGAACCGCCTGACTGCCTTTTTCATCGCAACGCTCATGGCCCTGGGCGCCGGCTTTGCTCAAGCACGGGACCTCGGCCCGGACGAGTCCCGAAAGCTGCAAGACGCTGGTACCATTCAATCCTTTGAAAAACTCAACGCCGCCGCCTTGGCCAAGCATCCTGGCGCCACCGTGACCGATACCGAGCTGGAGGAAAAATACGGCAAGTTCATCTATCAGGTGGAACTGCGCGACACCCAGGGCGTTGAATGGGATATGGAACTGGACGCCGTTACCGGCAAGGTGCTCAAGAATCATCAGGATACTTAATGAAGCTTAATCTCTGCGCCCGCAGTCGATGGCCGCTGGTGCTGCTGGCGTTTTGTTCGGTGGTCATGGCGCGGGACCTGGACCAGGACGAGGCCCTGCAACTGCGCCAGCGGGGCGTGATACTGCCGCTGGAACAGCTGCTGCAACAGGCGCTGGATCTGCACCCCGGCGCCAAGTTGCTGGAGGCCGAGCTGGAGGAGAAACACGGCGTCTATATTTATGAGGTCGAGCTGCTGGACACCGACGGCGTAGTGCGCGAATTGGACCTTGAGGCCACATCCGGCCGGTTACTCAAAGATAAGGAAGACTGATGCGCCTGCTTCTGGTGGAAGATCACGTTCCCCTGGCCGATGAGTTGATGGCCGGACTGACACGGCAGGGCTATGCCGTCGATTGGCTCGCCGACGGTCGCGACGCGGTGTATCAGGGCAGCAGCGAACCCTATGACCTGATCATCCTCGACCTTGGCCTGCCAGGTGTGCCGGGGCTCGAGGTGCTGGCCCAATGGCGCGCTGGCCGCCTGAGTACTCCGGTGCTGATCCTTACCGCCCGCGGCTCTTGGGCTGAACGCATCGAGGGTCTCAAGGCTGGTGCCGACGATTACCTGACCAAACCCTTTCATCCCGAGGAACTGCACCTGCGGGTCCAGGCGCTGCTGCGCCGCTCCCATGGCCAGGCCAACCAGCCGACGCTCCAGGCCGCCGGGCTGCATCTGGATGAGGGGCGCCAATGCGTGGTTCGCGACGGCGCGGACATCCAACTGACTGCCGCTGAATTCCGCCTGCTGCGCTATTTCATGCTTCACCCCGAGCAGATCCTTTCCAAGAGCCATCTCGCCGAACATTTGTATGACGGTGAAACCGAGCGTGATTCCAATGTGCTGGAAGTCCACGTCAATCACCTGCGACGCAAGCTGGGACGCAGCGTGATCGAAACCCGTCGCGGCCAGGGTTACCTGTTCGGCGGGCAGGCCCGGTGAGATCCATCCAGCGACGTCTGAGCCTGGGACTGATCGGTGTGATGGTGGTGGTCGGCCTGGTCCTGGCGCAAACCAGTCTGTGGCTGTTCGAGCTGGGGTTGCAGCGCTACCTGGAAGCCGGGTTGCGCAACGACAGCGAGAGTCTGCTGGTGGCCCTGGTGCGCGGCCCCCAGGGGCTGCAACTGGATGAGCGGCGCTTGTCGCCGGCCTATCTGCGGCCGTTCTCCGGGCATTATTTCCGCATCGATTTCGCCGACGTGCACTGGCGTTCCCGTTCCCTGTGGGATCAGGAACTGCCCAGGCTCGACCATCCGGGTCTGCACGCCAACCTGCAACTGGGGCCTGAAGGCCAGAAGCTGCTGGTATTGCGCACCGACTACCGACGCCTGGGCCAGGCGATTTCCATCAGCGTGGCCCAGGACTACACGCCTGTGCGCGACAGTTTCCTGCGCATGCAGCAGATCGGCCTCGGCCTCGGTCTGGCCGGGTTGCTGCTGATTCTGTTGTTGCAACGGTTGACGGTGCGCCGAGCCTTGCGTCCGCTGGAAAAAGCCCGGGAACAGATCGCTCAGTTGCAGCGAGGACAGCGTTCGCAACTCGACGAACAGGTACCCCTTGAGCTGGAACCGCTGGTGGCGCAGATCAATCATCTGCTGGCCCACACTGAAGACAGCCTCAAGCGTTCGCGCAACGCCCTGGGCAATCTGGGCCACGCCCTGAAAACCCCGCTGGCGGTGTTGCAAAGCCTGGCCTCGAATGAAAAGCTCGAGCCGTATCCCGAATTGCGCAAGTTGCTGCTCGAACAACTGGAGCAGGTGCGCCAGCGCCTGAATCGTGAACTCAACCGCGCCCGACTGGCCGGCGATGCCTTGCCCGGTGCGCAGCTGGCTTGCGATGCGGAGCTGCCTGGGCTACTGGCGACGCTGAACATGATTCACGGCGAGCATCTGCATCTGAGTTATGTTGCCGCGCCAGGCCAGCACCTGCCCTGGGACCGGGAAGACCTGCTGGAACTGCTGGGTAACCTGCTGGATAACGCTTGCAAATGGGCGGATGCCGAAGTGCGCCTGACCGTGACCGAGACGGCCGAGGCATTCATCCTGGCAGTGGAAGACGATGGTCCGGGCATTCCCGAGGAGCGGCGCGACCAGGTCTTCAGCCGGGGCACGCGCCTGGACGAGCAGACCGACGGCCACGGCCTGGGGCTCGGTATCGTGCGGGACATCGTCGATACCTGGGGCGGGACCCTGGCCCTGCACGACAGCGAGTGGGGCGGGTTGAAAGTCCTGATCGAACTGCCACGGCGCTGACAAGATTTTCGCTCCCACAGGATGAATATTGAAAACACCCCGAAACCCGCCGCACGGCCCTTGCAGCTTGGCGCCGCTTGCTGCAAAGTCCCCGCCTTTTTTCCGGTGGCTTTGCACCGCAGTGCCTTGAGGTAACGATGATAAATGCAGTAATTGCCGCGGTTGGCGTCATGCTGGTGCTCAGCCTCTCCCGCGTGCATGTGGTGATCGCGCTGATTATCGGCGCATTGGTGGGTGGCCTGACCGGCGGTCTGGGCATCGAGGCGACGCTCAAGGCGTTCAATGCGGGCCTGGGTGGCGGTGCGACGGTGGCGCTGTCCTACGCCTTGCTCGGTGCTTTCGCAGTGGCGATTGCCAAGTCCGGCATGGCCCATGCTCTGGCCGACAAGGTTCTGGCCATGGTGGACCGTCAGGACGCCGCCGGTGGCTCGGGCATCAAATGGGTATTGATCGGCTTGCTTGGGATGGTTGCCGTCGCATCCCAGAATATCCTGCCGATTCACATCGCCTTCATCCCGTTGCTGGTGCCGCCGCTGCTCTACGTGCTGACCAAGTTGCAACTGGATCGCCGGCTGATCGCCTGCGTCATGACCTTCGGCCTGATCACCCCCTACATGTTCCTGCCAGTGGGGTTCGGCAATATTTTCCTCAATGAAATCCTGCTCGCCAGTATCACCCGCAGCGGCGTGGACGTCAGCGGCATCAACGTTGCCCACGCCATGGGTATCCCGGCGCTGGGCATGGTGTTCGGCTTGCTGCTGTCGTTGTTCAGCTACCGCAAGAAGCGTGTCTACGACCTGAAGAAAATCGCCAGGGTCGAGCAAGTGGCTGTGCGCTACAACCCGATGAGCCTGATGGTGGCCGGGTTGGCCGTGGCAGCAGCGTTCGCGATTCAGCTGCTGGTGGATTCGATGATCATCGGTGCCCTGGCCGGGTTCCTGATTTTCTCGCTGTCGGGGGTAGTGCGCTGGCGCGAGACTGACGACCTGTTTACCGAAGGCATGAAAATGATGGCGATGATCGGCTTCATCATGATCGCTGCCTCGGGGTTTGCCGAGGTGATGAAGGCCACTGGTGAAGTCCAGAGCCTGGTGGAAACCTCGGCAGCCTGGATTGGCCACAACAAGGGTGTCGGCGCGCTGATGATGTTGCTGGTGGGCCTGCTGGTGACCATGGGCATCGGCTCGTCATTCTCCACCGTACCGATCCTGGCCACGATTTTCGTGCCGCTGTGCCTGCAGCTGGGTTTCAGCCCGTTGGCGATCGTCTGCATCGTCGGCACTGCCGGCGCCCTCGGCGATGCGGGTTCGCCTGCGTCGGATTCAACCCTCGGCCCAACCTCTGGCCTGAACGTCGACGGCCAGCACCATCATATCTGGGACACCGTGGTTCCGACCTTCATTCACTACAACCTGCCTTTACTGGCGTTCGGTTGGGTGGCGGCGATGGTGCTGTAGCCCCAGACCCCGGTCACCTTTATCGCGAGCAGGCTCGCCCCACAGGGAGATGCATTCCAATGTGGGAGCGAGCCTGCTCGCGATTGCTTTTATTATTGGCCTACAGTTTTCCCTCCGCTTGCCGTTAACACAGCTAACCACGCCAATAACACCTACAAGAGTGACCAGCATGCGCCTGAGCCTGAAGGCTAAAGTCCTGTCCCTGGCAATATTGCCGGTATTGTTGTCCGCTGTGATCATCAGCCTGACCACGGCCTACATCCTGACGATGCAGGCCGACAAAGAGGTGCAGCAGACCCGCGAACGCCTGCTAGCCGATGCCAAGGCGACGCTGCAGAGCTACGTAGCGGTGGGCCTGACCGCCATCAAACCGCTGTATGATGCCGCCGCTCCCGGTGATAACGCGGCGCGGGCCCAGGCCATCAAGCTGCTGTCGAACATCAGTTACGGCAAGGATGGCTACTTCTTCGGCTACGACTCCGAAACCGTGCGCCTGTTCAAGGCCAACAGCCCTGACGGCGTGGGCAAGAGTTTCAAGGAAAACCGTGACCCGAACGGTGTCTACGTCAACCGTGACCTGGTGAAAGTTGCCAAGGACGGGACTCACTACCTCGAATACAGCTCGCCACTGCCCAACAGCAAGGATCTGGTGCCCAAGCTCGGCTACACCGAATACCTGTCCAAGTGGGACATGGCGGTCGGCAGTTCGGTCAACCTGGATGGCATCGAAGGCCAGGTGGCTCTGGTGGAAGCCAAGGTCCATGAGCGTGTGCAAGGCGTGATACTGAGCATTGTCGGCATCGCCGCCGTGGTATTGCTGGTCATTGTGGTAGTGGGCCTGCTGTTGGCCAACACCATCCTGCGACCCTTGCACCTGATGAAGGACAACCTCGACGACATCGCGGCGGGCGAGGGCGACCTGACCCGGCGCCTGGCGATCACCAGCCAGGACGAACTCGGCCAGCTGGCCGGCTCGTTCAACCGCTTCGTCGACAAGATCCATGGCCTGGTGCGGCAGATCACCGACATGACTTCGCAACTGACCGGTTTGGTGACCCAGGTCTCCGAGCAAGCCCAACGTTCCGAGCAGGCCATGGAGCGTCAGCGCCACGAAACCGACCAGGTCGCCACGGCGATCAACGAGATGTCGTCCGCCGCCCAGGAAGTGGCCCGTAGCGCCCAGGGCGCCGCCGTGGCCGCCCAGCAGACCGACGAAGAAGGTCAGTCTGCCAAGCGCGTGGTGGCCGGCAGCATCCAGCAGATTCATGCGCTGGTGAACGACATTCGCAGCAGTGGCGTGTCCCTGGACAGCCTGCAACAGGACGTGGCCTCGATTGTCAGCGTGCTCGGGGTGATCCGTTCGATTGCCGAGCAGACCAACCTGCTGGCTCTCAACGCGGCCATCGAGGCGGCGCGTGCCGGGGAGGCGGGGCGTGGTTTCGCGGTGGTGGCCGATGAGGTCCGTGCCCTGGCCAGCCGGACCCAGCAGAGCACCCAGGAAATCCAGGGCATGATCGACCGTCTGCAATCGGGCACCCATGCAGCGGTCGAAGCGATGCGTCGTTCCAGTGAGGCTGGCGACGGTACATCGGTTCGCGCCAACGAGGCGGGAGCGTCCCTGGACACCATGGCGCAGTTGATCGGCACCATCAACTCGATGAACGCCCAGATCGCCAGC
This sequence comes from Pseudomonas corrugata, assembly GCF_001269905.1. Taxonomy (GTDB): domain Bacteria; phylum Pseudomonadota; class Gammaproteobacteria; order Pseudomonadales; family Pseudomonadaceae; genus Aquipseudomonas; species Aquipseudomonas corrugata. The sequence goes on along the minus strand of NZ_LHVK01000031.1, from coordinate 128,868 downwards.
GCCGCGGAAGAGCAGACCGCGGTGGCCGAGGAAATCAATCGCAGCGTGCATCAGATCGCCGTGGCGGTGGACAGTGTGGCCGACGAAACCCAACTCGGCGCCCAGACCTCCCGTAGCCTGAATGACCTGGGCCAGCGCCTGGGCAAATTGGTCGGGCAGTTCCGGATCTGACGTCCAGGAGCTGCCGAAGGCTGCGATCTTCTGCTTCCGATCCAGATGTCTTCGCCTGGAGTACCAGGCCCTATCGGGAAAGGAGGATCGCAGCCTTCGGCAGTTCCTGTCGCGATCCATTGGTCAACACCCATCCCTGTTGGAATGGTGAGCCCGTTAAACATTCATGACTGACCACCGCTATCGCGAGCAGGCTCGCTCCCACAAGGGATCGGTGGTGACACGTAGGTATCAGATTAAGCCCGGACCCTGTGGGAGCGAGCCTGCTCGCGATAGCGGTGGGTCAGTTGGCAAGGATGCCAACTGCCAAGCCCGCCCCGTCCTATGGCTTGCGCACATCCCGCATCAACAACCCGAACCGCAGGTCCACCGCATCCGGTATCGGCACGTACACCACATGCCCGTCCCCCGGCGCAACGTCGATGCTCTGGCCTTTCACGTTCTGCAATTGATGCAGATCGAAGTGAAAGTTGCCCTTGGGAGTCATCAGTTCCATGTGGTCGCCCAACTCGAAGCGGTTCTTGACCCGTACTTCAGCCAGGCGTTCGCGCCGCTCGCCGGTGAGTTCGCCGACGAACTGCTGGCGCTCCGAGACTGAGCTGCCGTTCTGGTAGTTCTGATATTCATCGTGCACATGCCGGCGCAGGAAGCCTTCGGTGTAGCCGCGCTGGGCCAGTGATTCCAGATCGGTCATCAGGCCAAGGTCGAATTTGCGGCCGGCCACGGCATCATCGATCGCCTGGCGATACGCTTGGGTTGTGCGCGCGCAGTAGAAGTGCGACTTGGTCCGGCCCTCGATTTTCAGGGAGTGCACGCCCATGCGGGTCAATTGCTCCACATGCTGCACGGCCCGCAGATCCTTGGCGTTCATGATGTAGGTGCCGTGCTCATCCTCGAAAGCCGGCATGGATTCGTCCGGACGGTTGGCCTCCTGGAGCAGAAATACCTGGTCGGTGGGCGCGCCGAGGCCCAGGGTGGGTTCGGGTTGATAGCTGTGCACGATGTCGCCCACGGCGTTTTCCACCGCGGGTTGGGCCGAATATTTCCAGCGACAGGCGTTGGTGCAACTGCCCTGGTTGGCGTCGCGCCGATTCAGGTAGCCGGACAACAGGCAACGCCCGGAATAGGCCATGCACAGGGCCCCGTGGACGAACACCTCCAGTTCCATGGCCGGCACTTGCTGGCGGATCTCGGCGATTTCCTCCAGGGACAATTCTCGAGAAAGAATAATCCGGCTCAGGCCCTGCTGCTGCCAGAACTCGACGCTCGCCCAGTTCACCGTGTTGGCCTGCACCGACAGATGGATCGGCATCTGCGGGAAATGCCGTCGCACCAGCATGATCAAGCCCGGATCGGACATGATCAGCGCATCGGGTGCCATGGCAATCACCGGTTCGAGGTCTTTGAGGAAGGTGCGCAGCTTGGCGTTGTGCGGCGCAATGTTCACCACCACGTAGAAGCGCTTGCCCGCCGTGTGGGCTTCACGAATGCCCAGGGCCAGGTTGGCGTGGTCGAATTCATTGTTGCGCACCCGCAGGCTGTAGCGCGGCTGGCCGGCATAGACCGCATCGGCGCCATAGGCGAAGGCATAGCGCATGTTCTTCAGGGTGCCGGCCGGGGCAAGCAGTTCGGGAGCTACGAGGGGCATGGTGGCGTCTGATCGCAAAAAGCGCCGAGGGTACGCCACGGCTGGCCAGGCGCTGTTGATCTGGATCAATGGAGCCGGTGAACGCAACGGCACTCCTGCGAGTCCTGACTGACTAATATTTACGAGCCAGGGACATGGAAAGCAAATGAACCGAAAGAGCCTGCAATACAAATCCCAAATGCTGCTGCTGATCCTGGTCAGTATCGCTTTCATCTGGATCCTGTTGCCGTTCTATGGGGCGGTGTTCTGGGCGATCATCCTCGGCATTGTCTTCGCGCCGATGCAACATCGCCTGCAACTGAAATTCGGCTGGCCGCGCAATGTCACTTCGTTGTGCACCCTGGGCATCTGTGTGGTCATCGCGATCCTGCCGGTGATCGTCATCAGCACGCTGCTGGTCCAGGAAGGCACTGCGTTGTACAAGAGCCTGGAAAGTGGGGAGCTGGACATTGCCGATTACCTGGCGCGGTTCAAGGACGCCTTGCCGCCGTACTTCCAGCATCTGCTGGACCGCTTCGGCCTGGGTAACCTGAGCGGGCTGCGGGACAAGATCGTCAAGAGTGCCATGCAGGGCAGCGAGTTCTTCGCCACCCAGGCCTTCAGCTTCGGCCAGGGTACGTTTCAGTTCCTGGTCAGCTTCTTTGTGATGCTTTATCTGCTTTTCTTCTTCTTGCGCGACGGCACGGAACTGGTGCGCAAGGTGCGCACGGCTGTGCCCCTGGCGGAGTACCAGAAGCGGCGCCTGCAATTGAAGTTCAATCGGGTGGTACGGGCGACGGTCAAGGGCAACCTGCTGGTCGCGATCACCCAGGGAGCACTGGGTGGGCTGATCTTCTGGATCCTGGGCATTTCAACCGTGTTGCCCTGGGCCGTGCTGATGGCCTTCCTGTCGCTTTTGCCGGCGGTGGGGGCGGGCATCGTCTGGGCGCCGGTGGCGGTGTATTTCCTGCTCTGCGGGGCGATCTGGCAAGGCGTTGTGCTGACGCTGTTCGGCGTGTTCGTGATCGGCCTGGTGGATAATCTCCTGCGCCCGATCCTGGTGGGCAAGGACACCAAGATGCCCGATTATATGGTCCTGGTCTCGACACTGGGCGGCCTGGCGGTGTTCGGGCTGAACGGGTTCGTGATCGGGCCTCTCATCGCCGCCTTGTTCATTTCCAGCTGGGCCTTGTTTGTCGAAAGCGCGCCCCGGGTGAAATTGCCCTAGCGGTCTTAGGCGCTCAACATGTAGGTGCCGATGCGCTGCGACAAGGCCTGGGCGGCGGGCAGTGACGTCAGCGGACCGCTGATGGTGACCCCGTCCTGGACCAGATACCAGCAGGCCAACAGGCCGCGTTCACGGAGTGCGGCGGGGACGGCGCTGCCAATGACAGACATGATTTGAATATTGAGCATGGGAACCTCCATCTATCGATGGGGTTACCTTACGACTCAGCCGGCAAGGGGAAAAATCAACCGCTTCAATAGTGGGAATCGATGCCGCTCAGTCGACGACCAGATCAAGCATATGCACCACTTCCCGTTCATTGAGCACGCCCTTGCGCACCAGGTTTTCCGTCAACAAAGACAGGAACTTGGCTGTGCGATGGCCTTCCAGGTGCTTGAGCTCGGTCAGCACGTTGTACACCTTGCCGGAGGTGCACAGGCCGACGATGCGGTGCGGGTTTTGCGTGGGCATACCTTCGTCCTTGTTGTTATGAAGCTGTTGTTGTCGGACAGGGCCAGCTTGCGGCACAGCCATGACGCTCACGTGACAGCTCGGGTTGGCGGAAAAGAAAGCAGGATTCAGACCATAATGCCTTTTTGGCGCCGGAATATTGTTCCGGTAGCGACCTCCGGCGGGTCTTATACGGCCTCCAGCAGGTTTTTCGCCCACAAAAAAGCCCCTGGATCTTTCGATTCAGGGGCTTTTGATGTTGCTGTCTGGCTCCACGACCTGGACTCGAACCAGGGACCCAGTGATTAACAGTCACTTGCTCTACCAACTGAGCTATCGCGGAATGACGCGTATGTTACTGATTGGAAAAGAGAAGTCAAGCTTTGGGTGGTGGGCGGTGCGTTTAAGTGGTCGTGGGCTTCCCTCAAACACTTGTTACCGCTTCACACAAGTAAGGATCATGCCGCAAAAAACGACTGTGGGAGCGAGCCTGCTCGCGATGGCGGCGAATCATTCAACACCAATGTTGGATGACCCTCCGCCATCGCGAGCAGGCTCGCTCCCACAGGTTTTATGCGGGTTTTCAGATCACCTGAACAATCGCCTTGGTCACCGCGTCGATGTTGTTCTGGTTCAGCGCGGCCACGCAGATGCGGCCGGTGTCCAGGGCGTAGATGCCGAATTCGTTGCGCAGGCGGGTCACTTGTTCAACGGTCAGGCCGGAGTAGGAGAACATCCCGCGCTGGCGTGCGACGAAGCTGAAATCGCGGTGCGACGCGGCCTTGGCCAGCATGTCCACCATCTGGTTGCGCATGCCGCGGATCCGCAGGCGCATTTCCGCCAGTTCGGCTTCCCACTGGGCCCGCAGCTCTGGGCTGTTGAGCACGGCGGCAACGATGCTGGCGCCATGGGTCGGCGGGTTGGAATAGTTGGTGCGGATCACGCGCTTGACCTGGGACAGCACGCGAGCACTTTCTTCTTTCGATTCGCTGACGATCGACAGGGCGCCGACGCGCTCGCCGTACAGGGAGAACGACTTGGAGAACGAGCTGGAGGCAAAGAAGGTCAGGCCCGACTCGGCGAACAGGCGCACGGCCGCCGCGTCTTCGTCGATGCCGTCGCCAAAGCCCTGGTAGGCCATGTCCAGGAACGGCACATGGTTCTTGGCCTTGACCACGGCCAGTACGTTTTTCCAGTCCTCGGGGCTCAGGTCCACGCCGGTCGGGTTGTGGCAGCAGGCGTGCAGCACAATGATCGAGCGGTCGGGCAGGGCGTTGAGGTCTTCCAGCAGGCCGGTACGGTTCACGTCGTGGGTGGCGGCGTCGTAGTAGCGGTAGTTCTGCACCGGAAACCCGGCGGTTTCGAACAGGGCGCGGTGGTTTTCCCAGCTCGGGTCGCTGATGGCCACGACGGCATCAGGCAGCAATTGCTTGAGGAAGTCGGCGCCGATCTTCAGCGCACCGGTGCCGCCCACAGCCTGGGTGGTGATGACACGGCCAGAGGCGATCAGTGGCGAATCCTTGCCGAACAGCAGGGTCTGGACCGCCTGGTCATAGGCAGCGATGCCGTCGATCGGCAGATAACCGCGGGAAACGTGCTGAGCCACGCGAATCGTCTCGGCTTCGACAACGGCGCGCAGAAGCGGAATGCGCCCCTCTTCATTGCAGTAAACACCCACCCCCAGGTTGACCTTATCGGTACGGGTGTCGGCGTTGAATGCTTCGTTGAGGCCCAGGATTGGGTCGCGGGGTGCCAATTCGACAGCGGAAAACAGGCTCATTAGTGCGCGGCTCTGAATGGAGTGTGAGGGGGACGTGTGGCGCTCCAGCCGGATGCACTAGAGCGGTGCACAAACGGGGAGTTAGTATAGAGGCCATCACTGGACACGGCGACAGGCGATTCGGTTTTTACGGTAAGTATTTTCGATTTTTTTCGACCGTTAGTCCCTTCGCCGCGTCAAAGACTCCAAGGCGTGTAGGACGTTCGTCTTGAAAGCTAAGGCATTCACCTCCACATTGTCTGCACTCCAGCTTTTTCCTCGGGCGACATCCGTCGTTTCGGTCTTCCTCGTTCCCGTCGCCTGGCCGACAGGCGTGAACCCAGAGGTTATGTTATGTCTGAATTCCAGCTAGTCACCCGATTCAAGCCCGCTGGCGACCAGCCGGAAGCCATCCGCCTGATGGTCGAGGGCATCGAGGCGGGGCTGGCCCACCAGACGTTGCTCGGTGTGACCGGTTCGGGCAAGACCTTCAGCATCGCCAACGTGATCGCCCAGGTGCAGCGTCCGACCCTGGTGCTGGCACCGAACAAGACCCTGGCGGCTCAACTGTATGGCGAGTTCAAGGCGTTCTTCCCGAACAACGCCGTGGAGTACTTCGTCTCTTACTACGACTACTACCAGCCGGAAGCCTACGTGCCGTCGTCGGACACCTTCATCGAGAAGGACGCCTCGATCAACGACCACATCGAGCAGATGCGGCTGTCGGCGACCAAGGCGTTGCTCGAGCGCAAGGATGCGATCATCGTCACCACGGTGTCGTGCATCTACGGCTTGGGCAGCCCGGAAACGTACCTGAAGATGGTGCTGCACGTGGATCGCGGCGACAAACTCGACCAGCGTGCCTTGCTGCGCCGCCTCGCGGACCTGCAATACACCCGCAACGACATGGATTTCGCCCGGGCAACGTTCCGAGTGCGCGGGGATGTGATCGATATCTACCCGGCGGAATCCGACCTGGAGGCGATCCGCATCGAACTGTTCGATGACGAGGTGGAGAGCATTTCGGCGTTCGATCCGCTGACCGGCGAGGTGATCCGCAAGCTGCCACGCTTCACCTTCTACCCCAAGAGCCACTATGTCACGCCGCGGGAAACCCTGCTGGACGCCATTGACGGGATCAAGGCCGAGCTCCAGGAGCGCCTGGAGTACCTGCGCTCGAACAACAAGCTGGTGGAAGCCCAGCGCCTGGAGCAGCGGACCCGGTTCGACCTGGAAATGATCCTTGAACTGGGTTATTGCAACGGTATCGAAAACTACTCGCGCTACCTGTCGGGCCGCCCGGCGGGTGCGCCGCCCCCCACCTTGTATGACTACCTGCCGGCCGACGCCTTGCTGGTGATCGACGAATCCCATGTCAGCGTGCCCCAGGTGGGCGCGATGTACAAAGGCGACCGGTCCCGCAAGGAGACCCTGGTGGAATACGGATTCCGCCTGCCTTCGGCGCTGGACAACCGGCCGATGCGTTTCGATGAATGGGAAGGCGTGAGCCCGCAGACTATTTTTGTCTCGGCCACCCCCGGCAACTACGAAGCCGAGCATGCCGGTCGCGTGGTCGAGCAAGTGGTGCGGCCGACCGGCCTGGTGGACCCGCAAGTCGAAGTGCGCCCGGCGCTGACCCAGGTCGACGACCTGCTTTCGGAAATCAACAAGCGCGTGGCCATCGACGAGCGGGTCCTGGTGACCACCCTGACCAAGCGCATGGCCGAGGACCTCACCGATTACCTGGCCGATCATGGCGTGCGGGTGCGATACCTGCATTCGGATATCGACACGGTGGAGCGGGTCGAGATCATCCGCGACCTGCGCCTGGGCACCTTCGACGTGGTGGTGGGCATCAACCTGCTGCGCGAAGGCCTGGACATGCCGGAAGTGTCGCTGGTGGCGATCCTCGACGCCGACAAGGAAGGCTTCCTGCGCTCCGAGCGCTCGCTGATCCAGACCATCGGCCGGGCGGCGCGTAACCTCAATGGCCGGGCGATTCTGTATGCCGACCGCATCACTGGCTCCATGGAACGGGCCATCGGTGAGACTGAGCGCCGTCGTGACAAGCAGATCGCCTTCAACCTGGCCAATGGCATCACGCCCAAAGGGGTGTTCAAGGACGTTGCCGATATCATGGAAGGTGCCACCGTGCCCGGTTCGCGCAGCAAGAAGCGCAAGGGCATGGCCAAGGCCGCCGAAGAGAGCGCCCGCTACGAAGCGGAACTGCGCTCGCCGAGCGAAATCACCAAGCGTATCCGTCAGTTGGAAGAGAAAATGTACCAACTGGCCCGGGACCTGGAATTCGAAGCGGCGGCGCAATTGCGGGACGAGATTGGCAAGTTGCGCGAGCGGTTGCTCACTGTCTGAGTTTTGCAGTGGCCTTAAGGGCCTCATCGCGAGCAGGCTCGCTCCCACAGGGATTTGTGAACGCCACAAGTCCAGTGTGTGCGAGCCTGCTCGCGATTGAGGACGACGCGGTCTGACAGATGCACAAATCCCTTTGACTGGAGCCCGCCTACCATCGCCTGCTACCATTCGCCCCTTGTTTGATCTTCGCTTTTACCTTCTTTCCGAGACATGCCATGACCACCGTCCGTACCCGCATCGCGCCTTCGCCCACTGGCGATCCCCATGTCGGCACCGCCTACATCGCTTTGTTCAACTATTGCTTTGCCAAGCAGCACGGCGGTGAGTTCATCCTGCGGATCGAGGACACCGACCAGTTGCGTTCGACGCGCGAGTCCGAACAGCAGATTTTCGACGCCCTGCGCTGGCTCGGCATCGACTGGAGTGAGGGCCCGGACGTTGGCGGGCCGCACGGCCCGTATCGGCAGAGCGAGCGTGGCGACATCTACAAGCAGTATTGCCAGCAACTGGTGGACATGGGGCACGCGTTCCCATGCTTCTGCACCGCTGAAGAGCTGGACCAGATGCGCGCCGAGCAGATGGCCCGTGGCGAAACACCACGCTACGATGGTCGCGCGTTGCTCCTGTCCAAAGAAGAAGTTGCCCGGCGCCTGGCCGCCGGCGAGCCCCATGTGATCCGCATGAAAGTGCCGAGCGAAGGCGTCTGCGTGGTGCCGGACATGCTGCGTGGCGATGTCGAGATCCCGTGGGATCGCATGGACATGCAGGTGCTGATGAAGACCGACGGCTTGCCGACGTACTTCCTGGCGAACGTGGTCGACGACCACCTGATGGGCATCACTCACGTACTGCGCGGTGAAGAGTGGCTGCCATCGGCGCCGAAACTGATCCTGCTCTACGAATATTTTGGCTGGGAGCAACCGCAGTTGTGCTACATGCCGCTGCTGCGTAACCCGGACAAGAGCAAACTGTCCAAGCGCAAGAACCCGACCTCGGTGACGTTCTACGAGCGCATGGGCTTCATGCCCGAGGCGATGCTCAACTACCTGGGCCGCATGGGGTGGTCGATGCCGGACGAGCGCGAGAAATTCTCGTTGCAGGAAATGGTCGAGCACTTCGACCTCTCGCGTGTCTCTCTGGGCGGGCCGATCTTCGACATCGAGAAGCTGTCCTGGCTCAACGGCCAGTGGCTGCGGGATCTGCCAGTGGAAGAGTTTGCCGCACGCGTGCAGAAGTGGGCATTGAACCCCGAGTACATGATGAGGATCGCTCCCCACGTGCAGGGCAGGGTGGAGACGTTCAGCCAGATTGCGCCGCTGGCGGGCTTTTTCTTTGCCGGTGGCGTGACGCCGGATGCGAAGCTGTTCGAGTCCAAGAAACTCTCGGGCGATCAGGTGCGCCAGCTGATGCAACTGATCCTGTGGAAACTCGAAAGCCTGCGCCAATGGGAAAAGGACAGCATCACCGCGACTATCCAGGCCGTGGTCGAATCCCTGGAGCTGAAATTGCGCGACGCCATGCCGTTGATGTTCGCCGCCATTACCGGCCAGGCCAGCTCGGTGTCGGTGCTTGATGCGATGGAAATCCTCGGGCCGGACCTGACCCGCTTCCGCCTGCGCCAGGCCATCGATCTGCTCGGTGGCGTGTCGAAGAAGGAAAACAAGGAGTGGGAAAAACTGCTGGGCGCGATTGCCTAAGCGGTCGTTAGGGCAGGGCATACCCCGGTTTTCCGGGGTTTGTCGGTAAGTGGTTGTTATCCCGGCAAAAAATTTTCAAATTTGTTGAAAATAAATTTGACAGCCCTCCGATACGCCCTTAAGATTCGCCCCGTCCTCAGCGATGAGGGGCTATAGCTCAGCTGGGAGAGCGCTTGCATGGCATGCAAGAGGTCGACGGTTCGATCCCGTCTAGCTCCACCAATTTACACTTCAGGGTCTGGCCACACCGGCCTTGAAGCGATCAACACTCAGCGTTGATCAGTAGTTAGAAGGGTTTGCGTCCCCTTCGTCTAGTGGCCTAGGACACCGCCCTTTCACGGCGGTAACAGGGGTTCGAGTCCCCTAGGGGACGCCAGTTTTACAGAAGCGATGTTGCAAGATGTCGCTCCGCCGCGAGGCGAAAATCCGGGGCTATAGCTCAGCTGGGAGAGCGCTTGCATGGCATGCAAGAGGTCGACGGTTCGATCCCGTCTAGCTCCACCAATTGTCAGGTTCAAGGTCTGGCCACACCGGCCTTGAATCGATCAGTTCTCAGCGCTGATCAAGCAAGAAGGTTTGTGTCCCCTTCGTCTAGTGGCCTAGGACACCGCCCTTTCACGGCGGTAACAGGGGTTCGAGTCCCCTAGGGGACGCCACGATTACCCGCTTTGCGGGATTTTATAGGGGTCATTCAATTATTGAATGGCCCTTTTGTTTGTCTGGCGTTCAGCCAATTCTCCTGTCCTCGAACAAGATACTGCCGACCAGCGGGCCGAGATTCCGCTTGCGGAAAATTATTATGCATATAATATTGTGATCGTAATATTCGGAGGCAGCAATGAGCGATAAAAAAGCACAGACCCGTGAGCGCATTATCAAGGCCGCCAGTGACGCGTTGATCCAGCGTGGTCCGGCCGAGCCGAGCGTGGGCGAGGTAATGGGCGCGGCCGGGCTGACGGTGGGCGGGTTCTACGCTCATTTCGAAAGCAAGGATGCGCTGATGCTGGAGGCTTTCAAACAGTTGCTCAGTCGGCGTCGGGGCCTGATCGCCGACATGGATGCCGAACTGACCGGCGAAGAGCGGCGCGCCCTGGTGGCGGCGTTCTACCTGTCGCGCAAGCATCGGGACTCCACCGAAAACGCCTGCCCGATCCCGGCGTCGATCGGTGAGTTGGGACGCCTGCCGGATCCGTTTCGTGACGTGCTCAACGAACACATTGAGTTAATGGCGGCGCAATTGGCCGCCAGCCCGGAAGACGCCGACAAGGCCCTCGCTGACATTGCCTTGATGGTCGGTGGCTTGGCCCTGGCCCGGGCGTTGGGTCCGGGAGAGTTATCGGATCGTGTGCTGCGTGCCGCCAAATCTGCGGTGCGGTGAGCTAAGGCGCAAGCCGTGGGAGAAGAACGATGGACAGATTGAGCTGGATTCGTGGCGTCAACGGCACGCTGGGTCGGGTGGCTCCGCGTTTGGTGGCAAGGAAAATGCGCGCACTGTTCATGCATCCCCGGAATCTGCCGCCACGGGACTGGGAATTGCCATTGCTGGCAAGCTCCGAGCGCATCACCTTGCGCTTCGGTCTTTCGGCCCTGCGCTGGGGCAAAGGTCCGACCGTCTTGCTGATGCATGGCTGGGAAGGGCGACCCACGCAGTTCGCTGCGCTGATCACGGCGTTGGTGAACGCTGGCTATACGGTAGTGGCGCTGGACGGACCGGCCCATGGCCGTTCACCTGGCCGTGAGGCGAATGTTCTGCTGTTCGCCAGGGCAATGCTCGAAGCTGCGGCAGAACTGCCGCCGCTGCAAGCGGTGATCGGGCATTCCATGGGCGGGGCCAGTGCCATGCTCGCGGTCCAGCTGGGGCTGCGTACCGAGACACTGGTCAGCATTGCTGCCCCCGCGCGCATTCTTGGGGTGCTGCGCGGCTTCGCCCAGCTGGTGGGCCTTCCACCCCGGGCGCGTTCGGCCTTCATTCGTCAGGTGGAACACGATGTGGGCATGCGCGCCTCGAAGTTGGACGTGGCGCATTATCAGTTGGATGTGCCGGGGTTGATCGTCCACGCCGAGGACGACACCTCCGTCTTGGTCAACGAGTCGCAGTTGATTCATGAGGCCTGGTTTGACAGCCGCCTGCTGCGTTTGCCCCAGGGTGGGCACCAGCGGGTGCTGGCCGATCCCCGCGTCATCGATGGCGTGTTATCGCTGCTGGCCGGGCGCAATCTGCAAGCACGGCAATCGGCCTGAGTGGTGGGAGCCAGGCTTGCCCGCGATCGCGTCGGTATATTCGACATTGATGCAGTCTGACCCATCGCCATCGCGAGCAAGCCCGCCTCCCACAGGGATCGGGTACACTGCCCCGATCCACATTCGACCGGGAGAGGGGCATGGGCTGGGATCGGGCAACGCCGTTCATTATTGATCTTCAAGTAGCTGTCGAAGACATCGACGGGCTGGGCCACGCCAACAACGCGGTCTACGTCACCTGGCTCGAACGCTGTGCCTGGCGTCACTCCCAGCGCCTGGGGCTGGACCTGGCGGAGTACCGCCGACTGGACCGGGCAATGGCGGTGGTGCGCCATGAAGTCGACTACCTGGCGGCTGCCTACGAAGGCGACGAACTGCAACTGGCCACCTGGATCGTCGACTGGGACCAGCGGCTGAAGATGACCCGGCATTTCCAACTGGTCCGTCCCAGCGACAACACCACCGTGCTGCGGGCGCAGACCACATTTGTCTGCATCGAACTCTCCACCGGCAAGCCCAAGCGCATGCCGCCGGAATTCATCGAAGGCTATGGCCCGGCGCTAGCGGCCCATGCTTCATCCGGCATCCTCGCCAACTGATCCAGCGCTATCGCGAGCAGGCTTGCTCCCACAGAATCCGGTAAACTGCCGCACGTTTTTTCGTTGAGTGCGTTTTCCCATGCAAATTGCCCTGGCGCCCATGGAGGGGTTGGTCGACAACATCCTGCGGGACGTCCTGACTCGCGTCGGTGGTATCGACTGGTGCGTGACCGAGTTCATCCGCGTCAATGATCGCCTGCTCACACCGGCCTATTTCCACAAGCTCGCCCCGGAGCTGCTGACCGGCGCCCGAACCGCTGCCGGCGTGCCGCTGCGTGTGCAATTGCTGGGCTCCGACCCGGTGTGCCTGGCGGAAAACGCGGCGTTGGCGTGCGAATTGGGTTCGGAGGTGGTTGACCTGAATTTTGGCTGCCCGGCCAAGACAGTGAACAAGTCCCGAGGCGGCGCGGTGTTGCTCAAGGAGCCGGAGCTGCTCAACGAAATCGTCGAACATGTCCGTCGCGCGGTGCCAAAGCATATCCCGGTCACGGCCAAGATGCGCCTGGGCTTCGACAGTCCGGACGGTGCGCTGGTCTGCGCGACGGCGCTGGCCGAAGGCGGGGCGGCGCACATCGTGGTGCACGCGCGGACCAAGACTGACGGCTACAAGCCGCCGGCCCATTGGGAATGGATTCCCCGGGTGCAGGAAGTGGTCAAGGTGCCGGTATTCGCCAATGGGGATATCTGGAGTGTCGAAGATTGGCGTCGTTGCCGTGAAATCAGCGGCGTAGAGGACATCATGCTCGGTCGCGGCCTCGTTTCCCGTCCGGACCTGGCCCGGCAGATCGCCGCCGCCCGCGCCGGTGAAGAGGTGGTGCAGATGTCCTGGGCCGAGCTGCAACCGATGCTCCAGGATTTCTGGGTACAAGTGGTCGAACAGCTGACGCCGCGTCAGGCGCCCGGGCGCTTGAAGCAGTGGCTGGCGATGCTGACCCGCAATTATCCTGAAGCGGTCGAGCTGTTTACCGCGCTGCGTCGGGAAACCGAGCTCGATGCCGTGGGCCATTTGCTGGGTGTGCAGCGCACCGAAGCGGCCTGAAAAAAATTTCGAAAAAAGCTCTTGAAAAGTATTTGGCGATCCCTAGATAAGGGGTACGCGATGCCGAATTCGGGTCGCGGAGACAAAAAACCTTGCTGAACTTTTCAGGAGATTTGAATCATGAGTACTGCATTTTCGCTGGCCCCTCTGTTCCGTTCCTCGGTGGGCTTCGACCGTTTCAACGACCTGTTCGAAACCGCCTTGCGCAACGAACCGGGCAGCAGCTATCCACCCTACAACGTGGAAAAATACGGTGATGATGAATACCGCATCGTAGTCGCCGCCGCCGGCTTCCAGGAAGAAGACCTGGACCTGCAGGTGGAAAAAGGCGTGCTGACCATCAGCGGCGGTAAGCGCGAGGCCAGCAACGACAGCGTGACCTACCTGCATCAGGGCATCGCCCAGCGTGCGTTCAAGCTGTCCTTCCGCTTGGCGGATCATATCGAGATCAAGTCCGCCGGCCTGAGCAACGGTCTGTTGAGCATCGACCTGTTGCGGGTGATTCCGGAAGAGGCGAAAGCCAAGCGCATCCCGATCAACGGTGCGCAGCAGCAACCCGCGCTGCAGAACTGATGCATCGCCACTGAAAAAGGGCGCCGAAGGGGCGCCCTTTTTCATATGGAAAGCTTTGTAAAACTCCGTTGTGGCGAGGGGATAAATCCCCTCAGGGCTGCGTAGCAGCCCTAAAATCAGCCAACTCGGTATGTCAGATGGATTGAGTCTGCAGCATGGGGGCTGCTTTGCAGCCCAGCGGGGATGAATCCCCTCGCCACAGAAGACAGTTTCGCTCGTTACGGAAGCAACCGCTCGAACGCATCCAGCGGCAACGGCCGGCTGTGCAGGTAGCCCTGGTACAGATGGCAATCGAGCCCCTGCAGGAAGTGCAGTTGTTCCAGGGTTTCCACGCCTTCGGCAATCATCTCCAGGTTAAGGCTGCGGGCCATGGCGACGATGGCACGGATGATCTCGGCATCGTTGGGGTCGCTGGTGGCGTCGCGCACGAATGATTGGTCGATTTTCAGCGTATCCACTGGAAGACGCTTGAGGTAGGTCAGCGACGAATAACCGGTGCCAAAGTCATCCATGGCGAAGCTCACCCCCAGCTTCTTGAGGCGACGCATCTTGCCGATGGTGTCGTCCAGGTTCTGGATCACGATGCCTTCGGTGATTTCCAGTTTCAAAATGGTGCAGGGCAGGCCGTGGGTCGCGAGGCTGCTTTCGATGCGCTCAACGAAGTCGCTCTGCCGGAACTGGCGCGGGCTGATGTTCACGCACAGACTGAACCGCTGCGGATCGATCTTGCCCTTGGCGATCAATTGCTTGAAGCCATCACAGGCTTCATCGAGGATCCAGGTGCCCACTTCCAGGATCAGTCCGCTGTCTTCCAGGACCTTGATGAACTCGTTGGGCGACTGGGCGCCCAGTTCGGGATGATGCCAGCGCACCAGTGCTTCGGCACCGACGATCCGGTTGTCGCGGGCGTCGACCTGGGGTTGGAAGTGCAGGCTGAACTCGTTGCGGGCCAAGGCCTGGCGCAAGTCGGTTTCCATGCGCAGCCGTTCACTGGCCGCCTTTTGCATGGTGGTGTGAAACATCTGCGAGGTGTTGCGCCCCGAATCCTTGGCGCGATAAAGCGCAATGTCGGCGCGCTTGAGCAGGTCGGCTGGGGTAGCGCCATGGTCGGGAATCAGCGCCATGCCAATGCTGGGTGTGACCTGAAGTCGCTGGCCGTCGAGGAACATCGGTTCCGACAGCAGTTCGCGCAGGGTGTCGGCCAGCTTCTGCACCTGCTCGCTGACTTCGTTGCGGGTACCTTCCAGGCCGCTGAGCAACACCACGAACTCGTCGCCGCCCAATCGCGCGACGGTGTCCTCCAGGCGAACGCTGGCTTCCAGGCGCGCGGTGATGATTTTCAGCACCGTGTCACCCACCGGATGGCCCAGGGAATCGTTGATGTGCTTGAAGTGGTCGAGATCGAGGAACAGGAGCGCACCGCGCAGGTTATGGCGCTTGAGCAGGGCGATCTGCTGGCTCAGCCGGTCCATCAGCAGGGCCCGGTTGGGCAGGTTGGTCAGCGGGTCGTGATAGGCCAGGTGACGGATCTGAGCCTCGGCGTTGCGCAGCAGGCTCACGTCCCGCGCAGTCAGCAGCAGGCAGTCCGTCTCGTTGAGTGTAATGGGCTCGACCGATACCTCAACCGTGAGCAATTCCCCGCGCTTGTTGCGCCCGAGCATTTCCTGGTGAAGCACCCGGCCCTTGAGTTGCAGTTCGGTCAACAGGGTTGCGCGCTGTTTTTCCTCGGCCCAGATGCCAACCTCGTACACCGTGTGCCCGATCACTTCGTCGGCGCGGTAACCGGTCAGGCGGCAAAAGCCATCATTGACCTCAAGGTAGCGGCCGCTTTCGCGTTCGGTGATGGTGATGGCGTCAGGGCTGGAGTGGAACGCCTTGGCGAATTTCTCCTCGCTGGACTTCAGGGCCGCTTCGGAGCGTTGTTGTTGGGTGATGTCCCGCAGGGTGGTGACGACGCAGGGCTGGTTGCTGACGTTGATCTGACGACTGGAGATCACGCAGGTGAGCGGTTGGCCGTTCTTGTGGTGGACGACAATTGCGACATTGTTCAGCGATTGTTCGCGAATCACCCGTTCGATACGTTGCAGGCTGTTGCCTGAGGCATCCCAGAGACCGATTTCGTCGGCGCTGCGGCCGATCACGTCGCTGGCGGACCAGCCGAACGTCTGGGTGAAGCTGGAGTTGATCTCGAGGAAGCGGTTACTGTCCTGGTGGGTGACGCAGATCGGATCGGGGCTGACCTGGAACAACGTGGCGAATTTTTCCTCCGACGCCGCCAGGCTCTGCTCGCGTTCCACCTGGTCGGTGATGTCCAGCAAGGTACCGGCCATGCGTTGGGGGCTGCCGTCGTCGTTGCGGTAGAGGCGGGCGCGGCTCTCCAGGTAACGGGAGCTGCCGTCCGGCAATTGCACGCGATAGGTCAGTTGATAATTGCCCGCCGGACCTTCGCGCAGGCTGCGATACGCATTGCGCATGTTGTTGCGCTCTTCGTCGGGGACTCCTTCGAAAAACGCGTCGAACGACTCGTGGAACGGCTTGGGCTCCAGGCCATGGAGCTGCGCGGCACGGGCCGAGCCGTAGAGCATGCCGCTAGGTATGTGCCAGTCCCAGGTGCCCAGTTGCGCCGAGTCGAGGGCCAGGTCGAGGCGTTCCTGGCTGTCCTTGAGGGCCAGTTCGGCCAGTTTGCGTTCAGTGGTGTCGAGAAACGTGCTCAGCAGATAGGGCTGCCCTTCAAGTTCGACCTTTTGCGCGCTGAGGATGCCGTTGTGGATCTGGCCGTTACTGGCGCGGAATTCCACCTCCATGCTCACCAGTTCGCCCTTGGCCTTGGTGGCTTCCACCAGTCTTGCCCGCTGGCTGGGATCGACCCACAGGCCCAGTTCCAGGGTGGTACGGCCGATGACATCGTGCACCGGCCAGCCGAACAGGCTTTCGAAATACTGGTTGGCTTCGCTGATCAGCCCGTCTTCCTGGCGGGTCAGCAGCACCATGTTCGGGCAGAGGTGAAAGAGCGTGGCAAAGCGTTTCTCCGAGCTGCGCAAGGCCTGTTCGCGCTCGCGCTGGTGGGTGATCTCACGGATGACCCCGATCATGCGCGGGCGTCCGTGCTTGTCGGGCGATACGCTGCCGCTGATTTCCAGCCAGTGCAGGCTGCCGTCGGGCCAGACAATGCGATGGTGCATCGCCTGTTCCAGCGGCGCGCCGGCCACGGCCGCGTGAAAGGCGCGGATGGCCTTGGTGCGGTCCTCGGGCAATAGCAGGTCCAGGTAATCCACATCCCCTGGCAGCGGCTGGCGCGGGTCGAAGCCGAACAGCGCCTGGGTGCCCCTGGACCAACTGATCCGCCCGGTATCGATGTCCCACGACCAGGCCCCCAGCCGCGCTCCGTTCAGCGCGGCCAGCAACTGCGGCGCGCTGTCCCAGCTTTGCTCCGACCGTTTCGGGTCAAGCGCCTGGATACGCGGCAGGGGCGGGAGATGGTCAGCGGGTTTGGGCATTATCTAGCGAGCCTTGGGCAGTGAGCGTTAAGCGCAGGCATTTTCGGCTCTATAGGAGTAGCACAACCTATGCCCTTGTCCCTGGCAGATCGATTTGTGCGTCCAGTAGGGACATGAAAGCGCGCGCAGCATTCGACAGTGTCCGTTCAGTGTGCAAGATATAGCCTAGCTGGCGACTGAGTTGTATGCCCGGCAAAGGGATGCGCGCCACCTGATCGTCGAGCATGGTGCGCGGCAGGACACTCCAGGCCAGGCCAATGGAAACCATCATCTTTATGGTTTCCAGATAATTCGTGCTCATGGCGATGTTCGGTGTCAGGTCCTGAGCCTCGAACAGGCGCCGGACAATGTGATGGGTAAAGGTATTGCCCCCCGGGAAAACCGCGGGATGCAGGGCGATATCCGCCAGGCTGACCGCGCGATTGTCCAGCAGCGCATGTTCCGGCGCCACCACGAAATCCAGGGGGTCGTCCCACACCGGCGTGGCACGCATCAGCGCATGCGGCTCGGGGGCGAGGGTGATGACCGCCAGTTCCGCCCGTCCGTGAAGAATTTCTTCGTAGGCCACTTCCGAATCCAGGAACTGAATGTCCAGGGCCACTTGTGGATAACGTCGGGTGAATTCCCTCAATAGAGGCGGTAGGCGGTGCAGGCCGATGTGATGGCTGGTGGCGAGCGTCAGTCGCCCGGTGACTTCGCCGGCCAGGTTGGTCAGGGCGCGACGGGTGTCGTCCAGCACATTGAGGATTTGATAGGCCCGCGGCAGCAAGGCCCGACCGGCCTCGGTCAGGCCGATTTCACGGCCCAGCCGGTCGAACAAGCGGACGTTGAGCTGCTGTTCCAGCCCGGCGATACGCTTGCTGATCGCCGGCTGGGTCAGGTGCAAGCGTTCACCGGCGCCGGAGAAACTGCCCGTCTCGGCGATGGCGATAAAGGCGTTGAGGTTGGCGAGGTCCATGGCGATCCTGGTTTGATTCCTGTTGGTTATGCAAAGTATGAAAAATATGAATTTGAGTTATTTAATGTAGCCCCATAACATCAGCCTCACAAGCCAAAGGGTTATTGAGTCGTTCAAGATCCGGGGCATAGAAACAAGCTGATGAGGAACCGTCTGATGGCCGGCAAAACGCTCTACGACAAGCTCTGGGATTCGCATTTGGTCAAGCAGCGCGACGATGGCTCGGCGCTGATCTATATCGACCGTCACATCATCCATGAAGTGACTTCGCCACAGGCGTTCGAAGGGCTGCGCCTGGCCGGACGCAAGCCATGGCGGATCGATGCCAACATCGCGACCCCGGACCACAACGTGCCGACCACCCCGGAACGCAAGGGCGGTATCGAAGCCATTGTCGACCAGGTTTCGCGTTTGCAGGTCCAGACCCTCGATGACAACTGTGACGAATACGGCATCGTTGAATTCAAGATGAATGACGTGCGCCAGGGTATCGTCCACGTCATCGGTCCGGAACAGGGCGCGACCTTGCCGGGCATGACCGTGGTCTGCGGCGACTCCCACACCTCCACCCACGGTGCCTTTGGTGCCCTGGCCCACGGCATCGGCACTTCCGAGGTCGAGCATGTGCTCGCCACCCAGTGCCTGGTGGCCAAGAAAATGAAGAACATGCTGGTGCGCGTCGAGGGCAAGCTGCCGTTCGGCGTGACGGCCAAGGACATCGTCCTGGCGGTGATCGGCAAGATCGGCACTGCCGGCGGTAACGGCCATGCCATCGAGTTCGCCGGCAGCGCGATCCGCGACCTGTCCGTCGAAGGCCGCATGACCATCTGCAACATGTCCATCGAAGCCGGTGCCCGCGTGGGCCTGGTGGCTGCCGATGAAAAGACCGTTGAGTACGTCAAGGGTCGTCCGTTCGCCCCGAAAGGCGCCGAATGGGACTTGGCGGTCGAGGCCTGGAAAGACCTGGTGTCCGACGCCGATGCCAAATTCGATACGGTGGTCGAGCTCGACGCGACCCAGATCAAGCCGCAGGTCAGCTGGGGCACTTCCCCCGAGATGGTCCTGGCGGTGGATCAGAACGTACCGGACCCGGCCAAGGAGATGGACCTGGTCAAGCGTGACTCCATCGTTCGTGCCTTGAAGTACATGGGCTTGAGCGCGAACCAGGCGATTACCGATATTCAGCTCGATCGCGTGTTCATCGGTTCCTGCACCAACTCACGGATCGAAGACCTGCGTGCCGCGGCGGTGATCGCCAAGGGCCGCAAGGTCGCCTCGACCATCAAGCAGGCCATCGTGGTGCCGGGCTCGGGCCTGGTAAAGGCCCAGGCTGAAGCGGAAGGGCTGGATAAGGTGTTCATCGAGGCCGGTTTCGAGTGGCGTGAGCCAGGGTGTTCGATGTGCCTGGCGATGAACCCGGATCGCCTGGAGTCGGGTGAGCACTGCGCCTCCACCTCCAACCGCAACTTCGAAGGCCGTCAGGGCGCCGGTGGGCGCACCCACCTGGTCAGCCCGGCCATGGCCGCGGCGGCTGCCGTCAACGGCCGTTTCGTCGACGTCCGTGAATTGATCTGAAGGAGAGCGCAGCATGAAAGCTTTTACCCAGCACACTGGTCTTGTCGCGCCTCTGGATCGTGCCAACGTCGATACCGACCAGATCATTCCCAAGCAATTCCTGAAGTCCATCAAACGCACAGGCTTCGGTCCGAACCTGTTCGATGAATGGCGTTATCTGGATGTGGGCCAGCCTTACCAGGACAACTCCAAGCGGCCACTGAACAAGGACTTCGTGCTCAACGCCGAGCGTTATCAGGGCGCCAGCGTGCTGCTGGCCCGGGAGAACTTCGGTTGCGGCTCGAGCCGTGAACACGCGCCATGGGCCCTTGAAGAATACGGCTTCCGCAGCATCATCGCGCCAAGCTACGCCGACATCTTCTTCAACAACAGCTTCAAGAACGGTTTGCTGCCGATCATCCTCAGCGACGCCGAAGTGGACGAGCTGTTCCAGCAGGTCGAGGCCAACCCGGGTTATCAACTGCAGATCGACCTTGCAGCCCAGACCGTGACCCGTCCCGACGGCAAGGTGCTGAGCTTTGAGATCGATGCGTTCCGCAAGCATTGCCTGCTCAATGGCCTGGACGACATCGGTTTGACCCTGCAGGACGGTGAGGCGATTGCCGCGTTTGAAGCGAAGCATCGGGCGAGCCAGCCTTGGTTGTTTCGCGAGGTCTGATTTCGCATAAGGCATGACGACGCCATCGCGAGCAGGCTCGCTCCCACATTGGATTTGCGGTGTACCCAAAACCCTGTGGGAGCGAGCCGGCTCGCGAAGAGGCCAGCCCAGGCACTACAACACCCTAAGGACATCCCATGACCAGCACCGCCCACAGTCAGGTTGTACAAAAGCAATTCGGTGAACAGGCCTCGGCCTATCTGAGCAGTGCCGTGCACGCCCAGGGTGCCGAGTTCGCGCTGCTACAGGCTGCCCTGGCTGGGCATGGCAATGCCCGTGTGCTGGATCTGGGGTGCGGCGCCGGTCACGTGAGTTTTCACGTGGCGCCTCTGGCTGGTGAAGTGGTGGCCTATGACCTGTCCCGGCAGATGCTCGATGTCGTCGCTGCGGCGGCCGCGGAGCGTGGGCTGGGCAACATCACCACCGTGTGCGGTGCCGCCGAGCGCCTGCCATTCGCCGACGCTGAGTTCGAGTTCGTGTTCAGTCGCTATTCGGCGCATCATTGGGGCGACCTGGGCGTGGCGTTGCGGGAAGTGCGCCGGGTGCTCAAGCCGGGCGGCGTAGCGGCGTTCATTGATGTACTGTCGCCGGGCATGCCGTTGCTGGATACCTACCTGCAAAGCGTCGAGGTGCTGCGCGATACCAGTCATGTGCGCGATTATTCGGCGGCCGAGTGGTCACGCCAGGTCAGCGAAGCGGGGTTGCAGGTGAGCAGCACCTCTCGCCAGCGCCTGCGCCTGGAATACCGCTCCTGGGTCGAGCGCATGCGCACGCCCGAGGTGATGCGCGCGGCGATACTCGAGCTGCAGCGTTCGATGGGCGACGAAGTGCGTGAATATTTCGAGATTGAAGCCGATGGTTCTTTCAGTACGGATGTACTGGTGCTGTGGGCTGAGCGATAGGATTTTTCCTGGTCTGCCCGGAAGTAGAAAACCTGGCGCGCCGGTACAACAAACGAGGAAAGCATGAGCAAGCAGATTCTGATTCTCCCAGGCGACGGCATTGGCCCGGAAATCATGGCCGAAGCGGTCAAGGTCCTGGAATTGGCTAACGACAAGTACGGCCTGGGCTTCGAACTCAGCCACGACGTGATCGGCGGCGCGGCCATCGACAAGCACGGCGTGCCCCTGGCCGATGAGACCCTGGACCGTGCCCGCGCGGCCGATGCCGTGCTGTTGGGGGCCGTGGGTGGCCCGAAATGGGACAAAATCGAGCGCGACATCCGCCCCGAGCGCGGTCTGCTGAAGATTCGCGCGCAACTGGGCCTGTTCGGCAACCTGCGTCCGGCGATCCTCTACCCGCAACTGGCCGACGCTTCGAGTCTGAAGCCGGAAATCGTTTCGGGCCTGGACATCCTCATCGTCCGTGAACTGACCGGCGGTATCTACTTCGGTGCCCCGCGTGGTACTCGCGAGCTGGATAATGGCGAGCGTCAGGCCTACGACACCCTGCCGTACAGCGAGAGCGAAATCCGTCGTATCGCCCGGGTCGGCTTCGACATGGCCCGCGTGCGTGGCAAGAAGCTCTGCTCGGTGGATAAGGCCAATGTGCTGGCATCCAGCCAACTGTGGCGCGAAGTGGTCGAACAGGTGGCCAAGGATTACCCGGATGTCGAGCTGAGCCACATGTACGTCGACAACGCCGCCATGCAACTGGTGCGCGCGCCGAAGCAGTTCGACGTGATCGTCACTGACAACATGTTCGGCGACATCCTGTCCGACGAGGCGTCGATGCTCACCGGCTCCATCGGCATGCTGCCGTCGGCCTCCCTGGATGCCAACAACAAAGGCATGTACGAGCCGTGCCACGGTTCGGCGCCGGACATTGCCGGGCAGGGCATTGCCAACCCGTTGGCGACCATCCTGTCGGTGTCGATGATGCTGCGCTACAGCTTCAACCTCACTGATGCCGCCGACGCCATTGAAAAGGCCGTCAGTGTGGTGTTGGACCAGGGTTTGCGCACCGGCGACATCTGGTCGGCCGGTTGTACCAAAGTCGGTACGCAGCAAATGGGCGACGCGGTAGTCGCCGCGCTGCGGAATCTGTAATCTCTCCGGTCCACCGCTTCGACGGTGGCCCACTTTTGTATAGGTGCAGTTGCGATGAAACGTGTAGGTCTGATCGGTTGGCGGGGCATGGTCGGTTCCGTGCTCATGCAGCGAATGCTGGAAGAGCAGGATTTCGATCTCATCGAGCCGGTGTTCTTCACCACTTCCAATGTCGGTGGCCAAGGCCCATCCGTGGGCAAGGACACCGGTGCGCTCAAGGATGCCTACAGCATTGAAGAGCTCAAGACTCTCGATGTGATCCTGACGTGCCAGGGTGGCGACTACACCAGCGAAGTCTTCCCGAAACTGCGCGAAGCCGGCTGGCAGGGCTACTGGATCGACGCCGCTTCGAGCCTGCGTATGCAGGACGACGCGGTAATCATCCTCGACCCGGTCAACCGCAAGGTCATCGACCAGCAACTGGACGCCGGCACCAAGAACTACATCGGCGGCAACTGCACCGTCAGCCTGATGCTGATGGGCCTGGGCGGTCTGTTCGAAGCCGGTCTGGTGGAGTGGATGAGCGCCATGACCTATCAGGCGGCATCCGGTGCCGGCGCGCAGAACATGCGTGAGCTGATCAAGCAGATGGGCGCGACCCACGCCGCCGTCGCCGATGACCTGGCCAACCCGGCCAGCGCCATCCTGGACATCGACCGCAAGGTCGCCGAAGCGATGCGCAGCGATGCCTACCCGACCGAAAACTTCGGTGTGCCGCTGGCTGGCAGCCTGATCCCGTGGATCGACAAGGAACTGCCTAACGGCCAGAGCCGCGAAGAGTGGAAGGCCCAGGCCGAAACCAACAAGATCCTCGGTCGCTTCAAGAGCCCGATCCCGGTGGACGGCATCTGCGTGCGCATCGGCGCCATGCGTTGCCACAGCCAGGCGTTGACCATCAAACTGAACAAGGACGTGCCGATCGCCGATATCGAAGGGCTGATCAGCCAGCACAACCCTTGGGTCAAGCTGGTGCCGAACAACCGTGAAACCAGCATGCAGGAGCTGAGCCCGACCAAGGTCACCGGCACCCTGAACGTGCCGGTGGGACGCCTGCGCAAGCTGAACATGGGCTCGCAATTCGTCGGTGCCTTCACCGTCGGCGACCAACTGCTGTGGGGCGCGGCCGAACCGCTGCGTCGCATGCTGCGGATCCTGCTCGAGCGTTGATCGTTGCTGCTGTGAAAGAACCCGCGCCTTGTGAGAGGTGCGGGTTTTTTTATGGGTAATGTGTGTCTGGGGAGATCGCCATCGCGAGCAAGCTATGCTCCCACAATGAAACTCTCACAGTGGGTCTTCAATGAGCACCGGGCTTGTGGGAGCAAGGCTTGCCCGCGATTTGGTTGGTGCAATCAGCGCAAGAACTCCCCACCAATTGCCTGCATACCAACCACCCGGTAAAGTGCCGCTCCCCACGCATTACCCGAGGTAGACCCCATGAGCCAGTCCTTTGATATTGCCGTGATCGGCGCCACCGGTACTGTCGGCGAAACCCTCGTCCAGATTCTCGAAGAGCGGGATTTCCCCGTCGGCAACCTGCACCTGCTGGCCAGCAGTGAATCGGCAGGCAGTTCGGTGATGTTCCGCAACAAAAACGTGCGGGTGCGAGAAGTCGACGAGTTCGATTTCGGCAAAGTGCAACTGGTGTTCTTCGCTGCCGGTCCGGCGGTGACCCTGAGCTTCGCCCCGCGTGCTACCGCCGCCGGTTGTGCGCTCATCGACCTGTCCGGTGCCCTGCCGCCGGACCAGGCGCCGCAGATCGTGCCGGAGGCCAATGCCCAGGTGCTGGCGGGCCTCGGCAAGCCGTTCCAGGTGAGCAGTCCGAGTGCATCGGCCACCGCATTGGCCGTGGCGCTGGCCCCGTTGCGTGAGTGCCTGGATGTGCAGCGCATCAGCCTGACCGCCAGCCTCGCCGTGTCCGCCCAGGGGCGTGTCGCCGTGAGCGAGTTGGCGCGCCAGACCGCCGAGCTGCTCAACGCCCGTCCACTGGAGCCGACTTTCTTCGACCGCCAGATGGCGTTCAACCTGCTGGCTCAGGTCGGCACCCCGGATGAGCAGGGCCATACGCAGCTGGAAAAGCGCCTGGTACGCGAGCTGCGCCTGGTGCTGGATCAACCTTTGTTAAAGATTTCCGTTACTTGCATTCAAGCCCCGGTGTTTTTCGGCGATAGCTTTAGCGTGACCGTGCAGTCCGCGAACGCCGTCGACCTGGATCAGGTCAATGCAGCCCTGGAAGCGGCTCCCGGCATCGAGTTGGTGGAGGCGGGTGACTACCCGACACCAGTCGGTGATGCGGTGGGGCAGGATGTGGTGTATGTGGGGCGCGTGCGCAGTGGTATCGACGACCCGACGGAACTGAATATGTGGCTGACAACGGATAACGTGCGCAAGGGCGCGGCGCTCAATGCAGTGCAGGTGGCGGAGTTGTTGATAAAAGACCTGCTGTAAAAGATACTTGGCAACAATTTGTCGAATGATTCTAGCCGGGCGCTATGCTTGGTCTGGACGCTGAAGGCGAAAATCTCCCGCTGGGGACGTTCCCGGGCATGAGTAGAAACGATCGTGTGCCCCGTCGCTTCGGGGCTCTGCGAGATGCCTTGCGGCAGCGACATCAATACCTTCTCGCTGGCCGAGGAATGTTCAAACAAAGGAAGAGGCTATGGTTCAAGTTCGCAAACTGGTGTTAGCAATAGCGGCCGCCTCGGCGCTGTCCTCCGGTATGGCGCAAGCGCTCGGGCTCGGGGAACTGACCCTGAAGTCGACGCCGAACCAGCCTCTGGTCGCCGAGATCGAGCTGCTCGATGTCCAGCAACTGACCGCCGCCGAAGTTGTACCGAGCCTGGCCTCGCCCGAGGATTTCGCCAAGGCCGGCGTCGACCGCCAGGCGTTTCTGAATGACCTGACCTTCACCCCGGTGATCAATGCCAATGGCAAGAGCGTCCTGCGGGTGACCTCCAGCCGGCCACTGTCCGCGCCGCTGGTCAAGTTCCTCGTGCAGGTGATGTGGCCCAATGGCCGCTTGCTGCGTGACTACAGTGTACTGGTCGACCCGTCCAAGTTCTCGCCCCAGGCAGCCGAGGCTGCCCGACCGAAACCACCCCAGGTGGTGTCGACGCCGGTTACTGGCGCTACCAAGCCTTCCCAGTACACCACCACGCCGCGCGATACCCTCTGGGAAATCGCCGCCAAGGCCCGCAACGGCGGGTCCGTCCAGCAAACCATGCTGGCGATCCAGGCGCTGAACCCGCACGCTTTCATCAACGGCAATATCAACCTGCTCAAGACCGGCCAAGTCCTGCGCCTGCCGGACCCGGTTCAAAGCACTGCGTTGCCGCAACCCCAGGCCATTGCCGAAGTGGCTGCGCAGAACGCCGCCTGGCGGCAGGGGCGCCAAGGGCGTGCGACCGCGACACGTGGCGGCCAGCAGCTGGACGCGACCAAGCGTGGTCAGGGCGAAGCCGCACCGGCACAGACTGCCGGTCGCGATAACCTGAGCCTGGTGACGGCGGAGTCGGCGAAGGCAGGCAAGGGCAAAGGCAAGGGGGCGGCCGGCGATGCCCAGGCCCTGAGCAACAAGCTCGCGATCACCCAGGAAAGCCTCGACTCGGCTCGTCGTGACAATGAAGAGCTGAAAAGCCGCATGGCGGATCTGCAGAGCCAGTTGGACAAGCTGCAGCGCCTGATCGAACTGAAGAATAATCAGCTGGCGAAGATGCAGGCCGAAGGTGCCGCAGTTCCGCCAGCCAACGAAGCACCGCCGGCGATGTCGGCGCAGTTGACGCCCGCGCCATCGGCACAGGTCCCGGCGCCTGCCGCTGCACCGCAAGCTGCGCCTGAAGCGACACCCGAGGCGGCACCAGCAGCTGCTCCGGCCGAGCCCTCGCCGGTATCCAGCGAGCAGAAGTACAGCGACCTGCTGACCAACCCGATCCTGCTCGGCTTGGTCGGCGGTGGTGTATTGGTCCTGCTGTTGCTGCTGTTGTTGCTCGCCCGCCGCCGCAAGGCCCAGCAGGAAGCCGAGAAGCACCTGCGCATGGCCCGAGCCCTCGAGGAGGAGGCCGACTTCTCCCCGGAGCTCGATCTGCCCCCGAGCAGCTTCGAGGGCATTGAAGTACCAGCGCCAAGCGTAAAGCTTGATCCTAAGCCAGCCCCTGCGCCGGCCCCCAAGCCCGCTCCCCAGCCGGCTCCTGTGGTCGCGCCGGTAGTGGTCTCGCCGCCGATCGCCGCGCCATTGGTCGCCCCGGCTGCCGATCGCTTCGACGACGTCCTGGGCCAGGCCCAGGCCCACATCGATCGGGGTCGCTTGAACCAGGCGGCCGATCAGCTCGAGCAGGGCATCAAGGCCGAGCCACAACGCAGCGACCTGCGTCTGAAGTTGATGGAAGTCTACGGCCTGCAAGGCGACCGCGACGCGTTTGTCGCCCAGGAACGCCAACTGGTGGCCAATGGTGAGAACTTCGCCCAGGTCGAACAACTCAAGAGCCGCTTCCCGGCCATGGTGGTTGCCACCAGCGCCACCCTCGCTGCGGCGGCGGTGGCTGCCGAGCTGGACGCCCAGTACGTCAAGGAGCTGCTGGAAGAAACGCCGGCAACCAATGAAGAACTGGACAGTGCCTTCGATCTGAGCCTGGATGACCTGGAGAACACACCGACGGCGCCGGCCCCTGAGCCGGTACCGGAGCTGGATGCTTTTCCGATGGACGATGATCTGAGCTTCGAATCGGTGCTCAAGCAGCAGACCGAAGCCAACGAAAGCCTGGACGATCTGTCGGAGTTCGATCTGGACCTGGGTGCCGATGCGCCGGCTCCAGCCCTGGACGATGAAGATTTCCTGCTGGACCTGAGCGACGATCTCAAGGGGCTGGAAGAGCCTGCAGCCGACGCGCCGGCCTTGCTCGACACCCCGGCTGACGATCTCGAGCTGCCGGCGGATTTCGATCTGTCCCTGGCTGACGAGATGGACGCACCGAAGGATCCCTTCGAGTCCGAGCTGGACGATGTCAACGCCGAGCTGGATCGACTTTCCGACAGTCTTGGCCAGCCATCCTTTACGGCCGAAGACGCCCTGACCAGTGCCGAGGACGAGCCGGACTTCGACTTCCTCAGCGGCACCGATGAAGTGGCGACCAAGCTCGACCTGGCCCAGGCCTACATCGATATGGGCGACCACGACGGTGCCCGGGACATCCTCGGTGAAGTCCTCAGCGAAGGCGATGCCACCCAGAAGAGCGAAGCGCAGGAGATGCTCGCGCGCCTGGCGTGAGATTTCGGATGTAAGCGCAATCCTGTGGGAGCGGGCTTGCTCGCGAAGGCGGTGTGTCAGGCAGCA
The DNA here is from genome assembly GCF_001269905.1 of Pseudomonas corrugata. Lineage (GTDB taxonomy): Bacteria > Pseudomonadota > Gammaproteobacteria > Pseudomonadales > Pseudomonadaceae > Aquipseudomonas > Aquipseudomonas corrugata. Next base: position 101,052 of record NZ_LHVK01000031.1, on the reverse strand, counting down.
TCAATGTTGGCTGGGCTACCGTTTCGCGAGCAAGCCCGCTCCCACAATGCTCTGTGCGCGCTGCGGATGCCCTGTAGGAGCGAGCCTGCTCGCGATGAGGCCGGCACATCCAGCAGCGGATCAACGGTTACACTGGCATCCCACTCCACCGGCCTTATAATGCCCGCCTTTGCGTACCTCAGCAGGCTGTAATTCCTTGGCAAACATAGACAATCCGGCTGCCGAAATGGCGGCTGACGGCTTTTTCCGGATCGCCTTGGGCGTTGAATACAAAGGCTCGCGTTATCGCGGCTGGCAGCGCCAGGCCTCCGGCGTTGCGACCGTGCAGGAAACCCTTGAAAGCGCGCTGTCCAAAGTCGCTGATTCCCCTGTATCGCTGCACTGCGCCGGACGCACCGATGCCGGCGTGCATGCCTGCGGCCAGGTGGTGCATTTCGACACCCAGGTCGAGCGATCGATGAAAGCCTGGGTCATGGGGGCCAACATCAACCTGCCCCATGACGTCAGCGTCAGTTGGGCCAAAGTGATGCCTGCACATTTCCATGCACGCTTCAAGGCCATTGCCCGGCGCTATCGCTACGTGATCTACAACGACCAGATCCGTCCGGCGCACTTGAACGAAGAAATCACCTGGAACCACCGTCCGCTGGATGTCGAGCGCATGGCTGAAGCCGCGCAGTACCTGGTCGGGGTTCACGATTTCAGCGCCTTTCGTGCCGGCCAGTGCCAGGCCAAGTCGCCGATCAAGGAACTGCATCATTTGCGCGTGACCCGTCACGGCAAGATGATCGTGCTCGACATCCGCGCCAGTGCATTCCTGCACCACATGGTGCGCAACATCGCCGGCGTGCTGATGACCATCGGTGCCGGTGAGCGGCCGGTGGAATGGATCAAGGAAGTGCTCGACAGCCGCATCCGCCGTTCCGGCGGCGTGACGGCGCACCCGTTTGGCTTGTACCTGGTGCAGGTCGAATATCGCGACGAGTTCGAGCTACCGGAGCGTTACATCGGGCCACATTTCCTCACCGGCTTCTCGGAACTCGACGGCTGACGCCCTCCGCTGCATTTGCTACCATCCGGGACTTTCACGGATTTAGCTGGGGTTTTGACAACATGTCGGTCGTTCGCAGCAAGATTTGCGGGATCACCCGCGTCGAGGACGCGCTGGCAGCTGTCGAGGCCGGAGCCGATGCCATCGGGCTGGTGTTCTATGCCAGGAGCCCGCGGGCGGTGAGCGTGCAGCAGGCGAGGGCGATCATCCAGGCCTTGCCGCCGTTCGTGACTGCGGTCGGTCTGTTCGTCAACGCCAGCCGTTGCGAGCTGGGCGAGTTACTCGATGCGGTGCCGCTGGGCCTGTTGCAGTTTCATGGCGACGAAACGCCAGCCGATTGCGAGGGCTGGCACCGCCCCTACGTCAAAGCGTTGCGAGTCAAGGCGGGGGATGACATCGCGGCTGCTTGCGAGACATTTGCCAGTGCCAGCGGCATTTTGCTGGACACATATGTGGAGGGCGTTCCTGGCGGTACCGGTGAAGCATTCGACTGGTCGTTGGTACCCCATGGCCTGAGCAAGCCGATCATCCTCGCCGGTGGCCTGACGGCTGACAATGTGGCCGAAGCGATTCGCCAGGTCCGTCCTTACGCGGTGGACGTGAGCGGTGGGGTTGAGCAGGGCAAGGGTATCAAGGATCCGGCGAAGATCCGGGCATTCATGGCCGCTGTGCGCAGCAGCCAGTTGCCAATGTGACGGCTGGCAGACTGCCGCCGTCCATACCTGCACTGTATACAGCAGGCAGGCGCCGCCTCCGGGCGGGCCGTATAGCGTAGCGGCAACCGCGGTGCAGCGGTTGCAGGAATGGTTGAGGGAGGTTGGGCTGCACGCAGGTCATGTTTCGCGCTGACCGTGGTGGCTTTTCGGCCCTCGCCGCACAATGAATTTAGCTCAAGGGCATACGCGGGGCCGCGAACCAGAGCGTTCGGGCCGCCGGTACTGGAGAAAGAAAGCATGAGCAACTGGTTGGTAGACAAACTGATCCCTTCGATCATGCGTTCCGAGGTGAAGAAAAGCTCGGTGCCTGAAGGTCTGTGGCACAAATGTCCATCCTGCGAAGCGGTGCTGTACCGCCCGGAGCTGGAAAAGACCCTGGACGTTTGCCCCAAGTGCAATCATCACATGCGCATCGGCGCGCGTGCCCGTATCGATATTTTCCTGGATGCTGAAGGCCGTGTTGAGCTGGGTGCGGACCTGGAGCCCGTGGATCGCCTGAAATTCCGTGATGGCAAGAAGTACAAGGATCGCCTGACTGCGGCCCAGAAGCAGACCGGCGAAAAAGACGCCCTGGTGTCCATGAGTGGCACCCTGCTGGGCATGCCAGTGGTGGTTTCGGCCTTCGAGTTCTCCTTCATGGGCGGGTCCATGGGTGCCATCGTCGGTGAGCGTTTCGTTCGCGCCGCCAACTATGCCCTGGAAAACCGTTGCCCAATGATCTGCTTCGCTGCTTCCGGCGGCGCACGGATGCAGGAAGCGCTGATCTCGCTGATGCAGATGGCCAAGACCTCTGCCGTCCTGGCGCGTCTACGCGAAGAGGGCCTTCCATTTATCTCGGTGCTGACCGATCCGGTCTACGGCGGCGTTTCCGCCAGCCTGGCAATGCTGGGCGACGTGATCGTCGGCGAGCCCAAAGCCCTGATCGGCTTCGCCGGCCCGCGGGTCATCGAGCAAACCGTGCGCGAAAAACTGCCGGAAGGCTTCCAGCGCAGTGAGTTCCTTCTGGAACACGGTGCCATCGACATGATCATCCATCGCCAGGAGCTGCGTCCGCGCCTGGGCAACCTGTTGGCTCAACTGATGGGCCTGCCGACGCCTCAGTACGTCGCCGCACCCATCGAGCCGATGGTGGTTCCGCCGGTGCCTGCCGGGCTATGACCGAACGCACCCTGGGCGACTGGCTGGCCTATCTCGAGCAATTGCATCCATCGGCCATCGACATGGGGCTGGAGCGCTCGCAAGCGGTCATGTCCCGCATGGGGCTGGGCAAGCCGGCACCCCGGGTCATCACCGTCACCGGCACCAACGGAAAGGGCTCGACCTGTGCCTTCGTGGCCTCGCTGCTGCGGGCCCAGGGGCTGAGCGTCGGGGTCTACAGTTCGCCGCACCTTCTGCGTTACAACGAGCGGGTACAGGTCAACGGCGTCGAAGCCGCCGATGCCGAGCTGTGCGAGGCCTTCGCCGCGGTGGACGCCGGGCGGGGCGAGGTCTCCCTCACGTACTTCGAGATGGGCACCCTGGCGGCCTTCTGGCTGTTCTCCCGTGCCGGTCTCGACGCCGTTGTGCTGGAAGTCGGCCTGGGTGGGCGACTGGACACGGTCAACCTGGTGGACGCGGACATTGCATTGGTCACCAGTATCGGCGTGGACCATGCCGATTACCTGGGCGATACCCGCGAATCCGTGGCCTTCGAGAAGGCCGGTATCTTTCGTCAGGGCGCGCCTGCGCTCTGCGGTGATCTCAATCCTCCGCAACCGCTGTTGGACAAGGCCCGTGAACTGGCCTGTCCGTTCTTCCTGCGGGGGCGGGATTTCGATCTGGCCATGACCGAGCAGCATTGGCAATGGCGCGGCAGCGATCTGCAGGGAAATCCGGTGGAGTTGCACGACCTGCCGCTGCTGGATCTGCCGATGGAGAACGCCGCGCTGGCGCTCCAGGCCTACCTGCTGCTGGGTTTGCCATGGGACGCCGGGCAGATCGTCGAAGCGTTGCAGACGACCCGCATCGTCGGTCGTCTTGATCGGCGCCAGTTCCAGTGGCAGGGCAAGCGTTTGAACCTGTTGCTGGATGTCGGCCATAACCCTCATGCGGCCCAATACCTGGCTGAGCGCCTGGCGCGGCGGCCGGTGGTTGGGCGGCGCCTGGCGGTGTTCGGGTTGCTGTCCGACAAGGATCTGGATGGCGTGGTCGAGGCGTTGGATGCTAGTGTCCAGCACTGGGCGGTAACGCCCCTGGATTCGCCGCGCTCACGTTCCGCCGCCGAATTGCAGGCGGCCTTGCAGCGTCGTGGTGCTTCGGTGGATGCTTACGACAGTGTGGCTGCCGCGTTGGAAGGGCAGTGCGCCGTGGCAACGGCCGATGACGAAATCCTGTTGTTCGGATCATTTTTTTGCGTCGCCGAGGCCTTGCAGTGGCTGGGCCGGCGCTCCACGGAGGAAGCTGCAGATGGCATTGCTCGATAAGGCATACAAGCAGCGCATGGTGGGGGCCCTGGTATTGGTGGCCCTGGCGGTGATTTTCCTGCCGATGCTGTTTTCCCGTCAGGACGAGCAGCGCCAGGTCACGGTCGATGCACCCGTCGCGCCCCAGGCACCATCGCTTCCGCCTGTGCAGGTCGAGCCGGTAACGGTGCCCGACCCTCAGGCGCTGCCCCAGGAGCCTGTCCCGAGCGACGAGGAGCTGGCTGAGCAAGCGGCCGCGCCGTCTGCCCCCATCCCCGCAGCACCGGCTGTTTCGAACAAGCCTGTTGTCGCTCCGGCCCCTGCGCCCGCTCCGGCGGCCCCGGCGGTCAAGCCCGCGCCGACTCAACCGATCACTGCTGCGCCGACCAGGCCGGACACCAGCCAGAGTCGCGTGGACGCTAACGGTTTGTCGGTCAGTTGGTCCGTGCAACTGGCCAGTCTGAGCAGTCGCGAAAGCGCGGAAAATCTGCAGAAATCCCTGCGTAGCCAGGGCTACAATGCCTACATCCGCTCCGCCGATGGCAAGAACCGGGTGTTTGTTGGTCCGCTGATCGAGCGTGCCGAAGCCGACCGTCTGCGCGACCTGCTCGGCCGGCAGCAGAATCTCAAGGGTTTTGTGGTGCGTTTTCAGCCGGAGCGCGGCTAAGCGCCTGATTTCACTCCCCCTGACAATCGCAGCTTACCGACAGCCCTGGGCTCTGCTAAAATGCGCCGCCTTATCCGTCTGCAGGCTGCACCGTGCCATTTACCTGGGTTGACTGGGCGATCGTTGCGATCATCGCCATCTCCGCATTGATCAGTCTGAGCCGAGGCTTCGTCAAGGAAGCCCTCTCGCTGCTGACCTGGATCATCGCGGGAATCGTCGCCTGGATGTTTGGTGGCTCGCTGTCCCAGTACCTCGCCGGATACATCGAAACGCCGTCGGCCCGCGTGATCGCGGGTTGTGCCATCTTGTTTGTCGCCACCTTGCTGGTTGGCGCAATGATCAACTATCTGATCGGCGAACTGATTCGCGTCACCGGGCTTTCCGGGACGGACCGGTTCCTGGGCATGGCCTTTGGCGCTGCGCGTGGTGCGTTGCTGGTGGTCGTGGCCGTCGGGCTGCTGAGCCTGGGGCCGGTACAACAGGATTCGTGGTGGCAGGAGTCCCGGCTCGTGCCACAATTTCTATTGGTCGCAGACTGGTCAAAAAACCTGATCCTGGGTTGGAGCAGTCAGTGGCTTGCCAGCGGTATCAGCGTACCCGCTGAAATACCGTTCAAGGAACACCTCTTGCCGACGGCCAAAACGCCGCAGTGAGAGTTGTTCAGTTCAGATCCATTAAGTAGGGGTTGCGTCGCATGTGTGGCATCGTCGGTATCGTCGGTAAGTCGAACGTCAATCAGGCGCTGTATGACGCGCTAACCGTGCTCCAGCACCGCGGCCAGGACGCTGCCGGTATCGTGACCAGCCATGACGGCCGGTTATTCCTGCGCAAGGACAACGGTCTGGTGCGTGACGTGTTCCACCAGCGTCACATGCAGCGCCTGGTTGGCCACATGGGTATCGGCCATGTGCGCTACCCGACAGCGGGCAGTTCGACCTCGGCCGAAGCCCAGCCGTTCTACGTCAACTCGCCGTACGGCATCACCCTGGCGCACAACGGCAACCTGACCAACGTCGAGCAGTTGGCCAAGGAGATCTACGAGTCTGACCTGCGCCACGTCAACACCAATTCCGACTCGGAAGTGATGCTCAACGTGTTCGCCCACGAGCTGGCCCAGCGTGGCAAGCTGCAGCCGACCGAGGAGGACGTGTTCGCCGCCGTGACTGAGGTGCATAACCGCTGCGTCGGTGGCTACTCGGTGGTGGCGATGGTTACCGGCTATGGTATCGTCGGTTTCCGCGACCCCCACGGCATTCGTCCTATCGTCTTCGGCCAGCGTCACACCGACGAAGGCGTCGAGTACATGATCGCCTCCGAGAGCGTCTCCCTGGACGTGCTGGGTTTTACCCTGATTCGCGACCTGGCCCCGGGCGAAGCGGTCTACATCACTGAAGACGGCAAGTTGTTCACGCGCCAGTGCGCGACCAACCCGAGCCTCACGCCGTGCATCTTCGAACACGTCTACCTGGCGCGTCCGGACTCGATCATCGACGGCATCTCGGTCTACAAGGCCCGTCTGCGCATGGGCGAGAAACTGGCCGAGAAGATCCTGCGCGAGCGTCCGGACCATGACATCGACGTGGTCATCCCTATTCCGGACACCAGCCGCACCGCGGCCCTGGAGCTGGCGAACCACCTGGGCGTCAAGTTCCGCGAAGGCTTCGTGAAGAACCGCTACATCGGCCGGACCTTCATCATGCCGGGCCAGGCTGCACGGAAAAAGTCCGTGCGCCAGAAGCTCAATGCCATCGAGCTGGAGTTCCGTGGCAAGAACGTGATGCTGGTGGACGACTCCATCGTACGTGGCACGACCTGCAAGCAGATCATCCAGATGGCCCGCGAAGCCGGCGCCAAGAACGTGTACTTCTGCTCGGCGGCCCCGGCCGTGCGCTACCCGAACGTCTACGGCATCGACATGCCGAGTGCCCATGAGCTGATCGCTCATAACCGCACGACCCAGGAGGTCGCCGACCTGATCGGTGCCGACTGGCTGATCTACCAGGACCTGCCGGACTTGATCGAAGCCGTGGGCGGCGGCAAGATCAAGATCGAACAGTTCGACTGCGCGGTGTTCGACGGCAAGTACGTTACCGGCGACGTCGACGAGGCCTACCTGAACAAGATCGAAAGCGCTCGCAACGATGCGTCCAAGGCCAAGACCCAGGCGGTCAGCGCGATCATCGATCTGTACAACAACTAAAGTGACAAACCGGCCCTGAGGGGCCGGTTTGCGTTTGACCGATTGCAGGAGTGACAGCATGAGTCAGGATTGGGATGCCGGTCGGCTGGACAGCGACCTTGAAGGCGTAGCGTTCGACACCCTGGCGGTTCGCGCCGGTCAGCACCGCACGCCGGAAGCCGAACACGGCGATCCGATGTTCTTCACCTCCAGCTACGTGTTCCGTACCGCGGCCGACGCGGCGGCGCGGTTCGCCGGTGAAGTGCCGGGTAATGTCTACTCGCGCTACACCAACCCCACCGTACGTGCTTTCGAAGAACGTATTGCCGCGCTGGAAGGTGCCGAGCAGGCGGTTGCCACCGCCACCGGCATGGCGGCGATCATGGCCGTGGTGATGAGCCTGTGCAGTGCCGGTGACCATGTGCTGGTATCGCGCAGCGTTTTCGGCTCGACCATCAGCCTGTTCGAAAAGTACTTCAAGCGCTTCGGCGTGGAAGTCGATTACGTGCCCCTGGCGGATTTGTCCGCCTGGGATGCGGCGATCAAGGCCAATACCAAATTGCTGTTTGTCGAGTCACCGTCCAACCCGTTGGCCGAACTGGTGGACATTGCCGCGTTGGCGCAAATCGCCCACGCCAAGGGCGCCATGCTGGTGGTCGACAACTGTTTCTGCACCCCGGCGCTGCAACAACCGTTGAAGCTGGGCGCAGACGTGGTGGTGCATTCGGCTACCAAGTTCATCGACGGCCAGGGTCGTTGCATGGGTGGCGTGGTAGCCGGTCGCAGTGAGCAGATGAAAGAAGTGGTGGGCTTTTTGCGCACCGCCGGTCCGACCCTCAGCCCGTTCAACGCCTGGGTCTTCCTCAAGGGCCTGGAAACCCTGGGTCTGCGCATGAAAGCCCATTGTGCCAACGCCCAGGCCTTGGCCGAATGGCTGGAGCAGCAGGACGGCATCGAGAAGGTGCATTACGCCGGCCTCAAGAGCCATCCGCAACACGACCTGGCCCTGCGTCAGCAGCGCGGTTTCGGTGCCGTGGTGAGTTTCGAGGTCAAGGGGGGCAAGGAGGGCGCCTGGCGCTTCATCGACGCCACTCGGCTGGTGTCCATCACCGCCAACCTGGGCGACAGCAAGACCACCATCACCCATCCGAGCACCACCTCCCACGGCCGTCTGTCGCCCCAGGAGCGTGAAGCAGCCGGGATCCGCGACAGCCTGATCCGCGTCGCGGTCGGCCTGGAAGACGTGGCCGACCTGCAAGCCGATCTGGCGCGTGGGTTGGCGGCCTTGTGATCGAGCTGGCAACGCCGCCGAGCGGCACCCATGGCCGGGTTGCACTGGTGACGGGCGCCGCCCGGGGCATTGGCTTGGGCATCGCCGCCTGGTTGATCTGTGAAGGCTGGCAAGTGGTGCTGACCGACCTGGATCGTGAGCGCGGTTCCAAGGTTGCCAAGGCGTTGGGCGATAATGCCTGGTTCATCGCCATGGACGTGGCAGACGAAGCCCAGGTCGCCAACGGTATTGCCGAGGTACTGGGCCAGTTCGGCCGGCTCGACGCGCTGGTGTGCAACGCGGCCATTGCCGACCCGCACAACATCACCCTTGAAAGCCTGGACCTGGCCCACTGGAATCGGGTCCTGGCGGTGAACCTCGGTGGGCCTATGCTGCTGGCCAAGCACAGTGCGCCTTATCTGCGTGCCCACAATGGCGCCATCGTCAACCTGGCCTCGACCCGCGCCGCGCAGTCGGAGCCCGACACCGAAGCCTATGCGGCAAGCAAGGGTGGCCTGCTGGCCCTGACCCATGCCTTGGCGATCAGCCTCGGACCAGAGATTCGGGTCAATGCTGTCAGTCCTGGCTGGATCGACGCACGGGACCCGTCCCTGCGCCGTTCAGAGCCACTGACCGACGCCGATCACGCCCAGCATCCAGCGGGTAGGGTAGGCACGGTAGAGGATGTGGCGGCGATGGTGGCGTGGCTGTTGTCGCGCAATGCCGGTTTCGTCACGGGCCAGGAGTTCGTGGTGGACGGCGGCATGACCAAGAAAATGATTTACGAGTGAGAAGCGGCGAAGCTCTCTATTCGAAACTGTTTTGAAAAAACTTCAACCCTGCTATTGACTTAGCTTCGGTACCTGCGTAAATTTCGCGGCCTCAGCGAAGCAAAGGGTGATTAGCTCAGCCGGGAGAGCGTCTGCCTTACAAGCAGAATGTCGGCGGTTCGATCCCGTCATCACCCACCATGTTTCATGAGAGTCTTGCGAAAGCAGGACGGAAGCTGTCAAAAGCCTCCACCGACGCGCAGCGGTAGTTCAGTCGGTTAGAATACCGGCCTGTCACGCCGGGGGTCGCGGGTTCGAGTCCCGTCCGCTGCGCCATATTTTCCGAGTCAGGTTCGCCTGGTTCGAGATCAAGCCAAAGGGTTTGATCAGACGAGTCAAATGGACGCAAGTCCACAGCGATACGCAGCGGTAGTTCAGTCGGTTAGAATACCGGCCTGTCACGCCGGGGGTCGCGGGTTCGAGTCCCGTCCGCTGCGCCATATCTGCTTCGAGGCCCACTGAACGCCTTGGAGCCAGGAAGAAAGCCGAAACGCCTCTTCTGATCGATAGCAAAGACCCTGGTCGAAAGATCGGGGTTTTTTGTTTCTGCAATTCACGTCAGGCCTGCGACTATTCCAGTTTCTGAAAGAGTGGATTGTAGTTTGTGCGGATTCCGTCGCAGGTACATCGGGAGGAATATGAGCGCTCACGCTCACCTCCGCAGGGGGTGAAAGAACCCTGACCGTAGCCGCTGGCGCGCAATTTTCGCCGCGTGCGCGAGGTGACCTCGAATGGATAAAGTCTCAACTGCACAACCTTCCCCCTGGCATGAGGGCGAGTTGACCTTGCAGCGCGCAGTCGGTGCGGTCGACATGATGGTGAGTGTCGGCCAGCGGCAACTGGCCCGGTCGTGGATGCCGGACCAGCATCGCGAATTCTATGCCCAGCTACCCTTCGTGGTGTTGGGAGCTGTGGATCGGCAAGGTGATGTATGGGCCACGATATGCACGGGCCAACCTGGCTTCATGCATTCTCCCACGCCGGAGCGTTTGCACATCAGCCTCCAGCCGCAGCCCGACGACCCCGCCCAGGATGGCATGCAGCAGGGCGATGCCATTGGCATGCTCGGCATCGAGTTGCATACCCGTCGACGCAACCGCATGAATGGCAACGTACTGCGTCCATCGGATGAGGGTATTGAAATCGCCGTGACCCAGGCCTACGGCAACTGCCCGCGCTACATCAATCTGCGCCAATATGCCTTCGTCGACGAGACAGCGGGCGCCGTGCTTGAGTTGATCAGCGCGGACCCACAGGTACGGCGCATGGTCACTGCGGCCGACTCGTTCTATGTCGCGACCTACGTCGTGCGCGACGGCCAGAACCAGGTCGATGCTTCGCATCGCGGCGGCAAACCCGGTTTTGTGCGAATGGAAGAAGACGGGACGCTGACCATTCCGGACTTCTCCGGGAATCTGTTCTTCAACACCCTGGGCAACATCCTGCTGAACCCCCGGGCCGGACTGGTGTTTATCGACTTCCAGAGCGGTGACCTGCTGCAAATGAGCGGTTCAGCCGAGGTGCTGCTCGACAGCCCCGAAATTGCCGCGTTCCAGGGTGCCGAGCGGCTGTGGCGCTTCAAGCCGCAGCGTATCGTTTACCGTCAGGCCGCTATCCCGTTGCGCTGGACAGACACGGCCGAAGGGGCTTCACCCAATTCGATGATGACGGGCAGTTGGGAGCAGGCGACCGAGCGCTTGCAGGCCGAAGCCCTGCGCAGTCACTGGCGTTCGATGCGGGTGGAGCGCATCGTGGATGAGAGCCGGAGCATTCGGTCGTTCTATCTGCAAGCCAGCGACGGCGTCGGCCTACCCCGTTTCGAGCCGGGGCAGCATTTGCCCGTGCGGGTTCTGCTGGAAGGGCAGCAGGTACCCTCGATTCGTACCTACAGTGTCTCCAGTTCACCGTCGGATGAATTCTTGCGCATCAGCGTCAAGCGCGACGGCTCGGTGTCTTCGCATCTGCATGAGCGGATTCAAGTCGGGGACTGGATCGAAGCCCGCGCGCCTCAAGGGGATTTCACGGTCCAGGCTTCCGAACGGCGTCCATTGGTACTGCTGGGCGCGGGCGTTGGCATCACGCCGTTGCTGTCGATGTTGCGCGAAGTGGTCTATCAAGGGAAGCGCATCAATCGCATGCGGCCGACATGGCTGATACAAAGCAGCCGTTCAGTGGCCGACCTGGCCTTTCGTGATGAGGTCGACGAGTTGGTGGCCCGTGCGGGAGACAAGATCAAGGTCCTGCGCGTGGTCAGTCAGCCGCCCATCGACGGTTCAGCCGACAGCTACGACATGGCCGGCCGCATCGATGTCGAACTGCTCAAGACCTTGCTCCCGCTGAATGACTACGACTACTACCTCTGCGGGCCGGGGAGTTTTACCCAGGCGCTGTACGATGGGCTGCGCACATTGCGCATTCCCGATGATCGCATTCATGCCGAAACCTTCGGACCGTCAACGTTGGTCCGTGACATTGAAGTCAGCGTGCCGGCGGCGGAACAAGTGCCCATGGCCGATGAACCGGTGAAAGTCCTGTTCGCCACCTCGGGCAAGGAAGCGCGCTGGGAGCCTGGCACCGGGACGTTGCTCGAACTGGCGGAAGCGCGGGGCCTGAATCCGGAGTTCAGTTGCCGCGGAGGCTCGTGCGGTACCTGCAAGACCCGGCTGAGCAGTGGTCAGGTGCATTACCTCAATACGCCGGCGCAACGACTGGAGGCGGATGAGGTGTTGATCTGCTGCGCCGTGCCGGCGCAGGGGAGTGAGACGTTGGTGCTGGACGTCTGAAGGCGTTTGGAGGCTGTCCCTGGTTCAAGCGGGCGCGTGCGGCTCGTGCTTCAGCAGGTTCGACAGGCGGGTCAGCCCCTGGGTCAATTCCTCGAAGGACGGGCCCCCAAGGCACAGGCGAATGCCGGTCACCGGTTCATCGCGATCCACCATCAGCGATTCTGGCGCAGTCACCCTGATGCCTACGTGGGCAGCCGCCTTCGTGAAGCGCTCAGCGGCGTCGTGGGTCATCGGGAGCCAGATGTGATAGGCGTCCGGGTGCGAGACGCATTCGACCCCGCCAAGCAATTCGGCGGCGAGGCGGGTTCTGCGCCGCGCTTCATGCCGCAAGTCCTGCTGGATGGAGGCGACCACGCCGTTGGACAACCAATCTTCCACCACGGCGCAGGACAACGGCGACGGGCCCAGGGGAATATCCTGCAGGTGTTCCTGCGCAGCGCCGTGCAATTCAGCGGGTAGCGTGAGCATGCCGATCCTCAATCCGGGGCCGAGGGATTTGGACAGGCCGTTGATATGCAACACCCTCTCGGGTGCCAACGTCGCAAGGGCTGGCACCGGCGCCGATCCCAGCGCATAGACACCATCCTCGATGATCCAGGCGTCCGCTTGTCGACAGACCTCGACGATAGCCTGCCGGCGCGCCGTATCCATCGTCGCGGTGGTCGGGTTGTGGAGCGTGGGGGTGAGATAGACCACTTTGCTGGCGGCTGCTGCATGATGATCGAGGGCCTGCGCGAGCGCCTTCGGCAGCATCCCTTGCTCGTCGATCTCGACCCCTTGCATCCGATAGCCTTTGCGCCGGGCCAGGGCTATTGCGCCGGGATAAGTGAGGCGTTCCGTCAGGATCATCCCATGGGGGCCGCAGGCAAGATCGAAAGCCAGGGAAATGGCCTGGCGGGCGCTACCCGTCAGCACCAGGTGGGACGGCTCGACCACGATGCCGAGAGCGTCAAGCCAACGGGCCAACAAGCGACGATGTTCCAGGTGTCCGGCGGGTGGGGAGTAGAGATTGAGATGATCGGCGTCGATCCTGCGAGCGATGCCGGTCAAGGTCCGCGCCAGGAGACGGCTCGTCAACATGGCGGGTGGCACATTGGACGAAAGATCGATCAGTTGCTGCCCATGTGCCTGCAAGATGGCCACGAACGTTGCCCGACCCTTGACGCTGCGCACCAGACCCCGTCGTTCCAGGGCGGCATAGGCTTTCGTCACCGTACCCAGGCCGATCCCCAGTTGCCAGGCGAGTTGCCGGTGGGCGGGGAGACGGTCGCCACTTTTCAATCGTCCTTCAACGATGTCGTCGGCCAGGGCATATACCAGGCGTTCCGATGCGTTTGCTTCGATGTCCGCGAGGCGGGGTGTCCAGGGCGATTGAAGGCGCATTGTGGGTAACCGGTGAATGAATAGTGTCGCGTGACACTATTTCAATAGTCATGAAGTGTCACGCGCATTATGGTGCTTGCGGACAACGGTTCAGTTATTCGGAGCGACGGAAACGCCGCGCGTCTCGGACGCCTTTTGAGGACATTCCAATGATCGATCATCCGATCATGTTTGCCTTTGGCAGCTACATCCTTGCCGCCGCCAGCCCGGGCCCCAGCAATATGGAGATCATGGGCGTGGCGATGCGTGACGGGCGCTCCCACGCCTTGGTCCTGGCATCCGGCGTCATGACGGGGTCGCTCTTCTGGGCGTTCCTGGCGGCGACGGGGATCTCCGCCTTGTTGGCCGCGTGTGCACAGGCGCTTTTCGTCATCAAGGTGGTGGGCGGGGTCTATTTGCTCTACCTGGCGATGCGCGCGGGCAAGGCGGCCATGGCATCGACACACGAGAGCGCCGGTGCGGTTGTCGGGCGGGAGGCTCGGCGTTATCTGCCTCTGTACCGCCAGGGTGTGGTCATGCACATCGGCAACCCCAAGGCCATCATGTCCTGGATGGCCATCATGTCGCTCGGGCTTCGCGAAGACGCGCCAGTCGGTACCTTGCCTGCGATCATTGGCGGATGCGCCTTGCTCGGCGTCATCATCTTCGGCGGCTACGCCATCGTGTTTTCGACCGCCAGGATGATCGCCGGCTACACTCGGCTGCGACGCTGGATTCAGGGGCTGTTCTGCGCGCTGTTTGCGCTCGCGGGATTGAAGCTTCTCGTGTCGTCCCACTGATGTTCCAGTGTTTTGAAGTCGCCAGGAAAAACGAAGGAGAATGCTTTGGACCCTGTGATTCAAATCGTTGACGTGTTCGGCGCCGAGTCGTTCTCCGGCAACCCGCTGGCCGTGATCATGGGCGCCGATGCGCTGGAGACGGATGAGATGCAACGTCTGGCCCGCTGGTTCAACCTGTCGGAAACGACCTTTGTGCTATCGCCGACGCACCCGAGTGCAGACTACCGGGTGAGGATCTTTTCGCTGCAGCGGGAATTGCCGTTCGCCGGGCACCCGACATTGGGGAGTTGCCATGCCTGGCTTTCGACCGGCCGCAAACCCATGAATGAAGCGCACATTGTCCAGGAATGTGGCGCGGGGCTCGTGACAGTGGGTCGTGATCAAGGCCGGCTTTGCTTTGCCGCACCTTCGCTGATTCGCTATGGAGCCCCGTCAAGGGCAGAACTGAACGAGGCGGTGCAACTTCTGCAGATAGATCCGCGTGACGTCGTCGATGCGGCCTGGGTCGATAATGGCCCTGGATGGCTGGGCATCCGACTGGTGTCAGCCGAGCAAGTCCTGGCCGTGCAACCAGCACAAAGCTGGCCGCGCAGAATCGACGTTGGCGTGGTCGGGCCGCATTCCGGTGGTGATATCGCCTTCGAGGTCCGAGCCTTTTTCAGCAATCATTCGGGCGCCATCGTCGAAGACCCGGTCACGGGCAGCCTGAATGCCTCGTTGGCGCAGTGGTTGTTCGATGCCGGTCTGGTTGAGCAAGCCTATGTTGCAGCCCAAGGCACCCGTCTCGGTCGCAAAGGGCGCGTCCATGTGCGTCGCGATGACGCTGGCCAGATCTGGATTGGCGGTGAAACGCGCACTCAGGTTGAGGGAAGGCTGCAGGGGCTGTTTTTGAATCAGCCCCTTGATTGAGCAGCCCCGCTCATCACGTGGGGCTATCGAATGCCGGGTATCAAACCCCCAGCTTGTCCCGTAGCCCGTAGTACCACGCGCCGAGCGCCGCGAATGGCGTGCGCAGCAGTTGGCCGCCAGGGAAAGGGTAGTGGGGCAGGTCGGCAAACGCATCGAAACGCTCGGCCTGGCCACGCAGCGCCTCGGCCAAGACCTTGCCCGCCAGATGTGTGTAGGTCACGCCATGGCCGCTGCAGCCCTGGGAGTAGTAGATGTTGTCCCCCAGGCGTCCGACCTGCGGAAGACGCGACAATGTCAGCAGGAAATTTCCGGTCCAGGCGTAATCGATCTTCACATCCTTGAGCTGCGGGAACGCCTTGAGCATCTTCGGCCGGATGATCGCTTCGATGTTCGCCGGATCCCTCGCGCCATACACCACACCACCGCCGAAGATCAGGCGCTTGTCGCCCGTCAACCGGTAGTAGTCGAGCAGGTAGTTGCAGTCCTCGACGCAATAATCCTGGGGCAAGAGACTGTGGGCCAACTCGTCACCCAGCGGCGCGGTCGTGATCACCTGCGTGCCGCAAGGCATGGACTTGGCCGCCAGCTCCGGCACCAGATTGCCCAAGTAGGCATTGCCGGCCACGATAATGAACTTGGCCCTGACCTTGCCCTGTGACGTGTGCACCACCGGGCTGGCACCGCGCTCGATGCGCACCGCGGGTGACTGCTCATAGATCACCCCACCCAGGGATTCCACGGCCGCCGCCTCACCCAGTGCCAGATTGAGCGGATGGATATGTCCGCCGCTCATGTCCAGCATGCCGCCTATATACTGATCGCACGCCACCACCTCGCGGATACGCCGCTGATCCAGCAGCTCCAGCTGGGTATGGCCGAAGCGCTCCCACAAACGCTTCTGCGACTCCAGATGGCCCATCTGTTTAGCCGTAAGGGCCGCGAATACACCGCCGTCCTTCAGGTCGCACTGAATCTGATACTTCGCCACCCGCTCCCGAATGATCCGCCCACCCTCGAACGCCATCTTGCCCAGCAACTGCGCCTGCTGCGGGCCGACACTGCGCTCGATCACATCGATGTCGCGGCTATAGCTGTTGACGATCTGCCCGCCATTGCGGCCCGAAGCGCCAAACCCCACCTTGGCGGCCTCGAGAATCGTGACCTTGAAGCCGTTCTCCAGCAAAAACAGGGCAGAGGACAGACCGGTATAACCTGCACCGATCACGCACACATCAGTCTCGATGTCATCCTGCAGGGCCGGGCGGGGCGGCACCGGATTGGCCGACGCGGCGTAATAGGACGCTGGATAAGGTGTGTTCGCCATTCTGCAACCTCTGTTTTATATTTTTTACGAGTGCACAGATCCTACCCGAGATAAAAATCGGCCGCCAGCCACCCCCAAAATCTCCATCCCGTGGGGGAAATTAAATATTTTGCATATTCATAGGGTTAGGTGAAAAAAAGGTGTTGACACCCCTTCGGAATTCCGTAGAATGCCGCCTCACAGCAGGCACGTAGCTCAGTTGGTTAGAGCACCACCTTGACATGGTGGGGGTCGTTGGTTCGAGTCCAATCGCGCCTACCAAACAAAATCCGCTCTGCTGGGCGGTCTAGAAGGGCTCACCGAAAGGTGGGCCCTTTTTTGTTGTCTGCGATTTGCAAAACTTTTGCAAAACTCCCACCTCAGAACGCCAGCTCTGCTCGATGTGAAGCTCGGCACCTTCGAGTATCCAATGGACGGCATCGTCCCAACGTGCTCCACGCTGATCACAGGCAAGGGGCTGACCAAGCTTCAGGCAATGTGGCGGAGCAGGGAAGAGGACTTGCTGACCTAGCAAATGCAGAGAGCCCGGCCATACGCCGGGCTTTCGCAGGATAGGGGTGTTAAAGTCCTGCCCATTAGAGGGATGAATCCATGACGCAGGAAGAGCAAGCCATTTCTGAGCGTGCTGTGGTATTTGCAAAGCAAAACCGAACCCGTATCGCCCGGGATCTGGCCTGTTTGGAGACCTATTCGAGCGATGAGTACCCAGTCTCTGTGTTCATGGCTGGGTCGCCGGGCGCAGGGAAAACTGAGGTGTCCCGGGCGTTTATTGGAATGATGCAAGCCGGTGGATCGAAGGCGTTACGGATTGATCCTGATGATTTTAGAGTTTATTTTCCTGAGTACACGGGGCGAAACTCCAGTCTTTTCCAGCGCGGGGTAACGACCATTGTTGAGCGAACCCTGGATTTGGTTTACCAGCGACGTCAATCGTTCCTGCTGGATGGGACTCTTGCGAATCTTGAAGTGGCGCGCCGAAATATCTCGCGAGCCCTTGATAAAGAGAACAGGTCCGCCCAAGTAATCTACGTCTACCAGCGTCCTGAGCTTGCCTGGGAGTTTGTTCTCGCGAGAGAAAGGAAAGACGGAAGGAATATTCCTTGACCTGAGTTTGTCAGACAATTCTATGCTGCAAAGGTCTCTGTCTGTACTCTCAAGCGTGAGTTTCAGGATGCGTTGCAGGTGGATGTGATCATCAAGGACAACGATGGCGCGAACGGCGATATTGGCATTGGCCTTTCAGCTGACGAAATTGACGGGTTTATCAACCAGCCCTATGATCCCAACGAGCTTGAACGTATTTTGAACGGAGTATTCCCATGAAAGGCGAAAAGGCAGCAGGCGCTTCGACGAAGCCTCATGGTTCGTCGACAATGTCTGAATTTTTCCGCCACGGGTCCGCGGAAGAAAGGCGAGAGATTTATCATATGGCGGCTCGTGCGGCCATTGATGAGCAGAAGGACGTGATCCGCTCGTCGAAATCTGGCGAGTTTATGGCTGCAAAATGTAAATAATTCCATCTCCATCTCCATCTCCAAAGCCCGGCCTAGCGCCGGGCTTTTTGCATCTGGGCTCAAGGTTTTTCGGCGTTAGCCTTCTCTAGCAAGCCTGCGATGCCCTCCAAGAGCACCAAGTCCGACTCTCTGAGCCTTCCCTTCGCCGAGGCTCTGGCCAACTTCTCGATGACTGCTATCGCCTTGGGCGAAGCGCTTTGTTGCATTGCCTGATAGGCCGGTGACTGGTCCCGCACAACATCCTGGCGAGTGAACTCACCTTCCATGACGTTTGAGCCGTACCCACCTGAATAGACCAGTACACCTGGCGCTAGCCCGATCTTTTTCTCGAGAATTATCTCGCGGAAACTCAGCGCCGAGTCATTGTATGCGTCCGGCCAAGTCATCTACCCGGCCCCGCAAAGCCAGGACATGGTGTGCACTTAAATTTAAGTGCACACCAGTTCTAGCCTTTTAAGCGGGTATTTCATGCAGCCGACACGCCGTTCGTATTCCAAATCCTTCAAGGCCCGGGTCATTCAAGAGTGTGTCCAACCCGGCGCTTCGATTGCCAGCGTTGCCCTTAGCCATAGCCTCAACGCGAACCTCGTTCACAAATGGATTCGGGTGCAAGCGCAGAAAAGCACGGCGCTCCAACCTGCATTCATCCCGTTGCCTATACACGAAACAGCCCACGGATCCTCAGCGAATATCAGCATTGAGATTCTGCACCCACGCGGCACCGTCAAAGTGAACTGGCCAACCGATAATGCTGCTGCCTGTGCCGCATTCCTTCGAGACCTTTTACGATGATCCGCATCGACGCCATCTGGCTTGCCACCGAGCCCATGGACATGCGCGCCGGAACTGAAACGGCGCTGGCCAGAGTGACCGCGGTGTTCGGTGCGGCGAAGCCGCACTGCGCCTATCTGTTTGCCAATCGCCGTGCGACTCGGGTCAAAGTGCTGGTACATGATGGGATTGGCGTCTGGCTGGCGGCACGTCGCTTGAACCAAGGTAAATTCCATTGGCCAGGTGTTCGGCAAGGCAGTGAATTGCAGTTGGATACAGAGCAACTTCAGGCCCTTTTGCTTGGCCTGCCTCGGCGTTTTTCAAGGTAGTTGTCGCGTCACCGTCTAACTATGCTGCTCTTTTCTCGGCCTGCAGCTCTCGATCCGGATTCAGCAGCACCGTGCCTATCGGCTCCCAGTTCCGTGTTCGTCCAGACCAGCGTTCCGGGCTTTTCTTTCGGGCTTGCTCGTACAGTTCATGACGCTGAGCCAGGATCTGTTGATCCTGCCCTCGATGCCGCTCCGCCGGGGTCACGAAGCGGATCCGGCTATGCCGGTGTTCGTGGTTGTACCAACGCATGAAATCCCTGACCCAGATGCGTGCGGCGTCCAGGCTGGCAAAGCCATCTGCCGGCCATTGCGGGCAGTATTTCAACGTTCTAAACAGCGATTCCGAGTATGGATTGTCATTGCTCACACGCGGTCGGCCACGTGACGGTGTGATGCCCAGGTCATGCATCTTGCTCAACAGCGTCAGTGATTTCATCGGGGCACCATTGTCCGAGTGCAGTACCAGCGGTTCATGCAAACATTGCTCGCCGATCACGCTACGCTGCAGCAACGCAGCCGCCTTCTCACCGCTTTCCTCTTCGTAAACCTCCCAGCCCACGGCCTTGCGGCTGTAAATGTCCTCGATCAGGTACAAGTAGTAATACTTGCCACGCACCGGCGACGGCAGGTAGGTGATGTCCCACGACCACACCTGATTCGCCCCCTTGGCCGTGTGGGTCGTCGGTGCCGCATGCCGTCGCGGGCGCTGGCTACGACCTCGATGCTGTTGTTGACCCGCAGCCCGCAGCACCCGATAAAACGTGGCTTCCGATGCCAGATAGCGCTGTTGATCGGCCAGTCTCGGCACGATCTGACTCGGCGGCAGGTCGGCGTACGCCGGGCTGTTGCACAGCGTCAGGATTGCCTGTCGCTCGATCTCGCTCAACGCATTACGCGGCGTGGGTCGTAGTGTGGTCGTTCGGGCGTCAGCCTGAATAGCCTCGGTTTCAGTCCAGCGCTGCAAGGTTCTGAGCGAGAGGCCGACTTCCTGGCAGGCCCTGATTTTCCGGGCTCCGGCCATTTGCGCTTCATTCAACCAGGTTACGAGTAACTGCCGCTCTGGCAAAGCCGTTAGCTGTCCTCGTTGTCGATCCCCCAGTAATCGTTGAGCTTTTTTCGCAGCACCAACAACGCGGCGGTTTCAGCCAGCGCCTTGTCTTTGCGGCGCAGTTCACGCTCAAGTTCCTGGATGCGTTTCTTGTCCTTACGGGCTTGTTCGCGATCGTCTTTTTGCTGGGCTTTTTCCGTCTTCTGGCCACTGATGAAGGCTTGCCTCCAGGCGCTGATTTGCTCGGGATACAGGCCTTTACGGCGGCAGTACTCACCCAGTTCAATCTCGGACAGGCCGGCGGCTTCAAGGACGACAGCAAACTTGATTTCGGCTGTCCAGTTCTGGGTCGATGAGGTGTTATCGGGCACTGCGTTTCCTTCAGAACCGACCTGCTTGCGCCAGTTCGACAAAGACATTTCGCTGACCCCTTCGCGCCGGGAAACCTCGGCCATCGACAGGTTGAGCGGAGGAAGCAGCATCTTGAGCAATGCGGCTTTGCGTTCAGGTGAATAGTACGGCACGAACAGTCTCTTTCCGCCCCCGATCTGCTTTTTCAGGAAAATTCGGAGAGGCGACAACTATCCTGACACCGGGGGATACCATCAATCGCCCGCTCGCACGCCACGGCGCGGATAACTACCTCAGACGTCAACGCAAACCGCCAATTCAACCATTACACAAGCATCGCCCCCTCCGTATAAATTGATACAGATCAACCTAGCCCCCCCAATGTGCTGTACGTTAAAAACCAGAACCCGCTAATCAGCACCGGAGACTCTCCATGTCCTGGTTTCGCCATCGTCAACCAGCGTTCTTACGCCTCGCCATCGTGCTGTGGGTGTTGGCATTTGGTCTGGCGGCGGCCCAGGGGTGTCTGGTTCAGCCCAGCCATAATCCGGCTACAACTCATGCCTCGTTGAACACCGCGCAAGATGACGATGGCCACGAAGCCCATGCCGTCGGTTGCCTTCAGCACTGCGCCGATGCGGCGATAGCGATTGGTCCTTCGCTCCCTCTTCAAACATTTGATCTGTTCAGTTGGACGTTTCTGTTCCTGATCCCTGCGCTGCTGATTTTGTATCCCGTCCCCCTCCCCGCTTTTGCCTTTCTTGCACTACGGCGTCCTGTACCCGCCAGACCGCCTGTCCGTCTGATTTTCGTGCGTTTGAACGATTAATCCGACCTTCTGCGCGCCGATCTTCGGCGCACTGTCTGACTGCGCCAGCCCGGCGCGGATTGGTATTACCTGAGTTGTCCTCATCCTTTGGAGATTGCCATGCATGCCTCATTGAAATTCATCCTCGCCACCCTGCTCGTGAGCAGTCCACTCATGGCCTCGGCGGTCGAGCAAGCGCCGACCGCGCCCGCCCAGACAAGCGAAGCCACTGAGGCAACGCGAAACAATGTCATGACCGAGCATATGCAGAAAATGCAGGCTGCCTACGACAAGGCAGCCGCCGCCAAGACCCCAGCCGAGCGCCGCGCCGCCATGCAGGAGAGCATGAAGACGATGAGGGACAGCATGGCCATGCTGCATGAGGACTGTAATGGTATGGGTATGGGTATGGGTATGGGCATGTCCGGCAATCAGGACGGCATGGGGAGGGGAATGATGAACATGATGATGAGAATGATGGACCAGCAATCGAGCATGATGAAGATACCGATGAACAAGTGACGCGTACAAGCCTGTAGGCAACGTCGGTTTACCCTTGCCAGTAGGCCAAGGGTAAACCGTCGCCCGTCCACCAATACGACGCGTCACTAACAGCACGTCCCTCTGGAGTACAAGACCATGATGGACTCACCACCTTCCGCAAATATCCCTCCAGCATTTTGGAGGAGCAAACCCGGCATAGCGCTGGGTATGGTGCTGGTGATCGTGCTGTTCTATCTGGCAAGAGAACACTACGGCCATGTGCTGGGTTTACTGCCTTACATGATTTTGCTGCTGTGCCCGTTGATGCATTTTTTCGGGCACCACCAAGGTGGTCACGGTCATCACGGCGAAGCCTCAGCCTCGATCAAGGATGCGAACAGGAGGTAGCTCATGAACACCCCTGAGGTTGGCCAACAGCACCGCCCAATGCAGAACACTAGCGCCCATGACCCGGTATGTGGCATGCCCGTCAGTCACGACAGCCCGTTCAGCACGGAATATGAGGGGCAGAACTACCGGTTCTGCAGCCAGAAATGCCAAGCGACCTTCCGGGCAGCGCCCGAGCGTTATCGAATAGCTCAAGTGAATATCGAACACGTCCACCAGGCAGCAGCAGAACCGTTAACGGGTGCCGCTGAATACACATGCCCCATGCATCCGGAGATTCGGCAGATCGGTCCCGGTGTATGCCCCAAGTGCGGCATGACCTTGGAGCCGGTGATTCCCGAACTGGAGGAAGAGGAGAACCCGGAACTCAAGGACTTCACCCAGCGCTTTTGGTGGACGTTGCCACTGACAATAATCGTCACCGTCTTGGCCATGGGCGGCCATGTCTTGGTGCTGTTTCACGGCCCCACGCAAAACTGGATCGAGTTCGGACTGGCCGCCCCCGTGGTGCTTTGGGCGGGCTGGCCGTTTTATGTGCGCGGTGTGCGCTCGGTGATTCAGCGAAGTCCGAACATGTGGACGCTGATCGCACTCGGTACGGCGGCAGCCTTCCTTTACAGCGTCGTGGCCACCCTGGCCCCCGAGGTATTCCCCAGCAACTTCATGATGGACGGCCGCATCGGGGTGTACTTCGAAGCGGCGGCGGTGATCATCTCACTGACCCTTCTCGGCCAGATGCTCGAGCTCAGGGCTCGCTCGCAAACCTCGGCTGCCATCAAGTCGCTGCTTGGACTGGCGCCAAAGACTGCCCGTCGGATCAATGCCGACGGCACGGAAGAAGACATCCCACTGACGCACGTACACAGCGGCGACACGTTACGTGTGCGCCCTGGCGAAAAAGTGCCTGTCGATGGCCAGGTGTTGCAAGGCGAAAGCGCTGTGGATGAGTCGATGCTCACCGGCGAACCCATACCGATAATGAAGCGGGCCGGCGACGCGCTGATCGGCGCCACCCTCAACATCCACGGCAGTCTGGTGATGCAGGCACAGAAGATAGGGTCGGCGACCCTGCTCGCACAGATTGTGCAGCTGGTGGTGCAGGCACAACGCTCAAAAGCGCCGATGCAACGGTTGGCCGACGTGATTGCCAGCTATTTCGTGATGGTGGTGATTAGTATCGCCACGCTGACTCTTCTCGGCTGGGGGCTGTGGGGGCCCGAGCCGAGTTGGGTGTTCGGGTTGATCAATGCGGTCGCGGTCATGATCATCGCCTGTCCGTGCGCCCTTGGCCTGGCGACACCGATGTCCGTCATGGTCGCCACCGGGAAAGCCGCTGGCAGCGGCGTATTGTTTCGCGATGCCGCGTCCATCGAAAACCTGCGCAAGATAGACACCCTGATAGTCGACAAGACCGGCACCCTCACTGAGGGTCGACCAGCGTTCCATAGCGTCGAAGCCGTATCCGGTTTTACTCAGGATGAGGTGCTGCGCCTGGCCGCCAGCCTGGATCAGGGCAGTGAGCATCCATTGGCCCACGCCATCGTCGAACAGGCTCGTGCCGCAGGGCTGCAACTGGCAACACCTGAAACCTTCGAGTCAGCCTCGGGTATTGGTGTAAGCGGTCACGTCGAGGGGCGGCGCCTGATGCTGGGCAATACCGCGTTGATGCAGGAGGCGGGCGTTTCCACCGAGAGTTTGCACGTGCATGCCGAAAAGCTGCGCGACGACGGTACGAGCATCATGTACCTGGCAGTCAATGGTGCCCTGGCGGGTCTGCTGGCGGTTGCCGACCCCATCAAACCCACCACGAGGCTGGCCGTCGAGCGTTTGCAGGCGGATGGCGTCAAGGTCATCATGGCCACTGGCGACGGTCTTACGACGGCTCGCTCGGTCGCTCGCCAGTTGGGCATCGGGGAGGTGCATGGCGAGGTCAAGCCGCAAGATAAAGAACGTCTGGTGGCCGCTCTGCAACAAGCCGGACACCGCGTGGCGATGGCCGGCGACGGCATCAATGACGCCCCTGCATTGGCGCGCGCGGATGTCGGTATCGCCATGGGCACTGGCACTGATGTGGCGATGAACAGCGCCCAGGTCACCCTGGTCAAGGGCGATCTGCTCGGTATCCTGCGTGCCCGCAGCCTGTCAGTAGCAACGGTGAGAAACATGCACCAGAACCTGACCTTCGCCTTCCTTTACAACGCCATGGGCATCCCATTAGCCGCCGGCTTGTTCTTCCCGCTGACCGGCCACCTTCTGTCGCCACTCATTGCCGCGCTGGCCATGAGCGTGAGCTCGGCGTCGGTGGTATTCAACGCATTGCGTCTGCGCCAGGCCTCCATTGACTGACTAAAAACGACCCCTTGACCTTGCCACGGCAGCAAGGTTGAGGATGAGCCAAGGTCGCAGAAGAGCCTCATGCGTCTGTTTTTCCATGATCACTTTTTGTGAGGAGTCACCGATGAAGACTGTAGAACTGCAAGTCCAAGGCATGAGCTGTGGTTCATGCGTCAAACATGTCACCGAAGCGCTGCGCCCACTTGAAGGCGTCAGTGACGTCACCGTGGATCTGCAAGCCGGACGGGTGAAGGTCAGCGGCGTTTCGGACAGCCATCCGCTGCTTGCAGCCCTGGAGGACGCGGGCTACCCGGCACAGCTGGCGACAGTGGAAAGCGTAGCGAGCAAGAAAACCTCGGGGTGTGGCGGGAACGGCGGCGGGTGCTGCTGCCGGTAAGCGTTATTTTTAAACTTGAGACTACTCCGGCGATCGCCCCTGGCCAGCCCCAGGCAAGCCGTCCCGCTGCGCCTGGGCCATCAACCATTCGCAAAACAACTCCAATTTCTTACTACGTTCCGGACTCCGCTTCGCCACATAGCAATAGCTGCTCTGATGAAACCCGAATGGTGCCAGCAGGCGGCCAAGGCGAATGTCGTCAGCCACCAGGTGCCAGGGGGCGACGCAGATCCCCAGCCCGGCAATCGCGGCTTCCAAGGTGAAATAGTAATGTTCGTACTCCAAGCCGGCCGGTGCGCTGGCTTGGTATCCAATCGCATCCCCCCAGCTTGTCCAGGCATTCGGGCGCGTTTTGGTGTGCAGCAGTGGGTGCAGGAAAATCGAACTGAGTTCAGTCAACTGGATACGCGCGGATAACGCCGGTGACAGGACGATACCCAATCGCTCAGGGAATAACAGGAGGGTGTTTTCCTGACCATCGAGCCGACCCTGCTCAGCCGTGATCATCACGTCATACCGATCACGCCCCGGATCGCTCGTGTCGCCTGAAGAGCTCAAGCGAACCTTGATGTCCGGGTACTTCACATTGAAATCGAAAAGGCGGGGTATCAACCATTTGACCGTGAAGGTGCTGAAGCAGGACACGTCCAGAATACCCGTCGCGGTATCCCTGATTCGGCCGACTGCGGCTTCGATCCGATCCAGTGCAGCCGTGAGATCCGGCAGGAGTTCTTTGCCGGCGGCGGTGAGTTGCGGTTTGTTCTTGGTGCCCTCGAACAGCTCTACCCCAAGACTCAACTCCAACTGGCGTACCTGGCGACTCACCGCCCCGGGCGTGACCGAAAGTTCATCGGCGGCAGACGTCATTCTTCCCAGCCGGGCGGCGGCCTCGAAGGAGCGCAGAGCATTCAATGGGGGGAGGCGACGTTTCATTAAGTGACTTTAACTCAATTACTTCAGGCCCATAAATCGTTTTCCTGGCACGCCTCGTTTTTGCAGAATCCCGCTGCACCAGCACATCCGGCCGCCTGTCCTGGATGCCGGAACGGCAGGAGCCCCACCCAAAGCAATTGAGAGAGCCTCACATGCCATTCGTTCGCACAGCCGTCATCAAGGGCACCAGCCCGCAGCAACGCCAACACATCGTCGATGGCATCCATCAAGCGCTGGTCGAGAGCATCGGCATGCCCGAGGATGAACTGTTCAACCTGGTCACCGACTATGATCCGGAGCAGTTCTTCTACAGCCGCACCTTCAATGGCGTCGCTCGTTCAGACAAGCTCGTGGTGATTGAAATCACGCTGCGCAGGGGTCGCAGTGACGCCATGAAACGCGACCTGTACAAAAAAATCGCTGACCATCTCGGTGCCCAGGCGCAGGTTCGCCCGCAGGATATTTTCATCTTCATGCATGAGAACGACTATTCGGACTGGTCGGTGGGCCTGGGCAAATTCGCAATGGCGTTGGTGCAGCAAACTGGCGATGCCTCTGTCGTGTAGGCGCCAGGTTTGCGTAGCCCTCTGACGGATGCGACTGCCTCAGGGGCTTGGCCGGTCAGGTATCCCGCCTGACGACCCGACGGTGACAATCTTGCGCAGCCAATACCCTGCCCGCCTTTGAACGGACCGTGATGGTCTCGACTGGCTCCGACAAGTCGTTGTCCAGCAGCACCGAATAATGCTCGCCCTTGTTGAAGAGGAAGCGCTCTCCCCACTGGCGCATGCTCACCACGATGGGAAACACGGAGCGCCCCATCTCGGTGAGTACATATTCCTTGTAGGCGCTGCCGTCGGACGCCGGTTGGATTTCGAATATCCCCAACTCGACCAACATCTTGAGTTTTACCGCCAGGATGTTCTTGGCGAGGCCAAGGCGTTTCTGGAACTCGCTGAAGCGCCGAACATCATCGAAAGCGTCGCGGATGATCATCAGCGCCCAACGATCTCCGATGGCTTCAAGGGTCCGCGCCACGGGGCATTCGCTCTGCGCCAGCAGTGCCTGTCTGGCCATGATCTCTCCCACCTTCCTGGACAACGTGTTGATGAGGACGCTCTAGCGCCGGAAAAACTGGTTGCATATTAAAACCTGGTTTGTTAGAAAACAACGAATCAGTTTTGTTTTGAAACCAGCCTAACAACGACGTTTAAGCTGAGGGACCTTTGAACATGGACGTCGAAGCCGAAAGAACAGTAGGAGCCAGCACACCGCTCCCTAGGGTAGGTGCAGCCACCCTCAGCCGTCACCAGACATTTCTCTTCGCTATCACCTGCGCGATGGCTGTGGCCAATGTCTATTTCGCACAGCCGCTGCTGGAGTCGATGGCCACCAGCCTGTCGGTTCAACCCGGCACTGTCGGGGTGGTGGTCACGGCAACCCAGGTGGGTTATGCGCTGGGCCTGCTGTTCATCGTGCCCTTGGGCGATCTGCTGAATCGCAAGAAACTCATTCTGACGCAACTGCTGCTGTCGGCCGTGGCCTTGTGCGCGGTAGGGCTGGCGCAAAGTTGGGGCATGCTGCTCGGCGCGATGGTACTGGTCGGCCTGATGGCGGTCGTGGTGCAGGCGTTGGTCGCTTACGCCGCCACACTGGCGAGCCCGGAGCAGCGCGGCGAGGCCATCGGTACCGTGACCAGCGGCGTGGTGCTGGGCATCCTCCTCGCCCGCTTCGTCTCTGGCGCAGTCGCCGACCTGGCCGGATGGCGAGGTGTCTACTTCGGCTCGGCAGTCTTGATGGTGGGCATGGCGTGGCTGCTGTACCGAACCATGCCGGCATCGACAACGCCGCCGGCCAGGGGCAGCTACTGGCGGTTGCTGCGCTCGGTACTACAGCTGTACCTGACAGAGCGGACGCTGCGCGTCAGAGGCACCTTTGCCCTGCTCATATTCGCGGCATTCAGCGTGCTGTGGACCGCCATGGTGCTGCCGCTGAGCGCGCCGCCACTGTCGCTTTCACATACCCAGATCGGCCTGTTCGGTCTGGCCGGAGTGGCGGGAGCCTTGGCCGCTACGCGCGCCGGGCGTTTGGCCGACCAAGGGCTCGGCAATCGCACCACGGGCATTGCCCTAGGGCTATTGACCTTGTCCTGGTTGCCCACCGCGTTGGTTGAAAGCTCGTTGCTGGGCATGCTGGTCGGGGTCGTCCTGCTGGACTTCGCCGTGCAAACCGTTCACGTGACCAACCAGAGCCTGATCATCGCGGCGCGGCCCGATGCACAAAGTCGCCTGGTGGGCGCCTACATGTGCTTTTACTCAGTCGGCAGCGGCTTGGGCGCGATTGCTGCCACTTACACTTACGCACACTTCGGTTGGGTGAGCGTTTGCCTGTTGGGCGCAGCCATCAGTGGCACGGCCCTGTTGTATTGGTTGTACCTGCAGCTGACTTCAGCATGACACCGCTCCCCCTCATCAAGGCGACTCATCAATGAAACCATGGCACTTAGCGTTGGCTGTACTGATCACGGCAATCTGGGGAATCAATTTCTCGGTGATCAAACTGGGGTTGGCCACCGTGGATCCGTTCATTCTGGCGGGCATCCGCTTCAGCCTTTGTGCGCTTCCGGCGATCCTCTTTATCCGCAAGCCCGATGTGCCCTGGCGCTACCTCATCGGTTATGGACTGGTGTTCGGTATCGGTCTGTGGGGTGTGGTCAACCTGGGCATCAAGGCTGGACTCTCGGCAGGCATCGCTTCCCTGATCCTGCAATTCAGCGCGTTCTTCACCCTGCTGCTGGGCGGATGGGTGTTCAAGGAAGCACTGACCCGTTTCCAAGTGCTGGGCATGCTGATCGCCCTCGGCGGGCTCTTGTGCATCATCATGATCAGCGACGGTTCGGTCAGCCTGCCGGGGGTGTTTCTGGTGTTGGTTGGCGCGGCCTCATGGAGCGTCGCCAACATCATCAACAAGAAGGCCAGCACTCGGGATGTCTTCGGCTTTCTGGTCTGGTCCAGCGCCTTCGCGCCGATCCCGTTGTTCGCCCTCGACTATGCAATCAACGGCAACACCGGCTATAGCTCATTCATCCAGCAGGTAGACACGACCGCCGTGCTGTCGATTCTGTTCCAGGTCTACCCCAATACCCTGTTCGCCTATTGGATATGGAACTCGTTGCTCAAGACCCACCCGGTGTCCACCGTGGCGCCGTTGTCGTTGCTGGTGCCGATTTTCGGGATGCTCGGTTCGGTCTTCGTCTTCCACGAGAGTGTGTCGTTGAACAAAGTGCTGGCGGTGGTACTGATCGTGCTCGGCCTGGCCGTCGGCCTTTATGGGCAGCGTATGTTCAATGCCATGTTTGCCGTTCCGACCCCACGCTAATGCGACGAAACATAACTGGACGACCCGGACGGCGCCGGCAAGGCATAAGTCGCCTTCATCCATTCGATCTCAGCCTGGGGCGCCCGACCGAACAGGCGCTTGAACTCACGACTGAATTGCGAGGCGCTTTCGTAGCCGACGTTGAACGCCGCCGTCGAAGCGCTCATCGCGTTGCGCAGCATCAGCAGCCTCGCTTGATGCAGGCGCGTCGACTTCAAGTACTGCATGGGTGAGGCGTCCGTCACGTTGCGAAAGTACAGGTAAAAGGTAGGCACGCTCATGTTGGCTTCCCGGGCAAGCGTCTCGACACTGAGACGTTCCGCGTAGCAGCTGTGGATTTTCCGGATCGCGCGGGTGATCTGGCCGAAGTGCCCTTGGCGACTCAACGCGGCGCGCATCGAGCCGCCCTGCTCGCCGGTCAGGATGCGGTAGTAGATCTCCCGTATCAGCGACGGCCCGAGTATCTGCGCTTCGCCCGGGTGGCTCATGGCTTCAAGAAAGCGCAGCGTCGAGGCACACAACTGATCGTCCATGGGCGAGGCGTACATGCCCTTGGGCGGGGCATCGCTTGGACCGAGGGCTTCGTCGACCTGCAGCATCAACTCGCTGGCCAGCTGCAAGTCGAGGCGCATGTAGACCGCCAGCATGGGCTCTGCGTCGCTGGCGTCGGTTTCCATGGTAAACGGCACGGGGACCGACACCACCAGGTAGTGCTGGGCGTCGTAGACGTAAACGTCATCGCCCAGATAACCGCGCTTGCGACCCTGGCACAGAATCACGATACCGGGGTCATACAACACCGGCGTGCGCGCCAGCGGCCGGTTCGAACGCAGGAAACGGATGTCCTCCAGCGCGCTGAGATTGTAGCCCTCGACTGGCGCCAGCTTCTCCATCAACTGCACCATGCGCGAAGTGCGTGAGTCGGCCTCAGTCATCGACATCCTCCTGCTTGCCGGTCAACCGTCGGTCGAACGGGTGAGCGCTTCCCATTGATCAATCTCGTTGGCCGCATGGCTCAACTTGGCCCGCACCAGGCTGAGCGCATCGCTGCCCAACAACAGGTGTGCAGGTGGCGTCGGGCTGGCAATCACTTGCAGCATCGCTTGCGCGGCCTTCTGTGGATCGCCGAGCTGCTTGCCGCTTTTCTCCTCGCGTGCCCTGCGTACCGGATCGAAACTGGCGTCGTAGTCGGCAATGCTACGCGCCGTGCGGCGCATCGAACGACCCGCCCAATCCGTTCGAAACGAGCCGGGCGCGACGGCTGTGACGAAGATGTTGAACGGGCGCAGTTCCTGGCTCAGCGTATCGGAGATGCCCTCTAGGGCGAACTTGCTCCCGCAATAGTAAGCGATGCCCGGCATCGTGATGGTGCCACCCATGGAGGTGATATTGAGGATATGACCGGCACGCCGCGTGCGGAAATAAGGCAGGAACGCCTTGATCACCGCCACTGCGCCGAACACATTGACGTCGAACTGACGCCGCATCTCCTCCAGCGGCGACTCTTCGAGAATGCCTTCATGCCCGTAGCCGGCATTGTTGACCAACACATCGACCGGACCATGAGCGGCCTCCGTCGCCGCGACAACGCTGTCGATCCGGTCGAAGTCCGTGACATCCAGGATGACGCCGTAGGCACGATCCGCTGAAAGCGCTTCAAAGGCCTGCAAGGCCGCCTCACTGCGCACGGTTCCGATGACCCGGTGACCCGCTGCAAGTGCCTCCCGGGCCAAGGCGTTGCCGAAGCCACTGCTCACGCCCGTGATGAATAGGGTTTTACTGCTGTGCATGGCGAGCTCCAATCGATAGGTACGGGGTTATGGTAGCTATCGAGAAATGGGGCACCTATGCCGGTTTGCCTGGGAGCCTTGCCTATTTCTATCGAGGCCCGGATTTAAAGTACGGGCGTCAAATACCAGGCCCGCTCACGTGGGCCGACAACCGTGCCAAGCGATCCCAACCCTCTGCGCTGATCCCCGAGCCATTGCGCAACGACAACTTCTCCAGCGGCAACCGCTCCAGCACCGGCACCATGGCTGACGTAAGCTGCGATTCCCCCGGCCCCGCCGCAAGGGTCAGGTCTCGCAACGGCAGCCCCGCAAGATGAGCGACGCCGGCGTCGGTCAGCCACGGGCTTTCGTACAAGCCGAGGCGCTTCAGCGGCAAGTTGCCCAGGCAGGCCAGGTCGGCATCGCGCAGGTCCAGGCCGCTGATTTCAAGTTGCTCCAACGGCAGGCCCAACTCGGTCAGTTTGCGCAATGTCTTGCCATCCATGCCCTGACAGAAACTGAGATTCAGCCGCTTCAGCGGCAGGCCGGCCAGTTGCTTCAGCATCTTCCAGCTCACCTCGTTCAACGACAGGTCCAGCGATTCCAGGCCGAGCCCCTCCAGATCACGCAATGTCTGCGCGTCGATGCCTTGCACATCGGAAAGCCCCAGATGCTTGAGTGGAAACCCGTGCAGCACGTCCAGACGCTCGATCACCTGGCGTGAGCATTTGAGATCCAGATCGGCAAGCGGCATGCCTTCGAGTCCATCGAAGTCGTCCTCGCAGAGGTACGCGGAATGCAACGAAAGCCGTTCGATCGGCAGGTCACGGATGGCATCAAGCAGGGTGTCCGAGGCGTAACAGTCATCGAGGCTCAGCGAGCGCAAGGCCGTCATATCGGCAAGCCAGGAAGGATCCCGCAAGATGGCGCCGCTTGAGCTGATGGTCAGTTGTTCGAGTGGATGCGCGCACAAGTGCCGCATTCCCGCTGAAGTCAGCTCTCCGGCGCGTTGCAAGGTGAGTGAGCGCAACCTGAATGACGACAGCGCCCGAAGGCCGTCGTCCGTGAGGTCATCGCAACGGTTCAATGACAACTCTTGCAGCCTGCTGCCCAGTTGCCGGAGGAAACTGTCGTCGAAGTCTTCACCATAGGTGTCCAACTTGAGGCAGCGCAGGCGTTCGAGTGACGGCAGACTGGTCGCGTCATCGTCGCGGGAAAAGCTGCTGATCTCCAGATGTTCCAGGGCAACACCCGGCAAACGCCGCCATATATCCGGACCGCAACGGAACCTCGGGCCGTTGAGTATCAGCGTACGCAACGGCAGCCCGGCCAATGCATCAAGCCAATGCGGCTCGGCATCGTCCAGCGCCACATGATCCACCGGCAGTCCGCGAAGCTGCGGCAACAAGGGACCGGGACGATTCCTGTGGGGTGTGGTGTTCAACTGGGCAATCACGGCCATGGCGGCCGGATCGCAGAGGCCAGCGGCAACGCGCAACGCCTCCAGCGAAACCTCCGCCGTATCAAGCAGGACGCGATAAAGCGCGGCACGCGCGGCAATGTCATCGGGTGCGGTGGCGAGTTGGGCGATCAGGGCACTGCGGTTGGAGGTCCGCACGGTCTATGCGTCCGAAGTGAGCAGGTTGCGTATGCTGCCGCAAAAAACGGGTTTGATCATCGACCAAACCCAAACTTTAAGTTTCTATCGAGGATCGACGGTGTCCAATGCCCGGTTTGCCAAGAGTTGGCCCAGTTCGATCAACTGCTGCAGCCCCAAGGCAAAATGTCGCCGAGAACCTTCCAGCTCGAACGCCAGGTCACCGGCCATGACATTGGCGGAAGCCAGGGTTTCGCTGAGGTTGGCCAACAGGCTTTCGGCATCGACGCCATCCACGATGGTGAAGAGCTGGTCGGGGGATGGTTTCTCGTCGGATTGGGCGGGTTTGGGGTTCAGGTAGGAATCGATGACGCGTTCGGCGTTGGCATCGGCGGCGATGTCCAGGTGCAGCGGTGGGATGGGTGGGTCTGGGATGAGTTTGTCCATGGGTACTCCTAACGTCAGTTGGAGCCGCCACTGCTCGCGACTAAACGAGGTGGGGTGGCGGCTGTACGCAGGTTAGTCGACCGGGACGTTAGGAAACCGGCGCACCCGAGGGTGCCCTGCGCACAGCCACCATAAAATCAGCGACAACACTGTAGCCTGACTTCAAGAAGACCTTGCGCCTAACGGAATACCGAGCGACTAAACCCGACCGCTGAATTGGCAGCGGTGGACGAAGACTAGGCACCGGAAACGGCAGGCGCAAGGGGTTGGGATTTTCTAGGAAATGTCCTGCAAGTCAATGGGAAAGGTCTTTATACAAAGTGTTTCGTTCTCTTTGAGTCGACCATTTCATACGACTCGCCTACCCCGTTTTCTGCTCGATGACGAAACGGTCGGTGCCACGACTTCACCACGTCCTGTCCGTTGGCGTCAGGGCCACGGGGCGCGTTGTCCAAGGCGAATAACAGAACCATCGATTGGCTTCCATTTACCCCCATCAATGAATGCCCAGGTAAACTAGGCACCTTAACCAGCCAAATCCATTTCATTTCAGGGATCGAATGAAAACCTATCTCGCTCTTCCTTTAGCAGTAACGCTCGCCTTTGCAATCACCGGTTGTGGAAGTCGCCAAGTGAGCGTCCAGCCCTCCTCCAAGCCGGTAATCCCGCTAGCATCAAATCAGCACCAAGCAAGCCTTACCTTTCGCACCCTTGGCGGCGCAGGTGATCATCCGGTCAGCTATTTCCTCGGCGCTGCCGACGCGAATGAGTACACCATGTCCTCCGCTGGCGAGCGCGTCTACGACGCCAACTACTTCAAACGCGTACCGGGCTATCTGAAGAAAATGGCAGGCGGTACGGACAGCATTGATACGTTGGTAACGGCCGAAAAACCCCTGAAAGTGAGTGCGTCGGTTAAGAGACAAATAGCCACCCTTAACGGCATTCCCATGCACTCCTTGTTCGGCTACTCCATCACCCCACAGCCGGCTGCTCAGGTATTCACACCAGAACCTCAAAAGAACTATCTGATTGAAACGGTTATCGCAGACGACTACGTCATGAAGGTCTATGAGCTCTCCTCTGCCGGTGAGCGAAAAGAGGTAAGCGTAACCATTAACGCTGATAAATAACGAAGACAAAGCCTGTCGCCGTGTCACCGCCTACCCAACAATCAGGACGCTCATTGATGTATAGGAAATACGTAGCACTCACCTTTCTGTTGCTGAGCGGCTGCTCGCTGCATCCGCACACCAAGGATGACCTGTTGCGCTCTGGCGTAGCCAGCCCCGAGTATTGCTTGACGCAGGATCGGACGGTGGTCGTAGAACGGGTACAAGGGTATTTGAATCATTGCTACCACCCTCAAGTAACCAATCTCACGACGGGCGGAACACTCGTCAGCACCATCCAGTTGAAAGTTGACACCAACGCCGAAAGAAGCGACATGGTGCTTTGGGCGCCGACGATCTATGGCGACCAGTTCTATATGAACGTGATCGTCTCGGAAAAAAATCCCGTCTGCAAAACCACCCTAACCGCCGTTGCGTCCGGCTGGGGCTTTGGACGTAACTTTCCGAAGATATTGGAAAGCGCTAACGGTGGGGATCCTTGGTGTCCGTTTTAAATAGGCCAAGGTGGAAAAAGGAAATCCTCTCCTTTTCTCCCTGATTTTTTCACCCCAGGTCAGACCTTGGTCGATTGAGTGAAAGCCCAGGCAAACGCGACAGCTCCGATGACGGGACGAATCAAATCTGTTGTCGGAGCGCTGCCGGTAAACACTTGTAGGCTTGTAAAAGCGAATAAACCTATGGCAGCAAGAACACCCAACATCGAGACCCAGCGGAAATATCGTGGAAACATCAATCAATTCCTATATCTAAAAAATACAAAAGCGAAAACAAATAGCAAACAAGCATAAACTCACTTACAGCCTAGCGACACAGCGGGTCGCCTATTGCAAATCTGTTCTGTTTTGTCCATTTTTCCAGAACATCAAATACACTCATGACACCTCCACAATAAGGTCATTTATTCTTTGTCGATCCAATTCATTCTTCGCTGCACGATTCAATACTGGAACCAAATAATAGAGCAATAAATCTCGCCTAGACACCTCCGCCAGAGCGCCTTTAATACAGAAAATCATTAAACCCACTGACATAATAGATGCAAAAGCCTCATACCCTCGACAGCCAGAAAAAGGTAACTTCTTAAAATAATAACTCGCCAGCCTCCGCTGTTCCGCCTTTCTCCAAGACCTATGCGACAAGAGCAAGATTGCTTCTCCCCAGTCATTAGATGCTATAGGATATGTGCCAATCAACCAATCAGCAGCTTGATCAGAGCTCATCCTCCTTAGATTCTTACAAAGCTCTACCTGCCGTGCATTCATATCAGACCTATTTCAGATTAAAAGGCGAAACGGAAGCAGAGCACGTTTCCAGTTATGGAAATTAATGCTTCCCGGCCTCCTTGAGCATCCTCGATGAGCTTGTCGTCCGATCACGGACTCGATTCCCGCAGTAAATCGTGAATTACAAAACACGTAATCATCATTAACAGCAGACCGAATTGACAACGTGGTCTATTCCCGCTTTCTTTAGAACGAGCGACAGAACTTCTAATTCTTTTGCATCTTCCCTTCAAGGCCCGACCTAACTCTGCCTTCCGTTCACTGGCGTAACTGCAGGCCTGAAATCATCAATCGTCTTGTTTTTTTCTTTCAACAGTGACACGACAAACTCAGGTTCAAAATTCATCAACAGTTCGATAGCATCATAAATTTTCCAACGATGCACTTCGGGATGGTCAATTATCGAAACAAGATGCTGTTCAAGAAGACGTATATACTCCACATATTTTTCACGCTTCACAAAAGCAAGGAAATCAGCTATATCAAAAGGCTTACTGCCCGCCAACGCTATGATTTTCGACAAGAGCGAATAGACTTGGGCTCTCGCCACTTCTTTCTCCCCTCTGTCAGCCATATTGGCAAAATACATGATCACCGCCATAAGTATCTGACGATAAGTATCATCGTATCCGTGTAGTCTATGAGTATAGATGCCCTCGACAGCTTCGGGTCTTTCCATGTTTTTTTCCAAGGCCATAAGGCCATCATGGACCCCCCAACTGGTCAATAACTTCGCAGCTAAAAAACGCACCACATCATTGTCCGCGTGATGAAGCAAATCCATTACAGCATCCATTCTTTCCTGCGGAATATCCTCCGGATCCAAATCTCCCGCATCGGCAGCATAGTCAGCATGTTCTGGGATGCTATTAAGCAGTTCGTTTGTTTTCCGATCCATGACGAGCACCTATCAATCAATAAATTTTATATATTTTGCCGGGACACAGCCCTTGATCAAGCACTCTCCGTCACGAGTGATGTTCCGCAAGTCTGCCTCTGCCCTCGTCAATGAAGTCTCATTTTTCGTGGACGGGTTGTTCGTGTACCTTTCCCGCGCCGCATCTACCCTTGATTGCATCTCGGCCGCGATTTCACGGTTGCTCAAGAATTTGGTATTTGGCAATACACCGGAATCAATATCCTGCTGCAATCGTGTCACGTCAATTTCGATTTTATGCGCGCCGTAGTCCTTAGGATTCGAGGCGGCACTCGGGTCGGTTACGGAGATGTAGGGAGAGTTTTCAGAACCACCTCCTCGCACATGTGTTTGAATGCTACCAGTCCCCTCTGGGTTAGGAGGAACCAGAACACCATCTTCATTGATGTATGCCTTTGGTTTTCCATTTCCCCCAA
Source organism: Pseudomonas corrugata (assembly GCF_001269905.1). Classification (GTDB taxonomy): domain Bacteria; phylum Pseudomonadota; class Gammaproteobacteria; order Pseudomonadales; family Pseudomonadaceae; genus Aquipseudomonas; species Aquipseudomonas corrugata. The sequence goes on along the minus strand of NZ_LHVK01000031.1, from coordinate 64,384 downwards.
TCGATGACGAAAAGTCGTTATCGCTGCGTACTACCGTATAACCTGGGGATTTTGAACCATTATTACCCGGCAAAACATCAAAATACCCATTATCCGCAGATACAGATGTACTGGTCTTGATCCCCCCCGGGACTACCGTGGCCGACAACCCAGGCGCATTGATAGAGAACGGACTGAACCCCGACTGATCCAGCCACTGCCCAAACGATGGCGCCCACTGAGAGTCTCCGTCAACAAACATATGAGCAACCTGCTCAATATGAAGCTGACCGACTGTCGTCCAATCGCGGGTATTCCCGCCTCCTATTCCAGTAAATTTCCCCAGAATATCTGCAGATTTCCCCTCCGGTAACGTAGCAACCAGATTGTCTATGGCTTTGGAGCCAGCATCTATTTCCGCTCGAATTTCGGGACAGTTGCCGAGCCTCTGACAATCCATTAGCCGCTGGCGATTTGCTGCGTCCCGAGCATTCGCCTCAGCCTGTAAAGCATCGCAGGTACCTTCGAGTTCGCAGTTTTTGGCTTTCTCAGCAAGCTCCAGAACATCTCGATGGTTTAAGAAGTTGTACCGCGTGCCGTTTTCAGCGACCTGCGCCGCAACATCGAGATCCCCATTGGTGGCCGCAGCCCCCAGTACACCGGCGATCTTCGAAAGCGCGACCAAGTTTTCTTGTGCCTGTATGTACTCAGGCGTTCCAGGCTTGAGGTTAGAGGGCAGTAACTTATCTCCGAGCAAGCCGATCAGAACCTCGTTGGCACCACCCGCTATAGCTCCCGTGCGGAAGTCACCTCCCATCACCTCGGCCATCAGGCCGCCCAAGGCCGAGTGCAGAAGGATCTTCTCCAAGCCACCTTCGGTGAGTGGCTGGTCACCGATTTTCCCGGCGCCGTATGCCCCACCAATGCTTGCCGCTGTTCCAGCCACCGAAGTCGCGAAGTTGTCTTTAAAACTACCGCCATAGACGGCTGTTTTAATCGCAGCGTCCGCCGTTACTTTCATGGCGACGGTCTTAAAGCCCTCAGTGTTGAAGCTGACGGTGCTGGGCTTGTAGTTGAGCCCCTGTGCAACACCTGCCGTAGCCATCGATACGGCGTAGCCTTTTATGCTGTCCTTGGAGGTGACATCCTTGAGCACCGCACCAAAGTTGCCTCGGTTATCAATGGTACTCACCGTCGCCTTGGTCGCTACACTGATGGCTCCCGCCTGAGCAATGGAGTTCAAAGCACCCATCATCGGCCCCATCACAGCCGCCAGGGCAATGGCGATGATCAACTGCGAAGCGGGGCCCAGTCCCGAGGTGTTGTATTTGAAGGACTCATGGATTTCCTTCACTTGTCGCCAGTCAACATCGCCGCGCTTCTCAGCTTCCTTGATCCAGGCCAGTTGTGGATCGGCTTTTACCATCGCATCAATGGTCTGGCTGACCGTTTGCTGATCGACATGCTTGATATCGATCTTTAGGCCCTCAACCGCCTTGATGGTGATCTCACCTGCCGCCGCCATCTGAGTTTGACGTAAGGTTTCGTCGGTATTGCCCTTTCCCTTCGCAGAGTTCCAGAACGCATTGTTATCGGTCTTGGTATGGCTCTCGTCGTGTAGATCCTTGACACCTTCAAAATTGATGGCACCACCACTATCAATGGTCAGATCCTTGCCACTTTGTAACTTGGCGACTTGATAACGTTGGTCAGCGGCGCTCTTGAGTATCAGGTCGCCGCCTGTCTGGATCTGGCTACCAACATGGGTAACTTGCGTCACTTCGTCACGACGCATCTTCAAGCTGCCGAAGCCGCCCTTCTTCTTCATGTCATACAGCGAATAGTGGTAGTTCTGCGCAGCCAACAGCTCAAGCTTGCGCCCCGCCACCAGGTAGGCTTCCTTCTCAGCCTTCACCTTGCTGGACACCAGCGTCAGATCCTGTCCGGCACTCAGTGCAACGCGGCCCCCAGCAGTCACGGTCGAAGACACCTGATCGACGTGATCTTCCTGACGGGTGACCTTCTTACTCTTGCTGTAGGAGTGCTGTTCATCCGCCGCCGAAGCCAGGGTCAAGTTCCCTGCGGCGGCCATGGCGATGTCGCGTTTGGCATCGATCTGGCTGGCGACAACGTTGAGGTCGCGTCCGGCGTTGGCGGTCAGGTCGCGACCGGCCTCAAGGCTGGAGCCGTATTGCTTGATGTCTTCGTCGCGATGACGGCCGCGGGTGCCGCTGGTGATGCGTTCGGCGGCGACGAGATTGATATCGCGTTTGGCGTCGAGAATGGTGTCGTTGCCACTTTTCAGCACACCGCCAACGTTGTTGATGTCGCGCCCGGCGCCGACGGTGAGGTTGTTGGCGGCCTCGATACGGGCGGCGCTGTCGATGAAGTCGGTGCGCTCGGTGCGATAGCCGCTGCTGCTTTCGTGAGTGGTGACGGTGCGCTCGTTGATCACATCGCCAGTCAGGGCAACAACATTCACATCCCGGCCAGAAATAACCCCACCCGCCCGGTTAGTCAGATCATTACTCGCCAACGCATCCAGCCGATTCCCCGCCTCCAGCAACCCACTGTTCACCAGGCTGTCGTTAGCCGTGGCAACCAGGTTATTGGACGCCCGCAATGTCCCGGCGTTGTTCAGGTTCTTACCGGCAATCAGCGTGACGTCGCTGCCCTGGATCAACGCCCCATTCGGCGCCAGCCGATGGGTGGCGTTCGCCAGGTAAAGCACCGGCACCAGCACTTGCTGGCCGTTCACCATCTGGTTTTCCATCCAGACGATGTCGTGGGTCAGCGCCGCGACCTGTTCGCCGGTCAGGCTTACGCCCAAGGACAGGTTGAGGGCGTCCTTGCTGGCGATGGCGTTGTTCATCAGGTACTTGAACATGCCTTCATCGGAGGTCTGGCCGTCGAGGAAACGCTGGCCGGTACGGGCGATGACGGCTTGCTGGATCAGGCGTTGTTCGTAGAAGCCGTCGCCCAGGCGCTTGGCGGCGTCGTCCGGGTCGTAGCCCAGGTTGGACAGCAGGTAATCCGAGCTCATGAACCGGCGCATGTCGGTCAGCGCCGGGTTGGTTTCGATCAGGTATTTTTGCGGGTTGGCCTGGAACGAGCGGTCCGGCAGGCCGCGCACTTGGGTCAGGCCGCTGCCTTGGGTCGGAGTGCCGGTGCCTTCGTTCAGGCGGAACAGGCCGTTCTGGCCGGTGGGCAGGTCGAAACCGGGCAGGGTCACCGGGTTGACTTGCTGTTGGGCGAGGTCGGGCGAGAGCTGTTGGTTGACGGTGACGCGGGTTGAAAATTTCCCGTCGGCGCCGGTGTCGGTGCGCGGTCCGGCGCCGACGTAGTTGTAGCCACCCCGGATGACACTGTTGTTGGCGTTACTCTGGGTGCGGATATCGATTGCACCGCCGGACTGGATGATGGCGGCGTAGGTCTGGGTATCGTGGGACAGGGCCCGGCTGCTGCCGAATTGCAGTAGTTCGCGCTCGGTCGTGCCGATGAAACGGCTCATGTCAGCTTCCAGGCCGCCGAGGTTGGCAGGGTTGTAGCCGGGGCTCTGGAACCAGTACTTGTTGGTGAAATTATCGGCGAGGGTACGCCAGCCGCCAGGACTGCGCGTGCGCTCGGACACGAAGGTGCGCGAGGTTTCGGTGTCGTGGGTTTCGATGCCGATGTTGTTCAGGCTGACGAGGTTGGCGGTGAGGGCGCCGCCTGCGCCGATGGTGCTGCTGCTATTGGTCAGATCACCGGCGCGGATATTCAGGTTGCCGCCAGAGGTGATGCTGGAGGCCGCGCTGGCGGCGGTGACCTCGAACTTGTCACGCTGGATGATCTGCCAGACGTGGTTTTCCTTGCCGCCGCTGCAATCCCCGGCGTTGACGCCTTCGATGCAGGCGACTTCCGTGATCGACGCGGTGTAGATACCGGCGTCGTGGGTGGTCAATAGGGTTCGCACGTTCTGGATCGTGCTGGCGGCCAGGCTCATGTTGCCGTCGCTTTGCAGCGAACCTGAGCTGTTGACGATGCTGGAAGCCAATGTGCCCAGGCCGTCACGGTCGATGCTCAGGTTGCCCAGGCTGTAGATGTCGGCGCGGGTGTTGGTCAGGCTGTCGACCTTCAGGGCCATGTCGGCACCGCTGAAGATCAGGCCGTTCTCGTTGCGCAATGCACCGGTGCCAATGCTCAGCAATCCGGCGCTGCCCAGGGTGCCCTGGTTATTGATGCCCTGCGCCGTGACATTCATGCCCGCCGCCGAGGTCACGCGGCCGCGGTTGTTGAATACGCCGTCGGCATGCACCGTGGTATTCCCACCGCCGGCGACACTGGCGTTTTCCTCAAGATCGATCAGTGCGGCCTTGAGGCCCAAGGTGCCCAGGCTGCTCAAGCGGCCGTTGCCCGCATATTGACCGGTGAGCTGGACATTGATCAGGCCATCGCTGCCGATCAGGCCGTCGTTGCGCCAGTCGATCCCGGAGCCATTGAAACTGTTGGCGCTGAGCAACTGGCCGGTGGCGGTCTGAGTCAGGTGCTTGACGTTGACGGTCAGGTGTTCGGCCTGGATCGAGGTGCTGTTGGTCCAGCTGTCGGCATCGAGCACGAGGGTGCCATAGGTCACCAGGCTGCCGCCAACTGCGCCCAATTGCGTGAGGTTCAGGCCGAATGCGCCGGCACCGATGTGGCGCAGCTTGCCGCTCTGGTTGTTCAGGCTGCCGAGGGTGAAGCCGACGTCGTTGCTGACGGTTTCCAGGGTGCCGTTGCTGTTGTCGAACAGGCCGCCGATGGAGAACACGGTGGTGCTGTTGCGGCCCAAAGTGCGCAGCTGGCCGTTGTGATTGACGAGGCTGGCGGCGAGGACATCCAGGCTGTTGTCGCCTTCGATGATGCCTTGGGTATTGTCCAGAATACCGTTGAGGTTGAGATCGATCTGCGTGGCACTGATCTGGCCGTGGCTGTTGTCCAGGTTCAGGGCGTCGACCTTCACCTTGCCGCTGGCATAGAGGCCGCCGTTGCTGTTGTCGAAACGGGCGCTGCCGGTATCGAGCACGGCATCCCCAGCCTGCGCCGCGATGCGTCCGCCGTCGTTGAACAGCCCGGCGAGGGCTTCGAGGGTCAGGCCTTTTGCCTGGATCGTGCCGCCCTGGCCATTCAGGTCATGGCCGTTTTTCAGCACGCCGCTGACCTGCGCCTCCAGCGCAGCCTTGACGCTGGACAGTACACCGCCGCGGTTGTCCAGGTTGGTGGCGAAGACATTCAGGTTCGCGTCCTGGGCGATGATCGAGCCGGCCTGGTTATCGATGTCGCCCGCAATGTCGACCTTCACCAATCCTTTGCCCTGCAGGGTGCCCTTGGCGTTGTCCAGGCTGGCGGCGGTCACCTTCAGCTCGGCGTTGCGGCTGGCAATCAGGCCATTGTTGCCGTTGTCGATTGCCCCTTTCGTGGCGGTCACGACCAGGTTGCCGTTGGCGGCGACGGTGCCCTTGTCGCGATTGCTCAGGCTCCCCGCCGTGAGGGTCATCAGGCCTTGGGTCGACAGTTCGCCGCCCTGGTTGTTGACCGCGCCGGTCGCGGTGATATCCAGCTGCTTGCCGGTCATCACCAGGCCGGTGAGGTTGTCCAGGCTACCGAGCACCAGCGTCGCGGTGTTCAGGCTCGACAGTTCACCGGCGTTGTTATCCAACTGGCCCGCCGTCACTTGCAAGACGTCCTGGCTATTGATCAGGCCGCCGCTGCCGTTGAGCACTTGATCGGCCTTAACGTTCACCTCGGTATTGCCCAGGATGCGGCCTTTGGCGCGGTTATCCACAACCTTGGCCGTGACGGTGGTCTTGCCCTGGCCGCTGAGCGTACCGCCCTGGTTGCTCAACGTACCGGTCGTGGTGACCGTCAGGTTTTGACTGGCAGCGACCGTTTTGCCGTCGTTATTCAGTTGTTTGGCGATGAGGGTGACGTCGCCGCGGGTATTGCGCGTGTTGTCTGCGTTGACCCCGGCTTCGATGATCCCGTTGTTACGCAGGGTGCCGCCGCTGTCCAGGCGAATACTGTCGCGGGCCACCAGGTTGTTCTGGCTCGTCAGATCACCCTGGGTTTTCACGGTCAACGCGGTGCCGGCGTAGACCGGTCCCTGGGCGTCAAGGCTGGCGGCGTTGACGTTGACGGCGCCGGCTGCAGCGGTCTGCGCCAGGCTCAAATGCCCATTGGCATCGAGCTGGATATCACCGCCACTGGCGATCATCTTGCCGTCCAGCTTCACCCCGACACCGGCCTCGGTGCCCACCAGCTTGATGGCGCCTGCGTACATGCCGCCCAGGGCCGAGGAGTCGATCGCCAGTTGCGGCTTGGCGCTGCCGTCGTCGGCACGGGCGGTGGCGTTGAGGGTCGCGGCGTCGACGTCGTTGCGGCCGGCGACGATGGTCAGGTTCTTGGCCTGGATCTCGGCGTTGATCCTGGCGCTGCGGGTGATGATTTCGAAGCGGTCGACGTTGGTGGCGTTGAGGCCCGCGCCTTCGACGGTAACGCTACCCTGATCGACCTGGTAGCTCCGGAGTTGGCCGTTTTCAATGACTGGTTTACCGGTGGTCAGGGTCGCCTTCGGGGTGTTGATGAAACCGCAGCCGTTGCAGGTGATGCCGTAGGGGTTGGCGACGATGACGTGGGCCGACTGCCCCGCCACTTCGGTGTAGCCGCGCAACTGGCTGGGGCTGCCACCGTTGACTTCGTTGAGAATGACCCGGGCCGCCGTGCCCTTGAGGTTCGGGTTGCCGAGGATAATCCCACCCAGCTGCGTGGATTGAGCCGGGTTGGTGGCGTTGTTGAGGATGACGCCGTTGCTGCCGACGTTGTAGTCCTTGAACTGGTTGTGGGACAGGCCACTGCCGTTGGGCTTGGCGATGTTGACGATGGGCACGCCGTTGCCCGCCTGGCCCAGGCTGGTGCCCGAACCACTGACAACGATGCCGCCCGCCTGGGCCCACATCGGCTGCCAGAACATGACGTTGGCCAACAGGAACGCCAGGCCGCGCTTGGGCATGCCCCAGAACAGGTCACGGGTTTTCAGGGCGGCAGAAGGTTGGCGGGCCAGCAAGGCGTATTGGCGGTCGTCCATGATCAGGTCTCGTTGCTACAGCGTTGAAATGGGCAGAATTTAAAAAAGAGCTTCCACGCGGAAATAGATCGGCGCTTCGCGCTCGGTCAGGGCGGCCGGACGTTCCAGGGAGTGGGCAAAGGTCACGCTGGCGCTCAGGTGCTCGCCGCGGGCGAACAGCTCCACCGAGTTACTCGACATGCGCCCGCTCGGTTCCTGGTTGTAGTGATTGCCGCGTATCACGCCCTGGTCATAACCGAGGCTGGTGCCGTACTCGGCGAACACCGGACGCAGCCACTCCAGGGTCACCGGACGACTCCAGCGCAGGTCGTTGCGCCAGTAGCCACCGCTGTCGCCGGCCAACGATTGGTCCTTGTAGCCACGAATCGAGGACTCCCCGCCCAGACTCATGCGCTGCGGCCCGAACAGCGCATCCTCGCTGCGCTGGCCGGTCATCAGGCTGCTGAAGCTGAAGGACTCGCCCCATAGCTGGAAGGGTTGCAGGTAGCTGAGGGTGGCGGTGTATTTGCGGTAGCGCGCATTCGGCAGTCCGCGGCCCGGGTCATGGTCGCCCTGGGCATCGAAGGCGCCGATGCCTTGCTGCATGCCCAGGTCGAGGTTGACGAAGGCACTGCCGATCCGGCGACCATGGTTGATGCCAAATTGCGCCTCGCTGATGCGATTGCTGCTGTCGCTGAGTTTGCTGTCTTCGATGAAGTTGTTGCTGCGCAGGTAGGCCAGGCCGGTGTTGAGGGAGGTCTTGCTCATGGCATCGCGATGGATGACGCGCTCGACCCGCAACTGATGGTTCTGGCTGTCGCCGCTCTGCTTGAAGTTGAAACCGTTGGCCGCGATCTGCGAGCGGTACTCGCTCTGGCTGTAGGTGTAGCTGACGTTCCACCAACCAAACGGCAGGTTGTAATAGAGCATGGCGTTGCGGGAGGTGTGCTGGTGATCGCTCATGGCGTCATGACCGCCGCGCAACATCAATTGATCGGCCAGGCCCAGTGGACTGTCCCACTCGAAGCGGGTGCCCCACTGCTGCTCGCCGGTGCTGCGCTGGCCGTCGTTGCTCCGGGACAGCCCGGCGCGCCAGGGCTTTTGCGGAGTATTCTTGACCAGCACTTCACTGCCGCCGACGTTCTGGCCGGGGGTCAGTTCCATCTGCGCCTGGTTCGATGGCAAGCGATTGAGCTGGTCGACCATCTGCTCGATTTCCCGCAGGTTGACCAGATCGCCGGTCTTACCGGGAAACGCCATGGCCAGTTCACGCTCCGACAGTTGGCTGTTCTCGGCACCTTTCAAGCCTTCGAGCCGGCCCTCGACCACCAGCACCTGCAGGTGACCAGCGGACAGGTCCTGCTGCGGCAAGTAGGCACGGCTGGTGACCAGGCCTTTCTCGATGTAGTGGTCAGTGATGACCTTGAGCAGTTCATTGAGCTGGGGCACGCCCAGGCATTGGCCGATGTAGGGCTTGAGCAGCCGCTCGCGCTCACGGGCCGAAAGGCTGTCGGCGCCCTTGAGTTCGATGGTCTTGATGGGGAAGCAACGGGTATCGACTGGCGCGGCCGGCCGGGTCGGTTTCGCCTCCTGGCCGGGCAGGTCCTTGAGCTCTTCCAGACGCCGGCGCTGCTCTTCGAGCAAACGGTTCTGGCGCTCGCGGATCAGGTCGGTTTCACCGGGGGTGGGGGCGGCGTGAGCCAGGGTAAGCGGAGACAGGCACAGCAAAGCCAGGCACAACCTCGCCCAAAGGGCGGGTGAGAACATGTTCGATCCCTCGATACGGAAATGACAGCACGCTCGCGAGCTGACCGAAGACGAGTCTCCAGTGCTGTTTTCGAAGGTGCCAGTCGATCCAGGCCGTCTCGAAACCGCTCACGCTGCTGATACGCAAAACCACGCGCATACCAGACTGTGCATATCGCTTTCGGTTCAAGGGGGAGGGATTTTTCTGTTAAAAAAAGAGACGTGTCTCACAAGACGCGTCGAAAACCTAGACAGTAGAGGAGCCCAAAGAAGGGCTGCCGGGCAGTCCAGCGGGAGCAAGCTCCCTCGCCACGGAGTTGTCTGCCTGTCCCAGAGAGAGAGCGATCAGGCATCACCGAACCTGTGGGAGCTAAGCTTGCTCGCGATGGCGTCTGTACATTCAATAGAGATGTTGACCGACACCCCGTCATCGCGAGCAAGCTCGGCTCCCACAAGGGATCCAGGGGCGACACATGGATTTTCGTTCACAACAGATCGCTGTGGGAGCTGAGCTTGCTCGCGATGGCGCCGGTACATCCAACAGAGATGTGACCGACACCCCGTCATCGCGAGCAAGCTCGGCTCCCACAAGGGATCCAGGGCGACACACGGATTTTCGTTCACAACAGATCGCTGTGGGAGCTGAGCTTGCTCGCGATGGCACCGGTACATTCAACAGAGATGTGACTGACACACCGTCATCGCGAGCAAGCTCGGCCCCCACAAGGGATCCAGGGCGACACACGGATTTTCGTTCACAACAGATCGCTGTGGGAGCTGAGCTTGCTCGCGATGGCGCCGGTACATTCAACAGAGATGTGACTGACACACCGTCATCGCGAGCAGGCTCGCTCCCACAAGGGATCCAGGGCGACACACGGATTTTCGTTCACAACAGATCGCTGTGGGAGCTGAGCTTGCTCGCGATGGCACCGGTACATTCAATAGAGATGTTGACCGACACACCGTTATCGCGAGCAGGCTCGCTCCCACAAGGGATCCAGGGCGACACACGGATTTTCGTTCACAACAGATCGCTGTGGGAGCTGAGCTTGCTCGCGATGGCGCCGGTACATTCAACAGAGATGTGACTGACACACCGTCATCGCGAGCAAGCTCGGCTCCCACAAGGGATCCAGGGCGACACACGGATTTTCGTTCACAACAGATCGCTGTGGGAGCTGAGCTTGCTCGCGATGGCACCGGTACATTCAACAGAGATGTTGACTGACACACCGTCATCGCGAGCAGGCTCGCTCCCACAAGGGATCCAGGGCGACACACGGATTTTCGTTCACAACAGATCGCTGTGGGAGCTGAGCTTGCTCGCGATTGCGCCGGTACATTCAACAGAGATGTGACTGACACACCGTCATCGCGAGCAGGCTCGCTCCCACAAGGGATCCAGGGCGACACACGGATTTTCGTTCACAACAGATCGCTGTGGGAGCTGAGCTTGCTCGCGATGGCACCGGTACATTCAATAGAGATGTTGATTGACACACCGTCATCGCGAGCAGGTTCGCTCCCACAAGGGATCCAGGTCGACACACGGATTTTCGTTCACAACAGATCGCTGTGGGAGCTGAGCTTGCTCGCGATGGCACCGGTACATTCAATAGAGATGTTGACTGACACCCCGTCATCGCGAGCAGGCTCGCACAGGGAATTTCGGCTGGTCTGTACCAGGGAAAGGTCATGACGAGAAATCGCATGAACTTTTCTTCACCCTGCCCACGGCCGTTCTTCGGTAAAGTCCCCTCGCTCATTCAAGAAACTAAGGTTTTAGCCCGCTCTCCCGCGGGCTTTTTTTTGTCCGGGATTCAGGCGCAGGACTGAGCGTCACCCAACTCAGGCAGGCCTTTCGTACTCTGCAACGAAGCCTTGGTCAATACAGGCTGCTCCAGGGCCGCTCGGCCATAGAAGGCCAACGCCATCAACCAACAAGTCAACCATACGAAGATTCCGGCCCAAAAGGTGTGGGACATGTAGTGCCATCCCTGTAGGACTCGCGTTGTGCCATAGACAAAGCCCAAGGCCAGCGCTCCGTACATCAGCGCTTTCGAGTGACGCCAGCGGTAGCGGCGTGCGACGAAGTACAGCGCCAGCATGGTAAAGCCACCGGAAGCATGACCGCCGGGCCAGCAACGGCCGTCGCCGGCGACTTTCAGCAGTTTGAAGTTCTGATACCACTCTTTGTGTTCGATCTTGCCGGCGTACTGAGTGGTTTCCACCGGGCAATACACGCTGGTGTGGCCCTTGAGGTAATGAATGACCCCGGTACTGAGAGAGAATGCGAAGACGATATAGAGGAAATCACGACGGTGCTTGTGGGCAAAACGCAGCGGCTTGCTCAGCCTGAGCTTGTCCAACAGGCGAAGGAGCCCAGGACGTTTTTCCGGCTTGAACAGGGGCCAGAAAAACGACAACAGCGTACCGATAATGGCCGCCTCACCGGTCCAGTTCGGAATGATCCTGGCCCACTTGTGGGTGATTTTCTCGAACCAGTACACATGCTCCAACGGAAACACCTGGTGCACCGGGTCGTAGAAGAAATCGCTGATGGCGATGTCGATACGGGTCATGTCGAACAGTAGAAACACTACTGCGGCACAGAGCAGGGGAATTCCGAAATTGGCCGCGTAGAAACGGGCGCGAGCAGACGTCAGCATGGGCTGTCCTAATCGTGGGAAAATTTACTTAAACGTCACCGAGCGCCAGTCAGACGCTTCGATAAAACCGAGCAACCGAGGCGCTTGTGGCTCGGCGGTGGAAACAAACAGCGACGCACCGTAGCCAAACGTCGAAGACGGTCGCTTGAGCGAGGTTTCCAATGCCTGCATGCATTCGCTATGGGTCACCAGGATCAGGTTGTGCCCGGCCACCTTGTGGGCCAGGGCATTGCGCAACAAATCATGTCGGCAATTGATCAACCAATCGTCGCCAGCGCTCACCTTGTTGAACATGTACCCCGCCGTCTGGGCTGTGCGGATGGACGGACTGTTGTAGATGTCGGTGTTCTCCAGGCCCAATTGCTCGAACCGGGCGCCAAGACCTACCGCGACGGCACGGGCCCGGTCAGTGATGCCAGCAGGATCATTCAGGCACGCAGCCTTGGAGTGATCGCAGCGCTCGACATGGCGCACCAGCACGATCATTTCCCCCTTGGCCCAGCCTTCGGCCAACGTCCGGGCACCGGCGACATTGCCATGGGCCAGGTCCGGCAACGCCGACGGGCTCAGCAACCAGAAGGTCAATGGAATCACCAGCAGCGCGGAAGCCAGTACGACTATGGCGTTTCGGTAGCGGGCAAACCGGCTTGTCTCGATCGAGCGCCTCAAGCCGAAAAAACTCAGTCTCAGTTCCACATCAAGCCGCCCCGACGGCATCCACCCCTGTCATTCAATGGCGTGACAGTAGAGACGGCGGCGTAGGCAAGCAGTGAAATGGATGTGAAAAAAAGCTTGGCACACGCGCCTGAAGATCACTGAACAGATGGGAGCCGGGGAAAAATCTTTCAGATATCGAACCAGCGGCCGATACAGGCCTGTTATCTATTTCGCTGGCTTAACAACAACAATCTTCCAGCCAACCGACGATCAAGCAGCACTACGTTCCTGGAGGAATTTGATGAATAGCTGGTTTGGCAACATTAGTGTCAATATGAAATTGGGCCTGGGCTTCGGCCTGGTGCTGCTCCTGACCTGCATCCTGGCCGTGACCGGCTGGAGCAGCCTTGGCGGGCTGATCGACCGCAGCAACTGGATGAGTGACATCACCCAGCTCAACGCCGGGCTGACCAAACTTCGGGTCACTCGCTTGCAATACATGCTGACCAACGGCGACGAGACGGCCGCACAGAATGTGCAGACCACCCTCGATGGTTTCGTGGCGCAACAGAACGCGCTGCTGAGCAGCTTCAAGAGCCCGGAAAACGTCAAGCGACTCAAGGAACAGAGCGCAACCATCAGCGCCTATCAGGCGTCCCTGAACAAAATGCGCAACGCCTACCGCACCGGCAACACGGCCCGCGAAGCCATGGGCGCCAACGCTGAAACTGCCTATAAACTGATCGAAGTGATCGGCGCCGATGTGGCGCAAATGGCCCCGAGCGATGAACGCTTCGAACAGTTCCAGGCAATCACCCAGGCGAAGCAGGCGTTCATGCTGGCCCGTTATGAAGTCCGTGGCTATACAGCCAACAGCAATGCCGATACGGAGCGGAAAGCCGTCGGCCAACTGGACGCCGCCATCGCTTCGCTCAAACCGCTGAATCTGCACTTCGCCAGCACTCGTCAAGATGAGCTGCGCCAGCTGGAAAACGCCCTGACCCAATATCGCAGTGCCTTGCAGGCCTTCAAGTCGGCCACTGCCGACGCCGTGCAGGCGCGCAAGGAAATGACCGAGCAGGGCGCGACCATCGTCAACTTGAGCGAACAGCTGTATCAGATCCAGCTCGACCGCCGCGACGCCGAAAGCGCCCAGGCCCGCACGCTGCAACTGATCAGTACGTTGCTCGCCTTGCTGGTGGGCATCATTGCCGCCGTGGTCATCACGCGACAGATTACCCGGCCGCTGAGCGAAACCCTGACCGTGGTCGAACGCATTGCCAACGGCGATCTGTCCCATAACATCATCGTCACCCGCCGCGATGAACTGGGCGTGCTGCAGCAGGGCATCGCTCGCATGGGTGTGACGTTGCGCGATCTCATCAGCGGCATCCGCGATGGCGTGACCCAGATCGCCAGCGCCGCTGAAGAACTGTCCGCCGTCACCGAGCAGACCAGCGCCGGGGTCAACAGCCAGAAAGTCGAGACCGATCAGGTCGCGACCGCCATGCACGAAATGACTGCCACCGTGCAGGAAGTGGCCCGCAACGCCGAAGAAGCCTCCCATGCAGCGGCCGCAGCGGATGGCGAAGCCCGCGCCGGCGACCAGGTGGTCAGCGAAGCCATCGCTCAGATCGAACGCCTCGCCAGCGAAGTGGTACGTTCCACCGACGCCATGACCGTGTTGCAACAGGAAAGTGACAAGATCGGCAGCGTCATGGATGTGATCAAGGCGGTGGCCGAACAGACCAACCTGCTGGCCCTCAACGCAGCGATCGAAGCGGCGCGCGCGGGTGAAGCCGGTCGCGGTTTTGCGGTCGTCGCCGACGAAGTCCGGGGCCTGGCCCAACGCACGCAGAAATCCACCGAGGAAATCGAAGGCCTGGTGGCCGGCCTGCAAAATGGCACCCAGCAGGTGGCGGCCGTGATGAACAACAGCCGCAGCCTCACCGACAGCAGCGTGGCCTTGACCCGCAAGGCTGGGGTGTCGCTGGAGAACATCACCCGCACGGTGTCGAATATCCAGTCGATGAACCAGCAGATCGCCGCAGCCGCGGAACAGCAAAGCGCCGTGGCCGAGGAAATCAGCCGCAGCATCATCAACGTGCGCGACGTATCCGAACAGACCGCCGCCGCCAGCGAAGAAACCGCTGCCTCCAGCGTTGAACTGGCGCGACTGGGCAATCAGTTGCAGATGATGGTCAGCCACTTCCGGGTTTGATCATGAAAAACGCCCGTTTCCGGTGGGAGACGGGCGTTCTTGTGAGGCATGACTCAAGCGTTCCAGGGGTTAAAAATTTCAATTCCTGAGAATTCGAAATCTCTGGTATTTCGAGTTGCAACCAGCGCCCCCCTCTCGACCGTCCCTGCGGTCAACCAACCCGCACAACGCATCGACATTTCGTACATATCTTCCCTTTCAGTCCTACCCTCTTTTTCTGCACGCTCCTGTACGGTTCTCCCCTGGATAAGCACCTTCAGTGCGAACAGGAGATGGACCACACATGGACGCAAGCAACGACTCGCTGTTGCACAGGCTCGTCGCCTTCCCCAACGGCGAGGACACCGTAAAAGCCAGCTTCAGAACCGCCATGCAGCGCATGGGCTTGAAGTCGGTCTTCGACATCGTGCGCAGGGGCAAGGCGCCGTTCGCCGTTGAACTCGCCAAGTATTGCGACGTGGATGCCGGACAGGTCTATGACAACGCTGCCAGCTATGCCAGGCAAATCAGCCGCCTGTACCAGGAACATCGCGTCTCGTCCGGGAAGGATGCCCAGCGACGTGTCCGACGCAGCCTGGGTTCGGACTCGACGTCAGCGTCCGCCGGTTATCAGGCACTCTTTGAAGAAAACTGGGATCAGTTCTGCAACGAAGGCGATATCGGCGCAATCGATTCGCCCGTGGCGTATCTGCGGGCCCTGTATCTGTTTGCCAGGCAACTGGAGCAGCTACCGGCGCCCGCACTCCCTGCCAGGATCACCCTGGAGGAGCGGCGCCCAGACCTCAAGAAGCTGACCCTCGATCAACAGAGTGCCTTCGCTACGCGTCCGATGCTCGGCCTCATCAATGACACCCTGCGCAGCAACATCGAGGCGTACCTGGAAGATGAAGGCAAGGGCAGGACAGTCCAGCAGGCGCTGGCCAGCGAGCGCTATCCCTTTTCGCTGCCCTACAACCTGCACCATCACCAGTGTCTGCTCGGGTTGGGAGCAGGCAAGCCCGCACTGGGCGAGCTGAACTATCGGATCAGCCTGCAACTGCCGTTTTCACGGGGCCACTCAACCTACGGGAGCCTAACGACGTCCCACCTCGACGCGCAAATACTGCTGTCCGGACTCAGTCCGGAACAACAGAACCTGCTGCTCGCGCCCATTGCGTCGATCTCCAAGTCAGACCCACTGAAGAAGAGCTACGGTACCCGAAACATAACGAACCTGGGCCAGCTGGAGTTTTTCAAGGAGCGCACCGGGCTGACGACGCAGCAGGTGGAACAACTGCTGGCGCAAGGCAGCTACAGCCCTCGGTCCTCAATCAATAGCCCAGACGCCAGGCAGACCGGCTATGGCGCCAGCTACATCAACGGGCCGGAACAGACTTCCGTCCTGAGTATTGCAACCCAAGGGGAAATGCGGGTCTTCACCCACCACTCCCATGAGCGTTTCGACCGTATCCAGCGAATGATCCGCCTGCATCGCTGGACCGCTATCCCCGTTGCCGAACTGGATACGCTGATCGTCAATGCCCAGCGTTCCGAAGGGACTGACGCGCTCAACGCCAACACGTTGCGCACACTTGGCGTCTATCGCTACCTGAATCAACGCCATGGCATTGCTCCTGAAGAGTTTGCCTCTTTGCTGCACGACATGCCGGTTGATGCTTGCGGCGACCGCATACCCTTGTTCGATCAAGTGTTCAATCGCACCCGACTGGTTGAAAACCCTGTGTGGCAGCTCCCCCTGAGCCCAATGACCGCCACGGACCGGCAGACCCTCAGCTACCTGAGCGCTGGTCTCGGACTTCCCATAACCCAGGATTCGCTGCTGTTGCTTGTGCGACAGAGCGAGAAATACCTGGGCTCGCCGAAACACGACTTGCCCACAGTCTCTTCTCTCTACCGCCAGGCCCGTATCGCCCGGATGCTGGGCCTGTCGCCTCTCGAATGCACCGAGCTGGCCCGGTTATTGGGAGGGGACGACTTCTGCAAGGCACTGGTAACCGGACGATTGCAAACCTCGGAATCCGCAGGGGCGGACATTCTCGACGTGTTGATGGCACTGGATTGGGCCGTCGGCTGGCTCAGGCAAAACGAGCTTGATGTACTGCAGTGGTGTCGCCTGTTCGATGAACCGGAAACGAGCTTGTCGCTCAATCAGAATCTGGAAACACGCCTGGCGAAACTGCAAGCGGACGCCAACCACGACCCACAGCATCTGATTGAAACCCTGCTGCATGACGTTGCCGACCTTGGCACCGAATACGTCCCTTGCGTCATGCAGCTGGCTGGCACCGATGCGCTGGCGGTCGTCGCCGCCATCAAGGCCGCCCCGGGCATCATGCCCCCTGTGCTGGCAACAGTACTTCGCGCCGCCGAGGCTTGCCAGCGTCTGCACTTGGGCAGCAGCACGCTGAAAGCCTTGATGGAGAACCCGACATGGCTGGCCTCGAACACCTCCAAAACCCTCACACCCCATACGCTGTATCTGCTCGAGCGCTTCAGTCATTGCGCCCGTCATCAGGCGCAGTCGGAAGAGAACCTGCTGCACTACCTGCAAGTGGCCAATCAGGATGGGCGGCACTCGGAAAAAGAGATCAATAACCTGCTGGCCAACCTCCTGAACTGGAGCACCGAGGACGTGAGTCGTCTGACGGCGCAGTTGGAGCCAGCACAGGCGAACTCAATGGAAGCGGTGGATTGGATCATGCGCTGCCAGGCGTGCTGCGTCAGCACAGCATTGCCGGCAGACCTGTTGCTCCAGGCAACCTCACTGAAAACCCAAAGTCCCGTATCGGACTGGAAAAACGTTGGCGCAGCACTGATCGCGGCCTGCCATTGACCGGCGCCCCGCTTCAACATTCAAGGATTGAACATGACCGTTGCCATTAAGAAGCAGCTCGATGAAAGCCTGCGCGATGCGCTGCTGGCGCTTTACCTGAACAAGGTCGCGCCTGATCGGGACAGGATGAAACCCTACAAGATCAAGACCGCCCGGGACCTCTACGAATATTGGCTGCTCGACGTACTGGTCAGCCAGGACGTGCCTACCACGCCCGTGGCCTGCGCCATTGCCAGCCTGCAGCAGTACATCAACCGCATCCTGATGCACCTGGAGCCCGGTTACGACCCCGCCAATATCACCGCCGAGCTTCGACAGGCGTGGCGCGACGAGATGCATCAATACCCTACCTGGGCAGCCCATCAGAAGCTGCTCTATTTCCCTGCGACGTATCTCGATCCGGCCCTGAGAACCCAAAAAAGCGACAACTTCCGGCAGCTGGAAAACACCCTCGGCCAGAACCAGATTCAACCCGACGCCGTTCAATCGGCGATCATGGCTTACCTGGCGCGCTTCGAAGAAGTCGCCAACCTGAATATCCTCAATGGCTACATCGACGGCGAAGACTTCGCCAACAGCACGTACTATTTCATTGCCAAGTCCCGCACCGAAAACAGTTACTTCTGGCGTTCGCTGGACATGGCCCAGCGCCCGCTCGACGGCGCGCCGCCACAACCGCCGGCCACTGCGTCCAAACAGGACCAGCCGGATCCGTACGCCTGGTCGGACTGGAAAAAAGCCGACGTGCCCATCCCCGAGCATGCGGCCGAACACTCGGTGCGGCCGGTCTGGTTCAACAATCGCCTGTTCGTCATCTGGGCCGAATGCATCCATCAGGATCCCTCGGCCTCAAGCAGTGCCCCTTCGCAGGACAACACAACACTACCGGGCAAGCATCACCCGCTGTTGCGCCTGAGCTATTGCTTCAGGAAACAGGATGGCAGTTGGAGTACACCGCGGGTTGCCCTGCAAGGCTATTGCGAGGACAAAACGCTGGGCAGCAAGAACCTCGTGGTGATCAATACATTGATCAGAACAGTGGCCGTGCATCTGCGCCGGGGTTCGCGCGACTCACTGTTCCTAGCCTTATATGGTTATCAATCCCAGGCAACGTCGGGCATCGCCACCGGTAACAGCCCCGCCTTCAGCAAGACGATGTGTATCGACAAGCACCTCAGCCTTGAACCGGGTCGCTCAACGGACGCTGCCGCCGAGAAGGAACTGCTGAGTGCCGCCGTCCAGCGCATCCAAGCCACAACCTCCGTAGACCTCGCACTGGCAGAAGCTTCCCTGCCCGGCAACATGGCCCCCACCCTGTCGGATTTCGAAAGCGCCTACCGTGATCGCATCAATCTCCGCTACACCAGGCACGACTCCACGCTCACCTTGCACCTGGAGGCAAACATTGGCATTACCAGCGCAGGGGACATGAGATACCTGCCGCGCAACATCATGCGCTTGAGGATTGAGACCGCCTTCAGTCGTGAACCTCACCTCCAGATGGATCTGGTGTTTCCTGCCCAAAGCCTGCCGCAGACTCCTTACATGAGGCTTCATAAGGGGTCGAGTTTTAAGCTCTCCAAATCCCCGGCCTCCCTCGACCGAAGCTTCACGTTGTCCTTCACACACACGACTGACGCACTGAGAAACAATGAACGTGCGCCCAATATCACGCTATCCAGCCAGACCAGCCTTGAAGGAAAATTCATTTCCACGCAGGCCGTCAGACACCTGATCAAGGCCAGCCGGCTCGGCAATAGAAGCGCCGCCGCCACCGAATCGGAAACCATTACCCTGAAGGCAGAGCACGCCGATCCTTTTGACGTGGAACACGTCATCGTTCTCTGCGATGAACCGTTGGATAAGCAGTATGTCGTCTTCCGGCCACCATCTGCCTCATTAGACCGGCCGCTGACCTACGAAGACCTGACCGTCGTGGCCGAGTCCATTCCCGCCGAGCATCTGGCGCCGTCCTTTGATTTCCAATGGCCCGACACCGACCCCGGTGACGACGGCACCCTCCTTATTCTCGGGGTGGCGTTCGTCCACCCCTTCGAGCCGACAAGAAAGCTCTACTCCGTCCTCAGGGCCATTACGCTGAAATATCTGGTGAAAAACCAGCTACCGCCAGAGATTACCCAGGTCACGACACCCGGCTTGGGAACCACCCAATTCATCGATTTCACCCAGTCCACGATCAAAAACAGCGACGCTTCCAACCAACCTCGCTCGCCAATCAGATTGAACACCGTATTCGCCGCCGAACTGATCCGTCGCACCGAGAACAGCCTGGATGAACTGTTCGACTGGACGACCCAGCACCTGCCGGAACCCTCGATCCCCGGCGACTCGGCCAACGCGATGGATTTTCACGGTGCCTATGGCCGTTACTTCACCGAACTGTTCCTCCATGTGCCATGGCTGGTCGCCCATCGCTTGAATGTCGAGCATCAGTACGAGGAAGCCGAACGCTGGCTGCGCTACACCTTCGATCCGGGTCGCAACAGGGAGGAGTGCTGGAGGAGCGTGCCCCTGGTCGATAACAGTGTGCCGTCGTACGCCAATCAGGCGCCCCATGATCCGTACCAGATTGCCCTCAGTCATCCCGTGCACTTCTGCAAGGCGCTGTACTTCCTGTACCTGGACATCCTGATCAACCGAGGGGATGCCGCGTACCGTGCAATGACGCCTGACGGTCTCAGCGAGGCAAAGCTCTGGTACGTGCGGGTGCTCGATCTGCTGGGCCCACGCCCGGTCGTTCGACTGGCGGCCCCTTGGACGGCGGTCAGCCTGCAGACGTTGGTCGACACCCCCGATGACGGCCTGCGCACCTTTGAATACTCGGTGACCCGCTTGACCGACGACCGCGCACTGGTCCTTCACGAAGGCAGCTCGCGCTCGACCCTGCCGGCTATCGATAGCCCGTACCTGCATCTGCCATTCAATCCGCAGTTGCTCAAGTGCTGGGACATGGCCGAAAGTCGCCTGCATAACCTGCGGCATAACCTCGACATCGCCGGCAAGCCGCTGCATCTGCCGGTCATCGCGGCGCCGCTGGACCCTCGCGCCCTCCTCGGCACCAATGCCCTGAGCCTCTCGAGCAGCTCCTCGACAGGCCTGCCGAGCGTCGCCATTCCCCACTATCGCTTCACCGTCATGCACAACCACGCCCAGAACGCCGTGGAAAGCCTCAGCCAGTTCGGCACCCTGCTGCTGTCGCTGATCGAGCGCAAGGAACAGACCCAGTTGCAGGAGTTGCAACAACAGCAAGCCTGGGATCTGGCAAAAATCTCTCTGGACTTGCAGCGCCAGGCCTTGAACATCGACCGTCAGAACCGCCAGGCGCTGCTGGCCAGCCAGGCCATTGTTCAAAACCGCAGCACCCATTACAAAAAACTGCTGGACGATGACCTGAGTGACACCGAAACAAAGGCCAGTTACTTCTACGTGGCCAGCGGCACCTTGGAAGCCGGCGCAATGGCCTGCCAAATCGCGGCGGCGGGGCTGATGATGGCGCCGAACATGGCTGGACTCTGCATTGGCGGCAGTCGTTGGGAAGGCCCGGCGCTCGCAGCCTCCGCCGCCGCCCACAGCGCCGCGATCATCAGCCGTACGGTAGCGGCCCAACTCGACCGTCAGGCCATATTCGATCGCCGTCGGGATGAATGGCATCACGCCTACGATCAATCACAACTCGAACTGGCCCAGATCGACGCACAACTGGCGCATTTCGCCGAGCAGGAGACCGCCACCCGCCAGCAATTGCGCCTGGCCGAAGCGACCCTGGGCCAGACCAAGGCCAACTACGACTTCCTCGGCAAGCGCTTCACCAAAACGCAACTGTACCAATGGCTCAACAGCCAGTTGGCCACAGTCTATCGCCAGGCCTACGACGCGACACTGAGCCTGTGCCTGGCCGCTGAAGCCGGTTGGCAATATGAGACCGCCGACTTCAACAGCCGCTTCATTCAACCGGGGGCATGGCATACCACCTATCGAGGGCTCGGCGCGGGCGAGTTGCTGAAGCTGAACCTGCTGAACATGCACGCCGGATACCTGCAACGTCACGAGCGGGAGCTGGAGATCCACAAGACGATATCGCTGCGACAGTTGAAGGGTAAAACCACCTCCAGCCTCAATAAAGAATGGTCGCAGATGCATACCGAACTGAAGAAAGGAGGATGTGAGTTCGAGCTGACCCATCAGTTATTCGAAGACGATTACAAGGGCCAGCAACACTACCTGCGGCGCATCAAGACCATCAGCGTGACCTTGCCGGCCGTCGTCGGCCCTTATGAAAACATTCGGGCCACGCTGACCCAGACCGCCAGCACGGTGTTCCTGTCGCCAGGTGATCGAGGCAAGGCCATGGAAAGCCGCCGCGCCAACCAGCAGATCGCCCTTTCGACAGGGATCGACGACAACGGATTGTTTACCCTGAGCTTCAACGATGAACGCTACCTGCCCTTCGAATACACCGGCGCCATTTCCAAATGGCAGCTGACCTTCCCGAACCCCGAGGCGCAAAAAGACCTGCTTGAATCGCTGACCGACATCATCGTGCACGTGAGCTATACGGCCCGGGTCGGCGGAGGTGTGCAATGAGTGAACAATCCCCGTTGCCGGTCACCGCGCCGTCACTGCCCAAGGGCGGTGGCGCCATTCAAAGCATCGGCAAAGGATGGAACCCCGTCGGCGCCCACGGTACGGCCTCCTATGAAATTGCCTTGCCCATTTCACCGGGGCGCGGCTTTGCGCCGCCCTTGTCCCTGAACTATGTCAGCTCGCTCGGCAACGGTGTGTTCGGCATCGGCTGGGGGCTGTCATTACCCAGCGTGGCGCGACGTACCAGCAAAGGTGTACCGGCCTTTACCGAAGATGACGAAATCGTCGGCCCCACCGGAGTGATATGGCTACCCGAGCGTGATTCGCAAGACGTCACCGTCTCGACCCGCATCGACCATTACAACGATCTGGACCTGGGCACGGCCTACACCGTCACCCGGCACTTTCCCAGAACCGAAAGCCGCTTCGACCGCATTGAACATTGGTCCTCGCAAGGTGATGAAGCAGGCTTCTGGCTGGTGCACGGTGCCGACGGCAGCCTTCACCTGTTTGGAAAAGACCCGGCATCGCGTCGGGCCGATCCCCAGGATACGAGCCGTGTCGGCGAATGGCTGCTGGAGGAGAGCCTGAACGCCCACGGCGAACACATTCTTTACCGATACCAGTCAGACGCCACCGCTCAGCGCTATTTGAGCCAGGTCAGCTATGGCAACTTCAAGGCCGACGCGCATCTCTACTCATGGACTGCGGATCGGCTGGCGGCTGTGCAATGGCACTTCGAGCTGGTGTTCGACTACGGCGAGCGGACGACTGCCTACACCGAAAAACCGCTGTATGAAGGCCGGCAGTGGCACGTCCGTAGCGATCCATTTTCCAGCTTCGCCTACGGTTTTGAATTACGCACCGAACGACTGTGCCGCCAGGTCCTGATGTTTCACCGTTTCCCCGATGAACTGGACGCGGGCCCCGTCCTGGTGCGGCGCCTGCTGCTTGATTATCGTCAGACGCCGTTGGGCTACCAGCACTTGAGCGCCGCCCACGACCAGGCGTTCGGCGAAGGTGAAGCGGTCGAACGCCGCCCTCCCGTCGAGCTCAGCTACAGCGCCTTCACGCTCGCGCCTGAGCCCCTCGCCTGGCGGCGTTTCCCGGACATGCCGGGGCTCAACGACGGTCACACCTATCAACTGGTGGATTTGTACGGTGAAGGCCTGCCGGGCGTGCTCCATCGAAACGAAAAAGGCTGGCATTACCGCGAACCCGTGCGCGCCAAGGCCAAAGGCAATGAAGTGGCCTACGCGCCGTGGCGAACGCTCCCCAACATCCCGGTAGCCGACACGGCAACATCGGTGCAACAGGCATTGAGCGATCTCACGGGGGACGGTCGTCTGGACTGGCTCGTCGCCCGACCGCAAGTGAGCGGTTTCTTCTCTCTCGACGCCGATCGAAGCTGGTCGGACTTCGCCACGTTCGATGCGTTTGCTCCAGAGTTTTTCAGTCCTCAAGGACAGTTGGCCGATCTGATGGGCGACGGGCTCGGTGATCTGGCATTGATCGGCCCGCGCAGCGTTCGCCTGTACGCCAATCAACGAACGTACGGTTTTTCGCCGCCATTCGAGGTCCCCCGAGAGGAGCATGAAGACGCCCTGCCCCTATTTACCGGCTCTCCCGGCGAACTGGTGGCTTTCAGCGATGTACTGGGCAGCGGCCAGCAGCATCTGGTGCGCATTCGTCATGACGAAGTGAAGTGCTGGCCAAATCTCGGACGCGGGCGTTTCGGCCAGGGCAGGACGCTGGACTTCCCCGGGGTTGCCTACGAAAGCTTCGACGCCTCGCATATTCGCCTGGCGGACCTGGATGGTTCCGGCGCCGTCGACCTGATCTACCTGCAAGCGGATCAGGCACTGATCTTCATGAACCGCTGCGGCCAGAGTTTCGCTCCCGCCGTTGCGCTGCCCTGGCCGGGAGAGCTGCGCTACGATCCGTTGTGCCAAGTGAGCGTCGCTGACCTGCACGGGCTCGGCTGTTCCAGCCTGATCCTGAGCTCGCCGTACATGAGGTCGCAACATTGGCACTACGACTTCGTCAGCGCCAAACCGTATCTGCTCACCGGCACCAACAACAACATGGGAGCCGACCATCGCATCGACTACCGCAGCTCGGCGCAGGAATGGCTGGATGAAAAACTGGAGAGAGCAGCAGCCGGCAAGCCCCTCACCTGTCGCCTGCCCTTGGCCCTGCACCTGGTATGCCGTCAAACCCAACGGGATGAAACGACCGGCAATCAACTGACCCAGGAGCTCTCCTATCGCCTGGGTTATTACGACGGCATCGAGCGGGAATTTCGGGGTTTCGGTCTGCTGTTGCAAACCGACACTGAAACAAGCCCAGGCGATACCGACGCAAAGAGTTTCACGGCAACGTGCCTGAAAAAAAACTGGTTTCACACCGGGCGAAAAACGGATCCGCCACGCAACGGCTATAGCCGCGCAGACAAAGAAGCCGTGGCGCTGGGCAAGACACTGCTTTGCCAATCCCCGCCTGAATCGCAGAACGACCGGATCATCGCCTCGCCAGACGCAGCGACCACTCGGGAAATGGCCCGCGCCTTGTCGGGTCGCTTGCTGCGAAGCGAGGTCTTCGGCATCGATAGGCACCTGAAAACCACTTGTTTGTACTCGGTCCAGGAAAACCGCTATGGGCTCCGTCTACTGCAAGCACCCGACAGCGTTCGGCGCCATGCCCGAATGCTGCCGCTGCTGCTGGAGACCATCACCTACCAGTACGAAGGCATTACCGATGACCCGCAATGCCAGCACACCTTGAACCTGCAACACGATCTGTACGGCGCACGGACCCGCACTGTGGACATCCATTACGCCCGCCGAAAAACCGCCAGCGATACACCGCCGTTCAGCGACGCCGACCAGCAGCAGTGGTGGCGCGATGCTCATGATCCGGCGCAGCAGCTTTACCACCTAAGCGAAACCCACGCCGAGTTCATCCATCTGCAAGCCCCTCAACAATGGCGATTGGGCCTGCCTTATCGCCAGCGCACCCAGGCATGGCAATGCCCCAAGCCCCCTGAAGACGGGGGGCTGGCGCCACAGGACCTGTCTTTTGAAACACTCAACGAACGGCTAAAGCAGACCGCCTGGAAAACCCAAGCCGTGCTGACCGGCCTCTCCGTGCAGCGCTACAAAGACGCGTCGAGCGGGGCAACCCTGCCCGATGGCGTCGCGGATCTGCAGGCCCTGGCCGATCACCTGGAACGCGCCGAGCTGGATGAAACAGCGTTGGACGTCTTTCGGTTACTGCCAGAGGACAACCGCCCCAAAGAAAAAGAGCTGGAACAAATGGGTTATCACCCAATGACCGATTTTCTTCCCGCGCCGCAACCGGCGAGAAAGCTCTGGTCAGTCAAAAGCGGCTTCGCGACCTACGCTCCGCTGGAAGGCTTCTACAAAGTCAACGCCGTACAGCCGAGCCAAAGCCACGGAGTCTCCGAAATCGGCTACGACAAGTACGCCTGTTTCGTCACCACCTTCAAACTTCCCGATGGCTGTACCACCCAGGCCACTTACGACTATCGCTCGCTCCAGCCCCTGCGCATCGTCGATCCCAACGGTAACGTACAGGAAGGCCTGTTCGATGCTTTCGGCCAGGTACTGGCCACGTCCTTTTATGGTGACGAACACAACACCCGCGTGGGCTTCAAACCGCTCGCGCAGTTCAAACAGCCTTCGTTCAAGCGTCTGGCAGAAGTGGTCAGCCAGGCAAAGAACGCTGTGCAGGGTGCAGCGGCGGCCAGCTATTACGCGCCCTTCAGTTGGATGGGTAACGTATCGGAGGCAGCATTGGCGGACACCGACTGGCGGACCCGTTGCGTGGCCAAGGGTGATCTGCTTCCCAGCGGGCATATCTGCGCGTCGGCCCGCACCAGGCTGTCGGCTCTTCCAGCGCTTTCGGTCGATGAGCTGAAGCTGAAAGACGAACTCAAGGCCTCGACACGTGAACCTGTGCAGGTGGCGACCCTGGTCGCCGATCGTTATCCCGACGATGAGCAGCAACAAATCCGCGTCGCCATCACCAGTTTCGATGGCTTTGGTCGAGCGTTGCAAAGCAAGCAGCGCGTCGAGTCGGGCATGGCCTATGTCGTCGATGCCGAGGGCGACCTGGTACTGACGGATGGAAGACCAAAAGAGCAGATCGCCACGGTCCGCTGGCGTGTCAGCGAGCGGGTGGAATACAACAGCAAGGGACTGGCAATCCGCATCTATCGTCCCTATTTTGCCGATCGGCACTGCCACATCAACGATGTGTCCCTGCGCCAGTCCGGGCATTTCGACCAGCAGTTCTACGACCCTCTCGGACGCCCCGCCCACACGCTACTCGCCAGGCAAAATGGCCTCTGCTACATGCGTCGTCACACGCGCCATCCCTGGTACACCGTGGATGAAGACGAGAACGACACGCTACAGGAGGTCATGTCGACCACCAGGGGTGAAGCATGAGCGCCCGTCTTCACCACAGGACCCCCACGATCCGCGTCATCGACAACCGTGGCCTGCCCGTGCGACAGGTGGCTTATTACCGACGCAACACGGACGAGCAAAGCCAGGCGCGCATTACCCGATACCGCAACGACGAGGCCGGACGACGGGTGGAGCAATGGGACGCCCGGCTGTTCATCAACGCCCCCGCGCCCAACTTGCGAACCGTCCACAGCCTGTCCGGCAAGACCTTGCTGGTGGACAGCGTCGACGCCGGGTGGCGCTTGAGCCTGCCGGGCGATGCCGGGCAGTTACTGCACAGTTGGGATCAACGGGGAAATCATTGGCGGACGACCTTCGACAGCCAATTGCGGCCGACCGTCCTGCGCGAGCAAACGCCAGGACAGAATCCGCGCACGGTCGAGTGCCTGCGCTACGGGGACAGTTCGCCGACGTCCGCCGCGCACAACCTGTGCGGTGCCCTGGTTCGTCACGATGACAGCGCGGGGACCCTGCTGACCCATGGCTATGCGCTCTGCGCCACACCTCTGCGCCAGACAAGGCATATGCGGGCCGACGCTGGACCAGCCGACTGGCCAACGGAGGAAAAGGACCGTGACCTGCTGCTGGAAAAAGGCGACGGCCATACCACGAGCTGGCGCTACGACGCACTCGCGCAGATCATCCAGCAGTCCGATGCTGCCCAGCACCAACGGCGGTACGCGTTCGACCTCGCAGGCCAACTCCGCTCCGTGAGCCTGAAGACCAGAGACGCCGCCATCGAACAAACCATCGTCAGCCACCTCACCTACAACGCGTTCGGCCAGTTCGAAACCCAGACAGCCGGCAACGGCGTCATGAGTCGCGCCGTATTCGACCCTGCCAATGGGCGCCTGACCGCCCTTCGCGTGTCGCTGTCCGCCAGGATCTTGCAGGACCTGCGCTACAGCTACGACCCGGTGGGTAACGTGACGCATGTCGAAGACAAGGCCCAACCGGCGCGGTTCGGCAGTAACCAGCGGGTCGAAGCCATCAGCGCATTCGCCTACGACAGTCTCTATCAACTGACAAGCGCGACCGGGCGTGAAACGGCAGGCCTGGCGCCTACGACCCTTAATCTACCGGTCGACGCCAATCAGTTGTTCAACTACACCGAGCACTACGAATACGATGCCGGCGGCAACCTGACCGAACTGCGCCATGTTCGCGACCGCAACAACTACACCCGGACATTGAACGTCAGCGCCACGAGCAATCGCCTTCTGTCGTGGAACACGGGCCACTCGGCGGCCGATGTCAGGGTGGACGTCGATGCCCATGGCAACCAGCAGGCGCTGTCACCGGGTCAGGCACTGGCCTGGAACACCCGCAACCAACTCGACAGCGTGGTGCTGGTCCAGCGCGATAACGCGCCCAATGACGTTGAACGCTATCACTACGACAACACCGGCCAACGGGTGCGCAAGGTCCGGACAACCCACACCGCGGCAATCACCCACACCCGTGAAGTCCGCTATCTGCCAGGGCTGGAAATCCACAGCCGCCATAACGAACGCCTGGAAGTCATCACCCTGCAAGCCGGTCGCTTCAACGTGCGTTATCTGCACTGGACCGAAGGCCGACCGTCCGGTATCGCCGCCAACCAGATGCGCTACAACCTTGGCGACCACCTGGGCTCCAATTCACTGGAGCTCGACGACCGGGGCGACCTGATCAGCCAGGAAAGCTACCTGCCCTATGGTGGTACCGCTTGGCTGGCATCCCGTTCGGCCGTGGAAGCCGACTACCGGACCCTCCGCTACTCCGGCAAGGAGCGTGATGCCAGCGGGCTGTACTACTACGGCCACCGGTACTACGCGCCGTGGTTGCAACGCTGGATCAGCCCCGACCCGGCGGGGGCGGTGGATGGGTTGAACCTGTATTGCATGGTGGGGAACAATCCGCTCAGGTTTGTCGATCATCAGGGTTGGCTGAAGGATGACGTGGTCGAATCGGTGAAACGCGATGGTCATGCCCGTTCCGTGACAATGATGCAGGATCCACTGTCAAGGAGAGCTGCCAGGGTTGACCGAGATGACTCCGCTCCGGGACTCGCCCTCAGCCCCACCCCTAGCTTCAGCAAGACGAAGCGCAAGGACTTGGTTGTCCACTCGTATGGTGTGGTCAAGGATCGCACGAAAGGTAAATACAAGAGCCTCTACGAGTCCTACAACCTCACCGGCCCCAAATCCGGTCCGACGGGATACCGTGGAGTAGACAGCAGCTACGAAGGCAGCGCGAAAAGCGAAAGTTTCTACCTGAACTTCGGCAGCTACAGGATCGGCAATAGCAGCGAATACCTGGCAGACCTGGCCGAACGATACAGCGCGACGAAAAACGACCCGGTTCATAAACTCGAACTGGATCCTGAGATGCTCAAGCGCGAGCCAACGCTGAGTCGAACCATCGATACCATGTCCGAGCTTCAGCAACACACCCAGCATCTCATTGCGACGCATATCGAGGAATCCAACGCAATCATTCCTGTGCGCGCCGGGGGACCGGGGGCTCATGGCGAAGTCCGGGTGTTGAACACCGTCGTCGCGCTCTACCCGGGCCAAGCTGAAAGGATGCTTTCGGATACGTACCTGTTTACCGAAAAATTGACCGGTGTGACCGAGCCGGAAGCTTTCATTGCCTGTTTCAATTGCAGCGGCATCATTCCCGAGAGCGTCAATATCGAGACGGGGCGCCACCCCAGGAATTATCAGGCGTACAACGCGCATATCCTTGCTATTACTCGACCTTAGCCCGTGGGCTGATCAGCACTCCCGGCACTCGCATTGGTAAACACCAAGCGATTCCCAAACGGATCGACCGTCGCCATGTCCTGGCTACCTAGGGCATGGCGTGGATCCGTAGGCGACGAACGCGATGGCGTGACGAGCAATTGCGCCTGATTCATGAACCAGCCTGTCCTGCTCTCGCCAGGAACCGCCCCTCCCTGCGTCCGTTCGCCTGCCCGTCGCTGTAGCTCAGAACGCCGTTGATCCACACCCCATCAATGCCTTCGGCAGCACGTTGCGGCTCTACGAAATCTGCAGCATCACGAATGGTATGCGGATTGAACAGCACCAGATCCGCCCAATGTCCTTCGCGAATTTCGCCGCGCTCTTTCAAGCCGAACCGTGCGGCGGAAAGACCGGTCATTTTGTGCACGGCGGTATGTAACGGAAAAAGTCCGACGTCACGACTGAAATGTCCCAACACCCGTGGGAAAGCGCCCCACAAGCGTGGATGAGGAAACGGGTCTTCGGGCAAGCCGTCGGAACCGATCATGGACAGCGGATGTGCGAGGATTCGTCTTACATCAGCTTCGTCCATGCCGTAGTACACCGCGCCAGCTGGTTGCAAGCGTCGCGCGGCTTCCAGCAACGGCACACCCCATTTGCAGGCAATGTCGATAAGGTCGCGACCGCTCATCGCCGGATGAGGCGTCGACCAGGTGATGGTGATGGGATGGGCATCGGTCACCTGCTTGAGATCCAGCGTCGAAGAGCTTGCCGCATAGGGGTAGCAGTCACAGCCGACCGGATGGTTTCTGGCAGCGCTTTCCAGCGCGGCGAGCACCTGCGGACTGCGTCCCCAATTACCGACGCCGGCACATTTGAGGTGAGAAATAATCACCGGGCTCTGTGCATGGCGTCCGATATGGAAGGCCTCGGCCATGGCCTCGAGTACCGGTTCGAATTCGCTGCGCAGGTGGGTGGTGTAGACCCCGCCGTACGCGCTCAACTCTTCGGTCAGTTGCATGACTTCATCAGTAGACGCTGAAAAAGCGTTGGCGTAAGCCAGGCCGGTAGACAAACCCAACGCACCGTCCTCCAGGCTTTCACGCAGTTGCTGACGCATGGCGGCGATTTCCCCTACGCTGGCTGTGCGCAACAAATCGTCCATGTGGTTACTGCGCAATGCCGTGTGGCCCACCAACGCGGCGACGTTGACCGCAGGGGCCGCTGCTTCAACCGCGCCACGATAATCGCTGAAGCGCGGGTAAACGAACGCCTGGGCGGTGCCGAGCAGGTTCATCGGGTCCGGCGGATCGCCCCGCAGGCGCACCGGTGAAGCACTGATGCCGCAGTTGCCGACGATCACCGTGGTGACACCCTGGCTGAGTTTGGGCAGCATTTGCGGTTGGCGGATGACCATTGTGTCGTCGTGGGTGTGCACGTCGATAAAACCCGGCGCCAGCACTCGCCCAGCAGCGTCAATGTCTGCAATCGCCCGGGCGGCGCCAAGGTCGCCGATGCGCTCGATACGCCCGGCACGAATCGCCAGATCGGCGGTGTAGCCGGGCGTGTCGCAGCCATCGATGACCAGCGCATTACGGATAAGGGTGTCGTACAGCATGTCAGTCTCCCAGCGGCAAGTCATCGTCGCCGCCGCGGTAGTCGTCCAGGGCGAGCTTGACTCGCCGCAAACGCTCTTGATTGTCTTCAGGATTGGCCAGGGCGAGTTCGGTAGCGAGCACGTCGATAGCCAGCAGCATGCCGTAGCGCGCCGCCGTGGGCTTATAGATAAATGAGGTTTCGGCGCCTTGCAGGGGCAGCACGACATCGGCCAATCGGGCCAGCGGGGAGTCGGCCCGGGTGATCGCCAGAATCGCCGCGCCGTAACTCCGAGCCAGTTCAACGGCACCGAGCAGTTCCGGGGTGATACCGGTGAGCGAACAAGTAATGACCACATTTGCCTCGCTCAGCGAGGTGGCGGCGATGCGCATCATCACCGGGTCGCGGCACACGGCAATCGGATAGCCGAAACGCACCAGCCGCACCTGCAACTCTTCACTGCACAACGCCGACCAGCCACCGAGCCCGAACGCATGAATCATGCGCGCCTTGCCAAGCATCCGCACGGCATCGGCGAACCGCGTCTCCTCGAATGCCGACAGATGCTGACGCAATGTGGACTCGATATCGCCAACAATCTGCCCATAAAACGCCGACTGCTCGGGCGCGCCTGTCGGGTCGAGAAAGCGGCTGCCGACTCCGCTGGCCTGGGCCAGTTGCAGGCGCAGATCCCGCAAGTCGCGACAACCAACGGTGCGGGCGAAGCGCGATAGCGTGGCACTGCTGACTTCGGCGCGCCGGGCCAGGTCGTCCAGGCTGGCGGCGGCGGCAAATCCTACGTCGTCGAGCATCAGCCTGGCGATTCGTCCTTCGCCGGCGCTGAAGGAATCCTGACGAGCACGGATCTGGTAAAGGATATCCATGACGGCTCCTGTGTGATTGCGTTGTGCTCAGAGCAAACGCGCGAGCCCAAGGGTCAGGCCAAAGGCGACCAGGGAGATCAGCGTTTCCAGCACGGTCCAGGTCTTGAAGGTTTGGGCAACGGTCATGTTGAAATATTCCTTGATCAACCAGAAGCCGCCGTCGTTGACGTGGGAAAAGATAACCGACCCGGCCCCGGTTGCCAGCACCAGCAACTCGGGATGGGGATAGCCCAGGCCGATCGCCACGGGGGCGACGATGCCCGAGGCGGTCGTCATCGCCACCGTGGCGGAGCCGGTGGCGACGCGCATCAATGCGGCGAACAGCCAGCCCATGACCAGTGGCGACAGTTGGAATTCCTGGGCCAGCCCGACGATCTGTTGCGTGACCCCGGCGTCTACCAGGATCCGGTTCAAACCGCCACCAGCGCCCACCAGCAAGGTGATGCTGGCCGTGGGTGCCAGGCACTCGTTGGTGAACTTGAGGATCGACTCACGGTTGAAGCCCTGGGCGAGGCCGAGGGTCCAGAAGCTGAGGACGGTCGCCAGCAACAGTGCAATCACCGAGTTGCCGATGAACAGCAGGAACTGGTTGAAACCACTGCCCGGCGTAGAAATCAGGTTGGCCCAGCCACCGATCAGCATCAGGATCACCGGCAGCAGGATGGTCCCCAGGGTGATGCCGAAACCCGGCAGCCTGGCGCGGGGTTCGCGGTCGAGAAACTGTCGCTCCAGCGGGTTCTCTGCCGGCAACTGGATGCGTGGGACGATGAGCTTTGCGTACAGCGGACCTGCGATGATCGCGGTGGGAATGCCGATCAGGATCGCGTACAGCAAGGTCTGTCCCACCGAGGCCTGGAATGCCTGTACCGCCAGCATCGCCGCCGGATGCGGCGGCACCAGGGCATGGACCACCGAGAGCCCGGCGACCATCGGCAGCCCTACCATCAGGATCGACACGCCCACCCGTCGGGCGACGGTAAATGCGATGGGCACCAGCAGCACAAAGCCGACTTCGAAGAACAACGGCAGCCCGACCAGGAAGGCGATGCACACCATCGCCCAGTGGGCGTTTCGCTCTCCGAAGCGTTCGATCAGCGTCCGCGCCATCCGTTCCGCCCCGCCGGACTCGGCCATCATCTTGCCGAGCATCGTGCCCAAGGCCACCACCAGTGCAATGTGGCCCAGCGTCTTGCCCACACCGGCCTCATACGCCCCCACCACGCCCGACGGCGGCATCCCTGCCAACAGCGCGAGACCGATGGAGACCAAGGTGATCACAATGAACGGATTGAGTCGGTAGCGGGCGATCAGGACGATCAGCGCAATGATAGCGATGGCCGCGTAGACCAACAGCCAATAACCGAAAGCAGGTGCCATGCGGTACTCCTTGAACAGGGTCACGTCTATGAGTTGTGAAACTCATAAATCATTTCAAGGAGCAATCTTCAAATGCTTTGAAAATAACTTTCGTGCCTGGACAAGAAGTGTCGCTGACGGACATTGCGAAGCAGCCGCCATGAAAATCCACTGCAAAACTTTCATGCCTGTGGGAGCAAAGCTTGCTCGCGACAGCGGCAGACCCGCCAATGCCGTTGCTGACTGACTTGTCTGGATCGCGAGCAAGCTTTGCTCCCACAGGCCCACTGTTCCTACGCCCGACAATTGCGTACCATCCTTCTGCTTTTTGCACCACGTCCCCCGGCAGCCGACTCCCAACCGGCGCCCAGTCAGGTAAACCATGAAACCAGCACGCCTTCGCGCCGACGTCCTCGCCGGCCTCACTACTTCTTTTGCTTTGCTCCCCGAATGCATCGCCTTCGCCCTGGTGGCCCACCTCAACCCGCTGATGGGGCTGTATGGCGCTTTCATCATCTGCACCCTGACCGCACTGTTTGGCGGCCGGCCTGGCATGGTGTCGGGCGCGGCGGGGTCGATGGCGGTGGTGATCGTCGCGCTGGTGGTACAGCACGGCGTGCAGTACCTGCTGGCCACGGTGGTGCTGGGTGGGCTGATCATGGTGGCTTTCGGGCTGTTGCGGCTGGGCAAGCTGGTGCGCATGGTGCCGCACCCGGTGATGCTCGGCTTCGTCAACGGCCTGGCGATCGTCATTGCACTGGCCCAACTGGAGCATTTCAAGAGCGGAGGAGCGTGGCTCAGCGGCGCACCGTTGTACTGGATGGCGGGCCTGGTCGCGTTGACCATGGCGATTGTCTACCTGCTGCCACGCCTGACCCGTAGCGTGCCGCCGGCCCTGGTGGCGATTCTTGGCATCGGCCTGGTGGTCTACCTGCTCGGCCTGCCGACCCGTACGCTGGGGGACATGGCACACATCGCCGGCGGCTTGCCCGATTTTGCCCTGCCGGATATTCCCTGGAACCTGGAAACCCTGCGGATCGTGGCACCCTATGCGGTGATCATGGCGATGGTCGGTTTGCTGGAAACCCTGCTGACCCTGAACCTGACTGATGAAATCACTGAAAGCCGCGGTTATCCGGACCGCGAGTGCGTGGCGCTCGGCGCGGCCAATATCGCCTCCGGCCTGTTCGGCGGCATGGGCGGTTGCGCCATGATCGGCCAGACGGTGATCAACCTCAGCTCTGGCGGTCGCGGCCGGTTGTCCGGCGCGGTGGCCGGGGTGATGGTGTTGCTGTTCGTCTTGTTCCTCTCGCCGCTGATCGAGCGCATCCCGCTCGCTGCGCTGGTGGGCGTGATGTTCGTGGTGGCGCAGCAGACCTTTGCCTGGGCCTCGCTGCGGGTGATCAACAAGGTACCGGCGAATGATGTGCTGGTCATCATTGCCGTGACCGTCATCACCGTGTTTACCGACCTGGCCGTGGCAGTGCTGTGCGGCATCATCGTCGCGGCGCTCAACTTCGCCTGGCAACAGGCCCGGGAGCTCTACGCCGACACCCATCTGGAGGCCGACGGCAGCAAACTCTATCGCTTGCACGGCACACTGTTCTTCGCCTCGACCACGCCGTTTCTCAACCAGTTCGACCCGGCGAATGATCCGGTCCAGGTGACCCTGGACTGCCGTCACCTGAGCTTCGTCGACTACTCCGCCATCGCCGCGCTGAAGACCCTGCGCGAACGCTACAGCAAGGCCGGCAAGCACCTGCGGGTGTTCCACCTCTCGGAGCGCTGCAAGCAAATGCTCAAGCGTGCCGGCGTGCATCACGACTGAACATCCCCCTTTGCTCGCGAAGGCGGTGCATCAGCCAGCACAGGATTGCCTGGCCCGGCGCCTTCGCGAGCAAGCCCGCTCCCACAGGGGAATTGTGTTGGATCGGGATCTTGCGGTCGTGACCAAGCAACGGCGGGCTTGCTCGCGATAGCGGTGTATCAGCCTTACACCATCTCGTTGAGAATCCACTCCACCACCGACGTCCGCTTCGGCGCCCAGCCCAGCAGTTCGCGGGCATGCCGGCCTCGCACGCGGCTGTTGGAGCCCAGGCCGTAGTTGGCCATTTCATAGCCCCACTCGGCCTCGGCTTCGGCCAGCGGCCAGTCCTGCGGTTCGCCAAGGTTCAGTGCCCGGGCCATGGCCGTGGTCATATCGAGAAACGAGGCCTCGCCGCTTTCGACGAAGTAGAACGTGCCTGGCAGGTTGCGGGTCAGGGCAAGCAGGTACAACTCCACCACATCCTCGATGTGCACGTTGGACCAGATATTCCGCCCCGGCCCGACATGCCGCACCACTCCGCTTTTGCGCGCCTGCTTGAGCAAGCGCGGCAGTTGCACGCTGTCGCGCCTGACACCCAGGCTGTGGCCGTAGATCAAGGTATTGCAAATCACCGCCGAGTTCACGCCGTTCTTCGCCGCGCCAAGGACGAGGTTATCTATCGCGACGCGGGCAGCCTTGTCGACGGTAGGCTCCGGCAGGGTGTTCTCCTGGTAGACGTCAGCGCTGGCAAGACCACCCGAAGCATCGCCGACAATGCTCGAACCGCTGGTGTGCAGCAGGACCTTGTTCGAGCCCCTGAGCCCCTCGAGCAGCGCTTCGACCGCGCCACGATGGTCGCTGCTGGCGGCATTGATTACCGCATCGGCAGCACGGGCCTGTCCGGTCAGCAGCGCGCTGTCTTCGAGAGTGCCGATAAGCGGTTTGATACCCAGGGCAACGAGCTCCTTCGCCTGCTCGGCATTGCGTACCAGACCGATGACTCGATGTCCGGCCCGAACCAGACCGGTAGCAATGGAACCGCCGATAAAACCGGCAGCGCCGGTGACAAATACGTTCATGAAAAACTCCTTGGCAGGATCAGTGATGGAGCGAGTATCGAGGACTGCTACTTGGCGAAACAGTCCACATTGCCCAATTCACTCTTGCCTTGAAGTCACGAATTAGCCACCTAGGCCACTAGAGATCCCGCGAGGCGTATTCGGCGAGCTTGTCCTGAATGAAGTCCAGGAAGCACTGGATGCGCAACGCCAGTTGAGAGTTGCGGTAGTAGACCGCGTTGATCGGCTGGCGGTATCCGCTATTGGCCTCGGCCAGCAGCACCTTCAGTCGGCCGGCACGGATGTCGTCGCGGGTCATGAAGTCCGACAGGCAGGCGATGCCCTGCCCTTGCAGCGCCAGGTGGCGCACCGTTTCGCCACTGGACGCGCTGATGGCCGCCTGAATGGGCCAGCGGTCGCCGTGGAGATGGCGCAAGGGCCACTGGTTGAGGCCATCGTTCTGGGCAAACCCCAGCAATGCATGCTCCGCCAGTTCGGCGACGGTTGAAGGCGTACCGTGCTGTGTCAGATAAGCGGGGCTGGCCAGGATGTGCAACGGACTGCAGCCCAGGGGACGGGCATGCAACGTCGAATCGGTGAGGGCGCCGATGCGGATGGCGACGTCGGTGCTCTGCTCGAGCAAATCAATGATCAGGTCATTGGTGTTGAGCTCGAGCTGGATATCCGGGTAGAGCCTGCGGAACTCATCGATGTGCGGCACGATGGCATGCAGCATGAACGGCGACGCAGCGTTGATCCGCAACCGTCCTGAAGGCTTCTGCTGGCGGGAAGACAAGCGTTCCTCCAACGCTTCCAACTGGTCGAGAATGCTTTTGGCCTGCTCGAAGAAATACCGGCCCTCCTCGGTCAGGTCCATGCGCCGGGTGGTGCGATTGATCAGTGTGGTGTCGAGCTTGGCTTCCAGCCGGGACAACGTGCGGCTGACCGCCGAGGGTGTCTGCCCGACCTGCTCGGCGGCGGCGGAGATCGACCCACACTCGATCACACAGACGAAGATCTGCAACTCGTCGGATCTGGCTTTCACAAACGTCCTCTCATGGAATGCACAGTCAATGTGGCGAGAGTAGCCGGATTACCGCGAAAGGCCGAACACCTCGATCAAATGCTGTTCATAGCGCGCCACATCGGCTTCGACGTTCGGGCGTTTCATCACGTCCACGCACAGGAAGGTCGGCAAGCCGGTCATGCCCAGGAACTGGTTGGCCTTGTGGAACGGGAAGTACACCGCGTCCACGCCCTTGCCTTCGAAGAAGTCGGTCGGATCATCGAAGGCCTGCTGTGGGGCGTTCCAGGTCAGCGACAACATGTATTGCTTGCCCTGAATCAGGCCACCGCTACCGTACTTCTGCGAGGCATCGGAGCGGGTGCGGCCGTCACTGGCGTAGAGACTGCCATGACCTTCGGTAAACACTTCGTCGACGTACTTCTTCACGGTCCATGGCGCGCCCATCCACCAGCCTGGCATCTGATAGATGACGACATCGGCCCAGAGAAATTTGGCGACCTCTTCCTTGATATCGTAGCCGCCGTCGATGAAGGTGCTTTTGACGTCCAGGCCACCA
This sequence comes from Pseudomonas corrugata, assembly GCF_001269905.1. Lineage (GTDB taxonomy): Bacteria > Pseudomonadota > Gammaproteobacteria > Pseudomonadales > Pseudomonadaceae > Aquipseudomonas > Aquipseudomonas corrugata. The sequence continues at coordinate 27,084 of NZ_LHVK01000031.1, read as the reverse complement.
CGGTCCAGCACACTGAGGGCCGTGTCGTGGAGGGTCGCGTTATAGCGGCCATCGGAATGAGCAAACTGTTTACCACCGTTGAGCAACAGGACTTTTTTCATGGGAGCCTCATCAGGTTCCACAGCGAGCACCGTCGAAGGGCTGCCGAATGGAAAGGTTGGAAATGATGGGGCGCAGACTACCGATGAGCCTCGCGCGGAGTAAGCGCTGCAGCGGCAAAACTGATTTGATTCATACGCACGAATCAGCACCCGATTGTTGCCGTAGAATTCAGTTCACGTCCATTCAGGAGACACGCGATGAGCGAACTGCACGGTTTCATCCTCCACGCCAAAACCCGCCCGGAAAAAGCCGAAGCCTTCGAAGCACTGTTTCGTGCCTACGTCGAACCGAGTCGCGCCGAACCGGGCTGCATCGAATACCACATGCTGCGGGACCAACAGGATCCGACACTGTTTATCTTCTATGAAATCTGGCAATCCCAGGCCCACCTGGACGTGCATTCGAATCTGCCGCACATGAAGCAGTTCTTTGAGCACCGCATGGATTACCTGGAGCGCGATTTCGAGATCCGTCGTGTCGAGATGCTGAGTCCATCGTCTAGCCACTGATCAGCATGTGAGCGCCGAGCCCGCCAAGGGCAATGAAGAACACCCGCCGAAACAGCTCGGCGCTGATCCGCCGGCGCAACCACTGCCCCAGCCACATCCCCAGCAGCGCCGGTACCAGCGCCAGCAGCGACGCGCTCAGCTCTCCCCCACCCAGGGCACCGCGCCACCACAGGCCGGCCGCCAGGGCCAACGTCGACACCGTGAAGGACAGACCCAGGGCCTGCACCAGCTCGTCCTTGCTCAAGCCCAGTGCTTGCAGATAAGGCACCGCCGGAATGACAAACACACCCGTGGCAGACGTGATGACGCCGGTCAGCAGCCCGCAGAACGGCGCCAGCCACAACTCAACGCTTCCACCTACCCGTAGCGCCGGCAGCGCCAGCCCACTCAGGGCATACACTAATAATGCCCCTCCCAAGGCCCGCACCACCCAGGGGCCGCCCGCCATGCCGATCCACAAGGTCCCGAGACCGGTGCCGATGGAAATCGCCAACAACAGCAGCCACAAGCGCCGGATCAAGGTACGCAAGTGACCGCCGAAAGCCAGCTGCCAAAGATTGGTCAAAGTGGCCGGGATGATGAGCAATGCGGCAGCCTGCATCGGTGCCATAGCCAGACCGAGCACCCCCATGGAAATGGTCGGCAGGCCGAGGCCGATCACCCCTTTGATCGTGCCGGCCAGCAGGAAGGTGATGACGATCAACAGCGATAGCGCCGGGCCCAGGTTCTGATAGAAAGCGATGAAGGTGTCCATGGGGCTATCCTGGGCCCAGGCGGGTTGTTTGGAAATCTGCCATATACTGAGGCAGCCTCTTGCTCAACAAGAGGCTGAAGACTTTAGTGGTGCTACTGGCCCCTTCGCGAGCAGGCTCGCTCCCACAGGGTGAACACAAATCTTGTGCTCACACCGATCACTGTGGGAGCGAGCCTGCTCGCGATGGCAATCCATCAGACACCACAAAACCCGGCACAGGATCCCCCCATGCACTTCGACCTCACCGACCTGCGCCTCTATGTGAACATCCTCGACACCGGCAACATCACCGCCGGAGCAGCCCGCAGCCATTTGTCCCTGGCGGCGGCGAGTGCGCGGGTCCGTGCCATGGAAGCGTCTTTGGGCACCGAATTGCTCGCACGCGGGCGGCGTGGCGTAACGCCCACACCGGCCGGCAAGGCCATGGCGCAGCATGCCCGGGTATTGCTGCAACACGCGGAGCACCTGCAACAGGATCTGGCCGAGTATGCCAAGGGCGTCAAAGGCCGGGTACGGTTGCTGTGCAACACCAGCGCCATGAGCGAACACTTGCCCGAGTTGCTGGCCACCTTCCTCAAGGACCACCCCAATCTCGACATCGACCTGCAAGAGCTCCCCAGCTCACGCATCACCCATGCCTTGCGCCAGGGTGCGGCAGACCTGGGTGTCGTGTCCGACGCAGTCGACACCGATGACCTTCAGACCCGGCCCTTTCGCAACGATCCGCTGGTATTGATCCTACCGTCCGGGCATCCATTGGCCGACGGCCGAGCAGTCAGTTTCAGCGAGACCCTCGTTCATGATTATGTCGGGCTGAACGCCACCAACGCCCTGGCGGTGTATCTCGAGGAGCAGGCCCTGCACACCGGGCTGCGCATGCGGATCCGCATTCGCGCTGACGGTTTCGATGGAGTGATTCGCATGGTGGCCCATGGCGCAGGTATCGCCATCGTGCCAAAGGCCACTATTGAACGCCGCCCTGCCGAGCCATCGTATCGATGCGTGCCGCTGCACGAGGCTTGGGCACAACGGGCCCTGTTGTTGGCGGCGTGCAATTTCGAGGCGTTGCCGGCCTATGCCAAGGCTCTCGCCGTGCATCTGTCCGAGCATTGATTTGCGTTTCTGGGTAGCCCGATGTCGAGCACAGACAACTGGAGGACCGCAGACGTCTATAGGGTGCCTCTTCAGATTACGTCCAATGCCCGGAGTCCACATGACCGCACCTATCACCGTTCTGCGCGATACCCATCCGCTGCCCGTACTCGATGCCTGCAAATGGGAGAAGCTCGAAGGCGACCCGCATACCGTCAACCTCAACGCTTACACCAGCGAAGATGGCAGCAAGATCATGGGCACCTGGATCTGCACGCCGGGCAAATGGTACGTGGAATACGTGAAGTGGGAATACTGCCACTTCCAGGAAGGCTACTGCATCATCACGCCGGAAGGCATGGAACCCATCCATCTGCGGGCCGGTGACATCTTTGTCATCGAGCCTGGGATGAAAGGCACCTGGGAAGTGGTTGAAACCGTGCGCAAATACTTCGTCTTCGCCTGACGCGGTCCGATACATCCGCGGCCGATGCGCTGTGCTCGCCCGGTGCGAACACAGCGCAGTGCCGCAACGCGCTATACCGTGACGTTGATGGCGCTGATTTTGCCGCTTCGATACGCCTCGAGTATCTGATGGATGCTGGACCGGGCCCCCTCCCTCGCCGTAAAAATCCCGCCACAGCCGTGGTTCGCCGCAGCGTAACTCTCATCGTCCATCAAGATCCGGTGTGCCTGCTTCAGGTTCCAGAACGGAACCCCGGCAAACAAATGGTGCGTCAGATGATAGTTATCGCCATGCATGCCAATGAACAATCTTTCGGGCAGGGTCGGGAAGCGATTGCGCGTCAGATTCACCTCCTCCTTGTAGACCCCGAACATGCCAAAGTGCTCGGAAATCTCGGAGAACCAACCGATCACCTGGAAGGCTGTGAAGTATGGAATCAGCCAGAACAGGACATAGCCCCATGGACCGACGAAATAGCTCAACAGCAGCAGGATGACCCCATGCACTGCCAGAAGCTTCACGCCCTGTAGCGGGTTGGCGAGGATGTCACCGGCACGATTCTTTACCAGGTAGAGAAAATACTTGTAGGTGTTGACCAGCGTCACGCTCCTGAACAGATGCCGGGACAGGAAATCCAGTCGATCCTGCGCCTCATACAGACCTGACTCGATGTAGAAGCGATGGTCGGGATCCTTGTCCTGATCACCCAGATGGTGGTGATGCATCTGCACATGGGAACGACGGTACGCTTCGAAGTTCTGGAAGATGGGATAAGCCAGCAAATATTCGCCGACCCACTTGTTGAGCATTTTGCTCCTGGCCAGGGTCATGTGCGCCGCTTCGTGCAAAAGCGACGCGAGAGCCCGCTGTCGAGAGCCAATGAACAGCAGCGCCAGCGGATACAGAAAGTTATAGCGATGGCTCAGGTACACAGCCGCGGCAATGACGATCAAGTCCGCGCCAAGGGCAACCAGCCAGTGCCAGTTATCCTTGTGATACAGGGGGCGCAAGCGTTGCCTGAGTTCAGTTGAAGGATTAAACCTGGTCATATCGTTCATCAGAATTCCCTTTCTTGATTCAACGTGATCACTGCAGACATCCACGGTTCTTGCGTGAAGTTTCGTACCCTGCGCCGGGTTATATCTGCCCCAGCAAAGAGATGAATTCATCAGCCTCACGAACGCTGTTCCGCGCATTGATGGAGATTCGCACGAAGCGCTCATGCCCCTGCTTCAACATGAAGTACGGCGTATGGGAGGCATACCCCGGCCAACTGTTGATTCCTCGGGCGCGCAGATAGCCGACAACTTCCGTCGCCGCATAGCGGGCATGAGTAAACGCGATGATTCCTTGATGATGCGTACCCGGCGCAATCAAGTGGACGTCGGGCATCCGGGCCATACGCTGGAAAAGAGTCCGGTAGAGCTCGGACTCTTCACCGTAGGCACTCGACAAGCGTTCCTTGATCGCCTGGTTCAAGCCCACCACTGCCGCGTTGTTGCGTTCGGCAAACTCGAAACCACGGGCATCATCGACACGCCGATGGACCACGCCGGATTGATCGACGCTGGCCCGGCCCAGATCGGTAAAACGCGGTTGCGCAGAGGCCAGGAAGCGCTCGGAAAGATAGGCGAATCCGGTACCTCTCGGTCCACAGAGGAACTTCCTGCCGGCAGCCGTCAGTACATCGCAGCCAATGGCCTGCACATCCAGCGCGAGCATGCCTGCCGACTGACAGGCATCGACAAAGTACAGGCAAGGGTAATCGCGCAAAATGTTACCCACCGCGACGATGTCATTGACGATGCCGCAGCAGGAAGGCACATGGACGAGCGAGACCAGCTTGACCTCAACGCTCATGTGCCGGGCCAACCATTGCAGGTCCAGGTTGCCATCGGCCAGCAGCGGTATCACTTCGACCACCAGCCCGTGCAGGCGCTGCAATGTGGACAGAGCAATCAAGTTGCCGGCGTATTCGTAAGGCGTAACCAGGACCCGTGCGCCCTCGGTCCAGGTCAGTGATTCCAGCGCCGTCACCCAGGCCTTTGTCGCCCCATCGAACAGTGCAATGTTGCGCGCATCGGCGCCCAGCAACCGGGCGATGTTCTCATAGACCTCGACGTCCAGTACGGTCGAATGATTCAGTTCGGTCTCATAGGCGCCCAACTCGAACTCTGCCTGCAAATAATGCTGCATCTGACTCAGCGTCTCGCTGGACATGAGCCCCGAACCGGCAGTGTTGAAATGAATCATGAATGTCCCCCGCGCCTGGAGCCCAGGAAATAGAACAGGCTGGCCGCGACCACACACAGCGACAGGACGTAGAACATGGTCTGGGGCGCATACAACGACAACACCGCCCCACACAGTACAGGCCCCAACGCCGCCCCCAGGTTCGACAGGTTCTGTGCGCCGTAATACACGCCCCGCATGTCTTCCGGCGCGATGTAGTCAATGAACAGGTACTCCGCCGGGATAATGATGATCTCCCCCACGGTGAAAATGATCATGGCCACCACCCAGACCACCCAGCCCTGTGCATAAGCGAAACCCAGGAGGCCGGTGATGAAGAACAACATGCCCAGCAGCAACATGCGGAACAGGTTGTTCTGATGGATCCTGGAGCCGATCAGGTACTGCAGGCCGATGACCACGCAAGCGTTGGTGGTGACCAGATAATTGATGATCCGGTAGGTGTTTTCCGGGTCGCTGGTCACGATCAGATATTGCGAGAGATAGGCGGTGAACTGTCCGAACACGATCGCACTGAGAACGCCGCCGATCGTAAAGCAGACCAGCCGGTAATTGCGCCCCAGATGAACCAGTACACGAGCGAAGTCATTGTTCGGACGCTCCGTGCTTGCTCCCTGGGGGAGCCGCTCGCCCAACACGCTGTACAGCCCCACGAACACCACGCCGATCATCGCCGAAACCGCAAAGGGCAGGCCGGGACTTATCTTGGCGAACAACACGCCCAAGAACGGACCGATGGCGTAACCGACATTGGTCAGCGTGTATTTCATGGAAAACACGCTTCCCCGTTTATCGACGATCACCAGGAAACCTATGCCTGACTTCACGGCGATATCGATCACTGCATAGGACAGGTTCACTACTACGATGGCGATGATGAACGGCACCAGGCTGGCAACCTGGTAGGCCACGGCAAATGCCAGGGCAAACAGGGTGGCCGCACCGAGCAGGATCCGATAGTTGGAAAACCTGTCCACCAGAAAGCCGCCATAGACGCCCAACAGGGAGCTGACGATCAGCGCGCCGCCGACCACAAGGCCGATATCCGTGACACCCAGGCCGAACACCTGGGAGCAGTAGACAACCAGATAAGGCAGCGCCAGCGCCCGGGCAACGGTCAGGATAAATGTCGCTGACAGCAGCAGAATCACAGGCCTTGTATAGACCTTGGCCCCATCCTGCACGGCCAGCTCCCCCGAGACGTCGTTCATGCCAGCATGGCCCTGTAGACGCCGGGCTCATCCTCACGCAGCAACTCGATGCTTTTCTGGATGGCGGCGCGATCATGACCGAGGATGAACACGTGGCCCGGGCAGTTCTCCAGGGAAACGGTTTCCTTGAGCATGCCCTCATCCTGAATCTTGATGCTGTGCACCCCGGGGATCGCTTTCCATCGCGCCAGCTCAGGCGCCCGCTTGATCTGGCCGGCCTGCCGGGCGATCAGAAACACGCAGCTTGAATGGAAGTAGAGTCGGGTTCTCGGCCGCTGGCGGTAGTCGAGAAATGCCTGGGGATTGATCAGAGAGTCGATCCACAGGCTCAACTGGTTATGCCCCAGGGCCCGGGTATAAGCCGACAGATCGATACCACCCGGCATGCGTGCCGCGGTTTCAAGCAGTACCGGCTCATCATCGACAATCATCAGCTCGCTGTGACCAACCCCTTGCCGGATACCGAGCGCGTCAAGTACGGAAAAAATGTAATGCGACAGACGAGCATAGACATCGGCATTGTCCACCGGGCACATCAACTGGTTGTAGTCATGCACCGGCGAATCGCCAATCCGCGTGCGATAGACACGGATGATCTCGCTGACATAGTGCTGGCCGTCGACACTCACGGTGTTGACGCAATATTCGATATCCACATCGCTGGACTTGCTCGCCGACAGTTCCGTCCTGAAGTCCGAGTTATCCAGGTACTGCTGAACCAGCACTTCGTCGTTGCTTTCGAGAAAAAGGTTCCGGCTCGACTTGATCGCCTCGAATGCCCCCTCGACCTCGCTCTCACGGGTGCAGATATGGATATTGTCGGAGCCGGCGCTCTTGATCGGTTTCAACACCACGGGCAGGATTGCGTGTTCTTTTACCCACTCCTGAATGGCCGCCAGCGACCCCGATTTGAAATGCCTGATCGACCGTACACCGGCCTGCTGCAACGCTTCATGCATTTCGAACTTGTCGCGCCAGCGAATGGCATGGCGTGGATCATTGCGGCGCGTGACGTCGAACAACTCGGCCAGGTGAGCGGCCAGCTCAACCCCGAACTCGCAGCCGGCCAGCACGAACTGGACCGAATAGTCGGACAAGGCCTGGCGCAACTCGGCATCCGAGCTGTAGAGAATGTCTTCGATAAAATCGGCGGGACGAAACCAGGGCTTGTAGAACTCGTTGACGTTGGCGGTCGAACGCAGATGCACGCAGTCCAATCCACGGGAGATGAATGCTGGCGCGATCAGGCTGCCGATCGAATAGGCATCGACGATCAGGACGACATTTTTCTTGTAGATCACTTGATCGTCTCCCCGGCCTGGCTGAGCGCACGGACGGCGTCCTTGATGATACCGGCGGCTTTGTGGATATCGTCGCGGGTAATGTTGATATGCGGCATGAAGCGCATTTCCCTGGCGTTATAAGGCAGCCCACCTACGCCTTGCTTGCGCAGGTAGCCCGCGAACTGCACCGGCGGGATTTCCAGCGAGGCAATATCCAGGGTGACCATGTTGGTGCCCTTATAGCGAGCGGGCGCTTCGTCGATGTCGTTGAGCAGTTGGTGCAGCAGCGCCGCATGCTCATGGTCTTCGGCCAGGCGCTCGACATGATTGTGCATCGCGTAAAGCCCGGCGGCCGCCATCATGCCGGCCTGATGCAAGTCGCCGCCGAACCATTTCCGGTACTTCTTGGCTCGCTGTATCAGTTCCCCGGTCCCCACCATGATCGAACCGATCGGCGCGCCCAATCCCTTGGACAGGCACATCGACAGGAGATCGGCGTTGTCGGTATACGACGTCACGTCAATGCCGGACGCGATGGACGCATGGAGAATGCGCGCGCCATCCAGGTAACGGTAGGCACCGATATCCTGGGCATAGGCAAAGACATCGTTCATTTGCTGCAAAGGAAAGATGGCGCCGCCTTTGCACCCGAGCGTGTTCTCGATCACCACCACCCGAGGCAGCGCGTAATTCTGGCTCCAACGGCATTTGGAGGCGTGAAGTTTTTCCAGGTCACTGACCGTGAACAACCCGCTGTCATGGGTTGAAAGCGAAAAATTGACCCCGGAAAAAGCCGAGGTCGAGGCGGACTCATAGAAATTGATATGGTAGGAAGCGTCCAGGAATATTTCGTCGCCCGGGTTCGTCATGGCCTTGATAGCCAACTGGTTACTCAACGTGCCGCCAGAAGTAAACAGCGCCGCTTCCTTCTGGAAATATTGCGCACAGTATTCTTCCAATGCACGCACAGTCGGGTCTTCACCGAAGCAGTCATCACCCACTTCAGCCTGATAAATGGCCTTGCGCATGCCTTCCGTTGGCTTGGTTACCGTATCGCTTCTGAGATCGATAAACATAAATGCTCCGTTAATAACCTGCGCCAAAGACAATGCGAGAAGGATCGTAGAAGTCGGCCAGGGCCTCGAGGACATTGACAGGCGACTCCGCCAGGCGATGCAGGAAATGCAGATACCAGCTATCGCCGTAGACCGCCGCGATACGACAGGCCAGTCCTGCATCCCTGGCTTTGCGCAACGCCTCGGGTTGCACGCCGTGGAGCATTTCCAGCTCCTCGATGCGGGTGTGGAAGCCCTCCTCGAAGAGGCGCTTGATCAGGTTGGGATCTTGCGTTGCGCAACTGACCGGAACCCCGGCGTCGAGGATATCGGCCAGCAGGTTCAAATAACGCTCATCAAGTTCAGCGCCCCGGGGAAGGGCAACTTCGGGTGCTTCGTTATAAACGCCCTTAACCAGCCTGATCTTGCGGCCATAACGGATGAGGGCGGGTAAATCATTCACGGTTCTATGCAAGTGTGCCTGCACGGTGAGGCCGATATTGGAATGATCGGGGGCCAACTTGGAATACACTTCGAGGATCTTATCGACCGCCGAAGAGTGCTCCATGCTGATCATCACGGGAATATTATGTTCCGCTGCGGCGGACAAGATGGCGGTGGCGTTGCGATAAGCAGTTTCCTGGGATATCAGCATCCCTACTGCACTTAAATCGAAACCTAACTGGGGAGTTAATCCGGCCTTAGCGAAAGCCTGAATGGACGTCAGGTATTCATCGACAAAAGACTGTACGACGCGCGGATCATGGTTTTCTTCGCCGACATATTCGACACCGAGTCGGTAACCCTTGTCGCAGAGCAGTTGCAGCTTGCCGGGAAGGCCTTCCAGGCTCGACGAGACTATATAACGCTGAGCAGCTCGCTCGAATAACCTGAAGAACAACGCGTCTTTATTGAAAGCGTCTCGACACTCTTGATTCAACGCCAACTTTTTAAGGCCGGCAGAGATTAGTACGCATGTTTCCTGCGAAGGCATGGGTATCGCTCCTTGATATGTGTCGCTCGTCCTGAGCGCCGAGTATTGTGCAATGCTTTATTTCTGTCAACACTCCATAAACACAATAAACCGGCTTAATTCGCTAGAGTTCCATGGGTATGAAACACAGGAATAACCAGGGCACTTGCACATTAAACAGGGTTTATTACAGCTTCAATAAACCCGCACAGCATTTGTGGCGAGGGAACTCATTTCCTCGCCACAAATGCTGCACTCACGCGCTTACTGTGGTTTGCGATAGCTGTTGACGATGGCCGAGAAATCCTTGCCACCCTCGCCCCTCTGGCTCATCGCCTGGTACAACTGCTGCGCCACCGCGCCCAGCACCACCGGCTGATGAACCTGTCTTGCAGCTTCGGTGGCCAGACCCAGGTCCTTGAGCATCAGGTCGGCACCGAAACCTCCGGTGTAGCCACGGGAGGACGGCGCCGTTTCGATCACACCCGGCCATGGGTTGTACGTATCCGAACTCCAGCAACGCCCCGTGGAACTGTTAATGATGCCGGCCAGCACCTGGGTGTCGATCCCCAAGGCATCACCCAGGGCCATGGCCTCGCTGACGCCCACCATCGATATTCCCAGTAGCAGGTTGTTACAAATCTTGGCGATCTGGCCGGTGCCGACTTCGCCGCAATGGACGATGTTACGTCCCATCTGCGCCAACACCGGTTGCAAGGTGGCGAACAGCTCGGCGGAGGCACCGACCATGAAGGTCAACGTGCCGGCCGCCGCGCCGCCAGTGCCACCCGAGACCGGCGCATCGGCCATCGCCACGCCTTGTCTGGCGGCAGCGGCGGCCACGTCGCGGGCGGTCTGCGGGTCGATGGTGCTGCAATCGACCGCTGGTGTACCGGCGGCAATGCCGGCCAGCACACCGTCGTCACCCAGCCAGACACTGCGCACATGGGCGGCGGCCGGCAGCATGGTGATCACCAGCGCCGAGCCTTGGGCGGCATCGCGAGGCGAGGCGCTGACAGTGCCGCCCAATGCCGCGAGTTCGGCCAGCACGGTCTGGTTCAGGTCGAACAGGTTCAGCGAGTGGCCGGCCTTGAGCAGGTTGCGCGCCATGGGCGCGCCCATGTTGCCCAGACCGATAAATGCGATGTTCATGTCCGACTCCTTAGCGCAGGTTGATGGTGGTGTTCACACCGTCGTTGACGCTGTCATCATCGAACCAGCGTGCGGTAACGGTCTTGGTCTGAGTGTAGAACTGCACCACCTGTTTGCCGTATGGGCCAAGGTCACCGAGTTTCGAACCACGGGAGCCGGTGAAGCTGAAAAACGGAACCGGCACTGGAATCGGGATGTTGATCCCCACCTGACCGACGTCGATTTCACTCTGGAACTTGCGTGCCGCCGCGCCGCTCTGGGTGAACAGGCCTGTGCCGTTGCCGAACGGATTGGCATTGACCAGGGCAATCGCCTCGTCGAGGGTGTCGACTTCCAGCACCACCAGCACCGGCCCGAAAATCTCTTCGGTATAGATACGCATGTCGGTGGTCACGCCGGAAAACAGGGTCGGCCCGACAAAGTTACCCTGTTCGAAACCTGGCACGCTGACACCACGGCCATCGAGTTCCAGCTTCGCCCCCTGCTGCACGCCGCTCTCGATCAGTTCGAGGATCCGTGCCTTGGCCCGCTTGGAAATCACCGGGCCGATGTCCGTGCCCGGCTCACTCCCGGCGTTGACCTTGAGTTTCTGCGCCAGCGCTTTCAGCTCCGGCAGCCATTGCCTGGCCGCGCCCACCATCACCACCACGGAGGTCGCCATGCAACGCTGGCCCGCCGCGCCGAAGCCGGCCCCCACCAGGGCATTGAGGGTTTGCTCGCGGTTGGCATCAGGCAGCACCACCGCGTGGTTCTTGGCGCCCATCATCGACTGCACGCGCTTGCCGTGACGCCCCGCCAGGTCATACACGTGGGTGCCGACCGCCGTCGAACCGACAAACGAAACCCCCTTGATGTCCTTGTGAGTGCAGAGTGCATCCACCACGTCCTTGCCGCCATGCACCACGTTGAGCACGCCTGCCGGCACACCGGCTTCAACCGCCAGCTCAACCAGCAACATGGTCGACAGCGGATCCTGTTCCGATGGTTTCAGGACGAAGGTGTTGCCGCAGGCGATGGCCATCGGAAACATCCACAGCGGAATCATCGCTGGAAAGTTGAACGGGGTGATGCCCGCACAGACACCGATCGGCTGGCGCAGCGTATAGGTGTCAACGCCACCGGCGACGTTCTCGGCAAACTCGCCCATCTGCAAGGTGCCGATGGAGCAGGCGTGCTCGACCACTTCCAGGCCACGGAAAATATCGCCTTCGGCGTCCGCGAGGGTCTTGCCCTGCTCGGCGCTGAGGACGGCGGCAATGCGTTTGGAATGTTCGCGGATCAACGCCTGGAGCTTGAGCATGATGCGCATCCGCGCACCGATGGGCGTCAGCTTCCAGGTCTGGAAGGCACGCTGGGCAGCAGCAATGGCGGCATCGACTTCCGATGCGGTGGCAAACGGGACTTTCGCCAGCACTTGCTGGGTGGCCGGGTTGACGATGTCGTGCCATTCGCTGGAACGGGATTCGACCCATTCGCCGTCGATCAACAGCTTGACGGTCTGCAGGGTGGTATCACTGGACGTGAGGGAAACGTTCATGCTGGCCTCCGGGATTGTTCTTATAGAGTGCGTTGATTCAGCAGAAACCAAGGCGCAAAGACACCTTGGTGATGAGACGATTTTTGGAGTATAGATGTGCAAACTTCTAATAAGAACGCACATATAAACCGGTCCATCATGCAAAAAAACATCACCTCCCTCGGTTCGCTGAACTGGGACGACCTCAAGTTCTTCCTGGAAGTGGCCCGCACCCGCAAGGCCAGCACGGCGGCCAAGCGCCTCGGCGTCGACTACACCACGGTGTCGCGACGCATCGGCTCGCTGGAAGCTTCATTGGGAACACTATTGTTCGAGAAATCCCGGACCAACGGCTTTGTGCTGACCGCCGAAGGCCAACGCCTGTTGAGCTATGCCGAATCGATCGAAAGCACCCTGCATATGGCCTGCGAACAGGTGTCAGGATCGGGCGTCGCGCTGTCCGGTCATGTGCGCATGGGCTGTACGGAGGGCTTCGGCAGCTACTTCATCACGCCGCAACTGAGTCACTTCGTCGATGCCTATCCAGCCATCTCGGTGGACATCCTGCCGCTGCCGCACTTCATCAGCCTCTCCAAGCGCGAGGCCGACATCGTTATTGCCCTGGAACGCCCCGAACATGGTCCTTACGTATGCTGCAAACTGTGTGACTACCGGTTGCAGCTTTACGCCACCCAGCCCTACCTGGACAGCCATCCGCCCATTCACCGTCCGGCCGACCTGCGAAAGCATTCATTCATCAGCTATGTGGATGACCTGGCGTTCAGTTCGGAGTTGCTCTACCTGGCAAACGTGCTGCCCGACGCCAGCGCCCATCTGCGCAGCACCAGCGTGATCGCGCAATTCGTGGCGGCGCAGCAAGGGCGCTCGCTGGCGATTCTGCCGTGCTTTCTCGCCGCCCAGGATCCACGGTTGCTGCCGGTGCTGCCGGAGGACATCACCATCACCCGGCAGTTCTGGATGTACTGCCGGGAGGATCTGCGCAAGCTCAAGCGGATTACGCTGTTGTGGGATTACATCAGAGAGGTGACCGAACAGAATCAGCCACTACTGATGGGTGACAGCCGGGAGATGGTGTTTGCCGATTAGTCGGCAATCACCACGATGGCCACGCGACGGTTCTCCGTCCGGCCTTCGACCGTGTCGTTGGATGCGACCGGTCTGCTGCTGCCCAAGCCGCGGGACTGAACGTTTTCTTCGCGCATGCCAACGCCAATCAGCACCTTGCTCACGCTATTGGCCCGACGTATCGACAGTTGATCGTTATAGGCCTGGGAACCCGATGCGTCGGCATGGCCATCGACACGCACCCGTTCAATACCGGCGCTGAGCAGCGCCTTGCCGATTCGCTCGACGATCTCGGTGCTGGCTTCATTCAGACTTTCCACGTCGCTGCCAAACAGTACTTTACCCGAAAGGCCGAACGCCCAACCCTCTTCGGTCAGTTTGAACCCTTGCTGCTTGAGCACGGCAATCTGCGCAGGCGTAAGGCCTTTTGGCGGGGCAGTCTGGCAACCGCTCAGGGCCAGGACGGCCATGAACAGAAATGAAATGAATATTTGCAGGACAGATTGAGGGTATGAACGCACGCGTCAGCTCCTGATTTGAAGTTAAGCAACGGGGCGCTCCGTCCCCGTCGAATGTTGACCGCCTCGGGCAAGGCGCTTGGCCTGGTACATCGCTGCGTCGGCGGCATGCAGCAAAGCGCCGGGAGTGGCGCCATGATCGGGGTAAACCGCAATGCCGACACTCAGTGAGGTCAGCACCGAAGCATTACCGGGCAATTGAATCGGGACCTCCATACTGGCGATGATCTTCTCAGCGATCCGCTCGGCATCCTCGATCTGGTACAACGGCGCAAGCAGCACCGCGAACTCGTCGCCGCCAAGGCGCGCCACCAGATCATCCTCACGAAGCTGGGCACGGACCCGGGTCGCCACGGCTGTCAGCACGGCATCGCCGGCAGCGTGACCGAAATTGTCATTGATGCCCTTGAACCGATCACTGTCCAGGTACAACACCGCTACCTGCTCGTCGAGTTTGCTTGCATTGCGCAAGGCACGAATCAGCCGGCCTTCGAAAAATGCCCGGTTCGGCAATCCGGTCAGGCTGTCGTGGCTGGCCTGATGCGCCAGGGTTTCGTTCTCGCTCTGCAGGTGGGTCTGCCAGGATTCGAGTTCGGCGAGCAGCGCGTTGAAGTCGTTGCCCAGGTTATCCAGTTCGGCAATGGCAGCCGGCGGCACCCGCCGATCCAGGGCTCGCTCGCTGCGTGCCGCGTGGGCCACGTCCGCCAGGCTACGCAGGGGGCCGGTGATCGCCTGCAGTTGGCGCCGGGCCAGATACAACGCCACCCAGGCACTCACCGCCGTGCACACGATGATCCCTGCCAGCCCGCTGAGCAGAAAGCGCAACAGGCTGCCGCCATGCCCCGCCAAGTGGACACTGCCAATGGCATGCCCTTGATGAAGAATCGGCACGCTGATGGGTTTCTCCAGGAAGGCCTTGGCGATATGCATCTCCAGCTCCGACAACAGACCGGTTTCCGGTCGCTGCCAATGCGCCAACAGACGGCCATGCTCATTGAATACCCGGGCATCGGCGACCTCCTCGGTGCTGGCAATCAATGCCAGCGCCTCGGTGGCTGCCACCGAGTCATCGAACACCACGGCCGCCTCCACGGTGTAGTTGATCGACCGTGCAATCAGGTGCAGGTTATGGTCGGCGTAAACCCGTAACGCAAGTACTCCGAGCAAAGTCAGGGAGACACTGGCCATGGTCACCGCCACCAGCGCAACGATCAGATGGCCGCGACCGATGACCGAGCCCAGAGTGGGACGGATACGCGAAACTGGCAGGCTCATGGCGCCGCAGACCTGCGACGTGACAGTTGCAAGACACTCGGATGGATACGTACGCCACTGCGCGCGACCGAGTCGAGGTTGACCTCGAACGCTACCTGTTCATCGCCCACCCGCAAACAGAACAGGCTGCCCACGGTGCACTGGTCACCACCTTCGCTGATGCTCAATACCGGTTTGCCGGTCAAGGAAGCGAATAATTGGGTGCGCTCATCGGCGGTCAGTCTGCCGACATAGACCGCGTTGCATTCATCAGCAATAGCTGGGTTATCCGCCAGCAAGCGCTGCACGATCACTGTGCGGCCAGTGGCTTGGGTGGTGCCTTTGACCAGATCGTCGGTGTATTGGGTCGGCCCGACAATGCAAAGCTGCAATTGGGTAGGCTCTATGGGCCAGCGGGCGTAGCTGAGAATACCCAGTACGACCTGGGTCACCGCCTCGGCCCGCACCTGCGCGTGACTCACGGGCTCCTGATTTTCGGCTACCAGGACAGGCGACAGCAAACACAAAAAGCTGGCGAGCAGATAATGCCTCCAGTCCTTGGCGCACAGTGCTTGCCGAACAGCCCCGCCCATGGAAACTCTCTTGATCGATCCAGTAAATGTCGGAACGATAGCACAGTGCCAAAAAGCCAGCGAGATAACGCCTTACGGTGGTTTCCGACAAAAAATCGACGTCAGCTAATCCATCGCCTGGAAGGTCCGTTGATTCAGCTACGCGGCTCCAGATCCAGCATCAGGCCGCTCAGGCGCTTGACCTTGCGTCGAACCGCCTCCTCGAATATCCCTGGCCGTGGCTCGATCAGGCTGAACCACTGCTTGGCCCGGGTAATGGCTGTGTATACCAGCTCCTTGGTCAACACGGGGTTCAGCGCATCCGGGAGAATCAGGGCCGTATGGGTGAACTCCGAGCCCTGGGATTTATGCACGGTCATGGCATACACGGTTTCCACATCATTCAAGCGACTGGGCAGGACGAAGCGCACACCGCCCTGCCCGTCGTTGCGCGGGAATGCCACGCGCAGGACCTGCCTGCCGGCATCCGGCCCATCGCGCTCGGGGAGTTTCAGGGCAATCCCGATGTCGCCATTCATCAATCCCAGACCATAGTCGTTGCGGGTCATCAAGACCGGACGGCCCTCGTACCACTGCTGATCGCTGTCGATAAGACGGGCCTTGAGCAGCGCAGCTGTCACTCTCTGGTTCAAGCCTTCGACGCCCCACGGGCCTTTACGCACAGCGCAGAGCAGCTGGAAAGCATCGAACGCTGAGAGGACCTCCCGGGCCCAATCGACCCAGCAGGTGTCTTCCAGTGGACGGGACGCCGCCGGACGTTGCCGCTGCATCAGGCTCAGGTAATGCCGGTAACCCTGGGGACCCTCTGCCAGGCCTTCGAGCAGCAAGTGCTCCAGCGCGCCATCAGGCTCGCCCTTCAACGCCAGGGAAAACAGGTCGGCATGTTGCTTGCCCACCAGCAACTGGCGAGCCTTTTCGGGCTGCTGTTGGTTGACCCATCGAGCCAACTGGCCGATACCACTGCCCTCGCCGAAGCGGCGGGAGTGCCGGAGCATGACGACTTGCTGTGCCAAGGGATGAGTATCATCAAGGTCTTGCTGCAAATCACCGGCCGCCAGGTCTTCGCCGCTGACCAACTCAAGCCAGGCTAGGGTTCGGGCGTTGTACCAGCCCTCCTCGGCATCCCGGCACAAATCCGCCAGCACCGCACCGGCCTCCACCGAGGCCAACTGATCCTTGTCCCCGAGCAGTACCAACCGCGCATGGGGCGGCAACGCATCCAGGAGATTGGCCATTATCTCCAGATCGATCATGGACGCCTCATCGATCACCAGGACGTCCAGTGGCAACCGATTCCCCCCATGATGCCGAAAATGTCGGGTTCCAGGCCTGCTGCCCAACAAACGATGGACAGTGGTCACGTCGCAAGGAATCCGCTCGCGCACGGCCTCGGACACATCCAGCGTCCGGACCTGCTGGCTGATGGATTCGGTCAGGCGCGCCGCCGCCTTACCGGTAGGTGCTGCCAGGCGAATCCGCAGCGGCTTCCCGACCTCGACGGCGGGAGCCTGGAGCAGCGCCAGCAAACGCACGACGGTGGTGGTCTTGCCAGTACCCGGACCGCCGGTCACGATGCTGAAGGCACCCCGGGTCGCCAGGGCACAGGCCAGTTTCTGCCAGTCGATCGGACCTGCGGCCGCGGCCGGCCCGAACAGCCCGTTCAGGCGTTCACTCAAATCGACGGGGGAAGCCTCCTGTTCGGCCAACCGTTGACGCAACGACTCATCGATCCGCCGCTCATAGGTCCAATAGCGCCGCAGATAAAGGCGTTTATCGGCCAGCACCAACGGGCGTTGCCGCGCCTCCTCACGCTCATCCGCAGCCAAGGCCACCAGCCGGCTGGAGGCCAGGGTCTTGCACCAGTGTGCCCCCTCCAGCGCCCGCAGTATCTGTGACGGCAACAGCATCACGCCGGTTTGCGCATCCCCCTCGGGGGGAAGCGACAAGGCGAAATCCGGTTCCTTGAGCGTTTCGAACAGGTCCAGGCAGACATGTCCATGGCCCAACTGATGACTGGCCAGCGCCGCAGCGAGTAGCACCAATGGATCGTCGTCTGGCGCCAGCTCATGAAGGAACGCAACGAAGGCTTTGTCCAGGGCGCGCAACCAACCGCGCTCGACCCAACGCGTCAGCAACAGCAGCAGATCATCCGCACGGTCCAGAGGCGCCAGTTCGATCAGGCTTTCGTCATCCGACGATTTGGGCAGCAGATCGACAAACGTCCGACTCATAGCAATTCTCCCTGTACCCATGCCGGCTCAGCCTTGGGCTCGGGCGCCCCTTGGAAAAGGCGATCCAGCTGTTCGATCAGTGCACGCGCAGGCTTGGTGAAATAGACCCCTTGGCTGGCCGCACGGGTGCCGCGAAGAAACAGGTACAACGCACCGCCGACATGTCGGTCGTAGTCATAGTCGGGCAAGCGCGCCTTGAGCTGACGATGCAACGCCAACAGGTACAACACATATTGCAAATCGTAGCGATTTTCGAGGATCGATTGCTCCATGGCCTGAGGGGTGTAAGCGGCGTCATCGCTCCCCAGCCAATTGGATTTGTAATCCGCCACGTAGTATCGCCCTTCATGCTCGAACGTCAGGTCGATGAACCCCTTGAACATGCCGTTGAGCAGCACCGGCTCCGCAGCGACGCGGGCCACACCGCCATGGGTGCATCGGCAAACCAGCTCATCGAGCTTGAGCACATCGACCTTATGGCTGGCGAACCAGAACTCCATCTCGACCTGGAAACGGCTCAGGTGCTCAAGCACCACCGGCGGTTGATCGTTGCCGATGCGCATAGGCGTTGCCAACAAGTGCCGCAACCAATCGCTGAGCGTCGTGATCCAGCCTTGCCAGCCTCGACGATTGCAGCGCCGGGCAATGGCGTCCTCGATGGCCGTTGGCGCGACGGTAAACCCTTCACCGGCGACCCACTCCAGGAGGCCATGAAGGAAAGTGCCGGGATTGGGCCCGCGGGGGAAACGGTGAATGTCCCCCCCGATAGCGACCACTTCCCTGGGCGCATCAGGATCAAGTCGCTCATCGTCGAACAGTTTCTGGGCCTGGGGATCTTCCGGAGCAGTGTCGCTGCCAGCACTCAGGGTCTCGCCGATGCGCAAGGCGCTATAGGAGGCGATCCACCAGTTTTCACTGGCTTTGCGTACCGGCCTCAAGGGGTCGAGCAGCACGGCTTCGTTGCGCGGAGGCCGATAACGTTCGTCGGTGGCCTGAGGCATCTCCTGGCAACTCACCGCAGCGCTGCCTTGTTGCAGGTCTTCCAGCCAGCGCCGCAATTGCGTCGATTCGGCCAGAGGTATACCGCCGCCCAACAGATACCCCAACGCAGATACATGCAGGATCGAGCTGCTGTTGTTACCCCGCTTGAGATCGGCAACCCCCAGCCAACAGGCATGTTGTGCGCGGGTAAGCGCCACGTAGAGCAGGCGAAGGTCCTCGGCCAGACGTTCGTCATCAGCCTTGGCGATCAGTTCGGCGCAAGGCTTCAGACTGATTTGCGCCTTGCCGGTTTCATCGTGGTAATGCAAGGGCAACCGGCTGCCATCCACCGGCTTCGTCGAACAGATGAACGGCAGGAATACCAACGGATATTCCAGTCCCTTGGACTTGTGGATCGTCACCACCTTGACCAACTGCTCATCACTTTCCAGGCGCAGGATCTGCTCTTCTCCGGCCTGACCGGACAAGGCCAGGTGCTCCGACAGATGCCGGATCAGGGCCTGTTCACCATCCAGCTCTCCGGCCGCCTGTTGCAGGAGTTCGCTGAGGTGCAGCAGGTTGGTCAACACCCGCTCACCATCATTGCGCATCATCAAGGCCTGGGGCAGTTCGAAATCATGCAGCAGGCGCCGCAACATGGGCAGCACCCCCTGGGTGCGCCAGACCGTACGGTAGCCACGGAACTGCATGACCCGCGCTTCCCAGGCCAACTCATCCTGGTTGAGTCGCTCCAGCTCCGTGAGCGGCAGGTTCAGGGTGATGCTCGCCAGCGCAGCCCGCAATGGTCGCTCGACATCCGGCTCGGCACAGGCCCTGAGCCAGATCAGCAAGTCGCGCGCTTCCTGCGAGGCAAACACCGAATCCTTATCGGACAGATAGACACTGCGTACGCCTCGCACGGACAACTCGTCCCGCACCGCCTGCGCCTCTTTACCGTCTCGCACCAGGATCGCGATATCTGCGGGCAACAGCCCACGCAGCGCCTTTCCATCCTCGATGAAGCCGTCGCGCCCCGACTGGCCGCCGTTGAGCAGCGCCGTGATCTCACTGGCGCAGGCGGCCGCCATTTGCTGCCGATAGACCGCACCGGAGAGCGGCTTGTCCGACGGCAAGTGCCAGATATTCAACGCTGCAAGGGGCTGGCCCGCGACCTGCAAAAACTCCTTGCGGCCCTGGGCATCAACGGGCAGGAATGGCACCGGGTTCTTGTCCGGTGCTTCACGAAACAGGAATGCCCCGCGCCCGCTCGGACGGGATTCGGCGTTCCGGAAAATATGGTTTACCGCGCCCACCATGGCGTGGCTGGAGCGGAAGTTCGTTCCCAGGGTATGCAGCCTGCCGGCGGTAGCTTCACGGGCACGCAGGTAAGTATGGATATCGGCGCCACGAAAGGCATAGATGGCCTGTTTCGGGTCACCGATCAGGAACAGCCCTGTTTCAGGGTTGTTGTCTTCGATGCGGTAGATGCTTTCGAAGATCCGGTATTGAACCGGGTCTGTGTCCTGGAACTCATCAATCAGCGCGACCGGAAACTGCTCGCGTATCAGGTTCGCCAGGCGCTCTCCACCCTCGGCCAGCAGGGCCGCGTCCAGCCTCAGCAGCATGTCGTCGAAGCCCATCTCCGCGCGTCGACGTTTCTCTGCCTCGAAGCGCGCCCCTACCCATTGGGCCGCATGCTGCAACACCGCTGCATCTGGAGTAGGCAAGGCCTCCAGACTCGCCTTGAGGCTGGACATGGCCTCCAGCCCTGGATGGTTGGGTACATCGCCTTTCCAGGCCTCGGCCATGCCTTCGGGGGTCAACCGCGTAAATCCGGTACCGATATCCAGGAGCTCGAGGCTCTCGTCATCCACCCAGGCGGAGATTTTCTGAAACCACGGCTCGAAGTAGCGAGCCTGCATCTTGCGCCCGTCGACGCTCTTGCTGGCGACGCCTTGCTGGCAGATCTCCAGCAGCTCAACCGCCCATTGCCGCCATGGAGCCTTGAGGTCGAGCAAGGCGGCACTGCGTTCCTGAAGCGATGCCAGGATGAGCTCGGCAGGCTCAAGCCCCTCATTGCTTTCACGCTCGCTGGAAAACAGCCCCCTAACCCGCGGCAACAGGGAAGCAGGACCTCCCCAATGGCTACGCACCCAGTTCAACGCCTCTCCCTGCATCGAGTAGCAGAACAGCCGCCAGTAGTCGCGCAACACTTCGCCAAGCAATTCGCTGTGATCGGTTTCCAGGGTTTGGGTAAACAGGCTGCCGCTGTCGAACGCGTGCTCACGCAACATCCGCTGACACCAGCTATGGATGGTCGAAACCGCTGCTTCATCCATCCATTGCGCGGCGATGTCCAGCCGGTTGGCACAACCGGGCCATTGCGCTTCGTCGAACTCATCACGCAACTGGGCAATCAGTGAATCGGGAGCCGGAATCTCATTACGGAAGAAGCGCGCCGCTTCGGCCAGGCGCGTGCGGATACGTTCGCGCAGCTCCTTGGTGGCAGCGTCCGTAAAGGTCACGACCAGGATCTGTGGAGGAAGCAGCTCGCGACCGAACCCGGTCGCCGAGCCGCCATGGCCCAGCACCAGTCGCAGGTATAACGCTGAAATGGTAAAGGTCTTGCCAGTCCCCGCACTGGCCTCGATCAATTGGCTCCCTCGCAGGGGAAAAGCCAGGGCCAGAGGTGTCTGCCGAGTCATGATTGCGTCCCCTCGCCAATCGCGGAACGCCATGGGGCCTCGAACAGCGGCCGATAAAGCGCGTTGCACCAGTCAGGAAATGTCTCATCCGCCGCCAGGGCATCGAAGTCGGCAAACTGCCGGGCCAGGGCCGGACTCTCCCGCCGTTCGCCTTCAGAGGTCAGCCCATCGCCTTCGTAGGTTTTCCGGGCCGCCGCCTCGGCTTTATCCGGATCCATCTGGCCGAGCCAGGCGAAGGCCGTTTTGACCGCGACCGGCAGCGGTTGGCGCATGCCTGACTGCCAGGCCTGCAACAGGTCACTGAGCAGTCCTCGCGCCACAGGTTCTTCAAAAGGCGCCAACAGCAAGCTGTCATCACTGGCCACCAACGCAGTAGTCATCGCCAAGCCGCTCGCACACGCTACGAGATGATTGACCCAGGGGCGGATCAGGCGGTGCCATTTACGGGTCCTGACGGAGCCGATGCTGTTGGGTATGGCGGTGATGGCAAGGACTGCGCCGTCGGAGCGCTGGTGCAGGCCACCGAGCCATCCTTCGACACTGACATCATGCAATTGGAGACTGACAGGCACTGCGCTGGTCAACGGATTGGGCCATAACGCCAGAAGTTGCTGATAACGCTGGAGCAGATCCGGCAGGGGCTCGATCAGTTCGCGTTGCATGTACTCACCGAAACCCGCCATGGGTAACAGGCCGCTGTTTTGCAGTCGCTTGGCATGGGCCGCCAGGGCGAGATCCGGCTGATCCAGGCGCACCAGGGCGGCTTCCAGCAAGCTGTCGCTCAGGCTATAGCGCTGGAGGGCATCGAGCACGAAGGGCTCGTCATCAGCCAATGGAGCTTCGATGGCTTCGAAGAACACCTTGAGTCGCTGGCTGAAAAAGTGGCGGACGGGGTTTCGCAGGAAGTCCTGCAATTGCCCGAGGCTCAGAGGCTCTTCCTGAACATAGGGATCCAGCACCTGGACACCGCTCCCAGGGTCCTGGTTGTCGTGAAGCATCCGCCATTCGCTGGCATAGCTGAACAGTTCATTCCCCTGGAGGAAATAACGGGCACTGAACGGTTGCAGGGGATGCTCCTGGGTCAGCACCTCGAGAAGGTCCTTGCTTTCGTCCACCAGTCGCCAGCCACTGGCCAGATGATCCCGCAACTGACCGATCAACACCGATGCGGGTCGGTCGCTGTTGTCGCGGATACTACGCCCTACCCAACTGATATAGAGTTTTTCCCGAGCCGACAGCAGCGCCTCCAATAGCAGGTAACGATCATCCTCACGCCGGGAGCGATCACCGGGCCGATAGTCACTACCCATGAGATCGAAGTCCAACGGCGGCTGGGCTCTGGGATAATCGCCGTCGTTCATTCCCAGCAAGCACACCAGATTGAAGGGAATTGCACGCATCGGCATCAAGGTGCAGAAGTTGACCGCGCCAGCGAGAAAGCGTTGGGACAGTCGACCTTGATCCAGCCCTGCCAGCCAGGCCTCGCGTACCACCGTCAGCGGCAACTCATCCTGCAGCCCCACCGACTCGCAGGTTTCCAGCCAGGTTTCGCGCAGGTCTTCGAGCTGGGCCAGCAGATAGTCGTCATGCTCACTGCTCGCCTGGAAAAACAATTGCATCAAGTCACGCAGACGCGATCCCCACACCTGTGGAGATGCGGACTCGGTGAGCGACTGATGGGCGACGTCCAGCGCATCCAGTAATGCGGCCAGGGGGCCGATCAACGCCGCGTCAAGGCCACCGATTTCGTCATAGGGCTCAATGCCCTCATAGGCGTCCGAACTGCCAACGGCGTATCCCAACAGCATGCGCCGTAGACCAAACCGCCAGCTGTTCTGTTCAAGCTCGGCGGGCAGCCCGAGCCCGGCGCGATGTTCGGCATTCATTCCCCAACGAATACCGGCACCTTCGATCCAACGGTGCAGTGTCGGCAAGTCGGCCTCAACAAGTCCGAATCGCTTACGCAGGGCCGGGACATCCAACAGATCGAGGATTTCACTGACGGGAAAACGGCTATCAGGCAGCTTCAGCAAATGCTCGACGGCAATCAGCAAAGGATCGCGTCCACGCTGCCCCTGGTCGGTCAGGGTGAAGGGAATGAAGCGGGGATCCGTTCTGTCAAGCTGGCCGAACACGGCACGGATATGCGGGGCATAACTGTCGATGTCCGGAACCATGACGATGATGTCCCGAGGACGCAGCGTCGGATCCGCGCTGAAATGGGCCAATAACTGGTCATGGAGAATTTCGACTTCGCGCTGGGCGCTGTGGGCGATATGGAAACGGATCGACCCGTCTTGCTTCGTATCGACGGCAGGCCAGCGTTGTCGGGTTTCACCCAGGGGGCGCAGCTCAAGAATGTCATCCTGTAACTGACCGAGAAGGGTCGTGGGATCGCCATCACTGAACAGGTCGATTCGGCCATCGCGAAACACCGAACGATAGCGATTGGGATCATCGTAGCTGTCGAGCAGGTTGATATAGTCGCGCCCCTGCTTGCCCCATGCCGCGAGTAACGGATGAGCATGTTGATGCAAGGATTGCGGGTCTAGGATAACGGGCATGCCGGTCTTGCGTGCCTGACGTTTGTACTGGTGGCGCAACAGGTCCTTGTCGGCAACGATATCCGCCCAATGATGACGACAAGGGTTATGGACACACAATAGAACCTGGCTGAACCTCGACAAACCGGCCAGAGCCTCAAGGGCCTGGGCCGGGAGCGAGGAGATACCAAACACTATCACCCGTGCAGGAAGACCTTTCGGAGCGGTCTCCAGGCTGTTGATACGCTCGATGTACCGTTGATGAACGCCTGCACGGCTTTGAGCCATGCCTTCTTCCCCCACATCCACCAACAAGGCTCGCCACAGCTCGGCTTGCCAGCAATTAGCAGGCGCAAGCGCCTTGATTTCGCCTCGGACATTTCTTGTCTGGTGCCGGCCATCTGCCCAGTCCTCCAGCCAATCGGCCCGGTACACCTGATATTGGTCGAACAGATCAGCTAGGCGCTCGGATAACTGGTAGCGCTTGCGTAGATCAGTGTCGTGGGTGAGGAACCGACGCAGAGGCTCGAAATGAGGCTGATCGATCAACTGCGGCAGGAGGCGCATCAGTCGCCAGGTGAGTGGAGCCTTATCCAGCAGCGACTTGACCGGAATCTCGTCGCGCCCCAGAACCGTTCGATAGAGTTGCCACATGAAACTGCCTGGCAGTTGTACATCAATGGCTGCCGCTATACCGCAACCACCGGTATCGTCATCCTCCGGATCCTCAGCCAGTGCCAGCTTGAGCCATTGGGCAATACCGTTGCTCTGTACGAGCGCAATTTCATTCTCAAGCGGGGCCAGCGGATAACGTCGCATCAAGCTGATAACCAGGCTGCGCAGCTCATCGAGGCGATTGCCATGAATCACCATGAAAGCTGGGCTGAGGGACGTCGCGTCCGGCATAAAGGCATCCTTGAAAATGCAAAAAGCTAGGGCCGAACCTTAGCACTGTCGGGGGGTTGTGGCAGCCGGGAACGGTCCACGCTTGTCGTAAGAACTTTCCTGCGGGCAAAACAAAACCCCTACCTGCATCAGCAGATAGGGGTTTCGGAATTTAATCTTGACGATGACCTACTCTCACATGGGGAAACCCCACACTACCATCGGCGATGCATCGTTTCACTTCTGAGTTCGGGATGGGATCAGGTGGTTCCAACGCTCTATGGTCGTCAAGAAATTCGGTAGCCAGCGCGTTGCGTGGGCAACGTTCCAGCGAATGGGTATGCGATAGTTTGTGTGTTGCTGCTGAGTCAGTTCGAACTTTCGGTTCGTTTCGTCTTCACACACCGCAATCTGGCGCCCTGTGCTTTTCAGCTCGGAGCAAGCAAATTGCTTGGGTGTTATATGGTCAAGCCTCACGGGCAATTAGTACAGGTTAGCTCAACGCCTCACAGCGCTTACACACCCTGCCTATCAACGTCGTAGTCTTCGACGGCCCTTCAGGGAGCTCAAGGCTCCAGTGAGATCTCATCTTGAGGCAAGTTTCCCGCTTAGATGCTTTCAGCGGTTATCTTTTCCGAACATAGCTACCCGGCAATGCCACTGGCGTGACAACCGGAACACCAGAGGTTCGTCCACTCCGGTCCTCTCGTACTAGGAGCAGCCCCTCTCAAATCTCAAACGTCCACGGCAGATAGGGACCGAACTGTCTCACGACGTTCTAAACCCAGCTCGCGTACCACTTTAAATGGCGAACAGCCATACCCTTGGGACCGGCTTCAGCCCCAGGATGTGATGAGCCGACATCGAGGTGCCAAACACCGCCGTCGATATGAACTCTTGGGCGGTATCAGCCTGTTATCCCCGGAGTACCTTTTATCCGTTGAGCGATGGCCCTTCCATACAGAACCACCGGATCACTAAGACCTACTTTCGTACCTGCTCGACGTGTCTGTCTCGCAGTCAAGCGCGCTTTTGCCTTTATACTCTACGACCGATTTCCGACCGGTCTGAGCGCACCTTCGTACTCCTCCGTTACTCTTTAGGAGGAGACCGCCCCAGTCAAACTACCCACCATACACTGTCCTCGATCCGGATAACGGACCTGAGTTAGAACCTCAAAGTTGCCAGGGTGGTATTTCAAGGATGGCTCCACGCAGACTGGCGTCCACGCTTCAAAGCCTCCCACCTATCCTACACAAGCAAATTCAAAGTCCAGTGCAAAGCTATAGTAAAGGTTCACGGGGTCTTTCCGTCTAGCCGCGGATACACTGCATCTTCACAGCGATTTCAATTTCACTGAGTCTCGGGTGGAGACAGCGCCGCCATCGTTACGCCATTCGTGCAGGTCGGAACTTACCCGACAAGGAATTTCGCTACCTTAGGACCGTTATAGTTACGGCCGCCGTTTACCGGGGCTTCGATCAAGAGCTTCGCGTTAGCTAACCCCATCAATTAACCTTCCGGCACCGGGCAGGCGTCACACCCTATACGTCCACTTTCGTGTTTGCAGAGTGCTGTGTTTTTAATAAACAGTCGCAGCGGCCTGGTATCTTCGACCGGCGTGGGCTTACGCAGCAAGTGCTTCACCCTCACCGGCGCACCTTCTCCCGAAGTTACGGTGCCATTTTGCCTAGTTCCTTCACCCGAGTTCTCTCAAGCGCCTTGGTATTCTCTACCCAACCACCTGTGTCGGTTTGGGGTACGGTTCCTGGTTACCTGAAGCTTAGAAGCTTTTCTTGGAAGCATGGCATCAACCACTTCGTCACCCAAAGGGTAACTCGTCATCAGCTCTCGGCCTTAAGATCCCGGATTTACCTAAGATCTCAGCCTACCACCTTAAACTTGGACAACCAACGCCAAGC
>NZ_LHVK01000030.1 GCF_001269905.1 Pseudomonas corrugata | reverse complement strand
CTCTGGTTCAGGCGCGTGTCAGCCTCAAGCAAAGCTGGGCGAACGAGCCGTTGCTCGAAGCGGCTTTCAAAAGCCAGATAAACGCTATGCAAAGACTGGAAACCCTGCTCGAGAAAACCATTCAGACGCAGTTGGAACAAGCCGGTTTGGGTCATCAGCTCAAGCGTTGCATGAAAGTCGAAGGCATCGGCTTGTTGAGTGGTGCCCGTTTAATCGCATCGTTTCAGCGTGGGGACTTCAGGAATGCCGATGCTTTCATCGCTTTTCTGGGCTTGGACTTGCGCATCGCGGACTCAGGGAAAAAGAAGGGGCGCCGTTGCTTGTCTAAACGAGGTGATCCAGAGGCGCGTCGCTTGATGCACAACGCCGCGATGTCGGCGAGCCGCACCGCGGCGTGGAAGGGATTTTATGAGGCCCTAAGGGCTCGAGGATTTAGCACAACCCAAGCACTGGTAGCACTGGCCCGCAAGCTTGCGCGAGTGGCATTCGCTCTGTTGAAGAACCAGAGCGAATACCTACCAAAAGGCATTTAGGGGCTAGCCCTGCACCATAGAATCTCCCACAGTTGGATTGAGGTGCAGCCCTAGAGACAAGTCGGCTGCCAGGCCGCCTTGCTTTGCTTTTGCTTTTGCTTTTGATCTTAGGCGCCCCATTAACCACAAGGGCCGGAGTGAGGGAACACCGAGCCTTGGCGAGGTGCCCAGTGGTGGGGCGAGGCGCTTTTGGTTACTTTTGGCGCCTTTTCAAAAGTGACCCGCCGTAAGGGCGGAACCGCCAAGTAGCCATCACCGCACAAACGGATATACACACCAACCAATCAAAAAAAACGGCGCTCCCTATATGAAGAAGCGCCGTTTTCCAGCAGCATCAAGAACCGCAACTACCCTCAGTCAATATACTCAAACAACTTCACGATCTTCTGCACCCCGGACACCCCCTGCACCAGATTGGTCGCCTGAGCAGCCTCCTTCTTGGTCAACAGGCCCAGCAGGTAAACGATGCCATTCTCGGTCACAACCTTGATACGCGAGCCGGGAATGCTGGCATCGGTCAGCATCTGAGTTTTGATCTTGGTGGTCAGCCAGGCATCGTTCTGACGCGCCAGCAGTGAGGACGGTTGCAGGACCTGCAATTCGTTATGCACGGTCTTGACCCGTTGTACGGCACTGGCCTCTTGCTCGGCCTTGGCCTTGAGGTCTTCCCGTGGGGTCTGGCCCGCCAGCAGTACGACACCGTTGAAGCTGGTGACGACGATGTGCGAATTATTGTCCAGGTCCGGGTCGGCCTTGGCGATGTTCACACCGACTTTGGTTTCGATCAGGGAGTCGTCGATCTTGCTGCCGAAGGTGCGGGTGCCGCGGTCGTCTTCGATCGGCTTTTCCCGGCTGGCATTAACCACCGATGTGCAGCCGCTGATACCGAGGCACAGGGTCAGGGCCAGAAGGCCCAGGCGATTAGGGGTCATTCTTCACTCCCGAATATTTGGCTGTCGATCAAGTCGCAGAGACAGTGGATCGCCAGCAGGTGGACTTCCTGGATACGTGCGGTAACTTTGGCCGGTACGCGGATCTCGACATCTTCAGGCAGCAGCAGTGAAGCCATGCCGCCGCCGTCACGCCCGGTCAATGCTACGACAATCATTTCGCGATCATGTGCGGCCTGGATCGCCTGAATAATATTGGCCGAGTTGCCGCTGGTGGAAATCGCCAGCAGCACGTCGCCGGGTTGGCCCAGTGCGCGGATCTGTTTGGAGAAGACTTCGTTGTAGCTGTAGTCGTTGGCAATCGAGGTGATCGTCGAGCTGTCGGTGGTCAGCGCAATGGCTGGCAGGCTCGGGCGTTCGCGTTCGAAGCGGTTGAGCAGTTCGGACGAGAAGTGCTGGGCGTCTCCGGCAGAGCCACCATTGCCACACGAGAGCATCTTGCCCTCGTTGAGCAGGGCGTTGACCATCACTTGGCTGGCTTGCTCGATGTAGGGTGCAAGTACGTCCATCGCCTGTTGCTTGGTGTCGATACTGGCCTGAAAAAGCTGGCGAATTCGCGATTGCATGTCCATCTGTGTGACCTTAAGTAGCGCGACTTATCGGCACAAACGTGTGCGGCGCGCAAAGCAAAGAGCAAAAGTTGAGTGAGGGTGTCCGGCCCGGTTCGTCATGGAAGTAGACGTTCAGCTGTCGAAGGCGTTTTGCAGCCAATTCAACTGATCGGCATTGCTGTCGATGGCGACCACGTCGAAACGGCAGGGGTGATCAGCCCAGCGAGATTCGCTTTGCAGGAAATACTGCGCGGCGAAAATCAGTTTCTGGCGCTTGCGCTCGTCGATGCTATCGAGCGCGCCACCCCATTGGGTATTTTTTCTGTAGCGGACTTCGATGAATACTACTGTATCGCCGTCAAGCATGACCAGATCAAGCTCGCCGCGTTTACACAACCAGTTCTGCGCCACCAGGCGCAGACCTTGCTGCTGGAGATGCGCGAGGGCCTGGCCCTCGGCATCCCGTCCGCTTTGCTGGCGTGATCGTTCGGGCATCAGCGCTGGGTGTCCGGCAGGCGCTGTACCTGGCCGTTGACGAACTCGGCCCAAGGCAATTGACGTTGAACCCGTTGGGACCGGGACACTGCCAGGCTGCCTGACAGGCCTTCGATGCGGCTGTCCGGCAGTGTTTTGAGCTGGCCCAGGCGCGGTGCCAGGCGATAGGCATCGGCCCCCATCGCATACAGCCGGCCCAGACTGCCGGCAGCTTGTGGCCATTGGGCCGTGACCTGTTTGCGCAGCGGGTCGTTGGCATCGAGCAGCCACGGGGTTTCGCAGAAGCGAATGCCGTTCATGTCGTTGTACTGGTTCTGGTCGCCGCTGGCGCTGAACACCTGGGACGTCGCGTAGACCGGCACGTCCCCGGCATACTGGAAGTTCAGGGTCGGTTTGATCTGCTGGGCCTGCTGCGGGGTCGAGGCCAGGAAGATGAATTCGATGTCCTGGCGACGGGAAGGTTGGGCTGCGACCGTGGTGCCTACGGTGTTCTGCAGGTTCCTGGCGCGACCTTCGCTCTGGCGCAACTGGAACATGTCGGCGATCTGCTGGGCCAGTTGCACTGGCTGGTCGACGCGTTCGATGGCGAGGATGGTGCCGCCGGTGGCTTGCCAGTCCTGGCTGAAGGCTTTCAGTACACGATCACCCCATTCACCTTTCGGCACCATGACTGCCGCGCGATGCAAGCCGTCGGCACGGGCGCGGCGGGCGACTTCGCGGGCTTCATCCTCGGGCGCCAGGCCAAACTGGAACAGCTGGGGTGGGCCTTGCTCGCCTTCGCTGTAGTTCAGCGCCAGGGTGGTGATCGGCAGCTGCGTACGTGTACTGATCTGTTTGACCAGTGGCTTTTCCAGGGGGCCGACCACCAGTTGCACGCCGTCGGCCTGGGCCTTGCGATAGAACTCGTCCATGGAGGTCAGGTTCGAGCTGTCGTAGAACTGGATGCTCGGTGGGTTCTGTCCGGCCTGCTGGGCCTGATAGTGCGATGCCATGAAGCCGTCACGCAGGGCTTTGGCGACCGTGGCCAGTTGCCCGTTCTGGGGCAGCAGCAGGGCGATCTTGCTCAGTGGCTGGCTCGCCAGTGCCTTGAGCTTGACCAGGGGCGTCGGCAGTTGGAGGGCGGCCGGATGCTTCGGGTTCTGTTCCCGCCAATGGTCGATGGCCGCTTGTTGCTGTTCCAGGGTGCCGGCGGTTTTCACGGCACGGGCCAGGCTCAGCCAGCCACCGAGGTCGTCGGTGGTGGTCGGTTGCAATTGATCGGTGGGCAGCGAGGCAATCAGGGACCAGATCGCCTCGTGGTTTTTGGCGGCGGCTTCGTTCTCGAGCAGGGGGGCAATGAAGATGCGTTCCTTTGCGGCCGCCAGGGTCTGGCCATCGGCTTCAAGGGCGCGGGCGTGGACGGTCCCGGTGCGGACCTGCTGATCCACCGGCATTTCGCTCAGATGCTGCAGGCTGGGGTGGCTCAGGGCGGTCAGCGCTGCCTTGGGCTGATTGCGCGTCATTGCCAGTTCCGCCGCCAAGGTGCTGGCGAAAATCTGCTGGCCGGGCTTGAGCTGTGCCAGTGGCACTTGTTGCAGGATCTGTGCGGACTGCCCGGCATTGCCCTGGCGGTAGGCCAGGTCTGCCGCGCTCAGGCGAAGCAGGGCGGCCTTTTCCGGGGTCTTGCTTTGGGCGGCCTGTTCGAGCAGTTGCTCGATACTGGCATCCGGGGTCCGGGGGAGTTCGCCAAGGCTGGAAGAGGGCGAGCTGGCGCAGGCCGCGAGAAGGGCGGCGAGGCAGAGGGCGGAGAACAGCCGCAGGCAAGCGATCATGTAAATGTCCTGATACGAGATCAAATTAGCGTCGAATTGTACCCAAGCGCTGGCCGGGGCGCGATGTCAGTGGCGTGAATCGATCAATTTAGATGGTTCAAATGTTGTGGTGCAGCACAAAGCGTCGTTCACTCAGGAAGTGACACTGAGCCTGTGGCGAGGGGATGATGTGAACGGCTGGGACCGGCACACGCTACAATGGCGGTTTTACCGATTGTGAGGTGTGCGTTTTGACTGCTCCAGGTGCTTTGAATTCCGCTACGGGCTCGCTTTATGTGGTGGCGACGCCCATCGGCAACCTGGACGATATCAGCGCCCGGGCGCTGAAGATCTTGCGGGAGGTCGCCCTGATCGCGGCTGAAGACACTCGCCATTCCCAGCGACTGCTGCAGCATTTCGGTATCTCCACGCCGCTGGCTGCTTGCCACGAACATAATGAGCGGGACGAGGGCAGTCGTTTCATCACGCGCTTGCTGGCGGGTGATGACGTCGCGCTGATCTCCGATGCGGGCACGCCATTGATTTCCGACCCCGGCTACCATTTGGTGCGGCAGGCCCGCGCCGCGGGCATCAGCGTGGTGCCGGTGCCGGGCGCCTGTGCCTTGATCGCCGCATTGTCCGCGGCCGGGTTGCCATCGGATCGCTTCATCTTCGAAGGCTTTCTGCCGGCCAAGGCCGTGGGGCGTCGGGCGCGTCTGGAGTCTATAAAGGAAGAGCCGCGAACCCTGATCTTCTACGAGGCGCCGCACCGCATCCTTGAGTGCCTGCAAGACATGGAGCTGGTGTTCGGTCCCGAGCGTCCGGCGCTCCTGGCGCGTGAGCTGACCAAGACCTTCGAAACCCTCAAGGGACTGCCGCTGGCGCAGTTGCGGGCTTTCGTCGAGAGCGACAGCAACCAGCAGCGTGGCGAATGTGTCGTGTTGGTGGCGGGGTGGACCGCGCCAGACAGTGAGGAGGCTGTCAGCAGTGAAGCGATGCGCATCCTGGATCTGCTGCTTGATGAAATGCCGCTCAAGCGTGCGGCCGCCCTGGCTGCGCAAATCACCGGCGAGCGCAAGAACGTGTTGTATCAGGTCGCGCTGGATCGGCAGAAGACCCGGTAAAACCGGACAGCCGGGCTTTTAGCGCTTGTTCTTCAGGCGCTCTGCCGTTAACCTTCGCGGCGGAGAGTCGATCGGACAGTCGCTGCCCTCTATGAGAATTAGGGGGGGGAGGAAAGTCCGGGCTCCATAGGGCGAAGTGCCAGGTAATGCCTGGGAGGCGTGAGCCTACGGAAAGTGCCACAGAAAATAACCGCCTAAGCGTTTCGGCGCCGGTAAGGGTGAAAAGGTGCGGTAAGAGCGCACCGCACGGCTGGCAACAGTTCGTGGCTAGGTAAACCCCACTTGGAGCAAGACCAAATAGGGTCCCAAGGCGTGGCCCGCGCTGGGACCGGGTAGGTTGCTAAAGATGTCCAGTGATGGCCATCGTAGACGAATGACTGTTCAAGACAGAACCCGGCTTACAGATCGACTCTCCACCTTTTCCCTTCCTGCCGAAATCACTGGCAGGCGCAATTCCTAAGACCAAAAAAATCTTACTCTTAACAAATCACTTTAACTTGTGAGCGCAGCTTCCTGTGGCTGCTCGGGTTGAGGTGAAAAATCCTACGTCAGATTCTTGTTGTCCCTCCTCAAACGCTCCTAAATCTCCGATCTATAAGGCTTTTCCTTCAATCCGCGCCTTGACGGTGCAGTGGGCGCATTCCTATAGTGTGCGCGAGTGGAGGAAAGTGGCATAAAGTGGGTTTTTTGGACGTAAAACGCTCGATTTTGGAGAAACGCTGACGTGTTTCGCGGAGCCAACGCTATCAGTCTCGATGCAAAGGGCCGTCTCGCCATGCCGAGCCGGTACCGTGACGAGCTCGTTTCGCGTAGCTCCGGTCAGTTGATCGTCACGATCGATGCCGTTGACCCTTGCCTATGTGTGTACCCGCTGGATGAGTGGGAGATCATCGAAACCAAACTGCGCGCACTGCCTTCGCTGCGTGAAGAAAACCGCCGCCTGCAACGTTTGCTGATCGGTAATGCCGTCGACCTGGAGCTCGATGGCAGTGGTCGTTTCCTGGTTCCGCCGCGCCTTCGCGAATACGCCAAGCTGGACAAGCGCGCGATGCTGGTGGGCCAACTGAACAAGTTCCAACTGTGGGACGAAGATGCCTGGAACGCGGTTTCCGCCGCCGACCTTGCTGCTATTCAACAACCGGGTGCCATGCCCGATGAACTGCGTGATTTGATCCTGTGACTATAAATAGCGGCTTTAACCACATCACCGTACTGCTTGACGAGGCCGTTGAAGCCCTCGCCGTACGTCCTGATGGCTGCTATCTGGACGGTACGTTCGGGCGCGGTGGACACAGCCGGTTGATTCTCAGCCAGCTCAGTCCGGATGGCCGGCTGCTGGGATTCGACAAGGATCCTCAAGCGATTGCCACAGGGCAAGCGCTGGCGGCCGAAGACGGCCGCTTTGTCATTGTGCAGCGCAGCTTTGCGGAGCTGGGGGCGGAGGTCGCCGAGCGTGGCCTGGCCGGCAAGGTCAGCGGGATCCTGCTCGACCTGGGCGTCTCTTCGCCACAGCTGGACGATCCCGAGCGCGGCTTCAGCTTCCTCAATGATGGCCCGCTGGACATGCGCATGGATCCGTCTCGCGGAATCAGCGCCGCCGAATTCGTCAACACTGCCCCGGTGGAAGAGATCGCCCGTGTCTTCAAGGAGTACGGCGAAGAGCGTTTCTCCGGGCGCATGGCGCGCGCCGTTGTGGAGCGCCGCGACATCAGGCCATTCGAGCGCACCGGCGACCTGGCCGAGGTGTTGAAAGTCGCCAACCCGGCATGGGAGAAGGGCAAGAACCCGGCGACCCGTGCTTTCCAGGGTTTGCGCATCCACGTCAATAATGAACTGGGCGACCTCGAGGCTGGCCTTGATGCCGCCCTGGACGCGCTGGAGATCGGCGGTCGCCTGGTGGTGATCAGCTTCCATTCCCTGGAAGACCGTATCGTCAAGCTGTTCATGCGCAAGCTCACCAAGGGCGAAGCCGATAATCTGCCGCGCAACCTGCCGGTGCGCTTCGAGGCCTTCGTGCCGAAAATCAAGATTCACGGCAAGGCGCAGTTCGCCTCTGAGGCGGAGCTAAAGGCCAACCCCCGCGCCCGTAGCGCCGTCATGCGTGTTGCGGAGAAGTTGCGGTGAGCAGGCTCTTTGCCAAGCCCCTGCCGGGCGGCAGCTTTTTCATGCTGCTGCTGTTTATCGGCGTGCTCGTGTCGGCCATCGGCGTGTCCTATAGCGCGCACTGGAACCGGCAACTGCTCAACACGCTTTATAACGAACTGAGCGTGCGCGACAAGGCACAGGCCGAATGGGGTCGGTTGATCCTGGAACAGAGCACCTGGACTGCCCACAGCCGCATCGAAGTATTGGCCACCGAACAGTTGAAGATGCGTATTCCGAATGCTGCTGAAGTACAGATGGTGGCGCCATGATGAAGCTCGACGGCGCGCTGTTTCCGTGGCGGTTCCGCCTGGTCCTGGGTTTGCTCGGGATCATGGTGGCGGCAATTTCCTGGCGTATCATCGACCTGCAGGTCGTCGACCGCGACTTCCTCAAGGAGCAGGGCGATGCTCGTAGTATGCGGCATATTCCGATCCCGGCGCACCGTGGCCTGATCACCGACCGCAATGGCGAACCGTTGGCGGTGAGC
This sequence comes from Pseudomonas corrugata, assembly GCF_001269905.1. Classification (GTDB taxonomy): domain Bacteria; phylum Pseudomonadota; class Gammaproteobacteria; order Pseudomonadales; family Pseudomonadaceae; genus Aquipseudomonas; species Aquipseudomonas corrugata. The sequence continues at coordinate 31,149 of NZ_LHVK01000030.1, read as the reverse complement.
ACCCCGGTGACCACCCTGTGGGCCAACGCCAAGGAAATGCAACAGGCCAAGGAAAAGTGGCCAGCACTGGCCGCCGCCCTCGGGCAGGACCCGAAGGCCCTGGCCGAACGTCTTGAAGCCCAGGCCAATAAAGAATTCATCTATCTGGTGCGCGGGTTGACGCCCGAGCAGGGCCAGAGCGTGCTCGACCTGAAGATTCCGGGTGTCTATGGTATCGAAGAGTTCCGGCGGTTTTACCCGGCCGGTGAAGTCACGGCCCACATGGTCGGTTTTACCGACATCGATGACCGGGGGCGCGAAGGCATAGAGCTGGCCTATGACGAATGGCTGGCCGGAGTCCCGGGCAAGCGTCAGGTCATCAAGGATCGGCGCGGCAGGCTGATCAAGGATGTCCAGGTCACCAAAAACGCCAAGGCCGGCAAGCCCTTGGCGTTGTCCATTGACCTGCGCCTGCAATACCTGGCCAACCGCGAACTGCGCAATGCCATTGTCGAGAATGGTGCCAAGGCCGGCAGCCTGGTGATCATGGATGTGAAGACTGGTGAAATCCTGGCGATGGTCAACCAGCCGACCTACAACCCGAACAACCGTCGCAACCTGCAGCCGGCGATGATGCGTAACCGCGCGATGATCGACGTGTTCGAACCCGGCTCGACCATGAAGGCGGTTTCCATGGCCGCCGCGCTGGAAACCGGACGCTGGAAACCGAGCGACACCGTCGAGGTGTATCCGGGGACCTTGCAGATCGGCAAGTACACCATTCGCGACGTGTCCAGGAGCGAGGGTCCGGTGCTCGACCTGACCGGCATTCTGATCAATTCCAGTAACGTGGGCATGAGCAAGATCGCCTTCGACATCGGCGGCGAGACGATCTATCGTCTGGCGCAGAAGATCGGTCTCGGCCAGGATACGGGCCTGGGCTTCCCTGGCGAGCGTGTCGGCAACCTGCCGAACTACCGCGAGTGGCGCAAGGCCGAGACGGCAACCCTGTCCTACGGCTACGGTGTCTCCGTGACGGCTATCCAGCTGGTCCATGCGTTTTCCGCGTTGGCCAACAACGGCCGCATCGCGCCGCTGACCCTGATCAAAATCGACAAGCCGCCACAGACCACCCAGGTGATCCCCGAGAACGTCGCCAAGACCATGCAGGGCATGTTGCAGCAAGTGATCGAGGCGCCGCGCGGGGTCTTCCGCGCCCAGGTGCCGGCCTATCACGTCGCAGGCAAATCGGGTACGGCCCGCAAGACCTCCGTGGGCACCAAGGGCTATGCCGAAAACTCCTACCGTTCGCTGTTCGCCGGCTTCGGCCCGATGAGTGACCCGCGCTACGCCATCGTGGTGGTCATCGACGAGCCAAGCAAGGCGGGCTACTTCGGTGGCCTGGTCTCGGCGCCAGTATTCAGCAAGGTCATGTCGGGCACCCTGCGCCTGATGAACGTCACCCCGGATAACCTGCCGCCTACGCAGCAGGCGAGCACCGCACCGGTCGTCCCTTTGAAAGCTGATGGAGGGCGTGGCTGATGTCCCTGAGCCTGAACAAGATTTTTGCCCATGCCGGTCACGATCTGCTGATTCGCGAACTGGCCCTGGACAGCCGCAACGTCCGTGCCGGGGACCTGTTCCTGGCCGTGCCGGGCGCTCGGTACGATGGCCGCGCCCACATCGCCGATGCCTTGAAACGCGGCGCGGCTGCCGTGGCGTATGAAGTGGAAGGCGCGACCGTACTTCCGATCACCGATGTGCCGCTGATTCCGGTCAAGGGCCTCGCGGCGCAGCTATCCGACATCGCCGGGCGCTTTTATGGCGAGCCGAGCCGTCACCTGAACCTGATTGGCGTGACCGGCACCAACGGCAAGACCAGCGTCACCCAACTGGTCGCCCAGGCGCTGGACCTGCTGGGGCAGCATTGCGGCGTTGTCGGGACACTGGGCAACGGTTTCCATGGCGCGCTGGTGAGCGGCCTGCACACCACGCCAAATCCGATTGCCGTACAGGCGACCCTGGCCGACCTGAAAAAGGCCGGCGCCAAGGCTGTCGCGATGGAAGTCTCCTCCCATGGCCTGGATCAGGGTCGCGTTACCGCCCTGGCGTTCGACATTGCCGTATTGACCAATCTGTCCAGGGATCACCTGGACTATCACGGCAGCATGCAGGCCTATGGCGAAGCCAAGGCCAAGCTGTTTGCCTGGAACAACCTGAAATGTCGGGTCATCAACCTCGACGATGAGTTCGGCCGGCAATTGGCGGCCAATCAGGGCGAGTCCCGGTTGATCACCTACAGCCTCGAAGATGCCAGCGCCTATCTTCATGTGCGCCAGGCGCAATTCGACGACGAGGGCGTGCGGGCCACGCTGGTCACGCCACAGGGCGAGCATCATCTGCGCAGCACTTTGCTGGGGCGTTTCAATCTGAGCAACGTGTTGGCCGCCATCGGCGCCTTGCTGGGGATGGACTATGCGCTGGATGAGATCCTCAGGGTCCTGCCGAAGCTCGAAGGCCCGGCCGGTCGCATGCAGCGTTTGGGTGGCGGTACTCAACCGCTGGTGGTGGTCGATTACGCCCACACCCCCGATGCCCTGGAAAAAGTGCTGATGGCCTTGCGGCCTCACGCCATGGGCAAACTGCTCTGCCTGTTCGGCTGCGGCGGCGACCGTGATCGCGGCAAGCGTCCGTTGATGGCCGAGGTGGTGGAGCGGCTGGCCGATGGCGTGCTCGTCACTGATGACAATCCACGTAGCGAAGATCCATTGCAGATTTTCGACGACATCCGCGCCGGGTTTTCGGCGGTGGACAAAGTGACCTTCGTCGCCGGTCGCGGCCAGGCGATTGCCCAGTTGATCGCCAGCGCTTCGGCGGACGATGTGGTGGTTCTGGCCGGTAAGGGTCACGAGGACTACCAGGAAATCAACGGCGTGCGCCATGGGTTTTCCGACCTGGTCGAGGCCGATCACGCCTTGACCGCTTGGGAGGTGGCCCATGCTTAAGGCCTTGAAGCTCAGCGAACTGACCGACGCCCTGAATGCGCGCCTCATCGCGGCCGATGCCCGTTTCGACGGTGTCAGCATCGACAGCCGGGCCATTGCTCCGGGACAACTGTTCGTCGCCTTGGCCGGACCGCGTTTTGACGGCCACGATTACCTGGATGAGGTGGCGGCCAAAGGTGCGGTCGCGGCATTGGTCGAGCGCGAAGTCCCCAGCAGCGCGTTGCCACAGCTGCTGGTCGGCGATACCCGTCAGGCCCTGGGCCAGCTCGGCGCACTGAACCGTGCGGCATTCGGCAACCCGATCGCGGCCGTCACCGGCTCCAGCGGCAAGACCACGGTCAAGGAGATGCTCGCCAGTATCCTGCGTACCCGTGGCTCGGTGCTGGCAACCCGGGGCAATCTGAACAATGACCTCGGCGTGCCGTTGACCCTGCTCGAACTGGCGCCGGAGCACAGCGCCGCCGTCATCGAGCTGGGTGCCTCGCGGCTCGGCGAGATCGCCTACACCGTGGGCATGACCAAGCCTCGCGTCGCCGTGCTCAATAATGCCGGAACCGCCCATGTTGGCGAGTTCGGCGGCCCGGAAAAAATCGTCGAGGCCAAGGGCGAGATCATCGAAGGGCTGGATGCCGATGGCGTCGCCGTGTTGAATCTCGACGACAAGGCTTTCGGAATCTGGAAGGTGCGGGCGGGTGAGCGCAAGGTGCTGACGTTTGCCCTGAGCAACCTCGCCGCAAACTTCTACGCCAGCGACCTGGACCGCGATGCCCGTGGTTGCCCAGCGTTCAACCTGCACAGTCCCGTCGGTTCGGCGCGGGTCCAACTGAACCTGCTCGGCACCCATAACGTCGCCAATGCCCTGGCCGCCGCTGCCGCCGCCCATGCGTTGGGCGTGTCCCTTCCGGGTATTGTCGCCGGCTTGAACGCGGTTCAACCGGTCAAGGGCCGCACCGTCGCACAGTTGGCCGGCAACGGCATGCGGGTGATCGACGACACCTATAACGCCAACCCGACGTCAATGTGCGCGGCGGTGGATATCCTTGCCGGTTTTTCCGGCCGCACCGTGCTGGTGCTGGGGGATATCGGCGAATTGGGAGACTGGGCGCAACAGGGGCACCACGATGTCGGTGCCTATGCCCGTGGCAAGGTCGATGCGTTGTATGCCGTCGGCCCGATGATGGCCCATGCAGTCGCCGCGTTTGGCGAGCACGCACAGCATTTCACCACTCAGGCCGACCTGATCCAGGCCCTGGGTGCCGAGCAAGACCCGAACACCACCTTATTGATCAAGGGCTCTCGTAGTGCAGCGATGGAAAACGTCGTCGCGGCGCTGTGCGGCACCCGTACGGAGAAACATTGATGCTGCTGCTTCTGGCGGAGTACTTGCAACAGTTCTACAAAGGCTTCGCGGTCTTTCAATACCTGACCCTGCGCGGGATCCTGGGTGTGTTGACCGCGCTGTCGTTGTCGCTGTTCCTGGGCCCGTGGATGATCCGCACCCTGCAGAACCTGCAAATCGGCCAGTCGGTGCGTAACGACGGGCCGCAATCGCATCTGTCCAAATCCGGCACCCCCACCATGGGTGGCGCGTTGATCCTGTCGTCCATCGGCGTCAGCACCTTGCTCTGGGCCGACCTGGCGAACCGCTATGTCTGGACCGTGCTGCTGGTGACCCTGCTGTTCGGTGCCATCGGCTGGGTTGACGATTACCGCAAGGTCATCGAGAAGAATTCCCGGGGGCTGCCGAGCCGCTGGAAGTATTTCTGGCAGTCGGTGTTCGGCCTGGGCGCGGCGATCTTCCTTTATGTGACTGCCGCCTCGCCGGTGGAAACCACCCTGATCCTGCCGATGCTCAAGGACTACAGCATCCCGCTGGGTGCTGGCTTCGTGGTGCTGACCTATCTGGTGATCGTCGGTTCAAGCAACGCGGTCAACCTAACGGACGGCCTCGACGGCCTGGCGATCATGCCAACGGTCATGGTCGGCGGCGCACTGGGAATCTTCTGCTATCTGTCGGGCAACGTGAAGTTCGCCGAATACCTGCTGATTCCCTACGTGCCCGGAGCGGGTGAACTGATCGTGTTCTGCGGTGCATTGATCGGCGCCGGCCTGGGTTTCCTCTGGTTCAACACCTACCCGGCCCAGGTCTTCATGGGTGACGTCGGCGCGCTGGCGCTGGGCGCGGCCCTGGGCACCATCGCCGTCATCGTTCGCCAGGAAATCGTCCTGTTCATCATGGGCGGTGTGTTCGTGATGGAGACCTTGTCAGTGGTCATTCAGGTTGCGTCCTTTAAATTGACCGGCCGCCGGGTGTTCCGCATGGCGCCGATCCACCACCACTTTGAACTCAAGGGCTGGCCTGAGCCGCGCGTGATCGTCCGTTTCTGGATCATCACCGTGATTCTGGTGCTGATCGGCCTTGCCACCCTGAAGCTGAGGTAGAACGAGTGTCCCTGATCGCTTCTGACCACTTCCGCATCGTTGTCGGCCTCGGCAAGAGCGGCATGTCCCTGGTTCGCTTCCTGGCGAGCCGGGGCGTGTCGTTTGCCGTGGCCGATACGCGGGAGAATCCGCCCGAGCTGGCCACGCTGCGTCGTGACTATCCGCAGGTGGACGTGCGATGTGGCGAGCTGGACGTCGAGTTCCTGTGCCGCGCCGACGAGCTCTACGTAAGCCCCGGCCTGGCCCTGGCGACGCCTGCCCTGCAGGCCGCTGCTGCCCGTGGCGTGAAACTGTCCGGTGATATCGAGCTGTTCGCGCGTAATGCCAAGGCGCCGATCATTGCCATCAGCGGGTCCAATGCGAAAAGTACCGTGACCACCCTGGTGGGCGAAATGGCCGCGGCCGCCGGCAAGCGGGTTGCCGTCGGCGGTAACCTCGGAACGCCGGCGCTGGACCTGCTCAGCGATGACATCGAGCTGTACGTGATGGAGCTGTCGAGCTTCCAGCTTGAGACCACCGATCATCTCGGCGCCGAAGTGGCGACTGTGCTGAACATCAGCGAAGACCACATGGACCGCTATAGCGGCCTGCCGGCTTATCACCTGGCCAAGCACCGGATTTTCCGGGGTGCCCGGCAAGTGGTGTTCAACCGCCAGGATGCGCTGACCCGTCCGCTGCTGGGCGAGGGCATGCCGTGCTGGTCTTTCGGCTTGGGCGTACCGGACTTCAAGGGCTTCGGGTTGCGTGAAGAGAACGGCGAGAAATACCTGGCCTTCGAATTCCAGAACCTGATGCCGGTGCGCGAGCTGAAGATCCGTGGCGCCCACAACCAGGCCAACGCGTTGGCGGCTCTGGCCCTCGGGCATGCGGTCGGCCTGCCGTTCGACGCCATGCTGTCGGCGCTGCGTAGCTTCGCCGGTCTGGAACATCGCTGCCAGTGGGTTCGCGACCTGGATGGCGTGGCCTGGTACAACGACTCCAAGGCCACCAATGTGGGGGCCGCGTTGGCCGCCATCGAGGGCCTGGGCGCAGACATCGAAGGCAAGCTTGTGCTGATCGCTGGTGGCGACGGCAAGGGCGCCGACTTCAAGGACCTGCGCGATCCGGTTGTCGCCAACTGCCGCGCCGTGGTGCTGATGGGGCGTGACCGCGAGTTGATCGCCGAGGCCATCGGCGACGGTGTATCGCTGGTTCGCGTCGGTTCGCTGGACGAAGCCGTGCAGCAATGCCGTGCCCTCGCTCAACCGGGCGATGCTGTCCTGCTGTCGCCTGCCTGTGCCAGTTTCGACATGTTCAAGAACTACGAAGAGCGCGGGCAACTATTCGCCCGTGCTGCGGAGGGCTTGGCATGAGCCTGAGAAACGTCATCAAACCGTATCCGTCGCCGCTGATCACCGGGCGTGGCATCGACCTGGATTTCCCGATGCTCGCCGGTTGCCTGGCGTTGCTGGGCCTGGGTCTGGTGATGATCACTTCCGCGTCTTCGGAAGTGGCTGCGGTGCAGTCCGGCAACACCCTGTACCACATGATCCGGCACCTGATTTATCTGGTGATCGGCCTGGGTGCCTGCGTCGTCACCATGATGGTGCCGATCGCCACCTGGCAGCGCCTGGGCTGGATGATGCTGCTCGGTGCCTTCGGCCTGCTGGTAATGGTGCTGGTGCCGGGTATCGGCCGCGAGGTCAACGGCTCGATGCGCTGGATCGGTTTCAGCTTCTTCAACGTGCAGCCTTCGGAAATCGCCAAGGTGTTTGTGGTGCTTTTCCTCGCCGGTTATCTGGTGCGTCGCCAGAAAGAAGTGCGCGAAAGCTGGATGGGTTTCTTCAAGCCGTTCATCGTGTTGCTGCCCATGGCGGGCCTGCTGCTGATGGAGCCAGACTTCGGCGCCACGGTGGTGATGATGGGGGCTGCGGCAGCAATGCTGTTCCTGGGCGGGGTCGGGCTGTTCCGCTTCATCCTGATGGTGGTGTTGGCGGTGGCTGCCGTGACGGTGCTGGTGCAGGCGCAACCCTATCGGATGGCGCGCCTGATCACCTTTACCGACCCGTGGGCCGACCAGTTCGGTTCCGGTTATCAGTTGACCCAGGCGCTGATCGCCTTCGGGCGCGGCGAATGGCTGGGCGTTGGCCTGGGCAACAGCGTGCAGAAACAGTTCTACCTGCCGGAAGCCCACACCGACTTCGTGTTCTCGGTGCTGGCCGAAGAACTGGGTGTGGTGGGATCGTTGTGCACCGTGGCCCTGTTCGTATTCGTCTGTGTGCGCGGCATGTACATCGGCTTGTGGGCCGAAAAGGCCAAGCAGTTCTTCGCCGCTTATGTGGCCTATGGACTGTCGTTCCTGTGGATTGGTCAGTTCCTGATCAATATCGGTGTGAACGTCGGCCTGCTGCCGACCAAGGGCCTGACGCTGCCGTTCCTCAGTTATGGCGGCAGTTCCCTGGTGATCTGTTGTGCCTGTCTCGGCCTGTTGTTGCGAATCGAGTGGGAGAGCCGGACCCACCTGGGCAGCGAAGAGATGGAGTTCCAGGAGAGCGACTTCGCCGAGGAGCCGACTCATGGGCGCTAACGTGCTGATCATGGCGGGCGGCACCGGCGGGCACGTGTTCCCGGCACTGGCCTGCGCCCGGGAATTCCAGGCGCGCGGCTACACCGTGCACTGGCTGGGTACGCCACGAGGTATCGAGAACGAACTGGTTCCAGGCGCGGGCCTGGAGTTGCATCGGATCAACGCCAGCGGCCTGCGGGGCAAAGGCAAACTGTCCTTGCTCAAGGCACCCTTGATGCTGCTCAAGTCGGTCTGGCAGGCGCGGGCGATCATTCGTCGGTTGCGGCCGGTCTGCGTGGTCGGGTTCGGCGGTTATGTGACCGGTCCCGGCGGTCTTGCAGCGAAACTGGCCGGCGTACCGGTGATCGTTCACGAGCAGAACGCCGTCGCCGGTACCGCCAATCGGTTACTGGTGCCGTTGGCCGCCCGGGTCTGTGAAGCCTTTCCCGACACCTTTACCCTGTCGGGCAGCCGCCGCACCACCGGTAATCCGGTGCGTACCGAGCTGTTTCTCGATACCCCGCGCCCGACCCTGGTCGGACGCAAAGCGCGTTTGCTGGTCCTGGGTGGGAGCCTGGGGGCAGAACCGTTGAACAAATTGCTGCCCGAAGCCTTGTCGCAGGTCGCTTCCGAACTGCGGCCGGAAGTCTTTCATCAGGCCGGCAAGCACCACGATGAAGTGACCGCCAAGCGCTACTACGCCGCAGGCGTCGAGGCGCAAGTGCAGCCGTTCATCAAAGACATGGCCCAAGCCTATGGCTGGGCCGACCTGGTGATCTGTCGCGCAGGCGCGTTGACCATCAGTGAACTGGCTGCCGCCGGTCTGCCCTCGATGCTGGTGCCCTTGCCCCACGCCATCGATGATCACCAGACCCGCAATGCCGATTATTTGGCCCGCGAAGGCGCTGCCTTCCTGCTGCCGCAAAGAACGACCGGCGCCGCGGATCTTGCCGCCCGCCTGACAGAGGTCTTGATGCAACCGCAACGACTTGAAGACATGGCCCGCGCCGCGCGCCGCCTGGCCAAACCCGATGCAACGGCCCAAGTGGTCGATACCTGCCTGGAGGTGGCTCATGGTTGAGAATCGCAAAGCCATGCCGCAGCCGGAGATGCGCCGTATCCGCCGTATCCACTTCGTCGGTATCGGCGGCGTAGGGATGTGCGGGATCGCCGAGGTGCTGCTGAACCTGGGCTATCAGGTCTCCGGTTCCGACCTGAAGTCTTCGCCGGTCACCGAGCGCCTGGAATCCTTTGGCGCCCAGATCTTCATCGGCCACCGTGCCGAGAACGCCGCCAATGCCGACGTGCTGGTGGTTTCCAGTGCCGTGAACACGTCCAACCCGGAAGTCGCCACCGCCCTGGAGCGCCGTATTCCGGTAGTGCCACGTGCCGAGATGCTGGCCGAGCTGATGCGCTATCGCCACGGTATCGCCGTAGCCGGCACCCATGGCAAGACCACCACCACCAGCCTGATCGCCTCGGTGTTCGCCGCTGGCGGCCTGGATCCGACCTTCGTGATCGGCGGTCGTCTGAATGCCGCGGGTACCAACGCCCAGCTGGGCACCAGCCGCTACCTGATCGCCGAAGCCGACGAGAGTGATGCGAGCTTTCTGCATCTGCAACCGCTGGTGGCCGTGGTCACCAATATTGACGCCGACCATATGGCGACCTACGACGGAGACTTCAACAAGTTGAAGAAGACCTTCGTCGAGTTCCTCCACAACCTGCCGTTCTACGGTTTGGCGGTGGTGTGTATGGATGACCCGGTGGTGCGTGAAATCCTGCCGCTGATCAAGCGCCCGACCGTGACCTACGGTTTCGGCGAAGAAGCCGATGTGCGCGCCATCAATGTGCGCCAGCAGGGCATGCAGACGTTCTTTACCGTACTGCGGCCTGACCGCGAGCCGCTGGATGTGTCGGTGAACATGCCGGGCAACCACAACGTGCTCAACGCCCTGGCCACCATCTGCATTGCCACCGATGAAGGCGTCAGCGACGAAGCTATCGTCCAGGGGCTCTCCGGATTCCAGGGCGTGGGTCGACGCTTCCAGGTCTATGGCGAGCTGCCGGTGGATGGAGGCAACGTGATGCTGGTGGATGATTACGGCCATCACCCGACCGAAGTCGCGGCGGTGATCAAGGCCGTGCGGGGTGGTTGGCCGGAGCGCCGCCTGGTGATGGTCTACCAGCCACACCGCTACAGCCGCACCCGCGACCTGTACGACGACTTCGTACAGGTGCTGGCCGACGCCAACGTGCTGCTGTTGATGGAAGTCTATCCGGCCGGCGAAGAGCCGATCCCGGGCGCCGACAGCCGTCAGTTGTGCCACAGCATCCGTCAGCGCGGTCAACTGGACCCGATCTACATTGACCGCGGCGTGGACCTCGCGCCGGTGGTCAAGCCGCTGCTGCGCGCCGGTGACATTCTGTTGTGCCAAGGTGCCGGTGACATCGGTGGCCTGGCTCCGAAACTGTTGAAAAGTCCGTTGTTCGCCGGTGCCACCGTGGCTTCCAGCGAGGGGAAACTGAAATGACTGCTGCCTACGCCAACCTGGTTTCGACCCTTGACCCGAAAGCCTTCGGCCGCGTCGCCGTGCTGTTCGGTGGCAAGAGTGCCGAGCGCGAGGTGTCCCTCAAGTCTGGCAGGGCCGTGCTCGACGCCCTGCAAAGCGCCGGCGTCGATGCATTCGGCATCGACGTGGGCGATGACTTCCTGCAACGCCTGCTGAGCGAAAAGATCGACCGTGCGTTCATCATTCTCCATGGTCGCGGCGGTGAAGACGGCAGCATGCAAGGCCTGCTGGAGTGCCTGGGCATTCCCTACACCGGCAGCGGCATCCTGGCTTCAGCGCTGGCGATGGACAAACTGCGCACCAAGCAGGTCTGGCACAGCCTCGGCATTCCGACGCCGCGTCATGCCGTGCTGGCGTCCGAGGCCGACTGTATTTCGGCGGCCACGGAACTGGGCTTCCCTTTGATCGTCAAACCGGCCCATGAAGGTTCAAGTATCGGCATGGCGAAAGTGAATTCGCTGCCTGAGTTGACCGCGGCATGGAAAGACGCCAGTTCCTACGATTCGCAAGTGTTGGTCGAGCAATGGATCACCGGTCCCGAGTTCACCATCGCCACCCTGCGTGACCAGGTGTTGCCGCCGATTGCGCTGGGCACGCCCCACACGTTCTACGACTACGACGCCAAGTACGTGGCCAATGACACCCAGTACCGCATTCCCTGCGGGCTGGACAGCACCAAGGAAAAACAACTGATGGACCTCACGGCCAAGGCCTGTGAGGCGCTGGGTATTGCCGGTTGGGGACGGGCGGACGTGATGCAGGACGCCGAGGGGCAGTTCTGGTTCCTTGAAGTCAACACCGCGCCCGGCATGACCGACCACAGCCTGGTACCGATGGCGGCCCGTGCCGCCGGTCTGGATTTCCAGCAACTGGTGCTGTCGATCCTGGCCGCCAGTGTCGGCAATCAAGAGCCAAGAGGTTAAGCCATGCAAGGCGCATCGCTTCGTCATCAGCCATCCGCACCCGGTCGCAAGCCGGTGCCGCGGGGTGCCAGCCGAATGGTGGCCAAAGAGCCGATGTCGGCGCGCTTGCCGAAAGCCAACTTTGGTTTTCTCAAGAGCCTGTTCTGGCCGGTGCTGCTGGTGGCGTTGGGGTTTGGTACGTATGAGGGCGCCCAGCGTTTACTGCCTTATGCCGACCGGCCGATCGCCCGGATCAACGTCCAGGGCGACCTCAGCTACATCAGCCAGCAGGCGGTGCAGCAGCGGATCGCCCCGTTCGTGGCGTCGAGCTTCTTCACCATCGACCTGGCTGGCATGCGCACGGAACTGGAGCAAATGCCCTGGATTGCCCATGCCGAAGTCCGGCGCGTGTGGCCCGACCAGGTCTCGATCCGCCTGGAAGAACAACTGCCGGTGGCCCGTTGGGGCGATGAGTCGCTGTTGAACAACCAGGGCCAGGCGTTCACGCCGCGGGAACTGGCCAACTACGAACATTTGCCACAGTTGTTCGGCCCGCAGCGGGCCCAGCAGCAGGTGATGCAGCAATACCAGGTGTTGAGCCAGATGCTGCGGCCGTTGGGCTTCTCCATCGCACGCCTGGAATTGCGCGAACGCGGCAGCTGGTTCCTGACCACTGGCGCGGGCAGCTCGGGGCCGGGGATCGAGTTGTTGCTCGGTCGCGGCAACCTGGTGGAAAAGATGCGCCGTTTCATCGCCATCTACGACAAGACGCTCAAAGAACAGATTACGAACATCGCGCGCATCGATCTGCGCTACGCCAATGGCCTTGCTGTTGGCTGGCGGGAACCGGTAGCGCCCACGACGGCCCAACCCGCCGTCGCGAAGAATTAAGAAGAGGCAGGACCCATGGCAAACGTGCAAAGCGGAAAAATGATCGTCGGGCTGGATATCGGCACTTCCAAAGTGGTTGCGCTGGTAGGCGAGGTCGCGGACGACGGCACGCTGGTCATCGTCGGGATCGGAACCCATCCGTCCCGTGGCCTGAAGAAAGGTGTGGTGGTGAACATCGAGTCCACCGTGCAATCGATCCAGCGCGCCATCGAAGAAGCGCAACTGATGGCCGGTTGCCGGATCCACTCGGCGTTCGTCGGCGTTGCGGGTAATCACATCCGCAGCCTGAACTCCCACGGTATCGTCGCGATCCGTGATCGTGAAGTCAGCTCTGCCGACCTCGAGCGCGTGCTCGATGCGGCCCAGGCTGTGGCGATTCCGGCCGACCAGCGGGTGCTGCACACCCTGCCGCAGGATTACGTGATCGACAACCAGGAAGGCGTGCGTGAGCCCCTGGGCATGTCCGGCGTGCGTCTGGAAGCCAAGGTCCACGTGGTCACCTGCGCCGTGAATGCTGCGCAGAACATCGAGAAATGCGTGCGCCGTTGCGGCCTGGAAATCGACGACATCATCCTTGAGCAACTGGCTTCGGCCTACTCGGTGCTGACCGACGACGAGAAAGAACTGGGCGTGTGCCTGGTGGACATCGGCGGCGGCACCACCGACATCGCCATCTTCACCGAAGGCGCCATTCGCCACACCGCGGTGATCCCGATTGCCGGTGACCAGGTGACCAACGACATCGCCATGGCGTTGCGTACCCCGACCCAGTACGCGGAGGAAATCAAGATCCGCTACGCCTGCGCCCTGGCGAAACTGGCCGGTGCCGGTGAAACCATCAAGGTACCGAGCGTCGGCGACCGTCCCCCGCGCGAGCTGTCCCGCCAGGCGTTGGCCGAGGTGGTCGAGCCGCGCTATGACGAACTGTTCACACTGATCCAGGCCGAGCTGCGTCGCAGCGGCTACGAAGACCTGATCCCGGCCGGCATCGTATTGACCGGCGGCACGTCGAAGATGGAAGGCGCGGTCGAACTGGCCGAGGAAATCTTCCACATGCCGGTACGCCTGGGCGTGCCGCATGGCGTCAAGGGGCTGGATGACGTGGTGCGCAACCCGATCTATTCCACAGGCGTGGGCCTGTTGATGTACGGCCTGCAGAAGCAGTCTGACGGGATCTCCTTTTCGGGGATCGGCAGCCGCGACAGCTACAGCAGCGACGAGCCGAAGGCTCCGCTGTTCGAGCGGCTCCAGGCCTGGGTAAAGGGCAATTTTTAAAAAGCTTCAAGCAGCAAGCTTCAAGCGACAAGTTTGCGACCTCGGTCTTGCAGCTTGCAGCTAACAACTTGCAGCTGAATGCAGTAGGCGAAAAAAACTAGAGAATGTAAGGAGAGGGAAAATGTTCGAACTCGTAGACAACATCCCCGCCAGTCCGGTTATCAAAGTAATCGGTGTCGGCGGTGGCGGCGGCAACGCTGTCAACCACATGGTCAAGAGCAACATTGAAGGCGTCGAGTTCATCTGCGCCAACACCGATGCTCAAGCGCTGAAGAACATTGGCGCGCGGACCATCCTGCAGTTGGGTACCGGTGTGACCAAGGGCCTGGGTGCCGGCGCGAATCCCGAGGTTGGCCGTCAGGCTGCCCTTGAAGACCGCGAGCGCATCGCTGAAGTCCTGGCCGGCACCAACATGGTGTTCATCACCACAGGCATGGGCGGTGGTACCGGTACCGGTGCTGCGCCGATCATTGCCGAAGTGGCCAAGGAAATGGGTATCCTCACCGTTGCGGTGGTGACCCGTCCGTTCCCGTTCGAAGGCCGCAAGCGCATGCAGATTGCCGATGAAGGCATCCGCGCGCTGAGCGACAGCGTCGACTCGTTGATCACCATTCCCAACGAGAAACTGCTGACCATCCTCGGTAAGGACGCCAGCCTGCTGTCGGCTTTCGCCAAGGCCGATGACGTACTGGCCGGTGCCGTTCGCGGTATCTCCGACATCATCAAGCGTCCGGGCATGATCAACGTCGACTTCGCCGACGTACGCACCGTGATGTCCGAAATGGGCATGGCGATGATGGGCACTGGCTGCGCCAGCGGTCCGAACCGTGCTCGCGAAGCCACCGAAGCGGCCATCCGCAACCCGTTGCTCGAAGATGTGAACCTGCAGGGCGCCCGCGGCATCCTGGTGAACATCACCGCAGGTCCCGACCTGTCCCTGGGCGAGTACTCCGACGTGGGTAGCATCATCGAAGCGTTCGCTTCCGACCACGCAATGGTCAAGGTCGGCACCGTGATCGATCCGGACATGCGTGACGAGCTGCACGTGACCGTGGTTGCTACCGGCCTGGGTGCGAAAATCGAGAAGCCGATGAAGGTGATCGACAACACCGTCCAGACCACAATGGCCTCGCAGCCACAGCAGCAAGCTCCCGTTCGTCAGGAACAGCCTGCGGTGAACTACCGCGACCTGGACCGTCCGACCGTCATGCGCAACCAGGCCCAGGCCGGCGCTGCGGCTGCCGCGAAGATGAATCCGCAAGACGATCTGGACTACCTGGATATCCCGGCCTTCCTGCGTCGTCAGGCCGATTGATGAAATGTATCAGGGGTATTCGGGTGATTGGTGTTCAGCAAAGGTCTGGTCTGCTATCATCGCCAGCCTTTGTTGATACCAGTTCGCAATTTGCGCTGAAGCGGCCCATGCCATGATTAAACAACGCACCCTGAAGAATATTATCCGTGCCACAGGTGTCGGCCTGCACTCAGGCGAGAAGGTCTACCTGACCCTCAAACCCGCGCCTGTCGACACCGGCATTGTGTTTTGTCGTGCCGACCTCGACCCTGTGGTGCAGATTCCTGCTCGCGCGGAAAATGTTGGTGAAACCACCATGTCGACCACTCTGGTCAACGGTGACACCAAAGTGGACACGGTGGAGCATTTGCTCTCGGCCATGGCTGGCCTGGGCATCGATAACGCCTACGTCGAGCTCTCCGCGTCCGAAGTCCCGATCATGGATGGCAGCGCCGGACCCTTCGTATTCCTGATTCAATCGGCTGGCCTGGAAGAGCAGGAGGCGGCCAAGAAATTCATCCGCATCCTGCGGGAAGTGACAGTGGAAGACGGCGACAAGCGCGCCACTTTCGTTCCTTTCGATGGTTTCAAGGTTAGCTTCGAGATCGATTTCGATCACCCGGTTTTCCGTGACCGCACCCAAAGTGCAAGCGTGGATTTTTCCAGCACTTCGTTTGTAAAAGAAGTCAGCCGCGCCCGTACCTTTGGTTTCATGAGTGACATCGAGTACCTGCGCAAGCACAACCTCGCACTCGGCGGCAGTGTTGAAAACGCGATCGTGGTCGATTCTGATGGCGTGTTGAACGAAGATGGTCTTCGCTATGAAGACGAATTCGTCAAACACAAGATCCTCGATGCAATCGGCGACCTCTACCTGCTGGGCAATAGCCTGATTGGTGAGTTCAAGGGCTTCAAGTCCGGCCACGCACTGAACAACCAACTGCTGCGCAAGTTGATTGAGCAGAAAGATGCTTGGGAAGTGGTGACGTTCGAAGACGCCAGTACCGCACCGATCTCTTACATGCGCCCGGTTGCGGCCGTGTAAGCAAAAAACCTCTCTAGTTTTTTAAGGGCTGCCTTCGGGTGGCCCTTTTTTATGGCTGTCAGGGAAGCATTTGTGGCGAGGGGTATCACATCGCGCAGACCACGCAATTGCGCCCGCTGGCCTTGGCCTTGTATAGCGCCTTGTCGGCGGCGAATAGGAGCTGTTCGAGGTCGCCATACGGGCCTTGGGACCACGTCGCGATGCCGATGCTGACAGTCATGGGGGGCTCGCCCGGCTGGACGGGGGGTAATTGTTCCACCGCCTCGCGAATGCTCTGGGCCATGGCAAACGCCCCGGCAGTGTTGGTTTCCGGTAACACCACCGAAAACTCTTCACCGCCATAGCGCGCGGCCAGGTCGGCCGGACGACGGACACGTTCACCGATCAGTCGTGCCAAGGTCCGCAGGACCTCGTCACCCTGTTGATGGCCATGGCGATCGTTGAATGCCTTGAAGTGGTCGGCATCGACCATCAGTACCGACAGTGGTTGGCCCGAGCGCAAGGTACGTAGCCACTCTCTTTGCAGCGTCTCGTCCAGGGCCCTGCGGTTAGCCAGGCCCGTCAGTGGATCGGTGGCCGCCCGTTGGGCCAGTTCCCGTTCAGCACGATGGCGGCGTCTCAGTTCCCTGCGCAGCAGCCAGGTGAGCCAGAGCAGACCGATGCACAGCGCGCCGGTAGCGCCGCTGACCATCAGCGTCGTGCGTAGCCATGAAGCGAAAACTTCCTCGGAGGAGAGCGCCACCACGACGATCAACGGCAAGTTGCCAACCTGGGAAAAGGTGTAGAGGCGCTGTTTCTGGTCGGAACCGGAAATACCGGTGAAGCTGCCATTTCCGTCATGCAGGATGCGCACGAAGTTCGGCCGGTTGCTGAAATCCCGGCCGATGATGTCCTCGGCCAGGGGCGGTTCCTGTGCCAGCAGGATTCCGTCGCGACTGATCAGGTTGACGGTGCCCCCATGCCCGATGTTCAAACTCTTGAACAACTGGCTGAAGTAACTCAAGCGCATCGCAGCTTCGGCCACGCCCAGGAAGTCGCCGCGGTCATCGCTCAGCCGACGACTGAAACTGATACGCCAGTCGTGCTCGTTACTCCTGGCTCGGAAGGGACGGCTGATCATCATGTCCGGGCTTGGGTTCTGGACGTGGGAGCGGAAATACTCGCGCTCAGCATAGTTACCGGCGCGTGGTTGGACCGAGGCCGAGTCAGCGATCACGTCAACTTGTTTGTCCAGCAACAAGATGTCGCCTTTGTAGGGCGCGGCGGTGGCGCGGTCGAACATCGCCAGGTGACGGATTTGCGGTGAAACGGTTTTCAGGTCTTCGCGCTTGGCCGCGGCAATCAGGCCTTGCACCGAGACGTCGTAGAGTTCGACGTTGCGCAGCACATCGGCATCAATCAACTGCACGATATTGGTGGCCGCACGTGTTGCGGCTTCGCGGGCACTGGTGTGTTCGCGAATCAGCAGGAAGGTCACGATGCACAGGATGGCAATGACAACCAGTGAGCTGGCCAGTACGAGTACCCGCTCCGAACGTATCGGAAGCGGGGTGCTGCCGGGTGTCGCACTGCTGGTGCTCATGATTCCGATGTCTATAGGGTCGATCCATTCCGAGGGGAGCATAGCTGGCAGTTAACCAGATGCTGGCCTTTTGCTGATTGTGCTTGGATCGGAGAGAGCGGGCAATCAGTGTTCAAGTCAAAGCCAAAGCCAAAGCCAAAGCCAAAGCCAAAGCCAAAGCCGCTGCCGATGACCATGGCTCCCTGATTCTGGGCTAATTGCCTTTCGCCCAGCATTCAAAGGCTTGGAAAAGACGATCAGCTCGCTCGGGGCAGGTCGGTCGGCAAACGGATGCCGAAGGTATTGGCACCGCGGTCGCTATGCACGAAAACATCCCCGCCGTGCATCAGCGCGATCGCCCTGACAATGGCCAGCCCCAGCCCATGGTTGGCGCCACTGTTGCTCCGAGAGGCGTCGACCCGGTAGAAACGTTCGAACAGCCGCGGCAGATGTTCGTTGGCGATGGGTTCGCCGGGGTTGGTGACGGCAAGGGTGACCTGGTCGGCCTGGGCTTCAATACGTACGTCGATGACTTGTCCGGGCGCAGTATGCTGCACGGCGTTGCTCAGCAGATTGATCAGCGCCCGGCGCAGATGGGCGATCTCGATGCTGGCCTGTGCGTCGCCGCTGACTCGCACCTGGACCTGTGCGTCTTCGAGGATGAAGTCCAGGTAATCGAGGGTGGTTGCCACTTCGTCGGCCAAGGACGTGATGGTCAGCGTGGTGGCCTTGCTGCCTTGGTCGGCGCTGGCGAGGAAGAGCATGTCATTGATGATCGAGCGCAGCCGTTCCAGTTCTTCGAGGTTCGATTGCAGTACCTCGAAATAATGTTCGGCCGAACGACCGCGAGTCAGCGCCACCTGGGTCTGGCCGATGAGGTTGGTCAGGGGCGAGCGCAGTTCATGGGCTACGTCGGCGTTGAACGATTCCAGGCGCGAATAGGCTTGTTCGACCCGATCGAGGGTGGTGTTGAAGGAACTGACGAACTGGCTCAGTTCTGGTGGCAAAGGCGATAGCCGCAGGCGCCCGGACAGGCGCGGAGGGGCCAGGCGCCGGGCTTCATCGGAGAGCTTGATCAGTGGCTTGAGGCCGATATGTGCGACCCAGTAACCCAGCAGGGAAGCGAGCAGCACCCCGATAACCGCCAGGCTCACCAAGGCCACCAGCAGGCGATGCTGGGTCTGGTAGAACGTCTCGGTGTCGATGCCGATCATGAAGCGCAACGGCGGTCGTTGATCCTTGGCCGGAAACTGGCTCACCAGCACTTTCATCGGGTAGTGGCTGTTGGGCAGTTGCAGGTCACGCTTACCCAGTGGCCCTTCGGTGAAGGCCCGGATCTGCTGATCGGGATCGCCATATTCGAAGTGAGGATCTCCGCTGACGATCCAGAAGTGGATGCGCTTGTCTTCCTCGCCCAGCAAGCGCAGTTTGTTGTGGATCTTCACCCAGTGCTCGGGTGTGCCATAACGGCCGACCGTGGACTCGAGCACGCTGTAGCGGGCATCGAGTTCGGCTTCGGGCAACAGGCCCAGGCCTTTTTCGACCTGCTGGTACAAGGCGCCGCCGATCAACAGGAACACCAGCGCGGCAACCAGTGTGAACAGGCCGCTGAGGCGTAGCGCGATACTGTTACTCACTGCGATTTTCCAGCACATAGCCCATCCCGCGAATGGTGTGCAGCAACTTCTGCTCGAAGGGGCCGTCTAGCTTGGCCCGCAGGCGTTTGATCGCCACCTCCACGACGTTGGCGTCGCTGTCGAAATTGATGTCCCAGACCATTTCGGCGATGGCGGTCTTGGAGAGGATTTCACCCTGGCGGCGGGCCAGGACACTGAGCAGCGAGAACTCCTTGGCCGTCAGGTCCAGACGTTGGCCGGCGCGGGTGGCCTTGCGGCTGATCAGGTCGATCCACAGGTCGGCGATGCTCACCTGCAACGGTTCATGGCTGCCGCTGCGACGGGTCAGGGCTTGCAGGCGGGCCACCAGCTCCAGGAAGGAGAACGGTTTGCCCAGGTAGTCGTCGGCACCATCGCGCAGGCCCTTGATGCGGTCTTCGACCCGTTCCCGGGCGGTGAGCATGATCACCGGTGTCTGCTTGCGGGCGCGCAAGGCTCGCAGCACGCCGAAACCATCCAGACCCGGTAGCATCACGTCGAGCACGATCACTGCATATTCGCTTTCCAGGGCCAGGTGCAGCCCTTCAACGCCGTCGGGGGCCACGTCCACGATGTAGCCCTGTTCGGTCAGGCCACGATGCAGGTAGTCCGCGGTTTTTTCTTCGTCTTCGATGATCAGAACGCGCATGGCCCCGCCTCAGTCTGTAGTCGCC
Source organism: Pseudomonas corrugata (assembly GCF_001269905.1). Taxonomy (GTDB): domain Bacteria; phylum Pseudomonadota; class Gammaproteobacteria; order Pseudomonadales; family Pseudomonadaceae; genus Aquipseudomonas; species Aquipseudomonas corrugata. Next base: position 11,308 of record NZ_LHVK01000030.1, on the reverse strand, counting down.
CGCGCCCTGGCTGGCGCAGGCCCGGGATGATGGTCGGGTCGATGGAACAACCGCTCGAGCCACAAGTATATGACCGGTGTGGTGAACAGCGTCAGCGCCTGGCTCACCAGCAGGCCACCGACCACCGCAATGCCCAGGGGCTGGCGCAATTCCGCGCCGGGACCGTGGCCGAGCATCAGCGGCAAGGCGCCGAGCAGGGCGGCCAGGGTAGTCATGATGATCGGGCGGAACCGGGTCATGCCTGCCTGGAAAATCGCCTCCTGCGGTGTCAGTCCGCCATTGCGCTGCGCCTCAAGAGCGAAGTCGATCATCAGGATGCCGTTTTTCTTGACGATGCCGATCAGCAGCACCAGCCCGATCAGCGCCATGATCGAAAAATCCCGGCCCATCAGCCAGAGCATGATCAGGGCGCCGAGGCCGGCGGAGGGCAGGGTGGAGATGATGGTCAGTGGATGCACGAAGCTCTCGTAGAGCACGCCGAGAATGATATACACCGCCACCAGCGCGGCGACGATCAGCCACGGCTGGCTGGCCAGGGAGCTCTGGAAAGCCTGTGCCGCGCCCTGGAAGTTGCCGCTGATTGCGGCCGGCATGCCGATGTCGTTCTTCGCCTGGTCGAGCATGCGTACCGCGTCTCCCAGTGCCACGCCTGGCGCCAGGTTGAACGACAGGTTGGCGGCCGGGAACATGCCATCGTGGGCAATGGACAGCGGGCCGTTGGTGGGTGGATCGAAGCGGGCCAGGGCCGATAGCGGCACCATTTCCCCGCTCAGCGGCGAGCGCAGGTAGAAGTAGGCCAGGCTTTCGGCCTTGCCACGTTGCCGGGTGTCGAGTTCCAGGATCACGTTGTACTGGTTGGTCTCGGTCTGGAACTCGTTGATCTGCCGCTGGCCGAACGCGTCGTACAGCGCCTGGTCGACATCGCTGGCGGTCAGACCGAAGCGTGCCGCCGCGCTGCGGTCGATGTTGATGTGGGTAATGCTGCCGCCCAGTTGCAGGTCGTTGGAGATATCGCGGAACGCCGGGTTGCTGCGCAATCTGTCGGTGAGTTTCTCGGTCCAGGCATTGAGGGTTGGCCCGTCGTTGCTCTTGAGGACGTACTGATACTGGGCGCGACTGGGGCCGGAACCGAGGTTGATGTCCTGTCCGGCCCTCAGGTACAGCACCACGCCGGGAATTTTCTGCAACTTGGGGCGGATCCGGTCGATGAAGCCGCTGGCCGAGACGTCACGTTCGCCTTGGGGCTTGAGGGCGATCCAGAAACGACCGTTGGCAATGGTCTGGTTGCTGCCCGAGACGCCGACGAAGTGGGAGAACGTCTGCACCGCCGGGTCGGCGGCGACGATTTCGGCCAGGGCCTTGTGCTTGGCCACCATGTCCGGGAACGACACATCGGCGGCCGCTTCGCTGGTGCCCAGAACCAGACCGGTGTCCTGTACCGGAAAGAAACCCTTGGGAATGAACACATAACCTGCCACCGCCAAGGCCAGGGTCAGGCCGAACACGCCGATCATCAGCCTCTGATGGGCCAATGCCTTGCGCAGGCCTCTTTCATAGCCACCCAACAGTCGTTCGCCAAAGCCCGGACCTCGATGGACATGATGTACCGGTGCGCGCATGAACAGCGCCGCCAGCGTTGGCGCCAGGGTCAGGGACACCACCACGGAAATCAGGATGGTCGAGGTGGCCGTCAGGGCAAACTCCTTGAACAGTCGACCGACCACGCCGCCCATGAACAACAACGGAATGAACGCGGCAATCAGGGAGAAGCTGATGGAGATCACCGTGAAGCCGATTTCGCCGGCGCCCTTGATCGCCGCCTCACGCATGCCGTCACCGGCCTCGAGATGCCGGTGGATGTTCTCCACCACCACTATCGCGTCGTCCACCACGAAGCCCACCGAGATGACAATGGCCACCAGGGTCAGGTTGTTCAGGCTGAAGCCCATCACGTACATCAGGGCGAAGCTCGCGGTCAGGGACACACCCAGCACTGCCGAGACGATCAGCGTCGCCGAGAGCTGGCGCAGGAACAGCGCCATGACCGCCACGACCAGCAGCACTGCGATCAGCAGGGTGATCTCCACCTCGTGCAGCGAGGCACGGATGGTCCTGGTGCGGTCGATCAGCACCTTGACCTGCACCGCGGCGGGCAGCATGGCTTCCAGGGTGGGCAGGGCGGCCTGGATGCGGTCGACGGTTTCGACGATGTTCGCCCCCGGTTGTCGGAAGATCACCAGGTTGAGCCCCGGCTCGTTGTCGGACCAGGCCTGGACGTAGGCATTTTCCGAGCCATTGATCACCTTGGCGATGTCCTTGAGCTGCACCGGTGCCCCGTCCTTGTAGGACACGATGAGGTCGCCGTATTCCTCGGGCTGGAACAGTTGATCGTTGGTGGACAAGGTCGAGATGCTCGAGTCGCCGTACAGCGCGCCCTTGGCCAGGTTGAGGCTGGCCTGCTGGAGTGTCGTACGGATGTCGGCCAGGGTCAGGCCGATGGCGGCAAGACGGTCGGCGGAGGCCTGGACCCGGATCGCCGGGCGTTGTTGACCGGTGATGTTGACTTGTCCTACGCCGTCGATCTGGCTGATCTGACGGGCAAGCAGCGTTTCGACGTAGTCGCTCAGTTCGGTGCCGGGCATCAGGCTGGAACTGATACTGAGGATCAGCACCGGGCTGTCTGCGGGGTTGACCTTGCGCCAGGTGGGCAGGTTCGGCATGTCGCCGGGCAGTTTGCCGGCGGCGGTGTTGATGGCCGCCTGCACTTCCTGGGCGGCGGTGTCGATGCTCTTGGCGAGGCTGAATTGCAGGATCAGATTGGTCGAGCCGAGGGCGCTGCTGGAAGTCATCTGCGTAATGCCGGGGATTGCACTGAACTGCACTTCCAGCGGCGTCGCCACCGAGGATGCCATGGTTTCGGGGCTGGCGCCGGGCAGTTGGGCGTTGACCTGGATCGTCGGGAATTCCGCCTCCGGCAAAGGGGCGACGGGCAGACGCGGGAAGGCAATACTCCCCAGAAGTATCAGGGCGAACGTCAGCAGCACCGTGGCGACCGGGTGGTCTATGCACCACGCCGAAATCGAACCGCGACCCTTCATGGTTGCGGCTCCGTGGCTTTGGCGACAACCGGTGGGGCGGTGAGTACCTGGACGCTGGTCCCCGATCTGAGGCGTGACTGGCCGTCACTCACCAGTTGATCACCGACATCCACCCCCTTGAGGATCTGCATGTCGCTGTCCTGGTAAACCATTTCAACCGGTACGCTCTCGACCTTGTCCCCCTTGAGCCGGTATACGAAGTGCTGGTCCAGCCCGCGCTGGACCACGGTCGGGGGGACCACCAGGGCACCCTTGTCGAGGGCGGTCTGGATTTTCAGCGTAACCAGTTGCCCGGGCCACAGCCTTTGCCCGGCGTTGCTGAACTCTGCCTTGGCCCGCAAGGTACCGGTGCTGGGGTTGATCTGGTTGTCGATGAGGCTCAGCCGGCCCTCGCCAAGCATTTCCCCTGCCGTGCCATCGGCGCCGATGTAGGCCTTGACCAGCGCCTGCTCGGGCGCGGCGATCATCCGTTGCAAGGTGGGCAGCATCTGTTGGGGCAAGGAAAACTCCACCGCAATCGGGTCGATCTGGGTCACGGTGAACAGGCCTTCGGTGTCGCTGGTGCGCAGGAAATTGCCTTCGTCCACGTTGCGGATGCCGACGCGACCGGTCACTGGGGAGCGAATCTGAGTGAAGGACAACTGCACCTGTGCGGCATCGATGGCCGCCTGATTGCCCCGGGCGGTGGCCTTGAGCTGATTGACCAGGGCCTGCTGTTGATCGTAGGTCTGCTTCGAGACGCCGTCATCGACGCTCAGCAATTTGTAACGCCTGAGATTGACCTGGGCCACCGCCAGTTGCGCCTGGCTTTCGCCGAGCTGGGCCCGCGCCTGGTCGAGACTGGCGCGAATGGAACGATCGTCGATGGTCGCCAACAAATCACCCTTGCTCACCCGTTGTCCCTCCCTGACCAGCAACCGGGTGAGGATCCCGTCGATCTGCGGGCGGATCACCACGCTGTGCAGAGACAGCACCGTGCCGATGCCGCTGGCAAAGCGCGGTACATCCTTCTGCTCCACGCTGACGACCCGTACCGGAACGGCAGCAGGCTTCCCGGGTTTGGCGGCGATGGGCTTCATGACGAACCAGAGGGCGAGGGCCGCCAGGGCGACCAATGGCGCTACGAGCAGGACGGTTCTTTTCTGGATGTGCATGGATGTGGGAGGCCGGTCCGGGACGAAGGGAGTTTCAAGGTTCTTATATAGCGTTGCGAGACGGTCAGGAAGGTGACGGCTAACTGACAGACTTGTCAGTTTTGTCCTGAATTACTGTCGGACGTATTTCAGGTTGAATCCGCCCGATACGTTGTGGCAGCGGCCGGGTATACTGGCGCCGCCGCGTCTTCCTCCAGGCCCGGCTTGCACACCGTGTGGCGAGGAGCAAACCCCTTCGCCACGGATTGATGGCCTACCTTGAGTGAACGGCATTTACATGACTTCCCCTAACGGCGAACCGGCCGACCTGCCTGATGGCGATGTTTCCAGCGCCGAGAGCGGCAAAGCAGCGATCCCGGCCTTCAAGTTTCCCTTCAAGCCCGGTGAACTGGGCACGGCCAAAGGGGCAGGACAGTTGCCGTGGTACAAGAACGGTGTGAAGGATGGTCACACCAAATCCCCGGGTGCCGCACCTCCCGGCACGCGTCGTTCGATGGGCAAGCGCTGAGGGGCGTTCCTGGTGACGGGGCCGGCGACTTCAATTCGCGGCTCGCGCGCCCGCCAGGCTGCCGCTCAACTCATACGCCGTCAGCTCGGCCTGGTGCGCTGTCAGGATTTCCGGCAGCGAGCCTCGCAGGTACTCGACCCAGGTCTTGATCTTCGCATCCAGGTACTGGCGCGAAGGGTAGATGGCGTAGAGATTCAATTCCTGGGAACGGTAATGGGGCATTACCCGCACCAGCGTGCCGTTGCGCAGGCCTTCGATGGCCGCATAAACCGGTAATACACCTACGCCCATGCCGCTGGTGATTGCGGTTTTCATCGCATCGGCGGAGTTCACCAGGAAGGGTGACTGGTTGATGGTGACCATTTCCTGGCCTTCCGGGCCGTCGAACACCCATTTCTCCAGCGGAATGACCGGGCTGACCAGGCGCAGGCAGGCGTGGTTGAGCAGCTCGCTGGGTTTCTGTGGGCAACCGTTGGCCTTCACGTAGGCAGGTGAAGCACAGACGATGCTGTAGGTGATGCCCAGGCGTTGGGAAACGAAGCCCGAATCCGGCAGTTCGCTGGCCAGCACGATGGAGACGTCGTACCCCTCATCCAGGATGTCCGGCACGCGGTTGGCCAGGGTGAGGTCGAAGTTCACGTCCGGATGGGTCTTGCGATAGCGGGCAATGGCATCGATCACGAAATGCTGGCCGATACCGGTCATGGTATGGACCTTCAACTGCCCGGCCGGTCGGGCATGGGCGTCGCTGGCCTCGGCTTCGGCTTCTTCGACATAGGCCAGGATCTGTTCGCAACGCAACAGATAGCGTTTGCCGGCTTCGGTCAGGGCAATGCGGCGGGTGGTGCGGTTGAGCAAGCGGGTTTGCAGATGGGCTTCCAGGTTGGAAACCGCACGCGAGACGTTGGCTGTCGTGGTATCGAGCTGCACGGCGGCGGCGGTGAAACTGCCGGCTTCGGCAACACAGCAGAACGCGCGCATGTTTTGCAAGGTGTCCATGGAGGGCTCTCTAGGGCGATGGCAAATTGTGACACGAAGTTACGGCGCTACGGGATCCGACTTATGGATTATCGCGTTTACGGTAACAAAGATTCGCAGAAAGATCGGCTTATCGCCGTTTGGCTGGGTGCCTAGAATTGCCGGCGTTGTAGGGGCGGGCTGTCTGGCACGGACCTCATGTGGGAGCGAGCCTGCTCGCGAGGCGTTGGGTCAGTTGCCTGCGATAGGGCGGGTGCCGCCGCCTTCGCGAGCAGGCTCGCTCCCACAGGTCGCTTAACCGGCATGCACGCTCGTTGCTTTTCCTTGTCCCTTTCCCAGGAATCTTGCGCAAGTGCCGCGTTGCATCAGCAGAGAGCTGAAGACTCTCAGTGTTTGGGCTTTATCGTTGACCCTCAGCGCTTGCATCGGGACAGGAGGGATCGCACCCCGGGGCGAGGCGTTGTCAGCCGACCGACTGGCCACCGATGAAGCGATCCGCGAGGCCGCCCGCGATGCCCACTGGCCCAGTCGCCAGTGGTGGAAGGCCTATGGCGACCCGCAACTGGATCGCTGGATCGACCTGGCGGTGCAGGACAGCCCGAGCCTGGCCCTGACTGCCGCCCGGGTGCGACAGGCCAAGGCCATGGCCGGTGTTGCCGAGGCGGCCGAGTCGCCGCAGGTCAATGGCCAGGCCACTCTCAAGCGCCACAACTGGCCCACCGATCAGTTCTACGGTCCTGGCGAACTGGCCAATACGACCACCTGGGACAACGACGCCGGCCTGGGCCTGAGCTACGCCCTGGACCTGTGGGGGCGGGAGCGCAACGCCAGCGAGCGGGCAGTCGACCTGGCCCATGCCAGCGTCGCCGAGGCACGGCAGGCGCAGTTGGAGTTGCAGAACAACGTCGTACAGGCCTATATCCGTTTTGCGCTGCACTATGCCCAGCGCGATATCGTCGCCGCGACCCTGCGCCAGCAGGAACAGATTCTCAACCTGGCGCAAAAGCGTCTCGACGGTGGCATCGGCACTCATTTCGAAGTCAGCCAGGCCCAGGCACCATTGCCCGAGACCCATCGGCAACTCGATGCCCTCGACGAAGCCATCGCCTTGAGTCGTAATCAATTGGCGGCGCTGGCGGGCAAGGGGCCGGGAGAGGGCGCGGATCTGCAGCGACCGGCCCTGGCCCTGGGTGCACCCTTGAAGCTGCCGTCGGCGTTGCCCGCCGAGCTGCTGGGCCAGCGACCGGATGTGGTTGCCGGTCGCTGGCAAGTGGCGGCTCAGGCAAGGGGCATCGATGTGGCCAGGGCCGGTTTCTATCCCAATGTGGATCTGGTGGGAGGCCTGGGCTACATGGCCACGGGCGGCGGTGCGCTGGAATTCCTGACGGGCAAGAAACTGACCTACAGCGTCGGGCCGGCCATCACGCTGCCGATCTTCGACGGGGGGCGCCTGCGCTCGCAGCTGGGCGAGGCGGCGGCCGGCTATGATGCCGCCGTGGCGCACTACAACCAGACACTGGTGAACGCGCTCAAAGGCATTTCCGACCAATTGATCCGTCGCGAGTCCATGGACAAGCAGCAGGCTTTCGCTGCCGAGTCCGTGGCCGCCGCGCAACGCACCTACGATATTGCGTTGGTGGCGTTCCAGCGCGGGCTGACGGATTACCTCAATGTGCTCAACGCCCAGAGCCTGTTGTTCAAGCAGCAACAGGTGCAACAGCGGGTGGAGGCTGCCCGCCTCGGTGCCCATGCCGATCTGGTGACGGCCCTGGGCGGTGGGCTGGATGCCGGCGGTGACGCCGCGCCTGATCCTGCATACGCACCGTGGTGATTGCTTGCACATGACCCCTTTAATGATTCCCTTACGCTGGCTCTATCGCCTCGAATGGCGCCGTGGCTTCTTCGACTGGGCCCGCAGCGATGGGGTGACCTGGGTTTACATCTTCAAGGTGCTGTTTGCTGCGTTCCTGACGTTGTGGCTGGCAATGCGCCTGGAGCTGCCGCAACCGCGCACGGCCATGATCACTGTGTTCATCGTCATGCAGCCGCAGAGTGGTCAGGTGTTCGCCAAGAGCTTCTACCGCTTTCTCGGCACATTGGCCGGTTCGGCAGTGATGGTGGCGCTGATCGCGCTGTTCGCCCAGAACACCGAATGGTTTCTTGGCTGCCTGACCCTCTGGGTTGGTGTCTGCACGGCGGGCGCGGCGCGTCATCGCAACTTCCGGGCCTACGGCTTTGTGTTGGCCGGCTACACCGCGGCAATGATCGGCCTGCCGGCCCTGGCCCATCCGGAGGGGGCGTTCATGGCGGCACTCTGGCGGGTGCTGGAGATTTCCCTGGGTATTCTCTGTGCCACGCTGGTCAGTGCCGCTATTGTGCCGCAAACCGCCAGCGCGGCCATGCGCAACGCCTTGTACCAGCGCTTTGGGGTGTTTGCACTGTTCGTCACTGATGGTTTGCGCGGGCGTAGCCAGCGGGATGCATTCGAAGCCGCCAACGTGCGTTTCATTGCCGAAGCGGTGGGCCTGGAGAGCCTGCGTAGCGTGACGGTATTCGAAGACCCACACATGCGCCGACGCAACGGCCGGCTCAGCCGCCTGAACAGTGAGTTCATGGGCATCACCACGCGCTTCAATGCCTTGCACCAGTTGCTCCAGCGCTTGCGCGCCGGCGCCATCGATCATGTGGTGGACGCCATCAAGCCCGGTCTGCAGAACCTCGCCGAATTGCTGGACGGCTTCAGCGCACGGGCCTTGACCGATATGGACGCGGCGCGGCTGGCCCAGGCCTTGGCCCGCTTCAAGGCTGACTTGCCTGCACAGGTGCGTGAGTTGCGGGCCGCGTTCCAGGAGACAGAACCGAGCAACGCGCAGTGGCTGGATTTCCACACCGCCTACGAACTGCTCTATCGCTTCGTCGATGATCTGCACGGTTACGCCCTGACCCATGCGTCCCTGGCCGAACACCGTCACGAACGTGAACACTGGGACGAGCCGTTCCTATCGCAGACCAACTGGCTGGCCGCCGCGGCTTCGGGGTTGCGCGCTGGCTTCATTCTGCTGGTGCTGGGCAGCTATTGGGTCGCCACGGCCTGGCCGAGCGGCGCAACCATGACGATGATCGCCGCCGCCACGGTGGGCTTGTCGGCCGCCACGCCGAACCCCAAGCGCATGGCCTTCCAGATGGCGTGCGGCACGTTGCTCGGGGCGCTGGTCGGCTTCGTCGAGATGTTTTTCATCTTCCCGCTGATCGATGGTTTCCCGCTGCTCTGCGTGATGCTGGCGCCGGTGATCATGTTCGGCTCGTTTCTCAGTTCGCGACCGCAATACGCCGGGGTTGGGCTTGGATTGCTGATCTTTTTCTGTACGGGGTCGGTGCCCGACAACCTGACGGTGTACAACCCCTACACCTTTATCAACGATTACCTGGCGATGATCCTCGGCATGCTGGTGTGCGCCGCCGCCGGGGCGATTATCCTGCCGCCCAACAGTCGCTGGCTGTGGCGCCGGCTCGAACAGGATCTGCGCGAGCAAGTAGTATTTGCCATCAGCGGCAGACTCAAGGGGCTGGCATCGGGCTTCGAGAGTCGCACCCGCGACCTGTTGCATCAGGCCTATGGCCTGGCGGCGGGACAACCTGCTGTGCAACGGGAGCTTTTGCGTTGGATGTTCGTGGTGCTGGAGGTCGGTCATGGGATTATCGAGTTGCGCAAGGAGCAGGCGATCCTGCCGGTGCACCCGGCCTACGCCGAGAGCCAGCCGTGGCGCCAGGCCATCCGCTTGATGGGACGAGCCCTGGTGCGGCTGTTCCGCCAGCCGAGCCAGAGCAATCTGGAGCGTGCCCTGGTGGCGGTAGACCAGGCCATCTGCCGCGTGCAGGCCACCGACGAACCCTTCGCCCCGCATTTCGATACCTCGGCCCTGCGTCGGGTGAAGAGCTACCTGCATTTCATCCGCACTTCGCTGCTGGATCCGCAATCGCCCGTGGTGGCCTTCGCCGCTGCGCTGCCCCAGGACCGTCAACATGCCTCGTGAAATCGCCTTCCATGGCGTGTACATGCCCACTTTGACCTTGATGTTTTTCCTCGCCGCAGCGTTGGCCTGGGCCCTGGATCGTTTCTTGTCGGGGCTGGACCTGTATCGCTTTTTCTGGCACCCGGCGCTGTTGCGCCTGAGTCTGTTTACCTGTCTGTTCGGTGCCCTGGCACTGACGGTATACCGTTGAGATCGATGCAATGAAAAAGTTTTTCAGTCTGCTTGCGACGCTGCTGGTGCTGGCCCTTGCGCTGTGGATCGGTCGTGCATTGTGGGTTCATTACATGAATACACCCTGGACCCGCGATGGTCGGGTACGCGCCGACATCATCAACGTCGCCGCCGATGTCAGTGGCGAGGTGGTGGAGGTGCCAGTGCATGACAACCAGCAGGTGAAAAAGGGCGACCTGCTGATGCGCATCGATCCCGAGCATTACCGTATCGCGGTCAAGCAGGCGCAATCCCTGGTGGCATCGCGCAAGGCGACATGGGAAATGCGCAAGGTCAATGCCCATCGGCGCGCCGACCTGGACAGCCTGGTGATTTCCCGGGAAAACCGCGACGACGCCAGCAACATCGCCGACTCGGCCCTGGCTGATTACCAGCAAGCCCAAGCGCAACTGGAGGCGGCTGAATTGAACCAGTCGCGCACTGAGGTTCGCGCTGCCGTGGATGGCTATGTCACTAACCTCAACGTGCACCGTGGCGACTATGCGCGCATCGGCGAGGCGAAGATGGCGGTGGTCGATATGAATTCGTTCTGGGTGTATGGCTTCTTCGAGGAAACCAAGCTACCCAAGGTGCGGATCGGCGACTCGGCGCAGTTGCAGTTGATGAGTGGCGAGGTGCTGAAGGGACATGTGGAAAGCATCTCCCGCGGGATCTACGACCGTGACAATCCGGTCAGTCGCGAGTTGATCGCCGATGTGAACCCGACCTTCAACTGGGTCCGCCTGGCCCAGCGGGTGCCGGTAAGGATTCATCTCGACGAAGTGCCTGACAGCGTGCTGCTGGCGGCGGGGATGACCTGTACGGTGGTGGTCGAGCCCCGGGCCGGCAACTGAGGGCCTGAGAACGCCACAAATCCCTGTGTGCGAGCCTGCTCGCGAAGCGGTGGGTCAGTTGCAGGAGAGGTTGCCAGTGCCGCCGTCATCGCGGGCAAGCCTTGCTCCCACAATGCTTCCTGCATGTGCGAGAGACTGGTGTTCACCGCCAATCTCTGTGTGAGCGAGCCTGCTCGCGATGGCGGTGGGTCAGTTGCAGGAGAGCTTGCCAGTGCCGCCGTCATCGCGGGCAAGCCTTGCTCCCACAATGCTTCCTGCATGTGCGAGAGACTGGTGTTCGCCGCCAATCTCTGTGGGAGCCGAGCTTGCTCGCGATGGCGATGGGTCAGTTGCAGGAGCGGTTGCCAGTGCCGCCGTCATCGCGGGCAAGCCTTGCTCCCACAATGCGTCCTGCATGTGCGAGAGACTAGTGTTCGCCGCCAATCTCTGTGGGAGCCGAGCTTGCTCGCGATGGCGATGGGTCAGTTGCAGG
>NZ_LHVK01000003.1 GCF_001269905.1 Pseudomonas corrugata | reverse complement strand
TCGCGATGGCGGTGTGTCAGCCGAGATTTTGATCAACCGACGCACCGCCATCGCGAGCAGGCTCGCTCCCACAAGGGGATCTGCGGTGATCTTCAATCCGCGTATTTAGTTAGCCAGCTTTCTTTTCTTCTCTCCCCGCGCCATGATGAAGCTCTTCTGCCGCCGCCCGCGAACGAGCCCATGTCTACGCCGCAAGCCACCCCCAGCTCCCTGTCGATCACCCTGCAGATCGTCTCCATCGTTTTCTACACCTTCATTGCCTTCCTTTGCATCGGCCTGCCGATTGCCGTGTTGCCAGGGTATGTCCATGAACAATTGGGCTTCAGTGCCGTGGTGGCTGGCCTGACCATCGGTTCGCAATACCTGGCGACCCTGCTCAGCCGCCCCATGGCCGGGCGGGTGTCGGACAGCGTCGGGACCAAACGGGCGATCGTCTACGGGTTGTCGGGCATTGTGCTCAGCGGTGTGCTGACGTTGATTTCCACCTTGTTGCAAAGCCTGCCGTTGCCGAGCCTGGTGATCCTGATTGCCGGCCGCTTGCTGCTCGGCGTGGCCCAAGGTTTGATTGGCGTTGGCACCATCAGTTGGTGCATGGGCCAGGTCGGCGTGGAGCACACGGCCCGTGCGATCTCCTGGAACGGCATTGCCTCCTACGGCGCCATCGCCATCGGCGCCCCGCTGGGGGTGGTGATGGTAGGTAACCTGGGTTTCAGCAGCCTGGGCATCGCGCTGTCACTGTTGGCCGGCGCGGCGCTGTTGTTGATCCGCAACAAGCCTTCGGTGCCGGTGGTCCGTGGCGAACGCCTGCCCTTCCGGGCCGTGTTCGGACGTATTGCGCCATACGGGGCCAGCCTTAGCCTCGCCTCGATCGGCTACGGCACGCTCACCACGTTCATCACCCTGTTTTATGTCAGCCGTGGCTGGATCGGCGCAGCGTGGTGCCTGACGGTGTTCGGCATCTGCTTCATTCTTTCGCGATTGCTGTTCATTTCCAGCATTGCCCGCTTCGGTGGCTTTAACTCGGCCATCGCTTGCATGAGCATCGAAACCCTTGGGCTGGTGCTGCTCTGGCTGGCCCCTTCTCCCGCATTCGCATTGGTAGGCGCCGGGCTGGCGGGTTTCGGGTTGTCGCTGGTGTATCCGGCGCTGGGGGTGGAAGCCATCAAGCAGGTGCCGAACACCAGTCGTGGCGCGGGGTTGAGTGCCTATGCCGTATTCTTCGACCTGGCCTTGGCGATTGCCGGACCATTGATGGGGGCGGTGGCGTTGAACCTGGGCTATTCGTCGATCTTTTTCTGCGCTGCCTTGTTGTCGATCACGGGGCTGGGGCTGACCCTGCTGCTGCGTCGACGCGCCGAGAAAAACCCTTACTGATCGGCCGTGCGCATACCGGCCCGGTTGGGCTTGCCCAGGGCCTGACTGAAGAAGCGCCCCGCTTCGGAAATCATGGTGCGGTGAATGTCCTTGCGGTCGACACCATCGGCATCGGTACACAACGCAGGCATCGCGGCAATCTGCTCCTCGGTGCATGGCGCCAGGAAGACAAAGTGCCCTGCCCCGGCCAGGGTCTTGAAGTCCGGCGCGGTAGGCAGCTTGCGGGCCAGGGCGGCAGCATTCTTGTCAAAGGCCACCAGCTTGTCGCCATCGCCGCTGTACAGCAGCACCGGCACATGGACGTCGGCCAGGGTATGGCGACCAAACTTCAGGCTCAACGGTGCCATCAACAGCAATGCCCGGACCCTGGGATCGGCCATCGGTTGCAGATCGTCACGGTCGGCAATCAGCTCGCCCTGGGTGTTACAGGCGTCACGGTCTTCCGGCCGCTCCTGGCAATAGCGGCGCAAGCGATTGAGATCCGGCGTGGCACCGGACAGGATCAGCGCAGTTTCCCCACCGGCGGAATAGCCGATCACCCCCACCTGCCCGGCATTGACGAACGGCGATAGCATCGGATCGTTCAGCGTCGCGGTGATGGCCTCGGAAATCTGGATCGGCCGTCCGTAAAGGTTGCTCAGGGTACCCAACCGGCTGTGGTCCTGGGCGTTGTCGCCAGGGTGGATGACTGCGACCACGACGAATCCCTTGCGCGCCAGTGAAGTGGCCAGGTCGTGCAAGGCCAGCGGCGTACCCGTGTTGCCGTGGGACAGCATCAACATCGGAAAGCGGCCGATGGCTATCTGGGCGTCCGGCGCAGCATCGATCTGATAGCCGCCCAGCAGGCTGGTTTGCCCCCTGGCGATAGACGGATAGAAAGCGATGGCGTGCATCGGCTGGTTATCCAGCGGATCGAGAAAGCTCAGTTCATGAAAGCCGGCACTCCAGTTGGGGTGCAGCGCCGGTGCGGCGTGCACCGTAACCAGGCTGCCAAGCAGACAAAGCAGTAACCCTGCACCAAGACGTTTCATCGAATCATCCACCTTCACCAGCGGACAGGAAGGCCCCGTCGCTCGCTGCCTGGACTTGCATGACCTGCGCCAAAAGCCCGATGAGCAGAATACAGCGTTTTACGAAGGTTTCGATATTCATCATCGTGCAAAAGGGTGATGCAATCTCACGGTCACCGAAAAACCAATGTGGGAGCGAGCCTGCTCGCGAAAGGGGTGGGTCTGTCACGCAGAGGTTGAATGTACCGCCGTCATCGCGGGCAAGCCTGGCTCCCACAAGATCAGGTGGTGAATGCAAAGACCGCATACACCCTGAATCCTCTGTGGGAGCGAGCCTGCTCGCGATAGCGGTGCATCTGTCACTGAAATGCTGACTGGACCGCCGTCATCGCGGGCAAGCCTGGCTCCCACAAGGTCAGGTGGCATATGCAAAGACCGCATACACCCTGAATCCTCTGTGGGAGCGAGCCTGTTCGCGATAGCGGTGGGTCTGTCACGCAGAGGTTGAATGTACCGCCGTCATCGCGGGCAAGCCTGGCTCCCACAAGGTCAGGTGACATATGCAAAGACCGCATACACCCTGAGTCCTCTGTGGGAGCGAGCCTGCTCGCGATAGCGGTGGGTCTGTCACGCAGAGGTTGAATGTACTGCCGTCATCGCGGGCAAGCCTGGCTCCCACAAGGTCAGGTGACATATGCAAAGACCGCATACACCCTGAGTCCTCTGTGGGAGCGAGCCTGCTCGCGATAGCGGTGGGTCTGTCACGCAGAGGTTGAATGCGCCGCCGCCATCGCGGGCAAGCCCGGCTCCCACAAGATCAGGTGGCATATGCAAAGACCGCATACACCCTGAGTCCTCTGTGGGAGCGAGCCTGCTCGCGATAGCGGTGGATCTGTCACTGAAATGCTGAGTGGACCGCCGTCATCGCGGGCAAGCCTGGCTCCCACAAGGTCAGGTGGCATATGCAAAGGCTGCGGACGCCGCCAATCCAATGTGTGGGCTTGCTCGCGAAAACGGTGGGTCAGTCAGCATGGAGGTGACTGGTACACCGTCATCGCGAGCAGGCTCGCTCCCACAGGGCTTGGGCTTGGGCAGATCTTATGCGGCGGCGAACTGTTCGCCGATCTGTGCCTTGGCGTCGCTCATGGCCTTGTTGCGCATGTCATCGCCGTAGGCCAGACCCTCGGCGCGAACGATTTCGATATCGGTAATGCCGAGGAAACCGAACAGCAGTTTCAGATACTCTTCATGACCTACACCGCTCGGCTGGCCAGCATGCAGGCCACCGGCGGTGGAAACAATCACCAGCTTCTTGCCACCGCACAGGCCTTGTGGACCGGCCTCGGTGTAGCTGAACGTCTTTCCGGCCACGGCGATACGGTCGATCCAGGCCTTGAGCTGGGTCGGGACGGTGAAGTTGTACATCGGGGCCGCGATCACTACGGCATCCGCCGCGAGGAACTCAGCCATCGTCGCGGCGCTGAGGTCGGCTTCGTGCTGCAGCGCGGCATCACGCAACTCAGCGCTGGTACCAGCCGCAACCAGCGTCTGTGCAGAAAAGTGACTGATCGCATCGGCGGCCAGGTCGCGGTAGGTCACGACCACTCCCGGTTCAGCGGTTTTCCAGGCCTCGACCACGTCGCGGCTCAATTGGCGGGAAGCCGAGTTGTCGCCAAGGATGCTCGAATCAATGTGCAGAAGTTTCATGTGAGTGCTCTCCAATGAGGATCGCTACCGGGCGATCGAATGGGGACTATCCTACCAATGAAACCAATGGCCGATTAGCCAGCAATAATGCGATAGTTCGTTCCACTGACAGGACAATCGAGCCCGACATGCAAGACCTCAACGATCTCTACTATTTCGCCAAAGTCGTCGAAGCCGGTGGCTTCGCTGCAGCCGGCCGCGCCCTTGGCATCCCCAAGTCGCGGCTGTCCCGGCGTATCGCCGAACTGGAGGAGCGCCTCGACGCCCGCCTGCTGCAACGCACCACCCGCCAATTGAAACTGACGGCGGTGGGTGAACGTTACCTGCGCCATTGCCAGGCCATGTTGCTGGAGGCAGAAATGGCCGACGAAGCGGTGGCGAGCATGTCCAGTGCGCCCCGTGGCCGGCTTCGGGTTTCAAGTCCGGTGGGATTGGCCCACGAAATTCTGGCCGGGGTGGTGGCCGATTTCCTGGAAAAATATCCTCAGGTCCAGTTGGAGATGATCCTGGTCAATCGCCGCGTCGATCTGGTGAGCGAAGGCGTAGACGTAGCGCTGCGCGTGCGTGACCTGGGTGACGAAGACCCGCTGTTGATGACCCGCCGCTTGCGTCAGGCACGGTTGATCATGGTCGCCAGCCCGGCCTTCGTCGAAGGGCGACGGATCGAAACCCCCGAGGATCTCAAGCAGGTCCCGGTGCTCGGGGCACTTGAGAGCGATCGCCTGGTGCATCTGCGCCTGCACAGCATCGACGGACAGGTCGCCGAACTGGCCCTGGAGGCACGCCTGGGCATCGATGATTTCATTGTGCGCCGCGCCTGCGTTCTCGCCGGCCTGGGATTTACCTTATTGCCGAGCATGTATTGCGAGCAGGAGTTGACGGACGGCACACTGGTGGAACTGTTACCGCAATGGTCGCTGCCCGATGGCTGGCTGCAGGCGGTCTATCCCCATCGACGCGGAATGTTGCCGGCGGTACGCGCATGGCTCGACCATTTGGTGGACGCTTTCAATCGTTGTGGAGAAAGGACGTTATGAGTCTGAGCGAAGAGGATGTCGCACGGTTTTGCCTGGGCTTGCCTGGCGCCAGGGAAGATTACAAATGGGGTGGCGTACGGGTGTTTTCCATCGCCGGGAACAAGATGTTCGCCCTGCAAGGGCTGCGTAGCGATTCATTGGCGTTCAAGGTCGACAAGGACCTGTTCCTGGGACATTGCGACCGACCGGGCATCCATCCTGCCCCGTATCTGGCACGAGCCCAGTGGATCATCATGCACACGCCCTACCCCATGGGCGCCGAGGAACTGCATGGCCTGTTGCAACGCTCCCACCAACTGGTGGTCAGCAAATTGCCCAAGCGCACGCAGGTCGGCTTGCTACTGCCGTAATACTCACACCTGCTGGCCCTTGCGGTTAATTTGAGTACACGAATTAACCACACAGGCCATTAGGCCAGCAAATGACCGCCCAGGAACAACTGGTCGACCCAGAACGCCTGGTGCAGCAGCACGATGAACCAGAACACCACCTGGAACGACACCTTGCGGGTCTTGTGTCGAAAGACCTGCTGGGCCAGTAACGCCCCGGGCCAGCCGCCGGCCAGCTCCACGGCATGCAACACGTTCTCGGGGGTGCGCCAGGTGTCGGAACGCGCCTTGCGCTTGTCACTCCAGTACAGCAGGAACGCCACGACGCTGACGGTCCCATAGGCCATCAACGGCACCCATGACGCCTCCTGCAGCACGAGCAGCAACGAGCCCGTCAGCGGTAGCGTGCATAGCAGCGCAAACACGATCAACTTGAGCCGAAGGTTCTGTACTGCGCCCCCGGTGTCGCGGGCTGCGCGCCTGCGGGTGCCCGAATCTTTCATGGCTGGGCAGTCGTCCAGTCGACCCAACCGAATTGCCAGGTCGCAAGGATCAGCAGACCGAACGCGATCCGATACCAGGCGAACACCGCGTAACTGTGGCTGGCGATGAACCGCAGCAGTCCCTTGACTGCGATCATGGCGAAGATGAACGCGGTGACGAAGCCGATGGCGAACACCGGGAAATCCGCCGGAACGAAGAGTGCGCGGTACTTGTAGCCCGAGTAGACAGCCGCGCCGACCATTGTCGGCATGGCCAGGAAGAAGGAAAACTCGGTCGCGGTCTTGCGCGAAAGGCCGAACAGCAGCCCGCCGATGATGGTCGAGCCGGAACGGGAGGTGCCGGGAATCATCGCCAGGCACTGGGCCAGACCGACCTTGAGGGCATCCTTCCAGGTCATATCGTCCACCGTGTCGGCGTGTACTTCATGCTGGCGCTGTTCGGCCCAGAGCATGATGCCCCCCCCCACCACGAGCGCGGCGGCCACGGTGATCGGGTTGAACAGGTACTCGTGGATCAGGTCGGCAAACAACACGCCCAGCACTACGGCGGGCAGGAAGGCGATCAACAGGTTGGCGGTAAACCGTCGGGCACCGGGTTGAGTGGGCAAACCCACTACCACGTCGAAGATCTTGCGTCGAAACTCCCAGACCACCGCCAGGATCGCACCCAACTGAATAATGATGTTGAACGCCATGGCCCGTTCCCCACCGAACCCAAGCAAGTCTGCGACAACAATCTGGTGCCCCGTGCTGGAAATCGGCAGGAATTCCGTCAGACCTTCTACAATGCCAAGAATCAGTGCCTGAAAGGCAGTCCACAAATCCATTCATCCCCCAAAAAAGCCCCTGTCAGACAGGGGCTCATCGATAATCAAAGTGTTATGCCAATACAAGCAGCGGGGCACGATAACTGCGCCCTCCCCAAAAAAACCAATGAAAAATCATAGGCAGGCTTAGGTTTTGCGTTGCGAGGCCGAAATCCTATCAGACAAGCCCTCATAACGCCGCCGCGTTATGGCCCAGGGGGCAATCCACCGGCCGTGGATGACAAGAACAAGAAACTGGAGTGACAGCGTATGAATAGTTTGCGCAATGTGTCGATCAGCCGACGCTTGTGGCTCATCCTCGTCGTGGCCATCTTGATGGTATTTACGTTGGGCGCCTTGATGCTGAAGCAGATCCACGGTGACCTCTATCAGGCCAAGGTGCAGAAAACCCAACATGTGGTCCAGACCGCCAGCGGCGTGCTGAGCTATTACCATGGCCTGGAAACCGCTGGCACCCTGACCCGCGAAGCCGCCCAGAAACAGGCCCTCAGCGCTGTGCGGGGCCTGCGCTATAACGAGACTGATTATTTCTGGATCAATGACCTGACCCCCGTCATGGTCATGCACCCCGCCAACCCGAAGCTCGAAGGGAAGAACCTCTCGGCGATCCGCGACCCGAACGGTTTCGCGCTGTTCAACGAGATGGTCAACATCGCCAAGGCCAAGGGCGCCGGGATGGTGAACTACCTGTGGCCGAAGCCGGGTGCCGAGGCACCGGTGGCGAAAACCTCCTACGTCCAACTGTTCGAGCCCTGGGGCTGGATCATCGGTTCAGGCGTGTACGTAGATGACGTGCAAGCCGAGTTCCAGGCCCAACTGATCAAGGCTTCGCTGATTGGCCTGTCGATTGTAGTGATCATGAGCCTGCTGTTGACCCTGATCGTGCGCAGCATCGTGGGGCCCCTGCAGGAAACGGTGAACGCCATGGCCAACATTGCCAGCGGTGAAAGCGACCTGACCCGCACCCTCGACACCCACGGCCAGGATGAGGTCACTCAACTGGCGCGACACTTCAACGCGTTTACCAGCAAGCTGCGCCATGTGGTAAGCCAGTTGCAGGATTCGGCCAGCGCACTGGGACAATCGTCCAATGAACTGGGTAGCGACGCCGCCCAGGCCCAGGAACGCAGCCAGCAGCAATCGCAGCAGATGGAGCTGGTGGCCACTGCGATCAACGAAGTGACCTATGGTGTGCAGGACGTGGCCAAGAACGCCGAACACGCCGCCAGTGAGATGCGCGACGCTGAATCCCAGGCCCAGCAGGGCCAGGTCAACATTGACGGCAGCCTGCAGCAAATCGACCGTCTTTCCCAGACCATCGACCAGGCGGTGGAAGTGATCCGTACCCTGGCCAGCGAAAGTACCCAGATCGGCAGCGTCCTGGAGGTGATCCGCTCCATCGCCGAGCAGACCAACCTGTTGGCCCTCAACGCGGCGATCGAAGCCGCTCGCGCCGGGGAACAGGGCCGGGGCTTTGCGGTGGTGGCCGATGAGGTGAGGTTGCTGGCGCAGCGCACACAGAAGTCCACCGCCGAAATCCAGGGCATGATCGAACGCCTGCAAACCCACTCCGAAGCCGCGGTAAAGGTCATCAGCGACAGCAGCCGCGCCTCGCAACTGACCATCGAACAGGCAGGCCTGGCGGGCGCCAGTCTCAACGCCATCGGCCAGGCCCTGCGTAATCTCAACAGTCTCAACGCCTCCATCGCCAGCGCTACCCTGCAACAGGCCCACGTGGTAGAGGACATCAACCAGAATGTCACCCAGGCCGCCGGACTCTCCCACAGCACGGCCCTGGCGGCAGAGCAGTCGAGCCTGGCAAGCACCCGCCTCAAAGCACTGAGCGAACAGCTGAACGGCCTGCTCAAACAATTCCGGGTGTAAAAGCAAAGCTTGCATCCAGCCTGGATGCAAGCTGAACCACCGCTATCGCGAGCAGGCTTGCTCCCACAGGTCCTGCTGGCGACCACAGATACTGCAATCAACCTGGCCCCCCTGTGGGCGAGCCTGCTCGCGAGAGCACCGGCACATCCAACATTGATGTTGGAGCTGCCCCCACCATAACGTTTACAATCGCCCCCCTTTTCCATTCCCTCAAGGAGCCGCCATGTCCGGGCTTGAACTGTTTGCCGCAGCCCTCGGCGTGATCGCTGTCTGGTTGACCGTCAAGCAGAACCCCTGGTGTTGGCCGATCGGCCTGGTCATGGTGTTGCTGTACAGCTGGATTTTCTACGACGTGAAGTTGTACTCGGACATGCTGTTGCAAGTGATCTACGCCGCGCTGCAATTGTATGGCTGGTGGCAATGGACCCGCGCCGGGCAGCATCATGACGGACGCCAGGTCACACGTCTGGGCGGGCCGTCAGTGCTGCTTGGGCTGGCTGCCGGAGCAGCGGGCAGCCTGGTGCTGGGCGCCGCCATGGCGCACTGGACTGATGCCGCCCAACCCTGGCTCGACGCGGCGCTTACCGGCTTCAGCCTCGTGGCCCAGTGGTGGATGGCGCAGAAGCGCGTGCAATGCTGGCCTTTGTGGATCGCCCTGGATGTGATCTTTGTTGGCCTGTTCATCTACAAGGGGCTGTACCTGACCGCCGCGCTCTACGCCCTGTTCACCCTGCTCGCCGTGCAGGGCTGGCGGGAATGGCGCGCCGACCCGGCCCTGCGCGCATGAAAGTGGTGGTGCTCACCGGCCCCGAATCTGCCGGCAAGAGCTGGCTGGCGTCGCAATTGCAGGAACACTTCGGCGGCTTGCGGGTGGATGAATACGTCCGCCACTTCATGGAACAGTACCCCCGCGACACCTGCCTGGACGACATCACCGATATCGCTCTCGGACAACTGGCCTGGGAAGACGCAGCCCGTGCCCGACAACCGGCACTGCTGATCCTCGACACCCATCTGCTGAGCAATATCCTCTGGAGCCGGACCCTGTTCGGCGAATGCCCGGACTGGCTGGAACCAAGCTTGCTGAGGCGCCATTACGACCTGCATCTGCTGTTGAGCCCCGAGCAGGTCGAATGGACCGGCGACGGCCTGCGCTGCCAGCCTGAGCTGGCGCAACGCCTGCAGTTTTTCACCGCCATAGAGGATTGGCTGACCCGGCGCCAGCAACCCTTCCAAGTGATCGAAGGCAACTGGGCGCAGCGCCAAAGCCAGGTGTTCGCAGCCGTAGCCCAACTGCTCCAGGCCTGAACAGATCCCACCGGGACAGGTGATGGTATAGCGCCATCCTGTTGCACTCTTGAAACATCCCCGTCTTGTCAAACCCGGATCCAAAGCTGTTTCACTGGTTTGTCATCCTGACTGTCACGCAACTGAAACACCCCCTCAAAAGCCTGGATCCAGAGCCACTGGCCGCAGATGGCCTATTGACCCTCATGAGCCTTGTCTCATTCATGAAACAGGTCGCGCAACGCTCATTGCGCACAGCTAGCCAACCCATTGAATCGAAAGACTTTTACAAACCCGGCACGACATCTGCTCTTCTCCCCTCGCAACGCTGGACCAAGGCCAGCCCACCGAAGAAGGAACCGATGCCGTGGGGACTTTCGATAAAAGTTTGACCGTCCTGTTGTTGATCGGCTGCGCCGCCAGCGCGCTGCTCAGCCTGCCAGTACAGGCCGAAGGCAACGGCGTCATCGTCCTCAACCGGGACGTACAGCCCGTCCATATCGGTCGCAACGGTGGTAAGGACCCCTACCCGACCACCGTCAACGCCAACCCTTCCGATCGAATCAGCCAGGCGACCATCAGCACCGAATTGAGCGACGGCGAATTTGCCAGCGTCGCCAGCGGCTCGTCGATCCGCAACACCCTCAATACAAATACCAGCGTGCAAGGCCTGAATGTCGTGACCAACCCCAACGGCATGCCCGGCATGAACGCCGGCCACGGTGGCGGCAGCGGAGGTGCGATCTCAGGCACCATCAACCGCTCGCTGAGTTCCGGCCTGGCGCCGCTGGGTCGTCTGGCTGGAGGTCGCTGACATGAGAGCGACCCTGTTCCTGCTCGCCCTGCTCGGCTCATCCACGGTATTCGCCGATCCAGGTGTGGCGGTGGTCAGTAGCGCCAACCTGCAGGATTCCGGCAGCCGTTATACCGGCAACTTCAACATCAACCAGGCGGCGGGCGACCGAACCCAGCAAACCAACGCTCGGGCCATCGCCATCGGCACCGGAGCCCAGGCCAGCACCCATGTGCACCAGCGGTTGGACACCCCTGCCGATTCCTCCATGAACGCGACCGCCCGCATCGGCGGCAGCTCTTTCAGCAACGGCAACGGTGTGCTGGGCGTCAACCAGTCCGCCGGGGCCAACAATCAGATGGCCAATGTCATGCGGGTGGGCATCAGCGCCCAGCCGCAGAGCATTGACGACAGCGCGCTTTCTCAACAGAACGTGGCGTTGTTACCGAACTCAGGAGCAACTGGCACCCCAACCGGCAGCCGCCAGGTCGTCACCGGCGACCAGGCCTTCACCGGCAGCCGAGGGGTAATCCAGGTGAACCAGAGTGCCGGGGTGGGGAACCGTATGGCCAACACCCTGAGCATCCGGGTTGCAGACTGACCCGGGCAGTAAACCCATAAGAAAGTACCGACACACTTAACCAACGACACGCAAGGAGAAACACCATGAAACCAACAATGGCACTTAAACCATTGGTTTTCGCTCTCGCCGCTGTGATGGCAATGGCCGCACAGGCCGGTGGAAACGATAACAATCACGGCAACGGGCATGGTCATGGCAATGGCAACCATGGCAGCCATGACCCCCAAGGCCCGACGCTGGATCAACTGCTCTCCATCAGCGCCGGTGCTGGGGCTACGGTGCTGGATGAGCAGAACAGCGACGGCAACGTGGTGACCAACCAGGCCACCAAAAACACCGCTGAAGCCAAGGACTCACTCAATGGCAGCAACGGTAACATGGGCGCCAACGTCGCGGCCGGCGACGGTAACCAGCAAGACAACGCGGCCGCCCTGGCGACTGCAGACGAAAGCTTCATCTTCGGTTCGGCCGTGTCCATGTCCAGTGCCACCCAAGTCAATAACAACAACTACGTCAAAAACAACTCGACTCAAAACAACGCCTCGCTCACCAACGCGGGCAACAACGGCTCCGGCAACATCGGCATCAACGTGACAGCCGGCAATTTCAACCAACAGAAAAACAACCTGGCCATCGCCGTATCAGGTGGCCGTGTTGCACAAGCCTCGGCCGCAGCCGACCAGACCTCCACCGGCCTGGTGGTGGACAACAAGGGCGTGAAGACCTACAAGACCGACACCCTCACCAGCACCTATGAAGCCTCCGGCACATTCAAGGCCAAAGGCACCGGCACCGCCGAAGACGACAACCATGGCGGCTGGGACAACAAAGGTGGCTATGGCGGCGGTCATGATGACGACAAGTTCAAGTTCTCCGCCGTGGGCACTTTCGAACTGGCCGGCAGCAACACCCAGCAAGTGCTGACCCGCGATGGCTGGAAAAACCCAGTGATCAACAACGCCACCATGAACAACTCCATGAACGGCTTCTCCGGCAACGGCGGCGCCAACGTGTCGGCGGGCGTGGGCAACCAACAGAGCAACTCGCTGTCCATCGCTGCTGGCTGCAAGGCCTGCATGTAACTGCGCATGAAATGGGGCCCCGGCAACGGGGCTTCTTTTCCTGGGTTTCCACAAGGCGTATCGATCATGCGTGCGACTGCTCTTTCCCTGCTGCTTTGCATGGCTTGTGTCACCGAAGCTGCGCAAATGCCGGTCGCTGCCCTGCCCGGCGGCATGCTGGTCTACAAGCCGGTACAAAGCGTGCGCGAGCGCAAGTTCAGCGACATCGTCGAGCAGAAAACCGATTTCAGCTGCGGTGCCGCCGCGCTGGCCACGGTACTGCGCCAGGCCTATTGGCTTGATGTCGATGAAGAGCATGTCATCAAGGGCATGCTGGTCAATGCCGACCAGAACCTCGTACGTACCCAGGGCTTTTCCATGCTGGACATGAAGCGCTACGTGGAAAGCATCGGCATGCGCGCCCGAGGCTATCGGATACCGCCAGAAAAGCTCGAAGCCGTGACGATTCCGGTGGTGGTCCTGATGGAAATACGTGGCTACAAGCACTTCGTGGTATTGCAGCGGGCCGACAAGCAATGGGTCTACATCGGCGACCCGGTACTGGGGCACAAGCGCTACGCCCACGACGATTTCGTCAAAGGCTGGAACGGCATCGTCTTCGCCATCGTCGGTCCAGGCTACGACAAGACCAACGCACTACGCAGTCCTCCGCAGCCGTTGACGGCACGTAACAAGCTGGACGGGTTCAACCCGGTCAAGGATGCGGAACTGATGGATTTCGGTTTCATCCAGAGCGACTTTTTTTAAGTCGCCGACCTACTGCCAACGATTAAGTACACAAGGAGCAGGATGCTCCGGGAGCGGGACATGAAAACGTCACACTGGCTGTCGCTGGCCTGTTTGGTCGCGACCGCGTCGGGCTATGCCCATGCCGGATTCAAACCCATCGAAATCAAGGACCAGGAGCTCGCCGAGCTGCGTGGTCGTTATGTCATGCCCGGGCGGGTCATCAGCTTCGGCATCGTCATGAGCAGTACCTGGCGCAACGCCAGCGGTGACCTGATCGGCGCGAGCAGCTCCATGCAGATCCAGGCCTCCACCGTCAAACCCGAGTTTTACGTTTCCACCATCAAGCAGACCGGCAACGGCAGCGCTCCGGAACAGGGCAGCGGCAACATTACCGGTGGTGCAGGTCTTGGGACGAGCCAGGGCGTGACCCAGAGCGTACGCGCTGCCGGCGACGGCAATACCGCCTACAACAATGTCAGCATCAACGTGAAGGAAAGCCACCAGCCCCCCGCCCTCGTTCCTTCCCAAGGGCAGTTACTGACTAGCGGCCAGACCATCAGCGGCAGCAACGCCGCCGGAAGCGTCGCCGTAACCGCTACCGGCAGCGGTATACGGATGGCGATCCAGGCCAGTCACAACCAGGGCAGCGCCCTGCAGCAAGTCGCCCAGGGTGGCCTTTTGCAAAATACCCGCCTGCTGGGCAACAGCAACCTGGTCAACAACATGACCCAGCTCAATGTAGTACTCAACAACAACGGCCCCAGTGCCGGGGCGCTGGACTGCAACCTGACGCAGCTGCGCGGCCTGCGCAACCTCGGGTATTGAACTAGGCTCTGTACGAAAAGTTTTGAGACGAAGGTCAGGCAAGACGAAAACAGCCGAGCAAGCGCAGTGTACTGGAGTACATGAGCATTCCGAGGCTGTTTTCAACGCAGCATGAACGAGTACCAAGGCTTTTCGTACAGAGCCTAAGCTGCTTTTCGACCACTGAGCAAATAGGGACGGCATTTTCATGTATCGATCCGTATCGTTGCGCGCTGTAATGTGTCTGAGCACCTTGTTCCCGGCAACCCTGCTGCAAGCGGCACCGGATGCGGACATCGAGGCATTGAAGCAGGAGCTGCTCGAGCTCAAGCAACGATACGAGGTCCAGCAGAAAGCCCTGGCGGTACTCGAACAACGGGTTCGCCAGGTGGAAGACCAGCCTGCCGCCCCACCGCCCAAGCGCCTGGTCAAATCCCCGGCCGACATGAAGGGTAACCAGAACGTGGCCGGCGGGGGCGCGGCAACGGCTGGAGGCAGCGGCTACGGGCAGTCCCTGGCGGACGACTCGCAGCCGGCCCAGAGCGTCTCCAACCTCTATGACGAGGCCAGCGGCTTCTTTGGCGGCGGCAAATTCAGCTTCGAGACCGGCGTGACCTATTCGCGCTACGACACCCGGCAACTGATCCTCAATGGTTTCCTGGCCCTGGATTCGATTTTCCTGGGCAACATCAACCTGGACCGGATCAAGGCCGACACCTGGACGCTGGACCTCACCGGCCGCTACAACTTCGACAATCGCTGGCAGTTCGACCTCAATGTGCCGGTGGTCTACCGGGAATCCACGTACCAGTCCGGCGGGGCCAATAACGGGGCGGCCGGTGTTACCAGCGAAGAAACCGTCACCCGCGACCCCACCATTGGCGATGTCAATTTCGGCGTTGCCTACAAGTTCATGGACGAATCGATCAACACCCCCGACGCGGTGGTGACCCTGCGCGTCAAAGCCCCTACCGGCAAGGATCCATTCGGGATCAAGCTGCGCCAGTCCCCGAACAACACCAACCTGTTCGTACCTGAGGATCTGCCCACCGGCAATGGCGTGTGGTCGATCACTCCCGGGCTTTCCCTGGTCAAGACCTTCGACCCGGCCGTGCTGTTCGGCACGCTGGCCTACACCCATAACTTCGAAGAGTCGTTCGACGACATCAGCTCCACCGTCAACCAGAAGGTGCCGGGCAAGGTGCGGATCGGCGACAGCTTCCAGATCGGCGCAGGCCTGGCCTTCGCATTGAACGAAAAAATGAGCATGTCGTTCTCGGTCTCAGACCTGATCCAGAAGAAAAGCAAACTCAAGCAGGACGGCGGGGATTGGGAGTCAGTGGTCTCCAGTGATGCCAATGCCGGCTACTTCAACATCGGCATGACCGTCGCCGCCTCCGACAACCTGACCATCGTGCCCAACCTGTCCATCGGATTGACCGACGATGCGCCGGACTTCAGCTTCAGCCTCAAGTTTCCGTATTACTTCTAGCCCAGGACGGGCACCTTGTGGGAGCGAGCCTGCTCGCGATAGCGGTGGATCTGTCACGAAAGAGGTGCCTGCGCTACCGTCATCGCGAGCAGGCTCGCTCCCACAGGTTGCAACCTTGCTTCAGGATGATTCAGCGAATCTGATGCTTGTGCAGCAGACGATAGAACGTTGGCCGGGACACACCCAGCACCCGGGCCGCGACGCTCAGGTTATCACTGTGGCGGTTGAGTACATCGCTCAGTGCCTGGCGCTCGGCGCGGGTCTTGTAGTCTTCAAGGGTGCCCATCGGTGCCGCGATCCCATGGGGACTGGCCAGGCCAAGATCGCGGGCTTCGATCTGCCGTCCCTCGGCCAGCACCAGGCCGCGTCGGACACGATTGGCCAGTTCCCGGACATTGCCCGGCCAGTCGTGCATGCCCATCGCCACCAGCGCATCCTCGCTGAAGCTGCGGGGCCGGCGGCCGGTTTCCTGGCTGTAGAGATGGGAAAAGTGACTGGCGAGCATCGACAAGTCGCCGTGGCGTTCACGCAGAGGCGCCATCACCACTTGCAACACGTTCAGGCGATAGTACAGATCTTCGCGAAACAGCCGCTGCTCGATGGCCGCCTCCAGATCCACATGAGTGGCCGCCAGTACCCGGACATCGACTGCAATCGGCTGGCTGCCACCGACCCGCTCGATATGTTTTTCCTGCAGGAAACGCAGCAGATTGGCCTGCAGCTCCAGCGGCAGATCACCAATCTCATCCAGAAACAGAGTCCCGCCGTGGGCCGCTTCGATGCGTCCGATCTTGCGCTGGTGAGCGCCAGTGAACGCTCCTTTCTCGTGGCCGAACAATTCGGACTGGATCAGATGTTCGGGAATGGCGCCACAGTTGATGGCAATGAACGGCTTATTGCGACGCAGGGACTGTGAATGCAGCGTGTGCGCCACCAACTCCTTGCCGGTACCGCTCTCGCCACGGATCAAAACCGGCGACTCGGTGGGCGCCAATTTACTCAGCAACTTGCGCAACTCGCGAATTGGCCGACTGTCGCCTAGCAGTTCATGTTCGGGCAGTTGGACATGAACCGAGCCCTGCCCACGCAGACGCGCCATGCCAAACGCCCGACCCAGTGTCACCTGGACCCGTGATACATCGAAGGGCAGCGTATGGAAGTCAAAAAACCATTCGCAGACAAAATCACCCACATTCTTCAGACGCAGCACTTCCTGGTTGAGCACCGCGATCCACTCGGTACCGCTACGGCTGATCAATTCCTTGACCGCTTCCGGGCGTTCCAGATGAAAAGGCTGCAACCTCAAAAGGCCTACGTCGCACGTTCGATCGCCGGCATGTTCCAGAGAGCAACTCTCTACCGCCCAACCAATGGTGCGTAACCCCGGCAACAGACGATGGCAATCATCGCAGGGATCAACCACGAGCAGACGACGTGACGTACTGGCTTCGACCATGACTGATCCTTGGCGCCAAAAATAGGAAATATGATTAGAAACAGTCGTTTGGCGAACCTGCATGTAACAGTAGCAAGAAGTTGACACACCCTTGTATCAATTGATTATTGGAATCATCTGAAAGTGGTTATAAGCCAGCGTATCGTTAGTTGCCCGGCCGAAAATCTTTCACGATGCTTTCAAACAAAAGCCTCTTTGCCGGGTCTGAAAGAAAATCGAAATTTATTCAAGAATTGTGTGACCTGAACCACGGTCCGGAACATCAGTACAAGTAACCCGCCGCACGGTCCGCCCAACCGACGGCAGATCATCTGATTGGGCACTTTTATGAGAGAACGCCATGAACGCCCCGCTCCGTATCAACGAAGCTCTTTTGATTGCCGACCGCGCATTTAAACCTTTCCAGTGCGTGGCCTGGGCCCCTCAAGATGGCAACGGCGAATTGAGCCTGACCGTCGTCGACCGCACCAATACTCATATTGGCCGCACTCAGATTCCAAGCAGTGCCTATACCGATCCAGTCCAACTGGCGAATCTGTTGAAACAGGCCCGAGCCGAACTGAGCCAGGAAGGCTACAAGTTGCAGTCCTGGTCCATGCCTGAATAAACATCCTCTTTTTTCGTATACAGTCCGAGCCTGTATTGATAGCAGGCTTGGTACTGAGTCGAAAAGTCATTGCTCTGGCACGATCCGCAGCTGTTTGTTCGAGGTCTGGCAGTTGTGCGCTGCCACATTCAGGGATTGAATGTTGCCCTCATGCAGTCATCGCCCCTCCGGGCCGGTCGACGCGCAAGGAGAGGCATGCATGCTCAATCAATTCGCGCCTGAGCTTCCAGCGGCAGTGGTACACGCCGGCCAGCTGGATGCCGACTTTGCCAACAATGGCAAGGCAATGGTTCATTTCTCCGGCAGCACCTCCAGCCTGACCACCGGGCTGACCCTTGACCGTCTCGGAAAAATTCTGGTGGCAGCCAGGATCGAGACTTCGCTTGGCAGCCGGTTCGGGCTCGCACGGCTCAACCACGATGGCTCGACCGATCAGGGCTTTGGAATCGGTGGCTGTGTAGTCGGTTCTTTCGAGCACGGCTTCGAAGCAACAGCAGGCAAAGTGACTGAATTGCCCGACGGAAAGATTCTGTTATCCGGCCTGCATTATGAAAACGCTGACCGCACCCTCCCCGCCCTGGCTCTGTTCGATCAACAAGGCCGTCCTGTTTCTGGTTTCGGCAACGCCGGACAACAAGTGATCCGGATTGAAGGCAATCTCTCCCAAGGTCTGCGCGACCCCTGGCTGCCACCAGGCATGCAGGGCCTCGAAGCCAGCGACATGCGCGTGCAAACCGATGGCCGGATTCTCTTACTGGCCAACCATCATTATCAACGGTCCGACCATGTCGGCATCCTGATCCGACTGCTGCCGGACGGCGCACTGGACACTTCATTCAACCGAGGTGGTTTTGTCATGGTCCGGCGCCTGCTGAAAAACACCTGGCTGAGCTGTCTCACTGTCCAGGCCGACGGCAACATCGTGGTGGGTGGCGCCATCGATCTGCCTCAGCAAGGCTTGATGGTCCGTTATGATCCAAGCGGCAGACTCGATGATAGTTTCGGCGAGAACGGCTTCCTGTCCGTCTCGGCCAAAGAGCGCAGCGTGATGATCAATCAGATCGTTCAACATCAGAACGGTGATCTGCAGGCGTTCGGCGGCAGTCGCGACCCTATGCATTGCCTGTCCCTGAAGGTGCATCAGGACGGCAAGCCGGATCATCACTGCAACCAGGGGCAGTACAGGCTCCTGGAGATCGGACGCAACGCCAGTCAGTGGACCGCCGCCCAGGTTCAATCCGATGGCAAACTGGTGACTGCCGGAACCACCATCGGTGGTATCGAGACCGACTTCGTACTGGCCAGGCATCTGCCGGACGCCAGCCTCGACCCGACCTTCGGCCAGGGCAAAGGCTGGGTTCGCACGCGACTCGGCTACAGCCTGGACACCGCCACTTCTCTTGCGGTACAGGTCAACGGAAAAATCCTTGTGGGAGGCCATTCCCTCTTCGGTACCCACCGTGCCATGGTGGCTCGGTATTGGGCCTGACTTGGCAAATATCGACCGCGATTAAAGCGGTATGAATTCCTACGCTTGATATTCCGCATTGCTTACGGCAATTTGCGCGCTTCTAAATAAAAGGAGCAGCCGATGTCCGGTTCCATGACTCAGGCTTTCGCCCACAACTTCCTTGGGCACTCACCGCGCTGGTACAAGGCGTGCATCGTCACCTTCCTGATCATCAATGCCCTGGTACTCTGGACCCTCGGCCCGGTTGTGGCGGGCTGGATGCTGGTCGTGGAGTTCATCTTCACTCTTGCCATGGCCCTCAAGTGCTATCCATTGATGCCCGGCGGGCTGTTGATGATCGAGGCCCTGGCAATGGGCATGACCACTCCCAAGGCGCTGTACGATGAGTTAGTGCACAATTTCCCGGTGATCCTGCTGCTGATGTTCATGGTGGCCGGGATCTACTTCATGAAGGATCTGCTGCTCTTCCTGTTCTCCCGCCTTCTATTGGGCGTCCGCTCCAAGACACTGCTGGCCCTGCTGTTCTGCTTCCTCGCTGCGTTTCTGTCGGCCTTTCTCGATGCATTGACCGTCACGGCGGTGATCATCAGCGCCGCGGTGGGTTTCTACTCGGTTTATCACCGCGTGGCTTCGGGGAATGACCCCCGCCAGGACGCCAGCGTCGATGAAGACCACGCCCTGGCTTCATTGCACCATCAGGATCTGAATCAGTTCCGGGCATTTTTGCGCAGCCTGTTGATGCATGGCGTCGTCGGTACCGCGCTGGGTGGGGTATGCACCTTGGTGGGCGAGCCGCAGAACCTGCTGATCGGTCATGAAATGGACTGGCACTTCGTGGAATTCTTCCTGGAAGTCGCTCCCGTCTCGCTGCCGGTACTGGTGGCCGGGCTGGTGACTTGCATGGCACTGGAAAAGCTGCGCTGGTTCGGTTACGGCACGCTGCTGCCGGATAACGTTCGCGCCGTACTGGCCGACTACGCGGAGCAGGACAACCGCGAGCGCAACTCACGCCAACGCGCAGCCCTGGTTGTCCAGGGTATCGCCGCACTGATCCTGATCGTGGCCCTGGCCCTGCATGTCGCCGAGGTCGGCCTGATCGGCCTGGCGGTCATCGTACTGATCACCGCGTTCACCGGCATCACCGATGAGCACCGACTGGGCAACGCGTTCAAGGACGCGATGCCGTTCACCTCGCTGCTGGTGGTGTTCTTTGCGGTGGTGGCGGTGATTCACGATCAGCAGTTGTTCACGCCACTGATCCAATGGGTACTGGCCCTGCCCGCCGATCAGCAGCCCGGCATGCTGTTTATCGCCAACGGCCTGCTGTCGGCCATCAGCGACAACGTGTTCGTGGCAACCATCTACATCACCGAAGTGAAACAGGCCTTCATCTCCGGCCACATGAGCCGCGAACAGTTCGAGACCCTGGCGGTGGCGATCAATACCGGCACCAACCTGCCCAGCGTTGCCACGCCTAACGGTCAGGCCGCCTTCCTGTTCCTGCTGACCTCGGCCATTGCACCGCTGATTCGCCTGTCCTACGGTCGGATGGTGTGGATGGCCTTGCCCTATACCGTGGTAATGGGTGGCTTGGGGTGGTTTGCGGTGACGTATTGGCTGTAATGGAATAACCAGAGGCCTGCGCAGAACCTGTGGGAGCGGGCTTGCTCGCTCCCACAAAGGTCTGCGGGGTTATCGGGGCAGGATGTAGCGCTCGATCGCCAGCGCCGCGCCATCCTCGGTAACGGCTGCGGTGATCACATCGGCCTGGCGCCTGATCGCCTCCTCTGCCTGCCCCATGGCAATCGACAGGCCCGCGCGATGGAACATCGCCGGGTCATTGCCGCCGTCCCCCATGGCCGCCGTCTGCTCCAGCGGTACGCCCATGAATGCCGCCAGGGTCGACAGCGCCTCCCCCTTGTTGGCTTGTATCGCCGTAACGTCCAGGTAGATCGGTTGCGAACGAGACACCTGGGCCTGCCCCTTGAGCAGCGGATGCAGACGGGCCTCCAGTTCAACCAGAAGGCCGGTGTTGGCGCTGGTGGCGACGATCTTGTCGATGCGTTCCAGGTAGGGCTCGAAACTCTCGACTTCGAGAGGCGGATAACCCAGGCCACGGGTTTCCACCGGCACCATCGGCCCGTTGGCGTCAAGCACCAGCCAATGGTCATCTGCAAACACCCAGACCTCGATGCCGGGCTGGTCGGCGTACAGCGCCAGGGTCGTCAACGCTACCTCGGGTGGCAGGTAGTGCACGGCAAGGAAACTGCCGTCCGGATGCACCAGGGTGCCGCCGTTGAACGCCGCCGTGGGCAAGTCGACACCCAGGGCTTCGATCTGCTGCAGCATTGCCCGAGGTGGTCGGCCGGTAGCGAGACTGAACAACACGCCCGCCTCGCGCAGGGAACGAACGGCTTCAATCGTGCGCGGGTTGAGACTGTGGTCGGGCAGGAGCAGCGTGCCGTCCATGTCGCTGAGCAGAAAACGGATGGGGCGTTTCACTTGATCACTCATCCGAGGTCATGCCAGGCGCGACCATCGCGCGTCAGCAAGTCGTCTGCGGCCGCCGGGCCGTCTTCTCCGGCCTTGTAGGGCTGGACGGTCGCGTCCTGTTGCCAGGCATCGAGAAACGGCTGCACGGCACGCCAGCCATTCTCGATGTTGTCGGCGCGCTGGAACAACGTCTGATCGCCGGTGAGGCAATCGTAGATCAGGGTTTCGTAACCCGTGGATGGCTGCATTTCGAAGAAATCCTTGTAGGCGAAGCCCAACTCTATATTCGCCATGTCGAGGGCCGGCCCCGGCCGCTTGGCCAGCAGATCGAACCACATGCCTTCGTTGGGCTGGATCTGTATCTTCAGGTAGGTCGGTTGCAACTCCTCGACTTCGGTGTCGCGAAACTGTGCGTACGGCGCCGGCTTGAAACAAATGATGATTTCCGTGTCCCGAACGCTCATGCGTTTGCCGGTACGCAGATAAAACGGCACCCCCACCCAACGCCAGTTGTCGATCATGACCTTCAGCGCAACGTAGGTTTCGGTGCCGCTGTCGACCGCCACGTTGGCTTCCTGGCGGTAACCGTCCACCGGCTTGCCATCGATTGCACCGCCGGTGTACTGCCCACGTACCGAATTGGCGCGAGCCTGCTCCACCGACCAGGGCCGGATGGCCCCGACCACCTTGGCCTTCTCCCCCCGTACGGCGTCGGCACCGAAAGCAGCCGGCGGTTCCATGGCCACCATCGCCAGTAACTGGAACAGATGGTTGGGCACCATGTCCCGCAGGGCACCGGTGTGCTCGTAAAAACTGCCACGGGTTTCCACCCCCACGGTTTCGGCGGCGGTGATTTGCACGTGGTCGATGTAATGATTGTTCCAGAAAGCCTCGAACAAGCTGTTGGAGAAACGGCTGACCAGGATGTTCTGTACGGTTTCCTTGCCCAGGTAATGGTCGATCCGATAGATCTGCTTCTCGCTCATGACCTTGAGCAAGCAGGCATTGAGAGCTTCGGCGGTGTGCAGATCCGAGCCGAACGGCTTTTCGATCACCACCCGCCGAAAAGCATCAGCCTGCTCCTCAAGCAACCCGACCGCACCAAGGCGGCGGACCACTTCACTGAAAAAACGCGGCGCGGTCGCCAGGTAGAACACCGCATTGCCGGTACCACTGGCAGCGATCTTCGCCGCCAGTGCTGCATAGGTGCTGTCGTCGAGGAAGTCACCCTGCACGTAACTGATACCCTTGGCCAAGCGGGCCCACAGCAGCGGGTCGAGCGCACGGCTGGCATCGCCGCCCTTGCGCGCCGCTTCGTGACGGATGAAGTCCTCGAGTTTCCTGGCGAAGTCCACGTCGCTGATGGCGTTGTGATCAACGCCGATGATCTGCAGTCCATCTCCCAGCAACCCGTCACGGCTGAGGTGGTAGAGCGCTGGCATCAGCAGGCGCTTGACCAGGTCACCATGGGCACCGAACAGGAACAAGGTGGTCGGTGGTGCGGGTTCTGCCTTGGACTTCCTGCCGATCGAGGTCATTTTTTCGGCGTCTCCACATGGCCGCCGAAGCCGAAACGCATGGCGGACAGCATTTTATCACCGTAGGTGCTCTGCTGACGGGAACGGAAGCGGGCGAACAGCGAGCTGGACAACACTGGTACCGGCACCGCTTGCTCGATGGCCGCCTCGATGGTCCAGCGCCCTTCGCCGCTGTCGGCCACTTCACCGGAAAAGCCGTCCAGTTTCGGATCGCTTGCCAGGGCATCGGCGGTCAGGTCCAGCAACCAGGAAGAAACCACGCTGCCGCGCCGCCAGACTTCGGCGATATCGGCCAGGTTGAGATCGAAACGTTGCTCCGGCGGCAGGCTTTCGCTGGACTTGGTCTTGAGGATATCGAAGCCTTCGGCGAATGCCTGCATCATGCCGTACTCGATGCCGTTATGGATCATCTTCACGAAATGCCCGGAACCTGCCGGGCCAGCATGGATATAGCCACGCTCGGCGCGATCGTCGTCGGACTTGCGGTCACGGGTGCGGGGTATATCGCCAATGCCCGGCGCCAGGCTGTCGAACAGCGGATCCAGGCGCTTTACCACCTCGGCGTCGCCACCGATCATCATGCAATAACCACGTTCCAGGCCCCAGACGCCGCCGGAAGTGCCCACATCCATGTAGCTCAAGCCTTTTTCCGACAGCGCCTGGGCGCGACGGATATCATCCTTGTAATACGTGTTACCGCCATCGATGATCACATCGCCTGGCTCCAGCAGCTCGCTGAGGGCGTTGATGGTGTCTTCAGTTGGCGCGCCGGCCGGCAGCATGACCCAGACCGCCCGTGGCTTTTCCAGACCAGCCACCAGCGCCGGCAGGTCCGCCACGCCCGTGGCGCCTTCCTGGGCCAGGTTTTCGACGAACGCGACGTTGCGGTCATAGACCACCGTGGCGTGCCCATTGAGCATCAGGCGCCGCGCAATATTGCCGCCCATGCGGCCCAGTCCAATAATCCCGAGTTGCATGTGCTGATGCTCCCTACTACAAATAAAGGTAAGTCAAAGGTTTAGTGGCTTGTGTGGCTAATTCGTATACTCGACTTAACCGTACAGGCCACTCGCTTCGAAACGGTTTGGCTGCGACTAGTGGAGGTTAGTCCAGAGCCTTGCTGCATAGTTTCCGGTTAATTCGTGCGATCACAAGGGGGATAACGCTTCAATCCCGGTCGAAGGCACGGCGACCATGAAAAATAAAAAAGTTCCATTCACGAGCAAAAGAAATCAGAATCGGCGCCGATAGTAGAGGTGTCGACCAAAAAGCTGGCGACATCTCTATAGTTGATGTAGCCATTTGCGAGGTGAGCAATGGACCCAGTCGTTACCGCACGTCCTCCCCAAACCCTTTACGTGACCATTCGTCGCGACGAATTGCGCCTTCTCAAGGAAGAACGCGATCTGCTGCTCGATGAAGTGACCCAGCTGCGCATGCAGCTGCAGCACGCCCAACTCTCCCACCAGGGCCAGGCCCTGGCTCGATAACTGCCCCTTGGCGAAGCCTGCGATCTTTTGCTCTTGATCTCGCTCGAGACTCAAGTGTCGATGGAAAGATCGCAGCCTCGCTCCGCTCGGCAGCTCCTGCGACGATATTCTTGCACCCGGCAGGGATAATTCCCTTCACCTCACGTGCATTCGCGTCTGAACCACCAATCCATAACCGGAAACTCACAAAGTTTTCACAACGCTCCCAGGATACTCCCCGCCTTTAGGGTGCTCGGCGCATGCCTGGGGTTGCCATCCGGTGCCAACAGCTTCGTCGGTGTAGATAAAAAAGGCTGGAGCGCTTGATGAGTCTGTTCAAACGCAGCAAAACGACTGCGAAAGGTTTCGATTGGGCCGGGTTCGGCTGGCTGTTCCTGTTCTTCTGGTATTTCTCGGGTATTACTCAACTGCTTATCCTGTTGAGCGATACTTCCGGCTTCTCCGGGTTTCGCCAGGCATTCATCATGAGTGCGGTGTGGCTCGCGCCCATGCTGCTTTTTCCTGCCCGGACCCGCCTGCTCGCTGCGCTGATCGGTGTAGTGCTATGGGCCTGCTCCATGGCCAGCCTGGGTTATTTTTTCATCTATCAGCAGGAATTCTCCCAAAGCGTCATCTTCATCATGTTCGAATCGAACGTGGCTGAAGCCGGCGAATACATGACACAGTATTTTGCCTGGTGGATGGTACCGGCGTTCCTCGCTCATACCGCCGTGGCGTATTTCCTCTGGACGCGCCTGCGTCCGGTGTACCTGCCCCGTGGCCAGGCCCTGGTAGCGGCAATTGTGATCCTGGGTGCCGTCATCGGTTACCCGCTTGTCAAGCAAACCCAGCGCGTCGGCACCCTGGCCGGCGGCCTGGAGAAACTCGAAGACCGCATCGAGCCGGCCGTACCTTGGCAGATGCTGGTGGCGTACCGTCGTTACAGCGAGCAGTTGGCAAACATGCAAGGCATGTTGCACAGCGCCAGCAAGATCGAGCCACTGCGTAATCTCAAGGACACCATGGCCAACCAACCGGCGACCCTGGTGCTGGTGATCGGCGAGTCCACCAACCGTCAGCGCATGAGCCTGTATGGCTACCCGAGAGAAACCACGCCGGAGCTGGACAAACTCAAGGACCAACTGGCGCTCTTCGACAATGTGATTACGCCACGTCCGTACACCATCGAAGCGCTGCAACAGGTGCTGACATTCGCCGATGAGCAACATCCGGACCTGTACCTGACGACGCCTTCGCTGGTCAGCATGATGAAGCAGGCGGGCTACAAGACCTTCTGGATCACCAACCAGCAGACCATGACCAAGCGCAACACCATGCTCACGACGTTCTCCCAGCAGGCCGATGAGCAGGTGTACCTGAACAACAACCGCAATCAGAATGCTGCGCAGTACGATGGCGACGTAATTGCTCCATTCAACAAGGCGCTGGCCGATACTGCTCCGCGCAAGCTGATCGTGGTACATCTGCTCGGTACTCATATGAGCTACCAGTACCGGTACCCACCGACCTTCAACAAATTCACCGACCGTCAGGGCGCTCCGGCGGGCCTGCGCGACGATCAGGTTCCCACCTACAACAGTTACGACAATGCGGTGCTGTACAACGACTTCGTCGTCTCCAGCCTGATCAAGGACTACGCCAAGAGCAATCCCAACGGTTTTCTGTTGTACCTGTCGGACCACGGTGAAGATGTATTCGACTCAGCGGATCACGCCACCCTTGGCCGCAATGAAGGCAAGCCCACTGCGCCGATGTACACCATTCCTTTCATGGCCTGGGCCTCACCCCAGTGGCGCGAAACCCATGACTGGAACTTTGCCGGGGACCTGTCACGGCCTTACAGCAGCTCTCAGCTGATCCATACCTGGGCAGACCTGGCGGGCTTGAGTTTTGATGAGCTGGACCGCAGCAAGAGCCTGGTCAGCACCGACTTCCAGGCCCGACCACTGTTGATCGGCGATCCGTATCAACGCCAGCACAAGGCGCTGATCGACTTCAGCCTGATGCAGCCCAAGGCGCCGACGGCCAAGCTGGTGCAGCAGTAAAGTAACCGCGCAGCACCGAGTGTGGGAGCGGGCTTGCTCGCTCCCACAGGGGATCCGGTGCAATGGACATTGCTATAGGGGCTTGGTCCAGAACAGCATGCGGCCGTGGGCCGGGTCGAACATGCCGGCGGCGAAGCCGAACTTCGAATAGCTGGCCTGGGCCACGGCATTGCCTTCAAGCACCTCCAGGGTGATCTTGCAGCAACCGCGCTGGCGCGCGATGTCTTCGACTTTCTGCAGCATCTTCTGGCTCAGGCCCAGGCCGCGAA
The DNA here is from genome assembly GCF_001269905.1 of Pseudomonas corrugata. Classification (GTDB taxonomy): domain Bacteria; phylum Pseudomonadota; class Gammaproteobacteria; order Pseudomonadales; family Pseudomonadaceae; genus Aquipseudomonas; species Aquipseudomonas corrugata. The sequence continues at coordinate 1,184,767 of NZ_LHVK01000003.1, read as the reverse complement.
ACGCCTTCATGACGGCGACATCATGAATATTCACCAGCGGACGGCAGGCAAAGGTCGAAAAACCTTCAAAACAATTGACCAGCCCCGCCGGCTCACCGTTGACGAAAGCCAGCACGCTGAACGCATGGGGACGCTTGGCCAGTTCTCCCGGCAGATGCAGCAGGACTTCTGCAGACAGCGACTGGCCGCCGCCCATGGGGTCCTCCGCATAGCCATTGAGCACGTGACAGATCGCTTCCGCGTGAACCGGATTGGTGTAGCTGGCTTGCAGTACGAGAACGTCCTTGGCTTCTTCCATGATCTTGCATCTCTCTTCGCGGGTACGGCGGATAGTACCGACGGATGGAACCGTCGGCGGGTACGGATCAGGCGGGCTGACCGAAACGTTGCATCTGCATTTCCTGGAGGCGACTGAGGGTACGGCGAAACGGGAATTGCAGATAGCCCTTGGTATACAACTGGTCCATCGCCACCTCGGCCGAAAGACAGAGCGGCACCTTGCGATCGTAGCATTCGTCGACCAGGGCAATGAAACGTCGCACACCGTCGTCGTGGACCGACAGTTGCGGCAGCTCTCGATCCCCCGCCTCGACCCGCTCGACACCATCTTCCGTACCGCGGGCAATACGCCCTTCTCGCTGCTCGGCACTCAGGCAGGGCACATCGCTGAGCAGAATGACCTTGTAGCGATCGCACAGCCCCATGAAATCCAGGGCCGAGAACGGCTGCTCGCACAGATCCGGGTAGCGGCTCCAAAGCACCGTATCGCTGGCCTTGACCGGCTCCAGGAGGCGATGACCGACAGTCACCGGGCCTCCGCTGGATTGCTGCCCTGCACTCAACCGTTCGAAGATCTCACCCAACGGGTCGGGTTGCCCGGCTCCCCTTAGCCAGTAACGCTGCTGCACCGCGCCAGGGTGTTGGCGATGATCCTGCCAGCCGTTCACCGGCACGACATGCATATGCTGCTTGATCGCGGTGATGGTCGGCAGGAACCGTTCGCGGTTGTGGCCGTTGGCATAGAGTTCTTCAGGCGGCAGGTTCGAGGTGCTCACTACCACCATGCCCAACTCGAACATGACCTGGAACAGGCGTCCAAGGATGATCGCATCGCCAATGTCGGTGACAAACAACTCATCGAAACACAGCACCCGCACTTCCCGGCTCAATTCCCTGGCCAGGGCCTGCAACGGGTCCGGCGTGCCTGTGAGCTGGAACGAACGCTGGTGCACCCAGGCCATGAAGTGATGGAAATGCTGACGACGGGCAGGAATCTGGAGGGTTTCATGGAAACGGTCCATCAGCCAGGTCTTGCCACGTCCCACGGGGCCCCAGAGATACACCCCCTTGATCGAGTTGCAGCCCTCACGCAATGCCTTGTGGCATTGCTCCAAGGTCATGATCGCCAACTCCTGGGCCTCATCCTGGACAAAACCGTGATGTTCAATGGCATGCTGCCATGCACTCAAGGGGGAGTCGAAAGTCATGCGGCCCGGGTCCGGAGGAGGAAGGGCCTGAGTATGCCATGCCAACAGCCCCCAGTGAGCGGCCCTACCCATGAATCAACTCGAACCCCTTGGCGAGTGGGGCCTGTAGGAGCTGTCGAGTGCAACGAGACTGCGATCCTTGCGCTGCCAATTGAATTCGGAGCGAAGGATCAGGATCAAGAGATCGCAGGCTTCGCCAGCTCCTACGTGGAGATATCCAGCCGGGTGATCTTCCCCTGCTCATCGAGCCGGAAGGTATACCGCAACTCCAGCGGACTGCCGGGGAAGGTCCCCGAGATCAGATTGTGAACCAGCACCTTGCCCGTGCGTTGCTGCACGTTGAGCACCTCAACCCGTGGCTGGAAGCGGCGGGAGGTATCTTCCATCCATTGGATGATGGCCTGGGTGCCAGCCCGATGCTGGCCTTCATCGAAGACATTGGCATCCTCGGCAAAAAAACGCGCCACCGCCGAGCTGTCACGGGCATTGGCAGCCTCGATGTAGCCAGCGATGGCCGGGGCCAGGGAAGAGACGGGATTTGACATGGTATGGCTCCTTGTTTTATCGAACTGGCACCATGCTAGAACAACCCCATGTCAGTTCTTGTCAGGAGTGAAGCGCCCGTTTTCGTCCAGTTTCATCGACTTCATCCAGGCCCGCAGCAAGTCGCTGCGCCTGCCGGGATAGCGCTCACCCTGCTCGGTAGCGGAGGCAATCCGGTCGGTGCGGAAAGTCCGATAGGCACCCCGCAGTTCGCACCAGGCCACCACTACCCGCGCCTCGTTGAAAAAACCCAGGGCAAGAGGCCAGACCAGCCGCTGGCTTGGGGTATTGTTCACGTCGGCGTAATCGATGTGCAGTTTCGCCTGGGTGCGGATGGCCTGGCGATATACGTTCAGTTCCACCGTATTCTGCGGGTACCCATAGCCTGGCGGCCCGGGCAACACCGTGGGATTGCGCAAGGCATCCCGCACGTCGGGGGCCAACACCGCGGCGACCTTCGCCAGGGCGTCGGCGGCAGCCTTGCCCAGCACCTCATCGCCGCGCTGATCCACGTAGCGCAAGCCCAGTACAATGGCCTCGATTTCATCCGCGGTGAACATCAGCGGCGGCAGGAACAGGCCGCTGCGCAATACATAGCCGATGCCCGCCTCACCCTGAATCGGTGCCCCAAGAGCGGAAAGCTCGGCAATGTCGCGGTAGAGCGTGCGCTCGGATACCTTCAGCTCTGCCGCCAGTGTCGCGGCGGTGACCGGGCAGCGCTTGCCGCGCAAGACTTGCAACAAAGTGAGCAGCCGAGTGGTACGGGACACGATGGGCGATCCGAATGAAAAGTTGCTGCAGATTAGCAGACGCTGTTGTCAGAAACTGTCAGGAGCCCAGCGCCCATCTGGATCGAGAACAGGATGGACTTCGCGCGTCCTTGGGGTTGTGGGTTATCGTGACCAAAATTCACAGTGAGAGTACGCCCATGCGCAGAATTCCCGCCCTGTTCCTTTTACTGACACTGCTCAGCCTGAGCGCCTGCGCCCTCTTCCCGCATCGCGATCCCTTGAATATCAACGTAGTCGGCATCGACCCCTTGCCCAGCCAGGACCTGGAGATGCGTTTCGCCGTGAAGCTACGCCTGCAGAATCCCAACGAAACCGCCATCGAATACAACGGCGTGGCGCTGGACCTGGAGGTCAACGACCGCACTCTGGCGACCGGGGTCAGCGACCAGAGTGGCTCCATTCCGAGGTTTTCCGAAGCAATATTGAGCGTCCCCGTGAGCATTTCGGCATTCTCGGTGCTACGCCAGACCCTCGGCCTGAGCCAGGCCCAGGGTCTGGATAATCTGCCCTATGTGCTCAAGGGCAAACTCTCCGGGGGATTGTTCGGCACCATGCGCTTCATCGACCGCGGCACTCTCGACTTGCCGGAGTCCGCGACGACCTGGTAACTCATGCGGTGAACCGAACGCCTGGCCGGGCCCGCTCATCCACGACCAGTTCGAATACGTCCGGCCTGGCGTAATGACCGACCACGTCATAGTCATAACGTGCCCGTACCAGATCATCGGTGTCGATCTCGGCGGTCAACAACCCCGCCGCGTCTTTCAGCGGCCCGGCCAGCACATCCCCCATGGGGCCGATGATCACGCTGCCCCCCGCGATCAACGGACGGTCCGCCGGCCAGTGCTCGACATCGATGCCCAACGCCTGAGGCGAGGCCTGGACCTGACACGCACTAACCACGAAGCATCGCCCCTCATGGGCAATATGACGCATGGTCACCTGCCACATCTCCCGCTCATCCACCGTCGGCGCGCACCACACCTCCACGCCCTTGGCATACATCGCGGTGCGCAGCAGCGGCATCATGTTTTCCCAGCACACCGCCGCGCCGAGCCGACCGACCTGGCTATCGATAACAGGCAACGTCGAACCATCGCCCTTGCCCCAGATCAGCCGCTCGGTGCCGGTGGGCATCAACTTGCGATGCTTGGCCACCAGCCCCGCATCGGGTTCGAAATACAGCGCCGTGCAATACAGGGTACTGCCGGCATGTTCGATGACCCCCAGCACCAGACTGGCTCCCGTGCGCGCCGAAAGGCCGGCCAAGGCCTCGGTTTCGATACCCGGGACCTCGATGGCATTGGCAAAGTAGCGGGCGAATGCCTCACGCCCCTCCGGCAGGCGGTATCCCAGCCGGGTCCCGAACCCTTCTCCCTTGGGATAGCCACCCAACAGGGCTTCAGGCATCACCACCAGGCGCGCGCCGGCCTGGCTTATGGCGTCTTCGTAGGAAAGGATCTGCGCCAGTGTCTCGGCCTTGCCGCCAGGCAAGGAACCGATCTGCAGGGCAGCCACTATGGATTTAGGCATGGGTGTTGAACTCCTTGGTCATCAGGTGTTGCCGATTCTCAGGCGTCGACCGATCATGAATAAAGCCCCATGCATTGCTAAACGATATGAACAACATGAATATCACTGATATCGATCTGAATCTGCTCAAGACCTTCGAAGCCCTGCACGACGAATCCAGTGCCAGCCGCGCCGCTTTGCGCCTGGGGGTGACCCAGTCGGCCATCAGCGCGGCTTTGCGCAGGCTGCGCAATGTGTATGACGATCAACTGTTCGTGCGCACCGGTCGAGGCCTGGCACCAACCCTGCGGGCCAATCAACTCAAGCCAGTGATCAGCGATGCCTTGGACAAATGCCGCCAAAGTCTGGCGATGATTGATCCGGATACCACTCATTACGACGGCCGCTCGGTCATCGTCGGCCTGTCCGACGACTTCGAACTGGCCTATGGGCGCCGGCTGATCGAGGAAGTGGCGCGACGGGCGCCGGGGTTGCGCCTGATTTTCCGCCAGACCCACAGCCAGATCGTCGGTCGCAACCTGATGGAGCGAAATTTCGACCTGGCGATCACGGCGGGTGGTTTCACGGAACGGTTGCTCAGCCGCCTGGTATTGGGCGAAGGCGATTATGCCTGCCTGGCCGATCCGGACAGCCTGGAGGAGGGCCAGCAGACACTAAGTATGGAAGCGTTCGTGGGCCGCGAACATCTGCTGGTGTCATCGGGTGGTTTCATCGGCATCACCGACGAAGGACTGGCCGGGCTCGGCCTGAGCCGCAGGGTGTGTGCCTCGACCACGCATTTTGCCGCGCTACCGTTTCTGCTCAAGGGCAGCCGGGCCGTGGCGACCATTCCGGAGCATGCCGCGCGGAGCATCGCGGCACTCTGTGACCTGGCGTTGCTGCCCTGCCCCCTCGCCTTGCCACGTTATCCCATCGAACTGGGATGGCGCACCCACACCCAGGTGGATCCGGCAGTGGTCAAGGTTCGCGAGGCCATCGTCATGACCTTTTCGTGAGGTCTATTTGTTGGCGGCCATCAGCCGATTGACCTCACTGCGCACCATGTTGGCGTACTCCGGGGGCGACATGCCGTCCAGCTCGGCACGTACCCACTCAGCCCATTTGCCTTTGCGCTTTGAGCGTTCGCCAAACAACCGGGCAGCGTCGCCCTTGGCCTTGCCCAGGTTGTTCTGCCACAGCTCGAACAGTCGGGATTTTTCGTCTTCCAGTGCGGCACGCTCGGCCAGTGGTTTGTCAGCCAGATTGAAGCTCATGGAAATTACCTGTTGCATAAATAGGCGACATCTTACACCTTGAAGGGAAACGCCTTAACCATCATTTATGCTTGGCCATGCTGACACGGCCAGCCCCTCTGCAACTTTTGCACAAGCGCACCACTCCACTGTTCACGGTAATCATCAGTAAGGAGTAATTCGATGGCTCGTAGACCCACCGCGCAAGCGAACGGAGAGCAAATCAAGGATCAAGTGTTCAGTGAACTGAAGGCCTTGATCGAAGATTCGGAAAAACTGCTCAAAAGCAGCGACTCGCTGGTCGGTGAAGAGGCCGAGAACCTGCGGGGCCAGATCTCCCAGAAATTGCAGCAGGCCCTGGACTCGGTTGCCAGCGCACGGGAACGTACCCGGCCCATGGTCGATGCCACCGAACTCTACATCGGTGGCCATCCCTGGCAAACCGTGGCGATTTCCGCCGGTTTCGGGCTGGTGGTGGGCTTGCTGCTCGGACGGCGTTAAGCACCAAACCCGTGGGAGCAAAGCTTGCTCGCGATAGCGGCGGACCAGCCAATACAGTTCGACTGACTGGCCCCATCGCAAGCAAGCGTTGCCCCCAAGGCTTGTGGTTTAAAACCGACTGTTATCAGGCAACCATTCCTTCGCCTTCGGATTATATCCCCGCCAATTCCCGCAGCTGTTGCAATGTCTGCTCATCCAGCGCAATCCCATGCTGGTCGCAATGACTGCGTTCCCGATGCCGGCGATCTCCTGGTAACCGCCGCAACCCCACTCCCTGCATCTGCCGGACCAGCTCCTGGCTGCGCTCGGCGAAGTTCTGCCCGGCGGCCTTGCTCGGGTCAATCACGATCAGCAACTGCCCAGTCCATGGCGTCTTGGCCCCCGGATGGTTGTTCCAGTCGAACTCGAACGAGAAATTGCCGCCGGTCAGGGCCGCCGCCAGCAGCTCTACCATCATCGACAACGCCGATCCCTTGTGCCCGCCAAACGGCAACAGCGCTCCGCCTTCGAGAATCGCTTTTGGGTCACAGGTCGGTTGACCGAGGCTGTCCACCCCCATGCCTGGCGGCAACAACTCACCCTTGCGCGCGGCAATCTGCACGTCGCCATGGGCGATGGCGCTGGTGGCCAGGTCAAATACAATCGGCTCGCCGCCGGCCCGTGGCGCGGCGAAGGCAATGGGATTGGTACCGAACAACGGACGGTCAGCACCGTGGGGTACCACGCACGTCATGCTGTTGACCACGCTCAACGCCACCAGCCCTTCGTAGGCAAACGGCTCGACATCCGGCCAGAGGGCGGCGAAGTGATGGGAATTGCGGATAGCCAGCACGGCGATACCGGCGCTGCGCGCCTTCGCCACCAATAACGACCGCGCAGCAGCCAGGGCCGGCTGGGCAAAACCGTTTCCGGCGTCCACCCGGACGAAGCCCGATGCGACGTCTTCAACTACCGGCACAGCCTGGCCATTGACCCAGCCGCTGTTCAGCGTCGAGACATAGCCAGGAATACGAAATACCCCATGGCTGTGGGCACCGTCGCGCTCCGCGCGGGCGCAATTTTCAGCCAGGGTGCGGGCGACGTCGGCCGAGGTGCCATGGCGCAGGAAAATCTTCTCCAGCAGCCCCACCAGGGCATCTAAGGAAAGGGGGCCGGAACCGGCATGATCGGATAGCGCGGACATCTGAAGCTCCAGAATGATTGTTGGAGGTAGCCACAGTGAAGGAGGAACGACCCCGGATTAAACACTGCTTCAGCCGCGTACTGTCAATCTTTTCACCGCCGGCATGTTTGAAGCTTCGCGTGCGGTAACTATGTACCACCTTCCCCCCTTCATCGTTCTCTAGTCTGGCCGCTTCCATACATGTGCCGCCTCATGGCGCCTTGATCGAGAAGCAACGATGACCCGTGAGACCACGCCACTGCTATTGCCCGCCATCCTGAACGCCAACCGCCTGGACGAACTGAGCGCAACCCATGGATTGACGCAAACCGACCTCGACTGGTTGCGCCACGCAGCCCTGCCCAGCCACACGCTGCGCGCTGCGCAAACGCCATCAATGTGTGCCGAAACCATTCTGCTCCACGCCGGAGGCCAGGCCCCTATCCCGCTGGCCGGCTGTTTTACGCTGACAAGTTTGCCAGAAGCCGGCACCTCGCCCCCCAGGCCTGCGTTCCTCTACACCCCCCAGGGCGGGATCGAGAAATTCGACCGCCCGGAGGCACTGCAAACCCGGATCGATCAGATGCTCGCAACCCCTGCCGAGCGTGACGACCTGTTCCAGCTCCTGTCCATTTCCCAGCGTGCCGAACTGAACACCAGCATCGCTATCAGACAGTCCCGGCGCACCATGGACGCAGGTGTATCCAAGACCCAGGTCGAATCCATTGAGCACGCTCAACACCTCAATGCGCTGACCATGGTGAATGAGCTGATCAAACTGCCCTCACTGACCTCAATGCTTGACCAGGTATTGAATGAGGTCCTGGCGAACCTTGACCATCGACAGACCCGCATGGCAATCACCATCGATGCGGGGCTGGGCGATCCGACCATGGGCAAGGTGACCAACAACCTGTCACTGTCCGAGGCGGTTCTGCTGTACTTCCACCATCAGGGCCGGCCCGCCCGGCATGACGTCGATTTCATCCATCCGCACATCACCGTATCGCCCCACAACTCGCGGCAATGGGAGAGCCTGCTACGGGTCACCGCTGGAAACCTGATCCCCAAGCTCACCGATTGCATCAATGCCTATTGGAGCGCCCCCGGCCCGTTCCATCTCTCACGCCGGGCGCTGCTTGCGCAGGTTCTCAGCGATGCCCTGCGCGCAAGCATCCTGAGTAAACGGGAGCAAGGGCAACTGAGCGACGCACAAAGCCAGGAGCTGCTCCGAGTGTTCGGGTCATCCCGCCAGGACGAGACGCCGCTGTTCATCGAATCGATTCGTCTCTGGGAATATGAGCCACTCCATGTCGAGCTTGCCGGTTCACTGATGATCAGTGGCAAGGGGCATTACCTCTACCGACCCAGTCATGGGTTGCAGAAGGTCGACCATTACCGGGGGTTCAGGAACGCGCTGCTGGCTACGCCGACGAGCCTCGCAAGCAAGGAGGCACTCTATGACCTGCTCAGCCTGGATGAGCGCAACCGCTTTCTGCGCCTTGATGAACCACAAGTCTCAGGACGCTCAGTGACGTTGCCGGTATTCGAGTCCCTGGCGGATGCCATCATCGGCAAGCAGATCAGCAACCTTCGCTACGCCCTGGAAATGTCCCGCCAGGGTATCGTGGACATTCATGCCTTGGTCGACAAGGCGCTGGATATCCGTTCCTTGATCAACAACAACCTGCTGGAGCATGGAACCGAAGGACACTGGGGTACCCTGCCGGCTTTTTATGGCGACTCGCGGCCGTCCAACTTCATGGCCGATCAACTGACGAGGAAGATCAAGAGCTATACCTCTGTCGAAGAGGCTTTCAATACGCTGTTCGCCCAACTGCCGCTCTCCAACGAGATATCACTGCACAGCCGACTCAGAGCCCTGCTGCCTGAACTCAGCAACGTTTTTTCCCTGGGAATACGGGCTGAAGCCGAACTCAGGAAGCTAAACGGGACACTGCCGCCTGCCGCAGCCGATCTCATCAACAGTGTGTTTGCCTACGACGCCGATTATCCGAATCGTGAGCAGCGCATGGGGCTCAAAGGCTTTCGGCCCGATGCCTATTCACTGAGACTTGCCTACACCATGGAGGGCAGCACAGCCTCCTTGTCCCTCGCCAATTGCTTTTTCCTGAGCGAGCGCGGAGGGCTGGATACGCCCTACTCGGGCCTGGGCGTCCTCTGGACGCCAACCGACGGCCTGCAGGTTTTCCCCTCCGTCGACGCCGCTACGAAACAATTGAACCGAAACCTGCTCGACTCCCGCAGACGCTTTGGCCTGCTCGCTGGCCTGCCCTCCACCCAGCGCAAGCCCCACGGGCGCTATCAGCTCGAGGCCTTTGAGTTGATCGAGGACAACGTGTTGCTCGATCGGATGAACTCGTTCATCCGGTTGTTCGAGATCGAATACGGTTATCTGAAGACGTTGAAAACCCGGGACTGGCAATTGACCGGGGCTGCATTGGTTAAAAGCCTTGAAGCGCTACTGGACAAGGGGGCCCCCACCAATCTGACGCGTGCCAAACGCATCGCCCAGGCGGACTGGTGGCAACAGAAGCTGCCAGCCTGGCTCGGCATGGCCTCTCCCGAAGATCAGCGCCTGCATATCAATCTGCTTGAGCAATATCGAAACAGCGTCGTCAATGGCAAGGACTACCTGGACGATATCGAGCCCTTACAGGCCTATACGAGTAAAAAACTGAAAGCGCTGCTGGACGCACGCTTCACCGAAAAAGATCTGGACCCAGCGACCATTCAGATCACACCTGACCTCGCGCTGGCGGGGCCTCCCAGCTCCCTGAACGAGTTTGCCCTGAATCATATCGACGTCACTGAGAAAACCGGATTCAAGGTTTCCTCGACTTCCAGACGGAAGCTACCCGGCAGCTTGAATGAGACGGCGGTCAAACAGCTGCTGCTGTCATTGGATATTTCCACCTCATATAAACAACATGTACTGGACAAACTGTCCGGCTCGACGGCGGACGTTCAACAGAGAAAGCAGCGCTTCCGTCAACAACTACCCTGGCAACTGTTGCAATACGCCCACGCACGGTGCCTGCAGCAATACCTCTCCCCTTCAGCCTTCGACTTGATTCGCCAGGTGCTGGACATGCCGGACGCCATTGCCCGCCAGGCGGTGAAAGGCGCCAGCGCTCTGATTCGTCCGTTGGAACTGATAAAAACCGATGGCGCGGCGGCGATCAAGGCCCTGGGGCTTTACCTGATCGGGTCGAGCACCGATGCGAAAGCGCCCCAGGTCCTGTACGCCCCCTACCATACGGGCCCGACCTTCACCGAGTTCAAGAACGAGGCGAGTGTCGTGGACACCTTCAACAGGCCAGGGCCGCTACAGAACCTGTTGATCAGTCGCCTGCCCGTCAACCAGCGGAGCACGTTCAAAAACCTGTTCAGTTCCACCATCGGACAGCTCTCGGAAATAACCCTGGCCTCGAATCCGGTCCGGACGAACATCCTCGATACGTTGTTCAATGACAATACCCATCTGATATCGGACCTGCTGACCACTCAAACAGATAGGAAACGTCAGTTCGACTGGGAAACCGTGCGGCATTTGCTCAGCGTCGGCACCAGATTCGTGAGCAGACAATTGCCGGGCAAACTGACTTTTTTCGAAACGCTGTGGGAAAGCTATAAGGACTTCGAGTCTTCCTCCGAAGCACTGCAGCAGCATGAGTGGAAAACCGGTCTGCATGATTTCATTGCCGGGGCCGCAGAAATGGTGTCACTCGGTTTCCTGAATCGGGAGGATACGTTCGGGCTGCTCGACCCCATCGGCCCTGTCGCGCAAGACTCCCCTGCGCCCCCGATCCATTGGGAGCGCATCGCTTCCACAGCCCCGCTCCGAACCAACCTGCAAGCCTTCGAAGCCAGGGGCGTAAGCCTCCAGAATCTACAAGAGAACCTTACTGACGGGACCTACAGGGCCACAGGCTCCGGCAAGCTCTATGTCAGCCTTGTCGGTAAAGTCTTTCAGGTGGCGAGGGCCAATCAGGTCTGGCGCGTTGTCCATGACAAGGGAGAGGGACCGATACTGAGGAGATTGCCTGAAAGCCAGGAGTGGGCAATTGACCCTCAACGCCAGACCATTCGTTACGGCAAGGTGATGTCGACGCTTGCGAACGCGTACAGCGATTACAAAGCCGCAGACACACTGAATATCGAAGCCCGGGGCATGGCTCAGATACGCAGGAAATACCCCCTCCATGCCAATGTCATTGTGCAGGCACTGGAGACAGCCAGGTATTACTCGCTCAATACGCTTCATAACCTCGACCAGGCCAGGCAACAGGTCTCATCGGGATCCCGGCTGGATACTTTCCTCAAGACCTTTTTCGGCGTCGATCAGGTCGATGCCAGCTTGATCGTCAAGCTACATGCCGCGGTTGCCCCGATATGCCAGGTACTGGCCGATCCTTCCTGGGAATCGCTGAACGAAAAACGCATCGTGATCGGCAACCTCAAGAACGCCGACGACACGGCCACTGCATTCGTGCTCGAACCCAATGCTTGCGGAAAAATCTACCTCACACAGTTTTTCTTCGACGTAGGGCTGGACTCGTACAAAGCCATCGTCCCCGACTCATTCAACGTCGACGCTCACGCCCAGGGAGCGACCCTGATCCACGAACTGACCCATCAGTTGATCGATACGCATGACATCGCTTATCTGGACGCGCTGTTGCCATTTCCCGACCTGATTTCGCAAGTCACTCATTACGGACGAACCCGGTATGACGCTCAGCAAGACCAGCAACTCAATGGGCTCTCGCTGACCACGCCACGCTCAAAGTTGTTCATGGGATGGGATAGCGCAGCCAGCACGTTCAAGAGCCTGGAACTACTCCCCGAGTCCAAGGCCACCGCCAAGGAAATCCTCAAGGTGACCGGCGCCCGGACCATGAGCGAGGCGCGCGATGTCTTTCTGAACCCCAACTCTGCAGACAAACGCATCGACATCATCCTTCGAAACGCCGACTCCCTGACCTTGCTCATCTGTGAGTTGGGACGCCAGCTCGATTCGCCCTCATGAACGAGATCGCCCCGGAGCGGAAGCAGAAAAAAACCTGTACTCGACCAATCACATCGGTTTAACGACATCCCGGCGAATTTTTCACATCACGGCCCGCATGATTGGCCGTTCCTCTTGAAGGAGCACGTGTGACTATTTCTGATCAGGCTGGTAAGGACCTTCTGCATGCAAAACGCGCAACTGCCCATGGAGAATAAGCCGGGGTCGAGCGGCGCCTCGGTGACGACCACGAATAACGTGCTCGCCAAAACGACGGAAAGGGGCAGCAACGAGCACATCAGGCGCCTGCTCAAGAGCTTCGGGCTCAGAACCAGCCTCATTCGCCTCAAGATCATCGACGTATTGCTCACGGCTACGGTGGAGAACCATTGCCTGGGCGTGCGGGGCGTGCACAGTCAGTTGCTGGAGCTGGACATTCCCTTGTCCTTCCTCAGCGTTCGCGAGGTGTTGAAGCGCCTGTGCAGCGAAGGCGTGGTGACGCTCAACCCCGATAAAAGCTATAGCCTGCACGCCAGGGCCATGGCCGTGCTCGCGGCCACGGAATGACGTTCAGGGCTTGACCTTGCGCCGCATCACACCGTTGATCACCACCACGATCACTGCCACGGCAATGGCGATGTATTGAAACAGTTGCTCGCTGATCATGCCTTTGTTCTGCATCCACGACAGTCCAAGCATGATCGCCAGGACCACGAGGACAATCAGAATCGAGTATTTCAAACGTTGCGAATGAGTCATTGCCTATTCCTGAATGTATCCGTTCTGTATCCGTTCACTGGCCAAGTGCCTACCCGGTTTCAGGGACAAGCGGCAGCTTACGGGGTCCCATGGTACAGCCCAGAGAGCGCTGTCGCGCAACTCCGGTGTTCAACCATGAGGATTTTATTTATGTTTCGTCGCATGTCACTGCTGCTGCCGCTGTTATCGATCCTGACGCTGAGCGGCTGTCTCTTCTTCCCACCAGGCAACAGCCATGGGGAAGGACCGGGTCATCCTGGTGGGCCTGGTTTCAACCTGCACCGCTAGGCACTTTCCCCTGTCCCGATGTTGCAGTATCTGGCGCGGGCAATCCATGCACAGATTGCTCCTACTCGTCGGGTTAGAAATCACTTACTTCTACACAGAATAAATGTCCGCTTTTGCGGACATTTTCTTACAAGCAGCAGGCATGTTTTTACCGTTAACTACGGGGAAGTCCTTCTTTCAACCGTTATCGCCCCCCACGTATTCTCGAATAAGAGGCGCTCACCTCTTTACTCAAATAAACGTTGGGAATGAAAACTTGCTGACAACTTTCTCGCCTGGACGATTGACAGGTTTTTGCCTGGCTATCGCACTCTTTGAATTATTAACTTACATGGCCAGCGACTTGGTCATGCCCGCCATGCTCGCCGTTACCGAAGAACTCGGGGCCCCGGCGGATCAGATTCCCTACGCGTTCAATCTCTATCTGCTGGGTGGCATCCTGCTGCCATGGTTGATCGGGCCATTGTCGGATCGCCATGGGCGTCGTCCGTTCATGCTTGTTGGTTGCGCCGGGTTCGCGCTGGCTTGTGCAGCGACGACCCAGGTCACCCATATGCAGGGTTTCAACGGCCTTCGCCTGCTCCAGGGCATGGGTCTGGGCTTCGTCATTGCGGTCAGCTATCCCGCCATACAGGACATGTTCAACGAGTCGGATGCCGTGAAAATCATGGCGCTGTTGGGCAACCTCGCTCTCCTGTCGCCCTTGCTGGGCCCCTTGCTGGGTGGGTTGTTGCTGCAATGGCTATCCTGGCGCGAGCTGTTTGTGCTGCTGGCCGGCCTCGGGACAGTATGCTGGCTGGCGCTCTGGGGATTCATGCCGCGTCACCCGAGGCCGGGCAGCCAACAGCCCTCTCCTGTTCCTTTCGAACTGCGTGCACTGATCAAGCGATATGGCGCCTTGCTCGGCCATCGCGGATTCATGGCCGCCAGCGTCGCACTGGGGCTGATGAGCCTGCCTCTGATCGCCTGGATCGGCCTGTCGCCCCTGCTGCTGATAGAGGGACAGGGCATTTCTCCACTGGTTTATGGGCTCTGGCAGATCCCGGTTTTTGCAGCCGTGATCCTTGGCAATCTCCTGCTCAATGCTTTGGTGGAACGGGTCGGCGTACGCGGCGTGGTCCGCTGCTGCCTATGGCCCCTGTGTGCCGGCCTGCTCGCCTTGGTCACCGCCAGTCAATTCAACCTCTGCTTGCCGGTGCTGGTCGGCGGTCTTTCGTTGTACGCCCTCGGCCTAGGCCTGGGCAACGCGGCGCTGTATCGACTGGCGTTGTTTGCCAGCGACGACAGCAAAGGGTTGGTTTCGGCCATGGTCGGGATGATCTCCATCGCCGTGATGAGCGCTGCCGGTTCGCTGCTGGCGTTACTGGGCGCGGGCAACAGTCTGGAGTCCTTTGCCTTGATGGCTGGTATCGCCGGGCTCAGTTGTCCTGTTGCGTTGTGGCTGTTCATGTCGCGACCGGTCGCTCCTGTTTGATTTTTTCCGCCCCAGAGGAAAGTCTCCGATGATCCATTTTCCCCACGCCGATACGCTATGTGCATCGCCCCATCCCTATAGCCCCGAGTCGATACCCGCGGGGCTGTTCGATCGCGCCATGGCCGAGATCAGCCTGTTCCATAGTCACCACACCCCTGGCTACGAAGACTGGCTCAACGCAAACGGGCTCGCTGTCGAGGACCTGGAACATCTGACAGACTGGTCGCGCCTGCCGCCCATCTACGCCAACTACTTCAAGCAACGCTTGCTGATCAGCCCTACGGGCGAGGAGGCCCTGGAGCTCACTTCCTCCGGCACCGGCGGCCAGAAAAGTCGCATGCGCTATGACGAACGCAGCATGGCGGCAGCCCAGGGGATGGTGGCGCGCATCTTCGATCATTACGGCTGGTCCACGCCGGACAGACCCTGCAACTACCTGCTGCTCAGCCATGAACCCGAGCCGGATAATCGACTGGGGACAGCCTATACCGATCAATTCCTGTGCCGCTTCGCCCCGGTCAATAGCCTTACCTACGCCTTGCGACACACCGGCAACGGTCATGAGTTCGACGTTTTCGGCGTCATCCGCGCCCTGCTGGGATTCGCCGAGCAAGGTCTGCCCGTGCGAATTTTCGGCTTTCCGGCGCTGCTCTGGCACGTCCTGGAGCGCATGCGCGAAAGTCGCATCCCGAATCTGACGCTCGCGCCTGATTCCCTGGTGTTCCTGGGTGGCGGCTGGAAGAAACGGGCGGCCCAGGAAATCCCCCGCCGTCAGGTCTACCAGCGCATTACCCGACAACTGGGCATCGAAACCCATCGGTGCCGCGACGGTTATGGCGCCGTCGAGCATGCCGTGCCCTACATCGAATGTGCCCATCATCGATTTCATGTACCGGTCTATTCGAAAGTCTTCGTCCGTCACCCCTCGAACTTCAACGTGCAGCCATTCGGCGAGGCCGGATTGCTGTCGTTCGTTTCGCCCTATATCTCCTCCAGTCCCGCCCATGCTGTGGTGATGAGCGATCTGGCCACCCTGCACCCCGCCGACTGTGAATGCGGTTCGAGCACCCAGTGGTTCGAGCTGCATGGACGTGCCGGCACCAGCGCCGGGCGAAGCTGCGCCATGGCTGCCGCTGAACTGATCAAGGAGCATTGATATGTACCTCATCAACGGCCAACTCCATGAGAGCCTGACACTCGACCAGACCCTGGGACGCCTGCAAGCCCAATTGCCCGCCCTCCTGGCTTCGGCGCCCTCGAACGACAACGTGCTCGACTGCGCCGAGGCATTCGCCCAATGGCTGCGCGCGGGACGGGAGGCGTTCCTCGACGAGGAACAACGCCAGGCACTGATCGCATTCTGCGGCCGCGAGCACCTGAGTTTGAAACTTGCACGGGAGCTGGGACCGGATCCTCGCTCGCTGCGGCGCATTGACTATAGCGATGGCCCCTTTGAAAGCTGGCAGCCCTTGGGCCTGGTGGTGCATGTCACGCCGAGCAACGCACCGCTGCTGGCGTTCTGCGCAGCTCTGGAAAGCCTGCTGGCGGGCAATATCAACTGGATACGCCCGAGCACACGGGATGGGGAATTGACGGCGCGCCTGCTGGCGGCTTTTCTGGCGTGCGACAGCAGTGGCCGGCTCTGCGATTACCTGGCGGTGCTGCCGGTTTCCCACCATGACAGCCAGCGCCTTTTCGCCCTCGCGCAAGGTGTCAGCGCCTGGGGTGGCGAGACGGCGCTCAAGGCCCTGCGCGAACAGGTCCCAAGTGGGTGCCGCTGGATCGACTGGGGGCATCGCGTCAGCTTCGCCTATATCACGCCTCGCGCCGCCACTCCCCAGGCACTGGATCGCCTGGTGGATGAAGTCTGCCGCCTCGACCAGCAAGCCTGCTCCAGCCCGCAATGGCTGTTGGTCGACACGGACGAACCCGTCGTGATGGAGCAAGTGGGCGGTGCCCTGGCCGCCGCATTCGAGCGAAGGGCCGGACGGTGGCCAGCACTGACGCTCACCACGGCCGAAGCCTGTGAGATCACCACCCGAACGGCACTCGCCCGCCTGGACCAGAGTTTCGCGGGACATTCAGGCCAGGTCTGGCCCGGTGATGGCTGGCGCATCCTCTGGGAACATCATCGCAACCTGGCGCCGTCGCCGTTGTTCCGCACGCTGCTGCTGCGGCCTGTCCCCCAAGCGTCGTTGACCGAGACGCTGCTGCCCTGGCGTAACGTATTGCAAAGCTGCGCACTCATCTGTGAACCGGAGCAGGCGCCAGGACTGACCCGGCGTTTGATAGCCGCCGGCGTGTCCCGGGTCTCGGCAACCCGTGAAATCCAGCAGGGTTATGACGGCGAGCCTCATGACGGCGTTTACGCACTGCAACGCCTGAGCAGGCGGGTGTCGGTCGGCCTTGAGTCCCATGTCGCGCGTCATCGTGTCACCCTGGACACTGCTCCAGCACCGATATCGGTGAGTCCTTCCACGCCGATCATGGACAAGGCAGGCTTCATGTCCCTGCCCATCGGCCCCGAGGCGCAACTGTTCTTCCGTTCCGGCGGCAGCAGCGGCGAGCCTGTGCTGTCGTGCTACAGCTATCGCGATTTTAACCGCCACATGCGTGCCGCCGCCGACGGACTGCGTGCGGCCGGCCTGGACCCCGCGCACGACCGGGTGATGAACCTGTTCTACGGGGGCAACCTCTACGGCGGTTTTTTCAGCTTCTCGAAAATACTTGAACAGATGGGGGTCGTGCATTACCCCATGGGCGCACCAACAGACGAGGCGTTCGATGAAATTGCCCGGATGATCGTCGCCCATGGCGTCAACACACTGATCGGCATGCCGAGCACGCTGCACCGCCTGTTCTCCAGCCAAAGGCAAACCCTTCAAGGCTACGGCGGTGTGTGCAAGATCCTGTTGGGTGGCGAGCACCTGGGACAAGCCACTCGGCAATTGTTCCTGGCTTGCGGTGTCACGAGCATTCGCTCGGCCCTGTACGGCAGCGTGGACGCCGGCCCCCTTGGCCATGCCTGCGCCGCGAGCGAAGATGGCGTGTTCCATCTGATGGACGATATTCAACACCTGGAAATCATCGATCTGGATCGAGATGCATCGGTCGCCCCTGGGAAAATCGGTCGCCTGCTGTTCACTTCCCGACAGCGCCAGGTGCAACCTCTCCAACGCTACGACGTCGGCGATTGCGGACGCTGGATGTCAGGCCCTTGCCCTTGTGGCCTGGAGTCGCCCAGGTTCGAGCTGCGACAGCGCCATGGCCGCGTGCTGCGTGTGGCCACGGAATCCGTCAATACCCGGGAACTGGTCGAGTTGGCCCAGGTGCCCATTCAAATCGTCCTCGATCACGACAGCGGCGGCTATGAGCGGATGCTTATCCGCGCCGACGGCGAAGCCGAAACGGTACGGCGCAGGGTCCTGGTACTGCAGCCGCTGTGCGCATCAGTCGATGCCGCACTGCTGATACTGGAAGTCCAACGCTGTGCGCCCGAATGTTTCGAACAATCCAGACACAGCGGCAAGGTCCCGCTGGTGATTGATAACAGACGCCCCGACTGACAGCCCTTCGCCTGCGCCTTATCCAGCGAACTTCATAGCCCGAGAGCCCCCCTGATGAGCCCTTCCTTTCCATCTGAACAATGGCTTGGCCATATTCGCCTGCATTCAAAGTATTACCAGAAACACTGGACGCATTTACCTGCGCAAGGCAGCGCTTTTGAGGACCTGCCGATTGTCGACGCCAGCGATTACTGGCGCGGCAGTCATGACCTGGACACCTGGGAGGTATTGACCGGGCCCGTCACGGACGCACTGATCTATAAAACCGGTGGCACCACCAGCCAGGGGAAGCTGTCGGTGTACACCCATAAGGAATGGCAGCGGATGCTCGATTGCTTCGCACGCGATCTGTCCACCCAGCTTGAAACAGGCGATCGAATTGCCAATCTGTTCTTTTCGGGGGACCTGTATGCGAGCTTCCTGTTTATTCATGGTGCTCTCTGCCGGGTTGATCTCCCGATTACCGAGTTCCCCTTCACCGGGTCGATCGATCCCGATGTGCTGGCCGATGCCGTCGCCGCACACCGCATCAATGTACTGGCGGGCGTACCGGCCCATCTGCTGGCCATTGCCAGCCATCTGAACCGGCAGGGGCGAACGCTGCCCGGTATCAGCACCGTGCTGTTCGGCGGCGAGCATTTGTTCGAGTTCCAACTTCCGCTGTTGAGAAAAGCCTTCCCCCAGGCACGCTTCGCGTCCATCGGTTATGCCAGCGTGGACGCCGGGCTGGTGGGGGCCAGCACACTTGATTGCTTGCTCGGCGAGCACCGCGTATTCGACGAGCAGACCCGAGTAGAGATCATCGACGAAGTGAGCGGCGAGGTCATCGAGGCCTGCGATCGCCCCGGCGACCTGGTGGTGACCAACTTCACCCGGACCCTGATGCCGATGGTGCGCTATCCAGTGGGTGATCGGGCCTGCTGGCGCGAGCCTGTCGGCACCCCTCGGCGCAAGTTCGAACTGGCCGGGCGTAGCGCGCAGAGCCAGCGCGTGCGGGTCGGCGTGGCGTCGCTGTTCCCGCAACACATTGGCGAGATCATCCAGAGCATTGGCGGCGAACTTCAATGGCAACTGATCATCGAGCCCGTCGAAAAAAATGATCGTGTGGTGCTCAAATGGGTACCCGACGATCCGTCGGACATCTGCGAACCACTGTCCCAGGTGCTGAAATTCGCGTTGATCCAGCAGCACCCGGGCATTGATCAACTCAACCTGCAAGTGCAAGCCTGCCAGGCGCAGGACTTGGAGCGCCATCCACGCTCCGGCAAGCACCTGCAGGTCATCGACCGTCGGGTCTATGGCCCGATGGCAGCGAGACGCCCCGGATGAGTGCGTTGGTCATCAGGACATTCAGGCCCGCCGATGCCGTCGGCACCAGCGAACTGTTCCGACGGGTATACGGCGATCACTACGTTTCGCCGGACGTCTACGTGCCCCACATGATTTGCCAGCAAAACCAGCATCGACACTGGTTTTCCATGGTTGCCGTGATAGGGGACCGAGTGGTTGGCCACGCCGCGTTGTGCCGCCCTGCCGCGAACCGGGAGGACGCTGAACTGGCGCTGGTGGCAGTGGACCCGGCGCTGCAAGGCAGTCAGATCGCGACCCGTCTGGGCTGGCAACTATTGGATCGTTGTGAAGGTCTTGGCCTCGTCAGGCTCTCCATCAAACAGGTCACCAGCCACCCCTACAGCCAACGACTGGCACAACGACTCGGTTTCCATGGTATCGGGCTGATGCCCGACCATGTGCCCTCGCCGTTCGTCCCGGACCAAGCCGAGACCATTGTGATCGGCTGCCAGTTGATGGGCGGCCATCAACGGCCGTTACCGGCCGTGCACTGGCCTGCCCCATGCCAATGGCTGATGGCGCCCTTGGTTTCACAGTTCGGCACCACGTTTGACGACATACCCGACCCGATGCAGCCTCTGCAAATCAGCTCATTACCTGGGCGTGTCGACGTTGTCGCCGGACACATGAGCAAACATCTGGCCAGGCAGCTGCAACGCTTGCCGGTCCACTGGTCGATCGCGCTACGACTCGGACTGCGCCAACAGTTCCCCGAGGATTACCGGCGGTTGATGGCTGCAGGATTCATTTTTACCGGTCTGATGCCCGTCGAAGGCGAGCTGAACTGGCAGGTGCTGTTTCACCGTGGTGCGTTGACTCGTCCGCTCGACCTGCATGCGGGACCGATGCAACGACTGCACGATGAACTGCAACTCCATACGCAGAACTGGAGAGGCACGCGGTCCAGCTCGGCAGCGTGACGGGCAACGGTGGCGACGAACGGTAATCCTCGCCAAGCGTGCGACATTCAAGCGCTTGGGTGAGGCGCCGATACAGATACGTCTACCGCCCCGAAACATGCCTTCGAGCAAGGAACTGTCCAATGCCCTCATTTCGCACCATTCAGGCTCGCTACACGCTGTTCCTGATCTTGTTCATCCTGGTGTTGTCCATCCTGACCGTCGTTGGCATCAGCTATCTGGTCGCGCCCAAGCTGCGCCAGACCGAAGAGCAAGTGGCGCTCAATCGCATCGGCGAAGTCGCCGAGCAGATCCAGGGCGAGCTGAACAAAGTGCAGGCTCAGCAACGCAGCATCACCCAGACCATTCCGTTGCTCGACAGCGACGCCATCGACAAGGTGCTCCCGGGCCTGGTGGATCAATACGGCGAACCGAAAGTCTTCGGTGGCGGGATCTGGCCGCTGCCCAACCAGCGAGCCGAAGGACGCAACAAGTTCAGCACTTTCTGGCACCGCGACGGCTCCGGCAAACTGGTGGTCAATACGTTCTGGAACAGCGACGCCGCGCCGAACTACTATGAACAACCCTGGCACAAAGGCGGCATGGCCACCCCACCCGGCAAATGCGCCTGGGCCGCCGCCTATAAAGATGACGCCAGCGCCGAACCACGCACCAACTGCGCCATGGCCATCCAGAAAAACGGCGTGCCTTATGGTGTATCCACCATCGACGTGACCCTGGGATTCTTCAATGACCTGGTGGCGCGCAAGGAAGCCGACCTGAACGCCGAAATGCTGATTGTCGAAGCCGACGGCAAGATCATCAGCAACAGCTCGCGCATCAGCGGTCCTATCGTGCTCAAGAACATCAGCGAACTGGCGGCCACTTCGCCGTTTGCCGCTCAGGTCAAGGCGGGCCTGGATCACCGCGACCAGCCGTTGCAGCGGGTCGAGTTCGATAACAAGGGCGAAGCCAGCACCTTCTTCATGCGCCCCATCGAAGGCACGCCCTGGTTCCTCGCCACCGCCCTGCCAACCCGCCTGATCACCGCCCAGCGCGATGACGTACTGAGCACCCTCAGCCTGCTGCAGATCCCGATGGTCATCCTTCTGGTGCTGATGCAGTTGTACGCAATCCGCCAACTGACCGGCCGCATGAAGGTACTCAAGGGCAACATCGATGCGTTGTCCACCGGCGATGCAGACCTGACTCGGCGCATCACCATCCGTGCCGAGGACGAACTGGGAGCGATCGGTCATTCGGTCAACCGCTTCATCATCTACTTGCAAGACATGATCAGTGAAGTCACCCAGGCAACTGGCGCCATGGCGTCGAGCCTCGACAACCTGCAGCGGACCTCGGCCCATACCAGCGAGATCCTGATGCGCCACGCCTCGGAAACCGACCAGACCGTGACGGCCATTACCCAGATGAGCTCCACGGCCGAAAGCGTGGCCCAGAACGCCGCCGAAACGGCTGCGTTCACCCAGCGCGCCAACGAACATGCCGACCGCTCTCGCGTCGTGGTGGGTGAGGCTTCCAACAGCGTGGTGGCGTTGATCGATGAAGTTGCCAGCGCCACCCGCAAGGTCGAGAGCATGCAGCAGGATGCGCAACGCATCACCGAGATCCTCGGTGTGATCGGTGCCATCGCCGGACAGACCAACCTGCTGGCACTCAACGCCGCCATCGAAGCCGCCCGGGCCGGCGAGCAAGGCCGCGGCTTTGCAGTGGTGGCCGACGAGGTACGTGCCCTCGCCGCCCGCACCCAGGCCAGCACCTCGGAAATCAACGAAATGCTGACCCGCCTGACCCAGGGCGTAAGTTCATCGGTTTCAGCGATGGAAAATACCCAGGCCAGTTGTCAGTCGGCTGCCGACGCGACCTCCCGGGTCAACACCGGCCTGGATGAAATGGCCGGCTCCGTCGGCCAGATCAACAGCCTGAGCACGCAGATCGCCACCGCCGCCGAACAACAGAGCGCCGTGACCGAGGAAATCAACCGCAGCATGGTGCAGATCCGCCATATGGTGGAGGAGTTGGTGGAAGGCGGATTGGCGAGCGAAAACAACACCCGGCAACTGCTGGAAGCCAACAGTCGGGTGAATGCAATCATGGGGCGGTTCAAGCTTCGCTGAGAACTGCGGCCACGCTGCTCGCGGGCGAGCCCCGGCCAGCGTGGTCTCCTCGAGGGAGCGAGCTTGCTCGCGATGGCGGAGGGTCTGTCACACAACTGCGGACTGTACCGCCGCCTTCGCGGGCAAGCCCGGCTCCCACAGGGGTGGGCGGCGTATGCAGGTGCTGCGTACACCCCGAACCCAATGTGTGGGCCTTGCTCGCGAAGACGGCGCATTGGTCGCCGGGAGACTGAATCATGACACCGTCAGCTCGCGCAACACGCCCCCCTCCTGTTCCAGGCGTTGTTGATACGTCGTCGCGTTCAGCAATTGATAAGGAAAATAAAGGCCCGGCGCGGTAGGTGGCTGTCCGTCCAGGCCGAGCAGCCGTTCAAGGAGCAACGCGACACTGAGGCCGGTCAGCGGTGCCGTGCCCGCTGGGTGGACGAGTGCGTGACGTGTACGCAAAGCTTCGCCCTTCTGGTCCTCGCCGACCAGTTCGATGATGATCTCTGTCGACAGGGGTCCACCCTGGCGCCGGGTCGAGCTCAGCCCGATGGCCATGTCGAATTGGACATTGGGCGCGCCCGTGGCGGCCGCCAACCCGACGACGTCGATGGAGGAAAACCCGCCGGCTTCGATGTCCCTGCCATCCACCGCGCGGAAGCTGGCCTTGGCCGCATCCCCTTCCCGCCAGACATATACCCCCTCGCGCCGTGTCAGGGCGGCGGGGAGCATCCTGTTCAAGTGTTCGAAGTCGGTCGCGACCGTCGGGCCTCCCGTGTCCTGCTCATCGATCAACGCGCTGATCCTGATGTCATGCACACGGCTGAAGGCCTCGGCCACCCTCAGCGTCGATACCGTCGTGGCGCCGACCATCCATTCGTACCCGAGGACGATGGGCGCGGCATCGGGCCGGTGCATGTACGTCGCAATTTCCGGTGCGATCTCGAAAATGCCGGAGGATATGCTGAGGTGTGGCACGCCACGCTTTTGGGCGTAACGCAGTCCCGCAAGTGCGTGATCCATGTAGAAAACCACGACGCCGCTGACAGCACGGTCGCCGAGCCCCAGGTCACTTGCAAAGGCATCGATCGATACGCCCTGAGCGTTGCCGAGCTGTTCTGCGGCCCGTTGGGCCTTAGTGAGATCGCGGCCACCGATCAGCAGCGGTACGCCGGGATGGGCGGCGCGCAGTGCCTGGGCAGTATGATGGCCGATGGCGCCAGAGCCGCCCATGAACAGGATAGGATCAAGAGTCATGGTATGTTCTCCTTGGGTTGGGAACGAAACCTACTATTAGTAGGAATAAACATCCCGAACATACACCTCGCTACCTACCATTAGTAGGTTTATTTATTTGGAGCGACGAAGTGCAAACAGACATCGAGTCCCCAAGCACGTCGTCCGCCCGCAGGCTTTCAAAAGCCGAGCGGCGGCGGCAGTTGCTGGATACCGCCTTGCTGGTCGTGCGCGAGGAAGGCGCCGACCGCTTGACCCTGGGGCATCTGGCGGTGCGCGCAGGTGTGTCCAAGCCGGTGGTCTACGATCATTTTGGTACCCGATCGGGCCTGCTGATCGAGCTCTATAAATGGATCGATACCGAGCGGGTCAACGCGTTCCGTGACGCGATGGCAGGCACCGAGCGGTCCCTGGAAGAAACCGCGCAGGTGCTCGCCAGTGCCTATATCCAATGCGCGGCAGACAACACCGACGAGTTCTTTGCGGTGGGTGCGGCGCTGGCGGGAAGCAACGAAAAAGCCGCGGTTTTCCAGGAGCTGCTGGATAATTGCGTGCAAATGTTCACCAGTGTGCTCAAGCCCCATACCGCGCTGCCCGCGACCGAACTGGAACGGCGTTGTACCGGCCTGGTCGGTGCGGGAGAAGCGCTTGCGGGGGCCTTGGTGCGCGGTCGGTATGACAAGGACGAAATGACCCAAGCATTCGCGGCGCTTATCCGCGGCGTTTTACGGGAAGCTGATTGATGTCCCCCATAGCTGGCGGACATCCCCAGCAAACCCTGCCTCTATCCAGTCAAACTCACCAACAAGCATTCACCGCCGGCATACGCCCCCGCCACGGCTGTGCACGCTCCAGTTGCGCAGCCAGGGCCAGCAACGTGCCCTCCTCACCAAAGCGTCCGGCAAAGTGCGCCCCCATTGGCAGGCCTCTGGCACTCCAGGACAACGGTACCGACATCGCCGGTTGACCGCTGGCATTGAACAGGGCCGTGAAGGGCGAGTAGCTGTGGTAGCGCTCGATCAACTGATCAAGACTCAAGCACACGTCCTGAATGTCCAGCTCGCCAATCTGTGCCGGTTCGCGGGTCAGGACTGGAGTGAGGATCAGGTCGTAATCCTGCATGAACATCGCCAGTTGCCGGCCCAGGGCGTGTATCCACTCCACTGCGGCCGCGTACTGGGCGCCACTGACATTGCCCTTGTCCCGCAGGATGATCCGGGTGCGCACTTCCAGCTCTTCGGCCTGGACCGCGAAGCCGCGCATCTGGCCCAACAGATCGACGTAGTGACGGGTGCTTGCACCGATGATGGTGAACACCTGGTCGAGAAATTCCGGCAACACCACCGGCAGGCTCACCGGCTCGACACGATGCCCCAAGGACTCGCACAACCGTGCCGCCTCGCCCACCGCTCGCAAGCTTTCAGGCGACGTCGGCCAGGGGCCGAGCTGCTCGACCAGGGCGATACGCAGCGGTTTCGGATCGCGCTGCACTGCGGTCACATAAGGCAGCGCCTGCATCGGTGCTGCATAGGGTGCGCCGAGGTCGATCCCGGCAGTCGCGTCCAACAACGCGGCGCTGTCACGCACTGACAAGGTAATCGCATGGGGCGTGCCCATCCCCGCCCAGCCCTCACCGACAATCGGCCCCGACGGCAGCAGGCCACGGCTGGGCTTGAGGCCGAATACGCCACAACAGGACGCCGGCACCCGCAACGAACCACCGCCATCGTTGCCATGGGCGAACGGCACCACCCGGGCCGCCACCAACGCCGCAGCACCACCGCTGGAGCCTCCGGCACTGTAATCGGTGTTCCAGGGGTTGCGAGTCGCGCCGAAACGCGTGGACTCGGTGGAGTACGACGTACCGAACTCCGGCGACGTGCTGGTGCCGACCAACTGGCACCCTGCCCGCCGCAAACGCGTCACGACTTCCGCCTCGAAATCCGCCCGAGCGCTTCCCAGGGAGCGGGAGCCATTGGTCATCGCCGCCCCGTTGACCGGCGAAAACAGATCCTTGATCAACGTCGGCACGCCGGCCAACGGGCCCTGTCCCGTTTGAGCCATATCCGCTTGCGCCCGCGCCGAGTCGTACAGCCGCTCGGCCACGGCATTGAGTTGCGGCTCGACCCGCTCCAGGCGCTCGATGGCCACCTCGAGCAATTCGCCAGGCCGGACCTCGCCGCGCCGGACCCACTCGGCCAGCCCCACGGCGTCTTCGCGATCCATCAACTGGTGGATGTCTTGCATACTCATGCTTCGGATTCCTTATTCATGACGATTGGCGTGAGCCGGGCGTGTTGAATCGACAGTGCTCGCCTGGACGTGGCCTCGGGTGCGCAAGCCGGCAATCACCCAAAGCAGTGCCGCGGCAAGGCCGGCGAAGGCCATCCATTGAATGGCGTGGCGCAGGTCTCCGGCGAAGGCAGTCACGGCAGCCACCACCAGCGGACTGACGAACTGGCCGATGTAGAGAAACGAGGTGAACCCGCCCAACCCCCGGCCGCGGGTGCTGGCGGTCAAGGCGTTCATCACCGGCGCCATCACATTCGGCACCAGCAACCCGGAACCCAGCCCCTGGATGAAAACCGCCACCAGTACCGCGTTGTAGCTCTGCCCACGCATCAGCAGCCATAGCCCCAGACTGATGAGGCCCAGCAGCAAGGCGTTGCAGCCGGCGATACCCAAGCGGCGACGCAACAACGGCCACATCAACGAACCACCCAGGGTCGCCAACAGGCTCAGGCCCGCCGCCAGGCCAATCATCGTGCTCGACGTAATGCCCAGGCTGACCAGCAGCATCGGTGCCTGGACCGGCACGACGAACGTCAGGACCATGCCGCCCAGAATCATCAGGTAGCCGACCACCAACTGCCGCACCGCTACCCTGCTCGGACCCGTCTCATCAGCCGGCTGCTGAACCGCCTTGTGCCTGGCCAGCGGAGGTTCCCACAGTACCTTCAGCATCGCTGGCACCAGCAGCAATGGCAGGAGATAGAGCAGGAACGGTGAACGCCAGGTGTGCTCCCCCAGCGCCCCGCCCACGACGAAGAACAGCGCGCCTACCAGGCCGATCGTCACTACCTGCCGGTTGACGTAGCGCAAGCGCTCCTCGCCGTGCCAATAGTCGGCGATCAGGGTGGCGCAGCAGGTCATGACGGCCGCTTCGGTGCAGCCGAACAGCAGCCTTGTGCCGACAATCGCAGGCAGGCTGTCGAGCAGCGCCGGTAACGCGCCGAGCAAGGCATAAAACAAGGTGGCAAGCACCAGCAACGTCTTGCGCCCGACGCGGTCAGCCAACCAACCGGCCAGCGGCGCACACAAGGCAATCGCCAGGGCCGGCCCGGTGACCGCCAACGGCACGAGCAAATCGGCACGGGGCTCGACGGGACCGAATTCGGCGCCCAACCGAGGCAGGATCGGCGCGACCATGACCGAGCCCATGATGGTCAGGCTGCTGCCCAGCATCAGCACCAGGCCCTCGCGCCGGCCAGCCTGGCGTGACGGGGTTGCGGCCGTTGAAACGGAACTTGATTGGTTCATGGCGAGCCCCTTCAGAAACTTTGAGAGATGCGCAACGCCGCGGTGTAGCCCTCGGCGCGGTTACGCGCGTCGAACTCCTTGTAGACGTGC
The DNA here is from genome assembly GCF_001269905.1 of Pseudomonas corrugata. Classification (GTDB taxonomy): domain Bacteria; phylum Pseudomonadota; class Gammaproteobacteria; order Pseudomonadales; family Pseudomonadaceae; genus Aquipseudomonas; species Aquipseudomonas corrugata. The sequence continues at coordinate 1,157,161 of NZ_LHVK01000003.1, read as the reverse complement.
AGCCAGACCGGTGGAATACCGGGCTTGAAGTAACTCACCGCCGGCCCGACGGCCATCACCCGGGCGCGATTGCCACTCTCCAGTCCCGGTGCATCGTCATCGGTGAACTGGCGGTAGTAGTAGCCGCCCACCCCCACCGTCCAGGGCCCGGCGTGCTGGCCCACGGCAAACTCGTGGCGGTACTCGACGCCGTTCTTGTAGTCGGTGGCGTTGTTGCGGGTGTTCACGTCGACCTCGAAGCTTGAAGACACTTCAAAGCCGCTATCCGAGAGGTAGGTGGCGTTGACGATCGGTGAGAACGTCCAGTGGTTGAGCCCCGGTGAAATCAGACGATTCTTGTCGTAGTCGCCCGTGGGTGCCTGGATCTGGAACTGGGTGTTGACGAACAGATTCGGCGACAGGGTCCATTGCAGGATCACCGGCAGGAACTGCACGTCCGCCAGGCGAAACGGATCGGCCTGAAGGTCCAGCGGGCCGACGGGGGTCTGCACCTGTACCGAGGCGTCCATCTTGAAGAATGGCACCACGGTGCCGAAGCCATACTTGGCGCCCAACACGGTGCAATCGGTCATGCGCATGTAAGCGACGCCGATGGACAGTACGTCCAGGGAGAAATTGTTGTCCGCCGAGTTCCCGTGGCGGTCTTTCTGCACATTGGCTGAGTAAAACGCCGTGCGCAGGCCGACGGTCCCGAAGGGCGTGGCCGGCGGCATCATGCCTGCGCCGAAGTCATAAACCCCGACCGCCGTGGTCGGCGCGCCGTTTTCGGTGCCATGGGCAGCGGCGCAGAGGCCGAGCATCCCCAGGGTCAACCAGGTAAAGCGCAAGACGTTTGTTTTCTTGTTGTGATTCATCGAATGCCCCTTCCGACCATATGGTGGTGGGGTCATCCTAGGGAGCAGGCTGCATCAGCCGTTATCCGTTTTCAGCACAGATGCGTACGACGCAGGGTTTGCGAAGGGGTTTCGCCGAACAGGACCCGATAGTCGCTGGAAAACCGGCTCAGATGCCAGAACCCCCAACGTGCGGCCACCTCCTGCACGCCCTGGACCTGATCGCCATTGCGCAACTCACGGCGCACGGCATTGAGGCGCAACGCCCGCAAATAGGCCACAGGATTGATGCCCAGAGTCTCCTGGAAGCAATACTGCAATTTGCGCCGGCTGGCACCGATGTGGTTGCACAGGTCAAGGATCGACAGCGGCTCGTCAACATGGGCCAGCGCGTACTCCCGAGCCCGGTCGACCATGCGTTTGCGCGCCGTGGGGCTGAGGGGCGGCGCCTCATCCGGAGCCACCAGCTCCAGCATATGCAGCATCACCGTATCCCGCAGGCCACGGCGGATCGATTCATAGCCCAGTAATGAGTCCCGCCCCTGGTCGCTTTCCAACTCTGCGAACAAGGCCGCCAACTCAGCCGGCAGCGTCGAATCGCCGAGGCGGTAACACTTGGGAAGATCGGTAATTCGAAAACGACTGCCCTGCCGCTCCAGCACATGGGCCAACGCCTGCTCGTCGATGGCGACACCCAGCACATCCAGATGCTGGGGCGTGCGCAACTCAGGCAGATTGTGCCCTCGGGCCACCAACAGGCTGGGCTCGAGAATCGGATGTCCGGAGCAAAAGACCGGGCCGTCCGCGACCAACGGCATGCTGAAGGTGATGGCTCCTTCCCAGGCCGTCCCATGCTTGGTCATGGCCTGATTAGAGCGGTCGCGCACCAATTGCATCCAGTCGGAACGGAATTCGATCAACTCGCCTTCAAAACGTCCCGGGGTCAACTGGTCGTAACAGACCTGCCAACCGCCCATGTTCCGGGCATGCTCGTCGATGTCGACGGTGCGGAACCGATTGACCGGCGATACGATGTTGTTCTTATTCATTGACCCGACCTTCATCGATTCCTGGGCTTATGGGCGATAAATCAGGCAAGTTCCATTCCGTCTCCCAAGCGAGTCGGGCAATTGTGCCGAAAACGGATAATTGGCCAGGAATGGACCCGCTGCCGGTGTATAAAGCAGAATGAACCGACCTTTTGAACCTCCACGCCACCATGAACGAAATGCCCCGTGACATCGACCTCGCGACCCGGTCTATCACCCAACCACGCACGCTGGTTTTCCTGGCCTACCCGAAAATGGGCCTGTTGGACCTGACTGGGGCCCAGACGGTTTTCTGGGCGGCAACCAAAGCCATGGCCGAACGCGACCTGCCCGGCTACGCGATGCATACCGCCAGCCTCGCGGGTGGGTTGATGCGAACCGCCGAGGGCCTGGTCGTGGAGACCTGCTGCCTGCGGCAGTTCGACGACGTCCTGATCGACACGCTGATCGTCCCAGGCGCGCCCGACATCCGTCAGGCGATGATCGATTGCGTCGACCTGGTCGATTGGCTGCGCCATGCCTCGGTCAAGGCCCGACGCACCGCATCGGTGTGCAGCGGCACGTTCCTGATGGCCCAGGCCGGCTTGCTGGACGGACGGCGCGCCGCGACCCACTGGGCCATGTGCGACATGCTCAAGAGTGGTTTTCCGGCCGTGGAAGTGGACCTGGACGCGATTTTCATCCAGCAGGACCACGTGTGGACCTCTGCAGGTGTCAGCGCCGGCATCGACATGGCCCTCGCGCTGGTGGAAGCCGACTGCGGTCGCGAGGTCGCCCTGCAGGTGGCCCGCGAGCTGGTGGTGTTCCTCAAGCGCCCCGGTGGCCAGGCGCAGTTCAGCCAGCTGTTGCAACTGCAAACCCGGGACAGCGCCGGCTTCGATGAGTTGCACCTCTGGATTGCCGAGCACCTGGGCGACGACAATCTGACCATCGAACGGCTGGCCCGTCAGGCGCGAATGAGCCCGCGCAATTTTACCCGGGTCTACAAGCGCCAGACCGGGCGAACCCCGGCCAAGGCCATCGAGTTGTTCCGTCTGGAAGCTGCGCGAAGACTGCTGGAAGATTCTCAACGCAACATCGACCAGATCGCCCGGTCGTGCGGCTTCGGTGATGAAGAGCGGATGCGCAATACGTTCCAGCGCCACCTTTCGATTTCACCTAGGGATTACCGCAGGCGATTTTCCCGCTGACAGGGACTCACCTGCCCCCTCGCCACCGCGAAGCCATCAAGCCACCTTCCTGGAGTCCTGATGCTCAGCGCGCTCGACTACGAACGCGCTGCAACGGGAGCGCAGCCAGCATTCCCCCGGATCATTGTGAGAAGCACCACCCCAGACCATCGACAGCGCGTGCTCGGGCAAGCGAATCGGCGCCGGCTCGGCCCTCAAGCCTGCAGCCACCGCCATGGCCTGGGCGACATAGTCCGGCACGATGGCGATCATGTCGCTGTGGGCCAACAGTACGGGCAAGGCGCTGAACTGTGGCACGGTCAGCACCACCCGACGCTGGCGTCCGATCAGGCTCAAGGCACGATCAGAATCATCGATGACATTACCCATGGACGACACCACTGCGTGGGGTCGTTGGCAGAACTCGTCCAGGGACAACTCGCCGGGCTGCAAATCGGCCCGCAGCAGCATCGGCCGAATCCGACGCAAGTCCTTGCGCCGAGCATTGGCTGGCAACTCCAGGGTGTGGCTGATGCCGAGGGTGATCTCCCCGCTGATCAGCATTTGGGACATCTGCCACTGATCGGCCCGGCGCACCACCAATGTCGTTCCCGGTGCCTCGACCCGCAGGCGGCGCAGCAGATCCGGCAGCAACGCGTATTCAACGTCATCGGACAGTCCGACATGAAAGGTCGCCTCACTGGTGCCTGGGTCGAACGCCTGGCAGCGACTCAGGGCAGCGGCAATACCATCCAGTGCCGGGCTCAGGTTGGAAAATATCTCCTGGGCCCGTGACGTCGGCTCCATCAACCGGCCCGAACGAATGAACAAGGGATCGTCGAACATCAGTCGCAGGCGTGCCAGTGCACTGCTGATCGTCGGTTGACCGAGAAACAGCTTCTCACCGACACGACTGACATTTCGCTCATGCATCAGGGTCTCGAAGACAACCAGCAGATTGATGTCAGCACGACGCAGGTCATTTCTGTTCATCATAGTAGCCGTCCCAGGCGCAAGGCCTTTGATTCAAGAATGGACAGAATCATCGCCGGCCCTTTCATCGAGACGTACCGGCGACGGTATGCCTGGCAGGTTATGCCTGCGGCCACACGCTTGTCTGTTGTACCTGGGGACGACCCACTCAACCTTTAGGCAAGCCCACCGATACTTCGGTATGCAGCGCTCAAGGGTCGGTGGCGGAATTTCAGGGTTTTATGTCCTACTTGGTGGTAAGCGGCACTTTTAAAATGCAACGACTTCCATGACCGTAGGATACGAGCACTGCTCAAGGCACTTCGTTCAGTTTCACGCCGCCCCTCTCACTTGCACATGATTCGTTTCGGAAACCCAATGACGCCCACCCATTCCAGCTGCCAGTCCGTCAACGACGAGCCGCTCGTCTATATCGTCGATGACGACCAACCGCTGCGCGAGGCACTCGGCTGCCTGTTACGTTCCATTGGCCTGCAGGTCGCATTGTTCGGCTCGGTTACCGAGTTCATGCAACACCCTCGCCCCGACTTGCCCAGTTGCCTGTTGCTTGACGTACGGCTGCGAGGCACCAGCGGCCTGGACTTCCAGCAGCAACTGGCAACGACCAGTATCAACCTGCCAATTGTGTTCATGACCGGCTACGGTGATATCGCCATGACGGTAAAGGCCATGAAAGCCGGCGCGGTGGATTTCCTGAGCAAACCCTTCCGGGAGCAGGACCTGATCGATGCGGTATCCGCCGCCCTCCAGCAGGATCGGCTGCGTCGCGAGTCTGACCGTAGCCGTCAGGAGCTCCAGGACTGTTACACCACCCTGACGGTCCGGGAACGACAGGTAATGGCCCTGGCCGTGTCGGGCTTGATGAACAAACAGATCGCCGGGGAAATCGGCCTGAGTGAAATCACGGTCAAGATCCACCGGGGCCAGGCCATGCGCAAAATGCGTGCGCGCTCGTTCGCCGATCTGGTCCGCATGGCCCAGGCGCTGGAGCTGCATCGCGCCGGGTGAAAGTTCATACCCAGGTATAACTTGGCGGGGTGGCAGGACAAGGTATCTTGCAGGGAAGACGGGGCCTTTATGGCGACCTGACATCACCCTCGGTATCTAAATGTCCAATACCGCAATTATTTCAGTGGTCGATGATGATGAGTCCGTTCGAATCGCATTGGACGGCCTCTTGCGCTCCAGCGGCTATACCGTCCGAACGTATGCCAACGCGTCGGATTTCTTGTCCTCCAGCGGCCCCGAACAGACCGCCTGCCTGATCTCGGATATTACGATGCCCGGCATGAGCGGCATCCAGATGTATAACGAACTGGCCGCCCAAGGCATTCATATCCCGGTGATCTTCATCACCGGCCATCTCGCCCCGATGCCCCCGGTCAGGGCTGGCGCAGCGGAGCCGGTGGCATTCTTTCCCAAGCCGTTTCGCTGCGCTGAATTGATCGCCAGTATCGAATCGGTGCTCAATCGGCCAGTCGACTGAATCAACCTACCCGCCGCGCCAACCACAACTCCCCTGTGGGAGCCTGCTCGCGATAGCGCTGGGTCAGCTTGCATCCATGTCGAATGTACCGCCGTCATCGCGGGCAAGCCCCAATGCCAGTCAGTTAAGGATCAAACCGCACAAACCCTGTGGGAGCAAAGCTTGCTCGCGATTGCGGTAAGTCAGTCAGCAACAATGTTGACTGATCTGTCGCTATCGCGAGCAAGCTTTGCTCCCACAGGTCTGTGGCTTAACTGATCGGCATTAGGGCAAGCCCGGCTCCCACAGATTCCGCGTGGTTCATGAAAACAGCGTCCAACCGCCAATCCTCTCGCCCATCGCTCTAACACCTTCGTATAGATCCTTCATACCCAGACATGCCCCCGCTGACCTTATGTAGAAGTGTCGGACGCCGAGCCGACGAATACCATTTCCTACAGCGAACCGAAGCTGAATGCATGAAGCCACGCACGTTCGGGTACTTCGCGACACGGTCACGCTGAAACAGCTGAACAATTCAACGTATCGATTTTGTCTTCGGGAGCACATCATGAAACAGCATATTCTGGTAATTGGCGCAGGTTTCGGTGGGGTATGGAGCGCGTTGAGCGCAGCCCGTCTGTTGGACCAGCATGATCGCAACGATGTGCAGATCACTGTCCTGGCGCCCCAGGCGGAACTGCGGATCCGGCCACGTTTCTATGAGCCGGACGTCCATACGATGAAGGCCCCGTTGGACGAGTTGTTCAACGCGGTCGGGGTGAACTTCGTGCAAGGCTCGGCGGATAGCGTCGATGCCGATCTCAAGCAGGTGGGCTATCGCGACGCCTCCGGCGCCCAAGGCACGCTGAACTATGATCGACTGGTGCTTGCCGCCGGCAGCCAACTGATGCGCCGCGAGTTCAACGGCGTCGTCGAGCATGCCTTCGACGTCGATGAAATCGAGCAGGCAACCCGTCTTGAAGCTCATATCAAGTCCCTCGCAAACCTGCCGGAGAGCCCTGCCCGCAACACCGTGGTGGTGGCCGGCGGCGGTTTTACCGGGATCGAAACCGCAACCGAAATGCCCGCCCGCCTGCGCGCCGCCTTGGGCGAACAGGCCAACGTCCGCGTTATCGTCGTCGACCGCGCACCAGAGATCGGCGCTTCCCTGGGCGAAGGCATCCGTCCTTCCCTGATCGAAGCGTCGGCTCACCTGGGCATCGAATGGATCCTCAACGCCTCGGTCGAATCCGTGGATGCCAGCGGCGTCACCCTGTCGAACGGCCAGCGCATCGAGTCCAACACCGTGGTCTGGACCGTGGGTTTCCGTGCCAGTCCGTTGACTGAACACGTACCCGGCACCCGGGATCGCCAGGGCCGCTTGCACGTCGACGGCAATCTGAAGGTATTGGGCCAGGACCACATCTTCGCCGCCGGTGACGTGGCCTATGCCGCCACCGACACCGTGGGCAACTACGCGGCGATGTCCTGCCAGCACGCAATCGCCCTGGGCCGCTATGCCGGCAATAACGTCGCCGCCGACCTGCTGGGCGTGGCACCGATGACCTACAGCCAACCCAAGTACGTGACCTGCCTGGACCTGGGAGCCTGGGGTGCGGTGTACACCGAAGGTTGGGATCGTCAGCTCAAACTGGTGGGTCAGGAAGCCAAGAGCCTGAAGAACCAGATCAACTCGATATGGATCTACCCGCCTGCCGCCGACCGCGCAACAGCCCTGGCATCGGCTGACCCATCGATTCCGGTGGCGTGATTTCATTTTCCGACTCCGGCCAGGTCCCTCCTTTCTGAGCCGGTTTTTCCCAGACACCCGCCGTTGATAGTTAGGCGGGTGTTTTTCTTGTCTGCCCAGCCTGAGTAAGGCACTCGTGGTGAACATGGATTTACTGTGTGCGAGCCCGCTCGCGAAGGCGGTGGCTCAGCTTACGACAATCTGGGCATCCTCAGACTCATCCACCGACGCCCTCCTCAATGCAGATCGAACACATCGCCGTGAGGCAGCACCTGGTAGCGCGGCTGCAGAGGTCAACGTCGTACCATCACTCCAGTAACGAGACGATCCGCGGCTCGATCGAACCTGCACTCACCTCAAGCAACCCCAGCGTCACCGGCAACTTGAAACGCCGCCGGCCGGCACTACCGGGGTTCATGTACAAGCGCTCACCGCGCCATTCAATACCTGGCTTGTGGGAGTGCCCCGTGATGACCACCTTCACACCCGGGTCGAGCGCAGCGGGCACATCGGCAATGTCATGCACCAGCAGGACCTGCCACCCACACAAATCGAATTGCAGACTATCGGCAAGGTACCCGGCCCAATCGGCATCGAGGTCGTTATTGCCACGCACCACGTGCAGCGGAGCAATGGACGCCAGTTGTTCGAGGATCCCCGAGCTGCCGATGTCGCCGCCGTGAATGATCCGCTCACACCCCGCAAGCGCGGCAAGCGCTTCGGGACGGAGCAATCCGTGGGTATCGGAAATGACGCCGACTTTCATGAGAGTCTCCCACACTGTGTCTGCACCGACGCCTGCTTCGTCGCAACTGGCTAACGTGCTGGAATTGAATAAGATAGGCTGCGCAGCCATAGTGCGCAGACTTGTCGTAAAAGGAAATATTGATGCTGGGACGCAAACGGCCGGAGCCCAAGAGCGAAAGCTCCGTCGAGGACTTCGACCCCCAGGCTGCGCGGCCAGGCGCGGCATTGAGGCTTACCATCAGTTTCATGCTGGTGGTGGTGATAGCCTTCCTGTCCGTTGAAGGCTGGAGAACATGGCGTGACTACCGTGCTGCATTTTCGGCCGCCCGCGATTCGGTGACGAACCTGGCGCGGGCGACAGCCCAACACGCCGAAGACACCATCCGCCAGGTGGACGTAGTCACCGCCGCACTCGCCGAACGGGTGGAAGGTGACGGGATCGAGAACATCGATATCTCGCGCATCCACAAGCTGCTGGTGCAGCAGTCCGCCATCATCCCGCAGTTGCACGGACTGTTTATCTACGGGCCCGACGGACAATGGGTGGTCACTGACAAGGAGACGATCCCGGAGCCGGCGAACAACGCCGACCGTGATTATTTCCAGTATCACCGCACCCATGCGGATCGAAACGTGCGCATCGGCGAGGTCATCAGGAGCCGGTCCACCAATGATCTGGTCATTCCCATCTCCCGACGCCTGAACAACCCCGACGGTTCGTTCGCCGGCGTACTGCTCGGAACGGTCAAGGTCAGCTATTTCGTGGACTACTATGGCGACTTCAAGATCGATGACAAGGGCGCCCTGGTCCTGGCCATGCGCGACGGTACCGTTCTGGTCCGGCGCCCCTTCGTCGAGACAGTGATCGGCAAGAGCCTGGTCAATAGCGTGATCTTCAAGAACTTCCTGCCGACGTCGAACCAGGGCACCGCCGAAGCCCGTGCGGTGATCGACGACACCGAACGCCTGTATGGCTACCGTGCCCTGACCACGTACCCGTTGGTGGTGGAAGCCGGCCTGTCCCGGGACTCCATCACTGCGCCCTGGCGTCGCGATCTGCTCAAGACCGGGTTCGTGCTGGTTTTCCTGATCGTCATCCTGCTCGGCTTCGGGCTCATCGTGTTGAGCCAACTGCGCTACCGGATGAGCATGGAAAAGCAGATCCGTCATGCGCACCAGAGCATGCGGGACATGGCGCTGTCCGACAGCCTGACCGGGCTGGGCAATCGCAGGAAGCTGGACCTTGCCCTGGCCGATGAGCTGCGCCTGGCCAGGCGTCAGGGCTCCTCCCTGGCGTTGATCATGCTCGATGTCGATTACTTCAAGCGCTTCAACGACAAGTACGGACACGCCGCCGGGGATGAGTGCCTGCGGGCAATTGCCGGGGCGATCCAGGGCGCGGTCAAGCGGCCGGGCGACCTGGCGGTCAGGTACGGCGGCGAAGAATTCACCGTTCTGCTGCCCAATACCGACAGCACGGGTGCCAGCAAGATCGCCCAGGAAATCCTCGACGCCATCAGGGCGCTGGACATCGAACATGTCGATCATCCATTGGGCATCGTCACGGCCAGCGCCGGCATCACCACCAGCCAGCCGGGCACGGTGGATGTGACGCCCGCCATGCTGATAAAAGCCGCCGACGCCTTTTTGTACCTGGCCAAGAACACCGGGCGGAACCGCTGGTGCAGCGCCAGCGCAACATCGGGTTGATCCTTGTACGGGACAGCCGTGCATCGGTCCGGAACGCGCAAATCCAAGTCCACAGGTGCCGGCAAGGCGCCTGGCAGCTACAATGGCCGCTTCGACCGTGACCAGCCTGACTAAAAACACATGTCCTTGCCCAAACATCATCTCGAATTGCTCAGCCCTGCCCGCGACGTGACCATCGCCCGCGAGGCCATCTTGCATGGCGCCGACGCCGTGTATATCGGTGGCCCGAGTTTCGGCGCGCGTCACAACGCCTGCAACGAGGTGGGCGATATTGCCCGGCTGGTGGAGTTCGCCCATCGCTACCACGCCCGGGTGTTCACCACGATCAACACCATCCTGCACGACAACGAACTGGAGCCGGCCCGCCAGCTGATCCATCAGTTGTACGATGCAGGTGTCGATGCATTGATCGTCCAGGACCTGGGGGTGATGGAGCTGGACATCCCGCCGATCGAGCTGCACGCCAGCACCCAGACCGACATCCGTACCCTCGCCCGGGCCAAGTTCCTCGATCAGGCCGGTTTTTCGCAATTGGTGCTGGCCCGCGAGCTGAACCTGCAGGAAATCCGCGCCATCGCCGACGAAACCGATGCCGCCATCGAATTTTTCATCCACGGCGCGCTGTGCGTGGCGTTCTCCGGCCAGTGCAATATCTCCCATGCCCAGAATGGGCGCAGCGCCAACCGTGGCGACTGCTCCCAGGCCTGCCGCCTGCCCTACACCCTCAAGGACGACCAGGGCCGGGTCGTCGCCTACGAAAAACACCTGCTGTCGATGAAGGACAATAACCAGAGCGCCAACATCCGCGCCCTGGTGGAAGCCGGCGTGCGCTCGTTCAAGATCGAGGGGCGCTACAAGGACATGGGCTATGTGAAGAACATCACCGCCTACTACCGCCAGCGCCTGGACGACGTCCTCGAAGACCGCCCCGACCTGGCCCGCGCGTCCAGCGGTCGTACCGCGCACTTCTTCGTGCCCGACCCGGACAAGACCTTCCACCGTGGCAGCACCGACTACTTCGTCAGCGAGCGCAAGATCGACATCGGTGCCTTCGACTCACCGACCTTCACCGGCGTGCCGGTGGGCGTGGTGGAAAAAGTCGGCAAGCGCGACCTGCAGGTCGTGACCTTCGATCCGTTGTCCAACGGCGACGGCCTGAACGTGCTGGTCAAGCGTGAAGTGGTGGGCTTCCGGGCCAACATTACCGAGCCGAAAGGCGAGTTCGAAGAAGACGGCCAGAAGCGCTACCGCTACCGCGTCGAGCCGAACGAGATGCCGGCGGGCATGTACCAGTTGCGCCCCAACCACCCGTTGAGCCGCAACCTGGACCATAACTGGCAGCAAGCCCTGCTCAAGACCTCATCCGAGCGCCGTGTCGGCCTGGCGTGGGTCGCGCGCCTGCGCGAAGAACACCTGGAACTGACGGCCACCAGCGAAGAAGGCATCAGTGCCAGCGTCGCCCTGGCCGGACCGTTCGGCGTGGCCAACAAGCCGGAGCAGGCCCTGGAGCAATTGCACGACCTGCTCGGCCAACTGGGCACCACCGAATACCACGCCACCGCCATCGAGCTGGATGCGCCCCAGGCGTTCTTCATTCCCAACTCGCAGCTCAAGGCCCTGCGTCGCGAAGCCATCGAAGCCCTGACCGCCGCCCGCATCAAAGCTCACCCCCGCGGTGGCCGCAAGGCCGAGACCAGTCCGCCGCCGGTGTACCCGGAGTCGCACTTGTCGTTCCTGGCCAACGTCTACAACCAGAAGGCCCGGGACTTCTATCATCGCCATGGCGTCAAGCTGATCGACGCGGCGTTCGAGGCTCACGAAGAAACCGGTGAAGTGCCGGTAATGATCACCAAGCACTGCCTGCGCTTCTCGTTCAATCTCTGCCCCAAGCAGGCCAAGGGCGTCACCGGCGTACGCACCAAGGTCGCGCCGATGCAGCTCATCCACGGGGATGAAGTCCTGACATTGAAGTTCGACTGCAAACCCTGCGAGATGCACGTGGTCGGCAAGATCAAGGGTCACATCCTCGACCTGCCGTTGCCGGGCAGCACCGCTCAGCCGGTGGTCGGTCACATCAGCCCAGAAGATCTGCTCAAGACCATCCCCCGCGCCCCGCATTAAGCAACACCGTAATGGCCTGTGGGAGCGGGCTTGCTCGCGAAAGCGGTGGATCTGTCACTGAAATGCTGACTGGACCGCCGTCATCGCGGGCAAGCCCGGCTCCCACAGGTCAGGTGGCATATGCAAAGACCGCATACACCCTGAATCCTCTGTGGGAGCGAGCCTGCTCGCGATAGCGGTGGGTCTGTCACGCAGAGGTTGAATGTACTGCCGTCATCGCGGGCAAGCCTGGCTCCCACAAGATCAGGTGGTGAATGCAAAGACCGCATACACCCTGAGTCCTCTGTGGGAGCGAGCCTGCTCGCGATAGCGGTGGGTCTGTCACGCAGAGGTTGAATGTACCGCCGTCATCGCGGGCAAGCCCGGCTCCCACAAGGTCAGGTGGCATATGCAAAGACCGCATACACCCTGAATCCTCTGTGGGAGCGAGCCTGCTCGCGATAGCGGTGGGTCTGTCACGCAGAGGTTGAATGTACCACCGTCATCGCGGGCAAGCCCGGCTCCCACAAGGTCAGGTGGCATATGCAAAGACCGCATACACCCTGAGTCCTCTGTGGGAGCGAGCCTGCTCGCGATAGCGGTGGGTCTGTCACGCAGAGGTTGAATGTACTGCCGTCATCGCGGGCAAGCCTGGCTCCCACAAGGTCAGGTGGCATATGCAAAGACCGCATACACCCTGAGTCCTCTGTGGGAGCGAGCCTGCTCGCGATAGCGGTGGGTCTGTCACGCAGAGGTTGAATGTACCGCCGTCATCGCGGGCAAGCCCGGCTCCCACAAGGTCAGGTGGCATATGCAAAGGCTGCGGACGCCGCCAATCCAATGTGGGAGCGGGCTTGCTCGCGATAGCGGTGGGTCAGCTTGCACTGATGTTGCATGGACGGCCGTCATCGCGAGCAGGCTCGCACAGTGGCGCTGCCCGCCTGGTTGTTTTTCATTTCTGCGCCGTTTTTGCTTGAGTGTGCGACAAATCCACTTCATAGGCTCCCTGCCCGCTGAGCAGCAGTGTTAGGTTGCGTAGTTGTTTCGCCAATGAAACATCTTCTCTCAACTCCTCTGCAAAGGAATGCCCCCCAGCAATGGACTTCTCGCTCAAGCACCTGGCTGTGACCACCCTGCTGCTGTCCAGCTTCGCAACGTTCTCCGCGCCAGCGTTCGCCAACATCACCGCACAGCAGAGCGCAACGCTCGTCAAAACCCTCGCTGACACTTCGGTCACAGACTTCAGGCAATTTCTGGGCAATGTGGCCAAGAGCGACCTGGCCAAAACGGCTGGCCTGGGCCCGGCCATCAGTGCCTTTCTCGACAACAACCCCCTTTCGTCCGAACAGCAGAATGAAATCCATCGTCTGCTGGGCATCTACGCGCGAGTGAAATACGGCAACGCAGCCACCGAAACCCTGAAAGAGCTGGTGGCAATCCCGACCTTTCGCAAAGACGGCGTGGCTCAGCACGAGAATCCCGAATTCCTCAAGATCGCCGACAAGATCAAGAGCCTCGCCCAGGCCTTCAACCTGAACTTCCGCAACGTCGACAACCGTGTCTATGAAATTTCCCTGCCGGGCAGTGGCGACGAAGTCGTAGGCATCCACGCCCATGCCGATGTGGTGCCGGTGACGCCGGAAAACTGGGTGCTGAAGGACGGCACACGGCTCGATCCGTTCAAAGTCACCCTGGTGGGAGACCGCATGTACGGCCGGGGTACCGAGGACGACAAAAACGGTATCGTCGTAGCGCTCTATGCCATGAAGATCATCAAGGAAGAGAAGCTGCCGCTGGCGAGGAGTTTCAAGCTGCTGGTGGACACCACCGAGGAAACCACCGGTGACGCGATCCCCTACTACTTCGAACACAATCCGACGCCGAATTACAACCTGGCACTGGATGGCGGCTACCCTGTCGTGATTGCTGAGAAAGGCTACGGCACGGTCATGGCGAACTTCCCCCGCCGTCCTGCACAAGGCAAAGGCGCCGAAATCACAGCACTGACTGGTGGCCTGGCAACCAACCAGATTCCATCGACATCGGTGGCCACCTTCGTCGCTGACAAGCCTGCCGAACTGGCCGCCAGCCTGCTCAAGGCCGGTACCGATTATGCCAAGCGCAACGGCGGCAACTTCGAGGTCGCCAGCAAGGTCGTCGACAAGGGGGTCCAACTGACCTTTACCGGTGTTTCCGCTCATTCGTCAGAACCCGAAACAGGCGTGAACCCGGTGGCACGGATGTTGGTCTTCATCAACGGCCTCGAGGGCCAGGTGGTGCTCAAGCACAACCACATCACCGACGCCGCCCGCTACGCCGCCGACAACTGGGGCCTGGACTACCTGGGCAAACAATTGGAAATTGGCTTCTCCGATGCATTCATGGGCCCGTTGACCGCCTCACCGACCTATGTCGGGATGGATGACAAGACCTTCAAGCTCGCCGTCAACCTGCGCGTTCCAGTCGGCAAGTCCACCGAAGCGCTCAAGACTGAGATTGCCGATAAACTGGCGGCATGGAGCAAGAAGTCCCACGTAGCGGTGGCCTTCGATTATTCCATCGATGATCCGATGTACCGCAACCCCGAGGGCGAATGGGTCAAGGCGCTGCTGGCAGTGGCCACCGAGAACCTGGGCATGGAACACAAATATGGCACCTCCGCAGGCGCCACGTCGGTCCACGATCTGCCCAACGGCGTGCAGTTCGGTCTCGCAATGCCCGACGTCAAATACACCGGGCATAACGACAACGAGTTCAAGACGGTCGAGCAGTTCATGTTGGACTTGCAGATCGTGACCGAGATGATGGGGCGGATCGGGCAGATGCCGAAGCTCTGAGCACACCTGCCGGCCAGGTAGTTCCAGGCTGGCAGGTTTTAATGTGGCGAGGGGGATTTATCGAAACGTCGCACCGCCCCGCTCGGTTGCGCAGCGACCGCAAGATTTTGGGGCCGCTGCGCAGCCCAGCGGGATTAATCCCCTCGCCACAGAGCGTTTTATTCCTTCAGGGAACTGGCGCTCGGGTCCACGACCTTTCCTGTTATGTCAGTCAATTCCAATCCCCACTCCCCATGCAGGTACCAATCCTCCCCGATCATCTCAGCCGGATGCATGGTCCGGTCGGCGCCGTTGCCACAGGCCAGGGCGTTCGACGCGCAGTAACGGTCGCAGCCCCAGCAGATGCGTTCAGGGTGTTTGGGACTTACGGGAAAGGGCTTGGCCATGGGAACCCCGCTGACAGATGGGTGTAGCTGCACCCTACCGCGCCAGTCCCGTACAGCCCTTGATTTCGATCAAGAGCCTTCCTCTCATCGCTTTCATGGAATCACGCTGAAAATTGACAATAATCATTATTATTCGCAGCAAAGCTCCCTAGACTCCGGCCAACTCTTACGTTGTCCAGGAAGCCATCATGCGCACACTTGTACCTCTGTCTCTCGCCCTCCTTGTTCTCACGCCGCTGGCCCAGGCCAAGGAATACCCCATCGGCGAACCACAACAGTGCCCGGGACTGGAAGTCGGTGCGGTGTACCTGCAACCGATTGAAATGGCCCCAGCCGGCATGATGCGCGCCACCGCCGATTCCGATGTCCACCTGGAAGCCGACATCCGCGCCACGGCGGACAACCAGCAAGGTTTCCAGGAAGGCAGCTTCGTACCCTACCTCAACGTGTCGTTCCGGCTGAAAAAACAGGGCACCGACACCGAACTCAAGGGTGACTTCCACGCCATGGTCGCCAATGACGGACCCCACTATGGCGACAACGTGAAGCTGCTCGGCCCGGGCAAATATCAACTGACCTTCACCGTCCTGCCCCCAGGCGGTCATGGCTCACTTGGTCGTCATACCGATAAGGAAACCGGCGTCGCGCCGTGGTTCGAACGTTGTGAGTTGCATTACGAATTCGTCTACGCCGGGATCGGCAAGAAAGGCGGGTATTGAAGGTGGCCCGTCGAACCTGCGGGCAGCCAGCCACAAGGCATGGACGCTTGGCCTGGCTGATGCTGGCGAGCGTGCTGCCTTCAATGGCCCAGGCCGAGTTGCCAACCTATGAACTGAGCATCCGCGACGGACATTTCACCCCACCGCTGTTGGAAGTAGCGGCCGGGCAGCGCTTCAAGATCGTACTGAACAACATCGGCCAGGGCCCGGCAGAGTTCGAGAGCACACCGTTGCGAGTGGAAAAAGTGCTGTCGCCGGGGGTCACCACCTTTGTCGTGATTCACCCGCTGCGTCCGGGACGCTATCCGTTTTTCGATGAATTCAATCCGCAACTGCCCGAGGGCGGCATCCTGGCCCAGTGATCGGTCAGCAGGAGGCGTTTGCATGACTCAATCGATGTTTATTGTCTGGCGCGAAAGCGTCGAGGCATTGTTAGTGCTCGGGATTCTCCAGGCCTGGGTCAGCCGTCAGCAACAGACCCGGCCGTTACTGCGCTACGTATGGAGCGGCGCGGCCCTGGGCCTGCTGCTTTCGACCGGGCTGGCTGGTCTGATCCTGCTGGCCGGCGAGGCCATGAGCGGCGCGGCCAACGAATGGTTCCAGGCCTCGCTGGCGCTGGTCGCCAGTGTGCTGATCGTGCAGATGGTGGGCTGGATGCACCGCAACGCCAGCACGCTCAAGCAGGAGCTGACCCGCCACGCCGATCAGCGCCTGAGCCGCCAGGGTGGCCTGGGACTGCTGGTCCTGGCGCTGCTGGCCGTCAGCCGCGAAGGCAGCGAAACCGTGGTGTTCCTGTATGGCGCCGGTGCTCGCTTGCACGGGTCGCAACTGGGCTTGTTTGCCGTTGGCGCGGTGGCTGGGCTGGTGCTGGCGCTGCTGACCGTTTCCTTGCTGCACAGCAGTCGACGGGTCATCTCATGGCCACGTTTCTTTGCTATCAGCGAAGCGATTCTTTTGCTGCTTGGAGCGGCGTTGCTGGTCAGCGGCATCGAGCGGATCGGCGGGCAGTTGCTGGCGATGGACTGGCCTGAGGCAGTGTATCGCGGCATTGGTGACGCGTTGTGGGACAGCAGCGCGATCCTGGATGACGGTCATGGGTTCGGTGGTTTCCTCGCTGATTTTGCCGGGTATCGCGCGAGTCCCGGCGCGCTGACGTTGCTGGCGTGGATCGGCTATTGGCTGGCAGTCGTCGGCTGGCTGCGGCCCCGCAAGGAGGAACCCCTGCCATGCCCGACCTGAATGCCTGGCTCCAGCGCCTGGGTGACGGCATGCGACGCCACGGCGCGACCATTCGCGCCATGCAATGGGCGGTGGTGCTGTTTTATGGGGTGCTGCTGGTGGTACCTGCATTCCTGTCCTTGCCGAACAGTCAGGCGCGCCTGTTCGATAACCTCACGTTGCTTGCG
Source organism: Pseudomonas corrugata (assembly GCF_001269905.1). Taxonomy (GTDB): domain Bacteria; phylum Pseudomonadota; class Gammaproteobacteria; order Pseudomonadales; family Pseudomonadaceae; genus Aquipseudomonas; species Aquipseudomonas corrugata. The sequence goes on along the minus strand of NZ_LHVK01000003.1, from coordinate 1,139,994 downwards.
CAGTTTCTGTTCTGGGGCCTCTGGTGGCCCTTCGTGTTGCTGTCGATCGTGCTGTTCGGCCGGCTCTGGTGTGGTGTGTTGTGTCCCGAAGGTGCCTTGAGCGAATGGGCCAGCCGATACGGCAAAGGCCTGGGCATGCCCCGAGGCTTGCGCTGGGCCGGCTGGCCGACCGTGGCGTTCTGCCTGACCACAATCTATGGCCAACTCGTCAGCGTCTATGACTATGCCCAGGCTGCGCTGTTGATCCTGGGCGGCTCGACCATCGCGGCAGTGATCGTCGGCTTGTTGTTCGCCCGGGGCAAACGGGTGTGGTGCCGCTACTTGTGCCCGGTCAGCGGTGTCTTCGCCCTGCTCGCCCGCCTGGCGCCAGTGCATTTTCAGGTGGACGAACAACGCTGGCTGGAAAACCCGACGCCCCGTCGACCACCGCCCAATTGCGCACCGTTGCTGGACATTCGTCGCATGCGAAGCGCCGCCGACTGCCATGCCTGCGGTCGCTGCAGCGGCCAGCGTGACGCCGTCCGCCTGATCGCCCGTTCCAGCAACCAGGAAATCCTCCGTTCGACACCGAACAGCGTCTCGCCGTGGGATGTGCGCTTGCTGTTGTTCGGCGTCATAGGCCTGGCCATGGGGGCTTTTCAGTGGACCGTCAGTCCGTGGTTCATCGCCTTGAAACAGAACCTGGCCCAGTGGCTGGTGACCCATGACGTGCTCTGGCCCCTTCAGGACAACGCGCCCTGGTGGCTGCTGACGCACTATCCGCAACTCAATGACAGTTTCAGCTGGCTCGATGGGTTTTGCATCCTCGCCTACCTGGGCATGAGTGCCTTGCTGCTGGGTGGCTCGTTGACGCTGCTGATACGTCTGGCGGCGAAAATATCGGGGGATACTGCACACTATTGGCCCTTGGCCATCACCTTGACGCCTCTTGGTGGTGCAGGACTTTTTCTCGGCTTGTCGGCCACTACGGTGAAGCTGTTGCGCTATGAAGGGTTCTTACTCGAATGGGTGCAGCCAGCCCGGGCCGCGATTTTGCTGGCGGCGATGGCCTGGAGTCTGTGGCTGGGTTGGAAACGCTTGGAACAGATGCCCCCGGTTCGACGATTGCCCGCCATGGCATGCCTGGCATCGGCCTGCGGCTTGGCGGGGTATGGGTGGTGGTTGCAGTTCTGGGGGTGGTGATCCCGCAAGACTGTGTATACGCCGCCAAACCCGTGGGAGCGAGCCTGCTCGCGATGACGCCGGCACATCCAACATCATCCTGGACTGACCCACCGCTATCGCGAGCAGGCTCGCTCCCACATGGGGTTTGCGGCGTACACAGCATCCCGTACAACGCAAAACCTGTAGGAGCGAGCCTGCTCGCGATGACGCCGGCACATCCAACATCTTCCTGGACTGCCCCACCGCTATCGCGAGCAGGCTCGCTCCCACATACCTTTCACCCCGACTCGACTACACCTTGAACCGCGCCACCGTCTCATGCAGTGAGCCGGCCATCTGCGCCAGGTCCTGGCCGGCCGTGTCGGTATGCCGTGCCCCCAGCAGCACCTGCTCCGACAGGTTGCGAATGCCCACCAGGTTGCGATCCACCTCCCGGGCTACCAGGGCTTGTTGTTCCGTGGCACTGGCGATCATCAAGTTGCGCTCGTTGATTTGCGAAATGGAGCGAGCGATTTCATCCAGGGCGTCACCGGAGCGCTGGGCGACCTGCAAGGTGGCCTGTACCCGCTCGCTGCTGCTTTGCATGGCCGTCACGGCGTGCCCGCTGTCCTGGCGGATGTTGCCGATCATGTCCTCGATTTCACGGGTCGAGTCCTGAGTACGATGGGCCAGCGCGCGGACTTCGTCGGCCACCACCGCGAAGCCACGCCCGGCATCACCGGCCCGGGCGGCTTCGATGGCGGCGTTCAGGGCCAGGAGATTGGTCTGTTCGGCGATGCCGCGGATCACGTCCAGCACCGAACTGATGTCCTCGACCCGCCCTGCCAACTGCTGGATGCGCGCCGAAGTGTCCGTCACACCGTCCGCCAACGCCGAAATGGAAGCGACCGTTTGCTGAACCTGTTCACGGCCACGCTGGGCGGTCTGCTCGGAGACCCGCGAGGCTTCGCTGGTGCTCACGGCGTTGCGCGCCACCTCGTCCACCGCCGCCGTCATCTGGTTCACCGCCGCCGCAGCCTGCTCGATCTCCATGCCCTGCAACTGCAGCGTGCTATTGGTCTGGCTGCTCACCGCACTCAGCTCTTCGGATGAACTGGCCACCCGGTCTACCGAGGCCGCAATGTGACGGACCATGGTGTTGAGGCTCTGCTGCATGTCGTGCATGTTGCTCATCACACTGTCGTTGGCGCCGACGCCCACCGGTACCCGAATCGTGAGGTCACCCTGGGCGATGTGGCTCAGCACCCGTGCGGCATCATCGGGTTCACCGCCCAACGGACGGGTCACGCTGCGGGTTACCAGTATCGCCACGGTACTCACCAGGGCCAGGCAAGCCAGGACCAGTGTCAACATGTTGCGCCGCGCGTCGCTGTAGCGCGCCTGGGCCAGGCGCTCACGCTCGACAAAGAGCTTTCCCTGCATCGCCATCAGCCCTTCCAGGCTTTTGTACACCTCAAGCTCGGCCGGGATCACACCCTGCCTGAGTTGCGTCAGCGCATCATCCATCGCGCCCTGGCGGATCAATGCCTGCACCTGGACGAACGCGGCCACGTAAGCCTCTCGATGCTTCTTCAGTTCGGCAAAAGCTGCCTTGCCTTCGGGTTGAAACAACAGCGGCTCCAGCGTCGCGAAGGCCTCGGTGATGCGTTGCCGCGTGGCATCGATGGATTGCTGCACCTGGGTGTTGTTCTTGTCGATCAGCAAGTCCCGGGTATTCCTGGCGTTATCGCGCACACCTGTGGCGATCACCATGATCGGGTCGATCTTCGGCCAATCCTGCCTGACGATCTGCTCGGCCTGGTCGCGCAACACAGCCAGGTCGTGCAAGGCGTACAACGCCAGGGCGATCAAGGCCAGTGGCGCGATGGCAAAGCCGATCACGATACGCTGGGCGGTGGTGAGTCTGGTCATATCAAATGCTCCCTGTTCAACTACCTGCCGATCCGGCAGCGCATTTGAAAACCTCGGAAAAAAGAGTGGCCCGGTCATCCCGGGCCGCGGTGTCGTGCGTCCCGACAGCGGTTCAGCTGCGCAAAACGAATGACGGGAACAATTCGCGCAGGGCAGCCCACAGTTCGGGCTGCAAGGCGTGTGCCGAAACGCTGGAGAGGTGCGGGTCGAGCATCCGGGCGGTGCGCACCAGTTGCACGGCGAACCGGGTGACACCCCGTTCGCTCAGGCGTCGGGCCAGGGTCAACAGCCGTTCGGGGTCGAACAGATGCCAATGCACCGTGGTGCGACACTCGTAATCCACGCCGCTGTCCAGCAGATGGTCGAGGCTGCGCCAGTTGGCCGTGCCACTGCCCTCGACCCGGGTCACGTCCAGGGCATCTCCGGGCAGCGCCTTGACGTCGAAGCCCACCCAGTCGGCTTGCCTGATCACCTTGGCGAACGCCGTCGGCTTGATACCGGCGCTGTGCAGGCCGATGCGAAAACCCAACTGCCGTACCTCCTCCATGGCCGAGGGCAGGCCGTCCTGCAAGGTCGGCTCACCGCCGCTGAACACCACGGCGTCGAGCAGATCCTGGCGGCGCTGCAGAAACGCCAGAACCCGACACCAATCCACTTCCTCGTTGCCACGTGGCGGGATCAGTTGCGGGTTATGGCAATAACGACAACGCCAGGCGCAGCCCTGGCAAAACAGTACGCAGGCCAGTTGGCCCGGATAATCGAGGGTGGTCAGGGGCACCATGCCCCCGACCCGCAGCACTCGACTCATGGACGCCCGGCCGCGCGTTCAGTGAAATGCACCCGCTCGCGGTGCTCGGATTGCTTGCCAGGATTGAACGCTGCCACCGGGCGGTGATACCCCATCACCCGAGTCCAGACTTCACAACGTTGGCGCTGGGCCAGTGGACGATTGCTCGATTCATTCATGGTGAAACTCCTTGCGGTGGATGATCGGATCAGTGAACGCTGCGTGCCTGCTGCTGTTGCAGCAACAACGCCTCGTCACATTTGGGACAGAACTCGTGTTCACCGGCCAGGTAGCCGTGCACCGGGCAGATGGAAAACGTCGGCGTGACCGTCAGGTACGGCAGCCGGAAGCGCCCCAGGGCCTTGCGCACCAATTGCTTGCAGGCCTGGGTGGAAGAAATCTGTTCGGCCATGTACAGGTGCAACACGGTGCCACCGGTGTACTTGCATTGCAGTTGGTCTTGCAGCTCCAGGGCCTCGAACGGATCGTCGGTAAACCCCACCGGCAGTTGCGAAGAGTTGGTGTAGTACGGCGCAACCGGGCTGCCGGCCTGCAGGATATCGGGGTAGCGCTTGAGGTCTTCCTTGGCGAAACGATAGGTGGTGCCTTCGGCCGGCGTGGCTTCCAGGTTATAGAGGTGGCCGGTTTCCTCCTGGAAACGCAGCAGCGTCGCCCGCACGTGATCCAGCAACCGCAATGCGAACTCGCGCCCCTGCTCGGTGTGCAGCCCTTGTTGGTCGTCGGTGAAGTTGCGCAGCATTTCGTGCAGGCCGTTCACGCCGATGGTGGAAAAGTGATTGCGCAAGGTACCCAGGTAACGCTTGGTGTAGGGATACAGGCCGGCATCCATGTGGTGCTGGATCACCTTGCGCTTGACCTCCAGGCTTTCTTTCGCCAGTTCCATCAGGGTATCGAGACGCTGCAACAGTGCGCTGGTGTTGCCCTTGTACAGGTAGCCCAGCCGTGCGCAGTTGATCGTCACCACCCCCAGCGAGCCGGTCTGCTCCGCCGAACCGAACAAGCCACCACCGCGCTTGAGCAGCTCGCGCACATCCAGTTGCAAGCGGCAGCACATTGACCGCACCTGGTTGGGTTGCATATCCGAGTTGAGGAAATTCTGGAAGTACGGCAAGCCGTAGCGGGCGGTCATTTCGAACAGGCGGTCGGCGTTTTCACTGTCCCATGGAAAATCGTGGGTGATGTTGTAGGTCGGGATCGGGAAGGTGAACACCCGCCCTTTCGCATCGCCGGCCTGCATCACCTCAATGTAGGCACGATTGATCAGCTCCATTTCCGCTTGCAGGTCGCCATAGGCGAACGGCATCTCTTCGCCGCCGATGATCGGAATCTGCTCACGCAGATCCTGCGGGCAGACCCAATCGAACGTCAGGTTGGTAAACGGCGTTTGCGTGCCCCAGCGCGATGGGACGTTGAGGTTGTAGATGAACTCCTGCAACGACTGGCGGACCTCGTCGTAGTTGAGCCGGTCCTTGCGCACGTAGGGCGCCAAATAGGTATCGAATGAGCTGAAGGCCTGGGCCCCGGCCCATTCGTTCTGCAGGGTGCCAAGAAAATTCACCATCTGCCCCAGGGCGCTGCTCAAATGCTTGGGCGGTCCGGCCTCGACCCGCCCCGGCACGCCATTGAGGCCTTCGTGCAACAGCGTGCGCAAGGACCAGCCGGCACAGTAGCCCGCGAGCATGTCCAAGTCATGGATGTGCAAGTCGGCCTCGCGGTGCGCCTCGCCGATGGCCTGGCTGTAGACTTCGTCGAGCCAATAGTTGGCGGTGACCTTGCCGGACACGTTGAGGATCAACCCGCCGAGGGAATAACCCTGGTTGGCGTTGGCCTGCACACGCCAGTCTTCACGGTCGAGGTATTCGTTCATCGAGGTCGCGACTTCCACCAGGGTGCGACGATCCCGGCGCAGGCGTCCGTGTTGCTCGCGATAAACGATGTAGGCACGCATGGCGAGGAAGAAACCGGCATCCATCAGCACCCGCTCGACCCGGTCCTGGATCTGCTCGACGTTCAATCGCGACTGCCCTTCCAACCGGGCAAGCACGGCTTTGAGCAGCTCTTCGGCTTCGGCCTCGGCATACTCGCTGGTGGCCTTGCCGGCAGCGATCAGCGCCTGACGAATCTTGTCCGCATCAAAGGCGACCACACTGCCGTCGCGCTTGTGCAGGCGGTTGCACCCTACTGAGATCAACGTGCTTTGCATTTGGGCTCCAGACACTACATATAGACTCTTTAAGTTCATAAAACACAATATGCAGTGGAGAGTACGGGTTGAAGGCTGGTTTGCAATTGACTGATGTCAAGAATCGGGGGAGTCAATTGGTAGGGATGTGACTGGGCTGCCGTCATCGCGAGCAGGCTCGCTCCCACAGGGGACTTGGGTGAACACAGATCTCGCAATCAACCCAAACCCAATGTGGGAGCGAGCCTGCTCGCGATAGCGCCAGCACAGGCAACGATGCTCCTCACCCCCCACTCATGTTCATGAACCGCACGATCTGCACCTCCCCATCCGGGTTGAAGTCGTGGCGCAGGGGCTTGCCGCGCAAGGCGTGTTGCACCGCCTGGATCACCGGCTGATCATCCAGCGGATAGCGCCGCAACAGGCCACGTAGGTCGAGGGAGTTCTCTTGCCCAAGGCACAGCAGCAAGCGCCCTTCAACGGTCATGCGTACCCGGTTGCAACTGGCGCAGAAGTTGTGGGTGTTCGGCGAAATGAAGCCGATCCGGGTTGCACAATGCTGCTCCAGGCGTACATAGCGCGCCGGCCCGCCGCTGTTCTCGGCACTGTCGAGCAATCGGTGATGACGGGCGATCACGGCCCGCACCTCGTCACTGGAACAGAACGACTCACCCCGGGAACGCCCTACTTCTCCCAACGGCATTTCCTCGATGAAGCTGATATCAATGCGCTGCTCGATGGCGTATTGCACCAACGCCGGCACCTCATCGAAATTGCGCCCTTTCATCACCACGCAGTTGAGCTTGACCCGCTCGAACCCGGCCGTCTTCGCCGCTTCAATGCCCGCCAGCACCTGGTCGAGGTTGCCGTTACGGGTGATGGCCCGAAAGCGTTCCCCGTCCAGGCTGTCGAGGCTGATGTTCATGCGCTTGACACCAGCGTCGACCAGCGGCCGGGCCAACCGCCCCAGCTGCGAGCCGTTGCTGGTCATCACCAGCTCCCGCAGGCCGGGCAATGCCGCGATGTCGCGGCACAACCCGACGATGCCCGGGCGAATCAACGGCTCGCCGCCGGTCAGGCGGATCTTCTTCACCCCCAGGCCGACGAACAGCCGCGCCAACCGCTGGAGCTCTTCCAGGGTCAATACCTGCTGGCGCGGCAGGAAGGTCATGTTCTTCGCCATGCAATACACACAACGAAAATCACAACGATCGGTCACCGACATCCGCAAATAATCGATCTGGCGCCCAAATCCATCCTGCAGCACAGCGTTCATGAATGCCCCCTGTTCGAAGCGATGCTCACTGCACCAACGGCGAGTCGGCGCCCTGAAGATGAATGCCACGGATGTCCGCCGCACCGATCAGGGTTTGCAGGTACTGCACCAGGGCTTTCTGCCAGACGCCCTGCTGCAACTGAGTGCGGATCGCCGTCGCCACCGCCTCGTAAGGCAACGGCTGGCCGTCGATACGCTGGTCGATGCTGATCACGTGCCAGCCATAGCGACTCTCCAGCGGTTTTCCGCACAATCCCGCCGGCAGGGCAAACAACTGGCGCTCCAGCTCGGGCACGGTCTGCCCCTTGCTGATCTGCCCCAGCGACCCGCCCTGCTCCTTGGACGGACAAGCCGAATGCATCCGGGCCAGATCGGCGAAGCTGCCCGGGGCCTGGTCCAGTCTTTCCAGCAGCAGCTCGGCCTGGACATGCGCGAGGCTGCGACCCTCGGCGTCGTCCGGCGCGCATTCGAGCAGGATATGCCGCACTGCCAGCAGCGGTGCGCTGTGAAAGCGCGCCCGGTTGCTTTCGTAGTAGCGCAAGCAGGTCGCCTCGTCGCATTGCGGCACCTGCACTTCGCGCTCGAGCAGCAGCCGCGTCGCCGCCTCCTCCTCGTTTTCACCGGCACCGACCTGCAGGGACAAGCCCAGCTCGGTAATGCGTTGCTGGAGCAACTCCCGAATCACCAGAGCCCGCGCCGCCTGATAGACCGCATCCTCACGGCTTCGCGCCGGGTGATACTGCAGCTCCTGGGCCATCGCCTGCGGGGTGATCGAGACCCCGTTGACGCTGATGATCGGCCACTCCTGCTCACTGCTGGCGATCAACTGCGGCGGCGCTTGCTCAACCGCCACCGGCTCGAACTGCACCGCCCCCAGGGGCGCGACGTCCGCCACGGGCGCCGCTTTTGCCGAAGAACCACAGCCGCCGCTGCCGCCGTTACCACCACCACATCCGCATCCACTGGCCATGATCGCCTCCTCAGAATTTCTGCCGAACGATTTGATAACGCCGTCCCAGGTACCAGACCGGCGCACTGACGATGTGCACCAGGCGGGTGAACGGAAACAGCACGAACAGGGTCAGGCCCAGCAGCACATGGAGCTTGTAGACCAGGCCCACCGGCGCAATCGACGTGGCAGCGTCAACCGGACGCAACAACACAGTGTTCTGCGCCCAGTCGGCCAGCATCACCATCACCGAACCGTCCATGTGGGCAGTGGAGGCAACGATGGTCATCAGCCCCAGTACCAACTGCACCAGCAATACCACCAACACCAGGATGTCCGAGGTATTGGACGTAGCGCGAACCCGCGGGTCGCTCAAGCGCCGGTTTAGCAGCATCAGCAAACCGATCAGGCCCAGTGCGCCGAAGAAGCCACCGGACACCATCGCCAACAACTGCTTGTTCTCGGTGCTCAGGACATGGTGGTAGACCGCCGACGGCGTCAGCAGGCCCACGAAGTGGCCGGCCAGCACGAACAGCACGCCGACGTGGAACAGGTTGCTCGCCACCCGCATGCCGCGGTTGCTCAGCATCTGGCTGGAGCCGGCTTTCCAGGTGTATTGGGCCAGGTCGAACCGCGCCCAGCTACCGATCAGGCAGATCGCCAGGGCGACATAGGGGTACACCCCGAACAACAACAAATCCCACTTAGACATTGCCCACCTCCCCGGCCGGCGCAGCGGCCCGCCCTTCATGCTGAAAATCCACCCAATGCAACGGCACCGCACTTTCTTCCCGGGACCTACCCGGCGCGCTCGGCAGCGAACTGCAACGGTCCTGCTGTTCGGCCTTCATGAAATCCACCGCCTCTTCCTCCCAGACCCGGTCCAGTGCTTCGAGGGAGTCATCCCGTGGCTCGGCCTTCACTTGCTCACGCAACTCGGCGACCGCGCCCTGGGGTTCGGCCCCGGCGATCTGCAGCAAGGCCCGGAAGCAACTGGCGTAGGCGCTTTCACGCTCATCCAGGCGCGCGGCGAGCAAGGCCAGCAGGTGTGCGACATCCGCCAGACCCTCGCGGGCCTCGAGGTCCTCACGGGTGGAGAGATATTCCAGGTACAACGGGATGTAGTCGGGAAGCTCCTTCACGCCGATGGCGAAACCGGCCGCTTCGTACTGGGCCATCATGTCCACCATGGCCTGGCCCCGGTCGCGGGACTCGCCGTGGACATGTTCGAACAGCAACAGCGACAGCGAACGTCCACGGCCGAACAACGCGCCGTAGTGTTCCTGGCCGTCCATCAGGTCTTTGCCGCAGATCACCTCCAACAATTCGAACAATCCGGCACGCTGGTTTGGGCTGATTTCCCGGGCCTGAAGAATCGCTTGTTCCAACTCGTCACGACCGGCTACCAGGGTTTCGGTCGGGTAGTCGAGCAGCAACGAAATCACCTTGAGAATGCGCATGCTCATTCCTCCCACAACTGCACGGTCTTGATCACGTCACGACGGTTGGCCTTCTTGCCGCCAAACATGTTGGTGTCGGAGCTGCCGCTGCAACCGCTGCCGAAACTGAAGCCGCACCCGGAACGCTCGGCGAACGCATCGCTCATGGCGTCTTCGCGGTGGGCACTCGGCACGACGAAGCGGTCTTCGTAGTTGGCGATGGCCAGGTAGCGGTACATCTCCTCGACCTGGTTCACGCTCAAGCCGACATCGGCCAGCACTTGCAGGTCCTTCACGCCGTCCACCTGTTCGGAGCGCTTGTAGGCACGCATCGCCAGCAGACGCTTGAGGGCCAGCTTGACCGGCTTTTCATCGCCGGCGGTCAGCAGGTTGGCCAGGTAGCGCAGCGGGATCCGCAGGCTGTCGACGTCCGGGATCACCCCGTTCATGCCCACGGTGCCGGCGGCGGCAGCGTTCTGGATCGGCGACAGTGGCGGTACGTACCAGACCATCGGCAAGGTGCGGTATTCCGGGTGCAGAGGCAGCGCAAGCTTCCAATCCACGGCCATCTTGTAGACCGGCGAGCGTTGCGCCGAATCGATCACCGACTGTGGCACGCCATCGGCCAGGGCCTGGCGAATCACCGCCGGGTCGTTCGGGTCGAGGAAGATCTCCAGTTGCTCCTCGTACAGGTCCTGTTCGTTGGCGGTGCTCGCCACTTCGCTGATGCGGTCGGCGTCATACAGCAATACGCCGAGGTAGCGAATCCGGCCGACGCAGGTCTCCGCACAGACCGTTGGCATCCCGGCTTCGATGCGCGGGTAGCAGAAGATGCATTTTTCCGACTTGCCGCTCTTCCAGTTGAAATAGATCTTCTTGTACGGGCAGCCGCTGATGCACATGCGCCAGCCGCGGCATTTTTCCTGGTCGATCAGGACGATGCCGTCCTCTTCGCGCTTGTAGATCGCACCGCTCGGGCAGGACGCCGCGCATGCCGGGTTCAGGCAGTGCTCGCACAGGCGCGGCAGGTACATCATGAAGGTGTTTTCGTACTCGCCGTAGATGTCCGCCTGGATCTTGTCGAAGTTCTTGTCCTTGCGCCGCTTGGCGAATTCGGTGCCGAGGATTTCCTCCCAGTTCGGGCCCCACTCGATCTCCATGCGCTTGCCGGAAACCACTGAACGCGGCCGCGCGGTTGGCTGGTGCTCGCCCAGGGGCGCGGTGTGCAGATGCTGGTAATCGAAGTCGAACGGCTCGTAATAGTCGTCCAGGCCCGGCAGGTCCGGGTTGGCGAAGATATTCGCCAACACGCGGAATTTGCCGCCGATGCGTGGGTTGATCGAGCCGTCGGCATTGCGGACCCAGCCACCCTTCCATTTGTCCTGGTTTTCCCATTCCTTGGGGTAGCCGATGCCGGGCTTGGTCTCGACGTTGTTGAACCAGGCGTATTCCATGCCTTCACGGCTGGTCCAGACGTTCTTGCAGGTGATCGAACAGGTGTGGCAACCGATGCATTTGTCCAGGTTCAGGACCATGCCGATCTGTGAACGAATCTTCATTTCAATCTCCTCAATCCAGCTCAGTCGGCAAGGGACGCGGCAGGTCATCGCCGCTGGAACCGTCGAGCCAGTCGACCTTGGCCATCTTGCGCACCACGACGAATTCGTCGCGGTTGCAACCGACCGTGCCGTAATAGTTGAAGCCGTAGGCCTGCTGGGCGTAGCCACCGATCATGTGGGTGGGCTTGAGCACCACGCGGGTCACCGAGTTGTGGTGGCCGCCACGGGTTTTGGTGGTTTCCGAACCGGGCACGTTCACGATCCGTTCCTGCGCGTGGTACATCATCACCATGCCCTCCTTGACCCGCTGGCTGACCACCGCCCGGGCGGTCAGCGCACCGTTGGCGTTGAAGCACTCGACCCAATCGTTGTCCTCGATGCCGGCGCGCCCGGCGTCGATCTCCGAGAGCCAGATGATCGGCCCGCCTCGGCTCAAGGTGAGCATCAGCAAGTTGTCGGTATAGGTGCTGTGGATGCCCCACTTCTGGTGCGGCGTGATCCAGTTGAGGACAATCTCGGTCTCGCCGTTGCTGCGCTTGCCCTTCACCCCTTCGATAGTCCGGGTGTTGACCGGTGGCCGGTAGCTCATCAGCTGCTCGCCGAACGCCTGCATCCATGGGTGATCCTGGTAGAACTGCTGGCGGCCAGTGATGGTGCGCCATGGGATCGACTCGTGAACGTTGGTGTAGCCGGCGTTGTAGCTCACGTGATCGTCTTCCAGGCCAGACCAGGTCGGGCTGGAAATGATCTTGCGCGGCTGGGCCTGGATGTCGCGGAAGCGGATTGCCTCGTGCTCCTTGGACACCGCCAGGTGGCTGTGGTCGATGCCGGTGAACTCCGACAGCGCCGCCCAGGCCTTGACCGCTACGTGGCCATTGGTTTCCGGGGCCAGGGACAGGATCACTTCGGCGGCGTCGATGGCGCTGTCGATTTTTGGCCGGCCCTGGCTGATACCGGCGTCCACTTCGTGGTGGTTCAGCTCGCCGAGGAATTTCACCTCGGTGTCGGTGTTCCAGTTGATGCCCTTGCCGCCATTACCGAGCTTCTCGAGCATCGGACCCAGGGAGGTGAATTGCTTGTAGATGTTCGGGTAGTCGCGTTCCACCACTTGCAGGTTCGGGGCGTTCTTGCCCGGTTGCGGGGCCACCCCGGCAGTTTTCCAGTCGGTGCCGCCAAACGGCTGGGCCAACTCACCGACGCTGTCGTGCATCAACGGGACGGTGACCAGGTCCTTCTCGACACCCAGGTGTCCGACCGACATGGCCGAGAACGCCTTGGCGATGCCCTTGTAGATTTCCCAGTCCGAACGCGACTCCCAGGCCGGATCGATGGCCGCCGACAACGGGTGGATGAACGGGTGCATGTCCGAGGTATTCATGTCGTCTTTTTCGTACCAGGTAGCGGTCGGCAAGACGATGTCGGAGTACACGCAGGTCGAGGACATGCGGAAGTCCAGGGTGGTCACCAGATCGAGTTTGCCGATGGCGCCTTCGTCGACCCATTCGGCCTCGGTCGGCTTGCAGTCACCGACCTGGCCGATATCTTCGTTCATCACGCCGTTCCTGGTACCGAGCAGGTACTTGAGCATGTACTCGTGGCCCTTGCCCGAAGAACCCAACAGGTTGGAGCGCCAGATGAACATGTTGCGCGGGAAGTTCACCGGGTTGTCGGGCTGCTCGCAGGCGAAGCGCAGCGAGCCGTCCTGCCAGGACTTGACCACGTAGTCCTTGGGTTCCATGCCCGCGGCAGCGGCGTCGCGGCAGATGTGCAGCGGGTTGGTGTTGAGCTGCGGCGCACTGGGCAACCAACCGGCGCGTTCGGCGCGGATGTTGTAGTCCAGGGCATGCTCGGGGAACTGCGATTTGTCCGCCAGGGGCGAGAGCACATCGTGCATGCTCATCTTCTCGTGGCGCCATTGGGAGCTGTGGCCGTAGAAGAAACTGGTGCCGTTCATCTGCCGCGAAGGTCGGTTCCAGTCCAGGCCGAAGGCCAGGGGCAGCCAGCCGCACTGCGGACGGAGTTTTTCCTGGCCTACATAGTGAGCCCAGCCGCCGCCGGTCTGACCGATGCAACCGCAGAGCATGAGCATGTTGATCAGCCCGCGGTAGTTCATGTCCATGTGGTACCAGTGGTTCATCGCCGCACCGACGATGATCATCGAACGCCCGCGGGTCTTGTCGGCGTTGTCGGCGAATTCACGGGCGATCTGGATCGCCTTCTCGCGGCTGACACCGGTGATCTGCTCCTGCCAGGCCGGGGTACCAGGCACCGAGGCGTCGTTGTAGTCCTTGGCTACGTTGGCGCCGCCCAGGCCACGGTCGATCGCCAGGTTGGCCGCCGACAGGTCGAATACAGTGGCGACTTTGGCCACGCTGCCGTCGGCCAGCACCACGCTGTGCACCGGCACCCGGCGGAACTGCACCGCGTCACCGGCCACGTGCTGGAAGTATTCCTGGGTTTCACCGGCGAAGTACGGAAAGGCCACTTCGGCCACATCGCCGCCGATCAGGCTCAGCTTCAGGTCGATCTCACGCCCCTCGCCGCCTTCACGGGGCAGGATGTTCCACTTGCCTTTCTCACCCCAGCGATAGCCGATGGAGCCTTGAGGCGACACCAGCTCGCCGGCCGCATCGAGGGCGATGGTTTTCCACTCGGGGTTGTTGTCCTGGCCAAGGTTATCGGTCAGATCGCTGGCCCGCAGGAAGCGATCCGGCTGGTAACCCGAACCCGGCGCAGCACCGAGCATCGGCTTGAGCATCACCAGCACCGGCAAGTCGGTGTAGCGCTTGGCGTAGTCGGTGAAATAGGCGCTGGGCTTGTCCAGGTGAAATTCCTTGAAGATCACATGGTTGAACGCCTGGGCCAGCGCAGCGTCGGTGCCCTGCTTGGGGTTGAGCCACAGGTCGGTGAGCTTGGCGACTTCCGAATAGTCCGGAGTGATCGCCACGGTCTTGGTGCCCTTGTAACGTACCTCGGTAAAGAAGTGCGCGTCGGGAGTACGGGTCTGCGGGACGTTGGAGCCCCAGGCAATAATGTAGTTGGAGTTGTACCAGTCGGCCGATTCAGGCACGTCGGTCTGCTCGCCCCAGACCATCGGCGAGGCCGGTGGCAAGTCGCAGTACCAGTCATAGAAGCTCAGGCAAACGCCACCGATCAGCGACAGGTAGCGCGCACCGGCAGCGTAGCTGACCATCGACATGGCCGGGATCGGCGAGAAGCCCACCACCCGGTCAGGGCCGTGTTGCTTGACGGTATAGACGTTGGCCGCGGCGATGATTTCGTTGACTTCTTCCCAGTTGGAGCGGATGAAGCCACCCATGCCGCGCTTGCTTTTATACGAGTCGGCCTTGGCCTTGTTTTCGACGATACTGGCCCAGGCCTCCACCGGCGGCAGGGTCTGACGGGCGTCACGCCACAGCTTGAGCAATGGCTTGCGTACCTTCGGGTATTTGAGCCGGTTGGCGCTGTAGATGTACCAGCTGTAGCTCGCGCCGCGAGGGCAGCCGCGTGGCTCGTGGTTGGGCAGGTCGTTGCGGGTGCGCGGGTAGTCGGTCTGCTGGGTTTCCCAGGTGATCAGGCCGTTCTTGACGTAGATTTTCCACGAACACGAGCCGGTGCAGTTCACCCCATGGGTGGAGCGCACGATCTTGTCGTACTGCCAGCGGGAACGATAGACGTTCTCCCAGTCCCGGGACTCCTTGCGGGTCTCGCCATGCCCCTCGGAAAACTCGCCTTGCTTGCGGTTGAAGAACCGCAGTTGATCCAGTAAATGACTCACAATGTCTTTCCTCTCAGGCTTGCTCCGCGGGGTCTGCGCCCCGCCCACGCACTGGTGGCCTGTGTGGCTAATTAGCGCACTCAATTTCGGCGCCAGGACTCGTCAAGCTGCGTTGCCATTCCTCGCCGTAGCGGGCTACGACTCGTCATGGCGCCTTGCCCGACGAGTCCTGACACTCGAACTTGAGCACGCTAATTAACCGTACAGGCCACTGTTTGAATTCGTCTTAGCAGGGAGTCGCGGCGCCCTTGCGCGCGTACCACCACCAGGTCACCACGATGCAGCTCAGGTAGAAGCCGACGAACATGTAGAAGGCCATCTCCGGGCCGCCGGTCAGGGCCATCGAAGTGCCGAAGGACTTGGGAATGAAGAACGCACCGAAGGCACCCATGGCCGAGCTGAAACCCAACACCGCGGCCGATTCCTTGCCGGCGTTCTTGAGTGCTTGCTCACGCAGCTCGGGCTTCTTGCCCAGGGCGGCTTTCTCGTGAAGGGTGCGGAAGATCACCGGGATCATGCGGAAGGTGGAACCGTTGCCCACGCCGGTGGTGATGAACAGCAACATGAACATGCCCAGGAAGCCGTAGAAGCTGCCACCCTGGCCACCTTGCGGCAGGAAGTGCAGGACGCCGAACACCATCGCGATCATCAGCACGAAGTTCCACAAGGTGACTTTCGCGCCACCGAGCTTGTCCGCCAGCCAGCCACCCAACGGCCGTACCAGCGCCCCCACCAGGGGGCCGAGGAAGGCAAACTTGAGCGCAATGACGTCGGGGAACGAGGTCTTGATCAGCAGTGGAAACGCGGCAGAGAAACCGATGAACGAGCCGAACGTGGCCAGGTACAGCCAGCACATCAGCCAGTTGTGCTTGCGCTTGAAAATCACCGCCTGCTCGCTGAACGAAGCACGGGCACTGGATAGGTCGTTCATGCCGAACCAGGCAATCAGCGTCACAGCGAGGATGAACGGCACCCAGATGAAGCCGGCGTTCTGCAGCCACAACGAACTGCCGTCGGCCAGCACCTGGGGTTGACCGCCCATGAAGCCGAACACCCCGAAGGAAATCACCAGCGGCACGCTGAACTGCATCACCGACACGCCCAGGTTGCCCAGGCCGGCGTTCAACCCCAGGGCGGTGCCCTGCTGGGACTTGGGATAGAAGAAGCTGATGTTGGACATGCTCGAGGCGAAGTTGCCACCACCAAAACCGCAGAGCAGCGCGATCAGCACGAACACGCTGTAGGGCGTGGTCGGATTCTGTACGGCGAAGCCCATCCACAGCGCAGGTATCAGCAGCGACGCGGTGCTCAGGGCGGTCCAGCGCCGTCCGCCGAAGATCGGCACCATGAACGAGTAAAACACCCGCAAGGTCGCGCCGGACAGACCCGGCAGTGCCGCCAGCCAGAACAACTGGTCGGTACTGAAGCTGAAACCGATGGCATTCAGGCGCACGATCACCGTGCTCCAGACCATCCACACCGCGAAGGCCAGCAGCAGCGCCGGGATCGAGATCCACAGGTTGCGGCGTGCGGTCTGTTTGCCACTGCGGCCCCAGAAGGCCGGGTCTTCCGGGCGCCAGTCATGAATGACCGGGCCTTTGTCAGGCGTTTGCAGAACGGACATGTTCTTCTCCTTGGGCAATGCTGGAAAACGGGGGTTGGCTGGCTAGCGGTTGCTTACCCAGCAGCGGGCGCTTGCGCATTTCGCTGAGGTACATCCAGATCAGGGAGACCCAGACCACGCCGTACAGCAACATGAAGCAGGACGAGCGCACGCCGGTGAGGTCCACCAGGGCACCGAACAGGATCGGCAGAACGAAGCCGCCCAGGCCGCCGGCCAGACCGACGATGCCGGATACCGCGCCCATGTTTTTCGGGTAGTCGTTGGCGATATATTTGAAGACCGAGGCCTTGCCGAACGCGAAGGCAATGCCCATCACGAACAGCAGCACGGTGAACAGCGTGGCATTGAGGCCGATGTGAAAGTCGACGAGGCCGTTGACGGTGTGCACTTGCAGTTGGGTCTGGGGGTAGGACAGCAGGAACAGGCAGATCCAGCTCACCCACAACACCCACCAGGTCACGCTCTGGGCGCCCCAGCGATCCGACATCCAGCCACCGACGGCACGCAGTACGCCACCTGGCAGGGAAAAACACGCGGCCAGCAGCGCTGCGCTTTGCAGGCTGAAACCGTATTCCTGCACGTAGTATTTGGTCATCCACAGGGCCAGGGCCACGTAGCCACCAAACACGATCGAGTAGTACTGGCAGTAGCGCCAGACGGCCGGTTCTTTCAATGCCTTGAGTTGTTCGCGCAGGCCCGTGCCACTGACGCTGCGGTGCTCTTTCTTCTCACTGGTAAGGAACCAGAACAGCAACGCGGTAATGAACAGAATGGCGCTGAACACTTTCGGCACCAAGTGCCAGGTGCCCAGGGCGATCAGGGCCGGCGCCAGGAACTTGGTGAGCGCGGAACCGGCGTTGCCGGCACCGAACACGCCCATGGCGAAGCCCTGGTTCTGTTTGTCGAACCATTTGGCGACGTAGGCAACGCCGACCGAAAACGAACCACCGGCCAGGCCGACGAACAGGCCCAGCACCAGGAATTGCCAGAACTCGGAAGCCAGGGTGATCAGGTACAGCGGCAACACGCAGGACAGCATCAACACAAAGAACACGATCCGTCCGCCAAAGCGATCGGTCAGAATCCCCAGGGGCAGGCGCACCAGCGAACCGGTCAGTACCGGGGTGGCGGCCAGCAGGCCGAACTGGGTTTCGTTGAGGGCCAGCATCTCCTTGATCGGAACGCCCAGCACGGCAAACATCATCCAGACCATGAAGCAGACGGTGAAGGCCAGGGTACTCATCCCCAGTACCAGCCCTTGTTGCACTTGCGCTCGCATCACGACGCTCCCATCAATTGGATGAGCGCAGACTAGTGACGGCTATCCCGCAAAAACTTGACGTGAGTCAAAGAGCCATCAACGCGTATAGACCTATGCTTGGCCCATCTACCTCCAAGGAGGTAGTTCCTGATATTGATACAACCCTTTATTTATCAATGTCTTGAACGAATTGGCCAAAGCTTTTACAGAAACGGAACGGCCAACAACTCTTTAGAGGTAGTGCGCCCGGATCGGCTGCAACACCCCTTGATCCGGGATGTCCCATGTTCGCTTTACAGATATTTTTGCCGGACCAGCCGAGATGATGGGCTGGCTGCGCAGTTCCCTGCCCGCGCGAGCCGGAGTGGCGGTGATCCTGATCGCCATCCTGGCGTTGGCCAGTTCCCTGAGCGCTGGATTGATCGCCTGGTTCAGCCAGGGCGACGCGGCAGCGATCAACACGGCCGGTTCGGTGCGCATGGAGACCTACCACCTGAGCTGGAAGCTGGCAGCCGCTGCCACCGATGACATCCCGACGATCATCGACAGTCTGCAGCAACGCCTCGATAGTCCTGCGCTTCGCGCCGTGCTGGAGGACGGCCCGACAACCGCCCTGCACCAGAGTTATCGCGATCTCCTGCAACGCTGGAACCAGACACTGCGTCCTGCCGTCGAGCGCGGCGACTCGGCCGTCTTCCAGACCAACGCGGATTCCTTCGTCGCGCAACTGGACCAGTTCGTCAACCTGTTGCAACGCCAGAGCGAACACAAGCAGGGCTGGCAACAGACGATCCAGGGCATGGCGTTGTTCAGCACCATGATCATCCTGCTCATCGGCCTGTACGAACTGCAATACAGCGTGGTCACACCGTTGCAGGAACTGGTGGTCGCAACCCAGCGCTTTCGCCGTGGTGAATTCGATGTGCGGGTCAATCATCAGTCCGAAGATGAGCTGGGCCAATTGGCAACCAGCTTCAATACCATGGCCGAAACCATCGAGCAGTCCCACCGCACCCTGGAAGATCAGGTTCGACACAAGACCCTGAATCTGCAACGTGCCAACGCCGCATTGGAATTGCTGTACCAGAGCAGCCGCAGCCTGGCCACGCGCCAGGCCAATGCCCAAGGCCTGGACGAGTTGATCCAGCGCTTCCAGCAAAAGCTGCCAGGCCTGCGCCTGTCGCTGTGCCTGCAAGGACAATTGCAGGCTCCCGCCCGGCAACTGCTGGCCATTCATGGCGCCAACAATCGCGAAGTCTGCGCCAGCAGCGATTGCGCCACTTGCCAGAAACATGGGGTTGCGCAACCACTGACGTTCAGCATCAGCAACCAGGGCAATGAACTGGGAGAACTCAAGGCATACTTTGTCGACGGCCACGCGGCACAACCCTGGGAGACCGCACTGATCCAGGCCCTGGCCAACCTCATCGGCACCTCCCTGTCCCTCAAGCGCCAACGCGAGCAGGACCATCGCCTGCTGCTGCTTGACGAACGCACGATCATTGCCAGGGAGTTGCATGACTCACTGGCCCAGGCCTTGTCCTACATGAAGCTGCAAGTCAGCCGCATGCAGACTCTGTTGCGCCGCGGCGAACCGGTGCAGACCCTGGAAACCGTCACTGGCGAGCTGCGCGAAGGGCTCAACAACGCCTACCGCCAGTTACGCGAGTTGCTGACCACGTTTCGCTTGCAGATCCACGACGATGGCCTGGTGGAGGAGCTCAAGGACACCGCCGAAGAGTTTTCCTCCCGCGGGGATTTCCAGGTGCACCTGTTCATCGACACCCTGGCCTTCGAGCTGTCGGCCAGCGAGCAGATCCACATCCTGCAGATCACCCGCGAAGCCTTGTCCAACTGCCTGCGCCATGCCCATGCCGAGAATGCCTGGTTGCAGTTGCGCCAGGAAGGCGAGACGGTGCAACTGTCGATCGATGACGATGGCCGTGGTTTCAGCGGTCAGGTGGACCAGCGCGAACACCATGGCCTGAACATCATGAACGAACGGGCCCGCAGCCTGCGCGGGCAGCTGCAGATCCTCTCCAGAACTCCCCAGGGCACCCGTATCCAGGTGCGTTTCCAACCGGAATTCCTGGGCCAATACTCCGAAGGCATCGCACCATGAACGCCCCTCTGCGCCACACCCTGCTGCTGGTCGACGACCATCCGATGATGCGTCACGGGATCCGCCAGATACTCGAACTGGAAGACGACTTGCTGGTTGTCGGCGAAGCCAACCATGGCGAGGAAGCCCTGGCGCTGATCGAGCCGCTCAAGCCCGATCTGGTACTGCTGGACAACAACATGCCGCAGATGAACGGCATCGAGACCCTGCGTCGGCTGCGGGCCATGCACTACAGCGGCAAGGTGCTGCTGTTCACGGTGTCCGACGCCGAGGACGACATCCGCGACGCCCTGCGCCTGGACGCCAACGGCTACCTGCTCAAGGACATGGAACCCGAATTGCTGATCCAGTACATCCGCGACGCCCTGGGCGGGGCCCTGGTGATCAGCCCCGGCCTGACCCGCGTCATGGCCCAGGCCCTGCGCTCCCCACCGCGCCAACCCGAAGTGGAACTGACCGAACGCGAACGCCAGGTACTCAAGACCATCGCCAGCGGCTACAGCAACAAAGTCATCGGGCACAAACTGGGCATCACCGAAGGCACGGTCAAGGTCCACGTCAAGAACCTGCTGCACAAGCTCGGCTTGCGCTCGCGGGTCGAGGCGGCGGTCTGGGCGATGGAGCATCTGCGCGGAGCCGGTTGAATCAGCTCCCCCACCTAGTGCTTGCAGGCAGTGTGTCTGACACAGATCCCCTGTGAGCGAGCCCTGCTCGCGATGGCGTCAGCACAGCCAACATCCCCGCAAGCTGACACACCGCTATCGCGAGCAGGCTCGCTCCCACAGGAGTGTCTGGTGTCTGTTGGCATTGCGTCCGACATAGATCCCCTGTGGGAGCCGGGCTTGCCCGCGATGCCGTCAGCACATCCAAGATCACAGCAAGCTGACACACCGCCATCGCGAGCAGGCTCGCTCCCACAGTGGTTCCTGGTTCCTGGTGTCTGCTGGCTTTGTGTCTGGCACTGATCACATTGTGGGGATTCGGAGCAAGTGCACGAGCCATCCCTCTTCAGAGGTAGGCCTGCCGAGGCATAGGCCGGCGGCGCGCGGGGTTCTACCATGACGGCACGCGGAGGTACGCCATGCTGACTCACCCTTCCATCATTCTAATGTTGCGTCGTCACCACTTGTTCAGCCACCTGCCGGAGCACGTCTTCGAAGACGTGTGCAACCTGGCCGTGCTCAAGCGCCTGGAGTGCAACGGTACGCTCATGCACCAGGGCGACCCGGCCAAGCGGTTTTTCCTGCTGATCAGCGGCCAGGTCAAGCTGTTCCGGGTCACCGGCGAGGGCCAGGAAAACCTGGTGGAGATCATCCAGCCCGGCCAGACTTTTGCCGAAGCGCTGCTGTTCAGCCAGGCCCGTTGCTATCCGGTGAGCGCAGCAGCGCTCAAGGACAGTGTGTTGGTGAGTATCGAAGGCACCCATTATCGCAAGGCACTTGAAGATCAGCCCAAGGTCTGCCTGGCGATTCTGGCGAGCATGAGCGTGCACTTGCACCAGCGGCTCAAGGACATCGACAACCTGACCCTGGCCAGCGCCAGCCGGCGTGTCATCAATTTCCTGCTGCAGGAACGCGATCCCCGCGACGGCCAGCTTGTGCTGCAAGTGTCCAAGCGCCTGGTGGCCTCCAAACTGGGAATCCAGCCGGAAACCTTCTCGCGCATTCTCCATCGTCTGGTGGACGGCGGCCTGATCGCCATGGAGCGGCGCAACATTCGTATCCTGGCCGAGGATGCGCTGGTGGATTACCAGCAATAGCGCGGCACGGTGGCAAGGGGATTTATCCCCTCACCACAAGGCCTGCGGTGATCGCAGGCCCCACAGGATGTTAGTGGCCCCTTTAATCTGCGCTCGGCACCCCGACAATCGGTACGAGGTACTCGAACAACACATCCCCCTCATCTTCCGTGCAATCAACCCCATACCGCTTGCGCAAGCCCAACTGACTCAGGATCACATGCACATCCGCCTTCAACGCGTGCTGCTGCAAGCAGCCCTGCACGCATTGCAAGGGACAGCCATCCAAGGCAATGATCCGCCGCCCCGAGCGCGCCTTGTTGACCAGCGCCGCGACATGCCCACCCACTCCGACAATGCAGGACATCTCGGCCAGTCCTGCGCGGTCCAGGCGCAGGGCGACGGTATTGGCCAACTGCGCGACGTTGGAGCAACCGGAGCAGGAGTACACCAGAGGCAAATCATCAGGAGCCTTCATCTCATCCCACCGTCGCCACGCCTTTCCCCGCCCGCTCCAGGTTGCGCCACAACCATGGCGGCAACACATCAGGGTCGAGGCTGTCGATCAGGTTCTTCAGCGCCAGACCCAATTCGGTATCGCCTTCGATGACCAGCCGTCGCCGGAAGAACAACGTATCGGGGTCCTCCTGACGACTGGCCAGCAACAGGAACTCACGCCAGTTGCCGCTGATGGTGACCTGGGCTTCGGCCCGCTCGGCAATGCGCAGCCCCCCGCGCCCCAGCGTCAGGTACCAGCGCAAACCCAGGTCAGGCACTCGCAGGCACAGCCAGCGATCACGCAACACATCGAACCCGCCATCGCGCAACGGTTCGGCCAGGCACCGATTGAGCGCCTGCTGCAACGCCAGGCGTTGCACCACGAACGGTACCTTGCCGAGCAGCGGCAGCACGCGGTCGGCACCTTTGAGCATCCATTTCTTCGGACTCAACACAACCCGGCCTCCTCTACTTTCAGCATGCCGGCATGGCCGTGCCAGTAACCGTTACACCCTTCGACAAACAGCGGCGGCGCCTCGCCCTGGCGAACCCGGTCGAAGGCACTGACCACTTCAGCCATGCCCTGGGCTCTCGGGCTCAGGCGCAGCAAGTCGGCACCGCAAGCCTGCAAGGCGCTGTAATCGGCGAGCAGGTTGCTTACCTCGCCAGACATCGTCTGGATGCCATTGAGGGTGAATAATTGCTGACCTTCCTGACTGCTCAGCGCCAGACCGTCGGGGTAGTTGATGCAACAGAACTGGCAGTCGTCCTTGGGCCGGTTTTCTGCCCGGGCGGTAAAGCAGCGCGCCGAGTAAGCCAGGGGCAAATGTCCATAAGCGAAGATTTCCACCTCGGGTAATTCGCGATCCATTTCCCGCACTTGTTCCAGTACATCGCTGATCAGAGCCGCCGAGCACTCCACCGGCGGCACCCAGCGGATCATGCCGCTGTCGAGTAACTGCGCCAGGGAATGACCGTTGTACAGATTCAGCGCCGGACCACCGACAAAAGGCAGTTTGCGTTCGGCCAGCAATTGCACGGCGCCCATGTCGTTGGCTTCCACCAGCAACTGGCCGTTGTCGCACAGGCGACGCAACGTGGAAAACTCCGAGGCCGCCTCGATCAGCGTCAGGCTCGACAGCACGATCTGTGCCTGGCTGCACGCCTGTAGTTCGCGCGCCAATCCCAGCCATTGATCCAGGGAGAATGCCCGGCGTTTGGAACACACCGTTTCCCCCAGGTAGATCACATCCAGCGGCAATGCCGACATCTCGGCGTAGAAATTTCCCAATTGTGTTCTGTCCCAATAGAACAGGACTGGTCCCAGGCTGAGTTTCATCTGGCCTCCCTCATTGCCATGATCGATGGTAGGCGCCCAGGGTGGTCTGGCTGCCTTCCGACAGGCCGGCCAGCACCTGGCGCCATTCTTCGCGCACACGGAAACGCTGCGGCGCGGCGCGGTGTGCATCCAGCGCGGCGCGCCAGACCCGGGTCACTTGTTCCACATAGGCCGGGCTGCGCTGGCGGCCTTCGATTTTCACCGCCTCGACGCCGATGGCTGTCAGCTCCGGCAACAGGTCCAGGGTGTCCAGGCTGGTGGGCTCTTCCAGCGCATGGAAGCGCTTGCCGCCGACCAGGAAACGGCCTTTGCACAAGGTCGGGTAACCGGCTGATTCCTGTGGGGTGTAGCGGTCGATCAGCACTTCGCTCAAGCGGGCACTCAGCCCCTCGGCGTCTTCGCTCCAGCGCACGGCCTTCGCCGGCGAGCAGACGCCACAGAGGTTCGGTGATTCACCGGTGATGTAAGACGATAAGTGGCAACGCCCCTCGGCCATGATGCACAGGCTGCCGAAGCCGAAGACCTCGATGGGCACCGGGCTGCCCGCCGCCACCTGCCGGACCTGGGCCAGGGACAGCACCCGAGGCAACACCGCACGGCGGATGCCATAGCGTTGGGCGTAGAACGCCAGCGCGGCGGCGTGGGTCGCCGAGCCTTGGACGGACAGGTGCAGCGCCAGGTCCGGATGCCGCTGGCTGGCGTAGCCGAGCACGCCGGGGTCGGCGGCGATCAGGGCATCCACACCGAAATCGGCGGCACGATCCACCGCCCGTTGCCAGCGCTCCCAACCCTTGGGCTGCGGGTAGGTATTGACGGCGACGTAGAGTTTGCGTTGATGCTGGCGGATGTGTGCGACAGCCGCGTCGAACTGTTTGTCGTCCATGTTCAGCCCGGCGAAATGCCGGGCATTGGTGTCATCGCGAAAGCCGACATAGACGGCATCGGCGCCTTGGCGCACCGCCGCTTTGAGGGCAGGCAGATTCCCTGCCGGGCAAACCAGTTGCATGGGGCATCCTCGTGAGAAAACCTGGGGCGCCGCCAGTCTAGCCAGTCGTCAGCCGGCGACCTTGACGGCAGTCAATTGCCGTCAATGCATCAGTTCGGCAAACGGCAGGTACATCACCCGGTCGTGCTTGTGCACCTGCGCCTCGCACTCCACCACCGCCAAACCATCGGCCCAGCAGGCGGCGGTCAACATGGCCGAGCTCTGCTGCGGATGCAGTACCACACACAGATGACCTTCGGCATCTGGCACCAATCGGGCTCGCAGGTACTGGCGGCGACGATTGCGCTGCAACCAGTCGAAACCTGCCGGCAAGTGCAAAGGAACGGGCAGCACCTGATCCATGCCCTGGGCGCGGAACAGGAAAGGTCGCACCACCACCAACGCCGTGATCAGCGCCGCCGACGGGTTACCCGGCAGCCCGATCCAGGGTGTACCGGCCACCTCGCCGAAGGCCAGGGGTTTGCCCGGTTGTATCGCCAGGCGCCAGAGGTCGATGCTACCGAGGCGCTCGATGGCTTGCTTGAGATGATCTTCCTCGCCCACGGAGACGCCGCCGGAGGTCAGCAGCACATCGCAGTCGGCGGCCGCCAGGCTCAGTGCCTGCTGACTGGCCTGGAGTCGATCGGGCATGACGCCAAAGTCATGCACCTCGAAACCCCAGCCGCGCAACAACGCGGCGATGCTACGGCGATTGCTGTTATAGATCTGCCCTGGCGCCAAGGGCTCACCCGGCTCACGCAGTTCGTCGCCGCTGCTGAGCAGGACAACCCGCAATGGACGATAGACCTCCACCTCAGCGATCCCGGCGCCGGCCAGCAGCCCCAACTCCTGGGCCCGCAAGCGAGTACCGACCTTGAACAAGCGCTCGCCTCGACGCAGCTCTTCACCCTCCTTGCGCACGTGGTCCCCTTGCTTGGCCGACGGCAACCAGACCCGCTCGCCCTCCATCCGGCAACTCTCCTGGGGCACCACGGTGTCGGCACCCGGCGGCAGTGGTGCGCCGGTGAAGATCCGTACCGCCTGCCCTTCCCGCAACGGCTCACCCGGTCCATCGCCAGCGGCGATTCGTCCGCTCAACGCCAGGTATCCCCCAGTGGGAGACAGATCGGCGGCCCGCAGCGCATAACCGTCCATGGCGCTGTTGTCCCAGGCAGGCAGGTTCATGGGACAAAGGACATCGCCAGCCAATACACGGCCCAGGGCCTGGTCCAGGCCAATCCGTTGGATCGGTGGTGGCAGTGGCGCCTGGTCGAGCAGATGACGAATGGCCTCATCCACCGGCATCAAGGTTGCGCTGTCGCACGCCGTTCCACACCCCCGGCCGCTCACGAGCGCGCCTCGCAGGCCACCGGCACGACGCCCGCCTGGGGCTTGAGGTGAGGCGTGAAATTGCACGGACCGGTGCGACTGTCCAACTGCCCGACCAGGATCTGTGTCCAACCGGTCCGGCAAGCGCCCGGCGAACCCGGCAGACAGCACACCAGCACGCCGTTGCTCATACCGGCCAATGCGCGGGATTGCAGGCTGGACATGCCGATCTCCGCCAGCGAGACCTGGCGGAACAATTCGCCAAAGCCGTCCACCTGCTTGTCCAGCAACGGCGCCACCGCTTGAGGGGTGTTATCGCGGGCAGTGAAACCGGTGCCGCCGGTCATCACTACCACCTGCACCTTGGGGTCGGCGATCCACTGCGAGACCTGGGCGCGGATCTGGTAGATGTCGTCTTTCACCTGCCCCCGGTCGATCAGCACGTGACCGGCTGTTTGCAGCAGATCGACGAGGGTCTGGCCGGAAGTATCGGTGTCGAAGGTACGGGTATCGCTGATGGTAAGCACCGCAATGTTCAGCGGTTGAAAGAGGCGTTGCGTCAGATGGGCCATGATCAGCCGTCCTGTCAGAAAAGATGGCCCAGCCTGAACCGCAATCGTTGCCGGGCCTATTCCTCCATGGAGGTACCTCCCCTGGTGCTCAGGGCGCCAGTCGGCTGCGCTGCCATCCACCATCCAGCCGGCGATAGTCGAGACGGTCATGCAAGCGATCGGCGCGGCCCTGCCAGAACTCCAGTCGCTCGGGTTGCAGACAATAGCCGCCCCAATGCCTGGGACGCGGCACCGGTTGATCGGCGAAGCGTTGTTCGGCAAGCACGAGCAAGCTCTCCAACGCAGCACGATTGTCCAGCGGTCGGCTTTGCGGCGACGCCCAGGCCCCGAGCTGGCTGGCCAGTGGGCGTGAGTGGAAATAGGCATCCGACAGTGCGGGGTCGAGTCGGCGGACGTGCCCCTCAATGCGCACCTGGCGCTCCAGACCCGGCCAGAAGAACGTCATCGCCGCCCAGGGATTGACTGCCAGGTCCTGGCCCTTGCCACTGCTGTAATTACCGAAAAAAGTGAAGCCGTCTCCACCGAACCCCTTGAGCAACAGCACCCGGGCATGCGGGCGGCCCTGATCGTCCACGGTGGACAGCACCATGCTATTGGCCTCGACCGGAGGGCTTTCGGTTTCCCGGGCCTGTTGCATCCATAGCCCGAACAGCGCCAGCGGATCGTCGGAGGCATGGGCTTCGTCCAGGCCATCGCGGATGTACTGGCGACGCATGTTTGCCAGAGACAGGGGCATGAGAGTGATCTCCACAAGGGTTTGGCCCAGTGTGGGTGCTATGACGTGGGCCGACCTTGATCGTCGTCAATGCGGGTTCCTGTGGTGATCTTGCCGACGCCATCGCGAGCAGGCTCGCTCCCACAGGATTTGCGCTGGACCTGTGGGAGCGAGCCTGCTCGCGATGGCAGCAACTCGGTCCACTGCCCTACTTGAGCCCCAACCGCCGCGCCAATTTATGCAGGTTGCTCGGATCGACCTCCAGCAGCCGCGCCGCGCCGGCCCAGTTCTGACCGCAGCGATCCAGGGCCTGGAGAATCGCCTGGCGCTGGCACGCGTCGACGGTCTCGCTCAAGGGCTGGAGCGGCGCCTCGAGCGATTCCGCAGGCTCCTCAAGCATGGCTCGTGCGCTGGATGCGCCAGCACTGACGTCAAGGTCCAGCACCTGCGGCTCCAAGGTCATGATCAAGCTGCGACTGGCGCCCCGGCTCAGCGCCTTCAGTGCCGCACGGCTGATCACATGCTCCAGCTCCCGCACGTTGCCCGGCCAGCTATACGCCAGCAGCGCCTGCTCGGCGGCAGGAGACAGGCGCAAGCCGCGCAAGCCCAGTCGCGTGCGGTTCAGTTCGAGAAAATGCCCCGCCAGCATCAGCACATCGTGGCCGCGCTCGCGCAGCGGCGGAATCGGCACCGGG
The DNA here is from genome assembly GCF_001269905.1 of Pseudomonas corrugata. Classification (GTDB taxonomy): domain Bacteria; phylum Pseudomonadota; class Gammaproteobacteria; order Pseudomonadales; family Pseudomonadaceae; genus Aquipseudomonas; species Aquipseudomonas corrugata. The sequence continues at coordinate 1,112,050 of NZ_LHVK01000003.1, read as the reverse complement.
TAGACCGAGAGCCGATGATACAGGTCAGCGCGAAACAGCCCGTCGCGAATGCTGTCGGGCAGATGGCGGTTGGTGGCGGCGATGATCCGCACATCGACGTGCAGTGGCTTGTCCGCGCCCAGGCGCTGGATCTCGCCGTTTTGCAGCGTGCGCAGCAACTTGGCCTGCACGCTGAGCGGCAACTCGCCGACCTCATCGAGAAACAGCGTGCCACCATTGGCCGCGTCGAAACGCCCGGCGCGGTCGGTCGTTGCCCCGGAAAACGCACCTTTGACGTGACCGAACAACTCGCTTTCCGCCAGGGATTCCGGCAACGCCGCGCAATTGACCTGAATCAGCGGCTTGTGGCCGCGTCGGGACAGCCTGTGCAAGCGCCGGGCGAACAGTTCCTTGCCGACCCCGGTTTCCCCCAACAGCAACACCGGGAGCTCGGAATCGGCCAGTACATCCAGTTCGTTGAGCAACTGCTGCAGGCCCTCGCTGCGACCGAGAATCTCGCCCTCTTCGACGGGCAGGTGCAGGCCCGGCGAATCGCTGCGCGAAGCCCGCAGACTGCGGTTCTCCTGCTCCAGCCGGGTCACCCGCACCGCCGCCTCGATCTGCAGGGTGCAACGCTTGAGTTCCTCGCGGGCACGGCTGTCGAAGGTGCCGGCGTGCAACGCATCCAGGGTGATCGCCCCCCAGAGGCGCCCTTCCACATACAGGCTCACCCCCATGCAGTCGTGTACCGGCAGCGGTTCGCCGACGTGGTGATCGAGCAGGCCGTCATAAGGGTCCGGTAACCGGCTGTCGGGCTCGAACCAGGTGGGCTCGCGCGATGCCATGATTGCCGCGAGGCGCGGATGCCGGGCAATCACGAAGCGACGGCCCAGCGCCTCATGGACCAGGCCGACGGTCGCCACGGGCCTGAGACTGTCATCGTCCAGGCGCAGCAATCCCACGGCACCACAGTTGAAGTATTCGCGCAGGGTCTGCACCAGACGCTGCAACCGCACGGCATTGGGCAGCTCGACGATCAGGTCGGCGGCCAGGCTTTCACGCAGCATGGTAGTGATGACCCTCCAGGGTTGGTTTAACCCTTTCCAGCCAGGGTTGGAATCACCCGGCTATAAAATAAATGTGTTCAATATCAGCCAGTTAAAAATGGCATGCTGACTGCAAAGCTGAATCATCTGTCCCTACCGGGATTCAACCCAAGGAAACATGATGAGCCTCGAACTGCTGGAACAAAGCCTGGGCCAATTGGCCTGCGACATTCCCGGTGCCACCCGTACCTTCCATCACTACAGCCTCGACTTCTGTTGCGGCGGGCAAAAGACCCTGCGTGAAGCCGCGCTTGGCAAAGGCTTGAACCCGCTGCTGATCGCCGACGCCCTCAAGACGCTGCAGGCCGCCGGAGAACTGGGCCATGACTGGCGCGACGAACCCCAGGCCCTGCTGATCGCCCACATCCTGGAACGCTACCACGCTCGCCACCGCGAACAACTTCCGGAACTGATCCGCCTGGCCCGCCGCGTCGAACAAGTGCATGGTGCCCGAGCCAGTTGCCCGAACGGCTTGGCCGATCACCTCCAGGATCTGTATCAGGAACTCGAAGGCCATATGCTCAAGGAAGAACAGGTGCTGTTCCCGATGTTGCAACAGGGCCTGGGCGAACGGGCCTCGGCACCGATCCAGGTGCTGCGCTACGAACACGACCAGCACGGCGAAGCCCTGGAAACCATGCTCGCCCTGACCGACCAGATCACCCCACCCGCCGACGCCTGCAACACCTGGCGCGCCCTGTATCGCGGCCTGGTAGAACTACGTGACGACCTGATGCAACACATCCACCTGGAGAACAACGTGTTGTTCGTCAAGGCGATGAGCCCTTCCAACCACTAGCCACCATTCCCTGTGGGAGCGAGCCTGCTCGCGATAGCGGAAGGTCAGTCAGCACTGAGCCAACTGACCCACCGCTATCGCGAGCAGGCTCGCTCCCACAGAGGAATCCTCCACTACCCGCGTTTAGTCAGAACTGCCAGTAGAACATCCCCTTCGCCAACACAACGATCACCAGCATATGCCCGAGGATGCTGCGCCGCAGCCAGCATGCCCGGAACGGACCCAGGCGACCGCGCTTGAGCCAGTAGGCCAGCAGCAGGTAATGCCCGATGATGCTCAGGGCCAGCAGGATCTTCAGGCTCAACAACAGTCCGAAGCTGCTGTCCAGTGGATGGCTCAAAGCCCCCCGATGCTGCCACGCCAAGCCGACGCCGGCACCATATAGCAACAGCACCACACCATGCAGCACGTGACGCGAGCGCTGAGCGATGGCCTGGTCGGCGGCGTCCCGTGTGCCTTGGGCCAACGGTCGGCGAGCGGTGTGCCAGATGCAGACCTCGAAGAACAGCGTGCCGATGAAAGCAATGGCCGCCAACAGATGCGTGACCAGCAAGACCCCATACATCATCGATCGTCTCCGTTCATTCGGGTCATCCCGGATGCCCATCCACCCGAGCCTGCCAGAGCATCGGTCCATAACGCCAAGCATAGAGCCCGAATGCCAATGTCCAACACAGCCCCGCCAGCCACAAACCGCCCAACGGCAACACCAGCACCAGCAACACTCGACTCAAACACGCGAGATTGAGCAGGATGAACGCCAGGGTCATGCCCTTCGGCGGCTCCAGCGGGCGCCCGGTGTGGCCGAGGCTGACGCGGGCGATCATCGCCAGGATCAGCCCAGCCATGGCACCGATGGTCAGGCTGTGCACCGCCAGGCTCGGGTTCAGCGGCGCGCCGAAATGCCACAGCGCCATACCCAGGCACGCCAGTGCCAGCCAGGCGTACGCCAAGTGCAACGACCACAGCAGCGGCACCCGCCACAAGTCCCGATCATGCCAACGGATCAATCGAATCCCATGCCCCGTCGCCAGGGCGGCAAACAACAGGCCGGTCCAGGCGTTGGCCGACAACGCCACCCCACCGGCATAGAGCAGCGCCACCAGGGCCGAGCCGCCCAACAGCAATCGGTCCAGCCACGGCCAGGGCGCAACGCCCTCGACGCGACCCAGTCCACGCTGGGTAAAGAACGGAATCACTCGTCCGCCGATCAACCCCATCATCGCCGCCACCAGCCACAAGCCGGTAAGCACGCTTTGCCGTTGCATGCCGTCATCGTGTTGAACCAGGCCGTACACGGACAACCCATCGGCCGCAGCCAAAAACAGCAAGACCAGCACAATCGGGTAGTTGCGCTTTTGCCGCACGCGCCATAGCGTAACGCCCATCAACGCGGCCACTGCCAGGGCGAACCCCATTTCCAATGTCGCCAGCAACGGCCAGGGGGCATCGACCAACCAGGCCAGCCGCGCCCCCAGCCACACCAGTGCCAACGCCGCCAGACGCTTGCCGCTGAGCCCCGGAGAGCCCGTCCAGGTCTGCACCGCCGTCAGCAGGAACCCGGCGATAATCGCCAGGCCGAAGCCGAACAGCAGCTCATGACGGTGCCAAGCCAACCAGCCACCCGCCGGTTGCCAGGCCGACAACCGCCCGGTAAACACCGTCAGCCACAACGGTACGACACACAACGCAAGCCCACAGCCGGCGAGGAAAAACGGCCGGAACGCCAGGCGCCATAACGGCAGGATGGCCATGGCCTTGCGACGGTCAAGCACTTGCATACTTCACTCCTTAACCTCTCCCGGGACTGGCCATGGGCGAGATTGACAATCAGATCCGAATGATCGGCGATCGGCGCTGACGGGGCTTGTCTCAGATCAAGCAAGTCCACCAGCAGTCCGCCTCGAACCGGGACTTGCAAGGGGCTTGCCGAAACCGCACCAAGCGCGTGCCCCCTTCTAAAGAACAACCCTCTTACCCCTGTGGGAGCGAGCCTGCTCGCGATAGCGGCCCGGCGATTGGCATCGAGTCGACTGACACATCGCTATCGCGAGCAGGCTCGCTCCCACAGGACGCCAGGGTATTTATGACCGTTTCGTGGTTATTTTTACCCGGTAAAGCCGAGGTAGTTTTGACCCTGGTCAATGAAAACCGCCGAAGCACAAGGGCCGCAAGCATGGCCCGGCTCTTGCTCAGGCACGGCATAACCCTTTGCCGAGAACGTCCATGAAACATGTCGTCCTGCCGCTCACCTGGTTCTTCCTGCTCTCCTGCGTCGTGGCGCTGGCCAGCGGCCTGTCCCTGAACCTCGTCTGATCTCCATCAATTTTCCCGTTACCACAAGGATCCACGCCATGGTGCTCCACCGCGTCCATCACCAGATTCTGCGCAGTCATCATCTGTTCGAACCACTCAACGACGAACAGCTCAACGAACTGATGAGTTCCAGCCAACTGCTGAATATCGACAAGGGCGACCCGCTGTTTCGCCAGGGTGAACCGGCACAGGCGTTTTACTTCGTGATTGCCGGAGCAGTGAAAATCTATCGACTGACCCCGGACGGCCAGGAGAAAGTGTTCGAGGTGATTGGCGAGCGCCAGACGTTCGCCGAAGCCATGATGCTGATGGACACCCCCAACTACGTCGCGTCCGCCGATGCTGTCGGCCCGACCCAGTTGTATCGCCTCTCCAATGCCACCTACATGCGGCTTTTGCAAAGCAATAGCCGACTGACCTTTGCTTTGCTCGGCAAGCTCTGCGTGCGCCTGCACCAGCGGGTCAACGAGATCGAAACCTTGTCGCTGAAAAACGCCACCCACCGCGTGGTGCGCTACCTGTTGACGCAATTGGTTCGCCTGCAGACCGTGGACAGCCAGTTCGAGCTGCCGATGGCCAAGCAGCTGATTGCCGGGCACCTGTCCATCCAGCCGGAAACCTTCTCGCGGATTATCCGGCGCTTGATCGATGAAAAAATCATCACCCAGGATGGCCGCCAGATCGCCATTCTCGACCGTCTGCGCCTGGAACAGTTCGAATGAGCGCCCAGGCCACTTGCCTGTATTGCCAACAGGCCAGCCCGGCGAATGAACCCGAATGTCGCCAGTGCGGCATGCCCCTGCCGGACAGCACTGCACTGGCCGCGGAGCGTCGGTTGCGACGTTTCACCTGGTTTTGTGTCGGCCTGACGATCTTCTGCATCGTCATGTTCTTCTGGTTGCCCCGCGACATGCTCTGAAGATTGAAGTTCTAATCCTGGGTCAGTTGTCGGTACAACTGCGGCAGACGCAGCGGCAGTTGTTCGGGCTGGCGGATCAAGGTGTAGCCGTTGGCACCGAACATGTACGGCAGATAATCCCCCGCTTCGCGATCGATGGTGATGCAAAACGGCGTCAATCCCTGGCGCCTCGCTTCCAGCACGGCCTGGCGGGTGTCTTCCACACCGTAGCGTCCTTCGTAGAGGTCCAGGTCGTTGGGCTTGCCATCGCTGAGCAGCAACAGCAGCTTGCGCCGCCGCTTGCAGCCCGCCAGCCGTTGCGTGGCTTGACGGATCGCCGCCCCCATGCGCGTGTAATAGCCCGGTTTGAGTTCCTGGATACGACCACGGGTGTGGTCGTCATAGCGCTGGTTGAATGCCTTGAGTTCATGCATCCGCACGTGATGGCGCCGCAACGATGAGAACCCGTACAGCGCGAAGTCGTCCCCCAGTACCGACAGGGTTTCACCGAACAGCAGCAAGCTGTCGCGAATCACATCAATCACCCGATGCTCGTCGTTGAGGTGGGCGTCGGTGGACATCGACAGATCGGCCAGCAACAGGCAGGCCAGGTCGCGGCGGGTCTGGCGCTGCTCGATGAACAGGCCGCGTTCGCTGCATTGGCCGTGCTGGCGCTCGACATGGAAATCCAGCCAAGCCTGCAAGTCCAACTCCGAGCCCTGGGTTTGCTGGTGCAACCATTGTCGGTCGTTGCGCAGATGTTCGAACTGGCGACGCAAGCGCTGGGCCGGCGTTCGCAGGCGTGACGGCAGGGGCTGGGGCTGGCAATCCCTGGGAATGAAGGTCTGCAGGCTGACGAAATCGTCCTGCAGGTGCCGCTTTCGATAGTCCCATTCCGGCAGCAGGATGCCCTCGCCCAACGGGACGTCGTCCACATCCGCCGGCGGCAGATCCAGGTGCAGTTTCAACCCGCCGCCCTTGCGCAACCGGGTACGTGACAGGGTCAACTGGTCCAGGTCTTCGGCGACCCGCGCCGCGTCCAGGTCCTCGCTGTCATCGGACCAGCGATCCAGATCCACGTGCTCGGTCCAACTGAACAGATTCTCCAGGCGAACGATCAGCAGCCCACCGTCACGGGTGGTTTCGTCGATCCGCTCGGCGCGTTTGCGTCCGCCCTGCTGCTCACCCGGCGGGGTCGCCAGGTATTGCTCGGATTCCTCAAGGTCGGCGGCCTGGGGATTGCCCAGGTGCCGGGGTGGATACAGCCACAACGGCAACGGCCAGGCCGCCCGTTCGCTGCGTGGAAAATGCTCGACACTGCCTGGGTCACGCAGGGCCTGGCAAAGGGCACGTTCCAACAAGGCTTCGTCCGGGTTCAGCGACGCCGGATCGGGACGCAGGGACAGGTGCGCTTCCACCAGCCGCCGATAGCGTGGACGCAGCGCCGGGTAGCGCCGCAACACGGCTTGGGTCCAACGCTGATTGTCCCGTCCCCAGTGTTTCATCGGTCCCGATTGCGCGGCCAGCAAGGCCAGCCAGCGATACAGCTCCTCGTTCAACCCGGTATCGGGAAACGCCGCCAGGCTCGCGGGCAGACGCAGATGGTCAGCATCGCACCAGGCCAGGGGCATTTGTTTGCAGGTGCCGGCGATCTGCTGGAGCAGGTTGCGGCGCAACAGCAGGTCGCGATCACTGACCGCCTCCACACCCTGGTGACGAGCGCCGCCGGTGGCGTGAAACAGCACCTGCAGGGATCGTTGCCGATGACTCAGCTCGACCCGGGCTTCGGGAAAGTCGGCACTGGCACGCCGGGTGATGAAGCGGTGCCAGACACTGCCGACCCACTCTTCCAGCTCAAGGGTGAATGCCATGGTTGTCCTCCTCTTTGTGGCGAGGGGATTTATCCTCTCGCCACAAATCATGGGTCGGCTTCAGTTGTTGTGATCACTCACGACGACACCGCCACTGCCGGAATGCGTTGAGCCGCACGCCCGCGCTGCCTGTAGCTCAACAGATAGCAGAGCAATCCCAGCAGGAAGCCAACGCCGCTGACCAGCCGTGCCCAGAACAGTGGACGCAAGTGATCGGTCGTGGCCATGAACGGCAACGCACTGCCATCCGTCGCCCAGCGTTGCAACCACACCTGGACAACACCGGCCGCGGTGAGGAACAAGGTGATCATCACCATCGACAAGGTCATCAGCCAGAAGCCCCATATTTCCAGGCGCTGGGAGCGCTCGTCCGCCGCCTCGCCCAAACCTCGCAAACGTGGCATGGCGTAGCTGATCAATGTCATCACGATCATCGCGTAGGCCCCGTAGAAAGCCAGGTGACCGTGGGCCGCCGTCAGCTGCGAACCATGGGTGTAGTAGTTGACCGGTGCCAGGGTATGCAGGAAACCCCACACACCCGCGCCGAAGAACGCGGTGACGGTGGTGCCCTTGGCCCACAAGGTGGCGGCGCGGTTCGGGTGCTGCCGGCGGCGGTTTCTCACCATGCTGAACGCGAAGATCACCATCGCCAGGAACGGCAGCGGCTCCATCGCCGAGAAGATCGAACCCACCCACAACCAGACCTCGGGTGCGCCGATCCAGAAGAAGTGGTGACCGGTACCGATGATGCCGGTGATCAAGGCCATGGCGATGATCACGTAGAGCCATTTCTCCACCACTTCCCGGTCCACGCCGGTGACCTTGATCAGCACGAAGGCCAGCATCGCGCCCATGATCAGTTCCCAGACGCCTTCGACCCACAGGTGCACCACCCACCACCAGTAGAATTTGTCACGGGCCAGGTTTTCCGGGTTGTAGAAGGAAAACAGGAAGAACACCGCCAGACCTATCAGGCCAGTCATCATCACCATGCTGACGGTGGTCTTGCGCCCTTTGAGCAGAGTCATGCCGATGTTGTAGAGAAACCCCAGGCACACCACCACGATGCCCATCTTGGTAATGGTCGGCTGCTCCAGGAACTCGCGCCCCATGGTTGGCAGCAGGTCGTTGCCGGTGATCCTGGCCAAGGTGGCGTAAGGCACCGAGAGGTAACCCAGGATGGTCAGTACCCCGGCCGCGGCGAATACCCAGAACAGCACCCGCGCCAGCATCGGGCTGTGCAACTCGCGGTCGGCCTCCTCCGGTATCAGGTAGTACGCCGCGCCCATGAAGCCGAACAGCAGCCAGACAATCAGCAGGTTGGTGTGGACCATGCGGGCCACGTTGAAAGGGATCAGCGGGAACAGGAAGTCGCCGACCACGTATTGCAGCCCCATGATCAAACCGAATAACACCTGCCCCAGGAACAGCATCAGGGCAAACACGAAGTAGGGTTTGGCGACGGCCTGCGAGGCGAATTTCAGATGCGGATTAGCCATGCTCATCTCTCAGCCCTCCTTGTTTGGCGGCCAGCCATTGGTATTGATCTTCGAACTCCACTTGAGGAACTCGGCGATGTCGTCGACCTCCTGCTCGCTCAGGTGGAACTGCGGCATGGCCCGGCGTCCGGGTACCCCCAGGGGCTGCATTTTCATCCAGGCCTGCAGGAACGGCTTGAAGGCTTCCTCGCCGCCACGGCGGTTGATCACGTTGCCCAGCTCCGGCGCAAAATATGCCCCCTCGCCCAGCAGCGTGTGGCAGCCGATGCAGTTGTTGCGCTCCCAGACGCCCTTGCCGCGTATCACCGATTCGGTCAGTTGCGCCTGGTTGCTGCGCTCCGGAAAGGTCTGTTCCGTGTGGTAGGTCAGAGCCAGGAATATCAGGAAAAAGAACACGCTTCCCCCGAAGTAAATATTCCTGGCCATGCCTTTGGTGAAGGTATCTGACATGGTCACTTCCTCATTGCTTGGCGTGTCCATTCTAGGAAGCGAGGGGTCTGGAACCGCTTGATGGCGATCAAGAATCTCCGATGGTTTTAGTGGGTTGTTCCGGGTAGATGAGCTTAATCGTTTTGATCGTTCCCACGCTCCTGCGTGGGAACGCCGTCAGGGACGCTCCGCGTTCCGCTTTTGGAAGGTGACGCAGAGCGTCACGGGATGCATTCCCACGCAGAGCGTGGGAACGATCAGCTCGTGAAAGAGATGACGATCCCTATAACGGTTGCCAACACCACCGCCCAACTCAACACCAGCCGCCGCCACAATCGCGGCGCATGGCGCAGCTCCATGAAGCCGTCGGCGATCAGCCAGGCCTTGGTGACCGCCACGCTGAGCAGGGCGACGGATACGACAGCGGAACCGGTGACCTGGCCCAGGGCAACGGTGCCGCCGCTCAGCACGGCCAGTGCCATCCAGCAAAGAATCAGAACAAGGGAATTCGACACGAGCGCCTCAGCTCAATCCAGGATGTAGACCAGTGGAAACAGCAGCACCCACACCAGGTCCACCATGTGCCAATACAACACGCCGGACTCAAGGCCACTGTACTGCCGGGATCCATAGCGCCGTCGCCGACAGCCATCGGCCAGCCAGCCGAGGATCACCATGCCGAGCAGCACGTGCAGGAAATGGAACGCGGTAAGAATCCAGTACAGAGTGAAGAAGGTGTTGTGCTCCAGACCCAGGCCGCTTGCCGAGAGATGGGCATATTCGGTGAGCTTGATGCCCACATAGCTCGACGCAAACAGCAACGCCACACACAAGAACAACGCACCCCGGCGCGGTTGATCCAGCTTGACCTGCTCCAGGGCCAGCGCGGCGAACAGCCCGGCGGTCAGCAGGCTTAGAGTCATCGCCAGCCCCGTGGAGCGCTCCAGCAACTGCCGGCCTTCGCTGAAGATTTGCGGATACAACGCCTGGGCGACGATGAAGGCCAGCATCAGCAGCGCGAACACCGAGAGCTCGGCGAGGATGAAAAACCACATTGCCAGATCCCCCGGCAAACGCCGGGGCATGACTGTGGTTTCAGCCGAAGTGGACATCGACCACATCCATCAATGCGGCGACGGTTTGCGGATCGTCGCTCAACGGCTCGGCCAGACACGCCAGGCACGCCTGGCGCGGATCCACGCCGGAGCCGATCATGCGCGCCGCGAAAATAAGCAGCCGAGTCGAGGCGACTTCCTCCAGGTCATGCTGATCGAGCCGGCGCAGAGCCTGGCCCAGGCGCACCACCTGGGCGGCCAGGTCCAGGTTCACGCCCGCCTCACGGGCAACGATACGCTCTTCATCGGCCACGGCCGGATAACCGAAACGCATCGCCACGAAACGCTGGCGAGTGCTGGGCTTCATGCCCTTGAGCAGATTCTGGTAACCGGGGTTGTAAGACACCACCAGCATGAAGGATGGCGGTGCCTGGAGCACCTCGCCGGTGCGTTCCAGATACAACTGCCGGCGATCGTCGGCCAGTGGGTGCAGCACGACCGCCGTGTCCTGGCGCGCCTCGACCACTTCGTCCAGATAGCAGATGCCGCCCTCGCGCACCGCCCGGGTCAATGGCCCATCCTGCCACCAGGTGCCCTGCGCGCCGATCAGGTGGCGGCCCACCAGGTCGGCGGCGCTCAGGTCATCGTGGCACGCCACGGTGTAGAGCGGCAGCTTCAGGCGGTGCGCCATGTGCTGGACGAAACGGGTCTTGCCGCAGCCCGTCGGGCCTTTGATCAGCACCGGCATGCCGTGACGCCAGGCCTGCTCGAACAGCGCCGGCTCGTTGTCCTGGGGTTGATAGAAGGGCTCGTCCAGATGTGCGGAGACATGGCTTGGGTTCATGGCGTGACCTGCTCGAACAATGCAATTGCCGGCCACGCTACGGGGCCCTGCGACAACCTGGCAAGGCGCTCGGCGGGCAAACTTGATCGACGTCAAGCGAGTAATCACTGACCAGGGAATAGCCTTGCACCGCACCCGGAACCTGCGCGCCGAACATCCATTAGCGCGCAGCGCGGGTCATGCCTGAGGAGAAATGGAATGCTGATCAGCCACAAAAAAACGTGGGTCCTGAGGGTCACGGCGCTATGTACGGCGCTGGCGGTACCCCACGCCTTCGCCGACCAACCCGCCGCCCCGGAGCAACCGCGCATGGTCAAGACCGAAGGCGCGCCGGATCTGAGCCAGGCCGACTTCGATGCGGCCAAGCAAATCTACTTCCAGCGCTGCGCCGGCTGTCACGGCGTCCTGCGCAAGGGCGCCACCGGCAAGCCGCTGACCCCGGACATCACCCAGGCACGCGGCCAGGCCTACCTGGAAGCGCTGATCACATACGGCTCGGCCGCCGGCATGCCCAACTGGGGCACCTCCAACGCGCTGACCAAAGACCAGATCACAACGATGGCCAAGTTCATCCAGCACACCCCGCCGACACCACCGGAATGGGGCATGGCCGAGACCCTCAAGACCTGGAAGCTGCTGGTCAAGCCTGAGGACCGGCCGACCCGACAGCTCAACAGCCTCAACCTGCAGAACCTGTTCTCGGTGACCCTGCGCGACGACGGCAAGATCGCCCTGGTGGACGGTGACAGCAAAAAGATCGTCAAACTGATCGACACCGGTTATGCGGTACACATCTCGCGAATCTCGGCGTCGGGGCGCTACCTGCTGGTGATTGGCCGGGACGCCAGAATCGACATGATCGACCTGTGGCCGAAGGAACCGACCAAGGTCGCGGAGATCAAGGTGGGGATCGAAGCCCGCTCGGTGGAAACCTCCAAGTTCAAGGGCTACGAAGACAAATACACCATCGCCGGTTCCTACTGGCCGCCGCAGTTCACCATCATGGACGGCGAGACCCTGGAGCCGAAGCGGATCGTCTCGACCCGCGGCATGACTGTCGACACCCAGCAGTACCACCCCGAGCCACGTGTGGCAGCCATCATCGCCTCTCACGAATGGCCTGAGTTCATCGTCAACGTCAAGGAAACCGGCAAGGTGATGCTGGTCAATTACCAGGACATCAAGAACCTCACCATCACCAGCATCGACGCCGCGCCATTCCTCCATGATGGCGGTTGGGACAGCAGTCATCGCTACTTCATGACGGCGGCCAACAACTCCAACAAGGTAGCGGTGATCGATTCCAAGGAGCGCAAGCTCACCGCCCTGGTGGACGTCGGCAAGACTCCGCATCCCGGGCGCGGCGCCAACTTCAACCATCCGCTGTACGGGCCGGTCTGGGCCACCAGCCACCTGGGCGATGCCGGGGTGTCGATGATCGGCACCGACCCGGTCAAGCATCCGCAATATGCCTGGAAACAGGTCGGCTCGCTCCAGGGCCAGGGCGGCGGTTCGCTGTTCATAAAGACTCACCCGCAATCCCGCCATCTGTATGTCGACACCACCTTGAGCCCCGACGCCAAGCTCAGTCAGTCGGTGGCGGTATTCGACATCGACAAGCTCGACGCCGGCTACACCGTGCTGCCGATCGCCGAGTACGCAGGCATCAAGAAAGGCGCCTTGCGGGTGGTGCAGCCTGAATACAACAAGGCCGGTGACGAAGTCTGGTTTTCGGTCTGGAGTGGCCAGGAAGACGAGTCGGCGCTGGTAGTGATCGACGACAAGACCCTCAAGGTCAAGAACGTGATCAAGGACAAGCGCCTGATCACCCCGACCGGAAAATTCAACGTCTACAACACCCAACATGACATCTATTGAGCTCCATCAATAAGAGGAAAAACCATGAGACCTATTCTGATCGCGCTGGCACTGACCGCCGTCTCCAGCATGCAACCGGCGCTGGCCGAAGACGGCCCGACACTGTTCAAGAGCAAACCCTGCTCGGCCTGTCACTCCATCGACACCAAGGTGGTAGGCCCGGCCTTCAAGGACGTCGCGGCGAAAAATGCCAACGTCCCCGGGGCACAGGAAATGCTCGCCAAGCACATCAAGGAAGGTACGCAAGGCAACTGGGGACCGATGCCGATGCCGGCCAACCCGGTGACCGAAGAGGAAGCCAAGATCCTCGCGGCGTGGGTGTTGAGCCTTAAATAACCCTGCGAGAGACACTTTGTAGCAAGTGGATCTGTGACAAGTGGACCTGTGGCGAGGGGATTTATCCCCGCTGGGCTGCGAAGCAGCCCCAAAACCTGATATCGCAGTGTGTCAGGCTGATGAGTGCCGCTTTTTGGTGGGGCTGCTTCGCAGCCCAGCGGGGATAAATCCCCTCGCCACAAATCAATCCCTTAGCCACAGATAAATCCCCTAGCCACAGATAATCGTTGTTGCTCGCACCCTTTCAATCCAGGAGGACGTCATGGAACGACATCGCGCTGCAACCTGTATGACGGCCCTGCTCCTGACCTTTTCTGCCTGTGCGCTGGCTGCCCCCGCCCCCCAGCGCCAAGCCCAATTGCAACACCTTCTGGACCAGGACTGCGGCGCCTGTCATGGCCTGTACCTGACCGGCGGCCTCGGCCCACCCCTGACCCGGGCCGCCCTGGCCGGAAAACCCCGCGACAACCTCATCGCCACCGTCACCCAAGGACGACCCGGCAGTGCCATGCCCGGCTGGGCGCCGCTGCTCGGGCCTGACGACATTCGCTGGTTGGTGGACCGGCTCCTGCAAGGAAAAACCGCCCCATGATCCGTTCCCTCCTGTCATATACAGCCGCCGTACTGTTGCTGTCGGCCTGCGCACAGACACCACTGCGCGGCACCGGCGACCTCGGCGTGGTGGTGGAGCGCGCCAGCGGCAGTGTGCAGATCATCGAAAGCGACAACCACACCGTCCTCGGTCGCGTCGAGGGGCTGGGCGACCTCTCCCACGCGTCAATGGTGTTCTCCCGCGACCAGCGTTATGCCTATGTGTTCGGCCGTGATGGCGGCTTGAGCAAGGTCGATCTGCTGACCAAGCGGATCGAGCGGCGCATCCTCCAGGGTGGCAACAGCATTGGCGGTGCGATCAGCCAGGACGGCAAGCTGATCGCCGTCTCCAACTACGAACCCGGCGGCGTCAAGGTGTTCGATGCCCGGACCCTGGAACAGGTCGCCGACATTCCGGCCACAGCGTTGCCGGACGGCGACAAGCGCTCCCGGGTGGTCGGCCTGGTGGATGCACCGGGACAGCGCTTCGTGTTCAGCCTGTTCGATACCGGCGAAATCTGGACCGCCGACTTCAGCCAGGGCCCGGTACCACGCATCGAGCGTTTCACCACCATCGGCCAACAACCCTATGACGCGTTGATTACCCCCGAGGGCCGCTATTACATGGCGGGCCTGTTCGGTGAGGACGGTATGGCACAGCTCGACCTTTGGCATCCGGAACGCGGTGTGAAGCGCGTACTGGGACATTACGGACGCGGCCAGGCCCGGCTCCCGGTGTACAAGATGCCCCATCTGGAAGGCTGGGCCATGGCCGATCGACAGGCCTTCGTGCCCGCCGTCGGCCATCACCAGGTGCTGGTGATGGATGCTCGCGACTGGCGGCAGACCGACGCTATCGCCGTGGCTGGCCAGCCGGTGTTTGTCACGGCGCGCCCGGACGGGCGGCAGCTGTGGGTCAACTTCGCTTATCCGGACAACGACCGGGTCCAGGTCATCGACACCCAGACCCACGCCATCGTGGCTGATCTGCGGCCAGGGCCTGCGGTGCTGCACATGGAGTTCACCGCTCGGGGCGACCAGGTGTGGCTATCGGTTCGGGATGGCAACGAGGTCCAGGTCTGGGATTCCTACCGGCTCGAACGCCTGGACACCCTGCCCGCCCTCAGCCCCAGTGGCATTTTCTTCAGCAGCCGCGCGCACAAACCGGGGTACTGAGCATGATCGCGAATTCACTGGCCCGTCGCCTGATCGATCGTTTCCAGCACGGCCTGCCGCTGTGCGCCGAGCCCTATCGGGCAATGGCCTATGCCCTCGGTTGCACCGAAGCCCAGGTCCTTGACTGTCTGCAACACCTGCAAGTGGCCGGCACCGTGTACCGGGTCGGCCCGGTGTTCGAACACACCCGGGCCGGTGCCAGCACCCTGGCGGCCCTCGCCGTGCCCGAGGACCGCTTGCAGCAGGTAGCCGCCCGCGTCAGCCAGTATCCGGAGGTCAATCACAACTATGCCCGAGAACATCGCTACAACCTGTGGTTCGTCCTCACCGGCCCCGACCGCGCCCACTTGGAAAACATTCTTCGGGAGCTGGAGAACGATACCGGCCTGACGCCGCTGGACCTGCCCATGCTCACAGCCTATCGCATCAACCTGGGTTTTGCCTTGGAGACCACCCTATGAACAAGCCCCTGAGCGAACAACAGTCGTTGGCGTTGCGCCGTCTCCTGGAGAGCGGTCTGCCCCTGACCTCGCGTCCCTTCCAGACCCTGGCCGAGCAGATCGACGCCAGCGAACAACACGTGCTCAACCAGATACGCCAATGGCAAGAACAAGGCCTTTTCCGTCGGGTAGGCCTGGTGGTCAACCACCGAGCCTTGGGCTTCGCCGCCAACGCCATGCTGGTGCTGGATGTGCCGGACGCCTTGGTCGATGAGGTTGGTCGCCGCCTCGGCAAAGCCCCGGGAATCAGCCTGTGCTACCAACGGCCGCGGCGCCTGCCCCAGTGGCAGTACAACCTGTTCTGCATGATCCACGGTCGCCAGCGTGACCGCGTCGAGGCCCAGGTCCAGGCATTGCTGGCCGAGCATCTGCTGGACGACCTGCCCCACCAGTTGCTGTTCAGCACCCACCTGTTCAAGCAGTGCGGCGCACGCTTCACCCCGCCGGCAGGAGCCCGTCTCGATGGATGACCTGGACCGACGCCTGATCAATCGCCTGCAACTGGGCCTGCCGCTGGTCCGCCAGCCCTGGCAGGCATTGGCCCTTGAGCTGGACAGCAGCAGCGCAGAACTGCTCGACCGGCTGCACGAATTGCTCAACGACGGCATGCTCACCCGTTTCGGCCCGATGTTCGATGTCGACCGTCTGGGCGGTGCGTTCACCCTGGCGGCACTGGCAGTGCCCGAGGTTCGTTTCGAGACCGTCGCCGAGCTGCTCGCGGCGATGCCCGAGGTGGCCCACAACTACCGTCGCGAACATCACCTGAACATGTGGTTCGTGTTGGCCTGTGCCAGTGAACAGGCCATCAACGACAGCCTGCTGCGCATCGAGCGCCTGACCGGCCTGGTGCCGCTGAACCTGCCCAAGGAGGAGACTTACCATGTCGGCCTGTATTTCCCCGTCTGAACCATCGCTGCAAGCGCCACCGCGGTTGAATGAAACGTCTCTGGCGCGACGACTGGTCGAACTGACCCAGGAAGGCCTGCCACTGCTGGAAGACCCGTGGGCCTGGCTCGCGGAACAACTGGAGCTGAGTGTGGAATCCACCCTCGACCTGCTCAAACGTCTGCAAGCCGAAGGTGCCATCCGCCGCATCGCCGCCGTTCCCAACCACTACCGGCTGGGCTATCGCCACAACGGCATGACGGTCTGGGACGTCGCTGACGCCGACATGCCGCGCCTGGGTTCGCTGCTGGGCGCGCAGTCCTTCGTCAGCCACTGCTACCGGCGCCCGCGCAGGCCTGGCTGGCGCTACAACCTGTTCGCCATGGTCCACGGCCGCAGCCGTGCGCAAATCGACAGCTACCGCGACCACTTGCGCTACCTGCTGGGAGACGCCTGCGCCGCCGACGACATGCTGGTGAGCAGCCGAATCCTGAAGAAAACCGGCCTGCGCCTGATGCCAGTCAGTTGAACCACGACCTGTAGGAGCAAAGCTTGCTCGCGATTGGGGCAAGTCAGTCGATCGCTATTGGCTGTTCCACCGCTATCGCGAGCAAGCTTTGCTCCTACAGGTTTGTGCACTGAGCCCATAGATCGAGAACTCGTGTATCGGAAGGAGCGACCATGTTGAGGATCAGCCACTACCTTCGTGCCCTGGCCGGCCAGTGCCCCCCTCCACGCATCGCACCTGCGGGCAGCAGCCGGGCGCCGGTGGTGATCTGGAACCTGCTCAGGCGCTGCAACCTGACCTGCAAGCACTGTTATGCCACTTCGGCCGACAGCGTGTTTCGCGATGAGCTGGACACTGCGGCCGCGCTCAAAGTCATCGACGATCTGCATGACGCCGGCGTACGCATACTGATCCTGTCCGGTGGAGAGCCGCTGCTGCGCGAGGACCTGTTCCAGCTCAGCGCCCATGCTCGTGACAAAGGCTTTTTTCTCGCCCTGTCCACGAACGGCACGCTGATCGATCCGAGCAATATCGAGCAAATCCGGGCAGCGAACTTCGACTACGTCGGCATCAGCATCGATGGCCTGGAGGCAACCCATGATGCCTTCCGCCAGCTCAAGGGCAGCTTCACCCGCTCCATGGCGGCCATCCAGCTCTGTCGTGAGCAAGGGATCCGGGTCGGACTGCGTACCACCCTGACCCAACAGAACCATGCCCAGCTACCCCGGCTTCTGGACCTGATGAATGAGTACGACGTGCAGAAGTTCTATCTGTCGCACCTCAATTACAGCGGAAGGGGCAAGCGCAGCCGCAAGCTCGACGCCCATCAACAGATGAGTCGCGAGGCCATGACCACGATCTTCGAGCGGGCCTGGAGCGACATCGAACAGGGGCGCGAAAGTGATTTCGTCAGCGGCAACAACGACGCCGATGCAATCCTGCTGCTGCAATGGATCGCCCATCGTCAGCCCCATCGTTATGTCGAACTGGAACAGATGCTGCGAGCCTGGGGCGGCAATGCCTCTGGCAGCGGCATCGCCAATATCGACAACACTGGCGAGGTCCACCCCGACACCTACTGGTGGCAGCACTCGGTAGGCAATGTCCGCCAGACGCCGTTCAAGACCCTCTGGCTGGACCGCCCCGAAGCGCTACTGCTGAAACTGCGCGAGCATCCGCGAGCCGTCAGCGGTCGCTGCGGACAATGCCGCTGGCTGGCGATCTGCAACGGCAACACCCGCACCCGTGCCTGGGCCGATGGCGACCTGTGGGGCCAGGACCCCGGCTGCCATCTCAGCGACGAGGAAATTGGCCTGGACGCGATCCCAAGCGTGGCGATGCCTTGCACCCAATAACCTGAGTTCGAATCAAGGAAATCTCATGCTCGCCCCCCTCGCTTTACCCGCTGCGCTGCAATCTCCCTTCAGGCCGGGCGAAGTCGCCCTGGTCGGCGCCGGCCCCGGTGACCCCGGTTTACTGACGCTGCGTGCCTGGAGCCTGTTGACGCAGGCCGATGCGGTGGTCTACGACCGCCTGATCAGCCCGCAATTGCTGAGCCTGATCCCATTACCGTGCGCCCGGCATTACGTCGGCAAGGCTGCCGGCTGCCACAGCCTGCCCCAACCGCAGATCAACGAACTACTCGCCGATCTCGCCGACCAGGGCCAACGGGTGGTCCGGCTCAAGGGTGGCGATCCGTTCATTTTCGGCCGTGGCGCGGAGGAGCTGGAATACCTGCTGGCCCGAGGCGTCGATTGCCAGGTGGTACCCGGCATCACCGCCGCGGCCGGTTGCAGTGCCTACGCCGGCATCCCCTTGACCCATCGCGACCTGGTCAACTCCTGTCGCTTCATCACCGGCCATTTGCAGCGTGAAGGCGATCTGAACCTGCCATGGCAAAGCCTGGCGGATGCAAGCCAGACCCTGGTGTTCTACATGGGGCTGTCAAACCTGAGCACCATCGCTGCGCGGCTGATGGAGGCAGGCCTGGAGGCCGACACCCCGGCGGCATTGGTCAGCAATGGCACCCGCCCTGACCAGCAGGTGTTGCGCGGCACCCTCGCACAACTGCCGGAGATGGCAAAGAGCTGCGCCGAAGGCCTGCCGACCCTGACGGTGATCGGTCAGGTGGTCGGGCTGTTCGCCCACCAACCGCTGCATCATCCGGCGCGCCTGTTGCCAATACCCGCCCGTCCTCGGCTAGCTAAGGTGGCGCCATGAAGCGCTGGTGGGTGATGCCGTTGATGTGGGTCGGCGCGGCCCACGGCAGCGTGGCCGGCGGGCCAGACGTGGAACAGGCCGAGCGCGATTACCAGCAGCACTGCCAACAGTGTCACGGCGTCAATCGCATCGGCGGTGCCGGACCCGCGCTGTTGCCCCAGAGCCTGAGCCGGATCAAACCTGACGAAATCCGCCAGGTGATCGAAAACGGTCGCCCGGCCAGCCAGATGGCGGCGTTCGGCGCGGTGCTCGAGCCTGCGCGGATCGACGGCCTGACTCTATATCTCCAGCGTCCGCTCGCCGTCGAACCGACCTGGAGCGAAGACGACATCCGCCACAGTCACCACGTGTTGGCGGATGTCGCCAGCCTGCCCGATAAACCCCAGCACAACGCCGACCCGTTGAACCTGTTCGTGGTGGTGGAAGCCGGTGACCATCATGTCGACATCGTCGATGGCGATCGCTTCGAGGTGCTGGCCCGCTTCGCCTCGCATTTTGCCGTGCATGGCGGGCCGAAATTTTCGCCTGACGGGCGCTTCGTCTACCTGGCGTCCCGGGACGGCTGGATCAGCCTCTATGACTTGCACAACCTCAAGTTGATCGCCGAGGTGCGCGCCGGGCTCAATACCCGCAACCTGGCGGTGAGCAAGGATGGTCGCTGGGTGCTGGTTGGCAACTACCTGCCCGGCAATCTCGCGGTGCTGGATGCCCGGGATCTGTCGCTGGTGAAGATGATCGACACCGTGGGTCGCGATGGCCAGGCCTCGCGGGTCAGCGCGGTCTACACCGCCCCGCCGCGCAACAGTTTCATCGTCGCCTTGAAGGATGTGAAGGAAGTCTGGGAGCTGTCCACCGGTCCCGAGCCGGACTTCGTACCGAGGCGTATCGCGGTCCAGGACCAACTGGATGATTTTTCCTTCTCGCCCGATTACCGCCAGTTGCTTGCCACTTCCCGCCAGGCCCAGGGCGGACAGGTGATCGACCTGGACACTGGCCGCGTGGTGACCGACATCGCCTTGCCGGGGATGCCTCATCTGGGCTCGGGCACTTATTGGAAACGCGACGGGCGCTGGCTGTTCGCGACCCCCAACATCAGCAAGGGACTGGTATCGGTAATCGACCTCGGCACCTGGAAGGTCATCAAGCAGATACCGACCCTCGGGCCGGGCTTCTTCCTGCGCAGCCATGTCAATTCCCGCTACGCCTGGACCGATGTGTTCTTTGCCCAGGGCAACGATGCCATTCACCTGATCGACAAACAGACCCTGGAAATCGCCCACACCCTGCGGCCCATGCCCGGCAAGACCGCCGCCCATGTCGAGTTCACCCGTGACGGCCGTCATCTGCTGCTGAGCATCTGGGACACGGACGGTGCACTGATCGTGTATGACAGCAACACACTCGAGGAAATCAAACGCCTGCCCATGAACAAACCATCGGGCAAGTACAACGTCGGCAACAAGATCGAGTTTGTCGAAGGTACATCCCACTGAACAGTGGCGATTCGGTAGCGAGTCACTCAGGTACTGACAGTGTGCTTATTGTGGCGAGGGGATAAATCCCCTCGCCACGGGTCAGTGGCTCATCGGTGACATCGCCGCAGCCTGCCCCAGCAGCGTCTGGTCGATCTCCTCCAGGCGAAGTACCCGGCCGCCGGTCTCGGTGGCGAGTCTCTGTGCCGCCTGGGCATCGGAAAACGAGGCCAATACGACGCCCATTGCGCCCTTGAGCCCCGTGCCGATGACGAAATAAGCAGTCCGGGCATCGATCAGGTGCGCATCGTCTGGCGTGTTCCAATGGCTGCGGCCCATGTCATGGACGAGCAGCTTTACGTCGGCCCGATGGTTTTCCGGCTGCAGCCACCAACCCAGCATTTCCGCCGGAGAACAGAATTTCTTGACCCCAGCGGCGCTGACCGCCGCGCCCTTGGGTCCGGGAAAGTCGTTGATGACCATGCCACACACATGGCATTCGTCACCGGGGTGAAAAGCCAGCGCCGCTTCTGTGGCCGGCGGCGCCCCGGCCTTGTCACAAGCCACCAGCGCCAGACACACCAGCACCCCGGCAAAAAGGCGACCTGCCTTGATATACGCCCTGTTCATTGTTGCTTACTCCCTTATCCAGATCAGAAATTCATGGGCAACGGCGATTGAACAACCGATAGGCCAGCCATAACGGCACGACCATCCATGCCCCCAGGCACAGCCAAAGCAATGGCCCCGAGACCGGCAAGTCGCTTCCGAGCGTCAGCACGGCGGCACCGCTGGGGGCGGAGTCGAACCCGGACAGATTGATCAGCCGATACACATCAGTCGGATTGAACAGCAGCAGCCACGGCAGCAAGTCCGGGCTGAAGCGCCCTTCGCTCAACACCAGGAGCGCCAGCAACACCAGGTCGAATACCAGCACGAAGAAAAACCACACCCCCAGCGCCAGGCCGGCCGCAGTGGACTTTTCCGCGGAAAGGCAACTCAACACATAGGCCAGCCCCAGGAAAACCCAGCCCAGCAGCGTGCTGGACAACATGAAGCGGCCAAACGCCCAGAGCAGCAGGCTCAGCTCCACATCGTCCACCAGCAGGGCGATGGCGAGCATCGCGCAGCCGAAGCCAATCAACGTCGCCAGCGTCAGGATCAAACCATGCCCCACGAACTTGCCCAACAGCAGTTGGCCGCGTCCCAACGGGTAAGTCAGCAACAACAGCAAGGTCCCGCTTTCGTCCTCGCCGACTATCGCGTCATACGCCAACAGCAACGCAATCAGCGGCATCAGGAACGTCGCCAGGCTGGACAGGCTCGCCACTGTTGCCGGTACCGAGGTAAAACCCACTTGACCGGACGCCGCCGCCCCCAGCCAGGCGATACCGATGGCCAGGACCGCGAACAGCAGGCTGATCGCCAACAACCAACGGTTGCGCAGGCCATCGCTGAACTCCTTGCGCGCCATGCTCCAGATCGGGTTCATTGACTGGCCTCCTCGGCTGCCGCGCGGTTCATGAAGTGACGGTACAGATCCTCCAGGGATGGCGGCTTGACTTCGACATCCGTCGGGTTGTGTTGCGCCAGCAACTGACGCAGCAAGGCCAGCTTGCTGCCGTCCGGCGCGGACACCTGCAATCCCTCGGCTCCCCACCCTTGGGTGACATGCCCCTCGCTGCGCCAGTGCTGTTGCAGCTGGCTGGCCCGTGCCAGGCCCGACGCACGAATCACGGTCGGCAGACCCGCGTCCTTGCGCAGCCGCGCCAGGCTGCCCAGGGCCAGGAGACGTCCCCGGGTCAGGATCGCCGCACGGTTGATGTGCGCCTCGACGCCCGGCAAGACATGGGAGCAGAGAATGATGCTGGTGCCCTGCCAGCGCAGACGATCGAGCAACTGATAGAGATCCTGGGTAGCGATAGGGTCCAGGCCCACGGTGGGTTCGTCCAGCAGCAACAGGCGCGGTTGGCCGAGCAAGGCCTGGGCCAGGCCCAGCCGCTGGCGCATGCCCTTGGAATAGGTCCGCACCCTTCGCCGTGCCGCCTCCGTCAGGCCCACTTCTTCCAGCAGACGCTCCACCTGTTCCGGCGCGGCGCCCTTGAGCCGGGCGAAATGGCGCAAGGTTTCCAGCCCGCTCAGTTGCGGATAGAACATGACATTCTCCGGCAGGTAGCCGAGCAGCCGTCGCACATCAGGGTCACTGAGCTCGCGACCGAACACTCGCACCCGCCCTTCGCTGGGTCGCAGCAAACCGAGGATCAACTTCATGGTGGTGGTCTTGCCGGCACCGTTGTGCCCGAACAGGCCGAGCACTTCGCCCTGGGCCAGGTTCAGATTCAGCCCGCGCAACACGGCAACCTCACCATAGTGCTGGCTGACGTCTTCGATCTCGACGACGTTCAAGGCGCATCCTCCTCGGTTCTGTTGGGTTGCGGGACGAGGATCGGTGCCTCCATCAACGGATGGCTGTCCATCACCCCGGGGGATTTCGTCACCGGGAATGCCCGCTGTACCCAACGCAGCAGTTCGACCCCCGGGCTGTTCATCAGCAACCGTACCTGGGGGTACAGCCACAGCAGGCGGTCGACGTTGTCATTCGGCTCGTAGGCCACGTCCCCCAGGCCGTCGCCGTTGCGGTCCCAACCCAGGTAATCGCTCCAGTAATTGCCGCGTCCGTCCGCCGACCATTCCTGCAAGCGGGTGGCGACGTACTTGACCTGGCGCTGGTTGTGCACGAAGGCATTGTTGGCGATGCGGTTGTCCTCCGAACCGGCGGTCAGGTGGATGCCCACGGCGCTGCGCTCGAAATGATTGCCTTCGATGCGGTTGAACAGGGAGTTATAGATAAACAGGGCCTTGCCTTCGGCCCCGGCGATCATGGTGTCGCCAGTGGACCCGTCGCGCACGTCGGTGACGACGTTGTCGCGCAGGGTCGAATAAGTGATGTAGTTCATCAGGATCCCGTAGTTCTGGTCCTGTTCAGAGCGGTTGCCGATGACGGTCAGTTGACGGCTTTGCATCAAGGCATAGCCGGTACGGGTGCGACGGGTAACGTTGTCCAGCAGGCGGTTATCGTTGGCGAACATGTAATGCACGCCGTAGCGCAGGTCCTCCAGGACGTTGCCCTGGAGCAGGTTGCCATTGGAGGTATCGATGTAGATCCCGTCGCGGGTATCGCGCACCTTGTTGCCGATGACCCGGGCACCGTGAACTGCATACAAATGGATGCCGTTGCCCCGGTCCTGGGAGCGCAGGCTCGGATCGCCCTGGATGCGGTTGTCGATCAGGCTGACGTCCCGCGTGCCGTCGACCCAGATGCCGAAGCCCTGGCCCTGCATGCGGTTTCCCTGGATCACCGTTCGTTGGGCAACAGGCTGGATGAACACGGCGGCATCCATCGCCGTCAGGTCGTGGCCCCAGTTCACGAACGTGCACCCGCGAATCTGTACATCCGGCGCACGGATGATCAGCGCATTCCCCTCACCCAGGCCCTTGAACACAGCGTCCGGCGCACAGGTGAGGGTCATGGGTTGATCGACGCTGAACGATCCCTGGTACTGGCCCGCCGGCAGGTGCCATTGCCGGTCGCCCTCAGCCTGCAAGGGCAGATCGGTGACCGGTTGCGGCGCGGCGAACGCGCCACCCGATAACAGGCAGAGCGCCAGCGCGATGGCCGGTTGGCAAGCGAGGCCCTTGGGTGGCTGCTGTCTTCCGGCCATTGAGCTGTTCCTCTCGATCAGCCGACTCAGGCCTTTTCAACCAGCATGCGCCCGACCATTTCCATGTGCAGGGCGTGGCAGAACCAACTGCAGTAGTACCAATGCAGGCCCGCCTTGTCGGCGGTAAAGGTGATGGATGAGGTCTGCTGCGGGCTGATCTCCATGCCCACGCCGTGGTTGGTCATGACGAAACCGTGGGTGACGTCCTCAATCTGGTCGATGTTGGTGATCGTCACGGTAACCTCGTTGCCTTGCTTGACGGTGAACTCCGTCAGGCCATAGGCCGGCGCCATCGACGTCATGTACACCCGCACCTGGTTGCCGTCGCGGATGACCTTGTTGTCGGTTTCCAGGTTGATACCGTCCTTCTTGGCCAGCGCGACCGTGTCGGCAAAGAACGGATCGTTGCGGTTCCAGATTTTCTGGGTCTTGATCTGGTCGCGCCGGGCGAGGATGCAGTCGTGGGGTTCGGCGAACGCCGGGCCGTCGTGGACCAGCTTCATTTCATCGCCGGAAATGTCGATCAACTGGTCGTTCTCCGGGTGCAATGGCCCAGTGGGCAGGAAGCGGTCCTTGGAAAACTTGCACAGCACCACCAGCCACTTGCCGTCCGCCTCGCTGGTTTCGGTCAGGGACGCGTGGTTGTGGCCGGGTTGGTACTGCACGTCAAGCTTCTGCTTGATGTAATTGACCTTCTCGCCCTTGTAGGCGCGGATGGCCTCGTCCATGTTCCACTTCACCACCTGGCTGTCGATGAACAGCGTGGTATACGCATTACCACGTCCGTCGAAGGTGGTGTGCAACGGCCCCAGGCCCAGCTCCGGCTCCGCCACGATCACTTCCCGTGGGTCTTTGTAGCGGTCGTTGAACAGGTCATCCAGGCGGTCGATGGCGATCATCGACACCGTGGGCGACAGTTTGCCGTTGGCGATGAAATATTTGCCGTCGGGTGAGGTGTTGAGCCCGTGAGGGTTCTTCGGCACCGGGATATAGCGCGTAAATTCGGAATCCTTGCCATCGGTTTTACGACCGTCCACCACGGGCACCTTGGAGCCGTCCAGGGTGATGAACTTGCCGGCCTTGATCGCCGCCTCGATGCGCGGGATGTTGAACACCACTACCCAGTCGCGCTCGTTACGCATCATGCCGCCCAGGTCGTAGGCCTTCTCGGAGTTGTAGCAGGTGCTGGCGGCATATTTGCCGGTGTAGTCGGCGTCGGAGTTGTCCAGGTTGCCGTCAACGATGACCTGGAACGCCATCTCCATTTTCTCGGCGTCGACGGCGTTAAACATCGTGAAGCTGTTCTTGTCTTGAAGGTCGAACGTATGCCCATCGTTGGGATGCGGGATCACGAACTCGGCGTTGGCGAACACGTACTTCGTGTGGGGGACTTTTTGCAGGCGCAGACCGTGGATGGCCTGCACATTGGGCACGGTCAGGATCTTGTCGCACTTCATGATGTCCAGGCGAATGCGCGCGATCCGGGAGTTGGCCTTGTCATTGATGAACAGGTATTTGCCGTCGTACTTCCCGTCGGTCATGGAAATATGCGGGTGATGGCAGTCACCGTTTCGATACTTGGCGCTGTCGCCCAGGATGCGTTTGCTTTCGTTGGTCAGGCCCCAACCGGTAGCCGAGTCGACGTTGAAAACCGGGATGCGCATCAACTCGCGCATGGACGGCACCCCCAGCACCCGTACCTCGCCCTGGTGACCGCCACTCCAGAATCCATAGTATTCGTCCAGCTCGCCAGGGGCGACGTGAATCTTGGACTTGGCTTCCTTGGCCGCCGCGGCCCATGACTCACGGGTGAAGGTCCCGGCGCCCAGCGCCGAGGCACCGGCCAGCACCGCGCCGGTGACCGCTCCTGTGCCGAGAAAACTGCGCCGGCTCACGCCCCGCGGCTCCTCCACCACGTCTGACGGGTGTTTTGTTTTGTCGCTCATGCTGTGTGCTCCATCAAGAGTGAAACGGTCAAGGGACAGGCCAGTCGGGTGCTCAGGGCGCCGGCGTCACCTGCACCACGGGAATCAGTTGCGGATCGGTCACGGTCGACTTGCCACGCTTCCTGCGCTTGTTGATCAGCGGCGGGCATTTGTTTTCGTTGTGCCAGGTCATCTGGCAGTCGAGACAGTAATGACATTCGTTGGCATTGATCCGGCCATCGGGATGAATCGCCTGGATCTCGCATTCGTTGGCACAGAGCTGACAGGGGTTGCCGCACTCCTTGCGACGTTTGAGCCAGTCGAACAGCCGCAATCGGGTCGGCATAGCCAGGGCGGCGCCCAGCGGGCAGACGTAGCGGCAGTACACTTTGCGGGTGAACAGGTTGATCAACAGCAAGCCTGCCGCATACGCCACGAACCACCATTGGCGATCGAACCGCAGGGTGATGGCGGTCTTGAACGGTTCGACTTCGGCCAGGCGTTCGGCGGTGGCCATCGACTCCAGCGAGACGCCGAACAGCACCAGCAAGATGATGTACTTGATCGCCCACAGCCGTTCGTGGACGGCGAAGGGCAGCTCGTATTGAGGCACCTTGAGCTTGCGCGCCAATTCGTTGATCAGTTCCTGCAGGGCACCGAACGGGCACAGCCAGCCGCAGAACACCCCGCGGCCCCAGAGCAGGATACTGGCGGCGGTGAACACCCAGAGAATGAAAATCAGCGGATCAGTGAGGAACAGCTCCCAGCGAAAGCCTTCGAACAAGGAGTGGACGAAGGTGAGCACATTGACCACCGACAGCTGGGCCAGGGCGAAGCCTCCGAGAAACACCACCGTAAACACCAGGTAACCGCGCCGGACCCAATGCAACAGCGTCGGCCGACGGGCCAGTGCGTCCTGGAAGAACAGGATGGTGGTGAGCACTAGAAGGGCCAGTCCCAGTACAACGATTTCGAAGCCTTTCTGATACCAGAGTGTCAGCCCCAGGGGCCGACTGGCTTCTTCGGCCGCCGCCAGTTGCTCGGCCGTAGGCAGCGGACGCTCAAGGTAGGGTTCGGGCAACTGATAAGGCAGTTCGAAGCTGCTGAAGATGCCGCTGACCGGACCGGTTTGACGGCGTACCAGCAGTTCCAGGCTCCAGGGCGAACCGGGGTCGAAGCGGTGTGAAGCGCGGACGATGAAAATCGCCATTTCATCAAACGCCGGCATGTCGGCGGCGGCCACGTCATCCAGGCGCTGGAAGTCCAGGTCGCGGAAGCTGATGGTGTCGCCGAACTGGCGCAACGACACCCGATCGAAAATACCGCCGCGCACATAGCCCGAGCCCTTGAAGGAGTAGCGTCCGCTGCCCATCACGGCGATGGCCTGCTCGCCAGGCTTGAGCTCGGCCATCAGCGTGCGGTACTGCGCATCGCCCAGCAGGTTGCGGCCGATGGTAGGCGGGTTCAGGTGAGTGACGTACAGATCGATGAAGGTATCGTCAGCCTGTCCGACACCGGCGGCCTCGACCTGCTCGGCCTCGGTCCCCTTGAAGGAAGCGTCTACCTGGGCACGGGTCAAATGCAGCCGGCGCACTGCGCCATTGCCGGCCAGGGTGCTCCAGTCTGCCGGCTCGTAGAGGTTGTCACGGACGCGGGCCGGCGCCACGGCCAAACCGGCGTCACCTTTGACCAGGCCCAGGGAAACCGCGACATCATGGGCGGCGCGCATGATGATCTCGTTGACCACCATTGCCGTCACGGTGGCGCCGGCAATCGCGTCAACCGTTACCGCATTCGGATCGTTGGAACGCCCTACCACTACACGCTGATTGACCTTGACGCCGCTGTAACGCGCACTGAAAGCGTGGAGTTTTGCCTCGGCAATTCCGATCAGCAGGATCGGCTCATGGTGCTCCAGTACATAGGCATCGAGAATCACACCCGCAGGATCGAGGATCACCTGGACGTTGATCGGCTTGCCCGAGTAAGCCGGGATGTCCACCACATCCAGGCTCTGGAACACGTAGCCCAGGACCTTGTTCGCAGCGGACAGCGTACGCACCTTGAAAGGACCTTCAGGCTCGGAAATCGAGTCGGTCCGATCCAGTACATGGTGGATGCGCTGCAGCTGGATATCACCGTAATCCCTGGCCTGGGCGATACCCATGGTCATGCAGAGGAAAAGCAGGAGGAATGTTCCAGGGAGCCAGACGCGGCGAGGGTACAGCCTGACAAAAAGGGGGGTCATGGACGCCAAGGCTCGAAGGCAGGATCTTGGCGACGATGGTAAGGGCCTGTCCTATCCTCGGCCCTTGATTGAAATCAACTTGGCCCGCTGGGACAGACCTGAGCTGGAAAACATCCACAAACCCATGGCGAAAGAACCTGCTCCTTCGCCACAAGTGCGGTGTTCAGGCCTCAACGCAAACCATAGGAATAAATGCCCTCATCTCTACTGTCATACCAATTGCCTTTGGCCCAGATCACGCGATCCTCGGTCGGTTGGAAACCAAGGATACCCAGATAACCGTCGATGGCGAGGCGTTGCCAGGAACGTCCCCAATCCTTGGAATAAAACACCCCATCCGCGGAAATGCTCGCGTCGGACCACCAGTAGAGCCAACGCGGTGGCCGGTGTTCGCTGCTGGTGTTGATCAGCAGACTGTTCTGCCCCAGATGGAAATGCCCCTCTCGCAGCCGGGTATCCGATGCCAGCGGTCCGAATACGCTGGGAAGATCACCCAAGGGATGCCAGGTCAGTGCACTGGTATCCAGTTCGGCGACTGCATCCTGCCCATGGTCGCTCTGGTCGATAAGACCCACCACCCGCCCCGAGCTGTTGTGCGCCAGCGCATCGATGAACAGGTTGTCGTCACGCTGCACATCCACGACTTGCCAGCGTCCCGCCTTGCGTAGCAACTGGGCCCGGGTCGTGACGTTGAACGCAATATTGTCGCCTTCACCGTCGGGATCGCTTCCCCAGAAACGTTGGGACACCCAGATGTACGCCCGCTGCGCATCCATTTGGATGACATGGGTGCGCGTCTCGCCATAAGTGCCGTCGCCAGTGCGCCATTGCGTAACGTCGGGGCGCTTGACCTGCACGTACTCGGCGCTCACCAGCAACGACTCCGCCGCGACGATCGGCGTGCTGCTCATACCCCGGTCTGCAGAATAGAAAACTCCGGTGGAAATAGCCCCGGGGGTATCTTCGCCGCTCTCGTTGTCGATGCCGCTCGGCTTGCCCCAGGCCCAGACTTCATCGGCGCCATGGAAATAGGGCTCAAGATTCCAGGCCAGTTGATCGGCCCCGGGAAACCAGCCGTTGACCAGCCAGGTCCAGCGTTTGCCCTGATCATCACTGCGAAAAACCACCGTCTGGCCCACGCCATCGGGGGCAGCGGTTTCCGGCCGGTCGAGCCCGGTGAGCAGGAACACGCTGGCCCCGTCCGGACTGGCGACCAGGCAGGCCGCGGCGCTGACATGGGCCACGAGCTGGAACCGCCCCTGGGCATCAAGTCGCGAGATGAATGACGTCTCCTTCCCTCCGCCGGAAAGAAGGCTGGCGAAGGCACCGGAATCTTCCGGCTCCAGGTCTTCATCCCGCTTGCCATAGGCCACTGTATCCAGGTTTACGCTATCGGCAGAGCCTTCGAGTTGCCCGGCCTCCCCTTCCATGCGTGCCACCAGCCAAGTCCCTTGCGGAGTCACGACCACTCCCGTGCAATACTGGGTTGCTGCCCGTTGCCGGGTGTCCTGCACGGTACCTATCTGCTGTTGATCGGGACTGGCACCGCCCCACTCCAGCTTGGCACGGGCAATCATCCACATGTACCACAGACCGGCGCCGACTATCAGCGCGACAAACAGCGTAGAGAGAAGCTTTGATCGAGGCATGAAAGATCCATATCCATGGGAAAACTGAGAAGCTTTTCTCATTTCTTTCAGCGCTAGTAAATTTTTATTGCACCAAAACGGCTGAATCAGGTCGCATGATTTTTATTGCTGTGAATCAAGTGGCATTCTTTCGAGCGCACCCTCAAAAGTCAGGGTGCGCACTGAACCACAAGGGATTGAACACCTGATGCCCCCACGCACCAGCCTGGCTAACTCTGCCCCGCGACTCGAGAACAGTGGTTTCGTCCGGGTGCGTGGTGCCCGCGAACACAACCTCAAGAACGTTGACGTCGACATTCCGCGCGATGCCCTGGTGGTGTTTACCGGTGTGTCGGGGTCTGGAAAATCGTCGCTGGCCTTCTCGACACTCTACGCCGAGGCCCAGCGTCGCTACTTCGAATCGGTCGCGCCGTATGCGCGGCGCCTGATCGATCAGGTCGGCGTGCCGGACGTGGGCAGCATCGAAGGGCTGCCGCCGGCGGTGGCTTTGCAGCAGCAACGCGGTACGCCCAGCGCGCGATCCTCGGTGGGCAGCGTCACCACCTTGTCGAGTCTGATCCGCATGCTGTACTCCCGCGCCGGCAGCTACCCGGCGGACCAGCCGATGCTCTATGCCGAGGACTTCTCGCCCAATACGCCACAAGGCGCGTGTACGCAGTGCCATGGCCTGGGGCGGGTCTACGAAGTGACCGAGGACTCCATGGTGCCGGACCCTTCGCTGACCATCCGCGAGCGCGCCGTCGCGGCCTGGCCGATGGCCTGGCAGGGCCAGAACCTGCGGGATATCCTGGTGACGCTGGGCTATGACGTTGATATCCCGTGGCGCGACCTGCCGAAACAGCAGCGCGACTGGATCCTCTTCACCGACGAAACCCCCACCGTCCCTGTGTACGCCGGGCTCACGCCGGCCCAGACCCGCGCCGCCCTCAAGCGCAAACTCGAACCCAGTTACCAGGGCACCTTCAGTGGCGCCCGGCGCTACCTGCTGCATACCTTCATGCATTCGCAAAGCGCGCAGATGCGCAAACGCGTGGCGCAGTACATGCGCGCCAGCGCCTGCCCCGAATGCGCAGGCAAACGCCTCAAGCGCCAGGCGCTGACCGTGACGTTTGCCGGTCTGGACATCGCCGAGCTGTCGCACCTTACCTTGCTGGAACTGGCCGATGTGCTCAAGGACGTCACAGCTGCGGATTATCTGAAGCAACCCGAAGAATCGACCGAAGTCCTCACCCACCGGCAAACCAGAGAGGCCCGCGAGCAACGTGCCGCCAGGGGCGACAATCCCCACGCGGGCGGGCCGGATGCGCGCCATACGCCCAACCTGTCCCTGGAAAAGCGCTTGGCCGCGCAGCGCATTGCCGCCGAGTTGCTGGAGCGGATCGTCACCCTGATCGACCTCGGCCTGGGTTACCTGGCCCTGGAGCGCAGCACGCCGACGCTGTCCTCTGGCGAGTTGCAACGCTTGCGCCTGGCAACCCAGCTCAACTCCCAGCTGTTCGGGGTGATCTATGTGCTGGACGAGCCCTCCGCCGGCCTGCACCCTGCCGACAGCGAAGCCCTGTTCGACGCCCTGCAACGCCTCAAGGCCGCAGGCAATTCGGTGTTCGTGGTCGAGCACGACCTGGACACCATGCGCCGCGCCGACTGGCTGATCGACGTAGGCCCGGAGGCCGGTGAACAGGGTGGCCAGATTCTCTACAGCGGCCCGCCTGGCGGTCTGGCCCAGGTGCCGGAATCGCGAACGCGCACTTATCTCTTTGCCGAACAGACCCTTGCCCCGCGCAGTCCGCGAACGCCAACCGGCTGGCTGCGCCTGGAAGGCATCACCCGCAACAATCTCGACAATCTGAGCGCGGCCTTTCCCCTCGGTTGCTTCACAGCCGTGACCGGCATCTCCGGCTCCGGTAAATCCAGCCTGGTCAGCCAAGCCCTGCTGGACCTGGTGGGCACCCACCTGGGCCTGGCCAGCCACGACATCGAACCGGATGAGACAAGCCTGGAAGACGAACCCGAGCAAACCAGCGGCGGACGTGTCACCGCCGGGCTCGACGCCATCAAGCGCCTGGTCCGGGTGGACCAGAAACCCATCGGTCGCACGCCGCGCTCCAACCTCGCCACCTACACCGGATTGTTCGACCACGTGCGCAAGTTGTTTGCCGCCACGGAACAGGCCCGTGAACTGGGATTCGATGCCGGGAGGTTCTCTTTCAACGTCGCCAAGGGCCGCTGCGAAACCTGTGAAGGCGAAGGCTTCGTCAGTGTCGAGTTGTTGTTCATGCCCAGCGTGTATGCCCCCTGCCCGACCTGCCACGGCGCTCGCTACAACCCGCAGACGCTGACCGTGAACTGGCAGGGATTGAACATCGCGCAGGTGTTGCAATTGACTGTCAACCAGGCACTCGAAGCATTTGCCGGGCAAGCCGCGCCAAGGCGCGCGCTACAGGTGCTGCAGGATATCGGCCTCGGCTATCTGCGCCTGGGTCAACCCGCCACGGAGCTATCCGGCGGTGAGGCACAACGCATCAAGCTGGCAACGGAACTGCAGCGTAAAGCCAGAGGAGCCACGTTGTACGTACTGGATGAACCGACCAATGGCTTGCACCCCCAGGATGTGGATCGACTGCTCGTGCAATTGAATCGCCTGGTGGATGACGGTCACACGGTAGTTGTGGTGGAGCACGATATGCGGGTAGCGGCGCAGAGCGACTGGGTCATCGATATCGGCCCGGGAGCGGGCTCCCAGGGGGGAAAAGTGGTGGTTTGCGGAACGCCAGGCCACGTGGCCGACTGTGCGCAGAGTCGAACTGCAGGGTTCCTGAAAAGCGCGTTTCAGCCTCAATGGTAAAGCTTTCTCAATGTCACTGGCCGGATCGGAAAAGTTGTCTATACTGCCTTCCAGTTAATCGTTTCAGTACGTGTAGTTTAACTAGCGGTCTCGCAGCTCATGTTGTGAGGCCGTATCTGCCAGGAGGCACAATGACATTAATCCGCGGTTCAAAACAGCAACATCCCGGGGTGCCGGAACAGCATGATCACCCCTTGGCAATCCCTCTGATGAGCGCGGAGATCCTTCTCGCCCCGAGCGCCTTCATAGCGCCGAACACCCTCCAAAGCCAGCTCACTTCCATTTGGCGACTCTAAAGGTATAGCGCCTGACCAAGTCAAAGTCTTACATTCAAATTGTCGAGCTCGCTCATTATGCTCAAGCCCATTTCAAGCCATCTGTTCAATTTGATCCAAGAGGTGGAAAACAATATCTCAGGCGTGAGCGAAGAGGAGTACACCGAGATACTCGGCTGGATATTCTCCAGACTGGGAATCGAAAAATTCGCCTACGTCCATCTTGAGCCCACACCGTTCAACAACTCGAAGATTTCCATCTACAGCAACTACCCATCCGAATGGGTGGACACCTACCGCAAGAACTCACTCTACAAATCAGACCCGGTCATGGCCAACACCGCCATCACCGCGACTCCTTTTTTCTGGAATGAAATACCGGCGGAAATCGACAACAATCCCGAGATATTCGACCAGTCAGCCTCCTATGGCATCAAACAGGGTTACACCGTCCCCATCCATGAGCCCGGTCGAGCATTCGGTTCCCTTCACCTGTCTTCAGAAGAGAATGACCCCGACTTTCCCATCATCGTCCGCTCGAATCTGTTCATCATCAAAACCCTCAGCGTCATCGCCAATCAATATCGCCCCATGGAAACCACCATTGAAAGCAACTTGAAACTATCCCCCAGAGAAATAGAATTCCTGCGCTGGCTCGCGTTGGGAAAAAACTATAAGGAGATAGGCTTGATCATGAATATTACCGAACGAACGGTAAAGTTTCACGCCAAGCAGATGACCGAAAAGATGGACTGCACCAATGTCAAGCAAGCAATGATCAAGGCAGTACAGTTAAACTTCGTTTGACCCCTTCCCTTCATCTACTCGCGATTGCAGGCGACGGTCCTATGGGGACCCGACGCCATGCCCGACGTTACCGCAAATGCCCGCATTCAGGCGAATACAACCTGCGAGGCGATGTTGAAAAGCATGCCGCATGCGAATAAGCCAATCACCAACGAAATGGCCCGACTCAAAAACCGGCCGGAAACAATAGTGTGGAGTTTACGTCCACAGAATGCCCCGATGGCGATCCAGGCCAGCCCGACCGGAAATATTACAGCTGTGAACAGCATCATGAATGGCAGGTAGTTGCTCAGCGATAAAAACGTTCCGGGTGGCGCAACAAAGGAAACGAAGAACAATCCTTTCGGATTGGTCAGCGTCGCCACAAACAGGTCAGGCACACTGATACCCGCCGAGTTACCAGGGAGATGGTCTTTTACCGAGAACCATAGCTTCAGGGAAATATAAAATAAAAAGCACACGGCAAAAAACTTGGTCACAATGACTACCCAGGAATGTTCAGTCATCAGAAGATCAATGGATACTCCCCACATCGTCATCTGAATGACATAAGCCAGCCACTCTGCCACGACATACCTCATGGAGCGAGCATTCAGCCCTCTCTTTATTCCGGTTTGCAGCAGCAGTGAGTTTGTCGGTCCCGGAACCAGCAGCACAGTCATCAGTGAAAGCGCAATATAAGACATAAGGTCATCCATGCCAGGAGCCACGATGGCTCATCTTTTCAGGTTCGGACTGGTCTGCTCGTACAACATCAACTTTTTAGTTGTATGACATCAGACCAACTCTTCCACAGTTAGAGCAGTTACACTAAAGCCACGACGACACTCTCGGTGCTTTTCGCCCCCGGCTCATACAGTCGTTTAAACTTCCACGCCTGGGCTCACCCCTGCTTTTCTAAAAAACTTCCACACCTTTATTACAGCCAGGTTACTTACCTCGACCCAGGTGTCAATTTTTCGACCCACCCATTATCAGGACGTTATCGCCGCTTAAGCCGGCCGTCAAAAAACACGCAGTCGTCGACTATCAGAAACCGCCATACTTTTACCTGTAAGCGCCATCTACCGCCGACTTCAAGTCGGTACTTTTTTGGACTCCAGACGATACTAAAACACCCTCCTGGCGCACTCTCCACGAATACGATTCAGCGCACTGATCGGGCAACTAATTAGACTATACACTCTACTAAACCCCACCCTGTACTTTAGGACAGTTGAAATGATTTAGTGCAAAGTTAACAGTAGCCTCATCCACAACCAAGAAACGTCATTCATGAACTACTCCTCCTGTATTCATCACTTTTTCGGCGTATCTACCTGCATTGCATCTTACTCGAAAATCCCAACCCAAACGTTGCAACAGATACTTGCAATTCGGAAAACAGCCTTCATCGATAGAAAGAAATGGGACATTGCAAGTTATCAAGGCAGCGATTACGAACGGGATGAATATGACGATCCTGATGCAGTTTACATTTATGCTCAGACCCAAGGGCGGGTCTCCGGTTGTGTGCGTTTACGCGCCTCCAACAAACCAACCCTCATGAGCGGCGCTTTAAGTT
Organism: Pseudomonas corrugata; assembly: GCF_001269905.1. Classification (GTDB taxonomy): domain Bacteria; phylum Pseudomonadota; class Gammaproteobacteria; order Pseudomonadales; family Pseudomonadaceae; genus Aquipseudomonas; species Aquipseudomonas corrugata. The sequence goes on along the minus strand of NZ_LHVK01000003.1, from coordinate 1,076,653 downwards.
TCATCCTTCCCGCCGACAACATCAGGCCTCACTCTCACACTTGTTGGGAAGCTACCAGATTTGCACTTTCGGCAGATAAGACCTTAGCCGGAGAAGTCACCCAGGCCAACATAGACGCTCGCACGGCGGCACTTTTCCTGTCAATGATAAAGTTTGCCCAACTGCAAAATATAGACACCTATGAAATCGTCGTTGACACCATGATGGAGAAAATCCTCAAACGATCCGGGTGGACAGTCGACAGACACAACACCGCGCTGGGTTCAAAGGGAGAAACCATCATCTACGGCACACTCCCATGCACGCCTGACACTTACAACGAAGTGCTCAACAAGAATGCCGTCCAGACCATCACCGCCTACGAACAATTCTTTATGACCAACCGTTCGTCAGACATATCCCATCAACCCTTTGATATCGACCAAACACACATCGACCGAAATATTCCAGCAAGAAAACAGATGCACACTGAGTTGCATCTATAACACCAAGACTCTGGCATGAAATTGGAGAAAGGATGAACCTACAACGACTATTCCCACATGTTGGCAAAGTGATTGCCAGTACTGGAAGCCGCAACTTTCCTCGTTTGTTGCACGACCTGATACTTACCGAAATACCTGTCGATGCAACGCATATTACCGAGCAAAGAATAGGATCGAGCCAACTCTCTGAACCCAGCACTTCCAGCATCGGTGGTGTTGGTATGGACAGTGCCTGCATCGACGCTGTCATGGATGCGCATACCGCAAAGCCTTTTTTCCTCGCCGAGGATATTTTTTTCGAGGATTCGACCCCACAAAAGGTCCCCAATTTTTCCCGCTGCCTGCTCAATCGCGAACAATCGGAAAGCCCCTCCAGTCACAACACCACCACTCAATTGCACCTGGCCACACGTAAAAACGGCATTCGTTATGTCCTTTCCGTATACCGCTCACCTTTTTCCAGCGGATTCACGGCACAGGAACATGCCCTGCTGAAAGATTTTTCCTGCCTTCTTTTACCCATGGTCGAAGAGCATGTTGCCGCCATGGTGCCAGCGGAGGTCAGCCGACAGGACGCTTGCCTGCCGTTGGAAGGCTCGGAAAACGGCGGGATGGAGGCATTGCGCCAGAGATTTGCCGACCGGCTGGCTTTATCCGGGTTGAGCTTGTCCTCCCGTGAAACCGAAGTGTGTGTAGGCTTGCTGGCCGGACGCACGGCCCCGGAACTGGCCGAGCAACTCAACCTGAAAGTCAACACCGTCGAAAGTTATCTGAAGCGTGCTGCCATAAAAATGGGCATTGGTGGACGCCGCTCGCTCATCCGCTGGATGCACTCGATGGATGCCACACCATCGGCCATCGAGTGGAATGGTATTTCCGCAATTCGCCAAGCCGTATAGAACGTTCCCCCCAACCTTTGCTCGGTCATCTCAATCGAGCGGGTGTTGGGGGATGATTCATGCCCGGGTATTCTGACCCTCCATTCTTTCCCCGGTCGATCTGCGCGTGCGCAGCTTCAGCCACTCCAATACATCGTCGACATACGTAAAAATCACCGGCACCACCAACAGACTCAGCAGGGTTGAAGTCAGCAAGCCTCCCATGACCACCACGGCCATCGGCTGCCTGAAGCTGGGGTCTTCACCCATGCCCAAGGCAGTGGGCAACATGCCTGCACCCATTGCGATGGTGGTCATCAGAATGGGGCGGGCACGCTTGTGACAGGCATCCACCAACGCGTCATATCGACCCAGGCCATAATCGCGGCGAGCCATGATGGCGTACTCCACCAACAGGATGGAGTTCTTGGTCACGATGCCCATCAACATCAGCAAACCGATGACCGATGGCAGGGAAAAGCTGAAATTGCACACCAACAACGCCACCAGCGCTCCGCCCAAGGAAAGCGGGAGCGCCGAAAGAATCGTGGCCGGCTGCAGGAAATCGTGGAACAGCAACACCAGGACCGAGTAGATACAGAACACACCGATGGCCATGGCCAGGCTGAAGCTGCCGAACAATTCAGTCATCAGCTGCAACTCGCCTTGCTCCACCCTTTTTACCTCAGGTGGAAGATTGCGCATTGCCGGTAGCTGGCTGGCCTCGGCCATGACTTCACCCAGGTTGCGTCCGTTGAGTTCAATGGACAGGGTGATATTGCGCAAGCGATCGAGCCGACTGATCTGCGCCGGCCCGCTGCCCATGCTGATGTCTCCCAACGAGGACAAGGTGACCTGACCATCGCGGCCGGTCACCCGTAGCTGGTTGATGCTCTGCAGATCATCGCGCAGCAGCGAATCCATCCGCACCCGCACATCGACCTGGCGCTGCGACAAATTGATTTTCCCCAGCTGCGAGGAATATTCGCCGTAGGTCGCCATGCGCAACGTATCGGCGATCTCCTGGCTGGTGATCCCCAGCTCCGCCGCGCGGGCGAAGTCCGGGCGCATCTGGATTTCCGGGCGTTGCAGGGCGCTGCTGGAGGTGACGTTGCCGATCCCGTGCAGCTCGCGCAGTTGCGGTTCCAGCGCACTTGCCGTGCGCTCCAACAGGTCGCCGTCGTCGCTGGCCAGGACGATATTGAGTTTCTCGCCGCTCCCGTCGCCCCCGACATTGATACGCACCCCGGGCAGTGTACGCAGCGCCTCGCGCATCTGGGCTTCGACTTGCACCAGTTTGAGGTCGCGCTGGTTCCGATCCACCAGATCCACGGTCAGGATGGCATCGCCGGCGCCGGTTATATCGGCCGGCCCGGCCCCCGAGCTGCTGGCCGTCCCCACCGAAATGAACACATGCTTGACCTGGGGCATCTCGCTCAGCCTTTCGCTGGCCTGCAATGCCATCCCGGTGGTCTGCTCCAGCGTCGTGCCGGGAGGCAATTCCAGGGTTATCCGGCTGCGACCGACGTCCTGGGCCGGCAGGAAACTCGTGGGCAACAAAGGCACCAGTGCGAGGGCTCCGATGAAAAACAGGCTGGCCAGGACCATCGTGGTTTTGCGGCGGGACAGGCTGGCATGGATCCAGCCCAGGTAGCGAGTCATCAACGGGCCGTCGTGTGCGGTATCGGTCTTGGCCTTGAGGAAATAGGCCGCCATCATCGGGGTCAGTACCCGGGCCACCAGCAACGAAAACAGCAACGCCACCGAAGCAGTCACGCCGAACTGGCGAAACAGTTTTCCAGCCACGCCGCCCATGAACGCCGTGGGCAGAAAGACCGCGACCAGGGTGGCCGTCGTGGCGAGCACCGCCAGGCCGATCTCATCCGCTGCTTCGGTAGCCGCCTGAAGCGGCGTCTTGCCCATGCGCAAGTGCCGGGCAATGTTCTCGATTTCGACGATGGCATCGTCCACCAACACACCGATGACCAACGCCAGGGCCAGCAGGGAAACGGCGTTGAGCGTGAACCCGGCCAGGTACATCACGCCAAAGGTGGGGATGATCGACAACGGCAGCGCCGTGGCGACGATCAGCGTGGCGCGCCAGTCCCGCAGGAACCACCAGACCACCAGCACCGCCAGCAGCATGCCTTCGTACAGCAGGTTCATCGAGTCGTGGTAATTGGCAAGCACGGCCTTGACCGTATCGCTGGCCTCGTCGATACGCACATTGGGATGCTGCTGCACAAACTCGGTCATGCGCTTGCGCACGTCGTTGGCCACACCGATATCGGAGAACCCCAGTGACCGGGTGATCTGGAAGCCGATCACCGGCTTGCCATCGCGAAAAGCCCGGCTGCTGCGCTCGGCGTGGGTGTCGCGAATGTCCGCCAGTTGGTTCAATGCCAGCAGGCGCCCATCGCCACTGGGAATATCGATGGTGCCAAGGACAGCCGGATCATCGATGGCTCCCAGGGTGCGCACGGCCTGCTGGCCGCTACCCAGATTGCCCTGACCGCCGGAATTGTCTTTCTGCATTGCCCGCAGTTGCGCAGCGACATCCGCGACACGGATGCCCAACCCGGCCATCAAGGCCGGATCGAGATTGACCTGGACCTCCCGATCAACCCCGCCGATACGTGAGATCAGCGCCACGCCGGGCACCGACAGCAACTGTTTGCTCAGCTCGTTATCGACAAACCACGACAGTGCTTCCTCATCCAGGGCATCAGAAGCGATGACATAGGTCAGCAGCGGCGATGCACTGGTGGTCAACCGCGACACCGAGGGCGTATCCAGGCTGGCCGGCAGTTGCGGCATGGCGCTGTCGACCGCATTGCGCACTTCGTTAAGCGCCTCGTTGCCGTCCTTGTCGATGTCGAAACTGACACTGATGCTGACGGCGCCGTCGGTGATCACCGTCGTCACATGCTTGAGCAAGCGCAGGGACGTGAGCTTGTCCTCGATCTTGCGCGCCACCTCGGTTTCCAGCTGTTCGGGAGCGGCACCCTCCAGTGACGCGCTGATCACCACCACCGGCAGGTCCATGTCCGGGAAATCCTGGATGGCAAGCTTGCCGAAACCCAGCAGGCCGAAGAGCGTGAGCAGAATGAACAGCATCACCGCCGGGACCGGATAACGAATCGACAACGCCGAAATATTCATGGCTGGGCGACCTGGGATTGTACGAGGGTCACACTCGCACCGTCATTGAGGAAGGCGCCACCGGCGCGCACGATACGGGCCCCCTGATCATCCAGGCCGCTGAGGATCTCCACCGCCTCATGCATCCGCCGGCCCACCAGCACCGGTCGCTGGACCACGTGCATGTCGTCGTTGAGGGTAAACACATAAGAGCGGCCATCACGCAGGATCACCGCCGTGTCCGGTACCGTGAGCGCTTCGCGGGGCGCCAGTTCGATCTGGCCACTGGCATACATGCCGGCCTGGGCGGGGCTGCCGGTAGGCAGGGAGATATACACCAGGGCCCGGCTGGTCTTGGTATTCAATGTGGGCGACACCAGCCGCACCCGCCCTTCCAGGCTCTGCCCGCCAGGCAACGTCAGTCGGGCAACCTGGCCGACCTGGACCTGGGCCAGCTGACGGGCGTCCAGCTCGGCCTGCCATTCGATGCGACCGTCGCGCACCAGGCGAAACAGCTCGTCGCCGGCGGACAGCACTTTGCCGAGCAGCGCCGTGCGCGCGGAGATGATGCCGTCATCCACCGCCACGATTCGGGTCTGCCGAAGCCTGATCCGGGTGCTCTGCAATTCCGCCCGGGCTCCGGCCAGGTCGGCCTCGGCCAACGCGACCTTGATGCGATAGTCTTCGCGCTGCTGCTCCGACAAGGCGCCGCCCTGGCCGACAACCCGGGCACGACGGTCGTTGGAACGGGCCTGTTCCAGGTTGGCCACCGCTTGGGCGACCAGAGCCTTTTGCTTGCTTTCCTCGGCGAGCACCGTGTCAGAGGCCAGCGTCGCCAGCAGTTGCCCCTTCTTTACCCGACTGCCCACGTCGACTTCCAGGCTGGCAATGCGCAGGCCGCTGGTTTCGGCATTGATGACCGCTTCCTGCCAGGGTGCAAGTGCACCGTTGGCGAACAACAGTTGCGGCCAGAGCTGGGGCCGGGCCTGGACAACCTCCACGCTCAGGCTGCTGATACTGGAAGCAGCCGCGACCGGCTCAGCGCCACGACGAAACGTCATCAGGATCGCCACGACCGCGACCACCGCGATGGTCAGCAGGATTTTTCGCAACGTCGGCCTCACACGCCCTCTCCATTCGATGTCGGGTGCCGAGCCAGCGGCTGGCCGGTTTGCCATCCGCCGCCCAATGCCTTGTACAGGGCGATCCAGTAGCGAACCTGATCCTGTTGCAAGGTGATCAATTCGATTTCCGCCGTCAGCGCCTGGCGGCGGGCGGTTTCCCGGTCCAGCAGACTGACGCTGCCAGCCTGCCAATTGCGGTCGATGGCCTCGAACGACTCACGAAAGCCAGCGGTGGAACGCTCGACATCGGACTCCCGTCGCCGTGCCGCATCAAGGCGCACCAAGGCCTGTTCGACCTCCATGACACTGGTGCGCAGCGTCTGGCGATAAACCGCGAGGGCCGCATCGTAGGAAGCCTTGGCACCGTCCACCGCCGCGCGACGTTTGCCGCCGTCAAACAGCGGGACCGACAACACCGGGCCCAGTGACCAAGAGCGATTGTGCTGCCCTACCGTATTGCCTACCGAAAATGTGCCGGACAGGCTCAGACTCGGCAGCCGGTCGGCCTGGGCCACGCCGATCTCGGCATTCGCCGCCGCCAGCTCCCGTTCGCTGGAGGCTACATCCGGGCGCTGGCGCAGCATGTCGGCAGGAATCTGCTGCACGTTGAGTCCGGCAGGCTCCGGCAGTTGCGCCGGGGTCTTGCCGAGCACGCCGATCAATCGCTCTTCGTCGCCCCCGGTCAACGCCACCAGACTCTTGAGCAGGACCTCGCATTCACTTTGCTGCTGGACCAGAGCTGCCGCGCTGCTGGCGGCGCTGGCATCGGCCAGGGCGGCGTCGGCGGACGATGTGAAGCCGGCACCGAACGACTGGCGCGTGATACGCGCCGTGTCCTGCTGCGATTGGGCCTGATCCCGGTAAGCCAGCACCAGTTTCTGGCAGCCACGGTACTGCACGTAGTAGTCGCCCACCTGTGCCGCCAGGGAAACTCGCGCGTCATGCCAGTCATCCACTCGCGCCTCGACCCGTGAACGGGCCGCTTCGTTATTGCGACGCAGCTTGCCGAACAGGTCGATCTCCCACGCCGCGTCCAGCGCAGCGGAAGAACCTGAGCCGCCCAGGCGCTGGCTCCCTGTCTGTTGGCCGCCACGCCCCTTGGATAACTGGCCGTCGATCCTGGGCATGGCATCGGCTGCATCGCTGTCTGCAGTTGCCCGTGCCAATGCGATATTGGCCCACGCCTGATCCATCGACGGACTGTCGGCTTCGGCCAGGCGCAGCAGCTCGGCCAACGCCGGGTCGTCGAACTGCTGCCACCAGTCGGCCAAGGCGGCCACCGACGCACCATGGGGCAAGGGAGCCTGCCACTTGGCCGCTACCGGGACGGCCGGTACCCGATAGTCCGGCCCCAACACGCAACCGCTCAGGACCGCACACAGTGTCGCCAGCAGTAGGTTTGCCCGGGGCTTGAAGACATGCATAGGTTTTTTTGGAGGCCTGGCAAAGGTGAACGAACCGTTCGGAGACGCGGCAGATTTGATTCGGTTATTTAACCTCGGAGCCGGTTTTGTGTCTGGCGTGGGAAACGGGGACAGGTGCCGGCAAGAAAGTTCGCGATAAGTGCGGAGGCCTGCTGAAATGGCCCGGACTTGCGAATACCACCCCCTGTGGGAGCGAGCCTGCTCGCGATAGCGGCGGTACATGCACCCTCGATGCGACTGCCCTACCGCTATCGCGAGCAGGCTCGCTCCCACAGGGTCTTGCGCAGAACCTACGGGTGTCCTGCGCCCCTCCCTTTCCATAGCCAACGGATGATCGAACATGGAAGCACTCAGTTATCTCGAAAATGTCGAGTCGAATGCGCGAACCTATGCGCAGACTTTCCAGCGGCTATTTGTCAGCGGCAAGGGGATGCGGATCAAGGACGCCAGCGGCCAGGAGTTTCTCGATTGCCTGTCTAACGCCGGGACCCTGGCCCTGGGACACAATCCGCCGGAAGTCCGGGATGCGGTGATGACGTTTCTCGCTGGCGATCATCTGCAGCAGGCCCTCGACCTGGCGACACCGGCCAAGCATGCCTTCGTCCAGGAGCTGTTCTCCACGCTGCCGGCGAACATGCGCGAGACCAGCAAGGTCCTGTTCTGCGGGCCCAGCGGCTCGGATGCGGTCGAGGCCGCCATCAAGCTGGCGCGCCACTACACCCGGCGCTCGCCGCTGATGGCTTTTCACGGTGGCTATCACGGAATGACCGCCGGGGCGCTGTCGGCGATGGGTAAGCTATCGCCGAAGACCGGTGACGGTCTTATCGCCCAGGGCACGCACTTCCTGCCGTTCCCCTATCGCTTCCGTTGCCCCTTCGGCACCGATGGCGAACACACCGATCAGTTGTCCATCGACTATATCCGTACCGTGCTGTCGGACCCTGAGGGAGGCGTTGCCAAACCGGCGGCGGTGATCGTCGAGGTGGTGCAAGGCGAAGGCGGTTGCATCCCGGCCTCGGCCAACTGGCTGCGGGCACTGCGGGAAATCACCCTGGAGCAGGAGATCCTGTTGATCGTCGACGAAGTCCAGACCGGCCTGGGTCGCACCGGCAGTACCTTTGCCATCGAACACGCGGGTATCGTGCCGGACATCCTGGTGCTGTCAAAAGCCATCGGCGGCGGCTATCCCCTGGCGGTCGTTGTCTATGCCGAACACCTGGACACCTGGGGGCCGGGGATGCATGCAGGGACTTTCCGCGGCAACCAGGTGGCGATGGTCGCCGGGGCTGCGACCATGCGTCAGATCAGGAAAGACAACCTGGTTGCCAACGCCGCCCGGATGGGCGAACGACTGGAAAACGGCCTGCAGGATATCGCGCAGCGGTTTTCTTTCATCGGCGATATCCGCGGACGCGGCTTGATGATCGGGGTGGAAATCACCCAACCGACCACCACCCAACGCGCTGGCCAGGCCGACGGCGCCCTGGCGCACGCCATCAAGCTCAAGTGCTTCGACAATGGCCTGATGATGGAGACCGGCGGACGCCACGGCGCGGTACTCAGGTTCCTGCCGCCCCTGACCATCACCGAGGGTGAAGTCGACATGGTCCTTGACCGGTTTGAACAGTCACTCGGAAAAATCGTCGAAACATGCCCCTATGCGGCACGCGAAACAGTCTGAAAAACCACCCTTTGCAGCACGCTAGCACCCGCCCCCCTTTGTGGGAGCGGGCTTGCTCGCGAAGGCGTCGGCATATCCAACATCAGTGCACGCTGACCCACCGCTATCGCGAGCAGGCTCGCTCCCACACTTGATCTGTGTCGACCGCCATATCCGCAACACCCCATTCCCCTCTGTGGGAGCGAGCCTGCTCGCGATGGCGTCAGGTCAGTCAGCATCGAAGTTGGATGCACCACCGCTATCGCGAGCAGGCTCGCTCCCACAGAGGACAGTGATGCTGGCCCCGAATACCTCAATCACGCGCCAAGGCATTGATCGGATCAAGCCGTGCCGCATTGCGTGCAGGTACGAAACCGAACACGATGCCTATGAGTGTCGAACAGACGACCGCGGTGATGATCGATCCCATCGAGAACACCATTTGCCATTCCTTGACGAAGATCGAAAAGACATAGCCGATGCTGAACGACAATCCGATGCCAATCGTGCCCCCCAGCAGGCAGACCATCACCGCCTCCACGAGAAACTGCTGGCGTATATCGGACTGACGCGCGCCCACTGCCATGCGGATGCCGATTTCACGGGTTCGTTCGGTCACCGAAACCAGCATGATATTCATCACGCCGATCCCCCCGACTACCAGTGAGATGACCGCGATGAGCGAGAGCAGCAGTGCCAGCGACTGACTGGTCTTCTGCACCGTCTGCATCACGCTGTCGAGGTTGTAGGTGAAGAAGTCCTTGATGCCATGACGCTGCGTCAGCAGCTTGACCACGTTGTCCTCCACCAGTTTGCTCGGTTGCCCGTCCTTTATCCGCACTGTGATGCTGTCCAGGAAACGCTGGCCCAGCAAGCGTCCCGCCGCCGTTTCATAGGGCATCCAGATGTTCAGGTTCTTGCTGGCATTGAACACGCTCTTGCGGTCCTCGGTCACGCCGATGACAGTGCAAGGCAGGTTGTCGACAAGAATCACCTTGCCCAGCGGGTCCGTGTGCGAACCGAACAGTCGCTGGCTGGTGTTATGGTCGATCACCACCACTTGCGACTGCCGCCGGGAGTCGTCCTTGTTGAACGCTACGCCCGAGCCGATCTTGATCCCGCGAACCTGGAAGTAACTCTCGCTCACACCATTGACGGTCGCATTGACGTCGATGTTCTGGTAACGCAACAGCAGGTTGCGCCCCAGGTTCGGGGTGGCACTGTCGATGTAGTACAGGTCGCTCAGGGCCGTGACGTCGGAGAGCACCAACGTTTCGATTGCCGTCGAGCGGCTGTCGCCCCAGTCGGCCCCGGGCATGATCTCGATGGTATTGCTGCCGATCGCTTCGATGTCTTTCAAGACATATTGCTTGACCCCTTCACCGATGGCGACGATCGATACCACCGAAGTGATGCCGATAATGATGCCCAGCATCGTCAGCAGCGTTCGCATCCGGTGCGAGATCAGCGCGACCCAGGCCATGTTGAACGCTTCGCTGAACAGCCCGAAACTGGCGAGCAGTCGGTTCGACGGCTTGACCTTGGCCGGTGGAGTGCCCTGTGGCGGCTGATCTTCCATTGATCGCCGTGGATTGGCCCTGTCGCTGACAATCTCGCCGTCGCGGATCTCGATGATGCGTTGGGCGTAGGCCGCCACTTTCTCATCGTGGGTCACGATGATCACCGTGTGCCCCGCCGCGTTGAGCTCCAGCAGGATCTTCATCACCTCTTTGCCGCTGGCGGTGTCCAGCGCACCGGTGGGTTCGTCGGCGAGGATGATCTCGCCTCCGTTCATCAAGGCCCGGGCAATACTCACCCGCTGTTGCTGCCCGCCGGAGAGCTGGCTGGGTCGATTGGCCAGGTGCCCGGTCAGCCCCAGGCGACCCAGCAACTCCCCGGCACGGTTGTGCCGTTGCGACTCGGCGGCGCCGGCATAGATAGCCGGCATCTCGACGTTGTGCAAGGCACTCAAGTGGGGCAACAGGTGATAGCGCTGAAAAATGAAACCAAAGTGATCGCGACGCAGCTCCGCCAACTCATGGTCGTCCATCGAGCCGGTTTCGCGCCCATCCACTTTGTAGCTGCCGGAACTCGGATGATCGAGGCAACCGAGCACATTCATCAGGGTGGATTTGCCGGAGCCGGACGCTCCCGTGATCGCCACGATTTCCCCGGCATTGATCGTCAGGTTGATGTCCTTGAGCGCGATGAACGCCTTTTCGCCCGCTTGAAAACTACGGGTGATCCCTTCGAGTTCCAACAGTGGTCGCGTCATGGTCAGGCTCCTGCCACGGCTGGGGTCGGCTCACCGATGACGACCTTGTCACCTTCTGCCAGGCCATCCTTGATTTCAGCCCTGACGTTGTTGTTGATACCCGTCTGGACGTTGCGCGGCTGGGCCTTGCCTTCCGCGTCCAGTACACGGACCACGTAGCTGCCATCCTGGTTCTTCGCACCCAGGGCCGCGACCGGAACGGTCAGCACCGCTTTGGCCTTGTCCAGGACGATACGGACCTGGGCCGTCATCGAGATACGCAGGCGATGATCGGGGTTCGGCACGTCGAACAGGCTGTTGTAGAACACCGCGGTGTTCTGCTTGGGCGTCCCGGCGTTCTGCGTCTCCAGGAAGTTCTGCGGTGCCGGCTCAGTGCCGCGCAGCGTGGCGTAGTAGCGCTTTTCCGCCTCACCGAGGATGGTGAAATACACTTCTTGCCCGGGCACGATGTGAATCACGTCGGCCTCGGATACCTGGGCCTTGACGGTCATGGTGTCCAGGTCGGCCAGTTTCAGCAGCACCGGCGCCAGTTGTTCGGCGATCACGGTCTGGCCTTCCTGGGTCACGATCCCCACCACATAGCCGTCGATAGGCGCGACGATGTGGGTATAGGCCAGGTTGACCCGGGCCGTTTCCACCTGGATCTGCGCGTCCTTGATCTGTGCATCGAGGGACAGCAGGTTGGCAGCCTCCACCTTGTAGTTCGATTCGGCGGTCTCGAATTCCTGCTTGGAAATCGCGTCGTCCGGTTGCAGCACCTTGTAGCGATCGTAGGTGGCTTTCGCGTCCTTGAGTTGTGCCGCGGTGGCTTGCCGCTTTGCCTTCAGGTTTTCTTCGTTGACCAGGGCCTGGCGCAAGGCGTTCTGCGCCAGCAGCGGGTCGATTTCCGCCAGCCACTGGCCCTTCTTCACCTTGTCGCCCAACTTGACCTTGAGCGACTTCAATTGCCCGGACACCTGGGCACCGACATCAACCTGCTTGACGCCCTGGAGCGTCCCGGTGGCCAGCACCGCGTTTTCGATGTCTGTGCGCTCGACCGTAGCGGTCAGGTACTCCGGCGGTTTCCCCGGCGACTGAGCGCTGTAGAAAACCAGGCCGGTCACTACGACCAGGACAAGCACGATAGCGATTTTGCGAAACTTAGACTTTTCCATAAATAACCATGAGTGCGTTGAGTTCAGGCCCGGCCAACGTAGCGCCGGGTTCCATGGGTGTGCCCAAAGGCAGGGCGGCTAGACGTAGTCACTGGCCTCCTCCTCATCGAGCATGGGAAGGCCGTCCTGCCACCAGGCAGCCAGGTTATGTACGTGAGGCGCCTTGAGAATCGTGAAGTGGTTGCCCGGGCCGTACCAAATGCTCAGGTCCGGTACATGCTTGCGCCACCCTTCGATCATTTCCTGTTGCTCGCGCTTGTTGCCGGCGGTATCCAGGGTTGGATCATTCGCCAGCACCAGCCGCACCGGCCCGGTGTATTGATGTTGCGGTTGATAAACCGTACGCAGGGCCGTACCAAAGGCCCGCGCCGGACCACGCATCGAATCCACCGCCGAACGCTGTGGCAACATGCCGGCGCGGACCATGCCGGCATGCAGCAGGCGCATCTGCGCCGAATCGTCCTGGGCGCCGAACACCGTGGCATCGATCCCCAGGGATTTACCCGAGGCCAGTTGCATCGCCTCGATCAACCGGTTCAACACTCCAGTCCCGGTATAAGGCCTGCCCACCACGCCGTTGCCGCCGGGCGATTCGCTGTCGATCAGCGTCAACGAGGCTACTTTGCGACCACGGGCGTGCAGACGTGCCGCCATTTCGAAGACAATCCAGCCACCGAAGGAATGCCCCAGCAGATGCACCGGCCCCTCCGGTTGCACCTTGTCGATGGCTTCGAGGTACGCCTGGGCGGCGGTTTCCACCAGGCTGAAAGGCTCTGTGCTGCCGTCCAGCCCCCGATGTTGCAACCCATGGATAGGCCAGTCCGGGCCGAAGGCGTCGGTCAGGCCGATGAAACCGGTGACGCTGTCGCCGGCACCCGGTACGCAGAAGATCGGCGCCCGGTCGGCCCGTCCGCCCTGGATCGTCAGCAGCGGCTGGTAACCGCTCTTCGGTAAGGGTGCCGGACGCGATGCGGCGGTGTGAAGCTCGGTGCTGAGGGCCTGGCCCAACGCCTGGACATGGGGCGCCTGCATCATGCTCTGGTGGTTACCCGGTACCTTGACGCAATGCAGCTGCGACGTGGGCAGGACAGCGTCCCAGCCCAGATAACCGGAGTGCTCGGGAGCGTCGTCCTGGCGTTCTTCGGCCACCAGCAGATGCACGGGTACGGAAATCGGATACACCATGTAATGGGCCAACGCATGACCGTGGGCCACTTCGCGATCGAGGTACTGCCAGAGCTGCTCCGCACTGTAGACGGCCAGCTCGGCCGGCAGCACCGCCTCGTCGCGGCAATGCTGCACCAGGCCTTCGAAATCGAATCGATCCAGTTGCCCCTGCAGATCGGCCAGTTGCGCCAGGATCGCTGCTAGTACCTCTTCGCCAGGCAACGCAGCCCTCCAGAACACATCGCAACGGTCCAGCAGATGCAGCTTGTGGGCTTCGTCCAACGCCCAGCGCGACCGCCCCTGATCCACCAGCCGAGGCAGATAGCTGTCGATGAGGCCGACGAACTCGACCTCCTCGTCCAGGCCGATCAGCTGGATCGCGGTCTCGTAGGCCAGCACACCACCGAACGACCAGCCGGCCAGGCGATAAGGCCCTTGGGGTTGTACCGAACGAATGATCCCCACCAGCCGCGAGGCCATGCATTCCATTGTCTGCAACTGCGGCTCGCCCCACTCGACGGCAGGCAGGCCATACACCGGGATATCCGGGTCGATGTGCTTGCCCAGCGTCGGGAAGTACAGGTCCAGGCCACTGAACTCGTGCACCAGGAACAGCGGATTCTGCTGGCCGGTGGTGCGCACAGGTACGATGGCCTCCTTGACCTGGGCATCCTCGGTACGGGTCTGCAGCATCGATGCCATCGACGCGACACTTTCGTGCTGGAACAGCTCGGCCAGCGAGACGGTCAGGTTGGCCTGTGCCAACAATCCGACCAGCCGGATCGCCAGCAATGAATGACCGCCCAGTTCAAAGAAGTTGTCGTGACGACCGACCTGCTCCAGCTTCAGGACGTCGGCCCACAAGCCTGCCAGCATGACTTCCAGGTCGCCTTGCGGCGCCTCGTAGCCCTGGCTCCCATAAGCGTGCAGTTCCGGTACCGGCAGCGCCCCGGTGTTGACCTTGCCGTTCAGCGTCAGCGGCAACGCCGTCAATTTCACATAGGCGGCCGGGATCATGTATTCCGGCAGCACGGAGCGCAGTTGGGCGCGCAGGACATCCGCATCGAGGCCTCCAGCGTTCTCGTGCTCGGTGTAGTACGCGATCAGGCGCTTGTCGCCCGGACTGTCTTCACGCGCGACCACCAGGGCTTCGCGTACCCCGTGGCACTCGTGCAAACGGGCCTCGATCTCACCGAGCTCAATACGGAAACCACGTATTTTGACCTGCCCGTCGTTGCGATCCAGATATTCGATGGTGCCGTCGGGCAGCCAGCGGCCAAGATCGCCACTGCGGTACAGACGCGCGGTGCCCGAATCGCTGAACGGATCGGCAATGAAGCGTTCCTCGGTCAGGTCCGGCCGGTTCAGGTAACCGAGGGCCACCCCGACACCACCGATATGGATTTCCCCCGCGACACCCACAGGTACCGGTTGGCGCGCAGCATCGAGGATATATACCCGGGTGTTGGCGATAGGACGGCCGATCGGAACACTCGTTGCGCCATGCGGCACGGCAGTGACCACATGGGTCGTCGCAAAGGTGGTGGTCTCGGTGGGACCATAGCAATGCACCAGCCGCAGCGAAGGAGCATGGGCCAACAGCCGCCGGAAGGATGCCGGATCACCGCGCTCGCCACCGCACAACAGGATCCGCAGGCCTGCCAGGGCATCCGGGATCAGTACCAGGTATTGATTGAACATGGCGGTGGTGACGAACAGTACCGAGACCTCGGCATCTGTCAGCGCCTGGGCGAATTGCGTCGGGCTGAGCAAGGTTTCGTGATCAATGATCACAACGCGCCCGCCATTGAGCAATGCCCCCCACACCTCCATCGTACTGGCGTCGAACGCCGGGTTCGAGGCGAAAGCCACGTGATCCTGTACACCGAAATCCGCGTAGCCGTTATTGATCGCCAATCGGCCTATGGCCAGGTGCGGCACGATCACCCCTTTCGGGTGGCCCGTGGAGCCGGAGGTGTACATGATGTACGCCGGTGTATCGCTGGTTTGACCGGGGAATACCGCCGGCCTTGCAGCCTGGATCACCTGCAGCGTGTCCAGGTCCAATCGCGGCATGTCTTCCGGCAAGCCCCTGTCACTGGTCGTCAGCACCAGCACTGCGGCACTGTCTTGCAACATGAAGCGCTGCCGCTCCTCGGGCGCATGGTGATCCAGCGGTACGTAGACGGCGGCGCACTTGAGGATCGCCAGTTCGCTGATGACGAGCTCGAACGAACGGTTCAGCATGATCGCGACCCGCGACCCTGGCTGGACGCCCCGTTCAAGCAAGCAATGCGCCAGGTGATTGGCCCGCTCGTGCAGCTCCCGGTAGGTGAGTTGCTGCGCCCCATGCTGGAGTGCAATCCCTTCAGGCCGGGCTTTGACCTGGGCTTCGAACAAGCCGTGGACCGTCTCTTCGCGGGGATAGACCGTGTCGGTTGCATTGAAGTCGACCAGCAGTTGCCGACGTTCCGCCGCCGGCAATATCGCCAGCTCGCGCAAGGGTACCTCGGGCGTGTGCTCAAGCGCATCGACCAGGCTCTCCAGCGCCGTGTGCATGTAGCCGCAGATGCGTTCCGCCCCGATGCGCGACTCCGCCAGGGCGGTCAGCACGAAGGCCTCACCGAGATCGTCGACGTTCAGCGACAGTGGATAGTTGCTCCACTCCTCACCGCCGAGCCCCTCGATCCCGTTCCAGGCCGACTGCGCCTCCTGGGTGACCTGCGTTGCAGTGTGCCGGTAATTCAGCAGTGCACTGAACAATGGCGTCGGCGTGGCGACACCGCTGCAACGCTGTGCCAGCGCCAGCGACGCATGTTCGTGTCCCAGCAGCTCGGTGAGACGCGCATGCGTCGTCTTGACGCCTGCCCGGGCCCCGTCGACGCCGACGTCAACCCGCAGCGGCAAGGTGTTGATGAACAACCCCAGCGCCCGGTCGGCCCCCTCACCGCCCTGCATCCGGCCCATCAGCACGGTACCGAACACCACGTCTTCGCGCCCGGACACAGCGCCTACCACCCGCGCCCAGGCCAAGTGATGCAGGCTCGCGGCGCTGACGCCAAGCAGTCGCGATTGTGTCCGCAGACGACGATTCAAACTGTCGTCCACACCCAACCGGGCCTGTTCGATGACATGGCTGTCGCCCTGCACGTCCTGCAGGCCGAATGGCAGGGTCGGCTCCTGGATATCCTGGAGCATGTCCCTGAAGAACGCCTCGTGGGCGCTTTGCGTCACGCCAAGCCGCGCCTGGGCCACGTAGTTGCGATACGGCACGGCATCGCCCAACTGGGCCTGCTGCCCGAGCAAGTACGCTTGCATATCGTGCTGAATCACCTCCAGCGCGGTGTGATCGAGTGCAATGTGATGGAACAGCAGTAGCGCAACCCAACGCTGGTGTTCGTCGTCATAGGCACAGGCAAGCCGCATCATGGGTGCCTGGCGCACATCGAGCCGATAGTGCCGAGGGTCGAAACGCTCACGAAGCTGCGCGCCCACGTCCTGGCCCGGCTCGACCATACAGGTCTGCACCGCCAATGGTGCTTGGCGCAGCACCACCTGCACCGGCTCGCGCAAGCCCTCCCAAAGCACAGCCGTGCGCAGGATATCGTGGCGGTCGATCACGCCTTGCAGGGCATTGACGAAGTCATCCAGCCGGGCACGATCCTTGAAGTTGAACATGGCCTGCTGCACATAGAGATCGCCCTGCTGCGAAGCCAGGTGGTGATACAGAATCCCTTCCTGCAACGGCGCCAGGGCGTAGATGTCCTGGACATTGCTCACGCCGCCGGGCACGCCGGCGACGACGGCGTCGATTTCCCGCTGGCTCAGATCGGCGAGCGGCAACATCTGCGGGGTGATCTGCTCACAGTCCGGCACGATGCCGTTGTCCGGCACCACGATTTCCGTCGCGCCGCCCACGGCCGCCGCCAACGCGGCCAGGGTCGGTTGGCCGAACAGCACCCGCACATCGGCGCTCAAACCGGACTGGCGCATGCGTTCGATCAGCGTGACCGCCAACAACGAGTGCCCACCCAACTCGAAGAAGTGGTCATGACGCCCTACCCTCTCAACCTTGAGCAGCTCGGCCCACAGTTGTGCCAGCGTCGTTTCCACCGCGCCCTGTGGCGCTTCGTATTCACGGGTAATTACCGAGGCCTGGTCCGGCGCCGGCAGTGCCTTGCGATTCAGCTTGCCATTCGGCGTCAGCGGCAATGCATCAAGCCGCACATAGGCCGCCGGCACCATGTATTCCGGCAGTTGGGCTTGCAACTGGGCACGCAGGCTTTCGATCTCGATGTTGAACTCGTCACCGTGCACGGTGAAGTACGCCACCAGACGCTTGGCCCCCGGCACGTCTTCGCGAGCCAGCACCACGGCTTCCTTGATCGCCTCGTGCCGGGCAAGCTTGGCCTCGATCTCGCCCAGCTCGATACGGAACCCGCGGATCTTCACCTGATCGTCGTTACGGCCCAGGTAGTCGATATTGCCATCCGCCAGGTAACGACCCAGGTCGCCGGTGCGGTACATCCGGGCATTCGGCCGCTCACTGAACGGGTCGTCGAGGAAACGCTCCGCCGTCAGTTCCGCGCGGTGCAGGTACCCCCGCGCCACCTGGACGCCACCAATGTAGATCTCCCCGGCCACGCCCATGGGCACCGGTTGCTGGTGGGCGTCGAGCAGGTAGATCCGAGTATTGGCGATCGGTTTGCCGATCGGCGTGCTGTCCGGTGTCTCGGCGCCGGAGCAGTCCCACGCCGTCACGTCGACGGCCGCTTCGGTCGGGCCATACAGGTTGTGCAAAGACGTTCGTGGCAATTGCGCCTTGAAGCGCCGCACCAGATGGCCCGGCAAGGCTTCGCCGCTGCACATCACCTGACGCAACCCCTCGCACTCGCCAGCCTCGCCATGGGCCAGGAACACATCCAGCATCGACGGCACGAAGTGCAGCGTGGTGATACCTTGGGTCTGGATCACTTCGCACAGGTACGCCGGATCGCGATGCCCGCCCGGACGCGCCATCACCAGCCGGGCGCCGGTGAACAGCGGCCAGAAGAACTCCCACACAGAGACGTCGAAGCTGAACGGGGTCTTCTGCAGCACCGCGTCCGTGGCGCTCAGTGTGTAGGCGTCCTGCATCCACAGCAGGCGGTTGACCACCGCGCCATGCTCGTTCATCACGCCCTTGGGCAGGCCGGTCGAACCGGAGGTGTAGATGACGTAGGCCAAATGGCTGGCGTGCAGGCCCGAGGCCTGCGGATTGCCGGTCGGCTGCGTGGCGAAGTCTTCGTCTTCAAGCACCATCACCCTGGCGTCGGTCGCGGGCAGGCTCGCCTGCAAGGCGCGTTGGATCAGCACCACGGCCGGGGCGCTGTTTTCCAGCATGTAGGCCAAACGGTCAGCCGGATAATCCGGGTCGAGCGGCACGTAGGCAGCGCCCGCTTTCAGGATTCCCAGCAGCGCCGCGACCATTTCCACGCTGCGGTCCATGCAGATCGCCACGCGGTCATCCGGGCGAATGCCCAGGGCGAGCAACCGGTGGGCGATCTGGTTGGCTCGCTGGTTCAGTTGGGCGTAGCTCAGTTGTTGCGCTTCGAACACCACGGCGACGGCATCCGGACAGGTCGTGACCCGTGCCTCGAACAGGCCATGCAGGGTCAGGCCTTGCGGATAGTCGACGGCTGTTGCATTGAACGCTTCCAGCAGATGCCGGCGCTCAGCGTCTTCCAACAGCGGGATCTGCGCCACCAGGGCCTGCTCATCGGCAACCATGGCGCGCAAGATGCATTCGAGATAACCGAGGTAGCGCTCCATCGTGGCCTGGTCGAACAGCGCCGTGGCGTACTCCAGCGAACCGAACAGGCGACCATCGATCAGGGCCATGTCCAGCAACACATCGAACTTGGCGGTACGGCTGCTGACCCCCAGCCCTTGCAGTGACAGCTCGGACAATTCCATCCCGCCGGTTTCGCTGTTCTGCCATGACAACATGGCCTGGAACACCGGGCTGTGGGACAGGCTGCGCAATGGCCGGACCACTTCCACCACCTGTTCGAACGGCAAGTCCTGATGCGCCTGGGCGCCCAGGGTCTGGGCCTTGACCCGTTGCAGCAAGGCCTCGACGGTCAGCTCGGTCGAAACCTCGACGCGTACCGCCAGGGTGTTGACGAACAAGCCGATCAGGTCTTCGACTTCCGCATGCATGCGGTTCGCCGTCGGCGTGCCGACGACGATATCGTCCTGCCCGGACATCCGGCTCAGCAGCGCGGCCCATGCGGCCATCACCGTCATGAACAACGTGGCGCCATGGCGCTGGCTCAAGGCCTTGAGGCCTTCGGTCAGTGCTTCATCGAAGGCGATCCCTACCGCATGACCGGAATGATCCTGCTGGGCCGGCCGTGGCCGGTCCGTCGGCAAGGTCAGCAATGCCGGTGCACCGGCCAGGGTGTCCTGCCAGTAGCGTTCCTGGCGGCTCAACACCTCGCCGGAGAGCCAGCGCCGCTGCCAGACGGCGTAATCGGCGTATTGCACCGGCAAGGCCGGCAGCGGGTCGTCCTGCCCTTGGCTGAATGCCGCGTACAGCACGCCCAGCTCACGAGTCAGAACATCGGCGGACCAGCCGTCCGAGACGATGTGGTGCAGGGTCACCAGCAACACATGGTCGGCATCGCCCATGCGCACCAGGCGACCACGGGCCAGCGGGCCACGGCTCAGATCAAACACCTGCCGCGCTTCCTCCCCGGCCATGTGCGACAGCTCGGCTTCGGCATCCGGGTGGGCGGACAGGTCATGCCGTTGCAAGGCGAAACCGATGTCGGCCGGGGCAATGCGTTGCTCCACCTCCTGGCCCTGGACAAAGGTCGTGCGCAAGGCTTCGTGACGGGCGACGATGCGATCCAGGGCACGGCCCAGGGCGGCGGTGTCCAACGCACCACGCAGACGCAAGCCGGTGGGGATGTGATACGCCGCGCTGGCATTGTCCAACTGCGCGAGGAACCACAGGCGTTGTTGGGCAAACGACAACGGCAGTGCCTGCTCACGGGACACCGGCATGATATCCGGCCGGGTGCTGCGGGCCGCTCGGGACAGCACCTTGGCCAACGCGCTCAGCTCGGGTTGGGCGAACACCTCGTTCAGGCTCAGTTCCACCCCCAATTGCTCGCGCACCTGGGCAATCAAGCGCATCACCAGCAACGAATGCCCACCCAGTTCAAAGAAGTGGTCGTGACGCCCCACCGCTTCGACGTTGAGCATGCTTTGCCAGATCTGCGCCAGGGCGACCTCCGTGGCGCCTTGCGGCGCTACGTGCATACGGCTGGCGAAGGCCTCGGCATCCGGCTCCGGCAGCGCCTGGCGGTCGAGTTTGCGGTTCGGTGTCAGCGGCAGCGCGGCCAGGCTGACGAATGCACTCGGGACCATATACTCGGCCAGCAGGGTCGACAGTTCCGAGCGCAAGGCGGCTGCGCTCAGAGTGAGGCCGGCCTGCGGCACGACGTAGGCCACCAGACGCTTGTCTCCAGGCGTGTCCTCGCGCACGATCACCGCCGCTTCCTTGACCCCGGTGCAGTGGCTGAGCCTGGTTTCGATTTCACCCAGCTCGATACGGAATCCCCGCACCTTGACCTGGAAGTCATTGCGCCCCAGGTACTCGATGCGTCCGTCCGGACGATAACGGGCCAGATCGCCGGTCTTGTACATGCGGGCATCGGACAGGTCGCTGAATGGATCGACGAGGAAGCGCTCGGCATTGATCGCGTCGAGGTTCAGATAACCCCGGGCGACGCCATCGCCACCGATGTAGATCTCCCCCGCCACGCCGAATGGCACCGGCTGGCGGTGCCCGTCGAGCAGGTAGATACGGGTGTTGGCCATCGGCGTGCCGATGGTGGCGTTGCCGCCCGCGCCGTCGGCGTCGTAGCGCATGTAGGCGGCGGTGCACGACACGGTCGCCTCGGTCGGGCCATAGGTATTGATCAGTCGGGTATGGGCCGGGCGTACCGCGTCCCACATCTGCAGCTTTTGCATCGACAGGGCATCGCCGGTGACGTTGACCAGGCGCACATCACGCAGATGATCGCGGGCCTGCGCCGGCGTGTTGTGCCATTCGGCCGCCAGGGTGTGCCAATGCGCCGCGGTCAAGTGCAGGAAGGTCGGCCGGATCTCAACGTCCTGCTGCAACTCGATGCTGCCAAACAGCGCGCGGGTCGGCGCCAGAGTGGCACCGGCGACCAGCGCCGGGAAAATTTCTTCCACCGACAGGTCGAAGTTCAACGTGTTTTGCTGCAGCACCGTGTCGGCCGGCGTCAGTTCGAACAGGCGCACGGCATCCACGCAGTAGTTGACCAGGCCCCGGTGTTCGATCATCACGCCCTTGGGCGCGCCGGTCGAACCCGAGGTGTAGATCACGTAGGCCAGGTGACGCACGCCGAGGCTCGCCACCACCGGGTTGTCTTCGCGGCCTGTGGCAATGCCGCTGCGCACCCGTTCGACGTAGTCGAGCAGCACCACCGGCGTAGCCAGTGGCGGCAAGCGGTCTTGCAGTGCGCGTTGGGTCAGCAGCGCTACCGGGGCACTGTCGGCAATCATGTAAGCCAATCGTTCGGCGGGATATGCCGGATCCAACGGCACGTAACCGCCGCCGGCCTTGAGTACCGCCAACAGGCCCACCAGCATCTCGGCGCTGCGCTCGACACAGATCGCTACGCGGTCGTCCGGACGGATGCCCAGCCCGATCAGGTGATGGGCCAATTGGTTGGCCTGGCGATTCAGTTCGGCGTAGCTCAGGCGCTCACCTTCGAACACCACGGCAATGGCCTGCGGCCGGGCCGCGACCTGGGCCTCGAAGAGTTGATGGATGGTCTGTTCACGGGGGTACGGTGCCTGGTTCGCGTTGAGCCCGACCAGCAGACGCTGGCGTTCGGCGTCATCCACCAGCGCGATCTGTTCGATCAACGTCTGGTCACTTGCCACCATGGCACGCACCACCCGTTCGAAATAACCGAGGTAACGCTGCACCGTGGCCTCGTCGAACAACGCCGTGGCGTACTCCAGAGCACCGAAGATCTGCCCCTGGGCCTCGCCCAGTTCCAGGGACAGGTCGAACTTGGCGACATTGTTCGCCACACCGAGGCCTTCGAGCGTCAGGTCGCCAAGCACCAGTTCGCTGTTGTCGAGGGTCTGCCAGGACAACATGGCCTGGAACAGCGGGCTGTGGGACAGGCTGCGTACCGGATTGAGCACTTCCACCACCTGCTCGAACGGCAGGTCCTGATGCGCCTGGGCGCCTAGGGTCTGGCTCCTGACGCGTGCCAGCAAGTCCTCGACCGTCGGTGCGCCGGAGACATCGATGCGCACGGCCAGGGTGTTGACGAAGAAACCGATGAGTCCTTCGACTTCCGACCGTGTGCGGTTGGCCACCGGCGAACCGATCACCACATCGTCCTGACCACAAAGACGACTCAACAATGCCGCCCAGGCCGCCATCAACGTCATATACAGAGTGACGCCGTGACGCTGGCTCAAGGTTTTGAGATTGGCCGTCAGCTCAGCGTCGAACGCCAGCGGCAGGGCCGCCCCGCTGTAGTCCTGCTGCGCCGGGCGCGCACGGTCCGTCGGCAACATCAACAGCGCCGGCGCATCGACCAGGGTTTGCCGCCAGTAGCTGCTCTGGGCTTGCAAGACTTCGCCGCTCAACCAGCGGCGTTGCCACAGGGCATAGTCGCCGTATTGCACGGCCAGCGCCGGCAGCGGATCGTCCAGGTCATGCCGGAACGCTTCGTAGAGCGCTGCCAGCTCCTTGACCAACACCCCCATGGACCAGGCATCCGAAACGATGTGGTGCATGGTCACCAGCAGCACATGCTCCTCGTCACTCAGGCGGATCAATCGGCCACGGACCAGCGGGCCGTGTTCCAGGTCGAAGGCGTCGACGGCTTCCCGCGCCGCCAAGGCGTGTACTTCGGTTTCGCCATCGATCCGCTCGGAAAAGTCATGCTGCAGCAAGGCGAAACCGCTATCGGCCGCGGCGATACACTGCCAAGGCTCCTCGCCCTGGGCCTGTACGAAAGTCGTGCGCAACGCCTCATGGCGGGCAACGATGCGATCCAGTGCCCGCTGCAGGGCGACGTGGTCCAGCGTGCCGCGCAGACGCAGGCCGGCCGGCATATGGTAGGCCGAGCTGGCCCCTTCCATCTGCGCCAGGAACCACAAGCGCTGTTGAGCGAATGACAGCGGCAAGGGTTCGTCGCGGGAGGCCCTGATGATCTCTGGCAATGTGCTGCGCCCGGCCTGAGACACGGCCTGCGCCAGCTCCATGAGTCCGGGATGAGCGAACAGAGCGGTGAGGCTCAGCTCCACGCCCAGGCGCAAACGGACCTGGGAGATCAGTTGCATTGCCAGCAATGAATGGCCACCCAATTCGAAGAATTGGTCGCGACGGCCGACCTGTTGCAGGCCCAGCAGGTCCTGCCAGATCTGCGCCAGGGTCGTTTCGATTTCGCCTCGGGGGGCTTCGTAGCCGCGGGTGATGACCGAATCCAGGTCTGGGGCCGGCAAGGCCTTGCGGTCGAGCTTGCCGTTGGGGGTCAGCGGCAGTGTGGCGAGAAGTACGTAGGCCACGGGAACCATGTATTCCGGTAGCTGCCCTTGCAGATGAATGCGCAGAGCCTCGATGTCCACCACTTCCGACTGAGTGAAATAGGCAACCAGGCGCTTGTCGCCGGGCACGTCCTCGCGGGCCAGCACCACCGCCTCCTTCACGGCCTCGTGCTGAGCGAGCTTGGCTTCGATCTCGCCCAGTTCGATGCGGAAACCACGGATCTTCACCTGGTCGTCGTTACGACCCAGGTATTCGATGTTGCCGTCCGGGAGATAACGGCCGAGGTCGCCGGTCTTGTACATCCGGGCGTTCGGTTCGCTGCTGAACGGATCCCTGAGGAAACGCTCGGCCGTCAGGTCATCACGATTGAGATAACCCCGCGCAACACCGGCACCACCGATGTAGATTTCACCCGGCACGCCCAGCGGCACCGGTTGCTTGTGTTCATCCAACAAGTAGAACTGGGTATTCGCGACCGGTTTGCCGATGTGGGCAGCAAAGCCGTCTTCACGGGCCATCGACACCCAACTCGAATAGGTCGTGGTTTCCGAAGGCCCGTAGAGGTTGCACAGGCGCTTGACGGAAGTCTGCTCGAACAGTGTTTCCACCAGACTACGCTTGAGCGCTTCGCCGGCCACGTTGACCGTATCGACGCCATCGCTCAAACCACCGGATTCCAACAGCGCCTTGAGCGCCGACGGCACGGTGTTGATCAGGGTGATGTCGTGCTCGCCCTGTTGCAGTTCCAGCACATTAGTGACCACCTCGATGCTGCCGCCGCTAGTCAACGGCGCGAAGCACTCGTAGACCGCCAGGTCGAAGTTCAGCGAGGTCGAGAACAGGGTTTTTGACAGGGTTTGGGCATCGAACGACCGATGGGCCCAGGTCAGGAAGTTCACCGTGTTGCGGTGTTCGATCATCACGCCTTTCGGCAAACCGGTCGAACCGGAGGTGTAGATCACATAGGCCAGATGCGACGAGGTCAGCCCTGCAATCTCTGGATTCGAGACGGATTCGTCCTGCCAGCGCCCGCTACCGAGATCGATCACCGGCATCGTTGCATCGGCCAGCAACCCAAGGGTCGCCGTCTGAGCCAGCACCACCGCCGGCGCGCTGTCTTCCAGCATGTAGGCAATCCGATCCGCCGGGTAAGCCGGATCCAGCGGTACATAACCACCGCCCGCCTTGAGGATCGCCAGCAACCCGATCACCATGTCGAGGCCACGCTCGACGCAGATCGCCACCCGCGAATCCGGCCGCACACCCTGCCCGCGCAGATAATGCGCCAACTGGTTGGCCCGCTCGTTCAACTCGGCATAGCTCAGGCGTTGCTCGCCATGCAGCACCGCCAGCGCATCCGGCGTGCGCTGCACCTGTTCCTCGAACAATCCGTGAACGGTCTGTTCCAGAGGGAAATGGGCTGCGGTGTTGTTGAATTCCTGCAATACCTGCCTGCGCTCGTTTTCCGACAGGATCTCCAGATCGTTGATCGCGGATTCAGGCGCACACTCCAGTGCCTCCACCAGGCTCGCCAGGGCCGTCTGCATGTAGGCACCGACCTGACGCGCATCAACCCCACCGGCCGTCTGCACGCTCAGCAGGAAGCCTTCGCCCTGATCGTCCACCGACAACATGCACGGATAGTTGGTCCGCTCCATGACCTCCAACACCTGCGTACCCGCCCAGCGGTCGACACTGTCGCCGTCCTGGAGCGGGCTGTGCCGATAGTTCAGCAACGCACTGAACAGCGGTAGCGAAGCCGGCACGCCACTGCAACGCTGGGCCAAGGCCAGCGAGGCGTGTTCGTGGCCCAACAGGGCCGTCAGGCGGGCGTGGGTCGCCTTGACCCCGGCACGCACGTCCTGCCCGCCCACGTTGACCCGCAACGGCAGGGTATTGATGAACATGCCCAGGGCGCGATCCGCACCCTCGCCGCTCTGCATGCGCCCCAGCAACACGGTGCCGAAGACCACGTCCTCGCGACCGGACACACGCCCCAGTACCCTTGCCCACGCCAGGTGATGCAAGGCTGCCGCGCTCACGCCGAGTTGGCGCGCCTGCTGCCGCAGACGCCGGCAAAGATCCGGGTCGAGATTCAGCTTGACCTCTTCTACGCCCCGGCCGTCCCCCTGGACTTCCCGCAGGCCGAACGGCAGCGTCGGCTCCTCGACATCAGCGAGCATGTCGCGAAAGAAGCGCTCATGCTGCTCACGCGGCACGCCCAACAGCGTTTGCGCCACGTAATTACGGTAAGGCATGGCCGCTTCCAGGCGGTCGCCCTCGCCATTGAGGAACGCCAGCATTTCCTCCTGCATCACGTCCAGGGCGGTATGGTCCAGGGCGATATGGTGGAACAGCAGAACCGCGACCCAGCGCTGGTGCACACTGTCCCAGGCGCAGGCCAGACGCATCAGTGGCGCCTTGCCGAGGTCCAGCCGGCAATGGCGAGGATCGAACAACCCTTGCAACTGCGCCGCGATATCGCCCCTGGCCGGATCGAGGGCCTGCTCATCGAGCGTCAACCGGCACTGGCGCAGAACCACCTGTAACGGCGCCTCCAGGCCTTCGCGCAGCAGCGCGGTCCGGAGGATATCGTGCCGGTCGATCACGGCCTGCAAGGCCGCGACGAAGCCGTCGAGTTGAGCGCGGCTGTCCATCGCGAAGGTGGCTTGCAGCAGGTAGGGGTCGCCTTCTTCGGCGGCAATATGGTGATAGAGAATGCCCTCCTGCAACGGCGCCAGGGGGTAGATGTCCTGGACGTTGCCGACGCCGCCCGGCACAGCGGCGACGATCCGATCGAGGGTTGCCTGGTCCAGCGTCACCAGCGGCAGCATCGACGGAGTGATCCGCTCGCACCCCGCAGCAATACCGTTGGCCGGCACGCTCACCTCGGTACGACCGCCCACTGCCGCCGCCAGGGCAGCCAAGGTAGGTTGACCGAACAGCACCCGCACATCGGCGCTCAGCCCAGCCTTGCGCATCAGTTCGATCAGTTTTACAGCCAGCAGCGAATGGCCGCCCAGCTCGAAGAAATGATCGTGTCGCCCCACCTGCCCGACACCGAGCACATCAGCCCACAACCCTGCCAGCGTGGTTTCCACCTCGCCCAGTGGCGCTTCATAGGCACGGCTGGCGAAGGCGTCCGCTTCCGGGGCCGGCAGCGCGCGGCGGTCGAGTTTGCCGTTGGGCGACAAGGGCAGCGTATCCAGGCGCACGTAGGCCGCAGGAACCATGTAGTCCGGCAGCAGCGCCTGCAAGTGCGCGCGCAGTGCATCGGCCTCCGGCGCCGCATCCGCCACCTGGGCGGTGATGTAGGCCACCAGGCGTTTCTCGCCGGGTTGGTCTTCACGGGCGACGACAACCGCCTCCTTTACTTCGCCGTGTTGGCAGAGCCGGGACTCGATCTCACCCAGCTCGACACGGAAGCCTCGGATCTTGATCTGATCGTCGTTGCGTCCCAGGTACTCGATATGACCATCGGGCAAGTAGCGGCCCAGGTCACCGGTCTTGTACAGGCGCGCCTGCCCGTCGGTGGCAAACGGGTCACGGATGAACCGTTGTGCAGTCAGGTCTTCGCGGTTCAGATAACCATGGGCGACGCAAACGCCACCGATGTGGATCTCGCCGGCCACGCCGACCGGCACCGGTTGCTGCTGTTCGTCCAACAGGTAGATACGGGTATTGGCTACCGGCTGTCCGATGGCAGGCAGCGTCGGCCACGCCGCGACATCGTCCGGTAGCGTCAACGCGGTGGTGACGTGGGATTCGGTCGGCCCGTAGTGGTTGTGCAGGCGACAACCGTCCAGGCGCTCGAACAAGGCACGGATCTGTGGCGTGATGCGTAACTGTTCGCCAGCGGTAATGACGTCTTTCAAGTCGCAGGTCAGCGGCGTGCCGTCACGCTCGTCGGCGACCGCTTCGGCCAGGGCCTGCAGGGCGATGCACGGCAGATACAGGCGTTCGATGCGCTGCTGGCAGATGTGTTCGAACAGGCGGTGGAAATTCAGGCGGATGTCGGCATGGATCAGCGACAGCTCGCCGCCGGCACACAAGGTGCTGAAGACTTCCTGGAACGCCACGTCGAAGCCGAGTGCGGCAAACTGCAAGGTGCGCGCAGCGGCCCGCCCCTGCTGCGCCGCTTGCGCGATCTGCCACTGCATCAGGTTGACCAGGGCACGGTGCGGCATCGCCACACCCTTGGGCTGGCCGGTGGAGCCCGAGGTGTAGATGACATACGCCAGGCTGTCGGGGGTAAGGCCGCTCACCTGTGCGTCCGGGTTGCTGGACGGTTGCCGGTCGATGCCCGCGGCAGCGCGGTCCTCACCGTCGAGCAGCAAGGCCGGCACGCCCGCCGCTGGGAAGCGTTCCTGCAGGCTGCGCTGGGTCAGCAGCACCTTCGGTGCGCTGTCCTCCAGCATGTAGACCAAGCGCTCGGCCGGGTAAGCCGGATCCAGCGGCACATAGCCGGCCCCGGCCTTGAGGATCCCCACCAGCCCCGCAACCATTTCCAGGCCGCGCTCCATGCAGATCGCCACTCGGTCGTCGGCACGGACACCCCACTCGATCAAGTGATGGGCGATCTGGTTGGACAGCCGATTCAGTTCGCCGTAGCTCAGGCTCTGCCCCTGATACGTCAGCGCAACGGCCTCAGGCTGAGCTTCAGCATGGGCCTCGAACAGTTGATGGATCAGCAGTCCCGACGGGTACACCGCATCGAACGCATTGAAGTCGTGCAACAACTGCTGACGTTCACTGGCGGGAACAAAGGCCAGTGTGTGCAACGGGGTATCCCCATCCCGGTCGAGGACATCGACCATAGCTTCAAGCACGGTGTGCACGTAGCCGCATACCCGTTGTGCACCAATCCCGGCAACGGCTTGCACGGTCAGTCCAAACGAATCACCGAGATCATCCACCGATAGCGACAGTGGGTAGTTGGTCCGTTCCTCGCCGCCGAGAATTTCCGCACCGGCCCAGATTCTTGCCTGGCCCGCATCCTCGCTTGCCTGTGCCGCCACGGCGGTTTGCCGGTAATTCATCAACGCACTAAACAACGGCGTCGGCGCCGCAACACCACTACACCGCTGTGCCAGCGACAACGGCGCGTGTTCATGGCCCAGCAGCGTCGCCAGGCGGCCATGGGTCGCCTGCAACGCGGCCAGCACCCCCTGGTCTCCCGCCTCGACCCGCAATGGCAGGGTGTTGACGAACATGCCCAGGGCGTGTCCGGCCTCCTGTCCACTGTGCAACCGGCCCATCAACACGGTGCCGAACACCACGTCCTGACGACCGGACAAGCGCCCCACCACCTGACCCCAGGCCAAATGATGCAGACTGGCGGTGCTCACCCCCAGGCGCCGGGCCTGGGCACGCAGACGCCGGGCCAGCCCGACCTCCAGCGACAGCGTCGCCTCTTCGATACCGCTGCCGTCGCCCTGCACATCCTGCAGGCCGAGCGGCAACGTCGGCTCGTCGACGTCGCCGAGCATC
Organism: Pseudomonas corrugata; assembly: GCF_001269905.1. GTDB lineage: Bacteria > Pseudomonadota > Gammaproteobacteria > Pseudomonadales > Pseudomonadaceae > Aquipseudomonas > Aquipseudomonas corrugata. Next base: position 1,047,261 of record NZ_LHVK01000003.1, on the reverse strand, counting down.
TCGCTGAAGAACGCCTCATGTTGCTCGGGATGACTGTCCAGGCGGACCTGGGCCACGTAGTTGCGATAAGGCACCGACACCGGCAGCTCCGCCGAACGACCTTGCAGGTGCGCATCGATTTCCTTGCCGAGCATGCCGAGGGAGGTCGCGTCATCGATCAGGTGATGGAACAGCAATACCGCCACCCAACTGCCATTGACGGTATCCTCGGCAAAGTGAATACGCATCATCGGTGCCTGGCGCAGATCGAAGCGGGTATGGCGCGGATCGAAACGGGCCTGCAACTGGTCAGCGATGTCGCCTTCGATCGGGTCCAGGGCCAGTTCTTCGACCCTCAGGCGCGCCTCGCGCCAGACCACCTGCACCGGCTCGCCCAGCCCTTCCCACGCCACCGAGGTGCGCAGGATGTCGTGCCGGGCGATGACCGCCTGCAAGGCGTGCCCGAATGCTTCCAACTGTTCCCGAGTGCCGAAGCGCAACAGGGCCTGCAGCAGGTACGGATCACCTTCGCTGGTAGCCAGATGGTGATAGAGAATGCCTTCCTGCAACGGCACCAGGCCGTAGATATCCTGCACATTGTCCACACCGCCCGGCACGGTTGCGACAATACGATCGATTTCGTCCTGGGTCAGGGTCGCCAGGGGCAACATGTCCGGGGTGATGCGCTCGACGTCCCGGGGAATCCGATTCTCCGGCACCCGCACGCCGCGGCTGCTGCTGGTCGCGGCAGCCAGGGTCTGCAGCGTCGGTTGGCCGAACAGCACCCCGACGTCGGCGTTCAGGTCGAACTGGCGCATGCGCTCGATCAGCTTGACCGCCAACAGCGAGTGGCCGCCCAGTTCGAAGAAACGGTCGTGGCGGCTCACCTGCTCGACGCCAAGCAGCTCGGCCCACAGCGCAGCCAGGGTGATTTCCACCTGGCCCATCGGCGCTTCATAGCTGCGCCGGGCAAGGGCCTGCGAGTCGGGAGCCGGCAGTGCCTTGCGGTCGAGCTTGCCGTTGGTGGTCAGCGGAAACGCTTCGAGCATCACAAAGGCACTCGGTACCATGTAGTCCGCCAACGAGCCCAGCAGCTCGCTGCGCAACTCGCCCGCAGACACGCAGGCGCCATCTTCGGCAAGCACATAGGCCACCAGCCGCTTGTCGCCCGGCTCGTCTTCCCGGGCGACCACCACCGCTTCGCGCACTTTTGCGCAAGCCGTCAGCTTCGCCTCGATTTCACCCAGTTCGATACGAAAACCGCGGATCTTCACCTGTTCATCGTTGCGACCCAGGTACTGCAGCTCGCCGTTGTGCAGCCAGCGACCGAGGTCGCCGGTACGATACATCCGCGCGTTCGCATCGGCATCGAACGGATCGGGCAGGAACCGCGTTTCGTTGAGCTCCGGCCGGTTCAGGTAGCCTCGCGCCACACCGGCGCCACCGACGTACAGCTCGCCCTCCACGCCCTTGGGCACCGGCTTGCCGTACTTGTCCAGCAGGTATAGGCGCAAATCGGGAATCCGCTTGCCGATCGGGCTGACACCGATCAACTGGGCATCGGCCGCTTGCAGCGCACGATAGGTCACGTGCACCGTGGTTTCGGTGATGCCGTACATGTTCACCAGTTGCGTGCCGGCATTGATTGCCCGGGCGTACCATGGCTTGAGGATGCCGGTTTCCAAGGCCTCGCCACCGAAGATCACCTGGCGCAGGCTGTGGCTCAGGTCGCTCTCACCCTGGGCCGCAATCAACTGGCGGAACGCCGTCGGCGTCTGGTTCAGCACCGTGACGCCGGCCTCGCACAACAGCGCGTAGCAGTCCTGCGGCGAACGGCTGACCAGTTGCGGCACCACCAGCAGGCGGCCGCCGTGGGTCAATGCGCCCCAGATTTCCCAGACCGAGAAATCGAACGCGAAAGAATGGAACAGCGCCCAGACGTCTTGCGGACCGAAGTCGAACCACGGCTGCGTGGCCGAGAACAGCCGCGCGACGTTGCGGTGCTCGACCATCACGCCCTTGGGCAAGCCGGTCGAGCCCGAGGTATAGATCACGTAGGCCAGGTGATGGGGCGCCAGTGTGCCGATATTCGGATCATGCTGTGGCTGCCCGACGAACCCCGCGGCTTCAGGCTGATCGAGCAGCAACACCGGGACAGCCGGCGCAGGCACTCGGTCTAGCAACGCAGCTTGGGTGAGCAACGCCACCGGCGAGCTGTCCTCGAGCATGAAGGTCAGGCGGTCCAGGGGGTAGGCCGGATCCAGCGGTACATAGCCAGCGCCGGACTTCAGGATACCCAACAGGCCAACGATCATGTCCAGGCCACGCTCGACGCAGATTGCCACCCGATCATCCGGGAACACCCCCAAGGCCAGCAGGCGATGGGCGACCTGGTTCGCCCGGATATTCAGCTCGCCGTAGGTCAGGCTCTGGCCTTCATGGACCACCGCCACTGCTCTCGGCTGCGCGGCAGCCCGCGCTTCGAACAGACTGTGAATGGTGCGGTCGTGCTCATACCGCTGCGCATCGCTCGTGTTCCAGGCCTGGAGCAGACGGGCTTCAGCCGGTGTCGGCAGGACAAAGTCACGGATCGGCAACGTATCGTCACTCAGTCCTTGCTCCAGAACGTGGACGAAGCGCTCGGCCATTGCCTCGATTTCATCGGCCTGCAAGAACGCCTGGTTGTAGATCCAGTGCACCCAGGCATTTTTCTCGTTGGGGTTGGTCCGGAAATGAATCGCCAGGGGCATCTGCTCCTGACCGTTGGAACTCTTCACCGAATAGGCCGTGGCGTCGCCGAACCGGTACAGGTAGTTCTCTTCCTCATAGGAGAACGACACATCGAACAGCTGGGCACGATTGTCACGTCGCAGCTCCAAGGAGCGGTGAATGTCGCTTAACGGAAACCGCTGGTAGCGATAGTCCTGCTTGAGCGCGCGCGCCACCTCTTGGATCAGCTCGCCGAACGACAGGTCATCGGCGAATCTCAAGCGCATGGCACTGACCTGGGTGAACAATCCCACGGTTTGCTTGAAGGTCGGATTGGAGCGATTGAGGATCGGCAGGCCCACCACCAGCTCGTCGCGCTGGGTCGTACGGACAAAGTACACGTACAACGTCGCCAGCAGCACCGGGAAACGCGAGACCTGATGGGTCAGCGCCAGGGCGTCGATCCGCTCGTTCAGCGTCTGAGGGAAAGACGTCATGGCATGAGCGCTGGGCACCACGGGCTCGACAAAGCGATCACGGTAACGGGCAGTGAACAATGGATCCGGCACATCCCGGTATTTATCGAGCCAGTAGGCCTGGTCCCGCTGGAAACGGTCCGATTCGTGGTAACGGGCGTCATCCTCGATGAATCCGGCATAGGACGGTGCCGACAGGTCAGGCTCGCGGTTCTCCCCAAGCGCGTTGTACAGGTCACTGAGGGACGCGAGCATCAGGTTGATGCCCCAGCCGTCCTGGATAATGTGGTGCAGGTTGACGACGAAATAGAACGAAGCCTCATCGAGCTTGACCAGGTAGAAGCGGAACAGTGGTCCCTTATCGAGAGCAAATGCCACTTCCAGCCCCTGTTGTACCCAGGTCTGGGCCGCGGTCTGCGGTTCGGGACGATTGGAAAAATCGATCAGCGGGACCCGCACCTCCAACGACTCGACCAGGGTCTGCATGGGCACGCCGTCGCCGCCGACGTCGCAGTGCAGGACCGTGCGCAAGGCATCGTGCTTGCGGACCAGCAGTTCGACCGCTTGCTCCATGCGGTCAGGGTCGACAGCACCCTGGATATGGAGGTAACCACCCATGGTGTACAAGGGAGAATCGCCCTTGGTCATCTGGTCCAGCCAGATGTCCCGCTGGGACGCCGTCAGCGGATAAGTTGCCGCAAGCTCCAGAGACTGGTTCATACGCTGCCCCCGGTCACTCGCACACCGGCAGGTTCTGGATGACGGTCGGCCAAGAGGCCCACTGCGATAACAACGCCCACAGCAAAGAAAAATGTCATACGTTCCTTCTCAGATATTTGTCAGTGCTGCCCGGGGCAAACGCAACAGGGCACGCCTGGAGTTGATGATGCAGATCCGCGCGGACAGCCGGCGCCACCCGGCAGGAGTTCCACTGCTGTCGGGCGGGTTGGATGTCAGGCGTCTTTCACGGGTTGGCGGGGATGTTGTCGCGACAACATCGCCAGCCGGACGGTGCAGTCAGAACAGCCATTCAGGCGCGCTTGTCGCGAATGGCACAGTTGATATCGGAGACGATGTGCCCGTCGGCCAGCTTGATGATCCGGTCGGCCAGCTGGAAGTACTGGTCGTCATGGGTAATGATCAGCACCGTCTTGCCGCGCCGCTTGAGGTCGGGCAGCAGTTCTTCGTAGAAGAACTTCTTGAACGGCGGGTCCTGGTCGGCTGCCCACTCATCAAGCACGTACACCGGCCGGTCTTCCATGTAGGCGCATACCAGGGCCAGGCGCTTCTGCTGTCCGTAGGACAACGCCTTGAGGGTCGAATAACCCAGCCCTTCGATCTTGATCTTGTCGGCCAACCCGAGGGTTTCCAGGTATTTGCTCGCCAGCTCCGGGTTGCCATCCTCTTCGTCGGGACCGATGAGGCGATTGAACAGATGGAAGTCCGAGAACACCGCGGAAAACAGATCGCGGTATTCACTGCGGCTCTCGTCAGAGATCGCCACGCCGTCGAGCAGCACCTCGCCGCCCTGAGGGATGTAGAGCCCGCACAGCACCTTGGCCAGAGTGCTTTTGCCGCAACCGTTGCCACCAACGATGTAGATCAGTTCACCCGCCTGTACCGTCAGGTCGATGGGTCCCAGGGAGAAACCACTTCCGGCATGCGGGTCCTGGTAATGCATCCGCACGCCCTTCAACTCGATGCTGCCCCAGGTCTTTTTGTGCTCGAGCAGATGCACTTTCGGTGCTTCGACCGCAACGGGTTCGGGGTGCGGATCGTTGATCGCGAAACCGAACTCTGCGAGCCGCGTACAGGCAACCCTGCCCGCCGCCAGCACCGGCATTGCCCCCACCAACAGCGACAGCGGCCCCATGATGTAGAGCACCGCCAGCACACTGGCGGTCATCACTTTGGGATCGACCGTGCTGACCAGCGGCGCGGCGAACAGCAGGCAACCGATCAGCAACGACAGGGTGAACTGGCCCACGTTGTCGGCAGCGGTGTACCACAGGCGCTCGACGAAGTTGTAGCGCGCCACCCGGGTCGAGGACGCCTCGATGGCGGAGCGGCCGAACCAGCGACGGCGAATGCCGTTGAGCTTCAATTCCTTGAGACCGAACACCAGGGCATGGGTGTATTCGTTGAACGCGGTGAACTCGTCCCGAACCCGATTGGTGGACCTCACGCCGCTGGCGAAGAAGAACAGGTACAAACCCACACCCAGGACCATCAGCGAAACCGTCAAGGCCAGGACTACCCACGACAGGTACGCCAGGTAGGCAATACCGAACAGAAAGACCGTCGCCTCCACCAGCACAGTGGGCATGACGATCAGTGTCGTGTTCAGTTGCGGGATGTCGTTGGTCAGCATGGTCAGCACGTTGGGCGGGCCGCGCCGGTCCACCTCTTCCAGCGGCGTGGCAAGGATCTTGCGGCACAGTGCGATGCGCAACCGGGTCATGATCCGCATGCTGGCGTAGGCCGGGAACAGCGCAGCACCGTTGCGCAGGATCAGCGCTATGGCACTGAGCCCGGCAAACCAGTACAGCGCCTGCATGCGATCACCGTCATTGTGGATCGCCTGATTGATCACACTCACCACCGCGATGGATGCGACCCCGCTGATGACACCACAAATCAAGGTGAAAAACGTCAGCCAGGGGTGGTTGCGCCACAGCAGGTGCATGACCGACCCCGGCTTGGGTTTCTTCTCTTTCTGGTTTTTCATGGGTTGCTATCCTCGAATGAACTCGCGATATGGCTCAGGCCGGCTGCCAGACGTCGCCCCGGGCGGTCATCTCGCCCATCGCCACGACAATGAGGCGCGGCTCCTCGTAAGGATCACGGGCATGGGCGGCCAGCATGTTGTCGAGCATGACCACATCGCCCTTGCGCCAGTCGAACCTGACGGCGCAGGCCTCATAGGCGTCGCCCACCAGGGCCATGACCTCATCTTCAATCGGTGTTCCATCGCCGTAGCTGACCATGCGCGGCAAACGGTCGGCGCCGAACATGTCGAGCAGGTCTTCACGCATTTCCTCGCCAAGGCAGAATGGATGGTGCAACTGCACCTGGTTGAAGAACGCCGCCTCGCCGGTCTGCGGATGACGGATCACCGCCGGGCAGAGGGTGCGTACTTGCAGGGTGTCGCCGTCGAGCCATTCGAAATCGGTGCCCTGCTCCCGACAACGCCGTTCGACTTCACCCCGGTCAGTGGTGCCGAAGAACGATTCCCAGCCCGGCTCGACCCCGGCGGTGAAGGTGCGGCTGTACATCAGCCCCTTTTGTTCGAAGCGTGCCACTACCTCAGCGGGCAGTTGCCGTAGCACTTGCCGGATGTCCGCCAGCGGTGTCGCACCGCCGACCCGTGAAGGCTGCTCGCAATAGAACCACTGCTTGCGCGGCCAGCTTTCCAGGTGGGAGCTCTCGTTGTGGTAGAGGATCATTTCCCGTTCGGGATAAGGCGTTGAGCGATAGACGTTCCGTCCGCCCTCCTTCTTCGGCAGGTCACCGTAACTGCCATGCAACCCGGGGGACAAGGCTTCGGCAAACGCTTCGAAGGCCGGCACCGAGGCGAGCTCGAAACCGCGAAACAGCACCGCGCCGTGGCGGCACAGCAACGCCTCAACGGCCTGGCGATGGGTGCCGGCCCACGCCGACGGGTCCAAACCTGGTGCGATCGCTTCGATCACCACGGGCAAGTTCAGGCCATCGGCGAGCAGCGACAATCGGACCTGCCCATCGACTGGCTGACCTGGCCAGGAAAGCGAATCCGCCATCCCGTCATCGCTCAACACGGGCGAAGCGTTAGTTTGAAGATTCATGCATCACTCCTGAACCACGGACCCTCGGATCCACGTCGTACGGGGCAAAACCAATGCGCCCCACTGTCGGGCAAGGATAAAAACACTGATCCACGGTGATGTCTGGCACCGCAAACCGGGACAGACCCGACACACCCGGTTACACCGTCGCTGCCGACGTTCATCCCAAAGCGGCTTGTCCCCATTTCCCGCGACAGACGCCGGCACGAAGTCGGTGCTGAAATGCGACAGCTGCGAATCGCACAGGCGCATTAAACGATCCCGTGGGCCGCAGTGACGTCTCGAGTGCAACGGTTTTCGCAAACGCGCAAATACGCTGCACCTGGCAACCAACAGGAGCGTTAGTCATGCCGATTAAGAACACTGGCGGATCGGTCAACCCCGCGCCAGCCCCTCTCACGCCCGGTGCATTCCTGCATGAAATCTTCACTGCCCGGGCCCGTGAATTTCCCGAGCGAACGGCCGTCTCCGACGCCACTCGCGCGTTGAGTTACGCGCAGCTCGATGCGGCCTCTTCGCAACTGGCAGCCCGTCTTCGCCAGGAAGGCGTCAAGGACGGCATGCTGGTCGGGATGTGCCTGACGCGCAGCGTCGACCTGGTCATCAGCCTGCTGGGCATCCTCAAGGCCGGCGGCGCCTACGTCCCGGTCGACCCGCAGTACCCCGGCAAGCGCGTGGAACACATCGTGCGCGACAGCGGCCTGAACCTGATGATCGGCGAGCCCGCCAATCTGGCGCAGAGCCCGTCCGTGCGCGTCCTGCCCCTGGCCGATCTGCTGGCCGGCCCGGCACTGGAGCCGATTGGCGATGTCGACCGCCGCGCCCCCGACCAGGCACCGGCCTACGTCATCTACACCTCCGGCTCCACCGGCGAACCCAAGGGTGTGCTGGTGGCCCACGCCAACGTCAGTCGCCTATTGGAAAGCACCCAGCGCGAGTACGCTTTCAACGAACATGACGTCTGGTCGATGTTCCACTCCATCGGCTTCGACTTTTCGGTCTGGGAGATCTGGGGCGCACTGGCCCATGGCGGCCACGTCGCCGTGGTGCCTTACGATGTGTCACGTTCGCCAACCGCAACCCGTCAATGGCTGCTCGACCAGGGCGTGACCGTCCTCAGCCAGACCCCGTCGGCCTTCCGCGGCCTCGACGAGGCAGACCGCCAGGCCAAGACGCCGCTGGCGCTGCGCTACGTGGTATTCGGCGGCGAGGCTCTGCCAGCCACGGTGCTGCGCCCCTGGGTCGAACGCCATGGTGACCAGAAGCCTGCGCTGATCAACATGTACGGCATCACCGAAGCCACAGTGCACACCACCTTCAAGCGCGTGCTGGGCCAGGACCTGGAAAGCGCCGCCATGGTATCGATTGGTGCCCCGCTGGATGGCTGGCGCCTGAATCTGCTCGATGCCGATCAACAACCCGTGCCCCAGGGCACCGCCGGTGAGCTGTACATCGAAGGCGCCGGCGTAGCGCTGGGTTACCTGAACCGCCCGGCGCTGAACAGCGAGCGCTTCGTGCAACTGCCAGGAACTTCAACTCGCGCCTATCGCACTGGCGATCTGGTGGTGCTGGGCGATGACGGCGAGTACCGCTACGCCGGTCGTTGCGACGAGCAACTGAAAATCCGCGGTTTCCGCATCGAGCCCGGCGAAGTCGAAGCCTGCCTGCAGAGCAGTCCCGCCGTGGCCGCGGCCCATGTGACCGGTCACGATTACGGCGACGGCGACTGGCGACTGCTCACCTACGTGGTACCGGCCCAGGGCGTGAATGCCTGGACCGAACAGGTCCGCAGCGAAGTCGCCGCGCTGGTGGCCGCCAACCTGCCGGACTACATGCGCCCTTCAGCCTACATCGCCCTGGCACAACTGCCGGTTACCGACCACGGCAAGATCGACAAGAAGCGCCTGCCCTCGCCCGACTCCATCGAAGCCACCGTCCACCACACGGCCGACAACCTCACCGAGCAAGAGCAGTTCGTGCTCAAGGTCTGGTCCCAGGACATCGGCCTGAAGAACATCGGTCTGAACGATGACTTCTTCGACTTTGGCGGCACCTCCCTGGCACTGATCCGCTCCCTGAGCACTTTCAAGGCCCATTACCAGGTCAACCTGGACCCCGGCGTACTGGCCAACGGTGCAACCGCCAAGGTATTGGCCGACTGCATCCAGCGCTCCCTTGTCCAAGCCCATTGACCGAAAAGGAACAGCCCATGAGCAAGAAATTCGCCTTGACCCCGGAAGAACGCGCGTCCTTTGAGAAGAATGGCTTCATCGGTCCTTTCGACGCCTATACCCCGGAAGAAATGAAAGAAACCTGGAAACGCACCCGCCTGCGCCTGCTCGACCGCAGCGCCGCGGCGTACCAGGACCTGGATGCGATTTCCGCCGGCACCAACATCGCCAACTATGATCGCCACCTGGACGACGAATTCCTCGCCAGCCACATCTGCCGTCCACAGATCTGCGACCGCGTCGAAAGCATCCTCGGTCCGGACGTACTGTGCTGGCGTACCGAGTTCTTCCCCAAATATCCGGGCGACGAAGGCACCGACTGGCACCAGGCCGACACCTTCGCCAACGCCTCGGGCAAGCCGCAGATCCTGTGGCCGGAGAACGAAGACTTCGGTGGCACCATCACCGTCTGGACCGCGTTCACCGACGCCAACATCGCCAATGGTTGCCTGCAATTCATTCCCGGCACCCAGAACAGCATGAACTACGACGAAACCAAGCGCATGGCCTACGATCCGGATGCCAACAACAGCTCGGTGGTCAAGGATGGCGTGCGCCGCGGTTTCTTCGGCTACGACTATCGCCAGCTGCAGATCGACGAGAACTTCAAGCCTGACGAATCCTCCGCCGTGCCCATGCAGATGAAGGCCGGCCAGTTCATCATTTTCTGGTCGACCCTGATGCACGCCTCCTACCCTCATAGCGGCGAGTCCCAGGACATGCGCATGGGCTTCGCCTCACGCTATGTTCCGTCCTTCGTAAAAATCTACCCGGACTCCGAGCACATCGAGGAGTACGGCGGTCGCATCAGCCTTGAGAAATACGGCGCGGTCCAGGTGATCGGGGACAGGACCCCGGAATACAACCGCCTTGTCACCCATACCACCCGAGGCAAGAAATTCGAAGCGGTCTGATTTTTCAGTGCCATAAGACAGTGGCATGCGCAACGTGCCTGACAGGAGTCCCCCAATCCATGACTATTTCCACCGACGCAGCAACGCGCCTGTGCGAGACCGTGAGGATGCTTAGGCACCTTGCCATCCATCTGCCCGATCCCATTTGCCTGAGCTTTCTCGCCCAGGCAAATGAGCCGCCACCCGACCAGGCTTCTCCGAGCGTGAGAGCGACGGAACGGGCGGTCAGTGCTACCTTCGCACGCATCGGCGTCAAAGCCGTGCAGTATGTGCACGATGGTGAGGCGCAGCTGTCGTCCTTCGAAATGTTTATCAGCAAGAAAATCTGCCAGGCGCTGGATTTTTCCTATGACCACTTCGACGAGTTCGAAAGTGTCAGGGAGTTCGGGCGCCTGGTCAGACACTTCGATTTCAGTGGTTCGGTGCCCGAGGTTGAAACGGTGCACCTGATCACCCGCGACAACGTCGCGTTGTCAGTGCATGCCAGCACGGATCAGAACCGCCCGGCGATCGTCCTGGCACTGCCCTGCGGCATGCCGTTCGACCTGTGTCGCGACTGGTTCAATGCCCTGAGCGAGCGATTCTTCGTGGTCACCTGGGAGACCCGGGGGCTGTTCGGTTCCTGTACCTCATTCGACCAGCTCTCCGTGGACACCGATGCCCAGGTCGGCGACCTGATCAACGTGATGAACCATTACGAGCTGCCCAGCGCGCACTTGATGGGCATCTGCGGTGGTGCGGTGATCGCGTTGAGCGCCGCCGCCATCCACCCCGAGCGGGTGAACTCCCTGAGCCTGTGGCACGGCGACTACAATCTGGGCGACAACAGCCTGCGCACCGCCCATCAGCAGAACTTCGAATGGCTAATGGAGTCGGCCGCCGTCGACCGCAACGAAGCCAGCGACTTGCAGGCGTTGTTCCTGGACCAGGCGACACTGGCGACCATCCCGGACTCGATCGCCCATGCGGCGCTCTACCCCTATGTCAACGAAGAGTTGTTCTACCGCTATGCGCGGCTCAACGATGCGCTGAACAAGACTGAGCTGCAATCGCGGTTGGGGCAGATCAGCGTGCCGACGCTGGTGGTTGCCGGCGACGCCGACGAAACCACCCACATCGGCGGCTCACAGCGTATTGCCGAGTCCATCAGCGACGCACTGCTGCACGTGGAGAGCAACGGCAGTCACCTGGCGTTCTTCGAATCGACCCACCACTCTAAACAGACGGCCTTCCGCTTCCTTGAATCGACCCTGGAATCGGTCGCCGTCTGAGCTGCAAGACGGAGGCCTGTCCTGATGCCAGTCAGTTAAGCCACAAACCTGTGGGAGCAAAGCTTGCTCGCGACTACGGTACGTCAGTCAGCAACCATGTTGAATGGTCTGCCGCTATCGCGAGCAAGCGTTGCTCCCACAGGTTTTGCGCCGCTAGCTGGCATCAGGCTCTGCCCGCCTCTGGACTCATGACCTGAGCACCGTGCCAACCATTGAGGTCGGCACCCTGTGGTTGAACAGGCGCATCCTGTTCAAGGCGGGCTGATGCCAGTGAGTAAGCCACAAACCTGTGGGAGCAAAGCTTGCTCGCGACTACGGTACGTCAGTCAGCAACCATGTTGAATGGTCTGCCGCTATCGCGAGCAAGCTTTGCTCCCACAGGTTTTGCGCCGCTAGCTGGCATCAGGCTCTGCCCGCCTCTGGACTCATGACCTGAGCACCGTGCCAACCATTGAGGTCGGCACCCTGTGGTTGAACAGGCGCATCCTGTTCAAGGCGGGCTGATGCCAGTGAGTAAGCCACAAACCTGTGGGAGCAAAGCTTGCTCGCGACTACGGTACGTCAGTCAGCAACAATGTGGGTAGTCTCCATTGTCAGTGAGTTCACCGTCTCATCGTAATGGATTACCGACCGCGATACGTCGGGGGTAAACCCGAAGATCCTGCTGGCAACAAAAAGCCCCGATACCGCATGGTACCGAGGCCAGATCTGCATCGGCAGGCTCTATTTTTTCAGCGAGTCGTACGCTTCCAACGTGCGCAACGAATAGATGTAAGCTGCGCCGGCGTTGAGCGAAATGGCGGTTGCCAATGTGGCCGCCACTTCTTCGCGGCTGGCTCCAGCCTTGATCGCCGCGTCCGCGTGGACGGCAATACATCCGTCACAACGGGTGGTGACAGCGACGGCAATTGAAATCAACTCTCGGGTTTTCCCATCCAGTACATCGTTTTCGGCGGAAGCTTCGCCAAGGGCCATGTAAGCCTTGACCATTTTCGGGTTGCTCTTTCCGAGCGAGCCGAAAGCCTTCTGAATGGTGGGTAGCAGTTCGGACCAGTTGTTGAACATCGCATGACTCCTGAGCAAGTTGGTGTACTGTTTCGACAGGCTCAGTCTCCCCCCAGGGCGAGATTCGAGTTTGTCCGATCCGCTCAAATTTTTATGCGAAGCGCTCAAATGAATTCGATCGATAAACTCATCAGCTTGGCCAACGTGCGAGGCAGTGTGGATCTACGGTGTCAGTTTCAAGGAGATTGGGCACTCGATCACGCGCAGGAAGCCTTGGGAAAAGCGCCCTATCACATTGTGTTGGCGGGAGAGTGCCGCGTCGAACTTCCGGACGGACAGCGCCTGCCAATGCGTGCAGGAGACATTCTGCTTCTGCCTCGCGGGGCACCGCACCTCCTGCATGGCATCGGGAAAACGGCTGAGCCGCGAACCCCGAAGCTGGTGTCCGGTGGCACACTGCCGCTTTACCGCATTGGCCGCGGGAGCACTGACCTGGACATGCTTTGCGGAAATTTTCACTACAATCGTGCCTCCCTGTTGTTCTCTGCCCTCCCTGAACATCTCGTGATTCCCAGTGCAGCCCTCCCTGCAAGTGCCCCCTTGCCGGCCCTGGTCGACATGTTGCGAGGTGAAGCCGATAGCGATCAGGTCGGCGCGCACTTCTTACTCGATGCCTTGTCCCAAGCATTGTTCACCCTGATCCTGCGCGCTCACCTCGCGAGCCACGGCCAACACACTGGCACCCTGGCCTTGTTGTCCGAAAAGCAGCTGGGCCGCGCCTGGCAATCGATGCTGGCGGACCCGGGCTACGAATGGACAGTGGATGCGCTTGCCGAGATTGCGAGCATGTCCCGTGCAACGTTCATGCGAGCTTTCGTACGGGTCGCCGGCGTTTCGCCGTGGGTCTTGTTGACGCAGGTTCGAATGGAACTGGCCTTCAGCCTGCTGAGCCATTCGCACTTGGGACTGACTGACATCGCATCCCAGGTGGGCTATCAATCCCAGGCGGCTTTCAGTAAGAAATTCAAGGAGATATATGGTGAGACGCCGGGGCGGGTGCGGCGTGGATTGAATGGATCAGGTGTCTTGTAGGCCGCGCCCGCCCGCTCACATATGCAAGGAAATGAAATCCACGAAACAGCGCAGCTTGGGCGTGATGAAGCGATTCGGCGGCCACAGCACGCTAAAGTGGATGGTGCGGGTTACTTCTTGGGTCAGCACGGCCTTCAACGCTCCGGACTCAAGGGCCTCCTTGACGGCGAATTCCGGCAGACAGGCGATGCCCCGCCCCTCGATCGCGGCGTTGAAAAGCATATCGATGTTGTTGCAGACCAGCACGGCCCGCAGATCCTGCGCGCCGTTATGAGCTTTATCCGGTAGCGGCCAGCGCTCAAGCTTGCCGGTGGAAGGCACCCGATATAACAAGCAGTCATGGTTGCTCAAGTCGCTGGCATTCAAGGGGGTGCCCTGGACCTGGAAATAGCCCGGAGCCCCCACCAGCAAGAAACGAAAAGCACCCAATCGCCGCGCCACCAAGCGAGAGTCGTTCAACTCACCGGTTCTGACCACCGCATCAAAGCCCTCCTCCACGACATCCACCAGACGATCGCTGAAGTCCAGTTCCAGATGGATATCCGGGTATCGCTTGGCAAAGCTGGACAACAACGTGAACAGGAACTGCCCGGCCAAGGGCAGGCTCACGCGCAGCTTGCCCCGAGGTTCGCTGCTGGTGCTCGACAGCTCAAGTTCCGCCGCTTCCAGTTCATTGAGCACACGCTGGCAGCGGTTCAGGAAAAGCAGGCCCTCCGCTGTCAGGTTGATGCTTCGGGTGCTGCGATGAAACAGCCTGACGCCCAGGCGCTGCTCCAGGCGCGCGACGCTTTTGCCAATCGCCGATGAGGACACGCCCAGTTGCCGTCCGGCCGCGACAAAACTGCGAGTTTCGGCAACTTGAACGAAAACCGAGATTCCGCTGAGGTTGTCCACGCTCTCTCCTTGAGTTTTGCGTCTTGGATTGCGGAACGAAACGTCCGATGTGTCCGGAATTCTAGCCTCTGTTTCCCCTGCCGTCTGCGACCTAGCATGGCGACGTCCATTACAGCAGGGAATCGTAATCATGACCGCCAAAGAATCCATCCAATTAGCCAGCGCTTTCGCCACTGACCCCATGCAGGCGAAAATCGACGCGGCCCTGAACAGCGCTATCGAAGAAAAGCGCCTGGTGGGAGCCGTGGTACTGGTTGCCCGTCGCGGCGAAATCACTTATCGCAACGCGGTGGGCCTGGCCGACCGGGAGGCTGGCCTGCCGATGCGCACCGATGCCTTGTTCCGGCTCTCTTCGGTTACCAAGCCAATCACCTCGACTGCGGCCCTGGCCTTGGTAGCCCAGGGCCGCATTGGCCTGGATGACCCTATCGCTCGCTGGCTACCGGAGTTCCAGCCAACCCTGGCGGACGGCACCCGCGTGTCCATCAGCGTACGCCAATTGCTCAGCCATACCGCCGGCCTGAATTACGGTTTTCTCGAAGCCAAGGGCGGCGGCGCTTATGCGCAGGCTGGTGTGTGTGACGGGCTGGAAAGCGCGCCGCTGACTCTGGAGGAAAACATCCGGCGGCTGGCTACCGCGCCGCTACTGTATCGCCCTGGCACCCATTGGGGGTATTCGATCGCGACCGACGTGTTGGGCGCGCTGATCGCAAGGGTGTGTGAAACCAGTCTGTCCGACGCGATCGAGCAACTGGTGTGCAAGCCTCTCGGCCTGTCCGATACCCGTTTCAACGTCGTCGACACTTCCCGTCTGACGGCCGCCTATCTCAATGCCGATCCCGCACCACGCCGCATGAACGGCGTCGAAGTGATCGAGGTTTTCGAGGACACCGCAGGCATCCGCATGGATGCGGATCGTGCCCTCGACAGCACTGCCTACCATTCGGGAGGTTCCGGGATGATCGGCTCCGCCGAAGAGTTCCTGATCCTGCTCGAGACCTTGCGCCAGGGCGGCGGCGCGCTCATGCCAGCGAGCCTTTCGAAGGAGATGGGAACGGTCCAGACCGGCGATCTTGAACTTGCCAACTGGCCTGGTCGTGGGTTCGGCCTGGGCTTCACCGTGCTGACTGACCCACAAGCGGCACAGGTGCCGGAGTCTGTCGGTACCTGGCGCCTGGGCGGGGCTTTTGGTCATTCCTGGTTTGTCGATCCGGCCCAGCAGATCTCCGTGGTGGCATTCACCAACACCGCCTTCGAAGGGATGTTCGGGCAGTTCACTGTCGATCTGTGCAACGCCGTATACGGCGCTTAAAAGACGCCTGCCTTGCGTTGCGATAAGGAGTCCATCATGAAAAGACCGGCTTGAGAGCCGGCCTTCATGCGAATGCAATTTGAGTTGCCCAGCTTTGTTTTGGCTACCTGCCCCACGGAATCGACCAGGCACCTGGGCCTCCGCCAGTGCCGCGGATCTTTATTGAGAGGTATCGACTCATGACGCATTCACGCCTGTACCACAACCATGCCAACGTGCGACTGGACTCCCTGACGGGGTTTCGATTTGTCGCGGCAGCCTTGGTGTTCTTCTTTCACGCCTCACTGACGAAAATCATCGGATTCAATCCGTTTACAGACCAGCATATCGTCTCCGGCTTCCAGCGCTTGTTCAGTGTGGGTGGCTGGATTGGGGTCTCGTTTTTTTTCGTGCTCAGTGGTTTCGTCATTACCTGGTCCGCCCGCAGGAACGATACGCTCGGGGCGTTCTGGCGCCGACGCCTGGTAAAAATCTACCCCAACCACCTGATCACCTTCATCCTGGCGATGATCTTGTTCGCCGTACCACTGACCGCCCTCAGCGCCTGGTTGCCCAACTTGCTATTGGTTCACGCCTGGGTGCCGGATATGTCGGTGTTCCTGAGTGTCAACGGACCGTCCTGGTCACTGTGTTGCGAATTGGTTTTCTACCTGGCGTTCCCGTTTCTGTTGCGCGCATTGTGGAAGGTCCCTGAGGACCGACTCTGGCTGACCGTCGGCGTGACAGTCTGCGCCATGGCCGCAACTCACTGGCTCATTGCCGAAGTTGTCAACGATGAACCGCAGATCGCCGAATACCCGATCTCCCTGAATCAGTGGTGGTTGGCTTACTTCTTTCCGCCACTACGGCTGTTCGAGTTCGTTCTCGGCATGCTGATGGCGAGGATTCTGATGACGGGGCGCTGGATTGCCATCCCGCTGGCACCGGCCCTGGCATTGGCGGCGATGGCTTACTTCCTCGCAGGAGAAGTGCCCTTTATCTACAGCCTGTCACTCACCACCGTTATCCCGATTGCCTTACTGATCACTAGCCTGGCTGCCGCCGATGTGGCGCAACGCAAGTCTTGGTTTCGATATCCGTTGATGGTCTGGCTGGGGGAGATCTCGTTCGGCTTCTACATGATCCATCTGCTGATCATGACGTGTGTGACCTCGCTATTGGACGGCCAACGTTTTGCCGCTGTACCGGCGTCTCTCATTCTTGCCACCACGTTCTGTCTGTCGCTCCTGGGTGGCTGGCTGCTATTCACCTTCGTTGAGCGGCCCGCCATGCGGCGCTGGGGAAAGGCCAAGCCGATCGAGCGGCCACTGAGTGTCCCGCAAATCTGATTTTCTCCATTTAGAAAGGATGCTTGCCATGTCATCGTTTACTCGCAGGTTGAGCGGCGTGCCCGCCTGGGCACTGGGCGCACTGGTGCTGGCGGCGCTTGCCGGCTTCGCAATCAGCATGAAGTCGCCGGTTGCCCAGGCTAACCCCGCCCCCGCACCGCTGCCCCAGGTGCAAGTGATGGCCGCCGTCACGCGTGATGTCGTCGACTGGCAGAGCTATACCGGTCGCCTGGTCGCCACCGACACCGTGGTTATCAAGCCTCTAGTCGCCGGCACGCTCATCAGCGTGCACTTCAAGGACGGCGCGATGCTGCGCAAAGGTGACCTGATGTTCGAGATCGATCCACGGCCTTATGCCGCGGCGCTGCAACAAGCTCAAGCTGCGCTTGTGGCTGCCAGGTCGATGAGTGTGTTTGCCCAGAAAGAACTGCAGCGCTACGAGCATCTGATTTCCAGCAACGCCATCGCAAAAACCGACCTGGACAAGCGCATACAGAGCGCCAACGAAGCCCAGGCCAGGGTCAATGAAGCCCAGGCCAGGGTCGAGCTGGCAAGGCTTGATCTTGAGCACACCCGCATTCTCGCACCGTTCGACGGTCGAGCTTCACGAGTAGAAGTGACACCGGGCAATATCGTCGACGTGGGCGAACGCTCCACGGCCTTGACAAACCTGGTGTCGATCTCGCCGATCTACGCAGACTTCGACGTGGATGAAAAGACCTTCCTGCGCTACTTGGGCAACCGCCCGACAGCCGATCCGGTACCGGTCATGCTCGGGTTAGCCAATGAAGAGGGTTATCCCCGAAAAGGCAAGCTGAGCTCCCTGGACAATCGGCTGGATACCCGGTCGGCCACTATCCGGGTCAGGGCCAGTTTCGACAACAGCAACGGGGAACTGCGCCCGGGCCTGTTTGCCAGGGTGCTGCTGCCAGGCAGTGCCAGTCGCCCCGCGACCCTGGTTGACGACAGCGCCATCGGCACCGACCAGGACAAAAAGTATGTGCTGGTAGTCGATGCCGAAGGCCGCGTCCAGTACCGGCAGGTCAAGCCAGGGATCCGCCAGGGCGCCCTTCGTGTCATTGACCAGGGTATCGAACCCGAGGAACAGGTTGTCGTGAGTTCCTTGCATCTGGCGACGCCGGGCACCCAGGTTGCTCCGGTACGCGCACCGTCACAGCCACAGGCGCAACAGTGATGAATATTTCCGGATTCTTCATCGACCGTCCGATTTTTTCCGGTGTCCTCAGCGCCCTTGTGTTGTTGGCCGGCCTCCTCTCATTGGCGCGACTGCCGGTGTCGGAGTACCCCGATGTCGTTCCGCCGCTGATCGTCGTGAACGCCCAATACCCAGGCGCCAACCCCAAGGTGGTGGCTGAAAGCGTTGCCGCGCCCCTTGAAGAGCGCATCAACGGCGTGGAAGGCATGCTGTATATGCAATCCCAGGCCAACAGCGATGGAACGTTGGCGATCAACGTGACATTCGCCTTGGGTACCGATCCCGACAAGGCCCAGCAGCTGGTGCAGAACCGCGTCTCAGAAGCCCTGCCGCGTCTCCCGGCCGACGTGTTGAACCTGGGCGTCACCACCAGCAAATCGTCATCGACCCAGACCCTGGCGATCCATCTGGTGTCGCCCAACAATGAATACGACGCCAACTACCTGCGCAACTACGGCATCCTGAACATCAAGAGCCAGCTTGAGCGCATACCTGGCGTCGGCGAAGTGCGCATCTGGGGCGGCGGCGATTACGCCATGCGCATCTGGATCGACCCCGACAGCGTGGTGCAGCGAGGCCTCACCGCCGGCGAGGTAGTCCAGGCCATCCGCGAGCAGAACATTCAGGTCGCGGCCGGCGTCATAGGCGCTTCGCCTATGCGCGCCGGCGTCCAGCTGCAGCTCTCGGTCAATGCCCAGGGGCGCCTGAAAACCGAAGAGGAATTCGGCAACATCGTCATCAAGACGGTGCCGGATGGGGGCGTGACATATTTACGCGATGTGGCCCGGATCGAGCTGGCGGCTTCTACCTACGCGCTTCGCTCGCTGGTGGACGGGCAGCCGGCGGTGGGCTTCGGGGTTTTCCAGATGGCGGGCGGCAACGCCCTGGATATCTCTGCCCGTGCCCGGGAAATCATGGCTGAAGCCAAGGCCGATATGCCGGCGGGCGTCGATTACAAAATCGTCTTCGACCCGACCCAATTCGTTCGTTCCAGCATCGATGCGGTCATCAGCACCCTGTTCGAAGCCATCGTGCTGGTCGTGCTGGTCGTCATCGTGTTCCTGCAGACCTGGCGTGCATCAGTCATCCCACTGCTGGCCGTGCCGATATCCATCGTCGGCACGCTGGCGTTCCTGCTGGCGTTCGGGTTCTCCATCAATGCCCTGTCGCTGTTTGGCCTGGTATTGGCGATCGGCATCGTTGTCGACGACGCAATCGTGGTAGTGGAAAACGTCGAACGCAATATCGCACAAGGATTGGCGCCTCACCCAGCAACTCACAAAGCCATGGCAGAAGTCAGCAAACCGATCATAGCCATCACCCTGACGCTGGTTTGCGTGTTCATTCCGTTGGCGTTCATGCCCGGTCTTTCCGGCGGCTTCTACCGCCAGTTCGCCTTGACCATTGCGATCTCCACGGTGATCTCGGCGTTCAATTCGCTGACACTTTCCCCAGCCCTCTGCGCCCTGCTGCTCAAGCCCCACGGCGCACCTAAGGATCCACTGGAGCGTGGGATCGACAAAGTCATGGGGCGGTTCTTCAAGGGTTTCAATCGTCTATTCAAGCAAGCCGAGGACCGCTATGGCGCCGGCGTGCGCGGAGTCCTGGCACACAAAGGCAGGACGTTCGCATTATTCGGCGTTCTGCTGTGTGCCTGCGCATGGCTCAGCCACACGCTGCCGACGGGGTTCGTTCCGGCCCAGGACAAGGAATTTCTGGTGGGTTTCGCCCAATTGCCCGCCGGCGCCTCGCTGGATCGCACCGAGCAGGTCATCCAGCAAATGAATGACATCGCGCTCAAGCATCCTGGCGTTGCCCATACCCTCGAGTTTCCCGGCATGTCCGTCAACGGCCTGATGAACTCGTCAAGCTCCGGGATCATTTTCGTGATCCTCAAGCCATTTGCCGAACGCTCCGGCGAGTCGCTGGGGGCGAACCGGATAGCGGCAGACCTCAATGGCGAATTCAAGAGGATCACGCAGTCCTTCACGGCAGTCTTCCCCCCGCCCCCCGTCCTGGGCCTGGGAACGCTTGGCGGATTCAAATTGCAGATCGAGGACCGGGCGAGCCTGGGGTATGTCGCCCTCGACAGCGCGGTCAAAGCGTTCATGACCGAGGCTGCCAAAGCACCGGAGCTGGGACCACTGTTCTCCAGTTACCAGATAAACGTGCCTCAACTGGATGTCGATCTCGACCGGGTCAAAGCCAAGCAGCTCGGCGTCTCGGTGACAGACGTATTCGAGACCCTGCAAATTTACCTGGGTTCTCTGTACGTCAACGATTTCAACCTTTTCGGGCGTGTCTACCAGGTTCGGGCGCAGGCAGATGCGCCCTTCAGGGCCAATCCCGAAGACATCACGCGTTTGAAGGTACGCAATGCATACGGCGACATGGTGCCCCTATCGACGTTGTTGTCGGTCAAGCCCGATTACGGGCCGGAAATGGTCGTGCATTACAACGCTTTTACAGCGGCGGACGTCAATGGCGCGCCTGCCCCTGGCTACTCCTCGGGCCAGGCGGAAGCGGCCATCGAGCGCATCGCCCGGCAAACACTGCCCCAGGGCATACGCATGGAATGGACCGACCTGACCTACCAGCAGCGGTTGGCCGGTGACGCAACCGGCTGGGTGCTTGCGGTCAGCACGCTACTGGTTTTCATGGTACTGGCGGCACTGTACGAAAGCCTTTTGTTGCCGCTGGCGGTGATCCTGATCGTGCCAATGGGCGTGTTCTCGGCCCTCGCGGGCGTCTGGCTGACAGGAGGAGATAACAATATCTTCACCCAGATCGGCCTGATGGTGCTGGTGGGCCTGGCGTCCAAGAACGCCATCCTGATCGTTGAATTTGCAAGGGATCTGGAACGCCAGGGGCGTACCCCTCTGAGCGCCGCCTGGGAAGCCAGCAAGCTGAGGCTTCGACCGATCCTGATGACTTCGATTGCCTTCGTGATGGGCGTCGTTCCCCTGGTGATTTCTACCGGTGCCGGTTCGGAAATGCGCCAGGCCATGGGCGTCGCGGTGTTCTTCGGCATGCTGGGCGTGACCGCTTTCGGCCTGCTCTTCACCCCGCTCTTCTACGTGCTGGTTCGCAGCGTCGGCCGCCGGCTACCTCAGCGCCAATCGATTTCCATTACGGACACATACATCCGTTAACACCGGAACTCCAGCGCGTTTTTCTGCATTGGACACGCCCCTAGACTGAAAACGTTCCTAACCCTTGCGAGAAATACCATGACACGTGTCGTTCGATTTTATGAGTACGGTGATCCAGAGGTCCTGCGGATAGAGGACCTACCGGTCACCCAGCCCGGCCCCGATGAGGTCAGCATCCGCGTCAGGGCCATCGGTCTCAACCGCGCCGAGTCGATGTTCAGGCGCGGCCAGTACCTGGAACAAGCTGAGTTCCCCAGCCGACTGGGATACGAAGCCGCAGGTTTTGTCGAAGCCGTGGGCGACGCCGTACGCGACTTTGAAATAGGTGATCCGGTCAGCCTGGTTCCCCCTTCGAGCATCGCTCAATGGGGAACCTATGCCGAGCGAGCGGTCGTCCCGGCGGCGATGCTGGTCCGGCATCCCGACTCGCTCAGCATGGAGCAGGCCGCTGGAGTCTGGATGCAATATCTCACGGCCTGGGGCGCCTTGTTACCCGTGGCAAAGCTGGATGCGGGAGATTTCGTGCTGATAACCGCGGCGTCGAGCAGCGTAGGCCTGGCCGCCATCCAGATTGCGAACCGGGTTGGGGCGATTCCTATCGCAGTAACCCGTGGTGAGGAGAAGGTGCGCAAACTGCTGGCGGCCGGTGCCGTCCATGTGATCGTCAGCGACGTGGAAGACCTGGCAGCACGTGTCGAGCACATCACCGCCGGTAATGGCGTGCGGGTTGTCTTCGATCCTGTGGGCGGTCCGGCTATCGAGCAACTGGCGGACGCCACCCGTCGCGGCGGCATCATCATCGAATACGGCGCCCTGAGCAGCGAACCTTCGCCCTTTCCGCTGTTCACCGTGCTGGGAAAAAGCCTGACGTTGCGGGGATACCTGCTGCATGAAGTCGTCAACGATCCCGTCCTGTTTGCCCAAGGCAAGAGGTTCGTATCCAGCGGCCTGGTCGATGGCAGCCTGTCCCCGGTGATCGCCAAGACCTTTGCCTTCGAAGAAATCGTCGAAGCCCATCGATATCTGGAAGCCGGAGAGCAGTTCGGTAAAGTCATCGTGACCCTGGAGGACCGGCCATGAAAATGTTCAACCCGTTGTTCTTCATTGCCCTGGGTTTGTTCGGGGTCTACACCATCGAGTTCGGCGTGGTCGGCATTTTGCCCGTGATCATCGAACGCTACAGCGTAAGCGCCTCCGAGGCAGGTTATCTGGTAGGCCTGTTCGCCCTGATCATCGCGGTGTTCGGTCCCTTCATGGTGCTTTTGCTCTCGCGTTACAACCGCAAGCGGGTCCTGACCTTGTCACTGTTCATTTTCGCCGGCTCCAGCGCCTTGTCGGCTTATGCGCCCAATTACGGATCACTGGCGGTCCTGCGGATCATTCCGGCGTTCTTCCATCCGGTGTATTTCTCACTGGCGTTCGTCGCGGTGGCCTCTCTCTATCCCAAGGAACAGGCTACACAGGCGACGGCAAAGGCATTTGTCGGCACCAGCATGGGCATGGTTCTGGGCGTGCCTATCACCACCTGGATCGCCGCACGCTTCTCCTACGAAGCGGCCTTTCTGTTCTGCACCTTGGTCAATGTGATTGCCGGGCTGGGCATCATCGCCCGGTTACCCGATACCTTTGCCGGACAGCGCACGCCTTACGGGGAACAGTTGGCTATCCTGCGCAAACCGACGTTGTGGCTCAATATCCTGGCCTCCACCCTGATCTTCGGTGCGATGTTTTCAGTGTATTCCTATAGCGCCGAGTACCTGTCTCGTGAAGCCGGCATGAGCGGTGAGGTGATCAGCGCCCTGTTGATCCTGTTCGGCGTGGGCGGTGTGGCCGGTAATCTGCTGGCGGGCCGCTTGCTGTCCAGGAACAAAGTGGGTACTACCCTGATGCACCCGATCATGCTGGGCGCGTCGTACCTGATTCTTCATTTCTTTGCCAGTCCAGCGATTTTGCCGATGGTCTTGATTGTCGTGCTTTGGGGGGCCACCCATACCAGTGGCCTGATCGTGACCCAGGTATGGCTGACCTCCGAAGCCCCGGAGGCTCCTGAATTTGTTACCGGCCTGTATATCTCGTTCATCAACCTTGGCGTGACGCTCGGCGCAACTGCCGGTGGCTGGTTCCTGGCACGCATGGGCATGGAAGGAACCATCATCAGCGGCCTTGTTTTCTGCGCGCTGGCAGCCGCGACAATCGCGACCAAGGTGCTTGTGTACGGGGCGCGACAGCCTGGTCTTGCGCCGGAAACCCAAGCGGTTTTGCACTAAAGTCATTCATTGAAGACCGTGGCAAGCCACGGTCTTTTTCGAACTCAGCGGAGTTTCTATCGGTCAGAACCACTCGGACGGAGTCACGATATGGATGTTAGCAGCACCCCACTCACAGCCACGCAAACCGTCGATTTCCCTGTGGACAGCACCCAGTTCGACTGGGAAAACCTTCGATACTTCATTGCCTTTGCGAGGATACGGTCCCTGGCGGCTGCGGCACGATCGTTGAACGTCGAGCACGCCACCGTCTCACGACGGATAGCCGCCCTCGAAACGGCCCTGAAGATACGCTTGGTGGACCGACGCAGCCACCGATACGAGTTGACCGAAAACGGCGAACGAATCGCCCAATTGGGTAACCGCATGCAGGAAACGGCTTGTGCCTTGAGTCGCGCGGTCTGCGCGATTCGCACCGATAAAGTCGCGGACATTACCCTTAGCGCGCCTCCCCACCTGACGACACACTTCATTGCGCCCCATCTCGGTCGGTTAAGGGAACAATGTCCTGACGTCAACGTGCGGATCCTGTCCAACCCGCGCATGGCTTCCATGGCCAGACGCGAAGCGGATATCGCAATCAGCGTCGGACGCCCGACCGAGACGGATCTGGTCGTGCGCAAGATCGGCACCCTGGACTTCGGCTTCTTCGCTGCACCTTCCTATCTTCAGGACCGAGCGGCCTCAGCCTATGAATTCATTGCCCATGACGATGAGCAGGAGCCTTCTCCTCAGCGCATCTGGCTGGAGAATGCCGCAGGCCAACGGCCTGTGGTGCTAAGGGTAAAATCCTTCGATGTACAGGCCGAAGCGGCCAGGGCGGGGGCTGGTATCGCGTTGCTGCCTGTGTTCATGGCCGATGCCCCAGGCGGTTTGCAAAGAGTCCCAGTCGAAGAACAGCCGTTACATGCTGAACTATGGCTGGTGGTCCATCGCGACATGCGAACTGCTCCCGGAATACGGGCAATGATGGACTTCGTCATTCATTGTTTTGCCCAGCAACATCGCTAATAAATGGTTCGATTCGATTGGGAAATTTTTAACAGCGGCTGTTAAAAACAACCTGTTTACAACTCATGGGATATTGTCCAGTATCGAACCAGGTCAGGCAAATGAGCTGCCGCTTGAAGCATGACCTTGGATAAAGCTGTATCGCTGTACTCCTACAATAATAAATCCCCCTGCCCGTACGATGAATAACGCTGCCGCTGCCGGCAGAACGTTATACGTATTCGGCTGCGCAAGACATTGTTACTCCTGGTTGCCTCTGTTTATTCGAAGTAAAAACGGCACACTTGCGTGCCTTCGAAACATGATAAAGGGACTGTATTCATGAGCCAGATAAAGATTATCGATGTCACGCTGCGAGATGGTGGGTACCGTAATGATTTCAACTTTACTGTTGATTACGCCCAAACCGCAATTTCTCAAATGATCGGAGCCGGCATTCCTTATTGCGAAATCGGTTACCGCAACGGTTCGTTCGTACGCAAGCACGAGCATGGGCTCACCAGTGCTGTCGATGCGCGGTACCTGAGCGCGGTCCATGCCGCCGCGGCGGGCAGGATCGACTTGTGCGTCATGGTGCATCCGCACAACGTTGATGCCAGCGACTTTCAGTTGCTTCAGGAGCATGGCGTGTCAATGATCAGGGTTTGCCTGCGCCGCGACCGTCTGGAAGATGGGTTGGCCACTGTGCGGTTAGCCAAGTCCTACGGTTTTCAGGTAAGCGCGAATATCACTCACGTCACGACGCTGGGGCCAGCGGAAATTTCCGACATGAGCCTGCGCGCGGAAAACGCCGGGGCAGACCTGCTGGTGTTTGCGGACTCCAACGGCAACATGATTCCGGCCGATGTCGACCGGCTGATCACGCGAATATCCAGCCGAGTCCTGATTCCCCTGGGCTTTCATGCCCACAACAATCTCTCCCTGGCGCTTTCCAACTCAATCGCCGCCATGGATGCCGGGGCCGAATACATCGATGCATCCATTTGCGGCATGGGCAAAGGAGCCGGCAACCTGCACCTGGGTGTATTTGTCGCGTACCTGCAGCGTGCCGGGATTCGCAATGACTATGATCTGGTAAGTGCCCTGCACTTATCCCAGCTCACCGCCGACACTGTACCGGCCAGCAGCCTTCCGTTGTCGTTGACGGATGTCATGATGGGCACTTACAACATGCCCTTCGATGTTCAGTATCGCCTGGATGAGGTAGTAAAGACGCATCGCCCCGCTTCAACTTTCCACGCCTTGCAAATATTGCACGAACAAGGCAATCGCAAATCGGAAAAGCCTATAAAGCCGTTGACGACAACTCTGTCGCCTTCGCTTGCAAGTGGAGGTATTCGCTAATGAGCCAGCGCCAACAAGTATGTGTATTGGCAGGCGACGGCATTGGCGTCGAAGTTACCGAAGCGGTACTGCCGTTATTTGAAGCGCTTGAGTTGCCCATCGACCTGAAGTTTGGAGATATCGGTTGGAGCTGCTGGCAGAAAGAGGGAAATTGCATTCCGGATAGAACCTGGAATCTGATCAACGAAAGTAATGCAACGCTGTTGGGCGCCATCACCAGCAAGCCTCTTCGAGAGGCAGAAGCAGAACTTTCATCAGCGCTCAGGGGGACCGGACGGGTTTATGTTTCGCCCGTAATCCAGCTTCGCCAAAAACTCGGGTTGTTTGCCAACGTACGGCCTGTTACCGATGTGCTGGGCAATAACCGCTATCGTTTTTCGGTGATTCGAGAGAACACCGAAGGCCTGTACGCCGGGCTGGATTTTGCCAGCATTCCGCAAGCCTTCGAGCCGATACTGGCTGAGCGCGAACGCAACGGAGCGCCGTGGACGCGCGAGAGCTGCAGCGACGCCACGATGACGGTGCGCCTGCAAACCCGCGCAGGGCTTTTGCGCCTGTTCCGCTTTGCGTTCGAACACGCGCGCCAGCAAGGCTATGACCGCGTCACGCTGGCGGATAAACCCAACGTTCTGCGATACAGCGGCGCGTTCGCCCGAGAGATCCTGGAATCGGTTGCCGCGGACTTCCCCGACATCCAATGCAGTATCGACAACGTCGACGCCGTTGCGTTGTGGATGGTCCGACGGCCAGAACGCTTCGGGGTGATCGTGGCGGAAAACATGTTCGGAGACATTCTTTCCGACCTCGGGGCCGGCGTCATGGGTGGCCTGGGCCTGGCTCCCAGCGCCAATATCGGGGCCCAGGGCGCCTACTTCGAACCCGTGCACGGCAGCGCGCCCGCCTATGCAGGCCAGCACCGGGCCAACCCGAGCGCAATGTTCCTGTCAGTCGCGCTGATGCTTGAACACCTTGGACATGCCCACGCCGCCCAAGCGACTCGAAACGCGGTTGCCCAGGTGGCACGCAGTGATTGCCGCACCTACGACCTGGGCGGAACGGCCAGCACCTTCGAAGTCGCGACGGCCATCGTCAAGCAAACCCTCGAAGGGGCGGCACTGCTTGACGGGGTGACATCCCGGCAGTCCAGAAACCAGGACAAGCACGACCTGAAAAAAGGAGCCCACGCATGAACGCGATCATTTCTCCCGTCGTGAAAGACAACGATGCGCTGCTCAAAGCCTGCGAGGCACTCGACACCGCCAGCCTGTCGGATGCACTCGACAGCCTGGGACTGGCCGGGGGCCTGGCAGGTCTCAATCAGCAGGTGCCGGGAACCCGCTGCGTGGGCTTCGCCTACACGGTGTTGTATGAGCCCGTGCATCAACGAAGCGGCTTCAGGACCGCTGCCAACTACATCGATGAGGTGCCGTCCGACGCAGTCATTGTGTCCAGCAACCCTGGGCGCACCGACTGCACGACATGGGGCGACATCCTGACCCACGTCGCGAAAAGCCGGGGCATTCGCGGCACGCTGATCGACGGGGCCGCGCGGGATATCGATACGGTCCAACGCCTGAACTACCCACTGTTCAGTCGCGCCCGCTTCATGCAATCGGCGAAGAACCGAGTGCAGCTCAAGGCGACCCAGGTTCCCGTGCAGATATCCGGCGTCACGGTCAATCCGGGCGACCTGGTGATCTGCGACAGCAGCGGCTGCCTCGCCATACCTGCCGACAAGGCCGAACAGGTCATCCAACGCGCCCAGGCCGTCGAGCAGACCGAGAAAGACATCATCCAGAGCGTGAGCGATGGCTCCACCCTGGAACAAGCCCGCGCCCTGCACCGCTACGACCAGCCCTGGCTGTCACCCAAGGAAAAGCAAGCCAACGTTTGAGTTACGACTTATTCCATTCATTTGAAAGAGTACTCACGACATGACCACTGCAAACGTTTCCATTCGCAAGCCGAACCCGGTGCGCGACAGCCAGAACAAAATCAAACTCGGCGTGTTCGGCTTCAACATTGAAGGCGGCTGCACGCTGACCACCGCTCCGGAGCGCCACCGCGCGGCTGACTGGCAAAGCAACCTGGCAATCGCCACCCTGGCCGATCGAGCAGGCCTTGAGCTTTTGCTGCCCGTGGGTCGTTGGCGCGGCTGGGAAGGCGCCAGCAATCCGATGGGCGTCTCCTACGAAACCTACACCTGGGCCGCCGGCCTCGCATCGGTCACCGAGCAGATCGCACTGTTCACCACGTCGCACTTGTCCACGGTCCACCCATTGTTTGCCGCCAAACAGGCGGCGACCATCGACCACATCAGTGGCGGCCGCTTCGGGTTGAACATGATCTGCGGTTGGTTCGGCCAGGAAATGGGCATGTTCAATGGTCACCAGCGTGACCACGACAAACGCTACGACCATGCCGATGAATGGATAGAGATCGCCAGAAAAGCATGGGAGGCCAACGGGTACTTTGACTACGAGGGCGCATTCTTCAACGTCAAGCAAGGCTATGCCGAACCCAAGCCGATCAACCGACCGTTCCTGATGAACGCAGGCGGCTCTCCAAGGGGTCGCCAATTCTGTGCCAAGCACTGCGACGCAGCGTTCCTGATCCTCAAGCACGAAGATGACGACGACACCATCCGCGAGCAGATCAAGGCCTACCGCGATCTGGCTCGCCTGGAACATGGCCGGGAACTGCAAATCTGGGTGTATGCCTACGTCGTTCACGAAGACACTCTGGACCAGGCGCACCAGAAGCTCGACTACTACGTGACTCAGCATGGAGACGATGCCGCGCTGGATAACGTGACCCGCGAGATCGGTGTGCAAAGCGGCATGTTCAAGGATGCCGCCGATGCCGAGCGTTTCCGTTTCCATTTCAAGGCGGGTTTCGCTGGCGTGCCGTTGGTGGGTACCTCGCAGATGATCGTCGACCAGATGCAGCGCTGGTCCGACCTGGGCGTGGACGGCATCAACCTGACCTGGCTGGACTACCAGAGCGGGCTTGAGCGCTTCGTCAAGGAAGTGTTGCCGTTGATGGAACAAGCCGGCCAACGCGCGCCGCACAAACCTGTCAGGATCATGGAGGCCGTGGCATGAGCAGATATTCTCGAGCCCGCAGTGTTTCGGGCAATGTCGCGATCTTGCCGATGCCTGCCGACGTCGATCCTGGCGAATTGACAGATCAGTTCAAGAACGCCATGCGCAGGTTGACCTCCAGCGTGGCAATCATTGCCAGCCGTGACGGCGATGATCCGGTGGGCATGGTCGCGACTGCGGTGATCTCGGTGAGCACCTCGCCCCCCGCGCTGCTGATTTGCGTCAACCGCTCCGCCAGCCTCCACAGCCCGCTCACGCTGTCCGGGCGTTTCAGCGTCAATCTGCTGAGCGCGGCCCATAGCGCTCTGGTGCCGGTGTTCGCCGGACAGGTCAAAGGCCCCGAACGTTTCGCCCACGGACAATGGCAAGACGTCCAGGGCCTGCCCTGCCTGGCGGATGCGCAATCGAGCCTTATCTGCACCTTGGACAAACGCCTCAGCTACGGCTCCCACGATGTGATCATCGGCCGCGTCGACGCAGTCCAGTTCGCCGAGCCTATCAATCCACTGCTTTGGGAAAACGGCAGCCCGGCGATATCCGCGCGGCTGACGCAATGACCCGCCCCCATCTCAAGGAGAATGACTCATGACTCAGATCGAACAATTCCAGGCGCCACAATCGGGCGAAGACCAAGCCATTTTTTTGGTGAACGTCGTCCATGTGAATCCAGGCCAGCAAGATGCCGCCCTGGCCGTCCTCCGCGATACCGTTCAGTACGTGGCGCAGACCTACCCGGCTTTCCAGTGGAGCCGACTGTACAAAAGCCTCGATGGGAAAACCGTCATCAACCAGGCGCAATGGACCAGCAAGGATGCCTTCGACTCGTTGTTTCAGGACGAGTCATTCATGTCACGTTATTCAGGCCTCAAGGACACCGGGACCTGGGAGTTTCACCTTTACCAGGTGAGCGATTTCATCCCCCAGGCGCTGACCGCGGCCCTCATCACTGAGTGAATCAAAAAGCCGGAATGGGCAGGCCTTACTGGCCTGCCCGCACGAGAACAGGAGTATCGATATGGCTGACCTCAACACGCGCCTCACACAAAGCTTGAACATCACCCACCCAATCGTCCTGGCGCCCATGGGGGGAGCCTCGGGGGCGAAACTGGCCACGGCGGTATCCAGGGCCGGAGGGTTGGGGCTGGTCGGCGCCAGCTATGGCGACGAGCAATGGATGCGCACCGAGCTGGCGCCGATGCGGGAATTGAAGCAACCATGGGGTGTCGGCCTGGTGATGTTCACCGTGGCCCGAAACATGGCTCTGCTGGACCTGGCACTGGAACACGGACCCAGCGCCGTCGCATTGTCATTTGGCGATCCTGCGGCATTCGTGCCGATCATCCATCGGGCCGGCGCGAAGGCTATCGTGCAGATCCACGAGTTGGACCAGGCCATTGCGGCCCTGGACGCCGGGGCGGATACATTGATTGTCCAAGGGGCCGAGGCTGGCGGGCACAGCCTGCGCCGTGGCCTGATGCCATTGCTGCCCGCCGTGCAGGATCGAGTCGGAGACAAAATCCCACTGATCGCCGCTGGCGGTATCGCAGATGGGCGTGGCGTGGCGGCAGCGCTGATGCTGGGAGCCGATGGGGTCATGCTGGGCACGCGTTTCCTCGCCTCCGAGGAAGCCTTACCCTCGGCCGCGTTCAAGAAGCGCCTGATCGAATCCAGTACCTCGGACACGGTGCGCACGCGGATTTTCGATCTGGTGCGTGGCATTGAATGGCCAGAACACTACAGCGGCCGGGCCATTGCCAACCGCTTTTCGCAAACCTGGCTAGGCCGTGATGAGGCACTACGAGAAGCACCGGACTCGGTCCGCCAGGACTACGCCAGGGCGGTCCTCGCTGACGACCTCGATAATCGGGCGATCTGGGCAGGTGAGGTTCTGGACCTGATAGGCGACATCAAGCCAGCGCGCCAGATCGTCCATGATCTGTTGAGCGAAACCACGCGGATCTTGCGCAACAGTCAGCAACTATTGGCTCTAGACAAAATTGCCTGATCAGCCGGGAGAAGCATTATGCAAACGTCCAATGCAGTCAGCAGCCAATGGGGCAATGGCAATCAACTGGCAGTGGTCATGTCGCCGGTCATGCCCGTTTGGGATGAAGGCCTGTTCTTCCAACCGATGATCGCCCCATTGGTTGATGCTGGTTACCGGGTGATCATATTCGACACGCTATCGCTATTGACCGACGAAAACGAATCGCTTGAGGATTTTTCGCAGCGCTGGCAGCAAGTATTGTCGGCGCTGGGCCAGATCGATTTGCTGGTAGGCTCGGCCCTGGGTGGCGCAGTTGTCCAGGCGCTACTCGGCACCTGCCTTGCGACCCACGTCAGCAATGTGCTGTTGCTGTCCTCCCCTGCCCTGGCGGATGGAATTCTCGATGGTCGACTGGGGAAAATGGCCGATCTGGCCCTGCTTGGCGATCTTGAACAAGCGCTCCAACTGCTCGATCAACTCGTACAACCAGCGACGCGGATACGCCCCAGTGGGCCAATCGACATCGACCAGACCAGTGCGGCACTCCAGGCCAGACGCCTGCACCTGGGTTTCCGGCTGCTCAATCGCCTCGACCTGCGTCAAGCCAGTCACAGCTATCGCGGTGCGTTATTGACAGTCTATGGCGAACAGTCACAGCTGGTGCGCGGTATCAATGTGCATATCAACGAGCAGGCCCGGCATTGCCGGTTACCCATCCCCGATGGCGGCATGCGCCCGTTGCTCGATGCGCCGGCATTGGTTATGCGCACCGTGCGCGAACACTTGGGCATCGATCTGGAGGTGGTTGCATGAGTTATCCACGCCGTTTGTTCGAGGCTGATTTTATCGACGTGCATTATCACGCGGGTCCGGACGCCTACCTACGGCGCCATGGCGTGATGGAGGCTGGCCGTCGCTACAGCTCGTTGAACGGCTGGGTGGTGCTGAAGAACCACCTGGGCTGCACCGCATCCCAAGCCTGGGAGGCCCGGCAGGAAGGGCTTCCGGTGTCCGGCTCGGTGGTGCTCAACGAAGTCGCCGGCGGTATCGATTTCAGGGTGGTACAACGTTCGCTGTGCCATCACGGGGACAGTGACGCCCGGCTTATCGTGCACCTTCCCACCGTCACGGGCCGCCCCCATCAGTCCCGTCTCAAGCGCAACAGCGGCCATTGGATCCTGGATAAATACCCCATCCGGCCGCTGACCGTCAGCCATGAGGGGAAGCTGAACGCGCAGACTCTGGACGTGCTGCGGATGGCCCGAGACTATCCAATCGTCATCTCCACCGGGCATGCCGACGCTGATGAAGTGCGTCTGTTGATAGACGCGGCGGTGCGCTTGGATGTGCCCAGACTGATGCTCAACCAGCCGGCCAATCCCTTGACCGGCTTGAACGCCAGAGCCCTGCTCGCATTGGCGCAAGCGCCCATGGTCTACACCGAACAGACCGCTCTGACCTACCTGCTTGGCTACCAACCATGGGAAGACTTTACCCAGGTCCTGCGCGACGTACCCCGGGCACTCTATAGTTCAGACTTGGGCCAGACCTCTCAGCCTGATATCGAACAATGGCAGGTAGACAGTTTGCTGTGGTTTGAACGGATAGGATTAGGCAGCGAGCGAGCGCAGCAGGTCTGGCAGGGAAATGCGCGGAAGCTGTTACAGCTGGAGCCGTAGCGCAGATAGGCCGGTGCTCGTTCGCCCAAGGAATTGGATACCGCACCTCAATCGACGTATCGCCTTGCCTTGCAAACGTTCCGTGATGCCATGAGCAAAGCGATAGCGAGCGCCTGAACGACGGCAACAGCGTCAGCGCATTGCAGGCAGAACCCGAAGAACCGTGATCTGTTTCGCCCAGTCTGCTCCCGTGAAATGTCGTAGCGGCCATGATCCAGGTCGTATCTGGATGCACCACAATCTTACCGGTCAGTATAGTCGGCTCAGTTGCCATGCCGGAGTGCCTGAAATTGGACGATACCCGTGAACGCTTGATTGACTCAGCGCTCAAGCTGTTTCTGTCACAAGGTATATACATTACTGGTGTGATGGCCATCGCCTCGATGGCGGGTGTTACCAAGATGACCCTCTACAGTCATTTTCCCTCCAAGGATGCGCTAATAGTGGCTTGCCTTGAGGAGCGTGACCGACGCTGGCGTGAAGAGGTAGCATGCACCTTGGCAGAGCATCCTGACCCGGTCAGTGGCATGCTCGCGTTTTTCGATTTATATCAACGCTTTCTTTTGCAAGATAGCGAGCGCGGGTGTCTGTTCGTCAACAGTGCAGCTGAATTTCCCCAGTTCAGCCATCCTGTCCATTTGGCAGTGAACAGGCATAAGCAAGGGATACGCGAAAATCTTGCTGCCTTGGCCATAAGCGCCGGCATAAGCAATCCTGAGGTAGTTGCCGAGGGACTGTTTATCTTGCTGGAGGGCAGTTTTGTCAGCGGCGCCATGGCCCAGGATGTGCGGGTATTCGACACCGCCCGGCACGTTGCTCATTGCTGGATCCGGAAGCAGAGCCAGCAGGTGCAGAGCGTATGACCATAGGTTTATTAGCGGCCATTGCCGCCACTTTTTCATGGTCGCTGCTCTATATCTTTCCGGGGCTGGTCGGAGATTACAGCCTTTTTGATCTGGCTGTGGTGAGCTATGCCTTTGCCGGTTCAGGTAGCCTGCTCGTGCTGTTTGCTTACCGTAGCGAAGTACGGCAATTGCGACTGAGTGACTGGGCCTGTGCCGCACTGCTGGGCTTCCTGGGATACATCGGCTACTTTTTCCTGATCACCACTGCGGTCTTGGCAGCTGGGCCAGTGATCCCTCCAGTGATGATGGGTTCGGTACCGATCGTACTCGCGATTGCCGGCAACATGCGAAGCTCCAGCGTGCCCTGGCGCGCCATTGCCGGGCCCCTGTTGGTGGCGGCCTTGGGCATAAGTTTGGTCAATCTGAGCGTGTTTGATTTTAGCCGTGCGACGGCAGTGCTCCCGACCGCTTCGTTACTGCTTGGACTACTCGCATCGTTGCTGGCAATCGGGTTCTGGACAGGTTTTGGCCTATTGAATGAAAGTGCTTTGGCTCGACGCCCAGGCCTGTCTCCCATGTTGTGGTCAGCCATGCTGATCTTCATGTGCAGCGTCGAGATGCTGGCCTTCATCCCAGTCGGGCTGTACTTGAAACTGTCTCACTTCGCTAGTCATCCGAGCGGATTGGCAGGTACTCAGGCGCTAATAGTCTGTGGCTTAATTCAGGGGTTAGGGGCGACCCTTGCAGGTGCCTGGGCATGGTCGATCGCAACTCGGCGTCTACCTCTGGCTCTGAGCGGGCAATTGATCGCCAGCGGAACCATTTATGCAACCACGATGGGCCTGCTCATCAACCAACGCTGGCCCTCACCGATGGAAGCGCTTGGGACAGGATTGCTATTCGTAGGTGTGGTGTGGGCTATTCACGCCTTTTATCGCAGACAAACATGCCTCGCGACGCGCAGCGGATAACTGACGTCAGGAGGCTGAGTACGAAGCAGCGACAAAGCTTGGCCTGGATCTGCATAGCGCCAGAACGGCCGGTTTTGATGCGACCGACGTGAGAAATGGCTGCCCTGTACGTATCCAGATCAAAGGGCGATGCGTGGTGAGCCCGGCGAAGATACAAGGCCGCTCGGGCTCCATTGATTTGGCGCAACCGCTCGACGTTGTGCCGTTGGTGCTGCTTGATTCCGATTTCAACGCCTTTGCTATGTACGAGACCGATCGTGTTACGGCCCTGACAAAACTGGGATCAAAGGTCCGCAATGAGCATGGTTCGTTGGGGATCAGGCTATGTTCGAAGTAACGAGAGACCCAATGGGCACCCCTTGGAAGCTGAGATTTTTAGAGTTTCCAGCTATCTACGGAAAGGAATTCTGTGACGGCAAAGCGTTACGAACCCTCGGATGAGGCCTGGACTGTGGTTCGCTCCAGCGCTGCTCGGCTGAATCTCGGGCCATCTCATCATTCTCAAAAAAACCACAAACAGCTCACAGAATTTTCATCTGATTTGGCCAACCCTGTAGTAGCTGGCAAAGAGCCAGCTCTCGAAAGGCGTTACGTGGTACGCCACCGGAGCCAACATGAATCTGAGATCGCTCAATATCGCGCGCAGAGCTGCATTCTGCTTCGGTGTCATCACTTTGCTTTTGATCGGACTTGGGGGATTCTCCTACGTTCAAGTCAGCCAATTGCGCGCCGCAGAACAAGACATAGAAGAAAAATCACTGCCTAGCATTCAAGTGGTCGATGACATTCAAATTGCACTTCTACACGCTCGCCTCGAGAGCATCAGAGTGCTGGCCAGCACCGATCCCTCAGTCAAAAGCGCGTCGCAAGCCAAAGTACGACAAGCCATGGAGACCCTGCAGTCGCGCAGCGAATACTATCGGCAGAATCTGATTACAGGAAATAAGGACCGCGCGCAGCTCGATGACGCTCAAACCGCGATGAACACCTACATCGATGGATTGAAGCAAGTCCTTGCATTGGATTCTTCCGACCATGACAAGGCCGTTGCCTTAGCCAACTCCGAGCAGGCAAACCGCGCCACGGCCTATCAAGAAAAACTCACGCTCATGCGCGAGCTGAACGCAAAAGAGACGGAGCAGTCAGGCGCTATTGCAACGGCAGTGTATAGCCATAGCGTCAACGTCCTGATGATTGTCGTAGTCGTCGCACTGATTCTCACGGTCTTGCTCGCTATCGCCTTGACCCGCAGCATTGTCGACCCGATCAATACATCGCTGAAACTGGCTGAAGACATTGCCGAAGGGGATCTGACCCGGCAGCTTGAGGTCACCGGGAAAGATGAAGCATCCCGCCTGATGCAGGCGCTCAACATCATGTCGCAGAAGCTGCGGCGAACTGTTCTGGAGATTTCCGGCGCGTCTACTCAACTGAGCACTGCCGCCGTCGAAATGACGTCCATCACTGAAAGCGCTGACCGGACATTGCAGCAACAGAACAGCGAAATCGAGCAAGCCGCTACCGCAGTCAACGAGATGAGTGCGGCCGTTGAAGAAGTGGCTCGCAATGCTACGTCAACCTCTCAGGCAGCCCAACAGTCGAGCCTGTCGGCAGACTTGGGCAATGAACGTGTCACTGAAACCCTGGCGGCCATGCGCAACCTGACGAGCCTGGTGGAAGGCTCATCCGCGCAAGTGCTGGCTCTGGCCGGCCAAGCCCAAGACATCAGCAAAGTGTTGAGCGTCATCAGGGGCATTGCCGAGCAGACCAATCTCCTGGCATTGAACGCCGCGATCGAAGCGGCTCGAGCAGGCGAGCAAGGTCGAGGCTTTGCAGTGGTTGCCGACGAAGTTCGCGCCTTGGCACATCGTACGCAAACCTCCACCCAGGAAATCGAACAGATGATCGCGGCGATCCAGGCAGGTTCTTCTGCCACGGTGGAGTCGATGCACAAAAGCACCCAGGAGGTGCGTAGCACCCGGAAAACTGCAGAAGACGCCGGGCAGTCCTTGCAACAAATCACCCATGCCGTACTGGAGATAAACGAACGCAACCTGCAAATCGCAACGGCGTCCGAGCAACAGGCGCATGTGGCACGTGATGTGGATCGAAGCCTGGTCAGTATTCGCGATCTGGCGGTGCAAAGCAGCGAGGGAACCCGTCAAACCCTCATTGCCAGCAACGAACTGTCGCAACTGGCGGTGAACCTGAACAATCTGGTGCTGCGGTTCAAGACGTGACTGCCTCGCTGTCTTTCTGGAAGGTACGAGCAGGGCCTTCCAGGGAGAGTCAAATCACCGACTGGTTCCATTTCCGCACATGCAAATCACCCCTCACCTCGTACCCCGTCCAACTCATCCGGACGCAACGTCAGTACCAAAACACCCGATGCAGTCACCGCGACGGTGTGTTCGAATTGCGCGGAAAGCGTCCCGTCCCGGGTCACCACCGTCCAGCCATCAGCCTGAGTCCTGACGTGGCTGGTGCCTTGGTTGAGCATGGGCTCGATGGTGAACACCATCCCCTCGCGCAGCACCAGGCCGGTGCCGGGCTTGCCGAAATGCAGCACCTGGGGTTCTTCATGCATTTGCTGGCCGATGCCATGGCCGCAGTATTCACGTACCACAGAGTAACCATAGCGCTTGGCATGGTGCTCGATGGCCGCACCAACGTCCCCCAGCCGCGCGCCTGGGCGTACCGCGCGGATGCCCCGCCACATCGCATCGTATGTAACCTGGACCAGGTGCCGGGCAGCGGCGCTGACGTTACCGATAAGGTAGGTCTTGCTGGAGTCGGCGATATAGCCATTCTTTTCTAGGGTGATATCGAAATTGACGATATCGCCATCACGCAGAATCCTGGAGGACGATGGCACGCCATGGCAAACCTCCTCGTTTACCGAGCAGTTGAGCACGAATGCAAAACCATACTGGCCCTTGCTCGCCGGTCGGGCCTTGAGCTCATCGACGATGAACCGCTCCACCATGGCATCGACCTGGAGGGTCGACATCCCCGCGAGCGTGGTTTGGTCCAGCAGCTCGAACACGGACGCCAGGAGTCGGCCGGATTCCGCCAGCAGCGCGACCTGTTCCGGGCTCTTGACCATGCTCAACTCATCACCAGTGGCTGGGCGCGCACGCCCGCGCTGTCGAGCTCACGACGGATGACTTCGTTGAAGGTCAGTTCCGGGTTCATCTCGCACAACATGCCGACCTTGATCCAGAAAGCGGCCTGCGCGTTGATGGAGCGGCAGGACACCTTGGTGGCCCGGCGCAGTTGATCATGCAGTTCGTCGTCGATGTTCACGATGCCCATGGGGTCGCCCTCTATACGTTTCGTATATTGCAAGCATATGCTTCGTATCGACAAAAACCAAGATCAATTATTGAACGCCTGTGCTGGCAGCCCTGACGAATCAGTGCTGCCGGCGATGATCAGCTTGCCGAAGAAGCTTCTCCTTTCCCGGCTGCAGGTGCCCTGGCCCCTGAGTCATGCCCGCCCGCCGGGCACGTCTGCTCCTGTTTGAAGGCCTGCTGCCGGCGCTCCAGCGCATCAGCGCCGTCCGAGGCCTGTGCGACCCACGGAACAGACATGATCAAGCCGAACAGTATCCGAATAAGAAGTGGCTTCATTTCATTTCACCTTGGTTGTGTTAACGAAAACGTTTGCGGATATCCGCGCTCGCAACGCTTGCGTAGCTTTCGAGCAGCCTTGCCAACTCCAGATAACCAGCCGCCAAGTCATGGGCGCCGAGGCGGGTCAGTGACTTTGACGTTCGACGGGCCTGGGCCGCGCTGATCGCTAGATGGGAGGCGTGGGTCGAAATCCGTCGATCGCCCCGTCGCGCGCACGTGCCCACCAATGATTCAGGCTCCAGGTCGCGGGTTTGGCGTTGCAGTCGAATCAACTGTCGGCTCAGTTGCAGGGCCGTCGAACCGGTCTGGGCAGCTTGTCGTTCATCGGCGCCGGACAGCGTCTGCAAGGCCACCCATCGGTGCTGTTGTCTTGCCTGCCACTTGAGAACGTCCATCCGGTGTCCATGACGAAGCAGTCGCCGGATGTCCTTATGAATCGCCTTCCTCAGGACATGCGGGTGGCTGTGGGTTTTTCCCGGCAACAGCTGGAAGGCCAACAGGCATATGGCAAGGGCCACGATCCAGGCGAGAGCCTGGTTGGCGAAGTCGACGAAGTCGTACTGGGCGGCCAGGCCTGTGCTGACGAGCGTGTTGAAGCCAATCAGGTAGGCGATGCCTTGCAGGGCATGACGCGGGCGGGTCGTGGCATGAATCCCGGCGGCCCAGAACGCAATCATCACGACCGTGAGCAATGCAAGCCCGCTGATGTGTGGCAACACCAGGAACTTGCACGTGGCTGCCGCCACTATTGCGTAGACGGTGCCCTCGAAGAAGCGAGCCAGGCCTTGAACGGGCGCCGGGCTGGTGGCCAGCAAGGTGCAGCACGGCCCCGATACCGCCAGCAACGTTGGCCCTTGGTCCCAGGCGGACAGGTACCAGAAAGCCGCGATTGCCAGCGTCGCCAACAGAGCTCGCAAGCCGTTACGCAGCGCGTCGCCATAATGTCGGTGGAAACCCACCGCGCGGACAGGCGTCTGGCGCCCATGCTCAAGGCTGGCGAAGCTCAGCAAGGCGCTGGATAGGTCTGCCAATTGTTCCTTCAAGCGCTGCTGGCTCGTGTTGTTTTCAGGCGCTTGCGCAAGGCGGTGTTGCATCTCCAGGACTTCGTCGGCCGCCACGCAAAAGCCAGGCAACGCGTCTGCCAGCTGGTGCAGGTCCATGCCCGTTCGGGCGAGCGAAGGCGAAACACGCCGTTCGGTCTCGCACTCGTCCAGAACAACGGCATGCAGATACGCCAGCCCTGCCTGCAAGGTCGCAAGCCTGGAGCGGATCAGCAAGGACTCACCTCGGCCGATCCCGAGCAGTTCGTCCACCTTGCTGATGTCGATGGCGAGCGGGCGTTGCGCAATCGCCGGATCCGCACTGTGTTCCCCCTTGAATCGCGTGGCCAGCAACCGCACGGTGCGGGAGCAGACGTCCTGGAGGGCCCGGTTCAGTTTGGGCTCGACGGTCTTGCGGCTGAACAAGGTGGCCACCAGGCTCAGGCTCAACACCCCCAGTACGACCGCCGTGCAACGCGCCACGATATGATCGAAACCCAACTGTGGGGCGACGATAGCGGGGCCCAGGGCGAGGCAAACGGTGTAGCCTGCAACGACGGCCGCCGTGGCGTGATAGTGCCGAAGCAGGGTCATGGCCCCCACACAGAGTCCGAGCCATACCCCGATCCCGAGGATGAACAGCAGCATTTTCTGAGCGAACATGCCGGTCAGCAGCAGCGCAACGGCCAGCCCCACCAAGGTTCCCAGCACCCGATTGAAACCCTTGCCGACCACTGCACCTTGAAGCGGATGGATCAGCAGCAGCACCGTCGAAGCCGCCGAAAATGGCGCCTCCAGGTGTAACTGGAAGCCCAGCCATAACGCCAGAGAGGCGGCCGCAAGACTGCGCAACATGTAGCCCGATGCCTGGGGACTCCATGATCCGGCCCGTGCGCCGAGCATTCGCCACGCGCGGCCCTTCACAGGAACGCCTGAAGCCACTGCGTCAGCCTCCAACGTGGCTCTGCCCCCGCCTCGGCGACCTCGATACTGGCGGTCATCCCGGCCGCCAGCTCCACGTCCGGCGGCACGCGGTCCAGTTCGATCCGTACAGGCACCCGTTGGGCCAGGCGTATCCAGCTGAACGTCGGCGCCACTTGAGGCAAACCATTGTTACCGCGCTGCTCGTTGCCGTCGGCGATGCCCCTGCCCATGCTTGCGACGTGCCCTTCGAGCAGCGCGGCAAAGCCCATGAGCTTGATCGATGCCGTAGCGCCCACTCGAATACCCGACAACTTGGTTTCTTCGAAATAGCCGGTGACCCAGAAGCTATGGCTATCGACCACAAAGATATTGGTTTCGCCCGCCGAGGCGTAGTCACCCGGCTGAAGGCGCAGTTGGGTCACGTATCCATCGACCGGTGAGCGAATGGTCGTGCGGTCCAGGTCAAGCCGCGCCTGGGCCAGCTGGCTCTGGGCGGCGTCCAGACGCGCCTTGGCCACCGCCAGGTCCCGGGCGGCATTGTCGATCTCCTCCCGCGCAATGGCATCGCCGAGCCGATTGCGACGCTTGAGCTGTGCGCTGCGCTGCTCGAAGACACTGCGCGCTTCGGCAAGCTCGGCCGTGCGCTGTTGCTGGGCAAGCAGATAGGCGCTGCGATCGATCTGATACAGCGAAGCGCCCTTGGCGACCCATTGGTTGTCTCCCACGAGCAGTCGTTCAACCTGGCCAGACACCTCGGGGGCGATACGAATGACGTGCGCACTGACCCGCCCGTCCCGCGTCCAGGGTGCCAGCTCATAGGCGCGCCACAACTGCATGCAGAACAGCAGTGCAATCAGGCCGAGCCCAAGGGTTACGAGCATCTTGAGGAAATGATTGATGGTCATCGCGCCGCCCTCAACACTTCAGGACCAGGATCGAGAGGACAATCAGCGACACGAAGAAGCGCGCCATGCTCGGGTGCCAGGTCCAATCCAGCCAATGCCGCATGCTCCGTTCCAGCACGCCGTACACCAGCACTGCGATGCCCAGGTAGAGCAGCAAGGGTGGAAGGTAGAGGTGGGCAATCGTGATTTCGCTCAGCATCGTTGAGTCTCACCGTAGGCAATCACCTTGATGGCCTTGATGACGATGGTAGGGACTGCGAGAACGTGCCGATATTGAGTATGCTGCCAACCTATAATCAAATTCGGACAATTCGGGTGGTGCGCCATGGACGAGACGATTCGCTATGCGGTTGATCAATTCGAACTGGATAGCTTCGAGCAGCCCGCCGTCGCTCTGATGCTGGAGAGCCAGCGAAACGACACCGAATTTCCCGTGCACACCCATCGCAAGGGTCAACTGGTGGTGGCTTATCACGGGGGCATCGTATGCACCGTAGAGGATGGCGTCTGGATGGTGCCGTCGGGTTTTGGCGTATGGATTCCGGGCGGTATCGCCCATAGCAACCGGGTGACTGCCAACGGCAAGATCGGCTACTTGTTCGTCGAGCCCGGCGCCGCCGCTCTACCGGAGAAATGCTGCACGCTGGTGCTTTCCCCGTTGGTCCTTGAGTTGATCCTGCACCTGAGTGCCCAGGCCCAGGACTATACGCCCGCCTCTGTCAACGCACGCGTGGCAAGCGTACTCCTCGAACAATTGGCGCTTGCCCCCTCGGAACAGCTGTACCTGCCGCTTCCCGCCGCCACGCAATTGCGTTTCATCGCCCGCGGCTTGGCCCAGGACCCGTCGAATCGGTGCACCATGGCCCAGTGGGCACGCCAGGTCGCCATGAGCGAGCGGTCCCTGGCGCGCCTGGTCAAGAGCGAAACAGGGCTGACCTTTGGCCAATGGCGCAAGCAATGGCAAATCATCGTGGCATTGCAGAGTCTTGCCGAGGGTGAGTCGGTGCAACGAACCGCAGAAGCGCTCGGGTACGAGTCGGTCAGTTCGTTCATCAGCATGTTCCGCAAGACACTGGGCTCATCGCCGGCTCGTTACATCCGCAGCACCGCGATGCGTTAGCCGGAACCGCGCAAGCCAAGTGCGAACAAAGATGCGCCGTGATGCCAGGACGACGTTCCCCTTTCAAGGGAGAGTCCGCTCGCGATGACGTCGGTCCAGCCGGCGGTGATACCGGCTGGCACACCCTCTACGAGCAGACTTGGCCCCACTCAACCAGGTGAACCTCACGCCGCCATGTGCTTCTCGCGATAGAACTCAAGATAAAGCACAGTACGGTGAGCCCGGGAAGCGTTGACGGCGAAGTGATCGAGGGAGCCGTCGAAGATCACCAGGTTGCCGTTGGTGCTCTGGTTGAAGTTGCCATTGACGTTGAGGTAGGCATAGTTCTGGGTGGTCGGCGCATCGATGGTCAGTTGCATGTGCAACAGGCCTTCTTCCCAAGTGCCGGTGTGGGAGTGGGTGCCGAGAAAAACGTTGGGTTCCATGCGCAGCAAGGCACAGAGCTTGATGCCGGGGATCTTGCTCAGCAGGTCGATGGTCCCGGGCATGGCGGCGCGGGCATAGGGGATCGGGGTGTCATAGGCGACCAGGCCGTATTGGGTCCATTCCGGCATGACATCCATGTCATCACCCCAGCCCCAGAGCCAGCCATACTCACCGCCGGCCTCCATGTGCGCGGCCACTTCATCGACGATCTCGGTGATCGACTTGCCTACGCGGTTGATGGTCAGGGTCGGCGCATCGAGGGCCAGGAACTCCTCGCGGATCACTTCCCAGTTGTCGGCGAGGTTCTTGAGATGCGGAAAACGGCTGGAATCATAAAACGACGGGCGCATAGGAGCTCCTTTTGTTGAGGGTTGTCGATTCCGGTGGCGACGAGGGGCACAGCGGACCAGTCTGGGAAGGTTGACCCAGTGGGCCCGGCCTGTCTGTCACGGGAATCCGGTACAGCGTCACAGCGGGTCGACCTGCGGGCCGTCGGCCATCCGCACCACGGCCATTGGCGTGGGCGCCTCGTCCAGGCGACGCATCGGTGCGTAGAGCAGGACGCTCAGCGGCAGCAGCGCAAACAGCGCCCCGGCGACCACGAACAGCATCCCCACGCCACGTCCCGGCCCTGTTCCCAACCAGCGTCCAATCGAATCGGCGTACAGTCCGCCGGGCATCAGCGCCGGCTGGAACCAATGATCGACCAGGAAACCGCCGACGATGACGGCCAGGCTGGTGGCGG
The DNA here is from genome assembly GCF_001269905.1 of Pseudomonas corrugata. Taxonomy (GTDB): domain Bacteria; phylum Pseudomonadota; class Gammaproteobacteria; order Pseudomonadales; family Pseudomonadaceae; genus Aquipseudomonas; species Aquipseudomonas corrugata. The sequence goes on along the minus strand of NZ_LHVK01000003.1, from coordinate 1,003,855 downwards.
CAATGGTCAACATACTGATCAAGGCAAACACACTGGCGCGGCTGCCGGCGGGAATCCTGCGCATCCACAGCGCGTTCACGCTGGCATCGGCGATGCTCGCCATGGTGATCGCCACGAATGCCAAGGCGCAGTAGGCCACGGCCTGCGAGACCATCCCCAAGGCAACGACGCACCCCGCCAGCAACAGGTCGGCCACCGCCACCATCGCCATCAATCGGCGCGGATTGCCCATGGAAATCAACAACCCCGCACCGGCCAAACCGCCCAAGGCCGCCCAGGTATAGGCCATGCCCAGGACCTGGCTGCCCAGGGTCGACAACAGCAACGGCGTCATCATCAACGTCGCCAGGGCCAACAGCGCGCTGCGCATCATGGTGTACACCAGCAGCCCCGCCATCAGGCGTTCGGCGACGAAGAACTTCAGTGCCGCGGCGACGTTGCCCAGGGCACCGCCGAAGACCGTGCCCTTGGCCATCGCGTCGTGATGGGCCGCCGGCCGCCGCACGTGGGAAAACGCCTTGATCACCAACAGCGTGCCGGAGCAGAACGTCACCAGGTCTACCGCCAGGATCGTCACCAGTCCGGCCTTCGCCATGATCGCCCCCGCCAGCAGCGGCGCCACCAGGGCCGAAGCGTTCTTGCTGATGCTGATCAGTCCCGAGGCCCGGGTGAATTTATCCGGGGCGACAATCGTGCTGACAGCCGCCTGATACGCCGGCTTGCGGAAGGCGCTGACAATCGACGCCAGGCAATTGAAGATGTACAGGTGCAACGGCTCCAGGCGCTCGAACCAGAGCAACGCCATGACGCCCAACAGCAGCACCGCCAGGCTGACATCGCAACAGACAATGATGACCCGGTGGCTGATCCGGTCGGCCAGCCCTCCCGCCAGTGGCAGGAACAGCACCGCCGGCAAGGTGGCCGCCAGTACCACGTTGGCGAACGCCACCGCCGAACCGGTGTGGGTGTACACCCAGACGCCGAGGGCGAACTCCATCAGCGCCGTACCGATGACCGCCAGGGATTCGCCACACCAGAGGAAATAGAAACCCCGCCCCAGGTCGAAGCCCCTGCGATCGTTCACCAGGCTCATGTGCGCACATCGCGGGACGTGGCGACATCGATCAGCTTGCTCATCAGCCGATAGACCATGGAGTACGCCACCGCACCCACCACCAGGGGCGCATAGCGGGAAAACAGGTAGTTGCGCAACACGCGCCTGGCGATGGGCGAACTGATGTTGCCACTGACATGCAAAGGCGTCGGGAACGTGGCCGCGACCGTGGCGCCGAATGCGTCGTCCATGGACTGGACCGCATGCCACCAGTAGACCGGGATGTACAGCGCATCGCCCGGCTCCACCACCGTACGCAGGGCACGCAGGTCCCGCGTCCCGGGAAAACGCCCGGTATCGATGTCGTAAAGGTAGCCCGCTTCCTCGATTACCGGCCGCAACGCTCGCCAACTGGCTTCGTCCGGCGGCAGCAGCAGGACTTCCTTGGCCCCGACCACCTGGGCCATGAACGTTTCGTCGGTGACATGGAAATGCCAATCGGTGTAGGAGTTGCGGTACAGGAAACTGCGATGGGGAGGATAGGCCCGGGTCTTGCCCAGCTGAGGCATGAACGGCAGGCCACCGACGTCCTCCTTCAGCCGCTCGATGGCCGAACCTTCGGAGAAACGGCAACTGTCGGCCACCAGCGGCGAATCGCCCTCGCCCAGGCTGTCGAGGAACTCATGGAACGGCATGTCCCGGTAGACCGTGTTCGCATACTCGGTCAGCTCGGCCTTGACCTTGGGATTGGACCAGCCGATGACCTCCGAGACGATCTGCGAACGGACCACCACGGCACTGTTGTGGGAGTGGGTCTTGAGGTAGTCCAGGCGATTCCACTTGTGGAAGGCCGGCCAGTGCCGCACGGCATTCTTGATCAGGCAGGGCCGGTTGCGATTGACGTAGCGCCGGGTGAACTCCTCTTTGGAAATCGCCAGCGCGTCGATCACTTCGACCGCCCCTGCCTGCGGGTGATTGGGAAAACGGGACAGGCTCCAGAACTTGGAGACCGGACGCTCCGATTCGGCGATCAGTGGCATGTTCAACCCTCGCAAACTCACTCAGGTCGTTGGTATAACAGACTCGCGCGACCACGCCCAAGCGCCGCAAAGCCGCGTTTCCCGTCGTTGTCCCTGCTTCCCATGACAGACATCGGGAAGCGGATCCTCTAATTTTTTCCCACATTGTGAAGGGACATCAGGCGTGACCGGACGGCAGGACGGCCCATCGACAGCCGCACCACAGCCCCCCGACGCCCCCCTCGCATCAGGCGCCTGCCAACGGCCCCGATGTCCCTCTCCACGACTATTTGCATCCGCCGATTGGCAGTCGCCCAGGCCTTCATGCACCGCCATTCGAACGGAGACAAACCTCAATTGATTCTGCCTGCAGGTGCTCCGAAATGGATTCGTCGACCGAAATGCTGCCCACGCAAGACTGCGCCACCCACGAATTGGCCTCCGTCCAGCAGGGCATTTGGCTCGACCAGATCGCGCACCCGGACCTGCCCTACTACAACATTGGCATGTCTCTGGAGATCAAGGGCGAAATCGACATCCCGCTGTTCGAGAAAGCCATCGAGCTGGTCGCCAACAACCATGACGCCCTGCGACTGAGCTTCAGCCATGAGGGCGGCATCGGCCGCCAGCGGGTCCTGCCCGAGGTCAAGGTCAAGCTGGACATCGTCGAGTTTACCGAGGCCGAAGCCGATGCCGGATTGGCGATGGAGTACCTGCGTAACGCTTTCCGCCAGCCGTTCCCGGAGCTGACTGGTCAGCTTTGGGAAGCGCGCATGGTGCGTTGTGGCCCGAACCGTCACTATTGGCTCAACCGTTACCACCACCTGGTCACCGACGGTATCGGTGTGGCGCTGATCGGTCATGCCGTGGGCGCTGCCTACAACGGCTTGCTCGCCGGCAATGAGAAAGTCGCCGAAGGGCACTCCTATCTGTCGTTCCTGGAGGACGACCGCGCCTACCTGCAATCGTCACGCTACGAGCGCGACCGCGAGTTCTGGCAGGAAACCTACGCCCAGCTGCCACCGTCGCTGCTGCAACGCAGGGCCGACTTCAAGACCGGCCAGGCCAATGAACTGGCCCCCAGCGCCCAGGTCCAGGCGATGCTGCCACGGGCGCTCTACAATGCCCTGACGGAATTCGCCAGCGAGCGCAGTTTGTCGGTGGCCCATGTGCTGATCAGCGTGGTCGCCACGTATTTCTGCCGTACCGTGGGCGTCGATGAGATGGTCATCGGCATGCCCGTGCACAACCGCACCAACGCCCGCACCAAGGAAACCGCAGGAATGTTTTCCTCGGTGAGCCCGATTCGCCTGCCCGTCGACCTCGACGCCTCGCTGCTGGACCTGATGCACGCCGCCGGTGGCCAACTGCGCCGCTGCTACCGCCACCAGCGCTTCCCGATTGCCGAACTCAACCGCATCCTGCGCCTCGCGCAGGCCGGGCGCCGGCAGCTGTTCGACGTTTCACTGTCATTCGAAAGTCTGGATGGTGACGACCAGTTCGGCGGCACCTCATCCACCGTCATCACCATGGACAACGGCTACGAACAGACGCCGATGGCGATCTTCGTGCGTGATTACCACCCGTTCGAAGATGTGCATCTGGACTTCAACTTCAACACTGCCTACTACAGCGTGGAAGAAGCCCGTCTCCTGCAACAGCGCGTCGTCTCGATGCTCGAAGCGGTACTTGAGCAGCACGACACGCCAGTGGGCGACTACCCGCTGATGAGCGCGGCCGAACGTCAGCGCCTGCAAGTAGAGTTCAATGCCACTGCGCGAGAGTATCCGCGGGATGTGTTGATCCACACCCTGTTCGAACAGCAGGTCGAGCAACGTCCTCATGACTGTGCCGTGCGCGGCGACAGCGGGCCGCTACTCAGCTATGAACAGCTCAACCACCAGGCCAACCAACTCGCCCATCGCCTGATCGAACTCGGCGTGAAGCCGGATGCAAGAGTGGCTGTGTGCCTCAAGCGCAGCCCGGAGATGGTCGTCGCCCTGCTGGGCGTGCTCAAGGCCGGCGGCGCCTATGTGCCCATCGACCCGGACCTGCCGAGTGCGCGTCAGGCCTATATGCTCGAAGACAGTGCCCCCCGCGCTGTACTGAGCAGCCACGCCTTGCTGAACCCGTTGCCGCCATTGAATATCCCGGCGTTGGCGCTCGATGACGATGACCTCCTGAGCGCCCTTCCCACACACAATCCGGATTCGCAGGCGCTTGGCCTGACGCCGCAACACCTGGCCTACGTGCTCTACACCTCGGGCTCCACCGGTACCCCGAAAGGGGTGATGAACGAACACCTGGGCGTGGTCAATCGCTTGCTGTGGGCCCGGGACGAGTACGGTGTCGACGCCAGCGACCGGATCCTGCAAAAGACCCCGTTCGGTTTCGACGTGTCGGTCTGGGAATTCTTCCTGCCCTTGCTGGCCGGTGCCGAGCTGGTCATGGCCCGTCCCGGCGGCCATCAGGAACCGGCCTACCTGGCCCAGGTGATGCGCGAGGCGGGCATCACCATGCTGCACTTCGTGCCGTCGATGCTCGACCTGTTCCTGGAGCACCCCGACAACCGCGACTTCCCCGAACTGCGTCGGGTGCTATGCAGTGGCGAAGCCCTGCCCCGTGCCCTGCAACGGCGTTTCGAACGGCAACTGGCGGACGTTGAACTGCATAACCTCTACGGTCCGACCGAGGCGGCCATCGACGTGACCGCCTGGCACTGCCGCCCCAGCGATCCCGGCGAGAGCGTGCCCATCGGCAAACCGATTGCCAACATCCAGATGCACGTACTCGACGCCCGTGGCAGACCGCAACCGTTGGGTATCGCCGGGGAAATCCATATCGGCGGCATCGGCGTGGCGCGCGGTTACCTGAACCTGCCGCAACTGAGCGCCAAGAGCTTTATCGCCGACCCGTTCAGTAAGGCCCCGAACGCGCGCCTGTACAAGACCGGCGACCTCGGTCGCTGGCTCGCCAACGGCGCGCTGGAGTACCTGGGCCGCAATGACTTCCAGGTAAAGATCCGCGGCTTGCGCATCGAGATCGGCGAAGTCGAAGCCGCCCTGGCGCTGTGCCCCGGTGTCCGCGAGGTGGTGGTGATTGCCCGCGAAGACCATCCCGGCCAACCCGAGAGCAAGCGCCTGGTAGCCTATGTCTGCGGCGAACCGGTCCCTGCCGAACAGCTGCGCAACGCCCTGCTCAAGCATCTGCCCGAATACATGGTGCCCAGCGCGTTCGTGCACCTGGACGCCCTACCCCTCACCGCCAACGGCAAGCTCGATCGCCGCGCCCTGCCCGAGCCCGGCCTGGAAGCCCTCGCCAGCAAGGCCTACGAAGCGCCGCAAGGTGACACCGAAGTCGCCATCGCCGAGATCTGGAAAAACCTGCTGCACCTGGATCAGGTCGGCCGTCACGACGGCTTCCTCGAACTGGGCGGCCACTCCTTGCTCACCGTGCAGCTGCAAGCCCGCCTGCACCAGGACCTCGGTGCCGAGATCGACCTGCGCACCCTGTTCGCCCAGACCTCCCTGAGCGAACTGGCCCAACATGTCGAACAGGCCGGCCAATCGCGGCTCCAGGCGATTGCCGTGGTCTCTCGCGAACAGCCGCTGCCGCTGTCCCTGGCCCAGCAGCGCTTGTGGTTCCTCGATCAACTGGACCATGCCGCCAGCGTCGCCTACCACATGCCCGCCGCCCTGCACCTGGGCGGCAGCCTGGACCGCAACGCCTTGCAACGGGCCCTGGACCGCATCGTCGCCCGCCACGAAAGCCTGCGCACCACCTTCGAGCGCCAGGACGGCGAAGTGCGCCAACGCTTCGCCCCGGCCGACATCGGCTTCTCCCTGGTCGAGCACGACCTGCAAACCCTGGCCCCTGAGGCACGGCAACCGGCCGTCGAGCGACTGTCCCAGGAAGAAGCCCGCGCCGCATTCGACCTGAGCAGCGGCCCGCTGATTCGCGGACGTCTACTGCGCCTGGCAGAGGACGAGCACATCCTGCTGGTGACCCAGCATCACATCGTCTCCGACGGCTGGTCGGTGGCGGTGTTGATCGGTGAGTTCAATGCGCTGTACGCCGCGTTCAGCCAGGACCGCGAAGATCCGCTGCCGCCCCTGTCCCTGCAATACGCCGATTACGCCGCCTGGCAACAGCAGCATCTGCAAGGCGAACGCCTGCAAGCCCAGACACAATTCTGGAAGGAGCACCTCACCGGCGCCCCGGCACTGCTGGAACTGCCGGCCGACCATCCACGGCCCCAGGTGCAGAGCTACCAGGGCGCCGCACTGGCGCTGCAACTGCCCGCACCGCTGAGCGCGCGCCTGCGACGCTTCAGCCAGCAGCGCGGCCTGACCCCGTTCATGACCTTACTGGGGGCCTGGTCGATCCTGCTGTCGCGCCTGAGCAATCAGTCGGAGGTGGTGGTCGGCACGCCCGTCGCCAACCGTCCACGGCGTGAAACCGAAGCGCTGATCGGCTTCTTCGTCAACACCCTGGCCCTGCGCATCGACGTGCAGGCCGACAGCCCGGTCGAGCAGTTGCTCGAACGCATCAAGGCCACCACCCTCGACGCCTACGGCCATCAGGACCTGCCGTTCGAACAAGTGGTCGAAGCCCTGCAACCGGAGCGCAGCCTCGGTCATAGCCCGCTGTTCCAGGCCATGCTGGTGCTCGGCAACACGCCACAAGACCAGGCTTTGGAATTGCCGGGGTTGAGCCTGAGCCCACTGGCCCAGCCGACCGGCACTACCCAGTTCGATGTGAGCCTGTCCCTCAACGACGACGGCGAAACCATCAGCGGCCAGTTCGAATACGCCACCGACCTGTTCGACGAAAGCACCATCGCCCGTTGGGGCCAGCACCTGCTGCACTTGCTCGATGGGATGCTGGAGGACGCCACGCAGCCGGTGGCAACCCTGCCCTTGCTGGATAACCAACAACGCCGGCAACTGCTCGGCGGTTTCAACCAGACCCACGCGCCGTTTGCCGAAGGCCGACTGCTACAGGAATGGTTCGAGCAGCATGTACAGGCACGCCCCCAGGCCATCGCTGTGCAGGCCGACGAGGTCAGTCTCAGCTATGCCGAACTCAACACCCGGGCCAACCGCATCGCCCATCGCCTGATCGCCGCAGGCTTGCGCCCCGATGAGCGGGTCGCCTTGCTGGTGGAGCGCAGCCCGGAAATGATCATCGGCATCCTGGCCATTCTCAAGGCCGGCGGCGCCTACGTGCCGCTGGACCCGAACTATCCGCAGGACCGCTTGCAGCACATGCTCGACGACAGCACGCCGCGGGTCCTGCTCACCCAGGGTTACCTGATCGAAACCATGGCCGAACAACTGCCGGCGCTGCACATGCCGCAGCTGTTGCTCGACGATCCGGCTGACGGGGACGACAGCAACCCAAGGGTCGAGGGCCTGACCTCCCGGCACTTGGCCTACGTCATGTACACCTCCGGCTCCACCGGCAAGCCGAAAGGCGTGATGCTCGAACACCGCTCGGTGTGCAACCAGATCGGTGCCTTGCAGGAACGCTACGGCCTCAACCGCCAGGATCGCATCCTGCAATTCGCCACCATGACCTTCGACATGTCGGTGGAAGAGATCTTTGGCGCCTTGCTGTCCGGCGCCACCCTGGTACTGCGCAGCGATGCCTGGATCGCCGGCACCGCTGCCTTCGCCGCGCTTTGCGAGCAGCATGCAATCAGCGTCGCCAACCTGCCGACCGTGTTCTGGCAACAGGTCGCCCGAGACGCCCATGTCGCCCTGCCCGTTTGCCTGCGTCAGTTCATGATCGGTGGCGAAGCGGTGGGCAAGCAGGCCGTGAGCCAGTGGTTCGCCCGCGCCGGCCATCGCCCGGCGCTGTTCAATGCCTACGGCCCGACCGAAGCCACGGTCAACGCCTCGATCCGCCGCATGGAAAGCGAGCACGACGATTTCCGTTCCATCGGCAAGCCGCTGCGCAACACTCAACTGCACGTGCTGGATGCGCTCGGCAACCTGGTCCCCATGGGCGTCGCCGGGGAAATTCACATCGGCGGCGTCGGTGTCGCTCGCGGCTACCTCAATCGCCACGAGCTGACCGCCGAGCGTTTCATCGCCGACCCGTTCAGCACCGATCCGGACGCACGCCTGTACAAGACCGGCGACCTTGGCCGCTGGTGCGCCGACGGCACCCTGCAGTACCTGGGACGCAACGACGATCAGGTGAAGATCCGCGGTTTCCGCGTGGAACTGGGGGAGATCGAAGCCGTGCTTGCCGGGTGCGCCGGTGTCCGCGAAGCGGTGGTGGTCGCCCAGGAAAGCAAACCGGGTCAATCCGACAGCAAGCGCCTGATCGCCTACCTGTGCGGTGAGCCGGTACCGGTGGAGCAACTGCGTGCCGCGCTGCTGGCGGCGCTGCCGGAGTACATGGTGCCGAGCGCCTTCGTCCAGCTTGAAGCGTTGCCGCTGACCCCCAACGGCAAACTCGACCGCCGCGCCCTGCCCGCGCCGGGCATTGAGGCATTCGCCAGCCGAGCCTACGAGGCACCACGAGGCGAGATCGAACAGATCGTTGCGAACATCTGGCAAGACCTGCTGGACATCGACAAGGTAGGTCGTCATGACCGCTTCTTCGAACTCGGCGGGCATTCGCTGCTGGCCGTGAGCCTGATCGACCGCTTGCGCCAGCATGGCCTGAGCGCCAGCGTGCGCACCGTGTTCACCGCTCCCAGCGTGCGGGAAATGGCCCAGGCCTTGAGCCGCAGCAATGAAACGCCGTTCCTCGCCCCAGCCAATCGGATTCCGGACGGCTGCACTGCCCTGACCCCCGACATGTTGCCCCTGGTGGAACTGACCGAGGCCCAGCTTCAACGCATCGTCGCCGCCGTACCGGGCGGGGCCGCCAATATCCAGGACATCTACCCGCTGGCCCCGTTGCAGCAAGGCATCCTGTTCCATCATCTGCTGGGACACGAAGGCGATGCGTACCTGGTCCGCTCGCTGATCGAATTCGACAGCCACGCGCGTCTCGAAGCCTTTATCGGTGCCTTGCAGCAGGTGATCGACCGCCACGACATCCTGCGCAGCGCCGTGCATTGGGTCGGCCAGCCGCAGCCGGTACAGGTGGTGCAACGCCAGGCCACGCTGCCGCTGCAGCACATCGCCCTGGCCGCCGATGAAGACCCGCGCGCTCAACTGGAGCGTTTGAGCGACCCCCGGCATCTGCGCCTGGACTTGCAGCAAGCACCGCTGATGCGCGCCTGCGTCGCCCGGGTTCCGCACTCCGAACGCTGCTTGCTGGCCCTGCTCGACCACCACATGATCAGCGATCATGTGTCCCTGGGCATCGTCCTCGAAGAAGTCCAAACCCTGTTGCAAGGCCAGGGCGACAGCCTGCCGCCGCCGATGCCTTATCGGGAATTCGTCGCACAGGTCCTCGCAACATCGCCTCAGACCCATGAAGCCTATTTCAGCCAACGCCTGGGCGCTGTCGACGAACCCACCGCACCGTTCGGTGTGCTGGATGTCCAGGGTGACGGCAGCCAAGTCGCAGAAACCAGCGTGCGCCTCGATCCGGCCCTGAGCCAGCGGATACGCGCCCAATCCCGTGCGGCCAGCGTCACGCCAGCCGTGCTGTTCCACATCGCCTGGGCCCAGGTGCTCGGACGCTGCACCGACCGTGACGATGTGGTGTTCGGCACCGTGGTCGCCGGCCGCCTGCAAGGCTCGGTGGGCGCCGACCGGGCGCTGGGGGTGTTCATCAATACCTTGCCGGTGCGGGTCCGACTGGCCGGGTTCGGGGTGGCCGCGCTGGTGGACGAAACCTACCGCGACCTCAGCGAACTGCTGAACCATGAACAGGCCTCCCTGGCCCTGGCTCAACGTTGCAGTGGCGTCGGCCCCGGCCTGCCGCTGTTCACCACACTGCTCAACTACCGCCATCAGACCGACGGCGGTTCGCTGGCCAATGCCGATCAGGTCCTGGCCTGGGACGGTGTGCGCTTCCTGAGCAACGAAGCCCGCACCAATTATCCGATCGAAGTGGCCGTGGCAGATGAAGGCGATGACTTCTCCGTGACCGCCCAGTCCATCACCGGCATCGATCCGCAACACATCGCCGCCTACCTGGGCCAGGCCGTGGCCGCCCTGGTGGACGCTCTGGAGCAATCCCCCGGACGCCTCGCCAGCAGCCTCGACGTGGTGCCCGCCAGCGAACGCCAATTGCTGCTCGAAGACTTCAACCGCACCGCCAGCGATTTCGGCGCGGCGCAACCAATCCACCAGTTGTTCGAAGCCCAGGTGCACGCCAATCCCGACGCCGTGGCCCTGGTCTGCGAAGAGCGCCAGCTGAGCTATCGCCAGCTCAATCGTCGCGCCAACCACCTGGCCCGGCAGTTGCTCGCCCTCGGCGTGCAACCCGATCAGCGCGTGGCCATCTGCGCCGAGCGCAGCCTGGAGATGATCGTTGGCCTCTTGGGCGTGCTCAAGGCCGGTGCCGCCTACGTGCCCATCGACCCGGCGCACCCGGCCGAGCGCATGGCCTTCATGCTCCAGGACAGCCAACCCCAGGCGTTGTTGACCCAGTCGGCGCTGTCCCTGCCGTCCGGGGAACTGCCGGTGTTGTTGCTGGACATCGTGGAGTCGTTGCAAGCAGCGGACGATTCAGCTTTCGACAGCAACCCACAAGTACCGGGCCTGACTGCGGAACACCTGGCCTACGTGATCTACACCTCCGGTTCCACCGGCCAGTCCAAGGGCGTAATGGTCGAGCACCGTTCGGTGTTCAACTTCTGGCACGTGCTGACCCGCACCACCCATCAGCACTGCCCGACCCCAGCCACCGTGGCCCTGAACGCCGGGTTCTTCTTCGACATGTCGATCAAGGGCATCTCGCAGTTGTTCTCCGGCCATCGCCTGGTGATCATCCCGCAACTGATCCGCGCCAGCGGCAGCGAGTTGCTGGACTTCCTCGAACAGCATCAGGTGCATGCCTTCGACTCCACGCCATCGCAGCTCGACACCCTGCTCGCCGCCGGCCTGCTGGAGCGCCAGAGCTACCAGCCGGTGAGCGTGCTGCTCGGTGGCGAAGCGATCAACGCCGCCACCTGGGAGAAATTGCGTAACTGCCAGAGCATTCGTTTCTACAACATGTACGGCCCCACCGAGTGCACGGTGGACGCCACCATCGACCTGATCCGCGACCTGGGTGAGCGCCCGAGCATCGGCCGACCGTTCGCCAACGTCCAGGTCCACGTGCTGGATGCGCGGGGTGAGCCGGCACCGTTGGGGGTGGCCGGGGAAATCCATATCGGCGGTGTCGGTGTGGCCCGGGGTTACCTGAACCGGCCGGAGCTGAGCGCCGAGCGTTTCATCGCCGATCCGTTCAGCAGTGAGCCGAGCGCCCGCCTGTACAAGACCGGCGACCTCGGTCGTTGGATGGCCGATGGCACGCTCGAATACCTGGGCCGCAACGACTTCCAGGTGAAGATCCGCGGCTTCCGTATCGAGTTGGGTGAGATCGAGAACGTGCTGCTCAGTTGTGCCGGGGTCACCGAAGCCGTGGTCATTGCCCGAGACGACAATCGCCTGGTGGCCTACCTGTGTGGCGAACCGACCAGTGCCGAGCACCTGCGCAGCACCTTGCTCAAGCACTTGCCCGAATACATGGTGCCCAGCGCCTTCGTGCACCTGGACGCCCTACCCCTCACCGCCAACGGCAAGCTCGATCGCCGCGCCCTGCCCGAGCCCGGCCTGGAAGCCCTCGCCAGCAAGGCCTACGAAGCGCCGCAAGGTGACACCGAAGTCGCCATTGCCGAGATCTGGAAAAACCTGCTGCACCTGGATCAGGTCGGCCGTCACGACGGCTTCCTCGAACTGGGCGGCCACTCCCTGCTCACCGTGCAGTTGCAAGCCCGCCTGCACCAGGACCTCGGCGCCGAGATCGACCTGCGCACCCTGTTCGCCCAAACCTCCCTGAGCGAACTGGCCCAACACGTCGAACAGGCCGGCCAGTCCCGGCTCCAGGCGATTGCCGTGGTCTCTCGCGAGCAACCGCTGCCGCTGTCCCTGGCCCAGCAGCGCTTGTGGTTCCTCGATCAACTGGACCATGCCGCCAGCGTCGCCTACCACATGCCTGCCGCCCTGCACCTGCGTGGCAGCCTGGACCGCCAGGTCTTGCAGCGGGCCCTGGACCGCATCGTCGCCCGCCACGAAAGCCTGCGCACCACCTTCGAGCGCCAGGACGGCGAAGTGCGCCAGCGTTTCGCCCCGGCGGACATCGGCTTCGCCCTGGTCGAGCACGACCTGCAAACCCTGGCCCCTGAGGCACGGCAACCGGCCGTCGAGCGACTGTCCCAGGAAGAAGCCCGCGCCGCATTCGACCTGAGCAGCGGCCCGCTGATTCGCGGACGTCTACTGCGCCTGGCCGAGGACGAGCACATCCTGCTGGTGACCCAGCATCACATCGTCTCCGACGGCTGGTCGGTGGCGGTGTTGATCGGTGAGTTCAATGCGCTGTACGCCGCGTTCAGCCAGGACCGCGAAGATCCGCTGCCGCCCCTGTCCCTGCAATACGCCGATTACGCCGCCTGGCAACAGCAGCATCTGCAAGGCGAACGCCTGCAAGCCCAGACACAATTCTGGAAGGAGCACCTCACCGGCGCCCCGGCACTGCTGGAACTGCCGGCCGACCATCCACGGCCCCAGGTGCAGAGCTACCAGGGCGCCGCACTGGCGCTGCAACTGCCCGCACCATTGAGCGCGCGCCTGCGGCGCTTCAGCCAGGAGCGCGGCCTGACCCCGTTCATGACCCTGCTGGGAGCCTGGTCGATCCTGCTGTCGCGCCTGAGCAATCAGTCGGAGGTGGTGGTCGGCACGCCCGTCGCCAACCGTCCACGGCGTGAAACCGAAGCGCTGATCGGCTTCTTCGTCAACACCCTGGCCCTGCGCATCGACGTGCAGGCCGATAGCCCGGTCGAGCAGTTGCTCGAACGCATCAAAGCCACCACCCTCGACGCCTACGGCCATCAGGACCTGCCGTTCGAACAAGTGGTCGAAGCCTTGCAACCGGAGCGCAGCCTCGGTCATAGCCCGCTGTTCCAGGCCATGCTGGTGCTCGGCAACACGCCACAGGACCAGGCCCTGGCACTGCCGGGCTTGAACCTGAGCCCGTTGCCGCAACCGACCGGCACCACCCAGTTCGATGTGAGCCTGTCCCTCAACGACGACGGCGAAACCATCAGCGGCCAGTTCGAATACGCCACCGACCTGTTCGACGAAAGCACCATCGCCCGTTGGGGCCAGCACCTGCTGCACCTGCTCGACGGGATGCTGGAGGACGCCACGCAGCCGGTGGCAACGCTGCCGTTGCTGGATGACGCGCAACGCCGGCAACTGCTGGAGACGTTCAACCCTGCCCCCGTCAGCCTGGATGAAAGCCCGAGTCGCTTCCCCCACGCCGTGTTCGCCGCACAGGCAAGTCGGACGCCGGATGCAGTGGCGCTGGTCGGTGCCGGGCAAACCCTGAGCTACGCCGAACTCAATGCCCAGGCCAATCGCGTGGCCCACGGTTTGATCGCCCTGGGCGTGCGGCCCGACGACACCGTCGGCCTCTGTGCACGTCGCAGCCCGGAGATGGTCATCGGCCTGCTGGGTATCCTCAAGGCCGGGGCGGCCTATGTGCCGCTGGACCCGCAATACCCGGCGCAACGCCTGAGCCACATGCTCGCCGACAGCGCACCGCGGGCCCTGGTGCGCCAGCAAGGCCTGGACGAACTACCGGTGCCCCAGGGCCTGGCCACCCTCGAACTGGGCAGCCCGGCGCTGCTGGAGCAACCGGCCCATGATCCGCAAGTGAGCGAACTGAATGTGGGCCACCTGGCCTACGTGATCTACACCTCCGGCTCCACCGGTTTGCCCAAGGGCGTTATGGTCGAACATCGCGGCCTGCGCAACCTGCTGGACTGGTACCTCGACGACCTGGCCTTCCATGCCGGCGATGCGGTGCTGCTGGCCTCGTCCTATAACTTCGACCTGACCCAGAAGAACATCCTCGCCCCGCTGATGGTCGGCGCCTCGTTGCACCTGGCCGAAGAACCGTTCAACCCGGGCGCCATCGTCGCCCAGGTCGCCGAGGCCGGGATTACCCACCTCAACATGTCCCCCAGCGCCTTCCACGCCCTGGTGGATGCCGACCGGCACGCGGCACTGGCCTGTCTGAAACGGGTGGTGCTGGGCGGCGAGCCGATCCAGGTCGCCATGCTGGAAAAACTGCCGCTGCCACGGCCGGCGATCATCAACAGCTACGGGCCGACCGAATGCAGCGACGTAGTCGCCTGGTACACCGCCGACACCGACCTCGCCACCTACCGGACCCGCCCGATCCCCATCGGCCGACCGATCCGCAACATGCAATTGCATGTGCTCGACAACCACGGCCAGTTGCTGCCCCTGGGCGTGCCCGGCGAGATCCACATCGGCGGTGTCGGTGTGGCGCGGGGTTACCTCAACCTGCCGCAACTCAGCGCCGAACGCTTCATTGACGACCCGTTCAGCGAGCGCGCCGGTGCCCGCCTGTACAAGACCGGCGACATTGGCCGCTGGTTGCCCGACGGCACCCTGCAATACCTGGGACGTAACGACGATCAGGTGAAAATCCGTGGTCTGCGGGTCGAGTTGGGCGAAATCGAAGCTGCCCTCGCCGCCCTTGCCGGGGTCCGCGAAGCGGCCGTCATCGCCCGTGACCACCAGAGCGGCAAACGCCTGGTGGCCTACCTGTGCGGCGAACCGGCGGCCGCCACGCAATTGCGTGCCGAACTCCTGGGCCGCCTGCCCGAGCACATGGTGCCCAGCGCCTTCGTGGTGCTCGACGCCCTGCCACTCACCCCCAACGGCAAGCTGGACCGTCGCGCCCTGCCCGAACCGGATCAGGACGCCTACGCCAGCCAGGCCTACGAGGCACCGCAAGGCACGGTGGAGCGGACCATCGCCGATATCTGGCAACAGCTGCTGGGCCTTGAGCAGGTCGGCCGCCACGACGGGTTCTTCGAACTGGGCGGCCATTCGCTGATGGCGGTCAGCCTGATCGAACGCCTGCGCGAACATGGCCTGAACGCCGACGTGCGCAGCGTCTTCGGCGCACCGACCCTGCGGGACCTTGCCTCGGCCCTGACCGACACCACCAATACGGCCTTCCAGGCCCCGGCCAACCGGATTCCGGCCGATTGCACCAGCCTGACGCCGGACATGTTGCCCCTGGTGGATCTGACGGTGGACCAGCTCGAACGCATCGTCGCTGCGGTCCCTGGCGGCGCCGCGAACATCCAGGACATCTATCCTCTGGCCCCGTTGCAGCAAGGCATCCTGTTCCATCACTTGCTCGGACACGAAGGCGACGCCTATCTGGTCCGCTCGCTGCTCGAGTTCGACGACCGCCAGCGCCTCGATGCCTTTATCGGCGCCTTGCAGCAGGTGATCGATCGCCATGACATCCTGCGCACCTGCGTGCAGTGGGACGGCTTGCCCCAGGCGGTGCAAGTGGTGCAACGCCAGGCCCGCCTGCCGGTGCACAGCGTCACCCTGGACAGTCACCAGGACCCGCTCAGTCAACTCCAAGCCCTGAGCGACCCACGGCAACTGCGCCTGGATCTTCGCCAGGCACCGCTGATGCGGGCCTGCATCGCCCGGGCTCCGCGCTCCGAACGCTGGGTGCTGGCGCTGCTCAATCACCACATGGCGAGCGACCACGTCACCCTGGAAATCGTCCTGGAAGAAATCCACGCCATCCTCCACGGACAAGGCGACAGCCTGGGCACACCGCAGCCTTATCGCGACTTCATCGCCCAGACCCAGGCCACGCCGGCCCAGGTCCACGAGGCCTACTTCAGCCGCCGGCTGGCGGATGTCGATGCGCCCACCGCGCCCTTCGACCTGCTCGAAGTACAAGGGGATGGCAATCACATCGAAGAGGCCAGCGTACAACTGAGCCTTGAACTCAACCTGCGCCTGCGGGCCCAGGCCAGGGAACGGGGCATCACCCCGGCGGCGCTGTTCCATGTGGCCTGGGCGCAAGTGCTGGCCCGCTGCACCGGGCGCGACGACGTGGTGTTCGGCACCGTGGTCGCCGGTCGTCTGCAAGGCTCGGCGGGGGCCGAACGGGCCCTGGGGGTGTTCATCAACACCTTGCCGGTGCGGGTGCAACTGGCCGGCGCTGGCGCCAACGACAAGGTCCTGGCGACCCATCGCGACCTGATCGAACTGCTGGCCCACGAACAGGCCTCCCTGGCCCTGGCCCAACGTTGCAGCGACGTGCCCAGCGCTTTGCCGCTGTTCACCACCCTGCTCAACTATCGACACCAGCGCGACGACAGCCAACTGCAATGGCCGGGCATGCGCATCCTCAACAGCGCCGAGCGCACCAACTACCCGCTGACCCTGTCGGTCAACGACTATGGCGATGCCCTGGGGCTGACGGTACAGAGCGTCCGGGCAGTGGACCCACAACGCATCTGTGCGCTGATGCAACGGGCCCTGGAACAACTGACCCAGGCCTTGATGTACACGCCACGGATTCCACTCACGCAACTGGACGTGCTGCCGCCCCAGGAACGCAGCCTGCTGCTGGAGACCTTCAACCAGACCCGCGAGGACTACCCGACACACCTGTGCATCCAGCATCTGTTCGAAGAGCAGGTGCTCCGCACACCGGACGCCTGTGCCCTGGTCGACGCTCGGCAAGCCTTCACTTATGCCGAGCTCAATGCCCAAGCCAATCGCCTGGCCCATCACTTGATCGCCACCGGGGTTCAACCGGGGGATCTGGTGGCGATCTGCGTTGAACGCAGCGCGGCGATGATCAGCGGCCTGCTGGGCATTCTCAAGGCCGGCGGCGCCTACGTGCCACTGGACCCGAGCTACCCGGCCGACCGCCTGGCGTCAATTGTCGAGGATGCTCGGCCGCGCCTGCTGCTGGCCGATCCGGTCGGTCGCGCAGCCGTCGGCACACTGCAGGAAGGCACCCGCTACCTGGCCATCGAACAGGCCCTGACGGCGCAGACGAGTACCCGCGATCCGCGCTGGGATGCCACCGGCCTGACCCCGGCGCACCTGGCTTATGTGATCTACACCTCCGGCTCCACCGGCAAACCCAAGGGGGTGATGATCGAACATCGCAACCTGGTTGCTTCGACGCTGGCCAGGCGCACGGTGTATGGGCCATCGATCGACAAGCGCTTCCTGTTGCTCTCGTCGATTGCCTTCGACAGCTCCGTGGCAGGGATCTTCGGCACGTTGATCAGCGGCGGCACCTTGTGCGTTCCGGCGGCCGAAGCCGCTCGCGATCCGCAAGCCATTGCCCGCTTCATCGGCGAACAGGCCATCACTTCACTGCTGTGCGTGCCGTCCCTGGGCCGTCTGGTGTTGGCGAGTCTTGCCAGCGAAAACGGACACGGCTGCCTGCGGGAGATGATCGTCGCCGGCGAAGCCTGCCCGGCGCAATTGGTACAGGAATGTGCGGGCCTGGAACCGGCCATCGCCTTGTACAACGAGTACGGTCCCACCGAAGCCACCGTCTGGGCCACGGTGCATCGCTGCAGCGCCCAGGACCAGGGCACGGTGCCAATCGGTCGTGCCATCCCGAACAGCCGCCTGTACGTGCTCGACGAACAGGGCCGGCCGGCACCACTCGGCGTGCCGGGTGAACTGTACGTGGGGGGCGCGGGCGTCGCCCGGGGCTACCTGGACCGTGCGCAACTGAACGCCGAACACTTCCTCGCCGACCCGTTCAGCCCGGACGAGGAGGCGCGGATGTACCGCACCGGCGACCTGGTGCGCATGCGCGCCGATGGCGTACTCGACTTCCTCGGACGCAACGACCAGCAGGTCAAGATCCGCGGTTTCCGCATCGAGCCCGGCGAAATCGAAGCCCTGATGCTGACCCTGCCGGGGGTGCGCGAGGCGGCCGTCATCGCTCGCGAAGACAGCCCCGGGGCCCTGCGCCTGGTGGCCTACCTGAGCGTCGAGCCGCACCTGGCCGGCCGCAATGCCAGCAGCACCTTGCGCCCGTACCTGACCTCGCAGTTGCCGGACTACATGGTCCCGGCGGCGTTCGTGGTGGTCGAACAACTGCCGTTGAGCCCCAACGGCAAGCTCGACCGCCGCGCCCTGCCCGCGCCTCGCAGCGAGGACTTCGCCTACCGCGAGTACGAAGCCCCCAACGGCGAAACCGAAGAACTGCTGGCGCAGATCTGGGCCGAGCTGCTGGGCCTGGAGCGGATCGGTCGGCACGACGATTTCTTCGAGCTTGGCGGCCATTCGCTGCTGGCGGTGCAAGTCACCCTGCGGGCACGAGAAACCTTCGCCGTCGAAGTGCCCCTCAGGAGCCTGTTCGAACACCCGTCGCTGCTGGCACTGGCCGACCTGATCAACACCCTGCAACTGGCCCAGTACGAGTCGGATGAATTGATGGACCTGCAACAAGAAATGGCTTCGCTGTCTGAAAGCGAACTGCTCGCTATCGTCTCCAAGGATGCTTAACAATTGAACGAACATAACGATAGTCTCGACCAGTTGAAACGTGCCGCACTGCTGCGCCTGCTCAAGCAGCGCGGCGCCACACGGGTCATCGAAACAGCTCCCGACGACATCACCGGCGCGGATCGCGAAGGTCCGCTGGCACTGTCGTTCGCCCAGCAACGACTGTGGTTCCTCGATCAGTTGGACCCGACGGCCAGCGCCGCCTATCACATCCCCGCTTCGCTGGTGCTGCGCGGCGCCCTCGACCGTACCGCGCTGAAGAACGCCCTCGATGGTCTGGTGGCGCGACATGAAAGCCTGCGCACCACCTTCCGCCGCGACGGCGAACATCCGCTGCAAGTGATCGCCCCGGCCGATTGTGGCTTCAACCTGCAGGAACAGGACCTGCGCCACCTGCCTCGGGACGAGGCCGGGCGGCAAGCCACCCGACTGGCGGAAGAGGAAGCGGCCCGAGCGTTCGACCTGCTGCACGGTCCGCTGATTCGCGGCACGTTGCTGTGCCTGGCCGACGATGAGCATCGGCTGTTGATCACCCAGCACCACATCATCTCCGACGGTTGGTCCATTGGCCTGCTGGTCAAGGAGTTCGCCGCGCTGTACCAGGCATTCAGTACCGGACAAGCCGATCCGCTGCCGCCACTGCCCCTGCAGTACGCCGACTACGCCGCCTGGCAGCGCCGTCATCTGCAGGGCGAGCGCCTCGACCAGCAAGTGGAATTCTGGCGCGCTCACCTGGCCGGCGCCCCGGCGGTGCTCACGCTGCCTACCGACCGGCCGCGCCCGGCGGTACAAAGCTACCGGGGTGAAACCCTGGGCTTCGACCTGCCCGCCCCGCTGTCCGCTGCCATCGCCCGGTTCGCCCAGTCCCGCGCCGCAACCCCGTTCATGACCCTGATGGCGGCCTGGGCGGTGCTGCTGGCACGGATCAGCGGCCAGCAGGACTTGGTGATCGGCACCGTTGCCGCCAACCGCGACCGCCAGGATGTGCAGTCGCTGATCGGTTTCTTCGTCAACACCCTGGCCCTGCGCATCCGCCTGGAAGCCAACCCGACCCTCGAGCAGGTGCTGCAACAGGTCAAGGACCTCATGCTGGAGTCTTCCAGCCGCCAGGACACCCCGTTCGAGCTGGTGGTCGAAGCCCTCAAGCCGCCGCGCAGCGCCAGTTACAGTCCGGTGTTCCAGACCATGCTCTACACCAACGCCGGGGGGGCCGGCGGCCAGTTGCACCTGCCGGGACTGGACCTGGAGTTCCTGCCGTCGCGCAAGGACAACACCCAGCACGACCTGTCCTTGCACATCGACGAAGGTGGCCCGAACCTGTCTTGCAGCCTGTCGTATTCCACGGCACTGTTCGATGCCGCTACCGTCGAGCGCCTCGCGGCGCGCTTCGAACGCCTGCTGCAGTGTTTCACCGAAGCACCGGACACCCGTATCGGTGCATTGGAACTGGACCCGACCCTGGTCCTGCCGGCCATCACCGCGCTGACGCCGGTGCCGGAGCGCATGCCACTGTCCTATCACCAGGAACGGCTCTGGTTTGTCGACACCTTCGAGACCGGTTACCTGTACGACGCCAACCCGGTCTATCACAACATCCCGTTGCTGCTGGAACTGACCGGCGAGATCAATCAACCAGCCCTGCAAACCGCCCTTGACGGCCTGCTGGCCCGTCACGACATCCTGCGTTGCCGGATCCAGAGCGACGGCGCGAATGCCTGGCAATGCTTCGACGGACCGGCCACCCTGGCCCTTGAACGGATCCAGGGCAACCCGGACACCCTCGCCGCCCAGGCCCTGGCCGAAACCCGTCGGCCGCTGGCCATGAACGGTGGCAGCCTGGTGCGCGCCAGCCTGGTGCAAGCGGACGAACGCACCGCCGTGCTGGCGATTGCCGTGCATCATTTGCTGGCCGACCGCACCTCCATGCAATTGCTCAAGCGCGACCTGCTGGCCCTCTATGCTGCCGCTTGCGCCGAGCGCAACGCCGAGCTGCCGGCCCTGCCGCTGGGCTATGGCGACTTTGCCGCCTGGCAACGCCAGCTCCCGGCTGCGGTGCTGGAAAACCTGCGGGCTTATTGGAGCTACCAGTTGCGCGGCAAGCTGCAAGCCCTGGAGCTGCCGCTCAATCGCCCGCGCATGGCCGTGCATGTGTTCGCCGAAGCGACCCACGCCTTCACCCTCGAAGCACCGCTGGTCCGCCGCCTTGACGCTCTGGCCAGGGAAGTCGGCGTGAGTACCGACAGCCTCGCCCTCAGCGCCTTCACTGCATTGCTGCGCCGCTATGCCGGCCACAATGAACTGGTGATCGGTACCACGGCCGCCTGCCGCGAGCCCGGCCTGAACGACGTTGTCGGGCCGCTGGACAACCTGCTGGTCATGCGTGGGTTCTGCGACAGCGACACCACCTTGCAGCAGCTCTGGGAACAAACCAGCCACAACCTGACCCAGGCCCTGCGCCATCGTCACATGCAGTTCGACCAACTGGTGCTGGCGCTGAATCCGGCCAAGGACATGAGCCGCACCGCGCTGTTCGACGTACTGTTCAACTTCCAGCGCGACACCGACGCCAGCACGCTGGTCGCGGGGCTGGCGGTCAGTACCCTGGAAAGCAACCTGGGCTACGGCAAGAACGATCTGCACCTGCTGATCAGCGCTGGCGAACAGCGCTGGGCCGGGCATGTGGTGTACAACGCGGAGTTCTTCGACGCCGGGTTCATCCAGCAGTTGATGCGTCACTACGCGCGCCTGCTGGAAGCCTTTGTCGAGGATGCCCGGCAGCGCGTCGACGATGTTCCCCTGCTGGACAGCGCCGAGCGGCAGCGGCAGATCATCGACTTCAACGACAGCGAAGCGGCCTGGCCCGACACCCTGACCCTGCAGCAGATTTTCGAGGAGCAGGCCCGCCGGACACCGGACCGTATTGCCGTCAACCTCGGCGAGGAACAGCTGAGCTATCGCCAGCTCAACGAACAGGCCAACCGCCTCGCCCACCGTTTGCGCGCCGCAGGTGTGCGGCCCCAGGAACTGGTGGCCATCACGCTGGAGCGCTCGGTGCAAATGATCGTCGCCACCCTGGCGGTGCTCAAGGCCGGCGGCGCCTATGTGCCCATCGACCCGGCCTCGCCCCAGGAACGCACTGCCTACGTGCTGCGCGACAGTGGTGCCGGCAAGGCCATTGCGCGCCAGGGCATGGCGCCGACGCTGCGGGCACTGGGTATCGAGGTCCTCGATCCGACCCTCGGCAACATTGACGCCAGCGTCGCCAACCCGACCCACGTCAACACCCCGGACCACCTCTGCTACGTGATCTATACCTCGGGCTCCACAGGTGAACCCAAGGGCGCGCTGCTCGAACACCGCAACGTCGTGCGCTTGCTGCACAACAATCGCCCGGACTTCCAGTTCAATGCCGAGGATGTCTGGTCGCTGTTCCACTCCAACGCTTTCGACTTCTCGGTCTGGGAAATCTTTGGCGCGTTGCTCCATGGCGCACGCCTGACCCTGGTGCCCGAGGCCCTGCGGCGTGATCCGGTAGAGCTGCTGGGTTTCCTCGAACGCGAACAGGTGACGGTGTTGAACCAGACCCCCTCGGCGTTCCATCAGCTCAGTGCCGCCGCGCTGACGACGCCGGATGTGCGCCTGGCGCATTTGCGCTACGTGATTTTCGGTGGGGAAAGCCTGGAGCTGGGCAAGCTCGATGCCTTCCACCGTGCCTTCGGGCATGTGGCCCTGGTGAACATGTACGGCATCACCGAAACCTGCGTCCACGTCACCTACAAAGCCATTGGCGCGGCCGACATCGCCGCCGGCATCTCCAATGTCGGCCGGCCGATTCCGACCACCGTGGCCTACGTGCTCGACGCCCAGCAGCGGCTGCTGCCCGTCGGCGTGGCCGGTGAGATCTGCGTCGGCGGCCTGGGGGTCGGCCGGGGCTACCTGAACCGTCCGGCCTTGAGCGCCGAACGTTTCATTGCCGACCCGTTCCGTCCCGGCGAGCGGCTGTATCGCTCCGGGGACCTGGGCAAGTTGCTGGACAACGGCGAGATCGTGCACCTGGGCCGGATGGACGCTCAGGTGAAGATCCGCGGTTTCCGCATCGAGCTGGGGGAAATCGAAGCCAAGCTGCTGGCCTGCGAGGGCGTGCGGGAAGCCAAGGTGCTGGCCCGTGATGATGCGAACCAGGGCAAGCGTCTGATCGCCTATCTGATTCCCCGTGCGGGCGCGGTGCTGGAAGTGGCCGCCTTGCGTAAGCAATTGGGCGCGACCCTGCCCGACTACATGATCCCGACGGCCTTCGTCAGTCTGCATGCCTACCCGCTCACGGCCAACGGCAAACTCGACCAGGAGGCCTTGCCCGAGCCGGACCTGGGCGCCATGTCCGAGCGCGGCTACACCGCCCCCGAGGGCGCCACCGAAACCGCCCTGGCGCAGATTTTCCAGGAGCTGCTGGGCCTGGAGCGCGTGGGTCGTTGTGACAGTTTCTTCGAACTGGGTGGGCATTCGCTGCTGGCCGCGCAACTGGTTTCCCGGGTACGGCAACAGTTGGGCTGCGAGCTGATGCTGCGCGAGCTGTTCAGCCACCCCACCGTGGAAGAACTGGCACGAGTGGTGGGCGCCCCGCACACCGCCGAGGCCGAGACCATCGGCCTGGTCGACCGCAACGGGCCGCTGGCGTTGTCGTTCGCCCAGCAACGCTTGTGGTTCCTCGACCAGCTCGATTCCGGCGCCGGCAGCGCCTATCACATGCCGGCCGCCTTGCTGCTGCGTGGCGATCTCGACCGTGCGGCCCTCAAGGCCGCGCTGGATCGCCTGGTGGCCCGGCATGAAAGCCTGCGCACCACCTTCGAACGCCATGGCGAGCAGCCGGTGCAGGTCATCGCCCCCGCGGACTGTGGCTTCGCCCTGGCCGAACAGGACCTGCGCGCACTGCCCTACGAACAAGCCAGCGTCAGTGCATCGCGCATCGGCAACAACGAGGCCCTGGCGCCGTTCGACCTGAGCCGTGGACCGCTGATCCGCGGGCGCCTGCTGAGCCTGGCCGATGACGAACACATCCTGCTGATCACCCAGCACCACATCATCTCCGACGGCTGGTCGGTGGGTGTGCTGGTCAAGGAATTCGCCGCCCTCTACCGGGCCTTCAGCCAGCAGCAACCCGATCCTCTGCCGGCGTTGCCGATCCAATATGCCGACTACGCCGCCTGGCAGCACCAGGCCCTCGACGGTGAACGGCTCAATCGCCAGGCCGAGTTCTGGCGCGACCACCTGGAAGGCGCGCCGGCCTTGCTGTCCCTGCCCACCGACCGCCCACGTCCGGCGATGCAGAGCTATCGAGGCGGCGATGTCGCAGTGACCATCGCCCCGGCATTGCGCGAACGCCTGGAGCACTTCTGCCAGGCCCACAACGTGACCCTGTTCATGGCGCTGCTCGGTGCCTGGTCGGTGCTCATGGCGCGCCTGGGCAACGAACGGGACGTGGTCATCGGCGTACCGACGGCCAACCGCAGCCGCACCGAGACCGAAAACCTGATCGGTTTCTTCGTCAACACCCTCGCCCTGCGCGTAGACCTCTCGCAGAACCCGAGCGTGACGCAACTGCTGGAGCAGATCAAACAGACCACCCTGGCGGCCCACGAGCACCAGGACATTCCTTTCGAGCAAGTCATCGAAGCCGTACAGCCGCCGCGCTCTCTGAGCCACAACCCGCTGTGCCAGGTCGCCCTGTCGCTGGACAACACCCCGGGCGGTGGCGAATTGAGCCTGCCCGGCCTGACCCTGGTGCCTGTGGCCCAGGCCCATGAAACCTCGCAGTTCGACCTGATGCTGACCCTGGGCAATGACGGCGGCACGTTGTCCGGCGTGATCGAATACGCCAGCGACTTGTTCGACCGTGCCACCGTGGAGCGTTTCGCCCAGCATTTCCAAACCCTGCTCGAAGCCATGGTGACGGACGTCGAACAACCCGTGCTCGGCTTGCCGTTGCTCAGCCCCGCACAACGCCAGGCCTCGCCAGCGGTGTTACCGCCCAAGGCCGTGTTTACCCCCGAACCGTTGATTCATCAGCGCTTCGAACAACTCGCCGCCGCCCAGCCCGAGGCCATTGCCCTGGTCTTTGGCGACACGGCGTTGAGTTACCAGGCCCTCAATCGCCGGGCCAACCGCATCGCCCAGGCGCTGCTGGCCCAGGGCGTGCGCCCTGACGACCGGGTGGCAATCCTGGCTCAACGCGGCGTGGAAATGGTCTGCGCGGTACTGGCGGTGCTCAAGGCCGGTGCGGCCTATGTGCCGCTGGACCCGGCCTACCCCGCCGAACGACTCGGCTACTTGTTGGACGACAGCACACCGGTCGTACTGCTGGCACAACCGACGTGCCTCGCCGCGCTGCCCGAGCATGCCGTGCCGCTGGTGAATCTCGACGATGCCCCCACGGCAGATGACCTGGCGGAACTGGACCGCAATCCGGACGCCCAAGCGCTCGGCCTGACATCGCGGCACCTGGCCTATGTCATCTACACCTCGGGTTCCACCGGTTTGCCCAAAGGGGTATTGGTGGAGCACGGCAACGTGGCGCGCCTGTTCGACGCCACTGCCGAACTGTTCGACTTCGGTCGCAACGACGTCTGGACGCTGTTCCACTCCTTTGCGTTCGACTTCTCGGTCTGGGAAATCTGGGGCGCGCTGAGCTACGGCGGCAAGCTGGTGGTGGTGCCGAGCGAAGTGGCCCGTTCACCCGACGATTTCTATGCGCTGGTCTGCCAGCAACAAGTGACCGTGCTGAACCAGACGCCGAGCGCCTTCCGCCAGTTCATCGAGGCCCGTGAGCGCAGCGACCTGGAACACGGCCTGCGGGAAGTGATTTTCGGCGGCGAGGCCCTGGATTTCCGCAGCCTGCGGCCATGGACCGCACGCACGGCCCTGTCCCGCACGCGCCTGGTGAACATGTACGGCATCACCGAAATCACCGTGCACGCCACCTACTACCCCGTCAGTCAGGATGAAATCGACGCGGGCGCGCCGAGCCTGATCGGCCCACCATTGCCCGACCTGTGCCTGCGGATTCTCGACGACTACGGGCAACCGGTACCGGTGGGGGTCAATGGCGAGATCTACATCGGTGGCGCCGGTGTGGCCCGGCATTACCTCAATCGCGACAAACTGAGTGCCGAGCGCTTCATTCCCGATCCGTTCGCGACGCAAACCGAGGCCCGGCTGTACCGCACCGGCGATATCGCCCGCTACCGCGCCGACGGCGGGGTGGTCTACGTGGGCCGCAACGACTCGCAGATCAAGATCCGCGGTTTTCGGATCGAGCTGGGCGAAATCGAAGCCCAACTGCTGGCCTGCGCTGAAGTCCGTGAAGCCCTGGTGACCGTGCGCGAAGACCAGCCCGGCGACAAACGCCTGGTGGCGTACCTGATCGCCCATGAAGGGGTCGTGGTGGAGTCGTCGGCCTTGCGCAGCCAACTGGCGAGCGTGCTGGCCGAGCACATGGTGCCCAGCGCCTTCGTGACCCTGGCGGCCTGGCCGTTGACCACCAACGGCAAGCTGGACCGCAACGCCTTGCCGACACCGGACGCCTCCGCCGCCGCAAGCCAGCGGTATGAGGCACCGCTGGGGACTATCGAAATCACCCTGGCCAATGCCTGGCAGGAGTTGCTCGGGGTAGAACGGGTGGGTCGCCAGGACCACTTCTTCGAACTCGGCGGCCATTCCTTCCTGGTCATCAGCCTGATCGAGCGTCTGCGCCAGGCCGACCTGCAACTGGACGTGCGCACGGTGTTCTCGGCGCCAACCCTCAAGGCCATGGCCGCGGTCCTGGCCGGCGGCAACAACACGCAGCGGGTCGTACCGGCGAACCTGATCCCCGCCGACTGCACCGCCATCGAGCCGCAAATGCTGCCGCTGGTAACCCTCAGCCAGCAGGAAATCGAGCAGATTGTCGCCGATGTTCCCGGCGGCGCCGCCAATGTGCAGGACATCTACCCACTGTCGTCGTTGCAGGAAGGCATCCTGTTCCACCACCTGTTGCAGTCCGAGGGTGACGCCTACCTGATGCGCACGGTGGTAACGTTCAACCGGCGCCAGTTGCTCGATGACTTCCTCGCTGCGGTGCAGGTAGTGATCGACCGCCACGATATCCTGCGCACCGCCCTGCGCTGGCAGGGCCTGCCGCAACCGGTGCAGGTCGTCCATCGCCAGGCGCAATTGCCGGTGGTGACCCTGGATTGCTTCCCCGGCGAAGACGCCTTGCAGATCCTGCGTGACACGACCGACACCCATCATCTGCGCCTCGACCTGCAGCGGGCGCCGTTGATTGCCGCGTACATCATCTACGACGAACCTCGTGGACAATGGCTGCTCGCGCTGCTCGACCATCACCTGGTCAGCGACAACGTGACGTTGCGCTTGATCATGCTGGAGATCCAGGCGGTCCTGGCCGGCCAGGCCGACAGCCTGCCGTCGTCCCAGCCTTACCGTAACTTCATCGCCCAGGCCGCCACCGTGTCCCAGGCCGACCACGAAGCCTACTTCCGGCGCTTGCTGGCGGATGTCGATTCCACCACCGCGCCTTATGGTGTGCTGGATGTGCGTGGCAACGGCGCCGGGATCAAGCGCGCGGTCGAGCACCTGGGCGATGAGCTCAGTGCCCGGGTGCACCGCACGGCGCGCCAGCAAGGGGTGCCAACCTCGGTGCTGTTCCATGCGGCCTGGGGCCTGGTGGTCGCCGCGACCAGCGGCCGCGACGACGGGATTTTCGGCACGGTGCTGTCGGGTCGCTCCCAAGGCACCGCCGGTGCCGACCATGCGCTGGGGATGTTCATCAACACCTTGCCGATGCGCATCCGCTTGCAGCAGCACAGCGTCAGCGACATTGTCCATGACGCCTACCAGCAACTGAGCGAACTGCTGACCCACGAACAGGCCTCCCTGGCCCTGGCCCAGCGTTGCAGTGCGGTGGACGCTTCGTTGCCGCTGTTCACGGTGATCCTCAACTGCCGTCATGGCGACCTGGTGAACGCCTCCGGGGAAAACGTCGAGGACATGGGCGAGCACGAAGGCATGCACTTCGTCGCCTCGGAAACCCGCACCAACTACCCCATCGAAATCGCCGTGGCGAATGTGGCTGACGGCTTCTCCCTGACGGCCCAGTCCATCACCGGCATCGATCCGCAACGCATCGCCGCCTACCTGGGCCAGGCCGTGGCCGCCCTGGTGGACGCCCTGGAGCAATCCCCCGGACGCCTCGCCAGCAGCCTCGACGTGGTGCCCGCCAGCGAACGTCAGTTGCTGCTCGAAGACTTCAACCGCACCGCCAGCGATTTCGGTGCGGCGCAACCAATCCACCAGTTGTTCGAAGCCCAGGTGCACGCCAATCCCGACGCCGTGGCCCTGGTCTGCGAAGAGCGCCAGCTGAGCTATCGCCAGCTCAATCGTCGCGCCAACCACCTGGCCCGGCAGTTGCTCGCCCTCGGCGTGCAACCCGATCAGCGCGTGGCCATCTGCGCCGAGCGCAGCCTGGAGATGATCGTTGGCCTCTTGGGCGTGCTCAAGGCCGGTGCCGCCTACGTGCCCATCGACCCGGCCCACCCGGCCGAGCGCATGGCCTTCATGCTCCAGGACAGCCAACCCCAGGCGTTGTTGACCCAGTCGGCGCTGTCCCTGCCGTCCGGGGAACTGCCGGTGTTGTTGCTGGACATCGTGGAGTCGTTGCAAGCAGCGGACGATTCAGCTTTCGACAGCAACCCACAAGTACCGAGCCTGACTGCGGAACACCTGGCCTACGTGATCTACACCTCCGGTTCCACCGGCCAGTCCAAGGGCGTGATGGTCGAGCACCGTTCGGTATTCAACTTCTGGCACGTGTTGACCCGCACCACCCACCAGCACTGCCCGACCCCGGCCACCGTAGCCCTGAACGCCGGGTTCTTCTTCGACATGTCGATCAAGGGCATTGCCCAGCTGTTCTCCGGCCATCGCCTGGTGATCATCCCGCAACTGATCCGCGCCAGCGGCAGCGAGTTGCTGGACTTCCTCGAACAGCACCAGGCACATGCCTTCGACTCCACGCCATCGCAGCTCGACACCCTGCTCGCCGCCGGCCTGCTGGAGCGCCAGAGCTACCAGCCGGTGAGCGTGCTGCTCGGTGGCGAGGCGATCAACGCCGCCACCTGGGACAAGCTGCGTAACTGCCAGAGCATCCGCTTCTACAACATGTACGGCCCCACCGAGTGCACGGTGGACGCCACCATCGACCTGATCCGCGACCTGGGTGAGCGGCCGAGCATCGGTCGCCCCTTCGCCAACGTCCAGGTCCACGTGCTGGATGCACGGGGCGAACCGGCACCGTTGGGGGTGGCCGGGGAAATCCATATCGGCGGTGTCGGTGTGGCCCGGGGTTACCTGAACCGGCCGGAGCTGAGCGCCGAGCGCTTCATCGCCGATCCGTTCAGCGGTGAGCCGAGCGCCCGCCTGTACAAGACCGGCGACCTCGGTCGCTGGTTGGCCGATGGCACGCTGGAGTACCTGGGTCGCAATGACTTCCAGGTGAAGATCCGCGGTTTCCGCATCGAGTTGGGTGAGATCGAGAATGCCCTGGTGGCTTGCCCGGGTATCCGCGAAGCCGTGGTGATCGCCCGTGAGGACAGCCAGGGCGACGCGGAGAGCAAACGCCTGGTGGCCTATGTCTGCGGCGAACCGGTTCCGGCTGAGCAACTGCGCAGTGCGCTGTTGAGCGGACTGCCCGAGTACATGGTGCCCAGCGCCTTCGTGCACCTGGACGCCCTGCCCCTCACCGCCAACGGCAAGCTCGACCGCCGTGCCCTGCCCGAACCCGGTCAGGACGCCCTCGCCAGCAAAGCCTACGAGGCGCCGCTGGGTGACACCGAGATCGCCATCGCCGAGATCTGGAAAGGCCTGCTGCACCTGGATCAGGTTGGCCGTCACGACGGCTTCCTCGAACTGGGCGGTCACTCGCTGCTCGCCGTGCAGTTGCTGTCCAGGCTGCGCCGCAAACTGGGCGCGCGGATTACCTTGCGCGAACTGTTCGACGCACCGACGGTGCGTGGCCTTGCCGCGCTGGTCCACAGCGCGTCGCCCAATGAAACGGCATCGATTCCACTGGCGAATCGCTCGGGACGGCTGCCGTTGTCCTTCTCCCAACAACGGCTGTGGTTCCTCGATCACCTGGACCATGCCGCCGGCGCCGCCTACCACTTGCCCCTGGCCCTGCGCCTGACAGGCTCGCTGGATAAGGCCGCCTTACTAGCCACGCTCGACCGCCTGGTGGCGCGCCATGAAACCTTGCGTACCCGTTTCGAGTTGGTGGACGGCGAGCCGGTGCAAAAAATCGCCCCGGCCGACTGCCGCTTCCAGCTGGAACAGCAGGACCTGCGCCAGATGCCGG
The DNA here is from genome assembly GCF_001269905.1 of Pseudomonas corrugata. Lineage (GTDB taxonomy): Bacteria > Pseudomonadota > Gammaproteobacteria > Pseudomonadales > Pseudomonadaceae > Aquipseudomonas > Aquipseudomonas corrugata. The sequence goes on along the minus strand of NZ_LHVK01000003.1, from coordinate 973,867 downwards.
CCGACGAACGCACGGCCACGCTGGAGCGCCTCAGTCACCTCAACACCACGCAGTTGTTCGACCTGAACCAGGGACCGCTGATGCGCGGCCATCTGGTGCAAGTGGCGGACGACGAACATGTGCTGTTCATGACCTTGCACCACATCGTCTCCGATGGCTGGTCCAACAGCGTCCTGGCCCGGGAAGTGAGCGTGCTCTACAGCGCATTCGCCCAAGGCCAGAAAGACCCGTTGCCACCGCTGGCGCTGCAATACGTCGACTATGCCGCCTGGCAGCGCAAATCCCTCGAAGGGCCGGCGTTGCAGGCGCAGATCGACTTCTGGCGGCAACACCTGGAAGGCGCGCCCGCACTGTTGAACCTGCCGCTGGATCGCCCGCGTCCGGCGATACAGAGCTATGCCGGCGGCATCGTCGACTGTGCTTTCTCTGCATCCCTCAGTGCCGAACTGCGTGCCTTCAGCCAGGCCCAGGGCACCACGTTGTTCATGGTACTGCTGGCCGGCTGGTCGGTGTTGATGAGCCACCTGAGCGGACAGCACGACGTGGTGGTCGGCACGCCGGTGGCCAACCGTCAGCGGCCGGAGCTGGAGGCGCTGATCGGTTTCTTCGCCAACACCCTGGCGTTGAGGATCGATACCGGGCGCGACAGCCGCGTCGACGGGTTGCTGACGCGGATCAAGGACCAGACACTGGCGGCCTACAGTCACCAGGACCTGCCCTTCGAACAGGTGGTCAGTGCATTGCAGCCGACTCGCAGCATGAGCCACAGCCCGTTGTTCCAGGTGATGTTGAGCCTGGACAACACGCCACCGGCGCCGCTGCAACTGCCGGGGCTTGCGGTGCAAACCCTGGAAAGCCCGCACAACACCACCCAGTTCGACCTGTCGCTGTCACTGGTCGACAATGGCGAGCGCATCAGCGGTAGCCTGCAATACGCCAATGATCTGTTCGACCGAGAGACCGTGCAGAACATCGCCGGACTGTTCGCCAAGGTGCTGGAAAACCTGGTTGCCGATTCACGGCAATCCATCGGCCAAGTGCTGGAAAACACGCCGCCGCTGGAACGCTCGGCCGCCGCCGTGGCCTCGCCGACCGGAGCAGAAGACACTCCGATCCCAGCCTTGCCTTACGAAGCCCCACGGGGCGAGACCGAAATCGCCATCGCGGCGCTCTGGCGGGACCTGTTCAAACAGGAGCGCATCAGCCGTCACGATGACTTCTTCAGCCTCGGCGGAATTTCGTTGATGGCGGTGCAGATGGCTTCGCGCTTGCGCAAGGTCCTCGGCAAGCCGATTGCCGTGCGTGATCTGTTCGTCGAGCCGACCATTGCCGGCTTCGCCAGGACCCTCGATGGCCAAGCCCGACCGGGGGCCAACAGCAACCTGGTACCGATCCGTCGCAGCGGTTCCCAGCGGCCGCTGTACCTGGTGCATCCACTTGGTGGCGAGGTGCAATACGCACGGGACCTGGCGCCGTCGCTGGATCCCCAGGTTCCGGTCTACGGCCTGGCCGCCAGTGGCCTGGTGGCAGGAGAAGCGCCGCTGTCGGATGTCCCGTCCATGGCAGCGCGTTACCTGGCGGGCATCCGTCAGGTTCAGCCGCAGGGTCCGTACCGGATTGCCGGGTGGTCGGCCGGTGGTCTGATCGCCTATGAAATGGCCCGCCAACTGCTGGCCGGCGGTGAGGTGGTGGAGTTCCTCGGCATCATCGACGCGTCGGCACGCCCTGAACCGGTGCCGATGCAAGCGATGAGTGAAGCGCAATTCCTGATGGCCTGGCTCCCCGAACAGATCGCCCCCGACCTGCTCGGACAACTGACGGAACTGGCGCAACACTCGGCCATCGAGGCGATGCTGACGCTGTGTATCACCCACCGCCTGCTACCGGAGGAACTGCCCCTTGATATCGACGCTGCCCTGCTGCGCACCCACCTGGGGGTGGCCTATGCAATGCGACAGGCCATCGGCACCTACGTCAGCCCACCGAGCCCGCTCGAGGTATCGCTGTTCACCGCAAGTGAACAGCAGCGCAACGACCCGACCCTGGGCTGGCGCGGGCTGCTCAATGACCAGGTGAACGTGACCGCCCTTCCCGGCACCCACAACACGGTGGTCAAAGCCCCCAATGTGGCCAGGTTGGGCGAGGCGATGTCCCGGGCCTTGAAAGCTCGAGCCATGTCATAGGATCGGGTTTGCGCAAGTCAGTCAGCATGGACGCTGGCTGACCTACCGCTATCGCGAGCAGGCTCGCTCCCACATTCGACTTGAGGTGTACGCAGCCTTTGCACACACCACCAGCCCCTGTGGGAGCCGGGCTTGCCCGCGAAGACGGCGGCACATTCAACATCTCTGTGGCAGACACTCCGCTATCGCGAGCAGGCTCGCTCCCACATTGGACTTGAGGTGTACGCAGTCTTTGCACACACCACCAGACCCTGTGGGAGCCGGGCTTGCCCGCGATGGCGGCGGCACATTCAACATCTGCATGACAGACACTCCGCTATCGCGAGCAGGCTCGCTCCCACATTGGACTTGAGGTGTACGCAGCCTTTGCACACACCACCAGACCCTGTGGGAGCCGGGCTTGCCCGCGAAGACGGCGGCACATTCAACATCTGCATGACAGACACTCCGCTATCGCGAGCAGGCTCGCTCCCACATTGGACTTGAGGTGTACGCAGCTTTTGCACACACCACCAGACCCTGTGGGAGCCGGGCTTGCCCGCGAAGACGGCGGCACATTCAACATCTCTGTGGCAAACACTCCGCTATCGCGAGCAGGCTCGCTCCCACATTGGACTTGAGGTGTACGCAGCTTTTGCACACACCACCAGACCCTGTGGGAGCCGGGCTTGCCCGCGAAGACGGCGGCACATTCAACATCTACATAACAGGCACTCCGCTTTCGCGAGCAGGCTCGCTCCCACAGGAGATTTGGGGTGTACGCAGCTTTTGCATACACCACCAGACCCTGTGGGAGCCGGGCTTGCCCGCGATGGCGGCGGCACAGTCAACATCTCCGTGGCAGACACTCCGCTTTCGCGAGCAAGCCCGCTCCCACAGAGGATTGGCGATTGGACGCTGTATTTGTGCACCTCGCAGGAATCCGAGGCGCACGCCTACCAACCGTCGAGTGTCCCCATTTTCCGCCACAGACTTTTGCTCCCCGCCAATGCTTAATGCCCCCCGACAGGCTGAACCGTTTTAGTGGACGGAGTCCACGGACGGTCTCTGATCGCTGCAGATCAGGGTGGCCTACAACCGCAAGATCACTCTGGAGGGAACCTTATGCATGTGATCATTACGGCCGTCGGCTCAGCCGGTGACGTTCATCCATTTGTCGGCATCGGCCGCACGCTGGTGGCACGCGGGCACCGGGTCACGTTTTGCGCCAGCGCGGCGTTCGCGCCGTTGATCGAGCGCTGTGGTTTCAATTTCTTGCCATTGGGTACCCGTGAGGAATATGACGAGGTCATGGCTGACCCGGCGCTGTGGCATCCGCGCACGTCACTGCCGACCCTCTGGAAAACCATCGCCAGCACCCTGCGTGAACAGTACCGGCTGCTGGAACAGGCCTGTGACGACGAGACAGTCATGCTGGGTTCCCTGTGGGCATTCTCGGCGCGTCTGCTGCAGGAAAAGCACGGTGTCCCGCTGATCACCGCACAGGTGTCGCCGTTCGGTTTCTGGTCGGCCGCAGCGCCCTCGACCCATCCACCGGGCGCCAACCTGCCGGCCTTCGTGCCTTATCCCGTGAAGCGGCTGCTGCTGGGAATGATCGAACGGGCATTTCTCGACCGAGTCATGGCGCCTGAGCTCAACAGCTTCCGCCGCGAACTGGGGCTCGCGCCGACCAAACGCATCATCAGCCAATGGATTTCCTCGCCTGACCGGGTGCTGGGGTTGTTTCCGGAGTGGTTTGCCCCGGTGCAACATGACTGGCCTGCCCAGACCGTCCTGACCGGCTTCCCATTGTTCGACGAGTCGGGTCTGCAACCGCTCGACGCCGAACTGGAAGACTTCCTGAACGAGGCATCTCCAGTGGTGTTCACCCCGGGCTCGACCATGGTCAACGGCGAGCAATATTTCACCGCGGCGGTTCAGGCGCTGAAGCTGGTCAACCGCCGCGGCGTGTTCCTGACCAGCCAGTCGGTGGGTCCTTCAGTATCCGGTGAAGGCAGAATCCTGGTACGGCGCTACGTGCCGATGAGTCGCATCCTGCCCCACAGCGCGGCGCTGGTGCATCACGGCGGTGTCGGGACCACGGCCCTGGCCATGGCCGCCGGCGTGCCGCAGATCGCCACGCCATTCGCTCACGACCAGTTCGACAATGCTGCACGAATGGAACGTCTGGGCTGTGGCATGCGGGTCTTCCCGCCCGCCTCCGCCGAGTCGCTGGCCGCAGCGCTGGACAAGGTCTTGAACAGCCAGGAAGTACGCGCCAGTTGCGACCGCTACCGCACGTTGATTCCGAGCGGTGACAGCGCCAGTGAAGCGGCAGCCCTGCAGATCGAGGCGCTCGCCCGGTCTGCCAGGTCACGCGCTGCCTGAGGCCGACATCGCCCAGCGCAATCATGGATGAAACAGCCACCGACAGGAGAACGCCAGCCGTTCTTCTGTCAGGGCTTTGAAAAGGACGACGAACATGGACGTGCTCTACCCGCTTACCGCCCCGCAACTGGACATCTGGCTGGATCAAGTGCTGCACGGCGACAGCCCGCTGTACAACATTGGCGGGTATGCCTGCATCAACGGCCCGGTCGACGCCGCAAAGTTGCAACAGGCGATCGACCAGGTGATCAGTCGTCACGACGCTCTGCGCATTCAACTGGTACCCGGCTCGGCGGAGCACCCCCTGCCGCGACAACGCTTCCTTGAATCGGCCAGCGCATCGCTGACCTTGCACGATGTGTCAGCAGAAGCCAATCCGCAGGCCAGCGCCCTGGCCCTGCTGCAAGTCAACCTGCAAACACCGTTTTCCTTTGAAGGCGGACTGCTGTTTCGCACGGACCTGATCAAGGTTCGCGAAGACCTCCATTACTTTTTCGTCAACTGCCACCACCTGATCATCGACGGCTGGTCCTTCGCCATGATCGGCCGAGCGATCAGCGAAGCCTACACCGCCGCATTGGATCCGGCGGAAGCGTCGCTGCCGGCACCGACCTACCGGGCGTATGTCGAGCAACATAAGAACGACAAAGACTCACCTGCCTTCCAGCGTCAGCGCCAATACTGGCTGGACAAATACCACAGCGTGCCCGAGCCCCTGCTCGCACCCCGTCACCCCGGTCGCTTCGAGCAACGCCTGGCCCCCAGCCAGAACCACGCCTGGCGCTTGCCCCGTGCGCTCTACAATCGTCTCGGCGAACGGGCGAAGGCCTGCGGGCAGGCGACGGTTTTCCATGCCATGTTGGGGCTGCTCTACAGCTATTTCGCGCGTATTACCCAACGCGATGAAATCGTGATCGGCATGCCGGTCCTCAACCGAGCCAATGCCACACACAAGGCCACCCTCGGCCTGTTCGTCGGCATGAGCCCGGTACGCCTCAGCCTGGGCACCGAACTGAGTTTCAGTGAGCTGGTGACCAGGATCGCCTTGACACTCAAGCAGGACTATCGTCATCAACGCTATCCATTGAGCGAACTGAACCGTGAGCTCGGCCTGCAGAATGTCGGCCGTCGGCAATTGTTCGACCTGGTGGTGTCCTACGAACAAGACCAGGACACCTGGTACGGGACCGCCCCCGCCCAACCGGTCAAACTCAGCAATGGCTACGAACAGATGCCCCTGTCGATGCACATTCGCGAAGCCGCGCCGGACGATGATGTGTGGATGCACTTCATCTACAACGAAGCCTGGTTCGACGCGGCGCAGATCGAGACCTTGCAGCAGCGTTTCATGACGGCGCTGCACTGTGTGGTCGATGATTTCGAAGTGCCAGTCAACGCCCTCGACATCATGCCTCCTGCCGAACGCTACCGGGTGGTCAATGAATGGAACCACACGGCTGTCGACTACCCCAGGGAGGTACTGCTTCATCAGTTGATCGAAGCCCAGGTAGCCGCGCATCCCGAAGCCACAGCGGTACGCTTCGAAGACCAGGCGCTGACCTACGATGAACTTAACCGACGGGCCAATCAGGTAGCTCATGCCCTGCTCGAAACAGGCATCGGCCCTGACGCACGGGTTGCCATCTGCCTGGAGCGCAGCCTGGAAATGGTGGTGGGCCTGCTGGGCATTCTCAAGGCGGGCGGCGCCTACGTGCCCCTGGACCCGGGCTATCCTGCCGACCGCTTGCGCCACATGTTGAGCGACAGTGCCCCCAGCGCACTGATCACCACGCGCACGTTGCTCTCGAATCTGCCCGCGGTGACAATGCCAATGCTGTGCCTGGATACCGATCTCGAGCACCTGTCCCGGCAACCGCAGCACAACCCGGACCCCATCGCGCTAGGGTTGACGCCCCGGCACCTGGCCTACGTGATCTACACCTCCGGCTCCACCGGCCTGCCCAAAGGCGTCATGAACCAGCATGACGGGGTGGTGAACCGATTGCTCTGGGCCCGCGACGCTTACCAGGTCGATGAACACAGCCGTGTCCTGCAAAAAACCCCGTTCAGTTTCGACGTGTCCGTCTGGGAGTTTTTCCTGCCGCTGCTCAGTGGCGCGCAACTGGTGGTCGCCGCTCCCGGCGGGCATCAGGACCCCCGCTACCTGCTGGACATCATGGCGAGTGCCGGCATCACCCTGCTGCATTTCGTGCCATCGATGTTGCAAGTGTTCCTCGATCAGGTCACGGCGCAACCGCTGCCAGACCTGCGAAAAGTCCTGTGCAGTGGCGAAGCCTTGCCTTATGCATTGCAGACGCGTTTCTTCGAGCGCCTGCCAGGGGTGCAGTTGCACAACCTCTATGGCCCCACCGAGGCGGCCATCGACGTGACGGCCTGGCATTGCCGGCCCGACGTGCACCCGGGCATCGTCCCCATCGGCCAACCGATCGCCAATACCCAGCTGTACATCCTCGACGCCAACCTGCAACTGTTGCCGCCGGGCATCACCGGCGAGCTTCACATCGGCGGTATAGGGGTCGCACGGGGTTACTTGAACCGTGAGCAACTGACCGCCGAACGGTTCATCCGCGACCCGTTCCAGGCCGACCCGCAGGCGCGCCTGTACAAGACCGGCGACCTGGGTCGCTGGCTGGCCGACGGCAGCATCGAATACCTGGGTCGCAACGACTTCCAGGTGAAGATCCGTGGCCTGCGTATCGAGCTCGGTGAGATCGAAGCGCGCCTGGCGGCATGCGCAGGCGTCAAGGAAGTCGTGGTCATTGCGCGCCAGGAAAGCGAAGGCGATGCCTGCCTCAGCGCCTACCTGGTGGGCGAATCCGATTGCGTGCTGTCACCCCAGGCCCTGAGTACAACTTTGCGCCAGCACGTGCCCGACTACATGGTGCCCCGGCACCTGATCCAGCTCGAACAATTGCCCTTGAACGCCAACGGCAAGCTCGACCGCAAGGCCTTGCCGGAACCCGCGCAATCCTTCGGCAGCACCGACGCAACCGAACCGCGCAACGCTCTGGAACAGGCACTGGCCGAGCTCTGGGCAGACAATCTGCAACGCCCCGTGCCCGGCGTTCACGACAATTACTTCATGCTCGGTGGCGACTCCCTGAAAGTCATCCACTTGCAGATCAAGGCCCGTGAACACGGGATCGGCCTGACGCTGGCACAGGTCTATCAGCACCCGACCATCGCTGAACTGGCCCAGAGCCTGCAGGCGCAGGCCGTCGCGCCGGCAGACCTGTCGCCCTCGGCCCATGTCGCCCCGTTCGCCCAGGTGCCGGAGGCGATCCGCCTGACCAATGAAGGTGAGTTCGAGGATGTTTTTGCCGCCTCGCAACTGCAGGTCGGGATGATCTACCACTCGATGATGCACCCGGATTCGGCGATCTATCACGACATCTTCCGCTACCGCCTGCGCCTGCGCTGGGATCCGCTCGCCTGGGACCGCGCCTGCCGCGCGTTGATCCGCCGTCACCCGGCATTGCGCATGTCGTTCGACATCGGCCATGCCGAAACCCCCATGGCCCGGATTCATTCAAGCGTCGAACCGCCGGTGCAAGTCATCGACGCCGTGTCACTGAGCCCTGAAGCCAGGGCCCAGGCGATTGATGCCTATGTGGAGGAGCGCAAGCGCTACCGCGAAGACTGGCAACGGGCGCCGCTGTATCAGTTCTGCGTGTTTGTCGCGGCCCAGGAAATCGACCTGGTGTTGAGTTTCCATCATGCGATTCTCGATGGCTGGAGCGTCGCCACCCTCATGCGTGACCTGATCAGGCTCTATACCGCGGAACCCGGTACGGACGCACTGCCCGCGCTGACCACCACCCCTGCCGACTTCGCCGTCCTGGAGCGGGAAGCCATGGCGTCCGACGTCCACCGCCACTTCTGGAGCGAATACCTGCGCGATGCACCGGCCGCCTCCATGACCAGTTGGGTCTCCGTGGTCGCCCCCGACCCGGTTCAGCACCGCTCGGCCTGGCGGGAACTGCCCCCGGCGGACCTGGCGCGGCTCGAGGCGTTCTGCCGCGTCCAGGACCTGCCGTTGCGCGCGGTCCTGCTGGCGGCCCACGGTTTCGCCCAAGCCATTCTGTCCAACCAGACGGAAGTGCTGTGTGGCGTCATCAGCCACGGTCGGCCGGAATTCGAAGATGCGGCCTCGGTGCTGGGCCTGTTCCTCAATACCCTGCCCATCCGCTTCAACACCCAGGGCGGCAACTGGCTTGAGATGATCCGCGCACTGATCGCCCAAGAGCAGCAGGTGTTCGCCCACCGGCGCTATCCGTTCGCACTGATCCATCGCGAAACCGCCGTGGCCCTGGACGTGGTGTTCAACTACGTCGACTTCTACGTGCTCCAGGACATGCTGGCGCAGGACGAGGAAATCCTCACCGAATGGGACACCACCGAAGCCAGCAACTATGACCTGCTGACCACCATCGGTCGCCATCCCGCCAACGGCTCGCTGATGCTGAAAATGGACTACTGCACGGCGCGGGTCGCCACCAGCCAGGTCGAGGCCTACGCCGATTACCTGCTGCGCACCCTTGAGCTGATGATCGCCGGGCCCGGTTCCGCGCCAAGCATACCGGCCTGGCTGCCCAACCCCGTCCAGGCCACGCCGGCGGAGGTCACGGCAATGCCCCATGCCAATCTGTCGTCCTTGTTGCTGGACCGCCTGGCGGGCCACGACGAACGAATCGCTGTGAGCTTCGAGCAGACCCACCTGTCCTATCGCCAACTGAGCGACACCTGCGCGCAACTGGTGAGTTGGTTGCACCGACACGGCATCGGACAAGGCGATCGGGTGGCGATCATGATGCCCCGCTCGCCCGAGCTGATCGTTGCCCTGCTCGGCGTGGTGCAGGCGGGCGCGGCCTATGTGCCGATTGACCTGAGCTACCCCCATGAACGTATCCGGCTGATTCTCGAAGACTCCCAACCGAGCCTGCTGCTGTTTGCCGATGCGTCGGCCACCCTGGCGACCACCCTGGCAGGCCAGACGGTCAAGCGTCATTGGAACGACGTGGCCGCCGGATTCGATGACGACCTGGCCCGCAGTCATGAGCTGGTGGCCCAGATTGCCGCCGGCATTGCAGGCGAAGATAACGCCTACCTGCTCTATACCTCGGGCTCGACGGGACGCCCCAAGGGCGTGGCCATGCCGCACCGTGCACTGACCAACCTGGTGCTCTGGCAGAACCGCCAGCAGGACATCGGCATACCGTTGAAGACACTGCAGTACGCGCCCATTTCGTTCGACGTCTCGTTCCAGGAGATTTTCTCCACCCTGTGCTGCGGTGCAGAGCTGGCCATGATCGACGAAGGGCTGCGCTATGACTTCATCCGGCTGCTGAAATTTATCCAGCTGCAAGACATCAATCGGCTGTTCCTGCCCTACGTCGCCTTCCAGGGGTTGGCGGAAGTCGCCGAGCAACTCGATCTCCGCCCCGCCTCGCTGCGCCAGATCAGCGTGGCCGGCGAGCAGCTGAAAATCACCGCCGAAATCCGCAACCTGCTGGATGGCCTCGACGATTGCCGAGTGGAAAATCACTACGGCCCGACCGAAGCCCATGTGGTCACTTGCCTCAAGCTTGAAGGCGCCGCAGCGTCCTGGCCGAGCATGCCGCCGATTGGCACCGCCATTGACGGGGTCCGCATGCATGTCCTGGATGCCACGGGCAACGCCTGCCCGGTCGGGGTCACAGGAGACTTGTTCATCGAAGGTATCTGCCTGGCGAACGGCTACTGGAATCGACCTGACCTGACTGACGAGCGCTTCATCTATCGCCAGTTGGACGGCAAGACCCGGCGTCTTTATGAAACCGGCGACATCGGGTTCTACCTGCCTTCGGGTGACCTCGTCTATCAGGGCCGCAGCGACGCGCAGGTGAAGATCCGCGGCTATCGCGTCGAACTGGGAGAGATCGAGGTGGCCATGCTCGGCTCCAGCCGGTTCGGTGCCGACATCCAGCAGGTGGCGGTCATCGACAAGGCGGCAGCGGACGGCAGTCGCTACTTGGTGGGCTTCGTCCAGGCCATGCCGGGGCGCGAGCCGGACCTGGATCAACTCAAGGCCGAGATGCGCCTGGCGTTGCCCGACTACATGGTGCCGAACACCCTCGTCGGCATCGCGCGGATACCCCTTGGCCCCACCGGCAAGATCGACCGCCGGCAACTGCAGAAGATCGAAGTGCAAACCACTCTGTTGCGCCCATTCACCGCGCCCAGGAACGCCATGGAGGATTTGCTGCAAGCCTACTGGCAAGAGGCCCTGGGCCTGGAAGACATCAGCGTGCATGACAACTTCTTCGAGCTCGGCGGCAATTCGCTCAAGGCCGTGCAACTGGTTGCCATGCTGACCCGACACCAGGGCCTGGAGCCGTCACTGTCCGACTTCATCCAGGCACCGACCATTGCCGAGTTCGCCCAGGTCCTGCAGCGGACCGACGCCGTGCCCTCTGACACCGGTGCGCTGGTGGACTTCAAGAATGCCGGCCGGGCGCCGACGCTGTTCCTGGTCCACCCCATCGGCGGGCATGTGCTGTGTTACGCCGCCCTCGCCCGGACGCTCAAGGATCAGGTTCATCTCTATGCGCTGCAAGCGCCAGGGACCTGGGATGCCCGTGAGCCGCTGCAATCGGTGCAGGCCCAGGCCGTGTGCTACGCAGACGCCATTGAACAGGTCGCACCCCAAGGCCCGCTGAACATCGGCGGCTGGTCCTATGGCGGCATCGTCGCCTATGAGCTGGCGAGCGAGTTGCGGCGGCGCGGACGGCGCCTGCACAACGTGTTCCTGCTGGATACCATCGTGCGCGTCAAGCAGGGCGAGGTCCGGATAGAACGCAGCGAGTTCATGAACTGGTTCATGTGGGAATTGCTCAGCGGCGACGGCCAGAAGGAATACGACTACCAGGCCCTGGACTTCTCTTCCATGACCGATGCGGACGCTTTCGATGCGATCAAACGGCACGGTATCGAGCAAGGCATTTTCGACAACAACATCACCCGGACCGCCTTGACGCAATTGTTCCAGGTATTCCATGCCAACTGGCAATCGTTGCTGGACTACCGCTTCCCGCCGCTGGACTTGCCGATCACCCTGTTCGCTGCGGATGTCGAGCTGCCCGATGTGTTGCAAGCGCCCCATGAGCTGGTGGGCACCGCCTTTCACGACCCGTATCGCGGCTGGCGGACAATTGCGCCCCAGGTGCAGCGGGTGGCCGTGGAAGGCGACCATCTGACCATGATGCGCGAGCCGTACATCGAGCGGGTGGGCGACATCATCCGCTCACGAATGGACGCGGCCCGGGCTGCACATGCCAGTGCCCTGGCGGCGCTGGCCTAGACGCTCAAGGGTCGACTGAAATTAATCCGTGGCGAGGGGATTCATCCCCGCTGGGCTGCACAGCAGTCCCGATACAGTTGATTGAATCCAGCTGACACACCGCTGTGCCTGGTTTGGGGCTGCTGTGCAGCCCAGCGGGGATGAATCCCCTCGCCACAACGATTCATACAAATCTCAAGTGAATAGCACCACGAAACAGGTGAAACCAACATGACAAAAACCAGGAAAGCCATTGTGGCGGGCGCCGGTATCGGCGGTCTGACCGCAGCCATCGCCCTGCAACGAGCGGGCTGGCAGGTCAAGGTCTTCGAAGCGGCCCAGACGTTGCGCACCGGTGGCACCGGTTTGTCCATTATGGCCAATGCCATGGCGGCGCTGCATTCGATCGACGCCCACGTTCCGGTGGAACAGGCGGGCCAGGCGATCCGGCAGTTTTTCTTCAAGAAGCACAACGGCGAACCCATCACCCGCATGCCGATCCACGAGGTCGGCGAGCAACTGGGCCATCCCAATGTGAATATCCAGCGCCCTTTGCTGCTGCGCGCCCTGGCCCAGCAGCTCGCACCCGACAGCCTGACCACCGGGTTGCGTTGCGTGGGCTACAGTCATCGCCCGGATAGCGTGGCGGTGCAGTTCGAAGACGGCAGTACTGAGGAGGCTGACCTGCTGATCGGCGCCGATGGCCTAAACTCGGTTATCCGCCGCCAGATGCTCGGCGAGACCCCTACACGCCCCTCGGGCTATATCGCCTGGCTGGCGGTAACGCCGTTGAGCCATCCGGCAATGACCGAAGGCTACGTGGCGCATTACTGGGGGCGCGGCAAGCGGTTCGGGCTGTGTGACGTAGGAGATGGCCACGCGTACTGGTGGGGGACCTGCAACCGCGCCAATGCGGCGGATGACGCCTTGAACGTCAGCAAACAGGAAGTGCTCGACGCCTATGCCGGCTGGGCACCGGAAGTCGTTGCCGCCATCGAGGCCACGCCCGAGAGCGCCCTGTTGAAAATGCATGCCCGGGATCGTCACCCCGTGAAGCAATGCCGTGACGGACACGTGGTGCTATTGGGCGATGCCGCCCATCCGATGCTGCCCAGCCTGGGCCAAGGCGCGGCACAGGCCATCGAGGATGCCGTGGTGCTTGCCGATTGCCTGACGCAGGCGCCGGATCTTGGCGGCGCGTTGGCACAGTACCAGGCGTATCGACTCCCTCGGGCCAACGGCATCGTCAATGCCGCACGCTTCATGAGCGGCATCGAACAGGCCGAGTCGACATTCGCCTGCTGGGCGCGGGAATGGTACTTCCGCCTGACACCACAGAGCAGCTGGCGCAAAAAGAACCTTGACATCCTGTCGTTCAAACCCGGCCTACAACCGGTTGCAGCCTACGTCAATGACTGAAATCGACTCGCACATAGACAAAAAATGAAAAAAAATTCAAAAATAGGAGGCGTCCTACAGATTTGGAACTTTAATTCTGAACGTTTGGCCAGGAAAAAAGCGCCATCGGGACGTCGAAAAACAGACGCAGGAAGCCTCCAACGATCCAGACTTCTCTGTAACCCTATGTTTTCAGATAGAAAATCCAAAAGCATTCGAACAGGCAGGATGCCTATACAAACCAAGGTTTTTGCAAGTGAGAGGTTTTCCCAGGAATCGTCAGCTAAAACAGGACCGTCAGACTGTCCCTGTTTTCCCTTACAGACTTTTCCTACATGAGAATGCTTAATAGTCCCACCGGCTGAATCGTTTTTCATGTGAATGGATTCACAGGTGATTTTGATCCTCAGGTCTTAAATCCAGAAAAGGCTTCAGCATTTTAGGAAGCGATCGGATTTTTCTCCGTCGACGGTCACTGAGATGCAGAGCAGTTTCGATATGCAGGATAAGCATATGAATCGACATGCGGTTTTTGGAGGTGCGCAAAACACGCACATCTACGCGGAGCTAGGGAAGCTGATTTCAAGTGTCGGACACGAGAGTTTCTTGACCAACATGCACCAACTGATCGAAACATCGGTGCCTGTCAGTCGACTCGAACTGAGTGAGTGGACAATTGACGATGCCCAGGCAACGGTCCTCGATGTGCAGTTGCTCGGGGATGCAGGCCAGCCGAAAAGCCCGCAGATGCAATCCGTCTGCCCTACCACTGCGATACAGCGCAACGACCATCCCCTGGTGAAACGGGTGCTGGAAGTGGACGACGCCCTGCTGATCCACCTGGGCGCACGGATGAAAAACGAAAGAGACAACAACTGCCTGGGTACTTCCCATCAATGCAGCCTGATTTCGCGCAAGGGCAACCGTCGCTGCGTGATCTCGTTGCATCGGCCCCAGGCACAGCGCGACTTTTCCCTGCAGGAACTGTCCTTTTTGAAATACCTCTCCGAGACACTGTTGCCGCTGGGGGAGCGCCATGCCCACCTCAATCGGCAGTCGTCTATCAGGAACCCGGGCAGCGCCGCCTCTCATCCGCTGAACATCGCCGACCAGACACAGTTGCAACGGGATTTCGATGAACGATTGAGCCCATGTGACGTGACCCTGTCGGTGCGGGAAAAAGAGGTCTGCCTGGGACTCCTGGCAGGCGGTACCGTCCCGGAGATTGCGGAAAAGCTGCAGGTCAAGAACAGCTCCATCGAAACCTACCTCAAACGCGCCGCCGCCAAGCTTGGCGTCAGCGGACGGCATGGGCTGGCGAAATGGATGATCGGATCCTGATGCGCAGGCACCGGCGAGCAAGGATCTAACCGAACCCCTCCTGCCAGAGCCACCGGGGCCTGGCAGGCATCACGATGAGGCAGGTCGATGCGTAAACTCCTGAGCCCCTTGACGGCCGCGACACTCCTGCTCGGCGGTTGCTCGCTGATCCCGGACTACCAGCGCCCCGATGCCCCCGTTGCCGCGCAATATCCCCAGACATCCGCCTATGCCCCGGCCCTGGCGGGACCCGCCGCGGCCGATCAGGGCTGGCGGGACCTGTTCCATGATCCGGCGCTGCAGCAACTCATCGAAAGCGCATTGGCCAACAACCGCGACTTGCGTGTGGCGGCCCTGAACGTCGAAGCCTATCAGGCGCAATATCGAATCCAGCGGGCGGACATCTTCCCGGCGATCAGTGCCAACGGCACCGGCTCGCGGCAGCGGCTGCCGGGCAGCCTGACGGGCACCGGCAAACCGGCAATCAGCAGCTCATATTCCACCACCCTGGGCATCAGCTCCTACGAGCTGGATCTGTTCGGACGCATACGCAGCCTCAGCGACCAGGCGTCCCTCATCTATCTGTCCAGCGAAGAAGCCCGCCGCAGCACCCAGTTGAGCCTGGTGGGCAGTGTCGCCAGTGCCTATCTGACCTGGCGGGCCGATCAGGAGTTGCTGGCACTGACCCGTGACACGCTGCAATCCTACGAACAGAGCCTGCGCCTGACGGAACGAAGCAATCAGGTGGGCACTGCCTCGGCCCTGGCCCTGAGCCAGTCACGCACCTCGGTGGAAGACGCCAGGGCACGCTTGGCGCAGTTCCAGCGCCAGGTCGCCCAGGACTTCAACAATCTCACTCTGCTGGTGGGCACTTCGGTTGCGGACGACCTGCCCGCCCGCCCCCTTTCCTCCGAGCTGCTGAGCGAGGTACCGGCCGGCTTGCCTTCGGACCTGTTGCAACGCCGCCCGGATGTCCTCGAGGCCGAATACCTGCTGCAAGCGGCCAACGCCAATATCGGCGCGGCCCGTGCCGCTTTCTTCCCGAGCATCAGCCTGACCGCCAACGCCGGCACTTCGAGCAACGAGCTGTCCGGGCTGTTCAAGGGCGGGTCGGGCAGCTGGCTGTTCCAGCCACAGATCAACCTGCCGATTTTCAATGCCGGCAGCCTTCGGGCAAGCCTGAACTATTCGAAAATCCAGAAGGATATCCGCGTCTCCCAGTACGAGAAGTCGATCCAGACCGCCTTCCGGGAAGTCTCCGATGGCCTGGCGGCGCGCAAGACCTACAAGGAACAATTGGTCGCGCAGACCGATCTGGTACAAGCCAACCAGGACTACTACAGGCTGGCGGAGCGTCGCTATCGAATTGGCGTCGACAGCAGCCTGACGTTCCTCGATGCACAACGCTCGCTGTTCAGCGCTCGCCAGACCCTGATCGTCGATCGGCTGTCGCAGCTGCTCGCCGAGGTCAATCTGTACAAGGCGCTGGGTGGGGGTTGGGTCGAACGCACAAACACCATGACTGTGAGGTGAACGAAGATGGGCACATTCGAACCTGGAACACTTGTCCGCTTACGCTCGGGAGGCAAGACCATGGTGGTCAAGCCGTCCTCATCGATCGCCCAGTTGCCCGATACCTTGCTGCTGCTTTGCGAGTACCGGGCCAAGAATCGGCTGGTGCAGGGATTCTATGCCGTGCGCGACCTGATCCCGGCGTCTGCGGCCCCCAATGGTGAAAGAACCTGACCTGGCTTGGGCACGTTTAACACCCACGCAAGCTGACCTATCGCCATCGCGAGCAGGCTCGCTCCCACAGGGGATTGGCGCCGGACGCAAATGCCGAACGCGCCCCGGATAATGTGGGAGCGAGCCTGCTCGCGATGATGGCGGCACAGTCAACATCGTAGAGCTTCATCACGGCCTTACACCGTTCGCGAATACTGGACCGTCGGGGCTGCTTCCAGGTAGGCGTCGAAGGCCATGGCGACGCTGCGCATCATCAGTTGTCCCTGGGGCAGCAGCACCAGCGCGTCGGGGTGGATCTGCAGCAATCCGTCGCGCACCTGTTCCTGGAGCCGGGCCAGCGCGCTGGCGAAGTATTCGCTAAAGCCAATGCCGTGACCGGCCTCGATCCGGCCAAAATCCACACGCCCATGGCACATCAGTTCGTTGATGACTTCACGTCGCAAGCGATCGTCATCGCTCAGGCGATAGCCGCGCTGCACCGGCAGCAGCCCCTGATCCAAGCGGGCGTAGTACTGGGACAGTTCCTTGACGTTCTGGTTATAGCTGTCGCCGACCTTGCCGATCGAGGACACACCCAAGCCGATCAGGTCGCAGTCCGCATGAGTGGAATAGCCCTGGAAATTGCGCTGCAGGGTACCTTGGCCACGGGCACGCACCAGCTCATCGTCCGGCAGCGCAAAGTGGTCCATACCGATGTAGACATAACCCGCCTCGCTCAGCCGGTTGATGGTCAGCTCGAGCAGCTCCAGCTTGCGCTCCGGCGGCGGCATGTCTTCAGGACGGATCATCCGCTGCGCCCTCACCCGCTGCGGCAGATGCGCGTAGCTGTAGGCGGCAATCCGGTCGGGTCGCAGGGCAATGATCTTGTCCAGGGTGACATCGAAACTGGCCAGGGTCTGCAACGGCAAGCCGTAGATCAGATCGACGCTGACCGACTTGAAGCGTGCCTCGCGGGCCGCCGCCACCAGCGCCGCGACCTGGGCTTCGCTTTGTACCCGATTGACGGCGGCTTGCACCTGGGCATCGAAATCCTGGACGCCGAAACTCAGGCGGTTGAAGCCCAGCCGACGCAACCCACTGACCTGCTCGGCAGCGATGGTACGGGGGTCGACCTCGATGGAAAACTCATGGGCATCGCTGTCATCCATGTCGAATGACTGGTGCAGGCAGGCCATCAATTCGGCCAGTTGCTCGTGGGTCAGATAGGTCGGCGTGCCCCCTCCCAGATGCAATTGGGTCAGTTTGCGCGAGCGGTCGAACAGGCTCGCTTGCAGGGCGATTTCCCGCTTGAGGTACGTCAGGTATTCGGCGGCGCGATGACTCTTGCGGGTGATGATTTTGTTGCACGCACAGTAGTAGCACAAGCTCTGGCAGAACGGGATATGGATGTACACCGATAACGGCTTGGGCACCAAGGCCTGGTTGCTGCGCCGGGCCGCCTCGCGGTATTCATCCATGGCAAATGCCTGGTGAAACTGTGGTGCCGTGGGATAGGACGTGTAGCGAGGGCCCGGACAGTCGTATTTCTCGACCAGGGCACGATTGAATGCGGATGGGGAACTCATGATGGATTCAACCTTTCAAAAGGCCTGGTAAGTATCGGTTCGAAGGGCACGGCAACTGCATCGTCAGGGCATGGGTCGAACAGATTGCAGATCGCGTCCACGTTCAACCGGCCGGCCGGCAGGATGCCGATGAAGCAGCTCGACAATTCGATCAGCCCATCGATATTCAAAGCTTCCAACTGCGGCCAGACCGACGCGAAATGCTCGCGAAAAACCAGCCCGAATCGGGCCTCGATGGCCGGGATGTCCAGTTCCAGGTCACAGGACAGCCGTTCGGTCACCGTCGCGCTGACCTGATCCGCAGCCTCGCAGCGCCAACCGTGACAAACCGGCAGTTGTCCGGCCTCCAGTTGTTGACGGTACTGCAACAAATCATTGGTGTTCTGCACGTACAGATCGTCGATCCGGGTAATGGCCGCCAACCCGAACCCCACGTGATCACAGCAACCATACCGGGTAAAGCCTTGGCAGTTATGGTGCAAACGTCCATGTTCCTGGGCGACCGCCAGGTCGTCGTCGGCCCGGACAAACAGTCCCTGGCCAATGTAGTGGTACCCCGCTCCGATCAGTTGTTCACAGCTGTCCCGGCGCATGACGTCCTTGTCCGCCTGACTGCAAAAACTGCCGGTCATGGCGTCTGTCGAACGATAGCGATAAGGTGCCCGGGCATAGTCGAAAACATGCAGCCGGTCCGGCTCCAGTTCGATCAAGGTGGCCAGCTTCAGTGCGAAACTGTGGGGTGTCTGCCAGGCGTGGCCATAACCGAGGTCAATGCTGATGGAGCGAAAGCCAAAAGTGCGCGCCGCGTCGATCAATGAATGGATCGGAGCCGGGTTCTGATAGCAATCCACCGACAGGTCGCGGTCGGCGCCCATGTCGGGGACCCCGATGCTGACGTGAGTGAAGCCCTGATCGCGAATCAGCCCCATGGTCGACCAGTCGGTGTGATGCAGGTCCAGCTCGATGCCCTGGTCGCCGCTTTCGGAAAAGTCGAAGCGCTTGCGCAGTTCTCCCATCAGCCGCTGTAGATGGACGATCACCGGTGTGCCGCCGGTCAACCAGAACTGATCGACCCGCCGGCCCGTCCCCAGGTGACAGCCGACCAGGCCCATCTCGTACATCAGCGATTGCAGATAGACGTCGATCTCGGCGCATTGGCAAACGCTGGCAAGGGGCGAACACGATGCCAGCCTCAGGCGTGACGGCAGGTGCACCGACAACGAGAACGGTCGCCGTTGTCGGCGGCTGTGGCGCAACCCCCGGAGCAGATCGAGGGAGCCGACGCCTCCGTGGAATTTATGTAGCGGGTCGAGCATGACAATCTCCGAGTGGCTGCGCGGGGATATTGTCCGGCTTCACCTGCCACGCCACCTTGACCTGTATCAAGCGCCTCGCCCCCTTACCAGCTGACGTAGAACATGCCCTTGGCCAACAGTACGATCGCCACCAGATGCAGGAACACCCGGGTATGGATGATCTGGACGTAACGGGCGTTCATGCGTCCACGCTGGAACAGCCACATGGCCCAGAGAAAATGCCCCAGCACGCTACCCGCCAACAGGATCTTCAGCCCCAGCAACACACCGAACGACGATTGCCACGGCGATATCAACAACGGCCAGTAGCGCAACCAGACCATCCCGCCACCCGCACCGAACAGCACCAGCAGCACCCAGGGCATCAACTGACGGGCACGCCGGCTGATGCCCTGTTCGAGCAGCACCATGACTTTTGCCGGCAGTTGCTGACGAATGCTCTCCAGGAACAGCACCTCGAAGAACACCGTGCCGATGAACACCAGGGCGGCGAAGAGGTGCAGGGTCAGGAACAGCGGATAGATCATGAGGGCCGTCCGGTTGCGCTCGATGGTTTACCCGAGACTAACGCGTGGGCCGGATCCCCGGGTTGATGCCAATCAAGGAACCGCTCATCAAGCACCACTCCCCTGTGGGAGCGAGCCTGCTCGCGATTGGCGGCGGCACATTCAGTATCCATGCAAACTGATCCACCGCTATCGCGAGCAGGCTCCCCACAGAGGCATGCGGCGTCAATGGAACGTAACTTTCCCGCACAAGGTTCCCGACCGCTGATCCGTTAGTTCAGCTTTTTGACACTTCCCCGACATTCGGTCACAACTTTCGCGCTCCGTCAGGTCCTAACCCTGTGGTCGCCGATGGAATATTGGCATCTACCGTGGTTCCAGCCCGATACGGAGATAAGCTCATGATTTTCAACGTACAAAATTTTGGCGCCAAAGGAGACGGTATTACCGATGACACCGCGGCCATTCAGGCAGCGATTGATGCGGCGGCAGCGGCAGGCGGGGGGCAGGTGTATGTGCCGGCCGGGACCTACATCGTTTCGGCAGGCGAGGAACCTTCCGATGGCTGCCTGATGCTCAAGAGCAATGTTCATCTGTATGGCGACGGCATGGGCGAAACCACCGTCAAGGTGGCCGACGGCTCCGACACCAAGATCACCGGCATCATCCGCTCCGCCTACGGCGAAGAGACCCACGATTTCGGCATCAGCCAACTCACCATCGACGGCAACCGCGACCACACCACGGGCAAGATTGATGGCTGGTTCAACGGCTACATTCCCGGGGAAGAAGGCTACGACTCCAATGTCACCATCGACAGCGTCGAGATCAAGGACTGCTCCGGGTACGGCTTCGATCCCCACGAGCAGACCGTCAACATGGTCATCAAAAACAGCGTGTCACACGGCAATGGCCTGGACGGCTTCGTGGCCGACTTCCTCAGCGACAGCACCTTCGAAAACAACGTCGCCTACGACAACGACCGGCACGGTTTCAACGTCGTCACCAGCACCCACGACTTTACCCTCACCAACAACGTCGCCTATGACAACGGCGGCAACGGCATCGTGGTGCAGCGCGGCAGCGAGGACATCCCCTCCCCCAGCAACATCACCATCACCGGTGGCGAGGTGTACGGCAACGGCGCCGAAGGGGTGCTGATCAAACTGTCCAGCGAAGTGACAGTCACCGGCGTCGATATCCACGACAACGCCAGCGCCGGGATACGTATCTACGGCAGCAACCACGTCGAGATCATCGACAACACCCTCAACAACAACTCCCTGGGCGGCGCCGTTCCCGAGATCATCATCCAGTCCTACGACGACACCCTCGGCGTCTCCGGCAAGTACTTCAACGGCAGCGATAACACGATCCAGGGCAACCTCATCAGCGGCAGCGACCTGTCGACCTATGGCGTTGCCGAGCGCAACGAAGACGGCACCGATCGCAACGCAGTCATCGCCAACACCATCAGCCACACCAGCAAGGGCGCCACGTTGATCTATGGCGATGGTAGCTACGTCAGCGCCACGGCACCGATGACCACCGTACAAGGCACGGCCGGCAACGACACGTTGCTGGGCACCAGCGCCAGCGAGATTTTCTACGGTGGCGCCGGCAACGACACGATCAACGGCGCAGCCGGCGGCGACATTCTGGTGGGCGGCGCAGGCATCGATAAACTCACCGGCGGCACGGGCGCCGATACGTTCCGCTTCGCCAGCCAGTCCGACAGCTACCGCAACGCGACCACCAGCTTCGACGACATCATCACCGACTTCGACGTCACCCAGGACAAGATCGACCTCGCCGGCCTGGGCTTTACCGGCCTGGGCAACGGCCGTGGCGGTACCCTGCAGGTCAGCTACAGCGCCAGCAGCGACCGCACCTACATCAAGGACTTCGACGCCGATGCCAGCGGCAATCGCTTCGAGCTGGTTCTTTCCGGCAACCTCGCCAGCACCCTGACGGCCAACAACTTCATCTTCAACCGAGTGGTCACCGGCACCAGCGGCAACGACTCGCTGTCGGGCAGCGACTCGGCCGATACCCTACTCGGCCTGGCGGGCAACGACAGCCTCAGTGGCGGCGCCGGCGATGACAAACTCGACGGAGGGGCTGGTATGGACACCCTTACCGGCGGCGCCGGGGCCGACACCTTCGTGTTTTCCAACCGCCTGGACAGCTACCGCAACTACAACACCGGCGGCGCCAACCTGGGAGACCTGATCACCGACTTCAATGTCGCCTCCGACAAGATTGACCTGTCGGCAATGGGCTTCACCGGCCTGGGTGATGGCAAGAACGATACCGTGTACGTGGTGCTCAACAGCGCCGGCACCAAGACCTACATCAAGTCCCTGACCGCCGACGCCAATGGCAACCGCTTCGAGGTGGCCCTGGAGGGCAACTACCTCAACACATTGACCAGTGCCAACTTCGTGTTCGCGACGTCGTCGCCGACCAACCACGCGCCGGTGGTGGCGACGCCGCTGCTGGACCAGAACGCGACGGAGAACACACCGTTCAGCTACGTGGTGCCGGCCAACAGTTTCAGCGACCCGGACAACGACAGCCTCAGCTACACCGCCAAACTGGCCGACGGCAGCGCCCTGCCCGGCTGGCTGGTGTTCGATGCCGCCACGCGTACCTTCAGTGGTACGCCAAGCGACACCGCCTCGGGCACTTATTCCATACAAGTCACCGCAACGGATGGCAGCAACGCCACCGTCAGCGACAGTTTCACCCTCGCCGTCCAGGACGTGCCCGCCTCCGTCGTGATCAATGGCACGCCGAACAACGACACCCTGACCGGCACCGCGGCCAACGAACAACTGTTCGGTGGGGCCGGGAACGACATCCTGGTCGGTGGCACCGGGGTGGACAAACTCACCGGTGGCGCGGGTGCCGATGTGTTCCGCTTTACCTCGAAGCTCGACAGCTATCGCACCGGCACCACCAGCGCCAGTGACCAGATCCTCGACTTCGACGTAGCCGCCGACAAGATCGATGTCTCGGCGCTCGGCTACACCGGCCTGGGCAATGGCCTGAATGGGACCCTGCAACTGACCTACAGCACCTCGACCAACCGCACCTACCTCAAGGACCTGACGGTCGACGCGAACGGCAACCGCTTCGAAGTGTCGTTGGCAGGCAATCTGGTCAGCAGCCTGACGGCCAGCCACTTCGTGTTCGCCGACCAGAACACCCCCGGTAACGTCGCGCCGGTCGTGGCCATCCCGCTGCTCGACCAGAATGCCAGTGAAAGCACGCCGTTCAGTTACACCGTGGCCCACGACAGCTTCACCGACGCCAACCAGGACGTACTGACTTACACCGCGACCCTAGCCGACGGAGGGGCCCTGCCCGCGTGGCTGAGTTTCGATACCACCAGCCTGACCTTCAGCGGCACGCCGACCAGCACCGCAGCCGGAAACTATGACGTGCTGGTCAAGGCAACCGATCCTGCAGGTGCCTCGGTCAGTGACAATTTCGCCCTGGTAGTGGCTGACGCGCCGGCCAACACCATCACCGGGACCAACAGTGCCGAAACCCTCAACGGTACGGCTGGCGCAGACCTGATCCTCGGCCAGGGCGGCAACGACACAATCAGGGCCGGCACCGGTGCGGACATCGTCGACGGCGGCGTCGGGCGCGATTCCCTGTACGGCGGCGACGGAGCCGACACCTTCCGCTATACCAACGTGTTCGACAGCTACCGCGACTATGACACCGGCGGCGTCACGGCCACCGACACGGTCTATGACTTCACCGTGGGTGTCGACAAGATCGACGTTTCCAGCCTGGGCTTTACCGGCCTTGGCGACGGCACCCATGGCACGCTGTACATGACTTTGAACTCGGCCGGCGACAAGACCTACATCAAGTCCGCCGATGCCGATGCCGATGGCAACCGTTTCGAGATCGCCCTCAGCGGCAACTACCTCAATACCCTGACCGCCAGTGATTTCGTATTCGGCGAGCGCGCCCAGCAAGACATTCTCTATCTGCCGACCCTAGGCCAATCCAATGCCCGCCTGCTGCGCATGACCGAGGACGACGATCAATCCGGCACCTCGATGCTGGTCAACGACCTGGACCGCTACAGCCCCTACGACGTACGCAGCCAGTTCACCGACGCCGACGGCAATGGCATCGACATCGCGGTGGGTGGCAGTACCGTCAACGGCTTGTCGACGCTGCCCCCCGAAGAACTGAAGTTGTGCTGGTGGCTGACCGACACCAACCAGCCAGGGCCCGCACTGTTGCGCGCCGTGACGTTGCTGAAGGACCAGCTCAGTGAACTCGAGGCCATCGATAACGTCACCATGGGCATTATCTGGGGCCAGGGCGAAGAAGCCGCCCAGGAGATTGCCCGCGCCACCGACAAACAGGCAGCGACCGCTGCCTATCAGGCCGCGACGCTGAAGGTGTTCGACTACCTCCATGCCCAGTTCGGCAATTTCAGCGTGTACTTGATGGAAACCGGTCACTACGAGCAGGATGCGGCCCGGGCCCGTGGCTATTCAGAAGAGAAGATTGCTTCGATTGTCGAAGGTGTCGGCTATGTCCGCGCCGCCCAGGAAGCCATGGCCGCCGAGCGCGCCGACGTCAAGCTGGCGGTGGACTACACCGACTTGCCATTGCGCTACGAAGTCGATCCGTTGGTGTACCCCGATGACGTCTGGCATCTGCACGAGGAATCGGCGGAAATCGTCGGTCAACGACTGGCCGACTACATTGCCGATGATCTGGGCTTCCAGGGTAATCCCGACGACAACAACAGCGTGCAGGACATCTTCGACAACGCCCAGAACCAGGGTGGAATGATCTCCGGCACCGACCAGGCGGACACTCTGGTGGGCAGCTCGGGCAATGACACCCTGGATGGCGACCTGGGAGCCGATACTCTGACTGGCGGTGACGGAAATGACATCTATGTGGTCGACAACGCGTTCGACAGCGTGGTGGAAACCAACACCTCGACCTCACAGATCGATACGGTAAAAGCCTCGGTCAGTTGGACGCTGGGGGCCAATCTCGAGAACCTGGTGCTCACCGGCGTCTCGGATATTGATGGCACCGGCAACGAACGACGCAATTTCATCACCGGCAATATTGCCGACAACGTGCTCGACGGTGCCGCCGGCAACGACAGCATGAGCGGCGGCGATGGCGACGACACCTACTATGTCGACAATACCGACGATGCCGTGATCGAGACCAACAGCAATCCGCTGTCCGGAGGCATCGACAGCGTACACAGCCGCCTGGCGACCTACACCCTCACCAGCAACGTCGAGAACTTGTACATCGACACACCCGACGCGGCCAACGGCACGGGTAATGCGCTGGACAACACGTTGTTCGCCGGGGCCGGCAACAACGTGCTGGACGGGCGCGAAGGCAACGACACAGTGTCCTTCGAGCAGGGTCTGGCCGGCGTCACCGTGACCCTCTCGACGTCCGCGCAACAGAACACCGCAGGCTCGGGCCTCGATACGCTGAAGAACTTCGAGAACCTGACCGGCAGCGCCTACGCCGACACCCTGACCGGCAACAGCGCCGGGAACGTCCTGGATGGCGGTGCGGGCAACGATACGCTGGTGGGTGGCTCGGGCGATGACCGACTGATTGGCGGTGCCGGTACCGACACCCTGACCGGTGGAACCGGCGCGGATACCTACGCATTCGGTGCGCTGGCGGACACGGGCACCGGCGCCTTGCGCGACGTGATCAACGGCTTCAAGAGCACCGAACTGGACCAACTGGATTTCACCGGACTGGACGCCAACCCACTGACCGCCAATGTCGATGCCTTCACCTTCATCGGCAGCAACGCCTTCGACACCACCAACGCCACCGGTCAGTTGCGCTTTGCCGACGGCATTCTCTACGGCAGCGTCGACGCCGACGCTACCGCCGAGTTCGAGTTCGAACTGGTCGGCGTCAAGGAGCTGCACGCCAGCGACTTCACGGCGTGAACCTGATGTGAGGGCTCGGCTTGTCCGAATGCCAGTCAGTTAAGCCATAAACCTGTGGGAGCAAAGCTTGCTCGCGATTGCAGTAAGTCAGTCAGCAACAATGTCGACTGGTCTGTCGCTATCGCGAGCAAGCTTTGCTCCCACAGGTTTCCGCGCCGTTTGATTAGGGCAAGCCCGCTCCCACAGGGGCTAAGTGGTGTAAGCAAATCCAGCATTCACCCAGGAACCACTGTGGGAGCGAGCCTGCTCGCGATGCGGCCGTCCATCGAACCTCAACGGAGCGGCCGCCCCGCGATCGTCAGAGCGCGTCGCGGCCCGGTACCCCGTCCACCAAGCGCTGGATCCCCAGCGGATTGGCATTTTTCAGGGGTTCCGGCAGCAGGTTGTCGGGGTAGTTCTGGAAGCACACCGGCCGCAGGAAACGGTCGATGGCCAGGGTGCCCACCGACGTGCCTCGGGCATCGGAGGTGGCCGGGTAAGGGCCACCGTGGACCATCGAATCACACACCTCGACCCCCGTCGGGTAACCGTTGAGCAGGATCCGGCCGACTTTCTGCTCCAGCAGTGGCGTCAACTCGCTGAATCGCTCGAAATCACCCGGCTCGCCGATCATGGTCGCAGTCAGTTGGCCGTGCAGACCGTTCAGTGCGGCGCTCAGTTGCGCCTGGTCGGCTACTTCAACGAACACGGTGGTCGGACCAAACACCTCTTCCTGCAACGCCTCATCCCCTTCGATCAATAGACTGGCGTCGGCCTTGAACAACTGCGGCTGGGCCTGGTTGCCCTGCTGTGCGCGACCGGCCAGGTGCTCGATGCCCGGGTGGGCAAGCAACTTCTGCAAACCCTTGCCATAACTCTGCAAGGTGCCGGCATTGAGCATGGTCTGTGGCGCCTGGTCATCGATCAGCGCTGCGACCTGTTGAGTGAATGCCGTGAACTGCGGCGAACGGATGCCAATCACCAGGCCCGGGTTTGTGCAGAACTGGCCACAGCCCATCACCACCGAGGCGGTCAGGTCGCGAGCAATACTGTCGGCGCGGGTCGCCAGCGCTTCAGGCAGGACGATGACCGGGTTGATGCTCGACATTTCAGCGAACACCGGGATCGGCTGCGCACGCGCGGCGGCCATGTCGCACAAGGCACGCCCACCCCGGAGCGAACCGGTGAAACCCACGGCCTGGATCGCCGGATGCTTGACCAGCCACTCGCCGACGCCACCGCCGTAGATCATGTTGAAGACGCCGGCCGGCATCGCGGTTTTTTCGGCGGCGCGGATGATCGCATCGGCCACCCATTCGGCGGTCGCCATGTGGCCGCTGTGGGCCTTGAACACCACCGGGCAGCCAGCCGCCAGGGCCGACGCGGTGTCGCCACCGGCCGTGGAAAAGGCCAACGGGAAATTGCTGGCGCCGAACACCGCCACCGGGCCCAGGCCGATACGGTATTGACGCAGGTCCGGGCGCGGCAGCGGCTTGCGCTCCGGCAAGGCCTGGTCGATACGCGCACCATAGAAATCACCACGGCGCAGGACTTTGGCGAACAAACGCATCTGCCCGCTGGTACGCCCCCGCTCACCCTGGATCCGTGCGGCAGGCAACGCGGTTTCACGGCAGACCACGGCGACGAACTCATCGCCCAAGGCGTCCAATTCATCGGCGATGGCCTCGAGGAACTCGGCCCGGCGCACCGCGCTCAGGCTGCGGTAAGCCGGGTAAGCCGCGGCCGCCGCCTTGGCGGCTGCATCGACCTCTTCAGCCGTGGCCTGGATGAAATCACCCGGCAAGGCTTCGCCAGTGCTGGCATCGAGGCTCTGCAAACGCGTCTGGCCGGCCGCGCTGCGCGCCCCACCGATGTAGTTGTGACCAAGGATCTGGTTCATCGCAAGTCTCCTCTTAAAGTGTGCCGATAGTACCCGGGTTGAACACCGCGTCCACCGGGGCAATGCCGTTGACCAGCGGCGCGCCGAATTCGGCCTGGCTGATTTCGAACACATCCCCCGGCTGGGTACGGATGCCATCGGCGAACGACAGGGTCGCGGTGCCGAAGAAGTGAACGTGCACATCCCCCGGACGCAGGAACTGACTGTACTTGAAATGGTGGAATTCCAGGTTTTCAAGGCTGTGGCACATGTTGGCCTCGCCACTGAGGAATTCGTTCTGCCACAGCACTTCGCCGTTGCGCAGGATACGACTGCTCCCGGATAGATGTTGAGGCAATTCACCGACACGAAGTTCCGGACCGAAGCTGCAGCTGCGCAGTTTCGAATGGGCCAGGTACAGATAATTCTTGCGCTCCATTACGTGGTCGGAAAACTCGTTGCCCACCGCGAAGCCCAGGCGATAAGGCTTGCCGTCGAGACCTATGACGTACAGGCCGCTGATTTCCGGCTCTTCGCCGGCGTCTTCGGCGAACGGCGGCAACGGGAACGGATGCCCCGGACGGACGACGATGCTGCCGTCGCCCTTGTAGAACCACTCCGGTTGCACGCCGGCCTGGCCGGCCTCGGGTTTGCCCCCCTCCACGCCCCACTTGAAGATGCGCATGGTGTCGGTCATGGCGGCTTCGTCGCCGGCCTGCTGGTGCATCTTGTCCCGGGCCGAGGCACTGCCCAGGTGGGTCAGGCCGGTGCCGCTGACCAGCAGGTGCGCCGGGTCTGGATGATCCAGCGGCGGCAGGATGCGCAGCTCACCGCGCAACCGCGCGTAATCATGCTCGGCACCGAATCCCAGGCCGTTGACCTGCTCTTGCAGCTTCACACCCGCCCCGATGGCCGCCAGCGCCAGCTCACGCACGGTCGTCGCGCATTGCACTTCCCGCACCCGGTCGCCGTCGACCACACCGACGCGGCGCTCACCGTTATCCAATTCGAACTGAACTAAACGCATGGTTTTCTCCTGTAAACACAACTCAAATACAGCATCAGCCCCCTGTGGGAGCGAGCCTGCTCGCGATGACGGCGGCACATTCAACAGGGATGCAAGCTGACCCGACGCTATCGCGAGCAGGCTCGCTCCCACAGTGGATCGGGGCGCCCCCCCTGAATCAGGTACGCGTCGCCCCCCGCGCACTGGCTGCGAACTGGTCCGCCGGCAGCGCATGCTTGCGCTCCAGCAGGCGGTACACCACGCCGGTCAACACCAGGCCGAACACCATCACACAGGACAGGAAGTACAGCCCCGAAGCCAGGTTGCCGGTGTATTCCTTCAGTGCACCGATCACGAACGGCCCGATATAGCCACCCAGGTTACCCACCGAGTTGATCAACGCGATGCCCGCCGCCGCGCTGGCGCCTGCAAAGAACCGTCCCGGCAAGGTCCAGAACACCGCCGTGCAGGAGAACAGTGCAAACGCCACCAGGCACAGCGCCGCCAGTTGCAGCACCGGCACCGACAGCCAGGCGCTGAGGAACAGCCCCATGGCACCCAATACGTAGAGCACGGCCAGGTGACCATAGCGATCGTTCAAGCGGTCGGAGCTGCGGGGAATGACCAACAATCCGATGATGCCGAAAATATAGGGCACCGAAGACACGAAGCCGGTCACCAGGTCGCTGCCGCCGAACTGCTTGATCAGCGTCGGCAACCACAGGCCCAGGCCATAGATACTCAGGGTCACCGGCAGGTAGAACAGCGCCAGCAGCAAGACCCGCTTGTCCTTCAGGGCGTGCAGCGGATTACCGTGACGGGTCTGGCCGTACTCCTGCAGGTCCTTTTTCAGTTCACCGGTCAGCCAGTCCTTCTCGGCCTGGTCCATCCACTTCACCTGTTGCGGGCCATCCGGCAGGTAGCGCAGCACCGGCCAGGTCAGCAGCATCGCCGGCAGGCCAATGACGATGAACAACCACTGCCAGCCGTGCAGGCCCAATACACCGTCCATGCCTAGCAACCCACCGGAAACGGGACCGGTGATCATCATGGCAATGGGTTGGGACAGAATGAACAGGCCCAGGATCTTGCCGCGATGGCGAACCGGGAACCACTGGGTGATGTAGTACAGCACGCCGGGAAAGAAACCGGCTTCGGCCGCACCGAGCAAAAAGCGCATCACATAGAAACTGTGGGGGCCCTGCACAAACGCCATGCCGATGGTGATGGCGCCCCAGGTGATCATGATCCGGGCGAACCAGCGCCGGGCGCCGAAGCGTTCGAGCATCAGGTTGCTGGGAATTTCCAACAGGAAGTAACCGATGAAAAACAACCCTGCGCCCAAGCCGTAGGCGGCATCGCCGATACCCAGTTCAGCGCCCATGTGCAGCTTGGCAAAGCCCACGGCAGAGCGGTCTACATAGGCGATCAGGTACAGCAGGATCAGGAAGGGAATCAGTTTCAGTGTGATGCGACGGATAAGCCGCAATTCCTGGCTCATGGGACCGGTCTCCGATTGTTGTTGTTATGGAACCTCGGGGGATTTCTCTCGCGAATGCACGCCAGGACAACCCCTCCATTGAGCCGGACTATATAGTAATACTATTTACCCAACAACACTTCCAAACCGCACAAATTGCGCTTATGTTACGCTTCATCCAGAACAATATAGTCATACAATAAGAGAATCGATCATGTCTGATAAAAAACCCTCCCTGCGCTCGGCCCAATGGTTTGGCACCGCCGACAAAAACGGCTTCATGTACCGCAGCTGGATGAAAAATCAGGGCATCGCCGACCATCAGTTCCATGGCAAGCCGATCATCGGCATCTGCAACACCTGGTCGGAACTGACCCCGTGCAACGCGCATTTCCGGCAGATCGCCGAGCACGTCAAGCGCGGCGTGATCGAAGCCGGGGGTTTCCCGGTGGAATTCCCGGTGTTTTCCAACGGCGAATCGAACCTGCGCCCTACCGCCATGTTGACCCGCAACCTGGCGAGCATGGACGTGGAAGAGGCGATTCGCGGCAACCCGATCGACGGCGTGGTGCTGCTCACCGGTTGCGACAAGACCACCCCCGCCCTGCTGATGGGCGCCGCCAGTTGCGACGTGCCGGCTATCGTCGTCACCGGTGGCCCCATGCTCAACGGCAAGCACAAGGGCCAGGACATCGGCTCGGGCACAGTGGTCTGGCAGTTGAGCGAACAGGTGAAGGCCGGCACCATCACCCTCGACGATTTCCTCGCGGCCGAGGGCGGCATGTCCCGCTCGGCCGGCACCTGTAACACCATGGGTACCGCCTCGACGATGGCCTGCATGGCCGAAGCCCTCGGCACGTCGCTACCCCATAACGCCGCGATTCCGGCCGTGGATGCGCGCCGCTATGTGCTGGCCCACATGTCCGGCATGCGCGCCGTGGAAATGGTCCGTGAAGACCTGAAGCTGTCGAAGATCCTGACCAAGGAAGCCTTTGAAAACGCCATCCGGGTCAACGCGGCCATCGGCGGCTCCACCAACGCGGTGATCCACCTCAAGGCCATCGCCGGGCGCATCGGCGTGCAGCTGGATCTGGACGACTGGACCCGCATCGGTCGCGGCATGCCGACCATCGTCGACTTGCAACCCTCGGGACGCTTCCTGATGGAGGAGTTCTACTATGCCGGTGGCCTGCCCGCCGTGCTGCGTCGCCTCGGTGAAGCCAACCTGATCCCCCACCCGAACGCCCTGACCGTCAACGGCAAGAGCCTCGGCGAGAACACCAAGGACGCACCGATCTACGGCCAGGATGAAGTCATCCGCACCCTGGACAACCCGATCCGCGCCGACGGCGGCATTTGCGTGTTGCGCGGCAACCTGGCGCCATTGGGGGCGGTGCTCAAGCCCTCTGCCGCCACTCCCGAGCTGATGCAGCATCGCGGTCGCGCAGTGGTGTTCGAGAACTTCGACGAGTACAAGGCACGGATCAACGACCCGGAACTGGAGGTGGATGCCAACTCGATCCTGGTGATGAAGAACTGTGGACCCAAGGGTTATCCGGGCATGGCTGAAGTGGGCAACATGGGCTTGCCGGCCAAGCTGCTGGCCCAGGGCGTGACCGACATGGTGCGGATTTCCGACGCCCGCATGAGCGGCACCGCCTATGGCACCGTGGTGTTGCACGTGGCACCGGAGGCCGCGGCCGGCGGTCCGCTGGCCGCAGTGAAGGAAGGCGACTTCATCGAACTGGATTGCGCCAGTGGTCGCCTGCACCTGGACATTTCCGATGCCGAACTCGCCGCCCGCCTGGCCGATCTGGCCCCGCCACAGCAACTGCTGGTAGGCGGCTACCGTCAGTTGTACATCAACCATGTACTGCAAGCGGACCAGGGCTGCGACTTCGACTTCCTGGTGGGCTGCCGCGGCGCCGAGGTGCCGCGACACTCCCATTGATCCCACCAAATCCCTGTGGGCTTTTGTGGGAGCTGAGCTTGCTCGCGATAGCGGTGTAACAGACAACAGAGATGTTGACTGGAAGGGCCTCATCGCGAGCAAGCTCGGCTCCCACAAAAGCCCCACAATGGATCGGCATCTAAATCAAAAATCGCACTAGCGACCCGCCCTCGCTGCGCCTGCTATCATGCGCAGCATCTCCTCCACAGGATCGCGCCGCCCCCCATGGATTACCGCAAACCTTCCGACCGCAAAAGCATGCACGCGCGCATCGTCCAGGAACTGGGCATGCAGATCGTGTCCGGACGCTTCAAGCCCGATGACAAGTTGCCCGCTGAAGCCTTGCTGTGCGAAGAGTACGCCGTGAGCCGTCCGGTACTGCGTGAAGCCACGCGGGTGCTGGTTGCCAAAGGCCTGGTTTATTCGCGGCCGCGAGTGGGCACGGTGGTCAAGGCCCGTCGGGAATGGCACATGCTTGACCCGGATGTGTTGCACTGGTTGATGCAGAGCAGCCCGCAGAATGAGTTCTTCGGCTTGTTGACCAGCGTGCGCAGCATCATCGAACCGGCCGCTGCCGCCCTGGCCGCACAGTTCGCCACCGACGCCGACATCGCCGCCATCCGCGAAGCCTATGAGCGCATGGACGCGGCACCGACGCCCGAAGCGCTGCTGCAACCGGACCTGGATTTCCATAGCCGGATCGCCGACGCTACCCACAATGACCTGCTCGCCAATCTGTGCAACATGCTGTCGGTGGCCATTGCCGAAGCACTCAAGCATTCCAACCAGCGACCGAACCTGCATGAGCTGGCGATGCCACGGCACAAGGCGATCCTCACCGCCATCGAGAATCGCGACGCCCTCGGCGCCCGCCATGCGACGTTGGTGCAACTGGACGACGCCCGCAGCGCGCTGAACGTGGTACTGGGCAACGAAACCAACTGATCCCCCGCCATCGTTGCCGAACAGACCCGGCACACTTCTTCCCAGGCACGGTGGTATCTATGTACCACCCGCACCGGACTGAGCAGTCGATACTTTTCACGCCGTCATCCCGACGGCCATGTTTTGTGAAAAGGACTTCTCATGACCACCCCCTCCACCGCTGACGCGATCCCCGCGTTGGCCCAAAACGTCAGCCTGCACTTCGCCAGTCGCCCGACCTTCGAACAGGTCGCCCGAGGCATGCTCGAACAAGCGATCAAGCAAAGAGACCCCTGGCTGAAGATCGACCTCTCCAGGACCCAATTGGCGATGCCAGACCCGGTCACACGCGGTTGGCACTTCCAGCCCTTGATGTCCGCAGCCCTCGACTACCTGGCCACCGGCACGCCCCCGGACTTCGACCCACAGGGAGCGTTTGACTGTTTTCTCTCCGACAGCCCGCCACGCCGCCTCTGGTCAGGCGATCGGGGCCTGGACATGCAGCTCATCAAGAAATCCATACTTGAACTGGCCTGGACCCTGCCGATCGGGCTGGAGGATGCCCTGGTCCGCTACTGGAACGAGGACATCGACAGCGGTGACCAGACCGCGACAAGTGGCCGAACCAGCCGCTGGCGCTGGCTCAGCGATGTACTCAGGAACACACTGAGCATCCGTGGTCTGCAACAACCCGAGCTCACGGATACGGCACGGGAGGCCCTGGACCAGATCGTCCGTTGGCCGGACCGGGCGCTGCGCTTTTGTCTCAACCGACAGGCCCCTGTGTACGCCTACAACCTGGAAACCTGGCTCACCCAGGGCAGCACCCGCACCGTGCTGGTCGGCGGCGATATCCTCCTGGTCCGCATCAAGAACGGCACCGCCGAATTCCTGCTGTGCAGCCCCGGCAGCGCCGTCAAGTCTTTTGCTTCCCTGGAGGCCTTCAATCAGCATTGGGGCGAATGGATTGCCCGCCAGTACACCGTCGGCACCATCACTTGCCAACGCTACGAAATCGGCGGCAACGTCTTCGAGCGCCAGGCGGCGATGTTGCTGGAGCAGCAATTGGTCGACCTCAAGGCTGTGCAACTGCCTGCCCGAATCGACCAGCAAGACCTGAAGCGCCTCTATGCCGACTTGAGCGACCCGGCGCGCTCGCTGCTGGAGGCCCCCCGACCGTCGCCTGACACTTCGGCACGCCTTGGGTCGCTGTTGCCCGAATGGCTGAAAAACGCCTCCATCGTCGACCAGACGACCTTCCAGCACTACAGCCTGGTCCTGGCCAGCGCAAAAAAACGCCATCAGGGCCAGACATTTCTCGGTGGCATCGACGACATCAAGGCCTTCACCGTCGACGCCTTGCTCGGCCGCCTGCGACAGACCAACGACAGCAGCGCGGACAAGCTGCCATCGGGCCGTTACCAACCCGACGATGTAGTGCTGACGTTCAGCGTTTCGGCAGGCTATCCCGGAACCGTCGGCCTCACCGAGAAGCGGCAGATGAGCCTGACCGAACTGGCCATCCACAATCTCGTCGCCCGCCCCAGCGGCACCTTCACCCTCAGCCATCGCCAGGGCCAGACGCTGCCGACCTGGCTGACGCCGGGCTTCATAACCGCGCTGATCGAACAGGTCGATATTGGCGCGACCTATCCTCGCTATCTGCAACAGCATTTACTCGGCGACTCGCCCCAGGCACAGAACCGGCAACGGATCTTCGCCGAACAGATCCCGGCGCAACTGATGCTCGAGGCGCTGAAGCAGAGGCTGAACCACGAGAACGGCGTGACCCTCCAAGGCTTGCGCCTGCTGGAAGCGGTCC
This sequence comes from Pseudomonas corrugata, assembly GCF_001269905.1. Taxonomy (GTDB): domain Bacteria; phylum Pseudomonadota; class Gammaproteobacteria; order Pseudomonadales; family Pseudomonadaceae; genus Aquipseudomonas; species Aquipseudomonas corrugata. Next base: position 939,099 of record NZ_LHVK01000003.1, on the reverse strand, counting down.
AGCAACCCGACGCGGCGAGCCAGCAGGTCGAGGGTCGCCCGGTAGTGATTCGCCACCTGGGTTTGCTGCGCAAACCCCAGGCCCAGCCCGATATCGTGACCAACATGTTCATCATCGAAGGGCAGGACACCGCCACCGGCCCGCACCTGTTGTATCGGCCGCTCTACGCGCCCTCGCTGCAAGAGTTTCCCACACGCGAAGCGCTGTTGCAGGCCATCGCCACCACTGGGAGCCTGCAGGACAGCATCCTGACCTGGTTGCCTGACGCCGCACGCCCGATCTATGCCAACGGCGGATTCCTGGAACCCCACATCGTGCGGTTCTTCAGCGGCGACGAATTCAATGTTCCCGACAAACCCGCCCCAGCCACCCTCGCCGTCGACGATACCCGCGGCGAGCTGCTGCAATCGCTGCACGAGGGCGAGCTGATGCAGTACCTCTACGGCTGCAACGCTCAAGCCCTGGTCACCCAGGCCGACCGGGACTCGGTGTCCAACAGCGAGAGCCGCTGGGCGGTGTTGCTCGAAGGTGGCAGTCTGTTGTTCAACACGCTGCTGTTTCCTTTGCTGCGCGGCCCGGCCATGACCACCGTCTGGCTCTGGAACCTGATGGCCAGCGCCCAACAGGACATACCGGCGCTGAGCGGCGAGGACCCGGTGGCCCGGGAGCTGGCTGCCGTCGATCTGCTCGTCAACCTGGCCCTGTTGGTGAGCCAGTCGCCCGCCGGTCATGGGCCTGCGACTCGTGCGGTCGTGCCCGAATCGATAAAGGAACAAGCCATGCGCCCTCCCGCGCCGCGCGCCATCGCCGAGCAATGGCCTGCACCGCAGGCGCCCACCCTCGTAGAGGGCACCGTCACCTTGCCCGACGCCAACATCGATACCGGCAGGCGCCTGGACTTCAGTTTCGCCAGGGCCAGTGGTCGCCTGACACCAGCACTCCAGGCCAGACTGCAACGTTTACAGGTATCGACCCCCTCTTCCCCCCTCGCACCGATTGAGAACGGCCCCTACAAGGGCCTGTACGTGATCAACAATAAATGGCATGCCAAGGTTGAAGGTGTCCTGTATCGGATCACGCCTGAAGCGGGCGGCAGCGCAACCATCGTTGACCCGCTCGATCCACTCGACGCTGAAAAAAACGGTCCCTCGCTGCGAGTCGATAAGAACGGACACTGGCACCTGGATCTGCGCCTGCGTCTACTCGGCGGCGCACCGCCCAAGCGGGTGGAGGCACAGCGCCGTGTCAACCTGCAGCGGGTCCAGCAGTTGACCGAAGAATCCAAGCGGTTGGAGGCGCAAGATGCCGATCGACAAAAAGCCCTGGACGTGGCCCAGCAAGTCATGACCCGGACCGAGGAAGGCGGCAACTACACCGAAGCCCAGAGGGCGGCGAAACGCAAGATTTTCTATGACCTGCTCAAGGAGCAGACCGAGATATACCTGAAGCTGGCGGATAGCGCGGCCGAACGCGTCAGCCTGGGCATCGGTTTCCCGTCCGGTTACATGCATGTGCTCATGGAAAACCTGATCAACAATGCCCGCAAGGCGTTCCTGATCACCGAAAAGGAGCGCGTGGCCATCCAGCGAGTACATCCCCAGTTTGGAGAGCGTGCCGACATCAGGGAAATTGTCGACCGCGACTACGAAGCCTACATGAAGTACCTCGACGCCAAGAGTGACATCAACGACCGAGCGATCTATTGGTTGGAACTCAAGGACAATTACCTCGAGCAGCTATCGAACCTTGATGCGTCGGGCGCGCGGGCATTTGAACGGCTGACCAGCAACCGGCCCCTGGATGAGAAGAACGCCATCGGCAGCAAAACCATGCAGCTCTCCACGCTCCCCGTACTGTCGGTGAAAAACCGGCAATCCGCCCTGCCCAACCGCCTGCTTCGCATTCTCATGCCATTGATGGAGCACATGCGCTCCCATTGGGACCTGCAAACGTACGACGTCTCCCCGGCGGAAAAACTCGAAGTGCTGGAAAGCCTGACCGAGCATTACGGCAAGACCCTGGATACGTTGAAGGGGACAAAGGCCCTTTACCTGGACGACATCAACGAGTCCTATTTCGACAGGTTGGTCAAACTGGTCGAGGGCCTATACCAGGAGGTCTCCAGCAAACTCGCCGCCGAAATCAAACCCGAGCCAAAACCGCGCAAGCGTACGCCGAAACGCCCCAGGACCGGCGCCGGGCTGCCACAGAAAAAGTTGATCAGAACCCGCCACAACGGGGTCTTGATCGGCGACCTGAAACCCGCCGGCACGAGCCTGCCCATCGAAGTCGTCGAAATGCGCTCCGAAGCCAACAACCAAGTACTCGCCACCTATTCGCGCCACGAGGATGTCTGGGATGTGGTCGACGTACGGCGTCCGACCCCGGCGCCCCAGACGCGATCGATCAAGGCGATCCGGGCCCATGGGCGAGCACTGCTCGACGAGCTGGACAAGCGCATGAGCCGCGCTGAAAGCTACAAGACCCACTGCCGTCATCCTCAGGAGATCGAGGAAATCCTGAACAATGAAGCGAGTCACTTCCGCACACTTTCCGAAGAACTCGATCGGGCCCTCACCGCATCGCCAACCTCACGCACCCCGGCAAACGATGCCCTGGGCCAGCTGTTGTCAGACGCCGCCGCCAACCTGACCGCCAAGGGCAGTGACCTGCGTATCGAACTGAGCCTGAAACTGCCACCCACCGACGGCAACCTTCGCTTCCTGTTCGAGAAAAACCTGATCCAGGTGGCCCGGCTCGGCGACCGCACGGCCCTGCAAGGAACCCGCAAGGACTTCCTCCAGGAATACGCCATCAACGACCCTGACGGCTTCCCTATCTGGTACGCGCACTTTCATTACGAAGCCGCCGATACGCCGAAAGACAACTTCAGCGTCGCGCACCTCAAGACCAAGGAACAACGCAAGGAGCACTACCACTCACTACTGGCCAAGGCCACCAGCCCTTATGCGGTGGTGAATGTGCATCGGGGGCAGATCAGCAAGTCGTTGGCGCAGAGCAGGTTCCTGCCGTTGGCGCCTTGATTGCTGGAGGGATAGCGTCCGCTTTTGTGGCGAGGGGATTTAGCGAAACGTCGCACCGCCCCGCTCTGTAGGAGCAAAGCTTGCTCGCGATAGCGACAGACCAATCAACATTGTTGCTGGCTTATCGCAATTGCGAGCAAGCTTTGCTCCCACAGGTATCAGTCAGTGGGCAAACAACGAATTACCTTTCTGCCCCGCCAGCTTCTCCGGCTTGATCAGGAACCGCGCCAATGCCGGCAGCAGCCACAACGCGCCGAACATGTTCCACAGCAGCATGAAGGTCAGCATCAACCCCATGTCCGCCTGGAATTTGATGGCCGAGAAGATCCAGGTGCACACCCCGATCGCCAGGCACAAGCCGGTGAACAGCACGGCTTTGCCGGTGGACTTCAGCGTCTGGTAATAAGCTTCCTGCAACGGCAACCCGGCCCGCAGGAAGCTTTCCAGGCGGCTGTAGATGTAAATCCCATAGTCCACGCCAATCCCCACCCCCAGCGCCACCACCGGCAGGGTTGCGACTTTCACGCCAATGCCCATGAAGGCCATCAGGGCGTTGCCCAGCACCGAAGTCAACACCAGCGGCAGCACGATGCACAGGGTCGCCGCCCAGGAGCGGAAGGTGATCATGCACATGGTCGCCACGCAGATGTACACCAGGATCAGGATGGTCAGTTCCGACTCCTTGATCACTTCGTTGGTAGCCGCTTCGATGCCGGCGTTACCGGCGGCCAGGATGAACTCCAGGCCCTCGCGGTTGTTTTCCTGGGCGAAGGCTTGCACCGCCTTCACTGCACGGTCCAGGGTCTCGGCCTTGTGATCGTTGAGGAACACCAGCACCGGTGCCAGGGAGCAGTTGTTGTTGTACAGGCCATCGGCTCGGGCAATGGAGTTGTTCAGCACGTCTGGGTTGCGCGACAGGGTTTCCCATTTCAGGTTGCCCTCGTTCATGCCCTTGATCATCTGCTTGGACACGGTCACCAGGGAAATCGCCGATTGCACGCCCTCGGTGTTCTGCATCTTCCACATCAAGTCATCGATCGGTGCCATGGCTTCATAGCGCGAGCAGCCTTCGGCCTTGGTCTTGACCATCACCACCAGCACGTCGGAACTGGTGGAATAGTTGCTGATGATGAAGTTGTTGTCCTGGTTGTAGCGCGAGTCGGGACGCAGTTCCGGGGCCCCTTGGTCGAGGTCGCCGATCTTCAGGTTCTGGCTGTACCAGAGACCACCACCGAAGGCGAGCACCGCCAGGGCAATGGACACCGGCGCGACCCTTGCGCTGGCGAAGTTCGACAGCGACCGCCAGAACGGATGCTCGCGCGTCGCGTCTTTCTTGCTGCGCTCGATGGCGCGCTTGCTGATGCCGACGTAGGAAATGGCCACCGGCAGCAGGATCAGGTTGGTGAACACGATCACCGCCACGCCGATGGACGCACCGATGGCCAACTCGCGGATCACGCCGATGTCGATGATCAGCAAGGTAATGAAACCCACCGCATCCGCCAGGATCGCGATCATCCCCGGCAGGAACAGTTGCCGGAAGGTGCGCCGCGCAGCCGTCAGAGCGTTGTCAGCCTCGCTGGACTGCAAGGCAATGCCGTTGATTTTCTGCACCCCGTGGGAAATCCCGATGGCGAAAATCAGGAACGGCACCAGCATCGAATAGGGATCCAGCCCGAACCCGGCCGCGTGCATCAGCCCCAACTGCCAGACCACTGCCACCAACGTGGTGCTCAACACCGCGATGGTGCTGCGCATGCAGTGGGTGAACCAGTACAGCAGGACCAGGGTGATAACGAAGGCCACGCCGAAGAACATCACCACCATGATCAGGCCATCGATCAGGTCACCGACCTTCTTCGCAAATCCGACAATGTGGATCTGTACGTTGGGGTTCTGGACTTCGAACTTGTGGCGGATCTTGTCTTCGAGCTCGTGGGAGAACTTCTGGTAGTCCAGTTTCAGCAACTTGCCCTGGTCCTGGGGATCCGGGTAGGACTCCAGCAACGGGATGTCGACGATGCTCGATTTGAAATCGTTGGCCACCAGGCGCCCGACCTGGCCGGACTTGAGCACGTTGTTGCGCAGCAGGTCGAGGCTGTCGGCCGAACCGTTGTAGCTCTGGGGAATCACCTCGCCGCCGGCGAAGCCCTCTTCCGTCACTTCGGTCCAGCGCACGCTCGGACTCCACAGTGACTTGAGGCCGGAACGGTCGACGCCGGGTATGTAGAAGACCTCGTCATGGATCTGGCGCAGGGTCTCCATGTAGTCCTTGGAGAAGATGTCGCCGTTGGTGGCTTCCACGGAAATCCGCACCGTGTTGCCAAGGTTCGCCAGGTCGTTGCGATGTTCGAGCATCTTCTCGATGAACGGATGCTTGAGGGGGATCATTTTCTCAAAGCTGGTGGAAGGACGGATCAGCGTGGCCTGCCAGAACAGAAAAACGCTGACCAGCAGGCAAATGACGATCACTGCCGGGCGGTTGTTGAAAATCAGGCGCTCGAGGAACGTCGCCTTGTCTTGGTGATGACTGCTCATGGGGTCCGCCTTCTTGTTATTGTGCCCGACTCATATCCGCGGCTCATTTGTTCAGTTCAGCGCCGCTGGCCGTGGTGGTGCGCACGCCGCCCTGTCCGGCCAGGACCAGGTTGCCATTACCCGCCGCCGTGACGGCTGCCACGGAAATCCGGTCCGGACGGTTGAAGACGCTGAAGCTCACACCGTCGTCGGTACTGCGCACCACGCTGCCGCCGTTGCCGACGATCACGATGGAACCGTCCGGCAACAAGGTCGCCCCTGACAAGCCGAACTCCAGGGTACCCCGGGCGACCTTGAGCTCGACCTGCTCCCAGGAGCCGCCGAAATCGGTGGAGCGATAGAGGTTGCCGCGCAAGCCGTAGGCCAGCAGCGTCGAAGGCTGCGCGGTGCCGATGACGCCGAACAGCGAGCCCTGGTACGGACCTTCGAGCTTCTCCCAGGTCTGGCCCCAGTCGGCGGAGCGGTACATGCTGCCAGCCTCGCCGACGATGAACAGCCCGGCGTCTTTTACCGCCGCGATGGCGTTGAGGTGGAACTGATCTTCGTTGTCGAGACGGTCGCTGGCGTCTTCCCAGTGCTTGCCACCGTCGGTGGTTTCGAGCAACGCACCGTACGCGCCCACGGCGAAACCCTGACGGACATCCTTGAACCAGACGTCCAGCAGCGGCGCTTCACGGGTGAGGTCTTCGAACTGCCGGGTCCAGGTGCTGCCACCGTCTTCGCTGGCAAGGATCTGCGCGTCGTGCCCCACGGCCCAGCCATGCTTGTCATCGACGAAGAAAACGGCGGTGAGCAGTTGCCGGGTCGGCACCTTGGCCTGGGTCCAGGAAGCGCCCTGGTCGTCCGAATAGACAATGTGCCCACGATCCCCGACCGCCACCAGGCGCTGGCCGGCGTGAACCACGTCGAGCATCAGGGTCTTGCTGGCCTTGGCCGATTCGACCGAATAGATGACATCGGTTGTCGTGGCTGCAACGGCCAGCGCCGGTGCCGACAACCCCACAGAGCCCAGCAGCGAGAGCGCCGAGGCCAGCAACGCGACTCGGCGCAGCACCGGCTGGCGGGCGCGACCCACGGCCATGACAGGCTCGTTCATAGACCTTTTCCCCCATTATTATTGTTAGGCCATTCGACCTTTCAGGGCGCCGTAGGCAGCTCGATCGGGGCGCAAACCTGCAATCTAGAGCCACTTCGGAAGCTGACCTATCCTATCGGGCTTTCGGAAGGCCTGACAATCGACGCCACGTTATCTTTTGTTAACCAGGGGGGTTGGTGCAGGGGGTGAATGGCGGGGTATTCGGTGGGGTGATAAGCGATTATTTCAGAACCGGCATTGTGGTGCGCCCAATCGCGAGCAGGCTCGCTCCCACAGGGGTCTCGGTTGGTCACACGATGTGTGTTCACTGAAGATCCACTGTGGGAGCGAGCCTGCTCGCGATTAGAGCGCCGCGGTTCACCAGGTAAACCACGGCATCAAGGTCAAGCCAGGCTCTTGCTCACCACCTCGAACACATCGCTGGACAGCGCGCCGGACGCCAGGATGCGCTCCAGCTCGGCTTTCATCAGCGCCTGACGGGCGCTGTCGTATTTACGCCAGCGGGTCAGCGGTGCCAGTTGCCGCGAGGCGATCTGCGGGTTGAAGCCGTTGAGCTGGATGACCAGGTCCGCCAGGAAGCGGTAACCCGAGCCGTCGGCGGCGTGGAAGTTGATCAGGTTCTGCCCGGCGAACGCACCGATCAGTGCCCGCACCTTGTTCGGGTTCTTGAGGTTGAACGCCGGGTGCTCCATCAACGCCTTGACTCGCTCCAGGCCTCCCGGCAGGGGGCTGCCGGCCTGGACACTGAACCACTGGTCCATCACCAGCGGGTTGCCCTTGAAGTTTTCCGCGAACACTTCCAGCGCCCGGGCCTTCTCGGTTTCGAACGGCGAATTGACCAGCACCGCCAGCGCCGTGAGACGTTCGGTCATGTTGTCGGCGCTGTCGAACTGCTCCAGGGTGGCACTCAGCACTTCGGGCTTGTCGGTCAGCATCAGGTAAGACAGGGCGATGTTCTGCAACGCACGGCGGGCAAAATGCTCGGCTTCGGCCACATAGGGCGTGCGTTTCGACAGGTCGCGGTTGGCCTCATAGCGCAACCACAAGGCCTCGAACAGGTTGTCGGCCAGTTGCTGGCGAGCGAACTCACGGGCGGCATGGATCGCCTCGACGTCGGCCACTTCGCTGATTTCCGTCAGGTAGGCTTCGCTTGGCAGCGAGAGCATTTCCGCGACCATGGCCTGATCCAGGGTTTCATCCGACAGTACCGTGCGCAATGCGCTGACCAGACGCGGGTCCAGCACCAGGCTCTCGCCCTTCTTATGCTGAGCAATCAGTTCCTGCAACACCTGCACCGACAGTTGCTGGCCGGCATCCCAACGGTTGAAGCCGTCGCTGTCGTGCTGCATCAGGAACATCAATTGGTCGCGGTCGTAGGGGAAGCTCAGCTTCACCGGCGCCGAGAAGCCCCGCAACAAGGAAGGCAGCGGTTTTTCAGCGATGTCGACAAACGTGAAGGTCTGTTCGGCTTCGGTCACCGAGATCACCCGGGATGTGCCGTTTGCCGTCGCTTCGCCGGTCAGGCGCAGCGGGATCCCGGCGCCCTGGCTGTCCAGCAGGCCCAGCTCGACGGGAATCACGAACGGCAGTTTTTCCGCCTTGTCCGGGGTCGGCGGGCAGCTCTGGCGGAAAGTCAGGCTATAGGTCCTGGCGGTCGCGTCGTAGGACTCGCTGACCGCCAGCCGTGGCGTACCGGCCTGGCTGTACCAGCGTTTGAACTGGGTCAGGTCGACACCGTTGGCATCTTCCATGGCCTTGACGAAGTCATCGCAGGTCACAGCCTGGCCGTCGTGGCGCTGGAAGTAGAGATCGCTGCCCTTGCGGAAACCATCAGCTCCCAACAGCGTGTGGATCATGCCGACCACTTCCGAGCCCTTCTCGTACACGGTCAGGGTGTAGAAGTTGGAAATCTCGATGAAGCTGTCCGGGCGCACCGGATGGGCCATGGGACCGGCGTCTTCGGCGAACTGGTGGGTACGCAGATAGGCCACGTCCTGGATACGCTTGACGGTGGCGGAGTTCATGTCGGCCGAGAACCCGGCGTCGCGGAACACCGTAAAGCCTTCCTTGAGCGACAGCTGGAACCAGTCGCGACAGGTCACGCGGTTGCCCGACCAGTTATGGAAATATTCATGGGCGACGATGGCCTCGACCCGCTGGTGCGCGGCGTCGGTGGCGGTTTCGGCACGGGCCAGCACCGCGCTGGAGTTGAAGATATTGAGGCCCTTGTTCTCCATGGCGCCCATGTTGAAGTCGTTGACCGCGACGATCATGAAGATGTCCAGGTCGTACTCACGGCCGTACACCTCCTCGTCCCAGCGCATGGACTTCTTCAGGCTGGTCATGGCGTGCTGGCATTTGTCGATGTTTTCCGGCTCGACATAGATGCGCAGCGCCACGGTGCGTTCGGTCATGGTGGTGAAGGTGTCTTCGACGCACCACAGGTCACCGGCCACCAGGGCGAACAGGTAAGCGGGCTTCTTGAACGGATCTTCCCAGGTCACCCAATGCCGGCCGTCTTCGCCGGGACCGCTGGCAATCGGGTTGCCGTTGGACAGCAGCACCGGATAGCTATGCTGCTCGGCCACCACGGTGGTGGTGAACGTGCTCATGACGTCCGGACGGTCGAGGTAGTAGGTGATCTTGCGGAAACCTTCGGCCTCGCACTGGGTGCAGAACATGCCGCCGGACTTGTACAGGCCCTCCAGGGCCGTGTTGGTTTCCGGGTGGATCCGCACAGTGGTGTCGACCGTGAACGCCGGGACCTTGGGCTGCAAGGTCAGGTGACTGTCGTCCAACTGGTAGTCGCCCGACCCCAGGTCGGTGTCGTCGAGCTTGATGGAGACCAGCTCCAGATGCTGCCCGTCGAGCACCAGCGGCGGCAGCCCGCCCCCCCGCTCGGGGTTGCGACGCATCACCAGTTGCGCATGGACCAGGCTGTGGTCCTCGAACAACTCGAAGGTCAGGTGTGTCTCGTCGATCAGGTACTCGGGCGCCTGATAGTCCTTCAGGTAGATCATCTTCGGTTGTTCGGTGCGCATGGGTCGAATCCTTCTACTGATGCACGGCGAGCTGGTAAGCCGTGTATTTACGAATGTTGATCACGCCGGTGTCGAAAATCAGGTACTGGCCCTTGATCCCCAGCAGCGTGCCTTCGGCAATCGGGTCCTTGTCCAGGTTGAAACTGACGATCTTGGCCGGGTATTGCTCCACCGGATAACGGATCTCGAGGGGTTCGACGTCCGCTATGGTCTGGATCGCCTGCAGGCCGAATCGTTCCTGCAAGCCCTGCAATCCCTGGGCGCAACTTTCAAACAACGAGTCGCGGATCCGCGGCAGGTCCACCGCGACGGCATCGCCCTTGAGCAAGGCGCGCCAATTGGTCTTGTCCGCTACCTGGCTGCGGAACAGATCTTCGACGAACCCCGACTGCTGACGGGTGGCAACCCGCAGGATCGGCAGCGCCTGGCTCGCACCCTGGTCCAGCCAGCGGGTCGGCAGTTGCGTGGCACGGGTGATCCCGACCTTCACCCCCGAAGAGTTGGCCAGGTACACCACATGATCGGTCATGCAGAACTGCTCGCCCCACGCCGGCTCACGGCAGGTGCCCGCGTCGAAATGGCAGCGCTCGGGGCTCATGATGCACACATCGCATTGCGCCAGCTTGGTCATGCAGGGGTAGCAATAACCCTGGCTGAAGCTGGTCTTGGTCCGGCGTCCGCAGTGGCTGCAGTGGATCGCGCCAAGGAACTCCAGGCGCACCGTGCTGCCGATCAACGGGTTGACCGGCACCTCGACATCACCCAGGCGAAAGGCATATTGAACGGTCGGTCCGTCCAGGCGTGCCGACATCTTGCTGATTGCACCGCGGCCAATCTCGATCAATGGATGGCATCCGACTTGAACAGGAGGTTCGGCACTTCGATCGATTTCGAATGGCACTCCTGCGGGCCCATGTAGCCGGTGCGCTCTTCTTCGGGCAGGTTCTGGATTTCCCAGGCGATCATTGCCTGCAACGACAACTCGCGTTGCTCGGCGGTGAGCTTGTTGCCATCGGCCCATTTACCGATTTCCACGGCCAGCTTCAGGCTCTTGTAGATGTCGGGGGTGATGTTCTGGATCATTTCGTTGAACGAGGACATGGGGTCTCCGCGCGTTCGTTTAAGTGCCAATAATAAAAAAGGTTAAGCTGACTATTGGGGCATTCGTATCATTGCCGGGGCATTTTACGGCGGGCGAAGAGCCCACCCAACAAGCCCGTGAAGCAGCCGACGAGCAGGCCGCCGACGTGGGCCCCGTTGGCGATTTCTCCGAAACCGATCATCGAGACCAGCCCGGACAGGCACAGCGCCAGCCACACCAGCATCATCACCAGCACCCCGCGGGGCAAGTGATAGGCCGGGTTGGGCGCCAGCAGTTGATAGATCCAGCAGTGTCCCAGCAGGCCGTACAACACACCGGACAAACCACCGAACAGCGTCGCGCCGCTGACCAGGTACTGGACGAAATTGGACACGAGGCTGAACAGCAGCGTCAGTCCAAGCAGGTTGATGCTGCCCTGGCGCGCTTCGATCCGCCGCCCCAGTTCCCAGTACCACATGCCATTCATGGCAATGTGCAGAAAACCGAAGTGAATCAGCATCGGTGTCACCAGGCGCCACCACTGCCCCGCAGCCAGGCTGTCGGCCAGGGGCGAGAACTGGATGTAGTCGCCGACGACGCGAAATTCCAGGAAGGTCAGCCACCGCAGGGCCTGGAGATTGTCCCCCAGCAGAGTCACGGCGCTGACGATCACGCTCAGCAACAGCACCAGGGTGGTAACGGGGCTGCGGGTCAGTTGTTCGACGATCCCGGGCCGCCGCGAGCCAGTGCCCATGGCCGGGAGTTCCAACAGTTGCTCCGGATCGCCCACCGGAAAACGCGCGTACAGGGAGCGCACGTCTTCACCGATCTCGTCCGGCACCCAGAGCACCTGCTCCCCCGCCTCTTCGCTGACGCGATGGGGTACTTGCATGCGCTGCAACAGCTTGACGAAGCCGCTCAGGTCCACGGTCAAAGGCAGGCGCAACACTGCGACAAGGCTCACTTCACCACCTCCGGCCGTTCCACATCGACCCAGACGAACTTGTGCGGGTCCAGGTGGGTTTCCTGGTCCAGCCGATAGGCGACCAACTTGCCGTAGAGCACCGCGCTGTAGTCCAGACACGCCAGGTTCGCGCGGATCGGCGCGGGTTTGCCGCTGCGCCAGTAGTGACCGACAAACAGCAAAGGCTCATCGACGCCGTAGCGCAGCAGGTTGTTCTTTTCATCCGGAGACAGTGGCCTGCGTGCCACCGGCTCGGGCAAGGCATCGGGTTGGAACACGATGTCCCCATAGGTTTTCGGATCGTCCTCCCAGAACTTGGTGCGGAAGAACGAGCGGGTCAGGCCATCGCCACCGGTCAGGGTCATGCCATGGGGCAGGCGCATGTCGGTGCCACGCAGCAGGCGGTCGAACACCGTGCAGGCGAAACTGCCCGCCTGCGCCGAGGCCTGAAGAAAGTGTTCGTCGATCCGGGCGTCCGGGAACAGACCACGCAACGGCTCGATCAGGCCGGCATCCCAGCAGGCGTGCACCACCCGGAAGCGCCCGGCATCGATAAACAGCGGCAGTTCATAGAACCACTGGAGGAAATCGTGCCATTCACCGGGGTACTGCTCGAACTGGGTCAGGGTTTCATTGAGCAGGCGGGCATGGCGCGGCGTGTGTTCACGCACATACCGCTGGCCACTGCCCGGCAGTGCCGGCGTGCTCCAGCCCAGGGCGTTGAACTCGTGGTTGCCCATGATGCACAACGCCTGGCCGGCCACGACCATGTCGTGGACGATATGCAACGCCTCGCGGATCCGCGGCCCACGGTCGATGATATCGCCCAGGAACACGGCCATGCGCGACGGATGGCGCCAGACCCCGCCCTGCTTGTGGTAACCGAGTCGGTCCAGCAGGTGTTCCAGGGTCAGGGCGCATCCGTGCACGTCACCGATCAGATCGTAACTGCGCGCAGGATCGAGCATCAGTCGCCTCTACCTCCCAATCGACTGCCCCAGCCGAGCTTGGTCCGGCAGACTTCGTAGTAATTGTGATCCAGTGGATGGATCAGGCGCAGCTTCTGCGCCTTCTTGCTGACGGTGATGGTGTCACCCGGCGCGCAGGTGAAATGGTTCTGGCCGTCGCAGGACACTTGCGGGTAGATCTGCATATCCTTGGACACGACGATTTTCAGCTCACTGTTGCCATCGACCACAATGGGTCGCCCAGACAAGGTATGGGGGTACATGGGTACGATCACAATGGCGTCGAGCTTGGGGTGCATGATCGGGCCACCAGCGGAGAGCGCGTAGGCGGTGGAACCGGTGGGCGTCGCAACGATCAGGCCGTCGGCCTTCTGGCTGCAGACGAACTGGCCGTCGATGTACAGCTCGAATTCGATCATGCGCGTGGATTTGCCGGGGTGCAGCACCACGTCGTTGAGGGCGTCGCCCTGGCCGATGGCTTCGGCGTGACGGCGGACCTCGGCCTGCAGCAGGAAGCGGTTTTCCACCAGATAGTGGCCGTCGAGCACCTCGGCCACTTTGGTTTCCAGCTCGTCGGGGCGGATATCGGTCAGGAAACCGAGGCTGCCGCGGTTGATCCCCAGCACCGGAATGTTGTGCCGCGCCAGGGCTCGTGCGGCCCCCAGCAGGCTGCCGTCGCCGCCGACCACGATCACCATGTCGCAGACCTCGCCGAGCATCTTGCGCGACGACGTCTGCAGGCCATGGCCCGGCAGCACTTCGGCGATGGTATCTTCGAGGATCACATGCAGGTGTCGCTCCAGGAGAAAACGTTTGAGGCGGCGAACGGTGTCCAGGACCTGCGAACTGCCCAGGCGACCGATGATGCCGATATTGCGAAATTGCTCCATGGGGCTCCTGCGAGGGTCTGCGGCGGGCGAAAAACCCGATTATGGGCGAAAGCGGCCCATAGACAAAATTCTTTAAGCCTTCTCTACAGGCTATGCTCGCAAAATGATCCTCTTTCCCGAATTGCTGGACCTGCCCCGTCGCTTGCGCCATCCCGAGGTGCGCGATCTTGCGTGGGTGATACTGGCCCCGCCGATGCTCATCGACACGCCCTGGCCCCAACGTCATCCCCTGACCGGCAGCGACTGGGTGCAACACCCTCACCGACTGGAACAGTGGCTGCAGCAGCTGGACCGCGACAGCTACCCGCTGCTGCACTGGCTGTCCCAGGGGCGGACCCAGCGCCTGGGCCTCTATTACGAGCGGTTGTGGCAGTTTGCCGTGCAGCATGCGCCGGGCATCGAGCTGATCGCCGCGAACCTGCCGATCCGCCGCGAAGGCCAGACCCTGGGTGAACTCGACCTGCTGCTGCGCGATAAAGATGGCATCCATCACCTGGAACTGGCGATCAAGCTGTACCTCGGACCTCAACAGGGCGATGGCCGGGACACCGCGCAGTGGCTCGGTCCGGGCTGTCATGACCGGCTCGACCGTAAACTGACTCATCTGCGGGAACACCAGCTGCCGATCTCGGCGCGCCCGGAAAGCCGTGAAGCCTTGGCAGCCCTGGGCATTGAACCGTCGGGGCTCGAGCTGTTTCGCTCCGAGCTGTGGCTGGGGGGCTACCTGCTCTATCCCTGGCCCGGACAGGCCGAACCGCCAAGCGGCGCGCACCCCAGGCACCTGCGGGGCAGTTGGCTGCGCCAGCGGGACTGGCCGGCGTTCATTGCCCAGCGTCCGCCCGGCCGCTGGCAACCCCTGCCCCGCGCCGCCTGGCTGGCGCCGGCCCACTATCCGGCGGAGCAGACCTGGAGCACTGCTCAACTGGACGCCTGGCGAATGGCCCTGGACCCAATGGCGCCCGCACAGCTGATGGTGCGCCTGAGTGAAAACGCCGAAGGTGAGTGGGAAGAGGCCGAGCGGGTGTTTCTGGTGGCGGATCCGTGGCCGGATGTGCCGGGCAATGGTTGAGTTTTGTGCTGCCTGGGCGGCCCCCATCGCGAGCAGGCTCGCTCCCACAACGGATCTTCAGTGAACACAAGTTTTGTGTTTGTCATACCCCCTGTGGGAGCGAGCCTGCTCGCGATAGCGTCGCTACGGTCTAAAAGGACAAACGCAACGCCAACGCCGCCAACGTCACCAGCAACACCGGCACCGTCAACACCACCCCAACCTTGAAGTAATACCCCCAGCCAATCCGGATGTCCTTGCGCGCCAGCACATGCAGCCATAGCAGCGTTGCCAGGCTGCCGATCGGCGTGATCTTCGGCCCCAGGTCGCTGCCGATGACATTGGCGTAGACCATCGCTTCCTTCACGGCGCCACTGGCCTGGCTGGCATCGATAGACAACGCGCCGACCAGTACCGTCGGCAGGTTGTTCATGACCGACGAGAGCAACGCCGTCAATACCCCGGTGCCTATCGCCGCGCCCCACACACCATAACCGGCGAAAGCGTCGAGCCAGCGGGCCAAGTGGTCGGTCAGCCCCGCGTTACGCAGGCCATAGACCACCAGGTACATGCCCAGAGAAAAGATCACGATCTGCCACGGCGCTTCCTTCATGACCTTGCGGGTGGAAATTTTGTGACCGCGTGCCGCAACCGCCAGCAGCAACGCGGCGCAGACGGCCGAAATGGCACTGATGGGAATGCCCAGGGGCTCCAGGGCAAAGCACCCCAGCAGCAGAATCACCAACACGGCCCAGCCCGCGTAGAACGTGGCGGTGTCGTGGATGGCACGGGCCGGATCGTCCAGTTGATGCGGGTCGTAGTCACGGGGGATATCGCGGCGGAAAAACCACATCAGGATCGCCAGGCTGGCCGCCACGGCCACCAGGTTCACCGGCACCATCACCGCCGCGTAGCGGTTGAAGCCGATGCCGAAGAAGTCCGCCGAGACGATATTCACCAGGTTCGATACCACCAGCGGCAGGCTCGCGGTGTCGGCAATGAAACCGGCCCCCATCACGAAAGCCAACGTCGCCGCCGGGGAAAACCGCAGGGCCAGCAGCATGGAAATCACGATAGGCGTGAGGATCAGCGCCGCGCCGTCATTGGCGAACAACGCCGACACCAGGGCACCGAGCAGCACCATGTAAGCAAACAGCTTGCGTCCACTGCCCCGCCCCCACCGGGCCACGTGCAGCGCCGACCAGGCGAAAAAACCCGCCTCGTCCAGCAACAGACTGATGATGATCAGCGCGACAAAGGTACCGGTGGCATTCCAGATGATCTGCCACACCAGCGGGATGTCGGAAATCTGCACTACCCCGCTCAACAACGCCAGCAGCGCGCCGAACGTCGCGCTCCAGCCAACGCCGAGCCCTTTGGGCTGCCAGATCACCAGGGTTATGGTCAGCAGGAAAATCAATGACGCGACAAGCATGCGTTACAGCCTTGGAAAGAGGGATTGATAAGCAGCGTCAGCAGCAACGCGCCAGCGGACGATCGGTCATCGCCGCCAGGCGCTCGACATCCGCCGCCAGCCAGGCCGCATTGGCCGCCAGGGCCTGCTGCAGCAAGGTGCTGATCCAGGAAGGCAATTGTGGGTGCAGACGGTAATAGACCCACTGCCCTTGCCGCCGATCACTGAGCAGGTCGGCATGACGCAACTGCGCCAGGTGCCGGGAGATTTTCGGCTGGCTCAGGTCCAGCGCGGCCGTGAGCTCACAGACACACAACTCCCCCTCGCGGGCCACCAGCAGCGCAATGCGGGTCCGGGTGTCATCCGCAAGGGCCTTGAAGACATCGACGGGATTGTGGGGATTGGACATGACGGAAAACAGTCTGGGGAAGCGAAGGACGAATATATGGAAACTCGAATATTCAGTAAAGCGGCGATTGGTGCTGCAAGCCCCCCTGTGGCGAGGGGATTCATCCCCGCTGGGGTGCGAAGCAGCCCTAAAATCCAGCAACTCGATATGCCAGATAGAATCAGGGGGCGCTGCGACGTTTCGCTAAATCCCCTCGCCACAGGGGGATGGGGTGTGCCTGCTAGCGCGGATCGACGTTATCCAGCGCCCGGTTCGCCAGTAATCCGCCCAGCTCGATCAATTGCTGAATGCCCAACGCTACATGTCGTCGCGAGCCGTCCAGTTCGAAGGCCAGGTCGCTGATCATGGCGTCCGCAGAGGCCAGGGTTTCACTGAGGTTCGCGAGCAGGCACTCCGTGTCGATGCCATTCACAAGGGTGAAGAGCTTGCCTGGCGGCGGATTCGTGTCGGACTCGGGTTTGAGGTAGAAGTCGAGGGCGCGCTTGGCGGCGTCGTCGAAGGTCGTTGAGTCTGGATCGGTGTCCGGCGGATTGGGTGTTGGTTTGAACATGATTGAAGCTCCTATGGGGTGAAGCCACCAAAAACTGTCGCTAAACAGAAATGGGTGGCAGCTGCACGCAGGTTAGCGAACCGGTCATAGGCACCCGGTAGACCCGAAGGTCTCCCACATACAGCCGCCATAACGTCATTGCAGTCATATCTGCCATGAAGCATGGAGCGCTCATGTGCCTAGAATGATCCGGGTCGCTAAACCCGATCGCTGATTTGTCAGCGACCGGCAAACGATAGAACCCGCGCCCCAGGCGCACAAGCCGGCGGATTCTGGCGCAGTTGTAGGCAATGGCGCAAGGCGGTGTAGCCCGGTGCAGCTGTGTCCTACATCGGACTTACTCTTACGAAAATAAATGCGTCCCCTTTTTTTGTCCTTCCAGTAAAGGTGGAAAACATCACCGACCTCCATCTGGGTCCAGGGATCGACGATGCATAGCAGTCCTCCCTCCACCAGCCTGGCCGGAATGCCCGCGTCATAATCCTCGACGAAAAGCGTCCAGCCCGGAAACCAGGGCGACTCAAGGCCGGCAAGCGGTTGGCTGTCTGGTGAATAGCGTGGGGGAAATCGCTTTTCCATGGGGGTACACCTCGGCTGGTTGAGG
The DNA here is from genome assembly GCF_001269905.1 of Pseudomonas corrugata. Lineage (GTDB taxonomy): Bacteria > Pseudomonadota > Gammaproteobacteria > Pseudomonadales > Pseudomonadaceae > Aquipseudomonas > Aquipseudomonas corrugata. The sequence continues at coordinate 921,452 of NZ_LHVK01000003.1, read as the reverse complement.
GGCCGCCAATAAAGCAGTAGAAACGCAATGACGGTGGGAAGGGCCTGCTTCGCAGTCCAGCGGGAGCAAGCTCCCTCGCCACGGGATTATTAGGACGCGCCGGGGTGAAGGCGTCTACTGTCAGAGCTGACAGTAGACGGGGGATCTGAAGCGAGAGATAAACCTGTGGCGAGGGAATTTAGCGAAACGTCGAAACGCCCCGCAGGGATGCGACGCAGCCCTAAAAGCTTTGGGACCGCTGCGCGCTCCAACGGGGATAAATCCCCTCGCCACAGAGGAAGTTGTTTGCCTAAGGCACCAAGGACATCAAGCCTTTTTGTGCTGCTCGACCCACTGGCCATAGGCATTGATGAATGTCTGCAGGAACGGCTTCACCGACTCCGACACATGACCCGCCTCATCGAACGCCGTACCGGCATTGCTCAGGTAGCCTTCGGGTTGCTGCATGCACGGCACATTGAGGAACACCAGGGACTGGCGCAGATGGTGATTGGCGCCAAAACCGCCGATGGCGCCCGGCGAGGCGCTGATCACCGCACCCGGCTTGCCGCTCAGGCAGCTCTGGCCGTAGGGACGCGAACCGACGTCGATGGCGTTCTTCAACGGTGCCGGCACGGAACGGTTGTACTCCGGGGTGACGAACAGCAAAGCGTCGGCTGCGCCCACCTGCTGGCGGAAGGTGCTGTAGGCAGCCGGGGGCGAGGCATCAATGTCTTCGTTGTAGAGCGGCAGGTCGCCTATCTCGACGATCTCCAGCTTCAGGTTGGCAGGCGCCAGATCCGCCAGTGCCAGTGCCAACTTGCGATTGATCGACGCCTTGCGCAGGCTTCCCACTAAAACGGCCACTGTATAGACATTACTCATTGGATGTTCTCGGCTAGGGATCAAAGGGGACTCTACTTATAGATGATCGGGCGGATTATTGGACCAGCGGAAAGTCGAAAACCGGCCGCTTGGACTATTTTTTTCTTGTAGGAAAACTTACCGCGCATGGGCAAGGTCTACAGAACCGTAAATCGAGTGATCTATTTCCAGAGGTTCTAAGCAATGGCAGCAGTACTTGTCGGACAATTTCATGCGCGGGACGCCGAAGGTCGCGTCTATTCGGTGCATGAATTCCAGGAATCGACCCCGTCGCCGGACGGAAACGGCAAGGAGCCTGTCACCACCTACAAACTGGCCATCGGTGATCGGGTCAGCAAGCTCGATGAGGACAGGTTCCTGCTGGTACAGTCCGGCATTGAATTGGTGCGCGAACCCGAAACGCAAATAGCTTTATGACATAAGCAGAAGTCATGCCCGGACTTGGGTTAGGATTCAGCCATTCAATGGCTCTCCCGCCGCACACGGACTTCTTGCATGCGACTACGCCACATCGAAGTGATCCAGGCGCTGCTGCAGACCGGCCACTTGGGCACGGCGGCCGAATGGCTGCAATTGCCGGTCGCTGACGTCGAGTCGACCCTGCGCGATGCCGAAGCTCAACTGGGCTTCATGCTGTTCGCCAGTGTGCGCGGACGATTGCAGGCTACTCGCGAAACCCTTGAATTGCGCGATGGCATCACGGGCGTGTATGACGCCCTCGAGCCGATACAGCGGTTGGCCAGCAGCTTGAAACACTACCAGGCGCCACCCCTGCGGATCATCTGCACCCCACCATTGGCCCAGCAACTGTTGCCGCGAAGCATGGCCGCCCTGCGCCGCCGCTATCCTGATGCGCCTTGCACGCTACTCAGCCAGCCAACCCGCGACATCGTCCGCAGCCTGCTGCTGCGCGACAGCGATCTGGGTCTGAGCCTGCACGACCCCGAGCATCCGGACATCCACTGCCAGATGATCGCCCAGGGAAAACTGCAACTGCTGGCCCCTCACGGCTGGCTGCAGCCGCGGCAAAAGTACATTTCTCTTCAGGATCTCGCTGGCCAGTCGCTGGTGGGGCTCGACGGCCAGGATCCGCTGAGCCCGGTGTTCGACAATAAACTCGGAGCGCTGCACCCGGCACCGGTAATCCAGATCCGCGTCCAGACCCACCAGATGATGCGCGCCATGGTCGAGGCCGGCGAAGGCCTGGCCATCGTCGATCCCTTTACCGCCTCGGGCGCCAAGGATGGCGGGCTGGACGTATGCCCGGTGTCACCCGCCATTCCCATCTGCCTCTATGCCCTGCGCCTGACCGGCGCGCCCGCGTCACCCACGCTTCAATCGCTGCTGGAGCTGGTTACGGAACAAGCCGAGGCATTGCTGAACCATTGACCGACATACCCAGCGGATCGTCGAACAACCGGTACCAGAACAGCGCCACTTCGGCGGTATGCCGGTCAATTCCGCGATAGCGCAATTGATCGATGCCGCCGAGGACATAACCGCAGCGCTCATAGAGCCGGCAGGCACCCAGGTTGTTGTTCTGGGTTTCCAGCATGATCCCCGGGAGTTTTTTCTTGCGGCTCCAGAATTGCGCCACGTCGAGCAGAGCCTTGGCCACCCCATGACGACGGGCCGGGGCATGCACCGCCAGTTCGTCGATGTGGGCAACGCCGTTCCAGTTGGTACTGATCACCAGGTGCCCCACCGGCTGGTCATCCAGATAGGCCATGAAGATTTCGCTGTCAGGGGCATCGTGAAAGCTGCTGAACTCTTCCGGGTCGATGCCATAGCACTTTTGATAGGGAACAATGGGCGTTACCGGCCATTGGCTCACGGGTTGGCCGATCTGCGCCGCGCCATAGGCGCTGACTTCAAAACTGAAATCACTGCCCCATATGTACGCAGCGAAGCCGTCATCGACGACCCGCACGGACAGGCCTGGGTGTTTGGGATTCATGACCGACTGCATACTGGTATAGGTCCTCATTCCTTGAGCCAACCAATGGCACGTTGCAATCCATTACCCTTGCCTCTCGAAACTGTATACATCAAACGGCTACCCATGGATTGCCGTTACCTCAGGTTAGAAGGTACTGGCGATTGTGGCGAGAAATGAACAATGAACAATGACACTGCTGTCCCCTGTGGGAGCGAGCCTGCTCGCGATAGCGGTGCGCCAGTCATCTCGTGAGTGACTGTTCGACCGCTATCGCGAGCAGGCTCGCTCCCACAGGGGTTCAATCGTCAATTCCTCACTGGCCGGCTTCAGCCAACTGCGTCCACAGTGCCGGGGCGCCAGCGGACTTGGCGATGGCTTCCAGGCGCGCGGCATGTTCGGCCAGGTCGGTTTCACTGGCACGAATGATCCGGGCGGGCTGACGGTCGGCGGGCAAACGACGAATTTCGCTGGCCCGGCCACCCGAGCCTTCGCCGGAGCCATTACCGTCCGACGCGTTGCCAGCAAGGGAGAGGCTGGTTTGACCGCCGGTCATCGTCAGGTAGACGTCGGCAAGAATCTCGGAGTCGAGCAAGGCGCCGTGCAGTTCACGGCCGGAGTTATCGACGCCATAACGCTTGCACAAGGCGTCGAGGCTGTTGCGCTGCCCCGGGTGCCGCTCGCGAGCCATGAGCAAGGTGTCGAGAATGGAGCAATGCTGGCTGATGTCGGCCCGGTCGTGCTGCCCCATCAAGGCGAATTCGTTGTTGATGAAGCCAACGTCGAATGCCGCGTTGTGAATGATCAGCTGCGCGCCCTGGATGAACTCGAAGAATTCATCGGCCACTTCGGCGAAACGCGGCTTGCCCACCAGGAATTCGTTGGTAATACCGTGGACACCGATAGCGCCCTCGTCGCTTTCGCGGTCCGGTTGCAGGTAGACATGGAAGTGGCGACCGGTCAGCCGCCGACCGATCAGCTCGACACAGCCGATCTCGATAATCCGGTGACCATCGGTCACCGGCATGCCGGTGGTTTCGGTATCCAGTACTACAGATCTGTTGGCCATCAGTGTTCAGCTCTCAACGGGCGTGCTTGCAAAGGCGGGGATGGTAACACGCCCAAGGAAAACTGCCGCAGTCGGACCTGTGGGAGCATGGCTTGCCCGCGATGCAGGCGATGCGGTATTTGAAATAGAGGCGTCTGTTTCGCGAGCAAGCTTTGCTCCCAGGGTTCCCCTCGCCGCAGGGGGCTTTGCTGAAGCATCAGGCCTGCTTGTAACCCCGCACCTCATCCACCCCACGGTTGGCCAACTGGTCGGCCCGTTCGTTGCCGTGGTGGCCGATGTGCCCGCGAACCCACTTCCAGGTCACGTTATGGCGGCTGACCTGCTCGTCCAGCAGCTTCCAGAGGTCGGCATTCTTGACCGGTTCTTTCGCGGCGGTCTTCCAGCCGCGCTTCTTCCAATTGGCCATCCACTCGTTGATGCCTTTCATCACGTACTGCGAGTCGGTCACCAGCAGCACGTCGCAGGGTCGCTTGAGTTCCTCCAGGCCGCGGATGGCGCCCATCAGTTCCATGCGATTATTGGTGGTATTGGCTTCGCCCCCCCAGAGTTCCTTCTCCACGCCCTTGAAGACCAACAGCGCACCCCAGCCGCCCGGACCGGGGTTGCCCTTGCAGGCGCCGTCAGTGAAGAGTTCTACGCTATCGCTCATGCCCATCCATCCAGAAAAAATGCAAAGGCCTGCCAGTCGGGAGCGCCAACCTCCAGGTTGACGATGCCGGCCAGGCCATCGGAAACAGTTATGGCTCGATATGGCGACGATTGACCTTGGCCATCGGCAAGGGAATCAGCTTGCCCATCGGCTCGCGTCGCACCTGACGCACCGGGCGCAGCCCGACCACGATCTTGCGGGCCACCAGCAGATAGAAGCCGCCACCGGACAGCTGCCAGTCGCCAGCTTTGCGCTCCCAACCGGCCAGGCGGGCCTGCCACTTGGGCGACGCAAGCGGCGGACGATAGCACCCGAAGCGGCGTTTCTCCAGCGCGAAGCCCAGCAGGTTGAGCCAGTCGCCCACCCTCGATGCCGAGATGCAGCGGGCCTGGCGCAGGGCGTCATGGGCGAAGACATGACGCAGCCCCCAAGTGCTCCAGGGGTTGAGACCGATGATCAACAGATGACCACCTGGGCGCACGCTGCTGGCGGCTTCACGCAGCAGGCCGTGGGGAGACAGGCAGAAATCCAGGCCGTGCTGCATCACTACCACATCGGCGGCGTGCTCGCTCAACGGCCAGGCCTGCTCCTCGCAGACGATCTCCACCCCGGGCAGCGGTGCGCCCAGGCGCACGTTGCGCTGGACCTGCGGTGCCGACGGCGGCGTCTGCGCCGACGGACCGTAGTGCACCAGGTAACCGCCGAAGAAGCGACTCAGCTCGTCTTCGAGCATGCGCCGTTCCTCTTCCAGCAAAAATTGCCCGACGGGGCCGGACAGCCATTCACGGGCCGCGCTGATCAAGGCCAGCCAGTCAGGATCGGCCTGAGCGAACGCTTCGTCAGTCATTGCATTCTCCAACGCGTCAGGAAGTTCTAAGATGCGCCTTTGTTTTCCGCTTGGCGAATTCCGCGATGATACAGATCAGTGCCCTGCCCGCCTTCACCGATAACTACATCTGGTTGTTACAGGATCACTCCAGCCGCCGCTGCGCCGTGGTCGACCCTGGTGACGCCGCGCCTGTCCAGGCCTGGCTCGATGCACATCCGGCCTGGGTCTTGAGCGACATCTTGATCACCCACCATCACCATGATCATGTCGGCGGCGTCCAGGCGCTGAAAAATGCGACGAACGCCACCGTCTGCGGCCCGGCCAGCGAGAACATCCCGGCGCGGGACGTAGCGCTCAAGGATAACGACCAGATCAAGGTGCTCGGCCTGGACTTCGATGTCTACGCCGTGCCCGGCCATACATTGGGGCATATAGCCTATTACCACCATGGCCTGTTGTTTTGCGGCGACACCCTGTTCGCCGCCGGTTGCGGACGGCTCTTCGAGGGCACGCCGGAACAGATGCACCACTCCCTCGGCCGCCTCGCCGCCCTGCCGGACGATACGCTGGTCTATTGCACCCATGAATACACCCTCAGCAACCTGAAGTTCGCCGCTGCGGTGGAGCCGGACAACCCGGACATCGCCGCCCGCTTGGAAAAAGTCGGCCGACAGCGCAGCGAGGGCATCATGACCCTACCGTCGACCCTGGCCCTGGAAAAACTCACCAACCCATTCCTGCGCACCACTGAAACATCCGTTAAACAAAAAGCAGACGAACGGAACAACCAGCGAAACGGGACGCCGAGTGAGGTTTTTGCGGCCTTGAGGGCCTGGAAAGATAAGTTCTAAGCCCCCCATCGACTGATACAAAAATTCTGAATGGTTGACCTGTTGGGGTGCGCTTTCTAGAATCGGCCGACATTTTTGCCCGGAACTTACTTCCAGCCAATGTCGTCATCCATACGCAGGTCCGTCCCGTCAGCTACTTTGACCCGCCTGGCTCAAGCCATCGCGGTGGCTGTGTCCGCGATCCTGGCGGGCTGCCAGAGCTCGGGCCAGATCCCCCAGAACGACGCGGTCACGCCGAAGAACATGGCGGCCCGTGCCAAGCAGAAGCCGGTCTGGCTCAGCGAGAAACCCAGCCCCCAGGCCCCCCAGGACATCTGGGAGCGCATGCGCCAGGGCTTCCAGTTGCAGGAAACCGCCGGGGTCAACCCGCGTATCGAGCAACAGCGCCTGTGGTTCGCCAGCAACCCGGCGTTCCTCGAGGGTGCCGGTGAGCGCGGCAGCCTGTACATGCACTACATCGTCGAACGCCTCGAAGAACGCAACATGCCACTGGAGCTGGCGCTCCTGCCGGTGATCGAAAGCGCCTACAACCCCATGGCCTATTCACGGGCCAACGCCGTTGGACTATGGCAGTTCATTCCGTCCACGGGTCGTTACTTCAACCTGCGCCAGACCCGCTTCTATGACGGGCGTCGCGACATCACCGCCTCCACCACGGCGGCCCTGGACTACCTGACGCGCCTGCACGACATGTTCAACGGTGACTGGCTGTTGGCGCTGGCCGCCTATAACGCCGGCGAAGGTACGGTCAGCCGCGCCATCGAGCGTAACGAAAAACTCGGCCTGCCCACCGACTACTGGAACCTGCCGCTGCCCGCCGAGACCCAGGCCTACGTGCCCAAGCTGCTGGCGCTGTCCCAGGTGGTGCTCGCCCCCGAAGCCTATGGGGTGAACCTCAACCCGATCGCCAATGAGCCCTACTTCCAGGTCGTCGAGATCAACCAGCGCATGGACCTGTCCAAGGTCGCGGAGGTGGCCAACATCGACGAAGACGAGCTGTTCCAGCTCAACCCGGCCTTCAAGCAGCGCACCACCATCGACGGCCCGCAGCACCTGCTGGTGCCCACCTCCAAGGCCCAGTTGCTGACCGCCAGCCTGTCGACCATGCGCCCGGAAGAGCTGATCAGCCAGCGCTCGCTCAAACCGGTTTTCGAATCCGCCGATGACGCTGAAGTGGAAGGCGCCAGGCGCACCTACCGCGTCAAGCGCGGTGACAACCTGGGCCAGATCGCCAAGGCCAACCACGTCCAGACGAAGGACCTGCAACGCTGGAACAAACTCAGCGGCAGCAAGCTCAAGATCGGCCAGACCCTGGTGATGCAGGACGCCAGGCCGGCCAAGGCGACCGGCAAGCGCATCAATACCGTGGTGGCCGCCAACAGCACCAAGGAAAAGACCAAGCAGACCCAATACAAGGTCAAGCAGGGTGATTCGTTGTATGTCGTGGCCAAGCGCTTCAATGTGGAAATGCAACACCTCAAGCGCTGGAACCCACGCATGGGCAAGGCCCTCAAGCCTGGACAGATGCTGACGGTCTATTCCCCACACTGACCTGTGAGAACCCCACAGACCTTTGAAGCAGAGCCCTGTGGGAGCAAAGCTTGCTCGCGATAGCGGTGCACCAGCCAACACAGTTGTCGACTGCCCCACAATCGCGAGCAAGCTTCGCTCCCACAGGTTTGCGGCTAACTGACCGGCATTCCCCCCAGGCCGCCTTTTTCCTGCCGATACAAGCTGTTACTGTACAGGCCATGAAAGCCCAAGCCGCCTGGATCGGATACCAGACTTGATACGTCCCCTCCTCCCGCTCCTGATCAGCCTGGCCCTGAGCTTCCCCGCCAGCGCAACCATCAGCGAAAGCCATGGCTACGCACAATTTGGCACGCTCAAGTACCCGGCCCGATTTACCCACTTCGACTGGGTCAACCCGCAAGCGCCCAAGGGCGGTACCTTGCGAGTCATGGCATTCGGCACCTTCGATACGCTCAACCCCTATACCTTCAAGGGCAGCAGCCCGGTTTCCACACCCAATTTCCTGCAATACGGCATCAACGAGCTGAACGAGCCGCTGATGGTCGGCACGGGCCAGTACGCGCCTTCCGGCGATGAGCCGACGTCGAGCTATGGCCTGATCGCCCAGAGCGTGGAATACAACGAAAACCGCAGCTGGGTGGTCTTCAACCTGCGACCCGAGGCGCGGTTTCACGATGGCGTCCCGATCACTGCCTATGATGTGGCGTTCTCCTACCGGACGCTGCTCAAGGAAGGCCACCCGCAATACCGCACCAGCCTGCAGGAAGTGCTGCGGGTCGACATCCTCAATCCGCTGAAGATCCGTTTTGTCTTCAAGCGCTCGGGCAATCCGTTGCTGATCCTGCGCCTGGGCGAGCTACCGGTGCTGCCTCAGCATTACTGGAAAGACCGCGACTTCAAGTCCACCACGTTCGAGCCGCCCCTGGGCAGCGGACCCTACCGCATCACCAAGGTGCAGCCTGGCCGCCAACTGGTGTTCGAGCGGGTCAAGGACTACTGGGGCAAAGACCTTCCGGTCAATCGCGGCAAGTACAACTTCGACCGGATGGAAGTGGAGTTCTACCGCGACAGCGACGTGGCCTTCGAAGCCTTCAAGGCGGGCGAGTTCGACATCTACATCGAACACCAGGCCAAGAACTGGGCCAACGGTTATGACTTTCCGGCGGTCAACCGTGGCGACGTGATCAAGGCGCAGATCGCCCACCAGATCCCGACGCAGACCCAGGGCCTGTTCATGAACACCCGGCGCAGCACGTTCGCCGAGATCAAGGTGCGAGAGGCCCTGGGGTTGATGTTCGACTTCGAGTGGACCAACCGCACGCTGTTCAGCAGCGCCTACAAACGCACCCTCAGTTACTACCCCAACAGCGAATTTTCCGCCAGTGACCTGCCGGTGGGCCACGAATGGCTGTTGCTCAAGCCATACCGTGAACAATTGCCGCCCCGGCTGTTCACCGAACCCTTCAGCCTGCCCCATACCGACGGTCGCGGCATTCCCCGGGAAACCCTGCGCAAGGCCCTCGGGCTGCTGAAAGAGGCCGGATGGACCCTCCACGGCCAGCGTCTGTTGAACAGCGACAGCAAGCCCCTGAGTTTCGAGATCCTGCTGGTGAACCCGAACCTGGAGCGCATCCTGCAGCCCTACGTCGAGAACCTCACCAACATCGGCATCCAGGCCCGTCTGCGCACCGTGGATCGCGCCCAGTACAAACAGCGCCTGGACCAGTTCGACTTCGACATGGTCCTGCTGACCCTGAACCAGACGCTCAGCCCGGGCCTGGAGCAATGGCAGTACTTCCATTCCAGCCAGGTCGGAGTCAAGGGCAGCAAGAATTACGCCGGGATCGCCAACCCCGTGGTCGACCACTTGCTGGAAAAACTGCTCGCCGCCCAGACCCGCGACGAACAGGTTGCCGCCGGCAGAGCCCTGGACCGTGTACTGTTGTGGCAGCACTACTGCATTCCCAACTGGTATCTGAATTATCATCGCCTGGCCTACCGTAACCGGTTCGCCTTTGTCACCACGCCGCCCTACACCCTGGGCCTGAGCGCGTGGTGGCTGAAATCTTCGGAGAAAGATCAATGAAGCCTTTACGCGCCCTGCTCCTGCAGGCCGGTGGCCTACTTTTCGCCGGGCTGGCCTGCGCCGCGCCGCAGCACGCCTTGACCCTGTACAACGAGCCACCGAAATATCCGGCCGATTTCAAGCACTTCAACTATGTGAACCCGGACGCGCCCAAGGGCGGGATATTCCGCCAGGGTGGCTTTGGCAGCTTCGACAGCCTCAACCCGTTCATCAGCAAAGGCGTGCCGGCTGATGACATCGGCCTGATCTACGACACCCTGGCCAAGCAAGGCCTCGACGAACCCTTCACCGAATACGGCCTGCTCGCCGAAAAAATCGAGAAAGCCCCGGACAATGCCTGGGTGCGTTTCTACCTGCGTCCCGAAGCCCGGTTCCACGACGGCCATCCGGTACGCGCCGAAGACGTGGTCTTTAGCTTCCAGACCCTGACCAAGGACGGCGCACCGATGTTCCGCGGCTATTACAACGACGTCGCCGAAGTCATCGCCGAAGACCCGCTCAAGGTGCTGTTCAAGTTCAAGCACACGAACAACCGCGAACTGCCGCTGATCCTCGGCCAACTGCCGGTGTTGCCCAAGCACTGGTGGGCTGATCGCGACTTCAACTCGGGTAACCTGGAGCCCCCCCTGGGCAGCGGCCCCTACAGGGTCGCCGAGGTGAAAGCCGGACGCTCGATCCGCTATGAACGGGTCAAGGACTATTGGGGCAAGGACCTGCCGGTCAATCGCGGCTTCTACAACTTCGATGTGCTGACCACCGACTACTACCGCGACAACACCGTCGCGGTCGAGGCCCTGAAAGCCGGGCAGTTCGATTTCTGGCTGGAAATGACCGCCAAGAACTGGGCCAACGCCTACAACATCCCGGCCGTCGCCGAAGGCCGGCTGATCAAGGAACAGATTCCCAACGGCAACCCCACCGGCATGCAGGGCTTCGTCTACAACCTCCGTCGCCCGGTGTTCCAGGACGTGCGGGTGCGCAAGGCCCTGAGCCTGCTGCTGGACTTCGAATGGACCAATAAGCAACTGTTCAACGGCGCCTATGCCCGCACCCGCAGTTATTTCGAGAATTCGGAAATGGCTGCCACTGGCCTGCCCGGTGAAGACGAACTGAAAATCCTCGAGCCCCTGCGCGGCAAGATTCCCGAGCAAGTCTTCACCGAAGCGTTCCAGCCTTCGATATGCGATGGCAGCGGCATGATCCGCGAGCAGCAGCGCAAGGCCTATCAGTTGCTGCAAGAAGCCGGCTGGCGCATCGTCGACGACAAGATGGTCGATACCCAGGGCAAACCGGTGGTGCTGGAGTTCCTGCTGGCACAGACCGAATTCGAACGGGTGCTGCTACCGTTCAAGCGCAACCTGAGTGACCTGGGCATCGAGCTGGTGATCCGTCGGGTCGACGTGTCCCAGTACGTCAACCGCGTGCGCTCCCGGGATTTCGATCTGATGGTGGGCAGCTTCCCGCAGTCCAGCTCGCCGGGTAACGAGCAGCGCGAGTTCTGGATGTCGGCCGCCGCCGACAGGCCCGGCAGCCGCAATACCATGGGTTTGAAGGATCCGGCCGTCGACGATCTGGTGGAACAACTGATCAACGCCGACTCACGCAAGAGCCTGGTGGCCCACGCCCGAGCCCTGGATCGCGTGCTCCAATGGGGCTACTACGTGATTCCCAACTGGCACATCAAGACCTGGCGCGTGGCCTACTGGAACCACATCGCTCATCCGAAAGTCACGCCGACCTATGACATCGGCACGACCACCTGGTGGGTCAAGCCGGACACCAAACCTGCCGATGAAGTAAAGCAAGTGATCGAACAACAGAACAACGCTGCCCCGGCGAGCGTGGAGTAACCCGATGCTGGCTTATATTTTCCGGCGGCTGCTGCTGATTATCCCGACCCTGTTCGGCATTCTGCTGATCAACTTCATCATCATCCAGGCCGCGCCCGGAGGGCCGGTGGAGCAGATGATCGCCAAGCTCGAAGGCTTCGAAGGCGCCACCAGCCGCATCGCCGGCGGCGGCGCGGAAGTGTCGGTGGCCGGTTCGTCCTATCGCGGCGCCCAGGGCCTGGACCCGGCGCTGGTCAAGGAAATCGAGCGCATGTACGGCTTCGACAAGTCGGCGCCCGAACGCCTGTGGATCATGATCAAGAACTACGCCCACCTGGATTTCGGCGACAGTTTCTTCCGCGACGCCAAGGTCATTGACCTGATCAAGGAAAAGATGCCGGTGTCCATCTCTCTCGGGCTATGGAGCACGCTGATCATGTACCTTGTGTCGATCCCACTGGGGATCGCCAAGGCCACGCGGCATGGCAGCCATTTTGACGTATGGACCAGTTCGGCGATCATCATCGGCTATGCAATTCCGTCATTCCTGTTTGCCATCCTGCTGATCGTGGTGTTCGCCGGTGGCAGCTATTTCGACTGGTTTCCGTTGCGCGGGCTGACCTCGAACAATTTCGACCAACTGACCTGGGGAGGCAAGATCCTCGATTATTTCTGGCACCTGGCGCTACCAGTGACGGCTCTGGTCATCGGCAACTTCGCTACGATGACCCTGCTGACCAAAAACAGCTTCCTCGATGAGATCAACAAACAATACGTGGTCACCGCCAAGGCCAAGGGCCTGACCCGCAACCGGGTGCTCTACGGCCATGTGTTCCGCAACGCCATGCTGCTGGTGATCGCCGGTTTCCCTTCGGCATTTATTGGCATTTTCTTCACCGGCTCCTTGCTGGTGGAGGTGATTTTCTCCCTCGACGGCCTCGGGCTGATGAGTTTCGAAGCGGCCATCAACCGCGATTACCCGGTGGTCTTCGGCACCCTGTTCATCTTCACCCTGCTGGGGCTGGTGGTGAAGCTGATCGGTGACCTGACCTACACCTTCGTCGATCCACGCATCGACTTCGAAAGCCGGGAGCATTGAGATGAACCTGTCCCCCCTCAATCGCCGCCGGCTCGAACTGTTCAAGGCAAACAAGCGTGGCTGGTGGTCGCTGTGGCTGTTCCTGATCCTGTTCGTGCTCAGCCTGGGCGCCGAACTGATCGCCAACGACAAGCCCCTGCTGGTGCATTACGACGGTGGCTGGTACTTCCCGGCCCTCAAGCGCTACCCGGAAACCACCTTCGGCGGCGAATTTCCGCTGGAAGCCAACTACAAGAGCCCATACATCCGCGACTTGCTGGCAGCCAAGGATGCCTGGGTGCTGTGGGCACCGATTCCGTTCAGCTACCAGAGCATCAACTACGACCTGAAGGTCCCGGCCCCCGCGCCTCCCTCCGAGGTAAACTGGCTGGGCACCGACGACCAGGGCCGCGATGTACTGGCCCGAGTGATCTATGGTTTCCGCATTTCGGTACTGTTCGCCCTGACCCTGACATTGCTCAGCTCGATCATTGGCGTCATTGCCGGCGCCTTGCAGGGGTTCTATGGCGGTTGGGTCGACCTGGCCGGCCAGCGGTTCCTGGAAATCTGGTCCGGCCTGCCGGTGCTTTACCTGCTGATTATCCTGGCCAGCTTCGTCCAGCCCAATTTCTGGTGGCTGCTGGGGATCATGCTGCTGTTCTCCTGGATGAGCCTTGTGGACGTGGTGCGCGCCGAGTTCCTGCGTGGGCGCAACCTCGAATATGTGCGCGCCGCCCGAGCCCTGGGCATGCAGAACGGTGCGATCATGTTCCGTCATATCCTGCCCAACGCCATGGTTTCGACCATGACATTCATGCCTTTCATCCTTACCGGCGCCATCGGCACCCTCACCGCCCTGGACTTCCTCGGTTTCGGCCTGCCTGCCGGCGCGCCGTCCCTGGGCGAACTGGTGGCCCAAGGCAAATCCAACCTCCAGGCGCCCTGGCTGGGCATCAGCGCATTCGCCGTACTCGCGATCATGCTGAGCCTGCTGGTGTTCATCGGCGAGTCCGCTCGCGATGCCTTCGATCCGAGGAAGTGAAATGAACCAGGACAATCTGATCGAAGTCCGCGACCTGGCGGTGGAGTTCGTTGTCGGGCAACACCGCCAGCGCGTGATCGAGGGTGTCAGCTTCGACATCAAGCGCGGCGAAACCCTGGCACTGGTGGGGGAAAGCGGCTCGGGCAAGTCGGTGACTGCCCACTCGATCCTGCGGCTGCTGCCCTACCCGCTGGCCCACCATCCCACCGGCGCCATTCAGTACGCCGGGCAGAATATGCTGGGGCTGAAGGAAAAAACCATCCGTCACATCCGTGGCAACCGGATCGCGATGATCTTCCAGGAGCCGATGACGTCCCTCAATCCGCTGCACTCCATAGGCAAGCAGATCAATGAAGTGCTCGGCCTGCACAAGGGCCTGATTGGCAAGGTCGCGACCCGACGGACCGTTGAGTTGCTGGAACTGGTGGGCATCCCCGAGCCGCACAAGCGCCTCAAGGCCCTGCCCCACGAACTGTCAGGCGGTCAGCGCCAACGGGTGATGATCGCCATGGCCCTGGCCAACGAGCCGGAACTGCTGATCGCCGACGAGCCGACCACGGCCCTGGACGTCACCGTCCAGCTGAAAATCCTCGATCTGCTCAAGGATCTGCAGGCACGATTGGGCATGTCGCTGCTGCTGATCAGCCACGATTTGAACCTTGTGCGAAGAATTGCGCATCGCGTATGTGTCATGCAGCGCGGTTGCATCGTCGAACAGGCATCGTGCGAGGAGTTGTTCCGCGCGCCGCAGCATCCGTACACTCGGGAACTACTGGGTGCAGAACCCAGCGGCACCCCGGCAAACAACGTTGTCGGTCCGCCGTTGTTGCAGGTCGAGGACCTGAAAGTCTGGTTCCCGATCAAGAAAGGCCTGTTCAAGCGCACGGTGGATTACATCAAGGCCGTGGACGGCATTCGCTTCAGCCTGCCCCAGGGCCAGACCCTGGGCATCGTCGGCGAGAGCGGTTCCGGCAAGTCCACCCTGGGGCTGGCGATCTTGCGGTTGATCGGCAGCCAGGGCGGGATCCGCTTCGAAGGCAAGCAGCTGGACAGCCTGACGCAGCAACAGGTACGACCGCTGCGCCGGGAGATGCAAGTGGTGTTTCAGGACCCGTTTGGTAGCCTGAGCCCGCGGATGTGTGTGGGCCAGATCGTCGGTGAAGGCCTGCGGATCCATAAGATCGGCACCGAAGCCGAACAGGAACAAGCGATAATCGCGGCATTGAAGGAGGTAGGCCTGGACCCGGACACCCGGAACCGCTACCCCCATGAGTTTTCCGGAGGGCAACGGCAGCGTATCGCCATTGCCCGGGCCCTGGTGCTCAAGCCGGCGTTGATTCTGCTGGATGAACCGACGTCGGCCCTGGACCGTACCGTGCAACGCCAGGTGGTGGAGCTGTTGCGGTCGCTGCAAACCAAGTACAACCTGACGTACCTGTTTATCAGCCATGACCTGGCTGTCGTCAAAGCGCTGAGCCACCAACTGATGGTGGTCAAGCATGGCCAAGTGGTCGAACAAGGTGATGCCCGCAGCATATTCGCCGCGCCGCAACACCCCTATACACAGCAGTTGCTGGAGGCCGCCTTCCTGGCCCCAACAACTGCCGAATAACCTGAAAGAGGAGCAACACATGGGTTTTCTCGCCGGTAAGCGCGTACTGATCGTCGGTGTCGCCAGCAAGCTGTCCATCGCATCCGGCATCGCCGCCGCCATGCATCGCGAGGGCGCTGAACTTGCCTTCACTTATCAGAACGACAAACTCAAGGGTCGTGTCGAAGAGTTCGCCCAAGGCTGGGGTTCGAGCCCTGAGCTGTGCTTCCCGTGCGACGTGGCCAGCGATGAAGAAATCGCCAAGGTCTTCGAAGAATTGAGCAAGAAGTGGGACGGCCTGGACTGCATCGTGCACTCCGTGGGCTTCGCCCCGGGCGACCAGCTGGACGGCGACTTCACCGAAGCCACCACCCGTGAGGGCTTCCGCATCGCCCACGACATCAGCGCCTACAGCTTCGTTGCCCTGGCCAAGGCTGGCCGCGAAATGATGAAAGGCCGCAACGGCAGCCTGCTGACCCTGTCGTACCTGGGTGCCGAGCGCACCATGCCGAACTACAACGTCATGGGCATGGCCAAGGCTTCCCTGGAAGCCGGCGTGCGCTACCTGGCCGGCTCCCTGGGCCCGGACGGCACCCGCGTCAACTGTGTCTCGGCAGGTCCGATCCGCACCCTCGCCGCTTCCGGCATCAAGAACTTCCGCAAGATGCTGGCCGCCAACGAAGCGCAAACCCCGCTGCGTCGCAACGTCACCATCGAAGAAGTCGGCAACGCCGGCGCCTTCCTGTGCTCCGACCTGGCGTCGGGCATCAGCGGTGAAATCATGTACGTGGACGGCGGCTTCAACACCACCGCCATGGGCAACATCGAAGAGTAATCTTCGCCGCGCCTGAAAAACGCCGCTCGCCCTGAAAAGGACGAGCGGCGTTTTTTTTCATTCCCGATGCCCCAGCCCCCATTTCCCTTGTGCGAGCCTGCTCGCGATGGCGGTGTTCAGTTGCAGGTGTTGGAGGGCATCAGCACCGTTTGCCCTGTTTATGGGCATACATGGCTGCGTCGGCGTCAGCCAGCAAGCTGTTGATCGATTCGTGGTGTTGTGGCCCGTACTCGACCTGCCCGACGCTGAAGCGGATGTCGTAGCCGCGCTGCAGCATCGCATTGCGCTCATCGAGGACTTCCCGGAGTCGCGCCATGATCGCCGAGATCTCGACATGGGAAGAGCCGGTGAGCAAGGCCACGAACTCATCACCGCCCAGACGACCGATCACGTCGCTTTCGCGAAAGGCGATGCGCAGCACGTCGGCGAAGGTTTTCAGCGCGCGATCACCCTCGGCATGCCCGAAGCGGTCGTTGATGGGTTTGAAATCATTGAGGTCGAAGTACAGCAGCGTCGCCGGTCGCGATAGGCGCTCACACACGTCCAGCGCATGTTGGGCCAGTGTCCTGAAGCCACGTCGATTGGACAGCAGGGTCAGTTCGTCCATGCTCGCCATCTGCACGGCGACCATTTCCTGCTCGGCCATGCGCGCCAGGTCGCGCAGCAGCTCGCGCTCTTCGTCATCGAGCTTGCGCGGACGGGTATCGATCAGGCATAGCGTCCCCAGCTTGCTGCCACCCTCCAGCCTCAACGGTTGCCCCGCATAGAAGCGAATGCCGGGGTCACCCGTGACCAACGGATTGTCTCGAAAGCGTTCGTCCTGCTCCGCGTCGCTAACCTCCATGATCTGATCCTGCAAGATCGCATGCCCACAGAAGGAAATCGCCCGCGGCGTTTCACTGATGTTCATGCCACTCCTGGATTTGAACCACTGCCGGTTGGTATCCACCAGGGACACCAGCGCGATAGGCACATCGAACAGGCGTCGAGCGAGGCGGGTCAATCGATCGAAGCGCTCTTCGGGTGCGGTATCGAGCAGTTTCAGCGATTGCAGAGTCTTGAGACGGACGGCTTCGTCGTCAGGTTTACCTGGTTCGAGCATCGGTCACTCCGTTGTCGGTACTGGTTCCAGTCTAGCCCAGCCCCACTCCGCTTCCACCGCTGATGAGGTCGCATGACTGAATCAGACGGGCATTTGCCGACGAGGGCTTATACACTGCGACACAGGTTCAATAAGAGGCGCTGACCGATGAAGCCCGTCCCCCAGGATTCCGCCCCCCGTTTCTGGCGCGATGCGGCCTTGCCCTTCATTGAAGCCCGGGCCATCGCGGATGGGCGCAAGGTCTGTTATTCACGGCATTCCCACGACCATTTCTCCATCGGGGCGATCACTGCCGGATGCAGCACCTACGTGCATGAGCAGTCGAATTTCAAAGTCGAAAGCGGCACCGTGGTGCTGATGAACCCTGGGGATGTCCATGCCTGCAACCCGATTGACGATCAGCCATGGTCATACGTGATGCTCTACGTCGACACCCTGTGGCTGAGGGACCTGCAACGGCGGATCGGCTTTGACGAGCAGCTGGATTTCCAGGGCTTTGCCACCACCCACAGCCGCGATGCCGAGCTGTTTGCCGCGTTGCAAGGGTTGTATGGGCAATTGGTGGATGAACGGCTCGCCCCCCCGTCCAAACAGGCCGCCGCCGAGGCGTTCTTCATCGATCTGCAACAGCGCCTCAACCCGGCGGGACGTCCGGACCGGGGCAGCCATCCCGGTTTGATGCGAGCGGCACAGTTCATCCACGACCATTGCGCCGAAGCCTTGAAGCTCGAAGACATCTGCAGCGCCGCTCAACTGTCACCGTCCTACCTGAGCCGGGCTTTCAAGCGCCATTACGGGATGACGCCCCATGCCTTCCTGGTCAATCGCCGGATCCAGTTCGCCCGCCGGCAATTGCGCGAAGGCAAGCTGATCGCCGACGTCGCCCTGGACAGCGGATTCGCCGACCAGGCGCATTTCCAGCGAGCGTTCAAGCAGCACCTGGCGGCGACGCCAGGGCAGTATCGCGGCTGACACGGGCCATCGGGTGATCCCCTGTGGCGAGGGGATTTATCCCCTCGCCACAAAAAAGCGTGCAGGTCAAAACACCCGAGATACCTCAAGGCAGCAACAAATACACCGCACTGGCTACCAACAACCCCGCCATCGTCCGATTGAACCAGCGCATGGTCGCCGGATTGCCCAGCCAGTTGCGCAGGAAACTGCCCGCATACGCCCAGCACCCCACGGAAACGTAGCAGATCACCAGGTAGACGGCTGCGAATTGCCAGACCAGCCTCGCTTCACCATCGGCCACGAAGGCGCCCATTCCCGCGACACAGGCCAGCCAGGCCTTGGGGTTGAGCCATTGCATCAGTGCCCCATGGAACATCGAGGGCGCGCGCCCTTCATCCGCGCTTCCCAGGTGTCCGTTATCCCGGGCCAGCTTCCAGGCCATGAACAACAGGAACGCCACGCCGCCCAACTGCACCACTCGCGTGAGGTCGGGCCAGCGCTGCAGGACTTCGTGCAAACCCAGCCCCATCAACACCAGCAGCAGGACGAAGCCCAAGGTTGCACCGGCCACATGGCGCAACGTCGCACGAAAGCCGTACCGGGCCCCGGAGCTGAGGGCTACGATATTGACCGGGCCGGGCGTGATGGAGGCGACAAGCGCAAACGCCGCCATGGAGAAAAACAGAGTCATCGCATACCTTCTTCATGTTGGTGAGGTGGCGCACACAGTAAATCTGCGAAAGACGCAGGTATTGAACAAAACTGCCCATTGCAACCACGCGGTATCGCGGTGATTTTTATGTAAATTTTATGCAGTATCCGGCCTGTGGAGCCGATACTGTGCGGCTCATTCAGTCAGGCGTGCCCTATGTCCTTTGCGGTATTGCGATTCATTGGTTTCATTCTCGGTATTTTCCTGATCACTCTGGCCGCGAGCATGGTGATTCCGCTCATCACGCTGATGATCTATGGGCGGAACGATGACCTCTCGGCATTTTTATGGTCGAGCCTGATCACCTTCACCTGTGGCATCGCGCTGGTCGCTCGCGGACGACCCGCACACACGCAGATGCGCCCTCGGGACATGTACCTGTTGACGACCGCCAGTTGGGTCGTTGTCTGCATGTTCTGCGCACTGCCGCTGGTGTTGATCCAGCACATCAGCTACACCGACGCCTTCTTCGAGACCATGTCCGGTATCACCACCACTGGCTCGACCGTCCTGACCGGACTGGACAGCGCATCCCCCGGTCTGTTGATCTGGCGCTCGATGCTGCAATGGCTTGGCGGGATCGGTTTTATCGGCATGGCGGTGGCGGTCTTGCCGCTGCTGCGGGTCGGCGGCATGCGGCTGTTCCAGACCGAGTCGTCGGATTGGTCGGAAAAGGTCACGCCGCGCTCCCACGTCGCGGCAAACTACATTCTGTGGATCTATATAGGTTTGAGCGCCCTGGCAGCCCTGGCCTTGTGGCTGGCAGGCATGACGCCTTTCGAAGCGATCAATCACGCGATGTCCCTGATCTCCACGGGTGGCTTTTCCACGTCGGACTCCTCCCTGGCGCACTGGCCTCAGCCGGCCATCCATTGGGTATCGGTCGTCGTCATGATGGCCGGTTCACTGCCATTTACCTTGTATGTAGCCACCTTGCGGGGCAACAGGCGAGCGTTGCTCAAGGACCAGCAAGTCAGGGGATTTATCGGCTTTTTGGTCGTCACCTGGCTCGTGGTTGGAACATGGCTGAGCCTGAACAGTGACTACACATGGTGGGATGCGGTCCGTATCGTGGCCGTCAACGTGACTTCCGTGGTCACCACCACGGGCGTTGCGCTAGGCGACTACACCCTTTGGGGCAGCTTTGCCTTGTTATTGTTCTTCTATCTCACGTTCGTCGGCGGTTGTTCCGGATCAACCGCCGGTGGCCTGAAGATCTTTCGCTTTCAGGTGGCCCGAGCCTTGCTGATGGGCAGCTTGAAACAATTGATCCATCCGCGGGCAGTGATCCAGAAGAAATACAACAACCATCCCATCGATGAAGACATTGCCCGCTCGCTGCTGACGTTTTCATTTTTCTTCGCCATTACCATCGGCGCTATCGCCCTGGGGCTGGCACTGATCGGCCTGGACTGGACAACAGCCCTGACCGGCGCAGCTACCGCCGTGTGCAACGTGGGACCGGGGCTGGGGTCGATCATCGGGCCGGCGGGCAACTTCTCGACATTGCCGGATGCCGCAAAATGGCTGTTGACCGTTGGCATGTTGCTCGGTCGCCTGGAGATCCTGACCGTCCTGGTATTGTTCACACCCGTATTCTGGAAGTACTGAACCCTTCGGTTCTTTTGCAAAATACGCGGCAAAAAAACCGCGCCGCCTCGATAGAGGCAGCGCGGTTTTTTCGGACAATCAGCGGTCGTTCTTGATTGAAGAGCTGGTCGCGTTGGTCAGTCCTTTAGTGTTGTGGGTACCGGGTGTGGTGTCGGAGATTGCCGAAGCCTTGGTCAAGCCGCGGGTGTCGCGATCATTGGCAATGCTCGACGTGACCGATGCATGGCTCGTACGGTCAGTGCGAGTGGTCCCGGTGTGTTTGCCGCTCACGCCATGATCGCGGGTGCGTGTCGCGGTGCCGGTGTGATCGCTGCTCAGGCCCTTGCCATGGCCACTGGAGTCGCTGGATTTGCCGTTGCCGCCGCCATTGCCTCCGCCGCTGCCGCCTCCGTTGCCACCGCCATGACCGCCCCCATTTCCACCCCCAGCAGCATAGCTCGCGCCGATGGGCGACAGATCCGCCGGCAGCAAGGCAGACGCCCCTAGCATCAGGGTGCAGACTGCGGCGACAATTAATGACTTCTTGTGCTTGGACATGTTGTCTCCGAAAGACAAAATCAACGGTTGAACCTTTAAGAGTCAAAGGTTCAGTTTTTGTTCGCGGTTGTCCGACCAACGACAGAAAATTCACTGTCGATTTTTCGGTGGAGCTGTACCGGATGCAGCTCTATGCTCAGCCCCATGAACAGACAAGACTCGCTGCTCCCACCCCACGCCGAGATGGTCCGCGCCATGCTCGAACGAGACACCGCTTACGAGGGGGTGTTCTTCACCGCGGTCAAGACCACCGGCATTTTCTGTCGCCCCGCCTGCACGGCGCGCAAACCCAAACCGGAGAACGTGGAGTTCTTCGCCCATGCCGACGAAGCCATGTCAGCCGGTTACCGCGCCTGCCTGCGCTGCAAGCCCCTGGATGCAGCCGCCATCGCACCGGACTGGATCCAGGCGCTGCTCAAGGCCGTGGACACTGAACCCGATCTGCGCTGGACAGACGCCCTGCTGCTGGAACAGGGCATCGAGCCCTTGAAACTGCGGCGCTGGTTCAAGCAGCATTTCGGCATGACCTTCCACGCGTACCTGCGGACCCGGCGCCTGGGCATCGCCCTGGGGGGGATCAAGGATGGCAACTCCATCGACAACGCGGCGTTCGATTCGGGCTATGAGTCCCTGAGCGGCTTTCGCGATGCGTTCGTAAAATCTTTCCACATCACGCCTGGCCGCGCAGCCCGCAGTGAACCCCTGCTGTTCACGCGCCTGACCACGCCATTGGGGCCGATGCTGGCCATGGCCGAACGACGCGGACTGGTACTGCTGGAGTTTCTCGACCGCCCCGCCCTGACCCGGGAAATCGAGGAGCTGCAACAGCGCTACGGCTACACCGTCGCGCCGGGGCACAACGCGCACTTGCAGCAGATCGAAACCGAACTGACGGATTATTTCGCCGGGAACCTCACGACATTCAATGTCCCGTTGCACATGCCTGGCAGTGCGTTCGCCGTGCGGGTCTGGGCCGAACTGCAAAAAATCCCCTATGGCGAGACTCGCAGCTATGGCGCCATCGCCGCCGTACTCGGTAGCCCTGGCGCCAGCCGTGCCGTGGGGCTGGCCAATGGTCAGAATCGCCTGGCCATCGTTGTACCGTGCCACCGGGTGATCGGTGCAGACGGTTCCTTGACCGGCTATGGTGGTGGGCAACCGCGCAAGGCCTTCCTGCTGCGCCTGGAAAAAGCCGCGGTGCAGGTTACCCTGCCCCTGGCGTTCTGATCAGTCCGAGGACAACGCCCTGATGCCCGTGCCGTACCACGATGCCAGCGTCTTTCTTGCCAACCTCGATGAAGATTGGCGGCGCCATGTCGAAACGACCGGCCCCTGCCTGCTGCAACCCAGACCGGCCCGCGATCCCTACGAAGTCCTGGTACGGGCCATTGCCTACCAGCAGCTGCACGCCCGGGCCGGCGATGCGATCTTCGGCCGGTTGCTGGCGTTGTTCCCGACGCAGACCTTCCCCAGGCCGGAGCAGATCCTGGCGACCGACTTCGAACAGCTGCGCGGTTGCGGATTCTCCGCCAGCAAGATCGCGACCATCCAGGGCATCGCCCAGGCGGCCCTGGATGGCGTGGTGCCGGACTATCCGACGGCGCTGGCCATGGACGACGAAGCCTTGATCGAGCGCCTGGTCACCCTGCGCGGCGTCGGACGCTGGACCGTGGAGATGTTGCTGATCTACAGCCTGGAGCGGCAGGATATCCTGCCAGTGGACGACTTCGGTGTGCGCGAAGGCTATCGACGCCTGAAGGGCCTTGAACAACAACCCGGCCGCAAGCAGATGATCGACATTGGCCTGGCCTGGAGCCCCTACCGGACGGTGGCGGCTTGGTATCTGTGGCGGGTGCCGGTGCCTGCCCGTGGGACCGTGTGATCGCCAAGGCGTCGGACCAGTCACCCTGCACACCAACCGTCTACGCTGTCCCGGGTCATTCCATCTCCCATCGGAGGCTCCCATGCAGCTCGAAGGTTCCTGCCATTGCGGCGAGGTGTCATTCAGCCTGACCTGTGCCCACCCCTATCCTTACCAGCGCTGTTACTGCTCGATCTGTCGCAAGACCCAGGGCGGGGGTGGTTTTGCGATCAACCTGGGCGGCGATGCCCGCAGCCTCAAGGTGCGCGGTCGCCGGCACATCTCGATCTACCATGCGCGACTCAAGAACGAAGGCGATAAACGCGCCCACCGCAGCAGTGCCGAACGGCATTTCTGCTCTCTTTGCGGTTCCGGATTATGGCTGTTCAGCCCCGAATGGCCGGAACTGATTCACCCTTTCGCCTCGGCCATCGACACGCCGCTGCAGGTTCCGCCGGAGCACACCCACCTGATGCTCGGTTCCAAAGCACCCTGGGTTGAAGTCGAAGCGCATCCGGGCGACCAGCGGTTCGAGGTTTACCCCGAGGAATCCATCGCCCAGTGGCATGAGCGCCTGGGGTTGACGGCTTAAGGCCCCATCGCGAGCAGGCTCGCTCCCACATGGAAACGCATTCCCCCTGTGGGAGCGAGCCTGCTCGCGATGGCGTCAGTACCGACAACGCCGCACTACAACGCCGGCACGCCACTGTGAAAACGAAACTCCACATCGGGCGACTCGATCAAGTCCCGCTCAGCCTCACGCACCTTGTCGATCACCTGGGCGATGTCCCTGGCATCGCCATACTGGCAGGCCAGTTTCAGATAGCCCTGGAAATGCCGGGCCTCGCTTTTCAGCAGACCGAAATAGAATTTGCCCAGTTCTTCGTCCAGATGCGGGACCAACGCCTCGAAACGCTCGCAGCTGCGGGCTTCGATGAACGCCCCCACCACCAGGGTATCCACCAGCTTGACCGGCTCGTGGCTGCGCACCACCTTGCGCAGGCCCGAGGCGTAACGCCCGGCGGAGAGCTGGCGCAAGCCGACCTTGCGCTTTTTCATCAGGCGCATGACTTGCTCGTGGTGCACCAGTTCCTCCCGAGCCAGGCGTGACATCATGTTGATCAAATCGACGTGGGAATGGTACTTGGCTATCAGGCTCAGGGCCGTGCTGGCGGCCTTGAACTCGCAGTTCTTGTGGTCGATCAGCAGCGTTTCCTGATCGGCCAACGCGGCCTGGATCCAGGCATCGGGAGTGCGGCAGCCAAGGAATTCGTGGATTTCGGGAAGGATCATGGGGCTCACGGGCAAAAGGTAGTCGAGCGAAGGGCGCCGATTATACCGGCCTGCCCCCAGACCACCAGTCACCGCTGTTGATATGCATCAAGTCGACGACGCTTCATAACAACTAGAACTATAGTTGAGCAACGCCACGCCTTTTCATCGCTGGAGACACCGATCATGCAAGCCATTCGCAGTATCCTGGTGATCATCGAACCCGAACACTCGGAAAGCCTGGCGCTCAAACGCGCCAAGTTGATTGCCGGCGTGACCCAGGCCCACCTGCATCTGCTGGTATGCGACAGACAGCACGACCATGCCGGCATGCTCAGCGTGCTGAAAGCCGCACTGCTGGCAGATGGCTACAGCGTGACCACCGAACAGGCCTGGAACGAAAGCCTCTACGAAACCATCATCGACGTGCAGCAAGCCGAAGGCTGCGGGTTGGTGATCAAGCAGCATTTCCCGGACAGCCCGCTCAAGAAAGCCCTGCTGACACCAACGGACTGGAAACTGCTGCGCCATTGCCCGTCGCCGGTGTTGCTGGTGAAAACCGCAGGGTCCTGGCGGGACAAAGTAATCCTGGCCGCCGTTGACGTGGGCAATGCCGACGGTGAGCACCGGCACCTGCACACCACCATCATCGACCACGGCTATGACATCGCTCGTCTTGCAAAGGCCCACCTGCATGTCATCAGCGCCCACCCTTCGCCCATGCTCTCGGCGGCCGATCCGACGTTCCAGCTCAAGGAAACCATCGAGGCCCGCTATCGCGAACAGTGCCGCTCATTCCAGGCGGAGTTCGACATCGACGACCAGCACCTGCACATCGAGGAAGGCCCGGCGGACGTATTGATCCCGTTCATGGCGCACAAGCTGCAGGCGGCGGTGACCGTGATCGGCACCGTGGCCCGCTCCGGGCTGTCCGGGGTGCTGATCGGCAATACCGCCGAAGCGGTGCTCGATACCCTGGAAAGCGATGTGCTGGTGCTCAAGCCCCAGGAGGTGGAGGATCATCTGGTGGAATTGGCGGTGAAGAGCTGAAGTGGGTCGTCATTGACCATTGTGGCGAGGGGATTTATCCCCGCTGGCATGCGTAGCGCGCCGCCTTCGGCTGTTTGATACACCGTTGGGGGCTGCTTCGCAACCCAACGGGGATAAATCCCCTCGCCACACAGTGTTTCAGCAGGATCCCTGGCGGAGCGTCAGCGCCCCATCGTATCCTTGAGGAACCCCGGCGCGATGTAGCGCTGGTAATGGGCTTCGGACAGCAGGAAAAACTCCCGATCGATGGCATCGCGCAGGTCCGGCAGTTCCCAGTCTCGAAACTCCGGCAGCAGCACCATGCCGTAGGCTTCGAGGTTGTTGATCACCCGGGCGCCCCGGGCGATCAACTGATAGGCCCAGCAGTATTCCGACTGGTGCGCCACGAAGCGGATCTGGCGCGCGACCAGTTGCTCGCGCAGCAGCCCGGGGTCGAACACCTCGAGCTTCGCCACCATGACCTGCACCAGCAATTGCTCCAGGCGCATCCACACCGCGCGTTTCTCGTCCTCGTTATAGCCGTTCCAGTGAATCACCTCGTGGTGGAAGCGCTTGCAGCCACGGCACACCAGGTCACCGTAGACAGTGGAGCAAAGGCCGACGCAAGGGGTCTTGATGAGCTGGTTGGGCATAACGGAACGCACACGCAAAAGCAGGACAGGCCGGCATGTTAGCCCTTTGTCTAAGATTGATCACCCCTCAAACTTCCCGGCCCAACTTACCTTTAATTTTTTTTTCCCGTAGAATCAGCCAGCCTTTTAAGGCGCCAATGTCCGTTAGAAGCTGTTTTCAAAGCGTCACGAGCACAGTCGTTCCTTCAGAGCGGTGTTGGCGAAGGGTCTTTCCAGCGGGGAAAGCCCAACGCCAACCCTCATCAGCTCCCCGTTCTGCAGGCGTAAAACTTTGAAAGCAGCTTCTGTGAGGAACCCCGGAAACCCTGGCGTGGAGGCCCAAAAAGCCCCCGACGCGCATGAGTACCGCGGGTTTCTGGATGAGCGTCCCGGACACCCATTTGGGACCACTGATGAGGGTAATACTGTGCTTGAAGCCTACCGCAAACATATCGAAGAGCGTGCAGCACTGGGTATCGTTCCCCAGCCGCTCAACGCCGAACAAACCGCAGGCCTGGTCGAGCTGCTGAAGAATCCCCCGGCTGGCGAAGAAGCTTTTCTCGTTGACCTGATCACCAATCGCGTTCCACCTGGAGTCGACGAAGCCGCCTACGTCAAGGCCGGTTTCCTCTCCGCCCTGGCCAAGGGCGAAGTCCAATCCCCTCTGCTGGACAAGAAGCGCGCCGTTGAACTGCTCGGCACCATGCAGGGCGGCTACAACATCGTGACCCTGGTGGAGTTGCTGGACGACGCCGAGCTGGCGCCAGTGGCCGCCGAAGAACTCAAGCACACCCTGCTGATGTTCGATGCTTTCCACGACGTGGCTGAAAAAGCCAAGAACGGCAACGTCCACGCCAAGGCCGTGCTGCAGTCCTGGGCTGACGGCGAGTGGTTCAAGAAGCGTCCGGTGCTGGCCGACAAGATCAGCCTGCGCGTTTTCAAGGTTCCCGGCGAGACCAACACCGACGACCTGTCCCCTGCCCCGGACGCCTGGTCGCGCCCTGATATTCCGCTGCACGCCCTGGCCATGCTGAAAATGGCCCGTGACGGCATCGTTCCGGACGAGCAAGGCAAGACCGGCCCGATGAAGCAGATCGAAGAAATGCGCGGCCAGGGTTTCCCGATCGCCTACGTCGGTGACGTGGTCGGTACCGGTTCCTCGCGTAAATCCGCCACCAACTCGGTGCTGTGGTTCTTCGGCGACGACATTCCGTACGTGCCGAACAAGCGTGCCGGTGGTTTCTGCTTCGGCAGCAAGATCGCTCCGATCTTCTACAACACCATGGAAGACGCCGGCGCCCTGCCGATCGAATTCGACGTGTCGAACATGAACATGGGCGACGTGATCGACCTGTACCCGCATGCCGGCAAGGTCTGCAAGCACGGTACCGACGAAGTCATCACCACCTTCGAAATGAAGACCCCGGTCCTGTTGGACGAAGTCCGCGCCGGCGGCCGTATTCCGCTGATCATCGGCCGTGGCCTGACCGAGAAGGCACGTGCCGAGCTTGGCCTGCCACCGTTCGACCTGTTCAAGAAGCCTGAAGCACCGGCCGAAAGCACCAAGGGCTTCACCCTGGCGCAGAAGATGGTCGGCAAGGCTTGTGGCGTAGCCGGTGTGCGTCCTGGCACCTACTGCGAACCGAAGATGACCACCGTGGGTTCCCAGGACACCACCGGTCCAATGACCCGTGACGAACTGAAGGACCTGGCATGCCTGGGCTTCTCCGCTGACCTGGTGATGCAGTCGTTCTGCCACACCGCGGCGTATCCAAAGCCGATCGACGTGACCACCCACCACACCCTGCCCGACTTCATCATGACCCGTGGCGGCGTTTCCCTGCGTCCGGGCGACGGCATCATCCACTCCTGGCTGAACCGCATGCTGCTGCCGGACACCGTCGGTACCGGTGGTGACTCCCACACCCGTTTCCCGATGGGCATCTCGTTCCCTGCCGGTTCCGGCCTGGTAGCGTTCGCCGCTGCCACCGGTGTCATGCCGCTGGACATGCCGGAATCGATCCTGGTGCGTTTCAAAGGCAAGATGAAGCCTGGCATCACCCTGCGTGACCTGGTTCATGCCATCCCTTACTTCGCCATCCAGAACGGTCTGCTGACTGTCGAGAAGAAAGGCAAGAAAAACGCCTTCTCCGGCCGTATCCTGGAAATCGAAGGCCTGGAAGGCCTGACACTGGAACAGGCTTTCGAGCTGTCCGACGCGTCGGCCGAACGTTCGGCTGCCGGTTGCACCATCAAGCTGTCGAAAGAGTCGATCACCGAGTACCTGCAGTCCAACATCACCCTGCTGCGCTGGATGATCGGCGAAGGCTACGGCGATGCCCGCACCCTGGAACGTCGTGCCCAAGCGATGGAAGCCTGGATCGCCAACCCTGAGCTGATGGAAGCCGATGCCGACGCCGAATACGCTGAAGTCATCGAAATCGATCTGGCCAACATCAGCGAGCCAGTGCTCTGCGCGCCGAACGATCCTGACGACGCCCGCCTGCTCTCCAGCGTTGCTGGCGAGAAGATCGACGAAGTGTTCATCGGTTCGTGCATGACCAACATCGGTCACTTCCGCGCTGCCGGCAAGTTGCTGGATCAGGTCAAGGGTCAGCTGCCAACCCGTCTGTGGCTGTCGCCGCCGACCAAGATGGACGCTCACCAACTGACCGAAGAAGGCTACTACGGTATCTACGGCAAAGCCGGCGCACGCATGGAAATGCCAGGCTGCTCGCTGTGCATGGGTAACCAGGCACGCGTCGAGCCGAACAGCACCGTGGTGTCGACCTCGACCCGTAACTTCCCGAACCGTCTGGGCGACGGCGCGAATGTCTACCTGGCTTCGGCCGAGCTGGCATCCGTTGCATCGATCCTGGGTCGCCTGCCGACCGTCGAGGAGTACATGGAATACGCCGGCAAGATCGACAGCATGGCAGCGGACGTGTACCGCTACCTGAGCTTCGACCAGATCGCCGAGTTCCGTGAAGCGGCTGCAAACGCCAACATCCCGGTCGTCCAAGCCTAAGGCTTCGACGCTCGACTGAAAACGCCGCCCTTCTTGCGAGGGGCGGCGTTTTTTTATGCCTGGGCTTTTGATGCAAGCCGGGCCGCCGCTATCGCGAGCAGGCTCGCTCCCACAGAGGATCTGGGCTGAACACAATTCCCGAGAACACCTCAGAGCCTGTGGGAGCCGAGCTTGCTCGCGATGGCGGCGACACATCCAGCATCACCGCAACTGACCCACCGCATTCGCGAACAAGCCCGCTCCCACAGAGGATCTGGGGTGAACACAATTCCCGAGAACACCTCAGAGCCTGTGGGAGCCGAGCTTGCTCGCGATGGCGGCGGCACATCCAGCATCACCGCAACTGACCCACCGCATTCGCGAACAAGCCCGCTCCCACAGGGGAGTTGTGGTGTCAAGCCGTAAGGGAATAGACCAACGCGGTAATCGCCACCAGCCCCACAGATACCACGAAGACGTTGGACGCCTGGCCACGATAGCGGGCCATGGCCGGGACTTTGCGGATGGCGTACATCGGCATCAGGAACAGGATGGCCGCGATCACCGGGCCGCCCAGGGTTTCGATCATGCCGAGGATGCTGGGGTTGAGCGTGGCGACGACCCAGCACACCAACAACATGAACACCGCCGTCAGGCGGTCCAGGGTCTTGGGTGCCGGGCGCCGGCCGCTCTTGACGATCAGCCCCTTGAGACCTTCACTGGCACCGATGTAGTGCCCCAGGAATGACTTGGAAATCGCCACGAACGCAATCAACGGTGCCGCAAACGCGATGGTCGGGTTGCTGAAATGGTTGGCCAGGTACGACAGGATCGACAGGTTCTGCGCCTTCGCTTCGGCCAGTTGCGCCGGCGACAGGGTCAGCACGCAGCTGAACACAAAGAACAGCACCATCACCACCATCAACCCGTGGGCGCGGGACAGGATCTGTGCACTGCGCTCCTCGGCACCGTCTCCGTGGCGACGTTTCTGGTCCACCGCGAACGCCGAGATGATCGGCGAGTGGTTGAACGAGAACACCATCACCGGAATCGCCAGCCAAAGGGTATGCAGCAGCGCCGAAGGGGCCGGCGGCGTGGACGCAGTGCTCAAGATACCGCCGCTCCAGTGCGGAACCAGGAACACCGCCAGGAACAGCAGCGCAACGATAAACGGGTAGACCATCAGGCTCATGGCCTTGACGATCGCCTGCTCGCCACAGCGCACCACCGCCAGCAGCCCCAGGATCAACACCAGGGACAGCACCGCACGGGAAGGCGGCTGGATATGCAATTGATGCTCCAGGAAGCTGCCCACCGTGTTGGTCAGCGCTACGCTGTAGATCAGCAGGATCGGAAAAATTGCAAAGAAGTACAGCAGGGTGATCAACGCGCCAGCCTTGATGCCGAAATGCTCCTCTACCACCTCGGTGATGTCCGCACCATTACGGCCAGACAGCACGAAACGGGTCAGGCCCCGGTGCGCGTAGAAGGTCATGGGAAATGCCAGCAATGCCAGGATCAGCAACGGCCAGAAACCACCCAGGCCGGCATTGATCGGTAGGAACAGCGTCCCGGCACCGATGGCGGTGCCAAATAGACCCAGCATCCAGGTCGTGTCCTGGCGACTCCATTGGCTGAGGGTGGCTGGGGCTGTCGATTCAAAGCGCTCTTCGACGCTATTGGCCTGATCATTCATCCGGTCGGATCTCCGCTTTCCGGTCATATGCACCCGGCCGGGACGAGTCGGAAAAACCCGACAGGCAGCGTCCTGGCCGAAACAGGGGCGCGATTGTCCGGGATTAACCAGCAGAAGCAAAGACTTAGCTGAGGAGCGGTGGTGCGGATCAGCTCAGCCCATTGCGAGCCCGCTCCCACACGGACGAAGCCAGACAGAAATGAGCATAAAAAGCCAAAGACCTCTGCCTTCGGCTCCTACAATCAAGTTGAATACACAAGCATCACCAAAAGTGCCCACAGGAGCCCAGCATGACCGCAACCGTCCTGGTACTGGTTGAAACCGTCAACGAATACCTGCCGATCCTCGAACGCCAGGGTTATCACCTGGAATTGGCGCCAACGCCGGCCGAACGCAAGGCAGCGATTTTCGAGCATGGCGAGCGGTTCAATGCGGTGCTGACCCGTGGCCCCCTGGGCCTGACAGCCGACGAGATGGCGGCCCTGCCCAACCTGCAGATCATCTGCGTGATCGGCGCCGGCTACGAGCAGGTGGACCTTCAGGCTGCCCGGAACCGCGGCATCGTGGTCACCAACGGTGCCGGGGTCAACGCGTCCTCGGTGGCCGACCACGCCATGGCGCTATTGCTGGCGCTGGTGCGCGACATCCCCCGAGCCGACGCTTGTATACGCCGCGGAGAATGGACGAAAGTCATGCGCCCTTCCCTGGCCGGCAAACGCTTGGGGCTGCTGGGCCTGGGTGCGGTGGGCATGGCGATTGCCAAGCGCGCGGCCCTGGGCTTCGACATGAGCGTCAGCTACCACAGCCGGCAGGTGCGCAACGATGTGCCCTACGCCTTCTGCGCTACGCCCACGGAGCTGGCCCGTGTTTCGGATTTCCTGATCGTCGCCACGCCTGGAGGGCTCGACACCCGACGCTTGATCAACAAGCAGGCCCTCGATGCCCTGGGTCCCAAAGGCTTCCTGGTGAACATCGCCCGGGCCAGCGTGGTCGCCACTGATGAGCTGATCAGCGCCCTGGAACATCGACGCATCGCCGGAGCGGCCCTGGATGTATTCGATCACGAGCCCGAAGTGCCCGACGCCCTGAAGCACCTGCCCAATGTGGTCCTGACGCCCCACGTCGCCGGCCTGTCGCCGGAAGCGACCCGAGGCACGGTGGAGCTGGTGGGGCAGAACCTGAATGCGTTCTTTTCCGGCAAACCCGTGCTGACACCGGTGCCAATGCCCGAGCCGAGTTGATTACAAAGCTGTAGAACTGACACCGAACCTGTGGCGAGGGGATTTATCCCCGCTGGGCTGTGAAGCAGCCCCAATACAATTTATCTGATGCACCGAGGTGTTAGGATTTAGGGCCGCTTTGCAGCCCAGCGGGGATAAATCCCCTCGCCACAAAAGCCATTCGCCTGCACTAGCACAACTCAGAGAACCCCCAACAACGTCCACAACCGTCGGGACTCGGCATCGGCGCTGATCAGTTCCCCCAGCAGCTCGCTCAACGGTTTGTTGCCCCACTCCACCCCCCGCCGGATCAAGTAAGGCACCGGGCTGTGGGGTTCGGTGCGCGACAGGTAGCCGGCGATGACCAGCAATTGCCGGTAGGCCTCTTCGCGACTGGCCGGTTCCTGGAAGACCTGGGCAGGCGTTGTACCTGCCTGGGCCTGGACAGTCGACGGCGCGACCGCGGGTGATGCTTGCACCGGCACGTTGCCGGGTTGCTGTGGATGCATCGCGATGAACTCCTCTACCAGTGCCAGCAAGGCTTGTATCACGTCCTGCAGGGATTTGTAGCCCGGGGCCAGGTTGCCCAGGTAGGCGTCGCTCCAGGCTTCGAGCCGCTGCAAGTGCTGGCGGCTCAACATGAGACTGCCCTGGCGATGCAGCCAGAACGACAACGGCGTGCCGCGAATCAGTTCATTGAGCTTCTTCTGATCACTGCGCGCCGCTTCCGTCGAGGCCTTGGCATTCTTGCTGTCGTTGGCCAGCACTTGCTGACGCTGCAAGCGTTGCCAGTCGTCCAGACTGAAGCCGTCGAAGGACGAGTCGCGGCCATTGAACAGCGGCACCCGCGTCAACAACACCTCACTGTAGCGCCGGGCCAGCCACTCCAGCGGGATCACCCGCCACGACTGGTCGCCCTCATCGGCTTGGGGATGCAGTTGATCGGGATAGCGTTCACACAGGCCCGCCACCAGCGCCAGACTGCCCGGCAAGCCCTCCATCCCGGCCAGGTGCAGCCAGGCTTCCCCCAGCCAGGCGCTGATCATCAGGTCTTTGCTGCGCTCAAGCAGCAGCGTGGTGGCGAGCTTTTCCAGCTCCGGCCATTGGGCACGCTTGATCTGGGACTGCCACACCCCGGTGGGCAGGCTGGTGTCGTCTTCTCGGCGCAGCTCCCGCAGTTGATCGTATTCCGGCTCATAGCGAAGGTCCTGTCCGCAGGGCGATTCGGCGCTGACCGGTTCGAGCAACTGGCTGATCAGCTCGGGCAAGGGGGAGACAGGTACGCTCACAGGCCTTCCTCACGGGTGGCGATGGCGGGACTCGACGAGGTCGCCATGAAAGGTGAACGGGGCGCCTGGGTCGGCAGCGGTGGCATCGACAGCGGCAGCTTCGAGCCCTGACTCATCAACGACAGGCGCATGAACATCATCGTTTGTTGCGTTGTCCGGGCCTGGAGCTGGGCCTGGGCCGGGCTCAGGGATGGAATCTGGCCCGTTACCGGCAGTTGCAGGGTCAGCGGGAAATCGGTGTAGTCGACATTCGGCTGGCGTTGCACCGACACCAGCGAACGCATCAGGCGCAGCAACGCCCACGGCCCCTGGTATTCCCAACCGGCCTCCAGGTCGCGCACCACCAGGTTCGGCTGCAATGGATCGTTGGCCGGTCGCTGGTAACCGTTGCGGGCCCAGCGCAAGGTCAGCCGCACGGGTTGTCCGACCATCCAGCGCAGGTTCTGCTGGGCGTCACCGGGGTAGTTGATCTGTTGGTTACCGGCGTTCAGTCCCCAGGCAATCACCTGGTCGGCGCCACGCTCCTCGTTGCGATCGGTGCGCCAGCGCACATCCATTTCCACGCCGAGAATGCCGCTCTTGTCCCGCACGAACAGCGGCCCCAGCCAGGTACCGGCCTGTTTCAATCGGTTGAGAAAGTTCTCGGCGGCGAGGCGCTCCGGTGTCTGGCTCAGTGCCAGCCCGGCCTCGGCCAGGGGCAAGCGTGTGTCGATCAGTTCCAGCAAACGCTGCACCCGCGCCGGGTCGGCGTCACTGGCCCGCAGGTCCTGGGAAAACGGAAAGCGCCCGGCCAGGTACTGGTTGAAGTAGTTGGCCACGTCGTTCCAGGCTGTCGCGGCCTGATTCTGTTGCAGGTACAGACACCGTTGCAGGGCCCCCTGTTGCAAGCTGACGGCGCGCTGGGCCAGGTCACCACGACCGCCGGACAGGTTGGAAGTCTGCAAGATCTGCGCACAGGACGAAGTGTCCATCTGGTTGAAATCCCGGCTCACCAACTGCTCCAGTTGCGCCGCCGAACTGGCCGGGTTCTGGCTCTTGTACTTGAGCAACTCGTCGTTGATGGCCATGAACCGCGACACCCGGTCGTGCTCCAGGGCCGAGAGGTCGTCCTGCTGGATAATCAACCATTCCAGAGCCGGCATTCGCTGCTCGGCGATCTGCACCATGGCGTCGAACTGCTGGTTCAGGCTCAGTTTCAGACCTTGTGGATCGCTGGCCCCGTAGAGCTGCAAACCGAAATTCTTCGAGCCATCCCAGCGCTGTACATCGGCTCGCTGGCTGAACAGTGGCTGGGCTTCGATTTCATCCAGGCCACTCTTGATCTGCGCCAGGGCGCGACGGTTGAGCAGCCGCTGGAAGCGCATCGCCAGGTCGGCACGGTGCACGTCCATGAACGCCTTTTGCAGCGCGACGGCCTGGGTGGTCTGGACATTGAAACCCATGCCCGGCAGCTGCTCCTCGCTTTCATCCAGGCTCAGCCACATCGCCCGGGCCGCAGCGCCTTCAGCCGCCTGTATGAGCGCATCACGGTAGTCCGGTGGAATGCGCGGCAGCTCCTCGTTGGCGTAGCTCTTGTAGCTGGCGAAATAGTTCAGGGCGACGCTGAAGTCGTCGCTGCCACCGCCCTGTCCCATGGCATTGGAACTGTTGCCAGATGGATCCTTCTGCAACGCCAATGCCACGAAGTCACGCTTGAACAAGGCTTTCACCGCGTCATCCAGAGCCGTGACATGCTCCTGCAACACCAGCAAGCCACTGCCCTGTTGGACCAGAAGATTGTCCCGGGAGCCAGTCTGGACGATCCATTGGTCGCGAAAGCTCTGTTGCAGCTTCGCCGCCTGGCTTTCCAGGTCCTGCGCAAGCTCCGGCCCCAGCAAGGTGCTGTGGCTGACTTTGTCCATCATCTGGGTGTAACCGGGAACCAGGTCCTGGCCCTTGCCTCGCCCCCAGGCCGCGTTAGTCAGGTTGACCAGGGTCTGCAAGTCGTCGACCAGCGCCATCAGGTCCTCGAGTTCGCTCAGCGAGTTGCCACTCCCCGCCTCCAACCGTTGCAGGTGCAGCTTGAGATAACCGGCCTGGCGCACGAAGTTGTCGGCCAGGAAGTAATGATCCAGCCAGCGCTGCATCAGGCCGGTGAAGTTATCACCGATCACCGTACGCGCCGCGTTCAGGTCCAGCCCCTGCAAGTCCTGCCCTGGTAAACCCGCGCCTTGTGCATTGAACAGCACCCGGTTGTAGAACCGCGCCTTGCTCAGCGTGCCGGCGTTGAGACTCAGCGACAAGGCGTTATTGCTCAATTGCACCAACTCGTCCAGCGGTGCCTTGGGATTGCTCACCAACTGGCTGAACATCTGGTTCTGCTGTTCGAGGCGCACGGCACGCTCCACCAGATCCTTGGCCTTCACGTAACTCTGCCATTGCGCCGGGTCTTCGCTTTCCACGTTGCCCCGCCGCTCGGTGTTGCGGATGGCCTGGAGTTGCCCCAGGTCCGACGCCAACAGGTCACGCAAGGGCAATACCCAGTGATGCCGGGCGGTCAGGCGCAAGCCTTCCTCCAACTGCGCGTCCACCGTAGAGAACCACGAGGTGGGAAACACCACTGCGACGTAGCGCCAGCTCGGGGCTTTTTCCAGCATGTTCCAATAGGTTTGCACGTTGTAGCGGGTGGGCTCCAACTGCGGTTGGTCAGGGTCGACTACCAGGTAATTCTTATGGGTGTGCAGAATCAACTGCGACAGCTCCTCGGCCTCCTCCACCGAATCGTGCCAGACCCAAAGCATGCCCCCCAACCAGACCAGCCCGACCACCAGCGCGACGACACCGGCCAGTCGATGCCAGCGCTGGCGCAAACGCAGCAGGCGCGGCACGGGCTGGGCCAGGCCGCGTTCGGCAACGAAACGGCGCGCCCACAGCTGCCGGGCGAACACTGTCTGACACAAGACCTTGTCGCTGGCGGCAAAACCGTCCCCGGTAACAGTGGGTGCCTGGGTCGCGGTGAAGTAGACGCCGCGAAAGCGTGGCGCCTCGCCCTGGGCATTGCCCTGGAAGACGGGTTCCAAGAGGATCTGCAAGGCCCGCCGCAACCTTTCGAAGCGCTCCGGCAGCCCATATAAATCGCCGCTCAACTGCCCTGAAAGCGCACCGATTTCGATAATCGACTGCGACAGTGCGGCATTGACCTGGTCCAGCGCCTGGTCACTCCAATGCGACTGCCATGCCGCATCGGGTGAATACGGGGATGACCAGCCGAGCGTCGCTTCCCGGGCCTCGGTGGGCAGCGCGCTGACCAGTTCCTGGAAACCGGGCAGCTCTTGCATCCCGGTAATCACCACGTACACCGGCAGACTAAGGCCGAACCGCTGCAACAGGTCAATGAAACAGCGGCGGACCTTGAGGCTCAACTCGGTGGTATGTTCGATGTCGTCGAGCTTGCCGAACGGCACGGTCCAGATCACCGCGTCTATCGGACGCCGGCTGCGCAGCCGCAGGATCAGCCCCAACAGCCGCCACCAATTGCCCCGTTGCCGGTTCATGCCTTCATCGGGCAGGAACAACGCTTGGGGCACCACCAGCACCGCACCCTCGGCATCCGACCACCAGCGCCCGAACCACGCGGCCTTGTCCGTCGCCTGTAAATGCCACTGGGTGCACAGCTGGGCCCCGTCGGTCTCGTTGCCGAGCATCAACAGCCAAGGGATCTGGTAGCGATCCCGGGTGCCCTGCTCCTGCTCCATGCGGCGGACCGCCCCGTAGAAACTGCGAATCGCCGCTCCACCCTGGGTCCGCAGCCACCCTATCAGCGCCGCGATCACCAGTACCACGACGATGACCGGCACCACCACGGCGATGATGCTCAAGGGACTCATGAGTCCTGCTCCTGAACCACCGACTCGTTCAATTGCAACACCGGCTCAAGCTCCGAGCGGATGTCGCGCCAGAACACATGCCCCAGCCCGGTCAGCAGCAACACCATCGCCATGATCGCCAGCCCCAGGCGCAATCCGTCCGGCAGTGATGTCTGCGCCGGCATGCGTACCGGCGGTGCCGACGCAGACATTGCCAGGCGCTGACTGACGTCGACATAGTCCGGGTCATGTTGCCAGGCGAACGTGAACAGCGCCGCGCGCCATTTCTCATGCTGTAGTTGACCGGGCTCGCCGCGCAATCGCCCCTGGAACCCGAGGATCAGGCATTGCAGGTAGACGTTTGCCAGGTCCCGGGTACCGGGCATCTGCTCATCCAGCAGTTTCTTGATGGCCGAGGGCAACCGTTCGCCAGCCTGGCGACTGGAGTACATGCGCGATTCAAGGGGATGCTGTTGCCATGCCAGTTGCCCCGGCCAGGGGGTGAACAACAAGGTTTCGTCCACCAGGGCGACGAAGGCATAGACCAATGCCTTGACCTGCTCTGTAGCCGAGTCGCCGACGGTGGCAAAGGCCACCCGCCACAAGCGTTGGGCGCTACGTCCGGAAAACTCCACCACCCGGCTGACCAGGGCCGCGGAATCGTTGTCCTTGGGCAAGTCCTGCCACTCCTGGAACCACTTCAACCAGGCCTGCCGAAACGCGCTGCTCAGCGGCGCCTCATGCAGACCCCGGACCGCCCCGCCACTTCCGTCAGGCATACGACTCCCCTTTTGCGATCAGGCACTTTCACCGACTTGCGGGACAAACAACACGACTTGCCACGGGCTGCTGGCCTGGGTCGAAGCCGGCGCCACGATGTGCAACGGCAGTTGCCCGTCGAACCATTGGCCGCTGGCAGCCACCACGAACAACCGGGTATCGTCGCCCACACTGTAGGCCACCTGCTCATTGCGGCTCATGGCCTGATGCGGCAGCCCGCTCATGCGCTGCCGGCTCAACAGCAGGACATGCGGTGCGGACGCGATGATCGCACCGCGCAACCAATCGGCGGCGGCCTGCTCACTGGCCCCGTTGGGCATGCGCAGCCCGATCACCAGACGCTGGCTCGGCTGATCGTCAGGCAACTGGATGGAGAACACCTGCTCATTGCGCTCGAAGGCCAGGCTGCGATAACCGGCACGGACCAGTTCCAGGGTGGTGTCGAGCCACTCGAGCAGCGGTTCGTAACCGCGTTGCAGCTCGAGGAAATCCAGTGGTGCAAACGCCGGTACGCCGGCCAGCGGGTCGAGGGCCGACCAGGCACCGGCCAGGCCCAGCAACAAACCGTACAGCGCCTGGGGAGTCGCCACCCGGGTGTTCAGGCTGCCTTCGACTTCCGGCAGGCGCGCCCACAAGGCGGTCATCTGCCGGCGGATCTCCAGCGCATCGTCCTGGTTGCCGGCCGCCTGAGCCTGGCGCAGCCGACCGGCGAGAAACAGGCACTTTTCCCGGGCCCGGGCACACAGCCCGGCCACTCGCCGGCCGAGCATCGATT
This sequence comes from Pseudomonas corrugata, assembly GCF_001269905.1. Classification (GTDB taxonomy): domain Bacteria; phylum Pseudomonadota; class Gammaproteobacteria; order Pseudomonadales; family Pseudomonadaceae; genus Aquipseudomonas; species Aquipseudomonas corrugata. Next base: position 882,938 of record NZ_LHVK01000003.1, on the reverse strand, counting down.
CAGGCAACAGTACCGGCGTGGGCGGCGTATAGGGCATACGCAGAAAGCCGCCGCCGTCCTTGCGAATGCGCAGCAGCGGCAGGCAGATCGAATCGGCCTTGCTCAGTTGCGTGCACAGCCTCGGATTCGGGCGCCAGACGGTGATGGACTCGGGAAACTCGCCGCTGGTGAGATCCGGCAGCGCATCACCGACCACCGATTGCAGGCGCCCCTTGAGCGGCAGCAATTGCCCGGCACGCCAGAGCGGACTGATCGCCAGGTAGACGGTGACGGTAGCATCGTCGGTTTTGTTGACCGCCTCGGTGATATCCAGCTCCAGGGTCGGCCCGACGCCGGCCTGAAGATTGACCGGCAAGCCGTCCGGCAAGGTGCCCTGCAATTGCAGCAGCCGGACCTGGCCGGCGCTGAGGGCCGAAGGATCGACCTCCAGTTGACTGACACCCCAGAACCAGGGATTGCAGGCAGCCGCGACATGCGCAGCCAGGGCCTCGGCGCGCAGCCCTTGCAGTTGAAAATGTTGGGGCAGCAGTTGCATGCCCTCATGCCAGCACACCGCGTCAGGTAACAGACTCATACGACTCCCTTCGACATCCCAGTGTCGCCGCACAAGGCGGCCCGCGGTCATTCAAGGCTGACTTGCATTGAGCTGGCCATCATCGACGAGGCTCATCTCACGACTGTCGAACTTCAGCCAGGCCTTGCGCTGATCGTCCAGCCGGAGCCGGTGGGCTCCGGGAGTGTTATAGCTGGCGAAGACCAAAAGTCCAGCGGCGCGCCGGCCCTCCAGTGGGAAGGGCTGGCGGTCGATGAACTGCCCCGGGACCAGCTCCAGCCCCCACACCGACATGAGTTGACGATAGTCGCGCTGGAACTGTTCGCGCTCGGCGAACCACTGGCTGGCAGTGATAGCCGACAGTTGCTTGAGCAGTTCAGGATCATTCACGGCGATGAAATCCACGGCAATGGGCGTGTTGTCGTTGGCGCCGGACGCGACGTCGAGGGTCAGGCTGTCCAGGTCGACGCTTGGCGCAAAGAGCGAGCAACCGCTGAGCGCCATGCTGAAAAAAAATCCGTAAAAAAAAACACGCAAAATGAATTTTCCTTTTCGTCGCGGTCAAAATTTGTTTTTGCTTGCATTTTTATAGACCTGTTCTAGCTTCTTGGGTAGTTCGACCTGCACGGTCGAATGCACCAGGTTCGTCAAGGGAATGACAGATTTTCTGCTCTCCATTTGCAACCTGCGGATCAGCAAGGGAATGCGATGAGCGGGCCTCCCGATGCATTGCTCCCCCACATGCAATCGGAGTCGGCCGCCATGGCAGAAAGTACCCAGCACAAGCTTGACAGAGTCCGCCCTCCCCGCGTCCAGATCACCTATGACGTGGAAATCGGCAACGCCATCGAAAAGAAAGAATTGCCACTGGTCGTCGGCATTCTGGCCGACCTCTCGGGCAAGCCACTGGACCCGCTGCCCAAGCTGAACGAACGGCGCTTCACGGAAATCGATCGCGACAACTTCAACGAAGTGCTCGCCTCGATCTCCCCTCGCGCCACGCTCCAGGTGAACAACACCCTCAGCGGCGACGACAGCAAGCTCAACATCGAACTCAACTTCCGCCACATCGATGATTTCGACCCGGTCAAGGTCGTGGAACAGGTCACGCCGTTGCGCCGCCTGTTCGAAGCCCGTCAGCGCCTGCGCGACCTGCTGACCAAACTCGACGGCAACGATGACCTGGACAAATTGCTGCGCGACGTGATCGTCAACACCGAAGGCCTGCAAGAGATCAAGTCGGCCCGGCCCCAGGACGCGCCGCAAGAGCTGCCGGCCGTGGCCGCCAACGATGATCCGGCTCCGGCCGAACCACAGGCCTGATCGTGCTCATCACTCAAGGGAGATAAAGCCATGCCTGCTTCATCCAGCGCTCAAACCAGCGAGAGCACGACCCAGACCTTGTCCCTGCTGGACAAGATCATCGCCGAAGGCCGTATGGCCCATGACGACAGCCAACAGGACTACGCCCGCGACATGCTGGCCGAATTCGCCACCCAGGTCCTCGACGAAGGCATGGCCATCGACAAGGACACGGTGGCGATGATCAACGACCGCATCAGCCAGATCGACCAACTGATCAGCGCCCAGCTCAACGAAGTGCTGCACCACCCCGACCTGCAGAAACTCGAAGCGTCCTGGCGCGGCCTGCACCTGTTGGTGCAGAACACCGAAACCAGCACCCGGCTCAAACTTCGCCTGCTCAACGTCACCCAGAAAGAGCTGCAGAACGATCTGGAAAAAGCCGTCGAATTCGACCAGAGCGCGCTGTTCAAGAAAATCTACGAGGAAGAGTACGGGACCTTCGGCGGGCATCCGTTCAGCCTGCTGGTGGGCGACTACACCTTCGGCCGACACCCGCAGGACATCGGCCTGCTGGAGAAACTCTCCAACGTTGCCGCCGCGGCCCATGCCCCGTTCATTGCCGCCGCCAGCCCGCGCTTGTTCGACATGACCAGCTTTACCGAACTGGCAGTGCCCCGGGATCTGTCGAAGATTTTCGAGAGTCAGGAACTGATCAAGTGGCGCTCGTTCCGTGAAAGCGAAGATTCGCGCTACGTGTCCCTGGTGCTTCCGCACTTCCTCCTGCGCCTGCCCTACGGCCCGGACACCCGGCCGGTGGAAGGCATCAACTACGTCGAAGACGTCAACGGCACCGACCACAGCAAGTATCTGTGGGGCAACGCGGCCTGGGCACTGTCGCAACGCATCACCGAGGCCTTCGCCAAATATGGCTGGTGCGCGGCGATTCGCGGTGCCGAGGGTGGCGGCGCGGTGGAAGGCCTGCCGGCCCATACCTTCCGCACCAGTTCCGGAGACCTGTCCCTCAAGTGTCCGACCGAGGTGGCGATCACCGACCGCCGCGAGAAGGAGCTCAATGACCTGGGCTTCATCGCCCTGTGCCATAAGAAGAACAGTGACATCGCGGTGTTCTTCGGCGGCCAGACCACCAACCGGGCCAAGGTCTATAACACCAACGAGGCCAATGCCAACGCGCGGATCTCGGCGATGTTGCCCTACGTACTCGCGGCCTCGCGTTTCGCCCACTACCTGAAGGTGATCATGCGCGACAAGGTCGGCAGCTTCATGACCCGCGACAATGTGCAGACCTACCTCAACAACTGGATCGCCGACTACGTGCTGATCAACGACAACGCGCCCCAGGAGATCAAGGCGCAGTACCCGTTGCGCGAGGCGCGGGTGGACGTGACGGAAGTGGCCGGCAAGCCCGGAGCCTACAACGCCACGGTGTTCCTGCGACCGCACTTCCAGCTTGAGGAGTTGACCGCCTCGATCCGCCTGGTGGCGACCCTGCCGCCACCGGTTGCTGCCTGACCGCTGAAACCTGAGGCGAGGATGCTCGTTGTGGCGAGGGGATTTATCGAAACGTCGCACCGCCCCGCTGGGGCGCGAAGCGGCCCAAAATCCCGGCAACTCGGTCTATTCGAGAGATTGAGCTGACTGTTCAAGGGGCTGCTACGCAGCCCAGCGGGGATAAACCCCCTCGCCACAGGGGTTCGGCGTTCGTTTTTAGCGGTATTGGGTACCCCCCATTTGTCTTCTTCTGGAGTTCCACACCATGGATGCAATCATTCTCGACCTCGGCGGCGACATCAAGGGCGACAGCCTGCTGGAGGGTTTCACGGACAAGATCGAGGTCATGTCCTACAGCCACAACGTGGCGATGCAAGTCACCAACGACGTCAGCAACTCGGAGCGCACCTCGGGGCGACCGCATATCGGTGAGTTCACCCTGACCAAATTCATCGACAGCTCCACCCCTTCCCTCAACGAATATTGCTGCGCCGGCAAACCGATCCCGCAAGCCGTCATCACCATCGGACGCAATGCTGCCGAAGGCAGCGGCAAAATCATGCCCTTCATCGTCTACACCCTGACCAACGTCGTACTGTCCAACGTCAGTGTCAGCGGCGGCACGGGCGGCAAGCCGGTGGAAACCCTGTCGCTGAACTTCACCAAGATCAAATGGGAACTCACCGCCCAGAAAGACGACGGCACCAAGGAAGGCACGGCGGGCACGACCTGGGACCTGGCGGCCAACAAGATGACCAAGTAGGGACACTGCCCTGATGACTGGCTTCGGGCTTCGCCCGCCGCTGTTCGAACGCCTGGCCAGCCAGGCGGATGAACATGGCCGGGTGTTTGACCGACAGGCGCTGCAGGATTCGGTCCACGCCGAACTGCATCGCCTGTTCAACACCCGACGCGGCCCCCAGGCGCTGACCGAACCGCCGAGCATTCTGGACTACGGCATAGCCGACTGGACCGCATTGCAACAGCAACGCAGCGATGACCGGCGCCTGCTGACTCGGGAAATACACCAGGCCATCAGCCATTTCGAACCCCGCCTGCAACTGGGCGAGGTCCAGGTCGTCCCGGTACCGGGCCACCCACAACAACTGGGCATACGGCTGTTGGGGGTGCTGCGTGGCGACCCGCACTCATGGCCCGTGGCGTTTGTCATCGAGCACGCCGGCGACGGTCTTGAGGTGCGACATGAGCGACTCGATTGATCCGCAACTGCTGGATTACTACCAGCGCGAACTGACCTGGTTGCGTCATGCCGGAAGCCTGTTCGCCGAACGTTACCCCAAGGTTGCCCGACGCCTGGAGCTGTCCCCCGGCGAATGCCCGGACCCGCACGTCGAGCGACTACTGGAAGGCTTCGCCCTGCTGTCCGCCCGGCTGCAACGCCGGCTGGACGACGACTACGCCGAATTCAGCGATGCCCTGCTCGAACAGCTCTATCCGTTGGCCATGCGCCCGTTGCCTTCGTGCGCAATCGTGCAGTTCGAGCCCGACCCGAGCAAAGGCAACCTCGACGACGGCTATCCCCTGCCCCGGGACACGCCCTTGTTCGTCACCACGGACAAGGGTCAGAGCATTCACTTTCGCACCACCGCCGCCGTGCACCTGTGGCCGCTGGAAGTCAGCGAAGCCCTGTTGCTGGGCAGTGACGAGGCCCAGGCGCTGACCGGGGTGGTGCAGGCGCGCTCAGCCTTGCGCCTGAACCTGCGATGCCTGGGCGAGCGCCAATGGTCGACGCTGGGGATCGACACCCTGCGGGTGCACCTGGCGGCCTCGCCAATGATCAACGCCTGGCTGTACGACCTGCTCGGCGCCCACACGGTCAAGGTCTTGGCCGGCTCGCCGGGCAGCGTACCGGAACCGTTGGCCGGCCTGCCGCGGATCGTCGGTTTCGCCAGCGACGAAGCCCTGCTGCCGGATGAGGATGGCGTGCATCCGGGCATGCGCCTGCTGGCGGAATACTTTGCCTTCCCCGACAAGTTCGGTTTCTTCGACCTGCCCCTGGCCGGAGCGACCAGCGACAGCTCGTCCCTGTACCTGTACATCGTCTTCGATCGCGCCCCCGCCAATCGCCTGCCGCTCCAGGCCAGCGACATCGCCCTGGGCTGCACGCCGGTGATCAATCTCTTCCCCAGGACCAGCGAGCCGCTGCGCCCTGACGGCACCCGCAGCGAATATCGGCTGGTGGCCGACAGTCATCGGGAAAACAGTGTCGAGATCCACAGCATCCGCACCGTGCGTGCCACGTCCAGCCAGGGCGTGCGTAAAGTGCCGACCTATTACGGCAGCCAGCACGGCAACGACCAGCACTGCTATTGGCATGCACGGCGGGTCAGCGGCATGAGCCCGAACCGGCTGGGCACCGACTTGTTGGTCAGCCTGGTGGACACCCAGCTCGACCCGCTCGCCGACACCCGCGACTACAGCCTCACCGCCGAATTGCTGTGCACCAGCCGACACCTGGCCCAGAGCCTGCCGGCGGGCACGCCGCTGGGCTTCGAGCGTCCGGGCCCGGTGGCCTGGGCCCGCCTGCGCAACCCGCCGAGCCCGCAGAGTCTGCCGCGCCTGAATGGTGAATCGCGCTGGCGGCTGGTGTCGCAATTGACCCTCAACCATTTGTCCCTGGTGGAAGGCCCCCAGGCGCTGGATGCGCTGCGCGAGATTCTGGAGCTGCATAACCTGCGGGACGAGGCCAGTGCCCACCGCCAGATCGAAGGGGTCATGGGCCTGGGTTGCGACCGGGTCATCGCCCATGTCGGTGAAGATGCCTGGCGTGGCTGGCGCAATGGCCTGGAAGTACGCCTGCAACTGGACCCGCAGCATTTCGTCGGCAGCAGCGCCGTGCTGTTCTCCGGCGTCCTGGCGCAGTTCTTCTCACTCTATGCCACCGCCAATCGCTTCGTGCGCACGGTGCTGGTTCAGTCCGACAGGGAGGTTAAGACATGGCAACCCCAAGCCGGCAAACCCCTGACGCTCTGAACCTGAGCCAGCGCCTGAGACGCGATCCACAGCGTTTCGAATGGCTCCAGGCCTTGTTGCTGCTGGAGCGCGAACATCCCCAGGCCGAGCCTCTGGGCAGCGGCACCGCGCCCCACGCCGAAGCGTTGCGCCTGCGAGGACCGTTGACGCCGCTGTTCGCCGCCAGCGAAGTCGAGAACCTGAGCCAGGAACCCGGTTCGCCCCCCGTGCTGACCACGCCGATCTTTGGCCTCGGTGGCCCCGACGGCCCGTTGCCCTACGCTTATCAGGAATGGCTGCAACAGCGGGCACGGGCGCGGGACCATGCGCCGGCGGAATTTCTCGACCTGTTCCAGCACCGGCTGCTCAGCCTGCTTTACAAAGTGATGCGCAAGCATCGCATTGCTCTGGGCTTCACTCCCCCGGGCGCCTCCGCCGTGCAGACACAATTGCGCGCCCTGACCGGCCTGCTGCCCAAGGCCTTGCAGGAACGCCAGGCCGCCCCCGATTCCGCCGCGCTGGCGTGCACCGCGCTGTACGCCGACGGCCGCCGCTCCCTGGCCGGGTTCGCGGCCATTGTCCGCGAGCAGTTCGGTCTGCCAGTGGAACTGACCGCCTATGAAGGCGGCTGGCGCGAGATCCCGCCGGCCAGCCGCAGCCGCTTGCAACCGGGCGGCCGCAACTTGCGCCTGGGTCGTAGCGCCGTGGCCGGCACCCGGGTCTGGGACGAGCATGCCGGCGTGCGTCTGACCCTCGGCCCATTGAGCGCAGCCCAGGCCAGCGGATTGCTGCCCAACGGCGAAACCCATCCGTTGCTTGCCAGCCTGTATGCCCTGTATTTCGGCCCCGACCTGGATTGCACCCTGGTGCTGCTGATCCGGGGCGCCGGCCCACTGCAACTGGGCCACCAGGCCCCGCCACGACTGAACTGGAACGGCGGCCTGCAACGGCAGTCGAGCCTGGCCCTGCAACGGATCGAAACCCGCCTTCGTCAGCCGGAGATCGCCTGAAATGGAACTGGCCAGCCTGATCGGACGCCTCAACCCGGACAATCGTCGCGCCCTGGAACGGGCCGCCCAGCGCTGCCTGCAACGCAGTCATCATTACGTGGAAATCGAACACCTGTTGCTGGAGTTGCTGGACATCGAAGGCGGTGACTTCGCCTGTCTGCTACCGCGCTTCGGCCTTGAGCGTGACGCGGTGGCGGCGGAGACCAACAAGGCCCTGGACCTGTTCAAGTCCGGTAGCACACGCACACCCGCGCTGTCGGCGCAAACCATCGGCCTGCTGGAAGACGCCGTGGTCCAGGCCAGTGTGCTCGGCCTGGCCAGCATCCGCTCGGGGCTGTTGCTGCTGGCGCTGCTGGACCGCGATGAGCGTCGCAGCCTGTTGCTCAACAGCGCCTCGTCGCTGCTGCGTATTCCCCGGGATGCCCTGCGCACCCATCTGTTGGAATGGACCGAAAGCTCCCGGGAACATGCCGGCGTTGCCCGTCCGGCGAAACCCGGGCAGGCAGCGCAAAAACAGGACCCGGTACTCGACCAGTACACCCAGGACCTGACCGACGATGCCCGCAATGGCCGCATCGACCCCATCGTCGGGCGCGACGGCGAGATCCGCCAATGCATCGATATCCTGCTCCGGCGCCGGCAGAACAACCCGATCCTGGTGGGCGCACCGGGTGTCGGCAAGACCGCCGTGGTAGAAGGCCTCGCCTTGCGCATCGCCGCCGGAGATGTGCCGCCGTCGCTGCAGGAGGTCACGTTGCGGGTGCTCGATCTCGGTCTGTTGCAGGCCGGCGCGGGGGTCAAGGGTGAATTCGAGCAACGCCTCAAAGGCGTGATCGACGCGGTACGCAGTGCCGAGAAACCGATCATTCTGTTCATCGACGAAGCCCATACCCTGATCGGTGCCGGCGGCGCAGAGGGCGGCAGCGACGCGGCCAACCTGCTCAAACCGGCCCTGGCCCGGGGCGAACTGCGCACCCTGGCCGCCACCACCTGGCTGGAATACAAGAAATACTTCGAGAAAGACCCGGCCCTGGCCCGCCGCTTCCAGTTGGTACAGGTCGAAGAGCCGGACGAACTCACTGCCGTGGAAATGCTTCGTGGCGTGGCCAGCAAACTGGAACACCACCATGGCGTGCAAGTGCTGGACGCGGCGATCCACGAAGCGGTGAAGCTCTCCCACCGCTACATTTCCGGACGGCAACTGCCGGACAAGGCCATCAGCGTGCTCGACACCGCCTGCGCCCGGGTCGCCCTCGGCCAGCACGACGTACCGCCGCCACTGGAAAGCCTGCGACACCGGCAGAACAGCCTCAAGGACGAAGTCGAACGACTGCGCCGGGAACAAGCCACCGGGCTGGACCATCGCGAACGCATCACCCTGCTCGAAGGCGAATCCGCCGACAACGTGCAGGCCATCCGCGAACTGGAAACCCGCTGGGGCGAAGAGCGCGAAGCGGTGCGCGAACTGCTCGATACCCGGCGCGAACTGCTGGCCCTGAGCGAACGCGCCGACGCTGAAAAAGCCGACACCGATATCGATAACCGCATCGACCACCTGGCGGCCGAACTGCTGCGCCTGGAAGCCGGCCTCGATGCCATTCGTCAGGACGACCCACTGGTGCCCGAGCAGGTGGACAGCAAGACCGTGGCCGCCGTAATCGCCGGCTGGACCGGTATTCCCGTGGGCAAGATGCTCGCCGATGAAGCCCATGCCGTGCGCACCCTCGGCCAGCGCATGGGCTTGCGGGTCATGGGCCAGGGCACGGCCCTCAATACCATTGCCCAACGCCTGCAAGCCTACCGCGCCGGCCTCACCGACCCGCAAAAACCGGTGGGCGTGTTCCTGCTGGTCGGCCCCACCGGAGTGGGCAAGACCGAAACCGCCTATGCCCTGGCCGATGCCTTGTACGGCGGCGAACGCAACCTGATCAGCATCAACCTCTCGGAGTACCAGGAAGCCCACACCGTCAGCCAACTCAAAGGCGCCCCGCCCGGCTACGTCGGCTATGGCAGCGGTGGCGTACTCACCGAAGCGGTGCGGCGCAAACCCTACTCGGTGGTGTTGCTGGACGAAATCGAAAAGGCCCACCCGGACGTGCTCGAAGCCTTCTACAACGTGTTCGACAAGGGCCTGATGGAGGACGGCACCGGCCTGGTGGTGGATTTCAAGAACACCGTGATGCTTGCCACCAGCAACGTCGGCGCCGAATTACTGCTGGACACACCGGCTGCGCAACTGGGCAGCGATGCCTTCAACGAAGCCTTGCACAAGGTGCTGCTGCAAGCGTTTCGTCCGGCGTTCCTGGCGCGCATGACGGTGGTGGCGTATCGACCGCTCGATGAGGCAACGCTGGAGGGCATCGTGCTGGCGAAGCTGGAGAAATTGCGCGGGCGCTACAAGGCCGCGACGGGCAAGCAGTTCGAGTTCGATGCCGGGATCGTCAAAGCGGTGCTTGCCAAGTGCAGCGCGGCGGGGGCACGGGATGTGGAGAATGTGTTGATGACGCAGGTGACCGGAAAACTGGCGGAATGGGCATTGGAATAAAACGTTGCCCCAGTGCCTATCGGAGATGTGATCAAAACCTACAGGAGCTGCAAATATGGGCTATGCACAATCAACACTTACCGCAGCGAGTATTGCCACGCACGATCCTTGGACACCGATGGTGAACTCCATCATTAAATCCGGGGCTGTCTACGGAGAGGAACTTGATGTAATCGGTGCTGTGGGTGGTACAAATCTTGTCACCGGCACCCGTTCAGGGATGCTTCTGCTTGATGGCCTGAAGGTGGGTGACAATAGCGCGCATATTTCTATTACTCCGAACGATTCAGGCATGTGGACCTATTTTCATGTAACTATGGTAGGTGGAAAAAATAACGGATCTATTTACTTTCAACTTGAAACTGACCAAGACGATCAACTTGACGTCAAGTCTTCAACGAAGACCTTGCTGAAAGAAGAAGGTAAAAAAGCAAAAATATCCAAAGCCACTCATACCATTACCACGCCACCTGAACACTTACTCAAAGACCTGAAAACAGTGATGGAGAAGCTGTTAGGCAGTAATTTCGTGAAGGGTGAGGCGGTATAGAGGTATCAATCGATGGCCCGCTCCACCGACAGCAACACCACCCTATCCCTCACCGCCGCCACGGTGTCGGCGCTGTACCCTGAATCGCTATCCGGCGAAGAAAGACTCAATGCCTTGGGCTCGCACATCCTCAATGGCGTCGTCGACGGCGCCCCGCTGACGCTCGCCAGCGCAGTCGCCAGCCATGTCACCACTACCCTGCACAAGGACGCCCTGCTACGTCCGCTGGATTGGCTGGTCGCCGAAATCCGCCAGTTGCCCGCCGACGCTACCGCCGAGCGCTATCAGCTGTTGCTCAGGCCCTGGCTCTGGTGGCTGAGCCTGGCCAGCAACAACCGGGTGTTCCAGAACCTCGCCACGTCGGACATCGTCACCACGATCTTCAAGGCCCACGCGTTTACCGATTTCCAGCTCAAACTCAGCGGCAGCTACACGCCGAGGGAGTATTGCGTGCAGTACGGCGAAACCGATCTGGCCTTCATTTCCCGACTGTTGGAAGAAGATGGGATTTTCTGGTTCTTCAGCCATGAAGCCGGCACGCACACCCTGGTGCTGGCCGACAGCAACGACGCCTTCGCACCGATTCCCAACGGACCGACGGTGAACTATCTCGGGCAGGGAATGGGCGAGCGGGAACTGCATGGCATCCGCTCGGGGCACGTGTCCCTGCAAGCGGTGGCCGGGGTCTATCAGGCGACCGACTATGAATTCACCACGCCGACGACCTCGCTCTACAGCCAGGCCGAAGCCGTGGCCGGCCCCAGTTCGATATACGAACATCCGGGCGGCTACAACGCCAAGGCCCAGGGCGATGCATTGACCAAGCAGCGGGTGGACGGCTTGCGCAGCCAGGCGCAGCGGTTTGTCGGTGAAAGCGATTGCCGCTGGCTGGTGCCGGGGTATTGGTTCACCCTCGCTGGCCACGAAGATCCGTCGTTGAACATCGATTGGGTGGTGACCTCGGTCAGTCATGAAGCCAGCCACGACAGTTACCGCAATCGCTTCGAAGCGATTCCCAAGGCCACGCCATATAGACCGGCCCGCCTCACGCCGAAACCGCGCATGCACACCCAGACCGCACTGGTGGTGGGCAAGGCCGGCGAAGAAATCTGGACCGATGAATACGGGCGGATCAAGCTGCAGTTCCCCTGGGACCGCACCGGCAAGAATGACGAAACCTCGTCTTGCTGGGTGCGGGTGGTCCTGCCCTGGAGCGGCAAGGGTTTTGGCATGCAGTTCGTACCCCGGATCGGCCAGGAAGTCATCGTTACGTTCATCGACGGCGACCCCGACCGACCGCTGGTGACTGGCTGCGTCTACAACGGCGACAACGCCCTGCCCTACGCGCTGCCGGCGAACCAGACCCAATCCGGGATCAAGACCAACTCGTCAAAGGGTGGCGGCGGTTTCAATGAGTTGCGCTTCGAGGACAAGAAGGATGCCGAGGAGGTGTTTCTCCAGGCCCAGAAGGACTTCAACATCAACGTGCTCAACGACACCACCGCCACCGTCGGCCATGACGAAACCCTTACCGTGCAGAATGCCCGCACCCGCACGGTCAAGGACGGCGATGAGACTGTCACACTGGAGAAAGGCAAACGCAACGTGACGATCCAGACCGGCAGCGACAGCCTCGATGTGAAAGACACCCGCACCGTGACCGTGGGCTCGGACCAGACCCACAGCACCGGCGGCAACTACACGCACAAGGTCACCGGCAACTACGAGCTGACCGTGGACGGCAACCTGACCATCAAGGTCAGCGGCACCCTGACCCTGCAAAGCGGCGGCAGTTTCGCCATCAAGAGCGGCGCGGACCTGGCGGCCCAGGCCAGCACGTCCATCAGCCAGAAGGCTGGCACGGCGCTGAGCAATCAGGCCGGCACCTCGCTGGAGAACAAGGCCGGCACCACCCTGACCAATGACGCCGGCATCAGCCTGGTCAATAAGGCCGCCGCGGAACAGACAGTGGACGGCGGCGGCATGCTGACCATCAAGGGCGGCCTGGTGAAGGTCAACTGACAGGAGCGCGACGATGGCCTCGAAGAAGCTTGACCTGGAACGTGGCGACAGCCAACTGAGCGGTCAGTTGATCGACGGCCGGCTCGACGGCCCATTGCACATCGAAGAAGCCCGACGCCCGCAAGCGAAACTCAACTACAGCCAAGGTGAACTGCAAGGCACCAGCACCTTGTACCACCCCAATGGAAAGGTTTCGGCGGTGTTGCCGTTCGTCAAAGGCAAGTTGCAGGGCGTGGCGAGCTTTTACGCGGCCGAAGGTGGGTTGCAGCGCCAAGCCACCTATCGCGGCGGGTTGCTGCACGGCGAAACCAACAACTATTTCCCGGACGGGCAATTGGCCGAGGCGGAGTTTTATCGCGACGGCGTGCGCGACGGTCGCTATCGCCGCCTGCACCCCAACGGTAACCCGGCCATCGAAGCCCGCTACCTCAACGGCCAACTGCTGGAACCCGCCCACGCCTACGCCGAGGATGGGCGCCCGCTGGATGCCGACGGCAAGCCGATTTCCCGGGTACGCTGGTGGTTCCGGCGCTGGAATGATCCGGCGCAGGCCTGAGCGCCTGGCTTCTGCTGGACTTTGAGACCTGAACCCACCGGCAAACCTTGTGGGAGCGAGCCTGCTCGCGATGGCGTCGGCACACTCAACATCTTCATGACAGACACTCCGCTATCGCGAGCAGGCTCGCTCCCACACTGGATTTGAGATGTAGGCAGCAATTTCATACACCACCAGCCCTTGTGGGAGCCAGGCTTGCCCGCGATGGCGTCGGCACACTCAACATCTCCATGACAGACACTCCGCTATCGCGAGCAGGCTCGCTCCCACACTGGATTTGAGATGTAGGCAGCAATTTCATACACCACCAGCCCCTGTGGGAGCCAGGCTTGCCCGCGATGGCGGCGGCACATCCAACATCTTCATTTCAGACTCTCCGCTATCGCGAGCAAGCTCGCTCCCACACTGGATTTGAGATGTAGGCATCAATTTCATACACCACCAGCCCCTGTGGGAGCCAGGCTTGCCCGCGATGGCGTCGGCACATCCAACATCTTCATTTCAGACTCTCCGCTATCGCGAGCAAGCTTTGCTCCCACACTGGATTTGAGATGTAGGCAGCAATTTCACACACCACCGGCCCCTGTGGGAGCCAGGCTTGCCCGCGATGGCGTCGGCACATCCAACATCTTCATTTCAGACTCTCCGCTATCGCGAGCAAGCTTTGCTCCCACACTGGATTTGAGATGTAGGCAGCAATTTCACACACCACCGGCCCCTGTGGGAGCCAGGCTTGCCCGCGATGGCGTCGGCACATCCAACATCTTCATTTCAGACTCTCCGCTATCGCGAGCAAGCTTTGCTCCCACAGCAGATCCTCGATAAAACGCCCCTGTCAGGGAATCAACATCTGCACCTGCCCCGGCACAACAATCTTGATCACCCCCGCCCAGGTACACATCAAGGTGCTGTTGGCATCGATCGCCGGCATATTGCCCAACAACAAGGTAGGCGCACCGCCGGGTATCCAGGGTGCGGCAGTAGCGGGAATACAAGGCATGGGCGTCAACACACCCAGGGCCGCCGCAGTCGCAGCGGCTACGGTGGGGTTGGCCAGGCTCGTGCACATGCCGAACGTGGTGATGTTCACCAGCGGAATGTGATCCATGATATTCGCCGCCGGCATGCCACCGGTCAGCATTCGATTGACCGGCAATACGTTGAGCACCGCCGGGGCTGCACCGAAGCTGCATTGCAGGGTGGCGGTACTGCAGACTTGCGGGCATCCCATCGTGGGCGACTCCTTGAAGCGACCCCGAAACCATAGCTCACCTGCGCGCATCAGGCCCGCTGATTATCCGGCAACACGCTAACCTATAAGACCCGGGCGTGCTTGTGACGCCTCCCACACGCCATTAGATTAGCCAATGATTGATGGCCTCCAGAATAAGCAGAAGGGATAAGCATGGCGTTTACTGATCAGTCCACCCGCGTGCGCGACGGTGAAGAACTCGATGCCAACCTGATCGACCCGTACCTCAAGGCCCACATTCCCGGCCTGACCGGCGCGCCACGGATCAGTCAGTTTCCCGGTGGCGCATCGAACCTGACCTACCTGCTGGAGTATCCCGAACAGGAATTCGTCCTGCGCCGTCCACCGTTCGGCCACAAGGCCAAATCCGCCCATGACATGGGCCGTGAATTCCGCATCCTTAATCAGTTGCGCGACGAGTTCCCGTATTGCCCGAAAGCCTATGTGCACTGCACCGATGAGTCCGTCATGGGCGCCGAGTTCTACGTGATGGAACGGGTCAAGGGCATCATCCTGCGTTCCGACCTGCCGCCGGAGCTGGGTTTCGACGCCGCCCGCACCGAAGTGCTGTGCAAGAGCTTCATCGACCGGCTCGTCGAACTGCACCGAGTCGATTACCACGCTTGCGGCCTGGCCGACCTCGGCAAGCCCGAAGGCTACGTGGCCCGCCAGATCCGTGGCTGGAGCGAACGCTACGAAAAAGCCCTGACCCCCGACGCGCCGAAATGGGAGACGGTCAAGGCCTGGCTCAACGACAAGATGCCGGCCGACCATCCAGTTTCCAGCATCGTCCACAACGACTACCGCTTCGATAACGTGATCCTCGACCCGGACAACCCGATGCAAATCATCGGCGTGCTGGACTGGGAACTGACCACCCTTGGCGACCCGCTGATGGACCTGGGCAACAGCCTCGCCTACTGGATCGAAGCGACGGACCCGGCGCCGGTCCAGTTGATGCGCCGCCAGCCCAGCCACGCGCCCGGCATGCTGACCCGTCGCGAGTTCGTGGATTACTACGCCGAACGCGCCGGTATCCGCATCGACAATTTCGACTTCTATTACACCTACGGCCTGTTCCGCCTGGCCGGTATCGTCCAGCAGATCTACTACCGCTTCTTCCACGGCCAGACCCAGGACCAACGCTTCGCCCAGTTCGTTCAGATGAACAAACTGCTGGAGCAAATGAGTTTGCAGGTCATCGGCCAATCCACGCTCTGAGCGCTCCATGACAAGGAAACAGCATGTCCAAGACCCAGTTGTTCGACCTCGACGGTAAAATCGCTTTCGTTTCCGGCGCCAGCCGTGGCATCGGCGAGGCCATCGCCAAGTTGCTGGCCCAGCAAGGTGCCCATGTGATCGTTTCCAGCCGCAAGCTCGACGGTTGCCAGCACGTGGCCGACGCCATCATCGCCGCGGGTGGCAAAGCCACGGCCATCGCCTGCCACATCGGTGAAATGGAGCAGATCAGCCAGGTCTTCGCCGGCATTCGCGAACAGTTCGGGCGCCTGGACATCCTGGTGAACAACGCGGCCACCAACCCGCAGTTCTGCAACGTGCTGGACACCGACCTGGGCGCCTTCCAGAAAACCGTCGATGTGAACATTCGCGGTTATTTCTTCATGTCGGTGGAAGCCGGCAAGCTGATGCGCGAGCACGGCGGCGGCAGCATCATCAACGTGGCATCGATCAACGGCATCTCGCCGGGCATTTTCCAGGGCATCTACTCGGTGACCAAGGCCGCGGTGATCAACATGACCAAAGTGTTCGCCAAGGAGTGTGCGCAGTTCGGCATCCGCTGCAACGCCCTGCTGCCGGGCCTGACCGACACCAAGTTCGCCTCGGCACTGGTCAAGAACGACGCGATCCTAAAAACCGCCCTGGCGCAGATTCCGCTCAAACGCGTGGCCGACCCAAGCGAAATGGCTGGCGCCGTGTTGTACCTGGCCAGTGACGCGTCGAGCTACACCACCGGTGTGGCGCTGAATGTGGATGGTGGGTTCCTTTCCTGACATCGCACTTTCCCCCTGTGGGAGCGAGCCTGCTCGCGATGACGGTGGCTCAGTGGCATTGATGTTGACTGATACACCGCCATCGCGAGCAGGCTCGCTTCCACAGGGGCCCTCACCCAAGAAAGAATATTTATTCCAATATTTGCAATTTACGAATATTTATTCCATAAAGAGCCCTCCTGAACATCACTATTCAAAGGGCTCTTTCTCATGCGCGAACTTGGCATTGGCTTGATTGGCACCGGTTTCATGGGCCGTGCCCATGCCTTGGCATTCAACAATGCCAAAGCGGTATTCGACCTCCCCTTTAACCTGACCCTGGCGGCCCTGGCCGATGCCGATCCGCAGCGTGCCCTGCAATGCGCCAGTAGCTGGGGTTTCGAGACGGTTCATAGCGACTGGCAACAACTGATCGACGACCCGAAGGTCCATCTGGTCGCCATCACCACCCCCAACCACCTGCATTATCCGATGGCCATGGCGGCGCTGGCGGCGGGCAAGGCGGTCTACTGCGAAAAACCCCTGGCGGTGTCCCTGGAACAGGCCGAGCAGATGCGCCAGGCCGCCAAGGCCGCCGGCGTGGTCACGCGGGTCGGCTACAACTACCAGCACAACCCGATCATTCATCTGGCACGGGAGATGATCCAGCGCGGGGAGCTGGGCCGGATCATCAGTTTTCAGGGTGAGTTCAGCGAGGACTTCATGGCCGACCCGACTTCGCCATGGTCATGGCGCTGCGAAGCGGCCCATGCCGGTGGCGCATTGGCGGACCTGGGCAGCCATCTGCTGGCCATGGCCCGTTACCTGCTGGGCGATGTCGAAGCGGTCTGCGCCGACAGCCAGACCGTGCACAACCAACGCCCGGCCAGCACGGGCAATCCCGAACAACGCACCATCGCGGTAGATGATCAGGTCCACGCCCTGCTGCGCTTCAGCAGCGGCGCCCGCGGCACAGTGAGCAGCAGTTGGCTGAAACACGGGCGCAAGAATCATCTAGGCTTCGAGATCAGCGGCACCCTTGGCACGCTGATATTCGATCAGGAACGACTGAATGAACTGCAGGTGAGCCGTGTCGGCCAGGCGGGTTTCCAGCGGTTGCTGGCCGGCCCGGACCTGCCGGGCTATGCCGCGTTCAGCCCGGCCGCCGGGCACCAGTTGGGCTACAACGAATTGAAGACCCTGGAGGTACAGGAACTGATCATGACCCTCGCCGATCAAGGTGGCAGTGGGACGGACTTCGAAGAGGCCTGGGAAGTGGAGCGGCTGGCGGCGGCCATTCGCTTGTCGGCACGGGAACAGCGGTGGGTGCAAGTCTGCGGATTATGACCCCCTCTTCCACCTCACCACTGGCTGTCTCGTCTCCAGAGGTCAAATCACCACGTTGCGTACGAACCGCGTCGCCTCCGCCCCATCGTTGCGGTAACCATGGGGCTGGTTGCTGGCGAACATGAAAAACTCTCCCGCGCCGATCCGAAGCTCATCATTGCCCAGCAGCAAGGTCAGGCAACCCTCGAAGACATAAAGCTGCTCACTCCAACCATCGTTATCGGGCTCGGAGGCGTAGTGTTCGCCAGGCTCCAGGCGCCATTCCCACAGTTCGACTTCACGGCTGGCATTGGCTTTGGCCAGGAGCACGGCTTTACTGCCAGGGACCGCGCCGGCCCAGGCCAACTCGTTGATGCGACTCGGGTCACGGGCATCGGGGGCCTGGATCAAATCGCTGAAGGCCACATCGAGAGCTTCAGCCACACGGTCGAGGGTGGTCAGGCTGACGTTCTTTTCACCGGCCTCGATGGCGACCAGCATCCGCCGGCTGACCCCTGACAACTGCGCCAGCGCTGTCTGGCTGAGCTGCGCGGCGTGTCGCAAACGGCGGACGTTCTGGCTGACGTGTTGAAGGACTGAGGCGCGCGGGCCATTTTCTTTGTTCACGGTATGACTCATTTTTCGAGATTGCGCATTATACTGCCCAACTTCGGACGCATTGTGCGTCCCTCTCCAGTGGCGCGCAAGGTCATGGCATCGGTGAACTCTCCTCAAACTTCCTCCCGCTTTCTGCGGCTCAGCAAGGCCGAGTGCGTGCTGGTGCTGATCACCATGATCTGGGGCGGGACTTTCCTGCTGGTGCAGCACGCCATGACCGTCAGCGGGCCGATGTTTTTCGTCGGCTTGCGCTTCGCCGCCGCAGCGGCGTTTGTCGCGCTGTTCTCCTGGCGCCATCTACGGGACCTGACCCTGTTCGAACTCAAGGCCGGCTGCTTCATCGGCGTGGCGATCATGCTCGGCTATGGTTTGCAGACGGTCGGCCTGCAAACCATCCCCAGCAGCCAGTCGGCGTTCATCACCGCGCTCTACGTACCCTTCGTGCCGCTGTTGCAATGGCTGGTGCTGGGCCGTCGGCCGGGCTTGATGCCAAGCATTGGCATCATGCTGGCGTTCACCGGGCTGATGCTGCTGTCAGGCCCCGCCGGCGCATCGCTGAACTTCAGCTCCGGCGAAATCGCCACGTTGATCAGCGCCATCGCGATTGCCGCCGAAATCATCCTGATCAGCACCTATGCCGGCCAGGTCGATGTTCGCCGGGTGACCGTGGTGCAATTGGCAAGCACGGCAGTGCTGGCGTTCCTGATGGTGGTACCGACCCAGGAAACGATCCCGGGATTCTCCTGGCTGCTGCTGTCCAGCGCCGTGGGCCTGGGGGCCGCCAGCGCGGCGATCCAGGTGGCGATGAACTGGGCGCAGAAAAGCGTCTCGCCGACCCGCGCCACGCTGATCTACGCCGGTGAACCGGTATGGGCCGGCATCGCCGGACGCCTGGCGGGCGAGCGGTTGCCGGGGATTGCCTTGCTCGGCGCGGCATTGATCGTGGCGGCGGTGATTGTCAGTGAACTGAAGACCCGGAATAAAACTGCCGTCGAGGCGGATAACGTGCTGGAGGGTGAAGGTTGAGGTCCGCCACTGAAACAACGCAAAGCAGGAAAAATCTGCCTATCTTGTAGGATTCTGCGACACCCTCGCGGTTGGTGATCGGGGACACGCCACGTATGATCCCTCACTATCTCCCGCCGAATAGAAGCCTATGTCACTGATAGTTCTATTGCTTTTGCCCTTCATCGGCAGCGGCGTCGCGGCGCTGCTGCCGCATAACGCCCGTAACGCCGAATCGCTGCTGGCAGGCCTCGTCGCCCTGGTCGGCACCGTTCAGGTGGCCTTGCTTTACCCGCAGATCGTCGACGGCGGCGTGATCCGTGAAGAATATTTCTGGCTGCCGAGCCTGGGCTTGAACTTCGTGCTGCGCCTGGACGGGTTTGCCTGGTTGTTTTCGTTGCTGGTGCTGGGCATCGGTACGTTGGTGTCGTTGTACGCCCGCTATTACATGTCACCGGAAGATCCGGTGCCGCGTTTCTTCGCGTTCTTCCTGGCATTCATGGGGGCCATGCTCGGGCTGGTGATCTCCGGCAACCTGATCCAGATGGTGTTTTTCTGGGAACTGACCAGCCTGTTCTCGTTCCTGCTGATCGGCTACTGGCATCACCGCGCCGATGCCCGGCGCGGCGCCTACATGGCCCTGATGGTGACCGGGGCCGGCGGGCTGTGCCTGTTGGCCGGAGTGTTGCTGCTCGGCCATGTGGTGGGCAGCTATGAACTGGACAAGGTCCTGGCGGCGGGCGACCTGATCCGGGCCCATGCCCTCTATCCCATCCTGCTGCCGCTGATCCTGATTGGCGCCCTGAGCAAAAGTGCCCAGTTCCCGTTCCATTTCTGGCTGCCCCACGCCATGGCCGCGCCCACGCCGGTCTCGGCCTATCTGCACTCGGCGACCATGGTCAAGGCCGGGGTGTTCCTGCTGGCACGGTTGTGGCCGTCGCTGTCGGGCAGTGAACAATGGTTCTACATCGTCGGCGGTGCGGGAGCCTGTACGCTGCTGCTGGGTGCCTACTGCGCGATGTTCCAGAATGACCTCAAGGGATTGCTGGCCTATTCCACCATCAGCCACCTGGGATTGATCACCCTGCTGCTGGGCCTGAACAGCCCGTTGGCGGCCGTGGCCGCGGTGTTCCACATTCTCAACCACGCCACCTTCAAGGCCTCGCTGTTCATGGCCGCCGGGATCATCGACCATGAAAGCGGCACCCGGGACATTCGCAAGCTCAGCGGCCTGGTGCGGCTGATTCCCTTCACGGCGACGCTGGCAATGGTCGCCAGCGCGGCGATGGCCGGGGTGCCGCTGCTCAACGGCTTCCTTTCCAAGGAAATGTTCTTCGCCGAAACGGTGTTCATTTCCGCCACCGCCTGGGTCGAGCTGGCGCTGCCGATCATCGCCACCATCGCCGGGACCTTCAGCGTCGCCTACTCCTTGCGCTTCACGGTGGACGTGTTCTTCGGCCCCGCGGCCACCGACCTGCCCCATACCCCCCACGAACCACCGCGCTGGATGCGCGCGCCGGTAGAGTTGCTGGTGTTCACCTGCCTGCTGGTGGGGATCTTCCCGGCCCAGGTGGTCGGCTCCTTGCTGGCGGCGGCCGCGCTGCCGGTCGTGGGCGGCAGCCTGCCCGAATATAGCCTGGCAATCTGGCATGGCCTCAATGCGCCAATGATCATGAGCCTGGTGGCAATGTCCGGCGGCGTCGTGTTGTACCTGCTGCTGCGCAAGCAATTCAAGCGCGGGCAGATCACCCGCACGCCGCTCATTGGCCGGTTCAGCGGCAAGCGACTGTTCGAGCGCAGCCTGGTGCTGATGATGCGCCAGGGCCGGCGACTGGAACGACTCATCAGCACTCGGCGCCTCCAGGCCCAGTTGTTCCTGCTGGTGCTGGCTGCGTTGCTGGCCGGGCTGATCCCGATGCTGCACAGCTCACTGGCCTGGGGCGACCGGCCGAAGATCCCCGGTTCCATCGTCTTCGTCATCCTTTGGCTGCTGGCCATCGCCTGTGCCCTGGGCGCGGCGTGGCAGGCCAAGTATCACCGTCTCGCGGCCCTGACCATGGTCAGCGTCTGCGGCCTGATGACCTGCGTGACCTTCGTCTGGTTCTCCGCCCCCGACCTGGCCCTGACGCAACTGGTGGTGGAAGTGGTGACCACGGTGCTGATCCTGTTGGGCCTGCGCTGGCTGCCGCGGCGGATCGAGGACGCATCACCCCGGCCCAACAGCGAACGGCGCGCGCGTATCCGTCGCCTGCGGGATTTGCTGTTGTCCGGCGCAGTGGGCGGCGGCATGGCGCTGTTGTCCTATGCGATGCTGACGCGCCAGACGCCCAACGACATCTCGTCGTTCTACCTCAGCCGGGCCTTGCCCGAAGGCGGCGGCAGCAACGTAGTGAACGTGATGCTGGTGGATTTCCGCGGCTTCGACACCCTGGGGGAAATCACCGTGCTGGTGGCAGTGGCCCTGGCCGTGTTTGCCCTGCTGCGACGTTTCCGGCCACCTAAGGAAAGCATGCAATTGCCGGCGCAGCAGCGCCTGCTGGCGCCGGACGTGGTCACCGACCTGGTCAATCCGCGGCATGCCAGCGATACCGCATTGGGCTTCATGATGGTGCCGTCGGTGTTGGTGCGCCTGCTGTTGCCGATTGCCCTGGTGGTGTCGTTCTACCTGTTCATGCGCGGCCACAACCAGCCGGGTGGCGGCTTCGTTGCCGGCCTGGTGATGTCGGTGGCGTTCATCCTGCAGTACATGGTGGCCGGTACCCAGTGGGTTGAGGCGCAAATGAGCCTGCGTCCACTGCGCTGGATGGGTACCGGATTGCTGTTCGCAACGGCGACAGGCCTGGGCGCTATGGCCGTGGGCTATCCGTTCCTCACCACCCACACCTGGCATTTGAAGTGGCCACTGCTGGGTGACGTTCACCTGGCCAGCGCACTGTTCTTCGATATCGGCGTGTACGCCGTGGTGGTTGGCTCGACGCTACTGATCCTCACCGCACTGGCGCACCAGTCGGTGCGGGCCCACAAGCCGGCCCTGCTGTCCAAAACCGCCGCCCCCCTCAAAGGAGCCACCTCCTGATGGAAGAAGTCATCGCTATAGCAATCGGCGTCCTGACCGCCTCCGGCGTCTGGCTGGTGCTGCGGCCGCGGACCTTCCAGGTAGTCATGGGCCTGTGCCTGCTGTCCTACGGCGTCAATCTGTTCATCTTCAGCATGGGCAGCCTGTTCATCGGCAAGGAGCCGATCATCAAGGACCGCGTGCCCCAGGACCTGCTGCACTACACCGACCCCCTGCCCCAGGCCCTGGTGCTGACCGCCATCGTCATCAGCTTCGCCATGACCGCGTTGTTCCTGGTGGTATTGCTGGCCTCCCGGGGCCTGACCGGTACCGACCACGTGGACGGCCGGGAGCCCAGGGAATGATGCTGACGCCTCACCTGATCGCCGCGCCTATTCTCCTGCCATTGCTCACCGCCGCGTTGATGCTGATGCTGGGGGAAAAGCACCGCGCGCTCAAGGCACGGATCAATCTGTTCTCCAGCCTGCTGGGCCTGGGCATCGCGGTGCTGTTGCTGTACTGGACCCAGGACCAGGCCCTGCCCGCCTCCATCGGCGTGTACCTGCCGGGCAACTGGCAGGCACCGTTCGGCATCGTCCTGGTGGTGGACCGCCTGTCGGCGCTGATGCTGGTGCTGACCGGCATCATCGGCGTCAGCGCCCTGCTGTTCGCCATGGCCCGCTGGCATGGCGCTGGGGCCAGCTTCCATGCCTTGTTCCAGATCCAGCTGATGGGCCTCTATGGCGCCTTCCTCACCGGGGACCTGTTCAACCTGTTCGTGTTTTTCGAGGTATTGCTGGCCGCCTCCTACGGCTTGCTGCTGCATGGCTCGGGCCGGGCACGGGTGTCGTCGGGTTTGCACTACATCTCGATCAACCTGCTGGCCTCCTCGCTGTTCCTGATCGGCGCGGCGCTGATCTATGGCGTCACCGGCACCTTGAACATGGCCGACCTGGCGCTGAAAGTGCCTCTGGTGCCGGAAGCCGACCGCGGCCTGCTGCATGCGGGGGCGGCGATTCTCGCCGTGGCGTTTCTGGCCAAGGCCGGCATGTGGCCACTGAACTTCTGGCTGGTGCCGGCCTATAGCGCCGCCAGTGCCCCCGTAGCAGCGCTGTTCGCAATCATGACCAAGGTAGGCATCTATACGATATTGCGCTTGTGGACCTTGCTGTTCTCCGGCCAGGCCGGCGCTTCAGCGTATTTCGGCGGCGACTGGCTGATCTACGGTGGCATGGCGACCATCGTCTGCGCGGCCATCGCCATTCTGGCGGCCCAGCGCCTGGAGCGCATCGCCAGTCTGAGCATCCTGGTATCGGCCGGCATTCTGTTGTCGGCTATCGGCTTCGCGCAGCCGAACCTGGTGGGCGCTGCGCTGTTCTATCTGGTGAGTTCGACCCTGGCGCTGTGCGCACTCTTCCTGCTGGCCGAATTGATCGAGCGCTCGCGTTCGGCCAATGAGCTGTCGCTGGAGGACGACCTCGATACCTTGCCGCGACCGCTGGAGTCCCTGCAACCGCCCAAGGGCACCAACCTTGATGACGAACAGAAAGCCGTGGTCGGACAGGTCATTCCCTGGACCATGGCCTTCCTCGGCCTGAGTTTCATTGCCTGTGCGCTGC
Source organism: Pseudomonas corrugata (assembly GCF_001269905.1). GTDB lineage: Bacteria > Pseudomonadota > Gammaproteobacteria > Pseudomonadales > Pseudomonadaceae > Aquipseudomonas > Aquipseudomonas corrugata. The sequence goes on along the minus strand of NZ_LHVK01000003.1, from coordinate 859,049 downwards.
TGATTGTCGGCATGCCGCCATTATCGGGATTCATCGGCAAGCTGGGTCTGTTGAACGCCCTGCTCAATCCCCACGGGCTCGGAGTCGACGCCGGCCAGCCGGTGTCGCCTCAGGCCTGGGGGCTGCTGGCGCTGCTGATCCTGTCCGGGCTGGCCTCGTTGATCGCTTTCTCACGCCTGGGCATCCAGCGCTTCTGGACGCCGCAAGAGCGACCCTCGCCCCTGCTGCGGCCGTTCGAGTGCCTGCCGATCATTGCACTGCTCGGCCTGGGAATCGCGCTGACGTTCAAGGCCGAACCCCTGCTGCGCTACACCCGGGACGCCGCCAATGCGTTGAACACCCCCGAGCACTATGTGATGTCGGTGCTCGGCACCCGCAGTGTCCCCAGCCCTGATGCCCTCAGTGCAATGCCGGAGGTGCGACCATGAAACGCCTGTTTCCCGCGCCATGGCTGTCCCTGGCACTCTGGGCGCTGTGGCTGCTGTTGAACCTGTCCCTCAGCGCCGGGCACCTGCTGCTGGGGGCGGCGCTGGGCTTCCTCGCACCGCTGATGATGCGCCCGCTGCGGCCACGCCCCATTCGTATCCGACGCCCCGGGGCGGTGCTGCGGCTGTGCCTGCGGGTGGGACGCGATGTGCTGGTGTCAAACCTGGCGGTGGCCTGGGGCGTGCTGAATGCCGGGCGGCACCCGCCTCGCTCGCGGTTCGTCAAGGTGCCGCTGGACCTGCACGACGCCAATGGCCTGGCGGCATTGTCGATGATCACCACAGTGATTCCCGGAACAGTCTGGTCGGAACTGGCCCTGGATCGCCGTATCCTGCTGATGCATGTGTTCGATCTGGAAGACGAAGCGTCGTTCATCGCGCATTTCAAGGCCACTTATGAGCGACCGCTGATGGAGATTTTCGAATGAGTCCGTTGCTGTCCAATGCGATTTTGCTGAGTCTGTTCCTGTTTTCTCTGGCGATGGTGCTGACCCTGTTGCGGCTGTTCAAGGGGCCATCGGCGCAAGACCGGGTCCTGGCCCTGGATTACCTGTACATCGTTGCGATGCTGATGATGCTGGTGCTGGGCATTCGCTACGCCAGTGACACCTACTTCGAGGCAGCGCTGCTGATCGCCCTCTTCGGCTTTGTCGGCTCGTTTGCCCTGGCCAAGTTCCTGCTGCGTGGCGAGGTGATCGAATGACCGGGCACTTGTCGATGTGGATCGAGATCCCGGTGGCGGTCCTGCTGGTACTCGGCAGCCTGTTCGCCCTGGTCGGGGCGATCGGCCTGGTGCGGTTGAAGGATTATTTCCAACGCATGCATCCACCGGCCCTGGCCTCGACGCTGGGAGCCTGGTGCGTGGCGCTGGCCTCGATCATTTATTTCTCGGCGCTCAAGTCCGGGCCGGTGCTGCATGCCTGGCTGATACCGATCCTGCTGTCGATCACCGTACCGGTGACCACCCTGTTGCTGGCCCGGGCGGCGTTGTTCCGCAAGCGAATGGCCGGGGATGATGTGCCGGTGGAGGTGAGTAGCCGACGTCAGTGAAGGATCAGACGGTGCAAACCTGTGGGAGCATAGCTTGCTCCCACAAAATCTCCTGGGCACAACGGTGATGCTGTGTTTCAGGCCCAGGCCACCGCCAACAAGCCGGCACCCAGCACGACGCACAACGGGGAATAGACCCAGGTGTCGAGCCGGGCGAAGGTCGACTCCTTGAACTCCTTGAAGAAGCCCACCAGGTTCGACTCGCCAATGGCCCGGGCGAACATCAGCAAGGCAATCGCACTGATCAGCCACTGCAGCGCTCGATGGGTGACAGGCGGCGCCAACAGGCCGCCTCGCAGGCTCACCAGCACGGCTATGAACAGCAGCGCCAGGGCCACCAACAGGGTCAACCAGCCTGAGGGGTCGAACGCCGGTCGCAGGATATCCCCCTGCTTGACCGGAACCTGGGGTACCACCGCCTGGGCCGCCCAGCGTCCACCCAAGGCCCAGTACAAATGAATCAAACTGATGGTCGCAAACACAGCGACCAGCGTTCGTGCCAATAAAAGCGTCATTCGCCAGCCTCCTGGAACAGGTTGAACAATCATCCTAGCTCGAATTTGGCATTTCGCAGGACGAGCACAGATTGCCCGCTTCCAGCGGATGACACATTGCTCGAGATCAAGTGTTCAAACCGGTCCTGGTGGTCTGTACGGTCAGGTTGAGTGCTCGAGTCTGCCATACGGGCCACTAGAGGCCCGCAGAGACCTTGTCCGCCACTTCGCTGGGCAGCCAGGCCTGCCACACCTGGGGATGGGCCTTGAGGAAAGCCTCGGCAGCCTCGCGGGGCGGCGTACGCTTTTCGCTCATCTCGGCCAGGGCCTTGTTCAGCGGATCGATCGGCAGGTCGACCTTGCTGAAGAATTCGGCAATGTCCGGATGCTGTTTCTGGAACGGCGCCGAAACGCCGATCGACAGCTTCGACGCCAGCGAGCGGGTCGGCCTGGGGTTGGGATTGTCGGCGTCGGTCAGGGTTTTCCAGGCCTCGGCATCGAAGGGCGGCTCTTGCAGTTGCACCAGTTTGAATCGCCCGAGTAGCGGCGTGGGTGACCAGTAATAGAACAGGATCGGTTTGCCGCGGCGAATCGACGAGGTGATTTCCGCGTCCAGCGCCGCCCCGGAGCCACTGCGGAAATTCACATAGCTGTCGGTCAGGCCATACGCCTTGAGCTTCTGCTTGTTGACGACCTCGGATGTCCAGCCGATGGGACTGTTGAGGAAGCGCCCCTTGTCGGGACTCTCCGGATCCTTGAACACATGCTTGTAGCGCGCCAGGTCGCTGACGCTGCGAAGGTCCGGCGCCAGCGGTTTGATGCCCTTGGCGGGATCGCCCTTGATCACGTATTCCGGCACCCACCAACCTTCCGTCGCGCCCTTGACCGTATCGCCCAGGGCGATCACCTTGCCTTCGGCTTCGGCCTTGACCCACACCGGACTGCGACCGGCCCACTCTTCGCCGATGACCTGTATGTCGTTATTGGCCAGCGCGGTTTCCAGGGTGATGGTGGTACCCGGCAAGGTGTCGGTTTTCAGGCCGTAGCCTTTTTCGACGATGATCCGCAGGATATCGGTGATCAGGCTGCCGCTTTCCCAGTTCAGGTCGGCGAAGTGGATCGGTGCCGAAGCAGCCGATGCGGGAAATGATGAAGCCAATACAGCGCAGGTGGCCCAGGCAGCCAGCCACTGTCGAACGCGTTTCATGCGATGTTCCTCATACCAGACAGCAATAGCTGAACGGTCCTGCGTAACCGAACGCAAGTCCCTGAATAACTCAGTCAACTGACTTTAGCCGAGGTTCCAGCAAAACGGTCGCCGCCTGGGTGCGAACCGCAACTGTGAGTGCAAGCCTGCTCGCGAAGCGGCTTGTCAGTCTGCGAAGAAAGCCGGTAATCCATCATTTCGGCAAACGGCCAACTGCAGGCCCCCGACTCGACTTCCCCGGGTATCACTCGCTGGCCTTGAAGGTCACCAGTTCGCCCTTGCGCCATTTCGCGGCTTTGGCGGTGACTGCCTTGAGGGTCTTGGTCAAACCTTCTTGCAGTTGTTCGTTCGCCGCATACACCGTCACCACGCTGTGGCCTTCCTTGAACAGAATGGCCTGGCCGCCCGGGGTCGTTACAAATGCATAGTCCCCAATTCCATAGACCGTCAGCTTGATTTCGCGAAACCTGATCTCAAACTTTCCCCCCTCGCGACTTGGCAATACCGCCGCGCGAAAATGGTCGCCCACCTTGAGCTCCAGCCGGGGCTTGTCATCGACCACAAGGGCCGACTCGGTGTCGATTTCGGCGACGTAGATACCTTCGGCGGTCTGCTCGGTGATGTAGACAAAACGTGACTGGAACAATTTGACCAGTTTCGCCCGAAGATCACCCAGTACAAATAACGCATGCGTGTCGAGATTACTTACTGCCAAGGAAACATCCCCATCTTTGAAAACGGCCCGTTCCGCAGAAAGGACGGACCACGAGAACCCGTGCCGACTCTAGTGTGGCAATGGACCTGTAACTGAAATTCGAAGTGAACGGCGCACCCTGTCCCGGGGCGAGAGAAGACTAAAGGATTGTCACTCTCGCCGTCTTTTCCAGGAGGTCGTCAGAAGCTGAAGGAAATAGCCACTCTGAGCATCGGAAAAGGTGGGACTACTAACTTTAGGGAAAATTCTCACTTAAAAAAGCATTTTTCTGACATCGAGCCTAAAAAAAATTGCTTTAGATATGCGCAACCGTCCACTCAGCGCTGTTGATTCTAGAGCAGCCGGAGGTGCGGAGACTACTTGAAATACCTGCCAATTCGTCGGTAAACCATAGAAAAGGACTTCACATGGGCACTTTCACAACCTTTACCCACCCCATCACACCTCGCATCGTCAACCGCTATGACGCCTTTGACGGGATCGACTACCTGCCGGTTTCGTTGATTCAACCGCGTTATCGGGTCGTCCTGGCCGGCAAATGTTTTTTCCATATTGAAGAAACATCGACTGGACGTGTGAGAGGTTTCCGCACTGATCATAACGAAGCCTGCTACCTGGCCAGGCATCTCGAGAGAAATGCCGGAACACAGCAATAATCGAACTCCTGACGCTCGCTTGCCTCAGATAGAGGGACGCAACCGAAGCGCCATGACGGCGCATGCCCAAAGGAGAACCCCCATGGAACAGCCTTCCCACGAACTCAAGACCCTGTTCGATCAACTGGGTCTGTCCTCGGACGACAAAGCCATCGACAGCTTCATCGCGGCACACCCTCTGGACCCGGAGACAAAACTGGTAGAAGCCGATTTCTGGTCGGATCAGCAGAAGGACCTGCTACGGGAATGGTTGCTCGCCGATGGCGAAGAAGCGGTGTTGGTGGATCAACTGAACGTGCGTCTGCACGACGGCAAATAGCGGTTCAAGGCATCCGGGCTTGCTCGCGATGGCGGTGGCACTTCCCGGTATCGATGCAAGCTGGTCCACCGCTATCGCGAGCAGGCTCGCTCCCACAGTGGCCTTCGGTGGCCGCAAGATCCGCGAACACCACAAATCCCCTGTGGGAGCGAGCCTGCTCGCGATCAGCGGTGAGCCTGCTCTATCCAAATGGAAACCTATCGCGGCTTCTCGGGTTTGTAGCCCAACCGCAACCCACCCCAGTGGCGGCCCTTGAGCATGATGGGCACGGACAGGTCATGCATCAGCTCGCCCGTGTCGCGGGTGTAGGTCTGCAACAGCACCGGCTGCTGGTGACTGCCGCATCGAATCCCGGTCCGATCGGAGAACTTGCGCTTGGTACGGTTGTTCAGCGTGTCGACGGCTGGATCTCCGGTCAACGGCTGGCTGAAGACTTTGTTGTGGGTTGGCACGTACCCCTGTTGGGTGCAGGCAATCGCAAACACCAGCCCCTCATGCCGAGCAAGCAAAGGCTCCTGGATGGCCGGCAGGACCTGGTCGGTATAACGGTCGAAACGGGTCTGGAACTTGGCTGGATGAGTATCGGGAATGGCTTGGTAGTTACGATCGAACAGATCCTCCAGGCTGATACGTCCTTGATCGACATCCGCCTCGAATTGCGCGGCGATCTGGCTCGCGCCTTCACGGGCCAGGTCATAGACCCGCTGGTGATAATCGTCGAGCCCCACCTCGGCCAGGCGCTCGCTGATGGTTTCCGCCTGGCCCTCCATCTGCACAGCCGCCTCGGCCAGGCGTTGGGTCTGCTGGTCGCTGATGGACAGATCGCTGCGCATCTGCTCGATGGCGTGGAACAGGCTGTCGAGTTGTTCTCGGTTGGTGTCGGTGCCCTGGGCAATGGAACTGACCTGGGTTTCGACACCTGCGGCGAGCCGGGCAATGTTCTCAAGGTGCTGGCCCGTGTGCTCGACCTGCTGCACACCGCTGTCCAGATCTGCGGCCAACTGACGAATCTGTTCAACCACCTGGGTGGTGCGCTGCTGGATGTCGGCCACCATGACCCCAACTTCACCGGTCGCTGCAGCCGTGCGGCCCGCCAGGCCACGGACTTCATCGGCAACCACGGCGAACCCGCGGCCATGCTCCCCGGCCCGTGCCGCCTCGATGGCCGCGTTCAGCGCCAGCAGGTTGGTCTGGCTGGCAATCGACTGAATCACCAGGCTGACCCGCTGGATCTCGTCGCTGCGCACGCTCAAAGCCTCGATCAACTCGCGGCTGTCGTTTGCCCGCTGGCTGAGCTGGTGCATGCGGCTGATGGACTCCACCAGTTCGCTGCGCCCGGCAACGCTGCTGCGATGGGCTTCGCTGGCAGCGCCCAGGGCTTGCTGGCTGAGTTGGGAAGTGGCCTGTTCGGTGACGATCATCGCCTCTGCATTGCTGACGATCTGCGCTGCCGCATCGAGTTGTGACTGGACTTTGCCGGCCAGTTGCCTGACCGAATAGGCGACGCCGGCGGCCGACAACGCGTTATGACTGGTGGTGTAGGACAGGTCACGGGTCAGCTCGGCCAGTGAGCCGGAATTCGACAAGGGCTCGGGCGCGGTGACCAGGCGCGAGCGCAGGCGCGGCAACCAGACGATCAGCATCGCCAGGGGCAGGCCCAGGTATAGCGACCAGCCTCCCAGCACCATGCCGCACAAGAGCAAGGTCAGGGCAAGACTCTGCAAGGTCGGCGTCAGCCAGCGCGCCGTGCTTTTTGTAGCCGATACCGAGGCAGGCACCGCCGCCAGAGATCCGTCTGTCGCCATGTTCGTCACCACACTTCTCGTTGTTATGCCAGCATTAAACGCCACTACAGAGCCATTATCCATGGTCCATTAGTCGCGTTCTTGCAGCAGATCAACGCAGGTGTGATGAGTTTCGAGGGCTGTTACCCGGCCTGGCGGGAGCAAGCGCCCTCGTCACAAGGTCTGTACAGCCTTCGGTATCTCGAATGGCAGGTAGCGATCAGGCCTGACGCTGGTGCTTGTCGATCTGCTCGTGACGTTCCTGGGCTTCGATGCAGTACTTGGTGGTCGGGCTGATCAGCAGGCGCTTGAGGCCGATCGGCTCGCCGCTGTCGTCGCACCAGCCGAAGCTTTCATCGTTGATGCGATCCAGGGCCTGCTCCAGCTGGGGCAGCATGCGCTGGTCACGATCGATGGCGTTGACCAGCCAAGTGCGCTCTTCTTCTACGGAAGCAGCGTCGGCCGGGTCAGCCGGGGAGTCCAGGCTTTCAATGGCGATTCGGTTCTGTTCGATGCGCTCGTGGGTTTCGACTTTCATGTTCTGCAACAGCTTGGTGAAGAAAGCCAGCTGCTCGGCGTTCATGTAGTCATCCGCCGGCATGGCCAGCAACTTTTCCTTTGTCATTGATATCTCTATAAAAAAACGTGCATTAAGGCGAATTATGGAGCGTCCCGCAGCGCAGCTGCCACGCTCGTCAGGAAGGCGCCGTCTATTCCAAGCGCCACCCGGCACTCAATTTACGAGGGGCGGCAGTCTAAGGCCGAGTCGAGGCCTCAGCAACCGAAAACATGGGAAAATGTCCGACAACCCCTTCAAATGTTCTCTGACAGGCTTCTGGCGATCATCGGAGTGCGTTTATAACAAGAAATTCGCTGCGATGGCTGTATTAAGAAGACAAATGGCAACGCCACGCGGATCAGGCGTGGCGCTTTGTCGCAGCACGGTGATCGTTAACGCTTGAGCTTGCGCTTGTTGCGGTACTGATCGATGACCACCGCTACCACAATGATCAGCCCCTTGATGATGTCCTGGATGTACGCATCGACGCCGACGAATGTGAAGCCGCTGGCCATGACGCCGAGGATCAGCGCCCCGATCACCGTCCCGGTGATGCGCCCCACTCCACCGGCCAGGCTGGTGCCGCCGATCACCGCCGCGGCAATCGCGTCCAGCTCATAGGACATGCCCATGCCGGCCTGCCCGGTCGCGGCCCGCGCCGAGGCCACCACCCCGGCAAGCCCCGCCAGCAACCCGGCGATGCTGTAGACGATGACCAGATGCCGCTTGACGTTGATTCCCGAGGTACGCGCCGCCTGCATGTTGCCGCCGATGGCGTAGGTGTATTTGCCGTACTTGGTGTAGCGCAGGGCGATATGGAAAATCATCGCCACCACCAGGAAGATGACCACCGGCATCGCGCCATGACCGATGGCAGTGTAGGAATCCGACAACATGCTCACCGGCTGGCCTTCGGTGTAGTAACGCGCCAGCCCACGGGCCGACACCATCATGCCGAGCGTGGCAATAAAAGGCGGGATACCGGTGATAGCGATGATGCTGCCGTTGATTGCTCCGGCCAGCAGCCCCACGCCCAACCCCGCCACCACCGGTATCCATACCGGTAGATCGGTAAGGGAAGGAAACACGGCACGGGCAAAATCCGAGGTCTGGGCCAGGCTGGCGGCGATCATGGCCGACAACGCCAGCACGGAACCGGACGACAGGTCGATACCGGTGGTAATGATGACCTGGGTCACACCGATGGCCAGCAGACCAATAATCGACACTTGCAGGATCATCAGGACCAAGCGTTGGGAATTCATCAGGAAACTCTGGTCGCGCATGATCCAGCCGAACAACTCGAACACCAGGCCAATGCCGATCAGCACCAGGAAGATACTCAGCTCCGTCGGCAGCCGCCGACGCGTCCTGGCCGGTGCGGCCGCGGGTTTGTTTTCCAGTATTGCGTTCATTGCCATCCACCTTTTTATCAGTTGCGAGGGACCTTGCCCCCCGCTCGGGCACGATGCGGCCCTGTGTTTGGGTCTGCCGCGCCCGAGGCGTCGGACCGGCCCAGCGGGAGCAAGCTCCCTCGCCACGGGCTTATCGCTCGGCTTTGCGACCTCAGGACAGCCCCGAGGCCAGCTGCATGACCCGCTCCTGGGTCGCTTCGCTCCGGTCGAGGGTGCCCATCAGGTCACCTTCGTGCATCACCAGGACCCGGTCGCTCATGCCCAGCACTTCCGGCAGTTCGGAGGAGATCATGATGACCGCCATGCCCTCGCCGGCGAGGTAGGCAATGAGCCGGTAAATCTCGGCCTTGGCCCCAACATCGATGCCACGGGTCGGCTCGTCGAGGATCAGGATCCGCGGGTTGGTCATCAGCCAGCGGGCCAGCAGCGCCTTCTGTTGATTGCCACCGGACAGGGTGTCGATGCATTGCTCCAGCGACGGGGTCTTGACCCGCAGCTTCTTGCACATGTCTTCGCACAGCGCGCGCAAGGCCTTCTGCTGGATGAAGCCGTTGCCGACGTAATGGGGCAGCACGGCCATTTCCATGTTTTCCAACACCGACAGGCAGGGGAACAGTCCACTGAGCTTGCGATCCTCGGTCAGCAAGGCGAAACCCTTCTCGATCGCCATGTGCGGATCGCTGATGCGCACCGGTTGGCCGTCCAGCAAAATCTCACCACCGGTACTGGGCGTGACGCCGAAAATCGCTTCGGCTACGTTGGTCCGTCCCGAGCCCATCAGCCCGGCGATGCCGAGAATCTCCCCGGCATGAAGATCGAAGGAGACCCCCTTGAAGATGCCATCCAGGCTCAGGTCGCGCACCGACAACACCAACTCGCCAATGGGTTTTTCCCGTTCCGGAAACAGCTGGCTCAATTCCCGGCCGACCATCATCGAAATCAGACTGTCGCCGTCCATGCTGTCGGCCCGCTGCAGACCGATGTAGTTGCCGTCGCGAAACACCGCCACTTCATCGGCGATGGCGAACACTTCGTTCATTTTATGGGTGATATAGATGATGCCCTTACCCTGGGCCTTGAGGTCGGCAATGATCGAAAACAGGTGGGCAACTTCCGTTTCAGTGATGGCCGATGTCGGTTCGTCCATGATCAGGATGTCGGAGTCATAGGACACCGCCTTGGCGATTTCCACCATCTGCCGCTCGGCAATGCTCAGGTTGCCCACCTGCTCCTCGGGGTCGAGGTTGATCCGCAGGCGCTCCAGCAACCTGGCGGTGCAACGGTGCATCTCCCCGTGGTCGATCATGTGCAGGCCATTGAGCTGCTCGCGACCGATCCAGATGTTTTCGGCGATGCTCATGTGAGGCATCAGGTTCAGTTCCTGATGGATCATCGCAATGCCGGCCTGCAACGCCGCCAGGGGCGTGTCGAATGTGATCGGTTTGCCCCTCAGGCGCAGTTCACCGGCGTCCGGCTGGTAGATGCCGGCGATGATCTTCATCAGGGTGGATTTACCCGCGCCGTTTTCGCCCATCAAGGCCAGGACTGAACCGGGGCGTACCCGCAACTGCACGTCGGACAAGGCCACCACGCCGGGAAATCCCTTGCTGACATTGACGACTTCCAGCAGATACGGTTCGTCAGGTAGTACGCCCGGCGGGACATTCATTGCCGGGGCGCTCGAAGCTATCGCTGAGGCAAACATGGTCAGGTACTCCCTCGGCAAGGTCGGCGTGGCGTCCTTGCCTGCTTATTGTTGTGGTCGGACCGCTGGTGCGTGGAACGTTACTTGAACTGGTCGACGTTTTCCGGCGTGATCAGCCGATATGGCACCCACACGGATTGCTCCACCGGCTGCTTCTTGATCATCTTCACCGCCGTGTCGATCGAACCGTCGGCCTGGCCCTTGGCATCCTGGAACACCGAGACCGCCATGTCGCCCTTCTTCACGGCGTTCAGGCCATCCGGCGTGCCGTCGACCCCGGCAATCAGTACGCTGCCCTTCTCCTTGCCGGCACCTTTGAGCGCCATGGACGCGCCGATGGCCATCTCGTCGTTGTTCGCCACCACGGCGTTGAACTCACGCCCCTGGGTCAGCCAGTCGTTGACCAGAGTCATGCCCTTGTCTCTGGACCAGGTACCAGTCTGTTCCTGTTCGATCTTGATGTTCGGGTATTTGGCGAGCACTTCCTTGACGCCCTTTGTGCGGTTGGTGGTGGAGTTGTTGGCCAGGTCTCCCAACAGGATCACGATGTCGCCCTTGCCACCCATTTTGTCGGCCAGGTATTGCATCTGCATCCGGCCGGCTTCCAGGTCATCGGAGGCAACGGTCACCACGCCAGCCGGCAGCTTCAGGTCATCGGGACGACGGTTGACGTAGACCAGTGGAATGCCCGCGGCCACGGCGGCCTTGGTGATGCGCTGGGTCGCAGCGGTGTCCACCGGGTTGACGATGATCGCGTCGACCTTCTGACTGATGAAACTTTCAACCTGGCTCAGTTGCTTGACCACATCACTGCGTGCGTCTTCGAACTGCAGGCCGACGCCATCCGGCATGGACTTGGCTTTCTTGTCCATGGATTCACGCAAGTAAGTCAGCCAGGTGTCGTCGAACTGCGACATGCTGACCCCGATCTTCAGGTCCGCCAGGGCAGCGCCGCTGGCAAGCATCAACGACAGAGCCAACGAGGCGATACGGGTCTTGGTCTTCATGAACGGTCTTTCTCCACATTCTTGTTGGTTTTATGGATAAGGCGTGTCGGAACTCAGGAACGGGGCAAACGCACGATGGGCGCACCGGGCATGCAACACACCACGGCGCCGTTGCGCTGGATGCACAGGGATTCGAACAGAGGAAGGGCTGCGGACAAGCGCAGCAGACGTGACAGGTGAAACGCAGAGCGGCTGAAGGTTTTCATCGACGGTACCTGGCTGTGTTTCTTGTTTTTGTTGAGTCCGCCGCTTGTTTAAGAAGCCGGTGCACAAGCGGGAACAGGATGTCGGTAACCTGGAAAAGACTTTATTGGAAAATTTTTTCCATATCAACAAATTTTAGAATTTTATTCGTTTTTTGTTCCATGGCCGATGGGCGTGGCTAACACCATCACTTCATGGCGTTCCGCGCTCTGCCGGGCAGCGTCCAGCAGACGGGTAGTCGCCAGTGCATCACGGGGTTGGACTGGCAGCGGGCCAGCTCCCTGCAATGCGATTTGCAGGCGCTGATAGAACTCAATCCAGCAACCTCGCTCCGACGTCACCCGCTCACGCTCGGCGCCGTGCTCGAACCAGCCCCAGCGTCGATGCTCTTCGGTCCCCCAGCGCTCGCCCTCCGTCGCCGGGCTCAAACCGGCCAGAGCCTGGGCTTCCTGCCCGTCCAGGCCCTCGACGGTATAACACCCCTCGGAACCACTGACCCGGAACCGTGGGCGCGGCGCGTTCTGCAGGCAGCTGCCATTCAAGTGCGACACCACGCCGTTGGCATGGGTCAGGGAGATAAAGAAGCCATTGTCGAAAACCTGACCTGGCTGCCGATAGTCCAGTTCGGCGTAGATCCGCACCACCGGCCCGAACAGCTGCAACGCCTGGTCCACCAGATGACTGCCCAGGTCACGCAGGAATCCGCCACCGCTGCCCTTGCCCACCGATGTCGGCGAATAACGCTCGACACTGGACTCGAACCGCAGGACCTGTCCCAGGACACCGGACGCCAACAATTTACGCACGGTCAGGAAGTCCGAGTCCCAGCGCCGGTTCTGGTACACACACAGCGGCACGTTGCGTCGCTCGGCAGCCAGCACCATCGCCTCGGCCTGCGCGGCATCAGCGGCGAACGGTTTGTCGCTGACCACCGCCACGCCCCGCTCGATGGCCTCCATTACCACGGCCGGGCGACCGTCCAGCGGTGTGGAAACCACCACCGCGTCGACGCCGACCGCCACCAGTTGCTCCAGTGTGTCGAAAGCCTGGACATCGGGATGTTCGGTCGCCAGTTGTTGGCGGCGCTCGGCGGACCGGGTCACCACACCCACGAACGTCGCCCCCGGCAAACTGCTGATCAGCGGCGCATGAAAAAACCGTCCACCCTTGCCGTAGCCCACCAGTCCGATTCGCATGAAAGCTCCTTATAGATCGTTGAGTGGATGCGCTCGTTGTGGGAGCCGAGCTTGCTCGCGATAGCGTCGGATCAGATGGCATCGATGCTGACTGAACTACCGCCATCGCGAGCAAGCTCGGCTCCCACAGGGACAACCATCAACCGTAGAATGATGTCGCCTAACACACCGTCTTCGCGAGCAAGCCCAGCCCCCACAGGAACCACCATCAGCCGTAGAAACGCGGGCGCTCGGGCAGTTGCACCTTGACGATTTGCCCACTGCCCTGCGCCTCGATGCAGGCATCCGCCGCCACCGCCGCCGCGAAACCATCCCACGCCGAAGGGCCGCCCACCTGCCCGGCGCGGACGCCGTCGATAAAAGCTTGCAACTCGACGTCATAAGCGGCGATGAAGCGATCCTTCCAGTCCATCAGGATGGCATTGGACAGCTTGGCGCCGCTGCGCAACTGTACCTGGGACGGTTCCGGCAACTTGGCGATGCCGGTCTCCCCCACCACCTCGCATTGGATGTCATAGCCGTACTGGCAGTTGACGAACACTTCCACGTCGATGCGCGTGCCCCTGGCGGTTTCCAGCAGGACGATCTGGGGATCGCGCAGGTGGGCCAGGGCCTTGCTGGTCTTGCGGGGGAAGACCACTTGCACCGACACGTAGTCGTCCGCCAGCAGCCAACGCAACACGTCCAACTCATGGATCAAGGTGTCGGTGATCGCCATGTCAGTCTTGTAGTTCTCACCCACGCTGGGGTTGCGGTGGGCACAATGCAGCATCAGGGGTTCGCCGATCTGGCCGCTGTCGATCACCGCCTTGAGCGCCCGATAGCCTTCATCGTACGGACGCATGAAGCCGACCTGCACCAGTCGCTTGCCATGGACCACCTCGGCCTCGACGATCCGGCGGCAGCCTTGTGCAGTGACCGCCAAGGGCTTCTCACAGAACACCGGTTTGCCGGCAGCAATCGCCGCCAGCACGAACTCCTCATGACTAGGTCCCCAGGACGTGACCAGGATCGCTTCGACCTCCGGTGCCTTGATCAATGCGTGTCCATCAGGATAGACCTCGGCGGTCAGCTTCAGGTCGGCCACCACTTTCGCCGCCTGGGCCAGATTGATGTCGGTCACCGCCACCACCTGGCTGTTGAGCAAGGTCTGGCTGCAACGACGGATATGGTCCTGGCCGATGGCCCCGGTGCCAATGACGCCCAGCTTCAAAGACATGTAGAACTCCTTATGTAGGGTTGGGGCAAATCAGTACTGACGGGCCTGGGCCAGTCGTTCATTGAGGGCCTTGGCGACCGCATTGGTCCGGGCGCTGGTGGAGACTTGCGCCACACCGACCCGCCACCACGACAGGTAGCCGTGGATCATGGTCTTGGGCAGGACTTTGATATCGATCAGGGTCGAGACCGTTTGCAGTCGTGCGTCCGCCAGGGCCGCGAGCAGTTCGTCGAGGGTCTTCACCTTGTAGGTCTTGCAGCCGTAGGCCGCCGCGCTCATGGCGAAATCCACCGGCACGAAGCCGCCGTCGAGCTTGCCGGTGTCGGGGTTGCGGAAGCGGAACTCGGTGCCGAAACTGTCCATGCCGTTCCCCATCTGCAAGTTGTTGATGCAGCCGAAGGTCATGTTGTCCAGCAGCACCACGTTGATCTTGCGCCGCTCCTGGATCGAGGTCGCCAGCTCCGAATGCAGCATCATGTAGGAGCCGTCACCCACCAGGGCGTACACCTCTTTATCAGGCTCGGCGAGTTTCACCCCCAGCGCCGCATTCACCTCGTACCCCATGCAGGAATAGCCGTATTCGAGGTGGTAGGTATTCACGCCCTTGCTGCGCCAACTGCGCTGCAGGTCACCGGGCAGGCTGCCGGCGGCGGCGACGATGATCGCGTCATCCGCCAAGGCCTCGTTGAGCGTGCCCAATACCCGACTCTGGGTCAGGCAGGAGCCGGTAAGCTCGATGAACTCGCGAAACACTGCCGGGTCCATGCCGTCATCGATTTCCGGGACGAACCCCTCGACCTGATAATCGGCCTGGTAGACCCGGTCCACCTCAGCCTCCAGTTGCCCCTTGGCATCGGCAATCCGCCCGCCCCATTCGGCACGATAATCCCCCATGGCGGCGGACAGCGCGTCCAGCCCCGCGCGGGCATCGGCCAGCAGTTGCACGCCGTCGAGTTTCAGTGCGTCGCATGGACTGATATTGAGGTTGAGGAATTGCACATCCGGATGTTGGAACAACCATTTGGAGCCGGTGGTGAAGTCGCTGTAGCGAGTACCGATGCCGATGATCAGGTCCGCTTCCTTGGCCAGCAGATTCGCCGCCAGGCAACCGGTTTCGCCAACACCGCCGACGTTCAGCGGATGGCTGGAGACCACCGCGCTCTTGCCGGCCTGGGTCTCGGCAAAAGGAATGTCGAAGCGTTCGGCAAAGGCTTGCAATGCGCGGTTGGCGCCGGCGTACTTTACTCCACCGCCACAGATGATCAGCGGCTGGCGCTTGCCCTTGAGCAGGGCCAGGGCGTCCTCGAGCATTGCCTCGGTGGCCGGACGGCGGTCGATGCGATGCACGCGTCTTGCCAGGAAGTAGTCCGGGTAGTCATAGGCTTCGGCTTGCACATCCTGAGGCAACGCCAGGGTCACCGCGCCGGTTTCGGCCGGATCGGTGAGCACGCGCATAGCGTGGATCGCGGCGCTCATCAACTGTTCGGGACGGTTGATCCGGTCCCAGTATTTGCTCACTGCCTTGAACGCATCGTTGGTGCTGATGCTCAGGTCGTGGAACTGCTCGATCTGCTGCAACACCGGGTCCGGTTGACGACTGGCGTAGACATCGCCGGGCAACAGCAGCAATGGAATGCGATTGGCCGTCGCCGTGGCCGCCGCCGTCAACATGTTCGCGGCGCCAGGACCGACCGATGAAGTGCAGGCGTAGATCTTGCGGCGCAGGTTCTGTTTGGCGAAGCCAATGGCGGCGTGGGCCATGCCCTGCTCGTTGCGGCCTTGATGGACCACCAGGTCGCCGCTGTCCTGCTCTAGCGCCTGGCCCAGGCCCAGCACATTGCCATGGCCGAAAATGGTAAAGACTCCGGCGACGAACTTGCTCTGGACACCGTCGACCTCGACGTACTGGTTATCGAGGAATTTCACCAGGGCCTGGGCCATGGTCAGTCGTGTTGTGGACATGCTTGCACCTTGTCTGGAATGCGATCCCTGTGGGAGCGAGCCTGCTCGCGAAGCGGTGTATCAGACAACATCACTGTCGAATGTGAGATCGCTTTCGCGAGCAGGCTCGCTCCCACAAGGGGGCTCATCATTTTTGAGAGGCGTGTCAGGCCTGGGAATTCTGCAGATGGCTCATGCTCGCCCCCAACGCCTGGCGGATATCGGCCAGTTCATGCACGCTCTCGGCGAACGGTTCGAAGGACAAGTAACCTTCGTAGCCACCAGCCCGTAGCGCCTCGATCTGTGCGGCGTTGCCGAGGATGTCGGCCTTGCCCACCAACACCCGGTGGCCGTCGCGGATCGTCGCCAACGGCACTTGGGCATCTTCCACGCCGGAGATGTGCACCAGCCCGGTCAGTTCGGGGAAGAACGCCTGTTCACCCGCCAGATGGTGGTGAAAGGTATCGTGCACCAGGCGGAATACATCCAGCCCGCCGATGGCCTTGATCGCTTCCACCGCCGCCCCCTTGCGGCGCAACGAGCATTCCTCGAACCCCAGGGGCTCGATGAAGCCGTAGATACCAAAGGCTCGCAGAATCGGCGCCAGTTCGCTGAGCGCCGTGCGCAGCCCCTCCCCGCGCTCGGCCTCGCTACGCGGGTCGGCACGATCATTGAGCGGGCACATGACCAGGCCCTCGGCGCCACATTCGCGCGCATAGTCGGCCAGCCTCAACGCCTGGCCGCGACGCTCATCGTTCCACACATCGAAAGGATAGAGGGCGTTGATCGACAGCACCTTGATGCCCCGCTCTTCGCACAACTCGCGCACGCGAACAGGCGCCATGCCGTTCTCGATCTCGACGCCTTCAAGATCGTTGCGGATCTCGATGGCATCAGTTTTCAAGGCCAAGGCCAGATCGATGAATTCGGGCAACGCCAGGCGCGGGGCAACCATTCGGTTCAAGGCAAAACGCAGGGGCTTATTCATCTTGTTATCCCTCCAGTGTCCATACGAAACGGCTTGGGTGAGCGGGCAGCAAACGGTGCTCAGAGATCCAGTAACCAACTGTGCTGCGGATCGTTATGGAACTGCCAGACCCGCTTCGGGCCGGCCATGACGTTCAGGTAATACGACTCGTACCCGTAGGGCACGCTGACCGGGTGGTAGCCCTTGGGTACCACCACCAGGTCGCCGCTCTCCACGGCCATGGCCTGGTCGATACTGCGGTCGTCGGTGTAGACCCTCTGGAACACGAAACCCTGGGAAGGACTGACCTGGTGATAGTAGGTTTCCTCCAGGAAGCTCTGGTGCGGCAGATCGTCGGTGTCGTGCTTGTGGGGTGGATAGCTCGACGAATGACCCGACGGTGTGCGCACTTCCACCACCAGCAACGAGTGGGCCGGTTCGCTGTCCGGCAGGATGTCGCAGACATACCGGGTATTCGCCCCTTTCCCGCGCACGCTGCGCTTCATGCTGTCGGGACGGATCAGCCGTGGGCCGTAATCGTTCAGGCTGGAGCCCGGCGCGCTACAGACGGCGACCTGTACGTCGCTCAGGGCGATCACCTGGGCCTGGCTGCCGGGCGGCAGGTAGGCGGCGTAGGGCGATTTATCCTCGAACACCGACTGGCGATCGCCGAGGTTGTCCCAGGCGAAGCTGCCCTGCCCCGGCGCTTCGCCCTTGAGGCTGATGCGGCCACTGAGCAGCACCAGGCACAACTCCTTGTCGCCGGCAGCCACCGGCAGGGTTTCGCCGAGGCTCAAGCGGTAGGCCGCGAACCCGACGTATTCCAGCTCGCCCGGGGGCAGTTGGACCATGGTCCGACCACTGGACTGGCTCTTGATCAACAGACTCATGACGAACTCCTTTCCTGCAGCAAGGCGCGCAAGGTGTCGTAACCCTTTTTGGCGTAGGCATAACTCGGCGCCACGGCCGGATCCTGCTCGGCTTCCACCACCAGCCAGCCCTGGTAATCGGCGGCCAGCAGGACGTCCAGCAACGCGGCGAAATCGATGTCGCCGTCCCCCGGCACAGTGAAGGTGCCATTGACGATGCAGTCCGGGAAGCTCCAGAGATGGTTGCGCGCCAGTTGTACCACCGGTTTGCGCACATCCTTGAAGTGCACATGACAGACCCGCTCGATGTGCTTGCGCAACACCTGCAACGGCTCGCCGCCGCCCATGTAGCAGTGGCCGGAATCGAACAACAGGCCGACCTCACTGCCGGTCAAGGCCATCAGTTTGTCGATGTCCGAGGGCGATTCGACGTAGGCCCCCATGTGGTGGTGATACGCCAGTCGCACGCCTTGGGACAAGGTGAAACGTGCCAGTTCGGTCAGCTTGTCGGCATAAGCCTGCCAGGCGTCGTCGGTGTGGAAACGCGGCCGCTCGATCAGGGGAATGCGCTGGCCCTGGATCGAGTCGGCGACTTCGCCATAGACCAGCACTGTTGCACCGTTCTGCGCCAGCAACTGGACGTGGGCGGCAATCGCGTCGATCTCCTCGGCCGCCGAGCGCCGTGCCAGGCGACTGGAGTACCAACCGGACACCAGTGCCAGGTCGTAGGGGCGCAGCACATCGCCAACGCCCTTGGCGTCCTTGGGAAACTTGCCATTGAGCTCGAAACCCTCGTAGCCGATGGCCTTGCCTTCGCTCAGCGCGGTGCTCAACGGCGTCTCCCCGCCCAGGGACGGCAAGTCGTCGTTGCTCCAGGAAATCGGGTTGATACCAATTCGAATAGCGGGCATGGCTGCACCTTTTATTGTTTTTACATAGCAATTGAAAGCTGCGCAGAACCTTGTGGGAGCGAGCCTGCTCGCGATAGCGGTCTTTCAGGCGACTGATGCTCAACAGTTAGTCCGCTATCGCGAGCAGGCTCGCTCCCACATCAGGTTCAGTGTTCACATTATTCAGCTCCGGGCAGCGCGCCACGCCTCGATCAACTCCACAAACGTGCCCTGCACCTGCTGGATCAGGGCTTCGTCATCGATTTCTCCCGCCAGCCAGGCCCGGCTCGGCTCCTGAAAAATCGTGCGACCCACGGCGAATCCCCGGCAGGTCGTGCTCTGGCTGGCCTGGCGAAATCCTTCGGCCAAGGCGGCAGCCGGGGCGTTGAGCCCCAGGAGCACGACCCCGCGGCAATAGGGATCGCGCTGCTGGATCAGTTCGTCGAGCTGCTTCCACTCATCCGCAGTCTGAGCTTCAATCTTCCACCACGCCGGGTAGATGCCCAGGTTGTAGAGGCGCTTGAGTGCGCGGTACAACACATCAGGATGCTGCGAGGGATGATCCTTCGGTGGAATGACCTCCAGCAGCAATTCATGGCCGCTGACCTGGGAGGCCTTGTAGAGTCCCATCAGCTGCGCCTCCTGCTCCAGGCGCAGCAGTGGTTCGTCATCGGGGTGGAACTGCACCAGGCACTTGATGATTTGCTCGCTGGGCCAGGCGATCAGGTTGCTGCCGATGGAACGCCCGTGTTCGAACGCCAGCGGCCGCGAGCCTTGCACTTCCACGGGCCGCGCGACCCACCAGCCGCGCCCGGTGGCGGCGTTCAACGAATCCTGGCCGAAGCGTTGATCGGCCAGCAAGCCAACGTCGGCCTCGATGCCCTGGTGCTTCAGGTCAGCTTCGACCCGCTCCACCGCCTGGACGAACAGTTGCTTGAGTGCACCAATGCAACTCAGGTCTCGATCACCTTTTTGCGCCAGTTCCACCAGTTGCCAACGATGGTCGAAGGCAAAGATGAACAGTTGTTTCCAGGACTTGCGCGGCACGCTGACCTGATGCAGTCGCTGCAGCACGAGGTCCTGGTCCGGCCGGGTGATCGGCACCGGGCTGTCGAACAGGTAGTCGAGTTCAGCCCGGGTCGGCATCGCCGGCGCACAGCCGTGACGCGACACCACCAGGCCACCGCAAGCGTTGGCCAGTTGGCAGCAACGCTCATCGCTGGCATCCTCCAGCCAGCCGGCGAGGAAGCCCGACATGAATGCATCGCCGGCGCCCAGTACATTCAGGACCTCGACCCGGACACCCGGATAAATGGCGCCGTCCTCGAGTCGAGCCGGGATGGCGCCGTGAATCACCGTGCAACCCTGCGGGCCGAGCTTGACCACCAGGGTGGCCGCCGTCAGCGAACGGACAGTACGCAGCGCCGTCAGCAGATCTTCGCTGCCGCCGGCAATCAGGAATTCTTCTTCGGTGCCGACGATCAGGTCGAAGCGCGGCAGGATGCCTTGCACATGCTGGCTGACTTTCTGGTCGGCGACAAAACGGGTTTCCCCATCGGCCTTGCCCGTCAGGCCCCAGAGCACCGGTCGGTAGTCGATGTCCAGTATGCGTTTGACGTTGTGCTTGGCAGCATGCTCCAGCGCCTGGAGACTGGCCTCGTAGACGCCTTCGGTGGAGAAATGAGTGCCGGTGATCAGCAGGGCCTTGCTGGAGGCAATGAAGGCCTCGTCAATGTCTTCTGCGCGCAACGCCATGTCGGCACAGTTTTCCCGGTAGAACACCAGGGGAAAGCTTTCCCGATCCTTGATGCCCAGCAGGACCAGGGCGGTCAGACGCTCAGGGTCGACCTTGATACCGCTGACATCGCAGCCTTCGCGCGCCAGGGATTCCACCAGGAAACGGCCCATGTGGTCATCCCCCACCCGGCTCAACATCGCCGACCTGAGCCCAAGTCGTGCGGTGCCGAAAGCGATGTTGGCCGACGATCCGCCCAGGTATTTGGCGAAGCTCGACACATCCTCCAGCCGCGCCCCGACTTGCTGCGCGTACAGGTCCACGCCCAGGCGTCCCAGGCAGATCACATCCAATTGACGCCCACTGGCAAAACGAGTCTGGCCCATGCTGGCTCCTGTTATTTTTATCAGCCCGCGTTCGCTGCCGGACCGGCGCCAACGCTTTTGGTGGATGCAGACTAAAACGAGCAAGGCCCAACAATCAATAATTTTTCTATAATATTTTTATGTGGAATATTTTTTCCAATAAGATGGAAAGCAGGCGTGTCAGACGCAGTGCATCGTTTCAGCCAGTGATTGCAATGTCACCCACCATGATTTTCCCTGCGCCTACGCTGTAGACTGCGAGCAGCCAACTTATTGTCGAGGGCCGGTCTTTTACCGGGCGGTCCTATAAGAACAAGCCAGAAGGATTATCTATGACCCGCCCCGATCTGCCGGCGCTATCCGAGAGCGCGTCCGAGGCCGCCCTCGCCAGCCCACCGATCAATGCCGAGCGTCTTTTGCAACTGATCACCGATGAGTATGAAAGCCTGCCGCGCCAGCTCAAACGCATCGCCAGCTACATGAGCCAGCAAAGCGACCGGATCATGGTGGATCGCATCAGCGACATCGCCCGCGAGTGCGAAGTGCATCCCTCGGCCATCGTGCGTTTCTCCCAACGGTTCGGCTTCAGCGGGTTCAGCGAAATGCAGGCATTGTTTCGCGAGGCCTATACCCACAAGACCACGCCGGTGCAGAACTACCAGCAACGCATTCGCAGCATGATCGCCAACAAGTCGCAGAAAGCCAGCGGCGGCGACCTGGCACGCGAATGCATCAACGCCACGCTGTCGGGCATCGAGCGACTGGGGCTGGAATTGGACGACCTGGCGTTCGACAAGGCTGTCGATCTGGTGGTCAACGCCGACAACATCTATGTAGTGGGCGTGCGGCGCTCCTTCGCGGTGGCTGATTACCTGGTCTATAACCTGCAGCACACCAACAAGCGCATCCATCTGGTTTCCGGCCTGGGGGGCAGTTATCGCGAGCAGATGCGCAGTGTGCGGGCCAACGACCTGGTGATCGCCATCAGCTTCACCCCCTACGGCAAGGAAACCCAGCACTGCCTGCGCATCGCCCAGCATCACCAGGCCAAGACGCTGATCATCACCGACAGCAACTTGTCGCCCCTGGCAAAACGGGCCAACACCGTGCTGCTGGTGAACGAAGGCAGCTCCTTCGCCTTCCGCTCGCTGAGTGCCACCCTGTGCCTGTGCCAGGCGTTGTTCATTGCCGTGGCCTATCGGCTGGAACTCAAGGTTGATGAGATTCATGAACAGGTGGGGTTCGAGGATTGACGCTCGATCTACAACCCATCCCTGTGGAAGCAAAGCTTGCTCGCGATAGTGGCAGACCAGTCAATATTGTTGCTGACTGACTTAACGCAATCGCGAGCAAGCGTTGCTCCCACAGGGTGGAGGCTTCACTGACTTGCATTCGAGCACAGGCTCGCTGCCTCAGGCCAATTCCATTTCCTTCGGTTCAGCGGCCATCGGGATGACCTCGAAGCGGTCCGCCAGGAACGGCGTGATATCCAGCGGCAGCGGCTCGTTGTTTACCAGCCTGTCCAGCAAGACGCCGGTGATGGCCGAGGTGAGGATGCCCGTGCGGAAATGCCCGCACGCATTGAGGTAGCCTTCCACGCCTCGCATCGGCCCCAGGATCGGCAACTCATCGGGGGACCCCGGACGCAGGCCGGCCCAGGTCCGCTTGAGGTTGATGTCGGCCAGTTGCGGGATGCACCGCATCGCGCCCTGCACCAGTCCCTCGATCTCGGGGTAGGTGGTGGTCACGTCGAAGCCCTTGTCTTCGGTGGTGCTACCGATGAGGATTTCGCCGTTGTCTTTCTGCGCCACGTAGCAGTCGCTGGTGGTCAGGCATCCGTTCAGGAGCTTCGGCATGCGCTCGGTCAGCAGGATCTGCCCCTTGACCGGCTTGACCGGAATCCGCACGCCGGTGGCCTGCTCGCTCAGGTCCGCCGCCCAAGCACCGGTGGCATTGATCAGGGTCCGGCAGTGGAAGGTTCCGGCCTCGGCGGTGTTTACTCCCGTCACCCGCGCCCCGCTGCGCAACACCTCGGTAACGTGGGTATTGAAGTACAGGTCGACACCATTCTGCCGGGCACCTTCGGTGTAGGCGTCGGCCAGCCGGAACGGGCTGACCTGGTGATCGCACAGGAATTCCAGGGCGCCCCGGGCTTCATGGCTGACGCCGGGCTCAGCCTGGCGCAGGGCAACCTGATCGAGCCAGCGCACCTGATCGGCCAGGTGGGGAATGCAGGCGACGATGTGCTCGGCATACAAGCGATCCTCATCGTCGTAGATCACGAACTTGAGCCCGGTTTCCTCGAATTTGATATCCATGCCATGGTTGTCCAGCAGCTCCCGGTGCAGTTGGGGGTACATCGCATTGGACTGCAAGGCAAAGTCGAAGAACGACTGCGGAAGGATATGCGGCGTGCTGGCATCCACCGCCACAGCCGCTCCCTGGGTCTGGCGCTTGCGGTTGGCCGACATCATGCGAAAGAAGATCACCCCGCAACCCAGCCCCACCGACTCGCCAATGGCCCACAGCCCGCCAGCCGAAGCGCGGGTCGCGTTGCCGGGGCGCTTGGCGTCGATCAGGGCGACTCTCAGGTGCTTGCGCTTGGACAGTTGGTAGGCACAGGAAGCGCCGATCACGCCGCCACCGGCGATGACTACATCGTAGTCCTGGATCCCTGGATGTTCAGTCATGCCGGGCGGCCTCCATGTCAACACTGCGGAACGCTGAAAACGGTATCGGATCGATCGGAAAGCGTGGTCGCAGCCAGCCGACATCGGCACGCCCGGTGGCTTCGCGCAGGCGGTCGCTGCAGTACCCGACGCACATCCGTCCCTGGCAATCGCCCATGCTCACGCGGGTGCGCATCTTCAGGCTGGCCATGTCCTGCACACCCTGCTCCAGGGCCCGGTCGATATCGGCGCGGGTGGCGTGTTCACAGCGGCAGATCACCGTATCGGCCGCTGGCAGCGCGGTTTGTCCCGCACCGCGTCGGGTGTAGCGGTCCACGGCGGCACGGAAGCGGAGGATCCGATCCAACTGTGCCTGATACCGCTTGCGGCGCTCGAGGGCGACATGGGGCTCCAGCACATTGCATTGCATCAGCACCGACAGCGCAGCGATGCGCCCGCTCAGCATGGCCGCTTCACCACCGCGAATCCCGCCCATGTCACCAGCCAGGTGAATGTGCGCCTCGCTGCTTTGCTGCCAGGCATCGGACACCGCCCGCAGGTAGCCATCGTCGCTGAAACCATGTTCCAGACCGATCTGCTGGCTCAACTGGGTGCGCGGTATGAAACCGTAGCCGACCGCCAACGTCTGGGCCGGCACCTGTTCGGCGCGTTCCAGGTCGGGCTCCCAGTCGCTGGAATACGGCGCGACGGTGACCATGTTCAACTCGCCCTCGCCATGGGCCTGCACCACGCCCCAGCCATAGCGTACGGGTATGCGATGACGCTTGAGGTAGGCCAGCATGCTCAGGCCATCGAGAAAGAGTTGCGGCTTGTTCAGCAATGCCAGGCTTTCCCTGGCGATCCTGCCGAATGCGCAGGCTTCATAGACACCGGCCACGGCCACGCCTGCGGCATGCAGCTGACACGCCACCAGCGGCAGCAACGGACCGGTACCCGCGATCACCACCGGGCTCGGTGGCTTGACCACCCCGCTCTTGATCTGCAGTTGCAGGCCACCCAGCAGCATCACTCCCGGCAAGGTCCAACCGGGGAAAGGCACGCTGCGCTCATGACAACCGGCCGCCAGGACCAGGTGTGAATAGGTGACCTCGCGCACGCGTTCGCTGGCATCGAGCAACATCAGCGCCCGCAGCCCTTCGACCCCGATGACGCGGTGGTTGAGCCGGACGTCGATCAGCCCGGCATGCCGGCCGAACTCACCATGGAGTTTTTCCAGGGCTTCGCTGTAGCGCGGTCCCAGGTAGTCGAGGCTGACGCCGTCGCGCAATGGACCCCGATACACAACGCCGCCAAGGCGCGGCGCCTCTTCAAGCAAGGTACAGCGCACCCCGTGCTCCGCCAGCTCGATGGCGGCCGCCATACCCGCCGGCCCACCGCCGACAATCACCGGATCGAGGCTCATGGCGCCTCCATTTCGACGATGCGGTTGGTCCGGGTTTCGATCTGCATGCCAGGGCGCACCTGGGTCTGGCAGGCGCGGCGCTTGTGACGGCCGTCGATCCTGACCAGGCAGCATTGGCAGACGCCCATGCCGCAGTAGGCACCGCTGATCTGCCCGTGATCGTTGCGGGCCACCTGGCGCTGGCCCTGGGACTGGATGACGGTCAGGACGGTTTCGCCCCGGGCGGCATTGACGACCCGCCCGTCCAGGTGCACCGTCATGTCGGGTCTGGTTAATGGCTGGATATCGAATTTTTGGCGTAGAAGGTCTTGAGGCTGCATGATGCGGCTCTTCCTTGATGCTTTTATTGAATGCTTTATCGAAGACCGGTGAGGTCTCGGCTCCTTGCGGCACACCACCACCGGTTAGCGTCATTACCCGACAGCGACAGCGCGCCAAAGCAGGGCAACGAACGCAACATAATAGTGCGCACTCAATTCATGTTAGGGATTATTTGTGACCAAGTGTTGATCCAGGCCGGTGAAACCGCTTGCCCTTCCATGAACTTTTTTTCAGAAAGCCGACAGGTTTTCTTTGGCAGAATGCTGCGCAATGGCATCAATTTCTCAACTCGGTACCGCCCATGAACCGCATCCTGACCATCGAAGACGACGCCGTGACCGCCCGTGAAATCGTCGCCGAACTGACCCGTAACGGCCTGAACGTCGACTGGGTCGATAACGGTCGCGAAGGCCTGGAACGAGCGGTGAGCGGAGACTACGATCTGATAACCCTCGACCGCATGCTGCCCGAGCTCGACGGCCTGGTGATCGTCACCACGCTACGCACCATGGGCGTGGCGACACCGATCCTGATGATCAGCGCTCTTTCCGACGTGGACGAGCGTGTACGTGGCCTGCGCGCCGGCGGCGACGATTACCTGACCAAACCGTTCGCCACCGATGAAATGGCCGCCCGCGTGGAGGTGCTGCTGCGGCGCAGTAATGGTGCCAGGGAACCGGAAACCGTCCTGCGCGTGGCCGATCTGGAGCTGGATCTGATCAGCCGCGAGGCGAGCCGCAACGGGCAGTTGCTCAGTCTCCTGCCCACCGAATACAAACTGCTGGAATTCCTGATGCGCAACAGCGGGCAGATTCTTTCACGCATGATGATTTTCGAAGAAGTCTGGGGCTACCACTTCGACCCCGGCACCAACCTGATCGACGTCCATATCGGTCGCTTGCGCAAGAAAATCGATCCGCCGGGCCTGGATCCGCTGATTCGCACAGTGCGGGGTTCGGGCTATGTCATTGCTGAACCCTGCTAAGGGCTGGCGCTCTTCCAGCAGCCGCCTGCTGGCGCTGTACAGTTCACTGTTCGTGCTCTGGAGCGCGATCCTGATGGGGGTGATGTACTACGAGGTATTCGGCTACCTCGACAGCCTGGCCAAACATTCCCTGATGCAACGCCAACACCTGTTCGCCCGCATCCACGGCGATCAACTGGAAGACGCGCTCATGGCCAGCCTGACCCTGGACGACCGCGGTGTCGACGCCTACGGCCTGTTCGACCCTCAGCTGCGCCACCTGAGCGGACCGATCCTGCGGATTCCGGCCGCCCTGCCGCTGGACGGCAAAATCCACATACTCAGCGATTGTGTCGACTACGACGACCCGAGCGTGCCTTCGGACAGTTGCGATGCCGTGGCGACCCGGACCCAGGATGGACGCTGGCTGGTACTGGCGCGGGACAACGGTTCGCTCTTCGCGGTGACCCGCATCATCCTCCACGCGTTGTTATGGGGTGTGTCGCTGACCATCCTGCCGGGAGTTGCCGGTTGGCATCTCTTGCGCCGTCGACCGCTGCAGCGTATCCGTAAATTGCAGGCCAGTGCCGAAGCCATCGTGGCCGGTGACCTGAGACATCGCCTGCCGCTGTCGAGCCGGCGGGATGAATTGGACATGCTGGCGGCAATCGTCAATGCCATGCTCGATCGCATCGAACGCCTGATGAACGAGGTCAAGGGTGTGTGCGACAACATAGCCCATGACCTGCGCACGCCGCTGACCCGCCTACGCGCCCAGCTTTATCGTATCCAGCAGCAGGCCGCGGATGGGTCGCCCGAGGCCTTGCAGATGGATCAGGTGATTGCCGAGACCGATACCCTGATGGCACGGTTCCGAGGTTTGCTGCGGATCTCCGAGCTGGAAGACCAGCAGCGCCGCTCAGGCTTCGTGCGTGTCGACCCGCTGCAGTTGCTGCAGGAGTTGCATGACTTCTATCTGCCCCTGGCCGAAGAAGGTGAGTTGATCTTCAGCCTCGAAGTGCCCGAGACCCTGCCCTTGCTCAACGGCGACCGGGCGCTGCTGTTCGAAGCGGTGTCGAATCTGTTGAGCAATTCCATCAAGTTTACCCCGGCGGGGGGCAAAGTGACCCTGCGCGGTATCGACCAGGGCGACAGCACCCGCATCGAGGTGCTCGACTCCGGCCCCGGCATTCCAGAGCCAGAGCGCAAGGCCGTGTTCCGCCGCTTTTATCGCGCCGAGGGCAGCACCCACCACGGCGGGTTTGGCCTTGGCCTGTCGATCGTCGCGGCGATTGTCAATTTACATGGGTTCACTCTGGAGGTAGGCAGCAGCGAATACGGCGGCGCGCGACTGGCGCTCGATTGCCGGGCAACGCTGTTGTAAGGCCGAACCCTGTCAAATGAAGCCACAAATGGATCAGTCAGCGGGATCGTTGCGATGACCAGGGGTGCTCTGTAGCTCATACCGCAATTCGTCGATCAGCTTTGCCAAACTTTCTTCCGAGCGAACGCTGTCGAGGTTCAAGCCACTCACCACAAGGTCCACCTCCCCGCTCTCGCGGCGATAGAGACGGACAGTCAGGGTGCCATCGCCGTTGAGGCTGCATTCGCAGGACAACGGCGAGAAACTTTCTTCGAGTCGGGCGCGCAGGGGGGCCAATTGAGTCATGGACTGCCCCCTCAACGCAAGACACGCAGAGGACCGGCAAACAACGCCAGGCTCCCGGTTTGAGCAGACATCCTGTCGATGACACGTTGGCGTTGATTACTACACATTGCGGCGTATTCCTTGACTGTTTCGTGGGGACGCGGCCCTGCTCTGAGAGTGCCGCACCCCCATATCCTAAGCAGCCGCCTGCTCGCCAGAAACCCGAATTTGCACTAACCCATCCAGTGCATTTGCACTGGCTATCATGGTGCCTTCACATTCCAGTCGCTCACGAACAAACCTCGTTCCCGGGCCCAGACAATGGCCTCGCTGCGGCTGTGGACATCCAATTTTGAGTACAGCGTAGCGACGTGATTTCGCACGGTATTGGGAGCCAGTTTCAAGCGTGCGGCAATCTCTTTGTCTGCCAGTCCCTGACAAATAAGCCCCAACACATCACGCTCGCGGGCAGTCAGTTCGGTGTAAGAGGTGCTGGGCAATTGCGTGTTGATACTCTTCACATTGGCCAGCTTCTCGATCAGCGTTCGGCTGAACCAGGAAGCATCCTTCATCACCTCCTCGATCGCCGCCACCAGCTCCAGTTGCGAGCGCTTGCGTTCAGTGATGTTCACCAGGACCAGCAGGTAACAAGGCTGGTCCTGGATGACCACGGTGTCGGCCGCCACCTCGCAGTCGATCAGCTCGCCACCCCTTTTGCGGACCTTGACGTCGACATTGGACACCGTCGTGGTCTTCTCCAGGCGGGCAAACAGCGTGGCACTGGCGTCCTTGTCGAGAAAGCCGATTTCTGCCACGGTCTTGCCAAAGAGTTCTTCACTGGCGTACCCGGTGGTGTCGAGAAACGCATCGTTGATTTCCAGCAACAGCTGCTCGGCGCTGCATACCAGGGTGGGCACGGGGGACAGGCGAAACGACTTGGCAAAGCGCTCCTCGCTCTGGCGCAGCGCCGTTTCGGCCTTGCGTCGCGGCTCCATGTCCATGAAGGAAAACAGCATGCAATCCTCGTCGTGCAGGTCCAGTGGCTGGCCGGCGACGATCACTTGCTTGCTCGTGCCTTCCGGCAACTTCAGCTCGGCCTGCATCTGCGGAATAGTTGCGCCCTGCCCCAGGCGCTCGATGGCCAGCTCACGGCGCTCGGCCGCCTCCAGCACATCCAATTCGTAGACTGAACGGCCAATCACCTGTTCGCGGCTGTAGCCGGTCATCTCCAGGAAGCCCTGGTTGACCTTGATGTAGCGCAGGTCGCCGAGGCGGCAGATCACCGCCGGCGCCGGATTGGCAGCGAAGGTTTTCTCGAAACGCTGTTCGGCGCTGGCCCACTCTGTGGCGTCGCTGAGAATCAGCACCAGCAACGTCGGTGCGTCGTTGCGGTCGGTCAGTACCATGCTGCGAATGCGGTGGACCCAGGTGCGATCAGGATCATCCACCGGTGTGACCTCCACCAGCACATCACTGAACTCATCGCCACGGGCGACCCGGGCAATGGGGTAGTTGTCCGCTGTCAACGGGTGGTTGTTGCGATAGCGCAAGTTGAAGCGCCGAGCGTACTCCCGGGCATTGGCGCCCAACTCCCCGAGGTCCTTGACTCCGTGCATGTTCAGCACGGCCTCGTTGGCCCAGGCGATGGTCTGGTCGACTTCGATCAACATCACCCCGTCCGACAGTCCGGCGATGATTTGCAGCAATTGACGACGATTGGTCTCCGTGGTGGGGACGTCCTGGCTCATTGGGTCTCCATAGGTCAGAAGCGCATGGAGGTTACGACCGTCCGTGGTCGTCGTGCGTTCCCTTGCGGGTACTGGTGGAGCCGCCGATTCCCCCGTTCAAGCCGCCATGCGCCCTTCGGCAATGGCCTGGGAGGCGGCGAGCATCGCCCGCAGCAACACCGCGCAGCCGGCAGCGAGATCATCAGGGGCGGCGTTCTCGATTTCGTTGTGGCTGATCCCGCCTTCGCAGGGCACGAAGATCATCCCGGCCGGGCCCAGTTCGGCCAGGAAAATCGCGTCATGGCCGGCGCCGCTGACGATGTCCATGTGTGACAGGCCCAGCCCCTGGGCGGCACCGCGTACGGCGTCGACACAACCCGGATCGAAATACAACGGCGGGAAGTCAGCGGTGGGGGTCAACTCATAGGTCAGGCCGTGTTGCCGGCAAGTGTCATCGATGACCTGCTTGACCTCGGCAATCATCGAATCCAGCTGCGCCGGTTCCAGATGACGGAAATCCAGGGTCATGCGCACTTCGCCCGGAATGACGTTGCGCGAGCCTGGGTAGGCTTGCAGGCAACCGACAGTTCCACAAGCGTGGGGTTGATGGCCGAGGGCGGCACGGTTGACGGCTCCGACGATGATCGATGCGCCGACCAGGGCGTCCTTGCGCAGGTGCATCGGGGTCGGGCCGGCATGGGCCTCGACACCCCGCAGCGTGAGGTCGAACCACTTCTGCCCCAGTGCGCCCATGACGACGCCGATGGTCTTGTGTTCGTCTTCCAGGATCGGGCCCTGTTCAATGTGCGCTTCGAAATACGCGCCCACCGGATGACCGGTGACCTGACGCGGACCGGCGTAGCCGATGGCATTCAGCGCTTGCTCAACGGTGACGCCTTCGGCGTCGACCTTGGCGAGGGTTTCTTCGAGGGTGAATTTCTCCGCGAACACCCCGGATCCCATCATGCAGGGCGCGAAGCGTGAGCCTTCTTCGTTGGTCCACACCACCACCTCCAGCGGCGCTTCGGTTTCGATATTCAAGTCATTGAGGGTGCGCAGCACCTCCAGCCCGGACAACACGCCAAAGCAACCATCGAATTTGCCACCCGTGGGCTGGGTGTCGATGTGGCTGCCGGTCATCACCGGGGGCAGGATTGGATTGCGCCCCGGACGGCGAGCGAAAATATTGCCCACCCCATCGATGCTGACGGTGCAGCCAGCCGCCTCGGCCCACTGCACGAACAGGTCCCGGGCCTGACGATCCAGGTCGGTCAAGGCCAGTCGACAGACGCCGCCCTTGACCGTGGCGCCCAATTTGGCCAAGTCCATGAGCGACTGCCAGAGGCGGTCGCGGTTGATGTGTCGATGGGTGGATTGCAGGACGTCGATGGCGGCGTTCATGGGGATCTCCTTTTTCCAGGCATTTTTTCGCTGTATTCGAAGCCGCCATCGCGAGCAGGCTCGCTCCCACAGGGGAATGCATTGCACATGTGGGAGCGAGCCTGCTCGCGATAGGGCCCTCCTCTACACGGCGGACTTGGCGACGGATGGGCTCGCACGCAAACTGCACAACCCGTAATAAATCACCCCACCCAGGGCCGAGCCGGTGAACCATCCATAGCTGTAGAACCAGCTGAACGCATCACTGCCCAGGGATAGCAGCGTCAACACCACCGGCACGCCGAAGGCGATGAAGCCCTTCCAGTTCCATGCCGGGTAAACGTCGTCGCGGTACAACCCGGCCAGGTCCAGCTGTTGTTTCTTGATCAGGAAGTAATCCACCACCATGATCCCGGCAATCGGCCCCAGCAGGCTCGAATACCCCAGCAACCAATTGGAATACACCGATTCAAGGCTGACGTCGGAGACGATCCAGCCGAGCTTTTTCAGCAGTTCGTGGGCCATCAATGCCAGCCCCACCAGCCCGGTCAGTATCACCGCCTTGGAACGGCCGATCACTTTGGGCGCCAGGTTCTGGAAGTCATTGGTGGGCGAGACGATGTTGGCGGCAGTGTTGGTCGAGAGCGTGGCGACGATGATCAGCACCATGGCCAGCGCGACCCACAACGGACTCTGGATATGTCCGATCAAGGTCACCGGGTCGGAGACGGTCACGCCCACCAGTTTTTCCGAGGCGGCGGTCATGACCACGCCGAGGGAGGCGAACAGGAACATGGTCAGGGGCAAGCCGATGATCTGCCCCACGATCTGATCCTTCTGGCTTTTGGCATACCGGCTGAAGTCCGGAATGTTCAACGACAGGGTCGCCCAGAAACCGACCATGGCCGTCAGCCCTGCAAGGAAGTAGCCGGTTACGCCGGCCCCCTCGGGCCGTTTCGCCGGCACCGCCATCAGTTCGGTCACGGAGACATTGGGCACGGCCCACACCAGTAAGCCGGCCCCCACCAGCACCAGCAGCGGCGCAGACAAGGTTTCCAGCCATTTGATCGATTCGGCGCCCCGCAATACCACCCACAGGTTCATAACCCAGAACATCATGAAACCGAGCACCTCACCCGTGCCCCCCAGGCTCTTCCAGCCTTCGAATACCGAACCGAGAAACAGATGGATCGCCAGCCCGCCGAACAGGGTCTGGATCCCGAACCAGCCGCACGCTACCAGGGCGCGGATCAGGCAAGGGACGTTGGAACCGATGACTCCGAAGGACGAGCGCAGCAGCACCGGAAACGGAATACCGTACTTGGTTCCGGCAAAGGCGTTCAGTGTCAGGGGAATCAATACGATGATGTTGGCAAACAGAATCGCCAACAGGGCTTCGCCCACCGTCAGGCCGAAATAGGCGGTGAGTACGCCACCGAGGGTGTAGGTCGGCACGCAGATCGCCATGCCGACCCACAATGCGGTGATGTGCCATTTGTTCCAGGTTCGCTCATGCACCTTCGTCGGGGCGATATCGTGGTTGTAACGGGGGCTCTCGAGTACGTCGCTGCCAGCTTCAAGCTCGAACAATCCGTCGCGCTCGGTCACAGTTGATCTGGTCATGTCCGCTCCACTGTTTTCATTATTTTTGCTCATCGACGGGGCGATGGCCGGAGTACTTGCATGTAAAGCACGCTGGTGACCGACGACCCCGCCTGGCAATACGGACACTCAATTACCGTGCCGAATGACGCGCCGGGTTGACTGGTCGATCGATATAAGCGTTACAACCCTCTGATTCCTTGAGATTAATCCCCCATTCGAGGTTCTGCTGCATTGCACTGTTGCCGTGTTCAGGCTAGATGACGTGCGCAATCTGTCGAGCCCGGGATTCAAAGTGGTGCATCCAGAATGAACGCAACGTGTCCAGGCAGCACGCTCACTGTTTTCAAGCCGCTGATTTACCATGACAAATCTCGCTCAAATAACGATCCTGTCAAGTGCGTCAAAATGGTGAGCCCCCTCATCATTTTGGTGATTTATGAAATTAACTGTTTATTTTCAACAAGTTATGAAAACAGTTAGCTTATTTAAAATAATCTTGATCATTTCAAAAACTCCAGCTAGCGTCTAATCCTGACAGCGATGACAGGATCGGCAATCCGCAGAACTGCGTCACAGTCCAATCGTGATCTATAAAACATAAAGAACCGGCATCAGTCGGTCATGCCTGCGAGGAACTCGGAATGTCTCTGTTGATCCGTGGCGCCACCGTTATTACCCATGATGAAAGTTACCGCGCCGATGTGTTCTGCGCCGACGGCGTGATCAAGGCCATCGGCGAAAACCTGGATGTTCCGGCCGCGGTTGAAGTGCTCGATGGCAGCGGTCAATACCTGATGCCCGGCGGCATCGATCCCCACACCCATATGCAGTTACCATTCATGGGCACGGTCGCCAGTGAAGACTTCTTCAGCGGTACGGCCGCAGGCCTGGCCGGAGGAACCACCTCGATCATCGACTTCGTGATCCCCAATCCCCAGCAGTCGCTGATGGAAGCCTTTCACCAATGGCGCGGCTGGGCCGGGAAAAGCGCCAGCGACTACGGTTTTCACGTCGCAATCACCTGGTGGAGCGAGCAGGTCCGTGAAGAAATGGCCGAGCTGGTCAACCACCACGGTGTGAACAGCTTCAAGCATTTCATGGCCTACAAGAACGCGATAATGGCCGCCGACGACACCCTGGTGGCGAGTTTCGAGCGCTGCCTGGAGCTGGGCGCGGTGCCCACGGTGCACGCCGAGAACGGCGAACTGGTCTATCACCTGCAACGTAAGCTGCTGGCCCAGGGCATCACCGGGCCCGAAGCCCATCCGCTGTCACGGCCTTCGCAAGTGGAAGGTGAAGCCGCGAGCCGGGCCATCCGGATTGCCGAGACACTGGGAACGCCCCTGTACCTGGTGCACGTTTCCACCAAGGAAGCGCTGGACGAAATCACTTACGCCCGCAGCAAAGGCCAACCGGTCTACGGTGAAGTGCTGGCCGGGCACCTGCTGCTGGACGACAGTGTCTATCGCCACCCCGACTGGCAGACCGCAGCCGGTTACGTGATGAGCCCGCCCTTCCGTCCCCGCGGACATCAGGAAGCGCTGTGGCACGGCTTGCAATCGGGCAGTCTGCACACCACCGCCACCGACCATTGCTGTTTCTGCGCCGAACAGAAAGCCGCAGGCCGCGACGACTTCAGCAAGATCCCCAACGGCACCGCCGGCATCGAAGACCGCATGGCCGTGCTCTGGGACGAAGGGGTCAACAGCGGCAAATTGTCGATGCAGGAGTTCGTCGCACTGACCTCCACCAACACCGCAAAGATCTTCAATCTCTACCCACGCAAAGGGGCGATCCGCGTCGGAGCCGACGCCGACCTGGTGCTCTGGGATCCTCAAGGCAGCCGCACGATTTCGGCCAAGACCCACCACCAGCAAGTGGACTTCAACATCTTCGAAGGCAAGACCGTGCGCGGCGTGCCCAGTCATACCATCAGCCAGGGTCGGCTGGTGTGGGCCGACGGTGACTTGCGGGCCGAGCGCGGTGCCGGGCGCTATATCGAACGACCGGCGTATCCGGCGGTGTTCGATTTACTGAGCAAGCGGGCTGAGTTGCATAAACCGACTGCGGTGAAACGCTGAAATCGAGGCCTTCGGCCGATCGCGAGCGGGCTCGCTCCCACAGGGGGCCGCATTTCCAATGTGGGAGCGAGCCTGCTCGCGATGAGGCCAGCGCAGCACCCAGAAAAACACTGCCCACCAGAGGCAGCACCTCCAACACCGTGAGGCCCATACCATGATCCAGCCCTTGAGCCATCTTCCCCATTCCCTGGAAGATCCGACCACCCTCGCCGCCCGCTTCAGCGACCTGGCACCACCGCTCAACGCCAGGCAAGCCCATCTGGAAGCGTCCCGGTGCCTGTACTGCTACGACGCTCCGTGCGTGAACGCTTGCCCGAGCGAGATCGATATTCCTTCGTTCATTCGCAACATCCACCAGGACAATGTCCAGGGCGCGGCCCAGAAGATTCTCTCGGCCAATATCCTCGGCGGCAGTTGCGCCCGGGTGTGCCCTACGGAAATCCTTTGCCAGCAAGCCTGCGTGCGCAACAACAGCCACGAGTGCGCCCCGGTGTTGATCGGCCTGTTGCAGCGCTTTGCCGTAGACAATGCCCATTTCAGCGAACACCCGTTCAAACGGGCCGCCAGCACTGGCAAGCGCATTGCCGTGGTCGGTGCCGGCCCGGCGGGCTTGTCCTGCGCTCACCGCAGTGCGATGCACGGCCATGACGTGGTGATTTTCGAGGCCCGGGACAAGGCCGGCGGTCTCAACGAATACGGAATCGCCAAGTACAAACTGGTGGACGATTATGCCCAGCGTGAACTGGACTTCCTGCTGGAGATCGGCGGCATCGAAATCCGTCACGGTCAGAAGCTCGGCGAAAACCTCAGCCTGAGCGAACTGCACCAACAGTTCGACGCGGTGTTCCTCGGCCTCGGCCTGGCCGCCAGCAAACAACTGGGCCTGAGCGATGAACAAGCGCCGGGATTGCTTGCCGCCACTGACTACATCCGCGAGCTGCGCCAGGCCGACGACCTCAGCCAGTTGCCGTTGGCAGACCGTTGCATCGTGCTCGGTGCCGGCAACACGGCCATCGACATGGCCGTGCAGATGGCCCGCCTCGGCGCCCGGGATGTCAGCCTGGTTTACCGCCGCGGTCTTGAGGACATGGGCGCAACCGGCCACGAGCAGGACATTGCCAAGGCCAATCAGGTCCGCCTGCTGACCTGGGCCCAACCGCAGCAGGTGCTGCTCGACGACGCCGGGCACGTGCGAGGAATGCGCTTCTCGCGCACCCATCTGGAAAACGGTCGACTGGTCATCGATGCCGACACGTTCGACCTGCCGGCCGACGGCATTTTCAAGGCCATCGGCCAGGCCTTTGACGAGCACGCACTGGCGGACCCATTGGCCCGGGAACTCAAGCGCCAGGACGGGCGGATCCTGGTAGATGAACAACTGCGCACCAGCATCCCCGGGGTCTATGCCGGCGGCGATTGCACCAGTCTGGACCAGGACCTCACCGTACAGGCGGTGCAGCACGGCAAGCTCGCCGCCGAGGCGATCAATGCCCAACTCATGCTCAACGTGGAGGCTGCGTAAATGGCCGATCTGTCGATTGTCTTCGCCGGCATCAAAGCCCCCAACCCGTTCTGGCTGGCCTCAGCGCCGCCCACCGACAAGGCCTACAACGTGGTGCGTGCCTTCGAGGCCGGCTGGGGGGGCGTGGTCTGGAAAACCCTGGGTGAAGACCCGGCGGCGGTGAACGTATCGTCGCGCTACTCGGCCCACTTTGGCGCCAATCGCGAGGTGCTGGGCATCAATAACATCGAGTTGATCACCGACCGCTCCCTGGAGATCAACCTGCGGGAAATCACCCAGGTGAAAAAGGACTGGCCGGACCGGGCGTTGATCGTGTCGCTGATGGTGCCCTGTGTCGAGGAATCCTGGAAACACATCCTGCCCCTGGTGGAAGCCACCGGTGCCGACGGTATCGAGTTGAACTTCGGTTGCCCCCACGGCATGCCGGAACGGGGCATGGGGGCAGCGGTCGGCCAGGTGCCGGAGTACGTCGAGCAGGTGACCCGCTGGTGCAAGATCTATTGCTCGCTGCCGGTGATCGTCAAACTCACGCCGAACATCACCGACATCCGCGTCGCCGCCCGGGCGGCCCATCGCGGTGGCGCGGACGCGGTGTCGCTGATCAACACCATCAACTCCATCACCAGCGTCGACCTGGACCGGATGGTCGCGCTGCCCACCGTCGGCAGCCAGAGCACCCATGGCGGTTACTGCGGCTCGGCGGTCAAGCCGATCGCACTGAACATGGTGGCGGAAATCGCCCGTGATCCGCAGACCCACGGCTTGCCCATCTGCGGCATCGGCGGCATCGGCAGTTGGCGCGACGCCGCGGAATTCATCGCCCTGGGCAGCGGCGCGGTGCAGGTGTGCACGGCGGCGATGCTGCACGGTTTTCGCATCGTCGAGGAGATGAAGGACGGCCTGTCACGTTGGATGGACAGCCAGGGATACGCCAACCTCCAGGCGTTCTCTGGTCGCGCGGTCAGCAACACCACCGATTGGAAATACCTGGACATCAACTATCAGGTCATCGCCAAGATCGACCAGGAGGCCTGCATCGGCTGCGGCCGCTGCCACATCGCCTGCGAAGACACCTCGCACCAGGCCATCGCCAGCCACAGGCAGGCTGACGGAACGCATCAATATGAAGTGATCGATGAAGAGTGCGTGGGCTGCAACCTGTGCCAGATTACCTGTCCGGTGCAGGATTGCATCGAGATGGTGCCGGTGGAAACGGGCAAGCCGTTCCTGGACTGGGATCATGATCCGCGTAATCCCTACCATGTAGCCGTTTGAGAGCTGCGGTGCCTGGACTGGCGCCATCGCGAGCAGGCTCGCTCCCACAGGGGATCGCATTTCCAATGTGGGAGCGAGCCTGCTCGCGATAGCGCCGTCAGCCCCACCACAACACTAAGGCTCCAACCCGATCCCCCGCAGAATCACCGCGGTCACTGTCTGTACCGCCCGCTCGAACTGCATGTCCGACAGTGGCTGGTGATCGTTGAGGATGTTGATCTGGTGGTCGAAGTCGGCGTAATGCTGGGTCGAAGCCCAGATCATGTAGAGCAGGCTCGACGGCTCCACCGGCAGGATGCGTTTGTCCTCCACCCACTGGCGAATTTTTGCTTCCTTCATCTTGGCCCATTCATAGAGGCT
This sequence comes from Pseudomonas corrugata, assembly GCF_001269905.1. GTDB lineage: Bacteria > Pseudomonadota > Gammaproteobacteria > Pseudomonadales > Pseudomonadaceae > Aquipseudomonas > Aquipseudomonas corrugata. The sequence goes on along the minus strand of NZ_LHVK01000003.1, from coordinate 821,292 downwards.
GGCATCCAGCGCCTGCCCCAGCGTGGGCGCGCCATGGATCACTTCATTGGCCCAGACCTTCGAACCATAAGGCCGGCTGCGGGAATGATTCATCTTGGCGCGGATATAGCTGCTGAGCACCACCCGCGGATCGTCGAACATTTCGAAGCACAAGGCGTCCTGCTTCCAGACTTCCAGCAGATCGAACAGCACGGCGCTGTACAACTCGTTCTTGGTGCTGAAGTAGTAATGCAGGTTGGAACGGGGCAACTGCACTTCAGCCGCGATGTCAGCCATGGTGGTGCTGCCGAAGCCTTTTTCGGCAAAGACCTTCTCGGCGGCCAGCAGGATTTTCTCGACGTTACTGCGACGAATCTCGATCTTGTGATTGCCCATGAGGGCTCCCTGGCAACAGCGATGCCCAAGACTAGCATCCACCCTCTTTCGAGAACACCGGGGCTCCCTGTGGGAGTCGCTTCTTGTGGCGAGGGGATTTATCCCCTCGCCACAAGAGCTGAGGTGCTTCGAGGGGACCATTCGACCAATGTCTTAGACCAGTCATCGCATAACTTTCAAGCAAGACCACTACCAGTAAAAAGCCCCCGCCAAGGCCTCGTTCTGCACTTTTCTTTGCTGCGACCATTGATCCAGCCGATTTTCAAGCGTCGCCCAATTGGATAATTCCGATCATGGCCAGTTGACAACGCGTAACGGGCCACAAATAATCCACGCCATGTTGTACGACGACGTATGACAAATAAAAACAACAAAAAGGTAGGAGCAGTCATAGTGAGCACACGTGTCCGTTTTTCGCCCGACAATCGTCCCACCCGCCGCACCCTCTTCAATTCCAGTCCCGCAATGCTGCTGCTCGGTTGCACCGGCCTGGCCGCTTTCCTGCCAACCGTCGCCCACGCCGAAGGATTTGTCGACGACGCCAAGGCCACGTTGACCCTGCGCAATGCCTACTTCAACCGCAACTTCACCAACCCGAACAACGCCCAGGGCAAGGCCGAGGAATGGACCCAGAGCTTCATCCTCGACGCCAAGTCCGGTTTCACCCAGGGCACGGTGGGGTTCGGCATGGACGTGCTGGGCCTGTATTCGATCAAGCTCGATGGCGGTCGCGGCACCACAGGAACACAGTTGTTGCCGGTGCACGATGACGGCCGCCCGGCCGATGATTTCGGCCGCCTGGGTGTCGCCCTCAAGGCCAAGGTGTCGAAGACCGAATTGAAGGTCGGCGAATGGGCACCGGTGTTGCCGATCCTGCGTTCCGACGATGGCCGCTCCCTGCCGCAAACCTTCCGTGGCGGCCAGGTCACCTCCACCGAAATCAGCGGCCTGAGCCTCTACGGTGGCCAGTTCCGCGCCAACAGCCCGCGCAACGATGCGAGCATGGAGGACATGTTCATGAACGGCCGCCCGGCCTTCACCTCCGATCGCTTCAACTTCGGCGGCGGCGAGTACGCCTTCAACGACAAACGCACCCAGGTCGGCGTCTGGTACTCGGAACTGAGCGACATCTACCAGCAGCAGTATTTCAACCTGACCCACAGCCAGCCCATCGGCGACTGGACCCTGGGCGCCAACCTCGGCTACTTCATCGGCAAGGAAAACGGCAGTGCCCTGGCCGGTGACCTGGACAACAAGACCGCCTTCGCCATGCTCTCGGCCAAGTACGGTGGCAACACCTTCTACGTCGGCCTGCAAAAACTCAGCGGCGACGATGCCTGGATGCGCGTCAACGGCACCAGCGGCGGGACCCTGGCCAACGACAGCTACAACTCCAGCTACGACAACGCCAAGGAAAAATCCTGGCAAGTGCGCCACGACTTCAACTTCGCCGCCGTCGGCGTACCGGGCCTGACCCTGATGAACCGCTACATCAGCGGCGACAACGTGCACACCGCCACGGTGGACGACGGCAAGGAGTGGGGACGTGAGACCGAACTGGCGTACACCGTGCAGAGCGGTGCGCTGAAGAGTCTCAACGTGAAGTGGCGTAATGCATCGATCCGTCGGGACTACAGCAGCAATGAGTTCGACGAGAACCGCCTCTTTATCAGCTACCCGATCAGCTTGTTGTAAAGCGGCTGCGGTGGGTCTGTCGCTCAAGTGGCGACTGACCCACCGCTATCGCGAGCAAGCTCGGCTCCCACAGGGAATGGTGATGAACACATTATTTGCACGCGACGCCAAACCACTGTGGGAGCCGAGCTTGCTCGCGATGGCGGCGGTACATCCAACTTCTATGCGAGCTGACCCACCGCTTTTGCGAGCAGGCTCGCTCCCACAGGGAATGGTGATGAACACATTATTTGCACGCGACGCCAAACCACTGTGGGAGCCGAGCTTGCTCGCGATGGCGGCGGTACATCCAACTTCTATGCGAGCTGACCCACCGCTTTTGCGAGCAGGCTCGCTCCCACAGGGGAATGGCGCTGAAGATCAGCATGAGGACAAGGATATTTTCCAGCGGTCAAACGGCAACCTATAACTGATACCTCTCACTGTTTGCTCAGGTAATTCCATGACTACCACACACATTCGTCACCCCTTCAATCGCTTGTTGCTGACCGGCGCCAGCGGCGGCCTGGGCAAAGTCCTGCGCGAACGCCTCAAGCCTTTCGCCCGGCACATTCGCCTGTCAGACATCGCCAACATGGCGCCCGCCATCGATGAAAGCGAGGAAGTGGTGCTGTGCGACCTGTCCGACAAGCAGGCGGTGCATCAACTGGTGGAAGGCGTCGATGCGATCCTGCATTTTGGTGGTGTGTCGGTAGAACGCCCATTCGAAGAAATCCTCGGCGCCAACATCAGCGGCGTGTTCCATATCTATGAAGCCGCCCGCAAGCACGGCGTCAAGCGCGTCATTTTCGCCAGTTCCAACCACGTCATCGGTTTCTACAAGCAGGACGAAGCCCTCGATGCCCTTTCCCCTCGCCGTCCGGATGGCTACTACGGCCTGTCCAAATCCTACGGCGAAGACATGGCCAGCTTCTACTTCGATCGCTATGGCATCGAGACCGTCAGCATCCGCATCGGCTCTTCGTTCGTCGAACCCCAGAACCGCCGGATGATGAGTACCTGGCTGAGCTACGACGACCTCACCCAACTGATCGAATGCTCGCTCTACACGCCAGAAGTCGGGCATACCGTGGTGTACGGCATGTCCGCAAACCGTGACGTCTGGTGGGACAACAGCCACGCCGCGCACCTGGGCTATAAGCCCAAGGACAGCTCCGAGATTTTCCGCGCCAAGGTCGAAGCGCAGCCAATGCCGGCCGCCGATGACCCGGCCAGGATCTACCAGGGCGGTGCTTTCGTAGCGGCCGGTCCGTTCGACGACTGATTCACCTGTATTTCATGGGATACGAATGCACAAGGGAATCACCATGCAAGCTGAATTGATTGTCGACGCACGCAACGCCGTCGGGGAAAGCCCGGTCTGGGTCCCCGAGGAAAACGCGCTGTATTGGGTGGACATCCCCAGCGGCGGCCTGCAGTGCTGGAACGCCGGGACCGGTCAACTCAAGGGCTGGGAAGCTCCCGAGATGCTCGCCTGTATCGCCCGCCACCAGAACGGTGGCTGGATCGCCGGCATGGAGAGCGGTTTCTTTCGCCTGCATCCCAACGATGACGGCAGCCTGGACAGCGAACTGCATGCGAATGTCGAGCACAGCCGCACTGACATGCGCCTCAACGATGGTCGCTGCGACCGCCAGGGGCGTTTCTGGGCCGGCAGCATGGTGCTGAACATGGGCGCCAACGTCGACCAGGGCCGGATGTATCGATATGACGCTGGCCAGCGCAGCCCGGTCGAGGCGCAGTTGAGCGGCTTCATCGTGCCTAACGGCCTCGGTTTCAGCCCGGACGGACGGACGATGTACCTCTCCGACTCCCACCCTCTGGTGCAACAGATCTGGGCCTTCGACTACGACACCGACAGCGGGACGCCCTCCAACCGGCGACTGTTCGTCGACATGCAGCCCTTGGCCGGACGCCCGGACGGCGCAGCGGTGGACGCCGAAGGTTGCTACTGGATCTGCGCCAACGACGCCGGGCTGATCCATCGTTTTACCCCGGATGGCCGGCTGGACCGCTCGCTGGCCGTACCGGTGAAGAAGCCGACGATGTGCGCTTTTGGCGGCAGTCGTCTGGAGACTCTGTTCGTCACCTCGATCCGCCCCGGCGACGACACCGACCCACAGTCCCTGGCCGGAGGCGTATTTGCCCTCAACCCGGGCGTCAGGGGCCTGGCCGAACCCGCTTTCGGGGGAGTGAACATTCCCGCCAACTGACCTGCAACGCCGTTTCACTCGATAGCTATAAAAACAACAAGACTGGAGATTGACATGAATTTCAAACGCACACTTTTGATCGCCGCGCTTCCCCTGGCCTTCCTGGCCCAGTCGGCGCAAGCCCTGGAGATCAAGTTCGCCGACATCCACCCCGAAGGCTACCCCACCGTGGAAGCGGAAAAGGTCCTGGGCAAGACTCTGGTCGACGAAAGCAAGGGCATGAAGGACCCTATTACTTTCAAGATGTACTCCGGTGGCGTATTGGGCTCCGAGAAGGAAGTTGTCGAGCAACTTCAAGTGGGGGCAATACAAATGGCCCGCGTCAGCCTGGGCATCGTCGGCCCCGTGGTGCCGGACGTGAACGTTTTCAACATGCCATTCGTGTTCCGCGACCAGGCGCACATGCGCAAAGTCATTGACGGTGAAATCGGCCAGGAAATCCTCGACAAGATCACCAACTCCGAATTCAACCTGGTGGCCTTGGCCTGGATGGACGGTGGCACGCGTAACCTCTACACGAAGAAGCCTGTGCGCAAGCCCGAAGACATGCATGGCATGAAAATCCGGGTAATGGGCAACCCGATGTTCATCGAAACCCTCAATGCCATGGGCGGTAACGGGATCGCAATGGACACTGGTGAAATCTTCAGCGCCCTGCAGACAGGCGTCATCGACGGCGCGGAAAACAACCCGCCGACCATGCTCGAACACAACCATTACCAGAACGCCAAGTTCTATAGCCTGACCGGTCACCTGATCCTGCCTGAGCCGGTGGTGATGTCCAAGTTCACCTGGGAAAAACTCACCCCGGAGCAGCAGGAACTGGTGAAAAAAGCCGCCAGGCAATCTCAGCTGGACGAGCGCGTGCTGTGGGACAAGAAGACCGTTGCCAGTGAAGAGAAACTCAAGGCGGCAGGCGTCGAATTCATCACCGTGGACAAGAAACCCTTCTACGACGCCACCGCGCCGATCCGCGCCAAATACGGCGCTCCGTATGCCGATCTGATCAAGCGTATCGAAGCCGTTCAGTAATACCCCTTACTAGTACCCTGAAAGGCCTGGCGCGCCGGATATCTCCCGGCGCGCCCGGTTACGGTGGAACCCGATGAAGAATTTACTGCTGCGTATCAATGACACGATCTACATGACTTGCATCTGGGTCGCCGGTCTCTCTGTCCTGGCAATTGCGCTAATGATTCCCTGGGGTGTTTTTGCCCGCTACGTGTTGGGTAGCGGCTCGAGCTGGCCGGAACCCACCGCCATCTTGCTGATGATCGTTTTCACATTCATCGGCGCCGCCGCCAGCTATCGCGCTGGCGCACACATGGCCGTGGACATGCTCACCAATCGCATGCCTCCCGCCTTGAAAGTCATCTGCTCGGTAGTCTCCCAATTACTGATGGCTGCGATCTGCCTTTTCATGATCGTCGGCGGCACCAAACTGTGCATCGCCACGTGGAACCAGTTCATGAGCGCCCTTCCCACCCTGCGGGTCGGCATCACATATATGCCCATTCCGATCGGTGGTTGCCTGACATTGGTGTTTGTCCTGGAAAAACTCTTGCTGGGTGATCAAAGCCAGCGTCGGGTCGTGCAGTTCGACCTGGTTGAAGAAAACGAAGGTGCCGCTTAATGGACGCTCTGATTCTGCTGGGCAGTTTTTTCGTATTGGTCCTGATCGGCATGCCGGTCGCCTATGCACTGGGCGCTGCCGCCCTGATCGGCGCATGGTGGATCGATATTCCGTATCAGGCCGTGATGATTCAGGTGGCGGGTGGGGTGAACAAGTTCTCCCTGCTGGCCATTCCCTTCTTCGTGCTGGCAGGTGCAATCATGGCCGAAGGCGGCATGTCTCGCCGCCTGGTGGCTTTCGCCGGTGTTCTGGTCGGGTTCGTGCGCGGCGGCCTGTCGCTGGTCAACCTCATGGCATCGACCTTCTTCGGTGCAATCTCCGGGTCTTCGGTGGCCGACACCGCCTCGGTTGGTTCAGTGCTGATCCCTGAAATGGAACGCCGCGGCTACCCACGGGAATTCTCCACGGCGGTCACCGTCAGTGGCTCGGTCCAGGCGTTGCTGACCCCGCCAAGCCACAACGCGGTGTTGTACTCCCTGGCAGCCGGCGGGACGGTTTCCATCGGAGCACTGTTCATGGCAGGTATCGTACCCGGCCTGCTGATGAATGCATGCCTGATGGCGCTGTGCCTGATCTTCGCGAAGAAGCGCAATTACCCCAAGGGCGAAGTGATTCCCCTCGAGCAAGCGCTGAAAATCTGCCGGGAAGCCATGTGGGGCATGATGACCATGTTCATCATCCTTGGCGGCATTCTGTCGGGTGTGTTCACCGCCACTGAATCAGCAGCCATCGCCGTAATCTGGGCATTCTTCGTGACCATGTGCATCTATCGCGACTACAAATGGAGCGAGTTGCCCAAACTGATGCATCGCACGGTACGCACCATCTCCATCGTGATGATCCTGATCGGCTTCGCCGCCAGCTTCGGCTACATCATGACGTTGATGCAGATCCCGGCGAAGATCACCACCCTGTTCCTGACCATCTCCGACAACCGCTATGTGATCCTGATGTGCATCAACGCGATGCTGCTGATCCTCGGCACCGTGATGGACATGGCGCCACTGATCCTGATCCTGACGCCAATCCTGATGCCGGTAATCATGGGCATCGGGGTGGACCCGGTACAGTTCGGCATGATCATGCTGGTGAACCTGGGTATCGGCCTGATTACGCCACCGGTGGGTGCGGTGCTGTTCGTCGGCTCGGCTATCGGCAAGGTGAGCATTGAATCCACCGTCAAGGCGCTGCTGCCCTTCTACGGCATGCTGTTCCTGGTACTGCTGGCCGTGACCTATATCCCTGCGATCTCGCTGTGGCTGCCGCATCTGGTGTTGTAACTCGAAGCAATCCCCTTGTGGCGAGGGGATTCATCGAAACGTCGCACCGCCCCGCTGGGCTGCGCAGCAGCTCCAAAACCTCCCGACTCGGTGTGTCAGACAGATTGAGTCTGCTGTGATGGGGCTGCTGTGCAGCCCAGCGGGGCGGTGCGACGTTTCGCGAAATCCCCTCGCCACAACAGCGTTCGCATTAGACCCTCTCCTCAGCAGGCAAGATGATCATGACGCCCCCCCTATTACACCTCGAAGACAAGTTGACCCGCCTCACCGTGGCGCCACACCTGGGTGCCAGCCTGGTCAGTTGGACCTTGCGCAGCGACGGTCATCCCTTGCTGCGGCCACCCGCACCACAAGCACTGGAAAACCGCCTGCCCGGGAAACTCGGCTGTTTTCCATTGATTCCCTGGTCGAACCGGATTGCCAACGGCGGCTTCGATTGCCCCGGTGGCTGGCTGGCACTGGAGACCAACAGCCCCAACGACCCTTTGCCAATTCACGGCAGCGCCTGGCAACAAGCGTGGCAGGTGATCGAGCAAGGCCCTCAAGAGGCGTTGCTGCAACTGCACAGCCAATACCCGTTCGCCTACTGCGCCAGCCTGCGAATCCGCCTGGACGATGGCCACTTGCAGATCTCGATGCACGTCACCCACCTGGCCGAACAGGCGGCCTGGCATGGGTTGGGCTTGCATCCCTACTTTCCGCGCACCGCTGCTACCCGCCTGCAGACCCGTGCCACCAACGTCTGGCTGTGTGATGCCACAAAGCTGCCGACGGAACTGAGCGATGTTCCCGCGCACTGGGACTTCCAGCAGCCTCGCGTCCTGCCGGATACCCTCGTGGACAATGGTTTCGGCGGTTGGGACGGACACTGCCTGATTGAGCAACCCGACCTTGGCTATGCACTGGAATGCCGGGCCAGCGGTAGCGATTACTTCCTATTGTATTGCCCCGTGGGCCTGGACTTCTTCTGCATTGAACCGGTCAGCCACCCGGTCAACGCCCACCACTTGCCAGCACGACCGGGGTTGCGCCTGCTGGAGCAAGGGCAGTCGGTGGCGCTGGGGTTTTCGATGCAGTGCCGGCTGCTGTGAATTCCTGCTGACCACGCCCATGGGAGTTGCAAAGCTGCGATCTTTCGCTCCTGAGACTGCATTTGCAGGACGTCTTGGGCCCTCACTAAGCTACGGAGCGCTCCCACAGGGATTGCGGCTATCCATTGATGTTCAGGTACCCAAGGTCAATCCATTCGCTGGCAGCGGCAACGCCGTCTTGTAGCGAACCTGCTTGAGCGCAAAGCTGGAGCGGATATTTGCTACCCCCGGGACCTTGGTCAGGAAGTCCATCATGAACCGCTCCAGGGACTGGATCGTCGGCACCAGCACGCGGATCAGGTAATCCGGATCGCCCGCCATCAGGTAGCACTCCATCACCTCGGGTCGATCGGAGATCGCCTCTTCGAAATGCTGCAGAGCCTCCTCCACCTGCTTCTCCAGGCTGACGTGGATGAATACATTGACGTGCAGGCCCAGCAGATCGGCGTCCAGCAGCGTGACTTGCTCGCGGATCACTCCCAACTCCTCCATGGCCCGTACGCGGTTGAAGCACGGCGTCGGCGAAAGGTTGACCGAGCGGGCAAGATCGGCGTTGGTGATGCGGGCGTTCTCCTGAAGGCTGTTCAGAATGCCGATGTCGGTGCGATCCAGTTTACGCATGAGACAGATATTCCTGTTTTTTATCGTTGTGCAGATTTTTTATCTGCAAATAGTCCGAACAGCAAGCCAACAGAGAAAAATATTCTTCACGGTCGAGCCTATGATTGTTGTAGGACAATTCTCCGTACCCGGGAGACTTGTCAGCTAGCGCGCCCACTACAAGAAATTCACAAGATCGAGCGTAGAAAGCCATGAACCCAGCGTACGAACCGCTACGCCTGCACGTCCCTGAACCTTCGGGCCGTCCCGGCTGCAAGACCGACTTCTCCTACCTGCATCTGAGCGATGCGGGCACGGTGCGCAAACCGTCCATCGATGTTGAGCCGTCCGATACCGCCGACCTGGCCCGAAGCCTGATCCGCGTGCTCGACGACCAGGGCAATGCCCACGGTCCATGGGCCGAAGACGTGCCCCTCGACATTCTGCGCAAGGGCATGCGCGCCATGCTCAAGACGCGGATCTACGACAACCGCATGGTGGTCGCCCAACGCCAGAAAAAGATGTCGTTCTACATGCAGAGCCTCGGCGAGGAAGCCATCGGCAGCGGCCAGGCCCTGGCGCTGAACATCGACGACATGTGCTTCCCTACCTATCGCCAGCAAAGCATCCTGATGGCCCGTGACGTGTCTTTGGTGGACATGATCTGCCAACTGCTGTCCAACGAGCGGGACCCGCTCAAGGGCCGCCAGTTGCCGATCATGTATTCGGTCAAGGAAGCCGGCTTCTTCACCATTTCCGGCAACCTCGCCACGCAGTTCATCCAGGGTGTGGGTTGGGGCATGGCCTCGGCGATCAAGGGCGATACCAAGATCGCATCGGCCTGGATCGGTGACGGCGCCACCGCCGAGTCGGATTTTCACACCGCCCTCACCTTCGCCCACGTCTATCGGGCGCCGGTGATCCTCAACGTGGTCAACAACCAGTGGGCAATCTCCACCTTCCAGGCCATTGCCGGCGGTGAAGCCACCACCTTCGCCGGACGCGGCGTCGGTTGTGGCATCGCCTCGCTGCGGGTCGACGGCAACGACTTCATGGCCGTCTATGCCGCCTCGCGCTGGGCCGCTGAACGCGCCCGTCGCAACCTCGGGCCGACTCTGATCGAATGGGTCACCTACCGCGCCGGTCCGCACTCCACCTCCGACGATCCCTCCAAGTACCGTCCTGCCGATGACTGGAGTCATTTCCCGCTGGGCGACCCGATTGCCCGTCTCAAGCAGCACATGATCCGCATCGGCCAATGGTCGGAAGAAGAGCACGCCGCCGTCACCGCCGAGCTGGAGGCCCAGATCATCGCGGCCCAGAAGGAAGCTGAACAGTACGGCACCCTCGCCGGCGGCCAGGTGCCGAGCGCCGCGACAATGTTCGAAGACGTCTACAAAGAGATGCCGGAGCACTTGAAGCGCCAGCGTCAGCAGTTGGGGATCTGACATGAACGATCACAACAACACTATTGCGCTGGATACCGCCATGACCACTACCACCATGACCATGATCCAGGCCCTGCGCTCGGCCATGGACGTGATGCTCGAGCGCGACGACAACGTCGTGGTGTTCGGCCAGGACGTGGGTTACTTCGGCGGCGTGTTCCGCTGCACCGAAGGCCTGCAGAACAAATACGGCACCTCGCGGGTGTTCGATGCGCCGATCTCCGAAAGCGGCATCGTCGGCGTGGCCGTGGGCATGGGCGCCTACGGATTGCGACCGGTGGCCGAGATCCAGTTCGCCGACTACGTCTACCCGGCCTCCGACCAGATCATTTCCGAAGCGGCGCGCCTGCGCTATCGCTCGGCCGGCGAGTTCACCGCGCCGATGACCTTGCGCATGCCCTGCGGCGGCGGCATCTATGGCGGCCAGACCCACAGCCAGAGCATCGAGGCAATGTTCACCCAGGTCTGCGGCCTGCGCACTGTGATGCCATCGAACCCTTATGACGCCAAGGGCCTGCTGATCGCCTCCATCGAGAACGATGACCCGGTGATCTTTCTCGAACCCAAGCGCCTGTATAACGGCCCATTCGACGGCCACCACGACCGTCCGGTAACGCCGTGGTCGAAACACCCGACAGCACAAGTACCCGACGGCTATTACACGGTACCGCTGGATGTCGCCGCCATCACCCGCCCTGGCAAGGACGTGACCGTCCTCACCTACGGCACCACGGTGTACGTGTCCCAGGCCGCCGCCGAGGAAACCGGCATCGATGCCGAGGTCATCGACCTGCGCAGCCTGTGGCCGCTGGACCTGGACACCATCGTCAAGTCGGTGAAGAAGACCGGCCGTTGCGTGATCGTCCACGAAGCCACCCGTACCTGCGGCTTCGGTGCCGAGCTGGTGTCGCTGGTCCAGGAACACTGCTTCCATCACCTGGAAGCCCCTATCGAGCGTGTCACCGGTTGGGATACTCCCTACCCGCACGCGCAAGAGTGGGCGTATTTCCCAGGGCCGTCCCGTGTGGGCGCGGCGTTGAAACGGGTCATGGAGGTCTGAATGGGCACGCACGTTATCAAGATGCCGGACATCGGCGAAGGCATCGCGGAAGTAGAATTGGCGGCATGGCACGTCAAGGTTGGAGACCTGGTGACAGAGGATCAGGTCCTGGCCGATGTCATGACTGACAAGGCCATGGTGGACATTCCTTCACCGGTGCATGGCCGGGTCATCGCCCTGGGTGGTGAGCCGGGTGAAGTCATGGCGGTGGGCAGCGAACTGATCCGTATCGAAGTGGAAGGTGCCGGCAACCTGAAGGAATCGGCACAGCCACCGGCTGCGGCTGCGACTTCAGCCGCCGAGCCCGCACCGCCCAAAGCGCCTGAGCCGCTGGCGGAAAAACCTGCCGCCGCGCCCCGCCCGGCCCAGCAACCCCAGGCCCCCGTGGCCCGCAATCCCGACGAGCGCCCACTGGCCTCGCCAGCTGTGCGCAAACACGCCCTGGACCTGGGCATCCAACTGCGTCTGGTCCAGGGCAGCGGCCCTGCCGGCCGGGTACTGCACGAGGATCTGGAAGCGTATCTGGCCCAAGGCCCCTCGACGCCAGCCAAAGGCGGCTCAGGCTACACCGAACGCCACGACGAGCAGCAGATCCCGGTGATCGGCATGCGGCGCAAGATCGCCCAGCGCATGCAGGAAGCCACCCAACGCGCCGCCCATTTCAGCTATGTCGAGGAAATCGACGTTACCGCCCTCGAAGAGCTGCGGGTTCACCTGAATGAAAAACACGGCGCCAGCCGTGGCAAGCTGACCTTGCTGCCATTCCTGGTGCGGGCGCTGGTTGTGGCCTTGCGGGACTTCCCGCAGATGAACGCGCGCTATGACGACGAAGCCCAGGTCATCACCCGATCCGGTGCAGTGCACGTCGGTGTTGCGACCCAGAGCGACGTCGGCCTGATGGTGCCGGTGGTGCGTCATGCCGAGACCCGCAGCCTGTGGGACAGCGCGGCGGAGATCGCACGCCTGGCCACGGCGGCCCGCAATGGCAAGGCCAGCCGCGACGAACTGTCCGGCTCGACCATCACCCTGACCAGCCTCGGCGCGCTGGGCGGGATCGTCAGCACTCCGGTGCTGAACCTGCCTGAAGTGGCGATCGTCGGCGTGAACAAAATCGTCGAGCGGCCTGTGGTCATCAAGGGCCAGGTGGTGATCCGCAAGATGATGAACCTCTCCAGCTCCTTCGATCACCGGGTGGTCGACGGCATGGATGCTGCGCAATTCATCCAGGCCATGCGTGGCCTGCTTGAACAACCCGCCACCTTGTTTGTGAACTGATACCAGGAGCAGGCATGCAACAGACTTTGAACACCACCCTGCTGATCATTGGCGGTGGCCCTGGCGGTTACGTAGCGGCGATCCGCGCTGGCCAGTTGGGCATTCCGACCATTCTCGTAGAAGGCCAGGCACTGGGCGGGACTTGCCTGAACATCGGCTGCATTCCGTCCAAGGCGCTGATCCATGTGGCCGAACAGTTTCATCAGGCAGGACACCATAGCCAGGGCTCTGCCCTGGGTATCACGGTGTCGGCACCGGTGCTGGACATCGACAAGAGCGTGGAATGGAAGAACGGCATCGTCGATCGCCTGACCACCGGCGTTGCGACACTGCTGAAAAAGCACAAGGTCCAGGTCATTCACGGCTGGGCCAAGATCATCGATGGCAAGACCGTTGAAGTCGGCGATACCCGCATCCTGTGCGAACACCTGCTGCTGGCGACCGGCTCGAAAAGCGTCGACCTGCCGATGCTGCCCATCGGTGGCCCCATCGTGTCTTCCACCGAAGCCCTCGCCCCGACCTCGCTGCCCAAGCATCTGGTAGTGGTCGGTGGCGGTTACATCGGCCTGGAATTGGGTATTGCCTACCGCAAGCTCGGTGCCGAAGTCAGCGTCGTGGAAGCCCAGGAACGGATCCTGCCGGCCTACGACGGCGAGCTGACCCAGCCGGTGCATGAGGCGCTCAAGCAATTGGGCGTGAAGTTGTACCTCAAGCACAGCGTCGAGGGTTTCGACGCCCAGGCCAGCATGTTGCAAGTGCGTGACCCCGCCGGCGATACCTTGAACCTGGCCACCGACCGGGTCCTGGTGGCGGTCGGTCGCAAGCCCAATATCCAGGGCTGGAATCTCGAGGCCCTGGACCTGACGATGAACGGTTCGGCAGTGAAAATCGACAGCCGCTGCCAGACCAGCATGCGCAACGTCTGGGCTATCGGCGACCTGAGCGGCGAACCGATGCTCGCCCACCGGGCCATGGCCCAGGGCGAAATGGTTGCCGAACTGATCGCCGGCAAGGCGCGCGAATTCGCCCCGGCGGCCATCCCCGCAGTGTGCTTTACCGATCCAGAGCTGGTGGTGGTGGGCAAGACACCGGACGAGGCCAAGGCAGCCGGCCTGGATTGCATCGTTTCCAGCTTCCCGTTCGCCGCCAACGGTCGGGCGATGACGCTGGAATCGAAGAGTGGTTTCGTACGGGTAGTAGCGCGTCGGGACAACCATGTGATCGTCGGCTGGCAAGCGGTCGGCGTCGGCGTCTCGGAACTGTCCACCGCGTTTGGCCAGTCCCTGGAAATGGGCGCACGGCTGGAAGACATCGCCGGCACCATCCACGCCCATCCGACGCTCGGCGAGGCGGTACAGGAAGCGGCGCTGCGGGCATTGGGGCATGCGTTACATCTGTGAGATAGCGACCTGGGGATCGTTCCCACGCTCCGCGTGGGAATGCAGCCAGGGACGCTCCGCGTCCCAAAGCCGAACGCGGAGCGTCCGTTGAAGTATTCCCACGCGGAGCGTGGGAACAATCATGCGAGTGAGGCTGCGAAATACCCCCGGAATGAAGTATTGTTGTCCCCATCCAAAAAACGTCAGAAGCCTTGACCGTTTCGACGGTTATGAAGATATAGAGGGTGTCATGGGTAACGAGAGCATCAATTGGGACAAGCTGGGCTTTGACTACATCAAGACCGACAAGCGCTACCTGTCGCACTGGCGCAATGGTGCCTGGGACACCGGCACCCTGACCGACGACAACGTGCTGCACATCAGCGAGGGCTCCACTGCCCTGCACTACGGCCAGCAGTGCTTCGAAGGCCTCAAGGCCTACCGCTGCAAGGACGGTTCGATCAACCTGTTCCGCCCGGACCAGAACGCCGCCCGCATGCAGCGCAGCTGCGCCCGCCTGCTGATGCCACACGTCGACACCGAGCAGTTCATCGACGCCTGCAAGCAAGTGGTTCGTGCCAACGAGCGCTTCATTCCACCTTACGGCACCGGCGGCGCGCTGTACCTGCGCCCCTTCGTGATCGGTGTGGGTGACAACATCGGCGTGCGCACCGCACCCGAGTTCATTTTCTCGGTGTTCTGCATTCCGGTCGGTGCCTACTTCAAAGGCGGCCTGACCCCGCACAACTTCCTGATTTCCAGCTTCGACCGCGCCGCCCCACAAGGCACCGGCGCCGCCAAGGTCGGTGGCAACTATGCCGCCAGCCTGATGCCCGGCTCCCTGGCCAAGAAGGCCAGCTTCGCCGACTGCATCTACCTCGACCCGCTGACCCATTCGAAAATCGAAGAAGTCGGCTCGGCCAACTTCTTCGGCATCACCCATGACAACAAATTCGTCACGCCCAACTCCCCGTCAGTCCTGCCGGGCATCACCCGCCTGTCGCTGATCGAGCTGGCCAAGACCCGTCTGGGCCTGGAAGTGGTTGAAGGTGATGTGTTCATCGACAAGCTGTCGGACTTCAAGGAAGCTGGCGCTTGCGGTACCGCGGCGGTAATCACCCCGATCGGAGGCATCAGCTACAAGGACAAGCTGCACGTGTTCCACAGCGAAACCGAAGTCGGCCCGATCACCCAGAAGCTCTATAAAGAGCTGACTGGCGTGCAGACCGGCGACGTTGAGGCGCCGGCTGGCTGGATCGTCAAGGTCTGATCCGATTGTACCGGGGGGCTTGCTCCCCCGCGTGGCGGTGCTGCTGATGACGCCATCGCGAGCGGGCTCGCTCCCACAGGGATTCTCAGTGGTCATGAGGCTTGCGTTCAACGCAAATCCACTGTGGGAGCGAGCCTGCTCGCGATAGCGCCGGCGGGTTCGACATCCCTCTGCGCACTGACACCCAATCGCCCGGGCATTTCCCGGCGCCCCTTGGCCGTCACTGCCAACGCCCGGCTGTCCAGATCCTGGATCACCCACTGGCGCTTGATCGCCAGTTGCAACAACGCCGCCCCCAAGGCACCGCCCAGATGCGGCCGACGCATGCTCCAGTCCAGGCACGGGCAGGCGAATCGGCGTCGTTCACTGGCCAGGGCCTGGGCGTCAATGCCTAACGCCTCGAACAGCATCTTGCCGGATTCGCTCAGCCGATAATCCTGCCCCTCCACCTCCACCAACCACCCGGCTTCGATCATGCGGTCATGCAACCGTACCGCCAGGGTGCCGGCCATGTGGTCATAGCAGGTGCGGGCGAATTGCAGGCGATCCGGGGTACGCGACACAAAAGCCGGCGCGGGCTTCTGACCGATCACCATCAGCGCTTCCAGAGCCTGGGCGACACGCTTGTCCGCCAGGCTGTAGTAGCGATGGCGACCCTGGACATGCAGACGGACCAGGGCCAGGTCCTTGAGCTTCGCCAGATGGGCACTGGCAGTGGAGGCGCTGACCTCGGCAATGCTTGCCAATTCCGTACTGGTGCGGGCATGGCCGTCCATCAACGAACAGAGCATCCGGGTACGCGCCGGTTCGGCAATGGCCGCAGCCACCTGGGACACACCGATATCTGAGTGCTCTGCGTTCATATTTCGCTCCCGGACGAATCAAGCCATGTATCAGCTGGAGATAGTAGCAACACTTTCGCCCTCACGAACAAGGCAGCGCTTCATGGATCCGATCACCGCCGCGACCCATCCCGACCCCTACCCTTACTACGCCAGCCTGCGAGCCCTGGGCGGGCTGACATTCGACGCTCACCTGACACTGTGGATCGCCAGCAGCGCCGAAGCGGTGTGCGCCGTGCTGCGCCACCCCGATTGCCATGTGCGCCCGGCCCACGAACCCGTGCCGAAAGCCATTGCCGATGGCCCTGCCGGCCGGGTATTCGGACGCCTGATGCGCATGAACGAAGGCGAGCGCCAGCACTGCCCCCGATCGGTGATTGCACCGGCGTTGCAGGACATCGATCCGCAACAGGTGGAAACACTGGTCAGGGCCCCTGTCATCACGGAGGCCGCCGAAGGTCTGCACCATGGACAATTCGTCGGACCGACCAGTGTGATAGCCACACTACTGGGCTTCAGTCCAACGCAAAGCCGCCTGGTCAGTGCGCTGACGGGGGATTTCGTCGCCTGCCTGTCGCCCTTGAGTCAAGCGACGCAGTTGCAAGTGGCGCACCGGGCCACCGAGCGATTGGAAGCACTTTTCCGGGAACGCATCGAGGCGCCGCATACCCCCTTGCTGGCGAGTATATGCCGAGGCTTGGCAACCGACCCCGACAGCCTGATCGCCAACCTGATCGGCCTGCTTTCGCAAACCTTTGAAGCCACGGCGGGCTTGATCGGCAACACATTACTGGCGCTGATCCGCGATCCGGCGTTGCGCCGGGCAGTCATGGCCGATCCCAAGCGGATCAGTCTGTTGCTGGCCGAGGTCCAGCGCTTCGACCCTGGCGTGCAAAATACCCGCCGCTTCGTCGCCGCCCCCTGCGAGATCCTGGGCACGACACTGAACCCCGGCGAAGTAATCCTGGTGCTGCTGGCCTCGGCCAACCATGACCCGCGGCTCAACTCGCAACCGGATGACTTCTTGCTGGATCGCCCGAACCGTCGCAGTTTCAGCTTCGGAACCGGGCGTCATGAATGTCCCGGGCAAACCCTGGCGCTGAGCATCGCCCACGCCACGCTCCAAGCGATGCTTGAACGAGAACCGCGATGGGACCGTTTGACCTGGAGCTACCGCCCCTCGATCAACGGACGCATCCCGATGTTCAGCGACCGACCAGGCACCCAAGCACCTTGACGTGCCCCAGCGCCATCAGTCGTCCCTGGTCAGCACTTCCAGCAGTTCGATTTCAAAGATGAGGTTGGCGTTGGGCTTGATGTGGGCACCCATGGATCGCTCGCCATAGGCCAAGTGCGCCGGGACCAGCAGCTTGCGCTTACCGCCGACTTTCATCCCCATCAGGCCCTGGTCCCAGCCCTTGATGACGCGTCCGGTTCCGATCACGCACTGGAAAGGTTTGCCGCGACTGTAGGACGAATCGAACTCGGTGCCGTCCTCGAGGGTGCCGCGGTATTGCGTCGTAATCAGCGCACCTTTGACTACGCTTTTGCCATCGCCCTGTTCCAGGTCAATGATCTGCAGTGCTTCGTTCATGAGCATTACCGTGTGATTTCCAGGCGCGGGTTTTCGCAGAAATCAGCGCGCCTGGCAACTCCAACGGCCTGTGGGCTCAGTCTGCGCCTGCAGATGAACCCCGTGAACAGGAGGGAACCACAGCGTCCGCGTCAGTTCACATGGGTATCGACCCTGTATTCAGATAAGGATGTTCTGATGATCGACTCTCGTGCGCCCCATGGCTTCATTCCTCCCTATATTCTCAATCGCATCATCGCCCACGGTTCCGAACAACAACGCTCCTGTGCCCTCGGCACCCTGACCCATGTGCGCAGCCTGCGGCACAACCCGGGTCCGCCCCACAACCCTGCCGCCACCGCTGCGCCAGCCAAGCCGGACAAGGCCGGACACCCCCAGCGTAGCGTGCACGACGCACAGAACAGAATGGAACTGCCCGGTCAGCCCATACGCCTCGAGGGCCAACCAGCCAGTGGCGATGCGGCCGTGGACGAGGCCTACAACGCCCTGGGCGCCACCTATGACTTCTTCTGGAAAGTCCTGGGCCGTGACTCCATCGACAACAAAGGCTTCGCCCTGGTGGGCAGCGTGCATTATGGCGAAGGCTACGAAAACGCCTTCTGGAACGGCGCGCAGATGGTTTTTGGCGACGGCGACGGGGAAATTTTCCAGCGCTTTACCCGGTCCCTGGACGTCGTGGCCCATGAACTGGCCCATGGCGTTACTGAAAGCGAAGCCGGGTTGATCTATGCCAATCAGTCCGGCGCCCTGAACGAGTCCATGTCCGATGTGTTCGGTGTGCTGGTCAAACAGTTCGTCCTCGAACAGACTGCCGACCAGGCAGACTGGCTGATCGGCGCCGACCTGCTCACCGACAAGATCAACGGCGATGGCCTGCGCAGCATGGCCAATCCTGGCACCGCGTACGATGACCCGCTCCTGGGCAAGGACCCGCAGCCCGCGCACATGCGCCAATTCGTCATCACTCGCGAGGACAACGGTGGTGTGCACATCAACTCCGGTATTCCCAACCGCGCCTTCTATCTGATAGCCACCGCACTGGGCGGATTTGCCTGGGAAAAGGCCGGGCGGATCTGGTATGAAACCTTGTGCGACAGGAAACTGGCCAACGACGCAACCTTCAGTGCCTTCGCCCACCTGACCGTCGAGCATGCCCGCCGACGTTTTGGCGAGCGGGAGGTACGCGCGGTACAGGACGGCTGGGCCCAGGTCGGCGTCAACCTGACCGAGGAAAGCTGATGAAAACCCTTCCAGACCTTGGCGACCACGCCGTGGTGCGCCTGTCACGCCAGGGCGGCGTGGCAGCGATCCATGCCTTGACCCGCCCGCGGGAAATCGAATTCGCCCAATGCGACCTCGACCAACGCACGCGCATCCATTCGGTTCTGGAGGGTTGCCTGCCGCTGACCTCCTCCACCTCGGGTCAGGGGGATCAACGCTTCTTCCAGATCGAAGTACGCTATCGCACTGACGATCAGGACAATGAAATGGTGTTACAGGTGCCCGAGGACCGGGCACCCGGCGAGCTGGTTCACTTGTGGGACAAAGGAGAAGTGCTCTGAAGTCCTAAAGACTTTTCACACAGAGCCTAACGCGTGGCCGGAACGATCTTGACGATCGCGCCGGACACGATTTCGATCAGCAAATACTTGTCGTCGATATGCACCCATTGCTGGTCGTTTGTCGGCTGTTCGAGCTTCTTCTGTTTCCAGTCTTTCATCGCTCTGTCCGCGCGCTGGTAATCGGCGGGTACCCGGTCGTTCTCCACCAGCCTGCGGCCATTGCTCGGCGAATGCTCCAAGGCATCCCCGGTTTTCTCGACCGCTTGTGCGACAGGCCCAAGGGCTCCAAGGCCGACGATCAGGACCAGGCTGGCGATCAGGGTTGGTTTGCGCATAGAAAGACTCCAGTTATCAAGGTACTGAATCTCCGACTTCAACAGCGGCGAATCATTCCTTTTACTGTAGCTACCCACCAAGGTACATAAAACCTGTGGGAGCGGGCTTGCTCGCGAAAGCGGTGT
This sequence comes from Pseudomonas corrugata, assembly GCF_001269905.1. Classification (GTDB taxonomy): domain Bacteria; phylum Pseudomonadota; class Gammaproteobacteria; order Pseudomonadales; family Pseudomonadaceae; genus Aquipseudomonas; species Aquipseudomonas corrugata. The sequence continues at coordinate 801,514 of NZ_LHVK01000003.1, read as the reverse complement.
ATCTGCCACAAAGATGTTGAATGAACCGCCGCCTTCGCGGGCAAGCCCGGCTCCCACAGGTCCAGCGGCGTACTCGATGTCTCCTGCACCATGACTCCCCCTGTGGGGGCGAGCCTGCTCGCGATGACGGCTCAACTGAACCATCGCTATCGCGAGCAGGCTCGCTCCCACAGGCGATGCTGTTTCAGACCACCGCCAAGTCTGGCACCTTGCGAATATTCTGCAGGAAGCGATCGGCCGGCAGTGGGTGGCCCAGCAGGTAGCCTTGCAGCGAGTCGCAGCCCAGTTGGGTCAGGAAGTCCTGTTGTACGTCGGTCTCAACCCCTTCGGCGACGATCCGCAGGCCAAGGGCCTGGCCGAGGGCGACGATGGCCGAGACGATGGCGGCGTCGTCACTGTCGTGTTCCAGGTCGCGCACGAAGCCGCGATCGATCTTCAGCTCGTTGGCCGGCAGTCGCTTGAGGTACATGAGGCTCGAGTAGCCAGTACCGAAGTCGTCGATGGACAGGTCCACCCCCATATCCGAAAGCTGCTGCAGCACCGTCATGCTGGCATCGGCGTCGCTCATCGCGGTGGTTTCAGTGATTTCCAGGGTCAGGTTGTTGGGCAGCAGATGATGAATCTCCAGCGCCTTGGCGACACTCTGCACCAGCCCGGTGTGGCAGAACTGCAAGGCCGACAGGTTCACAGCGATACGCCAATCGGCATAACCGAGCACGTACCATTCACGCATCTGGCGACAGGCCTCATTCAATACCCATTCGCCGATGGGAATGATCAGCCCGGTCTTTTCCGCCAGGTCGATGAAGGTGTCGGGCATCAACAGGCCCTGGGTCGGATGGTGCCAGCGCAGTAACGCCTCGGCGCCGACCGGACGACCGTTGGCGGCGTCGAACTTGGGTTGGTAATGCAGGCTGAACTGCCGCTGTTCGACGGCGATACGCAAGTCTTGCAGCAACTGCAATTGCTTGCGGGCATTGCTGTTCATCGAGACATCGAAAAAGCTGTAGCCGTTCTTGCCGGCCCCTTTGGCGTGATACATCGCCGCGTCGGCGTTCATCAACAACTCTTCGGCGCTCAGACCATTGCCCGGGAATACCGCGATGCCGACGCTGGCCGAAATCTGCAGATCATGCTCGGCGACCCGGAAAGTGCGGCCGATCAACCCAACCTGGCGCGCCGCCAGCCGCAAGGCATCGTCAGGCTCGGCCAGTTGCACCAGCAGCACGAATTCATCACCACCGATCCGCGCCAGGGTGTCATGGCTGCGCAAATCTTCGCGCAAGCGCAGGGCCACGTCCCGCAGCAGTAAATCCCCCATGTGATGGCCAAAGGCGTCGTTGACCGGCTTGAAGCCGTCCAGGTCGATGAACATCAAGGCGAAGCAGCCACCCTGCTCCTGCACCCGGTGCATGGCTTGGTCGATACGGTCGGCCAGCAGCACTCGGTTGGGCAATCCGGTGAGGGGGTCGTGCAGGGCCAGTTGAGTCAGCTCCCGATTCGCCAGGGTCAACGATTGGGCCAGTTCCGCGGTGCGGGCTTCCAGGCGCGCGTCGAGAATCGACGTCAGCAAGGCGATGGCCAGCACCGCCAGCGTCGTGATCAGCACCACATTGTCCAGGCCTTTACCGCTCAAGCCGTCGAGGGAACCACAGAAGCTGCCCTCCCTGAACTGTGCTCCGGCCATGCCGGTGTAATGCATGCCGACAATGGCGATGCCCATGATCACCGCGGCACCGGCACGGGCCAGTCGTACATGGGGGCTGTTGTGGCGCAGGCGAAAGGCGATCCACAACGCCGCGGCGGAAGCCCCTACCGCGATCACCAGCGAAGCGCCGAACAGCGTCGGGTCGTAGTCGATGCCCGGCTGCATCCGCAAGGCCGCCATGCCGGTGTAATGCATGGCGCTGATGCCGGCGCCCATGATCAGCGCGCCGAAAGCCAACTGCCAGGCCGGCAAACGTGGCTGACTGACCAACCAGAGGGCAAAACCGCTGGAAAGGATGGCGATCAACAACGACAGCGCGGTGATCGACACATCGTAGCCAAGCTCCACCGGCAAGGTGAATGCCAGCATGCCAATGAAATGCATGGACCATATGCCCACCCCCATCGCCAGCGCGCCACCGGCCATCCAGAGATGGGCAGCATGGCCACGGGTGGTAGCGATACGCCCGGCCAGATCCAGCGCAGTGTAGGACGCCAGTATTGCTACCAATAGGGAAATCGAAACAAGGGCGGGGGAATAACTGCCGATGAGCATGGGGAGTTTTTTCTCGTAGCTGAAACGCGAATTGCCTCCATGCCCGGTTGAGGCCGGGATTGTACCCAATCCCTTCGCAAGAAGTATCAAAAAGCCATCAACCTTGGAATATTTGCGACGAAAGACATCTTTGCCTGTATGGAGATCGTCACTGGATGTGCCACCGCTTCGCGGGCAGGCCGGCTCCCACTGAGCAACGCGAGCAATTCAGTCAATTGGGGGAGCAAGGCTGCTGGCGATTACGCAGTCAGCGTCGCGGCGATACTGGATCCGATCCGGTTCGGCTAAGCTTGCACACGACTCCAAGGAGAACGCAGCAATGACCCGCGCCACATCCACTGCATTACTGGTGATAGACGTACAAAACGACTTCATCCCGGGGGGGCCGTTGGCCGTGCCGGAGGGCGACCAGATCGTGCCGCTGATCAACCGGTTGGGGCGCTCATTCAACCAAGTCATTCTCGCCCAGGACTGGCACCCGGCCGGGCACGCCTCGTTTGCATCCAGTCACCCAGGCAAGCAACCCTTCGACACCGCCGAGCTGCCCTACGGCGAACAAACGCTGTGGCCCGACCATTGTATACAAGGCAGTCCGGGCGCGGCGCTGTATCCGACACTGGACCTGCCCCACGCCCAACTGATCATCCGCAAGGGCTGCAACCCGGACATCGACAGTTATTCGGCGTTCATGGAAGCCGACCGCCAGACACCCACCGGTTTGGCGAGCTACCTCAAGGAGCGCGGCATCGACACAGTCTACGTAGTGGGACTCGCTCTGGATTTCTGCGTAATGTTCACCGCCCTGGATGCCCGGATCGCGGGGTTCAACGCCGTCGTGGTGCTCGACGCTTGCAGGGGAATCGATATCGAGGGTTCGATAGACGCGGCGCTCCGACGGATGCAACAAGCGGGCGTGCAATTGATTCAGTCCACCGACATGACGAACTAGCCTGTGCCCTTCCTCGCCCGCACCCACCCACGCCTTTCCGCCGCGACGGCCCTTGGCCTGATGGCCGGACTCCTGGTTCCCGCGGATTCGGTCATCGGCAAGATCCTCATCGGCTGGAATGTCGGTGTCTGGACGTACCTTGCGTTGATGTTCTGGCTGACCGTGCGAGCCAAGGCGCCCGACGTCAGGCGCATCGCCGAAACCGAAGACGAAAATGCCGGGCTGGTCCTGCTGGTCGTCTGCATCGCGGCGTTGGCCAGCCTGGCAACCATCACCTTCGAATTGGCCGGCAGCCGCGATCTGCAAACCGCAAGCAAGCTGATGCACTACGGTTCACCGCGCTCACGGTCATAGGTTCATGGTTGCTGATCGGGGTGATCTTCAGCGTTCATTACGCACGGTTGTATTACACCTGGGACGGCAAGGAGCCGGCCCTGCGGTTTGCCGAAGGGCTGACCACGCCCAATTACTGGGACTTCCTGTATTTCTCGTTCACCATCGGCGTGGCCGTCCAGACGTCGGACGTGGGCGTTGCCACCCGGCAGTTACGCAAGATCGTGCTGGCGCAGTCGTTGATCGGGTTTGTGTTCAACACGGCGATTCTCGGATTCTCGATCAATATTGCGGCGGGGTTGTTTGGGTGATGAAGGGGGGGCCGCTTTGCGGCCCAGCGGGGCGGTGCGACGTTTCGCTAAATCCCCTCGCCACAGATAAACCTCCTCGCCACAGGAAACTGCAGGTTATGGCTGGGGCGTTGGCAGCCACAACCTGAAGCGTGCACCGCCCAGCGGTGAGACGTCAGCCGTCAAGGTGCCCCCCTGGGCTTCCAGGGCGCGGCGACTGATGGCCAGGCCCAGGCCGAAACCGCCCGTGGCGCGGTCGCGGCTGCGGTCCAGGCGGTAGAACGGCTCGAACACCCGCTCGCGCTCGCCGTCGGGAATGCCGATACCGTCGTCGTCGACCCAGATCTCGCAGCCCTCAGCGCCCACCCGCACACCGACCTGGATCCGCCTCTCGCAATAACGCATGGCATTGCGCAACAGGTTCTGCAGTGCCCGGGCCGTCAGCCGCGGGTCCAGCACAAAACGCTCCAACGTCCCATGCAAGAGCACGTCGATCACCACGTCCGGCGCCGCCAGGTCCTCATCGACGCTGCCCAGGATGCTGTCGATGAACTCGTCCAGCGGCACTTCGACCTGCTCTGGCAGGCGCTCGGGATTCTGCAACCGACTGTAGGAGAGCAATTCCAGCACCAGCTCGTCCAGTTCGCGGATGTGCGCCACCAACCCCTGCAGACGCTCGCGACTGGCCGGCGGCAAGTCATCGGACAGCGCCAGGGCCAGGCCGAAGTCGAGCCGAGTAAGTGGGGTGCGCAGTTCATGAGAGACCGCGTTGAGCAAGTCCCGCTGCTGGTTGAGCAGGTTCTCGATGTCGCTGGCCATGGTGTCGAATACATGGGCCAGGCTACCAATGTTCGAACTGGAAGCAATGTGCGTGCGCTCGCTCAAGTGCCCCTTGCCGAAGCGCTCGGCGGTGCTCCTGAGGCGTTCAAGATCACGCCAGTGCGGCCGTAGCCACAGCAACAGGCACGCCAGCATCGTCGCGCCGATCAACACGTTGATGCTCCAGTACAACCAATTGACGTCGGTCGGGTCAGGGGGAACGATCATCTTGACCACCGTGCGCTCGTCCAGCGGCGCCACCGCCAGGGTGCGCCAGGCCCAGTCACCGAGGCGCACCACGTTCTCGCCACGCTTGAGACGCGCCTGCTCATCCGCGCTGAAATCCGCGTCATCAATGGCAGCCAACTCGATGCGCAGCGGTTCGAATTCCTTGTCCATCTGCGCCGCCAGCGCCGGCCATTGCTCACTCGGCACGGCATGGAACTGCTTGCTCATCAGGGTTTGCAGGCCACGGGAGTAGTCGAGGTTGTAGCTCATGAACCGCTCATGGAACAGGCGGATCACCAATTCCGGCATCAGGTAGATCGCTGCGCTGTAGGACACGATCGTGACCAGATAAAGACGGATCAACAGCTTCCACATCGACTCAGCACTCCCACTCGGAGCGGCTGAACAAATACCCCTTGCCCCACACCGTCTTGATCTTGCGCGCTTCGCCAGCGTTGTCGTCGAACTTGCGCCGCAGCTTGGAAATTGCCACGTCCACCGAACGATCGGTGCCGTTGAATTCGATGCCGCGCAAGCGTTGCAGGATCTGGTCGCGGCTCAACACTTCGCCGGAATGACGGGCCAGCACCACCAGCAGGTTGTACTCGCCACTGGACAACTCCACCGCTTGCCCGCGCCAGGTCACGGTACGTTCGGATAAATCGATGCAGAGGTTGCCCATGAGGATGCGGTCGTTGGCCGTCTGCGGCTCGCTGAGGCTGCTGCGCCGCAGCAAAGTGCGCACCCGCGCCAGCAACACCCGCGGCTCGCACGGCTTGGTGACGTAGTCGTCGGCGCCCATCTCCAGGCCCAGCACCTGGTCGTGACTGTCGTCCCGGGCGGTCAGCATCAGGATCGGCAGGGTCGCCGAATCAGCCCGCAGCAAGCGGCACACCTGCAAACCGTCCAGCCCCGGCAGCATCAGGTCGAGGATCACCAGGTCCGGCGGATCGACCCGCGCCCGTTCGCGCACATGATCGCCCCGGCTGAGCACGCTGACCTGATAGCCGTTGCGTTCCAGGTAACTGGCGATCAGTTCGCTGAGGGCGGTGTCGTCTTCCACCAGGAGGATGTTGGGCATGGGGGTTTCCAGAAAGTGCTGTGGCACCTGGCAGGGCCCCATCGCGAGCAGGCTCGCTCCCACAGGGTTTTGCGTGAACCTTGTGGGAGCGAGCCTGCTCGCGATGGGGCCCTGCCAGGCGCAGAAAATCTCAAGCTGCCAAGGATATACGTCCTCACCCGCTCGCGAGCAAACCCCTTACACAATTTCACACACCCCCTACAAAGCTTTACCGCTGTCCCCAATCGCCCCCCGTAGCATGGCGATGTTCATCATTGGGGAAGCACCATGCCAAAGAACTCTTTCGCCACCCTGGGCCTGCTGCTCGGGGTACTGTCGTTGAGCGCCTGCGACAAGGCCTCGCCGCCCACGGACGAAGCGCCGCGCCCCACCGTTGCCATCGAAACCGTCGAAGCCCGGCCGCTGTCCATCAGCAGCGAGTTGAGCGGGCGTATCGCCGCGCCGCGCATCGCCGAAGTCCGCGCACGGGTGCCCGGCGTGGTCTTGCAGCGGGTCTACCGCGAAGGCAGCGACGTGAAAAAGGGTGACGTGCTGTTCCGCATCGACCCAGCGCCGTTCAAGGCCGACCTGGACAGCGCCGAGGCGGCGTTGCGCAAGGCCGAGGCCAACGCGTTCCAGGCGCGCTTGCAGGAGCAGCGCTACGCCCGGTTGATCGAGGACAACGCCATCAGCGCCCAGGACTACGACAACGCCCGCGCCGCCGCGCGCCAGACCGCCGCCGATGTCGCCGCCAACAAGGCCGCCGTCGAGCGGGCCCGGTTGAACCTGGGTTATGCCACGGTCACCGCGCCGATTGCCGGACGCATTGGCCGGGCACTGGTAACCGAGGGGGCGCTGGTGGGGCAGAACGAAACCACGCCGCTGGCCCTCATCCAGCAACTGAACCCGATCCACGCCGACCTCACGCAATCGACCCGCGAACTCAACGAGTTGCGCCGGGCCTTGCGTTCCGGTCAGTTGCAGCAGGTTGGCCAGGACCAGGCCAAGGCCACGCTGATCCAGGACGACGGCAGCCTCTATCCGCTACCGGGCAAGTTGTTGTTCACCGACATCAGCGTCGACCCGGGCACCGGCCAGATCACCCTGCGCAGTGAGTTTCCCAACCCCGACCTCGACCTGTTGCCCGGCAGCTTCGTGCGCGTGCGCCTGGAGCAGGCCTTCGACCGTCAGGGCATCAGCGTGCCGCAACGGGCCATCCAGCGTGACAGCGCAGGCACAGCCCAGGTGTTGCTGGTCGATGCCGAGCAGCAAGTCAGCGTGCAACCGGTGGAACTGGGTGGGGTGCAGAACGACCGCTGGATCGTCACCCATGGCCTGAAGCCGGGCGACCGTATCGTCGTCGAAGGCCTGCAACATGCCCGCCCCGGTGAAAAAGTCCAGGTCGACAACTCCCCTCTTCCACTCGCCCAGGCACCTGGTCAGTAAGCAGGACGTTTCCCATGCCGCAGTTCTTTATCGACCGTCCGGTGTTTGCCTGGGTGGTCGCGTTGTTCATCCTGCTGGCCGGTGTGCTGGCGATCCCGCAATTGCCGGTGGCCCAGTACCCGGACGTCGCGCCACCACAAATCGAGATCTACGCGGTGTACCCCGGTGCCTCGGCGCAAACCGTGGACCAGAGTGTCGTCAGCCTGATCGAGGAAGAGCTCAATGGCGCCGACAACCTGCTGTACTTCGGTTCCCAGAGCAGCCTGGGCAGCGCCACCATCACCGCGACGTTCAAGCCCGGCACCAACCCGGAACTGGCCCAGGTCGACGTGCAGAACCGCCTCAAGGCGGTGGAGTCGCGCCTGCCCCAGGCGGTCACCCAGCAAGGCTTGCAAGTGGACAAGGTCTCGGCCGGTTTCCTGCTGCTGATCACCCTCACCTCCAATGACGGCAAGCTCGACGACGTCGCCCTCAGCGACTACCTGGCGCGCAACGTGATGAACGAGATCAAGCGCCTGGACGGCGTCGGCAAGGCGCAGTTGTACGGCGCCGAACGGGCGATGCGGATCTGGATCGACCCACAGAAACTGCTCGGCTTCAACCTGACTCCGGCCGACGTCAACGCCGCCGTCCTGGCGCAGAATGCCCAGGTTTCAGCGGGCAGCATTGGCGACTTGCCGAGCCGCGGCACCCAGGAAATCACCGCGACCATCCTGGTCAAGGGCCAGCTGTCGACGCCGGAAGAATTCGCCGACATCGTGCTCAAGGCCAACCCCGACGGTTCCACGGTGCGCATCGGCGATGTGGCGCGGGTGGAGGTCGGCAGCCAGGAGTATCAGTTTTCCACCCGCCTCAACGGCAAGCCCTCCACGGCCGTCGGCGTGCAGTTGTCGCCGGGGGCCAATGCCTTGAGCACGGCGACCCTGGTACGGGCGAAAATGGACGAACTGGCGCGCTACTTCCCGGCCGGCGTGGAATACAAGATCCCCTACGACACCTCGCCATTCGTCAAGGTCTCCATCACCAAGGTGATCTACACCCTGGGCGAGGCCATGCTGCTGGTGTTCGCCGTGATGTTCCTGTTCCTGCAGAACATCCGCTACACCCTGATCCCGACCCTGGTGGTGCCGGTAGCGCTGATGGGCACGTTCGCCACCATGCTCGCCCTGGGCTTCTCTATCAACGTGCTGACCATGTTCGGCATGGTGCTGGCCATCGGCATCCTGGTGGACGACGCCATCGTCGTGGTGGAGAACGTCGAACGGATCATGGCCAGCGAAGGGCTGTCGCCCAAAGACGCGACGCGCAAGGCGATGCGCCAGATCACCGGGGCCATCATCGGCATCACCCTGGTGCTGGTGGCGGTGTTCATTCCGATGGCGTTCATGCCGGGCTCGGTGGGGGTCATCTATCGACAGTTCTCGCTGTCCATGGCCACATCGATCCTGTTCTCGGCGTTCCTGGCCCTGAGCCTGACACCCGCACTGTGCGCCACCTTGCTCAAGCCCATCGGCCAGGGCGAGCATCACGCCAAGGGTGGTTTCTTCGGCTGGTTCAACCACCGCTTCGATCAATTGGGTGAGCGCTATCAAGGCTGGGTCGCCTATGCCCTCAAGCGCACCGGTCGCTACCTGCTGATCTACGGCGTGCTGCTGGTGGGCATGGGCCTGCTGTTCAGTCGTCTGCCCTCCTCGTTCCTGCCGGTGGAAGACCAGGGCTACACCATCACCGACATCCAACTACCGCCCGGCGCGAGCAAGAACCGCACGGTGCAAGTGGTTGAGCAGATCGAGGCCCATAACGCCGGCGAGCCGGGTGTGGGTGACAGCACGGTGATCCTGGGCTTCAGTTTCTCCGGTAGCGGGCAGAACGCGGCGTTGGCGTTCACCACCCTCAAGGACTGGTCGGAACGTGGCAGCGACGACTCGGCCAGTGCCATAGCCGAGCGTGCCAATCAGGCCTTCGGCGGGATCAAGGACGCCATGGCCTTCGCCGTGCTGCCGCCACCGGTGGATGGCCTGGGCACGTCCAGCGGCTTCGAGTTCCGCCTGCAGGATCGCGGCGGCCTCGGCCATGCCACGCTGATGCAGGCCCGCGACGCATTGCTCGCCGCCGCTGAAAAAAGCCCGGTGCTGATCAACGTGCGCGAAAGCGCCCTGGCCGAAGCGCCACAAGTGCAACTGGAAGTCGACCGCAAGCAGGCCAATGCCCTGGGAGTGTCTTTCGCCGATGTCGGCAACGTGCTGGCGACCGCTGTGGGTTCGAGCTACATCAATGACTTCCCCAACCAGGGGCGCATGCAGCGGGTGGTGGTCCAGGCCGAAGGCGACCAGCGCAGCCAAGTGGCCGATCTGCTGAAGATCCATGTGCGCAACGATGCCGGGAAAATGGTGCCGTTGTCGGCCTTCGTCCAGGCCAAGTGGACCCAGGGCCCGACGCAACTGACCCGCTACAACGGCTACCCGGCCATCAGTATTTCCGGCGAACCGGCACCGGGCTACAGCACCGGCCAGGCCATGGCGGAAATCGAACGACTGGTGGGCCAAGGCCCGGCAGGCCTGGGCCAGGAATGGACCGGTCTGTCGTTGCAGGAACGCCTGTCCGGCAGCCAGGCGCCAATCTTGCTGGGTCTGTCGCTGCTGGTGGTGTTCCTGTGCCTGGCGGCGCTGTACGAGAGCTGGTCGATTCCCGCCTCGGTGTTGCTGGTGGTACCGCTGGGGGTACTCGGCGCGGTGCTGGCGGTGTCGTTGCGCGGCATGCCCAACGACGTGTTCTTCAAGGTCGGCCTGGTGACCATCATCGGCTTGTCAGCGAAGAATGCGATCCTGATCATCGAGTTCGCCAAAAGCCTGTACGACGAAGGCCATGACCTGATCGACGCCACCCTCCAGGCCGCACGCTTGCGCCTGCGGCCGATCATCATGACCTCCCTGGCGTTCATTCTCGGCGTGGTGCCCCTGGCAATCGCCACGGGGGCCAGTTCGGCGAGCCAGCAGGCCATCGGGACCGGCGTGATTGGCGGGATGATCAGCGCGACATTGGCGGTGGTGTTTGTGCCGGTGTTTTTCGTGGGGGTGATGAGGTTGGTGCGCAAGCACCGGAGAGATCTATGACCATCCGTCAGGATTTACATGACGGTTATGGATAGCAACCACAAAAAGACTGCGCTGTATAGTTGTCATGTCTGACAGTATACAGAGGAAAAAGATGGGGCTTAGATAGACACTCCAATGCAGAGGACATCACAGGATGCTCGCTGGATCTCCCGTCGAATATTACGGAGCTTATACTCATGAGCAGCGCTACCACCAAACCCGCTCAAGACGCCCTCGGATCCGAAGTAAATTTCACCGCCAATCTTGAGGATGCGTCAAATTTCAGCGCCGTCATGACCACATTAAAAAGTTCTACCACCCCTAAACGGGGTGAAGTGTGGATCGTGGTGGCGACTGAATGGAAGATCGACCGGCCAAGGACTTTTACCATCGTTTTCTCCAAAGAATTCAAGGAAGCAACTGCCGCCGTTATCACGGCCAATGACGAGCATGTCGACTTGATCTACAACAACTATGAGGATCCTGATGTTCCGACATTACAGAGGGCACGGTCAGGTACCATTACCTACAAGGTCGGCCCGGATATGGGCTTCACTGGATCATTCGAAGCGCAGATTGATAAAGCTGACGGAGGTGGTAGCTACCTGTGTACCGGCCAATTTGACACGGTGCTCAGTTGGTAGAGATGAATTAATAAAAAGCCCTGACTTTTCAGCCAGGGCTTTTTTCCAGTTGTCCTGGCTAATTCATGCATTCGCATCAAACGCTAGCCAGGCAGCCGCCTTGCGCGTTTCACCACTTGAATTGCACGCCGATTGTGCCACCCATTGGCATTTCAATACCCTTGCCATTCATGTACTCAACTTCCGCATGTGCCTGCCAGCGCTCTGAGAGATTAACGGCAATACCTGCGCCCAACTCGGCACGTGACCCTGAAAGATCATTATTGAATACGTTGTTGTTGACCTTCACTTCGTTATTCTTGGCGAACTCGTGGGCCAATGCCGCACGCACATAAGGTTGTACCGTCGCCCCATTGTCCAGCTGCATATCGCGCCCCACCGTCACACCGGCCTTGCCGAGCAACGAATAGGTACGATCACCCTCGGCCCGAAGGCCATTGTCCAGATGGTAATCTTTACCCTGGATAGCCACGGCGGACCACTGGGTAAACGGCTCGATGAAGTAACCGTCGTTCAGCTTGATGTTGCGACCGACTTCAACCGAACCGCCGAGACCACTATTGTCGTAATCACCCTTGGAACGTTTGCCATCGCTCATGCCGACCTTGGCGTCATTCTGGAAGCGGTTGAGTTTGAGCACGCTGTCGACGTAGTAACCACTGACGTCGTCCATCCAGGTCAGGTAAGTACCGACGTAGTAACTCTTGATCGTGCCGGAGGTGCCACCGTGCAAATCCAGGTCAGAAGTGCTGTGACCCGCCATTACCCCCAGCAACCACTGCCCGTCGCCCACTGGCAAAGGCGCGTCGGCACCGAGCGTGAAGCCTTGCTGGGCCTGGCGGTAGCCCGCGCCGTAACCGTCAGACACGTTGTATTTGTTGCCATACACCCTCATCCAGGCACCGGATTTCTGCGAATTGAAGCGCAGTTCTCCCACTCGGCTGCGCAACGACATGAGCTCGCCATACCACACCGTCTGCGCGGTATTGAATAACGCCATGACTGCGCGAGTGGAAGGGCTGACTGTGCGGGCCGTAGGATCCAAGAACCAATCATTGCCGGTGTCGCTCTGCTTCAAACCATAGGAGTATGCCCCCAGGTCGACCTCGCCACCGGCATTGGCCAGGGAGAATGACGCATCCCCCCCTCCGGTATGGACCACCTGGATGGGTTGACCACTGGCGGGGTCAATGCCGCTACTGGCGATCATGAGCTGATGATTGCCCGTAGCGGTGCCCGTGACGTTGAGGAAGTCGGTCTGGTTCGTCGAAAAATCAGTGCCTATTTCAAACAGGCCATTGCCGGACAATGTACCCAGGTTCAATTGATAGAACGCGTCATCGGCACCAAACCGCACCGTACCGCCGTTGAGGCTCAAATCACCGACCTGGCTGTTGCCGGTCATGTTCCAGCTCGATTGTTCATCGATACTCGCTGTGGCGACGTTATCCATGACGCCGGTCATGCGCGAACCTTGCTGCAAGGCCACTGTTGCGGTGCCGCCCGCCTCGGCCCGTACGTCGCCAGTCAACGACGCTTGGGTGAAGGTCAGAGCGGCAGTGCCGTCGGCGGCAACCTGGACATTACCCGTCAGGTCGCTGAGCCCGACGTTCATCGCCGCATTGCCTGCTCCCTTCACCTCAAGAATCGTCCCATTGCTACCGGTCAGTGTCGAACCATTAAGGATATCGATCCGGGAAGCCGGCGCGGAGACGCCCGCGTAATCCACAACAATGGCGGAGCCGTTCTTGCCCTCGACGCTGGATTGGTCGAGCGTCAGTTGACTGGCCTCCAGGACGCCGCTTTCAAGCCTCATCGTCACACCATTCTGGCCGCCGATAATGCGCGTGCCGTTGCTTGCAGCAGCCGACCCGCTAAGCAGCGAAAGACCAAAACTGGTAGCACCAGTCCCCTCGATCACCGAATTTGAAAACGATAGGGTACTGAAGGCCGAAGCCTGTGCCCCGCCCCTCACACCTGTAAAGCTGCTGTCGGTGGCGGTTACCGTCGAGCCGGCAGGACTGCCTACCTGTACTTCACGCACCGCCAATAAGCCGAATTGGTCGCTGCTGATGTTACTGCCGCTGATCGTGGCAGTGCTGTTCAAGAGTTCCAATCCGGCACGGGCGCTCCCGCCGCTGACGGTCGTGTTGACTAGGTTAATCGTCGAACCGTTGCGGGCGGAAATGGCTTGGGTGGTGGCCCCGGTGGCATTCAACGTGGATTCCGAAGTCCGGATATTAAGCGTTTCCGCTCCATTGACATTTAATGTGGCATCTTGGGAGAGCTGCCATTGCTCCACGGCATCGCCGTTGTTAACGGTCTGACTGCCACCAATCAGCGTTCCTCCGAATGCGAACTCAGGCAGCAGCAACGAAAAACACAGCGATGAACCGCTGAGCCAGAGTAACGGCCTGGGTCGCGCCCCATCATCTTTAATTGACCACATGTAGTATTACCTCTCATTTGTCCAGCCGATGGCATAACGAAGCTCATGAACGAACGAAAGCCCCGCACCCGAAACGGCCGGTAAACTACAGATCTATGCAACAGTGGTATGTAGGAGTAATCCGATGGGCTGGGAGGACTTTTCCTCATTGGATCAATTTCGGTATAGGGAGAGATAAAACCCTCCCCATACCGAACAACAAAGATTAAAGCGTGGGGTTCTCCTCGCAATAGTTATAACTGCTATTAAGTAGCGAGACTTCCTTGAACAGTTCTTCCGACGGATCCGGCACCCCGGGCACTGTGTACCAGATCTTTATCCAGCCTCTAGGAGCGCCAGTACCGTGGGCCGGTTGGATTGGCCTTATTTTGGTCATATAGGGCTGGATATCGTGCTCAAACACCCCCGCAGTCACTTCTGCATCGGTGACCCTGTGCGTATCGGTGAAGTCCGTCCCCCCAACCATTCCCGTGCCCGTACCATCTTCGTACCCCTGAGACTTCAGAGTCACCACCGTACCGGCCGGCATATAGCTAACATCGATCGGAACAGTGACCGGCAACTCCCATGTGCCTCGTGTCAATGATCTGCATGAAATCAGGGAACCGTACAGATCCACTTGAGGTGCCGGCATTGTAATCAGAACCGGATCCACCTGAACCTCGGTATCTTCCGATTTCATGACGTTACGGCCACCGAGCTCTTCGATCGTCCAATAGGCAATGACTATACCCAGCCCGTAATCCACGACGTTGGGATCCATATCGAAAGTCACCGTCGCTGGAGGCGCCCCGGCAGTCAGTTGCTCGCTATGTACTTCCGTGCCGTTGAACCATAGCCGGACAATCTCGTCCCCCACTGCTGTCCATGTACTACCGGACGCAACCAAGGTGGTACTGATGGTCGCCGTAGCATCACGGTCTGTGGAACTGAGATGATCATCGACACCAGACGCCCCTACGACTTTGACCTTCACCATCGCCGGATTCGTTCGATCGGGAAAATCGGGATTGTCTGGGCCGCGATAACTAAAGTCGATACTGGAAGGTATCGTGGTGGAACCAATGGGAGTACTTGTCCCCCTTACAAGCTCATATCGAACCGTGACAGGTACCTCTACCGTGGAGCTCCCCCAAAGATCCATCAGCCTGGAGGAGGTAATAGGAAATTCAAGCTGGGAGCTCGTCCCCAACGGCTGGTTTCCCAGGTTAATCGGGGGAATTACTCCATTGCTGATAACAGGACGAATCCTGTCGTCATCCTGGCCGTTGATTGCACGAGGAACAACCAGAAAAACCCCGGACTCCCGGTCTTCCAGATCAATGGCATCTGGACTCATCCCCTGAGGAATATAACAATCGATGAGCGAAGGAGGCGGTAGACGAACAACATTGAAGCGGGCGGCATCAGACAACTCGCTTTCATTTCCCACTATATCGATCAACTTATACCAAAGATAATATGCCCCATCCAATACCGGAAGATTATCCTTTGGAATAGAGATACTATTTGACGCAAGCGAACCCGAGTATATGGGTGTTCCGGGCACACCATAGCTAGTATCCGCATAAATCTCAATCGTGTCATCCGGCCGGTAAAACATATAAGCAATATTAACTGTGAGATTCAGTGAAGTATTATTAGCCAGCCACGCTTCATCAATGGTTGAGCCGGGCGATAGATTCGTAAACCTGGCGAAGTCCGGCTTATAAAAATTACCCGTCTGCTTGTCTTGCTCAGGCGCATACCGGTCGATTGCAGCAGGAAGCCACAATGTGGCAGAGCCGTTCCCGTCCTCCCCTTTATAGACGACAAATTGATATTCATAGATGGTTGATGGCTCATTCGGATCATCATCCAGCAGTACGCTGGTGTCCACAGGAATTTCTGTCTCTGCCGGACGCCCTACCGCTTGACCAAACACATCCTGAGCAATTTCAGTTCCCGCCCCCGTGTCTCCTCCTTTACGCTGATACAGCTCCCATTCATCACCATCGTGAGGCACAGGAATTTTGCTGTTATCGAAGCGAACAATCATTTGCGACGAATCCAATACGCTCTTGGGAATCAGGTTATCGACAAGTTGATCATCAATGCTGGCACCTTCCTGCGGCGGAGCAGTCAAGGGATTACTGAGGGCACGCGCCGCCAACCGGGAGCGCTTGGCAACTTCCTGGCGCGTCAGTTGTTCACCATTAAGATCAATGAGTTTGCTTTGAACAGTCATCAGGCTTTCTCCATGACAAATAAAATGGGGTCAGTCCACCCGAGCAAACAACGTCAACACTAGCATTAGCGCTTTCGGAAAGTTATAAGAGACTGACAACAACATTCGACATTTACGCTTATCAGGCAAATCCTCCGCATGGTTCGTCCTGCCCGGGAATTATCCGATCAATCTTGACAACTTCTGCCTTGGATTTAGCAATAGGTACATTGTTTCGAATAATTGTGTATTGAGCCCGGCCCGAATCGTTATTCATCATGGGTTTTACATAGGGATCGAAAGGAATTTCCATAATGAACCCATTGAGCGCCTCATCCCGGGTCAGAATTTTTCGAAACTCATAGAGCGGTGTCAACGCCGGAGGCGCGCCATTCAGTGTCCCAAAGCCCTGCCATTCAAGGACGCATTCATCGAGCTCTTCGAATACCGACTCGGGCCCAATCTGCACCCTGATTTTTTCCCAAATGGGGGGCGACGACGAGCAGTTCAGGTATCCATATAGATTTCTATCTGGAAAATCTGGTTCTTCAAGGGTTGGCACCAGTGTGTGATCAATGATCAGGGTACGTCTTGGTGAGTTGTCCGGATTATCGGCCAGCCATTCATAATAAATAATTGCCTGACCATCAACACTCATCTGTTGAGGTGTTATCGGAAATGGAAACTCTGGCTGACTATCTGCAGACGTATAGGTTCTCTGAAAAATCTCCGTTTTATTAGGTTGCTCCCAATAAACCGTCAACTTTATGTCTTCGCCAGGTTGCGTGGGAAAACCCAGCGGGCGCGGTACTCTTCCCGTTGTTCCGTTAAACAGCACGTCCCGTGGTACCCGGGCAGGTTCCGTGTTGGCTATCCCATCTATCAGCAATGGTGCAGCCTTAGTCTGCTCGTTGAACTGTGGCATGGATATATGCTCTCCGAAGAAGTGCGCCTGAAGCGCGCTTCATCTGGCCCGGTCGTTGAAATCCATTAAGCGCCGGGCATCCAGAGCTGCCAACTGTCATATCTGACAGGGTAAAATACCGCTGGTCGGAATATCCCCTGATGTCGATTCCTTACGGGCGGACGGAAAATCAACGCAATTGCTCAGACCCGCCATGCCGGTAACATTCGCCGCGTGCAAGGCAATCCGCCGACACGCTTCCGCCAACTGCACCCGGTCAACCACCAACCCAATCCGAATATGCCCCGCCGCACTCGGCCCGAACGCCTCCCCCGCCAGCACCGACACGCCATACCCGTCCAACAGTCGCTCGGCAAAGGCCTGGGCACTGAGGCCGGTCTGGCGCACATCAACCATCACGAACATGCCGCCATCGGGCCATACGGGCTTCAGGCCGGGGCAACCCTCTAATGCAGCACACACCAAGTCCCGGCGCAGGCGGTACTCTGCGTGCATGTGAGCCACTTCAGGTAGATCCGTTTCCAACGCAACCAGGGCCGCCCGCTGCACGAATTCCGGCAGGCCGAACAGCATGCACAACGAAAGATTCGCCAAGTGTGAGGCCAGGGGTTCGGGGCCGATGACCCAGCCGATGCGCCAACCGGTCATGGCGTGGGATTTGGACAGGCTGTTGATGGTTGCGGTGCGTTCGGCCATGCCCGGCAGGCTGGCCGGGCTGATGTGCTCACCTTCGTACAACAGGTCGCTGTAGACCTCGTCACTGATCAGCCACAGGTCATGCTCGATGCACAGTTGCGCCAGCGCCTGCCAGGTGGGCAAGCGCAGGCTGGCCCCGGAGGGATTGTTGGGGCTGTTGAGCAGCAGCGCCCGAGTCCGAGGGGTGATCAGGCGGGCCACATCGGCCGGTTCGACCCGGAACGCATTCTCCGGACATACCGCCACCGGTATCACTTTCGCACCGCAGGCGCCGAACACCGCTTCGTAGGTGACGTACATCGGCTCGGCCAGGATAACTTCGTCGCCGGGGTCGAGCAGGCATTGCGCGACCGCATACACCGCGCATTGCGCGCCCGGCAGCACCGTGACGTGCTCAGCCCCGACCGACTGGCCGCTACGCCGACGATGACGACCCGCGATGCTAGCGCGCAGACCGTGGAGGCCGCGCACGTCGCAATAGTGAGTGTCCCCGGCCCGCAGGCTGTCCACGGCGGCGTCGACGATGGCCCGCGGCGTGTCGAAATCCGGATCGCCCACTGATAGCAACAACACGTCCCTGCCCTGCTCACGCATGGCCAGCGCCCGGTCGTGGATCTGCCACGCGGCGGCACCCTCGCCGGTGATGCGTTGGGTCAAGGCTGAATAGCGCATGTACTGCTCCTGATTGATGCAATGTCCAGCCTCAACCCTATCTCAAATCACGAAC
The DNA here is from genome assembly GCF_001269905.1 of Pseudomonas corrugata. Taxonomy (GTDB): domain Bacteria; phylum Pseudomonadota; class Gammaproteobacteria; order Pseudomonadales; family Pseudomonadaceae; genus Aquipseudomonas; species Aquipseudomonas corrugata. The sequence goes on along the minus strand of NZ_LHVK01000003.1, from coordinate 783,384 downwards.
CGCGCCACCATCGCATTCAAGCCCACCGTAAGGCGCGACAGTTCGTGGGGCGCGTCGCCAGGTTGCGGTCCACCTCAAGCTGGTCCTGGCGGGATAGCTCAAGAGCATCTCCTGGGCCTTCAGATATTTTTCAAGGGTCACAGATCTCGGGATGGCGAGGGCGGGGGCTCCCTGGTCACAGTCGAGTCACCGGGCTGCGACCAGCCAGAGCCGGGCAATGTCTCGGGCTCGTTCGCGCAGCAGGCATGGTGCGTCGGCACAGGCCTGCTGCAGCGTCATCGGCCCGCTGACCAGTGCGAAGGCTGCATCAATGCCATGTTGATACAGCGCCTGATAACCCTCCCCCAGGGTGCCGGCTATGACCACCACGGGTACGCCGTGACGGCGCGCAACGCGGGCCACGCCAAAGGGCGTCTTGCCGCGCAGGGTCTGGGCGTCGAAGCGGCCTTCTCCGGTAATCACCAGGTCAGCGCCCTCGATCGCATCGGCCAGGCCCGTCAGTTGGGCGACAACGTCCACGCCGGTGCGAAACTGCGCCCCCAGAAATGCCTTGGCCGCGAACCCCAGGCCACCGGCGGCGCCACTGCCCGGTTCGTCGCGTACATCGCGGCGCAACGCTTGGGCGCAGTGTCCGGCGAAGTGCGCCAGGGCCTGATCAAGTTGCTGCACCTGCTGTGCGGATGCGCCCTTCTGAGGACCGAAAATCACTGAAGCGCCATGGGGCCCGCACAGGGGATTGTCGACATCGGCGGCAATCTCGACACTCACCCCGACCAGGCGCGGGTCCAGGCCACCCAGGTCGATGCGCGACAGCTTTGCCAGGGCCAGCCCGCCGGGAGGCAGAGGTTGCCCCTGCTCATCCAGCAACGCCACGCCCAGCGCTTGCATGGCCCCCGCGCCGGCATCGTTGGTGGCGCTGCCGCCGATCGCCAGAATCACCCGCCCGGCTCCTTCATTCAGGGCCGCGCGAATCAACTCTCCGGTGCCATAGGTGCTGCTGGAACAGGCATCGCGTTGTCCTGGCGGCACCAGTTGCAAGCCACTGGCCTCGGCCATTTCGATGATCGCCGTGCGGCTGTCGGGCAACCAGCCCCAACGCGCTTCGACCGCAGCACCCAGGGGCCCCAGGACGCGGGTATGGCGCCATTCGCCGTTGCACGCGGCCAGCACCGACTCCACCGTCCCCTCGCCGCCATCGGCCATCGGGCATTTGATCAGTTGCGCATCCGGCCAGACCTCGCCGAGTCCGGCGGCGATGGCATCGGCTACGCCCTGGGCGCTGAGGCTGTCCTTGAACGAGTCGGGGGCGATGATTATTTTCATTTGGGTCTCCGGTTCCGATACGGCGTTATACCTGCTGGTGGCGGTGATTGTCCGCACCAGTGTGCCGGCGTTGCGCGTTCTCCCCACATTGAAAGCCTGACACCCTGAGCCCTGCTCGCTCCCACGGGGGTTCACGGGTGTTTGATAAATGTGTTTGATCCATACAGTCGTTCTGGGGTTTGATTGAGCCTTTCCCATCGATAAAAAGGAACTTGTCATGAGCTACCGCACACTGGGCCACTCCGGGTTACAAGTCTCGACATTGACCCTGGGCACCATGATGTTCGGCGAACAGACCAGCACCGAGGATTCGCTGCGGATCATCGACAAGGCCTGGGACCAGGGCATCAACTTCATCGACACGGCGGACGTCTACACCAACGGACGCTCCGAAGAAATCGTCGGCGAGGCGATTGCCAATCGACGCCAGGAGTGGGTGCTCGCCACCAAGGTCGGCTTCGGCCCGGCGGACGGCGTGCCCAACCGCAGCGGCCTGAGCCGCAAGCACCTGTTCAATGGCATCGAGGCCAGCCTCACCCGTCTGGGCACCGATTACCTGGACATCTACTACCTGCACCGCGAAGACCACAACACACCGCTGCACGTCACCGTGTCGGCCATCGGCGACCTGATCCGCCAAGGCAAAATCCGCTATTGGGGCCTGTCGAACTACCGTGGCTGGCGCATCGCCGAAGTGATCCGCATCGCCGACAGCCTGGGCATCGACCGTCCGGTGATCAGCCAGCCGCTGTACAACATCGTCAACCGCCAGGCAGAAACCGAGCAGATCACCGCCGCGCAGAACTATGGCCTTGGCGTGGTGCCCTTCAGCCCTCTCGCCCGGGGCGTGCTCAGCGGCAAATATGCGCCGGACGTAGCGCCGGACGCCAACAGCCGCGCCGGCCGCCAGGACAAACGCATCCTGGAAACCGAATGGCGGGTCGAGTCCCTGCGCATTGCCCAGCAGATCCAGCAGTACACCCGGGAACGGGGCGTGGGTATCGTCGAGTTCGCCATCGCCTGGGTGCTGAACAACCGCGCCGTCACCTCAGCCATCGTCGGGCCGCGCACCGAGGAACAGTGGGATGGCTACACCAAGGCGCAAGCCGTGACGATCACCGCCGAGGACGAAGCCTTCATCGATTCGCTGGTGACGCCGGGGCATGCGTCGACACCGGGGTTCAACGACGTGGGGCATTTCGTGCCGGGGCGCGTGCCGCGGACGTCATAAAACCACTGCGTACAGCGAACCTCATTGTGGTGTGCCGGGCTGTGGGAGCAAGGCTTGCCCGCGACGAAGGCGCCTCGGTTCCCAGGTGCCTTCGTCGCGGGCAAGCCTTGCTCCCACAGCGTTGTGCTCATTGTTCAGGTGCTGTTTCATTTCCCAGAGAATTATCGTGTCCAAAGGCATCGTCCTATCGGTTTCGGCCTCCGCGCTGTTCGCCGTCATGTACTACTACACCTCGCTGCTCTCTCCACTGAGCGGCCTGGAAATCTTTGGCTGGCGCATGCTGCTGACAATGCCTTGTATGACAGTGTTCATGCTGATGGCAAAGGAATGGACACGGGTCACAGAGCTGGTCCGGCGTCTGATCGCCGCGCCACGCCTGTTGCTTGGAGCGATGGTTTCTTCTGCGTTGATGGGATTGCAACTATGGCTGTTCATGTGGGCGCCGCTCAACGGCTACAGCCTGGATGTGTCGCTGGGGTATTTCCTGTTGCCGCTGTCGATGGTCCTGACCGGGCGCTTGTTCTTTGGCGAACGCTTGTCCTACTTCCAGAAAATCGCCGTCTTCCTCGCCTCCCTCGGCGTGCTCAACGAACTGGTCCAGGCCGGCGGTTTTTCCTGGGCGACCCTGCTGGTGGTGGTGGGCTACCCAATTTATTTCATCCTGCGCAAACGCCTTCGAACCGACCACCTGGGCGGTCTCTGGCTGGACATGGCCCTGATCGTGCCGGTGGCCTTGTGGTTCGTGCAAAGCGGTGAACAGGGTTTCGCCGTTTTCGATCAACATCCGTGGTTATCGCTGCTGATCCCCGTGCTCGGCGTGATCAGCACCTCAGCGCTGGTAACCTACATCGTCGCCAGCCGGTTGTTGCCATTCAGCCTGTTCGGATTGTTGAGCTACGTCGAACCGGTCTTGCTGTTGTGCGTTGCGCTGCTGTTGGGAGAAAGCATCAAGGCCAACGAGTGGCTGACCTATATTCCCATCTGGCTGGCGGTGGCGGTGTTGGTGTTCGAAGGTTTCAAGCATCTGACGCGGCAACGGCGCCGGACCTGAGGCTTACCCCAAACCCATGTGGGAGCGAGCCTGCTCGCGATGGTGGCCGGTCAGTCAACGCATGGATGACTGACACACCGCCATCGCGAGCAGGCTCGCTCCAACAGGGTTACAGGGCTTCAGGTATTACTCGGTCGCCAACACCCCACGCCGCACCTGGTCACGCTCGATGGACTCGAACAGCGCCTTGAAGTTGCCTTCGCCGAAGCCATCGTCGCCCTTGCGCTGGATGAATTCGAAGAACACCGGTCCCATCAGGGTTTCCGAGAATATCTGCAGCAGCAGGCGCTTGTCGTCCGGGTTGGAAGAGCCGTCCAGCAGAATGCCCCGCGATTGCAGTTCGTCCACCGGCTCGCCGTGGTTCGGCAAACGGCCTTCGAGCATTTCGTAGTAGGTGTCCGGCGGCGCGGTCATGAAGCGCATGCCGATCTTTTTCAGCGCGTCCCAGGTCTTGACCAGGTCGTCGGTGAGGAACGCCACATGCTGGATGCCTTCGCCGTTGAATTGCATCAGGAATTCTTCGATCTGTCCGGCGCCTTTGGATGATTCTTCGTTCAAAGGGATACGGATCATGCCGTCCGGGGCGGTCATGGCCTTGGATGTCAGGCCGGTGTATTCGCCCTTGATGTCGAAGTAGCGGATCTCGCGGAAATTGAACAGCTTCTCGTAGAAACCGGCCCAGTAGGCCATGCGGCCGCGATACACGTTATGGGTCAGGTGATCGATGATCTTCAGGCCCGCGCCCACCGGATGGCGGTCGACGCCTTCGAGGAACACGAAGTCGATGTCATAGATCGAGCTGCCTTCGCCAAAACGGTCGATCAGGTACAGCGGCGCGCCACCAATGCCCTTGATCGCCGGCAGGTTCAGTTCCATCGGTCCGGTTTCGATGTGGATCGGCTGGGCACCGAGTTCCAGGGCACGCCTGTAGGCCAACTGAGAATCCTTGACCCGGAACGCCATGCCACAGACAGAAGGACCGTGCTCGGCCGCAAAGTACGAGGCCACGCTGTGGGGTTCGTTATTGAGGATCAGGTTGATCGCGCCCTGGCGATACAGGTGCACGTCCTTGGAACGGTGCGTGGCGACTTTGGTGAAGCCCATGATCTCGAAGATCGGCTCCAGGGTATTGGGTGTAGGGGATGCGAATTCGATAAATTCAAAGCCCATCAGGCCCATCGGGTTTTCGTATAGATCTGCCATGTCGGCGCCTCATCATGCTTGTCAATTAACGGAACGTCAGTTGCTGGCCATGCTGAGGGCATACGGTGGCGCGCAGGAGATACCGCGAACGCTGCGGGCGAGGAAATCGCCATAGATCAGTTGTAACCCAAGTATCTTCATTGTCGACCCAAGGCTTTTGCGGGCGAGGCTTCTGCTGCCAGAAGTCATTATTCTTGTATGCGTAAATCGATTCTACACAGCGTAACCCGATTTGTCCGCCTCCTCTATCAAATCGTCTTTTTCGCCGGCCGCGCAAGGGGTCTGTTACACAGTAAAATGCCCGCCAGGATCAACCCGCCGCCCACGCACATCAGGGCCGTGAGCCGTTCGTCCAATAGCAGCGCCCCCAGCAGTACCGCCGTCAGCGGGTTGAGCGCAATGAATACACCGGAACGGGTTGCGCCGATCCGGCGAATACCGTCGTACCAGGCGATGTAGGCCAGCGCCGAACCCAGCACGCCAAGATAAAGCAAGCTCAGCCATTGCCTGCCGTCCAACCCACGCAGGGCTTCGAAGCGAACCTCACCGCCGACCGCACAGGTCAGCCACAGCATCAGCGTGCCCAGCAGAATCGACCAGGTGACGGTCTGCAACGGGCCGAGACTTTCATTCAGGCTGCGCGAAAACAACGAATAGACGCCCCATCCCAGCACGCAGCCGAAAATCAGCAGGTCGCCGATCCAGCCCTGCGCGGACGCCTGCAGCAAGGAAGGATCGCGACTGACAATGACCAGCCCTGCGCCGCCGATGCATAACACAATCCCGCCGACCTTCGACCGGCTCAACCGCTCCTTGAACAACCACCAGGAGGCCAGGCCGATCACCGCCGGGTTCAAGGCCACGATCAGCGAAGCCCGCGACGCGTTGATGTAGTGCAGGCCATAGAAGAAACACAGGTTGTAGAAAAGGATCCCGAAAAAACCCAGCACCGCCAACTGCATGCCCTGCTTCACGGTCGGCCTCGCCAGCGGGATCCTTGCCAGGCCGAGGAACAGCAGCAGCGCCACACTGGCCAGCAAGAAGCGCAGGCTGGCGGCCAGCAGGGGCGCCAGGGCATCGGACAGAATCCTGCCGGCCACAAAGGTACCGCCCCAGATCATGGTGACCATGGACAGCTTCAGGTAGACCGACAGGTCCGACGGGGTCGAAAAGGTGTGTTCGAGGGTTTTCATGTTCACCACAGACAAATGAAACGAGGTACACCACCTTGTGGCGAGGGGATTTATCCCCGCTGGGCAGCGTCGCGGCCCCAGAAATCTTGCGATACAGCAGATCATTCAAAGGGACCGCTGCGCGCTCCAGCGGGGATTTATCCCCTCGCCACAAGGTGGTGCCTATACGGTTCGAATCGGATGCCCCATTATCAAGCTCATATTAAGTCATCGTAAAATGAGCAATCACTCATGACCCTTACCCAGCTCGAAATCTTCTCCCTGGTGGCCGAACTGCATGGTTTCACCGCTGCGGCGACGCGCTTGGGCATCAGTCAGTCTGCGGTGTCCCATGCCATCAAATCGCTGGAACAGGAACTGGGGGTCGAACTGCTCAGGCGTCACCAGTCCGTGGTGGAGCTCAGCGACATCGGCCAGCAATTGCTCCTGCGCGCCCGCGCCATGCTCGGGCTGGCCAACACCCTGCGCCAGGAAGCCGCCGACGCCCGGGGCATGCGCCGTGGCACTTTGCGCATTGGCTCGTTCGGCCCGACCTCATCGATGAAGCTGTTGCCCGCCATCCTGCAGCGCTATCGCGCCTTGCATCCAGGGATTGAGGTGCACATCGACGAAGGGCCGGACCGGCAAGTCATCCAATGGTTGGATGAGCGACGGATCGATGTCGGTTTCGTGGTGCTGCCTGAGGACCGTTTCGATACGTTTCCCCTGATGGAGGACCAGATGGTCGCCCTCCTGCCCACCACCCACCCCCTCGCCGCCCGGTCCAACCTCAGCCTCAGCGACCTGTGCGACACCCCCTTCGTACTCACCGAGGCCGGATCGTCAGAGTTGGTCACACGCTTGTTCAATGCCGCCCGACTCACGCCAAACGTGCGCTATCGCTGTTCACAGCTGCTCAGCACGTTGAGCACCGTCAGCCGGGGTGAGGCCGTGACCATAGTCTCCGAAGGCTCGCTGCCGGAGGGGGATCATCCAGGCTTCGTCGTACGCCCGCTCTCACCCCCGGTTCCGCGCCGGATCGGCCTGGCGGTGCTGGACAGTCGCCAAGCCTCGCCCGCCACCCGGGCGTTTATCGAACTGGCCTCGTCTATTGAATGAAGAAAGGCAGGGTTCTACTGAATGATATCGCAATGCCACCTATCGACAATCGAAGCACAACTTTCAATCCGATCATCCATTTGAATCTATACTTGGTATACACACCGGCCCGGCGCAGACAGCGATGCAACTTGAGGAACACGCTTACTCTCTTGTTACATGACGAAAAAGATACGATTTACACTGTCCGGTTTAACTACTACAATTTTTCTGACTGTGCTGGATAGCAGGAGAGTCATCTATCACCGAGGCGCTTCAAAGCGCTTGGCTTATAGCTTTGTCTGCGGTTGGTCTCAGCCAAATATTTGATTGGAGTAACGATAAATTGTCCAGACTCGTTGAATTTCGTAAAGCCGAAAAGGCCCTTCAGGATCAGCTCAAACAGTTGGAATTGCTGAAGAATGATGCCGGGCTCAAGAAAGAAATCGAATTCGAAGAAAAGCTCCAGGGACTGATGAAGACCTATGGCAAGGGCCTGCGCGACATCATCGCAATTCTTGACCCGAACCCGTCAAAAGCGGGGGCTTCATCGGCCAAGGGGCCTAAAACCCGCCGTGCGCGAGTGGTCAAGGTCTATCAGAACCCGCACACTGGCGAACTGATCGAAACCAAGGGCGGCAATCACCGCGGCCTGAAAGCCTGGAAAGAACAATACGGCGCGAGCACTGTCGATTCCTGGCTACGTACCTGATATTCAGGCTGAATAAAAGCCCTGAACATTGCAGGGCTTTTTTATGGACTCGAACTTCTGGAGTAACCCCGGCGTATTAGGTTGATAGCCTTATAGTTTCAGACTATTTCGTACCGCCTGTATTTCATCCTGGCTCTCAACAAACACCTGCGCTTGTCCCGCATAGGACAGTACATAAGCCCGGCCTTCATTAAGTGCTGCGACCAGTGTCTGAGACAACACATGTCGGCCGTTCTGCGTGATCGTACAGGTAGTTTCCAGGGCAGTTACCCCGCCCAATAGGGATGCATGAATCTTATTGCATACACTTTGATAACCACCCTGAAAAAAATCCTTCTGGATTGACTTGCGCATTTCCAGGAGCACGCCTTGCAAGTTGACTTGATGATCGGGCTTGATGGAGGTTGCGGTCAGCTCCATGACCATGACGGCATTGCCTGCCGAGTCATTCTTGGTCGCCCGTTGACGAGAGGTTCCCGGTGCCACCGGCGTGGCAGATGCATCGGAAGGCAGCGGCTCGATGAACCAGCCCTGGGGCCAGGTGACCTGCGGTTCGGCGGCCTGGACGCCAACACTCGCAACAACGGCAAAAAACAGGACGAACGACGAAAGGAACGGTCGAATCATTGCGCTGCACTCAAGGACGAATCGCGAAGTCTGAAGCTCACCGCGGCACCAGGCAATAGCCGCACACGGTTTGGCGATGCTGCGCCCCCTGCGTATCATGTTTGACGCAAGCCACAGAACCGTCGCGCCAAGCCCTGCGACGTCGTTTGCCCCACTTATTTTCCGGAGGGCCCATGAGCCTGCACGAACTCGACACTTTCCCGGGCGTCACCGCCCAACCCGATGCCGCCACGGCCAAATTCGTCTTCAACCACACCATGCTGCGGGTCAAGGACATTACCAAGTCCCTGGATTTCTATACCCGCGTCCTGGGTTTCTCGCTGGTGGAAAAACGTGACTTCCCTGAGGCCGAATTCAGCCTGTATTTCCTCGCGCTGGTGGACAAGCGCCAGATTCCGGCGGACGCTGCGGCACGCACCGAGTGGATGAAATCGATCCCCGGCATCCTGGAACTGACCCACAACCATGGCACCGAAAGCGACCCGGCATTCGCTTATCACAATGGCAACACCGATCCACGCGGGTTCGGTCACATCTGCATCTCGGTACCGGACGTAGTCGCAGCCTGCGAACGCTTCGAAGCGTTGGGTTGTGACTTCCAGAAGCGCCTGAGCGACGGCCGCATGAAAAGCCTGGCGTTCATCAAGGACCCGGATGGCTACTGGGTCGAGATTATCCAGCCTGCTCCACTCTAAGACCCACCGAGAAACCTACCTGTGGGAGCAAAGCTTGCTCCCACAGGGCTCGGCGGTGGATATGAAAGCTCAATAAAAAACCCCATGGGCCAGGCCCATGGGGTTTTGTTTTTCCAGTGCCTGGCTGTTTATGCTGGCGCGGAAGTCCGGATCAGATGATCGAAGGCGCTCAACGAAGCCTTGGCGCCCTCGCCTACGGCGATCACGATCTGCTTATACGGCACGGTGGTCACATCGCCGGCGGCGAATACGCCAGGGATAGAGGTTTCACCCCGGGCGTCGACGATGATCTCGCCACGCGGTGACAGCTCTACAGTACCTTTGAGCCAATCGGTATTGGGCAACAGGCCGATCTGCACAAATATCCCTTCCAGCGTCACGTCCAGCACTTCACCGCTTGGACGATCCTTGTAGCGCAGCCCGTTGACCTTCTGACCGTCGCCTGTCACCTCGGTGGTCTGGGCGTTGGTAATCACCGTCACATTCGGCAAGCTGTGCAGTTTGCGCTGCAACACCGCATCGGCGCGCAACTGCACATCGAACTCCAGCAAGGTGACATGGGCCACGATACCGGCCAGGTCGATGGCCGCTTCGACGCCGGAGTTACCCCCGCCGATCACCGCCACGCGCTTGCCCTTGAACAGCGGACCGTCACAGTGTGGGCAGTATGCTACGCCCTTGTTGCGGTATTGCTGCTCGCCCGGCACGTTCATTTCACGCCAGCGGGCACCGGTCGCCAGGATCACGGTCTTGGCCTTGAGGCGCGCACCGCTGGCGAACCGGACTTCATGCAACATGCCGTCCGTGCCAGGCACCAGCCCATCGGCACGTTGCAGGTTCATGATGTCCACGTCGTATTGCTTGACGTGCTCTTCCAAGGCTACGGCCAGTTTCGGCCCTTCGGTTTCCTGGACCGAGATAAAGTTCTCGATGGCCATGGTATCGAGTACCTGTCCGCCGAAGCGTTCAGCCGCCACACCAGTGCGGATGCCTTTGCGGGCCGCATAGATCGCAGCCGAAGCACCGGCCGGGCCACCGCCAACCACCAACACATCGAAGGCGTCCTTGGCGCTGATTTTTTCGGCCTGGCGCTCGATACCGCTGGTATCGATCTTGGCGAGAATCTCTTCCAGGCCCATGCGGCCCTGACCGAAGTTCTCGCCATTCAGGTAGATACTCGGCACGGCCATGATCTGACGCTCATCGACCTCAGCCTGGAACAGCGCACCGTCGATAGCGACGTGGCGGATGTTCGGGTTCAGCACCGCCATCAGGTTCAGCGCCTGGACCACGTCCGGGCAGTTCTGGCACGACAGCGAGAAATAGGTCTCGAAGTTGAACTCGCCTTCAAGGGCGCGGATCTGTTCAATGACTTCGACACTGGCCTTCGAAGGGTGGCCGCCGACTTGCAGCAAGGCCAACACCAGCGAAGTGAATTCGTGGCCCATGGGAATACCGGCGAAACGCAGGCTGATATCGGCTCCCGGGCGGTTCAACGAGAACGATGGCTTGCGCGCATCGGTGCCGTTGTCGAGCAAGATGATCTGGGTGGAGAGACTGGCAATGTCTTTGAGCAACGCCAGCATTTCCTGGGATTTCGCACCGTCGTCGAGGGATGCAACGATCTCGATCGGTTGGGTGACCCGTTCCAGATATGACTTCAACTGAGCTTTAAGATTGGCGTCCAACATACGGGCGATTTCCATTTTTTGAATTTCAGAAAAAACAACGCCCGAGCGAATCTCGCCCGGGCGTTTTTGGGGGCGAAGCGGCTTACTTGATCAAGAGCTGATCGCCCTCGGATGACTCATGGAGTTAGATCTTGCCGACCAGGTCCAGAGACGGAGCCAGAGTGGCCTCGCCTTCTTTCCACTTGGCTGGGCAGACTTCGCCAGGGTGAGCAGCGACGTACTGGGCGGCCTTGATCTTGCGCAGCAGCTCGGAAGCGTCACGGCCTACACCGCCGTCGTTGATTTCGACGATCTTGATCTGACCTTCAGGGTTGATCACGAAAGTACCGCGGTCAGCCAGGCCAGCTTCTTCGATCAGCACGTCGAAGTTGCGGGAGATGGTCAGGGTCGGGTCGCCGATCATGGTGTACTGGATCTTGCCGATGGCTGGCGAAGTGTTGTGCCAGGCAGCGTGGGCAAAGTGAGTGTCGGTGGACACGCTGTAGATCTCGACGCCCAGTTTCTGGAATTCGGCGTAGTTGTCGGCCAGGTCTTCCAGTTCGGTTGGGCAAACGAAGGTGAAGTCAGCCGGGTAGAAGAACACGACAGACCACTTGCCTTTCAGGTCGGCGTCCGACACTTCGACGAAAGCGCCGTTTTTGAATGCGGTAGCTTTGAACGGTTTAACTTGGCTGTTGATGATAGGCATCGGTGTTTCTCCATCAGGGTTGAAAAGTTGATGGAGAGAAGCTTACCCACTCATTCCCATGCTGGCTCATTGGCAAAGCTGATGCGAATAATTGGTTTTGGCTATCAGGGAACGGTATAGATAGAAAAAATCTCTGTAGGAGCTGGCGAAGCCTGCGATCTTTTGATTTTGCTTTCGTTCAGGACTCAATTTCCCGGGGAAAGATCGCAGCCTCGCTGTGCTCGACAAGTCCTACATGGCTCCTACATGAAACAGCTCAGGCCGCGGGAGTGCGCATCGTGACGAACTCTTCGGCGGCAGTCGGGTGCACGCCAATGGTTTCGTCAAAATCGCGCTTGCTGGCGCCGGCCTTGAGGGCGATAGCCAGGCCCTGGACGATTTCCCCGGCATCCGGGCCGACCATATGGCAACCCAGGACCTTGTCGGTGCGGGCATCCACCACCAGCTTCATCAGCGTGCGTTCCTGGCAGTCGGTCAGACTCAGCTTCATCGGCCGGAAACGGCTTTCGAAAATCTGCACCTCATGCCCCTCTTCCCGGGCCTGTTCCTCGGTCAGGCCGACCGTGCCGATGTTCGGCAGGCTGAACACCGCCGTGGGGATCATCCGGTAATCCACCAGCCGGTACTGTTCAGGCTTGAACAGGCGCCGCGCCACCGCCATGCCCTCGGCCAAGGCAACGGGTGTCAGCTGTACGCGCCCGATCACGTCGCCAATGGCAAGGATCGACGGCTCGGTGGTCTCGTATTTTTCATTGACCTGGACAAAGCCCTTCTCATCCAGCGTGACAGCGGTGTTCTCCAGGCCGAGGTTATCGAGCATCGGCCGCCGGCCGGTGGCGTAGAACACGCAATCGGTCAATAGCGTACGGCCGTCCTTGAGGGTCACCTCCAGGCTGCCATCGGCCTGCTTGTCGATGCGCTGGATATCGGCATTGAACTGCAGATCCAGGCCTCGGCGCGTCAGCTCTTCGGCCAGATGCTTGCGTACTGCGCCGTCAAAACCGCGCAGGAACAACTCACCGCGATACAGCAGGGACGTCTGCGCGCCCATGCCGTGGAAAATCCCCGCGAACTCCACTGCAATGTAGCCCCCCCCCACTACCAGCACGCGCTTGGGCAGTTCCTTGAGAAAAAAAGCCTCATTGGAGCTGATGGCATGCTCGCGGCCCGGAATCTGCGGGATGACCGGCCAACCACCGGTGGCGACCAGGATGTGCTCGGCGCTATGGCGCTGGCCATTGATCTCGACCTCATGGGGACCGGTGATCTTCGCATGGCCCTCATGCAACGCCACGCCGCTGTTGACCAACAGGTTGCGATAGATGTCGTTGAGGCGGTTGATCTCCCGGTCCTTGTTGGCAATCAGCGTAGCCCAGTCGAAACTCGCCTCACCCGCCGTCCAGCCATAGGCCGAAGCCTGCTCGAAGTCTTCGGCATAATGCGCACCATAGACCAGCAGCTTTTTCGGCACGCAACCGACGTTCACGCAGGTACCGCCCAGGTAGCGGCTTTCCGCCACGGCCACCCTGGCGCCAAAACCGGCGGCGAACCGCGCAGCCCGCACACCACCGGAACCGGCGCCAATCACATACAGGTCAAAATCGTAGGCCATTACTGTCTCCTTAGGCAGGCCATCAGCATACCCGCTGTTTCCAGACGGGTCAGCGTTGCGTTGGTTATGGGGGCGGAAAATTAAAAAGCCAGGGTGAGCGTCATCAAGCCGAGCGCGGCTCCTGTGGCGAGGGGATTTATCCCCGCTGGGCTGCATAGCAGCCCCAAACCAACCAACTCAATCTGCCTGGCACACCAAGTCGCCTGGCTTTAGGGCTGCTTCACAGCCCAGCGGGGATAAATCCCCTCGCTACAGATAACTCCCCTCGCCACAGGATTCTATGCCAGACACGGCAATACATTGCCCCAAAAAAAACGCCCCGAACCAGTCGGGGCGTTTTTCAGTCGCGGCGTGGGCTATCAGTAAGCCTTGCCGGTCTTGTAGAAGTTTTCGAAGCAGAAGTTGGTCGCGTCGATGTAGCCTTCGGCGCCACCGCAGTCGAAACGCTTGCCCTTGAACTTGTAGGCCATGACGCAGCCGTTCTGGGCCTGTTTCATCAGGGCGTCGGTAATCTGGATCTCACCGCCCTTGCCTGGTTCGGTCTGTTCGATCAGGTCGAAGATGTCCGGCGTCAGGATGTAACGACCGATGATCGCCAGGTTCGACGGAGCGTCTTCAGGCTTCGGTTTTTCAACCATGCTGTGCACGCGATAGATGTCATCGCGGATCATTTCGCCGGCGATCACGCCGTACTTGTTGGTTTCCTGCGGATCAACTTCCTGGATCGCCACGATGGAGCAGCGGAACTGTTTGTAGAGCTTGACCATCTGGGTCAGCACGCCGTCACCTTCCAGGTTGACGCACAGGTCATCCGCCAGCACCACGGCGAAGGGTTCGTCGCCGATCAAAGGACGGCCAGTCAGGATCGCGTGGCCCAGGCCTTTCATTTCGGTCTGGCGGGTGTAGGAGAACGAACACTCATCCAGCAGTTTGCGGATACCGACCAGATACTTTTCCTTGTCGGTGCCTTTGATCTGGTTTTCCAGCTCGTAGCTGATATCGAAATGATCTTCCAGCGCGCGCTTGCCACGGCCGGTCACGATGGAGATTTCCGTCAGGCCCGCATCAAGGGCTTCTTCTACACCGTACTGGATCAGTGGCTTGTTCACCACCGGCAGCATTTCTTTGGGCATGGCCTTAGTCGCTGGCAGGAAGCGAGTACCGTAACCGGCTGCAGGGAACAAGCATTTCTTGATCATATGAATCCTTTAAAAGGCGGTGTGTACGACGAGTTTCGGCGCAGTCTAATCAGGCCGCAGGCACCTTACAATGCCTGCACTGGCCAACCGATGCCATCATAGAGAAATAAACCGGCGGATAGTTCAATCGCCTTTCGTTTCGGGGGTTCAACGGTCCGGTTGCACGCCTGCAGGCCCCGTTTTCGTGCATTTGGCGTATCATGGCGCCCTTGATCCCGCCAATGAGGCAGTTAGATGTCGGCAACACGAAACGCAAACGGTTATTCGGTCAGTCAGGACAAGGACGGCCAGTGGTGGATTATCAATTACCATGGCGAGCAGGTTGCCGGTCCCTTGCCCACCAAGACCATGGCGGTGGAAGTGGCCGCGGTCTTCCAGGATGAACGCGCTGCTCCTGCGGTCAAGGAACGAGAAAAAGCGCCAGCACGCACCGACCGCCGCAAGAAATAACCGGACCGGCCTGCGTCAATCGCCTTGCGGCATTGGCGCAGGCCGGTTGTTTATCTGTACCGCAATGACCATTCGCTATAACCTCGCGCTGTCCCTTCCCTTTCGATGACCACTCCATGAGAACGTTTCTGGCGCTGTTTGCGGTCCTGGCCCTGGCGGGTTGTGCCTCGACGGAAAATACCTATCTGGCCAACGGTGAGCAGGGCCTGACCATCGACTGCTCAGGCGAAGCCAATTCCTGGGCCGCCTGCTATGAAAAGGCAGATGCCTCCTGTGCCGGCACCGGCTACCGCATCGTCGGCACCGATGGCACGCCCCAGGCCAATGAAAGCGACAAGACCCTGGGCGTGGATGTCGGCAACTTCACCAGCCGCAGTGTCGTGGTGGTGTGCAAGTAAGGTCCAGGCGAACCTGACCCCCTTTCTCAGCCGGAAATGCAGGCGTTGGCCGCATCCTGCACATCACCCGGGCGCACCGGTACGTTGGACATACTTTCATGCAGCTTGATGCTGCTGCCACCGGAGCGTTCGTCAATGTCGAATACCGCTGCCGGCAGGCTCGAGAGTTTGCCGGGAACGATCAGCCGGACGCCGTTCTTGTGGGGCTCCATCTGCAACGAGCCACGGCTGTCGGCCAGCTTGTCGGCGACGCACTTGGCATATTCGTGAGGTTTCTTGCCGGAGATAACACTCATGGTGGGCGGCGTCTGGTTGATGTCCGATACCGATGCACATCCACTCACTGCCAATGCCAACACCCACGCACTACGCTTCATATGATTCCTCCGACAAAGACCCTCCGACAGCGTAGAAGCTGTTTTGCTCCAGAGCCCTGCATTTTTTTATCCGGTACTGCTGCGCCAAACCAGCAAAGCCGGGTCGAGGGCTAATGCCAGTCAATTAAGCCACAAACCTGTGGGAGCAAGCTTTGCTCCCACAGGTTTTGCGCCGTATCAGGATCGAGGGCCGGATATTTCACCCTCGGTGCTGATAAACTGCGTCCCATTATTGCAGCCCCCTACCGTATCGAGCGTGTAGAAAAAGCCCTTCTGGAGGCGCCCATGAAATTCATCCACCAACGCGAGCACCTCAACGAAGACGATATAGTCGTCATCGAATGTTCCCAAACGTGCAACATCCGCCTGATGAACGACGCGAACTTCCGCAGCTTCAAGAATGGCGGCCGGCACACTTACCATGGCGGCGCGTTCGATACGTTCCCGGCGCGGATCACCGCACCGAGCACCGGTTTCTGGAACATCACCATCGACACCGTCAGCCGTCGGGCCATCAGCGTCACGCGTAAGCCGTCCCTGACCCACAAGATCAAAATCATCCGGCGCTCCAGCTCGAAACTGAGCTGAGCCCCCTGCTCACATAGGCAAAACCGTGGCCCAGACAACCAAATACGTCATCAAGTACAAACTCAACGACGAACGCCGCTTCGAGTTCGCGCAGCTGGAAACCGGCACAGAGGAAGAAGCCCGGGCGGCGCTGGAAGCGATGCATGGAAAATCCGACGATGTGATCAGCGAGGTCAAGGTCAGTAAGGCGTTGTAAACCCGCTGTTTGTGGCGAGGAAGTTTGCTCCCTCGCCACAAGGTGCTGTTGCATAGCAAGATTCGGGGTGTCGGACAGCCCAACACTCGCCAGACTGACCAATCCTATTCCCCAGGATTGCCGCCATGCCCCCTACCCCGCCTTCGCTGATCCAATCCATCGATGCAATCGACCGGCCAGCCCTGGAACAGAGCCTTGAGCAGGATGGCAGCGGCGTGCTTCGCCACCTGTTGTCGGCGACTCAATGCCGACAGCTCAGCAGCCTGTACGCGCAATCCGGGCTGTTCCGTTCCCGGGTGATCATGGCTCGCCACGGCTTCGGACGCGGCGAATATCAGTATTTCCGCTACCCGTTGCCCGCTATCGCTCAGCAACTGCGAGAAGCGTTGTATCCGCTGTTGGTGCCCCTGGCCAATCGCTGGAACGAACGCATGGGCCTTGAGGTGAGATACCCCGACGCGCACGACGATTTCATCCGACACTGCCATGGCGCCGGACAGCAGCGTCCGACGCCTTTGCTGCTGCAATACGGCCCCCAGGATTACAACTGCCTGCACCAGGATCTGTACGGCGAGCAGGTGTTTCCATTGCAGGTGGCGATCCTGCTGTCGGAACCGGGCCAGGACTTTACCGGCGGCGAGCTCGTCCTCACCGAACAACGCCCGCGCATGCAGTCGCGCCCACAGGTCATCGGTCTGAAACAGGGCGACGCCGTGGTGTTTGCCGTGCATCAACGGCCGGTCAGAGGCGTTCGCGGTTATTATCGGGTGAACATGCGCCATGGCGTCAGCCGCGTGCACAGCGGCCAACGGCACACCCTCGGAATCATTTTTCATGATGCGCAATAACGACAGCCCGATCACCCTGGACCTGTTCGCCGACGAACCACCGGCGAAGCCCGGCCAGATCGAACGGATCGGCCAGCAGGCTTTCGTGCTGCGCGGGTTCGCCCTGCCCTGGCTGGAGCGATTGCTGCCGGCCCTGGAAACGGTCTTGCAGGTCGCGCCGTTCCGGCAGATGGTCACGCCCGGCGGCTTTACCATGTCGGTCGCCTTGAGCAGTTGCGGCGCGTTGGGCTGGACCACCGACCGCAGCGGCTATCGCTACACTGCCCATGACCCACAGACCGGCCGCCCCTGGCCGGACATGCCGGCGCTGTTCCGCGAACTGGCCCAGGCCGCCGCCCGAGCAGCGCACTTCGAGCATTTCGAGCCCGACGCCTGCCTGATCAACCGCTACGTGCCGGGAGCACGGATGTCGTTGCATCAGGACAAGAACGAACGCAGTCTCACCGCCCCCATCGTCTCGATGTCCCTGGGCCTGCCGGCGGTGTTCCAGTTCGGCGGGTTCGAGCGCAGCGACAAGTCCTTGCGCGTTCCGCTCTTCCATGGCGACATCGTGGTCTGGGGTGGTGTCGACCGGCTGCGTTACCACGGCGTGTTGCCCCTCAAGGAAGGCCGGCATCCACAGCTCGGCGCGCAGCGGATCAACATGACGTTCCGCACCGCCGGATAACCGTGCAGAATTCAACCGCAAGACCCGGAGTGTCGACCTCCCGCAGGCTGGTTACTGTAGCCAAAACGGGCCAATGGACAGAACGACCATGAACACCACTTCGAACAGCCTCGCCCCTGAACTCGACCCTCGCTGGGCCGCCGTGCTCGCCCGGGACCCACGCGCCGACGGGCAATTCGTCTACGGCGTGAAAACCACCGGTATCTACTGTCATCCCAGCAGCCTGTCGCGCCTGCCCAATCCGCGTAACGTCGAATTCTTCGACACACCGGAACAGGCCCAGGCAGCCGGTTATCGGCCCAGCAAACGGGCCGCCAGGGACCAGAGTCAGGTGGCCGCCCAACAAGCCGCCCGGGTTGCGGCGGCCTGCCGGCAGATCGAGGCAGCCGAGGAACTGCCGGGGCTCAACGAACTGGCGCAAAGCGCAGGGTTGAGTCCCTTCCACTTTCATCGGGTCTTCAAGACCGTCACCGGCCTGACCCCCAAGGGCTATGCCGCTGCCCACCGCTCGCGCAAGATGCGCGAACGCCTGGCCGACGCGGAGACCGTCACCGAAGCGTTGTACGACGCCGGCTTCAACTCCAACAGTCGCTTTTACGAAGCGGCCGATAAGGTACTGGGCATGAAACCCGCCGACTACCGCGCCGCCGGGAAGAACACCGACATCCGCTTCGCCGTCGGACAATGCTCCCTGGGAGCGATCCTGGTAGCGCAGAGCGAACGAGGCGTGTGTGCCATCCTGCTGGGGGACGACCCTGACGCGCTGGTCCGCGACCTGCAGGACAAATTCCGCCGCGCCAACCTCATCGGCGCCGACCGGGCATTCGAGCAACTGGTCGCCCAGGTGGTCGGCTTCATCGAAGCGCCCGCCCTGGGCCTGGACCTGCCCCTGGATCTGCAGGGCACGGCGTTTCAGGAGCGGGTCTGGCAGGCCCTGCGGGAGATTCCACCGGGCAGTACCGCCAGCTACGCCGAGGTCGCCCAGCGCATCGGCCTGCCCAAGGCCGTGCGTGCGGTGGCCCAGGCCTGTGGCGCCAACAGCCTGGCCGTGGCCATCCCCTGTCACCGGGTGGTGCGCAGCGACGGCAATCTCTCGGGTTATCGCTGGGGAGTGGAGCGCAAGCGTCAGTTGCTGGCGCTGGAACGCTCGTCCGGGGACTGAACGCCGATGTAGATCGCCACCGAATCGGGGCCGCTGTAGACCTCGAAGTCGGTGGCGAAGCGACGCTGGGTCTGCGGGTTGTCGGCGAAATACGCCCAGATCAGGCCCCAGGTCCGGATCACGCAGTCGGGCATCGCTCCCTTGGCCGAGAACACCAGGTAATCCCCGCCCTCGATGTCCACGGCGGGGTAGCCTGGACTTGTTGCGTCGACCTCTACGCCGGCCGTTACATCGAAGTGCCCGGTCGCATCGGACTCATAGTTGGAATAAACCCCATAGACGAACGACTCCGAGCGTCTGGCCGGAATCCGGTCGAACAGGCCCTCGGTGAAGAACTGCTCCCACATCGGGCCGATCCTTGCCGTGTCGGGTTGCTGCTCATCGGTGTTGCGGGTGCGGACCTGCAAACCCGCCACGCTAAAGGGTTCGACTGCCTTGAGTTTTACATCCATGGCTAAGGCTCCTGGGTAAGTGAAGCACGCATGGTAATCCTCTTACCCGAGGGATCAAGCGCGGGCCTTCGATTGAAAAACTCGACTGGCCCTGGCTGGGCCACTCCTGCTACAAATGGGGTTTATTGCGCTGCCGGAGCACCCTGCACATGAGCCAATGGCCAGACACCCGCATCCTCGACCTGCTCGGTATCGAGCTGCCCATCATCCAGGCGCCGATGGCCGGGGTGACCGGGCCTGCCATGGTGGTCGCTGCCTGCAACGCCGGCGGGCTTGGCTCTATGCCGGCGGCGATGCTGGACGTCGAGCAACTGCGCCAGACGCTGACGACGATCAGCGAGCAGACCGACAAGCCGTTCAACGTGAACTTTTTCTCCCATCAGCCACCGGTCTTCGACGAGCAACGGGCCGAGACCTGGAAACAGCGGCTCAAGCCCTACTATGACGAGCTTGGCGCCGATTTCGATGCGCCGACGCCAGTGTCCAACCGCACGCCGTTCGACGATGCAGCCTGCCGGGTGCTGGAGCAGATGCGGCCGAAAGTGGTCAGCTTCCATTTCGGCCTGCCGGAGAAGTCCCTGCTGGATCGGGTAAAGGCCACCGGGGCGAAGATCCTTTCTTCGGCGACCACCGTCGAGGAAGCCATCTGGCTGGAGCAGCACGGTTGCGACGCGATCATCGCCATGGGCTACGAAGCCGGCGGCCATCGCGGGATGTTCCTCAGCGACGACCTCAACACCCAGGTGGGACTGTTCGCCTTGCTGCCCCAAGTGGTGGATGCGGTAAAAGTACCGGTGATTGCCACCGGCGGCATCGGCGACGCGCGGGGGATCGTTGCAGCGTTCGCCCTTGGCGCATCGGCGGTGCAGTTGGGCAGCGCGTATCTGTTCACTCCCGAGGCCAAGATCAGCGCGTCCCATCACCGGGCGCTGTGCATCGCCAGGGAAAGCCAGACCGCCGTGACCAACCTGTTCACCGGACGGGCGGCCCGGGGCATCGTCAACCGAGTGATGCGTGAAGTCGGCCCGATGAGCCCGCTGGCACCGGCATTTCCTCTGGCAGGTGGTGCCTTGATGCCGCTACGGGCCAAGGATGAAGCCGACTTCAGCAACCTCTGGGCGGGCCAGGCGTTTCCCATGGGCCGGGAGTTGCCGACCGGCGAACTGACCCGGCGCCTGGCCGATGAAACACTGGCGCGGTTTGGCAAGGGTTCAAGTTCCTGAGAGCCTCAGCGCCGGCCAGGACGCCATCGTGAGCAGGCTCGCCCACAGGGATCTGGGTAAACACGAGCCTCTGTTCATACCGCTCCCACATGGGCCGAGGGTAAGCACAAGCCTTGCTGTCACAACGAAACCCTTGTGGGAGCGAGCCTGCTCGCGATGAGGCCGGCACATTCACCCCACTGCCGACAGCAACAGCACAAAACTCACATTCCGTTTATCGGGTTTTCGCTATATATTTCCGTATATAGCGAAACCACCCCCCTACGGAGTCTTCAATGCGCCCCACCCGCTTCGCGCCATTGCTGCTGACCACCGCCCTGATCGTTGGCGCCGCCCAGGCCGATGAAGTACAGGTGGCCGTGGCCGCCAACTTCACCGCACCGATCCAGGCCATCGCCGCCGACTTTGAAAAAGACACCGGTCACAAACTGGTGGCGGCTTACGGCGCAACGGGGCAGTTCTATACCCAGATAAAGAATGGCGCCCCCTTCGAGGTGTTTCTCGCCGCCGACGACACCACCCCGGCCAGACTGGAAAGTGAAGGTGACACCGTCAAGGGTTCGCGCTTCACCTATGCCATCGGCACGCTGGCGCTGTGGTCGGCCAAAGACGGCTATGTCGATGAGCAGGGCCAGGTACTCAAGAACAACGGCTTCCAACACCTGTCCATTGCCAATCCCAAGGCCGCGCCCTACGGCCTCGCCGCGACCCAGGTGCTGGACAAGTTGGGGTTGGCCGGTCAGGTCAAGGGCAAAATCGTCGAAGGCCAGAACATCACCCAGGCCTATCAATTCGTCTCCACCGGCAACGCCGAACTTGGTTTCGTGGCGCTGTCCCAGGTGTACAAGGACGGCAAGCTCACCGGCGGTTCGGCATGGATCGTCCCGGCCGAACTGCACGACCCGATCAAACAGGACGCGGTGATCCTCGATAAAGGCCGCGCCAACCCGGCCGCCAAGGCCCTGATGGCCTACCTCCAGGGCCCGAAAGCTGCCGCCATCATCCAAGCCTATGGTTATCAACGTTAAATGCCGCTGACCAGTGCCGATTATTCAGCGATCTGGCTGACCCTGAAGCTCGCCTCGCTGACCACGGTGATCCTGCTGCTCATCGGCACGCCCATCGCCCTTTGGCTGTCGCGCACCCGATCCTGGTTGCGCGGACCAGTGGGTGCAGTGGTAGCCCTGCCGCTGGTGCTGCCGCCCACGGTGATCGGTTTCTATCTGCTCCTGGCGTTGGGCCCCAATGGCTGGATCGGCCAGCTTACCCAGGCCCTCGGGCTGGGTACCCTCACGTTCAGTTTCACCGGACTGGTGATCGGCTCGGTGATTTACTCCATGCCGTTTGTGGTGCAGCCGCTGCAAAACGCCTTCTCGGCTATCGGCAACCGTCCCCTGGAGGTCGCCGCCACCCTGCGCGCCGGTCCATGGGACACCTTCTTCAGCGTCATCCTGCCCCTGGCTCGCCCCGGCTTCATCACCGCCGCCATCCTCGGCTTCGCCCACACCGTCGGCGAGTTCGGCGTGGTGCTGATGATCGGCGGCAATATCCCGGAAAGGACTCGGGTGGTGTCGGTGCAGATCTACGACCATGTCGAAGCCCTGGAGTACGCCCAGGCCCACTGGCTGGCGGCGGCGATGCTGGGGTTTTCTTTCGTTGTGCTGCTGGCGCTGTACACCAGCCGCAGAACCCGGGCCGGTTGGAGCTGATCGATGATTCAGGCGCGCTTGCAACTCGACCATGGCCGTTTCTCCCTGGACCTGGATGTGCAACTGCCGGGCCGGGGCGTGACGGCGTTGTACGGCCAGTCCGGCTCCGGCAAGACCACTTGCCTGCGCTGCATCGCAGGCCTGGAACGAGCACCGCGGGGCTTCGTGCGTATCAATGGCGACGTATGGCAGGACAGCGAGCGCGGCGTGTTCGTACCGCCTCATCAACGGGCGGTGGGGTATGTGTTTCAGGAGGCGAGCCTGTTCAGTCATCTGTCGGTGCGAGCCAATCTGGCATTCGGTCTCAAGCGCATCGCCCCAGGGCTACGGCGCGTGGACATGGGTCAGGCCACTGAACTGCTGGGCATCGGCCACTTGCTCGAGCGCCAGCCCCACAACCTGTCCGGCGGTGAGCGCCAGCGGGTGGGCATCGCCCGCGCCCTGCTGACCAGCCCGCGGCTGTTGTTGATGGATGAGCCGCTGGCCGCGCTCGATACCCGGCGCAAGAACGAGATCCTGCCCTACCTGCAACGGCTCCACGATGAGCTGGACATCCCGGTGCTGTATGTCAGTCATTCCCAGGACGAAGTGGCGCGCCTGGCCGACCATATTGTATTGCTCGACGGTGGCCGTGCCTTGGCCAGTGGACCGATTGGCGAAACCCTGGCGCGGCTCGACCTGCCGCTGGCCCTTGGGGATGATGCAGGCGTAGTGATCCAGGGCACGGTCAACGATTACGATCCCGCCTATCAGTTGCTCACCCTGACACTGCCCGGCAGCCTGTTGAACGTGCGGGTAGCCCATACAACGCTAGCCATCGGACAACCGCTGCGCTTCAAGGTCCAGGCCCGGGACGTCAGCCTCAGCCTGACGAACGATGCCCAGATCAGCATCCTCAATCGCTTGCCGGTCACGGTGACCGGCGAACTGGCTGCCGACAACGCCGCCCACGTGCTGATCCGACTGGAAGCCGCTGGCACGCCGCTGCTGGCACGCATCACCCGCTATTCCCGCGATCAGTTGGCACTGCATCCGGGGCAGGTGCTGTGGGCGCAGATCAAGGCGGTGGCGGTGTTGGCCTGAGCTGTAGACGCGGCCTGACAGCCGACCGGTCTTTTGAAGCGTTCGCTATTCCCTGTGGGAGCGAGCCTGCTCGCGATAGCGGTGGTTCAGTTGCATTGATGCTGAACGTACCGCCGTCATCGCGAGCAGGCTCGCTCCCACAGGGGGCTGGGTGTTCTCAGAATTTCGGCACGACCGCAACGGGCCGCGGTCAATGAATCCATAGGCCACCGGATTCGCTGCCAAGGACTTTTTCATGCCCGACACCTCGCCGCCTGAAGCATTGCCGGCCGATCTGCATTATGTCGATGACACCAGCCCCGGCATCACCCGCAAGAAGCTGCGGGGCAAGTTCTGTTATTTCGACCCTCAGGGCCAACGCATCACCGACGCGGCGCAGATCCAGCGCATCAATGCCTTGGCGGTGCCGCCGGCCTATACCGATGTGTGGATATGCACCGACCCGCGGGGACATCTCCAGGCCACCGGCCGGGATGCCCGTGGACGCAAGCAATACCGTTACCACGCGCGCTGGCGCGAGGTGCGCGATGCCGACAAGTATTCGCGAATGCTCGAATTCGGTCGCACCCTGCCCCGCTTGCGCAAACGCCTGGAGACGATCCTCGCGACACCCGGTTTCAGTCGCGACAAAGTCATGGCCACCGTCATCACCCTGCTGGACGTGACCCTGATCCGCGTCGGCAACAGCCAATATGCCCGGGAGAATCGCTCTTACGGCTTGACCACCCTGCGCAGCAAACATGTCGAGATCAACGGCAGCGCCATCGCCTTCCAGTTCCGTGGCAAGAGCGGCGTCGAGCACCAGATCACCGTGAAGGACCGGCGCCTGGCGCGGATCATCAAGCGCTGCCAGGAAATGCCGGGGCAGAATCTGTTCCAGTACCTGGACGAAAACGGTGAACGCCACGCCATCAGTTCCTCGGACATCAATGCCTACCTCAAGACCCTGACCGGCGCCGAGTTCACCGCCAAGGATTACCGCACCTGGGCCGGCAGCGCGGCGGCCCTGGCAGGTCTGCGGACGCTGCGCTGGGAAACCGAGACGGAGGCGAAAAAACACGTCGCCGAGATGGTCAGGCAGGTCGCCCGGCAGTTGGGCAACACGCCAACCGTCTGTCGCAAGTGCTACATTCATCCGGCGGTGCTGGAAGGCTTCCTGCTCGGAACGCTGAAACAGCTACCCAAGCCCAGGGCCCGCAAAGGCCTCAGCGAAGAGGAAGTCGGGCTGGCGATGTTCTTGCAGCGGGTGACACAAGCCACGCAAGCGTGCGAGTCAAAGTCAGGCGCCTGATACGACCACAACAACGACTCATCCATCAGGAACATCCAGCCAGCGGTGAACTCCCAACTGTACGATCCCGCAACACGTCACGCGTGAAATCGACAGGAGTCCTCGATGTCCGAACACATTGTCCATTTTCATTGCCAGATCGATCAGGGAACCACCGAACGCTTCCGCGACAACTGCCTGGAGGCGATCGAGAACGGCGCGGATTCGCTGATGCTCAATCTCTCCACGGTCGGCGGCAGCACCAACTTCGGCTTCACCCTCTACACCTTTATCAAGTCCCTCCCGGTGCCGGTGCGTGCAGTGAATGCCGGCAATATCGAGTCCATGGGCATCGTCATGTACCTGGCCGCCAGCGACCGCACCACGACCCCCCATTCGCGCTTCCTGATCCATCCCATGAACTGGTATTTCGGCCAGAAATCGGTGGATCACTCGCGTCTGCGCGAGTACCTGTCCAGCCTGGACAACGACGTCGCGCGATATGTGGAGATCTACGTCAAGGAAACCGCCGGGGCCGCCACGCAGTTGGATATCTTCAAATGCCTGTGCAATGAGGAACGGGTCATCCCGGCGGAGAACTCCCTGGCCTTCGGCATCGCCCACCGGGTTGAACAGGTGGTTTTCCCCTCCGACGCCAAGCATTGGAAAGTCAGCGGTGGCGAAGATTAGGCGTTCAGGTAGCCCAACGCCCGTCAGTCGAGCCTTACCCGACGGAAGTCACCCTCCTTTGTTTGCGATTAATAAAACCGGATACTTGCTGTTTCACTCATAAACTCATGCAACCCTTTACAACAACGAAACGAAGCGGCGATATATTCTTTT
Source organism: Pseudomonas corrugata (assembly GCF_001269905.1). Classification (GTDB taxonomy): domain Bacteria; phylum Pseudomonadota; class Gammaproteobacteria; order Pseudomonadales; family Pseudomonadaceae; genus Aquipseudomonas; species Aquipseudomonas corrugata. The sequence continues at coordinate 757,816 of NZ_LHVK01000003.1, read as the reverse complement.
ATTTATGGGAAATGACCACTCGTCGACAGCGCAACGCTTTTATTAAACTTCCCTCGCCGCTGACCTTTCACATTTAATGCGAGGCACGTTGCTCGCTTAAACCACATGAGGATTCTCGAAATGGCTAACAGCGGAAACAAAAACCCAGGCAACTTCGCAAATGATCGTGAAAAAGCATCTGAAGCCGGTAAGAAAGGCGGACAGGCGTCGGGCGGCAACAATACCAACGACCGGCAAAAAGGCTCTGGTGCCGGCAGCAAAGGCAGCGAACGCGGCCAAAGCGGCGGTGGCCGGAAGTCATAACCCCTGAGACCCGCTGGGGCGCAGCCCTGCTGCGCCCTGGTGCCGGATGAGTCGAGGTGAAGCATGAGCAACCAGGAGCGGTTCATCGTCAGCTTTATCGCCGACGGTCAACCTTACAGCCGCGTGATGGAGGCCGACAGCGAGACATTGAGTGTCAGCGAAGCCGAAGCGCTGTTGAGAGTTTCTTTCAGCGAACTCAAAAGCGCTCGTTTGAGTGATGTGCAAGTTCAGAAAAGAACACGACCCACTGAACAGGAACATGGTGTGCCGGGACACTTTGAACAGCCATAATCGACAATGTTTAACTGTTTATAACCTTATCTGAGGCTATGACAGTCTCTTGGTCGTTCAACGTTGGGTATCAGTACTTTTCAGCGCATCGATCCACGCCGGATCCAGGTACGACTGCCCGATATCCAGGCCCTGCTCCTGCATTCTCTCCACATGTTCATCGGCTTCTCGCGCCAACGTCCCTTGGTCACTGGAGTTGGCGTCCAACTGATGCATCTGGTCCAGGCCCAAATGATAGAACCGCAGCAGCCTCATGGCGACCGGGTCCCGGGCCTGCACACCCGCCTTGACCTGATGCATGACGTTGGTGACGCGCATCAGGCTGCGCTTGAGCTGCCAGCCGTACACCGCCGCGGCCATCCAGGGTTGCGTCCAGAGATACAGGCGCATCAGCGCGACCATCACCAGCACCGCTACAATCACCCCGCCCAGGTTAAAGCGAAAGTTATCGGCTCCGGGCGTGCCGAACAGCATCACAGCCAGGCTGGACAGCAACATGGCCAAGGCCAGGAACACCACGGCGATGATCAGCGTGCTGCGGCGGGTCTGCTGTCGATAGAGGTCGGCGTCCCAGGGTTTTAACTCGAACATCGCGGTGCAATTTCCTTGTACGGCACGAAAAGAGACGAGCATTATCGCCTGCCCGGCCGATTTAGCTATGCTGGGGCTCATTTTGTATGGCAACCGACCCGAAGGATCCGGATCAAAGTCCATGGCGATACCGCAAGGATCGTGCGATCTTTCTGTGTGGACGTATTTTTCAAGATGCCGTCGTTGTGTGTACGGCGTCGTTTTCAAGGAAAGCTGAATGACTCAAAGACATGTAATCAACGCTTCGGTGAGCCCGAAAGGCAGCCTGGAAACCCTGTCCCAGCGCGAAGTCCAGCAACTGAGCGAAGCCGGTTCCGGCAGCATCTATACCCTTTTCCGCCAGTGCGCCCTGGCTATCCTCAATACCGGCGCCCATGTCGATAACGCCAAGACCATCCTGGAAGCCTACAAGGATTTCGAGATCCGCATTCATCAACAGGACCGCGGCGTGCGCCTGGAACTGTTGAACGCGCCGGCCGACGCCTTCGTCGACGGCGAGATGATCGCCAGCACCCGGGAGATGCTGTTCAGCGCCCTGCGCGACATCGTCTACACCGAGAACGAACTGGACAGCCAGCGCATCGACCTGAGCTCGTCCCAGGGCATCAGCGACTACGTGTTCCACCTGCTGCGCAACGCCCGCACCTTGCGCCCCGGCGTGGAGCCGAAGATCGTCGTGTGCTGGGGCGGTCACTCGATCAATACCGAAGAATACAAGTACACCAAGAAAGTCGGCCACGAACTGGGCCTGCGCAGCCTGGACATCTGCACCGGCTGTGGTCCGGGCGTGATGAAAGGCCCGATGAAGGGCGCCACCATTGCCCACGCCAAGCAACGCATCCATGGCGGCCGTTACCTGGGCCTGACCGAGCCGGGCATCATCGCCGCCGAAGCGCCGAACCCGATCGTCAATGAGCTGGTGATCCTGCCGGATATCGAGAAACGCCTGGAAGCCTTCGTGCGTGTCGGTCACGGCATCATCATCTTCCCGGGCGGTGCCGGTACCGCCGAGGAGTTCCTGTACCTGCTGGGCATCTTGATGCACCCGGCCAACCAGGACCTGCCCTTCCCGGTCGTCCTCACCGGGCCGAAAAGCGCCGCGCCATACTTCGATCAGTTGCATGCCTTTGTCGGTGCGACCCTCGGCGAAGCGGCTCAGAAGCATTACCAGATCATCATCGACGATCCGGCCGAAGTGGCGCGGCAGATGACCCAGGGGCTCAAGGAAGTGAAGCAGTTCCGCCGCGAGCGCAACGACGCCTTCCACTTCAACTGGCTGCTGAAAATCGACGAAGGCTTCCAGCGTCCGTTCGATCCGACCCACGCCAACATGGCCAGCCTGGGCTTGAGCCTCGACCTGCCATCCCATGAACTGGCCGCCAACCTGCGCCGTGCGTTCTCAGGAATCGTGGCCGGTAACGTCAAGGACAAGGGTATCCGCCTGATCGAAGAACACGGCCCTTACGAAATCCACGGCGATCCCGCCATCATGGAACCCCTCGACCGCCTGCTCCAGGCCTTCGTCGCCCAGCACCGCATGAAACTGCCGGGCGGCGCGGCTTATGTGCCGTGCTATCGCGTAGTGACCTGACCCTCCGGAACACCTTGCCCTTGTGGGAGCGAGCCTGCTCGCGATAGCGGTGGTTCAGTTGCATTGATGCTGAATGTACCGCCGTCATCGCGAGCAGGCTCGCTCCCACACAGGGGTCTGCTGCGGCTACAGAATTGTGTTCAGCTGCATCAATCCCGATGCATCCAATCCAACGCCAAGCCCAAGGTAATCCTTGATCGACGGATGGACAGTGTCCACCGGATGCACGTGCGTCGCCGTCACCACCATCACATCCGCTCCCGCCGCCTCGCCAGCCCGAATACCGGCGTCAGCATCCTCAAACACCAGACAATCCTCCGATGCCACTCGCAACCGCTCGGCAACCAGGCGATAGCAGGCTGGGTTGGGTTTGCCGTCGCTGACATCTTCGGCGGTGACCATCACGGCGGGACGTGGAATGCCGGCGGCCTCCATCCGACGCAAAGCCAGTGCCATAGGGGCCGAGGTGACGATCGCCCAGCGCTCGGATGGCAGGTCATTCAAGAACGCCACGGCACCAGGCACGGGCACCACGCCTTCGACATCTTCGATTTCCTCCCGGGTAATCTGCTCGGCCTCGGCCTGGGCATCCACACCCGGCAGACGCTGGCGAGCGATGGTGTCGATGGCTCGTACACCATGGATGGTGGGCAGGAATGTCGCCACGTCCACGCCGTGGCGTAGCGCCCAACGGGTCCAGATCCGCTCGGCGGCGGCGATGGAGTTCAACAGGGTGCCATCCATGTCGAAGAGGAAGGCGTGGTAGGCCTTGGATGAGTGTTTTACGGACATCGGATTCTCACAGTCAAAACATTGGTCCCCTGTGGGAGCGAGCCTGCTCGCGAAGGCGTCGGCACCGTCGATTGGAGGTCGCCTGACACACCGCTATCGCGAGCAGGCTCGCACACAGGGGGCTATGGTGTCTGGGGTATTTATATCAACCGCTCGATCGACTGATGTTGCCAGACCCGTTTGTAATACAGCACCTGCAGCAACAGCATGCTCAGGTACGCCACGGGAAACGCCATCCATACCCCTTCCAGGCCGAAGTGGGCGTCGAGCAGGTAAGCCGCCGGCACCTGCACGCCAATGATGCAGAAAATCGAAATCGCCACCGTCGGCAGCACCGTGCCGCTGGCGCGCATGATGCCGCTGACGATGGCCTGGAAACCGAACACCAGCAGGCTCCAGAGCATGATGTGCAGCAGGTGTTCAGCCTGGCCCCGTGCCGCCGGGTCGGTGATGAACAACCCCAGCAGCCAATGGGACAACAGGTACCCCAGCAGCACCAGTCCCCCCGTCAGGTAGACGTTGATCTGCAGCCCCGTGCGCAGGATCGGCCCCAGGCGCTCCAGACGTCCGGCACCAATGGCCTGGGCGCCGAGGATCGAGGCGCTGATGGCAATCGACAACGCCGGAAACTGCACGTAGTTGACGATCTGCGTCACCGCGCCGTAGGCCGCCGTGGCCTGGGAGCCGTGGCGATTGACCAGCGCCAGGATCACCAGCTCCGACAGCGAGATCACCACCATCTGCAACCCCGTCGGCAGGCCGATGCGCAGCACCTTCACGAGGATCTCCCGGTCCAGGCGCATCGCCGCGAACAACGCCCGGTCCGGTGCCAAGGCATGCACGAGACGGTTCAATCGCCAAGCCAGCAACATCATCGCCGCCGCCGTGCCCACCAGCCCCGCCAGTGCCGCGCTCTGGATGCCCATCTGCGGCAGTCCCAGCCAGCCACGAATCAGCGCCGGCGTGAGCAGCATCCCGACCCCGGTGGACACCAGCAATGCCAACATAGGCGTCAGCGTATCGCTGACCCCGCGCAACAGTTGAGTGAACAGGACGAACACCAGCAGTATCGGCAGAATCCACATCATGACCCGGGCATAGGCAACGGCGTCTTCCAGCACATCGGCAGGCGTGCCCAGGCCTTGCAGGGCCTGACGCGTAAAGACACTGCCAAGCACCGCCGCCACCAGTCCGATGATCACCCCCAGCAGCAGCGTCGAACCGGCAATCGCCTTCACCGTACCGGATTCCCGCGCACCGTAGGCCTGCCCGATCAACACCCCCGCTCCTGCGCCCAAGCCGATTACCAGCGCGATGAAGAAGAACAGGATCGGAAACATGCCCGATACCGCCGCCAGCGCCTGGGTGCCGAGCATCTGGCCGATGTAGATGCTGTTGAGGGTACCGGACATGGACTGCAGGAAATTGGACAGGACCATGGGGATGAGGAACAGGAGATAGGTTTTCCAGAGCGGCGGGGTCGGCATGGGGGCTCTTGATGGCAGGTTCGACAATTCAGGTGTCGGTAATTTAGCGCAATCCTGAGCAAACTGTGGGAGCAAAGCTTGCCCTAATGCCAGTCAGTCAAGGATCAAACGGCGCAAAAACTGTGGGAGCTAAGCTTGCTCGCGATAGCGGCAGACCAGCCAAAATGGTTGCTGGCAGACTTACGGCAATCGCGAGCAAGCTTTGCTCCCACAGGTTCGTGGCTTGACTGGGATCAGGGCAAGCCTTGCTCCCACAGGTTTCATCCTGTCAGCCCGATTCGACATTTCAAAGACTGTGGCTAATCTGAAGTAGCACAGTGCCACGCCCTGAGTAGGTCTTTGCCTACAGAAGTCGGAAATCGGACGACTGGTCTTCAAGTCAAATCCGAGCTCGCAGATAACCAGTTATTCGCCAATAACCAGTTAGCAACACTGTTCAAGGACCGAACCATGACTTCGTACCCACACGGTCACTCCTTCTCTGCAACACAGCCTCGCCTACTCTGGAGCCCCGTGCTCGTGGCCGTTGCCGCCGCTGTCGGCGTGCTGGTCCTCAACGAGACGAATGCCCAGAACATCGGTTTTAGCGCGGCGCTTGTGGTCCTTGGCCTTGGTGCAGGCTCATGGGGCGCGCGGGCGCGCCGTCGGCAGTTCGACGAAGCGCTCGCCGCCGGCGCCCGGCAAGACCTGCAAGCCGCCGAGCACGCCACCCACAAAGCCAGTGAGCAACTCAACGAAGTCATCCTCGGTGCCATGCCGATCTGGGCCAAGCAGGTGGAAAGCTCCCGGCAGCAGACCGAAACTGCGATCGTCTCGCTGACGAGCCGCTTCACCGGCATTTCGTCCCGCCTGGAAGAAACCGTGCAAGCCTCGCAACTGGCCGCTGGTGAGCTGGCCGGGAAAAGCAGTGGCGGCGCCGTGCAGGTGCTGGCCCAGAGCGAGAATGAACTGGTGCGGGTGATCGACTCCCTCAAAGCCACCCAAGCCAGCCGCGACGAAACCCTGGCCCAGGTGCGTAACCTCACGGCTTACACTGGCGAGCTGCGGACCATGGCCGCCGACGTCGCTGCGATTGCCGCGCAAACCAACCTGCTGGCCCTCAACGCCGCCATCGAAGCCGCCCGGGCCGGTGAAGCCGGGCGCGGTTTTGCAGTGGTAGCCGACGCCGTGCGCAGCCTGTCGAGCAAATCCAGCGAGACCGGCCAGCAAATGTCAGCCAAGGTCGACATCATCAATACCGCCATCACTCAACTGGTCCAGGCTGCCTCCAGCGGCGCGGATCAGGACAGCCACTCGGTGTCCAGCTCCGAGGACAGTATCCAGCGTGTACTGGAGCGTTTCAAAAGTGTAACCGGGCAACTCGCCGAGTCGGCGGACCTGCTGCAACAAGAAAGCTTCGGCATCCGCGACGAACTCACCGAGGTGCTGGTCAGCCTGCAATTCCAGGATCGGGTCAGCCAGATCCTCAGCCACGTGCGCGACAACATCGAGGACCTGCATGTGCACATGCAGCAGGCTCACCAGTCGCCCGATCAGGCCGTGTCCATCGATGCCCGCCAATGGCTGGCCCGCATGGAAACCACCTATGCCACCGACGAGCAACGCCGCAACCACCACGGCGACTCGGGCGTGCAACAAGCTTCACAGGAAATAACCTTCTTCTAGGAGAGCCGTTCATGGCTAAAAGTGTATTGGTTGTCGACGACTCTGCGAGCGTTCGGCAAGTCGTCGGCATTGCGTTGAAAAGTGCCGGCTACGACGTGATCGAGGCCAGCGATGGCAAGGATGCGCTGGGCAAGCTCAATGGGCAGAAAGTGCACCTGATCATCAGTGACGTGAACATGCCGAACATGGACGGCATCACCTTCGTCAAGGAGGTCAAGAAGCTGGCCAGCTACAAGTTCACGCCGATCATCATGCTCACCACCGAATCCCAGGAATCGAAAAAACAGGAAGGCCAGGCGGCAGGCGCCAAGGCCTGGGTGGTCAAGCCGTTCCAGCCGGCGCAGATGCTGGCGGCGGTGTCCAAATTGATTCTGCCTTAGCTGGCCGGAGGCCGTGATGCCGCTGCTGTACGAAACACAAGGTGACACCGCGCATGCGCAGATCGACGGCGAGCTGACGATCTACACCGCCGCCGACCTCGCTGCGCAACTGCTGCCATGTCTGGGCAATACGCGGCGCATGGAGCTGGACCTGTCACAGGTAACCGAAATGGACGGTGCCGGGCTGCAATTGCTGCTGATAGCCCTGCGCGAAGCGCCGAAGGCCGGTACCCAGCTGGCCTTGACCGCGCGCAGCAAGACCGTCAGCGAAACACTCGAGCTGTGCAACTTGCCGGCCTGAGCGCAGCCGTCACCGCCCGACACGACAAAGGATATGAGCGTGAGCATCAATCTCGACCAGGCACAACAAACGTTCATCGTCGAGGCACGGGAGCAGTTGCAGGCGATGGAAGAATCCCTGCTGCAACTGGAAAACGACCCGGGCGACGATGACGCCATCGGCGCGATCTTCCGCGCGGCCCACACCATCAAGGGCTCGGCCGGGCTGTTCGGCCTGGAGCCTATCGTCAGCTTCACCCACATCGTCGAAGATGTGCTCGATCGCCTGCGCAATGGCAGCGTCGAGGTAGACACCGGCCTGATCGCGGTGCTGCTCAAGTCCAGCGACCACATGCTGGAACTGATCAACGTGGTTGCCAACCAGGGTGGGACGTTGACGCCGCCGGCCCTGAAGCGGGAAATGGAACTGTGCCAGGTGCTGCAGGAGTACCAGGCCCCGCCGCCTGGCGACGCCCCGGCACCGGCGACTGAAACCACAGCACAAGAGCCGTCCGGAACGCGCCTCTGGCACATTTCCCTGCGTTTCGGCCAAGACGTATTTCGCAACGGCATGGACCCACTGTCATTCCTGCGCTATCTGCAGACCCTGGGTGAAATCATCCACCTCGACACGCTGACAGAGGCGTTGCCCGGCGTCGAAGCCTTTGATGCCGAATCCTGCTACCTGGGGTTCGATATCGATTTCAGCTCAGCCGCCAGCCACGGGGCAATCAACGAAGTCTTCGATTTCGTCCGGGAAGATTGCCTGATCGAGATCGTGGCCGTGGATGAGCGTGTGAACACCAGGCTGGTTGCCACCGCTCAGGAACCGAACGACGAAAGCACAGCGTTGGTCACCACCGGCGACCTGCTGCCGGACCAGCGCAAGGCTGCGCGAACGTCTGGCCAACTCCCGGCCGACAGACCATCGGCCAGCAGTGAAAACAAGGCCAAGGACGGCGCTTATGTGCGGGTCAACGCCGACAAACTCGATGAGCTGATCAACCTGGTGGGTGAACTGGTCATCGCCAGTGCCGGCACCAGCCTGCTGGCCCGCAACTGCCACGACGACTCGTTGCAGGAGGCCACCTCGACGGTGTCCGGGCTGGTGGAAGAGATCCTCGACGGCGCCCTGCGCCTGCGCATGATCCCCATCGGTGAAACCTTCAACCGGTTCCGCCGGGTGGTGCGCGATGTCAGCCAGGAACTGGGCAAGGACATCGACCTGATCATCAGCGGCGCGGAAACCGAGCTGGACAAGACCGTGGTGGAGAAAATCGGCGACCCGCTCATGCACCTGCTGCGCAACGCCATGGACCACGGCATCGAGACCGCTCAAGCGCGACTGGCCGCCGGCAAGCCGGCCAAAGGGCATCTACACCTCAATGCTTACCACGACTCGGGCAGCATCGTGCTGGAAATCGCTGACGACGGCGCCGGCCTGAACCGTGACCGGATCCTGGAAAAGGCCCAGGAACGCGGCCTGGTCGCCCCTGGTGCCAGCCCGACTGACCAGGAGATCTACAACCTGATTTTCGAACCCGGTTTTTCCACCGCCCAGGCCGTCACCAGCCTGTCGGGCCGGGGCGTAGGCATGGATGTGGTCAAGCGCAACATCACCCTGCTGCGCGGCACCGTGGACCTGGACAGCCAACCGGGCCGGGGCACCGTGGTGCGCATCCGTTTGCCGCTGACCCTGGCGATCATCAATGGCTTCCTGGTGGGCATCGACCAGTCTACCTATGTCATTCCGCTGGACATGGTCCAGGAATGCATCGAGCTGAGCGAAGACGATGGCACCGCCAGCCGCGAACAGGGTTACCTGGACCTGCGCGGCGAAGTGCTGCCCCTGGTGTACCTGCGCGATCACTTCAACCACGAAGGCCGGGCTTCGCGCCGGCAGAACGTGGTGGTGGTGCGCTATGCCGAACTCAAGGCCGGACTGGTGGTGGATGACCTGCTGGGTGAATTCCAGACCGTCATCAAGCCCTTGGGCAAGTTGTTCGGTGCACTGCGCGGCATCAGCGGTTCGACCATCCTGGGCAGCGGCGCCGTGGCCTTGATTCTCGACGTGCCGGCACTGCTCACCCAGATCGCCCAGATAGAAAACCGCTACACACCCACCCAATTCTCACAAGCCAACGCTCGCTGACGCTTTAGCAACTCCATGGAGAGGTATTTCCCAATGAAATGGTTCTACGATCTTAGAATCGCCACCAAACTGATCACCTCATTTCTTGTGGTGCTGGCCCTGACCGCCGTCATGGGGGGGTTCTCGATCATCCAACTGGGCGAAGTGAACGGCACCACCACCGAGATTCGTGAAAACTGGATGCCGTCCATGCGCGCGGCCTCCGGCATGCGTTTCTACGGCGCGAACTATCGCCTCAAGGAAAACCGTCACATCACCGCTGATTCCGAGCAGGAGCGCACCACGGTCGAACAGGAAGCGGAAGAATCCAGGAATGGTTTCGAGTCCCGTCTGGCGACCTATGAAAAACTGCTTTCCACCGCCGAGGACCGCCAGCTGTTCGAGACAACCCGCAATGACTGGACCGCCTATCTCGCGGTCAGTAAAGACCTGTTGGCACTGTCCCGGCAGAACCTGACCGACCAGGCCCACGCGTTGCTCAAGGGCGAGTCCAGGCGCCGATTCGAACTGGTAACCGCCGACCTGCAGAAACTGGTGGAGCTCAATGACGCCGGTGCCAACGCGGCCAGTGAACGCGGCACGGCGCTGTTTGAAAAATCGCGCCTGTCGATCATTGCCGTGCTGGTTGCCGCGCTGCTGATCGGCCTGGGCCTGGCGCTGTTCATCTCCCGGGTCATTTCCCGCCCCTTGAAACAAGCCGCATCGGTGGCCGAACAGCTCGCCGAAGGCAATCTGAATGCGAAAATCGAGGGCGGCTCCAAGGACGAAACCGGCATGGTCCTCAACGCCATGCAGAACATGGTGGGCAAGCTGTCCCATATCATCGGTGAAGTGCGCAATGCGGCGGACAACCTGGCCAGCGCCTCCGAGCAAGTCAGCGCCACCGCACAGTCCATGAGCCAGGCCACCAGCGAACAGGCGGCCAGCGTCGAGGAAACCAGCGCCTCCATCGAACAGATGAGCGCCAGCATCAACCAGAATACCGAGAACGCCAAGGTCACCGACGGCATGGCCAGCAAGGCCGCCAAGGAAGCCACCGACGGTGGCGACTCGGTGCAGCAGACCGTGGTGGCGATGAAGAAAATCGCCCAGCGTATCAGCATCATCGACGACATCGCCTACCAGACCAACCTGCTGGCGCTCAACGCCGCCATCGAAGCCGCCCGCGCCGGCGAGCATGGCAAAGGCTTCGCCGTCGTCGCCGCCGAAGTGCGCAAACTGGCCGAACGCAGCCAGGTTGCCGCCCAGGAAATCGGCGAACTGTCCTCCAGCAGCGTCGACATGGCCGAGAAAGCCGGCAACCTGCTCGATGAGATGGTGCCATCGATCAACAAGACCTCGGACCTGGTGCAGGAAATCAGCGCTGCCTCCGAAGAGCAGGCCGCCGGCGTGGCACAGATCAACACCGCCATGACCCAGCTCAACCAGGTGACCCAGCAGAACGCCTCCAGCAGCGAAGAGCTCGCCGCCACCGCCGAGGAAATGAGCAGCCAGGCCGAACAACTGCAACAGGCCATGAGTTTCTTCACCCTCGACACGCCGCCCAAGTCGGTCAGCCTGCCGGTGAAGGTCGACCACACACCCGGGCCATCCAGCCGCAAGCCGGCCCGGGCCTCGGTGACCGCGTTACCCAAGGCGTTTGCCTACAACATGGCCAGCGCGCCGGACGAATCCGAATTCACCCGATTCTGACGGTCCGCTTCCACAGGCTCGCTTAAAGGAGAAAAGCCATGGGCGCCATCGCTACCACCCGTCAAACCGCCATCGCGGTCGAGGAAGAAGCGCAATACCTGACATTCATGCTGGGTACAGAGATGTTTGCCATCGGCATCCTCTGCATCAAGGAAATCATCGAATACGGCAACCTGACTGTGGTGCCGATGATGCCGGCCTTCGTTCGTGGGGTCATCAACCTGCGCGGTGCAGTGGTGCCGGTGGTGGACCTGTCGGCCCGTTTCGGTCGGCAGAACTCCTCGATCACCCGGCGTTCCTGCGTGGTGATCATCGAGGCCAACACCGAAGACGGCCACGCCCAGGACATCGGCCTGCTGGTGGACACGGTATCGGCGGTACTGGAAATCCCGGCCTCGCAGATCGAACCGCCTCCGAGTTTCGGGGCGAAGATCCGTGCCGACTTCATCAGCGGCATGGCCAAGGTCGACGGCAAGTTCGTGATTGTGCTGGAGGTGGGCCGTGTACTGTCTATCGACGAAATGTCCCAACTGGCCGAAGCCAGCCCGACTGCGCTGGAGTTTGAAAGCCCGTGAACACCGACACCTGCAAGGAACGCACTGTGAACTCACTGACCCTCAGTGATCGTGAGTTCAGCCAGTTTCAATCCTGGCTGTACAAGGCGGCCGGGATCAACTTGTCCGACGCCAAGAAAGCCCTGGTGGCCGGGCGTTTGTCCAAGCGCCTCAAGCACTATGAGCTGGGCAGCTATGGCGATTACTTCAAACTGATCATGAGCGGCCAGCGCAGCGATGAGTTGCAGGTGGCGCTGGACCTGCTCACCACCAACGAAACCTACTTCTTCCGCGAACCCAAGCACTTCGATTTCCTGCGCCAGCACGTGCTGCCCCAGGCTGTACCGGGCAAGACCTTTCGCCTCTGGAGCGCAGCCAGCTCATCTGGAGAGGAACCCTACAGCCTGGCGATGACCCTGGCCGAAGGGCTGGGTACCACACCTTGGGAAGTCATCGGTTCGGACATCAGCACCCAGGTGCTGGCCAAGGCGCGCGCCGGGCATTACCCGATGGAGCGTGCCCGCACCCTGCCCCAGCCACTGCTGGTGAAGTACTGCCTCAAGGGCACCGGCAGCCAGCAAGGCACGTTCCTGATCGACAGAGCGTTGCGCAACCGCGTCAACTTCGTCCAGGTCAACCTCAACGACACCCTGCCGGAGCTGGGAGAGTTCGATGTGATTTTCCTGCGCAACGTCATGATCTATTTCGACCAACCCACCAAAAGCAAAGTGGTTGCCCGATTGATCCCCCGGCTCAAGTCCGGCGGGTATTTCATCGTGAGCCATTCGGAAAGCCTCAACGGGGTTTCCGATGCATTGAAAATGGTGATGCCATCGATTTACCGCAAGCCATGAGCGCCGTCATGCAACCCGCAACGAGGAACGTCGCCGAGGTCTACCTGGCACCGGGTGAATTTCGCTTTGCCACGTGCCCGACTCGGCTGCGCACCATCCTCGGCTCCTGCGTGGCGATTACCTTGTGGCATCCCGAACACAGGATCGGCGGCATGTGCCACTTCATGCTGCCCAGCCGCATACGCTGCTCCACGGCCCTCAACGGCATGTACGCCGACGAAGCGATCGAACTGTTCATCCGCGAGGCGCGGGCCCATCACACCGAACCCGAGGAATACCAGCTCAAGCTGTTCGGCGGCGGCGAGATGTTCCCCGAGCTGCAACGGCAAGTCCCCTTCGGTGACGTCGCGCGGCTGAACGTCAATGCGGCGCTGGAAATGGCCGCCCTCTATCGCCTGGACCTGATTGCCCAGGACATGGGCAGCACCGGCTATCGCAACATCATTTTCGACCTGTGCAGCGGCGACGTGTGGGTCAGGCACCAACCGATAAGGACCCGGCATTAACCATGTCAAAAAAGATCAATGTATTGCTGGTGGATGACTCTGCCGTGGTTCGCCAGGTACTGCTGGCGATTCTCAGTGACACCCCGGACATTCACGTCATGGGCGCGGCCTCCGATCCGATCTTTGCCATGGACAAGCTGGCCCGGGAGTGGCCGGACGTGATCGTGCTGGACGTGGAAATGCCACGCATGGACGGCATCACCTTCCTGAAGAAAATCATGAGCGAGCGCCCGACGCCGGTGGTGATCTGCTCATCACTGACCCCCAGGGGCGCGGAAACCACCTTGCAGGCGATGGCCGCCGGGGCGGTGGAAATCATCACCAAGCCCACCAGCGGCTTGAAGAACTTCCTGCTGGAGTCGGCGCCGGAACTGGTGGCGGCGATCCGGGGGGCCGCCCAGGTCAACGTCCGCAACCTGGGCAAGCGTCCCGCGCCACTGGTACCGGCCGTCAAGCTCAACGCCGATGCCATGCTGCCCGCCGCGAACGGCCACGCCATGGCGCAAACCACTGAACGCATCGTCGCCCTCGGTACCTCCACCGGCGGCACGCAAGCCCTGGAGGCGGTGTTGACTGCCCTGCCGCGGGTGTGTCCGGGGATCGTCATCGTCCAGCATATGCCGGAAAAATTTACCGCCTCGTTCGCCGCCCGGCTCAACAGCCTGTGTCAGATCGAAGTCCGCGAAGCCCGCAACAACGACCGCATCCACCCGGGCCTGGCCCTCATCGCCCCCGGCGGCAAACACATGATGGTGACTCGCAGCGGCGCGTTCTACCACGTGCAGGTGGTGGACGGACCGCTGGTCAATCGCCATCGCCCGTCGGTGGACGTACTGTTTCGCTCAGTGGCCAAGTTTGCCGGCCGCAACGCCACCGGCGTGATCATGACCGGCATGGGCGACGACGGTGCCCGCGGCCTGAAGGAAATGCTCGACGCCGGCAGCGCCACCGTGGCCCAGGACGAAGCCAGCTGCGTGGTCTTCGGCATGCCCAAGGAAGCCATCAAGCTCAACGCCGCCCAGCGGGTGATGGGGTTGCAGGAGATTGCACAGGTGATTTTGCATCGATAGCAATAGGAGCCTCTGTGGCGAGGGGATAAATCCCCTTGCCACAGTCGGTCTACACCGGCGAGATGGTCGCAAGCACACCAATCAGCAGGGTCAGCGCCAGGAAGCCACCCAGAAAAATCGCCATCTTCGTCATAAGCACTCCTGAAAGAAAATCGCAGCAAGCAGCCACCTCGCTCCCACAGGGTTCTGAGGTGAACCGGTTTCGATGAACACGGCCGTATTCTGGCCCGGGCATCAGGTGGCATTACAGCCGCACCTGCCAGCAAAAAAACCGGATCAGATCGAACCGCCTCACCATGATCATCGATATACCAACGTACATTTTCACGCCCTTAATCTCATTGGTCATCGCCTGGGGCATAACTCAATCTCGCCGCGCTCAAGCACCGGCGATACAAAGAGCTGCTCTATGCTGGACGCGATCAGCCTGGGCCTGAGCCGGAACAGGGAAGGTGCAAGGCGGCCTCGGTGATGGATGATGTAAACCAACACCATGACAGCCTCACCGCCATCGAGAGCTCGCTCCCACAGGGGGCTGGTGTCGGACGCAGAATGTGTGTCCACACGGGATCTGGGCAAACAGGGCCTGCAGCCATAGCCCAAACTCGTGTCACAGCACCCGTTCGACAGCCATACCGGAATCCAATTATCTTCATCTCTCCGCGCTCAAGGATCGACCGTCATGTCCTCCCTCCCGACCTTCCAAACCCAACGCCTGATCCTCACGCCATTGCAACTGTCAGATGCCCCCGCCATCCAGGCGCTGTTCCCCCATTGGGAAGTGGTTCGCTATCTCGATAGCCGAGTGCCCTGGCCCTACCCCGCCGACGGCGCACTGGGCTACGTGCGCGACCACGCCCTGCCCGCCATCGAGCGCGGCGAAGAGTGGCATTGGATGATTCGGCTGGCATCAAACCCGGCCCAGATCATCAGCAGCATTTCCCTCTTCGACCAACCAGACAACCACCGCGGCTTCTGGCTGTCACCGCAGTGGCAAGGCCACGGCTACATGCGCGAGGCCTGTGAAGTCATCAACGAGTACTGGTTCGTCACACTTGATCGCCCGATGATGGTGGTGCCCAAGGCCGTTGGAAACCAGGCCTCTCGGCGCATTTCGGAACGTGAGCGAATGCGATTGCTCAGGACAGAACGGGGGCGATTTGTCAGCGGCGAATTGGACAAGGAAGTATGGGCGTTGGACCGTGAGCAGTGGCTGGGGCGTACTGCGCAGATACGGTAATTGACTACTGCATCGGCCATATCGAACCAAAGACAAAATCGGCAGGCTCGAAGCGCTCGCTCGTGTCCATCCGGATACTCCGTAAGTGCGCAGTCTCCAGGTGCGACGCATAAAGTTGCTCCGAAAAATAGCCCATCAGGATCGAGCGACGACGTGCCCCACTCGCGTTCAGACCAGCCCCGTGGACCAGCTCGGCATCGAACACCAGGATATCGCCGGCACATCCCGAAAGCTGCACGGAGCGGGACTCGTCAGTGAAGTCGAAGGGTGGCGTTTCCCGCGCCGGGCGATGGCTGCCAGGCACGATCCGCGTCGCGCCGTTCTCGGGACCGTAGTCGTCAAAAAAAGCCAGGGCGACTGCCGTGTCGCCTGGCCGTTGGGCCGACAGGTCACGGTGCAACTGCTGGTGACCACCGCCCTTCAGGGGCTCGCGTCCTTCCACCTGCGCGAGAAAAAACCGCTCGCCGATCAACTCGCCCACTGCCGCCAGCAACGGCGGCAGACGACACACCGCCTGGATCTTCGGATCGCAGTCCAGTCGCGAATGACGCCAATCCCAGCCACGGGGGGTTGGCCATTGATCCGACGGTATTACGCCCGCATCGAATAGGCTACGGAGCTCTGCGAGCCACTCGGTTGGGATCGCTCGATGCAGGAGGACGTAGCCATCCAGGTGGAGTTGACTGCGGTTAGTCATGGCGCTGGCAATGTCCTTGTGTCCATGCGTCGAGTAATAGTAGCAATCAGAGGCGATGTGGGTCCGTTCAGCCAGTGGACGACGAAGTTCGAGGTATCTGGCGGCATCAATTCTGAATACCGCTCGCGGTGTCCAAACACGTTGCGGTCATGAGCGACAGAAAACGAACCACAACTGCCGTTGGTGGAAGGGAACTGTCGGTGATTCCCATGCACGGGTAAAGCTGATGAATTAAAAAGAGCCACGTATCGCGTGACTCTTTTCTGTTAGCAGGCTAGCAACTTAGAGCGATTGTAAAGAAATGCTGGCGTTCGTTGAGTCTTGTTGGCTGTCCGCATCCATCCAGACCCACTGCGTACCGTCCCCTTGCAAGTTATTACTAACGTTTTGAATCTGAGTCGCAACAATGGTCACTGCTCCTTTTTCCGACGCGGTAGGTCCAATATTAGTGACTTGTCCAGCCAGCAGACCATTGGACGTTTCATTGACGACAAATACAGTTGCAGCCGCTTCGCGGAACTGGCACGAAATGAACTGAGTGATCTTGCTGACAATTGTCAGATTCATCCATTTCGAAGCAGGTACCGCATAATAGCGACTATATTTATTGAACGGGTACTGTTCTCCGTTGGCCTGCAACGAGTTGTTGCTTAGTCCGCTCGTGTTTATCGGCATGCTGGTACTGCCCAACCACACCTCGATCTGTGCGTTGCCACTGTTGCTGGGTAGCGAAACTGAAATGGTTTGAGTGTCACTACCAGAAACAAAGCCCAGCGAGGCCAAGCCGGCATTCGCGGTGGTGCCAGGGACAGTAATGGTTGCAGGGGGCTGGCTATTGCTCCATACAACATTCACGGCGGCATTGTTATCATTGCCAGCAGAATTATATATGAAGATCCCGTAAATCTGACCGGGGCGCAAAGTCGTGCAGGTGGCGGTATCACCGGCACTTAAAGTAATTCGTTGGCCACCGTTCCAGTTAATTTGCGATGCCGCAATAGCAAAACTTTCCATGGGATAATCCTTTAATAGATTCATCGTAGTGGGTTCATGCGCAAAGCATCCTTACATCCGTTGCGCAGATACGAGAATAGATGCACTTAAAGAAAGCGCTATCAAACCTTTAGAGTGATTGGCGATTAAGGAGTGATAGCTAAAAGCCATTTCTCTTTTTTTCGACTTGTTTTCCGCAAAAAACTCCCAGAACGTATTTCCAGTCGGTAAACAATGCCCCTATTGGCCGGTAGCCGCTCAAGGAGATGCAGAACAATTAACCCTTTCGCACCGGACTCCATTTCCAGGCCGTTTTTTTCAACCCTTCGACCTGATTTGCGTTTATGGGATCGATTTCTGCCCTCATATTGCTGATTTATGGGCCAGCATCCGATTTTTTGCCCCAAACAGACCGAATAACTTGACCGAGGGCTGTACGGTGATCGGTGATCAGGGTGGCGTCGACAATGGTGTCTTCCTTGAACAGCAGCAGACCCTGGCTGGCCAGATGCTGGTTAATCGTTTCAAAACAGCAATCGCGTCAGCCGCCGGGTTCCGAGCAAGCGTTGAAATCGAGATAGGCTTATGCATAGATGACCTGCTGCACAATAAACCACGAGCCGTGTCGCCTGGCCGGGGCTGGCCATTGATCCGAGGGCACTACGCCCGCATCGAACAGGCTACGGAGCCCTGCTAGCCATTCGGTTGGGATAGCTCGGTGCAGCAGGACGTGGCCATCTTGTTGGAAGTAGCGCGATCAGTCATGGCGCTTTCAATTTCCGTATGTCACTCGTCTCGAAGCCGGGTTGCACAGCGCATCGATGGACAGCGTCAAAATGCAAGTATTGCAGGTCCGCGGCGCTTGCAAGTCATCCGAGCAGCAGGCTAATCTCGCATGCGCTCTGAAAAATCAGAGGCCGGGCGTTTCAAGCCCCTATGTCTGGCCTTCGGGCCTCCCGGGCAGGACTCTCATCCAGTTGAGATTCTGCGTCTGGAAGACACCTGGCTATTCAATAGAAAGCTGGGAATCGCAGTGACCTCGGCACTTTGATGCCCACGAGTCGCTTATCAGCCTGTACGTTTCCAGGGACTGGAACGCGTGCAAGCATGCTCAGAGCTCATGAGGCTCGCTGCATCGTCGCCCAGAGGGGGGCTTGCAGAGCAAAAACATCGCCCCGTCGCTCATGATCGCGAGGGCACCTGGCAGATCCAGGCCAGGTTTTTCTGGAATGAGCTCTACCTCGAGAGAGCCTCGTTACCAGCGCCTGTTACGTCTCACGGCGGACAGCCAATACGGTGCTTGCAAGACGCTTTCAACGTCGGGCAGGTGGCAGCCCCAATATCCGCACCGATAATCAAGGTGCCCAATCCGCTCAGAACGCACATAGGATTTGTGCGACTGATGCCGCTTCATGAAGCTCGACCTGAAAGCACTGGAGCTTGGGTCTCAGCGAAGCACATGACGGCAGACAGGTGCCTGGCTCATCCCATGAGTCACGCTACCGATAATGCCAAATCACATAGGCAGAAAACGCCCGCAAACATGCACTCAACTACAGAGGACCTGTAATGAGCGGATTGCGGAAGCCACCTGATTGGCTGAAAAAGATTGTCCTCGTCCTTCTCTGGAAAGCTTTGCGTGAGGTCTTTCGCAGGCTTGCCGAATGGGCCTGGGACAAAGTTCGCGAGATGGATATTTAACCTTTGGAAACGGCGGCCCACCAGATGGGCCGCCTCTGCCGAACCGGCTCCCTCAGGGAAAGGAACCCATCCGCCCCCGAAACGCCATGCGCAGGCAACCCCAGGCGATGGCTCCAATGATCAACACCTCGGCCACACCCATCAGCAAGTTGAAGGAAAAGGTCAGCGGTTGCTCGGCCCAGTAGAAAATCGTCGAGCCGATTCGAAAACCACTGGCGTGCAGCCGTCCGGTAAACACAGACGGCACCAATGCGACCAGGTTAATCAGCTCCAGCACCGCGAGGAAGGTACCCAACAGCATGAGCAAGGTACGCGCAGGCATACCAAGCTTCGCGCTCGATTCGGACGCAGTCGCGCGCCCTCCCCCTCTGCGCCGCCTGGCTTCCCTCACCGCCTTGCCGCTGGTAGTCGCTGGAGCCGGCCTGTAGGCGGCCTTCGCAGCCACCGCCGAAGCACCGACCACCTCGGTAGGCACCGCCACGTTCAGGTAGTCGGCCAGCTCACGCAGCCACATGTCGGTGCGTTGACTGCCCGGCACTATCGGAACGTTATCGGTGGTCAAGCGATGCTCGGTGCCGTCGCGCATCACCAGCCACAGCTGGGCTCCGGCTTGCTCAGCCTGCGGAAGACGACGAAGCGCAAGGTATTTGACGGCATCGATTCTGAATACCGACTGCACACGCTCGCGACGTCCAAAAAAGTTCCGGGTCAGGCGCTTGCCTTTACCGTCCACGCGCGACAACACCAAGCTCTCGCGGATACCGGTGTAAACCATCAGCATCAGGCCAAGTGCCGGAATCAGCAGCAGCCCGAGAACGATGAGCAATGAAGACAGCGGATCCAGGCCAGCCGACGGCGATACTCTGCACCCGATTGTGCGAGTGGATGCGCAGGTCATCCTGGGCGGTGCGCTCGAAGCGGTGGCCGATCAACATGCAGAACTCCCTCCCACTGTTCTACGAAATCCTGAAACGTTGGTCCGTTTCCGCGCAGAACTCTCACGATTCCTACGATGCTCTCGGAATCTCTCACCTTGTCCGGTTTGAGCGCGCAAATCTATAGTCTTTCCCGTCGCCCAAGAGGGCGATCAGGTTTGGCGACCTGCGTATCGGATAGCCCTTTAAAAATTGGAGCAATCCCATGCAGAGATACATCCCCATCACCGGCATCGACTGTACCCCCGCCTCTCTACTCATCGATACCCAAGCACCGCTTGACGTTCTGCACGCAACCGCTGATTACCGCATTCGAGTGGTGACTCAGGTATTGGAGAACATAGCGTTCCGATCCGAGATTGCCAGCGATACGGTGGTGCTTTCGGATTTTGCGCAATTATTGGTCATTCCGTTGCGCGATGGGTGTGATTTGTTGGAGGTGATTGGTCGAGGACTTCAGGCGCAGCTTGAAAGTTGATAGAACGACGGGCGCTTGAGAGTGCCCGTTTTTTCCTCCCGGAGGATTGCACAGACAGGCTCACCCGTTCGCATCCTCAAGCCTTACTACGGCATCGGTTTTATCAAACATGTCAGTGATCAGGCGTGACCGAAGACTGCCATCAACACTCACAACCCGGAAGGCTGCTTTCGGCCGATTCTGTTGAAAAAGTCGCTTTGCCGAAACGGTCTCATCGCTGATCAGTGAAAACGCCTTTTTTGCACGAACCTACGTGAAATCGGAGTCCGGATGCCTCCGCTCAAAGTAAAGATTTCAATCTCACGCGCGTACTTTTCTACCGAGGAAACCATGGCCGACTTTTTCAACAGAATCGGCCAGAAGCAGACATTCGGTCGTATCTACGAATCAGGGTCGACTCACTATCAAGGCATGCAAAAACCTGAAGGCTTGGTACTAGCTTTAAATAGATCGACAGAAATCTGATTTGATGGCCAGGCTTCAAAATGAAAACGATGTTTGGAATGAGATTTACTGGTTCTCGAAGGTGCTGCCAGCGCCTTAAGGAGATCACCGACAATGCCCACGGGAGCACTGTCGGCGTCCGGATTTTCAGGTGTGTCCGCCGCTATATAATTAGCGGTCAGATCTACCTTCATGCTTTGAGGGGAATATTTCGCATAGTCACCAGAGCGGTGGCGCAAAGGGTTTCCTTGCCTTGTTTCACGGCAAACAAATCGGCAGCGGCAACCGTAGTGTTGTTCGATGCATTGATGACACGTCCCCTGGCTAGTAGCTTTTCACCCTCTGCCGGGGCAATTAGTTTGACAGTGAAATCTGTAGTCATATTTATCCAGCCAGGTGGCAGCAAGGTTCCGGCGGCCGAACCTCCGGCAAAATCAGCCAACGCTCCGATGATACCACCTTGAAAGTAGCCGTTATGCTGAGTGAGTTCTTTGCGCGTTGGCTGTTCTATTTCACGATGACCTGGCTTCAGGTAATTGTAATGAAATCCCAGTAATTTTGCCGCTGGCATACTGAGTACCGCTCCTTGGACGTGCTTATCAAAGTCGGGATTGCTTGCAGCGAAATCTTCCATGGCATTCATCCTTATAGTCTGCATGTGTGAACGACACTAACCAAGCCATCGCTCGAGTTTTTTATCAATGTATTGAGTGCGTATTGCATTGCGCATAACCTTACCTGCGTGCTTTTCGGGTTAGCGGATCAACAATTTCTATACGTGTTCCCGGCAACGCTTTACCCGACCCCACCAATGTTTGGCAGGGTGCGGTATCCGTTGGCAGAATCTTTCCATCACGCAGCGCCTGCCTGTCAACTTTCAGTGTAATCGGGCCTTTTCCCTTGACGCCTCCTGACGCTTGTAACGTGCATTCGGCCAAGCCATAACAGGGATAAACAGCCTCTCTGCTGAAACCGAATCGCTGGAAAGCAGCCTGAAACTCACTCATGGTATCGTTACGAATTGGCTCGGCACCATTGAATGCGACTTGCCAAGTGCTCAGATCCAGTTCTATATCAGATTCTCGCTCAAGTGCCTTAGGCTCTGTACGAAAAGAGATGTCGCAAACACCGCATGGAGCATGCGAGTGAGACCATGGCGGCATAACTTTTTGCGAGTTTGTCGAAGCGTGTCACGATCCGACGGTTCTCTTTCAGCCAGCCAAACATGCGCTCGATGATGTTGCGCTGTCGGTACTTGGGCCGATCAAACAGTCTGGGTAAACCAGGCTTGGGCTTGCGCTTCATTGAGCGCAGCGGGATGACGGGCTGCATTCGCCCCCGGCCATGAGTTTCGATGAAGAGATCGGAGACCACATCCCAGGCCTCAAACGCTTTGCCATCACAGAATTCCTTTCCGCTGATGGCGGGTGACTCTACAAAATCTCAGCGTGCAAGGAGCGCCAATTGGGTTTCTCGGGATTTCGTACAGAGCCTAGTTATCCAAACAGCAAAACCGCCAAACTCGACATTAAAAATAAGGGCCGCAACCTAATTCAGGGCAGCGGCCCTTTTGCTTACTATTTTATTTTTTTGCTCGCACCCGGCTCCATCCACAACCTATTCCACTACGCCACTGACTGCCCTAGTCCTCAGAGAAGACTGAACCGATTTGGCGCCCGTGATGCGCCTGGCGTAACTCAAAAGGAACTCCCTCCGATGTCAGCCCTGTCAGCCCTGCTCAATACTCGCCATGGCGTAGGTTCAATGTCCTCGCTGATCGGTTCGAACGCTTAGTGCAAACTTATCTCGATAACCCTGCAAAAAGCTCAGACAGGTTGTCATTCTTTAAGACCTTTTGCTGAGTTTGAGCGCCTGAGTAAATCAGGCAGCGCTCTGGCTTAGGCTTTCCGTGCGGGCGACCTGACTTGGCTGGCCGAAAAAACGCATCAACAGCAGTATGCTGCAGATGGTTATAACGTAAGCCAGCACCTGAATCCCGGCGGGTTGAGCGGTGTAGCCCACCAAGGTGTGGAGCATCTTGCCGAGGATACTGTTGTCAGTCAGCAACCAGGAGCTGTCCCATACGGTATCGCCAAACGCGGGCAACCAGTCCGCCGCCACCAGAAAGCCCACACCCTGGCTGGCCATACCTGCAGCAAGCAGAATAATTAAACTATTGGTCACCTTGAACAAGTGACGCATCGCGATTCGCAACAGGCCAAAGTAGATGGTCGCCCCTGCAATGACACCGCCAGCAATCCCGATTAAGCCACCTGCGAGCATCTGCCCTGTTTGCCCTGGGTCACCCGCTGCAATGCCGTAGAGAAACAACACTGTTTCCGAACCTTCTCGCAAGACAGCTACACCGACCACGATGGCGAGGCCGGTCAGTGGTTTCTGACCGCGTGCTACGGCTTGTCCAAGGTCATTCAATTGCAGTGATAATTCACGCCCATGCCTGCCCATCCAGATGCTGTGCCAGGCCAGCATAAGGACGGCAATCAGCATTACCGAAGCATTGAATAGCTCTTGGCCCATACCTGACGCCCACTCGCTGATCTCATCGGCAAATACCGCGATCAGGCAAGCGCCGAGCACACCCGCGAAAAGCCCAGCGGAAATCCAGACCCCCCGGCGAGGTACACCTTTGGTCGCCGCCATAACAATGGAAACCACCAGTGCTGCTTCAAGGATTTCGCGAAAAACGATCAGTGCCGTCGATAACATGGGGGCTCCGTCTTGGCTACTTGACGATCAACTGGGTTTTCGAAGCCGCTTCATGGTACTCGTCGTGAAACTCGTAAGTACCTGACTTCAACGGGCCGATGAAGAAGCTGGCAGTCTTCCCGCCAGCTACCAATTTGCCGCCTTTGAAGTCATCGCTGATGAATTCAGCAGTGGTGCTGTCCAGGTTGTGCAGGGTGATCTTGACCTTGGTGTCTGCCGGGATCGTGAGCGGCGCCGGAGTGAATTTGTGCTCTCGGACTGACAGTTCAATAGCCGTGTCGTTTGCCGATTGAGCCATCGCGACAGTGGAGACGAGCATCAGCACAGCCACCGATGGAGTAATGAGAAAATTCATACGAGTAATTCCTATTTGCTTGCGATGAGTGAAATATGAACGCTTAGGTGTAAAAATTTTGTTGTGATCGCTGAGTTTCTTATCAGGCACTGGTGCCGCTACTGAGAAATTTCGCGCGCCTCAGTTCCAGCTAAGTTTCACCGCATAACCTCCACTCTGCGCCCATCGAAGCGCTGTTCTGGAGGAACAATCAACATGCAAGCGCTATCAAAAGCCAACTGGCTAAACAAAGTCCCCGAGGTCACGCTGGCCTTCTGGGTGATCAAAATCATGTCCACCACCGTGGGCGAAACCGGTGCCGATTTTCTTGCCGTCGATGTAGGTTTCGGCATCGGCTGGACCAGTGCCTGCATGGCACTCCTGCTGGGGATAGCCCTGCTCTGGCAAATGCGAGGCAAAGCCTACACCCCTTGGATTTACTGGCTGACCGTAGTGCTGGTGAGCATCGTCGGGACCCTGATCACGGACATTCTCACCGACGTACTGGACGTCAGCCTCTACACCAGTACGGCGGTGTTTTCAGTGTTTCTAGCGATCAACTTCTTTGTCTGGTATCGGGTCGAGCGAAACCTGTCCATCCGTGAAGTCGACACTCCCCGGCGAGAGTTGTTCTATTGGACAACTGTGCTCTGCACCTTTGCTCTCGGCACGGCTGCCGGTGACCTGGCCACTGAAGCACTGGGCTTAGGCTTTGCCTGGGGCACGGTTATTTTCGGCGCACTGATCGCCATCACCTTCGCAGCCTGGCGGGTGAGCGGCAATGTGGTGCTGACCTTCTGGATCGCCTACATCCTGACCCGCCCCTTCGGCGCCTCGCTCGGCGACTTGCTGACCCAGGCCAAAACCTATGGTGGCCTTGGCATGGGTGCCACGTGGACCAGCGCCATTTTCCTCTGCGTCATCGTCATGCTCGTCGCCGTCGCGCAACTCAGTGTCGGTAATCAGAAGCCAGTAACTAACTAACACGCTCAATAACCTTTCAAGGAGTCGTCATGCGTTATTTGCACAACATCATTCGGCACACGACCATCATCGCGTCGATTTTTCTACTCAGCCTCGCGGCAGGCTGCTCTAACCCCGGCGACGATCGTGTCCCGGGAGAGGCCTCAAAACTGGGTGACTTGACGGAGTTTCACAGTATCGCGGTAGACGTCGCCGGACTCGTCGAGAAAAACGATCTACCCGCTGCCAAAGCCCGAATCAAGGATCTTGAATCGGCATGGGACTCCGCCGAAGCCGGCATCAAACCTCGCGCCGCCAGTGACTGGCATGTCCTGGACAAGGATATCGATCACGCGCTCTCCGCCTTGCGCGCCAAGAGCCCTGACCAAGCCAAATGCAAGACCACCATGGATGATCTGTTGAAAGCCTTTGATTCAATGAAAGCCAAGACTTGAACCGAGGACGCAAAGCCGCACTGATGCTGAACAGGGATAAATGGCTTCGCGAACATTGGAACAAGTGATTCACTGCAGGCGCGACGCTCATTGCCGATAAGACTCTCGGCAAGGTGCCGCGCCTCATGCATTCTGGTAGCGGAGAATGATGCCGGAGCAGGAAATGCGGATATTGCTGGTCGAAGACGACCCGATGATTGGCGATGCGATTCAAGGCGTACTGCAGGATGCGAGCTACGCCGTTGACTGGGTACAGAACGGCCTAACGGCTTTGGCCGCACTGGACACCCAACACTATGACCTAGTACTGCTCGACCTTGGTCTGCCCGGCAAGGACGGCCTGACAGTGCTGAGCGGCGTCCGTGGCAAGAATAATCCTGTGCCCTTGCTCATTATTACCGCACGCGACAGCCTCGACGATCGGTTGCGCGGCCTCGATGGCGGTGCAGACGACTACCTGCTCAAACCCTTCGAAATGGCCGAATTGTTGGCCCGCATGCGCGCCGTGCTGCGCCGCAAGGGTGGCAGTGCGCTATCCATACTCGGCAACGGCGTGGTCTCGCTGGATCTGCTCACAAAAGAAGCCAGCACCGAGGAAAATTCGGGAATTTTGCTCTCCAGCCGCGAATTCGCGTTGCTGCAGGCGTTGTTGATCCGACCTGGAGCGATTCTTTCGCGCGGCGATCTCGAAGACCGCATCTATGGCTGGGGCAATGAAGTGGAAAGCAACGCCGTGGAGTTTCTGATTCATGCGTTGCGGCGCAAGCTGGGTAGCCATGTCATTAAGAACGTTAGAGGTGTGGGATGGATGGTTTCAAAAAGCGCCTGAGTGAGTCGATACAACTCAGGCTGTCCATATCCCTGTCGCTAGCCATTCTGCTTGTTGCCGTCGTGGCAGGCATTTTCGCCTTCGTTTCGGCATTCGCCGAAGCCCACAAAATGCAGGACGATACCCTGCGTCAGGTGGCCGTTCTGCTTGATCGGCAACAGATGGAATTCAAGTATCCCGAACAGCTAAGTGCCGATGAGCGCGATGAGGACTCCCGAGTCATCGTTCAGTACTTGGCCGATGGTAGCAAGGCGCAGGGTACTGATGATGCCGTGACACCGCTGCCGTTTCCGACCACGCTTGCCGACGGCCTGTCGACTGTAACTATTCACGGCGAGGTGTTTCGCGTGCTGGTCCGGACAACCACGCGGGGCGAGCGCATCGTCGTCGCCCAAGAAAATGACATTCGCGATAAGGATGCCCGCGCGAGTGCCTTGCGCAGTGTGTTGCCGTTCTTGATTCTGCTTCCCGTCCTGCTCCTGGTGGTTAGCGATCTGGTACACAAGCTGTTCCGCCCGATCGCTGAGATCAGCGGTGAAATTGATGAGCGCGCCGAGCAGGCGCTGCACCCGATTGACGAGCGCCATCTGCCGACCGAGGTCCGGCCTTTTGTCGTAGCGATCAATCGACTGCTCAAGCGCGTGGCGCTGGCCATGGAAACACAGCGCCGCTTCATCGCCGATGCAGCCCACGAACTTCGATCCCCCATGACAGCGCTTTCCTTGCAAGCCGAACGACTGGTCACCACCGAGATGCCAGATATAGCGCGAGAACGTCTGCTGCCATTACGTCAGGGCATCGAGCGCGGCAGAAAGCTGATCGATCAACTGCTCACCCTGGCCTCAGCGCAATCTCTCACAAGTTTGCCGACGTCAACGGTGTCAGTGCATGAAGTCTACCGGCGGGTGCTTGAGGATTTGCTGCCGTTGGCTGAACTCAAACACATCGACATCGGCGTTGAAGGTGCACAGGACGTACAGGTGCTCATCAATGAAATGGACCTGATCACCCTAGTCAAGAATCTGGTGGAGAACTCGATTCGTTACACACCACCAGGAGGGCGAATAGACCTGTCGGTGACCACTGAAGAGGGCGCAACACTATTGCAAGTCAAGGACTCTGGACCTGGCATTTCGGTCGAGGAGCAAGAGCGGGTGTTTGATCCGTTCTATCGCTGCCTGGGGAGCCGGGAAGTCGGCTCTGGATTGGGACTTTCCATCGTCAAGGCGATTGCGGAGCGTATTGGGGCGAGGGTTCACCTCGGGTTCACGGATAAGCTGCAGGGCCGAGGATTATGCGTCTCGGTGTGGTTGTGTGTGGAGCAGCCGTCATGGACGCAAGAGCCCAGCTAAATTTTTCAACGGATAGTTCGCAATGAATGGCCCCAGACTGGTCATCAGGCTGAGGCCTTCGTATGTCCGACCGACGTGACATTCAGTATCGGGCACCTGTAAGAAACTATGCATTGCACCTACTCCACCTGCGGAGATTCATAACCTCTGCAGGTGGCGAATTTTTTAACGCTTACTCGATGGGCATCAGCCTCTACCAGGACGCATGCCATACCAAAAACTCAACCGACTCAGAACGCATGAAACACGCCAGTCAGTGAGCACTGGTAACCCCGGAGACGAGGCTGCCAGGCAACAGCATTGACTAGGCATCCGTCAGAGCTCCCCCCTAACACGTGTACCGACAGCACTGGCGCGTCCAGTACGAAAGGCGCGGGCTCGCTCAGGTTTGATACGCAGTGGCTGACTGCCCTTGACCAGGTAGTGCGCCACGGCGGTGATGGCAATCAATCCGCCAAACAGCCAGGCCGCGTTGGTGGAGCCGATCTCCATGTTTCCTGCCACCCAGTCACCGGCGGCGGTGCCAAGGGCGAAAGTAAACAGAATCACCACCCAGTAATAGCGTTCGCGCCTCGGCGTGTTCAGGCATGGCGTTGATGGGGCGCGCCTGTGACAGAGCCACAGGCTGCAGCACAAAAGGGATGGCGGCTTAACCGTAGACTTCTTCGACGCGGCGGGCCTTGGCAGCGAAGGCCACCAGTACGACCAGCACCGCAGCCAGCACCAGCGAGGAACCGATGGTGCCAAAGTCCAGGCCACCTTTTTCATGCGACTTGGTCAGGAAATCGCCGAGGGTCGCACCGAACGGCCGGGTCAGGACAAACGCCACCCAGAACAGCAGTACGCCGGAAATCCGGGTGTAGAACTTGGCCAGCACCACGGCGGCAATCGCCGAACCGATCAGCAGCGCGCCACCGGCAAAGCCCAGGCCGGAGTCATCCGCCAGATAGTCGCCCAGCGCCGTGCCGAGGGTGTTGGATATCAGGATGGCAGTCCAGTAGAACAGCTCGCCCTTGGTGGTGTGGATGCTGTCCACCGACAGGCTTTTTTCGCTCAGGCGCCAGACGGCAAAAATCGCAATCAGCAAGCTGATCAGAATCAGCGAGCCCGAGGCATAGCCCAGGCCCAGGGTGCGATCCATAAAGTCCGACATGGTGGTGCCGGCGGTACTGGTGGAGAGAATCACGATCCAGTACAGCACCGGGTTATGGCTCTTGGAAAACAGCTGCAGACCAAGCGTGACCAGGAAGGCGCTGATCAGGATCAGCGAGCTCATGGCGTAGCCCACATTCAGGGTCATCGACAGCAGATCGCCGGCCGTTTCGCCGAGGGTGGTGGCACAGATTTTCATGACCCAGAAGGCGAGAGTGATTTCCGGCAGTTTGTTCAGACTGATATTGCTGCTCATGGGGGTGGAGATTCCTAAAGGCACAAGGAGTGTGGGCACGGCGTCTAGCCAGCCTGTCGTCAACTTTCAATCCGTACTGCCGCGCTGATTCAGGTAACGGCCGGGAGGGCAACGGGCAAGCTGTAACGCGATGTGAGTGGCGGGCGCAGGATGCGCTGGCAAAGGTCAAAAAACCGTCAAAGCCGAATAGAAATCATATTCATTTATCGGCTGCTGCGGCTGAAGAAACGTCGTCAAGGGCTTGCTGTTAATCCAGCAAGTTCTAGAGCTGTGTGGATTTCAGGATTATTTACGTATTCAAACGTGCAGCCAGCACGAGCGTAATTGGGCGGACTTGAGTACCCGGCTGCACAATTACTGACCAATTGTTTGCATTCGACTTGACCGGCGAACGCTTTAGTCTGACCGGCAGAAAATGGGCGGTTAGCGACGGTCTGACTTCGACCGTCGCTATACATGGTCAAACCTCGGTCTGTTCCGCCATTTCCAGGGCATCATCGACGTCAATCCCCAGACATCGAACGGTGCTCTCCAACTTCGTATGGCCGAGCAGCAGTTGAACCGCCCGCAGGTTCTTCGTCCTACGATAGATCAGTGATGCCTTCGTACGTCTCATTGTGTGCGTGCCATACATGGCTGGATCAAAGCCAATGGCTTTCACCCAGCCTTTGACGATACGAGCGTATTGACGAGTCGATAGAAGAGCTAGCCAGAGCAGTGGTCGCTAACCGACCAAGAGCGGACGTTTAGAGCAGAGAAATAAATCTGTTCTCTTTTCCCAATGGACATCACCGCGGCGTACGCAGGGCTATCGCGTGGTGCGCGCAAGCGCTCTCTACAAAGGCACCTGAGCACTTGGCGCCGCGCAATGAGGCGAAGCATGGACTTCGCGTACGCTAACGATATGCCTGAACCAATGCATGAGCGAACCACTCGTAGATTGCTTGTGGGTGGTATTGGGGAAAATACGCAATTAGCACGGTTGTAGTTACAAGCGCCAGCACCACCAACAGCGCGGTAAGTAGCTTTACCAACGTCGAGAGAGGTGGATTGGGCGGGCCGTATTTATTAATCGCTTTACGCCCCGGAAGCATGATGAGCGGAAGCGTTATCACAAAGCCGATAACAGGGAACACGTGGAGAATTGCCCATACCGGACTCCAGCCTAGATCTCGTGCCCTGCGTACCAGTAGAGACACGTCGAGCAGGATGGCAGGAACGACAACGGTGACACCGACTATCAGCAAAACCTCCAGTTGATGGCGCAACCCCACCATAAAGAACGCCAGCAAAATGCACGGAAGAACCAGCACCAAGGGCACACGAATCAGCCAGAAGCGCGCCAGAGAAATACGCCCGGAAAAATCAAGAATCCTGGGTTTTGAAAACGTGACAACGTCGTCGTCAATCAGTTGGGCGTCGCCCGGTTGGTATGGGTTTTCGATTTCGCTGCTGATGCCGCCGAAAACGGGTTCTATCCTTGCCATTTAGTGCTATTCCCTTGTGTTTGATTGTGCTATTCACGTCACAACGTTTACGCCTCGTATCTAATCGAAGGCCGGCATCAAACTCAAGAGAAAACGCTATCGTGTAAGGGGGGCTGTGCACCACAGCATGTGTGGGTCTGTCGCATGGTGCGCGCAGCACACCTTATGAAGTGTTTTGCCGCTAGTAACAAGGTGGGTCATGTCCCTACTCTGAACGACGGCTTCTGGCCGATTCTGTTGAAAAAGTCGGCCATGGTTTCCTCGGTAGAAAAGTACGCGCGTGAGATTGAAATCTTTACTTTGAGCGGAGGCATCCGGACTCCGATTTCACGTAGGTTCGTGCAAAAAAGGCGTTTTCACTGATCAGCGATGAGACCGTTTCGGCAAAGCAACTTTTTCAACACAATCGGCCAGAAGCAGCCTGTCCCGCTGACCGATTGTTGTTGACGAAGACGCTTACTGACGTAGTATCGCCGCCC
The DNA here is from genome assembly GCF_001269905.1 of Pseudomonas corrugata. Lineage (GTDB taxonomy): Bacteria > Pseudomonadota > Gammaproteobacteria > Pseudomonadales > Pseudomonadaceae > Aquipseudomonas > Aquipseudomonas corrugata. The sequence continues at coordinate 727,087 of NZ_LHVK01000003.1, read as the reverse complement.
CCAAAAACATCCGAAAAGGGTCCTACACCCAGAGGTCCGCCACTCCGATCAGTTGAAAGACCTCATCCCCCGAGGGCTCGGCGAAGATGATGTCCAGGTTCCGGTAACCGGAGTGGTCCCCTACCAAGCTCAATTCGAATCGAGCCCCATGGGCGTCGGTTTCGTAGTTCTTCAAGTACGTCAGGTTCTTGGCTTCATTGAACACCACGTCCAACGTGCCGTTGTAACCATTTCCCAGCTGCGTAAAGCCCAAGGCGGACAAATCGATCCTGTCTTCGCCCGCGGTATAGTCAATCAGCCGATCGGTGTGGTTTTCGGTGGCGGTACGGTAGCTGTCGCTCAGTGCGTCGAAGCGGAACACATCGTTGTTGCCGCCGCCCACCAACAGGTCCCAGCCCTCCCCGCCAACCAAGATGTCGTTCCCTAGCGCTCCATGAAGACGATCATCGCCCGCCAATCCCTCGATGATTTCACCTCGAGCGTTGCCTTGTAGACGATCGGCCTCTTCGGTGCCCATCAAGCTGGCCTGCTGAAACAGAAGGTTGGTTTCATTCAGCGTTTGGCCCAAGTCACCGTCGAAGACCAGTTCGAAGCGCTCCCCATTCGCGCTGGCATCGAAGCTTTTGAGGTAGGTCCGCGTCCCGCTTTCATTGACTCGTATCGCCAGCGTTCCGTCATGTCCATTGCCCAGCCCGAGGAAGCCCAGGGAGGAGAGCTCGATGGTATCGGTGCTGGGGTCGAAGTCGGTGATTCGGTCGCTATGGGCCGCCGTTGCGGTTCGGTAACTGTCTGTAATTGACTGGTAACGGAACGTATCGGTCCCGGCACCGCCCGTCAGCAGGTCACGACCTTGCTGGCCATCGAGCAGATCGTTACCGGCCCCGCCAAGGATCGCATCGTCGAACGAGGCGGTACCCAGCAAGAAGTCATCATCGTTGCCACCGTCAAGGTGGTGATAGCCGTCGTCGGGATTGCCAAAGCTGTGGTCCAGGCTGCCGTCGGCGTTCAACTGAACCAAGGCAGCCAGATAGCCGTCCGCGCCCGTACCCTGGCTTCCGCCAATCAACAGCTTGCCGTCGGCCAGCACGATCATGTCGGCGACTGAGAAAGGAGCGCTTTCCGAGCCCCAACTGACCTGCCCCTGATGACCGAAATCGGTGTCGAGCGAGCCGTCGGCGTTGAGCCGGATCACGGTCGCCACGCCACCCGAGGCGCCCGCCAGGAGGATTTTGCCGTCGTCCTGGATGACGAGGGCGTTTGCATGAACCTCCAGGGCCAAGCTGCCCCCGTTCGCAAAGCTGCTATCCAGAGTACCGTCCTGGTTGAGGCGGGTCAGGGTATCTCGCCCCGTGACCAATACCTTTCCGTCTTGCTGCAGCGAAACGTCGATCATGCTGGCGGGGTGAATGCCGACGGACGCCGGCAGGTCCAGGATCCCGCCCTCTGCGAAAGACGAGACCAAGGTCCCCGTCGCGTCGAAGCGGGCGATATGGATCTCCCCGGAGGGATACCCAGCGCTTGCGAAAAAGCTGCCGTCGGTTTGTACAGAGAACGACGCTTGTTGGCTTAGAAAGTCATTCCAGTAGAAAGGCACTGTCGCGGTGCCTCCGTTCCCGAAACTCGTATCGAGGCTGCCGTCAGCCAAGGTACGACTTATGCCCGACACCCAGGCATCGCCAACTTTCACGTAATGCGTCACCAGGTACCCGCCTCCCGGCTGCACCGCGGCATTACCGCCGTCCTCGATATCGAGCGACACAGGCAGCAGAGATTTACCGTCTCCACTGAAGCTGCGGTCCAGGCTTCCGTTAGCGTTGAACCGGACCAGGCTGCCGGTGAAGCCTGAGTCCTCTTCGCCTCCTAGTCCGAGCCGACTATAAGCACCAAGCCAGATAGCACCGTCCGGATCGACCGTGATACCTCCGATTTTGTCCAAACCCCATAAGGGCGTGACCACCATGCCTGTGTTCCGCACAGCTGAAGCGGCGGGCGAAATGCTCTGGCCCATGTCCATGCCTCCGTTAGCTATCAGTCGCCCGAAACAATAGACACGGATCAGTCTGGTTGCCACTTTACGAGACAAAGGGTCCTTTCCCGATCTGAGTGGACAGCGCATGAGAAGAAGGTCATGGCGGATCATCGCTGGTGGTCGGTCCATGAGCTGAGAACCAGCAGTGATACGGTATGGCCGGAAAACCTGGTTGAAATGCTATTGAGCGCGAATATATTCAAATCGCCTGCTTGAGCTCTTCCCTCACATTCAAATGTTGATTCATTGGGATGATGGCAACCATCACCTGATATGGAAAATCCGCTTCGAACCCTACCCGACAGAGATAATGGCGCTTGGTCGACCTTCGTCTGTCACCGTTACATTTGTCTGCCATTATGCGCAGCAATAGCAACAGTGGTAGGCGAATCAGCAAGTGGAATGAACTGGCGTGTCGCGCCATCAAGCGCATCGATGCACCCTGCCTCGATGTCGTAGACCCACCCGTGCAGATTCATCCGCCCTTGCTCGAGCGCGAGGGCCACAGATGGATGTGTACGCAGGTTCGCCAGTTGCGCTATCACGTTTTCGCGCACGAGGCCATCGAGCTTCGCTCGGGGTGTGTCGAACTCATGGGCAGAGTTGATAGCTTTCGCGGCGTCCGAGTGACGCAGCCAGCTGGCGACTGCAGGAAGATGATCCAGACACGTACAACGCGAGATCGCGCCCATCGCTCCGCAGTCCGAGTGGCCGCAGATCACAATGTCCTGTACGCCAAGCACTGCCACCGCATATTCGACCGTTGCCGAAACGCCGCCGGGTTCTGGGCCATACGACGGCACAATGTTGCCGGCGTTGCGAATCACGAACAGCTCACCCGGCTCGCGTTGCGTAAGAAGTTCGGGCACTACACGACTGTCCGAGCAGGTGACGAATAACGCCTTCGGATTCTGTGTCGTCGCGAGCTGCTTGAAAAGCTCGACGCGTTGCGGATAAACCTCGCGCTGAAAGCGCAGAAAGCCGTCAATAATGTCGCGCATAAAGTCCTCCAAACCCTGATGCCGGATACTGGCACAAGCACTCAATATGCCATTGTGCTGTTATGATCGCCATTATCGCAGACGATGCTAACGAATGGTCGCGTCCTGCCAAAAGAGACAGTGGACACTATCCACGCCAGAGCGCTAGCGTCAGCTCCTTCAATTCGAGGGCCACACCATGGATGCTATCGCCGACAACTCAAATGAACACCATCGCCGAAGCGTCGTGGAACTCTGGGAAACCGTATTCGGTTATGAAACCGCGCATAACACCCCCAGCCTTGCTATCGACAAAAAACTGACCGCAGCGGATGGCTTTTTCTTTGTGGCCCTGTCAGGAAATGAAGTTTGAATATCACAGGCTCCGAGTCATCTCAGAGGCAAGCACCAGTCGCTCAAGCCCGATACCGAACCCGGCACCTTCGCGATAAGCTCCGCCGCCGACAACTTGCTGCTGCGCCCCCAGCACAGGGCAACGCACCTCAAAACCATTCCCCTCAAGGTAATAACTCAAGCCACGCTTCACTGCGAGATTGAGTTCATATTCAAGTCCCAGCAAGTCAAGAAAGCCAGAGCAAATTGCTTGGCTACGCTGCAATGCCTGCGCGGGTGTGGAGCTGAGAATTTCGAGTCCCAGTTGAGTGAATTCGCGATACCGACCGGCTTGAGGTCGCTCATACCGGTAACATCGCGCCACGTAGAAAAACATCGCTTCATCTCGTGACCCGAGAAGTACGTTGTTGCGCTCCTGAAAAAGCGCGGTTGCTTCTGGGATGAGACAACAAGGACGTCCGGCCTTGTCGTCAAAGGCCCACATTTGTCCAATTATTTCACTTCCACCGGCTTTCTCAATAAACGTGTCTTGGCCCCACAATGCAGGAACTATGGCCTCCTCAGCCCCGGCATCGATGAAGGTAGCTCCGAAATCTGCCTTCTATCTCCCGCATGGCTGCAGCTTCTTTTCCTGTCACTATTCGAGTTCCGCGAAGCATGGTCATTTAGATCTCCATTTTACAGGCAATAAAAAAGGCGCCATTGGCGCCTTGGTTTGGTTCATTGATTGGTCAGAATGGATGTTTAAAATTCTGAGCATTCGATGAGCATGAGCAACCGCGGCACCCTGAGTGAGGTCCGTGATGATGACGGCGATTGCATGGAATGAATTGAGTCATAACTGATCCTCGCACAATTCTGGAAGCGTTCACAAGCTGCTTTATATTTTTATCCATCGCAGACCAATAACGCGTGCCGCTGATCACGTTTTCACACAGCCTGGAGCCATAGCAGCCGTCCGAGGCATCTACGAAACCAAGGGCGATTTAGCCATTTCACCTAACAGGGCACCGTGATCGGCCTTGCCAGGCAATTGGAGGGCTCGCATTTGAATTCAGCTTGAGCCACCGCCTGGCTTGACGCTCATGTGTATGACATGTCGTGCCAATTCAGGGGCCAGCCTCTCCAGCTCGTTATGAATGTCATCGATGTACGTACCGCCTTCAGGAGAAAACCATGCGCTTCGAATTCCACTCGGATCAATTTTTTCGCCGTGCAATGCCATGTAGTTCGCTTCACATTCCCTTGCCCATTCACCAACCGTTATTTTGGCAGAGTCCATATCTAGATCTAGAGCCTCTACCAAAGCCAGGGAGTAAATGAACATCAGGTAAAGCATCCTGATAGGAGGGTGAGGATGAGAGCTGCCGTTCTGCAAATCCCGCTCCCAGTGCAGATGCTCGAACATCCGTAACGGCAAATACATGCCCATAAACGAATACTTCGCTGCGGACGGACCATCGGCATAAAGGATTTCAAGGGCCCGGAGCGCAGCGGGGTCGGCGTTCTTGAAATGCCCGATGGAGAAGGCGTGCTGAACACTAAATAAATAATTAAAGCTTTCTTCGATAGCTCCGCCATCCGCATCGAACTCTAGCGCTTGCTTGGTTAGGGCAGCCAAGTGCCCTGGCATATCGTCACCTTCCGACCAGTTGAGTCCCCCCAGGCTTTGAATCAGGCCAAGGTGACCACGGACTAAATGGCTGACCTCGTGCATGAAGACACTCTCGACAAAGCGAACAGTCAGAAAGGCGGCGAATGCTTTTCGAATTGGGCAGGCAGGCTGGGCTGGATGAAATGGAGAATCTGCCATGCTGCTTGGCATGTGGGAGATCGGATTGGGCTGGGGCTCTTTTTCAGGTGAGCCCACCTCTTTCAACATGTCACTGCGCGATAGCATCATGGTCGCGAAACAAGCTGCGTTGAACACAAATCCGTAGCTGATTCCGATAAAAGCCACCTTGTCCGGCTGAACCTGAGAAGAAAGTGCAGCAAATGCTCGGGCCTCGGACTCATTGTAAATGCCACAGTGCAGCTTCACACCAATGCCGTCGAAGTACAGTTGTTCGATTCGCTTTCGATACTGCTCAAGCCCGCTTGCGACCTGAGATATCAGATGTCGGGTCCATGCATCAGGGTGCGATGGCAGCTCTAGGCCGCCCTTCGCATCCAGCGTCGCTTGCAAGTCACTGGGAAGGTGCATTTCAAATTTTACTCATGATTGGGGTGAATGGCCGCTCAAGAATGCTATCAAATGCACTTGTGTTAATGGTGATTCGGGCACGGCCAGTGCGCTGGCCAAGTGTGTTTGCCTGTTCCAGGCCGGCCGATGAATACCACGCCTTGATCGTGTCCCGGGAAGTGGTGTAACTGAACCAGCCAACTCCGATCGACTCTGGCCCATCCCGACCGGCAGTAGTCGACCATCACTGCCACTCACTAAAGGCAACTTTTGGTCCATTACCGTCCGAACGACCAGAGTCCCCATCCCTAGGCACTCAGTCACCCTGAAAACCTGATTTCAATGGCGTGTACCAATCAACTAAAGAGTCGGCATACACGTGTTTCTGCTTCCCAGGCACGAAGGGCGTATCCAGAGAACCCAACGCTATCGATACCCAATCAGCAAACTGACCCTCGGCTCGCGACCAGAACAAGCTCGAACCACACTCCGCGCAGAACTCGCGTACTACCGTCTTCGAGGAAGCAAATGCCTTGATCCTGGCAGCGCCTTCAAGTATCCGTAGCGCGTCACGCGGAACGCTGCCATATGAGGCAAATGCGGCCCCATGGCCTTTGCGGCACTGAGTGCAATGACAATGACTCACTGCCTTTGGCGACGTAAGTAGTTCGTACTTAACTGCTGAGCACAAGCAGCTTCCCTGAAATCTCTCGTCCATGTTGTCAATCACGCATGTGAAGAGGCCCGATCCTATCATCTCGATGTAACGCCAAGTTCACATCCGAGTTGCATTCATGCGGTGAGGACCGACAAGCCCCCTCAGCGGTCACGATGCAGCTCTCTTCCACCGTGTCAGGCGCTCCTGCGACAAATCGTCTTCAGAGACCCAGCAGCACTTCCAACCCTTGATAGCGTAATGCCATCCACCGATAATCCCCCCTTCCAAAAAAGCACATAAGGATTTGCTGTGAAGAAGCTCTACCTGGCTCTACCGTTCTGCGCCCTCCTGCTCCAAGGCTGCGGCGTCACCATGGCTCGCTATGAACCCAATTTCCAGAACGTCCAGCAGCTCAAGCAACATGAGCCGATGCAGCCTCTGCGTGAAGCCCAGGTGAATGCCGATTCCGACCAAGGGTCGCTGATGGTGCGCATGAACCCGATCTCTTCGCCCGCAGGTAGCGTTCCACTGCACATCCAGGCGGCGATCAACGATGAGCTGCGCCAGGCGGGTCTGCTGGACCCACGTGCTGACCGGCAATTGCAGGTTCAACTGATCAAGAACCAGCTCACTGCCGGCATGGGCAGCGGTCATGGCGAGCTGTCTGCGCGCTTCACGCTGCGCAAGGGTGACCAGGTTCTCTACGAAACCACCAAGGACGTGCAGCGTGAGTGGGACAGCAGTTTCTTCGGCCCGATCGCTATTCCGGCGGCGGCGAACAACTACAACCCGATGGTGCAGGACCTGCTCAAGAATTTGTACAGCGATCCACAATTCACTCAAGCATTGAAGTAAGCACAAAAAAAGAGCCGCAATCGCAGCTAATGCCAGTCAGTTAAGCCACACACCTGTGGGAGCAAAGCTTGCTCGCGATTGCGGTAAGTCAGTCAGCAGTAATGTTGACTGGTCTGTCGTTATCGCGAGCAAGCTTTGCTCCCACAGGCTTTGCTGACGGGTATTACGCAATCGCAGCTCTTTTCTTCTCGGCTGTCAGCCCCGCGGAATGCGAGTGTCTACAGCTGAGTATTTCATGCGGTTGTTGTCGACCCAGTTTTTCAACAGCGCATTGACCTGGCGGTTGAAGGTGTCTGTGACGGCCGCCTTGGGCGTGTTGCCTGCCAGTGGCAGGAACCAGATGCCGATCCAGGTGTTGATCGCGTCGTGGTTGCTGCTCTTGGCCAACGATTGACCACGCTCGTCCACGGTTTCCAGGCTCATGGTGTACTGGTCTGTTCCCAGTGCAGGAATAACCCCGAGCGAAAAACCACTGATGAACGCCAGGACCATCTGACCGCCGCCCGGGGCGTGGTTATAGACCTTCAAGCGCAAGCTGTAGTCGCCGGGTTGCTTCTGGAATTCGTCGAAAACCACGCGGCCAAACAGACCTGATTCATCGAAGGTCCGTTTCAACTCGGGCTTGAGCATGTCCCGGGCTTGCGGCATCTCGGTGGCCTTGGCGCTGTCGGGTTCGCCCTGGTAGAAATCGAAGTCGACATAGACGTTCGGCTTGTTCGAGTAGCTGGCCATCGAAGGCAGGTTCACGGGGGCGACTTCATCTTTGGTGAAGCTGGCGCAGCCAGTGAGGCTCAAGGCCAGGGCGAGGCCCATGGCTTTTCCAAATTGCATATCATCTTCCTTGCGTAATTTTCTATATGCCGCTCACGGAGAGGGGGGCGGATTTTAGCGGGATTCCGCTGAAATCAAAAGGCCATCACTTGGATGGCCTGAGTACTCGCCCACTGCGCCGTGCAAACGCTGCTCACAGATCCAGGCTGCCCCTGATCAAGGCGTTGAGCACGCCTTCGACATCGGCGTCCTGTTCGTTCAACAGGCACAGCGGAATGCCTTGCAAGGCGGCTTGCGAGCGGCCCAGCCCCGCGCCTATCAGGGCCAATGGAGATGCGATGTCCATCTGCAACGAACGAAGACGCTTGGCGAGGATCGGGTTCACCGGCGCCTGTAGCGCAATCACCAGCGCTGCCGGCTGGATAGCCGCGCACACAAGGGGAAGCTCTTCCAATGGCTGCCCGCAGCCGAGCACCTCGATGCGCTGTTGCTGGCCGCCCAGCAGCACCCCGGCGCTTAGCAATTGCAGCTCGGCGTGCCCTTCGGTGCCCGCCAACAGCACCCGCGGCGCATCCGCCTGGTCCATCTGCAGGCGCAACAGCAGACGGCCGCGCAGGAACGTATCGAGGAACAGCCATTGGCTGCACTCACCCGGCGCAATGCCCGAAGCCAGGTCATGCCAGACTGGCATCAGGACCTTGCGCAGCACCACAGCCTTGGGCAAAAGCATGAACAGCTGGCGATAGAGTGCTTCCAGCGCCTGAGCATCGAAGGCTCTCGTGGCGTCCACAACGGCCGCGCGCCAATCTTCAAGCTCGCTGTCCTGGGGCGGGACCGCCTCGCGCTGGCCTTCAAGCATCTCGCCGACCTTGCTGATGGATAGACCTCCGGCCGTCCAGCGCAGGATGTCGCGTATGCGCTGCACGTCATTGGCCGTATACAACCGATGGCCACCCTCGGTGCGCTGCGGGCGGATCAGCCCATGGCGCCGCTCCCAGGCACGCAGTGTTACCGGATTGATGCCGGTCAGGCTGACCACATCACGCATGGGCAGCAAATCGGGTGAAGTGGCTTCAGTCATACGAGGGATTTATCCGAGAGGTGGCACATTCTAAACCCATACAGTCTTTCTGCGGCGAGCATCCGTAGGTCATCATGTGGCAAACCGCGCCGGTGCTTCGCACAGGTGCGCTACACAGAACGCTGCATAATTTCGTGGGTGGGCCAAATGATCGACGCAAAACTGCTGCAATTGATGGTCGAGAACTCCAACGATGGCATCGTCGTCGCCGAGCGGGAGGGCGATGACAGTATCCTCATCTACACCAATCCCGCCTTCGAGCGCCTCACCGGCTATAGCGGCGACGACATCCTCTACCAGGACTGCCGCTTTCTCCAGCGCCAGGATCATGACCAGGCGGGCATCGCCGCCATCCGCGAGGCAATCAGCCAAGGGCGACCCTGCCGCCAGGTCCTGCGTAACTACCGCAAGGACGGCAGCCTGTTCTGGAACGAATTGTCCATCACACCCGTGTACAACGAAGCGGACCAACTGACGTACTACATCGGCATCCAGCGCGACGTCACGGCGCAAATAGCCGCCGAGGAGCAAGTTCGCGCTCTGGAAGCAGAGGTTGCGCAACTGCGCCAGCAACTTGCCGAGACCAACAGCTAAACAAAAAACTGTACAAGGGATTGACTTGTACAAATTTAGCCGTACGCTTCAGACATATCTGTACAACATTTCATTTTTGTACAGGATTATCTGGAGTGCCGCATGTCAGCCTACCTACAGAAATTCGCCGAGGACTTCGCCACCCTGACAGGCGACAACCTCGACGCACTGGAAAAGCTGTACAGCGAAGACATCATCTTCCGCGATCCCCTGCATCAGATTCGGGGCCTGACGGACCTGCGTGCCTACTTCTTCGAGCTATATGCCAACGCCGACGATATCCGCTATGCCTTCGCCAGCGCCGACGAAGTCCGGCCTGGAGAGGGTTACCTGCGCTGGACCCTGCAATTCCGCCATCCACGCCTGGCCCGCGGCCAGCACATCACTTTGCAAGGCTGCAGCCACTTGCAGTGGCGCGACCGGGTTCATTTTCATCAGGATTATTTCGACGCAGGCGCCCTGCTGTATGAACACATTCCGGTCATGGGCGGCGCGATCCGCTGGCTCAAGGGCAGGTTGGCATGAGCCGCTGCTGGTTGACCGGTGCCAGCAGCGGTATCGGTACCGCGCTCGCGCAGAGCCTGCTGGAGCAAGGCCACCAAGTGGCTTTGGGCGGTCGCCGCGCGGATAGCCTTGCGCCTCTGGCGGAACGTTTTCCCGGCCAGGTACTTTTGGCCATTGGTGATCTCGACGACCCGGAGCAGGTGGCCGCGATCGCAGCCCGGATCCAGCAGGCCTGGGGAGCGCTGGACATGGCGATCCTCAACGCCGGCACCTGCGAATACCTGGAGCCGGGCCATTTCGACCCGGCCGTGATCGAGCGAGTGATCCGTACCAATCTCATGGGGGTCAGCCATTGCCTGGCGGGCGCCCTGCCCTTGCTGCGTGCTGGCCAACGTCCCCACCTGGTGGTGATGGGCAGTTCGGTGACCTGGCTGGCTTTGCCCCGCGCCGGTGCCTACGGTGCATCCAAGGCGGCCGTGCGCTACCTGGTGGAGTCGCTGCGTATCGACCTGGTCCGCGAGGGCATCGACGTCACCCTGGTCAGCCCAGGCTTCGTCGACACGCCACTGACGCGCCGCAACGATTTCCCCATGCCGCAACTGTGGTCCGCGCAACGCGCCGCCCGGCACCTCGCCAAGCGTCTGCCCCGGCGCCCGTTGGAGATCAATTTCCCCGGCATTTTCACCCTGGCGTTGCGCCTGCTCGGGGCCATGCCCCCGCGCCTGCGCCTGATACTGGGCCAACGTCTGGCCCGTCATGAACAGGACTGATGAGCGATGCGTATAGCAATCATTGGCAGCGGCATCGCAGGCCTGACCTGCGCCCACCTGCTGTCACGCAAACACGAAGTGACGGTTTTCGAGGCGGACGAATGGATCGGTGGCCATACCCATACCGTCGATGTGGACTGGCGCGGCGAACAGCATGCGATCGACACCGGCTTCATCGTCTTCAACGACTGGACCTATCCGAACTTCATCCGCTTGCTCGATCAGCTCAAGGTCGCCTCACGGCCGACCGAGATGAGTTTCTCCGTGCATGACCCTCTCACTGGCCTGGAATACAACGGTCACGACCTGAACACACTGTTCGCCCAGCGCAGCAATCTGGTGTCGCCGGGGTTCTGGGGAATGTTGCGCGACATCCTGCGCTTCAACCGCCAGTCACTCGCAGACCTGAACGAGCGGCGTATCGACGCCAACACCACGCTGGGCAGTTACCTCCGGGCGCAGGGCTACGGTCATCGCTTCATCAAGCACTACATCGTGCCCATGGGGTCGGCGATCTGGTCGATGTCTCCCGCGGACATGCTCGATTTTCCCCTGCAGTTCTTCGTGCGCTTCTGTCGCAATCACGGCTTGCTGTCGGTGAATCAGCGTCCGCAATGGCGGGTCATCGAAGGCGGCTCGCGCAGTTATGTCGCGCCGCTGTGCCAACCGTTCGCTGAACGTATTCGCCTCAATTGCAAGGTCCGCCGGGTCAGCCGCGACGAAGGCGGTGTAACGCTTACCAGTACCGCCGGCCCCGAACGTTTCGACAATGTGGTGTTCGCCTGCCACAGCGATCAGGCCCTGGCGCTGCTGGAGGCGCCCAGCCTGAAAGAGCGCGCCGTGCTGGGCGCTATTCACTACGCCAACAATGACGTCGTGTTGCACACCGACAGCCGCGTGCTGCCGCGCCGCAGGAGGGCCTGGGCCAGCTGGAACTATCGCCTCGGCGGCAGCGGCCAGGCCCCAGCGGCAGTGACCTACAACATGAACATCCTGCAAGGTATCCAGGCGTCGCAGACCTTCTGTGTGAGCCTCAACCAGACGGCGCTGGTGGACCCGGCGAAGATCATCGCCCGCTTCCAATACGCCCATCCGCAATACAGCCTCGCCGCATCCGCCGCGCAAGCGGACCAGGCGCAACTGCAGGGCCAGCAATTCAGCTACTACTGCGGCGCCTACTGGGGCAACGGCTTTCACGAGGACGGGGTGGTCAGCGCGCTGAAGGTGGCTGAGCATTTCGGAGAGACATTGTGAACAGCAGCCTTTGCCTGGGCTGGATCAGCCACCGTCGCTTGTCGCCGCGACGCCATGTCTTCCGCTACCGGATCGGCCTGTTCTACCTGGACCTGGACGAGCAAACCTGGCTACTCGGCCTGTCGCGCTGGCTGGGTCGCTGGCGTCTGGCGCCGTTGAGCTGGCGCGAGACCGACTATCTTCCCGCGCTGACCCGCCAAGGCGAGTCATTGGCCCAGGCCGCCCGTTTTCTGGTCGGACAGGCCACGGGGCAAACGCCCGAAGGCCCGGTCCGCCTGCTCGCGCAACTGCGTTGCTGGGGCCTGTCGTTCAACCCGGTGAGCTTCTATTTCTGCCACGACCGCGACGGGCACCTGGCGGCGATCCTGCTTGAGGTGCGCAACACCCCGTGGCGTGAACGTTTCCATTATGTGCTGCCGGTGCAAGGCAACCTCGCGAAACCGTTCGCCGTGGCCAAAGCCTTCCATGTGTCGCCGTTCATGCCAATGGATATGGACTATCACCTGCGATTCTTCCTGGACGAGCAACAGGTGCGCATCCACATGGAGAACTGGCGAGGCGCCGACAAGGTTTTCGAGGCTGACCTGGCATTGCGCCGCCAGCCGCTGGATCGAAAGGCGCTGCACCGATACATCCTGGCTTTCCCATGGATGAGCCTGCGCACTGTCTCGGCCATTTATTGGCAAGCCCTGCGCCTGTTGTTCAAGCGCACTCCTATCCATGACCACACGACCCGCCAGGGCGACCTGGCGCTCGGCCAACCTTGCGAGAACCCCGATCATGTCCAATTCCACTCTGAGCGTTAGCAAGTCCACGGGCCTGGCGCCTTTGCTCGGCGGGCTGGCGCGCACCGCCGTGCTCGCTCAACTGGGCAAACTGCGCCACGGGCATCTGCGGCTGCTCTGTCATGGGCGCCAGTGGAGCTTCGGTGATGCCGCCAGCCCGTTACAGGCCGAAGTGGAAATCCTCGATGACACCACCTGGAGCATGATTGCCGGTAATGGCTCGATCGGCGCAGGCGAGGCTTACATCCACGGCTTCTGGCGCAGCCCGGACCTGGCGCTGGTGACCCGCCTGTTCGTCGCCAACCTGGACGTGCTCGACGCCCTTGAGGGCGGTCTGGCGCGCTTGGGTCGCCCGGCCCTGCGGTTGTTGCATCGGTTGAACCACAACAGCCGGCGCGGTTCCCGACGCAATATCCTGGCCCATTACGACCTGGGCAATGCCTTGTTCGAGCGGCTGCTGGACCCGACCATGATGTATTCCGCCGCCCAGTTCGAGCACCCCGAACAAACGCTGGAGCAAGCCCAGTTGCACAAGCTGGAAAGCATCTGCCAGAAGCTGGAACTGCACCCCGGCGATCATCTGCTGGAGATCGGTTGCGGCTGGGGCAGCCTGGCGATCCACGCAGCCACCCGGCATGGTTGCCGGGTCACTACTACCACGCTTTCCGAGGCGCAATACGCCCATACCCTGCAACGCGTCCATGCCTTGGGGCTGGAGCAGCGCGTGACGGTGCTGCGTGAGGACTACCGTGACCTCAAGGGCACATTCGACAAGCTCGTCTCGATCGAAATGATCGAAGCCGTCGGCCACCGTTACCTGCCGGTGTACTTCCGCCAGTGTGCGGCGCTGCTCAAATCCGATGGTCTCATGCTGTTGCAGGCGATCACCATCCGCGACCAGCGTTATGCCCAGGCACGGCGCTCGGTGGACTTCATCCAACGCTACATCTTCCCGGGCGGCGCCCTGCCCTCGTTGAGCGTGATGCTGGACACCGCCAGCCGTCACACCGGGCTCAACCTCGTGCACCTGGAGGATTTCGGCGTGGATTATGCCCGCACCCTGGAGCACTGGCGTGACAACTTGCGCCAGGCGCGCACCGAACTGACGACACTGGGCTACGACGATACGTTCCAGCGCCTGTGGGAGTTTTACTTGTGTTATTGCCAGGGCGGTTTCCAGGAGCGCGCCATTGGCGTGGCGCAACTGCTTTGGGCCGCGCCCCAGGCACGGCGTGCGGCCTTGCCCGGGCAGGCTTGATGCCGGGAAGATGGCTGGTCGTCAATGCCCTCTGGTTGCAGTTCGGCTGGTGGATCTGCGTGCTGGGGGCCCAACGCCCCTGGCTATTGCCGCTGGTAGCCGTCGGCTTGGCCCTGCACCTGTGCCTGTGCCCGGACTTCAAGGGCGAGGTAAAGGCCCTGCTACGCACCGCCCTGGCCGGTTGCGCGCTGGACAGCCTGCTAGGATCACTTGAGGTGTTTCGATTCGATACCTGGCCGCTCCCCCTGTGGCTGGCGCTGTTATGGCTGGTCCTGGCCAGCGGCTTGCGCCACAGCCTGGCCTGGGCCGGCCGGCCCTTTTGGCGCGGGGCGTTGCTGGGGGCCGTGGGAGGCCCGCTGGCTTACATAGGCGGTGCCAGGGTGGCGGATGTCGCCATGCCGCTGGGCGCTATGGAAACGGGCCTGCTGTTGGGCGCGGTCTGGACGATGGCCTTCCCCCTGCTCCTGCGCATCGCGGCGTGGCGCTGACCCTCGGCATCCCTACCACTGGCTAGCCAGCGTCAACGGCAGCCGCAACGGCGCGACGGGACCGTCCCGCTGTCCGCACATTTCATCATGCACTACGTGCTGCACCAGCGTGCACGGCACCGGTGGCAGGTCGATCAGCAACTGGCGAAGCTCGGTGGATGAACGCAATCGAACAGGCTGCCCTTGCGCATCGCTCAGTGTGACCGGACCGGCAGCGGTAATGGCGCGCAGGATGTAGAAGCCGCCTTCCAGCGATAGCAGTTCAAGCGCTTCGACTTCTCCGGCCATGACTCGCTCGGTGAGGTGATTCAAATTCATGGCGCGCCCTCCGGCAGGCGACGGAAGAACAAGGTGATCTGGCCAATCTCCACCCCCAGTTTGCTCATGCTCGAACGGTTGATCAGGGTGTCGTCATCCATCAGGTACATCCAGTCGTCCAGGTCCACTTCCCAGTGCCGCCCTTCGACAGGCAGGTCCAGCCGGTAACGCCAACGCAGCGCGTTACCGGCCACTTCGCCCCGGGCCTCACCGATCACGTCCCCTGCCGTTCCGCGCCAGCGACCCGGGCCGTCCGGCACAATTGTCCAGGTGCGCTGTTGCCGCGTGCCGTCGCTGTAGAGGAAATGCTCGTCGAGGATCAGCCGCTCTCCTTCCCGGCGACTGTCGATGCGAACGTGGAAGCGCTTGACCACCTCCCCGGATCGCTTCTGGAACATCCCCCAAGCCTGTACCGGTCGCGAGAAAAATGCCGCCAGGTCCAAATACGGACGCTCCCCGGCGTAGCGGTCGACACCGACGTTGCCACAACTGCCGAGAAACAGGCAGGCAACCAGTAAAAGCGCTTTGTACATGTTCAGGTCCCTCGGTCGTTGTCGGCCAGGCCAAGCAGGCGCTGGCGCAATTGTGGGTCGCGGGCTCGCGGATCCAGCCAGATGGCGAAGAACGCCCGGGCAAACACCGGGTCGGCAATTTCATGACTGAGCTTGCCGTCCACATAGAAGCGGCAACCCTTGCCCGGCAGATACAGGCCGGTGATGCGCATGCCGGGGCGCACGTCCACGAATGCGGCCTCCATCGCCTGGGGCCAGGCCGCAAGGGATTGGGGTGTCACGCCGTCGGCGCCAAGCCGCCGCATTTCCTCGAGGCTGGCCTGAACCAGTGTCTCCCGGGAGATTGATCGGTGGTAAAGCAGCTCCAGGGCGAAGGGCTGGTTCCAGTCCTGAACCGGGCCGACGGTCCACAACCGGGCGGTGTACAGGCGCAGGCCGAACCAGGTGAATTCACCCTCACCCAGCCGTTGCGCGGTTGGCAGCGTTTTTCGCCAGTCCGCGGCGACCGACGACATCACCGTCAGCATCAGGCAGAGGCAGGCCCAACGAACAGGATGCGCCATGAGAAACCTGTAGAATGATAAATATCTGTACAAGATTAGTTTCTTGTACAGATAAATTCAAAGCATGTATAGATTTATGCGCTACACGGCCCCCCTGAAAGGAGTTTTCATGCTGTACGTAGTCATGCTCGGTGGCCGTCATCCCCGCGCCAGCATCGAGGTACACGACGTCGTGTTCACGCAGGCGGACTCACTGGAACACGCATACCCTCAACTGCGCCAGGCCTGGTTCGGTAGCCAAGCGGGTTTGCACATCGACTCCTGGTGGGAAGTCGACGGCATCGATACCTACCGGGTGGAACTCAGCCCGATGGCCCCGGCGCCCCATGAACCAAGGTTGTTTTTCATCAACCTTGGTGGCTACGAGCGCGACGTGTTTGGCGAGGCACACCGCTACCTGCTGGTGGTGGCTCGGGACAAGGCCCAGGCCAGGCAATTGGGCAAGCGACGCATGCCGGCGGAATGGCTCAAGTCACACACCGATACAGTGCTTGAGGTGGATGATTGCCTGCCGGTTGACTGGGTGAACGGTCATTACGTCCATCTGGTCGCAGGTACTCACAAGGGTATCCGCCAATGCAGTGATTACATCCGGATCTGAAGACTGGGCTTGCTTGAAGCGCTTGACCCTATCGCTATGAAATACTGACGTAACCCAGAGCGACGATGAGGTCGACGTCCACTGGTGGTGTATCGGAGAGCCTGCCTGATGGTCAAGAAATCGCTCAGGGAATGATTTTTTCTCTGATGATGGCGGCACATCCAGCATCCCGGTGACTGCACTACCGCTATCGCGAGCAGGTTCGCTCCCACAGCGAATCTGCGAGATGCATGTCTCTGCGTACAGCGCCGGACCTGTGGGAGCTGGGCTTGCCCGCGATGGCGGCGGCACATTCAGTATTTCAGCGGCTGATGTACCGCTATCGCGAGCAAGCTTCCACAGAGGGACATCAGCCAAATGAAGCAGTCCCGCTTTCAGACGCCTTTGGTCGAAGGCAGCAGAATGGTCAACACACCCAGCAACGGCAGGTAGGAGCACAGCGTGTAGACATATTCGATACCGTGGATATCAGCGAGATACCCCAGCAAGGCAGCACCGATCCCGCCGAAACCAAACATCAGGCCAAAGAACACGCCGGCGATCATGCCGACATTGCCCGGCACCAGTTCCTGGGCAAAGACGACGATGGCAGAGAACGCCGAGGCGAGGACGAAGCCGATGATCATGCTGAGCACACCGGTCCAGAACAGGTCCACATAAGGCAGCGCCAGGGTGAACGGTGCCACGCCCAGTATCGAGAACCAGATGACCTTCTTGCGGCCTATCTTGTCGCCGATGGGACCACCGAAGAAGGTGCCGGCGGCCACCGATCCCAGGAACAGGAACAGGTACAGCTGGGAACTGGTCACCGACAGCTGGAATTTTTCGATCAGGTAGAACGTGAAGTAGCTGGTGAAACTCGCCATGTAGAAATACTTGGAGAACACCAGCAACGCCAGGACCACCAGGGCAGCGGTCACTCGCTGCCTGGACAGGCCGTGGGTCGCCTTGCCGCCCTGCTTGAGCTTGAACAGGTTGAGGTGATTGCGATACCAGCGGCTCAGGCCGTATTGCACGAGGATTGCGAAGGCCGCAAACAGGCCGAACCAGGCAACGTGGCCCTGCCCATAAGGGATCACGATGGCTGCGGCCAGCAACGGACCGAAGGCGCTGCCGGCATTACCGCCGACCTGAAACGTTGACTGCGCCAACCCATAGCGACCACCTGAAGCGAGCCGTGCCACGCGCGAGGTTTCCGGGTGGAACGTCGACGAGCCGATACCCACCAGCGCGGAGGCCAGGAGGATGGCGCCGAAGCTGCCGACGAACGCCAGCATCAGGATGCCGATGAGGGTGCAGACCATCCCGGCAGGCAACAGCCAGGGTTTGGGATGACGGTCGGTGTGATAGCCCACCCACGGTTGCAATAGCGAGGCGGTCAACTGGAAAGTCAGTGTGATCAATCCCACCTGGGTAAAAGTCAGGCCGTAGTTGGCCTTCAGCATCGGATAGATGGAAGGCAGCACGGCCTGGATGAGGTCATTGATCAGGTGCGCGAGGGCACAGGCACCGATGACCCGCATGACAAGCGGGCTCGTTTGGTTGACGACGGAGGCCGTGGTCGAGGCTGTGGCGGTGGTGGACATGACAAAAGCTTCCAGGCGATAGGTCTGAAAAAAACGGGCAGAAGGTGGCAGCACTTTCTGACAGGCGCGTCATAATCCTAGAATCCACGAAAATGTCTGTCTCACTGGACAAGGGAATCAACCGTCGCAAAAAGGACATCATGATCAAACCGTTGAATGAAGCGTTGCTCGAGATTGATGAGGGTGCCTGGACGATGATCGGGAGGGCGACCGATTACCCCGATAATTGGCTGATCGCATCGCACTCCCACGAAAAGCACCAACTGATCTACGCCGTCGAAGGCGTGATGGTGGTGCATACGGCATCAAGCCAGTGGACGGTCCCATCGAACCGGGGGCTGTGGATGCCACGCGGGCAGGTACATTCCGTGCGGTGCGTGGGGCACGTCAAAATGCGCAGCGTATTCGTCCGGCCTGATGCAGTGGCAGACCTTCCGACCGAAACGAAGGCCGTCAGCATTTCCGCCCTGTTGAGTGAGTTGATCAAGGTCGCCGTGCACCTGCCGCTCCCCCATGCCCCGAACACCCGCGCGGCCAGGGTGATGGCGTTGATTCTAGATGAGCTCGCCCTCCTCCCCACCCTACCACTGCACCTTCCGCAACCCACGGACCCACGGATCAAGAAGATCTGCGTCACGCTGCAAGGCGACCCTGCCGATGGCTCGACACTGTCGGACTGGAGCGCCCGCCTCGGCCTTGATGGGAAGACGATCCAGCGGCTGTTTCGCAAGGAAACCGGGATTACTTTCGGACAATGGAGACAGCAGGCTCGCCTGCTGCAAGCGGTTGAGCGAATGGCAGTGGGAGAAAAAATCATCGATGTCGCGCTAGCGCTGGGGTACGACAGTCCGAGTGCGTTTACGAACATGTTCAGGAAGCAGTTTGGCAAGACGCCGAGCAAGTTCTTTACCTGAAAGGAGCGTTTCCAGATTTGCCAGTGGCGGCTGACTGATATTCCGCTATCGCGAGCAGGCTCGCTCCCACAGGGGATTGGCGGGACATGCAACATCTGTGTGCGACGACGTGCCCGCTCCCACAGTCTTGTGACCTACTAACTGACTTCGCTCAAGCCTCAGAGGTAATGATCGAGTCTTCACTGGACTCAGCAGCCAGTTTCAATCGATCCGCTTTACTGATGTACTTGGGCTTGTTTTTCGGCGCCAACTTGGCACTCGCCTTTTTAGCGTGGGCCTTTAGTAGCTGCTTGATTTTCTTCTGACGATTCATACGCTTCTGCTCAAATTCCGGCTTTCAGGATAATGACAGACATCAACCCGTGAACGCCATAATCCCCTATGATCGGACCCACATGAACCCAATCGACGCCCTGTCGTTCCAACGCATCATCACCGCCCATGGCGCGCTCGAGGGTGCGGCGTATTTCGACGCAGAAGAAGATCTTGTCCAGGAAATATTTCCCGATCGCGTCGTTTTCCAGACCAACTACCTGGATTACCGCAGTTATGAAGTCGATCTCGCCGACGACGCGATACGTGTCCTCAAGACACGGCTGGACAACTACCAGCGCGGCGACAAGGCAAAAGTGATCGAAGATGACATGGATGAGGAAGACTGGGAGGAGCTTGCCACTCTGTGGCAACGCTTGAGCCGGGACCTGGACGTTCAGGAGCCACAGCCCGATCGGGTCGAGACGTTGGCCGATCTGTTCGATTGCCTGTTCGACGAGGATCGCGCGCAAGCGCTCATTCAAGGCATTGCGCCGCCAACGGCACAGTGGGACTGGGCGTGGACTCAAGTCGCATCAGCCCTTGCCCAGGCCAATCAATTGGCCGAGTTCGAATGGAAAGAGTGGTCGTCCTGCGGGGTCATCGCCGTCAACACCCTTGCCCCGCTGAGGCAATTGAACATCGAGATCGCGACACCAGACCGTAGAACCGTCGATGCCATCAACGGCGCCAACGATTGGGAACGGGCGCTGCTCCAGTATTTCAACGCACAACTGGATGCCCATGACCTGAAACTGCTGGCCATCGGTACTCACTTCGATGAGCACCAGACCTTTGCCTGCCTGTCCATGAACGGCTTGGGCCTGGTCAATGCGTTGGAAATCATGGGTAGGCTGGGTATCGTCCACAAATTCTGAGCCCCGAGTCGACGACATGAAAATCTGTGATCAATGCAGGAGCCTCATCCTCGACGACAACGCGGCCTGCCCGCGATGCGCCGAAGAGATGAGGCTCACCGTAGAAGCGCTCGCGCCACGGTCCAAGCCGCCGGTGTTGCCGAAGATCCTGAAGTGGCTGTTCATCGGCGTGGTAGTCGCGGTGCTCGTGGCGGCGGCAGCGATCACCTGGATTCTGAATTCGCTGGGGCCGATGCCTTCTTTCGGTTGACCGTTCATTGCCCTTGCAGCCGCTCGTATCGATTCTGGATACGCCTCAACTCGCCAGATTGGCGTAGTTGTTCCAAGGCATTGGCCCATGCGGCAACCTGTTTGTCGTCACTGTCAGGACTGAAGACGATGTACAGCGATGAACGGTACAACTCGATGGGTATCTTGCGTAGGGTGCCGGGGGGGATGTTCAACTGGTGGCTGTAATACGCCACCCCTGCATCGGTGTCCCCCACGATGATATCGGTACGCCTCGCCAGCAGCATGCGATAGAGCAACTTGCTCTCGGTTGCACTTTTGTCGAGGTTCTTGAAGCCCAGCGATTTCAATTTTTCAGGCAACAGCCCGGCGTGCCGTGTGGTGATCTGCGGGGCGCCCAGCAGCTGTTCCAGAGAATTCCCCGGCGGTGTACTCGCCAGTTGATAGGGATAGATGGATTCCTCCACGATCGGTCCGACCCACTTGTACAACGGCTCACGCTCCGGCGTGCGGAACAGCGAATACATGATGGTCTTGGGCCGGGTCTTCAACACCTGAGTGGCTCGCATACTCGGCTGCAGCACCACTTCGAATTCATCCCCGGTCAGCGCCATGATGGCCCGAACGATTTCCGTGGTCATGCCGGTGAGCTGATGATTCTCCTGATAGTTGTACGGGGCCCACTCCTCGGTGACGATCTGATACTCCTCGGCCCCGACAACTGTGCCGAGCAATAGGCAAAGCAACGCCGTGGCGGGTGTCGAAGGTTTCACGTGTTCTCCCTGGAGGGTTACTGGCTTTTCATGGGTGAGCGGATCGGAAATACAACGTAAGCATAGACCCAAACACCGGTGTGTTGGACTGAACGGACGATCCACCTTCGAGGCTTCATCGCGGACAAGCTTTCACAATCGAAGCGTCCCAAGTATCTGTTTTTTCTATAGTCGCTATCGATACCAACGCCGTTCTCGTCATCGCCCCCTCTCTCTAATCTGCCCACCAACGCGATCGACAGCGGTCGCGACAATCACCCAGCCCTTATGGAGAGAGCCCCATGAACACATTCAACCGCACCCTGGCCATCGCTACCCTGGCACTCGCGACCGTTGGCGCGCACGCGGCACCAGCACAGACCAACGCCACTGTCTCTGCTGTCGGCAGCGTCGTCCAGTCCGCCAGCTACATCACCACCAAGGATGGCGTTCAGCTGTATTACAAGGACTGGGGTCCGCGCAACGGTCAGGTCGTCACGTTCAGCCACGGCTGGCCGCTGGACTCCGACAGTTGGGAAGCGCAGATGATGTTCCTCGCGTCGAAAGGCTATCGGGTAGTCGCCCACGATCGTCGCGGTCATGGTCGCTCCAGCCAGCCGTGGGACGGCAACGACATGGATCATTATGCCGACGACCTGGCGGCGGTTATTGAAGCGCTGGACCTGAAGGATGTGACCCTGGTGGGCTTCTCGACGGGGGGTGGTGAAGTGGCTCGCTATATCGGACGCCACGGTACCGCCCGAGTCAAGAAAGCAGTGCTGGTGTCCTCGGTTCCGCCACTGATGCTCAAAACCGATACCAATCCCGGTGGCCTGCCGATCGCGGTGTTCGACGGCCTGCGCAAGGCGTCCCTGGAAAACCGCTCCCAGCTTTACCTGGACATCGCCTCCGGCCCCTTCTACGGCTACAACCGCAAGGGCGCCAAGCCGTCCCAGGGCCTGATCCAGTCGTTCTGGGCCCAGGGCATGCAGGGCGGCGCCAAGAACACCTATGACTCGATCGCCGCGTTCTCGGCCACCGATTTCCGTGATGATCTGAAGAAGTTCGACGTGCCGACCCTGGTGATCCATGGCGACGCCGACCAGATCGTGCCGATAGACGCTGCCGGCCGGGCTTCGGCGGCATTGATCAAGGGCGCTCGGCTCATCGTCTACCCTGGCGCGCCGCACGGGTTGACCGAGACGCACAAGGATCGTCTGAACCAGGACCTGCTGACCTTCCTCAAGGAATAAAATCAGCCCCCTGTGGGAGCGAGCCTGCTCGCGATAGCGGAATATCAGTCAGCACCCATGCGTCTGATACACCGCCATCGCGAGCAGGCTCGCTCCCACATTTGTTCCTGGGCAGGTAAGCGGATCAGTGCCGCAGCAACTTGCGCAACGGAATCTCGTCCTTGCGTACCGGCGACTTGATGACGATGTAGCTGAAGTATTTGGAGATGCCGATGTTCTTGTCCAGCAGGCTCTCCATCACGTCCTGGTAGTCCTGGATGCTGCGGGTCATGAAGCGCACCAGATAGTCGTAGCCTCCGCTGATCAAGTGGCATTCGAGCACTTCGTCCACCAGGCGGATATTGGACTCGAATTTGGCGAAGTCTTCGCGCTTGTGGTCGCTGAGGGTGACTTCGGTGAAGACCGTCACCGAATCGGTAATCTTGGCCAGGTTCAGATGAGCCTTGTAGCTGGAGATGTACCCCAACGACTCCAGCCGCTTGACCCGTTGCAGGCACGGACTGGCGGACAGCCCCACGGCATCGGCCAGGCTGACGTTGGTCATGCGGCCGTCTTTTTGCAGCTCGACCAAAATGCTGATGTCAATACGGTCCAGTTTCGCTAAACCTTCCATCGCATACCCCTTGCGTGCCGTTTGTAGACCATCTTCTAACAAAATCAGTGACGTAGCGACAACTGGTGCTGCGCCACCAGATCCGCCATGCTGCTGATGCAGTAGTCCGCTGCGCACGGTTGGAGGGGCTGCTCGGGGGTGCGGCAGATCAGGCATACAGCCCCATTCCGGTGTGAACGGGTGCCCGGACGGGTTATCTGGAGAATAGCCGTGGTATCGAGACCGTTGGCCGCCAGCCAATCGGGATCCTGCAGGGGATCACTCGCCAGTGAAATGAAATCCTCCGGCTCGATACCCAAGCGCTCGCACAACACGCCACGGTCCTCGGCATCACGATCGCCCAGCACCAGTAGACGGTAAAACTTGCGCAGGTAAAGCATCGCACCCGGTGCATCCTCGAACAGCGTCCAACTGGCAGCCGAGCGGGCGAAGCTCATGCCCTCCTCCCAACTGACCTTGAGCTTCCAGCGCTCGGCCAACTGACGATGGGTGAAGCACAACAGACCACTGAAGCCGAGCTCGCCAAAGCGAGGATAAAGAGCCCGCAACGCCTCGTCGAATTCGCTCAGCACCTGGGTTTTGTCCGGCGGGTCGCTATGGCTCCCCAGCAACGGCTGCAACGCCGCCCAGATGCCAGAGTCCCGATCCACCAGGACCTCGTCGCAGTCGATCAACAACGCTCGATATTCAGTCAGCCTCATGGCTAAAAGCCTCCGGTGAGTCCCTAGTGCAGGTCATCCAACGCGTTGGAATGAGTGTGGAGAGAGAGCCTGAGCCTGCTCCCCGCCGCAGGCGTTCAATTCAAGACTCGCGCCAGTGCCCCTTCGAGAATCTGCAACGCTTCATCAATCTGCGCTTCGCTGGTTACCAGTGGTGCCAGGAAACGCATCACGTTGCGGTAGACGCCGCACTTGATGACCAGCAGCCCACCCACGCGGGCCTCGTCGATCAGGCGTTGGTTCAGTTCCGCATCCGGGGTGCGCGCTTCATCATTCTGGATCAGCTCCATGGCCAGCATGAAACCGCTGCCGCGCACGTCACCGATCTGCGGGTAGCGGGCTTGCAAACGCAACAGGCCCTGACGCAGGCGCTCGCCCAGGGCTTCGCCGCGAGCCAGCAGGTGTTCCTGTTCATAGGCCTCGATCACCGCCAGCGCCGCCGCGCACGACAGCGCATTGCCGCCATAGGTACCGCCCAGGCCGCCAGGCAGTGGTGCGTCCATGATCTCGGCCTTGCCGACCACACCCGACAATGGCAAGCCACCGGCCAGGCTCTTGGCAACGGTGACCAGGTCCGGCTGGATACCGGCATGCTGGAAACCGAACCACTTGCCGGTGCGCCCGAAACCGGTCTGGATTTCATCGAGGATCAACACGATGCCGTGTTTTTCGGTCAGCGCACGCAGGCCTTGAAGAAACTCTACCGGCGCCGAAAGAAAACCACCATCGCCCTGCACCGGCTCGATGATGATCGCCGCGACCCGTTCAGGCGCCACTTGGGTGGCGAGCAATTCGTCCAGTGCCCGCAGCGCCATATCGCTGGTGACACCACGATAGGCGTTCGGATAGGGCGTGTGGAAGACCTCCGGCGCGAACGGCCCGAAGTTCTGTTTGTAGGGCTGACTCATTCCCGTCAGCGTGGTGCCGAGCAATGTCCGCCCATGGAACCCGCCGCGAAAGGCGATCACCGCCGAACGGTTGGTGTGAGCGCGGGCAATCTTCACTGCGTTTTCCACCGCCTCGGCACCGGAAGTGAAGAAGGCCGCTTTATAGGCGTGCTGGCCACCGATCATCTGGCACAGGCGTTGGGCCAGGTCCAGGTAAGGCTTGTAAGCCACGACCTGAAAGCAGGCATGGGAAACTTTTTGCAGCTGCGCCTGCACCGCCGCCACCACCTTGGGATGATTGTGACCGATATTCAGCACACCGATGCCGCCCACAAAGTCCAGGTAGCGCCTGCCGTCGACATCCCACAACTCCGAACCCTGGGCCCGATCGATCACCAGAGGGTGCGCGGTCACCAGACCTCGGGGTACGAATTGATCACGCTGACGGAGCAAACTTGGGGTTTCTTCGACTTTACTGTTCATGGCATTTCCCATAGTGAGCCAGGCAACCCGGAGCGGCTGCGATGTGTTCACAGGTTAAGCGTTCGACACAATCGTCTAAGCCGAACTTGCCCGCTGAGAAATCCGGATCGACTGTTTACACCCCGGCAAACAGCAGAATCCTCTCGCTCCATTGATGCATGCTGGAGACTCCTTATTTCCTGGCGAGAAGACCCATGGCCCTGCTCTATAAAGCTGACCCGGTACGCGGTGAACAGTGGAAGCGTCTGTTCGCCGAACACGCGCCGGATATCGAATGGCGCGCCTGGCCGGAGATCGGTAACCCACGGGAAGTCCGCTACCTCGCGGCGTGGCAGGCACCGGACGACATCGAAACGGTATTGCCGAATCTTGAGGTACTGTTCGCGTTATCGGCCGGGGTGGATCAGCTCGATCTGGACCAACTGCCGACGACGCTGCCGGTGGTGCGCCTGCTCGACCCGGGCATCAGCCAGGGCATGTGCGAGTACGCCACTTTCGCGGTACTCGGCGTGCATCGAGACATGGTGCGCTATCGACAGCAACAGGCCGAACGCTGCTGGCAGGCACACCGACTGGTTCCGGCCGGGCAGCGTCGGGTCGGGATCTTGGGGTTGGGCTTGCAGGCCCGGAACATCCTCCGCGCCCTGCAGCCATTCGGCTTCGCCTTGTCGGGTTGGGCCCGCAGTGAACACCAGATCACCGGGGTGACATGCTTTGCCGGTACAGAACAACTACCTGCCTTTCTCGGCCAATGCGACATCCTGCTGTGTGTCCTGCCGCTGACCGAGCAAACCCGAGGGATTCTGAACCGCGATGTATTCGGACAACTGCCCAAAGGCGCGTCCCTGATCAACATGGGCCGCGGCGGACACCTGGTCGAAGCGGATCTGCTGGAGGCGCTTGCCGACGGCCAGCTCAGCGCAGCGGTGCTCGACGTACTGGAACAGGAACCGGCCGCCCCGGACCATCCCTTCTGGCATCACCCGCAGATTCTGCTGACCCCGCATATCGCGGCGATGACCCAACCTGAAAGTGCGTTTGGCGTCCTGCTGGAGAATATCCGTCGGCATCAACGGGGCGAATCGATGCTTGGCCAGGTAGACCGGGAACGGGCCTACTGACGTTTCGAAAACACTGTGAGTGCGGGCTGCCCTAATGTCAGTCAGTTAAGCCACAACCCCGTGGGAGCAAAGCTTGCTCGCGATTGCGGTAAGTCAGTCAGCAACAATGCTGACGGGTCCATCGCTATCGCGAGCAAGCTTTGCTCCCACAAGCGTTGCGCCGTTTGAAGGATTCGAGGTGGGCAGGATTTCTGTGTTCATCCCGGGAAACCGCCCCGATATTTACTGCTGGCCCGACACAGGATTTGAGCAAAAAATATGGTCGGCCAAGCCGTCGTCAACGGAACCTGCCGAATCCATTCCCGCCTATTGTCAAGCCCGGTGGCAGGTGAGATACAAGGCCTCTCAGCGGACGAATCCGTCCGAATCCACGCCTTCCCAACGGGGATCTGCCATGTCCATTTCGCAACGCCCTGCTTATCTTTATCGGCCCATGACCGCGGCGGATGTTCCGAGCGCCCATACGTTGTCGGTGAAACTGAAATGGCCCCATCGCCTGGAAGACTGGGCGATGCTGGAGCGTGTCTCCCAGGGCTTTGTCGTGCAAGACCAGGGTCGCCTGATCGGCACTGCGTTCACCTGCCCACAAGGCAGCCATGCCAGCATCGGCCTGGTCATCGTCGATGACGAATACCAGGGCCAGGGCATTGGCCGCAGGCTGATGGAACTGGCACTCGAGGCGTGCGGAACGTGCACGCCGATGCTCAATGCAACGCTGGCCGGTGCGCCGTTGTATGCCAGCCAGGGCTTCGTTGATTTCGGGCATATCCAACAACATCAGGGGCAGGCGATTGCGCTTGCACCTCAGCCGCTGTCCCCTGGAGAACGCTGTCGCCCGCTGACGGAAACCGATCAGGCCGAACTCATCGAACTGGCCAATGCCGGAAGCGGCCTGGATCGAAGTGCCGTGCTGAAAGACCTGTTCGATGTCGTCGAGCATGCCGTGGGTATAGAGCGGCACGGTCGCCTGTGCGGCTTCGCCCTGCTGCGCCCGTTCGGACGGGGTCGCAGCATCGGCCCGGTCGTTGCGCAAACGCCGGAGCAGGCGCGGCACATGATCGCGGTGCTGCTGACGCGGGTACCGGACGCTTTCGTGCGCATCGACATTCCTTCCGACAGTGGCCTGGCGGCCTTTCTGGAAGAGGCCGGACTCAAGCAAGTCGACACCGTCGCCCAAATGGCCCGCGGCACACCTCCCCAGGCTACCGGCGCGGTGCGGCAGTTCGCCCTGGTGACCCAGGCCATTGGCTGACCCCCTCACACATTCTCCTGAGAGTTACCTTTATGCCCGAACCTACTGCAATGCTGTTGGCCCGCGCCGACGGCAGTCCTGTCAACACGACTTTCATCCTGACCTCGCTGGGCGCCAACGACCCGTTCGACCGACTCATCGCTTACACCGGGGAGGATGGCATAGCTGCAGGTATGGTCGAGGTGAGCGGCCAGACCCGAGTCGACCACTATCCCTTCAGCGAAATGATCGTAGTGCATGCCGGTGCCGTCACCCTGCGCAGCCAGGAGCAGACGCTCCAGCTCAAACCCGGTGAAAGCGCGGTGATTGCCCGCGGTACAGCGGTGGAAATAGACGCCCAACCCGACTCGCGCTGGGCCTTCTGCGCCGACACACAACCCATTGAAGCGAGCACCCCAGGGCTCACGGCATTGCCTGCGAACACCCTGCTCTCGCCTTCCGCCGCACCCGATCCCGAGATCCTGCTGAGCCCTGCGCCGCAGTGTCGCTCGTACAACCTGTTCGTCGAACAAGCTACCGACTTGCGCATCGGCGTCTGGGACTCGACCCCCTATACCCGCAGAGCCCGACCTCACAAACTGCATGAACTGATGCACCTGACCGAAGGCAGCGTTACCTTGCAGACGGCGGACGGCAGTGACCTGATCGTCAACACCGGCGACACGGTTTTCGTTCCCCTGAATGCGCCTTGTGCCTGGAAGAGCAGCGTCTATGTGCGCAAGCTCTATGTCGTCAGGTAGTTCTGATTGAGGTAGCACCATCGCCATCGCGAGCAGGCTCGCTCCCACAGGGATCAGGGGTGGACATGTTTCTGTGCCACCCCGGAACCCTGCTGGGAGCGAGCCTGCTCGCGATGATGGCGGCACAGGCAACATCACCTCCAACTGGTCCACCGCTTTCGCGAGCAAGCCCGCTCTCAGAGGGAGGCCATCGGTGCTATCGGCCACGCAAAAAAAAGCCCGCAGTGTGAGCGGGCAAAAAGGTAATGCGTGACCATGGGTTCAAAGCGCCGCAGCGATAGCCCCGCCAACGTCCTGGGTCGAACCCTGCCCGCCCAGGTCCGGTGTGATAGGCCCTTCGGCAATCACCCGCTCGATGGCCTTGAGGATCCCGTCATGGGCCGCCCGGTAACGCTCATCCCCATTCCCCAGGAAGTCGAGCATCAAGGCGCCCGACCAGATCATCGCAATCGGGTTGGCGATGTTCTGCCCGTAGATATCAGGGGCCGAGCCATGCACCGGCTCGAACAGCGACGGGAAACGTCGTTGCGGGTCGAGGTTGGCCGAGGGCGCAATGCCGATGGTGCCGGCGCATGCCGGGCCGAGATCGGAGAGGATGTCACCGAACAGGTTCGACGCCACCACCACATCAAAACGGTCAGGCTGCAAGACGAAACGCGCGCACAAGATGTCGATGTGTTGCTTGTCCCACGTCACCTCGGGGTACTGCTCGCCCATCAGCGCCGTGCGCTCGTCCCAGTACGGCATGCTGATGGAAATCCCGTTGGATTTGGTCGCTGACGTCAGGCGCTTGCGTGGCCGGGTCTGGGCCAGGTCGAAGGCGAATTTCAGAATCCGGTCGACGCCGCGCCGGGTAAACACTGACTCCTGGAGCACGAATTCGTGCTCGGTGCCTTCGAACATCTTGCCGCCAACGGAGGAGTATTCGCCCTCGGTGTTTTCACGGATGACGACAAAGTCGATGTCTCCCGCTTCACGTCCGGCCAGCGGACACGGCACGCCGGGAAACAGTCGTACCGGACGGATATTCACGTACTGATCGAAGTCGCGACGGAACTTGAGCAACGAGCCCCAAAGGGAAATATGATCCGGCACCTTGTCCGGCCAACCCACGGCGCCGAAGTAGATCGCGTCGAAGCCCTTGAGCTGTTCGAACCAGTCAGCGGGCATCATTTGCCCATGTTCGAGGTAGTAATCGCAATGAGCCCAGTCAAGCACTTCGATACTCAGATCCAGATGCCATTTCTTCGCGGCCTGTTCCAGCACCCGTAGCCCCTCCGGCAAGACTTCCTTGCCGATGCCATCGCCGGCAATGGCGGCGATTCTGAATGGTTTACTCATCAATCCTGATCCCCTTTTGTCTGTTCAAACGATGACCGGCTCACAGCCCACCGATGTGGAAAGCCTTGACTTCGAGGTACTCATCCAAGCCGTATTTGCTACCCTCGCGGCCCAGGCCCGATTGCTTGATACCGCCGAAGGGCGCGACCTCCATGGAGATGATTCCGGTATTGAGGCCGACCATGCCGAACTCCAGCGCCTCGCCGAAACGCCATGAACGACGCAGGTCCTGAGTGAAAAAGTAAGCGCCCAGGCCATACGGCGTGGCATTGGCCATGGCCAGCGCCTCTTCCTCGGTGGTGAAGCGCATCAACGGTGCAACCGGGCCAAAGGTTTCTTCGTTGGCCAGCAACATTCCGGCATGGGCTTCACCCAGCACGGTTGGCTGCACGAACTGGCTGTCACCCTGGGGGATGCCGCCACAGAGCAGGCGAGCCCCCTGGCTCAATGCATCGTCGATATGCCGGGCAACCTTGCTGACCGCCGCCGGGTTGATCAGCGGGCCGATTGTCACATCCGCTTCCAGACCATTGCCGATCTTGAGCTTGGCGACCTCTTGCACCAGGCGTTCGGCAAAACGCTCGTAGATGCCATCCTGCACCAGGATGCGGTTGGCGCAGACGCAAGTCTGGCCGGCGTTGCGAAACTTGCTGAGCATGATGCCGGTCACGGCCTGCTCCAGGTCCGCATCGTCGAACACGATGAACGGGGCATTGCCGCCCAGTTCCAGGCTCAGGCGCTTGATCTGCTCGGCGCTCTGGCGCATCAGCAGCCGACCGACCGCCGTGGAGCCGGTGAAGGAGATCTTGCGCACCGTCGGGTTACCGGTCAGTTCTTCACCGATGCCGGCGGGCATGCCGGTGACGACGTTGAACACGCCTGCAGGAATCCCGACCCGCTCGGCCAGCACCGCCAGGGCCAGCGCCGACAGCGGCGTGAGGTCCGAGGGTTTGACAATGACCGGGCAGCCCGCGGCCAGGGCCGGGGCGCACTTGCGGGTGATCATTGCATTGGGGAAATTCCAAGGGGTGATGGCCGCGCAGACACCCACCGGTTGCTTGAGGGTGAGCAGGCGACGGTCGCCACTGGGTGCCGGAATGGTTTCGCCGTAGACCCGGCGGGCCTCTTCGGCAAACCATTTGGCGAAACCGGCGCCGTAACGGATTTCGCCCTTGGCCTCGTTCAGCGGCTTGCCCTGTTCACAGGTCATGATCAGCGCCAGATCATCGAGGTTATCGATCATGGCCTGGTACCAACGCTCCAGCAGCGCTGCACGCTCCACCGCCGGACGCGCGCGCCAGGCCGGCCAGGCACGTTCGGCGGCCTCGATGGCACGGCGGGTTTCCACACCCTGCAGGGCCGGCACACGGGCGAGCAACTCGCCGCTGGCCGGGTTGATGACGTCAAGGGTGGCGGCATCGTCGGCAGCGGTCCATTGACCGTCGATATAGGCGAGTTCCGCCAGCAGGCTTGGGTCTTTCAATAGAGTCTTGAGCATGGTGATGTCCTGTTCCGAGGTATTTCCAGTCTAGGGAGATGCCGCGGCGCAGGATGCTGAAAGCGGGGTTTGGGCAGTGTGGGATGCTGAAGTTCCGGGGTGGGACGGCAGGCTCTACCGGGATATGAAAGTCGCCACCGCCCCCTTATGGGAGCGAGCCTGCTCGCTCCCATAAGGGGGCGGTGTTGGTGTGAGAGGTGCTTACAATTTCAAGGACCCCAGCACCCCTTCCAGAAACCGTTCGCCCGCGTCCATCTGGCTGACCTCGATGAACTCATCGGGCTTGTGCGCCTGTTCGATGGAGCCTGGGCCACAGACCACCACGGGTACATCCAGGCGTTGTTTGAACAGGCCGCCTTCGGTGCCGAAGGACACCTTGGCGGTGCCCGTGTCCGGGGTGGCGAAGTTTTTCAGGAAACGCACGGCTTCCACGCTCGGATGGGTGTCCAGGCCCGGGTAGACGTTCAAGGTGTCGATCTCGATGTCCGCCACACTGGAGAGTTTCCTGGCTTCGCCGACGATCATTTCGGCGCGCTCGCGCAGTTGCTCCAGGAACTCATCCAGGTTGTCAGCCGGCAAGTTACGTACTTCGAAATCCAGGGTGCACAGGTTCGGCACGATGTTCAGGGCCTTGCCACCGACGATCTGTCCGACATGCACGGTGCTGTAGGGCACGTCGTAATCCGCATCCTGGGCGCCCTGCTCCTGCAGTTGTTGCTGACTCTGGCGCAGCGCCGCGATGAAATCGCAGGCCACGTGAATTGCGTTGACCGAGCGCGGCGCCAACGACGAGTGCGCTTCCAGGCCCCGGCAGTGGGCGCGGTAGGAGCCCTTGCCCTTGTGCCCGAGTACGAACTGCATGTTGGTTGGCTCGCCGATCACACAGAGGAACGGCCGGACCGGCGCCAGGTGAAGCACGTCAAGCAGACGACGCACGCCAACGCAACCGATCTCTTCGTCATGGGACAACGCCAGTTGCAACGGCCGGCTCAACGAGAAATCGGCAGCATCGAGCATGGCGTCGATGGCCAGGGCTATGAACCCTTTCATGTCGCAGCTGCCACGACCGTAGACCCGACCGTCGCGCAGCGTCGCCTGGAACGCCGGAACAGTCCACGCCTGTCCCGCCGCCGGCACCACGTCGGTGTGGCCGGAGAGCAGGATCCCCGGCTGCTCACGGGGGCCGGTGCTGGCGAAAAGGTTGGCCTTCCTGCCACTCTCGTCCTTGACGATCAGCGACTCGATACCCTTGCTCGCCAGCAGCTCGCGGACATACTCGATCAAGGCCAGATTGGACTCCGAAGAGACCGTTTCAAATGCCAGCAGGCGTTCGAGAATCGCCAGTACCCTTGGTTTCATGACGCCTTGCTCCGTTGCTCGACAGATGAGGCGAACCGGCAAATGGAGAACGGCTCGATTGAAGTGCTGGTGCTGCCGGTGCTGATCAGCTCGGCCATGACATCACCGACACCCGGGCCGAGCTGGAAGCCGTGACCGCTGAACCCGAACGCGTAATACAGGCCGTCTACCTTGCCGCTTGGGCCCATCACCGGCAGGGAGTCGGACAAATAGCCTTCGATACCGCTCCACACGCGGATGATGTTCAGGTTGCCGACACCAGGCACCAGACGACGCATCTGCTCCAGCTGGTTGAGAATACTGCGCGGCTCGACATGGGCACGACGGTTGAGCATGTCCGGCTTGCTGCGATAGCCACCGCCAATGATGATGTTGCCCCGTGGGATCTGGCGGAAGTAGATCACCTCTTCGGGAATCCTGGTGTAGACCCCGATCACCGTCGGCAAGGCATACGGCACCGGCTCGGTGACCGCCATTTGCGGGCCATTGGTCTCCAGCGGCACCGGTTCACCGAACTGCTCCGAGAGCTTCTGGCCCCAGGCCCCTGCCGTGATCAATAGCCGGCCGGCGCTGAACCGGCGACCGTCGGTGGTGGTGATGCTGAACTCATCGGCGTTGACCTTCTGCACGTCGGCCACTTCAGTCCGTTCTTCGATGCGCGCCCCCAGCCGCCGGGCCGCCCGCGCAAACGCAGGCGCCGCCAGACGCGGGTTGGCGTGGCCGTCGTGAGGCGCATAAGAGCCGCCCTTCACGTCTTTGCCAAGGAACGGAAAACGTTCATGCAGTTCGGCGCCACGGTAGATCTTCAAATCCAGCTGCACCGCTTCAGGGGCTGCGGCGTAAGCCTCAAGCTCAGCAATCTCGTCTTCGCGATAGCACACGCGCATATGCCCGCTGGCGATGAATTCCAGGTCATCGTCGATCAATTCCGGCAAGCGTTTCCACAGGGCAAAGGAGCGGTTCGCCAGCTCCAGTTGCCCGAGGTAACGCCCCTGACGCCGAACGTTGCCGAAGTTGACGCCGCTGGCGTACTGACCGACCAGGTCGCGTTCCAGCAGAATCACCGACTGCCCTCGCTGGCGCAGGAAAAATGCTGATGCCGCGCCCATCACACCACCGCCGACAATCACCACATCGGCCTTGTTCCGGGTCATGGCGTCACCTCCCGGGTGAGCATCGAAAGCGGTTTGACTGGCGCCTGGCCACGCTGGCGGCCGACCAACTGGACGTCGACACCGGCCGCCGCGGCTATTACTTCGGCCCCGGCCTGGGCGCAATAGCGGCCCTGGCAGCGGCCCATGCCGACCCGACTGAAGGCCTTGGCCCGATTGACTTCGCAGGCGCCTTTTTCACTGACGGTGCGCCGCAGCTCGCCGGCAGTGATCATTTCACAACGGCAGACGATGGCCTCGTCCGGCAACGCCTTGGCTTGCGCCGCCGGCCAGGGAAACGCCCGGGCCAGACCGAGGCGAAACTCATCCATCACTTTGAGCGCCTGACGCTGTTCAGCGACCTGGGCCGCATCTACCGGCCGCTGCAAGTCACTCAACACCGCCATGGCGACCAGGCGACCGGCGCATTCGGCAGCATCGGCGCCACGGATCCTGGAACCGTCACCGGCGGCATAGACACCGCTGACCGAGGTCCGCCCTTCTTCATCAGTAGCGAGCAGCCATTGGCTGGATACCTCGTCGAAACGCAAAAGACAGCCAGCCAGATCGGCCAGCTGGGTTTCCGGACGCAAGTGATAGCCCAGCGCGACGGCGTCGCAGTCTACCGTCAGCGCGTCGCCGCGCGCGGTACGCACACGCACGCCGCTGACGCCACTGTCCGCCTCGCCCAGTATTTGCAACGGCGAAATACCCAGGTGCACCGGGACTTTTGCCTGACGCAATTGCGCCAACAACTTCATGCCGGAGAACAGCAGACGGGGGCGCGCCATGAGTTTGGGCAAGGCCAGGATACGCTTGCCCAACGGCGAGGTGTCGAGCACCGCAGCCACATTGGCGCCGGCCTTGAGGTATTGGCTGGCAACGAGATAGAGCAACGGCCCGCTGCCCATGAACACCACCTGGTGGCCAATGGAAACCGCCTGGGCCTTCAACGCGATCTGCGCCCCGCCGAGGCTGTAGGTGCCGCCCAACTGCCAGCCCTCGATGGGCATCAGGCGGTCGGTGGCGCCGGTGCAAAGCACCAGCGCGTCGTAATCCACCGTCGAATGTTCGCCCTGGCTGACGCAACACAGTTGCCCCGGTGTCAGGTTCCACACCAGGGTGTCCGGACGGTAGTCGATCTGCGGGCGCAAACGGTCGAAACTGTCGTGCAGGTCCCGGGCCTTCTCGGCCTCGGTGCCGTACAGCGTGGTGTAAGTACGGGTGAATCCTTCGGGCTGGCGGCGGTAGATCTGTCCGCCGTCGCGCCGGTTTTCGTCGATCAGGATCGGCCTGAAGCCCGCCGCGACCAGCGTCTGGGCACAGCGAATGCCCGCCGGCCCGGCACCGACTATCGCTATCCGCGCAGTGGCCATACCGCCTCCGGTTGTCGAGTGATGATGTCCAAGCCCTCGCGGACTTCATTGGAACAGGCACGCAGGCGCTCGCCGCTGCGGGTCCAGACCCAGCAGTCCTGGCAGGCGCCCATCAGGCAGAAACCGGCACGACTGCCCGGATCGAACTCGGACTGGCGCAACGCCGGGCCGTGGGTCAGCAACGCGACCATCAACGTGTCGCCCTGCAACGCCTCGACGGGGACGCCATCCACGGTCAGTTTGACGATGGGCCGGCCCTGTTCGGCCAGCCTCACGAAACGGGCGCTCATGCGTAGGCTCCCACAATCATGCTGTTTGAATCCTGCTGCGTCTTGAGCAACTCACCACCGTCGTGGTGACAGAGCACCTCGCTGCCTCCCTCGATGACGCGCCGGGGTGGCGCGGTGCGGTTGCACAGGCCATCGACTCGTACCGGGCAGCGGTTGAGGAACGTACACAGCGTCGACGCATCGGCCTTTTCACCCAATGCGGGGAGCGTGGCGCAAGTAGTCGTGCCACAACTTTCCAGCCAGCCCTGACGCAGCTCCGGCACCGAATGGATCAGCAGATCGGTATAGGGATGGAACGGTGCCTGGGCGAACGATTGCCGGGTGCCCTCCTGAACCTTGTGGCCGCTGTACATCACGACAATGTCGTCGCACAGCGCCCGCACCGTGGAAATGTCGTGGCTGATGAACAGGTAGGAAACCCCCAGTTGCTGGCGCAGGTCGCGCAGCAGTTCGAGAATCGCCGCGCCCACCACGGTATCGAGGGCCGAGGTCACTTCATCGCAGAGGATCAGGTCCGGCTTGGCCGCCAATGCACGCGCCAGGTTGACCCGCTGCTTCTGCCCGCCGGACAGCTCGCCCGGACGACGCTCGGCCAGGGTCCGCGGCAAGCGCACCAGGTCCAGCAACTCACCGATGCGCTCGCGCAGCACCGCACCCTTGAGGCCGAAGTACATTTTCAGTGGCCGGCTCAGGATGGTGCTGATGCTGTGCATCGGATTGAGTGCGGTGTCAGCGTTCTGAAACACCATCTGGATACGCCGGAACTGTTCATCGGTACGCTCGGACAGATTGCCGCCCAAGGGCTGACCATCGAACGTCAGACTGCCAAGGGCCGGTGGCAACAACCCGGCCACCACCCGCGCCAGGGTGGATTTGCCCGAGCCCGACTCTCCGATCACGCCGATGGCCTGGCCCCGGCGCACGGTCAAGTCGATGTCTTCAAGTACGCGGATCATCGGCATGCCGTGACGATCCATGTTGCCATAGCCGGCAGTCAGGCCCTGGATGGTCAGCAGCGGCGTGTCCGCAGCTACGCCGCAAGGTGGGCGAATCGTTGTGTCCGGCCGTGCCGCCGCCAGCAGGCTGCGGGTATATTCGTGCGCTGGACCCTTGAGCAGCGGCCCGGTGGCGCTCTGCTCGAAGATCTGCCCGCCGTTGAGTACGACGATCTGGTCGGCCATCTGCGCGACGACCGCCAGGTCGTGAGACACGTAGACCGCCGTCGCACCACGCTCGCGAACGACCCGTTTGAAAGCACGCAGCACGTCGATCTGGGTCGTGACGTCGAGGGCCGTGGTCGGCTCATCGAGCACCACCAGCAACGGATCGCTGATCAGCGCCATGGCGGCCATCACCCGTTGCAGTTGCCCGCCGGAAACCTGATGGGGATAGCGCTGACCGATGCGTTCGGGGTTCGGCAGGGCCAGGTCCCGGAACAGTCCGATGGCCTTGGCTTCGAGCGTGGCCCGATCGCCCAGGCCATGGATCAGCGCACCTTCGACCACCTGGTCGATGAGCCTCTTGGCCGGGTTGAAGGCCGCAGCGGCGCTTTGGGCAATATACGAGACACGGTTGCCGCGCAGGCCTTGCAGTTCGCTTTCACCGAGTGCCAGCATGTCATGCTCGCCGATGCGCACGCTGCCGCCGGCCAGGCGACAACCGCGCCGGGCGTAACCGAGCAGTGCCAGGGCAATGGTGGTCTTGCCGGAACCGGACTCGCCGATCAGCGCCAGCACTTCGCCTTTCTCCAGGGAGAAACTCACGCCCTTGACGATCTCGATTTCGCCGCGCTCGTCGCCGGCGACTATCCGCAGGTTTTCGACTCGGATCAATTCGCTCATATCAATGGCCTCCCGAACGTCGATTGCGCCGCGAAGACAGGCGGTCGATAAACAGGTTCACGCCGATGGTCAGGGTGCCGATGGCCAGGGCCGGAATCACGATGGCCGGCGCGCCCTGGTTGAGGCCGCCAATGTTCTCGCGCACCAGGGAGCCGAGGTCGGCGTCCGGCGGTTGCACGCCCAGGCCGAGGAAGCTCATACCGCTGAGCAACAGCACGATGAAGCCGAAGCGCAGGCCCAGGTCCGCCAGCACCGGGTTGAGCATATTGGGCAGGATTTCCACGCAGGCGATGTACAGTCGGCGCTCGCCACGGGTGCGGGCCACTTGCACGTACTCCAGGGCCTCGATGTTCACCGCCATGCTGCGGGCAATACGGAACGCCCCCGGGGTATAGCTCAGTACCGCCGTGCACACCAGCAAGGTCACCGACGAACCGAACGCTGAAACCATGATCAACGCCAGCATCTTGCTCGGGATCGAAATGAACGCGTCCATCAGGCGGCTGATCAGTTCGTCCAGCCACTTCGCTGAAACCACCGAGAGTAACGCGCAAGTCGTCCCCAGCCCGCTCGCCAGTACCGCGGCGACCAACGCCAGGCCCACGGTGAACTGCGCGCCGACCAGGACCCGGCTGAGCATGTCGCGGCCCAGGTAGTCGGTGCCCAGCGGGTAAGCGGCACTGAGGCCGTCGAAGATATTCTCGGACACCACTTCCCCTACCGGGTGGGGTGCCAGCCAAGGGCCGAAGATCGCCACCAGCAACCAGATGGCACACATCGCGGCGCCGATCAGCCCAAGCCAGGACGAACCGTGAGCATCTTTGCCCAATGCCAGTGCAACCGCCGCAGTCGGGGATTTCACAATGGGATTGTTCATTGGTTTCTCAGCCTCGGATTGGAAAGAATCGCGCACAGGTCGGCAATCAACACCAGCGACAGGTACGCGGTACAAAACAGCATGGTGCAGGCCTGGACCAACGCCATGTCGCGGTTGGTCACCGCATCGACCATCAGACTGGCGATGCCGGGATAGTTGAAAATCGTCTCGACGATGACCACGCCGCCCAACAGGTACGACAGGCTCAGGGCGATGGCATTGGCAATGGGCCCGATGGCGTTGGGTAGCGCATGACGCAGCACCACCCGCACCGGACTCACGCCTTTGAGACGGGCCATCTCCACGTAAGGACTGTCGAGTTGATCGATCACTGCCGCCCGGGTCATACGTGCCATCTGCGCGACGATCACGCAGCACAGCGTCATGACCGGCAAGGCGTAGGTCCGCATGAATTGCAACGGCGAAGTGACTTCACTGGAATACGACAGCGCCGAAAGCCAGCCCAGGTTCACCGCGAAAATCAATACCGCCAGGGTGGCCACCAGGAATTCCGGCACAGCCACCATCATCAGCGTAAAGAAGCTCACGAAGCCGTCGATGCGACTGCCGCGCCCCATGGCCGACCCGATGCCCAGGAGCAGCGCCAGCGGTACCGACACCAGTGCCGTCGCGGCCGCCAGCATCAGGGTGTTGGGCACCCGTCCTGCCATCAGTTCCGTAACCGACGTGGCATTGGAAACCGACACCCCGAGGTCACCGCTGAGCAGGTTCATCAACCAGTGCAGGTAGCGCAACACACCCGGCTGGTCCAGCCCCATTTTCACGCGCAGCGCTGCGACCTGCTCAGGCGTGGCGAATTGTCCGAGGGCCTGCTGTGCCGCGTCTCCCGGCAACACCGCCGTGATGGCGAACACCACCATCGATACAATCAGCAGGGTCACGATCGCGGCGCCGAAGCGCCGGCCGATCAACCAAAGTGTGTTGCTATTCATCACCCTATCCTCGTGCACTGTCACCCAGCGGAAAACCGGCGCTCATCAAGCGTCCAGCCAGACCTGCTCAGCGAACATGTAGCCCATGAAGCCGCCCAGCGGGTTGGTGCCATAGCCCTTCACGCGTTGGTCGACGCCATCGATGTTGCTGATGAACACGGGGATGCCGATACCGCAGTGATCATGCACCAGGGTCTGCATGTCGGCGTACATCTTGCCGCGTTTGACCTCGTCGGTTTCGCCCCGTGCCTGTATCAACAGCTGATCGAACTGGGCATTTTTCCAACCGGACTCATTCCACGGTGCCGTCGACTGGAAGAACTGCGAGAACAGCATGTCGGCGTTGGGCCGTGGGTTGATGTTGCCGAAGCTCAACGGATGCTTGGCCCAGTGGTTGGACCAGTAGCCGTCGCTCGGCAGACGATTGACGTTGAGCTTGAGCCCGGCCTCCTTGGCCGATTGCTGCAGCAACACGGCAACGTCCACCGAACCGGTGGCGGCCGGCGAGCACATGACGGGCATGCTGATGCTTTCCATACCGGCCTTCTTCAGCAGGAAGCGCGCCTTCTCCGGATCGTAGGTCCGTTGCGGCAGGTCGGCATTGTAGAAACGCGAACCAGGGGCAATCGGATGGTCATTGCCGACCCGGGCAAACCCGCGGAAGATTGCTGACTTGACCTGCTCCCGGTCCAGCAGCAGCTTCATGGCTTCGGTGAATTCCGGACGCTGGCCTGGCATCTGGTCCTGGCGAATGATCAAGTCAGTGTAGTTACCCGATGGCGAGTCCACGACTCGGTGGGTGGTGCTGTCCTTGATGCGCGTCGTCGACCGTGGGTTGACTTCGTTGATGATCTGCACGTCGCCCGAGAGCAGCGCATTGACCCTGGACGGTTCGTCGGCGATGCCGATGAACTCGATCTCGTCCAGATACGGCAAGCCGGGTTTCCAATAGTTTGTGTTGCGTGCACCGATGGAGCGCACGCCCGGCTTGAACTCCTTGACCTTGAACGGACCTGTACCCACGCCTTGGCTGAAGTCGCTGGTACCTTCGGGCACGATCAGCATATGGGAGACAGCAAGGATCGACGGCAGCTCGGCATTCGGGCCACTCAAGCGGATCTGCACTTCATGGGTGCCGTTGGCCTTGACCTCGGCAAACTGCTCGGCCAGGGGCAGGACCTTGGATCCGGTGATCGGATCCTTGTGTCGCAACAGGGAGTAGACCACGTCAGCGGCAGTCAGGCCCTTGCCGTTGTGAAACGTTACTTCTTTGCGCAGGGTAATCACCCAGAGCGTGGCGTCGGTGGTATCGATACGTTCGGCCAGTTCCAGTTGCGGCACCATGTGGCTGTCGAAGCGGGTCAGTCCGTTATAGAACATGTAATGGCGCACGTAGTCCGTGGAGGACGAACCCTTGGCCGGATCCAGCGTATCGGAGGTGGAGCTGGAAATACCGGCAACGCGAATGCGCCCGCCCGGTTTGCCTTTGCCCGGAGTCGCGGCGTCATCGGCAAGCAGTTTTCCGGCGGCGCCGAACAGGCTGCCGGCGCCCGCCGCAGCCACCCCGGCCAACCCCAGCATCTGCAATGCATGGCGGCGCGACATGCCCCGATTGAGCCCTTCAAAAACACGCAGACTGTCTGTACCGGTAATCAACTGGCTATCGGTGCTGCTCTTATTGTCAGTCATGTCAGTTCTACCTTTCGCTAATGATGAGGGCTCGGTTGCGCACGGTTGACGCAACGTGGTTGAAACGTAAAAACAACGTCACAGGGATCAGTGCAGGTAGTCCTGCAGGCGGTAATACGCGCCTACCAGCGGCAGGAACCAGGGCTTGCCGAAATGCCCGGGAATGGCCGGCCAATCGAGCTCGCGCCAGGGATTGGCCTCAACCTTGCCGGCCATGACC
This sequence comes from Pseudomonas corrugata, assembly GCF_001269905.1. GTDB lineage: Bacteria > Pseudomonadota > Gammaproteobacteria > Pseudomonadales > Pseudomonadaceae > Aquipseudomonas > Aquipseudomonas corrugata. The sequence continues at coordinate 686,197 of NZ_LHVK01000003.1, read as the reverse complement.
TCGGCCATGACCTGCCCCATGTGCACCGACATCTGCACGCCATGGCCGCTATAGCCCATGGAGTGATACACCCCGCCATGCTGGCCGGCCCGAGGCAGCCGATCGGACGTCATGTCCACCAGTCCGCCCCAGCAGTAGTCGATCCTGACGTTGGCCAGTTGCGGGAACATCTGCACCATCGCCGCTTGCAGCACCTTGCCGCTCTTGGCATCGGAAACACTGTCGGACATCGCAAACCGCGCACGACCACCGAACAGCAGGCGGTTGTCCGGGGTCAGGCGGAAGTAGTTGCCGATCATGCGACTGGTGACATAGGAGCGGCGCGCCGGCAGCAAGTTGTCGATCAGCGCCTGGGGCAGCACTTCGGTGGCGATCACGAAACTGCCCACCGGGACGATTCGCCGCCGGTACCAGCCCAGACCGCCATGCTGACTGGCGCCAGTCGCCAGCAAAACCTGCGAGGCATGCAGCGCCCCCTTGCTGGTATTGACCTGATAACCACCGGCACTGGCCTTCCAGTCCTTGACGGCCACGCCCTGGAAAATCAACGCGCCGTGACGTGCGGCGGCCTCGGCCAAGCCAACGCCAAAGCGCCCGATATGCATCTGCACACCATTGCGCTGTAGCAGGCCGCCGTGAAACTGGTCGGACTTGACCTCCGCCCGGGTCTCTTCGGCAGACAGCAGTTCGACCTCGGCATCGACTTCCTTGCGGATCAGCTCACAGGTGCGTGCCAACCCTTCGTAGTGCATCGGCTTGGCGGCCAGCTTGAGCTTGCCGTTACGCTTGAGGTCGCAGGCAATCCCCTCCTGCTCCACCAGGGCGACGACACTCTGCACGGCGCTTTCGTAAGCCTGGTAATAGGCCCGCGCTTTATCGGCGCCGAGACTGGCGGTGAGTGCTGCGTAGTCCTGAGCTACGCCGGTACTGCAATGCCCGCCGTTACGCCCCGATGCCTCGCCAATCACCCGTCCCGCCTCCAGCACCGCCACGCTGGCCCCCTTCAAGGCCAGGGCACGGGCCGCGGCCAGCCCGGTGAAACCGCCACCGACGACCGCGACATCGACCTGCCCCGGCAACCCGCCGAGCTGGGCCCCTGTAAAGGCCGGTGCGGTATCGAGCCAATAGGACTCACTGCCCATGTCTAACCCCTTTCACCTTGAAGAGTGCGCGCGTGTCTCAGAGACCGACCAGGCCAGCCAGACCGCCGATATCGGGAATCTGGTGGTAGCCGTAGATCGCGTTTCCTGGCTGTTCGTGACCACGGGCAACGAAGGCCTTGTTCTTGATCTTCATGTCGTGGGCCGACATCAGGTCGTAACGGAAACTCGACGATACATGCAGCACGTCTTCCGGCCCGCAGCCGAGGTTATCGAGCATGAACTCGAAGGCGGCCAGGCGCGGCTTGTAGGCTTGTGCCTGCTGGGCAGTGAAGACTTTATGGAAAGGCGCGCCGAGCTTGTCGACGTTGGACATGATCTGCTCGTCCATCGCGTTGGAGAAAATCACCAGGGGGATCTTGTCGGCGATTTTCGACAGACCTGCCGGCACATCGGCGTGAGGGCCCCAGGTAGGCACGGCATCGTAGTAGAGCTGGCCTTCGCCACGATACTCGACACCCCAGCGCTTGCAGACACGGGCCAGGGACGTCTTGATGATTTCATCATAGGGGCGCCAGTCACCCATCACTTGATCCAGGCGATAAGCGGCGAAATCCGTGACGAACTGATCCATCTGCCCGGCACCGACACGATCGGCGAACAGCTCGCGGGTCATGCTTCCCATCTGGAAGTTGGTCAACGTGCCGTAGCAATCGAAGGTGATGTACTTGGGTCGAAGAAAGCTCATGAGTGCGGTCCTGAATGGTTGTTGAAGGCATGGACGTGGCAAGCATCGGCGCCATTCGTTAAGCACCGGCACAACGCTGCATCACGTTTTCATTACAACACCATGAGACCGTGGATAATCCGTTAAAAATAGTGGCGGCTTGGTACAAACCACCGTTTTGCAGGGCTCCCTCAGCAGACTTTGCGGGATGCTCCAGACACGGGCGTCGCCCCCCTGTTTCAGAGGGTTTGCGGGCAGTTCTGGTGCGCCAAACGGCACCGCGGCGAGCTGTCTGCGGCAGAATCTGCGCAGGAACCGGGGGCGTTTCAGCATCTTTGTCGAACGGGCTGACGCCATCGCGAGCAGGCTCGCTCCCACAGGGATTTGGCTTGGATCACAAAGCGCGATGGCCCCAGGATTCCAAGTGGGAGCGAGCCTGCTCGCGATGGCGGTGGATCAGCGACGAAGAGGCTGACTGGCACGCCGCCTTCGATCAGGCTTTCAACTCAGCCTCCAGAAAGCTGACCAACGCCTGGACCCGCGCGTTGCGTACCGCGCGCGAAGGCACCAGCAGGTTGATCGGGGCGCTGTCGAATTGCCAATCGCCGAGCACCCGTACCAGGCGTCCATCGGCAATGGCTTTACTGACATCCCATTGCGAACGCAGCACCAACCCCAGCCCCTCTTCTGCCCAACGCCGCGCCACGCTGCCATCGTTACTCAATAAAGCAGGCTTGATCCGCAGCGTCTTTTGCCCCTTCTCATTACGCAGGCGCCACAAGGTAACGTCCTCGTCGTTTTCACGAATGCAGATGCAGCGGTGGTCAACAAGTTGCTCGGGCGCCGAAGGTGTGCCGTTCCGCGCCAGGTAAGCGGGGCTGGCGCACAACCATCGATCATTGTGCGTGAGGGGCCGGGCGACCCACTGGCTGTCGCTGAGGTTGCCGATGTGAATCACCGCGTCGCTGTCATGCCGATCCGGCCAAGGCGTTTCCCGCAGATCCAGGTGCAGGCACAGCTGCGGATGCAACCTGGCGAAACGCGCCAGCAACGGCGCGAGGCGCTGGCGCCCATAGCCGAACGGCGCCGCCAGCCTCAGGGTGCCGACCAGTTGATCATCCTGCCGCCTGAAGGACTCGGGGAGGGCCTCAAGCTGTTCCAGCAACAGCGCGCTCTGACGGGAAAAACGCTCGCCGTCGGCGGTCAGGCTCAGGCGCCGGGCATCGCGATTGGCCAAGGTCAGCCCGAGGACGCCTTCCAGCTTGCGCAGGCGCATGGACAGCGCCGGTGGCGAGACATCCAATGCCCTGGCGGCCGCGCTCAAGGAGTCGCAACGCGCCAGTGTCGCGGCCATTCGCAGGTCTTCGATGCTGATCATTCAGTTCAACTTAATGATTGATGACACCGCATTGAACCATGACTTCACGACGCCTGAGTAGAGTCGACTCCGTCTTCCACCACCGGACCCTGCCATGCCAGCCTCGACCGCTTCCCTCGACACCCCCGCCGCGCTCATCGATCGGCCCCGCATGCAACGCAATATCCAGCGCATGCAACAACGCATGGACGACTTGGGCGTGCGCTTGCGCCCCCACATCAAGACCAGCAAATGCCTGCCGGTGGTACAGGCCCAGATCGCCGCGGGTGCCAGCGGTGTCACGGTGTCCACCTTGAAGGAAGCCGAGCATTGCTTCGCCAACGGCATCCAGGACATTTTCTATGCCGTGGCCATCGTGCCCGGCAAACTGGACCAGGCCCTGGCGCTCAGGCGCAAAGGCTGCCAGCTGAGCATCCTGACGGACAGCCTGGTGGCAGCCCGGGCGATTGTCGATTTCGGCCAGCTTCACGACGAATCCTTCGATGTATGGATCGAGATCGATTGCGACGGCCATCGCTCCGGCGTGCGCATCGAAGACGCTGCACTCGTCGATATCGCACGAGCCCTCGGCGAAGGTGGACAGCGGCTTTGCGGCGTCATGACCCATGCCGGATCCAGCTACGAGCTGGATACCCCCGAGGCGCTGCAAGCCCTGGCCGAACAGGAGCGGCAGGTCTGCGTCAGCGCGGCCCAGCGCATCCGCGCCGCCGGACTGGCCTGTCCGCAGGTCAGCATCGGCTCGACGCCCACGGCCCTGTCGGCATTGAATCTGGAAGGCGTTACCGAGGTTCGGGCCGGTGTCTATGTCTTCTTCGATCTGGTGATGCACAACGTCGGCGTTTGTCGGCAGGATGAGTTGGCGCTGAGTGTGCTGACCAGCGTCATCGGTCATCAACCGGATAAAGGCTGGATCATCACCGATGCCGGTTGGATGGCAATGAGTCGCGACCGGGGTACCCAGCGCCAGCAGCATGACTTCGGCTATGGGCAGGTGTGCACCGACGCCGGCGACTGGATCGAAGGCGCACTGCTGACCGGCGCCAATCAGGAACACGGCATCGTCACCCTGTCAGGTGCCGAGCACGTCGATATCACCGCGCGCTATCCCATCGGCAGCCGCCTGCGCATCCTGCCCAACCACGCCTGTGCCACCGGCGCACAGTTCCCCCACTACTGCGCCTGTGATGCCACCGGCGAAGTCCAGATCTGGAGTCGCCTGCATGGCTGGTGAAATCGAGACAATCCGCACGACCGATGCCGCGTTGCCAGGCGGCCATTACGCCCAGGCAGTGGCGCACCAAGGCGTCTTGTACATATCCGGACAACTGCCGGTGCGAGCCGATGGCAGCCATAGTGTCGACCAACCGTTCGAAATACAGGTCGCCATCGCACTGGATAATCTATTGGCAATTCTTGCGGCGGCCGGCCGACAGCCAAGGGATCTGCTGAAGGTGACCGTCTACGTTGCGGGCATCGAACACTGGTCGGCTTTCGACCGTGTCTACGCCCGTTATCTCGGTGAGCACCGCCCCGCACGCGCCGTGGTGCCGGTTCCGGCCTTGCACCATGGCTACCTGATCGAAATCGAAGCGCTGGCCCGTATATGAAGCGCAGCAGGGGCTCAGGTGAGCGCAGTGCGCGTTTTGTCCGGTTAGCCCGGCAGATTCAGCAGATTCTCCTTTGCCAACCTCAAGAACGGCACATCCCGTCAGGGTCGCTTTGTTAGTTTATTTGAGCAGGCACAGCCTCACGATCTGCTGCTGGCAATGTCCTCACTGCTCTATGGGAGCCCGTTGCATGACAACCCGATCTTCTGACAGCTACCTCGACCCACAGACTTTGGGGCAGCTTTATATCAATGGCGCCTGGTCGTTGCCGGCGTATCCGACCACGCTGCCGGTGATCAACCCGGCCACCGAAGAGGTGGTCGCCGAAGTCGCCCAAGGCTCCTCCGCAGACGTGGACCGGGCGGTGGCAGCGGCACGAGCAGCGTTTCCCGGCTGGTCCTCGACCCCGGCCATAACCCGTGCCCAGGTCCTGGACAAGCTTCATGAACTGATCCTTGAACGAAAAGAACAACTGGCCCAGGTGATCTCCCTGGAGATGGGCGCAGCCAACGGTTTCGCACGGACGATGCAGGTGCCGCTGGCGGCCGAGCATGTTCGGGTCGCCCGTGACCTGCTGTCCACCTACAGTTTCCGCAAGGTAGAAAACGGTACGGCCATCGAGCGCGAACCCATTGGCGTCTGCGGGCTCATCACGCCTTGGAACTGGCCGCTTTACCAGATCACCGCCAAAGTCGCCCCGGCGATTGCCGCCGGCTGCACCGTGGTGCTCAAGCCCAGCGAACTGTCCCCCTTGAGCGCCCTGCTGTTCGCCCAGTTGCTGCATGACGCGGGTCTGCCGCCGGGCGTTTTCAACCTGGTGAATGGCAGCGGCGCGGACGTCGGCGCAGCCATGGCCGCACACCCCGATATCGACATGATTTCCATCACCGGCTCCAACCGCGCAGGCGCGCTGGTGGCCCAGGCCGCCGCCCCGACGGTCAAGCGTGTCACCCAGGAACTGGGCGGCAAATCACCGAACGTATTCTTGCCCGACGCCGATTTTGCCAAGGCCGTGCCGCCTGGGGTGATGTCGGCGTTCCGTAACGTCGGCCAGTCCTGCAGCGCGCCGACCCGGATGATCGTGCCGCGTAGCCGGCTGGCGGAAGTCGAAGCCCTGGTCACCGCCACCGTCGACGGAATCATCGTCGGCGATCCCCGGTCGGAAGAAACGCAACTCGGGCCCATCGCCAACGAAGCCCAGTTCAATCGTGTGCAGACGATGATCGAGGCGGGCCTGAGAGAGGGCGCCAAGCTCCTCTGCGGCGGCCCAGGACGGATGCCGGGTTTTGCGAAAGGCTTCTACGCCCGCCCAACGGTCTTCTCCGAGGTGGATAACGCCATGCGCATCGCCCAGGAAGAAATCTTTGGCCCGGTGCTGTGCCTCATCCCCTATGACACAGTGGAAGAAGCCATCGCCATCGCGAACGACACCGTCTACGGCCTCAGTGCCCATGTGCAAGGCCAGGACCTCGAAGCTGTTCGCGCCATGGCCTCGCGCATCCGCGCCGGGCAAGTACTCTTGAACTACCCGGCGTGGAACCCGTTGGCGCCGTTCGGCGGTTACAAGCGCTCAGGCAATGGCCGTGAATACGGAGTCCACGGGTTCGAGGAGTATCTGGAGATCAAGGCGATCATCGGGTTTGGCTGATCGCCCTACTCCTCGGACCGCCCTTTTCCGGCACGATCATGCTCGCAGCGTGTCAACGGAAACGCCGGCAGCCACGCCTCGCGACGCACGGTCCAGCATTCGTAGGTAGGCATCAATTGGTCAGGGGCATCCAGGCTTCCCAGGTTCACTTCGATCTCGTCACCGCTGCGGGCAAAGACCGGCGAGCCGCAGCGGGGGCAAAAGCAACGACCGGCGTAGTCTCGGGTTTCACCCTCGATCTTCACCGCGTCCTGGGGGAACATGGCTGCAGCGTAGAAAAGCGCGCCATGGTGCTTGCGGCAGTCGAGACAGTGGCAGAGGCCGACCCGGTAAGGACGGCCCGAAGCTTCGAAACGGACGTTGCCGCACAGGCAGCCGCCGGTGAATCGGTCCATGGTGCGTCTCCTCTATGATCGTGTAGTCGAAATGTTCACGACGAACTCCGAAAGGCGTCATCACTGATGACACCTGTATTGGCTGTAGATTTCATCACTGCACTCGAAGCGTGCAATCAACGAAACTGCCGCGCCTTAAGGCGCGGCAGCTTGGATCGCTATTGCCAATTGCTGGCAATCACCGCATTCAGTGAGGCTTGGTAGTTCTGGGGCAACGAAGTCTCACCCGGTGCCGGCGGCGCGAAAGCGGCCATGGCGCCCACCAGCTGATCGACCTGGTTTTCCAACAGTACCTTGCCATCGGCTGTGCGGAACTGCTCGATATGCTGAGCCTCTGCAACCCTCTGATCGGCGACCGCTGTCGACACGGTTGGCGCCCGGTTGGCCTGGGTCGACATTATCGCGGTGTTCCAGACCGTACCGTTGGCGAATTCGATGCGCTCGACGCTGTGACCGCGTGCGGCAGTCCAGCCGGAAATGATCTGCTGGCCGTCGTTCAGGCGCAGCACCATACCTTGCGCAGAGTGGTCCACAGCGACGTCGCTCTCCTGAATACCGGCTTCGAACACAATAGTGTCGGTGCCACCGCCGACGTCCAGATCTTCATTGATGCGATCCTGGCCATGGCCGACGCCGAACACATAGCGATCATCACCTTTTCCTCCCTGCAAGAAGTCATCGCCCGCACCACCGTACAAGCGGTTATTGAGCTCGTTGCCGATCAGTTCATTAGCCAATGCATTTCCGCTTCCATTCAAGGCAGGGCCAGACAGCGTCAGCATTTCGACGTTGTTTGTCAGGGTGTAGTCGATGGTGGAAATGACCTTGTCGTTGCCACGGTCAGCGTCCTCGACGACGATGTCACCGACGTTATCCACGAAGTAAGTGTCGTTCCCCATGCCGCCGACCATTCGGTCCGCGCCCTGGGCACCGTCGAGGCGGTTATCCGCAGTGTTGCCGCGCAAGATGTTGTTGGTCGCGTTACCCGTGGCATTGATTGCCGCATGCCCCGTCAGGCTCAGGTTTTCCAGGTGATTGCCCAACGTGAAGGAAACCGATGAGTTGACGGTATCCGTACCCTCGCCTTCGGACTCGACGATCCGGTCGAAACCATCATCCACCACATAGGTATCATCACCCAGGCCGCCGATCATCACATCGGAGCCGCCGGCGCCATCCAGAACATTATTTGCACTGTTGCCCACCAGACGGTTGGACAGCCCGTTGCCGGTGCCATTGATCGCGGCGCTGCCCTGCAACTGCAAGGACTCGACTTCGTCGGCCAGGACATGACTGACGCCGGACTTGACCAGGTCGTAACCTCCGCCCACGACTTCCTTCACCACGTCGCCGAGGTTATCGACAATGTAGGTGTCATCGCCCAATCGGCCCTCCATGACATCGGCACCGGCCCGACCATCCAGGGTATTGCCTCCGACATCCCCCACCAGCAGATCGTTTGCATCAGTCCCGCTCACGAGCACCTTGGGCTGGACGGACGCCTGGCCAAAAATGAAGTTGGCAGCGGACAACTGGCCGACACCCACACCTTTGAGCATCAGGTACTGAGTACCGCTGGCCATGACACCGAGCCAGACACGCAGATACTGCTCACCGTCGACCGTCACGGTGCTGAAATTCAAATCGGAGAATCCACGCACTGCACGAATCTGCGACAGGTCGATCTTCTCGTTGGTATTGGCGACTTCAAAGTCATCGATCAGGTTGGCCATCACCCCTTGCGAAGCGCTGGCCTGAATATCTTCAACCAGCACAAAACGGTCATTGCCGGCACCACCCGCAACGGAAGCCCCCGTGTGTGTGGCAGCCCCGCTCAGGTTGATGTTCGGCGAGAGCAACGTGGTGCTGGCATAGTCACTGACGGCCAGGTCGCCCTCCAGGTAAAGGACATCGTTACCAGCATCCCCGCCCAGGTAGTCCAGCCCGGCACCGCCACGGAGCACGTCATCACCGGCACTGCCGCGCACCACATCGTTGCCTTCACCGCCGTCGATAAAGTCATGACCGCCCACGGTCGCTGCCGTCGAAGACTCCCCTACCAGGACGTCGTCGCCCAGGCCACCCAAGATCGTATCGGCGCCGGTCCCGCCGAACACGCGTTCGCCGCCATCGTTGGTCCAGTACAGGAAGCCTTCGTCCAGGTTAGGCAAATTGCGCTCGGTCGCTACCCCGTTGAGTCCGAAACCGTAACCTGAAGCAGCCTCCAACTGGCTCATACGCACGCCATCCGGGATATGAACAAAGCTGCTCAGCGTCAAACCTTGGGACTGGACATTCTTCAACAGCAGAACCTGTCCATCCGCCAGACTCAACCGAGTATCGGCGCCTTGCTGGGTAATCGTCATCGTTGAATAGACTTCGGCATCAAAACCAGACAAGACGATTCGATCGGTACCGATCACAAAGTCAGTGAGGGTGTCGATGTCGCCCGCGGCCTTGTCGATCACGAAATAGTCCGTGTCCGCGCCGCCGGTCAAGGTGTCGCTGCCCTTGCCACCGATCAGCGTGTCGACGCCGGCCCCGCCCGACAACGTATCGTCACCACGACCACCGGAAAGATGGTTGTCCACCGCATTACCGGTCAGCGTGTCGGCGAACTCGCCGCCGATCAGATGCTCGATTTGCCCTGGGTTGGAAATCGCCAGACGAGCTCCAGCCAGCGTGGCTTCGCCTCTCGACAGGTCGATGACGCTGGCGCTGGAGATCGCCGCCGCGTTGATCGTATCCTCGCCTCCGTCGGTGTCGTTAAGCACATTGCGCCCACCCGAAGCGGCCAACTTCGCGTATTCGTTGGTGTACACATACTGGTCATCAGCCGTGCCACCCTTGCCGTAAACGTTCAGACTCCAGCTGTTCAACGTCCCGGTGTCTCCGGTGACGGTGTCGATCACTTGAAGTGTCCAGTCCCCCTGAGTGCTCTCGCCACGCAAGAGCGCTGTGTCAAACACGTAGTCCAGTGTGGACGCCTCATCAAAATCGCTATCGCCACGATCACTCGCTGCGCTACCAGGCACCTTGCCTGGACGACTCATCAAAATGGATTCGGTACCGGAGGGCGAGATCAGTTTTAGAATCAGATCGCCTGGCCGCGCATGAGTCAGGCTGACCTTGACTTCAACATGCTCGACGGAGATGTTGGCATTGCCCATGGTCAGGGAGTGACTGATGCCACCACTCTGCCCGTCGGTAATCGTCCGATTGAGCACACCCGACTCCAGCGGTTTGATCAGGCTGAACTCATTATGGAAGGTTTGCTGGAGACTCCAGGTTTCCGCCAGGCGAACCGCAGCGCGGGCATCGACTTCGCCATAACCGTAGTCATGGCTGATATGCATGCCACCGCCGTTCCAGTTCTGGCCGCCGTTGTCCTGCCAGGAAGTCGTGGGGTCGGCCACCTTGCGCGCAGAAAGCGCAAGGATCTGCTGGACATCGCGATACCCCAGTTCTGGATTGGCTTCCAGCATCAGGGCCACGATGCCGGAAACGATAGGTGCCGCGAAGCTGGTGCCTTGGGAAACGCTGGTGTCCCCGCCGAACGTGGAACCGTTGTCGTTCTGCACCAACCGCGAAGTCGAGGTTACGTTCGAGCCGGGCGCACTGACCAGGATACTTGCCCCTGGGCTGGAGAAAGGTTTTCCCCCAAACTGCAGGGCGCCTAAGTCAGTGGTGGCATTGATCGCACCGACAATGATGCTGCTGCGGCTGTTGGTAACGTTCGAATAGTTGGTGTTGCCGCCCTTCTCGCGGTCGTTGCCGCCCGCCGTGACGATCACCGTGCCCAATCCATCACGACCTTCTTCCAGGGCCTGATGATAGGCCGTTGGCAAAAGTCCCAACTCGGCCGGTGAGAACTTCAGGTCGAAGTGATTTTTGCTGCCCCAGCTATTGTTCACCACATCGTACTCATACATGTGGGACATGTTGCTGAAGTCGTCTTTGTTGACCCAGTAACCGGCAACCGTCGCATCGTAGGCGACACCGACGCTGCCCTCGCCATTACGAGCGGCAACCATCACCCCGGCCACCAGCGTCGCGTGATCGCTGAACTTGCCGCCACTGCCCTCGCCCGCCATCTGCCCAGGCGTGGCATTGGCCAACCAGTTCTGGTCGATATTGTCTTTCAGGTCGGCGTGGCGATAGTCGAGTACTTCTTTGGTCGTACCAAAGTCACTGTTGGTCTCGATCTCGACAATCCTGACACCTTTGCCGGTGTAGTCTTTCCAGACCGGCAGGATATTGGCCTGGGACAGATACCACTGATCAGTCACCAGCGGATCGTCGGGCAAGTCCGAGGTCTTGAGGTACACCGCGGCACGCATCGTCGCGCTTTCACCGGTGCCCATGTTGACAACCGTACCAGCCTCGTTGCCTTTGGCATCGGCTACGGTGTATTTGAAACCCATGATGCCGGTAAAGGTAGCGTCCGGTGTGAACAACACATCACCGGCCTGGGTCACGACAGCCGTTCCGCCCACCACATCGAACAAGCCCGTGATATGCAGTGCATCTTGTTGCCAATCGATGTCGTTCTGCAGCAGTTGTTCCTTGCCGATCAGGTGCGCGCTGGTGCGCTCGAAACCGACGCCGCTCTTGTCCTTGCTCAGGACGTCCTTGACCAACAGCGGGTTCTCAATCCCGTCACTGGTGGCCGTGGGAATTTCCACCAGTTTGAGATTCTTGAAGTTGGCTTTTTCGACGTTTTGCAGGAAGTCGGTGCCGTCACGTCCTGCTACGGTGTCACTGATCCACACGCCTTCGGCTGTTCGGGTGATGCGGTATTCGGAGAAGTCACCGGACAATTCGATGACGTCGAGGCCGTCACCGCCATCGACTTTATCATCGCCAGCCCCGCCGGTGAGAATGTCGTTACCAAGGCCGCCATTCAGGCTGTCATCATCCTGACCGCCGTCGATCAAATCATCGCCCGAACCACCCTGAATCTGGTCACTGCCACGGTGACCGCGTAACACATCATTACCCGCGCCGCCCAGAATGGTGTCGTTGCCGTTTTCACCTGATAACGCATCGTTGGCCGATCCGCCGACGAGCACATCGTCGCCATCACCACCACGCATATAAACTGTGCTGTTTCCGCCGCCAAGAAATACGTCATTGCCGCGACCGCCTTGGGCAATTTCTACACTCGCTTCGGCCAGGCTCAGATAGACGCCTTTGTCGCCGAGTACCTGCACGATATCAGTGCCGTCGCCGCCGTGAATATTCGCGGCCAGATCATCACCATCGATCAGCAGAACATCATCGCCCGCGCCACCATTGAACGTATCGCTGCCTTGACCACCGGCCAGCCAGTTGGTCTGGGCGTCGCCCTGCAACACATCATTACCGGAACCACCGGTAGCGTTATTGACGCCTTTCTGAGCGACATCGATAGTTTCGCCCATAGTCGACGAAGAAACATAACCTTTCACGGCCGAGACTTCTCCCGAACCCTGGGTCGAAACCACGGTACCCGTGCCACTTGCGGTAAAAACATGGCCGTTGGGGTTAGCCAGGAAGTTCGCGGCGATGGCTTCCTTGCTGATACCGTTCTGCACGAAAGTACCGCGTGCCAGCACTTCATTGCCGTCACGCACTTCGCCACTTTGGACCTGATTACTCAGGTTGATCTGGGTAATCCCCAGATCTGCGAGGGATTTGAGTTCACTGGTTTCACCGGCATCGATCGCACCATTCCCGCTGAGATCGTTCCAGCTCTTGCCATCGTGATTGGCATCTACCCAGACCTTGACATTCGACCAAGCGGCGTCCTGCTTGTCGAACACACCATCGGCATTACTGTCCAGGCTGGCCAGCGCGGCAAAACCATTGGCGAAACGCTTTTGTCCGGCTTCGCCATTGGCGCCCGCCGTCCCACCAAAATACTCCGAAAGTGTCTCACTGATATTGTCGATCTTGCCGTTGGCATTGGTGTCGACGACCACGATGCCATCCTCAGGGCTGACCCAACCGGTCTCCTCAAGACTGCCGCCATCGTTGTCGGCGTCGAAGAACACCGGCGACGTCAGGTAGTCGGTCAAACGCACGCCATCACCATTGAGATCCAACACCAATGGATCGGTGGGTAGCGTCACCCGCGCCCGCGCATCACCGGAGTTCAAGAGCGCTCCCAAGGTGCTGCCATAGGAAAGGCCCTGACTGGAATTGCGCAGGCTGAAATCAAAGACTTCCTTGACTGTATTGACGTTACCGGGACGATAACCGTCGGCCAGGATCTGAGTGGCTGCGGCGGCAAAGGTGTTGTTGATCCAGTTACCTTGGTATTGATTAAGGTTTAATTTATTTGAATCAAACCCTAACTTCCACCCCCCTCCACTAGCAATAAGCCCTTGCGAAACTTGATTAATATACTCATCGTGATCCGTTGGGCTTTTGTAGTTTAGACCCGCCTCACTATCAAAGCGGAGCGAAAAATCATTTCTAACGCTACCGGCTAAACTATTTATATAGTCGACCGTTGAATCCGCCCAAGAAAACACATCCGAAACGCCTCCAGCTGCAAAATCCCATGCCTGACTGAAAACGAAATCAGCAACTTCAAGGTTTGTCACCTTTTCCATCCAAACCGCTGCCGACTGGCTTGAGCCTGGAGTTAAAAGTTTCACTTCCATAAACATCATCGTAAGATACGATAACTTTGCCTCAGCTAGAGGATCACCCGCAGCCGCGAGCGTATCTTGCCAAAACGCCGCCCGCATATCTTCTGACATCATTAAGAACGGAGTGTTAAGGGTCCACGCATCGACAGTCAAGCCATGTTTCAAGAAAACGTCTTTATGAAATTCCCATGCCTCATCGTGGCTTATCTCCCGGGTTACCAATCCGCCGCTATTTTTCGCCTGAAATTTTAGAGAGTCGATGTAGTTTTGAGCCATGTCACGCCGTATGGCATCTACTTCTGCTTCCGCTATCGGCCGCCCTTGATCAGAAGCTGTTTCTTTCATGTAGCCGATGGCTGCTTCCCCGGCCAACGAATTGCCTTTAGCAACACCATTGGCCAGTTCTGCATACTTATAGCCTCGTGCTGCTAGATAATCATACATCGCCGCCGGACCATTACTACCGAGCAGAGACTGAGCATAATCCAAGTCCGCTTGTTTCAAAACTTCCGCCACACTCAAACTCCTTTTGATTTCGAGTTATTTTTGATAAACTCAAGCACATCACTCGTGATCTTTTTCCAACTACCCAATCTATCTGATTTATATCTAATAATTAGGGCAGCCTGCATATCCGGGATAAACCGCACTTGTTTGCAGGACTCTGCATGCCCACCTCTTATTGGGCTGCAATCAATAAACGTGGAAATCAGGCCATCATCATCCACCGCCCAATAGTAATCAGCCTCGCCCCCCCGATAATACTTACCCACGCCTCTAAAATGGAACAACCCGAGCCCTTCAAGATATTCGCCCGCCTGTATTTGGCTTCCATCATCGAGCGTGAGATGCAATATGAGATCCCATTTATCTCGATTGATTACAGACTCAACTACGATACTGATATGTTCAGGTCTTTGGTCTAGGTCTATAGGCCGTCCACCCGCTGGAGATAATCCCGGCCAATAAGCCTCCAGCGGCATTGAGCTCAATTTCGCATCGCAACCAATGGGGGGAGGCCCCTGATTTTTATCCCAGTCGCTTCGCCCCTCATAAGTAGGCCAGAAGAAAAAATAGCTCTTGTCAACCTTAAGCTCATACCCCCCTAAGCTACCGCACCTATAAGGAATATGCTCTTGTAACTTTAGCCACTCCGCCCAGGGACCATTATTTTTTTGAACCCAACGCATTCTTAGCGATTCAGAAAACAGCCAAAGGCCATAACCCGCCAGTACGGCCGCTAGCATGAAAAGCGCTATCAACCAATATATTTTCTTCGTCCCGTGCACATCACTCTCCTTCGAATAGAATGTTCACCCCAACTGTTTATGAAGAGCCATATCCAAAAACAAGAATCTGCGCCAAAAACAGACCATGACATGTCACAGAGACAATTGAGATCCACAGTGCCATTTTTCTCAAAATAACCGCTTTTACTTTAATCAGCACACTCGCAAAGGCCAGAGCACCTCCCACCCAACCTAGCTGCGCAAGCAAAAATATTGAAATAAGAAGCGTCGCAGCCCCCCACCAATCTCCCCCACTGGCATAAATCCAAACGGCATAACAAGTAACAGCAAGCGGAACGCTGCAACCCCATATAAATAGCAAGGTAGCGTTCACAACTTTTAACTTCAACGCTGCTAGGATCGCAAGTAGCAACCCCAGACAAACCAAGCAGATTTCCAGCATCAGAAAATATACTTTCAATTCAGTCATTGACATCCCGAACCACCCACCACAAATGGTTTCCCAGCAAATCTTCACGTAACACAAGCAACAAGCGCTGGCGCAAAATTATCTTTCCCGCAAACTCTCACCCGCATACTGCTGCAACGGGCTCAGGAAATAATCGATCACTCTACGTCGATCCGTCTTGACCTCAACCGTGACCGACATCCCCGGCGACAACGCCACCTTCTCATCGCGCACCATGATGAAGTCCTTCAACAGACGAACCCGGCTGCTATAGATCAACCCACGCTTCTCATCTTCGATCGCATCATTGGAAACGCTGATGATTTCCCCTTCGACCGTCCCGTACTTGGTAAACGTAAACGTCTCGACTTTCACCGTAGCCAGCTGCCCTTGCCGAACAAACCCTACATCCTTGTTCTCCAGCATGGCTTCGACTTCCATCGGCTGGTCATTGGGCACGATGACCATCAGCGGCTGGGCCGCCGTCACCACACCACCCACGGTATGAATCGCCAGTTGCTGAACGGTGCCGTCCACCGGTGCGGTCAGGCTCATCAGATGGTCGCGTTGCTCGGCTTTTTTGAGTTCCTGCGTCAAGGTTGCCGCTTTCTGTTCCGATTGCTGCTGCAGATCGAGCATGGCCCGGCGGGTCTGGGCGAGGATGCCCTGGCGGCGGCGTTCGGCTTCCTTGCGGCTGGCATTGAGTTCAATTACGCGGGCCTGTTGCACCGCCATGTCCCGTTCCTGATCGAGCAGGGCTTGCTGTTTTTCGAGGAATGCGTGTCGGGGGACATATTGCTGGGCCAGTAGCTCTCGATAATCATCGGCCAGGCGACGGGTGATCGGCAGCGTCTGTTGCAGGGATGCAACCATCGCCTTAGCCGACTGGATTTCCGCAAAGCGTTGTTCGATTTCGGCATCGACCTGATCCAGGGAGCTGCGCAACTCCAGGTATTGCCCTTGAAGCCAGCGCTGCGCAGCCATGACTTGTGGCGGATCTGCCTGGAGCAGGTGACTGGCGAGGGAGCCCGGCTCCTTGCCACTTTGAATCGACTCAAGCAACGCGGTGGCCCTGGCACTGTCGACCTCGGCCGCCAGCAGATCGATCCGGTAGCGATTGACATCGGCGGCGGTCGCACTGGCGTCCAGTTCCACAAGCACGTCTCCGGCCTTGACCGACTGGCCGTCGTAAACCCGGATAGTCTTCACCACCGCCACTTCGCTCGGTTGTATGGTTTTGCTCTTGCCGCTGGCGACAACCTTGCCTCGCGCCGTGGCGACCACCTCGATTTCACCGACACAGGCCCACAGCAGCGCCAATGCGGCAAAGCCCATGATGGTCCACTGGATGTAGCGCGGCGCCGGATGGGTCGGTTGATCCTGCAACGCGAGCGCAGCAGGCAGGAACTGGACTTCGTGGGCAAGACGCATGGGGGTGTCCAGCTGTTTGCGCTGACGCCACGCCTGACGCCAGGCACTGCGATAGCGTCGCAACAGTTGACGTGTCGCTGATGGTTCGCTCATGGCAACTATCCTTGTTGCAAACGGTGCAGGCGTGAGTAGTGTCCCGCTTGATGGGCCAAGAGCTCGTGATGAGTGCCCTGTTCGACGATCTGTCCGCGGTCCATGACCACAATCCGGTTGGCATCGCGTACAGCGGAGAGACGGTGGGCAATGATGATCACCGTTCGCCCCTTACAGATAGCCTGCATGTTCTGCTGGATGATCCGCTCTGACTCGTAATCCAGCGCACTGGTCGCTTCATCAAAAATCAGGATTCGCGGGTTGCCGATCAGGGCTCGGGCAATCGCCACTCGTTGACGTTGTCCGCCCGAGAGCGAAGCGCCATGTTCACCGACTATCGTGTCGTAGCCTTCGGGCAATTCAAGAATGAAATCATGCGCACCGGCCATTTTCGCGGCGTGCATGACCGCTTCCAGAGGCGCCCCCGGATCGGTCAATGCAATGTTTTCGCGGATGCTGCGGTTGAACAGCATGTTGTCCTGCAGCACCACGCCGATCTGTCGACGCAATGAAGAGACATCGGCCAGCGCCAGGTCCATCCCATCGACCAGTACGCGGCCACGCTCCGGGACGAAGAGCCGCTGCAAGAGACGAGTCAACGTGCTTTTGCCTGAACCGGAACGCCCGACGATACCGATCACCTCCCCGGCACCGATCGCCAGGCTGACACCGCGCAACACTTCGGAACCATCGGGGCGATAACGGAAATGTACTTGATCAAACTCCACGCGCCCCTTGAGTGCGGGTAATGCACTGCGGGTGGCCTGGGACATCTCGGTCCGGGTGTTGAGGATGTCACCGAGGCGCTGGACCGACACACCGGTCTGTTGAAAGTTGGTCCATAGCTGAGCCAGGCGCATGATGGGCTGGGCGACTCTGCCCGCCAGCATGTTGAATGCGATCAATTGACCCACCGACAGTTGACCGTCAATCACCAGCCGGGCGCCGAGCCACAGGGTTGCGACGGTCACCAGCTTGCCGATCAGCGAGACGCTTTCATTGGCGATAGTCGACAGGGTCTGGGTCTTGAAACCCGCACTGACATAGGCCGCCAGCTGGTTATCCCATTTGCGGGTGATCTGGGGCTCGACCGCCATGGACTTCAACGTGTCGATACCGTTGACCGTCTCTACCAGAAAGGCCTGGTTCTCGGCACCACGGGCAAAGCTCTCGTTCAAACGTGCTCGAAGCAGCGGCGTGATGAACAGCGAAACCACGACGTACAACGGCAGCGATAACAACACGACCAGGGTCAGCCAGCCGCTGTAGAAAAACATCACGGCAATGAAAACCACGGAGAACAGGACGTCCAGCAGCAAGGTGATGGT
Source organism: Pseudomonas corrugata (assembly GCF_001269905.1). Lineage (GTDB taxonomy): Bacteria > Pseudomonadota > Gammaproteobacteria > Pseudomonadales > Pseudomonadaceae > Aquipseudomonas > Aquipseudomonas corrugata. The sequence continues at coordinate 668,154 of NZ_LHVK01000003.1, read as the reverse complement.
GTTGCCGGTGAGAAAGCTGCGGATATTTTCAAGTTCACGGACCCGAGCGACGGAGTCACCGACGCGCCGCGCCTGGAAGTATGGCAGTGGAAGTGTGACCAGATGGCGAAACAATCTGGAGCCCAGTTCCACATCGATGCGACTGGCCGTATGAGCGAACACATAGCTGCGTAATCCACTCAACACCGTCTCGAACAACATGATGCCCAGCAGACCTATGGCAATCACATCCAGGGTCGTGAGCCCGTGATGTACCAGCACTTTGTCCATGACCACTTGAAAGAACAGCGGAGTCAGCAGGGAAAATATCTGCAGGACAAAGGAAACCAGCAGTACTTCACCGAGCAACTTGCGATATTTGACGATGGCCGGGATAAACCAGGTGAAGTCGAACTTGGACAGGTCGGCCGTCAACGATGCTTGGGACCGTACGAGAATCAGCTCGCCGCTCCAGCGTGCCTGAAGTTGTTCCGCGCTGATCATCTCTGGGCGCTGAGCTCGAGGATCGTGGATCAGGATTTTTTCCTGATCCACGCGGGCGATGATAAAGAACCCGCCGTCGGTAGCGCAGGCAATCGCGGGCAAAGGGGTTTGTCCCAGCCGTTCGAATGCTGTGCGGATAGCTTTGGCTTTGAGGTCCAGTTGGCGAGTAGCCAGGAGTATCTCGGCTTTGCCGAATAGCTGCCCCTCAGCAACGTATTCGTGGGCGAGCTGTTCCGGGGAGACGGCAATGTTATGAAAACGCGCCAACATGGCCAGGCAGGCCAGTCCCGTATCCAGCGCAGTCGCAGACGGCCCTGGAGTAGTCCCTTGTTCTTGCATAAACGCTTCCATGCGAAAAAAACATTGTACGCCCTTGGCTTCCTTGGGCACCCGGTGTTCCGCTTGGCTCGAAGGCGTCAGGCGAGAATGATGGCGGCGTAACATTATTCGATTTCCCGAGCGATATCGACATCCAAATCCGCCCTGAAGACCTGCTTCAGAGCCTTACATCAACTCGGACGGAAGGAAATCATGCTTGGGTTCATAGTCCGCCTTGAGGTACTCGGCAAGCTTTTGAAGGTCGTTGGCGCTTAGCGTACCGGCGGCCTGCTTCAAGCGCAGATTGTTCAGGATGTAGTCGTAACGTGCGTCGTTATAGTCACGTACGGCTTTAAAGAGTTGGCGTTGTGCGTTAAGCACATCCACGGTGTTACGTGTCCCCACATCGGCGCCAACCTTGGATGCTTTCAACGATTGTTGACTCGACAGGATTGTTTGCCTGCGCGCCTTTATCTGTTGGATGTCCGAGTTGACGGCACGGAAATAATTGCGGGTATCCAGCACCACCTCTCGACGCTGACTTTCCCTCAGTTCCTCACTTTGAGCCAGTCTCTGATAAGCCTCGTGTGCCTGTGAACTGACACGGCCGCCACTGTAGATCGGAACGGTCAATTCCAGCGCTACGCTGCTTTGAGAGACGTACTTGCGGTATCCATCCTGACCAAAATCGCTAGGGTTGCTGTAGCCGAAACTGTCGTTATCGCCCTTGCGGTAAGAGGCCACGGCGTCGAGGGTTGGAGCATGTCCGGATTGACGCTGACTTAAACGTTCCCCAGCCGCTTCGACGGCATAGTTGCTCGCCAACAACTTGAGGTTCTGCTGCACAGCACCTTCTACCCACGATTTCGTATCATTTGGAATCGGCGCCAGCACCGGCAACTGATGTTGCATGCCTTCGATACTTGCGTACTGCTGGTTAGTCAGATTGACCAGCTGCTCGAAGGCGTCTTCAACCTTGCGCTCCGCGAGCTGCCGATTTGCTTGAGCGTTATCGTATGCGGACTGAGCGTCCAGCACATCGGTGATGCTCGACAGACCGCCCTTGAGACGTGCTTGCGCCTGATCCATTTGCTGTTTGAGGGCTGCCTCCTCAGCTTCGGATGCCGCCAGTGCATCGGTGGCGCGCAGTGTCTCGAAGTACGCCTCCGCTGTTTTCAGAATAAGCGCCTGCTCTTTTGCCGACAGTTCCAGCGCTGCTTGTGCAGTGCCGGCTTTAGCCGCCTTTAGTTCATACCAGAACGCAGCGTTGAATAAAGGTTGCTTCAGATTGGCCTGGAAGGTCGTACCACTGCGTCCACGTGCAAGCTCCGGCTCATCACGCGTAAGACGAGTAGCCTCAAACGTAGCCCCCGTGCTGATTACCGGTAACAGATTGGCCCGCGCCTGAGGCACCATTTCCTGCTGCGCGGCAAAATCGGCACGGGCGGCCGCCAGGTCGGAGTTATGAGCGACCGCTTGACGGTAGACGGCCATCAACTCAGCCCGCTCAGCTATTGGCGAACAAAACACAAAAGAAGGGAACAGACAGGCGAACAACAGCACGCCTTGAGCGCGACGCATGAACAAATCCTTTTGATGGCGCGAAAGCTGCGAGCAATTCACCCGCCTTTCCGATGAGGGCGCCGAAACTAAGGTAGATGGTGAGAGAGGTCAAGGCTCAAGTGTTTGGTTTAACTCACTAATGACCCACCATCGGCACTGCAATCAACAGGATCGCCGTCCCATGCGCGGCAGTCGACGCCACGACCCCATAACGCATGCGGATGAGCCCACACGCCAACCCTTCGATCAGGGTGAAGAGCAGAACGGGCTCACCGAGTTGGGTGACGCTCAGCGCCAGAAAGGTGTGGCATGCCGAAAATGCCACGGTACTGGTCAACGCCGCCCGCAGGGCGCTGACATGCCGCTCCAGATAGCCCTGCAGCAGGCCGCGGAACAACACTTCTTCCAGCGCGTTGGCGCCATAGGCCAGTACCGTCATGCCCGCCAGCCAACCCCAGTAGCCTGGAATAACGCCCGCTTCGATACCTTGGTAAAGCCGCAATGGCAGACCGATCAAGTACCCCGCGACGAGCCCCAGGCTCAATCCAGCCAGTCGGCTGCCCTTGAACACCACGACAAGCTGCCATAAATCTGGAGACACACGAGCGATCAGCGCGACCAACGCCAGCGACGCCCCTCCCAGCGAAGCCAGCACGAACGGATTGGCCAGGAAGCCGATCTGCATGTCGTCGTTGAGGAACCACATGCGCAACGGCGTCATTGCGTCGCGCATCAGCACGAACGCCAGGATCAGAATCGCGATGCGCAATCCGGTCTGGCTCTTCGGCGTCAAGCCGAACCAGAGCCCCAGGAGGACGAGGCCCGGTGACAGATAAAGTGAATAGTCCAGCAGTACGGCGAACCCTTCGGCGATCATTCGGCATTCCTTTGCATTGAAAGTCAGCGAGCAACGGTGATGGAGTGTCCTGGCAGTTTACAACCCACGACGATCCGCAACCGGCGCATGCTGCGCCATCAATTCCACCATCCATTCGATGAACACCCTCAACCTGGCACTGATATGCCGGTTCGGCGGGTAAGCCAGGTAGAGCGGCATCGGGTCGATGCGCCACGTATCGAAAAGCGGTACCAGCTCGCCGTTGGCTTCGTGGGGGCTGGACATGTACTTGGGTAGCCACAGCACCCCCAGCCCCGCCAGGCCCGCCGCGAGGTAGGCGTTGCCATCGTCGACGGCCAGGGCGTAGCGCCCGTTGATGTGCAGGTGTTCATTGGCGTTGTGCATGGCATAGGGCACGGCTTTGCCGGTGCGGGCCCAGAGGAAGCCGACGATACGATGCAGGGAGTCTTCGAGGTCTCGTGGATGCGCCGGGGTGCCAACGCGTGCCAGGTAGCTCGGCGCCGCGAAGACGCCCAGCTCGAGATCACCGATGCGCCGGGCGATCAGCGACTGGTCCGTCAGTTCGCCGCCGCGCACCACGCAATCGACGCTTTCATCGATGATGTCCACGATGCGATCGCTGACGCCCATGTCGATCTGGATATCCGGGTAGCGCGCATGGAACGTCGGCAGCGCCGGCACCAGGATCAAGGCGGCCAGCGGGCTCGGGACGTCTACCCGCAAGCGGCCCCTGGGCAATGCCTGGGCATCGGACAGGCTGGCTTCGGCATCGTCCATGTCGGCGAGCAAACGCAACACCCGTTGGTAATAGACGGCACCCTGGGCGGTGACGTTGACCTTACGTGTCGTGCGGTTGAGCAGCTTGACCCGCAGGCGTGCCTCCAACTGCTGCACCAGCTGGGTCACGGTGGTCTTGCTCATGTGCAGGGTCTCGGCGGCTTTGGTGAAACTGCCCGCCTCCACCACCCGGGCAAATGCCTGCATCGCATCGAAACGATCCATTGCTGCTCCGTAATCGATCAGATTGTTTGGATTTCACAAACAGTGATCGCCAAGGTTGCGCGTTTATCGCCCGGACACAAGCCCCTAGAGTGACTTCATCGTTGATTTCCCACTGATTCCCGATGGAGGTTCCCATGACGCGCGATGTAGTTTTCCCACCTGGACGCCAAGCGCTTTACGAGCGCAACCGTTATTCGCCGGCGATCCGGTCCAATGGTTTTCTTTTCGTATCGGGCCAGGTCGGCAGCACCGACGACGGTTCGCCGGAGCCGGACCTGGAGGTTCAGGTGCGGCGTGCGTTCACCAACCTGGAGGCGATTCTCACCGCCGCCGATTGCACCTTTGACGATGTGGTGGACGTCACCATTTTCATGGTCGATCCCGAATCGAAATTCGAGACGATCTGGAAAGTGGTGCCTGAATTCTGGGGCAGCGCGCCGCACCCGACACTGACGGCGGTTGGGGTGACGTGGCTGTATGGGTTTGAGTTCGAGATCAAGGTGATCGCCAGGTTGCCTGACGCTGGGCGGTGAGTCAGTGATGACGCCATCGCGAGCAGGCTCGCTCCCACAGGGGATTTGGGTGTGGTGCAGATATTGGGTTCACCGGAGATCCATTGTGGGAGCGAGCCTGCTCGCGATGGCGGTGGGTCAGTCGCCAGCCGACTAGCCTTTCAGCGCCGCTTCAATCGCTGCAACGTCGATCTTGGTCATCTGCATCATGGCCTCGAACGCGCGCTTGGCGGCGGCCTTGTCGGGGCCGGCGACGGCGTCGGTCAGGATGCGCGGGCTGATCTGCCACGACAGCCCCCACTTGTCCTTGCACCAGCCGCAGACACTTTCCTCACCGCCGTTCCCGACAATCGCATTCCAGAAACGGTCCGTTTCAGCCTGGTCATCGGTGGACACCTGGAACGAGAAGGACTCGTTATGCTTGAACACCGGGCCGCCGTTCAGCCCGATGCAGGGGATACCCATCACCGTGAACTCCACCGTCAACACATCGCCTTCCTTGCCCGACGGATAGTCGCCAGGCGCGTGATGGACGGCGTGTACCGCACTGTCCGGGAACGTCGCGGCGTAGAACTGCGCCGCCTCCACGGCATCGCCTTCGTACCAGAGACAGATCCTGTTCTTGTTATTCATCCGGCTTCTCCGAGAGGGATTGGTCGGTGCAGTCTAGCAGCGCACTTTTTTCGGGATCGATCAGGTGATAAACGGCCTTTCGCATCGGACGCCGCAGGCGAAAGGGCCACGTGGTCGCCAGGATGAACCATCTGTGCATCGGGGCGCGGTGCAACTCCTTGCCATCGCGTTCCTGGCACTCTGGCCACCTTACGAAATCCGCCAGGCTATCTCGCCTCCAACACCATCTGCCATTGAACCGGCCACTCCGTTGGCAAACAAAACCTGAACAACCGGGGCCATCCTCGGTAGGATGTCCGGCCTTTCGGCCTGGACCCGCCCTGGAATCGCCCCGATGATCCTGATCGTTTACGCCCACCCCTACCCCGACCAATCACGGGTCAACCAGCAGATGCTCGAACGGGCCTGCAGCCTTCCGGACGTGGTCGTACGGTCCCTCTATGATCTCTACCCGGATTTCGACATCGACGTCGAAGCCGAACAGCGCGCCATCGAACAGGCACAACTGGTCGTCCTCCAGCACCCGATGTACTGGTACAGCATGCCGCCCCTGCTGAAATTGTGGATCGACAAGGTATTCACCCACGGCTGGGCATACGGCAAAGGCTCCACGACCCTCAAGGACAAGAGCCTGCTGTGGGCCGTCAGCACGGGCGGCGGTCAGGACCATTTCGAGATCGGTGCGCACCCAGGCTTCTCCGTGTTGGCCCAGCCCCTCCACGCAACGGCTGTCTACTGTCGCATGCGCTGGCTGGATCCGGTCGTCGTCCACGGTGCCTATGCCGCCGAATCTCAGGCCCAACACGCACAAATCGAACACTACCGCGCCCGCCTGGCCTCTTGGAAGGAAGACTGAAATGGAGACTCACAGCCTGATCGAGATGCTCATCTACCTGGCCTCGGCGACATTGATCGTGCCGATTGCCGTCAGGTTGGGCCTGGGCCCGGTGCTGGGGTACTTGCTGGCCGGGTGCATCATCGGCCCCTGGGGCCTGAAGCTCATTACCGACGTCAAGGCCATCCTGGAATTCGCCGAAATCGGCGTCGTGCTGATGCTGTTCATCATCGGGCTTGAGCTCGACCCCAAACGGCTTTGGGCGCTGCGGCGCATGGTATTCGGTGGCGGCGCCTTGCAGATGCTGGCCTGTGGCGCTGCGATCGCGGTGTTCTGCGAAGCCCTGGGTCTGAACTGGACGGCCGCGTTGCTGGTCGGCCTGACCCTGAGCCTGTCCTCCACGGCGATTGCCATGCAGGCGATGAATGAGCGCAACCTGACGGCAACCGCCGTCGGCCGCAGCAGCTTTGCCGTGCTGTTGTTCCAGGACATCGCGGCCATTCCCCTGGTCGCCATGATTCCCTTGCTATCGGCCCACGGTGAAACACCGTCGGGCACCGCTCTGGCGCTGTCGATCGTCAAGATCGTTGCGGCCATCAGCGTCGTCGTGCTGCTGGGACGCTATGTGACGCGGCCATTGCTGCGCTTCGCCGCCCGCTCGGGCCTGCGGGAGATCTTCAGCGCCGTGGCACTGTTCCTGGTGTTCGGCTTCGGTTTTCTCCTGGAAGAAGCCGGCCTGTCGATGGCCATGGGCGCCTTCCTCGCCGGGGTGCTGCTGGCCAGTTCCGAATACCGGCATGCCCTGGAAAGCGACATTGAGCCATTCAAAGGCCTGCTGCTGGGACTGTTTTTCATCGGTGTCGGCATGTCGATCGACTTCGGCACCCTGATCAACACGCCGTTGAAGGTTGCCACCCTGACCCTGGGCTTCATCCTGATCAAGCTGCTGGTGATCAAGACGGTGAGCCGGTTTCTCAACGTACCCGCGGGTCAGCGTTCGTGGCAGGCGGTGTTGCTGGGCCAGGGCAGCGAATTCGCCTTCGTGGTGTTCGGTGCCGCGACGCTGGCCGACATCCTGACCGATCAATGGGGCAAGAGCCTGACGCTGGCGGTGGCCCTGTCCATGTGCCTGACCCCCTTGCTGATCCTGCTGTTGGGTCGACTAGAGTCCGTCACCCAGAAAAACCGCGAGGAATCCGACCTCGTCGATCAGCAGAACCCACGCATCATCATTGCCGGGTTCGGTCGTTTCGGGCAGATCGCCGGACGTTTGCTGATGTCCTGCGGCGTCGAGGTGGTGGTACTGGATCACGACCCCGACAACATCGAGACACTGCGTAAATTCGGCGTGAAAGTCTTCTACGGCGACGCCACGCGCCTCGACTTGCTGCATGCGGCCGGCGCGGCCCAGGCCGTTGTGCTGATCAATGCCATTGACGATCAGCAGGACAACCTGGCGCTGACCCGGCTGGTTCAGGAGCACTTCCCCACGCTGAAGCTGATCGTGCGGGCGCGGGACATGGGACACCTGATCACCCTGCGGCAGATGGGGGTGGAGGCGGCCGAACGGGAAACCTTCGAGAGCGCGCTGTCATTGGGCCGACGTGCGCTGATGCAGATGGGCGTCGGGGCTTACGAGGCGCGCGAACGGGCGGATCAGTTCCGTCGCCTGAACTTGCGAATGCTGGAGGAAATAGTCGCCCAGCCAGAGGATGACCTCAAGTTCCGCCACGACGCCTACCGCCGCGCCAACGCGCTGCTCACGGACATGTTCAACGAAGATCGCGCACGTCCCGCCGACCGCTGGCCTGAACATCACCTCAACGAGACGGATGAGGCGCGTAGCTGAGGTCACCCAACGGACGAAGACGTTCCGGGCGGCTCAGGCCAGCGCGTCCAGCTCGGCCAGCATCGGCACCGGGATCCGCAGTTCGCTGGCCGTGAGGTTTTCCCGCAAGTGCGCCACTGACGATGTACCAGGAATCAGTAGCAGGTTCGGCGCACGTTGCAGCAACCACGCCAGCGCCACGCACAGCGGTGATGCCTCCAGGCGTGCCGCGACGCTTGAAAGGGCCTGCGATTGCAACGGTGTGAAGCCACCCAGTGGAAAGAACGGTACGTAGGCGATGCCCTGTCGATTCAGGTCAGCGATAAGTTGCTCGTCACCTCGATGAGTCAAGTTGTAGTGGTTCTGCACACACACCACGTTGGCAATGCCCTGGGCTTGCTTGACCTGCGCAGCCGTGACGTTGCTCAGCCCCAAGTGGCGGATGAGACCCTGGCGCTGCAAGTCCGCCAGTGTGCAGAAGGACTCCTCGATGGAGCCCTCCGTGGGCGCTTGCATGTTGCCCCAGGCCCGCAGGTTGACCACGTCCAATGCATCCACGCCCAAGTTGCGCAAGTTGTCGTGAACGGCCCGGGTCAACTCGACGGGGCTCAGGGCGGGATTCCACGAGGCGTCAGCACCACGAACTGCACCCACCTTGGTAACGATCACCAGATCACTGGCGTAAGGGTGCAGTGCTTCGCGAAGCAGACGGTTGGTGACATGGGGGCCATAGAAGTCAGCGGTATCGATATGGTTGACCCCAGCGGCCAAAGCTTCACGCAGCACCGCGACAGCCGCTGCCGGGTCCTTCGGTGGCCCGAACACGTGGGGCCCCGCCAATTGCATCGCGCCGTAGCCCATGCGATTGACCTTGCGGTCGCCCAGAAAAAAACTCCCTGCCTTGTCTGCCCTGCTCATCACGTACCCCTTGGATTAATGCATGAGCCGACTATAGGCGTTGACCACTCCACTGATAATCAGGTGCAATCCGAACGGGTTGTACGGCACAGAGAACACTATGACGGATATTCAAGACCTCTTGTCCTTCGTGGCCGTGGTCAACGCAAAGGGGTTTCGGGAAGGCGCCCGGCTGAGCGGCAAATCCGCCTCCAGCCTCAGTGATGCGGTACGACGGATGGAAAGCCGGCTCGGTGTGCGCCTCCTCAACCGCACTACCCGCAGCGTGGTGCCGACCGAGGCCGGCGCTCGGCTGATGGAGCGTATCGTGCCAGCCCTGGGTGAAGTCGAATCCGCGTTGGACGTGGTCAACGAGTTCCGTGACCGTCCTTCGGGCACCCTCAGGCTGAATGTGCCGGTCAGTGCAGCGACGCTGGTGTTGCCCTCGATCATCACTCCGTTTCTGAGAAGCTACCCCGACATTCGCCTGGAGATCGTCACCGAAGAAAGTTTCGTCGACATGCTCGCGGCCGGTTGTGATGCCGGTATCCGCTACGATGATCGCCTTGAACAGGACATGATCGCCATTCCCATTGGTCCACGCTTGCAGCGTTTCGCAACGGCTGCCTCACCGGCCTACCTCCAGGCCAGGGGATGCCCCGAGCACCCTCGGGACCTGCTCCAGCATGCCTGCCTGCGGGGCAAGTTCCCCAGTGGCGCCATGCCGCTCTGGGAATACGAACGTGACGGCGAAACCATCAGCGTGGACCCGAGCGGTCCCTTGGTTTTCCGCGTGGCAGGCGCGGTGGATCTGGCCATAAAAGCCGCACTGGATGGGTTGGGGGTAATCTACCTGTTCGAGGATTGGCTCAAGCCCTACCTGGACAGTGGCGCATTGGTGCCGGTGCTGGAGCCCTGGTGGCAGGCTTTCAGTGGACCGTACCTCTATTACCCCGGTCGCCGCTACCTGCCCTCGCCGTTGCGGGCTTTTGTGGATTTCATCAACGAGAACCGGAGCCACTGACTCCTCGTTGCACCGCTCGTCTTGCCTCGTGGTAACGACTACAGCCGCTCGTCCCGCGCCCCGAAGATTTTTCGAACAAAGCCCCTGCACGTAGCTCGGACCTACATGACACCGCTGAAATCAGTGATGACGCGCTTGAGCAGTCGAGACTCGAACGGCTAGCGCCTCGACGGTCTGTTGCGTTTCGATTCCAGGAGTTTTCGCCATGTGTGAGGGTTTTGTTCAGCACGTTTCCTCAAAGGACGCCCTGGCGTATTTCGCCCAGCGAGACACCTCGGGCGGACGTTTCGATATAGCGGTGACGCACCTGGACTTGTACAGGACGGTGCCCGCCAGTCCCCAGGAGCGGCACAACCTGATCAAGCCGAACATGCAGGTCAGTGCCATCCGCCGTCGCGGCGGGCACCTGGAGTCCATCAAGGTTCGCTGGGGCTGGTCGCCCATCTGGTCGGTGGGAACGATGCCCCCACTGACGCATCTGCCGCTGCACCTGGTGATGCGTTCCAAGGTCTTTGACCCCATCAAGCGCGAAGGCCGTGTATTGGTGGCCGTGGAAGGCTGGTACGAAGCGCAGGGGCACTGCGACTCGGCCCAGGCGCAAGACTTCAGCTATACGACGTCCCGACAATCGGCCCCGATCTTTCTGGCGGCCCTGGCCCAGGCCAGCGAAACCGCCTTGGGCTGCGACGGCCTGGCCCTGGTGACTTATGGCGATATTGCCGGCCAACAGCAACGTGTACTGGCCTTGAGCACAGACGACGCGCTCGATTGGCTGGAGCCTGAGTTCGGTTGGGAACAGGCCTACCAACTGGCCGAGCGCCTGAACGGCGCGGAGCCGCACCTTGAAACGGCAATGACAGCCCAGGCCCAGGCCAACCTTTGATCCTGGGCCGGGAGGGAGGTGAATCATGTACGTGATCATGGGAGGCACAGGACATGTTGGTTCGGCCACCGTCCAGGCGCTGCTGGCCCAGGCAGCGCCGGTGACGCTCCTGACTCGCAACGCCGCCCATGGGGAGGAATGGCGCGGCAAAGGCGCTCGGATTGTCGAGGCGGATGCGCAGGATGTCGAGTCGCTGCGCGCCGCCTTCCGACTCGGGCGCCGGGCCTTCATCCTCAATCCACCGGCCGCTCCGAGTACTGATACCGATGCGGTGGAAAGACATACCGTGGGCAATATTCTCGCCGCGCTGGACGGTTCGGGCCTTGAGAAGATCGTCGCCCAGTCCACTGCCGGTGCCCAACCCGGCGAGCGTCTCGGTGACCTCAGTGTCTTGTGGGAGCTGGAAGAAGGCTTGCGCAATCAATCAATCCCGGCGGCGATCAATCGCGCCGTCTACTACATGAGCAATTGGGACAGCCTGCTCGACACCGTCCGCACGACAGGCAAGCTGCCAACCCTGCTTCCGGCAGACCTGGCCCTGCCCATGGTTGCCCCCCGGGACATGGGCGAAACAGCAGCAGCGAGACTGTTGTCGCCGGTAACCGACATCGGCGTTCGTTATGTGCAAGGGCCTCGCCTGTATTCACCCAACGATGTCGCGCAGGCTTTTTCCCAGGCGCTAGGCAGGCCGGTCGAGGTGCAGGTAATACCGAGGAACCGCTGGGAAGATGCGTTCCTGGACCTCGGTTTCAGCCCCGCCGCCGCGCAATCCTATACCCGGATGACAGAGATCAGCGTCGACAGCGGCTTCGAGGTTGCCGAGGATGGGCTGCGCGGCACCACCACGATTGAAACCTACATCCAGGCGCTGGTGCAAAGAGAGAATCGATGAAGGAAAGCCGGGAACGGCGCACCATTGGACGGTAAACTGCGGCGTCTTTTTCCTTTTCCCCATGAGGCGCCGCATGACCAACCCAGACATCACGTTCACTCCGGACCCGGATGCGGATTCCATTTCTTCGGACGTCGCCGGCTTCGGTGGCCTACTGGTCACCACCCAGATCCCGACCCGCGCCGACGGCAGCCTGGAGCTGGGCGACATCACCCTGCAGAGCGAATGCACCTTGCAAGCACTCAAGACTGCGCTGGAGCGTGCCGGTAGTTCCATGGACCGGGTCTTGCACCTGACCATCTACCTCACCGACATGACCGAACGCGCAGCCTTCAACGAAGTGTACAAACGCTTCTTCGCCAAACCCTGGCCGGTGCGCGCCGCGATCGGCGTGGCGGCACTGGGGGTCGAGGGCATGCGGGTGGAAGTCACGGCAATGGCAGCCAAGGGTTGAAGGGCTCGCAACACGCTTGCTCGCAGTGGGGTTGACTGTGCCGACGCCATCGCGAGCAGGCTCGCTCCCACATTAGTTTTCCCGACCACAGCTCCCACCGGTCTGGTGGCGTCCCGCCATTTCTACATCGGTGCCAGCGGCTCATAGCTGGGCATGAGCAATCAGGTATGCAGACATGTCCCAAATGCGCGTTTTGCGGGCAAACAGTCATTTGCGCACCTGGCCCAGGCCATTCCACCTGTCTAAAGTGGGCTTTTTTCCCTTTGCGGTATTTCCATGAATCTCTGGTTCCGACTGTTGCTGATGCTGTTTCGTCGCCCCTGGCGCAAGCCGATGGCTCCTCTGGAGACCACCGTGGTGCGCATGCGTGTATGGCCGCTGGATCTGGACTTCAACCGCCACGTCACCAACGGCCGCTATTTCACACTGGCAGATGTCGGACGCATGGATTACGTGCTGCGCAGCGGCGCCTACAAAGTGGCGTTGAGCAACCGGGCGGTGCCGATCGTAGGGGATGTCTGGGGCAAGTTCAGGCGCGAATTGAAGCTGTTCGAAGCATTCGAGGTGCACACCCGGATGCTCGGCTGGGACGAGAAGTGGTCGTTCATGGAACACCGTTTCATGAGTCGGGGGCGTGTGGTCGGGGTGGTTGTCATGCGTGGCCTGTTCCGCTCGGCCAAGGGCACGATTGCACCGGCTGAGTTCATTCGCGCCCTGGGCCTGGACGAACAGCCGCCGGCCATGCCCGACTGGCTCAGCGCCTGGTCGAGAAGTTGCGATGACTTGAGCCTGGAGCTTCGACTGGAAGAAGGCGCACGCACTGACACGCGTTAGCCGAACATCATCGCCTTTGTGGCAAGGGAGCTAGCTCCCGCTGGGTCGCGAAGCGGCCCCAGACAGGACGGGGGCATGCCCCCATGCCCTGCCGGATCCCCGCCTATACTCTTCTGCCAATCCCCCCTGGGGCCTGCACTTCCAACAATAAAAAGCAGAGGTGGAACATGGTCTGGCAACAAGTCTACGATCCCTTCGGTAATGCGGTGCTGTCGACGTTCCTGGCGGCGGTCCCGGTGGTGGTGATGCTGGCGTCCCTGGCGTTCTTTCATATCAAGGCGCACCTGGCGGCGTTGCTGGCCCTGGCCTCGGCCCTGCTGATCGCGATTTTCGCTTTCGGCATGCCAGCCGGCATGGCCGGTACGGCGGCGCTCTACGGGGCGGCCAACGGGTTGCTGCCCATTGGCTGGATTGTGCTCAACATTATCTTCCTGCACCGGCTGACCACCGAAAACGGCTCGTTCAAGGTCCTGCAGGATTCCCTGGCGCGAATCACCGACGACCGGCGCCTGCAATTGCTGCTCATCGCCTTCTGCTTCGGTGCGTTTTTCGAGGGGGCGGCGGGCTTCGGTACGCCGGTGGCGGTGACTGGGGCGATCCTCATCGGACTGGGCTTTTCACCGCTGGCCGCCTCCGGCCTGGCATTGATCGCCAACACGGCACCGGTGGCGTTCGGCGCCTTGGGCACCCCGGTCATCACGCTGGCCAAGGTCACCGGGCTGGATGAAATGGAACTGTCGATGATGGTCGGCCGGCAGTTGCCGTTCTTTTCGGTGATCGTACCGTTCTGGCTGATCTGGGCCTTCGCCGGATGGCGCAAGATGCTGGAGGTCTGGCCGGCGATCCTGGTGGCCGGCGTCAGCTTCGCCATCCCTCAGTTCGTGGTCTCAAACTACCATGGGCCGATGCTGGTGGATGTGATCGCCGCGCTGATTTCCATGGCCTGCCTCACCGGCTTTCTCAGAGTCTGGAAGCCGGCCACGGTACACACCTCCGCAGCGTTGTCGGGGCGACACGATGATTCAAAGATCGACGCCAGCGAAGAACAGCAGCCGGTGACCAGCACAGCGTTCTCGACTGATACCCGGCCAGCGGTGCTGCGGGCATGGATGCCGTGGATCATCCTCACGGTGTTCGTGTTTGCCTGGGGTACCCAGGGCTTCAAGAACCTGTTCGATACCCGCCCGGCCATCGATCCCCAGACTCAATCGGCGCGACTCGATCCCCAGGGCAAGCCGATGCGCGAGGCCAACCCCATCTTCTCACCCCTGCTGATCTTCGAAACCATCCACCAGCACATCGAAAAAGTGCCTCCGGTGGTGCCCCAGCCCAAAACCGAGGAAGCGGTCTACAAGTTCAACTGGTTCACCGCCACCGGCAGCGGCATCTTCCTGGCAGCTATTCTCGGCGGCTTGCTGATGGGCTATTCCATCCCGCAACTGGCGCACCAGTACCTGAGAACGCTATGGGTAGTGCGTTATTCGCTGATTACCATCGTGGCGATGCTGGCCCTGGGGTTTCTCACCCGTTATTCGGGACTGGACGCCACCATGGGCCTGGCGTTTGCCGCGACAGGCATTTTCTACCCGATGTTCGGCACCTTGCTGGGCTGGCTGGGCGTGGCGCTGACCGGCTCGGACACCGCCTCCAACGTGCTGTTCGGCGGCTTGCAACGGGTGACTTCAGAGCAACTGGGCCTGAGCCCGGTGTTGATGGCCGCCGCCAACAGTTCCGGCGGGGTGATGGGCAAGATGGTCGATGCCCAGTCGATCGTGGTCGCCTCCACCGCCACCCGTTGGTATGGCCATGAAGGGGAAATCCTGCGCTACGTGTTTTTCCACTCGGTGGTGCTGGCGATTCTGGTGGGCGGGCTGGTGACGTTGCAGGCGTATGTCGAGCCGTTCAGTCGCATGGTGGTCGGGGGGCATTGACCGGAACGTCTACCGATCATTCCCACGCTCTGCGTGGGAATGCATCCAGTGACGCTCCGCGTCACGCTTTAGAAGCGGAACGCGGAGCGTCCCGGGCGACGTACCCACGCAGAGCGTGGGCACGATCGAACTGACCTTTACTGAACGTTCTTCAGCTTGACCACATCCCCGGACACCGACGTGGTGTAACCGGTCAGGACCCAGGCCCAGAACCAGTCTTCCTGCACTTGGGTATTGATCATGGCGTCGCCGCCCTTGGCCAGGATCGCGGCGTTCTGGGCGCGTACGAAGCGGTTGTTCTGGCGGATCGGGATCACGCCGAACAGCAACAGGCCAGTGGCCTTCGCTTCACTGTGGCCGACAACGGTGTATTGGCTGCTGTCGTACTGCTGGGTCTTCATCGGGGTACCGGTGCAACCCGCCAGGACCAGGCCGAACAGGGCGGTGGCGACAACTTTGCTGAAACTTTTCATTGACTACTCCATGGGAAACGCCCGGGATCCATCTCTCGGGCGGCGCGTACTTTACCCGATTAACATCAAATTGACATTGTCTGCGCGCAAGTCGAAAAACCGTCCACAACGCTCAAGTTAGAGCCATTCGTCAGTTGCCCCGCCAACATCCTCCAGCGAATCAGCGCCATGTCGATAACCAGATGATTGCGCCACGGAAGGCAATTCTGCCCTTGCCGGCTGACACCGATCTGCACCGGCTACACCGTTGGAGCGCTTGACCATGATTGACCTGACTGTCTGGAACATCACCCTTCCGATACAAACCCCGGCCCTGACCGTTGCGACCAAGGCGGTGCCGACCCTGCGCAACCAGTATTTCACCCACACTGGCGACAAGATCGTGTTCTGGGCTCCGGTAACCGGTTCCCACACAGGTAAGAGCAAGTACCCGCGCTCCGAGCTGCGGGAAACCTCGAAAGACGGCAAGCTGCGCAACTGGCGATTTAACAGCGGGGTCAATACCCTCAAAGGCACCCTGGCTGTGAATCAGGTGCCCTCGGCCGGTCGCGTGGTCGTCGCGCAGATCCACGCCAAGGACGCACCCGCCCCATTGCTCAAGCTCGTCTACCGTTTCACCAAGGGTGTCGGCAACCTGGATGTCGAATACCGGGTCAAGCCCAAGGATGCAAAAAGCCCGGTGATGTTCACCGTGCCGAACGTTGCCTTGAACAAAGTCTTTACCTACACCCTGCAGATGGACAAACAGGGCAAGGTCACCGTACTGATCAACAACCTTGGCAAACAGGTGAAGCTGGATCCGTCCTGGTATGGCTACAACTTCTACTTCAAAGCGGGCGTCTACACCCTGGACAACGTCGGCTATGCCACCGAAGGCGGGAAAGTGACCTACTCCAAACTGGACGTCAGTCATAAATGACCGGCGTTCGGTGCCGTACTGCGCTTCAGGCCTTTGACGGTACGGCGACCGCCTGCCGGCCACTGAAGGCGACCAGGAAGCAGACGAACACCAGCAGCGCAAAACCGGCCGGGAACAACCAGATGCTGGTCCAGTCATGACCGCCCGCTTCGGCAAAATGATCAGTGACCTGTCCCGCTACCCGGAAGCCGATCAACATGCCCAGGCCATAGGTCGCCAGGGTGATCAGCCCTTGGGCTGAGCTGCGCAGATGCTCCGGCGCCTTGGCGTCGGTGTAGATCTGCCCCGAGACAAAAAAGAAGTCATAACAGATGCCATGCAAGGCAATGCCGGTGAAGAGCATGAACGCCAGGTCACCGTTGTTGCCGTAGGCGAACAGCAGGTAGCGCAACGCCCACGCCAGCATTCCCACCAACAACGCCAATTTGATACCGAAGCGCAGAATGAACAGCGGCAACAGCAGCATGAACAGCACCTCGGACACCTGCCCGATGGCCATCTTTGCCGTGGGATTGGTCATGCCGGTCTCGGCCAGGAACGGGTTGGCGTTCTGGTAATAGAACGCCAGCGGAATGCAGATCAGGATCGAGGCGATGAAGAACACCAGGTAACTGCGGTCCTTGAGCAGCCCCAGGGCGTCCAGGCCCAGCAGTTGCTTCATTCCGCCGCCGGCTTGAGCCTTGAGCGGGGCCGTGGCCGGCAGCGTGAAGCTATAGATGCCCAGGGCAAGCGAGGCAATCGCCGCCATCAGGAAGGTGTTGCGCAAGCCGCCCGCTGCAATGGCTTCCCGAGAATCCCAGGCGAACACGAAACTGATGACCACACCCGCGACAATCCAGCCAATGGTGCCCCACACCCGCACACGGGAAAACTCCAGCGCCGGATCGCGCATCTGACGGAACGCTACGGAATTGACCAGGGCCAGCGTCGGCATATAAACCACCATGTACGCCAGCACGAACGGGTAAAAATCACTGAAGTCCTGCGCCGCATACAGCTGATACAGCAGCACCGCGCCCAACAGGTGCAGCACCGCCAGGATACGTTCGGCATTGAAGTAGCGGTCGGCTATCAGGCCAATCACGAACGGCGCGATGATCGCGCCCCAGGACTGAGTGGAAAACGCCATGCCGATCTGCCCACCGCTGGCGCCCAGGGTGCTGGAAAGAAAGGTCCCTAGGGTGACGAACCAGCCGCCCCAGATAAAGAACTGCAGGAACATCATCACGCTCAAGCGTGCGTTCATCGTGGTCATGACAGTCACCGTCTATTTGTTGTTCTTGTAAGCCAGCCAGTTGGTAAAAGCTTGTGTGTGGCGAGGGGATTTACTGTGGGAGCAAGGCTTGCCCGCGACGCAGGCGCCTCATTCTTCCTAAGGACCTCGTCGGCTTTATCGCGGGCAAGCCTTGCTCCCACAATGAACTCCCTTGCCACAGTTTTTTGGTATCGGTTACCTCGGCAGCCCCAGCAGCTGCCGATTGGACGCTTCATCCGCCGTCACCCCGGCAAAATCATCGAACGCCTTGCGGCTCTTGTTGATCATGTGCCGCTGAATGAACGCAGCCCCTTCGGCGGCACCCTGTTGCGAGTCCTTCAGGCAGCACTCCCACTCCAGCACTGCCCAGCCGCTGAAATCGTACTGGGTCAACTTGCTGAAGATCGATTTGAAATCGATCTGCCCATCGCCCAGGGAACGGAACCGGCCAGGACGCTCCATCCAGCCCTGGTAGCCGCCGTACACACCGGACCGGGCATCGGGGCGGAACTCGGCATCCTTGACGTGGAACATACGGATGCGCGCGTGGTAGCGATCGATGAAACCCAGGTAATCCATCTGCTGCAGCAGCAAGTGACTGGGGTCGTAGAGGATGGCTGCCCGCGGATGGTGATCGACCGCTTCCAGGAAACGCTCGAACGAGGCCCCATCGTGAAGGTCCTCGCCGGGATGGATTTCGTAGCACAGGTCCACCCCGGCCGCCTCGAAGCAATCGAGAATCGGCAGCCAGCGCCGGGCCAGCTCGGCAAACCCTTGTTCGACAAGCCCGCTCGGGCGTTGTGGCCACGGGTACATGTAGGGCCACAACAGCGCGCCGGAAAACGTCGCATGGGCACTGAGCCCCAAGCGTTGACTGGCCCGGGCCGCCAGCTTGAGTTGCTCGATGGCCCACTCGGTCCGGGCCTGGGACTGGCCGCGCAGATGGGCCGGAGCGAAGTCGTCGAACAGCGCGTCGAACGCCGGGTGTACCGCGACCAGTTGGCCTTGCAGGTGCGTCGACAGTTCGCTGATCTCGACGCCGGCCTCTGCGCAGGTGGCCTTGATCTCATCGCAGTAGGCCTGGCTGTCGGCGGCCCGGGCCAGGTCGATGTAACGTGTGCCCAAGGTCGGCAACTGAATGGCTTTGTACCCTTGTGAAGCGGCCCACCGCGCAATGCTCGCCAAGGTGTCGAACGGCGGCTCGTCGGACATGAACTGGGCCAGAAAAATAGCCGGCCCTCGCAAGCCGCTCGGTGTCTGATCGGCGGTATTCACAACAGCGACTCTTCAGTCTGCAGCGCGGTCCACTTCGCCTCGCCACGATGATTGATGAGGGCGGCCTCGATGAACGCCATGCCGCGCAAGCCGGTTTCGATACCGGGTACGCCAGGCACATCGGGACCCTTGAGCCTTTCACGAATGGCATGGGCGAAATCGCCATAGAGGTTGGCCATGGCTTCCAGGTAACCCTCGGGGTGCCCGGCCGGCAGGCGCATGCGGCGTGTGGCGGCCTCGCACAACCATGGCTGGCCGACGCCGCAACGCAGGATGCTCAGGGGTTGGTCGAGGGCCCGATGGATCAGGCTCGACGGTTCCTCCTGGCGCCATTCCAGGGCGCCTTTATCGCCATAGACGCGGATCTTCAGCGGGTTCTCTTCACCGGCGCAGACCTGGCTGGCGATCAACACGCCGCTGGCGCCATCACTCATGCGCAACAGCATCGCGGCGTCGTCGTCCAACTGCCGGCCCGGAATGTGGGTACCCAATGCCGCACAGAGCTGTTCGACGTGCTGGCCGGTCACGAACTCTGCGAGGGAAAAGGCGTGGGTGCCGATGTCGCCGATGCAGCCGCCCAGGCCAGACTGCTGGGGATCGTCACGCCAGCCGGCCTGCTTGTTGCCCTGCCCGGCGACGTCCTGGCTGAGCCAGCCCTGGGGGTACTCCACCAGCACTTTGCGCACTGTGCCGATCACGCCGCTGCGCACCATCTCCCGGGCCTGCCAGACCATGGGATACCCCAGGTACGTGTGGGCCAGGCCGTACAGACGGTCGCTGCCTTTAAACACATCCTTGAGCCCGAGCAGCTCACACAGGTTCAACGCCGCGGGCTTTTCGCTGAACACATGGAAACCCGCCTTCAATGCTTGGCCAGCAATCGGTGCGTGCAGGTGATTGGGGGTCACGATAACCAGCAGCTCCATGCGCTGGTCCGCGGGCAATGCTGCTTCGGCGTCCAACAGTTGCTGCCAGTCGTTATAGCAGCGGGAAGCGGCCAGCCCCAGGGCTGTGCCGGTTTGTTGATTGTTGCGGGCATCGCGACTGAATGCCCCGCACACCAGCTCGAAGCCACCGTCCAGGCCCGCGGCCTGACGATGGGCCTGCCCGATGAAAGCGCCGTCTCCTCCGCCCACGAAACCCAGTCTTATTTTTGGTGCTACAGGACTCATCGCGATTCTCTCAGGTCAGGGCCGACAACGATGTAACCGGTTACATCACAGCGGAATCTAGGCGCAGTTTTGCGGCATGTCAAACCCCACGGTCTTCACGCAAGGACGTTTGTGAGGCGTCCAACCTGCGGTAAGCTCCCTCTCGTGCCGCTATTTTCCGGCGCTCGATCGAGGTGATTTTGTCCAATATCCGTGAAGTGGCCCGTCTGGCCGGCGTGTCGGTGGCTACAGTGTCCAGAACGCTGAAATCTCCCGAACGGGTCCTGCCCGAGACACGGGACAAGGTCAACGCGGCGGTGGAACAGGCCGGTTACCGGCCAAACCTGATGGCCGTGCAGTTCCGCTCCCGTCGCACCGGCAACCTGGTGATCCTCGTGCCGGCCATCGCCAATACGTTCTTTGCCAGAGTCATCAGCGGTGCCCAGCAGTCCGCCCAGGCGGCGGGTTATCGGTTGCTGTTGTGCGACACCCAGGGCCGGGCAGAAGTCGAGCGGGAATTCGCGGCGCTGGTCTATGCGCGCCAGGCCGATGGCGTGATCCAGTTGCGGGCAAGCGATCCTTTCGCGTCGCTCCCTCCAGGTGCCGAAGCCCTGCCGCTGGTCAACGCCTGCGAAGTGATCAAGGATGCCGGCTTTCCCACCATCAGCCTCGACAACCGCGCCGCCGCCCAAGCCATGACCGAGTACCTGATCGGTCTCGGTCACCGTCGCATCGGCATCATCAAGGGCCCCCGCAGCAGTCCCCTGACGCTGGACCGCGTGGCCGGTTACGAGGACGCCTTGCGCCAGGCCGGCCTGGCCGTCGACCCTGGCTTGATCTGTCACGGCGACTTCACCTTGAACGCCGGGTACGATGGAGCCGGTGCGATGCTGGCGCTGGCCGAGCGTCCCAGTGCGCTGTTCTGTGAAAACGACGAGATGGCCATCGGCGCCCTCAAGCGCATCAAGGAGTCGGGGTTGCGGGTACCTGAGGATATTTCGCTGGTGGGCTTCGATGACATCCCGTTCGCGGCATATTGCGATCCGCCCCTGACCACCATTGCGCAGCCTGCCGAAACCTTTGGCCGCAGGGCTGTAGAGATGCTGATCGCGTTGATCGAAAATAAGCCCGTTGCCGAACGGCATGTGGTGCTGCCGTTCGAGCTGACGGTGCGTGACAGCAGCGCCGTGCCAGGGTTGGCGCCCTCCAGGAATGCTCAGAAATGACTGCCGTCCTCCTTTGATGCGCTATTGATTCGCCACTTCGCGGCCCGTTTGGACTAAAGTGGGAGGACTCTGCATAAAGCCATAACAAGACGGAGAGTTTTCCATGCGAGTCAACAAGCGCTTCACCCTCCTGGCCGCCGCGGCAGCCTTGGCGGTCACGACCGCGGTCCAGGCCGCTCCGGTTTACATCAACATCCTGACGGGGGGCACCAGTGGGGTCTATTACCCGATCGGAGTCGGGCTGTCGCAGATCTACAGCACCGGCATCAAGGACGCCAAGACCTCGGTGCAAGCCACCAAGGCTTCGGTGGAAAATCTGAACCTGCTGCAGGCCGGGCGCGGAGAATTGGCCCTCGCGCTGGGCGATTCGGTGGCTGACGCCAAGAATGGCGTGGAAGATGCCGGCTTCAAGGCACCGCTGACCAAACTACGCGCCATCGCCGGCGCCTACCCCAATTACATTCAGATCGTTGCCAGCCAGGAGTCGGGCATCAAGACGTTGGCCGACCTCAAGGGCAAGTCCATCTCCGTGGGGGCGGCAAAATCCGGCACCGAGCTGAACGCGCGAGCCATTCTCAAGGCAGCGGGGCTTAGCTACACCGATATGAAGGTCCAATATCTGCCCTTCGCCGAATCGGTGGACCTGATCAAGAACCGTCAACTGGATGCCACGCTCCAGTCTTCGGGGTTGGGGATGGCGGCCATCCGTGACCTGGCCTCGACCATGGCGCTGAACTATGTGTCGATTCCGACTGACGTGGTGACAAAAATCGGCAACCCGGCCTACCAAAGTGCAACGATCCCGGCCAATACCTATGACGGCCAGGCCGAAGCCGTGCCCACCGTAGCCATCACCAACATCCTGGTCACCCGTGAAGACGTCCCGGACGAGGTGGCCTACCAGATGACCAAGTTGCTGTTCGAGAATCTCCCCCGCCTGGGCAGCGCCCACTCCGCGGCCAAAGACATCACACTGGATAAAGCCGCGAAAAACTTGCCTATCCCCCTCCATCCCGGTGCCGAGCGCTATTACAAGGAAGTCGGCGCCCTGTAAGCCGATCCGGCGCAGCGGCGATGACCGTCGCTGCGCCCTCCCGGTTCGCACCTTTGATGCAGGCAAGAGGACATCCCTTAATGAGTGAGATTCAGCCCGGCATTCCCGCCGACCCACGGGACTGGCCCAGGACACTGTTCTACGTGGCCCTGCTGTTTTCCGTATTCCAGATCGTCACCGCTGCGTTCGCCCCTGTCTCCAGCCAGGTCCTGCGTGCCGTGCACGTGGGTTTCCTGTTGTGGGTAGTGTTTTTGAGTTATCCCGCCCATGGCACGGGTCGGCCCTGGCAGCCACTGGCATGGGTGTTATCCCTGGCCGGTATCACCACGGCCCTGTACCAATGGATATTCGAAGCCGATCTGATCCAGCGCTCCGGTGACCTGACCGTCACGGACCTCGTGGTTGGTATCGTGCTGATCGTGTTGGTGTTCGAGGCAGCTCGACGCGTGATGGGTATCGCACTGCCGTTGATCTGCGGTCTGTTCCTGGCCTATGGACTGTTCGGCGAATACCTGCCGGGCGACCTGGCCCATCGCGGCTATGGCTTCGATCAGATCGTCAATCAATTATCCTTCGGCACCGAGGGGCTTTACGGTACGCCGACCTACGTGTCGGCCACCTACATTTTCCTGTTCATCCTGTTTGGCGCTTTCCTTGAGAAAGCCGGGATGATCAAGCTGTTCACCGACTTTGCCATGGGCCTGTTCGGCCACAAGCTCGGCGGCCCGGCCAAAGTCGCCGTTGCCTCCTCTGCCTTGATGGGGACCATTACCGGCTCTGGCATTGCCAACGTGGTGACCACAGGGCAATTCACCATCCCGCTGATGAAGCGCTTCGGCTACAGAGCCGCGTTCGCCGGTGGCGTGGAAGCCACTTCCAGCATGGGTAGTCAATTGATGCCGCCGATCATGGGTGCCGTGGCGTTCATCATGGCCGAGACCATCAACGTGCCGTTCGTTGAAGTCGCCAAGGCCGCCTTGATTCCCGCGTGCCTGTACTTCGGTTCAGTATTCTGGATGGTTCATCTCGAAGCCAGGCGCTCCAACCTCAAAGGCTTGCCCAAGGACCAGTGCCCAAGTGCGCTGGGCGCCGTGAAAGAAAACTGGTACCTGCTGATCCCGCTCGCGGTCCTGATCTATCTGCTGTTTTCCGGGCGCACGCCGCTTTTCTCCGGCATGGTGGGACTGGCGCTCACCGCCATCGTGATCCTTGGTTCAGCGATCATCCTGCGAGTGTCGAGCTTTGCCCTGCGCTGCGCCTTCTGGATCGCGCTGGGTATCCTGTGCGTAGGGTTCTTCCAGTTGGGCATCGGCGTCATCTTTGCGGTTATCGCGGTGCTGGTCATCCTCTGCTGGTTCATCAAAGGCGCGCGGGAAACCCTGACGATCTGCCTCCATGCACTGGTGGAAGGTGCGCGACATGCGGTGCCGGTCGGGATTGCCTGTGCTCTGGTGGGCATCATCATCGGCGTGGTGTCGCTGACCGGGGTGGCGTCGACCTTCGCCGGTTACATCCTGGCCATTGGCAAGGACAACCTGCTGCTGTCGTTGATCCTGACCATGCTCACCTGCCTGGTGCTCGGCATGGGCATTCCCACTATTCCCAACTACATCATCACCAGTTCGATCGCTGCGCCCGCGCTGCTGGAACTGGGTGTGCCGCTGATCGTGTCCCACATGTTCGTGTTCTATTTCGGCATTCTTGCCGACCTGACGCCGCCCGTGGCGCTGGCTTGCTTCGCGGCAGCGCCCATTGCCAGGGAGACCGGCCTGAAAATCAGCTTCTGGGCCGTACGCATCGCGCTTGCCGGCTTCGTCATTCCGTTCATGGCGGTCTATAACCCGGCGCTGATGCTTCAGGGTGGCAACCTGTGGATGACCGCTTACATGCTGATCAAGACGATGTTGGCCGTCGGGCTTTGGGGCATGGCGTCTACCGGTTATCTGCAACAGAAGATGCCGATCTGGGAGCGCACGATGTGTTTTGTCGCAGGCGCTTTACTGGTAGTCGCGTTGCCATTGACCGATGAGATTGGCTTCGTGCTGGCCGGTCTGTTGATCTTCCAGCACCTGTGGCGCTCGCGGCGCGTCGGACGGGCCCTGGCGTGATCGGTTTATGCCTGGGCCTAGCCGGTGTGGCCTGGGCCCAGCTTCCCCTCCGGGACTTCACACTGGCGTGGAATCACACCATCGAGAAAATCCGCTGGGAGGAGGACTACCGCGTTACCGGGCAGGGGCTGGTTCTGGGTGAAGCCCGGGTCAAAGGCAATGGCGCCGGCATGGAGATTCCCGACGGTGCCTGGCTGAAAGACGGCAGCTGGCACTACCTGCGCCAACTGCCGCCCCTGCAACCACTGAGACTGGGCCGCACACCCCAGGCTGGCGATTACCAGCTGTGTTTGAATGGACGTTGCCAGCCAATGAGTCATTGGCTGGGACCACCAACGGCAAATCAGCCCTTCGTGGAATTGTGGAGTTGCGACCCGACCTGAACCGATCCACTGCGACGAGGCGTTTGCGCCCCTCGCCACAGTGACCGGCGAGACTTGCTGTCCAAGCCGTTCAGTCAACTGAACGTGGCGCCTCGGGTATTCACGAACAGCGAATACAGCGAGTGACTGCCGGCCATGAACAAGCGATTACCTTCCCGCCCGCCAAAGCAGATGTTAGGGCAGCGTTCCGGCAGGGAAATGTGGCCGATGGCTTTGCCTTGCGGATTGAACACCCGTACGCCGTCGAGTTTCTCCAGGTCTGCCTTGGGGTCGCCGTTGCCGCCCCAACCGCACCAGAGGTTGCCGCTTTCGTCGCACTTGATGCCATCAATGGCGGCGTAATCCAGACCTTCAATGTGCTTGCGCCGCTCGCCCAACGTACCGTCTTCCTTGACCGTGATCGCCCAGATCAGACGGTTGGGCTTGGCCCTGCCCTCCACCACATAGAGGATCTTCTCGTCCGGGGAGAAACACAGGCCGTTCGGCCCCGCCAAGTCATCGATCACCCGACTGACCTTCCCGGTTTCGCCATCGATACGGTACACCGCGTGGGGCTGAGAAGGCGTGACCTTGTGTCCTTCGTAGTTGTTGCCGGTCTGGAATGGCGGGTCGGTAAACCAGACCGAACCATCGCGCTTGCACACGATATCGTTCGGCGAATTGAAAGGCTTGCCCTCGAAACTGTCCGCCAGCACGGTGATGGTGCCGTTGTGCTCGGTACGGGTGACGCGCCGCCCCTCGCTCGAGGTGGTGGAGCCTTCGCACACCAGCAATCGCCCCTGGCGATCACGGCACATGCCGTTGGAAAAATTGGAGTTCTCGCGATACACCGACAGACTGCCGGTAATCTCATCCCAGCGCACAATGCGGTTGTTGGGAATGTCGCTGACCAGCAGGTAGCGGCCATCGCCGACCCACACCGGCCCTTCGGCCCAGCGCAACCCGGTGGCGAGTTTTTCCACGCTGGCATTGAAGATGCGCAGGTCCATGAAGCTGGGATCGAGGATGTTGATCAGCGGGTCCGGGTAACGCTGGCTCAACGGCTCGGCCTGGGTGAGCCCGGGCAGATTCCCGAGGGTGGCGGCAGCTGCCGAGACCACCAGGGATTTTTTCAGGAATACCCGGCGGCCTTGGTCGGCGGGGCTTATCAGTTGCGAAGTCTCCATCGGGTGTCGCTCCGTTAATTATTATTGGACGGGATGACAGTTTTACTACGTGATAAGACATCGTACAAGACAACCATCTTCGCATCCGTTGAAGTACGGCTGCACTCACGCCCTCTCAAACCAGAATATTTACAAAGCCTCGTGGGGATTCCGAATTCTTCAGTACTTGTTCCCCTGGATGAGATAAGGTAAAAAACCGCACAGTTGTACGATGACAATAACTAAATTCATCGCCCGAAGCCTACGCTTCGGCGGTCGTTCTTTTGAGAAACCCTGCCATGGTCCGCCCCACCGCCACACTGGATTCCCCCACTCCGTTTCCACGCCACCTCGCGGTGCTCGTCCTGTTGTGCATGGGGTGCGCCTTCGCCGGCAACCATGTGGCGGCGCGGGTGGCATTCGATGACGGCGCCGGCGTGTTACTGGCGATCCTGATGCGCTCGGGCGGGACTCTGCTGGTGCTGGCCTTGATGGTGCTGTGGCAACGCCAGGGCTTGCGGCTTCCACCCGGCACCTGGCGCTGGCAGTTGCTGCTTGGGCTGTTGATCGCTACACAGAGCCTGTGCTTGTACTCGGCCGTGGCGAGGGTGCCGGTGGCCCTGGCACTGCTGGTGGGCAATGTGTTCCCGATCTTGCTCGCGCTACTGACCTGGGCACTGGGCGGACCACGCCCCACCCCCCGCACCGCCGCCCTGATGGGGTTGATACTGGTGGGCCTGGTGTTCGTGCTGGAGGTGCCGGCGCGGTTATCGTCCGAACAGAGCGTCGGTCCCCAATGGTTGCTGGGTGTCGGCCTGGCCTTCTGCGCGGCTTGTGCGTTCGCTTGCGCGCTGTGGATCACCGACCACAAGCTGTCCCAGGTGCGCGGCTCGGTGCGCAGCCTGCTGACGATCTTCATTGTGTTCAGCAGCGTCAATCTCGCCGGCCTGAGCGGTGCCCTCCCCGGCGGCTTCAACCTGCCGGCCACCAGCACCGGCTGGTTGGCCCTGGCTACCCTGGTAACGCTCTATGGCACCGGCTTTATTGTGCTGTTCATTTCCGTGCCGCGCCTGGACATGCCGCGCAATGCCCCAGTGATGAACGTCGAACCGTTGGCAACGCTGCTGATCGGCTGGCTGGTACTGGACCAGATGCTCAGCCCCGGCCAAGTGCTCGGCGGCGCTATCGTGGTAGCCGGGATCGTGCTGTTGACCTATCGCAAGGTCGAACGGGTCAAGGCGCCCGTGGCCGGGGCGGCTGGAAACAACTGAACTCGCCACAGGGGTTGGGTGCCCCTGCTGAAACTTGTCTTCAAACCCACAGTCCTACCCCAGCCGTGAAAGCCTCGCCGTCCTGTGCGAAGCGCTTGCGGCTGATGGGCGCCAGGCCTGGCGCTCGCGTAACTCTCCCTCTTGAGCCGTCCGCACCATGCGCCACCCTGTTCGCTCTTGCCGTTTCGTTTCGCTTTGCCTGCTCCCCCTGCTGCCCTTGCTCGCCAGCCCTGCCCACGCTCGGGGTGAGGGTCAACTGGTAAACGCCATCAACGACTACCGCAGCCAGTCCCGCCGCTGTGAATGGCGCACGGTCCGGGCCTCCCCACCCTTGGTGCTGCGCTCACGCCTGGCCTTGCCGATCGGCTTTCGTGACAGCTTGCGGGAAACCTTGAAAGACGCCGGTTATTCAGCCCGGGCCGTACGCAGCATCCGCCTGACGGATGCGCGGGATGCCGAAGAAGCCTTCGACATGCTGGCGGACGAGCACTGCGACGCCTTGCTGGACAACCAATACGCTGACATCGGCGTCAACCGGGTTGGTGATGATTGGCGAGTGGTGCTCGCGCAGCCCATGGGCGGTGCAGCGGTCAGCGACGCCTCATCGATCGGCAAGGCACTGCTGACCCAGGTCAACGCCGCAAGGGCCAAGTCGCGCGTGTGTGGTCGCCAGCGCTTCGCCGCCGCCCGGCCACTGAGCTGGAACGCCGCACTCGGATCAGCCGCCCAGGGACATAGCCAGGCAATGGCCCACGGCAACTATTTCGCCCACCGCGATCCCGACGGCCGCTCCGTCGCCGAGCGGGCCAAGGGCGCCGGCTATCGTGGCCGCAAGATCGGTGAGAACATCGCCGCCGGCCAAGGCTCTGCGAACCAGGCCATGCAAGACTGGCTCGCCAGCCCAGGGCATTGCGCCAACCTGATGAACCCGATGTTCACCCAAGTGGGCGCCGCCTCCGCCAGTGATTCACGCAGCGATGCGGGGGTGTACTGGACGATGGTGTTTGGGGCGCCTTGAAAAGCCTTTTCAATGTCGAGGCATGCACGGTTGTAGAGGAAGAATTGTGTCAGCTTCGCCACTTGGCGTGAGCAAGCTCCCTCCACGAAGGACGGAGGTGGCTAACGTGGGTCGACGTTATCCAGCGCCCGGTTCGCCAGCAATGCGCCCAGTTCAATCAGTTGCTGGATGCCCAGGGCCACATGCCGCCGTGAGCCATCCAATTCAAATGCCAGATCACTGGTCATGGCGTTGGCCGATGCCAATGTTTCGCTGAGGTTGGCAAGCAGGACTTCGGTGTCGATGCCGTTGACAACCGTAAAGAGTTGATCGGATGTCGGATCGGCCTCGGGTCCGGTTGTTTTGGCTTTCAGGTAATAATCGAGGGCTCGATCGGCGGCCTCGTCGTACGAGGCTGAGGTGTCGTCTTCTGGCGGGTTGGGAGTTACTTTGAACATAGATGAAGCTCCGATACATTTTGAAAAGGAGCCATCACTCTCACGCTACCAAACGAAGGGCGGTGGCCATACGAAGGTTGGTAGACCGGGTATCGGAACCGGCGCCTCCGAAGAAGCCCTGCGCATGGCCACCAAAAAGCGAAGCGCATGGTTGCACTTGCAAGAGGTGACGCTGTGCACCGAAAACCCGGGCTACCAAACCCGATCACTGATTCGTCAGTGATCGACAAACGATAGAGGCCGCTTCCCAAGCGCACAAGCCGGCGGATTCTGGCGTAGTTGTAGGCAGTGGCGCAAGACGATGTAGCTCGATCCAGCTGAGCCCGACAGCTCAATAAACACACTGATCGCCGCGCCCGGGCGCAGTAAACGGATGCAATCACATCAATCAAAAATGCGTTCGTTCAGCTAGAACGACCGTTAGCGTTCAGGGCCTCGGCCGGTTCAGAGACGTACGTCCTGCGCCGACAGCACATCGATCCGCGACACCGCGCTGCTCAGGCGTCCCAAGCGCTCATTGTGGTTGGCGATGATCTGCTCCGCCGCCAGGCTGCCGTTGTCCACCGTGGTATGGGCATCGGCAGCCAGGACCACTTCATACCCCAAGGTGTGGGCCTGGCGAACCGTGGCGTTGACACAGTAATCGGTCTGCATGCCGCAGATCACCAGGCGGTCGATGCTTCGGGCCTGCAGCAACGACAGCAGGTCCGTCTGGTAGAACGCATCAGGCGTGGTCTTGCGCACCCGCAGGTCATCCGCGGCGGTCAACAAGCCGTCGGCCAGTTGCCAGGCATCAGAACCATGCAACAGCGAACCTTGCAGTTCTTCGTGCTGGATCAGGATCACCGGCAGGCCTGAAGCCCTGGCCCGAGCGCTGAGGTCGTTAATGGTCCCGATGACGCGCTGGCTCTCGAAACATTCTTCTTCACCGGTGCACAGGGCGCTCTGGACATCGATGATCAGCAAAGCGGTACTCATGGTTTCCCTCTTCAAGACAATGATGAACGGCCATGGGGGTTGCCTCCGGCAGCCCCCTCTGCTCAATAGCCCAATGATAATCCCGTGTTGCGACGTGGATCGTTGGCCCCATAAAACCGATTCTTGCCCACCGGTTTTCCACCCAGCGACGGTGCACCCACCAGAATCGCAGCAACGTGGTTGGGGTCCTGGGGACCTGCGAACTTATGCCCCCAGCTTACCAGGATCTTTTGCGTGTCAGGGCTGGCGGCGAAGGTTTCCAGGTTGGTCTGCTCAGGCATCCACTGCTGGTGGAAGCGCGGCGCGTCGACGGCTTCCTGCAGGTTCATGCCGTAATCGATCACATTGAGGATCGTCAGCAATGTCGCGGTGATGATACGGCTGCCGCCCGGCGTCCCCACCACCATGACAGTCTTGCCGTCCTTGGTGACGATGGTCGGGCTCATGGACGACAACGGTGCCTTGCCCGGTGCGATGGCGTTGGCCTCCCCTTGCACCAGCCCATACATATTGGGGACGCCGATCTTGGCGGTGAAATCGTCCATTTCGTCGTTGAGGATCACCCCGGTCTTGCTCGCCATGACGCCGGCACCGAACCAGTTATTGAGGGTGTAGGTGACGGAAACGGCGTTGCCCCACTTGTCGACAATGGAGTAGTGAGTGGTGTTGCTGCCCTCGTGGGGCGCCACGCCGGGCTTGATCGAATGCGAGTCACCGGCCTTTTGCGGTTCGATGGCAGCCCGCAGTTTGGCGGCGTAGCTTTTATCCAGAAGATGATCGATGGGGTTCTGCACGAAGTCCGGGTCACCCAGGTAGCTGTTGCGATCCACATAGGCATGGCGCATGGCTTCGATCTGGTAGTGCATCCCCTGGGCCGAATGGAAACCCAGTTCCTTCATCGGATAGCCGTCGAGGATGTTCATGATCTGGCACAGCACCACGCCGCCGGAACTGGGCGGCGGTGCCGAGATGATGTGGTAGCCGCGATAGTCGCACTCTACCGGCGCCAGCTCGCGGGTCTTGTACTTGTCCAGGTCGGCCTGGGTGATGATGCCTTTGTTGGCCTGGCTGGAGGTGACAAGGGCGTCGGCGACCCAGCCCTTGTAGAAACCATCGGCTCCCTTGGCGGAGATTTCCCGCAGGGTCCTGGCGAGGTCTTTCTGCACCAGTTTCTGACCAACCTGCATCGGCTCGCCGTTGTGCAGGAAGATCGAACCCGAGTCACGCATGTCCTCCTTGAACACGTCGGTGGCGGTCTCCAGCAGGTCCACATCGCCCTGCTCCAGGGTGAAACCGTCCTCGGCGAAGCGAATGGCCGGGGCGATCAGTTCAGCCCGGGACTTGCTGCCGTACTTCTTCAGCGCCAGCTCCATGCCGGACACCGTGCCGGGCACACCCACCGCCAGGTGTCCGCGGGTGCTGAGATCCGGGACGACGTTACCGTCCTTGTCCAGGTACATGTCGGCCGTCGCAGCCAGCGGCGCTTTCTCGCGGAAATCCAGGAAGGTCTCGCGCCCATCGGCCAGTTGAAGGGTCATGAAACCACCGCCGCCCAGGTTCCCCGCCGCCGGGTACACCACCGCCAGCGCATACCCCACCGCCACCGCCGCATCCACGGCATTGCCGCCGCTCTTGAGCACATCGACGCCCACATGGGTCGCCAGGTGCTGGGCGGTGACCACCATGCCGTTCTCGGCGGCGACCGGGGCCTGGGAGGCAGCCTGCACGTAGAAACAACTGAGGGTCAGGGATGTCGCAACCAGGGTCCGGGTCAAGGATTCGAACTTCATGAGCCACTCTCTTCTTGTTTTGGAAACCCAGGAAGTATGGCCCGGTTTGAAAAATGCGCCCGTTCGCTGTCGGACGGTCTTTTGGGGTACGCTCATGCCGTTCATCCATCCCGCAATAAGGACATCGCCGATGACGCTGCGAATCGAACGCACCGACGCTCCCACCGACGAGGAGCGCCAGGCCATCCTGGCCCCGCTACGCGCCTACAACACCGCCAGGACCGGCGGCACCGTGCCGGAACTGGTCGCCTGGCTGGTTCGGGACGAACACAGCAGTGAAATAGTGGGCGGGCTCTACGGTCGGGTGTTCTTCCGCTGGTTCTATATCGAGTTGCTGGTGGTGCCGGAACAGGCCCGCGGCCAAGGCACGGGGTCGGCATTGATGCATAAGGCCGAAGAGCTGGCCAGGGAGAAGAACTGCGTCGGCATCTGGCTGGACACCTTCGACTTCCAGGCGCCGGAGTTCTACCGCAAACACGGTTTTACGGTAATCGGCCGGATCGACGATTACCCACCCGGTCACCAGCACTTCTTCCTCCAGAAGCGCCTGACTTGAAACACACATCCTGTGGGAACGGGCTTGCTCGCGAAAGTGGTCTACCCTTCAACACCATCGTCGGCTGACCCACCGCCATCGCGAGCAGGCTCGCTCCCACACGGTACCCGGCATGGCCGGAAGATTGGGGCCAACACAAATCCCCTGTGGGAGCGAGCCTGCTCGCGATGCTCTACTGGCCTACAGGCAAGTCGCCAACGCCGCCAACCGGCGCTTGGCCATGAAGTCGTCGTGCTTGGCGTAGTAATTCAACGTCGTGCCGGCGGCACCGGTTTCCAGATCGACAAAAGCTTCAGCAGAGCGGGTGTACACCGTCGAGCCGCCTTTCTTGCCCGGTTGCAGATAAGCCCCGGCGTCGACGCCGAATACCGCCTCGTCCTGCCAGGAAAACTGCACGCATTGGGCCACGACCTGTTCCGGCTTGTCCGAGGCCAGCGTCTTGTAAGGCGCCTGGGTGCGGGCCTGGTTCATCGCCGAACCCGCACAGCCGGCCAGCAAGGTGGCGGCCAGGGCCACCGTCAGCATTCGCATTGCGTTCACTCATCGAGAAAAAAACGGACTTTAGCACCACGCCCCCGATCTTCGTGCTGCTTTACTGAAATTTATACGCGACACCGGACGATGATTCGCGCACCCTGTGGCGCCTTTTTTCACTCACCAGAGAGTCAGCATGGCGGCCACCGAACAGCAACATGAGCGGGCATTGGAAAAGTTTCTCGACGAGCGTCCCGAACTGCGCGCCGAACTGGATCACCTCAACCCACTGCTGGCCCAGGCCAAGGGCGAGACGGCGGAACAATACCGCGCCGAGCGGTTGCATGAGGCCTTCGAAGCCGAGGCCGAGCGCCAGGGCCTGTTCGCCTGGGAGCTGACCCTGCAATTGACCGCAACCTCACCAGAGGACTATCAGTCCCAGCGGATGGACGTGCACAGGGAAGTGGCAGAGATGGCGGGAATGGATTGGGCGGAATATTGCGAGTTGCATGGCCTCACAGACGACCGCTGAACCAGTGTGGCGAGGGGATTTATCCCCGCTGGGCTGCGCAGCAGCCCCTCCTTCAAGGCACAGTAATTTGCCTGATGTACCTCGCGGCCTGGTTTTGGGGCTGCTACGCAGCCCAGCGGGGATAAATCCCCTCGCCACAAGGATGTCCCCACAATCCTGCAGTGCCAATCGCTCCCCTGTCCATAAAGCTTTATCATGGCCGCAGTTTTGCTGATCGGATGTGCCATGAAGTTCGCCATTGCGCTGTTTTCCGCCGCCCATGCGCCGTCCTCGCGCCGAGCCTTGCTGTTCGCCCAGGCCGCGCTGGCCGGCGGGCATGAAATCGTGCGGCTGTTTTTCTATCAGGACGGTGTCTATAACGCCGACAGCGGTGTGGTCACCCCCCAGGACGAACAGGACCTGCCCAAGCAGTGGCGCAACTTTGTCAGCGACCACCAGCTCGACGGCGTGGTCTGCATCGCAGCGGCGTTGCGCCGAGGGGTGTTGAACGCCGAGGAAGCCCAGCGCTACCAACGCTCGGCCGTGAGCGTCGAGGCCCCCTGGGCCCTGTCCGGGCTCGGCCAGTTGCACGACGCGATCCAGGATGCCGACCGCTTGATCTGTTTTGGAGGTCCATGATGGCCCAGTCCCTGTTGCTCATCAGCCGCCAGTCCCCATGGTCGGGTCCAGGCGCCCGGGAAGCGTTGGACATCGTCCTGGCCGGCGGGGCATTCGACCTGCCCATCGGCCTGCTGTTTCTCGACGACGGCGTACACCAGCTGCTCCCCGGCCAGAACGCCAAGGTCGTCCAGCAAAAAGACCTGAGCGCGAACTTGCAGGCGTTGCCCATGTTCGGCGTCGAAGACCTTTTTGTCTGCGCCGACAGTGCTGCCGAACGCGGCGTCGACACCGATGCCCTGGCCCTGGCTGAACTGAAGGTGCTGACCGCACCGGACATCACCGCCCTCATTGACCGTTACGACCAGGTGATTACCCTCTGATGTCGACTTTGCATGTGTTGTCCCATTCACCCTTTGGCGATAACCGCCTCGCCAGTTGCCTGCGGGTCCTGGGAGACAAGGATGCGCTGCTGCTGTGTGGCGATGCGACTTACGCCTTGCAATCCGGCACCGCACCGTTTGCACGATTGCAGGCCGCCGGCCTGAAGCTGTTCGCACTGGCCGAAGACCTCCAGGCCCGAGACTTGCCGGCCCCTGACTGGGCCAAGAGCATCGACTACCCGGCCTTCGTCGAACTGTCGATCCAGCATGACAAGGTCAACACTTGGCTATGAACGCGCTGAACGTGGGCGAACGCGCCATCGCGCTGGACAAGGACGGCTACCTTGCCGACCGGGAGGACTGGTCAGCAGAGGTGGCCACGGCCCTGGCCGCCGCCGAAGACATCGAGTTGAGCCCTGAACACTGGGAAATCCTCGAACTGCTGCGGGCATTCTACGACGAGTTCCAGCTCTCCCCCGCCACCCGGCCACTGATCAAGTACACCGCGCTGAAACTGGGTGCGGACAAGGGCAACAGCCTGCATCTGAACCGATTGTTCAAAGGCACTCCCGCCAAACTCGCCGCCAAGCTGGCGGGCCTGCCCAAACCGACGAATTGCTTATGACCGACTTTCCATCGCTGACTCTCGAGACCCCGGCCGAACATCCATTTGCCCAGTTCGTGCGCATCCTGGGCAAAGGCAAGCGCGGCGCCCGTGACCTCACCCGGGAAGAAGCCCGCGAGGCCATGGGCATGGTGCTCGACGAGCAGGTCGAGGACACCCAACTGGGTGCCTTCCTGATGCTGCTGCGGCACAAGGAAGAAAGCGCCGAGGAGATGGCCGGTTTCACTGAAGCCCTGCGCGCACGCCTGGATGCCCCGGCGCTGACGGTGGACCTCGACTGGCCAACCTACGCCGGCAAGAAACGCCATCTACCCTGGTACCTGCTGGCGGCCAAGTGTCTCGGCCAGAACGGCGTGCGCATCTTCATGCACGGCGGCGGTGCCCATACGGCGGGTCGGCTTTATACCGAACAGTTGCTGGGATTTCTGCACATCCCGCTATGCCGTGACTGGCAGCAGGTCGGCACGGCCCTGGATAACGGCGGCCTGGCCTTCATGCCGCTAGTGGACTGGGCACCCCAGATGCAACGCATGATCGACCTGCGCAACACCCTGGGCCTGCGCTCGCCGATCCATTCCCTGGCGCGGATCCTCAACCCGCTGAAGGCCCGGTGCGGACTGCAAAGCATCTTCCACCCCGGCTACCAGGCGGTGCATCGCGATGCCAGCGGCTTGTTGGGGGATACGACTGTCGTGATCAAGGGCGACGGCGGTGAAATCGAAATCAACCCGGATGCCGACAGTCACCTGTATGGCACCACCGGCGGCACGAACTGGGATGAAGAATGGCCACGGCTGTCCCCACAGCGCCACGTCAAGCCAGAGAGCCTCGACCCCGAACACCTGAAAGCCATCTGGCGCGGCGACGTGGAGGACAGCTACCCGCAATTGGCCCTCGTTGCCACCATGGCCCTGGCCTTGCGCGGCCTCGGTCTGGCGCATGAAGACGCGTTCGAGCGAGCCCGACAGTATTGGGAGGCCCGAGATCGATCGATTTAATCGATCATCAACGCCCAACCTTTGCGCTTTTAGTTCGAACCTATCGGAATAGACTCGCCTCCAACGTTTATTGGCAGAGGAGATCGAGATGGGTTTGTTAGTCGAAGGCCGCTGGCAAGATCAGTGGTATGAAAGCAAGGATGGCACCTTCCAGCGCGAACAGGCGCAACGCCGTCACTGGATCACCGCAGACGGCAGCGCCGGCCCCACGGGCGAGAGTGGCTTTGCCGCCGACGCCGGGCGCTACCATTTGTATGTGTCCCTGGCCTGCCCCTGGGCTCATCGCACCCTGATCTATCGCAAGCTCAAGGGCCTGGAAGCGCTGATTGATGTTTCGGTGGTCAGCTACCTGATGCTGGAAAACGGCTGGACCTTCGACAAGGCCCACGGCTCTACCGGCGACAAACTGGACAACCTGCGCTTCCTGCACCAGCGCTACACCGCCGATACACCGGATTATACCGGTCGCGTCACCGTCCCGGCGCTGTGGGACAAGCGGCAACAGCGCATCGTGAACAACGAATCGGCGGAAATCATCCGCATGTTCAACAGCGCCTTCAATGACCTGACCGGCAACCACCTGGACCTGTATCCCGAACACCTGCGCAGCAAGATCGATGCGCTGAACGAGCGGATCTATCCGGCGGTGAACAACGGCGTCTACCGCGCCGGGTTCGCCACCACCCAACAGGCTTACGAAGAAGCGTTCGACCAGTTGTTCGCCGAACTCGATCGGTTGGAGGCTCTCCTGGGACTGCAGCGCTACCTGGCCGGCGAATACCTGACCGAAGCGGATATCCGCCTGTTCACCACCATGATCCGTTTCGATGCGGTGTATTTCGGCCACTTCAAATGCAACCTGCGACGCATCGCCGACTACCCGAACCTGTCGAACTGGCTGCGGGAGCTGTACCAATGGCCGGGCATTGCCGAGACGGTGGATTTCACTCACATCCAGCGGCATTACTACGGCAGCCACAAGACCATCAATCCCAACGGGATCGTGCCCAAGGGGCCGGAGCAGGATTTCAGCGGCGCCCATGATCGCGCGCGGTTGCTGGGGAAAGGGATCTGGGGCGGGGACTGATCCGGGATTTGTCGTGGATGTAAAGGCCTCATCGCGAGCAGGCTCGCTCCCACATTGGACTGTGTGCAACCAGAAATTCATGGCTGTACCCAGATCCCCTGTGGGAGCGAGCCTGCTCGCGATTGAAGGCGAAACGGTCTATCGCTAGACCTGCCCCTCCCACACTGGACTGTGTGCAACCAGAAATTCATGGCTGTACCCAGATCCCCTGTGGGAGCGAGCCTGCTCGCGATTGAAGGCGACACGGTCTATCGCTAGACCTGCCCCTGAGCCCCTTCGAACCACGCCAGTTTCTCGCGCAGTTGCACCACTTCCCCCACGATCACCAGCGTCGGCGCATGGACCTCATGCTCGGCCACCAGCTTCGGCAAATCTGCCAGAGTGCCGGTGAACACCCGCTGGTTGGACGTCGTGCCTTGCTGGATCAGCGCCGCCGGCGTATCGGCCGCGCGACCGTGCTTGATCAGCTCGCTGCAGATGCTCGGCAGTCCCACCAGCCCCATGTAGAACACCAGGGTCTGGGCCGGAGCCACCAGGTCCGCCCACGGCAGATCGCTGGTACCGTCCTTGAGATGGCCGGTGATGAAACGCACCGACTGGGCATAGTCGCGATGGGTCAGCGGAATACCGGCGTACGCCGCGCAACCACTGGCAGCTGTGATCCCCGGGACGACCTGGAACGGGATACCTTGGGCCGCCAGCTCTTCGATCTCTTCCCCGCCGCGCCCGAAGATGAACGGGTCGCCGCCTTTCAAGCGCACCACACGCTTGCCTTGCCGGGCCAACTCGACCAACTGCTGGTTGATCTGGTCCTGAGGCACGGCATGCTCGGCGCGGCGCTTGCCGACATAGACCCGCTCGGCATCACGCCGGCATAGTTCAAGGATCGCCGGCGCGACGAGACGGTCGTACAGCACCACATCGGCCTGCTGCATCAAACGCAGGGCGCGGAAGGTCAGCAGGTCGGGATCACCCGGCCCGGCACCCACCAGATAGACTTCACCCGGTGCGTGCGGCGCCTGGCCGGCGATTTTCTCGCGCAGCAGGCGCTCGGCTTCAGTGCCCTGCCCGGCCAATTGGCGGTCAGCGATAGGGCCCTGGAACACATCCTCCCAAAACGCCCGGCGTTGTTGCACATCCGGGAACAGCCGTTTGACCTGGCTGCGAAACTGCGCCGCCAAACCCGCCAGTTGCCCGTAGGTCGAAGGAATCCAGGTTTCCAGTTTGGCCCGGATCAGCCTTGCCAGCACAGGGGCATCGCCGCCGCTGGACACCGCAATCACCAGTGGCGAGCGATCGACGATGGCCGGGAAGATCACGCTGCACAGGGCTGGTGCGTCCACCACGTTGACCGGTACACAACGTTTATGGGCGTCGGCCGACACTTGGGCATTGAGGGGTTCGTCGTCGGTGGCGGCGATGATCAGCCCGCAACCATCCAGGTCCGTTTCGAGGTAGCCGCGCAGGACGCATTCGCCCCCGTTGCCACTGGCCAGTTCCCGCAGTTGCGGCTCGATTTCGGGTGCGACCACCCGCAGCAGCGCGCCAGCATCGACCAGCAGGCGGGATTTGCGCAGGGCAATCTCCCCGCCGCCGACCACCAGCACGCGGCTGCCGCGCAGGTTATGGAACAGTGGCAGATAGTCCATTTAGCCGATGACCTCAATGCCACCCATGTACGGCTTCAACACCTCAGGCACGCGGATCGAACCGTCGGCCTGCTGGTAGTTCTCCAGCACCGCCACCAGGGTACGACCCACCGCCAGGCCGGAGCCATTGAGGGTGTGGACCAGTTCCGGCTTGCCGGTTTCAGGGTTGCGGAAACGCGCCTGCATGCGACGGGCCTGGAAATCGCCACAGTTGGAGCACGATGAAATCTCGCGGTATTTGTCCTGGCTCGGAATCCACACTTCCAGGTCGTAGGTCTTGACCGCGCTGAAACCCATGTCGCCGGTGCACAGGGCCAGGGCACGATACGGCAGCTCCAGCAACTGCAGGACCTTCTCGGCGTTGGCCGTCAGGCTTTCCAGGGCTTCCATGGACTTTGCCGGCTCGACGATCTGCACCATCTCGACCTTGTCGAACTGGTGCTGGCGGATCATACCGCGGGTATCTCGACCCGACGCCCCGGCTTCACTGCGGAAGCACGGTGTATGGGCAACAAACTTGATCGGCAGTTGCTTGGCGTCGACGATCTCGCCGGCCACGATGTTGGTCAGCGAAACTTCGGCAGTCGGGATCAGATAAAGGTCGGCTTCGCCGTCGCGGCCGATCTTGAACAGGTCTTCCTCGAACTTCGGCAACTGGCCGGTGCCTTGCAGGGCCGGCGCCTGGACCAGGTACGGGGTGTAGGCCTCTTCGTAACCGTGCTCAGTGACGTGCAGGTTGATCATGAACTGGGCCAGGGCCCGATGCAGGCGGGCAATTGGCCCGCGCAGCAAGGCAAAACGGGCGCCGGACAGCTTGGCGGCAGTCTCGAAGTCCAGCCAGCCGAACTTCTCACCTAGGGCTACATGGTCCTGCACCGGGAAATCGAACGTTTTTGGCGTGCCCCAGCGACGGACTTCAACGTTGCCCTCTTCGTCTTCACCGACCGGCACCGACTCGTGGGGCAGGTTCGGGATGCCCAGCAGGATCGAATCCAGTTCGGACTGGATCTTGTCCAGGGCCACCTTGCCGTTGTTGAGCTCGGTGCCCATGCTCTCGACGTTGGCCATCAACGGCGCGATGTCTTCGCCGCGCTGCTTGGCCTGGCCGATGCTCTTGGAGATCGCATTACGCTCGGCCTGCAGCTTTTCAGTCTGGGTCTGGACGGTCTTGCGCTGCTCTTCCAGCGCTTCGATGCGCGCGACGTCCAGGGCGAAGCCACGGGACGCCAGGCGGTCCGCTACGTCCTGAAGGTTGCTGCGTAACAGTTTGGAATCGAGCATGTCAGTCTCTCGTTTAGATAAGTTTGGTCAGGGACAGGCCGGCCCAGGTGGCGAGCAGCCCGCCGAATACGCTGGCAGCCGCATAGCCCAGGGCCAGCGGCACTTGCCCGCTTTCCAGCAGGCGCACCGTATCCAGTGAAAAGGACGAAAAGGTCGTCAGGCCGCCAAGGAAGCCGACGATCAGCCCCGCGCGCACTTCGACAGGCACTTCGGGGCGAATCAGGAACAGACCGTATAGAACGCCGATCAGCAGACAGCCCACGATATTAACGGTCAGCGTCGCGGTATAGAAGTGCCGGGGCCAATTTGCGTTGACCCAATTGCTGGCGGCGAAACGTGCCAGGGTACCGGCAACGGCGCCAGCGGAAACTGCAAGTATCAAGGGGATCAAGGCTTTCTCCGCCGCCGTGGGCTCAGGCGATCCAGCTGCGCCAGATGGTTCAGTTTCTCGCCGATCTTCAACTCCAGGCCACGGGGCACCGGTTGATAGAACGGCTGGGGGTCGAGTGCTTCGGGAAAATAGTCTTCGCCGGCGGCGTAGGCATCCGGCTCATCGTGAGCGTAACGGTATTCATCGCCGTAACCCAGCTGCTTCATGAGCTTGGTCGGCGCATTGCGCAAGTGCAGCGGTACCTCGAGGGAACCATGTTCGGTGGCGCTGCGCATGGCCGCCTTGAACCCCATGTACACCGCGTTGCTTTTCGGCGCACAGGCCAGGTACGTGATGGCCTGGGCTACGGCGAGCTCGCCTTCGGGGCTGCCCAGGCGCTCCTGCACATCCCAGGCCGCCAGGCACAGGCTCAGGGCCCGGGGATCGGCATTGCCGATGTCTTCGCTGGCCATGCGCACCACCCGTCGCGCGAGATACAACGGATCGCAGCCACCATCGATCATCCGCGCAAACCAGTACAGCGCGGCATCGGGATTGGAACCCCGTATGGATTTGTGCAACGCCGATATCTGGTCGTAGAACGCCTCGCCGCCCTTGTCGAAACGCCGCCGGGTATCGCCCAACAGGCTTTGCAGCAGCTCGACACCGATCTCGCTGTCATCCTCGGCCAGGTCCGAAGCGTTCTCCAGCAGGTTAAGCAAGCGTCGGCCATCGCCATCGGCAGCTGCACACAGGATCTGGAAACCTTCGTCGCTGAGGCTCAGCTTGCGCTTGCCCAGCCCGCGTTCTTCGGTCAACGCCCGAAGCACGAGTTTGCGCATCGCCGCTTCATCGAGACTCTTGAGCACATAGACCCGCGCTCGGGACAGCAAGGCATTGTTGAGCTCGAACGAAGGGTTTTCGGTGGTCGCGCCGATGAAGATCAGCGTACCGTCTTCGACATACGGCAGGAACGCGTCCTGCTGGGACTTGTTGAAGCGGTGCACCTCGTCGACGAACAGAATGGTGCGCTTGCCGTACTGCCCGGCCTGCTGCTTGGCGACTTCCACCGCCTGACGGATCTCCTTGACCCCGGCCAGAACCGCCGAAACCGTTTCGAAATGGGCATCCGAAACTTCCGCCAGCAGCCGGGCCAGGGTGGTCTTGCCCACGCCCGGCGGCCCCCAGAAAATCATCGAATGCAGCGCACCCTGCTCCAGGGCTTCGCGCAGGGGCTTGCCCCGCGCCAGCACATGCTCCTGGCCGACGTACTCATCCAGGTTGGTCGCGCGCAAGCGGGCGGCCAATGGCTGGGCAATCGGGGCGCTTCGAAACAGGTCCATCACTGCTTATGCAACCTCACTGGGTCCTGGTGCCGATACTGTCTGCCGGAGGGCAGCTCTGTGGGAGCAGCTCTGTAGGAGCAGCTTTGTGGGAGCAAGGCCATATCCCACAGGGGGGGCGGTGCTTATTCCTGGATGACGTCAGCACCCTTGGGAATGTCGAACTTGAACTTGGACGCCGCGATCGGCTCGTTGGCCTTGACCCCGGTGAACAGGATGTTGGTACGCTGGCCGACGCTGTCGATCAGTTGCATGTCATTGACCAGGCCGTTGCGGAACGACAGGCGCAGGCTGTCGAACAGACTGTCCTTGGTCTTGGGCTTGAGGGTGAAGTCGATCACGCCGCCCGCTTCCTTGGCGGTGATGTCGAAACTCTGGCTGATCTTGGAAATATCACCCGACAGCAACAACGCCGGCGTCTGGGTCAGGCGCTGGTCGAGATTCTTGATGGTGACCTGCTCCAGGTCCGGGTCCCACAGGGAGACTTTCTTGCCGTCGGACACCATCAACTGCTCGGCCGGTGCGTCGGTGTGCCAGTAGAACAGCCCCGGACGCTGGAGCGCCATGTCACCGGCGGTTTCCTGCAACTGAGTACCGCTGCCGTCGAGGGTCAGCTGGGAAAAGCGTGCGGTCAGGGTCTTGGATGTTTCCAACAGCTGGGTCAGGCGAGCCACGTCCTTTTCGTCGGCATGGGCCGACAAGGTGGTCAGGGCCAGTACGGGCAACAGCAGCATGCGAATCAGGCGCATGGGAGTCCTCATGAATTCGTGGGGGGCGAGCGGCGCCTACAGGGCCGCCCGAGTCATCAGTCGCGCATCGGGCCCGGCGCCAGCACTTCGCGCGAACCATTGGTGTTCATGGCCGTCACGACCCCGGCCATCTCCATGGCCTCGATCATGCGTGCGGCACGGTTATAGCCGATCTTGAGCTTGCGCTGGACGGCGGAGATCGATGCCCGACGGCTTTCCAGAACGAACTGCACCGCTTCGTCGTAGAGCGCATCGGTTTCCGCATCCTCGTCGCCACCGCCGCCACCGCCCTCGAAACCGCTACCGGCTTCTTCGACGCCATTGAGGATGTCGTCGTTGTATTCGGGAGCGCCGCGCAGTTTCCAGGCTTCCACCACGCGGTGCACTTCGTCGTCGGAGACGAACGCACCGTGCACCCGGATCGGCAGGCTGGTGCCAGGCGGCATGTAGAGCATGTCACCGTGACCGAGCAGTTGCTCGGCGCCGCCCTGGTCGATGATGGTCCGCGAGTCGATCTTGCTGGACACCTGGAACGCCATGCGGGTCGGAATGTTGGCCTTGATCAGGCCGGTGATCACGTCCACCGACGGCCGCTGCGTAGCGAGGATCAGGTGAATACCGGCCGCACGGGCCTTCTGGGCGATACGGGCGATCAGCTCTTCGACCTTCTTGCCGACGATCATCATCATGTCGGCGAATTCGTCCACCACCACCACGATGGTCGGCAACTTGTGCAGCAGCGGCGCTTCGTCGTGGATGTTTTCGCGGTGGTACAGCGGGTCGGTCAATGGCGTGCCCGCCTCTTCGGCCTCCTTGACCTTGGCGTTGAAGCCCGACAGGTTGCGCACCCCCAGCTTCGCCATCAGCTTGTAGCGGCGCTCCATCTCGGCGACGCTCCAGCGCAGGGCATTGGCGGCGTCCTTCATGTCGGTGACCACCGGGCACAAGAGGTGCGGGATACCTTCGTAGATCGACAATTCAAGCATTTTCGGGTCGATCATGATCAGTTTGGCGTCTTCAGGGCCAGACTTGAACAGGATCGACAGAATCATCGCGTTCACGCCCACCGACTTACCAGAACCGGTAGTACCGGCCACCAGCAGGTGGGGCATCTTCGCCAGGTCGGTGATAACCGGCTTGCCGCCGATGTCGTGGCCCAGGGCCAGGGTGACCGGAGACTTGTGGTTGTCGTATTCGGGCGTCGACAGCACTTCGGAGAAGCGCACGATCTGACGGTCCTCGTTGGGAATCTCGATACCCACAGTGGTTTTGCCGGGAATCACTTCCACCACCCGCACGCTGGTCACGGCCAGCGACCGCGCCAGGTCCTTGGCGAGGTTGGCGATGCGGCTGACCTTCACGCCGGCGGCCGGCTGGATTTCGTAACGGGTGATGACCGGGCCCGGGTGAATCGAATCCACCGACACCTCGACTCCGAACTCCTTGAGTTTGATCTCCAGCAGATGACCCACCGCCGCCAGGGATTCGGGAGAATAATTGAGCTGCTTCTTTTCCGCAGGGTCCAGGATCGAGATCGGCGGCAAGGTGCCCTCCACCGCGCTGTCGACGAACAGCGGCACCTGCTTCTCCTTCTGCACGCGCTTGCTTGGCTCGGGCGCCTTGGCCGGAGCCATGGTAATGACCGGTGGCACCTGCTTCTCGCGCTCGGACATGTGCTTGCTCAAGGCCTGCTCGCGCTCGATCAGGCGTTCCTTGACCTTGGCCTGCTCGCGCTTGTCGGGCACCGTCGGTGCCACCACGTCATGGACCCGGTCGTCCACTTCACGCAGTTGCGCCACCAGTTGCTTTCGCTCGGTGCGCGCCGCCCACCAGCGATTCAGGGCGCCCTGGATCAACTCGATCAGGTCGAGGGTGATCTTGCCGGTGACGTCCATGACCTTGAACCACGACAGGTCGGTGAACACCGTCAGGCCAAACAGGAACAGGGCGATGAACAACAACGTGCTGCCCTGGATGTTCAGGGCGTTCCGGGCCAGATCGCCGAGGCTTTCCCCCAGTGCGCCGCCCGCCCCGGCCGGCAAGCCGGTAGGGGCATGGAAATGGATATGGGCCAGTGCGGCCCCCGATAGCACCAGGAACACCAGGCCGATCAGACGCCAGGAAAACAACCAGCCGCTCCACTGCCATGGCTCGTGGCGCTGGCGAAATATCTGGTACGCCTTGATTGCCAGCAACAACGGGAAGATATAGGCGAAGTAACCCAGCACCATGAACAGGATGTCGGCGCTGTAGGAGCCGGCCGGACCGCCGAAGTTCTGCACGTCGTCGATCTTGCTGTTATGGCTCCAGCCCGGATCGTCCTTGCCGTAGGTCAGCAACGCCATCATCAGGAACAGACACAAGGCACCGATGGCGATCAATGCACCTTCCTTGAGCCGGTAGTGCAATTG
This sequence comes from Pseudomonas corrugata, assembly GCF_001269905.1. Classification (GTDB taxonomy): domain Bacteria; phylum Pseudomonadota; class Gammaproteobacteria; order Pseudomonadales; family Pseudomonadaceae; genus Aquipseudomonas; species Aquipseudomonas corrugata. Next base: position 623,668 of record NZ_LHVK01000003.1, on the reverse strand, counting down.
CTGGCGCCAGAGCGGAACGACTGTTTTAGGTGCTGCGGTGGATTTCTTCAAAACGCTTCTTTTCCTGCGCCAACGGCGCGCCCATCTGTTGAATGACTATAAAAATTGCTCATTACAAGCAGGTAAAAAAGTGAATGTGCACAACCGGTACTACTTTTACCACTGAGAGATGCGTCCAGAAAACCGCAGGTGTTGCCGAAGATGTTGATCTTTAGCCCATCCTGCGTTCAAAACTCAAGCATTGTACGGGTTTGTCGACTCCAAGGCATTGCCCGCACGCAGGGTGACAGCGTAGTCGAAAACGGGCTGCACAAGCGCCAATTGGACCATGCATTGTCTTTTGTGACAAAGGCTTATGAGGTGTTTTTTATGAACGAAGTGAAGCATTCACGCCTGATCATTCTCGGCTCCGGCCCCGCAGGGTACAGCGCAGCGGTCTATGCTGCCCGAGCCAACCTCAAACCCGTTGTCATTACCGGCATGCAGGCCGGAGGCCAGCTCACCACCACTGTCGAAGTCGACAACTGGCCCGGCGACGTCGAAGGACTGACCGGCCCGGCCCTGATGGAACGCATGCAGCGACACGCCGAGCGCTTCGACACGCAGATCGTCTACGACCACATCCACACCGCCAAGTTGCAACAGCGACCGTTCGAGCTCATCGGCGACAGCGGCACCTACACCTGCGATGCCCTGATCATCGCCACCGGCGCGTCAGCCCAGTACCTGGGCCTGCCTTCGGAGGAGACCTTCGCCGGCAAAGGCGTTTCCGCCTGCGCAACCTGCGACGGATTCTTTTACCGCAACCAGGTGGTGGCCGTGGTCGGCGGCGGCAATACTGCGGTTGAAGAAGCCTTGTACCTGTCCAACATTGCCAGGGAGGTACATTTGATCCACCGCCGGGACAAGCTGCGTTCGGAAAAAATACTGCAGGACAAACTCTTCGAAAAGGCCGCCAACGGCAATATCAGGCTGCACTGGAACCAGAACCTCGACGAAGTGCTGGGGGACGCCAGTGGCGTGACCGGCGCCCGCCTGCGAAACAGCCAGAGCGGCGAAACCAGCACCTTGCAATTGGCCGGGGTATTCATCGCCATCGGCCACAAGCCCAATACCGATCTGTTCCAGGGCCAGTTGAGCATGCGCGACGGCTACCTGCTGGTGCGCGGCGGCAGCGAAGGCAATGCCACTGCCACCGATATCGAAGGCGTATTCGCAGCCGGCGACGTGGCCGATCATGTGTATCGACAGGCCATTACCTCGGCCGGTGCCGGCTGTATGGCCGCGCTGGATGCGGAGAAGTATCTCGATGACATCCCGGCCGCTTGACGGTTAATCTTCGAACCAGTGCTCATGGCGAGGGGCTTCCCCCCTCGCTACATCACCCTCCCCTTCTGCAAGTTCGGACAACAATGCTGACGTGGTTACAACGCAACACCTTCGATTTTCCACCCCTGGAAAAAGCCATGCGCGATCCCAACGGCTTGCTGGCCGCCGGCGGCGATCTGTCTGCGGACCGGCTGATCCAGGCCTATCGCCACGGCTGTTTCCCCTGGTTTTCCGAGGGACAACCGATCCTGTGGTGGTCTCCCGACCCTCGCACGGTGTTGTTTCCCGACGAACTGCATGTCTCGCGCAGCCTGGGCAAGCTCCTGCGCAAACAACGTTATGAAGTGACGTTCGACAAGGATTTCGCGGCGGTCATCCGGGCCTGCGCCGCGCCGCGGGCGTATGCGGACGGCACCTGGATCACCGAAGCCATGCAAACCGCCTACCTGGAATTGCATCGTCGCGGCCTTGCCCATTCCGTGGAGGTCTGGGACCAGGGCCTGCTGGTAGGCGGCCTGTACGGCTTGGCCATGGGCCAATTGTTTTTCGGCGAATCCATGTTCAGCCGGGCCGACAACGCGTCGAAATTCGGCTTTGCCACGTTGGTCCAACACCTCAAGACGGCCGGCTTTGTGCTGATAGACTGTCAAATGCCCACCGAGCACTTGCACAGCCTGGGCGCCCGATCGATTACTCGCTCGGCATTTGCCGGTTACCTCAAGGCGCACCTGGACCAGCCCAACCGTGCAACCTGGGTTTGCTGAGCGACATTCGCACCAGTGGCTTACACTTAATCCAAAGCTTATCCCGAGGGTTGATCATGACCGAGTTGGCGCGCTTGAAGTTCTATGCCACTCAACCTCACTCTTGCAGTTATCTGCCCGAAGAGCAGGCCACGACGCTGTTCCTCGACCCTAGCCAGCCCATGGATGTGCATGTCTACGCAGACCTGTCGGAAATGGGCTTTCGGCGCAGTGGCGATCATCTCTACCGGCCTCATTGCCAACATTGCAATGCGTGCGTACCGGCGCGCATCCCTGTGGCGCAATTTACACCTGATCGCCAGCAGAAACGCATTTTCAAGCGCAACGCCGATCTCCAGGTCCGGCCGGCCAAGCCACAGTTCAGCGAAGAGTATTTCGACCTGTACCAGCGCTACATCGAGCAACGTCATGCCGACGGCGACATGTACCCGCCCAGCCGCGATCAGTTTGCGACCTTCCTCGTGCGCGACCTGCCCTTTTCCCGCTTCTATGAATTCCGTCTCGAAGGGCAACTGGTAGCGATTGCCGTCACGGACTTGCTGCCCAATGGGCTTTCGGCGGTGTACACCTTCTATGAGCCGGAAGAAGAACGGCGCAGCCTGGGGCGCTTTGCCATTCTCTGGCAGATCAACGAAGCCCGACGCCTGGGCCTGGAAGCGGTGTACCTGGGCTACTGGATCAAGAACTGCAAGAAAATGAACTACAAGACCCAATATCGGCCGATTGAACTGCTGGTCAACCAGCGTTGGGTTGTCCTCAGCTAGCGTCCTGCCTCGGAAATAAGCTGTTCATTTTTGGCGGCGTCTTGGGTGCCTGGCCAGCGTTGCCGCGCCTTGGCCGAACACCCGAGCCACTCACCCAAAAAGAACGTATTTCCGAGACAGGACACTAGAACCCCTTGGCTTGCCCCCCTTTTTTCGGGCACAATGCACGCCGCTTTTGCCTGGCGCAGTTGCACCGGGCCATTCACTGGATACCGAGGGCTTTACTGCATGTCGAAAGAAGACAGCTTCGAAATGGAAGGCACTGTCGTCGACACCCTGCCCAACACCATGTTTCGCGTGGAGTTGGAAAATGGGCACGTCGTTACCGCGCACATCTCCGGCAAGATGCGCAAGAACTACATTCGTATTCTTACCGGCGACAAAGTGCGCGTCGAGCTGACGCCCTATGACTTGAGCAAAGGGCGCATCACTTACCGCGCTCGCTAACAGGTCAATACAAAACGCCCGGCTGATGCCGGGCGTTTTTGTTTGCCTGGGATTTGATAACCACGCAGACCCCATGTGGGAGCGAGCCTGCTCGCGATGGCGGCGCATCAGCTCGCATTGATGTTGAATCTGTCGGCGCTATCGCGAGCAGGCTCGCCCACAAGGGACTGCGGTGAACTCGATATCTTCAAGACAGCAAAAAGGCGCCTTCCGGCGCCTTTCTGCTTATTACAGGTTTCGATCAGGCCATTTCAGCCGTGGTTTCGAAGTCGAAGGTCAGCTCGCCATCCTTGATGTCGATGTGCACCACACCGCCATGCTCGGCCAGTTCACCAAAGAGGATTTCCTCGGCCAGCGGACGCTTGATCTTGTCCTGGATCAAGCGAGCCATCGGCCGCGCACCCATCGTCACATCGTAACCACCCTCTGCGAGCCAACTGCGGGCCGCATCGGTGACTTCCAGCAGCACACGCTTGTCCTCGAGCTGCGCCTGAAGTTCGGTGAGGAACTTGTCCACCACACTTTTGATGACCTCATGGCTGAGGCGACCAAACTGGATAATGGTGTCCAGGCGGTTGCGGAATTCAGGCGTGAAGCTCTTCTTGATCACTTCCATCGCATCGGACGAATGGTCCTGATGGGTGAAACCGATCGAAGCACGCGCAGCGGTTTCGGCGCCGGCGTTCGTGGTCATGATCACGATCACGTTGCGGAAGTCCGCCTTGCGCCCGTTGTTATCGGTGAGCGTACCGTGGTCCATGACCTGCAGGAGCAGGTTGAAGACTTCCGGATGCGCCTTCTCGATTTCATCGAGCAACAGCACGCAGTGAGGTTGCTTGGTGATGGCTTCGGTCAGCAGGCCGCCCTGGTCGAATCCGACATACCCCGGAGGCGCACCGATCAGACGCGATACGGTGTGGCGCTCCATGTACTCGGACATGTCGAAGCGCACCAGCTCGATCCCCATCGCCTTGGCCAGTTGCCGCGCAGCCTCGGTCTTGCCCACACCGGTAGGGCCGGCGAACAGAAAGGAACCAACCGGTTTGTCTGGCGACTTGAGGCCGGCACGGGACAGCTTGATAGCGGTCGACAGCGAATCGATGGCCGCATCCTGGCCGAATACCGTCAACTTCAGGTCACGCTCCAGGTTACGCAGCAACTCCTTGTCGGAACTGGTGACGTGCTTGGGCGGAATACGTGCGATCTTCGCCACGATATCCTCGACCTGAGGCACTTCGATGCGCTTGACGCGTTTCTCCACCGGCTGCAGACGCTGGTAAGCACCGGCCTCGTCGATCACGTCGATGGCCTTGTCCGGCATGTGCCGATCATTGATGTAGCGCGAGGCCAGTTCAGCCGCGGCCCGCAGGGCTTCATCGCTGTACTCGATACTGTGGTGCAGTTCGAACCGCCCCTTCAAGCCACGCAGAATACCGATGGTGTCTTCCACCGAAGGCTCCGAGACGTCGACTTTCTGGAAGCGCCGTGCCAGGGCTCGGTCCTTCTCGAAGATCCCGCGGAATTCCTGGAAGGTGGTCGACCCGATGCAACGGATATCACCCGACGACAGCAATGGCTTGAGCAGGTTCGAGGCGTCCATGACCCCACCGGACGCAGCGCCCGCACCGATGATGGTGTGGATTTCATCGATGAACAGGATCGCCTGGGGACGCTTCTTCAACTCGCCCAGCAATGCCTTGAAGCGCTTCTCGAAATCGCCGCGGTACTTGGTGCCGGCCAGCAGGGCGCCCAGATCGAGGGAGTACACCACGCTGTTGGCCAGCAGGTCCGGCACCTGGTTGTCGACAATGCGCTTGGCCAGGCCTTCGGCAATCGCGGTTTTACCCACGCCCGCCTCGCCCACCAGCAACGGGTTGTTCTTGCGACGCCGGGCCAGGATCTGCGCGACGCGCTCGACCTCGGCTTCGCGCCCGACCAACGGATCGATGCGACCCTGGCGCGCCAGTTCGTTCAGGTTGCTGGCATAGGCATCCAGCGGATTGCCCGAAGAAGAAGACTCACCGCCCTCCTCGTCCTGCATATCCTGTTCACCTTCGGAATGATCGCCATGCCCCGGCACCTTGGAAATGCCATGGGCGATGTAATTGACGACATCTATACGCGCAACGCTCTGCTGCTTGAGCAGGAAGACCGCCTGGCTTTCCTGTTCGCTGAAGATGGCGACCAGCACGTTGGCACCGGTGACTTCACGCTTGCCCGAGCTCTGTACATGAAAGACAGCACGTTGCAGTACACGCTGGAAGCCCAGGGTTGGCTGGGTTTCGCGATCCTCGTCATGAACGGGAATCAATGGCGTGGTGGAGTCAATGAACTCCTGCAGATCATGCTTGAGTTTATCGAGATTGGCGCCGCAGGCACGCAATACGGTGGCGGCAGCCTCGTTATCCAGTAGGGCCAGCAGCAGGTGCTCGACGGTCATGAATTCATGACGCTTCGAACGAGCCTCCTTGAAGGCAAGATTGAGGGTGACTTCGAGCTCGCGGTTTAACATGGCTTCACCTCATACCCAAGTGGTCGGCGTTAACCGTCCTTCTCGATTTCACAGAGTAGCGGATGCTGGCTTTCCCGGGCGTACTGGTTGACCTGCATGGCCTTTGTTTCGGCGATGTCGCGGGTAAACACTCCACACACTGCCCGTCCCTCTGTATGAACGGCCAGCATGACCTTGGTCGCCAGCTCGCGATTCAGGTTAAAAAACACCTCGAGCACTTCGACGACGAAATCCATCGGTGTGTAGTCATCGTTGAACAAAACCACCTTGTACATCGGTGGCGCCTGCAACGCAGGCTTTGCTTCCTGAACAGCAATGCCTGCGGAATCGTCGTCATGTAGATCCGGGCGATCCTGATTGAATGTTAGTCGAATCTGGCTGATTGCATGCATGGAAAGAAAGGTTCGTTTAGTTGGCAAATACAGTGATGGGGGCACTGGCGGGCGATTTCAACCGCCACTGCCGGGTCACCTTGACTATCGGCAAAACGGTGTTACAACCAATAGAGCCCATCGCGGGTTAAAAAGGTCCGCGGAATCGATCCTTGAAGCAAGATTAGATTGCGGATGAACTGGATGATACTCCAGTGATGGAGTGCGTTGCAGAGGGAAATGGTCTATGTCGGTCGTCAAGATGAGTGGCAAGGTGAAATGGTTCAACAACGCCAAGGGCTACGGCTTTATTCTGGCGTCTGGCAGGGATGAAGACCTTTTCGCGCATTTTTCGGCAATCAGGATGGACGGTTATAAAACCCTGAAGGCCGGGCAGCCCGTGACATTCGAAGTGATCCAGGGCCCCAAGGGCCTGCATGCGGTCAATATTTCGCCGGTCGAGGTTGAAAGCACCTCCATCCCCGAAAAAGTCAAAGTCAAAACCAGAGTCACCGAAACCCATTGACCTGCTGTCACCATCGGTCAAAAAGACGCCCGGTTCGATCACTCGAGCCGGGCGTCTTTTATTGCCCGTCGACCCGCTTACATGTGCGAGATCAAGGCATCGCCGAAGCCTGAGGACGACACCAGCTTGGCACCTTCCATCAGGCGTTCGAAATCATAGGTCACGGTCTTGGCCGAAATCGCGCCGTTGGTGCCCTTGATAATCAGGTCGGCCGCTTCGGTCCAGCCCATGTGGCGCAGCATCATTTCCGCCGACAGAATCAGCGATCCGGGGTTGACCTGATCCTTGCCCGCATACTTGGGCGCGGTACCGTGGGTGGCTTCGAACATCGCCACGGTGTCGGAGAGGTTGGCACCCGGTGCAATACCGATACCGCCCACCTCCGCCGCCAGAGCGTCGGAGAGGTAGTCACCGTTGAGGTTGAGGGTTGCAATCACGTCATACTCAGCCGGACGCAACAGGATCTGCTGGAGCATCGCATCGGCGATGGCGTCCTTGACGACCACGTTCTTACCGGTCTTCGGATTCTTGAATTGCATCCACGGCCCGCCATCGAGCAGCGTGGCACCAAACTCCTCGGCTGCCACTTCGTAGGCCCATTCCTTGAAGGCACCTTCGGTGAACTTCATGATGTTGCCTTTGTGGACGATGGTCAGCGAATCGCGATCGTTATCGACCACGTATTGCAAGGCCTTGCGCGCCAGGCGCTTGGTGCCCTGCTTGGAGACCGGCTTGACGCCGATGCCGCAATCTTCGTCGAAACGGATCTTGGTGACGCCCATTTCTTCTTTCAGGAACTTGATGACCTTGGTGGCTTCGGCCGAACCGGCCTTCCACTCGATGCCGGCGTAGATGTCTTCGGAGTTCTCACGGAAGATCGTCATGTCCACGTCGCCTGGTTTCTTCACCGGGCTCGGCACGCCTTCGAACCAGCGCACCGGGCGCAGGCAGACATACAGATCCAACTGCTGACGCAGGGCCACGTTCAACGAGCGGATGCCGCCGCCGACCGGTGTGGTCAGGGGGCCCTTGATGGAAACCACGTAATCCTTGACCGCATCCAGGGTTTCCTGGGGCAGCCAGGTGTCCTGGTCGTAGACCTGGGTGGCTTTTTCACCGGCATAGACTTCCATCCAGGAGATTTTCCGCTTGCCGCCGTAGGCCTTCTGCACCGCAGCGTCCACAACCTTGATCATGACCGGACTGATGTCGACGCCAATGCCGTCGCCTTCGATGAAGGGGATAATCGGGTTGTCGGGAACATTAAGAGAATGGTCTGCATTGACGGTAATTTTGTCACCGACGGCTGGAACCTGAATCTTTTGATACCCCATGCTGAACTCCATTGCTTGGATTGAACATCTGGCTGCGTTCGAGCGTACCCCAGTTGCATCGACGCGCAAACCCTACGTTAGACGCATCAGCGGGAAAGTCGCGCAGTTCGCCGTGTACAAGCCTGAAAAACAAGGGAAAAGCGCCAAATATGAGCATAGCCCACCACGCCGACCCTGCGACGTTTAGACCAATGGACGTGTACGAAGGTCTATGAACCATCGGCAGATTGCCAGCTACCTATGTATAATGCCGCCGCTGACCACAGGGTCACGACGGCTGACTGCTCTACCAAGGGCCTTCCCGCCAGTTATAAAGCCGGACCGTTACCGCGGCCCGACCGCTTGACGCTCGACTGATGCACCCAACATCACCGCGAAGAAACCTCGACATTCGGCTCACGGCTGACTTTGAACGAACGCGCTTACCCGGCGCCCCTCGAGTTTCTGCGCATGCTTTAGCAAAGAAGAGAGTTAATCCGAATATGCCCACCCGCTCGAAGATCATCTATACCTTCACCGACGAAGCGCCTGCCCTCGCCACCTATTCGCTGCTGCCGATCGTCGAAGCCTTTACCGCCTCGGCCGAGATCGCCGTGGAAACCCGCGACATCTCCCTCGCAGGGCGCATCCTGGCCAGCTTCCCCGAGCAACTGGGTGACAAAGCCGTAGCCGACCACCTCGCCGAACTGGGCGACCTGGCCGTAACGCCTGAAGCCAACATCATCAAGCTGCCGAACATCAGCGCCTCGGTGCCGCAACTGCAGGCCGCGATCAAGGAATTGCAGGCCCAGGGCTACGCACTGCCGGACTACCCGGAAACCGTGACCAGCGAAGCCGACAAAGAAGCCAAGGCCCGTTACGACAAGGTCAAGGGCAGCGCCGTGAACCCGGTTCTGCGTGAAGGCAACTCCGACCGCCGCGCACCGCTGTCGGTCAAGAACTATGCCCGCAAACACCCGCACAAGATGGGCGCCTGGGCTGCCGACTCCAAATCCCACGTGGCCCACATGAGCACCGGCGATTTCTACGGCAGCGAAAAAGCCGCCCTGATCGACGCCGCCGGCAGCGTGAAAATCGAGCTGATCGCCCAGGACGGCACTGCCACCGTCCTGAAGGAAAAGACCACCGTAGAAGCCGGTGAGATCCTCGACTGCGCCGTGATGAGCAAGAATGCCCTGCGCAACTTCATCGCCGCAGAAATCGAAGACGCCAAGCAAAAAGGCGTACTGTTGTCGGTTCACCTCAAGGCCACCATGATGAAGGTCTCCGACCCGATCATGTTCGGTCAGATCGTCGCCGAGTTCTATAAGGACGCCCTGGCCAAGCACGCCCAGGTGCTGGAGCAGATCGGCTTCAACCTGAACAACGGCATCGGCGACCTGTACGCCCGCATCAAAGCCCTGCCGGCCGAGCAGCAGGCGCAGATCGAAGCCGACATCCAGGCGGTCTACGCGGCGCGTCCATCCCTGGCGATGGTCAACTCCGACAAGGGCATCACCAACCTGCACGTGCCGAGCGACGTCATCGTCGACGCCTCGATGCCGGCCATGATCCGTGACTCCGGCAAGATGTGGGGCACCGACGGCCAACTGCACGACACCAAGGCCGTGATCCCGGATCGCTGCTACGCCACCATCTACCAGGCGGTGATCGAAGACTGCAAAGCCAATGGCGCCTTCGACCCAACCACCATGGGCAGCGTGCCGAACGTCGGCCTGATGGCCAAGAAAGCCGAAGAGTACGGTTCCCACGACAAGACCTTCCAGATCAAGGCCGACGGCGTGGTCCGGGTCTCGGACAACACCGGTCGCACCCTGCTGGAGCAGAACGTCGAAGCTGGCGACATCTTCCGCATGTGCCAGACCAAGGATGCGCCGATCCAGGACTGGGTCAAGCTGGCCGTCAACCGCGCCCGCGCCAGCAACACCCCGGCCATCTTCTGGCTGGACCCGATGCGCGCCCATGACGGCGTAGTGATCGAGAAGGTCCAGGCTTACCTGAAGAACCACGACACCACTGGCCTGGACCTGCGCATCATGTCGCCGGTCGACGCGATGAAGTTCACCCTGGCCCGCACCCGCGAAGGCAAGGACACCATTTCGGTGACCGGCAACGTGCTGCGCGACTACCTGACCGACCTGTTCCCGATCATGGAACTGGGCACCAGCGCCAAGATGCTGTCGATCGTGCCGCTGATGAACGGTGGCGGCCTGTTCGAAACCGGCGCTGGCGGTTCGGCACCCAAGCACGTTCAACAACTGCTGGAAGAAAACTTCCTGCGCTGGGATTCCCTGGGCGAGTTCCTGGCCCTGGCCGCCTCCCTGGAACACCTGGGCGTGACCTACAACAACCCGAAAGCCCTGGTGCTGGCCAAGACTCTCGACCAGGCGACTGGCGAGTTCCTGGACCGTAACAAGTCGCCTTCGCGCAAGGTCGGCGGTATCGACAACCGTGGCAGCCACTTCTACCTGACCCTGTTCTGGGCCCAGGCACTGGCCGCCCAGGATGACGACGCAGCCCTCAAGGCGCAGTTCACCACCCTGGCCAAGACGCTGACCGACAACGAAGAAAAAATCGTTGCCGAGCTCAACGCCGTTCAAGGCAAGCCGGTGGACATCGGCGGTTACTACTTCGCCAACCCGGAACTGACCAGCAAGGCCATGCGCCCGAGCGCAACCTTCAACGCGGCCATCGCTGCGCTGGTGTAAGGTTGTAAGGAAGCACCACAAACCCCGGCCTTGTGCCGGGGTTTGTGTTTCCAGCCCATTCCCTTCTGGCTGGGGATCAGCTGCAGTTTTTGAATTCACCGCCCCTGTGGGAGCGAGCCTGCTCGCGATAGCGGTTTATCATCCAACACTTGTATTGGCTGACCCACCGCTATCGCGAGCAGGCTCGCTCCCACAGGGCTTGTGTTTCACTATTCAAATTTCGAGGAAACCACATGGATTGGAAACCCCACATCACCGTCGCCACTATCGTCGAGGACAACGGCCGTTTCCTGATGGTGGAGGAATCCAAGGGCGGGCGCGCGGTGCTCAACCAGCCCGCCGGACACCTGGACCCGGATGAAACCCTGATTGAGGCCGCCGTGCGCGAAACCCTGGAAGAAACCGGCTGGGACGTCGAGCCCACCAGCGTGGTGGGCATCTACTTGTATACCGCTCCCAGCAATGGCGTGACCTATCAGCGGGTCTGTTTCGCCGCCAAAGCGCTCGAACACCACCCCGACTATCAGTTGGATGACGGCATCCTGGGCGCCCGATGGCTGACCCGCGACGAACTGCTTGAACAACACGACCATTGGCGCAGCGATCTGATCATCCGCTGCATCGACGATTATCTGGCCGGTCATCGCCACAGCCTGGCACTGATACGTCCTTCCCTTTAGCCTTGCGCGCCCGGGCCTGATAGAATCGCGTCCTTTTTCAAGACACTCATTGAATTCCTATGCGTGATCCAGATACTTCCGGCACCACCAAGAAGCGCGTCATTGTCGGCATGTCCGGCGGCGTGGACTCTTCCGTTTCCGCCCTCCTGCTGATCGAGCAGGGTTATGAGGTGGAAGGCCTGTTCATGAAGAACTGGGAGGAAGACGACGGGACCGAATACTGCACTGCCATGGACGACCTGGCGGACGCCCAGGCCGTGTGCGACAAGATCGGCATCAAGCTGCACACCGCCAACTTCGCCGCCGAGTACTGGGACAACGTGTTCGAACACTTCCTGGCCGAGTACAAGGCCGGTCGCACGCCGAACCCGGACATCCTCTGCAACCGCGAAATCAAGTTCAAGGCGTTCCTCGACTACGCCATGATGCTGGGCGCCGACCTGATCGCCACCGGTCACTACGTGCGCCGCCGCGACATCGACGGGCGCACCGAACTGCTCAAGGGCCTGGACCCGAACAAGGACCAGAGCTACTTCCTGCACGCCGTCGGCGGCGAACAGATTGCCAAGACCCTGTTCCCGGTGGGTGAACTGGAGAAGCCCGAAGTGCGGGCCATCGCCGAAAGACATGCCCTCGCCACCGCCAAGAAGAAAGACTCCACCGGGATCTGCTTCATTGGCGAGCGCCGCTTCAGCGATTTTCTCAAGCAGTACCTGCCGGCGCAGCCGGGCGAAATCAAGACCACCGAAGGCGAAGTCATCGGCCGTCATCATGGCCTGATGTACCACACCATCGGCCAGCGTCAGGGCCTGGGCATCGGCGGCTTGAAAGACGCCGGCGAAGAGCCGTGGTACGTACTGATCAAGGACCTGGAGCACAACGAGTTGATCGTCGGCCAGGGCAACGACCACCCTTGGCTGTTTTCCCGCGCCCTGCTCGCCTCCGACATCTATTGGGTCAACCCGATCGACCTGAGCGAACCGCGCCGCCTGACGGCCAAGGTGCGCTATCGCCAGAGCGACCAGCCCTGCACCCTGGAAAAGACCGCCACAGGCTACCGTGCCACCTTCGACGATCCGCAACGGGCGGTGACGCCCGGCCAGTCCGTGGTGTTCTACGACGGTGAAATCTGCCTGGGCGGCGGTGTGATCGAAGTCGCAGAGCCGTGGAGCAGCAAGGCATGAGCCCGACCCAGGAGCAACTGACGGCGCTGGGCGGTGTGTTTCTCGCCGCCGTGCTGGTGGACCGGATCGCCAAGACCGGCCAGACCTCCGAGGCCGGCCTGAGCTGCATGCTCGGCAGCCTGCTGGTACGCGACCCCAGGGACACCCTGGAAGTCTACGGCGGCGACGACTTGAACCTGCGCGAAGGCTACCGCGCACTGATCGGCGCCCTGGAGCGCGATCCCAGCGCCCTGCAACGCGAGCCGCTGCGCTATGCCCTGTCGATGCTGGGCCTTGAACGCCAGCTCGCCAAGCGCGACGACCTGCTGGACACCATCGGCAAGCGCCTGCCGCAGATCCAGTCCCAGGTCGAGCACTTCGGCCCGTCCCATGAAAACGTCGTCGCCGCCTGCGGCGCCCTGTATCAGGACACCTTGAGCACCCTGCGCCAGCGCATCCAGGTGCACGGCGACATGCGCAACCTGCAGCAACCGAGCAACGCCTCGAAAATTCGCGCCCTGTTACTGGCGGGCATCCGTTCGGCGCGGCTGTGGCGGCAACTGGGTGGGCATCGCTGGCAGTTGGTGATCAGCCGACGCAAACTGTTGAAAGAGCTTTACCCGTTGATGCGCAACGAATAAGTCGCCTCAACCCGTTTTTTACTTCATCACGCGTAATACGCCGGTCAGTTGGCGACGGACCGGCGCTTGTTTTCATGTATGATACGCGCCCCATTTCGTTGCCCGACTGTCCGAGAACACCCCATGCAGCTCTCTTCGCTCACTGCGGTTTCCCCTGTAGACGGCCGCTACGCCGGCAAAACCCAGGCCCTGCGCCCGATTTTCAGCGAGTACGGCCTGATCCGTGCCCGCGTCCTGGTTGAAGTGCGCTGGCTCCAGCGCCTGGCCGCCCACCCCGCCATCGGCGAAGTCCCGGCGTTTTCCGCCGAAGCCAACGCGGTGCTGAACACCCTGGCAGAGAATTTCGCGCTGGAGCACGCCGAGCGCGTCAAAGAGATCGAACGCACTACCAACCACGACGTCAAGGCGATCGAGTACCTGCTCAAGGAGCAGGCGGCCAAGCTGCCGGAATTGGCCAACGTCAGTGAGTTCATCCACTTCGCCTGCACCAGCGAGGACATCAACAACCTGTCCCACGCCCTGATGCTGCGTGAAGGTCGTGACGACGTGATGCTGCCGCTGATGCGCCAGATTGCCCAGGCCATCCGCGAACTGGCGATCCGTTTCGCCGACGTGCCGATGCTGTCGCGCACCCATGGTCAACCCGCATCGCCGACCACCCTGGGCAAAGAGCTGGCGAACGTGGTGTACCGCCTGGAGCGCCAGATCGCTCAAGTTGCCGCCGTGCCTCTGCTGGGCAAGATCAACGGCGCCGTGGGCAACTACAACGCCCACCTGTCGGCCTACCCGGAAATCGACTGGGAAGCCAACGCCCGCGCCTTCATCGAAGACGAGCTGGGCCTGAGTTTCAACCCATACACCACCCAGATCGAACCGCATGACTACATCGCCGAGCTGTTCGACGCGATCGCGCGCTTCAATACCATCCTGATCGACTTCGACCGCGACATCTGGGGGTATATCTCCCTGGGCTACTTCAAGCAGCGCACCATTGCCGGCGAAATCGGTTCCTCGACCATGCCGCACAAGGTCAACCCGATCGACTTCGAAAACTCCGAAGGCAACCTGGGCATCGCCAACGCACTGTTCCAGCACCTGGCGAGCAAACTGCCGATCTCCCGCTGGCAGCGTGACCTGACCGACTCCACCGTGCTGCGCAACCTGGGCGTGGGTTTCGCCCACAGCGTCATTGCCTACGAAGCCAGCCTCAAGGGCATCGGCAAGCTGGAGCTGAACGAGCAGAAGATCGCCGCCGACCTGGATGCCTGCTGGGAAGTCCTGGCTGAGCCGATCCAGACCGTCATGCGTCGCTACAACATCGAAAACCCGTACGAAAAACTGAAAGAACTGACCCGTGGCAAGGGCATCAGCCCCGAAGCGTTGCAGACTTTCATCGACGGCCTGGATATGCCTGCCGATGCCAAGTCGGAGCTGAAGAAGCTGACCCCGGCCAGCTACATCGGCAACGCCGCGGCACAAGCCAAGCGCATCTGAGACACGGCTACACCCTTGAGACGCCCGGCCGCGCCGGGCGTTTTTATTCGCGTCTGAAAAGTATATTTTTTCAATAGGTTACACATGAATCCTGATATTCCTCTGCAACTCCTGGGCGGCATCACGGCACGGGAGTTCCTGCGCGACTACTGGCAGAAGAAACCGTTGCTGATCCGCCAGGCGATTCCTGAATTCGAAAGCCCGATCGATGCCGACGAACTGGCCGGCCTGGCCCTGGAAGAAGAAGTCGAATCGCGCCTGGTGCTCGAACACGGCGAGCGCCCTTGGGAGCTGCGTCGCGGCCCGTTCGCCGAAGACGAGTTCAGCAAGCTGCCGGAGCGCGACTGGACCTTGCTGGTGCAAGCGGTAGATCAGTTCGTCCCGGAAGTCAGCGAGCTGCTGGAGCACTTCCGCTTCCTGCCGAGCTGGCGCATCGACGACGTGATGATCAGCTTCGCCGCCCCGGGTGGCAGCGTCGGCCCACACTTCGATAATTACGACGTGTTCCTGCTGCAGGGCCACGGTAAGCGCAACTGGAAAATCGGCCAGATGTGCGACTCCGACAGCCCGCTGCTGCCCCATGCCGACCTGCGCATTCTTGCCAACTTCGAGGCCACCGACGAGTGGGTCCTGGAGCCAGGTGACATGCTCTACCTGCCGCCGCGCCTGGCCCACTGCGGCGTAGCTGTGGATGACTGCTTGACCTACTCCGTAGGGTTCCGCGCACCAAGCGCCGCCGAAGTACTGACCCACTTCACCGACTTCCTCAGCCAGTTCCTGCCGGACGAGGAACGCTACACCGACGCCGACGCGCGCCCGGTGAGCGATCCACATCAGATCCAACACGACGCCCTCGACCGCCTCAAGGGTTTGCTGGCCGAGCACATGAGCGACGAACGCCTGCTACTGACCTGGTTCGGCCAGTTCATGACCGAGCCGCGCTACCCGGAACTGGTGGTAGGGCCGGAACTGGAAGAAGACGACCTGCTGGCCGGCCTGGAACAGGGTGCCGTGATCATCCGCAATCCGAGCGCGCGCCTGGCCTGGTCGGAAGTCGATGACGACCTGCTGCTGTTCGCCAGCGGTCAGAGCCGCTACCTGCCAGGCAAGCTGCGCGAACTGCTGAAAATGATCTGCGCGGCCGATGCCCTGCACATTGAAAACCTCAGCCCATGGCTGGCCGACGAAGACGGTCGCGGCCTGATCTGTGAGCTGGTCAAGCAAGGCAGCCTGGGGTTCGCCGATGAATAAAATCCACGTTCGTGTCGCAGACTGGCAGAAGGACAACGCCGAGATCCGGCGCATTCGTGAGAGCGTATTCATTGTCGAGCAGTCCGTCCCACCCGAGCTGGAATGGGATGCCGACGATCAGAGCGCGGTGCATTTCCTCGCCTTCGAAGGCGATTTCCCCATCGGCACCGCGCGCCTGCTGACCGACGGTCACATTGGCCGTGTCTCGGTGCTCAAGGACTGGCGCGGCCTGAAAGTGGGCGATGCGCTGATGCACGCGCTGATCGCCGAAGCCGAGAAACGCGGGCTCAAGCAACAGAAGCTCAGCGCCCAGGTGCATGCCACGCCGTTCTATGAGCGGCTGGGTTTTGCGGTGGTCAGCGAGGAGTTCCTGGAAGCAGGAATTCCCCATGTGGACATGGTCCGGCACTCAGCCTGACACGATCCTCTGAGGGGGATTTATCTGTGGCGAGGGGATTTATCCGCGCTGGGCTGCGTAGCAGCCCCAATGGGGTTGAATTACATTGACCTGATACACCGCGGCGATTGATTTAGAGGCTGCTTCGCTGCCCAGCGGGGATAAATCCCCTCGCCACAAGACCACCTTGCAACACCTGAAACGCCCCGCCATCCCCGATGCCGGGGCGTTTTGCCGTCTATCATTCAACTTGCCCCACCCTGGGCCGACAAACTGGCAATATCAAGCCTTTGTCCCGCGGAGAAATGGAATGTCCTTACGCACCCTCCTGGCCACCCTGCTGCTCGGCTGCAGCCTGTCGGTCATGGCCGACACGCAAGTCGTGCCGTTGAACTACCGCACCAGCGCCGATCTGCTCCCGGTAGCGCAGAATTTCATCGGCAAGGACGGCCAGGTCAGCGCCTACGGCAACCAGCTGATCGTCAATGCCGACCCCGGCAAGATTGAAGAACTCCGGCAATTCCTGGCCCAATTGGACACCGCTCCCAGACGCTTGCTGATCACGGTCGACACCAACGAAAACAACCTGCAGGGCGACCAGGGCTACTCCATCAACGGAGCCGCCCCCAGCCAGACCCGCATCATCAACCGCAGCACGGCCAGCCGTGACGGCGGCGTGCAACAGGTACAAGCCAGCGAAGGCCAGCCGGCGCTGATTCAGGTGGGTCAGAGCGTACCGTTCACCAGTAACCAGACGGACACCTACGGTCGCATGCAAAGCCAGACTGAATACCGCAACGTCACCCAAGGCTTCTACGTCACGGCGAGCGTCACCGGCGAGACCGTTCATCTGAGCATCAGTACCAACCGTGACCGCATGAGCCAGGAACGTCCCGATGTAGTGAACGTTCAGAGTACCGACACAACTGTCAGCGGACGGCTGGGCGAATGGATCACGCTGGCCGGCGTGAATCGCCAGACCCAGGCCGACAAACAGGGCCTGACCCGCAGCTACTCGACACAAGGCCGTGACGACATGATTCTGCGGGTCAAGGTCGACACCCTGAACTGAAGCACCAGAAACTGACTGACGAGTCGTATTAGACCAAAGATGTAGTGCTTGAAAAAAAGCACTACAAAACGTTTGACGAGCCAAAAAACCGAAGGCATGATGGCCTCGCTCCCGCTAATCAGGGGCCCTGGCAAGGGCCTTCGGGTCGCCGCTTGCATCTACCCCGCAAGCCGATTCGTGTCTGTACCGCCCACAAGGTGTGTTTGACGAGGTTGCGACTGGAACGAAGTTGTCCCGAGGGACGGAAGCGTAACTAGGTAACCCGGCATCACTCTGAGTTCGTACAAGGGCCCACGACGCCCGAATGCGCCCGCAGTCCGCCTCTACCTGCTCACTTTCCCCTCGAGCCCATCGTTCATCCCGTCGCCTCCCCGCCTGAACCGACTTGTATGCCCGGCCCCCTGGCCAGCGAGCAGCCTTCTTCGCCAATGACTGGCGGATCGGCAGGAGCAGGAATCTTCCACACCCGACGATGCGACGAGGTTTATTTCCATGGCACTGACACGCGAACAGCAAATTGCAGCCCTTGAAAAAGACTGGGCTGAAAACCCACGCTGGAAAGGCGTGAAGCGCAATTATTCCGCTGCTGACGTCGTCCGCCTGCGTGGCTCGGTTCAACCTGAGCACACCTTTGCGAAAATGGGCGCCGAGAAGCTGTGGAACCTGGTGACCCAGGGCGCCAAGCCATCCTTCCGTCCCGAAAAAGATTTCGTCAACTGCATGGGCGCCCTGACCGGCGGCCAGGCGGTACAGCAAGTCAAGGCCGGCATCCAGGCGATCTACCTGTCGGGCTGGCAAGTGGCTGCGGACAACAACTCCGCCGAGTCGATGTACCCCGACCAGTCGCTGTACCCGGTGGATTCGGTTCCGACTGTGGTCAAGCGCATCAACAACTCGTTCCGTCGCGCCGACCAGATCCAGTGGAAAGCCGGCAAGAACCCGGGCGACGAAGGCTATATCGATTACTTCGCACCGATCGTGGCTGACGCCGAAGCCGGTTTCGGCGGCGTCCTGAACGCCTACGAGCTGATGAAGAGCATGATCGAGGCAGGCGCCGCTGGCGTTCACTTCGAAGACCAACTGGCCTCGGTGAAAAAATGCGGCCACATGGGCGGCAAAGTACTGGTACCGACCCAGGAAGCCGTGCAGAAGCTGACCGCTGCCCGCCTGGCCGCCGACGTTGCCGGCGTACCGACCATCATCCTGGCCCGTACCGACGCCAACGCCGCCGACCTGCTGACCTCCGACTGCGATCCGTATGACCAGCCGTTCGTGACCGGTACCCGCACCCAGGAAGGTTTCTACAAAGTGCGCGCCGGCCTCGACCAGGCCATCGCCCGCGGCCTGGCCTACGCCCCATACGCCGACCTGATCTGGTGCGAAACCGCCAAGCCGGACCTGGATGAGGCCCGCCGCTTTGCCGAAGCGATCAAGAAGGAATACCCGGACCAGATCCTGTCGTACAACTGCTCGCCTTCCTTCAACTGGAAGAAAAACCTGGACGACGCGACCATCGCCAAGTTCCAGCGCGAACTGTCCGCCATGGGCTACAAGCACCAGTTCATCACCCTGGCCGGCATTCACAACATGTGGCACAGCATGTTCAACCTGGCGCACGACTACGCCCGCAACGACATGACCGCCTACGTGAAGCTGCAGGAGCAGGAATTTGCCGACGCCGCCAAGGGCTACACCTTCGTGGCTCATCAACAGGAAGTGGGCACCGGCTACTTCGACGACATGACCACCGTGATCCAGGGCGGCGCTTCGTCGGTGACCGCACTGACCGGTTCGACCGAAGAAGAGCAGTTCCACTGATCAATGGGTAACGGCCCTTGCGGACCGAATAAAAGCTAACCGCAAGGCCGACGATCTGACGCCCCGACTGGTTCGGGGCTTTTTTTTCGCCTGCATTTCAAGAACAGCATCGACCCTGTGGGAGCCGAGCTTGCTCGCGATAGCGGTAGGTCAGTCGACAACGATGCCGCCCGGTCGACCGCCATCGCGAGCAAGCTCGGCTCCCACAAGTCTTGCCGCCTGACTGACAGGCATTGGACACAAGAAATCGAAGAGTCTTCAGAAAAATTGATCGAACGCAGCAACAGACAGTCCGAAAAAGAGTAAAACGGCCAGCGCTGACAATTGCAGCAGCGAGCCTGTAAGAAAAGTTCTCAGCTACTGCACCGGGATATTGATGGAAAGTCCGCACAAACAACAATAATTATCATTTGCAAGGCATTATCATTGTTGTACCGCGCACGAAATATAATAGATGAATTATCGGCCAATGCCCGCTGGGCCTGGGCTGCGCAGCCTTGGAGGTGCGCTATGTCCTTATTCCAATAAATAATTTCGCTACAGGAATTTTACTTGCCCGGTGTTTAGCCATAAAATCACCGCGATTGATTGCTGCGACATATCGTCACTGCGTTATTTCTTTCAAGCTCAGAGGCCCTTTGCCCTCTGTTAAGGATTTCCAGCATGCCCGAAGCGACAGGACTCATGGCCCACAACTGGGGCTTTGCCATTTTCCTTCTGGGTGTCGTCGGCCTGTGTGCCTTCATGCTCGGGCTGTCGAGCCTGCTCGGGTCAAAAGCCTGGGGCCGCAGCAAAAACGAACCGTTCGAGTCCGGCATGCTGCCTACCGGCGGCGCCCGCTTGCGGCTCTCAGCCAAATTCTATCTGGTCGCGATGCTTTTCGTGATCTTCGATATCGAAGCCCTCTTTCTCTTTGCCTGGTCTGTGTCCGTCCGCGAAAGCGGCTGGACCGGATTTGTCGAAGCTCTCGTTTTCATAGCAATTCTGTTGGCAGGTCTTGTCTACCTTTTCCGGGTGGGGGCACTTGATTGGGCTCCGGAAGCTCGGCGCAAGCGGCAAGCGAAGCTGAAACAATGAGGCTTTGGCAATGCAATACAATCTCACCAGGATCGACCCCGATGCTCCTAACGAGCAGTATCCGATTGGCGAACGGGAAACCGTTTCCGATCCGTTAGAAGATCAAGTCCACAAAAACATCTTCATGGGCAAGCTCGAAGACGTGCTGAACAGCACGGTCAACTGGGGTCGCAAGAACTCCCTGTGGCCGTACAACTTCGGCCTTTCGTGCTGCTACGTGGAAATGACCACCGCCTTCACGGCGCCCCACGACATCGCGCGCTTTGGCGCCGAGGTGATCCGGGCATCGCCGCGCCAGGCGGATTTCATGGTTATCGCCGGTACCTGCTTCATCAAGATGGCGCCGATCATCCAGCGTCTCTATGAGCAAATGCTCGAACCGAAGTGGGTCATCTCCATGGGTTCGTGCGCCAACTCCGGTGGCATGTACGACATCTATTCCGTCGTTCAAGGGGTGGACAAGTTCCTGCCCGTGGACGTCTACGTGCCTGGCTGCCCGCCCCGCCCCGAAGCTTTCCTGCAAGGCCTGATGCTGTTGCAGGAATCGATTGGCCAGGAGCGTCGCCCACTGTCCTGGGTCGTTGGCGATCAAGGCGTCTATCGCGCCGAGATGCCGTCGCAAAAGGAACAGCGCCGCGAACAGCGTATCGCAGTCACCAACCTGCGCAGCCCCGACGAAGTCTGATCCAGCTCTGTTCCTGAACAAGAAACACGAACCTGGCTTCATTCTTTACGTTGACCGAAAGCGATAAATAACCATGACTACAGGCAGTGCTCTGTACATCCCGCCCTACAAGGCAGACGACCAGGATGTGGTCGTCGAACTGAACAACCGTTTTGGCCCCGAGGCGTTCACCGCCCAGCCGACCCGCACCGGCATGCCGGTGCTTTGGGTTGCCCGCGCCAGACTCGTCGAAGTCCTGACCTTCCTGCGCAACCTGCCCAAGCCGTACGTCATGCTCTATGACCTGCACGGCGTGGACGAGCGCCTGCGCACCAAGCGCCAGGGCCTGCCCGACGGCGTCGACTTCACCGTGTTCTATCACCTGATGTCGATCGAGCGTAATAGTGACGTAATGATCAAGGTCGCCTTGTCCGAGAGCGACCTCAGCGTGCCGACCGTGACCGGCATCTGGCCGAACGCCAACTGGTACGAACGTGAAGTGTGGGACATGTACGGGATCGATTTCCCCGGCCACCCGCACCTGACGCGCATCATGATGCCGCCGACCTGGGAAGGTCACCCGCTGCGCAAGGACTACCCGGCCCGTGCCACCGAGTTCGACCCGTTCAGCCTGTCCCTGGCCAAGCAACAGCTCGAGGAAGAGGCCGCGCGCTTCAAGCCTGAAGACTGGGGCATGAAGCGTTCGGGCGCCAACGAGGACTACATGTTCCTCAACCTGGGCCCGAACCACCCTTCGGCCCACGGTGCGTTCCGCATCATCCTGCAACTGGACGGCGAAGAGATCGTCGACTGCGTCCCGGACGTCGGCTACCACCACCGTGGCGCCGAGAAAATGGCCGAGCGCCAGTCCTGGCACAGCTACATTCCGTACACCGACCGGATCGACTACCTCGGCGGCGTGATGAACAACCTGCCGTATGTGCTTTCGGTCGAGAAACTGGCCGGGATCAAGGTTCCGGACCGGGTCGACGTCATCCGCATCATGATGGCCGAGTTCTTCCGTATCACCAGCCACCTGCTGTTCCTGGGCACCTACATCCAGGACGTCGGCGCCATGACGCCGGTGTTCTTCACCTTCACCGACCGCCAGAAGGCGTACACGGTGATCGAAGCCATCACCGGCTTCCGCCTGCACCCGGCCTGGTACCGCATCGGTGGCGTTGCCCACGATCTGCCACGTGGCTGGGAAAAGCTGGTCAAGGACTTCGTCGAGTGGATGCCCAAGCGCCTGGACGAATACACCAAGGCTGCCCTGCAGAACAGCATCCTCAAGGGTCGCACCATCGGCGTCGCGGCCTACAACACCAAGGAAGCCCTGGAATGGGGCGTCACCGGTGCAGGCCTGCGTTCCACCGGTTGCGACTTCGACCTGCGCAAGGCACGCCCCTACTCCGGCTACGAGAACTTCGAGTTCGAAGTACCGCTGGCGGCCAACGGCGATGCCTATGACCGCTGCATGGTTCGCGTCGAGGAGATGCGCCAGAGCGTCAAGATCATCGAGCAATGCATGCGCAACATGCCGGAAGGCCCGTACAAGGCGGATCACCCGCTGACCACGCCGCCGCCCAAGGAGCGCACGCTGCAGCACATCGAGACCCTGATCACGCACTTCCTGCAGGTTTCGTGGGGCCCGGTCATGCCGGCCAACGAGTCCTTCCAGATGATCGAAGCGACCAAGGGCATCAACAGTTATTACCTGACGAGCGACGGCGGCACCATGAGCTACCGTACCCGGATCCGCACCCCAAGCTACCCGCACCTGCAGCAGATCCCTTCGGTGATCAAAGGCAGCATGGTCGCGGACTTGATCGCGTACCTGGGTAGTATCGATTTCGTTATGGCCGACGTGGACCGCTAAGCATGAACAGCACGCTTATCCAGACAGACCGTTTCGCCCTGAGCGAAACCGAGCGCTCGGCCATCGAGCACGAGCTGCATCACTACGAAGACCCGCGCGCGGCGTCGATCGAAGCCCTGAAGATCGTCCAGAAGGAACGTGGCTGGGTGCCTGACGGCGCGCTCTACGCCATCGGCGAGATCCTCGGCATCCCGGCGAGCGACGTCGAAGGCGTCGCCACCTTCTACAGCCAGATCTTCCGCCAACCCGTAGGCCGCCACATCATTCGCGTCTGCGACAGCATGGTCTGCTACATCGGTGGCCACGAATCCGTGGTCAGCGAAATCCAGAGCAAGCTGGGCATCGGCCTCGGCCAGACCACCGCCGACGGCCGTTTCACGCTGCTGCCGGTGTGCTGCCTGGGCAACTGCGACAAGGCTCCGGCGCTGATGATCGACGACGACACCTTCGGTGACGTTGCACCCGCCGGCGTTGCCAAATTGCTGGAGGGCTACGTATGACCCTGACTTCCTTCGGGCCCGCCAACCGCATCAAGCGCTCGGCCGAAACCCATCCCCTGACCTGGCGCCTGCGTGACGACGGCGAAGCCGTGTGGCTGGACGAGTACCAGGCCAAGAACGGCTACGCCGCCGCGCGCAAGGCGTTCGCCGACATGGCCCAGGACGACATCGTCCAGACCGTGAAGGACTCCGGCCTCAAGGGTCGCGGCGGTGCGGGCTTCCCCACCGGCGTGAAGTGGGGCCTGATGCCCAAGGACGAATCCATCGACATCCGCTACCTGCTCTGCAACGCGGATGAAATGGAACCCAACACCTGGAAGGACCGCATGCTGATGGAGCAACTGCCCCATCTGCTGATCGAGGGCATGCTGATCAGCGCCCGTGCGCTGAAAACCTACCGTGGCTACATCTTCCTGCGCGGCGAATACACCACCGCCGCCAAGCACCTGAACCGTGCCGTGGAAGAAGCCAAGGCCGCAGGCCTCCTGGGCAAGAACATCCTGGGCAGCGGCTTCGATTTCGAGCTGTTCGTCCATACCGGCGCCGGGCGTTACATCTGCGGTGAAGAAACCGCACTGATCAACTCCCTGGAAGGCCGTCGTGCCAACCCGCGCTCCAAGCCGCCCTTCCCTGCCGCCGTGGGCGTGTGGGGCAAGCCGACCTGCGTGAACAACGTCGAGACCCTGTGCAACGTGCCGGCGATCATCGCCGACGGCGTGGACTGGTACAAATCCCTGGCCCGCGACGGCAGCGAAGACATGGGCACCAAGCTCATGGGCTTCTCCGGCAAGGTCAAGAATCCCGGCCTGTGGGAACTGCCTTTCGGCGTCACCGGCCGCGAGCTGTTCGAGGACTACGCCGGCGGCATGCGCGACGGCTACAAGCTCAAGTGCTGGCAGCCCGGTGGTGCCGGTACCGGTTTCCTGTTGCCGGAGCACCTGGACGCACAGATGTACGCCGGCGGCATCGCCAAGGTGGGCACCCGGATGGGTACCGGCCTGGCCATGGCGGTGGACGACAGCGTCAACATGGTGTCGCTGCTGCGCAACATGGAGCAGTTTTTCTCCCGTGAATCCTGCGGCTTCTGCACCCCTTGCCGCGATGGCCTGCCCTGGAGCGTCAAGCTGCTGATGGCCATCGAGAACGGCGAAGGTCAGCCCGGCGACATCGAGACCCTGCTGGGTCTGGTGGGTTTCCTCGGCCCAGGCAAGACCTTCTGTGCTCACGCACCGGGTGCCGTGGAGCCGTTGGGCAGCGCGATCAAATACTTCCGCTCTGAATTCGAGGCCGGCATCGCGCCTACCCGCGCAGGCGACCTCAATCAGGTGGTCACGCCGACCATGGTCGGCGCGTAACACGCTTAAGAAGGCGAAGGGTCCGTGCCCTTCGCCTTTCGTCCGATGACGCCTTTGCAGGCTGTTTGGATTCGGACGAACGACAAGATTCCATTAGCCACGCCCGCTGACACCGGGCCAACGAAGAACTTTGAACCATGGCCACTATCCACGTAGACGGCAAAGCGCTCGAAGTCGACGGGGCAGACAACCTGTTACAGGCATGTCTGTCGCTAGGCCTCGACATCCCTTATTTCTGCTGGCATCCCGCGCTTGGTAGCGTCGGGGCCTGCCGGCAGTGCGCGGTCAAGCAGTACACCGACGAAAACGACACCCGTGGTCGGATCGTCATGTCCTGCATGACCCCCGCCACCGACAACACCTGGATCTCCATCGACGATGAAGAATCCAAGGCGTTCCGCGCCAGTGTCGTCGAATGGCTGATGACCAACCACCCGCACGACTGCCCGGTCTGCGAGGAAGGCGGTCACTGCCACCTGCAAGACATGACCGTGATGACCGGCCACAACGAGCGCCGTTATCGCTTCAAGAAGCGCACCCACCAGAACCAGCAACTGGGCCCGTTCATCTCCCACGAGATGAACCGCTGCATCGCCTGCTACCGCTGCGTGCGCTATTACAAGGACTACGCCGGCGGCACCGACCTTGGCGTGTTCGGCGCCCACGACAACGTGTACTTCGGTCGCGTTGAAGACGGCACCCTGGAAAGCGAGTTCTCCGGCAACCTCACCGAGGTCTGCCCGACGGGTGTGTTCACCGACAAGACCCACTCCGAGCGCTACAACCGCAAGTGGGACATGCAGTTCTCGCCAAGCATCTGCCACGGCTGCTCCAGCGGTTGCAACATCAGTCCGGGCGAGCGCTACGGCGAACTGCGTCGCATCGAGAACCGCTACAACGGTTCGGTGAACCAGTATTTCCTGTGCGACCGCGGCCGCTTCGGCTACGGCTACGTCAACCGCACGGATCGTCCACGCCAGCCGCTGCTGGCCGACGGTACCAAGCTGAGCCTGGACGCTGCCCTGGACAAGGCCGCCGAACTGCTGCGCGGCCGCAACATCGTCGGCATCGGTTCGCCACGGGCCAGCCTGGAAAGCAACTACGCACTGCGTGAACTGGTCGGCGCCGAGCACTTCTACAGCGGCATCGAAGCCGCTGAACTGGAGCGCATCCGCCTGGTGCTGCAAGTGCTCAAGGACAGCCCGCTGCCCGTGCCGACGATGCGCGACATCGAAGACCACGACGCCGTGTTCGTCCTCGGCGAAGACCTGACCCAGACCGCCGCACGCATGGCCCTGGCCCTGCGCCAGTCGGTCAAGGGCAAGGCCGAGGACATGGCCGACGCCATGCGCGTCCAGCCGTGGCTCGACGCTGCCGTGAAGAACATCGGTCAGCACGAGCTGAACCCGCTGTTCATCGCCAGCCTGGCTGAAACCAAGCTCGACGACGTCGCCGAGGAATGCGTCCACGCCGCTCCTGACGACCTGGCGCGCATCGGCTTTGCCGTCGCCCACGCCCTGGACGCCAGCGCCCCGGCCGTCGAAGGCCTGGACAGCGAAGCGACCGCCCTGGTCCAGCGCATCGCCGATGCCCTGCTGGCCGCCAAGCGTCCGCTGGTGATCGCCGGTACCTCCCTGGGCTCTAAGGCCCTGATCGAGGCCGCCGCCAACATCGCCAAGGCCCTGAAGCTGCGCGAGAAGAACGGTTCCATCAGCCTGGTCGTGCCGGAAGCCAACAGCCTCGGCCTGGCCATGCTCGGTGGCGAATCGGTCGATGCCGCGCTGCAAAAGGTGATCGATGGCAACGCCGACGCCATCGTGGTGCTGGAAAACGATCTGTACACCCGCACCGACAAAGCCCGTGTGGACGCCGCGCTGAACGCCGCAAAAGTGGTGATCGTCGCCGACCACCAGAAGACCGCCACCACCGACCGCGCCCACCTGGTGCTGCCGGCGGCGAGCTTCGCCGAAGGCGACGGTACGCTGGTCAGCCAGGAAGGCCGCGCCCAACGCTTCTTCCAGGTCTTCGACCCGCAATACCTGGACGCCAGCATCCTGGTCCACGAAGGCTGGCGCTGGCTGCACGCCCTGCGCGCCACCCTGCTGAACCAGCCGATCGACTGGACGCAACTCGACCACGTCACCGCTGCCTGTGCCTCCAGCACCGAGCAACTGGCCGGCATCGTCGACGCCGCGCCGTCCGCCGCGTTCCGCATCAAGGGCCTGAAACTGGCCCGTGAACCGCTGCGTTACTCCGGCCGCACCGCCATGCGCGCCAACATCAGCGTTCATGAACCGCGCACCCCGCAGGACCAGGACACCGCGTTCGCCTTCTCCATGGAAGGTTACTCGGGCTCCGCCGAACCGCGCTCGCAAGTGCCGTTCGCCTGGTCTCCGGGCTGGAACTCGCCGCAGGCCTGGAACAAGTTCCAGGACGAAGTCGGTGGTCACCTGCGTGCCGGTGATCCGGGCACCCGCCTGATCGAAAGCCATGGCGACGGCCTGAGCTGGTTCGCCAACGTGCCGCGCGCCTTCAACCCGGCACCGGGCACCTGGCAGGTCGTGCCGTTCCATCACCTGTTCGGCAGCGAAGAGAACTCTTCCAAGGCCGCTCCGGTACAGGAACGCATCCCGGCCGCCTACGTGGCGCTGGCCAAGTCCGAAGCCGATCGTCTGGGTGTCAACGACGGCGCCCTGCTGAGCCTGAACGTGGCCGGCCAGACCCTGCGTCTGCCGCTGCGCATCAATGAAGAACTGGGCGTCGGCCTGGTGGCCCTGCCGGCCGGCCTGGCGGGAATCCCGCCGGCGGTGTTCGGTAAAACCGTCGACGGTCTGCAGGAGGCAGCGCAATGAGCTGGTTCACCCCTGAAGTGATCGATGTGATCCTGACGGTCCTCAAGGCCATCGTGATCCTGCTGGCCGTGGTGGTCACAGGCGCATTGCTGAGCTTTGTCGAACGTCGCCTGCTGGGCTGGTGGCAGGACCGCTACGGTCCGAACCGCGTCGGCCCGTTCGGCATGTTCCAGATCGCCGCCGACATGATCAAGATGTTCTTCAAGGAAGACTGGACGCCACCCTTTGTCGACAAGGTGATTTTCACCCTGGCGCCGGTGGTGGCCATGAGCGCCTTGCTGATCGCCTTTGCGATCATCCCGATCACCCCGACCTGGGGCGTGGCGGACCTGAACATCGGCCTGCTGTTCTTCTTCGCCATGGCCGGCCTGTCGGTGTACGCGGTGCTGTTCGCCGGCTGGTCGAGCAACAACAAGTACGCCCTGCTGGGCAGCCTGCGGGCGTCGGCCCAGACTGTGTCCTACGAGGTGTTCATGGGCCTGGCGCTGATGGGCGTGGTGGTCCAGGTCGGCTCGTTCAACATGCGCGACATCGTCGAGTACCAGGCCCAGAACCTGTGGTTCATCATTCCGCAGTTCTTCGGCTTCTGTACCTTCTTCATCGCTGGCGTAGCCGTGACCCACCGTCACCCGTTCGACCAGCCGGAAGCGGAACAGGAACTGGCCGACGGTTACCACATTGAATACGCCGGCATGAAATGGGGCATGTTCTTCGTGGGCGAGTACATCGGTATCGTCCTGATCTCGGCACTGCTGGTGACGCTGTTCTTCGGCGGCTGGCACGGTCCGTTCGACATCCTGCCGCAACTGTCCTTCGTGTGGTTCGCCCTGAAGACCGCGTTCTTCATCATGCTGTTCGTCCTGCTGCGCGCCGCCATCCCGCGCCCGCGCTACGACCAGGTGATGGACTTCAGCTGGAAATTCTGCCTGCCGCTGACCCTGATCAATTTGCTGGTGACCGCTGCGATCGTGTTGATGAACACGCCTGCGGCCGCGGTTCAGTGAGGATTTGACCCATGTTCAAATATATTGGCGACATCGTTAAGGGTACCGGTACCCAACTGCGAAGCCTGGTCATGATCTTCGGCCATGGCTTTCGCAAGCGCGACACCCTGCAATACCCGGAAGAGCCGGTCTACCTGGCACCGCGTTACCGCGGCCGCATCGTCCTGACCCGCGACCCCGACGGCGAGGAGCGCTGCGTGGCGTGCAACCTGTGCGCCGTGGCCTGCCCGGTGGGCTGCATCTCGCTGCAGAAAGCTGAAACCGAAGACGGTCGCTGGTACCCGGACTTCTTCCGTATCAACTTCTCGCGCTGCATTTTCTGCGGCCTCTGCGAGGAAGCATGCCCGACCACCGCGATCCAGCTCACGCCGGATTTCGAAATGGCGGATTTCAAACGTCAGGACCTGGTGTACGAGAAAGAAGATCTGCTGATTTCCGGTCCCGGTAAAAACCCTGATTACAACTTCTATCGTGTTGCAGGTATGGCCATTGCCGGTAAGCCGAAAGGCGCCGCGCAGAACGAAGCCGAACCGATCAACGTGAAGAGCTTGCTGCCTTAAGGAAGAAAGATGGAATTCGCTTTCTATTTCGCATCGGGTATCGCGGTGGTGTCCACGCTTCGTGTGGTCACCAACACCAACCCCATACATGCCCTGCTCTACCTGATCATTTCGCTCATCGCCGTGGCCATGACCTTCTTCGCTCTCGGCGCGCCGTTCGCCGGCGCCCTGGAAGTGATCGCCTACGCCGGCGCCATCATGGTGCTGTTCGTGTTCGTGGTGATGATGCTGAACCTCGGCCCGGCCTCGGTCCAGCAGGAGCGCAACTGGCTCAAGCCCGGCATCTGGGCGGGGCCGGTGATTCTCGCCGCCCTGTTGCTGGGTGAACTGCTGTATGTGCTGTTCGCTCACCAGAGCGGCCAGGCCATCGGTCATACCACCGTAGGCGCCAAGACCGTGGGCATCAGCCTGTTCGGTCCGTACCTGCTGGTGGTCGAACTCGCCTCGATGCTGCTGCTTGCCGCAGCCGTCACGGCGTTCCATTTGGGCCGTAACGAGGCGAAGGAGTAATCACATGCCTGCTATCCCTCTCGAACACGGTCTGGCGGTTGCCGGCATCCTGTTCTGTCTCGGTCTGGTCGGCCTGATGGTCCGCCGCAACATTCTGTTCGTGCTGATGAGCCTGGAGGTCATGATGAATGCCGCCGCCCTGGCCTTCATCGTCGCGGGCGCTCGCTGGGCGCAGCCCGATGGACAGATCATGTTCATCCTGGTGATCAGCCTGGCAGCCGCCGAGGCCAGTATCGGCCTGGCGATCCTGTTGCAGCTGTATCGCCGCTTCCACACGCTCGATATCGACGCTGCCAGTGAGATGCACGGATGAACATGATCTTTCTGACTTTCGTATTTCCCCTGATCGGCTTCCTGCTGCTGGCGTTCTCCCGTGGACGTCTCTCGGAAAATCTTTCGGCCCTGATCGGTGTCGGCTCCATCGGCCTGTCGGCGATCGTCGCCGCCTACGTGATCTGGCAATTCAACGTCGCACCGCCCGAAGGTGGTCACTACACCCTGGTGCTGTGGCAATGGATGGCGGTGGAAGGCTTCACGCCGAACTTCGCCCTGTACATCGACGGCCTGTCGATCACCATGCTGGGCGTCGTGGTCGGCGTGGGTTTCCTGATCCACCTGTTCGCGTCCTGGTACATGCGTGGTGAAGCCGGTTACTCGCGTTTCTTCGCCTACACCAACCTGTTCATCGCCAGCATGCTGTTCCTGGTGCTCGGCGATAACCTGTTGTTCCTGTACTTCGGCTGGGAAGGCGTGGGCCTGTGCTCGTACCTGTTGATCGGTTTCTACTACAGCAACCGCAACAACGGCAACGCGGCACTCAAGGCGTTCATCGTCACCCGCATCGGCGACGTGTTCATGGCCATCGGCCTGTTCATCCTGTTCCAGCAACTGGGCACGCTGAACATCCAGGAACTGCTGGTCAAGGCACCCGAGCACTTCAAGGTCGGCGACTTCTGGATCGTCCTGGCGACCCTGATGCTGCTGGGCGGCGCCGTCGGTAAATCCGCGCAACTGCCGCTGCAGACCTGGTTGGCGGACGCGATGGCCGGCCCTACCCCGGTATCGGCTCTGATCCACGCTGCCACCATGGTGACCGCGGGCGTCTACCTGATCGCCCGTACCCATGGCCTGTTCGCTCTGGCGCCGGACATCCTCCACCTGGTGGGCATCGTCGGTGGCGTGACCCTGGTACTGGCCGGCTTTGCCGCCCTGGTACAGACCGACATCAAGCGGATCCTCGCCTACTCGACCATGAGCCAGATCGGCTACATGTTCCTGGCCCTGGGCGTCGGCGCCTGGGAAGGCGCGATCTTTCACCTGATGACCCACGCCTTCTTCAAGGCCCTGCTGTTCCTTGCTTCCGGTGCGGTGATCGTCGCCTGCCACCACGAGCAGAACATCTTCAAGATGGGCGGCCTGTGGAAGAAGCTACCGTTGGCCTACTTAAGCTTCATCGTCGGCGGCGCGGCCCTGGCGGCCCTGCCACTGGTGACGGCCGGCTTCTACTCCAAGGACGAGATCCTCTGGGAAGCGTTCGCCAGCGGTAACCAGGGCTTGCTCTATGCCGGCCTGGTGGGTGCGTTCATGACCTCGCTGTACACCTTCCGCCTGATTTTCATCGCGTTCCATGGTGAAGCCAAGACCGAAGCCCACGCCGGCCACGGGATTGCCCATTGGCTGCCGCTGTCGGTGCTGATCGTGCTGTCGACCTTCGTCGGCGCCATGATCACCCCGCCGCTGCACGGTGTGCTGCCGGAAAGCGTCGGCCATGCCGGCGGCGAAGCCAAGCACAGCCTGGAAATCGCCTCCGGCGCCATCGCCCTGGCGGGTATCCTGCTGTCCGCCCTGCTGTTCCTGGGCAAGCGTCGCTTCGTCACGGCCATCGCCAACAGCGGCCTCGGCCGTGTCCTTTCGGCCTGGTGGTTCGCTGCCTGGGGCTTCGACTGGATCTACGACAAACTGTTCGTCAAGCCATACCTTGCGATCAGCCACATTCTGCGCAAAGACCCGCTCGACCAGACCATTGGCCTGATCCCGCGCATGGCCAAGGGCGGCCACACTGCCCTGAGCCGTACCGAGACCGGTCAACTGCGTTGGTATGCGGCTTCCATGGCGGCTGGCGCCGTGCTGGTTATCGGCGCCATCGTGCTGGTAGCGGTCTGATATGAACCTTGCGAACTTGCGAAAGGAAACGAGCCCGTCATGATTCTGCCCTGGCTAATCCTGATCCCCTTCATCGGCGGCCTGCTGTGCTGGATCGCGGAGCGCTCCAGCTCCACGCTCCCGCGCTGGATTGCGCTGCTGACCATGTCCCTGGAACTCGCGCTCGGCCTCTGGCTGTGGGCGACCGGTGACTATTCATTCGCCCCGGCCCCTGGTGCCAACCCGACCTGGGCGCTTGAATTCAAGCACCTCTGGATCGAACGCTTCGGCATCAGCGTGCACCTGGCCCTCGACGGCCTGTCGCTGCTGATGATCCTGCTGACCGGCCTGCTGGGTATCCTCTCGGTACTCTGCTCCTGGAAAGAGATCCAGCGTCATGTCGGCTTCTTCCACCTGAACCTGATGTGGATCCTGGGCGGTGTCGTCGGCGTGTTCCTGGCGCTGGACCTGTTCATGTTCTTCTTCTTCTGGGAAATGATGCTGGTGCCGATGTACTTCCTCATCGCGCTCTGGGGTCACAGTTCTTCGGACGGCAAGAAGACCCGGATCTACGCGGCGACCAAGTTCTTCATCTTCACCCAGGCGTCCGGCCTGATCATGTTGGTGGCGATCCTTGGCCTGGTGCTGGTCAACTTCAATAACACCGGCGTGATTACCTTCAACTACGCCGACCTGTTGAAAGTGCAGATGTCGCGCAGCACCGAGTACGTGCTGATGCTGGGCTTCTTCATCGCTTTCGCGGTGAAGCTGCCGGTGGTGCCGTTCCACTCCTGGCTGCCGGATGCCCACGCCCAGGCGCCGACCGCAGGTTCCGTGGACCTGGCCGGTATCTTGCTGAAGACAGCGGCCTACGGCCTGCTGCGTTTCGCCCTGCCGCTGTTCCCCAACGCCTCGGCCGAGTTCGCGCCGATTGCGATGACCCTGGGCCTGATCGGGATCTTCTACGGTGCGTTCCTGGCGTTCGCCCAGACCGACATCAAGCGCCTGATCGCCTTCTCCAGCGTCTCGCACATGGGCTTCGTGCTGATCGGGATCTACTCCGGCAGCCAGCTCGCCCTGCAAGGCGCGGTGATCCAGATGCTCGCCCACGGCCTGTCGGCGGCGGCGCTGTTTATCCTCAGCGGCCAGTTGTATGAGCGCCTGCACACCCGGGACATGCGTGAGATGGGTGGCCTGTGGTCGCGCATCGCCTACCTGCCGGCCATCAGCCTGTTCTTCGCGGCCGCCTCCCTGGGCCTGCCGGGAACCGGCAACTTCGTCGGCGAGTTCCTGATCCTGATCGGTACCTTCGTCAGCGCGCCGTGGATCATCGCCATCGCCACCTCCGGCCTGGTGTTCGGTTCGGTCTATTCGCTGATCATGATCCACCGCGCCTACTTCGGCCCGTCGAAGTCGGACGAAGTGCTGCGCGGCATGGACGGTCGCGAACTGATCATGGTGCTGGGCCTGGCGATGCTGCTGGTCTACCTCGGCGTCTACCCGCAGCCGTTCCTCGACACGTCTGCCGCCACCATGCATGGCGTGCAGCAGTGGCTCGGCACCGCCTTCTCTCAACTCGCTTCGGCCCGGTAAGAGCGCTATGGAATTCACGATTCAACACTTTATCGCGCTTGCACCGCTGCTGATCACCAGCGCCACGATCATCGTGGTGATGCTGGCGATCGCCTGGCGGCGCAATCACTCACAGACCTTCCTGCTGTCGGTGGCGGGGCTGAACCTGGCCTTGCTGTCGATCCTGCCGGCCCTGAAAGTCGCGCCACTGGCGGTCACGCCGTTGCTGCAGATCGACAGCTTCGCCTGCCTGTACATGGCGCTGATCCTGGTCGCCACGCTGGCCTGCGTCACCCTCGCCCACGCCTACCTGGGCGACGGCGGTTCGGGTTACCCGGGCAACCGTGAAGAACTGTACCTGCTGATCCTGATGGCCGCCGCCGGCGGCCTGGTCCTGGTCAGCGCGCAGCACCTGGCCAGCCTGTTCATCGGCCTGGAACTGCTGTCGGTGCCGGTCTACGGCCTGGTGGCCTACGCCTTCTTCAACAAGCGCTCCCTGGAAGCCGGCATCAAGTACATGGTGCTGTCGGCAGCCGGTTCGGCGTTCCTGTTGTTCGGCATGGCGCTGCTCTACGCGGAAGCCGGTACCCTGAGCTTCGTCGGTATCGGCCAGGCCCTGGCGGCCACCGGCCTGCCTAGCCCGATCGCGCAACTGGGCCTGGGCATGATGCTGATCGGCCTGGCGTTCAAGCTGTCGCTGGTACCGTTCCACCTCTGGACCCCGGACGTCTACGAGGGCGCCCCGGCGCCGGTGGCGGCGTTCCTGGCCACGGCCTCGAAAGTGGCGGTGTTCGCGGTGATGGTGCGTCTGTTCCAGATCTCGCCAGTGGCCAGCAGTGGCGTGCTGAGCAACGTGCTGACCATCATCGCCATCGTGTCGATCCTGTTCGGTAACCTGCTGGCGCTGACCCAGAGCAACCTCAAGCGTCTGCTGGGTTACTCATCCATCGCCCACTTCGGTTACCTGCTGATCGCCCTGATCGCCAGCAAAGGCCTGGCGGTGGAAGCCATCGGCGTGTACCTGGTCACCTACGTGATCACCAGCCTCGGCGCCTTCGGCGTGATCACCCTGATGTCCTCGCCGTACAACGGCCGCGACGCCGACGCCCTGTACGAATACCGCGGCCTGTTCTGGCGCCGTCCGTACCTGACCGCCGTGCTGACCGTGATGATGCTGTCCCTGGCCGGCATCCCGCTGACCGCCGGCTTCATCGGCAAGTTCTATATCGTCGCGACCGGCGTCGAGGCTCATCAATGGTGGCTGGTCGGCTCCCTGGTGCTGGGCAGCGCCATCGGCGTGTTCTACTACCTGCGCGTCATGGTCACCCTGTACCTGATGGAACCCAACCTGCGTCGCCACGACGCAGAGTTGCACTGGGAGCAGAAAGCTGGCGGCGTGATGCTGCTGGCCATCGCCATCCTGGCGTTCTTCCTCGGCGTGTACCCGCAGCCGTTGCTGACCCTGGTCCAGCAGGCGGGCCTGACAGGCTGATTGCCTGAGTCCCGTCGCTGTGAAAAACCCGTATCGCGAGATGCGGGTTTTTTTATGGCTGTGTTTCCCTGGGTGCAAACGGCCCCCTGTGGCAAGGGATTTGGCGAAACGTCGCACCGCCCCGCTGGGCTGCATGGCAGCCCCAATGCTGACCACTCAACTGATCTGACCCACCGATTGCAGTAGGGGGGCCGCTTCGCGCCCCAGCGGGGCGGTGCGACGTTTCGCTAAATCCCCTCGCCACAGGGACATAGTGTTCCTACAAAAAATTTGCTGAACAGGAATTTTCTGACGAGTCGCGGCGGTTGCCGGTTCGGAAGGCACGAAGATAGGCTTTGCGGGTCGCTGCAAATTCAGCGACCAGGTTTGGTCACCTGTCCAATGTCAGGCGCATACGCGCCAACCTCAGCATGGCGGCACTTTTGTCGGTATGCTTTGCGGTGGGCTGTGCGCGGGGCACTTTCGAGTGCGCCGGGTGCCTGACTTCCCGGTTGACCAACCTGCGTACCGCCCACCACCCTCGTTTGGTCACGTGGGGAATGAGCGCCACTTCCAAGTCAGGAGCTTCACCATGGTCAAGGTAACCCCAATCCCCCAAAGGCTGAAAACCTTTCCGCCTACACCTCTCTCGATACAAAAAAGCTTCGCGAAGCCGCCGATCGGGCGCTGAGTGTACATTTATCCCCATCTACCCCAAGTAAACCCGACACCCAGGACGGCCAGGTCTTTTCAGTGGTTCCGGGTATCAACACGGAATCGGTGTTGACCACGCTCAGCGAAACCCTCGCCTCGGCCAATGCAATGGTCAGTGACCTGGCGTTTGAACTCGAAGTTTCGAGACGACATGTGGCACTTGGCATTCAGCAACTGATCGAACTGGGCTCGCTGCTGGCCAATCGCGCGTTGGATGACTTGGACCTTCGATTGCTCGCACATGACCGTGTGTCGCGACATTGCCCTGCTGGAACAGGAAGGCCGGGCTTATTCGGTGACGGGTGGGGTGCGTATCGCCAGCCAGCTGCACAGCGAGCCGAGCCACCAATCCAAGGCCGTGGTGGAACTGCCGCAGAAGCAGGCCATGGCCAAACTGGCGGCCAGGCTGTTGAAGGATGACATGACGGTGTACCTGGATGCGGGCACCAGCACACTGGAGATCGTGCCCTACATCAAGGCGTTGTCGGGAATGACGGTGGTGACCAACGATTTCGGCGTGGTCCAGGCGCTGATGGAAGCGCCGCAGGTGACGGTGATTCATACCGGCGGGCAGTTGGATCACTCCAACCACTCTTGCGTCGGCGGGCTGGCACCGGCGGCGACCGACGGTATTCGCAAGCAGTGCGTCGAGTTGCTGCTGTCGGATGGACAGCCTGCCTGACCTCGTCGCAAGCCGGTCCATCGCTATCGCGAGCAGGCTCGCTCCCACCGGGGTATTGATGGCGAACGCGAATGTTGCGAACAGCCGAAATCTCTGTGGGAGCAGGGCTGGCCCGCGATGACGGCGGCACAAATAGCATCGATGCAAGCTGGTCCACCGCTTTCGCGAGCAAGCCCGCTCCCACAGTTCCTAGAGCGCTTTCCAGTCCCGCAGCCATTGCAGGCCGGCCGAGGTATCGCCACGGGGACGGTATTCGCAGCCGACCCAGCCGTCATAGCCCAGCTCGTCCAGCAATCCGAACAGGAACGGATAATGAACCTCCCCCAGGTCCGGCTCATGCCGATCCGGCACGCCGGCGATCTGGATATGCCCGATACCACCAAAGTCGCGCCGGAGTTTGCTCGCCAGGTCGCCCTCGACGATCTGGCAGTGGTAGCAATCGAACTGGACCTTGAGATTGTCTGCCCCCACCTCCCGACAAATGGCATGGGCCTGATCCTGGCGATTGAGGAAAAAGCCCGGCATGTCCCGGGTGTTGATCGGCTCCAGCAACACCGTGATCCCAGCCTTCGCCGCCTGGGTCGTGGCGTAGGCGAGGTTTTCCAGGTACACGGCGTGGTGCCGGGCACGCTCGGCTTCGGACGGGAGCAGCCCGGCCATCACGTGAATGTTCGAGTTGCCGAGCACTGCGGCATATTCCAAGGCACGTTCGAAACCTTGGCGAAACTCCTGTTCGCGCCCCGGCAGCGTCGCCAGCCCCCGCTCCCCCGCCGCCCAATCCCCAGGCGGTGCGTTGAACAGCACCTGGACGAGCCCGTTGGCATCCAGCCGCTGCTTGAGCACCCCTGGGCTGTACTCGTAAGGGAACAGGTATTCCACGGCATCGAAACCATCGGCCGCCGCGGCCGCGAAACGGTCGAGGAAATCGTGTTGCGGGTAGAGCATGCTGAGGTTGGCTGCGAAACGAGGCATACCGATATTCCTTAGTCAAAAGGCCAGATCAACAAGGTGATACCCAAATCGAGTGTACCGAGCAACGTGGTGATCACGGTCCAGGTGCGCAAGCCGTCCGCCATGTTGAGCCCTGCCAGTCTTGTGAAGTTTTCTTCAATCCAACTTTTTAACATTACCCTTTACTGGAACATCGTGCTTCACCTGCCTCCCAAGCAGGGCTACCCTGAATCGCCAAAAAGCCCTGAAGGAGCAATGAGCTTGAGCGTCGATATCGAGTGCGTAGTGGTGGGTGCGGGGGTCGTCGGTCTGGCCGTGGCCCGGGAGATGGCCCAGGCCGGCCATGAGGTGCTGTTGATCGAAGCCGGCGGCGCCATCGGCATGGGCACCAGTTCGCGTAACTCCGAAGTCATCCATGCCGGTATCTACTACCCACCGGGCAGCCTCAAGGCCCAGTTGTGCGTAGAGGGTCGGCGCAAGCTATATGCCTATTGCGAAAGCCATGGCGTGACAACTCGCCAGCTCGGCAAGTTGATCGTCGCCAAGGACCCGGCGCAGGTGGCCGGGCTCCAGGCGTTGCTGGAACGCGGCTTGACGAACGGCGTGGACGACCTGCGCCTGCTCGATCAGGAGCAGGCGTTGGCCCTGGAGCCGGCGCTGGCGTGTGCCGCCGCGTTGTATTCGCCTTCCACGGGCATTGTCGATTCCCATGCACTGATGCTGGCCCTGCAAGGCGATGCCGAAGCGGCCGGTGCGAACCTGGCCTTCCACACGCCGTTGCTGGGGGTTCGCATCGGCGCCGGGCAGTTTCTGCTGGAATTGGGTGGCACGGCCCAGATGAGCCTGTCCTGTCGCCGTCTGATCAACGCCGCCGGCCTCCAGGCGCCCGCCCTCGCCCGTCGCATGGAGGGCCTGCCGGCGCAAACGGTGCCCGAGGACTATCTGTGCAAGGGCAACTACTTCAGCCTTGCCGGACGTGCGCCCTTCCGGCATCTGGTCTACCCGGCCCCGGAAGCCGCCGGGCTGGGCATCCACATGACCCTGGACCTGGCAGGCCAGGCCCGTTTCGGTCCTGACATCGAGTGGGTCGAACACGAGGATTATCGGGTCGATCCGGCGCGCGCCGAAACCTTCTACCCGGCGATTCGCACTTACTGGCCAGACCTGCCCGATCACAGCCTGCAACCGGCCTACAGCGGCATCCGCCCGAAAATCTCCGCCCCCGGCGAACCCGCCCGTGACTTCCTTATCAGTAGCGCCGCCGACCACCAGGTACCTGGGCTGATCAACCTGTTCGGCATCGAATCGCCGGGGCTGACATCTTGCTTGGCGATTGCCGAGCGGGTGCGGCAACTACTCGACGACTGAGCTGCAAAATCCTCTGTGGGAGCGAGCCTGCTCGCGATGAGGCCAGGCCAGTCGACCTCATCATTGGCTGAACGACCGCTATCGCGAGCAGGCTCGCTCCCACAAGGGGTTCTCGGTCAGGCAGCGCAAAGTGCAAGGCGCTTTGGCCCCTCTTCATGCAGCCTGCACGATGATAAAAATGGCATCCCTCTCAATCCGTTGTTTTAAAAGGATTTAATAAAGCAACCTGGCTGGCACGGCCGATGCAATCCTTGGTTAACGCGACGTCGGCGCTTGAAGCCGGCTCGTAACCGTGAATTGCCGAGGAGCTGTATATGAACGCCATCGATCTGTTGAAAGCTGACCATGAACGCGTCAAAGGTATTCTGGCTCAACTGAGCGAATCCACCGAACGCGGCGTCAAGAAACGTACTGACCTGTTGGCGAAGCTGGAAATGGAAGTCACCATTCATACCCGGCTGGAAGAAGAGATCCTGTACCCGGCCTTCAAGCAAGCGGGGGGCAAGGACGAGGCCGAAATGTACTACGAAGCCAAGGAAGAACATCGCACGGTCGATTCGCTGGTGCTGCCGGACCTGAAGGCCACCGATCCTTCCCAACCAGAATTTGCCGGCCGGGTGAAAGTGGTCAAGGAACTGCTTGAGCACCACATCGAAGAAGAAGAAAAAGAGATGTTCCCCCAAGCCAAGAAAGTGCTGGGCAAAGCCAAGCTGGATGCCTTGGGTGAACAGATGGAAACCATGAAGGCGCAGTACAAGAAGGAACTGTCCGGCGCCAATATGGCCGCCTGATTGTATCGCGCGAGCTTTCAGCCGTCGGTGGCGGCTGAAAGCTCAGCCATTCATTGCATGTGCTCACGTAGAAATTCCACCAGCGCC
Source organism: Pseudomonas corrugata (assembly GCF_001269905.1). Taxonomy (GTDB): domain Bacteria; phylum Pseudomonadota; class Gammaproteobacteria; order Pseudomonadales; family Pseudomonadaceae; genus Aquipseudomonas; species Aquipseudomonas corrugata. The sequence continues at coordinate 584,218 of NZ_LHVK01000003.1, read as the reverse complement.
TGCACCGGGCGCGCGCTCTGGCGATGTTGCGGGTAGACCGCCGACAGGGCCAGGGGCTCGGTTTCAAAACCTTCCAGTACCTTGATCAGCCGTCCGTCCTTCAGCGCATCGCCGAGGATAAAGGTGGGGAGATAGGTGATGCCCATGCCGGCGATGGCCGCATCCCGGAGCAGATCACCGTTGTTGGCGCGCATGCGTCCGGCGACTTCCAACACCAGCGGTTTACCCCCTCCTCCAAAACGCCATTGAACCTGACGGCTGTGACCATAGGGCAGGCAATCATGGTTGCGCAGGTCTTCGGGGCGCAAGGGTGTGCCGCGTTGCGCCAGGTACGACGGGCTGGCGCAGTAGACCCGGTCGATGGTCGCGATGCGGCGGGCGATCAAGGTCGAATCCTCCAGCACACCGATCCGTAGCGCCAGGTCGTAACCCTCCCCCAGCAAATCCACCGAGCGATCACTCAGGTCCACCTCGACGCTGACCTGCGGATAACGCTGCAAGAACAATGGCAGCAGGCAGCCCAGGTGTGCCACGGCAAAAGACAGCGGTGCGCTGAGCCGAAGGGTGCCACGAGGCTCGCTGGTCTGGCCGCTGATGCCCTGCTCCACCTGTTCGATTTCACTGAGCAGGCGCAAGGCGGCCTCGTAATAGCGCTGGCCCAACGGGGTGACATCCAGCCGCCGCGTCGAACGGTTGAGCAGACGAACCCCCAGCCGCTGTTCCAGCTCCATGAGCTTGCGGCTGACGAATTGCTTGGACAACCCCAACTGGTCCGCCGCCGCCGTGAAGCTGCCCGACTCCATGACCTGGGCAAAAATGCGCATTTCTTCGAAGGGGTTCATTGTCACTCCAGAGGTGGACAGTGAGGGATGTTATAGAGGGATTCAGGTTGAATTCAAACCGGTGGCAAGGGGATTTTCTGTGGCGAGGGGATAAATCCCCTCGGCACAGGTTCTCATCAGACACAAAAACGCCCGCACAAGGCGGGCGTCGTCCAGCTAGAACCGCTCAGCTTACTTGGCAGTCAGCGCCGCGTAGCTGTTCATCAGGTTGCGGTAGTTCGGAATGCGCTGGGACAGCAGGTTGCCCAGGCCTTCAATGTCGTTGCGCCAGTCGCGATGCAGCTCGCAAGCCACCGAGAACCAGTTCATCAATTGTGCGCCGGCGGCGCTCATCCGCGCCCAGGAAGCCTGTTGCACGGTTTCGTTGAAGGTACCCGAGGCATCGGTAACGACGAACACGTCAAAACCTTCGGCCAGCGCCGACAAGGTCGGGAACGCCACGCAGACATCGGTCACCACGCCAGCGATGATCAGTTGCTTGCGGCCGGTGGCCTTGATCGCCTTGACGAAGTCTTCGTTGTCCCAGGCATTGATCTGGCCTGGACGCGGGATGTACGGCGCGTCCGGGAACATTTCCTTGAGCTCCGGCACGAGCGGGCCGTTAGGGCCTTTCTCGAAGCTGGTGGTCAGGATGGTCGGCAGACCGAAGAACTTCGCCAGGTCGGCCAGGGCCAGGACGTTGTTCTTGAACTCGTTGGGCGAGAAGTCCTGGACCAGGGAGATCAGGCCGGTCTGGTGATCGACCAGCAGGACGACTGCATCATCTTTGTTCAGGCGGTTGTAGACAGGGGCATTGCTCATGGGATGACTCCTTATACATGGTTGTTACAAATCCTGTGGGAGCGAGCCTGCTCGCGAAGCGGTGTGCCTGTTGCGAAGGTGTCGGATGCGCCGACGTCTTCGCGAGCAGGCTCGCTCCCACAGGGGGGGATGTTGATGTCAGTCAGAACGCGAAGCAGGAACAGCCAAACGCGCCCCAGAAACCTTGGAAATCGCTGACCGGAACGTTCGACAGCCGCGCCCGCTCATGGCTATGGGAATGCACCGTGCAAGGGCCGCTGCACTGGTGAACCTGGGCCTGCAACGGCGAAGTCGGGCGCCAGTGACCTGGCACCTTGACCACCGGTGACCAGTCCGGCAGTACCGGGACGCTGGCAGGACCCAGCTTTTCGAAGTCGCCGGCGGCGTACACCACCTTGCCGTCGACCACCGTCAGCACGGACTCGATCCACTTGATGGCTTCTTCTTCGACGCTGAAGAAGTCGGCGCTCAGTGCCGCCAGGTCCGCCAGTTGACCGACCTTGATCTGGCCCTTCTTGCCCTGCTCCGAGGAGAACCAGGCGCTGCCATGGGTGAACAGCTCCAGTGCGGTCAAGCGCGGCAGACCCTCTTCGTGCAGCGCCAGGCCACCGACCGTACGACCGCTGACCATCCAGTACAGCGAGGTCCAAGGGTTGTAGCTCGACACCCGGGTGGCGTCGGTGCCTGCACCCACCGGCACGCCTTCGGCCAGCATGCGCTTGATTGGCGGCGTCGCTTCGGCGGCCTTGGCGCCGTAGCGGTCGACAAAGTATTCGCCCTGGAAGGCCATGCGGTCCTGGATAGCGATACCGCCACCCAGTGCGCGGACCCGTTCGATGTTCTTCGGGGTGATGGTTTCGGCGTGGTCGAAGAACCATGGCAGGCCGTTGAACGGGATGTCGCGGTTGACCTTCTCGAACACGTCGAGCATGCGGCTGATGGACTCGTCGTAGGTGGCATGCAGGCGGAACGGCCAGCGTTGCTCCACCAGGTGCCGGACCACCGGTTCCAGGTCCTGTTCCATACCGGGCGGCAGGTCCGGACGCGGCTCGAGGAAGTCTTCGAAATCCGCCGCCGAGAACACCAGCATTTCACCGGCGCCGTTGTGCCGCAGGAAATCATCGCCCTGGTGCAACTTGACGCTGCCGGTCCAGTTCTTGAAGTCGCTGAGTTCTTCCTTGGGCTTCTGGGTGAACAGGTTGTAGGCGATGCGCACCGTCAACTGTTCTTCCCGGGCCAATTGCTCGATCACCGCGTAATCGTCGGGGTAATTCTGGAAACCACCACCTGCGTCGATGGCGCTTGTCAGCCCCAGGCGATTGAGTTCACGCATGAACTGGCGAGTGGAGTTGACTTGATACTCCAGCGGCAACTTCGGCCCCTTGGCCAGCGTCGAGTAGAGGATCATCGCGTTGGGACGCGCCACCAGCATGCCGGTGGGTTCGCCCTTGCTGTCGCGCACGATCTCGCCGCCCGGCGGGTTCGGCGTGTCGCGGGTGTAGCCGGCCACCCGCAACGCAGCGCGGTTGAGCAAGGCGCGGTCATACAGGTGCAACACGAACACCGGGGTATCGGGGGCGGCCTGGTTGAGTTCTTCCAGGGTCGGCATGCGTTTTTCGGCGAACTGGAACTCGTTCCAGCCGCCCACCACACGAACCCATTGCGGCGTCGGCGTACGGTCGGCCTGATCCTTGAGCATGCGCAGGGCATCGGCCAGGGACGGCACGCCTTCCCAACGCAGTTCGAGGTTGTAGTTCAGGCCGCCGCGGATCAGGTGCAGGTGGGAGTCATTGAGTCCGGGGATGACGGTGCGGCCCTTGAGGTCGATGACCTGGGTTCCACCGCCACGCAGGGCCATGGCCTCGGCGTCGGTGCCCACGGCAACGAACTTGCCCTGGCTGATGGCCACGGCGCTGGCCCGGGGGTTTTCCCGGTCGACGGTGTGGAACTGGCCATTGAACAGAATCAGATCGGCGTTCATAGGGTTCTCCTTCAACTATCAAAAAATAAATGTGTGGCGAGTGCGCTTGCTGTGGCGAGGGGATTTAGCGAAACGTCGCACCGACCCGCTCGGTCGCGTAGCAGCCGCTCTTCTGGGGGCCGCTTCGCAGCCATCCCCTCGCCACAAGAGCGCTCGTCATCACAATGCAATAACGCTTACGGCTCCAAATGCTCGTGCGCTGTCGACGCCTCCATCCAGGGCGCAAACAGACGGGTCGCCAGTGGCATGCACACGTAGCAGACCGAGAGCACGATGGTCAGAGTGATCAGGAACGTGGCGACGACGTAGTTGGATAGAAATGCGTTAAGTTGCAGCACCGGCCCCCAGATCAATGGCACCAGCAAGGTGTGCGGCAGAATGACCAGCAAGGTCACCACAGCCTGCTTCCAGCGCGGCGGCGGTGTGGCGGCATCCGCCAGCGGGGTAAACCAGAACTCCTTGTGGGACGCGACCTCGGTCTGGTCACCGTCGGCCAGCAATGGCGCGGCCTCCTCCACCAGCTCGCGGCGCTGGGGCGAATCGAGCCAGCACTGCAGGGCCTCGGTGGAGCAGAAACGCAGCACGCAGGTGAACAGCGACAACCCGCCCTGCTTGCCCCGAACCACATCCACACCCAGATGTCCCGGCCAACTGCCGGCCACGGTCACGATGCGTCGCAACCAGGCCTCATAGGCCGCGTCCTGGCCGGCCTTGATCCGGTGCTTGACGATCAGGGTCACGATTTCATCGGAGCCAGGTGAGGCAGTCCCCATTGCGGACTCGACAGCTTGAGATTCAGACATGGCGTAACACTCCGGTAAAACGCGCATTCAGCGCCAGGCGACCCGGCCCGGCGATGAACACGCTGGTAAAGATGATCAGCAGCAGCCAGCCGAACTGCCCTTCCTCCAGACTCCATTGCGGGTGTACAACACACAGCGCAACGGCCAGCAGGAACAAAATGGGCAGGCACGCGAGGCGCACCATGACACCGGCTGCGATCAGCAGCGGGCACAATACTTCGGCGAAAATCGCCAACATCAGGGTGAGGCTCGCGCCGAGGTGAAACGGGTCTTCGATACGGGTCAGCTCGTCGCTGTAATGCAGCCACTTCGGCAGACCGTGGACCCACAGCAGAAACAGCGCGCCACTGAGGCGCAGGAACAACAGTCCCCAGTCCTGCAGCGTGCGTTCGTCGTCGACGTTCATCGGTGTGCTCCGTCCGGGTCCGCGTAGGCGGCGTCCGGCAATGATTGGGACATGTGGGTGGCAATCCGCGAGCGCAGCCAGCGCTCCGCCGGGTCGTTGTCATGCACGCCACTCCAGACCATCGACAGCTCGGCCGCGTTGATCTCGAACGGTGGATCCTCGGCCCGTAACGCGCAGCCTTCCACCAGCGCGCAGGCCGCGTAGTCGGGCACGGTGGCGATCAGTTCGGTGCCGGCCAACAACGCCCGCAAGCCACTGAACTGCGGGACGCCCAACACCACTTTGCGGGTCCGGCCAATACGCGCCAGGTCCAGGTCGATGTTGCCGCTCAGGTCCCCCGAGAACGACACCATGGCGTGGGGACGCGCGCAGTACTCGTCCAGGGTCAGCGGGCCCGGACGCTTGTCGCCGCGCAAGACCTTGCAGGGAATGTCACGCAGTTTCTTGCGCTTGGCGTTGGCCGGCAGATCGGTGGTGTAACTGACCCCGACGCTGATTTCCCCGCTGCCCAGCAACGACGACATCAGCAGGTAATTGGCCCGGCGCACCACCACGATGATGCCCGGCGCTTCTTCGCGCAGTTGGCTCAGCAACGGCGGAAACAGGCCGAATTCGGCGTCGTCCGACAGTCCGATGCGAAACACGTCGCAACTGGTGGAGGGATCGAAAGCCTTGGCCCGGCTGACCGCGCCGGAAATCGTGTCCATGGCCGGCTGCAGCTCACGCAGGATCGCCATGGCCCGAGGCGTCGGCTCCATGCCCCGACCGTGGCGGATCAGCAGCGGATCATCGAACAGATCCCGCAACCGCCCCAGCGCCGCGCTCACGGCAGGCTGGCCCATGAACAGCTTTTCAGCGACGCGGGTCAGGTTTTTCTCGAACATCAACGCCTCGAAGATCACCAGCAGGTTCATGTCGAGACGGCGTAAGTCGTTGCGATTCATCGATTAGGATCCTGTGGAATACCATCCTGTGGGAGCGAGCCTGCTCGCGAAGCGTCGACACATCCGACATCGTCACAAGCTGACCCACCGCTATCGCGAGCAGGCTCGCTCCCACAGGTTCTATGCTCGATCAGCCTCGGATGAATGCCAGCAGGTCCGCATTCAGGCGATCCTTGTGGGTATCGGTCAGGCCGTGAGGCGCGCCGGGGTAGACCAGCAACTGCGAGTGCTTGAGCAGTTTGGCGGCTGCGATGCCGGCGGTTTCGATGGGGACCACCTGGTCGTCATCGCCATGGACCACGAGGGTCGGCACGTCAATGTTGCGCAGGTCTTCGGAAAGATCAGTCTCCGAGAACGCCTTGATGCAGTCGTACGTGTTCTTGTGGCCGGCGAGCATGCCTTGCATCCAGAACCAGTCGATCAAGCCTTGGGACACCTTGGCGCCCGGACGGTTGGCGCCGAAGAACGCGCTGGCCACATCTTTATATAGCTGAGAACGGTCAACCAGGGAGGCCTGGCGGAAACCGTCGAACACTTCGATGGGCAGGCCACCGGGGTTAGCCGGGGTCCTGAGCATCAGCGGCGTTACTGCCGAGATCAGCCCGAGCTTGGCGACACGAGCGGCGCCATGACGGCCGATGTAGCGTGTCACTTCACCACCGCCGGTCGAGAAACCGAGCAACACGGCCTCCTTCAGGTCCAGCCGCTCGATCAGCTCGGCCAGATCATCAGCATAAGTGTCCATATCATTGCCATCCCAAGGCTGGCTGGAGCGCCCATGCCCACGGCGGTCGTGGGCGATCACCCGGTAACCGTTGGACGCCAGGAACATCATCTGCGCTTCCCAACTGTCCGAGTTCAACGGCCAGCCATGACTGAAGACAACCGGCTGACCACTGCCCCAATCCTTGTAGTAGATCTCGGTGCCGTCGCGGGTGATGAAGGTGCTCATGACATGACTTCCTTGAGAGGGATGGAGGTCTCCATGGTCCGGTCTGAGGGGGTGTATGCGTGAGTTAAACGTTGTTAATTTTTTTGATTGAGGGCAGGACGATGGTGCTTTTTGTGGCGAGGGGATTCATCCCCGCCGGGCTGCGAAGCAGTCCCAAGACTGGCGCCTCGGTGTGTCAGTTTTAATGGACATTAAGCGTTTGGGGCCGCTTCGCAGCCCAGCGGGGATGAATCCCCTCGCCACAGGATTCTCCATTGCAGCCCTGGAATGGCAAGGCAAGAAGGCTCTAACCGTTGCACCTGAAGCCAAACCTGAGGAACATACTCGGATATGCCTCCTGCACCAGACATTGAGAACACAATGAGCCACCCCAGCGCCCTGCCCGTCGAACAGACCGTGCATTTCGGCCCTTACCACGTCCATCCTCGCCAGCGCCTGGTGCTGGAGGGGGGGCAACCGTTGCGCCTGGGACGGCGGGCGGTGGAGATCCTGCTGGTGCTGCTCGAGCACGCCGGAGAGGTGGTAAGCAAGCAACAATTGATCGCCCGTGTCTGGCCCAGGAGTGTCGTGGAGGACACCAACCTGCGAGTGCATGTCGCGGCATTGCGCAAGGCGTTGGGGGATGGCCAGGCCGGGCAGCGCTACATCGTTACCGTAGCGCAGCGCGGCTACAGTTTTGTCGCGCCGGTGTCGGCCGAACCTCTCATCCCCATGGCGGATATTCCTCCTGCATCACTGGCCCACAATCTGCCGCCGCGTCGTACCCGGATGATCGGACGCCAGGCGGTAGTGGACAGCCTGGTAGCTCATCTGCCGCGCAAACGCTTCATTACCCTGGTCGGTACCGGTGGCATCGGCAAGACCACTGTGGCCCTGCGGGTCGCCGAGCGGCTGATCGATCGCTACCGCGACGGCACTTATCTGCTGGATCTGTCGTTGCTCAACGATCCGGTCATGATCGCCCCAGACCTGTGCGCCCTGCTGGACCTGCCGCAGCCGGACAGCGATCCACTGGCTACCATTGCCCGCCAGCTCAAGGAACGACATCTGTTGTTGGTGATCGATAATTGCGAGCATCTGATCGACGCCACGGCTCAGCTCTGCGAAACGCTGCTGCGCGGCGCCCCGCACTTGCATATCCTGGCGACCAGCCGTGAAGGCCTGCGAGCCGAAGGCGAACACGTGCAGCGCCTGGATGCCCTGGCCTTTCCCCCCCGGGAGACGCCCATCGAAGGCTACCCGGCCCTGGAGTACCCGGCCTTGCAGCTGTTCGCCGAGCGGGCGATGGCCAACCATGACGACTTCGAGCTGGCTGACCACGCGGTGCCCCTCGTGGCGGACATCTGCCAACGATTGGACGGGATTCCCCTGGCCATCGAACTGGCCGCCGCGCATGTGGGTCGCTTCGGGCTGGAGGCGCTTCACCGGCAATTGCAAGACAGCGTCGCTCTGCTTCACAACGACAGCGACGTTGCACCGCGCCAGCAAACCCTGCGCGCCACGCTGGATTGGAGCTTCGCACTGCTCACAGAATGCGAGCAGGTCTGCCTGCGACGGCTATCGATGTTCATGGGCAGCTTCAACCTGACCTCGGCCGCGGCGGTAATCATCGGCCCCCATGTCGCGCCCGACCAGGTGCTGGTGTCGATCAGCCAATTGGTTGCCAAATCCCTGCTCAACGTCGAGGTCGGCGATGAAGAGGTGCGCTATCGCTTGCTGGACACCACCCGCAGCTACGCCCTGGAGAAACTGGCCGAAGCCGGCGAACTGGCAGCCAGCCAGGAACGCCACGCCGAACGCTGCCTGGCTCTGATGGAGCAAGCCGAGCGGGATTGGGAAAGCACCGCCACGCCCCTGTGGATCGCTCGCTATGCCGCCTACCGCGATGACATCCGCGCGGCCCTCGACCGGGGGTTGGGGCCGCATGGCGCCCATCAGGTGGCCATCCGCTTGACCGCGAGCACCCTGCCCCTCTGGCAGGAACTCTCATTGCTCAAGGAGCACGGGCTTTACGTCAGCAAGGCGCTGCAACTACTGCGGGCCACTCCGTCGCCATGCCCCAGGCTGAGCCTCGCCCTGGAGCTGGCCAACGCCAGTTTCAACTACCACACCGAGGGCGGTACGCCGGCCACGATCCGCGCCTTCGTCACCGCCCGACAACTGGCGCAACAATGCCAGAGCCGTGCCGGCGAGCTCCGGGCGGTGTCGGGGCACATGGCGGTCAACCTCAGTTGCGGCCACTACCAGCAGGCACTGGAACAGAGCCAGGATTTCGACCGGCTGGGCACCCTGGGCGACCCGCTTCTGTCTTTGAGTGCACAACGCCTGCGAGTGTTGGCGCTGCATTTTGCCGGCGACCAGGGCGCGGCCCGACAAGACGCCGAGCAGGTCATCCAGCGCCTGGCCCAAAACGGCCACCTCAGTCGTTTCACCCACGGTTTTGGCGTGCAATACGACCAGAGCGTGGCGTCGCTGACCACGCTGGCGCGCATACTCTGGCTGCAAGGCTTTGCCGAAAAAGCCCGACGGGCCGCCAATCTCGCCCTGCAAATTGCCTTGCAAATCAACCACGGCACCTCGATCTGCTACACCCTCGCACTGGCCGGCTGCGTGATTGCGCGCTACAACGGCGATCACTCAGTCGCGGGCGAAAGGCTCGATATGTTGCGATACCAGGCCAAGAAACACTCGGTGATACTGTTTCATGACTGGGCTCGTCACTACGACTGCGCGATCAATGACGCCCCCCTCAAGACGAATCCGGTCAACGGGCTGATCCAGGACATTGTCGTGACCCTTCGTGCCGATCGGGTCAGTGCCTGGCAACTCGATCGCGCCCACAGCGGGGCCGCAGGCTGGTGCACGGCCGAGATCCTGCGGGCCGAGGCGCAGACCTTGCTGGCACGCAACGACCCGGCCCTTGACGACCGCGCCGAGGAACATCTGGTGACCGCCCTGGGCGTGGCTCGTGGTCAGGATGCCCTGGCCTGGGAGCTGCGCAGCGCCACGACCCTGGCGCGGCTATGGCAACGCCAGGGCCGGGAACAGGCTGCGCAAGAATTGCTCGAGCCGGTCTATCGACGCTTCACCGAAGGCTTTGATACCCCTGACCTAGTGGAGGCCGACGCGCTGCTCCACGTCCTGTCTCGGCAGCGCGGGGCTTGAATGGACGGGCTTCCAGGCGTCCTGGAGCACATAACGCCGGTGATACAAATGCCATTGGCCGCTGCGTCGCAATTTTTCCCGGGCATAGGCTCGCGTGGTCTGAAGCCAGTGGAAACGCACCCCACTGGCACAGTGTTCGACCCTCAACAGCGACTGCTGGGCCAGCCGTGACAGCAGCCAGGGCAACTGCCCGATACCCAGTTCCGGGCAACTGATCACCGCAATGGCCGCCTTGGCGGTAAAAGGCCGGTCGAACACCGCGAGGCGCTGGAACACCACCTGCTCCGGGGCACTCAAGCGCTCGAAACTCCAATCCAGCAAGGCTTCCAGACTCCGGTGGCGGGGCACGGCCGTGCGCCGGCCAAAGCTCAAGAGCGAAAGCCCAAAGTCCAGTTGCTCCAGTACTCCCACCACGCCCAAGGCACAGACCTGGGCCGCCGCCAGCTCCAGGGCCAGCGGCAAGCCGTCCAGGCGCTGGCAGATTTGCGCAATCGCCACCAGGTCGCGGTCGCTGGCTTTGAAACCTTGCTGCCCGGCGCAAACCCGGTCCACCAGCAACTGTACCGCCGGGCACGCCAGTAACTGATGCTCGGGCTCAAGGGGTGATGCCACCGTCAGGCCCGGCAGTTGCACGACACGCTCATCGTTGAGATCCAGCGGCTCGCGGCTACTCAACAACAGCGACACCCCCGGTGCCGATGCGCGTAACGCCAAGGCCAGCTCACGACAGGCATCGAGCAGGTGTTCGCAGCCGTCCAGCACCAGCAGCATCCGGCGCTGTCCAAGTTGCTGGCTCAGGGTCTCGGGCGCCAGACCCAGTGTGCAAGCAATCCGTGCCCGTACCTGGCAAGGCTCGGTGATGGCCGCCAGGTCGACGAACCACGCACCGTCATCAAAGTGTTCCAGCAAAAGCTCCGCGACCCGCAGCACCACGGTGGACTTGCCGACGCCACCCGGGCCGGTCACCGTGGTCAGGCCCTGGCGCGAGACCTCGACGAGCAACCGGCCCAACACTTTATCGCGGCCGATCACCGGGCTCAGCCGCACAGGCAAATTGTGTTTTTCGCGTATGAACGAAGCCACCGGCGCGGCAAAGCAATAGCCGCGCCGGGGATCATTGAGGATGTACCGGCATCCGTCCCGCCCGTCACCGAACGCCCGACGCAACGCCGCAATGTGTACCCGCAGGTTGGTGTCTTCCACGACACTGTCCGGCCAGACGCCAGCTATCAGCGCTTGCTTGCTGATATAGCTGCCGGCGTGATCGACCAATACCTGGAGAACGTCCAGTGCCCGCCCGCCCAAGCTGAGGGGTTCGCCGTCTCGGGTGACCAGTCGCTGCTGCCGGTAGAAGGCAAACGGGCCGAAGCCCACCGCCGGTTCGGTATCGGGTTTGACGAAACTGTTCATGGTGATTCAGCAGCAAAGAACCGGCGTGGGCATGGCGTCGCGATCATCGAACGCGTCTGCCCCGGCTCTTTGCATCCTTTCCAGAGGGTTCGCCGTTATCTTGGCAGCCCACGACCAGAGAACAATGCTGGCACAGGGTGCATGACGGACATCACGGTGCCCTGGACGGACACCATAGGCTCAACTGAACTGCTGGCGATACTGCACGGGGGTCAGGCCGAGTTTTTCGCTGAACAGGGAGCGCATGTGCCGGACGCTGCCGAACCCGCTACGGAACGCCACGGTCTTGAGGGGCAAGTCCGTGCTTTCCAGTAACTGACGGGCCCGGTCGATACGGGCACCTTGCAGGAACTCCATCGGTGTCATCGTCACTTCGCGGGCAAACATCCGAGCGAAATGCCGCGGACTCATGGAGGCTTGCGCGGCCATGCGCTCGACGGTAAACGGCTCTTCCAGGTGTTCCATCACATAATGCTGTACCCGGGTGATGGCCGACTCCTGCGCCGCCACCGCTGCCACCAGGGGGCTGAACTGGGCTTGGCCGCCTTGGCGCTTCATGACCACCAACAATACCTTGGCCACATCCAGCGCCACTTTGCGACCGTGATCCTGGGCGACGATGGCCAATGCCAGGTCGATGCCGGCGGTGACGCCGCCTGAGGTAAACAGGCGACGGTCCTGCAGGAATATCTTGTCGGTTTCCACCAGGGCCTTGGGGAAGCGCCGAATCAGGCGCTCGGTGTAATGCCAGTGTGTGGTGACGCGGTATCCGTCGAGCAGTCCTGCCTCACCGAGCACAAAGGCTCCGGTGCAAATGGAGCCGTAGCGCATGGCACGTTGCGTCGCGGCCCGCAGCCAGGTGTGCAAGCCCGGATGCCGGTCGTTGTAGGCCCCCGGCCCACCTGGTACCAGCAATACGTCATAGGCCGCCCAGGCCTGGTCGATGTGTATGTCGGCTTCTACTGCCACGCCGTTGGACGCCCGCAACGCGCCGCGCTCGGTACCCAGGGTCAGCAATTGATAGTGTTGGTCCGGCTCAATATAGCGGTTGGCGATGGAAAACACTTCCATTGGCCCGGCCATGTCGAGTAGCAAAAAATCCGGAAACAGCACCATTGCAACGGTTTTCATCAGTTAACACACCAAAAAGAAAATCCAGAGGAACGCAGCGAAATTTCAAGCTCGCCTGATGAACCCTGTGGGAGCGAGCCTGCTCGCGATGACGTTGATACGGTCAACATCCCGGTGAGCTGACTCACCGCCATCGCGAGCAGGCTCGCTCCCACAGGTCCGATGTCGCACCAGAGGCGGCTTCGACATCATGTTAACGCACCGCACCGGCTGGCAGGCCTGCTTATTGTCCACTTATAGGTGACAGTCTTTCGTTTTTCACCTACTTATTAAGCGATAGCATAACCATTAACCTTCTTCTGTCCCCGGCGAACGGCCAAAGCCGCCGCCTACTGAACCAGGAGAATTACCATGCTGACACTTCGCAAAGCTGCGGACCGCGGAATCGCCCGTCACGGCTGGCTGACCTCGTTCCACACCTTTTCCTTCGCCAACTACCGTGACCTCAATCAACAAGGCTTTTCCGACCTGTTGGTCATCAACGACGACCGAGTCGTCGCCGCCAAGGGTTTCGGCCAGCACCCGCATCGGGACATGGAGATTTTCTCCTATGTGCTCGAAGGCGCGCTGGAACACAAGGACACCCTGGGTACGGGCTCGGTCATCCGCCCAGGCGACGTGCAACTGATGAGCGCCGGCAGTGGCGTGGCCCACAGCGAGTTCAACCACAGCGCGGACGAGCCGGTGCACTTCCTGCAAATCTGGATCGTGCCGAATGTCAGCGGCGCCAAGCCACGCTACCAACAGGAGCATTTCAGCGCCGAGCAGAAACGCGGCCGTTTGCAACTGATCATCTCCCCGGACGGCGCCGACGGCTCCCTTGAGGTGCGCCAGGACGCACGGGTCTATGCCGGACTGTTCGATGGCAACGAAAGCGCCACCCTGACATTGGCGCCTGATCGCTATGCCTATGTGCATGTCGCCCGGGGCAGCGTCGAGCTCAATGGCGTGCCGTTACAGGAAGGTGACGGCGTGCGAGTGCGGGAGGAACAGGTACTGACGCTGAGCAACGGACAGGACGCCGAGGTGCTGGTATTCGACCTTCAACCCAGAGAGCTGCCACAAATGCCATGATTGCTCCGCGGGGTAACCCGCGGCGCCCTTCCCCCGGAACCCGAGGCCTGGTTGCCCCATCGAGCCGTTCGGCTAGCCTTCAACGATGATCAGGCCTCACGTTTCCATAGCCGTTGCCGATAAGACCTTCCGTGGATAGTCAACATCGAGAACAACGCTTACGCAGGATTTTTCCGTCAAACCCGGATAAGCTCTGAAAGTTCCCATAAAATGAGCCCGCACGACCAACGGTCGACTGCACGGTTTCCGGGAAATGTTGACTCAATGTTACAGGCCAAGCAAAATGATCTCACTTGGCCACCAACCTCTTGGCTTTGCTTATTCATGGAAGAATGCATGAAAACGGTTATCTCCCTCGTTGCTCTTTGCGTAGCGTGTCACGCGACAGCGGACGTGCAGAAAATCCAGTACAGCTACGATGATTCGGACGCCGAGTACTCCCTTGTTTCGTTTACCGAAAGCGGTTCAGCCATTCAGGCCATCGTGCAAAGGGTAGGTACGTATTTCACCAGCTATACAAAAGTGGAACTCGATTGTGCCAATCGCAGTGTTCGCCACATGGGGATGTACAACAGCCTGGAAGGGCTGGAAAAAGCCGAGTTCGACCAGATGCAAGGGCGAATAGTCGAGGGTTCCATCGCCGATGAAGTGGGAAAAGTGTTGTGCAATGGCACGACCCTGACCGCCTCGAAAACCGAGAACCCGCCTGCCGAAGAACAACCGGACGATAGAACCTGATCCCAACCGCGTCACCCCTTCGCCCCCGTGCGAATGTCACTGCTGAGTGAAGTTCTCGGACATGGAATGTCTGCCTAGTGGATAACGACGCCTTGCGGCGACTCGCCTTCCACTGCTGAACCCCTTTATTTCTGCGCAGACAGAAAAAGGTACCTGACCGATAACCTGAAGTACCCGCCCTCCACCGGCGGGTGGAAGACACTTATGCACGCAAGAAAGATATTTGAGTTTCTGATGACGCTGTTGGCTTTCGTCCTTATTACGCTGCTTTGGTTTGTCTATGCGGTTCCCGGCATGATTGATTACGACTCCGACCTCTCATTGATAGTCGCTGCCGTCGGTTCGATTATCTGGCTGTGCGCTACAGGTTGCATCATCCTGTATATGGTCCAGAAAACGCGCAAGACCTGAGCGCAGGACCGGCTCGCGCTGCACCGATGAGCGCGAGCCCGGGTTTCAACCCTGCAAAGAGCGTTCAACCGTGACGCTCACCCCGTTTGCTTTCGCCCAAACGTCGAACGATAGCTGCCCGGCGGAACGCCGAAGAAGTCCCGAAAACGCCGTTGAAAATGCGGGGAGCTGACGAAGCCCGTCGCCACGGCGACTTCTGTCATCGATCGATTGGTCTGCTGGATGAGCTGGCGTGCCCGGGTCAGGCGCAACTCCAGGTAATAACGCGTTGGGGTCGCGCCGAGAAAGCTGCAGAAGCGTCGCTCCAACTGACGCTTGGAAATCTTGACGCAAGCCGCCAACTCGTCGATCGTCAACGGCTCTTCGATGTTCTGCCACATCAATTCCAGCGCCAGCTTGAGGCTTTCCGGCAGCCTCGGGTCTGTCTCGACGAAGACCGGGGGCAGGTCCGACGCATCGCCCGATTCATCACATCGCAGGATTTCCTCGATAGCCCCCACCAGGGCCTCCCCTCCCGTCTGACGGATCAACTGAAGCATCATCCGCAGCGAACTGTTCGCACCGGCACAGCTGACCCGTCCGCGATCGACGACATAGGCCCGGCTCGACACCTTCACATGAGGGAAGACTTCCAACATCATCGCTCGGCTTTCCGGGTGGACGGCACACTCGAATCCATCCAGCAGGCTGGCGTCGGCAACGAAGAACACGCCATTCCACAGCCCTCCCAGTATGGCCCCCGATGCCGCATTGGCGCGCAGCTTGCGCCGCAGCAGTGGTACACCTTGCAGCTTCACGCGAAAACCGCCGGCGACGATAAGAATGTCCTGGTTTTCCGACAACTGCGCCAGCTCGATGTCGGTGGAAATGACAATCCCCAGGTCACTCGTCACCTGTCCCCCCGACACCCCTACCGTCAGAATCTCGTACAGTGGCATGTCACACATCAGGTTGGCCGTTACCAGAGCGTCCACCGCGCCGGTGAAGGACATCATCGAGAAATTGTCCATCAACACGAAAGCGACACGGGTCGGCGCCTGATCAGCCCCCGGCGAGCCGAGTCGCCGATAAGCCATGTTCTTGTTTTTAAGTACGCTCTCGAATGCGCTTGGCATAGGTCTCTTCCAGAAGACGATCAGACTGCTGTCACTCTCGCACCTCAGGCAAGCGGCCATGGTATGAGGAGCGTCGCTATCGTGTGGATTAGCGACGCGGGCAGCAATAGCCGCCCCTTAACTGCCTGACGCCCTAAAGTCCGTACGCCTTTAGTCGATAGATTGAGAGTAGACATGGGCGCTTTCCTTTCCAGCACTCACAACGCTCGCCGCCATTGTTTCCGCCGACCCAACACTTATAAATACCCGCGGGAGAAGTCATGAATATCAAACAGAAGCTGACATGGGCGTTCGCGACCATCGCCTGCCTTCCGGTCATCCTGGTGGCGGTGCTCGTCGTGCTGAACCTGCGCGACGCGGCGAAAACCAACTTCCTCGACAGCAGCGGCCGGGAAATCCGCCAGATCGACAATGGCATGAAGACGTTCTTCGATGGCATCAGCCAGAACGTCGAATTCTTCGCCAAGGATCCGCGGATCGTGGCGGCCAAGGACCTGAAAAACTATACGGGCGCCGACGCTGCACAAACGCCACTGCCTGAAATCAATAAACAGCTTCTGGATATCTTCGACCGCTTCGCCAAGAGCCATCCGACCACCGCCTATCTTTCCGTGGGCCTTGCCGATGGCGGCTATGCCAGCTGGCCTGATGACCCCAAAATCTCCAACTACGACCCACGCGTGCGCCCGTGGTACAAGGCCGCCATCGCCGCGCCTGGCGTGACTGTGCGTACAGACGCCTATTACTGGGCGCCGGATGATATATCGCTGATCGGCATCGTTCACACGGTATCCGACGCTGCCGGCAAACTGGTGGGTGTCGTCGGCCTCGACGTGTCGCTCAAGCAACTGACCGAACTGGTCAAGAATATCAAGCTGGGCGAAAGCGGCTACCTCATTCTGGTCGAGGGGAACGGCAACGTCCTGGTGGATGCCAGCGATGCCAAGCACAACTTCAAGCCTTTGGCCGACCTCGGCCCGAACTACGCCGCGCTGGCCAAGAGCAGCGATGGCATGACCCAGGTCGAGATCGACGGCGTGTCTTACATGGTCAACATTGTGACCTCCAAGACCCTGGGCTGGCGCTTCATCGGCCTTATCAAAAGCGAAGAGGTCATGGCCGGGGCCTCCAGCCTGACTTGGTTGATCGCTATTATCGCCGCTGTGCTGGCAGTCATCTTCGCCGTGGTCGGCGCAAGCTTCGCCAGTGTCATCGTTCGACCGATCCGCGGCGTTGCAAATGGCTTGCAGGAAATCGCTGAAGGCGAAGGCGACCTCACCCGTCAACTCTCCGTACAGGGCAAGGACGAAACGGCCAGCCTGGCAAGCTGGTTCAACCAGTTCCTGGGCATGATTGCGCAGCTGGTACAGCGAATCGGCAGTGCCTCCTCCGACTTGCAAAGCGCTGCGGCCGATACCAGCGAAGTCGCCACCAACATGAACGAAGCCGCCGGCCGCCAGCGCCAGGCAGTGGAGCTGGTCAGTACCGCTTTCAATGAAATGGTCGCGACCGCCAACGAAGTGGCCCGCTCCTGCAGCCAGGCCGCCACCAGCGCGGACACCGGCTACCGGGACGTGCACGACGGCCAGCATCACATCGGCGAAGCCACCGGCAGCGTGCTTAAGCTGAGCGAAGACCTGCAGCAGTCGACCCAGACCATGCAGGCGCTCGAGCAGGACAGCAAGAACATCAACACCATCCTCGACACCATCCGCTCGATTGCCGAGCAGACCAACCTGTTGGCCCTCAACGCCGCCATCGAAGCCGCGCGCGCCGGCGACCAGGGTCGCGGATTCGCCGTCGTGGCCGATGAAGTGCGGGCGCTGGCACGACGTACCGCCGACTCCACCGGCGAGATCGACAGCCTGCTCGGTAACCTGGCCCGGCGTACCCAGGAAGTGACACAGCAGATGCAGAGCAGCCTGCAAGTGTCGCAAACCAGCGTGGAACGCATCCAGCAGGCCCGCGACAGTTTCGACAAGATCCGCAACTCGGTGGATTCGATCCGCGATCAGAACACCCAGATCGCGACCGCCGCCGAGGAACAACATCAGGTGGCCGAAGACATCAACCGGCACATCGCGCAGATCCATGCCGATGCGCAGCTGGTCGAGGAATTTGCCCACTCGGCGCAGACCGGTTCGGGTCGCCTGACAGACATTTCCGGTCAACTGAGGGGGTTGGTGGGACGCTTCAAGTTCTAAGCAAGGTTGCTGAAGGAGCCCACTCGAGGCTTCTACATTGCCCCCTGTTGGGGGCAATGTCCCTTATGAGAACGTCTGGTGGCCTATCCTTGCATTCACGTCTCTATACCGGACACCGCTATGGCCGCCTCCGAATCAGAGCTTCTTCAAAGCTGGCATCACAATGCCCGGGCCTGGATCAATGCCATTCGCACCGGCGCCATCGAAAGCCGGCGCGAAGTCACCGACCAGGCCATCCTGCTGGCAGTACTCAGCCGCCAACCCGAGCGCGTGCTTGACCTGGGCTGTGGTGAAGGTTGGTTACTGCGAGCCCTGGCTGGGCGGGGCATCCAAGCCGTTGGAGTGGATGGCGATGCCACGCTGGTGGCGTCAGCACGGACGACCGGTTCTTCGCCCGTGCACCTGGCCAGCTATGAAGCGCTGGTGCAGGCGAAGGTGGATGTCGGCAGCGACTACGACCTGATCTGCGCCAACTTCGCCCTGTTGCACCAGGACATCATCCCCCTGCTCACCGCCATGAAGGCCCTGCTCGCCCCTGGCGGCGCCCTGGTGATCCAGACCCTGCATCCCTGGGTCGCCGCCGCGGGCGACTATCAGGATGGCTGGCGGCTGGAGCGTTTTGAAGGCTTCAAGGGGCAGTGGCAACCAATGCCGTGGTATCTGCGCACCCTGCCCAGCTGGTTCAATGCCCTGGATATGGCGGGCTTTGGGTTGACGGGCCTGCAGGAACCGCAACATCCGCAGAGCACGGTGCCGCAGTCATTGTTGTTGGTGGCTGAGTGAGGCCGCCGTTGCACCGAATTACTTCGGCGCATAATCCTTGCACATACCCTGCGCTACGCCAGCCAGTGGTGAGTTGACGAGGTTATTCGCCATGCTCATCACTTGAAATTTATAAGCCGGATCGGACTTTATCTTCCTGACTTCCACCTTGGTCGCCTCGTCGATCCTGGGATCAGCGGCCATGGCATTCTCCACGTCACCGTTCAGGCCTGGGTTGGTTTTGTTGCACACCTGCTCCATGGCAACCATGGCGACCAGGCCCTGATGCTTTTCATCCTGCTGATTCGCGAAGACGACGCCAGCAAAACCCATCCCTGCCAGGCACAGTGAAAGTGTGGACATCCTTAACAACGACATTCAAACGCTCCTTGATTGTAGAACCCAGGCCATCTGTCGGCCAAAACATGCGCACTTTATCACGCCGTTTCGCGAACTTCGTTACAGGCCGCGACAGGTCTTTCGAACCAGAATCGACCCTTTGGACACGCTCTGCCGTACCACAATTCAAGCGCCCGAGGATGAACATACGTTCATCCCAATCATGGTCAAACGCGTCTACCCTGCGGGTTACAACATAGTGACTACAGGAGTACCCACCATGTTCTCGCACGAAAGCACGCCGTTGATTTTAATGTTCGTCATTTTGCTGCTGTGCATGCTTGCGGCTGTTCTACACCCGGTTCACGCTTTCTTTGACCGGGTTCGCAGGCGCAGGGGATCATCTGCCGAGATTGCGAAAGAGGTGGACTCGCGCTGAATGTATTCTCTGAAAGGCCCGGCGGCGTCCGGGCTTTTCTGTGCCTATGCCTCGAACCGCGGTCATGGACGACCGGGCTGGAGCCAGGCAAGCGGTAACCAGACACACACTTCGAAACCTTCCTGTCGACCAGTCGCAGGGGACACCAATTTCATTCTCGCGTTGACCCCTTGCACGATGGTTTTCGTAATCGCCAACCCCAGCCCTGAACCACTGATTTCACTGTGACCACGTACAAAGCGCTCTGTAAGATGCTGCAATACCGACTGCGGCACCGCCGGGCCGCCATTGACCACCCGCAGTAGTGCCTGTTCGGTGAGGCTGACTTCTATCGGTTGATCTGCTGCCCCGTACTTGAGCGCATTCTCGATCAGGTTGCGCAGGAGGATGCCAAAGGCGTCCGGATCGATGTTCGAGTACACGCTGGCTTGGCCTGGCAGATGCAACTCGATGCGCTGACCGCTGCGTTGGTTCCACTCATCGACTCCATGGGCGAGCAATGGAATCAGGTCCTGAGGTGTTTCGGACAGCAGCCCACCGCCCTCGGCCTTGGCCAGTTGCATGAGCTTTTCCGAAAGCCGCACCAACTCGCGCAACGCGTTCTCGATCTTCGCCGCTCGCACTCGCAATGGGCCTTCGGGCGCCTCGTGATGTAGCCGCTGGATCTGCGCCAGGGTCGCGGCCAATGGCGTGCGCAACTCATGGGCGCTGTTGGCGGTGAAGCTGCGCTCGGCTTCCAGGGCCTTGCGCAAGCGCTCCAGCAGATGGTTGACGGCCTCGGCCAGCGGATCAATTTCTGCCGGCAGGCGGGCCACCTTGATCGGCGATAAATCACCCACGCCACGCGCCTCGACCGCACGACGATACGCCAGCACACTGCGAAGACTGATCCGCACGAACAACCAGGTGCCCAACAGGCTGACGGGAATCAGCGCCAACAGCGGCAACAACAGGGCAAACAGAGCTTCTCGGGCGGCTTCACGGCGATGCCCCAGCGGCTCGGCGATTTCAATGAACAGCGTTCCGCGCAATGCGCTGGCACCATACAAGCGGTACTTTTCAGAGGTGGAGAAACCCTCAATCGGTTGTTGATTGAAGATATTCGGGTTGGCATCGTGGGACTGCATCAGGATCTGGCCGCTGGCATCTCGCACCAGGTACGTCAGGTATTCCTTATGCATTTTCAACGTCGCAACGTGCTGAGCCTCACGGGGCCCCTCCCGGTTGCTGATTTCCAACACGGCCAGTGGCAAGATGCGTTGCGCGGTCTCTTCCAGTGCGCTGTCGAACGCCTCGTTCAACTCATGTTGCACCACCAGCCAGGCACCGACTGTCGCGCCCAGCCACAGCAAGGTCATACCCAGGGTCAACCCCAGGCCGAGGCGTTTTTGCAGGCTCGAAGAAGGCTTCATGCGGCCATCAACCGGTAGCCCATGCCACGCACGGTTTCAATCAGCTCGCGTCCGAGTTTCTTACGCAGACGACTGATGTAGACCTCGATGGTATTGCTCTCGATTTCGGCACCGAAGGCATACAGCCGCTCTTCCAGCTGCGACTTGGACAACAACGCGCTGGGACGCTGCACGAACGCTTCGAACAACGCCCATTCGCGTGCCGTCAGGTCCACGATGGTACCGTCACGCTGCACAGTGCGGGCGCTCATGTCCACCTGCAGATGACCGAGCCTGATCTGCGGGTTGGGGTTGCCGCTGTAACGTCGGGCCACCGCGGCGACTCGGGCAGAGAGCTCGGACAGGTCGAACGGTTTGACCAGATAATCATCAGCCCCGGCATTGAGGCCGGCAATGCGATCGGAAATCTGATCCTGGGCCGTCAGGATAATCACCGGGGTCACATTCCCCGCCGTGCGCTGCTGACGCAGAAAATCCAGCCCGCGACCGTCCGGCAGCATCAGGTCCAGCAGAATCAGGTCGTATGGCGTGGTGCGTACGCTGTCGCGCGCATGGTCCAGACGCTGCACCCAATCCACGGCGTGACCGTCATCCGCGATCTGCTCGCGCACCGCGTCCCCCAACCCAAGGGCGTCCTCGACCAATAGAACCCGCATCTGGCAACTCCTGTGGTGGTTGTCGTGCCGCACCTTAATCGTCTTACCTGACGTGAATCTGAAGATTCAGCTGATTGTCAGGAATGCACTCTAGGGTATGCGACAGATGCCGACCGCGGCAGGAGACAGATCATGAAATCAGCTTTTATTGCCCATGCAACCCTTTTGAGCCTGCTGCTCAGCGGTCATGCCCTGGCCGACGAAGACTGCAGCGACCCGGTGAGCGACTGGCAACCCCGTGACACCTTGCGTCTGCAAGTCGAGCGGCAGTATGGCTGGAACGTGCAACGCATCAAGGTTGACGACGGCTGTTACGAGCTCAGGGGATTGGATCGAAAAGGCAACGCCATCGAAGCCAGCTACTCACCGGCCTCGCTGCGCCTGCGCACCCTAGAGATCCATTTCCGCGACGATGGCGATGCCAAGGACTACCTCGGCAGCCCGATCACCGAATGACGCCTCACCTCTCGATGAGTTTTTCCTGCGCTTCAGGTTGCTGTCAGCAAGCAGGTCCAGGCTCTCGACCTAACGATCAGAAGGAGACACTCATGAAGAAGATCATCGCAGCCACCTGCCTCGCCGGCGCCATTGCCCTGCCAGGGTTGGCCCATGCCCGTGAAGTGACGCTGACCACCCAGCTCAAGGACTACAGCGGCAATGATGCCTACCTGGCGATCTACGTGACCGACGCCAATGGCCAATACCAGAAAACCCTCTGGGTGGCCGGCAAGAAGGCCAAGTACTACAAGCACCTGGGAGACTGGGCCCGTGGTAGCGGAATGAACCGCACCGAGTTTGATGGGGTCAGCGGTGCCAGCGTCGGCAGTGGGCGCACGCTCAAAGTCAGCGTCGAACTGGCAGACACCCTGATCGATGCCGGGTACCAGATCCGCATCGACAGTGCCGTCGAGGACAAACGTGACGCCCGCGCCGATGTCAGCGTGCCACTCACGTCCAAGGGCGCGGGCCAGCCAGCGGCCGGCAGCACTTATGTCGAGTCCTTTACTTACGATCTGTAGCACCTGCCCTTTCCGGAGGCTGAACATGCTTCGCCAGTCCCATTCCCTGCCCGGTCTGATCGCCGCCCTGTTGGTCATGCTGTTGGCCATCAGCGGCGCGATCCTGTCGGTCGACCCGGCGCTGGAACGCTTGCACAGTACCACCACCGCGACCGGACAACTCAACGTCGGCCAACTGGCCGGACGTGTTGCCAATCACTTCCCGGGCGTAGAGCAGATCCAGCGTACAGCGTCCGGGACAGTCATCGTCTACTACAACCGGAACGGTCAGGCCGGGGCTGAAACGGTCGATCCGCTGACCGGCGAAGGCCTGGCACCCTATGCACCCAGCGCGTTCACGCGCTGGGTGAAAGAGCTGCACCGCTCGATGTTCCTCGGCTCGCCAGGCCACGGGGTGTCGGGGGTCGGCGCGCTGTTCATGCTGATGCTGTCGGTGTCTGGCGCGCTATTGCTCGCCCGGCGCCTGGGGGGTTGGCGCAACGTGCTGCGGCCACTGCGGGGCACCTTCAGCCAGCGCTGGCATGCTGAGGTCGGCCGACTGGCCTTGCTCGGTCTGCTGCTGTCGGCGTTGAGCGGGCTCTATATGTCTGCCACCATCTTCGGCTTTATCGCTGACGGCAGTCAGAGTGAACCCGCCTTCCCCGCTGACGTCAGTAACGGCCCGGCCTTGCCGGTGGCGAGCCTTCAAGCCTTGCAGGCTACCGACCTCAATGAGCTGCGCGAACTGGTCTACCCCAGTCCCGGTAACCCGAAGGATGTGTTTTCCTTGCGCACGATCCAGGGCGACGGCTACGTGGATCAGGTCAGCGGCGCCTTGCTGTCCTATCAGCCCCACGACTCGATGCATCGTCTTTATGAATTGATTTACCAGATGCACACCGGCGAGGGCCTGTGGTGGCTGGGCCTGCCCCTGGGACTCTGCGCCCTCTGCGTACCGTTGATGAGCGTGACCGGCATCCTGTTGTGGTGGCGCCGCCGCAAGGCTGGCCCGAAGATCCGCCACAACACCCCTGCCCACTCTGCCGACAGCGTGATTCTGGTGGGCAGTGAAAACAACAGCACCTGGGGCTTTGCCAACACCTTGCACGCCGCCTTGCACCTGGCCGGACACCGGGTGCATAGCGCGACCATGAATCAGTACGCCAACGACTACAGCAACGCCCAGCGGGTGCTCATCCTGACGGCGACCCACGGTGACGGCGACGCGCCAGCCTCGGCCTCGCAGTTCCTGGCGCGGCTGGCCAAAACCGGTATCAAGCCCGGACTGCCCTTTGCTGTGCTGGGCTTCGGTGATCGGCAGTTCCCGCAGTTCTGCCAGTTCGCCCATCAGGTGCACGACGCCATGTTGCAGGCCGGTGGCGCGCCGTTACTGGGGCTGGAAACCGTCAACCGCCAGTCCTCTCAGGAATTTACGCGATGGGGCCACGCGCTGAGCGAAGTGCTCCAGCATGACCTGACACTGATCCATGCCCCGCAGCGGCCACAGACTCACCCATTGCAGCTGACCGAGCGCATTGTCTACGGCGAACAGGTGAACGCCCCCACCCACGTCTTGCGCTTCAAAGCGTCCAGCGAGTTGCCGGACTTCCTGGCCGGTGACTTGGTCGCGATAGTGCCCCCGGGCAGTCAGACCCCGCGTTTCTATTCGCTGGCCAGCGGTTCGCAGGACGGCGTGCTGGAAATCTGCGTGCGCAAACACAACGGAGGCGTGTGCTCGGAGTTTCTTCACGGCCTGGACATTGGTGCGTCGATCGAAGCGTTTATCCAGCCAAACCCGCAATTTCGTCCGGCGTCGGGCACGCACCCGGTAATCCTGATCGGCGCCGGTACCGGCATCGGCCCCCTGGCCGGTTTTATCCGCAACAACACGGCCCGCCACCCGATGCATTTGTATTGGGGTGGACGCAACCCGGCCTCGGACTTTCTCTATGAGCCGCAGCTCAACCAGTACCTGGCCGACCGTCGCCTGACGGCACTGCGCGCCGCCTTTTCTCAGGTTCAGGACCGCTGCTACGTGCAAGACCGACTGATCGGCGATGCCCTGGCCCTGCGTCGACTGATTGAGAAAGGTGCCCAGGTGCTGGTGTGTGGCAGCCGCGAGATGGCCAAAAGCGTGATGCAAGCCCTCGATGAAGTATTGGCGCCTCTCAATCTGAATGTTCTGACCCTCAAGGCACAAGGACGCTACCGTGAAGACGTCTACTGAGTTGCAGCGCTACAGCCTGAGCGGCGAAACCATGGGCACCCGCTACACCGCTCTGTTCTATGCCGGGGCCGGGATCGATAGCGACGAAGTGGGTCGTCACTTGGCCTGCGCTGTGGCCCGGGTGGACCAGCAAATGTCCACCTGGAAACCCGACTCGGACCTCAACCGCCTCAACGCCGCGCCCGAGCAACAATGGGTAGCAGTGCCCCGGGAACTGGCGACAGTGTTGTCTGCGGCACTGCGTATCAGTCAGCAATCCGCTGGGGCCTTCGACATCGCGGTGGGAGACCTGGTTGATGCCTGGGGGTTCGGCCCCGGAGAACAGACAGTCACAGAACAGGCGCTCGCGACGATGCCGCCGAACACCCGGTTGTCAGCCAGCGCCGCGCTGGTGGTTGACCCTTTACGCAATCAGGTGCGCAAACGCGCGCCGCTGCACCTTGATCTGAATGGCATCGCCAAAGGATTTGGAGTCGATGAACTGGCCCGTTGCCTGGACGGTTTTGGTATCAGCCGCTACCTCGTCGGCATCGATGGCGAGATGCGCGCCCGGGGCGTCAAACCCGACGGTCAGTGCTGGGTCGTGGCGGTGGAAAAACCTGAACGGGGCGTACGTGAAGTCATGGGTGTCATGGAGCTTGGCGATGCCGCGATCGCGACCTCCGGGGACTACCGACACTGGGTCGACGTGGCCGGTCAAGCCTATGCCCATACCATGAATCCGGCCACTGGCGCGCCGCTGTGCAACCCCATCGCCGCCGTCACCGTGGTGGCCGCTTCGTGCATGCTCGCTGATGCCTGGGCCACGGCGCTGATGGTGTTGGGTGAAACCGAAGGGCCACGTCTGGCTCAGGAACGCGGGATGGATGCGTTGTTCGTGCTGCGCGACGAACAGCGATTCAAGGAAATATCCATTGTCGGCGGTCGGTTGCAGGCGCAGATTGAAACCCGTCCGATGTGAAACCCTTGATAGCAGCGAGTCGCTCTCAACCATGAAATTCATGCACAGGCACACCGAGTCCCACCGCAGTGATCGTATCGGCTGGCTGCGCGCCGCCGTTCTTGGGGCCAACGACGGAATTGTCTCCACCGCCAGCCTGCTGATCGGCGTGGCCGCCGCCAACTCCAGCCATGTCACGTTGCTGGTCACGGGCATGGCCGGGCTGATGGCCGGCGCCATGTCCATGGCAGCAGGTGAGTACATCTCCGTGCATTCCCAGGCCGATACCGAGCGTGCCGATTTATCCCGCGAACGGGCCGAGTTGGCCAGTGACCCGAAAGCCGAACACATCGAGCTCGCCAACATCTACATGCAGCGAGGCGTATCACCCGAGCTGGCGCGACAGGTGGCCGATCAATTAATGGCCCATGATGCGCTCGGCTCACATTCCCGCGACGAACTGGGTATCAGCGCCACCTTCACCGCCAAACCCTTGCAGGCTGCCCTCGCCTCCGCCGCCAGTTTCGTGGTGGGTGCCGCCTTGCCCCTGACGGTGACGTTTGTCGCGCCGGAACACAGCGTGGTGCCCTGGATATCGTGCATGTCATTGGTGTTTCTCGGGACACTGGGCGCCATCGCCGCCAAGGCCGGCGGAGCCAAGGTCATCACTGGGGCCTGGCGGGTGACATTCTGGGGGGCGCTGGCCATGGGCGTCACGGCACTGGTGGGATCGCTGTTTGGAGCGGTGGTTTGACGAGGCGTACGCGCTCGAAACCATAAAGGGGTCGTTCACAGTAAAAATGCTATCGCCAGGCTGGGTAGTACCAACAAAACCGCCGCGGTGGTTCGCTGGCTGTGCTCTTGCGCGTTACGGAAAATTTTCTGCGGGCAACTGATCTACATCAAGTCCGTTCAGCGCGCAGCAAATACCTTAAAACCTGGCTGTTGATGATCAAACTCCAAGGGTCGCCGTGGAGCTCGTAAAGCCGGCAGTCTGGCTTCCTGCCTGGCGACCCACGTCCTACCTTGCAGGCCCGCTCTATTTTACCAGTCGATCCGTTTTCAACATAAACAAGGAGCTAGCTGACTTTCATACCAGGGAGTTTCCGATGCTGAACATCAAAATACGCGGTCCAGGATGCGCCAACTGCAAAAAGCTCGAGACCGCAGGTGCTTGCGCCTAGCGCAACGCAATCCGAACCAAGTAACTATCAACCTGATTGACCGGACTTGCTATTACAAAAACAATGATAATGAGGGCTGGCAGATGAAAACTATTCTATTGGCACTAGCCTGTACTTTATCCAGTGCATTTACGGCATCCATCTTTGCAGCAGATGCACAAAAAATATTCTCCCAAGGAGGCGCTAATCCAGGGGCCATAGCCTGCTCAACCTGTCATGGTCCTGACGGTCTGGGTATGCCTGCGGCTGGTTTCCCAAGGCTTGCGGGCCTACCTGTTGATTATCTGACGAAGCAGATCGCTGATTTCCGCTCAGGCGCCAGAAGTAATCCAATAATGCAACCAGTCGCTCAGGCATTGAGCGAAGACGAATCAAAAGCCCTCGCGGTTATGTTTGCCAAGATGCCAAGCTCAGTAGTAACACCAATCAATCGTGCACACGCCGCGAAAGGACCTGGCGAGGTCATGGCTTTGAGAGGTGCATGGGATCGAAATATTCCCGAGTGCGTAGCGTGCCATGGGCCAAGTGGTATCGGAGTCGGCGGCGCTTTTCCGCCGCTTTCAGGCCAGTCGGCTCAATACCTCACATCTCAACTGAATGCCTGGCGGCAGAAGACTCGCAGAAATGATCCAGCCGATCTCATGGGCCATATTGCGCGCTCGCTCACTGATAGCGAAGTCGAGGCCGTTGCCCAATATTTTGCGCAACTCAGTAAATAGAGGCCCAGCCATGAAATCAATCGTCGCGGCACTTATTACTTACAACATCCTATCGATGGCTTGTGCTACTGAAGTTGTAGAATCAACCGCGCCATCCAAAAATCCGAACCCAATCCGGAATAAGGCTGCCACATTCGTCCCTCCCGCGGAGCAAGCGCTACCTGACAATGCTTTTGGTCGATTAGTCCAGCAAGGCCGCGCAATCTTTGTAGATACGAAAGCCAATGCATCCGAGTTCGTTGGAGACGGATTGAACTGCACCAACTGCCATTTGGAACAAGGAAGAAAAGCTGACTCTGCTCCTCTTTGGGGGGCTTACACAATGTACCCGGCCTATCGAAAAAAGAACGACAAGGTCAATACCTACGCTGAGCGCTTACAAGGGTGCTTTCAGTTCAGCATGAACGGAAAGCCGCCTCCGGCAGACAGCCAAGTCATCGCGGCTCTAACCGCATACTCCTACTGGCTCGCAACGGGCGCACCTACAGGCCAAGAGCTGCCCGGACGTTCCTATCCCGAGATTCCTGAACCTGCCGGCGGTTTCGATCTCACCAAGGGAAAGGCCATCTACGCCAAGCAGTGTTCTGTATGCCACGGAGCTGAAGGTGAAGGTCAGAAAGCAGGAAGCGACTATGTGTTTCCACCACTTTGGGGCAAAGATTCATTCAACTGGGGTGCGGGAATGCATCGAATCAATACCGCTGCCGGCTTCATAAAATCGAACATGCCGTTAGGCAAGGGGGGAACACTCTCCTCCGATGAGGCGTGGCATGTTGCAGCCTATATGAACAGCCACGAACGACCAAAAGACCCAAGGATGATAGCCGGCTCTGTCGAACAGACCAGACTGAAATTTCATGAGACGGACGGGGTCAATCTTTATGGGCAAAAGGTGAACGGAGTGATAATCGGCCAAGGCACTGAGTGAGTCAGCTCAAACGAAACCAAGCTATCCCTGACTGCACGAGTGTCGTCATGTTATAGCTTGGTGACGCTGCATCCTCTCTTGTCGCCAGTCCTCAATGTAGAAACCTTACCCAGCCAGCAACTGCAAGCGTCGCAAGGCAGGTCCAGCCTGAGAAAAGCCAACGCCACACGAGCGTCCGCGGAACAAATCCCACACCTCTCACAAAAGCCACACTCATGGCTGCGAACAATGCTGTCGCCAGAGCATGATCCGGCCTGCCATCGGCAGCAGCCATCATGGGAGGATAGAGCGTACATGCAAGCATGATTGCTATAGCGATAACCAGACTCGGCAAACGAATCTGTGAGATCGGTTGTGGGTCAGCGACACGCGGCATCATGACCGTGCCTCCTCGTTGTCACTCGAGGCTCGGCCGACTTCGTTCTCGCCCCACATCGCATTGAGAATAGCCAGTAGCAACGCAAAACCGACACCCAGCATCCAGGCGAAATACCACATGTTCATGACTCCTTTGCCGGCATTAATAGGCCGAATGTTCGTTGGCTTTGATCTGCGCGATGGTTACCTTGCCCCGCATGACGCGGTAAGCCCAAGAGGTATAAAGCACAATCAGTGGCATGAAGATCAGCGTGGCCCAGAACATGATGGTCAGGCTCAAGTGACTGGAGACGCTGTCCCACACCGTAAGACTCGCTGCAGGCATCGTGGATGACGGCATAACGAACGGAAACATCGATATACCTGCCGTGCTGATAACACCGATGACCGCGAGCGATGACGCAATAAACGCTGAAAGTGTACGTCGCACCATCAACAACAAAGCAGCGCCTGCTGCGCCACTCAATCCCAATGCGGGCAGTAACCACAGCAAAGGATAGTGGCCATAGTTGTCCATCCAGGCTCCAGCTTCGCGTACCACGGATTTGCCGAGAATGTCGGGCAGTCCCGCTGTATCAACCACGGACGTGATGCGGTAGCCATCGATCCATTGCAGCCAGATGCCGGCAACCAGGAAGGTACACACCAGCACGACCGCTGCACCCACCCCGCCTTTGATTGCCCTTGCCTGGATAACACCCTCAGTGCGATGTGCCAGATAAGCACCGCCTTGCAGAGTGATCATTGCACCGCTCACAGCACCGGTAAGTAACGCGAAGGGATTGAGCAGTTGCCAGAAACTGCCGGTGTAGGTCGACACCAGAAAATCGTTGAAGTGGAAAGGTACACCTTGCAGAAGGTTTCCAAACGCAATCCCGAACACCAGAGGCGGCACTGCCCCACCCACGAAGAGTCCCCAGTCCCAAGTGCTACGCCAGGTGGAGTTGTGGATCTTGCTGCGATAGTCAAAACCCACGGGGCGGAAGAACAACGCCCAGAGGACCAGAATCATTGCCCAATAGAAACCGCTGAACGCTGTGGCATACACCACAGGCCATGCCGCGAACAATGCGCCGCCCGCAGTGATGAACCAAACCTGATTCCCATCCCAATGCGGACCGACGGTATTGATGACGACGCGACGCTCCATGTCATTGCGGCCAACAAATGGCAGCAGCGTGCCAACTCCCATATCGTGGCCATCCATGATGGCGAAGCCGATCAGCAGCACACCGACCAGCGCCCACCAGATAATTTTCAGGGTGAAGTAATCAAGCATGGAGGAGTTCCTTCAAATGGGCATCGTGAACATAACGGCCGGTGCCGAGGCTGCCTGGACCTTGACGGGCAAACTTGACCATCAGGAACATTTCAACCACCAGCAGCACGGTGTAGAAAACGATGAATCCCGCCAGCGAGCCATAGAGGTTGTTGACGCTGAGCGTGGATACGCTCATGTGGGTCGGCAGCACGCCGTATATGGTCCAAGGCTGGCGGCCGTATTCAGCGACGAACCAGCCAAGCTCACAGGCAATCCATGGCGCAGGCAGCATGCAGAGCGCCCAACGCAGTAGCCAGCGGCGGCGCGTGCAGGTCGACTTCAGGGTGCTCCAGAAGGCAAGCCCGAAGAGCATAAGCATGGCAAAGCCGAGACATACCATGATCCTGAACGCCCAGAACATGGGCGTCACGCGCGGCACCGTATCGTTCACAGCCTTTTCGATAATGGCCGGCGTAGCCTGGTTGACGTCCTCGACATACTTCTTGAGCAACAGGCCGAAGCCCAGATCGGCCTGGTATTTCTCGAATGTATTGAGCGCTGCTGAATCGGTGCGATTGGCCCTGACGGCTTCAAGAGCATTGACGGCGGTAATGCCTCGGAGAATTCGAGCGCGGTTCTTTTCCTTAATCTCATGAATGCCTGGAATCTGCTTGCTGACTGATCGTGTGCCAATGAGGCCCATCAACCAAGGCACTTCGACTTCCCAGTTATTTTTGGACTCGGCTTCATTGATACTGGCCACCAACGTCAGGCCTGCCGGTGCAGGCTTGGTTTCCCACATGGCCTCCATGGCAGCCATTTTTGTTTGCTGTGCCTCACCCACCGTGTAACCAGACTCATCACCCAGTACGATCACACTCAGCACCGATGCCAGGCCAAAGGCTGCCGCCACCCGGAAGCTGCGTTTGGCAAACTCGACATCACGATTCTTGAGCAAATACCAACTGGAAATCGACAGCACAAACATCGAGCCGGTGACGTAACCGGCTGAGACGGTGTGTACGAACTTGGCCTGCGCCACTGGATTGAAAACCACCGCCCAGAAATCAACCACCTCCATGCGCATGGTGATGTAACTGAATTCTGAACCCACCGGGTTCTGCATCCATCCATTGGCGATCAAAATCCACAACGCTGAAAGGTTTGTGCCAATCGCCATCAGCAACGTGACCAGTAAATGGTGCTCTTTCTTCAGACGATCCCAACCAAAGAAGAACAGGCCGATCATGGTCGATTCAAGAAAGAACGCCATCAAGCCTTCGATTGCCAGCGGGGCTCCGAAAATATCGCCGACGTAATGCGAGTAGTACGCCCAGTTCGTACCGAACTGAAATTCCAGAGTGATGCCCGTGGTCACCCCCAAGGCAAAGTTGATGCCGAACAGCTTGCCCCAGAAACGCGTCATGTCCTTCCAGATGACATTACCGGTCATCACATAGACACTTTCCATGATGACCAGCAGCCAAACCATGCCAACCGTGAGCGGTACAAAAAGAAAGTGGTAAAGCGCGGTGGCTGCAAACTGCAGCCGAGACAAATCCACCAGGTGTTCTGAAATCACTTGCTTGCCCCTTGAGTCGAGGTGGGTACGCCGAACCTGTCGCCGATAGTGTTCGAATCGACGCTAACGCGCGAATCCCGGATGAACATCCACCACAACACTGTCAGCACCAGTAGTTTGATCACTACTGCCGTGAGCAGTTGGCGTCGCAGTCGTTTGTCGGAAATGGTCATGACTATGCAGATAGCACAGGGCATGCCAAGGGCAAGCAGTTGTATTTTTTCTTTTTTAAAACAGTCAGTTAACCACTAGATCGGTGATACGCAAGATGCCTCGGCAGGGCTAATGCACTGCCAATCTGCCAGGGCTGGCAGTCATTGGCAGTCTTGCGCTTGAACACTTGTTACTAGGCCAGACCTTGCTCTTTCAATCGTCGGTACAACGTCCGTTCGCTAATACCCAGGTGCCTGGCCAGCTCACTGCGAGTACCTTTGAAAGTTGCCAGTTCCTGTGTCAGCGAGTTGCCGTCGAAAGCAGTTGAAGGAGCGGACTGAGCAGACGCCGCCACGGATACCGGGGGCAAATGTATGGAGCGGATCACCCCATCGTCAGCAAACAGACTGGCTCTTTCCAGAACGTTGCGTAATTCACGAATATTGCCGGGCCAGGCATACCGCTGCAATTGCATTAAAGCATCTGCATCTATCGTCAGTCGGCGCTTGCCTGTACCGACACGTTGCAGAAATGAATTTACAAGCAGACCAATGTCTTCCACTCGGTTACGCAAGGGCGGTAGTTGAATTGGAAAGGCGCTGATGCGGTAGTACAGATCCTGTCTGAACTCCCCCTTCTCCATCATCTTTTCCAGTGGTTTGTGGGTCGCAGCAATCAACCTGAAGTTGGCATGAAGGGTTTCGACACTCCCGACACGGCGATAAGTGCCCGATTCGATCAGGCGCAACAACTTCACTTGCATGGCCAGTGGAACATCGCCAATTTCATCGAGGAACAATGTGCCGCCTTGGGCAGTTTCAACCAGGCCAGGCTTACGCGTGGTGGCACCGGTGAATGCTCCTTTTTCATGGCCGAACAGTTCGCTCTCGAATAACGTTTCGGTCAATCCAGAGCAATCAACGACGACAAAGGGTCCAGTGGCCCGCTCGCTGGTTTCATGTACGGCGCGGGCAAACAGCTCTTTGCCCGTACCGGATTCACCCAGCAACAGCACTGGCAGCATTGATGGTGCCACCCGCTGCAGCTCCGACAGGGCACGGTTGAAGGCGGGTGAGCAGCCGACAAGCCCCTCATTGCTGGGTCGCGCATAGGCACTGCGGACCAGGGTGAGACGCTCCACGTAGGCAGTAATAACACCGTGTTCGTCTAGGATCGGACGCAACTCGACGTCGACATGCTCAGGCCCACGAGGCGTGTGGTGAATGTGCAGGACACGATCCGGTCCGCGCATTTCCTGCGCTTTTTTCATCGGGCAATTCTCACCCGCCTGATCACAAGGTACGTCGTAATGGTGTGAGATTTGATAACACTTATGACCGATAAAGGGTTTGTCAGCGCTGCCAAACTGCCGTTGATAGGCCGTGTTGGCAGCCAGGATGTTGTAGTCCGGATCGAGCACGATCATTGGCTGGGATTCGTGCTCAAGAAACGAAACAAGTGACTGCACTTGTTCCGAGTGCGGGAGTGAGTGGGTTGGGGTGGGCAGGATAGTTTTCATCGTGGCTCCTGATATTCCATCCATCCTGTAATGGCACTGCCACCTCTGTCAACACGGACTGCCAATGGCAGTAAATCCAAGTGAATATTGAAAGAGTCAGACTACTTCACGAAAAATAAAAACCAATAAAATCAAATAGATAAGACTTAATTTTCGTACCGATCCGGTCTGGCAGACTTATTGCTATGTCAGTCCTTAGGCTGGGTAAAGCCCCTAAGGAGACAGGTCATGAGCATAAAACTTCACGTCGAAGGATTCTTCGACTCTGCTACCAATACCGTCAGCTATCTTGTGTTGGATGAGGCCACCCATCACTGCGCTGTAATCGACAGCGTACTTGATTACGATCCCAAATCCGGCCACACCGCCACAACGTCTGCCGACAGATTGATTGCGAGGGTGAACGAACTCAATGCACGGGTCGACTGGATTCTTGAGACCCACGTCCATGCAGACCACTTGACGGCTGCGCCCTACCTGAAGGAAAAGCTCGGTGGAAAAATAGGAATCGGTAGCCAGATTTCGACGGTGCAGGAAGTGTTCGGCACGCTGTTCAATACAGGTCGCGGTATGGCCCGCGACGGAAGCCAGTTCGATCACCTGTTCGTTGATGACGAACCGTTTGCCATTGGCACGCTGCAATGCCACGCGCTCCATACACCGGGCCATACACCAGCCTGCATGACTTATTTGATCAGCGATGGGACCGAAACGGCCGCATTCGTCGGCGATACCCTGTTTATGCCGGACTACGGTACTGCACGCTGTGACTTTCCCGGGGGCAACGCGCGTACGTTATTCCATTCAATCAACAAGGTGCTGAGTCTGCCGGCCAACACCTTGTTGTACATGTGCCACGACTACCAGCCTGGTGGTCGCGAAGTGCAGTTCGTCAGTACCGTTGCCGACCAGCGCGCGCACAACGTCCATGTGCGTAATGGCATCAGTGAGGAGGAGTTCGTGGCGATGCGCACCAAGCGTGATGCGTCGATGGACATGCCAACACTGATCCTGCCATCCGTTCAGGTCAACATGCGCGCCGGGCATTTGCCTGAGCCTGAAGCGAACGGGACGCGCTACCTGAAAATCCCGCTCAACGCCGCCTGACGTTGCCCCTCCCCCTAGAAAATCAGAAGAAAAATACCCTTGACGGAGACCCTTATGGACATTCGTTGCCTTGCACCTGGACTGTCGGTATCAGAACAGATTTTTCCCAATCAATTGGCAGAACTGAAAGACGCCGGTTTTCGCGCCATCGTGTGTAACCGTCCCGATGGCGAAGGAGGCGACCAACCCCTATTTGCCGAAATCAAACGAGCCGCCCAAGCCCTTGGCCTCGAGGCGCACTACCTTCCCGCGGAATCAGGCAAAGTCACCGACGAGCAAGCCATCGCTTTCGGCAAGCTCCTTGAAACACTGCCAAAACCGGTGTTGGCCTACTGCCGTTCCGGTATGCGCTCGACAACGATGTGGGCGCTGTCACAAGCGGGCCAACAATCCCTGCCCCACATTGTCGAGACCGCCAAAAAAGCCGGGTTCGATATGAAAGGCGTCATCCGCCGTATTGTGAATCAGGGACGCACGCCGGTCGAAGTCGCTGAGGCGCAGCACACTGTGGTTATCATCGGGGGCGGTGCGGCAGGTATTGCGGCGGCATCCAGCTTGCTGGCACGAGCCCCAGGACTCGACGTTGCCATCATCGACCCGGCAGATGTGCACTACTATCAGCCTGGCTGGACACTTGTCGGCTGTGGCGTCTTCGATGCAGCCCAAACTGCACGCACGATGGGTACGACCATCCCCCGCGGTGTGCATTGGATCAAGTCGGCGGTCGCCGCTTTTGAACCCGAAAGAAATGCCGTCATTCTTGATGGATGCAGAGTCGTCAAATATGAGCAACTGATCGTCTGCCCTGGCCTGAAGCTCAATTGGCATGCAATCGAGGGGTTGTCGGACACCCTGGGTCGCAACGGCGTGACTTCAAACTACCTGTATCACCTTGCGCCTTATACGTGGGAACTCGTGCAGCAACTGAATGGTGGACGAGCCATCTTCACGCAACCGCCCATGCCAATCAAATGTGCCGGGGCGCCGCAAAAAGCAATGTACCTGTCTGCCGATCATTGGAAACGTACTGGTGTATTGGACAAAGTCGAGATCGAGTTCCGCAGCGCCGGCGCGGTGCTGTTCGGCGTTCCCGACTATGTGCCTGCATTGATGGAATACGTCGCGGCCTATGGTATCGACCTGAACTTCGGCAACACCCTCACCAGCGTAAATGGACCCGCACGGACTGCAACGTTCAACTGTGTCAATCCGGATGGCAGCGCCCATCTTGTTACGCGCGACTTTGATCTCCTGCATGTGGTGCCACCACAGATCGCGCCGGATTTCGTTCGGGTCAGCCCTCTCGCAGACGCGGCTGGCTGGGTTGATGTCGACCCTGCCACCCTGCGTCATAAAACCTGGGCAAATATTCACGCCCTGGGAGACGCCACCAACTCCAGCAACGCGAAAACCGCGGCAGCCGCACGCAAACAGGCGCCAGTCGTTGCCCATAATGTATTGGCAGCAATGGGGAAAGCGAAAGGCA
The DNA here is from genome assembly GCF_001269905.1 of Pseudomonas corrugata. Taxonomy (GTDB): domain Bacteria; phylum Pseudomonadota; class Gammaproteobacteria; order Pseudomonadales; family Pseudomonadaceae; genus Aquipseudomonas; species Aquipseudomonas corrugata. The sequence goes on along the minus strand of NZ_LHVK01000003.1, from coordinate 548,151 downwards.
GCGCCCATTACGACGGGTACGGCTCCTGCCCGCTGACGGTTGAACGCGGCAAGATCGTACTGGCTGAATTCACCTATGGCGGCAAGGTTGCCCCCAGTTTTCCATCCTGGCTGATTGACGGTACCCGGCCATCGAGGCTGGCATGGCTGCTCAAAGAGCGGATTCTTCCACCGCTGTATTGGAAGGGAATGCTCAAAGGCCATGAGTGGATGGCGAAACCTGAGATGGCTGATTTATGAAATCAGGACTGAAGGCAAGGAGACTGGGATGATCGTGGTCTTACTGCTCGGGCTCACTGTAGGAGTCATTCTTGCGCTGACCGGCGCCGGCGGAGGAATACTGGCTGTTCCGTTACTGGTATTCGGCGTCGGGTTGAGCATGGCCGAGGCGGGCCCCATTGGGTTACTGGCTGTCGGGTTAGCTGCGACCCTGGGTGCCGTAATGGGACTCAAGAACGGCACCGTCCGCTATAAAGCGGCGCTTCTGATTGCCGGCGCGGGGATCGTCTGTTCTCCCCTTGGACTCTGGCTGGCGCAGCGCACACCTAATCGCCCGTTGACGATCATGTTTGCCTTCGTGCTGATGTACGTTGCGTTTCGGGTCTATCAACGATCGCTCGCGCCCTCCACTGAGCCGAAGCCCTTCGTCACATCCAAACCGCCACCTTGTCTATTGGACGTCAACCGAGGAAAGCTCAACTGGACCGGTCCGTGTGCTTGGGCACTCACCGTCTCCGGCATTGTCGCGGGCGGGTTGTCTGGATTGCTCGGCGTGGGCGGAGGCTTTGTGATGGTGCCGGCGCTCCAGCGATACACCAATTTGACCCCGCAGTCAGTGCTCGCAACGTCTCTGGCCGTGATCGCGCTGGTTTCCATTTCCGGTGTTGCCGCAAGCTCGGCAGCCGGGCACCTGCAGTGGGCAGTTGCCATTCCGTTTTCCATCGGAGCATTGGCTGGAATGGTGTGCGGACGCCTGATCGCGGCCCGGCTGGCGGGTCCATACTTACAGAGGGGCTTCGCCGCAGTTTCCATGGTAGTTGCGGTGGCGTTGCTGGTGAAGGCGATTTAGTCATGTGCATAAGCCGCCGTCACGCAAAGCAGGTGTTCTATCGCATCAGGAGCCCCGCAGCACTGGCTGTCATCCAGAACCTCTATCAACAATTTCGCGCCGGAGAATCCTCATGAATGTCGACTGGCTCAACTTCACACCCTGGTCGTCCCTTGCCGGAGGCGCATTGATTGGCCTGGCCGCCAGTCTATTTGTCGTTGCCAACGGACGTATCGCAGGCATCAGCGGTCTGATCGGCAGCCTTTTGCAGCGTGGGAGCGAGGGGGTGAGTGAGAAAGCTCTTTTTCTCCTGGGCCTGCTCATCGCGCCGCTTCTCTGGGGCTTGTTCGGCACGCTGCCACAGATCGAGTTCAAAAGTGGCTGGTTCGGACTGGCCGTCGCCGGTGTATTGGTGGGCATTGGCACACGATACGGATCAGGTTGCACCAGTGGCCATGGGGTATGCGGCCTATCGCGCCTTTCGCCGCGATCGATGGTCGCCACTGTTTGTTTCATGTTCAGTGGTTTCGCCACAGTGTTTGTCTTGCGTCATCTGCTGGAGGGGTGGACATGATCAAACTGACCGCATTCATCGCTGGCCTGGTGTTCGGCTTGGGTCTGCTTCTGGCAGGCATGGCCAACCCGAGCAAAGTGCTCGCTTTCCTGGATCTGGCTGGTGCCTGGGATCCATCCCTGGCATTGGTCATGGTCGGGGCCATTGGCACAGCCGTTGGCCCGCTAACCTGGGCGCGACAACAAACCAGTTCGCTGCTGGGAAGGCCCATGCAGCTACCGATCAAACGTGAATTGGACCCCCGCTTGATTGGCGGGAGCCTGTTGTTCGGCATTGGCTGGGGAATAGCGGGCATCTGCCCTGGCCCCGCAGTCGCAATTCTGCTGACTGGACGCTGGCAGATAATCGTATTCATGTTGGCCATGCTGGCCGGCATGTTGTTGTTTACTGCGCTGGAGACCCGGCGCAGTCATTGATCGGGAGATCGTCATGAAAGCGAACATTGGAACCATTGACCGTAGCCTGCGTATCGTCGCCGGTCTGCTTCTCATTGGCCTCAGTCTGTCCGGTGTGATCGGCGTGTGGGGTTGGATAGGTTTAGTGCCGCTGGCCACTGGCATTTTCCGTTTCTGCCCCGCCTATGCATTGCTAGGCATCAAAACCTGTAACCGTTGCTGAACGAAAACCGTTGCACATCAGGTACGCAGCGCTGATCACGGTTCCTTACAGAACCTTTGGCAGATCAGCACTGCTCTCGTGTATCGAAAAGAGAATTCCATCATGAACCCCCATGTAGAAGCTTTTTTTGACTCCGCTACTTATACCTACAGCTATGTTGTCAGTGACCCAACCACAGGCCGCTGCGCCATTATCGACTCTGTGCTCGATTACGACCCCGCATCAGGTCGCACCTCCTGCAAAAGCGCGGAACGTTTAATCACCTACGTGCGTGAGCAGGCGCTTACGGTAGAGTGGTTATTAGAGACCCATGTACATGCCGACCATCTTTCCGCGGCTCAGTATCTAAAGCACGAGTTGGGCGGCCAACTGGCCATCGGCGATCAGATCACCGTGATTCAGAATACTTTTGGCAAGTTGTTCAACGTCGGCAGCGAGTTCGCCACCGATGGTCGTCAATTCGACCGGCTGCTGAAAGACGGTGAGCGCTTTTGGGTCGGAGGAATCGAAGCGCACGCCATCCATACGCCGGGACATACACCGGCCTGCATGACCTATCTAATCGGAGATGCTGGTTTTGTCGGCGACACACTGTTCATGCCTGACTACGGCACGGCCCGATGCGACTTTCCCGGCGGCGATGCGCGAAAACTCTTCCAGTCCATTCAGAAGTTGTTCGAGTTGCCCGACGATACCCGTTTGTTCATGTGCCACGACTACAAGGCCCCGGGTCGGGATGACTACCGCAATGAAACCACCATTGCCGAGCAAAGAGCCCACAATATTCATGTGCATGAGGGCACTGGAGAAGCGGATTTCGTAGCTATGCGCCAAGCGCGGGACGCTACGTTGGGCATGCCGACACTTATCCTGCCATCCGTGCAAGTGAACATGCGAGCAGGTCATTTGCCTCCACCTGAAAGCAATGGCACTTGCTACCTGAAAATCCCTCTCAATGTGCTCTGAGGGCTGACGTCAATTGACTCACTTGAGCATTCAGCGTCGACCAATGTCATCGCAGCCTCACAAGGGTAGCTGAACGCTTCAGCTCGTGATTCAACTCCCCGCCAAGGCCATGCGCTGCAACCCCGGCAGTTGAATCCATGAACGTGCAAGTGGATGGCTACTGGTTAACGCTGCTCTGAGCGGAGCCGTTTCAAGACTTGTTCGAGCAAGGAGATTTTAATGTCCGACCTGAAAGATCCACGCGTGTTCTTTGCTGCGGAGAGAACCCTGCTGGCGTGGAACCGAACCAGTCTTTCGCTTATGGCCTTCGGCTTTGTGATTGAACGATCCGGGCTACTGCTACAGATGCTCAAACCCGGTGCTTCGGGCAGCCCTGAAAGGCATTTCTCCTTCTGGATCGGACTCGCTTTTCTCATGCTGGGCTCATGGGTTGCATGCTGGTCATCCTGGCAGTACAAACGCGTCGTCAAGGCTCTGGAGCCCGTTGAAATCCCTGACGGGTACAGTATCAATTCCGGCCCTATGGCAAATGTGATCACTGCTGCTCTGGGAGCCTTGCTCATGGTCTATCTTTCCATCATCTGAGTAGGCCTCAGCCTTTACAGCAAGAGGGTTCAGCTGGATGTCCTCTATTGATACATGACCAGCCTTGCGAGGGCTTCATCACCAGGCGGGCGACCATGATGACTGGACAGCGCGGGAGCATGCTCGTTCGACCTACCCGTTCGGCAGCCCAACCTCATCCTGCTTCATACGCAGATCAAAAATGGCTTCAGCCTTCAACCTAGGTTCTGTACGAAAAGTCTTGAGACGAAGGTCAGGCAAGGCGAAAACAGCCGAGCAAGCGCAGTGTACTGGAGTACATGAGCATTCCGAGGCTGTTTTCAACGCAGCAGGAACGAGTATCAAGGCTTTTCGTACAGGGCCTAGCCTGCTCATGCCCCTTGACCCGCTCCCGCTGAGCGGTGGGAACAGGAGAAACTCATTGAAGAAGCCGGTCGGTGAAGCAGGAAAAGAGCAAACACCCATTGCGTCACATTCCACCGCCTGGCACACCCTGCCCGCGGAGCAGGTGACGAACCTGCTTGAAGTCGATGAGCACGTCGGGCTGAACGCCGCCGAAGTGCAAGCCCGGCTCGACCGTACTGGTTTAAATCGCTTGCCGGAAGCAATACGACGACCTGCCTGGCTGAGATTCTTGCTGCAATTTCACAACATTCTGATTTATGTACTTATAGGATCCGCCGCAATTACCGCGATGTTGCAACACCTGTCGGATACGGTGGTGATTCTGGCAGTGGTGGTTACCAATGCAATCATTGGATATGTTCAGGAAGGCAAAGCGGAAAAAGCCATGGACGCTATCCGGCAGATGCTGGCACCGCACGCCGCCGTGATTCGTGCAGGCGAACGCTTGAGCGTTGCAGGCGAGAAAATAGTACCGGGCGATATCGTACTACTGGAGGCCGGCGACAAAGTCCCTGCTGATTTACGCCTGTTGCACGCCAACAGACTACAAGTTCAAGAAGCAATTCTTACCGGTGAATCCCTACCAGTAGAAAAACATACCAAACCCGTGGGACTTGACGCTGCCCTGGCTGATCGTACCTGCATGGCGTTCAGCGGCACGCTTGTGACTTGCGGGCAAGCGACAGGGGTTGTGGTTGCTACCGCAACTGCTGCCGAAATCGGACGCATCAGTACGCTGCTGGCGGAAGTAGAAACGCTGACGACTCCGCTGGTGCAACAAATGAACGTATTTGCGCACCGGCTGACGATTCTGATCTTGTTAGTTGGCGGATTGTTGCTCGTGTTTGGTCATTATGTCGGGCGCTACGAGTTCACAGAGATTTTCATGGTCGTGGTCGGTATATCGGTAGCAGCAATACCTGAAGGGCTGCCCGCCGTACTTACCATCACCCTAGCTGTCGGAGTCAGAGCGATGGCTCGTCGCAACGCCATTGTTCGTCGCCTGCCTGCCATCGAAACAATCGGCTCGGTGTCCGTCATCTGCACAGACAAAACCGGCACACTTACCCGCAACGAAATGATGGTGGCGTCGGTCGTCACGAAAGATCACTACTTCACGGTCGATGGCGCAGGTTATCAACCAATGGGAAGCATCAGCCTTGCAGATAAGCCAGTCGACAAGTCGTCTCAGCCTGAGCTGGAGGAGCTGGGTCGCGCAGCCGGTTTGTGCAACGATGCCGTGCTGCGCCTGCATGGAGATACATGGAAGGTTGAAGGCGATCCGATGGAGGGAGCCTTGTTGGCATTTTCCGGAAAAACCGGAATCGATCGCGATGAAGATCATCAGGCCTGGCCCCGCACCGACGCCATACCGTTTGACGCCAAACACCGCTTCATGGCGACACTGCACCACAACCATGATCAACATGCCTCTATCTACGTAAAAGGCGCGCCAGAACAAATACTGGCCATGAGCACGCAGCAGCGGGTAAAGGCTCGCGAGACTGAACCTCTCGATGCGGACTACTGGCACGCACAGGCAAACGCCATCGCCGCCAAGGGGCAGCGCGTATTGGCGCTAGCAGTCAGACAAGTTCCACCCGGGCATACCGTGTTGGAGTTTGAGGATGTGCAAGGAAGGTTAACGTTGCTTGGCATGGTCGGATTGATCGACCCACCCAGGCCCGAGACAATAAAGGCAGTTCAGCAATGCCAGGCAGCAGGCATTGTTGTAAAGATGATCACTGGCGATCATGGCGGCACCGCCGCGGCTATCGGTCGCCACATTGGCCTGCAGAATGCCGACAAGGTGCTGACCGGCGCTGAGCTGGACACCATGAACGATGCAGCCCTCAAGGAGGCGGTAAAGAGCGTCAATATCTTTGCTCGCACCAGCCCTGAGCATAAGCTCAGGCTTGTAATGCTGCTGCAATCGAACGGCATGACAGTGGCCATGACCGGTGATGGAGTGAACGATGCACCAGCGCTAAAACGTGCCGATGCCGGTATCGCCATGGGTGGAAAAGGCAGTGAAGCCGCCAAGGAAGCCGCAGACCTGGTGCTGGCCGACGACAACTTCGCATCCATCGTCGCCGCTGTGCGCGAAGGCCGGACGGTCTACGACAACATCAAGAAAGTGCTGAGCTGGACGTTACCTACCAACGCGGGCGAGACAATGACCATCATTGTTGCCCTACTCCTCGGTATTACACTGCCAGTGACGCCGATACAAATTCTGTGGATCAATCTGATAACCGCAGTGACGCTCGGCATCGCACTGGCGTTCGAGCCGACCGAAGAAAACACCATGCGCAGGCCGCCCCGCTCACGCAAAGAGCCACTCATAAGCGGTACTTTAGTCTGGCATATGGTGCTTGTCTCGATTCTGTTTCTCTGCGGCGTCTACGGTATTTTTTCGTATGCACTCGACCGAGGCTACTCAGTGGCGTTGGCCCGAACCATCGCGGTCAACACGTTGGTCGTGATGGAAATATTCCACCTGTTCTTCATCCGCAATCTCTACAGCACATCGCTTACCTGGAAAGGCATTCGAGGCACCAAAGTCGTGTGGATGACAGTCGCCGTGGTCACCCTTGCGCAGTTCGCCATCACGTATGCACCACCGCTGCAAAAGTTTTTTGCAACCGAAGCGATCCCCTTCATTGATGGTCTGCTGATCATCGGGGTTGGCGTTGCGCTCTTTGCAATCATCGAGATTGAGAAACAGATTCGAATCCGCCTGTCCAAGTAATGCGGGTTGCAAGCTGACATCGTCAGGCGATACTGGGCAAGCGCCCATCCGGCAATTGCATACCCCGTATAAGAGCGCCCCTATCAATATGAGCTGGATCAGCTGGCGTCAAAATTGAATCGCTATACTTGACCGTCTTGCATCGATCCAAGGTTCGCCCGATGACTGATTCACTCAACGCTCAACCAGACGTGGTCATTATCGGCGGGGGGCAATCAGCCTTGGCTACAGCGTATTTTCTGCGCCGCACACCTCTTTCGTTCATCATCCTCGACGCAGAGAATGAACCCGGAGGTGCCTGGCGGCATGGCTGGAACTCGTTGCGTCTATTCTCGCCTGCCACCTGGAGTTCGATACCTGGCTGGATGATGCCCCCCACGCAAGATGGCTACCCTTCACGAAATCATGTGATCGAATACCTCACTCAATACGAACAGCGCTACCATTTCCCGGTAGAGCGTCCGGTTCGGGTCACTTCTGTTAAGCGAACGGAAACTGGCCTGCGGGTACATTCTGACGACAAGCATTGGGATACCAAGGTTGTTGTCAGCGCTACAGGCACCTGGAGCAATCCTTACGTTCCCCACTACCCCAATGCCGAGCTATTCGCCGGTCGGCAGTTGCATTCCGCCAACTATGTCGAAGCACAAGCATTCGCGGGCAAGAAGGTGTTGGTGGTAGGAGGCGGTAATTCAGGGGCACAGATTCTGGCCGAAGTCTCAAAGGTCGCCGAGACCACATGGGTCACTCCCGTTGAACCGATATTCCTGCCTGACGATGTGGATGGACGGGTCCTGTTCGAGCGCGCAACCGAGCGTTGGAAAGCCCAGCTGGAGGGACGTCTCATTGAACAGCCAGTGGGTGGGCTAGGCGATATTGTCATGGTTGCGCCAGTTGTCGAGGCCCGAGCGCGCAACGTCCTCAAGTCTGTACGACCTTTCAAAAGCTTCACTCGCAACGGAGTTATCTGGGCCGATGGTTCTGAATCTGCGGTAGACGCGGTGATTTGGTGCACCGGATTCAGGCCGGCCGTACAGCATCTGGATTCACTGGGAGTGGTCAACACCGAAGGCTGCGTTGAAGTGGAAGGCACCCACTCGACCAGAGAGTCAAGGCTATGGCTGGTCGGCTACGGCGAATGGACAGGTTCGGCCTCCGCCACACTGGTCGGCGTGACACGAACAGCACGCAGCACAGTCAGTGAGATTGTGGCGTTTCTTGCTGATCAGTCCGTCTGAGGGATCTGCAGTCGACCTAAAAATCATGCACATGAAAAAGGCCAATGCTGTGAACATTGGCCTAAGTCATTGAAAAATATGGTCGGGGCGGAGTGATTTCAACACTCGAGCCCTAGCCCTCCATATCGGGGTCTACATCGTCACAACTAATTGTTTTTTAAGAAATTAATTTTTTATCGGAGCAAAACATCCGATTTTTGTGCGTATGCAAACGAGAAACCGTCGGCGTTTTTCAAGGTAGTTGTCGCGTCACCGTCTAACTATGCTGCTCTTTTCTCGGCCTGCAGCTCTCGATCCGGATTCAGCAGCACCGTGCCTATCGGCTCCCAGTTCCGTGTTCGTCCAGACCAGCGTTCCGGGCTTTTCTTTCGGGCTTGCTCGTACAGTTCATGACGCTGAGCCAGGATCTGTTGATCCTGCCCTCGATGCCGCTCCGCCGGGGTCACGAAGCGGATCCGGCTATGCCGGTGTTCGTGGTTGTACCAACGCATGAAATCCCTGACCCAGATGCGTGCGGCGTCCAGGCTGGCAAAGCCATCTGCCGGCCATTGCGGGCAGTATTTCAACGTTCTAAACAGCGATTCCGAGTATGGATTGTCATTGCTCACACGCGGTCGGCCACGTGACGGTGTGATGCCCAGGTCATGCATCTTGCTCAACAGCGTCAGTGATTTCATCGGGGCACCATTGTCCGAGTGCAGTACCAGCGGTTCATGCAAACATTGCTCGCCGATCACGCTACGCTGCAGCAACGCAGCCGCCTTCTCACCGCTTTCCTCTTCGTAAACCTCCCAGCCCACGGCCTTGCGGCTGTAAATGTCCTCGATCAGGTACAAGTAGTAATACTTGCCACGCACCGGCGACGGCAGGTAGGTGATGTCCCACGACCACACCTGATTCGCCCCCTTGGCCGTGTGGGTCGTCGGTGCCGCATGCCGTCGCGGGCGCTGGCTACGACCTCGATGCTGTTGTTGACCCGCAGCCCGCAGCACCCGATAAAACGTGGCYTCCGATGCCAGATAGCGCTGTTGATCGGCCAGTCTCGGCACGATCTGACTCGGCGGCAGGTCGGCGTACGCCGGGCTGTTGCACAGCGTCAGGATTGCCTGTCGCTCGATCTCGCTCAACGCATTACGCGGCGTGGGTCGTAGTGTGGTCGTTCGGGCGTCAGCCTGAATAGCCTCGGTTTCAGTCCAGCGCTGCAAGGTTCTGAGCGAGAGGCCGACTTCCTGGCAGGCCCTGATTTTCCGGGCTCCGGCCATTTGCGCYTCATTCAACCAGGTTACGAGTAACTGCCGCTCTGGCAAAGCCGTTAGCTGTCCTCGTTGTCGATCCCCCAGTAATCGTTGAGCTTTTTTCGCAGCACCAACAACGCGGCGGTTTCAGCCAGCGCCTTGTCTTTGCGGCGCAGTTCACGCTCAAGTTCCTGGATGCGTTTCTTGTCCTTACGGGCTTGTTCGCGATCGTCTTTTTGCTGGGCTTTTTCCGTCTTCTGGCCACTGATGAAGGCTTGCCTCCAGGCGCTGATTTGCTCGGGATACAGGCCTTTACGGCGGCAGTACTCACCCAGTTCAATCTCGGACAGGCCGGCGGCTTCAAGGACGACAGCAAACTTGATTTCGGCTGTCCAGTTCTGGGTCGATGAGGTGTTATCGGGCACTGCGTTTCCTTCAGAACCGACCTGCTTGCGCCAGTTCGACAAAGACATTTCGCTGACCCCTTCGCGCCGGGAAACCTCGGCCATCGACAGGTTGAGCGGAGGAAGCAGCATCTTGAGCAATGCGGCTTTGCGTTCAGGTGAATAGTACGGCACGAACAGTCTCTTTCCGCCCCCGATCTGCTTTTTCAGGAAAATTCGGAGAGGCGACAACTATCCTGACACCGGGGGAGAACGACGTCGGAAACGAGTGATTTTGATAAGGACACCTCTGGTCTGACTGAGATGCTTGATTTCACTAGCTTGTACAAGATTGGTGCAAGGTAATTTTTAAGTAGTGCATCAGTAAGGTCATTACTTTTAACAGAGCAATTTCCTTCCTTATGCAAACCCTTATAAATCAATAAGTTAATGAATTATTGCATTTCCTCCTACTCAAAATCACCTTCTGAGGTAATCCCTCCTAACCAATGAATACGGTGCTTTCAGCGGTGTGGCGATTCCCAATTTAACGACTTACTTCTTTCTAAGTTTACTCCTGAAAATCGACATCGGAGGGTGGCTCAAATGAGCGAAATCACGTCGAGGGAGCGCGGGCGCCCTCCCTTTGCATTGCAGGGATTTGCAGTTTTTTTGAGTCAAGCAATCATCAAAATAATACCCATCCCCGACCGCGCTCAGCCGAGTGCAGGGATGCGGAAAAAACGATCCATTTAGACTGGAGGCGTGGTGGGGGGATGACGGCGCGCGCCGGACACCATTGCCTTTTCTACAGAAACAAAGACCCATTTCTTGATGATATTTTTTGAAATTATCATCGACCGGATTACAGCTTTGTTGTAATTTCCAGTCGTTAATCTCCTAATTTCAGGATCAAGGGCATGGACGAGCAACCCACCGTTTATCAAATTTTTACACCTGCGACTCCTGCGAATTTAGTTTTTATTGAGCGAGAGGACATTAATAACAATTTAGTCAATTCCTTACGGACACCAGGAAAACAACTCGTAATATATGGCCATTCAGGAACTGGCAAATCCACAATAATAAATAAAAAATTAGAACAACTTTTTGAAAGCCAAATAACCACTCGCTGCATGCAGGGCATGAGCTTTGAACAAATTGTTCTAGACGCATTTGATCAACTTTCACCATATTACTCAGCTGAAAAAGCTGACAAGAAAACCACTACAAAAGGTGCAAACTTAAGCGCGACTTATCTAGGAATACAGAGCCAGATTTCTGGTCTAACGGCTACGGAACGGGCAGACAAGTCAGCTAGAATTCTCCCTCCTCAGCTGACCTTGCAAAATTTGGCCCGTTTTATGGGACAATCCAAAAGCTGCTGGATCCTTGAAGACTTTCACAAAATTGCAGAAACTGACAGAACCAAACTTTCCCAAGCCATGAAAGTTTTCGTTGATATGTCAGCAGAGTACCCCGACTTAAAAATTATCGCGATCGGCGCCGTTGATTCAGCAAGACAAGTTGTACAATACGACAATGAAATGCGCACGCGCGCCGCTGAAATTCATGTGCCATTAATGAACATTTATGAGCTACAAGACATCATTATAAAAGGTAGCAAGTTGATGAATTTAAAGTTCGATTCATCCTTGACAACCACAATTAGCCACTACGCAGCGGGGCTCCCTTCCATCTGCCATACGCTATGTCTAAATATTTGCCTACATCTTAATCTTGAAGCCCCGAGCGGAACACCACTAACCATCAACAAAAAATCCTTAGAACCCGCAATAAAAATGTATTTAGACGGAGCATCAGACACATTGAAAATGGCTTTTGAAACTAATCTAAAACAAGCTAAAATTAAAAAATATAACAACGCAGAGTTGATTGTTAAAGCGCTATCGGAACTTCCTCAAGAGGGAGCCACTCGCGCTGATATTTTTAAACGCATAACAAGAAACGAAAGAGGCTACCCCCAGGGAAACTTGACAAAATATCTCAAACAAATGTGTGAAACCTCATCCATCCCTCTAATTCGATCTAGTGAAAGCTCTGGAAAATATGCATTTATTGACCCTCTATATCGAGCATTTGCAATTGCATTAAATTCCAGCACTCAGTCCAACCTCAACCACGAGCTTATTGACTGGAATACAGCAATAGAAAACTTCGTGAAGAGCTTCAACACCGATGAGTTAACTAAAAGCATCACTGGGCGCTTCCAGAGTTTCACGATAGACCATAAAGCTTTCCAGAGAGAATAAATGTGCCTTTCCATAACGTTTGCTTCATAACATTCTAGTGCAATCTAATTCAGGCTGGCGAGGGATAGTGGATCAGACTACCTACAACTAAGCACCCACAATTTATCAAGTTTGGTAATAAAACGCCGGTTCATCATCTCTCGGCGCCCCCCAGTCGGGATCACCAGGCACGCTGGCTAATCGCCGCGTCCCTCCGCCCCAACGCCATTGATCTGATCTAGGCTCTGTACGAAAAGTCCTGAGACGAAAAAAACAGCCGAGGAAGCGGAGTGTACTGGAGTACATAAGCATTCCGAGGCTGTTTTCAACGCAGCATGAACGAGTATCAAGGCTTTTCGTACAGAGCCTAGGTTACGGTTTTAACCTCGGTACCTCGTCAGCCAATACTTGTGTGAACGACAGTTCGCCAAAGTTAATTTCATTGCCAGGGCCAACTGTCATCTTTTCGAACGAACCATTGTTATAGTGAATCTGCCAGGAGACCATTCCCTTACCAGATACGTCGATGGCGCCGCTGGCAGACATAAGGGACCCGTGGATTTGAAACCACGCAGGGGTAACCGTAACCTCAGTGTCTGCAAACGTTAATTTCAAGCCGCGAGATTTGAGCTGAGTTTCCCGTTTGTTAGAGTCAGTCGCTGGGTGGTCACACTCGATCTCTTCAACGATAAAGCCATCCAGTGTTTTCAGTGGTGAAACCCATAGCCTGATCGTGTTCATCAGGTTGTCCAGCTGTTCGATCCAGAGAGCTGCTGCTTCAGCGCAAGCGTTGTTAGTTTGACTGCGCTCTTCAATATGCCGCCTTGCTGCATTCATAAGAGCGTGCTGGATTGAGTTCATTTTTTCGTCCTTGTCTAAAATGGAGGCACTGTGCCACCAAGAAGCTTTATACCTTAAGCCTCACCAGAGAGTCACCGAGAAATTTCGCTTGATGCGAGGACTCTCAAACGTTCTCGCCGATTTCGTACGACTTAAATCGCAACACATTCCCTCCTAGCCAATAATTCAAGCTCTTCATCCGCGCTTGAACAGGCTGCAATTCATTCGCCGCATAGATCTGCGCCGCCTCCCGAATCGACCCAAACCCACCCGCATTCTGCGGCACAATCCCCATCAACTGCGGCGGTATCCGCAAGCTCGCCAACACATCGTCCCGCGTCTGATTCTTGATCGAATTAAACTCATCCTTCGCCGCCACCTCGCTCACAGGTATCAACTGAATCCCATCCTTCTTCCCAGTCGGCGAGTACACGAACAGGTTCCGAAAATTCCCCGGCCCCTTCGATTCCTTCAGTGCCTTACGCAACGCCTCAATATCCGCCTCAGTCTGCGCCGCATCCGTCATGTACAAGATGAACCCCGCGTGACTCCCATTCTCGTAATACTTACGCCGAAACAACGTCGCCGCCTCATTCAACAACGCCGATTGCAAGGCACTGATCCACTCCGGCAGCCCATAGATCTCCTGGTGCATATCCGCTTCCCGCAGATGAAAAATGCTGCCCGGCTCAAACGGATGCTCCGCCTTCCAGCCTTGCACCTGGTAAAACCTCCCCTCCGGCCCCACCCGCATGTATTTCGCTAACGGCGACACCAATTGCCAGGTATCTCCCAGCACCGAACGCCGCCGCTCCAGGTACGCATTGCCCAAACACAAGAAATCCAGGGCAAACTGCTCAAACGCCGCCCGTGACAACATCGGATGCGGAATAAACGTCTTGCTCAACAAATTGCGCTTGAACATCAACCCAGAATGCAGATGCACGCTCGCCCCCACCGACCGCGCCAGCCCGTGAAGCGACAACGGCGGCTCGTACCATCGCCCGTTGAACCAGCATTCCAGATAATCAAACACCTCCCGCCCACCCAACACGGGCGTTGGCTCGCCAAAAGTGAAGACCTGGGGACCTGCACTGGATTCGGCCACTAGCGCCTGACTAGCAAGTTGTTCCGTCATGTATAAATCTCCATAAGTCCGGTGTTGGCAGCGGTCTGCCCTTCGAGTGGTTCGTTGTGCAATGCGTGAAAGAGTGCCCACGCCAAGTCGGCGTGGCCGGTGCTCTGATTACGACCAGCTGTGTAGGTGAACTGGCGCCCGCCAGCCGTGATGGTTTTGCGGATAGCCATCAGCGACTGCGCCATATCCGTCCAGCCGGCATCAAACTCCAGCCGGCCCTTGTGGATAACGTCATAGGCCTTGAGCACCAGCCGGGTTTTCACCTCGGGGGAATAGCTGAAGGTAGTCACCGCCGGAAAGAACTGGCGCACCAACTGCGCCACGCCGCTACCCAAGCCGGTGACATCGATGCCGATGTAGGTCACCCAATAGCGGTCGCAAACGCCCTTGATCGCAGCAGCCTGGGCGGCGAAGTCCATACCGCGAAACTGGTGACGCTCGATCACGCGGAATTTCCCGCCCGGTACCAGCGGCGGCGCGACCACCACAAGGCCGGAACAATCACCCGTCTCGGCCGGGTCATACCCAACCCAAACCTGGCGATCGCCAAAAGGACGCATAGCGAACGGCTTGTAGTCCTCGGCCCATTCCACCCAGCTATCGACCATGCACGGCTGCAGCATCGCCAGCGGGAAGATGCTCGCGCCATCGTCGACGAACTCGCACATCAGCAGGTTGGCGAACGCCTCGGGGCTGTATTCCCTGCGCAGTTCCTCGATGTCGAACAGGTCGCAACCGCCCTGCTCCGCATCCAGCAGCGTGACGATCTGGCGCCACAGCCGATCCTCACAAAGCCGCCCTTGCTGAAGAGCCCCGTGGGTCACGTCGACTTTGGTGTGCTGCGCGGCGGGCTTGCCCTTGTTGAACCGCTCACCGGTCCAGAAGGTATAGGCCTCGTGAGCCATGCTGGAGGGCGTGGAGAAGTAGGTTTTACGCCACTTCTTGTGCATCGCCATGCCCGAGGCGACTTTGTTCAGCTCCTCGAACTTGAACGTCCAGAAGAACTCGTCGAAGTAAAAATTGCCGTGATAGCCCTGTGCGGTGCGGGCGTTGGTGCCGAGGAAAAACAGCTCGGCGCCATTGGGCAGCACAATCGGGTCGCCAGTCAGCTCAACTCCGATAACTTCCCGAGCGAAGGCTTGGATATAACCCCGAAACAGATACGCCTGATTCTTCGACGCCGACAGAAAAATCTGATTGCGCCCCGTGTCCAGAGCATCAATGAAAGCCTCGCGAGCAAAGTAGTATGTAGCACCGATCTGCCGGCTTTTGAGAATGACGCGAGTACGCTGATTGCCGGCCCGGTACCAGTCTTTCTGGTAGTCGAAACAGCAATCGATGAAGGCCTCACGCAGTAGCTCGATCTGGTCTTCATTGATCTCATTCCTGACGGCTTTTTTCTTCGGCTCAGCGTTCCGTTTGGCAAGATTCGGGTTGAGATCAGTTTCTGTGCCGCCACCCTGATAACGCTGGATCCGTGCCTGGCGCTCAAGCTGCCGGTGCAGCAGGTCAATCTCTTTGAAGTCGCCACCGGTCTTGCTGTCCTTGAGGATCAATTGCACCAGGCGCGCTTCCAGGGCGCCGCCGATTCGCTCGACGTTATCTGCCCGGTCCCATTGGTCGCGGGCCTTCCAGCTGTGCAGCATTTTTTCCTTGGCGCCCGTCGCCTCGGCAATCTCGCAGATGCGCCAACCCATCCAATACAGAAACTTGGATTGGCGTCGGGGATCGATGGGCAGTAGCTCAGATGTCGTCATGACCCAGATGCTGCCGCCCACCGCAGCAGCTCAGTAGCGCCGGCCCTTGTGCCCTCCCTGTCTACAGCCCTGCTTCGTTGCCGCCGCGCGCGCCCGTGACGACCATGCCGCTCATTGCAACGCATTGAGGATTCCCCGGCATGAAGAAATTCCGCAGCAACTGGCGCCGAAGTCTGCGAGCGCTACCGCTCTTACGACACGACCCACAGCGGCAACCAGAATGCCGACGACCTGACACCCAGCATCGACGAATACCGCCGCGACTTACGTTGGGCCGTGCGCGACTTCCTAGGCGTCAATCGCACCACCGTGGAGTTGATCTGATGCCGATTACCGTCCGCACGGTGCAAAACGACACGGTCGACACGCTGTGTTGGCGTCACTACGGCCGCACCGCTGGGGTGACCGAAACCGTACTCAATGCCAATCCTGGCCTTGCCGATTTCGGCCCGATCCTACCCCAAGGCTTGGCTGTGCAAATGCCCGAGGTCCAGACGGTCGCTCCACATCGGCAGATGGTGAATTTATGGGACTGATCCACAACGGGACTTCGCGCTCATGAACAAACCCGAAAGCCTACGCACTCATCTGATCGCCACAGTTGCCGAACTCAAGCACAACCCCGACCGGCTATTAATCTTCATCGACAACGGCAAGATCCGCTGCACTGCTGCTACCAGCCTGTCTTTCGAATACAGCTTCGACCTGCAGGTCGTCCTGACCGACTTCGCCGGCCATCCTGTACCGTCATGCTGCCGTTACTGAGTTGGGTGAGCATGAATCAATCCGAACTGCTGGAGAACTTGATTAAATCTGCCAACGGCATCCGATTCGAAGCTGACCTACTGGATAGCAGCAAGGTGGATCTTAGTCTCACACTGCCGCTGACCGAGCGTGTTGTAGTGGAAAAAAACGCCGACGGTAAGACCACCGTTCGCCACCCAGGCGAGCCTCAGCGCGTGGCCATGTATGCCAACCCGACTTGGATACCTGGTATACAAGGCAATGGTAGCGAATGGAGCGTATCAAAATGACCAACCAACTGGAGGCATTGGAAGACTGGGCATCCGGTGTACTGAGCCAGTTTGAGCCGGCGTCGCGCAACAAACTAGCCCGCAGCATCGGCCAAACACTACGACGGAGTCAGCAGCAACGGATCATCTCTCAGCGCAACCCGGACGGGAGTGTGTATGCACCACGAAAGCAACGCGACCTGAGAGCAAAACAAGGACGTGTGAAGCGAAAGGCGAGGATGTTTCAAAAAATACGTATGGCTAGATTTTTGAGAGTTGATGGGAATGGCAATGCTTCAAGCGTAGGATTCACAGGATGAATTGCACGTATTGCTCGAGTCCACCAGTTTGGGCTAAAAGAACGTAACGAGTGTAGAGGCGAAAGGCTGAAATACGAAGCACGAGAGCTGTTGGGTTTATCAAATGATGACCTCAACCTGATCCAGGATCGCCTGCTCGCACACGTCAGCAAATACTCAGCGTAAATGCAACAGAGTCTAATCCGTGACAAAATGGAGCAGACCGAACCGGATACAAGAGAAGGACATAGCAATGGAGCATGCTGTAACGTTAGCCGATATTAATGTAAGAGTTTCGACCGAAGATACTATTGGCGAAATGGAAATCATCGAAGTCAAAGAACATAATGAATACCATCCAAAAACACACTATCTACTGATTGAAACCCAGCTAAAATCTCATAGCTGGTCGTCCGACAAAACTTCTACATCCACTGCCAGAATAAAGGTTAGAGCCACCTATCTATACGGCAGTGAAGGTCCGCAAAAAGCAGGATCTTTGATAAGTGAAATGGGTGGAGAATGTAGTCGGCAGAGAGTAAAACTGACCAACGGGTCTGTCATGGTAAATAGCTCTATGCAGGGTTTACATGTAGGCACCTATCTATTCCATAAAATAGTCAGTTGGGCAAAACAATTCGACCCATCTTACAAGATCGTACCAATATCCGTCATTGCAGGAGATGGCTACAAGGAAAATAAGGAGAGGCGAAATAAACTGTACTGCAATTCAGGCATTAGATTCATATGGGATGGTCCTGAGGGTATGCAAGGAAGCTCCGACCCCACATTGACTGTCTCTGACCTCATTGCATACGCAAACTGGCCCAACATAAACAAAGACTACGGACTACAATCGCTCGACAAAACCTGGCGAGAGATATCTAAGCTGAAGGAAAAAGTAAGAGGCCTAAAAAGCTCAAATCTTTACTATCGCCGCGAATACAAGACACTCGAATCACGCTTGAAGGCCATCGCAGGCTTCCTAAACCTTCCTATGTATATTCTATGTCTCTTCCTAGGCATTATCATCGGCAAAGCCTTAATTTGGCATCATCAACTTTAAAAGCAATACTGTATAATTATTTTTTCACAAAAATAATTATACAGCCGCAACAGAAATAAAAATTCACCCCACACACTTAAGCACCAATGAGTTTATACTAAAAGACACCAAAACGTTTTTCGAAGCTTTAACAAAGCCAGCCAAAAATCATTTTAATTGATATTCTAACAACCCCAATAAGAGCGACTCAAGAAATGAATGATTTAATCGGAGCAGCTCGTAACTTTGAAAAAACAATCTCCACATTACTTTCGCACAGCGGCTTCACACTACTCACTAAAAGCCCGTCACACGCCGACTTCTTTACAAAGAAAAATGGCACTACTTGGGCAGTAGAGATCAAATACTATAAAACACATAGAGCACAACTGAAGCTCCTGAGCAACGCTGCACAACAAATACGCCTAGAAATGGATAAAAATCCAAAACTATCAGGCATGCTGATCGTCTCGTGCATTATTACGGGAGCTCAAAGGGAATATCTCAAAAAAGAATACAGGGTCGTAGTTCTAGATAGGCAGCTACTTTTGCACTTGGCCTCTGACTCCCCGGAAATAACGGAAGACTTACATGCATTATTTGAAATTAACCCAGACGATTTATCTATTGCCGTCGACCAATTCTACGACTTGGCAATAGACATTAACCCTCCCCAATTCGACGAACATTCGACACCTCCATCGATAGACACCGCTGGGACAAATCTATGCAAAGAATTGCGAGCGATAAAACCCGGAAAACCAGCATGGAACGATTATGAAGCGAAATGCAGGGAGATCCTTGAATATCTCTTCAAGGATCATTTAACAGGCTGGAAAGAACAGCAAAAAACTGACGATGATTTAAATCGTTTTGATTTTGTATGCAGAATCAAACCATCAACTGAATTTTGGAACTTCGCCCTTCAACATTTGCACAGCAGATATATTCTTTTTGAATTCAAAAACTATTCCAAACCTATCAAACAAGGCCAAGTCCTAACAACCGAAAAATACCTTCTCGAAAAAGGCCTACGAAAAGTCGCCATCATGATCACGCGGAAAGGCGCACATGAAAGCGCAATAAAAATGGCCCAGGGGGCGATGCGTGAACTTGGAAAGCTGATTATCATTCTTGACGATGAGCAAATTTGTAAAATGTTGCATATGAAAGAAAAAGGCAGTGATCCGACTGACTACCTGTTCGAAATCACTGACGAATTTCTACTTTCCCTGCCCCGCTGATTTTGATTACATGCAAACCTGTAGGCGCTAATCCACACCCTAAAGGTCTGCGTCACCGTGGCGCCTAGCGCCACCACCGGCCTCCACGAGCAACCTACGATCCTCCCCAGCCAATCGAAAACTCCTCCGCTACGGGCACTCCATGCGTATGACTTTTCCTTGAACACGTTACGAGTCAGAGCCGACCGCAAATGGAGTCACACAAAAGTCAGTAACGGCTTCGCTGGTCGCTGCGCGGAGTCGTGTAAAATATTTGTGGCAAGCTCCCAGCTCCATCGCGAGCTTTTAGACTGCGCTAGCCACGTCGTTCTCCTGTCTATGCTATGAAAATTTATCGAATCTCCGCGTTTTGCTGTTGTGGTGATATCAAGGCTTAAGGCAACACCTTGAATACAGTAAAAATACATACCTTTATTAGCTTGATCGAAAGCAAGCTAAGCAAAATAAACCTAGCATAAACTTGCATATCAGTTAGCCATCGTCTATAGCATTACATCAATAGCAATAGTCAAATGTCGTTCAATTTCATACTGGAGAAGATCAGGGATGAAACTTTCAACGTCGATCATTATTATGTCTCTGTCCGCATGTCCATCGGTCTCATTTGCAGGTTGGTTCTCACAATCAGAGGCCGTTCAGTTAATTCCCAGCTTGAGCGCTCCACAAAAGCTCAATGATACTATGTATGTAAAAGCTACTGGCTCAAGTCCTGATCTGCTAGGATTTTGCAACGACAGCTTCTTAAATGCGATAGGCCGAAAGGTCATCGGTGCAAGTAATCAGACCATGCTTCTCCTGACGTACGACGGCGCCCCCTTGGTAACTGTGAAATATGAACAAGACGGTAGAAATTGTAAAAAGGAATACATTTTAAGCAGCAATCTAACCGGTTACTTGTTACTTGAAAACCTTGATAAAGAGCACAAAATAAGCTTCTCTTACGCTAAAAATGAGAAAGTCACATCTCTGCAGAACGCTGTTGATACATTTAAATATCTAAATTCATCAACGAACGCAATCGCGGCAATCATAGCCAAACCGCTAACCAAAGAAATGATTTCAGTTGTTGATAATGCAATCGCAAGTTCGGCTAGCACCACAGATCTTCAAATAATAACTTTTAGACTTCCTGACGATGACGAAAAAAGCAAAATATCTCTATCTGCGAAGATCGGCTCAGATAAGTATTACCTAGCAGATATATATCTCACCAAGAAAAATTCTTTACTGGAAGACAAAAGTTCCGACCGCATTATGAATCTTCAGCTAGATAGCAACACAACATTAATCAACCAACTTAAAGAACGCCGCACCAAGGAAAACATTAATTATATAGCTGGTAATTTTTCCACCATTCAGAACGAATGTAACAGTCTAAAATCCAATTACTCGACCAAGCTAAACTCTTACGATGTGCAACGTCTATTGGAAGCATACCTTTTGGAGCAGCATGGTCGGTTTTTGTCCCCACGCACTCTAGAACTTTGCTTGGGTCATCCAATGAAAGATCCGCAGCGAGAATTGACTTTCAAATCCATCGCCGACGAACTAGCCCCCCCCACGGAAACTGTCGATACTTATTTTGTTAAATATCTGAACAACGCAGAGTTTGACGCCATTGCAACCCCCAATACAAAAGTCAATGACATCGACACCAATCTGCGTATCAAAACCATAGAAGATTATGTATCACTCCATGATGTTACCCCACCTACCTGCCATACTGCTGTTTCGTCAAATCGAGTCGGCTTTGTCCAAACCGTCGGGGGGCAACCTTATTATATGACCGCAACCATAGATAAGTTCTATACAAAAACCGAAGCAAGCAATGGGCTTAAACCAAAAATCACAAGTATGTCTATAAGCTCATATCCCGAAGCAGACTACACCGCTATACCCAAAGTTATCCAATGCGTGAGCGAGTGGAAGCAAACACTGGACAACAGAGGTAACTGGTTCAGTAGCGCGAACCATTTCTAACATCTACAGAGACTAGGATAGTTAAGGATAATTTATGCAGCACTACAAAGCATACTTCGCAATCCTAGCATCACTTATGTCTTTCCATGTCAACGCTCAAGACGAAACTTGGGCAGCACGAGAGGGGTGCAACCTGAACCAATGGCACCCAGCAGGACTTTATCCTGAAGCAGCAGCTAAACTAGCAGATCTAGGACTCTCAGCCCGTATAACGCAGGCACTCAACACGAAAAAGGAGGCACAAAACGTCCACAACGTGGACAAATATATAAACGGCATCCCATATACGGGGCTGTTGTCGGCACACTTATGCTAGCCAGCTACTGACCACGGGGGTGGCTTCGATTGATTGGATCGCGGAACAGATGGGGCATACGAATGGAAACATGATTCGACAGCATTATGGTACTTGGATCAATGAGGACGGCCCGGATGTGATTGGGATGCTGCAGCACGCACTAGATCTGTAGCATGACCCATAGCTGATGGAATCCGATGGTTAAATCTTATCCCCCGTTGCTAAAAACTCACATGAGTGCAACGATAAAGGCCTATTGCCCCCCCCATTTCATGCCAACGCTGTGCTCAGACACCTTCCTTGCAAAGAACGGATTCCATTTATGAATGTAGCCACACCAGAGGTAAATATTTTTGATAGTATTTTATTGAAAACAAAGAAAATAATAATATTCGCATGGAGTAGCCTGAGTTGGTCCCTACCGATAAAACTAATCATAGGTGCGCTTTTAGGAGCATTAGGCGGCTCTAGCATACTTGGACTACTAAGCGAGTACGCCACTTATTTTTATGCAATATCCTATGGCGTTAGACCCCCCATAGAAGGCATACCATATTTAAAAGCAAGCGTAACATTGATAAACCTTGCGTTCTTGATTTCTGGGTCATTGATATATTGTTTAACTATCCTAGCATTCAAAATATTCGCAAAACTCAATAACTGGACCAGTTATCTAGTCAAATGGAGACCAAACAGTAGAATTCCGCGACTACTTATGACTTTCAATCCCGACCTCAGTGAGTACTTCAAGAACAAGCCTTGGTGGCTGGGCTGGGCAGCCGCAATAGCTACCGGCACAATCATTTATAGCATATTTTTTATCATCGCTTATCCTCAAAATCTTACAAAAATCCGCCCTGACATTCTTAATATCGCCATTATATCCTACTCTATATTCGCCGCTTTCGCCTTTATCACGCTGATAAGACCATCCACAATAAAATGGATAGCCTTGATAACCACAGCCATCTACTTTTCCGCATGGGTCGTATTTCTATTCAATCCGAACTATTACTCAAACCTTCTGAGACTTGTTGGCTACGGCGGAGGAATCCCGGTTACAATAGAACTGATAGATAGTACGTCCTCTAAGAACAATCTTGATAAGAAACTTTACCTCATCATACGAAGCACCGAAGCTTTCATTCTATTGAATGATTCAACAAATCAATTCATTGAAATACCAAAAAATCAAATAAAAATGATTAAACATGACACTGGAGGTTTGGATTATCTCCTGCCTTATCTTCCTACCATCGATCAACAGATTCAGCGATCGAGAGAGGCAGAATCCACACCAGCAGACTCTGGCGGCTAGCGCCTCTTCGATAGGCATCACAGAAGCCTCGACAACGCGTTAGAAACGGACCACTAGCGCGCCCACATTGGCATCACCATTCCCATATTGTTCCCATATCGCCCTTTTCCAGACGCCAGAAACCACAAACCCCCGACTTTCTCTAGGAAAATCAGGGGTTTGTGTTTGCAGAATGTGGCGGTGAAGGAGAGATTCGAACTCTCGATACAGTTTCCTGTATACACACTTTCCAGGCGTGCTCCTTAAGCCACTCGGACACTTCACCGTGTCTCGGCAAACTGTTCAGTCTGTCGAGGCGCGCTAATGTAGTCGAAAGCCTTTCCGATGGCAAAGGTTTTTTTCAGAATTTTCATGCGGTTAAGATGTTCCGGCATTTCAAACACGACAGAACAGGGCAAACCGGCCAATCTCCGGGTCGGCTTGTACACCGCCTAGTGGATGCAGACACGGCCGACCGGGCGGGACAGACTGTTTATACCGCCCGGGGCTGACCGGTGAGTCAGTCATGGCGCTTTACCTGATCCGTGACGGTGGGTAACGTTTGCGGCACTTATCTTACAAGGAATGCGTCATGAGCGACCTGATTGCCTACCATCTCGAAGACGGTATCGCGACCCTGACCTTGAACAACGGCAAGGTCAATGCCATCTCACCGGACGTCATTGCCGCGTTTAACGCCGCACTGGATCAGGCGACGGAGGATCGGGCGGTCGTGATCATCACCGGGCAACCGGGGATCTTGTCGGGTGGTTATGATTTGAAGGTGATGACTGCCGGCCCCAAAGAAGCGGTAGGCCTGGTCACCGCCGGCTCGACCCTGTCCCGTCGACTGTTGTCACACCCCTTCCCGGTCATTGTCGCTTGCCCTGGCCACGCTGTGGCAAAAGGCGCATTCCTGCTGCTCTCGGCTGACTACCGCATCGGTGTGGACGGGCCATTCAGCATTGGCCTGAACGAAGTGCAAATCGGCATGACCATGCATCACGCCGGCATCGAGTTGGCCCGTGATCGCTTGCGCAGGTCTGCGTTTCATCGCTCGGTCATCAATGGCGAGATGTTCAACCCGCAGAGTGCCGTGGATGCGGGCTTCCTCGATAAAGTAGTCTCGGTGCAGGAGTTGCAGGACGCGGCGCTGGAAGCGGCGCGTCAGTTGCAGAAAATCAACATGAAGGCGCACAAGAACACCAAGTTGAAAGTGCGCAAGGCACTGTTGGAAGCCTTGGACACTGCGATCCTGCTGGACCAGGAATACCAGGGTTAATCCCTGTTTGTCCTTGTGGAGCGAGCCTGCGCGCGATAGCGGTACATCAGCAGCATTTGTCTATTGAATGTACCCCTGCCATCGCGAGCAGGCTCGCTCCCACAAAAAACCGAGGCCGCTCTAGCCTGCGGCTTTCCCTCCGTTGAAAACATGCCCTCGAACATCGCCCCGTCTCCTTCCTCCTGGGGGCAATTGCCGAAACCAGTGCACACTCGTACACTGAACCACCTTTTTGTCCCGGTGGGCCTGTGGATGTTGTTCGTATTGCGTATGTTGCTGATGGGTCTGCATTTTCTTGTAGCGGGGGTGTTGGGTGTGATCCTGGGCCTGTGCCGCCCCTTCAACCCGGACAACAGCCGTTTATGCGCAAGGTTGTATGCGTGGCCCGCCATGTGGATTATGGGTTTACGGGTCAAGGCCGACGTTGAGACGTTGGTAGGCAAATCCCAGAGCTGCGTGATCATCGCTAACCATCAATCCAACTATGACCTGTTCGTGTTCGGCAACGTGGTGCCCCATCGCACCGTTTGCATCGGCAAAAAGAGCTTGAAGTGGGTGCCGCTGTTCGGGCAGTTGTTCTGGCTGGCGGGTAACGTGTTGATCGATAGAGGCAACGCGATCAAGGCGCGCCGCGCCATGCAGACCACGACCCACACGCTGCAGCATGAACAGACGTCCATCTGGGTCTTCCCGGAGGGCACCCGCAATCTAGGCGGGGATTTGCTGCCGTTCAAGAAAGGCGCTTTTCAGATGGCGATCGCCGCCGGGGTGCCGATTGTGCCGGTATGCGTGAGCCGCTACATCAAGCATATGCACCTCAATCGCTGGCACAGCGGTGACATTCTCATACGCTCGCTGCCGGCAATTCCTACGCAAGGGCTGACCCTGGATGACATGCCCCAGCTCATCGCCCGGTGCCGAGAGCAGATGAACGAGTGCATCGCGGCGATGGACAGCCAATTGCAGGCCGGTTGAGCACAGCCTCTCCTCACGATGGGTGTTTCTGTGAGCGAACTCAGCGGATTTTGCTGACTCTCAAGCAACAGGGCGCGCTAAGCTGCACTGTGCCTGCTACTGCCATTTTCCAATAAGAAGTGAACCACCATCATGGGTAGAGTCGTTGCTGCTGCGGTTTACAGCGCCGGTAAGAAAGTCACCAATATCACCCTCGACGAAGGCAGCGCCTGGGCCGCAAAACCAGGACATTTTGTGTGGATCGGCCTCGAAGAACCCAGTGCTCAGGAGCTGACCAATCTGCAGCGTCAATTCAACCTTCACGAACTGGCGATTGAAGATGCCATGGAGAAGCACAGCCGTCCCAAGCTTGAGACTTTCGGTGATGCGCTGTTCATCGTCACGTATTCGCCGATACGCAAGGACGGCAAGCTGCAGTTCATCGAAACCCATATCTTCGCCGGCAAGGGCTACATCATCACCGCCCGTAATGGGCATTCGGCCTCCTACGCCCATGTCCGACAACGCTGTGAGGCACGTCCACTCCTGCTAGAGCATGGGGAAGATTTCGTACTCTATGCCATCCTCGATTTCGTCATTGAAAACTATCAGCCGATGGGCGAAGCCATTCATAACGAGATCGATGAGCTGGAGCACCATGTGCTGTGCAGCGCCTTGAACGAACGGGACATCCAGAACCTGCACAGCTTGCGTCGCGATGTGCTGCGCCTGCGCCGCTACGCAGCGCCGATGGTGGAAATCAGTGAAGAACTGCAGAAGCTGAACTTTCCTTTTATCGACAAGAACATGCGCCCGTACTTCCGCGATGTGCAGATTCATGTCACACGGCAGATGGAAGACCTGACGACCCTGGCGGACATTGCCAGCCAGACCATCGAAGTCGGCGTGCTGCTCGAAGCGTCACGCCAGAGCGTGGTGCAGCGCAAGTTCGCGGCATGGGCGGCAATCCTGGCGTTTCCAACGGCGGTGGCCGGGATCTACGGGATGAACTTCCAGGACATGCCGGAGCTGAGTTGGCATTACGGCTACTTCACGGTGCTGGGGGTGATCACCGTGGGATGTACTGCATTATGGGTCAGCTTCAAGCGGTCGGGGTGGTTGTAGGCAGGCCTGCTCCCCATTTGACCGTACACATAACCCTGTGGGAGCGAGCCTGCTCGCGATGGCGGTTTATCAACTGGCACTGTTGTCGGCTGACCCTCCGCTATCGCGAGCAGGCTCGCCCCCACATGTAGGTCTTCAACCCTGGGTCGTTCTGGCCTGTGGCTTGTGAGCAACGAAACGCATCATCCACTCTGCCACGGTCGTGCCGTGATGTTCCTGTTCCAGGCTCGCCACGCCCTGGCTGTAGATCTGCTCGCCAAGGTGTTGCTGGCGGAGTTCCAGCAACGCCCGGGAATAATCGTGGATGAATTCAGGGTGGCCCTGGAAGCACAGCACCTGATCATTGATGTGGTAGGCAGCGTACGGGCAGAAATCGCTGGAGGCGATGACCGTAGCGTTTTCGGGCAACTGAGTGACCTGGTCCTGATGACTGATCAGCAGGGTCAACTCCTCCATCACCGGACTCATCCATGGGGCCTTGGCCGCGAGCTTGTAACGATGCGTGCCGACGCCCCAACCCTGGGCCGCACGTTCGGTCTTGCCGCCCAACAACAGCGCCAACAGCTGGTGGCCAAAGCAAATGCCCAACAGTTTGTCGCCACGCTGGTAGCGGTCCAGAAGATACTTCTTGAGGGTTTGAATCCAGGGATCGGTACCAAAGGAATCGGCCTTGCTACCGGTCACCAGGTAGGCATCGAACACCTCGTCATCGCTCGGATACTGGCCCTCTACGACGTTGTAAACGACAAAGTCGGCCGCAACAGGCTGTTGTGAAAACAGACGCTGGAACATCTGCCCGTAACCCTGATATTGATCGACCAGCTCTGGACGCAGGATATCGGTTTCGAGGATGCAGATGCGTAGGGACATAAAAAATACCTGACACGGTGATGGGAATATTGCACACCTCAGAGCCTGCCTTGAAATACCCCTCAAGGCAAGCCCCCCGCAATCAGAACAAGGCCTGCCTAGCGGCTTTTTCCAGCAACAGGGCCGGCGGTGAGAAACGTTCGCCATATTGCTCGGCCAGGTACTGGGCCCGGGCCACGAAGTCACGCGGGCCGTACTGATTGATGAACTGCAATGCACCGCCAGTCCAGGTCGCGAAACCGATCCCGAAGATCGAACCAACGTTGGCATCGGCCGTCGACATGAGCACGCCCTCCTCCATACAACGCACGGTTTCCAGGGCCTGGATAAACAGCAGGCGATCACGGATGTCCTGGGGCGGAATCTGCCTGTCGGCATCCTCGAAACGACGTTTGAGCTCCGGCCACAGATGTTTTCGGCCACCGACCGGGTATTCGTAGAAACCGGCTCCGGCAGCTTTTCCCGGTCGCTGGTATTCCTTGAGCAACACGTCAATCACGGCGAACGCTGGATGCTCAATCGGCGTTTTCCCTTCTGCTTTAAGGTCCTTGGCGGTTTCGGCACGGATATGACTGATCAAGCTGAGGGAAACTTCGTCGGAAACTGCCAGAGGCCCGACCTGCATCCCGGCCTTGCGGGCCTCGGTCTCGATCATCGGCGCTCCCACCCCTTCACCGAGCATGGCGATGCCCTCATGGATAAAGGTGCCGAATACCCGCGACGTGAAGAAACCGCGACTGTCATTGACCACGATCGGCGTTTTGTTGATCTGCAGGACGAAATCGAAACCACGAGCCAAGGTGGCATCGCTGGTGTGGACGCCCTTGACGATTTCCACCAATGGCATTTTTTCCACCGGACTGAAGAAATGCAGGCCGATGAACTTTTTCGGGTCGGCTATCGCAGCAGCCAGGCCGGTGATGGGCAACGTCGAGGTGTTGGAGGCGATCACCACTTGCGGCCCCACTACCGCGTGGGCAGCCGCCAACACTTCGGCCTTCAGGGCTCGGTCCTCAAACACTGCTTCGATGATCAGATCGCAAGCGGACAGGTGCGCATCGTTGTCAGTGGTGTGGATCCGCGCCAGCGTGGTTTCGCGTTGCTGCACGGTGATCTGCTCGCGGGCGACTTGCTTGTCCAGTAGCACGGCCAAACGGGCCTTGCCCTGCTCGGCGGCGGCCAGGTCGATATCCTTGAGGACCACCTCGATGCCGGCCAGGGCGCTGACACAGGCAATGCCGGCCCCCATCATGCCAGCGCCGAGCACACCGACTTTCTTTGTCAGATAAGGTGCAAACCCTCGTGGGCGCGAGCCTCCGGCCTTGATCTCGTTGAGCTGGAACCAGAAGGTGCCGATCAGGTTCTTGGCGATCTGGCCCGTGGTCAATTCAGTGAAATAGCGGGTTTCGATCAGGTGCGCCGCGTCAAAGTCCACCTGGGCACCCTCCACCGCGGCACAGAGGATTTTTTCCGGCGCCGGCAAGCACCCCTGGGTCTTGTTGCGCAGGATCGAAGGTGCAATCGCCAGCGTCTGCATGACGCCCGGATCGGACGGCGTGCCCCCGGGGATCCGATAGTCCTTTACGTCCCAAGGCTGGACCGCGGCCGGATTGGCGAGAATCCAGGCACGAGCCTTGGCCAGCAGTTCATCACCATCGACCGCCAGTTCATCGATCAACCCGGCCTGCAGCGCTTGTCGAGGGCACACCCGCTTGCCTTCGAGCAGATACGGCAAGGCCTTCTCCAGGCCGAGCAGGCGCACCATCCGTACCACCCCACCGCCACCTGGCAGCAAGCCCAGGGTGACTTCCGGCAGTCCGATCCGCACCGACGGATGATCCAGCGCCACGCGATGATGGCAAGCCAGGCAGATCTCCCAGCCGCCTCCGAGCGCCGCACCATTGATGGCGGCCACTACCGGCTTGCCTAGCGTCTCAAGGGCGCGCAATTGCGCCTTGAGTCCAAGGATCATCGTGTAGAAAGCCTTGGCCTCGGACTTGCCGACCGCGACCAGCTCATTGAGGTCACCTCCGGCGAAGAACGTCTTCTTGGCCGAGGTGATGATCACGCCGGCGATCGAGTCTCTTTCGGCAACCAGACGTGCCACGCAGGCGGCCATGGCCTCACGGTACACGGCATTCATGGTATTGGCGCTCTGGCCAGGCAGGTCCATTGTCAGGATGACGATCCGGTCCTGGCCAGTTTCGTAACGAATGGCAGCGGTCATTGAAAAATGTCCTTTGAAGTCGGCTCAGAGGCGTTCGATAACAGTGGCAATGCCCATGCCGCCGCCCACACACAAGGTCGCCAGCCCGTAGCGCAGGCGACGCACCTCCAACTCATCGAGCAGGGTGCCGAGAATGGCACACCCCGTTGCCCCCAAGGGATGTCCCATGGCGATGGCGCCACCGTTGACGTTGACCCTGGCGGGGTCGATGGCCATGTCCTTGATGAACTTGAGTACTACCGAGGCGAAGGCTTCGTTGACCTCGAACAAGTCGATGTCCTGCACCCGCAACCCGGCCTTGGCCAAGGCTTTGCGGGTGGCCGGCGCCGGCCCGGTGAGCATGATGGTCGGATCGGTGCTGGTGACAGCCGTGGCGACGACCCGCGCTCGAGGCCGCAGGCCCAGGGCACGTCCCTTGGCCTCGGAGCCGATCAGCATCAGTGCCGCCCCATCGACGATCCCGGAGCTGTTGCCGGGTGTGTGCACATGATCGATCCGCTCGACATGGCTGTAGACCCGTAACGCCGTGGCATCGAAGCCCATCTGGCCCATGGCTTCGAAACTTGGCTTGAGCCTGCCCAGGCCTTCAAGGGTGGAATCGACGCGGATGAATTCGTCATGATCCAGCAGCACGATGCCGTTCTGATCCCGTACTGCCACCAGGGATTTCTCGAAAGCGCCATCAGCCCGGGCCCGCCCGGCTTTTTTCTGGGAGTTCAGCGCATAGGCATCGACGTCTTCGCGACTGAAGCCTTCCAGCGTGGCGATCAGGTCGGCACCGATGCCTTGAGGAACGAAGTGACCCTGCAAGTTGGATTGCGGATCCAGCGCCCACGCACCGCCGTCGCTTCCCATTGGCACCCGGGACATCGACTCGACACCACCGGCCACCACCAGGTCTTCGAACCCGGAGCGCACTTTCATGGCGGCCAGGTTCACCGCTTCAAGGCCCGAGGCGCAAAACCGATTGAGCTGGACACCCGCCACACTGACATCCCAACCGGCCATCAAGACGGCGGTCTTGGCAATGTCAGCCCCCTGCTCGCCTACCGGTGTCACGCAACCGAGCACGACGTCATCGACCTGGCTGGTGTCCAGATCCATGCGCTGCTGCAAGGCCTGAAGCAACCCTCCCACCAGGTTCACCGGCTTGACGCTGTACAGCGCACCATCAGCCTTGCCCTTGCCACGGGGTGTGCGCAAGGCATCGAAAATCAACGCTTGGGTCATGACATCCTCGAACCACGACGAATAACGCAATGCCTGCAACCATAAGCCCAGCGGCTCCGGATTCAATGACCCGAGCGCTCAACCGCATTGACGACCACGGTCAGACGAACGGTAGCCTGCTATCGGGTTAACCGATTCAGGAACGCAAGCTGTCTAGCTAAAGGACCCGCAAGAAGGTGGCAATAGGCCTCATTCCTTTTTTATAGCGACAGGTTTGAAACTGATACGAATTGGATCTAAGCCAACGGGGCTGCGGCCCCTAATGTAATCCTTGTACAAGAGAGTCGTCGGGTTTTGCCGAGGCGCTTGTCAGACAGGAAGTGCAACGCCAGCCACCATGGAGTTATGCAGGCTGGCCTCAGGAAATAACAAAAAAGGCGGGTCAGCCATGTTCAAACATTCGAAAGTTCGTCAAGCCGGACTCATTCTCTTCGCCACGACGCTGCTGTTGATTTTGCCGAATATTCCCAAAGTGATCGGCTAAGCACGGCGCGCGCGTGTCTGCATCAGTAGTGAGCGGTATCGCCTTCCATTGTGTCGCCAAAAAATGTGACGGGCTCGTTGTTCGAGCGGTGTTGGCTGTGCCAACCTTTGCGCCACTCTCTCGACATGGAAGGCGATCCATTGAAAGCTCTCATCCTGTTCGGGGCGCTGCTGCTCAGCACGCCTCTGTATGCCGCCCAACTGGTGCTGGAGTTGGGCGCGACTGCGCGTGCCTGGCAAACCGAAGAGCTGCTCAAGCATCCTGAAGCTCGAACCATCCAGATACCCGACGACGTCTCCTACAAGAAACCGATGAGCTACCGCGCCGTGCCTCTGACGGCGCTGCTGACCGGTGTCCGGCCGGATGATCACCTGCAGGCCGTTGCACTGGACGGTTTCGCCGCCGAAATGTCCGCGGCGCCATTGATCAGCAAGAACGGCGCACGCGCCTGGCTGGCAATCGAAGATCCGGCCGCCCCTTGGCCATCCCTGGGCGAGGGCAAACCCAGTGCAGGGCCTTTCTATCTGGTCTGGACCGATCCTCAAGCGGGTCATATCAGCCCGGAACAATGGCCGTATGCGGTGGCGAGCATCAAGCGCATGTCAGCCGTGGCCGAGCGCTTCCCCGCCCTGCTGCCCGCGCCCACCCTGGCCAAGGACGATCCGGTCAACAAGGGCTTCGAACTGTTCCAGAAGAATTGCCTGGCATGCCATCGGCTCAATGGTGCAGGCGACGCGCAGTTTGGCCCGGACCTGAATATTCCCTTCAATCCCACGGAGTATTTCTCGGGAGATTTCCTCAAGCGCTATATCCGGGACCCTCAGGGCCTGCGTCACTGGCCTCAAGGCAAGATGCCGGCGTTTTCAGCGGCGGTGCTGCCGGACTCGGAACTGGATCTGTTGGTGGGCTACCTGAAGCATATGGCGGGGCGTAAACAGCCGTTGAGCCAGTAAGACCATTCATGTGACGAGGGAGCTCTCTCCCTCGCTGCAGCTCCAAGTCATTGTTGCTGGACTGTGATCACCGGTGCCGGCGTCATGGCCATTCTGGCCCGCATCTGCTCACCGCCACCACGACGCAAGCCACGTACCGGGCAAGCATCGAGGTAATCCAGGCCAACGGCCAGTTTAAGGTGTCGCTCCGGACGTGACAGCTGGTGGGTCACGTCGAAGCTGTACCAGGCGTCCTCGAGCCAGGCCTCGGCCCAGGCATGGCTGGCCAGGTGTTCACTGTCCCCGCTGTACACGTAGCCCGACACATAGCGTGCCGGTATGCCCAGGCTGCGGGCGCAGGCCAGGAATACGTGGGTATGGTCCTGGCACACCCCGCTACCACTGGCGAATGCCTGGGCCGCGCCGGTTTCCACTTCAGTGGAACCAGGGGCGTAGGCCATGTGCTGGTTCACCCCCTGCATCAGGTCGATCAGCGCCGTGCGGTCGCGGCGATGTCCGCATTGCTTCCGAGCAAAGGCACGTAGCGCTTCGTCCGCTTCGGTCAGCCGGGTGAAACGCAAGAACGGCAAGGCTGATTGCTCCTCGTGCTCGGCCTCGCGCAACGGGTCGATGTCCACCTGCCCCCGCGCGCCGATGATGATCGTTTCATGGGGCTCATCCAGGGTAAGGACGTGAAGGATGTTGCCGTACGGGTCCAACTGCGCGCGCACCGGCCTCGGCAGATCGAGCTGCCAGCTCAGTACCTGCTGGCGTTCACTGTCGTGAGGAGTCAGGCGCAGGTACTGGATGCTGGCGCGAACCTGCTGTTCGTAGTGGTAAGCCGTTTCATGGCTGATCGAGAGTCTCATATGACCTCCAGGTAGGAACTGTGGACGGCGTGGCTCAGTTCCCGAACCAGCGGAATGAATTCGGTGAGCCAGGCATGCAGGCCACCGTCGAGGATTTCGTTGATACCGATGTAGCGCAGCCGTGCAACGATTTCCACTGCCAGGCGTTGTGCCAGCTGTCCGTTGGTACAACTGCCAGTGCCCCGGCACAGGCTGCACACACGAAAACGGCCAACCCGAAGGTCAGCCGCTGTGCTGTGGCAGGGTATGGAAATCAGGCCTGGAAACGCCGGATCTCCTGCTTCACCCCCCAACCTTCGATGATGCCGCCCAGGGGCTCTACCACCGCCTCGAAGTCTTGCTCGAAATCTCCAATGTCATCATAGGTGGCATACATCACCCGGCTCAATTCCAATGACCAGGCACCATCGTCCCGTGCGCTGATCTGTGCGTTCAACGACTCACCCCGAAAATGACCTGCAGCCCTGCGCGCCCGCTCCTCATCCGGGAAAATGGCGTAGAACTCGATTGGATGGAATTGTGAGAAGTCGAACCCGCCTTCTTTCATGCGGCGCAGCACGCTGGTGCTGATGTCTTCTTGATAGGCTGTGCTCATGAAACGTCCTCCTCGATCGATGGATAGACTTTCCGTCTTCCCGTGCGAGCAACCCGTTGGATTGCAAGCGATACGGCATCAAATGACCGTCGGGACACAAGCATGTAGCTGACAAGACCGGACCTTGGTGATCCTTTCGCTGATCTCTATTGCAGAGTAGCCGCAAGTGGTGACCACTGCCAAGCGGGGCCAGGCCATGAACTTCATGAAATCGGTTTAATGTTGATGATTTCAATGCTGTGCTGGGACTTGAGATTCTTGACCGTCGGCTCGGCGGTTCGCCCTTCCAGATCATTGAGGTCCAACTTGGCAGACACCGGGAGCAGTCTTTCGCGAATCAACTGTGCCGCCTGCTCCATGGTGGGCTCCTGGTCATAGTCGAACTGCTCGGCGATCGCTTCGCCGTGGTCATCAACGAACGTGATTTCCCACTTTTGCATTGGTGTCTCCTCGATCAAATCATGGCCGGGCTTACCTCTATCTCGACATTTGGGGGGGAATAATCGTTCCGCTGATTACCTGGACGGCACCAATGAAAAGACCGCCTCAAGGGCGGTCCCGGTGTGGACATCCATCAGACCTGCCGATTATTTCTCGGCACGTTCCCTCAAGGCCTTCAAGGTATTGAACGGTGCATCCACCACGAATTTGTTGGCCAGCCAGGACGGCACATCACCACCGGGCTCGGTATGGACCTGATAGGTTACCTCGATCTGGTCCTCGCCCTTGGGCGTGAATTTCCAGAAACCATCGACCTGGGCCACTCGCACAAACCCCTTCTCTTCCGGCAGGTAGGTCGGCACGCCCTTGAGGTTGCGGGTCAGGCTGCCATCGGCGCCTTCGATGGTGGTGACTTGCAGCACCGAATCCCGGGACGTGACCGGCCACGGCGTGTTGAATTGGGTATAGGTCCAACTCTGGTTGCCTTCGTGCTTGAGCAGCTTCTGGGTCTTGCACTCATGGATCCAGGCACAGGCACCCGGGACGTCTTCCTGCAAGGCTCGCAACTTCGTCATGGTGGTCTTCATGACAGTCACGCCACGGTAGGCCTTGTACTTGGAGCCGGCCACGTCACTGAGTGAAACCTTGATCCCGTCCCGCTCCTTGACGACCTGCCAGTCTTCCGCCTGCGCAGTTGCGGTTGCCAGAAAGGCGGTCAAGCCACACAACACAGCCATACGATGCAGCGAACCCATAGTTTTTTTCCTTATTGTCGAAGTCCGGTCATTTGAATTTCGTCATTGGGCTTCGTTATTCAGCCCTGTCCATTGAACCGTTAAACGCTGTGGCCTGCTCCCACCACCCGATCAGTCGGATGGCTTCCTCGCTGCTGTTGCCGCAGACCTCGATGTCGGCTGCAAACCCCGAACACACAGCTGGACGTTCCGGCAGACCGAAGATCCGGCACAAGTTATCGACCGATAATTGCACACAACGTTCTCCCGCAGGTTTGCCGTGAGGCATGCCTGGGATCGACGAGCTGATGGAAGGGGCAATGCAGCAGGCGCCACAGCCTTCACGGCATTTCATGACGACGACATCCTCACGGGTAACGGCCCAATAACGAAATACAGAGTAACGGCTTAAACACTCGTTTTAAATTACCGTCTGCGTGTTTTTTTGCCCAATGGCAGATGACTGAACAGTCAGCGACGAACTGCGTCGAGAAGACTTATCGCTTGAACTCAAAGTCCAGGGCCGCCCCCTCCACTTCCCGTCGCTCCGAGTTACGCAACGGCAGCTGCATTTCGTTATTCAGCAGACGGCCATTGAGCTGAAATGGATCCGGCTTCTGCCCGAACATGGACGGCAGCAGCGGCTCACGCTGGGGTAGCGGCACTGTGCCGGGTGGTTGCAGTTTCTGAACCATGTCATGTGGCAGGCTCAAATCCAGGTTGGCTGGCGGTAATGGAGTCTTGGCAACCTCATGGGCAGACTTGCTCTTGGAGGCAATAGGGGCCCGTTTCTTCTGCGGGGAAGCCGTTTTTTTAGCAGGCGCTTTTTTCGCTGCCTGTGGCTTTTTCGACACGCTTTTCGTGGCGCTGGCGGCCGGTTTTTCTTGCGCCGAAGCAGCCACGACACCTCCGGCGTGGAAGACAGTCAGCAGGCCGATCAAAACCCAGGTCGCAGGAGCAATGGCTTTCATAGATACAACGGCACTTACGGCAGAGAAGTACATGCTCGCCTGATAATCAGACGCTGACAAGCACGTTGATCCCTACAAAAAACCGCTGGCGGTCTCCTGGCATAGTTGTGTGGCCAACAGCCCCAGCGTCATCAAGGCCCGCTCCGCCTCACGGTTCCAAGGGATGCCGCAGTTCAGGCGAATGCAGTGGTTGAACTGCTCGGTGTTACTGAAGATCAACCCCGGCGCAATACTGATCCCCTGCTGCAAGGCCCGGACGTGCAGCTCTTGGGTATTGACCCGCCCCGGCAGACTGACCCACAGGATGAAGCCGCCGGTGGGACGGCTCATTTGCGTGCCTTCGGGGAAGTACTGTTGCACCGCGAGCTGGAAGGCACTGAGATTCTTGCGGTACTCCTGGCGGATATAGCGCAGATGGCGGTCGTAGCCGCCATTCTCCAGATAGGCCGCGATGCCCATCTGCGTGACGCTGCACGCCGAATGCGTACTGAACGTCTGCAGTCGCTGGATCTCCTGCTGGAATTTGCCGGCGATCATCCAGCCGATGCGTACACCCGGCGACAACGTCTTGGAAAAACTCGAACAGTAGATGACCCGGTCCAGTCGATCATAGGCCTTGAGCGCTTTGGTGCGACCTTGCTCGAACATCAACTCGCCGTAGATGTCATCCTCGACAATCTGAATGTCGAAGTCCGAAGCCAGTCGCAACAGTTGCTTCTGCCGCTCCTCGGGCATCGTACCGCCAAGAGGGTTGCTCAGCCGCGTGGTCAGCACCAGCGCCTTGATCGACCACTGGTTGGCCGCCAGTTGCAGGGCCTCCAGACTCATGCCGGTCACCGGGTCGCTGGGGATCTCGATGACCTTGAGGCCCAACAGATCCGCCAGTTGCAGCAAACCATAGTAAGTGGGCGATTCGGCAGCGATCAGATCTCCTGGCCGGGTCAGTACCCGCAGGGACATCTGCAGCGCATCGACGCAGCCGTGGGTAATCACCACTTCGGAAGGGTCCACGACGACGCCTGCGTCGCGCATGCGAATCGCCACCTGGCGACGCAACGGTTCGAAGCCCGGGCTGAACATGTAGCTGAACGCCCGCGGGCTATGGAAGCGCGTGACCTTGGCCAATTGCTGATGCAATGCCCGTACAGGCAGGTAATCCACACTCGGGACCGCCGCCCCCAACGGAAATACCCCTTCGCGACGGGACTCGACCAATACCTGCTGGATGATACTGCTGCGAGTCACCAACCCTGGACGCTCTACCCGGGCAATATCCGGGGTCGGCGCCGTAAGCGCCGGCGTCTGGTGCACGTAATAACCCGACTGCGGTCGCGCACGAATCAGCCCTTGGTCCTCAAGGTTGGCATAGGCCTGTAACACCGTCGCGTGACTGACGTTGAGCTGCGAACTCATCTTGCGCACCGACGGCACGCGCTCACCGGGTTGATACACACCCCGGCGGATGTCTTCGGCCAGTTGCTGAGCAATACGTTGGTAGAGCAAGAGGTTGGTCATGACGCAGCACTCGATTTCACGGGCATGTTGTTCTTGTAGGAAACGATACCGGAACAGTTTAGAAGTGTACGGGGACAGTTACCAGATTACTCGACCGTACAGTGCAGTGACAGCCCCAACTGTGCGCGAACGTGGAACCACAAGCACAAAAAAACCCGGCGCCCCTGAGGGGCCGGGTTTTCCAGTGACGCGACCCTTTAGCGGGCAGCGCCGAGCTGGCCCTTCTCGTCGGAGAACACAATTTCAACCCGCCGGTTCTGTGCCCGGCCACGCTCGGTGGCGTTGACGTCCACCGGGAACTCGTCGCCGTAGCCTTCGACCTGGATGCGCTTGTCATCGATCCCCAGATCCACCAGCACATCCGCCACCGCCTGGGCGCGGTCCCGGGACAGCTTGAGGTTCTCCTGCTTGCCACCGGTGCTGTCGGTATAGCCTTCGATGCGCACCACCCGCTTGGGGTTGAGTTGCAGGAACTGCACGATCTTGAGCACGACCCGGTTGGCCGAGTTTTTCAATTCAGCCTGGCCGGTGTCGAACAGGACATCGCCGAGAGTCATCACCAGGCCGCGATCGGTCTGGGTGGTGGTCATTTCCATGATCTGCTCTTCCAGCCACTTGCCCTGCTGCTGGACACTGAGCAACTTGGATTCGCGCAGAGCCAACTGCAGGCGCTGGCGCTCCAGTTCGAGCTTCGTCGCACGCTCTGTGTTCAGCACCTGGTTGCTGTGCTCTCGGGCGATCTCACTGTAGCGCTGGCTGAGGTAGGCGTAATGTAATACATCCTCACCGCTGCCCCAGTAAGTAGACAAGCGATCAGCCCGGGCCAGTGACTCTCCGGCGCGAATCACGTCTCTGGGCGCTGCGCGCAGGACGTTGGCGTCTTCCTTCACCTTCTGGAAATCGGTACTGGCTTTTTCCAGTGCCGCTTCACTGCGCTGACCTGCACAGCCGTACAGACTGGCCAGGCCCGCCAGGATCAAACCGCCAAACACATGGGAGTGCTTCATTGGGCATCCTCCCGCAGTTGTTTACGCAAGCGCTTGATACGGGTGTCGAGCACGTTCAACTGCTCCTGGCTCTTGAGGGTCAGCACCTTCGCTTCGGCCAGACGTGCGTCCAGCTCGGCTTGCTCGGCGCGCATGCGCGCCTTCTTGTACGACTCATCGGCCATGTTGGACTTTGCGCGGGCGAACTTTTCTTCGGCGAGTTTCAATTCAGGCACTTCATCGGCAGTGGCTCCCACCGCCCGGGCTTGTTCCAGCGCCTGTTCAGTCAGGCGGATCTGTTCATTCGGCGCCGGATCGGCTGCGCAGCCCGCCAGAGCCAGAACGGCCAGGGCAGCGAAAAGAGGTCGAATAGTCACTAATGTTCCCTACTGTTTTGGGGCGCCGACAGGTGGCTGCAACTGTGTGTTCCAACGTTCGAGATTGCGCTGCAACACAGCCTCCGTCAGGCCGGACGCGGCCAATTCTGTCATCTTTTGTGCCAGCTGTCCGCGCAACCATGGGTCGTTGCAGGCGGAGTCATGGGAAACCGCGAGGAACAGCCCCGGTTTATCCACCGGTTGTGCAGCAGCTTGCAGGTCGTTCGCCATGCCCAACGTCTGCGCCATCGCCAGGCCCGAGTAACGCCCGGCGAGGACATACTCCACCTCCCCCAGCAGCAATTTCTGAAAGGCCTGGGTCAGGTTGGAGGTGCGGACCAGGGTCAATTTCTGCTCGGCAAAGAGACCAAATTCCTGGGTCATACGAGCCTTTTCCGACAAGGCACCGGGATGACCTTGCAGATCTTCGGGCCGATTGACGACCAGTGGAGAATCCTTGCGGGTCCAGACCAGGTGATCGTTCTCCAGCACGGGGGGATGAACGTAGTCCAGGAAATCAAGCCCGGTGGGCGTCAGCGAGGCATCGGCGAACAGATCCATGCGCCCGCTGCGCACCTCCTCCAGTGCCTGGGCTTGAGTGCCGGCATAGAGCAATACGACCTTGATGCCCAACGCTCCCGCAACCTGACTCAGCAAGTCGGCACTGGCACCGATCAAGTGCTTGGGATCCTGGGGGTCCTGCCAGAGATAAGGCGGCGCATCCGGGCTGCCGGTGGCGATCAGCCGCTCGCACTTGCCGGCGGCGACAGACAGGCCCGGCACGCTCGCCAGCGCCCACAGCAACGACCAGCCGGCCAAACGGCGAAGATCCATGGCGTTACGCTCCCCTTGAAAATGCAGACAATAAAAAGCCCGGCCAGGACCGCATTGCGCTCATTCAAGGACTCAGAGGTACCTTAAATGAACTGCACTACGGTCAAAGCCGGGCTCTTTATAAGTGAAGAGGCCGGATTAGACCAGCTTCTCCAACTCAGGGACCGCTTCGAACAGATCTGCCACCAGGCCGTAATCGGCCACCTGGAAGATCGGTGCTTCTTCGTCCTTGTTGATCGCAACGATCACCTTGGAGTCCTTCATACCAGCCAGGTGCTGGATCGCGCCGGAGATACCGACGGCAATGTACAGCTGTGGCGCAACAATCTTGCCGGTCTGACCGACCTGCATGTCGTTGGGTACGAAACCTGCGTCGACCGCAGCGCGGGAAGCGCCGACGGCAGCGCCCAGCTTGTCAGCCAGGGCGTACAGGTGCTTGAAGTTGTCACCGTTCTGCATGCCACGGCCGCCGGAAACGACGATCTTGGCAGCGGTCAGTTCAGGACGATCGGACTTGGCCAGTTCTTCGTTGACGAAGCTGGAAATGCCGGCGTCGTGGGCAGCGCTGACGGCTTCGACGGCGGCCGAGCCACCTTCGGCCGCTACCGGGTCGAAACCGGTGGCGCGGACAGTGATGACCTTGATCGCAGCGGTCGACTGCACGGTGGCAATGGCGTTACCGGCATAGATCGGACGCTGGAAAGTGTCGGCGCTTTCCACCGAGATGATCTCGGAAATCTGGTCGACGTCCAGGGCAGCGGCAACGCGCGGCAGGATGTTCTTGCCGTTGGACGTGGCGGCAGCCAGGATGTGGCTGTAGGCCTTGCCCAACTCGGCTACCAGTGGTGCAACGTTTTCCGGCAACTGGTGCGCGTAAGCGGCATTGTCGGCCGACAGCACTTTCGCCACGCCAGCGATTTTCGCGGCAGCTTCAGCCACGGCGCCAGCGCCCTGCCCGGCTACCAGAACGTGGATATCGCCACCGATTTTGGCAGCGGCAGCAACGGTGTTCAGCGTGGCCGGGGCCAGCGCCTTGTTATCGTGTTCAGCGATTACCAAGATAGTCATGATCAGATTACCTTCGCTTCGTTTTTCAGTTTCTCGACCAGTTCAGCCACCGACTTGACCTTGATGCCCGCGCTGCGTGCGGCCGGCGCTTCGACTTTGAGGGTCTTGTTGGTGGAGGCGGTGGAAACGCCCAAAGCGTCAGGAGTCAGCACTTCAAGCGGCTTCTTCTTGGCTTTCATGATGTTTGGCAGAGACGCGTAGCGCGGCTCGTTCAAACGCAGGTCGGTGGTGACAATGGCCGGCAGCTTCAGGGAAACGGTCTGCGCGCCGCCGTCGATTTCACGGGTCACGGCAACGCTGTCGCCGGACACTTCGACTTTCGACGCAAAGGTGCCCTGACCGTATCCGCTCAATGCGGCGAGCATCTGGCCAGTCTGGTTGTTGTCGCTGTCGATGGCTTGTTTGCCGAGGATCACCAGCTGTGGCTGTTCCTTGTCGACAACGGCCTTGAGCAGCTTGGCCACGGCCAGGGAAGTCAGCTCCTCGGCGGATTCGACGAGAATGGCACGATCGGCACCCAGCGCCAGCGCAGTGCGCAGTTGCTCCTGGGCGGTGGTCGGGCCGATGGAGACGACGACGATTTCGGTCGCCACGCCTTTTTCTTTCAGGCGTACGGCTTCTTCCACGGCGATTTCGCAGAAAGGGTTCATCGACATCTTGACGTTGGCGAGGTCGACGCCGGAGTTGTCCGCCTTGACGCGAACCTTGACGTTATAGTCGACCACTCGTTTGACAGCTACAAGAACCTTCATGGATTCCTCGTTACTCTCCGGTGAAAAGAAAGTCGCCTAGGCGAACCTGGCGGTTGATGCTCATGGGCGCAAGGGCACCTCTAAAAACGCCGGCATGAACCACACATGACCTTGCTCACGGGAGTGAAGACCGCTCGTCGATGGTGACCGATGAGTCATTCATTATCGCGGCGTGTAAACTGCGCGTCCGAACACGCAATACGTCACTTTGTGCTGCCTTCGCCCTGTCTTTAGAGGTGCTCTTGAAACCAACAGTCAGCCTACGGCGAGCGCAAAACCGCCCGTATCTTGACCGGAACGCCTATTCCGGTCAATACGGCAAAATGGCCAGTCATAAGCCGCACGTCGGTGATTTATCTGGCCTGCGGCTATTTCAAACAAACGTTTGTATTGGACCCTGAGAGTGGTGTAGATATAATGCGCCCCCAAGAGAGAACTGCGGGTCATCCATTGTCGCTTTCGTCTTTTCCCGAAGGAAACAATGGATGCAACGCCCAACCTCCAATTAGAAAAACCGTGAGCCTTGAGAGTAGGAGATAGCCTGTGGAACGCGAATACATGGAATTCGACGTGGTCATCGTCGGTGCCGGCCCCGCTGGCCTGTCTGCCGCCTGCCGCCTGAAGCAGAAGGCCGCCGAAGCCGGTAAGGAAATCAGCGTCTGCGTGGTGGAAAAAGGCTCCGAAGTCGGTGCACACATCCTTTCCGGCGCGGTGTTCGAGCCCCGCGCC
The DNA here is from genome assembly GCF_001269905.1 of Pseudomonas corrugata. Taxonomy (GTDB): domain Bacteria; phylum Pseudomonadota; class Gammaproteobacteria; order Pseudomonadales; family Pseudomonadaceae; genus Aquipseudomonas; species Aquipseudomonas corrugata. The sequence continues at coordinate 506,231 of NZ_LHVK01000003.1, read as the reverse complement.
CTGAATGAACTGTTCCCGGACTGGAAGGAACTCGGCGCCCCGCTGAACACGCCAGTCAAGCGCGATGACATTTATGTCCTGAGGAACGCCGACACTGCGAACAAAATCCCTGACTTCTTCGTGCCCAAGACCATGCACAACGAAGGCAACTATATTATTTCCCTCGGCAATCTTTGCCGCTGGCTGGCCCAGCAGGCCGAGAACCTCGGCGTGGAAATCTACCCGGGCTTCGCCGCCCAGGAAGCGCTGTTTGACGAAAACGGCGTTGTCCGCGGGATTATCACCGGCGATCTGGGTGTCGACCGTGAAGGCCATCCGAAGGAAGGCCTCTACACGCCCGGCATGGAACTGCGCGGTAAGTACACGTTGTTCGCCGAAGGCTGCCGCGGCCATATCGGCAAGCAACTGATCAAGCGCTTCAACCTGGACAGCGATGCAGACGCCCAGCACTACGGCATCGGTTTGAAGGAAATCTGGGAAATCGACCCGGCCAAACATCAACCTGGCCTGGTGGTGCACACCGCCGGCTGGCCGCTGGACATCATGGGCACCGAGAACACCGGCGGCTCGTTCCTATATCACTTGGAAAACAACCAGGTGGTCGTGGGCCTGATCGTCGACCTGTCCTACAGCAACACCTACCTGTCGCCGTTCGACGAGTTCCAACGCCTCAAGCATCACCCGGTGCTCAAGCAGTATCTGGAAGGCGGCAAGCGCGTCAGCTACGGCGCCCGCGCCATCTGCAAGGGCGGCCTGAACTCGCTGCCGAAAATGGTCTTCAAAGGCGGTGCATTGATCGGTTGCGACCTGGGCACGCTGAACTTCGCCAAGATCAAGGGCAGCCACACCGCCATGAAGTCCGGCATGCTCGCCGCCGATGCCGTGGCCGATCGCCTGTTCGCCGAATCCGAAGGCGGTGATGAACTGACTGCTTACGTTGATAGCTTCAAGAAGAGCTGGCTGTATGAAGAGCTGTTCGCCAGCCGCAACTTCGGCGCGGCGATCCACAAGTATGGCGCAATCATCGGTGGCGGCTTCAACTGGCTCGACCAGAACATATTCGGCGGCAAGCTGCCGTTCACCCTGCATGACAACAAACCCGACTATGCCTGCCTGAAGCTGGCAGCCGATTGCAAGAAGATCGACTATCCGAAACCGGACGGCAAGATCAGCTTCGACAAACTCAGCTCGGTGTTCATCTCCGGTACCAACCATGAAGAAGAACAACCCTGCCACCTGAAACTGACCGATCCGAGCATCCCGATCAGCAAGAACCTGCCCCTGTACGACGAACCGGCCCAACGCTACTGCCCGGCCGGCGTGTATGAGGTGGTGACCAAGGAGGACGGCGAGAAACGCTTCCAGATCAACGCCCAGAATTGCGTCCACTGCAAGACCTGCGACATCAAGGACCCGGCCCAGAACATCACCTGGGTCTCGCCGGAAGGCGCCGGTGGGCCGACTTACCCGAACATGTAAGCCGATTCGCTGAACATCATGGCTCCCGCAATGGGGGCCTTTTTGTTGCCTGCAATGAATGGAGCGCCGATCTCCCTGTGGGAGCGAGCCTGCTCGCGAAGGCGGTGTGTCAGCCAGTAAAAATGCCGATAGATGAACCGCTATCGCGAGCAGGCTCGCTCCCACAGGGGATCTGCAGCGGTTCAGGCGGCACGTTCCTCCCCGGGGTTGCGCTCGAAGTAGCGCTTGTACTCCCGGCTGAACTGCGACGAGCTCTGGTAGCCCACCTGATGTGCGACCTGGGCCACGCCCATGCCCTCGCTGAGCAACAGCCGCTGCGCCTTGAGCAGGCGCAATCGCTTGAGGTACTGCACCGGCGACAGCAAGGTACTGCGCTTGAAATGCTCATGAAAGGTTGAAGCGCTCATGTTCGCGCAGTTGGCCAGCGTCTCGACGTTGAGCGGCTCGGTGAAGTGCGCGTGCAAATGGCTCAATGCGGCAGCGATCCGGGCGAACTGCCCTTGCTGCTCCACCAACGCCCGCAACACATCGGCCTGGGGGCCGCGCAACGCCGCGAAGAGCAATTCCCGCAAGCGCGCCTGGCCCATCACCTGGCATTCCAGCGGATCGTGCAGGCAGTGCAACAGACGCTCGACGCATCCGCGCATGGCGCCATCGAGCACGGCGCTGGTCATGGATTCCGGCGTCTGGGCCGCGAGGCTTCGCCCCGGCATCAACCCCATGGCCAGCACCAGCTCGCCCAACAGCGCCCGATCGATCGCAACGGAAATCCCGAGCAGCGGAGCATCGGGCATGGCGTAGGTTTCGCACTCGAACGGCACCGGCAGCGCCTGGATCAGGTAATGCCCGGCGCCGTATTCCAGCGTGCGCGGTCCCAGGTAAGCCAGTTTGCTGCCCTGGGCAATGATCACCAGGCTCGGCTCGTAGAGCTGCGGACCACGGGCGATGTCTTGGCTGCACCGCAGCACTTGTACGCCAGGCAGCTGTGTAGGAATAAAGCCGTCACGGGTCGCCAGAGGTTCGATCAGCGAAACCAGCGCCGCGTTGGCATCGAGATAGCGGGTCAGCAACATGGGAAAAACTTCACGGAAAAAGGGATGGGAACATCATCGCAGGTCTGGCGCTCCATAGGATCGATCTACGGCCAAGGTCGGAGGATTAGGCATGACACCCGTAGGAATCGCCATCGCGGGATGCGGCCATGGCTCCCAGAATAGATCGCCTGACTGTTCATTGTTTAGCGAGGTTCACTATGTACACTGCCATCGGATACGCCGCTCAATCGCCCACCGCGCCCCTCGCCCCCATGAAGTTCGAGCGGCGCAGCCCGCAGGCCGACGACGTGGCAATCGACATTCTCTACTGTGGCGTCTGCCACTCCGATATCCACCAGGCCCGCAACGAATGGGGCATCGCGGTCTACCCGCTGATGCCCGGCCACGAGATCGTAGGCAAGGTTACCGCCGTCGGTGCAGATGTCACCCGCTATAAGATCGGCGACTTGGTGGGTGTTGGCTGCATGGTCGACTCCTGCCGCGAGTGCGAAGCCTGCCATGCTGACCTGGAGCAATACTGCTACCAGGGCATGACCCAGACCTATGCCAGCCCGGACCGTATCAGCGGCGGCCATACCATGGGTGGCTACTCCGACAGCATCGTGGTCAACGAACATTTCGTGTTGCGTATCCCCGCCGCACTCGACCCGGCCAGCGCCGCACCGATTCTCTGCGCCGGCATCACCACCTACTCCCCCCTCAAGCACTACGGCGTGAAGGCCGGTGACAAGGTCGGCGTGCTCGGCATGGGCGGCCTCGGCCACATGGGTATCAAGTTCGCCAAGGCCATGGGCGCCGAAGTGACGTTGTTCACCCGCTCGGCGAGCAAGGCGGAAGAAGCCCGTCGCCAGGGCGCGGACCATGTGATCGTGTCCACCGACGCCGAGCAGATGGCCGCTGCCGCCGGACGCTTCCACTTCCTGCTGGACACCATTCCAGTACAGCACGACCTCAATCCCTACCTGGGGACGTTGCGTTTCGACGGCGTGCACATCCTGGTGGGCCTGGTCGAGCCGATCGATCCGCCGGTCCATGCCGCCAATTTGATCATGGGTCGTCGCGTATTGGCCGGTTCGTTGATCGGTGGCATCGCAGAAACCCAGGAAGTGCTGGATTTCTGCGCCGAGCACAACATCAGTTGCGACGTTGAAATGCTCGACATCCGCCAGATCAACGAAGCCTACAGCCGCATGATCGCCGGTGACGTGAAGTACCGCTTTGTCATCGACATGGCGACGCTCAAGGCCTGACGCAGTGGCCTGTACGGTTAATTCGAGTGCATGCATTAGCCACACAGGCCACTAATCAGACCTTGGCACCCAGCTCCGCCGACAGCCGGGCTGTGACCCCTTTGACCAGGGGAATCAGCTCGGCCATTTTTTCCAACGGCATGTAGGGCACGGTGCTGGCAATGCTGATACCGGCGACAATCCGCTTGCCTGCGTCCCGGATCGGTGCCGCCACGCAACGGATCGACGGTTCGTTGTCTTCCAGGTCGAAGGCGTAGCCTCCCGCCACATACTCCACCATTCGCTGCTGGAACTGCTCCCAGGATTGCTCCTGGTGCTGGGGCCAGAACTGATTCTTCCCAGCGGCCGGCAGACTGATTTCGTACAAGCGCCGCCAATTTTCCTCGGGATCATCGAGCATCAGCGCCTTGCCGATCCCCGTGCGTGCCAATGGCATGCGATGACCCACCCGCGAGCGCATTTCCGGGCCGTTGCGCCCCGGATTCTTCAGCAGGTACAAAACTTCGTCACCCTCGCGAATCGCCAGGTGAACGGTGTCGCCGGTCAACGCCGACAACTCGTCCAGATACGGTCCCGCCAGGCTCACCAGCGGCAGATCTTCCCGCGCCTGGAAACCCAGTTCGATCAACTTCGGCCCCAGCAGGTAACCCACCTGTGGCACCACGCGCAGGTAACGCTCGTCCACCAGGCAACTGGCCAGGCGATGGGTGGTGCTGCGGGTCGTGCCGATCAGCCGGGCGATTTCCTTCAGGTCACGGGCACCGCTGGCGACCGCCTGAACCACACCCAGGCCGCGCAGTAATGTCTGGGTGCCTGTAGGCGCTGCGTCCTTGGTGATTTTTGGATCGTCTTGCTGCATATCCGGCCTTCAACAGTGAGCGGGGAACGGGCCGCATTATGGTCGCCCGCCCCGTCGGACTACAACTCGATGCGCTCGACCTTCCCAACCAGCAGGATGTAGGACAGCGCCCCCACCAGTGCCAGAACGGCGATATAGGTGATGGCCGGGGCAAACGAATCGCCGCTGGCGAGGAAGCCGATGACGATCGGCGTGGCGATGGCCGCCAGGTTACCGATCAAGTTGAACACCCCACCCGTCAGCCCGAGCAGCCGCGACGGCGCCAGGGTCGACACCAGCGACCAGGTGATCGATGCCAGGCCGTTGCCGAAGAAAGCCAGCGCCAGGAACGCGATCACCATCGGCGTCGATTCAACGAAGTTGGCACCAATGATCGAGGTCGAGATCAGCAGCCCGCCAATGATCGGCAGCTTCCGGGCGAACCCGACCGTGGCGCCGCGACGGATCAGCCAGTCGGAAAAGAACCCGGAACACAACACGCCGACAAACGCCGCGAGGAACGGCAGCGACGCCAGCAGGCCGGACTTGATGAAGTCCATGCCGCGATATTTCACCAGGTAGGTCGGGAACCACGTCAGGAAAAACCACAGCGTGGAGTTCAGGCAGAACTGGCCCAGGTAAATGCCCCACAGCTTGCGCCGGGTCAGCACGACACCCAGGTCGGTCCAGCTGAATTTTGCCTTGGTCTCGGCCGCCTCGGCCTGGATGTCCACCAAACCGCCGCCCTCGCGAATCAAATCAATTTCGGCAGCGTTGGCGCCCTTGAAATCCCGAGGCTCGCGATACACCGCGTACCAGATCACCGCCCAGACAATGCCCACCGCACCGGTCACCACGAACACCATGTGCCAGCCGAACGTGTGTTGCAGCCAGGCCAGCACTGGCGTCAGGAAAGCCAGGCCAACGAACTGTCCGGAGGTGTAGAAGCCGATGGCAGTGGCCCGCTCGCGCTCGGGAAACCATGTGGTGACCACACGGCTGTTGATGGGATAGGCCGGCGCCTCCAGGGCGCCGACCGCCATGCGCAGCACGAACAAGGCGATGAAACTGGCGGCAAAACCGAGCATCACCGTGGCCACCGACCACAACAGCAACGCGACGCTGTACAGAATCCGCGGTGGCACGCGGTCCACCAGCCAGCCGCCGGGGATCTGCATGGCTGCGTAGGTCCAGCCGAACGCCGAGAAGATCAGCCCGACATGGATCGGATCGATGCCCAGTTCACTGGTCAGCGCGGGAGCGGCAATCGACAGGTTGCTGCGGTCCAGGTAGTTGATTACCACCGTGATGAAAAGCAGGACCATGATGAAAAAACGCTTGCGGCTGGGCGTCGCCAACGACGCCTGCGCGCTCAGGGTGTGCGCTTGCATGTGAGGTGCCTCTTCTTATGTTTATTGAGGAAACGGGCGCGAGGATGGGGGATCTCCTTGCCGATGGAGATCCTTTGTGGGAGCGAGCCTGCTCGCGATGGCGGTATGTCAGTAGCGCATTAATCAGCTGATCCACCGCGATCGCGAGCAGGCTCGCTCCCACAAGGTTCAGTGGTGGGCCTGGGAACTCACCACTCGGCAAAACTGCCATCGGCATGGCGCCAGATCGGATTGCGCCAGCGGTGGCCGACGGCGGCGCGTTCGATGACGTACTCCTCGTTGATCTCGATACCCAGGCCCGGGCCGTTGGGGATCTTCACGAAGCCTTTGTCGTAGTCGAACACCCGCGCATCCTTGACGTAATCCAGCAGGTCGTTGCTCTCGTTGTAGTGGATGCCCAGGCTCTGCTCCTGGATGAACGCGTTGTAGCAAGCCGCATCCAGTTGCAGGCACGCCGCCAGGGCAATCGGACCCAGCGGGCAGTGCAGCGCCAGCGCCACATCGTAGGCCTCGGCCATGTTGGCGATCTTGCGGGTTTCGGTGATCCCGCCGGCGTGGGAAGCATCCGGCTGGATGATGTCCACGTAACCTTCGCTGAGCACCCGTTTGAAATCCCAGCGGGAAAACAGGCGCTCGCCCAGGGCAATCGGCGTGCTGGTCAGCGGCGCCAGTTCCTTGAGGGCTTCATAGTTTTCGCTGAGCACCGGTTCTTCGATGAACATCAGCTTGTATGGGTCGAGCTCCTTCATCAGCACCTTGGCCATCGGCTTGTGGACCCGGCCGTGGAAGTCCACGCCAATGCCGACGTTCGGCCCTACCGCGTCCCGCACCGCGGCCACGTTGGCGAGCGCCAGGTCGACTTTTTCGAAGGTGTCGAGAAACTGCAGTTCTTCAGTACCGTTCATTTTCACCGCGGTGAAGCCCCGCCCTACGGCTTCTTTCGCCGCGCGAGCGGTGTCCGCCGGCCGGTCGCCGCCGATCCAGGAGTAGACGCGAATCTTGTCGCGCACCTGACCGCCCAGCAGGTCGCTGACCGACACGCCCAGGGCCTTGCCCTTGATGTCCCACAGCGCTTGGTCGATACCGGCCAGAGCACTCATATGGACGGCACCACCGCGATAGAAACCACCGCGATACAGGACAGTCCAGATGTCTTCGATATTGCGTGGGTCTTTGCCGATCAGGTAGTCGGACAATTCCTCAACGGCGGCCGCCACCGTATGGGCGCGGCCCTCGACCACCGGCTCGCCCCAGCCAGTCACGCCCTCGTCGGTTTCGACCTTGAGGAAGCACCAGCGCGGCGGAACGATAAAGGTGGTCAGCTTGGTGATTTTCATCTTGTTGTCTCTCTTGTCAGATGCAGCGCACGCAGCGCTGGAAAAGTCTTCAGTTCAAGGCATTCCATGCGGCCACGTAAGCCTTGGCGCGCACCGCAACTTCGTCCGCCGTCAGGCCCGGCTTGAACAGCCCGGAGCCCAGGCCGAACCCCTTGACGCCCGCCTCGAGGAACACCGCCATGTTGTCCGGCGTGATCCCTCCCACCGGCACCAGCACGGTTCCGGCCGGCAACACCGCGAGCCAGGCCTTGACCACCGCCGGGCCCATTTGCTCGGCAGGAAAAAGCTTCAGCACATGGGCGCCTTCGGCCAGCGCGGCAAATGCCTCGGTAGGCGTGGCGACGCCGGGCGAGAGGTAGAGCCCTGCCGCTTTCGCCGCCCGCAACACGTTCGGATCGCTGTGGGGCATGACGATCACCTGGCCGCCGGCGGCCTTCACCAGCTCCACCTGCTCCGGCGTCAGCACGGTGCCGGCACCGATCAGGCAGTCGGCGGGCAAGGTATTACGCAGAATGCGGATACTTTCGTACGGCTCGGGGGAATTGAGCGGTACCTCAATGACGCGAAATCCAGCGCTGTACAGGACTTCGCCGATGGCTGCCGCTTCTTCAGGACGCAGACCCCGCAGGATAGCGATCAACCCGTTGTGCGCCAGTGCTTGTGTGAGCATGTCAGACCTCCAGTCAGGTTTAACGCGATACGCTGGATTCAAGCAGCCCGGCCGCCACGGCCAGCTGCCACAAACCTCGTTCGGTGGCCTGTTCAGCCAGGGTCACCCGGGCAAATCCGCAGGCGTCGAGGGCCCGTTGATAACGGGCGCAGAGTTGGGAATTGCCAATCAGCACCACCGTCGGCAAGTGCACGCTGTTGCGCCGATGGCGTTGTGCCGCGGCCAGTGCCGTCAGCTCATGGCCAATCAACAAGCCGGAGAGATAGTCAGCCTGAGCGCTTGCGCCGAGTTCACCGGTCAGCCCCAGGCTGCGAGCGCTGAACACGGTGGACAGTGGCCCGATCTGTCCGTCCGTCGACAGCGCTACCTGCACACCACGATCGAAGGCCACGCCATCGAACGCGACGCCGCGCTGCTGGGTACGGCCGAGAATGCTGTGGTCGCTGAGCACCGCGAAGATTTCGCCGGTCATGAAGGTATCGAAATGCACAATGCAGCCATCGACTACTTCCACCCATTTCGAGTGGCTGCCGGGTAAGCCGATCAGCACCGCTTCGCTCGGCAAGCTGTGCAAGGCGCCGAGTACTTGAGTTTCTTCGCCGCGCATCACATTGGGTAACCGCGAGCGCTGGATCACCCCAGGCACGATATGCACATCGACACCGCGAAGGCTGCGAACGGTTTGCAGGGAATGTCCGAGATTGGCGACGTTTGCCGGTGTGTCGCAGTAAGGCGCTTCGCACCAACCCTGGGCGCTGCCGACCATGCCGCAGGCAATGACGGGCAGGCCCGGCTGCGCGTCCAACCAATCACCGCAGGCCTCGTCGAACGCCAGCTCGAAACCGTCGGTGCATTCCCGACCGGCCACGGTCCGCGGCCCGGAAGGCAACTGCATGATCCCCGACGACAGCGAGCGCTGCTCAAGCACCTCGCCTCCCGCGGCGAGTTTATAAGCCCGTAGTGAGGTGGTTCCCCAATCGAGCGCGATCAATTGCGCCTGCATCCGCTTCACCTGTTCTGTTTTTTGGCAGTGAGTGGCACGGACTATAAACCTGGCCGCAGATAAATCTCAATATATAAATATCACTCCCATATATTGGGATGAACACAAAGACATCCGAAACCATCGCCATCCACTCTCGTCCCTGCTACGTTTCCTGTCCGGATGCCTTAACTCTCAGGGATAATGAAATGGGACAACTGCTGAAAATCCTCGGCCGCACTTCCTCGATCAACGTCAGAAAAGTGCTATGGACCTGCCAGGAACTGGACATCTCCTACGAACGTGAAGACTGGGGCATCGGCTTCAATTCAACTCACGATCCGGCATTCCTCGCACTTAACCCAAACGCTCAGGTACCGGTGATCATCGATGAGAACGGTGTGCTTTGGGAGTCGAACACCATCTGCCGTTACCTGGTAGGCAAGCATGGGCGCAGTGATCTGCTCGCCGTCGAACCAGCCGCACGGGCGAGGATCGAGCAGTGGATGGATTGGCAGGCGACGGAACTCAACCCGTCATGGGGTTACGCGTTTCATGCGCTGGTGCGCAAGAATCCGGATATGCAGGATCCACAATCCATCGCCGCCGGAGTCAGAGGCTGGAACGAAAAGATGGGGTTGCTCGAGCAGCAGTTGAATCGCACCGGCGCCTATGTCGCCGGTGCGGATTTCTCCCTGGCGGACGTGCTCATCGGCCTGTCCGTGCACCGCTGGCGCCAGACGCCCATGGAGCGGCCGGACTACCCGGCCGTCGCCGCGTACTGCAAACGGCTCGAACAACGACCGGGATTTGCCGAGTATGCCGGCGCCGGGTATTCCTGAAACCTTCAATTGCCTTGGGCGAAATCCCGTAGCACCTTGCCGTCCATCCGGTAGCGCACCCATTCTTCCTGGGGTTGCGCGCCGAGGGATTTGTAGAATTCGATCGCAGGTGTGTTCCAGTCCAGGACACTCCATTCGAAACGACCGCAATCGTTGTCGCAGGCGACTTTGGCCAGGTGACGCAACAACGTCTTGCCCGCACCGCCGCCACGCTGTTCGGGCGTGATGTACAAGTCTTCCAGATACAGACAGTTACTGCCCAACCAGGTGGAGTAGCTGAAGAAAAACACCGCGAAACCAATCGGTACGCCATCACGCAGGCAGATCAGCCCGTGGGCAGTTGCGCCTTCGCTGAACAGGCTGCGCTCGATGTCGGCCACACTGGCGATAACTTCGTGACGGGCTTTTTCGTAGTCGGCCAGCTCGGTGATGAAGGCAAGGATTTGAGGCGCATCGCTGGGTTGCGCAGGACGGATCTCGATCGACATGAACGGGCCTTGTAGCCAATGGAAAGCGCCATACTAAGCCGCCACGCGGCACTCGTCACATTTCAATCCAAATGATGACGCACGCTCGAAAGCACCATTCGTCGCCCCCGAGGCACCAACCTCGATCCAAGGCAGCCCAAGATCAGGCAAACATCTGAAAAATGGAGGCGACACCATGATCACTTCAAGGCTGACTGCGTTCACATTTGCCGCACTGCTCTCTTCGGTGGCCTTAGCGGCGTCCACCTCTGGTACCGGACCGACCGACCCGGTGGAGGCTCCCCACTCGCCGGCCACACAGGGCATGCCCAAGTTGAACACCGACGGCACCGGTGGCGGCACCTTGAACAATGGCCAGCCACCCGCCACCGGCACCGATCCGCGCGTGCAAGGTAATGACATGGGCCGTCAGGGTGGCATGAACACGCCGGACTCTGCAGCGCCCGATAACGCCGAAACCGGCGTGGGCTCGAAAACCACCACCGGTGGTTCGGGCTCCGAAGGTGGCGCCAGCCAGTAGCCTCTGCTCACACACTTGAGGAGGAGAATCCCATGCCTCGTGGAAGCAAAGACAAATACACCGCCGAGCAAAAGCGCAAGGCCGGACACATCGAAAAAAGCTACGAGAAGAAAGGCCTGTCCGAGGACACGGCCGAGGCACGGGCCTGGGCGACGGTGAACAAACAGTCCGGCGGCGGCGAGCGTTCCGGCGGTTCGGGGAAACATAAACCGGCCGCGGAAAAGAAAACCGACCGCAAGGAATCGGCCCGTCGTGCGGCCAAGACCCGGGAAGGCCACCCGCGCCGCAGCAGGGCTTCCCATGAAACCCAGACCGTCGACAGCCTGATGAAAGAAGCCCGGGCGAAGAACATTCCCGGGCGTTCGAAGATGCGCAAGCAAGAGTTGATCGAGGCGTTGCGCAAGGCAGCTTGATTGGCGGCGTCAGGGCGGGCCCCATCGCAGGTAAGCCCGCTCCCACACTGAGCCGCGCCGTGCACGGAATCTGTGACTGACACATAACCCTGCGGGAGCCGGGCTTGCCCGCGATGGGGCCCGCCCGGTCGAAGCAGGTTTCAGCGCTGTTTCATGCGGTCGATGACCACGGCGAGCAGCAGGATCGAGCCACGGATGACGTATTGGTAGAAGGTGTCGATGTTCTTCAGGTTCATCGCGTTTTCAATGATTGCCAGAATCAGCACTCCGGCAATCACATGACGGATCATGCCGATCCCGCCGCTTAACGATACCCCACCCAGGACGCAGGCCGAGATCACCGTCAGTTCGAAGCCCTGGCCGATCATCGGTTGGCCGGAGGTCATGCGCGAGGCCAGGATCACACCCGCCAGCGCCCCGATCACCCCATGCACAGCGAAGATGATGATCTTGGTGCGATCGACGTTCACGCCCGCCAGCAACGCCGCTTCCTGATTACCACCAATGGCCATGGTGTTACGCCCATAGGTGGTGTAGTTCAACAACCAGCCGAAGAACACAAAGCAGACGACGGTGATCAGGATCGGTACCGGCACACCGAACAACTGGCCGTTGCCATACACGAAGAACGATTCCTGGGACACACCCACTGCCTTGCCATTGGCAAAGATGTAGGCCAGGCCACGAACGATCTGCATGGTCGCCAGCGTGGTGATCAAGGCATTGACCCGCAGCTTGGCAATGACGATGCCGTTGATCAGGCCAACGATCAGCCCCATCACCAGCGCGGCGCAGACGCCCAGGAACACGCTGTTGGTATCGCGCATCACCACCGCCGCGACCACGCCGGCGCAGGCAATCACCGAGCCGACGGACAAGTCGAAGTGCCCGGACGCCAGGCAATACAACATGGTGCAGGCCGCGATGCCGGTGGTGGAAATCGCCAGGCCAAGGCCCCGCATGTTCAAAGGCGACAGGAAGTTGTCGATCATCAGCGTACAAAGTACGAAGATACCGATAGCCGCCAGCAGCATGACCCAGTCGTCCAGGAAGCGACGCATATCCAGGGGTTTGCGTGCCGTTGGCAGTGCATTGTTTTGAATGGTCATGATTTACCTCTCAGTTCGCCGCGTCGGCAACGCGTTGGCGTGGCAGCGCCAGTTGCAACAGGTTGGATTCGTTGGCCTGGTCACGCGGCAGCTCGCCGCGCATGGCCCCTTCGCACAGCACCAGGATCCGGTCGGAAATGCCCATCACTTCCATCAGGTCGCTGGACACCACAATCACCGCAATGCCATTGGCCGCCAGGTTGTGGATGATCTGGTAGATCTCCGCCTTCGCACCGATGTCGATGCCGCGCGTGGGCTCGTCCAGCAACAGGACTTTCATCGGCATCGACAGCCAGCGACCGAGGATCGCCTTCTGCTGGTTGCCGCCGGACAGGTACATGATTTTCTGCCCCGCCGTCGGAGTCTTCACTTTCAACGCCCTGATCTGCTTGTCGGCATTGCCCTTTTCCCAGTCGCCGCGCAGCAGGCAGCCGAAGGTTGAATGGGCACTGCGGGCGCTGATGTTGATGTTCTCACCGACGCTGGCCAGCGGCATGATGCCTTCCTTCTTGCGGTCTTCCGGACAGAGCAGCACGCCGGCGGCGATGGCATCCCGGGGCGAACGCAGTTTCAGCGCCTCACCGTGCAGGACCATGCTGCCTTCGGTCTGGCGTTCCAGGCCGCTGAGCAATCGCAGCAACTCGGTACGTCCGGCCCCCACCAGCCCGAACAATCCGAGGATTTCACCTTTATGCACCTGGAAACTCACCGGCTCACGCAACCCTGGACCGAGCAGGCGCTCGACCTGCAGCGCCACGTGACCGCGCTCACGGGGGCGGTAATCGTAGATGTCCTCGATGTCGCGACCAACCATGCAGGTGACCAACTGATCGTGGGTCAACTCGCTCATGTTGTCGAAGGTGCGCACATAGCGGCCGTCCTTGAATACCGTCACCGCGTTACAGATGCGGAACACCTCTTCCATGCGGTGGCTGACATACAGCACTACTTTGCCCTCGTCCCGCAGACGCGCGATGATCGCCATCAAGCGGTCGATTTCCCGAGCAGAAAGACTACTGGTGGGTTCATCGAAAGCAATTACATGGGCGCCACGGGATAGGGCCTTGGCGATTTCCACCAGTTGGCGCTGACCGAGGGACAGGCGACCGACTTTTTCCTGGGGATCGATTTCGTCGGCCAGGCCTTTGAGCAGCGTCAATGCCTGCTGGCGCAACACGCCGCGGTTGACCAGGCCGAAACGCGCCGGCAGATGGCCCAGGAACAGATTCTCGGCCACCGTCATTTCCGGCACCAGGTGCAGCTCCTGGTGAATCACCGCCACGCCGCTGGCGATGCTGTCGGCCGTGCATTTGAAGGCCATCGTCTGTTCGCCGATCTGCAGCTCGCCGCTGCTCGGGATGTAGGCCCCACCCAGAATCTTCAGCAACGTGGACTTGCCCGCGCCGTTTTCCCCCATCAAGGCATGAACCTGGCCTGGATGGGCAACAAAGCTGATATTGGCCAACGCCTGTACGCCGGGAAAGGCCTTGCCGATTCCATTGAACCGCAAGCTGGCGCCAATGTTGTGTTGCTGTGTCGCTGTTTGCGCTTGCATAACCACCTCGAACTCACAGAGATCAAGCGGCCCCAAGACACCAGGGCCGCTTTTGAATCAACCGGCCGTCAATTCCACAGGCCGATCTTTTCCAGCTCCTGCTTGAAGTTCTCCCGAGTGATCAGCGTCACCTCGTCCATGGCGGTGTACTTCGGTGGTTCCTTGCCGGTGGTGACCCACTCGAACATCATCTCGGCAGTCTTGTAGCCTTCGATGTGCGGGCTAGGCAGCATCGAACCGAAGAAACCGCTGTGGGGCTTCTTCAGCTCGCCAATGGCGTCGGTGCCGTTGATGCCGATCCCGATCACGTTGTCAGCCTTGAACCCGGCGCTTTCAGTCGCGCGCACGCCGCCCAGCACAGTGTTGTCGTTCATGCCGCCGATGATCAGGTTCTTCGCACCGCTGGGCAGTTTCACCAGGGCGGAGTTGGTGGAGTCCATGCTCCCCGGTACGTCGAGGGTCTTGAGCGCCGTGGTGAGGATATGATCGTCCGGCATACCGGCTTTCTTGAGAGCGTCAATCGAACCGTCAGTGCGTTTCTTGCCGGTGTCCAGCTCGTTGAAGGTGTTGATCACCGCGTAGGTTTCTTTCCAGTCCCAACCACGTTTTTTGGCTTCAGCGGCCATGGCGGCGCCCTGCTTCTGGCCCACTTCGAACGCGGCCATGCCGAGGTACGGCACGTCTTCCATGAACTTGCCGCTGGCATCGACGAAACGGTCATCGACGGCGATGACTTTCATGTCGTTGAGTTTGGCCTTGGCAACGATGGCCGGGCCGAGCGACACGTCCGGCGGGCAGATCACAAAGCCCTTGGCGCCGTTGGCCGCGAGGCTGTCGATGGCCGAGAGGGTCTTCTCGCCATCGGGCACGGCAATCTTGATCACCTTGAAGCCCTTGTCCTTGCCCGCCTTCTCGGCGAACGCCCATTCGGTCTGGAACCAGGGCTCCTCGGCTTGCTTGACCAGAAAACCGATCTTCACTTCTTCAGCCGCCAGCAAGGTACTGCTAAGACCGACCGCGGCAACTGCCAGGGCAACGCGGCACAGGGAACGGATCCCACGACGATGATTCATAGTTGACTCCTTGTTTTTTTTATTGAAAGCCAAACGTCCAGGGTCTGCTCCACCTTCGGTGGCAAAACGCAGGCTGGACGGCACAGCAAGTTGCTACAGCATAGATCCAAATAGTCATATCGTATGATGATTGAATTACAGGCGAAGTTTCCGACTGTAATTCAGGAATATTCAGTCGTGGTACATGACCGAACGTCCACCATCAATGGTGATGCATGAAGCGTTGATGAAAGGTGCTTCATCACTGGCCAGGAACACGGCCGTCATTGCCACTTCGATCGGTTGCCCGATGCGGCGTGGCGGGTGCAGATCCAGCGCGCGCTGGCGTTCGGCATGAGGATCGGCAAAGCCGTTCCAATAGTCGACGTTCAGTTGGGTTTCGATGTAGCCCGGTGCGATGGCGTTGACGCGTATGCCCTTGGGGGCGTATTCGATGCCCAGGGCGCGGGTCAGGCCGAGCAAGCCATGCTTGGCCACCGGGTAAGGAAAACAGCCGGGAATGATGTGGGACGAGTGGGTCGACGCAATGTTGATAATGCTGCCGACGCCCTGCTCGATCATCTGTGGCAACACAGCCTTGCAGCCGTACCACGCACCGTCCAGGTCGATGGCGAAGCAGCGGCGCCAGTCTTCCTCAGTCATTTCCAACGGGTCGCGGAACACATTGACGCCGGCGCAGTTCACCAGCACGTCGATGCGGCCGTGTAATTCAACGGCACGGCGGGCCATGGCCTGCAGGTCCTGCGGGTTCGACACATCGGCCTGCAAGGCTTGCACATCTGCGCCGCGCTCACGCCAGTAGGCGGCAACCTGTTCGACCTTGCCAGCCTGGATGTCGCTGATCACCAGTCGCGCCTGTTGTGAAGCGAAGGCAGCGACGATTGCTTCGCCGATACCTTGGGCGGCACCGGTCAGCAGCACCACTTTGTTCCTCAGCCGCTCACCCTTCGGCGGCTCAGGCACCGGCGGCAAGGAAAGGACCTCAGCCACGGCTCACGACTCCGCTATCCGCTGCCACGACAAAAACCGGGCATCCAGGGATGACCGGCCGAAGGCAATGGGAGGACTGTAGGTCTCGCACGCCACCGGGGCGTACGGGGATGGATCGTTGCATCGCTTCACCTGTTTTGTTTTTTTAGTGTGAATGCATGTTGCTGATGGGCCGACTATAAACCCGGCCACCCAATAATCTCAATATATATATTTACATCCCATATTTTGGGATTCAACCCGCAAAGCGCGTGCAGCTCACACCTGGCACATCGACCCGCATGGACAGCAGCGCGCCATCCAGCGGATGAGCCAACGGACTGGCCGCACTGGTGATGTACAGGGTCTTGAGATCTTCTCCTCCAAACACGCAACTGGTGGGACGGCTGACCGGCAGTTCGACCACCCGGTCAACCTGGCCATCAGGGCTGATTCGCAGCAGGCAACTGCCGTCCCAGCGGGCGTTCCAGACATAACCGCGGGCGTCCATCGCCGACCCGTCCGGCCCGCCACGCGAATGAGGGCCGAACCAGACTTCAGCGGGCGCCAGGTTGCCATCGGGGTAGATGAAATGCCGGTACAACGTGCCGTCGAGGCTTTCACCGAAATACACCGTGGTGCCGTCAGGACTCCACAACAGCGTGTTGGGAATGCCTCGCCCACGCAGCAACGGCATGACCCGGCCATCGGTGCCCACGCGAAACAAGCCCCCGGAGCGGTGTTCCAAGGGCAGATCCTCACCGTTTTCACCGATGTTGTTCTGCATGGTGCCGAGCCACAGCTGGCCCAAGTCATCACAGCGGGCTTCATTGGCGCGGTTGCCGGGCTGGGGGTCGGCCATGCACAGCAGCGTCAGGCGCGGCTCCAGGCCTGGCGATTCCAGGTCAAGGCGGTAGACGCCACTGCTCAATGTCACCAGCGCATCCCCCCTCTGTGTCGGGATGAAGGCGGACACGTGCTCGGGCATCTGCCAGATCTGTACATTGGCGCCGATCAACCGCAGCGCCTGTTTGCCGGCAATGTCGACCCAATACAGCGCCTGGGTCGGCGCGTCCCAGAATGGCCCCTCGCCCAGTTTCGCCCGGTGCTCCGTTAACGCCTTCCACATCATTGAAACCTCCCGTTTCCGGCTTGTCCGGCAGTGTCCGTACGGCCTGCCATCACCTCTGGGTAGAAGCGCTTGATGGCCAGGTCAGCGTTGTCGATCAGAGTCATGCAGGCCCAGACGCCCCGTGCCGCATCACGAGACGCAATGGCTTCGGCGATGTCCTTGTGGATCGGCAAAGTACGGCGCAGTTCATCCGGATCGGCGGCCGATACCTCGAACGATACCGCCAGCAACGCCCCCAGGGCCGGGATCATTTGTTCTATGAATTGATTGTGGCTGGCGGCAAGGATGCACTCGTGGAAAAACTGGTCGGCCCGGTTGTAATCGGCGCCGCTGTCCACGGCCCGCTCCAGCGCATGGTAGGCCAGGCGGATCGCCTGCACCTGCTCGACCGTTGCACGCTCGCAGGCCCAGCGCACAGCCATTGGCTCGATGGTGCGGCGCAGATCCAACAGGTCATCGACAAAGTTCTCTGGCAGACCGCTGCGTGACAGCCAGCCGACCACCTGTGGATCGAATAGATTCCAGCGCCGCACCGGCAGCACTCGCGTACCTACCTTCGGCCCGACCTCGAGCATGCCTTTGGCCACCAGGGTCTTGATCGCCTCGCGAATCACCGTGCGACTGACGCCCAGTTGCTCGCCCAGGTCCGCCTCGACCTTGATGGTCTGTCCAGGCTTGACCTGGCCGGCGGCGATCCAACCGCCGAGCCAATCGACGGTCGATGCGTGAAAACTGCTGGACATGAAAACCCCGTGGGCCACTCTTATTGGTGGCTCACGCTAATCATCATATGATTGACTGTCAATTGAATTTGTTCTGGGCACATATGTGGGAGCTCCCACAGGCTCGCTCCCGCAGGGGTTACGGTTCCAGGCCGATAGGGAAGAACACCCCACCACTCCACACCCCCAACCAGCGCTGCCCGTCCATCTCACGAGTCACTGCCAGCTCCACCAACTGATAGAACACATTCCGGTGGATCAACGCTTCGAGATTGCTGCGCACATGCACGTATGGCGCCGGCTCCTGGGTATGCGGATCGATCACCACCCGCATCGGATGGTCGGGACCGGCCTCGGTGGTTTCATCGACATGGGTGGTAAAGCGCAACAACTGCCCTTCTCCATGGCCTTCGACCTCCAGGGTCACGGCCACGAATGGCGCATCGTCGACCTGAATGCCGACTTTTTCCACAGGGGTAATCAGGAAGTAGTCATCGCCGTCGCGGCGGATGATGGTGGAGAACAGCTTGACCATCGGCTTGCGCCCGATGGGCGTGCCCAAGTAGTACCAGGTGCCATCGCGCGCGATGCGCATGTCGATGTTGCCGCAGAAGTCGGGATTCCATAAGTGGACCGGCGGCAGGCCTTTGGTCTTGGGGATCTGCCCCAGCAGGTCATTGGCTTTTTGCGGTCCGCTCATGGTGACTCCTTGTGTTTACTCGTCGCTCATCCCCAACAGGCTGCGGGCATATTCACGCAACGGCGTGGCGATGAGATCTTGGGGCTGCTTGTCGTGCAACGTCAGTAAACCGCCACGACTCTTGATACGTGCAGTATCAATCAAATACTGGGTGCTGGTCTCGATCAACATGATCTGAATCACGCTGGTATCGACACCCAGGCGATCCACGGCTTCTTCGTCCAGCCATTCGTCAGAATTGCCGATGCGGTTGTCGGCCTTGGCGAACCGGGTGTACAGCAAGTAATGAGCACCCGCGGCACGGGCCTCGCCCATTGCCTGGTCAAGACCTTCGGGAACACGGGCGCGACGAACCATCGGGAAGTATTCGATGAACCCGTTGAAGGCTTCTTCGGCCACGACATTGGGACGCGGATAGGCGCCACCCGGCGGCGCGAAGGCGCCTTGGGCGATGAAGATGAACGAATCAGGCTGGATACGCAGGTTATTCACACGGCGACTGTCGCTGTGATCCAGCAGACCGGCGTCACTCAGGTGATAACGAACGCCCTCCCCCATGTCGCTGACATTCATACAGCCACCCAGCGCCAAAACGGCCAGCAGCAAAACCAGGCTACGCATCCTACCCTCCAGAAGCCGGTGTCGGAAAACCGGCGAATGGCCGTTGAATGCAGCTTTTGCGCCAGCTCAATGAAAATGGATTGACTGGAACAATGTAATCGCGGGCAAGCCTTGCTCCCACAGGGTAAACACCGTACCTGTGGGAGCAAGGCTTGCCCGCGATTGCGCGGGATCAGCCGCCGATGATCTTCATGATGGTCGCGCCCCCGGAGAACGCCACCTCTTGCTTGTCCCCCAAGGCCTTGACCAGCAACCGCTGAAGGGCCGGCAGCGCCTGATGACGGGGCTTGTCCAGAAGATCACCGACAAAGTGGCGGTTGCTGGAAGACAGGCAACCATGCAACCAGCCTGTGGAAGACAACCGCAACCGCGAGCAAGTGCGGCAGAAAGGCACGCTTTCGTTGGCGATCACACCGAAATAGCCCATGCCTGGGATCTCGTAGCGCACCGCCGTCGCATCCACCGGCGCGTCGGCTTGCAGGTATTCGTACTGGTCGCCGATCAGGCCCAACAGTTGTTGCAGGCTGACAAACTGCTGCAAAAACCCATTGGAATCGCTGGCCAGGTGCCCCATGCGCATCAGCTCGATGAAGCGCAGCTCATAGCCACGCTCCAGGCAATAATCAAGCAATGGCATCACCTGATCCAGGTTTTGCCCGCGCAACGGCACCATGTTGACCTTGATCTTCATGCCCGCTGCGTGGGCCTGGTCCATGCCGTCGAGCACCGTCGCCAAGTCGCCGCCACGGGCGATGCTACGAAACGCAGCGGGGTCCAGGGTGTCGAGGGAAACGTTGATGCGGCGAATGCCCGCCTCCACAAGCAAAGGCAACTTCTTCGCCAACAGCTGGCCGTTGGTGGTCAGGCTGATGTCCTCCAGCCCCATCTGTCCCACCGCCGTCATGAAGCGTTCGAGCTTGGGGCTGACCAACGGCTCGCCCCCGGTGATGCGCAATCGTTCGATGCCGGCGGCTTCGATCAGGTAAGCCACGCCACGCGCCATCGCCTCGGCCGACAACTCGTCCTGCGCGGCCACCAGACGCTTGCCGTCGGGCACGCAATAGGTGCAGGCATAGTTGCAGGCGGAAGTCAGGCTGATCCGCAAATTGCGAAAACGCCTGCCCTGACGGTCAACGATCATGGATGACTCCGGCGAAAGAAAAATCGGACTTGCGAAACTTGACCTAGAATTCAGGTTTTCGCAAGACCCAAGCCTGAGTATATTACTGGGGCACTGCGCCATGTAAGCGGACATGGCGCAATCAGGTATCTGAATGCCTTAACTGCTCGGTACGTCGGTATCACGCTTGCGCTTGTTGCCCATGCGCACACCGATGTCCATCAGGAACTGGAAGAAACCCTCCTGATCCTCCAGCACGTTGCTCCAGAACGGCGAGTGGTACAACGCCACCGCACCATGCACCAACGCCCAGGCAGCGCAGTAATGGAAGTAAGGCGGCACGTCTTCGAGCTTGCCTTCGCTGATCCGGCCCTTGATCAGCAACGTCAGGCGCTCGAAGTTCGAAGCCCGGATCTTGTGGAGTTCCTCGACCATCTCAGGCACCTGGTTGCCCTTGACCACCTTCTCTTCCAGGCGGTCGAACAAACGGTAGCGCTGGGGATCGCGCATGCGGAATTCGAAGTAGGCCCGGGACAGCGCCTCCTTATCCTTGTCCACATCCGCCGAATGCAGCAATTCGTTCAAATCGCGCTCGTAATCGAGCATCAGGCGCAGGTAAATCTCCGCCTTGGATTTGAAGTGTTTATAAATCGTGCCTTTGCCGATACCCACGGCATCCGCAATCATCTCGACGGTGACGCTGTCTTCGCCCTGGTCGAGAAACAACTTGAGTGCGGTGTCGAGAATTTCCTGCTCGCGGCGGCGAAACTCACGGACCTTACGAGGTTCTTTGTGCATAAGAAAAAGGTCTGAAGGTCAAAATTCGAAGCCGGGTATTATGCCTAACTTACGCAAAAATGCACGGATCATCCGTTCCCGGCCATAGTTCTTAACAAAATCGTACAACATTGGCTCGCCGCTGCTTACGCCATCGCGTCGCCCCGACAACCGGTGGCGACAGTGAGAACTTATCCGAAGCGAGCGTATTCCAAATTTGTTTAAAAACCGCCCCGACCAAACTGGACGCGTCGGCATCCTGATCAATACTTGAACTGTCGGTGCGTCATCTCCCCCAAGTGACGCGCCGGTAAAGGTACCAAAGGACCGTGTGCCTTTGTTTTACTCCTAATGGTCTTAACCCGGATTCACCCCCCAGAACCCGGGTTTTTTTTGCTCGAAATTCAAGCCTTTACCGAACCGACATGAGCCAGCGGAAACAGCCGCTTGAAATTCTCTGTCGTCTGGTCAGCGAACCGCTCGTAGGACTCCCCGCGCAGCATTGCCAGGAACTCCGCCACTTCCCGTACGTATTGCGGAAGATTCGGTTTGCCGCGATACGGGATCGGGGCCAGATACGGCGAGTCGGTTTCCACCAGCAGGCGATCGGCCGGCACCCTGCTGGCTACGTCGCGCAAGGCATCGGCATTACGGAACGTGACGATCCCGGACAGGGAGATGTAATAACCCATGTCCAGCGCCGCCTTGGCCATGTCCCAGTCTTCGGTAAAACAGTGCAGCACGCCGGCCTGGGGCAGCGCAGCGTCGCGCAGCAAGGCCAGGGTGTCGGCCCGGGCACCCCGGGTGTGGATGATTACCGGCTTGCCGGTCTGCTTCGCGGCGTCCAGGTGCAGGCGGAATGAGGCCTGCTGCACCTCGGCGGCTTCCGGCTCGTAGTGATAGTCCAGGCCGGTTTCACCGATGGCGACGACTCGCGGATGGTCGAGCTCACGCAACAACCAGTCCAGGGCCGGCGCAGCATCGGGCTGGACATCCAGCGGATGGACGCCGACCGAACAATCGACGTCCTCATAACGGTCGGCCAGGACCTTGACGTCGGCGGCATTGTCGGCGCTGACACCGATACACAGGAAGTGTCCGACGCCCCGCTGACGGGCAGCGTCCAGCGCTGCATCCAGGGAACCGCCATGGGCGGCCAGGTCGAGACGATCGAGGTGACAATGAGAATCTACAAGCATAAAGGGTCGGGCTACATCGTATGGGTGGGACGGTCGGACTTCAGGGTTCCGGCCAGGTGGGTTTCAATCTGATTGCGGGCCGAGCTGTCGCCGTCATTGAACTGCACGCCGACGCCGGCTGCTCGATTGCCCTGGGCACCTTTGGGGGTCATCCAGATCACCTTGCCGGCAACCGGGATCTTCTCCGGTTCATCCATCAGGCTCAACAACATGAACACCTCATCACCCAGCCGATAATGCTTGTTGGTGGGGATGAACAGGCCGCCGTTCCTGATGAAGGGCATATAGGCGGCGTAAAGCACCGATTTATCCTTGATGGCCAGGGACAGGATGCCGTTGCGCGGTCCGGGACTGACAGGTTCGTTCATGCTGATCTCCGCTGCGATTGAGCTGAGTCTAGCCTCAGTACGAAAAGCCTTGATACTTGTTCATGCTGCGTTGAAAACAGCCTCGGAATGCTCATGTACTCCAGTACACTGCGCTTCCTCGGCTGTTTTCGCCTTGCCTGACCTTCGTCTCAAGACTTTTCGTACTGAGTCTAGGAGCCTTGGCGACGTCTGTCAGTTACGACCCGGCAAACTCGCCCACTGCACCAACAGCGCCTCAAGCAACAGCACCCGGTTGAGGTTCGCCTTGCTCAGCACCTTCTGACGTTGGGCAAGCAACCAGTCCTGAATGTTCAAGATTTTGTCCTGGCTGCTTTTTTGCGCCAGGTACTGAATCACTTTGCGCATATCCGCCAGCCCGAGGCCCGCCTCATCTTCGGTGAGCTGATAGCGCAGGATCAGGCTCGACCAGTCGCAGAACCAGTCGAACAGCAACAGCAGCGGGACCGCGTTCCACCCCTCGGCCAATTGCGTCGGCGATTGCTGCTGCTTGAGCAGCTTCTTCACACCGTCCACCACCAATGCCCGCTGTTCACGCACACCCTGGGCCTGAAGACTGACGGCCGCCAGGGGCGAACCGGCGGCGAGGGTCAGCAATTCGACACGCTCGTCATCGGTGCTGTCGGGCAGGGCCTGGGCCAGCCACTGCAAACTCATCGCCTCGCTCGGCAATGGGCAGGCTTGTTGCACGCAACGGCTCTTGATGGTTGGCAGCAAGCGGCTCGGCTGGTGACTGACCAGCAAGAGGATGGTGTCACCGGAAGGCTCTTCGAGGCTCTTGAGCAAGGCATTGGCGGCGTTGATGTTCATCGACTCGACGGGCTCGATCAGCACCACCTTGCGTCCACCCAGCTGCGAAGTCTGGACCACGAAACTGACCAGGTCACGGACCTGGTCGACCTTGATCGCCTTGTCCGCCTCCTCCGGCTCCAGCACATAGTTATCGGGATGGCTGCCAGCCTTGAGCAGCAGGCAGGACTTGCACTCGCCGCACGCGTTCGAGGCGCCCGGGCGCTGGCACAGCAGGTGGGCCATCAGGCGTTCGGCCAGCGCTCGCTTGCCGATCCCGACCGGACCATGCAGCAGGTACGCATGGGCATGCTGGGCACGACCGGCCAGTTGTTGCCAGAGACCGTCCTGCCAGGGATAGGCTTCAGCCACGGACACGCTCCAGCAGACCTGGCACCAGGCTGTCCAGCGATTGCTGGACCTGGGTCAGCGGCTGGGCGGCATCGATCAACAGGTAACGCGCCGGATCGGCCTTGGCACGGCTCAGGAAGGCGTTGCGCACGGCATTGAAGAATGCCTCGCCCTCAAGCTCGAAACGATCCAGCCGACCACGGGCGCTGGCACGGGCCAGGCCGATTTCCACCGGCAGGTCGAACACCAGCGTCAGGTCCGGTCGCAGGTCGCCCTGGACGAAGGTTTCCAGTGCCGCGATGCGCTCCAGGGACAAGCCCCGGCCACCACCTTGATAGGCATAGGTCGAATCGGTAAAGCGATCGCAGAGCACCACTGCGCCACGGGCCAGGGCCGGACGAATCACCTCGGACAGGTGTTGTGCCCGGGCGGCGAACACCAGCAACAGCTCGGTGTCGGGGTTCATCACTTCTTCGGCCGGCGCCAGCAGCACCTCACGGATCCGCTCCGCCAGCGGCGTACCGCCCGGCTCGCGGGTCAGCACCACCTCGATCCCCGCAGTACGAAGGCGTTCGGCCAGGAATTCGCGGTTGGTGCTCTTGCCGGCGCCCTCCGGGCCCTCCAGCGTTATAAACAAGCCAGTCACGGGCAGTCCTTAGTCAGAGTCATTGCGGGCTCGGGCGCTCGTCAGCATTCGGTTCAGGAGCAGGCTTCTCGGGTTGCACCTGGGGCAGGGCATCGGGGGCCGTATCAGGCGAGGCAGCGGGAATCGGCGCCGAGTCGTCCAGCGTAGCCGGAGCCGGACTGGAGCGATAGTCGGCGCGACGTTTGAGTTGGTATTCACGCACCGCGTTGTTGTGCTCATCCAGATTGTTGGAGAACACGTGGCTGCCATCCCCGCGCGCGACGAAGTAAAGGCTGTTGCCCGACGCTGGATTCAACGCGGCATGAATCGCCTCGCGCCCCACCATTGAAATCGGCGTTGGCGGTAGCCCGGGCACCATGTAGGTGTTGTAGGGATTCTCTTCCTTCAAATGGGCACGGGTGAGTTTGCCGGTGTAGCGCTCGCCAAGGCCATAGATCACCGTGGGGTCGGTCTGCAGCAGCATGCCCATGCGCAGGCGACGCACGAACACACCGGCGATCTGACTGCGCTCCTGAGGTACGCCGGTTTCCTTTTCCACAAGGGACGCCATGATCAGCGCCTGGTAAGGCTGTGTGTAAGGCACATCGGCGGCGCGTTCGGCCCATTCCCTGGCCAGCACGTCTTCAAGCCGGTCATACGCCTTGTTCAGCAGATCAACGTCCGACGTCCCGCGCACGAAGCGATAGGTATCCGGGAAAAACCGTCCTTCAGGGAACACTCCGGAATGTCCCAGCCGATCCATCACCTCGCTGTCACTCAAGCCGGTGAGGGTCTGCTGGAGTTTTTCATCCTTGGCCAGGGCAGCACGGACCTGACGGAAATTCCAGCCTTCCACCAGCGTCAGGCTGTACTGCACCACCTCGCCGCGTTTCCATACGCCGATCAGGTTCTCCATGGTCATGCCCGGCACCATCCGGTATTCACCGGAGTGCAGTGGCTGGCCGGCGAGATTGAAACGCCAATACACCCTCAGCCAGAACGCGTCCCTGATCAGGCCGTCGGCCTCGAGACGATAGAAGGTTTTGGTCGGGGTGGTCCCGTTAGGGATCTCCAGCAGTTCTTCCTGGGTGATGTTCAGCGGCTGTTGCAACGCCGAATGAATTTTCCAGGCCGAAGCGCCCCACAGCAGCCCTGCCAGAACCAGGCCGGTTTCCAGCAACAGCAAGAATTTACGTCTCACGAATCAAACATCCAATAACGCGCGGGCAAGGGTCTGCAGTTTACGGGTGAGCGGCCCGGCCGACCAGCGCGTCGAACCGCATGCGCGCACCGGCCATACGCCATACACGCTGTTGCAGACAAAGACCTCATCGGCCTGGTGCAGTTGCTCGAGGCGGATATCGGCCACTTGCGTGGCGATGCCCTGTGACTCGGCTTGAAACAATAATTCGGCACGCATCACGCCTGCCACGCCGCACCGGCTCAGATCAGCAGTCACCAACACCCCATCGCGTACGATAAACAGATTGCTGAAGACCCCTTCGATCACGCGCCCGGACATATCCAGCATCAGACCCTCGGCGTGCTCCGAGTCGGTCCATTCGGCGCGAGCCATGACCTGTTCAAGACGATTGAGGTGTTTGAGGCCGGCAAGCAGTGGCTGCTCGGACAAGCGGGTCGCACAAGGAAACAGGGAAACGCCCCGCTCGGCATGAGCAGCAGGATAAGCCGCCGGCGGATTCCCTTGCAGGATGCGCCGAGCCTGGACCGAGGGGACAGCGGCATAACCGCGCTGGCTGTCGCCACGGGTCACGATCAGCTTCAGCACCCCTTCACCCAGGCGTTGCGCATAGGCGTTCAGTTCAGTGCTCAATGCCCCTTTGTCGACATTGAGCGCCAACCGCCGGCAGCCCTGCTCGAGCCGCTGCAGATGACGCTCCAGCAGCGTCGGCACACCGTCGCGCACGGCGATGGTTTCAAACAACCCATCGCCATAAGCCAGGCCGCGATCCTTCAGCGATAAAACGTCAGCCGGCTGACCGTCGACCCAGCTGTCCATCAGCCGGCGAACCGGCGGAACACCAGCGAGCCGTTGGTGCCGCCGAAGCCGAAGGAGTTGGACAGCACTACATCGATGTCCATGCCCCGGGCGGTGTGCGGAACGAAGTCCAGGTCGCAACCTTCGTCCGGCTCGTCGAGGTTGATGGTTGGCGGCGCAACCTGGCTGTTGATCGCCAGCACGCTGAAGATCGCTTCCACCGCGCCGGCGGCGCCCAGCAGGTGACCGGTCATCGATTTGGTCGAGCTGACCGCCAGTTTGTAGGCATGCTCGCCGAAGACGGTCTTGATCGCCTGGGCTTCGGCCAGGTCGCCCGCCGGTGTCGACGTGCCATGGGCGTTGATGTACTGCACCTGTTCGCTATTGATCTTCGCGTCACGCAGGGCATTGGCGATGCATCGGGCAGCACCGGCGCCATCGGCCGGCGGCGACGTCATGTGGTACGCGTCACCGCTGGTACCAAAGCCGATCAACTCGGCATAGATGGTCGCGCCACGCGCCTTGGCGTGCTCCAGCTCCTCGAGCACCAGCGCACCGGCACCGTCGGACAGCACAAAGCCATCGCGGCCCTTGTCCCAAGGTCTGCTGGCACGGGTCGGCTCGTCGTTGCGGGTCGACAGTGCCCGAGAGGCACCGAAGCCGCCCATGCCTAGGCCACAAGCCGCCATCTCGGCGCCGCCAGCGATCATCACGTCAGCTTCGTCGTACATGATGTTGCGCGCGGCCATGCCGATGCAGTGGGTACCCGTGGTGCATGCCGTGGCAATGGCGTAGTTGGGTCCCTGTGCACCCAGATGGATGGACAGGAAACCGGAAATCATATTGATGATCGAGCCCGGCACGAAGAACGGAGAAATCCGCCGCGGCCCCGAATCATGCAGCGTGCGGCTGGTTTCTTCGATATTGGTCAAGCCGCCAATACCCGAACCCATGGCCACGCCGATGCGTTCACGGTTGGCATCGGTGACTTCCAGGCCGGCATTACGCACTGCCTGAAAACCGGCAGCCAGGCCGTATTGAATGAACAGGTCGAGCTTTCGGGCTTCCTTGACCGACAGGTATTCCTCGACATTGAAGCCCTTTACCGAGCCGCCAAAACGGGTGGAATAGGCAGAAAGGTCGGTGTGTTCGATCAGACCAATGCCACTACGGCCAGCCAGAATGCCCTGCCAACTGCTCGGCACATCCGTGCCCAGTGGCGACAACATACCCATACCGGTGACTACGACGCGTCTACGCGACACAGCACTCTCCTTTTTCTAATGACGACTTTTCATCAGGCCTAAAGAAAAAACCGCACGCCGTGATGGCAGTGCGGTTTTTCCATGACAGCGAGCGACGACTAAAAACGATCAGCCTTGCTGGCTGTTTACGTAGTCGATAGCCAGCTGAACAGTGGTGATTTTTTCAGCTTCTTCGTCAGGGATTTCGGTCTCGAATTCCTCTTCCAGAGCCATCACCAGCTCAACGGTGTCAAGGGAGTCGGCACCCAGGTCTTCAACGAAAGATGCTTCATTCTTGACTTCATCTTCCTTAACGCCCAGTTGCTCGGCAACGATTTTCTTGACGCGCTCTTCGATGGTGCTCATACCTTGTTTTCACTCCTAATGGACAATTCAGGCAACTGGCCGGTGGGTAAGTGTATAGAAAGGCTTTTCGATTTTTCAACCGAAAGCTTTTCCTTCGAACCCTGACGGCCCGCCGCCTATAAATAAGTTGCAGCTTTATAACGGATTTTAGACAGCTCGTATGACATTTTTTTGAAGCAATCCGTCACATTTAACTCATGTACATCCCGCCGTTCACCGGGATTGTAGCTCCGGTCACGTATGCCGCAGCGTCGGACGCAAGAAAAGCGACCACGGACGCGATCTCTTCGGCCTGCCCCAGGCGCCCCAGCGGAATTTGTGTCAACAAGGCTTCACGCTGAGCTTCCGGCAGTTCGCGGGTCATGTCGGTGTCGATGAAACCCGGCGCGACCGAGTTTACCGTAATCGAGCGCGAACCCACTTCACGCGCCAGCGCCCGACTGAAACCTTCCAGACCGGCCTTGGCCGCAGCATAGTTTACTTGGCCGGCGTTGCCCATGGCACCTACAACCGAACCGATACTGATGATCCGCCCCCAACGAGCCTTGGTCATGCCGCGCAGAACGCCCTTGGACAGCCGGTACAGACTGTTCAGGTTGGTATCGATCACGTCGAACCATTCGTCATCTTTCATGCGCATCATGAGGTTATCACGAGTGATACCGGCATTATTGACCAGGATAGCCGGGACACCGAACTGCTCCTGGATACTGGCCAATACCGCCGCAACGGATTCGTCGCTGGTGACGTTCAGCTCAAGACCAGTGCCTTGAATACCGTTTTCCTTCAGGGTCGCGGCGATACGCTCGGCGCCCGAAGCGGAAGTCGCGGTGCCGACAACGATGGCGCCTTGGCGACCCAGTTCCAGGGCAATGGCCTGGCCGATGCCGCGGCTTGCACCGGTCACCAGTGCAACTTTACCTTGCAGACTCATGCAAGCTTCTCCTGTTCAGGCCTGCGCTGCACGGGCGGCAGCGAAAGCGTCTGGGGTGTTGAGATTGGAAGTCGACACGCCTTCGGCGCAGCGTTTGTTCAGGCCGGCCAGCACCTTGCCAGGGCCACACTCGACCAGTTCGATCGCACCCTTGGCCGCCAGGGTCTGCACCGATTCGACCCAGCGAACCGGCTTGTAGAGCTGCTCCAGCAGATCACGCTTGAGGGTCTCAAGGTCTGGCGCCACATCAGCGCTGACGTTCTGCACCACGGGAATCTGCGGGGACTGCCAATCAATGGCGGCAATGGATTCGGCGAAGCGCTCGGCAGCAGGACGCATCAATTCACAGTGCGACGGCACGCTGACCGGCAACGGCATGGCGCGCTTGGCACCACGGGCCTTGCAGCCTTCGATGGCGCGTTCGACCGCAGCCTTGGCACCGGCGATCACGACCTGCCCCGGGGAGTTGAAGTTAACCGCACTGACCACATCGCCTTGCGCCGCCTCGGCACAGGCTGCCAGCACATCGGCATCGTCCAGGCCGAGGATCGCGGCCATGCCGCCCTGCCCAGCCGGAACGGCCTCCTGCATCAACTGGCCACGACGCTCCACCAGTTTCACCGCGTCGCCCAGGCTCAGGCTGCCCGCAGCGACAAGGGCGCTGTACTCTCCCAGGCTATGACCGGCAACAAAGGCCGGACGCGCACCACCTTCAGCCAGCCAAAGACGCCAAAGGGCTACCGAGGCGGTCAGGATGGCCGGCTGGGTTTTATCGGTTTGATTGAGTTGCTCTTCGGGCCCTTGCTGGGTCAGTGCCCACAAGTCATAGCCGAGTGCATCGGACGCTTCTTTGAATGTTTCGAGGATCAGCGGGTATTGCGCGCCCAGCTCGGCCAACATGCCGAGGGACTGCGAGCCCTGTCCTGGAAAGACGAATGCGAGGGAAGCAGACATGAAAACAAAGCCCCTAATGATCTTGTCGCCAAAAATTGACGCCCCGTGGGGCGCTAGGAAACTGACAGTTGGATGGCGGGTTGAACCGACCGGTCACATTTAAGCATTGTCGGACGAAAACGCCTAAGTTAACAAATCTTCGAGACGTCCATGAAGGCGTTCGGGCAGGTTTTCCTGGATTTCTATCACGGCCCGGTTGATAGCGCTTTGAAAACCCTGCACGCCCGCCGAACCATGACTCTTGATCACAATACCCTGCAGCCCGAGAAAACTGGCCCCGTTATGCCGCGCCGGCGCCAGGTCCGCCTGCAGGCGACGCATCAAGGGCAGCGCCAGGGCACCCACCACCCGTGAGACCAGACTCTGCCGGAACAGGGTCTCGATCCGCTCGCCAATCATGGTTGCCAGGCCTTCACTGGATTTGAGCAGGATATTGCCGACGAAGCCGTCACATACCACCACGTCCGCCTCGCCCCGGTACAAACCGTCGCCCTCGACGAAACCGATGTAGTTGATTCCCCGCGCGTTCTGCAACAACGTGGCGGCCAGCTTGACCTGCTGGTTGCCCTTGATGTCTTCGGTTCCAATGTTCAGCAACGCCACGCGAGGACGCACAATACCGAGGGTTTCAGCCGCCACCGAGCCCATCACTGCAAATTGCAGCAGGTGCTCGGCGCTGCAATCGACATTGGCACCCAGGTCCAGCAACTGGCAAAACCCTCTCCGGGTCGGAATGGCCGCGACCATCGCCGGTCGGTCGATGCCCGGCAGAGTCTTGAGCACATAGCGCGACAGCGCCATCAGCGCCCCGGTATTGCCGGCACTGACACAGGCCTGCACCTTGCCGTCGCGCAGCAGCTCAAGGGCCACCCGCATCGACGCGTCAGGCTTGCCGCGCAAGGCCTGGGCCGGCTTTTCGTCCATGGTGATGACTTCGCAGGCAGGGGTAATCGTCAGGCGCGCGCGATCCGCTGCCGTCCGGCCGCTGAGCATTTCTTCAAGAAGGGAGGGTTGACCGACGAGGGTCAGGTGCAGCGAGGGTGTTGCATTCAAGCAAGCAAGGCTGGCCTGAACAATGCTGCGGGGACCGAAGTCCCCGCCCATTGCGTCAATTGCGATGACTTGAGCGGACAAGGATTACTCGTCAGCGCCCTTGTCGATCACTTTACGACCACGGTATACGCCTTCTGGCGATACGTGGTGACGCAGGTGAACTTCACCAGTGGTTTTTTCTACAGACAGGGTGCTAGCCTCGAGAGCGTCGTGCGAACGGCGCATGTCACGGGCAGAGCGGGATTTTTTGTTCTGCTGAACAGCCATAATTGATTAACTCCTAAACGTTTGGGTCACGCTTTAACTGCGCCAATACACTGAACGGGTTGGACCGCGTTACCTCGTCCTCGCTCGGTTCGGGTTCATCTGCTCCCGCCGGCTGCTGGCATTCTTCCGGATGATGAGCAGGCACAATGGGCAAGGCGAGCAGAAGCTCCTCCTCGATCAGTGACTGCAGATCCAATGGATCTTCGCCCAGTTCCAGCACGTCATAACCTTTCGGCAACGACTGGGTATTCGCACCCTCCTTCACCACGGCGTAACTGCATTCGCTGTGGATCGGCAGGGTGACCAGCTCAAGACAACGCTGGCAAACCATTTTGACTTCAGTGTCGATAAAGCTGTGGATAACCACAGATTTACGTTCATCTCGTTCAAAAACGAATTTGGCCTGGACCGTACCGACATCATCGGAAAGCGGGTCGCAGAGTCTCTTCAAATCGGCCAGCAGCAGTTCACCTTGAAGGGTGGTGCCACGGTCAGCCAATTTGCGCGGGTCAACGTGAGGTGGAATCGGGTCATTCAACATAGGCGCAGCATTATAGGGATGCCCCCGCCCATGTCAAAGGAAATTCAGCCCTGTCCGTCACTTGCGCGCCTCGCTAGAATTCGCCCCTGACTTTTGGAGATGCCCATGCTGCCTTTATTACTTGCCTCCAGCTCGGTCTACCGCCGGGAATTGCTCGCTCGCCTGGGGCTGCCATTCGTCTGCCGCTCGCCGGACATCGACGAAAGTCATCGCCCCGGCGAGCCTCCCCGGGCACTGGTAGAGCGCCTGGCCCGGGAAAAGGCCCTGGCACTGGCTGAAAGCCACCCGGCACACCTGATCATCGGTTCGGACCAGGTCGCTGTGCTCGGCGAGCGCATCCTGGGCAAACCCCACACCTTCGACAATGCCCGCGAACAACTGCTGGCCGCCAGCGGGACCAGGGTCACATTCCTGACCGGCCTGGCATTGCTCAACAGCCAGACCGGCGCCTGCCAGGTCGATTGCGTGCCCTTTACCGTCAACATGCGCACGCTCGACCCGGAACGGGTCGAGCGCTACCTGCGGATCGAACAGCCTTATGATTGCGCCGGCAGCTTCAAAGCCGAGGGCCTGGGGGTGAGTTTGTTCCAGAGCACCGAAGGCCCCGACGCCACCAGCCTGGTCGGCCTGCCCCTGATCCGCCTTGTGGATATGTTGCTGGCGGAGGGCCTGCAAATCCCCTGACAGGACCACCCTGTAGGAGCTGCCGAGCGAAGCGAGGCTGCGATCCCCCCCCCCCTGACACTTGAGTCTCAAGCGAAAGATCAAAAGATCGCAGGCTGCGCCAGCTCCAACAAGGGCAATCAGCGCAATGCCGGCCCCTGGAACCCCATCCACATCGCCAGGCGCTCGGCAATGCTCGCCCCCAGCTTCTTCGAGAAACGATCGAGCGGCGACTCTTCGACGGTGAAGTCCACCAACTCCTTCTCACCGATCACATCCCGCGCCACCGAACTGGCACTGCCCAACCCGTCAATCAGCCCCAGGGACAACGCCTGCTCTCCGGACCAGACCAGACCGGAGAACAGCTCCGGGTGATCCTTGTCCTTGAGCCGGTCACCCCGCCCTTTCTTGACGCTGGCGATGAACTGCTTGTGGGTCGTATCGAGCACCCCCTGCCAGAAAGCGGTTTCTTCCGGCTTCTGCGGCTGAAAAGGATCGAGGAAGGATTTATGCTCACCAGCGGTGTACACCCGACGCTCGATACCGAGCTTGTCCAGGGTCTCGACAAAACCATAACCGGCAGCGGTTACACCAATGGACCCCACCAGACTGGCCTTGTCGGCATAGACCTGATCCGCCGCACTGGCAATGTAGTAGGCACCGGAAGCACCCAGGTCGGCGATCACCGCATAGACCTTGATATCCGGATGCGCCGCACGCAGGCGAACGATCTCGTCATAGACGTAGCCCGCCTGCACCGGACTGCCGCCCGGACTGTTGATGCGCAGCACCACTCCCTTGACTTTCGAATCCTCGAACGCAGCCTGCAGACTGCCAATTATGTTGTCCGCGCTCGCCGCCTCCTTGTCCGCGATCATGCCTTCGATATCGATCACCGCGGTGTAGGCCGAACCGCTGCCGGGATTCTTCTTCAGATCGATCGCCTGGATAATGACCCCCAGCCCGACGAAAAGATAAATAAAGACCAGGCACTTGAAGAAGATACCCCAGCGGCGCGCACGTCGCTGCTCCTGTACCCCGGCCATCAGGGTCTTTTCCAGCAACTTCCAGCTCTTGTCGTCACCGTTGTCAGCGCTTGCCTTGGCCGGTGCCTTCCATTCATCGGTCATACTTGCATCCTTCAACAAATTTAATCGGGGTGCCGGCTCAGCCAGGCGTGCAACTCAGGAAAATGGTCTATTGCCAGTCTCGGCTCGAACGCCCGTAGCGCCTCGATCGTCTGCGCGCCATAACTGACAGCCACCGAACCCATGCCGGCGTTGCGAGCCATCTGCAGATCGAACGATGAATCCCCCACCATCAGCGCCTGCTCCGGGCGCACCTCGCAATGCGCCAGGATCTGCTCGAGCATCAGCGGGTGCGGCTTGCTGGCGGTCTCATCGGCGGCACGGGTGATATCGAAATAATCCTCCCAGCCATGAGCCTTCAGCACCCGATCGAGTCCGCGACGAGCTTTCCCAGTGGCAACGGCCAGGTGATAACCCTCCGCTCGCAATGCCCCAAGCGTATCTGCCACACCCTCGAACAAGGGCGACGGCTCCGCCTCCAGGGCAATGTAGTGGTCGGCGTAATGCTGGCGGAAAATCGTCAGCGCATCGTCATCGATGTCCGGATACAGGCTGCGAATCGCTTCCGGCAATCCAAGACCGATGATGCCTTTTACCGCAAAGTCATCGCGCCTGGCAAAACCCGTGCGGTCAGACGCGACATGCATCGACTCCACGATCCGACCAATTGAATTGGCCAGGGTGCCATCCCAATCGAAGATCAGGAGCTTGTAGTCAGGGCGCACTCAATCGCTCCACAGTCTTGGCCCACATGGCGTCCACGGGTGCCTGCAACTTCAGCTCACCCCCATCGGGCAGCGGTACGGTGAGCATATAGGCATGAAGAAACAGGCGTTTTCCGCCCAGATCCCGGATCTCGCGGCTGAAATCGTCGTCCCCGTATTTGGGGTCACCGGCGATGCAATGACCGGCATGCAATGTATGAACACGAATCTGGTGGGTACGACCGGTCACCGGCTTGGCCTCGACCATAGTGGCGAAGTCACCGAAACGCCGCAGCACCTTGAATACGGTGAGCGCATCCTTGCCCTCGTCGTTGACCTCGACCATGCGCTCGCCTGAGCGCAGGTTACTCTTGAGCAATGGCGCACGGACCTGCTTGATGGACGTCGCCCAATGCCCCCGCACGAGAGCCATATAGCGCTTGTCGATGCCGTCACCGCGCAGTTGCTCGTGCAAATGGCGCAGCATGCTGCGTTTCTTGGCGATCATCAGCAGCCCGGAGGTGTCGCGATCCAGGCGATGAACCAACTCCAGCTCCTTGGCGTCCGGCCGCAACTGACGAAAGGCTTCGATCACGCCGAAATCCAGGCCGCTGCCACCGTGAACCGCGATGCCTGCGGGCTTGTTGATCACAATCAGCGCTTTGTCTTCATAGATGATCGACTCTTCCAGGCGCTGCAGCAGGCCCTGGGCAACCGGCACCGGTTCATCGCGCTCGGGCACGCGAACCGGCGGCACGCGCACGATATCGCCGGCCTGGAGCTTGTACTCAGGTTTGATACGACCTTTGTTCACCCGCACCTCGCCCTTGCGCAAAATGCGATAAATCAAGGTCTTGGGCACGCCCTTGAGCCGAGCGAGAAGGAAGTTATCGATTCGTTGGCCGGCATATTCCGGCGAGACCTCGAGCAGTTGAACGCTCGGGGTCGAAGGGGCAGTAGTCGTCATGGCGGCGATCATAACAATTTTTTATGGAATTGAAGCACTTAATCATTGCTGCTATAGTCGCGAACGCCGCCAAAAGTGGCTGGACAGCGGACTAACGGTCAAAAACCGGCCCTGACCAACGCAATTCACGAGGACGAGAGGCCGTCCTACGGGGCTTTTGCCACGATTCGGTGAGTTAGCAGGTGTAACGAGCGCAGGTGACATGAGGCCTGAAATACGCCGCAAAGCAGAGTTTTCACTCGCCTTGCGCGCCACATTCACGGCCAGTTCACAAAGTGCAGTCAGTTGCTAGCGACCCCGGGCGAAAGCTTCGGAAACAACGCCTAATTTAGCCATGATGCGTGACCTCCCCTTCCGGAGCTCACGGTAAATGCCAACCCGCTGCGGATTCTGCGCGCGGCAGCACCCGAATTATCAGGGATACGTGTAGGGTGGAGATGTACAACCGTCGGACTGTGTAGCACTAGGCTTGTTTCAGACGCTTCATCTCGTCCACAGACGCCGGTTGATTCCTCCTCCTGACTGAGTGCTTGAGTACCAGCAAGCAGGACGCGTCCGTCGCGACTTCGCCATCATTGGGCCGAACTCGCTGGACACTGGAGTGGTCAGCCACTTCCATGACGCACCTGACACCGACCGTGAGAAGTCGTGTGTGCCGAACGCCGTTTCCGGCAGCCCGGAAACCGACGGTACTACATGAAAAGAATGCTGATTAACGCAACTCAACCCGAAGAGTTGCGTGTTGCACTGGTAGACGGCCAGCGCCTCTACGACCTGGATATCGAATCCGGTGCACGCGAGCAGAAGAAGGCCAACATCTATAAAGGCCGGATTACTCGCATCGAACCAAGCCTTGAGGCTGCCTTTGTCGATTTCGGCTCCGAGCGCCACGGCTTCCTGCCCCTCAAAGAAATCTCCCGCGAATACTTCAAGAAAGCCCCTGAAGGCCGCGTCAACATCAAGGACGTCCTGAGCGAAGGCCAGGAAGTCATCGTCCAGGTCGAAAAAGAAGAACGTGGCAACAAGGGCGCTGCCCTGACCACCTTCATCAGCCTGGCCGGCCGTTACCTGGTCCTGATGCCGAACAACCCGCGTGCCGGCGGCATCTCCCGCCGCATCGAAGGCGAAGAGCGCAACGAACTGCGTGAAGCCCTCAACGGCCTGGTTGCCCCGGCCGACATGGGCCTGATCGTGCGCACTGCCGGCCTTGGCCGCAGCAGCGAAGAAATGCAATGGGACCTCGACTACCTGCTGCAGCTGTGGACGGCCATCAAGGAAGCCTCGCTGGATCGCTCCGCGCCGTTCCTGATCTACCAGGAAAGCAACGTCATCATCCGCGCCATCCGCGATTACCTGCGCCAGGACATCGGCGAAGTGCTGATCGACAGCGTTGAAGCCCAGGACGAAGCCCTGACCTTCATCCGCCAGGTGATGCCGCAGTACGCCAGCAAGATCAAGCTCTATGAAGACAGCGTTCCGCTGTTCAACCGTTTCCAGATCGAAAGCCAGATCGAGACCGCTTTCCAGCGCGTCGTCGAGCTGCCGTCCGGCGGTTCCATCGTCATCGATCCGACCGAAGCCCTGGTGTCCATCGACATCAACTCGGCGCGCGCCACCAAAGGCAGCGACATCGAAGAAACCGCCCTGCAGACCAACCTTGAAGCGGCCGAAGAAATCGCCCGTCAGTTGCGCCTGCGCGACATCGGCGGCCTGATCGTCATCGACTTCATCGACATGACCCCGGCCAAGAACCAGCGCGCCGTGGAAGAAAAGGTCCGTGAGTGCCTGGAAGCCGACCGCGCCCGTGTACAGGTCGGTCGCATCTCGCGCTTCGGCCTGCTGGAAATGTCCCGTCAGCGTCTGCGTCCGTCCCTGGGCGAAAGCAGCGGCATCGTCTGCCCACGCTGCAACGGCACCGGCATCATCCGTGACGTCGAGTCGCTGTCCCTGGCGATCCTGCGCCTGATCGAAGAAGAAGCCTTGAAAGACCGCACCGCCGAAGTCCGCGCCCAGGTGCCGATCCCGGTGGCAGCGTTCCTGCTCAACGAAAAGCGCAACTCGATTACCAAGATCGAGCTGCGCACCCGGGCCCGAATCGTCATCCTGCCGAACGATCACCTCGAGACGCCGCATTTCGAAGTCCAGCGCCTGCGCGACGACAGCCCGGAAGCCCACAACAACCAGTCCAGCTACGAGATCGCCGCTGCCGCAGCCGAAGTGGAAGAAGTCCAGCCGGCTGCCGCCACCCGCACCCTGGTCCGCCAGGAAGCCGCTGTGAAGACTGCCCCTGCCCGCGCCAATGCTCCGGTTCCGACCGAAGTCGTCGCACCGGCACCGGCTCCGGTTGCTGCACCTGAGCCAAGCCTGTTCAAGGGCCTGGTGAAGTCTCTGGTCAGCCTGTTCGCGACCAAGGAAGAGCCTGCCGCACCAGCCGTGGTTGCCAAGCCTGCCGCCACCGAGCGTCCTGCCCGCAACGAAGAACGCCGTAACGGTCGCCAGCAGACCCGCAACCGCAACGGTCGTCGTGACGAAGAGCGCAAGCCACGCGAAGAACGTGCACCGCGTGAAGAGCGTGCACCACGTGAGCCTCGTGAAGAGCGCCAGCCTCGCGAAGCCCGTGAGGAAGTGCCGGCCGTAGCCCGCGAAGAACGCGCTCCACGCCCGCCGCGTGAAGAGCGTCAACCGCGGGCTCCACGTGAGGATCGCAAGCCGCGTGGCGAGCGTGAAGAACGTGTTCGCGAACTGCGCGAGCCCCTGGATGCCGCCCCGGCCGCTGCCACCAACGCTGAAGAGCGTCCGGCTCGCCAGCCTCGCGAAGAGCGCGCACCACGCCCTCCGCGTGAAGAGCGTCAACCACGCGCCGAGCAGACCGCCGCCGCTACCAGCGAAGAGGAAGTGCTGAACGCCGAAGAGCAACTGCAGGAAGACGGCCAGGATAACGCCGAAGGTGATCGTCCACGCCGCCGCTCCCGTGGCCAGCGTCGTCGCAGCAACCGTCGTGAGCGTCAGCGTGATGCCAACGGTAATGTGATCGAAGGCTCGGAAGAGTCCGAATCCACCGAAGCGCCAAGCACAGCAGACCTGGCCGCCGGCCTGGCAGTGACCGCGGCAGTTGCCAGCAGCACGGTCAGCGCTCCAGCCGAAGCCCAGGCCAACGAACAGGCCGAACGCGCTACCGCTGCGGTAGAAGATGCGCCGGTTGAAACGCCGGTGGTCGAAGCTACTACCGCTGTGCAAGTGACGGCCTCGCCAGAAGTGGAAATTGCACCAGCTCCTGAAGCCCAGCCTGAAGCTGCCGTCGAGCCTGCACCGGTCGTCGAACAGCCGGCGGTGGCAGCAGAAACTTCCGTTGAAGCTGCTGTTGAAACGGACGCCGAGGAAAAAGCACCGACACCTGTGCGCGAAGAGCAGACCGCGTTCAACTGGAACCCGGAACCTGCCGCACCGGCACCGGTGGTCGAGCCAGAGCCGATGCCAGAGCCTGTCAAGGCAGCCGAGCCTGCAGTGGTCGAGCCAGCGCCAGTGGTTGAAGCCCCGGTGGTTGTCGAAGCACCGGCCCCCGTCGAGGAGCCTGCTCCCGCCAGCGCCTTGACCGCGAACGGTCGCGCTCCAAACGACCCGCGTGAAGTGCGTCGTCGCAAGCGTGAAGCCGAGCGCCTGCAGAAGGAAGCCGAAGAGGCTGCCGCCCAGGCGTCCGTTGCCGAGCCGGCCCCCGCAGTGGAAGTAGTCGAGGCAACTCCAGCCCCGGTGACTGAAACCGCAGCCGAACCAGCTCCGATCGAATCGGCGCCGGTGACCGACGAAGCTCAGCCTTCCGCTGAAGCTGAGGAAGTCACACCTCATCGCGCCCCAATGGAAAAAGAGCACGAGCCCAAGCCTCACGCCTGATTCCATAGCCCAATAAAAAGCCCCGCTTGGTAATGCCAGGCGGGGCTTTTTATTTCGTGTCGACTATCAGGTCGTCATCGCGAGCAGGCTCGCTCCCACAAGAGATCTGCGTCGATCAAAAATTCTCAACCCACCGCAGGAAAATGTGGGAGCGAGCCCGCTCGCGATAGCGGCAGCCCATTCAACATCAATGTTATTGCTGGAAATTCAAAGCCTCAGGCACATCCACATCCCAAACCACACCAGGATCGTCAACCGTAATCTCGACCACTCGCGCCCCGGTAAACAATACCTTCGCACCACGATCGCCGGTCAGCGCCATCAATTTCGGGCCAAACTCGCGGCCAAACCCTACGGGATGCCCATATTCACCCTCATGAACCGGCACGCAGATGCCATCCTCGGCAGTTCCCGCCGCCACCCGTTCGATGCTGGACGGCAGAATAAATGGCATGTCAGCCAGCACAATCAACCAGCCAGCCAGGTCCGGGCATGCCTGGACACCCGCTGCGATGCTGTCTCCCAGGCCGGGGGAGTCCAGTTCGACGACCTCGCATCCATAGGCCTGGGCCATGCGAATGGCCTGTGGGCGCCCTCCGCGCGTCACCAGCAGCCGCTTTTCCAGGGAAGCTGGCAGATTCAACAGCACCTGCTCAATCACTGAGCGGACGGCGCCGTCACGCCCCGTGCAGTCAGCCAATAACTTATCCTTGTCGGAACCGGCAATCTGACGAAAACGGCTGCCCAGTCCGGCCGCGACAATGATCACGCCAATAGATCCGCTCATGCGCCCTCCTTGTCCCTACCCACGGCCTACAACGGCTTCTTCTGCCGCAGTTCGACGCCGTTCTTGATCGCCACGATTTCGGCCAGCAGCGACAAGGCGATTTCCGCCGGGGTGTGGCTGCCGATGTGCAGGCCGATCGGACCATGCAGCCGCTCAATGGCCTGTGCTGACAAGCCTAGCTGAAGCAGGTTGTCCCGGCGCTTCCGACTGTTGACCCGCGATCCCAGGGCCCCCACATAAAAAGCCGGGGAATCCAGGGCGGTCAGCAAGGCCATGTCGTCCAGGCGCGGATCATGAGTCAGGGCAACGATCGCCGTGCGCTCGTCGGTCTGGATATTCAACACTGCTTCGTCGGGCATCCCCGAGACGAAGCGGCCGTGCTGTTCTTCCCAGCCGTAGACGAATTCCTTGCGCGGATCGCAGATCAGCACTTCGAAGTCCAGTAACCGGGCCATTTCAGCGACATAGCGCGACAATTGCCCGGCTCCGATCAACAACAACCGCCAACGTGGCCCGTAGATGGCGCGCAGGGTCCGTCCATCGAAAACCAGCACGTCGCTCTTGCTGGCGGGCGTCAACACCACATGGCCGGTGGCAATGCTCAGCTCACGGGCGACAATCTGATGGGCTTCACAACGCTCCAGCAGTTCGGCGACCCATTGCGGGTCACCGACACGCTCTTCCGTCAGGCGCAAGGTACCGCCACACGGCAAACCAAAGCGCGCCGCCTCCTCGCGGGTGACGCCGTAGGTGATCATCTGCACCGGCAGACCGTCCGCCGGGATGCGGCCGTCATGCAATCGGGCAATCAGGTCATCCTCGACACAACCGCCCGACACCGAACCGATCACCACCCCGTCTTCGCGCAAGGCGAGCATAGCCCCCGGAGGTCTTGGCGCGGTGCCCCAGGCCTGAACCACCGTGAACAACACCACGCGCTGCCCGGCGCGGCGCCACTGGAGCACGCTACGCAGGACGTTCAGGTCAACGCTGTCCATCAAGCCTTGGCCTGCTGCCAGCCTTGCAACTGATAGCGTACCGGCAGGTTGCGGATACGCTGGCCGGTGGCGGCGAAAATCGCATTGCACAGCGCCGGCGCAATCGGCGGCACCCCTGGCTCACCGACACCGCCCAACGGCACCTCGCCTGGTGGCGTGACCAGGTGCACCGCCACTTCCTTGGGCGCCAGGGACATGCGCGCCACTTCATACATGTGGAAGTTGTCCTGCTGGACCTTGCCATCCTTGAAACTGATCTCCCCCACCATCGCATTGCCCAGGCCCATGACGCAGGCGCCTTCGAACTGGGAGCGGATGCGCTCGGGGTTGATCTGCGGGCCGCAATCGACGGCGATGTTCGCCTTGTGCACGATCACCGTGCCGTCCTCCTTGACCTCCACTTCAATGGCGGCCGCCACGTAGGTGACGAAGCTGTAATGAACTGCCAGCCCCAGGCCACGGCCCTTGGGCAGTTTCTGTCCCCAACCGGCCGCCTTGGCAGCGGTTTCCAGCACGGTGCGGATCCGCGCCGTATCGATGGGATAGCGCTCGGGGGATTCACCGTAGTTCCAGTCTTCATTCAAGGTACGCGGGTCGATCTCGCGATCCGGGCCGAGCAACTTGAGGTGGTACTTCAGCGGATCCTGGCCGGCCTTGTGGGCCAATTCGTCGATAAAGCTCTGGATGGCAAAACCGTGAGGAATGTTCGACACCGAGCGGTACCAACCCACCCGGGTGTGAGCCACCGCTTCGGGGTTCTCCAGGCGCAGATTGGGGATGGCGTAGGCCATGTTGGTCAGGCCCATACCTACTTCGAATGGTGCCTCGTGGACCATATTCGGCGCAAACAGCGCGGTGATGCTCGGCGCTACGGTTCGATGCAGCCAGCCGGACGGCATCCCGTCCCGGTTCAAGCCGGCCTTGAGGTATTCGGCCGATACAGTGTGGAAATACGAGTGATGAATGTCATCCTCACGAGTCCACTGCACCCGAATTGCCTGGCCCGCAAACTCCTTGGCCAGCACCGCCGCCTCGACGACGAAGTCAGGCTTGGATTTGCGGCCAAAACCGCCACCCAGCAGCGTGATATTGATCGTGACCTTGTCAAAAGGGATTCCCAATCGTTCGGCGACGCGCTCTCGGGTCACCTGTGGCGCCTGGCTCGGTGCCCAGGCTTCGCAGTGGCCGTCCTTGAACCGGGCAATGGCCACCATCGGTTCCATCGGTGACTGGGACAGGTGCGGCAGGTAATACGAGGCTTCCAGGGTCGAATCGGCCTTCGCCAGCGCATCGTCGAGGTCACCGGTGCTGCGCAGGACTTTTCCGGGCTTGAGAGCCGCAGCCTCAAGCTCCTTGCGATAGGCGATCGAGTCATAAGCGGCATTCGGACCGTCATCCCACTCGATTTTCAGCGCGTCGCGCCCCTTGATCGCGGCCCAGGTATTCTTCGCCACCACCGCCACGCCCCCCAGGGGCTGGAACTCCGAGGGTAGCGGACGCCCTTCGATCTGCACCACTTTGACCACGCCCGGTACTTTCAGCGCCGCGCGGTCATCCACGCTTCTGACCTTGCCGCCATAGACCGGTGGGCGCGCCACGACCGCATAAAGCATGCCGTCCAAATGCACATCGGCGCCGAACACGGCGCGACCGTTGACGACGTCCGCACCGTCGATGGCCCGGCTCGCCTCCTTGCCAATGTAGCGAAACTCGGCAGGTTGCTTGAGGCGCAAGCTATCACGGGCAGGCACCGGCAAGGCGCTGGCTGCGGCGGCCAATGCCCCGTAGCCCAGTTTCCGACCGGAAGGCTGGTGCACCACGTTATGCAACTGGGCATGGCATTCACCCACCGGAACGTTCCATTGGGCCGCGGCGGCCTGCTCCAGCATGGTCCGGGCGGCGGCACCGCAACGGCGCATCGGCTCGTACCAGTGGCGCATGCTGCGCGAGCCGTCGGTGTCCTGGTTGCCGAAACGTGCCTCATCGGCCGGCGCCTGCTGCACCTTCACCAATGCCCAGTCGGCGTCCAGTTCATCGGCCACCACCATGCTGAGGCTGGTGCGCACACCCTGGCCCATTTCCGAACGGTTGCAGATCACCGTCACGCTGCCATCGGCGGCAATGCTCACGTACACCTTCGGGTCATCAACCGCGCCA
The DNA here is from genome assembly GCF_001269905.1 of Pseudomonas corrugata. Taxonomy (GTDB): domain Bacteria; phylum Pseudomonadota; class Gammaproteobacteria; order Pseudomonadales; family Pseudomonadaceae; genus Aquipseudomonas; species Aquipseudomonas corrugata. The sequence continues at coordinate 463,228 of NZ_LHVK01000003.1, read as the reverse complement.
TGGGGCATGCCCTCGGCACCGAATTTCTTTTCCTCGGCAAAGGCATCCGGCATGCCCCAACTGGCGGCCAACACCAGCACACCGGTGGCGCTCGCACCCTTGAGGAAGCCACGTCGACTGAGATTGCTCAGCACGAAATCATTGGGCAAACGGCTCATGCCTTGGCCTCCTTCAGGTGCGTGGAAGCCTGGCGGATCGCAGTCTTGATCCGGTTATACGTCCCGCAGCGGCAGATATTGCCGACCATGGCTTCCTCGATCTGCTCATCGCTCGGGTTGGGGTTGCTCTTGAGCAAGGCGGTGGCGGACATGATCTGCCCACCCTGGCAGTAACCACATTGGGCCACGGCGGTATCGAGCCAGGCCTTTTGCACGACCTGTCCAACCGGGTCGGCATGCAGCGCGTCGATGGTGCTGACGTTCTGCCCCTGCACCGAGCCTATCGGCGTGATGCAACTGCGCGCCGGAGCGCCGTCGATGTGGATGGTGCACGCGCCGCACAGGCCCATGCCGCAGCCGAATTTAGTGCCGTTGTACCCAGCGACATCCCGGATAGCCCACAGCAGCGGCATGTCCTCGGTCACATCCAGTTGATGGTCTTGTCCATTGAGTTTCAGGGTAATCATGGGCACGCCCGCATAGTTATCGAGTTATGGGGTCGAGCAATCTGCCGCTTGGGTGACGGTTCGGCGTCGCAGACTGGCTCAGGCTGATCGGGCTCTCTTATCCAGACACGCACGTGTCTGCACCGGGCCCTCTACGGTGCGTAGCGTCGCATCGTCAGCAGATTAAATTAACCCAGGTTCAAGCAAAACGCCCTGCACAATCCTGCACAAATGATGCTTGTGCGAGGTTTGTGCAGGGCGTCCCCGGTGCATGGCGAACCTTGACTCAGTAGCGATTGGGCTCCATTTCCAGGTCAACCTGGAAACGTTCGGAAATATCTTTTTGGATACGCTGGGCCAGGTCCAGCAGTTGAAGACCAGTGGCCTCGCCATAGTTGACCAGCACCAGCGCCTGCAACTTATGCACGCCGGCATCGCCCTCACGAAACCCCTTCCAGCCAGCACGCTCGATCAGCCAGCCCGCGGCGATTTTCATCTGGCCCTCGGGCTGTGGATAAGCCACCAGATCGGGGTATTGCACCTTGAGTTGCGTGACGTGCGCGGCCGGCACCAGCGGGTTCTTGAAGAAACTGCCGGCATTGCCCAGCACGGCCGGGTCCGGCAATTTTTCGCTGCGGATGCTGCAAATGGCCCGGCTGACATCGATGGGTGTCGCCTGGTCGATGCCCTGCTCGGTCAATCGTTGACGGACCGGGCCATACTCCAGGTGCAGATGAGCGGCACGACTGAGGGCGAAGCGCACCCGCAGGATCAACCAACGACCCGGTTGCTGCTTGAACAGGCTGTCACGGTAGGCGAAACGACATTGCTCGAGCGTGAAATCCCGCAACTCGCCAGTCTGGCGGTCCAGGGCGGTAAGGCCGGCAAAGACGTCCTTTATTTCCACGCCATAGGCGCCGATGTTTTGCATCGGCGCGGCGCCCACCGTACCGGGGATCAGGCTGAGGTTCTCCAGCCCCGCCCAGCCTTGCGCCAACGTGTGCTGGACGAAAGGATGCCAGGGTTCTCCGGCCTCGGCCTCGATCACCACCCGATCACCCTCATCGCTCAGCAGACGGATCCCGCGACTGGCCATGCGCAACACCAACGCATCGATGTCGCCGGTAAGCAGCAGATTGCTGCCTCCACCGATCACCAACAGCGGCACCTCATGCCCGGCGGCGTAGGCCAGCGCCTCGCGGATATCCCCATCACCATGGGCCTCGGCGAACAGCCGGGCCTTGACGTCCACCCCGAAACTGTTGAACGGCTTGAGGCTGACGTCGGCCTGTACCTGCAAGCTCATAGCCGTCCCTTCAATTCGATCACCAAGCGATCCGTGGCGCGTTCGATCAGGTCCAGGACCTGCTCGAAACCCTGTTCGCCGTCATAGTATGGGTCCGGTACGTCATCGACTCCGGCCTCGTAGCGCCGCAGGAACAGATCCAGTTCAGCACGGCCATCGGCCGGCTGCAGAGCCTTGAGATTGCGCAGGTTGCTGCTGTCCATCGCCAGGATCAGGTCATACGCGGCGAAATCGGCGCGGCTGACTTGTCGGGCGCGCTGGGCCGACAAATCATAGCCGCGCCGCAGGGCCGCGGCCTGGCTGCGCTTGTCCGGCGGCTTGCCCACATGCCAGTCACCGGTGCCAGCGGAGGCCACCTCCACCTGCCCGGTCAGCCCGGCCTCGTGCAGTTTGTGTCGCAGGATGCCTTCGGCGGTAGGCGAACGGCAGATGTTGCCGAGGCAGACGAACAGAACCCGCATCAGGCCTCCAGCAGGCGACGGACGCGCTCAAGATCTTCCACCGTGTCGACGCCGGTTGGCGGGGCGATCAACGCATCGGCAACATGGATCCGCACACCGTGCCAGAGCGCGCGCAGCTGCTCCAGGGCCTCGGTGTTTTCCAGCCAGCACGGACCCCAGGCGACGAAGTCCTGAAGAAAACCGGCGCGGTAGGCATAAATGCCGATATGGCGACGATATGGCACACCTTCAGGCATGACATCACGGTTTTGAGCGAACGCATCTCGAGCCCAGGGCAATGTAGCGCGACTGAAGGTCAGCGCCAGGCCGTCCAGATCACTGATTACCTTGACCACGTTCGGGTTGAACAGGGTCTGCACGTCCTTGATCGGCTCGGCCAGCGTGGCCATGCGCGCTTCGGGATGGGCCGCCAGGTTGGCTGCGACCTGATCGATCACGCTGGGCGGGATCAGCGGTTCGTCGCCTTGCACGTTGACCACGATGGAGTCGGACTCCAGGCCCAGCTTCGCGGCAACTTCCGCCAGGCGATCAGTGCCGGAATTGTGATCTTCCCGAGTCATGACCACCTCGGCACCAAAGCCCTCGCAGGCCTCGACGATGCGCTGGTCGTCCGTCGCCACTACCACGCGTCGGGCGCTGCTCCTGCAGGCCTGTTCCCACACGTGCTGGATCATCGGTTTGCCGGCGATCGACAACAAAGGTTTGCCGGGCAAGCGCGTCGAAGCGAAGCGCGACGGGATTACAACGGTGAAGTCGACGCTCATTTATCCAGGCGCTCATCGGTGGTCAGGGTACGCGCTTCGCTTTCGAGCATCACCGGGATGCCGTCACGAATCGGGTAAGCCAGGCCAGCGCCCTTGCTGATCAGCTCGGTCTTGTCGGCACTGAGCTTGAGCGGGCCTTTGCAAACCGGGCAGGCCAGGATATCGAGCAGTTTGGTGTCCATGGAATTTCCCCTGGATAAGGTTCTTAAGGTAATAGCCGATCCGGCAACAGGCGCATCAACTGCGTATCGAACCATGCCTCGAAGGCCGCTGAAGGCACGGCGTCCACCGCCAGGTACCACCAGTCGGAAGCGGCAAAGGCACGGCATTTGACCGCGTCCTTTTCCGTCATGACCACCGGTAGTGGCGGTGTGAAATTCAAGGCCTCGAAGCTGTATTCGGCATGGTCGGCAAACCCGTGCGGTATAGGCCGCCAGTGTAGCGTTTCGAGGGTCTTGAAGAAACGTTGCGGATTGCCGATACCGGCCACGGCATGCAAGGCCTGACCGGACGAAAAGTGGTCGAGGGGGCGTCGTTCGCCACTGGCCAGATTCACCAGGGCGGTGGGCCGCAGTTCGAAGGCGAAACCGTCTTCACGATCGGCACCGGCGCCGTTGTAAAGCACCGCATCCACCGACTGCAGGCGCTCGACCGGTTCGCGCAACGGACCGGCAGGCAGGCAACGCCGGTTGCCCAAGCCGCGGGCATTGTCGATCAACACCAGTTCGAGATCGCGAGCAAGCCGGTAATGCTGCATGCCATCATCGGACAGGATCAGGTCCAGCGGTTCCGATGCCAGCAGCGCCTGGACCGCGCGGCTGCGATCCGGGTCAATCATCAGCGGTACGCCGGTGCGCTGAACGATCAGCAAAGGCTCGTCACCGGCGATATCGGCGCCCTGCTCAGCCTCGACTCGCCACGGCAATTGCGGCGGTTTGGCGCCATACCCCCGGCTGACCACGCCAACCCGCAGGCCACAGCGCTGGCAGTGCTGGATCATCCACAGGATCATCGGCGTCTTGCCGGTGCCACCCACGGTGATGTTGCCCACCACCACCAGCGGCACGGGCGGCTGATAGATATCGCCCTCACCCGCCAGGAAACGCTCACGCTTGCCGACCACCACGCGCCGGTACAGCCACTCCAGTGGCCGCAACAGCACCAGGGCCGGGTGACCGTCATACCACGCGGCAAGCAATCGATCGGACATGGCCATCAGGGTGCGGGCGCCGCCTCGACCGTGGTCATGCGCAAGTGGCTGAAGCCGAGCTTGCCGGCCGCGTCCATGGCGGTGATGACCGATTGATGGGGAGTCTTGCCGTCAGCACTGATGGACAGCGGCAGGTTGGTGTCGCCCCCGGACTCTTTCTGCAACACCTCGATCAGGGTCGCCAGGTCGCTCTTGGGCAACAACTGGTTGTTTACCGAAATCGACCCTTCTGCGCTGATGGTGATTTCCAGATTCTTCAACTGCTGGTCTTCGGCCGGCGAACCACTGACCGCCTGCGGCAACTCGACTTTGAGCTGGGTTTCCCGGGTAAAGGTGGTGGTCACGACGAAAAACAGCAGCAGGATGAACACCACGTCGATCAGCGACGCGAGGTTGATCTCGATGTTTTCCCGTGGTTTGCGGCGGAACTTCACTTCTTGCTCCCGGCCAGGTCCACGTCACGATCGCCCTGCACCACCTCGACCAACTTGATGGCTTCCTGCTCCATGCCCACCACCAGCTCGTCGACGCGGCGCTGCAGGAACCGATGGAAGAACACCGACGGGATACCCACCATCAGGCCCGCGGCGGTGGTGATCAAGGCTTTGGAGATACCACCGGCCAACGCCGAGGCATTGGTACTTACGCCGGATCCGGTAAAGGCGCTGAAAATGTCGATCATGCCCAGCACCGTACCCAGCAGGCCCAGCAACGGGGCCATGGCGGCGATGGTACCCAGGGCATTGATGTAGCGCTCCAGCTCATGGATGACCCGGGCCGCGGCTTCCTCTATGCACTCTTTCATGATCTCGCGACCATGCTTGGAGTTGGCCAGGCCGGCCGCCAGGATCTCGCCCAATGGCGAACTGGACCGCAGCTCCTTGAGCTTGTCCTTGTTAAGTTGTTTGTCCTTGATCCAGACCCAGACCTGCCCGAGCAAATGCTCCGGGGTCACGCGGCTGGCCCGCAGGGTCCACAGGCGTTCGGCAACGATACCCAGTGCCGCGATGGAACTCAGAATGATCGGCAACATCATCCAGCCGCCGGATTTGACCAATTCCCACACAGTGACTGCCCCCTCGAAAAAGTGCGCCACTTTATCATAGAGACTCGCCATGCAGACCCGTCCCGCCGACTAACGTAGGTGCTGGCGAAGCCTGCGATCTTTTGATCTTGATCTGGTGGTGTTCGCTCGGGATGCAATTGTCTGGGGCAAGATCGCTGCCTCGCTTCGCTCGACCGCTCCTACACGCTGGAATTTCAGGGCCCCGCAGCCGGCGGGTCACGCCAGTAGCGCCGATGGCCGGCCTGGGTATCCGGCAGCTCGAAGGCCCCCAGTTGCAGACGAATGGCGCCCTGTTCGGCACTGTCGTAGATCGTCATGTCCAACCGTCGATACCGGGCCATCACCTGAGGATGCGGATGGCCAAACGCGTTGCCCTGGCCCCGGGAGATCAACACCGAATGTGGCTTGAGGCGCGACAGCAACGCCATCGACGATGAGCTGCGGCTGCCATGGTGGGGCGCAGCCAGCCACTGGGTCGGCACTGCCAGGGGGCCATCGAGCAACGCGCGCTCGGCATGGGTATCGATGTCGCCGGTCAACAGGATCCGTTCACCGTTGGCCTCGACCAGCAAGACGCAGGATTTCTGGTTGCTTTCATGGGCCGACAACCATTGCCACACTTCGAAGCGCACGCCGTCCCATTCCCAATGTTCGCCGCTGTCGCAGGCCTCAGCTTCAAGGGCGACGGGCAACGCGGCCGGATCGCCGCTGATTACCCGGAACGTTGCCAGCCCGTTACGCACGGCCTGGGCACCGCCGGCGTGATCGGCATCGGCATGGCTGAGCAGCATCAGGTCCAGCTTCCGCACTCCCAGTTTGCGCAAGGTCGGTAGCACGACACGCTCGCCCACATCGGCATCGCCGAAACGTGGTCCTGCGTCATAGAGCAGGTTGTGGTGACGGGTGCGCACCAGCACTGCCAGCCCCTGGCCAACGTCGAGTTGCCAGATATGCGCTCGCCCTGACGGCACCTCTTCCCGTGGTGCAAACACCATCAGCAGCAACATCGGCCACCCCAGTAGACGCAGCGGCACGCCCTTGGGCAATAACAGCACAAAGGCGCCGAGCGCTGCGATGCACCACGTCCACAGAGGGACCGGAACGGGGACCCAGACCGGCACTCGCCCGGCCACCAGCGCGAGCCCCTCGAACATCAGGTCGAGCAACCCCCCGGCGATCCATAGCAGCGCTTCACCGATGAACGGCACCGGCAGCAATACCGTGCCGAGCAACGCCGACGGCAGTACCAGCAGGCTGATCCAGGGCACCGCCAGAAGATTCACCAGCGGCCCGCTGAGGCTCACGGGCAGGCCCAATATCAGCAACAACGGGCACAATCCGACTGCCACCAACCACTGGGCGCGGGTCCAGGTTTGCCACCAGCGCCAGGGTCCCAGGCGCCCGCCGAAGGTGAACATCAGTACCGCGACTGCGGCAAATGACAGCCAGAATCCCGGCCGCAGGCTGGCCAAAGGATCGAACAGCAGCACGCCATCGAAAGCCAGCAGCCACGCCCACCAGGGATCGGGGTGTTTGAAGCGCAAGCGCCACAGCAGCACCAGGCCAATCATTGCGCAGGCCCGCCGCACCGGCACCTCGAACCCGGCAAGCAAGCCGTAGCCCAGGGCCGCGAAGAAGGCCAGGGCACAGGCCCACGGTAACCATGGCAGACGCCCCGGCCACACGCCATAACGCGCCGCACCGGCCACCAGCAGGTACACCAGGCCGGCAAGCAAGCCGATGTGTTGTCCGGAAATGACCAGCAGATGGACCGTGCCGGTGTCTTGCAGCACCTGCCAGTCTTCACGGCTCAACCCGCCGCCATCGCCCAGGACCAATGCCATCAGCGCACCGGAGCGGCCTTGGGCATCGACCTGTGCCAGTGCCTGGCGTACCCCGTCGCGCCAAGCCCCCTGGGCCGGTTGCAAACGACGACCATCCTTGACCGTACCGGTTGCGCCAATGCCTCGACTCAGCAACCAGGCTTCATGGTCAAAACCGTGCGGGTTCATCAGCCCGGCGGGCCGCTTCAGTTTCACCGCCAACCGCCAATGCTCGCCACTGCTCACCGGTGCCCCCCCGAACCAGGCCAGACGCATTGACGTCGGTAGCCGGGTGCGACGCGATCGTGCCTCGACCAGATCGAAGCGCACCACGCCGTCACTGTAGTGCGGCAACCCGGTGACACGCCCTTCGACCCAACGGGTTTCGCCATCCAGCAACGCCGGCAGGCGCTCGTCCAGCGCGAACTGCGCCGACAGGCAGGCCCAGGCCAGCCCCAACAGGAAAAAACCCAGCGGATACATTCGAAACGGCAGCACCATCAGCGCCAGCATCGGCAACGCGGCGACCAGCCACAACGGCGGCAATGCCGGAAAGAAAACCGGGGCCACCAGCCCCAGTGCAAGCGCGACCCACCCTGTGCGCATAACCCATCCTTGAGAGTTCTCTCTCCAGGCTTAGCCGATCTGCGGCACCGTGGGCGTTATCAATTGTCACAAACTCTGAATCTGCCGGACTTAGAATCCGGACATACTTGCCGCTTCATTGCTTTAGAACCGACCGAGAAGCCTTATGCCCCGGCGCCTATTCAAACGTTACCTGCCAGACCCAGCGAGCATCCGGGAACACAAGTCCTTACGTTTTCTCGGCACCCTCTTGCATGACCCCAACCTCTGGCACCTCAATCGCCATTCAGTGGCCCGGGCGATGGCGGTCGGCCTGTTCGCAGCTTTTCTCCCCATTCCCTTGCAAATGCTCCTGGCCGCAGCGTTGGCCATCGTGGTACGGGGCAACATTCCGATTGCGGTGAGCCTGGTCTGGCTGACCAACCCCATCACCATGCCGGCGGTGTTTTTCTGCACCTACCAGACCGGCGCCTGGCTGATGGACGTGCCGGCCCGGACCTTGCCGGATGAACTGACCTGGGCCTGGATCACCGAGCAGGTGTCCACCTTGTGGCAGCCGTTCCTGCTGGGCTCGGTGGTGACCGGCCTGGTGCTGGGCGCACTGGCCTACTTTGTCACCATGAGTTATTGGCGCTGGTGGGTGGCCCGGCAATGGAACCGGCGCAGGAAAAGCCGGATGTGAAAAAAGAAGGCCTCCAATTTGGAGGCCTTCTTTTTGCGGCGTATCTGCGGCTAAGACAGATCAAGTGTGGGAGCGAGCCTGCTCGCGATTGCGATGGGTCAGATCCGACGCCATCGCGAGCAGGCTCGCTCCCACAGGGATCAGGTGCGCATGCCACGCCCACTGACCAGCAACCGGGCGCAACCGATATAGAGCGCCACGGTCGCCACCAGCATGAAGGTAATCGCAACGCTGATGCGGATATCGGAAACCCCGAGGATGCCGTAGCGGAAGGCGTTGACCATGTGCAGTACCGGGTTGGCCAGGGACACCGTCTGCCAGAACAATGGCAGCAGGGAAATGGAGTAGAACACTCCGCCCAGGTAAGTCAGCGGCGTGAGCACGAACGTCGGGATGATGGAAATGTCATCGAAGTTGCGCGCAAATACGGCGTTGATGAAACCCAGCAGCGAAAAGATCGTCGCCGTGAGCACCACCACCAGTATGGTCACGCCCAGGTGATGCACCTGCAGATGGGTAAAGAACAGCGACAGCAAGGTCACGATCAGGCCCACCGCCAGGCCGCGCAACACGCCGCCCAGGGCATAGCCGATCAGGATCGTGTGGGGCGAAACCGGCGAAACCATCAACTCTTCGATCGAGCGCTGGAACTTGCTGCCGAAGAAGCTCGACACCACGTTGCCGTAGGAGTTGGTGATCACCGACATCATGATCAGCCCCGGCACGATGTAGTCCATGTACGTGAAGCCGCCCATGTCGCCGATCTGCCGGCCGATCAGGTTGCCGAAAATCACGAAGTACAAAACCATGGTGATGGCCGGCGGCAGCAGGGTCTGCGGCCAGATCCGCGTGAAACGCCGGACTTCGCGGTAAACGATGGTATTGAGGGCGATGAGGTTGGGGCGCAATTCGGAACTCATACCGCCTCCTTTGCCAGGTTTTTCTCCACCAGGGACACGAACAGCTCCTCGAGGCGATTGGTTTTGTTGCGCAGGCTCTGCACTTCGATGTTCTGCAGGGCCAGTTGAGTGAATAGCCCGGTGATGCCGACGGTTTTATCCACCTGGACCTCCAGGGTGTGACGGTCCACCAGCCGTGCCGGATAGCCGATCAGTTGGGGAGCGGCCATCAGGTCACTCTTCAGATCCAGCAGGAACGTCTCCACGTGCAGTTGGCTGAGCAACTGCCGCATGCTGGTGTTCTCGACGATGGTGCCGTGGTCGATGATGCCGATGTTGCGGCACAACTGTTCGGCCTCTTCCAGATAATGGGTGGTGAGGATGATGGTGATGCCTTTCTGGTTCAGCTCGGTCAGGAAGGTCCACATCGAGCGACGCAGCTCGATGTCCACGCCCGCGGTCGGTTCGTCGAGGATCAGCAAGCGCGGCTCATGCACCAGTGCACGGGCGATCATCAGCCGGCGCTTCATGCCGCCGGACAACGAACGGGACGGCACGTCGCGCTTGTCCCACAACCCCAGCTGGGTCAGGTATTGCTCGGCGCGCTCGTTGGCGATCTTCGGCGGGATGCCGTAATAACCCGCCTGGGTCACGACGATGTCGAAGGTCTTTTCGAACTGGTTGAAATTGAATTCCTGGGGCACCACGCCAATGCAGCGCTTGAGCGCGGCAGGCTCGCGGTCCAGGTCATGGCCGAAGACATTCACTGTGCCGCTGGTCTTGTTCACCAGGGTGGAAAGAATGCCGATGGTGGTGGATTTGCCGGCACCGTTGGGGCCGAGCAAGGCGAAAAAATCACCTTCGGCAACGTCCAGATCGATACCACTCAGGGCCTGGAAACCGTTGCCGTAGGTTTTGGTTAGCTGCCGGATGGACAGAGCGGAACTCATATCGGATCTACGCACCAAGAAGGGAGGAAAGGAATACATGAGGGCGAGCGGCGAGCAATACAACCACAACGCATGGACGCCATGGTGCTTGGCGCCGCTGCACAAGTACAGTCACGCGTGTCGATAGTAAGTATTAAGTCAACGCGGTCATGACGGCCTTGCGGTAAGCCGGGCGCTGTTGCAACCGCCGGTACCAGGCTTCGAGATGAGGCTGCGCCGCCCGCTCGATGGGCATTTCGAACCAGGCATAAATGAAACTGCCCAGGGGAATGTCGCCCATGCCGATGTCCTCACCCGAGAGATAGGGTTGTTCGCTCAAGGCCTCGTCTGCCATTGCCAGCAAGCCCTCACACTCCTTGATCGCTGCCTGGATGGCGGGCCAGTCCTGCTGCTCTGCTGGCGTGCGAACGATCCCCCAGAACACGGTGCGAAACGGCCCGGCAAAGGACGATGTGGTCCAGTCCATCCATTTGTCAGCCGTGGCTCGCGCCTGGAGATCGCTCGGATACCAGGCTGAACCGGGCGCATGGCGAGCCAGCAGATAACGTACGATGGTGTTGGATTCCCACAGCACGAAACCGTCGTCTTCGATCATTGGAACGCGACCGTTGGGGTTCTTCGCCCGGTACTCCGGGGTGTCCACTACCCCGAATGCACCACCCGCATCGATGGCCTCGAAGGCCAGCCCCAGCTCTTCGGCGCACCACAGTGCCTTGCGGACATTCGATGAATTCTTCCGGCCCCAGATCTTCAGCATCACGGTTTCCCTCAGTGGATAAGTGCCGCAGCAGCATACGCCGGATCAGTCGCGGCTCAAATCGTCACCATGCCCCGGAACCGAACTGATCCCCTCACCACAGGTTCTGGGTTCGCTTTTATGATTTAGCGTCCGGGCTCGATCCACAGCTAATGTCATTTCAGCCAAATCATGGCGTTTTCTCACTTTTCCAACGAACCATTTCCCACGATTGTTGCCAACCAGACTGGTGCAATGCATCCGGGGTTTCCCGCGAAATCAATCACATTGCGCTGACCGCCGCTTTTACAGATGCCGTCTAAGCTCTGTGGGTCGGTTTTGCCCTGGTTCACGGAGGACTTCCTATGCTGTTGTTGTGGATACTGGTTCTGGTCGTCGGGATAGCCTGGCTGGCCCATCGGCGCACCGCCCCGCTGCCCGTACTGGGTATCGTCGCGGTCTACCTGCTGGCGATGGGCATATTCAGCCATGCCCCAGGCGCGCTGATGCTGATCCTCTGGATCATGCTCGGCGCTATCGCGGCACCTTTGTTGCTGCCGGACCTGCGTCGCAGGTATTTCAGCGCGCCGATGTTCGACTGGTTTCAGAAGACCCTGCCGCCCATGTCGGAAACCGAGCGCGATGCCATCGACGCCGGCACGGTGTGGTGGGATGGCGAGCTGTTCAGCGGCCGTCCGGATTGGGACCGGTTGCTGGCCTATCCCAAGGTGCAACTGACCGAAGAGGAACAGGCGTTTCTCGACGGTCCCACCGAAGCACTCTGCGCCATGGTCAGCGACTGGCAGATCGGCCAGGCCATGGACCTGCCGCCCGAAGCCTGGGCGCACATCAAGGAACATGGATTCTTCGCACTGATCATTCCGAAGGAATATGGGGGCAAGGGCTTCTCCGCCTATGCCCACTCCCAGGTGGCGATGAAGCTGGCCACCCGCAGCGGCGACCTGGCCTCCACGGTGATGGTCCCAAACTCCCTTGGCCCGGCGGAGTTGCTGCTGCACTACGGTACAGAGGAACAACGTGACCATTACCTGCCGCGACTGGCCCGTGGCGACGATATTCCATGCTTCGCCCTGACCGGGCCCCTCGCCGGTTCCGACGCCGGTGCGATGCCCGACACCGGCATCATCTGCAAAGGTGACTGGCAAGGCCAGGAAACCCTGGGCCTGCGTCTGAACTGGGAAAAGCGCTACATCACCCTGGGCCCCGTGGCCACCCTCCTCGGCCTGGCTTTCAAGGCCTATGATCCCGACCACCTGCTGGGGGACGAGGAAGACCTGGGCATCAGTCTTGCCCTGATTCCCACCGACACTCCCGGCGTCCATATAGGCCGGCGCCACCTGCCCTTGGGTGCAGCGTTCATGAACGGGCCGAACTGGGGCAAGGACGTGTTTATTCCACTGGACTTCCTCATCGGCGGCCAACCCATGCTCGGCAAGGGCTGGATGATGCTGATGAACTGCCTGTCGGTCGGCCGTTCGATTTCCCTGCCAGCCGTGGGCACCGGAGCAGCGAAGTTCACCAGCCTGGTGACCGGCCAGTACGCCCAGGTACGCGAACAGTTCAACGTGCCGTTGTCAGCCTTCGAAGGCATCCAGGAAGCCATGGCACGTATCGGTGGCAACGCCTGGATGATGGATGCCGCCCGCATGCTGACCGCCAACGCGGTGGACCTGGGGGAAAAGCCCTCGGTGCTGTCGGCGATCCTCAAGTACCACCTGACCGAACGCGGCCGCGAGTGCATCGGCCACGCCATGGACGTGCATGGCGGCAAAGGCATCATCATGGGCCCGAACAATTACCTGGGGCGCAGTTGGCAAGGCGCGCCGATCTTCATCACCGTGGAAGGCGCGAACATCCTGTCGCGCAACCTGATGATCTTCGGCCAGGGGGCGATCCGCTGCCATCCGTTCGTGCTCAAGGAAATGGCCTTGGCGACACGCGAAGACAAGGACCAGGCGCTGGTCGAGTTCGACGGCTTGTTGCTCAAGCACATCGGCTTCGCCATAAGCAACGCGGCCAGCACCCTGGTGCTGAACCTGGGACTGGGGCATTTCGACCGGGCTCCCGGCAACACCCTGAGCCAGGGGTATTTCCGCGCGCTGAATCGACAGGCAGCGGCCTTTGCCCTGCTGGCGGACCTGAGCATGATGCTGCTGGGCGGTGAACTCAAACGTCGCGAACGCCTGTCGGCGCGCCTGGGCGATGTACTGAGCAACCTCTACCTGGCCTCGGCGGCCCTCAAGCGTTATCACGACCTGGATTCGCCGGACCACATGACGCCGCTGTTCACCTGGGCCCTGGAGGAGAGTCTCGGCCAGTCGGAGCGTGCGCTGGACGAACTGTTGGCCAACTTCCCGAACCGGCTGCTGGGCGGCCTGTTGCGCTGCGTGGTGTTCCCCTTCGGTCGGCGCCACAAGGGGCCAAGCGACCGGCTGGATGCAGAAGTGGCCGCAGTGATCGGGCGGGCCAAGGGCGACCCGACGCTCGAAGAATTGCTGCAAGGCTGCTATCGCCCGAACTCGGTCGATGATCCGGTCGGCGCCCTGCAACACGCCGCCGACCTGCTGATGGCGGCCCAGCCGTTGCAGAAAAAATTGCATGCGGCGCTCAAGCACGGTCAGCTCAATCCGGCTCCCGGCGAGCACCCTATCGATGCGGCCCTCGAAGCCGGTGTGCTACAGGCTGGCGAAGCCCAGACCCTGCTCGCGGCCGAAACGGCGCGGCGCAAGGTGATCGACGTGGACGATTTCGACAAGAAGGCCCTCACGCTTGCCGAGGACAAGGTTCGTTGATTTTGGACTGGCCCCATGCTGACCCACGGCCATGTAAAAACCGGCGCGGGCGCTTTATACTCCCGCGCCCGTTTTGCTCTTGAGGACTTATCTCGTGTCCAATGTCGTTGCCGATCACCTTGTCTTGCTTGACCACTTGCGCAGCATCCTGGTCGCCGTAGGTGAGGCCGAACAGGTTCCCGAAGAAAGCCATGCGCTGTTCCTGGAGCGCTTCGATGAATTGCGCGCGCAATTGCCCGTCGATCCGATCGAAAGCCAGTACCTGGGCCAGGACCTCCTCTGCCAGGTGATCGTCCGTTATCCACAAATCGCCCACCTGGTGCCGCGTGACCTGCTGTGGTACTTCGGCGGTGACTGCCTGCACTACATGCCCGACGAGGAAATCGACCTGTACCAGGCCCTCGAGGAACGTCGTTTCGAAGCCGAACAGAATGACGAACCTTTCGACTGGAACCAGGAGAAGCAATTGCTGGCGATGTCGGACCAGGACAGCAAGCACTGATTGCGATCAGTCATGCAAAAGCCCGCACGGTTAACCCTGCGGGCTTTTTTGTGCCCCTGCCAAAGGATGTTGTCCATGGAGGCGCCAAAAAAATCCGAAAAAGACGTTTTATTGACGCATCCATCATCACTTTTTTCACCCCCGCCACTTTTCAGACGTTTTTTTCAATTTCGGCGTGGCGCTTTGCCATGGGTGAACTACCGTCAATCAGAAGCGAGCAAGGTGACCGGCAAATCGCCTCAGGCGAACTGTTTGCGCCAGTCACCGCTCGACAGCCTGGGTCTATTTCCGGGTGGTGAGATAGGGGGGCAGCCCGGACCCCATAAATGATCCGTGGCAACTGGTTAAGTCTAGGGACGGCCTGTCTGTCGAGGAGCATTCTATGAGCTATCGTACCGCGCCCGCGTTGAAACACTTTATCCATGGCCTGTTCCTGATGGGCCTTGGGCTGGATGCGGCGCAGGCCGCAGCCAGCAATTGTTCGCAACTGGACAACTTGCCGGCGACCTTCGAGGTCGGCCAGGGACTCCAGAGCGAGTTGCGCATCCTGGCCCCCGTGACCAAACTCGCGGTGGGCGACCCGAAAATCGCCGACGTGCAGCCCAGTGGCAGCGACGCGTTCATTCTCACGGGCGTAGCGCCGGGCGCTACCAGCCTGATGGTCTGGACAGCGTGTTCGAAGATGCCCCGCCAGAGCATGATTTTCGTCAAAGGCAGGGCCACTGAAGCACTGACCACGGCAGCGAGCGTGCCTTCCGAAGATCCGATGCTGCTCGCCCAGGTGCAGACCGACATCCGCTTCGTCGAGGTCAGCCGGACCAAACTCAAGGAAGCCTCGACCTCGATCTTCGGCAGCCGCGGCAACTTCCAGTTCGGAGCACCGAGGACCCTGCCCACCATCGGCGGTGTGGTCCGGCCTTCACTGCCGGTCAATAACGACATGTTCAACCTGTCCTTCGCCACCGGACAAACCTTGCTGATGATCAACGCGCTGGAGGGCAGCGGCTTTGCCTATACCCTGGCGCGTCCGAGCCTGGTGGCCCTCAGTGGGCAGAGCGCAAGCTTCCTGGCCGGCGGCGAGGTGCCGATTCCAGTGCCCAGTGCCGGCAGCGACAACGTGTCTATCGAGTACAAGGAGTTCGGTATCCGCCTGACCCTGACGCCGACGGTCATCGGTAAAAGCCGCATTGCATTGAAGGTAGCCCCGGAAGTCAGCGAGCTGGACTTCACCAATGCCGTGAACATCGCCGGCACGCTGGTTCCGGCGCTCACCGTTCGCCGCACCGATACCAGCATTGCCTTGGCCGACGGCGAAAGCTTCGTCATCAGCGGCCTGATCAGCACACGCAACGCCTCCCAGGTGAACAAGTTTCCCGGTCTGGGCGATATTCCGATTCTCGGCGCCTTCTTCCGTAACCACTCCATCGATCGTGAGGAACGGGAACTGCTGATGATCGTCACGCCGCACCTGGTCCAACCGTTGGCCGCCGACGCACAACTGCCGACCTTGCCGGGCGAACAATTGCGCAACTATGACCCGAACTTTTACCGCATGTATTTCCTCGAACACGGCGAGTTCGACAACCGTAGCGGGCTTTCCCAATGAGCCGGCGCCTGATGTGCAGGGAAGCGGGGGGGCAGCCTGATGCCGGAGGGCATTCCATGAAAGCAGTGATTGCGATAACGGCGACCTTGATACTCGCCGGTTGTGCCAGTAACGGCGTAGTAGCCTCCCGTCCCTCCAGTTGCGCCAGGCCCGGTTCCGATCAGGAACTGGCGCTGAACCTGGCGGATGACATGGCCAATGATGGGCGTTTGTACGCCAGCCTGGCGAACCTCGAAGGCTTACCCGAAGACCTCGTCCAGGTCCGTCTGCGCAAGGCCCGGGTGCTACGCCTGATGGGACGCAACGAGGCAGAGCCGTTGTACAAGAGCCTGCTCGGGACCTGCCTGGCTGCCGATGGAGAACATGGCCTGGGCCAATTGGCCGCCGCCAAGAATGACAACGCCAGCGCGACCGAGCACCTTGAACGCGCGGCGAAAATGGCCCCGACCGAAGGAAAAATCCGCAACGACCTGGGTGTCGTCTACCTCAATCAACACCGGATCCCTGAAGCGCGTTTCGAGTTCATGACCGCCATGGAACTCAGGCAGGCGGATTCCCTGGCCGCCCTGAACATGGTGACGCTGCTGATCTACCAGGACAACTGGAAGCAAGCCGCCGAACTCGCGAGCATGGCCAAGTTGACCCCCGCACAAGTGGCGGATGCCCAGGCCCGCGCGGAGAGAATCAGGGGCTCGGCCACCAAGACGGGAACGACACAGGCAGACCGGTCCAATGAGGTAGTCGATGCCTCATCCGGCGCGGTCAAGTAGAGTGTTACGAGGAGTCCAAGAGATGAAAACGAAACAGCTGTTGATCATCTGCACCGCATGCCTGTCCACCTCCGCCTGGGCAATCGAGCCGGGGCCCTCTTCGGCCGCGCAACAAGGCACGGAAAGCTGGATGCAGTTGCAGATTCGCGGTGTGGTCGCGTCCACCAACCTGCAGACCGCCTCCGCCGCCGAGCGTGAAATGGCCATGCAGCGCTGGCTCAATAGTTTCAACTATCCGATTCCGGAGTTCTTTGAACAGAAGTCGGGTGGAGAAATCACCAGCAGCAAATGAGTCGTGCTGGAAACCAAAAAGATCGTCCGAAGGCTTTGCGGCTTTCGGACGATTTTTTTACGCCACCACGCCTATGGGAGCGAGCTTGCTCGCGATGGCGGCCCATAACCCTTGCGTGACAGACGCTCCGCTATCGCGAGCAGGCTCGCTCCTACAATGGGATTGGGGTTCGACCGGAGAGGTAGGTCGGCTGTACGGCCGCCTTCGCGGGCGAGCCCGCTCCCACACTGGACTCGGGGTGTACGCAGCCTTTGCATCCACCACCAACCTCTGTCTGCGAGCCTGCTCGCGATAGCGTCGGCCCATTCAACACTTGCGTGACAGACGCTCCGCTATCGCGAGCAGGCTCGCTCCCACAATTGGATTGGGGTATGGCCGGGGAGATAGGTCGGCTGTCAGGTCGCCTTCGCGGGCAAGCCCGCCCCCACAGGGGGGTTGATGGTCATATGCATAAAGTGGGTTCAGCCGGGAACAATGTGGGAGCGAGCCTGCTCGCGATGGCGGTCTGTCAGTCGGCATTGGTGGCGACTGATCGGACGCCTTCGCGAGCAGGCTCGCTCCCAGAGTTGGATTGGAGTGCACCCGAAGGAACCAGGTCGGCTGCAAGGCCGCCTCGTCACACAGCTACATATTCCCAAACGCCCTGAACACCCCAATCATGGCCGGCCCAATCGCAACCAGAAAGAAACTCGGCCACAAACAGAAGATCAGCGGAAAGATCAGCTTGGTGCCAATCTTCGCGCCCATTTCCTCGGCAGCCTGGGTACGCCGGTCGCGGAACTCATCAGCGTAGATACGCAAGGTATCGGCCACACTGGTGCCGAAGCGGATGCTCTGCGCCAACAGGCTGACCAGCCCCTGGATGTCCTCCAGGCCGGTGCGCATTGCCAGTTGCCGGAGCGCCTCGGTGCTGGTGATGCCTGCGCGGATCTGCGCATTGACCAGGGCCAGCTCTTCGGCCAGTTCAACCTGGCTGACCGCCATTTCCTCGGCCACCCGCTCGATGGTCGTGGGCAGGGCCAGGCCCGACTCGACGCACACCACCATCAGGTCCAGCGCATCCGGGAATGCGGCGCGCAACCGCGCCTGGCGCGCCTGCTTGCGCTTACCGACGTAGAGCGCCGGCAGCAGCCAGCCGATGCCCACCATCATGATCACCCCCAACAGCCCGATGATCATCGGCACCTTGACCAGCGGCAGCAACAAGAGCGCCAGGCCCAGCAGCAACAGCGGCAGCATCAAGCGCACGGCCCAGTACATCTGCACCGCCGACGCGGAGCGGAAACCGGCGTGCGTCAGCAGGATCTGGGTGGCGGACGTCTGGGTCGGATCGGCCGAGGCAAAGCGCTGGCCGATCCGTTCGAGCAGCAGTTGCAGGTTCCCGGGCGCCTCATGCCCCGCCGCACCGCCCGAATAGCCGCGCTTGATCAGCGCCAGGCGCCGCTGGACCGGGTCCTGCAACCCCAGCATCAGCAATAGCAAGGCCACCACGGTCAACACCGTACTGAGACCAACCGCAGTGATGAATAGCAGGCGAGCCAGCTCTTCGTTCCCGGTAAACCGACTGAATAACCCGAGCAAAAAATCCATGACTGATACCCCGCGGCAAAACAGCGTTCAAACCTGGATCCGGATGATCTTCCGTATCCAGAAAATCCCGATCAACATGGCGCAGAACGCACCGATGATCAGCTTGTGGCCTATGGGATCGTTGATCAGCACAGGCATGTAGCTGGGGCTCGTGAGCACGATGGCAATCGCCAGCACGAAAGGAATCGCCACCAGCACCCAGGCCGACATGCGCCCTTCCGCCGACAGGGTCCTGATCTTGCGCTGGAAGCGGAAGCGCCCGCGGATCAACCGGCTCAGGCGCTCCAGCACCTCGGTCAGGTTGCCACCGGTTTCGCGGTGGATGAGGATCGAGGTCACGAGCATCATCACCGTCATGCTGGGCATGCGCTCCAACAGGCCGAGCATGGCCCGGCGCACATCGTTGCCATAGTTGATGTCGGCGAAAGTCATGCCGAACTCCTGGGCCACCGGCCCCTTATGCTCATCGGCCACCAACCGCAGGGTTTCGTTGAACGGGTGACCGGCACGCAGGGCCCGGCACATGGCGTCCAACGCATCCGGCAAACCCTCCTCGAACGCAGCAAAACGCTTGCTGCGGTCACGCATGATTTTCAGCACCGGCAGCCAGAACAGCACGAAGGCCACCAGCAGTGCCATCCACCAGAACGGCGAAACCATCATTACCAGGGCTCCGGCCGTCACGCCGAGGACCAGACCGAGCAGCATCACCCGATAGGCGCGGTATTCATGGCCGGCCTGCTCGATCAGTTGCGTCAGGTTGGCCATGAAGGGCAGCTGCTCGAGCCGGGCCTCCAGGGGAGACAGGCGCGTCAGGTATTTCTGCCGCAATACGGTTTGCATATTGGGCAGATGATTGGCCTTTTCCAGTACATGCAGGCGCCCGCGAATGCGCTTGCGCATCTTGCCGGCCTCACCGAACACCGGCACCACCACGCCCTGGGACAAGAGGAAAACGGCGATGAAGACCATGCCCAGGAAAATCAGAATAAATTCGGTAGGGATATTGTTCATGACGTCCGGGCCTCCATCCACTCAGGGCGGAACAGGGTCAGCGGCAACTCGATGCCGCGCTTGGCCAACACATCGCGAAAGGCCGGGATCATGCCGCTGGGCCGATACTCGCCGAGCACCCCTCCCTGCTCGCCGATACCCTGGCGTGCAAAGCAGAAGATTTCGGTCATGGTGATGACTTCCCCTTCCATGCCGTTGATCTCTTGGATACTCACCACGCGTCGTTTGCCATCTTCTTGACGCTCCAGTTGGATCACCACATCGATGGCTGAGGCAATTTGTTGACGCATGGCCTTGATCGGAAAAGTTGCGCCGGTCATCGACACCATGTTCTCGACGCGCCCCAGTGCATCCCTTGCAGTGTTGGCGTGGATCGTGGTCAAGGAACCGTCGTGACCGGTGTTCATGGCCGTGAGCATGTCCAGCGCCTCGGCACCGCGCACCTCGCCAATGACAATTCGGTCCGGACGCATCCGCAGGCTGTTACGCACCAGTTCCCGCTGGCTCACCTCGCCCCGGCCCTCGATGTTCGAAGGCCGGGTTTCCAGGCGCACCACGTGGGGTTGCTGCAGTTGCAGCTCGGCCGAGTCCTCGATGGTGACGATGCGCTCGTTGTGGGGAATGAAACTGGACAGCACATTGAGCATGGTGGTCTTGCCGCTGCCGGTCCCGCCGGAAATCAGCACGTTAAGGCGCCCACGCACGATGGCCTTGAGCAACAGGGCGATGGCCGGGGTCATGGTGCCCACCTGGATCAGGCTGTCGGTGTTGAGCAGGTCCACTGCGAAACGCCGGATCGACATGCTCGGACCGTCGATGGCCAGCGGCGGGATGATCGCGTTGACCCGCGAGCCATCCTTGAGCCGGGCGTCTACCAGCGGCGAGGACTCGTCGATGCGCCGCCCCAGGCTGGAGACGATGCGGTCGATGATGTTCAGCAAGTGCTGGTCGTCTCGAAAGCGCACGTCGGTCCGTTGCAGCTTGCCGAAGCGCTCGACATAGACAGAGGCAAACCCATTGACCAGGATGTCGGAAACGCTGTGGTCGGCCAGCAATGGCTCCAGCGGACCGAGACCCAGCACCTCGTCGGTGATCTGCTTGATGATCAATTGACGACTGGCAGTGCTCACCGGTGCCGAGTGTTCATCGAGCAGGCGCTGGCAGATATCGCGAATCTGCCGCGAGGCCTCGGCCTGCTCAAGGGCATCGAGCAAGGACAGGTCCATGACCTTGAGCAACTGCTGGTAGATCTTTTCCCGCCACTCGGCTTCCACCGGCGTGACCTGGCTGCGGGTTTCGTAGAGCACATCCGGGACGGCCTGTTCCCAGGCCATCAGGTCCTCAGTCGAATCCGGCAAGCCATCGCCCTGCTGGGAGGCCACTGAAGCGCCGGGTTTACCTGACTGTTTACGCAAGCGGTTGCGGAAATCGCTGATCATGGGTCATCCCCCGAAGAAACGGTTGAAGGCGCGTTTGAACAGGCCTTTGTCTGGGCTCATCTGGTGACCGACCAGGTCTTCGGTCAAATCGCGCAGGGCGACGGTGATGGCCGCCCTCGGCGCATGTAGCCCCAACGGCACGCCAGTGTTCTGACTCTGGCTGACCAGGTTGAAGTCATTGGGTAATTTGGACAGGTTCGCGCAGCGCAGGGCCTCGCCGATGTCCTTGAGGCTGATCGCGGCGGCCTTGTCGTAGCGGTTGACCACAATCTGCAACTGGTCCCCGCGCAGACCCAGGTCTTCACGCAGGATCCGCACCAGGGCGCTGGCATCGCGCAGGTGGCTGACGCTTTGTTGCACCACCACGTACACCCGGTCCACCTGCTCCAATACGGAGCCGGTGAGTTGGTCGATCTGCCTCGGCAGGTCCACCACCACCCAGTCGTAGCTGGCGCGAGCCAGCTGCAGCAGGGTGTCGAGCTGTTCCGGTTGGGCGTCCTGGGGCAGGCACAATTCGCCGGCTCTCCCGCCCAGCACGTGCAGCGTCGGGCTGAAGTGGCTGCAGAAACCGCGCAACGCGATGCTGTCCAGATCGTCGATCTGCTGCAGCACTTCCAGGTGGCTGTGGGACTGCGCCACGTCGAGGTAATGGGTCACACTGCCGAACTGCAGATCCATATCCAGCAACAGCGTATTACCCGCACGGGCACTCAATTGCTGGGCCAGGTTGCAGGCCACCAGGGTCCCGCCCGAGCCGCCCTTGGCGCCGATCACGGCGACCAGCTTGCCCTCGGCGCCGTTGCCCAGGCGAACCTCCGCCACCAGGCGATTCAGCGCAGCGACCAATTCATTTTCGGCGATGGGCTCAGGCAGCACGTCGCGAGCACCAGCCTGCATGGCCAGGCGCATGGCCTCCTGGTCGCCCAGCAAACCACACACCAGCATCGGTGGACGCTCATGGGCCGGACGTTGCAGCAACGCCGCCAGCTCCTCGCGCCACAGATGGCTGACCCGCAACAGCAGCAAGTCAGGCATGCGCTCCAGGCCGTAAAGGGGATCGACATGCCCATTGCTCACCAGCCGGGTACTGACTTCCAGGCAGGGCATGCGCTGGCAGACACATTGCAGGTCGCGCAGGGCTGCGGCGTCGCGGCTGCTGATCAGCAGTCGCAGCCCGGCTTTGCCGGTGGCGGTCGGAACGGGCGTTTCTCTGGTATTCAGCATGGTGTGATCTCCCCGGAATCGGAATGACGCCCAAGGCTTTCGCGTGGCAAGGTTGCCCTGAAGGCGGGCAAGGTAATGGACACGCCCAAGCCGGGAATGAACAGGTTGAACACGTAGTTCTGCACACTCAGCCGGACATAGCGGATGGCCCGGAAGCCGGTGGCGCTGGACGTGTCGGCGGGGTTCGCCACCACGGCGCCATTGACGTCCAGATAGGTCAGCGCCAGATTCGTGGTGGCCAGGCTGCTGATCAGTTGGCTGGTGCCTGCGTCGGTCGCGGCATTGAAGATGGCCCGGCGCAACACCACCGGATCGCTGATGTTGCACACCGCCGCCAGGCGCGCACCGCGCCGCGCGGCTTCATCCAGGGCGTTGGCGGTAAAGTACAACCGGCCCATCTCCAACACGCCGAACAACAGGACGAACACCAGCAGGCCGACGAAGGAAAACTCGACGATGTAGGTACCGCGCATGCATTTATGGTTCATCGGCTTCATCACAGCACCCTCATCACAGTGGTTGCGACCAGCGGAATGCCCAGCGGCATGGCGGCGCCGAAAAACCCCGGCAGCGACCCGGTGCAATTGCCCGCGCCAATCACCGGGCAGAACGTGTACGTGACGGTGACGCGTACATGGTTGGTACCTACCGCAGCGACCGTCACGTTAGTCGCGGTCAGACCGGACACAACCGGGTTGCCGACCTGGGCGGGCACGCCGTATACCGCAACGTTTTTTGTCTGGGTCAACAACGTGTTGCTCAGGGCGATGCCGCCCAACGTGGAGTTCCAGGCCTGGCCGGCGACAAAACGACCGGCGTCACGGCTGGCCTGCAACAACACGTTGTACTGGTAGAGCATGCGGCCGAACTCGCCGAAGGCCAGCAACAGCACCAGCACCAGGGGCAGCACCAGGGTGAACTCCACCAGCGCCAAGCCTTGCTGAGCCTGCGGGGATCTGAATTGAGTAAGTCCCATGACGCCTCCTACGAGTCAGTGCTCGGGTTGCCACTGCCGTTGAGGTAGGTTTTGTAGAGCTGGATGATCTGCGGGCCGGCATCACTGGACGGTGTGGGGCCTGGCACGCCATCGCCTTCACATTCCTGGACGAACTGGCCGAAGACCAGGGAGTCCGAACCACCGCCATCCACCGGTTGCACCACGAAATAGCAGCCGAACCCCAGCACCGGAATCGAGCTTGAGCCACCCTGCTTGCCGGTGCAGTTGCCGATCACGATCTTGAGCATCCGCCGTTCGAACACCCCATTGCTTTCACAACCGCTGCCGCTTCCGCCGACACAGGCGGCGACCTGGGTGCGCCAGTCGTTGTAGTCCTTGATCGCCTCACCGCCCGCCGAGAGATCGCCGTTGCTCGAAGTGACCGTCTTACCCTTGTACTTCACCTGGTCAAGCGCACTGTCGTAGGTCATCGCCGGCGTGCTCGACGAGGTCACCAGGTCCGGCGGGTAATCGGAGGAACTGACCGGCCCCTTGTAAATGCCGAAGCGGGTGTTCAAGCCCTGGGAGGTCGGACCGGCCTTGTTGCCGGGTGCGGTCTGAACGTTATCGCCGACACTGCGACAGACCGAACCGCCGCCCGCCAGATCCTCCCTGACCGTACTGCCGCCAGAGCCAAAATCGAGTAACTGAAAGTTGCCCGGCCCGATAGGCGAAGAATTACCCGCCGCCGTCTTCAAGACCTCAAGGTCACCAAAGTGGTAGCCCCAGAAGTTGCCGGCCGCCGGGTTGTACTGGCCGGGGTCGCCACAGACCATCAAGGGCGCCAGGTCGCAAGGCGAAGTCGGGCTGGGACCGGCAGTGGCAATCGCCGCCACTCGCTTGTTACCCAGACCGGCGCTGCCCATGGTCTGGACGAAACTCCAGAAAAAACCGTTCAGTTGATAACTCGACACCGACACCCGCACGTACTTGGCATCCGCTGGCCCGGGGTAAGAGAACGGACCGTAGACACTGCTGGCCAGCTCTACCACGGCAAACGCCCCCGGATTGCCGGCGACGGCGGTGGCCAGTTCAGTGTTGCCCAAGGCCTGGGCGTTCTTGTTCAGCGTGTCCAGGGCCGCCGCACGCGTCGTGCTGGCCATGTTGAGGCCGCCGGTGACCTGGCTCAGAGTCTTGGCCCCGCTCAAGGCCGCGGCATCCACTGCGTTCTGCAAACGCGTCTTGTTGAGCAACATGTGGCCACCGTCCAGGGCCAACGCTGCCATCATGGAGATCGCCACCAAGGCGAACACCATCAATACACTCACTGCCCCTCCCTGGCGCCTCCGGATATCGGAATTCATCATCACGCCCTCGTTGACTGCATTGAGGATCGCCATCGCCTGGAAACCAGGTGTTTTTCACGCCATTCAGCGAAGGTTGATCACCTTGCTTTCAATGCCACGGATCACCGTCACCGCCCCGCCGTCCTGCGCCTTGACGATGCGTTGCACCACGGGCCTAGGCACCGCGGCGGCCGCTACCGCCATGACCGGTGGCGCTGGCGGCGCGACAGCCACGGCTTTTTTCTCCAGGTTCAACGGATTGCGCAGGGCCAGTTGCAGCTTGCCTTCGGTTTGCGCGGTGACCAGCGCTTCCGCTTCGGTCGCCGTCATCTCCAGCGTGACGGCGCGCACCACAACCGGTTGGGTCTTGTCGGTACCCGCTGTCTGATCCACCGCCAATACCCGCAGGTTTTCCAGGATGGTCCGGGATGTGGCGCTGTTGCTGCCGGCGTTGGTGGTCTTGGTCGCCAGCACGTCGACCCGGTTGCCCGGCAGCAGGAACCCGCCGACGCCCACGACATCGTCCACCCGGACCGAGATGGCACGCTTGTCGGGCGCGATCAGCGAGGCCAGGGTGCTGCCACCCAGGTGCTCACTCAGACGCGCACCGCGCACGATGTCGCCGCGCAAGATGTCAAACGTGGCGATCTTGCCCACGGCCTTTTCACTGGCGTCGAAGGCATCGTCCGGGATCGTATCCATCGGCATGCGCACGGTGGTGACCTGCTGGGCCTCGACCATTTGCCCGAAAGGGATTTCCACGGTGGCGACCACCACGCTTCGCAGATGGTCATCGGGGGTCGCATTGAGTCGCGCACTCAACCAGGAGTCGGCCATCCATGCAGCGCCAAGGCCCATTACCAGGGAAACGCCAATCAGCGGAAGCGTACGAGAGCTCATGTCAGTATCTCCGAATCAAAGAAAGTCGAGCTGAACGAAGTAGTTGTGCCAGGCCCATTCCAACTCTTGTGGCATCAGGGGTCCGGAACCGCCCAGGTAGCGTTGGCGGTCGAGCGCCATGTTCAACAGGTCACGGGGATGGCAAGGCACCAGGGGCATGCCTTCGCCGGCATACAGCCGCTGCAGCACATAGCGCACCAGCAGCGGATCGTAAGGGACACCCAGGCGCTCGCATTCCT
Source organism: Pseudomonas corrugata (assembly GCF_001269905.1). GTDB lineage: Bacteria > Pseudomonadota > Gammaproteobacteria > Pseudomonadales > Pseudomonadaceae > Aquipseudomonas > Aquipseudomonas corrugata. The sequence goes on along the minus strand of NZ_LHVK01000003.1, from coordinate 437,470 downwards.
GGCGCCAGATGCGTTCGTATTCGTCGGGGTTGAGGTAACCGAACTGAACCTTGTAGCCAATGCGTCGCAGGAACGCCTCGTCGGCCAGTTCCAACGGATTGAGGTTGGTGGAAAACACCAGAACAAGGTCGAACGGCAGCTCGCAGTGCCGCCCGCCGCCCAGGTTGATGAAGTCACGCTTCTCTTCCATGGGCACGATCCAGCGATTGAGCAACTCGGCCGGGGCCATGCGCTGGCGCCCCATGTCGTCGATGATGAACAGGCCGTTGCTGGCCTTGAGCTGCAAGGCGGCCTGGTACTGACGAGTGAACGGATCGTAGCGCACATCCAGCTGCTCCATGCTCAACTCGCCACCGGTGATGACGATGGGGCGTTTGCAGCACAGCAGCCGGCGGTCGATGCCTTCGTTGAGCATCAGATTGTTCGGTTGGCTGTTGTCATCCAGGCGCTGATGCACCTGCGGGTCGTAGATCTCGATCACCGACTCGTTGATGACAATGGCATGGGGCACCCAGATGGCTTCGGCAAACAGGCGGATCAACCGGCTGCTGACGTAGGTCTTGCCGGTACCGGCCGGGCCATAAATCATGATCGCCCGCCCGGAGTTCAAGGCCACGCCCAACTGGTCGAGCATGCCCTGGCTCAGCACCATGCCGGACAGGGCACGCTGCATGTCGTTGGCGGTGACACGACCGTGGTGAATGGTCTGGATCTTGATCAGCGAGCGATAGGTGCTCACAGGGAACGGCGCCGCACCGATATAACCGCTACGGGACAGGGCGTCCCGGGCAGAGCTGCGACCACGTTCGGTCAGGCCATAACGCAACGCCTGCACGCTGGCCTGGCCAATCTGGCCGAGCACCTCGACACGGCCATCCTTGCGCAAAAACGCCAGGACTTCTTCCAGCACAGCACCGGTCAGCGCCAGGCGCTCGACCAACCGCGGCATGTCCAGCACACCGGCGTCGTGCAGATGCTTGCACACCAGTTCGCCCAGAAAACTGTCGGTCAAGCCGGTGTCGCGAATCGTACAAGGCTGGGGTGCCAAGCGTTGTACCGCCTCCCGTTCGCTGGGGTAGGCATCACTATCGTTGATGACGTGCATGACTAGACTCCCCAGCCGCCGGCAACCAACTGCCAGTAGACGCTGTTCAAGGTGCCGATCAGGATCGCAATCGAATAAGGAAAGGGTTTACCGGCCACTTCATCCGAGGTGGGTGCCAGATAGGACTGGGCGCGGACCATCAGCCAGTAACGTCCAAGGGTTTGCAGCAGTTGGCCACGAGCCAGGACAATCAGGAATCCACACACGCCGCCGGCGATCAGGCTGAACAGCGCGGCCCACAATGCGTAGTGGAATGGCAGGAAGCTGCCGACCATGGTCATCAACTTGACGTCACCGGCCGCCATGCCTCCCACCGCGTACATCGGCAGGAATAGCGCGAAGCAGATCAGCATGCCCAGCAGGCTGTCGCCCAAGCCGCTGATTCCGCCCGTGTAAACCTGACTGGCCAGCCCCAGGACGAGCCCCAGAAGGACCAGTGAGTTGGGGATGCGGTGGCGGAGCAGATCGCTCACCACCGCCACGCCCAGCAGTCCCAGCAGTATTGATGTCGACACCAGCAATTCCATGGACATGGCGCGTCTCCCGGTTGCGTAATCGTTAGCAGGCAACGTTGCCGTTGACGGCCTGGCACAGCGCACGGATCTGTGTATCCACGGCCCCTCCCAACAGCACGAATGCCGCCGCCACCGCCACCGTGATCAAGCCTCCCGCCACCGCATACTCGACAATGGTCAGGCCCTCTTCATCTTTTACGAACTTGCTGATCGAAGTTCTGATTGTGTGCAGAGTCATTTTATTTACCTCACGCGCAGAAGTAATACGGCAATGAACTTAGAAGTTGGGGACAGCGCCAAGTCCATTTGAGGTATTCGTTGTACTCACTGCAAAAGAGTCGCAAGCGTTATTCCGTAAAAGTTGCCGTGTCCCCCTATCGCAAAGCGTTGTGATCAGCAGGCAACGTTGCCGTTGACGGCCTGGCACAGAGCACGGATCTGGGTATCCACGGCACCACCCAGAAGAACGAAGGCGGCCGCCACCGCCACCGTGATCAACCCACCGGCCACGGCATATTCCACAATGGTCAGGCCGTCTTCATCTTTGGCGAACTTCAGTACCGAAGCCTTGATAGTTTGAAGAGTCATTTCGCACACCTCATCGGGGTTGTTTTTCAGGAGGCAGTACATCGCGAACTGCCTGATGCAACCCTAGTCAGGAGGCCGACATAGTCGTTAGGAGGATTTTGCACATCGCTAGGATTATTTTGCGCGAGGTCATCTACGGCTGCCGTGCATTCGCTGCACCGGGATAGAGATAAGAACCTGGTTTTTTATAAGAATTTATTCGGCGAAATGATGGCACATTGACGATACTTCCGGCTAAAGGGCAGGAAGAACCACTGAGTAGGCACATGACGTCGAATCTGACCGGAAAGCCAAGGTTGTTGTGGTTCGATCTGACTCACGATCGGTCCACGGAGGAACTCGCCATCCAGTTCGAGCAAGCCTGCCATTGCACGCTGGCCACCAACGCCACGCTGCCGGGTGGGGAGCAGGTCGACATGATCTGCATTCATTTCGACCGGCCGGACACCCCGGGTCTGAGGCGGTTGCTGGAAATCAAGCGGGCCGTGCCTACCATCCCCATCACCATGTTCACCGTGCAGCACTCTGAAGAGCTGGCGGTCTGGGCCATGCGCTCCAATGTCTGGGAATACATGGTCCTGCCCCTTTCAGCCACCGAGAGAAAGCGCTACCTGACGGCGGTGCTGCAATTGTGCGAGTTGCGACGCAATACCGGCAGCCGGGGCAGGACGTCGCCGATCGACCACTCCCCCACCCTGCCGGATAGCATCCGCCTGACCTCCAGCCACCAGAAACACCAGGCCCTCAACCACATCCTGTTGTACATCGATCAGCATTTTCGCGAGAGCATCGATCAGCGTGACCTGGCCAAGCGCTGCGGCATGACCACGTTTCGCTTCAGTCGTCTGTTCAAGGAGGCCAACGGGCTGGGCTTTACCGACTACGTACTGAACAAGCGCATGAGTTTTGCCAAGGAACTGCTCGATAACAGCGAGATGCCCATCACCAGCATCGGCTACGAAGCCGGTTTCAAGGATCCGTCCTACTTTGCCCGCGCCTTCAAGCAGTACGCCAACTGTACGCCCAGTGAATACCGCCTGGCGCGGCAGATGCGCACGACGGTTATCACGCCATCGGTACCGGAGGAAGAAGCAAGCACGAAAGCGCTTGAGAGCCTGGTGCACAGTCTGGAGGGCTGACGGGCGTTTTGATGCGATGGCTGGCGTTCAAGTCTCTCAAGGGGCGAGCTTTCTTCTCTCGATAGGAACTGACAAGACAATGCTGGTGCGCGTCTCTCCGTACCCGTTGATATTGGCAATGATCGCCTCGATCTCAGCCATCGATTTGGCATAGATCCTGATCAGGTAAGAGTCATTACCCGTGATATGCAGGCACTCCACGACCTCGGGAATGTCCTGGAGCGTCGCTATCAATTTGGCTTTCGCCGGCTTGAGGGTGGTGATGCCGACGACAGCCGAGATGCCGTACCCCAGCTTGGTGGGATCCAACTGAGCGCTATAGCCCTTGATGACCCCAGCGTCTTCCAGCTTGCGTAACCTGTCAGTCGTGGCAGGAATAGAAAGCCCCGCATGCTTGGAAAGTTCCGTGATGGAAATGCGGCCACAGTCCTGTACCTTCCCCAGGATTTTTATGTCTATACGATCCATGTGCGTTTCTCTCGGTAAGAACTTTAAAATTTAATGAAGAGCCCGCGTTTTTCATTAAAAAAATCATGCACCAAAATAAAGCAGAGCGCTAGCCTATTTCCTGCCTGAGAAGCCTTGAAAGAATCCGCGCAATCAATAGCCCCTCCTCTTTAGCATGACGCACCGCATAATAAAATATTTCTCTCAACATGGTTTGATCCGCACGTCTTCCGCTTACTGACTACAACAAGATGACTGCCACTTATGGCGGCAGGATTGTTTCGCCTAGGCTTTTTAGCGATGATGTTGTTGGCAACTTTCGCAATGAGGAAATGAGAGATGGACACTACAAGAAATGAAAACTTGCCCCCTGGAAAGCCCCCCGGCAAAACTGGAAGAACTACTCCACGGGGGAGCCGTAAAGTGTCATCTTTCGTCACGCAACTGTGTCATCCAGGATGGGTAAGTTGGATTTTTGCAAGGTTCGCGGAAACCGAGGCGGGCGGCTCGTTAAATTGAATTGCATGTGGTTCCTTTTCTGCGTGTAAGACAACACTCTGGGCCTTGAGCATGCATTCCCATCCGAAGGCGGTTCCCAACGAACCGTCACCTGGAATCAGCCGGCGGGAGGCTTCTTCATCAATGTGCACCTGCCTTTTGTCTTCGGACAGGCTGAGATGAACGAGTGCGCCCGGCACTTCAGGGTTACTGTATTCCCTACGTCCTTGTTCTCACTGACAAACGAAGCGGTCAATCAGGTCAGGTTGTCGTTCAGTAATGCCACAGCCGCACAAACCACACAGGCGATAGGTCGTTTCAAAGCCTACGTTGAGTCCAGGCTGGGTAAAGCTCCCTCCTGACTCCGAAGGGGACCGAAGAAGGCATCGGCATCATTCACCGAAGGGGAAACCTTCTCAGGTTCCCGTGGCCAGCATGACGCCGGTTGCCACTTGGTACGCGCCTAACAGACTGATGGTTGCCCCGGAAAAGTAGTTGATCAATTTAATCTTTGACTGAGCGATCCTGGCCTTGAAGATGGAGGAGAAGCCGCTCAGTCCTAACCACCAGACGGCCGAGCCCAGAAATATGCCGGTCACCATGGACAGCACTGAGTGCTGACTGCCTTGTTCGCTGGCCATGCTATCGCTCAAGGCGGCAAATATCGCGATAAACGACAAAATGGTCATGGGGTTCGACAAGGTCAGGAACAGCGTGGTCGAATAAGCCTTGAACATGTTGGCGCGCTCGCCCCCCATGGCGGTCGCATTGCTGTTCGAGCGTATTGTCTGATAACCAATGTAGGCGAGGAACAGCCCTCCCAGAATACATAACCAGGGCTTGAAGCTGATGAGCGTCGCGATAATGGCGGTAATACCCAACGCCCCTATGAACCCATAGATTGAATCGGCAGTGGCGGCCCCCAACCCTGTCGCAAAACCGGCTCTCCAGCCAAGCATGAGACTCCTTTGTATACACAACAGCCCGATGGGCCCCACAGGGGCCGCAATGCACAGACCAATGACCATTGATTTAACGAAAATCAACATGGATGCACCTCCAGAATGGGTACTGGAAGGTTAGGAGAACGGTAATTTTTTAGAAATTAATTATTAATTTTCCGACATGCTTTTCCGTTAATTTTGCATGTAGTTCGCCAAACCTCCCTTCATTATTAAGGCGATAAGGCCCACGCCCTAAAACACATGCAAATTGTCCGTCTAAAGCACCTGGACCGGTCCGGCGCGATTGAGATGGCTTTTTCACAGGCATAAAAAAACGCCGCTCAATGAGCGGCGTTTTTTTGAATTTGGAGCGGGAAACGAGACTCGAACTCGCGACCCCGACCTTGGCAAGGTCGTGCTCTACCAACTGAGCTATTCCCGCAAATGGCGTCCCCTAGGGGACTCGAACCCCTGTTACCGCCGTGAAAGGGCGGTGTCCTAGGCCACTAGACGAAGGGGACACGCTGCCCGGAACACATGGTGTGTGTCCCAGTGCCCAGATCCGAACCCGAAGGTATCGTTTCTGGTTTCACTCAACCCTGCTCGAAAGCAGGATTGTTTAAAATTGGAGCGGGAAACGAGACTCGAACTCGCGACCCCGACCTTGGCAAGGTCGTGCTCTACCAACTGAGCTATTCCCGCATTGGCGTCCCCTAGGGGACTCGAACCCCTGTTACCGCCGTGAAAGGGCGGTGTCCTAGGCCACTAGACGAAGGGGACACACGTACAACATTCACTGCTTATGGCGCTTGGCTGAGTGCTTTACGCTGTAAGTGGCGCGCATTCTATGGATGGATTGAGAAGTCGTCAACCCCCAGATATAAATTTATTTAAATCAATGACTTCGACCGGTTTGAGGAGCGATTCGCAGATTTTGCCTGTCCAGTCTCTGACGCCTATATTCTGTCGTCCGCCAAGACGATATAGTCGCGCCCAGCAAATAGTGGCAATGTGCATCTACGCTACCGTGCCTGGTCGTCCGTCTAATCTCGTCGTTCGGGCCTATGCGCTTAAAAGCCTAGCCACTACACTGATCTATGCGAATCCTATTAAAGAGGTCTTACCGGTGACACCACTCATGATCACCCTGCTCGTCGTAGCCGGGATCGCATTGTTGATCGCCATTGGCTATATGAACCATGTGGCGGAAAACAACAAGCTGGAAAAGGCCCGTACCAAGGTCGAACTCAACGACCGCCTGCGTCGTTGCGGCGAGCTCACCGAAACCTTCCCCGGCCAGTTTATGACCCCGGTCCTGAAGCTGCTGATCACCCGCCTTGAGATCAACGTCTGCCAGCGCTTGCTGGGCATGGAAAAGACCAATGCAGCGGTGAAGGCACGCCTGGACGAGTTGAACGCCCTGGCGGCCCAGGGCGAATCGATCCCGGTGAACAATCCCCCGGCTCCGATCCAGACCGAAGCCAAGGCCAAGGATGTGCGTTTCCTGCTTGAGGCCTTGCATGGCCAGATCACCCGCGCCGCCCAGGACGGTTTCCTGCCGCCCAACGAAGCCAAGCGCTGGATCCGCGAAGTACGGCACGTCCTGGTGCTGCTGCACATCGAGTTCTTCAACAACCTCGGCCAACAGGCCTTGCAACAGGAACAACCGGGGCAGGCTCGCCTGGCGTTCGAACGTGGCGTGCAATACCTGCGTAAACAGCAGGAACCACAGGTCTACGCCGAGCAGCTGGCTTACCTCGAGAAACTCCTGGCCCGCGTCAATGCCATGGTCCTGGCCAGCACCAAGGCGGCCGAAGGTGAGGTCAACCAGTTGACCGAAGGCTTGAAGGAAGACGAAATCAACGACGAGTGGAAGAAGAAGAAGGTTTACGACTGAGGCCTGCGTGGTGCAGGCAGAGGCTGATGCAGGAGCTGGCGAAGCCTGCGATCTTTTGATCCTGATCTTTCGCTCGCGACTCAATTGTCAGGGCAAAGATCGCAGCCTCGTTGCACTCGGCAGTTCCTACAACAGTCCGTGCTTGCTTCAAACTCCCATGCTTACAACCTGAAATGCCCCACCATCCCCTTCAGCTCGACGCCCAACTGTGCCAGCTCAATGCTGGACGCGGCGTTGCCTTGCATCGCCAGGGAGGACTGATCGGCACTGGCGCGGATGCTGGTGACGCTGCGGTTGATTTCTTCGGCGACCGAGCTCTGCTGTTCGGCTGCCGCGGCGATCTGCTGGTTCATCTGCTGGATCAGCGACACGGCTGCAGCAATGCTGCCCAAGGCACTTTCAGTCTGCAGGGCATCGCTGACCGCCATCTTCACCAGCTCACCGCTGCTCTGGATCTGTTGCACGGAAGTCTGGGCGGCTGAACGCAAGGCACTCACCAACCGCTCGATTTCTTCGGTGGATTGTTGTGTGCGCTTGGCCAGGGCACGCACTTCATCGGCCACCACCGCAAAGCCCCTGCCCTGTTCACCGGCGCGAGCTGCTTCAATGGCGGCGTTGAGCGCCAGCAGGTTGGTTTGCTCGGCGACGCTCTTGATCACACTCAATACCGTGCCGATGTTCTGGATTTCGGCACTGAGGCTTTCGATGCTGGAACTGGCCGATGTGGCCGAGTCGGCCAGTTGTTCGATACGCACCATGCTCTGGCGCACCACCTGTTGACCGCTTTCGACTTTGTCGTCGGCGGTCTGGGCAGCCTGGGCCGCTTCTTCGGCATTGCGCGCCACGTCGTGCACAGTGGCGGTCATCTGGTTCATGGCCGTGGCAACCTGTTCGGTTTCCTCCTTCTGGCTGCTGACTTCCAGGTTGGTCTGTTCGGTCACGGCCGATAACGACTGGGCGGAGTTGGCCAACTGCTCGATACCGGACTGCAACCCACTGACGATACTGCTCAGCCCGGCTCCCATCTGCTGCATCGCCAACATCAACTGCCCGATTTCATCCCGGCGCGTCACTTCCACCGTTGCACTCAAGTCCCCTCCGGCAATTTGCTGGGCGACACGAATGACACTGCGCAACGGCGCCACGATCAGTCGGGTAATGACCCAGGCCGCAATCAACCCCACCAGCAACGCGAGGGCCGACGAACCGACGATCAGCAACGAGTTCTTTTTCAACTCGGCCTGCATGGCCTTGTCTTCGGCGGCATAGGCCTGGTCAACCCGCTCCACCACCTGGGCAGCCCGTTCGCGCAGCTGCCCGGAGATGACCTTCTCCTGGGCCAGCAGACCAGTATATTCAGCGAGTTTCTCGTTGAATCCGGCGATGTGCCCGGCCACTTCATTGATGACCGTCTGGTAGCCCGGATCCTTGATCGCGGTCTTGAGCACCTCGGCCTGCTTCATGGCCTGCTCGGCCTGTTCGATCTGGCCTTGTCCCGCTTCCTCACTGCCTTTGCGGGTCTGATCGAGGCGCACCCGCGCCTCATTCATGGCCACCAGCATCAACCGGGACACCTCACTGACCTGGTTGGCTTGTTCAACAAACTCGGCGCCTTCCTTGCCCTGGGTCTCTTTCAACGTGTAGGTGCCATCATCCGCCAACCCGGCCCGAAGCACATCGAGGTTGTTGGCGACGCTGGACACCGACCAACTGGCCATCTCCAGGGCCAGGTCCTTGCTCTGGCTCAATCCGACGAACTCATCGAACGCCTTGCGATAAGCCACCAAGGCTTGCTCCACATCGTTCATCACCGGCACGTTGGCAGCCGACTGCGCCTTGAGTTCATTGGCCTTGGCGATCAAGCTGTCCACGCCCTGGTGCAGGGCATCGACCGTCTTGGGATCGGAGCGCAACGCGTAGTCCTGTTCGAGCAGCCGGACCTTGAGTAGCTCGCTACTGAACGAGGACATCTGCTTCAAGCCATCGAAACGCTGACTGATGGTTTGCAACGACCAGACCCCAATGGCCGCCACAACTGCAGTGAGCAGCAGCACCATGACAAACCCGATCCCCAACTTCTTTGCCATACCCAGGTTGGCAAAACGTCTTTGCACGGCCGAAATCATTGCGCTCAGTCCTCTGCCAGTGTGTGTAATCGCAGATTCGCAACGAGACGCCCCATCGCACAAGATGCTGGCGTCGGAATAATGGCAAAAAGCTACGGCTTCGTCGTTTTCAGAACGCTCGAGGTCGATCCAGACCCGTGGCCCGGAAGAACGCCAGCGCCCTGGAGTCCCGGGCATAGGCCACATTGATCCGTAGCCAGTCACTGTCAACACCCGACGGGCTGAACGCTGTACGCGAAGACAGCAGCACACCGAACCTTTTGGCCAGGCGTTGTAATCCAGCGTAGTCGCACCTGGGCGGACGTGCCCAGATGAACAGCCCTCCGGCCGGTTTGCCGAAAACGGTCCAGTCGGCATCCTCCAGTACCTGGAGCACCATTGCCATTTCGATACCCAGGCGTTGCCGCTGGCGCTGGACCAGCTTGCGATAGGCGCCGTTGGCCAACAGGCCGGCGACAACCGATTCGCAGAACCGCGACCCCCCCATGCTGGTAACCTCCTTGACCTTGCTCAAACGCTCGATGATCGCAGCGCCGGCCACCACGAAGCCGACCCGCAACGAACTGCTCAGGGTTTTCGAGAAACTGCCCACGTAAAGCACGTCGGCATCCAGCGCCGCCAACCGGGTCCGCGTCGTGCTCTGGAAGTCGGCATAGACGTCGTCCTCGATAACCAGCACAGCATGCTTGCGTGTCAGTTGCAGCAACTGCTGGGCCACGGCCGGCGCCAGGCAACTGCCGGTCGGGTTGTGACACGCGCTGTTGATGAACAAGGCGCTGGGCCGGTGAGTCGCCAACAACGCTTGCAACGCGTCGACATCCGGGCCCCGTGGTGTCCTCGGTAACTCGATCATGTCGATCCCATGGAGCCTGAGCAGCTCGAACAGCCTCGAATAGCCGGGGCTTTCCACCACCACGCAACATCCCGGCCGCAGCAGTGTCCGCACGATCAGGTCCAGGCCATGAGTCGCCCCCGTTGTGGTCAGGATAAGGTTTTCATCCACATTGATATTGAGCTGCTTCAGTCGCCTTGACAGTTGCTCACGCAAGGCAGGCAACCCCAGCGGCGTACTGTAGTTGAACAGTCCCGCCATGTCGGTGCGGGACACCTGTCGAATCGCATAGGCCAGGTCATCGCTCTCACGCCAACGTTCGGGTAATCCGCCACTGCCTAACTTCAGTTCCCACAGCCCGTTGTCGGCTGAATCGGCCCAGGCACGCTGCATGCCTCCCGGCAGCCCCTTGCCGGAGAGGTCGGGCCTGATCGAGGAAGGTGATGCAACAAAAAAACCCGAGCCATGGCGGGAGGCCAATATCCCTTGGGCGACCAGACGTTCACATGCTTCATTGACGCTGGACTGACTGAGCAGATTCTCCCGCGCCAATTGGCGGATGGAAGGCAGGCGCGTCCCCGGTTGCACCCCAGCCTGTCGAATCCAGCCGACCAAGGCGTCGACAATTTGCTGTACGACAGGCACCAGGGCCTGTCGGTCGATTCTCAACTCCATGAGTAACCAAGCTCCTAAGCGATTGTTTTATTTCCAGAAACAGTCGGTTTTCCATGGCAGTTAAGCACAGGGTGTTGCCGGACGATGTACGACAACGTCGCCAAATGGGCCGATTCTCACGCCTTGAAACACATTGACGGGCAGATCCAGGGAATTTCCGACCGCCCAAGAAAAAGCCCGCTACAGGTGCGGGCTTTTTCCTACAATCCACTCCCTTAGAAGGCCGTGACACCGCCGTCCACCGCCAGCGAATGCCCGGTGGTGAACGCCGCGCCATCGCTGCACAAGTACAGCACGGCGCTGGCAATTTCCTCGACCCTGCCGATACGTCCTACCGGGTGCATGGCGTTGGCGAATTCACCCTTCTTCGGATCAGACTCGTAGGCACGGCGGAACATGTCGGTGTCGATCACTGCCGGGCAGACCGCGTTCACGCGAATCTTCTTCTTGGCATATTCGATGGCGGCCGACTTGGTCAGGCCGATCACGGCATGCTTGGAGGCCGCATAAATGCTCATTTTCGGCGCCGCACCCAGGCCGGCCACCGAGGCGGTGTTGACGATGGCCCCGCCGCCCTGGGCCAGCAGCAGCGGCAACTGGTATTTCATGCACAGCCAGACACCTTTCACATTGACGCCCATGATCGCGTCGAACTCATCGAGGGTGCCGTCGGCCAGTTTGCCCTTCTCTATCTCGATCCCGGCATTGTTGAAGGCGTAATCGAGACGACCGTAGGTACCGATCACTTCATTCATCAGGTTCTGCACGTCGCTTTCCAGTGTCACGTTGCAGCGCACGAACACCGCCTCGCCGCCCGCCTCGCGAATCAACTGCACCGTGCCCTCGCCGCCCGCTACATCCAGGTCGGCCACCACGACCTTCAGGTCCTCTGCTGCGAACGCACGGGCCGTGGCGCGGCCGATGCCCGCAGCGGCACCGGTGACTACGGCGACTTGTCCAGAAAACGTCATGCTCATTGTCAGTTCCTTGAAGGATGCGGGGTTGCGCCAGTGTAGCCACAGCCAAGCATGGCGTAGCAGCACTATCCAGATGCCGGTTGAACATGCATGGACACCAGTGATAACAGCCCCGGCAGCATTATCACCGGGTTGTATCGGCCTGCATTCGCTACCCCGGCAAACCTTGCGACAATCACTTCGACGGGCTATCAACAAAGCTTAATTTCATCTTGAGTAACCACCATGACTGCCCAGACCAATCGCCAGTTCCTGCTCGCCAAACGCCCGGTGGGCGCCGCGACCCGCGAGACCTTCACTTATCAGCAAGTCCCGGTTGGCGAACCCGCGGCCGGTCAGATATTGGTGAAGAACGAGTACCTGTCCCTGGACCCGGCCATGCGCGGCTGGATGAACGAGGGCAAGTCCTATATCGCGCCCGTGGGCATCGGTGAAGTGATGCGTGCATTGGGTGTGGGCCAGGTGATTGCCTCGAACAACCCAGGGTTTGCGGTCGGGGACTACGTCAACGGTGCGCTAGGCGTGCAGGATTATTTCCTCGGTGAGCCAAGGGGTTTCTACAAGGTTGATCCGAAACTGGCGCCGCTGCCACGTTATCTGTCCGCCTTGGGCATGACCGGCATGACCGCTTACTTTGCGCTGCTGGACGTCGGCGCACCCAAGGCCGGTGAAACCGTGGTGCTGTCGGGTGCCGCCGGCGCGGTGGGCAGCATCGCCGGCCAGATTGCCAAGATCAAAGGCTGCCGCGTGGTGGGCATCGCCGGTGGGGCCGACAAATGCAAGTTCCTGATCGATGAGCTGGGCTTCGACGGTGCCATCGACTACAAGAGCGAAGACGTCCAGGCCGGCCTCAAACGCGAATGCCCCAAAGGTGTCGATGTGCATTTCGACAACGTCGGCGGCGACATCCTGGATGCCGTGCTCAGCCGCTTGAACCTCAAGGCCCGCGTGGTGATCTGTGGCGCCATCAGCCAGTACAACAACAAAGAAGCGGTGAAAGGCCCCGCCAATTACTTGTCCCTGCTGGTGAACCGGGCGCGCATGGAAGGCTTCGTAGTCATGGACTACGCCGCCCAGTTCGCAGCCGCCGGCCAGGAAATGGCCGGCTGGATGGCCAAGGGGCAGCTCAAGAGCAAGGAAGACATCGTCGAAGGACTGGAGACATTTCCCGAGACGCTGACCAAATTGTTCAGCGGGGAGAACTTCGGAAAACTTGTACTCAAGGTCTGACCGGTCACGATCCAAAAACCTGTGGGAGCGAGCCTGCTCGCGATAGCGGTCTGTCAGTTGACGGGGATGTCGACTGACACGGCCTCATCGCGAGCAGGCTCGCTCCCACATTGGTTTTCAGTGCGGGATCAGGCCAGTTCGGCCACGACCGCCGCCAGTGCCTTGGCCGGATCGGCCGCCTGGCTGATCGGACGGCCGATCACCAGATAATCGGAACCGGCGTCCAGTGCCTGGCGCGGGGTCAGGATACGGCGTTGATCATCCTGGGCGCTGCCCGCCGGACGAATACCCGGGGTGACCAACTGCAGCGACGGGTGCGCCGTCTTCAGGGCATTGGCTTCCAGGGCCGAGCAGACCAGACCGTCCATACCGGCCTTCTCGGCCAGCGCCGCCAGGCGCAACACTTGCTCCTGAGGCTCGATGTCGAGGCCGATCCCCGCCAGGTCCTCACGCTCCATGCTGGTCAGTACGGTCACGCCAATCAGCAAGGGCTTCGGGCCGCTGCGCTGATCCAGCACTTCCCGGCAGGCCGCCATCATGCGCAGGCCGCCGGAACAGTGCACATTGACCATCCACACGCCCATCTCTGCGGCAGCCTTGACGGCCATGGCGGTGGTGTTGGGGATATCGTGGAATTTCAGGTCGAGGAACACTTCGAACCCCTTGTCACGCAAGGTGCCGACAATCTCCGACGCGCAGCTGGTGAACAGTTCCTTGCCGACTTTGACCCGGCAGAGCTTGGGGTCCAACTGGTCGGCCAGCTTCAGGGCGGCGTCACGGGTAGGGAAATCCAGGGCGACGATGATAGGCGTCTGGCAGGCGGACATGAGCGGGCTCTCAGGCAAGTCGAAATCGGCGCGCATTGTAGCGGAACCAGCGCCCGTGCGGGACCCGATGATCGGTAAATCATCATTGCGTCCCACTCAGCATGGACAATAGAGGCCTTTGTGTCCAAGCCGATACATTCAAGACATCCGGGCAACACGCCGGCCAATTACCGTCCGCCGCAGCACTCCGTCCTTCCAGCCCTTCACGCCCTGCGGGCCGAAGCCTATGCTGGAGCCACAACCTCGCCGCCTTCTTTGTGGTTGGCAGCTTACCTGGCAGATGATTCACCCATGCAGAACACCCCTGTTGCAAATGCTGGCGGCCAACCGGCCTCAGGCGATGACAAGCGCTGGAGCATCCGCGCGCTGATCGTCGATGACGATGTGCCGATCCGCGAGCTGCTGATCGATTATCTGGCCCGTTTCAACATTCGCGCCAGCGGCGTCTCGGATGGCGCCGGTATGCGCCAGGCCATGCAGGCCGAGCATTTCGATGTAGTCGTGCTCGACCTGATGCTGCCGGGCGAAGACGGCTTGCAGCTGTGTCGCTGGTTGCGCGCCGAATCGGATATTCCGATCCTGATGCTCACCGCCCGCTGCGAACCCACTGACCGTATCATCGGCCTGGAATTGGGCGCCGACGACTACATGGCCAAGCCTTTCGAGCCCAGGGAGCTGGTGGCGCGGATCCAGACGATCCTGCGCCGGGTGCGCGACGACCGCACCGAACAGCGCGCCAACATCCGCTTCGATAACTGGCGACTCAACAGCGTGCTGCGCCAGTTGATCTCCGCCGACGGGCTGGTCGTGCCGTTGTCCAATGCCGAATTCCGGCTGCTGTGGGTGTTCATCGAACGACCACGTCGGGTGCTCAGCCGCGAACAACTGCTGGACGCCGCCCGTGGACGCTCCATCGAGGCGTTCGACCGCAGCATCGATCTGCTGGTCTCGCGCCTGCGCCAGAAACTGGGCGACGACCCCAAGGCCCCGCAGTTGATCAAGACCGTGCGTGGCGAAGGCTACCTGTTCGACGCAAGGGACATCGGCTGATGCGATTGCGCCTGGACTCCCTGTTCGGCCGCCTGTTTGGCGTGCTGTTGTTGGCAATCGTCCTGGCACATCTGTTGGCCTTTGCCTGGTTCATCCAGTACGACCAGCCGCCACCTCCCGGCCCACCTCCGGAGTTTTCCCGACACGCTGACGGACCACCACCTTTTGGACCACCACCTGATCATCGCCCCCGTCCCTGGTTCGGTGGCCCGGTGGTGCCGCTGACGTTCCAGTTCATATGCCTGATCATCGCGGCCTGGTATGGCGCCAAACTCCTGACCCGGCCGATCCAGCGCCTGAGCGATGCAGCAGAACGCCTGAGCGAGGACCTCGACAGCCCGCCGCTGGACGAAACCGGCCCCCGGGAAGCCTGGCAGGCGGCCCATACGTTCAACCTGATGCAAAAACGCATTCGTGAGCAGGTTCAGCAACGCTCACGCATGCTCGGAGCGGTATCCCACGATCTGCGCACCCCGCTGTCCCGACTGAAGCTGCGCCTGGAACAGATCGACGACATCAAGCTGCAAGGCCAGATGCGCCAGGACCTGGACGACATGATCGGCATGCTCGACGCTACCCTCACCTACCTGCACGAACAGCGCACCAGCGAAGCACTGCAATGGATGGACGTACAGGCCCTGGTGGAATCCCTGAGCGAAAATGCCCAGGATCAGGGCGCCGACGTGCAGTCCAGCGGTTCCTGCGCCCCCTTGCAGGTGCAACCCATGGCGTTGCGCTCGTGCATCAACAACCTCATGGACAATGCCTTGCGCTACGCCGGGCACGCATCGATCGCCCTGGAGGACCAGGGCTTCCAGGTGCTGATCCGGGTCATCGACCATGGCCCCGGTATAACCGAGGACAAACGCGAAGCGGTGTTCGAACCGTTCTATCGCCTGGAAGGTTCACGCAACCGCAATTCCGGCGGCGTCGGCCTGGGCATGACCATCGCCCGGGAAGCCGCGGAGCGCCTGGGTGGGCAACTGAGCCTGGAAGAAACGCCGGGCGGTGGGCTGACCGCCGTCATCCGTCTGCCGCGCGCTTGAGCGCTTCCCTACTTTCTCTGTGGGAGCGGGCTTGCCCGCTCCCACAAGGACCGCGTCTGGCCGGCATTTTTGTACCTCCTCCGGTACAAACCCCACATACCCACGACAACTGCCCCACCGAGGCTGCATGAGCCGGTCCATCCACCGGTTATGTCACCTCAAGGAGAGCGCCCATGATCGGCAGCGTCAGCAGTAGCAGCTACTCGACGTACACCAGCATCAACCGTACCGCGACCAACAGTGCCCGCGACCAACAGTTCCAAAAGGAACTGCTCGGCAAGCTCGACAGCGATGGCGACGGTAGCGTCACCGCCAGCGAACTGACCAGCGTCTTGCAGTCCAGCGACAGCTCCACCACTCAATCCAGCGTCAGCGAAGCACTGAACAGGATGATCACCAACCTCAGTCGGCAGTATTCGCTGGATGACGTGGCGAGCGTGGGGAAACATCTGAACGTGGCGACCTGATGCCCTAAGAGCCTGGACTCACAAGCGCCAGGCTCATTGATCAGTCCCACTTGTGGCGAGGGGATTCATCCCCGCTGGGCTGCGTAGCAGCCCCAAACTGCCTACATAGAAGCAATCTGAATACCGAGGCGCCAGCTTTTTAGGGCTGCTGCGCAGCCCAACGGGGATAAATCCCCTCGCCACAGATAAATCCCTCCACCACAGATAAATCCCTCCACCACAAATAAATCTTTCACCACACTTAATTACCCATACCGAATCACCGCGCCTGGCTCTTGCTCCAATCCGTCAGCAGGCTGTACGCCACCGCCAGCAGCGTAGGGCCGATGAACAGGCCAATGAAACCGAAAGCGATCAACCCGCCGAAAACCCCCAGCAACACAATCACCAACGGCAGGTTTCCACCACGGCTGATCAAGTAGGGTTTGAGCACGTTGTCCACGCCGCTGATGATGAACGTGCCCCAGATGCCTAGGAACACTGCCATTCCGTATTCGCCCTTCCATACCAGCCAGGCCGTTGCAGGGATCCAGACCAGCGGCGGCCCCATGGGAATCAGGCTGAGCAGGAAGGTGGCGATACCCAGCACCAGTGCACCCGGTACCCCGGCGATCAGGAAGCCGATCAGTGCCAACAAGGCCTGGGCGGCCGCGGTGCCGATCACGCCGTTGACCACCCGTTGCACCGTACCAGCCACCAGTTCGATGTAGTAACCGGCACGGTCACCGATCAGGCGCTCGAGCAGTCCGTGGACAAAAGCCGCCAGGCGTGGACCGTCGCGATAGAAAAAGAACACGAACACGATGCTCAGCGTCAGCTCGAGCATGCCGCCGCCAATCTGCTTGCTGCGGGCCAGCAGCCAGTTGCCGACTTGTCCCAGGTAGGGCTTGATGGACACCATCATCGCCGCTCCCTGCTGGTCGACGCTGTTCCAGATAGCGACCAACCGCCCACCCACCAGCGGCAAGCCGCCCAGCCAGGCTGGGGCATCGGGCAGGCCATCGACCTGCACGTCCCTGATGAACGCCGTGGCATCGCGTACATGATCAGCCAGGTTGAAACCCAACCACACCAAGGGTACCGCCACCAACAGCATCCAGCCGACCGTCAGCACCGCCGCCGCGAGAGATTCGCGACCATTGACCCAGCGGGTCAGCAGGCGCATCAGCGGCCAACTGGCGAAGGCCAGCACCGCCCCCCAGAACAGTGCCGACCAGAACGGCGCCATGACCCACAGGCTTGCACCGAACAACACCAGGAGCAGGATCTGCACCAACAGCCGATCGTTATTGAGCATGAAAGGTCTCGAAGAATGAACAGGACCGGGGCAGCGGTACAAGGTCCGCTGTCCGGCACAGATTAGCGCAGCAACTCAAGGTGAAGGCCCGGAGTATTGCCATCTCCGGCTGCCTCCATCCGCGCCTCACGAACACCCTGATCCGACAGCGCCTGGCGCCAGGCCTCGGCCTTGGGGCCGGCGAGGCTGACCCGCAGGCCGGTGTCCAGGTTCAGCGCCCGGGCCAGCAGGCGCAACCAGGTCTCGTCCGGTTCACCGGCAAGACGTGGCAAATCCAGCACGCCGGTGTCCTTGAGCTGGCGCAGCAGCGTGGCGGAGGTTGGCAACAAGTCCCCCAAAGGAGTGCTCGCCTCGAACTGCTCGACATGCAGGTAGGCCTTGCGGTTGCCGCGGGTGATGCCGTAGAGCGCAATCAATGTGTTGTCCGTCGGCGGCGCCAGGCGTAGCAACAGATACGCCTGGCCATTGTCGGCACCATAGAGCTTGGCGTTGCCAAACACTTCGTTGGCCCAGAGGCTGCTTTCGCCACAATCACGGGCCTGGCACCAGAACAACAGCTCGGCACCTTGCTGCTGCAAGGCTTCGCGAGCGGCGGTAAAGGCCTGGGTGGCGGAATGTTCCGGAGGTAGCTCATAAGTCACCGACGTGACGACACCACGGCCATCGACCTGTCCGTCGAAACGCAGCTGGCCGCTGATCTTGCGAATCGAGCCCAGGGGGTAGATGCGCTCGACGTCGCTGGTTTGCCGATAATCGACAATCTGCGCGTCGGGCAGACGGGGCACGCGCTCCAGGTCCCGGCTGCCGGGCACATCGGCGGCGAATGACGCCGGACTGACACAAGCCAGCGCCAACAAGGTGAGTGAATGAACGAATGATTTCATCGGATCGACTTGGCCTGGCGCCCGCGGACGAAACCGGCGTCGTCCCTGCGCCGCAAGGCGGGTAAACAAAGCTCTGTCATGGTGGTCTCCCTTTCAACCCGCCCAGCCTCGACAGTTGCCCGACGCAAGTCAAGAAGTGCTGAAGAACCGATTGAAACAGTCTGCTACAAGCACGGCACCGGTTTCGTCGTTCAGATGCAAATGATGGCCGCCGGGCAATTGTTCATGACTGAAGGGTAGACGCTCCAGCAATTCGGTGTGCCGGGCCAGCATGCCTTCGGCCGCCACGATCAGATGGGCGGGACAACCGACCCGCGCCACGAAGGCCATGGCCTGCTCGTCGGTCAGGCGCAGGGGCGATGGCAGGGTCAGGCGGTTGTCGGTGCGCCAGGTATAACCTCCCGGCACCGGCATCAGGCCTCGCTGGGCGAGCAGTTCGGCAGCCTCGCGGCTGACCGCCACCAACCCTTTCATGCGGGCTTCGATGGCCCAGTCGAGAGTTTTATAGACCGGTTTGGTTTTTTTCTGCAGATCCAGTTGTGCCTGGAGTGCCATGCCCATGCGTTCGGCCGCGTTGTCGCTCTGGGCAGTCGGCGGAATGATGCCGTCGATCAGCCCCAGGTGTGTGACCCGTTCCGGCAGGGACCCGGCCAACACCAGCGATACGATGGCGCCCAGGGAATGCCCCAACAGGGCGAAACGTTGCAGACCCAGTTGTTCGGCCACCTGCAGCACATCATGGGCATAGTCCCATAGCGCGTAGCCGGCACCGGGCGGTCGATGCCCCGAATGACCATGCCCGGCCAAGTCCAGGGCAATGATCCGCAAGCCTTCGAGCCGGGGGGCCAGACGGGCGAAACTGTTGGCATTGTCCAGCCAGCCATGCAAGGCGATCACCGGGCGGCCATCCTCCGGTCCGAACAGGTGGGCAGCCAGTTCGATGTGAGGCAGGCTCAGGCGAACTTCTTCAACTCCGTTCATGCGCTACGCCCCTGCCAACGCTGGAACAACCCCTTGAGCAGATCCGCCGTATCCAGCGGATGCTCCAGGGGAAACATATGACCGCCGGGCATGCTCAGGGACTCGCCCAAGGGCATGCTGCCTACCGAACGGGTGTGGTGACGCATCACCACGCGACTTTGCCGACCACGCACCACCGCCAAGGGTATCTTGAGCGTGCGGGCCCGACCGGGACTGGTGTGCGGCACACCGCGGTAAATGCTGATTTCCGTGGCCGGATCGAAGCGCAGCCGCAGGCGATCACCGACTTGCTGCAGGCCATGTTGCAGGTAGGCGTCGAAGCAATCCGGGTCGAAACCGCGAAACAGCGTCTTGCCGGAAAAATACTGCCGGGCCGCTTCCAGGTTGGCGAACTCCTCGCGTCGGCCCAAGGTCCGTCCGGCCGGGGTCAGGCGGTCGATGAAGCCCAGCCGCTTGGCAGCCAGGATCACCCAGCGATCCGTGCGGGTCAGGACTGGCGAATCGAGCATGACCACGCCACGGTACAACCGAGGGCAGCGCAATGCCGCGTGCAGGTGAAGTACACCGCCCAGCGAATGACCGACACCCCAGACCGGTTCCGGCTGTTGCTCCAGGTGATGGATCAACTCGTCCACCAGGTTGTGCCAGTTATCGTCCACCGGGAAACGCGGGTCATGGCCATGCAGCTCCAGATGCGCGACCTGATACTGCGGCGCCAGCGCGGCAAACAGCTTGCCGTAGGTGGCCGAGGGAAAACCATTGGCGTGGGCGAAAAACACCTGTTGCGACATGACAACCGATCCATTGGGGGAACTGGGGCAGATTGTCCGCAGAAGCCGATGGCGCGGCAATGACCGTAACTGACAGGAATGATGACAGTCTGGCTTGGGCTATGGCGTTATGGCTGGCCAGCCGCAAATTTTGTGGCAACGACACCTGTAGGAGCAAAGCTTGCTCGCGACGCAGACGCCGCCATTTCTGAAAGACTGCGTTGGCTTTATCGCGGGCAAGCCTTGCTCCCACAAATCCCTTCGCTACAAAGCCAGTCTGGCTTGGGCTATGGCGTTATGGCTGGCCAGCCGCAAATTTTGTGGCAACGACACCTGTAGGAGCAAAGCTTGCTCGCGACGCAGACGCCGCCATTTCTGAAAGACTGCGTTGGCTTTATCGCGGGCAAGCCTTGCTCCCACAAATTCCTTCGCTACAAAGACAGTCTGGCTTGGGCTATGGCGTTATGGCTGGCCAGCCGCAAATTTTGTGGCAAAGACATCTGTGGGAGCAAAGCTTGCTCGCGACGCAGACGCCGCCAATTCTGAAAGACTGCGTTGGCTTTATCGCGGGCAAGCCTTGCTCCCACAAATTCCTTCGCTACAAAGACAGTCTGGCTTGGGCTATGGCGTTATGGCTGGCCAACCGCAAATTTTGTGGCAACGACACCTGTGGGAGCAAAGCTTGCTCGCGACGCAGACGCCGCCAATTCTGAAAGACTGCGCTGGCTTCATCGCGGGCAAGCCTTGCTCCCACAAATTCCTTCGCTACAAAGACAGTCTGGCTTGGGCTCTGGCGTTATGGCTGGCCAGCCGCAAATTTTGTGGCAACGACACCTGTAGGAGCAAAGCTTGCTCGCGACGCAGACGCCGCCATTTCTGAAAGACTGCGTTGGCTTTATCGCGGGCAAGCCTTGCTCCCACAAATCCCTTCGCTACAAAGACAGTCTGGCTTGGGCTATGGCGTTATGGCTGGCAAGCCGCAAATTTTGTGGCAACGACACCTGTGGGAGCAAAGCTTGCTCGCGACGCAGACGCCGCCAATTCTGAAAGACTGCGTTGGCTTTATCGCGGGCAAGCCCTGCTCCCACAAATCCCCTCGCTACGAAGGATCTGTGGAATCAGCGCGCCGGCGGTTGCTCGCCCAGCGGCACCACCGCCATGGTCAGGCGCGACACACAGTTGACCTTGCCCTCGTCGTTGCTCAGGCGAATATCCCAGACTTGGGTAGTACGACCCAGATGAATCATCCTGGCCGTGGCAGTCACCCGCCCACTGCGAACACCGCGCAGGTGGTTGGCATTGATTTCCAGACCCACGCAATAAAACTTGCTGGTGTCCACGCACAGGTAGGCGGCCATGGAGCCGACCGTTTCGGCCAGGACCACCGAAGCGCCGCCATGCAACAGACCGAACGGCTGGTGGGTCCGGTGATCGACCACCATGCTGGCGGTCAGGGACTCGTCGTCGAAGGACTCGAAACGAATGTCCAGCACCTCGCTGATGGTGTTTCTAGCAGCAGCGTTCAGTTGTTCAATGTTGGGGGTGGTGCGCCACAGACTCATCGTTGCCCTTCCTTATGTTTATGTGCAAACAAGGCATCAATGCCAACCAATCAAGGATCAAGCGATATCTCTGCGGGAGCGAGCCTGCTCGCGACAGCGGTGGATCAATCAGCAGGCACGTTGACTGACACACCGCCGTCGCGAGCAGGCTGGCTCCCACAAGTCGTGCGGCTTGCTTGACTGAAGGCAAGGCCCGGTCTTTTTCATGGATGCCGGATGCCCTTGAGCCGCATCGCCCCGGCCAATGGCAGGTCACCTTCCAGCTCAGCCAGGCCGGCCGTTTTCACTTGCTCGGGTTGTTGCAGGTGACCATGTTGCGCAAAGCCCAACAGGCTACCCACCAGCGGGTTATGACTGACGAGCAGCACATCATTCCGATCCGCGAGATGTTCAAGGACGGTTTGTGGCCGGGTTTCCGGCTTGAGCCAGTCGACCGTGATCAACTCAGGTTCGAAGCCCAACGCCTCGCGCACCAGTTGCGCAGTTTGCTGGGCGCGCAGATAGGGGCTGGCATAAATGGCGGTCAGCGGTCGGCCGATCAGTTCGGCGGCACTGCGCAGGACTTCTTCACGCCCGTGAACCGTCAAGGCCCGTTCGGGATCGGGGCGGGCGCCGTATGGCTCGGCTTCACCATGGCGCAGCACCCACACGTTCATAGCTTGGGCTCCTCATCCTGCACAGGATGCGAAGCCGGCGGCACGACGTGGGGCGCTTCGCCTTCCGGCGGACGTGGACTCGGCCAATCAGCGAACGGCCAGGGCTTCTGGTCGCTGTGAAAGGTGCCGAAACGGCCGATCTGGGCCAGGAACCGGCTCAGGCTGTCGCCGAAATTCATCAGACTTGCATTGGGTGCGCCATAGATCAATCGATAGATCAATTGCACCAGTACCACGGCGCCGAGGATGAATTGCGCCACTTGCCAGACCAGCAGGTAGACCACCATCCACAGCACCCGCAACAGGATGGACTCGTATCGGGCCTGCCCTTTCGGATCATTCATAGCTCACTCCTGCTTGTCATCAACAACGGCTCAGTTGAAGCCACTGATGGAAATGAAGTCGACATCGGTCTTCGGTTCGCCACGCATCAGCAGTTCGATCACCTGTTCCAGCGTGCGCCCTTCGAACAGAATCGCATGCAGCCCCGCGACCAGCGGCATATAGACCCCGGCCTCCTGGGACTTGGCCTTGAGCACTTTGAGGGTGTTCACCCCTTCCGCCACTTCGCCCAGGCGCGACATGGCCTCGTCCAGGCTCAGGCCCTGGCCGAGGGCAAAGCCTACCTGGTAGTTGCGGCTCTTGGGCGAGGAACAGGTGACGATGAGGTCACCCACCCCGGCCAATCCGAGAAAGGTCATCGGATTGGCGCCCTGACTGACGGCAAAGCGCGTCATTTCCGCCAGGGCCCGGGTGATCAGCATGCTCTTGGTGTTCTCCCCCATGCCCAGCGCCACCGCCATGCCGGAGATGATCGCATAGACATTCTTCAGCGCCCCGCCCAGCTCCACGCCGAAACGGTCGGCACTGGCATAGACCCGGAAGGTACGACCATGGAGTGCGGCCTGGACCCGCCGGCACAACTCTTCGTCTTCACTGGCCACCACGGTGGCGGTCAAGGCATGCTCAGCGATTTCCCGCGCCAGGTTCGGCCCGGAAATCACCCCGATCCGCGCTTTTGGCGCGATCTCTTCAAGAATTTCGCTCATCAGTTTGAAGGTCTGGGCTTCGATGCCCTTGGTCAGGCTGATCAGGAGCTTGCCGCTCAGGCACTCGGCATGGGGCGCCAGCACCGAACGCAAGGCGCTGGAGGGCAAGGCGACAAAAAACAGGTCGCTGCCCTGGAGAGTGGCCTGCAGGTCGGTCACCGCCTCCACTTCCGGACGAATTTTGATGCCCTTGAGGTAACGCGGGTTCTCACGGTTGACCCGGATGGCCTCGGCCTGCTCCGGGTCACGCATCCATTGGTGCACCGAGTGACCATTCTCGGCCAGCAGGTTGGCCACGGCGGTACCGAAACTCCCGCCTCCCAGGACCGCAATCGGGCGCTGTTCAGTCATATGCAATCCGTTCATCCATACCAAGTGGCGATGCCGGGCATTATACGGAGCAGCCAGATCGCGACCACCCCTAGTGTCCTGTCTCACAGATACTGTTCATTTCTGCGAAAGCACACAGCATCAATTACCCGCAGCTGTAGGAAGCTGACTATCAATTTCTAGGAAAATGCTGTCAACGCAACTGGAAAAGTCTCTCAGCTCAGTTAACATGCCTGCCATCGTTCTGTGATCAAAGGCTCTGCCGTGACCGTTGGCCCCTCCCGCTCAGGTTCGTCACTGCTATTGGTGCTGCTCATCAGCCCGCCAGTGTGGGCCGACGACTTGTTTGTCGACAGCCAACCCCTGCCCCAGGTCCTGACCGCCACGCGCCTGAAACAATCACCGGCCGCAGTGCCGGGCAGCATGACCGTGCTGGACAGCGAGCTGATCAAGGCCAGCGGCGCCCGGGACATCAGCGAGCTGCTGCGCCTGGTACCCGGCATGATGGTCGGCAATCTTAGCGGCAACCAGCCCACGGTGAACTACCATGGCACCAACGCCAGCGAAGCACGCCGAATGCAGGTGCTGATCGACGGCCGCTCGGTGTACCGCGCCGGCCTTGCCACCGTCGACTGGAGCGACATTCCGGTGGCCATGGAGGACATTGAGCGAATCGAAGTCTTCCGCGGCCCCAACACCGTCAGCTATGGCGCCAACGCGCTGATGGCGGTGGTCAACATCATCACCCGGGCGCCGGCCAACAGCCACGGCACGCGGCTGAAAATCACCCGAGGCCAGCGCGGTATCAGCGACTGGTATGCCAGCCAGGGCACCGGCTGGGACGGCGGCGATCTGCGCCTTTCGCTGTCCGGCCAGGAAGACGATGGTTTTGACAGCGACCGCAACGGTGCCGACTACCGCGACAGTCGCCGCTTGAACCGCATCAACCTGTCGGTCAGCCAGACGCTGAACGAACAGCAGAGCATCGACTGGCAGTTGAACGCCAAGGACGGGACCAACCAGCGACCTTATACCTATCACCCGGTCTTTGCCGGGATTACCGCCGCAGGGGATAACTCCGACGTCATCGCCAAGGACTATGCCGGCTCGCTGCGCTGGAACCTGGACCTCAACCCCGACCACAGCCTGTATGTGCAGAGCTCGATCCAGCACTGGGATCGCCAGCAGACCTGGCGCGCCTGCGATGCGGAGGTGTCCTTCAGCCCGCAACTGACCGACCTGTGGCGGCTCAATCCCAACTACGCCGAGAAACTGGCGCGCAACATGCCCGGCTTCACCAGCACCGGAGCCCCACCCGGTACGGCGCAAGAACAGGCGTTGGCCAACCAGGTGCTCGACCAATGGCGCAACGGCGCCTCGCGAACCGTGTGCGGCGATATCGACCAGAGTGCCCGGGAATCGCGCTACGACCTGGAAATCCAGGACACCCTGAGCCTGTCCGACAGACTGCGGCTGGTGACCGGGGCGAACTATCGCTATGACCGGGCCGATTCCGAGACCTACTTCAACGGCACCCTGGATGACACCACCTGGCGGCTGTTTGGCCAGTTCGAGTGGCGGGCCACCGAGCACTGGCTGTTGCAGGGCGGCGCGATGTTCGAGGACACCCGCCTGACGGGCAGTTCGCTGACGCCGCGGGTGGCGGTCAACTACCTGATCACACCAAGACATGGCTTGCGGGCGGTGTACTCCGAAGCGATACGCTCACCGGACATGTTCGAGAACAACGTCAACTGGAGCTACCAGGTCACGAACCTGCAGCCCACCGCCTTTGGCCAGAGCAGCGCTCGCTACTTTGTCCAGACCCGCGGGCCGGGGAACCTCGAGCAGGAACACATGCGCTCCCGAGAACTGGGTTACAACGGTTATTTCATGGACCTGGGTCTGACGGTTGACGTCAGGCTGTTCCATGACGAAATCACCGGCATGATCAGCGAACCGCTGCGCAACAATCAGTACATCGCCAGCAATGCCAATGAATCGCAGTTTTCCGGCGCCGAAACCCAACTCGACTGGCGCATGACCAACGCCGACCGCCTGCGCGTGACGTATGCCTACGTCGACGCCCTGGCCAGCGCCCCCCTCGATGAACAACTGACCGCCCGCAACAGTGGATCGGCCGGCTGGCTGCGGGACTGGGGAGAGGGCTGGAACAGCTCGGTGTTCTATTACGCCGCCGATGCCCTCAACGGCTACCGCTTCGAACGGGTCGATACCCGCCTCGCCCGACGCATCCCTCTGGGCAAAGCCAGCCTCGAGCTGGCTGGCGTCCTGCAGCAACGCCTCGACAATCAGCCCACGACATTCGTCGATAACCGCTACGACTCCCGACATGTCATGTACTTCAGTGCGGAGTTGTCCTTCTAGATGCCCCGCCGCCAACCGCGCACGAGGTCATTTTCTGGCCGCCTGTCGCTGGCACTGTGCCTGGTGCTGGCCGGCCTGCTGGCAACGCTCCAGGCCCGCGCCGCCGAAATCCTGTTGACCGGTGCCCAGGACAGCCCCGGCATACAGTCCTTTACCCAAGCCCTGAAAGCCTTGCGCCCCGAAGACGACGTGCGCTTCACCCCGCTGGCAAGCCTGCCGGCAGCGGACAAGTTGCCGACCAATATCCGACTGATCCTGCTGGACCTGCCCAGCCTCGACTGGCGCCTGCAAACGCCCCAGGGCCCGGCCACCCTGGTGCTGCGGATCAGTCGCCTGCAAGCCCGGGAGCGCCTGAAGGAGGCAATCCCGGCGCACCTGAGCCTGCTGTGGAGCGATCCGCCAGTAACGCGACAATTGCACCTTATTCGCGCGATCCTCCCGCAGGCGAGCAGGATCGGCGTGCTTTTCGACGGGCACAGCGAATTCCTGCTCAAAGAGCTCCGCCAGGCCGCCGCACCGCTGGGCCTGGAGATCGTCACCGAGCGCTGGGAAGACACCAGCGACAGCCGCCCCCTGCAAAGCCTGCTGAGCCAGAGCGATGTATTGCTGGGTCTCGACGACCCCGACCTCTACAACCCCAAGACCGTGAAGAACCTGTTGCTCAGCAGCTATGCCCGGCAACGCGCGCTGATCGGGCCGAGCGCGGCGTTCGTCAGGGCCGGCAGCCTGGCCAGCACCTACAGCGACCAGGAAGATTGGCTGGCGATTCTCGACGATCTGCTCGACCGTCCCGCCGCCACTTGGCCACGCGCGCTGTATCCGGCCCGCTTCAAAGTCCTGGACAACCGGCAAGTGGCCCGCTCCCTGGGGCTCGAACCGATTGACGCCGCTTCCGTCGCTACGCAGTTGGCCGAAGGAGAACACCGCCCATGACCTTGCGTCGCCGTTGGGATATCAGTACACGCACCCAGCTCATTGCCCTTGGTCCGGCGCTGCTGCTGACCGTGCTGTTAATCAGCTTCTTCACCTTCGTGCGAATCCAGGACCTGCGCCAGGAACTCAATCACACCGGGCAACTGATCGCCAACCAACTGGCTCCCGCCACCGAGTACGGAGTGATTTCCGGCAATAACGATGTGCTGGAGAGCCTGCTCACCGCCACGCTGGCCACGCCCCACGTGCGTTTCCTGGAGGTGCAGGACAGCACCCACCGGGTGTTGGTGCACGTCGAGCAGCCTCCTCAGAATCGTGTTCACTCCCAGCAGATCGAAATGTTCCAGGCGCCGGTTCGCTTGCAGCGCATCACCCTGAACAACGATTTCCTGCAAGGCAACAGCACACCCATCGAGGCGCCCGACGAAGATTACCTGGGCCGGGTGATCGTCGGCATGTCCAGTGATGCCTTCAGCCAGCGGCAGCAGGAAATCCTGTTCAAGGCCGCGATCCTGGCGTTGTTCGCCCTGCTGTTCACCTTCCTGGTGGCGCGTCGCCTGGCCGCTGACCTGTCCCGGCCGATCCGCGACATCGGCAACGCCGTCAAGGCCATCCAGCAAGGCGATTACAGCAAACCGTTGCCCATCGTCGACGACGCCGAACTGGGGGCCCTGTCGCGGCATATCAACAACCTGGCCGACGGCCTTGAACAAGCCAGCCGGGAACAGCATCAGGCCATGGCGCAACTGATCAAGACCCGAGAAGAAGCGGAAAAGGCCAACAGCGCAAAATCGGAATTCCTGGCCATGATGAGCCACGAATTGCGCACGCCCATGAACGGCGTGCTGGGCATGCTGCAGCTGCTGGAAACCACTCGCATGACCGATGAGCAGCACGAGTACACGGCGCTGGCTTCGGAATCCACCGAACACCTGCTGAAGGTGATCAATGACATACTCGATTTCTCGCGCATCGAACGCTCGGCCCTGGAACTGGAACACATCCCGTTCAACCTGACCGAGCTGGTGGGCAGTTGCGCCCAGTCTTTCCAGCACAGCGCCGCCCAACGCAAACTGGGCCTGGACCTGCTGATTCCAGACGACATGAAGGCCTTGCAGGTGCAAGGCGATCCGACGCGGATCCGGCAGATCCTGGTGAACCTGATCGGCAACGCACTGAAGTTCACTGAGCAGGGGCGCGTCACCGTGCAATGCCAGTGGCAGGCCCTGGACCACGAACTGCTGTGGTTCACCTGCACGGTGCGCGACAGTGGCATCGGCATATCGCCCGAAAGCCTGGAGCGCATGTTCGATGCTTTCCAGCAGGCCGACAGTTCGATTTCCCGCCGCTACGGCGGCACCGGCCTGGGCCTGCCGATCGCGCGCACCCTGGCCGAACGCATGGGCGGTACCCTGCGAGCCCAGAGCGAGGAAGGCCAGGGCTCGGTGTTTACCCTGGAGATTCCGTTGGCCCTGTCCACACAGAACCCGACGGAAATGGCGCCGCGGTTGTCCCAAGGCAGCGAGAGTGGCGAAGGCCGCAATGTGCTGCTGGTGGAGGACAACCCGGTGAACCAGACCGTGATCGAAGCCATGTTGCGCAGCCTGGGTTTTACCGTCAGCATCGCCGCCGACGGCGCCCAGGCCATCCGCAGCGCTGAGAGCCTGATGTTTGAATTGATCCTTATGGACTGCCGCTTGCCAGTGGTCGACGGCTACGAGGCCACGCGACGGATCCGCCAGTTGCCAGGTTGCAGCGAGGTACCGATCGTCGCCCTGACGGCCAATGCCTTGCAGGGCGATCGCGAAGCCTGCCTGGCGGCGGGTATGAACGATTACCTTGCAAAGCCGTTTAAAAGGGTTGATCTGCAGCATATTCTGCAGCGTTGGGTGCATTAGTAGCCTGTGTAGCTGGCGTGAAAGGCGAAAGTGCGGCAGTCTTAGGCACCCGAACGAGCCTCGATTGAGGCTTGAATAAAAAATTTCAGTGCACAGGTGTACATTCATTTTCCGTGTGCTGTGACTTTCACCACAACGCAATAGTCTATGAGTAGGCTGTCGATTCGAGGCATGACCGCTTCGATCGGCCGGGAAGATTTGCCCCACCCTGCCGCAGGGGACTATTGAGGAGCTCGCATGACCAAACAAAACGCCTTTACCCGGGAAGATCTGCTGCGCTGCAGTCGCGGTGAGCTGTTCGGCCCAGGTAACGCGCAACTGCCCGCCCCGAACATGCTGATGGTGGATCGCATCACCCATATCAGCGAAGAGGGCGGCAAGTACGGCAAAGGTGAATTGGTCGCCGAGCTGGATATCAATCCGGACCTGTGGTTCTTCGCCTGCCATTTCGAAGGTGATCCGGTCATGCCGGGCTGCCTGGGCCTGGATGCCATGTGGCAGCTGGTCGGCTTTTTCCTAGGCTGGCAGGGTCTGCCGGGCCGCGGTCGCGCCCTGGGTTCGGGCGAAGTGAAGTTCTTCGGTCAGGTCCTCCCGACCGCGAAGAAAATCACCTATAACATTCATATCAAACGCGTCCTCAAGGGCAAGCTGAACATGGCCATTGCCGATGGTTCGGTGACTGTCGACGGTCGCGAAATCTACACCGCCGAGGGCCTTCGGGTCGGCGTTTTCACCTCCACTGACAACTTCTAAGGGTTATCCGCATGCGCCGCGTCGTTATCACTGGTCTGGGCATCGTTTCTTGCCTGGGCAATGACAAAGAGACCGTCTCCGCTAACCTGCGTGCAAGCCGCCCTGGCATCCGGTTCAACCCGGAATACGCCGAAATGGGTCTGCGTAGCCAGGTTTCCGGCTCCATTGACCTCAACCTCGAAGAACTGATCGATCGCAAGATCTACCGTTTTGTCGGCCATGCGGCGGCTTACGCCTACCTGGCCATGAAGGATGCCATCGCTGACTCCGGCCTGACCGAAGAGCAGGTATCCAACCCGCGTACCGGCCTGATCGCCGGTTCCGGCGGCGCCTCGACCCTGAACCAGATGGAAGCGCTGGACATCCTGCGCGAAAAAGGCGTCAAGCGCGTTGGTCCGTATCGTGTCACCCGGACCATGAGCAGCACCGTTTCCGCCTGCCTGGCCACGCCTTTCAAGATCAAGGGCCTGAACTACTCCATCGCATCTGCCTGCGCCACCAGTGCCCACTGCATCGGTACCGCCATGGAACAGATCCAGATGGGCAAGCAGGACATCGTGTTCGCCGGCGGCGGTGAAGAAGAACACTGGAGCCAGTCGTTCCTGTTCGACGCCATGGGCGCCCTGTCCAGCAAGCGCAACGACACGCCGGAAAAAGCCTCTCGTGCCTACGATGCCGACCGTGACGGTTTCGTCATTGCCGGCGGCGGCGGCATGGTGGTGGTCGAGGAGCTGGAACATGCCCTGGCCCGTGGTGCAAAAATCTACGCGGAAATCGTCGGCTACGGCGCTACGTCCGACGGCTACGACATGGTGGCCCCAAGCGGCGAAGGTGCTATCCGCTGCATGCAGATGGCGATGTCCACCGTCGACACCCCGATCGACTACCTGAACACCCACGGCACTTCGACTCCGGTCGGCGACGTCGCGGAAATGAAAGGTGTGCGTGAAGTGTTCGGCGACAAGGCGCCAGCCATCAGCTCCACCAAGAGCCTGTCGGGTCACTCCCTGGGCGCCGCCGGCGTTCACGAAGCGATCTACTGCATGCTGATGATGGAAGGCAACTTCATCGCCGGCTCGGCCAACATCGACGAGCTGGACCCGGAAGTGGCCGATCTGCCGATCCTGACCAAGACCCGCGAAAATGCCACCATCAACACCGTGATGAGCAACAGCTTCGGCTTCGGCGGCACCAACGCCACCCTGGTACTGAAGCGCTGGCAGGGCAAGTAAGCCCCGCTGCTACGCCGCACACGAAAACGCCCCGACCGGTTCGGGGCGTTTTTTTGCCTGCTTCTACCCTGTGGGAGCACTGCTTGCTCGCGATTCAGACACCTCAGCGCTCAAGACCGCGTTGAACTCATCGCGGGCAAGCCTTGCTCCCGCACAACACCGCCATGAAATTATCCCGCACTCGACAGCTTCTACGACCGCACACAAAAACGCCCCGACTGGTACGGGGCGTTTTTTTGCCTGCTGCTAGCCTGTGGGAGCATAGCTTGCTCGCGATCCAGACACCTCAGGGCTCAAGACCGCGTTGACCTCATCGCGGGCAAGCCTTGCTCCCACAGAACACCGCCAGGAAATTATCCCGTGCCACCTTTCTCGCCACTTCCTCGGGCAAGGCATCCAGAAACGGATCGAAGCCGTGCAGCTCCTTCCCCAGCTTGCCGAAACGTCCGACCACATCCGACCCCACCATGAAGCGCTCCGGAAAGCGCTCCACCAGTTTCACCCACTCCGACTGAGGCTTGCCCGCTTCGTCGAGCAAGTAGGGCGTGAGCAGGCTCCAGGACAGGTCTATGTACAGATTGGGGTAGGACTCAAGCATCCGGGTCAGGGTCGGCAACAGGAAATCCAACCGGGTCTGATGTCGATGAATCTCCATGCTGGTGCCGGCATGGGCCCAAATGAAGCGGGTGTGTGGATGCTTGCGCAACGGCTCTTCGATTTCTGGCAGGTACAGCGGATTCTTCTCACGCTTGGAGGTGATGTTGGAATGCAGCATCACCGGCAGGTCGTGCTCGGCCGCCAGGTGATAGATCATCGTCATGGCTTCGTTGTTGGCGCGCGGGGTGTCACCCGAGGTCAGCGCCGTAAGGTCATCGTGACGGGTGAAGACTTCGCCGATGCCTTGCCACAATCCCGGGTACAGATCGAGCATGCGCTGGACATGGGCCGCGGAGTTCTTGTCATTGGGGTTGAAACCGGAGAGAAAAGGATGAAAGTGCTTGCGTTGCTCGGTGGTCAGCTTGCCCACCGCCGCCGCGACAATCGTATCGGTGGCGCTGTACCAATAGGCGTCCGCATCGTCACCGGCGTAATAACGTGGACGCTTGGGCTCGTCCTCATGCCATTTCTTGGCGACAGGGACACCTGAGATCATTACATGCTCGATGCGATTGTCAGCCATCGCCTGAAGCAGCTTGGGCATGCCGGCGGATTCCTGAAAGAAGTCGACGTAATGCAGGTGCGCATCGCTGTAGGCATATTCGCGAGCCATGGCGGCGCTGCTCGAAGCGATCAGCAACCAGGCGAAGATCAGGCGGGTCAACGGCTCATCTCCAAAGACCATGAGCAGCTTGGACCCCTCCCGTCCCGCTTGGGTTCAAGTCGCCTGTGCCGCCAACCCCGACGACGGGTTATGCTCGCCGCATCCGTCATTCAATCTGGAAGACATCATGACCATGCCCCTGACCGTTCGTCCCCGCGCAGAAGATGTCGAAGGCCAGCCGATTCTTCGCCCGCTGCCGTCTGCCAAGTGCCGCAACGTCGGACCTTTCGTGTTCTTCGACCACATGCTGCAAACCACCTACCCGGCCGGTAAGGGGATGAATGTCCGCCAGCATCCCCACATCGGGCTCTCCACCCTCACCTACCTGTTCGAAGGCAGACTCCAGCACAAGGACAGTCTGGGCTCAGACCAGGTGGTCGAGGCCGGGGATGTCAGCTGGATGACCGCCGGTAGCGCCATTGCCCACGTCGAGCGCACGCCGGCATCGCAAATGGCCAGCGATTTCGTCATGCACGGGTTGCAGGTCTGGCTGGCGTCGCCCCAATCCCATGAGCAAGGGCCTGGGCACTACAGCCATCATCCGGCACGCACCCTGCCGGTCAGTGACAACCTGGGCGTCGGTATCCGCATGATCGCGGGCTCGGGCTTTTGCCTGGAATCGCCGGTACCGGTGCTGTCTCCTACGCTCTATGCCGAACTCAACCTGCAAACCGCGACGACACTGCTGATTCCCACCGAGCATGAAGAACGGGCACTGTACGTATTGAGCGGCGAGGCGCTGCTCGAAGGAGAGCCAGTGGAGCCCCACTCCCTGGTGATATTGCCGGTCGGGGAAGAGATGACGCTGTTTGCCAGCAGCGACTGCCATGCCGTGCTGTTCGGCGGCGCACCGCTGGACGGACCGCGCCGGATGAACTGGAATTTCGTCTCCAGCGATCCGGCCCGGATCGACGAAGCCCGTCGACGCTGGGCGGCCGGAGACTGGCCGACCGTGCCGGGGGAAAGTGAGCGGATCGAGTTGCCCTGAGTTCCGTGGGATGAGCTCAGTGGTGTCTGACCGTCCGCTATCGCGAGCAGGCTCGCTCCCACATCGGATTGGTGCCCCCCTGTGGTCGCGAGCCTGCTCGCGATGACGGCAGGCCAGACAACAACAAAATCAGATCAAGCCCAACTCAGCCCGCGAACACTTCATCCAGCAAATTGTGCATCGCCCTGAACGCCCGCTTGGCCACCTTGGCGTTGTACATCATCTTGCCCGGCACATTGGCGTGGGGATCGGTGAAAGAGTGCACCGCGCCACCGTAGCTCAGCAGTTGCCAATCGACACCGGCGGCGTTCATTTCGTCCTCAAAGGCTGGCAGTTGTTCCTTCGGTACCAGCGGGTCTGAAGCACCGTGCATCGCCAGCACCACACCCTTGATGTTTTGCGCATCCGACGGGTTCGGCGTATCCAGGGTGCCATGGAACGAAATAGCGGCCTTCAGCGGCGCGCCCATGCGGGCCAGCTCCAGGGCACAGCAACCGCCGAAGCAGAAGCCGAACGTGGCGAGTTTCGTAGCGTCGACCTGCGCCTCACCCTGCCCTTGCAGCTGCTCGAATGCCGCCTGCATGCGCTTGCGCAACAGGGCCCGATCCTTCTTGAGCGGCATCATCGCAGCCCCCGCCTCCTCGGCATTGCTCGGGCGCACCGTCTGGCCGTACAGGTCGGCGATCAACACCACATACCCCTTGGCCGCCACCGACTTGGCGATGTCCTCGGCCCCCGCCCCAACCCCCATCCAGTTCGGCGCCATCAGCAAGCCCGGACGCGGGCCCTGCTGGGCGGCATCGAAGGCCAGGCGACTTTCGTAGGTCTGGCCGTCAATCTGATAGGCCACTGAACGAACCGTAATCTGACTCATGTCTGTCTCCTTTTGATGGATACCAGAAACGAAAACCCCGCCGAAGCGGGGTTTTCCTTACCTCATCAAGCTGACAGTTCAACCAGCAGCTTGTTCAGGCGACGCACATAGGCCGCCGGGTCCTTCAGGCTGTCGCCCGCCGCCAGGGCCGCTTGATCGAACAGGATGTGCGACAGGTCGCCAAAGCGCTCTTCGCTCTGCTCGTTGTCGAGTTTCTCCACCAGCGGGTGAGCCGGGTTGAACTCGAAAATCGGCTTGGAATCCGGGACTTTCTGGCCACTGGCTTCCAGGATCTGGCGCATTTGCAGGCCGAGGTCCTGTTCACCGATGGCCAGGATCGCCGGGGAATCGGTAAGGCGGTGCGAGACACGCACTTCGCTGACGGCATCGCCCAGGGCTGTCTTGATCCGCTCCACCAGGCCTTCCTTGCTCTTGGCGACTTCTTCGGCGGCTTTCTTGTCTTCTTCCGAATCCAGGTTGCCGAGGTCCAGGTCGCCACGGGCCACATCGACGAAGCTCTTGCCGTCGAACTCGTTGAGGTAGCTCATCAGCCACTCATCGATACGGTCGGTCAGCAACAGCACTTCAATGCCCTTCTTGCGGAAGACTTCCAGGTGCGGGCTGTTCTTGACCTGTGCATAGGTTTCACCGGTCAGGTAGTAGATCTTGTCCTGACCTTCCTTGGCGCGGGCCAGGTAATCGGCCAGACCGACGATCTGCTCGCCATCGTCACCCTGGGTCGACGCAAAGCGCAGCAGGCCGGCGATCTTTTCTTTATTGGCGAAATCCTCGGCCGGACCTTCTTTCATCACCTGGCCGAAGTTCTTCCAGAAGCTCTTGTACTGCTCGGGCTCGTTCTTCGCCAGTTTTTCCAGCATGTCCAAGACACGCTTGGTCAGCGCCGACTTCATGGAGTCGATGATCGGATCTTTCTGCAGGATTTCCCGCGAAACGTTCAGAGACAGATCGTTGGAATCCACCACACCCTTGATGAAGCGCAAGTACAGCGGCAGGAACGATTCGGCCTGGTCCATCACGAAGACGCGTTGCACGTAAAGCTTCAGGCCACGTGGCGCTTCGCGTTGATACAGGTCGAACGGGGCGCGGGCCGGCACGTACAGCAGCGAGTTGTATTCCAGCTTGCCTTCGACCTTGTTATGGCTCCAGCTCAGCGGGTTCTCGTAATCGTGGGCAATGTGCTTGTAGAACTCCTGGTATTCCTCGTCCTTCACCTCGGTCCGTGGGCGAGTCCACAGGGCGCTGGCGCGGTTGACGGTTTCCCATTCCACTTCAGGCTTTTCTTCGCCTTCAGCGGCGGTGACTTCCTTCGGCAGCTCGATCGGCAGCGCGATATGGTCGGAATACTTCTTGATGATGTTGCGCAGGCGCCAGCCATCGGCAAACTCGTCCTCGCCGGACTTGAGGTGCAGCACGATGCGGGTGCCGCGATCAGCCTTGTCGATGGTGGCGACTTCAAACTCGCCCTCGCCCTTGGACGACCAGTGCACGCCTTCGCTCGCTGCGAGGCCGGCACGGCGACTGAACACTTCGACCTGCTCGGCAACGATGAACGCCGAATAGAAGCCGACGCCGAACTGCCCGATCAGGTGGGAATCTTTCTTCTGGTCGCCCGACAGGTTTTTCATGAAATCGGCAGTGCCGGACTTGGCGATGGTGCCCAGGTGCGTGATCACCTCTTCGCGGCTCATGCCGATGCCATTGTCTTCGAGGGTGACGGTCTTGGCGTCCTTGTCGAAGCTCACACGGATTTTCAGCTCAGCGCCCCCCTCCAGCAGCTCTGGCTTGGAAAGGGCTTCGAAACGCAATTTGTCGACAGCATCGGAGGCGTTTGAAATCAACTCGCGAAGGAAAATTTCCTTATTCGAATACAGCGAGTGAATCATCAGGTGCAGCAGCTGTTTCACCTCGGTCTGGAAGCCCAGGGTTTCCTTTTGAGTTTCCACGCTCATGGTCATCAAACTCCAAGTGGATGGTGGTGTCCGCCTCGCTGAGATGGCGGCGGGATGTCCTCAAGGTGGGGGCAACGATGGGGATTTCAAGGGTGGTCAGGTTTGGCAGACTCCTGGATCTTGAAATGCGCCCGCGCGGTTGCGATCGGCTCGGCCTCCGCGTCCTGCCAGGCGGTGATGGCAACGTTGGCCACCCGTCGGCCCTGGCGCCAAACCTGGCACCTGGCATAGGTGTCGCGAAATTGCCCGGCGCGCAGGTAATCCAGGGAGAAATCGATGATCTTCGGCACACCCGGCGCGCGGGTGGCGATCAGCAGATGAACGGCTGCCGCCAGCTCCATGAAGCCGGCAATGACGCCGCCATGGATCGCCGGCAGTAAAGGGTTACCAATGTTGTCCTTGTTGGCCGGCAGGCGGAAGATCAGGTCATCGCCCTGGCGCGCGCATTCGGCGCCGATGAGCTGGGCATAAGGGATCGAGGCCAGCAGCAGCGCATAATCACCCTGCTCACAGGCCTGACGCAGTCGTTCTCCGGTGATATCGGTCATGGCGTGTCCATGCCAGCCGTCCGGCCACCCTTCGTTATACCCCTGGCGTGTTGGCCCAGGCGCATGAAAGTCCCCACCACATGGGCGATGGGTTGAGCGGGGTCGTCCTGATAGGCGAAACCTCGGGTGAAAATCACGTCCGGCGTCACCCGGTAGCATTGCGCGAAACCATAGACATCCTTGTTCGGCTCGGCGGCGTGCATGTAGTCGATGCGCAGGTCCAGGGTCGGACAGACCTCGAACTCCGGTAAAACGCAGAGGGTCGACATACCGCAGGCCGTGTCCATCAATGACGTCAACGCCCCGCCATGCAGGACGCCGGTAAGCGGGTTGCCCACGATCCGTGGGCTGAAAGGCAGCACCAGGGTCAGTCCTTCCTGGCTGGCGCTGTGCAACTTCAAGCCCAACACCTGGCAATGTCTCAGCGCGGACAAAAAACGCGTCGCACGCTCAAAAACGGGATCTTCAGCCATTGATTCAATGCTCTTGTCAGTAACGGGGACCTGATAACAGGCGCGCCTCATAAAGTTCCATTTCACCGCAACGTTATATATCTGTCGCAAAAGAGGAACTTAACCCCAGGCGAATTGCTCAAACGGCCAGTAGTTATTTCCATAAGGAGAAACACCCCATGCGTAAGACTTTAGCTATTGCCTTGATGTTGGCCGCCTCCCTTGGTCTCGCTGCCTGCGATAAGAAATCCGAGGACAAAGCTCAAGATGCCAACCAACATGCTGAGCAAGCTCAGCAGGACATGAACAAAGCACAGGATAAAGTGAACGACGCGGCGAAAGAAAACGCCGAAGCCGCCAAAGATCAGGCTGAAGCGAACAAAGCCGCGACGCAGGAACAAGCGCCTGCCGAAGCACCTAAAACCAACTGATACGGTTTTAGCGGCAAAAGAAAACCCGCCTGGCGCGGGTTTTCTTTTGCCTATGATTTAGCCGGCCATGTTGTCATGTCGCGTCCTTGACGACTTCGGCTGCCGGCACTTCCGTCGGCGTATAGACCATGACATCCAGCACATCGGAATGAAACTCGCGCTGATAGAGCACAAACACCACGCCAGCACTCATCAACATGAATAACCAGGGGCTGACGAACCACGCCAACATGGTCATGCCGAAATAATAAGAGCGCAGGCCGAAGTTGAACTGGTTGGCGGCCATCGAGATCACCCGCGCGGCCCGCAGTGCAAAGGCCTTGCGCTCCTGCTCCGAGACATGGCGTTCGCCGATCATCGGCGCCGACCCCACCAGGACCGCCGCGAAGTTGTATTGACGCATGCACCAGCTGAACGTGAAGAACGCGTACACGAACACCAACGCCAGGCACAGCAGTTTGACCTCGGCCATGCCCTGTGAAGCCTGCTGTACCAGTGGCAGGTCCGCCAGTAACGACACCGCACGGTCGGATGCGCCGAGTACCGTCAGGATGCCAGCCAGGATGATCAACGTACTGGAGGCAAAAAATGACGCATTACGCTCCAGGTTACCGATCACACTGGCATCGGCAATACGGTTCTCACGCAGCAGCATGCGGCGCATCCAGTCTTCACGATACAAGTGCATCACACTGGCCAGGCAGGCCGTATCGCGGGCCTTCCACGTGGCATAACGGGTATAGCCGCCCCAGCAGATGATGAACCACACAGCGGCCAGGAGATGGATCAGGTTGGCTTGGATGAATGACATGCAATTCCTTGTATAAAAAGAACATGGAGCAGTTGCTGCGCCTCCTGTGGGAGCGAGCCTGCTCGCGATTGCGGTTGATCAGCTATCCATTCATTGGCTGACTTACCGCTATCGCGAGCAGGCTCGCTCCCACAGGAGAACTTCATTTGTGCAGGACACTGCTTCGACGTTAACCCAAGGAAAAAGACACCGCTGCATAAAAAATGCCCCGTATCGATTGATACGGGGCATTTCGGTCAAGCGGGAACAGTGTGGCGGTTTAAGCCAGTGCTTCGCTGCGCTTGCCCAGCAGGCGATCACACACCACGGCCACGACCAGGGTCATGACCGATGGCACCAGCCAGGCCAGTCCCTGCTCGCTCAGCGGCAGATGAGCCAGTTGCGCCGGCATCCAGTCAGCCAGCCCTGCGCCCTTGAGCGCATCGACCAGGCCAAACAGGAACGACACCAGCATCACCGGGCCGACGATGCGTCCCTGTTCGAGCCAGAAGTCCTTGCAGAAGCTCAGGGCTACCAGGGCGATGCATGGCGGATAGATTGCGGTCAGGACCGGGATCGACAAAGCGATCAGCTTGGTCAGGCCGAGGTTGGACACCAGCAACGAAAACGCCGCCAGAATCACCACCAGCGTCTTGTAGGACAGCGGCAGGACACGGCTGAAGTATTCGGCACAAGCGCAGGTCAGGCCCACCGCGGTCACCAGGCAGGCCAGGGAGATCAATACGGCAAGGAAACCACTGCCCAGACTGCCGAAGGTGTGTTGCACGTAGGCATGCAGCACCGCAGCGCCGTTGGTTGCGCCCAATGCCACTTCGTGGCTGCCCGAGCCCAGGCGGAACAGGCTGATATAGACCAGCGCGAGGCCGGCCCCGGCAATCAACCCGGCAATGATTGCATAGCGGGTGATCAGGGCCGGTGACTCGACGCCCCGGGAGCGGATCGCGTTGACGATGACGATGCCGAACACCAGGGCACCGAGGGTATCCATGGTCAGGTAGCCATTGATGAAACCCTGGGAGAACGGCGCCGCGACATACTCCGGTGTGGCTACGCCGATACCGCCGGCGGGCAAGGCAAACGCAGCGATCCCCAGCACGGCCAGGGCGATGATCTTCAGCGGCGCGAGGAAACGTCCAACGGTATCCAGCAACCGACCCGGGTAGAGCGAGATGAAGAACACCAGCACGAAATACACGGCGCTGTAGAGGAACAGCGCCAGCGGGCTTTCGCCGGTCAGTGGCGCCAGGCCGACTTCGAACGAGACGGTGGCGGTACGCGGCGTGGCGAACAGCGGACCGACGGCCAGGTAGCAGACCGCCGCCAGCAGACCGCCGGCAAGCTTGCCGATGGGACTGCTCAATGCATCCATCGCCCCGCCGACCTTCGCCAGGGCAACCACGGTGATCACCGGCAGCCCTACCGCAGTGATCAGGAAACCCAACGCCGCCATCCAGACATGGGGTCCGGACTGCAAACCAACGATAGGCGGGAAGATGATGTTGCCGGCCCCGACGAACAGGGCAAATGTCATGAAACCAAGCGCCAGGATGTCCTGGCCTTTCAACACTTTCATTAAGGAAACCACACTGCTGAATCGGAATTTAGAGAGGGATTTCCCCATGGGTAGAGGGAAATGCTGCCGATCCGTATGGGATCGACCCGTTTAGCGCGTCGCGTCCTTGTGGGCTGCGGTCGCAAAAATGGCTGCTAGCCTAACCAATTCGGATCACAAACGCACTGTTACGGGGCGAACTATCCGATACACGACATTTTCGTGTCGCGTTTACGTATCTATTTTTCCCACATAACCTCCCTGGTGGACAGCGGATGACTTGTGGCGAGGGGATTTATCTGTGGGAGCAAGGCTTGCTCCCACACTTGCTTCCACACAAGTGCCAGAAACGACAAAGGCCACCCGAAGGTGGCCTTTGTGCTGGAGCGAATCAGTCAGCCGAAGCTTACTTCTTCATTTCCCAGCCAGTCAGCTCAGCCAGGGCCTTGCCGATGTCTGCCAGCGAACGCACGGTTTTCACGCCTGCGTCTTGCAGTGCAGCGAATTTCTCGTCTGCAGTGCCTTTGCCGCCAGAGATGATTGCGCCAGCATGGCCCATGCGCTTGCCCGGAGGAGCAGTCACACCTGCGATGTAGGAAACAACCGGCTTGGTCACGTTTGCCTTGATGTAGGCAGCCGCTTCTTCTTCAGCCGAACCGCCGATCTCACCGATCATGACGATCGCTTCGGTCTTCGGGTCTTCCTGGAACAGCTTCAGGATGTCGATGAAGTTCGAGCCTGGGATCGGGTCACCGCCGATGCCGACGCAAGTCGACTGACCGAAACCGGCGTCAGTGGTCTGCTTCACAGCTTCGTAGGTCAGGGTGCCGGAACGGGAAACGATACCGACCTTGCCTGGCAAGTGAATGTGACCTGGCATGATGCCGATCTTGCATTCGCCTGGAGTGATCACGCCTGGGCAGTTAGGCCCGATCAGGGTGATGCCCAGCTCGTCGCACTTGACCTTGGCTTCCAGCATGTCGATGGTCGGGATGCCTTCGGTGATGCACACGATCAGCTTGATGCCGCCGAACGCCGCTTCAAGGATGGAATCCTTGCAGAAAGGAGCCGGAACGTAGATCACGCTGGCGGTGGCGCCAGTGGCTGCAACAGCGTCCTTGACGGTGTTGAAGACAGGCAGGCCCAGGTGCTCGGTGCCGCCCTTGCCAGGCGTTACGCCGCCAACCATCTTGGTGCCGTATTCGATGGCTTGCTGGGTGTGGAAACTACCTTGCGAACCGGTAATACCCTGGCAGATAACCTTGGTGTCTTTGTTGATCAGGACGCTCATTATTTGCCCTCCGCAGCTTTAACGACTTGTTGAGCAGCGTCGGTCAGGCTGGTAGCAGCGATGATGTTCAAACCGCTTTCTGCCAGTACTTTAGCGCCCAGCTCAGCGTTGTTGCCTTCGAGGCGAACAACAACCGGGATTTTCACGCCAACTTCTTTCACGGCGCCGATGATGCCTTCGGCAATCATGTCGCAACGAACGATACCGCCGAAGATGTTGACCAGTACTGCTGCGACGTTGGTGTCGGACAGGATGATCTTGAACGCTTCGGTTACGCGTTCCTTGGTAGCACCACCGCCCACGTCGAGGAAGTTGGCTGGCTTGCCGCCGTGCAGGTTGACGATGTCCATGGTACCCATGGCCAGACCGGCACCGTTGACCATGCAGCCGATGTTACCTTCCAGGGCTACGTAGTTCAGTTCGAACTTGGCAGCGTGCGCTTCGCGCGGATCGTCTTGCGACGGATCGTGGAAAGTCTTCAGCTTGGGCTGACGGTACATGGCGTTGGCGTCGATGTTGATCTTGGCATCGAGGCAGTGCAGGTCGCCGTCGGCCTTGATCACCAGCGGGTTCACTTCCAGCAGTGCCAGGTCGTGGTCCTGGAACAGCTTGGCCAGACCTACGAAGATCTTGGCGAATTGAGTGACCTGCTTGCCTTCCAGACCCAGCTGGAATGCCAGTTCGCGACCCTGGAATGGCTGTGCGCCAACCAGTGGATCGATGGTGGCCTTGAGGATTTTCTCAGGGGTATCGTGAGCGATTTTCTCGATGTCCACGCCACCTTCGGTGGAAGCCATGAACACGATGCGACGGCTCGAACGGTCAACGACAGCGCCCAGGTACAGCTCTTTAGCGATATCAGTGCACGATTCAACCAGGATCTTGGTGACTGGCTGACCATTGGCATCAGTCTGGTAAGTCACCAGACGCTTGCCCAGCCACTGCTGTGCGAAGGCTTTGGCGTCTTCTTTGCTGCGAACCAGCTTGACGCCGCCCGCTTTACCGCGACCACCGGCGTGAACCTGGGCTTTGACAACCCATTCGCTGCCGCCGATTTTGTCGCAAGCTTCTGCTGCCGCTTCCGGAGTGTCTACCGCGTAGCCTGTGGATACTGGCAGGCCGTACTCAGCGAACAGCTGCTTACCCTGATACTCGTGAAGATTCATGCTTATTACCGTCTTCGTTAGGTACTGCGCATTCGGTGCTGCACCGTTTCAGTGCCGCACCACCTGTGACTGCTGCTTGCGTAGCCTTCCGGTCGCCCGGTTCAGCTACGCAAGACTGCGTCCAGCGGACATTCCGCGGTGAGTCTTGCTCGCAAGGCTCACGACGGGCCGAACCGCCGTGGTTTCTTATTATTTATTAACGCTTCTTGCGGTTGG
Organism: Pseudomonas corrugata; assembly: GCF_001269905.1. Lineage (GTDB taxonomy): Bacteria > Pseudomonadota > Gammaproteobacteria > Pseudomonadales > Pseudomonadaceae > Aquipseudomonas > Aquipseudomonas corrugata. The sequence goes on along the minus strand of NZ_LHVK01000003.1, from coordinate 394,754 downwards.
CCACGTGGATGGCGCCGCCATTTACGGCCAGGGCCGCTTCGTGCAAGGCTTCGGACAGGGTCGGATGGGAGAAGACCATCATGCCCAGATCTTCAGCGCTGGTGCCGAATTCCATGCCGATCGCGCCTTGCTGTACCAGCTCGGCAGCGCTTGGGCCGATAACGTGAACGCCCAATACGCGATCCGTCTTGGCATCGGCGATGACTTTCACGAAACCGCCGGTATCGTTGGCTGCCATGGCACGGCCACTGGCGGCGAACGGGAAGGTGCCGACGTTAACTTCAACGCCCTCGGCTTTCAAGGCCTGCTCGGTCTTGCCGACCCATGCGATTTCCGGGTGGGTGTAGATAACCGACGGGATCAGGTCGTAGTTCATCTGGGCCTTGTGGCCCTTGATGCGCTCGACGACCATGATGCCTTCCTCGGACGCCTTGTGCGCCAGCATCATGCCGCGGACCACGTCACCGATGGCGTAGACGCCCGGTACGGTAGTGGCGCAGAAATCGTCAACCTGGAGGAAACCGCGCTCGTCGATTTCCACGCCGCTGTCGGCAGCCAGCAGGTCGGTGGTCACCGGACGACGGCCAACCGCAACGATCAGCTTGTCAAAGGTGATGGTCTGTTCGCCATTGGCGTCGGTGTAGGTCACCACGACTTCTTCGCCGTTGACTTTCGAACCGGTCACGCGTGCACCCAGCTTGATGTCCAGGCCTTGCTTGGTCAGGGTCTTCAGCGCTTCCTTGGAGACTGCGGTGTCGGCAGCCATCAGGAAGGTATCGAGGGCTTCCAGTACGGTCACTTGCGCGCCCAGGCGCGACCATACCGAACCCAGCTCGAGGCCGATCACGCCGGCACCGATGACGCCCAGGCGCTTAGGCACGGACTGGAATTCCAGGGCGCCGGTGGAGTCGACGATCACGTTCTGGTCGACCGGAGCCGGCGGGATGTCGATCGGACGCGAACCAGGAGCCAGGATGACGTTTTCGGCTTCGATCACTTCAACCGAGCCGTCCGGCTTGGTCACTTCGACTTTCTTGCCCAGCAGCAACTTGCCGTGGCCCTGGATCGAGGTCACGCCGTTGGCCTTGAACAGGGTGGCAACACCGCTGGTCAGGTTCTTCACGATGTTGGCCTTGCGACCGACCATCGCGGGTACATCCATGCTCACGCCGGAGTGGCTGATACCGTGGATCTTGAAGCCGTCTTGCGCTTCGTGGAACTTCCAGGAGCTGTCCAGCAGCGCCTTGGATGGAATGCAACCGACGTTCAGGCAGGTACCGCCCAGGGCCAGTTTGCCCTCTTTGTCGGTGTACTTCTCGATGCAGGCAGTAGTGAGGCCCAGTTGCGCAGCCTTGATGGCCGCTACATAGCCACCAGGGCCCGCACCAATCACTACTACGTCGAATTTCTGAGTCATGAGTCATTCCTTCTCGAATCAAACCGGACGGTCACTTGTGGAGACCGCCGTGGGACGAAACCGGTTGTTTCAGCAAGGGGCCGGTCAACGGACCGGCCCTCGCGGCGATATCAGATATCCAGCAGCAGACGAGCCGGATCTTCCAGCAGGTTCTTGATGGTCACCAGGAACGTCACGGCTTCTTTACCGTCGATCAGGCGGTGATCGTAGGACAGGGCCAGGTACATCATCGGACGAATCACAACCTGACCGTTGATCGCCATCGGACGCTGCAGGATGTTGTGCATGCCCAGGATCGCCGCTTGTGGCGGGTTGACGATCGGCGTCGACATCATCGAACCGAATGTACCACCGTTGGTGATGGTGAACGTACCGCCGGTCATCTCTTCGATGGACAGCTTGCCGTCACGGGCCTTCTTGCCGAAGGTGGCGATGCCGCCTTCGATTTCGGCCAGGCTCATCAGTTCGGCGTTACGCAGGACCGGAACCACCAGGCCACGATCGCTGGAAACCGCAACACCAATGTCGGCGTAGCCATGGTAGACGATATCGGAACCGTCGATCGATGCGTTGACAGCCGGGAAGCGTTTCAGCGCTTCGGTGGCAGCCTTGACGAAGAACGACATGAAGCCCAGGCGTACGCCGTTGTGGGACTTCTCGAACAGGTCCTTGTACTTCGAACGCAGAGCCATGACTTCGGTCATGTCGACTTCGTTGAAGGTGGTCAGCATCGCCATGTTCGACTGGGCTTCGACCAGACGCTCGGCAACCTTGGCACGCAGGCGAGTCATCGGAACGCGTTTTTCAACGCGATCACCGGCAGCGAACACCGGAGCCGAAGCGGCCGGTGCGGCTGGCTTGGCAGGTGCGGCAGCTGGAGCGGCTTTCTTGGCGGCCACGGCGGCAACCACGTCTTCCTTGGTCACACGACCACCTTTGCCGGTGCCGGCAACGGAAGCGATGTTGATACCGTTCTCTTCGGCGATCTTGCGCGCAGCAGGTGCGGCGACTGGATCGTCTTCGCCATCGGCAACCGGAGCGGCAGCCTGGGCAGCGGCAGGTGCAGCAGCAGCGGCCGGAGCAGCAGCGGCAGCACCACCTTCAACGATCGAGCCCAGCACTTCGTCGGACAGAACAGTGTCGCCTTCGTTCTTGACGATCGCGCCCAGCACGCCGTCGGCGGTCGCCAGGACTTCCAGCACGACCTTGTCGGTCTCGATGTCGACGATCAGTTCGTCACGCTTGACGGCCTCGCCCGGTTTTTTGTGCCAGGTGGCAACGGTGCCATCGGCAACCGATTCCGGGAAAGTGGGGGCTTTGATCTCGATAGCCATTATCTGTGGTTCCTTAAATTCGGTTTCAGGTGCGCGAAGGCATTAAACAGTGAAGGCATCTTGCAGCAGTTGTTCCTGCTGCTCGGCGTGCATCGATGCGTAACCACAAGCAGGTGCAGCAGAAGCGTCACGACCGGCGTATTCCAGGCCCAGGGCCTTGTTATGGTTGCCGATGCTGCGACGCAGGTGATGCTGGCTGCTGTACCACGCGCCCTGGTTCATCGGTTCTTCCTGACACCACACCACGTCGGTGAGGTTGGTGTAAGGCGCGATGGCCTCCATCAGGTCTTCTTCCGGGAACGGGTAAAGCTGCTCGATACGCACGACGGCGATGTCTTCGCGGCCTTCGGCACGACGTTTTTCCAACAGGTCGTAGTAGACCTTGCCGCTGCACAGGATCAAGCGAGTCACCTTGGCCGCATCCAGCGTATCGATCTCGGAAATGACGGTCTGGAACGAGCCTTCGGCCAGGTCCTCGAGCGTGGAGATCGCCAGCTTGTGGCGCAGCAACGACTTCGGCGTCAGCACGATCAGCGGCTTGCGCAGCGGACGGATGACCTGACGACGCAGCAGGTGGTAGATCTGAGCCGGGGTCGTCGGTACGCAGACCTGGACGTTGTGCTCGGCGCACAGTTGCAGGTAACGCTCCAGACGTGCCGAGGAGTGCTCCGGCCCCTGCCCTTCATAACCGTGTGGCAGCAGCATGGTCAGGCCGCACAGACGACCCCACTTGTGCTCGCCGCTGGTGATGAACTGGTCGACCACCACCTGGGCACCGTTGGCGAAGTCGCCGAACTGGGCTTCCCAGATCACCAGCGCATTCGGCTCGGTGGTGGAGTAGCCATATTCGAACGCCAGGACGGCTTCCTCGGACAGCAGCGAATCGTACAGGTCGAAACGTGGCTGGCCTTTGTACAGGTGTTGCAGCGGGATGTAGGTGCTGGCGTCTTTCTGGTTGTGCAGCGCCGCGTGGCGGTGCGAGAAAGTGCCGCGGCCTACGTCCTGGCCGGTGATGCGGATCGGGTGACCTTCGAACGCCAGGGTCGCGTACGCCATGGTTTCGGCGTAACCCCAGTTGATCGGCAGGCCGCCGGCTTGCATCTTCTGACGGTCTTCGTAGATCTTCGCGACCTGGCGCTGGACCACGAAGCCTTCCGGAATTTCCAGCAGCTTGGCGGACAGTTCCTGAAGGGTCTTGAGGTCGAAACGCGTGTCGTGACGAGCGGTCCAGGCGTGGCCCAGGTATGGACGCCAGTCCACGAACAGCTCTTTGTTCGGCTCTTTGACCAGGCTTTTTACAACGTGCAGGCCATTGTCCAGGGCGTTGCGATATTCATCGACTTTTTCCTGGACGCGCTCGGCATTCAGCACGCCGCTCTGGGTCAGGCGCTCGGCATACAGCTCACGGGTAGTGCGCTGCTTGGCGATCTGCTGGTACATCAGAGGCTGGGTGCCGCTTGGCTCGTCGGCTTCGTTGTGGCCGCGACGACGGTAGCAGACCAGGTCGATCACCACGTCACGCTTGTACTGCATACGGTAGTCGATGGCCAGCTGGGTCACGAACAGCACGGCTTCCGGATCATCACCATTCACATGGAGGATCGGCGCCTGGATCATCTTCGCCACGTCGGTCGCGTACTCGGTGGAGCGCGAGTCCAACGGGTTGCTGATGGTGAAACCAACCTGGTTGTTGATGACGATGTGCACCGTACCGCCGGTCTTGAAACCGCGGGTCTGGGACATCTGGAAGGTTTCCATGACCACGCCCTGACCGGCGAATGCCGCGTCACCGTGGATGGAGATCGGCAGTACCTTCTCGCCGGTCGGGTCGTTGCGACGATCCTGACGGGCGCGAACCGAACCTTCGACCACCGGGGAAACGATTTCCAGGTGGGACGGGTTGAACGCCATGGCCAGGTGGACTTCGCCACCGGTGGTCATCACGTTGGACGAGAAGCCCTGGTGGTATTTAACGTCACCGGAACCCAGCTCGACCTTCTTCTTGCCTTCGAACTCGTCGAACAGCTCGCGCGGGTTCTTGCCGAAGGTGTTGACCAGCACGTTGAGACGACCACGGTGGGCCATGCCGATGACCACTTCCTTGGTGCCGTACGAACCGGAACGCTGGATCAGCTCGTCCAGCATCGGAATCAGGCTCTCGCCGCCTTCCAGGCCGAAACGCTTGGTGCCCGGGTACTTGGTGCCCAGGTATTTTTCCAGGCCTTCACCGGCAGTGACGCGCTCGAGCAGGTGGCTCTTGATGTCGGCGGAGTACGTCGGACGGCCACGAACGCTTTCCAGACGCTGCTGGAACCACTGGCGTTGCTCGGAATCGGTGATGTGCGTGAACTCAGCGCCAATGGTGCGGCAATATGTCTGCTGCAACGCTTCGTGAATTTCACGTAGGCTCGCTTCCTCTTTGCCGATAAACAGGTCGCCGGCACGGAAGGTCGTATCAAGATCGGCATTGGTCAAGCCGTAGTGAGTGATCGACAGGTCTGCAGGTGCAGGACGCTGCCACAGCCCCAGCGGGTCCAGCTGGGCTGCCTGGTGGCCTCGCATCCTGTAGGCCTGGATCAGTCGCAGTACTTCAACTTGCTTCTTCTCGTGTTCGCTGCTCACGCTGCCGGCGGAGACCGGTTGAGCGCGGCGCTGGTTCTTTGCCAGCAGCACGAAATGATCGCGAATCGTCGAGTGCGAAACATCAGTGGCAGAGTTACCGTCAGCCGGCAACTTCTGAAAATAGGTGCGCCATTCTTCTGGCACAGCGTTAGGGTCGTGCAGGTAGAGCTCGTAGAGCTCTTCCACATAGGCAGCGTTACCACCGGAGAGGTGGGCACTGTTCCACATGCGCTGCATCACGCTTTCTTGCATGCTTGGTCACCCTCGATTAGGGGAACACCATCGGCGAAAACACCGAGCAAACTTGCAGAAGTCCGAGTGCAGCGACTAAAACAAGCCACTTAGGATCACGCTGATAGTCCGGGTACCAGCCCGGATGCCCCTGCTTGTCTCATTTCTTCAAAATAAGAACCGCCGCTTTGTAAGCGGCTGTTCTGGTTATGCTACGACGCGGGTTGAAGCCCGCGCCTTAGCCTCTACGGGTACAGCGGTTCTACGGGTACAGCAGCTGAATCACACGCCGCTTTGCAGCAGCATGTTACGTACGTGACCGATGGCCTTAGTCGGGTTCAGGCCTTTCGGGCAGACGTTGACGCAGTTCATGATCCCGCGGCAGCGGAATACGCTGAACGGGTCATCCAGTGCGGCCAGACGCTCGGACGTCTTGGTATCACGGCTGTCTGCCAGGAAGCGGTACGCTTGCAGCAGGGCGGCCGGGCCCAGGAACTTGTCCGGGTTCCACCAGAAGGATGGGCACGAGGTCGAGCAGCAAGCGCACAGGATGCACTCGTACAGACCGTCGAGCTTCTCACGCTCTTCCGGGGACTGCAGACGCTCGATGGCCGGAGCCGGCGTGTCGTTCTGCAGGAATGGCTTCACCTTCTCGTATTGCTTGTAGAAGATGCTCATATCGACGACCAGGTCACGAATAACCGGCAAACCTGGTAGCGGACGAACGATCAGCTTGTTGCCTTTGACAACGGCCGACAGTGGCGTGATGCAGGCCAGGCCGTTCTTGCCGTTGATGTTCATGCCGTCGGAGCCGCAAACGCCCTCGCGGCAAGAGCGACGATAGGAGAAACCTTCGTCCTGCTCTTTGATCAGGGCCAGCACGTCCAGCACCATCAGGTCTTTACCACCGGTATCGACCTGGAAATCCTGCATGAACGGCGCGGCGTCCTGATCAGGGTTGTAGCGATAAACACTGACTTGCAACATGGCGGTCACCCTTAATAAGTCCGGACTTTAGGTTCGAAAGTCGGAACAGTCTTCGGCGAGAAGTTCACGGCACGCTTGGCGACGCGTTTTTCACCCGGGAAGTACAGCGTGTGGCACAGCCAGTTTTCGTCGTCACGGTCTTCATAGTCTTCGCGGGCGTGGGCACCACGGGACTCTTTACGCACTTCTGCGGCGATGGCGGTGGCTTCGGCCACTTCCAGCAAGTTCTGCAGTTCCAGCGCTTCGATACGAGCGGTGTTGAACGCCTGTGACTTATCGTTGATCTTCACATTGGCAATTCGTTCACGCAGTTCTGCCAGCTGGGCAATACCCTTCTGCATGTATTCGCCGGTACGGAACACACCGAAGTAGTTCTGCATGCAGCTTTGCAGCTCGCGACGCAGGGTGGCCACGTCTTCGCCATCGGTACGGTTGTTCAGGGCGTTCAGGCGCGACAAGGCCGCATTGATGTCGGCTTCGGTAGCGTCGTCGTATTCGATGCCATCGCTCAGCGCCTTCTCCAGGTGCAGGCCAGCGGCACGACCGAAGACCACCAGGTCGAGCAGCGAGTTGCCGCCCAGACGGTTGGCACCGTGAACCGATACACACGCCACTTCACCCACTGCGAACAGGCCAGGGATGATTTCGTCCACGCCTTCGGCGTTCTGGGTGATTGCCTGGCCATGGATGTTGGTGGGAACGCCGCCCATCATATAGTGGCAGGTTGGAACCACTGGAACCGGCGCGACGACCGGGTCGACGTGAGCGAAAGTCTTCGACAGTTCGCAGATGCCTGGCAGACGGCTGTGCAGAACTTCCTCGCCCAGATGGTCGAGTTTGAGCATCACGTGGTCGCCATTCGGGCCACAGCCGTTACCGGCGATGATTTCCTTGACCATCGAACGCGCTACGACGTCACGACCGGCAAGGTCCTTGGCGTTCGGAGCATAACGTTCCATGAAACGCTCGCCGTGCTTGTTGATCAAGTAACCGCCTTCACCGCGGCAACCTTCGGTGACCAGTACACCGGCGCCGGCGATGCCGGTCGGGTGGAACTGCCACATTTCGATGTCTTGTACCGGCACGCCAGCACGCAGGGCCATGCCGACGCCGTCACCGGTGTTGATCAGGGCGTTGGTGGTGGAGGCATAGATACGGCCTGCACCGCCGGTCGCCAGTACGGTGGCTTTCGAGCGGATGTAGGTGGTTTCGCCGGTTTCGATGCAGATCGCGATCACGCCGACGAAGGCGCCGTCCTGGTTCTTCACCAGGTCTACGGCGTAGTACTCGTTCAGGAACGTGGTACCGGCCTTCAGGTTGCCCTGGTACAGGGTGTGCAGCAGCGCGTGACCGGTACGGTCGGATGCCGCGCAGGTACGTGCAGCCTGACCGCCCTTGCCGTAGTCCTTGGACTGGCCGCCGAACGGACGCTGGTAGATACGGCCGGTTTCGGTACGGGAGAACGGCAGGCCCATGTGATCCAGCTCGAACACCGCGGCCGGGCCTTCCTGACACATATATTCGATAGCGTCCTGGTCACCGATGTAGTCGGAACCCTTGACGGTATCGTACATGTGCCAGCGCCAGTCATCGTTCGGGTCGGCCGAAGCGATGGCGCAGGTGATGCCGCCCTGGGCGGAAACAGTGTGCGAACGGGTCGGGAAGACCTTGGTGATCACGGCAGTCTTGTGACCGCCCTGGGCCAGTTGCAGCGCTGCGCGCATGCCGGCACCGCCGCCGCCAACAATGATGGCGTCGAAAGAAATCGTTGGAATGTTAGCCATGGATCAGATACCCCAGAGAATCTGCACACCCCAGACGAAGTAAGCGAACATCGCAACGCCGCATACTGCCTGGAAGAGGAAACGTACGGCAGTCGCCGACTTGCCGAACGCCATCTGCGTCAGGTAGTCGGTGGCAATGGTCCACATGCCGACCCAGGCGTGAGCGCCCAGTGCGACGAGGGCCAGCAGACTGAAGATACGCATCCAGTTGTTTGCAAACAGTTCATGCCATTGGGCATAGCCAAGGCCGGGGTGGGCGACGACATATCCGATCAGGAAAATGAAATAAGCCGCGAGAACGACCGCGGACACGCGCTGCGCCATCCAGTCATAGAGGCCCGAACGCGAGAGGTTCGTGACGTTGGTTACCATATCCAGACTCCTGCCAGAACGATTACCACCACGGAAACGGCGATAACGATTTTCGAGCCCAGCTTGCCGCCTTCCAGCGTTTCACCGATGCCCATGTCCATGATCAAGTGGCGCACACCGGCAACCAGGTGATACAGCAAGGCGGACAGGATGCCCCAAATCACTAGCTTGGCTAGCGGACTGGTCAGACACGCCTTCACCTGACCGAAGCCTTCTTCCGAGTCGAGCGACTTGTCCAATGCGTAGAGCATGATGGCCAGGCTGACAAAGAGGATGACACCGGAGATACGGTGAAGAATGGACGTGTAAGCAGTGACTGGGAGTTTGATGGTCCTTAGGTCTAGGTTTACAGGTCGTTGGCTTTTCACGGCTTTTTTCACACTGAAGAGCCCCTAAGAATCAGGGCAAAGTTGTTGCGGCGCGCACTGGTCAGGTACTCACCACCCAGGGAGTGACGACCCCCAGCAAAGCTGGCCCAAAAGCCCCTGGCGGTCGGCTGCCGAGTATAGACAGTTAGGTTACTAATGACAACGCGTTCACCTTCCACTGATGGCGCATTGCACAACAGCGGCAAAAGGCGTAAACGGCAGGCAATTTCGACGAAAAAGTCCGGTTAAAGCCTTCTGGAGCAAGACTTTAGGCAAATTGACATTCGGATTTATCTCACTATAGTGGTGCGGGCCCTGCGTGGGGGGTCTGTCTGATGATTCCAAGCATTAATAGGAGGCCACATGGCTGACAAAAAAGCGCAGTTGATCATCGAGGGCGCAGCCCCCGTCGAGCTGCCCATTTTAACCGGCACCGTTGGTCCCGATGTAATCGACGTTCGCGGCCTGACGGCCACGGGCCGCTTCACCTTCGATCCAGGGTTCATGTCGACCGCCTCGTGCGAGTCGAAGATCACCTATATCGACGGCGACAACGGCATCCTGCTGCACCGCGGCTACCCGATCGAGCAACTGGCTGAAAAATCGGACTACCTGGAAACCTGCTACCTGCTGCTCAACGGCGAGCTCCCGACCGCAGAACAAAAGGCCCAGTTCGTCAGCACCGTGAAAAACCACACCATGGTTCACGAGCAGTTGAAGTCCTTCTTCAACGGCTTCCGTCGCGACGCCCACCCGATGGCCGTCATGTGCGGCGTTGTCGGCGCCCTCTCGGCCTTCTACCACGACTCCCTGGACATCAATAACCCCCAGCATCGCGAAATCTCCGCGATCCGCCTGGTGGCGAAGATGCCGACCCTCGCGGCGATGGTCTACAAGTACTCCATGGGCCAGCCCATGATGTACCCGCGCAACGACCTGTCGTACGCGGAAAACTTCCTGCACATGATGTTCAACACCCCGTGCGAGATCAAACCGATCAGCCCGGTGCTCGCCAAGGCCATGGACCGGATCTTCATCCTCCATGCCGACCACGAGCAGAACGCCTCCACGTCCACCGTGCGCCTGGCCGGCTCGTCGGGTGCCAACCCGTTCGCCTGCATCGCTGCCGGTATCGCGGCACTCTGGGGCCCGGCCCACGGCGGTGCCAACGAAGCGGTACTGACCATGCTCGATGAAATCGGTGATGTCTCGAACATCGACAAGTTCATCGCCAAGGCCAAGGACAAGAACGATCCGTTCAAGCTGATGGGCTTCGGTCACCGGGTCTACAAGAACCGCGACCCGCGCGCCACCGTCATGAAGCAGACCTGCGACGAAGTGCTCAAGGAACTGGGGATCAAGAACGATCCGCAACTCGAACTGGCCATGCGCCTGGAAGAGATCGCCCTTACCGATCCGTACTTCATCGAACGCTCCCTGTACCCGAACGTCGACTTCTACTCGGGGATCATCCTCAAGGCGATCGGCATTCCAACCAGCATGTTCACCGTGATCTTCGCCCTGGCGCGGACCGTCGGCTGGATCTCCCACTGGAAGGAAATGCTCTCCAGCCCGTACAAGATCGGCCGCCCACGCCAGTTGTACACCGGCTACGAGTCGCGTGACATCACCAAACTGGAAGATCGCAAGTAAGTCCTTGCCATAACGCCTCAAGCCGCACCGGAACGGCCCCCGCATCTTATATAAGAGCGGGGGCCGTTTTGTTTGCCCCCCTCCCCCTGTAGTGACCATTTTGACGCCATCGTGAGCAGGCTCGCACACAGGGGATCTGTGCCAGACGCAAAGCCAACAGACACCAGGCACTACTGTGGGAGCGGGCTTGCTCGCGAAAGCAGTGGATCAGCTTGCATCGATGGTGTTTATGCCGCCGTCATCGCGAGCAGGGCTCGCACACATTGGAATGCGGTCACCTGTGGGAGCGAGCCTGCTCGCGATGACGCCAGACCTGATTCCCCTTTCTCCCGGGCACAAAAAAATACCCCAGCCTCTCGACCGGGGTATTTCTTCAAACGCGACGCTTGCTACTTATCGCCTCAGTGATTAACCGCCCCACTCGCCCCCAGGCCAGTCTGCGAACGCACGAACTGCGGGAAGAACAGCGCCCGCTCGCTCTCGGCTTCAGCCGACTTGTCGGTGATGGAGAAGAACCAGATACCGACGAAGGCAATGGCCATCGAGAACAACGCAGGATACTCATACGGGTAGATCGGCTTCTCGTGACCCATGATCTGTACCCAGATGGTTGGGCCGAGGATCATCAGGCCCACGGCGCTGACCAGGCCCAGCCAGCCACCAATCATGGCGCCGCGGGTGGTCAGTTTCTTCCAGTACATCGAAAGCAGCAGCACCGGGAAGTTGCAGCTCGCCGCGATGGAGAACGCCAGGCCCACCATGAACGCGATATTCTGCTTCTCGAACAGGATGCCCAGGCCGATCGCCAGCACCGCCAGAGCGATGGTGGTGATCTTCGAGACACGGATCTCGTCCTTCTCGTTGGCCTTGCCTTTCTTGATCACACTGGCATACAGGTCATGGGATACCGCCGAAGCACCAGCCAGGGTCAGGCCTGCCACAACCGCCAGGATGGTGGCAAACGCCACGGCCGAGATGAAGCCCAGGAAGACACTGCCGCCGACGGCGTTGGCCAGATGCACCGCCGCCATGTTGTTACCGCCCAGCAAGGCACCTGCCGCGTCCTTGAAGGCCGGGTTGGTGCTGACCAGCAAGATCGCGCCGAAGCCGATGATAAAGGTCAGGATGTAGAAGTAACCGATGAAGCCAGTGGCATACAGCACGCTCTTGCGAGCTTCCTTGGCGTCACTCACAGTGAAGAAGCGCATCAGGATGTGTGGCAGGCCAGCGGTACCGAACATCAGCGCCAGGCCCAGGGAGAAGGCCGAGACCGGATCCTTCACCAGACCGCCGGGGCTCATGATCGCCTCGCCTTTCGGGTGAACCTTGACCGCTTCTGCAAACAGCATGTTGAAGTCGAAGTTGACGTGCTTCATGACCATCAACGCCATGAACGTAGCACCCGACAGCAACAGCACTGCCTTGATGATCTGTACCCAGGTGGTCGCCAGCATGCCACCGAACAGCACATAGAGGCACATCAGGATACCCACCAGCACCACCGCAACGTGGTAGTCCAGGCCAAACAGCAACTGGATCAGCTTGCCGGCGCCGACCATCTGCGCGATCAGGTAGAACGCTACCACCACCAGCGAACCACTGGCGGACAAGGTACGGATCTGCTTTTGCCCAAGGCGATAGGACGCCACGTCGGCAAAGGTGTATTTACCCAGGTTACGCAGGCGCTCGGCGATCAGGAACAGAATGATCGGCCAGCCCACCAGGAAACCGATGGAGTAGATCAGGCCGTCGTAGCCGGAAGCGAACACCAGCGCGGAAATACCCAGGAAGGACGCCGCCGACATGTAGTCACCGGCAATGGCCAGGCCGTTCTGGAAGCCGGTGATCCGTCCACCCGCCGCATAGTAGTCACTGGCCGACTTGCTCCGCTTGGACGCCCAGTAGGTGATGCACAGGGTCAAGCCGACAAATCCCACGAACATGATAATGGCGGAGACGTTGAGGGGTTGTTTCTCCACAGCCCCGGTCAGGGCCTCAGCCGCCCAGGCACCCGGGGCGAACGCTGCGATGCTCAATAGAGCCAATAGACGCCGGATCATTGTTGAGCCTCCTTGAGAATCGCATTGTTCAGCTCATCGAACTCGCCATTGGCGCGTCGCACATAGATGGCGGTCAGGATGAACGCCGAGACAATCAGGCCGACACCAATGGGGATACCCCAGGTCATCGTCGACTCGGGCGTGATCTTGGCCCCGAGAATGTGCGGCCCGTAGGCGATCAGAAGAATGAATCCGGAGTACAGCCCTAGCATGATCGCCGAAAGAATCCAGGCGAACCTTTCTCTTTTTCTCACCAGCTCCTTGAAGCGCGGGCTGTTTTGAATCGAGAGGTAAATGCTGTCGTTCATTGTTTTTATCCTCGCAGCACAATTTAAGATGGAACGACTCTACTCTATGCGGCTCAAGGCGAGGTTCCAGACGACCTTAGTATTAGAACGACATGACGGTTTTGCCAGTTTTCAGCAAAAACTGTCTCCACCACCTCTCCCTTGTGGGAGCGAGCCTCTGTGGGAGCAAGGCTTGCCCGCGACAGCATCGCTCCGGCATCAAGACCAACCGAGGCGCCTGCATCGCGGGCAAGCCTTGCTCCCACAGGTATGTGTGGAGGATTCGAGTATTGCGTATCAAAAAAAAAACCGCATGACACGACGTCATGCGGCTTTCGGGATTACCGGATCAGGCAGATTACTTGCCAGTCCACTCCTTCACGCGGTCAGGGTGCTTGGCGACCCAGTCTTCGGCAGCAGCTTCAGGCTTGGCGCCCTCTTGGATAGCCAGCATGACTTCGCCGATCTCGTCTTTCGAGGACCATTGGAATTTCTTCAGGAACTCAGCGACTTCCGGCGCTTTGGTCGCCAATTCCTTGCTGCCGATGCTGTTCACGGTTTCAGCCGCGCCGTAGACGCCTTTCGGGTCTTCCAGGAAGCGCAGTTTCCACTTGGCGAACATCCAGTGCGGCACCCAACCGGTAACGGCGATGGATTCGTTCTTTTTCTCGGCACGGGTCAGCTCGGCAATCATGCCGGCGCCGGAACTGGCCTTGAGTTGATAACCGGTCAGGTCGTAGTCCTTGATCGCCTGCTCAGTCTTGAGCATCACACCTGAACCTGCGTCGATGCCAACAATGCGATTCTTGAAGCTTTCATCGGTTTTGAGATCAGCCACGGACTGAGCCTTGACGTACTCGGGCACGATCAGGCCGATTTTTGCATCTTTGAAGTTCGGGCCGTAATCGACCACCTGATCCTTGTTCTTCGCCCAATAATCGCCGTGAGTTACCGGCAGCCAGGCCGAGAGCATTGCATCGAGCTTGCCGGTGGCCACGCCCTGCCACATGATCCCGGTCGCCACCGCTTGCAGCTTCACGTCATAACCGAGCTTCTTCTTGATGACTTCCGCCGCCACGTGAGTGGTCGCGACGCTGTCGGACCAGCCGTCAACATAGCCGATGCTCACGGTTTTGGTTTCGGCGCTGGCCAGTGTGGAGCTGATCGCCAGTACCAGTGCGGCACCTGCGCCCATGAGTCGTCGCATCTTCATCGTGTACTTCCCCGAAAGTGCTGCGCCCGACGGATGCCGAGCGACGTCAACGTATTTGTTATGGTGCTCAGCGCCCCCATCACGCTCGCCTGCCAAACCGATTCGAACATCAGTGGAGTGCTGATGTAACGATCATCAACCCGCGCCGATCTGGAACCTGATCTGTCAGCGACATCGAAACAGCGAGGAGCGACATCAGAACGCCATCCACGACAAGTGTAGGCAACTAGCCATTAACCGCCCACACCGTGTATCGTCCCGTTGCCATTGTCCCTTGCTCAAACCTGTTTCGTGTCGATCATGGCACTTGGTTTCGCTTCAGTGGTCATAGCCTGCGAACCTCATTCGGCACCATCCTCTAAGGGATCCAGTCATGCTCCGTTCCTTGCGCTTCGCTGCCCTCATCGGCGGCCTTATCCTGAGTGCGTCCGTGCTGGCGGTGGATATCGACGCCGCCAGCTATGGCTACCCCTTGACCAACCCGTTCGAGGCAACCATCGCGACCACCCCGCCTGACCTGCGACCCGAGCTGCCCTTGATCGAGGACATCAACCAGGCGGACCACAGCGTCACCCTTCGCCCGGAACGCGAGTTCATTCTGCCGGACAACTTCTGGCCGGTGAAAAGCCTTACCTACCGCATGGCCACCCAGGACAAGCCGGCCCCGCTGATCTTCCTGATCGCCGGTACCGGTGCACGGTACGACAGCAGCCTCAACGAATACCTCAAGCGGCTCTATTACAAGGCCGGCTACCACGTGGTGCAGTTGTCATCGCCCACCAGTTTCGACTTCATGAGCGCCGCCTCGCGCTTCGCCACGCCGGGCATCACCAAGGAAGACGCCGAAGACATGTACCGGGTCATGCAAGCGGTGCGCGCGCAGAACCCGAAGCTGCCGGTGACCGAGTACTACCTCACCGGCTACAGCCTTGGCGCGCTGGATGCCGCCTTCGTCGCGCACCTGGACGAAACCCGCCGCAGCTTCAACTTCAAGAAAGTCCTGTTGCTGAACCCGCCGGTCAACCTCTACACCTCGGTCACCAACCTGGACAAACTGGTCCAGACCCAGGTCAAGGGCATCAACAACACCACGACTTTCTATGAGCTGGTGCTGAACAAGCTGACCCGCTACTTTCAGCAAAAAGGCTACATCGACCTCAACGATGCCCTCCTTTATGACTTCCAGCAGTCCAAGCAACACCTGAGCAACGAGCAGATGGCGATGCTGATCGGCACGTCATTCCGGTTCTCGGCAGCCGACATCGCATTCACCTCAGACCTGATCAACCGTCGCGGCCTGATCACCCCGCCCAAGTTCCCGATCACCGAAAGCACCAGCCTGACGCCATTTCTCAAGCGTGCGCTGCAATGCGATTTCGACTGCTACCTGACTGAACAAGTGATCCCGATGTGGCGCGCGCGGACCGACGGCGGCAGCCTGCTGCAACTGGTCGACCAGGTCAGTCTCTACGCCCTGAAGGATTACCTGCATGAAAGCTCGAAGATTGCCGTGATGCACAACGCCGACGACGTCATCCTCGGCCCCGGCGACCTGGGCTTCCTGCGCAAGACCTTTGGCGACCGCCTGACGGTGTATCCACTGGGCGGCCACTGCGGCAACCTCAATTACCGCGTCAACAGCGACGCCATGCTGGAGTTCTTCCGTGGCTAAATACCTCCTGCTTATCGCGGCGTTAATGGGTGCGGGCGTGGTTCACGCCGATGACCAGGCCACCGTGGACCCCGACGGTTTCAAGGAGCCGCTGGCCAAACTCAAGTTCAATCCGGGCCTGGACCAACGCGAATTCGAGCGCTCGACCCTCAACGCGCTGAATGTCTATGACCCACTCGAGTCCTGGAACCGTCGCGTCTATCACTTCAATTACCGTTTCGACCAATGGGTGTTCCTGCCCGTGGTCGATGGCTACCGCTACGTCACCCCGAGTTTCGTGCGCACCGGCGTCAGCAACTTCTTCAATAACCTGGGCGATGTACCGAACCTGATGAACAGCCTGCTGCAATTCAAGGGCAAGCGCTCGATGGAGACCACGGCGCGGCTGCTGCTCAACACCACGATCGGCGTCGCCGGCCTGTGGGATCCCGCCACCGCCATGGGCCTGCCGCGCCAGAGCGAAGACTTCGGCCAGACCCTGGGCTTCTATGGCGTACCCGCCGGTGCCTATTTCGTGCTGCCGATCTTCGGTCCTTCCAACCTGCGGGATACCTCAGGGTTGCTGGTGGACTACACGGCCGAGTCGGAGATCAACTTCCTGAACGTCTCGGAAGTCAGTGCCAACCACCCGGAACTGCTGCTCCTGCGCGGCGTGGACAAGCGCTACCAGACCACCTTCCGCTATGGCCAACTGAACTCGCCGTTCGAGTATGAAAAGGTGCGCTACGTGTACACGGAGTCGCGCAAGTTGCAGATTGCCGAGTAACAGTCGGCCAAGTGAGATCCCCTGTGGGAGCGAGCCTGCTCGCGATGAGGGCCTGACATTCAACATTTATGTTGCCTGACAGAGCGCTATCGCGAGCAGGCTCGCTCCCACAGGGGTTCCGGGTTGTCAGGTTCAGCCTTTCAGCGCCTTCCAGACCTTGCCCACCACCATCACCCCGGCCAGCACCACCGCCCCGGCCACGATCCCCGCCACCGCATTGAGCAATATCGGCACGATGAACCCGGCCCCGCCGGCACTCGCCGCCGCGGCCTCGATCCAGTGATGCACCACCGGCACGCCATGGGTGAGGATGCCGCCGCCCACCAGAAACATCGCTGCCGTACCGATCACGGACAGGCCTTTCATCATGTAAGGGGCAGCACGCAGGATGGCCCCACCGATGCTTCTGGCAACCTGTCCCGGTTTCTGTGTCAGCCACAGCCCCAGGTCATCGAGCTTGACGATCCCGGCCACCAGACCGTAGACACCGACGGTCATGACCACAGCGATGCCCGACAGCACGATCACCTGTTGGGTCAACGGTGCATCGGCGACAGTGCCGAGGGTGATGGCGATGATCTCCGCCGACAGGATGAAATCGGTACGTACCGCGCCCTTGATCTTGTCCTTCTCAAAAGCCACCAGGTCCACTGCCGGATCGGCCACGGCCTCGACCAACTGCGCATGCTCGGCCTGGTCTTCGGCCGGACTGTGGAGGAACTTGTGGGCGAGTTTTTCGAATCCCTCGAAACACAGGTAGGCGCCACCCACCATCAACAGCGGCGTCACCAGCCACGGCACGAAGGCACTGATAGCCAGGGCCGACGGCACCAGGATCAGCTTGTTGATAAAAGAGCCCTTCGCCACGGCCCAAACCACCGGCAGCTCTCGCTCGGCCCGCACGCCGGACACCTGCTGGGCGTTGAGCGCCAGATCGTCGCCGAGCACGCCGGCGGTTTTCTTCGCGGCCATCTTGGTCATCAGCGCAACATCGTCGAGCACGGTGGCGATGTCGTCGATCAACACCAGCAAACTGCTTCCGGCCATGGTGGGACTCCTTGAATAATAATGCCGCGCAGCATACCGCGAGCCGCCGTGCCACGGGGCATTCTTGAGCGTCGCGCGAGGCCGGTGCTACCATGCGCCACCGCCAGAACAGGCAAGGAACCCCTGGGTTTATGAGCACTATCCGCGAGCGCAACAAAGAACTCATCCTGCGTGCCGCCAGCGAAGAATTTGCCGACAAGGGCTTCGCAGCGACCAAGACCAGCGACATCGCGGCCAAGGCGGGCCTGCCCAAACCCAACGTCTACTACTACTTCAAATCCAAGGAAAACCTCTACCGCGAGGTCCTGGAAAGCATTATCGAGCCGATCCTCCAGGCCTCGACCCCGTTCAACGCCGACGGCTTGCCCGGCGAGGTGCTGAGCCATTACATCCGTTCCAAGATCCGCATTTCCCGCGACCTGCCCTTCGCCTCGAAGGTCTTCGCCAGCGAGATCATGCACGGCGCCCCCCACCTGAGCCCCGACCTGGTGGAACAACTCAACGCCCAGGCCCGGCACAACATCGACTGTATCCAGACCTGGATCGACCGAGGCCAGATCGCTCCCATCGACCCCAACCACCTGATGTTCAGCATCTGGGCCGCCACCCAGACCTATGCCGATTTCGACTGGCAGATCACCGCCGTCACCGGCAAGGCAAAGCTGGATGAAGCCGATTATGAAGCAGCGGCGCAGACGATTATCCGGTTGGTGTTGAAAGGGTGTGAGTTGGATCGCCAGGCTTAGCATCGAGTCGCCTTTATCGCGAGCAGGCTCGCTCCCACAGGGTCTGGCTGTATGACTGCTTTCCTTGTGGGAGCGAGCCTGCTCGCGATGGAGGCGACTCAATTCCAAATCAGACCCAGATCGCATCCCACAGCGGATAATCGCCAAACCGCTTGACCAATCCGGCCCGCAATGGGTTGGCCACGACATACCGCGCGAGCTTGACCAAGTCATCTTCCCGCCGCAGTGCCCGGTCATGAAAACCTGGCTGCCAAAGGCAGAGTTTACGATCAAGACGCAGGTTCACTGACTTGGTACTCAATGATTTTGTTCGTTGCATCAAGCCATCTAACGACCCCTTGCGTAATTCGATCAACCAATGGAAGTGATCCGGCATGACGACCCATGCCAATGAGTTGGCGAGGCCCAGATCCTCGGCTTTTCGAAACTGCTCGACAACCAATCTCCCCAGACCAAAATCGCTGAAGATCGGCATTCGGTCGGAGGTGTTGGTGGTTAATAGGTAGATCCGGCTGGACTCAGTACAGCGGCCAATGCGTAGTCGGCGCGAAGCAGGTAGATCAGGCATTCCGTGCCCCTTTGTTATCGAACTCCGGACAAGGCTAGACCTTCAAATACCTGAATGTGGGGCCAGACCATAGCAGGATGTGTCTACAAAATTGTCATCGCGAGCAGGCTCGCTCCCACAGGGGATTTGCGGTGTTCACACATTTTGTATCCACCCATCGAAACCTGTGGGAGCGAGCCTGCTCGCGATAGCGATAGGTCAGTCAATACAGAATCAAGCAACCCCCCCCGCATCCGCCCATAACCCCACAGCCTCCACAGCCCTGACAGCCACCTGCTCATCGACATCCGATAGATCGCCGCTGATCCCAACCGCACCCAACACCAGCCCCGCCTGATCCTTGATCAACACCCCACCCGGAACCGGCACGACGCTGCCCTGCCCCAGGCTGTTCAATGCAGCGATGAAGGCCGGGCGTTGTTGGGCGTCCTGGGCCAGCAGGCGTGAGCCTTTGCCCAGGGCGATGGCGCCCCAGGCCTTGCCGATGGCGATCTGCGGCCGGAGCAGGCTGGCGCCGTCCTCGCGCTGCAGGGCAATCAGGTGCCCGCCGCTGTCGAGGACCGCGACGGTCAGGGGTGCAGCGTTGATTTCACGGCCCGCGACAAGGGCCTGCCCCGCCAGGTTGACGGCGACATTCAAGGTTAGAGCGCTCATGGATGCTGTCCTTCTTCTGTTGTTGGAAAGCCTTCTGGGTTTCACCTTCGGCAAACCCTCACACAACAAATAGAGCACAATTGAATTTATTTTTGTATACAATAATTCTCGTAAAATCCTAGACAGGACAAAAAGCCATAGGATTATCGGCCTTCTGACGAATGGGACAGGCACCAGAGGAAAAGGATTGACCTGCACCATTCGCCATGAATAAACTCGCCGAAAAGCCACTTGTATACAATTACAAAACGTAAGAGGCACAAAACCATGAGCAAAATGAGAGCAATCGAAGCCGCCGTTCTGGTGATGCGCCGTGAAGGCGTGGACACCGCCTTCGGTATTCCGGGTGCCGCGATCAACCCGCTGTATTCCGCCCTACAGAAAGTGGGTGGCATCGATCATGTCCTCGCGCGCCACGTTGAAGGTGCCTCGCACATGGCTGAGGGCTACACCCGTACCAAAGCCGGTAACATTGGCGTCTGCATCGGCACGTCGGGCCCGGCCGGCACCGACATGGTCACCGGGCTCTACAGTGCCTCGGCCGATTCGATCCCGATCCTGTGCATCACCGGGCAAGCCCCCCGCGCCCGTATGCACAAGGAAGACTTCCAGGCAGTGGACATCACCAGCATCGTCAAGCCGGTGACCAAATGGGCCACCACTGTCCTGGAGCCGGGCCAGGTGCCCTATGCGTTTCAGAAAGCGTTCTTCGAGATGCGCTCCGGCCGCCCCGGCCCGGTATTGATCGACCTGCCCTTTGATGTACAGATGGCCGAGATCGAATTCGACATCGACACCTACCAGCCACTGCCGCTGGCCAAACCCGCGGCCAACCGTGCGCAGGTCGAGAAAGCCCTGGCGATGCTCGATCAGGCCGAACGCCCTTTGCTCGTGGCCGGTGGAGGTATCATCAACGCCGATGCCAGCGAGCTGCTGGTGGAGTTCGCCGAGCTGACTGGCATCCCGGTGATTCCCACGCTGATGGGCTGGGGCACGATCCCGGACGACCACCCGCTGATGGTCGGTATGGTCGGCCTGCAGACTTCCCACCGCTACGGCAACGCGACACTGCTCAAGTCGGACCTGGTGCTGGGCGTCGGTAACCGCTGGGCCAACCGTCACACCGGTTCGGTGGATGTCTACACCGAAGGCCGCCAGTTCATTCATGTGGACATCGAACCGACCCAGATCGGCCGTGTGTTCACCCCGGACCTGGGCATCGTCTCCGACGCCGCCTCGGCGCTGACAGCGTTCATCGAAGTCGCCCGTGAATGGCAGGCCGCCGGCAAACTGAAGAACCGCAGCGCCTGGTTGCAGGACTGCCAACAACGCAAGGCCAGCCTGCAGCGCAAGACGCACTTTGACAACGTGCCGGTCAAGCCCCAGCGCGTGTACGAAGAAATGAACCAGGTGTTCGGCAAGGACACCTGCTATGTCAGCACCATCGGCCTGTCGCAGATCGCCGGCGCGCAGTTCCTGCACGTCTACAAGCCGCGTCACTGGATCAACTGCGGCCAGGCCGGTCCGCTGGGCTGGACCATTCCGGCCGCGCTGGGGGTGGTCAAGGCCGACCCGAGTCGCAAGGTCGTGGCTTTGTCGGGCGACTACGACTTCCAGTTCATGATCGAAGAGCTGGCGGTAGGTGCGCAGTTCAAGCTGCCGTACATCCACGTCGTGGTGAACAACTCCTACCTGGGCCTGATTCGCCAGGCACAGCGCGGATTCGACATGGACTACTGCGTGCAGCTGTCCTTCGACAACCTCAACGCGCCGGAACTCAACGGTTATGGGGTGGACCACATCGCCGTCGCCGAGGGCCTGGGCTGCAAGGCGCTGCGCGTGTTCGAGCCGTCCGCCATCCAGCCGGCACTGCGCAAGGCCCAGGAAATGATCGAGGAGTTCAAGGTGCCGGTGATCGTCGAGGTCATTCTGGAACGGGTGACCAATATTTCCATGGGTACCGAGATCAACGCCGTCAACGAATTCGAAGACCTGGCATTGGTGGGCAACGACGCGCCGACGGCCATTTCGTTGCTCGATTGACCGCCGTGGGAGCAAGGCTTGCCCGCGATGGAAGCGCCTCGGTTCATCTTGATACCGAGGCGATGTGATCGCGGGCAAGCCTTGCTCCCACAGAAGTCCGCCCCACAAGGGCTTCAGAATATTCATAGGAGACTGTCATGCCGCGTTTCGCCGCCAACCTGTCCATGCTGTTTACCGAACAGGATTTTCTCGCCCGTTTCGAAGCGGCCGCCAAGGCCGGCTTCAGTGGTGTCGAGTACCTGTTCCCCTACGACTACAGCTCCGCCGAAATCAAGGCCCTGCTTGATGCCAATGGCCTGACCCAGGTGCTGTTCAACCTGCCGGCCGGTGACTGGGCCAAGGGCGAGCGTGGCATTGCCTGCCTGCCGGACCGGGTCGAGGAGTTCCGTGCCGGCGTCGACCTGGCGATTGCCTACGCTCAGGTGCTGGGCAACACCCAGGTCAACTGTCTGGCCGGGATTTGCCCGCACAATTGCGACGAAGCCCTGGTGCGCAAAACCTTCGTTGCCAACCTGAAGTATGCCGCCGAGAAGCTGCAAGCCAAGGGCATCAAGTTGGTGATGGAGGCCATCAACACCCGTGACATCCCCGGCTTCTACCTGAACAACACCGCCCAGGCCCTGTCGATCCGCGAGCAGGTGGGCAGCGCCAACCTGTTCCTGCAGTACGACATCTACCACATGCAGATCATGGAAGGTGACCTGGCCCGGACCCTGTCGGCGCACCTGGGCGAGATCAACCACGTGCAACTGGCGGACAACCCGGGACGCAACGAGCCGGGCACCGGCGAGATCAACTATCGCTTCCTGTTCGAACACCTGGACCGCATCGGCTACCAGGGTTGGGTCGGCTGCGAATACAAGCCGTTGACCACCACCGAAGCGGGCCTGAACTGGCTGAAAACCCATAACGCGATCTGAAATGCACTCCTGTGGGAGCGGGCCCGTGTGGGAGCAAAGCTTGCCCGCGATGTAGGCGCCTCGGTTCATCCAGGTACCGAGCCGATGTTATCGCGGGCAAGCCTTGCTCCCACAGAAGCTCGCTCCCACATAAAAGCAGTTCTCCATTTGCCTGAAGCAGCAACAAACAAGAGGATTCTCCCATGGCTAAAATCGGATTCATCGGCACCGGCATCATGGGTCACCCCATGGCACTGAACCTGCAAAAGGCCGGGCACAGCCTGTTCCTGTCCCAACATCACGACCCGGCTCCCGCCGATCTTCTGGCCGGTGGCGCGGTGGCCCTGGCCAATCCGAAGGAAGTCGCCCAGGAAGCCGAATTCATCATCGTCATGGTCCCGGACACGCCCCAGGTCGACGACGTGCTGTTCCGTGCCGATGGCGTCGCGGCGGGTGTGGGCGCGGGCAAGGTGGTGATCGACATGAGCTCGATCTCCCCGACCGCCACCAAGGCGTTCGCGGCGAAGATCAATGAAAAAGGCGCGCAGTATCTCGATGCCCCGGTGTCCGGTGGCGAAGTCGGCGCCAAGGCGGCGACCCTGAGCATCATGGTCGGTGGTGACAGCAGCGCTTTTGAACGCGCCCTGCCGCTGTTCCAGGCCATGGGCAAGAACATCACCCTGGTGGGCAGCAACGGCGACGGCCAGACCGCCAAGGTCGCCAACCAGATCATCGTCGCGCTGAACATCCAGGCCGTGGCCGAAGCCCTGCTGTTCGCGTCGAAGAACGGTGCCGATCCGGCCAAGGTCCGCGAAGCGCTGATGGGTGGTTTTGCTTCGTCGAAGATCCTGGAAGTGCACGGCGAGCGCATGATCAAAGGCACCTTCGATCCAGGTTTCCGCATCAGCCTGCACCAGAAGGACCTGAATCTGGCCCTGCAAGGTGCACGGGAACTGAACATCAACCTGCCCAACACCGCCAACGCCCAGCAAGTGTTCAGCACCTGCGCGGCCATCGGCGGCAGCAACTGGGATCACTCGGCGTTGATCAAGGGCCTGGAGCACATGGCGAATTTCTCGATTCGCGATAACTGAGCCCGGTGTTTCCCTGTGGGAGCGAGCCTGCTCGCGATGGCTGTTTCACAGTCGATAAGGCTGTGACTGAAGCATCGCTATCGCGAGCAGGCTCGCTCCCACAAGAGATCGCATCAATCCAATAATAAGAATCGGGAGCCCGCCATGTCGGTCGATCCGCAACAATTGCTCCGCGAGCTGTTTGCCGCAGCCATCGACGCGGCCCATCCGCAACAAGTCCTTGAACAGTATCTGCCAGCCGACCGCAGCGGCCGGGTGATTGTCATCGGGGCCGGTAAGGCCGCTGCGGCGATGGCGCAGGTAGTCGAGCGTTGCTGGCAGGGCGAAGTCAGCGGCCTGGTGGTGACCCGCTACGGCCATGGCGCGCCTTGCCAGAAAATCGAGGTGGTGGAAGCCGCCCACCCCGTGCCCGACGCGGCCGGCCTGGCGGTGGCCGGGCGGGTGCTGGAACTGGTCAGCAACCTGACAGAAGACGACCGGGTGATCTTCCTGCTGTCCGGCGGTGGCTCGGCGTTGCTGGCACTGCCGGCGGCCGGGATCAGTCTGGCCGACAAACAAGCGATCAACAAAGCCTTGCTCAAATCCGGCGCCACCATCAGCGAGATGAACTGCGTGCGCAAACACCTCTCGGCGATCAAGGGCGGGCGCCTGGGCAAGGCCTGCTGGCCAGCGACGGTCTACACCTATGCGATTTCCGATGTGCCGGGCGACCTCGCCACGGTCATCGCGTCCGGCCCCACCGTGGCCGACCCCAGCACATCGGCCGAAGCCCTGGCGATCCTCAAGCGCTACAGCATCGAGGTCCCGGCGGCGGTACACACCTGGCTGCAAAGCGCGGAGTCGGAAACCGTCAAGCCCGGCGACCCAAGCCTGGCCCGCAGTCATTTCCAACTGATCGCCCGCCCCCAGCAATCCCTGGAAGCGGCCGCTGTGAAGGCTCGCAAGGCCGGCTTCAGCCCGCTGATCCTTGGCGACCTGGAGGGTGAGTCCCGGGAAGTGGCGAAAGTCCATGGCGGTATCGCCCGGCAAATCGCCCGGTATGGCCAGCCAGTGGCGGCGCCGTGCGTGATCCTGTCCGGCGGCGAAACCACGGTGACCGTGCGCGGCCAGGGCCGAGGCGGTCGCAACGCAGAATTCCTGCTGAGCCTTACCGACAACCTCAAGGGCCATCCCGGCATTTATGCGCTGGCCGGCGACACCGACGGCATCGACGGTTCCGAAGACAACGCCGGCGCCATCATGACCCCAGGCAGTTATCGCCGTGCCGCCGAGCTGGGCCTGAGCGCCAGCGACGAACTGGACAACAACAACGGCTACGGCTATTTCGCCGCGCTGGACGCGTTGATCGTCACCGAGCCGACCCGCACCAACGTCAACGACTTCCGCGCCATCCTGATTCTCGAGAACCCCGAACATGACGCCTGACAAGAAGGTCAAGATCCTCGCCACCCTCGGCCCCGCCACTCGCGGGATCGACGACATCCATGAGCTGGTGCAGGCCGGGGTGAACATCTTCCGCCTGAACTTCAGCCACGGCGATCACGCCGACCATGCCCAGCGCTACCAGTGGATTCGCGAAGTGGAGCGGCAGCTCAACTACCCGCTGGGAATCCTGATGGACCTGCAAGGCCCGAAACTGCGGGTCGGCAAGTTCGCTGACGGCAAGGTCCTGCTGCAACGTGGCCAGGCCCTGCGCCTGGACCTGGACCCGACACCCGGCGATCAACGCCGGGTCAACCTGCCCCACCCTGAAATCATCGCAGCCCTGGAGCCGGGCATGGATCTGCTGCTGGATGACGGCAAACTACGCCTGCGGGTGGTTGCCCGGCACAGCGACGCCATCGACACCGAAGTGCTCAACGGTGGTGAACTGTCGGACCGCAAAGGCGTGAACGTCCCCCAGGCCGTGCTCGACCTGAGCCCGCTGACCGCCAAGGACCGTCGCGACTTGAGCTTCGGCCTGGAGTTGGGCGTGGACTGGGTGGCGCTGTCGTTTGTACAGCGTCCCGAAGACATCCGCGAAGCCCGCGCACTGATTGGCGACAAGGCGTTCCTGATGGCCAAGATCGAAAAACCATCGGCGGTGACCCAACTGCGGGAAATCGCCGAGCTGAGCGACGCGATCATGGTTGCGCGTGGCGATCTGGGCGTTGAAGTACCGGCCGAGAGCGTGCCGCAGATCCAGAAGAACATCATCGGCACCTGCCGCGCCCTCGGCAAACCGGTGGTGGTGGCGACCCAGATGCTGGAATCGATGCGTTTCTCCCCGGCACCCACCCGGGCCGAGGTCACCGACGTCGCCAACGCCGTGGCCGAAGGCGCCGATGCGGTGATGCTGTCGGCGGAAACCGCTTCGGGCGACTACCCCCTCGAAGCCGTGCAGATGATGAGCAAGATCATCCGCCAGGTCGAGAACGGTCCGGATTACCAGGCCCAGTTGGATGTCAGCCGACCGAAAGCCGAGGCCACGGTGTCGGACGCCATCAGCTGTGCGATCCGGCGCATCAGCAACGTCCTGCCGGTAGCGGTGCTGGTGAACTACAGCGAATCGGGCAGTTCCAGCCTGAGAGCCGCGCGGGAACGGCCAACGGTGCCGATCCTCAACCTCACGCCGAACCTTCAGGCAGCCCGCCGCTTGACGGTGGCCTGGGGCGTGCATTCGGTGGTCAACGATCGGCTGCGGCAGGTGGATGAAGTGTGCTCCACCGCCCTGGAAATCGCCCAGGCCCAAGGCATGGCGCGGCGCGGCGACACGCTGTTGATCACCGCGGGCGTGCCGTTCGGGCAGCCGGGGTCGACCAATTCGTTGCGCATCGAGACGTTGATCTAGCGTTTGTACTGGCCTCATCGCGAGCAGGCTCGCTCCCACACTGGGTTTGCGGCGTTCACCAAAACCTGTGGGAGCGAGCCTGCTCGCGACGGGGTCAACTCGATCCACCAGACACACCACCCAACCATGCCCAATACCCACTGCCCCGACTGGGCCACCGCCCTGCTCAACGGCTTCAGCCAGATCTTCCTCCAACGTCATCCGCTGTGCGGCCTGTTGTGCCTGCTGGCGATACTGTTCAGCACGCCGACCCTGTTCGGGTGGGCGTTGCTGGGCGGCGTGGCCGGGCTGCTCACGGCCCAGCGGCGCGATTACCCCAAGGCGGATCGCCAGGCCGGGCTGTTCAGCTACAACGGCATCCTGCTGGGGTTGCTGGCGGGCCTGGTGTTGCCCTGGTCCGTCCTGCTGCCGCCGCTGATTATCGCGGGCGGCGGCCTCAGTGCGATGCTGACCCAGCAATGGCTCAAGCGCATCCGTAGCCCGCGATGCCTGCCCGCCTACACCGCGCCTTTCGTAGGGCTGGGCTGGTTGCTGCTGGGGGGAGTCCCGCTACAGCCGCCCTCCCTGACGGTGGAACTGACAGTGCCCAACCTGCTGACCGGCTGGTTGAACGGATTGGGCCAAGTCGTATTTCTCGACCACCCGTTGGCCGGAGCGCTGATCGCGACAGGTCTGCTGCTGGTCAACCCGCGCGCCGCAAGCTGGGCATTGTTCGGTTCAGCCGCCGGCCTGGCCTTCGCGTTGTTGCATCACGAAAACGCAGCCGCCCTGTCAGGGTTGGGTGGTTATAACCCGGCCCTGGCTGCGCTGGCGCTCAGCCAGGCGCGGCGCTCACCCTGGCGACCACTGGCGGGCATCCTGTTGGCGATCCTGCTCACGCCCGGCTTCGCCGCCCTCGGCCTGGCGCCGCTGACCGCCCCTTTCATCCTCGCCGGCTGGCTGGTCCGCGCCACGGTTCGGGCGTGGCACCAGGCCACACTCGACACCGCGCCTTGCACTCTGCGGGGCAATCACCCTAGGCTTCGCTGACTCTGAATCAGGCGAAGGTTATGGACAGCACCGACAACTGGCGTGAACGCCTCTACATCATGATTTTCCAGACCGACACCGTGGCCGGTCGACGCTTCGACAGTACGTTGCTGTTGATCATCCTCGCCAGCCTGGTGATCGTGATGCTCGACAGCATCGACAGCGTGCACAAGAACTACGCAACCCTGCTGGCCGGGATCGAATGGGGTTTCACCTTTATCTTCCTCGTCGAGTATGGCCTGCGCCTGTATTGCTCACCCAAGCCCCTGCGGTATGCGTTCAGTTTCTATGGCCTGGTGGATCTGCTGGCGATCGTGCCGGGCATCCTGGCGCTGTACTACAGCGATGCCCAGTACCTGCTGATCATTCGGATCATCCGCATGCTGCGGATCTTCCGGGTGCTCAAGCTCAGCCCCTACCTCAAGCAAGCCAATTACCTGATGGCGGCGCTGCAGGGCAGCAAGCAGAAAATCATCGTGTTTCTGGTCAGCGTCTCCACCCTGGTAACCGTGTTCGGCACGCTGATGTACGTCATCGAAGGCCCGGAGCATGGCTTCACCAGCATTCCCAAGGGCATCTATTGGGCGATCGTGACACTGACCACCGTGGGTTTCGGCGATATCGTGCCCAGGACGCCCCTGGGCCAGGTGGTTTCATCCCTGGTGATGATCACCGGTTATTCGATCATCGCCGTGCCGACCGGTATCTTCACCGCAGAACTGGCCACCGCCATGCGCGGCGACCAGCTCAGGCACGATTGCCCGGTGTGCAGTAAAGACAGCCATGAGCATGGGGCCGCGTTCTGCTCTCGCTGTGGCAATACATTGTTCAGGAAACTGGAATAAGCAAAGCACTTTTTGATGCTTGTAGGCCGTCAGGCCTGCCGCTAGTGTGCTGGCCTGGAACCCCTTCAAATAAAAGGAATTCGCAGTGAAGAACTTCTTTCGCGCCTCCCTTCTCGCCGCCGGCCTGACCTTCGGCAGCCTGGCCCACGCCGCTCCGACGCTGCTCAACGTGTCCTACGACGTGATGCGCGACTTCTACAAGGATTACAACGCAGCCTTCCAGAAGCACTGGCAATCCGAGCACAACGAAAACATCACCGTGCAGATGTCCTTCGGCGGCTCGAGCAAACAGGCACGCTCGGTCATCGACGGGCTGCCGGCGGATGTCATCACCATGAACATGGCCACTGACATCAATGCCCTGGCGGACAACGGCAAACTGGTGCCCGAGGACTGGGTCAGCCGCCTGCCGAATCACAGCGCCCCGTTCACCTCGGCCACGGTGTTCATCGTGCGCAAAGGCAACCCCAAGGCTCTGAAAGACTGGCCCGACCTGCTCAAGGATGGCGTGCAAGTGATCGTGCCCAACCCGAAGACCTCCGGTAACGGTCGCTACACCTACCTGTCGGCCTGGGGCTACGTGCTGAAGAACGGCGGCGATGAAACCAAGGCCAAGGATTTCGTCGGCAAGCTGTTCAAGCAAGCGCCAGTGCTGGACACCGGCGGTCGTGCCGCGACCACCACGTTCATGACCAACCAGATCGGCGACGTGCTGGTGACCTTTGAAAACGAAGCTGAAATGATCGCCCGCGAGTTCGGTCGCGACCAGTTCGAAGTGGTCTATCCGAGCGTGTCCGCCGAAGCCGAGCCTCCGGTGACCGTGGTGGACAAGGTGGTGGAGAAAAAAGGCTCCCGCGCCGCAGCCGAGGCGTACCTCAACTACCTGTGGTCGCCCGAAGGCCAGGAAATTGCCGCCGCCAACTACCTGCGTCCACGGGATCCGGCCATCCTGGCCAAATACACCGACCGCTTCCCGAAGGTGGATTTCCTGTCGGTGGAGAAAACCTTCGGCGACTGGCGCACCGTGCAGAAGACGCACTTCAATGACGGTGGGATTTTCGACCAGATCTACAACGGGCAATAAACGCCACTTTCCAGGCCACACAAAAACCTGTGGGAGCGAGCCTGCTCGCGATGGCGGAGTGTCAGACAAGCACTGGTAACTGACACACCGCCATCGCGAGCAGGCTCGCTCCCACAGTCGCATCAATCCCGGACATGGTTGTTATCAATCCAGGCGACTACCCCAAAGCCGGCACAGCCTTTAGCCTTGCCCGCAATCCTTACTAGTCATTGACGGAACTCCCATGACCGCCAACTCCCCCGCCCTGACCCGAGGCATGGTCCTGCTATTCGCCTTCTGCTGCGGCGCCATCGTTGCCAATATCTATTACGCCCAACCCATCATCGAACTGATCGCCCCCGACGTCGGCCTGACCAGCACCATGGCCAGCCTGATCGTCTCGCTGACCCAGATCGGTTACGCCCTGGGCCTATTCTTCCTGGTGCCGCTGGGCGACCTGCTGGAAAACCGCCGGTTGATGATCCTCACCACCCTCGTGGCGATTGCCAGCCTGTTGGGCGCAGCGTTCACCGATCAGCCGAATGTGTTCCTGTTGGTTTCGCTGCTGGTGGGGTTCAGTTCAGTGTCGGTGCAAGTCCTGATTCCCCTGGCCGCGCATCTCACGCCGGAAGCGTCCCGGGGTCGGGTGGTCGGCGGGATCATGGGCGGGCTGCTGCTGGGGATCCTGCTGGCACGGCCGGTGTCCAGCGTGGTGGCCGATTACTTCGGCTGGCGCGCAATGTTCATGATCGCGGCGGCATTGATGGCGGCGATCAGTCTTGTTCTGGCGTTCACCGTGCCCAAGCGCCAACCTGACCACAGCGCCACCTACGGGCAATTGCTGGGTTCCCTCGGCACCTTGCTGCGTCAACAACCGCTGTTGCGCCAACGGGCGTTTTACCAGGCCTGCATGTTCGCCACGTTCAGCCTGTTCTGGACGGCCGTGCCCCTGGAGCTGGCGCGTAACCACGGGCTGTCCCAGACCGAGATTGCCCTGTTCGCCCTGGTCGGTGCCATCGGCGCCATCGCCGCCCCCATTGCCGGGCGGCTGGCCGACGCCGGTCACACCCGCATCGCCTCGCTGCTGGCAATGCTGTTCGCCGGCCTGAGTTTCCTGCCGGCATTCATCCATCCGCTCTACAGCGTCATCGGCCTGGCGGTCACCGGCGTGGTATTGGACTTTTGTGTGCAGATGAACATGGTACTGGGCCAGCGCACCATCTATGCCCTGGATGCCAAAAGCCGCGGCCGTCTCAATGCCCTGTACATGACCAGTATCTTCGTCGGCGGCGCCTTCGGCTCATCGATTGCCAGCGCGGTGTACGAGCATGGTGGCTGGCTGTGGGTGGTGATCATCGGCAGCGCCTTCCCGTTGCTGGCCCTGCTGCGTTTCCTCGGCACGTCACAGAAGCACGCGATGGCGGCGGCGTAATCGATAGAGGCCCGGCAGACAACGCCTGCCGGGCACAGCACAAGAGGCGTCAGACCCGCACGTTGCCACGCGGCCCGGCAATCGCCCAGATGATCAGGCCCAATACCGGCAACAGCAGGATCAGCAGTACCCAGAGGATTTTCATCCCGGTTTCCGCGCCACTCTTGAGCACATTGATGATCGCCCAGATATCGAGCGCCAGGATGATCAGGCCAACCAGGCCGTTGAAGGTGGAACCCATGGTGTCGCTCCCAAGTGATGGCATGCACACTTAGGATAGTCGGCCCCCAGCGAGGGTTCCGTTTGATTGCTTCAGACGTGGACCGCGACCTTGAGGGCTTCCAGGGCAGGTGCCGCGGCAATGCCGACTTGCGCGCACAGCTCCAGCACCCGCGGAACGTCGTTGCCGTACACCAGCACCATCTGCAATTCATCGTCGAGCAACTGGCTGAAGTTCATCAGTACGTAGCCGCCGTTTTCCTTGTTCAGGCTGCTCATCTGGATCTGGATGCGGTTGAGCGCCGTCAGGGCTTCGGTTTTCGCCAGTTGCTTGGGCTTGAGGTTGAACGCCACGCCGGGGCCGAAAGACGCGACGATCTGCTCGAACAACTGCACATAGGTGTCGGCCTGGAACAGCACGGTGTCCGGCAAACTGCCGACGACCACCCATTCGCCCAGCGGAATCGGAAAGGTGTCGTCGTAGTTGATGTCCGGGTTGACTGCCAGGAAAGCCGCCGGATCGGCATAGGCCTGGGCCGCTTCGTCGGCAATCCTGTCAATGTCGGCATCGCCCAGGCAGCCGGAGCTGATTTTGCTGATGAGTTCGACGAGTGCGGCTTTCATTGGGTGGATCCTGTGGCAATTGGGAATTTCGAGGGCGCGCAGGATAGCGCATCACATCAGCCGAGGCATCCGTGGCGAGGGAGCTTGCTGTGGGAGCAAAGTTTGCTCGCGATAGCGGCAGGCCAGTCGACATTATTGCTGACTGACTCACCGTAATCGCGAGCAAGCTTTGCTCCCACAGTCACTCTCATCACATGGATACCGTCTGATATCAACCCGACAACTTCTCCAACTGCGCCGTGGTATCTACCGCGCCCATGGTCCGGGCCGCATCCAGGGCCGAGGTGCCGTTGGCGTCCTTGGCCTTCGGGTCCGCGCCTTTGCCGATCAGGTAGTCGACGATCGCCACCCGGTTGAACATCGCCGCCATCATCAGCGCCGTGCGACCGTCGAAGGAGGCACCTTCCACCTGTGCGCCACCGTCCACCAGCGCCGAGACCACCGCCAGGTCGCCCTTGAACGCCGCGCCGGCAATCGGGCTCTGGCCGTTGTCGTTGCGGATTTCCGGGTCGGCCTTGTGTTCCAGCAGTACTTTCACCGTTTCCACGTGCCCGTGATAAGCGGCCAGCATCAACAAGGTGTCGCCCTTGTGGTTACGCAGGTTGGGCGGCAAGCCTTTGCTCAGCAAGGCCGCCATCATGGCGGCGTCACCCTGGCGCGCCACGTTGAACACCTGTTCGGCAAATTCCGCGGCCTCTTCCGGGGTCATCTGGCGGCTTGTATCGGACATGGGGAACTCCACTTGAGTCTTCGAGAATGCGGCTAGTTTCCCGAGCGGCGCAGGGCCTGTCATCCCCTTTTTCTCTGTACCCGTCATAGCCACAATCAATAGTCATACTGCCCGCCCCGGATCTGCGTCGCCAACTGGCGGTCGACGCGCACATAGGTTCCGGTGCCGGGTATCCAGGCGAAGACCGGCTCATCGTCCATGACGCAGGGGTCGAAGGCTTCACTCCTGAGCCGGGCCTTGTGGTATTTGAAGGTGCCGGTGATGTCCATCTTCACCTTGATGCGCAGGAACAGCGGTACCGCATTGGCCGGCAGCCGGGATTGCAGAAACTGCAACAGCTCGCTGAAGTCCAGGGTTGCCAGGGATTCGGATGGAGTGATGGCCGCCATGCCGGCGCGCCCGTCGGCGCCATTGATCTCCACACCATAGACCACCGCCTCGGCCACTTGCGGGTGCTGCAGCAAGACATTCTCGACTTGCGTGGCGGATACGTTTTCGCCTTTCCAGCGGTAGGTGTCGCCGAGGCGGTCGACGAATTGGCCATGGCCAAAACCGAGGTCACGCAGCAAGTCACCGGTATTGAAGTAACGATCACCAGGAGTGAAGACATCCCGATAGATGGCTTCTTCGTTCCGGGTCGGGTCGGCGTAGCCGTCCAGGGGCGCTTTGTCATCGATCCGCGCCAGCAGCAGACCAGGCTGCCCCTTCGGGACTTTCTGCATCCGCCCTTGCAGGTTGCGCAGCGGCATCCCGCTGCCCTGGTCGTACTGCACCAGCTCCCAGCCCGTCAGGGAAAACCCGACGGTATTGTCGAAATTCAGGAGGTTGGCGAAGCCGATATTGCCGTCGCTGGCCGCGTACATCTCACAAATGTGGTCGACGCCGAAGCGGGTCTTGAACGCAGCCCAGGCGCCCGGCCGCAGGCCATTACCGATCATCTTCTGCACCTCATGCCGACGGTCTTCGCCGCTGGCAGGCTGGTCGATCAGGAAGCGACACAGCTCCCCCACATACCCCAGCGTGGTTGCTCGATAACGGCGTACATCGCTCCAGAACCGGCCGGCGCTGAATGTACGCCGGATTGCAAAACCCGACGCGCCACTGATCGCTGCTCCCCAACACACGCACAGACCCGTGGCGTGATACAGGGGCAAGGGGCAGTAGAGGACATCGTCGGGCTGCATGTCCAGGGCCATCAGGCCAGAATGGGTGGACGTGCGCATCCAGCGCCCATGACTGAACACCACGGCCTTGGGCAGGCCGATAGTGCCCGAGGTGTAGAGATAAAAGCACGGGTCGTTGAAAAATACCTGTCGGCTGCTGACCGGGTTGTCATCAGGATAGTCGTCGCTGTTGCCCAGCAGATCGACGAAGCCGCAAGGGACAGCGGCGCTGTGTTCGTCAGCCAACCACCAGGTGCGAGCGCTCGACAGAGCAGTCCGGCCCCGCACCTGCTCGAAAGCCGGAATCCGCTCATCCCCCACCACCACCGCGACCGGTGCAACCAGCACCAGGCTGTGCACCAACGCGTCTCCCGTCTGCGAAGTGTTGAGCATGGCACTGACCGCCCCGATCTTCGCCACTGCCAACAGCGTTATCAGCAGTTGAGGACGGTTCTCGAGAAAAATCGCGATGCAGTCGCCCTTGCCAATGCCCTGCGCCAACCAATAGTGGGCGATGCGATTGGCCTGCTCGTTGACTTGTGCATAACTCAATGAAATGTCGTCGTACAGCAACGCAGGGCCCTGGGGATTGCGTCGCGCGGCCTGTTCGAAACTCCAGCCCAGGCCACAGGGTTGGGCCGGGTCCCGGACATTGGCGAACTTGCGGCCCCTGATGATCCGGGGGACGATTCTGGCGAGGGAAGGCAGCTTGCGCAGCATCATGCCCCAGGTAATGGCGTCGTTGGGTATACGACTCATGAAGCTCCCTGTTCGACCTGCGGGTCTCGGTTCCTGCGCTCAGGCTGGCGGCGATGGTCGCTCGAAAGTACCGAGCGCTCGTCGCCCTGTACACGCGCTTTTTGCAATGTTTTGTATCCACTGCGGGGACAGACGAAGCGTGAGCATCAGGATTTGATTTGGTTCAAAAAAAGATTGTCCGACCACGCAAAATGCAGGGTGCACGATAGCCATTCATGCAAGATGCACGAAAGCAAAAAAGCACCTGAAAATTAACTTGTTGTTTTTTAAGGAATTTTAGACGGATCCAATGCTGGCATGGTCAGTGCAACTTCTCCTCCACGGTTTGCCACCACCAAGGAGCAGTCAATGAATATGATTCAAGAGAAGTTCGCGTCCCTGTTTTCCAACTATGAAGTGACTACACAAGCTCGCCCGGACGGCGGCATCCTGCTGACATTGCGCAACAGCGAAGGCAAACAGTTCAAACGCTCGATTTCCTATGCCCAGTTGCACGCCGGGGACCAGCTGTCCTGGGTGATCAGTGCCATCCGTCGTGACTTGGCCGAGCAGGCCAGCGAGCTGCCGCAGATCAGTATGTTGCAGAGCCAGCATCGCTTTGCGCTGCCGACGTATCACAGCGCTTGACCTTGAAGTTCGCCCAGTTGGGCTCCCTCAACTGGGCTTTTGTGGGGTTTGCGGTGGTCCTCAGAAACCCTCAGGGTTTATGTCGGCAAAAGTCTTCACGGTGAGATGTCCAGGCAACTCCCCCCCCTCCCGAGCCAATCCACACGTCACCATGCCAGCCCCCTGGGCCGCATCCAGTTCCTGGACGATGTCCGACAGGAACAGGATCTCGCCTGGTGCAACTCCTATGGCCTGGCTGATCCGCTGATAGGACTGGACGTCGCGCTTGGCGCCTGAGGTGGTGTCGAAGTAACCGCTGAACAACGGCGACAAGTCGCCTGCCTCTGAACAGCCGAAGATCAGTTTCTGCGCCTGAATCGACCCCGATGAATACACATAGAGCCCATAGCCTGCTTCATGCCAGCGCTTGAGGGCCTCTACCGCATCCGGGTAAACGTGCCCCTTCAGCTGCCCGGCCTGATACCCCTGCTCCCAGACCATGCCCTGCAACGCCTTGAGTGGCGTGGCCTTGCGGTCTTCGGCGATCCAGCCCAGCAGAATCGCGATGACTCGCTCGATGTCTGCCCCCGGCTCGCCACTGTCCTGACGCACCGCAGCCAGTTGCTCGGCCACGTCGCCGCGGTCGGCATGCTGACGGACAAACGCCGGCAAGTGCTGTGCAGCGTAGGGAAACAGCACGTCGAAGACGAAACTCACCGCGCTGGTGGTGCCTTCGATGTCGGTGAGTATGGCTTTGATCGACACGGGCTCAGTCCTCCAGGCGAGGAAAACGGCTGGCGATGTCGTCGCCGGTGAAATTGGCGACCCAGCCTTCCGGGTTATTGAACAGGCGAATGGCAACGAAATGCGGGTGCTCACCCATATCGAACCAGTGCGGTGTGCCGGCAGGCACGGAGATCAAGTCGTTCTTTTCGCACAACACGGCGTAGACGTAATCGTCAATGTGCAGGGTAAACAGACCGCGCCCGGCGACGAAAAAGCGGACTTCGTCCTCACCGTGGCGATGCTCATCGAGGAACTTGGCGCGCAGTTCGGCTTTTTGCGGATGATCGCTGTTGAGGCTGATGACATCGACCGTGATGTAACCGCGCTCGGTCATCAACTGATCGATCTGGCTCCGGTAGGCGGCGATGACTTCGTCCTGGGCCGCGCCGGGCTGGATTCTCGTCGCCGCCTCCCAACGGTCGAAGCGAACCCCTTGTTCGGCCAGTGTCGCGGCGATGTCTTCGAAGTGAGTCAACACCTTGTTCGGGATGTCGGGACTTGATACGTGGTAAACGGACAGGCTGCTCATGGCTATGGCTCCAGCAAATTAACGGTTCAGGAGTGCGCGGGTTTTCAGCTCGCACTCGAACAGGAACTCGAACGCCTCGATCTGACGCAACGCATCATTCATGCCTGGTCCCCAGGTATACAGGCCGTGGCCACGGATCAGGTAGCCCACACAATCGGGATGCTCATCGAGCCACGGCTGTACCTTTGCGGCCAGGCGAGCGATGTCCTGGTCGTTGTCGAAAATCGGCACGCGCACCCGGGACTCGTGAGTCGATACACCGCTGAAGGCTTTCTGCAGTTCATAGTCTTCGAAATCGACGAACGCTTCAGCCGTCAGGCGCGACAGCACCGTGGCGTTCACCGAATGGGTATGCAGCACCGCACCGATCTCCGGGCGCCAGCGGTAGAGCTGGGTGTGCAACAGGGTTTCGGCGGAAGGTTTCTTGCCCGGTTCCAGGCTATTGCCATCCAGGTCAGTGGCCAGCACATCGTCAAGACCCAGTTGTCCCTTGTGCTTGCCGGACACGGTGAGCAAGGCCTGGTCAGGCGCCAGGCGGGTGGAGTAATTGCTGCTGGTGGCCGGGGACCAACCGCGGCCATACAGGAAACGCCCGGCGTCGATGATTTCCCGGGCAAGCTGTTCACGGGTAAGGCTCATGGCCTGTCCTCTTGCATACGTGTGGCAATGATAACGGCTGCAGCAAAGGCTGCGATGCTGGCGATACTGAAAGTCCAGGTGGCGCCCAAGGCGTTCCAGCTGTAGCCCGAGTACAAGGCGCCCAATGCCCCGCCCGTACCGGCCAGTGCGGCATACAGCGCCTGGCCCTGGCCTTGCTGGCGAGCGCCGAAACTACGTTGCACGAAATGGATGGCAGCGGCGTGAAAGCTGCCGAAGGTCGCCGCATGCAGCACCTGGGCAAACAACAGCACCCAGAGAAATTCGGCCAATGATCCCAGCAGCAGCCAGCGCAACGCGGCCAGCAGGAAACTCGCCAGCAGTACCCGCCGCACGGAAAACCGCGCCAGGATCCGGCTCATCACCAGGAACACCAGGACTTCAGCCACCACGCCCACGGCCCACAGCACGCCGATCACCCCACGGCTGTAACCCAGCCGTTCAAGATGCAGCGTCAGAAAGGTGTAATACGGTCCATGGCTCATCTGCATCAGGCCGACGCACGCATAGAAGGCCAGTACACCGGGGCTGCGCAGCTGGCGCAGGAATCCGTCGCCTGCCACCCGCGGCCCCTGTATCGGCTGGGCATTGGGCACCCAGAAGCTGGCAAGCACGATGCCGCCCATGATCAGCACCAGCGCCAGCGGGTAGATGTCCAGGCTCAGCCATTCGAACAGCCGGCCCAACGCGACCACGGCGATGATGAAGCCGATGGAGCCCCACAGGCGGATCTGGCTGTAGCGCGAGGCCTGTCCGCTCAGATGGGCCAGGGTGATGACTTCGAACTGCGGCAGCACCGCGTGCCAGAAGAACGCGTGCAACGCCATGACCATCGCCAGCCAGGCGTAGCTCTTGTCGATGAAGATCAGGGAAAAGGTCAGCAACGTACAGACCGCGCCGAAGCGCACGATCGCCAGGCGCTGACCTGTGTAATCCCCCAGCCAGCCCCAGATGTTCGGCGCCACGCAGCGCATCAGCATGGGAATCGCCACCAACTCGCCGATGCGCGCCGCGTTGAATCCCAGGTGATCGAAATACAGCGCCAGGAACGGCGCCGTCGAACCGAGCAGGGCGAAATAGAACAGATAGAAGCTGGAGAGCCGCCAGTACGGCAGTGCCGCCATGGTCGTCAGGCCACGGCGGTCGGCAGATCAGCCATCAAAGCTGACCCAGCACCGGGGTGCCGACCCGGACATCGGCGTTCTGGCCGCGATGCCGCAGCAGGTGATCCATCAACACCATCGCCATCATCGCCTCGGCAATCGGCGTGGCACGGATACCCACGCATGGGTCGTGACGGCCCTTGGTGATGACGTCTACCGGATTGCCGTGGATGTCGATGGAGCGGCCCGGCGTGGTAATGCTGGAGGTCGGTTTCAACGCCAGGTGCGCCACGATCGGCTGGCCCGAGGAAATGCCGCCCAGGATGCCGCCTGCGTTGTTGCTGAGGAAACCCTGCGGGGTCAGTTCGTCGCGGTGCTCGGTGCCACGCTGGGCAACGCAGGCGAAACCGGCACCGATTTCCACGCCTTTCACCGCGTTGATGCTCATCAGCGCGTGGGCGAGTTCGGCGTCGAGGCGGTCGAAAATCGGCTCGCCAAGGCCCGGCATCACTCCTTCGGCCACCACAGTGATCTTCGCACCGACCGAATCCTGGTCCCGGCGCAACTGGTCCATGTAGGCCTCAAGTGCCGGCACCTTGTCCGGATCGGGGCAGAAAAAGGCGTTCTGCTCCACCGAATCCCAGGTCTTGAAGGGGATTTCGATAGGGCCCAACTGGCTCATGTAGCCACGAATCACGATGCCCTGGCTGGCCAGGTATTTCTTGGCAATCGCCCCGGCCGCCACGCGCATCGCGGTTTCCCGGGCCGAACTGCGGCCGCCGCCACGGTAGTCACGCTCACCGTATTTGTGGTGGTAGGTGTAATCGGCGTGGGCCGGGCGGAACAGGTCCTTGATGGCCGAATAGTCCTTGGACTTCTGGTCGGTGTTGCGGATCAGCAGGCCGATGGCGCAACCGGTGGTGCGGCCTTCGAACACTCCGGACAGGATCTCGACTTCATCGGCTTCCTGGCGCTGGGTGGTGTGGCGGCTGGTGCCGGGCTTGCGGCGATCCAGATCACGCTGCAGATCCTCCAGGGAAATCTCCAGGCCCGGCGGGCAGCCGTCGACAATGGCGACCAACGCCGGGCCATGGCTTTCGCCCGCGGTGGTAACGGTGAACAGCTTGCCGTAGGTATTGCCGGACATGCAGGGTGCTCCGTGAAATCGCTGAGAAACTCAATCTGGGATTCTTGATGGGCGCCAGTATACGCAGGCTAACTGCGTAGTTCATCCTCGAACCTTATTGGTAGCCGTCAGTCCAACCGGCACCTTCACAACCAGTGGCGTGATGATGCTAAACCTGCGTGTCCTGAGCCTTACCCTGTTCATCGGTCTGTTTTCCAGCCTGGCCCAGGCGACGGTCCTGCTAAGACCGATCAGCCTCGACACCGGCCACGGCGAGCTCTTTGGTTCATTGCTACTGCCCAAATCCGACAAGCCGGTGCCGGTAGTCCTGATCATTTCCGGATCCGGTCCTACGGATCGCGACGGCAATAACCCCGAGGGCGGACGCAATGACAGTCTCAAACGCCTGGCCTGGGTCCTGGCCAAACACAACATTGCCAGCGTGCGGTATGACAAGCGCGGCGTGGCCGCCAGCCTGGCCGCGACACCGGACGAACGCGACCTGAGCGTCGAGGCCTATGTGGCCGATGCCGTGGCCTGGAGTCACAAACTGGCCGCTGACCCACGGCTGGGCCCATTGATTTTGCTCGGGCACAGCGAAGGCGCATTGATCGCCAGCCTCGCCGCCCCCCAGGCCAATGCGGCAGCGGTCATCTCGGTGGCCGGCAGTGCCCGTCCTATCGACCAGGTGCTGCGCCAGCAACTGGGCAGCCGTCTGCCACCGCCGCTGATGTTGCGCAGCAATGAGCTGCTCGACAGCCTCAAGGCCGGTCGCCTCGACGCGAACGTGCCGGCGCCGCTGCAGTTCATTTTCCGACCCAGCGTGCAGCCGTACCTGATCTCGCTGTTCCGTCAGGATCCAGCCCAGGCGTTCGCGGCGCTGAAGGTGCCGGCCTTGATCATCCAGGGCAGCCACGATATTCAGGTCAATGTCGATGACGCGCGGCAGTTGAAGGCGGCCAAACCCGACGCCGAGCTGGCGCTGATCGAGGGCATGAACCACGTGATGCGTATCGTGCCCTACGACGAGAAACGGCAACTGGCGTCCTATAAGAATCCCGACCTGCCCCTGGCAGCGGCGCTCGGTACCCATATAGTGGCTTTTATTGACTCGATAGCTGCCCGTTAAGCGCTTTTAACCCTCCAGTCCTGGGAAAAACGGCCGATAGATCGGTGTCGGACAGCGCATTGGCTTCCGACGAGCCGGCCAGGACAGGATTTCGCCGTTATGACTGAGACTGAAACTTCACCCGACACCACCGCCGAAACGCCCGCCACACCGACGGCGGAGCTGCCTTGGGCGGACGTGCAAGCCGAGCACCACAAGATGCTCCGGCTGGCCCCGCTCAAGACGGACCGTGCCACGGGCGCGCGGCCATTGCGGTTTGTCGAATTCAGCTACGCCGAGCGCCACAGCAAGGAACGCAGCTTGTTGCGCATGAGCATCCAGTTGCCAGGCCAACGCGTGCGCAAGGAACAGAACCACCTGGATGTCTGGGCCGATCACGTCGAGAAGCGCCTGCATTTTTCCCCGGAAAGCCTGCAGATGGAGCCGATGAACCGCGGCATCGGCCGCTTCCTCGCAGCCCAGGCCATTACGTGGGCCAAGAAGCGCTGGTCAAGCTATCGGGTGGACGGCACCGACCTGAACAACAAGGACGCGTTGAACGAAGATACCCGGCTGCGCCGCGACCGCTTCCTGCAGGCCCATGGCTTCGAAGTGGTCTATGCCGACGCCCAGCACCTCAAGGGCAGCGTCAAGAATGCCCAGGTCGGTGACCTGAAAGGAGACTGGAATACCGAAAAGCTGCAGTTCGTGGAAATCCTCGAAGCCGCGCAGATGCTGCAACAAGCCGAGCAGAACCTGGCGGAACAGGAGGTCAAGCTCAAGCAGCAGGAGGAAAAGGTCAACAAGTTCAAACGCGAAGACACCGGCCTGCGCTTCACCATCACCTGCCTGGTAGCGTTTGCCATGTTCCAGGCGGGCTTGCTGATCTGGATTGCGACGCGGCACTGAGACCACGCTATAGCTATGGATGCAATCCCCTGTGGGAGCGAGCCTGCTCGCGAAGGCGGTGTGTCAGCCACTACCCTGCAACTGATCTGACGCCTTCGCGAGCAGGCTCGCTCCCACAGGGGGAACTGACAGGCGATCTCGCTTCAGTCAAACCCGCGAAGCGAACAGCTCCTGATGCTGGCGGCACTGCTCGGCACTGAGCATGAACACGCCATGCCCGCCGCGTTCGAAATCCAGCCAGGCGAAATCGACTTCGGGGTACAACGCCTCGACATGAACCTGGCTGTTGCCTACCTCGACAATCAGCAATCCCTTCTCGGTCAGATGGTCGGCCGCCTCGGCCAGCATCCGGCGTACCAGGTTCAAGCCATCATCGCCACAGGCCAGGCCCAACTCCGGCTCATGCTGGTACTCCTGGGGCATGTCAGCGAAGTCTTCCGCATCGACGTAGGGCGGGTTCGACACGATCAGGTCGAAACGCTGTCCCGGCAGCCCGTCGAAACCATCGCCCTGGACGGTGAATACACGTTCATCGACGCCGTGGCGCTCGATGTTCTGGTTGGCCACTTCCAGTGCGTCGAACGACAGGTCGGCCAGCACCACTTCGGCTTCCGGAAATTCATAGGCACAGGCGATACCGATACAGCCGGAACCGGTGCACAGGTCTAGGATCCGTGCCGGTGCCTGGGCCAACCAGGGTTCGAAACGCTTTTCGATCAACTCACCGATGGGCGAGCGCGGGATGAGCACGCGCTCGTCGACAATGAAAGACATCCCGCAGAACCAGGCCTCGCCCAACAGG
The DNA here is from genome assembly GCF_001269905.1 of Pseudomonas corrugata. Lineage (GTDB taxonomy): Bacteria > Pseudomonadota > Gammaproteobacteria > Pseudomonadales > Pseudomonadaceae > Aquipseudomonas > Aquipseudomonas corrugata. The sequence goes on along the minus strand of NZ_LHVK01000003.1, from coordinate 352,617 downwards.
TAGGCCGCCGGGATGCGCTCCGCGATACGTCGCTGCAGCAGGCGCTGCACATGGACCAATTCGTCGTCTTCCAGACTGCAATCCAGATAGCTGTCGGCGATTTCCCAAGGCAGGTGCAGCGCGCCCAGTACCAGTTGGCGAGCCTCATCCCACGCATTGTCAGTGCCGTGGCCGAAAAACAGATCTTCCCCATGGAAACGGCTGACGGCCCAACGGATATGGTCGCGCAGGGTACGAAGACGGGAAGTGATCACAGCGGCAAACTCCAGAAAAAACGACTGGCGAGTCTAACAGCCAAACGCGCGCCTACCCAAACGCGCCTCAAGGACGACTGAAAAACGCCAGAGCAGGCGTAGGAACCTTCCGTTTTTTGCGCCACCCATTGAACAAGACGGGCGTCTTGACAAGGCTGTAGGCCAGCAACGACGGCGCTTGCGATGGAAGCGATTCACAGAACCGCTCAGCCAGAGGACAATGTCGCAAAAGCCCCACCCGAAGGAGCCCCAGAATGTCCGTTCCAAAAACGATGTTTCAACTCAGCGGCCGTGGTTACGCAGCGGCCAATCTGAGTCAAGCGACCCTGATCATCATCGATGCCCAGAAAGAATACCTCGCCGGCCCCCTGGCCCTGAGCGGCATGGATGCAGCGGTTGCGAACATCAAGCAACTGCTCGGCGCGGCCCGTGCCGCCGGCCGGCCGATCGTGCACGTGCGCCACCTGGGCACCCACGGCGGGCTGTTCGATCCACAGGGCGAACGCGGGGAATTCATTCCAGGCCTCGAACCCCTGGATGACGAAACCATTATCGGTAAGCTGCTGCCCAGCGCCTTCCATGGCACCGAATTGAAAAAGCGCCTGGAAGAGTTCGGTCCCCTGGATCTGATCGTCTGCGGATTCATGAGCCATTCCAGCGTCAGCACCACCGTGCGTGCCGCCAAGAACCTGGGCTTTCGCTGCACCCTGGTGGAAGACGCCTGCGCCACCCGCGACTTGCCGCACAAGGGCGGTGTCCTGAGCGCCGAACAAGTGCACCAGACTGAAATGGCGATCATGGCGGACAATTTCGCGACGCTGGCCCTGACCCACGACTTGATCTGATTGCCCTCGATGAGCGGCCGCCTCCGCCGCTCATCCGCAAAAGACTCCCATTAGCCCTATCCTCAGGAACAACCCGAACATCTTCCGGTCGAAGGGCCGATACCCACTGAGGAAGGTCGGAATGAAGTTATCCGATGGTTTTGACGCACGTCGCTTGCGGCCCAAAGGCCCGAGCAACTGGCGGTTTCGTTTTGGCGCGGCCATCGCGGCGCTGCTGGCAACACTCGGCGTCCTGCTGGCCATGGCCGGTGCCGCGAGCCTGTTGGGCCGCCCGCCCGCGCTGGGGGATTTGAACGCCTCCCCGCTCGGTTCGGCGATCATCCTGGCCGTGGGTCTTCTTGTCCTGTTGCTGGGTATCTGGCTCTGGCGCCTCTGCCGCCGTCGCGCCCGCCAATCCCTGGAGCTGGCCATGGCTCCGCACCTGATGAAAAAGCACGACTGACCCGCCATCCGACGTTTTGTCGCGCCCGATCCCGCCGGACTTGGGTAAACTGGCCAGCCTTCGCGGAGGCTGACATGCAAGACGACGATTTTTCCCTGTTCAAAAGTGCGATCCAGGGCGTTAAACCGATCAAACACGATCGCGCCGACACCGGCAAACCCAAAGCCGATCGCGCACAGATCGCCAAGCTGCGACAGGCCGCCACCGTGCGCGCCGACGCCACGACCGTGGACGGATTGTCCGATCAGTTCGTGATCGACGTAGGTCCCGAAGACGAGTTGATGTGGGCGCGCGACGGCGTCCAGGAAAGCCAGATGCGCAAGCTGAAGGTCGGCCAGATCCCCTTCGAGGGCAGTCTCGACCTGCATGGCATGAGCGTCGAAAAAGCCCGGGAAACCCTCTGGGCCTTCCTCGCCGAAGCCACGAAATTCGAAATCCGCTGCGTGCGTGTCACCCACGGCAAGGCCGTGCGCCTGGACGGCAAGCGGCCGATGATCAAGAGCCACGTCAACACCTGGCTGCGCCAGCACCCGCAAGTGCTGGGCTTCACCTCCTGCCAGGCGAAACACGGTGGCGCCGGGGCGGTATACGTGATGCTCAAGCGCACCATGATGGAAGGCCGCGACGAGTAGCCCTCGATTGCCGAGCTTGCAGCGCCGTGTCCGCCACCGTACCCTTGCCCTTTGCGTAAAATCCCACAGGTAGTTTCATGTCTCTGGAACAGAATTACACCGCGATTCTCGGCCAACTGGGCGAGGACGTTTCCCGCGAGGGCCTGCTCGACACGCCCAAGCGTGCTGCCAAGGCCATGCAGTACCTCTGCCGTGGTTATGAACAGACTCTCGAAGAAGTCACCAACGGTGCCTTGTTCAGCTCCGACAACAGCGAAATGGTGCTGGTCAAGGACATCGAGTTGTACTCGTTGTGCGAGCATCACCTGCTGCCGTTCATCGGCAAGGCCCATGTGGCCTATATCCCGAGCGGCAAGGTGCTGGGGCTGTCGAAGGTCGCGCGGATCGTCGACATGTATGCACGTCGCCTGCAGATCCAGGAAAACCTCAGCCGCCAGATCGCCGACGCGGTCCAGCAGGTCACCGGCGCCCTGGGCGTGGCGGTGGTGATCGAGGCCAAGCACATGTGCATGATGATGCGTGGCGTGGAAAAGCAGAACTCTTCGATGATCACCTCGGTGATGCTCGGTGAGTTCCGTGAAAACGCCGCTACCCGCAGCGAATTTCTCAGCCTCATCAAGTAAGCTGTCGTTCGAGAAAAACCGGCATCGATCGCCGGTTTTTTTTCGCCCGTGAAAAATCAGGTAAGCTGCGCGCCCTCTTCTTCCCTGCCGCGAGGCTTATACCGTGATCGTCAAAGCACTTCGAGTTGGTTTGGGCCAACTGATCATCTTCATCGACTTCATCACCCGTCCAGGCAAGAAAAAACGCCCGGCCGACACCCAGGCGCAAGTCGACCAGGCCGCCCGCAGCCTGACGCTGTATCAATTCCATGCATGCCCGTTCTGCGTGAAAACCCGCCGCACCCTGCGCCGCCTCAACGTACCAGTGGCCCTGCGCGATGCGAAGAACAACGAGCAGGATCGCCAGACACTGCTGGAGCAAGGCGGCAGGATCAAGGTGCCGTGCCTGCGTATCGAAGAGAATGGCCAGACCACCTGGATGTACGAGTCCAAGGTAATCATTGATTATCTGGACAAGCGGTTTTCGGCGGTCTGATGGTTCTTGGGGAGATGTGAAGGCCCCATCGCGAGCAGGCTCGCTCCCACATAGGATCTTCAGTGTTCACAAAACTTCTGTGGGAGCGAGCCTGCTCGCGATAGCGCTGGCCCGCTCACCACAAGACCCACCGCCTCACGCCGCCTCGGCAGCCAACGCTGCCCGCACCACCCCTGCCAGCCGCCTCAACCCTTCATCCAGCCGGGCCGGATCGATGTGGCTGAAGTTCAAGCGCAAGTGCCCCGGGTGCTGGTCCGGCTCGGGGAAGAACGGTTCTCCCGGCATGAACGCCACATCCGCTGCCAGCGCGGCGGCGAGCAACGTACGGGTGTCCAGCGGCTGCTTGAGGGTCAACCAGAAAAACAGCCCGCCCTGGGGTATGTTCCAGTCCGCTATGTCGGAAAAATGCGTGTGCAGCGCAGCCTGGAACCGGTCGCGACGATCCCGGTAAAAATCCCTTAGCTCGCTGAGGTGGCTGCGGTACTTCTCGCTGCCGATCCATTGCAACGCCTGCCATTGGCCGATGCGATTGGTGTGCAGATCCGCCGATTGCTTGAGGCGCAACAGGTGCGGGAACAGGTCCGGGCTGGCAATCAGGTAGCCCACCCGCAGCCCCGGCAGCAGGGTTTTCGACACGGTGCCGGTGTAGATCCAACTGGCTTTCTTCAAGCGACTGACAATCGGCGTGGCGCTGCCGCCGTCGAAGGTCAGTTCGCGGTAGGGTTCGTCTTCGATCAGGGTCACACCGAACTCATCCAGCAGTGCCGCCACCGCGTCGCGCTTGGCCTCGCTGTAGCGCACCGCCGACGGATTCTGGAACGTGGGGATCAAGTAGATGAACGCCGGTCGATGCTGTTCCAGGCGTGCCCGCAATTGCTTCAGGTCCGGGCCATCGGCCTGCAGGGGGACGGTGATGCAGTCGGCGCCGAACAGCTGGAAAATCTGCAGCGCCGCCAGGTAGGTCGGTGCCTCCAGCATGATCTCGGTGCCGACGTCGATGTGCAGCTTCGCCGCCAGGTCGAGGGTCTGCTGCGAGCCGCTGACCACCAGCACCTGACTCGCCTCACAAGCCAGGCCCAGCGCCCGTGCCTGCGCCGCCAAGGCTTCGCGCAGGACCGGTTCCCCTTCGCTCATGCCGTATTGGCCCATGGCCAGGGGCATGGCGTCCCACTCCACCTTCGGCAGCATGGCTTCGGCGGGCAGACCGCCGGCGAACGACATCACCTCAGGGCGTTGGGCCGCTGCGAGGATTTCTCGAATCAAAGAACTTTTGAGGCGCGAGACACGTTCGGAAAAAGCCATGGGGGGCACCTGTAGCGAGGCATTAGGGAAATAAGTCAAACTGCTTGACCGAAATTACTCCGACCCTTCTGGATACGTCAATATGCTTGACCTTAAAAATCCGACTTCCCAGCAGATGGCCATGGAAGCGTTTTTCTTCGGCTACCAGGCGTTCACCGCCAAGGCCGATGAAATGCTCGAGCGCCGTGGGTTGAGCCGGGTGCATCAGCGCATCGTTTTTTTCGTCGCCCGGTATCCGTCCCTCAGCGTGAAGGAATTGCTGGCCCTGCTGGGCGTCACCAAACAAGCCCTGAACATGCCGCTGCGGCAACTGATGGAAATGCATCTGGTCAACAGCGTCGCGTCCGAGACCGACAAGCGTAAGCGGCTGCTGGAGTTGACCGCAGAAGGGGCACGATTCGAACAGGCGTTGCGGCGCGAACAGGTGAAATTGCTGGAGCGGGTGTTTGCCGAAGCCGGGGAAGCGGCGGTGAATGGGTGGCTGGCGGTGAACATGGCGCTGGGCAAGGGTCAGGTATCCGCCGACTGATATCAATTCAAGTCATGCATGGCCTGAGCTATCCATCGCGAGCAAGCTTTGCTCCCACAAGATGATCCGTATCTGTGGGAGCAAGGCTTGTCCGCGATAGCGCCCTCCCAGGCGATATATCCATATCACCAAACATTTCGTCGACAAAACAGAAAACATTATTTGCTTTATTTGTATACAAAAGCATAATTCGCTTCGTGCGAGTTCCTGACCAACAGGTCAACTACTTCGCCAGCCTTACCTGCCTCAAAGCGCGCGAGTCTCCCCCCGCAAGGCCTGCGACGCTGGAAATAACAATAAAACTGTTGAGGAGTACTCGCTGTGGAAAGCCGCAAACCCGAAGCCCGGACGCTGGACCTCTCGCCGCCATCAAGCAATGGCTGGCTGGAGCGCATCTTCAAACTCAGCTTGCATGGCACCACGGTGAAGACCGAGCTGATCGCCGGCCTGACGACCTTCATCACCATGGCCTACATCATTTTCGTCAACCCCAACATCATGGCCGACGCCGGCATCGACCACGGCGCGGCGTTCGTCGCCACCTGTATTGCCGCAGCCCTCGGTTGCCTGTTGATGGGCCTGTATGCCAACTGGCCGGTAGGCCTGGCACCGGGCATGGGCCTGAATGCCTTCTTCACCTACACCGTGGTCGGCACCATGGGTTACAACTGGGAAACAGCGTTGGGCGCGGTGTTCATTTCCGGCGTGCTGTTCATGATCCTGACCCTGTCGCGGGTTCGTGAGTGGCTGCTCAACAGCATTCCGGTGAGCTTGCGGTTCGCCATGGGTGCAGGGGTCGGGTTGTTCCTCGGACTGATCGGCCTGAAGACCGCCGGAATCATCGTCGACAGCCCCGCCACCCTGATCAAGCTCGGCTCGTTGCGCGAACCCGGCCCGCTGCTCGCCGCCGTGTGCTTCCTGATGATCGCCGTGCTCAGTTATCACCGGGTGTTCGGCGCGATCCTGATCAGCATCATCGCCGTGACCCTGGCCGGCTGGGGCCTGGGCCTGGTGCAGTACAATGGTGTGATGTCGACGCCGCCGAGCCTGGCACCGACCTGGATGGCGATGGATGTGGCCGGCGTGTTCAACGTCAGCATGATCAGCGTGGTGCTGGCCTTCCTGTTCGTGCACATGTTCGACACCGCCGGCACCTTGATGGGCGTGGCCCAGCGTGCTGGTCTGGTGAAGCCCGATGGCCGGATCGAGAATCTTTCCCGCGCCCTGAAAGCCGACAGCGCTTCCAGCGTATTCGGCGCCATGGTCGGCGTACCGCCGGTGACCAGTTACGTGGAAAGCGCTGCCGGTGTCGCGGCGGGAGGCCGGACAGGGCTTACCGCGGTGACCGTCGGCGTGCTATTTATTGCCGCCATGTTCTTCGCACCGCTGGCGGGGATGATCCCCGCTTATGCCACGGCCGGAGCCTTGATCTACGTCGCCATGCTGATGATGGGCGGCATGGCCCATATCGAATGGGACGAGCCGACCGACAGCATTCCGGCCATCGTCACGGCCATCATGATGCCCCTGACCTTTTCGGTCGCCGACGGTATTGCACTGGGTTTCATCACCTACGTGGTACTCAAGGCCGGCACCGGTAAACGCAAGGAAATTTCTGTCAGCCTGTGGGTGCTCTGCGCGATCTTCATCGCCAAGTTCATCTTCTTGTAAGCAACACCGTATCCACCCCGCCTCACCCTTCGGGTGAGGCTTTTGTACATCAGGAGCAAAGCAATGAATCTGGAAACCTGGCTGCTGTTCAGTGGCGCCGCGCTGGTGGTGATCCTCATCCCCGGGCCCCTGTCGTTGTTGATGATCGGCAACAGCCTGAACTACGGCCTGCGCCGCTCGTATCCGGCGTTCCTGGGCGGGGTGATCGCCTCGATCTGCTTGTTGAGCGCCTCGGCGCTGGGGCTTGGGGCGTTGCTGCTGGCCTCGGAGAAGCTGTTCAGTGCCCTGAAAATCGTCGGTGCGCTGTACCTGTTCTACTTGGCTTGGCAGAGCTGGCAGCAATCGCGACAGCCCTCCCCAGGCGCCGAAGTGCCCCAGGGCGCCGCCGTCCCGCGCTTTCGCGCGCTGTTTGGCCGGGCATTCATGCTGGGCGCCAGCAATCCGAAAGACATCCTGTTCTTCGCCGCGTTCCTGCCGCAGTTCCTGAGCGCCGGGCAACCGTTCCTGCCCCAACTGTTGATCATGATCGCCACCTGGACCGTCCTCGACCTGCTCTGCAAGTTGGCCTATGGCCTCGGCGCCCACGGCGCGGCGCGGTACCTGCGCACTGGTAAAGGCCAGAGCTGGTTCAATCGCGTCAGTGCTGGCCTGTTTGGAGGCGCGGGCGCAGCGTCGCTATTGTCCGCCCACTGAGTGGCAAAACGAGGCAACAACCCATCGATATACACCGTTCAGGAAAACATCTTACATAGAGGGCCATTCAATCATCGTTGAACAAGGACGTTCACAATGGCCAAGGTTATTCAGCCCTCCTCCGTTTATGCCGAGCACGGCATCGTCATTACGGATATAGGTTTGCACGCCAATGCGCGCACAACCGAAACGCTCGATTTCGAAGTTGCCGATCAATCGCAGCTCAGCTCAGAACTCAAGCAGCGACAGGCGCAACTTGAAGTTGTGGATAAACTTTACGGCCCGTTCCACATCGGCTCTGTGACCGTCACCCGTTCAGCCCTGAATGCACTCGGCGCAACAACCGACGGACAGCCCTTGAACGGCGAGAATACTTTTTTCCGCATTCCCAATCGCTTTTTCCTGAACTCACTGCAGCTCAACGCCCGTGATATCGAAACCCGTATAACACTCACCCGCGATGCAAACGACTACCGGCTGCCAACGTTGCTGTTCGAAATGGCGAGCCAACGGTCACGCTCCGCGCAATCATTGTTGCGGGAAGACCTTGAGATGCAGGCCGAACCGAGTCGTTATCGGAACACGCTCGAAAGACTGTTGAACGCGGCCCGGAACCTCGACACCCAAGTGCTGGTGCAGCGGTCATCCAGCTGGATCAACCAGGCCAAGAGCCAGATCCTCATTCCCACGGGCCTGGGACTCCAGGCTTTCGGAATCTACAGCGGCCTGCGCGGCCTGCAAGACGCCATCCGGGACAAGGACGCCTACCAGACCCTGTTCAACGGGACCAGCGTGGCCGCCGAGGTGGCGTCCATCGGTGTCGAAGCGCTGGTGACCCGCCAGGCCACCCAGATGATCAAGGCCGGCCAGCGCTCCCTGGAGGATTTCGCCAAAACGACCTTCGCCATCAGGTTGGCGCGTGGCAGTGGCCTGCTTGCCAGCGTGCTGACGCTTCCTTTCGATATCATCGCCGCGGTCGACTCGTTCAAGGCCGCCGCCGGCTCCACCGGCCGCGAGGCCACCGACCACTACGTCAACGCAGCCTTGAGCGTGACCAGTGCCACCATGGCCGTGACCCTTGGCGTCGCGGCGCTGGCAGGGTTTACGTCAGCGGGTCCTGCGGGTCTGGCCGCAGGGCTTATCCTGGTGGTCGGCTCACAGATCTGGGGCGCGATCCGTCAAGTCGATGAAATCGACGACTACCTACAACTCACCGTCCACGAACGCCTTCGCACGGGCTGGCTCGCCTTCTGGACGATCAGCCCCGATGACGATATCCAGGACCGCTATACCGTCGCCAAGGCGGCCGCTGAACATACAAAGCGGCTCCAGGCCAACGCCTTGAACTTGCTCGGGGGGCCGTTGAAAGACAGCACCGAAGCGATCGTAAACGGAAAGTTCACCGTAGAACTCGAACGAGTGACCTACAACACCCGAAGTTGGTGGACCGGCGAAAGGTATCAGGCATCCACTGTGCGTCCCCGGATCAAGGACAGCGATGATTGGTTTGATGCCCGCAGTGGCGTAACGGCTGAGACGCCCGGTGCAGTTATCGGGACGGCGGCAGACCATAAAGGCATCCAATGGTCTATCGGCGGCGGCAATGACACTGTCCTGGGCGTTGAAAACAAGCCAAACGTCTTCCATTACGGGGCAGGCGTCAAGACACTCACCGGTGGCGCAAAAGATGATGTTTTCATTTTTGAAAGGGCGCCAGAGATCGTCGCCAGCAACCAGACGCCCCAACCTAACCGCCTGATGGGTGGCGCAGGCAATGACACGCTGATTCTAGCCGGCGGTGCCAGCGACAGTCAGGAGACGCGCCTGGGTTATCAGGTCGATCTGGCCGCAGGGCAAGTCAGCGTCATCACCCAAGCCCCTCATGGAACAACGAGCGGCGCCTATCGTTCTACTGTCCTTGAAAGCATCGAACATATCGAAATACTTGAGGGCGGAACCAACGTCATCAAGGGAACGGCCGGCTCGAACATCATCAAATCCCGCGGTGACGACTCCATTGAGGCCGGCGCGGGAAATGACCGGATTTTCATCCTCAGTGGCAATAACCGCAACGCAGACGGTGGCCCAGGCGATGATGTCTACGCCATTGCCCATCGGCCAGGCCATGTATCGATCAGCGAAGACGGCGTGGGCAATAGTGTCATCGCACTGGACTGGCGAGCGGATCTGATTGAAAGCTGGGCAATTGAGGCCGGCAATCTGGTGATTACCTCCGGGTTCGATTCGAACGACTGGGACGTTCGCATAGTTACGATCAACAACGTCTACAGCGATACCGGGTATCCAAGAGCTCTGCGCAACAGCAAGCTGACTTTTATCACCAAAGATGGTTTCCACTGGCTACCCGACCTGCCCGACAGTATCGAACATGGCAACCGGCTCTCCATCGAAGCCATCATGGTGCAACAAGGAACGCCGCGAAACCCGGCCATCCTGAATGATCGAAGCGAGCAATCAATCGACCACGCCAAAGATACGAGCTATTACGTTTCCCGTCTTATTGAGTTCACTACACTCAAGGTCAAACAAAAAAGTGAATACTCCACCACAGTCCACCTGGACTACGTCCACTCCGAGTTGACACGAATCGAGGCCCATTACAACGCCCACGTCATTCCGGAAGACGAATCGGACACTGTGAAATATGGTGAGTGTGGCCTGACGCTGCACTTTGGCAAGCGCCGGATCGTCCTGAATAACCTGGCAAGTTCCGATGAACGTTATACCGCGCGCAAAAACGCCTCGGGACGACGCGCATTTTCCGCCCTCGGTCCGAATCATACTTTGATCCTGATCATGAATGACGGCTCATCCTATCGTTTGCTCCTGCCCTCCCCCGACTACGGCCTGTTACTGGACAACCAGTTCATAAACAAGGACCCGGTACAATGGAAAACGCCAATATCACTGCCACTCACGCCGACAAAAAAGAAATACGCCTATCTTCAGCCCTTGGATAAAAAGCCCTATTACATGGGCAACCGGGCGACCTGCGCCCTGCTCACTTCAGCCGCCGTACAAGCGGGTGTCGAAGTCCTGATTGGCCAAGGCTCCAGCTACCTTGTCCACTTGGGCACGAACATGACGCTACGTCTCTCCACGCCAGGCGCACTGGCCAGCGCCAACCCCCGCTTACCCCAGGCCTCCTTGTGGGAGTTCGACGCTACACAGCTCGGCCAGGTCGAGATAAAACTGGCATCCAACCTGCTGCAAATCGGTGGAACGGTCATTCATCTGCCCGCTTATGAAGTTGACGACCTTGTGGACCAGATACGCGTTATCACTACACAAGGTGTCGTGTATGCGGTCAACAGCTTGTTCGAGAGCGTTTATGTAGAAGCCCTGGATGGTCGGTATTTTGCGCCCACGCTCGACCCCGATGCAGCGTTGCCCCTGGAACTTTCCAGGTTGTCGTCCGAACAACTGAGGGTCTTCAATGTTGCCGTCAAGGACGGCACTCCCGGTGCCCTGAGCTATCACCTCAAGACACGCAAGTGGACCCTGGATACAAATAAGTCTCGGGTTATTACGGCGCAGGATCTTAGAAAAACAAACGTGTGTGACCACCATCTCAAGATCTATCAGGAGGTGGCCCGGGAAGGCCTCAGCCAACATCCCCCCTTGGACGACGAGTCACTGCGTTTATTGCGGGAACAATGCACCAAGTTAGTAGAGGGTTTAACGCCGAGCAAGTCGTTGATGCTCGCCCAGGCAATCATCTTGGGGCCGCCATTTGCCAGGGAGTTGCCTTATATGAACTGGATACTCTCGTCGGACAAGGCCCTATCCAACCCGGCATAGCCTCATGCAGGTTTTTCCAGATATTTAGTTCAAACGCAATATATATGTAGTGCACCTGCGCGGGCCTTTTCCATGAACATCTTCAAGGCGACGATCAGCCATCTGTTTCAAGTCATATTCATTATTGATATCCAAGAGCCGAACTTCCAATGAGTCCAAGAAAAAGCACCCGCCCCAATGTCTCAACTTCGTCCTCCGATACATCCCGCACCAGTCGCGATACAACGCCGGAAAGTTCACCCAGGGGTCCCATGAGGACGGAAGGAACGGACCAGGTATCCGTCTCGCCGTCGGGAAGACACACCGAAGCGTCAGAATCTCAGCCCACGACCTTCCAGGTATCCGAAATCACACAACAGGCGTCCGCCCAAGGTCAGGCCGTCCCGGTGTCGCTGGACAATTATCACCTTTCACCCGAACTGGTCCCCCTGTTATCAGCGCCAGACGCGACCTCTGGCATCCGGACGTTCAGGACACGCACCTACGTCGAGCTGGAAGACGGTGCAACGGTGTTGCTGGGTCGCGATGCCGAACAGAACTACCGGGCCCGATCAAGCACCGAGCTCATCGCCTCCGGACCACGCCTGGAACAAGTGGAAGGCAGTCTCCTGTGGCGACGGGTTCCCCAGCCCATCGAGCCGGGCAGCAGTGACTCCCCCCAGACCATCACCCTCCACAGCCTGTCGGACGATGAACTGTCCGAAGGGCCCGCGCCCAAACGCCAGCGCACGACGTCGCCTCCTCCGCAAAGTGAAGCAGCTGTGCAAGGCCCGGCGGTCTTCAAGCGGGATTGGGCGTTCAAACCCACGCTGACACTGCCCCATTTCATCACCGTGAACGATGTTCACTACAAGGTGATGAGCCGCATGGAAGCTCGAGATTACCCGATCCTCTACATTCAGCCGCCCACTCATCCCGCCTATGATTTCGATGTGCTGGAGGCCATCCTCAGGCATACGCCTGACGAACAGCCCAGGGCTGTCATACGCGTCCCACCGGATAATCACTGGGAGATTGACGCCAGGCTGCCCTTCGAAAAACCCCTGACGGCTTACGTCAGGGACGTTTTCCCGGAGGTCACGACCGTGACCCTGGAAAACATCGCCAGAAAGCAATTCGAGCTGGCCAACAGCTCGACTTACGCCGACGCAGCGGGGCTGACCGCACTCAGGCAGATTTTCCACAGCTGGAAACAAGCCACTCCTTCACCGCACCCGCAATGGAGCGATCCATTATTGATGCTCTCGGTTCTGCCAACCTCTTCAGGCACTACAAGCACCTCGCGCGCGATCGAGCTGCCCTTCCCGTCCACGACGGGCACCTTGAACCGGCTGGACTTCGACCCCATGCGGTTCCGACGACAGTGGGATTACTTCCTCTCGACGTATTCGACGGTGGACTTCAAACGCTTCATGGCCGACCTCCTGAGCCGTCATGGCTATACGGTCATGGAACCCAACAACTTCAACAGTTTTCCGGCATTGGTCTTTCGGCGCACAGGGCATGACTATCTGTTTTTCATGAGCCTGCACCGCACCCGGATCCCGAAGCTGTCCCTGCCCACCCACACCAACCCCAACACGACCGGCATGAACCTGGAAACCCAGGTCGGCGACGCCGCCGCGCAAGCCGTCAAGGACGCCCATGCCGCCAACAAGATCGTCTGGCTCAAGGGCGGCTCCCAGATCCTGCCTGGCCACGCCGACACCGTCTTCATCATCCGGGACGACAATGCCCGGCTGTAACAGGCAGGCAAAAAAAGCCCGCAGTGTGAGCGGGCGAAAAACCAAAGAGGCGCCATGCGCAGGCGCTTCCAGGAGCAAGCGGCTGCCTGGGGGTCAGCTGCCGCGATAGGTTGAATAGGCGTAGGGCGATATCAGCAGGGGCACGTGGTAGTGCTCCTGCTCGGCAGAAATGCCGAAGCGCAACACCACCACGTCAAGGAAGGCCGGATCGGGTAATTGCACTCCCCGGGCGCGGTAGTAATCGCCAGCGTGAAATTGCAACTGATAGACCCCCGAACGGTAGTCCTCCCCTTGCAACAGCGGTGCATCGCAACGGCCATCGCTGTTGGTCGACGCGCTGGCGACGAGGTGCAGTTGCGGGCCTTCCACACGGTACAGCTCGACCTTGATCGAGCTGCCCGGGCAGCCATGTGCAGCATCCAAAACGTGAGTAGTCAAACGTCCCATTGATTGTGCGCGCCTCGCTGCAGGGCAGTCCGGCCCGACGCCTCCTGATCAGTTGAAAGACAAGCCGCACCATTTCAGAGCATGAAACGCTGCGGCGATACGCAAATTAAGACATTTTAAATAGAAATTGTACACAATAAAAAACACATATTTGCCGCGCCCTTTCCCCGCTCGTCCTTAAGCTCGGGTTCCGGCCAAACCAGAGGATACACGGCTCCTCTAATGATTAATTGACCAACCCGGCAGATTTCTTGCAGTGTAGGGCCAGCCAGGGGTGCGGTGAAAAATGCAAAAAATCAGGCTTACAAATCGCGCATAAAGTTGTATACAATCAACCCATCGCCGTGACGCCAGCTTTGCTTCATCGCCCGGGCGCCACCTACATGGTACGAACAAGAAGGAAGACTGCAGTGAGCGCTGACTATCCACGCGACCTGATCGGTTACGGCAGTAACCCTCCCCATCCCCACTGGCCGGGCAATGCCCGCATCGCCCTGTCCTTCGTGCTCAATTACGAAGAAGGCGGCGAGCGCAACATCTTGCATGGCGACAAAGAGTCCGAAGCGTTCCTTTCGGAAATGGTCGCGGCGCAACCGCTGCAGGGCGAGCGCAACATGAGCATGGAGTCGCTGTACGAGTATGGCAGCCGCGCCGGTGTCTGGCGGATCCTCAAGCTGTTCAAGGAATTCGATATCCCGCTGACCATCTTCGCCGTGGCCATGGCCGCCCAGCGTCATCCGGACGTGATCCGTGCCATGGTCGCCGCCGGTCATGAAATCTGCAGCCACGGCTATCGCTGGATCGACTACCAATACATGGATGAAGCCCAGGAGCGCGAGCACATGCTCGAAGCGATCCGCATCCTCACCGAAATCACCGGCGAACGCCCGCTGGGCTGGTACACCGGCCGCACCGGTCCCAACACCCGCCGACTGGTGATGGAAGAAGGCGGTTTCCTCTACGACAGCGACACCTACGACGACGACCTGCCCTACTGGGAACCGAACACCCCCAACGGCAAGCCGCACCTGGTGATCCCGTATACCCTCGATACCAACGACATGCGCTTCACTCAGGTGCAGGGGTTCAACAACGGCGACGACTTCTTCCAATACCTCAAGGATGCCTTCGATGTGTTGTATGCCGAAGGCGCCGAAGCCCCGAAGATGCTTTCCATCGGCCTGCACTGCCGTCTGATCGGCCGTCCGGCCCGCCTCGCCTCCCTCAAGCGTTTCCTCGAATACGCCAAGAGCCATGAGCAGGTCTGGTTCAGCCGTCGCGTCGACATCGCCCGCCACTGGCAGCAGACCCACCCGCATCCTGGAGCCTTGAAATGACCGCGTTCCAGACCCTCAAGCCGTCGACCTTGAGCCGCGAGGCGTTCGTCGACGCCTTCGCCGACATCTACGAACACTCGCCATGGGTCGCCGAGAAAGCCTTCGACCTGGGCCAGGACCCGTCGATCGACGAGATCGAAACCCTGCACCAGCGCATGAGCGACATCCTTTTGAGCGCCGATCACGCCAGCCAGTTGGCCCTGATCAACGCTCACCCGGACCTGGCCGGCAAAGCCGCCGTGCAGGGCCAATTGACCGAAGCCAGCACGAACGAACAGGCCGGCGCCGGTATTCACCAATGCACGGCCGAAGAGTTCCAGCGCTTCACCGAGCTGAACGACGCCTACAAGGCCAAGTTCGAGTTTCCCTTCATCATGGCGGTAAAAGGCAGCAACCGGCATCAGATCCTCGCGGCGTTCGAAACCCGCATCCATAACCCGGTGGACACCGAGTTCAAATGCGCGTTGGCGGAGATCAACAAGATCGCGCTGTTCCGACTACTGACCCTTTAGCGAGCAGCCTGAACGAGGCCAGCAAGCATCCCCAGCCAACTTATTTAAAGGCAGACAAGAAGAATGAAAGCTTACGCCGTACCTTTCGAGAAGTTCGTCAACCTGGCCGACGCCCGTCTCGGCACGAAGATCATCTCCGTCACCGACGACTGGTTCGCCGACGCCAACCGCCTGTTCCAGCCAACGCCGGCCGTATGGAAGGAAGGCGTGTTCGATGACAATGGCAAGTGGATGGACGGCTGGGAATCGCGTCGCAAGCGCTTCGAAGGCTACGACAGCGCCGTGATCCGCCTGGGCGTAGCGGGATCGATCAAGGGCGTGGACATCGACACTTCATTCTTCACCGGCAACTACCCACCGTCGGCGTCCCTGGAAGCCTGCTTCCTGACCGAAGGCGAGCCGGACGACGACACCCAGTGGACCGAAGTGCTGTCTGCCGTCGAACTGCAAGGCAACAGCCACCACTACCATGAAATCAGCAACGACCAGGCCTTCAGCCACTTGCGCTTCAACATCTACCCCGATGGCGGTGTGGCCCGGTTGCGGGTCTACGGCATTCCGTACCGCGACTGGTCGGCCGTCGGCGACAACGAACAGATCGACCTGGCCGCAGCCCTCAACGGTGGCCGCGCCCTGGCTTGCTCCGACGAGCACTTCGGGCGCATGAGCAACATCCTCAACCCGGGTCGTGGCGTCAACATGGGCGACGGCTGGGAAACCGCCCGGCGCCGCACGCCGGGCAACGACTGGGTCATCGTCGCCCTGGGCCATGCCGGCGAGGTCGAGAAAGTGATCGTCGATACCCTGCACTTCAAGGGCAACTACCCCGACAGTTGCTCGATCCAGGGCGCCTTCGTCAAGGGCGGCACCGACAGCCAGATCGAAACCCAGTCGCTGTTCTGGCGCGAGCTGCTGCCAAGCCAGAAACTGGAAATGCACGCTGAACATACCTTCGCCGAGCAGATCAAGGCCCTGGGCCCGATTACCCACATCCGCCTGAATGTGTTCCCGGATGGTGGTGTGAGTCGCCTGCGGGTATTGGGCAAGGTCGCGAAGTGACACGATGATCGTTCCCACGCTCTGCGTGGGAATGCATACGGTGACGCTCTGCGTCGCAAAGCGGACGCAGAGCGTCCGGTGAGGCGTTCCCACGCAGAGCGTGGGAACGATCAAATCAAGAGATTAAGAAGACCAGCATGCGCACACTCAAGATCGAACCCTTGACCAAAGAAGCCTTCGCCCCCTTCGGTGACGTGATCGAAACCGACGGCAGCGATCACTTCATGATCAATAACGGTTCGACCATGCGCTTTCATCGCCTGGCGACGGTTGAAACCGCCACGCCGGACGACAAGGCGATCATCAGCATCTTCCGCGCCGACGCGCTGGACATGCCGTTGACCGTGCGCATGCTGGAGCGCCATCCGCTGGGCAGCCAGGCGTTCATTCCGCTGCTCGGCAACCCCTTTCTGATCGTGGTCGCGCCACTTGGCGATGCACCTGTATCAGGCTTGGTCCGCGCCTTCGTCACCAACGGCAGGCAGGGCATCAATTACCATCGCGGCGTCTGGCACCACCCGGTGCTGACGATCGAAAAGCGGGATGACTTCCTGGTGGTTGATCGCAGTGGCACAGGCAATAACTGCGATGAGCATTTCTTCGAAGAGGATGAGTGTTTGATCCTCGATCCCCACCAATAAGAGAAGCGTCCGATCACGCGAGAACAAGCGTGACGGGCGAGAGGTAACGACTGTGGAAGCACATTTGCTGGAATGGCTGAACCTGAGTATCCGCTGGGTTCATATGATCACTGGCGTGGCCTGGATCGGCGCGTCGTTCTATTTCGTCTGGTTGGAAAACAACCTCAACCGCGTCAACCCCAGGAGCGGCCTGGCCGGAGACTTGTGGGCCATCCACGGCGGCGGCATCTACCACCTGGAAAAATACAAACTCGCACCGCCGTCCATGCCGGATAACCTGCACTGGTTCAAGTGGGAAGCCTATTTCACCTGGATGTCGGGTATCGCGTTGCTGTGCGTGGTGTTCTACTGGAACCCGACGATCTACCTGCTGGCTCCCGGCAGCAGTTTGAGCGGGCCCGAAGGCGTTGCCCTGGGCATCGGTTCGTTGTTGGTCGGCTGGTTCGTCTATTCCTTTCTCTGCGACTCGGCCCTGGGCAAGCGCCCTGCCCTGCTCGGCGCGATCCTGTTCGCCCTGCTGATTGCCGCGGCCTACGGGTTCAGCAAGGTGTTCAGCGGTCGCGGTGCCTACCTGCATGTCGGGGCGGTCATCGGCACAATCATGGTCGGCAACGTGTTCCGCATCATCATGCCGGCACAGCGTGCGCTGGTCGCCGCTATCGCCGAGAACCGCACACCCGATCCGGCGCTGCCGGCCAAGGGCCTGCTGCGCTCGCGCCACAACAACTACTTCACCCTGCCCGTGCTGTTCATCATGATCAGCAACCACTTCCCGAGCACCTACGGCAGCCAGTACAACTGGCTGATCCTCGCCGGGATCGCAGTGGCGGCGGTGTTGGTGCGTCATTACTTCAACACCCGCCACGACAGCAACCGGTTTGCCTGGACGCTGCCGGTCGGCGCCCTGGCAATGATCTGCCTGGCGTATGTCACCGGGCCCAAGCCCGTGTCCACCGCCCCGGACGTGGCCAAGGCTTCCGCCGCCATCGAGTACCAACCGCTGCCGGAAACCGCCGTGGGCGGTGGCGCCAAGCCGCAAACCGCGCCGGCACAGCCTGCCGCAGCACCTGCCCAGGCCGCCAATGCCCAGGGCCCTTCGTTCGAGAAGGTGCACAGCGTGATTCAAGAACGCTGCTCGGTCTGCCATTCGGCCAAGCCCACCAGTCCGCTGTTCAGTGCGGCTCCGGCCGGGGTGATGTTCGATACGCCACAGCAGATCCAGCAACAGGCCGCGCGCATCCAGGCCCAGGCCGTGGCCACCCAGATCATGCCCCTGGGCAACATCACCCAGATGACCCAGCAGGAACGGGACCTGATCGGCGCATGGATCACCCAAGGCGCGCAGACCAACTGAGTGACCCTGTGCGGTCTGATTGAACCCGTTACGCACACTACCCGCTGACAGGCGACCGGTCGCCTGTCAGCGACTCCCTGCATCTCGACAAACAGTGCCCCAGACAGTTGAACGAGCTTTTCGGGAACCTCTCCAGGCTCGCTCACCCGTATTTGCCACAAGCAAAAACCTGACCGAACGGATGTTTTATCTGGAGAAAAAGGCGCCACACCAGAGCGCTGACAAAAAAAGCGGTACCACCTACCTTGGGAGCAAACCGAATGAAACGCACGTGCACCAGCCTGATACTCGCAGGATCCTTGCTGGCCGGCGGCCAAGCCATGGCCGACGATCTGTTCCAATGGCAGAACAACAGCCTGACCTACCTCTACGGCAAGGATTTCCAGGTCAACCCACGCATCCAGCAGACGGTGACCTTCGAACACGCCGACGCCTGGAAATACGGCGACAACTTCTTTTTCCTCGACCGGATCTTCTACAACGGCAAGGAGGACGGCCAGTCGGGGCCGAACACCTACTATGGCGAATTCAGCCCGCGCCTGTCGTTTGGAAAGGTTTTCGACCAGAAGCTGGAAGTAGGTCCGATCAAGGACGTGCTGCTGGCGATGACCTATGAATTCGGCGAAGGCGACAACGAGTCCTACCTCGTCGGCCCTGGCTTCGACCTGGCGATCCCTGGCTTCGATTACTTCCAGCTGAACTTCTACAACCGCCACACCGAAGGCCCGCGGGCTGGCGACAACGTCTGGCAGATCACCCCGGTCTGGGCGTACACCATCCCCGTGGGCTCATCCGACATCCTGATCGACGGCTTCATCGACTGGGTGGTGGACAACGACAGCAATGCCAAGGGCAGCTCCCACGCCAATCTGCACATCAACCCGCAGATCAAGTATGACCTGGGCAAGGCCCTGAACCTGGGTGCCAAGCAGCTGTATGTGGGTGTGGAATATGACTACTGGAAGAACAAGTACGGGATCGAAGACAGTGATGGGTTCAAGACCAACCAGAGCAATACGAGCTTCTTGCTGAAGTATCACTTCTGATTACCCACCTTGATCCTGGATACACAGAGATTCTTGTGGGAGCTGAGCTTGCTCGCGATAGCGGTGGATCAGGCTAGGTAAGTGCTGGATGTACCGCCGTCATCGCGAGCAAACTCGGCTCCCACGGGGTTATGGGTGGGTTGAGATTTCACGTTCGCCATAGATCCCTTGTGGGAGCGAGCCTGCTCGCGATGGCGGTGGATCAGGCTAGGTAAGTGCTGGATGTACCGCCGTCATCGCGAGCAAGCTCGGCTCCCACGGGGTTATGGGTGGGTTGAAATTTCGCGTTCGCCATAGATCCCTTGTGGGAGCTGAGCTTGCTCGCGATAGCGGTGGATCAGGCTAGGTAAGTGCTGGATGTACCGCCGTCATCGCGAGCAAGCTCGGCTCCCACGGGGTTATGGGTGGGTTGAAATTTCACGTTCGCCATAGATCCCTTGTGGGAGCGAGCCTGCTCGCGATGGCGCCGGGTCGGCTTTCATCACCCTCGGGCCAACCCCAGGAACCGGCTCAGTTCATCGCGCTGGGCCAGCGCATCCTGGCGACCCAGCTCGATCAGTTCGTTGCAATACCCCGCCTCGAACAGCAGATAGCTCAACACTCCGGCGCCGCTGGTCTTGGTTGCGCCCGGCCCGCGCAGGAATAACCGCAGCGCACGGGGCAGTTCCTGGCGATGGCGGGCGGCAATTTCATCAATCGGTTGGCTCGGCGAAATCACCAGCACCTCCACCGGCGCCGCGCCCAGGGAGTGGGCCGGCACGTCATCGGGCAGCAAGTGACTGAACCCGTTCAGACGCTGAAGCAACTCGATATCGCTTTCCAGACTGTCGATGAAGGTACTGTTGAGCAAGTGCCCACCGATCTGCGCCAGGGTCGGTTGCAGACCGGTATAGCTGCGCGCCACCGGCTCCGCGGCAGCGGGTCCACGGGGGTTGCCGCTGACGCCGATGACCAGCACCCGGTTCGCACCCAGGTGTAACGCCGGGCTGATGGGCGCCGATTGGCGCACCGCGCCGTCGCCGAAATACTGCGGGCCGATCTTGACCGGCGCGAACAGCAGGGGAATCGCCGAACTGGCCATCAAATGCTCGACCGACAGCACGGTCGGCACGCCGATCCGACGGTGCCGCAACCAGGCGTCAATGGTCCCGCGCCCCTGGTAGAACGTCACGGCCTGGCCGGACTCATAACCGAACGCAGTCACCGCCACTGCACGCAATTGGTGCTCTGCGATGGCCTGCGCGATACCCGAAGCCTGGAACTGTGACTCAAGCAAATCACGCAGCGGGGAGCTGTCGATCAGCGCCACCGGCAACCTGGTGCCCAGGCCCAACAAGCTATGGCCAAGGAAACGTCTCGCCTGGGCAATAACCCCCCACCAGTCGCTGCGCATGACCTGATGGCTTCGCACGGCCTGCCAGAACGCGGTCAACCGCTCGATGGCCGTTTTGAAGTGCATCGCCCCGCTCGCCAGGCTGACCGCGTTGATCGCCCCCGCCGAGGTGCCGACGATCACCGGAAACGGGTTCTGCGCCTCGTCCGGCAACAATTCGGCAATCGCCGCCAATACCCCCACCTGATACGCCGCCCGAGCCCCGCCGCCGGAAAGAATCAAACCTGTCACCGGTTCAGCTGGGATCATCGCAACACTCCGTGCTCATGGATGGGAACTACTGGCTCAACCGCGCTTGTCGTACAGCTTCGGTTCGCCCGGCGGACGACTCTTGAAACGCCGGTGGGCCCAGAGGTATTGCTCGGGGCAGTCGCTCACCGACTGCTCCACCCACCGATTGATACGGATGCAGTCGGCTTCCTCGGTCTCACCTGGAAAATCCTCCAACGACGCCTGGATCACCAGGCGATAGCCACTGCCATCGGCCAGGCGCTCCTGGACGAACGGCACCACCAGCGCCTTGCCGAGACGGGCGAACTTGCTGGTGGCGGTCACCGTTGCCGCCTGGATGCCGAACAATGGCACGAACACACTCTGCTTGGCGCCATAATCCTGGTCCGGTGCATACCAGATCGCCCGGCCGGCACGCAGCAACTTGAGCATGCCACGTACATCTTCACGCTCCACCGCCAGGGAGTCGAGGTTGTGCCGTTCACGGCCCCGGCGCTGGATGTAGTCGAACAGCGGATTCTTGTGCTCACGGTACATGCCATCAATGGTGTGCTGCTGGCCGAGCAAGGCCGCGCCGATTTCCAGCGTAGTGAAATGCAGGGCCATCAGGATCACGCCCTTGCCATCGCGCTGGGCCTGCTTGAGATGTTCCAGCCCTTCCACATGAGCCAGCTTGGCCAGCCGCGAACGCGACCACCACCAGCTCATGGCCATTTCGAAGAAGGCGATACCGGTGGAGGCAAAGTTTTCCTTGAGCAGACGCTTGCGTTCAGCCGCGGACTTTTGCGGAAAACACAGCTCCAGGTTGCGGCTGGCGATGCGCCGTCGGTCGCCGGCCACCCGGTACATCAGCGCCCCCAGGACACGACCGACCCGCAACAGCAACGGGTAAGGCAACTGAACGATCAGCCACAACAGCCCCAGGCCGCACCATAGCAGCCAGAAACGCGGGTGAAAAAAGGCACTTCGAAAACGCGGGCGATCCATTACAGCTTCCATAAAGACATGGGCCGCGCATTCTACATCGTTCGACCCGGCTTGCGGCTCGCGGACGATCTCGTTATAAGTCTCGGCACTTTTAGTGACAAGCCGTTGTACGCCGACCATGAGCCAAACCGAACCGCTAGACCAAGATCCCGTGTTCCAGCTGAAGGGCAGCATGCTCGCCATTACGGTGCTGGAGCTTGCCCGTAACGACCTGGAGGGCCTTGACCGGCAGCTCGCGGCCAAAGTCGCCCAAGCGCCGAATTTCTTCAGCAATGCCCCGCTGGTGCTGGCCCTGGACAAGCTGCCGGCCACCGAAGGCTCGGTGGATCTGCCGGGGCTGATGCGCGTTTGCCGCCAACACGGCCTGCGCACCCTGGCTATCCGTGCCAGCCGCATCGAGGACATCGCCGCCGCCATCGCCGTGGACATTCCGGTGCTACCACCATCCGGCGCCCGGGAGCGCTTGCTGGAGCCGGCGCCGGCCGAAGCGATAAAGAAACCGGAAAAACCACCGCAGCCAGAGATCAAGCCGACCCGCGTGATTACCTCGCCCGTGCGCGGCGGACAGCAGATTTATGCCCAGGGTGGCGATCTGGTAGTAGTGTCCTCGGTCAGCCCGGGGGCGGAACTTCTGGCCGATGGCAACATCCATGTATACGGTCCGATGCGCGGCCGCGCGCTAGCCGGCGTCAAGGGCGATACGAAAGCCAGGATCTTCTGTCAGCAATTGAGCGCTGAACTGCTCTCCATCGCCGGGCAGTACAAGGTTTCCGAGGATTTACGCCGCGACCCGCTGTGGGGGGCTGGCGTCCAGGTCAGCCTGTCGGGCGACGTGTTGAACATCATTCGGCTTTAACGGATACTGCCGCATTTTCCAAGCATCTCTAAAACGTAGCGAAAACGGCTAAAACGACGTAGGAAAAAGGATCAGGCAGCGTTTACCGGAGGTAAACCCGGCCCAGCACCCTATTCCAGCCAAGCCTGTCCAATTGCAGCCGTTTTCAAGAGATGTTTTTCAGGGACTGACAAAGTCCTTTTTCCTTAGGGGTGAAACACCTTGGCCAAGATTCTCGTGGTTACATCCGGCAAGGGTGGTGTGGGTAAGACCACCACCAGCGCCGCTATCGGTACCGGTCTCGCGCTGCGCGGCCACAAGACTGTCATCGTCGACTTCGACGTCGGCCTGCGTAACCTCGACCTGATCATGGGTTGCGAGCGACGCGTGGTCTATGACTTCGTCAACGTCGTCAATGGCGAAGCGAACCTGCAACAGGCCCTGATCAAGGACAAGCGCCTTGAGAACCTCTACGTCCTGGCCGCCAGCCAGACCCGCGACAAAGACGCGCTGACCCAGGAAGGCGTGGAAAAAGTCCTGATGGAGCTCAAGGAACAGTTCGAGTTCGTGGTCTGCGACTCCCCGGCCGGTATCGAAAAAGGTGCCCACCTGGCGATGTACTTCGCTGACGAAGCGATTGTCGTGACCAACCCGGAAGTGTCCTCGGTACGTGACTCCGACCGCATGCTGGGCCTGCTGGCGAGCAAATCCCGTCGCGCCGAGAAGGGCGAGGAGCCAATCAAGGAGCACCTGCTGATCACCCGCTACCACCCGGAGCGCGTGGAAAAGGGCGAAATGCTCGGTGTCGAAGACGTCAAGGAAATCCTCGCGGTACGCCTGCTCGGCGTGATCCCGGAATCCCAGGCGGTGCTCAAGGCCTCCAACCAGGGCGTCCCGGTAATTCTCGACGACCAGAGCGACGCCGGCCAGGCCTACAGCGATACTGTCGACCGCCTGCTGGGCAAAGACCTGGAACACCGGTTCCTCAACGTCGAGAAGAAGGGATTCTTCGAGCGCCTGTTTGGAGGTAGGTAATGAACCTTTTTGACTTCTTTCGTGCCAACAAAAAGCCCAGTACCGCCTCGGTCGCGAAAGAGCGTCTACAGATCATCGTGGCGCACGAACGCGGCCAACGCAGCACCCCGGACTACCTGCCCTCGTTGCAGAAGGAACTGGTCGAAGTGATCCGCAAGTACGTCAATATCGGCAACGATGACGTACATGTCGCACTGGAAAGCCAGGGTAGCTGCTCGATTCTGGAACTCAATATCACTCTGCCGGATCGCTGATCGATCCAGCAGGAGCCACGGCGGCTCGGGCCTCGCCCTATGTGGGAGCGGGCTTGCTCGCGAAAGCGGTAGTTCGGACACATTGTCATTGAATGTGCCGCCGTCTTCGCGAGCAAGCCCGCTCCCACACAGGGACAGGCCCGAGCCGCCGTTGGCGTTTGTACCGAGACTGTTTTCAATGCCCCTGTCCAACATCCGCATCATTCATCAGGACGCCGCCGTCCTGGTGGTCGACAAGCCGACCCTGCTGTTGTCCGTGCCCGGCCGGGCCGACGACAACAAGGACTGCCTGATCACCCGCCTGCAGGAAAACGGTTACCCGGAAGCACGAATCGTGCACCGATTGGACTGGGAAACGTCCGGAATCATCCTGCTGGCCCGGGATCCAGACACCCATCGCGAACTGTCCCGACAGTTTCATGACCGGGAAACCGAAAAGGCCTACACCGCGTTGTGCTGGGGTCAGCCGGAGCTGGACAGCGGTAGCATCGATCTGCCCCTGCGCTACGACCCGCCAACCAAGCCTCGTCACGTGGTCGACCATGAGCACGGCAAGCACGCCCTGACCTTCTGGCGCGTGCTGGAACGTTGTGGCGATTGGTGCCGGGTCGAACTGACGCCCATCACCGGACGCTCACACCAATTGCGCGTGCATATGTTGTCCATCGGCCATCCGCTGCTGGGTGACGGCCTCTATGCCCACCCGCAGGCCCTGGCCGCCTGGCCTCGCCTGTGCCTGCACGCCAGCATGCTCAGCTTTACCCATCCGCAAAGCGGCGAGCGCCTGCGCTTCGAGTGCCCGGCGCCGTTCTGAAGGATTGCGGTGCTCTCATCGCGAGCAGGCTCGCTCCCACAGGCATTTGCGCTGAACACAGAATTTGTATTCGACGAAGATCCCCTGTTGGAGCGAGCCTGCTCGCGATGACGGCGGCACAACCAACGTAGACTTCAACCCTCTCCCTATCAACAGCCAATACGGTAAACTCCGCCCATTGCTGTCTGGAGCTATTTATGCGCGCAGAGTTGAACCAGGGCCTGATCGACTTCCTCAAGGCCTCCCCTACCCCGTTCCATGCCACCGCCAGCCTTGCCCAACGCCTCGAGGCGGCGGGCTATCAGCGCCTCGACGAACGCGAGACCTGGGCCACCGAAGCCAACGGTCGCTATTACGTCACGCGCAACGACTCTTCGATCATTGCCTTCAAGCTGGGCCGCAACGCGCCGCTGCACGACGGCATCCGCCTGGTCGGAGCCCACACCGACAGCCCTTGCCTGCGGGTCAAGCCTCAGCCTGAGCTGCAACGTCACGGGTTCTGGCAACTGGGGGTGGAAGTGTATGGCGGTGCGCTGCTGGCACCATGGTTCGACCGCGACCTGTCCCTGGCCGGACGCGTCACCTTCCGCCGGGACGGCAAGGTCGAAAGCCAGCTGATCGACTTCAAGGCACCCATTGCCACGATTCCGAACCTGGCCATTCACCTCAATCGCGAAGCCAACCAGGGCTGGGCCATCAACCCGCAGAACGAATTGCCGCCGATCCTTGCCCAGTTCGCTGGCGACGAGCGCGTCGACTTCCGTGCCGTGCTCACTGACCAGTTGGCCCGCGAACACGGCCTGAACGCCGATGTGGTGCTCGATTACGAGTTGAGCTTCTACGACACCCAAAGCGCCGCGATCATCGGCCTGCATGGCGACTTCATTGCCGGCGCCCGCCTTGACAACCTGCTGTCGTGCTACGCCGGCCTGCAAGCCTTGCTCAACGCCGACTCGGAAGAGACCTGCGTGCTGGTGTGCAACGATCACGAGGAAGTGGGCTCCTGCTCGGCCTGCGGCGCCGATGGCCCGATGCTGGAGCAGACCCTGCGTCGCCTGCTGCCGGAAGGGGAAGAGTTCGTACGGACCATCCAGAAATCCCTGCTGGTTTCTGCAGACAACGCCCACGGTGTACACCCCAACTACGCCGACAAACATGACGCCAACCACGGTCCCAAGCTCAACGCCGGGCCGGTCATCAAGGTCAACAGCAACCAGCGCTACGCTACCAACAGCGAAACCGCCGGGTTCTTCCGCCACCTGTGCATGGCCGAAGAAGTGCCGGTGCAGAGCTTCGTGGTACGCAGCGACATGGGGTGCGGCTCGACCATCGGCCCGATCACCGCCAGCCAGTTGGGCGTACGCACCGTGGACATCGGCCTGCCGACCTTCGCCATGCACTCGATCCGTGAACTGTGCGGCAGCCATGACCTCGCGCACCTGGTGAAAGTGCTGAGCGCGTTCTACGCCAGTCGTGAGTTGCCGTAACCACGCCACACCCTGCAGGAGCTGCCGCAGGCTGCGATCTTTTGATTTTGATCTTTTTGTAGAGATTCAAGTGTCTGGGGGAAGATCGCAGCCTCGCTTCGCTCGGCAGCTCCTACACTGACCTTATCCCCCTGACAAGGTCACCACCATGATTCCCTCGTCCATCTTCAACGCCATGCTGGTGCCCATCCTCGCCGGCATGATCCTGTTGGCCATCGGCTTCAATTTTCGTGACAAGAATGTCGGGGTCTTCGCCATGTGGATCGGCATGATACTGATCCTCGCCACCGTCCTGTTCAGGATCATGAGCAAGCTCAACGAATCATTGTGACCCGACGTCCAGTACGTCTACTCCGACATGAATCGCATCGTGTCGCCAGAACTCCAGGTCGCAGTCGATCAACCGTTGATGCTGGTCATAATTGACCCGCGCAATCCGCAACCCGGGGCTGCCGACCGAGACCTTCAGCGCCGCCGCGGCTTCAGGCTGTAGAGACGTGGGTACGATTTCGAATTTCACCCGGCCGTAGTGCAGATCGTAATGACGGGCGTACAACTCGGTCATGGACTGGTTGAGATCGAACCCGAGGATGTCGGGAAAATACTGCGGGTTCAGGTAATGCTCGACATACAGCACCAGACGCTCGTCAATACGCCGCACGCGGCAGATCTGGATCACACTCGACAACGCCGGCAATTGCAACCAGGCGCACACCGCCGCCGAGGCCGGTTGCAGGCGGGCCGAGATCACCTGGGTAGATGGCACCCGTCCCTGGGCCGTGACCATGGCGTGGAAATGGCTGCGCTGCATCAGGTTATAGGCCAGACGTGGCGGCGAGACGAACCAGCCCCGGCGTTCCTCGCGATAGATCTGCCCCTGGGCTTCGAGCTGCAACAAGGCTTCACGCACGGTAATGCGCGTGGTCCCGAACAACTCACTGAGCTTGCGCTCGGCCGGCAACTTGCTGCCGGGAGCCAGCAACCCATGGTCAAGCTGCTCCTGCAGGACCTGCCCGATAGCTGTCACCGCTTTGGTTGTCTCAACGCGCATCAACGTTACCTATCTGGACTAGACCAGCACTGTTTCGGGGCGAAATCGGTGAAGCCACCGAGCCATTTTAATTCCTGCAAGCCTAGGCACTGCACATGACTGGCAGATGACAGAACCGCCGAACGGTCGAACCACAGACGTGCAAATTTGCGGCCAAGTCCTTTCATATCAGCCGTTTAACCATGGTCTACGCTTAGCTATCAGCCACTGCGCACGAGCCGGGTCGGTGTGGATGCTTCCACCGCCGACATCAAAATGTCACAGGGCTCACCTACATTGGCTCAGGTATTGCTGACCTAGACCAACATAACCGCCAACACAACCGCAATCGCAGCGTTGAAAACGCCCATAGGAGCTTCGGATGAAACAGCTTTTCCTGGCATCACTGTTAGGCTCGACCATTGCCATGTGCACTGCCGCCATGGCCGCTGATACCGATCTGAAAACGTTGGAAGCCGCTGCGAAAGCGGAAGGCGCCGTGAACAGCGTCGGCATGCCCGATGACTGGGCGAACTGGAAAGGCACCTGGGAAGACCTGGCCAAGACCTACGGGCTGAAACACGTCGACACCGACATGAGCTCGGCCCAGGAAATCGCCAAGTTCGCCGCCGAGAAAGACAACGCCAGCGCCGACATCGGCGACGTCGGCGCGGCCTTCGGCCCGATTGCCGTCAAGCAGGGTGTGGTTCAACCGTACAAGCCAAGCACCTGGGGCCAGGTTCCGGACTGGGCCAAGGACAAGGACGGCAACTGGGCCCTGGCCTACACCGGCACCATCGCGTTCATCGTCAACAAGAAGCTGCTGCATGGTTCCGAAGCTCCCACCAAATGGGCTGATCTCAAAACCGGCAAATACAAGGTATCCATCGGTGACGTGAGCACCGCGGCCCAGGCTGCCAATGGCGTACTGGCGGCGGCACTGGCCAACGGTGGCAACGAGAAGAACCTGCAACCGGCCCTGTTGATGTTCGCCGAGATCGCCAAGCAAGGACGCCTGTCCATGGCCAACCCGACCATCGCCACCATGGAAAAGGGTGAAGTCGAAGTGGGCGTGGTCTGGGACTTCAACGGCCTGAGCTACAAGGCCAAGATGGCCAACCCGGATGATTACGTCGTGCTGATTCCATCCGACGGCTCGGTCATCTCCGGCTACACCACCATCATCAACAAATACGCCAAACACCCGAATGCCGCCAAGCTCACTCGCGAGTACATCTTCAGCGACGCCGGCCAGATCAACCTGGCCAAAGGCAACGCCCGGCCGATCCGCGCCGAGCACCTGACACTGCCGGAAGAGGTCAAGGCCAAGCTGCTGCCGAACGAGCAGTACAAAGGCGTGACCCCGATCAAGGACGCGGACGCCTGGGAGAAGACCTCCAAGGCACTGCCACAGAAGTGGCAGGAAGAAGTGATCATCAATATGCAGTAAGGCGGTAGCTCCCGCTCGGATATCCGCTGGAGATATCTTGTGGGAGCAAGCTTTTCTGTGGGAGCCGAGCTTGCTCGCGATGAAGGCGACGCGGTGCAACTTCAAGGCCGTGTCATCGTTCATCGCGAGCAAGCTCGGCTCCCACATTGACCGCGTTGCCACTTGCATCTTTTTTTTTCAGTCTGCCTCTGCGGAGCCTTTTTCCCATGAAGCACAACGTCATCCTGGTAGTGCTCGACGGCCTCAATTACGAAGTCGCCCGGCATGCCATGGGACATTTGCAGGCTTACGTCAGCGCAGGACGCGCGGCTCTCTACAAACTGGAATGTGAACTGCCGGCCCTGTCCCGCCCGCTCTATGAATGCATCCTCACCGGCGTCGCGCCCATCGACAGCGGTATCGTGCACAACAACGTCTCGCGCCTGTCGAACCAGCGCAGCGTTTTCCACTACGCCACCGAAGGCGGCTTGAGCACGGCTGCCGCGGCGTACCATTGGGTCAGCGAGCTCTACAACACCTCACCGTTCGTGGCTGGGCGGGATCGTCATACCGACAACCCCGAGCTGCCGATCCAGTACGGACATTTCTACTGGAATGACCACTATCCCGATTCCCATCTGTTCGCCGACGCCGAACATTTGCGTCAGCGCTACGCGCCGAACTTTTTGCTGGTGCATCCGATGAATATCGACGATGCCGGCCACAAGCATGGCCTCGACACCCCGCAATACCGCAACAGTGCCCGTTCGGCGGACATCAACCTGGCGGTCTACCTGCAAGCCTGGCTCGATGGCGGTTATCAGGTGCTGGTGACTTCCGATCACGGCATGAGCAACGATCGCTCTCACAACGGCCTGTTGGCCGAGGAACGCGAGGTGCCGCTGTTCGTGTTTGGGGACAGCTTCAGCCTCGACCCCGCCGCGAATCCCCGGCAGACCGAACTGTGCGGCACCCTCTGCCAGTTGCTCGGTGTCGCTCACGACAAGCCCTATTGCCAGGAGTTGCTCAAGTGAACGCCATGACGCGCGGCAAATGGCTGGCAGCGTTGTGCCTGGTGCCCTTCGCGATTTTCTTCATCGTGTTCCAGATCGCCCCGCTGCTCTGGGTGCTGGTCAACAGCCTGGAGTCGGAAGAGTTCGGTTGGGGCCTGGCCAACTTCAGCAAGATCTTCAGTTCGAAGTTCTACCTGCAAGCGATCCAGCACAGCCTGGAAATCAGCTTCTGGTCCAGTGTGTTCGGGATCATCATCGCAGTACTCGGCAGCTACTCACTGCGCCGGGTCGATTCGAAGCTGCGCAACTTCGTCAACGCCTTCGCCAACATGACCAGCAACTTCGCCGGCGTGCCCCTGGCGTTCGCGTTCATCATTCTGCTGGGGTTCAACGGCAGCATCACCCTCATGCTCAAGCAAGCGGGGATCATCGAAGACTTCAACCTGTACTCGAAAACCGGGTTGATCATCCTCTACACCTACTTCCAGATTCCCTTGGGCGTGCTGCTGCTCTATCCGGCCTTCGACGCCCTGCGCGAAGACTGGCGCGAGTCCGCCGCGCTGCTGGGCGCCAACGGCTGGCAGTTCTGGCGGCACATCGGTCTGCCGGTGTTGACCCCGGCGCTGTTGGGTACATTCGTGATCCTGCTGGCCAACGCCCTGGGTGCCTACGCTACGGTGTACGCGTTGACCACCGGCAACTTCAACGTGCTGCCGATTCGCATCGCCGCCATGGTCTCCGGCGACATCTCCCTCGACCCGAACATGGCCAGCGCCCTGGCCGTGGTGCTGGTGGCGTTGATGACCCTGGTGACCGTCGTCCATCAGTTCCTGCTCAAGAGGAGCTACCATGTCTCGCGCTGAATCGAGCCCTGCCGGCCTCTATCATCGGGCAGTGGTGTACCTGTTGTTCGCCGTTTTGCTGTTGCCCCTGGCCGGCACGCTGGTCTACTCCATCGCCAGCAGCTGGTCGGCCACCGTGCTGCCCGCTGGCTTTACCTTCAAATGGTATGTGCAACTGTGGAGCGACCCACGTTTTCTCAGCGCCTTCGGCCAGTCGCTGATCGTCTGCGTCGGCGCGCTGGTGCTCTCGGTAGTGCTGATCCTGCCACTGCTGTTCGTGGTGCATTACCACTTCCCGAAGCTCGACGCGCTGATGAACATCCTCATCCTGCTGCCCTTCGCGGTGCCGCCGGTGGTGTCGTCGGTAGGACTGCTGCAACTCTATGGTTCCGGCCCGTTGGCAATGGTGGGGACGCCGTGGATCCTGATCGGCTGCTACTTCACCGTTGCCCTGCCGTTCATGTACCGCGCGATCACCAACAACCTGCAAGCCATCAACCTGCGCGACCTGATGGACGCTGCCCAACTGCTCGGTGCCAGCACTTTCCAGGCGGCCTTGCTGGTGGTGCTGCCCAACCTGCGCAAGGGCCTGATGGTGGCGTTGCTGCTGTCCTTCTCGTTCCTGTTCGGCGAGTTCGTGTTCGCCAACATCCTGGTGGGCACTCGCTATGAAACCCTGCAGGTCTACCTGAACAACATGCGCAACAGCAGCGGCCACTTCACCAGCGCCCTGGTGATTTCCTACTTCTTCTTCGTACTGGTCCTGACCTGGGCGGCGAACATTTTGAACAAGGACAAAAGCCAATGAGCTACGTCAGCGTCCAACACTTGCAAAAAGGCTACGCGGGCACGCCGGTGTTCAGCGACATCAATTGCGAAATCGGCAAGGGCGAATTCGTCACCCTCCTCGGCCCTTCCGGCTGTGGCAAATCCACGCTGTTGCGCTGCATTGCCGGGCTGACGGCGGTGGATGCCGGCAAGATCCTGCTGGACGGCCAGGACATCGTTCCCCTGAGCCCGCAAAAGCGCGGCATCGGCATGGTGTTCCAGAGTTACGCCCTGTTCCCCAATATGACCGTGGAACAGAACGTCGCCTTCGGCCTGCGCATGCAAAAGATCCAGGCCGAAGACAGCCGCCAGCGGGTGCAGGAGATCCTGCGCCTGGTGGAACTGCACGAGTTCGCCACCCGCTACCCCCATCAGCTCTCCGGCGGCCAGTGCCAGCGCGTTGCCCTCGCCCGCTCCCTGGTGACCCGGCCGCGCCTGTTGCTGCTGGACGAGCCGCTGTCAGCCCTGGATGCGCGGATTCGCAAACACCTGCGCGAACAGATCCGACAGATTCAGCGCGAGTTGGGTCTGACCACGATTTTCGTCACCCATGATCAGGAAGAAGCCCTGACCATGTCTGACCGGATTTTCCTGATGAACCAGGGAAAGATCGTACAGAGCGGCGATGCAGAAACCCTTTACACGGCGCCCGTCGACGTTTTTGCCGCCGGCTTCATCGGCAACTACAACCTGCTGGACGCCGACAGCGCCAGCCGATTGCTGCAACGGCCGGTGAACAGTCGCATCGCCATCCGCCCGGAAGCCATCGAGCTGAGTCGCAACGGCGCCGCCGATGCGTTGATCCGCAGCCACAGCCTGCTGGGCAATGTGATCCGATATCGGGTCGAAGCCCGCGGCGTGGAGTTGGTGGTGGATGTGCTCAACCGTTCGGCCGCCGACCTGCATCCCGAAGGCGCCCGCCTGGCGCTTTCCATCGATCCGTCGGCACTGTGTGAGGTAGCCTGATGGCTGAGTTGATTCTGAAGCTGATCTTGAGAAGGAAAGTGTGCTGATGGCCCTGGCAATTTTTGATCTGGACGAAACCCTGATCCACGGCGATTGCGCCACCCTCTGGAGCGAACAGATGGGGCGCCTGGGCTGGGTCGATCCCGAGTCGTTCATGCGTCGCAACAACGAGCTGATGGATGCCTACAGCCATGGCAAGCTGCGCATGGAAGAGTACATGGACTTCAGCCTGGAACCGATGATCGGCCGTACACCGGAAGAAGTCGAACACCTGGTGTCGCCCTGGGTGGAAGACTTCATCGAACCGATCATCTTCAGTGACGCCACCAAGGCCATCGCCGAACACCGCAAGGCCGGCGATCGGATCCTGGTGATCTCGGCCTCGGGCACGCATCTGGTGGGGCCGATTGCCGAGCGTCTGGGCATCGATGAGATCCTGGCGATCGAGCTTGAAGTGGCCCATGGGGCCTACAGCGGCAAAACCGTGGGCACCCTGACCTACCGTGAAGGCAAGATCGCCCGGTTGCTGGACTGGCTGGACGCCGAGGAAGAAAACCTGGAGGGGGCGAGCTTCTACTCTGATTCACGCAATGATCTGCCGCTGTTGCAACGGGTGGACTACCCCCATGTGGTGAACCCGGATCCGGTGTTGAAGGCCCATGCCGAATTGGCGGGGTGGCCTGTTCACAGTTGGAAGTGAATACAGCTCTCACAGTTTATCGAGGTGTTCACGAAAGCAGCGTCCGAGCACCCATCCCTTGTGGGAGCGAGCCTGCTCGCGATGGCGGTGGGTCAGTCAACCCGGATGCCAACGGGGCCGACGCTATCGCGAGCAAGCCCGGCTCCCACAGGTAAGCGTGCCATGACCATCTGGTGCGGATCGATGTCAGCTTCGGATCGAGCTAGAAGCCGCAATACACCTGCATCGGGCGGCGTGACCAGACATCCCTCATAGCTACTCGAACACGGAAAAGGCCTTGGCCAGTTCCAGCAGGGCATTTTCGTCCTGCACGTCCATATCGCCATCAGCATCGGTGTCAGTTTTGACGTTGACGGTATCGTAGGCGCCATTCGCTTTTGAAGCGGAGATAAAAGTCGCGAACTGTAGCGCCTCGTCTTTATAGAACTCCACGACAACGTCGGGTGAGCTGTCGTCGTCAATATCTTCTTTGAACAGGCGGATCTCTTGTTTGGCCATCACAACACCTCTTCTGTCAGGGAAACTATCAGAGAGACCTCTATGGCTCTCGAGGCAAATCTAGAGCGGCTGTCTTCACGCCGTCTACTGGCAGACCTGACAGGGTGTATATCCATCTAGTGAGTGAAATCAAACTGCCCTGTACGGGGGCATACAGAACAATGGCTTGTTCATGGCAATACTCTGACGTCGCGAATCTCGCCGCAGAGGGGCGTGGCCTACAACCATTGAAGAGGTATTAGCCGGCGGACAGCAGGTAACGTCTACTGTCAGGAATGACAGTTCGGACCAATACTCGGACATTGAAACCTTGTGGGAGCCAAGCTTGCTCGCGATTGCGGTGGGTCAGCTTGCACGATGTTGTCTGTGGTGCCGCCATCGCGAGCAGGCTCGCTCCCACAGGTTTTCGCGGGTTCATGAAAGCAATGTTCGGGCACCCATACTAATGAGATGGCTACCCCCGCCGCCCCCTGTGAACGCCCGCTAAGCTTTCACAGGGGGATCTATCGGAGACCGCCGTCATGAACAAAGTAGCTATTGTCGCCATCGACCTTGGAAAGCTCACCTTTCACGTACATGAGCAAGATGATCACGGGCATCCGCTTCTGCGCAAAAAATTTAAGCGAGTGGAACTCCTCCAGCACCTAGCAAATCTCGAGCCGTGCATCGTCGTGATGGAAGCTTGTGGCGGGGCCCATTTCATGGCGCAAGAAGTCGCCAAGTTAGGCCATTCGCCCAAACTGATAGCACCTCATCTCGTACGTCCCTATGTGAAAAGCAACAAAAACGATTTTGCCGATGCCGAGGCGATCTGCGAAGCAGGCAGTCGTCCAACGATGCGTTTTGTCCCCGTTAAAAACCAGACTCAGCAGGCGCTGGCAATGCTCAACTCGGTCCGCGACTCGCTCATCAAGGATCGCACGGCGACCGTCAATCGGATTCATGCCGCGTTTCTGGAAGTCGGCATCAGCCTGACCCCGGGCTATAAGTCGCTCAAGGACATACCGGCCCTGTTGGAAGCAAGTTCCTTTCACGGACTCATCCGCAAACTTGTGGCGGACTTGTACGAGCATTACCTCTACCTCAATCTGCGTATCAAGGTGTTGGACAAGGAGGTCGATTGCCAGGCCGCCGAAGTGGGCGACGGTAAGCAATTCAAATGTGGTCGAGACTACTCAGCCTCGATTGGGCTGGTCCCCAAACAACACTCAACGGGCGGGCGGACGGTACTTTTGGGCATCAGCAAACGAGGCGATCGAAATCAGAGACGCCTGTTCGTCCAGTGTGCCCAGACGTATGTGAACAGGCTGGATCGACAGGAAGGGAAGCTGGCTGATTGGGCTCGCAAGCTCCTGGCCAGCCACCGTCACCGCAATCTTGTGGTCTGCGCACTGGCCAACAAGTTCGCGAGGATCGCCTGGTCGATTGCGGCAAACCACACGGTATTCGATGCAGGGCCAAGCGCGATGAACGCTTGACCCTGCTGCTACCCGAGCACCACCCACCTGGTTTTGCGATGCTGAATAACAGATGACATGAACGGCTAACCGGCCTGACGAAAACCCTGGGCTCCCACACGGCTGCAAGGCCGTCACACTAATCAGGATCGTCGGGCATCGAATTCTCATCGAGGCGCAGGGACACAACTCCCCACTCAGACGCCGGATAGATGAAAGCAAGCCAAACACGCATCAAAGACAGTATTGCAGAAAAGGGGGTAACCATAGATGTGGGAGCGAGCCTGCTCGCGATGACGAACTACCTGCCAACACTGATGTTGGATGTGCAGGCCTCATCGCGAGCAGGCTCGCACACAAGGGGGATCTGTGCGGTCAGTCGATGAAGGTCACTACCCCACCGGCCAGGGATTTCACCCGCGCCAGGGACTCGACACGATAGCCCTGGGCATCGAGTTCCGAGCGGCCACCCTGGAACGACTTCTCGATCACGATCCCCAGCCCGGCCACGGTGGCGCCGGCCTGTTTGATGATGGAAATCAGCGCCTGGGAGGCTTTGCCGTTGGCCAGGAAGTCATCGATGATCAGTACCCGATCACTGCTGGTCAGGTGACGAGGGCTGATGGCTACGGTGCTCTCGGTCTTCTTGGTGAACGAATACACGGTCGCCGACAGCAGGTTTTCCGTCAGGGTCAGGGATTGCTGCTTACGGGCGAAAATCACCGGCACGCCAAGGTTCAGGCCGGTCATGATGGCCGGGGCAATGCCTGAGGCTTCGATGGTGACGATCTTGGTGATGCCCGAGTCCTTGAACAGCGCGGCGAACTCGTCGCCGATCTGTTTCATCAACTGCGGATCGATCTGGTGGTTCAGGAACGCGTCGACTTTCAGGACCTGGTCGGAAAGGACGATGCCTTGCTCGCGGATTTTCTGATGCAGGGCTTCCATGAAGCCTCCTCTGATAACGCCTCAAGGGCTCTGAAGGCGGGAAAAAGTAGTCGATTCTAGCGCTTTAGCATCGCTCGTATATCGGCCAAAGCGCTGTTGCCGCGAACGGCTTTTACTTCAGTCGGGGTGTCGTCGTTGCCTTCCCAGGCCAAGTCGTCCGGCGGCAGCTCATCGAGAAAGCGACTCGGCGCGCAGTCGATCACTTCACCGTATTGCTTGCGCTTTGCGGCGAAGGTGAAGGCCAGCGTCTGGCGGGCCCGGGTAATACCTACATAGGCCAGGCGCCGTTCTTCTTCGATGGTGTCGGCCTCGATGCTGGAACGGTGCGGCAGGATTTCCTCTTCCATGCCCATGATGAACACGTAAGGGAATTCCAGACCCTTGGACGCGTGCAGCGTCATCATCTGCACGCCTTCGGCACCGTCTTCCTCTTCTTGCTGACGCTCGAGCATGTCCCGCAGTACGAGTTTGCCGATAGCGTCCTCGACGGTCATTTCACCGTCTTCGTCTTTTTCCAGGGTGTTCTTCAAGGCTTCGATCAGGAACCAGACGTTGCCCATGCGGTAGTCGGCGGCCTTGTCGCTGGAGCTGTTGGTGCGCAGCCAGTTCTCGTAGTCGATGTCCATGACCATGCTGCGCAGGGCCGCGATCGGATCTTCCCCGGCGCACTGCTCGCGGACGCGGTCCATGAAGCGCTTGAAGCGCGCCAGGCGGTCGGTGAAACGGCTGTCCAGGTGTTCGCCCAGGCCGATTTCGTCGGTGGCAGCGTACATCGAGATTTTGCGCTCGGTGGCGTAGTTGCCGAGTTTTTCCAGCGTGGTCGAGCCGATTTCCCGGCGTGGAACGTTGATCACCCGCAGGAACGCGTTGTCGTCGTCCGGGTTCACGATCAGGCGGAAATAGGCCATCAGGTCCTTCACTTCCTGACGGCCGAAGAAGCTGTTACCCCCTGACAGACGATAGGGGACCTGGTGATGCTGCAATTTCAACTCGATCAGCTTGGCCTGGTAGTTGCCGCGGTACAGGATCGCAAAATCGCTGTATGGCCGGTCGGTGCGCAGGTGCAGGCTGAGGATTTCCATGGCCACGCGCTCCGCTTCGGCGTCTTCGTTGCGGCAGCGGATCACGCGGATCTCGTCGCCGTGGCCCATCTCGCTCCAGAGCTGCTTTTCGAACTCGTGGGGGTTGTTGGAAATCAGCACGTTGGCACAGCGCAGGATGCGGCTGGTAGAGCGGTAGTTCTGCTCCAGCATCACCACTTTGAGTGACGGGTAGTCTTCCTTGAGCAGCATCAGGTTTTCCGGTCGCGCGCCACGCCAGGCGTAGATCGACTGGTCGTCGTCGCCGACCACGGTGAACTGGTTGCGCTTGCCGATGAGCAGTTTCACCAGCAGGTATTGGCTGGCGTTGGTGTCCTGGTATTCGTCCACCAGCAGGTAGCGAACCTTGTTCTGCCATTTCTCGAGGATGTCGGCGTGTTCCTGGAACAGCTTGACCGGCAACAGGATCAGGTCGTCGAAGTCCACCGCATTGAACGCTTTGAGCGTGCGCTGGTAATGGGTGTAGACGATGGCGGCGGTCTGTTCCTTGGGATTGCGGGCGTTTTCCAGGGCTTCGGCGGGCAGCACCAGGTCGTTTTTCCAGGCACCGATCATGTTCTTGATCTCGTCGACGCCGTCGTCGCCCGCGTACTCCTTCTGCATGATGTCGGTCATCAGGGCCTTGACGTCGGTCTCGTCAAAAATCGAGAAGCCCGGCTTGTAGCCCAGTCGCACGTGTTCCTTGCGGATGATGTTCAGGCCCAGGTTGTGGAAGGTGCAGACCGTCAGACCACGGCCTTCGCCGGCGCGCAGCAGGCCGCCGACCCGTTCTTTCATTTCCCGGGCGGCTTTGTTGGTAAAGGTCATGGCGACGATGTACTGGGCGCGGATGCCACAGTTCTGGATCAGGTGCGCGATCTTGCGGGTGATCACACTGGTCTTGCCGGAGCCAGCACCGGCGAGCACCAAAAGAGGGCCGCCGACATAGTTCACGGCTTCTTGCTGCCGGGGGTTGAGTCGGGACATGACTGGGTCTGGGAGTCGTTTGCGAAAAATGGGCCGGCATTTTAACAGGCTCAGAGAATTGTGCTGCTCTGTCCGACATCAGGCGCGTTTCGCGGCCTTGATGCCGGGATTTTGAGTGGATTGGCGCTGATGTTCGGCCTGGAATGGAAAAAAATCGCCGAAAGCCCGTTTTTGAGAACTATTGGCACTGGTCATTGTCGGTCGGCAAGTCATAATGCCCAGCGCCTACCCCCTTGCAGAGTCTACGGAGTCAGCTTGTCCACGCCTGTCGAACCCTTGCGTTTGCTGTTATTGGCCGAAGAGCCTGAGTGGTCAGCGATATTACGCGAGTGCCTGGCGCCCATGGCGGGCTCGGTCGTATTGATCACTGCCCCGAACTGGGAGTCGGTCAGCAGCCTGTTCGAAGACAACCGCAATGCGGTTCTGTTGACGGTCGCGGCCTTGCAGCCGGCGCCCGGCCGCTGCCATCTGCCAACCGTCCTGCTGCTTGAACACGAGCCTGCGACGCTACCCGATGGCGCCAGCGACTGGCTGGTGCGTGACCTGCTCGACAGCGCGACCCTGCGCCGTTGCCTGCGCCATGTACGTGAGCGCGGCGTCCTGGAAAACACCTTGCAGCGTCTCGCCGAACAGGACCCATTGACCGGCATTGCGAACCGCCAGGGGTTCCAGACTCTTCTGGCGGCACGCCTGGCCGAAAGCGATGGCCGTGGCCTGGCTCTCGGCCATCTGGATCTGGACAACTTCCGTCACGCCAACGACGCCCTCGGGCATCAGGCCGGTGATCGCTTGATCCTGCAGGTGGTATCGCGCCTCAAGGGTGCGCTCGAAGCCGGCGATCAACTGGCGCGGCTGGGCAGCGACGAGTTCGCCTTGTTGATCGATACCCGCCGGGCCCCTCAGCGGGCCGAATGGATGGCCGAGCGCATCACGCAAGCCATGGCCGAACCTTACTGGGTAGACGGCGAAAGCCTGCTGATCGGCTGCAGCCTGGGCATTGCCCACGCTCGGGCGCAGGCGGGTGCAGATCCGCTGATGTGGCACGCCCACATCGCCATGCAACAGGCCAAGAGCACCCAAGGCTGCACCTTTCATGTCTTCAACGAGCGTATCAACCGCAACGCTCGCAGCCTCGCCGACCTGGAAAGCGAATTACGCCGGGCGCTGCGTCGTGACGAACTGGAGTTGCACTACCAGCCCCGGCTGGACCTCGAGAGCGGCCATATCGTCGGCCTCGAGGCTCTGGTGCGTTGGCGCCACGGCGAGCGTGGGCTGCTGCCACCGAGTGAATTCGTGCCGCTGGCCGAACAGAGCGGCCTGATCGTTCCGCTGGGCTACTGGGTGATTTCCCGCGCGCTGCGGGATATGCAGGCCCTGCGCGAGCGCGGGCTGGCGCCGCTGCATATGGCGGTAAACCTGTCGTTCCGGCAGTTCCAGGACAGCCAGTTGCTGTCGACCCTGAGTCGGTTGATCAGCGAGCGGGGCGTCGAAGCCCAATGGCTGGAGTTCGAACTCACCGAAACCGCGGTCATGCGTCGCAGCGAATTGGTCAAGCAGACGATGGATGCCCTCGGCCGGTTGGGGGTGCGTTTCTCCCTGGACGATTTCGGCACTGGATTTTCCTCGTTCGTGCACCTCAACAGCCTTCCCATCGCCCTGCTGAAGATCGACAAGAGCTTCGTCGGCGGCATGGAGCAACGCGAAGAGAACCGCAAGCTGGTGCACGCGATGATCAACCTGGCCCACAACCTCAACCTGGAGGTGGTGGCCGAAGGTGTTGAAACCCGAGAGCAACTGGACCTGTTGCGCGGTTTCGGTTGCGATCAGGTGCAGGGCTTCCTGATCAGCAAACCGTTGCCGCTGCCTGAGCTGGTGGAATACCTGACGTTCGATGGTCATCAGGCAACGCGGGACGTGGTGGGCTGACCCCACCCCGCGGGCTGACACAATCCCCGGTGGGAGCGAGCCTGCTGGCGATAGCGGTGTGTCTGATACCTCGATCTTGACTGATCGACCGCCATCGCGAGCAGGCTGGCTCCCACACGGGTTGTTCATTCAGTCTGGACGATCTCGAAACCCTGTTGTCCCGGCTCGCCCCTGATCATCCGCTTCATCTTCCCTTCGAACGCCAACGTCAGGCTCACCGCCGCGCAGGCCAGCCCCAGGGCCAGCCCCCACCAGACGCCGGTCGCTCCCCAGCTCAGGTGAAACGCCATCCACCAGGCCGCCGGCGCGCCAATCAGCCAATAGCAACCCAGGCCCACCAGGAACGTGGTCTTGGCGTCCTTGAGCCCACGAATGCAGCCCATGGCGATGGTCTGCGTGCCGTCGAACAGTTCGAACCACGCCGCCACGGCCAGCAGGCTCACCGCCAGGTCGATCACTGGACGGAACGCCGGGTCGTTGTGGTCAAGGAACAATCCGATCAACTGATTCGGCAACAGCCAGAACACCATGGCGAAGGTCAGCATCACCGCCGCGCCGAAGCCTATGCCGACCCGTCCGGCCATTCGCGCCATCAGCAGGTGGCCGGCGCCATAGTGCTGGCCGATACGCATCGTGATGGCGTACGAGATGCCTGCCGGCACCATGAACGCCACTGAAACGATCTGCAGGGCGATCTGATGGGCCGCCAACGGCGTGCTGCCCATGGTGCCCATGCACAGCGCGGCGAATGCGAACAGCCCGACTTCCACGGCATAGGTGCCGCCAATCGGCAGGCCCAGGCGCCACAGCTCCTTGAGGTACTGGCGATTCGGCCGGAACAGCCCCTCAAGCAGTGGGTACTCGCGGTATGCCGGATGCCGGTGGATATGCCAGGCCAGCGCCAGGGCCATGCAACTGGCAACGATGGCAGTAACCAGGCCGATGCCCATCAAGCCCAGTTTCGGCAGCCCGAACATACCGGTGATGAGCGCGTAATTGAGCAGGAAGTTGGCCACCGTGCCGCCGAGGCTGATCACCATGACCGGCGTGGCACGGCCAATGGCGCTGGTGAAACCGCGCAGGGCCATGAAGCTCAGATAGCCGGGCAAAGCAAACGGTAGTGCTAGCAGGAACTGTCCGGCGGACATCACGTTGGTTTCGGTCTGGCCGAACATCAGTAGCACCGGCTTGAGGTTCCATAGCAGCAACCCGGCGACCAGGGCCATCAGCCAGGCCAGCCACAATCCGGCCTGGGTCAATCGGGTGGCGCCCTCGATGTCGCCAGCACCGTGACGGATCGCGACCAGCGTGCCTACCGCCGCGATTACGCCGATGCAGAAAATCGACACGAACGAATAACTCGCCGCCCCCAGTCCACCGCCGGCCAGGGCTTCGGGGCTCAGGCGCGCCATCATCAAGGTGTCGGTCAGGACCATCAACATGTGCGCCAACTGCGAGGCAATCAACGGCCCCGCCAGCCGCAGGATGGCCCGGAGTTCGGTACGCACGGGATGCTGCATGATCATCACGCTCCCTGTTCAAACGAGGCTGTAAACCGTCGATTCTCGGCGCTTGCGATGCTTTGCACAAAAGGATAAAAACGATGGCTGATATGATTAAAACTCATGCATGAGTTCTTTCCGCTAGTGGCCTGTACGGTTAATTTGAGTGCATGAGTTAGCCGCACAGGCCCCTAGGTTGCGTGAACCCCGTCACTGGAGCGTTTCCCGATGTCGCGTCGTCTTCCACCTCTTTATGCGTTGCGGGCATTCGAAGCGGCGGCGCGCTACAGCTCGTTCACCCGGGCCGCAGAAGAGTTGTCGATTACCCAGAGTGCGGTCAGCCGCCACATCCGCACGCTTGAGGAGCATTTCGCCTGCCGGCTGTTTCAGCGCAGCGGTCGCAATCTGCAATTGACTGAAGCGGCGCGATTGCTGCTGCCAGGCATACGCGATGGGTTCATGGCGCTGGAGCGGGCCTGCCATACACTGTCTGGTGAAGACGGCATCCTGCGCATGAAGGCCCCCTCGACCCTGACCATGCGTTGGTTGCTGGCGCGCTTGAGTCGTTTCCGGCATTTGCAGCCGGGCAATGAGGTGCAACTGACCAGCGCCTGGATGGACGTCGATTCGGTGGACTTCAATACCGAACCTTTCGATTGCGCAGTGCTGCTGGGCAACGGACATTTCCCAGCGGATTGGGAAGCCAGTTTCCTGTTCCCCGAGGAACTGATCCCGGTGGGCGCGCCGAACCTGTTGAACGATCAACCGTGGGATGTGCAGCGGCTGGCCAACGCCGAACTGCTCCATCCCACTCCGGACCGTCGCGACTGGCGCAGTTGGCTGGAGCGTATGGGCTTGTCCGACAAGGTCTCGCTCAAGGGCGGGCAGGTGTTCGATACGCTGGAGCTGGGCATGATTGCCGCGGCACGCGGTTACGGTGTTTCCATGGGCGACCTGTTGATGGTGGCCGAAGACGTGGCCCAAGGGCGTTTGAGCCTGCCGTGGCCGACGGCAGTCGCCAGTGGCGAGCACTATTATCTGGTCTGGCCGAAAACCCGTCCGGGAGGTGAGCGTTTGCGTCGGCTCAGTGACTTCCTCCAGGGCGAAGTCAGTGCCATGCAACTGCCCGCGGTGGAGCGTCTTGGCTGAAACGTTGCAGTAAGCGTAATGGCGGCCTGATATTATTCCCTGCAAACCGCTCAAGTATTCGGCTTGGCTGCCGAACCCGTGAACATGGAACCCTCGTTCAGAAAGGGTAAATACATACCTACCTTGAATAAACGCCGAGCGTGCGACGTGATCAGAATGATCCGGTGTCTCGGCCAGGAGCCGTCATGTCTCAACCCCGTGCCCGGATCGCCTCACAGCTAGGCCTTGCCCTTGCCGTGATACTGGCGATCGTGATCTCCGGCAGTACCGTCTTCGCCTTGCGATCGCTGGACGCCGCCAACCTCGCCACTCGTGAAGAGCATCTGGCCAGCGAAGCACGCCTGATGGCCGATCAGCTCAATACCTTCCATGGCACCTTGCGTGAGAGCACACAGCGCTTGGCTGGCCTGTTCGAGAAGCGCTTCAGCGCGGGCCTGCAAGTGCATCCGGATCAGCCGGTTACGGTGGCAGGCGTGCAGACCCCGAGCCTGAGCCTGGGCAGCGAGGTACTGAATAACAACTTCAAGGAAGTTGACGAGTTCAAGCAAATGACTGCCGGGACTGCCACGGTATTCGTGCGCAGCGGCGACGATTTCATCCGCGTCAGTACGTCGGTGGCCAAGCAGGACGGTTCGCGGGCCATTGGTACCCTGCTTGACCATGCCAGCCCGGCTTACGCCCGCTTGACGAGTGGGCAGAGCTATATTGGCCGCGTCTTGCTCTTTGGCCGCTACTACATGACCCAGTACAGCCCGGTGCAGGACAGCAGTGGCAAGATCATCGCTGCGCTGTATGTCGGTTTCGACTACACCGACGCGCAAAATGCGCAGTTCGAAAATCTCAAGCGTTTCCGTATTGGCAAGACCGGCTCGCTGGCGCTGCTGGATGAGCAAAACAAATGGCTGGTACCGCCGGCCGGCGTTCAGGCGCTGGATGCTGCTGTCACTACAGTCGTCAGCCTGGTGAAGGAGCCGGGTAAGGGCGCGTTCTGGAGCGACACCGCGGAAGATTTCTACAGCGTCGCCGTACCGTTCGAGGGTGGACCGTGGGCGG
Organism: Pseudomonas corrugata; assembly: GCF_001269905.1. Lineage (GTDB taxonomy): Bacteria > Pseudomonadota > Gammaproteobacteria > Pseudomonadales > Pseudomonadaceae > Aquipseudomonas > Aquipseudomonas corrugata. The sequence goes on along the minus strand of NZ_LHVK01000003.1, from coordinate 308,745 downwards.
TGGTGGCGAGCATGCCGAAGGCCGAGATTCGCGAGGTGACCTGGAGCGTTGGTACGCAGCTGGCCATTGGCAGCTTGCTGGCAATGTTGTTGGCGGTCGGTGCGGCGATGTGGCTGCTGCGCAGCAAGCTGGCACCCCTGGGTGATCTGGTGCGCCAAGCCGAAGCGCTGGGCGCCGGCGACCTGAGCGTGCGCCTGAACGTGTCGAGCCATGATGAAATCGGCCAACTGTCCCGTGCTTTCAACCAGATGAGCCAGGCGCTGTCGACCATGGTCGAGCACATCCGCAAGGCTTCCCAGGAGGTCAGCAGCCGTGCCCAGGCCCTATCGGGATTGTCCAGCGGCGCCTACGAAGGAATGGAGCAGCAATCCGGGGAAATCACCAGCATGGCCGGCGCGGTGGAAGAGTTCAGCGCCACTTCGTTGAACATTGCCGATAACATGGGCAATACCGAGCGCCTGGCTCAGGATAACGCCCAGCAAACGCGGATCGGTCGGACATCGATGGATGAAGCGTCTTCGTCCCTGGAGCAGATTGCCGGGGCATTGAACAGCACCGCTACGGTCATCAACACCTTGGGCCAGCGTTCCCAGGAAATCGGCGGGATCGTCGGCGTGATCACCTCCATCGCCGAGCAGACCAACCTGCTGGCCCTGAACGCCGCCATCGAAGCCGCCCGTGCAGGCGAGCAGGGGCGTGGTTTCGCCGTGGTGGCGGATGAGGTCCGTAGTCTGGCCTCCCGTACCCGTCAGGCCACTGACGAGATTTCCAGCATGATCACCAGCATCCAGCAGGAAACCGGCAATGCCATCAGCACGATGGAACAGGGCAACCTGTTGATGCAGGAAGGTCTGTCGCGCAACGCCAACGTGGCCTCGGCCCTGGCACGCATCGACGAGCAAAGCCGTTCGGCCGGCCAGCAGTTCGCGGCGATCACCACCGCTACCCAAGAACAAAGCAGCACGGCAACCCTGCTCAGCAGCAACCTGCAGAGTATCGCCATGGCCAACAGCGAGCAGCGCGAAGTGGTCTCGAACCTGGCGGTCACTGCCAAGGAACTGGAAAAATTGGCGCAGGACCTGCGCCATGAAGTCGATCGGTTCCGCTGAGTCCCCTATAACCGCAGCCAGCAAGCTCATCCCAGATCATTATGGGAGCGAGCCTGCTCGCGATGGCTTTCAACCGTCAATATCTAATTGCCCCCGGCCACTGTGGGAGCCGAGCTTGCTCGCGATAGCATCATGTCAGGCGACAGAGATATCGCCCGATCCAATGCCATCGCGAGCAATCTCGGCTCCCACACACTTTGTGTCGCTAATCTCTCCGGTCTGCTTTTTTTTAGAGTTATTGCCGTTTTTAAGCTTGCTGAAACGTTTCTTCAAGTCTATAAAAACCGCACAACTCCAATAAAAGGCCAAGTCCATGACTCCGTTCAAACTCCTCGTTACCCTTGGCGCCCTGGGCGCTGCCTCCCATGCCATGGCCTGGGACTATGTGCTTCTTGACACTGATAAAGCCGCTCAGCCCTGGCAGATCACCAGCCAGCAGCTCGGTGTGAAGACCGACAAACCCTTTTCCGTGACGATGCGCACCCTGCACGGCGGTCGCCAGGAAGGCGTCAGCATCGTCGACATCGACAACGGCACCATGAAGCTTTCGGTCGTTCCGACCCGGGGCATGAACGTACTGCAGGCGTCGGTCGGGAATGCGCGGATGGGTTGGGATTCGCCGGTCAAGGAAGTGGTCAATCCGGCTTTCATCGAACTCAACGGGCGCGGTGGGTTGGGATGGCTCGAAGGTTTCAACGAGCTGGTCACCCGTTGTGGTTACGAGTGGGTAGGTCACCCTGGCATGGACAATGGTGAACTGCTGACGCTGCACGGTCGTGCGGCCAATATCCCGGCCAACAAGGTCACCTTGCACATCGACGAAAAAGCGCCTTACGCCATTACCCTGAGGGGCGAGTTGAAAGAGCAGGCTTTCAAGAAAGTCGATTTTTCGGTGCAGACCGAGTTGGTCACCGAGCCTGGCAGCGTGACCTTCGCTCTCAACGACACGTTGACCAACAACGGCGACTATCCAAAGGAATACCAGGCGCTCTACCACAGCAACTTCAGCACGCCATTCCTGGAGCAGGGGGCTCGTTTCGCGGCACCGGTCAAGCAAGTCTCGCCATTCAATGACAAGGCCAAGGGCGATCTGGCTGACTGGCAAACCTACCGGGCGCCCACCAAGGATTACGACGAAACCGTCTATAACCTCGTGCCTTACGCCGACGCCAAGGGCGACACGCTCACCGTGCTCCACAACAAGGCCGGTAGCCTCGGTGTATCGGTGGGCTTCAACACAGGAACGCTTCCCGTGTTCTCCCTGTGGAAAAACACCGATACCCAAGGGCAGGGGTACGTGACCGGGCTGGAGCCTGGCACCAGTTTTTCCTATAACCGCCACTATCAGCGTCCACTGGGACTGGTGCCCACTATCGCGCCGAAAGAGCAAAAACACTTCCAGATCTACTACAGCCTGCTGGCGGACAAGGGCGCCGTGGACAAAGCCCTCAAGCGCATCAATGAGATCCAGGGTGATCGCAAGACCGAGGTACGAAACACGCCGCTGGTGGACCTGACCAAACCGTGACACGGTTCAAGCCGTAGCAGGTCGATACTGCAAGGCTTCAGCCAGGTGCTCCCGGCTGATACGGCCCGCCTGCTCGAGGTCCGCCAGTGTCCGCGCGACCTTGAGCAAGCGATGGGCAGCCCGTAGCGACAAGGTCAGTCGCTCGCAGGCGGTTTCCAGCCACGTTTCATCGGCTGTGGATAACGTGCAATGCCGGCGCAAGCCGGGTAGATCCAGAAAAGCGTTGGCACAGCCCTGGCGTATCTGCTGGCGTTCGCGGGCTTCGGCCACTTGTTCGGCCACGGTGGCCGTGTCCTCACCCGGTTCGCACCTGGGATTGAGCGCCGTGGCTTCCCGTGCGACCGTCAGGTGCAGGTCGATGCGGTCCAACAAGGGACCTGAGAGCTTGTTGCGGTAGCGCTGCACCATGTCGGGTGTGCAGGAGCAACGGCCGCTGGGCTCGCCCAGGTATCCGCAGGGGCAGGGGTTCATTGCCGCCACCAGCTGGAAGCGCGCCGGAAAGCGCACGCGGTCGCGGGCGCGCGAGACGACGATCTGGCCCGATTCGAGTGGCTCCCGCAGGACTTCCAGTACCTTGCGGTCGAACTCCGGCAATTCATCCAGGAACAACACACCATGATGGGCCAGGGTGATCTCGCCTGGCTGCGGTTTGGATCCTCCGCCCACCAGCGCCGGGCCAGATGCCGAATGATGGGGCTGGCGAAAAGGGCGTTGCGGCCAGTGGCTCAAGGGCACGCAACTGGCAACCGACTGGATCGCCGCGACCTCCAGGGCCTCGCTCTCGGCCAGTGGCGGTAGCAGTCCCGGCAAACGACTCGCCAGCAATGTCTTGCCGGTACCCGGTGGTCCGCTGAATAGCAGGTTGTGCGCGCCGGCGGCAGCGATCAGCAAGGCACGCTTGGCCCCGACCTGGCCTTGAACTTCCTTCAGGTCGGGGTAGGGCTTGCTGGCCGAGAGCAGTCCGTTCGAGACGAAGGGCTCGACCGGAGCGTGGCCGTTGAAATGCGCCACTACTTCAAGCAGATGATCCACGGCGATGACTCTCAGGCCCGAGGCCAGGCAGGCTTCCTCGGCATTCGCCCGCGGCACCACCAGCGTGCGTCCGGCCTTGCGTGCGGCCAGCGCTGCGGGCAATACCCCGCGCACCGGTCGCACAGCGCCGGATAGCGCCAGCTCACCGAGGCATTCCACATCGTCCAGCGTCAGGGTCGGCACCTGCACGCTGGCCGCAAGGATGCCCAGAGCAATGGCCAGGTCGAACCGCCCGCCGTCCTTCGGTAGATCCGCTGGTGCGAGGTTCAAGGTAATGCGCCGCGCCGGGAAGTTCAGCCCCGAATTGATGATCGCGCTGCGCACCCGGTCCTTGCTTTCCTTCACCGCCGCCTCCGGCAAGCCGACCATCGTCAATGACGGCAGGCCATTGGCAAGATGGACCTCAACGGTAACGGCGGGAGCCTCCACCCCCACCTGGGCGCGGCTATGGACAATGGCGAGCGACATGAATCATTCCTTGAAGGGGATATAAAGACCGCATCCTGCGGTGCTTGAAGGTTAGTCGTGGGAAAGTGCTCCGGTGTGGCAACTGAGGAGTGAAATATTGGCAGGATGTTTCGGGTAATTTGCCCCGCATGATTGTGTTCACTTGGCGTGTCACGTTTCCATTGGCTATCGGGCTGGTATTTTCTTGGTAGTGATGGTCGATGCATCACATCGACCACGTCATCACTTGCCGAGTAAGGGGCCCCCTCAGGAAAAATTAGATCAGCCTCATATAGTTCCATGGCTGAGTGTTTGTCACTGCCAGGACTGTTTAAATCCCGTCTTGCCGTTGGCTGCTCGCCATTCCTTGACGACCTTCAGAATTCCTTCCGGACTATCCTCGACACCAGACTCTGGATAAAAAATCAGTTCATTACCTTGAGGATGCTCCGTGACTTTTGCAAAGTGTTCGATGAGCTTGTCATGCTCTTGCTCTGTGGGCACGTCTGTAGTCCATATCTTATTGAGAATCTCTAGAAACTCGGTCTCGGTGTATTCTTCAAAATTGTCCTTAAGTTTCATTTTTTTTCAGAGCTCTATTTTCTGTCGCGGAGCATGTTGTTTGCCGTAACCCTATAAATATTGGCAACGAGGTTAACGGGGCATCGTTTTTTAAGAACGTGCATAGTGAACTTCAGGCTTCACCTTGCCGCCGAAAAATGCTCATGGCCCCTGCTAGACTGCGATCTGTGGCAATCCAATGGCACAGGGAGGACGCGGCCATGAACGATCTGCTGGCGTTGTTGACCGATAACCGCTTCATGCCCCATGGGCATTGCTATCTGTGGCGCCCGGATCTGCTCTGGACCAACGTGATTGCGGACGGGCTGATCACGTTCTCCTACATCACCATTCCCTTTACGCTCATCTACTTTATCCACAAGCGCAAGGACGTGCCTTTCGACTGGATGCTGGCGGCCTTCGGCGTTTTCATCCTGGCCTGCGGGACCAGCCATGTGATGGAAATCCTGACCATCTGGCAACCCTACTACTGGCTGTCGGCGCTGGTTAAGGTGATCACCGCGATTGCTTCGGTGATTACCGCCGTCCTGCTGATCCGGCTGGTGCCTGCGGCCCTGAAGATTCCCAGCCCGCAGCAAATGGCCAGGGTCAACGACGAGTTGCGCGAGGCCCAGGCTGAACTGGTCACCACCGCACGCCGGGCGGGCATGGCGGAAATCGCCACGAATGTGCTGCATAACGTGGGCAACGTACTCAATAGCGTCAATGTGTCGGCCCAGGTCCTGTATGACAAAGTGCATACGTCCAAAGGGTAGGGGGTCGCCAAGGTCGTTCAATTGATGAAGGAGCATTCCGATAATCTCGGCGACTTCTTCAGTAGCAATCCGAAAGGTCGCGCGTTGCCGGACTATCTCGGCAAGCTGGCCGAGTCGCTGGCCGTCGAGCAGCAGAGCATGATCAACGAGTTGGCGCAGTTGACCAGGAGCATTGACCATATCAAGGAAATCGTTGCCACCCAGCAGTCATATGCCGGTAATTCCAGTGTGCTGGAGGCAGGCTCGTTGCGAGAGTTGATCGAGGATGTGGTGCGCATCTGTCATGTGTCCCTGGCCCGTCATCAGGTGACACTGGTCAAGGAACTCAATGACGTCCCGACAATGGCGCTGGATAAGCACAAGGTGCTGCAGATACTGATCAACCTGATCAACAACGCCAAGCAGGCGCTTGATCCGGTCACGGATCGCCCGTCGCGGATCACCCTGCGCCTGAAAGCCATTGATGACAAGCGTGTGCGAATCGAGGTCGAGGACAACGGCGAGGGTATCGCCATGGACAATCTACCCCGGCTGTTCGAGCACGGTTTCACGACACGGGTCGACGGCCACGGTTTCGGCCTGCACAGTTGCATCCTTGCGACCCATGAAATGGGCGGCGAGCTGACCGTGCAGAGTGCCGGGCCTGGGCAGGGAGCTTTGTTTGCGTTGGAGCTGCCGATAGCGCTTGATCAGGGGCAATCCCTGCAAGCAGCGGGTGGGTAAGCAGGTCTTGTCGCGGCTGTTTACTCCTCCGCTGGAGCCAGCCGCGCCTCCAGCTCTGCCACCTTCGCCTCCAGGCTTTCGAGGCGCGCCCGGGTGCGGGCCAGCACGACCATCTGACTGTCGAATTCTTCCCGGCTCACCAGGTCCAGCTTGCTGAAGCCGCTTTGCAACAGCGCCTTGAACTGGCCTTCGATTTCGCTTTTGGGCAGCGGAGTGTCACCGCTCAGGAGGCGGGAGGCGTGGCCGCTGAGGGCGTCTAGCAGGTCTTTGGGGGCAAGCATGGCAGCAATCCTGGAAACGATGGCGGCAGTGTATCACGCAGTGTCTATAGTCAATCCGCATGCGCTGGATGCACGTTTTTCGCGCACAGGGTCGAGCGGTGCCGCACTGTTGTTGTGCGTATCGTTGCGGTTCTTGAGGTGGCGGAGGCTGATGCGGCAGGTAAATCCTTGAAAACACGGGACTTGGGCACAGATGGCAAGGTTTCTGCTTAGAGGCTCATGACCCATGCACTGATGCAGTCGTTGTGACGAATGCAGTGCAGCCAGACGAAGCGGGGAGCTGCGGCTGGCACGGTTGACTGGCGCTGGTCGGACAACTTGGGCCGACGGTGCGTTACAAAGCCAGGCACTGCGCTTAGACTTGAGTCGGGTTTGTTTTCCTGGGGCAAGTCCACCAATTCGGGAGAGAGTTTCATGAAGCTAGTCACTGCCATCATCAAGCCGTTCAAACTGGACGATGTGCGCGAGTCGTTGTCCGAGATCGGCGTGCAGGGCATCACCGTTACTGAGGTCAAAGGCTTCGGCCGGCAGAAAGGTCACACCGAGCTGTATCGCGGCGCGGAATACGTGGTCGATTTCCTGCCCAAGGTGAAGATCGACGTCGCCATTGACGACAAGGATCTTGACCGGGTGATCGAGGCAATCACCAAGGCCGCCAACACCGGCAAGATCGGTGACGGAAAGATCTTTGTGGTCAATCTGGAACAGGCTATTCGCATCCGTACCGGCGAAACCGATACCGACGCCATCTAAAGCCGCCAAACCCAACGCCCCAGGAGAAAACAATATGACTCTGCGTAAATTCGCAGGGCTAGGAGCCCTGTTGTCCTTCGTAATGCCTGGCCTGGCCATGGCAGAAGAAGCGGCAGCCCCTGTCCTCAACTCCGGCGACACCGCCTGGATGCTGACGTCCACCATTCTTGTACTGTTCATGACCATTCCTGGCCTGGCGCTGTTCTACGGCGGCATGGTTCGGTCGAAAAACCTTCTTTCCGTGATGATGCAGTGCTTCGCCATTACCGGTCTGATCAGCATCCTGTGGGTCATCTATGGCTACAGCATTGCGTTCGACACCACCGGCATGGAACAGGGCGTCGTCAACTTCAACTCCTTCGTCGGTGGCCTGGGCAAGGCGTTCCTGGCGGGCGTGACCCCGGCGAGCATCACCGGTCCGACAGCGCTGTTCCCTGAAGCAGTATTCGTCACTTTCCAGATGACCTTCGCCATTATCACCCCGGCCCTGATCGTTGGCGCCTTTGCCGAGCGGATGAAATTCTCCGCCATGCTCATCTTCATGGGCGTGTGGTTCACCCTGGTGTATGCGCCGATTGCGCACATGGTCTGGTCCGGTAACGGCGGCCTGCTGTGGGACTGGGGCGTGCTCGACTTCGCCGGCGGCACCGTGGTGCACATCAACGCCGGTATCGCAGGCCTGGTGGCGTGCCTGGTACTGGGCAAGCGCAAAGGCTTCCCGACCACACCAATGGCGCCGCATAACCTGGGTTACACCCTGATGGGCGCCGCCATGCTGTGGGTCGGCTGGTTCGGCTTCAACGCCGGTTCCGCCGTCGCCGCCAACGGCACGGCCGGCATGGCCATGCTGGTCACTCAAATTGCTACCGCTGCCGCAGCATTGGGCTGGATGTTTGCCGAGTGGATCACCCACGGCAAGCCAAGCGCACTGGGCATTGCTTCAGGCGTGGTGGCGGGTCTGGTTGCGATTACTCCGGCTGCCGGCACCGTGGGCCCGATGGGCGCCCTGGTCATCGGCCTGGCGGCGGGCGTGGTGTGCTTCTTCTGCGCAACCACCCTCAAACGCAAACTCGGCTATGACGATTCCCTGGATGCCTTCGGCGTGCATGGCATCGGCGGTATCCTCGGTGCGATCCTCACCGGCGTATTTGCAGCGCCTGCACTGGGTGGCTTCGGCACAGTGACGGACATTGCTGCGCAAGTGTGGATTCAAGTCAAAGGCGTGGGCTTCACGGTGATCTACACCGCGATCGTCACCTTCATCATCCTCAAGGTCCTGGATGCCGTCATGGGGCTGCGTGTCTCCGAGGAAGAAGAGGCCGTTGGCCTGGATCTGGCCCAGCACAACGAGCGGGGTTACAACCTGTAAACCCAGGCAAAAAATATGCCCGGTTCGCCGGGCATTTTTTTGCCTGGAATTTGTCAACGCTCACAGGAAGAGCCAGTTTTTCCGAAGTCTTTCTGTCTTGTGGGTGACAAGGGTTTTCCGGCGCCAAAGGCTTACGTCGAAGGTGGAATATTAGGCTCTTTGTTTTTTTCCTGAGCGCGCTAGAATGCGCGCCGAGCGTGCGGAGAACTGTATGTGGCAACAGACGCTGATCACCCTGCGGGCAAGGCCCCGGGGCTTTCATCTGGTGACGGACGAGTTGCTCGCCGGCCTGCCTGAACTACGGGCTTGTCGCGTCGGTCTGTTGCATCTGTGGCTGCAGCATACCTCGGCCTCGTTGACCATCAACGAGAACGCCGATCCGGCGGTACGTCGAGACTTCGAACGATTTTTCAATCGGCTGATCCCACAAGGAACTGCCGATTATGAGCACAACGACGAAGGCCTGGACGACCTCCCGGCGCACTTCAAGGCCAGCGTGCTGGGATGTCAGCTCAGCCTTCCGGTGACGGACGGGCGACTGGCACTGGGTACCTGGCAAGGTGTTTATCTGGGCGAGCACCGTGATCATGGCGGTGCTCGTAAAGTCCTCGCCACCTTGTACGGTGAAGGGGCATGACCGCCGATTGCCGGTGGATGTTGAATTTTTTCTGGCAGCCTTCGACAGATGGCGTAGCTGGGCTATAACTAATCTGCTTTTCGCAAGTCATGAGGTAGAACATGAGCGACGATGATCTGGAAAACGACGACCTCGAAGTAGGTGAAGAAGACGAGGCCGAAGACGGCCTGGAAGCGGCGGCCGAAGACGTTGCCGACGACGATGGCGCCGATATACCGGCCCCGACCGCCAAGGGTAAGGCCAAGGCTGCGGTGTCGGTCGACGAGTTGCCGAGCGTAGAGGCCAAGAACAAGGAGCGTGATGCGCTCGCCAAGGCCATGGAAGAATTCCTGGCCAGGGGCGGAAAGGTGCAGGAAGTGGAGGCCAATGTGGTCGCCGATCCGCCCAAGAAGCCTGACAACAAGTACGGCAGCCGCCCTATCTGAGTTCTGCTTCCTGCTTGCCGAAAAAGCCCGCCGTCGTCGCGGGCTTTTTCATGGGCATAAAACTGTTGCGCCGGCCCTTGTGGGAGCGAGCCTGCTCGCGATGGCGGTGTGTCTGTTAAATGAATGTCACTGGCACTCCCTCATCGCGAGCAGGCTCGCTCCCACAGGGTTTAGTGGTGTTCTCGGACTCAGCCCTGGCCATGCCACCCCGCCAACAACCCCGGCAACTCGGTCAGGCTGCGGATCTCTGCATCCGGCGCATGGTCGGCATCCCAGGCCTTGCCTGTCGGATTGAACCATACCGCCCGCAGGCCGGCCTGTTGGGCGCCGGCAATATCGTCACCGGGATGATCGCCAACGTGCACGGCGGTCTGCGCCGTGGCACCGCCGCGTTGCAGGGCCTCGTGGAACAGCCGCGCATCAGGTTTGGCGATACCGATGTCCTCGGCACACAGCGCGAACTTGAAGTAATCCGCCAGCCCGAGGCGCCGCACATCGGCGTTGCCATTGGTGACCACGCCGAGGGCGAAGTGGTTGGCGAGGATTTCCAGGGTGGGTTGCACCTCGGGAAACACCTCCAATTGATGGCGAGCATGCAGGAACGTCTCGAACCCCTGGTCCGCCAGCTCGGACGCTTGCCACTGGTCATAGCCGGCTTCTTGCAGCGCGCGGAACAGCACCCGCCGGCGTAATGCGCTGATGCGATGCTTCAGGCCAGGCTCTTCGCGCAATACCTGTTCGCGAATCGTCCAGAGGTGCTCCACTGGCACGCCGCCCAGGTTCGGTGCGTTGTCGGTCAGCCACTGGCGGAGAACGGCTTCGGCTGTGGCGATCACCGGAGCGGTATCCCACAAGGTGTCGTCGAGGTCGAAAGTGATGAGCTCAATGGTCATGATTCGTCGCCCTTGATGCGTTTGGCCCTGGGATGGGCACTGTCATAGACCGTCGCCAGGTGCTGGAAGTCCAGGTGGGTATAGATCTGAGTGGTCTTGATGTCCGAGTGGCCCAGCAGCTCCTGCACGGCGCGCAGGTCCTGGGAGGACTCCAGCACATGGCTGGCAAAGGAGTGCCTGAGCATGTGCGGGTGCAGGTTCTGCCCCAGCTCCCGTTCGCCGGCGGCCTTGACCCGTACCTGGATTGCCCGCGGACCGAGGCGCCGCCCTTGTTGGCTGACGAATACCGCATCATCGGCAGGATTGCTCAGTGCTCGCAACGGTAGCCACAGCTCCAGGGCTTCCCGGGCCTTGCGGCCAATGGGCAGCAGGCGGGTCTTGCTGCCCTTGCCGAGCACCTGGACCATGCCGTCGGCCAGGTCCAGTTGATCCAGGTTCAATCCCGTCAGCTCGGAAAGCCGCAGGCCGGAGGAATAGAACAGTTCGAGAATCGCCTGGTCCCGTCGCGCCAGGAAGTCATCTTCGACCGCGCCTTCAAGCAATTGCAGCGCGCGGTCGGTATCGAGGGTTTTCGGCAGGCGACGCTCGCCCTTGGGCGGTGCCAGGCCGGTGGCCGGATCGTGATCGCACAGGCCTTCGCGGTTGAGATAGTGATACAGGCCGCGTACCGCCGAGAGCAGGCGCGCCAGGCTGCGGGAAGACTGTCCCTGCTGATGCAGGCGTGCGACCAGGCTGCGCAGGCGCTGGATATCCAGCGCCTGCCAACTGCCGACGTTCTGTTTCTGGCACCAGCCCAGCACTTTTTCCAGGTCGCGGCGATAGGCCGACAACGTGTGGGGTGACACCTGGCGCTCACTGCGCAGGTGTTCGCAGTAGGCGTCCAGCTGTCGTTCCATCATCAGCGTACCGAGCGCAGGGAACCGGCAACCCGTGGCAGTACCCGGCCGGTGACTTCGGCGATGTAGCTCAGGAACAGCGTGCCCACCGAACTCTTGTAGTGCTGCGGGTCGCGGCTGGCGATGGCCAGCACGCCGTGTACACCTTGATGGGCGATGGCGACGACGGCGGTGGAGCCAATCTGCTTGCGCTGTTCTTCACCGAACAGAAAATCCAGCTCATGTTCGCGCAGGCTGCCACTGACGCTTTTGTTCTCGGTGAGCAGGCCGCCAATGGCCGTCTGCGCTTCGGCATGGGTCACCCAGCGACCCACCGGCATGGCGTTGTCACCGAACAGGATCAGGCTGACAAAGGGCACCTGGAAATCCTGGCGCAGACTGTCTTCGACGCTCATGACCAGATCTTCAAGGGTGCTGGCGTCCATCAGGGCCAGGATCAGGCGCCGGGTCTTGTCGAAGAGCCGGTCGTTGTCCCGGGCGACGTCCATCAGGTGCGAAAGGCGATGGCGCATTTCGATGTTGCGCTCACGCAGGATTTTCATCTGGTGCTCCACCAGCGACACGGTGTCGCCGCGCCGATGGGGGATGCGCATCACTGAAAGCAAGTCTTCACGCTGGACGAAAAAGTCCGGATGAGCCTCCAGGTAAGCGGCCACCGCCGCGGCCTCCGGAAGCGGGCTCGAGGATTCATCGGGCTGTGGCGCTGGAACCTGTGGCTTGTCGGTCATGGGTTTGGCTCATTCAAAGACGGACTTGTCCTTCGTATACGCGTACTGCCGGGCCGGTCATCATCACCGGTTGGCCGAGGCCTGCCCACTCGATGGACAAGCGCCCGCCCGGCAGGTCGATCAGCAGGGGCGAATCCATCCACCCCTGGCTGATCGCAGCGACTGCGGCGGCGCAGGCGCCGGTGCCGCAGGCCTGGGTCTCCCCGGCACCGCGCTCCCAGACCCGCAATTGCGCGCGGTGACGGTCGATGACCTGCAGGAAGCCCACGTTCACCCGTGCTGGAAAGCGCGGGTGGTTCTCGATCTTCGGCCCCAGTTCATGCACTGGCGCGCTATTGATGTCGCTGACCCGCAGCACGGCATGGGGATTGCCCATGGACACCGCCGCCAGCTCCACCGTGGTGCCGTTGACGTCCAGCTGGTAATTCAGGGCCTGGGCCGGTGCTTCAAACGGAATATCTGCCGGCACCAGGCGTGGAGCGCCCATGTTGACGCCGATCTGGCCGTCGCTGCGCACGTCCAGCTCGATTATGCCGCTTTTGGTCTCGACGCGAATCCTGCGCTTGGCCGTCAGACGCTTGTCCAGCACGAAGCGGGCGAAGCAGCGTGCACCGTTGCCGCATTGTTCCACTTCCGAACCGTCGGCGTTGAAGATCCGGTAACGAAAGTCCACGTCCGGGTTATTGGGTGCCTCGACGATCAGCAGTTGGTCGAAACCGATACCGGTGTGCCGGTCGCCCCATTGCTTGGCATGTTTGGGCAGGATGTGCGCGTGCTGGCTGACCAGGTCGAGAACCATGAAGTCATTGCCCAGGCCGTGCATCTTGGTAAAACGCAGCAGCATGGTTTTACTCCGGTAGCAGGCTTTCGCCGGCAAACAACTCGGCTACCGTCTCGCGGCGACGCACTTCGAATGCTTGATCACCGTCCACCAGCACCTCGGCGCAGCGGCCGCGGGTGTTGTAGTTGGAGCTCATGACAAACCCGTAGGCACCGGCTGAATGCACCGCCAGCAGGTCGCCTTCCTCCAGTGCCAGCTCCCGACCCTTGGCCAGGAAGTCACCGGTTTCGCAGATCGGACCGACGATGTCGTAGCTGCGGGCAGTGGTATTGCGGGGGCGCACGGCCGTCACATCCATCCACGCCTGGTACAGCGCCGGGCGGATCAGGTCGTTCATGGCCGCGTCGACGATGGCGAAATCCTTGTGCTCGGTGTGCTTGAGGTACTCGACCTGGGTCAGCAGCACGCCGGCGTTGGCCACGATGTAGCGACCCGGCTCGAACATCAGCGCCAGGTCACGACCTTCGAGGCGCTCACGAACGGCCTTGATGTAGTCGGCCACCAAGGGCGGCTCTTCATCGCGGTAACGCACACCGACACCGCCACCCAGGTCGATATGACGCAGGTAGATGCCGCAATCGCCGAGACGGTCGATCAGCGCCAGCAGGCGGTCGAGCGCATCAAGGAAGGGTTCAAGGGTGGTCAGTTGCGAGCCGATGTGGCAATCGACGCCCAGTACTTCCAGGTTCGGCAGTTGGGCGGCACGTACGTAGACGTCTTCGGCGTCGGCAATGGCGATGCCGAACTTGTTTTCCTTGAGACCGGTGGAAATGTACGGGTGGGTGCCGGCATCGACGTCCGGGTTCACGCGCAGGGAAACCGGTGCGCGCACGCCCAGCTCGGCGGCAACGACCTGCAGGCGTTCCAGTTCGTCGGTGGATTCGATGTTGAAGCAATGCACGCCGACTTCCAGGGCGCGCCGCATGTCCTCACGGGTCTTGCCGACGCCGGAAAAGACGATCTTGTCCGGGCTGCCGCCAGCTGCCAGCACCCGTTCGAGCTCGCCGCCGGAGACGATGTCGAAGCCGGCACCCAGGCGCGCGAGGATGTTGAGCACACCCAGATTCGAGTTGGCTTTCACAGCGAAGCACACCAGGTGCGGCATGCCGGTGAGAGCGTCAGCGAAGGTCCGGTATTGGGCCTCGATGTGCGCACGGGAGTAGACGTAGGTCGGCGTGCCGAAACGTTCGGCAATGGCGGACAGGGCTACACCCTCCGCGAACAGCTCCCCGCCACGGTAGTTAAAGGCGTCCATGGCGTTCCCTTAGTAGGTGGTTTGGGTGTCGTGCGAGTGGGACTTGGATTGCGACGATTTGGCCTGCTCTTCAGGGGACTTGCTGTCATCAGGCAGGTACAGCGGACCTTTTTGACCACAGGCCGTCACAAGGCAGGCAACCGCGACGAGCGCAGCAAGGGAAGAGATCAGGCGCTTCATGGCGAAATCCTTGAAAATGCGTTAATTGCGCCGGAGTATACCGGCCACCCGACGGCTTGCCTATGCAACGGGGTTCCCGTCCGGCGGGGCTGCTGGCCTATATGTCCGGTTCCATGGACATTTCACGGCCCCCGGCGGTGGTTGTCGGTTATCCTTTGCAATCGTCGGGGAGCGTCCGTATCTTGCGGCGCTTGAGCATGAGCAGACATTTTCGAGGTTGCCGCAATGAGTTTGACTGAAGCCCGCTTTCACGATCTGGTCGATACCGCCCAGCAAATGCTGGAGGATATCTTCGACGAGAGCGAACTGGACATCGATCTGGAAAGCTCCGCCGGCGTGCTCACCGTCAAGTTCGAAAATGGCAGCCAGTTGATCTTCAGTCGCCAGGAGCCGTTGCGGCAGTTGTGGCTGGCGGCGGTGTCCGGTGGCTTCCACTTCGACTACGACGAGGAAAGCGAGCGCTGGATGTGCGACAAGAGCGAGGAGCAATTGGGCGAAATGCTCGAGCGTGTCGTCAAGCAGCAGGCCGGTGTGGAACTTGAGTTCGAAGGTCTGTAGCAACATGAATCAGACCGCCCCTGCGCGGCCACCCAAGCCGCTCTACAGCAACGTCAGCCCTGCCGTGTCGTCGCCGTGTACCGGCGTGTGCAAGCTGGATGAGCAGAAGGTTTGCCTCGGCTGTTTCCGCCATGTGGAGGATATCCGTGAATGGCGCTCGGCCGATGATGGGCGCCGGCGGGTGATCTGTGCCGAGGCGGCGCAACGCAAAGCCTTGGCGTGATCAATGTGGCGAGGGGATTTATCCCCGCTGGGCTGCGCAGCAGCCCCATAGCAGTCTATCGGCATGCCGAGGTGTCAGGTTTTAGGGCCGCTTCGCAGCCCAACGGGGATAAATCCCCTCGCCACATGTGGATGTGCAAACCCACCTCGCTTGTATATTTTTTGAGCTGTGATAGTGTCCGGCTACGCCTCAACTTACCGAGGCCTGTGAAAAACCCCGTCTTTTTGTGGCGGGGTTTTGCTTTTTTCGTGCAGAAGAAAGGAGTCTGCCTGGATCATGACCGCACCTTCCATCACTCTTACCCGCCTGGACGTACAACGTCTGGAGCGCCTGATCGACAGTCTCGACGAAACGCTGCCGGGCGTGGTTGCGTTGCAGACAGAACTGGACCGCGCCGAGACCCTGGTGAGCCACGAAGACGTGCCCGCCGATGTCGTGACCATGAACGCTCGCGTGCATTGCCGCGAGGAAGGCAGCGGCAAGGATTACCACCTGACCCTGGTTTATCCACAGGACGCGAATGCCGACGAAGGCAAGGTCTCGATCCTCGCGCCGGTTGGCAGCGCCTTGCTGGGGCTGAAGGTCGGCCAGCACATCGATTGGCCGGCGCCGGGCGGCAAGACGTTGAAGTTGACGTTGCTGGCGGTGGAATACCAGCCCGAAGCGGGCGGCGATTTCCACCTCTGAGGGCTTCAGACCAGAGCCAGCGCTTCGTTCAGGGCGCGCTCCAGATCGGCCTTGTAGCGCAGGTACAGATTGCTTGAGCAGGCGCTGTCACCCACCAGGCCCGAGAGGTCCAGGTCGGTGATGTAGCAGCGATAGCGTTCGGCCTCGCGGCGCTGCTCGACGATCTCGCTGGCGACTACACGGAACAGCTGGTCGCCATGCTCCAGTTCCGAAAACTCCTGTTGATTGCAGTACAGTGTAACGTGGACCTGGCCATGGGTCGCTTTGCCGATAATGGCTTGCACGTCGTAGAACGGCTTGTTCTCGGATGTCTGCGGCACCGGGCGTATTTCGATCCGGCGTGCGCGTCCGTTGCCTGAGGGCAGGAGTTGGTAGTACAGGGTTTCCAGGTTCAACGGCTGGTCGGTGTCCATCGACAGCAAGGCGTCCCGACGGTACAGCACCGATTGCAGAAAACGCTGAAGTGGCACCAGCAGGCTGTTTTCGTCGTGATAGGGCAGGCGCTGATGCCACAGGGCATTGAGCTCATCGAGCACATACAGTTCGGCGTCGTCCTCATTGACCCGGTAGAACACCTGGATGCATTCGGGCTGGCCCATAGGCAGGATCAGCGCCAGGTCGTGGTCTTCCAGGGCCATCGGGTCCAGGTGCAGCGGGCTGTAGGTGCTCAGCTCTTCGCCCAGGTAATCCAGCAATGCCGACAGGCTGCTCAGCGCCACGTGCCTGACCTGGCCGGGAACCAGTTCCAGCACGTGATAATACTGCTGCACCTTCAGCAAATAGCGGTGGTTGAGTCTGCTCAGCAGCAGGGTCTGGGCTGTTTCGATGACTTCTTCGACCCGCCGTGCAATGAACTGCGCCCGGTTGTGGCAGAAACAACGTACCTGCAAGCGCGGCTGGCGCGCAGTGGCGGGCAGGTCGTTGAGGTAGTCGCGCAGACAGTCGAGCAGCGCGTGCTCGCCATCGAAGCGGTTGACCAGCACCTCATTCCAGCTGTTAAGCGTAACCTGGTCGAGCGTCAGTACCAGGTTTTCCCGGACCCCGGCGTAGCTCAGGGAGTCGGTGCGCTCGGTAGTCATCAGGATATTCAGGTCACGGTGATGCTTGAGCGGGTCGACGCCGACGTTCACCAGGACCAGCACTTCACTGGGGACGCTGGCGTGCAGCAGCTGTTCTTCGTCGACCGTGACCAGCGGCAAGGCGATGGCCTGTTGCAGGCTGCCCAGCAGGTTGAACAGTTCGAACTCGCTCAAGTCACTGTCACCCGGGTGCAGCGCCAGGCGTGTACTGCTGTCGATCACGCCGTTGCGATGGCACCAGGTCAGCAGCTCCAGCAGTTCACGGCTGCGCTTGATCGGCGCGAAATTTTCCCACTCCAGAGCGTTGAGGCTGCCGTTGTAGAGGCCCCACTGGTTCTGCCCGGGTTCTTTCTTGTTGGGCGACTGGACCAGCGTCAGGGTGTCCTCGGCCAGGTCCGGGGCGATGCCCGGATTGATGAACTCGACCTTGTCGGCCTTGCGTTCGAAGGCTGCATACAACCGGCGGCCAAGGACGTTGAGGTCACGCTTGTTGATCAGGCTGACGGTTTTTTCGGTGCGGGCGAACTGGGTCAGGAAGCGATAGCTGTAGGTCAGTTCGTTGACCAGCGCGCGACGTTCGTTGCTGACCTGGCGCACTTTCCACTGGCTGCGGCTGTCCAGTAGCGCGAGTTGGCGCGGGTCCCAGCCCCATTCCCTGGCCAGGCGCTCAAGCAGTACCCGTTGCCAGCCGCTGCTGCGACCTTGGCCGGTGAGCTTGCGATTGACCTTCAGGTACAGCGCACGCCGGATCAGTTCCAGGCGCTCGGATTCACCGCGAGCGTTGAGGTACTCCTCGATGCGGCGGTAAACCAGCATATAGGGGTCCAGTTCCTCCAGATCCAGGCGATTGGCGAACACGGCCTGTTTGAAGCGCAGGCTCAGGCAGCGGACATTGGGGTGTTCGCTGGCGTAGACCTCGGTCAGCAGCAGTTTGAGCACGGATTTGTAGGGCGACTCGATGCCCTTGAACAATTGCCAGAGCCCGGCGCCGATGAACTCGCCCGGTGGAATGTAGGCCAAGTGCCCGAGGTCCAGGGTCTCATCGGCGCGGATGAAGCGCTTGGAAAGCAACGTATGGGTGTATTCCTCATAGTTGTCTTCCTCGTACACCGGCACCAGCCACCAGATCGGTGTACGCCCGGCCAGCCAGATCGCCGTGCGGTAGAACTCGTCCAGCAACAGGTAATGCTGGGTCGTACCGCAATCGTCGGAACTGAGTTGATTGTCCCGCTCACCCCGCACGAACCGGGCCGGATCGATCAGAAAAAAATGGGCTTCGGCGCCCTGGGTCGCCGCCCAGGCTTCGAGCAACTGGCACTTCTTGCGCAACTCGGCCAGTTCGTCGTCGCTCAGGTTCGGCCCATGGCAGACCCAGACATCCATGTCGCTCTGATCAGCCTGGGCGAGCGTGCCCAGGCTGCCCATCAGGTACAAGCCCAGGATGGGGCGCGGCGGGTTGCTGCCATGGCGTGGCTTGTAGGAGAACGAGCGGGTCAGTCGCTGGGCGTCGGCGAGGACGTTGGCGTCGGGTTCGTAGTTCGACAGCCCGGCCGGTGTACTGCCGGATACGTAGCCTGGCAGCAGCGGATGGTTGACGTGGAAAAACAGCGGGAGCAGCGTCAACACGCCTTGCTGGCGAGGCGACAAGCCCTCCATGGCGCGATCCATCCGGACGGTGTTGAGCTTGAGAAAACGTGCGCGCAGTTGGCCGAGGACCTTACGGTCGATTCCCTCGTCCAGATCGGGGCGTATTTCGTGATTGCGGGTCATGTCGGCTCAAACCGGCTCGCGGCGTCGAACGTGGGAAATCAGAGGTGATGGAAGTTTAGCGTCCGGGTTGGGGAATTCTTAAACTGAAAGTAGGGCCTGGACGTCAGATTTTTCACGCAAGGCGCCCGCGCCTGCGGAAATCCGGCGAAGCGGATTTCCGTGGGCGATAGGAGGAGTCAGGCGGCTTCTTGAACGCTGAGTATCGTCAGGACGGTTTGTACATTTTGCGCGGCGTCACGACCCAGGCTGGTCAGATAACCACCGTCGGGTTGGGTGATCAGTTCCTTGTCGTACAGGCGTTGGGCAGCGGCAATGGCTTTAGGGGCAGCGGTCTGATGGATTTTCAGGCCTTCCTGGGAACTGTCCAGGTTGAAGAGTGCAAGGATTTCCAGTTCGGCAACCAGCTCAGGGGTAAGCGACATAAGGACTCCAGACTTTCTAGGAATATGGACGATAGCGTCACTAAGGTGAGCGTACTCGGTCGAGCTGTCCAGTGTCAGAGGCAGGCTTTTTTTGTTTTGGGCGATGGAGCGTGTGTGGGCGCAAAGCTTGCTCGCGATGCAGGCGCCTCGATTCATGAGCGATCGCATCGGTTTCATCGCGGGCAAGCCTTGCTCCCACAGTGTTTGAGGCCGTCCCTCCCGCCGCAGCGGCTTCAGTTCTTTTCCGGTGGCAACTCAGGCAGCTTGCGCAACGCCTCTTCATACCATTGGGTGTCGAACGGGCGGTCTTCATCGAGCATGGCGTCGATCTCGAAGGCCAATACATGGGCC
Organism: Pseudomonas corrugata; assembly: GCF_001269905.1. Taxonomy (GTDB): domain Bacteria; phylum Pseudomonadota; class Gammaproteobacteria; order Pseudomonadales; family Pseudomonadaceae; genus Aquipseudomonas; species Aquipseudomonas corrugata. Next base: position 289,221 of record NZ_LHVK01000003.1, on the reverse strand, counting down.
ATGAGGTTGAGGATCTCTTCGCGCTCGTAATTGACCAGGGTCAGTTTATTGAAGGTGGCCTTGGCTGCTGGCGGGTTTCCGCTTTCGATCTGGTTTTCAATGGCTTCGATCAGGGTCGACTCGACGAATTCTTCTTCATCGTTGTCGATGTCGGTTGGCTCGCTCATGGCTGGCTCCTATGGGAAAGGCGCCAGTTTACCTGCATTCAGCGGCGTGATGCGCCTGGCGCGAAATGCCCCGACAGTCTATAACGCAAGGCTGCCCACCCCACACGGACTGGAGGTATTTGCAATGCTCAAGCTTTATGGTTTCTGCGCCAGTAACTATTACAACATGGTCAAGCTGGCGTTGCTGGAGAAGGGGGTGCCCTTCGAAGAAGTGCCGTTCTATGGCAGCCAGACTCCGGACGTACTCGCCATCAGCCCGCGGGGCAAAGTGCCGGTGCTGAAAACCGACCACGGCTTCATCAATGAAACCAGCGTGATCCTCGAGTACATCGAGCAAACCCAACCGGGCAAAGCCCTGCTGCCCGCCGATCCGTTTGAACGTGCCCGGGTCCTGGCCCTGTGCCGGGAGATCGAGTTGTACATCGAGCTGCCCGGGCGAGCCTGCTACGCCGAGGCATTCTTCGGCATGACAGTACCCGATGCCATCAAGGAAAAGAGCAAGGCTGAACTGCTGCTGGGGTTCGCCTCGCTGGGCAGGCACGGCAAGTTCTCACCCTATGTCGCGGGCGACAGCTTGAGCATTGCCGACTTGTACTTTCTCTATGGTGTTTCGCCAGCCTTACAGGTGGGCAAAAAGCTGTTCGATATCGACCTGTTCGCGGACGTGCCGGCAGCCAAGGCACTGATGGAGCGGTTGGGAGAGAATCCGAACGTGCAGCGGATTGCGGCTGACAGGGAGGAGGGAATGCCGGCGTTTTTGGCGATGATCGCTGCCAAGAAGTAGGGTCTTTGGCGTTCTTGAGGTCGCATTCGCGAGCAAGCCCGCTCCCTCATTGGATCTTTATATGTCCACAAGTTTGTGTTCATTGGAGATCCCATGTGGGAGCGGGCTTGCTCGCGAAGCTTTTTAGCTTTTAGCGGCTTGCAAGCAGCGCCTGGCCGCGCACCACGGCAGCCTTGACCTGCGCCGGTGCCGTGCCGCCGATATGGTCGCGGGCGTTGACCGAGCCCTCCAGGGTCAGGACCGCAAACACGTCCTGCTCAATCTGGTCGCTGAACTGGCGCAGTTCGTCCAGGCTCATCTCGGCCAGATCCTTGCCGTTGTCGACCCCGTATTTCACGGCATGACCGACAATTTCGTGGCAATCGCGGAATGGCAGGCCACGGCGCACCAGGTAATCGGCCAGGTCTGTCGCCGTGGAGAAACCACGCAGGGCCGCTTCGCGCATTACCGCATGTTTGGGCTTGATGGCCGGGATCATGTCGGCAAAGGCGCGCAGCGAGTCACGCAGGGTGTCGGCGGCGTCGAACAGCGGCTCCTTGTCTTCCTGGTTGTCCTTGTTGTAGGCCAGCGGTTGGCCTTTCATCAAGGTCAGCAGGCCCATCAGCGCGCCGAAGACCCGGCCGCTCTTGCCCCGTACCAGTTCTGGTACGTCGGGGTTTTTCTTTTGCGGCATGATCGAGCTGCCGGTGCAGAAGCGATCCGGCAGGTCAATGAACTGGAATTGCGCGCTGGTCCACAGCACCAACTCTTCGGAGAAGCGCGACAGGTGCATCATCGCGATGCTCGCGGCAGCGCAGAATTCGATGGCGAAGTCGCGGTCTGAGACATTATCCAGCGAGTTGCCGCCCACGGCGTCGAAGCCAAGCAGTTGGGCGGTGTATTCGCGATCGATCGGGTAGGTGGTGCCGGCCAGCGCGGCGCTGCCCAGGGGCATGCGGTTGGTGCGCTTGCGGCAGTCGACCAGGCGCTCGTAGTCGCGACTGAGCATTTCGAACCAGGCCAGCATGTGATGCCCGAAAGTCACGGGTTGAGCGGTCTGCAGATGGGTGAAGCCGGGCATGATGCTCTCGGCCTCACGTTCGGCCTGTTCCAGCAGGCCTTTCTGCAGGCGGGTGATCTCCGCCAGGATCAGGTCGATTTCATCACGCAGCCACAAGCGGATATCGGTGGCGACCTGGTCGTTGCGGCTGCGGCCGGTGTGCAGTTTCTTGCCGGTCACGCCGATGCGATCGGTCAGGCGCGCTTCGATGTTCATGTGCACGTCTTCAAGATCGACACGCCAGTCGAATTGACCCGCGTCGATTTCGCCCTGGATGGTCTTCAGGCCATCAATGATGCTGTCGCGCTCGGCATCGGTCAGCACGCCTACCTTGGCCAGCATGGTGGCGTGGGCGATCGAACCCATGATGTCGTGTCGATACAGGCGCTGGTCAAAGTTGACGGAGGCGGTGAAGCGGGCGACGAAGGCGTCGACGGGTTCACTGAAGCGGCCGCCCCAGGACTGATTGGTCTTGTCAGTGCTCATGAATTCGCTCGTGATCGGCTGTGGAGAAAATAGGGGTTAAAGGCTGCGGCGGATGATAGCAGGGTTGCCGGGGCTGGCGCTGGCACTGGTCGGCAGGTTTTTTGCGCACGAGCCGGGCGTTCAGGCCGGTTTCTGCACAACGATATTTTCCGATTGAGCAATATCGTCTTGGCAACCGTCTACAGTGGACGATAGGAGTTTTGCTTTTTCCATCATGGCGCATGGGTCGAATCTACCAGGGGGGCTCAATATTGATCAGATTGAAAATGAACAATCCCTACGGCGACGCCGTGCGGCAACGGGCCTCGAGCATCGGTCGGCAAGCGCTGGTAAAGATAGGCAACCGCCTCGCGGCACTTTTTGGCCCTCGAGCGAGTCTTAGCGTGGATCGCGGTGACGGATGTCACTTCCCCTGTCTACGCTATCCTTGTGCGAGACTCACGCAGGAATCCAGCGCAATATGAATGTCCTGATCGTTGATGACGAACCACTGACCCGCGAGCGCCTGAGCCGAATGGTTGGCGAACTCGAGGGTTACAGTGTCCTGGAGCCGAGCGCCACCAATGGCGAAGAGGCGTTGGCCCTTATCGACAGCCACAAGCCGGATATCGTGCTGCTCGACATCCGCATGCCTGGCCTGGACGGTCTGCAGGTGGCGGCGAAGCTGTGCGAACGAGAGTCGCCTCCCGCCGTGGTGTTTTGCACCGCTCGGGACGATTTTCCACCCGAGGTGTTGCAGGCCGGTGCCGTGGGCTACCTGGTCAAGCCGGTGACTTCCGAGGCGTTGCTCGACGCCTTGCGCAAGGCCGAACGGCCCAACCGCGTGCAACTGGCGGCGCTGACCCGTCCGGCAGCGGAAAGTGGCAGCGGCCCACGCAGCCACATCAGTGCGCGAACCCGCAAGGGCATAGAACTGATCCCATTGAACCAGGTGGTCTACTTCATTGCCGACCACAAGTACGTGACCTTGCGTCATGAGAGTGGTGAGGTGCTGCTGGACGAGCCTCTCAAGGCCCTCGAGGACGAGTTCGGCGAGCGGTTCGTGCGCATCCACCGCAATGCCCTGGTGGCCCGCGAACGCATCGAGCGTCTGCAACGTACGCCCCTCGGGCATTTCCAGCTGTTTCTCAAAGGCCTCAATGGCGACGCGCTGATTGTCAGCCGGCGACATGTGGCCGGCGTGCGCAAGATGATGCAGCAGCTCTAGCGTAATGCCCCAACGGCGTTGCACCTTCGAGTTTCCAGGATATTGACGGCCAGGGAGGCCTTGGGGTCGTGATTCAAGTCAAAGCGGATTTGGCTGAGCTGTTATTATCCGCCGTATCTTTTAAGTACGGATTGATCCATGTCCCCTCGCGAGATCCGCATCGCCACCCGTAAAAGCGCCCTGGCCCTCTGGCAGGCCGAATACGTCAAAGCCCGTCTGGAAGCCGCCCATCCCGGCCTGATCGTGACGCTGGTGCCCATGGTCAGTCGCGGTGACAAGCTGTTGGACTCGCCGCTGTCGAAAATCGGCGGCAAGGGTCTGTTCGTCAAGGAGCTGGAAACCGCACTGCTGAACAACGAAGCCGACATCGCCGTGCATTCGATGAAAGATGTGCCCATGGACTTCCCCGAAGGCCTGGGCCTGTTTTGCATCTGCGAGCGGGAAGACCCGCGCGATGCGTTCGTCTCCAATACCTTTGCCAGCCTGGAAGCGCTGCCTGCCGCAAGCGTGGTCGGCACGTCCAGCCTGCGTCGCCAGGCGCAGTTGCTGACCCGCCGTCCTGACCTGCAAATCCGCTTTCTGCGAGGCAACGTCAACACTCGCCTGGCCAAGCTCGACGCTGGCGAGTACGACGCCATTATCCTCGCCTCCGCCGGCCTGATCCGCCTGGGCTTCGAGGACCGCATCACCTCGGCCATCAGCGTCGACGACAGCCTGCCGGCCGGTGGGCAAGGAGCGGTAGGCATCGAATGCCGCAGCGCTGACAGCGAGGTCCATGCACTCCTGGCCCCCCTGCATCATGAAGACACCGCGACGCGGGTCTTTGCCGAGCGCGCCCTCAACAAACACCTCAACGGTGGCTGCCAGGTGCCGATTGCCTGCTATGCCGTACTTGAAGGCGAACAAGTCTGGTTACGTGGCCTGGTGGGCGATCCGGATGGCGGCACGCTGCTCAGCTCCGAGGCCCGGGCGCCCCGTGGCGATGCTGAAGGGCTGGGGGTGCGGGTCGCCGAAGACTTGCTGAAGCAGGGCGCTGGCGACATCCTCAAGAAAGTCTACGGCGAGGCTGGCCACGCGTGATGGGCTGGCGGTTGCTGCTGACCCGACCGGAGGACGAGTCGTCGGCCCTGGCGGCTGCCCTGGCCGAGGCCGGCATATTCAGCAGTCGCTTGCCGTTGCTGGATATTGAACCGATTCCCTTGTCCGATGCCGGCCGGGCGATGCTTCAGCGGCTCGACCAGTACTGCGCCGTGATCGTCGTCAGTAAGCCGGCCGCCCGGCTGTGCCTGGAGCAACTGCGCGAACATTGGCCCGAGCCGCCGAAGCAACCCTGGTTCAGCGTGGGGGCGGCCACCGGGCAGATCCTGGCCGATGCGGGCCTCACGGTGTTTTATCCAGACGATGGCGACGACAGCGAAGCCTTGCTTAAACTCCCGGCGTTGCGTCAGGCTCTCTCCCGGACTCGTCCCCAGGTTTTGATCGTGCGTGGCGAGGGTGGCCGGGGTTTGCTGGCAGAGCGCTTGCGCGAGCAAGGTGCTAGTGTCGAGTATCTGGAATTGTACCGGCGCAGCCTGCCAGCGTATCGCGACGGTGAATTGCCGGCGAAGGTCGAAGCGGAACGCTTGAACGCCCTCATGGTCAGCAGTGGGCAGAGCTTCGAGCATCTGCATCGCCTGGCGGGTGCCGCGTGGCCAGATCTGGCGCGGTTGCCGTTGTTTGTACCAAGCCCAAGGGTTGCCGAGATGGCGCGGGCCGCCGGGGCCCGATCAGTTGTGGATTGTCGTGGCGCCAGTGCCGCGGCTTTGCTGGCGGCGTTACGGGAGCAATCCGTGCCGTTTTCTAATGCAAAGGATGGACACGTGAGCGAAACAGCCTTGCCAAAAGATCAAGACCGACCCGTGATCGATTCACCGGTGGAAACGCCGACACCGGTAGCGCCGCGTCGCGGTAACGGGTTGGCCATTGTCGCGTTGCTGCTGGGGGCCGCTGGCGTGGCCGTTGGCGGCTGGGGTGTCTGGCAGGTGCGTCACCTGCAGGCCAACAACCAGCAACAGTCCGCCCAGGTCCAGGCACTGAATGATCAGGCCCAGAACCTCAAACTCAGTGAGCAACGCCTCAGCGAGCGCCTCGCACAGATGCCGGCGGCCGAAGAGCTGGAGGAGCGACGGCGTCAGGTCGCCCAACTGCAAGGCGACCAGCAACACCTGAGCCAGCGTCTGGAGACCGTTCTTGGTGCCAGTCGCAAGGACTGGCGGTTGGCCGAGGCCGAGCATCTGTTGCGCCTTGCCAGCCTGCGCCTTTCCGCCTTGCAGGACATCAGCAGTGCCCAGGCCCTGGTCCAGGGCGCCGACGAAATCCTGCGGGAACAGAACGATCCGGGCTCGTTCGCTGCCCGCGAGCAATTGGCCAAGACGCTTGCGGCGTTGCGCAGCACCGAGCAGCCGGATCGCACCGGGCTGTTCCTCCAGTTGGGAGCCTTGCGTGAGCAAGTGCTGCAACTCACGGAGCTGGCGCCGGAGTACAAGGATCGTGGCGAGTCCCTGCTGGGCCTGACGGCCGATGGCGATGGTGCCAGCCGCTGGGCGCAGTGGTGGGATCGGATATCGCGCTATATCCGCATCGACTTCAATGCCGACGAGAACGTCCGTCCGCTGCTCGCCGGGCAGAGCCTGATGCAGGTGCGCCTGGCGTTGAGTCTGGCGCTGGAGCAAGCGCAATGGGCGGCCCTGAACGGGCAGACGCCGGTGTATACCCAGGCGTTGGTCGAGGCCCGCGATGTACTCAAGAACAACTTCAATCAGGACAACCCGCAGAGCAAAGTCATGCTCGAGCGAGTGGCTGAACTGGCCAAACAACCGGTGACAGTGGTCACACCGGACCTGACCGCGACCCTGAGCAGCGTCCAGGCCTACCTGGAACGCCGCAACCTGAATGCCGAGGAGTCGGTCAAGCCACTGGCCAAGCCTGCTGAGCAGGGGGCCACGCCATGAAGCGTCTCTACGTGATTCTGTTCGTGGTCATCGCTGCCGCCGCCCTGTTGGGCGTGGCGATTTCCGAGCATTCGGGTTACGTGCTGGTGGCGTACAAGAACTTCCGCTACGAAGCCGGCCTGTGGGTCACCCTGGCGTTGGTGGCGGTACTCTGGCTGTTGTGGCGGGGCGTGCGCGCCTTGATCGGCCTGGTGACCACGTCCGGCGGCGTGGTCAATCCGTGGTCGCGGCGCAATCGCAGCCGGCGCGTACAAGTGGCGATCGAACACGGTCAACTGGACCTTGCCGAAGGTCGCTGGGCCAGTGCCCAGAGGCATTTGCATCGTGCCGCGGAAGCTGAGCGCCAGCCGTTGCTGTATTACCTCGGCGCGGCCCGTGCGGCCAACGAACAAGGTCTTTATGAACAAAGCGACAATCTGCTGGAGCGCGCCTTGGAGCGCCAGCCTCAGGCGGAGCTGGCCATTGCGCTGAGCCACGCGCAGTTGCAGGTGGATCGAGGCGACACCGACGGTGCCTTGGTCACTCTGCAAGCCATGCATGATCGTCATCCCCATAACGTCCAGGTCCTGCGCCAGCTGCAGCGGCTGCATCAGCAGCGCGGTGATTGGTCGGCGGTGATTCGCCTCTTGCCGGAACTGCGCAAGGACAAGGTCCTGCCGACGGCGGAGCTGGCTGAACTGGAACGCCGGGCCTGGGGTGAAAATCTCTCCCTGGCGGCCCATCGTGAAGAAGACGGCAGCGTCGGCTTGCAATCGCTGAACCGCGCCTGGCAACAGCTGACCTCTGCGCAGCGCCAGGAGCCGGCGCTGGTGTTGGCCTATGCCGAGCAACTGCGACAGCTGGGCGCGCAGGGCGAGGCCGAGGAAGTATTGCGCACCGCGCTCAAGCGTCATTATGACAGCCACCTGGCGCGTCTATACGGGTTGGTCCGTGGCAATGATCCAGCTCGACAGCTGCAAGCAGCCGAAGGCTGGCTCAAGGATCATCCGGCCGACTCCAGCCTGCTGTTGACGTTGGGCCGCCTGTGTCTGCAGAACAGCTTGTGGGGCAAGGCGCGGGATTATCTGGAGGGCAGCCTGCGAATCCAGCGCAATCCGGAAGCCTGTGCTGAACTGGCAAGACTACTGGCGCAACTGGGAGATGCCGAGCGCAGCAATCAGCTGTTCCAGGAGGGCCTAGGGTTGCTGGATGAGCGCTTGCTTGCTGCGCCATTACCGGTTCCGGCCCAGGCGCTGCCCAGTTAAGAAAACTCAGGGTATCGGGCGGCTTGAGATGGTTTTGTCAGGCGGACGGTCGACCTTCGTTGCCTGGCTCAAGGCTCAAATGATGTATTCGGGAAAGTCCTACAGGGGATTGCGCTGAATCCCCTCGTTCCTGTCGGGAATTCCCTACACCCTTGGTGAAGTGTCTGCGCGGACCCGCCTTGAAAGGCCCGAGGGCTTTCCTCTACCGTAACTGCTTGTCTCTTCTGTTACGGAACCGCCATGTCTTTGGCTTGCTCTCGCTTCTTGTTTTTCATGGCTTCCGCGGCCGCAGCCCTGGCTTTGGGCATCGCCAGCTATCTGGAGTACGCAGTCGGTCTGACGCCTTGCAGCCTGTGTGTCTTGCAGCGTTTGTGCCTGGTGCTGTTCATGGTGAACGGTTTCGCGGCCTGCATGCATGGCCCGGGTCGAAAGGGCAGCATCCTTTACGGGGTGACGGGCCTGGTGTTCGTGTCGGGAGGAATGGCCCTGGCATGGCGTCAGGTTCTGTTGCAAAGTCATTCGCTCGAGCCAATGTCCGATTGCCCGGCCCAAATGACGGGCGCCAGCTCATGGTGGAGCGCCATGCAGCGAGCCCTGGACGGTGCGGTCGATTGTGCGGGTGTCACCTGGACATTGTTCGACTTGAGCATCCCCGAATGGAGCCTGCTGTTTTTCCTCGCCGTCTCCATTGCAATGACCTACCTGCTGCTTCGCCTGGTCTGGAACGCTCTGATCCGACCGCTGGGCGACAAGATGTCGCAATTGGTCCGGGTCGCGGATTAAACACTTGTATGAACTTTGTCGTCTGCGTACCTTGAAGCGGCTGTCGTGCGGGCATAATCTGGCCCGCACGTATCATTGGAATTATGCCGCTCGATCATGTTGTGTCCGGCTTGCCATGAATCATCAAGGTGTATGCAGGCTGCGAGGGGCATGACTCACAAGGGAAGAAATCGCCATGCTCGAAAGTTGTCAGAATGCTCAGGAACGATGGGGTGGGGTGCATCTGCTGATCGACCGCTGGTTGCAGGAGCGTCATGAACTGGTTCGAGCCTATGATGCTCTCGGTGACAAACCTGAAGTGTTGGGTGAAAGCCGTAAGCCGTTGCAGGAATTCTGCGGCGTGCTGGTGGACTATGTCTCTGCCGGGCATTTCGAGATCTACGAGCAACTCACCGGCGAGGCCAAGGCCTTCAACGACAAGCGTGGCCTGGAGCTCGCCGAGCAGATCTACCCGCGCATCGACGTCATCACCGAGAAGCTGCTGGCATTCAATGACCTGTGCGATGAAGGCAAATGCGTAGCGGAAAAATTCAAGGAGCTCGGTGGCCTTCTGCACGAGCGGTTCGAGCTGGAGGACTGCCTGATTGAAGTGCTGCACAACGCCCATAAGGAAGAGGCGGCAGTTCAGGCTTGATCGCTTGGCGGCAAAAAAAACGGTGCGCATTGCGCACCGTTTTTCGTATGGGCAATGTCAGCTCGTCGCACCCAGCAATTCGATCTCGAACACCAGTGGCGTGAACGGTGGAATCACATCCCCGGCCCCTTCCGCGCCATAGGCCTGGGTCGACGGAATTACCAGTCGCCATTTCGCGCCTACGGGCATTTGCGGCAACGCAACGCGCCAGCCATCAATCACACTGTCGAGACTGAACCACTGCGCCTGGTGGTTGGAGTCGAATACGGTACCGTCGGGCAAGCGACCGGTGTACAGCACCTGCACCTTGCCGTGGGGACCGGCTTTCACCCCGTTGCCGGGCTTGAGTTCAGTCAACAGGATGCCGTCTTCCAACTGCTTTACACCTGGCCGGTTTCTTTCCTCGTTGAGAAATTTCTGCTCCGTTTTCAGCGCCACTTCAATCCGTGGTGTCGTCGATTGCGCTGTCAGCTGTGCCTGATGATTGGCCAGGATCTGTTCGATGCGCTCATCCTTGAGTGCCAGCGGCTTGCCCTGGTAGGCCTGTTGCAGACCTTCCACCAATGCCTGGATCTGCAGGTCAGGCACGTCCTGGCGCAGGCGCTCACCCAGGCTCGCGCCCAGGCTGTAGGCCAGGTCATGGGCATCGTTTGCGCTGGTTCTTTCGACGGCCTGGACCATGGAGCAAACCATGCACAGGAGGAAAAACAGGTGACGCGTCATGTGTGCTCTCCGGGCTCGAATGGAGGAATTATGCCAGCGCCGATTGCTGCGAAGTGGGATTGCTCCGGCAATGGCGCAGAAGTTTTTTTGTCTCTTGCAACGCAACGCCCTGTGTACTGTCAACATGCCCTAGCGGCGGTTGCAGCAGAGGTCTAGTATGAGCCGCACTCACGTCAGTCAGGAGGTAAACCATGTCGGCCACCAAGAAGCCTGTAAATACTCCGTTGCACTTGCTCCAACAACTTTCGGGCGCCTTGCTCGAGCATTTGGAAAACGCCTGCTCCCAAGCCCTGGCTGATGCTGAAAAACTGCTCGCCAAACTGGAAAAACAACGCGGCAAGGCGCAGGAAAAACTGCACAAGTCGCGCACCAAACTGCAAGACGCAGCTAACGCCGGCAAGGCCAAGGCACAAGCCAAGGCCAAGGATGTCGTCAAAGAACTCGAAGACCTGCTCGATGCCTTGAAGGATCGTCAGTCCGAAACCCGCGCCTACATTCTGCAGCTCAAGCGTGATGCCCAGGAAAGCCTGAAGCTGGCTCAGGGCGTTGGTCGCGTGCAAGAGGCTGCCGGCAAGGCGCTGACGCTTCGTGCTGCCAAGCCTGCCGCTGTATCGGCCAAGAAACCGGTAGCTAAACCCGTCGTGGCAAAAGCACCGGCAAAAGCACCAGCCAAGCCTGCTGCTAAATCGGTCGCTGCCAGCGCAGCCAAACCAGCGGCGAAAAAACCGGCTGTCAAAGCTGCCGCCAAGCCTGTTGCAAAAACAGCTGCCGCCAAGCCTGCTGCGAAAGCTGCTGTGAAACCGGCCGCTAAAAAAGCAGTCGCCGCCAAACCCGCCGCGACGAAAACCGCAGCGGCCAAGCCAGCCGCCAAAGCCCCTGCAAAAGCAGTCGCGGCGAAGCCAGTTGCCAAACCAGCGACGACAAAAACGGCTGCTGCCAAACCTGCCGCGACGAAAACCGCTGCCGCCAAACCTGTTGCAGCTGCCAAACCGGCCGCTGCCAAAGCGCCTGCCAAGGCTGCGACTAAACCAACTGCTGCCAAACCAGCTGCGACCAAATCCGCTGCCAAGCCTGTTACAGCAAAACCTGCCGCTGCCAAGCCAGCAGCAAAACCCGCTGTGAAAAAGCCAGCCGCGGCAAAAACTGCGACTGCGCCAGCTGCCAAGCCTGCATCGCCGGCCCCGACAGCGACCCCCGTTCCAACTGCCAGCACCCCGGCTTCGACGGTCAGCCCATCGGCTTCCGTTGCGCCGAGCACCGGCACCCCAACCAGCGCTTCCTAAGTACTGGAGACCACGACGCGCAACTGATGCAGCGCGTCGTGGTTCGCTGGTCCGGCACTCGCCGCCAGCCCTTGCAGCCATCGCGCCGAGTCGTTCTGACGCCCCTCAGGCCAGCGTGCAGCCACTGCTTCCAATCGCTCCAGCAGACACCGTTCGGCTTCCAGCTCCAGCTTCTTGACCTGCTCGCGCAGATGAGTGAGATCCGTGTCTTGCAGGGCGCCAGCTTTCCATTGGGTGCGAAGCGTCCGTAGTGGCTGCACCACCTCTTTTTCCCAAGACTGTGCCAGCTGCCGAAGCTGTTGCAGTCTTTGTTCATCGCAGGCCACGCCGCGCTGCTCCAGCCACAGGCCGCAAAGCAGCAGGCAGACGCTTGCGCCGGCCTCCTGCAATGCCAGACAGATCGGCTCCACGCCGGGCCGCGCATAGAGGTCGAGGGAGAATTTCCACAGGTCAGAGGACATCGTGCTACTCGCGCCAGTTGCGAGCGAAGCTGGTAGACTCCGCCGCCATTATGATCCGACTTCAGAACCTGACTTTACAGCGTGGCCCGCAACGTCTGCTAGAAGACGCCGAGCTGACCCTGCACGCCGGCCACAAAGCTGGCCTCATCGGTGCCAATGGCGCCGGCAAATCGAGCCTGTTCGCCTTGTTGCGGGGCGAGCTTCACCCGGACTCCGGTGATTGCTCGCTGCCCGCTGACTGGCGTATTGCCCACATGCGCCAGGAGGTCGATACCCTCGAACGCCTGGCGGTGGACTACGTGCTCGACGGCGATATACGCCTGCGTCAGGTTCAACGCGACCTGGCTGTCGCCGAAGCGGCTCACGACGGCGCAGCCCTGGCCCGGTTGCATTCGGAGCTCGACAGCGCCGACGGCTACACCGCCGATGCCCGTGCCCGCAAGTTGCTCGCCGGCCTGGGTTTTACCAACGAACAGATGGACCGCCAGGTCGGGGACTTCTCCGGCGGTTGGCGGATGCGCCTGAACCTGGCGCAAGCCTTGATGTGCCCCTCGGATCTGCTGCTGCTCGACGAGCCGACCAACCACTTGGATCTTGACGCCATCATCTGGCTCGAGGACTGGCTCAAGAGTTACCCGGGCACGCTGCTGCTGATTTCCCACGACCGTGATTTCCTCGACGCGGTGGTGGACCACGTGGCCCATGTCGATCAGCGCAAGCTCGTCCTGTATCGCGGTGGCTATACGGCTTTCGAACGGGCCCGTGCCGAGCGCCTGGCCCAGCAACAGCAAGCCTACGAGAAGCAGCAGGCGCAGCGCGCGCACATGGAAAGCTACATCGCCCGCTTCAAGGCCCAGGCCACCAAGGCCCGTCAGGCCCAGAGTCGGATCAAGGCGCTGGAACGGATGGAGGAGCTGTCCGCGGCCCACGTCGATTCGCCGTTCGATTTCGTCTTCCGCGAGTCGACCAAGATCTCCAGCCCGTTGATCGACCTGTCCGACGCGCGACTGGGCTACGGCGACAAGACTGTGCTGGAGAAGGTCAAGCTGCAACTGACGCCCGGCGCGCGCATTGGTCTGCTGGGCCCCAACGGTGCCGGTAAATCGACCCTGATCAAGAACCTCTCCGGTGAACTCCAGCCCCTGGCCGGGCGCCTGACCCGTGGCGAGAATACCGTGGTCGGCTACTTTGCCCAGCACCAGCTGGATTCCCTTGATGCCAAGGCCAGCCCTTTGTTGCACTTGCAGCGCCTGGCGCCGACCGAACGCGAGCAGACCTTGCGTGATTTCCTCGGCGGCTTTGACTTCCGGGGCGCGCGCATCGACGAGCCGGTGCTGAATTTCTCCGGTGGCGAGAAGGCACGCCTGGCGTTGGCGTTGATCGCATGGGAGAGGCCGAATCTGCTCTTGCTCGACGAACCGACCAACCACCTGGACCTGGAAATGCGCCTGGCCCTCACCATGGCCTTGCAGGAGTTCAGTGGGGCGGTGCTGGTGGTGTCTCACGATCGGCACCTGCTCAAGAGCACCACGGATAATTTCTTCTTGGTGGCCGACGGCAAAGTCGAAGAGTTCGACGGCGACCTCGAAGACTACGCACGCTGGTTGGTGGACTACCGCCAGCGCAATGCGCCGGTCAGTACGACGCCAGTGAACCCGGACAAGACCGACAAGAAAGCCCAGCGCCAGGCCGCCGCCGCCCTGCGTCAGCAGCTTGCGCCGCACAAGCGCGAGGCCGACAAGCTCGAATCCGAGCTGGGCAAGCTGCATGAAAAACTGCATGGAATCGAAACCAGTCTCGGGGACAGTGGTCTCTACGAAGCAGCGCGCAGGGATGAATTGCGCGATCTGCTGGCCGAACAGGCCCGGTTGAAGGTTCGGGAGGCGGAGCTTGAGGAGGCGTGGATGCAAGCCCTGGAATTGCTGGAAACCCTGCAAGCGGAGCTGGAGGCGCTGTCCTGATGGAAGCGTTGACCTTGCCCATCCCGGTCATGTGGATCGAGCCGCTCTGGCTCGGCGTGCAAGTCCTGCTGATCCTGCTGGTCGGTTACGTGATGCAGCGTGTCGTGGCGCGTGCGCTTACGGGACTCGGCGAGCGCTACCCGTTTCCACCTCACCTATTGATCGTTCTGCGGGGCGTGCTGCGCTGGCTGATCATGGGCAGCGCGGTGCTGGTGGTGCTTGAGCGCCTGGGGGTGTCGGCCACGGTATTGTGGACCGCGATTTCCGGCTTCGTCGCGGTGGCGGCCGTGGCGTTTTTCGCCATCTGGAGCGTGTTGTCGAATCTGCTGTGCGCGGTCCTGATCTACACCGTCGGGCCATTTCGCCTGGGCGATGTGGTCGAGCTGGTGGAAGCGACCGACAAGCCTGGCATCAAAGGGCGGGTGGTAGCGATCAACCTGCTTTACACCACTTTGATCGAGCCCGAGGAACTCGGCACTGGCAGTTCCATGGTGCAAGTGCCCAACAGCCTGTTCTTCCAGCGTTCGGTCCGGCGTTGGCGCGGTAGCGAGGCTTTTCCGGTGGGTGGGTTGGTCGAGTAGCCAGTCCCTGCTGCTCCAAGGTTTCTGAAATAACGATGGTCAGCCGCGCGGCGGCGCATTAGCTTAGTCGTCTAGACGAAATCTTGGCCGAGGTGTGCAATGGTGCTGGAAACATGGCTGGCGTTTTTCGCCGCTTGTTGGGTGATCAGTCTTTCGCCGGGCGCGGGTGCCATCGCATCGATGTCCAGCGGTCTGCAGTACGGTTTCTGGCGTGGCTACTGGAATGCCCTGGGCCTGCAATTGGGCCTGGCGTTGCAGATCGTGATTGTCGCTGCGGGCGTCGGCGCGATCCTCTCCACCTCAGCCACGGCGTTCTATGCAATCAAATGGTTCGGGGTTGCCTACCTGGTGTTCCTGGGCATCAAGCAGTGGCGAGCCATCCCCGGCGAGATCAGCGATGAAGCCACTCCACGGCCCATCGGCAAGCCCTTGGCGCTGATGTTCCGTGGCTTTCTGGTGAACATCAGCAACCCCAAGGCATTGGTGTTCATGCTGGCGGTACTGCCGCAGTTCATCGATCCCCATGCCCCTCTGCTCAAACAGTACCTGATCCTGGGCGTGACCATGATTTGCGTCGACCTCATCGTCATGGCTGGCTACACCGGGCTGGCTGCCAAAGTCCTGCGCCTGTTGCGTACTCCGAAGCAGCAACGGCGGATGAATCGGACCTTCGCCGGATTGTTCATTGGCGCAGCGGGTCTACTGGCGACGATTCGCAAAGCCGCTATGTAAAGGTACTGCATAAGGAAATCAGTGTGGGAGCGGGCTTGCCCGCGAATGCGGTTGATCAGTTGGCGTGTTTTTGACTGACGAACCGCATTCGCGAGCAAGCCCGCTCCCACTTTTTTGTGTCTTGCGGGTAGGTATCAGCCTACAAATCCGCCTTTTCTGACAGACCTAACTGGGGGTAAGCGGGGAATTTGCCTATGCGGTGTTCGGATTGGGGCTGCATACGACCTGCGTCGATTTTTCGATCATGGAGCTCTCTCGTTCATCCGGTGACCGTAAATGCCCGCGCTCTCCACAGCCCAGTTCAGGTTGACGATCGACAGCCTGCCCGATGAACTCGGTGTTCTCGCCTTCGAGGGCACGGAGGCAATCAGCCGGCCTTTTGAATTCAGAATCAGGCTTGTCAGTGAGCATGCCGGCCTGGCGCTTGAACGGTTTCTGCATCGTCCCGCCTTTCTGGCTTTCAATACGCTGGGCAATGGCATCCACGGGCAAATTGCGGATTTCGCCGTGGGCGAGTCCGGGCAGCGGCTGACCCATTATCACGCGACGCTGGTGCCGCGCCTGAGCAGTCTCGAGCTGGCCTTCAATCGGCGAATCTTTCAGCGACAGACTGTTCGCCAGATCATCACAGAGGTGCTCAAACTGCATGGTCTGCTGGGGGATGCCTTCCGCTTTCAACTGGGCCCCACGGAATATCCACCCCGGGACTATTGCACCCAGTGCGAAGAAAGCGATCTGGCCTTTATCCAGCGCCTGTGCGAAGAGGAGGGTTGGCATTACCACTTCGAACATGGGCCGCAGCAGCATGTCCTGGTATTTGGTGATGACCAGTCCCGGTTC
This sequence comes from Pseudomonas corrugata, assembly GCF_001269905.1. Classification (GTDB taxonomy): domain Bacteria; phylum Pseudomonadota; class Gammaproteobacteria; order Pseudomonadales; family Pseudomonadaceae; genus Aquipseudomonas; species Aquipseudomonas corrugata. The sequence continues at coordinate 273,306 of NZ_LHVK01000003.1, read as the reverse complement.
AGGAGTCTGCCACCTACACCGTTCGTCCCTGACGGTGCGATGGTCGCCGACGAACCCACCATCAGGACCTTCTCCGTTCGGGTACGAGGTGCCACCAGTCGGGTAACCCGACGTGACCATGATTTCGAAAAGCCTCGCCTGACCCTGGAAGGTGCCTCTGGACATCACCCGCATGGTGCACAGGGGGCGCAGCCGGATCGAGAGGATTATGCCTACGCGCCAGGGCGTTTCCTGACGCTGGCTCAGGGCCGACAGACGGCCCTGCGAGCCCTGCAACGTCGACAAAGAGATACCTGCGTTGCCGAAGGCGGCAGCAATCAACCGGCCCTGCTTAGCGGGCATTTCATGAGCCTGAAGAACCATGGCCGGGCTTGCTGGAACCAGCGCTGGTTGCTCACCTGGCTCAGGCATGAAGGCTCGCAGCCCCAGGTCCTTGAAGAGGCCATTGGCAATGTGGAGGAGGGGATACCGGAGCAGGGCTATGGCAACCGGTTCAAGGCGGTTCCGTGGGACGTGTTCTATCGCCCGTCCGTGAGGCATCGTCGACCGGTGCTGGTCAGTGAAACGGCCACGGTCAGCGGACCGCAAGGCAGCGAGATTCATTGCGACGAGTATGGCCGGGTCAAGGTCCGTTTCCATTGGGACCGTGCCGAAGGCAACCCGGAGCGGAGCAGTTGCTGGGTGCGAGTCGCCACCGGATGGGCGGGGGATGGGTTTGGTACCCAGTTGATCCCCCGGGTCGGCATGGAAGTCGTGATCACTTTTCTTGCGGGCGATCCCGATCAACCGCTGATCACCGGTTGCGTGCCAAACAAGGCCAATCCGGTTCCCCATGGCTTACCCCTCAACGACACCCGCAGTGTCTTCAAGAGTCGAAGCTCGCCGGGAGGGGATGGCAGCAACGAGTTGCACATCGAAGACAGAAAGGGGGCCGAACGGATCTATCTGCGGGCCGAACGCGACCTGTTCGCCAACGTGCGCAATGACCACACGCTGGAGATCGGCCGCGACCAGCGCATTACCCTGGCCGGTCAGCACTACAGCGAAATACGGGGCGAGGAGCACCACACCGTTGGAGGGCATCGCGTAACGCAACTGAATGCCGACGATTTTCTCAACATCAACGGCAGCCTCCATGCACAGGCCGGTGAGACCCTGGTGATTCGCGCCGGGCAGGTCCTGCAGATCGAATGCGCGGGTGCGCTGACAGTCAAGTCCGGATCGCAGCTGACCCTGGAAGGCGGTGGCCATTTTCTGCGTATTGGTGCCGACGGCATTTTCAGCAGCACTCCCATCGAACCGGGAGGCGGTCCGGGTCCTGGAGCGACTTTGCAGAACAAGTCTGCCCGCCGGCCGGGGGAAACCGATGACCCAGTGGCCGGACGCGCAGCCACTTCGACCGGCGTCGTTGCGATAAGTGAAGGCGCGACCGGGCCGCCGGCGGGTAGAGCGCCCCTGTCGATCGGCGTGCTGTGCAAACGTTGCTTTCAACAGGCCCAAGCCCAGGTCAGAGGCTTGGCCGCCCGTCTCTGAGCGGGTCAACTTTCAAGGATGATCATGTCTCCAACTGCCCTGCAATGGCTGCAACATCTATACGCTCAGGCCAAGGCCTGCGGCCTCACTCATGTGGACCTGCTGATCAACTGCGCGCTGTTTGACTATCCGCTGCTGCAACGCTTGGACGAGCTCGCGCCGTCGCCGCGCTATCGGCTTCTGCTCCGGGATTCTCCCGAACGGGCTTTCGCTGACCAGGGACCGGTGCTGGTGCGGGTTCTGCTCTTCGATGCCGTGCAGCAGCTCTGGCTGAAGGACTTCATCCAGATGTGCTACCGCCATTCGCGAGTGCTGGCGCTGTTCAGCCGCTGGTCGTTCGATGCCCTTGGCGAACGCCTGGGACGGTGCACCCAGGCTGAATGGGATCAGGGCCACAAAAGCGGTGTGCTGCGCTACTACGACACCCGCTTGTTCAGACTCTTGTGCGAACTGCTCGATCCCGACCAGCTCAGGATGCTCCATGAGGGCGTCATCAATTGGCAGTGGATCGACCGCGATGGCAAGGCCTGCCAGATGGCGGGATTCGATGTCCGGCAGAGGGATGTGGGGCAGGGCGCACCGGTGTTGCGGTTGAGCGATGAGCAAATCGCCGAAGTGGGCGTCCTCAGCGATGCGCAACAGTGGTGTGCCCGGCAGGAAATCCTACCGGGCCCTTACGGTTTCGATTCGTTCGAGACCTTCATCCACCAGGCTTTTCGCGTTCATGTCGATGCGGACCGTCAGCGGCTGATGGGAGCGGCGCGGGAGCAGTTCCTCGAGGAATGGCTCGTGGAGTGTGCCGCCCAAGCGAAGGGCAAACGAGGTATCGGCCAATGACGCGTCCAGGGACATGGGGGTTGTCGGTCTTCAGTGCTCTTTGCGGTTGCATGCCTGCGCAGACCAGCCTGATCGGCACGCCCATCGAAGGCTATAACCATACGTCGGCGGCCATCCATCACTTCAGCGTCAACCGCAACGGTGGGCCGGGCATCGGTCCTTATGGCGGTGGCGGCAAGCAGAACTGTTGTGTCGGGATGCCTGCCCAATGGAGTCCGGGACTGAAGGTGTTGGTGGAGTGGGAAAAGGATCCGGCGCCCCACGCTTATGGCAGTTGGCCGGAGCGACGGCACACGGATGAATGGCGGACGCGGATGAAAGCCCATCGGGCCGGCTACAGCCGGCACAGCGTCTGGGTTGAGGTGGCGCCCTACGAGCGGCTCGGTGTGGTTGACGTGCATTTCCTGCCTTGTGATCAAGTCGCCGTGTCCGCGGTGGTGACGTTGCCGGGCATGCCCGGTTATCCCTTTGGTTTCCCCCGCAGGATGGAGGCGCTGTCGCCATGCCCGGTACATTGAGAAGCAGGCCGCAGCCCCTGGCCGTGACGCCGTTTTTTGCCAAAGAGGGAATGTTGCCGCGAACGCCTAAAGACGTCGCGCACAACCATGTCGAACAGCAGAAAACCTTGACCGAGGCTGCGAACATTTACAGAGCGGCTTGCAGGGCGGCAGACATTCCCTATTCCGGCCCACCCTGCATGGACGTGTTGCATGTCACGTTGTGTTTTGACGGCACCAATAACCACGAACCCACAGACAAGCGGAACCACCCGCCGACCACCAGCAACGTCGCGCGCCTGTATCACGCCAGCCTGGGTGGCGGCACCGGTCCGGGGCAAAGCCGGGCCAATGAGGCAGGTTTCTATGCCTATTACATGCAGGGTGTCGGCACCGAGTTTCCGGAAGTCGGTGAGTTTGAACCTGACGCCATGGGGCTGGTGGCGGCTCGTGGTGGCGAAAATCGCATCAACTGGGGCCTGACGCGGCTGATCGATGCTTTGCGTCGACACTGTGGGGAGTCGCACCTGGAATCGGCGCAAGCCCTTGCCTGGGTCCGGCGGATGAGCAGTTGCGTGGGGGATGCACTCAATACCGCACAAGCGCGCAGGCGTGCTGTGCTGGAAGAGCCATTGATAGGCTTGCGTGAGACGGTTGAGCGTCTGCACGCCAGTCACTCGATCCCACGGATCAAGTTCCTGCGCCTGTATGTCTATGGCTTCTCCCGTGGCGCCGCCCAGGCCCGGACGTTTACACAGTGGTTACGTCAACTGACCGAAGTCGGGGCGAACGGCGAAACCTGCCACCTGTTCGCCGGTGTGCCCATCAGCATCGGTTTCCTCGGTCTGTTCGACACGGTGGCGTCGGTGGGCATGGCGGATCTGGCGCCCTTTGTCAGCGGACACATGGGCTGGGCGGAGGGAGCGTTGCGGCTGCCCGATTCGCAGATATTCCTGGAGCGTTGTGTACACCTGGTGGCAGCCCATGAGCAGCGGGGCAGTTTCCCCCTGGATTCGATTCGTCGAAAAGCCGATCCCGACGACCCCGATTGTCCATCCACTTATCGCACGGGCACATTTGAATACCTCTATCCGGGGGTGCATTCGGATGTTGGCGGAGGTTATCCGCCGGGAGAGCAGGGCAAGGCGTTGGGAGGCAGTCATGAGCTGCTGTCCCAATTGCCCTTGCAGCACATGTTTCATGAGGCCTATCAGGTCGGCGCTCCCTTGCAGGCACCTGCCAGTGCCCTCAGCGATGAGCAGAAAGAGCGCTGGCCGTGGTTGGTCATGGATGGCGGGACCTACGACGCTTTCGATGTCTCCCCAACGCTGATCCGTCGCTTCAATATCTGGCTCGATGCCCAGGACAATGGGCCCCTCGAAGAGGTTATGGCCCGAGAAGCCGGGCTGATTACCGGTTGGCGCATCAACCGCTACGCCAATTTTCTCTTTCGCACCACCTCGGCCTGGGCCCACGTGCAGGGCAAGGACATGAGCGACGAGGAACGTTCGGCCTTCTCCACGCTGCACCGGCGACAACAGGAGAAAAATACCGCCCTGCGTGCCGGCAAGGAGCCTCCCGCCGCTTCCGCTGATCATGAAAGACATTCGGCCCTGAAGCGCACTTATGAACAACGGACCGGTGTGGGTGAGATTGCTCTCAATACAGCAAAAACGTTTGAGCCGAGCCTGGATCAACGTCAGTTGCACGGCGCCATGCTGGATTTTCGCCGCGACTACATTCCTGAGTGGAACCTGAGTCCCCTCGACCCCGGCCTGAGTCAAGGTCGCCTCATCAATGCGTCGGTTGGCGGCCTGGTCTACCTGCTCAACGAGCAGGATGAAGCGGAGGAATACCGTGACCTGCGCCGGGCCGGCAATCGGGAAGTGGTGCGCTGGTTCGGTGAGGACCTGGCGCCTCGCGATGATGAAGCCTGGGATCTGGTGCGGTTGTTCGATGAACATGTCCACGATTCTCGCGCCTGGTTCATGAACGCGGCGCTGAACGAGCGGGAAGTATTCAGTGACTACTTCCGATATCGAGCGATTTTTTTCGATGAGGAGTCCAATAAGCGCTTGTCGCTGTTGGCGACGGCCGGGCAGGTCATCGGCGTGGCCGTGGTGCTCGCCAGTGTTGGCCTGAGTGTCAGCCGTCGAGATCCACGCCTGTTGGTGGGCCTGTTGATGCCGGGGCTCGGCATCCCGGTGCTCCGTGGCAAGCTTGGCATCGTTCCGACGATCGAGGCCTTTGATAGCGCCACCGGTATCGCACTGCCATTAGACGAGGGGCTCGATGAGGTTCGTGCTTACACGCGGCAAGTCGGAAATGTCCTGAAGCTGGCCCAAGCCTTGCCGTCCCCAACACCGCTGAATGAACAGACGGCGGATAGTCACAGGTGGCAACCGTTGCTGGACGCGATTCAATCTGTGAGAAAGCCGGAGAGCGACTGCTTGGGACGGCTCAGGCAGACGCTTGATGGCGCCGCAGGAGCCTCTGTCCCAGGGTTGGGGAGCAGGGGCTCCGGTGCTTAGCGCAGGATTACCGGTGCGGTGTCCCGTGGCAGGTTGTTGCGTGGTACCGGCTCGCCGGGCGGCTCATGGCTTGGACCGCCGAGCTGCTCGCTCAGTTGTCGCGCCACGTCCTCGCCCAAGGACTTGGACACGTCGCGTACCACGCGAGGGCGGTTGAGGCTGATGCGTGCGTCCCGGTGGTTCAGCAATTTGGTGTCCTGGCCTTCACCCATGGCGGTGAACGCCGAGGTGATTTCGAAGGTCCGGGTGTTGATCAGGCTGAAGTCGGCCACCAGGGTCAGTCCTAGCACCGCCGAGTAGCTGTCGGTGTTGGCCAGTTCATTGATGTCTCGGGTGAAATCGATGTCCGATACCGTGCCGAATAGCACGTAGTCGGCGCCCTTGAAGCGTCCGGCTCTGATGCGCTTGATTACATCGTAGACGTCGCCGGTGGAGGACTCGGTGTGAGGCGTGCCCTGTACTAGCTGGAACATGCCGCTGCGCAGGATTTCACCCTTGATGTCACCGGTGAACTTGCGCAGTTCGCCTTGCTCGATATAGCTGCTGGTGGCTTCCATCTCGTCGTAGCTCGACGACGCGCTGGCACTGTAGGTATTCGCCTGGAAGTTGCTCTGGGCCGAAACGGTGTGGATGTATTCCTCCACCCGTTGCTGGTAGGCCAGGTCGGTAACGGCGACTTTCGGGGCCGCCTGCGCGCCGAACGCGCAGGCCAGGGCCATGATGCCTATCCATGTGCGCATGGCTTAGCGCTCCGTGGTCTTGCGGATTTCTTTTTCGTCCATCCACTCGGCCAGACCGCTTTCGACGTCGATCAATTGCAGGCTGAATTTGTAGAAGACGTCCTTGTAGTCGCTGCTGCGCTTGACGATCGAGCTGATAGAGCCTTCGAGGCGGTATTTGGCGGCGATCATGTTGCCGGTCTTGGCCACGGTGCTCTTCTTGTACAGTCCGCTCTGGTTCTGCAGCTTGAGCTGGTCGACCTGGCTGTCCATGGCGTTGTTGTCGCTGGCAAAGCGCGCCGCGCCGGTCTTCATCAGCTGGGTCTTGATGCTGGTGGTGATTTCACGGGTATCGATGTACTCGCTGGTCTTGTTCTTCACGTCATAGACCTGAACCACCGGACGACCGTGCAGGACACCGGACTGGGCCAGTGAGCGGGTCATGGACTCGGCAATCATCTGCAGGTCGGTGGAGCCGAACTCGTTGGTCACGGTTTCCACGGCCTTGGTGTCACCATAGGTAATATTCTTGTTGCCCAGTACCGGGGAGTTGTTGGCACAGCCGCTGACCAGCAGGGCGGCGAGGGTGATGAATGCAACGCGTGTGAACATGGAAGCGCTCTCGAGTAACTGCGTAAAGGATTCTTGGCAGCAGAATTATTTAGGTTGGAATGCGCCGTAGGAGCTGCCTTCGGCGGCTCCTACGGCGTATTGATTTCCAACCGGAAGTCCACGGCCTTGGGGGTCGGCGCGATGGCTGGCAGGAAGCTGGTTTGTTCGCCGTAAAGTGTCAGGCTTTTCCAGGTTTCCTCTTCGGCAATCGGAAAGCCTTCAGGCCCCAGCCAGGCAAAGCGGTAGTACATCGTCTTGTTGTTGTAACTGGTGTTGCTCAGCTGCACATTGACGGTCATGTAGCCGTTTTCCCGGGCCACGCGCATGGCGCCGACCACGATGTTCTTTGTCTTGCCCATCGCTACGACCTTGCTGGCGGCACTGCCCGGCTCAGGGGGTGGCGGGGTGGCGCAACCGGCCAGCAAGGCCAGGGCGCAGACGACGATCAGTTTTGAACGCATGTGGACAAGACTCCGTTCTTAAGGTTGTTTGAGGCTGGCGACGGCGGTCGGGTTGCCACTCGGCATCACCTGGGCGGCCAGGCCCCCGGCAAAGACCTGATTGCCCACGGCCCGCAGAGTGACAACCTGGTAGCGCTGGTCGACCACCACCTTGACCACCGAACCACCTACCGCGTTGGGCAGGATGACCTGGTGCTCGCCCTTCTTCAGGCGCAGGCGCACCACTTGGGTGTAATCCGGCAGGGTGCGCCAGGTCCGGGTATCGGCGCCTTCGAGCACGGCCGACGTGAGGCCCACGGCCAGGCCGGCCAACGGGTTGGTGTCGTTGATCTGCTTTTGCGCCACGCCACGGGTGACGGCTCGCACGGTGGTGCGCAGGATGATGCCGGGCATGTCGTCGCGAAGGGCGCGGCGGGACATGGCGGTGACGCTGTTGAGCGGGGTCAGATCCATCTGGCGACCATCGACATCGATCTGGGCGAAGGTCACGGTGGAGGTGTCAGGCTTGATCACCGGGAACGACAGTGGCGTGATGACGATGTGGCCACTGATAGGCAACGGCAGGGGGATGCGGATCGAGTCGCGGGACGGTGCCAGGCCGCTTTGCACCACGATCAGGATGTCGCTGTCATCATTCTTGGCTGCAGGCTTGTCCAGGTTGAGCAATGCCTGTTCCAGCAAGGGTGTGTTGGGGCGCAGCTCTGCTGCCTTGCGATAACCCGGTGCGGCCAGGCCTTTCTCCCCCAGGGCCTCGTAGACGAAACCGGCCAGGTAATGGCTGAACGCGCTCTGGTAGCTGTTTTTCAGACCCACCACTTCGGGCGCGTCGAGGCTGGCGACCGGATAACCCTGAAGGTCCTTGTACTCGGTCTTGACCCCTTGCTGCTCGGCCTCTTCTTCGCGCTTGAGGTATTCCTTGTCCCGCAGATCGGCAATCACCGCTTCGCGTTCATGGGTTTTCTTGATCTGGGTCCGGGCGCCGTCGAAATCGTTCACGGCCAGCAGATTCAGGGCCATCTGTGTGGTCAGCATGACCTTTTCGTAGTCGTAGCCCTCATAGCGCCGGACTTTATCGTTGACCAGGAAGCTGCCGAACTGCGCCACGTACTTGGCGGTGTCGAGCTTGACCGCATCTTCCCACTGGCCGACCTGCTGATCGGCGCTGGTCCAGGCTGTCTGGCTGCCAGACAGATCGCCTTTGGCACGCAGCAGCTCACCTTTTTCAAAGTAATACAACAGATCCCGGTCTTGACCGGTGTTGTTCTTTTCCAGCAGGGTCAACGCGGCATCGACATTGCCGGACGCCAGCTCTTGATTGGTCTGGGTCAGTTCACTGTCGTAGTTGCGAAAAACCGAGCAGCCGGACAGCAAGGTGATCGCACCGAGGGCGACCGAAAAAACGGCACGGGAGGCCATGAACATTTCTTCCCTGAGTAGCAGCCAGGTGGGCGGGTCGGGCTGGGTCGATCCACGGACGGCGTCGGGACGCTATCGGTTCCTCATAAGCAGAGGAGCTTTTATGCCAAGTTCTTATAATAAGGCGGCGCGATTATAGACATGGCCGTTGGCTATGTAATGGCTTTTCAATCTCGAAACGCCGTTTTTGTGACATCACTTCCAAAGCATGAAAATCCGATGAAAATGTGCCGCCGAAACACATTCGCTCTTGAGCCAAAGTCCGTGTAAGTGAACAATGTGTTACTTCTTATTTCCAATTGAGAGTCATTCATGATTGCCCCGCTTCGTTTTCTGGCCTGGCTTGCACTGCCGTTGCTCGCCCTGTGCAGCAATCAATTGCTGGCCAATACTGTCGAAGGCGCTTCCCAGGCGTTGCACTTGCTGGATTACATTGGCGCCGACTACCCGGAAACCGTCGAGGCGGGCAAGGTTATCGACGAGTCCGAGTATCGCGAGCAGCTGGAATTCACCCACGTCCTGGAAGGGTTGGTCGTTGCGCTGCCGACCAAGCCGCAAAAGGCTGAGCTCACACAGGGTATCGGTGCCTTGCGCCAGGCGATTACCCTGCATCAGGATGGCGGCGATGTCGCCCGCCTGGCACGTCAACTGGGGGCGAAGCTGGCAGTGGCCTATGAAGTCAGCCAGGCGCCGGTCATTACCCCGGACCCGGCCCGTGGCGCGCCGCTGTATGCCCAGAACTGCTCGGTGTGTCACGGTGACAGTGGCGCCGGCGACGGCCCTGCCGGTGTCGGTCTGGAGCCTGCGCCCTCCAACCTGCGTGACGGTCGGCGTCTCGATCACTTGAGTCTCTACGCGATTTACAACACCCTCGGCATGGGCATCGAAGGGACCGACATGCCGGCTTTCGCCGATCAGCTCGATGAGCGGCAGCGCTGGGACCTGGCAGCCTACATCGCCGGTTTCAGTGCCGATCCGGCGGCGACCAAGAGCGAACAGACCTTCAACCTTGCCGATCTGGCCCGCCAGACCCCGGCTGAAGTGCTGGCGGCCCAGGGCCCCGCTGCGGCGACAACCTTCCGCGCCCAGCGTGCCCAGCCACCGCAGGTGCAGCGTGGCCCGGCGCAGTTGCTCGACTACACCGCTGCCACCCTCGATAAAAGTATCGCGGCCTATCGTGCCGGTGATCACGACCAGGCCTATGACTTGTCGGTAGCGGCTTACCTGGAGGGCTTCGAGCTGGTGGAAAGCTCGTTGGATAACGTCGATGCCACTGCGCGCAAGGACACTGAAAAGGCCCTGATGGCTTATCGTCAGTCTCTGCAGGACGGTTTGCCGGTGGAGCAGGCCGAACAGCGCCTGGATGCGGCCAAGGCCAAGCTGAAAGCGTCGGCGGGACTGTTGGGCGGAGATGGTCTGAGCTGGTCGCTGAGTTACATCTCGGGTTTGCTGATTCTATTGCGCGAAGGACTGGAAGCGATCCTGGTTTTGGCGGCGATCCTGGCGTTCCTGCGCAACACCGGCCAGGAGTCGGCGGTTCGTAGCGTCAACGCGGGTTGGGGGCTGGCGCTGCTGGCCGGTCTGGCAACCTGGGCCCTGGCTGCCTATGTGATCGACGTCAGCGGTTCCCAGCGTGAGTTGCTTGAAGGTGCAACGGCGTTGTTCGCCAGTGTGATGGTGCTGTGGTTGGGTGTGTGGATGCACGACCGCCGTCACGCGGCGGCCTGGCAGGATTACATCAAGAGCAGCCTGGTCGGCGGTGGTGGCCGTTTCGGTTTCGCCGTCCTGGCGTTCTTCTCGGTCTATCGCGAACTGTTCGAAGTGATCCTGTTCTACGAAACCCTGTGGCTGCAAGCAGGCCCAGCCGGGCATAACGCCGTACTGGCCGGTGGCACGACGGCGCTGGTGCTGCTGGTAGGACTGGCCTGGGTAATCCTGCGCGGGTCGGCGCGACTGCCATTGGCGCTGTTCTTCAGTATCAACGCCGCGTTGCTGTGCGCGTTGTCGGTGGTCTTCGCCGGACACGGCGTGAAAGCGCTGCAGGAAGCCGGGATCTTCGGCACCCGTCCGGTGGCGTTCTTCGACTTCGATTGGCTGGGTATTCACGCCGATGCCTATTCGCTGGCTGCTCAAGTGATCGCAATCCTGGCGATTGTCGTGTTGTACGGCCGTAGCTGGGTGACGGAGAAGCGCAGGGTGCAGGTGTCCTGATGCGTGTCTGGATCGACGCTGACGCCTGCCCCAAGGCGGCGAAAGAACTGGTGGTCAAGTTCGCCTTGAAGCGCCGGTTCGAGGTGGTGCTGGTGGCTGGGCAACCTCAGATCAAGCCCGGCCTGGCCTGCGTCAAGTTGATCGTGGTACCCAGCGGCCCTGATGCGGCGGACGACTATCTGGTGGAACACGCTGGGCCGGGTGAGCTGGTGATCTGCAGCGACGTACCCCTGGCCGACCGTTTGGTGAAGAAGGGCGTGGCGGCCCTGGACCCGCGAGGCAAGGAGTTCAACGCACAGAACATGGGCGATCGTCTCGCGGTGCGCAACCTGTTCACCGATTTGCGTGATCAGGGCCAGATGGGCGGCGGTCCTGCGGCCTACAGCGAGCGGGACAAGCAAGGGTTCGCCAATGCGCTGGATCGGATCCTCACGCGCTTGAGCCGGATGTCCTGAGCCTGACAGTTCCCCTGTGGGAGCGAGCCTGCTCGCGATGACGGTGTGTCAGCTAACCAAAGTATCAACTGAACCGACGCTATCGCGAGCAGGCTCGCTCCCACATTGGCTGGGTGTTGCTCAGGCATCGTTCTCGTGGGTCAGCTCGAGTATCCGATCCACCAGCTTGTTGATCCCGGATGCCGCTTCGCTGATGTTTTGCGCGAGCATGTAGGCCGGGGTGCTGACCAACCTGCGGGCGCGGTCTTCGACAATGTCGGTGACGGCGCAGTCTTCATGTGTGCCACCCATTTTTGTCACGGCAGCGGCGGTGTCGACATCCGTACCGATGGTGCAGGTCACGCCAGGGCCGTAGATTTTCGCCGCCAGGGCCGGGGAAATGCAGATCAGCCCCACCGGCTTGCCGGCCTCGGCGAAGGCCTCGGTCAGCGCCAGGAACTCCGGCTGGACGGTGCAATCAGCGCCTTCGACGGCAAAGTTGGAGAGGTTCTTCGCCGAACCGAAGCCGCCGGGTACGATCAGGGCGTCGAAGTCCTCGGCCCTGGCCTCGCGCAGGTCCTTCACGTTACCGCGGGCGATCCGCGCCGACTCCACCAGCACGTTGCGGCTTTCGGGCATTTCTTCACCGGTCAGGTGATTGATCACATGCAATTGGGCAATGTTGGGGGCGAAGCACTGGACCTGCGCACCGCGTTGGTCCAGGCGCAGCAGGGTGATCACGCTTTCGTGGATCTCGGCGCCGTCGTACACGCCACAGCCGGAAAGGATCACTGCAACTTTTTTGCTCATGGGTTTTTCTCCAGATTCATGGCGTTAAATGTCCACTAATTTGTCACTCGTTGCCATAGGGTTATCCGGCGGCTAAACCTAATCTGCCGACTATCTTTTGTCCGGGTCGCATCATGAATTTCATTCTGTATGCCGTGCCGTTCTTCTTCGTGCTGATTGCCGTCGAGCTGCTGGCTGACCGCTGGCGTGGCGTGAGTCATTACCGCATGGCCGATGCGATCAACAGCCTGAGCACCGGCGTGCTGTCCACCACTACCGGTCTGCTGACCAAGGGCGTGGGGCTGGTGACCTACGCCTTTGCCCTGAAACATCTTGCTCTTGTCCGGATGCCTGTCGACCAGGCTTGGGTCTGGATATTTGCCTTCGTGTTCTATGACTTTTGCTATTACTGGCTGCATCGCATGGGCCATGAGCGCAATATCCTCTGGGCCGCCCATTCGGTGCATCACCAGAGCGAGGACTACAACCTCTCCACGGCGCTGCGCCAGACCAGCACCGGGTTTCTGTTGAGCTGGGTGTTCTACCTGCCGCTGGCCGTGCTGGGCGTGCCGCTGACGGTGTTCGTCAGCGTCGCGGCGCTGAACCTGCTGTACCAGTTCTGGGTTCACACCCAGCACATTCCCAAGCTTGGCTGGCTGGAATGGTGCTTCGTCACGCCGTCCAATCATCGTGCCCACCATGCGCAGAACCCTCTTTACATGGATCGCAACTACGGCGGGGTGTTCATTATTTGGGACCGTCTGTTCGGCACCTTCCAAGAGGAAGAGGACTGCGAACCGGTGATTTTCGGCGTCACCACGCCGTTGGCGAGCTGGAACCCGTTGTGGGCGAATCTGCAGTTCTATGTGCAGTTATGGACGGATGCCCGACGGGCCGGACGGTGGTGGGACAAGCTGCGAATCTGGTTCATGCCCACGGGCTGGCGACCGGCGGATGTGGCGGTGAGATACCCGCTGGACAAACCGGACCTGAGCCGTTTCCGCAAATTCGAAGTGCCGCTGGACGGGCGACAACAGGGATACGTGGCGCTGCAGTTCTGCCTGTACATCGCGCTGGGCAGTTATCTGATGAATCTGGAGAGCAGCCTGCCCGTCGCAGCCCTTGTACTGGGTTGGGGGGCGGTGGCGTTCGGTCTGTTCGTATTGGGTGTGGCCCTGGAGAATCGCCCGTGGGCGCTGAGGCTGGAGCTGCTGCGGCTGGCTTCGAATCTGCCCCTGGTGTGGCTGGCGCCGCTGGCCGGGTTGTGGCCGGTAGGCCCCTTGGCCTGGGTCGGCTTGCTCAGCTACAGCCTGTTCAGCGTCATGGGGCTCTATTACTGTCGCAACCGGTTTGCTCGGTTGGCGTCGTAGGTTCACCAGAGCTTATGCGTTCAAGCCGCTCGGCTTCGAGGACCTTCTTCGCCAATCGCGCATTCTTGATCCGTCGACGCAACCACAGGCACAAGCCCAGCACCAGCAACGCGCCGAGTACCCACAATTCATACTTCTTGATACTGCCCAGCATGCCTTCGAGCACAGCGCCAAAGTGATAGGCGGCGGCGGCCAGTGCGGTCGCCCAGATCGCTGCGCCAATGCCGTTGAGCAGCAGGTAACGCCCCGGTGGGTAGCCTGACAGGCCGATGGCCACCGGCATCACCGTACGCAGGCCATAGACGAAGCGAAAGCTCAGGACCCAGATGTCCGGGTGCCTGCGGATGTGCTCCAGCGCACGATCACCCATCAGTTGCCAGCGAGGCTTGCGCGCCAGCAGCTTGCGCCCATGCTTGCGTCCCAGGAAATACCACAGCTGATCACCCGCGTAGCTACCGCAAAACGCCACGACCACCACGAAATTGATGTCCATGTAGCCACGGAACGCCAGGAAACCTGCGAGCACGAGGATGGTTTCGCCTTCGAAGAACGTGCCGATGAAAAGGGCAAGATAGCCGAAGTCATGTAGAAATTGCTGGAGCATTGTCTGGGTGCTGGCGAAATGAACGCGCAGCCTAACCCTTCGGGCACATTCAGGAAAGTGTCGAAATGTGTCTCGACGTGAACATTTCCTACAACCACAATAACTGCGACGACAGGTCACAGGTGCACATAACTGTCATACGTTAGTCATAATGGCCGCTTATAACTGTCACGCTCGCCCGTCAGTGGGCTCAGGAGTCTGCCGTGAGCTTTACCCCCGCCAATCGTCTGTTCCCTGCCACCCGTCTGCGTCGCAATCGCCGTGATGAGTTCTCTCGTCGGCTGGTGCGTGAGACCGTGCTGACCACCGATGACCTGATCCTGCCGGTCTTCGTGCTGGACGGTGAGAATCGGCGCGAAGCGGTGGCATCGATGCCCGGGGTGGAGCGCCTGACCATCGACCTGCTGCTCGAAGAAGCTGCCCGATGGGTGGAGCTGGGCATTCCGGCGCTGGCGCTGTTCCCGGTGACGCCGCCGGGCCTCAAGTCCCTGGATGCCGCTGAAGCCTGGAACCCGGACGGCATTGCCCAGCGTGCGACCCGCGCCCTGCGGGCACGCTTCCCTGAGTTGGGGGTGATCACCGATGTGGCGCTGGATCCGTTCACCACCCACGGACAGGATGGCATTCTCGACGAAGAAGGCTATGTACAGAATGACATCACTGTCGACGCCTTGGTCAAACAAGCTCTGTCCCATGCCGAGGCCGGTGCCCAGGTGGTGGCGCCGTCGGACATGATGGATGGCCGCATCCAGGCGATCCGCGAAGCCCTCGAGGTGGCCGGGCACGTCAACGTGCGCATCATGGCCTATTCGGCCAAGTACGCCAGTGCCTATTACGGCCCGTTCCGCGATGCGGTCGGCTCGGCCCTGAACCTGGGCAAGGCCAACAAGGCCTCTTATCAGATGGACCCGGCCAACAGTCAGGAAGCCTTGCACGAAGTGGCGGCCGACTTGTCAGAAGGGGCAGATATGGTCATGGTCAAGCCAGGCATGCCTTACCTCGACATCCTTTGCCGGGTCAAAGACGAATTCAAAGTGCCGACCTTTGTTTATCAGGTCAGCGGCGAATACGCCATGCACATGGCGGCGATCCAGAACGGCTGGTTGAGCGAAGGCGTCATCCTTGAATCCCTCACCGCTTTCAAGCGCGCTGGTGCTGATGGGATCCTGACTTACTTTGCCGTACGCGCCGCCCAATTGTTACGAGAGCAGAAATAGCCTCCCAGGAACTTGCGATGAATACCGAAGGACTCTCTGAAGTCGCCGTAAAAGACGCTCAACCCGTCGTCGAGCAAATCGCCGAAACACCACCGGAGCTGGAGCCCGCTCCACCGGTGGTTGTCGCCGAACCCGCCCCGGCCCCGGCGATTGCGATCCCCAACCTGGATGACAGCAGTCTGTACATCCATCGCGAGCTGTCGCAACTGCAGTTCAACATCCGCGTGCTGGAGCAGGCGCTGGACGAGTCCTATCCCTTGTTGGAGCGGTTGAAGTTCCTGCTGATCTTCTCCAGCAACCTGGATGAGTTCTTCGAAATCCGCGTCGCCGGCCTGAAGAAGCAGATCACCTTCGCCCGTGAACAGGCCGGTGCCGATGGTCTGCAACCCCATCAGGCCCTGGCACGTATCAGCGAACTGGTCCACGGTCACGTCGACCGCCAGTACGCGATCCTCAACGACATCCTGTTGCCGGAGCTGGAAAAGCACCAGGTCCGCTTCATCCGTCGCCGCTACTGGACCACCAAGCTCAAGACTTGGGTGCGCCGCTATTTCCGCGACGAGATCGCTCCGATCATCACGCCGATCGGCCTCGACCCGACGCACCCGTTCCCGCTGCTGGTCAACAAAAGCCTGAACTTCATCGTCGAGCTGGAGGGCATCGACGCCTTCGGCCGCGATTCCGGCCTGGCGATCATCCCCGCGCCACGCTTGCTGCCGCGCATCATCCGCGTACCGGAAGACGTCGGCGGTCCTGGCGACAACTATGTGTTCCTGTCGTCGATGATCCACGCCCACGCCGATGACCTGTTCCAGGGCATGAAGGTAAAGGGGTGCTACCAGTTCCGCCTGACGCGTAACGCCGACCTGTCGGTGGACACCGAGGACGTCGAAGACCTGGCCCGCGCCCTTCGCGGCGAGCTGTTCTCCCGTCGCTACGGCGACGCGGTGCGCCTGGAGGTAGCCGACACTTGCCCGAAACACCTGTCCGATTACCTGCTCAAGCAATTCAACCTGCATGAAACCGAGCTGTATCAGGTCAATGGTCCGGTCAACCTGACCCGGCTCTTCAGCATCACCGGCCTGGACAGTCATCCGGAGCTTCAGTATTCGCCGTTCACGCCGCAGATCCCGAAGCTGCTCCAGAACAGCGAGAACATTTTTAACGTGATCAGCAAGCAGGACATCCTGTTGCTGCACCCGTTCGAGTCGTTCACGCCGGTGGTCGACCTGCTGCGCCAGGCCGCCAAGGACCCTCATGTCCTGGCAGTGCGCCAGACCCTGTACCGCAGCGGCGCCAATTCGGAAATCGTCGACGCCCTGGTGGATGCGGCGCGAAACGGCAAGGAAGTCACGGCGGTGATCGAGTTGCGCGCGCGTTTCGACGAGGAATCCAACCTGCAACTGGCAAGCCGTCTGCAAGCAGCCGGTGCGGTGGTGATCTATGGTGTGGTCGGTTTCAAGACCCACGCCAAGATGATGCTTATCCTGCGGCGCGAGGCCGGCGAGATCGTGCGTTACGCTCACTTGGGCACGGGCAACTACCACGCTGCCAACGCTCGCCTGTACACCGACTACAGTCTGCTGACTTCAGACGATGCCTTATGCGAAGACGTCGGCAAGCTGTTCAGCCAGTTGATCGGCATGGGCAAGACTTTGCGCATGAAGAAATTGCTGCATGCACCATTCACCCTGAAAAAGGGCATGCTCGACATGATCGCCCGGGAGACGCAATTCGCCCTGGACGGCAAGCCGGCGCACATCATCGCCAAGTTCAACTCGCTGACCGACCCGAAGATCATCCGCGCGCTGTACAAGGCCAGCCAGTCGGGCGTGCGAATCGACCTGGTGGTGCGCGGCATGTGCTGCCTGCGGCCAGGTATTCCGGGGGTTTCCCATAACATCCACGTACGTTCGATCATTGGGCGCTTCCTGGAGCACACGCGGGTGTTCTACTTCCTCAACGGTGGCGAGGAACAGATGTTCCTTTCCAGCGCCGACTGGATGGAGCGCAATCTCGACAAACGCGTCGAGACCTGCTTCCCGGTGGAGGGCAAGAAGCTGATCCTGCGGGTGAAGAAGGAGCTGGAAAGCTACTTGACCGACAACACTCACAGCTGGAGCCTGCAGTCGGATGGTCGCTACATCCGCAACACGCCGACCGGCAACCAGAACCCGCGCAGCGCCCAGGCGACGCTGCTGGATCGCCTGAGCAGCCCGGTGTTGGCGGTCAATTAAGGAACGGCGAGCTCAGCTTTTTGTGGCGAGGGGATAAATCCCCTCACCACAAAAGATCTCTGTTGCTGTCCGATCAGTGGATATTCAGCACAATCCCGACCCGGGTCAGCCATTCCGCCTCCTGGGCGAAGTCGGCCTGGGTCAGTTGGTTTTCTTCCAGCCAGCCTTCGGGGAACATCACATCCAGTTGGTCACCGTCGGCGTGCAATGCCACCTGGGGCATTTCCTGGGTGCCGCGGATGTGGTGGAACAGGATCGCGAACCGTAGCAGCACGCACAGGCGAATCAGCTTGGTGCCTTCAGCGCCGAACTCGGCAAACTTATCCTTGGGAATGTTGCGTCGGTGTCCGCGTACCAGAAGGGCAAGCATCTGCTGGTCTTCCCGGGAGAAACCCGCCAGGTCCGAGTGCTCGATCAGGTAGGCGCCGTGCTTGTGGTAGTGATAGTGGGCAATGTCCAGGCCGACTTCATGGACCTTGGCGGCCCAGCCGAGCAGTTCGCGCCAGACCCCGTCGTTGAGGTCCCAGTCGTCGGCCACCTGGTCGAAGGCATGCAACGCCTTGCGCTCGACCCGCACGGCTTGTTCCTGATCGACGTGATAGCGCTCCATGAGCGATCCCAGGGTGCGTTCGCGGACGTCTTCGTGGTGATGGCGCCCCAGCAGGTCATACAACACGCCTTCACGCAGGGCGCCTTCGCAATGATCCATGCGCTGCAGCTCGAGGGCGTCGAAAATGGCCTCGAGAATCGCCAGGCCTGCGGGGAAAATCGCCCGACGGTCGGGTTTGATACCTTCGAAGTCGATCTTGTCCGATTCGCCGAGTTTGAACACCTTGCGCTTGAGCCAGGCCAGGCCCTCGGCGTTGACCTCGCCACTGCCATAGCCGCCGGCCTTGAGGGCCAGGCCGATGGCGCGAATGGTGCCTGAGGAGCCGATAGCTTCATCCCAGGTCAGGCGGTGCAGGGCATGCTCGATGCTCATGATTTCCAGGCGCGCCGCAGTGTAGGCCTGGGCGTAGCGGGCTGGCGTGATCTTGCCGTCGCGGAAATAGCGCTGGGTATAGCTGACGCAGCCCATCTGCAGGCTTTCGCGCAACAGCGGCTCGAAGCGCTGGCCGATGATGAACTCGGTACTACCGCCGCCGATGTCCGCCACCAGCCGCTTGCCGGGTGTATCGGCCAGGGTGTGGGAGACGCCGAGATAGATCAGGCGGGCCTCTTCCCGGCCGGAGATGACTTCCACCGGATGGCCGAGGATCTCTTCAGCGCGGCGGATGAACTCGCCGCGGTTGCGCGCCTCGCGCAGGGCGTTGGTGCCAACGATCCGCACGGCGCCCAGTGGCATGCCGTTGATCAGTTGAGCGAAGCGCTTGAGGCAGTCGAGCCCGCGCTGGATGGATTCTTCGCTCAGTTTGCGTTCTTCATCGATGCCGGCCGCCAACTGCACCTTTTCACCGAGCCGCTCAAGAATACGGATTTCCCCGTTCTGGGCCTTGGCGACAACCATGTGAAAACTGTTGGAGCCCAGGTCTATGGCGGCGATCAGGGACAGATTCTTGGCTTGGGATGGCGGCATGTCTGAAGGTCTCGGTCGATAACCCTGCCATCCTGCCACGATCAACCGCTTACGCCAACGCGCCTGAACCAAACCCTTGAGCCAGCGCGGGTCCTCGTGGCGAGGAAGCGCCCTTGGCAGTGTGGATCAGGCAGGCTCGACCATTCCGATGAAATTCGCCAGTTCGGCCGTCTTCGGAGCGGCGAACAACACCTTGGGCTCTCCCACCTCATGCACCTTGCCCTGGTGCATGAACACCAGTTTGTCCCCCACCTCCCGGGCAAAGCGCATCTCGTGGGTGACCATGATCAGCGTCATCCCTTCCTTGGCAAGTTGCCGCACCACGCCGAGCACTTCATTGACCAGCTCCGGGTCCAGAGCCGAGGTGATCTCGTCGCAGAGCAGTACCTTGGGTGACATCGCCAGGGCTCGGGCAATCGCCACACGTTGCTGCTGACCGCCGGACAGACGGTCCGGGAAAGCGTCGAATTTTTCACCGAGCCCGACCCGCTCCAGCATCTGCCGCGCCAGTTCAGTCGCCTTGGTCTTGGATACTTTTTGTACAACCTGAGGCGCGAGCATCACGTTTTCGCCAACGGTCAGGTGCGGGAAGAGGTTGAACTGCTGGAACACCATCCCGACTTTCTGCCGCAGGCTGCGCAGATCGGCACGAGCGGCATCGAGGTACTCGCCGTCCACCTCGATCACGCCGTCGTTGATCGACTCCAGGCCATTGAGCGTGCGCAGCAAGGTGGATTTGCCCGAGCCGCTGCGGCCGATGATCGCGACCACCTGGCCTTCTTCGACGGTCAGGTCGATGCCTTTGAGCACATGATGATCGCCATAGTATTTATGCAGGGCGGAAATTCTAAGCAGAGGCATGCAGTCTCCTTTCCAGGTAGCGCGCGCTGAGGGACAGGGGGTAGCAGAGGAGGAAATAGCCGAGGGCAACCAGGCCATAGACCATGAAGGGTTCGAACGTGGCATTGGCGAGCATGCCGCCGGTCTTGG
Source organism: Pseudomonas corrugata (assembly GCF_001269905.1). Taxonomy (GTDB): domain Bacteria; phylum Pseudomonadota; class Gammaproteobacteria; order Pseudomonadales; family Pseudomonadaceae; genus Aquipseudomonas; species Aquipseudomonas corrugata. The sequence goes on along the minus strand of NZ_LHVK01000003.1, from coordinate 253,272 downwards.
TGAGTTCGGTAAAGCCGATGATCGAGGTGACTGCCGTACCCTTGACCACTTGTACCGAGAAGCCCACGGTCGGTGCCACGGCGATGCGCAGGGCCTGGGGCAGGATCACGTAGCGCAACTGCTCCAGCCGGTTCAGCGCCAGGCTCGAGGACGCCTCCCATTGGCCATTGGAGATCGCTTCGACACAGCCGCGCCAGATCTCCGCCAGATAGGCGCTGGTAAACAGGGTCAGGGCAATGGCCGCCGCCGTCCACGGTGATATCTCCACCCCGGCCAGGGCCACGCCAAAAAATACCAGGAACAACTGCATCAACAGCGGCGTGCCCTGGAACAGCTCAATGTAGGTACGGGCAACATGGCGGGGCAGGGGACCTCTGGCGATGCGCATCACCATGACCAGCAAACCGATCACGCCGCCACCGATAAACGCCACCAGCGACAGCGCCAGCGTCCATTGCAGGCCCGTGAGCAGGTTGCGCACCACGTCCCAGAAAGTGAAGTCGCTCATTGGTCGCTCCTGGCGCTGCTCTTGTACAGGCAGCGACGGCCCACCCAGTTCAGTAACTGACGGATCAACAGCGCCATGCACAAATAGATCAACGTGGTCAGTGCATAGGTTTCAAAGGCGCGGAAATTGCGCGACTGAATGAAGTTGGCGGCAAAGCTCAATTCTTCGGTGGCAATCTGCGAACAGACCGCCGAGCCCAGCATCACGATGATGATCTGACTGCTCAGGGCCGGCCAGACCTTGCCCAGCGCCGGCAACAACACCACGTGGCGAAAGGCCTCGAAGCGACTCATCGCCAAGGCCGCGGCGGCTTCCAGTTGCCCGTGGGGGACAGCCTGGATGCCGGCGCGAATGATTTCGGTGGAGTAGGCGCCGAGGTTGATCACCATGGCCAGTACCGCCGCCTGCCATTCGGAAATCTGCACGCCCAGGGACGGCAGGCCGAAGAAGATGAAAAACAGCTGCACCAGGAACGGCGTATTGCGGATCAGCTCCACATACACCCCGAATATCGCCGCGAACGGGCGGATCTTCCAGGCCCGCACCACGGCACCGACGATGCCCAGGCCAACCCCGAGCACCGCGCCGATGGCCGTCAGTTCCAGGGTGAACAGCGCACCGCGCAACAGTAGCTCGGTGTTTTGCATCACCGGCAGAAAATCGAACTGATAAGCCATGCTCAGCCTCTCGAATGACGATCAGAGATCGGCCGGCAGCGGCTGCTTGAGCCAGGTTTGAGCGTTTTTCTCCAGGCTGCCATCGGTCTTGGCCGTGGCGAGGATCTGGTTGACCTTGTCCAGCAGCGCGGGCTCGTTCTTGTTCACGCCGACATACACCGGCGAGTCCTTGAGTTTCACTTTCAGCGCCGGGACACGCTTGGGGTTGCGCTCGCTGATGGCGACCATCACCACGTTGCCGCTGGCGATCAGGTCCACCTGGCCGGCGAGGTAGGCTGCGATGGTCGAATTATTGTCTTCGAAGCGCTTGATGGTGGTGCCTTCCGGGGCGACCTTGGTCAGTTCGATGTCTTCGATGGCGCCCCGGGTGACGCTGATGGTCTTGCCCTTGAGATCGTCCAGGCCATTGATGGCGGCCTCGGGCGGGCCGAATACGGCGAGATAGAACGGCGCGTAGGCGCTGGAAAAGTCGATGACCTTCTCGCGTTCCGGGTTCTTGCCCAGGCTGGAGATCACCAGGTCGACCTTGCCGGTGGTCAGGAACGGAATGCGATTGGTGCTGTTGACCGGCGTAAGCTCAAGCTTGACCTTGAGCTGGTCGGCCAGCAGCTTCGCGGTATCGATGTCCAGGCCGCGGGGTTTCATATCCGGGCCTACCGAGCCGAACGGCGGGAAATCCTGGGGCACCGCGACTTTGAGGGTGCCGCGCTTGACCACGTCCTCCAGTCCGTCGGCGTGGGCGGGCAACTGGCAGAGCATCAGGCTGGCAAACAGGACGGTGAGCAGGGCGCTGCAACGCTGGATCATGGCGAATCTCCGCGGTCGGTGATGTGATTTCTGCGTTCGGACAGAGCACAGGCCATGCCAACGCGATTTCAAACCCGCCAAGGCCGCGGATTTGCTGGCGCGGCTCGGTCTGACTGGTCTGAACAGTTGGGCCGCGTTTCGCACCTTTATCGAGCGTCGGTATCGGCCGCCGAACCCTGCTGGGGCACGACTTGCCGGGCGCGGCGAATAGCTTTACAACTAGTCGCTCACTGGCCGGATATACCCGAAAAAACATGAATTCCATCTCCCGTGCAGTTCCCGAAGTGGCCTTGCAAGGCATCCGCAAACTGATCGCCGATGAAGGCTTCGGTCCGGGGGATGCGTTGCCGTCGCAACGGGATCTGGCACTGCAACTGGGCGTGAGTCGGGCGTCCTTGCGCGAGGCCCTGTCGTCGTTGAGTGCGCTGGGGATGATCAGCGTGCAGCCCGGCAAAGGGGTGTTCGTACAATCGTCGGTGGAGGTTTCTCACGGTGAGTCGACAGCGGGTTGGCCATTCGCGGCCCAGGTCTCGCCACTGGACATCTTCCAGTTGCGCTATGCCCTGGAGGGCTTCGCAGCCGGAATGGCGGCGGCGACGCTGAGCCCCGATGAACTGGATGTGCTGGGCGACAACGTTGAGGCTATGCGCCGGGAACTGAAATCAGGGGATTTCGACGCCGCGGCGCGGCTGGATTTCGAGTTTCACCGGCGGATCCTGCAGGCCAGCGGCAACCAGGCGATGCTGAACATCCTCACCGCCAGCGCAGAGATCTTCCTGGAGAGCCAGAAACTACCGTTCATCAGGGCGGAGCGGGCCATGGAAACCTGGCAGGAACATCGAAAAATCCTCCGGGCGCTGTCTCGGCGAGCCTCTGGCTCCGCCCAGAAAGCCATGCAGGAACATGTCCGTAACGCCGCGCTGCGCACCGGAATCGGCTTCGTCGCCCCGAGTGCTTCATGACCTGAGTCATGTCCAAATGCGTCCGGCGCCATAGCGAGACTCAATCAACAGTGGCTTCCTGAACCCGGGAAGGGCAGCTATGATGGGCCACGTTTTTTTGCTGACAACCCCGGAGATTTCCATGAGCAGCGATCTGATCAAACACGTTACCGACGCTAGCTTCGACGACGAAGTACTCAAGTCCGAAGGCGCGGTACTGGTCGACTATTGGGCTGAGTGGTGCGGTCCCTGCAAGATGATCGCTCCTGTCCTGGACGAAATTGCCGAGACCTACAAGGGCAAGCTGACCGTCGCCAAGCTGAACATCGACGAAAATCAGGAAACCCCGGCCAAGCACGGCGTGCGTGGTATCCCGACGCTGATGCTGTTCAAGAACGGCAACGTCGAGGCCACCAAGGTCGGTGCGCTGTCGAAGTCGCAGCTGGCTGCATTCCTCGACGCCAACATCTAAGCGCCGAATGCCATTGAAAAAGCCCCGCCAATCGCGGGGCTTTTTCGTTATTCGGGGCTAGACGCTCGCAAATCCAGGTGTTACATTCGGCCCCGCACTGGTTTCTCCATTGCCCCCTGCAAGCCGTCGCCGACGCACTCCTTTCGAATAAGTACGCGATCCTGTCGCCTTCTCTGCGGCGCGGCCTCATTAAGCCAAAAGCTTAATTTCCCCTCCATAAATGATTACGTCATTCCTATATGAATCTGACTGAACTCAAGCAAAAGCCGATTACCGAACTGCTCGAATTGGCCGAACAGATGGGCATAGAAAATATGGCCCGTTCGCGCAAGCAGGACGTGATTTTCTCCCTGCTCAAGAAGCACGCGAAGAGCGGCGAGGAAATCTCCGGTGATGGCGTGCTGGAGATTCTCCAGGACGGCTTCGGCTTCCTCCGTTCCGCGGACGCTTCCTACCTCGCCGGCCCGGACGATATCTACGTCTCGCCGAGCCAGATCCGTCGCTTCAACTTGCGCACCGGTGACACCATCGTTGGCAAGATCCGCCCTCCGAAGGAAGGCGAGCGTTACTTCGCGCTGCTCAAGGTCGACACGATCAACTTCGATCGTCCGGAAAACGCGAAGAACAAGATTCTTTTCGAAAACCTGACCCCGCTGTTCCCGACTGTGCGCATGAAGATGGAAGCCGGCAACGGCTCCACTGAAGACCTCACCGGTCGTGTCATCGACCTGTGCGCACCTATCGGCAAAGGCCAGCGTGGCCTGATCGTGGCGCCGCCGAAAGCGGGCAAGACGATCATGCTGCAGAACATCGCGGCCAACATCGCCCGCAACAATCCTGAAGTTCATCTGATCGTGCTGCTGATCGACGAGCGTCCGGAAGAAGTGACGGAGATGCAACGTACCGTACGCGGCGAAGTGGTCGCCTCGACGTTCGACGAGCCGCCGACCCGTCACGTGCAGGTTGCCGAAATGGTGATCGAAAAGGCCAAGCGTCTGGTCGAGCACAAGAAGGACGTAGTCATCCTGCTGGACTCCATTACCCGCCTGGCCCGTGCCTACAACACCGTGATCCCGAGCTCCGGCAAGGTGCTGACCGGTGGTGTCGATGCCCACGCCCTGGAGAAGCCGAAGCGTTTCTTCGGTGCCGCGCGCAACATCGAAGAAGGCGGCTCGCTGACCATCATCGCCACCGCACTGGTTGAAACCGGTTCGAAGATGGACGAAGTGATCTACGAGGAATTCAAGGGCACCGGCAACATGGAGCTGCCCCTGGACCGTCGCATCGCCGAGAAACGCGTGTTCCCGGCCATCAACATCAACCGTTCGGGCACTCGTCGTGAAGAGCTGCTGACGGCCGATGACGAGTTGCAGCGCATGTGGATCCTGCGCAAGCTGCTGCATCCGATGGATGAAGTGGCTGCCATCGAGTTCCTGGTCGATAAATTGAAGACGACCAAGACCAACGATGAGTTCTTCCTGTCGATGAAGCGCAAGTAAATCGATGGGTCCAGCAAAGCCGGGGAAACCCGGCTTTTTGCTATCTGTACATTTCACTATTTCGAACGGTCGGCGTTAAACTCGGGCCCCCGAACGCCACGGTCACCATGAGGCTTTTGCATGCAGTATCGCGATTTACGCGACTTTATCAGCGGTCTGGAGCAGCGCGGCGAACTCAAGCGCATCCAGGTACCGGTGTCTCCTGTGCTGGAAATGACCGAGGTCTGCGACCGCACCCTGCGTGCCAAAGGTCCGGCGTTATTGTTCGAGAACCCAACAGGCTACGACATACCGGTATTGGGCAACCTGTTCGGCACGCCGGAGCGCGTTGCCCTGGGCATGGGCGCCGAGGCTGTCAGCGAGCTGCGCGAGATCGGCAAGCTGCTGGCGTTTCTCAAGGAGCCCGAGCCGCCCAAGGGCCTGAAGGACGCCTGGTCCAAGCTGCCGATTTTCCGCAAGATCATTTCCATGGCACCGAAGGTCGTCAAGGACGCGGTCTGCCAGGAAGTGGTGATCGAGGGTGAGGATGTAGACCTGGCGATGCTGCCGGTGCAGACCTGCTGGCCGGGCGATGTGGGGCCGTTGATCACTTGGGGGCTGACCGTCACCAAAGGCCCGAACAAAGACCGCCAGAACCTCGGTATCTATCGCCAGCAGGTGATTGGCCGCAACAAGGTCATCATGCGCTGGCTGAGCCACCGTGGCGGTGCGCTGGACTATCGCGAGTGGTGCGAAAAGCATCCCGGCCAGCCTTTCCCTGTTTCCGTGGCCCTGGGCGCGGACCCGGCAACCATTCTCGGTGCCGTTACGCCAGTGCCGGACAGCCTCTCTGAATACGCGTTCGCCGGCCTGCTGCGTGGCAACCGTACCGAGTTGGTGAAATGCCGCGGCAACGACCTGCAGGTTCCGGCCACCGCCGAGATCATCCTCGAAGGCGTGATCCATCCCGGCGAAATGGCCGATGAAGGTCCCTACGGCGATCACACCGGCTACTACAACGAAGTCGACAGTTTCCCGGTGTTCACCGTCGAGCGCATCACCCATCGGATCAAACCGATCTACCACAGCACCTACACTGGCCGTCCGCCCGATGAGCCGGCCATTCTCGGTGTGGCGCTGAACGAAGTCTTCGTGCCTATCCTGCAGAAGCAGTTTCCGGAAATCACTGATTTCTATCTGCCACCGGAGGGTTGTTCCTACCGTATGGCCGTGGTGACCATGAAGAAGTCGTATCCAGGGCATGCCAAGCGGGTGATGCTGGGGGTCTGGTCGTTTCTGCGACAGTTCATGTACACCAAGTTCGTTATCGTCACTGACGACGATATCAATGCACGGGACTGGAACGACGTGATCTGGGCCATCACCACGCGCATGGATCCCAAGCGCGACACGGTGATGATTGAGAACACGCCGATCGACTACCTCGACTTCGCTTCGCCGGTCTCCGGCCTGGGGTCGAAGATGGGACTCGATGCCACGCATAAATGGCCCGGTGAAACCACCCGTGAGTGGGGCCGGGTTATCGTCAAGGATGAAGCCGTTACCCAACGGATCGATGCCATTTGGAATCAGTTAGGAATAGATTGATGCGTGTGACCTTGCAGCCGTCCGGCGCGGTGCTGGAGATACAGCCCGCCGAGCGAATTCTCGATGGTGCGCGGCGCCTGGGCTATGAATGCCCGCAAAGCTGCCGCAACGGCAACTGCCATGTCTGTGGGGCGTTGCTGGTGGAAGGCCGCGTGGAGCAGGCAGGTGAGGTGCGTGATCACGGAGAGATCTTCACCTGCATCGCAGAGCCCCTGGAGGACTGTGTGGTGTTGTGGGATGGGGTGCTGGCGCCGGGCGAGTTGCCGGTGCGTCGCCTGGCGTGCCAGGTCACCGGGTGCGCCGATGTGGGTGGGGATGTCTGGCGGGTCAGTCTGCGTGCCCCGGCGGGCAAGCCGCCGCGTTATCACGCGGGGCAGTATCTGATGGTCGAGCGGGAGAATGGCGATAAGTCGGCTTTCTCCCTGGCTTCGGCGCCGCATTCGGGGCGCGATCTGCAATTGCATGTATTGGTGCGCGAAAACAGTGCGAAGGCGCTGCTGGAGCAACTGCAACGCAACCCCAACGTTCATGTCGAAATGCCTTTCGGCGATACTCACTTGTCCGAATTGCCCGATGGCCCCTTGGTGTTGATCGCCGCCGGCACCGGCATGGCGCAGATGCACAGCCTGATCGAGCACTGCCGGGCAGCAGGCTTCAAGCATCCGGTACATCTCTATTGGGGCGTGCGGCGACCGGACGATTTCTATGAAATCGAGCATTGGGAAGAGTGGAAAAAACTGCCGAATCTGTTCCTGCACAAGGTCGTCAGCGACCTGTGTGGTTGGGAAGGGCGCTGTGGCATGCTCCACGAAGCGGTATGCGAGGACATCAGCGACCTGTCGGGTGTGCACGTCTACGCCAGCGGCTCACCGGCCATGATCTATGCCACCCTCGACGCGCTGGTGGAAGCCGGGATGGACGCCCACCAGATGCGCGCCGACGTGTTTGCCTACGCACCTCGTGCCTGAGCCTTGATCTTGAACGATTCTGGATGGCGCTTTTTTTGTGGCGAGGGGATTTATCCCCGCTGGGCTGCGTAGCAGCCCCATCAATTTATCTGACCCACCGAGCGCTCAGGTTTTAGGGCTGCTACGCAGCCCAACGGGGATAAATCCCCTCGCCACAGGTGTTTTCCAGTGCCATAGGTGTCAGTGGCATCCAACTTGCCTGGGTTCTGACAAGCGTCAGTCCCATGACGCGTGCCTATCCATTTTCCGATCCTCGCGAGGAGCCTTCCGCTACCGGCCATGACCGCTATCGAAACCGCCATTAGCTGCGCCCTGTATCCGCCACGACTCGACCTGGGCGCGCAATTGACCCGAGAGCAATTGCTCGCCTCGATGCAATCGACCATGAGCCTTCACCAGGGCGGTCCGGTCTGGCTGTTCGCCTACGGCTCGTTGATCTGGCGGCCGGAGTGCACGGCAGTGGAACGGATGCGGGGGCGGGTCCATGGCTATCATCGCGGCTTGTACCTGTGGTCCCACGAGCATCGCGGTACGCCGGAATTGCCGGGGCTGGTGTTCGGACTGGACCGCGGTGGGTCATGCAGCGGTTTCGCCTACCGATTGCCGGAGGAGAATCTCGAGGACTCGTTGTTCGCCTTGTGGCAGCGGGAAATGCCCGTTCCGTCCTATCGCCCGCACTGGCTCAGTTGCCGCCTTGAGAATGGCAACCGCGTGCAAGCCTTGGGCTTTGTGCTGGAGCGTCACCTGCCCAGCTATGCCGGCAATCTGCCGGACCATGTTCTGAGCCAGGTGTTTGAAAGTGCCTGCGGGCGTTTCGGCACCACTCGCGATTATGTCGAGCAGACCATACACGCCCTGCGTAGCCACGCCATCCCGGATCGGAATCTGGAGGCGCGGCTCAAGCGTTGCAGTTCAGCCCTCGATCAGGCCACCGCTTCGCGGCTCTGACTGCTGACTTGCTTGTGCCCCAGGGTCGGGGCGAGGAAAGCCATGGCCAGCAGGCATGCGGCGATCAGCAGGATAAAGCCGCCGTTCCAGCCGAAGTAGTCCACCGTGTAACCCATCAAGGCGCTGGCTGCGACTGAACCACCCAGATAACCGAAAAGACCGGTAAAACCGGCAGCGGTACCGGCCGCTTTCTTGGGCACGAGCTCCAGTGCCTGCAGGCCCACCAGCATTACCGGGCCATAGATCAGGAAGCCGATCGCGAACAGCGAGATCATGTCGACCATTGGGTTGCCCGGTGGATTCAGCCAATACACCAGGGTCGCTACCGTTACCAGCGCCATGAACACCATGCCCGTCAGGCCACGGTTGCCACGGAAGATCTTGTCTGACATCCAGCCGCACAGCAGCGTACCGGGAATCCCTGCCCATTCGTAAAGGAAGTAAGCCCAGGACGTCTTGTCGAAGTCGAAGTGCTTGACCTCCTTGAGGTAGGTCGGCGCCCAGTCCAGGATTCCGTAGCGCAGCAAATAGACGAAGACGTTGGCCAGTGCGATTAACCAGAGCATTTTATTGCGCAGCACGTATTTGACGAAGATTTCCTTGGCGCTGAATTCGTTCTCGTGACTGGCATCGTAGCCTTCCGGATAATCGTCCTTGTACTTCTCGATGGGCGGCAATCCCGTTGATTGCGGGGTATCGCGCATGACAATGAAAGCAAATGCAGCCACCAGCAAGGCCACGGCAGCCGGTACATAGAACTTGCTGTGCCAGTCGTTGAACCACCCCATGCCGAGGATCGCCAGCGGACCGATCAGGCCACCGCCGACGTTATGCGCAGTGTTCCATACCGAAACCACTCCGCCGCGTTCTTTCTGCGACCACCAGTGCACCATGGTCCGCCCGCTCGGCGGCCACCCCATGCCTTGTGCCCAACCGTTGATAAACAACAGGATGAACATTATGGCCACGCTGGACGTCGCCCACGGTGCGAAACCGAAAACGAACATCACCGCGGCGGACATCACCAGGCCAAAGGGCAGGAAGTAGCGGGGGTTGGAGCGGTCGGACACGATGCCCATCAGAAATTTGGAAAGACCGTAGGCGATCGCAATTGCCGACACCGCCACGCCGAGCTGGCCTTTTGTATAGCCTTGGGCAATCAGGTCCGGGAATGCCAGGGTGAAGTTCTTGCGTAGCAGGTAGTAACCCGCATACCCAATGAAGATCCCGGCGAAAATCTGCCAACGAAGGCGTCGGTAGGTGCTGTCTATTTTTTCTTCAGGCAGGGGTGCCTGGTGTGCGGCAGGACGAAAGAAAGCAAACATTCAAGGACTCCGGTTTCTTGTTATGGCTGCGAATGCGAATGTTACAGTTTCGTTACCGAAAATAGCATCGCTTGTTTTGCGCTGCACAGGGGAAATGTTGCCGGAGAGATGTTCATAAACGAACGCGTCGCCGAGGCATAAGCGGGCGACGTCGTGGGTCTTGGCGCTGCAAGCGCTTCGATACTATGGAGTCGCGGCCTCGACGCCATGGGCGTCGGGGCCGCATCAATGCAGTCAACGCACCTGCACAACCACCTTTCCAACCGCCTTGCGCTGGGCGAGGTCGTTGATGGCCTGGGCGGCGTTGTCCAGTGGATACAGCTGCGAGACCAGCGGCTTGAGCCTGCCTTCGGCAAACCAGCCGAACAGTTGCTGGAAGTTGGCGGCGTTGTCCTGGGGTTGGCGCTGGGCAAAGGAGCCCCAGAACACGCCCACCACAGCAGCGCCTTTGAGCAGGGCCAGGTTCACCGGCAGCTCGGGAATGCGCCCGCTGGCGAAGCCGACCACCAGCAGCCGGCCATTCCAGGCGATGGAGCGGATGGCCTGGTCGAAGAGATCGCCGCCCACCGGATCGTAGATGACATCCGCGCCCTGGCCGTCGGTGAGGCGTTTGATCTCGTCTTTCAGGCTGGTTTCGCTGTAGTTGATCAGTTCATCGGCGCCGGCTGCCTTGGCCACAGCAAGCTTTTGCGCGCTGCTGGCGGCGGCGATCACCCGTGCGCCCATGGCTTTGCCTATCTCCACCGCCGCCAGGCCTACGCCGCCTGAGGCGCCGAGCACCAGCAGGGTCTCGCCTGGTTGCAGGTTGGCCCGCTGCTTGAGGGCATGCATCGAGGTGCCGTAGGTCATGCTGAAGGCCGCGGCGGTGTTGAAGTCCATGGACGCTGGGATCGGCAGTACGTTGTAGCCTGGCACCGCGACCTGTTCGGCAAAGCTGCCCCAGCCGGTCAGCGCCATCACCCGGTCACCGACCTTGAGGTGGCTGACCCTCTCACCCACTTCCCTGACGACTCCCGCCGCTTCACCGCCGGGAGAAAACGGGAAGGGCGGTTTGAATTGATATTTGCCCTCGATGATCAGCGTGTCGGGGAAATTCACCCCCGCGGCGTATACGTCCAGCAGCACTTCGTTCTTCTTCGCAACGGGGCTGGCGACGTCTTCCAGCACCAGCGACTCGGCGGGGCCGAATTCTTTGCACAGCACGGCTTTCATCAGGGCTATTCCTTTGGGAGTGATGGCCGATAAGTGTAGGTGTGAGAGTCAACGGGTCAACGAGCATGCCCCGCCCTGATAGCCGGCCATAAGCTTGTGCTTGAACGGCGGGTCGGTATGCTGGGCCGCAAAACCGGATGAGGAGTCGAATGTGAAAGCGTGGATCGTATTGATGTTGGCCCTGCTGCTGCCTGCGGCAGTGATGGCCGAAGAAGCCAAGGAAGCAAAAGAAGGTGAGGCCCCGAAGGTCAGCTATATCACCCTGAGCCCGCCCTTCGTGGGCAACTACGGTCTGGATGGCTCGGCGAAACTCAGGGTCTACAAAGCCGACGTGGCCTTGCGCGTGACCGGCGATGCCGCTGCAGCTGCAGTGAAGGCCAACGAACCGCTGATTCGCAATCAGTTGGTTGCGCTGTTCGCCCAGCAGACCACCGAAACCATGAACAACCTTGAGGCCAAGGAAAAGTTGCGCCAGGAAGCGTTGAAGCAGACCCAGCAGGTGATGAACGACGAAACCGGCAAGCCGATGGTGGATGATCTGTTGTTCAACAACCTGATCATCCAGTAAGTCTTGTGCTGTTTGGGCGGGCCTCATCGCGAGCAGGCTCGCACAGGGGATCTTATTGAATGGAGATCCGGCGTGGAGCCAGCTCGCGATGGCGGACCGAGGGGGGGCGATAGCGCTAGGGTTTCAGCGCCATCACCGCTGCCCACTGCTCCGCAGTCACCGGCATCACCGACAGGCGCGAGCCCTTCTGCACCAGCGGCATTTCGGCCAGGGTGGTTTGCTGTTTGAGATAGTCGAGTTTCAGCACGCGGGAAAAGGTTTCGACATGGGCGACGTCGATCGCGGTCCAGGGGTTTTTATCCGGACTGGCCTTCGGGTCGAAGTAGTGGCTGTCGGACTCCAGCGCCGTGGGGTCCGGGTAGGCCGTCCTGACAATTTTCCCGACCCCGGCAATCCCTGGTTCCGGACAGCTCGAGTGATAGAAAAAGAAACTGTCACCTTGCGCCATGGCCCGCAGGAAATTGCGCGCCTGGTAGTTACGGACCCCGTCCCAGCGGGCCTGACCGAGCTTTTCCAGGCCTTGGATGGACAATTCGTCGGGCTCGGATTTCATCAGCCAATAGGCCATGACTGTTACTCCTGGGCGATATGCTAAAAATAGTTCAGCGATTTTATGACAAACCGACAGTCGGTTGACGCCAGCGTTTGCGTGACGGTCAAGGTTGTCGCAAAATGCCGGCCTTCCAAGCTTGACGCTGCTGCACGGCCAATAAGAAAACCGCTGCTGTCATCGTGTGTGATATGCCTTGAGGGGGGCAATCGATGAAACGCAAACCGGATTTGTTGTGGATTCTGGTCATTCTGTTCGGACTGGGTGTTGTAACCACGGGGTACGCCCAGAGCCTGTGGGCCAGCAAGACCGAGGCGCCGATGGATGTCACCCAACCCGCGCCATCGCTTAAACGCTGAAACCGTCTTCCGGGCGCCGCCGATTTTCGCGGCGCCTACTCTGCGATATACCAATGCCTGTCACTGACCGTTCCTTGCAGCGGTACGTCCCAGCTCGCCTGCGCCAGTCTTTCGACTTTCTGGCATTCATGGGCCAGCCCCAGCAACGTTGGCTTGCGCCATAGTTTGCGTCGCGCCAGATACGCCAGGCTGCGGTCATAGAACCCGCCTCCCATGCCGAGGCGGCCGCCCACATCGTCGAACCCCACCAGTGGCAGCAACACCAGGTCCAATGTCCAGACCTTGCGTTGCCGGGCGACATCGATCCGTGGTTCGAGAATCCGAAAGCGATTGGGGTGCAGTTGTTCCCCAGGGCGGATGCGTTGGAAAACCATCTTGGTCCGTGGCCACGGGCTGAGCACCGGCAGGTAAGTGGCCTTGCCCCGGCGCTGGGCTGCGCGCAGCAGCAATCGAGGGTCGATCTCGCCATCGTTGGGCAGGTACAGCGCGATGTGTCTCGCGCGGCGGAACATTGGATGCTGGGCCAGTTGCCGGTAGAGCCCTTGAGCGGCTTGTCGTTGTTGGGCGGGCGTCAGGGCGCGACGGGCCTGGCGCAGCAGGCGCCGAAGTTGGGGGCGGGGCAGCAACGCGGGTTCGGACATGGTCGATGCTTCGAGTCTGGCTGGGATGACACAGCGTAACCGCAAACGATCCAGTCAGAAATGCCTGTGCCAGACACGACAATGCCAGTCCTGGAGACTGGCATTGTCTGGAAAATCAGGCTCCCCGGATGAACCGCTGCCGGCTTAGCCCTTGAACCCGAGAGTTCAAGGTGGAAGTTGCAGGAGGCGTTAAGGCTTTCCGTCAAGCGGACATGCACACCGGCCCCAACGTGCAACCCCCGTGGTTGTGCGTATCGGCTCAGGGACATCACCAGCTGGCAAGCACCCCAGGGAGTGACGCAAGTATACCCCAGGCAGCTCCGCGAATCAGCCCTTGCTGACGTCCGGATCGGTGGCCAACACCAGATCCACCCGTTCCAGCAGGTCGCGCACCTGTTCACGGGTCGATCCGCTGACCTGCACATCCGGCGTATCCTGGCGATGCAGCAGGTCATGGGTGATGTTCAAGGCAGCCATTACGGCGATGCGGTCGGCGCCGATGACTTTGCCGCTGCTGCGGATCTCGCGCATCTTGCCGTCCAGGTAACGGGCGGCGCTCACCAGGTTGCTGCGCTCTTCCTGGGGGCAGATGATCGAATATTCTTTGTCGAGGATCTGCACGGTAACGCTATTGCTTGAACTCATGAGTCTTGCTCCAGGGCCTTGAGGCGCGAAATCATCGATTCGACCTTACGCCGGGCGATTTCGTTTTTTTCAATGAGGTGAGCGCGTTCCTCGCGCCAGGTTTTTTCCTGAGCTAGTAAGAGTCCGTTCTGGCTTTTTAGTTGCTCGACCCGGTCAATTAGCAATTCGAGTCTGGCCATCAGCGCTTGCAGGTCGGTGTCTTCCATTGTGTCCACTGAAGATTGTGTCTGATGGGGGAGGTGTGTCGCACAGCCTCTGATAGTCTTGGCGAGTCTGTCGATGTAGGATACAAGGCCTCCATTCTAGACATAGCGCCGTCTGGCGCCTAGCTGCCCATGCCCATTCAGAATTCCCCGTATCAAGCTTTCGCCACCCTGCTGAGCACCAGCGGCCACCCCGTATCGCCTGCCGAATTGCATGGCCTGTTGCTCGGCCGCAGTTGCGCGGGTGCCGGTTTCGACGCCGAAGGCTGGCTGGCCGATGCTGCCGAGCTGCTCGAAGGCGAGCCGGCGGACAACGTCCGCAATGCCCTCATCGGCCTGCAGGAAATGGTCAAGGGCGAGCTGACCAGCGACGACATGACCGTCGTCCTGCTGCTGCCCACCGACGACGCGCCACTGGCCGAGCGCGCCGCTGCCTTGGGCCAGTGGTGCCAGGGCTTCCTCGCCGGCTTTGGGCTGACCCGCCGCGCCTATGCGCTGAGCGCCGAGGCCAACGAGGTATTGCAGGATCTGGCCGCGATCTCGCAGGTCCAGGATGCCCTGGAAGAGTCCGATGACGGCGAAAGCGACTACATGGAAGTGATGGAATACCTGCGGGTCGCGCCGCTGCTGCTGTTCACCGAGACGAAGAAAACCGCCGAGCCAGCGGCCAGACCGTCCTTGCACTGATTGCTTGAAAGGGAACACCGTCTGCCCATGATTCATATCCCGAAATCGGAATACAGCCGTCGCCGCAAGGCCCTGATGGCGCAGATGGAGCCCAACAGCATCGCAATCCTGCCCGCCGCCGCCGTTGCGATCCGCAACCGCGACGTCGAGCATGTCTACCGCCAGGACAGCGACTTTCAGTACCTCAGCGGCTTTCCCGAGCCGCAGGCGGTGATCGTGCTGATGCCCGGCCGGGCCCATGGCGAATACATCCTGTTCTGCCGCGAGCGCAACGCCGAGCGCGAGTTGTGGGACGGCCTGCGCGCCGGTCAGGAAGGCGCGATCCGCGATTATGGTGCCGACGACGCATTCCCCATCACCGATATCGACGACATCCTGCCGGGCCTGATTGAAGGCCGCGACCGGGTGTATTCGGCCATGGGCAGCAATCCGGAATTCGACCGGCACCTGATGGAGTGGATCAACGTGATTCGCTCCAAGGCCAACCTCGGTGCCCAGCCGCCGAACGAATTCGTTGCCCTGGATCACTTGCTGCACGACATGCGCCTGTATAAATCGGCAGCGGAAGTGAAGGTCATGCGTGAAGCGGCGCGGATCTCTGCCCAGGCGCATATCCGGGCGATGCAGGCGGCGCGTCCTGGGCTCTACGAATACAGCCTGGAAGCCGAACTGGATTACGAATTCCGCAAGGGTGGGGCGAAAATGCCGGCCTATGGCTCGATTGTCGCGTCCGGCCGCAATAGCTGCATCCTGCATTACCAGCAGAACGACGCGCTGCTCAAGGATGGCGACCTGGTGCTGATCGACGCCGGTTGTGAAATCGACTGCTACGCCAGTGATATCACCCGCACCTGGCCGGTCAACGGCAGGTTTTCCCCCGAACAGAAGGCAATCTACGAGTTGGTACTGGAGGCCCAGGAAGCGGCGTTTGCCGAGATTGCGCCGGACAAGCACTGGAACCAGGCCCATGAGGCGACGGTCCGGGTCATTACCGGGGGCCTGGTGCGCCTTGGGCTGCTTGAGGGCGAGGTGAACGAGTTGATCGCCAGCGAAGCCTACCGGGCGTTCTACATGCACCGTGCCGGCCACTGGCTGGGCATGGATGTGCATGATGTGGGCGAATACCGGGTCGGCGGTGAATGGCGAGTATTGGAAGTCGGCATGACACTGACCGTGGAACCTGGCATCTACATTGCGCCGAACAACCGCAATGTAGCGAAAAAATGGCGCGGCATTGGCGTGCGCATAGAGGATGACGTGGTAGTGACCAAAAGCGGATGTGAGATCCTGTCCCGAGGTGTACCCAAGACCGTTGCCGAAATCGAGGCCCTGATGGCCGCCGCACGGGAACAAGTGGCATGAGTCGGGTCAATCTGGCGATCATCGGCGGTGGCCTGGTCGGTGCAAGCCTGGCCCTGGCCCTGCAAGCGGGTGCCAAGGCCCGGGGTTGGAAGATCGTCCTGATCGAGCCCTTTGCCCCCGGCCATGCCTGGCAACCGAGCTACGATGCCCGCTCCTCTGCGTTGTCCTTCGGCTCCCGGCAGATCTATCAGCGCCTGGGGCTCTGGCAGGATATTTCCCAGCGTGCCGAGCCCATCAAACAGATCCATGTGTCTGATCGCGGACGGTTTTCCACGGCTCGGCTGTCGGCCAGCGAGGAAGGTGTCCCGGCCTTGGGCTACGTGGTGGAAAACGCCTGGCTTGGCCAGTGCCTGTGGCAGGGCCTGGACAAGGACGTGGTCAGTTGGCGTTGCCCGGCGCAAGTCACTCGGATGGAGCCGCTGGTTGACGGTTATCGCCTGACCCTGGATGACGAAACACTCCTGGAATGCGACCTTGCGGTGCTGGCCGACGGCGGTCGTTCCGGCCTTCGGGAGCAATTGGGTGTCGGTGTGCGCAATCGCCCGTACGACCAGAGCGCGTTGATCGCCAACATCACCCCCAGCGAAGCCCACAACGGCATGGCCTTCGAGCGCTTCACTGATGACGGCCCGATGGCCTTGCTGCCGCTGCCGGAAAACCGCTGTGCTCTGGTCTGGACCCGTCAGGGCATGGATGCGCAGCGGCTGGCGGACCTTGACGAGCGTAGCTTCCTCAGCGAATTGCAGAGTGTGTTCGGCTATCGCCTGGGTGCATTGAAACAGGTGGGCGTACGACATCTGTACCCGTTGGCACTGGTGGAGGCCGAGGAGCAGGTGCGCCCGCATCTGGCAATCCTGGGCAACGCCGCCCACAGTCTGCATCCGATTGCCGGGCAGGGCTTCAACCTGTCGCTGCGCGATGCCCGGGCGCTGGCCGATGCATTGCTGGACAGCGCAAGTGAACCGGGGGATTTTACCGTGCTGCAGGCTTATCGCGAGCGCCAGCGGATGGACCAGGCCTTGACGGTGGGTTTCTCCGACCAGGTCACGCGACTGTTCAGCAGTCGCCTGCCGCTGGTGTCGGTGGCCCGTAACCTCGGTCTGCTCGGTCTCGACGCGTTGCCCCCCGCCAAGCGTTGGTTCGCCCGCCAGGCCATGGGCCTTGGGACCCGACCCGATGTGTAGGCGTGGGGTTGAACATTCTTTTCATGGGCGGCTCATGTCGCCCGCAAAACAGGCTTGAAGCATGGAATTGCGTGCAGATCTGCTGATTGTCGGCGCCGGTATGGTCGGAAGTGCCCTGGCACTGGCGTTGCAAGGTAGCGGCTTGCAGGTGCTGTTGCTCGACGGCAGCCCGATGAGCGTCAAACCCTTCGATCCCCAGGCGGCATTCGAGCCTCGGGTCAGTGCCCTGTCGACGGCCAGCCAGCGGATCCTCGAGCGCCTTGGCGTTTGGGACGGGATCGCCGCCCGCCGCGCCAGTCCCTATACCGACATGCACGTCTGGGATGGCAGTGGCACCGGGCAGATTCATTTTTCCGCTGAAAGCCTGCATGCCGACACCCTGGGGCATATTGTCGAAAACCGGGTGGTGCAGGACGCACTGCTGGACCGGTTGCATGATTGCGACCTGGGCCTGCTCGCCAACGCGCGACTCGAGCAGATGCGCCGCTCCGGCGATGACTGGCTGCTGACCCTGGCCGATGGTCGCATCCTGCGGGCGCCGCTGGTCATCGCCGCCGATGGCGCGAACTCCGCCGTACGCCGCCTGACGGGAGTTGCCACTCGCGAATGGGATTACCTGCACCATGCCATTGTCACCAGCGTGCGCAGCGCCCAGGCCCATCGAATGACAGCTTGGCAGCGCTTCACCGACAACGGTCCTCTGGCTTTCCTGCCCTTGGAACGCGACGGCCGGCACGACTGGTGTTCGATTGTCTGGTCCACGACCCCTGGCGAGGCGCAGCGCTTGATGGCACTGGATGACGCCGGTTTCTGTACCGAGCTGGAACGAGCCTTCGAAGGCCGGCTCGGTCAGGTAGTCAGCGCCGACCCGCGCCTGTGCGTACCGCTGCGCCAGCGTCACGCCAAGCGCTATGTGGCCGAAGGCCTGGCCTTGATCGGCGATGCGGCCCACACCATCCACCCGCTGGCCGGGCAGGGCGTGAACCTGGGCTTCCTCGACGCTGCGGTGCTGGCCGAGGTGCTGCTGCAGGCAGCCGGACGGGGCGAGCGACTGGCGGATATCAAGGTGTTGAGCCGCTACGAGCGCCGGCGCATGCCCCATAACCTGGCGCTGATGGCGGCGATGGAAGGTTTTGAGCGGCTGTTCCAGGCTGATCCATTGCCGGTACGCTGGTTGCGCAATACCGGGTTGAAGCTGGTGGACCGCCTGCCCGAGGCCAAGGCGTTGTTCGTGCGCGAAGCGCTGGGGTTGATCGGGGATCTGCCGGATCTGGCCAAAGCCTGAGCGTTATGGTGGGGCAGATGGCCCTATCGCGGGCAAACCTTGCTCCCACAGAGCAGGTTGGCCTGGATCTGTGAAAATGAGCTGTCCTTGTGGGAGCAAGGCTTGCCCGCGATGACGGTTGCACGGCTAGCCTACCAGTACGGCAACATTTGGAAATGTCTCCACCCACTGTTTGATTGAGCTGCCAAATGTGAGTCTTTATCATTTGCGCTCGCTCACCCACCGAGAGACCGCTTCCATGTTGGTATCCAAGCGCCTGCTGTCCGCCCTCGCCCTGACCCTCATCGGCTCCACTGCCGTGCAGGCCGCCGATGAGGTCGTGGTCTACTCCTCGCGCATCGATGAGCTGATCAAGCCGGTCTTCGATGTCTACACCAGAAAGACCGGTGTATCGGTGAAGTTCATCACCGACAAGGAAGCGCCGTTGATGCAGCGCATCAAGGCCGAAGGTGAAAATGCCACCGCCGACCTGCTGCTCACCGTCGACGCCGGCAACCTCTGGCAGGCCGAGCAGATGGGCATTCTCCAGCCGTTTACATCCCCGGTAATCGACGCCAACATCCCGTCTCAGTACCGTGCGTCCTCCCATGCCTGGACCGGCTTGAGCCTGCGGGCACGGACCATTGCCTACTCCACTGACCGGGTAAAACCCGACGAGCTGAGCACCTACGAAGCACTGGCGGACAATCAATGGGAAGGTCGCCTGTGCCTGCGCACTTCCAAGAAGGTCTACAACCAGTCCCTCACCGCCACCCTGATCGAAACCCACGGTGCGGAAAAAGCCGAGCAGATTCTCAAGGGCTGGGTCAGGAACCTGTCCACCGACGTGTTTTCCGACGACACCGCATTGCTCGAGGCGATCAACGCCGGGCAGTGCGACGTCGGCATCGTCAACACCTATTATTACGGTCGTCTGCACCAGCAGAAGCCGGACCTGAAAGTGAAGCTGTTCTGGCCGAACCAGGCAGACCGGGGTGTGCACATCAACTTGTCGGGCATCGGCCTGACCCGGCACGCACCGCACCCGGAGGCGGCAAAGAAACTGGTGGAATGGATGACCACGCCAGAAGCTCAAAGTATCTTTGCCGACGTCAACCAGGAATTTCCAGCCAATCCGCAAGTGGAGCCGTCCAAGGAAGTCGCAGCCTGGGGCAAGTTCAAAGCCGATACGCTGCCGGTGGAGGTGGCAGGCAAGCGCCAGGCCGAAGCCATTCGCATGATGGATCGGGCGGGCTGGAACTGACATACGGGGCGAGGTCCCCTGTGGCGAGGGGATGCATCCCCGCTGGCTTGCGAAGCAAGCCCGTGGAAAACAACTCAGTCCACCTGACATACCATGGCTTCCATCGAGCGGGGGTAAATCCCCTCGCCACGGGTTTTCTGTGAGCCTGCCCACGCATCATTTGAACGAGCGCCTTCCTTGACCCACCCCGTCCAACGCCGCTGGTACCCCCTGGTCTTCGCCATCGCCGCGCTGGTCCTGTTGCCCTTGAGTGTGCTGCTGCTGTCCTGGCAAAGCATCGACTCGCAGATATGGTCCCATTTGTGGGACACCCAGATGCCGCGTCTGTTGGGCAATACCCTGACGCTGGTTGTCGGCGTGGGTTCAGGGGTGACGGTGCTGGGCGTCAGCCTTGCCTGGCTCACCAGTCTTTGTGAGTTTCCGGGCCGGCGTTGGCTCGACTGGGCATTGATGCTGCCGTTCGCGATTCCGGCCTACGTGCTGGCGTTTGTCTTCGTGGGCCTGCTGGACTTTGCCGGCCCGGTGCAAACCTTGTTGCGTGACTGGTTCGGCAGCGGCCTGCGCATGCCCCGGGTCCGCTCTACCGGCGGGGTGATCCTGGTGCTGGTCCTGGTTTTTTACCCTTACGTATACCTGCTGGCGCGCAGTGCGTTCCTGGCCCAGGGCAAGGGGTTGATGGAAGCTGCCCGAGTGCTCGGGCAGTCGCCGTGGCAGGCGTTCTGGCGCGTGGCATTACCGATGGCCCGGCCGGCCATCGGGGCGGGCGTGGCGCTGGCATTGATGGAAACCCTCGCGGATTTCGGGGCGGTGTCGGTGTTCAACTTCGACACCTTCACCACGGCCATCTACAAGACCTGGTACGGCTTCTTCAGCCTCTCCAGTGCTGCCCAACTGGCCAGCCTGTTGTTGCTGGCAGTGATGCTGGTGCTCTATGGCGAACGCCGGGCTCGGGGTGCCCAGCGGGCCAGTAACGAACGGCCCAGGGCCAGGGCTTTGTATGCCTTGTGTGGTCTCAAGGCCGCAGCGGCCACTGGTTGGTGCCTGCTGGTATTCATCTGCGCATTCGTCATCCCGGTTCTGCAACTGGTGGTGTGGTTCTGGCAGCGCGGCCGTTTCGATCTGGATGAGCGCTATGCCGGGTTGATTGTCCACACCCTTTACCTGGGGGGCCTGGCGGCGCTGATCACCGTTTGCGTGGCCTTGCTGTTGGCTTTCGCCCGGCGCCTGGCCCCGACCCGTGCCATTCGTGGCGGCGTGGGGCTGGCGAACCTGGGGTATGCCTTGCCTGGGTCGGTGCTGGCGGTGTCGATCATGCTTGCTTTCAGCTATCTGGACCGTGAGCTGGTTATCCCGTTGTCGAGCATGCTCGGCGGCGCGGGTAAGCCCCTGCTGCTGGGCAGCCTGTCGGCCCTGCTGTTGACCTATCTGGTGCGTTTCCTGGCCGTGGCATACGGGCCCCTGGAAAGCAGTCTTGGACGGATCCGCCCATCGTTGCCTGAAGCTGCACGCAGTCTCGGTGTCAGTGGGCCACAACTGTTTTTCAAAGTGTATCTGCCGCTATTGCTGCCCGGCACACTGAGTGCGGCGTTGCTGGTGTTCGTGGATGTGCTCAAGGAAATGCCCGCGACCCTGCTCATGCGCCCGTTCGGTTGGGACACCTTGGCAGTGCGGATCTTCGAAATGACCAGCGAAGGGGAGTGGGCCCGGGCCGCGCTGCCGGCGCTGACCCTGGTATTGGTGGGACTGTTGCCGGTCATCGGATTGATACGACGTTCGGCTCATCGGAGCTGATGAAACGAGTCCCCAGGTGTCAGTCCGAGTGTGCTGTTTCGCCAATACGTTCCTTTTTTGACGAGTGGTTATTGTCGTCAGGCGAGGAGCGGCAACGCAGCATGACGGCAATGGGCACCGTCAAAAAAGAACAGTATTGGTGATACAGGACAGCGGATCATGCGGCTACAATGCGCCGCATTCGGTGCGCTCCGTCTGTCGGACAGTCCGCATCTTCGCCAAGCCCGGAAGGAGAAACCCATGGGACAGCGTACGCCTCTGTATGACCTTCATCTCGCCCTCGGCGCGAAGATGGTCGATTTTGGCGGTTGGGATATGCCTCTGCATTACGGCTCGCAAGTCGAGGAGCACCACCAGGTGCGTCGCGATTGCGGTGTATTCGATGTATCCCACATGACGGTAATCGACGTCGCCGGTACCCAGGCGAAGGCCTGGCTGCAGCGCTTGCTCGCCAACGACGTCGATCGCTTGCAGGACACGGGAAGTGCCCTCTACAGTGCCATGCTCAACGAGCAGGGTGGCATCGTCGACGACATGATCGTCTACCGCGTAGACGATGGTTACCGGCTGGTCTTCAACGCCTCGACCCGGGATCAGGACCTGGCCTGGATGCAGGTGCAGCTCGGGGAATACGACGTGCAACTGCGCGAACGTTCCGAGCTGGCGATGCTGGCCATCCAGGGGCCACAGGCCCGGCACAGGATTGCCGAGCTGGTCTCGCAATCGCGCGGTCAATTGATCCAGCAACTCAAGCCCTTCGAGGGGCGCGCCGACGGTGACTGGTTCATCGCACGCACGGGCTACACCGGTGAAGATGGTCTGGAGATTGTCCTGCCCGCTCACGAAGCGCCGAGTTTTTTCAACGATCTGGTGGGGGCGGGCATTTCGCCCATTGGCCTCGGAGCTCGGGATACCTTGCGCCTGGAGGCCGGCATGAACCTCTACGGCCAGGATATCCACCAAGACATTTCGCCCTTGGCCTCGAACATGGCCTGGAGCATTGCCTGGGAGCCGGCGAGCCGGCAGTTCATCGGGCGCAGTGCGCTGGAAGCCGAGTTGGCGGGGGGCGTGCAGCACAAACTGGTTGGTCTCGTGCTGGAAGAGCGCGGCGTCTTGCGCGCCCATCAGGTGGTTCGCATTGCTGATGCGGGCGAAGGTGAGATCACCAGTGGCAGTTTTTCTCCTACGCTTAGCAAGTCGATCGCCCTGGCACGTGTTCCGATGGCTACCGCCGACCGTGCCGAGGTAGAAATTCGTGGTAAGTGGTACCCGGTACGGGTGGTCAAACCGACCTTCGTCCGCCATGGCAAAACCCTGATTTAACCTTTCACGGCGGGCCGCTGGCCGCTGACACTTTCTCTTGAGGACACAGAATATGAGTGATATCCCTGCCGAACTGCGTTTTGCTGAAAGCCATGAGTGGGCGCGCCTGGAGGCTGACGGTACCGTTACCGTGGGCATTTCCGACCATGCCCAGGAAGCGCTGGGTGATGTGGTATTCGTCGAGCTGCCGGATCTAGGCAAGGTTTTTGACGCCTCTGAGACAGCGGGCGTGGTGGAGTCGGTCAAGGCCGCTTCGGACATCTATGCCCCGGTCGGCGGTGAAGTGATCGCTGTCAACGAAGAGCTGGCTGGTTCGCCGGAACTGTTGAACTCCGAGCCGTATAACGCCTGGATCTTCAAGCTCAAGCCTTCCAATGCCGCAGCTGATCTCGGCAAGCTGCTTGATGCGGCTGGCTACAAGGCTGCCATCGGCGAATGATGAGCCGCTAATGTGGGAGCGAGCCTGCTCGCGATGGCGGTGTGTCAGTCAGCATGAATATTGCTGACCTACCGCTATCGCGAGCAGGCTCGCTCCCACAAGAGATGACTTGCAAGGCAAAAAAATGCCGCTCGATCGAGCGGCATTTTTCATGGGGCCGGATCAGTCCTGGGCGACGGCGTTTTTCGCCAGGATCGCGTTGGCCAGTTCCATGTCGGTGGCCTGCAGGCCTGGGTTATCGGCACGGACCTTCTGCATTGCCGCTTCCAGATAAGGGCCGCGGATGTTGCCGTCACTGGCGACGAAGCTACCGGCGTCGTCCTGGGCGGCGACGATCAGTTTGTGATCCTTGAAAGTCAGGTAGGTGGAACCGGTGGTTGCACCGGACGAGATGACGTTACGCCAAAACGTGTCGGCCATTGCCGAGCCAACAGGAAGAGACAGCAAGGCTAGGGTAGCGACAGCAAGTTTGAGACGCATGATGGTGACTCCACTGGGTTAACTATGACTTTGGATTACCTGCGTCTGGATTCAGTTCCGTGACTTATCGGTCAAGCGATACCGGGTTCATTTGTGCTCGCTTTGCGGCGTTACCCGCAGCACCTCCTCGACAGTGGTCAGCCCTGCGGCGATTTTCTGAGCACCGGACAGCCGCAAGCTGCGCATGCCTTCCTTGAATGCCTGGCGGCGTACTGCCAGCAGGTCTGTATCGGCATGGATCAGTCCCTTGATGCTGTCACTCAGTTGAAGTATTTCGTACACCCCGGCGCGGCCGCGATAACCGGTATCACGGCATTCCAGGCAACCGACGGCTTGTTGGGCATTGCTCGGCAAGGGGGCTTGCCAGGGCCGGGTCAGGGTTTGCCAGTCTTCCTCGTCCAGGGCCAGGGGCGCCTTGCAATGAGGACACAGTGTGCGCACCAGGCGCTGAGCCATGATTCCGAGGACCGTGGCCTTGATCAGATAGTGGGGCACGCCGAGCTCAAGCAGGCGACTGATGGCGCTCGGTGCATCGTTGGTATGCAGCGTCGAGAGCACGAGGTGCCCGGTGAGTGCCGCCTGGATCGCCATCTCGGCGGTTTCCAGGTCACGTATTTCGCCGATCATGATGATGTCCGGGTCCTGCCGCATGAGCGCGCGCACGCCTGCGGCGAAACTCAGGTCGATGTTGTGCTGCACCTGCATCTGGTTGAAGGACGACTCGACCATCTCGATCGGGTCCTCGATGGTGCAGAGGTTCACTTCCGGCGTCGCCAGCTTCTTGAGGGTGGTGTAGAGGGTGGTGGTCTTGCCGGAACCGGTGGGGCCGGTCACCAGAATGATGCCGTTGGGCTGGCGCGTCATGTCCTGCCAGCGGCGCAGGTCGTCGGCGGAGAATCCGAGCTGGTCGAAATCCTTGAGCAGGACTTCGGGGTCGAAGATCCGCATGACCATTTTTTCGCCGAACGCCGTAGGCAATGTCGACAGGCGCAACTCCACCTCGTTTCCGTCAGGGGTCTTGGTCT
The DNA here is from genome assembly GCF_001269905.1 of Pseudomonas corrugata. Lineage (GTDB taxonomy): Bacteria > Pseudomonadota > Gammaproteobacteria > Pseudomonadales > Pseudomonadaceae > Aquipseudomonas > Aquipseudomonas corrugata. Next base: position 228,543 of record NZ_LHVK01000003.1, on the reverse strand, counting down.
TGACCCGGCCATCCTGGGGTTTGCGCTTCTCCGCGACGTTCATCCGTCCAAGGTTCTTCAGGCGACTTATGATCGCCATCGTCACCTGGGGCGGGAACTGGTAGACGGTGTGCAGCACCCCGTCGATGCGAAACCGCACCGTGCCCTGCTCGCGACGTGGCTCGATGTGGATATCACTGGCGCGCTGCTGGAAGGCGTACTGGAACAGCCAATCGACGATATTGACGATATGCGCGTCGTTGGCATCCGGCTCCTGGTCGCTGGCGCCCAGGTTGAGCAATTGTTCGAAGTTGCTGAGGTTGCTCGGTTGCTGCTCGGTCGTGGTGGCGCCACTGACAGATTTGGCGAGGCGATAGAACTCCACGCTCAGGCGCTGGATGTCCACGGGGTTGGCGACCACTCGTTTGATCGGCAGCTTGAGCACATGGGTCAGGTCCGATTCCCAACTGCTGACGTACGGTTGGGCGCTGGCGACAGTGACGGTATCGCGATCGACTGCCACCGCCAGGATCTTGTGGCGCTGGGCAAAGGCGTAGGACATCAGTGGCGTAACGGCCGCGACATTGATCTTCAGCGGGTCGATGCGCATGTACGGTTGGCCGGCCTGCTGGGACAACCACAGGGTCAGGCTCTCCAGGTCCAGGCGCTTGCCGGGGCGGCTGAGGTCGTCCAGATGTTGGTTGGCGATGAACTCCAGCGGGTGCAACTGGCTGCTGGTGTTGTGGCGTCGCCGGGCGTTGAGCGCGGTTTCGGCCGAATCCTGGCTGATGAAGCCTTGGGTGACCAGTTGGCGCAGCAGATCATTGAGGTCCAGCCAGCGGTCCTGAGTGGCGTGTTTGGTGGACATGTGGGTTCCTATTGAACAATTGCAGCAAAGCCGCGATACAGACGCTTGCGCGTCCTGAGTCGGTCTGCAAAAGAATAGTCCCGACCCGGTGAACCGTTGGGCCACTACCCGACCAATGCGTTTCGAATTCTTGCCTGATACCCCTCAAGCCGTCGCCTGGACCGGCGCAGCCCAGGCGGTATCGGCGCTTTGCAGATCCACCGAGCACACGCTGATCAGGTTGCGCAATTTTTCCGCAAGCACCTGGGCACGGTGCCAGCTCAGCCCTTCGATGAGGATCTCCATCGTCAGCAGTTCATCCTGGCGTTCGACGTGGACCTGCTCTGGCATCAAGCCCTGCAGGGCGAACAGATTCAGGGCCCGGCACAGCAAATCGGCTTCGGCTTCGGCCAGCAACCGGTACTTCACGCGACAATGGGCGTTGGCGGTATGCCAGACATCGGCGCGCGGGGCGACGGTTTCGAACGAGGGCATGGACGATCTCCTTGAGTGGAGAGGAATGTTTACATGCGCGAAGGGGAATTTCTTATCTAAAATGCACAAATTAGCCATCATGTTGAATCGTATGATTCTTTATTTTGTTCTTGAAGAGTTTATTTATGCATAGCGAGCTGGATGGTTACGACCGCAGGATACTGGCGTTGCTGCAAGAGGATGCGTCGCTGTCCAGCGCGCAGATCGCCGAACAGGTAGGCCTGTCCCAGTCGCCGTGTTGGCGACGGATCCAGCGAATGAAGGAGGAGGGGATCATTCGCGGTCAGGTAACGTTGCTCGACCGCAAGAAAATCGGACTCAACACGCAGATCTTCGCCGAAATCAAACTCAACGCCCACGGGCGTTCGAACTTCACCGAATTCACCGAGGCGATTCGCGGCTTTCCCGAAGTCCTGGAGTGTTATGTGCTGATGGGGTCGGTGGATTTCCTGCTGCGCATCGTCACGGCGGACATCGAGGCGTATGAGCGATTCTTTTTCGAGAAGCTGTCGCTGGTGCCGGGGATACAGGAAGTGAACTCGATCGTGGCGCTTTCGGAGATCAAGTCCACGACGAGTTTACCGGTGATGCGCTGACGTCTGCTGTGTCTGCTCCGGCCCCATCGCGAGCAGGCTCGCTCCCACATTGATGCCATGCTCGTACACATCAATTGTGTCCGCTGAAGATCCGGTGTGGGAGCGAGCCTGCTCGCGATGGCGGTATTACAGACGCAACAACATCTTCCAGGCCCGATTCTGATAAACCGCAATCGCCTGATGCTTGCGTGCATCCAGGGCTTCGTCGGTAATGGGCTCGTTGGCCAGTTGCGCCAGTTTGTTCAGCTCGCCGTAGAGGCGGTCCATCTCCGGTATATCCAACACCGCACGGGCGTGGTGCAGCCAGACCTGGATGCGCTCGATGCGCGGCAGTTGTTCGGCCAGGTCTTCAGGTTGCTGCTGGTAGCGTTGCAACTGCAGGGACGAGGCTTCCTCGCCCAGCAGGCGTGGCAGCCAGCTGTTGAGTTGCGCCGCGCCCTGACGATTGCCACGGGTGTTGCGTTCGGTCGTCCAGCCGCGGGCCAGCAGCCAGCGCGAAGCGTTCAGGGAAAACAGGCCCCAGCGCGGGTCCTGCAGCTCTTCAAGGAACTGCTCCGGTGCCGCCTTGCGCACATCTTCGTCGTCCAGGCCGGCTTGGACCAGTGGACGCCAGTCTTCCAGCAGGGCGTCCAGGGCGGCGCGCAAGTCGTGGGTCGACTGGCGTGGAGCGGCCTGGCCGAGGCTGCTGAGCAAGGCTCGCAGTTCGGCGAGGTTCTCTACCCAATCCAACAGCAGGCGCCAGTGGCCATTGAAGCGGTACTGCTCGGCCAGGCGCTGGCTGCTGCCCAGCAAATGCCAGCTCAGCGCGGCGAAGGCGTCGTCCAGCGGCATCTCGGCGGTCAATTGCGGGGCGGGCAGGCTCAGGGCGTAGCTGTTTGCATCGTACAGGCGGTAGCCACGTTCGGCCTTGCTGATGTCGCAGGGCATCAAGGGCAGGGTCGCGGCCAGTTCGGCGGCCAGCTCCAGCAGCGCGGCGGGCTCGCCTTCGCGCAGTTCCAGCTCCAGCTCGCAGATTTCTTCCTTCTGCTTGCCGACCACGACATGGCCCAGGTCCAGCGCGGCTTCGATGACCACTTTGCTTTTGCCGCGACCCCAGGCGATTTCGGCGCGCTCGCGGACGAAATCGGTGGTGAAGATGGCCTTGAGGGTTTTCTTGTCCAGTTCGGCCAAGGCCTCGGGCCAGCATTCGCCATCGAGTTTCTTCAGGTCGAGCTTGGCTTTGGGCAGGTGCCAGTCGTATTCGTTGCGCTCGGACAGGCCGGCGATGCTCTGGCCACGGGTCTTGAGCGTCTGAATCACCTCTTCACCGTCGCGGCGCAGGCGCAGGGCGACCTTGGCCCGAGCCAGGTCACGCTCCGGCGTGTCGAAATACTGGTTCATCAGCTCACGGCGTTCCCAGCCGCCTTTGTTGCGTTTTTTCAGCAGCGGGTGCTCGCGCAAGGCTGCCAGGGTCTCGCGGCTGACGCGGAGTTTGATTTCGGTTTCTTTCTGCATGGCCGGAAAATCCAGGGATCGGGTGCGCAGCCGGGGGAAGGTGTGGCTGCCAAGGCCGTGCAGTGTACAGGAGTCCTCCGTCCTACGCGCCGCGACGAGTCATAGCCCGCTATGGCGAGGAGCGGCAACGCAGCATCACGGCAACAGACACCGTCAAAAAAGAACAGTATTTGTGATGCAGGACACCGGCACCGGATGGTTCTATGATGGGTGTCAACTTGTGAGTCCGGAGCCAGCGATGCCTTTGCCGTCCATGAAAGATCAGTTCGCTGCCCTGATCGCCGCGCCTTCGGTCAGTTGCACGCAGCCTGGGCTGGACCAGTCCAACAGCGCCGTGATCGAACTGCTTGCGGGCTGGCTCGGCGACCTCGGGTTTTCCTGTGATATCCAGCAGGTCAGTCCCGGCAAATTCAATCTGCTGGCAAGTTTCGGCAGCGGCCCCGGTGGTCTGGTGCTGGCCGGGCATAGCGATACGGTGCCGTTCGACGGTGCACTGTGGCAGACCGACCCGCTGAAGCTCACCGAAGTCGATGGGCGCTGGGTCGGGCTGGGCAGTTGCGATATGAAAGGCTTCTTCGCCCTGGCCATCGAAGCGCTCAAGCCACTGCTGGATCAGCCGTTCAAGCAACCGTTGCTGATCCTCGCCACCTGCGATGAAGAAAGCTCCATGGCCGGCGCCCGCGCCTTGGCCGATGCCGGACGTCCTCTGGGACGCGCCGCCGTCATCGGTGAGCCGACCGGCCTGCGGCCGATTCGCCTGCATAAAGGCGTGATGATGGAGCGCATCGACATTCTCGGGCGCAGCGGTCATTCCTCCGATCCGAGCCTGGGGCATAGCGCGCTTGAAGCCATGCACGACGCCATGGGCGAGCTGCGTGGCCTGCGCCTGCAATGGCAGCGTGAGTTCCGTAACCCGCAATTCACGGTGCCGCAACCGACCCTGAACTTCGGTTGTATCCATGGCGGCGACAACCCCAACCGGATCTGCGGCCAATGCTCGATGGAATTCGACTTGCGTCCCTTGCCGGGCATGGATCCGCAAGTATTGCGTGCGGCCATTTTGCAGAAGCTCGATCCCATCGCCGAGCGGCACAAGGTCAAGATCGACTATGCCCCGCTGTTCCCCGAAGTGCCGCCGTTCGAGCAGTCCGAGGACGCCGAACTGGTGCGCGTGGCCGAGCGGCTCACCGGCCATCGTGCCGAAGCAGTGGCGTTCGGCACCGAAGCGCCTTATCTTCAGCGCCTTGGTTGCGAAACCCTGGTGCTGGGCCCTGGCGATATCGCCTGTGCCCACCAGCCGGGCGAGCACCTTGAAATGTCACGACTGCAACCTACTGTGCAATTGTTACGGCAGTTGATCGAACACTATTGCCTGACACCGGCCGCCGGCTACTAGATTGCCTATATCCAGACCCGTATTCATAAGGAGAGCGCGCGTGTCGCCAAGCCTGTTCCGACGATAACCATCAGCCTGCTGTGCGTCCGTTTCGTCTTTTTTTCGGCTGTTATTTATTACAGGTCCAGGTTCATGCCCGAATACGTCAATTGGCTTCGTCACGCTTCGCCCTATATCAATGCCCACCGCGACTGCACCTTCATCGTCATGCTGCCCGGCGACGGAGTAGAACACCCCAATTTCGGCAACATCGTCCATGACCTGGTGCTGCTGCACAGTCTCGGTGTGCGGCTGGTGCTGGTCCATGGTTCGCGTCCTCAGATCGAAACCCGCCTCGCCGCGCGGGGACTGACCCCGCACTATCACCACGGCATGCGCATCACCGATGCCGCGACCCTGGAATGCGTGATCGATGCGGTTGGCCAGTTGCGCATTGCAATCGAGGCCCGCCTGTCGATGGACATGGCTTCTTCGCCGATGCAGGGCTCGCGGTTGCGGGTCGCCAGCGGCAACCTGGTCACCGCAAGGCCCATCGGCGTGCTGGAAGGCGTGGACTATCACCATACCGGCGAAGTGCGCCGGGTCGACCGCAAGGGTATCAATCGCCTGCTGGATGAGCGCTCCATTGTCCTCCTGTCGCCGTTGGGCTATTCGCCTACCGGAGAAATCTTCAACCTCGCCTGTGAAGATGTCGCAACCCGGGCCGCCATTGACCTGGCGGCCGACAAGCTGTTGCTGTTCGGTGCCGAGCAGGGTTTGATCGGCGAGGACGGGCGTCTGGTGCGCGAGTTGCGCCCACAGCAGGTCCCGTCCCATATGCAACGCCTGGGCAGCGACTATCAGGCCGAACTGTTGGATGCTGCAGCCCAGGCCTGCCGTGGTGGCGTCGCTCGCAGCCACATTGTCAGCTACGTCGAAGACGGTGCGCTGCTGGCCGAGCTGTTCACTCGCGATGGCAGCGGTACGTTGGTCGCTCAAGAGCAATTCGAGGTGGTGCGCGAAGCGGCCATCGAAGACGTCGGTGGCTTGCTGGACCTGATCAGCCCACTGGAGGAGCAGGGCATCCTGGTGCGTCGCTCCCGCGAAGTGCTGGAGCGGGAAATCGAACAGTTCAGCGTGGTCGAGCGCGAGGGCATGATCATCGCTTGTGCGGCGCTCTACCAGATCGCCGATTCGGACGCCGGGGAGCTGGCCTGCCTGGCGGTGAATCCTGAGTACCGCCACGGTGGACGGGGCGACGAGTTGCTGGAGCGGATCGAGGCCCGTGCCCGCGCCAAGGGACTCAAGACCCTGTTCGTCCTCACCACCCGTACCGCCCACTGGTTCCGCGAACGGGGCTTCGAACCGAGCAGCGTTGAACGTCTGCCGGCGGCTCGGGCTTCGCTGTACAACTATCAACGCAATTCGAAGATCTTCGAGAAAGCCCTGTAGATCCGGTAACCCTCTGTGAACCCCGCTATGTGCGACAGGTTGCACTCTTTTTGATTTCAGACAATGAAGTGTCTGTCTCAAAACCTTCACGATTGTGGTCTATGCTGCTCCGGACGCACTGAGACAGAGCCATCGAGGCTTGCATGGCGAGCCTCGACATTTACGTTCTTTGTCCTGAAAACTGCACAAAAAATAGCCATTCAGTAATCCGCAAGGCTGGCCGATATGCCAGGTCTGCGGTGAAGAAGCATTGCTGGCACCTATATGTCCAAATCGACTGAAAACTTATGAAACAATTCTTTTTGGGCTTATGAATAATCCATTATTCTCCCGCCCGGTGTCGTGGGGTTAGACCTTGGTCGTAGTCATAAATGGTTACGATTGACTTGTCGGTCACGGTCTGGCGCTAATCGCGCATCCGCGGATTCCGGACGTTCGATCCAGAACCAAAGAAACACAAGAATTAGAAAACGAGAGGAGCGAAGCATGAACAAGTCCACCTTGGCCCTGGCTGTGGCCGTTGGGGTTCTGGCGCAGCAGGCAGGCGCCGCCGGTTTTATCGAAGACAGCAAGGCGTCCGTCAGTTCTCGTACGCTGTACTTCAATAACGATAACCATGAAACAGGCAAAGAAGACCTGCGCGAAACGGGCACCGGCCTCAAGTTCGACTACAAGTCTGGTTTCACGCAAGGTGTAGTGGGTTTCGGTATCGATGCTCAGGCGCTGGTGGGTATTCGTCTCGATGGTGGAAGGGGCCGTAACGCCGGCTCCTTTATGCCAAGCGATACCGATGGTGCGGCAGTACATGACTGGAGCCGTTTGTCGGGCAACGTCAAGGCGCTGTTCTCCAAGACCGAGGCTCACGTAGGTGGTGCACTGGCACCGAACCTGCCGATCCTGGTCGCCAACGATTCCCGTCTGCTGCCGCAGACCTTTGAAGGTGGCACCATCACCTCCAAGGAAATCGACAATGTGACCTTCAATGCCGGTCAGCTGGAGCACGCCACTGGCCGTGCATCGAGCAACAGCACTGGCCTGGCAGTGGCCGGTGGTACCGAGGACAGTAACCAGTTCCGCTTTGCCGGTGCTGACTGGAAGGTCACCAAAGACCTGACCCTGCAGTACTACTACGCTAACCTGCAGGATTACTACAAGCAGCACTTCCTGGGTGCGGTGCACGTTTTCCCGATCAGCGAAGGCCAATCGTTCAAGACCGACCTGCGCTACTTCGACAGCAGCTCGGATGGCCGTAATGGCGATGCCGGTTATCAGTTCAACAACAACGGTGGCTATGCCAAGCACTCGGGCGAGGTCGATAACAAGACCTGGAGCGCGATGTTCACCTACACACTGGGTGGCAGCGCCTTCCTGTTGGGTCACCAGCAAGTCGGTGATGACGGTGGCTTCGTCTACCTGAACCAGGGCAACGTGGTTAACGGCGACGGTCGTCCCGAAGGTGCGGGTGGCGCGAGCTTCTACCTGTTCACCGACAGCATGATCAACGGGTTTGTCCGTGCCGGTGAAAATACCAGCTTCGGTCAATACTCCTACGACTTCGCTTCCTTGGGCGTTCCAGGCCTGAAAGCCTCGGTTTCCTACCTGCGTGGTGACGATGTCAAATCCGCCACTGCTGGCGGAAGCGATTACTCCGAGTGGGAACGCGACATGCGTGTGGATTACGTCATCCAGCAAGGCGCTTTGAAAGGCTTCGGCACTACCCTGCGTCAGGGTACCTACCGCAGCAGCGGTGCTGGCGACAGCCAGGACCAGACCCGTCTGATCTTCAACTACACTTACAACTTCATGTAAGATGTAGAGCTATAAAAAAGCCCCGCCCGGCACACGCCGGGCGGGGCTTTTGCGTTTTCGGGTCAGGCCCACCCCTGAAGCCTTTCTCGAAGTTTCTCCTCTTTACAGCAACTCGAGGCCTTCTCGAAACCTCGTCGAAGATGTTGGACTCATAGGTACGTCTGGGCCAGTGAACAGTTTTTTATATTCACAAAAAATCTAGAGAGATCGATATTCATTCTTTTTAAAACCGCCACAACCGAGGCACAGTCAGGCTCCACAAGATCTCATCCAGGAGCCGTACCATGAGCCTCAGACTGGGCGACATCGCCCCCGACTTCGAACAGGAATCCAGCGCCGGCAAAATCCGCTTCCACGAGTGGCTCGGCAACAGCTGGGGTGTGCTGTTTTCTCACCCGGCGGACTTTACGCCGGTCTGCACCACCGAGCTGGGCCTCACCGCCAAGCTCAAGGATGAATTCGCCAAGCGCGGCGTCAAGGCCATTGCTCTCTCGGTCGACCCGGTGGACTCGCACCACAAATGGATCGACGACATCAACGAAACCCAGAATACCGTCGTCAACTTCCCGATCCTGGCTGACGCCGATCGCAAGGTGTCGGACCTGTACGACCTGATCCACCCCAATGCCAGCGATACCTTGACCGTGCGTTCACTGTTCGTGATCGACCCGAACAAGAAGATTCGCCTGACCATTACCTATCCGGCCAGCACCGGGCGCAACTTCAATGAAATCCTGCGGGTGATCGATTCCTTGCAGTTGACCGACAACTATAAGGTTGCCACGCCGGCCAACTGGCAGGACGGTGATGAGGTAGTGATCGTGCCGTCGCTCAAGGATGAAGAAGAACTCAAACAGCGTTTCCCCAAAGGATATCGTGCGGTGAAGCCGTACTTGCGCCTTACTCCGCAGCCTAATCGCTGACGCAAAACCTTTGTGGGAGCGAGCCTGCTCGCGATAGCCATAGATCAGCCATATTCATGCTGACTGACACGCCGCTATCGCGAGCAGGCTCGCTCCCACAGGTTCTCCATGCACCAAGGGTTTTTGCCGTTTCGACGGCCTTTTTTATGCTTTGAAAAAGAAATGCCTGCATATTTCTATATTGAATAAATAAATGAATAAATATGATTTATGGATATATAAAGGCCCCTGCTATGGTTTGACCCATCCAGCGAGCTTGGCAGGCCGCCAATCGGTTGATCTCCCATCTGGACGACGACACCATCGCCCGCGCTCAGGCTTCCCTGGCGCGCTTCGACTCGGTGGGCCAGCAACGCATGGCCGCGCTGCATGGGGGGCGGCGTGACAAGCTGGAAGTCAGCCCCAACCTCTGGGCCGGCGTCGGGCTGGTGCGTGGCGGTGCCGGTACAGCGCTGGTGGGCGATGGCCCGACGGTGGCGGCGCGGGTCAAGGAATACGCTGAACTAGGGATCGACGCCTTTATTTTCTCCGGTTATCCACACCTCGAAGAGTCGTATCGCGTGGCGGAGCTGTTGTTTCCACACCTGGACGTGGAGCGCCCGGAGCAGCCGAAAAGCCAGGGCTATGTGAGCCCGTTCGGGGAAATGGTCGCCAATGACATCCTCCCCAAAGCCGCATCCCAGAGCTGAGGCGGCCATGAAGAAACTTATCCACAACCTGACACCCTGGGCACTGCCGCTGCTGTTGCTGGCCGTGTGGCAACTGTCGGTATCGGCGGGATAGTTGTCCACGCGAATCCTGCCTGCTCCGGTGGCCGTGATCGAGGCCGGGGTCAATCTGGTCAGCGGGGAGATCTGGACCCACCTGGCGATCAGCGGTTGGCGGGCGACGGTTGGTTTCCTGCTCGGCGGGAGTATCGGGCTGGTGCTGGGCTTTATCACCGGTCTGTCGAAATGGGGTGAGCGCCTGCTGGACAGTTCGGTGCAGATGGTGCGAAACGTGCCGCACCTGGCGTTGATTCCGTTGGTGATCTTGTGGTTCGGCATCGATGAGTCGGCGAAGATTTTCCTGGTGGCGCTTGGCACGCTGTTTCCGATCTACCTCAACACCTACCACGGCATCCGCAATGTCGATCCGGCGCTGGTGGAAATGTCCCGCAGCTGCGGTTTGTCCGGCTTCAATCTGTTTCGCCAGGTGATCCTGCCCGGCGCGTTGCCTTCGATCCTGGTGGGGGTACGGTCTGCGTTGGGTTTCATGTGGTTGACGCTCATCGTTGCGGAAACCATCTCCGCCAGCTCCGGCATCGGCTACCTGGCGATGAACGCCCGGGAGTTCCTGCAGACTGACGTGGTGGTGTTGGCGATTCTGTTGTACGCCGTACTCGGCAAGCTGGCCGACCTTGCGGCCCGCGGGCTTGAGCGAGTCTGGCTACGCTGGCATCCGGCGTATCAGGTGAACAAGGGGAATGCCCCATGACCGCCCAACAACCCCCGCGCCTGTTGCGAGGCATTCCGCTGGCGGTGCGCAAACTGCAGAGAACCTTCGGCTCGCGCCAAGTGCTGCGGGACATCGACCTGCACATCCCGGCCGGACAATTCGTGGCAGTGGTCGGTCGCAGCGGCTGCGGTAAAAGCACCTTGTTGCGTTTGTTGGCCGGTCTAGATCAGCCCTCGGATGGTCAACTGCTGGCAGGCTCGGCGCCGTTGAGCGCTGCGCAACAGGACACCCGCTTGATGTTCCAGGAAGCGCGCCTGTTGCCTTGGAAAAAGGTCATCGACAACGTCGGCCTGGGGCTCAAAGGCAACTGGCGAGTCCAGGCGTTACAGGCGCTGGACGCCGTCGGTCTGGCCGACCGTGCTGCTGGTGACCCACGACGTCAGCGAAGCGGTGGCAATCGCCGACCGGGTGATCCTGATCGAAGACGGCCGGATCGGTCTCGACTTGCCCATCGACCTGCCACGCCCGCGGGTTCGCGGCTCCCATCGCCTGGCGACCCTGGAGACCGAAGTCCTCAACCGCGTGCTGTCCCTGCCCGGCCAACCGCCGGAACCCGAACCCGTTTCACCCTTGCCCACGCAACTGCGTTGGGCGCAATAACACCACCCAGATAGGAATCGACACCATGACCATCAAAGCCATCAACGTGCGTAACCAGTTCAAAGGCATCATCAAGGAAATCGTCGAAGGCGACGTACTCTCGGAAATCGACGTCCAGACCGCCTCCGGCATCGTCACCTCGGTCATCACCACCCGTTCGGTCAAAGAGCTGGAACTGGCGATCGGCAGCGAAGTGATCGCCTTCGTCAAATCCACTGAGGTGTCTATCGCCAAATTGTGAGCGGTGCATCACCCGATGCCCCGAACGGCGTTGGCCTTTTGGGGCTCGCTCCCACGCTCTGGTTTGGGAGTGCCCCTACGGACACTCTGTGTTCGAGTCTTTGGGGCTCGGAGCGTCTCTGGCTCCGTTCCCAGGCAGAGCGTAGGAATGATTATAAAAGGTATTTAAATGCACTTTATATTGGGTAAAGAGACTTATAAGGATGTTAATCCCTGAGCTTCTTTAACGTCTATTGCATTTAAGCGGTGCTATAGTTCGCTTTAGCATGCCTTAGCAGCCTCTGAGCGCCGTTTATGAATGAGTTTTTCCCTATTGACTGTGCCGACAGCCTCCACGCCATTGGAGTATTGGTAAAAAGCAGGCGCCTGCAAAACCGACAGCGACAAAAAGATCTCGCCGCGTCATTGGCCGTTTCGGAAAGGACGGTACGCAAGATTGAGGCCGGTGACCCGTCCGTGGAATTGCGATCATTCATGCTGGTTCTGTGGCAATTGGGGTTGACCCAGGAAGTGTTTCAGAGCCGCCAGCAAATCGAAGCCTCATCCCTTGCGTCCGTTCAAGCACCACACAAAGCCCGCGTGCGGCTGGCCGGTGGCAAGGGGGACTTTTGATGTCCAGGGCTTACATCTATGTGGAAGATCCCGAAACTGGAGAGGTTCATACACTGGGCCGGTTGAGCATCGACAATGGTCAAGGGGAGTTTATTTACGACCCCGATTATGTCGCCGGCCATGTCTGGGTACCTGACCCGATCCGTTATCCACTTCGTGTCCAACCCTTTGTTGGCATCACCGCTAACCGTGGCGTACCGGGTTTCATCAACGATGCAATGCCTGATAGTTGGGGGAGCGCGTTTTGCGGGACCTTCATCGAACGGATCTGAGCCCTGTCGGGTATTTCGAATGAAATGAAGCGACGGGGCGTTCCGGATGACGACTTGCGTGAGCTATTCAAGCGCATGTGTTTTAACGCGTTGGTTGGCAATGACGACGATCATCCGAAAAACCATGCAATCCTTTGGCTCGAAGGGCGATGGCGGTTGGCGCCGATGTACGACGTGGTGCCAGGACTCGATGGTTCTTCGCCGCCCTATCTTTCGATGGCGGTCGGTCGGAGTGGACGAGCCATCACCCGCGAAAACCTGCTCAGCCACTGTAAGCACTTCGCCTGACGCCCGAGCAGGCAGCCAATGTCCTGGACGAAGTGATCGGGTGGGAAGATGAGCTTGGCGCCCATTACGGTTGCCACCTGAATGGCGCCGAGCTGGATCTCGCTCTAGGCGCAATGGGCGCCATGCGTATGAAAGTCTGAGATCAGACCACTTCGCGCTTGGGCAGGTACGGCGGCAGGTACAACCCCAGGTACGCATCGAACACTCGCATGCCTTCTTCGGCCATGCGCGGGGTGATCTGGCCGTGTTGTTGCACCGAGCGGGCGTAGACCCGGTCGCCCAGCTCCATGGCGAGGGCGAAGACGTCGACGTCATTGGGCAGTGTCGGCAGTTCGAAATGCCGGGAGAAGACTTTGTGCATCAGATCACTGAGTTCGAGGTCGTGCTGGCGGTCGGCCTGGGTGACTTCGGTCAGCCCATGCTGGGCCAGGATCAACTGGCGGGCGGCGGCGTCCTGATCGTAGATCGTCAGCATGCGCTGTTCCACCAACCGCGACAGATCGTGCCAATGGTGCAGCGCGTCGTGATCGATCGGTGCCTGGAGGCAGGCGCGGAAGGCGGCGTGGACGTCAGCAGTGAGCGCTTCGAGCAGGGCTGGAACGCTGGCGAAAAAGTGATACACGGAGGAGGGCGGGATGTCGGCGCGCTCGGCCACGCTGTAGATCGACAGGCTGGCCACGCCTTCCGCCGCCAGCAGCGTGCGGGCGGCATCGAGGATCGAGTCGATCCGGGCCTGGCTGCGTGCGCGAGGTTTGCGAGGGGTGGCGGTGCGTGTCATGGGGCTCTCCTGCAGGGCTGCGCGCATTGTACGCAGAGCAGGCCGATGATCCATACGCTTTTGTGGCGAGGGGATTTATCCCCGCTGGGGCGCGAAGCGGCCCTTCTTTTCTGGGGCCGCTGCGCAGCCCAGCGGGGATAAATCCCCTCGCCACAATGGCCATAAAAAACGCCGCGGCCCTGAGGGCGGCGGCGTTTCTCATTACTGCAACCGCTTAAACGGTATGCAGGTACCAGTTGTACTCAAGGTCGGAGATGGAGTGCTCGAACTCTTCCAGCTCGCTTTCCTTGCAGGCCACGAAGATATCGATGTACTTCGGATCGATGTACTTGGCCATGACTTCGCTGTCGTCCAGCTCGCGCAGGGCATCGCGCAGGTTGTTCGGCAGGCTTTGCTCGTTCTGCTCGTAGCTGTTGCCTTCCACCGGTGCGCCCGGCTCGATCTTGTTGACCAAGCCATGATGCACGCCCGCCAGCACGGCGGCCATCAGCAGATATGGGTTGGCATCGGCACCCGCCACGCGGTGTTCCAGGCGTACGGCGTCGGCGGAGCCGGTGGGCACGCGCAGGGCCACGGTGCGGTTGTCCAGGCCCCAGGTCGGCGAGTTCGGCACATAGAACTGCGCGCCGAAACGACGGTAGGAGTTCACGTTCGGGCAGAGGAACGCCATCTGCGCGGGCAGGGTCTCGAGCACACCGCCGATCGCGTGACGCAGCGCGGCGTTCTGCTCGGGATCCTCGCTGGCAAAGATATTCTTGCCATCCTTGTCCAGAATCGAAATGTGAACGTGCAGACCGTTGCCTGCCTGGCCCGGATACGGCTTGGCCATGAAGGTGGTGTCCATTTCATGGTCGTAGGCGATGTTCTTGATCAGGCGCTTGAGCAATACCGCGTAGTCGCAAGCCTTGATCGGGTCGGCCACATGGTGCAGGTTCACCTCGAACTGCGCCGGGGCACTTTCCTTGACAATGGCGTCGGCGGGAATGCCCTGCTCCTTGGCACCTTCCAGGATGTCCTGGAGGCAGTCGACGTATTCGTCCAGGTCGTCGATCAGGTAGACCTGGGTCGAGTGCGGGCGTTTACCGGAGATAGGTGAACGGGGCGGTTGTGGACGTCCATTCACGTTCTCCTGGTCGATCAGGTAGAACTCCAGCTCGAATGCCGCGCAGATGGTCAGGCCCAGCTCGTCGAACTTGGTCACGACCTGGCGCAGGACTTCGCGAGGGTCAGCGAAGAACGGCTCTCCTTCCAGTTCGTGCATGGTCATCAGCAGTTGCGCGGTAGGGCGCTTCTGCCAGGGTTCGTTGGAAAGGGTGCCCGGGATTGGATAGCAGATCCGATCGGCATCGCCGATGTCCAGGCCCAGGCCGGTGCTTTCCACCGTCGAGCCATTGATATCCAGGGCAAACAGGGAGGCCGGCAGGTTGATGCCTTTCTCGTAAACCTTGTGGAGGCTGGTGCGTTCGATGCGCTTGCCGCGCACCACACCATTCATATCCGCAATCAGAAGGTCAACGTACAGAACCTCAGGATGTTCCTTAAGGAACGCGTTCGCTTCGTTAAGCTGAACGGCACGCGGGGGTACCGACATGATGCAACACCTTTGTTGTTAAAAATATCAATCATTGATCTCTTCGAAAGCCAGTCAACCCGAACGGCATGCCGAAGTCAAGCAGGGCCTTTTTTGCCCTAAAAAAGCACTTGCGAGGCTTTTTTGAGGCAGTTTGGGGCGTTTTTTTCCTTTGAGGGACTTGGCGCCCGCAAGCTTGAGCGGGCCGTGTTGTATTTTTTACGGGGGTGTTGTGTAAAAAAATGAACAAGGCTAAGCTCGATTCAAACCCATAACAGCAATAATACCGGGGTGCTTCATGTCTCGCCTGCCGTACCAACGGCCTCACCAACTGTTCCAGCAGATCGGTTGGCACGCTCGTCGCAATGCTCATCGCATCAGTGATGGCATCTGCTCCCCGGCCACGACGACGGCCGCCAAGCGCTTGCCCATGCTGATGTCGCTCCCGGCGTATCAGTCGTCATCATCGTCCAATATTCTGGACGCTCTGGACGAATTTCTCTTTAGCGGCTCTCCTTCAACTTTAGAACCTTTCCGGCTGATTGTCGGGCAAGGGCAACACAATGCGACGCCGATGCGTCAAACAACGCCTGGCTACTGAACGCAGTCAGGAAACTCACGCCTAGAGGCATTTATGAGTAACAACCTCGACCAGCTCACCGATTGGTTGAAAAACCATAAGATCACAGAAGTCGAATGCATGATTGGCGATCTGACCGGTATCACCCGGGGCAAGATCTCACCGACCAACAAGTTCATTGCCGAAAAAGGCATGCGCCTGCCCGAGAGCGTCCTGCTCCAGACCGTTACGGGCGACTATGTCGAAGACGACATCTATTACGAACTGCTCGACCCTGCCGACATCGACATGATGTGCCGCCCGGACGAAAACGCAGTGTTCCTCGTGCCCTGGGCCATCGAGCCCACCGCTCAGGTGATCCACGATTCCTACGACAAACAGGGCAACCCCATCGAGCTGTCGCCGCGCAACGTGCTCAAGAAGGTGCTCAAACTCTATGCCGATAAGGGCTGGCAGCCGATCGTGGCGCCGGAAATGGAGTTCTACCTGACCAAGCGTAGCGACGACCCGGACTTCCCGCTGCAACCGCCGGTAGGCCGTTCCGGTCGCCCGGAAACCGGACGCCAATCTTTCTCCATTGAGGCGGCCAACGAATTCGACCCGCTGTTCGAAGACGTCTACGACTGGTGCGAATTGCAGGAGCTGGACCTCGATACCCTGATTCACGAGGACGGTACGGCGCAGATGGAAATCAATTTCCGTCACGGCGATGCCCTGTCCCTGGCCGATCAGATCCTGGTGTTCAAGCGCACCATGCGCGAGGCGGCGCTCAAGCACAACGTAGCCGCTACCTTCATGGCCAAGCCCATGACCGGCGAGCCGGGCAGTGCGATGCACCTGCACCAGAGCATCATCGACAAGGAGACCGGCAAGAACGTCTTCTCCAATGAAGACGGGACCATGAGCGAGCTGTTCCTGCACCACATCGGTGGCCTGCAGAAATTCATTCCCGAGCTGCTGCCGCTGTTCGCCCCTAACGTCAACTCGTTCCGCCGCTTCCTGCCGGATACGTCAGCGCCGGTGAACGTGGAGTGGGGTGAAGAGAACCGTACCGTGGGTCTGCGGGTGCCGGATGCCGGACCGCAGAACCGTCGGGTGGAAAACCGCCTGCCGGGTGCCGACGCCAACCCGTACCTGGCGATCGCCGCCAGCCTGTTGTGCGGATTCATCGGCATGGTCGAAGGCATCAACCCGAGCGCACCTGTGGTGGGCCGCGGTTACGAGCGTCGCAACCTGCGCCTCCCGTTGACCATCGAAGACGCCCTGGAGCGAATGGAAAACAGCAGCACCATCGAGAAATACCTGGGCAAGAAATTCATCACAGGCTATGTCGCAGTCAAGCGGGCCGAGCATGAAAACTTCAAGCGCGTCATCAGTTCGTGGGAGCGGGAATTCCTGCTCTTTGCCGTCTGAGGCGCCGGGTGGGGTTGCCTTCGGCAGCCTCGCCCCCACCGATATAAAGGAGAATTCGCATGACCCGCAACAACCCGCAAACCCGTGAGTGGCAGGCCCTGAGCAGCGATCATCACCTGGCCCCGTTCAGCGATTTCAAGCAGCTCAAAGAGAAAGGCCCGCGCATCATCACTCGCGCCAAGGGTGTCTATCTCTGGGACAGTGAAGGTAACAAGATTCTCGATGGCATGGCCGGCCTCTGGTGCGTGGCCGTCGGCTATGGGCGCGATGAATTGGCCGATGCCGCCAGCCGGCAGATGCGCGAGTTACCGTACTACAACCTGTTCTTCCAGACCGCCCACCCGCCGGCGCTGGAATTGTCCAAAGCCATTGCCGATATTGCCCCTGAAGGCATGAACCATGTGTTCTTCACCGGTTCCGGCTCAGAAGGCAACGACACCATGCTGCGCATGGTCCGCCACTACTGGGCGATCAAGGGGCAGCCGAACAAGAAAGTCATCATCAGCCGCAAGAACGGTTATCACGGTTCCACCGTGGCCGGCGCGAGCCTGGGCGGGATGACTTATATGCATGAGCAGGGCGACCTGCCGATTCCGGGCATCGTCCACATCGCCCAGCCTTACTGGTACGGCGAAGGCGGCAACATGAGCCCCGAGGAGTTCGGGCTGTGGGCGGCCAATCAATTGGAAGAGAAGATCCTGGAGATCGGCGTTGACAACGTCGGGGCCTTCATCGCCGAGCCGATCCAGGGCGCAGGCGGCGTGATCGTCCCGCCGGACAGCTACTGGCCACGCATGAAGGAGATTCTCGCCAAGTACGACATTCTGTTCGTGGCTGACGAAGTGATCTGCGGTTTCGGTCGTACCGGTGAGTGGTTCGGTAGCGATTTTTACGGTTTGAAGCCACACATGATGACCATCGCCAAGGGCCTGACCTCCGGCTACATCCCCATGGGCGGCCTGATAGTGCGTGATGATGTGGTCGAGGTGCTCAATGAAGGCGGCGACTTCAACCATGGTTTCACCTATTCCGGTCACCCGGTGGCCGCTGCGGTGGCGCTGGAAAACATCCGCATCCTGCGTGAAGAAAAGATTATCGAGCGGGTCCACAGCGAAACGGCACCCTATTTGCAGAAACGCCTGAGGGAACTGAACGACCACCCGCTGGTGGGTGAAGTGCGCGGTGTCGGTCTGCTGGGGGCGATCGAACTGGTCCGGGACAAGGCCACGCGCCAGCGCTACGAAGGCAAGGGCGTGGGCATGATCTGCCGGCAGTTCTGCTTCGATAACGGGCTGATCATGCGTGCCGTGGGCGACACCATGATCATTGCGCCGCCGCTGGTGATCAGCAAGGCCGAGGTGGATGAGCTGGTGACCAAGGCACGGCAGTGCCTGGACCTGACCCTCAGTGCGTTGCAAGGCTAAGTGCTAGGCTCTGTGCGAGGCGCTTCCAAGGGCCTCGCACAGTCTGAACAAAAGGTCGGGCTTGTGTTGAAAGCCTGCCCTGTAACTTGCCAGACTACCGTTGTTCAGGTTGCCCGCGAGCCGGCTGCTGAACTGTGGCTAAAAAGAATAACTGGAGCATCATCCATGAAGGCAATAGGTATGAAGATAGCTGGCAAGACCCTCCTCGCCATGTCCCTGATGGGCGTGATGGCGAGTGCCGTTCAGGCGGACGATAAAGTGCTGCATGTCTATAACTGGTCCGACTACATCGCACCGGACACGGTTGCCAAGTTCGAGAAAGAGTCGGGGATCAAGGTGGTCTACGACGTGTTCGACAGCAACGAAACCCTGGAGGCCAAATTGCTGGCCGGCAAGTCGGGTTATGACATCGTGGTCCCGTCGAACAACTTCCTGGCCAAGCAGATCAAGGCCGGCGTCTACCAGCCACTGGACAAGTCCAAGTTGCCGAACTGGAAGAACCTCGACACCGACCTGCTCAAGGCCGTGGGCGATGCCAGCGACAAGGGCAACCAGCACGCCTTCCCTTATATGTGGGGCACCATCGGCATCGGCTATAACCCCGAGAAGGTCAAGGCCGCTCTGGGCGTCGACAAGATCGACTCGTGGGACACCCTGCTCAAGCCGGAAAACATTGCCAAGCTCAAGGGCTGCGGTGTGAGCTTCCTCGATTCGCCGACCGAAATGATCCCGGTGGCATTGCATTACCTGGGTTACCCGACCGACAGCCAGGACAAGAAACAACTGGCTGACGCAGAGGCCCTGTTCCTCAAGATCCGTCCTTCGATCAGCTACTTCCATTCGTCCAAGTACATCTCTGATCTGGCCAACGGCAACATCTGCGTGGCCGTGGGTTACTCGGGTGATATCGAGCAGTCCAAGTCCCGTGCGGCCGAAGCGGGCGGCAAGGTCAAGGTGGCCTATGCCATTCCAAAAGAAGGCGCCGGCTCGTTCTACGACATGGTCGCTATTCCAAAGGATGCCGAGAACGTCGAGGCTGCCTACAAGTACATGAACTTCCTGATGAAGCCGGAAATCATGGCCGAGATCACTGACAACGTGCGCTTCCCGAACGGCAACAAGGCTGCCACGGCGTTGGTGGACAAGGAAATCTCCGGTGACCCGAACATCTATCCGTCGGACGAAGTAAAAGCCAAGCTCTACGCAATCAGCGACTTGCCGCCGGCCACCCAGCGGCTTCTGACCCGCAGCTGGACCAAGATCAAATCCGGTAGATAAACCGGCCTGAGGCATCTTCCTGTTGTCGCGGTCATCACGGCGGCGGCAACAGGAGCAATTAAATAACTAAAAGTTTTGCTGGATCGGTTTATCGAGGGTAAGTTGCGCGCCGGTTTTGTTGCAGGGCCCAGCGCGGCCAGGCAACGGGGGCAACTTGGGCCCGACTATTTAAGAGGACCTCCACGTGCCAGTCTTTTCTTTGTTACGCAACGCCTTGCTGGTCGGTGCAGGCCTGACGCTCGCAGTCGGCGTCCAGGCGGCTTCCACCGTGCATATTTATAACTGGTCGGACTATATCGGCGAGACCACCCTGGCGGATTTCGAGAAAGCCACCGGGATCAAGCCGGTCTACGACGTGTTCGATTCCAATGAAACCCTGGAAGGCAAGTTGCTGGCCGGTCATACCGGTTACGACGTGGTCGTGCCGTCCAACCACTTCCTCGGCAAGCAGATCAAGGCCGGGGCCTTCCAGAAGCTCGACAAGGCACAGTTACCCAACTATGCCAATCTCGACCCCGTGCTGCTCAAGCGCCTGGAGCGTAACGACCCGGGCAACCAATACGCCGTGCCATACCTGTGGGGTACCAACGGTATCGGCTACAACGTCGAGAAGGTCAAGGCGGTCCTGGGTGTCGACAAGATCGACTCGTGGGCCATGCTGTTCGAGCCGGAGAACATCAAGAAACTCTCCAGCTGCGGCGTCTCGTTCCTCGATTCGGGTGACGAGATGATCCCGGCGATGCTCAATTACCTGGGGTTGAACCCCAACAGCGTAAACCCCGAGGACTACAAGAAGGCTGAGGCCCAGCTCCTCAAGATCCGGCCTTATGTGACTTACTTCAACTCCTCCAAGTACATCTCCGACCTTGCCAATGGCGAGATCTGCGTGGCTGCCGGTTTCTCCGGCGACATCTTCCAGGCCCGGGAGCGTGCCAGCGAAGCCGACAAAGGTATCGACATCGCCTACGTGATCCCCAAGGAAGGTGGCAACCTCTGGTTCGACATGCTGGCGATCCCGCGCGACGCCGCCAACGTCAAGCAAGCCCATGCATTCATCAACTATCTGCTCAAGCCTGAGGTTATCGCCCAGGTCAGTGACACCGTCGGTTATGCCAACCCGAACCCCAAGGCTGGCGAACTGATGGATCAGAAAGTCCGTACCGACGAAGCGGTTTACCCATCGCAAGCAGTTGTCGACAAGCTCTACGTCAACTCCGAGTTGCCGCCCAAGATCCAACGACTGATGACTCGCAGCTGGACCAGGATCAAGTCGGGTAAATAACCGCTCTAACCAAGGTTCGCCCGTACGGGGCGAACTGTAAATTCTGTGGGAGTTTCGTAAATGGCTGTTGCCTCCGGCGCCTATAAGAAAGCCCTCGAGGGCGACCAGACACCCAAGCAGGTGCTGGTCAAAATCGACCGGGTCACGAAGAAGTTCGACGAGACGATTGCCGTGGACGATGTGTCCCTGGAAATCAAGAAAGGCGAAATCTTCGCCTTGCTCGGCGGTTCGGGTTCGGGCAAATCCACCTTGCTGCGCATGCTTGCCGGCTTCGAGCGGCCCACGGAGGGGCGTATTTTTCTCGACGGTGAGGACATCACCGATATGCCGCCCTATGAGCGGCCGATCAACATGATGTTCCAGTCCTACGCCTTGTTCCCGCACATGACCGTGGCGCAGAACATCGCCTTCGGCCTGCAACAGGACAAGATCCCCAAGGCCGACATCGATGCCCGCGTGGCCGATATGCTCAAGCTGGTGCAGATGAGCCAGTACGCCAAGCGCAAGCCGCACCAGCTCTCCGGCGGCCAGCGTCAACGCGTGGCCCTGGCCCGCTCCCTGGCCAAGCGTCCGAAGCTGTTGCTGCTCGACGAGCCGATGGGGGCTTTGGACAAGAAGCTGCGCTCGCAAATGCAGCTTGAGCTGGTCGAGATCATCGAGCGTGTCGGCGTGACGTGCGTCATGGTGACCCACGATCAGGAAGAGGCCATGACCATGGCCGAGCGTATCGCGATCATGCATCTGGGCTGGATCGCCCAGATCGGCAGCCCGATCGATATCTACGAAACCCCGACCAGCCGCCTGGTCTGCGAGTTCATCGGCAACGTCAACATCTTCGAGACTGAGGTCGTAGACGACGCTGAAGGCCACGCGGTGCTGACCTGCAAGGACCTGGACCGCAACATCTACGTGGGTCACGGCATCAGCACCTCGGTGCAGGACAAGTCGGTGACCTACGCCATTCGCCCGGAAAAACTGCTGGTGACCGTCGAGCAGCCGACCTGCGAGCACAACTGGTCCAGCGGCAAGGTCCATGACATCGCCTACCTGGGCGGGCACTCGGTGTTTTACGTCGAGCTGCCGAGCGGCAAGCTGGTGCAGTCCTTCGTCGCCAACGCCGAGCGCCGTGGCCAGCGGCCGACATGGGGCGATCAGGTGTTTGTCTGGTGGGAAGACGACAGCGGCGTGGTGCTTCGCTCATGAACATGCGCAAATTCAAACGCCGACTTGATCGAATAACGCCCGGTGGCCGTCAACTGGTCATCGGGGTGCCCTTCCTCTGGCTGTTCCTGTTCTTCATGCTGCCGTTCTTCATTGTCCTGAAGATCAGCTTCGCTGAAGCCGACGTGGCGATTCCGCCGTACACCGAGATCTACAGCTACGTCGACCAGAAGCTTCAACTGCTGCTCAACTTCGCCAACTACGTGCTGCTCAGCGAGGACGAGCTGTATATCGCCGCTTACCTGGGCTCGTTGAAGATGGCCCTGATCAGCACCGCGCTGTGCCTGCTGATCGGTTATCCGATGGCCTATGCCATCGCCAATGCCCGCAAAGATAAGCAGACGGTGTTGGTACTGCTGATCATGATGCCGACCTGGACCGCGATCCTGATTCGCGTCTACGCGTGGATGGGCATTCTCAGCAACAACGGTCTGCTCAATGGCTTCCTGATGAGCATGGGCTGGATCAACGAACCGCTGCAGATACTCAACACCAACCTGGCGGTCTACATCGGCGTGGTTTATTCCTATCTGCCGTTCATGATCCTGCCGTTGTACGCCAACCTGGTCAAACATGACCCCAGCCTGCTGGAGGCCGCTTCCGACCTGGGTTCGAGTACCTTCAACAGCTTCTGGAAAATCACCGTGCCGCTGTCCAAGAACGGCATCATCGCCGGGTGCATGCTGGTGTTCATTCCAGTGGTGGGCGAGTTCGTGATCCCGGAACTGCTGGGCGGCCCGGAAACCCTGATGATCGGTAAAGTGCTGTGGCAGGAATTCTTCAATAACCGTGACTGGCCGGTGGCGTCCGCCCTGGCGGTGGTGATGCTGGCAATCCTGATTGTGCCGATCATCCTGTTCAACCGCAGTCAGGCCAAGGAAATGGAGGGCAAGGAATGAAGCGCTTCAGTTTTTCAAGCCTGATGCTGGTGCTGGGATTGCTGTTCATCTATGCGCCGATGCTGATCCTGGTGATCTATTCGTTCAACGCCTCGAGGCTGGTGACGGTGTGGGGCGGCTGGTCGATCAAGTGGTACGTCGGCCTGCTGGATAACACCCAGTTGATGGGCTCGGTGCTGCGTTCGCTGGAAATCGCCTGCTATACGGCAATCGCTGCGGTGGCCCTGGGTACACTGGCGGCCTTCGTGCTGACCCGTATCACCCGCTTCAAGGGACGTACGCTGTTTGGCGGCCTGGTCACCGCGCCGCTGGTGATGCCGGAAGTGATCACCGGCCTGTCGCTGTTGCTGCTGTTCGTGGCCATGGCGCAGATGATCGGCTGGCCCCAGGAGCGTGGCATCGTCACGATCTGGATTGCCCATACTACGTTCTGCGCAGCCTATGTGGCGGTGGTGGTCTCCTCACGCTTGCGTGAGCTGGACCTGTCCATCGAAGAGGCGGCCATGGACCTCGGTGCGCGCCCGTGGAAGGTGTTTATCCTGATCACTATCCCGATGATTGCGCCGTCGCTGGCGGCGGGGGGCATGATGTCGTTCGCGCTATCCCTGGATGACCTGGTACTGGCGAGCTTCGTGTCGGGCCCGGGTTCGACGACCTTGCCGATGGAAGTGTTCTCGGCGGTGCGACTGGGCGTGAAGCCGGAGATCAACGCCGTGGCCAGCCTGATCCTGCTGGCGGTTTCGGTGGTCACCTTTCTGGTCTGGTATTTCAGCCGCCGCGCCGAAGAGAATCGCAAGCGGGCGATCCAGCAAGCCATCGAAGAAAGCGCCGCCGATTCGTGGAAGCAGCCGGAAGTCCGCCGGGCGGCGGCTGCATAGGTCTGAAGGTGACAGTGTGGCGAGAGAGCAAGCTCTCTCGCCACAGGGTTTTCTGTCGCTCACAGCTCGTTGGCCTGCCACAAATTCACTGTGGGAGCGGGCTTGCTCGCGAAAGCTATGAATCAGTGGGCACAGAGGTTGACTGTGAGGCCGTCTTCGCGAGCAAGCCCGCTCCCACATAGTTGTTCGCACATCCGTGACTCACCACGGAACAAATATGGGAGCGAGCCTGCTCCGGGCGGCGATCCGACGATAGCGGTGCGCCAGTCGATGAACATGCCACGCCATCCCTCATTTCTTCAGCGTGTCATGGGCCTCCAGCGCTCGCAGCGAGTAGATGTAAGCTGCGCCGGCGTTCAATGACACCGCAGTGGCTAGGGTCGCGGCGATTTCTTCGCGGGTGGCGCCGGCCTTGATGGCCGCATCGGTGTGTACGCCGATGCAACCATCACAGCGGGTCGTGATTGCCACGGCGATGGAAATCAGCTCCCGGGTCTTGGCATCGAGCACGTTGTTCTCGGCAGCGGCTTCATCCAGGGCCATATAGGCCTTGACCATCTTCGGGTTGCTCTTGCCAAGGGCACCAAAGGCACTCTTGATGGTGGGCAGCAGTTCGGACCAGTTATTGAACATCGCTATGACTCCATTGTGAGGGACGGGGAAAACCCCCTGTAGTCTTGACCAACAATGATGATCAAGCCTGTCGGTGACGGAAAAAATGAGTGCCGTCCGACTCAGGGCGCGGTCCTGGCTGGCAACAGTTTCAGGGTGTCATGGGTGTTGGCGGTCACTTCCTCCTCGGCCAAGTGCGCCTGGTGGTACAAGCCCTCGATGTAGGCCTCGGCCTGATCGGCGTAATACTTGTCGAACGGCACACCGCTCTGGCCGACCGGATTGATGGTGACGCTGTGGGTCGGGTCGGCGAAATCGATGATGCGCCGGGTGGACGGGCCGTAGGTAACCGGCCAGGGAGCCGGGCCGATCCTGGCGGAAAGATTGTTGGGCACTTCATGGGTACCGGGTGCGGCGAACGGGCCGACATTGAAAATCCGGTCCAACGGTTTTTGCATGCCCAATGGGTGCCCGTGTGTGAGGGTATGGGCATTGCCCCATTGCCATTGCGTGGCATCGTCACCGAAGGTGGCCTTCAGGTGCGCCAGGCTTTTGCTCCAGGCTGTTTTGACGATGTCGCTACGGGTTTCCTTGCTCAGGGTCGTGCGATTGTCCCACCAGGGCGAATCCACCGAGGCGGCCAGGCGCGGCAGTGCGGCATCGATCACCCGGGTCGACAGCGCGGTGTCGAAGAAGCCGTCTCCCAGTTCATCGTGCAGGGCGGCATCCGCGAGGTTGAACAGGAACTGGTTGAACAGCGTGGCGCTGACGGAATCCAGGGGATAATCGCCCTGCCATTGTGCGAGTTGTTCCACCCACTTGCGTTCCTGCGGGTCGCTGACCACTTCTCTCAACACTGGCAGCAAAGGCGCCAGCAAGCGCGGGCCATAGGCGGTGGTGGTGCCCAGTTGCAGCTTGCGAGTGCTTTCGATGTCCCACTTTGCCTGTTTGTCGCTGAGCTGGAGATTGAGTTGCTGCCCACGGTCGGGGAGGTTGTAGTAGCCCGGAATCTCGATACCGCTGGATGAAACCGGCTGGAAATTCGCCGATACGATATAGCCGCGGGCAGGGTTCTCCTCCTGGGGGTTATTGCTGAAGGGGTAGAAACCTTCCTTCTCCGCCTCAGGGCTGCTGCCGTCGAGCAGGAAACCGGGTTTCACACCGGCCGGTCGCTTGGGCAGTTGGGCGGCGGCCCACCAACCGATATCCCCCTTGGCATTGGCCCAGACGACATTCAGCCCCGGTGCATGGATCTTGGCTGACGCTCCGCGCGCCTTGGCCAGTGTGTCGGCACGGTTGAGCTGGTAGAACGCCTCGAGGATCGGGTTGCGGCTTTCCAGGAAACCCCACCACATGGCAATCGGTGTATGGCCGGCATTGGCGCCGAGCACATCGTTGACGATCGGGCCGTGGGGCGACTGGCGCAGCACCAGCGTCACGGGTGCCTGGCCTTTTACCGCGATCTGCTGTTCGCTGTGGGTCATGTCGACCCACTTGTCGCGATACCAGACTTGTTCGGGGTTGTTCGGGTTGACCTTCTCGGCAATCAGGTCCAGGTCGTCGTTCTGGAACATGGTGATACTCCAGCCGAAATCCTTGTTCATGCCCAGCGTCGCAAACGGCATCAATGCCTGATAGTGCCCATAGAGTTCGAATCCCGGCGCCGAGAGATGCGCCTCGTACCACACCGAGGGGGCGGAAAAGCGTATGTGCGGGTCTCCCGCCAACAAAGGTTTGCCGCTGCGGGTGTGGCTTCCGGCAACGGCCCAGGCGTTGCTGCCCTCGAACTGTGGCAGGCCGCTTCCGGCCAGGGCCTTATCACTCAAGCGGGCCAGGGCATCGAGGCCTTTCCAGTCGACGTCGGCCAGGGGCAGGGCGGTTCTGCGGTGTTCCCCCAGCGCACCCTTGGGCTGCCAGTCGAGGTCGAAGATACTCAGGTAGTCAGTGCCTAGCTGATCGCGTACGTAGGTCAGCAGTGGTTCGGTGCGAAAGGCGGCGGCGAAGCTGTAGGCCATGTAACCGGTGATGCTCACCGTGTCTTCTGCGGTGAATGGGCGCTTGGGGATGCCCAGCACATCGAATTCTATCGGACGGACGTGGCTGCCCTGGTAGCGGTTGATGCCATCGAGATAAGCCTGCATCGCGATCCAGGACGGGGATAGTGGATCCTGTTCCGCCACGTAGCGGGCGGCGCGCTCGCGGATTCGCAGGCTGCGCATCAGTTTATCGGTGTCGAGCAGTTTCGGCCCCAGTACCTCGGCGAGTTCGCCACGTGCGAGGCGGCGCATGATCTCCATCTGGAACAACCGGTCCTGGGCTTGGACATAACCGAGCGCGCGGTACAGGTCGGTTTCGTTCTCGGCGCGGATATGGGGCACGCCGCGCTCGTCGTAGCGCACGGTCACCGAGCCCTGCAGCCCCTGCAACTGCACCGTGCCTTGGCGGGTGGGCTGCTTGCTGTAGAGGTAGCCACCGGTGACGATGATGGCGGTGACGACCAATGACAGGAATGCAATGAGGCTGCGTTTCATGGTGCTCTCTTATTCGGATGATGCGTCCTTGCCCCACTGACAATAACAGCCCACCGCCAGTGTGTGGGTTGCATTGACGGCGCGGCCGACGTTCAAGGCCTCGAGAATCGGCTCGATGAAGCTGTTGCTCGAATTGCAGGTCAAGCCTTCGCTGTAGGGACCGAAGTAGGCCAGTTCGCCGGTGCGACTCCATATCGCCACGGCCGGGCTGGCGGGAATCTGCTCCGAACCGGGCAATGCTGCAAGCGGCTTGAGGCTGCTCAGCGTGGTCGGTAGCTGGCCTTGAGTGCCGCTTTTCTGTATCGCATAGAACTCGACACCTTGTGGTGCGTATTTATCGACCAGTTCGGACAGGTGTTGCTGATTGCCGACGTTGCACGGGCAGGCCGGGTCCCAGAAGTGCACCAGGCGGATCGGGCCGGGCCCGGCCAGCTCGGGCGGCAGGCGCAGGGGATCGCCGGAAAATACCGCGGTGTGTTGGCTGAAAGCTCGCAGGAAACGTCCCTGGAACCAGTCGTAGGCGACCCACAGCACGACTGCGCACCCAAGGGCAAGCAGACTGGCAAGCAGGGTCGTGCGGTGGGACTGGCGCATGGATTCATCCTCTGAAGCCGCGTAGCTTGCCATGCCTGTCGCGACAGATGAATATCGCAGGTCTACAAAGTCTGTTTTCGCGCCTTGTGCGTTTGCCTGGAAATATTGATGCCTGCCACTTTCGACCCCGATCATCTGCGTGCCAGCCTGCAACCGTTGGACCAGTGGCAGCCGCTGTCTGCGCAGGCCCAGGCCTATCAACAATTCTATGGATTGGATTTTCCCCAGCGGACCTTGCGCAAGGGGCTTGGACGTTTCGAGATCGATGGATATGAGTTGGTCGATCAGGTCTGGTGGCCGGAAAAAGCCGTGGCAACGTTATTCGTGTTTCACGGTTACTACGATCACATGGGACTCTACCGGCACTTGGTCGAATGGGGCCTGGAGCAGCATTTTGCGGTGATCGCCTGTGACCTGCCAGGTCATGGGCTGTCCAGCGGCGAACGCGCCAGCATCGGCGATTTCGCCGAGTACCAGGCCACATTGCAGGGCTTGCTGGCCGAGGCCGGAAAGCTGGGGCTGCCGCAGCCGTGGCACCTCTGTGGGCAAAGCACCGGCGGCGCAATCGTGGTCGATCATGTGCTTAATCAGGGGGCGAACAGCCCGGCCCAGGGCCAGGTCATCCTGTTGTCGCCCCTGGTGCGCCCTCGGGCCTGGGGCTGGTCACGGCTGAGTTATCACCTGCTCAAGCCCTTCGTGACCGGCATCGCCCGGCGCTTCAGCGAAAACTCCACTGACCCGCAGTTCCTGCCGTTCCTGCAAGCCGACCCACTGCAGCCGCTACGCCTGCCTACCGCCTGGGTGGGTGCATTGGGGCGGTGGATCAAGCGTATCGAAGCTGCCCCGAGCAGCCCGCGCCGGCCCCTGATCGTGCAGGGGCAGGCGGACATGACCGTGGATTGGAAACATAATCTGCAAGTGCTGCACAGCAAGTTCGACCGGCCCCAGATACTGATGCTGCCCCAGGGCCGCCATCACCTGGCAAATGAAGTGCTGGCGATGCGGCAAGAGATGTTTGGGTTCCTGACCAAGCGGATGAGCCGGATCCGGCGGTGACTTCAGGGCCCTGTCGCGAGCAGGCTCGCTCCCAAAATGAATCTCGGCGGGTCACAAAATCCGTGTACACACCCGATTCCCTGTGGGAGCGAGCCTGCTCGCGATGGCGGAATCTCAGGCGCTGAAGTTTTTACTGCCCGAGGTTCTGCCCCACCGCCAACCCCGCCCGGATCGCCGCCAGGGCCGCCTGGTAATAGGCTTGGCCCTCGGCCGATTCGGCAAACGTGGAAAACTCCTCCAGCTCGGTATCGGTCAGGTCACGGTAGACGTACAGCAGGGTGTTGTTCAGGTCGGCGCCGATCTGATCCATCAACCGCTGGCGCTGGCCGTTCAGCATGCCCTGGGCCTGGCCACCGCCCAGCAGGCCGGGGATCATCGAGCTGAGGCTGTCGGCCGCCACGCCAGCGATGGCCAGGCTGACTTCGGCGCCAGCCTCGCGGGCGGGCAGGGCCTGGGCCAGGTGGCCGATGATCAGCAGGCGGTTATCGCTGGCCTGCATCTTGGGCAGGCCCTTGGCGTTCTTTGCCAATTGGTCGCGACGGGTTGCCAGTAGCTCGGCGGCCACGACCTTGCGTCCCAGCGGCGACTGGAAGAACGTCAGGGCCGGGTTCGGATCACGAAGATTCCTGCGCATCTGCGCCTTGGCCCGCTGGTCCATGGCCTGGGGGGCGAAACGCTGATTGCTGTTGCTCACCAGGGCCTGGAACACCGCTGGCGGCAGGCTGTTCTGGTAACGCTGCTGCGCGGCGCTCAAGGCATCGTTGAAATGCGCCCGCTGTTCCGGCCAGCCGGCGACCTTGTACAACTGGTCGTAGCTGTCTGCCCAAGCGGGCAAAACGCAGAACATCAACAGTGAGAAAAGCAAACGGCGCATAGGGACTCCTGTCAGCAGCCGACTATTCTCCGTGGGGTGTGGGAACTTGTCGAGAATTCGTATCAAGTTCGTACGGCGGTGCCACCTGGCGCTGCAAACCCGCTGCGTGGCGCTGTCGGTTTTGCGGGCACAGGCATACTATGCGCGCCATGCAAATACCTTCTGATCACCCGTTGCTGTTACGTATTGTCGATGACCTGGCCGAGCGCGGCTGGTCGCAGCAGAACATCTTCCTGCCGGATGCGCTGACCCGTGCCCTGGCGGCCGAGTGTCGCCAGCGTGCCGCCGAAGGCGAACTGGCTCCGGCTGCGGTCGGGCGCGGCTTGTTTTCAGAAATCCGCGAAGGCATACGGGGTGATCGCATCCAGTGGATCGAACCCGGCCAGGCCGAGGCCTGCGACCGTTACCTGGGACTGATGGACAGCCTGCGCGAGGCGTTGAATCGTGGGCTATTCCTGGGTCTGGAGGATTTCGAAAGTCACTTCGCTCTGTACCCCCCCGGTGCGTTCTACCTCAAGCATGTCGATCGCTTCCGTGATGACGACCGGCGCATGGTGTCGGCAGTGCTCTACCTCAATGACGGTTGGTTGCCGGAGCATGGCGGCCAGTTGCGCATGTACCTGGATGAAGGCAGGGAGCAGGACGTGGTGCCCACCGGCGGCTGTCTGGTGGTATTCCTGTCGGGAAACATCCCCCATGAAGTTCTGCCAGCCACGCGGGATCGCCTGTCCTTGACCGGCTGGTTCCGACGCCGTGGCAACGAGTTGTTCTGAATGGACAAGATCCTGGTCAGTCGTTGCCTGCTCGGACATCGCGTGCGTTACGACGCAGGTGCGAGCGGGCCGTTCGAGCAACTCCAGCGGTGGGTCGATGAAGGCCGTGTCGTGCCACTGTGCCCGGAAGTCGCTGGCGGTTTGCCCACGCCTCGGGCGGCAGCGGAAATCCCCGGCGGGCAGGGCGCACAGGTGCTCGATGGCCAGGCGGTCGTGATGACGTCCGAGGGGGAGGATGTGAGTGCGCAGTTTCTGTCGGGTGCGTACCAGGCCCTGGAGCTGGTGCGTGAACACGGTATCCGGGTCGCTGTGCTCAAGGCCAACAGTCCGTCCTGCGGCAACCTGCTGACCTATGATGGGACATTCGGCGGGGTGAAGGTCCGTGGCGAGGGTGTGACGGCGGCGTTGCTCAAGCGTCACGGGGTGCGGGTGTTCAGCGAGTTGGAGTTGGCTGAGGCTGCGGCGGCGCTCGAAATCTTGCTCGATGGCTGAATCCCTACCTGACACAACCGCTTTTTGTGGCGAGGGGATTTATCCCCGCTGGGGTGCGCAGCGCCCCCAAAAGGATTGACGCGGTCTACCTGACGCACCGCGGTGCCAGGTTTCAGGGGCGCTTCGCACCCCAGCGGGGATGAATCCCCTCGCCACAGGGACCGGCTCGTCTATAACTGCGCGGCCAACTGCTCGATCTGCTCCTGTCGCTCGGCCTGATTCAACCTTGGATGGGCGTTGAGCGATGACCACTGCGGATACGCCCGAGCCTTGTTCAAGGCTTCGGGCAGTTTGCCTTCGCGCCAGCTCTTGTCCTGGGGCGTATCGATCCTGATGCTGTCCAGCGCCGCGTGGCCGCGCTGGTTCAGGGCTTGCACCAGTTGTCGTTGGCGCAGGGCCAGCAGACGCAGCACGCTGTCGTCCACGGTCAGTTCTCGCTGGCCCTTCAGTTTTCCCATCAACCGGTTGCCATAGCCGCGGGCTGTTTGCAGGGCGCCGCCGGCTATAGCGCCGACCAGAGCGGCGGCACCGAGGGTCAGGCCGCCCACCAGCAAATCCACTCCAGCCCCGGCCGCAGCTCCGGCCGCGATTCCGCCGCCGACCCGTACGCCCAGTTGCTTGAGGGTTGCAGGGTTGAACAGGTCGTCGCCCCAGCGTCCATCGAGCAGCGGTAGATCACTGGCCGCGGCGTCCTGGGGACGAAAGGCATAGAGCTTGAGCAGGGCTTCGACGCAGCGCTGTTCCCGCTGGCGCACCGCCTTGCGCAACTCGCTGATGGCCTGGTGCTCCTGCTCGGTGTCGCTGGTCACGCTGCGTCGGCAGGCGGCGCAGTCGATCAGCAACTCGGCGATCAAGCGTGCCGCGCTCTGCTGGCGAGCCAGGCGTTGGGCCTGTTGATCGGCGATCAATCGTTCCAGTTGGCCGCGTGCATTTTCCAACAACAGCGCAAGGCTTTCATACAGGCGCCGCTCGCCATCCTCGGGCGGGGCAACGCTGTCGAAGCGCACCAGGGCGTGCAACCCCAAGCGGGCCAGGGCCTCGCGCCAATCGGGTTCGCGGTGCTGGGCGCTGCTGACGAAATTCAGCACCGGCAGCAGCGGTTTTCCGCAGCTGGCGAGGACTTCCAGTTCGTCACGGTACTTCGCCAGCACCGGCTCCCGGGCATCGATCACGTAGAGCCCGGCGTCACTGGCAAGCAGTTGCCGCAACACTTTGGCTTCCTGCTCGAAACGCTGTCGCGCCTCGCTGCCCTTC
The DNA here is from genome assembly GCF_001269905.1 of Pseudomonas corrugata. Lineage (GTDB taxonomy): Bacteria > Pseudomonadota > Gammaproteobacteria > Pseudomonadales > Pseudomonadaceae > Aquipseudomonas > Aquipseudomonas corrugata. The sequence goes on along the minus strand of NZ_LHVK01000003.1, from coordinate 196,555 downwards.
AGAAAACGGGCCAGGCGCGCCGGGCCGTCCAGGCGTTCACCGGGGCGCTCCAGGCGTTCGAGGTAATCGAGCAGGGCGATGGCATCCTCCAGGCCCGGCGTGTCATACAACTCCAGCAGCGCTTCGCCATCCACCGACAAGCGCGCCCCTTCGACGTGCCGGGTGGTGCTCGGGCGATGGGATACTTCGCCAAAGCCGACGTCCCGGGTCAGGGTGCGCAGCAGCGAGGTCTTGCCGACGTTGGTATGGCCGACCACGGCCAGTTTCAGTGGTTTCAAGGGCTCAGTCATGGCCGGTCTCCAGCCAGTTCAGAGGCGCACAATCGGCGAAGGGCAACTGCAATTGTTGCAATGCGTTGTGCCAGTCGCCCAGGCGCTCGGCGTCCAGGGCCTCGCCGGGGGGCGCCTGCAACAGCCATACACGGGTAGCACTGGCGCTGCGGGCCAGTTCGGCGATCAATGCCAGACTGCCGCGGTCCGGTGACCGTCGTGGGTCGCAGGCAATCGCCAGGCGCGCCGGAGGGAAGCGCGACAACTGCTCGAGGAGTTTGTGACGCGACTCGCGGCTGTCGAGGATGCCGGCGTTTTTCACTGAGTCCGGCAGCTTCGGCGGCCAGGGTCGCTCGTCCAGTTCGATCGCCACCAGCAGCGCTCCCGTGCTGTCCAGCGTGCCGACCGAGTGCTCGATCGGATGCAGTTGTCCGGGCGCGGCGTCGCTGACCCCCAGTCGTTCACTGCTGGGCATCAAGTGTTCGCGCAGTTGCGCGTAGCCCGGCAGATTCAAATCCAGGCCCAGGGTGGCGCGGCCGCGCCGCCAACGCCACAGGCACAGCAGTGCCAGGCCCAGGCGTGGCAGCACGCCATACACCAGCACCACGCCCACCAGCCACGCGGCCCAGGCCTGCCGGGCGCTTTCGATGTTCAGGGCGCCGTCGCCGCTGGCGCGGATCATTTCGACGGTCGGGGCACTGAAGCCCAACAGCGCGGGCAACGCGCCAAGGGTGCGGGTCAGGGAGACGAAGGTTTCGCCACCGAGGATGGTGGTTTCCCAGACGAAACCATAGCGTCGGGTCGCCATCAATAGCAGTACGATGACCAGCGCGCTGAGCATCGCCAGTAACCACGCGCCGTTGACCAGCATGCCGAGTGCCCAGCGATTGAGCTTGTGTCGTTGCAGCAATAGCAGCAAGGCCGGCGCCAGCTGGGCCGCCTTGGCATCGCGGGCGAGTTTTTCGCTGAGCCACAGCCACAGGCGTCCCAGTATCGCGCCTTGTTCCCCAGCGAATACCAGGCCCAAGGCCCAGCCGATGATCAGGATCAGGTTCAGCCCCAACAGGCTGCCGAGGGCCCAGAATACGTTGACGGGTGTTTGACCGTCGCCGAGGGCGGCAAATCCCAGGCCGGCACCGCTGAAGATGGCGAAGACTGCCAGGACGATCAGCGCCAGGCGTGCCCCTTGCAGCCAGTGGCGCAGGGCTTCGGTGAGACCGTCACGCTCGGCCAGCCGGCGGGCGCGATGGTGAATGCGGGTCGATAGATCGCCACCCGCCGCGCGGGCCTGGCGATTGGCTTCCTGGTCCTGGAGCGGGCCCGCGTGTTCTTCACGCAGGCGTACCGTCTCGGTCAGCCAGAGGTTCTGCAGTTCAGTCAGGGGAGCAGTCACGGGCGCTTCCGTCGCAAATGAGCGTTGAGGATAACCGCTGGGGCGCCTGTCAGGGTACGTTGAGCCTCTGCTATCCTCGGCACCATGAAAAAAACTCTTCCTTTAAGCCTGATCGCAGCCCTCGGTGAAAACCGTGTGATCGGCATCGACAACAGCATGCCCTGGCACTTGCCGGGGGACTTCAAATATTTCAAGGCCACCACCCTGGGCAAGCCGATCATCATGGGCCGCAAGACCTGGGACTCCCTCGGCCGACCGCTGCCGGGGCGCTTGAACATCGTGGTCAGTCGTCAACCGGGCCTGGTGCTCGAGGGCGCGGAAGTCTTCTCCTCGCTGGAGTCCGCGGTGGAGCGGGCCGAGGCGTGGGCGCTCGCGCAAGGCGTCGATGAGCTGATGTTGATCGGCGGTGCCCAGTTGTATGCCCAGGCCCTGGAGCAAGCGGATCGGCTGTACCTGACCCGTGTGGCGTTAAGCCCGGAAGGGGATGCGTGGTTTCCGGAGTTTGATTCGAGCCGGTGGGAACTGGTTTCGAACCAGCCGAACCCGGCAGAGGGGGATAAGCCGGCGTACAGTTTTGAGGTGTGGGAGAAGCTTTAAAGTTCAGGCTCCAAGCAAAGTGCCGAGCTGGTTGTGGGAGCAAGGCTTGCCCGCGATTCAGGCGATGCGGTCTATTGGTCAAACCGCATAACCGTCATCGCGAGCAAGCTTTGCTCCCACAGGCATCAGGCATCAGGCATCAATCAAGCATCAAGCGTGCACCAACTCCCCATGCTCATCGGCATCCAGCAGCGCCTTGTCGGTCTGCTGCATCACCTGGCTGGTAATCGCCCCTGCGGTGATCGAGCCGCTGACGTTCAATGCTGTGCGGCCCATGTCGATCAGAGGCTCGACGGAAATCAGCAACGCCACCAGCGAAACCGGTAAGCCCATGGCCGGCAACACGATCAACGCGGCGAACGTCGCACCACCACCGACGCCGGCCACACCGGCCGAGCTCAAGGTCACGATGGCAACCAGGGTTGCGATCCACACCGGATCCAACGGGTTGATGCCCACCGTTGGCGCAACCATCACAGCGAGCATGGCGGGGTAGAGTCCGGCGCAACCGTTCTGGCCGATGGTGGCACCGAATGACGCGCTGAAGCTGGCAATGGCTCGGGGAATGCCAAGGCGACGGGTCTGGGCTTCGATGCTCAGAGGGATGGTCGCGGCGCTGGAGCGGCTGGTGAAGGCAAAGGTCAGCACCGGCCAGATCTTGCAGAAGAAGCGCAGGGGGTTGATCCCGGCGGCGGACACCAGCAGGCCATGGACCACGAACATCAGGCCCAGGCCCAGGTAGGACACCACCACGAAACCGCCCAACTTGATGATGTCCTGCAGGTTGGAGCCGGCCACCACCTTGGTCATCAACGCCAGCACACCATACGGAGTCAGCTTCATCACCAGACGCACCAGGCGCGTGACCCAGCTTTGCAGGGTGTCAATGGCATTGATCACTTTCTGACCTTTCTCGACATTGCGGAATGAACGAGAGCAGCAATTGCGGGACGTTCAAGTCGGCGACCTTGCCGGCGTAATCGCTCTGGATCACTTGCAGGCGTGCCAATTCCTGGGTGCCAGCCACAAGGCCTTCGGCGGTGAGACCGAACAGGTTGGTCAGGCCGATACCGATCAGGGCCGCGATGGCGGTGGTGAACAGCAGGGTGCCGATGGTCAGGAAGTTGATCTTGCCCAGGGACGAGGCGTTATGCAGCCGGGCCACGGCGCTGAGAATCGAGGCGAAGACCAGCGGGATCACGATCATTTGCAGCAACTGTACGTAACCGTTGCCCACCAGGTCGAACCAGCCGATGGAGGCTTTGAGCACCGGGCTGCCGGCGCCATGGACCGTGTGCAGGGCTATCCCGAACCCCACCCCGAGCAGCAGCGCCAGCAGCACCTTCTTCGCCAGGCTCCAGTTGCGGTGACGGGTTTGCGCCAGGCCGAACAGCAAGGCGAGGAACACCAGCAGATTGAGGAACAGCGGCAGATTCATCAAAAAGAGCTCCGTTAAGACTTGCCAGTCGCCTGAAGCTGCGACTGCGAGCAGGGAAGCCTAATAGCCTGAAAACTAATGAATTAATATTAGAAAAGCATGTTGAATGTCGCTTATGGAATAAGGACGTGGCGTTTGCAGACACGTCGCTGGCGCTATCGAGACGCAAGCGGTCGTGGACAGGCGAGGACTGTCACAAGCATTTGTTAGCGTCGGGTTCTTTGAACCTGGGAGAAATGCCGATGAAGCTCGTACCTCGTTTTCTCGCTGTTGCCTTGAGCCTTGGTCTCGCCGGCCAGGCACTTGCCACCGAACTCAAGCACTGGCCGGCGGAACAGGCCAAGGCGCTGGATGCGATGATCGCGGCCAACGCCAACAAGGGTAACTTTGCGGTGTTCGACATGGACAACACCAGTTACCGCTATGACCTGGAAGAGTCGTTGCTGCCGTTCATGGAGAACAAGGGCCTCATCACCCGGGAAAGCCTGGATCCTTCCCTGAAGCTGATTCCGTTCAAGGACACCGCCGATCACAAGGAAAGCCTGTTCAGTTACTACTACCGCCTCTGCGAAGTGGACGACATGGTCTGCTATCCATGGGTAGCCCAAGTGTTCTCCGGTTTCACTCTCAAGGAACTCAAGGGCTACGTCGACGAGCTGATGGCGTCCGGCAAGCCTGTACCGACCACGTATTACGACGGCGACAAGGTGGTCAACTACAACGTCAACCCACCGAAAGTTTTCACTGGCCAGGCCGAGCTGTACAACAAACTGATGGAAAACGGCATCGAGGTCTATGTCATGACCGCGGCGTCGGAAGAGCTGGTGCGTATGGTCGCCGCCGATCCGAAATACGGCTACAACCTCAAGCCGCAGAACGTCATCGGCGTGACCACGCTGCTCAAGGATCGCAAGACCGGCGAGCTGACCACCGCTCGCAAGCAGATCACCGCCGGCAAGTATGACGAGAAGGCCAACCTGGACCTGGAATACACGCCTTACCTGTGGACCCCGGCGACCTGGATGGCCGGCAAGCATGCGGCGATCCTGACGTACATCGATGAGTGGAAGAAACCGGTCCTGGTGGGTGGCGATACGCCGAGCAGCGACGGCTACATGCTGTTCCATGATGTGGATGTGGCCAAGGGCGGTATCCACCTGTGGGTCAACCGCAAGGACAAGTACATGACCCAGATCAACGGCATGATGGCCAAGCACGCTGCGGCCCAGGCCAAGGAAGGGCTGCCGGTTACGGCGGACAAGAACTGGGTGATCGTGAAGCCTGAGGACATTCAGTAAGCCCAGTAACCCTTGTGGGAGCGAGCCTGCTCGCGATAACGGTGTGTCAGGCACATCGATGCAGCTGATCCACCGCTATCGCGAGCAGGCTCGCTCCCACAGTTGATCACCATTTGCCACGGGATATCAGGCAATAAAAAGCCCCGCACTTGCGGGGCTTTTTATTGCGGCGCTGGAGGCTTACAGCCCGTCCAGCATCGCCTTGTTGCGCACCGCGCCCTTGTCGGCGCTGGTGGCGAGCAGGGCATAGGCCTTGAGTGCGGTGGTCACTTTACGTGGACGCACTTCCACCGGCTTCCAACCTTTCTTGTCCTGTTCGACGCGGCGCGCGGCCAGTTCTTCGTCGCTGATCAACAGGTTGATCGAGCGGTTCGGAATGTCGATCAGCACTTTGTCGCCGTCACGCACCAGGCCGATGGCGCCGCCAGCGGCCGCTTCAGGCGAAGCGTGGCCGATGGACAGGCCCGAGGTGCCGCCAGAGAAACGGCCGTCGGTCAGCAGGGCGCAGGCTTTGCCCAGGCCCTTGGACTTCAGGTAGGACGTGGGGTAGAGCATTTCCTGCATGCCTGGGCCACCTTTCGGCCCCTCATAGCGGATGATCACGATATCGCCGGCCTTCACTTCGTCGGCGAGGATCCCACGCACGGCGCTGTCCTGGCTTTCGAAGATCTTGGCGTTGCCTTCGAACACGTGGATCGACTCGTCGACGCCTGCGGTTTTCACCACGCAGCCGTCCAGGGCGATGTTGCCGTACAGTACGGCCAGGCCGCCTTCCTTGGAGTAGGCGTGCTCGACGCTGCGGATGCAGCCATTTTCACGGTCATCGTCCAGGGTTTCCCAGCGAGTCGACTGGCTGAATGCGGTTTGCGTAGGAATACCCGCCGGGCCGGCCTTGAAGAAGTGGTGCACGGCTTCGTCGGTGGTCTGGGTGATGTCCCACTTGGCGATGGCATCGGCCATGGTCTTGCTGTGCACTGTCGGCAGCTCGGTGTGCAACAGCCCGCCACGGGCCAGGGAGCCGAGGATGCTGATGATCCCGCCCGCACGATGCACATCTTCCATGTGGTACTTCTGGATGTTCGGCGCAACCTTGCACAGTTGCGGTACGTTCCGGGACAGGCGGTCGATGTCGCGCAGGTCGAAATCGATCTCGGCCTCCTGGGCAGCGGCCAGCAGGTGCAGGATGGTATTGGTGGAACCGCCCATGGCGATGTCCAGGGTCATGGCGTTTTCGAACGCCTTGAAATTGGCGATGTTGCGCGGCAGCACCGACTCGTCGTTCTCGCCGTAATAACGCTTGCACAGTTCGACGATGGTCCGGCCGGCCTGCAGGAACAACTGTTCGCGATCGCTGTGGGTGGCCAGGGTCGAACCATTGCCCGGCAGGGCAAGGCCCAGGGCTTCGGTCAGGCAGTTCATCGAGTTGGCGGTAAACATGCCGGAGCACGAACCGCAGGTCGGGCAAGCGCTGCGCTCATATTCGGCGACCTTCTCGTCAGAGGCGCTGGAATCGGCTGCGATGACCATGGCATCCACCAGGTCCAGGCCGTGGCTGGCGAGCTTGGTCTTGCCGGCTTCCATCGGACCGCCGGACACGAATATCACCGGGATGTTGAGACGCAGGGCCGCCATGAGCATGCCGGGGGTGATCTTGTCGCAGTTGGAAATGCACACGATGGCGTCGGCACAGTGGGCGTTGACCATGTATTCGACGGAGTCGGCGATGATCTCCCGGCTTGGCAGCGAATAAAGCATGCCGTCGTGGCCCATGGCGATGCCGTCATCCACGGCGATGGTGTTGAATTCCTTGGCCACACCGCCGGCGCGTTCGATTTCGCGGGCAACCAGTTGGCCCAGGTCCTTGAGGTGTACGTGGCCGGGTACGAACTGGGTGAAGGAGTTGGCAATGGCAATGATCGGCTTCTTGAAGTCGTCATCCTTCATCCCCGTGGCGCGCCACAATGCACGGGCGCCGGCCATGTTGCGACCGTGGGTGGATGTTTTCGAGCGGTAATCGGGCATGGAGCACTCCGGGCGGCTAAAACAGGTACTAGTCAGGTATCAAGGGGAAAGTGAGCTTCTGTTGACCTCTGGGACACCGGGTTTGGTCGTGTGTCCGGAAGTGGCCGATGACTGTGCAGGATCGCTGCGCGCCTCAGCATGAGCTCATAAACCCGCCGGGGATGAATGGCGATGAATGTCGCGATTCTACACCGCTGGCGCCAGGATGAAATGACGCAAAGCGCTGATCGGATGCCAATGTCGCGGTCGGAATGACGACCGGCGGCGCTCAATCGGTCAACAGTTCCCGGTGCCGATGCCGGAGCAGGCCGTTGAGCGCCAATCCCAGGAGGCTGAGCAGCACCAGGCACAACGCCAGGGTGGTTTGCAGGGCAAGGGGGGTGAGGCTGATCGCGGCACTGGTCAACCCGCCGACGATGAAGATCAGCACGCTGCCGGCCGAAGCGGAGGTGCCGGCCTGCTCAGGGAACAGATTCATGGCCCGGGTATGGGCCGCCGCACGGGCGATGGTGGTGCCTGCGGTACAGACAATCATGGGCAGCAATACGGTGACAACCGTCAACCCGAGATGGCTGGAAAGCCCGAACATTACGACGCCCGCCAGCAGGATCAGGCTCAGGCCAGTGATGATCTGCGTCTGTGGGGCGAGTCGGCTGCTCAACACCGTCGCCAGCGCGCCGCCGCCGATGTAGGCCAATCCGTAGCCCAGCAGTGCCAGGGAAAAAATCTCGGGTGAGAGCTGTAGCTGGTCGATGAACAACAGCGGTGAAACGACGATGAATGAAAAGTGGCAGGAAAAAGCCAGTGCCGAGGTCAGCCAGTAGGCCATGAAGCTGAAATCGCCGCATACCTTTCGATAGGCGCCGATGAAGTCCAGGCGCATGGCGTGGCTGCTCGCCGTGGATCGGCTTAATAAAAGCCAGGCGCTCACGAATACTCCGGCTGCCAGGACGATGAACACCAGGAAGCTGCCGCGCCAGCCCAGCCAGTGCTGCAATCCGGTACCGGCCAGGGGGGAAACGGAGATGAAGATGCCACCGCAGGTGACCAGGAAGATGCGCAGTCGCTGCTGCTCCAGACCGCTGAACAGGTCCTGGATCAATGCCTGGGAGAGCACGAAGCAACCACATCCCAACGCCTGGACGATGCGGAAGAACAGGAATACCCCATAGTCGTCGGCGAGCACGCAACCTGTGGCGCCGACGGCTGAAACGGTGATTCCGATCAACAGCAGGTTTTTCCGCCCCATGGTGTCGGAAAGCGGGCCGAGCAGCAGTTGCGAAAGGGCAATGCCTATTGCGAACAGGCTGACAGACAGGGCTATGTCGGACGAGGAACGCTCGAAATGTTCGGACAATGCCGGGAATGAGGGCAGTACGACGTCGATCGGGAACACGCCGAGCAAGGTCAACGATAGCAATAAGCCGACGGCTGCGGGTTTACGGGGGCCTGGAAGGCCTTTGGTATCATCCATCGATAAACCCTGCCTGGGCGAAAAGCTGTCGGTGGTGTTCGTTGTCGAAAAAGCCTGCCTTGCGCATGGCCGCGAACGTCGACACCGCACCCGAGCGCACTCTTTGGCCATGGGTGTTCGGCTGCAGGAAATCGGCAACGATCCGTAGGGCAGGCCGTTCGTTGAAGCCGACGCTGGCGAGGCTGCGCATCAGCCAGGGTATGTCAGGCTCGAAATAGAGGCCGATGATCTGCAGCAGCATGCTCGCGGCCAGATCGCGTTGCATGGGATCCAGGGCGGTCCACAGGTACTGGAACACTTCGCTGAAGTAGCGACTGTGGCGTGCCTCGTCCTCGAGATGGCTCCTGAGCATCCGGTTTACGGTGCACACCAGGGTGTCGCGGGTAATGGCCAGCAATTCCTTGGCGATGATCGTCTCGGAGACGAAGCCCAGCAGAAACCACGCCAGGGGGCGATCCCCAGGGGCGATGGTATCGATCATGCCCAGCAGGCGCCGGATACGCCTGGGTGGTGGCCGGTCGCTGATACCGTAGAGGGCTGCGACCTGTTCGGCCACGTCATTGGAAAAAAGTGCGTGATAGCCCTCATCGGTATAGAGCTGCAGCGCCGCGGTTTTCATCGGTTGGGGGATCGGCAAGGCCAGTTCACCATGGACGAGGGTTTCCACGGCGCGATTGACGACCCGGTGTTCGAGCAGCGTGGTGTAGTCGAGGAAATGCACCAGGTGGTTGGCCGCCAGACGCTGGGCAATCGAGCGACCCGCCTCGTGGATCAACGGATGTTCGACATAGGGAATAAAGGCTGATGGAAACCAGTCTCGACTGCAGAGCTGCTGTTCAAGGTTTGCCGGCAGACGATAGTCGCCTTTACCAACGCGTACGGCGGCCTTGTGATCCCAGTCGCCCAATGTGTAATGAGGCGTTCGGCTGGAGGCTGAATCGGTCATGGCACGATCTCCTGTCGGTCGATCAGCGCCATCAGCTCCTTGCAGTGCACCTGTCCGTTGCCATGACCGCAGCCGACAAAAAACAACGGTTGCTCACTCGCGCCTTCAAGGCCAAGCAGGTGTTCGACCTCACGGTCGGCCAGTGCTCCGGTCAGCCAGGTATCGAGGCCCAATGCAGTAGCAACCATCAGGAAGGTCTGGGACACATGACCTGTTTCGACGAAAGCCATCCGGTAGGCGCGAGAGTGCGGGTATTTCCACCAGAGCTTGTCAAAGCGTGAAGTGAGGAACAGCCCGAACGGCAGGGGATTGATGAAGTGCTGACCGCACAACAGATCGCCCAGGCGGTCATCGGGTAGGGACCGGATCAGGCTCAGGGCATGTGCGTCCGGATGATAGGCGTAGATGCCGGGGGCCAGGTCGGTCACGTTGCGTACATACAGATAACCCTCGCAGGCATTCAGGCCGCCGCCCGAGGGGCTGCTGCGTCTCGCGCCCAGCGCATCGGGACAGGAGGCCTCCTGAATGCCCTGGCGTTCGTTCAGGTAGCCAAGGGTCAGGTACAGGAGCGTGCCGACCTGCTCGATCGAGATGGCTTGTTCGCTGAATGAGCGGGATGTGCTCCGACCGATCAGGGTCTGTGACACTGAAACGTCGGGCATATCGATCAACGTGCAGGGAGCCAGAACGATTCGCTCGACGGGGTATGTCGCTGTCCGGACGGGAGGTGCCGGCGAAGCCAGTACTTCATTGCAATGTTGCAAATACACGGTCGCCCATTCATTCACATCCATGGGGACCTGTGCGCAAGGAATATTCTTTGTACCGATATGGAATATCCTGGATAACTCATCCCAGTTCCACTCAATGGACTTTTTCGATTCTTCGATGAATATTTCTGCCTCCAGGAATCTGGCATCGATAGGATTCTGAATATCGAATTGCAGTGGGTTGGCTATAAGTTGTGCCAGTCGCGTCGAATAGTGCAGGTCGAGTTCGAATTGGGTATGTCGCTCGTAGTTCCATACAATTTGGTGTGGCGGGCGGGCAAGAACGAAAAGGCACGGATTTATATGCATGCAAATGGATTCCGCTAGGGCAAAGTGTCTGGATGGGACTGAGGCGCCGGCACTCCTCAGTCCATCGTCTACTTCAAGCGTTTACTGGCTTAGCGGTTCTTTGGAACAATCAGGCCCGCCAGGTTTGCGATGTTGTCAGCTTCCAGGTTGATTGCTTTCATGATGCAGCTCCTTTGCGTTAAACAAGTGTTGTGTCTTGAATGATTGTCACTTGTGCAGTGACTGTTCAATCATAGTTTTTAATGAATGCTTGGCAAGAGGAGATTGAGTAGGAAAGCTCCAGTAATAATGTGAGAGGGTTCTTACAAAAAAAGCAGGTAGTGGTATTAACTTCAATGTCAGGTAACTTTTCGTACACAAAAAACAATCGCAGCCGAAGCTGCGATTGGGGTGTTGACTGGATACCGATGAGCTGGGCGCAGGATCTGAGACCGCGATCCGTTAGCTGTTGGGCAACAGCCGGCAGGTGATGCTCTTGATGTAGCGGGTTTCGGGGATGGCTGGGTGAACTGGATGGTCCGGGCCCTGACCGCCGCGTTCAAGCAATTGAATGTTGCGGTCCAGGTGACGGGCGCTGGTCAACAGGATGTTCTGCAGGTCGTCTTCGGGCAAGTGCATCGAGCACGAAGCGCTGACCAGGATGCCATCCTTGGTGAGCAGGCGCATGGCTTGTTCATTGAGACGGCGATAGGCGCCTTCACCATTCTTGAGGTCTTTCTTGCGCTTGATGAAGGCCGGCGGGTCGGCCACGATCACATCGAAACGCTCTTCGCTGGCCTTGAGCTCCTTCAGGGCTTCGAACACGTCGCCTTCGATGCAGGTCAGCTTTTCGGCAAAGCCGTTCAGTGCTGCGTTGCGTTCGACACCGTCCAGGGCGAAGCCCGAGGCGTCGACACAGAAGACTTCGCTGGCGCCGAATGCCGCCGCCTGCACGCCCCAGCCACCGATGTAGCTGAACAGGTCCAGGACGCGCTTGCCCTTGGCGTAGGGGGCCAGACGTGCGCGGTTCATGCGGTGGTCGTAGAACCAGCCGGTCTTCTGGCCCTCCATGACCGGTGCTTCGAATTTTACCCCGTTCTCTTCCAGGGCAACCCATTCCGGCACCAGGCCGAACACGGTTTCGACGTAGCGCTCCAGGCCTTCGGCATCGCGGGCGGCGGAGTCGTTCTTGAACAGAATGCCGCTGGGCTTGAGCACCTGGGTCAGAGCAGCGATCACGTCATCCTTGTGGGCTTCCATGGTGGCGGAAGCGATCTGTACCACCAGGATGTCGCCGAAGCGGTCGACCACCAGGCCCGGCAGCAGGTCGGAGTCGCCATAGACCAGGCGATAGAAAGGTTTGTCGAACAACCGCTCGCGCAACGACAGCGCTACGTTGAGACGATGCACCAGCAGGGACTTGTCCAACGGCAGCTTCGCGTCACGGGACAGCAGGCGGGCGCAGATCAGGTTGTTGGGGCTCATCGCGACAATGCCCAGCGGCTTGCCGCCGGCGGCTTCGAGGATCGCCTGGTCGCCGGCCTTGAAACCATGCAGCGGGGTGGCGGCCACGTCGATTTCGTTACTGTAGACCCACAGGTGGCCGGCGCGCAGGCGACGGTCGGCGTTGGCTTTGAGGCGCAGGCTGGGCAGGGACATGACGTCGCTCCGAAAAAAAGAGCGGGAGTATACCGTGTTGAGGTGGTCGGCGGGCCTGGAGGTCGATATGCGGCAACCGGACCGTCGGCACAAAAAACAGCTCAAGCACAATGGAGTCGCTGCCGATTCAGGCCTGAGTCTCCATGAAAGTTTCGTCGATCCAACCGGGCGGTGTGTCGGACCCGTCTTTCAGGGTTAGAATCCTTGCCTGTCCCAGAGTGTGTGCCCATGTCCAACGAGCTTTCCACCGAACAGATCCAACAGTCCCTGCAAGGCATCAGCGTGCCGCCCCAGCCGCAGATCATGGTGGATCTGCAGATGGAGCAGTACATGCCCGATCCGGACCTGGAAACCATCGCCAAGCTGATCTCCCAGGACCCGGGGCTTTCGGGGGCCTTGCTGAAGATCGTCAACTCGCCGTATTACGGCCTGCGCAACAAGATCACCTCGATCCAGCGCGCGGTGAACCTGTTGGGCAGCCGTTCGATCATCAACCTGATCAACGCGCAGTCGATCAAGGGTGAGTTGCACGACGATGCCATCGTCACCTTGAATCGCTTCTGGGATACGGCCCAGGATGTGGCGATGACCTGCCTGACCCTGGCCAAGCGGGTTGGCCTGGAGAATGGCGACGAAGCCTATGCCCTGGGGTTGTTCCACGATTGCGGTGTGCCGCTGATGCTCAAGCAGTTTCCCAACTACATGGGCGTGCTCGAGGAGGCGTACGCCAGCGCAAGCGCCGAATGCCGGGTGGTGGACACAGAGAACCGCGTGTTCAATACCAACCACGCGGTCGTCGGTTACTACACCTCAAAATCCTGGCGACTGCCGGATCATGTCAGCCAGGCCATCGCCAATCACCACAATGCCCTGGCGGTTTTCAGTGACGAGTCCTCACGCAACAACAGCTCGCTGAAGAACCTGCTGGCGATCCTGAAAATGTCCGAGAACATCTGTGCGTCCCACCGGGTTCTGGGTAATCAGGCCGAAGACCACGAGTGGGATTGTGTCGGTGCCCTGGTGCTCGATTACATCGGATTGTCGGAATATGACTTCCAGACCCAGAAACAGGAAATCCGCGATCTTGCCACTCGTTGAGTGCCCGGTTCGCCTGACTCGAGAGCCTCATGCCAGAACTGCCGGAAGTCGAAACCACCCGCCGCGGAATTGCGCCACATCTTGAAGGGCAGCGGGTCAGCCGTGTGATCGTGCGCGACCGCCGCCTGCGCTGGCCGATTCCGGAAGACCTCGATGTGCGGCTTTCGGGCCAGCGCATCGTGCAGGTGGAGCGACGAGCCAAGTACTTGCTGATCAATGCCGAGGTCGGCACCTTGATCAGCCACTTGGGCATGTCCGGCAACCTGCGGCTGGTGGAGGTGGGCATGCCTGCTGCCAGGCACGAGCATGTAGACATCGAGCTGGAGTCTGGCCTTGCCTTGCGCTACACCGACCCGCGACGCTTTGGCGCGATGCTCTGGAGCCTCGACCCGTTCAACCATGAATTGCTGGTTCGCCTCGGACCGGAACCGCTGACCGATCTGTTTGACGGTGAGCGCCTGTTCCAGCTCTCACGTGGGCGCTCCATGGCAGTCAAGCCTTTCATCATGGACAACGCGGTGGTCGTGGGGGTGGGCAATATCTATGCGACTGAAGCGCTGTTCGCCGCCGGCATCGACCCGCGTCGGGCGGCCGGAGGCATTTCCCGGGCCCGGTACCTGAAACTGGCCATCGAGATCAAACGCATCCTCGCCCATGCCATCGAGCGCGGCGGTACCACGTTGCGGGATTTCATTGGTGGCGACGGCCAGCCCGGCTATTTCCAGCAGGAACTGTTCGTGTACGGCAGGGGCGGGGAGTTGTGCAAAGTCTGTGGCACGGGCTTGCGGGAAGTTCGTCTGGGGCAGCGTGCGAGTGTCTGGTGTCCGCGTTGCCAAAGCTGATTCGTCCTACGGTCTATAGTCAGTAGTCATACTGATCAGCCGAAGGATCGACCTCCATGAGACTGCTTCGACCTGTTGTTCTAACGCTGCTGCTGACCATGAGTCTGGCCACCCTGGCGAATACCGGCAGTGGCGATCCGCGCTACACCATCCAGAATCCGCCAGCTTTCGCGATGATCGGCGACTTGTTGATCGCCCGGCCGCTGCTGCTCGCCGCCACCGTGATCGGTGCGGGGGCGTTCGTGGTGTCGTTGCCCTTTACCGCGCTGGGCGGCGGAGTCGGTGATGCCGGGAAGGCGCTGGTGGTGGACCCGGCGAAGGCCACCTTCGTGCGGTGCCTGGGGTGTGTTGGGGAAGGGTTCGAACAGCAGGAGTGAGTCTTGCGGTGGCGCTGATGGCCTCATCGCGAGCAGGCTCGCTCCCACAAGGTATTTGGACCAGGCACACCTGTTATGAACATGGCAGATCCCCTGTGGGAGCGAGCCTGCTCGCGATGAGGCCGGTGCAGGCGCTACAAAACCATCTGGCTCAAGCCTTGCCAGTGATCTTGCGATATTTCGCCATCAACTGTTCTTCGGTTTCCGGATGTGCTTCGTCCAGCGGAATGCAATCCACCGGGCAGACCTGCTGGCACTGGGGCTCGTCGTAGTGACCGACGCACTGGGTGCACAGATTCGGGTCGATGACGTAGATCTCTTCGCCTTGTGAAATGGCCTCGTTCGGGCATTCGGGTTCGCAGACGTCGCAATTGATGCAGTCGTCGGTGATGATCAGGGACATGCAGGCTCCTGCCGGGGCGTTGTGCCCGGGCATCTGAAAACGGATATGCGCAATTGTGCCGCATTGGCGAGCGCAGTGCACGTGGGTGCGATGGACTGCGCTCACCCTGCCGCGAAGTGAATCGCAGCCAGCGGGACTACTTCTTGAAGCGCAGGGTCAGCGCATCGGCCACGGCCGGGTGGACGAACTTGGTGATGTCGCCGCCCAGGGCAGCAATTTCACGCACCAGGGTCGATGAGATGAACGAGTAGTGCTCCGACGGCGTCAGGAAAAGACTTTCGACGTCCGGGGCCAACTGGCGGTTCATGTTGGCCAGCTGGAACTCGTATTCGAAGTCCGAAACCGCCCGCAGGCCGCGCAGGAACACATTGGCGTTCTGTTCTTTGGCAAAGTGCGCCAGCAGCGTCGAGAAACCCACCACTTCCACGTTGGGCAGATGCTTGGTGACTTCACGGGCCAGTTCCACCCGTTGTTCCAGCGGGAACAGCGGATTTTTCTTCGGGCTGGCGGCAACGGCGATGATCACATGATCGAACAGGCGCGCGGCGCGTTCGACCAGATCGCCATGGCCCTTGGTAATAGGGTCGAAGGTACCTGGGTACAACACTCGGTTCATCGCGTCGTCCTGGCGGGAGTCCGTTGGGGAGTCGGATGGTATCGCAGCCTTCTCGGTCGGCCAAGTCGGCTGTGGGATAAGAAAGCACTATAGACGCTGCGAATGATCTGGATATTCATGGATTTCTCAGACGTTCGGCCAGGAATGTCGCCAGTTTGGCCGTCAGCCCATACACCGACAATTGCGGATTGGCACCGATGCTGGTGGGAAACAGCGAGCCGTCGTGGATCGAAAGGTTGCTGAGTTGATGATGACGACCGAGGCTGTCGGCGACAGCGGTTTGCGGCGTTTCGCCCATCGCGCAACCGCCCATCACGTGAGCGCTGCCCAGGCGCGTGCGATACAAGGCAAGCTCCAGCCCGTCGATCAGGCTTCGGGCTTCGGCCAGGGTTTTTACGTAGCGGGCGTCACTGTGCAGCGGCATGACCGCCCTGGCGCCGCCAGCGAACTGAATCTCGGCCATGCTATGGAATGCGCGACGCAAACCGTCCCAGGCATAGGGTGACACACTGTAGTCGAGCACCGGAGAGCCGTCGCTGCGCAACTCGACGCTGCCGCCGGGGCTGTCCGGGTGAAAGCCGTCGCGCAGCAAGGCCAGCATGGCGTGGGTATGGGGCAGTTGCGCCATGCGATCGGCGTTCTGTGTGCCGAAACCACCCAGCAGCGTGGCCGCGAGGGCGGGGTGCAAGGGCGGTACTTCGAGTTTGTAGGACATTTTGCCGGTAGCGCCGTCCTGCCATTGGAAGTGATCCGAATAGATCGATTGGGGCGCGCCGTAGAACGGGTTGATGACCTCGTCGAACTGCCCGGCCGACATGTTCACCAAATGCAGGAATGTCCGCTTGCCCGCGCGTTCGTAAGGGTCAGGTGCATCGGAGCGCAGTAACAAGGCGGGACTGTTGATGCCGCCGCCGGCCAGTACGTAATGGCGCGCCTTCACAGTGATGCGCCGCCCGGTCGGCGCCACACAACGCTCGTCCATGGCCAGGCATTGCAGGTCGACGACCGCATCGTTTTTGAGGGTCAGGCGCTCGGCCCGCGCCAGGTAAAGCAATGCGCCGCCCTTGTCGAGCAGGCTCGGGATGGTGGTGACCAGCATCGACTGCTTGGCGTTGGTCGGGCACCCCATGCCGCAATAGCCCAGGTTCCAGCAGCCGCGCACATTGCGCGGGATGACGTGCCAGCGATAACCCAATCGTTCACAGCCTTTGCGGATGACATCGTTGTTGGCATTCGGCGGAATCAGCCATGGTGCCACGCCCAGGCGTTGTTCCATTCGTTCGAACCAGGGCGCCATTTCGGCGGAGCTGTGCCCTTTGACGTTGTGCTCGGCCGCCCAGTGATCCAGGGTCTGATCCGGAGTGCGGAAGCTCGAGGTCCAGTTGATCAAGGTAGTGCCACCCACGGCCCGGCCCTGGAGGATGGTGATGGCGCCATCCTTGCTCATGCGCCCCAGGCCTTCCTGGTACAGGCTGGTGTAAGCCTGGTCCTCGAGCAGCTTGAAGTCGCTGCTGGTCTTGAGCGGGCCTTCTTCGATCAGCAACACGTTATAGCCGGCCGCGCTGAGGATTTCCGCAGTGGTACCGCCACCCGCGCCGCTGCCAATGATTGCCACGTCTGCTTCCAGAGTCAGGTCCTGGCTCAGTCGAGCACCGTTGTAGGTGGTCCAGCCGCGGGCAAGACCCTCGCGGAAGGGGTCGGGTACGGGCATGTTCAGGCTCTCTTGTTGTTATGGATGTGCAATAGACCTCCTGTGGGCGCGAGCAAGCCCGCACACATGACTCTCATCTGCATATTCAAACCGTGGGCGGCCCTGGATACCCGCAATGTGTCCAAGCCTCGGCCCGGCTGTACCACGCCATCATCACCATTTGCAGCAATGAGCTGTGGCCCTGGCGCAGCAAGTCCAATGAGCTGTTTTCCCAGCGATCGAGAAACTGGCGGATCTCATCGCCGCTGGCGGTTTCCCAAGAGCCCCAGACGCCGGTCAGCGGTCCACGGGTAATGCCCAGCGTGAGTACGTCGAACAGTTGGCGAGTGAGCTTGAGCATGGGTGGGGAAAGGTGGGCCAGGGCTGTATCCAGGCTTTCCAGGGTGGCATCAGCAGCGGCGTTGCGTTGTTCAGCGGCCACGGCGCCCTCCAGCATCACGGGAATGAGCGCGCGTAAAAATGGCAGGTCGCTATCCCGCAGGGCGGCAAGGCCCTTGGCCGGTTGGCTTGGCGAACAACCGCTCAGGCTGGCCCCCAGCCCAACGGTGCTCAGGAACACGCTGGCGCCGAGGCTGAATTTCAGTAGTCCGCGCCGTGACAGCACGGGTGTATCGGTCAGGCTTGGGTTCATTACTGTGATCACCCGCTCCGGGACCTGTTAACGGACGAACAGCTTCTGAATCAACTTCTGGAGCGGTTTGCCATAGGGCGGATAAATCAGCCTGGCGGCGTTAAAGCGTTGCTTGCTCAGCACACCCTTGGCTTTGCTGAAGGTAAGGAACCCTTCGTGCCCATGGTAATGCCCCATCCCCGAAGGACCGATGCCACCGAATGGCAAGTCGTCCTGGGCAACGTGCAGCAAAGTGTCGTTCAAGCAGACGCCGCCGGAATGGGTTTCGTGGAGTACGCGGTTCTGTTCGGCCTTGTTGTAGCCAAAATAGTAGAGAGCCAACGGACGAGGCCGTTGATTGATGTAGGCAAACGCCTGGTCCAGGTCGTTGTAGGGCACGATAGGCAGCAGCGGGCCGAAGATCTCGTGCTGCATGACGGTCATGTCGTCGTTGACGTTGAGTAGCAGGCTATGGGGCATGCGGCGTCCCTGGCCTCGGTCGAACAACTCGATCAGCAATGCGCCCTTGCTGGTAGCGTCACTGATGTAGCCGTTGAGCCGTGCCAGTTGTCGTTCGTTGATGATCGCAGTGTAGTCCGGGTTGTCAGCCAGGGTCGGATAAAGCCTGCGAACCGCCTCACGGTAGGCATCGACGAATTCGCCGACGCGGTTTTGCGGCACCAACACGTAATCTGGCGCCACACAGGTCTGCCCGGCATTCAGCATCTTGCCGAAGGCAATGCGCTCGGCGGCATCGCTCAGAGATACGTCGGTGGACACGACTGCGGGCGACTTTCCACCCAGCTCCAGGGTGACGGGGGTCAGGTTCTCGGCGGCGGCACGCATGACGTGCCTGCCGATGCTGGTAGCGCCGGTAAACAACAGGTGATCGAACGGCAGCCTGGAAAAGGCTACGCCGACATCTGCCTCACCGAGCACCACGCACACCAGATCCTGGGGAAAGACTCGCGCCAGCAACTGCTTGAGCAACAGTCCGGTGGCAGGTGTGGCTTCGCTGAGCTTGAGCATCACCCGATTTCCCGCCGACAATGCTCCGACCAATGGCCCGATGGCCAGGAACAAGGGGTAGTTCCACGGCACGATGATCCCGACCACGCCCAGAGGTTGATAGATCACCTTGGCCGATGCCGGTTGGAAGGCCATGCCTACCTTGCGCCGGGAGGGTTTCATCCAGCTCTTGAGGTGTCGACTGGCATAATGGATGCCGTGCAGGCTCGGCATCAGCTCGGCCAACAGCGTTTCGTCGGCGCTGCGGTGGCTGAAATCCTCGCTGATGGCATCGATCAGAGCCTGTCGTTCATTGCTCAGCACCTCTCGGAGGGACTTGAGCCACTGCCGACGCTGTTCGGCGGGGGGCATTGGATGAGCGGCATAGGCCTGACGCTGTGTCTCGAAGAATGACTGCAGCTCATCCAGTTGCCGTTGGGAATCGCGCAGATAAGCAATGTCGGCAGGCATCGTCAGGCACCAGTTCTTATAAGTGTGGGTGTTTTCTAGAGCTTATGCTCTATAAAGTCAAATGACATCCTGGGTGGCTTTGGGTTTGTCCTCCGGGCGATAGGTCGTAAGATGCCGCAATGCTTTCGTCGAATTAAAGCCCAAGCCATGGTCACGCGAATGAAAACCAGCGAGCGCATCGTGCAAAACAGCCTCGAACTGTTCAATCAGCAGGGCGAGCGCAGTGTCAGCACCAACCACATTGCCGCCCATATGGATATGTCCCCGGGCAACCTTTACTACCACTTCCCTAACAAGCAGGCGATCATCGCCGTGCTGTTCAGTGAATACGAAAACCTGGTGGACAGTTTCCTGCGGCCTCCCCAGGGCCGGGCGGCTACGGTGGAGGACAAGCGCTTCTATCTCCAGGAGCTGCTGTCGGCGATGTGGAGTTATCGCTTTCTTCACCGGGACCTGGAGCATCTGCTCGACAGCGATCCCGACCTTGCGGCTCGCTATCGCCGGTTTTCCCAGCGCTGCCTGATCCACGGGACCGCCATCTATGAGGGCTTCGTCGCGGCCGGCATCCTGAAGATGGATCGCGTGCAGATCGAGTCCCTGACTCTTAATGCCTGGATCATCCTGACGTCTTGGGTGCGGTTTCTTTGCACCACTCGGGAAAACTCCAATCATTTGAGTGAACAGGCCATCAAGCGCGGGGTGTATCAGGTGTTGGTGCTGGAGGCCGGTTTCGTGACCGACCAGGCCCGCGAAGCGGTGGATGCACTGTTCAAGGAATATTACGTCCCCCTGCCCCAGACCCTGGAGGAAGGGCAGTAGGAATCGGAACTGAACCATACCGGCCACTCATTCCGTCACAGGAGCTCGCCATGCCTATCGCGCAACTCATCAGCCCTCAAGCCCTCGAGCAAAGGAGGGCACAGCCCGGGCTGGTGATCCTCGATTGCCGTTTTGCCCTCGAAGATCCGGATTATGGCCAGCGCAGCTACGCCGAGGGGCATATCGCCGGTGCGTCGTTCGCGGACCTCGAGCGCGACCTGAGTGGCCCGGTGATCAAGGGGGTTACCGGGCGTCATCCGCTGCCGGAGCCCGGCGCGTTGATGGAGCGCTTGCGGACCTGGGGCATCGACAACGACAGCGACATCGTGCTGTACGACGATGGTCCCGGTGCCTATGCGGCTCGGGCCTGGTGGTTGCTGGCCTGGTTGGGCAAACGCGAGGGTGTATACCTGCTCGATGGCGGACTCAAGGCCTGGCACGCCAATGGTTTGCCCTTGAGTCTCGATCCGCCGACGGGCAACCGTGGGACGTTCAGCGGTTCGCCGGATGATTCCCTGTTGCTCGACGCCGAGGCGCTGCAACAGCGCCTCGGCCAAGCGGAGATGACGCTTCTGGATGCTCGTGCGTTGCCGCGCTTCAAGGGCGAAGTCGAGCCGATCGATCCGGTGGCCGGACACATCCCGGGAGCGCAATGTGCGGCATTTACCGACAACCTTGGCGCTGATGGGTGTTTTCTTTCGGCAGATCGACTCAAGCAGCGTTTCGCCGAAAAATTGGGGGGGCGTTCGCCGACTGAGCTGGTGGCTTATTGCGGCTCCGGGGTGACGGCGTGTCATAACCTGTTTGCCTTGTGCCTGGCGGGGTATCCGTTGGGGAGGTTGTATGCTGGGTCGTGGAGTGAGTGGATTAATGATTCGGGGCGTGGGGTGGCGAAGGGTGAATAGCTGCGAATGGCGACCTGACACTCTCACCTGGTGTTTTTGACCGGGTACATATCCATTGCTGCGGTAACGGCGGCTTAGGGTTCCGCCCTTACGGCGGCTTACTTTTTTTCAAACGCCAAAAAAAGTAAGCAAAAAAGGCTTGGCCCCACCACTCGGCACCTCGCCTAGGCTCGGTGTGCCCTCACTCCGGCATTGCTCCGTGGGCCCGCCGCGAAGGGCCATCCATGGCCCAGCGCGGCTAACCCGGCATCCATGCCGGGTTGCCCACTACGCAATGCCTGCGTTCGGCCAGCGTGGTTAACGGGGCCTGAAGATCAAAAGCAAAAGCAAAAGCAAAAGCAAAAGCAAAAGCAAAGCGAGGCGGGGCGAGGCCTTGCAGTCGGCCTGTTTCTTCCTGCTGGCGCTAGTCCCTGTGGGAGCGAGCCTGCTCGCGATAGCGGCGGGTCAGCAGCATTGAAGTGACTGACACTCCGCTATCGCGAGCAGGCTCGCTCCCACAGGGGTGTGTGTTGGCGGTGGCTCATCCGTGACCCAGGTTCGCCAGCCACTGGGGAATACGTCGCTCCAGGTAGTATCCGGGTGAGCGCAAGGTCCCTTCGACAAATCCCACGTGCCCACCCTGGGCATGCAGTTCCAGCTGGGTGGAGGCGGACAGCTCGTCGGGTTGGGGCAGGCTGTGGGGGAATACGAAAGGGTCGTCGGCAGCTTGGATGACCAGGGTCGGGGTGTTGATTTCGCTCATGTAATAGCGGCTGGAGGCGCGACGGTAATAGTCCGAGGCGTCGGAAAAGCCGTGCAGCGGGGCGGTCACGCGGCCGTCGAAATCCCAGAAGGTGCGCATGTTTTCCAATGGACCCAGCGCCGCCAGGGTGGCAAGCCCTTCGTGACGTCCATCGTGCTTGAACCGGCGTTGCTTGTTGCGCACGTAAGCCACCAGCTCCCGCATGAAATGCGCCTGATAAAACCTGGAAAACCCTTGCCCGATGCGATCGGCGCATTGATCGAGTCGAAACGGCACCGAAACGGCCACGGCGCCGAGCAGTTGACTGTCGCTGCCGGTTTCTCCCAGGTGTTTGAGCAGTACGTTGCCGCCTAGCGAATAACCCACCGCAAACAGCGGCGCCAGGGGCCGTCGCGTCCGCAGGTGAGCAATGACGGCGGCCAGGTCTTCGCTGACGCCGGAGTGGTAACTGCGGGGCAGCAGGTTCGGTTCGCCTGAACAGCCGCGCCAGTTCAGCGCGACACTGGCCCAGCCCTGATGGCCAAGGGCTTGTTGCAAGCCGGCCACGTAAGGCGAGTTGGAGGAGCCCGTCAGTCCGTGAAGCACCAACACCAGCGGCGCCTTGGCGCTGTGGGGGCCATGCCAGTCTAGGTCGAGGAAATCACCGTCGTCCAGCCACAAACGCTCGCGTTGGCGAGGGATGTGTGTGGTCTTGCGCCATAGCGGGCCCCACAGGGTTTGCAAGTGCGGGTTGCCAAGGCCTCTGGCGGGGATGAATCGTTCAGGTGCAGAGGCCATTATTATTGTTCTCGATGCTGCGGCCAGCCGTCAGCCAACGGCTTCTGCCATACGTTGCCACAATGCGTAGTACACCCGTCCGGATTTCTGCTCGCGATGCAAGCGCCAATTGCCCGGCAGGCCGAGGACCGACGGAGCGGTCTCGCTTTCAGTGTAGACCCAGGCATCCTCGGTCAGCCACTGGCGTTCCTCAAGCAGCGCGCAGACCGTCGGCAACAGGTTCTGGTTGAACGGCGGGTCGAGAAACACCAGGTCGAAAGGGCTGGCCGGTTGGCTGTCCAGATAGCGCAAGGCGTCGGCTGTCTGTACCTGGCCGACCGTGCAACGCAGGGTGCCCAGGTGTTCTTTCAGGCTGGAAACCGCCAGGTTGCTGGCGTCCAGTGCCTGGCCCATGGCAGCACCACGGGACAGGGCTTCGAGAAACAGCGCGCCACTGCCGGCGAACGGGTCGAGTACCCGGGCGCCTGCCACATAAGGTGCGAGCCAGTTGAACAGAGTTTCACGCACCCGGTCCGGTGTCGGTCGCAAGCCCGGAGCGTCTGGGAAGCTCAGGCGCCGGCTGCGCCATTCACCGCCGATGATGCGTAATTGGTTGATCCCGTTGTGAGCGGGTTTCTTGCTGGAATTCGATGGACGGGCCATTAGTGCTCCGGGACCCCGAGCGGTTGCTCGGCAGGTTTGTCAGTGGGGGCCGGCAACGGCTTTTGCGGCACGGTCGGGCCGGCGGTGACGATGACCATCTTGTCGGTGCTCAGGTGCTTGTTCAGCGCTGCCTTGACCTGATCTACCGTCAACGCCTGTGATTGGCGCATGAAGTCTTCCAGGTAGCTCAGCGGCAAGTCGTAGAAACCCATGGCCCCGAGTTGGCCGACAATATCGGCGTTGCTCGCGGTGGACAGTGGGAAACTGCCGGCCAGCTCACGCTTGGCGTCATCGAGCTCCTTCTGGGTCGGACCGTTCTTCAGGTACTCGGCGAATACGTCCTGCACCAGCTTGAGTGTGCCTTCGCTCATCTCGGCTCGGGTCTGCAGGTTGATCATGAACGGGCCGCGAGCCTGCATCGGCGTGAAGCCAGAGTACACTCCATAAGTCAGGCCACGTTTTTCCCGTACTTCAGTCATCAATCGCGTGCCGAAACCACCGCCGCCGAGGATCTGGTTGCCCAGGGAGACGGCCGCAAAGTCCGGGTCATCCCGGTCGATGCCCAGTTGCGCGAGCATCAGGTTGGTCTGTTTGGACGGGAACTCGATGTGGCTGACGCTCGCCTTCGGTTCTACTGGTGATGGGGTTTTTGCCAGCGCGGGCCCCTTGGGCAGCGCGGCGGACACCTGGTTGGCGATCGCCTCGGCCTCGGCGCGGGAGAGGTCTCCCACCAACGCAATCACCGCGTTGCCGGCAGCGTAGGCCTTGGCGTGAAAGTCACGGGCCTGGGCCAGGGTGATCGGTGGAATGCTTTGTGCGGTGCCGTCGCTGGAGTGCGCGTACGGGTGGTCACCGTACAGGCGCTTCATCAGTTCCAGTCCCGCCAGTTTGCCGGGGTTCTGCTTCTGGTACTCCAAGCCGGCGAGCATCTGGTTCTTGATGCGGGCGAAGGAGTCAGCGGGGAAGGTCGGCTTGCCGACCACTTCGGCGAACAGTTTCAGTGCCGGCTCCCGCTTGTCCACCGCACTGAGGCTGCGCAGGGAGGCCACGGCCATGTCCCGGTAGGCACCGTTGCCGAAGTCAGCGCCAAGGCTTTCGAACCCTTCGGCGATGGCGCTGACGTCCTTGCCGGCCACGCCTTCGTTGAGCATGGCGTTGGTCAGCAGGGCCAGGCCGGGGGCGTTGCCGTCCTGGCTGCTGCCGGCGGCGAAGGTCAGGCGCAGGTCGAACATCGGCAGTTCGCGAGCTTCGACGAACAGTACCTTGGCGCCGTCAGCGGTTTTCCAGGATTGCACGTCGAGCTGACGATGGCCGGGGGCCTTGCCGTCAAGTTCCGCCAGCGATTGCAGCTTGTTGCCGGATCTGGCGTTGTCCAGGGCCTGGCTGGCAGTGACGTCAGTGGCAGGAGACAGGTAGAAGGCCAAGGCTGCGACCAGGGCGATGACCACCAGGCCGATCAGCAGCAGGCGTGATGATTTGCGCTCACTCATGAGCTTTCTCCTCGGGCAGGATGTGCGCAACGCTCAGGCGCGAGTGGGTGAAATACAGCTGGGCTGCCTTCTGGATGTCTTGCGGAGTTACGCTTTGCAATTCGGCAAGCTCGGTGTCCATCAGCTTCCAGGACAACCCGACGGTTTCCAGCTGGCCGATGGCGGTGGCCTGGCTGGTGATCGAATCGCGCTCGTACACCAGGCCGGCGATCACCTGGGCGCGGACGCGCTCCAGTTCATCGGCGGTCGGGGCGGTGGTTTTCAACTGGTCCAGCAAGCGCCACAGGCCGGCTTCGGCCTGGGCGATGGTTTTTTTCTTCTGGGTATTGGGCGCCGCCGACAAGGTGAACAGCGTGTCGCCACGGGTGTAGGCGTCGTAGCTCGACGAACCGCCGGATACCAGCTCCTCCCCACGCTCCAGCTGGGTCGGAATCCGGCCGCTGTAGCCGCCATCCAGCAAGGCCGAGATCAACCTCAGGGCGTTGACCGAGCGCTTGTCTGTCGCAGTGGCGATGCTTGGCACGTTGAAGGCCAGCATCAGGCTGGGCAGTTGGGTCTGCACATGCAGGGTGATCTGGCGTTCGCCGGGTTCGGCCAGTTCCAGGGGAATCTTCGCCGTCGGCACGTTACGCCGGGCAATCGGGCCGAAGTAGCGTTGGGCCAGGGCCTTGACCTCGTCCGGCGTCACGTCGCCAACCACCACCAGGGTGGCATTGTTCGGCGCGTACCAGGATTCGTACCAGTGGCGCAGTTCCTGGACGGTCATGCGGTCCAGGTCGGCCATCCAGCCGATGGTCGGCGTGTGGTAGCCGCTGGCCGGATAAGCCATGGCCTTGAAGCGCTCGAACGCCTTGGACATCGGCTTGTCGTCGGTGCGCATGCGGCGCTCTTCCTTGATGACTTCGATCTCGCGGCTGAACTCTTCAGGCGGCAGGCGCAGGCTGGCCATGCGGTCGGCTTCCAGCTCGAAGGCCACGCCCAGGCGATCCCGCGCCAACACCTGGTAATACGCAGTGAAATCATCGCTGGTGAAGGCGTTTTCCTCGGCACCCAGGTCCCGCAGGATCAGCGACGCTTCACCAGGGCCGACTTTTTCGCTGCCCTTGAACATCATATGTTCCAGGGCGTGGGACAAACCGGTCTGGCCCGGTGTTTCATAACTGGAACCGACCTTGTACCAGACCTGGGAAACCACCACCGGCGCCCGATGATCTTCGCGCACCACGACCTTCAGGCCGTTGTCGAGGGTGAATTCATGGGTGGGTTGTGGATCGGCAGCCAAGGCTGAAAGGGGCAGACAAACTGTGCTGAACAGCAGGCCTGCAACGCGGCGGGCAAGAGCATTCATTCGTGTTTAAACCTGTTGGGCTGCCCGCTAGGTCTTAGCGTCGGCGGGCGAGAGGGTGCTAGGATACTGATCCGTTTTACTGGCGGCCACGCCTATCGGGCCTTTTATCGGTCCAGGGTTGTCCGGGTTTTGCGCAGAAGCGTCGGGTTTTTTCGTGGATCCCTGCGTTTTCGCCGACGATACCTTGCCAGTCCTTCGAAAGAATCGACGATGAGGTGTCCCTGGGACATTTCGACAATCTGTTGCGCGTGAACAAGCTGGATGAAACGCAGTCTGTTCAACATCGAATATTCATCACCGATGCGCCCTCGTGGCGCGTCGCTACCGTGAGATAGCCGTCCTCCATGTTTGGTTCCAACGACGACAAGAAGACCCCAGCTGAGGCTGGCGAGAAAAAAGGCCTGTTCGGATGGCTGCGCAAGAAGCCGCAGGAAACCGTCGTCGAGCAGCCGCAACCGCTGCCCGAGCCTGCCACAGAACCTGCCACCGAGGCGGTGGCCGAAGAAGCTGCGCCGATCGTGCTGCCGCTGGCCGAACCGGTGCTGCAACCGGCCGAGCCCGAACCCGTTGCCGCACCGGCGGCCGAGCAACCGTTGACTCCACCTGTCGGGCAAACCCCGTGGCTGACCCTGCCGGTGGCGGAAGAGCCGGTGGCATTGGTCGAGGATGCACAGGCTCCCCATGTCACGCCGCCGATTCCTGCCCCGACGGCTCCCGTTGTGGAGCCGCTTGTCGAAGCCCCGCCGGTCACCGTCGCGCCCGCACCTTCCACTGAGCCAGGCAAGGTCGGTTTCTTCGCCCGCCTCAAGCAAGGCTTGTCCAAGACCAGTGCCAGCATTGGCGAAGGCATGGCCAGCCTGTTCCTGGGCAAGAAAGTCATCGACGACGAATTGCTGGATGACATCGAAACCCGCCTGCTGACCGCCGATGTCGGCGTCGAGGCGACGTCGGTGATCATCCAGAGCCTGACCCAGAAGGTCGCGCGCAAGCAACTGACCGATGCCGACGCATTGTACAAATCCCTGCAGAGCGAGCTGGGCAACCTGCTCAAGCCTGTGGAGCAGCCGCTGGTGATCGCTTCACAGAACAAGCCGTTCGTGATCCTGGTGGTTGGCGTCAATGGGGCCGGCAAGACCACTACCATTGGCAAGCTGGCGAAGAAGCTGCAACTCGAAGGCAAGAAGGTCATGCTCGCCGCCGGCGACACCTTCCGCGCCGCTGCTGTCGAGCAACTGCAAGTGTGGGGCGAGCGCAACAAGATCCCGGTGATCGCCCAGCACACCGGCGCTGATTCCGCTTCGGTGATCTTCGACGCCGTGCAGGCCGCCAAGGCCCGTGGCATCGACGTGCTCATCGCCGACACAGCCGGTCGCCTGCATACCAAAGACAACCTGATGGAAGAATTGAAGAAGGTTCGCCGGGTGATCGGCAAGCTTGATGCCGACGCGCCCCACGAAGTGCTGCTGGTGCTGGATGCCGGTACTGGCCAGAACGCCATCAACCAGGCCAAGCAATTCAACCAGACCGTCGAACTGACCGGGCTGGCCCTGACCAAGCTCGATGGCACCGCCAAGGGCGGAGTGATCTTCGCCCTGGCCAAGCAGTTCGGCCTGCCCATTCGCTACATTGGCGTGGGCGAAGGCATCGACGACCTGCGTACCTTTGAAGCCGAGCCCTTTGTCCAGGCACTGTTTGCCGAGCGGGAGCATTCATGATTCGTTTCGAACAGGTCGGTAAACGCTATCCGAACGGTCACGTCGGCCTGCATGAACTGAGCTTTCGGGTACGTCGAGGTGAGTTTCTGTTCGTCACCGGCCATTCCGGCGCGGGTAAAAGCACATTGCTGCGCCTGTTGCTGGCAATGGAGCGGCCTACCACCGGCAAGTTGCTGCTGGCCGGACAGGACCTGAGCACCATCAGCAATGCTCAGATCCCTTACCTGCGGCGGCAGATTGGCGTGGTGTTCCAGAATCACCAGTTGCTGTTCGATCGCACCGTGTTCAACAACGTGGCGTTGCCCTTGCAGATCCTTGGCCTGTCCAAGGCCGAGATCAACAAGCGGGTGGATTCGGCCCTGGAACGCGTGGCCCTGTCGGACAAGACTGATCTTTACCCGGGCGACCTGTCCACCGGCCAGCAACAACGTGTCGGTATCGCCCGCGCCATTGTTCACCGCCCGGCCTTGCTGCTGGCGGACGAACCTACCGGTAACCTCGACCCGCGTCTGGCGGCGGAAATCATGGGCGTATTTGAAGATATCAACCGTTTGGGTACCAGTGTGCTGATCGCCAGTCACGACCTGGCCCTGATCGCACGCATGCGCCACCGCATGCTCACCTTGCAGCGCGGTCGTTTGATCGGTGACGGGGAGGCTGGTGTATGAGCGCAACCCGTAGCCCGAAAGTGGCCGAGCGTGTGGCCCCAAAGGCCTCCGATCCGCAGCCGCAAAAGAAAAAACGCGACGAGGACGACGGCCCGGACTTCAGTACGCTGCTGCATGCCTGGCTCGAAAGCCACCGTGCCAGCTTGCTCGACAGCCTGCGTCGCCTGGGCAAGCAGCCGATCGGCAGTTTCTTCACCTGCATGGTCATGGCGGTAGCCCTGAGCCTGCCGATGGGGCTGTCATTACTGCTGAACAATGTGGAGCGCCTGGGGGGCTCCTGGCAGCGCGCGGCGCAGATTTCCCTGTACCTGCAATTGGAGGCGACGCCGGGCGAAGGTCAGGCGTTGCGCGAGCAGATCAAAGCCATGCCAGGCGTGGCTGATGCCGAATACATCGGCCGCGATCAGGCGCTCGAGGAATTTCAGCAACAGTCCGGCCTGGGCGAGGCGCTCAAGGAACTGCCGGAAAACCCATTGCCGGGC
Organism: Pseudomonas corrugata; assembly: GCF_001269905.1. GTDB lineage: Bacteria > Pseudomonadota > Gammaproteobacteria > Pseudomonadales > Pseudomonadaceae > Aquipseudomonas > Aquipseudomonas corrugata. The sequence continues at coordinate 167,677 of NZ_LHVK01000003.1, read as the reverse complement.
GTGGTGCTGGTGACGCCGAAGGAAGTCGACAAACCGACCCTTGAAGCATTAAGACAAAGACTTTCCGAGTTGCCGAAGGTACAACAGGCGCAACTTGATCTAGTCTGGGTCGAGCGTCTTGCGGCGATCCTCAAGCTCGGCGACCGGTTTGTCTTCGGTCTGACGGTGCTTCTGGTGTCCGCATTACTTTTGGTGATAGGCAATACCATTCGTCTTCATATTGAAAACCGCCGCACCGAGATAGAAGTGATTAAACTTGTCGGCGGCACGGACAGTTATGTGCGCAGGCCTTTCCTTTACATGGGCGCGCTGTATGGCTTCGGTGCCGGAATCCTGTCCTGGGGAGTATTGGCGTTCGGCCTGGACTGGTTGAATGATGCGGTAGTGGGGCTGGCCGGTTTGTATGGCAGTGATTTCGCGCTGGCTGGAGTGCCAGTCGCCGACGGTCTGTCGCTCTTGCTTGGCGCGGTGCTGTTGGGTTATATCGGTGCATGGATTGCGGTCGCACGCCACTTGCGTGAGCTTGCACCAAAATAGAGTCATTTTGCGCGTATTGACCTTTCAGTTTTTGTGGGAACTTGTCCTATGGTTTCCGGTCAATTTTCGCAGTGCTGAACTGCACGAGTTATGTGAGTCGGAGGTTTTTTTCGTATGACCACTTCTTTGCAACCTGCGTATGCTCTGGTCCCGGGTGCGAACCTGGAGGCCTATGTGCACACGGTGAACAGCATTCCCTTGCTGACACCCGAGCAGGAGCGTGAACTGGCCGAGAGTCTCTATTATGAGCAGGATCTTGAGGCGGCTCGGCAAATGGTGCTCGCCCACCTGCGTTTTGTCGTACATATCGCCCGCAGCTATTCCGGCTACGGGTTGGCCCAGGCCGACCTGATCCAGGAAGGTAACGTTGGCCTGATGAAGGCGGTCAAGCGCTTCAACCCCGAAATGGGTGTGCGCCTGGTATCGTTCGCGGTGCACTGGATCAAGGCGGAAATCCACGAGTTCATCCTGCGCAACTGGCGCATTGTGAAGGTCGCGACCACCAAGGCCCAGCGCAAGCTGTTCTTCAACCTGCGCAGCCAGAAGAAGCGTCTGGCCTGGCTGAACAACGAAGAAGTCCATCGTGTGGCCGAAAGCCTGGGTGTGGAGCCTCGTGAAGTCCGCGAGATGGAAAGTCGCCTGACCGGCCAGGACATGGCCTTCGACCCGGCCGCCGAAGCCGATGACGACAGCGCCTTCCAATCGCCGGCCAACTATCTGGAAGACCACCGGTATGACCCGGCGCGTCAGTTGGAAGACGCCGACTGGAGCGACAACTCCAACACCAACCTGCACGAAGCCCTGGAAGTGCTGGACGAGCGCAGTCGTGACATTCTCTACCAGCGCTGGCTGGCAGAGGAAAAAGCCACGCTGCACGACCTGGCGCAGAAGTACAACGTGTCGGCGGAGCGGATTCGCCAGCTTGAGAAAAGCGCGATGAACAAGCTCAAGCTGTCGATTGCGGCTTGACCGTCCAACGCAATAAAAAACGCCCCGATCAGCGATGATCGGGGCGTTTTCATTCCAGATCCAAATTATCCCCCTGCCGGAGATTCCCCCTGTGGGAGCGAGCCTGCTCGCGATAGCGGTATACCTGCCCCATGACTGCTGACAGACACACCGCGTTCGCGAGCAGGCTCGCTCCCACAGGGCCGCTACTGGGCCCAGGGCGCCCGCCGCGAATCATTGAGTCCCAGCAGGTAACTGTCGCCTCCCAACTGGCTCATCTGCTGGCGTATCCAGCTTGCCCGGCGCAATACATATGGACTTGGCCGGCTGGCGCTCCATTTCCGAGGGTTGGGCAGTACCGCCGCCAGCAGGCTTGCCTGCTGGCGGGACAAGGCATCGGCGCCTACGCGGAAATGGTGTCGCGCTGCGGCTTCGGCACCGAACACCCCGTCGTCCCACTCCACGCTGTTGAGGTACACCTCAAGAATTCGCTGTTTGGGCCAGAGCACCTCGATCAGCGCGGTGAACCAGGCTTCGAAGCCCTTGCGCAACCAGCTACGGCCCGACCACAGGAACAGGTTCTTGGAGACTTGCTGGCTGAGAGTGCTGGCGCCACGAATCGAACCGCCGCGGCCGTTATGGGCGAATGCAGCCTGGATCGCGTCGATGTCGAAGCCCCAGTGTTCGGGAAATTTCTGGTCTTCGCCGGCAATCACCGCGACCTTGAGGCTGTCGGATATCTGGTCCCAGGGCTGCCAGGTGCGCTGCAGGTCGATCGGTTCGCCGTCGAACCAGGATTCAACCTTGCGCTCGACCATCAGCGCCGTGAACGGCGGCGGCACCACGCGAAACAGCAGCACCAGAACAACGCTGCCGACGGCGAACCAGAACAGGGCTTTGAGGAATCGTCGAAACAATGTACGCAGCATAGAGATGGCTTGGCCGAACCCGTCGAGCGGGCCATTATACAGACCCTGTCCACCGAGTCTGACTGGAGTTCTCATGCTGCGTAGCTTTCTGATGCTGGCTGCCTTTTTCGGCTTCACCGGCGTGGCGCTCGGAGCCTTTGCCGCCCACGGCCTGAAAAACCGCCTGAGCGCCGATTACCTGGCGATTTTCCACACCGGCGTCACCTACCAACTGGTGCACACCCTGGCCTTGTTCGGCGTTGCGCTGCTGGCTACGCACATCCCCGGCCGCATTGTCACCTGGGCCGGAATCTCATTCGTGATCGGTATCCTGTTGTTCTCCGGCAGTCTCTACCTGCTCACCCTGACCGGTATCAGCAAACTCGGCATCATCACCCCGTTCGGCGGTTTGGCGTTCCTGATCGGCTGGCTCTGCCTGGGGATAGCGGCCTGGCGCCTGCAACTTGCCGCTTGAAGCTTGTAGCTGACCAAGGGGCTTGGGTCCCCCAGACTGATCGGGCTAGAATGCCAGCCCCTAAAAATGATGGCGGCATCCGGCATGCGCATTCAGTTGAACGGCGAACCCTTTGAATTGCCCGACGGTGAGACCGTTGCGGCCCTGTTGACCCGTCTGGATCTCACCGGACGCCGTGTCGCGGTGGAGCTCAATCTGGATATCGTCCCGCGCAGCCAGCACGCCGACACCGCCCTCAACGAGGGTGATCAGGTTGAAGTCGTACATGCCATCGGTGGCGGCTAGATACCTGCGGTTTCGCAACATTTTTGCAAGAACCTCACCCCAACAGAGGATTTCCCATGAGCATCGTTCGTAACGACAAGCCCTTCGTCCTGGCCGGTCGTACCTACCAGTCGCGCTTGCTGGTAGGCACCGGCAAATACCGCGACATGGAAGAAACCCGCCTGGCCATCGAGGCTTCGGGTGCCGAGATCGTCACCGTCGCCGTGCGTCGGACCAACATCGGCCAGAACCCGGGCGAACCGAACCTGCTGGATATCCTGCCGCCGGATCGCTACACCATCCTGCCCAACACCGCCGGCTGCTTCGACGCCATCGAAGCCGTGCGCACCTGCCGCCTCGCCCGGGAGTTGCTCGACGGCCACAATCTGGTGAAGCTGGAAGTGCTGGCCGACCAGAAGACCCTGTTCCCCAACGTCATCGAAACCCTCAAGGCCGCCGAAACGCTGGTCAAGGAAGGTTTCGACGTCATGGTGTACACCAGCGATGATCCGATCATCGCCCGGCAACTGGCGGAAATCGGCTGCATCGCAGTCATGCCGTTGGCCGGCCTGATCGGTACGGGCCTGGGGATCTGCAACCCTTACAACCTGCAGATCATCCTTGAAGAGGCCAGGATCCCGGTGCTCGTGGATGCTGGCGTCGGTACCGCGTCCGACGCCACCATTGCCATGGAGCTGGGCTGCGAAGCGGTGCTGATGAACTCTGCCATCGCACACGCCCAGCAGCCGGTTCTGATGGCCGAAGCCATGAAGCACGCCATTGTGGCCGGGCGCCTGGCCTACCTCGCCGGTCGCATGCCGAAGAAACTTTACGCCAGCGCCTCCTCGCCGCTGGATGGTCTGATCAAGTAAGAGCCATTGATGACTGAATCGAACGACACGCCTGTCCAGCCGGACGAAGGTGAAGAGCGCCAACATCGCCGCATCAAGAGTTTCGTGATGCGCGCCGGGCGTATGACTGAAGGCCAGCAGCGCGGCCTGGAGCAGGGCGCGCCGCTGTTCGTCCTGCCGCTGGCCGATGCGCCGGTGGACTTCGACCAGGTGTTTGGCCGCTCGGCCCCGCGCTCGCTGGAAATCGGCTTTGGCATGGGCCACTCGCTGCTGGAAATGGCCGCCGCTGCGCCGGAGCAGGACTTCATTGGCGTGGAAGTGCATCGTCCCGGTGTCGGCGCGCTGCTCAATGGTGTACTCACCCAAGGGCTGACCAACCTGCGGATCTACGATTGCGACGCCATCGAAGTACTCAACCGTTGCGTGGCCGACAACAGTCTGGACCGGCTGATGCTGTTCTTCCCGGACCCATGGCACAAGAGCCGTCACCACAAGCGTCGTATCGTCCAGGCGCCATTCGCCGAGCTGGTGCGCAGCAAGTTGAAGGTCGGCGGTGTGCTGCACATGGCCACCGACTGGGAACCTTACGCCGAATACATGCTGGAAGTGATGAACGTCGCCCCGGGTTATCGCAACCTCGCCGAAGACGGCAAGTGCGTACCCCGTCCGGCCGAGCGACCGATCACCAAGTTCGAGCGCCGTGGTGAACGGCTTGGGCATGGGGTTTGGGATCTGAAGTTCGAGAAGCAGTCCTAAGCCATACGCAGTTCAATGTGGGAGCGAGCCTGCTCGCGATGGCGGCCTGACAGTCACCTGGATGTTGACTGTGATGGCCTCATCGCGAGCAGGCTCGCTCCCACAGTTGTTTCAGGGCGCTGCGAAGGTCAGCGACGGTCCGCCACCACCCCGATCAACACCAGTACCACCAACAGCACCGGCGCCAGGCTGTAGTTATTGAACTGGCTCAGCCCACGCACCACCCACGGCGTGGCGTAGATCAACGCCGCGCCGCTGCCGATCATGCACAGCAAGGCGATCAACGGGACGCGCAACGCGCCGGCGATACTGCCCAGGCGTTGTTCGACCCAGGCCTTGATGTCTGCGCCGAACAGCACCAGCAGGCAGCCGACCAGTGCCAGGGAGATTTCCGACAGGTTGCTGCGGCTCCAGCGGGACACGGTGGCGAGCAGGTCGAGTACCAGATCCATTCGATTTCCTTGTGTTGATCAGCTCAGAAATTTCTGCAGCAAGTCATTGAGAAACAGCTGTCCGCGTTCGGTGGCCGCCAGACGTGACGGTTCGACCTGCAACAGCCCGCTTTGTTCGGCCTCGCGCCGGCCTTCGGTCAGGCTTTGCAGCGACAGTCCGGTGCGTTCCGGATATAGCTGCGCTTGCACTCCCTCGGTCAGGCGCAGGGCGTTCATCAGGAACTCGAAGGGAAGTTCCTCGTTGGCCAGGGTTTTCTCGCCGGCCAGGAAGCGTTTGGCCGGGTTGAGGTAGTCCTTGGGCAGGCGAGTCTTCCAGGTGCGCACGATGCGCCCGTCCGGGTGGCTGAGCTTGCCATGGGCGCCTGCACCGATGCCGATGAAGTCACCGAAGCTCCAGTAGTTGAGATTGTGCCGCGCCGCCCGACCTGGCTGGGCGTATGCCGACACTTCGTACTGGGCGTAGCCGTGCTCGGCCAGCAGCGCTTGTCCGGCCTCCTGGATGTCCCACAATGTATCGTCTTCCGGCAGCGTTGGCGGCTGGTTCCAGAACACCGTGTTCGGCTCCAGCGTCAGCTGATACCAGGAGAGATGGGTCGGCTTCAGAGCGATGGCCTGGCGCAGGTCGCTCAAGGCATCGTCGAGGGACTGGTCGGGCAGGCCATGCATCAGATCCAGGTTGAAGTTATCGAACCCGGCCTGGCGCGCCATGCCGGCGGCCCGTACTGCTTCGTCACCGTTATGGATCCGGCCCAGGGCTTCGAGCTTGGCCTGCTGGAAGCTCTGGATACCGATGGACAGGCGATTGATGCCCAAGGCTCGGTAAGCCACGAATTTCTCTTGTTCGAAGGTGCCGGGGTTGGCCTCCAGGGTGATTTCGATGTCGTCGGCGAAGGCGATCCGCGCCTCGACACCCTTGAGCAGCCGGCCCAGGGCCCGGGCGCTGAACAGGCTGGGGGTCCCGCCGCCGAAGAAGATCGAGCTCAGCTTGCGGCCATATGTCCCGTGCAGATCCTGGTCGAGGTCGGCCAGCAAGGCGTCGACGTACTCTTCTTCCGGCAGATGGGGGCTGGCGGTGTGGGAGTTGAAATCGCAATACGGGCATTTGCGCACGCACCATGGGATATGGACGTACAACGCCAAGGGCGGCAGCACTGGCAGCGGCGCCCGAGGCGTGTGTGCGCCGCCATGAATCAGCGACGCGGGAGAATCATTACTCATTGCAGGCCCAGGCGTTGACGCAGCAGGGCCATGGCGCGGGCGCGGTGGCTCAGTTGGTTCTTTTCCACCGGGCCCAGCTCGGCGCTGGAACAGTTGCGCTCCGGCACCCAGAACAGCGGATCGTAGCCGAAGCCGTGCTCGCCGCTGGCCTCGGTGAGGATGCGTCCCTGCCACAGGCCTTCGCAGAGAATCGGCAGCGGATCATCGGCATGTCGCACCAACGCCAGGACGCAAACGAACTGCGCGCCGCGCTCGGCTTCAGGTACGTCCTTGAGAACGTCGAGCAGCTTGGCGTTGTTCGCCGCGTCACCCTTGCCGTCGGCGTAACGGGCCGAGTAGATGCCCGGCGCGCCGCCGAGGAAATCCACCGCCAACCCGGAATCGTCTGCCAGCGCCGGCAGGCCGGATATGCGCGCGGCGTTGCGGGCTTTGAGGATGGCGTTTTCAACGAACGACAGGCCGGTTTCTTCCGGCTCCACCTGGCTGAACTCCCCAATCGAGCGCAGTTGCACCGATCCGCCGAGCATGGCCTGGAGTTCCTTGAGTTTGCCGGCGTTATGGCTGGCGAGTACGAGTTGGGTGAAGTTCATCATTCGCCGGGGAACAGTTCCTGGTTGAAGTTGAGGGTGTTGATCTTGTCGCCCGTCTGCACCTTGATCTCGAAGGTGCGGGTTTCCTGTTGTTCTACCGGATACTGGGCGATGTAGTAGATCGCGCCTTGTTCGCTGATCTGGCGGAACGTCAGAGGGATCGTCTTGCTGGTCAGGTCCTTGATCGTGCCGCTGACCTGGGCCATCAACGGCTTGCCATCCTTGATCACCGACACATTGATCACGCCCTGGTTCTTGCTGCGGACCAGCTTGGCGGCCTTGGCGATGTCCGATGTCAGGAAGGTGGAATTGAAGGTGTTGTAGTGCACGGTGACGTCACCGAACACTTCCTTGCGCTCGGCCTTGATGGCGTCGGCGGCCATGACGCCGGTGCATAGGCAAGCGGTAATGAGGAACAACGCGAGACGTTTCATGTTGTGCTCCTGGGAACAGGGTCGGGGTTCACACGGCGACCTGATGATTGGCAAGGCCTGGGCTGCTGACCCGATAGATGCCTATTTCACCTAATAGATTAGGCCATAGCTTGCTGGCCCACCCGTGGCGGTGCTGCTGATCCACCGCCAGGCGATTGATGACCTTGGCCTGGCGTTCGCGGCACAACGCTTCGAAATCCTCGAAGGTGCAGAAGTGGATGTTCGGCGTGTTGTACCAGGTGTAGGGCAGGAACTCCGAGACCGGCATGCGCCCCTTGCTCGCCAGGTACCAGCGGCAGCGCCAGTGCCCGAAGTTGGGGAAGGTGATGATGCACTGGCGGCCGACCCGGAGCATTTCGTCGAGGATCCTGTCCGGGTAGTGAACCGCTTGCAGGGCCTGGGTCATGACCACGATATCAAAGCTGTTGCTGGCGAAATTGCCCAGGCCCTTGTCCAGGTCCTGTTCGATCACGTTGATACCCTTGGCGACGCACTCGGCGATGTTGTCCGGGTCGTTTTCCAGGCCATAGCCGGTGACCTGCTTGTTGTCCCGCAGCCAGGTCAGCAGCTCACCGTTGCCGCAACCCAGGTCCAGCACGCGGCTGCCGGCGGGGATCCATTCCTGGATGATGTCCAGATCGGCTCTCATGGCGTCCTCACAGCGTAATACGGTTCATGTAGTTGCCGAACGCCTGCAGGTAGCGCGGGATCGGAATCAGAAAGGCGTCGTGGCCCTGGGGGGCGTCGATCTCCAGGTAACAGACGTCCTTGCGCGCGGCCATCAGCGCGTCCACCAGTTCCCGTGAGCGAGCCGGGGAGAAGCGCCAGTCGGTGGTGAACGACATCACGCAGAACTTGGCCGTGGCGTTGGCAAAGGTTTTCGCCAGGTCATCGTCGAAGTTCGCCGCCGGATCGAAGTAGTCCAGGGCCTTGGTCATCAGCAGGTAGGTGTTGGCGTCGAAGCGTCCGGAGAACTCCTCACCCTGGTAGCGCAGGTAGCTTTCTACCTGGAATTCGACGCTGTGGAAGTCATAGTTGAGCTTTTCGCTCTTGAGGCCGCGGCCGAATTTCTCGCCCATGGAATCGTCGGACAGGTAGGTGATGTGCCCGACCATCCGCGCCAGCATCAATCCGCGCTTGGGAATCACGCCGTGCTCCTGGAACGAGCCGCCGTGGAACTCCGGGTCGGTGAGGATCGCCTGGCGCGCCACTTCGTTGAAGGCAATGTTCTGTGCCGACAGCTTGGGAGCCGAGGCGATTGCCAGGCAATGGCGTACGCGGTCCGGGTAGGTGATGGTCCATTGCAGGGCCTGCATGCCGCCCAGGCTGCCGCCGATCACTGCCGCCCATTGGCCGATGCCGAGACGGTCGGCCAGGCGGGCCTGGCTGTGGACCCAGTCTTCCACGGTCAGCACCGGAAAATCGGCACCGAAGGGCTTGCCGGTGTCCGGGTTGAGGCTGCTGGGGCCGGTGGAGCCGTTGCAGCCGCCGAGGTTGTTCAGGCTGACCACGAAGAACCGGTTGGTGTCGATCGGCTTGCCGGGGCCGATACAACTGTCCCACCAGCCTGGCTTGCGGTCGTCGACGCTGTGATAGCCAGCGGCATGGTGATGCCCCGACAAGGCGTGACAGATCAGCACGGCATTGCTCGCCGTGGCGTTGAGCGTGCCGTAGGTTTCGTAGATCAGGTCATAGGCTGGCAACGAACGACCGCAGGCCAGGGCCAGGGGCTCGCTGAAATGCGCCATTTGCGGCGTCACCAGACCAACGGAATCGGCGGGAAAGGCAGCTGGCATCGACCCTGCTCTCGTTGAAATGAGGCGTAAGTCTAAAGACCGCTGGGGTTAGCGGCAAGCAAAGGTCTGGCTTGAAGGTTTCCTGCCAGACCGAAGCGTGGCTATCGCGGGCAAGCCATGCTCCCACAGGGGAATGCATCCAATGTGGGAGCATGGCTTGCCCGCGACAAACGATGATGCAGTCAGATCAGGACGCGCAGGATCTCCGGCATCATGGTCATTGCTGCGAGGTTGTTGATCACCAGCATGTCGAGCAGCTTGAGCACCATGAATGCCAGGATCGGCGAGATGTCCAGGCCGCCGAGGTTCGGTACGATGCGACGGAACGGGGCCAGGGCCGGTTCGCAGATCTGGTTTACCAGTTCGGCGCCCGGGTTGTGGCTGCCCGGGGCGACCCAGGACAGGATCACGCTGATGATCAAGGCGAAGAAGAAGATCTTCAGGAACAGCGCGGTGATGCCGATGATCGACCAGATCAGCAGTTGCAGCGGGTTGCCGGTGGTGCCGTAGGTCAGTAGCAGGGTCAGGGCCATCAGCGCCATTTGCACGAGGATCGCCAGTACCAGCGACGACATGTCCAGGCCAAACAGGCTCGGGATGATCCGGCGCAGGGGCTTGAGCAGCGGCTGGGTGGCCTTGACGACGAACTGGCACAGCGGGTTGTAGAAGTTGGCGTGGACCAGTTGCAGCACGAAGCGCATCAGCACGATCAGCAGGTACAGGCTGCCAAGGGTTTGCAGCACGTAGACCGCTGCGGTGTTCAATCCAATCATGAATGGCTCCTTATTGGCCCAGTTGTTCGGCCATTTCGGCCGAGCGGTGCGCGGCGGCGCCGAGTGCTTTTTCCACCAGGGCTTCGAATCCCCCGGCCTGGAACGATTTGATGGCGGCTTCGGTGGTGCCGGCCGGTGAGGTCACGCGCCGGCGCAGTTCGGCGGCATCGACGTCGCTGGAAGTCGCCATGTGGGCTGCGCCGAGGGCTGTCTGCAAGGTCAGCTGCGCGGCAATCTCACGGGGCAGACCAAGTTTTTCGCCGGCGGCGGTCATGGCTTCGATCAGCAGGAAGAAGTACGCCGGGCCTGAACCGGAAACGGCAGTGACCGCGTCCAGCTGCTGCTCGGTCTCCAGCCACAGCGCCAGACCGACGGCCGACAGCAGCTCTTCAGCTTGCTGGCGTTGTTCGGCGCTGACCTGTGGGGTGGCGAACAGGCCGCTGACGCCCTGACGCAACAGCGCCGGGGTGTTGGGCATGCAGCGCACGATGGGCTGGTCGCCGAGCCATTTGTTCATGCTGGCGCAGGTGATGCCGGCGGCAATCGACACCACCAGTTGATGGGGCTTTAGGCTTGGGCGAAGGGCTTCGCACACGGTTTTCATCGCTTGCGGCTTGACCGCCAGCACGATGACGTCCGCGCCATCGATGGCCTGTGCGTTGTCGGCAAAGGTCTCGATGCCGTGCTCGCTGCTCACCCGGGTACGGGTATCGATACCCGGATCGCTGGCGCGGATCTGCGCAGCGTCCAGGCCCTTGGCCCGCAGGCCGCCGATCAGGCTGGCGGCCATGTTGCCGGCGCCGATAAAGGCAATACGCGTGTTGCTCATGACAGGTCCTTGATTGAGGAGTTGAGTCGACATGGCTTACGGTTGGTTGGCGCTGTAGTCGCGAGCACCAAACAAGGCGGTACCGATCCTGACCCAGGTGGCGCCCTGGGCAATGGCGGATTCGAGATCGTGGCTCATGCCCATGGATAGCGTGTCCAGCGGCAGGGCCAGGCTGGCTTGCAGACGTTGGACGGCGGCGAAAGCTGCGTCCTGGGCGGCGCGCTCTTCGGTCGGCTCGGGGATCGCCATCAGTCCGCGCAGCGTCAGGTGTGGCAACGCGCTGATGGCGTCGGCCAAGGCCGGCAGATCCTCCGGGGTACAACCGGATTTGCTGGCCTCCCCGCTGACGTTGACTTGAATGCAGATGTTCAGCGGCGGCAACCCGGCCGGACGCTGCTCGGACAGGCGTTGGGCAATTTTCAAGCGATCCACGGAGTGCACCCAGTCGAAGTGTTCGGCAATAGCGCGCGTCTTGTTCGATTGAATGGGGCCGATGAAGTGCCAGATCAAGGGTAGGTCGGTCAGTTCGATCTGCTTGCCCAGCGCTTCCTGCAGGTAGTTCTCACCGAAGTCCCGCAGGCCGGCGGCATAAGCTTCACGCAGGGCCTGGGCGGGCTTGGTCTTGCTCACCGCCAGCAATTGGACGCTGTCTGCGGCGCGGTGGGCGGCTTGCTCCGCAGCGCGGATGCGCGATCTAACCTGAGCGATGTTGTCTGCTATCGTGGACATAAAGAAGCGCCAGCGGTCTGAGGTTCGCGGCATTCTACTGGAATTGAGGAGCGCTATGGATATCACTGAACTGCTGGCGTTCAGCGCCAAACAGGGAGCGTCGGACCTGCACTTGTCCGCTGGGCTGCCACCGATGATCCGGGTCGATGGCGATGTGCGGCGGATCAACCTGCCGGCACTGGACCATAAACAGGTTCATGAACTGATCTACGACATCATGAACGACCGGCAACGGGTAGATTACGAAAAGTTTCTGGAAACCGATTTTTCCTTCGATGTACCCGGGGTCGCACGGTTCCGGGTCAACGCGTTCAATCAGAATCGCGGCGCGGGGGCGGTATTCCGGACCATCCCGTCGAAAGTCCTGACCATGGAAGATCTGGGCATGGGCGAGGTTTTTCGCAAAGTGACCGAGGCCCCCCGCGGGCTGGTGCTGGTGACCGGGCCGACCGGCTCAGGCAAATCCACCACCCTCGCGGCGATGATCGACTACCTCAACACCCATAAGCACCACCACATCCTCACCATCGAGGACCCTATCGAGTTTGTCCACGAGCCGCGCAAATGCCTGATCAACCAGCGCGAAGTGCACCGCGACACCCAAGGTTTTTCCACAGCCTTGCGTTCGGCCCTGCGGGAAGACCCTGACGTGATCCTGGTGGGGGAGATGCGCGACCTGGAAACCATCCGCCTGGCGCTGACCGCCGCCGAAACCGGGCACCTGGTATTCGGCACCCTGCACACCACCTCGGCGGCCAAGACCATCGACCGGGTGGTGGACGTGTTTCCGGGGGACGAAAAGTCCATGGTGCGCTCGATGTTGTCGGAATCATTGCAAGCGGTGATTTCCCAGACGCTGGTCAAGAAGATCGGCGGCGGCCGGGTCGCCGCTCATGAAATCATGCTGGGCACGTCGGCGATCCGTAACCTGATCCGCGAAGACAAGGTGGCGCAGATGTACTCGGCGATCCAGACCGGCGGCTCGCTGGGGATGCAGACGCTGGACATGTGCTTGAAGGACCTGGTGGCCAAGGGATTGATCAGCCGGGAGCACGCGCGGGAGCGGGCGCGTACGCCGGATAATTTCTGAGGGATTTTCCGATCGTTCCCACGCCCTGCGTGGGAACGCATCCGGGGACGCTCCGCGTCCCTGAGAGCCGAACGCAGAGCGTCCGCTGAGGCATTCCCACGCAGAGCGTGGGAACGATCATCAGCGCTGGACGACCCGCATCCCGCCCGGCTCTTTCGGCAACACCCGCTTGGCAACCACGTAGTGAGTGTTCCAGTACGGTTTGTTCAGGGTGTCGATGGTCACCGACTTGCCACGACGTGGTGCGTGGATGAAGCGGTCGTTGCCCAGATAGATGGCCACGTGGTTGACGCGGCGGCTCTTGAGCTTGAAGAAGATCAGGTCGCCGGGCTTGAGGTCCTTGCGCTCGACTTTCTCACCGTGACCGGCCGCCATTGCATTCGAGGTGCGTGGCAGATCGAAGGTAGCGTCGTTGAAAGCGTATTTCACCAGGCCGCTGCAATCGAAGCCTTTACTTGGGCTGCTGCCGCCCCAACGATAAGGTGTGCCGAGTACATTCACGGCACGGCTCAATACGTTGCTGCTCGCTTTGGTCGCCATGGGCGGAACCAGCTTGCTGTTGCCCGTGTTCGTATACTGGACGCTGGGCTTGTTCTTGCTCGAAGGAGCAGAAACATGGGATTTCGGGGTGTAGCCGTTGACGTTGGGAAGACGTTGCTCACGGTTGGTGGCGTGGGCGGCCAGTGGCAATAATAGGCAAATGGTCAGCCATGTCTTGAAAAATGGACGCATTAGGCAGGGCTCTTAAAGGTTAGCGCGCAACTTTATAACAGCTTTTTTGGTGATTCCGAGGCCGTTTGTCGATTGGAAATCCCGCGAGCGATCCATGAAATCGCGATACTTTGGCCCGATTGTCCGACACAGGCCCCGGTTTACGGGGCTTTGCTGCGCTCAAGGTGTCGCGAACCGCTTGTCGGCCAGACACGCAAAAGTCACAAAAAATCCGAACAAATTTATCTATCGAGGCAAAAGAGACCATTCATGAACAGCTATCAGCTGGACGCCCCCCACGATACCCACAGCAAAATCATTGGGTATCTGCTCTGGATTTTCGGTTTCACCGGAGCCCATCGTTTCTACTATGGCAAGCCGGTCACCGGCACGATCTGGTTCTTCACCTTTGGCCTGCTGGGCATTGGCTGGCTGATCGACCTGTTCCTGATTCCTGTCATGGATCGCGAAGCGGACCTGCGCTTCACCCCAGGTCCCATCGAATACACCGTGGCATGGATCCTGTTGACGTTTCTCGGGGTGTTCGGCGTGCACCGGATGTATCAGGGCAAATGGCTCAGCGGGATCATCTACCTGCTGACTGGCGGGGTGTTCTTCCTGGGGGTGTTGTATGACTTCTGGACGCTGAACGACCAGGTTTCGATTCGCAATGCGCAGAAGCGTGGGGCTTTTCAGTAAAACCGGGTTGCTCCCATCGCGAGCAGGCTCGCTCCCACAGGGATCTTCAGCGCACACCGATGGTGTGAATACCTGAAATCCAATGTGGGAGCGAGCCCGCTCGCGATAGATGCGACGCGGTATCAGGCCTGGTGCGTGACCCGCCCATCCATCAGGGTGTAGCGCACCACGCCCGGCAAGCTGTGGCCCAGGAACGGACAGTTGTCGCCCCTGGAACGCCAGGCTTCCCCGGCCACGGTGGAGGCGGAGGGATCAAACAGCACCAGGTCCGCTGCCGCACCCACCGCCAGTTTCCCGACCGGTAGTTGCAGGGCCTGGGCCGGGCCGGCGCTCAGGCGCGCCACCAAGGTCGGCAGGTCGAGCAGGCCGTCTTCCACCAGGGTCATTGCCAGCGGCAGCAGCAATTCGACGCTGCTGATGCCCGGTTCGGTCGCGCCAAAAGGTGCCAGCTTGGCATCGCGCTCATGGGGTTGGTGATGGCTGGAGATGGCCGAGATCACCCCGGACTTCACCGCCTCGCGCAAGCCATCCCGGTCGGTGCGTGTGCGCAATGGCGGTTGGACGTGATAGACGCTGTTGAAATCGATCAGCGCTTCGTCGGTCAGGATCAGTTGGTACAGCGCTACGTCGGCGGTCACCGGCAAGCCGCGGGCCTGGGCCTGGGCGATCAGCGCCGCGCCACGGGCGCTGGTCAACTGGCTGAAGTGCGCGCGCACGCCACTTTGCTCCACCAGCAACAGATCACGGGCCAGGGCCACGGTCTCGGCGGTCTCCGGTATGCCCGGCAGGCCGAGGAAGCTGGCGGTCGGGCCTTCATGGGCCAGGCCACCCTCGGCCAGGTCGTGATCCTGAGAGTTGAAAATCACGGTCAAGCCGAAGGTGGCTGCGTATTCCAGAGCGCGGCATAGGGTGCGGGTATTGCGAAAGCTGTTCAGGCCGTTGCCGAACGCCACGCAACCGGCATCGCGCAGCGCAATCAGCTCCGCCAGTTGTTCGCCGTCGAGGCCTTTGCTCAACGCCCCAATCGGAAAGACCTTGGTGTTGCCGGCTTCGCGGGCGCGGTCGAGGATCAGTTCGGCCACGGCCGAGGTGTCCAGCACCGGTTTGGTCTGTGGCGGGCAGCACAGGCTGGTCACGCCACCGGCGGCGGCCGCCCGGGTTTCGCTGACGATGCTGCCTTTACGACTGTAGCCGGGTTCGCGCAGGGCAACGTTCAGGTCGACCAGGCCGGGTGCGGCCACCAGGCCCTGAGCGTCGAGGGTCTCGACCGCCACGAAGCCGGCCGGGACGGTGCCCAGGGCGACGATTTTGCAGGCGTCGATATGGATGTCAGTCACTTGATCCAGGCCGCTGGCCGGATCGATCACGCGTGCGCCGAGAATGCTGAGTTTCACTGGGCGTTCTCCTGGTCGAGTTGGCGCTGGGCCGTTTGCCCGCTCATGGCCATGGACAGCACGGCCATGCGGATGGCAATGCCGTAGGTCACCTGGTTGAGAATCACTGAATGAGGGCCGTCGGCCACCGCCGACTCGATCTCCACGCCGCGGTTGATCGGTCCCGGGTGCATGACGATGGCATCCGGCTTGGCCCCGGCCAGGCGGGCGGTAGTGAGGCCGAACAGGCGGTAGAACTCGCCTTCGCTGGGCAGCAGGCCGCCGGTCATGCGTTCACGCTGCAGGCGCAGCATGATCACCACGTCGACATCCTTGAGGCCTTCGGTCATGTCGGTGTAGACCTTCACGCCGTATTGCTCGACGCCGATGGGCAGCAGGGTTTTCGGCGCGATCACGCGGATGTCCGGACAACCGAGGGTCTTGAGGGCGAGCATGTTCGAACGAGCCACCCGCGAGTGCAGGATGTCGCCGACAATGGCCACCGAGAGGTTCTCGAAACTGCCCTTGTGTCGGCGGATGGTCAACATGTCCAGCATGCCCTGGGTCGGGTGGGCATGACGGCCATCGCCGCCGTTGATGATCGCCACCTGCGGGCAGACGTGTTCGGCAATGAAGTGTGCGGCGCCGGAGTCACCGTGGCGAACGACGAACATGTCTGCCGCCATGGCTTCGAGGTTGCGCAGTGTATCGAGCAGGGTTTCGCCCTTGCTCGCCGAGGATGTCGACACGTTGAGGGTAATCACGTCCGCCGACAGCCGCTGGGCCGCCAGTTCGAAGGTGGTGCGGGTACGGGTGGAGTTTTCGAAGAACACGTTGCATACGGTCTTGCCGCGCAGCAACGGGACTTTCTTCACGGCCCGGGCGCCGACTTCAAGGAACGAGTCGGCGGTGTCGAGGATTTCCGTCAGCAGCTCGCGGCGCAGGCCGTCGAGGGACAGGAAGTGCTGCAGCTGGCCCTGATCGTTGAGCTGCAGCGGGCGCTTGGTTTCGAGAGGCGTCATCGCGATGGACTCTTACAAGGGCAGTTAAAGGGCAAGGTCTTGCAGTTCGAGTTGCAGCGGCGCGGGGCCGGAAAGCTTGACCCGCTGGTGTGCGGCCAGGCTCAGCGTCGCACCGACCACGTTCGGGCGGATCGGCAACTCGGCGGCGTCCAGGTCCAGCAGGCACACCAGGGTCACACTGGCCGGGCGGCCGTAATCGAACAATTCGTTCATGGCTGCGCGGATGGTCCGGCCACTCATCAGCACGTCGTCGATCAGGACCAGGTGCTGACCCTCGATCTCGAACGGCAGCGCCGAAGGACGTACCTGTGGGTGCAGGCCGTTCTGGCTGAAGTCGTCGCGGTAGAAGGACACATCCAGGGTGCCCAGTGGCGATTGGCTGCCGAGTTCCTCAAGCAAGGCCTGGGCGACCCAGACGCCGCCGGTACGAATGCCGATGTAGCGCGGTTCGCTGATGCCGCGTTGTTCCAGGTGTGCCGTGAGACGGATCGCCATCTGGCTGATCAGGTCGGCAGGATTGGGCAGGCTCATGCTGGCTCCTCAGGTTCCCGGGCCGGCGGTGAAAGGCCCGGTCTATCGCTAAAAGAAAGCGCCTTGGCGGCGCTCTCAAAATCAGGTGTCGAACAGGGCGCTATTGGCATCGAGCCAGCCCTGCAGTAGCAGGGCGGCGGCGATGGCGTCCACCGGGTTGTCGCGGTAACTGCCTTTCTGCCCGCCACGTTCCAGACGTTCGCCCTTGGCTTCGAAGGTGGTCAGGCGCTCGTCGTGGGTATAGAAGGGCAGGTTGTAGCGCCCATGGAGCCGGCGGGCGAATTTTTCGGCGCGCACGCACATGTCGCTGGGCGAACCGTCCATGTTCAGCGGCAGGCCGACCACTACAGCGTCGGGTTTCCATTCCTTGATCAGCGCTTCGACCTGGTTCCAGTCCGGAACGCCATTCTGCGCCTTGAGGGTGCACAGCTCGCGGGCCTGGCCGGTAACGACCTGGCCGACCGCGACGCCGATCTGTTTGGTGCCGTAATCGAAACCCAGCAGCAGGCGCAGGGCCATCAGGCGTGTCCTGCCTGGCTGGTGAGCAGGCTGAGGTTGATCCCCAGACGGTTGGCCGCCGCTTCCAGGCGCAGTTCACTGCTGGTATTGAACAGGATGTCGGCGTCGAACGGGCAGGTCAGCCAGGCGTTGTCGGCCAGTTCGGCCTCCAGTTGCCCGGCTTCCCAGCCGGCGTAGCCGAGGGCGATCAGGCTTTTTTCCGGACCGACACCGTCAGCGATGGCAAACAACACGTCCTGGGAAGTCGACAGCGACACGCCATTGAGGTCCACGGTGGCCTGGTAGCTCGGCCCTGACGGATGGAGCACGAAACCGCGGTCGGTCTGCACCGGCCCGCCGATGAAAATCGGCACGTGCTGGCACAGGATTGGCGGCTCTACCTCAGGGCGCAACTGCTCGAGAATATCCGCCAGGTTCAGCTCCTGCGGGCGATTGATCACCAGCCCCATGGCACCATTGGCCGTGTGCTCGACGATGTAGGTCAAGGTATGGGCGAAGTTCGGATCGGCCATGTGCGGCATGGCGATCAGGAAATGATGCTTGAGGTAGGTGGGGCTGACGTTTTTCATAGGCGATAGTGTGGCGGCGCAGGGGCGAACTGACAAGCTGGGGATGTGCAGGAAATACCTCGATCTGGTCGGCGACACCGGTCAAATCATGGGCGCGGGCTTTGTGGGAGCAAAGCTTGCTCGCGATCCAGGCGCTGCGGTCCTCAAAAGACCGCGGAGTTTTCATCGCGGGCAAGCCTTGCTCCCACACAACCCGCTCCCGCAAGGGGCTTGGGCAGTGGGTCAGTTACTGGAAAGCCGATCACCCCGGGAGAATTTCCAGGTGCGGATGATCTCCAGCCGGTCAATGTCCGACAAATCCCCGGTAAACGGCGCAAACGGCGCCGCCAGGCGCACGATGCGTTGGGCTGCCTGGTCCAGCAACGGCTGGCCGGAGGACTCCAGCACCAGCACTTCATACAGCGAGCCGTCGCGGTTTATAGAGACCATCAGCCGCAGGTTGCCGTAGATCTGCTTGCGTCGTGCTTCGTCGGGGTAATTGAGGTTGCCGATGCGCTCGACTTTCTTGCGCCACTCGTCCTTGTACCAGGCACCCTTGTCGCGCATGGTCGAGGCGGCACTCAGGCGGTGGATACGCGGACGCTTGGCATAGAGCTGCTGTTCCTGGGCCAGTTCGGCTTCCAGGCTGGCGATGTCACTGGACAACTGGGAGCTGTCGAAGGTCGGCGCCGGGGCTTTGGGTTTGGGGTCTGGCTTGACCTCCTCCTTGACTGGCGCCTTTTTCGGTTTCGGTGCCACGGTGGTCACGGCCGCCTTGGGCGCCGTTTCCTGCACTTCGGGCTTGGCCGCCGGGGGAGGGCTGGCTTTCTGTACCTGATTGTCCTGGAATGGCGCGATCTCGGTGGTCTTGGGAACCGCCTTTTTTTCCAGGGTGCCGCTACCCTGCTGGTTTTCCTGGGCGAGGAAATCCGCCTGCTTCGGCTTGGTTTCGCTCTTGAAGGTGGCCAGGGTGATTTCCAGGGTCTGGCTGATCTGCTTGGGCTCGACCGTGGCAAACCCGACGCCCAGTAGCAGGGCCAGGTGGATCAGCGCCGCCAGGAACAGGGTAAAGCCGAGGCGATCAGCCGGGCGCACGCCACGGTGGGCGAGCTCTCGGGGCAGATCGGACGGTAATGTCATGGCGGCAAAAACCAACATCGCTTTTTTCAGGGCCCGGCATGATAGCGCAATGTTGGTTTTTAGCTGCAAGCTTCAAGCGGCAGGCGACAAGCTGTACGCATTAAACTTTCCGCTTGAAGCTCGTAGATTGCAGCTGCTTCTCTATGGCATCCATCAGCATCCCCCCGATGTCGGTACCGAAGGCATTGTCGATCTCGCGGATGCAGGTCGGGCTGGTGACGTTGATTTCCGTCAGGTGCTCGCCGATCACGTCCAGGCCCACGAACAGCAGGCCTTTTTCCCGTAGGGTCGGGCCAACCTGAGCCGCGATCCAGCGGTCCTTATCGGTCAGCGGACGGGCTTCGCCACGGCCGCCGGCGGCCAGGTTGCCGCGGGTTTCGCCTGCTGCCGGAATACGCGCCAGGCAATAGTCCACCGGTTCGCCGTCGATCATCAGGATGCGCTTGTCGCCATCGATGATGGCTGGCAGGTAACCCTGGATCATGATCTGCTGCTTGCCGTGCAGGGTCAGGGTTTCCAGGATCACGGAAAGGTTCGGATGGCCGGCGGTGTGACGGAAGATCGAAGAACCGCCCATGCCGTCCAGGGGCTTGAGGATCACGTCGCCGTGATGATCGGCGAACTCGCGCAGTACATCCGGGCGGCGGCTGACGATGGTTGGAGGTGTGCATTGCGGGAACAGCGTGGCGAACAGCTTCTCGTTGCAGTCGCGCAGGCTCTGGGGCTTGTTGACCACCAGTACACCAGCGGTTTCGGCTTGTTCCAGCAGGTACGTGGAATACACGAACTCCATGTCGAAGGGCGGATCCTTGCGCATCAGGATCACGTCCAGGTCGCTCAGTAGCGCGTCGTTCTCGTCGCCCAGTTCAAACCACTTTTCCGGGTTGGCGAATACTTTCAACGGCTTCATGCGCGCCCGGGCCTGTCCTTCGGACTGGTAGAGGTCGCGCTGTTCCATGTAGAACAACTCCCAGCCGCGCTTTTGAGCGGCCAGCAGCATGGCCAGCGAGCTATCCTTCTTGTAGGAAATGCTGGCGATAGGGTCCATGACAATGCCGACGCGTACGCTCATGGCTTGGTTCCTCGAATATGATGGGCACAAATGGCGTGAAAAAGTGGCGTCAGAGTGGCGTCCGCCGGATTCGCGGTCAAGGAAAAACCACCGTGCCGCCCGGCCGATAGCCCGGCGCTGGAGACTGTGCTAAAAAGGCTGCCATGTGGCGCGCGGGCCTTGAACATCAAGGGCTTGCGCCGTCGGTCGCATTTACGCGTTTAAAACCGGTTCGCAGTGGCAATGGCAGAGCATCCTACGCAGCAACCCAGCGCCTTGAAGGTCATGGTCATTGATGATTCGAAGACCATCCGCCGTACCGCCGAAACCTTGCTGCGCAATGTGGGTTGCGAGGTGATCACGGCGGTCGACGGCTTCGATGCCCTGGCCAAGATTACCGACCATCATCCAGGCATCATCTTTGTCGACATCATGATGCCGCGTCTGGATGGCTATCAGACCTGCGCCCTGATCAAGAACAATAGCGCCTTCAAGGCTACGCCAGTGATCCTGCTGTCGTCCCGGGACGGGTTGTTCGACAAGGCCAAGGGACGCATTGTCGGTTCCGATCAGTTTTTGACCAAGCCTTTCAGCAAGGAAGAACTGCTGGGCGCGATACAAGCTCATGTTCCGGGCTTTGCCGCCGTCCAGCCGCACCAGGCACATTAATGACATCCGGCCGCAGAGCCTGGGGGTCGACAAGAATGGGGAACACCATGGCACGAATTCTGATCGTCGATGATTCGCCGACTGAAATGTACAAGCTGACCGGCATGCTGGAAAAACACGGTCATCAGGTCCTCAAGGCCGAGAACGGCGCCGACGGCGTGGCCCTGGCCCGCCAGGAGAAACCCGACGCGGTGCTGATGGACATCGTCATGCCCGGTCTCAACGGTTTCCAGGCCACGCGCCAGTTGACCAAGGATCCGGAAACCGGCCACATCCCGGTGATCATCATCACCACCAAGGATCAGGAAACCGACAAAGTCTGGGGCACGCGCCAGGGCGCCAAGGACTACCTGACCAAGCCGGTCGACGAAGAAACCCTGATCAAGACCCTGAACAACGTACTGGCGGGTTGAAAGCGCGGCCATGAGCCCATCCCTGACTGCTTTCGAGCTGTTGCTGCAGATCGATCGACGCTGCCGGTCGTTGGCGGCGGACCTGCCGTCCCAGCCGACCCACCGTCATGCCTGGAGCGGTATCGGTTTTCGCTTGGGCGAGCGTTGGTACGTGGCGCCCATGGAAGAGGTCAGCGAAGTGCTGCACGAGCCGCGCCATACGCATCTGCCCGGGGTCAAGCCGTGGGTGCGTGGCGTGGCCAACCTGCGGGGCCGACTGTTACCGTTGATGGACCTGTGCGGTTTTTTCGGTCATGAACTGTCGACGGTGCGCAAGCAGCGGCGGGTGCTGGTGGTGGATCATGGCGAGGTATTCGCCGGGTTGCTGGTCGATGAGGTCCTCGGGCTGCAGCATTTCACCCAGGACAACCTGGAGCCGATGCAAGCGGGCGACCGCGACTATCCGGAAGCCGCCTTCGTCAAGGGCCGGTTTCGTGGCGAGCGGCAGTGGCAGGTATTCAGCCCTTTTGCGTTGACGCAGTCGGAGGGGTTCATGGATGTGGCTATTTAACAGACACCGCGCAGCCTCCTGTGGGAGCGAGCCTGTGGGAACAAAGCTTGCTCGCGATGCAGACGCCTGGGTCGGCAGCAAACCGTGTTGTTTTCATCGCGGGCAAGCCTTGCTCCCACAGCGCCGCCCTGAGATCAGTCACCAATGGCGAGTTGGATTGGGCAGTACAGGCGAAAATCGATGATCAAAGCAAACACAGGCAAGCCACTGGAAGCGTCGCGCAGTCGTTCGCAGATCATCGTGCTGTTCGTTGCGCTGATTGTTTTCATCATGCTGCTGTTCGCCAATTTCGCGTACCTCAACACCCAGTCTACCTACGATAAACAGTACATCGGTCATGCCGGTGAGTTGCGGGTGCTGTCCCAGCGCATTGCCAAGAATGCCACCGAGGCCGCCGCCGGCAAGGCTGCGGCGTTCAAGTTGCTGAGCGATGCACGCAACGATTTTGCCCAGCGCTGGGGATACCTCAAGCAAGGTGACCCAGTGACCGGCCTGCCTCCGGCGCCCTCGACTCTGCGGCCGCAGATGCGCGCCGTGCAACTGGACTGGGAACGACTGCTCAAGAACACTGATGCCATCCTGTCCAGCGAGCAGACCGTGCTGTCGCTGCATCAGGTGGCGGCGACCCTGGCCGAGACCGTGCCGCAGTTGCAGGTCGAATACGAAAAAGTCGTCGAGATCCTGCTGCAACGGGGTGCGCCTGCCGCCCAGGTGGCCATGGCCCAGCGCCAATCCTTGTTGGCCGAGCGTATATTGGGGGCGGTGAATACCGTGTTGGCGGGAGATGAAAACGCCAGCCAGGCCGCCGATACCTTTGGCCGCGATGCCGCACGTTTCGGCCAGGTGCTCAACGGGATGTTGCAAGGCGACCCGGCCTTGAAGATCTCCCAGGTCCAGGATCGCGATGCCCGGACACGCCTGAGCGAAATCAGCGAACTGTTCGAGTTCGTCTCGGGCTCGGTGGACGAAATCCTCGAAACCTCGCCGGAGCTGTTCAAGGTCCGCGAGTCGGCGGGCAACATCTTCAATCTGTCACAGACCCTGTTGGACGAAGCCTCGCACCTGACCACGGCACTGGAGA
Source organism: Pseudomonas corrugata (assembly GCF_001269905.1). Classification (GTDB taxonomy): domain Bacteria; phylum Pseudomonadota; class Gammaproteobacteria; order Pseudomonadales; family Pseudomonadaceae; genus Aquipseudomonas; species Aquipseudomonas corrugata. Next base: position 144,720 of record NZ_LHVK01000003.1, on the reverse strand, counting down.
ACCTGGCCGGTGGCCGCTCCGTTCACGCCATTGGTGGTTACGTCCTGGGGCTGCTGGCATTGATGTCGATCATCCTGATCGGCCTGGTGATGGTGCGTGAAACCAACCGCCAGTTGTACGAGACCGCAGAGAAGAACGAGCGTAACCAGAACGCGATCATGCGCCTGCTGGACGAAATCGCCGATCTGGCCGATGGAGACCTGACCGTCACCGCTTCGGTCACCGAGGACTTCACCGGCACCATCGCCGATTCGATCAATTATTCGGTGGATCAATTGCGCGACCTGGTCGCCACCATCAATCTCACCGCCGGCCAGGTCGCCGCCGCGGTGCAGGAAACCCAGGCCACCGCCATGCATCTGGCCCAGGCTTCCGAGCATCAGGCCCAGCAGATCAGCGAAGCTTCGACTTCAATCAATGAAATGGCTCAGTCCATCGATCAGGTATCGGCCAACGCCGCCGAGTCGTCAGCGGTGGCCGAGCGTTCCGTGGAAATCGCCAACAAGGGCAACGAGGTGGTGCACAACACCATTCATGGCATGGACAACATCCGGGAGCAGATCCAGGACACCGCCAAGCGCATCAAGCGCCTGGGCGAGTCGTCCCAGGAAATCGGCGACATCGTCAGCCTGATCGACGACATTGCCGATCAGACCAATATATTGGCCCTCAACGCCGCGATCCAGGCGTCCATGGCCGGTGATGCGGGACGCGGGTTCGCGGTGGTGGCCGATGAAGTGCAGCGGCTGGCGGAGCGCTCTTCGGCGGCGACCCGACAGATCGAAACGCTGGTGCGGGCGATCCAGGCCGACACCAACGAAGCGGTAATCTCAATGGAGCAGACCACCAGCGAAGTGGTTCGCGGCGCTCGGTTGGCCCAGGATGCCGGCGTGGCCCTGGAGGAGATCGAGGGCGTGTCGAAGACCCTGGCCGCGCTGATCCAGAGTATTTCCAACGCGGCGCAGCGGCAGACCACCTCGGCGGGGCAGATTTCCCTGACGATGAACGTGATCCAGCAGATCACCACACAGACATCGTCCGGCTCCACCGCTACAGCAGAGAGCATTGGCAACCTGGCGAAAATGGCCAGCCAACTGCGTCGGTCGGTATCCGGGTTCACGTTGCCGGCGGCTAAGGATGAGGACAAGTCTTGATTGTTGGAGGCGGTATACGGGGCGAGGGGAATCATGTGGGAGCAAGGCTTGCCCGCGATGAGAGCGACGCGTCAGGCCGGAGATCGAGTTGCCTTTATCGCGAGCAAGCTTTGCTCCCACAGCTGAGTCCTCCCGCCACAAGGAGCGTGTATTTGCCGGATTGGAGCGGTTATGGGTGATCGGCACGACTATGTGGCCCTGGAATGGGTCAAGGGCGAGATTGCCGAAACGCTGAAGCAGGCCCATCTGGCCCTCAACCGGTTGGTGGATGACCCGCAGGCGGTGGACGCCCTTGAGCAATGCCTGGCCTGCATTCACCAGGTGCATGGCAGCCTGCAGATGGTTGAGTTCTATGGCGCGGCGTTGCTGGCCGAAGAGATGGAGCAGCTGTGCAGCGCCTTGCAGGACAACCACATTGCTCATCGCGAAGAAGCCATCAGCCTGTTGAGCCAGGCCCTGGGACAGATGCCAATCTACCTGGACCGCATCCAGGGTGCCCGCCGCGACCTGCCGCTGGTGGTCTTGCCGCTGATCAACGACCTGCGCAGTGCCCGGGGCGAGGGCCTGCTGTCGGAGACCAGCCTGTTCAGCCCGGAGCTGCCCGACATCGCTCCCCTCGGCGATGCGGCACTGAAGCGGCTCGAACCGGCGGACCTGCCCGGCACCTTGCGCAAGTTGCGCCAGACCTTGCAAGTGGCTCTGGTGGGACTGTTGCGCGAGCAGGATGACGCTACCCATCTTGGTTACCTGGCCAAGGTCTTTCATCGTCTGGAAGGGCTCTGCGCCGGGGCGCCGCTCAATGCCCTGTGGCAGGTGGCTTCGGCGCTGGTCGAAGGCATGCGTGACGGGCGCATTGCCAACAGCCCGGCGTTGCGCAGCCTGTTAAAGGAAGCCGACAAGGAACTCAAGCGCCTGCTGGAGCACGGCATGCCTGGCATCAATCAACCGGCACCGCCACACCTGCTCAAGAGCTTGTTGTTCTATATTGCCAAGGCCGAACATCCCAGCGGGCAAATGCAGATCATGAAAGAACGCTACTCACTGGACGACGCGCTGCCTGACAGCGCCATGCTCGACGAAGAACGTGCGCGCCTGGCCGGGCCCGACCGTGATGCCATGCGCTCGGTGCTCACCGCGCTCTGCGAGGAGCTGGTGCGGGTCAAGGAGCGGTTGGACCTGTTCGTGCGCAGCGATCGCCAGCACGCCTCGGAGCTGGACAGTTTGCTGGCGCCCCTGCGGCAGATCGCCGATACCCTGGCGGTGCTCGGTTTCGGCCAGCCGCGCAAGGTCATCATCGATCAATTGGCGGTGGTACTGAGCCTCTCCCAGGGGCAGCGTGAGCCCGATGACGCGACCCTCATGGACGTCGCCGGTGCCTTGCTCTATGTCGAGGCCAACCTGGCCGGCATGGTCGGCACCGTCGAGCCTGAAAGTCGTGAAGACAGTCAACTGCCCACCACCGACCTGACCCAGATCCACCAGATTGTCATCAAGGAAGCCCACACCTGCCTGCAACAGGCCAAGGACATGATCGTCGACTACATCGACGCCGACTGGAACAGCGAGCAATTACAAACCCTGCCGACCCTGCTGACCCAGGTCCGCGGAGCGTTGGCGATGATCCCCCTGAGCCGCGCTGCCGGTCTGGTGGAGGCTTGTAACGGATTCATCCGCGACCACTTGCTGCCGGACCAGGCCCGACCGGGTTGGGAAGAGCTTGACCATCTGGCCGACGTGATCACCGGCCTTGAGTACTATCTGGAGCGCTTGAGCGAAGATCCGGAGGCACCTGGTGAGGCGCTGTTGGAGGTGGTCGAGGGGAGCCTGGCTGCGCTCGGCTATTTTCCGGACGAGGCCCGGGTACCGTTGCTCGATGATGTGCTGAGTCCCAACGAGGCCCAGGTCATGCAGGACCTGCAAGAGCTGGATGATCCAGAGACCGTGCAATCCCTCGCCGACATGCTGGCCAACCCGGTCTCGGCGGTCAATCCGCCGGCCAGGAACACGCCCGGCAGTCTGCTGCCGCCCCCGGCGGATGAGCATCCGGTCGACGAAGAGTTGCGTGAGGTCTTTCTCGAGGAGACCGGCGAGGTGCTGGAGGCGCTGCACGAATACCTGCCGCGCTGGGCCGCTCACCCCACTGATCAGGTCGCCCTGGGGGAAGTGCGCCGGGCCTTCCATACGCTCAAGGGCAGCGGCCGCATGGTCCGGGCACTGGTGCTGAGTGAACTGGCCTGGGCGGTGGAGAACCTGCTCAACCGGGTGCTGGAGCGCAGCGTCGAGCCGGGAGCTACGGTCCTGCAACTGGTGGACGACACGGTGCGGCTGTTGCCCGCCCTGGTCGCCGATTTTGCCGCCCATCTTCAGCGCCAGCGTGACGATGTCGACCGTTTGGCCGCACGCGCGCACGGCCTTGCCAGGGGCAATGATGAGCTTGACGAAGACCAACTGGACGTGGCCGCCCTCGACCCGCTGCTGTTGAAAATCTTCGATAGTGAAGCCCAGGGGCATCTCGCCGGCATCAATCGTTTTCTCGATCAGGCTGCCGAGCACTTGCCCTTGCAGGCCAGTGACGAATTGCAGCGTGCCCTGCACACCCTCAAGGGCAGCGCATCGATGGCCGGGGTGCTGCCGATTGCCGAACTGGCCGGGGCGATGGATCAGCTTGCCCGGGAATACAGGGTGCACCTGATTCCCCTCGACCTGGATGAAGTCGAGTGCCTGCTGGAAGCCGAAGGCCTGCTGCGCCTGGGCCTGCGCCAGTTGCACAGCGATCCGCTGGCGCCGATTTCCGGGGCTGCGGACTTGATCCTGCGGGCCCAGGCCTTGTTGGCCGAGCGCCTGCAGGCGGTCAGCGGTACCTCGGACAATGGCGCGCGGAACAAGCGTGACCCGCAACTGATCAACGATTTCCTGTCCCAGGGCATGGACATCCTGCTGGACGCCGAAAACCTGCTGCAACGCTGGCAACAGCATCCCGGCGAGGGGCAGGAATTGAGTGCGTTACTGGATGAGCTGACGACGCTCGGCGAAGGGGCGCACTTGGCCGACCTGCAGCCGGTGGACGAACTCTGCGAAGCCTTGCTCGATCTTTATGGCGCCGTTGAAGAAAGCAGCCTGACGGTCAGCGACGAATTTTTCCAGCAGGCGCAACGCGCCCACGAAGCGTTGATCGACATGCTCGATGAGTTGGCGGCCGGTCAGCATGTGCATCCACGGCCCGAGCGGGTGCATGCCCTGCACGCCCTGCTCGAGGCCGGACTCGATCCGTCGGCCACGGGCCTGATCCGCAGCGATGGCAGCCGCACCTTGAGCATCCGCGAGCTGGGTCGTGCAACCGCCGAACTCGAACGCGACGTTCCCGCCGACACGTCGATGGACGACGACATCACCTCGATCTTTCTCGAAGAGGCCCAGGATATCCTGGAGAACGCGGCCCAGGCCTTGCAACGATGGCTGGCCGACCCGGACAACGGGGCGTCGCTGTCCTCGTTGCAACGGGACCTGCACACCCTCAAGGGCGGCGCACGGATGGCTGATATCCGGCCGATCAGCGATCTGGCCCAAGAGTTGGAAAACCTCTACGAAGGCCTGGTAGACCGTCGATACAACTACAGCGATGAGCTGGCTCAGCTGCTCAACAGCAGTCACGAACGCCTCGACCTGCTGCTTGGACAATTGCAACAGGGCCAGACGTTAGGCGATCCGGTTTCGCTGATTGACGCCATCCGCCGATTCCGTCAGGACAAGCCGAACGCCGTCGAGGGCGCCGGGTCGATCCCGGGCGACACCGCCAGTCACGATCCCGAGTTGCTGGAAATCTTTCTGGAGGAAGGTTTCGACATCCTCGACAGCTCCGGCGCGGCCTTGCTGCGCTGGCAAGCCGAACCGTCGAATCGCCAGGCGGTGGAAACCCTGCTGCGAGACCTGCACACCCTCAAGGGCGGTGCGCGGATGGTGGAGATCGGGCCCATTGGCGACCTGGCCCATGAACTGGAAAACCTCTACGAAGGCTTGTCCGCAGGCCTGCTGCAACCGACGCCGGCGCTGTTCGTCCTGCTGCAGAGCAGCCATGACCGCCTGGCCCACATGCTCGATGCTGTGCAGGCCGGCCTGGCATGCCCGCCGGCGGACCGGCTGATTACGCAGATCCAGGCGGTCAACCACCCGCAGCACAGCGAAGCCCCGGCACCGGAGCCCTCAGTGGCCCCGGCCGTGCCCCTGGCGGTAGTCGCGACACCCGTGGCCGCCAAGCCCGAGCCAGGTGCATCGAGCGACGGTACGGACATGGTCAAGGTGTCTGCCGAACTGCTGGACGATCTGGTAAACCTCGCCGGGGAAACGTCGATTTTCCGTGGCCGAATCGAACAGCAGGTCAACGATGCGCATGTGGCCCTGAGCGAAATGGAAACCACCATCGAGCGCATGCGCGACCAGTTGCGACGCCTGGACACCGAAACCCAGGGGCGGATCCTCAGTCGCCAGCAAGTGGAGGCCGAGCGCCTGGGCTACGAAGAGTTCGACCCGCTGGAGATGGACCGTCATTCCCAGCTGCAACAATTATCCCGGGCGTTGTTCGAGTCTGCCTCGGACTTGCTCGATCTCAAGGAAACCCTGGATCGCAGCAACCATGATGCCGAGAACCTTTTGCAGCAACAGCGACGCATCAATACCCGGCTCCAGGAAGGCCTGATGCGCACGCGTATGGTGCCGTTCGAGCGTATGGTGCCGCGGCTCCAGCGCATCGTCCGGCAAGTGGCCCAGGAGCTGGGCAAGGATGTGGAGTTCGTCGTCGATAATGCCGAAGGCGAGATGGATCGCAATGTGCTGGAGCGCATGGCCGCGCCGTTGGAGCACATGCTGCGTAACGCCGTCGATCATGGCCTGGAGCCGGCCGACGTGCGCATTGCCGCAGGCAAGCCGGCCCGTGGGCGTATCAGCCTCGACCTGTCCCGCGAAGGCGGCGACATCGTTTTCGATATCCGTGACGACGGCGCCGGCGTGCCGCTGGACGCGGTGCGGCGCAAGGCGATCAAGCGCGGGCTGCTGGCACCGGACACCGACATCAGCGACCGCGACGTGCTGCAATTCATCCTGCAACCGGGATTCTCCACCGCCGAAAAGATCACCCAGATCTCCGGGCGTGGCGTCGGCATGGACGTGGTCCACGAAGAGGTGCGGCAACTGGGCGGCAGCATGGTGATCGACTCGACGCCGGGGCAGGGTGTGCACTTCCGCATCCGCCTGCCCTTTACTGTGTCGGTCAACCGGGCCCTGATGGTGCAATGTCACGAAGACCTGTACGCGATTCCGTTGAACACCATCGAAAGCATCGTGCGGGTGCTGCCTGCCGAGTTGGAGGCTTATTACCAGCTCGATCCACCGACCTATACCTACGCCGGGCAACGCTATGAGCTGTGCTACCTGGGCGAGCTGTTGAAAAGCGCTCCCCGCCCTAAACTGCTGGGTCAGAGCCAGTCCTTGCCCCTGTTGCTGATGCATTGCAACGAACGGCATATCGCAGTACAGCTGGATGCGACCGTCGGGACCCGGGAGATCGTGGTGAAAAGCCTCGGCTCACAATTCTCGGCGGTACAGGGCCTCTCCGGCGCGACGATCCTTGGTGATGGCCGGGTGGTGCTGATTCTCGATCTGTTGGCACCGATCCGCGCCATGCCCAGTCAGGCCCCACGCCGCCCGGTACTGGCCGAAGGCGAGGGCGAGCATCAGCGGCCACTGCTGGTACTGGTGGTGGACGATTCGGTGACGGTCCGCAAGGTCACCAGCCGCCTGCTGGAGCGACATGGCATGCACGTTCTGACTGCCAAAGACGGCGTGGATGCCATGGCGGTGCTGGCCGAGCACACCCCGGACCTGATGCTACTGGATATCGAAATGCCACGCATGGACGGCTTCGAGGTCGCGACGCAGGTGCGCAACGATCCGCGCCTGGTTCACCTGCCGATCATCATGATCACCTCCCGCACCGGCCAGAAACACCGAGACCGGGCCATGGCCATCGGCGTCAACGACTACCTGGGCAAGCCCTATCAGGAGTCAGTGTTGCTCGAGAGCATCGCCCACTGGAGCAAACCCCATGCATGACCACCGCACCCGCTACCTGACCGGGTTGCTGTTGCCCCTGGCGGACCGGCATCTGGTGTTGCCCAATGTGGCCGTGGCCGAGCTGATCGACTATCAGCGCGGCACCTTCGATATGGACACCCCGCCGTGGTTCCTGGGTTGGGTCACCTGGCGTGAACGGCAGATCCCATTGTTGAGCTTCGAATCCGCCTGCGACCAGAAAACCGTGATTGGCGAACGCGCCCGTATCGCCGTGCTCAACGCCTTGGGCGGTCGAGCGGAATTGAAGTTCATCGCCCTGCTGGTGCAGGGCATCCCGCGCTCCTACAAGCTCGATAGCCAGTTGAGTTACGTCGACGTGCCGTTGTGCGGGCTGGAGCAGGCGGCTGTGCAGGTGGGCGAGCATGTGGCGAAGGTGCCGGATCTGTTGGCCCTGGAAGAACTGGTGATCGCCGCCGGACTCATTAGCCCCTCTGGAGGTCTTAAGACTTGATAATTCCCAAAAAGGGACCTATCGGTCCCTTTTTGGGACTTATGGTTTCTCCATGAATCATCTCTCTCTCAGCGATGCATTATTTACGGTAACCCAGCAACGGATCCTGGGTTTGTTGTTCGGGAAACCGGATCAGAGTTTCTACACCAATGAGATTGCTCGCTGGGCTCAAGTGGGCAAAGGCAGTCTGATGCGCGAGCTGGAGCGCTTGCAGAATTCGGGCGTTCTGAGGTTGACTCGTCAAGGTAACCAAAACCCATTACCAGGCCAATACACACTGCCCGATTTACGCTGAACTGCTGGGCATCGTTCGCAAAACCATCGGCATAGCCGAGCCGATTCGCCAAGCATTGGAGCCTTTTTCCGGGCAGCTAAAATGGGCATTCGTCTACGGTTCCATCGCCAAGGCTCATGCCCTTGGAAGAGCAACTGGGCCGACCTCTCAACCCTACGCTCTACGCGCCTCAGGACTGGGTCGCAAAATTTGCAGCTGGCAACCACTTCGTGGTGCGAGTGGCGCAACAGGACAAGATCAGCTTGCTGGGTGAAGACCCTTTGGAGTCCAAGGATGGGATACCAGGAAAGCCTGGAGAATCTGTTACGTAGTGGCGGGCTTAAGGCCGAACCGCCTGATCGCCAGGAATGCGAGGTTTGATGCACTCGGCAATGGCTCGCCTCAATGACGCACAAACGCCGTCTCTTTCATTCGCCAGCCGGTTTGACCTGGCCTACAACGCGGCTCATGCCCTGGCGCTTACGGCACTGCGCTTGAGCGGCTATCGTTCGGACAAGCGTTATCTGGTTTTTTAATGTCTGATTCAAACGGCAGATGCCAGCAAGCTTCAGGTCCGCATATTTGCGCTTTGCCATGAACGGCGCAATCTTGCCGAATACGAAGGCTACATGGATGAAGATCATGGGCTTCTCGCTCAACTGATTGAGAGTGCTGTGGAACTGCTCGAGCGGGTCCGGTGATTGATGGACATCTACTGATCCTGGCGCAAGCCGCAGAATCTGAGCCCACCACAACCCTGTGTGCGAGCCTGCTCGCGATAGCGGCGCCCCATTCAGAACAGATACAGGCTGACCCACCGCCATCGCGAGCAGGCTCGCTCCCACACGAAATTCATTTCAACCATTACTCCAAGCGTAACGATCCACCGTCGAGCTTGATTGATGCCATCGTCCCATCACTCCTAAGGTAATCCTCACGACAGCGAACCCGTGGAGTGGTCATGACAACAACAATATCCCCCGACTCGCGCTGGACGCGGCGGCGCGGCGAAAAGCAGCGGCGTCTCGAACAGGTGAAGGGCATGGTCGATGGTGTGGTATTGCCCACCGATCGGATCGTCGAGGCGTTGCAGGTTCTGATAGAACCTGGCGACCGTGTGGTGTTGGAAGGCAACAACCAGAAACAGGCGGATTTCCTGTCGCGTTCCCTGGCCAAGGCCGATCCTTCGAAGCTGCACGACTTGCACATGATCATGCCCAGTGTCGGCCGCTCCGAGCACCTGGACCTGTTCGAACGCGGCATCGCCCGCAAGCTCGATTTTTCCTTCGCCGGGACCCAGAGCCTGCGTATCAGCCAGTTGCTGGAAGACGGTCTGCTGGAAATCGGCGCGATCCACACCTACATCGAACTCTACGCCCGGCTGGTGGTGGACTTGATTCCCAACGTGGTGCTCTCGGCCGGTTTCATGGCCGACCGCGCCGGCAACATCTACACCGGTCCCAGCACCGAAGACACTCCGGCGCTGATCGAGCCGGCGGCCTTCAGCGATGGCATCGTCATCGTCCAGGTCAACCAGTTGGTGGATGACGTCAGCGACTTGCCACGAGTGGACATCCCGGCGTCCTGGGTGGATTTCGTGGTGGTGGCCGACAAGCCGTTCTACATCGAACCGCTATTCACCCGCGACCCGCGCCACATCAAGCCTGTGCATGTGCTCATGGCGATGATGGCGATCCGTGGGATCTATGAAAAGCACAATGTCCAGTCCCTCAACCACGGCATCGGCTTCAACACCGCCGCCATTGAGCTGATCCTGCCGACCTACGGCGAATCTCTCGGTCTGAAGGGCAAGATCTGCCGCAACTGGACCCTCAATCCTCACCCGACGCTGATCCCGGCCATTGAAAGCGGCTGGGTCGAGAGCGTGCATTGCTTCGGTACCGAACTGGGCATGGAACATTACATCGCCGCCCGGCCGGACGTGTTCTTCACCGGCCGCGATGGCTCGCTGCGCTCTAACCGCATGGTCTGCCAACTGGCCGGCCAGTACGCGGTTGACCTGTTCATCGGTGCCACCCTGCAAGTGGATGGTGACGGTCATTCCTCGACGGTTACTCGAGGCCGACTGGCCGGTTTTGGTGGTGCGCCGAACATGGGTCACGATCCCCGTGGTCGCCGCCACGGTACCCCGGCCTGGCTCGACATGCGCCACGGCGACGGCGAGGCCCCGTTGCTCGAACGCGGCAAGAAGCTGGTAGTGCAGATGGTCGAGACCTTCCAGGAGGGCGGCAAACCGACGTTCGTCGACACCCTCGATGCGGTGGACGTGGCGAAGAAAGCCGGCATGCCCCTGGCGCCGATCATGATCTACGGCGACGACGTTACCCATCTGTTGACTGAAGAGGGCATCGCCTATCTGTACAAGGCCCGCTCACTGGAAGAGCGCCAGGCGATGATCGCGGCGGTTGCCGGGGTCACCGCCATCGGCCTGCGCCACGACCCGAAGGACACTGCCCGCATGCGCCGCGAAGGGCTGATCGCGTTGCCCGAAGACTTGGGTATCCGCCGCACCGACGCCACCCGCGAATTACTCGCCGCCAAGAGCGTGGCCGACCTGGTGGAGTGGTCCGGCGGCCTCTACAACCCACCCGCCAAGTTCAGGAGCTGGTAATGCACGCACTCAACCTGCAACCGAAAACGCTGACCCTGGCCGAACGGCTGGCGGACCTGGCGGTGGACGCGCTGATCGACGAAGCGGACCTGTCGCCCAAACCGGCGCTGGTGGACCGCCGTGGCAATGGCGCCCATACCGATCTGCACCTGGGACTGATGCATGCCTCGGCGCTTTCCTTGTGGCCGGCCTTCAAGGAAATGGCTGACGCGGCACTGGCGTTCGGTGAAGTGGGCCTGCCGCTGCGCGAAGCCCTCGGGCGCATCGGTCGTGAAGGCGAAGCGGCGATGCTCGCCACCACCGATGGTGTGAATACCCATCGTGGCGCGATCTGGGCGTTGGGCCTGTTGGTGGCGGCGGCTGCGCTGGAGCCTGAATCCAGCGCAGCCGGTGCCGTCACGTTGCGTGCCGCACGCCTGGCGCTGCTTGAAGATCGCTACGCGCCAAGACCCCTCAGTCATGGCGCCCAAGTGGCCCAGCGCTACGGCGCACGCGGTGCAAGGGAAGAAGCGCAGCTTGGCTTTCCTTCGATCATGCAACGCGCACTGCCGCAACTCAGGCGCAGCCGCACCCAGGCCCATGGCGAGCAGAACGCCCGGCTCGATGCCTTACTGGCGATCATGAGCCAACTGGCGGACACCTGTGTGCTGTACCGCGCCGGCGAACCCGGTTTGCGGGCCATGCAGGCCGGTGCCCAGGCGGTACTGGATGCCGGTGGCAGTGCGAGCCTTGACGGCCGTCGCCGATTGCACGCACTGGACCAACAACTGATTGCATTGAACGCCTCGCCCGGCGGCGCCGCCGACCTGCTCGCGGCCTGCCTGTTCATCGACCGTATCGAGTCGGGTGATAGCGTCATCCAGGGAGTTTGCTGATGGAAACCTTATCCTTTGAATTTCCCGCCGGGCAGCCGCCACGGGGCCGGGCGCTGGTGGGCTGTGTCGGCTCGGGTGACCTGGAAGTGCTGATCGAGCCGGGGCTGGCAGGCAAGCTGACTATCCAGGTGCAGACCTCGGTCAATGGCAGCGAGCAACGCTGGCAGCATCTCTTCAGCCGGATGTTCGACGGCCAGACGCCACCCGCGCTGTCCATCGATATCCATGATTTCGGCGCCACCCCCGGCGTGGTGCGTCTGCGCCTGGAGCAAGGTTTCGAGGAGATCGGTCATGACTGACAGTGCAGCGTTGCTCAACAAGCACAGCTTCGTCGAACTCGGTGCCCGGCAACGGGCGAAGGCCTTGCTCGATGACGGTACGTTTCGCGAACTGCTCGACCCGTTCCAGCGAATCATGTCGCCGTGGCTGCTGCGCCAAGGCGTGGTACCGCAAAGCGACGACGGCGTAGTGATTGCCAAAGGCAGCCTCGACGGCCTGCCGGTGGTGATCGCCGCCATCGAAGGCGCGTTCCAGGGCGGTAGCCTTGGCGAAGTGGGTGGGGCGAAGATCGCCGGCGCCCTGGAGCTGGCCGCCGAGGACAACCGCAAGGGCATTGCGACCCGTGCGGTACTGCTGCTGGAAACCGGCGGTGTGCGTTTGCAGGAAGCCAATCTGGGGTTGGCGGCTATTGCCGAGATTCATGCTGCGATTGTCGACCTGCGTCAGTACCAGCCGGTGGTCGGTGTGGTGGCGGGCAGTGTCGGTTGCTTTGGCGGCATGTCCATCGCCGCCGGGCTATGCAGTTATTTGCTGGTGACCCAGGAGGCGCGGCTGGGATTGAACGGTCCGCAAGTGATTGAACAGGAGGCCGGAATCGAGGAGTACGACTCCCGGGACCGCCCGTTCATCTGGAGCCTGACCGGTGGCGAGCAACGTTTCGCCAGCGGATTGGTGGATCGTTATTGCGCCGATGATGTGCAGCAGATCCGCCAGCAGGTCAGCCAGTTGTTGCACCTGGGCGTGCCCGCCGTACACCGCAGCGGCCAGGCCGAGTTGTTCCTGCAGCACCTGGCCCGGTTGGACACTGACGTGCAGATCGAACCGGCAGCGGTTCGCCAGTTGTATCAGGGAGAACGCCCATGAGTTCGTATTCATTGAGAGGCTTGCGCTGGTTCGAAGCCTTGAGTGGTGGCACCGAGCCGCTGCCGGGATTGCCCGCTTCGGTGAAAGCGGCCGATGCCAGGTTAGGCGGGCAGACCGTGCGCCTGTTGGCGGTGGTAGCCGATCCCGATAATCGTTTTCCCCGGGCGCGCAACGGAGAGGTCGGTCTGCTGGAAGGTTGGGGCCTGGCCAAGGCGGTGGATGACGCCATCGAGGCTGACCGCGAGGCGTCCAGCAAGCGTGCGCTGATCGCCATTGTCGATGTACCCAGCCAGGCCTATGGTCGCCGGGAGGAGGCCCTGGGCATCCATCAGGCGTTGGCCGGTGCGGCGGACAGTTATGCCCGTGCCCGGTTGGCCGGACATCCGGTGATCGGCTTGCTGGTGGGCAAGGCAATGTCCGGGGCGTTCCTGGCCCACGGCTACCAGGCCAACCGGCTGATTGCATTGCGCGATCCTGGGGTGATGGTCCACGCCATGGGCAAGGCCTCGGCAGCGCGGGTGACTCTGCGCAGTGTAGAAGAATTGGAAGCCCTGGCCGCCAGCGTGCCGCCGATGGCCTATGACATCGACAGCTATGCCAGTCTGGGGTTGTTGTGGGAAACCCTGTCGGTCGAGCAGATAGAGCAGCCATCGGCGACCGATCTGGCCCGGGTCACCGATTGCCTGCAGCAAGCGATCAACGATGTGGCCGGTGCGCCTCGAAATTTGAGCGGCCGCCTTGGGGCGCCCCATCGGGCCGCTTCCAGCCAAGTTCGCCAGTTGCTGAGCGCGCAGTGGTGAACACCTTCCTGGCGCACGACCTGCTCTGGGGGATGACCCCGCAGCAGTTGCCAGCGGATGCGCCGGCGTGGGCTGTGCAAGCCCTCGGCCTCGGGCAACCGGTGGTGGTGCGGCGGGCGCTGACGGCGCCGGGACAGGTGGCGGTGGGTGTTCGTGGTCGGGCTCGGGAGCAGCGTTACGCCACGTTGATGCAGCTGTCAGCGATCCGGCGTCGGGTGCGCCCGGAAGACCTGTGCCACATCGACTGCCAACGGAACTTGCCGGCCCTGCGGGTGTTGTCCCGCCTGCGGCCGATACTCAACGCCTGCGGCTGGACCTGGGGCATCAGCGGCAGCGCCGGGTTCGAACTCGCCAGCGGCATCGAGGCACTGCATGAGCGCAGCGACCTTGACCTGATCCTGCGCACGCCGCAACCGATGGATCGCGTCCAGGCCAGGGACTTGCTGGCGCAACTGGACGGCTTGGTGTGCGTCGTGGACATGCAGTTGCAGACGCCATTCGGCGCTGTTGCCTTGCGAGAGTGGGCGGGCCCGTCGCGTCGGGTCCTGCTCAAGGATGACCTCCAGGCGCGGCTGGTGAGCGATCCCTGGCAGCCGTCGCTGGAGCAGGTCGCATGAGCAGCCTCCTGGTATTCCCCGGCCAGGGTGCGCAGCGCACGGGCATGCTCCATGGCCTGGCGCCGCATGTGTTGGCCGAGGCGAGCGATGTGCTCGGTGAAGACGTGCTGCAACTGGACGGCGCCGAGGCCTTGCAATCGACCCGCGCCGTGCAGTTGTGCCTGTTGATTGCGGGTGTGGCGGCGTCGCGCCGCTTGCTGGAGCAAGCCCCGGCGCCGGACTACGTGGCGGGGCTGTCCATCGGCGCATATCCGGCGGCGGTGGTGGCGGGTGCGCTGGGGTTCGAGGATGCGTTGCGGCTGGTCAGCCTGCGGGGCGAACTGATGCAGCAGGCCTATCCGCAAGGCTATGGAATGACCGCGATCATCGGCCTGGACCTCGCCGTCGTGGAAGGTTTGCTGGCCCAGGTGCACAGCGGCGCAACGCCGGTCTACCTGGCCAATATCAATGCCGATAACCAGGTGGTCATCGCCGGCAGCGACGAGGCCATGGCGGTGGTTGCCAGCCACGCACGCAGCCAGGGCGCCGGCAAGGCCTGCCGCCTGGCGGTGAGCGTGCCGTCCCATTGCCCGTTGCTGGAGAGGCCGGCGCAAACATTGGCCCAGGCATTTGCCGACGTGCCGCTGCAAGTCCCCACGCTGGGTTATCTCAGCGGCAGCCGCGCCCGGCTTGTGACAAAGCCCGACGCCTTGCGCGACGACTTGGCTTTCAACATGTGCCGCGTCGTCGATTGGCGCGGTACGGTGCAAAGTGCCTATGAGCGAGGCGTGCGCTTGCAGATCGAGCTGCCACCTGGTGCGGTGCTGACCGGCCTGGCACGCCGGGTGTTCGAGCAGGGCACTGTCATGGCCTTTGACGGTGCCCGGCTCGATACCCTGCAAGCGCTGCTCGCAGAGGAGGGACGCCGCCAACCCTAGACCATCGACTCAAGCTGGCGAAGCACAAAAACAACAACTTCGACGATGCACTTTGAGGACTACAACAATGATTATTTACGGTGTGGCGTTTCTGGCCTTTTGTACCCTGACGGGTATTTTCATCGGTGAGCTGCTGGGCAAACTGATCGGCGTGCCGGCTAACGTCGGCGGAGTCGGCATTGCGATGCTGCTGTTGATCGGCCTGGGCAGCTATCTGAGCAGACGCGGTCTGTTCAAGGGCAAATCCGAGGCCGGCGTGGAATTCTGGAGTGCGATCTACATTCCCATCGTCGTTGCCATGGCAGCCCAGCAAAATGTCTATGGCGCGCTCAAGGGCGGGCCGATGGCGATCCTGGCCGGGATCCTGGCGGTGGTGATTGCCTTTGCGTTGGTGCCGGTGCTGGTGCGCATTGGCAACAAAGGGCCTGAAGCCAACGTTTCCGTGAAGACGGTAGGGTGATCACTATGTACGAATCAATGATGAAAGTGATTACCGGCTATGGCCTGATCAGTGGTTTTGCGGTTGTCGGCATCACCATGTGGGTGTCGTACTGGATCAGCAACACATTCACCAAGGGCCGACTGCACGGTTCGGCCATCGCTATTCTGCTGGGGCTGATACTGTCGTATATCGGCGGGGCGATGACTGGGGGGCATAAGGGGGTGGTGGACATTCCGCTGCTTTCCGGGATTGGTTTGCTGGGCGGCGCCATGCTGCGGGACTTTGCCATTGTCGCCACGGCGTTTGGGGTGAGTGTCGAGGAGCTCAAGCGTGCCGGCTTTGTCGGGGTGGTGGCGTTGTTTGTCGGTGTGGGCACCTCGTTCATTGCCGGCGTGGGTGTGGCGATGGCGTTCGGATACACCGATGCGGTGAGCCTGACTACCATTGGCGCCGGAGCGGTCACGTATATCGTCGGGCCGGTCACCGGCGCGGCTATCGGCGCCAGTTCCGAGGTTATGGCGCTGTCCATTGCCGCAGGTTTGATCAAGGCGATCCTGGTGATGGTGGCAACGCCTTTCGTGGCGCCGCTGATCGGCCTCAACAATCCACGCAGTGCGGTGATCTTCGGCGGGTTGATGGGCACCTCCAGCGGCGTGGCCGGCGGGCTGGCGGCGACCGATCCGAAGCTGGTGCCGTATGGATGCCTGACGGCGGCGTTCTATACCGCGCTGGGTTGTTTGCTGGGCCCTTCGTTGTTGTTCCTGATCATGCGCGGGCTGATGGGCTAGTTTGCAGGCTGCAGTTCTGATCGTTCCCACGCTCTGCGTGGGAATGCCTCTTTTGACGCTCTGCGTCACGCTTTTGGGACGCGGAGCGTCCCGGGCTGCGTCCCCACGCAGAGCGTGGGGACGATCATGGGATGGCTTGGCGATTGGCATACATCCGGCATTCGGCAAGCAACGCCAGCAGGTTCGGATCACGCTCCTTGGCCTTGAGAAACACCACGCCGATGTGCTGCTGCAAGCGGTACTTCTCCTGCAATGGGATGAGCTTCACCCGGTTTTCATACACCGCCGCAATCCGGCCCGGCAACAAGGCATAACCGACCCCGGAGCTGACCATGCTCAACAGGGTGAAGATGTCGTTGACCTGCATCGCCACCTTCGGTTCGAAGCCTGCCTGTCTGAACACCCGAATCCCGTCCTGATGCGTGGCGAAGCCCTGGGTCAGGGTGATGAACGTCTCGTCACGGACTTCGGCCAGGTCGACTTCGCTACGTTGGGCAAACGGTGAGTCGGCCGGCGTGGCGAGGAATATGTCGTCGGAGAACAGAGCGATGTGTTCGCAGTCCGGATCGTTGACGCTGTCGTCCAGGGACACCAGGATGGCATCGACTTCCATGTTCTTGAGCTTGTACAGCAGGTCGATGTTCGAGCCCATGATCAGGTCGATGTTGAGTTCGCTGCGGCGGATCTTCAGGCCCATGATCAACTGCGGCACGGTCTTGACTGTCAGCGAATACAACGACCCCAGCTTGAAGCGCTCGGCGGAGAACCCGGCGGCCTCGCGGGTCAGGCGTACGCTTTCGACCACGTCCTGGATCAGTTTCTGCGCTCGTTCCTCCAGCACATAGGCGCTTTCCAGCGGTGTGAGATTGCGGCCTTCGTGCTTGAACAACGGGCAGCGAAGGGCGCTCTCCAGCGAATGGATGGCCCGGTGCACGCTGACGTTGCTGGTCTGCAACTCTGCCGCCGCCCGCGCCAGGTTGCCGGTGCGCATGAAGGCCAGGAACACCTCGAGTTTCTTCAGGGTCAATTCTTCGTCGATCAACATGGGGCGGGCTCTTATTCGTGTCATGCGATTGTGCCCCAATGAACCTGGGAGCGAGGAGATTTACAGCGGATCGCAACTCACAGCAAACCATTGCACTTTTGCGCCCCAGGCCTGAGCCTTGGCGCGTGTTTCATCATGGAGGGGTAGGAATCGATGTATCACGGGGAGCGACTGAACGCCTGGACCCACCTGGTTGGAGCGATTGCGGCGTTTATCGGCGGGGTATGGCTGGTGGTGCTTGCCGGGCTGACCGGCGATCCATGGAAGATCGTCAGCGTGGCGATCTATGGGTTCACCCTGCTGGTGCTGTACAGCTCCTCGACGGTCTACCACAGCGTGCGCGGGCGCAAGAAAGCGATCATGCAGAAGGTCGATCATTTTTCGATCTACCTGCTGATCGCCGGCAGCTACACACCGTTCTGCCTGGTAACCCTGCGCGGGCCCTGGGGCTGGACGTTGTTCGGGATCGTCTGGGGGCTGGCGTTGATCGGCATCCTGCAAGAAATCAAGCCGCGGTCCGAAGCGCGGATTCTGTCGATCGTGATCTACGCGGTGATGGGCTGGATCGTGCTGGTGGCGGTCAAGCCGCTGTTGGCAACCCTGGGCAGCACTGGTTTCGCCTGGCTGGCCTCGGGCGGGGTGTTGTACACCGTGGGCATCATTTTCTTCGCCCTCGATAACCGATTGCGCCATGCCCATGGCATCTGGCATCTGTTTGTGATCGCCGGCAGCCTGCTGCACTTCGTGGCGATTCTGTTCTATGTCCTTTAGCGGCCAGCCGTGAACAGCCCGTCCAGTTGCCCCTGGGCCTGGTTGGCGAAAATCTCCAGCAGGGTGCCCAGGGTGTGCGCCGGCGCTTCATTGGCCCGGGTCACGGCGTAAAGCGAGATGGGCAGCGGTGGCGACAACGGTCGGATCGCCGTGGAGGTCTTCGAGGCGCCAAGGGCCGTGAACGGGTCGATCACGGCCATGCCGGCACCGGACTCCACCATGGCCCGGGCCAGCGAATAGGTCTGCACGGCGATGCTGATGCGCGGCGCAGGGGCCACTGCTTCGAGATAGCCGTCCAGCCTGGCCGAGAGCGGATCGGCGCTGGACAGGCCGATCAGGGGCGCGCCGGCCAATTCCTGCAACGACATCGGTTTGCCCACCGCCGCATCGCTCCAGTGCCCCTTTGGGGCCAGCGCCACCAGCACGCCGCTGGCCAGGGTCTGGGCCTTGAGCCCCGGATGATCAGGCGGCTGCAAGGTCAGGGCGACGTCGATCTCACGCATCAACAGGTTCTGCACCAGCTCACGGCTGTGGGCGCTGGACAGTTCACAGACAATGTCCGGGTAGCGCCGGGTCCATTGATGAATGGCCGCCGGCAGCAGTGACAGGGCCAGGGCCGGGGTCGCGCCGATACGCAGGTTGTGACCGGGCTCGCGGCGCAGGCTCTGGGCCAGTCGTCGCACGCCTTGCAGGCTTTCGCTGACCTTGTCGACTTCGCGTTCCAGCTCCAGGGCTTCGGGGGTGGCCTGCAACTTGCCGCGCACTCGCAGGAACAGGGCAAATCCCAGCTGTTGCTCGGCGTGCTGCAGCACCTTGGTCACCGCCGGCTGAGAGACATGCAGCAACTGCGCGGCGCCGCTGATGGAGCCGGCCTGGCGTATGGCCTGGAAAATCTCGATGTGACGGAGGCGCATTGGCGAGCCCATAACCCTTGTTTATAGGTGCTCCATCTTTATTTATTGTTCCGGACCTGTCACCTGCCCCTAACCTCAACTGATCGGAAACGGTTAGGAGGCGGGCATGGGGCAAAGGGCGTGCATCATTGGCGGTGGCGTGGTCGGGTTGGCGACGGCTTATGCGCTGGTTCGCGACGGCGTCGACGTGACGCTGGTGGAGGCCAGGGATGCGTTGGGCAGCGAGACCAGCTTTGCCAATGGTGGCCAATTGTCCTATCGCTACGTGGCCCCCCTGGCGGACGCCGGGGTGCCCTGGCAGGCACTCGGCTGGATGTTGCGCGGGGATTCGCCACTCAGGTTGCGGCCCCGCCTGGATCCTGCCCAGTGGCGCTGGATGGCTGCGTTCATCGCGGCGTGCCGGACGTCGATCAACCGACGCAACGGCGCCCACCTGTTACGCCTGGCACTGCTGAGCCAGGCCACCTTGCAGGGCTGGCGCGAAGACGATCGCCTTGATGGCTTCGGCTGGCGGCGCAACGGCAAGCTGGTGACGTTTCGTGATGCCAACCATTTCCAACATGCCCGGCGGCGACTGGCGGACAACCTGCACCAGCAGGTGCTCGGGCCCGCCGAGTGCGCGAGCCTGGAGCCGGCGCTGGCGGGCGTGCCGTTGGTGGGCGGGATCTACACGCCGGACGAGGAGGTCGCCGATTGCCACGCTTTCTGCCAGCAACTGGCCGCACGCTTGCAGGCATCGGGGCGCTGTGAATTCTTGTTGGGGGAGACGGTGACTGGCATTTGCCACGCCGATGGCCAGGTGCACGCCATCGAGTTGAATGGACAGCGCTTGCCGGTGGACAGCCTCGTGATTGCCGCCGGTCACCGCAGCGCGACCCTGGCGTTACCGGGAGTGCGAATGCCGCTGTATCCGCTCAAGGGTTACAGCCTGACCGTGCCTATCGGCGCAGCGCATCGGGCTCCGGACCTGAGCATCACTGACTATGACCGCAAGATCGTTTATGCGCGAATCGGCGAACATTTGCGGGTGGCGGCGATGGTGGATATCGTCGGC
The DNA here is from genome assembly GCF_001269905.1 of Pseudomonas corrugata. Classification (GTDB taxonomy): domain Bacteria; phylum Pseudomonadota; class Gammaproteobacteria; order Pseudomonadales; family Pseudomonadaceae; genus Aquipseudomonas; species Aquipseudomonas corrugata. The sequence continues at coordinate 124,717 of NZ_LHVK01000003.1, read as the reverse complement.
TTCGACCCGACGCCGGATCCGCGGCGCCTGGCCTTGATCAAGCGCCAGGCCCGGGAAACTTTTCCCTTGGCCGGGGATTATGAACACGCCGTCGAATGGGCCGGCATGCGCCCGGCCACGCCCAGCGGCGTGCCGCTGATCGGCGCCACCGGCTATCGCAACCTGTGGCTCAACCTCGGCCATGGAGCACTGGGTTTCACCCTGGCTTGCGGCAGCGCTCGCCTGCTCAGCGAACTGATCCGCCAGCGCACGCCGTCCATTGATCTGCAGGGCCTCACGCCCCGCGCCGCCTGACCCACCCGCAACGGAGAATAACAATGCAAAAAATCACGTTGATCGGCTGCACCCTGAGCCTGTTGTTGAGCGCCCATGTCCAGGCTACACAAGCCCCTCCGAGCGGCACGCTGGGGAAAATCGCCAATACCCGCGGCATCACCCTGGGGTATCGCGACGCCTCGGTGCCGTTTTCCTACATAGGTGACAGCAGCGGCAAACCGATGGGCTACTCAGTGGACCTGGCGAACAAAATCGTCGAGCGGATCAAGACCCAACTGGCATTGCCGCAACTGGATGTGAAGTACAACCTGGTGACCTCCCAGACCCGCATCCCGCTGGTGCAGAACGGCACCGTCGACCTGGAGTGTGGCTCCACCGGCGTGACGGCCGAGCGGCAGAAGCAGGTGGCGTTTTCCTATGGTTTCATCTATGTGAAGGGTCAACTGCTGACGGCCAGGGACAGCGGTATCCACAGCTTTGCCAACCTGCGCGGCAAGAACGTGGTGACCACCGCAGGCACCACCAACGAGCGTTTCCTGAAAAGCTACAACCAGGACAACCAGGCCGACATGTTCATCATCAGTGCGAAAGACCATGGCGAGGCGTTCCAGATGCTCGAGACCGGTCGGGCGGCGGCTTTTTACATGGACGATGCGCTGCTCTATGGCGAACGAGCCAAGGCCCGTGATCCACACAACTGGGTCGTGGTGGGCAAAGAACAGTCGCGGGAAATCTACAGTTGCATGGTGCGCAAGGACGATCCGCAATTCCTGGCGTTGGTCAATGCGGCCCTGGGGGACCTGTACAAGTCAGGTGAGATCAACGCCATCTATGACCGTTGGTTTCAGAAACCGATACCACCCAAGGGCCTGAACCTGGAGTTTCCGATGACCAGTGAGCTGAAGGCGATCATCGCCAGGCCGGTGAGTGATCCGGTGCAATAATCGGCAACGCCAATAACCATTGTGGGAACGAGCCCGCTCGCGAAGGCGGCGTGTCAATCAGGAGGTGATTGACTGATACACCGCTATCGCGAGCAGGCTCGCTCCCACAAGTGAAACTTCGACGGGTCTAGAAATCCCCCCACAGCTGCTGCGCCACCGCCAGCGCCACCACCGGCGCGGTCTCGGTACGCAGCACGCGGGGACCGAGGCGGGCGGCGTGGTAACCGGCGCTGGCGGCCTGTTCGACTTCGGCATCGGACAAACCGCCCTCGGGGCCTATCAGGAACGCCAGCGTCGAGGGTCTGGCATGACTGACCAGTGGCTCGGCTACCGGGTGCAGCACCAGCTTCAGCTCGGCATCGGTCTGCTTCAGCCAGTCGGCCAGCAGCAACGGCGGATGGATCACCGGTACGGTCGAGCGTCCGCATTGCTCACAAGCGCTGATCGCCACCTGGCGCCAGTGCAGCAGGCGTTTGTCGGCGCGCTCGTCCTTGAGGCGCACTTCGCAGCGTTCGCTGAAAATCGGCGTGATCTCGCTGACTCCCAGCTCGGTGGCTTTCTGGATGGCCCAGTCCATGCGCTCGCCCCGGGACAAGCCTTGGCCGAGGTGGATGCGCAGTGGCGATTCAGGCTGCCCGGCGAATTGCTCATCCAGTTGCACCCGCACGCGCTTCTTGCCGACTTCGGCCAGGCTACCGCGAAACTCCTGGCCCGAACCGTCGAACACCTGCACCGCATCCCCTTCGGCCATGCGCAGCACACGGCCGATGTAATGGGCCTGGGCTTCGGGCAACTCGTGAGCGCCGAGGCTCAGGGGGGTGTCGATGAAGAAGCGGGACAGTCTCATGTGGAGTCTCTGCAAGAAAAAAATGATCGTGGTTGAAGCGCCCGGCCTCATCGCGGGCAAGCCTTGCTCCCACAGTGGTTTCGCATTTCTCTGTGGGAGCAAGGCTTGCCCGCGATGGCGGTGGCCCAGGCTCAGCCCGGATCGCGATAACCCGGGTGGAAGTCCTTCGGCACCGCCACGCTGACCGTATCCCGGGTGGCAATGTCGATGCCTTCGCTGGCCACTTGTGCCAGGAAGTCGATCTGCTCCGGGGTGATGACGTACGGCGGCAGGAAATACACCACACTGCCCAGCGGCCGCAGCAACGCACCGCGCTCCAGGGCATGCTGGAACACGCTCAGGCCGCGTCGCTCCTGCCAGGGGTAAGCGGTCTTGCTCGCCTTGTCCTTGACCATCTCGATGGCCAGCACCATGCCCGTCTGGCGCACTTCGGCCACGTTCGGGTGATCGGCCAGGTGCGCGGTGGCGCTCGCCATGCGCTGGGCCAGGGCCTTGTTGTTGTCGATGACGTGGTCTTCTTCGAAGATATCCAGCGTCGCCAAGGCGGCCGCGCAGGCCAGCGGGTTACCGGTATAGCTGTGGGAATGCAGAAAGGCGCGCAGGGTGGGGTAATCGTCGTAGAACGCGCTGTAGACATCGTCGGTGGTCAGGCACGCCGCCAGCGGCAGGTAACCACCGGTCAGGGCCTTGGACAGGCAAAGGAAGTCCGGCGTGATACCGGCCTGCTCGCAGGCGAACATCGTTCCCGTGCGGCCGAAGCCCACGGCGATTTCGTCATGGATCAGGTGCACGCCATAGCGGTCACAGGCTTCGCGCAGCAGCTTCAGGTACACCGGGTGATACATGCGCATGCCGCCGGCGCCCTGGATCAGCGGCTCGACGATCACCGCGGCCACGGTGTCGTGGTGTTCGGCGAGGGTCTGTTCCATGGCGGCGAACATCGTGCGTGAATGCTCTTCCCAGCTCATGCCTTCAGGGCGATGGTAGCAGTCGGGACTTGGCACCTTGAGGGTGTCCAGCAGCAACGCCTTGTAGGTCTCGGTGAACAGCGGCACATCGCCTACCGACATCGCCGCGATGGTTTCGCCGTGATAACTGTTGCTCAGGGTGACGAAGCGCTTCTTGTCGGGACGGCCGCGATTGACCCAGTAATGAAAGCTCATCTTCATCGCCACTTCGATGCAGGACGAACCGTTATCGGCGTAGAAGCACCGTGTCAGTCCTTCTGGCGTCATTTTCACCAGGCGCTCGGACAGCTCAATCACAGGCTGGTGGCTGAAACCGGCGAGGATCACATGCTCCAACTGGTCGACCTGGTCCTTGATTCGCTGGTTGATGCGTGGGTTGGCATGGCCGAATACGTTGACCCACCAGGAGCTGACGGCGTCGAGGTAGCGCTTGCCTTCAAAATCTTCCAGCCAGACGCCCTCACCGCGCTTGATGGGGATCAGCGGCAGTTGTTCGTGGTCTTTCATCTGGGTGCAGGGATGCCACAGCACTGCGAGGTCGCGTTGCATCCACTGGTTGTTCAGGCCCATCTACAGTCTCCTCGAGGCGGCTCGCGGCGGGCGCGGGCCAAACAATCGGGCAAGCCTATGCAATGACGGCCCTGCGAACAACCCATTGTGTCGTTCCTGCTACTTTGAGCGAGGCGATAGACGTCGCTGGCGGCGTTTTGATGGCTGACGTATTCTTCGCCGTTCTCTGAGCCGGCTGGCTCGAAACCTGAAATTTTTCCTGCTTTATTCCGGAGTTCGCTGAATGTCTGCTGGTTGGCTGCGCGCGTGTGCGCTGGTGGTGATAGGGCTCTTCAGCGTTACGGCGCTGGCGAAGGACAAGCAACCGACGGCCATCGTCATCGGTGGCGGCCTGGCGGGGCTCACGGCGGCCTATGAGTTGCAGAACAAAGGTTGGGCGGTGACCTTGCTTGAAGCCAAGCCCAGCGTGGGCGGTCGTTCGGGCATGGCCACCAGCGAGTGGATCGGCAACGAAAAGACCCAGCCGGTGCTCAACAAATACATCTCGACGTTCAAGCTGGGTACCACCTCGGCCCCCGAGTTCGTGCGCACCCCCAGCTATCTGATCGACGGCACCTATTTTACCGCCGCTGACCTGGCCGCGAAGCAGCCTGCCACCGCCGAAGCCATCAAACGCTACGAAACCACCCTGGATGAGCTGGCACGTTCCATCGAAGACCCGCTGAATCCGACCGCCACCAGCACCTTGCATGCGTTGGACCAGATGACCGTGTCCGCCTGGCTCGATCGCCTGCAACTGCCGGCCACCGCACGGCAGCTGGTGAATCAGGAGATCCGTACCCGTTACGACGAACCTTCGCGCCTGTCGCTGCTGTATTTCGCACAGCAGAACCGCGTCAATCGCGGCGTGTCCGATCGCGACCTGCGGGCTTCGCGTTTGCTCGGCGGCAGCCAGGTGCTGGCCCAGGCCTTCCTCAAGCAGTTGAAAACCATCAAGACCGATTCTCCAGTGTCAGCCATTTCCCAGGACAAGGACGGTGTGACCGTCAAGGTCGGCAGCGTCGGCTACCAAGCCGATTACGTGGTACTGGCCGTACCGCTGCGCGCCCTGAACAAGATCCAACTGACCCCGGCCCTGGATGCCCAGCACCTTGGCGCCATCAAGGGCACCAACTACGGCTGGCGCGACCAGATCATGCTCAAGTTCAAGACCCCGGTCTGGGACAGCAAGGCGCGCATGTCGGGGGAGATCTTCAGCAATGCCGGCCTGGGCATGATGTGGATCGAGCCGGCCTTGAAGGGCGGTGCCAATGTGATCATCAACCTTTCGGGTGACAATGCCCGAGTGATGCAGGCTTTTGGCGACAAGCAGATGGTCGATCAGGTATTGATCCGCCTGCACGCATTTTATCCACAAGCCCGCGGGGCCTTCACCGGTTATGAAATCCGCCGCTACAGCACTGACCCATCCACGGCCGGTTCGTACCTGGCCTTTGGTCCGGGCCAGATCAGCAAGTACTGGCGCCTGTGGGAAAAACCGTTGCAGCGCGTAGCCTTTGCCGGTGAACACACGGACGCCTTGTACCCAGGCACCCTGGAAGGCGCGTTGCGTAGCGGCCAGCGCGCGGCCAGCCAAGTGCAGGACCTGGCGGCGGGCAAGTCGTTCGAACCGGTCAAGGTCGCTCCGGCCGCGACTGCAGGTGCAGTGGCGGCGAAGAAAGGCAACTTCTTCACCAACCTGTTCGGCGGTTCGGATGACGAGAAGAAGCCAGAGCCGGTCAAGGCACCCGAGCCGGTCACTCCGTCGACCCCGGCCCCTGCTCCAGCGCCAACCCCGGCCCCAGCGCCGGTTGAAGCGCCGAAGCCTGCGACGCCGGTAAAAGCCGAGCCGACCAAAAAGGCCACGACCAAAGCCGCGCCGAAGAAGCCGGCCGCCAAACCCGCGGCAAAAAAAGCCCCGGCCAAGGCACCTGTGAAAAAGGCTGAACCGGCGAAGAAGCCAGCGGCCAAACCGGCGACAACCACTGAGCCCGCGGCTCAGTAACGTCCAGGTGTAAAAAAGCGCGGCCTAAGGGTCGCGCTTTTTTTTGCTCGTTTATCCAGATATTGAATATCCGGTTGCATGATGCCGCGCCCTGGAGTCGCCTGACTTTACGATTCCGGTCCTACACGCCCATGCGATTTATCAGATGCTTCCCACAACAGTGTCGGAAGGGAACGATAGATTGTGCCAAGCGTTGCGCTCTAGTCTCTGCAAAACAAAAAAAGACTGGAGTGCTTATGAAATTATTAATGATGCTAATGACAGTAATCGTACTTTCTGGTTGTGTATATGGTGGCTGTAGAGACCCTCTTACGATTCCGATGATTCCCAAAGTTGATCCTGGTTTAGCTTTTAAATGCAGTATGGATCCGTACAAGCCTGAGTGTTCAGTTAACTAGGAGATATAGGGTGGTGGATATCTATTAGAACGGCCCTAATGAAAATGTCCATGTGTGGATCGGTACATCTTCAAACAGGACCTTCACTCGCCTTGGCTTGGAAAGCCGCCCCGGGACAAAGCCAGAGCGAGCCCAACACAGCTTTCCCGTTCGCCTGTCGTGGATGACCAGATTGCCGTCATCCTGCATGACCATACAAGAGTTGTACCAAAGCGATTTGTCCCTGCTATGAGTACTTTCCGCAATCCATAAGCGCCCTCTGGCTGGGTCATAAAGAAAACCACTGTTGCTGATTACAAACTGCAGTGGCTCGCGCATTCTTTTTGGGTGCAAAGTTACGCTGTAAAGCTGGTTGCCATTTGCGGTCCAGACGATAGTCTCTCCGTCCTTGATGACCAAATTCCCATCAGCTTGTAACACCAGTCGAAATCGTCCGTTAGGTGATTGAAGGTACTGCCCTGCTGACATTGTTTGGTTGGGAGGCAATATTGGAGAGCCGCTTGCTCGAAATGGAGTATAAGGAACAGCCATGTGTTTCACCTTGTTAAATGAATGTTGAGCGCTCATTTAATCAAGGATAAAAACCGAAAGGGCAATACATATATATTGCAAAGCAAATACTTGGGGCGCAATTACGGTCCACCAGGGCTCCTTTGGAGGGTAAGCTTGCTGATGATGGGATCCGTTTAGCCGCTTCATGGTTGCTGGTGCCCCTCGCTAACACGCATCGTGTTGGCGTTAATCTTTCCTTAACCCACCCAACCCAGACTGATGATCGTATTTCTCGATATTTCAAAGCAAAAATTTCCGCTTTAAATCGATAGATAACTCGCTAGTCTTGGTCGCAGTTTTTACAGGATATGAGCAATGCAGCTACGCAACTCTTCTTCTCGCTATGGCAGGGTCAGCATCGTCATGCACTGGGGCGTTGCGCTGGTGGTGTACGGGTTGTTCGCGCTGGGGCTGTGGATGGTCGGCCTGGATTACTACAGCACCTGGCGCAAAGCTGCGCCGGACCTGCACAAGAGCATCGGCCTGGTGCTGCTGGCGGTGATGCTGCTGCGGGTGATCTGGCGCTTTGTCAGCCCACCGCCACCGACTCTGGAAACCTATGGGCGCATGACCCGTGTCGGCGCGAAGCTTGGCCATGGTGCCCTGTATCTCGGGTTGTTTGCCTTGATGGGCGCCGGTTACCTGATTTCCACTGCAGAGGGTGTCGGGATTCCGGTGTTCGGTTTGTTTGAAGTCCCCGCGCTGGTGTCCGGACTGCCCGACCAGGCAGACGTCGCCGGCCAGATCCACCTGTACCTGGCATGGGCGCTGGTCATTTTCTCCGGCCTTCATGCACTGGCAGCACTGAAACACCACTTTATCGACCGTGACGCGACCCTCAAGCGAATGCTGGGGCGCCAAGCCTGATGTTCAACCTCGACTCCTAAGGAATAGAAAGCATGTTGAAAAAGACGCTCGCCGCCCTGGCAATCGGTTCTGCACTGTTGTCGGCCGGCCAGGCCATGGCTGCCGACTATGTGGTCGACAAGGAAGGCCAGCACGCCTTCGTCGACTTCAAGATCAGCCATCTGGGCTATAGCTACATCACCGGTACCTTCAAGGACATCGACGGCAAGTTCAGCTTCGATGCCGCCAAGCCTGAAGACAGCAAGGTTGAGTTCAACGTCAACACCTCCAGCGTGTTCACCAACAACGCCGAGCGCGACAAGCACATCGCCAGCGCTGACTTCCTGAACGCTGGCAAGTTCGCCAAGGCCACTTTCGTTTCCACCAGCGTCAAATCCACCGGCAAGAACGCCGATGGCAAGGACACCGCCGACGTTACCGGTAACCTGACCCTGCTGGGCGTGACCAAACCAGTTGTGGTCAAGGCCACGTTCCTGGGCGAAGGCAAGGATCCATGGGGTGGCTACCGTGCCGGTTTCGAAGGAACCACCAGCATCAAGCGTTCCGACTTCGGCAAACAAAAAGACCTGGGGCCATCGTCCGACGCGGTCGAGCTGTACGTAACCTTTGAAGGTGTCAAAGCGAAGTAATATTCGCGCCTAAAAAAACGCCCCCGATCCTGCGATCGGGGGCGTTTTTTATTGCCATACGAAATTCGAAAGGTAACGCAGACCCCTGTGGGAGCGGGCTTGCTCGCGAATGCGGTGCATCTGTGCCAATCACGTTGCCTGACACACCGTCTTCGCGAGCAAGCCCGCTCCCACATTTGGATCTGCGTCGACTCAAAAAAATGCCCCTGGTTGTGAGATCAGGGGCATTTTCAGCGTTTGGAATAACTCAGCGATTGCGAGTCAGCAACGCAGGTTTCTCACCCCGTGGGCGGCTTGGCAGTTGGTCCAGTTGCTCAGGCGTCGGGAAGCGATCAAGTTTCGATTCCTTGTGCATGATTTTCGGCTGGTTGCCACGAGGGGTCTGCACTGCAGGTTCCTGGCTCGCCTGGTCATCGCGGGCCGGGCGACGGCGGGCATCTTCGCGGCGCGCCTGACCATCACGAGGGCCGCCGTTGCGAGGGCCGTTGCGCTTGGCTGGCGGGGTACCAGTGGACGAGCCGTTGCTGTTGCGCGGACCGTTCTGGCGCCCCTGCGATTGGCCGCTGCGTGGCGCGCCTGCGCCAGCACCCTGTGCCGGAGCCCCCGGACGGCGACCACGACCCTGGGCCGGTTTCTGCTGCGGTACGTAGTCGACGCGGTTACCGAAGTTATCGATATCGTCGTCCAGGAACTCGTCCGGGGCGCGATCAGCGGCGGCACGAGGGGCTGGGCGCTGTTGTTCACGGGCTGGGGTGCCTTCGCGGGGCTTTTGCTCGCGCGCCGGGCGTTCGCCACGACTGCTGCCGGCCGGTTTTTCCTTGCCTTTATCCTTACCCTTGTCCTTGCGACCGCCACCGCCGCCATTCGGACCGTCACCGCGTGGGCCACGTGGGTTGCGCGGGTTGCGTACGTCCGGACGTTCACGCACTTCAGGTTTCTCGGCCTCGATGGTGCTGGCATCAAAGCCCATCAGATCACCATCGGGAATCTTCTGCCGGGTCATGCGCTCGATGCTCTTGAGCAGCTTTTCTTCGTCCGGAGCGACCAGCGAGATCGCCTCGCCCGAACGACCGGCCCGACCGGTACGACCGATCCGGTGCACGTAGTCTTCGTCGACGTTCGGCAGCTCGAAGTTGACCACGTGGGGCAACTGGTCGATGTCCAGGCCGCGGGCGGCAATGTCAGTGGCAACCAGGATCCGTACTTCGCCGGCCTTGAAGTCGGCCAAGGCCTTGGTGCGAGCGTTCTGGCTCTTGTTGCCGTGGATCGCCACGGCCGGCAGGCCATGCTTGTCCAGATACTCGGCCAGGCGGTTGGCACCGTGCTTGGTGCGGGTGAACACCAGGACCTGTTCCCAGGCACCGGTGGTGATCAGGTGCGCCAGCAGGCTGCGTTTATGACTGGCTGGCAGGCGGAATACGCGCTGTTCGATACGCTCGACCGTGGTGTTCGGCGGCGTTACTTCGATGCGTTCCGGGTTGTGCAGCAGCTTGCCGGCCAGATCAGTGATGTCTTTGGAGAACGTTGCCGAAAACAGCAGGTTCTGACGCTTGGCGGGCAGGCGGGCGAGGACTTTCTTCACGTCATGGACAAAGCCCATGTCGAGCATGCGGTCGGCTTCGTCCAGCACGAGGATTTCAACGTGGGACAGATCGACGCTGCCCTGACCGGCCAGATCCAGCAGGCGGCCGGGGCAGGCCACCAGCACGTCGACGCCGCGCGCCATGGCCTGGACCTGGGGATTCATGCCGACGCCGCCGAAAATGCAGGCACTGACGAATTTCAGGTCACGGGCGTAGATCTTGAAGCTCTCGTGGACCTGGGCAGCCAGTTCCCGGGTCGGGGTCAAGACCAGTACGCGCGGTTGGCGCGGGCCGTGACGCTGGGATTTGTCCGGGTGACCGTTGGGGAACAGCCGCTCCAGGATCGGGAGGGCGAAACCGCCGGTTTTACCAGTACCTGTCTGCGCGGCGACCATCAGGTCGCGACCTTGCAACACGGCGGGGATGGCCCGCTGTTGCACCGGGGTAGGCTCGGTGTAGCCGGCGGCTTCGATGGCGCCGACTAAAGCCTCGGAGAGACCGAGGGAAGCAAAGGACATGAGTAATCCTGTTTTTAGTGAGGGCCTGGCCCAATGGGATAGTCTTGCCTGGCGCGAATGACGTTCAAAAAGACGTCATCCCGTCCGGTCCTGCCGGGTCTGGAAGACAGCTCCGGACAAGGCTCGCGCTGGCTGGAAGCTGCGCTGTAGCGATGTCGGGATGCCTTTTGCAAGACCGGGTGTCCGGGCGTGAGCCTGGCGGGAAGGCGCGAGTATAACAGAGCAAACGCCCTGCGCCGCTTTCCTGCTGCTCAACGGTTTATTTCATCCTCTCATTGACAGGTGTGCTGTCATAGCGAGCATTCAGCTCGGCATAGGCCGGCTCGCGCTTGAAACGCTTGAGTTCGGCGCTGAAGCGTTGCACCAGCAAATCCATTCCGGCCTTGCGCCGCAGGGCCAGGTATTGGCTTTGACGGCTTACGACGGTGGGATTTTCGCTGATCTGGTCGCCCAGTTGCATTTGCTTGAGCAGATGTCGGCCCACCCGGCGATCGGTGATGAGCAGATCAATCCGGCCCAGTTGCAACTTACCGAAGTTGGCTTCGTGGGTGGGCGCGGTTTCACGCTTGAACAAAGTCGACTCCCGGAATGGCTGGCTGTAGAGATAACCGGGCGACGTGCCGACGGTCAGGCCACTCAGGTCCGCGAGCGTGTGAAATGGATGGGGCCTGGCGTTGGCATGGAACATCACGAATTCTACTTCCGACAGTGGCTCGCTGGGATAGAGCAACATGGAGTCGCGTTCGTCGCTGTGAAAAATGTCCAGTGCCCCATCCGCCAGACCTTGTTCCAGCATCGCCAGGCATCGTTTCCATGGCAGGAGCTGCCATTCGACATCAATGCCCAGGCGCTTGAATACGATGGCTGTGGTCTCGTAATCCAGCCCCAGGATCTTGCCGTTCTCCTCAAAGACGTAGGGCGCCCAGGGTTCGGTAACGATACGCAACTTTTCGGCCCGGGCGGCAAGGCTCAGGCACAGGAAAAGAAGGGCGGTCAGTAATTGGGCGATGACGGGCATAGCCTGAGGTTACGATGAGTACGGACCAAATAGCCAGAGCGCTCTGGCTCACAGGTCAACGCGTGCCCTGGTGGTCTGTGCGGTTCGTTTGAGCGCAGAAATCACCCACACAGATCACTCGTTGTCTTTTTTTTGCATCAGGTGCGAATAGATGGCTTTGCGGCGACGACCCAGCACCAGGCGAATCAGCGGATGGTTGAGCCAGTGTTTGAGCTCGTGGTCTTCCAACGGCTTTTTCAGGCGGTGCTCGACGTTCTCCAGGGCCTTTTCCCACCAGACCGGAGCACAAGCCTGATCGAACTGATTGGCGTGGCGGTAGCAGCCGTAGAGAATTTCCCGCATGAATTGTCGCTTATGGCCGGGCAGCGCCACAGTGACAAGTTTATAGGCCAGCCGCTGCAATGTCGGGGGGCGGGGCAGGGTGACGGTAACCTGTCGGGTTTCGTCCAGGGCTTGCAGGCAGACAGGATTGGCGTGGTGCTTATCAAGCCAGGCTTTTATCTTGGCGCGAAACAGTTGCTTGCGGCTCCAGTAATGGTGAATTAGATCCGGACATTCGCGTACCTTCATTCCATCATAGGCCGCCACCGAGAGGCAGAACTCCTCCAGGGTGTAAGCCCCTTTCGCCAGGGGAAAAAGCTCATCCATCAGAGCAATCGAACGATCCAGCACGACCGCGTCGCTTGAATGGAGACCGATCACCCCTGAATTGAGCAGTAACATGTTGTCGTCCGCCAGTTGGCGTTGCTGAAGGAACTGCGCCAGGGCCACGTAAAGCTCGGCGTCCTTGTTGTCTCCGTAGCTCAGGGTGACGGCGTTGCATAGCAGCGTACCGGGCTGGATGCGCCGAAACAGCTCCAGCGGGGAGCAATGGAAGAAGGTGTCAGTGTCGATCAGCAGGGCCAGCTCGGTTTCCTCGAGCACTTTCTGCATGACTACATGCTTGGCGCGGAAGTGATAGCCGTGGGGGCCAGTCCAGGCCAGTCGGGTCTCATTGTCCAGGGGGCGCAAGCGCACCGGCAGCCCGTGATAGGGCTTGGGATTGTCAGTGAATACCTGGATGTCCAACGCTTCACCGGGGGTTTCGCGCAGGCCGGCGAGGGCACTGGCGATACTGAACACAGCTTCCTGGTGATAGGTTTCAGCCCCGTAGACCAGATAGATGAGTTGAGGGGGCGTCGACCGGTGGTCGTTTGGCATCGACTGCAATCCTTTGAACATCATTGGATAGTGAAAGGCCCTGGCATCCGCCAAGGCCTGCTTGTCACGACGTTAACCCTGGTGGCCAGTGTGGCTAATTCGAGTACTCAAATTAACCGCAAAGGCTACTAGCGCGGCAACTTGAGATTATTCCATACCGCCAGACTGGGTTCGGCCTGGTTCAGGGTATAGAAATGCAGCCCCGGTGCGCCGCCCTGCAACAAGCGCTCACACATTTGTGTGATTACATCTTCGCCGAAGCGTTGGATGCTGGACGTATCGTCGCCGTAGGCTTCCAGCTGTTTGCGGATCCAGCGAGGTATTTCCGCACCGCAGGCGTCGGAGAAGCGCGCCAGTTTGCTGTAGTTGGTGATCGGCATGATTCCCGGCACGACGGGAATGTCCACACCCATCTTGCGCACGCGTTCGACAAAGTAGAAATAACTGTCGGCGTTGAAGAAGTACTGGGTGATCGCACTGTTGGCGCCAGCATTGGCCTTGTTGACGAAGTTGCGCAGGTCATCTTCGAAATTACGCGCCTGGGGATGCATCTCCGGATAAGCGGCGACTTCGATGTGGAAGTGCTCGCCGGTTTCTTCACGAATGAAGCTCACCAGGTCGTTGGCATGGCGCAGCTCGCCACTGGCCATGCCCATGCCCGAGGGCAGGTCACCACGCAGGGCAACGATACGCTGGATGCCCGCGGCCTTGTAGCGAGCCAGCAGGGTGCGCAAGTCGTCCTTGCTGTCGCCTACGCAGGACAGGTGCGGGGCAGCCGGGATTTTGACTTCGCTTTCCAGCTGCAGCACGGTGTTCATCGTGCGGTCACGGGTCGAGCCGCCGGCGCCATAGGTGCAGGAGAAGAAGTCGGGGTTGTAGCTCGCCAGCTGACGGGCAGTGGCGATCAGTTTTTCGTGACCAGCATCGGTCTTCGTCGGGAAGAACTCGAAGCTGTAGCGACGGTCTTGGGACATGGTCATATCCTTGGAAACTCGTAAGCCTGGAAGCCTTGCACATCACAATGTGGAAGCGGGCTTGTGTGGGAGCTGAGCTTGCTCGCGATCAGAATCGCCTCGGTCCGACAGACAGGACGAGGTGTCTGCATCGCGAGCAAGCTCGGCTCCCACAGGCCCCACATCAGGGGCATGCAATGCCAATCAGTAGCGGTAAGCGTGCGGCTTGAACGGGCCTTCGACGGTCACGCCGATATAGTCAGCCTGTTGCTTGGTCAGCTTGGTGACCACGCCGCCGAAACCGCGGACCATTTCCAGGGCTACTTCTTCGTCGAGTTTCTTCGGCAATACTTCCACCGTCAGGCGCTCGGCTTTCTGGGCCGGCGACAGGTCGGCGTACTTCTGGCCGAACAGGAAGATCTGGGCCAGGACCTGGTTGGCGAAAGAACCGTCCATGATCCGGCTCGGGTGACCGGTAGCGTTGCCCAGGTTCACCAGGCGGCCTTCGGCCAGCAGGATCAGGTAGTCGTCGTTCTGTGGGTCGAAGCTGCCGGTGCCGGTGCGGTGAACCTTGTGAACCTGCGGCTTCACTTCTTCCCAAGCCCAGTTCTTGCGCATGAAAGCGGTATCGATTTCATTGTCGAAGTGACCGATGTTGCACACCACCGCGCGCTTCTTCAGGGCCTTGAGCATGTTCGCGTCGCAGACATTGACGTTGCCGGTGGTGGTCACGATCAGGTCGATCTTGCCCAGCAAGGCCTTGTCGATGCTGGCTTCGGTGCCGTCGTTGATCCCGTCGATGAACGGCGAAACCAATTCGAAACCGTCCATGCAGGCTTGCATGGCGCAGATCGGGTCGACTTCGGACACCTTGACGATCATGCCTTCCTGGCGCAGGGATTGGGCCGAGCCCTTGCCCACGTCACCGTAGCCGATCACCAGCGCCTGCTTGCCCGACAACAGGTGGTCGGTGCCGCGCTTGATGGCGTCGTTGAGGCTGTGACGGCAGCCGTACTTGTTGTCGTTCTTGCTCTTGGTCACCGAGTCGTTGACGTTGATGGCCGGGATCTTCAGTTCGCCCTTGGCCAGCATGTCCAGCAGACGGTGCACGCCGGTGGTGGTTTCTTCGGTCACACCGTGGACCTTGTCCAGGACGGCCGGGTATTTCTTGTGCAGCAATTCGGTCAGGTCGCCGCCGTCGTCGAGGATCATGTTGGTGTCCCACGGCTGGCCATCCTTGAGGATGGTCTGCTCCAGGCACCACTCGTACTCCTGCTCGGTCTCGCCCTTCCAGGCGAACACCGGGATACCGGCGGCGGCAATGGCGGCAGCGGCCTGGTCCTGGGTCGAGAAGATGTTGCAGGACGACCAGCGCACTTCGGCACCCAGGGCGACCAGGGTTTCGATCAGCACGGCGGTCTGGATGGTCATGTGGATGCAGCCGAGGATCTTCGCGCCCTTGAGCGGTTGTTCACCAGCGTACTTGCGGCGCAGGCCCATCAGGGCCGGCATTTCGGATTCGGCGATGATGATTTCGCGACGACCCCAGGCGGCCAGGGACATATCGGCGACTTTGTAATCGGTAAAATCTGCAGGCGTGATAACAGCGCTCATGAAGAGCCTCCATTCGTAATGTATGCGAATGGGCGCCGTTGTGCGTTTAGTGTTCGTGCGGGGAGCCCCGAACGAACAACGCCCCATCCGAGCCTGACAGGTCTTGCCTGCTGCAGCGCCCCTCGGACAGGTGGCGGGAACGGTCCAAAGCGTGGACCGGGTAAAGCGAGGGCGATTATAGCGGGCTAATCGGATCTTCCAAAAGGGTTTCTGTCGGCAAATCAAAATTGCCGATGACTGTTATTGAACCAGCGGCGTAGAGCCTGCCTGTCCGGTCTGCCATGATGCAGGCATTCATTGGCCAGACGCTCAGGAGCGATCATGAATTTCCACACCCGCAAATGGGTCAAGCCCGAAGACCTCAATCCCAATGGCACGCTGTTCGGTGGCAGCCTGCTGCGTTGGATCGACGAAGAAGCGGCGATCTACGCCATCGTCCAGCTGGGCAACCAGCGCGTGGTGACCAAATACATCTCGGAAATCAACTTCGTCAGCGCCTCGCGCCAGGGCGATATCATCGAACTGGGCATTACCGCGACCGAATTTGGCCGCACCTCCATTACCCTGACCTGTGAAGTGCGCAACAAGATCACCCGCAAGAGCATCCTGACCGTGGAGAAAATGGTTTTCGTCAACCTTGGCGAGGATGGTCTGCCGGCGCCCCATGGGCGGACCGAGATCAAGTACGTGAAGGATCAGTTCAAGGACGATATTGCCAGCGAGTGAGACGGGCGGTGTACCCATCGCGAGCAGGCTCGCTCCCACATAAGCCCCCATTCTCCTGTGGGAGCGAGCCTGCTCGCGATAGCGGTAGTTCAAACACTGAAAATCCCAAGTCCCAATCAAGCTTGAGTCAGCACTGAACAGCTCCGAACGCCACGTGTCGTAGATTCATCACGCCACCGGTTCAGGAGCTCTATGGACACCCACGAAGACGGCAAGACCCCTGACCTTTCCGCCCAGGAGAAGCACGAAGTCGACCGCAACCAGCCGCCACGGGCTGCGGTGCTGCATGAAATCATCCGCACCCAGGGCAATCAGGAACTGGAACGCAGTGTCGCCGCGCTCTGGTGGTCGGCCCTGGCGGCCGGGTTGACCATGGGGCTGTCGCTGATGGCGATGGGGTTGCTCAATTCCCGATTGCCTGAGGGCGAGGCCTTCAAGGTTATTGGCAGTTTCGGCTACTGTGCCGGATTTCTCGCGGTGATCCTGGCCCGTCAGCAGTTGTTCACCGAAAACACCCTGACTGCCGTGCTGCCGATCATGAGCAAACCCACCCTGGGCAATTTCGGTCGGCTGTTGCGGCTATGGGGCATCGTGCTGGTGGGCAACCTCTGTGGCACCTTGCTGGTGGCCTACGTGATGTTGCATCTGCCGATTTTCGACCCGCGTACCGACTTGGCTTTCCTCGAGATCGGTCGCAAAGTCATGGAGAACGACACCGGCCAGATGTTCGCCAAGGGCATCATTTCCGGCTGGATGATCGCCACCATGGTCTGGATGATTCCCTCCATGGAAAGCGCCAAGATGTGGATCATCATCCTCATTACCTACCTGATGGCGCTCGGGGATTTCACTCACATTGTCGTCGGCTCCGCTGAAGTGTCGTATCTGGTATTCGCCGGGCAGTTGTCGTGGGAAGACTTCTGGCTGGTGTTCGCCGCGCCGACCCTGGCGGGAAACATCATCGGTGGCAGCTTCATCTTTGCGTTGCTCAGCCATGCGCAAGTGCGCAGCGAGAGTGGCACGCCTAGTCGGCCACGCCCACCGGAGCGCCCAGGTGACGCTGGTGATGAATGAAGTACAGGGCTGTCAGCACGGTCAACCCACTCACCAGGGCTCCAGTCCAGGGCAGCTCGGCCAGGTCGACGCCGCTGCCGACCACCAGCCCGCCGATCCAGGCGCCAGCCGCGTTGCCCAGGTTGAAGGCGCTCTGGTTCAGCGTCGAGCCCAGATTCGGCGCTTCATGGGCCTGATCGATGATCAGCAATTGCAGGATCGGGCACAGGGCGAAGGCGAAGATCCCCCACAGCACCAACGTGACAGCTGCCGGCATCACTGAGCGGCTGGTCTGGCTGAACGCGGCCAGCACCAGCACCACGGCCAGGGCCATGCCTACCAGTGACGGCAACAGGCGACGATCCGCCAGGCGCCCGCCGAGGAAGCTGCCTGCCGTCAGGCCGACCCCGAACAACAGCAACATGAGAGTGATGCCGTGGGGGCTGATCCCGGTGATGTCCTGGAGAATCGGTGCGATGTACGTGAACACGCTGAACAGACTGGTGGACGCCAGCACGCTCATCCCCAGGGCCAACAGCACGCTGGTCTTGCCCAGCACCTTGAATTCGCTGGCCAGGTTGGCCTTCTCCATGGGGATTTCCCTGGGCAGCCACGTCCATTGGGCGATGGCGGCGATGACGCCGATCACCGACACCGCCCAGAAGGTCGAACGCCAGCCAGCGTATTGACCCAGCGCAGTACCCAGGGGGACGCCGAGGACGTTGGCCAGGGTCAGGCCGGTGAACATCATTGCAATAGCCTGGGCGCGTTTGTTCGGCACTACCAGCCCGGCTGCCACCACGGAACCGATGCCGAAAAATGCGCCATGGCATAGTGCGGTGATGACGCGGGCGGCCATCAGCGTGGCGTAGTTCGGTGCCAGGGCGCAGAGCATGTTGCCCAGGATGAACATCAGCGTCATGCCCAGCAATGTCGCCTTGCGCGGCATGTTGGCGGTGCCGACCGCCAGGATCGGCGCGCCGAACACCACGCCCAGGGCATAGCCGGTTATCAGCAATCCGGCCTGGGGAATGCTCACCGCCAGGTCGCGGGCGACATCGGGCAGCAGGCCCATGATGACGAATTCGGTGGTGCCGATGCCGAAAGCGGCAACGGCCAAAGCAAGCAAGGCGAGTGGCATGCGCAAGGTCTCTGTCTGTAGTCTTGACGCTCTGATCAGGCATACGCATGCCGTGGCCCTGACTCGATTGAAAGGGACAACGGCAGAATTATTGGAATTGGCTTATGCGCAACTGAGTGCGGCGTGGTCGTTTGCAGTATAAACACCTGCTGACGCATCGCGAAAAATTCATCACCCGGCTGACGGGTAGGAACTGCCGAAGGCTGCGATCTTTCCGCTGCCGCTTGAGTCTTGAGCGAAAGATCAAAGGATCGCAGCCTTCGGCAGCTCCTACGGGCGGGAATAAGGAGTGTGCCGTGCTTGCAACGGCTTTGGTATTGGTGGCTGCGTTGCTGCATGCCGCCTGGAATACGTTGATCAAATTCAGTGGCGAGCGTCTTCTGGTGGTGGCGTGCATGGACAGCGTCGCGCTGCTGTTTGCCGTGTCGGCCCTGGGCTTCGTGGCGCTGCCGCCGATGGAAGTCTGGCCGTGGATCCTGGCATCGGCGGCCTTTGAGCTGCTATATCGCTACTTGCTGATCCAGGCGTATCGGGTCGGGGACCTGGGGCTGGTCTATCCGCTGATGCGCGGCTTGTCGCCGCTGGTGGTCTTGGCCCTGACGCTGATCTTTGCCGGCGAAGTGCTGACGACTCAGCAGACCCTCGGCATTTTGCTGATCCCGTTCGGCATGCTGTGCCTGTTATGGCAGGGTGGGGGCGGCGAGCGGCTGCCCTGGTCGATGCTGCCGGTGGTGGTGCTGATTGGCCTGTGTATTGGCTGCTACACCTACATCGATGGCCAGGCCCTGCGGCGCTGGTCCCATCCGCTGGACTACCTGGTCTGGATCACCCTGTTCTGCGCCTGGCCATTCCCGCTATTGGCCGTGGTGAGCAAACGACCGGCGTTCCTGCTGTTCTGGCGCGAACAGTGGCGGCTCGGGTTGGCGGTCGGGCTCTGCGTCTTGTTCAGTTACGCTCTGGTGCTCTGGGCCATGCAACTGGGGTCGATCGCCGAAGCGGCGGCGCTGCGGGAGATCAGTGTGATCCTGGTGGTGCTGTTCGGTATGCGCTACCTGAAAGAACCTTTCGGTCGGCCGCGGCTCTTAGCCTGCGGGCTGGTGCTGATTGGCATGCTGGTGATTAAATTCTGAGCAACTTCCCGATTTTCGACTTCCCCGTAAAACTCAAAGAAGGAACTGCATCATGACGGTTGCCCTGTGGTGTATTTTGATCGCGATCATCCTGCCTTATCTGTGTATCGCCATCGCCAAGATCGGTGGAAGATACCGGCTGCGAGACAATCACGATCCTCGGGACTTCCTGGAAACGCTCGAGGGCTTTCCCCGACGCGCGTATGCCGCGCAGCTCAACAGTTTTGAAATTGCCCCGGCATTCGCTGCCGCGGTGATCGTTGCGCACTTGGCCGGCAACGCCGAACTGGTGACTATCAATGTGCTGGCGGTGTTGTTCATCACCAGTCGCCTGCTGTACATCATTTGCTACCTGGCGGACTGGGCGATTCTGCGTTCGCTGGTGTGGTTCGTGGGAGCGGGGCTGATCGTCAGTTTCTTCTGTGTTTCTGTCTGAGCCTGGCTGTTGAGTCCCGGGGCCGTGGAGGCCCCCTTCGCGAGCAGGCTCGCTCCCACATTGATTTCGGGTGTTCACAAGATCGTTGTCCACTGAAGATCAACTGTGGGAGCGAGCCTGCTCGCGAAGGCGTCGGTACAGACAACCCTTCTCTCAGGGATTGGCGGTGACGGCATTCGCCACCTGTGGCACTTGCGGCAACGCCATGCCCTTGGGCCACAACATCCAGATCTGCCCCTGTTGCTTCATGTCCCCGGCCAATTGCCCCGCGGCTTCGCCGGTGCCCCAGAACAGGTCCGCCCGTACTTCACCGGCAATGGCGCCGCCGGTGTCCTGGGCCGCGACCGGTCGGTTCAATGCGCTGCCGTCGGGGCGGGTAGTGGAGAGCCACAGCAGGCTGCCCAGCGGAATGACCTTGCGGTCCACCGCTACGCTATAGCCGGCGGTCAGCGGTACGTTCAACGAGCCTCGCGGGCCTTCGTTGCTATCGGGGTTACGGTTGAAAAAAACATAGCTGGGGTTGCTGCCCAGCAATTCGGGTATCCGGGTCGGATGGGCCTTGGCCCAGGCACTGATGGTGCCCATGGTCACGTCTTCCTTCTTCAGTTCACCCTGTTCGACCAGCCAGCGTCCGATGGGGCGGTAGGGGTGGCCGTTCTGATCGGCGTAACCGATGCGCAACTGGCGACCGTCATCGAGACGAATACGGCCCGAACCCTGGATCTGCAGGAACTGCAGGTTCATCGGGTCCGTCAACCAGGCGATCACGGGCGCTTTCACGCCGTTGGATTCGATGGTGGCTGCGTCGTCGTAGGGCTTGAGCACCCGGCCTTCGAGACGACCGCGCAGGCGTTTGCCCTTGAGCTCGGGGTAGAGGCTGTCCAGCGCCACGATGATCATGTCCTCCGGTACACCGTACACCGGGATATTGGCGCTGGCGGTCTGGGTGAGGCTGCCCGGATAGACCGGCTCGTAGTACCCGGTGATCAGGCCGTTGGGACTGTTGTCTCCCGAGCGCAGGCCGTAGACCTCCAGGTTCTGTTTCAGGAAATTGCGCACAGTGGGAGCGGTCTGCGGCACATTGGCTGCCGCGGCGCAGGTGGGGCCCCAGGTCGCATCGGCCTTGAGCCGGGTGCATGCGCTGCGCCAGGAGCCGAAACCGGCCAGCAGGTCTTCATCGGAGACCGCCGGTAGCGCTTCCCAAGGGGCACTGACATAAGTGGCGAGGGCATGAGTCCGGGGCTCTTCGCCTTTTTCGCCGCGATTACAGCCAGCCAGCAGTGCGATCAGCGGTAGGGTCAACGCCAGGACTTTGTGCCAGGTCTTGAAGCGGCTGTTCATGAAATTTTTCCTTGCGGTCATTCGAGCGCTGTCAGGCATTCGAATAACCCGTATTGTAAATAGGGCCATTGGTCTTTTCCGATGAGCCGAGGATACTAACCGCCGTTCCCTGCCCCGAGGCCAAGATGTTTGTAAAACGATTTTCCATGGCCATGCTGGCCTGCCTGATGTTGTCCGCCTGCGGCGGTGTCGATCCCAACTCCCCGCTGGGCCAGCGCAAGGCGATTTTCAAGCAGATGCTCAAGACCAACGAAGAGTTGGGCGGCATGTTGCGTGGCCGGGTTCCGTTCGACGGTGCGCGCTTCGCCGAGGGTGCCGTGCAGCTCGATCAGTTGTCCCGCGAACCGTGGAAACACTTCCCGCCAGTGCGCGAGCAGGACCATACCAGTGCGCGGGATGAAGTCTGGCAGAAACAGGCGCGCTTCCAGGAACTGGCCCACAACCTTGAAGCGGCTACTGGAGAGTTGGTGACGGCCAGCAAGGTCCAGCCCTACAGCGCCAGTTACCTGGGGCCGGCGGTGCAGAAGGTCGAGGATGCGTGCAGTGCCTGTCATAAGGAGTTTCGGGATCATTGACGCCTCTTGAAAGATCGCAGTCTTCGGCAGCTCCTACAGAATATTGCGATCTCTCAGTGCTTATTTGTCCAACTCATCCACCGCTTCCTGCAGTTCCTTGCGGGAGGCAGCCAGTTTGTCCTTGCGCTTGTTGATCCGCTCGGGGTCGCCTTTTTTCATGGCTTTTTCCAGCTCGGCCTGGCGGCGGCTGACTTCGTGCTTGGCGTCGAGCACCTTGGTTTCGCGCTCCTTGCGCAATGATGCGTCGGTACAATGGGTCGTGACTTCACTCAGAGCGCTTTCCAGGCCGGCCTGCTGGTCTGCATTTCCGCGGGACTTGGCCAGTTCGATCTGATTGATGATGCCCTGGCGCTTGGCTGCGCAACCGGTAAGCTCAGGGGCTTGTTCGTCCGCCATCAGGGGCGCGGCCAGGGTGGCGCACAAGACCAGCAAGGCAAAGGGGGGCAGGAAATTCATGGCAACTCCGTAAAAGCTCGTGAGCGGTCGGTCCAGATGCGCTGTTGGAACGCATGTTCGCCCCTTGGGTTCAATTGCGCGGGACGATGTCAGAAACCTTCGACCCCGGCAGTGCGTAATACTTCACTCAACCCCAGCACGTGCGGGTCACGGAAAAAAGCGCTCAATTGCGCGGCTCGTCCCGGCCCGATGCCGGCTTCGGCTTGCCATTGGTCGGTAGTCCGTTCGGCCAGCACGTGCCACGGTCCATCCAGACTGGCCGCTCCGGCGGGCGGTAGCCCGAGGGCCTTGAGCCATTGACCGAACGGGCGTCGTCGGGCGCTGTGCAAACTGACGAGCAGGCGGGCGCTGCTGCGTTCGCCGAAGCCGGTCATGTTAGCAAGCTCGGCGGCGTCGAGGGTCATCCAATCCAACAATCCGTCGAGTCGGCCCGCAGCCAGGAGTTTTTCCCAGGTCCCGGGGCCCACATTGGGCAGGGCGAGGCCGTGCTTGCCGCTGAGCCAACTCAGGCGCGCCAGGAACTGGCTTTCGCAGCCGGGCGTCGGTTGCCAGCAACTCAGCGGGTGATAATCCGCCGCCACGGGGGCAGTGATGACCGGCCGCTCGACACTGCGCAGCACAACGCCATCGAGTCGCGGGATGGTCAGCCCGGCGAGGCTGATGGCGACCCGGTCTCCGGGGCGGATGTCCATGTCCGCCCAGCGTTTGAGGGAACTGACGCTGACCCGCCGGATCTGTCGGTCGTCGAGCATGACGGGCTCGAGTTCCAGCAACGGTGTGATGCGTCCGGTGCGCCCGATCTTGAAATGCACCTTGCGCACTTCGGCCAATGACTGGGCGTAAGGGTATTTCCAGGCCACGCCCCAGAACGGAGGCTTGGCCTGCCAGCGGTTGGCAGGCGGTCTGCGGCTCTGGCGCAGGACGATGCCGTCGCTGGCGAATGGCAGTGGTGTGCGATACCAGTGGTCGCGCCAGCGTTCGGCGTCGCCGGCTGCTTGCACCGGGTGGCTGTAGCCGCGGGTGTCGGCGAAGCCCAGCGCATGCAATTGGGTCTCGCGCTCGGACAGGGTGGCGGGGCCTTCGGGCCAGTCCCAGGTGAACAGGCCGATGCTTGAGGTTTGTTCAGTCGTCAGGTCCTTGCGAGCCATCAGGCCCGCCACGGTTGCCCGGGCATTAAGACTGCCCTCCCTGGCCTGCACGTGATCAGTCAGTCGCCAGTACAACTCCCCCTGAACGAGCATGTCCGAAGGCCTGTGCAGGCGCTGGGGGATGGCGTCGACCTTGCGCGCCGTTGCCGTCCAGTCGTGTCCTTGGACGCCATCGCCGCGGCTGATTGCCTGATGCAGACGACCTGCGCGATAAATCAGGGTGACCGCCACACCGTCGACTTTCGGCTGGACCCAGATGTCTGCCCGATTCTGCAGCCAGGCCCGCACCGCGTCGGCATCCTTCAGCTTATCCAGGCCTGTATGAGGGACTGGATGCAGCACTTTGCCGCTTGCTGTGCGCAGCGGGTCAGGCGGCGCCGCAAGATCAAAACAATTGCGCCATTGGCCCAGTTGCGTGCGGGACTGATCGTAAAGCTCGTCGGCGACCAGTGAGCGGCCGAGACGGTAGTAGCTGTCGTCCCAAGCGTCGATTTGCTGTTGCAGAGCCGCGACCTCCGACCTGGCACGTTCGTCGGGCCAATCGGGGCAAGGCGCGGCAATGACGAGAGTAGGGAGCATTAGAAAAACGAGAGCACACAACAGCAGCGTCATCGAAGCATCCTTGCTGGTTCATGTGCCTGAAGGCTAGTCACTGGAACAGAGGAGGCGAGGGCAGGATGGTTACCGGATTTTGCCGAGCCTGATGGCGCTACTGTGGCGGTACAGTGGGGCGTGATTTGATCGCCTAACTGTCCCTTGAACCCATTGCTGGCCGGCGCAGAATAGACCTCCCGAACCGCCCTGCCAGGAGTGCACCCGATGGACCTGACGACACTCGCTGTTTTCATTCCGGCCTGTTTCGCCCTGAACATGGCCCCAGGCCCGAATAACCTGTTATCCATCAGCAACGCCTCGCGTTATGGCTTTGTCCGGGGTTGCAGTGGTGGTGTTGGCCGGCTGCTGGCGTTCGCCATCATGATTGCCTTGGCAGCGGTGGGGTTGACGGCCGTGCTGCATACCTCGGAATTGCTGTTCCTGGGGATCAAGCTCGTGGGTGCCGGTTATCTGTTCTACCTCGCCGTGCAGCTGTGGCGGGCCCGGCCTGAGGTCGGTAGCGAAGCGTCGATGGAGTCAAAGGGCGTGGGGCAACTGGCGCGCCAGGAATTCCTGGTGGCTATCGGCAATCCCAAGGCGATCCTGTTGTTTACCGCGTTTCTGCCACAGTTCGTTGACCGTTCGGGTAGCGTCACCCAGCAATTCGCCGTGCTGGGCGGGTTGTTCCTGGCGTTGGAATGCATTGCCGTCGGGCTGTATTGCTACATGGGTATTTATGCGCGAAAGCTGTTTGCCCAGCCCCGTGGCAAGCGTTTGTTCAATCGGATGTGTGCGGGACTGCTGGCGAGCGCCGCTTCGTTCCTGCTGGTGGCGCGGCGTTCCTGAGGGTTCTGCTGACTTTCGTGGCGAGGGGGATAAATCCCCTCGCCACGAAACGCGGTGTGGCAGTTGATGCCAGGCATGAAAAAGCCCCTGGCGACCAAGTCGCCAGGGGCTTTTTCATGACAGCAGGTATTACAGGCCGGCAGCGGCGCGCAGGGCGTCGGCGCGGTCGGTTTTTTCCCAGGTGAAAGTGGTGAACGTGTCGCTACCGACAGTCTTGGTTTGCGGCGTGCGACCGAAGTGGCCGTAGGCTGCTGTTTCCTGGTACATCGGGTGCAGCAGGTCAAGCATGGTGGTGATGGCGTACGGCCGCAGGTCGAACACTTCACGGACCAGTTTGATGATTTTGTCGTCGCCGATCTTGCCGGTACCGAAGGTGTTCAGGGAGATCGACGTAGGTTGGGCAACGCCGATGGCGTAGGAAACCTGGATCTCGCAGCGCTCGGCCAGGCCGGCGGCGACGATGTTCTTGGCCACATAGCGACCGGCGTAGGCCGCCGAGCGGTCAACCTTGGATGGATCCTTGCCGGAGAATGCGCCACCGCCGTGACGGGCCATGCCGCCGTAACTGTCGACGATGATCTTGCGACCGGTCAGACCGCAGTCGCCTACCGGGCCGCCGATGATGAAGTTGCCGGTCGGGTTGATGTGGAACTGGGTGTCCTTGTTCAGCAGTTCGGCAGGCAGCACGTGCTTGACGATCAGCTCCATCACGCCTTCGCGCAGGTCTTTGTAGGAAACTTCAGGGTTGTGTTGGGTCGACAGTACGATGGCGTCGATACCCACCACCTTGCCATTTTCGTAACGGCAGGTGACCTGCGACTTGGCGTCCGGACGCAGCCACGGCAGCAGGCCGGATTTGCGGGCTTCGGCCTGACGCTGCACCAGTTGGTGCGAGAAGGTGATCGGGGCTGGCATCAGTACGTCGGTTTCGTTGCTGGCATAGCCGAACATCAGGCCCTGGTCGCCGGCACCCTGGTCTTCCGGCTTGCTACGGTCAACGCCTTGGGCGATGTCCACCGATTGTTTGCCGATGATGTTCATCACGCCGCAGGTCGCGCCGTCGAAGCCGACGTCGGAACTGTTGTAGCCGATGCCCAGGATGACGTCGCGGACGATCTGTTCCAGGTCGACCCAGGCCGAGGTGGTGACTTCGCCGGCGATGATCGCCACGCCCGTCTTCACCAGAGTCTCGCACGCCACGCGGGCGTACTTGTCTTCAGCAATAATGGCGTCCAGCACCGCATCAGAAATCTGGTCGGCGATTTTGTCCGGATGCCCTTCAGACACGGACTCGGAGGTGAAAAGGGAGTATTCGCTCATCTCGATGTTTTCCTACAAGTTACCGATGGTGAGTGTCGCCAGCCGGTCGCTGAAAGTGGCGAACCTGGATCTGGAAACCATTACGTAAGCCTACATAGAGGCTTTCCCCGGGCACGAGGCCCGCAGCGGTGGCCCAACGGGCCAGATCATCCTGTTCAAACCCCAACCAGAGATCGCCGCAGGCCTCCCTGGCCCAGCTCTGGTTGTGGCTGCATAACTCTGTCACCAACAGGCTACCGCCTGGTTGCAGCAGGCCGGCCATGTGCCTGAGCGCATCGGCCGGTGCGGCAAAATGGTGCAGTACCATATTCAATACAACGCAATCGGCCTGCAGGTTCACACCCTCCAAGGCATCGGCCAATTGCAGGCTGACATGAGTCAGCTTTTCGCGTTCGCATACCTGACGCGCCAGCTCGAGCATCGCCGGGCTGTTGTCCAGCGCCGTCACCTGGCTGAAGCGTCGCGCCAGCTCCGGCAGAAAAGCACCGTCGCCGGGGCCAACTTCAATGGCAGTGGCGGCAGGCTCGAAGCTCAGCTTGTCGAGCAGCGCCACGACGCTCTCACGGTATTGCGGCAGTCCCGCGATCAGGTCCTGCTGGGCGCGGAATTTTTCCGCTACCCGTGCGAAAAAATCCTGGCTGGCGGCGGCCCGTTGCCTGTGCACCTGGGCGATGCGAGCCTGTACATCCGTCGGTAGGTCGAGTTCGTCCACTTCGTCCAGCAATGCCGTGTGCAGCTTGCCGCCCAGAAGATCGGAGTGGGGCAGGGCGCGGCGATAGAAAATGGCGTTGCCTTCACGGCGGGTTGCCACCAGGTCGGCCTGGGCCAGGACCTTGAGGTGATGGCTCATGCCGGACTGGCCGATGCCGAAGATCTGCGCCAGCTCCAGTACGCCGAACGAGTCGTTGGCCAGGGCACGCAATACATTGAGCCGCAGCGGATCGCCGCCGGCCTTGCAAAGGGCCGCCAGTTCATCGCTGTCTTCATGGCGAATGGACGGCACGCGTAAGTTCATAGTGCGGCAGTCTAGTGATGGGTCCGGATCATCGCAAGGTCAATATCAAAAAGTTTTGATATTGCTCGATAGATGGCACTTCCTGATACGGGCTTTACTCTACAAACCATCAGCGGAAAGGTTTCATCTGGCGAATGCGAATTTATCCACCGGAAAAACCGCTCTGGATGACTATCTGTCATTGCCCCGCGCGGGTGGGTGAGGGAAAATGCACGCCTTTTTTCAGTTTCGTTATTCAAACCCAGGAGATCAGCGATGCCCAGCCGTCGTGAGCGTGCCAATGCCATTCGTGCCCTCAGCATGGATGCCGTGCAGAAAGCCAACAGCGGCCACCCAGGTGCCCCGATGGGCATGGCGGATATCGCCGAGGTGCTGTGGCGCGACTACCTCAAGCACAGTCCGAGCAATCCATCGTTCGCTGACCGTGACCGCTTCGTGCTGTCCAACGGCCACGGCTCGATGTTGATCTACTCGCTGCTGCACCTGACCGGCTACGACCTGTCGATCGATGACCTGAAGAACTTCCGTCAATTGCATAGCCGCACCCCGGGCCACCCCGAATACGGCTATACCCCCGGCGTTGAGACCACTACCGGCCCACTGGGTCAGGGCCTGGCCAATGCCGTGGGCTTCGCCCTGGCGGAAAAAGTCCTCGCCGCGCAGTTCAACCGTCCGGGTCATAACGTTGTCGATCACCACACCTATGTGTTCCTCGGTGATGGCTGCATGATGGAAGGCATTTCCCATGAAGTGGCTTCCCTGGCCGGCACCCTGGGCCTGGACAAGCTGATCGCTTTCTACGACGACAACGGCATTTCCATCGACGGTGAAGTCGAAGGCTGGTTCACCGATGACACGCCGAAACGTTTCGAAGCCTACAACTGGCTGGTGATCCGTAACGTTGATGGCCATGATCCGGAAGAAATCAAGACCGCCATCGAGACGGCTCGCAAGAGCGCCCAGCCGACCCTGATCTGCTGCAAGACCACTATCGGTTTCGGTTCGCCGAACAAGCAAGGCAAGGAAGACTGCCATGGCGCCCCCCTGGGTGCCGAGGAAATCGCCTTGACCCGCGCCGCATTGAAGTGGGAGCACGGTCCATTCGAAATTCCAGCGGACATCTACGCAGAATGGGACGCCAAGGAAAAGGGCCGTGCCCTCGAAGCCGATTGGGATCAGCGTTTCGCTGCCTACTCCGCCGAATTCCCTGCGCTGGCCAACGAACTGGTGCGCCGCCTCAGTGGTGAGCTGCCAGCTGACTTCGCTGAAAAAGCCTCGGCCTACATCGCCGAAGTCGCGGCCAAGGGCGAAACCATCGCCAGCCGCAAGGCCAGCCAGAATACCCTGAACGCTTTTGGTCCATTGCTGCCGGAACTGCTGGGCGGTTCGGCCGACCTGGCAGGTTCCAACCTGACCCTGTGGAAAGGCTGCAAGGGCGTCAGCGCCGAAGATGCCAGCGGCAACTATATGTACTACGGCGTTCGTGAGTTCGGCATGAGCGCGATCATGAACGGCGTTGCGCTGCACGGCGGCCTGGTGCCTTACGGCGCGACCTTCCTGATGTTCATGGAATACGCCCGCAATGCGGTGCGCATGTCGGCCTTGATGAAGAAGCGCGTGCTCTACGTATTCACCCACGACTCCATCGGCCTGGGCGAAGACGGCCCGACTCACCAGCCGATCGAGCAACTGGCGAGCCTGCGTTGCACCCCGAACCTGGACACCTGGCGCCCATGCGACGCCGTGGAGTCGGCGGTGGCCTGGAAGTACGCCATCGAACGCAACGACGGCCCGTCGGCGCTGATCTTCTCCCGTCAGAACCTGCAGCATCAGGCCCGCGAAGTCGGCCAGATCGACGAGATCGCCCGTGGCGGTTATGTGCTCAAGGATTGCATCGGCGAGCCTGAGCTGATCCTGATCGCCACCGGCTCCGAAGTCGGCCTGGCTGTCCAGGCCTACGACAAGCTGACGGAGCAGGGCCGCAACGTGCGCGTAGTGTCCATGCCTTGCACCAGCGTGTTCGATGCCCAGGACGCCGGCTACAAGCAGTCGGTATTGCCACTGCAGGTCAGCGCCCGAATCGCTATCGAGGCTGCCCATGCCGATTACTGGTACAAGTACGTGGGCCTGGAAGGCCGCGTGATCGGCATGACCACCTACGGCGAGTCGGCGCCTGCCCCGGCGTTGTTCGAGGAATTCGGTTTCACCCTGGAAAACATCCTGGGTCAGGCTGAGGAATTGCTGGAAGACTAAGCCCAGGAATGTATCGCCTGTTCTGACGCTATCGCGGGCAAGCCTTGCTCCCACAGGATGTGCACTCCCACAGGGAAATGCCAACCTGCGGGGGCAAGGCTTGCCCGCGATGGCAATCCAATGTTCAGCGCCATATTCATGGATTCACTCAGGTCAGAGACCCCCCATGCCCCAACCGCGTCCCTACAAAGTTGCACTCAACGGCTACGGCCGGATTGGTCGTTGCGTCTTGCGTGCGTTGTTCGAGCGAGGGGCGCAGGCCGGCTTCGAGATCGTGGCAATCAATGATCTGGCCGACATGGCCAGCATCGAATACCTGACGCGCTTTGACTCCACCCATGGCCGGTTTCCCGGCGAGGTACGGGTCGAGGGCGATTGTCTGCACATTAATGGCAACTGCGTGAAAGTCCTGCGCAGTGCCACCCCCGAAGGCATCGATTGGGCGTCCCTGGGCGTCGACCTGGTGCTCGAGTGCTCCGGCGCCTACCACACCCGTGAAGACGGTGAGCGTTTCCTCGCTGCCGGTGCGCCGCGGGTGCTGTTTTCCCAGCCGATGGCCAGTGAAGCGGATGTGGACGCCACCATCGTCTACGGCGTCAACCAGGATTGCCTGACTGGTCACGAACTGCTGGTATCCAATGCCTCCTGCACCACCAACTGCGGCGTGCCGCTGTTGCGCCTGTTGGATCAGGCCATTGGCCTGGAATACGTGTCGATCACCACCATCCATTCGGCGATGAACGATCAGCCGGTGATCGACGCCTACCATCACGAAGACTTGCGCCGCACCCGCTCGGCGTTCCAGTCGGTGATCCCGGTGTCCACTGGTCTGGCGCGAGGCATTGAACGGCTGCTGCCGGAACTTGCGGGGAGAATTCAGGCCAAAGCCGTGCGAGTGCCGACGGTCAACGTGTCCTGCCTCGATATGACGATGCAGACCGTGAGCGATACCGACGCCACCGAGGTCAACCGGATCCTGCGCGAAGCCGCTACCAGTGGCCCGCTCAAAGGCCTGCTGGCCTACACCGAATTGCCTCATGCAAGTTGTGATTTTAACCATGACCCACATTCGGCCATCGTCGATGCCAGCCAGACCCGTGTATCCGGCCCGAGGCTGGTGAACATCCTGGCCTGGTTCGACAACGAATGGGGGTTTGCCAACCGAATGCTGGATGTTGCCGAGCATTACCTGCAAACCGCTTCTAAAAAACCTGCTCTCTAAACAGTTACCCAGGAATTGCGACCCATGACCGTGTTGAAGATGTCCGACCTCGATCTGCAAGGTAAGCGCGTACTGATCCGCGAAGACCTCAACGTCCCTGTAAAGGACGGTGTCGTCACCAGCGACGCGCGTATCCTGGCCTCGCTGCCGACCATCAAGCTGGCCCTGGAAAAAGGTGCGGCGGTGATGGTCTGCTCCCACCTGGGCCGTCCGACCGAAGGCGAGTTCTCGGCCGAAAACAGCCTCAAGCCCGTGGCCGACTACCTGAGCCGCGCCCTGGGTCGCGAAGTGCCGCTGGTGGCTGACTACCTGGGCGGCGTCGACGTGAAGGCCGGTGATGTAGTGCTGTTCGAAAACGTGCGCTTCAACAAGGGCGAGAAAAAGAACGCTGATGAGCTGGCCCAGCAATACGCAGCCTTGTGCGACGTGTTCGTGATGGACGCTTTCGGCACTGCCCACCGCGCCGAGGGTTCGACCCACGGCGTGGCGAAGTTCGCCAAGGTCGCCGCTGCCGGCCCGCTGCTGGCTGCTGAACTGGATGCACTGGGCAAGGCTCTGGGCGCACCGGCCAAGCCGATGGCGGCCATCGTTGCCGGCTCCAAGGTTTCGACAAAACTCGACGTGCTCAACAGTCTGAGCCAGATCTGCGACCAATTGATCGTCGGCGGCGGCATTGCCAACACCTTCCTGGCTGCAGCCGGTCATCCAGTCGGCAAGTCCCTGTACGAGCCGGATCTGCTGGACACCGCCCGCGAAATCGCCGCCAAGGTCAGCGTGCCGCTGCCGGTGGACGTGGTGGTCGCCAAGGAATTCGCTGAAAGCGCTGTTGCTACCGTCAAGGCCATTGCTGACGTAGCCGACGACGACATGATTCTGGACATTGGCCCGCAGACGGCAGCCAATTTTGCCGAGCTGTTGAAATCTTCCAAGACTATCCTGTGGAACGGCCCGGTCGGTGTGTTCGAGTTCGACCAGTTCGGCAACGGCACCAAGGTCCTGGCCCAGGCCATCGCCGACAGTGCTGCGTTCTCCATCGCTGGCGGCGGTGACACCTTGGCGGCCATCGACAAATATGGCGTGGCCGAACAGATTTCCTACATCTCCACCGGCGGTGGCGCGTTCCTTGAGTTCGTCGAGGGCAAGGTGTTGCCTGCGGTAGAGGTCCTGGAAAGCCGGGCCAAGGCTTGAGGCTGTATTGACCGGGCAAAGGAGTGTTTTTATGGTCAAGACGTGGATGTTTTTGTTGTTGACCGCGGCCCTGGCCGCTTGCGGGAGTCACCCGCAAGCGACGCCGGAAGCGGCCGCCAGCGATCCGGAGCCAGGTTGCTATCAGGCGCACTGGCAGGCGGAAACCAACCCGGTGCTCAACAAGCGCTCCGGGCCGGACGGTCTGGACAAATACGAAACGCAAACCCCGACCAAGGAACATGGGTGTCCTTGACGGGTCTGACCCTTTAACTCAGGGCTGGCGGCACGCGTCGCCGGTCGAGGAACACGGATGAAAGGCTTGATCGCCGTTGTGGCATTGGCATCGCTGGCCGGTTGCGCGCAGTTGGGTTTTTCGAATGCGTCCGAACCTGTAGCGGGTTGGACGACCTGGACCTGTGACAGCGAGGCCAAGGTGTTCTGGCGTTATACCGACACCACCCGCAAGGCCGTCGATGTGCGCCTCGGTGGGGCCGAGCAGGTTTACCGCTTGAAGCAGGAGCCAGGCGCGTCGGGCGCGCTGTACAGCGACGACATGCTGGCGTTTCACATCAACGGTGACGAAGGCCTGGCGTACTGGGTTGCCACCAATGATTTGATTGGCCGGGGCTGCAAGGCCCAGTAATTGAACCTATGGACCCATGTGGGAGCGAGCCTGCTCGCGATAGCGATATATCATCCAATCAGATGTCGACTGATCTACCGCTATCGCGAGCAGGCTCGCTCCCACAGGGTTCTGTGAACGCTGAAGTTACAAGTAACACTGAATTCGCGGCCGAGGCTCACCCCTTACCCGCAATGACTTGAATAGCCGCCGCCGCTACGGCAGGCTGGCACGATTAACGACCCTCGACCGGGAGAGACACACAATGGCACTTATCAGCATGCGTCAGATGCTGGACCACGCAGCCGAATTCGGCTACGGCGTTCCAGCCTTTAACGTCAACAACCTTGAGCAGATGCGCGCCATCATGGAAGCCGCTGACAAGACCGACTCTCCGGTGATCGTCCAGGCTTCGGCTGGCGCCCGTAAATACGCCGGTGCGCCGTTCCTGCGTCACCTGATCCTGGCGGCAATCGAAGAATTCCCGCACATCCCGGTGTGCATGCACCAGGACCACGGCACCAGCCCTGACGTCTGCCAGCGCTCCATCCAACTGGGCTTCAGCTCGGTAATGATGGACGGTTCCCTGGGCGAAGACGGCAAGACTCCGACCGACTACGAATACAACGTACGCGTCACCCAACAAACCGTTGCCATGGCCCACGCCTGCGGTGTGTCGGTGGAAGGTGAGCTGGGTTGCCTGGGTTCGCTGGAAACCGGCATGGCCGGTGAAGAAGACGGTATCGGTGCCGAAGGCGTGCTGGATCACAGCCAGATGCTGACCGACCCGGAAGAAGCCGCCGACTTCGTCAAGAAAACCCAGGTCGACGCTCTGGCCATCGCCATCGGCACCAGCCACGGCGCCTACAAGTTCACCAAGCCGCCCACCGGTGACGTGCTGGCGATCGACCGCATCAAGGAAATCCACAAGCGCATTCCCAACACTCACCTGGTGATGCACGGCTCGTCCTCGGTGCCGCAGGAGTGGCTGGCGATCATCAACCAGTACGGTGGCGACATCAAGGAAACCTACGGCGTGCCGGTCGAGGAAATCGTCGAAGGCATCAAGCACGGCGTGCGCAAGGTCAACATCGACACCGACCTGCGCCTGGCGTCCACCGGTGCCATGCGCCGTTTGATGGCGACCAACCCGAGCGAGTTCGATCCGCGCAAGTTCTTTGGCGCGACCGTGACTGCGATGCGTGATGTGTGCATTGCGCGTTATGAGGCTTTTGGTACGGCGGGTAATGCTTCGAAGATCAAGCCGATCTCCATGGAAGCGATGTTCCAGCGTTATCTGAAGGGTGAGTTGAACGCCAAGGTCAACTAAAGCCTCTCGCGCCAGGAAAAACCCGCATCCCTATGCGGGTTTTTTTATGGGGTGCGGTTTACGTGTATATCCGTTCCGCGGTAACGGTTGTCCATGGTTTCGCTTTTACTGCGGGTTACTGTACGGCGGATGTGTCTCTCTCCAGTTGTGGGGACGAGCCTAGTCAACATCAATGCAAGCTGACCCACCGCTATCGCGAGCAGGCTCGCTCCCACAAAATTGCTGCTCCCCTTCGAACCCGCGTTGTTCAGTCACCCCAAGCGCGTCGGTTACATCTGAGACTCAGGTGTTGTGATCGATATCCAGCACGCTGAACGTCACTTTCCCGCCTTCGCTGGTGTAGCCGGTGTTGTCCTGCACATACACCCCAGCCTTGAAATACAACGGCTTGTCGCGCCACGCTCGGCCGACGGTGGTGTACCAACTTCTACCGGCAGCGGTAATGCCCAGGTCGCCGGTACGATCGAGGTGGATCCGGTAAGAGAAGGATCGGTTCAACTGTACCCCAGTGGCGACGGTAATGACCCTCCCTTCGCTGTCATCGGGACGCATGCGGACCTTGGCGACGATGTTGCCATTGGCGCTGTTCTCCTTGTATTGGTATTCCAGTTTGACCATGGGCTTGCTGCTGTCCTTGGCATGGATCTGGCCAATCACGATCTTGCCGCTGCTGGGCACCTGATTCACAACCAGGGTGGCCCGCAAATGATTGTCGGCGTCGGGATAGACCCAGTTGCGCAAGGTTCCGTCTTTATAGGTTTCTCGCAATTCGCTGCGCGGGTAGATCGCGTTTTCAGTCTTGGTACCGGTGACGGGTGACCAGAAATACACCGTGCTGCCTTCGGAGTTGAAATATTTGTCCTGGAACCCATCCACCAGACGGGGGGTTTCGATGGTCTTTGGCGGACTGCCTTCAGGGATGCTCAGGTTCCAGGTTGCAAGATCGACCATGTTCGGATCCTTTCTGAGAAGAAGAAATGATTTACGCCACAGCCGGAGGCTCTAAGACGCGCTTTTGCTGAGGCCAGAAGGGAGTGCGAACGAGTATTTGGCACGTTCGTACGGCGGAGGGTTGGCGTCAGCAGTCCGTCAGAGTTGCGTTTGTCGCTTTTGTGCCCGAGATAAATGACCGCTGGTCGGCTATTCCGGTTTTTATCGGAACAATTGGGTGGTGGCCATCGGGCCGCGCGCCAAATATAGAAAAAAAAGGCATCCGAAGCGGATGCCTTCAAGGGTGCAGCAGTACTTAAGAGGTGGTGTGTTTGATTTCAAGCAGGCTGAACGACACTTTTCCGCCTTCGGTGGGGTAGCCGGTGTTGTCCTGCACATACACACCCGCTTTGAAGTACAGGGGCTTGTCCTTCCAGCTCGGGTCGATGGTCGTTCTCCAGTTGTAACCCGCTGCGCTGATGCCCAGGGCACCCTTCGGGCTGAGATGGATCATGTAGGAGAAACTACGGTCTAGCCTCACGCCGGTGGCAACGACGATAACCTGGCCTGTTTCGTCATCGGGGCGCATCCGTACCTTGGCGACGATGTTGCCGGTGGCGCTGTAGGCCTTGTATTGGTATTCCAGTTTCACCATGGGACTGGTGCTGTTCTTGGTGTGGATCTGGCCAATCACGACCTTGCCGCTGCTGGGCACCTGGTTGACCGTCAACGTCGCCCGCAGGATGTTGTCCGCCGCCGAGTACAGCCAGTTTCGCAGGGTGCCGTCGCTGTAGGTCTCCCGCAGTTCGCTACGTGGGTAGATCGCGTTTTCGGTCTTGGAGCCGGTCACCGGGGCCCAGAAAAACACCGTGCCGGTTTCGGCGTTGAAGTACTGATCCTTGAACCCTTGCGCCAGGCGAGGGGTTTCGATAGTCATCGCCGGGCTGCCTTCGGGGATGCTCAAGTTCCAAGTGTTAAGGTCGATCATGTTCAGTTCCTGCAGTGAAATGTTAGGCGCAACAACGCGAGGCTCTAGCCCGCGAGTTGGGGCGTCCTGATAGCACCGGTTTGAGCTTGTTGTCGTTCTTGCGGCGAATGATTGACGTCAAGTGATCGTCACTATGGCTATTGCAGTTTTTGTGCCCAGGATGGGTGACCGTTAGTCGGCTATTTCGGGCATTGTCGGGATGATGGCGCGATGACACCTACTGCTTTTTAGAATCACGGTCTAGAGTGAGATCACAGTATTTGTCTGTTTTGCTATGTAAAACGGACATGGCGCCCCGATAAGAGAAGCAGCATGGAATGCGCGCAACCTACGCTTGGTGAAGACAGCTCCGTCCTTTTGATTGTTGATGATTACCCTGAAAACCTGCTCAGCATGCGAGCGTTGTTGCAGCGTCAGGATTGGCAAGTCATGACCGCAGCCTCGGGTGTCGAGGCCCTCAACCTGCTGCTCGAACATGACATCGACCTGGTTCTGCTGGATGTGCAGATGCCCGAAATGGACGGTTTCGAAGTGGCACGCCTGATGCGCGGCAGCCAGCGCACGCGGCTTACGCCGATCATTTTCCTGACCGCCAATGAGCAATCCCAGGACGCGGTGATCAAGGGCTACGCCAGTGGTGCGGTGGACTATCTGTTCAAACCCTTCGATCCGCAGATTCTCAAACCCAAGGTCCAGGCGTTGCTGGAGCACCAGCGCAATCGCCGGGCCTTGCAGCGCCTGAGCCAGGACCTGGAAGCCGCCAGGGCGTTCAACGCCTCGGTGCTGGATAACGCCGCCGAGGGCATTCTCGTGGTGGACGAGGCCGGTTGCATCCGTTTCGCCAACCCGTCCACGTGCCGTCTGCTCAATGCCATGGCCGAGCAGTTGCAGGGAACACCGTTCCTGGATTACCTGCAGAAACCCCACATTCCACAGTGGGTCGACTCCGACATTCATGTCGCCTATTGCCGTGGCCAGACCTGGCGCCTGCACGATGCGGTCCTGCGTACAGCGCCCGGCCAACAGGTGTCGGTGGCTTTGTCCTGCGCACCGCTGCCCTCGGAACAGAAGGCAATGGTGGTAACGCTCCAAGACATGTCGGTAGTCCGGCACTTGCACCAGCAACTCGAATTCCAGGCCGTTACGGATCCGCTGACCGGTTTGCTCAATCGCAGGGGGTTTTATCAGACCGCCGAAAATCTGCTGATGCGTAGCGAGCGGCTGGAAAGCAACTGGGTGCTGCTGTACCTGGACCTCGACGGTTTCAAGCGCGTCAACGACTCACTGGGGCACGATGCCGGCGATCGGGTGTTGCGCTGGGTCTCGGAGCAGTTGAAAGCTTGCTTGCGCCCCTTTGACATCCTGGCGCGGCTGGGCGGGGATGAGTTCACGGCACTGCTGGACCTGGAGCTCCCGGAGCAGGCGGCCAAGATTGCGGAAAAACTCATTGAGCGGGTCGCGATCTGCCAGCAGATCGAAGGCATGGATGTGGCACTGGGGGCCAGTATCGGTATTGCGACGTATCCGGACTGCGGCGCCAATCTCGACGGGTTGCTGCGCGCATCCGACATCGCCATGTATGAAGCCAAGCGCGCCGGCCGCCAGCAATACCGTTTCTACGATCACGAAATGAACGGCCGAGCCCGTTCACGGTTGATGCTCGAGGAAAGCGTGCGCTCGGCCATCGAGAACCGTGACTTCAATATGGTCTACCAGCCCCAGGTGAACATCCGCGATGGGCGGATTCGTGGATTCGAGGCGTTGCTACGCTGGCAGCACCCGAGCGTTGGCGATGTGCCGCCGGGCCTGTTCCTGCCCTTGTTGGAGGAAGCGCGACTGATCAGTCGGCTGGGCAGTTGGATCTATCATCGCAGCGCGGCCCAGCGCAAGGTATGGGAACGAAATTTCGCCGATGACCTGGTGCTGGGGGTGAGCCTGAGCAGTACTCAGTTTGGCATGCCGAACCTGGTCACCGAGTTGCGTCAGGTCCTGGAGCGCCATGCCTTGAAGCCCCGGCAATTGGAGGTCGAGGTGACCGAGGATGCGTTGATGCGCAATCCCGACGAAACTCAGAAGCAACTGCGGCTGCTGCGCCACCTCGGGGTGCGGGTGGCGCTGGATGACTTCGGCTCGGGGCCGTGCTCGCTGACCCATTTGCGTGACCTTGAGCTCGATACCCTCAAGCTCGACCGGCACCTGATCGCCCGATTGCCGGATTCGCCGCGCGATGCTGCCTTGGCGGCATCGGTGATCGATTTATGCACGCAATTGGGTCTGCGGGTGATCGCCGAAGGAGTGGAAACCCTGGAGCAATATCGATGGCTGCAAGCCCATGGTTGTGAGTACGTGCAGGGATTCCTGGTGGCGCGACCCTTGATGGCCGCCGATACCGATGCGTTCGCCAAACCTTTTGACTGGGGCGCGCTAACGGTCTGAGTTCGTTACACTGGCGGCCTTTCCCACAGTATTTCCGTTCAATGACTGCGCTCAAGTACCTCCAGGCCTATCCCGCCGCACTGCAAGCCCAGGTGCAGCAACTGATCGCTCAGGACAGACTGGGTGATTACCTGCACCAGCGCTATCCGGGCCGGCATCCGATCCAGAGCGACAAGGCTCTGTACAGTTATGCGCTGGAACTCAAGCAACAGTACCTGCGTAACGCGCCGGCCATCGACAAGGTGTTGTTCGACAACCGCCTCGACCTGACCCATCGCGCCCTCGGTCTGCACACCGCCGTTTCGCGGGTGCAGGGTGGCAAGCTCAAGGCGAAGAAGGAAATCCGCATCGCGTCGCTGTTCAAGGATGCAGCGCCCGAATTCCTCAATATGATCGTGGTGCATGAACTGGCCCACTTCAAGGAGTCGGACCACAACAAGGCGTTCTACCAACTCTGCGAGCACATGCTGCCGGGCTATCACCAGCTGGAGTTCGACCTGCGGGTGTACCTGACCTGGCGCGATCTGCAACAACCGAAGGAATGACCGGATGGATGTCAGCAAGACCAAGAGCAGCTTCTATCGCCGCTTGTATGTGGCTTACCTGATCGACAGCGGCGTGGCCAGCAATGTCCCGGCGCTCATTGACGTGACCGGCATGCCGCGACGCACCGCCCAGGACACTGTTGCCGCGCTGGCGGACCTGGATATCGTGTGCGAGTTCGAGCAGCAGGAGGGCGCTCGCAACCATGCAGGGTGCTATCGGATCCGCGATTGGGGAGCGATTGATCGGGAGTGGATCGAGGCCAATCTGCAGCGGATCAAGGCGGTGCTCGAATACCCCTGACAGGAATAGTGGCGGTACTGGCCCCATCGCGAGCAGGCTCGCTCCCACAGGAGGATGTGTTTCAAATGTGGGAGCGAGCCTGCTCGCGATGACGGCCTCAGGGCCGATGCATCCCAATGTGCGGAATACCATCTTCCAGGTATTCGACCCCCACCACTACAAACCCATACCGCCCGTAGTAGCCCTGCAGATGCGCCTGCGCCGACAGTGAAATCGACGTGCCGGGCCACTGCTTCCCGGCGTGCTTGAGCCCGTGCTCCATCAAGGTGTGACCCAACCCCTGACCTCGTGCCTCGGGAGCGATGACGACGCGGCCGATCACCACGTCGCTGTTCTGCGAATGAGGATCGAGCAGGCGCAGGTAGGCGATGAGGTGGTTGTCCCTCCAGGCCATCAGGTGGAAGGTATCGCCTTCCAGATCCAACCCGTCGACGTCCGGATAAGCGCAGTTCTGTTCGACGACGAATACGTCGGCGCGCAATTTGAGTATGGCGTACAGCTGTTCCTTGCTCAGGTCACTGTGATGTTTGCAGACCCAATCGATGTCCATGTTCTGAATTTCCTGAAGAACCCGATGCCGATATTAAGTGCACTGTGTTCAGAAGTCTCTTTCTCGGGTGAGCGAAAGTCTGGGGTAAATGCCAAATTGCCATCATTCTTGTTTCGCAGAGCTGTCGTCTTTATGTAATCTTCGTCCCAGCGCTGCGTAGCGATTTCAATGAGCTAATGTTAGGTCGGATGTCACTGTTTACCCCCGGATTTTGGCTAAGGACATGGGCTTCGCAACCTTCAAGGATGTATGGCATGCCGCGATTGCATCGAGCTCTTGTTTTGATTGGGTTGTTGTTGCTGAGCCACAACGCTTGCGCGCAGACGCTGCGCCTGGTTGCGGATGGCTGGCCACCCTTTACCGACTCCACGCTGGTCAATGGTGGCCTGGCGACTGATATCGTCAGCACCGCCCTGGCGCGTGCCGGCTATGCCACCGAATTCGAACAGGTGCCTTGGGCCCGGGCAATGCTGGGCATCGGCGAGGGGCGTTATGACGTGCTGGTCAACGCCTGGTACAGCGAAGCACGCACTCATATAGGCCAGTTCTCGGCCGAATACCTGCTCAACCGCGTGCGTTTCCTCAAGCGCAAGGAGGCTCCGATCCAGTTCGACAGCCTGCAACAGCTCTACGATTACCCCATCGCAGTGGTTCGCGGTTATGCCTATTCCAAGGCGTTCGATGAGGACCAGCAACTGCAGAAAGTCCCCGTGCATAACTTTGCGATGGCAGTACGCATGGTCGCTGCCGACCGCGTGAAGTTGACCCTGGAAGACGAATATGTCGCTCGTTATTACCTGGCTCGCGAATCGCCCAAGGTGCGTAATTCCGTTGAGTTCTTGCCCAAGCCGTTGAGCGAAAACAGCCTGCATATCCTGGTCAGCCTGAAGAACCCGGAGCATGAGCAGATCGTGGCGGGGTTCGATCGGGAGATCGCGGCGATGAAGGCCGATGGGAGCTATGCACGGATCCTGAAAATGCACGGTATGTGAGCGAGTTTTGCGCTGCCCATGCTGGCCCCAATCGCGAGCAGGCTCGCTCCCACATTGGAATGCATACCCTGTGGGAGCGAGCCTGCTCGCGATGGGGCCCGATTGACCGCCGCAGCTTTCAGGCCTCGCTCGTATCCTTGATGAGATGCGCCGCCAGGGTCCGCAACGGTCCAAGCTGACGGCAGATCAACCCCAGTTGCGTCTGCACCAGTCGCTGGCCCTCATCGATTTCGTCAGGCATCTGTTCAAGCTCGTTGGCCAGGGCTTCTTCCTCATCACTCTGGATCATGATCGAGGTTTTGGTTGCAAGGCCCTGGGCGATTTCGTCGATGCTGGAGGCCAGCTTCGCCCCTGCACCGTCTATCAACTGCTCGCGCACGTTCGTCGGCAGCTCGGTTCCCCGGTGGGCCCCCAGGCCCGACAGGTAGCTGAGCAAGGTATGGGACAGCACCAGGAAGCGAAATCCGACGTCGGCTTCCTTACGGAAATGCCCCGGCTCCATCAGCATGTTCGCCAGTGTCGTGGACAACGCCGCGTCGGCGTTATGGGCGTTGCGTCGGGCCAGGCGATAGGCCAGGTCATCACTTTTGCCGGCAGCGTATTGCTGCATGATCTGGCGCAGATAAATGCTGTTGCAGGTCAGCGTATTGGCCAGGACCTTGTTCAGCCGGCGGCCTTGCCAGTCCGGGAGGAAGAGGAACACTGCCAGGCCGGCGATCAGGCTGCCGAGCAGGGTATCGAAAAGCCGTGGCAGCAACAGTCCGTAGCCGTCGCCGACCTGGTTGAAGCAGAACAGCACCATGATGGTGATCGCGGCTGTCGCCAGGGTGTAGCGGGTCGTGCGGTTGGTGAAGAACACCACCCCGGCGGCAATGGCGAAGCACGACTGCACCAGCGGGTTGGGGAACAGGTCGAACAGCGCCCAGGCCACCGTCAGGCCAATGGCAGTGCCGATGATCCGCTGACCCAGTTTGCGTCGGGTGGCCCCATAGTTGGGCTGGCAGACGAACAGCGTGGTGAGCACGATCCAGTAACCCTGGGAGGGGTGAATCCAGTGCACCATCGCGTAGCCAACGCTCAGCGCCAGCGGCAGGCGCAGGGCATGGCGGAACAGCAGCGAGGTCGGTGTAAGTTGCGTGCGCAGACGTAGCCAGACGTCCTTGAAGTTGCGCGGTGAGCGATCCAGCAGGCTGCTGTCAGTGGCGTCGGCCAGGGCGTCAGGGTTACTGGCATCGCTGAGCAAGCGGTCAAGCGTGCCAAGGTTCGCCGACAAGGCCCGCAACGAACGCAACAGGCCACGCCAGGCCGGATTGCTCTGGATGCGCAGGTGCTCGAGAGATGCATGCAGGTCGTTCAAGGCCTCGGCGAAGCGATCATCGTAGACGAACGGCTGGCGCATCTGGATCGACTCGGCCAGCGCCTGACAGGCCTTGCCTTGCTGGCGCAGCAGGCGCTGGCAGCGGAACAGTACGTCGCTGTGAAAGAACGCCTCGGCGAGGGCGTTGTAGGGATAGTGGGAGGAACTGGCACGCTCATGGATGTCCTGGGCGAGGAAGTACAGCTTCAGGTAACGGCTGACCTTCGAGCCCGGCCGGCCATTGCCGACGCGGTGCAGGATGATTTCCTTCGCCGCATTGAGGGCCGCCACCACGCGGCCATTTTGTTGGGCCAGTTCCAGACGTCGG
Source organism: Pseudomonas corrugata (assembly GCF_001269905.1). Classification (GTDB taxonomy): domain Bacteria; phylum Pseudomonadota; class Gammaproteobacteria; order Pseudomonadales; family Pseudomonadaceae; genus Aquipseudomonas; species Aquipseudomonas corrugata. The sequence goes on along the minus strand of NZ_LHVK01000003.1, from coordinate 82,973 downwards.
GCTTCGATATCCAGTTGGCGAACCGGTTCGAGCAGCGACGACTTGAGTTTCAGATAATGTCCCAGCTCGCGGAACAGTCGCGCCAGGCTCTGTTGCACCGGCTGGTTGGAAAACAATACATGCCACAGCACCGATAGCATGCCGTACCACGCCGCGCCGGCCACCAGCAGCAAGGGTTCGTGCCAGAAATCGGTGACCGCGCCACCGCGCTGGTCCACGCCGATTACGGTGTAGACCGACAGGATCAAGGTGGCCGAGGCAATCGCGCCATAGCGCTCACCCAGGGCACCGAGCATGGTCAGGCCGAAACTGGCCAGGGCCAGAGCGATGATGAAGAGGATAGGGTAGGGGAACAGCAGCTCAACCGACAGTGCCGCGACGGTGAAGCAGACCAGGGTCACGGCGAGCGCGTTGAGACGGCCCTGCCAGTTGTCATCGGTCTCGGCCAGGGCGCTGGCAATAATGCCCAGGAACAAGGGAATCAGCAGAGTCATCTCGTCCAGGTACCAGCACAGCCCCATGCTGCCGGTCAGGGCGATGAACACCCGCACGCTATAACTGAATTTATCCAACGCCCAAAGGCGACGCAGAGACTGACGGAACGAGGTCGATGACATGAAATGCAAGGGCCTGACGGGCAATGACACTAAATTGAGGCAGTAATGACGCCGACGCAATGGCGGCGATCACATCTGACAGCAAAAAGTGTTCCGCAGTCCACCATTCAGCCCCTGTTGGAGCGAGCCTGCTCGCGATGGCGGTATGTCAGTCAATTCATTATCAACTGACCCACCGCTATCGCGAGCAGGCTCGCTCCCACAGGGGATGTGGCGTGTCAGACATATTGTGCGGCGGCATAGCCCGAAGCCCAGGCCCACTGGAAGTTGAACCCGCCCAGGTGGCCGGTGACGTCCAGTACTTCACCGATGAAGTACAGCCCGGGGCTTTTCAGCGATTCCATGGTCTTGGAGGAGACTTCCCGTGTGTCGACGCCACCCAGGGTGACCTCGGCGGTGCGATAGCCTTCGGTGCCGGCCGGGGCGACGTTCCAGCTCGCCAGCTTCTCGGCAATGTCCGCCAGTTCCGCGTGGGTGTATTGCTTCATGGGTTTGGAGACGAACCAGGTGTCGGCCAACAGGGTGGCCATTTTTTTGGTGAACAACTCCCCCAGGAGGGTTTTCAGCTCGCTGTTGGGGCGCTCGGCCTGCTGTTGTTGCAGCCATTGGGGCACGTCGTGGTCCGGTAGCAGATTGATCTGCACCGTGTCCCCCGGCTCCCAGAACGACGAGATCTGCAGGATAGCCGGGCCGCTGAGGCCGCGGTGGGTGAACAGGATATTTTCGCGAAAGCTCTGGCCGTTGCAGCTCACCAGGCAATCGACCGAAGTGCCCGAGAGTTCGGTACACAAGGCCTTGAGTTGATCGGTGATGGTGAACGGTACCAGTCCGGCGCGGGTTGGCAAAAGCTGGTGGCCGAACTGCCTGGCGACCTGGTAACCGAAACCGGTCGCACCCAGGGTCGGGATCGACAGTCCGCCGGTGGCGATCACCAGGGACTGGCAGGCGATGGCGCCCAGGGTGGTCTGCAGCAGATAGCCGCCGTCGGTTTTCTCGATGTGTTCGATCGAGGTGTCCAGGTGCAGGTTTACCCCGACCTGTTCGCACTCATCCAGGAGCACGCCGAGAATGTCGCTGGACTTGTTATCGCAGAACAACTGGCCGAGCTTCTTCTCGTGATACGGCACGCCGTGCTTGGCCACCAGGGCGATGAAGTCCCACTGGGTATAGCGGGCCAGGGCGGATTTGCAGAAGTGCGGGTTCTGCGAAAGGAAGTTGGCCGGCTCGGTGTACATATTGGTGAAGTTGCAGCGTCCACCGCCGGACATGAGGATTTTCTTGCCGGCCTTGTTGGCATGGTCCAGCAACATCACCTGCCGTCCGCGCCCCGCAGCGGTCAACGCGCACATCAACCCTGCGGCGCCAGCGCCAATGATCACGACTTCGGTAGAGCGCAAAACGGTGTCCTCTCAGTCTCGCCACAAAACCCATTGTGGGAGCGAGCCTGCTCGCGATTGCGGTGTGTCAGTCAAATAAAGGTTGGCTGACCCGCCGCAATCGCGAGCAGGCTCGCTCCCACAGGGGAACTTCGTTGGTTGGGATGGTTACAGGATTCGCACCCGCAACGAGCGTCCCTTGATCTTGCCTTCGTTCAGGCGCTTGAGTGCCTGTTTGGCGATTCCGCGTTCCACGGCGACGTAAGCCTGGAAATCGAAAATCGCGATCTTGCCGACCTGGGTGCCGGGGATGCCCGCGTCGCCGGTCAGGGCGCCGAGGATGTCGCCGGGACGAACCTTGTCCTTGCGACCGGCGGCGATGCACAGGGTGCTCATGGCCGGCAGCAGCGGGCCGCCGCCCTGGGGCTTGAGGTTGTCCAATTGGTCCCAGCTCAGTGGGGCCTTCTGCAATTGCTCGATGGCCTGGGCCCGGTGAGCTTCGGATGGCGCTACCAGGCTGATGGCAACACCGGTTTCCCCGGCGCGGCCAGTGCGGCCGACGCGGTGGATATGGATTTCCGAGTCCCGGGCCAGTTCGACGTTGATCACCATGTCCAAGGCATCGATATCGAGTCCGCGGGCCGCCACATCAGTGGCTACCAGCACCGAAGTGCTGCGGTTGGCGAACATCGCCAGCACCTGGTCGCGGTCGCGCTGTTCCAGGTCGCCATGCAGGCCGACGGCGGAAATACCCTTGGACGTCAGGTGGTCGACAGTTTCCTGGACCTGCTGCTTGGTGAAGCAGAACGCCACGCAAGAGGCCGGCCGGAAGTGCGCCAGTACCTTGACCACTGCATCCATGCGCTCCTCGGGGGATATCTCGTAGAAACGCTGCTCGATCTGCGCGTCGGAATGCAGTGCCTCGGCCTTCACCTGTTGCGGGTCACGCATGAACTTGGACGACAGTTGCTTGATGCCTACCGGGTACGTGGCGGAGAACAGCAGCGTCTGGCGACGCTCCGGGGTCTGCTGGATGATGTCTTCGATCGCGTCGTAGAAACCCATGTCGAGCATGCGGTCGGCTTCGTCGAGGATCAGCGTGTTGAGGCCATCGAGTACCAGCGAGCCTTTGCGCAGGTGCTGCTGGATGCGTCCCGGTGTGCCGACAATGATGTGGGCGCCATGCTCGAGAGAGGCGATCTGCGGGCCGAAGGATACGCCGCCGCACAGGGTCAGGACCTTGATATTGTCCTCGGCACGAGCCAGGCGACGAATTTCCTTGGCGACCTGGTCGGCCAACTCGCGGGTCGGGCACATGACCAGCGCCTGGCAGCCGAAATAGCGCGGATTGATCGGGTTCAGCAGGCCGATACCGAACGCCGCGGTCTTGCCGCTGCCGGTCTTGGCTTGGGCGATCAGGTCCAGGCCCTTGAGGATCACCGGCAAGCTTTGCGCCTGGATCGGCGTCATCTGGGCATAACCGAGGGATTCGAGGTTAGCCAGCATGGCGGCGGACAGCGGCAAAGTGTTGAAATCGGTGGCAATGGTGGTCACGGGACAGGCCTGCAAAACAAAATGTCGCGCAGTGTAGCAGCCTCGTGCCACTTTCTTCGAAAGTTCTGGACGAGCTGTGCGAGCCATGGGGCTCCTGGAAGGCTGGGTGATTAACCTCTGGCGAGGGGATTTATCCCCTCGCTACAAAAGCTTACCGAAGCCACTCAAGCTTGGGTTAATGCTCGATATGCTCATCGTGACGTTTCTGCCGCCGCCCGTCCTGCTTCGACAACTGGGAGAAAATCGTCGCCGCCAGCATCGCCATGACCCCCACCGTCACGAATGTCAGCTGGAACGCACCCAGCACCGTGTCGACTCCATCGTTACCCACCTGGGCCGTGAAACCGCCGAGCAGGGCGCCGGCACAGGCGACGCCGAGGCTCAGGGACAGTTGCGCCACCACGGACAGCAGGCTGTTGCCGCTGCTGGCGCTGGCATCGTCCAGGTCGATCAGGGTCACCGTGTTCATCGCCGTGAATTGCAGCGAGTTGATCGCCCCCAGCACCGCCAGTTGTACCAACAACAGCCAGTATGGGGTCTGTTCGCTGACCAATCCCACGCTCGCCAGCATCACGCCCAGGGCCAGGGTGTTTCCGGTCAGGACGATGCGATAGCCCAGGCGCTCGATCAATGGCCGGGCGACGGATTTGGCGACCATGGCCGCCGCAGCCAGAGGGAGCATGCTCATCCCTGCCTGGGACGGCGAATACCCCAGGGCCACTTGCAGCAGCAACGGCACCAGGAAGGGCAGGGCGCCGCTGCCCAGGCGGGCAAACAGGTTGCCAAGGATGCCCACCGCGAAGGTCCGGGTCTTGAACAGCGACGGCGCGAACAGTGGATTCTCGACGTGTCCGGCCCTTAGCCAATAAGCCGCCAGGCAGGCCATGCCGCCGAACAGCAGCAACATTACCCGCAGGTGCGGCAAGTGCAGCTCGCCAAGGCCCTCCATGGCGATGGTGATCAATACCATTGCTGCGCCGAACAGCAGGAAGCCCACGCCATCGAAGCGAGTGCGCTCGCTGCCGCGCAGGTCGGGGATGAATTTCCATACCGCGTAGCAGCCGATCAGCCCCACCGGCAGGTTGATGATGAAGATCCAGTGCCATGTGAGGTACTGCACCATCCAGCCGCCCATGGTTGGACCGATCAGAGGACCGAGCAGGCCGGGAATGGTAATGAAGCCCATGATCCGCACCAGTTCCGAGCGAGGGTAGGCCCGCAGCACCACCAGCCTGCCTACCGGTAGCATCAGCGCGCCGCCCAGGCCCTGGACCACCCGCGCGCCGACCAGCATCGTCAGCGAGCTGGACAAGGCGCACAGCAGCGAGCCGAAGCTGAACAACAGGATTGCACCGAAGAAGATTTTTTTGGTGCCAAAGCGGTCGGCGATCCAGCCCGAGGCCGGGATCAGCAACGCCACGGTGAGCATGTAAGCGATGATCACGCCCTGCATGCGCAGTGGGTTCTCTGCCAGGTCGCTGGCCATGGCAGGCAGGGCGGTATTAAGGATCGTCCCGTCGAGGGACTGCATGAAAAAAGCGATCGCCACGACCCACGGAAGCCAGCGGGCGGTGGTTGCGTCGAGCGGTGCACGGTTGGGCATGGGGCCTCTTGCTGTGTCTCAGGGTGTTCGTGGTGGCTTTATCGCGGGCAAGCCTTGCTCCCACCGGATGTCATTGTCCTTGTGGGAGCAAGGCTTGCCCGCGATGCTTTACAGGGTCAACGTCAACCGCTTGACCAACGCCCCCGGCAACAGCATCGAGGCAGTGGCCCGCTGGCTGTAGGTGCTGGCCGAGAGCAGAAGCTCCCGCTCCCGGGTCAGGCCTTCGAGTTGCGAGCCGAGCAGGCTATAGACGCTGTCGTCGAAGCGCATGGTGCTGACCGGTGCCTGGATCTGGCCGTTCTCGACCCAGAACGTGGCGAAGCGAGTCATGCCGGTCATGCGTGCCGCTGGCTGGTCCGAGTAGTTCAGGTACCAGAGGTTGCTGATGTACAAGCCGGTGCCGAGGCGCTCGAGAATGTCTTTCTGCTCCAACTGGCCTTCCTGCATGACCAGCGCCGAGGGGTATTCGTAACTGCTCGCACCGTTGGCGGTGAGGCCGTATTCGGCGGCGCTGCGTGAATTGACCAACCGGGCGTTGGCCTTGCCCTTGGCGATCAGCGTCAGGTCATCGCGCGGATAGCCCTCATCGGAAAACGCCGGGCTCAAGGAGCCGCTCACCTGCTCGCTCAGCCCTACGACGGAGCTGAAGGTGGTCTCGTCGGCGTAGAACTTCTGCAACGGGCTCTGTTTGCTGGCAATTGCCCGGGCCGAGAACCCGCCCCAACTGAGCATGCCCATTATCTCTTCCAGCGCGGCCGGTGCCAGGTAGGCGCGATACTCACCGGGCGGGAGCGTGCGCAGCGGCCGGCCGAGAAACGCCAGTTGCTCGCGGGCCTGGGCAAAGCGCTTGGCAAATCCTTCGCTGCTCCACTCATGGCCGGCGTAACTGGCTTTCACCGCCTGGCCGTTTTCGTGGAACAGGCTGAAGTCAAAGTTGAAGCTGTTGGCCTGATGCCAGCCAAATGCCCCCGATGAACTGGCGAAACCGCGGCTGATGGAGCCGGCGGCGTAGATCCCCACCAGGTCCAGGCCTTCAGCAGCCCGGGCTATTTCGGCCACGGCCTGTTCGGTCGCCGGCAGCGGATGGTGTTGCTCATTATTGTTCTGCCAGTGATTGTGGTTGAGCAGCAGATAAGGATCCCGGGGCAGTAGCGGCAGGGTATCGCGCAGTTGTTGCAGGCCTTCACCCAAGCGCTGCAGGTCTGTCTCGATCTCGCCGGACAAGGTGATCTGCAGGTCGGCGTGGCGCCCGTCGTCGATCAATTTGAAACTCACATTGGCCTGTTGCACCTGTCCGGCCTGGCGCACCTTGCCATGGTTGAAGCGCACGAAGGCCGAGGACTCCGCGGCGTAGCCCAGGGTGAATTGTTCGGACTCATGCAGCGCGGCGCGTAGCCAGTCGGCCAGCGTCTTGAATGCCCCAGCCTGATTGTTGACGGTACTCATCAAGCGTCTCCCCCAAACACATCTACGTTGCTGAACACACAAGCTGGCGACGCATGGCCAACGCGGATGACCTGGTTCGGTTCGCCTTTGCCGCAGTTCGGCGTGCCCAGCACCTGGGAGGTACTGGCATCGCCCACGGCTCGCAGACTCTTCCAGAATTGCGCGGAGATGCCCCGGTAGTTGGGATTCTTCACCACGCCCTTGAGCTCGCCGTTCTCGATCAACTGGCCCCATTCGCAGCCGAACTGGAATTTGTTGCGCGCATCGTCGATGGACCAGGAGCGGTTGGTGCGCATCAGCACGCCGTGTTCGATGCCCTGTATCAACTGTTCCAGGGATTGATCGCCCGCCTCGATGTTCAGGTTCGCCATGCGGTCGATGGGCGGCCGGTTCCAGCCGCAGGCGCGGCTGTTGGCGACGCCGTCCAGGCCTGCGCGAAACTGTGACAGCGCACCGCCCAATGGGCGCAGCAGCAAGCCTTCGCGAATGAGGAACTGTTTGCTGGCGGCGCTGCCGTCGTCGTCATGGCTGTAGCTGGCCAGTTCCTCGGGGATGTCCGGGTCGAACGTCACGTTCAGCAGGCGGGAGCCGTATTGCAAGTGGCCGAAGTCACTGGTCTTGACGAAACTGGTGCCGGCGTAGTTGCGCTCGTCCCCCAGGATACGGTCCAGTTCCAACGGGTGGCCGATGGACTCGTGAATCTGCAGCATCATCTGGTCGGGCATCAACAGCAGGTCTCGCGGGCCTTGCGGGGTGTTCGGCGCCATCAGCAACTGCAGGGCCTGATCGGCGATTTTCGGCCCGGCCCCGATGAGGCCGCAACGGTTGATCACATCGAAGCCACCTTGCTGGCCAAAGTTTTCGCGGCCCAGGGTGCGAGTCTGGCTGTCATTACCGTCGAAGGCGGTGACGTCCAGTGACGGGTAGATGAAGCGTTGGGCCTGGCGTAATTCGGCACCGGCACTGTTGAGGTAGATCTGCTCGACCTGGGTCAGGCCGATGCTGACCTGCCAGTTCACCAGGCGCTCGTCCCGGGGTACCGCCGCCGATTCGTCACCGAGTAATTGGTAGCAATCGCTCAGGGCGGGGAATGCCTGGTCGAAGTGCGGCGAGAAGTAATCGGCGCGGTCGCAGGCAACCGCCTGCTCGCGCAAGTCGAGCAGGGCGTGGGGCTTGAGCTGGCGAGCCTGTTGCTCGGCGTGTTCGAGAGCTGCTTGCAGACCAGCCTGGGACAGGTCGTTGGTGGCGGCGTAGGCTTCGACACCGTTGACTCGCACGGTGAGCATTGCTCCTTCGTCACGGCTCAGGCTGGGCGGTTCGGCGATGTTCTTGCGCACCGACAGATGTTGGCCGGATTCGCGCACGTAACGCAGGGAAAAGAATTCAGCGCCCGTGCGCAAGGCAGCAAAACGCTGCTTGAGCTGGGGGTGGAAGTCGAACATCGGGGAACCTCCTTGGTAGGGTGCATCGGTGCTGCGGGGGGGGGGAGGGTGAAACGTTTGCGTGAGGCTAGATTAGGCTTGGGGCGGGGCGGGATCAAGGCTTGAGGATGGATAGAGCGGGAATGCTTCAGTGTCTGGTCGGGCGCCATCGCGAGCAGGCTCGCTCCCACATGGGATCTGTGTCGGGCACGAAACTTGTGTCCGCCGAAATCCAGTGTGGGAGCGAGCCTGCTCGCGATAGCCGCGCTGCGGTGTTACTGCACGGCTGGCGCCACCTCGCGCAACGGCTTTCCCTTGACCGGCGCATCGCCGGCCACATAGTACGGCGCGGTGCTGCGTGGCAGTGGCTTGCGGCCGCGGATCCTGTCGGCGATTTTCTCGGCCATCATGATCGTCGGCGCGTTCAGGTTGCCGGTGGTGATGATCGGCATGATCGAGGCATCCACCACCCGCAGGCCTTGCATGCCATGCACGCGGCCTTCGCCGTCCACCACCGCCATGTCGTCGGTACCCATCTTGCACGAGCAGGACGGGTGGAAGGCGGTTTCGGCGTGTTCGCGGATGAACTGGTCCAGTTGTTCGTCGGTCTGCACCTCAATGCCCGGGCTGATCTCTCGCCCACGGAACGGATCGAGCGCCGGCTGTTGCATGATCTCACGGGTCAGGCGGATGCCGTCGCGAAATTCCTGCCAATCCTGCTCGGTGGCCATGTAGTTGAACAGAATGCTCGGGTGCTGGCGGGGATCCTTGGACTTCGCCTGGATCCGGCCCCGGCTTGGCGAGCGCATGGAACCCATGTGCGCCTGGAAACCGTGCTCCTTCACACCGTTGCTGCCGTTGTAGTTAATCGCCACCGGCAGGAAGTGATACTGGATGTTCGGCCATTCGAATTCCGGACGGCTGCGGATGAAACCACCAGCCTCGAACTGGTTGCTGGCACCGATGCCGGTACCGTTGAACAGCCATTCGGCACCGATGGCCGGCTGGTTGTACCAGAGCAGCGACGGGTACAACGAGACCGGTTGGGTGCAGGCGTATTGCAGATAGAGCTCCAGGTGGTCCTGGAGGTTTTCGCCGACACCCGGCAGGTCGTGCACCACCGGGATGTCGAGGCTTTCCAGCAGTTTGGCCGGGCCGACGCCGGAGCGTTGCAGGATCTGCGGCGAGGCGATGGCGCCTGAGCACAACAGCACTTCCTTGCGTGCCCGGGCTTCGACGCGCTCTTCAGCGGCGCCCACCAGATAACGCACGCCCACGGCACGCTTGCCTTCGAACAGGATCTTGTCGGTCAGGGCATGGGTGACGATGGTCAGGGTCGAACGCTTCTTGGCCACGTCCAGATACCCGCGCGCGGTGCTGGCGCGCCGGCCATTCGGGGTGACGGTGCGGTCCATAGGGCCGAAACCTTCCTGCTGGTAGCCGTTGAGGTCTTCCGTACGCGGGTAACCGGCCTGAACGCCGGCCTCGACCATGGCATGGAACAGCGGGTTGTTGCCGGGCTTGGGTGTGGTCACACTGACCGGGCCGTCGCCGCCGTGATAGTCGTTCGGGCCGATGTCCCTGGTTTCAGCTTTCCTGAAATAGGGCAGGCAGTCCAGGTACGTCCAATCCTCGAGACCGGGCAGTTTTGCCCAGTTGTCGTAGTCCAGGGCGTTGCCACGGATGTAGCACATGCCGTTGATCAGCGAAGAGCCGCCCAGGCCCTTGCCGCGACCGCACTCCATGCGCCGGCCGTTCATGTGTGGCTCGGGATCGGTTTCGTAGGCCCAGTTGTAGCGACGACCTTGCAACGGGAACGCCAGGGCGGCGGGCATCTGCGTGCGGAAGTCGAGGCGATAGTCCGGGCCACCGGCTTCGAGCAGCAGGACGGTGACGCCCTCGTCTTCGGTCAGGCGGGTGGCCAGGGTGTTACCGGCGGAGCCGGCACCGATGATGATGTAATCGAATTCTTGGGACATGAAATGTACCCTCTTTTAATTGGGTTCAGGTCGTGGCCGGTGAGTGTCTTTCACTCCATCGCGAGCAAGCTTTGATCCCACAGGTTTCTGATAGACACAGCAGTTGTGTTACAGCAGATTCCTTGTGGGAGCATGGCTTGCCCGCGATGACGGCCTCGCAGGCACCGCAGAAGCCGGGCTTTAGAACACCGATGCGTAATCGCCCAACTCGACCTGTACCGATTTGATGCGCGTGAAGTTATTCAGCGAGCTGATCCCGTTCTCCCGGCCTACACCCGATTGTTTGTAGCCACCGACCGGCATCTTCGCGTCGGATTCGCCCCAGGCGTTGATCCAGCAGATACCCGCTTCCAGTTGATGAATCACGCGGTGGGCGCGGTTGAGGTCGCGGGTCACGACGCCGGCGGCCAGGCCGAATTCGGTGTCGTTGGCTCGGCGGATCACTTCTTCCTCGGTTTCGTAGCTGAGGATCGCCATTACCGGGCCGAAGATTTCTTCCCGCACGATGGTCATCTCGTCGGTGCAATCGGTGAATACGGTCGGAGCGACGAACGCACCCTTGGCAAACTCGCCGTCGGTCAGGCGCTTGCCGCCACACAGTAGACGGGCGCCTTCAGCCTTGCCCTTCTCGATGTAGCCCAGCACGCTTTCCATGTGGGCGAAGCTCACCAGCGGGCCGAAGTTGGTGTTTTCGTCCTCTGGGTTGCCGATGCGGATGCGCGCCACACGCTCGGCGATCTTGGCTTCGAACGCAGCCTTGAGATGGCTTGGCACGAACACGCGGGTGCCGTTGGTGCAGACCTGGCCGGAGCTGTAGAAGTTGGCCATCATCGCGGTGTCGGCGGCTCTATCCAGGTCGGCGTCGTCGCAGATGATCAGAGGCGACTTGCCGCCCAGTTCCATGGTTACGTCCTTGAGCGAGGAACTCGAAGCGCTGGCCATGACTTTCTTGCCGGTGTCGGTGCCGCCGGTGAACGAGACCTTCTCGATGCGCGGGTGCTCGGTCAGCCAGGTGCCGACTTCACGGCCGCTGCCGGTCAAGACGTTGAAGACCCCAGGTGGAACGCCTGCTTCGGTGTAGATCTCGGCCAGCTTCAGGGTCGTCAGCGAGGTGACTTCGCTGGGCTTGAAGATCATCGCATTGCCGGCCGCCAGGGCCGGTGCGGACTTCCATAGCGCGATCTGGATCGGGTAGTTCCACGCACCGATCCCGGCGACGATGCCCAGGGGCTCGCGACGGGTGTAGACGAACGAGGTATCGCGCAACGGGATCTGCTCGCCTTCGATGGCGGGCACCAGGCCGGCATAGTATTCCAGCACGTCGGCGCCGGTCACGATGTCGACGTAGCGGGTTTCGGAGTAGGCCTTGCCGGTGTCCAGGGTTTCCAGAGCGGCCAACTCATCGTTGCGCTCGCGCAGGATGTCCACAGCGCGACGCAAGATCCGCGAGCGCTGCATGGCGGTCATGGCGGCCCAGACTTTCTGGCCCTTTTCGGCGCTGAGCACGGCGCGTTCGACGTCTTCCTTCGTCGCACGCTGCACTTGGGCAAGTACTTCACCGTTGGCAGGGTTGATGGCTTCGAAAGTGGCGTCGCCACTGGCATCGCTGTACGCGCCATCGATGTAGAGTTTTTGCAGTTCGAAACGGGCCATAAAGTCCTCGCAAGTGCATAAGTGGTTGGCTGCCCCCGTGCGCGTCTTCTAAAGCTGACTACGCGGTTCGGCGGCGGTTCAGGAGTCGAGCGGTTCTGTGTGCTCTGGCGCCCCTGCCTTGCCCAGTTGGAAATCCATGTATTCGTAAGCGATCCGGTGTGCCTGGGCGGTGTCGAACGCGTCTCCCGACAGCGCCCCGCGCAGCCACAAGCCGTCAATCAGCGCGGCCAGGCCCCGCGCCGCGCTACGCGCCTCATCGACAGGCAGCACGCGGCGGAACTGGCAACACAGGTTGGAATACAGACGGTGATCGTTGATCCGCTGCAACCTGTGCAATGACGGGTGATGCATGCTGGTGGCCCAGAAGGCCAGCCAGGTTTTTCTTGCCGGGCCGTTGACCTGACTGGCGTCGAAGTTGCCTTCGATGATCACCTTCAGATGAGCCCGTGGGCTTGAATCCTCAAGCGCCTGGCGGCGTGCGGTGATGTTCTCGCTCAGGACAGTCATCAGGTACTGGGCCGTGGCCGCGATCAGGCCATTCTTGTCCTGGAAGTAGTGGCTGATGATGCCGTTCGAGACACCGGCCAAACGGGCAATCAGCGCAATGCTGGCATCCCCCATGCCGACCTGATCGACGGCCTGCAACGTGGCATCGATCAATTGCTGGCGGCGGATGGGTTGCATACCGACCTTGGGCATGGGGCTCTCTCCTCGATCATCCGACGGACAGAGTGTTGTCCGGTGGTGCTGATGAGCAGTCTATTTTGTTTTAATTGAACGTTCAATCAATAAAAAATCTGGCGTAGGTCAAGGTCCAGAGATTTGCTTTTCAGGAATGCAAAACCCTGTGGGAGCCGAACCCTGTAGGAGCCCGCCCTGTGGGAGCCGAGCTTGCTCGCGATGGAGTCGACACGGTTCAACTGCAAACCGCGTCATCGTTCATCGCGAGCAAGCTCGGCTCCCACAGGGTTCGGCTCCTACAGAGTTTGCTCCCACAGGGCTCGCTACCACAGGGTTGGGGTTTAGCCCAGGTTCTTACCGAGCAGCGCGTGGTACAGCTCGCTGTCGCCGAGGATCCCGACCACTTTCTGATTGTCGTGGAGCACCAGCTTGTTGCCGGTCTGGTAGCGGATCTGCAAGGCGTCGCGCATGCCGATGTTGGAATCCACCAGCGTCGGGCGACGGCCCAGGCCTTCGACGGGTTGCCCCTGGACCCAATTCTGCAGGTCCAGTGCTGCGCCGTTCTGGCGTGCACCCTTGATGGTGTTGCCTTCGGCCAGGTCGAGCCAGGAGTCGCCACCTGGATCCAGGCATACCGAACCGTTGATGCGCTTGCAGTTGTCCAGGGTGCGCATCAGGCTGCGACCGCACAGGACGTTGAGCGGGTTGGTATGGGCAACGAAGGTGCGCACATAGTCGTCCGCCGGGTTCAGCACGATTTCTTCCGGCTTGCTGTACTGGATGATCCGGCCGTCCTTCATGATCGCGATCCGGCTGCCCAGCTTCAGGGCCTCGTCGAGGTCATGGCTGACGAACACGATGGTCTTGCTCAGCTTGCGCTGCAGCTCCAGCAGTTCGTCCTGCAGGCCTTGGCGGATCAGCGGGTCGAGGGCCGAGAACGGTTCGTCCATCAACAGAATGTCGGCGTCCATCGCCAAGGCGCGGGCCAGGCCGACCCGCTGCTGCATCCCGCCGGACAACTCGTCGGGCTTCTTGTTGCGCCACTGGGCCAGGCCCACCAGCTCCAGTTTCTCATCCACCAGCTTGCGCCGTTCCTTTTCCGGACGGCCCTGCATTTCCAGGCCGAAGCTGATGTTCTCGCGCACCGTCAGCCAAGGCATCAGGGCGAACTTCTGGAATACCATGGCGATGCGCTTGGTGCGCATCATCTTCAGTTCGGCGGGGCTGCAGGAGGCAATGTCGATCTGCCGGCCTTCATGCTCGACGAACAACTTGCCACGGCTCACGGTGTTCAGGCCGTTGATGCAGCGCAGCAGGCTGGATTTGCCGGAGCCGGACAGGCCCATCAGCACGCAGATTTCGCCTTTCTCGATGTCCAGGCTGGCTTTTTCCACGCCGACGATTTGTCCGGTCTTTTTCAGGATCTCGTTGCGGGTCATGCCTTGGTCGAGCAGTTTGAGGGCTTCGCGTGGATCCTTGGCGAAGATCACATCGACCTGGTCGAAGCGGATTATGCTCATGCGTCACCCCCTGCTTTGGCGTCGGGTTGTTTGCAGATACGGTCGAGCATGATCGCCAGCAGTACGATTGCCAGGCCGGCTTCGAAGCCCAGGGCGATATCGGCGGTGTTCAGTGCGTTGACCACGGGTTTGCCCAGACCGTCGGCACCTACCAGTGCAGCGATTACCACCATCGACAACGACAGCATGATGCACTGGGTGACGCCGGCCGCGATGCTTGGCATCGCATGGGGTAGTTCGATACGCGACAGGAGCTGGCGACGGGAGCAGCCAAAGGCCTTGCCGGCGTCCATCAGTTCTTCCGGAACGTCGCAGATACCCAGGTAGGTCAGGCGGATGGGCGCGGCAATCGCGAACACCACGGTGGAGATCAGACCCGGGACTACACCCAGACCGAAGAGGGTCAGGGTAGGAATGAGGTAGACGAAGGTCGGTACGGTCTGCATCAGATCGAGTACCGGGCGCATCATGGTGTAGAACATCGGCCTGTGCGCGGCAACAATGCCCAGCGGCACACCGATCACAACGCAGACCAGGGTCGCGAACATCACCTGGGCCAAGGTTTCCATGGTTTCCTGCCAGTAACCCAGATTGAGGATCAACAGGAAGGAAGCTATGACGAATACAGTGAGGCCCCATTTGCGCTGGATGAAATGCGCCAGGAGGGCAATCAGGCCAATCAAGGCAAACGGGTTGAACCAGGTCAGCGCAAATGTCACGCCGTGAATCATCGTTTCCAGGAATAACGCGATTGCGTCAAAGGTGTTGGCGCCATGTTGCGTCAACCATTCGACGAAGCCCGCAATGTACTGGCCCAAGGGTATTTTATGATCAATCAGCATGGTAGTGAACGTCCGCATGCAAGGGATAAACAGCCCGGGCGGGTGGAGGCCCGCCCGGCATAACTATTACTGTGCGAGCTTGGCTTTCACGGCTTCCAGGCCAGGTTTACCGTCAATGGTGGTCACGCCAGCGAGCCAGGTATCGAGTACCTGTGGGTTTTTCTGCAGCCACGCCTTGGCGGCGGCTTCAGGCTTCATCTTGTCGTCCAGGACGTTGCCCATCAGTTTGCTTTCCATGTCGACCGTGAACTCGAGGTTCTTCAACAGCTGGCCAACGTTGCTGCATTCCTGGGTGTAACCTTTGCGGGTGTTGGTCGCCACGGTAGCGGCGCCAAAATCCGGACCGAAGAAGTCGTCGCCGCCGGTCAGGTATTCAATGTTGAAGCGGGTGTTCATCGGATGCGGTGCCCAGCCGAGGAACACCACGTCGGTGCCGCGCTTGGAGGCACGGTCGACCTGGGACAACATGCCCGCTTCGCTCGACTCGACAACCTTGAAGCCGGCGTCCTTCAGGCCGAAGGCGTTCTTGTCGATCATGCTCTGGATCAGGCGGTTGCCGTCGTTGCCCGGTTCGATGCCGTAGATCTTGCCGTCGAGTTCCTTCTTGAACTTGGCAATGTCGGCGAAGTCGTGCAGGCCTTTGTCGTACAGGGCCTTGGGCACGGCCAGGGTGTACTTGGCGCCCTTGAGGTTGGTGCGCACGGTCTCCACGGTGCCGGCGTCGCGGTAGGCCTTGATGTCGTTCTCCATGGTCGGCATCCAGTTGCCGAGGAACACGTCCATGTTCTTGCCGTCGGCCAGGGACTTATAGGTCACTGGTACGGAGATCATGGTGGTCTTGGTCTTGTAGCCCAGAGCGTCGAGAATCACGCTGGTGGTGGCGGTGGTCACGGTGATGTCGGTCCAGCCGACGTCGGAGAAGTTGACAGTGCTGCACTGTGCGGGTTCAGCAGCGTTGGCCAGCATGGGAAGACTCAGCATGGCGGCCAACAACAACGACTTGGAACCTTTCATGAGTGGACTCCTGGTGTTTTATCGGCGGTGTCCGGCAGGACAATCGCGCTTTGTATTGTGATGTTGCGGTTGGGGCGCGTGACCACTGTCGACACGCGGCCTTGAAAACGAGCCGTAACCGATCATGTACCAGCGCAAATCTGTCGCCTACAGGGTGGGTCGTATCCAGTACAGGGAGGGTCGCATCCAGTGTTGGTAACGTCGTTTACAGATTTTTTCCGCCTCTGGCAGGTCTCTGACACGCAAAAAAACGGCGAAGAACCCTGTCATGGGACGGGCGACGTTGGTGGGCATAATTGCGTCGGTGTCAGACGTCGACCCCTGCGGCAAAAACCGGATGATGCGGCCATCCCGGCGTTGAGCGTAGCAGCTCCGTCACCGGGCGCTCCTGCGCCCGGATATGCCCGTTCTGGAGGTTCTAGGCAATGGCAATCAGCGTATTTGACCTGTTCAAAATTGGTATTGGCCCGTCCAGTTCTCACACGGTCGGCCCGATGCGCGCCGCGGCGCTGTTTGTCGAGGCGCTGCGGGCAAAGGCACTGCTGAATGACGTGCGGCGGGTCGAGGTACAGCTCTATGGTTCGTTGTCGGCCACCGGTATTGGCCACGGTAGCGATACCGCCGTCATCATGGGCCTGATGGGCGAGTGGCCGGATGCGATCGATCCGTCGCAGATTGCGCCGCGCATCGCGTTGTTGCGCGAAACCGAGACCCTGCAACTGGACGGTCGCTTGCCGGTGCCTTTCGTATGGGCACGGGACATGCGCCTGATCGATGAAAACCTGCCGTTCCACCCCAATGCCATGACGCTGGTGGCCGAAGGCGCCAGCGGTGAGTTGTTCCGCGACACCTATTATTCGGTTGGCGGCGGTTTTGTCGTTGATGAGGCCCAGGCCTCCAGCGGCGTAGCGGACCTGGACACCACCCGGTTGCCTTACGACTTCTCCAGCGCCGAAGAGCTGCTTACGTTGTGTCGCACCCACAACCTGCGGGTGGCCGAACTGATGATGGCCAATGAAAAGGCCTGGCGCTCGGAAGAGGAAATCCGCAGCGGGCTGATGAAGCTCTGGCGGGCCATGCAGGAATGTGTCGAGCATGGTCTCAAGCATGAAGGCATCCTGCCCGGCGGCCTGAACGTACGTCGGCGTGCAGCCAAGTTGCACCGCAGCCTGCAGGAATTGAACAAGCCGAATGTCATCGGTTCGACCCTGAGCGCAATGGAGTGGGTCAACCTCTTCGCCTTGGCGGTCAACGAAGAAAACGCCGCCGGCGGGCGCATGGTGACCGCGCCGACCAATGGCGCGGCGGGGATCATTCCGGCGGTTCTGCACTATTTCATGAAGTTCAGCGAGGCCGTTACCGACGCCAACGTAGTGGATTATTTCCTCGGCGCGGCGGCGGTGGGCATCCTGTGCAAGAAGAACGCTTCGATTTCCGGTGCCGAGGTCGGTTGCCAGGGCGAAGTGGGCTCGGCCTGTGCCATGGCGGCGGCAGGCCTGGCGGAGATCCTCGGTGCCACGCCGGAGCAACTGTGCAACGCGGCGGAAATCGGCCTGGAACACAACCTTGGCCTGACCTGCGACCCGGTGGGCGGTCTGGTCCAGGTGCCTTGCATTGAGCGCAACGCGATCGCCGCGGTAAAAGCGATCAATGCGGCGCAGATGGCACTGCGCGGCGACGGCCAGCATTTCATCTCCCTGGACCGGGTGATCCGCACCATGCGCGATACCGGCGCCGACATGCACGACAAGTATAAAGAGACGTCGCGCGGTGGGTTGGCGGTCAGTGCGGTGGAATGCTGATAAAAGCCTTTACGATCCTTGTGGTGAGGGGATTTATCCCCGCTGGGCTGCGAAGCAGCCCTGAATACAGACAGCTCGGTGTGTCAGAAGTACCTGAAGGCCCGCTTCGCGACCCAGCGGGGATAAATCCCCTCGCCACAGGCGCTCTGAAACTGCTCGATAAACGAACATTGCCCCCCTGAACCCGCCACCTTTTAGCGCGTCGCAAACAGATAAGACGCTGTTATCTGATCAGTCGCTGTGCAGCAGATGAGCGCTCGTCCTCTGCGCTTGGGGTGACACTGTGGTGAAAGCGGCGCAGCCCAGTTCCCACAAGTGATACCGAACTGCTCACCGCCTGCCGCGCCGCGCCGCAGCCGCCCTTGATGACCCTTATAGTCCACACTCAATGTGCGCCTTATATAGACGGCTCGGCATGTCGTTTTCAGGATTTATTGAATGCGCCTCCAAGTTTAGGCACGGCAATTGCTCTATCAATGAAAAGCCCGTCTCCTGCATAAGGACCAAGGGCAACAACCAATAAAAAGAGCCTCCGCCTGAGGCCATCACCCGCTTTGTGTGAGGAGATACTGCGATGACGTCGACCCACTCCGGGGCCCAACCCCAGAACCGTGCGCCTCAGTCCATTGGCTTTCTGCTGCTGGACAATTTCACGTTGATTTCCCTGGCGTCCGCAGTGGAGCCCCTGCGCATGGCCAACCAGCTATCCGGGCGCGAGCTGTATCGCTGGACCACCCTCACCGTGGATGGCGGGCAGGTCTGGGCCAGTGACGGTCTGCAGATCACTCCGGACGCCTCCATGCATAAGGCACCGGCCCTGGATACTGTCATCGTCTGTGGCGGCATCGGCATCCAGCGCACCGTTACCCGTGAGCACGTGTCCTGGCTGCAAGGCCAGGCCCGCCAGTCCCGTCGCCTTGGCGCGGTCTGCACCGGCAGTTGGGCGCTGGCCTGTGCCGGTCTGCTCGATGGGTTCGATTGCAGCGTGCACTGGGAATGTCTGGCAGCGATGCAGGAAGCTTTCCCGCGGGTGTCGATGAGCACTCGCCTGTTTACCCTCGACCGTAACCGTTTCACCAGCTCCGGCGGCACCGCGCCACTGGACATGATGCTGCACCTGATCAGTCGCGATCACGGTCGCGAGCTGTCGGCGGCCATCTCGGAAATGTTTGTCTACGAGCGCATCCGCAACGAGCAGGATCACCAGCGCGTGCCGCTCAAGCACATGCTCGGCACCAACCAGCCGAAGTTGCAGGAGATCGTTGCGCTGATGGAGGCCAACCTCGAAGAGCCGATCGATCTGGACGAACTGGCGGTGTACGTCGCCGTGTCCCGGCGTCAGCTCGAGCGGTTGTTCCAGAAATACCTGCACTGCTCGCCGTCGCGCTATTACCTCAAGCTGCGACTGATCCGTGCACGGCAACTGCTCAAGCAGACGCCGATGTCGATCATCGAAGTGGCTTCGGTGTGCGGCTTCGTCTCCACGCCGCACTTCTCCAAGTGCTACCGCGAATACTTCGGCATTCCACCGCGCGACGAGCGCGTCGGTTCCAACACCACGCAACAGGTGGCGATGATGCCGTTGCCGCAGGCCCTGGTGCTGTCACCGTTGTCCGGTCCGTTGTCGGCGTTGAGCCAAGCGCGTAACGAGTCGACGTTTGCCAGCGTGAGGCTCTAGACCGAGGCGCTTTCGTCGCGAGCAAGCTTTGCTCCCACAGGCCTGGACTACCCCCAAGAAGTTGGACACAAATCCAACCCTTAGGGGCAGTCCAGGCCTGTGGGAGCAAAGCTTGCTCGCGATAGATTTTTCAGGCGCTGTGGTTCTGCTGGTATTGCGCCAGTGCCGGCAATAGCTGCTTATCGATCGCCTGGCGCACGGCCGGCAGGATGGTGGCGCTGCTGGTGTACATTTCCTTGACCATCCGGCGCAGTTCATTGGCGCGAGCCTTGTCCAGGCCGCGCACCGCACACTCACAGGCCTGCTCGGCGGTAGAGCCGCTGGGTATCTGGAGGCCGAGAGCCTTGAGCTGGCCCAGCAGGTCTTCCTGGTCGATCAAATCGGCGTGCATCATGACGCTTTTCCTTGTTCATGGATGGGGGCGTGACTCGATTCTGGTAGCCACCCGAAGCGGCGGCAAGGGCAAATCGTCGCGATGACCTATATGGCTATGAGCGTGTCGTTTTCGGCTAACTGACGCTGATCGGGACTGGGCACACTGGCCTCAAGCTGAATCACGATGGTTTGGTCACCCTCGCGCGACAGCTCCTCCAGTAACGCCTCCTGCCCCGATCATGTCACGGCTTGATCGGGGATTTTTTTGCCTGCGCTATTCGTGCCGCCGCCCATCGCGAGCAAGCTCGCTCCCACAGGGAAAAGGGGCTCCTGTGGGAGCGAGCCTGCTCGCGATAGCCACGACGCGGTCTAACGCTGCAACACCAGAATCCGCGACAGCAACTCATCCCGGTCCACATAGCAGCCCTGGAAATGCCGTGCCCCGGTGGCCGGGTCGAAGGCGTTGCGGGCGTGGAGGGTGCGGCGGTTGTCGAAACACCACAGCTGACCGGGCTCCAGCCGCTGTGTCAGGCGAAACGACGGCTCGCGGGTCAGGGCGATGAAGCGTCGGTAGGCGCGGTAGAGGCTGGGCATCTGCTTGACCGAGGTGTCGAACGGTCCGCGCAGGAAGTTCGCCATGCGGATTTCCGAAACCTGGCCCAGCGCATCCAGCGCGATGATGGGCGCCAGGCAGCGATAGTCGCTGTGGCGATCCTTGTTGCGAAATTCCACCGGGATCTCGCATAACGCGGCAAAAGCCTCCGGGTCTTCCTGGCGCAGGGCTTCGGCAATGGAAAAACCGTCGACGAAAATGCTCTCGCCACCCTCGGCGTCATTGACCAGACAATGCAGGAACTGCAATCCCGGCTGCAGTTCCCGGGTCGGCAAGTCGCTGTGCAGCGGCAGGTTGAAGGCGGTGTAGGCGTTACTGTCGGCGTTGGCCTTGGATTGCACATTGAACAGCACGCCAAAGTTGCTTTCGCGGATGAATGAAATGCGCTGGGCAATCTGTTTCAGCGAACCGGGTTCGGTGGGCACGCCGCGCACCTGGGTCAGACCGATGTCTCGTACCGCGAGCAACCATTGCAGCAGCGCGCTGTCATCCTCCATCAGCGCCGGATAATCGAACACCGGCAGTTGCAGATCGTGTTTCCAAAGTTGGCGCTTGCCCTTGCCCGCCAGGCGCTCGGCCCTGGATTCATCATCGTAGGCGTGGGCGCGCAGCCATCCCGGATCGAAACGGCTCTGATGGCCGTCCCGCCAATCCACGCACAGACAGCCTTCGGCATCGAGGCGGATCGCGCCAGGCTCCAGGTCTTCAGGCACATCGACGATTTCCAGCACCTGTTCCCGGGTAACGGTATAGACACAGTGTGGGCAGGGGCAGTTATCCCGCAGCCATTGATGATGAAACGGGCTGATGCGGCCGTCGGCCCAGGTGATCTGTATGCGGTCAGCGAAGGGGCTTGCCGCGCTCAACGCGCAAACCCGGGGATAGCAACGGAAGTCGGCAACAGCGGCGGCGATGTTCATGGCGAGCTCCTTTTCGAGGCCTAACGGGCGGGCGGCAGGGCGATCACCCGACCGATGCAGGCTGGCAGTGGCAGGTCGGATTGTTCGGTGATCAAAGCCTTGAGTTTGCCCAGGGTAGGCTCCGTGAAGGGGGCCGAACGCGGGCCGGCCAGGTCGACGTGTAACAGCATCTGCTCGTTGCCCGCCAACGCCTTATCCCCGCCAACCAGATGCAGGCTGTGGTAGAGATGCAGGCGTTTGGCGTCGTGACCGATGATCTGCGTATGCACTTCGACGTCGGCGTCGACCTTCACTTCGTGCAGGTAATTGAGATGCAGTTCGAGGGTGAACAACGAGTGGCCGCTGGCGTCGCGGTTCTGGCTGTCCATGTCGAGCATGTCCATCAGCGCGTCGGTGGCGTAGCTGAAAATCAACAGATAGTAAGCGTCGCGCAGGTGACCGTTGTAATCGACCCATTCGGGGCGGATGTGGGTTTGGTAGGTGGTGAGGGTGGGCATGATGACGATCCAACGGAAGACTGTGGTTACTGTGGGAGCGGGCTTGCTCGCGAAGAGGCCGGTGCATCCAACGGATTTTCCTGTGAAAGGAATGCCGCCTTCGCGAGCAAGCCCGCTCCCACAAGGGAATTATTCGATAAAGCTCATTCCATGCTTGGCCTTGGTGGTCTTCACCGCTTCCAGCACCGCCAGCAGGCAGTCGTCACGATAGCGCTCCAGTGCCGAAATGCTGTGGCTGCCCAACTGATCGCTGGTGCCTTCCACCACATCGTCAATCAGCTTCTCGGTCAGTTCGGGGGCCGGCAGATAGGTCCACGGCAATTGCAACGCCGGGCCGAACTGAGCCATGAAATGGCGCATCCCGGCGTCGCCACCGGCCAGCGTGTACGTCAGGAACGTACCCATGAACGACCAGCGCAAGCCGGCACCAAAGCGGATGGCGTCATCGATTTCCCCGGTGGTGGCCACGCCGTCGTTGACCAGATGCAGAGCTTCGCGCCAGAGCGCTTCAAGCAGCCGATCGGCGATGAAACCGGGCACTTCCTTGCGCACGTGCAGGGGGCGCATGCCGAGCGATTCATAGACCTGCATGGCGGCCTGGATGGCTTCGGGCGCGGTGTGCTTGCCGCCGACCACTTCCACCAGCGGCAGCAGGTAGACCGGGTTGAACGGGTGACCGACCACGCAGCGTTCCGGATGGGTGGAGCCTTCGTAGAACTCGCTCGGCAGCAGCCCCGAGGTGCTGGAGCCAATCAGTGCATTGGGCTTGGCAGCGGCGCTGATCTGGCTGTGCAGTTCAAGTTTGAGTTCCAGGCGCTCGGGTGCGCTCTCTTGGATGAAGTCGGCATCGCGTACGCACTCTTCGATGGTCGTGACAAAACGCAGCCGGTCCTGGGAAGCGCCAGGCGCCAGGCCCTGTTTCTCCAGTGCGCCCCAGGCACTGGCGACGCGTTTGCGCAGCGCTGCTTCGGCACCCGGTGCCGGGTCCCAGGCCACAACGTCCAGCCCATGGGCCAGGGCCCGGCTGACCCAGCCGCTGCCGATGACGCCACTGCCCAGGGCGGCGAAGGTCTTGATGTCGGTGATAAAGCTCATGGTGGTTTCCTGAAAAGGGTCGGTAATCTTCTGTGGGAGCAAGGCTTGCCCGCGATAACGGCGGCACATGCAACGCGGATGTCGACTGTTCAATCGCCATCGCGGGCAGACCTTGCTCCCACAGAGAGGGGAGTGGAGGGGGCTGTCAGCTGCGTTTGGTCAGGCCCATTTTCTTGCGACCTTCAGCAGGCGTGAGTACGCGGGCACCGAGGCGGCTGAGGATTTCACGGGCCCGATCCACCAGTTGGCCGTTGGTGGCGAGCACGCCTTTGTCCAGCCACAGGTTATCTTCCAGACCGACCCGCACGTTGCCTCCCAACAGCACCGCTTGGGCGGCCATCGGCATTTGCATGCGACCGATGCCGAAGCCGGCCCACACCGCGTCCGCCGGCAGGTTGTCGACCATGGCTTTCATGGTGGTGGTGTCGGCCGGTGCGCCCCATGGGATGCCCAGGCAGAGCTGAAACAGCGGATTGTCCAGCAGGCCTTCCTTGATCATCTGCTTGGCGAACCACAGGTGGCCGGTGTCGAAGATTTCCAGCTCGGCCTTGACCCCCAGCTCGGTGATGCGCCTGGCCCCGGCCCGCAGTTGCGCGGGGGTGGATACGTAAATGGTGTCGCCGTCACCGAAATTAAGGGTGCCGCAATCCAGGGTGCAGATTTCCGGCAGCAGTTCTTCGACGTGGGCCAGGCGGGTCAGCGGTCCCACCAGATCAGTATTGGGGCCGAACTCCATCGGCCGCTCGCCGCTGCCGATTTCCAGGTCGCCACCCATGCCGGCGGTGAGGTTGACGATGATGTCCACGTCCGCCTCGCGGATGCGCTCCATCACTTCGCGATACAACGCCACGTCGCGGCTGAACCTGCCGGTCTGCGGATCGCGGACATGGCAATGGACGACCGTGGCTCCGGCCTTGGCGGCTTCTACGGCGGCCTCGGCGATCTGTTTCGGCGTGACCGGTACGTGGGGGCTCTTGGCGGTTGTGTCGCCAGCACCGGTGAGTGCGCAAGTGATGATGACGTCGTGGTTCATGGTGCGGTTTCCTTCAGGCGTAGTGAGTCACTGCGCAGCCAGCCGGGTGCCGCGCAGAGGGATAACGTTCGATCAGTTACTGGTCAGTTTCAGGTTGTCGGCGGCCGGCTTGCCGTCGAAGGTGGTCACGCCTTCGAGCCAGCGCTGCTTGTCCTGGGGGTGATCCTTGAGCCATTGCCGGGCCGATTCGAGCGGATCCTTGTGATCCAGCAACGGCTGCATCATCCGGCTCTCGTCTTCGGCACTGAAGGTCAAGTTGCTCAGCAAGCGGTTGACGTTCGGGCATTGTTCGGCGTAGTTCGGCGCCGTGACGGTCCAAACGGTGGCCATGCCTTCATTCGGGCCGAGGGCGTCATCGCTGCCGGTGAGGTAGGTCATCTGTACGTTGACGTTCATCGGATGCGGCGCCCAGCCGAAGAACACCACGGCTTCCTTGCGTCGCACGGCACGGTCCACAGCGGCGAGCATGCCGGCCTCGCTGGACTCCACCAGTTGGAATTTGCCCAGGCCGAACTGGTTCTTGGCGATCATTGCCTTGATCTGGGTATTGGCGCCGGACCCGGGTTCGATGCCATAGATCTTGCCGCCCAGTTCCTTCTCGAACTTGGCGATGTCGGCGAAGGTCTTCAGGCCCTTGTCGGCCAGGTAAGTCGGTACGGCCAGGGTAGCGCGGGCATCTTTCAGGCTGGGTTGCTCCAGCACCTTCACCTGCTTGGCCTCGACGAACGGCGTGATGGTCTGGGTCATCAGTGGGTTCCAGTAGCCCAGGAACATGTCCAGGCGCTGATCCCGGATGCCGGCGAAGATGATCTGCTGGGAGGCGCTGGTCTGCTTGGTCTGGTAGCCGAGGCCGTCGAGCATCACCTGGGTCAAGGCGCTGGTGGCGATGACGTCGGTCCAGTTGACGACGCCCAGGCGCACGTTCTGGCACGCGGCCGGTTCGGCTGCCAGGGTGGCCGAGCTCATGCCCAGGAAAGTGGTACCGCTGAGTGCAAGAACGCAGTAGCTGATCAGTCGTTTCATGTCGGGTTCCTCGGCAGCTTATTGTTATGGGTTCCGGTGTCTGCGCGCCGGTGATGCCAAGTTACGCAGCCGGCCCTTTCGCAAAACGCACTGCGGCGACTCGCACTTGCACTGCAGCGACCTCTTGAACGGCCCTGGCAAGTGGCGTATCAAGATCCCCACGCTACCCGTCGACCGAGTGCGCCATGTCCCAGGATTTCTACTTTTTGCTGATGCCGGGTTTTTCGGCCATCGGTTTCATTTCGGCCATCGAACCGTTGCGGGTCGCCAATCGCTTTCGTGGCGAACTGTACCGCTGGCATGTGCTGAGTGCCGATGGCGGCGCGGTCCTGGCCAGCAATGGCATGTCGGTCAACGCCGACGCTGCGCTGGAGCCGTTGAAGAAGGGCGCGACGTTGTGGGTGGTGGCGGGGTTCGAACCGCTGAAGTTCGCCACACAAGCGTTGCAACGCTGGTTGCATCGGCTGGACAAGGAGGGCGTGACCCTGGGTGGCATCGATACGGGCAGCGTGGTCCTGGCCGACGCGGGGTTGCTGGAAGGGCACCGCGTGACCCTGCACTGGGAAGCCATCGAGGCGTTCAAGGAGTCTTATCCTCAGCTCAGCGTGACCCAGGAGCTCTTCGAAATAGACCGCCGCCGCATCACCTGTGCCGGCGGCACGGCCTCCATCGATCTCATGCTGGACCTGATCGGCCAGGCCCATGGCGCGGACCTGGCGATTCAGGTCAGCGAACAGTTCGTGCTTGGCCGCATCCGCCCGCGCAAGGATCACCAGCGCATGGAAATCGCCAGCCGCTACGGCATCCGCAACAAGAAGCTGGTGCATGTCATCGGTGAGATGGAAACCCACAGCGAGCCGCCCCTGAGTACCCTTGAGCTGGCCGAATCCATCGGGGTTACCCGTCGCCAGCTCGAACGTCTGTTCCGCTTGCACCTGAACGACACCCCCAGCAACTTCTACTTGCGCTTGCGCCTGGAAAAGGCCCGGCAACTGCTGCGCCAGACCGACATGAGCGTATTGGAAGTGAGCATCGCCTGCGGGTTCGAGTCACCGTCATATTTCACCCGCAGCTATCGGGCGAGGTTCGAACGCTGCCCTCGGGAGGATCGGCGCAAGGTGGTCTGAGGGCCGAACACAGGCCCTGTGGGAGCGAGCCTGCTCGCGATGACGGTGGCAAATCCAACATGGATACCTACTGATCCACCGCCTTCGCGAGCAGGCTCGCTCCCACAGAAAACCTGCTTATTGCTTCATCAACGCCGCACACGCCGTCTTGTAAGCCTCATGCTGATATTTGTTCAGCGTTGCCGGCAAGGCGAAATCATGTTTCTTGTGTTGCGCGTTGATTGTCTGCGGTGACAGCAGCGTCACGTCGCAACCTTCCAGCAGTTGGAAGACGCCTTCGATCTTGAACGTTGTCGGGCCGCCAGCAAACTCGCCTTTCTTGCTGCGTTTCTTGATGGCGATGCGTTCGATCGCGTTCTCGGCGACGAACGCCTGTATCCGGGCAGCGAAAGCCTTGACGTTGGCGGCTTCGTCATCATCGTCCAGGGCGATTTTCCGGGTGTTCAGCGCGACGTGGCTCAATGCCTGTTGATCCAGCGAAGCGACGGCGATGATCGCTTCGCTGCCTTTGATTTCGATGCCGCAGATAATCATTCGAGCCTTCGGAGTGGGGAGGTATGAGGTCCAAGTCTATCCATATCGGAGCCGGGGGACGTGGTGATTTTTATTGCCTCAGTCCAGGGACTTGCGCAAATCCAGCATGATTTTGTCGAAGTAGTCGACTCGGATAACGCCGAAGCGGGGGTACTCGAAGTCCAGGATCACATACCGGACGATGACCGGTGAGTCCCTCAAAGGGTGAAGTTATCCCGTCCCTGGATGGAGAAACTGCCCGTGGATAACGCTTCCGGCGGGTCCGAAAGTGAAACTACCGAGGTAGGTTTCTTCCTCGTGATTGAAAATCACCGAGACCGAGCCGTTGTCGGCGTTGTTGGTCAGGAAGCGTGTCTGGCCATTCTCCGCCGACATTGTCCAGTAAGTGACGTGCACCTTCCGCTCTCCGATCACCAGGGTCTCGTTGGTCACTTCTGGGCTGAACACCATTTTGACCCCGCGAATAACCCGTTCGGCGGCCGTGTCCGGCACCTGGACGGCGGAAGCGTCAGGCGTAGCTGTCGGTCCGTCGTGTAGTAGTCGTAGGCAAAATTGATCATGTTGGATTGGAAGGGGGCACCATCCTCCAACTGGGCGACAACACTGCCGGATGATGGGGTTGCCGGGCCTGAGGCAAAGTATGTTGAGTCAGCATGATCAGCTCCTGGCGATTAGGCCGAAGTAACGGGAACCCTGTCACGTGCTGATCCTAGGCTTCTCTGTTTGGCCCGCCTACTGTCAGAGTTGACAGTTGGCGGCTAGTGGACTGTGTAGCTGGTTCGGGGACTCGGCCACTAGAGTTCAAGTTGATCGGCATGGATACCAAAGGCCGCGGCGATTTTTTCGCGAGTGGCCCGGCGGGGTTTTGCAACGGACTCCTGCTGAGCAAAGGCCGGTTGCGAAATGCCCAGACGCTTGGCGACGTCGTCCTGGGTCAGATTCAGATGTTCGCGCCAGGCACGGATGGGGGTTGCGCCGTTGACGATGCGGCTGACCACCTCATGGGGGATTAGCTCTGGCTCCAGTTTTTGTGCAACGTATTGTGAGTACGGAATCACCACAAATGCCGGATTTCCCTCGGCATCGTTGATGATCTGAATATCAGTAGGTACGTTCATCGCGTTTCTTGACCTCTTGAATGCTGACGACTTTGATCGCCCCGTCCCAATCGAACATGACTCGATAGCTCCCAACTCGAAGGCGGTAAGCGTAGCCATGGCCGACAAGCGCTTTGACATTCACCACATCAGGCATTTCAACGAGAGCCGAGATGGCGTCCCGGACCTGAACCTGATGGGGAGAATGCAATTTCAGAAGCTGCTTAACGGCTTTTCGGGTCTAGTAGATTGTGTTCCTGAAAGAACATAAGTCTTTTATAAGGCTTGCGAATCCTGACTTATATTTTTTCCGACGCGAATGCATGAACGGTGTCTGGATATTGCCCCGTCATCACTCCTGCCCAATTGACTCCAAAAACTCCGACCTATCGTCGCTCACCTGCGCCATGCAGTCGTTTTCGGCGATCTTGTACGCTTCGCTGCCCGGTTTGGCCGGGAAGGCGGCGATGGCGCAGTCGGCGTCGCGCTGTTTTTGCCATAGTTGCTGGGCGGCCTTGATCTTGGCGGTGATGTCGTTGAGTTGGGCCTTGTCGCTGCCGTAGCGGGTCTGCAGACGTTCGTTGAGGCTCTGCAGGTTTTCGCTCAGCAGCTGTTCGGCGGCCGTCTTGCCATAGGCCGAGCAGGCCAGGGTCTGGACGTCGTTTTCGACGGCGTCGCAGGGGTTCTGTTCGGTGTCTTCGGTCGCGTGGGCGACGGTGCTGATCAGTGCCAAAGCCAGGAGGATTGATTTCATTGCGTTGCCGTTCGAGTCCAGTGAAAACCAGTGATGCAGCGGATTCTGGCGCAAGCGCCGGGCAAAGAACAGACGGCGAGGGAGGGCCTCGCGCAGCCCTTTGTCGCGGATTGACGCTTTCGGCAATTCCCCTGTCGTTTTTGCACCGGGTCGCCACGGCCCTCAGGCATATGCTGGCCCCAAAGCGCCGGCAGACGATTCGGCGCATGAAATCCGATAAAAGGGGACTGCCTGATGAGCCCAGCCGAATTGCACGCCGACAGCATCGTTATCGACGGGCTGATCATTGCCAAATGGAACCGCGACCTGTTCGAAGACATGCGTAAAGGCGGCCTGACCGCTGCCAACTGCACCGTGTCGGTATGGGAAGGCTTCCAGGCCACCATCAACAACATCGCCGCCAGCCAGAAACTGATCCGCGAAAACAGCGACCTGGTGATCCCGGTGAAAACCACCGCCGACATCCGCCTCGCCAAGGAGCAGGGCAAGACCGGCATCATCTTCGGCTTCCAGAACGCCCACGCTTTCGAAGACCAGCTCGGTTACGTCGAGATCTTCAAGCAGCTTGGCGTCGGTGTGGTGCAGATGTGCTACAACACCCAGAACCTGGTCGGCACCGGTTGCTACGAGCGCGACGGCGGCCTGTCGGGCTTCGGTCGTGAAATCGTCGCCGAGATGAACCGCGTCGGCATCATGTGCGACCTGTCCCACGTCGGTTCCAAGACTTCCGAAGAGGTCATCCTCGAATCGAAGAAGCCGGTCTGCTATTCCCACTGCCTGCCGTCCGGCCTGAAAGAGCA
Source organism: Pseudomonas corrugata (assembly GCF_001269905.1). Lineage (GTDB taxonomy): Bacteria > Pseudomonadota > Gammaproteobacteria > Pseudomonadales > Pseudomonadaceae > Aquipseudomonas > Aquipseudomonas corrugata. Next base: position 53,919 of record NZ_LHVK01000003.1, on the reverse strand, counting down.
CCCGCGCAATAAGTCCGATGAAGAGCTGAAGTTCATCGCCGATCACGGCGGCTTCGTCGGCGTGACCATGTTCGCGCCGTTCCTGGCCAAGGGTATCGATTCGACCATCGACGACTACGCCGAAGCCATCGAATACACCATGAACATCGTCGGTGAAGACGCCATCGGCATCGGTACCGACTTCACCCAGGGCCATGACCAGGCGTTCTTCGAGATGCTGACTCACGACAAGGGCTACGCCCGTCGTCTGACCAGCTTCGGGAAGATCATCAACCCCCTGGGCATCCGCACCGTGGGCGAGTTCCCGAACCTCACCGAGACGCTGCTCAAGCGCGGCCATTCCGAGCGGGTGGTACGCAAGATCATGGGTGAGAACTGGGTCAACGTTTTGAAAGACGTCTGGGGCGAATAAACGCCGCTGCTGCACTGAATCCTTTACCTGCGGCCATCCGCGCCGCGGGCAACATCACGAATTTCCGGAGTCAAGTTTCAATGGCCAAAATCGCCCCTCAACTGCCTATCGAAGTCGACAGCGAAACCGGTGTCTGGACCTCCGACGCCCTGCCGATGCTCTATGTACCGCGTCACTTCTTCGTCAACAACCACATGGGCATCGAGGAAGTGCTGGGCGCCGACGCCTACGCCGAGATCCTCTACAAGGCCGGCTATAAATCCGCCTGGCACTGGTGTGAAAAAGAAGCCGAATGCCACGGCCTGGAAGGCGTCGCGGTGTTCGAACACTACATGAAGCGCCTGTCGCAACGTGGTTGGGGCCTGTTCAAGATCCAGGACATCGACCTCGACAAAGGCACCTGCAGCGTCAAGCTCGAACACTCGGCATTCGTCTATGTGTACGGCAAGGTCGGGCGCAAGGTCGACTACATGTTCACCGGCTGGTTCGCCGGTGCCATGGACCAGATCCTCGCTGCTCGCGGCAGTTCGATCCGTACCGTGGCCGAACAGGTCTACGGTGGTTCCGAAGAAGGCCACGATGACGGCCTGTTCATCGTCAAGCCGTTGTAAGTCGAGGATTGCGCCATGGCTTTTGAAGCAATGTTCCAGCCGATCCAGATCGGCAAGCTGACCATCCGCAACCGCGTGCTCAGCACCGCGCATGCCGAGGTCTATGCCACTGACGGCGGGATGACCACCGACCGGTACGTGAAGTATTACGAAGAGAAGGCCAAGGGCGGCATCGGCCTGGCAATCTGTGGTGGCTCGTCGGTGGTTGCCATCGACAGCCCGCAGGAATGGTGGAGCTCGGTAAACCTGTCCACCGATCGCATCATCCCGCACTTCCAGAACCTGGCCGACGCCATGCACAAGCATGGCGCCAAGATCATGATCCAGATTACTCACATGGGTCGTCGTTCGCGCTGGGACGGCTTCAACTGGCCGACCCTGATGTCGCCGTCCGGTGTCCGTGAGCCGGTGCACCGCGCCACGTGCAAGACCATCGAACCGGAAGAAATCTGGCGGGTGATCGGCAACTACGCCCAGGCTGCGCGCCGGGCCAAGGCCGGTGGCCTGGACGGCGTTGAGCTGTCCGCCGTGCACCAGCACATGATCGACCAGTTCTGGAGTCCGCGGGTCAACAAGCGTACCGACGAATGGGGCGGCAGCTTCGAAGGCCGGATGAAGTTTGGCCTGGAAGTGCTCAAGGCCGTGCGCGCCGAAGTGGGCGACGACTTCTGCGTGGGCATGCGCATCTGCGGTGACGAGTTCCACCCGGACGGCCTGTCCCACGAGGACATGAAGCAGATCGCCAAGTACTACGACGACACCGGCATGCTGGACTTCATCGGTGTCGTGGGTTCGGGTTGCGACACTCACAACACCCTGGCCAACGTCATCCCGAACATGAGTTATCCACCGGAGCCGTTCCTGCACCTGGCCGCCGGCATCAAGGAAGTGGTCAAGGTTCCGGTGCTGCACGCGCAGAACATCAAGGACCCGAACCAGGCCACGCGGATCCTGGAGGGCGGTTATGTCGACATGGTCGGCATGACCCGTGCCCACATCGCCGACCCGCACCTGATCGCCAAGATCAAGATGGGCCAGGTCGACCAGATCAAGCAGTGCGTCGGCGCCAACTACTGCATCGATCGTCAGTACCAAGGCCTGGACGTACTGTGCATCCAGAACGCCGCGACCTCCCGTGAATACATGGGAGTGCCGCACATCATCGAGAAATCCACCGGGCCGAAACGCAAGGTGGTGGTGGTCGGTGCCGGCCCTGCCGGGATGGAAGCCGCTCGTGTGGCGGCTGAACGTGGCCACGACGTGACCCTGTTCGAGAAGAAGGAATTCATCGGTGGGCAGATCACCACCGCTTCGAAAGCCCCACAACGGGACCAGATCGCCGGTATCACCCGCTGGTTCCAACTGGAGCTCGCGCGACTGAAAGTCGATCTGCGCCTGGGCGTGGCGGCTGACGCGGCAACCATCATGGACTTGCGTCCGGACGTGGTAGTACTCGCTGTCGGCGGGCATCCGTTCCTGGAGCAGAACGAACACTGGGGTGCCGCCGAAGGGCTGGTGGTCAGCAGCTGGGACGTGCTCGACGGCAAGGTTGCGCCGGGCAAGAACGTGCTGGTCTACGACACCATTTGCGAGTTTACCGGCATGTCCGTGGCCGACTTCCTCGCCGACAAGGGCAGCCAGGTCGAGATCGTCACCGACGACATCAAACCGGGCGTGGCCATCGGCGGGACTTCGTTCCCAACCTACTACCGCAGCATGTACCCCAAAGAAGTGATCATGACCGGGGACATGATGCTGGAGAAGGTCTACCGCGAAGGCGACAAGCTGGTGGCGGTGCTGGAGAACGAATACACCGGTGCCAAGGAAGAACGCGTGGTGGACCAGGTGGTGGTGGAGAATGGCGTGCGGCCGGACGAGGAGATCTACTACGCCCTCAAGGAAGGCTCGCGCAACAAGGGTCAGATCGACGTCGAGGCCCTGTTCGCGATCAAGCCTCAACCATGCCTGGAGCAGAGCGGCGACGGCTACCTGCTGTTCCGCATCGGTGACTGTGTGGCGCAGCGTAATACCCACGCCGCCATCTATGACGCCCTGCGGCTGTGCAAGGATTTCTAACGGCTTGTGGATAACCCAGTGGGAGCAAGGCTTGCCCGCGATAGCAGCGATACGGAGCATCTGACTGACCGAGTCAATCCCATCGCAGGCAAGCCTTGCTCCCACAGGAATCGAGCAAGACATCCAGGTTTCTGTGCCTGCAAGACCTGAGGTCTTTGGGAGCTTCACCATGCTGAACACCCTTCTTCCCATCCTGCTGTTCGCCGCTTTGGGCCTCGCGGTCCTTGGCGCCTTGCGGCGGGTGAACATGTGGCGCCGGGGGCGACCGTCCAAGGTCAACCTGATCGGCGGCCTCTTTGCCATGCCCAAGCGCTACATGGTGGATTTGCACCACGTGGTGGCGCGGGACAAATACATTGCCAACACCCACGTTGCCACGGCCGGTGGTGCGGTGGCGTCGCTTGTGCTGGCAATCCTGGTGCACGGTTTCGGCCTGCATAACCGTATCCTTGGCTATGCACTGCTGTTGATGTCGGCGGTGATGTTCGTCGGTGCGATCTTTGTCTACCTGCGTCGGCGCAATCCGCCGGCGCGCCTGTCGAAAGGCCCGTGGATGCGCCTGCCGAAAAGCCTGTTGGCGTTCTCGGCATCGTTCTTCCTGGTGACCCTGCCGGTGGCCGGTATTCTCCCGGAAAACTTCGGTGGTTGGCTGTTGGCGGCGATCCTGGGCGTCGGCGTGCTGTGGGGTGTGTCGGAGCTGTTGTTCGGCATGACCTGGGGCGGGCCGATGAAGCACGCCTTTGCCGGTGCCCTGCACCTGGCCTGGCACCGTCGTGCCGAGCGCTTTGGCGGTGGTCGCTCCACTGGCCTGAAGCCATTGGACCTGAACGATCCCACTGCGCCGTTGGGCGTGGAGAAACCCAAGGATTTCACCTGGAACCAGTTGCTCGGTTTCGACGCCTGCGTGCAGTGCGGCAAGTGTGAAGCAGCCTGCCCGGCGTTCGCCGCCGGCCAGCCGCTGAACCCGAAGAAGCTCATCCAGGATATGGTCGTCGGCCTGGCTGGCGGCACCGATGCGAAGTTCGCCGGCAGCCCGTATCCGGGCAAACCGGTGGGCGAGCACGGCGGCAATCCGCACCAGCCGATCGTCAACGGCCTTGTGGACGCCGAGACGCTGTGGTCCTGCACCACCTGCCGTGCCTGCGTCGAGGAATGCCCGATGATGATCGAGCACGTCGACGCTATCGTCGACATGCGCCGGCACCTGACCCTGGAAAAAGGCGCCACGCCGAACAAGGGCGCCGAGGTGCTGGAGAATCTCATCGCCACTGATAACCCTGGGGGCTTCGCCCCGGGCGGGCGGATGAACTGGGCGGCGGACCTCAACCTGAACCTGCTCAGCGAGAAGAAATCCACCGACGTGTTGTTCTGGGTCGGTGACGGTGCCTTCGACATGCGTAACCAGCGCACCCTGCGCGCCTTCGTCAAAGTGCTGAAGGCCGCGGACATCGATTTCGCCGTGCTCGGTCTTGAGGAGCGCGACAGCGGCGACGTGGCCCGGCGTCTCGGTGACGAAGCGACGTTCCAGCTGTTGGCCAAGCGCAATATCCAGACCCTGGCCAAATACAATTTCAAGCGCATCGTGACTTGCGATCCTCACAGTTTCCACGTGCTGAAAAATGAATACGGCGCCTTCGATGGCAACTACCTGGTGCAGCACCACAGCACCTACCTGGCGGAAATCATCGACGCCGGTGCCCTCAGCCTCGGCCAGCACAAGGGTGACAGCGTGACGTATCACGACCCGTGCTACCTGGGTCGCTACAACGGCGAATACGAGGCGCCGCGCCAGGTGCTGCGTGCCCTGGGCATAGAGGTCAAGGAAATGCAGCGTTCCGGTTTCCGTTCGCGTTGCTGCGGCGGTGGCGGCGGTGCGCCGATCACCGACATCCCGGGCAAGCAGCGGATCCCTGACATGCGTATGGAAGACATCCGCGAAACCGGCGCCGAGCTGGTGGCCGTGGGTTGTCCACAATGCACTGCGATGCTCGAGGGTGTAGTCGAGCCTCGGCCGATGATCAAGGACATCGCCGAGCTGGTGGCTGATGCCCTGCTCGAAGATGCAGCGCCGAGCAAGCCTGCGGCCTCGGCCAAACGTGAACCTGCGGAGGTGCATTAATGAGCGACATCATCCGCCGCGACCCTCGCGCCGAGTGGATCGCCCGCAACCGCCTGCACCCGCTGCACGCGGCCATGCAACCGGTACAGCACAGCTGGATGGGGCCTAACGGCATCATTCGCAAGAATGTCCATGGCGTCGGCTTTATCGGCCCCAACGGTATCAAGCGTATCGATCGCAGTGGCGCCCAGCAGGGCGGCACGGCCAAGCGCAGCGCCGCGACCGAAGTGCAACTGCCGCTGCATCAAGTGCTGCAACCGGCGTTCCACATCTGTGTGGTGCCGGACATGGTGGGCGGACGCCTCAGCAGTCACGATCGCGATCTGCTGGGCCTGGCTCATCAGTTGGCCGGGACGGAGGGTGCCGTGCTGGCAGTGGTCTTTGGTGAGCATAAGGAAAGCGCGTTCGCCACAGCCGGCGTGGATCGTCTGTTGGTGCTGGACGGCGAGGAGTTCAGCGGTTACGCACCAGAACAACGTGTGCAGGGCCTGCGGGCTGTGGATAACCAGTTCAACCCGCGACATTGGTTGCTGCCCGACAGCCGCAGCGGTGGCGCTGAACTGGGCCGGCGCTTTGCCGCGGCCCTGGGCGAGCGTCCGGCTACCCGCGTCTGGCAGGTCAAGGGCGAGGAGTGCATCGGTCGCGCCGGTGCGGGCCTGCAAGACTTGGCCCGGCCTTTGGCCCGGTTGATCCTGGCCGCCGCCGAATGTGCCGAACCGGTCAGCGAAACCCGCCACGAGGCGTTGCCGGTGGAGTTATCCACAGGCGTGGCTCGTAGCCTGTCGCGCATCGAGGATCTGGGGGCGGTGGCGGTGGATCCGGGTGCGATCCCTATGGCCGAAGCCGAATTCATTTTCTCGGGCGGCAACGGGGTCAAGGACTGGGCGCTGTTCCATCAGACGGCTGCGGCCCTGGGTGCTACCGAAGGCGCTTCGCGGGTGGCGGTGGACGATGGTTTCATGGCCCGGGACCGTCAGGTCGGCGCCAGTGGCACCTGGGTCACCGCGCGGGTCTATGTGGCCGTGGGGATTTCCGGTGCGATCCAGCACCTGCAAGGCATCGGTGCCTGCGACAAGGTGGTGGCGATCAACCTCGATCCGGGCTGCGACATGATCAAGCGGGCAGACCTGTCGGTGATCGGCGACAGCGCGGCGATTCTTCAAGCCTTGATCGCGGCGGTAGAGGCTTACCGCAACGAGGCCAAGCGTGATGCGGCTTAAGTTAAGGATTCAACCATGACGACTCAAGTGATCAGCCTCGTCTCCATCGGCGCCCACCCTACCTCCGGTCGGCCAAGGCGTGCTGACCAGGACGCCCGGGCCGTGGAGCTGGGCTTGCAACTGGCCGGAAGCGACCTGCAAGTACTGCATGCCGGCGACGTGGCCGAACCAGCCCTGCGCGCTTACCTGGGGATGGGTCTGGACGAACTTCGCGTGCTGGAAAACCCGGCAGGGGCCGACGCGCTACCGGCCCTGACCGACTACCTGCGCGACGCGGGGCCCCAGGTGGTGCTCACCGGTAGCCAGGCGGAAACCGGCGAAGGTTCGGGAATGCTGCCGTTCCTGCTGGCAGAAAACCTGGGCTGGCCATTGGTGGTGGGGCTGGCCCAGGTGGAGTCCATCGATAATGGCGTGGCGCTGGTGTTGCAGGCATTGCCCCGTGGTCAACGACGCCGGCTGAAGGTGCGTCTGCCGTTTCTCGCTACTGTGGATAACGCGGCGCCAAAACCTCGTCAGAGTGCCTACGGTCCGGCCCGACGTGGCGTCTTGCATGCCGAAGAAGTCGAAGTGATCGACGACGACTTGCTCGCAGCGGCGACGCTGCAACCGGCCAAACCGCGGCCCAAACGCCTGAAAGTGATCAAGGCCAAGAGCGGCGCCGACCGCATGAAAGCCGCCACGGCCAAGGCCAGCGGCGGAGGTGGGCAAGTGCTTAAGGGCGTGAGCCCGGAGGCCGGTGCCGAGGCGATTCTCAAGCTGTTGGTGGAGGAAGGGGTAGTTCGTTAACCCCACATCCCCGCAAAACCCTATGTGCGAGCGAGCCTGCTCGCGATGGCTGGGTGTCAGGTGACAGGGTTGTCGCCTGATACGCCGCTATCGCGAGCAGGCTCGCTCACAAGGGATTCGGGTTTACCCACAATCTCCCCTGTGCGCCTCTGTGGATAACCCCGAAAGGCGTCTGATAGCTATTGGAACCCTCTTTCATGGACATCGTATTTCGTCCCGCTTCACCCGCGGATACGCCCGAGATCGCTCGCTTGTTCCAGATTTCCTCCGAAGGTGCTTCTGACTACATCTGGAGCCAGCTGGCGGAGCCTGGACAGGATCTGGTAGAAGTGGGCGCAGCTCGCTACGCTCGGGAGGATGTTGATTTCTCCTACCAGAACTGCGTCATTGCAGAGGCTGACGGTCGGGTTATCGGGATGATGCATTGCTACGTGATGCATCATGACCCGCTGGCGACGCCCGTCACGGATCCGGTCCTGGCGCCTTACGCCGATATGGAAATTCCCGATACGCTCTATATATCGAGCCTGGCCCTGCACGAAGGTTGGCGTAACAAGGGGCTGGGCGTGCGTTTTCTCGACCTGGCACAACAGCGGGCCGATCGATTGAAGCTCAAGGGGCTGAGCCTGATTGACTACGCAGCGAACACCGGTGCCCGGCGCTTCTATGAGCGCCATGGCTTTGGCATCGTTAAAACCTGTCAGATCGTCCCGCATCCAATGATTAAGGTAACGGGAGACGCGTATCTCATGCATCGGCCCTGAACTGTTGCATGACCAGATTCCGTGGAGGAGTGAGCAGGTACCTCCCGCGGAATAGTTGCTTACCCACAGTTACTGTATACCTACTTGTGGATAACCTGTTCGCTCCTTGCTATACCCCTTGCCAATCAAGCCATCCAAGGCTTCGTTCAAATAATGATCAGCCAACTCACGGTTTTTATTGGCTTTTTCTGATCGGCGAAGACAGAGTGTGATCCACAGTTGCCCCCAATACTTGTTGGCGCTTTTGTGGATAAGATGTTCGCTCTCCTCTACAAGCCAAGCGGTACGGGCGTTTGGCTTGATTGGTCATTAAATGATCAAATCACCTGAGCAATTGGAAAACATCCCATAGAACCTTGATTTACAGGGCCTGCCAGCGCTTTTCCACAGATTCGTCAAAATTACCCCCAAACGCTGTTGGCGCTTCTGTGGATAAGGTGTTCGCTCCCCGTCGCAGGCCATATGGATCAGGCATCTGCGGTCTTTGATCATAAAATGACCGATGTGCTGGAAAATCCCTCTATGGGGATAAATTCCGGTTCATTCTGGGGTTTTCCAAGAAATTGCTCATTCCTCGGTGGACTTGTCCCCATTAGCTGTGGGTTGTCATGTGGATAACTTGTTGGCGAAAGGCTGCGACGCCCGCCGGGTATAGTTCGAATCGCGATAGATCAAATTTCATACAGTTCTAAGGAACTGCCTTGACGCATACCTGTCGCGTGTCTTCACTCCAAACGACAAGGACACCAGCGTTTTTATCCACATCCGGTTCAGGGAGAGCACAGGATGGATAGCCGACCCCCTCACGCGTACCTCCCCTCCTCGGTGAATCGCGTTCCGACGCCTCCCACGTTGTTGCCCAGACGCATTCGTCGCCACGCCGCCAATCAGCGTGTGCGCCAATAGCCTTCATGCACGCCTGGTTTCACCCGCAATACCGTTGATTGCCGCGGGTACCCTTGCGGGGCCATGGCCAGGCGTTTTTGTACGCCTTCGATTTACAGGCAACCGAAGAGTTGCCCTTTCTGCCTGAGAGGACTTGGACATGACACGGATCTCGACCCCCATCAGTGATATCAAGGAACACTACGACGTTATCGTCATCGGCTCCGGTTACGGTGGTGGCATCGCCGCTTCAAGACTATCCCGGGCCGGACGCAAGGTGTGCCTGCTGGAGCGGGGCCGAGAGATGCAACCCGGCGAATACCCCAACACCATGCTGGCGGCCACCGAGGAGTTGCAGGTACATGACCCGGACGGCCACATCGGCTCGCGCACCGGCATGTTCGACTTGCACGTCAATGCCCAGCAGAACGTGGTGGTGGGCTGTGGCCTGGGCGGTACTTCGCTGATCAACGCCAATGTCTCCCTGGAACCGGAGTCCGGTGTATTCGAAGATCCACGCTGGCCGTTGGAAGTGCGTGAACACCGCGACACATTGCTCAAGGACGGTTACGCCCGGGCCAGGGAAATGCTCAAGCCCAATGCCTATCCGTCATCGGAGCCGAAGCTGCCCAAGCTCGAAGCCCACCGCAAGTCGGCCGACTACCTCAAGCAAACTGCGCATTTCTATCGGCCGCCGATCAACGTTACGTTCGACAAGTTGCCCAACAACCTCAACCACGTCGGCGTCGAACAGTTGCCGTGCAACGGCTGTGGCGACTGCGTCTCCGGTTGTAACAACAAGGCCAAGAACACCACGCTGATGAATTACCTGCCGGATGCCTGGAACCACGGCGCGGAAATTTTCTGCCAGGCCGAGGTCCGGCACCTGGAGCGCGACGGTGACGGCTGGATCGTACACTTCCAGTACCTGGACAGCGGCCGCGAACTGTTCTCGGCACCGACGCTGTTCGTGCGGGCCGACATCGTGGTGGTGTCCGCCGGAACTCTGGGTTCCACCGAGATCATGCTGCGTTCCCGGGACAAGGGGCTGTCGCTGTCCAGTCAACTGGGCGAGAACATGAGCGGCAACGGCGACATCCTCGGGTTCGGCCACAACTGCGACCAGACCATCAACGGCATCGGTTTCGGCGCCCATTCGGCCAAGGAACTGGAACCGGTGGGGCCGTGTATCACCTCGATCATCGACATGCGCACCGAGGGTGACTGGCGCAGCCGCATGGTCATCGAGGAAGGCTCGATCCCTGGCGCTCTTGGTCGGCCGATGGTGCCGAGCATGGCGGCGTTCGCCGAGATGATTGGCGTGCCCACCGATAAGGGGTTCGGTGCCAGCCTGAAATACAAGGGACGGGAAGCCGAAAGCTTCCTGCGCGGCCCGTATTACGGCGCGCTGCACAACATGCAGACTTATCTGATCATGAGCCACGACAACGGCAAGGGCCGTATGGTACTCGACAGCAAGGACCAGTTGCGCATCGACTGGCCCGGTGTCGGTGAGCAGGAAAACGTCACCCTCGGCAATGAACGCCTGCACCAGAGCACCAAGGCGCTGGGCGGGATCTGGGTCGAGAACCCGATCTGGACCAAGTTGCTCAAGCACAGCATCGTCTCGGTTCATCCGCTGGGCGGCTGCGTGATGGGTGAGGACGCGACGCAAGGCGTGGTCAACCACAAGGGCCAGGTGTTCAGCGGCACCAGCGGCACGGATGTCTACCCTGGCCTGTACGTGGCCGACGGTGCAGTGATTCCGACCTCACTGGCAGTCAACCCGCTGCTGACGATTTCGGCGGTGAGCGAACGCAACATGGGGCTGTTGGCGGCCGATCGTGGCTGGCATATCGACTATACGCTGCCTTCGGCCCCGAAAAAGTCGGTGGCGGCGCCAACCCTCGGCGTGCAGTTCACCGAAACCATGAAGGGCTATTTCTCTACCGCCTTCACCCAGGCCCAAGGCACGGATCTCACGCTTTACGAAGCGGCGGCGAAACGCGGAAGAACCGACAACTCGACCATCGAGTTCACCCTGACCATTACCGCCGACGACCTCAATCGGATGATCAAGGAGCCGGAGCACGCTGCGACACTGGTGGGCACTCTGGACGCCCCCTTGCTCTCGCCGCAGCCGCTGGTTGCCAGCAACGGCGTCTTCAATCTGTTCGAGCAATACCAGGAGCAGGTGGGCGTGCGGCACATGAACTACGACATGAAGCTGACCGCCGAGGACGGCAGCGACTATTACTTCAGTGCCTTCAAGACCGTGCCCGAGGACAATGGCGTGCTGAACATCTGGCATGACACCAGCACCCTCTATGTCACCCTCTATCGCGGGCCGGACAAGACCGGCGCGGTACTCGGCTCGGGGGTGATGCACATCCTGCCGGCGGACTTTGCCAAGCAGATGACCACCATGAAGGTGCTCAACGCCCGCAACGAACGCGAGCGGGTCGAAGCCCTGGCGCGGTTCGGCAAGTTCTTTGCCGGCATCCTGTGGGAGAGCTACGGCGGGGTGTTCGCCGGCGATATCTACTTCAACCCGGATGCGCCACCGCGGATCAAGCGGCCGCTGGACGCGCCGGCACCGACCGTGCATTTCTTCGAGACCGAAGACAACGTCCAGCTGCGCCTGACCCGTTATCAGGCGGGCAGCAAAGGTCCGGTGATGCTGGTTCACGGGCTGGGCGTGGGCTCGAACATCTTTTCCACCGATACCATTCACACCAACCTGCTGGAGTACCTGTGCAAGCACGAATACGACGTCTGGCTGCTGGACTTGCGAGTGAGCATCCTGCTGCCCGCCAGCAAGCATGAATGGAACGGCGACCAGGTGGCCCAGTACGACTTCAAGGCGGCCATCGAACAGATCCAGCAGGCGACCCTCGCCCGCGACGTGCAGTGTGTGGTGCATTGCTACGGTGCCACGACCTTCTTCATGTCGATGCTGGCGGGGCTGCAAGGGGTGCGCTCGGTAGTCTGCTCGCAGATTGCCGCCGATACGGTGGTCGCCACCGCCACCGGTCTGAAGGCCGGCCTGCACCTGCCGGGCATGCTCGACGCCATCGGCATCAAGTCCCTTACCGCCTACGCCGACACCAAGGAGAACTGGTTCAACAAGCTCTACGACAAAGCGCTCAATGGTTATGCCCGGATCGAGGCCCAGGGCTACTGCACCAACCCGGTCTGTCATCGCATCACCTTCATGTATGCGTCGCTGTACCGCCACGACACCCTCAACGAAACCCTGCACGACAACCTGCATGAACTGTTCGGCGAGTCGAACATGCACACCTTCGAGCACCTGGCGCTGATCGTGCGCAAGGGGCATCTGGTGGACTTCAAGGGCAACGACGTCTATATGCCGCATTTCGATCGGCTGAAATTGCCGATCTGCTTCATCAGCGGTGCCGACAACCAGTGCTACTTGCCGCAGAGCACCCTCAAGACCTATGAGCGACTGTGCGACATGCATGGCCCGCAACTGTTCAGCCGCCACGAAATACCGGGCTACGGCCATATCGACTGCATGTTCGGCAAGGATGCGGTGGTGGATGTGTATCCGATCATCCTCCAGCACCTGGAGAAGACTGCGCTGGGTTAGAACCGCGTCGACTTCTTCGCGAGCAGGCTCGCTCCCACAGGAGACCGCATGCCCATGTGGGAGCGAGCCTGCTCGCGAAATCGATCGGTAGGGCGCTGCACCTCGTGGATAGGCTTAAGGAAAAAGGATGCCCATGAACACTTACATCCGCTGGTACCAACGCATCATCTGGGTCGGGATTGTCATGAACATGTTCTTCGCGATTCCGGCGCTGTTCGCGCCGGCATTGCTGACGTCCATGCTTGGCCTGCCGCCCGTGCTGTCCGATCCCTGGCTGGAAAACACCGGCATGTTGCTGGTGGGGATCAGCCTGTTCTATATGCCGTCGGGGTTCAATGCGCCACGCTTCGTGGTGAATTCGTGGCTGTGCGTGCTCTCGCGGCTGGTGGCGGTGGTGTTCTGGATCTACCTGATCAACACCAACAACCAGGGCTCGTTGTTCGTGCCGATGCTGATGGGTGACCTGAGCATGTTCCTGATACTGGGCGTGCTGCTGTACCTGGGCAGCACGGTTGCCCATCGCCCGCTGGCCTTGCTCTGTACGGGGTGCCGGGAGTGGCGTGAAGGCTGGACACGGCACTGGCACAGTCCGCGCTTCAGGACCGGTGTGCTGGTCGTGGTGCTGGTACTGGGCTTCATCGGTTACCAGACCTGGTACCAGATGATCCGCGAGGTACCACAGCCGGACTTCGCTTCCGACGAAGACCATTACAAATACGCTGCCATCGGCCTTGGCATAGAAGCACGGATTCCTTACTACCTGTTCGCCGTGTTGCCGCAGATGTGCCCGGAAAAGATGCCCAAGCCGGGTGGCTACGAAGTATTCGGTTTCCTCTATGAAAACGGTAAGGACCTGCCCATCGGCATGGCCAAGCGACAACTGGGCTACCCCACCGTGGAGCCGAACTGCGCCCTGTGCCATACCGGCTCATACCGGGCCAACGCCACCGACGTAGCGGTTCCGGTCGCAACCGCGCCGGCCAATACCTTGCAACTGCAAGCCTTCCAGTGGTTTGCCTACGATTGTGCCAGCGACCCGAAATTCACCCCCGATGCGATCATGGCCGCGATCAACGGCAAGTTCCAACTGGGCTTTTTCGAGAAGCTGTACAACCGCTACCTGATCATCCCGATGGCCAAGAGCGCGCTGCTCAAGCAGAAGCAGGCCTACGCCTGGCAGAAACTGCGCCCGGCCCAGGGCCCCGGGCGGACCGACACCTTCAATCCGACCAAAATGGTGGTGTTCGGCTTCCCGGACGACTCGACCATCGGCACTGTGGACCTGCCGCAGGTCTGGAACCAGAAGCCTCGCGAGTCGATGTACCTGCACTGGGACGGCAATAACAACAACATTCACGAGCGCAACTACGCCGCCGCCATGGCTGTTGGCGCGACGCCGGAGTCGGTGCTGCCGCCCAGCTTCAACCGGGTGACCAACTGGTTGCTGGGGCACAAGGCGCCGGCCTGGCCGTTCGCCCTGGATCAGGCGAAGGTGGCCCAGGGCAAACCGATCTGGGAGAAAAACTGCGCCGGTTGCCACGACTTCGGCCGCACCGACACGGGCCAGGTCACTACCAACATCGACCAGTTGGGCACCGATCCCCATCGCCTGAATTCCTTCACCACCGGGTTGGTGACGGCGTTCCACGGCTTCAAGAAGCCGCCATTCGATTTCAACGCTTACCGCAAGACCCAAAGCTACAGCAACACCCCCACCGACGGCGTCTGGTTGCGTGCGCCGTATCTGCACAACGGCTCGGTGCCGACCTTGTGGGACCTGTTGCTGCCGCCGGAGCAGCGTCCGCAGGTGTTCTACACCGGCTCCGATATCTACGATCCGCAGAAGGTCGGCTTTATCACCAGCGGCGGGCAGATGAAGGCGTCGGCGGATTTCAAATACGACACCCGGCTGGAGGGCAACCACAACGGCGGTCACCTGTATGGCACGCAGCTGTCGGACACTGACAAGCGAGCCCTGATCGAGTTCATGAAGACCCTGTAGCCCAGGGCACTGCGAAGGAGCGTCCACATGTCATTACTGCATCATTGGGAACATGAGTTCGACAAGGTCAAGGTCCGCCTGCATGGGTTGGTCACGCGGCTGGAGATGTCCTGGAAAAAGCTCGTCAACGATCTGGAGCCCGAGGAGTTCCAGGCCATCGTCAAGCTGTTGCAACGGGGCCACGACCAGGCCCGGCACGTGATCGAACATGGCGACCTGCCGGACGACGAGCCGGCCGTGCCGTGGGAGCTGGCCCACGGCCTGTCGATCCTGAAGATCGGCAACGCCAAGCCCTTGCCGCAAAGCGAAGACGAATTGCCGACCCGGGTGCTCAAGGACGGCACTTTGCTGGGCTGTCGCAAATGGGAATTGCTGGACCTGTTGTGGAGCGAGGCGCTGCTCAAGTGGATCGAGAACCTGCGCCATCATGCGCCGTTCGCCACCAACCCCGCGTTGGTGAAAATGGACAGCGACGTGGTGCTGGCCATTGCTGGCGACTGGGGTACCGGACCGTTCGATAGCCACGCTCCAGCCGTGGCGGTGGCCAATCAGATGCAACTGGCCGAGGCCGATTTCACCATTCACCTGGGGGACGTCTACTACGCCGGCACGCATTCCCAGGAAGACGTCGACATGGTCGGCTGGCCCCAGGGCAAGCACGGTTCGTTCACCCTCAATTCCAATCATGAGATGTACAGCGGCGCCCATGGCTACTTCAAGGAGCTGGCCAAGCGCTTTCCGGTGCAGCAGGGCACCAGTTACTTTGCCTTGTACAACGACGACTGGCTGGTGGTCGGCCTCGACAGCGCCTACGCCTCGGATGCCATGAACCTGTACATGGACGGCACACTCAACGTTCAACAGATCGACTGGATGAAAAGCCTGCCCAAGCGCAAGAAACTGATGGTGCTCAGTCATCACCAGGGGTTCGACATTTCCGGGCACAACAAGACCGCGCTGTACCAGCCGGTGTGCGATGCGCTGGGGCGTGAACCGGATTACTGGTATTGGGGGCATTTGCACAACGGGATCTGCTACGCCACCCAAGGCGGGTTGCACGCACGCTGCGCCGGGCACGGTGCGATTCCCTATGGCACCACCAGCGAGCTGAACGGGCATCCGCGGGTGTTGTGGTCGGAGACGAAACTGGCGGGGGACGAGGTGTATCCGGAGCGGGTGCTGAACGGGTATGTGAAGGTGCGGCTGGTGGGCGAGAACATCGAAGAGACGTTCTACGGGGAGGATGGCTCGGTGCGGTGGTCTTCGGTGACGGGCTGATAGTCAGGCCGCTATCGCGAGCAGGCTCGCTCCCACAGTGAATTTGTGGTGTATACGATATTTATGCATGACGCGGGACCTGTGGGAGCCAGGCTTGCCCGCGAAGACGGTGGTACAAACAACATTGATGCGAGTTGATCCACCGCTATCGCGAGCAGGCTCGCTCCCACAGGGGATCTTTGGCGGACCGAAGATCGAATGTGGAAGCGAGCCTGCTCGCGATGCCGTTGCTCTTAGGCCTGGACCTTGATGCCCTTGAGGTACGGAGCAGGCTCGGCGCCCAGGTTGTTCAGCATGCGACCGCTGTACCAGTCCACGAAGTTCACCACGCCGAACTCATAGGTCTTGGAGTATGGGCCAGGCTGGTAGGCGGTGGAGTTGATGCCGCGCTGGTTTTCTTCGGCCAGGCGACGGTCCTGGTCGTTGGTAGCGTCCCAGACTTCGCGCATGCGCGCCACGTCGTAGTCCACGCCTTCGACCGCGTCCTTGTGCACGATCCACTTGGTGGTGACCATGGTTTCCTGGGCGCTGATCGGCCACACGGTGAACACGATGATGTGGTCGCCCATGCAGTGGTTCCATGAGTGCGGCAGGTGCAGGATACGCATCGAGCCCAGGTCCGGGTTCTTGATGCGACCCATCAACTTGGCGCAGCCCTGCTTGCCATCCATGGTCATCGACACAGTGCCTTTGAGCAGCGGCATGCGCACGATGCGGTTACGCAGGCCGAAGCTGGCGTGTGCGTAAGGGATCTTCTCCGCTTCCCAGGCAGCAGCGGAAGCGGCCACGTGGTCCTTGAACGCCTGGTCTGCGCGCGGGTCGGTGACGTCGTCCCATTCCAGCAGGGTCTTGAGCAATTCCGGGTGCGAGCCGCCGCAGTGGTAGCACTCGCGGTTGTTTTCCAGCACCAGTTTCCAGTTGGCCTTCTCCATCAAGGTGGTTTGCACCGCCACCTTGGTGTTTTCCATGTCGTAGGGTTCCATGTAATGGCTCAGGGTCGACAGGAAATCATCGATGGCCGGCGGGTTCTCTGCCAGGCTGATGAAGATGTAGCCACCGGCGGTCTTCACGTTCACCGGCTTGAGGCCATACTGATTCATGTCGAAGTCGGCGCCCATTTCGGTACCGGCGAACAGCAGGCGACCGTCGAGCTCGTAGGTCCACTGGTGGTAATGGCAGACCAGCTTGGCAACCTTGCCTTTGTCGCTGGTGCACAGGCGCGAACCACGGTGGCGGCAGACGTTGTGGAAAGCGTGGACCACACCGTCGGCGCCGCGGATCACGATGATCGGGTTCTTGCCGACTTGCAGGGTCAGGTAGTTGCCTTTGGTCGGGATCTCGCAGGTCATGCCGGCGATCAGCCATTCCTTCTGGAAGATCTCCTGCATGTCGATATCGAACAGGCGCTCGTCGCTATAGAATGGCTGCGGCAGCGAGTAGGTGCGCTCGCGTTCCTGCAGCATCTGCACGGTGGCCTTGCGTGCGGGTTCCAGTGGATCGCCCAGGCTCAGGGTTGTGGTCACGTCCATCGTTGTATCCTCATGGCCATCTGTGTGGCCGGCGAAATATGGCTAATCGGTTGTGCTACGCAAGGCAGAAAACGTTGTTTGTCTGTTGGGGCGAGTGTGGGGCCGCGCCGGGCTGGAACCTTATCCATGGGCGACATGGCCCAATCTGTTCCCGACGCGCCAGAGCCGGTAGTTAGGGGCTGGTCGCGATAAGTATGTGAATGTCGCAGATAGGTAAATGGCCGTTCTGGCGCCTGCGCACAATCGCCACCATGAAGGCCGGCAGTCGGCCGTGGAGATCAACATGTCCAATAATTTCCTGAACCCGGTCACCACCCAGACCTGGGCCAATGGCCGACATATCGTACGTTGCGTCAAAGTCATCCAGGAAACCTGGGATGTGCGCACGTTCTGCTTCATGGCTGACCAGCCGATCATGTTCTTTTTCAAGCCCGGGCAGTTCGTCACGCTGGAGCTGGAAATCGAAGGCCAGCCGATCATGCGCTCCTACACCATTTCCAGCTCGCCGTCGGTGCCCTACAGCTTTTCGGTGACCATCAAGCGTGTGCCAGGGGGCAAGGTCTCCAATTGGCTGCACGACACCCTGCACGAAGGCCAGGAGCTGGCGGTGCATGGGCCGGTGGGGCTGTTCAACGCCATCGACTTCTCCAGCCCGAAGGTGCTCTACCTCAGCGGCGGCGTCGGCATCACCCCGGTGATGTCCATGGCGCGCTGGTACTACGACACCAACGGCAACGTCGACATGGTGTTCATCCACAGCGCCCGTTCGCCCAAGGACATCATCTATCATCGCGAGCTGGAGCACATGGCGTCGCGGATCGACAACTTCAGCCTGCACCTGATCTGTGAAAAACATGGTCTGGGCGAGCCCTGGGCCGGCTATCGCGGCTACCTGAACCACAAGATGCTGGAGCTGATGGCGCCAGATTTCATGGAGCGCGAAGTGTTCTGCTGCGGCCCGACGCCGTACATGAACGCGGTCAAGCGGCTGTTGGAAACCGCCGGCTTCGACATGAAGCGTTACCACGAGGAATCCTTCGGCGCCACGCCGCCGGAAGCCCGCGCCGACGCGGTGGAACAGGCCGAGCAAGCCGCCGACGCCCCCGAGGTCGATGCAGCGGACCTGCATCTGGTGGAATTCACCTCATCCGGCAAGAGTATCCGCGTGGCACCGGGAGAAACCGTCCACGCCGCTGCCGCCAAGCTTGGCATGATGATCCCCAAGGCCTGCGGCATGGGCATCTGCGGCACCTGCAAGGTGTTGAAGCTGGGTGGGGAAGTGGAGATGGACCACAACGGCGGGATCACCGAGGACGACGAGGCCGAAGGCTACATCCTGTCGTGCTGCAGCGTGCCGAAGGGGGATGTGCGGATCGATTTCTGATCCGGCACATCCAGGTCTTCCTGCTGATCGTTCCCACGCTCTGCGTGGGAACGATCAGTAGCTCAGGCGCTGGCTTCAGGCGCTCATCACTTCCCGAATATCCGCCGCCAATTCCCGTACCCGCGCCTCTTCGGTATCCCACGAGCACATGAACCGTGCGCCGCCCTTGCCAATGAAGGTATAGAAGCGCCAGCCGCGGGCCGTGAGTGCGGCGATGGCCGGCTCCGAGAGTTGCAGGAACACGCCGTTGGCCTGGACCGGGAACATCAGTTCTACGCCAGGGATATCGCTGACCAGTTGCGCCAGCAGCTGGGCGCAGTGGTTGGCGTGGCGGGCATGCTTGAGCCAGGCGTCGTTTTGCAGCAGGCCGACCCAAGGGGCTGAGAGGAAACGCATTTTCGATGCCAGTTGCCCGGCCTGCTTGCAGCGATAGTCGAAGTCCACCGCCAGGTCGTGGTTGAAGAACAGGATGGCTTCACCCACCGCCATGCCGTTTTTCGTGCCGCCAAAGCACAACACGTCCACGCCCACTTTCCAGGTCAGGTCTGCCGGTGAGCAGCCGAGGAAGGCGCAGGCATTGGAAAACCGCGCGCCGTCCATGTGCAGGTTCAGTCCCAGTTCCTTGCAGGTGGTGCTGATGGCGCGGATTTCGTCCGGTGTATAGACGCTACCGACCTCTGTCGCCTGGGTCAGGGTCACGACCCGGGGCTTGGGGTAGTGGATATCCTGGCGCTTGAGGGCAACTTCGCGGATCGAGTCGGGCGTCAGCTTGCCGTTTTCAGTGCGCGCCACCAGCAGTTTGGAGCCGTTGGAAAAGAACTCCGGGGCGCCGCATTCATCGGTTTCGACGTGGGCGGTTTCCGAGCAGATCACGCTGTGGTAACTCTGGCACAACGAGGACAACGCCAGGGAGTTGGCCGCGGTGCCGTTGAACGCGAAGAACACTTCGCAGTCGGTTTCGAACAGGGCACGGAAATCATCGGCTGCCCGGTGGGTCCATTCGTCGTCGCCGTAGGCGCGTTGGTGGCCCTGGTTGGCTTCTTCCATGGCCGCCCAGGCTTCGGGGCAAATGCCGGAATAGTTGTCGCTGGCGAACTGTTGACTCTTGTCGGTCATGGCCTTGCTCCTGAGGTAGAGAGTCCTGGGTAAAGGGTTCCCTGGCGGAATTCCCGAGTGGGGAGTCCCTTGGTTCGGCGTGTTTGGTTCACGACGTCGATGTTGGTGCGCACTTTACCCAAGATTAGCGGGGGAACACACCGGATGTTTCTGTCAGGAAATCACAAAATCGCCGAGCTGCTGTGCACATGAACCGGCGCGACGGGGCCTTGGATCTGCTCAAGTGGCTGGCTTTGTTGGCGATGGTGCTCGATCATCTGCGATATGTCGGCTTTTCCGCTGATTGGCTCTATGTGCCTGGGCGTCTGGCTTTCCCTTGGTTCTGTCTGGCGATGGCGGCGAACCTGGCACGGGACGGGGCCGGTGACGTGCCGCGGCGTTATCTGGGCTGGCTGTTGCTGTTCGGCGCGGTCAGTGAAATGCCTTATCGATTGTTCATTCCCGATTCCTCTACCTTGAATGTGTTGCCGACACTGATCCTGGGGCTGCTGGTGGCACGCCTCTGGCAGGCCTCGACATGGGAGGCTCGGTGTATGGCGGCGGGGGCTTTGCTGCTGGCGGCGCTGTACTCTTCACACCTGATGTTCGGTTTCTTTGGCGTGCTGCTGCCCTTGGCGATGGTGCTGGTGTTCCACCGGCCCTGGTACTTCGCATGGTTGCCGGGGCTGGTGTGCCTGGCGGCCAATCAGTGGCGGGTGCTCTACGGCGCTGCATGGTTGGGGAATGAGGTGGCGGCGTGGGGCATGCTGGCTTGCCTGTTTGCGCCAGGGCTTGGACTGCTGCTTTTGCGGCGGGCGGGTCGTTTCCATCCGCCGGCGATGCGGCGCTGGGCATATGCCTTGTATCCCGGACACTTCCTGGTATTGCTCGCGGTTCGCCAGGTCATCCAGTAACGCCCGTGGAACAGTTGTGGGAGCAAGGCTTGCCCGCGACCAGGCGCCTTGTCAGCCGAGCGAGCGCGTTGTTTTCATCGCGGGCAAGCCTTGCTCCCACTGCTTTGTTCCATCCACACCTTCAACTCTGCAAGTGCATGTCGTAAACGCGCCTTTGCGTGGCGTCCATAGGCATTTGACCTGCCTGCGCCAGCCATACCATCGCATCCAAAGGGCACTGTCGAACGGGCGGTG
This sequence comes from Pseudomonas corrugata, assembly GCF_001269905.1. Classification (GTDB taxonomy): domain Bacteria; phylum Pseudomonadota; class Gammaproteobacteria; order Pseudomonadales; family Pseudomonadaceae; genus Aquipseudomonas; species Aquipseudomonas corrugata. The sequence goes on along the minus strand of NZ_LHVK01000003.1, from coordinate 32,997 downwards.
CCTCACCAAGACAAAAAGGCGTACCGACGCCGCTGGGAGAGACGCGATGTTCAGCAAGCAAGACCAAATCCAGGGTTACGATGATGCACTGCTGGCGGCGATGAACGCCGAAGAGCAACGCCAGGAAGATCACATCGAACTGATCGCGTCAGAGAACTACACCAGCAAGCGTGTCATGCAGGCCCAGGGCAGCGGCCTGACCAACAAATACGCCGAAGGCTATCCAGGCAAGCGCTACTACGGTGGCTGCGAGCACGTCGACAAGGTCGAAGCCCTGGCCATCGAACGCGCCAAGCAATTGTTCGGCGCCGATTACGCCAACGTCCAGCCGCACTCCGGTTCTTCGGCCAACAGCGCCGTATACCTGGCCCTGCTGCAGGCTGGCGACACCATCCTGGGCATGAGCCTGGCCCACGGCGGTCACCTGACCCACGGTGCCAAGGTGTCGTCCTCGGGCAAGCTCTACAACGCCGTGCAGTACGGCATCGACACCACCACCGGCTTGATCGATTACGACGAAGTCGAGCGCCTGGCGGTCGAGCACAAGCCAAAAATGATTGTTGCCGGTTTCTCGGCCTACTCCAAGACGTTGGACTTCCCACGCTTCCGCCAGATCGCCGACAAGGTCGGTGCCCTGCTGTTCGTCGACATGGCCCACGTCGCTGGCCTGGTTGCCGCCGGTCTGTACCCGAACCCACTGCCTTACGCCGACGTGGTCACCACCACCACCCACAAGACCCTGCGTGGTCCGCGTGGCGGCCTGATCCTGGCCAAGTCCAACGAAGAGATCGAGAAGAAGCTCAACGCTGCGGTATTCCCGGGCGCCCAGGGCGGCCCGCTGATGCACGTGATCGCCGGTAAGGCGGTGTGCTTCAAGGAAGCGCTGGAGCCTGGCTTCAAGGCCTACCAGCAGCAAGTGATCGAAAACGCCCAGGCCATGGCTGGCGTGTTCATCAAGCGCGGCTACGATGTAGTGTCCGGCGGCACCGATAACCACCTGTTCCTGGTCAGCCTGATCCGTCAGGGCTTGACCGGCAAGGACGCCGATGCCGCCCTGGGTCGCGCTCACATCACCGTCAACAAGAACGCCGTGCCGAACGATCCGCAGTCGCCATTCGTGACTTCGGGCCTGCGCATCGGTACCCCGGCGGTGACCACGCGCGGCTTCAAGGTTTCCCAGTGCGTGACGCTGGCCGGCTGGATCTGCGACATCCTCGACAACCTCGGCGACGCCGATGTCGAGGCCAATGTCGCCCAGCAAGTGGCAGCCCTGTGCGCGGACTTCCCGGTTTATCGCTGAGTCGGTTTTGGAGTAATGACTATGCAACGCTATTCGGGCTTCGGCCTCTTCAAGCACTCTCTCAGCCATCACGAAAACTGGCAGCGGATGTGGCGTACGCCGACGCCGAAAAAGGTCTACGACGTGGTTATCGTCGGCGGTGGCGGGCATGGTCTGGCGACCGCCTACTACCTGGCCAAGGAGCACGGCATCACCAACGTGGCCGTGGTCGAGAAAGGCTGGCTGGGCGGCGGTAACACCGCGCGCAACACCACCATCGTGCGCTCCAACTACCTGTGGGACGAATCGGCCCACCTGTACGAACATGCGATGAAACTCTGGGAAGGTCTGTCCCAGGACTTGAACTACAACGTGATGTTCTCCCAGCGCGGTGTGTACAACCTGTGCCACACCCTGCAAGACATCCGTGACTCCGAGCGTCGGGTCAACGCCAACCGCCTGAACGGCGTGGATGGCGAGCTGCTCAACGCCAAGCAAGTGGCCGACGAGATTCCGTACCTGGATTGCTCGAAGAACACCCGCTACCCGGTACTGGGCGCCACCGTCCAGCGTCGCGGCGGCGTGGCCCGTCACGATGCCGTGGCCTGGGGCTTTGCCCGTGCCGCGGACGCCCTCGGCGTGGACCTGATCCAGCAGACCGAAGTGATCGGCTTCCGCAAGGAAAACGGCGTGTGCATCGGTGTTGAAACCAACAAGGGCTTCATCGGCGCCAAGCGCGTCGGCGTGGTGACCGCCGGTAACTCGGGGCACATGGCCAAGCTGGCCGGCTTCCGCCTGCCGGTCGAATCCCACCCGTTGCAAGCCTTGGTGTCCGAGCCGATCAAGCCGATCATCGACAGCGTGATCATGTCCAACGCCGTGCACGGCTACATCAGCCAGTCCGACAAGGGCGACCTGGTGATCGGTGCCGGTATCGACGGCTGGGTCGGCTACGGCCAGCGCGGTTCGTACCCAGTGATCGAGCACACCATCCAGGCCATCGTCGAGATGTTCCCGGTGCTCTCGCGGGTGCGCATGAACCGTCAGTGGGGCGGCATCGTCGACACCACGCCGGACGCCTGCCCGATCATCTCCAAGACGCCAGTGCCGAACATGTTCTTCAACTGCGGTTGGGGTACCGGTGGCTTCAAGGCTACCCCAGGCTCGGGCAACGTGTTTGCCGCCAGCCTGGCCAAGGGTGAAATGCACCCACTGGCCGCACCGTTTTCCATCGACCGTTTCCACAACGGTGCGCTCATCGACGAACACGGCGCTGCTGCCGTCGCCCACTAACAGGAGAAATCCCTATGTTGCACATCTTCTGTCCTCACTGCGGCGAACTGCGCTCCGAAGAGGAATTCCATTCGTCCGGCCAGGCGCACATCCCGCGTCCACTGGACCCGAACAGCTGCACCGACGAGGAGTGGGGCGACTACATGTTCTTCCGCGACAACCCTCGCGGTTTGCACCATGAGTTGTGGATCCACGCTGCCGGTTGCCGCCAGTACTTCAATGCGACCCGCGATACCGTGACCTACGAAATCCTGGAAACCTACAAGATCGGCCAAAAGCCGCAATTCACTGACAAGGCTGACAGTCCGAAAGCGGCCGCACAGGCTCTGGGAGAGAAGGTATGAGCCAGATCAATCGCCTGTCCAACGGCGGACGGATCGACCGCAACAAAGTGCTGAGCTTCACCTTCAACGGCCAGACCTATAAAGGCTTCGAAGGCGATTCCCTGGCCGCTGCACTGCTGGCCAACGGCGTCGATATCATCGGCCGCAGCTTCAAGTATTCCCGTCCACGGGGCATCTTTGCCGCCGGTGCGGAAGAGCCGAACGCGGTGCTGCAGATCGGCGCCACCGAAGCCACGCAGATTCCTAACGTACGTGCCACGCAACAGGCGCTGTACCAGGGCCTGGTCGCCACCAGCACCAACGGCTGGCCGAGCGTGAACAACGACATGATGGGCATTCTCGGCAAGGTCGGCGGCAAGCTGATGCCGCCGGGCTTCTACTACAAAACCTTCATGTACCCGCAATCGTTCTGGATGACTTACGAAAAGTACATCCGCAAGGCCGCCGGCCTGGGTCGCTCGCCGACCGAGAACGATCCGGATACCTACGACTACATGAACCGTCACTGCGACGTGCTGATCGTCGGTGCCGGCCCTGCCGGCCTGGCCGCCGCTCTGGCCGCCGGCCGCAGCGGTGCGCGGGTGATCGTGGCTGACGAGCAGGAAGAGTTCGGCGGCAGCCTGCTAGATTCCCGCGAGAGTCTGGACGGCAAGCCGGCGACTGAATGGGTCGCGGCGGTTGTGGCTGAGCTGCGCTCGATGCCGGAAGTATTACTGTTGCCTCGCGCCACGGTGAACGGTTACCACGACCACAACTTCCTGACCATCCACGAACGCCTCACCGATCACCTCGGTGACCGTGCGCCAATCGGCCAGGTGCGTCAGCGCATCAACCGTGTCCGCGCCAAGCGCGTAGTGCTGGCCACCGGTGCTTGCGAGCGTCCGCTGGTCTACGGCAACAACGATGTGCCGGGCAACATGCTGGCCGGTGCAGTCTCTACCTATGTGCGTCGCTACGGCGTGGCACCGGGCAAGAAACTGGTGTTGTCCACCAACAACGATCACGCCTATCGCGTTGCGCTGGACTGGTTCGACGCCGGCCTGCAAGTCGTTGCCGTCGCCGATGCCCGCAGCAATCCGCGAGGAGCGCTGGTGGAAGAAGCCCGGGCCAAAGGTATCCGCATCCTCACCGGCAGCGCCGTGATCGAGGCCCGTGGCAGCAAGCGCGTGACCGCTGCTCGCGTCGCCGCGATCGATGTTCGCGGACAGAAAGTTACCAGTCCCGGCGAATGGCTGGACTGCGATCTGGTCGCCAGTTCCGGCGGCTACAGCCCGGTGGTCCACCTGGCTTCGCACTTGGGCGGCAAGCCGATCTGGCGTGAAGACATCCTCGGTTTCGTACCGGGCGAAGCACCGCAGAAACGCGTGTGCGTCGGCGGCGTGAATGGCGTCTACAGCCTCGGCGATACGTTGGCCGATGGTTTCGAGGGCGGCGCGCGCGCAGCCAGCGAAGCGGGCTTCAAAACCGTGGAAGGGGTGTTGCCTAAAGCCCTGAGCCGTCATGAAGAGCCAACTCTGGCGCTGTTCCAGGTGCCGCACGAGAAAGCAACCGCACGGGCGCCGAAGCAGTTCGTCGACCTGCAGAACGACGTCACCGCCGCCGCCATCGAACTCGCTACCCGCGAAGGCTTCGAGTCGGTGGAACACGTCAAGCGCTACACCGCACTGGGCTTCGGTACCGACCAGGGCAAGCTGGGCAACGTCAACGGCCTGGCCATCGCGGCCCGTTCGCTGAACGTGAGCATTCCGCAGATGGGCACCACGATGTTCCGTCCGAACTACACGCCGGTGACATTCGGCGCGGTGGCCGGCCGGCACTGCGGGCACATCTTCGAACCGGTTCGCTTCACCGCGCTGCATGCCTGGCATGTGAAAAATGGCGCCGAGTTCGAAGACGTGGGTCAGTGGAAGCGCCCTTGGTACTTCCCGAGGAATGGCGAAGATTTGCATGCCGCGGTCAAGCGCGAATGCAAGGCTGTGCGCGACAGTGTCGGCCTGCTGGACGCATCGACCCTGGGCAAAATCGACATCCAAGGTCCGGATGCCCGTGAGTTCCTCAACCGCATCTACACCAACGCCTGGACCAAGCTCGACGTGGGCAAGGCCCGCTACGGCCTGATGTGCAAGGAAGACGGCATGGTGTTCGACGACGGCGTAACCGCCTGCGTCGCTGACAACCATTTCATCATGACCACCACCACCGGCGGTGCGGCTCGTGTGCTGCAATGGCTGGAGATCTACCAGCAGACCGAATGGCCGGACCTGAAGGTGTACTTCACCTCGGTCACCGACCACTGGGCAACCATGACCCTGTCGGGTCCCAACAGCCGCAAGCTGTTGAGCGAAGTCACCGACATCGACCTGGATCGTGACGGCTTCCCGTTCATGACCTGGAAAGAAGGCCTGGTGGGTGGCGTGCCGGCGCGGGTGTTCCGGATCTCGTTCACCGGCGAGCTGTCGTACGAAGTCAACGTGCAGGCCGACTACGCCATGGGCGTGCTCGAGAAGATCGTCGAGGCCGGCAAGAAGTACAACCTGACCCCGTACGGCACTGAAACCATGCACGTACTGCGGGCCGAGAAGGGCTTCATCATCGTCGGCCAGGACACCGACGGCTCGATGACCCCGGATGACCTGAACATGGGCTGGTGCGTGGGCCGTACCAAACCGTTCTCGTGGATCGGCTGGCGTGGCATGAACCGCGAAGATTGCGTGCGTGAGAACCGTAAGCAACTGGTGGGCCTCAAGCCAATCGACCCGAATGTATGGCTGCCGGAAGGCGCGCAGTTGGTCTTCAACCCCAAGCAGTCGATTCCGATGACCATGGTAGGTCACGTGACCTCCAGCTATGCGCACAACTCCCTGGGCTATTCGTTCGCCATGGGTGTGGTCAAGGGGGGCTTGAAGCGTATCGGTGAGAGGGTCTTCTCGCCGCAGGCTGATGGCAGCGTGATCGAGGCAGAGATCGTTTCTTCGGTGTTCTTCGATCCGAAGGGCGATCGGCAGAATATTTAACATTCAAGCCCCGTGGGTAGGGGGCGTGTGGGAGCAAAGCTTGCTCGCGATGCAGGCGACACGGTAGCCGTCAGACCGAATTATCGTTCATCGCGGGCAAGCCTTGCTCCCACAGCCCTACGCAACGGCAGGCCAAGCAAGACTCAAGACAGGTGCTATATGACAGCAGCCAATGTTTACCAACAACGCCCAACCACCGGGGCCAAAGCCGAGTCGTCGCTGCATCATGCCGACCTCGCCAGCCTGGTGGGCAAGGGCCGCAAGAACGCCGGTGTGACCGTGCGCGAGAAAAAGCTCCTGGGCCACCTGACCATTCGTGGCGACGGTCACGATGCGGCATTCGCCGCGGGCGTGCACAAGGCACTGGGTATCGAATTGCCGGGCGCATTGAGCGTTATCGTCAAGGGTGAGACCAGCCTGCAATGGATGGGGCCGGATGAATGGCTGCTGGTCGTGCCGACCGGTGAAGAGTTCGCCGCCGAGAAAAAGCTGCGGGAAGCCTTGGGCGACCTGCACATTCAGATCGTCAATGTCAGCGGCGGCCAGCAGATTCTTGAACTGTCCGGCCCAAACGTGCGCGACGTACTGATGAAATCCACCAGCTACGACGTACACCCAAGCAGCTTCCCGGTAGGTAAGGCCGTGGGCACGGTGTTCGCCAAGTCGCAATTGGTGATCCGCCACACCGCCGAAGACACCTGGGAGCTGCTGATCCGCCGCAGCTTCTCCGATTACTGGTGGCTGTGGTTGCAGGACGCTTCGGCTGAGTATGGTTTGAGCGTGCAGGCCTGATTTTTGGCCTTGGCGGTCAATCTGTGGGAGCAAAGCTTGCTCGCGATCGGGCTACCTCGGTTTCAACGAGACCGCATTGCTTCATCGCGAGCAAGCTTTGCTCCCACAGAGGCCTCCCTGCCATAGCAGCAGTTGTTCACAATCAACAGGAGTCACCGCAATGAGCCGTGCCCCAGACACATGGATTTTGACTGCCGACTGCCCCAGCGTGCTCGGCACGGTGGACGCGGTGACTCGCTTTCTGTTCGAGCAGGGTTGCTACGTCACCGAGCACCATTCCTTCGATGATCGGCTCTCCGGGCGTTTCTTCATTCGCGTGGAGTTTCGCCAGCCCGAGGGCTTTGACGAGCAGGCTTTCCGTGCCGGCCTGGCCGGGCGCGCCGAAGCCTTTGACATGGTCTTCGAACTGACGCCGCCAAACTACCGGCCGAAAGTGGTGATCATGGTCTCCAAGGCCGATCACTGCCTCAACGACTTGCTCTATCGCCAGCGCATCGGCCAGTTGTCCATGGACGTCGTTGCAGTGGTGTCCAATCACCCGGACCTCAAGCCGTTGGCCGACTGGCATCAGATTCCCTACTACCATTTCCCTCTGGATCCGAACGACAAGCCGGCCCAGGAGCGGCAGGTGTGGCAGGTGATCGAAGACACCGGCGCCGAACTGGTGATTCTAGCCCGCTACATGCAGGTGCTGTCGCCGGAACTGTGTCGCAAGCTCGACGGCAAGGCGATCAACATCCACCACTCCCTGCTGCCTGGCTTCAAAGGTGCCAAGCCGTATCACCAGGCCTACAACAAAGGCGTGAAGCTGGTCGGTGCCACGGCGCACTACATCAACAACGACCTGGACGAAGGTCCGATCATCGCCCAGGGCGTGGAAGTGGTGGACCACAGTCATTACCCCGAAGATCTGATCGCCAAGGGGCGGGATATCGAAGGGCTCACATTGGCCAGGGCCGTGGGCTATCACATTGAACGACGGGTCTTCCTGAACGCCAATCGTACGGTGGTGCTCTGACGGTGACGCCATCGCGAGCAGGAGATTGTGTAACCCCATTGTGGGAGCGAGCCTGCTCGCGGTGAGGCGCTCCCATACAGCACAGAAACAGAGACACAAGCACTACCCGAGCAATCAACGCGCTGCCTGCCTGGGCGACGCGGTTTCATAAAAACAACAGCGAGGTGAAAGCATGTCCGGTAATCGTGGTGTCGTGTATCTCGGCAACGGCAAGGTCGAAGTCCAGAAGATCGACTATCCAAAAATGCAGGACCCGCGTGGCAGGAAGATCGAGCACGGCGTCATCCTGCGCGTGGTATCCACCAACATCTGCGGCTCCGACCAGCACATGGTGCGCGGCCGTACCACCGCCCAGACCGGCCTGGTCCTGGGTCATGAGATCACCGGTGAAGTGATCGAGAAGGGCAGCGACGTCGAGAACCTGAAGATCGGTGACCTGGTGTCGGTACCGTTCAACGTCGCGTGCGGTCGTTGCCGTTCCTGCAAGGAACAGCACACCGGCGTCTGCTTGACCGTCAACCCGGCTCGTGCCGGTGGCGCCTACGGTTATGTCGACATGGGCGACTGGACCGGCGGCCAGGCCGAGTACGTGCTGGTGCCGTACGCTGACTTCAACCTGCTGAAACTGCCGGACCGCGACAAGGCCATGGAGAAGATCCGTGACCTGACCTGCCTGTCCGACATCCTGCCTACCGGTTACCACGGTGCAGTGACTGCCGGCGTTGGTCCTGGCAGCACCGTATACATTGCTGGCGCTGGCCCAGTCGGCCTGGCTGCTGCGGCTTCTGCTCGTCTGCTCGGTGCAGCGGTGGTGATCGTCGGTGACGTCAACTCCATCCGTCTGGCTCACGCCAAGGCGCAGGGTTTTGAAGTTGTCGACCTGTCCACCGACACACCATTGCACGAGCAAATCGCCGCGTTGTTGGGCGAACCTGAAGTCGATTGCGCCGTTGACTGCGTAGGCTTCGAAGCCCGTGGTCATGGTCATGACGGCGTCAAGCACGAAGCCCCGGCCACCGTGCTCAACTCGTTGATGCAAGTGACCCGTGTCGCCGGCAAGATCGGTATCCCTGGCCTGTACGTCACCGAAGATCCGGGCGCGGTCGATGCCGCCGCCAAGATCGGTGCCCTGAGCATCCGTTTCGGCCTCGGCTGGGCCAAGTCCCACAGCTTCCACACTGGCCAGACCCCAGTGATGAAGTACAACCGTGCGCTGATGCAGGCGATCATGTGGGACCGCATCAACATCGCGGAAATCGTCGGCGTACAGGTCATCAGCCTGGACGACGCGCCGAAAGGCTACGGCGAGTTCGACGCTGGCGTGCCGAAGAAATTCGTGATCGACCCGCACAAGCTGTTCAGCGCGGCGTAAGGTTGGAAGCAAGACGGAAAAAGGGCGACAGTGATGTCGCCCTTTTTATTGGGGCCCAGCGGCTAATGCCAGTCAGTTAAGCCACAAACCCGTGGGAGCAAAGCTTGCTCCGGGCGGCGATCCGACGATTGCGGTAAGTCAGTCAGCAACAATGTTGACGGGGCCATCGCTATCGCGAGCAAGCTTTACTCCCACAGGCGTTGCACTCTATGGTGTTCGGCTGAGGACATGATGCGATATTCGCAGCGTGGACAAGGCCAGGCAAAGCCACGAGCGAAAACATACCGGCGAACATTATTTTGCACATTCGATGTACTCCGTGACTTGATGACAGTCTGGATGTTCATCGACAGGCAGGTCCTCGACTACTGTCAGAGCTGACAGCACTCAAGGCCGATAAGAAATAGTCTCGCTTGTGTATATACCCAGAAGTTGTCCGTTCCATTCCCCGTCGGGCAAGGATAACCCCACTCAGGGCTGGGTTACCGTTGCTGTTTTGACCCGCTCGCAGAAGTCAGGGTAGAAACCCCAGACATTCGTGTCCCGACATTCATTCTGGGCCTGGGCCAGCGCATTCCTGTCGAATGTGAGGCTGCGGGGCAGGCTGGCGAAGGTGGTGTAGCCGTCCCTTTGGGTCTTGATCGCGTCGAACCCCCGCATGTCGTAGACCAGTTCAACGTCGTCGTCGGCAAGGAGCCGGGCCTTGACCGTTACCTGAGGGTACTGCGTCCCTCCTGGGGCGTTATTGAGCGCGGCGAGGCCATGGCCAACAACGCGTAGCAGGCGCGGCACCCAACCCTCGTCGGTCCCGTCGGCGTCCGGGCGATAGGTCACGGTGAGCGTTTGCTGGTCGCGGGTGACCGCGGTCAGAGACGGGTCGGAGCGCTTGATGCGGTGCTCGATGGTCAGCCAGGTCTTCTGCTCTTCGCTGACGCCATCGGCAACTTCCGGATTCAGCGGTCCTCGCTGGCATTCGTTGACACCCAGCGCAATCAGCATGCCCGCCAGGATGACCGCGAGGGTGGCGCCACCAATTTTTACGTCCATGGGCAAACTCTTCAGGAGGAGGCGCACTGTAAGGTATCTATTGACTCCGGGTCATCTGCCAGCGGCGGGTGAACGATAAATCAATCAGAAACTCAGGTTGAAGTCGTCAGCATTGATGAGATTGCACACCTGAAGGGCAAGATTTTCGCAGCGCCGGTTCGTCCACTCTGAAAAAGGCGGCTGTACTTGAAGATACTGGAGGGCCAGATTTACGGACGCATATGCGCAAGTGAGGGTTGCTCTTCCCGGTGTTTGTGGAACGTCAATGTCGTGGAGAGCAAACTCGGCACCGTTGAGTTTCATGGATGCGGGATCGACCATTTTAATAGCGCCCTGATCTGCCCACTCCCGATCATCCTGTACTTCTATGGACTTAACATCCGAGAGTTTCAGGTGTTCACGAACCTCCGCAATGGCAGGACAGGTTATTTCACCGGCCTTAACATGGTTGATAAACAATAGAAGTAACCACGTGCATCCCGTCAGAGTATTTTTCATGTCCAGGCTCCATTGGTTCACATTGAACATGGTCCCCATTGGAGCCGATCGAGCTACTGTCAATCCTGACAGTTTTTTATGCCTATGTAGAATTAGCTCGCAGCCTTCATAGCACTTTCGGTGATAGTCGTCCTCTATGCGGGGGACAATCGAGGGACGTTTGTAGCTTGGTCCGAAGACGGTCGGAATGTGGTCGGGGAACAATCCCTGCTGCCCTCAGTCCAACCCACGATTTTGTGCCGCCCTCATCTCGGGCGGTTTTTTTTGGCTCAAGAGGACGTTCGCAATGAAGGTTTCACGCGGTTTTGCACTGTCTTGCCTGCTCTCGCTGGCGGCCAGTCCAGCCTTCGCGCAGTTCAGCCTCAGTGATGCGGCCAATGCGGTGGCGGCCATGCAGGGCGGTCAGGGTGAGCAGGGGAAGGGCGCCGTGGCCGCCGCGCCCGAGGCCGCCGGGCTGCTCAACACGTTGGGTTCGCAGCTGAAGATCACGCCGGAACAGGCCGTCGGCGGTGCCGGTGCGATGTTGGGGCTGGCGAAGAACCGGCTCAGTGAGCCGCAGTTTTCCGAGTTGAGCCAAAGTGTGCCGGGCCTGGACCAGATTGCCGGCAACAGCGCCATCGGCGGACTAAATGGCCTGGGCGGCCTGCTCGGTGGCGGTTCGCAGAAGAATGCCTTGCTCGATGGCCTGCTGGGCAACGTCAAGGACACCAATGACTTGAACAACGCCTTCAGTGCGTTGGGCATGGACAGCGGCATGATCGGTCAGTTTGCTCCGGTGATCCTCCAGTACCTCGGCCAGCAAGGCGTGGCCAGCGCCTTGCTGCAGAACCTCGGCGGCATCTGGGGCACCGGCGCCGGTATGTGATCAGCGGCGCTCGTCAAGCAAGGCGACGACGCGCCGGTCCTTTTCGGTCCAGAGCTGGTTGACCCAGTTCTGGACGTACTGGCGAAACACCGGATCGTTTTCGTAATCGCCTTGCCACAGCGCAGGGTCCAGCGGGCGGGTCTGGATGTCGATGATAACCCTCGGCACGCGACCGCTGATCAAATCCCAGAACCCCGGAATCCGTTCCTGCGGATACACCACGGTGACATCCAGTATCGCGTCCAGTTGTTCGCCCATTGCCGCCAGCACGAACGCCACGCCGCCTGCCTTCGGTTTGAGCAGATGGGCAAAGGGTGATTGCTGCTGTTGGCTTTTGGCGGCGGTAAAGCGTGTCCCTTCGAGGTAGTTCACTACGGTGACCGGCTGGCGCTTGAACAACTCGCAGGCCGCCCGGGTGATTTCCAGGTCCTTGCCGGCCAGTTCCGGGTTCTTCGCCAGGAAGGCCTTGGTGTAGCGCTTCATGAACGGGTAATCCAGAGCCCACCAGGCCAATCCCAGGAACGGCACCCAGATCAGCTCTCTCTTGAGGAAAAACTTGAAGAATGGTGTTCGCCGGTTGAGGGTCTGGATGAGGGCGGGAATGTCCACCCAGGATTGGTGATTGCTGATGACCAGGTAAGAAGTATCGCTGCGCAAGCCTTCGCCGCCGCGAATGTCCCAGCAGGTGGGGATGCACAGGGCGAAGATCAGTTTGTCGATCTCGGCCCAGGTTTCAGCGATCCACATCACTGCCCACGAGGCATGGTCGCGAAGGCGTCCGGGCAGGATCAGCTTTAGCAGTGCGAACACCATCAACGGCCCGAACAGCACCAGGGTATTGAATAACAGCAACAGGGTGACGAAACAGCCGGTGAGCAGGCGGCGCATAGATAACTCTTGAAAACGGGTAGGCGGGCCATGATAAGCAGCTTCGCGCGGCAGGCCAAATTGTGCTGGACGAATGTTTCACCTTTTGACCGATATGCTGGGTGCCGCACATGGCGATCGAGAGCAACCGAACGAATCCACTGCTCACGGTCTAAAAAGCCACCCACACAGGAGCCCTATTGCATGAAATCCATTCTCGCCTTGTTTTCCCTGGTGGCCCTCCCCGTGCTGGCCGCCGAACCGACTCTTTATGGGCGCTACGAATACATCGCGCTGCCGGAAATCGGCGGTGAAGTGCTCAAGGCCAAGATGGACACCGGGGCCCTGACCGCCTCGCTGTCGGCCAAGGACATTGAAACCTTTACCCGCGACGGTGACGACTGGGTGCGGTTCCGCCTGGCAACCAAGGACGCGAGCAACAAGGTCTACGAGCACAAGATCGCGCGTATCAGCAAGATCAAGACCCGTTCCGAGGAGGATGAGGACGAGGACGAAAAGATTGCTCCCAGCAAACGCCCGGTCGTAGACCTGGAGCTGTGTCTGGGTAACGTCAAGCGTACCGTTGAGGTCAACCTGACCGACCGCAGCAGCTTCAATTATCCGCTGTTGATCGGCGCCAAGGCCCTGCGCGAATTCGGTGCAGCGGTGAACCCGGCCCGACGTTTCACGGCGGATAAGCCAGACTGCTGATTTCCCCGATTGACGTGCCCCGAGGCTTGGGGCACCGTTCCGGCAACTTTACTGTCGGGCTCGCAAGACATGCCTCATATTCTGATTGTCGAAGACGAAGCCGCCATCGCCGATACGCTGGTGTTCGCCCTGCAAGGGGAGGGCTTCCAGACCACTTGGCTGAGCCTTGGCGTCGCCGCGCTTGAACACCAGAAAAACACTCCCGCAGACCTGATCATCCTCGACGTGGGCCTGCCAGATATCAGTGGTTTTGAGACTTGCAAGAATCTCAGACGTTTCAGTGACGTTCCGGTCATTTTTCTTACAGCTCGGGATGGCGAGATCGATCGGGTCGTGGGCTTGGAAATCGGTGCCGACGATTACGTGGTCAAACCCTTCAGCCCCCGCGAGGTGGTGGCCAGGGTCCGGGCCATCCTCAAGCGGGTAGCGCCAGCGCCACGCCCGCCCGTGGAGCTGGGTACGGCGTTGTTCCAGGTGGACAGCGAGCGCGTGCAGATCAATTACCGCGGTAAGCCGTTGAATCTCACGCGCCACGAGTTCCGCCTGCTGAACTGTCTGTTGGAGCAACCCGAACGGGTATTCAGCCGCGAACAACTGCTCGACGCCTTGGGCGTGGCCAGCGATGCCGGCTACGAGCGCAGCATCGACAGTCACATCAAGAGCGTGCGCGCCAAGTTGCGCCTGGTCAGGGCCGAGGCCGAACCGATCCAGACCCATCGTGGCCTTGGCTACAGCTACAGCCCGGGGCACAGCTGATGCCGTTGGGGATCCGCATCTTTCTGGTCTATGTGCTGTTCATCGGCTTGACCGGGTATTTCGTGCTTGGCACGGTGATCGAGCAGATCCGTCCCGGCGTGCGCCAGTCCACCGAGGAAACTTTGGTGGATACGGCCAACCTGATGGCTGAGATTCTGCGGGACGATTTCAAGGCCGGGACCCTCAACCAGAATCGCTGGCCACAACTACTCAAGGCCTATGGCGAGCGGCAGCCGGCGGCGACGATCTGGGGCTTGCCGAAGAACCAGGTCAGCCATCGCATCTACGTCACGGATGCCAAGGGCATCGTAGTGCTCGACTCCAGCGGCGCGGCGGTGGGCCAGGACTATTCGCGCTGGAACGATGTCTACCTGACCTTGCGCGGCCAGTACGGAGCTCGCTCGAGTCGCAGCATCGCGGATGACCCAAACTCTTCGGTGATGCATGTCGGTGCGCCGATCCGCGATAACGGCCGGATCATCGGCGTGGTTACCGTGGCCAAGCCCAACAGTTCGCTGCAGCCTTATATCGACCGCACGGAACGACGGCTGCTGCTCTATGGTGTCGGGTTGATCGGCCTGGGCCTGCTGCTGGGGGCGCTGCTGTCGTGGTGGCTCAGCTCGGCGCTACGCCGCTTGACCGCCTATGCCCAGGCCGTCAGCCAGGGGCAGCGGGTGGAAGTGCCGCATTATCGCGGTGGTGAGTTCGAGCAACTGGCGCACGCCCTGGAGCACATGCGCACGCAGCTCGAAGGCAAGGCTTACGTCGAACGTTACGTGCATACCCTGACGCACGAACTCAAGAGCCCGCTGGCGGCGATTCGCGGCGCCGCCGAGCTGTTGCAAAGTGACATGCCCGCCGCGCAGCACCAGCGTTTTGTCAGCAACATCGACAGTGAAAGCGTGCGTATGCAACAGCTGATCGAACGTTTGCTCAACCTGGCCCAGATCGAACAGCGTCAGGGGCTGGAGGAACAGGTCGCGGTGCCGCTGGCGGCGTTGCTGGATGAGCTTATCGAGGCCCGTAGCGGCTGGATCGAGCGCCGGCAGTTACGGGTCGAGCGACACATCGCCGCCGACATGGCACTGACTGGCGAGGCGTTTCTGTTGCGCCAGGCGTTGGGCAACCTGCTGGACAATGCCCTGGATTTCACCCCCGTCAACGGGGTACTGCGCGTCAGTGCCGGGCGCAGCGGCAACCGTGTCGAGATCCGGTTGTTCAACCAGGCCGCCCCGATCCCCGACTACGCCCTGCCGCGCCTGAGCGAACGCTTCTATTCTCTGCCGCGGCCGGACAGCGGTCGCAAGAGCACCGGCCTGGGACTCAATTTCGTGGAGGAAGTGGTGCAGTTGCATGGGGGCGAGTTCGGTATCGGCAATGTCGAGGGCGGGGTGGAAGTGGTGCTGCGGCTGCCCTGAGATTCGGCGCATAGCCTTTGTGGGAGCGAGCCTGCTCGCTCCCACAGGTTCTCTAGTCTCCACACAATCTCCACATTGCCTACATAAACAGCCCACACAGCGCCGCCAGACTCTCCCCATTCGAACAGGGAGAGCCCCACATGAACCGCAGCCTCGCCATGAAACTGGGCATGATCGCCCTATTGATTCTCTTGCTGATGATTCCGCTGTTGATGATCAACGGCCTCATCGACGAACGCCAGTCCCTGCGCGACGGCGTGCTGCAGGAGATCGCCAGCAGCTCCAGCCACAGTCAGCAGCTCATCGGACCGATGATTGTGGTGCCGTTTCGCAAGGATGTGCGGGTCTGGAATACCAACGAGAAAACCGGTGTCCGCTTCCTGGAAACCGTCGAGCAGAGCGGTGAGTTATATTTCCTGCCGGAGCAATTCGAACTCGACGGCCAGGTCCGGACCGAAACCCGTGCCCGGGGGATCTACGAGGCGCGGTTGTTCCACGCCGACAACCGGATCGATGGACGCTTCAAGGTGCCTGAGCGCTATGGCCTGGCCGCCAAGGATATGGCCGATTACCGCTTCGACGAACCGTACCTGACCGTGGGCATCAGCGACATCCGTGGTATCGAGAATGCATTGACCCTGCAACTCAACCAGCAGACCGTCGACTTCCTGCCCGGCTCACGGGTCAGCTGGCTGGGGCAGGGGGTACATGTGCCGCTGCCGATGGTCAACGCCCAGAACAGCGCCGAGTTGACTTTCGGTTTCGACCTGAGCCTGCAAGGCACCGGCGAGTTGCAGATTCTGCCGGTGGGCAAGACCAGCAAAGTGCACTTGACCGCCGACTGGCCGCACCCGAGCTTCATCGGCAACTACTTGCCCGTCAGCCGCGACATCAACGAGAAGGGCTTCAGCGCCGACTGGCAGACCTCGTTCTTCTCGACCAACCTTGAAGAAGCGCTGCAGAACTGCGTGTCGGGCGAGAGCTGTGAAATGTTTCGCAGCCGTACCTTCGGCGTGAGCTTCATCGACCCGGTGGACCAGTACCTCAAGAGCGACCGGGCAATCAAATATGCATTGCTGTTCATCGCCCTGACCTTCGCCGGCTTCTTTCTTTTCGAAGTGCTCAAGAGCCTGGCGGTGCACCCGGTCCAATATGCCCTGGTGGGCGTGGCGCTGGCATTTTTCTACCTGTTGCTGTTGTCTCTGTCGGAACACATCGGCTTTGCCCCGGCGTACCTGGTGTCGGCCAGTGCCTGTGTACTGTTGATCGGGTTCTACGTCTGCCATGTGCTGCGCAGCGTGAACCATGGCCTGGGCTTCTCGGCGGGGTTGGCGGCGCTGTATGCCTTGCTTTACGGCCTGTTGAGCGCCGAGGACTACGCACTGTTGATGGGCTCGCTGTTGCTGTTCGGGCTGTTGGGTGTGTTCATGGTGCTGACCCGTAAACTGGATTGGTACGGGGTCGGATCGAAACCGGCGCCTGCCATGACCTTCGATCTGGGAGAGGTGAAATGAGCCGGTCGCTGGGGTTGCGCGAAGATCGGCGGGTGAGGGAAGTGCTCGTGGCGCTTGTATCTGAGTTGTTTCCGTTGGATCCGGTGGGCCTCTATCGCGAGCAGGCTCGCTCCCACAGGTCCGGGGCTGTCCTTTGTGGGAGCGAGCCTGCTCGCGATGAGGTCGTCACATTTGGAGAAAGATCTAGATCCTGGGCACGGTAGCGACCATTGAAGGCCGCAAGCTCACCTCGGCAAACCACGCCGCCAGCTGCGGATGGGTCTTGCGCCATTCCAGATCGGGATGGCGCAGGTCCAGGTAACCCAAGGCGCAGGCGACGCTGATGGACGCCACGTCAAAATGGCTGGCCAGTTCGGCAATCGCTTCGGCTTCGAGCATGCCCAAGGCGCGGCGAATCTTGTCCCGTTGGGCGTCGAGCCATTCGTCCCAGTGCTTTTCCGCCGGCCGCAGGGCGGTTTCATAGCGGACCATCACCGCCGCATCCATGATCCCGTCAGCCAGGGAGGCCAGGGTCAGGCGCCGCCAGCGGGCCGCGCCGTCACGGGGGATCAGTGGATTGCCGACGTGCTGGTGATCGAGGTAATCGAGGATGACGCGGCTGTCGTGGATCACACTGCCGTTGGCCAGGCGCAGGGCCGGGATCTTGCTCAACGGGTTGTCATCGATGAGTTTCTGGTCCGGTTTGACGGGCGTGAGCTGGCTGAGCTGTAACGCCACGCGGTCCTGCTGGCCGGTTTCGTGCAGCAGCACCAGGACCTTGCGAACGAAGGGCGAGGCGGGGTTGTGGAACAGCGTCATGCTGGGAACGGACATGGCAGCGTCTCGATCAGGGAAGGATGTCGCGCAGCATAGCGCGATCATCAATGCGCAAGGCAAGGGTGACCGAGCCCTTCGGCCCGGTCTGTGCCTCGGATCACACGGCCGGTTGAAGGGCCTGCGGCTCCAACGGGGCTGGCGTTGCCGGTTGTTGCTTGAGTTCCCGGGCGACGGTCCAGACGATGAACGCAGCAATCACGTCAAAAATCGCCAGCAGCACGAACAGCGGGCTATAGCCGATTTTTGTCACCATCACGCCAAACAACAGCGTGAAGGCCGCGGCACCCAGGTAACCGAACATGCCGCCCATGCCGGTGGCGGTGGCGACTTCATTCTTGCCGAACGAGTCGGAAGTGATGGCATACAACGCACCCGACAAGGTCTGGTGGGCAAAGCCGCCAATGCACAGCAGAGCGATTGCCGTATACGGACTGTCCACCAGGCCGATGCAGGCCGGACCAACCATGCAGGATGCGCCGAACAGCAAGACCATCTTGCGAGAGGTGAACAACGACACTTTGCAGTATTTGTGGAAGAACGGGCTCAGGTAACCGCCCAACACGCAGCCCAGGTCGGCGGCCAGGAACGGCAGCCAGGCGAACATCGCGATCTCCTTGATGTTCATGTGCCGCTCGGTCATCAGGTATAGCGGAATCCAGGCGTTGAAGGTCTGCCAGGCCGGCTCGGAGAGGATCCGGGCGCTGGCGATGGCGTAGAAATTGCGGCTGGCGATGATCTTTTTCCAGCTGCCTTTTTTCGGGTTCTGCTCCTGGAAGTGAGCTTCCTGGCCGCTGATGATGTAATCGCGTTCGGTGTCGCTCAGGCGCTTCTGGTCACGGGGGTGCTTATAGAGGACCAGCCAGAGAAAAGTCCAGGCGATGCCCAGGCCACCGACGATCAGGAACGCCAGTTCCCAGCCACTGTTCAAGATTGCCCAGACCACCAGCGGTGGCGCCAGGACGGCACCGACCGACGAGCCGATGTTGAACCAGCCGATGGCGACCGAGCGCTCCTTGGCGGGGAACCATTCGGTCGATGCCTTGACGGCGGCGGGCAGCCCGGCGGCTTCTGTCAGGCCAAGCAAGCCACGGAAAAATGCCAGGCCTTGCCAGCCCGAGGCCATTGCTGCGGCGGCGCAGGCGATAGACCAGGCGAAGGCGAAAATGGCGAAGCCCATCTTGGTGCCAATGGCATCGATGATGTAACCGGCCACCGGCTGCATCAGCGCATAGCAGATTTGCCAGGCGACGACGATATGGGAGTACTGCTCGGTGGAGATATTCATCTCGCTCATCAGGGTCGGAGCGGCCACCGAGAGGGTATTGCGCGCCAGGTAGTTGACCATCAGGCCGGCCGTGACCAGGCCGACCATCCACCAGCGGATGCCTTTGATCTTCATCACTTCACCATCGATTATTTTTGGAGTTGGTGTCGCTGTTGTAGGTTGTCGTACAACATTAGCCTTTATAGGAGTGCAAGGAATAATTTGTCAACAAATATGTCAGATATTGGGCGAGTTTCAGGGCGCCCGAGGATGGCGTCATCGTATGACTGGTCTGTGGAGGGGGCTCAATCGGTTAGAGCGCCCTGGTGACTCAGCGGCGCGGGACCAGTCCCCACACCGCCACGACAGAAGGGATACCCAGCCCCAGCCAGCTCACCGCATCCCACAGACCATCGCCGAGCAAGGCGCTGAATAGCCCAGCTGCGCAAAGGGCGCCAATGGTTGCGGGCATGCCGAACACTTTCCAGACACTTGACTGCCGGGGCTTCACGAGACGGCCTCCCTATCGGCAGCCACGCGCAGGTTCGTTCTACGCCGAACCACCCAGAGGTAAACGCCGCTGCCGAGGACGATGATCGTCAGCACGTCCAGGGCCGCCCAGAAGATCTGCATCGGCCTGCCGCCATAGTCGCCGAAGTGCAGCGGCAGGGACAGGCTCATCAGGTCCATGTACCACGGTCGTTCGGCCACGGCGGTGACGTCCAGAGTGCTGGCGTCGATGAGTACCGGTGTCAGTAGATGGGCGGTCAGGTGGGTACTGCCCTTCATGAACACGCCATAGTGGTGTGCACTGGAAAACAAGGTGCCGGGGAAAGCAATGAAGCTCGGCTCCATGCCGGGTGCGACGTTCCTGGCGATGTCCAGCAGGCGGGTGGCCGGCGCCAGTTGCTCCAGTGGCGCCGCGTTGCGGTAGGGCTCGACCATGGCACTGAGACTGTCGTTGCGCCACGCCGCGATGATCAGGTCGGCGCAGGCGGCGATTACGCCGGTGACTCCAACCGTCAATGCCCAGACCAACGTGACCACGCCGATCAGGTTATGCAGGTCGAGCCAGCGCAGACGCGGGGACTTGTCCTGGCGCACCGTGGCGAACTTCAGGCGCCGCATGAACGGCAAGTACAGGACCACGCCGGAAACGATGGCGACCACGAACAGCAGTCCCATCGATGCCAGCAATAATTTGCCAGGCAGTCCGGCATACATGTCCACGTGCAGGCGCCGCATGACCATCATGAAGCCGCCATTGGCCGCAGGTGTCTCCAGGGCCTCGCCGGTACGGGCGTCGAGCATGAAAGTATGGGAGGCATTGGGTTCGGTACCCGGTGTCGGGGCCATGATGGTGACGACGCCGTTGGGCTCGTCCTCGTCCCAGCCAAAATACTGCACCACTTCACCCGGGCGATGGGCCTTGGCCTTTTCCACCAGTTGCTGGAGGTCAAGCCGCGGCGTATCGGCGGGCATGTCCCGAAACTCCGGAGCGTCGCCCAGCAGGTGTTCGATCTCGTGATGGAAAATCAGCGGCAACCCGGTGACTGCCAGCATCAGCAGGAACACTGTGCAGATCAGGCTGGACCACGTATGGACGAAGGACCAGCGACGGATGGTTTTACTTTTCATGAGGGGGTCCGATTGCGAAAGCGCTTCACTCAAGAGCTGTGTGATTCATCGTGGCGAGGGAGCAAGCTTCCTCGCCACGGACTCTTCAAATGAAGGCGGCCAGTTACCACTTGTAATTCACACTGGCGACCACGTTGCGTTGATCGCCGTAGTAGCAATAGAAGCCGTCGCAGGTGGAGAGGTAGTCCTTGTTGAAGATGTTCTTTGCGTCCACCGCCACCGATACGCCTTTGAGGGAGCTGCTCACACGCCCCAGATCGTAATGGGCCGATGCGTCGTAGACGGTGTAGGAGCCGACATGACCCCAATCGGTGTTGGTGGTGTTGCCGTAGGTGTCGCCGACATAACGCACACCGGCACCGACACCGAAGCCATCGAGCAGGCCGTTGTGCCAGGTGTAGTCGGCCCACGCGGTGGCCTGGTTGCGTGGCACCTGGGCCATGCGCTTGCCCTTTTCAGCTGCGGTGCCCTTGGTGATTTCGCTGTCGTTATAGGTGTAGGAACCGATCAGTTTCAGATTGTCGGTGACGTCACCGGAGGCTTCCAGCTCCAGGCCGCGTACCTGCACCTCGCCGACTTGGCGGGTGATGTTGTTTTCGGTCACGGAGTTGTTCTTCTGGGTCAGGTCGAACACTGCGGCTGTCAGCAGGGTCTTGGTGCCTGGGGGCTGGTACTTGATGCCAGCCTCGTACTGTTCGCCCTCGGTCGGTTTGAACGCGTCGGTGCTGTTGACGGTCGAGCCGGCCGCCGCCTGGAACGACTGGGCGAAAGAAATATAAGGCGTCACGCCGTTATCAAAGACGTAGCTCAGTGCGGCGTTACCGCTGAATTTCTTATCGCGCTGAGTGTTCGTGGCGTTGTTCAGGTTGTGGAACTCGGTGCCGGTGTGAATCCAGTCCTCACGACCGCCTAGGGTCAGGCGCCAGTTGTCCAGGGCCATCTGGTCCTGGATATACAGACCGGTCTGCTGGGTCTTCTGGTTGTAGTCGTACATATCGAAGTACTGGACGTTGGAAAAATCCTGCCCATAGATCGGGTTGTTGATATTGGTGGTCGGGACGCCGGTGGATCCCCATTTCCAGCGCGAATTGCTGTTGGAACGCTGATGGTCCAGGCCAAGCAATAGCGTATGGCTCAGGGCACCGGTCTGGACGTCGGCCTGGAAATTGTTATCGACGGCGAACTGACTGATGTCTTCGTTAACGATACCGGCGCTGCGTTTGACCGTGCCGTCGGCGCTCACGGCTTGATCGGGGCCCGCCGGGAAGAACGACCCGCCGGCGGTGAGGCCCTGGAACTCCAGGTCGCTCTTGGTGTAGCGCAGGTTCTGGCGGAACTGCCAGGTGTCGTTGAAGCGATGTTCGAAGGCATAACCGAGGGCGTAGTAGGTGCGGTCGTAGAATTCCCAGTCCGGATCGCCCAGGTTCTTGTGGTGGGAAATCCTGCCGGCCGGCGAGGACAGCTTGGTGCCTTGCAAGGGCAGGAATTGCCCGGTGATGCCAGTGTCGTCGCGGGTGTACTGGGACAGGAAGGTCAGGCGAGTGTCGTCGTTGATGTTCCAGGTCAGGCTCGGCGCGATGTTGTAGCGCTTGTCCGGGATGTGATCGACCTGGGCATTGCTGTCGCGCAGGGTGCCGCTGAGCCGATAGAGGAATTGGCCTTCGTCATCGATCTGGCCGGTGCTGTCGAAGTTGATCTGCTTGTGTTCATAGCTGCCGGCCTGCAACTCGACTTCATGGCTGCTCTCGGCCTGCGGGCGACGGCTGACCATGTCGAGCATGCCGCCGGGCGGCGTCTGGCCATAGACCGACGATGCCGGGCCGCGTAGCACGGCAATGCGCTCCAGGTTCCAGGGCTCGATTTTTGGCGTGACGTAGTTGCCTTTGGGCAGCGGCAGGCCATCGAGGAACTGAGTCGGTATGAAGCCGCGCACCAGTAGCCAGTCGTTACGCGAGTCCGAGCCGTAGCCGCTGCTCTGCACCCCGGCGGTGTAGCGCAGGGCGTCATTGAGGTTGAGTACCGAGCGATCCTCCATCTGCTGGCGTGTCACCACCGAGACCGAGCGCGGCAGTTCGACGATCGGCGTATCGGTCTTGGTGCCGGCGGCGGTGCGAGTGGCTGCATAGCTCTCGCTCGGGCCCCAGGCGCTTTCGCTCAGGCCGGCGCCGATCACGCTGGTTTCCGGCAGGGCCATGACGCCTTCAGGCACGGCCACCAGGCTGTAGGTGCCGGTGCTGCTCTGTTGCAGTTGCAAGCCGGTGCCGCGCAAGGCTTCACGCAATGCGCCCGCGGCATCGAACTGGCCCTGGACCGGGGCCGAGGTTTTGCCTGCGGCCAATGTCGGGCTCAGGCTCAGAGCGAGACCGGCCTGACTGGCGATCTGGTTCAGGGTGCTGGCCAGTGACGCGGCGGGCAGGTTGTAAGTGCGCACGCTGGACGGCTGTTCGGCCGCCAGGAGTAGGCCGCTGGCCAACGGGACGGCAAGGACGATGGCAACGGCCAACAGGCTGGGGCGCAATAGGGTGTCTAGCGGGCGGGACATACGGCGGCTCCTGAATGGAAATATTTCTCAATTGCCTGGATGCCGAATGAAAATGCAAAAGTGATAGGGGTAGATGAAAATAATTTAGATTCAGGATTTAAATGGTGGGACCAGACCTGTTTTGTGCAGGGCTGACGGCCCCTTCGCGAGCAGGCTCGCTCCCACAGGGATGGATGCGCGCCAATGCATTGTGGAAGCGAGCCTGCTTGCGAAGGCGATCCCATGGATCACCTTTTATCGGGCCTTGGCCCCGGTGCTGGGTTGCACCACCACCCACCACCGCGTGTGATGTTCAATCTGCACCGGCAAGGTCGGCAGCAGCGCGCTCAGGGCCAGGTCGGTGTCATGCAGCGGGAAGCTGCCGGTGATGCGCAAATCCGCCACTTGTGGCTCGACGCCCAGGTAGCCACGTCGATAGCGCCCCAGTTCATGCACCAGATCCTCGAGGCGAGCGTTGTCTACCACCAGCATGCCCCGGGTCCAGGCATCGGCGTCGGGGCTCAGGGCCAGGGCGGGGCCAAGGCTGTCACGGCGCATCAGCATCTGCTGGCCTTCGCGCAGGATCTGTTCTTGCTCCATGGCCTGCGGATGGGCGGCCACGGCGGATTTCAATACGCTGAGGCGAGTGCCGTCGTCCTCGCGCTTGACCAGGAACCTTGTGCCTAAGGCACGCAGGCTGCCTTCGCGGGTTTCGACGATGAATGGACGTGGGTCGTTGTGGCCGGTCTCGACCTGGATCTCGCCTTCCTGGAGCACAATGCGCCGCTGTTTATCGTCGAAACGCACGTCGAGCGCACTGTGGGTGTTGAGGTTGATCAGCGTGCCGTCGGCCAGGCGCAGGGTGCGCTGTTCACCCGTCGCGGTGCGTTGGTCTGCCAGCCAATAGTCCAGCGGCAAGTAACGTTCACCGGCAAACAATGCCAGGCCGATGACTGCGACAATACTGGCCAGGCCGCCGCCCACCTTGCGTATCCGGCGACGGATACTCACTCGCGACTGCAGTAGCGCGGCCCGTGCCGGTCCATTGGCAACGCTGAAACGCTGCTCGAGCATGCCCAACTGCCGCCAAGCCCTGGCATGTTCTTCATCGGCGGCGTGCCAGTGGGCGAACGCTTCGCGCTCCTGGGCGCTGCCGCAGCCCGAATCCAGCGACAACTGCCAGGCAATAGCGGCATCCAATACGCCGGCCGAAACCGGTTTGGAATGGGCCGGGTTCATGTCGGCTCTCCATAGAGTGCGATGTAGCACTGTCGGATGCCCTGGGCCAGATACTGGCGTACCCGCGGCACCGAAACCCCCAGGCGCCTGGCGATTTCGGCGTGGCCGAGGCCGTCGAGCCGGTTATACAGGAACGCGGCGCGAGCCTTGCTTGACAGCTTGCCGAGCAGGTAATCGATCTGCCGGAGGTCCTCGAGGATCAATTGCTGTTCTTCCAGCGATGGCTGTTCACCTTCGGGAATCAACATCAGTTCGGTGAGGTAAGCCTGCTCCAGGGCCGCCCGACGGAAATAATCGAACAGCAGACCTTTGGCGATGGCTACCAGCAATGCTCGGGGTTCACGGGGTGTCGTCAGTTCATCGCGACCGAGCAGACGCACGAACGTGTCCTGGCTCAAGTCCTCGGCCCGCTGTGGACAGGCCACGTTGCGGCGCAACCATGCCAGTAGCCAGCCGCGATGATCACGGTACAACGCACCAACCAGATCATTGTGAGGACTAGGGACTGACGACACGGAGCTTCACCGATGTTTTAAGTAACGAGAATTGTTCGCGATTGTGGCAGAGGCGGGGGCGGGAATGCAATTGGAGCTGATCGGGATACTGTCTGTGGATTTAGCTGACTCTGTGGGAGCAAGGCTTGCCCGCGATAGCATCATCCGGGATTAACAGCCTGACCGAGTTGTCTGCATCGCGGGCAAGCCATGCTCCTACAGATCAGCCATGCTCCTACAGGTCAGCCATGCTGGGGCAGTGTTAGATGGAAGGCGCCTGCTGCCGGCGCTTCCACTGGCCCAGGCACTGTTGCAGGTTGAGCGGGCTGTGGATCTGTTGCTGGCGGGCACGACTGAACAGGATCAGCGCCAGCTCGGCCGTGGCCAGGGCGTCGGCGCTGGCGTTGTGGCGATCGACCACTTGCAGCTTGAAGGCATCGATCCAGTCGTCCAGGCTCGCCTTGCGTAGCGCTGCCTGGGGGCAGAGCATCGGCGCCAGGTCCGCTACGTCGAGGAACGTATGCTGCAAGCGATAGCCCAGGTGGTCTTTCAGTGCGCGTCCGAGCATGTGAGCGTCGAAGGGCGCATGGAAGGCAAGCAGCGGACTGTCGCCGACGAACTCCATGAACGCCAGCAGTGCTTCGGCCGGGTCGCTGCCGGCGGCGATTGCGCTGGGTGCCAGGCCATGGATCAACACGCTCGGCCCGAGCTTCTGCTTCTCGCATTGCAAGGTGCGCTCGAACTGTTGGCTGAAATCGATAGCGCCGTCTTCGATCACCACCGCGCCGATGGACAGCACCTGATCCTTGTTCAGGTTCAGGCCGGTGGTTTCCAGGTCCACCACTACCCAGCGCTGTTCCCGCAGGCTGCGCTCATCCAGGGGTGATGGCGGCGAGAGATTTGCCAGGCGTCGCTGCAACGCGTCCGGCAACATCGGCGGAGCCGGGCGCAACCAGGAAAACAGGTTCACAGTTGATACCTCAACGTCAGGCTGCTTTGCAGGCGTTGGGCCTGGCGCAATGATTCACGCAGGATCCGCCGATCCAGGTGATTGAGGCTGTCGGGGTCGACGCGGTTGGAGTAGGGCAGGTTCTCGCGGGTCTGCAACTGATGTTGCTGCATGCGGGTTTGCTGGATGAAGTGGTAGGCCTCTTCATAGGCTGCGCCATCCAGGGGGTCGATTACTTCCCGGGCGACCAGTTGCCGCAGGCGTTCCAGGGTGTTGTTGGCCTCTATGCCATTGGCCAGCGCCAGCAGGCGGGCACCGTCGACGAAGGGCGTCAGGCCCTGCACTTTCAAATCCAGGGTAGCCTTCTCACCGTTTTTGCGGCTCAGCACGAAATCCCTGAAACGCCCGACCGGTGGGCGATGACGCAAGGCGTTCTGGGCCATCATGCGCTGGAACAGCCGGTTGTCGCCCACCTGGTCGAGGATCTGTCGGCGTAACTGCGCGCAGCCTTGTTCGTCGCCCCAGACCACCCGCAGGTCGAAATAGATACTGGAGCCCAGCAGGTTTTCCGGCGTCGCTTCGCGAATGAAGGCGGCAAAGCGTCGGGACCATTCGGCGCGGGACAGACACAGTTCGGGATTGCCGGCCATGATGTTGCCTTTGCACAACGTGAAGCCGCACAGCGCCAGGCTCTGGTTGATCTGTTGGGCGATGGGCAGCAGCAGGCCGCGGATCTGCGCCGCATGGGCCGCGTCCCGGGCCTCGAACAGAATGCCGTTGTCCTGATCGGTATGCAGGGTTTGCTCGCGCCGTCCCTCACTGCCGAAGCACAGCCAACTGAACGGCACCCCCGGATCGCCTTTCTCCGCGAGAGTCAGTTCGATGACCCGGCTCACAGTGTGGTCGTTGAGCAAGGTGATGATGTGGGTGATCTGGGTCGACGACGCGCCGTGGGCCAGCATGCGTTCCACCAGTTGGCCGATCTCGCCCCGCAGGGCTACCAGGTTTTCCACCCGGGGGGCGCTGCGAATGGTCCGGGCCAGGTGCACCAGATCGACTCGCTGCAGGGAAAACAGATCCCGTTCCGACACCACGCCGCACAGGCGCTGTTCCTTGACCAGGCAGACATGGGCAATGTGGCGCTCGGTCATGGCGATGGCCGCATCGAAAGCGCTGTGATCCGGCGAGAGAAAAAACGGTGCCTGGGTCATGTGCGCCGCGATGGCCTGGGAGAAGTCCCCGGCGCCATCGGCCACGACCTGTCGCAGGTCGCGCAGGGTAAAGATCCCCACCGGCGCCTTGCGTTCATCCACCACCACGATGCTGCCGACCTGTTGTTCATGCATCAGCTTCACAGCTTCGCGCAGGGGGGTGTCCGGGCTGCAGCTCACCGGATGACGCATCGCCAGCTCACCCAGCCGTGTATTCAGGGAATATTGGGTGCCCAGGGTCTGCGCGGATTTTTGCTGGACCTGCTGGTTGACCTGGTCGAGCAGGCTGCTGACTCCGCGCAGGGCGAAATCTCGAAACGGGCTGGACAAAGCAAACAGTTTGATAAAGGCCTGCTTGTTCAGTTGCAGGCAAAACGTGTCCTCGCCGGCCCGGTGCTCGGTGCGCGTGGCCCGCTCCCCCAGCAGGGCGGCGAGGGGAAAGCATTCGCCGGTGGTGATTTCGAAAGTGGTCTCGGTGCCACCTTTGGCCGAATGCGGACGCTCCCCCACCACCCGGCCCTGCTTGACGATGTAGAAGTGCTCCACCGGACCGTCGGCCGGCTTGATGATGGTTTCACCCGATGCGTAGAAGCGCAGCAGGCATTGTTCCACCAAGTAGGCCAGGTGAGCATTTTCCATCTGGTTGAACGGGGGGAAGCGCTGCAGGAATTGCAACGTGCCCTGGATGTTCTGCAACACCGCGGTCTTTCCTGCCTGGATGAAGGCGTCCGCTTTTTTCATAACCATTGCGCAATCTTTTTTGAATTGTTGTGGTCGGATCTGTTCCCCATGGTCGACCTCTGCAGGGGGAGTGCCCATTGGACGTAAGTCTAGGTTCCTGCGACGCAGGCAGAACTACAGAAAAGTCCCGCACGAAGCCTCGAAAAATCTTCAGTGAATTCTCTTGGAAAAAAATCCGACGAAGTGCACATTGAAGTGCTGCCGAACGATGTCTGACCACTGTGCCAGGGGATCGATTCAAGGAATGTAGAGAGCATCATGTCCGACCACGATATTTTGAGTGACGCCGAGCGCGAAGCATTGAGCGCCGTCATGCTGGAACCTGATCTGCCACCGCAGCGGGTCTTGATCGCCGATGACGACAAGGACGCTCGCGAGCTGTTGTCGGAGATCCTGGCGCTGGACGGAATCCACTGCATGACCGCCGCCAGTGGCGAAACGGCACTCAAGATGCTGGAAACCAAGCCGTCGATCGGTCTGCTGATCACCGATCTGCGCATGGGCAATGTCGATGGCCTGGAACTGATCCGCCTGGTCCGCGAGTCGGAGCGGGCCGCGTTGCCGATCATCATCGTGTCCGGCGATGCCGACGTGAAGGACGCCATTGAGGCGATGCATTTGAGCGTAGTGGATTTTCTGCTCAAGCCCATCGATACGGAGAAATTGCTAGGGTTGGTCAAGCGAGAGCTGGGGATGGATCTCTAGCCTGCGGCATCCCCACGCAGAGCGTGGGGATGATCGGTCTGCACGGCAAACAAAAAAGGCCCTGATCGCAAGATCAGGGCCTTCCTCATTTATCGTTACCGCTTAATCACAGCCCGTTGGCCGCCTTGAACTCGCGGCGACGACGGTGCAGCACCGGCTCGGTGTAGCCGTTAGGCTGCCGGGTGCCTTCGATCACCAGCTCGACCGCCGCCTGGAAAGCGATGTTGCTGTCGAAGTCCGGTGCCAGCGGACGGTACAGCGGATCGCTGGCGTTCTGGCGGTCCACCACTGGCGCCATGCGCTTGAGGCTTTCCATCACCTGGTCCTGCGTGACGATGCCATGGCGCAGCCAGTTGGCGATGTGCTGGCTGGAAATGCGCAGCGTCGCTCGGTCTTCCATAAGGCCGATGTCGTTGATGTCCGGCACCTTGGAGCAGCCGACGCCCTGATCGATCCAACGCACCACGTAGCCGAGGATGCCCTGGGCATTGTTGTCCAACTCGTTTTTGATCTGCTCCGGCGTCCAGTTCGGGTTGACCGCCAGCGGGATGGTCAGGATATCGTCCACCGAGGCCCGAGTTCGCTTGGCCAGTTCTGCCTGGCGGGCGAACACGTCGACCTTGTGGTAATGCAGCGCATGCAGTGCGGCGGCGGTCGGCGATGGTACCCAGGCGGTGTTGGCGCCCGCCATCGGATGGGCGATTTTCTGTTCGAGCATCGCCGCCATCAGGTCCGGCATGGCCCACATGCCCTTGCCAATCTGTGCACGACCTTGCAGGCCGGTGCTCAGGCCGATGTCGACGTTCCAGTTTTCGTAGGCGGCAATCCATTTCTCGGCTTTCATGTCGGCCTTGCGCACCATCGGGCCGGCTTCCATCGAGGTATGGATTTCATCGCCGGTGCGGTCCAGGAAACCGGTGTTGATGAACACTACGCGTTCGCTGGCAGCCTTGATGCAGGCCTTGAGGTTGACCGTGGTACGGCGCTCCTCGTCCATGATCCCGACTTTGAGGGTGTTGCGCGGCAGGTTCAGCACGTCTTCGACGCGGCCGAACAGCTCGTTGGTGAACGCGGCTTCTTCCGGGCCGTGCATCTTCGGCTTGACGATGTACACCGAGCCGGTGCGGCTGTTGCGGCGCGAGGTGTTGCCGTTGAGGCTGTGGATCGCCGCCAGGCTTGTCACCAGGCCATCGAGAATGCCTTCAGGCACTTCGTTGCCGTGTTTGTCGAAGATCGCGTCGATAGTCATCAGGTGACCGACGTTGCGCACGAACAACAGCGACCGCCCGTGCAGCGTCAGACTCGAACCGTCGACGGCGGTGTACACGCGGTCGGGGTTCATGGTGCGGGTAAACGTCTGACCGCCCTTGGCGACCTCTTCCGACAGGTCGCCTTTCATCAGGCCAAGCCAGTTGCGGTAGATCACCACCTTGTCATCGGCATCGACCGCGGCGACCGAGTCTTCGCAATCCATGATGGTGGTCAGGGCTGCTTCCATCAGGATGTCTTTGACGCCAGCGGCGTCGGTCTGGCCGACTGGGGTGCTGGCATCGACCTGGATTTCGAAGTGCAGGCCGTTGTGCTTCAACAGCACTGCAGTGGGGGCCGAAGCGTCGCCCTGGAAGCCGATCAGTTGGGCATCGTCACGCAGGCCACTGTTGCTGCCACCCTTGAGAGCGACCACCAGTTTGCCGTCGACGATCTTGTAGGCGGTGGAGTCGACGTGGGAACCGGCCGCCAGGGGCGCCGCTTCGTCGAGGAAAGCGCGGGCGAAGGCAATGACCTTGTCGCCACGAACCTTGTTGTAGCCTTTGCCTTTTTCCGCGCCATCGGCTTCGCTGATGGCATCAGTGCCGTACAACGCGTCGTACAACGAACCCCAGCGGGCGTTCGAAGCGTTGAGGGCGAAACGGGCATTCATCACCGGCACCACCAGCTGCGGGCCGGCCATGCGGGCGATTTCGTCATCGACGTTTTGGGTCGTAGCCTGGAAATCCGCCACTTCTGGCAGCAGGTATCCAATGTCTTGCAGGAAGGCTTTGTAAGCCACGGCATCAAAGGCCTGGCCGGCCTTCGACTGGTGCCAGGCATCGATCCGAGCCTGGAAATCATCGCGTTTGGCGAGTAGGGCTTTGTTCTTCGGCGCCAGGTCGTGGATGACCTTGTCGGCACCGGCCCAGAATTGGTCGGCGGTCAGACCGGTACCGGGGATGGCTTCGTTGTTCACGAAGTCGAACAGGACTCTGGCGACCCGAAGGCCACCGACTTGAACGTGTTCAGTCATTGCTTGCCTCTCACTCTGCTCAGCTATTTCGCTTTTCAGCTCTTCGATTTTGACAATGAAGCCTCGGGACATTTAAACCACAAACCCCGAAACCAGTACATGCCATCGCTGGCGGCTGGGTGGGTCCTATCATGGGCATTAAGCCTTGCTGACGGGGCTTTCAGGGATGCGACTGTGCCTTAAGCAGACATCGGTCCAACATTATGTAGTGTGTGCTGCGGCATACTACATGAACAGTTGCGGTTGTGAAAATTAGACTAATTGCGTCGTTCCGCGACCGACTAAAGCAGTACAGTCACGACGAAGCATGGGATGTTCTCAAAAAACTTATTAATTGTTCCATAAAAATCTCGAAACTTGTACACGATTTACCGGTACGTTCAGAAATGGACAGAAGCAACCGCCAAGCGCAGGAGCCTGCGATCTTTGCTTTGATCTTTCGCTCTCGACTCAGTTGGCATGGGAAAGATCGCAGCCTCGTTGCACTCGGCAGATCCTGCATAACTCTTTCCGCAGGGTTTGTGTGCCCTGCCTATACTCCTTCTTCTCATCACAAGAGGGCTGCGCCATGGACCATCTCGTCATTACCGTTTTCGCCCCGGACAAACCTGGGCAGGTCGAGCGCATCGCCCAATGCATCGCCGAGCACGGCGGTAACTGGCTGGAAAGCCGCATGTCGCATCTGGCGGGGCAATTTGCCGGAATATTGCGCCTCAGCGCTCCTGCCGAATCCCAACAGGAACTGATCGAAGCCTTGCAGGGGTTGTCGAGCCACGGCATTCGCGTGCTCATCGCGGAGAGCACAATCGAGGAGTCCTGCAGTTGGAAACCCATTGCCATGGAACTGGTGGGTAACGACCGTCCCGGTATCGTGCGGGACATCACCCGTTTGTTGAGCGAGCAGGGCGTCAATGTCGAGCGGTTGGTGACCCATGTCGGGCCGGCACCGATGAGCAGCGAATTGTTGTTTCACGCCGAAGCGATCCTGGGCGTGCCGCTGACGCTGTCGTTGGACACCTTGCAGGAACGCCTGGAAACCTTGGCCGACGAATTAATGGTGGAGCTCAAATTGAGCGACGAAGCGTGAGCCCGGTTATCCAAGGAAAAACTGCACCTGCCTGTGGATAACCTGTAGAGATACGGTGCCAGCCCAAGCCTGGCGTGCCTTTGCCGGTGATGATCAAAAAATCGCCAATTTTCAAGGGCTTGTGCACAAACGGCGGGGATGATGCTGTGGATAACCTTGGGGTCGATCGGCGCAGGCCACGTCGAACGTGGCCTGCAGGGAGCTGTACGATTTTTGATCAGGTGCGACGGCGCATGCTGATCACGGCATCGAGGCTGTACACCGCGAGCCCGGCCCAGATGAACAGGAATGCCATCAAGGTGCTGGACGACAAATGCTCGCCGAACAGCAGCACCGCCAGCAGTAGCACCAATGTCGGGGCGATGTACTGGAGAAATCCCAACGTCGTGTAGGGCAAATGCCGGGCAGCGGCGTTGAAGCACACCAGCGGAACCAGCGTCACCGGGCCGGCCGCTACCAGCCACCAGGCTTCGGAGGTGGTCCAGAAGGTGGCTTGGGCACTGATGGCCGTTGGATTGAACAGCAACCAGGCCAGGGCAATCGGCACCAGCATCCAGGTTTCCACCACCAGCCCCGGCAAGGCCTGGACCGGAGCCTGTTTACGGATCAACCCGTAGAAGCCGAAGGTCAGCGCCAGGGCCAGCGACACCCATGGCAGGCTGCCGACCTGCCAGACCTGCTGCGCCACACCAACCGCTGCCAACCCCACCGCCAGCCACTGCATGCGCCGCAGCCGCTCCCCCAGGATCAGCATCCCCAGCAACACGTTTACCAGCGGGTTGATGTAATAACCCAGGCTGGCTTCGAGCATGCGACCGTTGTTCACCGCCCAGACGTAAGTCAGCCAGTTGGCCGCGATCAAGGTGCCGCTCAGGGCCAGGATCGCCAGGCGACGCGGGTTGTCGCGCAGTTCGCGCCACCAGCCCGGATGTTTCCAGACCAGCAGCAATGCCGAGCCGAACAGCGCCGACCACAGTACCCGATGGACGATGATTTCCACTGAAGGGACGGCAGCGATGGCTTTGAAATAGATGGGGAACAACCCCCAGATGACGTAGGCACTCAGGCCCAGGATATACCCGCGACGCGGGTTGGCGGCTTGCATGCAGAATCCTTGCTTAGGCAGCTAACAAAGGAGTGATTGTAAGTAGATTTGTCAGGTTTTGGGCGAACCTTTGAGCAACAACGCAAATACCTCCTGTGGGAGCGAGCCTGCTCGCGATCGCGGTGTATCAGCTTACGAATATGTTGTCTGACACA
>NZ_LHVK01000029.1 GCF_001269905.1 Pseudomonas corrugata | reverse complement strand
GCGTCCAGGCTGGCAAAGCCATCTGCCGGCCATTGCGGGCAGTATTTCAACGTTCTAAACAGCGATTCCGAGTATGGATTGTCATTGCTCACACGCGGTCGGCCACGTGACGGTGTGATGCCCAGGTCATGCATCTTGCTCAACAGCGTCAGTGATTTCATCGGGGCACCATTGTCCGAGTGCAGTACCAGCGGTTCATGCAAACATTGCTCGCCGATCACGCTACGCTGCAGCAACGCAGCCGCCTTCTCACCGCTTTCCTCTTCGTAAACCTCCCAGCCCACAGCCTTGCGGCTGTAAATGTCCTCGATCAGGTACAAGTAGTAATACTTGCCACGCACCGGCGACAGGTAGGTGATGTCCCACGACCACACCTGATTCGCCCCCTTGGCCGTATGGGTCGTCGGTGCCGCATGCCGTCGCGGGCGCTGGCTACGACCTCGATGCTGTTGTTGACCCGCAGCCCGCAGCACCCGATAAAACGTGGCTTCCGATGCCAGATAGCGCTGTTGATCGGCCAGTCTCGGCACGATCTGACTCGGCGGCGTACGCCGGTGTGGTCGTTCGGGCGTCAGCCTGAATAGCCTCGGTTTCAGTCCAGCGCTGCAAGGTTCTGAGCGAGAGGCCGACTTCCTGGCAGGCCCTGATTTTCCGGGCTCCGGCCATTTGCGCTTCATTCAACCAGGTTACGAGTAACTGCCGCTCTGGCAAAGCCGTTAGCTGTCCTCGTTGTCGATCCCCCAGTAATCGTTGAGCTTTTTTCGCAGCACCAACAACGCGGCGGTTTCAGCCAGCGCCTTGTCTTTGCGGCGCAGTTCACGCTCAAGTTCCTGGATGCGTTTCTTGTCCTTACGGGCTTGTTCGCGATCGTCTTTTTGCTGGGCTTTTTCCGTCTTCTGGCCACTGATGAAGGCTTGCCTCCAGGCGCTGATTTGCTCGGGATACAGGCCTTTACGGCGGCAGTACTCACCCAGTTCAATCTCGGACAGGCCGGCGGCTTCAAGGACGACAGCAAACTTGATTTCGGCTGTCCAGTTCTGGGTCGATGAGGTGTTATCGGGCACTGCGTTTCCTTCAGAACCGACCTGCTTGCGCCAGTTCGACAAAGACATTTCGCTGACCCCTTCGCGCCGGGAAACCTCGGCCATCGACAGGTTGAGCGGAGGAAGCAGCATCTTGAGCAATGCGGCTTTGCGTTCAGGTGAATAGTACGGCACAAACAGTCTCTTTCCGCCCCCGATCTGCTTTTTCAGGAAAATTCGGAGAGGCGACAACTATCCTGACACCGGGGGCTTGTCCGCAACGCTATCAGGTCAAGACTGGCCATGCCCAATTTCTTCTGGCGTCTGTTGGAAAATCCCATAAGGCGCCCGATGGTCAGTCGCGTCGACCCGACTGGCTAGCCAATAACCTGTACATGATTTATATTTTTGTACAGGTTTTTGTAATGGGATGTAGGAAAAGTGACCCCCCTCGAAAAGCTGATTTCATGGCATGAAAGTTGGGCGCTGCGCAATCAGATCGTGAAATGCAAGAGCTGTGGCGCCGAGCAGTCCGAGAGCGATAGAGAGCTGGCGTTCGTTCATGAGCCGACCTGTCTGAATGCGAGATTCGCCACCAACCCCTGGCAGGCGTTGGACCAGGTGAGAGAGGCTTACTGGATACCGCCGAACACCGCGCCGGTGGATAAAGAAGTCAAGGTCGCTACTGTCATGCAGAAAATAGAGACAGACGACGAGATACAGGCCGATTAAAGGACAGTTCGGAAGCGTGGACTGCCCTTGATCCCTCATGATGCTCCCGGCTCGTAGTGGCGAAGTAATGATGCTAGATTCTGCGCGTTCAACGTGTGCGCTCATTTGCCCCACGGGAATACCTAACCTCTCTCAACCAATTCTGTGGATATGGACGTCAATGAACAAAACCAAGCTCTCGATTGCGCTGTCCTGCGCTGTTGCCATCGTGATGTTGAGTGGATGCGCTGCTTCTGTGAAAAGCGGCGGAACTGAGACACTGGTCATCCAGGAATCAGCCAAGCAGAACCTGGTCGTCAACTTCCAGGGAAACAGCAAGGTTGAACAGAACGAGGACTGGTCTCGCCTGAAGCAAGAATGGAGTGACGCCCTGCAAGCGGAAGCGACTCGCGCGGGCTACCACCTTGCCGAAGCCCAGCCGACAAGCCTCGACGGCAAAGACGGTGTGGGCATTAAAATCAACGTGAGCAATTTCCGTTACCTG
This sequence comes from Pseudomonas corrugata, assembly GCF_001269905.1. Lineage (GTDB taxonomy): Bacteria > Pseudomonadota > Gammaproteobacteria > Pseudomonadales > Pseudomonadaceae > Aquipseudomonas > Aquipseudomonas corrugata. The sequence continues at coordinate 93,794 of NZ_LHVK01000029.1, read as the reverse complement.
ACCCCAGGCGCACGCTACGGAGCTGGTGTCATGGTAGGCAATGCGTGGGTCAACTCCCGCGCAGATTATTCGGACTTGAAATCAGGCCATCTGATCGGCACACGGACCTATGACACGACATCGTCTGCTTGGGAGGGCGTCATGTCGGCCATGACCCAAAAGCAGGTTCAGGCTATTTCTCAGCAAATCATCAGTGACATCAAGAGTGCGAAAGCCAAGTAAGAAGATCCTGGCTTAGCGTGTCGACAGTTGGATCGGGCGTCGATCTCATGCCTTTTGCTGTGAAGCTTTGGAAAACGGATAGAAAGCACGTCCTGAGAAAGGGTTGATCAATGCCAAAAAAATATCAGGAAAGCAAAGCAGTGACTGCTGCTGACATTGAGCGCTCTATCCAGGCACTGAACAAAATGGCTGAACGCCTCTGGGGCGATGGTCGGGAAACTGAGGCGAAAGCGTTGCTCGATGCTTTGGATGCTTTAAATAGAGCGCTCGACCGGATCAGGATTGGAGAGAACCGCAGGGTGCTTCATTGACGGGAAGAGCAGGCCGCAACGCTTAATGCCATTCAGTTAAGCCACAAACCTGTGGGAGCAAAGCTTGCTCGCGATAACGACAGACCAGTCAACGTTGCTGCTGACTGACTGACTGACTGCAATCGCGAGCAAGCTTTGCTCCCACAGGTTTTGCGCCGTTTGATCCTTAACTTCAGAAACACCACACTAGGGCTCCGCTGGCCTCAGATAGGGCTCGATAAATCCACAGCCAAGGATCTCGTTCAGGCGTTGCGCATCGTTCATTCGGCGAAACAGCCCAATCGTCTTCCACGGCGCGTGACCATCTACATTGGGCGCTCCCAATCCGGCCAACAGGTCGGCGATCAGTATTGATCGGGTCTCGAAAGATATGCGTGTCAGCCCGGTGCTATTGCCGACGCCGGCATGGGCATGAGCCCCGGAAAAGGCAATCAGGCTCCCCGGAGCGATATCGACGGCAATCCCTTCCTGCGGGCTGATCGCTTCCAGTAAATGCGGAATGGCTTCGTCGGCATCCACGGCATTGCGCCCGTCTCGATGAGATCGCTGCAAAATGGCGCGCATATCGAAATCTGCGCTCGAATTACCGAGCGGTCGCTGCCAGAGGCCTGGATACAAGGCGACGGTACGCCCTGCCGCGATGGGATAGATGGGCGCCCACCAGTTGGTTTGTGCATAGATATTCGACCCCCAGGTATCGCGGTGAAACGCGATGGTGGCCGTCGGACGGGCACGCAGCGTCGACTGCCCTGGCTCGCAATGCGGCTGAAAACGCAAATGCAGGCGATCGCACGCCAAGGTATCGGGGGCGATGCCAAGGCTTTGCACGACGTCCTGCCAGCGCTGCTGGACCTCAGTCGAGCCTGCAAAGTCGTTCTGAATTTTCGCAAAGCGCTCAATCTGCTCAGGGTGACTCAGATGGCTATGGATTTGTTGCGGCGACCAGGGATGCAGCGCGTCTTCGAGTAACGCTCGCGTATATTCCACCAGCGCCGTCATGGGCTGCAGGTCAGCAAAGCGAATGATCTCGCCAGCATAGATCCGGTCATGCAATTGGCGAGCGGTGCTCGGTATGGCAAGCGAGCTGTACATGACTGGAAGTCCCCTGAAGATGCGCCCCCTGACTTTAGATCCACGCCGATTGTGGCGAAAGTGGCAGGTGGGGCGAAAAAGATCGGATCAGGCCCTGGGGACGTGAACAACAGGCGACCTTCAAGCCATGAATAAGGCGCTCATGGCAGTACTTGGCAGGCAGTTAACGGCCGAGGCTGTATCCCAGAACAACCAGCAAGTGCTGCGGCAAAAAATAACGAAAGTGATGATCCGCATGACCATGTCCTTATGTGCTCGATAACTCAAAAAAAAACCGACACAATGGCCGGGATTTTCGTGCACCCCTGTATGCGCAGGAGTGGCGGGATGGATGGTGGCTCATTGGCTTGCCGGGGACAAGCAGCTTTTAACTCGATCAATCCCGCCGCAGGCAACAGCGCCCGGGTCTTGAACGGGGGCGGTCCATTCGTTGTGTAGCCTCACTTGCAGCACGTCCCCGTCTTAGCTCACCTTGGGAAAGCACCTTATCTATCTATACTCAGCGCTCCCGCCCGAGCATCGATCGGGCACCTTCACGGACGAGGAGAATAGACATGGCTTCCAGCAGCACACTCGCTCCAAAAGATGAAAGCGGAATTGTCAGCGCTCTCAATGGCGTCGTCACGAAAACCGATGTGATTGCGAATGCGATAAGAACCGGTAGGCACATCAATGTGACGTTGGTCCGAGGAGGGAGTGCCGCAGGCTGCGGGGCTGCAGTCACTACCAAGAGCGCGGGAGGGGAGCCGGCCAATGCGGCGTGTGGGGCACCGACCGTGCAACAAATGATCAGTCAGGTGGGTGGCTCTCAGCCAGGGATACCTCAGGAGAAGTTGCCGGAGTTCACTTCTGTTGCGGCTAACTCCGCAAAATGGGCGCGGCGCGGTGGATGGCTTCTGGTGGAAATCAATACGAGTTATCTCATCGCTGGAGATGCTGGAGAATGCGGTTGGGTGTGCCTGAAGAACGCGCCTTTGGTTTCAGCGATTTATATTCCCCATCCTACTGCTGTGTCTGCGCCTGGAGGAAAAGCGCTGCCTAATGCCGACTGATGCCTCCCCCGATCAAAAAAACGCTGTCGTTTTACGCCGAGCATCGACCAGCGATCTAGAAGATCTGGTAGCCATTCGGATTGAGGCGATGCGCGAAAGTCTGGAACGGCTTGGGCGATTTGATCCTGATCGCGCCCGCCAACGGTTTCTTGAGGGTTTCGACGCCAGCAATACACGCCGCATAGAAGTATTAGGTGCTCTGGTCGGTTTTGTCGTTATCAAAGACCGTCAGAGCGAGTTTCTGCTTGACCACTTGTATGTAGTACCGAGCGCTCAAGGAGCAGGGATAGGCACTGAAGTTCTCACTCGGATCTTCAAAGAAGCAGATGAGATCGGACGATCAATCAGGGTTGGCGCTCTCAAGGAAAGCGCCTCAAATCGTTTTTACATTCGCCACGGTTTCGTATTCGTCGAAAGTAGCGAGTTTGATAATTATTATGTCCGAGCCAACAGCAAAGCCGTTAGTTTGGACCACTAGACGAGTCCCGATACAGCGACCGGTCAGATGGGGGGCGTCCTCAGCGGCGTGTTTCTAGCCATTGGTCTGCCACATCCCCCATCGTCAATGGCTCGCCACTCTTGATCCACGTCATAAAGGCGCGATCAAACTTGAATGCGTCGCCACACTCGCCGGTGAGGAACTGGCGTACCTTCTGCGTATTCCGGTAGTTCTTGTCGATAAGCGTGGAGCGGGTGATAGGTCCTGAGTGCCAATCGAAAGCCATGATCATTCCTTTGATGGATGCCGGTCCGTCCCGGCGTTCCATTGAAAATAGCATCCAGGCGCGATGTTTTCGAACAACGCCATTGCCAAGGCGATACCTGTGTTTAGGGGCTTGGATAGATGAACAACTATGAGCGCCCAATGCTCAACCCCTGGTCTGCTCCACTAACCACCCACTAAAAGCCCGCACCGCCGCCTGCCGCTCCCGCCCCGGCACGCACACCAGGCTATACCGTGCCCCCGGCAGGCGCACCTCAGGGCGATAGCCAACCAATTGCCCCCGCGCAAGCGCTTCGGCAACCAGCACATTACTGGCGAGCACCAGCCCATACCCGGCGATGGCGGCCTGCAGCGCATGTTGTTCCTCGTCATAACGTCGCAAGCGCGCGTTATCCAGCCAGCTCTGGGTGCCTGCCGCGGTACACCAGGCAAGCCAGTCGACCGCGGTGCTTGAGTGGCTCAACCAAGGTACGTCGATCAGCTCGACAGGTGAGTTCTTTACGGGCGGTTGCCAGTCTGGGCGGCAATAGACGCCGAAGTACTCATCCAACAACGGCTGTTCGATCAGCTGTGGCTCTGGAATGAACAAGGCGCGGATCGCCAAGTCGATGCTTGCGTCACGCTGGAGGTCTACCACGTCGCTGCTGCTGTGCAGGCTGACGTCGATATCCGGGTGCAACCGATGAAAATCCCCAAGCCGGGGTATCAACCACAGGCTGGCGAATGCCGGCGTGGTGCTCACCACCAGCGACTGCGCAGCACACGGTGGCGACAGCATCTGCAGGCCGTGTTGGATATCCAGCAGGGCCCGGTGGATGTGCGGGTGAAGGCGCTTGCCGTCGGCGCTCAGGCGCACGTTCTGGCTGGAGCGTTCGAACAGTTGCACGCCAAGGAAGGCCTCAAGGCTTTTGACCTGATGAGAGATCGCCGCCGGGGTGATGTTCAGTTCCTGGGCCGCTGCCTTGAAACTGCCTAGCCTTGCGGCAGACTCGAAGCCGCGCAGGGCGGTGAGGGGCAGTTTGGCGAACATGGGGATGGATGACTCAGGTTGAGCGTGGCTCAATTTAGCTCAATTGTGCGTGGGCGCTCAACTCGCCAGGCTGTGGTCTTCTCACACCAATTCGAGAGAGCCACGATGCAAGGCACCCCCCGCAAGATTCTCCAGGCGATTCTCTACGAGGCTGGCGGCGTGCTGTTCGTGGCGCCGGCCCTGGCGCTCACCTACGATCAAGGTCTGGTCTATTCAACCCAACTGTCATTGCTGATTTCTGCCGTCGCGCTGGCCTGGAACATGCTGTTCAACGGCCTGTTCGAATGGTGGGAGCGCCGCCAGTACCATCGCCATCGCAGTTGGCGACGACGCTTGCTTCACTCCTTGGGATTCGAGGGCGGATTGACGCTGATTCTGACTCCCGTGATTGGGGAGTGGCTGGGTATCAGCCTTTGGCTGGCATTGATCACTAACCTGGGGCTGTTTGCGTTTTTCTTTTTCTATTCGCTGGTTTTTCAATGGGGGTTTGATCGAGTGTTCGATGTACCGCTGTCGGCCCAGCCCGATCAGGACGCTGCGTCCAGTGCCAATACGCCCTGAGCCTGATGGGAGTCTTGGCTTGTCCGCTCTCAGTGATACTGCTAGTTTCACTGCATGACTTTCTATTGCCTCACCTCGACGACCACCACCACGACCGCTGAAAGCGGAGCGTGCGAGGTGTCGTGAACGATCAGTAGACGAACTTCAAAGGCCCGCCAGCGATGGACAGGGCCTTTTTTATCGCCTTGTGTCGGTGGCTCAAACGCAAGGAGATGCACCCATGCACGCACTGCTGATACTTGATGTCCAGGTTGGACTTGTCCATGGCCTGGAAAAGCCATGGCGCTGCGAGGCGTTGTTGAAAACCATCAACGCCCTGATGACGAAGGCACGCCGGGCTGGCGCTCCTGTTTTTCTGGCTCGGCACATCGGGCCTGCGGGTTCTCCCATTGAAGCAGGCAGCCCGCTGACGAACATTGCGCAAGAACTGGAACTGCAGGGTACAGAAGTGGTGTTTGAGAAGCGGCGGCCTAATGCTTTCGAGAAGACCGACCTGATGGGTGAGCTGCGGTCTCGCGGTGTGACGGGTGTAGTGGTCACTGGTATGAAGACTCAATATTGCGTAGACAGCACTTGTCGGGCTGCCCGCGATCTTGGCTTCGATGCCGTACTCGTCGCCGATGGTCATACCACTTCGGATTCACCTGTAATGAGCGCTGAGGACATCGTGGCTCATCACAATGCGACGCTGGATGGGCCGTTCTGCCAACTGGTTCCGGCAGAGGAGTGGGACTTCCAGTAGCGTGGCGGCCAAGTACCGGAGAGGTGGACGGACTGCGCAATTAATCCGTACCTCTTCCGGTCCCTCTGGCAAATTGGGAAGATTGCTCGACACCCTGCCGTATTTTTGGAATTCTCAATATGAAGCTTTTTCTGGGCGCGATAATCGTCGTGCTCCTGGCGGGATGTGCGACGTTTTCCGAAACCTTTAGTGATCACCCACGTTGCGGCGCTCATCCCTACTGCGGAACCTCCACGGATATCGAGCTGATCAAGGTTACGACGGATGAAAGCGCTGGCGTCTTTCGTGCATTGGCGCCGCTGGCGGTCATTGATCTGATGTTCAGTGTGGTCGCCGATACGGTGTTCCTGCCGTATACCGCATTTAATTGACCGGGTTGAAAATCCAGGAAGCATGGCCGTGAGAAACAGATTTATAGCGGGTGCGTTTTTTCTGCTGATAGCCATGACTGTTCAATCTGCCTACAGCAGTGGGGGAGACGAGTCCGAAGAGAACGCATCGTTGCTCTGCAAGATGCTGGATGGCCTGGATGCGTTGACCCAGGCCTCCGAGTTCTCGGCCAAGCAACGTACGGTCAATATCGTCATAGATGGTTCTTCAGAGGACGCCAACAAACTCTGCCCGGAGATCCTGGCTCTCGTCGAACAGAACGAGTTGGTCTTTGACCAAGGCTGGACTGTGGAAATCATCTCCTCCAACCCGGACTATGCCGTCATTGGAGCTTGTCCGTTGTCGTGAGGGGGACGTCATAGAAGTTGTATGCGGTTCCTGTTTATGATTTAAAGGAGCGGCTGCAAGTCGAGCATTGCGTAGCATCATAGAAACCGCGCCTGGAAGGCGCCGACCGAGAGAGGCGGATTGTCTCCAGGTATCTCAAAAGGATTTCAGCTATGAATCTGTCTCTTCAAGACATCGCACCTGACCAAGTCGACGCGCTTAAAACACAGTCTCAAGCGGCTTACGACGTAGAAGTCAAACGGCTGCAAGATCAGAACGTGCATCCTCACACCCTGGCTGGGTGCGGATCCCGACAGGGCATTTGTGGCTACTTCCGCTTCGAAAGTGGCGACAGCATTGACGGGGCCCACACCGAAACGATTCAGATCACGGCTTTGTCCGCCATGATCGGCCCAGATGCGCCTCAACAAGGCATCCGGGTGCGATTTTCAGGCCAGGCGACCGGCACGGGCACCCATTTGAATACCTCCAATCTGTACCTGTTGGGTACGGCGCCTGATGCCCTGAATCTCATCGGGGTCCAGTTGACACTACAGCTGTCGATAAGCGCTGGCTCAATCAAGGTGTACATCTTCGAAGGGACCCGCTTGCAGGCCGTGCTGGTCAATCCCCAGCAGTCCCCACCTGATTTCGACGGAGAGTTCTCCGGTAGCGGCGTCGGTACGTTCACGCAGGCGTGATGTAGTTCGGGCCCAGGGCCCTGGCGCATAAGCCAGGGCTTTCTTGGCACCTGTTCCTCGCTATCCCTTCGCATCTCCGGCAAAAGCCGTCAGGTACTCAGCAGCCTTCCGATATTTTTCAACCCGCTCCAGATCATTCTGGCTCGGGCTGTCTATCCGTGACAAATCACTGTTTTCCGCAAGGTCGGCCAGCTTCACCCGACGCGCCAGGGGATCACGGCCAGCCCTTTCGATGAAGGCCTGATAGGTCTCGCCTTCGCGCTTGGTGAGGGAGTCGATGGCGGCCAGAATCGCCTCGCTGAAACCTTCGCTGCGCAGGTCTGCGAGCGTCACGCGGGTGTCTTCGACCACGTCATGCAGCACCGCTACAATACGTTCGTCGTGATGCGACAGGCGCAACATGACTTTCAGCGGGTGCAGGATGTAAGGCGAGCCACCCTTATCGGTTTGCCCTTCATGGGCCCGGGCGGAAATCGCTATGGCTTTCTCAAGCGTACTCATGCCACCTCACTCGTTCTCCAGGGATGCTCGACGCGGGGACTGATCGACCGCACGGCAATCTTAGCGTCAGACAAGCGTCTTCGATATGAACGCGTTCACCGAAGCATGAGGTTATCGAATAGGGCCTCTTCGAATTATGTGCTTTTCGGAAGTTGTCTTCGGCTCGCATACTTGTTTCTTTCAAGCCGATTCTGAACGAGGCGCAGTCTTGTCAAACGTTGAACCTGCTCTGCATGAGTTGAAGCGCGAGTACATCTACGACGGCTTCAGGCAGTTGATGCCGATCTCGCTGTTCGTCGTCGTATTCGGGGTCGCTTTCGGCCTGGCCGCTGCGCAAACGGGCTTGAGTGATACGTCGGCGGTACTCATGAGCACGCTGGTTTTTGCCGGCGCTTCACAATTTGCCGCGCTGGATCTGTGGGGTGAACAGGTGCCCGTGGTGCCGTTGATCATCACCGTGTTCGCCATCAACGCCCGTCATCTGTTGATGGGCGCGACGCTCTACCCGTGGCTGCGGGAGTTGCCAATGGCCAAGCGCTACGGTGTGATGCTGGTGGTCTCGGATGCCAACTGGGCCATGGCGATGCAGGCGTTCAATGCTGGCAAACCGGGGTTCGGGTTGTTGTTCGGGGGCGGTATTGCGCTGTGGGCTGCCTGGATCCTGGGCAGTTGGCTGGGCCTGCATTTCGGCAGCGCCATCCAGAATCCCGTCAGTTTCGGACTCGACATGGTGATGGGGTGTTTCCTGCTGGCGATGGTGGTCGGCGGCAAGAAGAACCTGCGCATGTTCATCGTCTGGACCGTCGCGGCCTGCTCTTCGCTAATGGCTTACTGGTACTTGCCGGCTAACAGTCATGTCGTCGTGGGAGCTTTGGCCGGAGGGCTGTTGGGCGCGTTGTGGATGGAGAAAAAACAATGAATATCACAACGACGGGGTCTGGCACGCTGGTGATCATCCTGATCATGGCGCTCGTGACATTGGCGACTCGCTGGGGCGGGGTCTTCGTGATGTCGTTCGTACCGATCAACTATCGGGTGCAGCAGTTCATCACCGCCATGTCGGGCTCGGTACTGGTGGCGGTCCTGGCGCCGATGGCGGTCAAGGGAGATAACGGCGCACGCCTGGCCTTGCTCACCACGGCAGTTGTCATGCTGACCCTGAAGAAACCGTTGCCGGCCATTGCGGCGGGTATCCTTGCAGCGGCGTTGGTGAGGCAGTTCTGATATGCAAATCGCCCGCTTTCAGGCAGGCGATCAATCCATGTCATTAGGTCAGAAGCTCAGGGCTACGACTTCCCCGAATGAACGTTCCGGTACGCCAGCCATGAAGTGTAGCGGCATCTGCTGTTTCGCCTCTATCGGCGTAATTTCCAGACTGCCGACCACCTGAATGTGAAGCTCACTCAGCCGTATCGATTCCTCTTCCTTTGCCTTTGCCATTCTCGCGTGGTTCGCTGCGATTTCATTGAGAGTTGACACGGTACATCTCCAGTGGCCGACCAAGCGTGATTGAGTTGCCGCAGCGTCAGAATCTCGTCTTCCTGGCTGCTACGGCGATTGCGGCAAACCCCAAGCCAGACGTGGCCGAGCAAGGTCGGCCAGGTCTGGCAGGCGACGAATGGATTCGTACACCTGTGATGCTCAACCATGCCTCAACAATAAGTCATTAATAATGCATTTCATGTCATTGCAGCGAGCCGATACCCCGGCGGTGCCCGTCGAGGTGAACGTCGCTCCTATTGCGGGACGTTACTCAGTGGGTATTCGCGCCGAAGTGTGTTGATCGAGGCCTCGGGCTTCGATAGGCCACTACCACCCCGAGGCCGATCAGGCCGGTCGCCAACGCCAGCAGCAGAATCACTTTCTGCAATCCGATCGGTGCCGCCAGCAGCGCGACCAACAGGCCCGCCAGCGGTTGTGAAAGGTTGTTGAGCAGCGTGATTACGCCGACGGTCTTGCCGAAGTCCTGGGGCGGAATGACTTGCTGGCGGGTGCTGCGCATGTAGACGTTGAACATTTTGTCGAAGCCGACGACCAGCAGGAAACCCACCACGTAACCCCAGGCGTTCGGGCTGAGGGCGGTGAGGAAGGCTCCTGTGGCGATCAGCGTGTAGGACAGGATACCCAGCCACTTCAAGGGCAGCGTGAACCGTGCCAGGAGGAACAGGATGACGATGGTGGTCATGGCGCCGGCTGCCTGCAACCCGGCGTAATAGTCCTTGCCGGCGCTGTACTGGCCGATGACCATGGCCGCCGACGTGGCGAGGGTGACGCCAATGATCAGATTGACGCCCACCGCCAGGCTGATGATCCTCTTCAGTTCCGCCAGGTTGCGTATATGGCTGAAAGCGATGCGTAGCGGGTTCAGCCAGAGGTCCTGATGTTGCTCGAAGGTCTCCAGGGTGACCGAGCTGGTGCGCTGCCAGTACCGCATGGCCAGGTCCGCTGACAGAAACAGCGCGGAAATCGCCACTACCACCCAATGCCATGCCCACACGTCGAGCATCAGCGCGGCGAGCAGCGGGCCCAGTACCAGCCCGCCCTGGTCGGCGATCTGCGAGTAGGACAGGGTCTTGGTATAGGTGTAGTGCTTGAAGATGTGCGGCATCACCACTTCGCGGGCCATGATGCCCTGGGTGGTCAGCACGCCGCACACGGCCGAGAGGGCGATGATCCAGTAGAGGCCGCCAAAGATGCCGTAGAGTGCCGTGGCGACGGCGCATGCCACGGCGCGGTAGACCTGGCTGATGTGCAGGATACGGATGGGCGGGAACTTGTCGCACAACGCGCCGCAGATCGGGAACGACAAATAGCGCGGCAGGGATTCAACGAAGAAAGCCAAGCCCGCCCAGGAGACGCTGTTGGTGGTCTGGAACACAATCAACGGGACGATAAACAGCAAGATCTGGTCGGCCAGCCGGGAGAGGAACAATGAGGTGAAGAAGGCCAGGTAATCCTTGCGCATGGAGCTCCTTGATAACGTTCGTTGCCTCAGCGGCGGGGGAGGTGATGTGGAACTAATATCATCCCAAGCGTCCATATGTGCAGGGACCTTCCCTTTTTAGTGAGAACCATCATGCTCAAATCGCGTTCGTTGATTGCAGTGGTTACCTGCTTCGCCTTGGTGGCGGGGCCTGAAATTGCCGTCGCGGATCCGGGGAACGGCAAGGGAAACGCTCAGTTCGACCAGGGGCCAGGTCACGGGCAGGGCAAAGGAGGACAAGGCAACAAGGGCGGTCAAGGCAACTATGGTAACCAGGGTGGCAAGGGCAACGCTCACGGCGGTGGCGGTGGCGGCGACTGGCACAACGGGCCGAGTATCGACCGGGGCGGTATTATCGGTGTGATCGGCGGTTATCGTGATTATTGGAGCCCCGGTCCGGCCCTGCCACCGGGCATCCAGAAAAACCTCGCCCGGGGCAAGCCGATGCCGCCGGGCATCGCCAAGAAGCTGGACGGACGCCTGTTGGGACGCTTGCCGCACTACGATGGCTACGAGTGGCGGCAGGTGGGCACTGACCTGATTCTGGTGGCGATCGCCACTGGCATCATCTATGAAGTGCTGAACGGTGCGTTCGATTGAGACTCGGTCGAACCCGGCGTAGCAGCCTGTTGGCAGGCTGCTACGCCCTCAGTTTTCCACCTGCCGCAGGCGTTTGTACAAGGTATTGCGGCTGACCCCGAGTCGGCGCGCCAGGTGCGAGATGTTTCCGCCGACTGCCTGCAATTGGCGGTTCAGGTCTTCGGCATCGTTCAAGTCCACTGACAACGGCTCCGGTGCGTCCACCGGGTCCATCTCCAGGTCCACGAAGAAATCATCCGGCAGGTGTTCCGGGCGGATCGGCTGTTCTTCGGCCATCGCCAGGGCCACTTGCAGCACGCTGCTGACTTGTCGCAGGTTACCCGGCCACGGATGACGCTCGAACAGTTCCTGCACCTCGCGGCTCAGGCCGGCCCATTGGGTTGGCTCGCGATGATGTTCCCAGAGACGTTTGAACAGGGCTTGTTTGTCGCTGCGTTCGCGCAGGGGCGGAAGTTCCAGGGTCAGGCCGCCGATGCGGTAGTACAGATCTTCGCGGAAACGGCCCAGCTGCACTTGCTCGCGCAACGATCGGTTGGTGGCGGAGATGATGCGGATGTCCACCGGGAACAGCTCGGCGCTGCCCACCGGTTGCACGCAACGCTCCTGCAACACCCGCAGCAGGCGGGCCTGGGTCGGCAGGGGCATGTCGCCGATTTCGTCGAGGAACAATGTGCCGCGGTCGGCCTTGCGGATCAGGCCGATGCTGCCCTTCTGGTTGGCGCCGGTGAAGGCGCCTTTTTCGTAACCGAACAATTCCGATTCCACCAGCTCGGCCGGGATCGCCGCGCAGTTGACCGCAATGAATGGCTGCTGGCAACGGGAACTGGCCTGGTGCAGGGCCTTGACGAACACTTCCTTGCCGACGCCGGTCTCACCGTGGATCAACAGCGGAATGTCCTTTTCCAGCAAGCGTTCGGCCTGGCGCACGGCCTTTTCCACGCGGCTGTCACCAAAGTGCAGAGTATTGAGGCTGATGACGTGGCTGGCGGGAGCCGGGGTGGGCGAGGGGACTGGTTCGGTGAAGATGCGTGGCTTGATCGATACCTGGTTCGGGCGCTTGAGCATGCACTGGAAACGATTGCGCCCGGCTGCTTGCAGGGAGAATGGCAGGCCGTCGGGCTGGTTCAGCAGTTCCAGCAGCGAGACTTTGAACAGGCTTTCGATACTGACCCGCGACAGGCTCAGACCCAGCAGGTTATCGGCCCGGCGGTTGGCGGAAAGTATCTGGCCGCTCTCATCGAAAATCAGCAGGCCGGCCCATTGGCTGTCGAGGTTGTTCAATCCTGTGTTGAAGATCAATTGGAAGTGTTCACCGCGGAACAGGTTGAGAATCAGCCGGTTTTCCACGGTCTGGCTCATCATCTTGACCATGCCCAGGGTGTGGGAGGGCGGCAGGTAGCTGTCGCTGGACACGTCCAGTACGGCGATGACCTTGCGCTCGGCATCGAAGATCGGCGCGGCGGAACCGGTCATGAAGCGGTTGGCCTTGAGGAAGTGTTCATCGTGTTCAATGTGCACTGCCTGCTCACAGGCCAGTGCGGTGCCGATGGCGTTGGTGCCGGTGCAACGCTCCATCCAGCTAGCCCCGGCGCTGAACCCGTGGGCCAGTTTCGGTTCGATGAAACGCTGGGTGCCCCAGGAGGTGAGCACTTGGCCCTGATTGTCGGCCAGCATGATCAGGCAATTGGAGTTGCTGAGGATGTTCTCGTAGTACGGCAGGACTTCCTGGTGAGTGGTTTGCACCAGGGAATGCTGGCTTTCCAGCAATTGGGCAATGCCTTCGGCGGGCAATGGGTCGAAGGCCGGCGCGCTCTGGTGATTCAGGCCAAAGGCACGGCAGCGGGACCAGGAGGCCTGGATGATGGCGTCGTGGGACAAGGCAGGAGCTGGTGCGGCCATGGGGCACTCTCGCAGAAGCTGTTTTTATTGTTGTGGTGAGTTTCGCACAGACTCCTTGTGCTGGGGCAAGCCCCGATTGCCAGGTAGAACGCAAATCCTGTGTGGGAGCGAGCCTGCTCGCGATAGCGTCGGATCAGCTGCACCCATGTTGCCGATAGACCGCTATCGCGAGCAGGCTCGCTCCCACACAGGAGACTGTCCAACCCAGGAAAACGTTCATTCATTGTTGTTCAGAATTGTTCATTGTCAACCGGCGAATTGTTCAGTTGTTCAGTTTTGCTTGTTCACTTGTGTTCATCCGTGAACGTATTTTTCCGACGTAAATCGGTAAAACCCAATAAATTCAACAGGATGAGATTTCTGGCACGCCTTTCGCTTTTAATCTTCGGTCGCTTGACTCCCAAAAATAAAAAGGCCGAGCCATGTCATTAACGCTTGAGCACATTTGTCGCACCGTCGAGGGCCAGACCTGGATCGACGATGCCAACCTGAATTTCGAACCCGGATCCTTCAACGTTCTGTTGGGCCGCACATTGTCCGGCAAGACCAGCCTCATGCGCCTGATGGCCGGCCTGGACAAGCCCGACAGTGGTCGCATCCTGATGAATGGCGTTGATGTGACCAATCGCCCGGTGCGGCTGCGCAACGTATCGATGGTCTATCAGCAGTTCATCAACTACCCGACCATGACCGTTTTCGAAAACATCGCCTCGCCGTTGCGCCAGGCCGGTGTGTCCAACGAGGTGATCCAGAGCAAAGTGCTGGAAACCGCGAAGATGCTGCGGATCGAGAAGTTCCTGAAGCGCCATCCACTGGAACTGTCCGGCGGCCAGCAGCAGCGTACCGCCATGGCCCGCGCGCTGGTCAAGGATGCCGAGCTGATCCTGTTCGACGAGCCCCTGGTGAACCTGGACTACAAGCTGCGTGAAGAGCTTCGCCAGGAAATGCGTGAGCTGTTCCAGGCCCGTCACACCATCGCCGTCTATGCCACCACCGAGCCCAACGAAGCGTTGGCCCTGGGCGGCACCACCACCATTCTTCACGAAGGCCGGGTGATCCAGAGCGGCAAGGCGGCCTCGGTCTACCACCAGCCGCAAACCGTGCTGGCCGCCGAGCTGTTTTCCGAGCCGCCCATCAACCTCATGCCAGGACGCATTGCCGATAATGAAGTGAGCTTCGCCAACTTCGTGCACTTCCCGCTGAACGTCGACCTGCGTCCGGTGGGCGAGGGTGAATTCCGTTTCGGTGTGCGCCCCAGCCACATCTCGCTGGTGCCGAGCAACGACGACGACCTGGAACTGGCGGTGACCGTCGAGGTGGCCGAGATCAGCGGCTCGGAGACTTTCCTGCACGTACGCAACGAACACTTCCTGTTGGTGCTGCACCTGCCCGGCGTGCATGAGTACGACGTGGATGCGCCGATCCGTATCTACATCCCGACCCACAAACTGTTTGTCTTCGATGCCCAGGGCAAGTTGGTTCAGGCTCCGGGTCAGCGTATTGCGAGGGTTGCCTGATGGCTGAAATTCATTTGCAGAACCTCGCCCACAGTTACACCAGCACTCCGGCGGGCCCCGAGGATTACGCGATCCGCGAGATGAACCACGTCTGGGAACAGGGCGGCGCCTATGCGTTGCTCGGGCCTTCAGGGTGCGGTAAATCCACCTTGCTCAACATCATTTCCGGCTTGCTCAGCCCTTCCGAGGGCCAGGTAAAGTTCGACAACAAAGTCGTCAACGACATGAGCCCGGAGCAGCGTAACATCGCCCAGGTATTCCAGTTCCCGGTGGTGTACGACACCATGACGGTGTTCGACAACCTGGCGTTTCCGCTGCGCAACCAGGGCATGGCCGAAGCGAAAATCCACACCAAGGTGCAGGAAATTGCCGAGGTCCTCGACCTGCAGAGTCTGTTGGACAAGAAGGCTCGCAACCTCACAGCCGATGAGAAACAGAAAGTCTCCATGGGCCGTGGGCTGGTGCGCGACGACGTGTCGGCGATCCTGTTCGACGAACCGCTGACGGTGATCGACCCGCACCTGAAGTGGAAGCTGCGGCGCAAGCTCAAGCAGATTCACGAGCAGTTCAACATCACCATGGTCTACGTCACCCACGACCAGTTGGAAGCATCGACCTTCGCCGACAAGATCGCGGTGATGTATGGCGGTCAGATCGTGCAGTTCGGCACGCCCCGGGAGTTGTTCGAGCGTCCGAGCCACACCTTTGTCGGCTACTTCATTGGCAGTCCGGGAATGAACCTGATCGAGGTCACCGTGCAACCCGGCGGCGTCGGTTTCGGCTCGACCCATCTGCCGCTGTCCGAAACCTTGCAGAAGCGGGTGGCCGAGGCTGAAGGCAAAACCCTGAAAGTCGGTATCCGCCCTGAGTTCGTCCACGTCTGGGAGGGCCCCTACGACGACGCGATGCGCGCCGAGGTGATGCATGTCGAAGACCTGGGCACCTATAAGATTCTGACTCTCAGTCTCGACGGCGTGCCGCTGAAGGTGCGCCTGGCCGAAGACAAACCGGTGCCGGAAGGCACGGCGTATATCAGCTTCCCGGCCCAATGGCTGATGGTCTATGCCGATGAATATTTGCTGGAACCGTTGAGCGAGGTGCAGCCATGAACAAGGTGCAGAACAACAAGGCCTGGTGGCTGGTGTTGCCAGTGTTCCTGCTGGTGGCCTTCAGTGCGGTGATCCCGATGATGACCGTGGTCAACTATTCGGTGCAGGACATCTTCGACCAGTCCAGCCGCTACTTCGTCGGTGCCGACTGGTACAAGCAAGTACTGATGGACCCACGGTTGCACGACTCGCTGCTGCGCCAGTTCATCTATTCGGCGTGCGTGCTGTTGATCGAAATCCCCCTGGGCATCGCCATCGCCCTGACCATGCCGACCAAGGGCAAATGGTCGTCCCTGGTGTTGATCATCCTGGCGATCCCGCTGCTGATCCCATGGAACGTGGTCGGTACGATCTGGCAGATTTTCGGTCGCGGCGATATCGGCCTGCTCGGCTGGACCCTCAACGCCCTCGGTATCAACTATAACTATGCGGCCAACACCATGGACGCCTGGGTGACGGTGCTGGTGATGGACGTCTGGCACTGGACCTCGCTGGTGGCGCTGCTGTGCTACTCCGGGCTGCGGGCGATCCCGGATGTGTATTACCAGGCGGCGCGGATCGATCGGGCGTCCAACTGGGCGGTGTTCCGGCACATCCAGTTGCCGAAGATGAAGAGCGTGCTGCTGATCGCGGTGATGCTGCGCTTCATGGACAGTTTCATGATCTACACCGAACCGTTCGTGCTCACCGGCGGCGGCCCGGGTAACGCCACCACGTTCCTGAGCCAGACCCTGACGCAGATGGCCATCGGTCAGTTCGACCTGGGGCCGGCGGCAGCGTTTTCCCTGGTGTACTTCCTGATCATTCTGTTGGTGTCGTGGTTGTTCTACACCGCCATGACTCACTCCGACGCCAACCGTTGAGGCCTGCACGATGAGCAATAAAAAGCTGATCCCGTTGCTGCTCTACATCCTGTTCCTGCTGGTGCCCATCTACTGGCTGCTGAACATGTCGTTCAAGAGCAACACTGAAATCCTCGGCGGCCTGACCCTCTGGCCACAGGATTTCACCTTCCAGAACTACAAGGTGATTTTCACCGACCCGAGCTGGTACACCGGTTATTTGAACTCGCTCTACTACGTGAGCCTGAACACGGTGATTTCCCTGAGTGTGGCGTTGCCGGCGGCTTATGCCTTCTCGCGCTACCGGTTCCTGGGGGACAAGCATCTGTTCTTCTGGCTGCTGACCAACCGCATGGCGCCACCGGCGGTGTTCCTGTTGCCGTTCTTCCAGCTGTATTCGTCCATCGGGCTGTTCGACACCCATATCGCCGTGGCCTTGGCTCACTGCCTGTTCAACGTACCGCTGGCGGTGTGGATCCTCGAAGGCTTCATGTCCGGGGTGCCGAAAGAAATTGACGAGACCGCCTACATTGACGGCTACAGTTTCCCCAAGTTCTTCGCCAAGATCTTTATCCCGTTGATCGGCTCGGGCATCGGCGTGACGGCGTTCTTCTGCTTCATGTTTTCCTGGGTCGAACTGTTGCTGGCCCGCACGCTCACCTCGGTGAATGCCAAGCCGATCGCTGCGGTCATGACCCGTACCGTGTCGGCCTCGGGTATCGACTGGGGGGTGCTGGCGGCGGCGGGGGTGTTGACCATCCTGCCGGGCATGCTGGTGATCTGGTTCGTTCGCAATCATGTGGCCAAGGGCTTTGCCCTGGGCCGAGTCTGAGGAGTCGATGATGGAATGGATGAATTGGACCGTCCCCACAGCGGTATTTTTTGGGGTTATCGCCTTGTTCCTGGTAGGCATGACCACTTGGGAGTTGCGTTCGCCGAGCATCCCTCGGCGTGGTTTCCTGCCGATTGCCACGACCCGTGGCGACCGGTTGTTTATCGGTCTTCTCGGTAGCGCCTACCTGCACCTGCTGGTAATCGGCGCCACCGACTGGAGCATCTGGATAGCGTTCGCGTTGTCTTGGGTGTGGCTGTTGGCAGTGATGCGGTGGGGCTGAAGTGGCCTGTGTGGCTAATTCGCCCACTCAACTTCGGCACCAGGACTTGAGTACTCGAATTAACCGAACAGGCCACTAGTCATTCGACGATCAGGCTCTTAAACCCAAACAGGAGGTCTCTATGTTCAATAAAAACAATAAGCTGCGACATAGCGTTTCATTGGCTGCCGCACTGGCACTCAGCGGGTTGAGCGCTGTGGCCTGGGCTGACGCCTATGAAGACGCCGCTAAAAAATGGATCGGCAGTGAATTCAAACCGTCGACCTTGACGGAAGCCCAACAGCTTGAAGAACTCAAATGGTTCATCAAGGCATCCGAGCCGTTTCGCGGCATGAAGATCAACGTGGTGTCGGAAACCCTGACCACTCACGAATACGAGTCCAAGGTACTGGCCAAGGCCTTCACCGAAATCACCGGGATCCAGTTGACCCACGACCTGCTGCAAGAAGGCGACGTGGTGGAAAAGATGCAGACGGTGATGCAGTCGGACAAAAACATCTATGACGGCTGGGTCAACGATTCGGACCTCATTGGTACGCACTTTCGCTACGGCAAGACCGAATCGATCACTGATCTGATGGCCAACGAAGGCAAGAACTTCACTTCGCCGACCCTGGACCTCAAGGACTTCATCGGGACTTCCTTCACCACCGCACCGGACGGCAAGCTCTATCAACTGCCCGACCAGCAATTCGCCAACCTCTACTGGTTCCGCGCCGACTGGTTCGAGCGGCCGGACCTGAAGGCCAAGTTCAAGGAGAAGTACGGCTACGAGCTGGGTGTACCGGTGAACTGGTCGGCCTATGAAGACATCGCCAAGTTCTTCTCCGAAGACGTCAAGGAGATCGACGGCAAGCGCGTCTACGGCCACATGGACTACGGCAAGAAAGACCCGTCCCTGGGCTGGCGCTTCACCGATGCCTGGTTCTCCATGGCTGGTGGTGGCGACAAAGGCCTGCCCAACGGCTTGCCAGTGGACGAGTGGGGCATCCGTGTCGAGGACTGCCATCCGGTCGGTTCCAGCGTGACCCGTGGCGGCGATACCAACGGCCCTGCGGCCGTGTTCGCCACCACCAAATACGTGGATTGGCTGAAGAAGTACGCGCCACCGGAAGCGGCGGGCATGACGTTCTCCGAGTCTGGCCCGGTACCGTCCCAGGGCAACATCGCCCAGCAGATTTTCTGGTACACCGCTTTCACCGCCGACATGACCAAGCCGGGCCTGCCGGTGGTCAATGCGGACGGCACGCCGAAATGGCGTATGGCACCTTCGCCACGCGGTCCGTACTGGGAAGAGGGCATGAAGCTGGGGTATCAGGACGTGGGTTCCTGGACCTTCATGAAGTCCACGCCTGAGAAGCAGAGACTCGCGGCCTGGCTGTACGCGCAGTTCGTGACGTCGAAAACCGTGTCCCTGAAGAAAACCATCGTCGGCCTGACGCCGATTCGTGAGTCGGACATCAACTCGCAGGCGATGACCGACCTGGCACCGAAGCTGGGTGGCCTGGTGGAGTTCTATCGTAGCCCGGCCCGCGTGCAATGGACCCCGACCGGGACCAACGTACCGGACTATCCGCGTCTGGCGCAGCTGTGGTGGAGCCACATCGCCGAAGCGGCCAGCGGCGAGAAGACTCCGCAGCAGGCACTCGACGGCCTGGCGAAGGATCAGGACGCAATCATGACCCGTCTGGAACGTTCCAAGGCCCAGGCTACCTGCGCGCCGAAAATGAACCCGGAACGCGATGCGCAATACTGGTTCGACCAACCGGGCGCACCGAAGCCAAAACTGGCGAACGAGAAGCCTAAAGGCGAAACCGTGAGCTACGCCGAACTGCTGAAATCGTGGGAAGCTGCCCGCAAGTAAGCGCCCTGCAATAAATGAACGGCACCGAAAGGTGCCGTTTTTTTGAGCCTTGAAAAGAAGCCCACAACCTCCAGACACACCACCAAACCCTGTGGGAGCGAGCCTGCTCGCGATGACACCGGCCCATCCAACATCAAGGCCAACAGACCCACCGCCATCGCGAGCAGGCTCGCTCCCACACTGGATTGTGGAGGCCCACAACCTCAGACACACCACCGAACCCTGTGGGAGCTGGGCTTGCCCGCGATGACGTCAGCCCATTCACATCGATACCAACAGACCCACCGCCATCGCGAGCAGGCTCGCTCCCACACCGGATCGTGGAAGCCCACAACCTCCAGGCACACCACCGAACCCTGTGGGAGCCGGGCTTGCCCGCGATGACATCAGCCCATCCAACATCAAGACCAACAGACCCTCCGCCATCGCGAGCAGGCTCGCTCCCACACCGGATCGTGGAGGTCCACAACACCCAGGCACACCACCGAACCCTGTGGGAGCGAGCCTGCTCGCGATGACATCAGCCCATCCAACATCAAGACCAACAGACCCTCCGCCATCGCGAGCAGGCTCGCTCCCACACCGGATCGTGGAGGTCCACAACACCCAGGCACACCACCGAACCCTGTGGGAGCGAGCCTGCTCGCGATGACGTCAGCCCATTCACATCGATACCAGCAGACTCACCGCCATCGCGAGCAAGCTCGCTCCCACGGCAATGTCTTCAGCCTGCCTTGACCTTGCTGGCCTGGGGACCTCCGGCCATAGGGGTGGGGGTGGCTTTCATCAGTGTATCCAGCGCCTGCCGATAGTTCTTGCCGGCCAGGCTCATGCTGTTGTTGTGCGTTCCCCCAGGCACCAGCAGCAGATGCTTCGGCTCATGGGCCGCCTTGAACAGTTGCTCGCTGAAACGAGGCGGAACGTAGTTGTCTGCCGCGCCATGCACCACCAGCAGCGGCATGTTGATTTCGGGGATCTTGTCGATGGAGTCGAACTTCTGCGACAGCAGCCAGCGCACGGGCAGGGAGGTATCCGCCATGGCGGTCGCCACGTCGCCCAGGGAGGTGAACGTGGACTCGATGACCAGGCCTTGGGCCGGCACGACGCTGCCGTCTTTCGCGGCCTTCTGGCCGAGTTCGGCGGCGAGGTCCACCGCGACGGCGCCGCCCAGGGAGTGACCGTAGATCAGCCGCAGGGCCGGGTCCGGTTGCAACGCTTCAAGCCGCTCCCAGGCGAATCGCGCATCTTCATAGACACTGGCCTCGGACGGCAGCTCGCCATGGCTCTTGCCGAAACCCCGGTAATCGATCGCCAGCACCGAAAAGCCCAGGGCGCGCAGTTGCTGGATGCGGAACAACTGGCCAGTCAGGTTCCAGCGCACCCCGTGCAAATACAGGATCGCCGGCGCCTTCTTGCGTTCGGCCGGCCACCACCAGCCATGGATATTTTCCCCGGCCTTGAAGCTTTTGGGCTTGAGGTCGAACTCCTGCACGCTGCTCGGAAGGCCGCTGAACCAGCTCGCCGTTCCCGGTTCGATGCGAAACACCAGCTCCCGCTCCTTGTGTTGCAACACCGCGCAGCCCACCGGCAAACCGCCCACCATCGCAGCCATGCACAAATAGGCGAGCCAGCGGCGCCGACGACGAGGGAGTAAGGATGAAGACATCGACGCGACTCGCTACTCAAGACAGAAGATGCGTTTTAACAGATCCGCTCGCAGGGTGGAGAGATTTCTGGAAGGCTGTCATGTACATCCCCAAACTCAGCCAATACCAACCGCTGTCCCGCCCTGCGATATGGCACCTTGGGCACCCCCTCCAGGCGTTTGCGCAGCACCTCGGTCAATGAACGCCCGGCCTCCAGGCTGGCATCGCCAAAGTCCCCTTCAAGGTGCTGCGGATGCACGATCACCTCGAGAGAGCCATGGATCGGCGGTGCGGCATGTTGCAAGTCGGCCGGCGTGCAAACGTGGTCGGCCGTGGCGCCGCTGAGGTAGCGCATTCGACGGTTGAGCAGGGACTTGAAGATGCGTTTGGGCAGGTTCAGGTTCGCCCCCAGATTACGGGCCAGGCGTATGGGCACGCTGTGCCGGGCGGCGAAGCGGGCCACCAGTTCACCGATGGGCCAGATGTTGTGTACATGCTGGTGGGAATCGAGGTGGCTGGGGTGCAGTCCGTGGTCCAGGCAGCGCTGCCACTGGGCTTCGAGTTCTTCTCGCACGGCAGCGCGATCCTTGGCGCCCAGGCGCAGGCAGTAACGGGACAGGTTCAGGTCGAACTTGCCATTGGCATCACAAAATGCCGGACGCGATGCAATCGCCCGGCTCAGTGGCGCGCCGTGGCTCAGGTTGAAATGCAGGCCGATACGGCCATTGAGCAGGGGGTGTTGGGCCAGTTCACAGGCCTGTTCGAAGCCCGGCATATTGGCCATGGCCGTGGCGGAACTGATCACGCCTGCCTCGAAGGCCTGCAGGATGAGCGTATTCTCACTGAGGCTGAGTCCGAAATCGTCAGCATTGACGATCACTTGTTGGGGCATTCACGTTCTCCTGACGCTTGGGAGGGGGGGACGAAGGGAGGGGGGTGGTTTGGCCGGTCGGGCGCTTGCGAAGCCATGGCTTGAGACTTTTCCATAGGCGCAAGGCGAACCCCAGGGCCAGCCCG
Organism: Pseudomonas corrugata; assembly: GCF_001269905.1. GTDB lineage: Bacteria > Pseudomonadota > Gammaproteobacteria > Pseudomonadales > Pseudomonadaceae > Aquipseudomonas > Aquipseudomonas corrugata. The sequence continues at coordinate 71,549 of NZ_LHVK01000029.1, read as the reverse complement.
CCGGGCTGCCATGAGCAGAAACTCCAGCGCCAATGTTCCAGCTGTCCGGTCATGCGTTCATGCAACTGATGGTTGGAGTTCTCCAGGCTGACCCGCGACGCATCGATCCAGTGCCAGTTGTCATCCAGTCCCCAGCGAATCCATTCTTCCAGCAACACTCGACCGCTGCCCAGGTCGGCATGCTCCGGCAGGAACGCGAGGTTGTAGTCGTACAAGCGTCCGTGCTCCAGCAGGCCGAGGCGGTAGCTGATGCAGTGTCCGTCCAGCTCCAGCATCACCACCCGTACCAGACCTTCGGCGGCGAGGGCTGTAAAGGCGTGGTTCATCCATTGTCGGTGCCTGGGTTCGGAGAAGATGCCGACACCTTCTTCGCCTTTCCAACTGGCAGCCTCGACTTCGGCAAGGGTTCGCAACAGCGGCCCCATGCCGATGGCATCCGGTGTCACTCTCTGGATTCGGGCACCGCACGCGGCGATCCGCTTGCGCGCCCGGCGCAGCTTGTAGCGCGGATCGCCGGAAATCTCCTGGCGGTCGCTGTCGCTGATCAGATGCACCGGCACTCGGCAACTCAACCGCCGCTCTCCGGTGGAACTCAGCGCCATCCAGGTACTGAGGGCGCTTTCTTCACCGACCGGTTCGATCACTTCATTGAACTGTAGCAATGCGTGGGGCAGGTGCTGGCGGATCTGCATCAATGCCTGGCCCATGGCGTCGGCGTCCAGGCGCACCAGCAAGGCGATGCGGTCGGCCAGGGGATAGCCCAGGTGACGCAACACCCGAAACCGCAGCCCGCCGATGCGTTCACGCGTGGTGACCAGGGGCAGGCACAGGCAAAGCGCCTGATCCTGCCAGCCCAGTAGCACATGCAATTCCTGATCGGGCCGCAGCGCCAGCTCTGCCGCTTGCAGCCAGGCCAGGGTGTTGAACGGCGTCGTATCGGCCACCTGGGTTCGCAGCTGTTCATAAGCTGTTGTCGGAAACAGTTCTGCGCTCAGGGAGCGGCACCACTGGAACCGGATCGCCATTGCCATCAGGCCGCCGCCGTCGTGGCGGTCGGTTGCGCCGGCTTGCGAAAGGTGTCCAATACAGAACCGTCGTAGAACGTGTCACGGAAGAAGCGCCAGCGACCGAACAGGCAATACACATGGGTGATCTGGCCGCGTTCCTGGAAGTCCATGCGTATATGCATTTTGATCGCCGGAATGTTCTGCAGGTCGCAGACATCGACCATCTTGTCGCAACCCTTTTGCGCCATGATTTCCCACATATCCTGTTGTACGTCGGCCGACATCCTGGACCCCCAATACGCACGGATCATCTCTCCACCGAACTGAAAGTATTCACCAGGCTTGATCGGGAACAGGCAGCGATAGAAATGGCGATCGAAATAGTCTCGCGTACTGGCCCAGGCGAAACCCACGGTGTCGCCCTGATCATCCAGGTACATCAAGCCTGTGTAACCTTCGGCGGCCAGTTCGCGCATGGTTTCGACGCGGTCGCCGAAATGCCTGGCGAACGCATCGGCATTGCTGACGGTGATGAACTCCTTACGCATCGGCGGGTAGGGCTTGAGGTTATGCGGCGGCAACGGGATCCGTACATCGTGCTCCAGCCACACCAGTTGCGAATGGAAAAACACGTAGCGGCGTATCACCTGCTTGAGAACCGAGCGCAGGCCTTTCTTCTGGATGCGATCACGCAATTTTTGCAGTAGGTTCATGGTGCCTCCTGACGGGTGGCGGGTTGGGGAAAAGAGGAAGCACTCCAGCCCAGGGCAAACAGGGTTTCCCCTGGCAGGAGAAAACGGATCTGCCCGGCCTCGCAATTGAGCGGGGCGTTGCGGCTGTGGTTGTCCGGACCGAAATAGACCAGGGTCGGCTGTGTCTGCGGGCAAGGCGTGCCATCGATGCTGACCTGTTGCGCCCGGGTGCTTTTATTCACGCCCAGCAGGCTGCGTTGCGAGCCGGTGGCCATCGCCAGGGCGTCCACTTCAAACGCGTCGTTGTCCAGGCGCAGCACCTGGTCGAGCCAATGTTGTCGGATGAATTGTTGGGCCAGGCCCACCGGCTTGAGCTCGAAGCGATCATTGCCAAGCACCCGGACCATGCCCTTGGGGTACTCCGGTTCGTCGGCGGATTGGAACCAGTTGAGCATGTCCAACAGGCCGTCGGCGGAGGCATTGATCACCACGGAGGTCCACCACAGGGCGGCGTAATGGGTTTCCTGATCGTAGGGGCTCAGGCTCGAGCCGCTGGACATGTTGGTCTGGTCCAGCAGCAGAGCCTTGCGTGGTCGACCGTTGTGATCCAGGCCCACCAGGCTGGCAGCCCGACGCACGCTGTGGCGGTACACTCGGGTGGCTAGCAGATCGCGGACCATCCACTCATGCCAGGCCAGGGCATCGATCTGGTCGCCGTAGCTGGCCAGCAGGCGGCGCGCCCAATCGATGCCACGTTTGTCGGCGGCGTTTTCGGCCAGGGGACCATTGGTGAACCGCGAGCTGGCCGGAATGGCAATGCGCACACCTGAGCGGGCGTTGGCGGGTAGGGCACGGACCTGGTTGGCCATGCTCTCGAACACCTGCTGGTAGCTGGCGAAGTCGGCGTAGTTGAGGTTCGGCTCATCGGCGAAACCCAAGTAGTGAATGCCTTTGCCACCGAGGGCGCGAGTCGATTCGAGCCAGGCCTGCAGGCCGCTGTTGCTGAGCCGGTCGGCCCGCAGATCGGCCTTGCGCGCGCTACCGGCCAACAAGGTGATGTCCTGGGTGATGCCGAAGCGGTCCTGGTACAGGCGGCGGAAACGGTCTTCGTGGTCCGCCTTTGCAGCGGTGACGTCGACGAAGCTGTAATAGCTGGCTGCCTGGGGCTTGAGCGCATCGATGACCGGGTAGGCGGAGGGGGGCGGCATGGCGTAAGGCAGGGAGACGCCCAGTTTTGGCGTGGTTCCCAGGACGTCGCCATACACCCTCAAATGCGCTTGTCCCGGATCCTCGCGCAACGGTCGCAGGTGTGCCGGGGTTTGGGCAAACAGGTTGGCAGTACCATCCAGCCAGAATGCAGCCTTGCCGTTGCCCAGCAGATGCAGGCGCCAGATCTGCTCGACGTCGGTGACGGGCAGCGCGATCTGATCGAACTGCCAATAGGCCGGGTAGCGCTTGAGGTTCAACTGCAGCTGTTTGCCGTCGGCGACACGTCGGGCCTGCAAGGCTTGCACACCGCCGTGGAACTTGCCCGCCAGCATGGCTCGCTCGCCGGCGGCCACTTTGAAATACAACTCGTCGCCATCGTGGGCCTCAGCGCTGAAATGCACCTTGGCCGGTGCGAACAGGGCCTGGGTACGCGCGTCATGCTCGACGCTGTAGCGGCGGAAGCTGTAGCCGGGGATTTCCAGGCGATAGCTGGCGGCACCGGGCAGCAATGGCCATTGTTGTTCGCCACGTACCTGGGCTCTCTTGATCAAGCGCTCGCCCACCAGGCGTCCCTGGCCGTTGAGCAGGTACAAGTGTTCCGAATTGGCGTCGGCCTGCCAGGCCGGTGCCCAGCGCACGGTCACCTGATCCGGCCGGTCGGTCTGCAGGTACAGGCTGCCGTCGCGGATGCCGCTCCAGGACATGGAGGCGCCATGGGCCGGAAATGCCAGGGCCCATAGGCATGCGCTCATTATCCAGCACCGCGCCGACCCTATCGCGAGCAGGCTCGCTCCCACCCTGGACCTGCATCGGCCGCGGATATTGTGATCGACACCGGGCCCTTGTGGGAGCGGACTTGCTCGCGAAGGGGTCATCACATCCAGTATCCGTGCAAGCCGAGCCTCCGCCATCGCGAGCAAGCCCGCTCCCACAGGGATCTCACCGAACCCTGTGGGAGCGAGCCTGCTCGCGATGGCGGACTGAGGGGCGACGAAACTCATGCCGATTTTCCCATCAGCATCTGCCGCATCGGCACCAGGTCGCTGGGCAGGATGATCAGCGTCTGCCACAGCGCCACGCCGCTGAGACGGCAGTACATTGCCAGCAACGCCACGGTTACCCCCAGGTAAGCGATGGAAGATGCAGCGGCGGCACCGACGATACCGTAGCGGGGAATCAGCAGCAGGTTCAACGCCAGGTTCAGCAACGCCCCCACACCCATCAGCAGCGATACCGTGCCGGGCCGGTTCTTGCCCAGCAGGTCCAGGCGCAGGATGCTTGCATAGCACAGCCCGAACAGCCCCGGCAGCAGCGCCAGCAAGGCCGGATAAGCTGGTTGGTAGGCCACGCCGAACAAGGTCACGATCAGCCATTCGCCGATCAGCGCCATGCCCAGGCACGCGCCGAGCATCACTGTGGCAGTCAGGCGCAATGCCAGGGGCGTCAGGCGCTGCATGTCGCGGTCCTGTTGCAACAGGCGCTTCATCAGGGGGGTGGTCACGGCTTCCGGCACGATCAGCAGCAGCTCGGCAGCGGCGCTGGCCATGGCGTAGTGTCCCAGGGCGGTGCTGCCCAGCAGGGCGCCGATGAACAGGTAGTCCGAGCGCAGTATCACTTGCTGGAACAGCAGGTCCGGATGGCTGCGTGCGCCGTAGCGCAGCAGCTCGCCCTGGCTGGCGCGATCCCATTGCAGCGACACCTCGTGATCCCGCCGCAGCCAGACCCAGCCGGCCACTACCACCAGGCTCAGGCCTGTCAACCAACTGATCAGCGCCGCTTCCAGGGCCGCATCCTTCCACATCCAGAACAGCGCCAGGAACAGCAACAGCGGCGCCAGGGATTCCATCAGGCGCAGGGCATTGAAGCCGCCCACGCCGCCTGAGGCATTGTGCAGCGTCAGCAGTCCGCTCTTGAGCACGGTCAACGGTACGGCGAGCAACAGCAGCCAGGCCAGTAAACCCAACTGCAGAGTGATGTCCAGCTCAGCGCCAAACACGCGCGCCAGCGCCACCACCAACAGGGTCAACAACCCGGCCAACAGGCAACCGAACACCAGCACTTGGCTGAGCAGCAGCCCCATCGAACGCTGCTGCGCCGCCTGATAACCCACGGCGGAATTCAGACCGCCGCTGGTGGCGGCACTGATCAGGTCCGGCAAGGTGCTGAGCAGGGCGAACAGCCCGCGCTCGCTGGGTCCCAGGATCCGTGCCAGCAATACATTGCGCAGCAAGCGCAGGCCGATCATCGCCAGGCGCGTGCCCATGCTCAGCGCCAGGTGTTTGAGGTAATGCGCGCGGCTCATGGACGTGCCCCTCGACGAATGCGCCAAGCCAGCAGTTCGGGATGCTGGGCGTTGCGTTGACTGACACCGAAACGCGGCACGTTCCACGGATCGCCGTCGTTGCGATACAGCCCGGCCTCGGTACCCAGGGCGAACGAAAAACCGTGGGCCGCCACTTGGTGGCGCACGCGTTCGTCGTGATCGCCATTGGGGTAGCAATACACCGGCAACGGTTGGGTGCAGGCGTTTTCCAGGGCTATGCGGCTGCGGCTCAGCTCCTCGTGCAAGCGCTGGTCGTCGAGCTTGGTGAGGATTGCGTGGCTGGCGCCGTGAGGGCCGAAGCGCACAAGGCCCGAATCTTCGAGCATGCGCACCTGGGTCCAGTCCAGCGCCTGGGGCTGGGCACCAGGGGGGCAGGCGTCGGTGAGGTCGCTCAGGGTTTGCGGATCGAGGGTCTTGAGGCTTTGCAGGTAGTGCAGCAACGACAGGCTGCGGCGTTCGTCATCCAGGTCATCGAGCATCACCGGCAACGACCGTCCGGCCTGTTGCAAGTGCTCTATCAGCGCCAGTCGTGCCACATGGCCATGACTGCCCCACAAGGTTTCACCAATGCTTTCCCACCAGAAGTGCTGGCGACTGCCGATGAAGTCGGTTGACAGGAAAATACTCGCCGGCACCTGGTATTGGCGCAGCAGGGGAAAGGCATTCATGGCGTTGTCGCGCCAGCCGTCGTCGAAGGTCAGGGCGACCCGCGGACGGTCCGGAACGGTGGCAGGGTCGGCCAACAGCAGGGTCATCAGGGGCACACATTCGAAATACCGTTGCAGCCAGATCAGTAAATGTTCGAAGGCTTCCGGCCCCACGCACAGTTCGTTGCGATGAGGCAGTTCGGCGGCGCGGTCGTTGCCCAGCACGCGGTGCAGCATCAGGATAACGCCGGCACCGCGCAGCGGACCGCGGCCGAGCGATGTGTTCAGGTACAGCCAGCCGCCAGTGAGCTTGAAGACTTGTTTGATCGACATCGGCCATGCTCCTCAGCGGTTCTGCTCGGGATTCCATTGGCTATAGCGCCGGCCCCGCAGGAACTGCCACAGGCCGATGCTCATGCCCGCGAGCGTCACCAGCACGAACGCCGCCAGGCGAAAGGGCCGAGGCAAGCGGTGGTGCATGTCCAGCAGGCCAAGCAGCGCCATGGCGTAGCCGAGCACTTGGGCTGCCAGGCTCAGGCGATAGAACCCCTGGTCGCTCCACAACCAGAGGTTGCTGAGCAGCAGCGGCAGCAGCAACACCGGCGCCAGGCGGCGGATCAGTTTGTGGCTGATCAGGCCAATGGCGTACAGACCATGACGCAGCGGATTGAGCAGCGCCCGGCGCTGGGCCAGGCTTTGCAAGCCACCGACGGTGACCCGCTGGCGACGACGAAACTGCTTGTCGGCCTCGTCCACCCCCTGGTCGATCACCCGGGCCTTCGGTACATAGACGATGGATTTGCCGGCGGCCGGCGCACAGGTGCTGAGGAAAAAATCATCGTTGACCTGGGCCGGAATCGGCTCGAACAGCTCCCGGCGCAGGGCCAGCAACGCACCATCGGCCGAGACCATGCAGTCGGTGCGGCTCTCCACTCGCCGCAGCCACCCCTCGTAGTGCCGGTACAAGCTGTCGCCCAGGCTCAGGCCCTTGCCCGGCACGGGGATTTCCATGTGTCCGGCACACGCGCCGACCTCCGGATCACCCAGGGGCGCCAGCAAATGACCGAGAGTGTCGTGACCCCATTGGTTATCGGCGTCGGTAAAGACCAGGATCTCGCCGCCGCTGTGGGCCACGCCGGTATTGAGGGCCGCGGCCTTGCCCTGGCGGGGCAGGTCGAGCACGGTGATGCGCGGATCGATCACTTTGCGCGCGCAGGCCACCGTGTCGTCGCTGGAGCCGTCGCTGGCGAGGATGATCTGCAGCGAGCGCGCCTGATAATCCTGGGCGAGCAAAGTGCGCAGTTTGTCTTCGATGTGTCGTGCTTCGTTGTGGGCGGCGATGACAATACTGATGTCCATCGGCAGTGCCTTGCCGTAGCGCCGGACCGGAAACAGTGGTGTCAGCAGGCTCAGCATCAGGGGGTAACCGAGGTAGGCATACACCGGCAGCAACAGGCAGGTCCAATAAATGAATTCAGCCACGGGCAGGTCTCCTGACGTTCCAATGACAGAGGTTGAGCAACAATGCGGCACCGGTCAGGTGCAGACGTACCCCGTGCAAGGCCCACAGTTGCAATGTCAGGCGCGGGTCGCGACGGCTCTGGCGCAGGCTGAGGAACAATGGGGGCAGCGAGGTGATCAGCAGCAGTATCAGCACCAGGTGCAAATGGCCCTGGAGCAAGGCGACCAGCGCCAGCAGATCCAGGCCCCAGGCCGCGATGGACAGCATCGGGAAACGCAGCAGGCGCAAGCTCGGACCATGGCTGCGCAGCAATTGCAGATGACTGCCCTGGCGCCACAGTTCCTTGCTCATCCACTCACGCCAACTGCCTTCGTAGCCCCAATGCAAGGCTACGCATTCGTTGACCAGCAACAGTTGCGCGTCGAGCTGGCGCAGGCGCAGGGAGAAGTCCTTGTCCTCGCCGGTGCGCAGGGTTTCGTCGAAGCCGCCGACCCGCTCGAACCACGACCGACGCATCAACAGATTGGCGCTGGGCAGCCACTGCACCCGGTCCAGGCGATGGGAACCGGGACGCTGGCTGCGGCGCTGCCAGGCTTCGGCGAACCAAGGTGCCTGGCAGGGAGTGTCGAGGTCCAGGCCCAATACATCGCCCTGGTGACCTTCCAGTTTCAGCAGCAGCTTGAGCCAGTTGGCCGGCATCTCGATGTCGGCGTCGATGAACGCCAGCCAGTCGCCATGGGCAACCGCCGCGCCGCGGTTGCGCAGTGCACCGATATGCACACCGGGCACGATCAACACCCGCGCGCCCAGTTCGTTGGCGATGCGCGGGCCATGGTCGTCGGAGCCGTTGTCCACCACGATCAGTTCGCACTCCAGCTGGGCCTGGCGGGCCGCTTCCTGCGCTGCGCGCAAGGTACGGCCGATGTGCCGGGCCTCGTTGTACATCGGGATCACGATGCTGACCCGGTTCATGGGCGCGCCTCCTGGAGGGGAGCCTGTTCGGCCTCGTGGCGCAACACACTGGTCAAGGCGAGCATGATCCACAGCAGCTTATGGTTCGGTGCACTGAGGAACATCAGGAACAGCATCAGCGACAGGAAGCTCATGCCCAGGTGTGTCAGCAGATCCGCCTGCACCCAGTCCCGACGTGCCAGCCAGAGCCGGCGGGCATGCAGCAGGTTGTACAGGCCCAGGACCAGCATGCCGACGAACATCAGCCCGCCCGGAATGCCGATTTCGCTGAAGATTTCCAGATAGGTGTTGTGGGCCCGGCGATACAGATCCCCCAACTTGCGATTGGCCGAGAACGCTTTGGCGTAGCCAGTGGGCGCGTAGTGCAGAGGGAAGGTCCCGGGGCCGCTGCCGAGTATCGGGTTTTCGCGGATCATCTGGCTGCCGACCACAATGTACGAGGCTCGCCGACCGAGGGATTCATCCTTGTGGGCATTGGCGCCGGCGCTGAGGATGCTCAACGACTGGATACGTGCGACGTAGCCCGCCGGCATCACGGCGATCGCCAGGGGCACCAGGAGCGCCAGCCCGAGCATGGCAAACCCCAGATGCCTTGGACGGATGCGCGGCAGTTGCGCACGATAGTGATACAGACCGATCACCAGGCTGAGCAGGAGCACCACCAGCCCCGAGCGCGATTCGGTCTTGGTCATGCCGCCCAGCAGCAGGATGAAACAGCCGGTCCAGAACAACCGGTGCAGCAGGTTCGGCCCGCGCACCACCAGCAGCAATGCCAATGGTGCGGTAAAGGCGATCAGCAGGGCGAAGGTGTTCGGGTCTTCCAGCAGGCCCGAGGCGCGGCCCTGGTCCTGATATTTGGAAGAAAACATCGCCAGCACGCAGGTGATGGTGACACTCAGCGTCATCAGGCGGCAGAACATATCGAGGTTCAGTTCGCGGCCGATCAGCAGGGTAATGACGAACAGGATCAAGCCCACGCTCAGTTCGCGAAAATGGGTCATCGACAGCTCCAGGCTGTCCGACAGGCAAAGGCTCAGGCCGTACAGCAGCAGGAAACCGAGCAGCGGCCGCCAGATATTGCTGCGCAGGCGGGTGCCCGGAATCTGGTGCAGGGCCAGTTGCAGCATCAGTATCAGTATCAGTGCCAGGCCGAAGAATTTGCTGCCGGAGAGCGGGTTGTCCTTGAACAGCCCTTCGAACGGTACCAGCGCAGCGATACCCAGCAGGCCCCAGCCGGGTTTGCGATAGAGCACGGCGACACCCACAAGGCCCAGCACCGCCCCCGGCGCCAGGAATGGATAGGGGCTGGCCAACAAGGCCAGGCAAACCAGCCCCAGCAGGCTGACGATCGAGAGTGGGACAATCATGGGCGAGCCTCCCGTGCCGTACGGATGTAGAGCTGCGACCAGCGTTCGGCCAGCGTGCGCAGGTCGTAGCGGTCCTGTTGGGTGCGGCGTGCGTTATCGGCCAGGATCTGCGCCAGGGGCGGTTCGCTGAACAGCGTTTCGATCTGCCGGGCCAGTTCGGCGCTGTCGGCAGGCGCGGCGAGCAAACCGTTGTGACGGTCCTGTACCACATCGGGAATTCCGCCGACGCCGAACGCCACCACCGGTACCCCGGCTTGCATGGCTTCGAGCAGGATCATCGGCGTGCCTTCGGTGCGCGAACTGATCACCAATGCGTCGAGGCGACTCCACCAGGCGTTCATGTCGGTCTGGTAACCGGGCAACTCGATGCGCGTGGGCAGCCCGGCATCGGTGATGCGTTTGAGCAGGGCCTGGCGTTCCGGGCCGTCGCCGAGCATCACCGCGTGCAGCGACGGATGCCGTTGGCACAGGGGGATCATGGCGTCGAGGAACAGGTCCGGGCCTTTCTCGCTGCTCAAGCGGCCGACGTAGCCGACCCGCCAGCGCTGGCCGTCGTCGCGATGAGCCACAGGTGCCGTGGGCGTCGGCAAACCGTTGGGGATCACGTCGAGTTTCTCTGCCTGCACGCTGGCCTGGCGGTGCAGCACGGCGATGCTCTCGGCCACGCAGACCACGCGCTTGACCGATGCCGTGCGGCACAGTTGCAGGCTCAGCCAGGTGTAGAAGCGCTGCTTCGGACTGCGCGGCGTGAACCCGTGCTGGGTGATGACCAGCGGCAGGCGCAGCAGCGTGGCGGCGGCCCAGCCGAACAGCAGTCCCTTGAAATTGTGGGTGTTGAGCAGCGGTTGTTCGCTGCGCCGTTGGCGCAAGTGCTGCAACAACTCGCCCCAACTCCCACAGCGATGGCAATCGACCCCGGCCTGGCGAAAGCGCGCGATCAAGGTCGGCGGCGCCGCGAGGAACAGCACCTGGTGCTGTCCCGGGGTCGCCAGGCAATGATCGAGCAGCATCCGCTCGGCCCCGTAGAAGCCACCGCTGTCGAGCAAATGAATGATCGGCAGGGGGCTGCTGCGGTGGGACGGGCCGAACGGCGCGTTCAATTGCGCACCCAATGGACAAGGCTGGGCAGGCTCCAGTTGCGGTGCGGGTTGATCTGGTCGGGAGACTGCTCGTTGATCACCAACAGCACTGGGACATCCAGTTGCTGGCTGATCTGCGCTGGGTGCTTGAAGCGATGGTCGAAGAACTCACGCACGTAGACCAGGGCAATCGCCAGCAACAGGCCGCTGAACAGGCCGAACGGGATAATCAGCATAGGCTTGGGGAAGGCCGCAGCAGTCGGTTCGAAGGGTGGGCTGAGCACGCGGGCGTTGGACAGGTCGTTGTCCAGGGAGCGGGCGGTGCTGGCTTCGGCGAACCGTTGAGCGTAGGTGGAGAACGCCGCATGCAGTGCGTTGATCTCGGTATCCATCTGCTGCAGCTTGCTCTGGGTTTCCTGCAACTGGTGGATGCGCCCCTTGAATGCGGCGATGCGCTCGACTTTCTGATTGATCACCGAGCTGACCACCGCCAGGTCGGTGGTGCGTTCCTGGATCCGGTTGTTCACCACCTTCAGGAATTGCTGGCGGGTGCGCACGATTTGTTCCCGGGCCAGCAGCATCGGTTCGCTGCCGGGCTGGAAGATCGCCAGGTCGTTCATGTAGCGGCTGACCTGGCTGGTCAGTTGTTCGCCCAGTTGCCTGATCTCCCGGTCCTCGAAGGCGATATTGTCCACCGTGGTGGTGAAGGTGAAGGGGAAGGTGTAGTCGCTGAACTTCGAGCTGTTCGCCGCCGCCAGGCTGGTCTTGAGGTAGTCGAGCCAGCGTTGGCTTTGCAGCAGGCGATCCTGGTACAGGTTCAGGGCTTGCTCTTCAGTGTTGATGGCGTTCAGGCGGAAGGTGATTTCCTCCTTGGGATCAGCCGAGCCGACGCCTTCAAGCAAGGCCAGCCGGGTGCCTTCCAGACCATCGAGGCGATTCTGGTATTGGCCTTTCTTCTGTTCATAGAAGGTCTGCGGCAACTCGATCGATTGCAGATCCTGGCGGCTGGTGAGGTAGTTCTGCAGCAGTTGCGCCACGAAGCGGGTGCCTTGCTGCGGATCACCGAAGCTGTAGACGATGGATATGACATTGGAGCCGGGCAGGGTCTCGATCTTGAGGTTTTCGACGGCTTCGTCAGTCAGCGTATCGAGCACGGTGTCGCGCACCGGATCGACCTCCAGCCCCAGGCCATCGCGCAGCGGATTGATCACGTACTGGCGCAGCGGCGTGGTGACGTAGCGCTTGAACGGTTCGCTCACCCATTTGTTGAAGATGCCGGGGCTGGGGTTGTACTCACCCTGGTCGCGCAGGGTGCTGATGGTCTGCCGGATCAGCGCCGGCGAACGCAGGATATTGCTCTCGGTTTCCATGTCAGCCAGGGACGGTGGAATGAAAGTGGCGTTTTCCTGGTTCAGCGACGTGGTGGCGTCGCCCTGGGAGAGTTTTTTCGACTGCACGATCACTTGGGCAGTGATATCGAAGCTCTGTTTGAGCATCAATGGCAGCGCCAGGGCAATCACGGCGAAGATCAGGAAGATGCGCTTCACCCACTGCTTGTTGGCGAAGAAGATCCTGAAGAACTCATGCAGATAGTTTTCCTTGGGATTCATGATCGATCACCTGGGTCAGTTGCTGTTGCTGCCTTTGTTGTCGACGCGGTAGCCGAAGCTGAACCCCACGCCCTGGAACAGCACCACGTCAGCCAGTTGCCTGGCGAGTTCGCCAGCGCTGGCAAGCTTGGTCTTGGGCACGAAGAGCATGTCTTCCGGTTGCAGGTAGGCGATTTGCGAGGCATCACCGCTCAGGGCTTTTTCCACGTCGTAGTGACGGGCTTCGACCTGGTTGCCGGTGCGGCGCATGATCACCACCGAATCGAGTCGTGCCTTGACGTTCGTGCCGCGGGCCAGGGTCAGTGCCTCGAGCACCGAGATCGGACGGCGGATCGGGTAGGAGCCCGGTTGGGCCACTTCACCGAGCACGTAGATCTCGTTGCCGGCGGTGGACTTGAGCAGCACATCGACGGACATGTGGCCTGGCAGTTGGGCGTAACGTTCGTTGAGGAAGGTTTCCAATTGGTTGACGGTCATGCCTTGCAGCGGCACCGAGCCGATTTCCGGAAAGCTCGCATAGCCGTCGCTGCCCACGGTGATTTCCCGGCTCATGCCGGTGCCCGGGTGACTCAAGGTATTCCTGAGGTTGGTCTCGCTGGTCAGCGGGCTGGTCACCAGCACTGTCAACTGGTTGCGATTGGGCTGGAACAGCATCTTCCGGTCATAGGCCCGTTGTACCTCCAGGCGCGCTTCGTCGGTGGTCATGCCGGCGATTTTCACCGACGTGTTGGCCCCGGGCAGTTCAATGCTGCCGTCGGGCATCACCAGTTGCGTGCCGTTGAGCTGGCTGGCCGCGGTGAAATTCAGGGCCACCTGGTCGCCCGGTTGCACGCGATAAGCCTGGGGACCGGTGGTGCTGATGTGAAAGATCACATCGAGCACATCCTGGGGCCGCAGGGTCTGTTCGACCTTGGGCATGTCGGTGGCCTGGGCATTGGCCGGCGCGGCCGTGAGAATCTGCACCGGCATCGAGCGGGTATCGCTGGTGCTGGAGCAGCCGGCAAGCGGCAGCAACAGCAGGACAAGTATCTTGGCGTTCATCTCGTCATCCTTCTGCACGCTTACAGGTTGTTGTAGAGCCATTTGGGCATGTAGTACTTGCGCCGGTTGAACACGCTGCCCACCACTTTCGCACCGGCCTGGACCAAGCGCTGGCGGGCGGCCTGAGCCACTTCCCAGCGGGTGTCCTCACCACGTACCACCAGCACCACGCCGTCCACCTGGGCACTCATGACCAGGGTGTCGGAGGCCGTGTACACGGCGTCGGCGTCAATCACCACGAAGCGGTACTGCGCCGCCAGGTGCCTGAACAGATGTCGCAACTGTTCGGGATTGAAGTGTTCGGCATTGCGCCCCATACGACCGATGGGCAGTACATCGAAGGGCAGGCTGGAGATTTGCACTACGCAGTCTTGCAATAACGGTGGGGTCAGGATGTTGAACAGCAGGTCGCTGAAACCGCGCTCCTTTTGCAGCCCCAGTTGCTGGCTGAGGTTGTGAGGTGAGTGGCTGGCGTCTACCAGCAGTACACGACCGCTGCTCATCTGTGCCAGTTGAGCGGCCAGTGCCATGGCGCTGGTGCTGGTCCCGGTGCCAGTGTTGGCGGACGTCAGAAGCAGGATCCGCAGGGAAGGGTCGAGCACGGTCGAGGTCAGGTTGGTCTCGCTCGGGCTCGCGATGTTCAGGATATTCGTTGAACCGTCCATTTAACTCGCTCCGTGGCCGCTGAAAACTTTGAAGGGGGTGATCATCAGGATCTTCAAATCCAACAACAGGCTCTGCTCGGCGATGTAGCTGAGGTCCAGTTCCACGCGCTGGTCGAAGTCGATATTGCTGCGCCCGGAGATCTGCCACAGGCCGGTCAGGCCGGGGTAGATGCTCAGGCGCACAAGATGGTTGTCCTTGTAGCGATAGGCGTTGAACGAGGTCGGGCGCGGGCCCACCAGGCGCATGTCGCCGGTTACCACATTGATCAGGTTCGGCAGTTCGTCGAGGCTGCTGCGTCGCAGGAACCGGCCGATGGGGGTGATGCGCGGGTCGTTGTCGATCTTGAAATCGATGGCGTCGGCGCCGTGTTTGTTGAGGTGGCGCAGCGACTCCTTGAGGGCCTCGGCATTGGCGACCATGGTGCGGAACTTGTACATGCCGAAGACACGGCCGCGGTAGCCGGTGCGCTTTTGCACGAACAGTACCGGGCCGGGGCTGGAGAACTTGACCAGCACTGCCAGGCCCAGCAACAACGGGCAGAGCAGTACCAGAAGCGCCAGGGCGCCCAGACAGGCAACCACCCGGTTGGTCCGCGACACGGTCCATGGTCGACCGCCGTCGCGGCCGGTCAGCCAGCCACGGCCTTGCCGGTGGATAGCCGCGTCCAGGCGCCTGCGGTGTTCGGGGTCGACACGCTTGTCGCTGGGGGGATTGATCGCAAGGACTTGCTCATGTCGGGTCATAGACTCCTCCGCCGGGTTTCGTCTGCAAGTTCAGCCGCGAGCGGCGGGAGGGCAGCAGGCGGCGCGTAGTAATCGAGGAACCAGTCGATGAAGCGGCCCAGGCCTTCGTCCAGTTCGATGCATGGCTGGAAGCCGGTGGCCCGTGCCAGGGCGCTGGCGTCGGCGCAGGTGTTGAGCACATCACCCGGTTGCAGGGGCAGCAGTTCGATACGGGCGGTTAGCCCCAGGTGTTTTTCCAGCAGCGCGACGTAAGTCCGCAGGGCGACCGGGTGCTGCCCGCCGATGTTGTAGATGCGCCAGGGTGCGCGGCTGGTGGACGGGTCCGAGGGTTCCACATCCCGTGCGGCAGTGACGCGGGGCGGACGTTCGATCAGCCGGGCGATGCTTTCGACGATGTCGTCGATGTAGGTGAAATCACGCTGGTGCTCGCCATGGTTGAACAACTGCAGCACCCGGCCCTCGGTAATGGCGCGGGCGAACTGGATCGGCGACATGTCCGGCCGACCCCAAGGGCCGTACACGGTAAAAAAGCGCAGGCCGGTGCAAGGGATGCCGAACAGGTAGCTGTAGCTGTGGGCCATCAGCTCGTTGGCTTTCTTGCTGGCGGCGTACAACGACAGCGGATGGTCGACGTTGTCCTGTTCGGAATAAGGTGTGTGTGGGTTGGCGCCATACACCGAGCTGGAAGAGGCGTAGATCAGATGCCTGAGCGGATGGCGGCGGCAGCTTTCGAGGATGTTCAGGAATCCGGTGAGGTTGCTGTCGACGTAGGCTCGTGGGTTCTCCAGGGAGTAGCGCACCCCCGCTTGTGCAGCGAGGTGGATCACCACGTCCGGGCGGTACGATTGGAACAGGTCATCGAGGGCGCCGGCGTCGGTCAGGTCCAGCCGTACCAGGGGGAAATCACCGGCCTGGGCCTTCACCCAGGCGATGCGGTCATGCTTGAGCTGGGGGTCGTAGTAGTCGTTGAAATTGTCCAGCCCGCACACCCGATGACCGTCGCACAGCAGTCGCCGCACGCAGTGGGCGCCGATGAAACCGGCCGCGCCGGTCACCAGGATATTCACGCTTGCGGCCCTGGTGCCGAGCCGTCCGGCACGGTGTGCCGTAGCCCGATGCCGCGATACAGCAGCCCGGCGGCAGCGAGTTGGTCCGGGTTGTACAGGTTACGGCCGTCAATGATGACCCGGGCGCGCAGTTTGCTGGCCAGCAGGTCGAAATCCACCACGCGGAAGTTCTTCCACTCGGTGCAGATCACCAGCGCGTCGGCGTCTTCCAGGGTGTCGTCGCGAGTGGCGCACAGGTTCAGGTCCTTGCGGTAGCCGTAGAGCCGCCGACATTCAGCCATGGCTTCCGGGTCGTAGGCCTGGACCCGGGCGCCTTCGCGCCACAGGGCTTCCATCAGGTAGCGACTGGGCGCTTCGCGCATGTCATCGGTGTTGGGTTTGAAGGCCAAGCCCCAGACCGCAATCGATTTGCCGGCCAGGCCATCGGAAAACTGTTTGGCGAGCTTCTCGAACAGAATGTGCCGCTGGCGGTCGTTGACGTCGGTGACGCTGCGCAGCAGGTGCAGCGGCATGCCACTTTGTTCGGCGGTGTGCAGCAGGGCCCGCAGGTCCTTGGGGAAGCACGAGCCGCCGAAGCCGCAGCCGGGATAAATGAAGTGATAGCCGATACGCGGGTCCGAACCGATGCCCTTGCGCACCGCTTCGATGTCGGCGCCCAGCCGTTCGGTGAGGTTGGCCAGTTCGTTCATGAAACTGATACGGGTGGCGAGCATGGCATTGGCGGCGTACTTGGTCAGTTCGGCGCTGCGGTTATCCATGAACATCAGCTTTTCGTGGTTGCGGCAGAAGGGGGCGTAGAGCTCGCTCATCTGGTCGCGTGCCACGGTATCGGCGGTGCCGACGATGATCCGGTCCGGGCGCATGCAGTCGGCCAGGGCGCTGCCTTCCTTGAGAAACTCGGGGTTCGACACCACTCGCACGTTCAGCCGTTTCAGACCCCGCCGGGCCAGCGCCTGGCGGGCGCATTCGGCGACCTTGTCGGCGGTGCCCACGGGCACGGTGGACTTGATGATCAGGGTGCGATCGCTGTCCATGAAGTCGGCAATCTGCCGGGTCACCGCCAGTACATGGCTCAGGTCTGCCGAGCCGTCTTCATCGGCGGGGGTGCCGACGGCGATGAAAATGAGTTCGCCATGGTTGACCGCATCGCTGGCCTGGGAACTGAACGACAGGCGCCCGGCCTTGATGTTGTCTTCGAGCAATCCGGAGAGCCCCGGTTCGCTGATCGGGGGGACCGCTTGCTGCAGTTGCCGGATCTTGTTCGGGTCGATGTCGATGCACAACACACGGTGTCCGACATCGGCCAATGCTGCCGCTTGGATGAGCCCCACGTACCCCGTTCCAAATACGCTCACGTCCATTCTGGCGTGCCTCGTAGATTGCTGGTTATGTAACTCGGATGAAACTGTTTAGGGGGGTATAGCGCAGCCTCAGAAAAGCGTGTCAGCAAAATGACAGTTGTCACTGTTGGCAAAACTAGAAAGAGTCGGGCATTTTGATATCAAGTTATTGACAGTCTTGGAAAAGTGCCTGTTTTAAAGGCTTTAATGCGCGTCAAAAAAATCGATGAACGGTATTTATCCATAGGTTTTTCATTTTTTTTAGGGATTTTCGTGTCATTTTTGGGCTAACTTTTTTTTGACGCATGTTTGATTCATTGCCTTCTTGCGCTTTGGAAAGCCGCTGCTAGTGTCCAGGGACAGAGCTTTTTGCAAACGTCACGATTGCGTCGAGAAAGACATGGCCCGATACCTCAAGGAACTGCTGCTGGCGCTGTACCTGATCAGGGGATATGACTATTACCTTGACCGTCTGGCTGCGCTGGGTTTTGGCTTTGCGACGGTGCTGTTCGGCGCGATGTTCGTGGCGTTGGTGGTGGCGTTGTGGATGACTGCGTATATCCGCCAGACCTTCGTGCGGCATCTGTTCGCGTTGGCGATGTTTGTGTCGGCGGTGTTCTTCGAGGCGTACACCCGGGTAACCGACAGTTACCTGACCTATAGCCAGTTCGTGTCGCAGGTGTACTCCGGTGGTTTTATCCAGGAGGCGGCCTGGCAATATCGTGGGGTGATCATCCACGCGGCGGTTGCCGGGCTTTTGCTGCTGTTGGGGATCGGCCTCAAGCCTCGCCGGCGGATACCGTTGCCCGGTTATCTCCCTATTACCGCGCCGCTGCTGGGCGTGTTGTTGCTCAGCGGCGTACTCTTCGTGCGGGCAGGTGAGGGCGCCCGTGGTCTACCGGTGATGTACACGCCGTTGGCCTATTTGAATCTGTTCGTCTATGAGGCGTTGCACAACACAGTCGGTCCCCGGGAGTCGGTGCGCCTGGTGCGGCAAACGCCGCCGATCGGGCATGACATCGTACTGATCATCGATGAAAGCATCTCCGGCAACTACCTGGACATCAACACGCCGTCGGGAGTGCACACCGGGCTCAAGACGCCGCCGCCCGGGGTGGATATTTTCAATTTCGGCTACGCGGCATCCATTGCCAATTGCAGCGCCGACACCAACGTTACCCTGCGCTATGGTGGCACTCGCGCCGACTACGTGCGTATCAACAGCACCCAGCCTTCGATCTGGCAGTACGCCAAGGGCGCGGGCTTGCGCACCGTCTACATCGACGCCCAGCGCACGGGCGGCAACCTGCAGAACCTGATGACCGATCTGGAGAAAAAGGACATCGATGTGTTCGTCCAGTTCGACCAGATCAGTGTGCGCGACCGCGACATGGCAGCGGCGGACAAGTTGATCGAGTTGCTGGGCGATGACCAGCCGGAACTGGTGGTCATCAACAAGGTCGGCGCGCATTTCCCGGTGCACGACAAGTACCCCGATGATTTCATGAGCTACCGCCCCGCCTTGCCGCGAGGGCAGTATCAGGACGTGGCGGACACGGGCCGGCGTGACGGTTTCAATGGCCAGAAGGACGACTGGGTGCTCTACCGCAACGCCTACCAGAACACACTGCTGTGGAATGTTGGCGAGTTTTTCCGGCGGATCTTCAGCCAGGCGGCCTTGGCCAATGCCGTGCTGATCTACACCTCAGACCATGGCCAGGACCTGCATGAACGGGGCAACCCGGGGCTCAACACCCATTGCGGCGGGGACCCGGTGGAAGAAGAGGGGCTGGTGCCGTTGGTGGTGATCCAGGGTAGTAACCTGCACACGCTCGATTGGCGCGAGACCTGGGCCAGGAACAAGGACCGCTCCAGCCACTACAACATCTTTCCGACGCTGTTACGGCTGATGGGTTATGAGCGTGAGGGGGTGCAAGCCCTGTATGGGAAAGCCCTGGACCAACCGACCGAAGACGACTTCACCTTCAACTACCGATTCAATGCACGCCTGGGAGCAGAACCGGCCTGGAAACACATTGACCTGAACAGCATCGTGACCCCCAAACCGGCCCAGGCTGAGATGGCAGCAGGGCACTGAAGGGTGGGTCAGCTTGCATAGATGTTGACTGTGCCGCCGCCATCGCGAGCAGGCTCGCTCCCACCCTGATCCGGGGTGGACACACCCTCCATGCCTACCACCAATCCCCTGTGGGAGCGAGCCTGCTCGCGAAAGCGGTGGGTCAGCTTGCGTCGATGTCGAATGTGATGTCGTCTTCGCGAGCAAGCCCGCTCCCACCCTGATCCGGGGTGGACACACCATCCATGCCCACCGCCAATCCCCTGTGGGAGCGAGCCTGCTCGCGATAGCGGTGGATCAGCTTGCATCGATTTGCCGGTGTCGCCGCCATCGCGAGCAGGCTCGCTCCCACCCCCTGATCTTGGGTGGACACACCATCCATGCCCACCGCCAATCCCTTGTGGGAGCGGGCTTGCTCGCGATAGCGGTGGTTCAGTTTGCAGGGAGGTTCAATGTAAACGGCGTGGATGACTGATTGCGGCATTCAACTCCGTTATCCTGAGCCTCACTGTGTCTCATCCGAGCCTTTCCATGCTTGAAGTCCGCGATGTGTTCAAAAGCTACGTCACTCCTCAGGGCCCGCTGCCGGTGCTGCAAGGCGTCGACCTGACCCTGGCGCCGGGCAGCAGCCTGGCGCTGATGGGGGAGTCCGGCAGTGGCAAAAGTACCTTGCTGCACTTGGTCGCCGGGCTGGACAAGGTCGATCGCGGCAGCATCCGCAGTGGCGAGTACCGGCTCGATGGCATGGGTGAAAGCCAGTTGGCCAGTTGGCGGCGAACGGAAATCGGCCTGGTGTTCCAGCAGTTCAACCTCATCAGCAGCTTGTCGGTGGCGGACAATCTGGCGTTCCAGGCGCGATTGTGTGGTCGCCATGACGCTGCCTGGCAGAGCCATCTGATACAACGACTCGGTCTTGAGGACCTGCTGCGACGTTATCCCGAACAGCTTTCCGGCGGCCAGCAGCAGCGGGTTGCCCTGGGCCGGGCGCTGGCTTCGCGTCCGCCTTTGCTGCTGGCCGACGAGCCCACCGGCAGCCTCGACGAAGCCACCAGCGACGAGGTGCTGGACCTGCTGCTGGAACTGTTGGACGGCAGTTCTACGAGCCTGCTGATGGTCACTCACAGCCCACGGGTGGCGGCCCGTCTGGCTGAGCGCGTGGTGTTGCACGGCGGGCGGCTGGCGCAGATGGCTCAGGAATGATGATCTTTCGCCAGACCCTCAAGGCCTTGCTCAGTCATTGGCGTTTGCATCCGGTGCAATTTTTCAGCGTGTTGACCGGGCTCTGGCTCGCCACCAGCCTGCTGACCGGTGTGCAAGCCTTGAACAGCCAGGCCCGGGACAGCTACGCCCGGGCTAGCCGGCTCATTGGCGGCGAACCCCAGGCCAGCCTCAGTGCCCCCGGCGGCGCTACTTTCCCCCAGCAATGGTTTATCGATCTGCGTCGCCAGGGTTGGCCGGTGTCGCCGGTGTTGCAGTCCAGGGTGACGCTCAAGGGGCATGAAGACCAGCGCCTGCAACTGATGGGCATCGAACCGGTGTCGCTGCCCCCCGGTGCGGCGCTGGCGGGGCAGGCGCGGGAGATGAGCGAGTTGGTGGCGTTTTTCACGGAGCCCGGCCGCACCTGGATCGCCCCGCAGACCCTGCAAGCTTTGGGACTGGGCGAGGGCGACCGGCCTCTGACCGCCGATGGACGCGCCTTGCCGCCCCTGCACACCCAGGTGGACATGGCGCCGGGCATGTTATTGATGGACATCGGCTTCGCCCAACAGGTGCTCGGGCAGCCGGACCGGTTGTCGCGATTGTTGCTGCCCGCCACGTTCACCGCGGCGTTGCCGGAGGCGTTCAATGGCCGGCTGCAATTCAAGCGCGCCGATGAAGAAAACAACCTGTCGCGCCTGACCGAAAGTTTTCACCTGAACCTCGACGCCCTGGGTTTCCTGTCGTTTGTGGTGGGATTGTTCATTGTTCACGCAGCTATCGGCCTGGCTCTGGAGCAACGCCGCAGTTTGCTGCGAACCCTGCGAGCATGCGGCGTCAGTGCACGGATGCTGGTCACCAGCCTGGTTATCGAGCTGGGGGCACTGGCTTTGTTGGGTGGGGTTGCCGGGGTACTGAGCGGCTATTGGCTGGCGAGCTTGCTGTTGCCGGATGTCGCTGCAAGCCTGCGAGGGTTGTACGGCGCCGAGGTGGCCGGGCATTTGAATCTCAGCCCGTGGTGGTGGCTGAGCGGTGTTGGCCTGAGCCTGCTCGGCGCGTTGCTGGCGGGCGCCGACAGTTTGCTGCGGGCGGCGCGCTTGCCGCTGCTGGCGCTGGCCAACCCCCAGGCCTGGCACCTGGCCCATGCACGCTGGCTGCGCCGTCAGGGCTGGGTGGCGACACTGGCGGCGCTGATTGCCGTGTTTGCATTGATCCGGGGCGACAGCCTGGCCAGCGGTTTTGTCCTGATGACGGCCTTGCTGCTGAGCGCGGCCCTGGCCTTGCCCGTGTTGCTCAATCGAGCGTTGAACCTGTTGCTGCGTCGCAGCCGTTCAGTGCTCGGGCAATGGTTTCTCGCCGACTGCCGGCAACAACTGCCAACATTGAGCCTGGCGTTGATGGCCTTGCTGCTGGCGTTGGCGGCGAACATCGGTGCCGGCAGCATGACCGCAGGTTTCCGCCAGACCTTCACCCACTGGCTCGAACAACGCCTGACCGCCGAACTGTACGTCAGCCCGCAGACCCCGGCCCAGGCTGGCGAGCTGCACGCCTGGCTCAAACAGCAAACGACGGTGACCGCCATACTGCCCAACTGGCAGGTTTCGGTGCCGTTGCAAGGCTGGCCGACAGAGGTCTTCGGCGTCATCGACCACCCGCTGTATCGCCAGCATTGGCCGCTGTTGGAGTCTTCCGACAGACCCTGGGAGCAACTGGCCGCCGCCGACACCCTGATGCTCAGCGAACAGTTGGCCCGCCGCCTCAAGGTTCGGGTTGGCGATCAACTGACCCTGCCGACCCCGCAGGGGCCATGGACGCCGCGTATCGTCGGGATCTACGCCGACTATGGCAATCCCAAGGGGCACGTACTGGTCAACGCCGACCACCTGCTCGCCCACTGGCCGCAACTGACGCCGTATCGCTTCAATCTGCGGATCGAGCCATCCGCCATGCCTATGTTGTTGGGGGCGCTGCAAAGTCGATTCGACCTGGACGACAGCCGGATCGTCGATCAGGCCCGGCTCAAGGGCTGGTCGACCCAGGTGTTCGAACGCACCTTTGCCGCCACCGCCGCGCTTAATGGCCTGACGCTGGCCGTGGCCGGGGTGGCGCTGTTTATCAGCCTGCTGACCCAGAGTCAGAGTCGTCTCGGCCAGTTGGCACCGCTGTGGGCGCTGGGCGTGACACGTCGGCAACTGATGTGGCTCAACCTCGGCCAGACCTGGTTGCTGTCGCTGTTGACCCTGGTGTTGGCCGTGCCGCTGGGCGTAGCCCTGGCCTGGTGCCTGGATGCGGTGATCAATGTGCAGGCGTTCGGTTGGCGCTTGCCATTGCGGGTGTTCCCTCTGCAACTGGCGCAATTGCTGGCGTTGGCGATGTTCGCCACGTTGCTGGCGTCCGCCTGGCCGTTGTACGCCTTGTACCGCACCCAGCCTGGGGATCTGCTGAGGCGCTTTTCTCAGGAAGATCGCTCATGAAAATCAGAATCGGCCTGATGCTGCTGGCGCTGCTCGGCGGCTGTGACAATCCGCCGGAGTCGCAAAAAGGCTTTGCCGGCCTGGGTGGCGAGGCCGTCGCCTTTGCCCCGGTAGTGCCGGGACGGGTATTCGGCTTTCCGGCGGATCACGGCGTTCACCAGGGGTATCGCATCGAATGGTGGTATGTCACGGCCAATCTCAAGGATGCCGAGGGGCGTGAATTTGGCGTGCAATGGACACTGTTTCGCAACGCTCTGAGCGGCGGCTCCCAGGCAGATGGCTGGCGTAACCAAACGATCTGGCTCGGTCATGCCGCGGTCACTTCTGCGACGGTCCATCATGCCGCCGAGCGCTACGCACGGGGCGGAGTGGGGCAGGCCGGGGTGCGGGCAGTGCCCTTCGAGGCCTGGATCGACGATTGGCAATTCACGACCCAAGCGAGCGGCACCGACCCGTTGGCCGACATGCAACTGAAGGCCCGCGATCCACACTTTCGCTATGAGCTGCGGCTCACGTCGACCCGTCCACTGGTATTGCAGGGCGACAAGGGTTTCAGCCAGAAATCCGAACAGGGACAGGCGTCGTACTATTACAGCCAACCGTTCTTCCAGGCCAGTGGTCAGTTGGAGATCGATGGTCAGCGCTATACCGTCAGTGGTCCGGCCTGGCTTGATCGCGAATGGAGCAGCCAACCGCTGACCGCCAACCAGACCGGATGGGACTGGTTCTCCCTGCACCTGGACAGTGGCGAGCAGGTGATGCTCTACCGCATGCGGCACAAGGAAGGGTCGCCGTATCTCACCGGCACCTGGATTGATGCCCAGGGCAAGGCGCAACCCCTGCACGCCGCCGACATCGAGCTGGTGCCGCTGGACACGGCCCAGGTCGCCGGACGCTCGATGCCGGTTCGCTGGTCCATCAAGATCCCCGGCAAGCAGGTCGAGATCACCACCCGCGCCCTGAACCCCAATGCCTGGATGGCCCTGCGCATTCCCTATTGGGAAGGGCCGGTGCAGGTGAGCGGTAGTCATGGCGGCAGCGGTTACCTGGAAATGACCGGTTATTGAGACTCGTCGGAACTCCCGGGGAGCGGCTCCCTCATACGTTATGAATGCCCGGACAAGGCCTAACAGGAGCCCGTCATGAGCGATGACCTCAAACCCCCGTCGCTGACCGATTGGCAACGACTGTTCGACGACAATGCCTATTGGCAGCAGTCACCCGATGCCCATTTCACCGAGTTGATGCAGATGGCCAACGACCTGTTCGGTCAAGGGGCTATCGACCTGGCGCAATGGCAAGAGCTCAAGACCCGGGCCGAACAGCTCCACCAGCGGTCCCCGGATGCCAACGTCGCCGAAGAAGTTGCCGACCCCGATGCCTGATGAGCGAGCCCGAACACCCCAGGAGCAGCCATGATGAACATCCCCGATCACACCACACACAACCCCGATGAGCCGGCGCTGCCCGGCGAAGTGGAACGCGATAACGATGCCCTGCGCCCGAACGACCCGGCCAAGCGCAAGCAGCAGGAAGGGAACCCCGGAGCGGGAGAGACCGATGCGCAAAAATCCGGACGCCATGACGCCACCCCCTCATATCGATCCAATAGAAAGGGCGATGTATAACTATTGTCAGGTTTTTTGTGACGCATTACATGTTTATCGGGTGATGGTTGTACTGGATTTTACAATTGTGTAACAAGTTGTATAGATGCTGACAGGGTCCAAGTTCTGAAACTCAGTCAAACGATTAATTGAATGAGCAAGTGAGTTCTGGCATTTAAATAATCCAGAAGTGAATAATTATTTATAGCCGTGAGGCGGACAGGGCTTGAAAGTTCCACTATTATTGAGCCCGTTCGCCCAGTGTCTGGCTCTTTACCAGTGCATGGAATGCCGAGGCCGAAGCACTGGGCGAACACCGCCTGAAACATCCCTCTTGGTTTACGCACATCGACCAGCAGCGCCGGCCGATGCCTGAACGGCTGTCCCGGTATTAACCGGCAACCGGCGTGCGCCAATCATCGGAGCCCGACGTTCCGCTGACTTCGTGAGTCCAAGTAATCTTGCGATAGGTGAAATGTACATCTTCCAGATGGGTGAAGTGCGCATTTGCCGGGTCCTGGCAGTTGAGCATGTAGTCCTTGATATCGACGATGATCGCGTCTTCCAGTGTGGTGGTGTAGTAGTGCTCCTGGGTGCCGGCAGCTGAAGTGCGGTACCACTGGATTTCAACCTTGGTCAGGCGTTCACCGCAGGTCAGGGCTGCCAGCAGCAGCGGCGAAGCCTTGTCGAAGACCTTGGTAATGACCAGCGGTTTATGCACGCGCTGACCGGTTGGCTGGCCGGACTGCGGATCGCGCGGAATGATGACCTGATGCTGGAAACCCTGCACCATGACCTGGTCTTCATGACCCTCCTGATAGGTGTTGCCCACCGAGTCGGCAGTAAACGCGCCGGCAGTGATCAGACCTTGTTTGGTGCCTTCGATGGACATGTACGCGGGGGTAGCCAATGGATGCTCTCCTTGCTGGATAACTAAAGAACCCCGGACGGGATCGTCCGAGGTGCCGGAAGGGTTATCAAGAGCTATGCCATTTTTAAAAAAGTACTCTTATTTCAATTGGTTAGTTGCTTTTATAGGAAGGCTGTCGAGTCTTTATCCGGCTATTTGGACAGGATGTGCGCAACGGCCTGCGCAGTGCCGCGCAGTTTCTTGCGCAACGGTTGTGAGCCCGTGAGCATAGACACAACGACTCGATTGATGGGTTTCATGGCGAAAGCAGGTGTGCATTTTTTGCCAGTCCCGGTCTTGTGGCAGAGACACTCCCACCGGCCTGCGCAGCAGCCTGATGCGGGTCAGCTCAGAGAAATAAAAGCGCCATAAACTCTTGTGGCGAGGGGATTTATCCCCTCGCCACAGATCAGTTCCCGGCATGGAATCTTTCCAGGCATGTGCAGGAACCCGCGCGCCTACAAACCCAACGCCATCCTGCACTCATCAATGGAGCGCTGTTGCGTCTCGGCGTACAGCCCCAGCTCATCGATCGTCGTTCGTCCCAACGCCGCTTCGAAGGCCTGGCGATTGGATTGTCCGGCGTAATGACTCTGGGCGTCATCGCCGAGGTTCGACTGGAAGATACCGGCGGCGCTGACCGGCAGGAAATCTTCATACACCAGCGGTTCGGCGCGCAGGTATTGCTGTTGAACCAATTGCTCCAGCGTCGTCGATGGCTCAAGGGTGCCTTTGGCGGCCAGGCCCTTTTGCGTCACGAAGTAGCGGAAGTACGCCAGTGCCTGTCGACGCAACTCATCGTGGCTGTCCGGGAACGGCGCAAAGTGTTCGGTCATCAAGGTGTTGTAGCGCGCAGCGTTGGCCTCGTTGGGAAACTCCCCCAAGGCATCCCGCGCCGCGTTCAGCAACTGATCGTAGAGCGCACGGCCCTTGGGCGTGAGGGCGGCGCCCCGTTGTTCGATTTCACCAAAGCGGGCGCTGTGACTGCCTTGGGCATGCGGCTGGTCAGTGAACGCGACAGGCTCGTCGAGTGCCTTGAAACTGGTCTGGCGCAGCAGGATCGGGCATTGGCGACGGGGCGGGCCTTCAATCACCGCTTTGGGGGTGATGCCATGCACGGGCATCTGCGCCTGGACAATGTCGATGTCCAGGGTACGCGGTGTCAGGTGATTGATGTGCGGGCCCTTGAAGGCCACCACGTCAGCGATCAGCCGGTGCTGGGCACTGAGTTGACGGTACTGTTCGGCGGTGACGGTGGCGCTGTGGTGCCAGCGAAACGTTTCCAGGGCCTGTAGGACGAAGTCGTCTGCCTGGGCTAGCGTCAGTCCGCCCTGGCGTTCAGCCAACTCGATGAACTCAAGGGCCTTGGGCGTAAAGATCTGCCGTTCAGCCAACACCGATTCGGCAAACGCCCGCAGCTCGGGGTTGTCGATCAGTTCCAGGCGCAGCAACGAGGTGAACACCCGGAACGGGCTGACCTGCAGGGCGCTTTCATGCACGGCGCGAAAGGCTGTGGAGTGCACCGGTACCCCGGCAGGCGTGAGGTCGTAATAGCCCACCGGCTGCATGCCCATGACCGCGAACAGCCGGCTCAAGGTCGCCAACTCCGCAGCGGTGCCGACGCGGATTGCGCCGTGGCGCTCGAGGTCCAGGCGCTCGCGTTCGCCGGTGTTGTCCAGGTGTTCGGCCAGTTGTGGGTCGTTGACCAGCACCTGGGCATTGGTCTGTTCCACCAGATTCATCAGTGTGCCGTACAGGGGCACTTCGTCGCGGTACATGTCGGACATCGCCCTGGAGAAGCGTTGGCGGATCAGGTCGGGACTGACGAAACTCATGGTGAGAATTCCTGGTTTGGGCTGTGGGAATTGGGAATGAAAGTGGAACGAAAGATCGCAGCCTTCTCCAGCCCCCGCAAACGAAGAATCTTCAGGACTTCATTCTGCCAGGGACTGATCCCACAGGACGTTCACTGTCCCAACCCCTTGAGAAACCCCCGATACAACGCCGCTGTCCGTTCCGGTTTTTCTATGGGCGGCAGGTGGCCGAGCCCGTCCCAGATTTCCACCCGCAGATCGGCGATGCCCTTGCTCCACACCGGCACGCAGCTGACGTCGATCATCCGGTCCTGGTGGCCCCAGAGCAGCAGCGACGGGGCTTGGATGTCGACCAGACGCGGCTCCATCGGCGGGCTGGCGTTAAAGTCCGCGTAGATCTCCGCCAATTCTTCCCGGCACCTGACATATTTATCGGCCACCGCCGCCAATACCACCTTCGGTACCCAGGGCGGTGAGTCCATGGTCATCGCATAGAACGGTGGAAAGTCACTGCGCGAACGCATGAGGGATGGGTTCCGGCCGGCGGCCACCTGGCGCTCCATGTCACTGGGCTGGGGAGACGTGACGCCGGCCGGATTGAGCAGCGCCAGGGTCAGCACGCGCTCAGGCGAAGTGGCTGCCAGCCAGGCTGCCAGGTAACCGCCCATGGAGTTGCCGATCACATGAACCTTGTCCAGGCCACAGGCATCGAGCAACTCGATCACCCGTCGGGCCTGGGTCGGAATGTCATATCTGCCGCCGGCCTTGAAGCCGGTTTCACCATGGCCGGGCAGGTCGGGGATCAGCACCCGGTAGTCACGGACGAAGGGCCGGGCGAACCGCAGCCAGAGGTTCTTGTCGGCACTGTAGCCATGCAGCATCAGGATGCAGCCGGACGCTTCGTAAGGTCCGCCTTGCAGGGTCGACACCGTCATTTCGCTGATGGGCACGGTGATCTTGTGCAACCGGGAAAGACGCGTTTCCACGGCCATGCTCAGGTCGAACAGCACCTGGCCGATGCTCGGATAGGTCAGCCAGCTCCAGACAACGAATACAGCGAGGATCACCCACAACAACAGCATGCCTTTCTCTCCATGAACCACAACGGAATGTGTTCGGCCAACCTGGGCCGATGGGGCAAACGGTGCTTGTCTGCGCATACCCCTTGTCATGTATAGCCAAAATCCGCAGAGGACTACAGGAATTAAATCCCCCGCCTTCGGGTAGCGGCTGCCCATGGGCTCGGGTTAGGGTGCCCCTGCAGTCTTTCTTTACGGAACAAGGATGAATCATGATGATTACCGCTTTGCGCTCCCGTCTGGCCGTGAGTCTGGGCCTGAGCCTGGCCCTTGGTGCCTTGGCGCCCGCCGCCTTCGCACAGCCGAATCAAAAGGTCCTCGCCGATGCCGAACAGTACAAAGGCGAGGCCCTGGCACTGCTCGAAAAACTGGTGAACATCGATTCCGGGTCCGGCTACGTGCCGGGGCTGACCCAGGTTGGTGACATTGCCATCGATGAGTTGAAGAAGCTGGGCGCCAGCATTGAAAAAGTGCCGAATTCCGATGGCAGCCAGCACATCCTGGCGACCCTCAAGGGCACCGGCAAGGCGAAGATCCTGCTGATGGCCCACATGGACACGGTGTTCAAGGAAGGCTCGGCTGCCGAGCGTCCGTTTCATATCAAGGACGGCCGCGCCTACGGGCCTGGCGTAATGGACGACAAGGGTGGCATCGTCGCTGGCATCTATGCGTTGAAGGTGCTCAAGAACCTGGACTTCAAGAACTACGCGCAGATTACGTTCCTGCTCGACGCCAGCGAAGAAACCGGCTCGGACGCCGCCACCGATCTGATCAAGAAAACCGCCAAGGCCCACGACGTGACCCTCAACCTGGAACCGGGTCGCCCGGCCGACGGCCTGGTGGTGTGGCGCAAGGGCAGTGCCACGGCGCTGGTGGAGGTCAAAGGCAAGGCGTCCCACGCCGGTGTGGCACCAGAGCTGGGGCGCAATGCGGCGATGGAAGCGGCGCACCAGATTCTCCAACTCGGCAAGCTCGGCGACGCGGACAAGAAAACCACCATCAACTTCACGGTGCTCAACGCGGGCGACCGCACCAACGTGATCCCCGACAAGGCCACCGCCAAGGCTGACGTGCGGGCCGCCGTGCCGGAAGAGTTCGACCGTATCGAAAAAGACCTGGCCCGTGTGTCCCAGGGCAAACTGATCGCCGACACCGAGGTCACCACCAGCCTGAAACGTGGCCTGCCGCCAATGCCGCAGACGGCGGAGTCGGATCGCCTGATGGCCATGGCCCAGGGCATCTATGGCGAGCTGGGACGCAAACTCACCGAAGAGGGCAGCGGCGGCGCGGCGGACGCCAGCCTGTCGGCCGGGGTCGGCACGCCGACGCTGGACGGTTTCGGGATTGTCGGTGGCAACATCCATACGCCCGAGGAATACGCGGAAGTGGAAAGCGTCGTGCCACGGGTTTATCTGCTGTCGCGGATGATCATGGAGTTGGCAGGAGGGTAGCCATCAGGACCCAGTGCAAAATCCTGTGGAGGGGCAATCCCCAGTGGGTTAAGGCATACCCCCTGTGGCGAGGAATCCTGTGGGAGCAAGGCTTGCCCGCGATGAAGCTCACGCGATTTACCTTGGAACCTGGTGGTCTGTATCGCGGGCAAGCCTTGCTCCCACAAAGTCCCCTCGCCACAAAGGGGTGTGTGGAATTGGCTAGCGCGGGTCGACGTTATCCAGCGCCCGGTTAGCCAGCAATCCACTCAGTTCGATCAATTGCTGGATGCCCAGGGCCACATGCCGCCGCGAGCCGTCCAGCTCGAACGCCAGGTCGCTGACCATGGCGTTGGCCGAGGACAGGGTTTCACTGAGGTTGGCGAGCAGGCACTCGGTGTCGACGCCGTTGACCACGGTGAAGAGTTGGCCTGGATCGGTCTTCGCTTCGGTCGGGTGGGGCTTGAGGTAGAAATCGAGGGCGCGCTTGGCGGCTTTGTCGAGTTCCGATGCGTTGGGATCGGTGTTCGGTGGGTTGGGGGTTACTTTGAACATGGTTGAAGCTCCAGGTAATTAAATTGGAGCCATCACTCTCTCGCTACCAAACGAAGGGTGGCGGCCATACGAAGGTTGGTAGACCGGTTACCTGGCACCCGGCGCGTCCGAGGACGCCCTACGCATGACCACCATCAAATAGAAGACAAAAACGTCCCCTGCATCCGGTTGCACAATGCGCCAGGAAAACCGGGCTACCAAACCCGATCGCTGATTCGTCAGCGACCGGAAAACGATAAAGCCGGGGGCCCAAGGCGCACAAGCCGGCGGATTCTGGCGTAGTTGTAGGCAATGGCGCAAGGCGATGTGGTTGCGGCCTACATCGCAACGAATTCAGTAAACACCGGGTTCCTGGAGCGAGGGATTTTTTGTGGGAGCAAGGCTTGCCCGCGATGAACGTCACGCGATTTACCGGGGAACCGAGCGCCTGTATCGCGGGCAAGCCTTGCTCCCACAAAATCCCCTCGCCACAGGGGGGCGGTCGGAAGATTTCAGTACACCCAAACCTCCACCCGCCGATTCCTGATCCGGCCTTCATCCTCGCTATTGGCCGCCACTGGCATCAGCGCGCCGAACCCGCGTACTTCCCGCAGCGTCACGCCGTTCCTGACCAGCTCACGTCGCACCGCCATGGCCCGCAACTTGGACAGCAGGTCCGCTCGCGCCGGATCGTCCTTGGCGTCGCCGAAACCCACCAGCGTGACATGCCGTTCGGTTTTGCCGTGTTGTCGGAGGTAGTCGAGCACGCGGCTCAGGTCCTGGCGGGCCTTGTTGTCGAGGCTGGCGCTGCCTTCGGCGAAGCGGAAGTTGACGGTCAGGCGTTGGGCGTGGCGGCTCAAGGCCTGGTAGCCTTCCGGCATCAACGCATTGGGCGTGACGGCCATGGCCCGAACGGTCTGGGCGATGAACCCGTTCGCCGCGACGATGGCCTGGCCCTTGTCGCTTTGGGTGAACGCCACCAGCGCCTCGGCCCATGGGGTGCTCGTCTGGGGCGGCAGGTAGAAGAACAACCGCCGGGACAACGGGTAGTCCTCAGTGGCAATCAGGTTGTTCAACGGCAACATGGGTTGGGAATCGCCGTCGGCAATCGCCAGTGCCTTCGCCTGGCGTACATAGGGCAAACCGATGAAACCGATGCCTTGGGGATCCTGGCTGACGGCATCGGACAACTGTTCGCTGGATTCGAAGCGCAGGGCGGCGGGATCCAGTCGTTTGCCCTGGCGGTTGAGCACCAGTTCCTTGAAGGTGTCGTAAGTGCCGGACCGGTCATCCCGGGCGTAGAGCCGTATCGGCCCGCCGACGCTGCCCACCGACTCCCAGGTCTTCGCTTCGCCGCTGAAGATTTTCGCCAGTTGCACCGTGTTCAACTGACGCAGCGGGTTGCGTGGGTGAAGGATAATAGCCAGGCCATCAATGGCGATGACCTGCTCGGCCGTAGGACTTTTCAAATCCCCCAGGGGCAGCAGCTCCTTCAGCTCGTTGTCCTTGATCGGCCGGGAAGCGGCGGCCAGATCGGCGTTGCCCTGCTTGAGGGCGGCGAATCCGGTGCTGGAGCCGTGGGCGGCGATGTCGATCTCCACGCGCCGGCCATCGGCGGTCCGGCCGACGATGCGCTGCTCGTTGTCATGGCCGGTGATTTCGCTGCTGACCTTGAGCAGGCCCTGATCTTCCATCAACCCCTTGGCCAGGGCCGGACCGAGTGTCGCGCCAATGGTGTTCGAACCCTGTATGCGCAAGGCAGGACGCTGCTCGGGAACCGGCAGATCGGTGGCCGAGGCCGCGAGCGGCAGCCACAGCACGAAACAACCCACCCGAAGCCGCATCTCGGCACCTTTTGAACCCAGAGAAATGCCGGAAGATTAAGTCAGTCAGGTTACTGAGAGATGACAATCACCCTCGACCCTTGTGGGAGCGAGCCTGCTCGCGATGACGGCGGCACATTCAACATCAATGCAAGCGGACCCACCGCTATCGCGAGCAGGCTCGCTCCCACAGGGGTTAGTGCAGGTCTTGGGATCAGCTCAATTGCAGCCAGATCGGCGCATGGTCCGAAGGTTTCTCCATGCCCCGCAGTTCATAGTCCACACCGGCATCCTTGACCCGTGGCAGCAGGCCGTGGGAGGTCAGGATCAGGTCGATGCGCAGGCCGCGCTTGGGTTCGTCCTCGAAGCCGCGGCTGCGGTAGTCGAACCAGCTGAAGCGGTCGGTGACATCCGGGTTCAGGTGGCGGAAGCTGTCCACCAGGCCCCAGTTCTTCAGACGGGCCATCCATTCGCGCTCTTCCGGCAGGAAGCTGCATTTTCCGGTCTTCAGCCAGCGCTTCATGTTGTCCGGGCCGATGCCGATGTCGCAGTCTTCCGGGGAGATGTTCACGTCGCCCATCACTACCACGGGCTGGTCGCTGCTGAAGCGGCTTTCCAGCAGCAGCTGCAGATCGCTGTAGAAACGTTCTTTGGCCGGGAACTTGGTTGGATGATCACGGCTTTCACCTTGTGGGAAATAGCCGTTCATGATGGTGACCGGCACGCCATTGGCATCGGCGAACGTGCCCCAGATAAAGCGCCGTTGGGCGTCTTCATCGTCGCCCTCGAAACCTTTGTACAGGCTCAGCGGCGCCTGACGGGAGAGCAGGGCGACGCCGTAATGGCCTTTTTGCCCGTGGTAATGCACGTGGTAACCCAAGGCTTGCACTTCGGCCAGGGGGAATTGTTCATCGTGGACCTTGGTTTCCTGCAGGCCGATTACGTCCGGCTGATGTTTCTCGATCAGCGCCGCCAGCTGATGGGGGCGGGCGCGCAGCCCGTTGATGTTGAAGGAGACGATCTTCATGGTCGGCTGTCCTGGCAAAACTGCGATGCTAGCTGACATGTCGGAGAGGAGCCAGCGTGGCAGTAGGACAAATGCACTGCTAATGTCCTGTAGCGAGGGCTCTGTAGGAGCAAACTGTGGGAGCAAGGCTTGCCCGCGATAAAGCTAACGCGATCTTTCAGAGATCGTGGCGCTTGTATCGCGGGCATGCCTTGCTCCCACAAAGCCCCCGCCCAGGCCTCACCAAGCCCGCCCAGGAGATTCCCCACCATGCCTGAAACCGCCACCGCCATCGCCGATATCCACATGCTCGACAGCGGCTATTCCCGTGAAGCCCGTTCGTTGCTGTACCAGGCCTATCGCCATGAGCCGACGTTCAGCTACCTGTTCGAGTCCGAGCGCCCGGGTTATGAGCAACGGGTGAGGGCGACGGTGCGGGAGCTGGTCAAGCAGCATTTTCTCCAGGAGTTGCCAGCCATCGGCTTGTTGGTCAATGACCGGCTGATCGGTATCGCCCTGATCGCTCCCCCCCAACGCCGCCTGGGCATCACCGAAAGCTGGGCCTGGCGCCTGCGCATGGTGTTGAGTACCGGTTTCCGTTGCACCCGGCGCTACCTGGAATACCACGCGGCGGTGACGGGTTGTCTGCCGTCGGACGCGGTCCATGTGCTGCCGCTGCTGGGGGTGCATCCACAGTTTCAGGGCAAGCATTTTGGCGAGCAGTTGCTCCAGGCGGTGCACAACTGGTGCGCGGTGGATGAGCACTCCCAGGGTGTGGTACTGGACACCGGCAACCCGCGGTACCTGGAGTTCTATAAGCGCCAGGGGTATGAGGAAATCGGTGAGATTGCGGTCGGACCGATCCGCGAGCACGTGTTCTTCCACCCCAATCCCCAGGTTTTGCAAAGCGCATCGGCCTGAACCTGCTCCCGGTCTGCGAACTTTTGAGACATGTCCGGTTCTATCAGGCTCCCAAGCCCGTGTTAGCATCCGCGCCATGAAACTCCCAGGACGAATAACCAGTGCCGCGCTCCTGCTGTCCTTCAGCTGTGCGGTGCTGGCACAAAGTGAATTGAATGTACGGGTCAAACCGTCCAATGACGCACTCAAGGCCAACGTCGAAGGTTACATCGGTGGGTTGGGCGATCGTGACGAAGAGGCCTTGCTGCGCTTCAGTCGTGGCGCCGAGGAGCAGGCGCGCAAAGCTGCCCAGGCACTGGGCTACTATCAGCCGCGGATCGACAGCGAGGTCAAGGGTGGCAAGGCGCCGCGCCTGATCCTGAGCATCGATCCCGGCGAGCCCGTGCATTTGCGCAATGTCACCGTGCGCATCGACGGCCCGGCGGGTTCGCTCAAGGCTTTTCGCGTACCCGACAACGCCGCCCTCAAGCCGGGCGCAGTGCTCAACCATGGTCGCTATGAAGACGCCAAGCGAACGATCCAGAACCAGGCCTCGCGCTATGGTTTCTTCAGCGGGCGGTTCGTCAGCCAGAAACTGCTGGTGGATCCCCAGGCCGGCATCGCCGATATCGAACTGATCTACGACAGCGGGCCGCGCTATACCTTGGGGCCGGTGCGTTTCGAGGGTGACACACCCTTCGATGAAGACTTGTTGCATCGCATGGTGCCCTTCAAGGCCGGCACGGCCTACGACTCCGAGCTGATCGCCGAACTGAACCAGGCGCTGCAGTCGAGCGGTTACTTCGAAGGCGTGCGCGTGGATGCGGCGCCAACAGCCGCGACAGACAACGTGATTCCGGTCGACGTCAAGCTCGACACCCGCAAGCCGCGCACCATGGGCCTGGGGCTGGGGTTCTCCACCGACGTCGGCCCGCGGGCCAAAGCCAACTGGACGCGTCACTGGGTCAATCCACAGGGCCACAGCTATGGCTGGGAAACGGAAGTGTCGGCACCCCGGCAGAACGTCGGCTTGTGGTATGACGTGCCGCTGGACCCGCCGCTGACCGACAAGCTGCGCTACGCCGGCGGTTATCAGAATGAAGAACTGGCCGATACCGACAGCCTCAGCAAACTGCTGACCGTGGGCCCTGAATGGCACAGCAAGTTGCCCAGTGGCTGGCAGCGGGTGGTGTCGCTCAAATGGCAGCGCGAGGAGTATCGCCTGGGTGACGATTCGGGCCTGAGCACACTGCTGATGCCGGGCGTCAGCTACTCGTATCTGCGCAGCGACAACCGCATCGATCCGCACCACGGTTATCGCTTGCAGTTCGACACCAAGGTCGCCAAGGAAGGCCTGGGATCGGACAACAACGTGGTCTACGGCACTGCCATGGTCAAGGGCTTGACCACCGTGTTCGACAAGCATCGGCTGCTGGCCCGTGCCCAGGTGGGGGGCAGCGCCACCAATGGCTACAAATCCATTCCGCCGTCCCTGCGCTTTTTTGCCGGCGGCGACCAGAGCGTACGCGGCTACGATTATCAGAGCCTGTCGCCGGAAAACAACGAAGGCGATCGCATCGGAGGTCGCTACATGATCGCCGGTAGCCTCGAATACCAGTATTCGATTGCTGAAAAATGGCGGGTCGCGACTTTCATCGACCAGGGGAACGCCTTCAACAGCCTTGAACTGCCGAGCCTCAAGACCGGCGTGGGGGTTGGCGTGCGCTGGGTATCGCCGGTAGGCCCGATCCGCCTCGACCTGGCCCATGCCTTGGACGACGAGGGCGGTATTCGATTGCACTTTTCCATGGGGCCTGAGTTGTGAGTCATGGTTTGAAGAGAACACTGCTGGCGCTCGCTGCGTTGCTGGCATTGGTCGTGCTGACACTGAGCACCCTGTTGGGCACGCAGCCGGGTAGCCGTTGGATGCTGGGCCTGGTGCCGGGGCTGAGCGTGGAAAACTTCCAGGGGCGGTTGGGCGGACAGTGGAGCGCCGATCACCTCTTGTGGCAGCAGGACAGCCGCCGCGTGGAACTCGATGGAGTGATATTCGCGTGGTCGCCGCTGTGCCTGGCGCACATGACCCTGTGCATCGAACAGCTCAAGGTCGATAAGGCCAGCCTGCAACTGCCACCCTCGGTCGACGCGCAGAGCAGTGGTCCGCTGAGCTTGCCGGACCTGGACCTGCCGGTCGCCATCGAGCTGGGAGACGTGCAGATCGGCAGCCTGTTGTTCAACGGCAGCGAGCAGCTCAAGGGCTTGCAACTGGTTGCCCACTGGACCGCAGAGGGCTTGCAGATCGACTCGGTGCAATTGCAGCGAGACGAGTTGAGCCTGAAACTTTCCGGGTTGTTGAAACCCGCAGGCCACTGGCCGCTGAAGGCCCAGGGTCGGTTGACCTTGCCGGCACCGGGCGACACGCCATGGGCGCTGAACCTGGTCGTCGACGGCGACCTGCTCAAGACCCTCAACCTCAACGCCGACAGCAGCGGCTACCTGCAAGGTCGGCTGGTCGGCGAGCTGCAACCGTTGGCGGACAACCTGCCAGCCAAGGTGCGCATCACCGCCGATGGTTTCAAGGCCAGCGCCGATCTGCCGGACACGCTGTTGCTCAATCAACTGGAATTGACCGGTGAAGGTGACCTGAAAAGCGGCTATCAATTGCTCGGCAAAGCCACGTTGCCCGCCGAGCAGGGGCCGGTGGCGTTGTTGCTGCAAGGCAAGGTGGATGCCAATGGTGCGCAGATCGCCGGCCTGGACCTGAACGCCGGCGACCGGCAAAGCTTGAACGTGACCGGGCAGATGGATTGGCGCGAAGGCCTGAGCGCCGAAGCGAAAGTCGCCTGGCTGGATTTTCCCTGGCATCGCCTCTATCCGCTGATCGACGAGCCACAGGTGACGCTGCGCAGCTTCAACGGTGAAGTCTCCTACACCGACGGCCGCTATCTGGGTAATTTCCAGGCTGCGCTGGATGGCCCCGCGGGAGCCTTCAGCCTGGGCAGCCCGTTCAGCGGCGACTTGACGCAGATTCATTTGCCGCAGCTTCAGCTCGCGGCGGGGCAAGGCAAGGCCGAAGGGCACCTGGACCTGCAATTTGCCGAGGGCATTGCCTGGGACACGGCGCTGGAGCTGTCAGCCATCAACCCGGCCTATTGGCTCGGCGAACTGCCCGGTACCCTGGCCGGACCGCTGCGCAGCAAAGGGTCGCTGAAAAACGACACACTCAACCTCGACGCGGACCTGGACCTCAAGGGCAAGTTGCGCGGCCAGCCAGCGCTGTTCCAGGCCAAGGCCAGCGGCAGCGGTGAGCAATGGAACCTCGACGCGCTGGACATCCGCCTGGGGGATAACCGCATCAAGGGCAGCGGCAGCCTGCAACAGAAACTGACCGGCCGGATCGACATCAAGCTCGCGCGTCTGGCTCAACTCTGGCCACAACTGCGCGGTCAGCTCAACGGCCGCATCGATGTGGCCGGAACCCTTAAGGCCCCCCAAGGCAAGCTCGGCCTGCAAGGCTCTCAGCTTGCCTTTCAGGACAAACGCCTGCAAAGCCTGAACCTGGACGGCACCCTCGACAGCGCGCAGCGGGGCAAGGTCGACCTCAAGGCCCGCGACATCCGTGCCGGCGACACTGCGTTGGGCGTGCTGACGGTCAGCGGGCAGGGGGATATCAGGCAGCAAAAGCTCAACCTGGATCTGCAGGGGCCGCAACTGAAGACCGCCCTGGGGTTCGATGGTGCGCTGGATCAAGGCAACTGGCGCGGGCGCCTGAACAGTGGCGATCTACAGGTCGGCGGCCAGGACTGGCGGCTGCAGGCCCCGGCGAAACTGGAGCGCCTGGCCAACGGCACGCTCAACTTTGGCGCCCACTGCTGGCGTTCCGGCCAGGCCAGCCTGTGTGGCGAAGACCAGCGCCTGATGCCGGAGCCGAAGCTGCGCTATCACCTCAAGCAGTTTCCCATTGAAAGTCTCGCCCAGTGGATGCCCAAGGACTTTGCCTGGCAGGGCCGGCTCAGTGCCGATCTGCAAGTGGACCTGCCGGCCAGCGGTCCGAACGGGCGGATTCTGGTGGATGCCAGCGGCGGTACGCTACGGATTCGAGACAAGGAGCAGTGGCTGGACTTTCCCTACCAGACTCTGAAACTGGACAGCCGCCTGACCCCCAAGCGCATCGATACCGAGCTGAATTTTGTCGGTGCCCGGCTCGGCGAACTGATGGTCCAGGCACGGATCAACCCGTTGCCCGCCAGCAAACCCCTCAGCGGTTCGTTTCGCCTGACCGGCCTGGACCTTTCCGTGGCCCGACCGTTCGTGCCGATGGTGGAAACCCTCACCGGGCACCTGAACGGCAATGGCACCTTGTCCGGTGGTTTGCTGGCGCCGCAGGTGAACGGCAATCTCGTGCTCAGCGATGGCGAGGTTTCCGGACCGGAACTGCCGGTCAGTCTCGAAGACTTGCAGGTGCGGGCGATGATCGCCGGGGAAACGGTACGCCTCGACGGTAGCTGGAAAAGTGGCAAGGGCGGACACGGCAACCTGAGCGGCAACATGGGCTGGGGCGAGGCCTTGAGCATGAACCTGGCGCTCAAGGGCGCGCAGCTGCCGGTCACCGTGGAGCCCTACGCGGTACTGGAGATGGCGCCGGACCTCAACATCACGCTGCACGGCGAGCGGCTGTCGATTGCCGGCAAGGTGCTGGTGCCCAAGGGCGAGATCACCGTCCGCGAATTGCCACCTTCCACTGTCAAGGTCTCGGATGACACAGTGATCGTCGGCCACCAGACCGAAGAGGGCAAGGCACCGATGGCCATGGCAATGGACATCGATGTGATAGTGGGCCAGGAGAAACTCGCGTTTTCCGGCTTCGGCCTGACGGCCAACGTCCAGGGCCAGGTACATATCGGCGACAACATGGACACCCGCGGCGAACTCTGGCTCAACGACGGCCGTTACCGGGCCTACGGGCAGCGGCTGACGGTGCGTCGGGCGCGGCTGCTGTTTGCCGGGCCCATCGACCAGCCCTACCTGGACATCGAGGCGATTCGCCAGACCGACGACGTGATCGCCGGCATCCGCTTGAGCGGCAGCGCCGAGCAGCCGGTCACGCAAATCTTTTCGGAGCCGGCCATGAGCCAGGAGCAGGCGCTGTCCTACCTGGTGCTGGGGCGACCGCTCAGCACCACCGGCGAGGACAACAACATGCTCGCCCAGGCAGCACTGGGCTTGGGTTTGATGGGCAGTTCGGGGGTGACCACCAGCCTGGCCAGTGATTTGGGCATCAAGGATTTCCAGCTCGACACCCAGGGCAGTGGCGACACCACCAGCGTCGTCGCCAGCGGCAACCTGTCGGAGAAACTCAGCCTGCGCTATGGCGTAGGGGTGTTCGAACCGGCCAACACTATCGCCCTGCGCTACAAACTCAGCAAAAAGGTCTACCTCGAAGCCGCCAGCGGCGTCGCCAGCTCGCTGGACATCTTCTACAAGCGCGATTTCTAACCCTCCCCCTATCCCTTGTGGGAGCGAGCCTGCTCGCGATAGCGGTCTATCAGTCAACTCATCACTGACTGGCACACCGCCATCGCGAGCAGGCTCGCTCCCACAGGTTTTTCTGCGTTCGTCGGACTTTTATGTAGCCTGCTAACGATTTGTTTGACATTTGCTGCCTAAGCAGTAATATCTCGACATACATTCACTGCCTAGGCAGCAAACGGTGTCCTGATGAAGCATTTCACCCCAGACGAATTTCACAATTGCCATCTCGGCATGCTGCTCGGACGCGCTGCGGTGCTGAAGGACCGGATCATCGACACCCACATGGAACCCGTCGGCATTACGGCCGCGCAGTTCAAGGTGTTGATCATCATGGCCCAGCACGGCACCGATACGCCGGCTGAACTGTGCCGCTACCTGTCCCTGGACAGTGGCTCGATGACACGCATGCTCGACCGCCTGGAGCAGAAGGGCTTCCTGGTTCGCCAGCGTTCGGCCGAGGACCGCAGGCAGGTGCGATTGGTCCTGACCGAAGCCGGCCAGGGGCTCGCCGATCGCCTGCCCTTTATCGGCGCCGATGCCATGAATCAACTCGCTGGCGCCATCAGCCGCGAGGAGTTGCAGACCCTCGAACAGATCCTCAAGAAGATACTGCTCGCTGCCGGTGATCCCATCACTATGTTGCGACTGGGGGACAAATGAAGCGGAAAATCTTGCGTACCCGGTTGAGCCTGGTGCTGCTGGCCATGAGCCTCGCGGGCTGTGCCAGCTACAGCGGCCTGAAGACCGAAGGCGTCAGCCTCGAGGCCCAGAACCTCAAGGCCGGGCAATCCCTCAATGGCGTCAAGCTGTCGCCGGCTTCATGGCCGAAAAGCGATTGGTGGTCCAGCCTTGGCGACCCGCAACTCGACGGCCTGATCCGAGAAGCCCTGCGCGACAGCCCGGACATGCAGATCGCCAGTGCCCGAGTGCATCAGGCCAGCGCCGCTGCCTACGCCGCCAATGCTGCGCGCATGCCAACCCTGGATGCCAGCGGCAGCGTCAGCCGTTCGCGACTGGCCCGTGACCAGGACCCGGCGGGGCAGGGCGGTGCGTACAGCACCCTGCGTTCGCTGAGCGTGGATTTCAATTACAACTTTGATCTCTGGGGCGGCCAGCGGGCGGCCTGGGAGTCTGCACTGGGCCAGGCCCGTGCAGCGGAAATCGATCGCCAGGCCGCACAGTTGACCCTGGCCGCCGACGTGGCTCGGGCTTACAGCGACCTGGGGCAAGCCCACATCATTCATGATCTGGCCGTTGAAGACCTCAAGCGCACCCGGCAGATGCTCGACCTGAGCAAGCGTCGTCTCAATGCCGGGATTGACAGTGAATACCAGTTCCAACAGACCGAAAGCCTGGAAGCCAGCGCGAGCGCCACGCTGATCGACACGGAAAAACGCCTGCAAAGCGCCAAGATCGCCTTGGCGGTGTTGCTGGGCAAGGGCCCGGATCGCGGCAATGAAATCGCCCGGCCCAACGTGCTGCAAGCCAGTGCCGTGGCGTTGCCTTCGAACCTGCCGGCCGAGTTGCTGGGGCGCCGCCCGGACCTGGTTGCGGCGCGCTGGCGGGTCGAGGCGGCGAGCAAGAGTATCGAAGCCGGCAAGACCAACTTCTACCCCAACCTCAACCTGAGCGCGGCGGCGGGAGTGCAGTCCTTGTTGGGTGACGCAATGTTCGGTTCGGCCAGTCGCTTCTTCAACGTGGCACCGACGGTGTCGCTGCCGATTTTCGACGGTGGGCGCCTGCGGGCGGACCTGGATGCCCGGGATGCCGACTACGACCTGGCGGTGGCGCAATACAACAAGAGCCTGGTCACGGCCCTTGGGGATGTCAGCGACACCATCAACCAGTTGCGCGATATTTCCCGGCAGATCGGTGCCCAGCAACACGCTACCGATATTGCCCAGAGTTCCTACGACACCGTGGTCCAGCGCTACGGCTCGGGCATCGGCAATTATCTGGACGTGCTGAGCATCGAGCAGCAACTGCTCCAGGCCCAACGCCAACTGGCGACGCTGAACGCCGAGCAGATCGATTTGTCGATCCAATTGATGCAGGCCCTGGGTGGCGGTTTCGAGACCGACACCCTGGCTTCGGCCACGGCGGTTTCCGCCACGCCGCATAACTGATTCGAGGTATTTGTCATGGCCACCGCAGAAAATACTCAAACATCCGAAAACCAGCAGGACAACAACCCACGCAAGCGCAAGGTGATGCTGCTGGTGCTGGCGGTGATCGTCATTCTCGCCGGCCTGGGCGT
Organism: Pseudomonas corrugata; assembly: GCF_001269905.1. Classification (GTDB taxonomy): domain Bacteria; phylum Pseudomonadota; class Gammaproteobacteria; order Pseudomonadales; family Pseudomonadaceae; genus Aquipseudomonas; species Aquipseudomonas corrugata. The sequence continues at coordinate 29,684 of NZ_LHVK01000029.1, read as the reverse complement.
CTGGGCCTGGCATGAGCTGTACGGCCGCTGGAGCGAAAGTACGGACGATGCCTATGTGAACGGCAACGTGGTGGAAATCACTCCGCAGGTCAGCGGCACCGTAGTGAGCATCGGTGCCGACGACGGCGACTTGGTCCGCGAAGGCCAGGTGCTGGTGCAGTTCGACCCGAACGACGCCGAGGTCGGCCTGCAGAGTGCCCAGGCCAACCTGGCCCGCACGGTCCGCCAGGTGCGTGGTTTGTACAGCAACGTCGACGGCATGCGGGCGCAGGTCAATGCGCAGGAAGCCGAAGTGCAGAAGGCCCAGGAGAACTACAACCGGCGTAAGAACCTGGCGGCCGGCGGCGCGATTTCCAAGGAAGAGCTGTCCCACGCCCGGGATGACCTGACCTCGGCGCAGAACGCCCTCGCCAATGCCCGACAACAGCTCAAGACTTCCAGCGCGCTGGTGGATGACACCGTGGTGTCGTCCCATCCCGACGTGCAGGCCGCCGCCGCACAGTTGCGTCAGGCCTACCTGGCCGACGCCCGTAGCACGTTGATCGCGCCGGTCACCGGTTATGTCGCCAAGCGCACCGTGCAACTGGGCCAACGGGTGCAGCCGGGAACTGCGCTGATGGCGGTGATTCCACTGGATCAGTTGTGGATCGACGCCAACTTCAAGGAAACCCAACTGCGTGATATGCGCATTGGCCAGCCGGTAGAGATCGAAACCGACCTCTACGGTAGCGATGTGAAGTACAGCGGCACCATTGACAGCCTCGGCGCGGGAACGGGCAGCGCGTTTGCCTTGCTGCCGGCGCAGAACGCCACCGGTAACTGGATCAAGATCGTCCAGCGGGTGCCGGTGCGCATTCATGTCAATGCCCAGGAACTGGCCAAGCACCCGTTGCGGGTCGGGCTGTCCACCGAGGTCAGCGTCAACCTGCGCGATCAGAGCGGACCGGTCCTGGCCCAGCAACCGCCGCAGAAGGCCTCGTTCAGCACCCAGGTCTACGACCGTCAACTGGCCGATGCCGACGCTATGATCACGCGCCTGATCCACGAAAACAGCGCTGCCGCGAGCAAGACTGCGCAGCGTTGATGATCAGGTGAGACATCTATCGACCTGTGGGAGCGAGCCTGCTCGCGATGGCGGCACGACAGTCGACTTTTATGTCATCTGATACACCGCTATCGCGAGCAGGCTCGCACACAGGGGTAGCCTCTCTTCGCCGGATTCGTCTGCGAGTTTCACGTCCGTTTAGCTTCCTAGGATTTCACAATGAGCAATAACGCGTCTTTCTCGCCGCCCAGCCTGTTGCTCAGTACCATCGGGCTGTCGCTGGCGACGTTCATGCAAGTGCTCGACACCACCATTGCCAACGTCGCCTTGCCGACCATATCCGGCAACCTGGGCGTCAGTTCGGAGCAGGGCACCTGGGTGATCACTTCGTTCGCGGTGAGCAACGCCATCGCGCTCCCGCTGACCGGCTGGTTGAGCCGTCGGTTTGGCGAGGTGAAGCTGTTTTTATGGGCAACGATGCTGTTCGTGCTCGCGTCGTTCTTGTGCGGCATTTCCACGTCGATGCCGGAGTTGATCGGCTTCCGCGTGCTCCAGGGCCTGGTGGCCGGGCCGCTGTACCCGATGACACAGACCTTGCTGATTGCGGTATATCCGCCCGCCAGGCGGGGGATGGCCCTGGCGTTGCTGGCGATGGTCACGGTGGTGGCGCCGATTGCCGGGCCGATTCTGGGCGGCTGGATTACCGACAGTTATAGCTGGCCGTGGATCTTCTTTATCAACGTGCCCATCGGGGTATTCGCGGTGATGGTGGTGCGTCAGCAGCTCAAGGCGCGGCCGGTGGTGACCAGTTATCAGCCGATGGATTACGTCGGGCTGATCACGCTGGTCATCGGTGTCGGTGCGCTTCAGGTGATTCTCGACAAGGGCAACGACCTGGATTGGTTCGAGTCGAACTTCATCATTATCGGTGCATTGATTTCGCTGGTTGCCCTGGCCGTGTTCGTGATCTGGGAAATGACTGACCGTCACCCGGTGGTCAATCTCCGCTTGTTTGCCTATCGCAATTTTCGCATCGGCACCATCGTTCTGGTGGGCGGCTATGCCGGGTTCTTCGGCATCAACCTGATCCTGCCGCAATGGTTACAGACGCAGATGGGCTATACCGCCACCTGGGCCGGGCTGGCCGTGGCGCCCATCGGCATCCTGCCGGTGTTGATGTCGCCCTTCGTCGGCAAGTACGCCCATAAATTCGACCTGCGCCTGCTGGCCGGGTTGGCGTTCCTGGCCATCGGCCTGAGCTGTTTCATGCGCGCCGGGTTTACCAACGAGGTGGACTTCCAGCACATCGCCCTGGTGCAGTTGTTCATGGGGATCGGGGTGGCGCTGTTCTTCATGCCGACCCTGAGTATCCTGATGTCCGACCTGCCACCGCAGCAGATTGCCGATGGCGCGGGGCTGGCGACATTCCTGCGGACGCTGGGAGGCAGCTTTGCCGCATCCCTGACCACCTGGATCTGGATCCGCCGGGCGGACCAGCACCATGCGTACCTGAGCGAGAGCATCAGCACCTTCGACCCGGCCACCCGCGAGGCGCTCAACCAGCTCGGCGGCGCGAGCCCGCCGGCCTATGCGCAGCTCGATCACATCCTCACGAGCCAGGCGTACATGCTCTCCACCGTGGATTATTTCACGCTGCTGGGCTGGGCGTTCATGGGCCTGATCGTGCTGGTGTGGCTGGCGAAGCCGCCGTTTGCGGCGAAGGCGGGGCCGGCGGCCAGCGGGCACTGACCGGGACCTGAAACACAATCCGCTGTGGGAGCAAAGCTTGCTCGCGACAGCGGTGTGTCAGTCAACATCCATGCTGGCGGCGATGGTTATCGCGAGCAAGCTTTGCTCCCACAGGTCGTTCCCACAGAGGGGCTGCGTCTGTCAGTCGGTAGGGGCTGCCAGCTGTGGCGGCGGGGCAAATCCAAACGGCGCCAACGCAAACCCCTGTTCATCCACCTGCAACGCCCAGCCCTGCTTGTCCCAATCCCCCAGTACGATGCGCCGGGCGGCGTGTTCGCCCAGTTGCAGCTTATGGATGGCGGGGCGGTGGGTGTGGCCGTGGATCAGGGTTTTCACGCCATAGTGCTGCATGATCCGCGGAATTTCCTCGGGGGTGACGTCGACGATGTCGTTGGCTTTCATCCGCACCTGGGTCGTGCTTTCGCTGCGCAGCTTGCGCGCCAGCTTCTGGCGACTGCCCAGTGGCAAGTGGCGCAGGATGAACAGCGTGACCGGATTGCGCAGCCAGCGCCGCAGCTTCATGTAGCCTTCGTCGCGGGTGCAGAGGCTGTCGCCGTGCATCAGCAGCACCGGTTCGCCATTGAACTGCACGACGCTCGGGTCCTTGATCAGGGTGCAGCCAGCCGCTTTGCAGAAGGCTTGCCCCAGCATGAAGTCGCGATTGCCATGCATCAGGAAAATGGCCGTGCCGCTGTCGCTGAGTTCGCGCAGGGCCTGGCAGATGGAACGCTGGAACGGCGTCATGGCATCGTCACCGATCCACGCTTCGAAGAAGTCGCCGAGAATGTACAACGCCTGCGCCGAACGGGCGCGAGTGGCGAGTAAATCCAGAAACGCCCGGGTGATGTCCGGGCGCTCCTCTTCCAGATGCAAATCTGAAATCAGTAGGATCACTCAATGATCTCGGCTTTCTCGATGATCACGTCATCCTTTGGAACGTCCTGGTGGCCGGCCTTGGAGGTAGTGGCGACGCCTTCGATCTTGTCGACCACGTCCTGGCCTTCGATCACTTCACCGAACACCGCATAGCCCCAGCCCTGAGCGGTCTTGGCAGTGTGGTTGAGGAAGCTGTTGTCGCTGGCATTGATGAAGAACTGGGCCGATGCCGAATGCGGATCCATGGTGCGCGCCATGGCGATGGAGTATTTCTTGTTCGGCAGGCCGTTGTCGGCTTCGTTCTGGATGCTCGGGCTCTTGTCCTTCTTTTCCTGCATGCCAGGCTCGAAACCACCGCCCTGGATCATGAAGCCCTTGATCACGCGGTGGAACACGACGTTCTCGTAGTGACCCTTCTTGACGTATTCAATGAAGTTGGCAACGGTCTTTGGCGCCTTCTCGGCGTTCAGTTCCAGGACGATGTCGCCGTGGTTGGTGGTCAGTTTGACTTTGCTCATGATGACTACTCTTTCTAGGAATTCGTGGGTTTCGGGGCCCGGAAGCCCGCAACCGGTCTGGCTGCAATCGGCCAGGTTGGGCAGTTTAGCGTGCCAGGCACGAAATTCGAGGCGGTTTTTCACCCGGCGGCCGATTAAATTCAATCGTTTGCCGGCCTGGCCTGTCAGCGGCTTGACAGCATCGGCTATGATACGGGCTTTGATTTATCAGGCCGCATCCGGCCGCGCACTTGTAAGTTCAAGGATCCTATGAGCAAGCCCACTGTCGACCCTACCTCGAATTCGAAGACCGGCCCGGCCGTACCGGTCAATTTCCTGCGCCCGATCATCCAGGCGGACCTGGATTCGGGTAAGCACACACAGATCGTCACCCGTTTCCCGCCGGAGCCCAACGGCTACCTGCATATCGGCCACGCCAAGTCGATCTGCGTGAACTTCGGCCTGGCCGAGGAGTTCGGTGGCGTCACGCACCTGCGTTTCGACGACACCAACCCGGCCAAGGAAGACCAGGAATACATCGACGCGATCGAAAGCGACGTCAAGTGGCTGGGTTTCCAATGGTCCGGTGAAGTGCGCTATGCCTCGCAGTATTTCGACCAGTTGCACGACTGGGCGGTCGAGCTGATCAAGGCCGGTAAGGCCTATGTCTGCGACCTGACGCCGGAGCAAGCCAGGGAATACCGTGGCAGCCTGACCGAGCCGGGCCGGAACAGCCCGTTCCGTGATCGCAGCGTGGAGGAGAACCTGGACCTGTTCGCCCGCATGCGCGCCGGCGAATTCCCGGACGGCGCGCGGGTGTTGCGGGCCAGGATCGACATGGCCTCGCCGAACATGAACCTGCGCGACCCGATCATGTACCGCATCCGTCACGCCCATCACCACCAGACCGGCGACAAGTGGTGCATCTACCCGAACTATGACTTCACTCACGGTCAGTCGGACGCCATCGAGGGCATCACCCACTCGATCTGCACCCTGGAGTTCGAGAGCCATCGTCCGCTGTACGAGTGGTTCCTCGAGCACCTGCCGGTGCCGGCCACCCCGCGCCAGTACGAATTCAGCCGCCTGAACCTGAACTACACCATCACCAGCAAGCGCAAGCTCAAGCAACTGGTGGATGAAAAGCACGTCAACGGTTGGGACGACCCGCGCATGTCGACGCTGTCGGGCTTCCGTCGTCGTGGCTACACGCCGAAATCGATCCGCAACTTCTGCGAGATGGTCGGCACCAACCGTTCCGACGGCGTGGTGGACTTCGGCATGCTGGAATTCAGCATCCGTGAAGACCTGGACCAGAACGCCCCGCGTGCCATGTGCGTGCTTCGTCCGCTGAAAGTCGTCATTACCAACTACCCGGAAGGCCAGGTCGAGAACCTCGAACTGCCTCGCCACCCGAAAGAAGACATGGGCATACGCGTCCTGCCGTTCGCCCGGGAAATCTACATCGACCGTGAAGACTTCATGGAAGAGCCGCCAAAAGGCTACAAGCGCCTGGAACCGGCCGGTGAAGTGCGTTTGCGCGGCAGCTATGTGATCCGTGCCGACGAAGCCATCAAGGATGCCGACGGCAACATCGTCGAGCTGCGTTGCTCGTACGATCCCGATACCCTGGGCAAGAACCCGGAGGGTCGCAAGGTCAAGGGCGTGATCCACTGGGTGCCGGCCGCCGCCAGCGTCGAGTGCGAAGTGCGCCTGTACGATCGCCTGTTCCGTTCGCCGAACCCGGAAAAGGCCGAAGACAGCGCCAGCTTCCTGGACAACATCAACCCTGACTCCCTGCAAGTGCTTACTGGTTGTCGTGCCGAACCCTCGCTGGGCAACGCATTGCCGGAGGACCGTTTCCAGTTCGAGCGCGAAGGCTACTTCTGCGCGGATATCAAGGACTCGAAACCTGGTGCTCCGGTCTTCAACCGTACCGTGACCTTGCGTGATTCCTGGGGTCAATGATCAAGTCTTAAGGGAAACCCTGTGCTTACGATCTACAACACGCTCACCAAGAGCAAAGAAGTCTTCAAGCCGCTGGATGGCAACAAGGTGCGCATGTACGTGTGCGGCATGACCGTGTACGACTACTGCCACCTGGGCCACGGCCGCAGCATGGTCGCCTTCGACCTGGTGACCCGCTGGCTGCGTTTCAGCGGTTATGACCTGACCTACGTGCGCAACATCACCGACATCGAAGACAAGATCATCAACCGTGCCCGGGAAAACGGCGAGCCTTACGATGCGTTGACCGAGCGCATGATCAAGGCCATGCATGAGGACGAGGCGCGACTCAATATCCTCAAGCCGGACATGGAGCCCCGTGCCACGGACCACATCCCAGGCATGCTGGCGATGATCCAGACCTTGATCGACAAGGGCTATGCCTACGCTCCGGGCAATGGCGACGTGTACTACCGCGTCGGCAAGTTCATCGGCTACGGCAAGCTGTCGCGCAAGAAGATCGAAGACCTGCGCATCGGCGCTCGGATCGAAGTCGGCGAGTCGAAACAGGACCCACTGGATTTCGTGCTGTGGAAAGCCGCCAAGCCGGGTGAGCCGAGCTGGGATTCGCCGTGGGGCAAGGGTCGTCCGGGCTGGCACATCGAGTGCTCGGTGATGTCCACCTGCTGCCTGGGGGAAACCTTCGACATTCATGGCGGCGGCAGCGACCTGGAGTTCCCGCACCACGAAAACGAGATCGCCCAGAGCGAAGCGGCCACCGGCAAGACCTACGCCAACGCGTGGATGCATTGCGGCATGATCCGGATCAACGGCGAGAAGATGTCCAAGTCCTTGAACAACTTCTTCACCATCCGCGACGTGCTCGACAAGTACCACCCCGAGGTCGTGCGTTACCTGCTGGTGTCGAGTCACTACCGCAGCGCCATCAACTACTCGGAAGACAACCTCAAGGACGCCAAGGGCGCCCTGGAGCGTTTCTACCATGCATTGAAGGGCCTGCCGAACGTGCCGGCCGCTGGTGGCGAGGCGTTCGTGGCGCGGTTTACCGAGGTGATGAACGACGACTTCGGCACGCCGGAAGCGTGCGCGGTGCTGTTCGAGATGGTGCGCGAGATCAACCGCCTGCGGGAGAGCGATCTCAATGCGGCGGCGGGCCTGGCGGCGCGTTTGAAGGAACTGGCCAGCGTGCTGGGCGTGTTGCAGCTCGAGGCGGACGACTTCCTCCAGGCCGGCGCCGAAGGCCGTGTGGACGCTACCGAGGTCGAAGCATTGATCCAGGCGCGCCTGACCGCGCGGGCCAACAAGGACTGGGCCGAATCCGACCGCATCCGCGACCAGCTCACCGCCATGGGCGTAGTGCTGGAAGACGGGAAGGGCGGGACAACCTGGCGCTTGGCTGACTGAGGCCTTCGGCACTTCGCAACACCCTGTGGGAGCGGGGGGGACGTGGGTGCTGGATTCGCCCCGGAACAATGTGGGAGCGAGCCTGCTCGCGATAGCGTCAGATCAATCAACACCTTCGTTGGATGCTGATCCGCTATCACGAGCAAGCCCGCTCCCACGATTTTTTGTGTCCAGCCTGCCGATCTTCCTTTTATGAGCTAGTACTGTCAGGTCGATTCGACGTTCTTTCTGACGGGTACCTTCCATGTTGGCTCACTGGTCTCTCGCGGCAATTCATCTCCTGGCGTTCGCCCTTGGCTTGTGGGCAGTGCTCACGCGCGGCACGGCCTTGCGACGCCTGGCCGGTGGCGCGGATGCGGTTCGAAATGTGTTGATGGCGGATAACGTGTGGGGCCTGTCGGCCCTGGTCCTGCTGGTGACCGGTGGGATGCGCGCTTTCGGCGGCTATGAAAAAGGTTCGGACTATTACCTGCATCAACCCCTGTTTCACCTCAAGATGACCTTGCTCCTGCTGATCCTGCTGCTTGAACTGCTGCCGATGATCACCTTGATCAAATGGCGGATGGCGCTGGGCAAAGGAGCGACGATCGATGCTTCAAAGGCCGGCCGGTTGGCCCGGATCAGCCACATAGAAGCCTTGCTACTGGTCTTGATGGTGATTGCCGCCACTGGCATGGCCCGGGGCGTAAGCCTGGGTTGACCGGTAAGAACACCCGCTTCATCGCCATTAAAACGAAACGTCCGACAGCCATGCTACGAGTCATGGCATTAATATCGGCTTCACGGGCTGGACGGAAAGGCAGGGACAGGGTGACGCGGAGGAAGGTATGGGCGGCCTGAATCTTTAGCCAGCCATTGCGATGATGCAAACGGGCTGGCTACGGACTGCTGCAAGGCTCAGGGAGTTTGCGGCTTGTCGGGGGCAGTGAGGCCCGCCTGAATGCGCTGATAGATCTCTTCGCGATGCACGGCGACGTTTTTCGGGGCATTGATGCCGATCCGGACCTGTTGGCCGCTAACGCCCAGAATGGTGATCGTGATGTCGTCACCAATGTTTATGCTTTCACCGACTTTGCGGGTGAGTATCAGCATGGTGTTCTCCTTGATTACTTTATTAGGGCACCTGATTCAGACAGTGCAGATGTCGGTACTGCTTATAGATTAGTGCTAAGTGGCACAATGTGGGTGCCTCTTTCTGACGTGCAGATGCAGCATTAATTCCCAGGGTGCGACTATACAGAGAGACCGGGCAGGATTCTCGTGTTTTGCGTACTGTTTGCGGGGTTCTTGGTGGATGTGAGTGCTAAAATCCTTCCCTCATGTCTTCCAGAGGAAACGTTGTGCGCAAATTGGCTTGGGTTATCGCGGTGTTGATGCTGGCGGGATGCGGTGAGGGGCGTGAGGTCGAAGCACCGAAGCCGAAGCCATCCACGACCTCCGCACCGGCAGTCGCTGCTGCGCCGCAATGGGGGGTCGAGGTTCGGGGCGAGACACCGCAGGCTATCAGCGACCTGACCGGATGGCTGATCGAGCACAGCTTCATGTCGAATGTGGTCAGGGAAAATGGCAAGGAGCGGGTCCTGGTCGGACCGTTCAGCTCCAGGGCCGACGCCGAAGCCAAGCAGGAACAGGTCACCGCCGCCCTGGTGCGAGCGAAGAAGCGCAACATCGAGACGCAGGTGGTGGATTTCCCGACGGCTCAATGATCGGATAGAACAAATCCTGTGGGAGCGAGCCTGCTCGCGATAGCGGTGAATCAGTCGATGCAGAAGCGACTGACATACTGCTATCGCGAGCAGGCTCGCTCCCTCAGTTATTGGTGCTGTTCACAAATGCGAGGTCAGCCGCAGGCTTTCAGGTTCACCGGGCCCACGAACTCGTTACCACGTCCCATGACACAGGCCACGCTCTGGTTGCGCTGGCGTTCCCAGCTTTCCACCGGGTAGGTCTTGTCCCAGGCTTCGTACAGGCGTCGGTCCTGTTTCGAAAGCCGCAGGCCATATTGCTTGCTCATGTAGAAATACGTTCGGGCGATCATTCCCCGGATGGAAGGGCGGGGCATGACTTTCTTCGCCTTGAAGTCCACCTGGGTCAGGCATGAGCCATACTGGCCCTTCTGCACCGGCAGCCAGCCGAAGCTGAAGTTGTTCCGGTCACCATTCACTTCCCCGATGCTGGGCACCAGATTGTGAAGATCGGCTTCGGCCCGTTGATAGACCGGGTCATGGCGGGTGCAGTTCTTGCGTCCGCCTTGCTGCCAGCACTGACGCTGATGACCGATCTGCCACGCCGGAACGATATGTTCCCATTCGATGCGGGCGGCGCGCTTGGCATTCTTGCGAGGTACATAACCGCAGGCCTCCAGGTTGACGCGATTGCCGGTGTACTTGCAGCCGCAATAGAACTCGGTGGATTGCGGGGCGTAGAGTTTCCAGGCGACTTTCTTGGCTTCGTTGAAGGTACGAGGGGCCCCGGCCTGGGCGCCTGTGGCGATGAGCACAAGCAGTAAAGCAACACAGCGGACATTCATCAGACTCAATCTTCCTTCGGCACAACCCAGAAAACCTGCACACCGCCATCGTCGCGATAGGCGAGGGTCACGTTGTCGTTCTCGTCGATTTCTTCCAGCAGGCGCTCCCACTCCTCCAACGGCTCGTCGGGGAGGCGAAAGATCAGGGCTGCCTTGGCTTTTTGTGCGGTGGGGGCGTTGATGATTTTCGAGACTCGCAGGCCGAGTCGTGTATAGGAATCCAAGGGGGTAGTTGCAGCGGAGGGAGTGGCCACAGGATTATCCTTATTAAGCTGTACGTGCATACAGTATTTAACCGTAGGCATTTACGCAACTGCTTAAATTTCAAGAAAATCGTCTGACAGCGCTTTTGAGGTTTTGGTGTGGGAAGAAATGATTATTTATTGCTGAGAACGAAAAGCTGACGGCGGTAACTTCGGGTACCCTGTTCAACCCGATGGGTGCCAAGCGAGGGCATGGTCCAACACTCGGCGAACGCAACCGCAACGTTGACAAATCCCCAAAGCCTTACCATAGTTCACTTCACGCAAACGTTTGCGCGGCATTCCGTGCATTGATTTGCTCACAATAATCATAAGATCGGAGTGAACCCATGAAGTTGCCATTCGCTGGACGCCTTCTCGCTGTCGCCGTGCTTGCGGCCGCATCCACTGCGTTGCCATTCTCCTCGGCATTCGCCCAGACCGCTGAAAAGCCCAAGGTTGCCCTGGTCATGAAATCCCTGGCCAACGAATTCTTCCTGACCATGGAAGACGGCGCCAAGGCCTATCAGAAGGAACACTCCGCCGATTTTGACCTGATCTCCAACGGGATCAAGGATGAAACCGACACCGCCAACCAGATCCGCATCGTTGAGCAGATGATCGTGTCCAAAGTCGACGCCCTGATCATCGCGCCCGCCGATTCCAAGGCCATGGTGCCGGTGATCAAGAAAGCCGTTGACGCCGGTATCACGGTAATCAACATCGACAACCAACTCGACCCTGCCGTGGTCAAGAGCAAGAACATCAGCGTGCCGTTCGTAGGCCCCGACAACCGCAAAGGTGCACGCCTGGTCGGTGAATACCTGGCCAAGCAGCTCAAGGCCGGTGACGAGGTCGGCATCATCGAAGGCGTGTCTACCACCACCAATGCCCAGGCGCGCACCGCGGGCTTCAAGGATGCGATGGAAGCGGCGCACGTCAAGGTCGTTTCCCTGCAGTCGGGCGATTGGGAAATCAACAAGGGCAACCAGGTAGCCGCGTCGATGCTCAGCGAGTACCCGGACATCAAGGCATTGCTGGCCGGTAACGACAGCATGGCGGTGGGCGCGGTGTCGGCGGTGCGTGCCGCCGGCAAGGCCGGCAAGGTACAAGTGGTCGGCTACGACAACATCAATGCCATCAAACCTATGCTCAAGGACGGCCGTGTCCTGGCAACCGCCGACCAGTTCGCCGCCAAGCAGGCGGTCTTCGGTATCGAGACGGCCCTGAAGATTCTCAAGGGTGAGAAAGTCGACAGCGGTGCAAACGGCGTGATCGAAACGCCGGTCGAGCTGGTTACGAAGTAATCATCCTGGCGATGTAGTGGTGCTCGCCCATCCGGGCGAGCGCATGGAGAGTTTTTATGTCCGTTTTCGACCCGAATGCTGTCCTGACTGTCAGTGGCATCGGTAAAACCTATGCCCAGCCGGTATTGACCGACATTGACCTGACGTTGATGCGCGGTGAAGTGTTGGCGCTGACCGGTGAGAATGGCGCCGGTAAAAGTACCCTGTCCAAGATCATCGGTGGGCTGGTGACACCGACGACCGGACAGATGCAATTCCAGGGACAGGACTATCGCCCCGGCAGCCGTACCCAGGCTGAAGAGCTGGGCGTGCGGATGGTGATGCAGGAACTCAACCTGCTGCCGACCCTGTCCGTGGCCGAAAACCTGTTTCTCGACAACCTGCCCAGCCGCTGCGGCTGGATCAGCCGCAAGCAGTTGCGCGAAGCGGCCGTGCAAGCCATGGCCCAGGTGGGGCTCGACGCAATTGACCCCGACACCCTGGTCGGCGAACTCGGTATCGGTCACCAGCAGATGGTCGAGATCGCCCGCAACCTGATTGGCGATTGCCATGTGCTGATTCTTGACGAGCCGACCGCCATGCTGACGGCGCGCGAGGTCGAGATGTTGTTCGAACAGATCACCCGCCTGCAGGCCCGGGGCGTTTCGATCATCTACATTTCCCATCGCCTCGAAGAGTTGGCACGGGTGGCCCAGCGCATTGCGGTGCTGCGCGACGGTAACCTGGTCTGTGTCGAGCCGATGGCCAATTACAACAGCGAGCAACTGGTGACGCTGATGGTCGGTCGCGATCTGGGCGAGCACATCGACCTGGGCCCGCGGCAAATCGGCGCGCCGGCACTCACCGTCAAAGGTCTGAGCCGTTCCGACAAGGTCCGCGATGTGTCCTTCGAGGTCCGCAGTGGCGAGATATTCGGCATTTCCGGCCTGATCGGGGCGGGGCGTACCGAGCTGTTGCGGCTGATCTTCGGCGCCGATGAGGCCGACAGCGGCACGGTGGCGTTGGGTTCGCCGGCCACCGTCGCCAACATCCGATCGCCGGCCGATGCAGTGGCCCATGGAATTGCCTTGATCACCGAGGATCGCAAGGGCGAAGGCCTGTTGTTGACCCAATCCATTGCCGCCAATATTGCCTTGGGTAACATGCCGGAGATTTCCAGTGCCGGTATCGTCAACGGCAATGACGAACTGTCTCTGGCGCGGCGGCAGATCGATGCCATGCGCATCCGCAGTTCCAGTCCGTCGCAACTGGTGTCCGAGCTGTCGGGCGGTAATCAGCAGAAGGTGGTGATCGGCCGCTGGCTCGAACGCGATTGTTCGGTGCTGTTGTTCGACGAGCCGACCCGTGGTATCGACGTCGGCGCGAAATTCGACATCTATGCACTGCTCGGTGAATTGACTCGCCAGGGCAAGGCTCTGGTCGTGGTCTCCAGCGACCTCCGGGAGCTGATGTTGATCTGCGACCGGATCGGCGTGCTGTCCGCCGGACGCCTGATCGACACCTTCGAGCGTGACAGCTGGACCCAGGATGACTTGCTTGCCGCCGCATTCGCCGGCTATCAGAAACGTGATGCGTTGCTCAATGAAGCGGCGCCTAGGGAATTTTCATGAAAACCGCATCTGCCGTCAGCAAGCCGAGTGGCAACTTCTATGGCCTCGGTACTTACCTGGGCCTGGCCGGCGCGCTGCTGGCCATGATCGCGCTGTTCTCGGTCCTGAGCAGCCACTTTCTCTCCTATGACACGTTCAGCACCCTGGCGAACCAGATTCCTGACCTCATGGTGCTGGCGGTCGGCATGACCTTCATCCTGATCATCGGCGGCATCGACCTGTCGGTGGGTTCGGTGCTGGCGCTGGCGGCGTCGACGGTCAGCGTCGCGGTACTCGGCTGGGGCTGGAGCGTCTGGCCGTCGGCCTTGCTGGGCATGGCCGTGGCGGCGCTGGCGGGAACCGTTACCGGTTCGATTACCGTGGCGTGGCGGATTCCATCGTTCATCGTCTCCCTCGGCGTGCTGGAAATGGCCCGTGGCCTCGCTTACCAGATGACCGGGTCCCGGACGGCTTATATCGGCGACTCCTTCGCCTGGCTATCCAACCCGATTGCGTTCGGTATCTCGCCGTCATTCATCATCGCCTTGCTGGTGATCTTCATTGCCCAGGCCGTTTTGACCCGCACGGTATTCGGTCGCTACCTGATCGGCATCGGCACCAACGAAGAAGCCGTGCGCCTGGCCGGCATCAACCCGAAACCCTACAAGATCCTGGTGTTCAGTCTGATGGGCTTGCTGGCCGGATTGGCGGCGCTGTTCCAGATTTCCCGCCTGGAGGCGGCGGACCCGAATGCGGGCTCAGGGCTTGAGTTGCAGGTCATTGCCGCGGTGGTGATCGGTGGCACCAGCCTGATGGGCGGGCGCGGTTCGGTCATCAGTACGTTCTTTGGCGTGTTGATCATCTCCATACTGGCAGCGGGCCTGGCGCAGATCGGCGCGACCGAACCGACCAAACGCATCATTACCGGTGCGGTGATCGTGGTCGCGGTGGTGCTGGATACTTACCGCAGCCAGCGCGCCAGCCGGCGGGCCTGAGCCATGGCGACGATCAAGGATGTAGCGGCGCTCGCGGGGATTTCCTATACGACGGTGTCCCATGTCGTGAACAAGACCCGGCCGGTCAGCGAAGAGGTTCGACTCAAGGTCGAGGCAGCAATCAAGCGTCTCGATTATGTGCCCAGCGCGGTGGCCCGTTCGCTCAAGGCCAAGACCACGGCGACCATCGGCCTGTTGGTGCCCAACAGTCTCAACCCTTACTTTGCCGAACTGGCCCGGGGGATCGAGGATTACTGCGAGCGCAACGGTTATTGCGTGATCCTGTGCAACTCCGACGACAACCCGGACAAGCAGCGCAGCTACCTGCGGGTGCTGCTGGAAAAGCGCATTGACGGCCTGATCGTCGCTTCCGCCGGTGGCGATGTCGGCCTGGCGCAGGGGCTGGCCGGTGTGCGCACGCCCATGGTCATTGTCGACCGTGGGCTGGATGGCGTCGATGCGGACCTGGTGCGCATCGATCATGAATACGGCGCGTACCTGGCAACCCGACACCTGCTGGAGCTGGGGCACCGCGATATAGCCTTTATCGGTGGTCCGGCAGATACCAGCGTGGCGCAGATGCGTCTGGCCGGTTACTGCCGTGCGTTGAAGGAGACGGGGATCGAACTGCCTGTCGAGCGTATGCTCGAGAGTGATTTCACCAGCACGGGTGGCTACCGCGCCGCAGCCGAGTTGCTTGAACACCAGCCACCCAGCGCGATTTTTGCGGCCAACGACATGATCGGCATCGGTGTGCTGCGAGCCGCCGCCGAGCGCAATGTGCGGGTGCCCAGCGAACTGTCAGTCATCGGTTTCGACGACATCCAGATGAGCCGCTATGTCTACCCGGCGCTGACCACGGTGGGGCAATCGATCCTGCAACTTGGCGAGATGGCGGCAGAAGTGTTGTTGCGGCGGATCGCCACGCCCGGGCTTGTCACCGATCAACGGATCGTGACGCCCAGCATTGTCTTGCGAGAGTCGACCGCGCCGCTGTCCGGTACATTCGCCCAATACCGCTGAACCGAATGGATGAGTAGTAACGTATGTCTGCAAAAGTAGTGGTAATAGGCAGCCTGAACATGGATCTGGTGACCCGCGCGCCGCGTCTGCCCCGGGGCGGTGAAACGCTGATCGGCCATTCGTTCTCCACCATTGCGGGGGGCAAGGGCGCCAATCAGGCGGTGGCCGCGGCGCGCCTGGGCGCGCAGGTGTCCATGGTCGGTTGCGTGGGCAGTGATGCCTATGGCCAGGAGTTGCGAGGCGCGCTGCTGGCCGAGGGCATCGATTGCCGGGCGGTCAGCGTCGTGGAGGGGGCCAGCGGCGTGGCGCTGATCGTGGTCGATGACAACAGCCAGAATGCGATTGTCATCGTCGCGGGTGCCAATGGTGCCCTCACGCCTGAGGTCCTGGACGGTTTCGACAAGGTGCTGCAAGGCGCCGATGTCATCATCTGTCAGCTCGAGGTGCCCGATGCCACCGTCGGCCATGCACTCAAGCGCGGCCGCGAGCTGGGCAAGATCGTCATCCTCAACCCGGCACCGGCGTCCCGTGCGCTTCCGGCCGATTGGTACGCGTGTGTCGACTACCTTATTCCCAATGAGAGCGAAGCCGCCGTGCTGAGCGGGTTGGCGGTGGACTCCCTGGAAACCGCCGAAGCTGCCGCGGCGCAGTTGATCGCCGCCGGTGCCGGCAAGGTGGTCGTGACGTTGGGTGCCCAAGGGCTGATGTTCGCCAACGGCTCGAGTTTCGAACATTTCCCGGCGCCGCGGGTCAAGGCTGTGGACACTACGGCAGCGGGGGACACTTTTGTCGGTGGCTTTGCGGCTGCCCTGGCCAATGGAAAAAGCGAAGTCGACGCGATTCGTTTCGGTCAGGTCGCCGCTGCGCTGTCGGTCACCCGCGTCGGGGCCCAGCCCTCCATTCCCACGTTGCTGGAAGTACAGGCTTTCAAATCATGAAAAAAACGCCCTTGTTGAATGTGGCCCTCTCGCGACTGATCGCCTCGCTCGGTCATGGCGATAAGGTGGTCATTGGTGATGCCGGGTTGCCGGTCCCTCCCGGGGTCGAGTTGATCGACCTGGCCCTCACCCACGGCATCCCCGATTTCGTCAGTACCCTGAAAGTGGTACTCAGTGAAATGCAGGTGGAAAGTCATGTGCTGGCCACGGAGATCTTCGATAAACAGCCTTCGGCCCTGTCGACGCTCGAATCGTTACAGGCCGAAGGGGCAATGGGGGCGCGGGAGTTGGTCAGTCATGAGCAATTCAAGGTCCTCAGCCGACAAGCTCGAGCGATTATTCGCACAGGAGAATGCTCTCCGTACTGCAACGTTGTGCTGATTGCTGGAGTTACCTTTTAAAACCCCGCACAAGGAGTGCACCATGCACCGCTATGCCCAGAAAATGCATCAACTGTTCCGGAGTCTGCTGTTGTTGTCACTGATCACCGCTTCGAGTGCCCAGGCGGCGGAAAAAATCGATCTGATCATCGATACCGATCCCGGGGCCGACGACGTGGTTGCCCTGCTGTTCGCCCTGGCATCCCCTGATGAGCTGCAGATTCGTGCGCTGACCACCGTCGCGGGCAATGTGCGCCTGGACAAGACCTCCCGCAACGCTCGCCTGGCCCGGGAATGGGCAGGGCGCGAGGAGGTGCCGGTATACGCCGGTGCGCCGAAGCCAATGATGCGCACGCCGATCTACGCGGAAAACATCCATGGCAAGGAAGGCCTGTCGGGTGTCACCGTTCATGAACCGAAAAAGGGATTGGCCAAGGGCAACGCCGTCAACTACC
This sequence comes from Pseudomonas corrugata, assembly GCF_001269905.1. GTDB lineage: Bacteria > Pseudomonadota > Gammaproteobacteria > Pseudomonadales > Pseudomonadaceae > Aquipseudomonas > Aquipseudomonas corrugata. The sequence goes on along the minus strand of NZ_LHVK01000029.1, from coordinate 12,686 downwards.
TGATCGACACTCTCAAGACCGCCAAACCCCACAGCATCACCATTGCCATGCTCGGTCCGCAGACCAACCTGGCCTTGGCGCTGATTCAGGAGCCGGACATCGTCCAGGGCATCAAGGAAGTGGTGGTGATGGGCGGTGCGCACTTCAATGGCGGAAACATCACGCCGGTGGCTGAATTCAATCTGTTCGCCGACCCGCAGGCAGCCGAGGTGGTCGCCAAAAGCGGTGTGAAGCTGACCTACCTGCCGCTGGACGTGACCCACAAGATTCTTACCAGCGAAGCTCGCCTCAAGCAGATCGCGGCTGTGAATAACAATGCCAGCAAACTGGTCGGCGATATTCTCAACGAGTACGTCAAGGGCGATATGGAGCACTACGGCATGTCGGGCGGGCCGGTGCATGACGCGACGGTGATCGCCTACCTGCTCAAGCCGCAGTTGTTTACTGGTCGCCCGGCCAACGTCGTAGTAGACAGCCGCGAGGGGCCGACTTTCGGGCAAACCATCGTTGATTGGTATGACGGCCTGAAAGCGCCCAAGAATGCATTCTGGGTGGAAAACGGCGACGCCCAGGGTTTCTTTGACCTGCTGACCGAGCGTCTGGCCCGTCTCAAGTAATCTGCCTCAAGCACAAGACCTGTGGGAGCGAGCCTGCTCGCGATAGGATTATCAGTCGACAATAATGTTGGCTGGTCCGCTGTCATCGCGAGCAAGGTCGGCTCCCACAGGCTCTTGAGTGATCTCACTCGGGTAGCGTTCGAATGCCTGCCGGATGAAATTCCGGGCAACCTCCGTCCCCAGTTCCTTCACCAACAGCTCTATACCGATGATCGCCAGCTCCTCGGGGCTGCCAGGGCTATAGGAGCTGTGGCCCTCCGACCATTTGGCATTGATGGTGGCTTCGATGTTGATGATGCTCATGGCAGGACTCGCGGGTTGGGAGGTCTGTAGGCTGAGTTAACCACTTTTGCCCTGGTTTGGCACTGCGACTTAGGCATCAGGGGAGGGCTGTGCGACACTTGTTCTTTTGACTGTTCAAGGAGCCCCTGCCGTGCAGATCGATTTGAACGCGCCTGACGGGCTGACCCTTGACGCCGTTCGCCAGTTGCTGGCATCGGCCAGTGATGACGAACACACCCAATTGCGCGTGACCAAGGGTGGTATCGCCTATCTGTCTTCGGGCGTGGTGGGTGGCGCCGACATCGATGGCTTGCTGTTTCGACTTGAGACGTGGGCGAAGGGGTCGGGGTATGTCGGACGAGTCGCTGCCAGTGACGAGGTCTGGGTCATGCAGATCTACAATGCCCTGAAAGACAATTGGCCGAATCCACCCTTCGACTACATTGATATTTATTGAGCGTTGAACATATTCAGTCACGATTCATGTCTGACCAGATATGTCGGGCTCAGGCAAACTCCCCGTTTTCCAGGTGGAAGAGCGTGATGGTGGCCCTTGTGCTGAAACCAAGCTTCGTTTGGGTTGTCGCACGCTCTCTGTTTATTGATCAAAGAAAGGAGGCTTCATGCCTTGGAAGCTCGCTTCATTGAGTATTTTGCTGGCCGCCGGGTTCTTGCACGGTTGCAGCAGCAACACTGAATCGTCCCCTGAGCCGGTCGCCGCCGATACCGGTTACGAGCGTTGCGAAGCGAAGGGAGCCGAGTTTGCGATCGGCAAAAAGGCCTCGCCACAATTGCTGGAACAGGCCCGCAGTCGTTCCGGCGCGCAGATCGCCCGGATCCTCAAGCCCAACGACATGGTGACGCTTGAGTACCGCTCCGATCGCCTGAATCTCAATACCGATGCCAACCTGGTGGTCAATCGGGTGAACTGCGGCTGAGCCGGATTTTCAATCGCCCATAAAAAACCCCGTCACATGGACGGGGTTTTTTTAGCGCGCCGAGAAATTACTCTGGGCGAACTTGTGCAGCTTGCATACCCTTTTGGCCTTTCTCAGCCACGAAGGAAACAGTCTGGCCTTCTTTCAGGCTTTTGAAACCGTCGCTTTCGATAGCTTTGAAGTGTACGAACAGGTCGTCACCGCCACCTTGAGGAGTGATGAAGCCGAAGCCTTTTTCATCGTTGAACCATTTAACGGTGCCGGTTTGGCGATTAGACATGGTGTATCTCCAAGAAACATATATTTTCAGTAGTGCTGTGCTGCTCAGGCCAACTGGGCACACCTGGGTATCATAGTCGAAATGTTCGATTTGGGAGCCCCCCGGACGTGCTGTTTGCCGAACAGTCGTCTTTTCTTTACCGCCTTTCTCCGCTGAAAGCCCCGGTTTTAAAGGGTTTTAGCCGAAAGTAAAGGCGATAAAAAAAGCTGTAAAACCTGCAAAATTCGTCTGAAAAAAGGCAAATTCGGGGTTTTTCATGGGCTCAAGGCGGTCTTGAAAGGCCTGTCTGCTCATTTTTTCTTCGAAGGAACGGCCTTGCATTTGGCGATCTGTCCGAGCGCCTTCTGCTGCAGTTCCACGGGCGCCTTGTTGTCCATCAGGGCCTGGAGGTCGGCAGCCGGGTAGGACTTGATCGCATCGGCACCACAGGCGCAGTGAGATTTGGCTGCTGCCGCGCCGATCTGAGGGGTGGCCGTCTGGGTGCACTGGGCCATGTATTTCTCACGCTCGCCTTTTGGCCAGTCGGCGTGGGCGGTCAGCGGGAGCAGCAGGGCGAAAGGGGCGACTGCTGCCAATAACGTGTTCAGACGCATGCTGGGATGCTCCTTTTGGGTCGATGTCTTGTTATCAGAGGTGTTGTGGGGCGTTTCAGTTCAGCACTCTGGCATAAAAACCAGGGGTTTACGCTTGGTGCCGAGCAAGGCCTGTGGGAGCAAAGATTGCTCGCGATGCTCGCGATAGTAGGGCGGGCCTGAAACATTGTGGTCGGCTGTTATACCTGATCGCGAGCAAGCTTTGCTTCCACAGGCTGCAATTCGAGCACGGCGATGACCGTTCATCTGTGCTAGGATGCCGGGCTCGGGTATTTTCAGGCTCCGGATGACGACAGGTCCCGGCGGCGGCAAATGTTCGAAATAACCCTGATTTGAATCCCAGTCACTCTGGTTCGGTTTCCCGGTTGGCCGCAAGGCTCCTGCCGCTGTAAGGCAGGCGTTCATGATTGAATGGCCTGGACTGGATCTTGTACTGGCTCATCCCAACCCACGTGACCTTTGGTAGGGGTCACCACTAGGAGAGGAGGCGCCATGCCAACTATTACTCTTCCCGACGGCAGTCAACGTTCATTCGATCATCCGGTATCCGTAGCCGAGGTCGCCGCATCCATCGGTGCAGGCCTGGCCAAGGCTACCCTGGCCGGCAAGGTCAACGGCAAACTGGTGGATGCCAGTGATGTCATCGACAGCGACGCCACGCTGCAAATCATCACGCCCAAGGATGAAGAGGGACTGGAGATCATTCGCCACTCCTGCGCGCACCTGGTCGGCCATGCGGTCAAGCAGTTGTACCCGAGCGCGAAGATGGTCATCGGGCCGGTCATCGACGAAGGCTTCTATTACGACATCGCCTTCGAGCGTCCTTTTACCCCGGACGACATGGCCGCCATCGAACAGCGCATGCAGCAGCTGATCGAGAAGGACTACGACGTCATCAAGAAAGTCACCCCGCGCGCCGAAGTCATCGAAGTCTTCAAGGCCCGTGGCGAGGACTACAAGCTGCGTCTGGTGGAAGACATGCCGGACGAACAGGCCATGGGCCTGTACTACCACGAAGAATACGTCGACATGTGCCGCGGTCCGCACGTGCCGAACACCCGTTTCCTGAAGTCCTTCAAGCTGACCAAGCTGTCCGGCGCCTACTGGCGTGGCGACGCGAAGAACGAGCAGTTGCAGCGCGTCTACGGCACTGCCTGGGCTGACAAGAAGCAACTGGCGGCCTACATCCAGCGCATCGAGGAAGCCGAGAAGCGCGATCACCGCAAGATCGGCAAGCGCCTGGGCCTGTTCCACACCCAGGAAGAATCCCCGGGCATGGTGTTCTGGCACCCTAACGGCTGGACGATGTACCAGGTGCTCGAGCAGTACATGCGCCAGGTCCAGCGTGAAAACGGCTATCTGGAAATCAAGACGCCGCAAGTGGTCGACCGCAGCCTGTGGGAAAAATCCGGGCACTGGGCCAACTACGCGGACAACATGTTCACCACCCAGTCGGAAAACCGCGACTACGCCATCAAGCCGATGAACTGCCCATGCCACGTGCAGGTGTTCAACCAGGGCCTGAAAAGCTACCGCGAGCTGCCGATGCGCTTGGCCGAGTTTGGTGCGTGCCACCGTAACGAGCCGTCGGGTGCGTTGCACGGCATCATGCGCGTGCGTGCATTTACCCAGGACGATGCGCATATTTTCTGCACCGAAGAGCAGATGCAGGCTGAATCCGCCGCGTTCATCAAGCTGACCATGGACGTCTACCGTGACTTCGGCTTCACCGAAGTCGAGATGAAGCTGTCCACTCGTCCGGAAAAACGCGTGGGCTCCGACGAGCTGTGGGATCGCGCCGAGGCCGCACTGGCGGCCGCCCTCGATAGCGCGGGCCTTGCGTACGACCTGCAGCCGGGGGAAGGGGCCTTCTACGGTCCGAAGATCGAATTCTCCCTGAAAGATTGTCTGGGTCGCGTCTGGCAATGTGGTACCTTGCAGCTCGATTTCAACCTGCCGATCCGTCTGGGCGCCGAATACGTGTCCGAAGACAACAGTCGCAAGCACCCGGTCATGCTTCACCGCGCGATCCTCGGTTCCTTCGAGCGTTTCGTCGGGATTCTGATCGAGCATTACGAGGGCGCGTTCCCCGCGTGGCTGGCGCCGACCCAGGCAGTGATCATGAATATCACTGATAAACAGGCAGATTTTGCCGCCGAGGTCGAAAAAACTCTCAACCAAAGCGGATTTCGTGCCAAGTCTGACTTGAGAAATGAAAAGATCGGCTTTAAAATCCGCGAGCATACTTTGCTCAAGGTTCCCTTTCTCTTGGTTATTGGAGATAGGGAGGTCGAGATGCAGACTGTCGCTGTGCGTACTCGTGAAGGTGCTGACCTGGGCTCGATGCCCGTCGCCGAATTCGCCGAGTTCCTCGCGCAAGCGGTTTCCCGGCGTGGTCGCCCAGATTCGGAGTAATTATTATTAAGCGTGAAATGAGACAAGATAAACGAGCTGCACCGAAGGCCCCGATCAACGAGAATATCTCGGCACGCGAGGTTCGGTTAATTGGCGCTGACGGCGAGCAGATTGGCATCGTCTCGATTGATGAAGCGCTTCGTATTGCTGAAGAAGCCAAGCTTGATCTGGTGGAAATTTCCGCAGACGCAGTCCCGCCGGTTTGCCGGGTGATGGACTACGGCAAATCGATCTTCGAGAAGAAGAAACAGATTGCTGCGGCGAAGAAAAACCAGAAGCAGATTCAGGTAAAAGAAATCAAGTTTCGTCCAGGGACGGAGGAAGGGGATTACCAGGTAAAACTGCGCAACCTGGTACGTTTCCTGAGTGACGGGGACAGGGCCAAGGTATCCTTGCGATTCCGCGGCCGTGAGATGGCCCACCAGGAGCTGGGGATGGAACTCCTCAAGCGGGTTGAACAAGACCTGCTCGAGTACGGTTCGGTCGAACAGCATCCTAAGATGGAAGGACGCCAGCTGATCATGGTCATCGCCCCGAAAAAGAAGAAGTAATCACCAGGGCACGGCAGGCCTTGCGATTATGTTTATCAACTGAATGCGGAGTATCCGAACATGCCAAAGATGAAAACCAAAAGTGGTGCTGCCAAGCGGTTTCTGAAAACTGCTAACGGCATCAAGCACAAGCACGCTTTCAAGAGCCACATCCTGACCAAAATGTCGACCAAGCGTAAGCGTCAACTGCGCGGTAGCAGCTTGCTGCATCCGTCTGACGTGGCAAAAGTCGAGCGCATGTTGCGCCTTCGTTAATTTTTGGATCAAGAATAGAGGAAGTAACTCATGGCTCGTGTAAAGCGTGGCGTCATTGCCCGTAAGCGTCACAAGAAAATTATGAAACTTGCTAAAGGCTACTACGGTGCGCGTTCCCGCGTATTCCGTGTTGCCAAGCAAGCCGTAATCAAGGCAGGCCAATACGCCTACCGTGACCGTCGTCAGAAAAAACGTCAGTTCCGCGCTCTGTGGATCGCTCGTATCAATGCTGGTGCTCGTACCAACGGCCTGTCCTACAGCCGTTTGATCGCTGGCCTGAAAAAGGCATCCATCGAGATCGACCGTAAGGTTCTGGCTGATCTGGCAGTGAACGAAAAAGCGGCGTTTGCTGCGATTGTCGAGAAAGCTAAAGCCACCTTGGCTTAAGTACCCCCGGCAGTCACCGGGGCCCACCTCTGTGGGCCCAGGTGTCAAACGTCATAAATAGGGGAAGAGCCTTAAAGCTCTTCCCCTATTTTGTATCTGGAGTCTGTACATGGAAAACCTGGACGCGCTGGTCTCTCAAGCACTAGAGGCTGTGCAAAGCGCTGAAGATATCAATGCCCTGGAGCAAATCCGGGTTCACTACCTTGGCAAGAAGGGCGAGTTGACCCAGGTGATGAAGACCCTGGGGAACCTGCCGGCCGAAGAGCGTCCGCAGGTCGGTGCGCTGATCAACGTTGCCAAGGAGCGTGTCACAGAAGTCCTCAATGCGCGCAAGGCGTTGTTCGAGGAGGCGGAACTGGCTGCCAAGCTCGCCGCCGAGTCCATCGACGTGACCCTGCCTGGCCGTGGCCAGACCTCCGGCGGCCTGCACCCGGTGACCCGGACCCTGGAACGCATCGAGCAGTTCTTCACCCACATCGGCTACGGCATCGCCGAGGGCCCTGAGGTCGAAGACGACTACCACAACTTCGAAGCGCTCAACATCCCAGGCCACCACCCGGCCCGGTCGATGCATGACACCTTCTATTTCAACGCGAACATGCTGTTGCGCACCCATACCTCGCCGGTACAGGTCCGCACCATGGAATCGAAAAAGCCGCCGATCCGCATCGTCTGCCCAGGCCGTGTGTACCGTAGCGACTCGGATATCACCCACTCGCCGATGTTCCACCAGGTCGAAGGCCTGCTGGTCGATCGCGACATCAATTTCGCCGACCTCAAAGGCACCATCGAAGAGTTCCTGCGGGTGTTCTTCGAGAAAGAGCTGGCCGTGCGTTTCCGCCCTTCGTACTTCCCATTCACCGAGCCCTCGGCTGAAGTCGACATGGAATGCGTGATGTGCAGCGGCAAGGGCTGCCGGGTCTGCAAGCAGACTGGCTGGCTGGAAGTCATGGGCTGCGGCATGGTTCACCCGAACGTGCTGCGTATGTCCGGGATCGACCCGGAAGAGTTCTCGGGGTTTGCTTTCGGCATGGGCGTCGAGCGTCTGGCCATGCTGCGTTACGGTGTAAATGACTTGCGCCTGTTCTTCGACAACGACTTGCGGTTCCTTGCGCAATTTCGCTAGGTCGCGGGTCCGTAACGAATCTATTAGGAGAGCAGGATGAAATTCAGTGAACAATGGCTGCGCGGCTGGGTTAGCCCGCAGGTAAGCCGGGACGAGCTGGTTGCTCGCCTGTCGATGGCCGGTCTTGAGGTCGATAGCGTGACGCCGGCCGCCGGTGAATTCAGTGGTGTGGTGGTGGGCGAGGTGCTGAGCACCGAACAACACCCGGACGCTGACAAGTTGCGGGTTTGCCAGGTCAGCAATGGCGGGGAAACCTTCCAAGTGGTCTGCGGCGCGCCAAACGTGCGCCCCGGCCTGAAGATCCCGTTCGCGATGATTGGCGCCGAGCTGCCGGGCGACTTCAAGATCAAGAAGGCCAAGCTGCGTGGCGTCGAGTCCAACGGCATGTTGTGCTCCCAGGCCGAACTGCAGATCGGTGAAGGCAACGATGGCCTGATGGAACTCCCGGCCGATGCGCCGGTGGGCCAGGACATTCGTGAATACCTGGGCCTGGACGACGCCAGCATCGAAGTCGACCTGACGCCGAACCGTGGCGACTGCCTGTCCCTGGCTGGTCTGGCCCGGGAAGTGGGCGCCTTGTACGACGCTCCAGTGGCTCGCCCGACGGTCGCGCCAGTTCCGGCAGTGCATGACGAGGTGCGTTCGGTCGAGGTCCTGGCACCAGCAGCGTGCCCGCGTTACCTGGGCCGTGTGATCCGTAACGTCGACCTGTCGAAGCCGACGCCGTTGTGGATGGTCGAGCGCCTGCGCCGCGCCGACGTGCGCAGCATCGACGCAGCCGTCGACATCACCAACTACGTGATGCTGGAACTGGGTCAACCCCTGCACGCGTTCGACCTCGCCGAAATCAATGGCGGCGTCCGCGTGCGCATGGCCGAGGAGGGCGAGAAGCTGGTCCTGCTCGACGGCCAGGAAGTCACCCTGCGCAGCGATACCCTGGTGATCGCCGACCACTCCCGCGCCCTGGCCATTGCCGGCGTGATGGGCGGCGAGCACAGCGGCGTTTCGGCGTCGACTCGCGACGTATTCCTGGAAAGTGCGTTCTTCGACCAGATCGCTGTCGCTGGCAAGGCTCGTTCCTATGGCCTGCACACCGATGCCTCGCACCGCTACGAGCGTGGCGTGGACTGGCAATTGGCCCGTGAAGCCATGGAGCGCGCCACTGGCCTGCTGCTGGAGATCACCGGTGGCGAAGCCGGCCCGATCATCGAAACCGTCAGTGAACAGCACCTGCCCAAGATTGCACCGGTCACTTTGCGTGCCCAACGCATTTCCCAGATGCTGGGCATGGACATGGATGCTGCCGAAGTCGAGCGTCTGCTCAGCGCCCTGGGCCTGAACATCAGTGCCGACGGAGCAGGGCAGTGGCGCGTCGAAGTGCCAAGTCATCGTTTCGATATCAGCCTGGAAGTCGACCTGATCGAAGAGTTGGCCCGCCTGTACGGCTACAACCGTCTGCCGGTTCGCTACCCGCAGGCTCGCCTGGCCCCACAGGCTAAGGCCGAGGCTCGTAGCGAGCTGCCGGAACTGCGCCGCCTGCTGGTAGCCCGTGGGTATCAGGAAGCGATCACCTACAGCTTCATTGATCCGCGCCAGTTCGAACTGTTCAGCCCAGGCGTCGAGCCGCTGTTGCTGGCCAATCCGATCTCCAACGATATGGCGGCCATGCGCTCGTCCTTGTGGCCCGGCCTGGTCAAGTCGCTGCAGCACAACCTGAACCGTCAACAGGATCGCGTGCGCTTGTTCGAAAGCGGCCTGCGTTTCGTCGGTCAACTGGACGGCCTGAAGCAGGAACCGATGCTCGCCGGCGTCGTCTGCGGCAGCCGCCTGCCGGAAGGCTGGGCGCAAGGTCGCGATGTCGTCGACTTCTTTGACGTCAAGGCTGACGTGGAAGCAGTGCTCGGCTTCGCCGGTGCCCTTGACGCATTCACCTTCGTGCCGGGCAAGCATCCAGCCCTGCACCCGGGACAGACTGCGCGCATCGAGCGAGACGGGCGTGAAGTCGGCTATGTCGGCGCCATTCACCCTGAACTGTCGAAAACCCTGGGCCTCGATCGTCCGGTGTTCGTCTTCGAGCTGGTCCTGGCCGAAGTTGCACTGGGGAAAATGCCGAAATTCCAGGAGTTATCGCGCTTTCCTGAAGTGCGCCGTGACCTGGCGTTGCTGGCTGACCGCGACGTTGCATCCAGTGCTGTGCTGGACGTAATCCGTGAAAATGCAGGCGAATGGCTGACGGACCTCAGGCTATTTGACGTGTATCAGGGTAAAGGCATTGATCCGCATAGAAAAAGCCTTGCAGTCGGCTTGACCTGGCAGCATCCATCGCGCACTCTTAATGACGATGAGGTGAATACCGCAACGCAGAATATCCTCACCTCGCTCGAAAACAGGTTGAACGCCACGTTAAGGAAGTGACGTATGGGGGCTCTGACGAAAGCTGAGATGGCGGAACGTCTGTACGAGGAGCTGGGCCTGAATAAACGGGAGGCCAAAGAACTGGTCGAACTGTTTTTCGAAGAAATCAGGCACGCTCTCGAAGACAACGAACAGGTCAAATTGTCCGGTTTCGGCAATTTCGACCTTCGGGACAAACGCCAGCGGCCTGGCCGCAATCCGAAAACGGGAGAAGAAATCCCGATCACGGCTCGCCGTGTGGTCACCTTTCGTCCAGGGCAGAAGTTGAAGGCCCGAGTTGAGGCTTATGCTGGAACCAAGTCATAACGACGAGCTACCCGTCATCCCGGGCAAACGCTACTTCACCATTGGTGAAGTCAGCGAGCTATGTGCGGTAAAGCCGCACGTGCTGCGCTATTGGGAGCAGGAGTTTCCTCAACTCAACCCGGTCAAGCGCCGCGGAAACCGCCGGTATTATCAGCGACAAGACGTGTTGATGATCCGGCAGATCCGCGCGCTGCTGTACGACCAGGGCTTCACCATCGGCGGCGCACGCCTGCGCCTCTCCGGTGACGAGGCCAAAGACGATACCACCCAGTACAAACAGATGATCCGCCAGATGATCGCCGAGCTTGAAGATGTGCTGGTGGTGCTCAAGAAATAAAATTCTGTTTTAAATACTTCCAGTTTTCAAAAGCTTGCGTTATATTCCTGAGCGTTCCACTGAGAAGCGGAACAAGATTCACGCCTAGTCGGGGCGTAGCGCAGTCCGGTAGCGCACTAGCATGGGGTGCTAGGGGTCGAGTGTTCGAATCACTCCGTCCCGACCATATAATTCAAGGGGTTGCGAGATTTTATCTCGCGACCCTTTTTTATTTTTCGGCGTTTTTACCCCCACAAAATGGTCAGCTCTGAGTTGTTTTTTCGCATGTGTTACGTGTTCATCAACGGCCAGGGCTAGCTGTGCCACAGTCACGCCCTGCGGCTTGCGCATCCGGCGCTGGAACGAAACGGCGATGCCGAACCGGGCCAACTGCTCGACGGAGTTGAAGATCCATTCCGCCCGGGCTTCCTCCTATGGGCTCTCGCTCATCGGTGGAGGCAACTGAGCGTCGAAACGCTCCTGGCTGAGTTTCAGCGCTGCGTTCATGGCTGCCTCCCGGCGAGTCGATTAGTTCAGGCCACCGTCACTGGCGCCATAATCCCTGTCAGAGATTCCGGACATGATTTCGTCGTGGTCGTCCCACGCCGCTGATCCCTGGCTTTCACGCTGCTCGTCTGTCAGAGGTGCGTACTGGCGAGTCCGGCGCTCCTGTGTGCTGGCTTTGCAGGATTTCGAGCAGTAGCGAGCCCAGCCGCGTTTGCGGTCTGCCGTTCGGGCAGTGAATGATTCGGCCGTGGCAGCCATGGTGACCTCCATTGTTTGATTGAGCCAGCGAGCGTCTACACTGACGAAAGGTGGAGCAGGGCGGGAGTACGTTATCTCAGGGATATTGAGGGCTTAAAAATGGCTATCGAATTTGATCCTGTTGATGTAGACGGCGATGATGTTATGGCCGCTGATGCCAAGTTGCACCGTCATGGATCTGTAGATAAAAATCTAGGCAAGTGTTTTGCCTCAATTAGAATGTTCGATACGAATGACCTCCAGGTTGGAGGTATATTCAGGAGCGCTAGCACTCCTGCTGGCTCCCCCGGTTTACATGGGGAGCGTGTTGGGTTTGAGAGGATGGTTACTGCTAGATTTTTAAATCAGGGCTTGACGCAAATAATGATTAACGCCGCTCAGAACTCACCGGATCATGTGGGTACTGAGTTGCGTGTACGTGGAATAAAGTTGATAGAGTGTTTTACCGAGCTTCCACCATGCCCACCGTGCCTGAAGTGGTGGAAAACCCTCGACAGTAAGTTTGATCCTGGCGTGATTAGGATCAAGTATTACGCCTGGTTTGAGGACTATTTTGGAAATAAGACTCCTCAAGAGAGGCTCCAAGAGGGCGATTATGGTTATGAAAAAAATGAGGTGGCGATAGAAAATTTCCATAAGTACGTCAAGGGTTTTGGGTCGGATTAGTTCAAGGCTACTTTCCTTTGACTCTCCTTAGTGAAGTCGCACTGCGTTCATGGTTGCCTCCAGTGTGGCGGGTTGTTCACCTGTATTCGTCAACACTCATGCCCGCAAAGAAGCCGAGGCCCGCGCCGATCAGTTCGCCACCCAGCAACCTTTTGGATTAAAAATGGATGGCTATCATTGTGCAGGCTAATTGCCATCCTGCAAGTGAAGGTCCTCATATTATTTTTTGTGAAACACAGGTGGGATGTTTGGGGGATTCGGAGTCCAGCTGACAGGCCGCCGGTGAGCGTCGCGCGCATAACCTTGATGCAGGCCACGGCCCCCGGTGTCAGGATAGTTGTCGCCTCTCCAAATTTTCCTGAAAAAGCAGATCGGGGGCGGAAAGAGACTGTTCGTGCCGTACTATTCACCTGAACGCAAAGCCGCATTGCTCAAGATGCTGCTTCCTCCGCTCAACCTGTCGATGGCCGAGGTTTCCCGGCGCGAAGGGGTCAGCGAAATGTCTTTGTCGAACTGGCGCAAGCAGGTCAGTTCTGAAGGAAACGCAGTGCCCGATAACACCTCATCGACCCAGAACTGGACAGCCGAAATCAAGTTTGCTGTCGTCCTTGAAGCCGCCGGCCTGTCCGAGATTGAACTGGGTGAGTACTGCCGCCGTAAAGGCCTGTATCCCGAGCAAATCAGCGCCTGGAGGCAAGCCTTCATCAGTGGCCAGAAGACGGAAAAAGCCCAGCAAAAAGACGATCGCGAACAAGCCCGTAAGGACAAGAAACG
>NZ_LHVK01000028.1 GCF_001269905.1 Pseudomonas corrugata | reverse complement strand
ATGGCCGGCAGATGGCTTTGCCAGCCTGGACGCCGCACGCATCTGGGTCAGGGATTTCATGCGTTGGTACAACCACGAACACCGGCATAGCCGGATCCGCTTCGTGACCCCGGCGGAGCGGCATCAAGGGCAGGATCAACAGATCCTGGCTCAGCGTCATGAACTGTACGAGCAAGCCCGAAAGAAAAGCCCGGAACGCTGGTCTGGACGAACACGGAACTGGGAGCCGATAGGCACGGTGCTGCTGAATCCGGATCGAGAGCAGCAGGCCGAGAAAAGAGCAGCATGGTTAGACGGTGACGCGACAACTACCTTGAAAAACGCCGTTCTCAAGAAACGCAAACGGCCTATACGCCAGCCTTTGGGCCAGTCACCGAACAGATTCCATGGGACCGCCATGGGAACGTTTGCGCGCAAACTATCGCCTTGAAACCCTTATAAACCGGGGGGCCATCCGCCGCAAACCTCAATCGGGTGCTTTCGAATCTCTCCTTCACCGCCACATTCTGCAAACACAGACCCCTGATTTTCCTAGAGAAAGTCGGGGGTTTGTGGTTTCTGGCGTCTGGAAAAGGGCGATATGGGACCTATCTGTTTCAGGTCTCGAACAGCGCCTCTGGCATAGCTTCGAGGATGAAACTACCCTAGGACCTATTGCTACCCGATTGGAAATGGAAAAAATGAAAAGGATTTCATTAGCAGTTGTCGCACTGACACTGTGCATCGCCTGCTCAACCACCGTCCAAGCTGATGCAGCTTCGCTTAACGAGGCTCGTACATTCGTTGCCCAAACCGGGCTGGGCAAGAAGCTCTCCTCCCTTGCGCTGCTGACGGCGAAGAGCACGTCAACCTACGCGACGATCGCCGATAAGCTTGGGAATGCCAGTGCGAACAGTGCGGTATCCGACGAGATCAATGCATTGCTGCCGCAATACCAGCCCAAATGGGATGAGAGCCTTGCCGTGGCCTATGAGAAGTCCTTCTCCGAAGAAGAGTTGTCGTCGCTCGTCGCGCAAGGCCGCGCTTCAATATACGCGTCGCAAGTGAAAGAACGGCAGGTTGGAATCGGTCGCTACATGCAAGCCCATGCCCAGCCGATCCTGGTTGCACTCGTTTCGGACGCGCTTGAGGCGACCTTGTCCAAATACGCTCAGCAATAGGCTGCCAGGCGCAATTCGAATCGCAGTGATGGGTTTCGGTTCGTGGGGCTATGACAGTTTCAATTACGGATTGGCCGCTGCGTTGCCTGGGGTCGGCTATGGTCTTCACTTATTCAGTGCTAAGTGGCCTGGCTGCCCATGACGCAGATGGGGCTTACTCCCAACAACTAAGCCGGGTACAGAGCAAAAGAACTGATGAATGGTCTGTTGAGTGGCCGAAGTTCAACCCACCTGAGGTAGCGCAATGAGCCTGATCGATTGTCCCGAATGTTCTTCGCGTATTTCCGACAAGGCATACGCTTGCCCTCAATGCGGCAACCCCTTTCGCGAGCCGAGTTTTCGCCTGACGGAAAAAAACGTCGGGCAGATTGCCGGGGTGACGGGGGTCTGGCTGACAGCGCCGTGGATCGCACGCATGGTATTCGGCGTGGTGCTGGTGACAGCGGTGGCAGCGGTGTTGATTCTGCGCTGATGCATATTAGGGGCGTCCGGCACTCTTGTGAAAACGGCTCGTTGAATAACGAGCCGTTTTCACAATGACTTGGCGGGCTCCCAGGCTTTGCGCTTCGGCCTGGCTGTAGGCCGTGCGGTAGAGTGCCGGCCATCGGCAGAACCACTCTGGGATGAAGTGCTCAATTGGCTCGTTACCCACCAGTAGCAGGCCATGGGTTGAACCGATGCCCTCGGTAGGGTCACGTATTCAACGCCAACTGCGGCCTGTCCGGATCCAGTTGCGTGCGCCTGAACTGCCCGGGTGGCAGTCCATGGATCTGACGGAAGCGCCGTGAGAAATAAGCCTCGTCAGCGAACCCGCACAACCGCGCCACCTCACCCACGGGACGGGTGCCATTGAGCAGGTAGTTGCGCGCCGCATGCATCCTGCGCTCAAGCACCAGTTCGGTGAAGGTCTTGCCGATTTCCTTGCGCAGCCAGTGGGTCAGGTAGGTCGGCGACAGGTAGGTTGCAGCGGCTACCTTGATCAGATTGAGGTCGGGGTCGGCAATATTCCTGCGCAGGTATTCAGACATCCTGCCCAGTGCATCGCGGCGGCTTATTTCGGCAGCGTTCTCTTCGGCCAATTGCTTGAGCGGCTCGGCATATAAGGCACAGACACTGCCGATCAGTTGCAGCAACAACCCCTTGAGGATCTCCCGGGTGCCGAACTGACGGTTCTTGTCATGGACACGCATCTGCTCGATCAGTCCACAGACTTTGACGAAATCCTCTTGGCCCAGAATGAAATCCAGATGCTCCTGGAAACGGAACGGCGATAACTCGGGAGCCAGCAGAATCGAGACTTCTTCCAGATCCATCGGGTCGCACTGCAGATGGGGCAGCAGGAAGGTCTGGGAAAAGTTGATCACCATGAAATTGCTGTCCGCCGGGTGCGGAATCACATGCACTCGATGGGGCAGGATGAACGCCAGGGTGTTTCGCGGGAACGGACGCTCGACATGACCGATGTGCTGCACGGTGTCGCCGCCGAGGTTGATCTGGATCTGGAAATACTCGTGACGATGGAGGCTGGTTTCGGCGCGTCGACCTTTTTTGTCGCGGATGTAGAAGTCCGTCAATTCGCAGCGCTGCTGCATGAAATAGGTGGGGACTTGGCTCGGTGATGACATCTACTTGGATCCTCGACAACGGCTTGGACGTTGTAATTGTGAGGGTGTCATCAGTTTCATTTCAATAAGTCATACGATGACGTCTGGCGTGCATGGAATTTATCGACTCAAAGGAAGACAGCCCTTGTCCAAGAAATGACAGACGCAGCTGATATAAATTATTTTTTTAAAACAAATAGTTAAAGCTATTTTGATAAATCTTACGCGGATTTCTCAGCACTGATTTTTTTGGACAGCGTCATCAATCACCGTTGTTCAGGAAAAAAACGGTCTAACTCCTCAATTGATTTCGCATGGTTGTACGACCACATTGGCGGCCATGCAGCCGCTGCCTTCCCGAGGCCAATCAAGGTGTGCTGCTGGCACGTATTTCGATTCGTCTAACAATAATGAAGGGTCATCCATGTCGAATTCCCACACCTCCCAGACTACCGCGCCGCCGTTGGCAGCCAACGCCCTGGACGCCACCGTGTCTGCACGACTGCCATCGCGCCGGCGTTGGTTCATGCTGTCGCTGCTGTTGATTGCGACGATCATCAACTACATCGATCGGGTGAACATCTCGATTGCGGCGCCTTTCATGGCCAAGGACCTGGGCCTGGACAAGATCGAAATGGGCCTGATCTTTTCCGCTTTCGCCTGGACTTATGCCATCGCATTGGTGCCCGCCGGCTTCATCGCTGATCGGTTCGGCTCGCGGTTCACTTACGGGGTGTCGCTGATCAGTTGGTCGACGGTCACCGTCTGCCAGGGTCTTGCCACGGGATTCGCGTCGCTGTTTGGCCTGCGCCTGGCCGTCGGGGCGATGGAAGCACCGGCGTTTCCTGCCAATAGTCGAGCGGTCACGGTGTGGTTCCCGGCGCGGGAGCGGGGTGTGGCGAGCAGCATCTACGTCTGCGGCCAGTACCTGGGCACGGCGTTGTTTACCGGCGCACTGCTATGGCTGGCTACCACCTACGACTGGCGACATGTGTTTTACAGCACTGGTGCACTGGGGATTGTGTTCGGTGTGCTCTGGCTGTACCTGTACCGCGATCCGATGAACTGCAAGAAAGTCAGCAAGCAAGAGCTCAAGTACATCGAAGCCGGGGGAGGGCTGGTCAAGAGCAGCCAGGAGCGTACCCGTTTCAACTGGCGGCAGATCGCCGAGTTGTTCAGCTATCGGCAGGTCTGGGCGATTTGCATCGGTAAGTTCGCCAGCACGTCGGCGCTGTACTTCTTCCTCACCTGGTTCCCGACCTACCTGATCGAAGAGCGTCAACTGACCATGATCAAGGCCGGGATCTTTGCCGTGCTGCCGTTCGTGGGGGCAACGGTGGGCATTCTGCTGGCGGGGATCATTTCCGATCTGCTGATCCGCCGCGGCTATTCGCTGTCCTTTGCGCGTAAATTGCCGCTGGTGGTGGGCTCGATGCTGGGCATGTCCATCGTCTTGGTAAACTTCACCGACTCGAACGTCATCTGCATTGCCATCCTGACCATCGCTTTCTTTGCCCAGGGTATTGCTTCGTCCTCGTGGGCCGCGGTGTCGGAAGTAGCGCCCAAGGAACTCATCGGGCTCACCGGTGGGATCACCAGTCTGGCCGCCAACATCGGCGGCATCGTCACCCCCATCGTGATCGGCGCGATTGTCCAAAAGACCGGCTCGTTTGCCTTGGCCTTCTGGTTCATTGGCGGCGTGGCATTGATGGGCACTTTGTCCTACTCGTTTCTGCTTGGGCGCCTGTATCGCATAGAACTCAAGACCCGAGCCTGAACCCCTTTTTTCTCCAAGACGAGGCGGCTTTTGTCCAACTTTGCCAAGGATTGCCGCCGTACGCTGACGCTTCTATCAGGACTTTCATCAGGATGAACATGACCGAGTATGTCTTTACTCCGGACCTGCCAGTGACTCTGCCGGTTGTCGGTACCCAACAGCGTTTTCCCGTCGGCCGGGTGTTTTGCGTCGGTCGCAATTACCCATGGCCCGATGCTCAGGGGCAGAACCGCCAGCCGCCGGTGTTTTTCATGAAGCCTGCCAGTTGTGTGATGGATGCGGTCGGTGAAGTGCCGTTTCCGTCGGTGACTGAAGAGTTTGTTCATGAAATCGAGTTGGTCGTGGCCATCGGTGAAGGCGGTGCGAATATCCCCGAAAGCCAAGCGCTGGCTTATGTGTGGGGCTACGCCGCAGGGCTTGACCTGACGCGCCGTGATATCCAGCGGCTGGCCAAACGCAACGGTTTGCCATGGGAAGGCGCCAAGGTGTTCGACGGTGCCGCGCCGATGACCGCTATCGTGCCGGTTGCGAAGGCCGGTCATCCCGAGGGGGACTTGTGGTTGAACGTGAACGGCCAGGAGCGCCAGCGCGACAGCCTCGACAGCCAGATCTGGTCGGTCAGTGAAGTGATCAGCCGAATCTCGCAATCGGTGGCGCTCAGGGCGGGGGATCTGATCATGACCGGCAGCCCGGCAGGCGTCGACGAGCTGCGGCCAGGCGACATCATCAACGCCGGCATCGACGGCATCGGCCAACTGGAAATGCGTGTCGGCCAGCGGCCTTGAATGCGGCATTTGCCCTACAGATTCTGCGAAAGGAAACAACAGTATGTCCAACCCATTGAAAGTGGCCCTGGTCACCGGTGCCGGCAGCGGCATCGGCCGCGCCGTGGCCCTGGGCCTGATGGAAGACGGGTACACGTTGGTATTGGCCGGACGCCGTCCCGAACCTTTGCAGGCATTGGTTGAGCTGGCCGTCAGTGAGGGGCGGGACGCGCTGGCGGTGCCCACTGATGTGCGCGATCCGGCCAGTGTCGATGCGCTGTTTGCAACCATCACCGTGACGTTCGGACGCCTGGACGTGATGTTCAACAACGCTGGGGTCAATGCGCCCGCCGTGCCGCTGGATGAGTTGACGTTCGAGCAATGGCGCAACGTTATCGACACTAACCTCAACGGAGTTTTCCTTTGTGCCCGCGGGGCCTTCGGGCTGATGCGCCGGCAACAGCCGCAGGGCGGGCGCATCATCAATAATGGTTCGATTTCCGCCCATACCCCGCGGCCGTTCAGCAGCGCCTACACCGCCAGCAAACACGCAGTGCTGGGGCTGACCAAATCCCTGGCCCTGGACGGCCGGGCATTCAACATCGCCTGCAGCCAGATCGACATCGGCAACGCCCTGACCGAAATGTCGGTGCGCATGACCAAGGGGGTGCGCCAGGCCAACGGCAGCATCGCGGTAGAGCCGATGGTGGACGTCAAGCATGTAGCCGACGCGGTGCGCTACATCGCGAGCCTGCCGCTGTCGGCCAACGTCCTGAACATGACCGTCATGGCCACAGCCATGCCTTTTGCCGGTCGCGGTTGAGCCTGAACACAGACATCCGCAAGCCGTAAGCGGCCAGCAATACGTTTGAATCGATCTACTCTTTCGCTCCATGAGGTCCACATGAAACCAGAAGTCCTGCAACTCAGTCCGATCCTGATTCCTGAAATCAACACCCGGCTCAATGAGTTGTTTACTGTCAGGCGCTATTTCGAACAGGCCGACAAATCGGCCTATCTGCTGGAACACGGCGCTCACATTCGCGGTGTGATCACTGGCGGGCATACCGGCATCAGCCAGGCGCTCATGGCGCAGTTGCCCAAGCTGGAGGTGGTGGCGGTCAACGGCGTCGGCACCGATGCGGTGGACCTGGCCTATGCTCGGGATCGCGGGATCCGTGTAACCGCCACCATTGGTGCGCTGACCGAAGACGTTGCCGATCTGGCCGTCGGCCTGTTGATTGCCGTGTGCCGTGGCCTGTGCACCGGTGATCGCTACGTGCGCTCGGGCCAATGGCCCCACAGCGCGACGCCGTTGTCACCGTTGCCGCTGGCCCGCCAGGTGTTCGGCATGCGCATTGGTATCGTCGGCATGGGACGCGTCGGCCGGGCCGTGGCAACGCGACTTGCGGCGTTCGGCTGCACGATCAGCTACACCGACCTGCACCCCATGAGCGATGTGACGCACACTTTCATTGCCGATCTCAAGGAGCTGGCCAGCGCCAGTGATGCCCTGATACTCGCGGCCGCCGCCGATCAGGCCGAAGCCATCATCGATGCCCATGTGCTGCATGCCCTGGGCAAGGGCGGTTACCTGATCAACGTGGCCCGGGGCAAGCTGGTCAACGAAGCCGATCTGGTGGCGGCGCTGGCCGCTGGTGACATTGCGGGGGCGGGGCTGGATGTGTTCGTCGATGAACCGAATGTTCCCGACACCTTGTTTGGCAACGAGCAGGTGGTCCTGCAACCGCACCGCGCCAGCGCAACCCTGCAGACCCGCACGCGAATGGGGGAAATGGTGGTGGCGAGCCTGATGGACAGTTTTGTCGGGAAAGTGCCGCACGGGTGTGTGACGGGGTGACGCTGCCACGCAGATGTTGAATGTACCGCCGCCATCGCGGGCAAGCCCGGCTCCCACAGGGTTTGGTGGCGTATGCAGATGCTGCGGACACCCCGGCTCCCACAGGTCTGCTGGTGTCCGCAAAGGCCTCGTACCCCTAAATCCAATGTGGGAGCGAGCCTGCTCGCGATAGCGGTGGGTCAGTTTCAGAAGTGTGGGGGTGCTGTCCCACCCTCACGATTGAAATTGATCGACCAACCACCCCTTCAAGCGCACGCAAGCAGGATCCTCTTTCTTGTCCTCATTGATCATCAGGTACTGGATCGACTCCCTGAGCGACAACTCCTCCGCGACCGGCCTAACCAGACGACCTTGTTGCACGAGATGCCTGACCAGATGATCCCAGCCCAGCGCGACGCCTTGATCATCCAGGGTCATTTGCAGGAGGAGGCTGTAGTCGTTGCTGCTGAAGTAATGCGGGCTGTCCGATACGGGCAGTTGCAAATCGTGGGACTGATAGGCGAACCATACATTCCAGTCGATCTGTTCCGACTGTTGGGAACGACCATAGGGATTCAGGTCCAGCAGGGTGCTGTTACGCACGCCTTCCAATGTGCGCAGTTCAGGATGCGTCTCCAGATAGCGTGGTGTGCACACCGGATAGATAACTTCGTGAAACAGCGCCTGACGCAAGTAGCCGGGGTAGTGCTCGCTGCTTTTGGCGATGAAGATATCCGGATTGATGCCGGGCTCCATGGTCAGGAAGTGCTGGGTGGTGATGACGTTCAAGTCAATGTCGGGATTGGCGCTGAAAAAGTCCTTCAGCTTATGGGATAGCCAAAGGGTCGACATGGCGGGCGTACAGCACAGGGTGAGAATGTGTTTTTCGCTTTTTTTCCGGCGGATTCTTTCCGTGGCCTGGAAAATGTTGAGCAACGACAGCTGCGCGGCATCGAATAGCGCGGCTCCCGACGGCGTCAGCTTGAGTTCTCTTCCCGTGCGAATAAGCAACTCTGTGCCCAGGTACGTTTCCAGATCGCGAATCTGGCGGCTGATCGCCGCCTGAGTGACGCATAACGCCTCGGCCGCCCGGGTAAAGTTGCGATACCTGGCTGCTGCGACAAAGGATCTCATGGCCTTGAACGAGGGCATTTTCATCAGCGCCTGATCAGGCGGGGCGTTTCGTGCCATAACAAAAACTACCTGTTTAGCCGGAAAAAAAGTTGATTCAGCCCGGCGATCATCGATGCCTACACTCTACCGCACGATGCCCTGAGCAACGTTAGCGCGAGCACAACGAACAAGGAAAACAAATGCCCTGCCAAAGTGGAAAAGAAGCTTTCATGCAAGGTATTCGTGCGCTCCTTCCATTGACGCCGGGTGTCGTCCCGTTTGGGCTGGTGACGGGGGTCATGGCCATTGAAATGGGCTTGTCGCCCGGCATGAGCATGGGCATGACGCTACTGTTCTATTCCGGCTCCGCCCAAATGGTGGCACTCCAGTTGTTGCACAACGGCGTCGTGCCGGTGGCGATCGTGGCCACGGCCTTGGTCATCAATCTGCGTTTCATCATGTACAGCGCTTCCCTGGCGCCGCACCTGCACCACTTGCCCCGTCGCAGGACCTGGCCGATGGCTTACCTGCTTTCGGACCAGGCCTATGCACTGTGCAGCCTGAAGTTTTCATCGGGCGAATTGGGAGCGTTTGCCCATCATTACTATGCCGGTACGGCGGTGGGCATGTGGCTGGCCTGGCAACTCTCGGTGCTGGCCGGGGTGTACTTGGGCGCGAGCATCCCAGACACCTGGTCCTTGAGTTTTGCCATACCACTTTCCTTCCTGGCGTTGCTCATCCCCGGCCTGCGGAGCAAGGCAAGCTGGGGCGCCGCGGCGGTCGGCGGACTGCTTGCCGTACTGGCCGTCAAGCTGCCCTACAACCTGGGGTTGATCATGGCCTCCATCGGCGGAGTTCTGGCCGGGTTGGTGATTGAGAGCATTTCAAACCGTGCAACCGCCGATGGCATCGAAGGAGAGCCATCATGAGTGATCTTTCCTTGTGGGGCCTGTTCCTCGCGGCGGGTCTGGGAACCTTCGCCATGCGACTGTCTTTCATCGAGCTCTATGGCCGCTGGCGGATTCCACCCCTGATGCGTCGGGCCTTGATGCACGTGCCGGCGAGCGTCTTGGCGGCCCTGGTTCTGCCTGCGGTGATCTATCCCAACGGGCAAGGGGCATTGGTGTTGGAGAACCCTCAGATACCGGCAGCGATTGTGGCGGCGTGGGTGGCCTGGCGGTGGCGCAGTACGCTGTTGACGTTGGTGGTGGGGATGGTGGCGTTGTGGGGTGTGAAGTTCATCGGGCTTTGACTGCGCGTGGCTATCGGATAGCGGCAACGCCGGGCACTTCCATGTTTATCCGGCGCCAGAACGCTTCGGCAAAGCTGTAGACCGAGAAGGCGATCAACCCCAGGGCTATCAGCATCAAGACCACACTCCCGGCTGGCAGGTTCTGCAGGGCGTCGAGCGCTTCCCTCATCCCTGGTGGATCCATGGCCTGATAGCTCGAACCACTGATCATCAGCAGGAACGCGATTTCGATGAAGACCACACCGCGGGCGATAAGACCGAATCGCGACACTGGACGGACGTAGCGCATCACGTCTTCGTCCGCTTCGAAGTACTTCTCGAACGAAGCCTTCCAACCCTTGATGATATGAGCGAGGCCGGTGCCCAGAGGGACCAGTGCAACGAGATAGATCAATAAATTGGAGTGTTCCCAGGACAGCAGATGCGCCAGCAAGTCCCGGGTTTGTCCACCGCCTGAACCGCTTGAGCTTCTCATGCCGCTGATAAGCAGGCCCAACGCAAAAAAGGCCAGCGCACCGTTGACGGCGCCTCCCGCCAACAAACCTGCACGTATCACCAGCCCCTTGAAGTGTTTGCCATGATGATCGACGTCTTGCGTCGCTTGCAGAATGCGCCAGCCGGCGAAGGCGAGCAGACCCGCTACCACCAGACCGACCAATACGTGCCCGAATGGCTGGCTCAGCAACGCCTCCAGGCTTTTGTGGCTGTCCTTGGGTCGGCTCGAATCCTGGGCCGCCAGCAAAGCGAAAATGCCGATGATCAAGTAGATAACGCCTCGGGCGGCGTAACCGCCCCGAGCGAGTACAACAAGGCCCTTGTGTGCGGACATGGTCTGATTCCAGAAGCGTGATAAGGAGAAGACCTGTCGAGGAGGGAGGCGTTCGATCGAAGTGAAAGGCAGCGTAGCGGCGGCATGGGAGGACGGCTGCGCAAGCCCGTTGCAGCGCCTGGAGGTTCAGTCGTCTTTCAATGAAGCAGTTCGACAGTCATCGGCGTAACACCAATAACCCCGCACCCAGAATCAGCGACATTCCACCCCAGGTCAGCCCGTCCGGCACTTCGTCAAACAGCCAATATCCCCAGAAACAGGCAAAGACCAGGTAGGCGTAGTCAAAAGTGCCGATCAGTGCGGCCGGTGCGATTTGATAGGCCCTGGCCGTCGCGGTATTGATAGCAATCAGGGCGATGGCATACCCGCAGACAAAGACCAGCCCTTGCCAGCCGAGTGGTTGCCAGGCCGACAGCAGGAAAGGGGCCCGGTTGGCGAGGGTTCCGTTATCGAAAAAAGAGGTGATGCCGCCGAGGCTGGCGGCAATCAGGAATGCCACGTTCAGTCCCAGCGCCAACACCAGAGGATGTTCGTTGCGACAGTGACGGCGCGTCATCACCATGGCGATCGCATAGAATACGGCGCCAATGACGGGGAGGAGGGCGGCAAGGTTGAAGGCCTCCGCTCCAGGACGCAGCACCAGGGTGACGCCCGCAAAACCTGTCCCGATGGCGATCCAACCAAGAAGGGAGAGCTTCTCTCCACCATAAAAAGTCGAAAAAAGTGCAATGAACAAGGGCGTGGTGTAGATGGCTACAGCGGCTACGGACAGCGGAATGAGCGGCAGGGCTGAGTAGTAGGTCACCCACATCAGCAACAGCGAGATACTTCTGGCCGCCACCCAGCCCACCGAAGTGACCCGCAGTTGCCCGGATTTGAGCCCAAGCAGCAGCCAGCCACCCAGCAGTGGCACCGTCAGACAGGACACCAGCAGGAACAACTGCCACAGCGCCAATCGATTGCTGAAATATTTCACCGATGCATCGGCCAGCGACAGCAGCAGGACCGCGCCGACGATCAGTGCGATCCCTTGATAAACCCGATCATATCTTGCCGCGACGCTGGCCATGTTTTCGCCTCCGTGGCCGTTCCTGATCCAGCCCTGTCTGTAAGGGATCGATGCTCAAGGCCCGAAGCGCCTTGTCGGTTCTGGAACGCCATCCTCCAATCGGCTGATCTACAATGGCCTCTCTTCAGCAGAGGTCGGCCCTTCGTGGATGTGTTTTCCCTGATCTACAAGCAGTTGGTCGAGTGGGTCATCACCCCCATCACCGGACAGTTCTACAGCATTTTCAGCTTCAGCGGCCGTCTCGGGGTCTTGTTTCTCTGCGCGTCCTATGGCGTGGCCTATGGCCTGTTCCGCTTCAGAAAACAACGCGGCCTGACCGTAGCCCGTTCGTTCTGGCAGTTCATCGGTGGCAGTCGAGTGTATTTTCATCACTCTGCCTGGCTGGATTGCCGCTACTACCTGCTGCGCACAACGCTCAAGATCGCGCTCATGTTGCCTATCGTGCATCTGGTCGATCCTTACATCTTGCGGTCCGGGGACTACCTGGCATTTTTCAACAATCTCTGGGGCGCGCGGCCACGTTCGGAAGAGGCGCTTTTGCTGGCCTTGCTCTATGGGCTGGGGGTGTTCCTGGTAAAGGATTTCGTCCACTACTGGACGCACCGGGCGTTTCATTCGCGCTGGCTGTGGGCGTTTCACAAGGTTCATCATTCGGCGTCGGTGCTGGTGCCGGCGACGGCGAGCCGGATTCATTTTGTGGAGCGGATCGCCGGAAACCTCGGCATTACCGCCTGCCTTGGCCTCTATGCCGGGGTCTTCTGGTACCTGAGCGGCGGCGAGATCAGCCACTACACGCTATTCGGCATGACCTACCTGGTGTTTATCTTCAACAGCCTGGCGGCCAATCTGCGTCATACCCACGTCTGGCTGTCATTCGGCCCGGTGCTCGAGCATGTGCTGAACAGTCCCGCCCAGCATCAGATCCACCATAGCGATGCCCCTCGTCATTTCAACCGGAACTTCGGTACGAACCTGTCACTCTGGGACTGGATGTTCGGCACGCTCTACGTCACCAGCGCCCGGCCCGAGGCGCTGCGCTTTGGTACCGGGGAGCAGGATCAGCAGCGGTACCGGACGGTCTATAGTCTGATTGTCACCCCCTTTGTCGAGATCGCCGGCAAGCTACTATTGAAACGCTCGCGAGGGGGCGAGAGGGAGACGCCTTATTCATAGCGTCTGGCGTTGCACGAGCAGCGGATACAAGAAACCTCCTACTTTCCATACAGAAACGTCCAAAGCCAAGAAGAGCTATCGTGCAATCTCAACGTTTAAGGCCTTGAAATGAGGTCGCATCTTTGGGAGGTTGGGAATGGAATCGCGTGTCGTGAAGCTTGAGACCCATGTCGAATATATCCGGCATGAACTGAACGGAATGGGCGTGGACCTGCGGGAACATCGCACTGAAACCAGGCTGGACTTCAGGGTTCTGTTCGCAGCCTTGATCGTGGCCTCACTGGGACTGGCCGGGATGATGGCCAAGGGGTTTGGCTGGTTATGAATGAAAGCCCCTGATTCGAGTCGGGGGCTTCGGTTTCCAGCATGTCCACGCCTTACAGAGCAGACCCCGCGGGTGCTGCATCCAGGCGACGTGCAATCACATCCATCACATCACAGCCATCGCGCAGGGATATACAGCAAAGCTGCGCCAGATCCTGAAGTGTCGTGGGATCGATAGGGCGTTCGTCACGCATCGCGATATTTTCCAGGAACTGGGTGACGGCTCGGATTCGGTAGCCCGCTGCGTCAAGGAGTACGTGGAGCGGGGCGGTGGTGTCGACGTATAAGGGTTGGTCGTCGGCGTTGCTGGTAAGGCTCATGTAGCGGTTCATAGGTAAGCTCCACTGGTAAGTTTCGCCACCAATCGTCGCCAAACGAATGGGTGGCAACTGTACGCAGGTTGGCGAACCGGAGTGGAAGCCGGCAGACCCGAAGGTCTCCCGCGTACAGCTGCCATAACGACAACTCTACAGATGCAAGAGCGCCTGCAACAAGCAAGCGCTTTCGCATCCCACTACGGGTCGCCAAACCCGGTCGCCATCTGGACGACGCCAAAACTATAGTCGCCACGGCAAAAATGACACAAGGGGTTGATTCGGCAGACGATTCCCAATGTTATGTAGGAGGTTGCCATGGCGTATGCGAAGCTTTTTGTTGGCCGTTCACGGTGCGCCAACTCGATTATCCCAAGATATGTAGGACATCACCGTAGGCCTATCAGCCATCTCTGCCACGCCCCCACGATTTAATCCGTTTTGTCCTTCAGAATCCGTCGCACATTCCCACACTCAACGGGATAATACGCACCGGTCTGAAGCCGGAGCGCTTCGTACCTCGACTGAATGGGCGGCAGAAGGATCTAACGCAATGACAGACTGGCTGCAAAGCTATGGGGAAATGGCCGAACGGGTGCGGCGCCATGATTGGGCGAGTACGCCCCTTGGGTTGCCGGCGCAGTGGCCCGATGTACTCAAGACCACCGTGGCCCTCAGCCTCGCCTCCCACTTTCCCCAAGCCATTGTGTGGGGGCCGGACCTGATCATGTTGTACAACGATGCTTTCGTGCCCATTCTCGGTAATAAGCCCGATGCACTGGGGCGGCGGTTCGATGAAGTCTGGCGGGAAGCCTGGAGCGAGATCGGGCCGATCGTGCAGGCTGCCTTCGATGGGCAGGCGACCTATATCGAGAATTTCCCCCTCGTCATCGAACGCGGTGAGGGCCCCGAGCAAGCCTATTTCACGTTCTGCTACAGCCCCATCCGTGACCAGTTCGGCAAGGTCGTGGGCATGCTGGATACCGTTACCGAGACGACCTCGACGGTGTTCATGAACCAGCGCCTGGCTGTGCTGGATGCCATCGGTACTGCTGTGGCCAACGTCACTGATCCGCAGGCCATCATGGCGGCCACTACACGAATTCTGGCGGCGCACTTGAACCTGTCCAATTGCGCCTATGCCGACATGGATGAAGATGAAGATGGCTTCACGATTCGCGGCGACTGGGCCAGGGCGGGTTCGCCCAGTATTGTCGGGCACTATCGGTTAGCGGACTTCGGCCGACTGGCCATCTCTCATCTTCGCGCCGGCAAGGCATTGGTGGTCAACGACAACCTGGCGGAGCTGGCGCCGCAGGAGGCGGCGACGTTCCAGCTCCTTGGGATCGCGGCGACCATTTGCGTGCCGCTGATCAAGGGTGGGCGGTTGACGGCGCTGATGGCGATCCATGACCAAAAGCCCCGTTACTGGTCTGCCTACGATCTGGCGCTGCTCAAGGAAGTCACCGAGCGATCCTGGGCCCATATCGAGCGTGCCCGTGCGGACGCCGCCGTGCGTGAAGGCCTGGCGGCCCTGGCCGAGTTGAATGCAACGCTTGAGCAGCGGGTCGAGGAACGCAGCATGCGCTTGAAACAGACGGAAGCTGCGCTGCGTCAGTCGCAAAAACTCGAGGCGATCGGCCAGCTCACCGGCGGTGTGGCCCATGATTTCAACAACCTGCTGACGATCATCCGGTCCTCCGTCGACTTTCTGCGCATGCCCGATTTACCCAATGAGCGCCGCCAGCGCTACATGACGGCGGTGTCCGAAACGGTGGACCGTGCCGCCAAGCTGACCAGTCAGCTACTGGCATTTGCCCGGCGCCAGCCGTTGAAACCGGAAGTCATCAATGTCGGCAAGCAGGTGCAGAGTCTGGGAGACATGCTGGAAACCATTACGGGGGCGCGGATGCAGGTCAAGGTCGAGTTGTGCGACCGCCCTTGTTTCATACGTGCGGACCTGAGCCAGTTTGAAACGGCCCTGATCAACATGGCCTTGAATGCCCGGGATGCCATGAATTGCCAGGGCACATTGTGGCTTCGACTCAGCTGCGGCGAAGGCATGCCGCCGATTCGTGGCCATGCGGGCTCCGGCCAGCCCTTTGTCGCGGTAACCCTGGCGGACACCGGTACCGGCATTGCCGCGCAAGACCTCGAACACATTTTCGAACCCTTCTTCACCACCAAGGAGGTGGGCAAGGGCACGGGGCTGGGGTTGTCCCAGGTGTTCGGTTTTGCCAAACAGTCCGGCGGCAATGTCGACGTTTCGACCGTTGTCGGGGAGGGCACCGCGTTTACCTTGTACCTGCCGGAAGTCGAAGCCGAAAAGCGGCATGAACCTACCAGAGAAGAAACCACGCACCTGATACTGGAAAAGGGCAGGCGCCGAGTGTTGATCGTGGAAGACAACCTGGAGGTAGGGCGTTTTGCCAACCAGATCCTGCAGGATCTGGGGTACGAAACCGCCTGGGCGACCAACGCCGAGGACGCGCTGGAAATGGCCGGTCCGGACGCTGCTGCATTCGATGCGATATTTTCCGATGTGGTCATGCCAGGCATCGGTGGCATCGCGCTGGCCCGGGAGCTGCGTCAGCGCCGCAAGGACTTGCCGGTGGTCCTTACGTCGGGCTACAGCGAGGAGCTGGCCCATAGCGGTCACGAAGGTTTTGAGTTCTTGTCCAAACCTTACTCTGCTGACCAGGTTTCGCGGATTCTAAGCCGGACGATGCGCGCCGCCGATTGAGTGTTTCCCTTTTGAAACAGTGGTTTCCATTCGTCGGGCCGCGCTTGCGTGGTCGTGCGGTCTGTTGATGACCGACTAGTCTCAAGGCCGAGAAGGTCGATATTGTTCAGGTAATCGGTTGATGCCGGTATCGATCTCGATGAAAAGGGGAATGGCGATGGGAGCAACGTACAGCGAGGAAAGCGAAGCCACCTATCCGATCAATGAAGGGCTGCAGTGTGGTCAATCGGCGTATCGCTCGGATTTTGGCGACGAACCGATCAAGTCCATCCGGACGAAGGTTGCAAAGGTGCAGCGAGGGGAAAAGGCCAAGTTCCTGCCCAGGGTACCTGCCCGCAAATAGTTCGGCACAGCCCCGCCACTGAAGACACATACTGTTCATTCAAATTGGATGAGCCTGTGGCGAGGGAGCCTCTCCTGTTTGGGGCCTGGCACTCACAAGACGCTCCGCTATGCCGCCTGGCTGGGGCGAGTTCCCCCTCGCTTCAGACTATTCTTGTCTGCGATGCAGATACGTTTACTTTTTTTCCTACGAGCGATGTCTTTCACGTTTCTTTCACACTCAGGAACGTAGGCTTAGCTCATCCGTTAGAAAGCAGTACCTGCCCGTTTCCCCAGCGGGCTTTTTTTTGCCTGTCATAAAACTCCCCTTGCGTTCGTTGTCCAAGCAGCATGGTTGATGCCGTTTGGCGTAGACTCGCGCCCGCGCGCACCGGCCATCTCTCCCGATGCGGCATTCTTGAGGTTTTTATCATGCGTTTGACTTTGTCCACCCTGGTGCTTGGGTTGGTGGTCGCCCAAGGTGTGATGGCGGCTGGCGATGGTACCGCTGCAATCGGCGGTGGCCTGGGCGGTGTATTGGGTAATGTGGTCGGCCAACAGATGGGCGGCAGCACAGGCGCTGCGATTGGTGCCGGTGTCGGCGGCGCAGCTGGCAGTGCGGTGGGGGCTCGCAAGGGCAGTCGTACGGAAGCAGCCATTGGTGGCGGCCTGGGTTCGGCCGGTGGTTCGATTGTCGGTAATCGCCTGGGCGGTTCCGCCGGTTCGACCATCGGCGCGGGGATCGGTGGCGCGGCGGGTGGTGCGTTGGGCAGCAACCTGTCCAATGACAACGATGGTCATTCCGGCAAGAAGCACAAGCATAAGAGAAAGCATCGTTGAATCGATGTCTGACTGAGGAAGCCCGGCCTTGTGCCTGAGGCCAGTCAGTTAAGGATCAAACGGTGCAAACCTTGTGGGAGCAAAGCTTGCTCGCGATAGCGGCAGGTCGGTCAACGTTGTTGCTGACTGACTTACCGCTATCGCGTGCAAGTTTTGCTCCCACGGTTTTTGGGCCTTGTGCCGATTTTTTCCTTTCCTGGTATTTGTCGGAACGTTTACTGTCCCTCCGCCTCGAATTGATACATCCATTTGCAATGCGAGGTGTGCCATGACGCCGGAAACCGAAGGCAAGGAAGAAAAAGGCTCGTCGGGTCTGCCTTCCCTCAATGATCCGGGCAATGAAGACCCCGGTTCGCTGATGGATGATGCTCTGGTTCCCTTGATCGAGACCGAAGACGAAACCCCGGAATACCCGCTGCCCTCGCCAACCAATTCCCTGGACCGCGACCAGCGGCCGCCGGATGACGATAGCGGCGCAGAGCCGCTGTCCAGCGAGGACGATGATGTCGAGGCGAGCCCGGATGATCCGGATATCGCCGGTGACGATGCCTCCAGCAAGCCGAGCTGACGGCCCGGGCCGCCTGTCGATTTCCTGGCACCATCTGCACGCCCAGGTTGCCACATCAGGTAGGTACTTCGAAAAGGAGACTCACCATGATGAAGTCAAACATGACGGCACTGACCCTTGCCGGAATTCTTTCAGTCAGTTCATTGGTAGCTGTCGCCCAGTCTTCGGGCGGCAGCCCTCCCGTAGATAAAGGCGGCATGCCACCCTCCACACAG
This sequence comes from Pseudomonas corrugata, assembly GCF_001269905.1. GTDB lineage: Bacteria > Pseudomonadota > Gammaproteobacteria > Pseudomonadales > Pseudomonadaceae > Aquipseudomonas > Aquipseudomonas corrugata. Next base: position 28,536 of record NZ_LHVK01000028.1, on the reverse strand, counting down.
ATGGATGCCGGCGGCACCTCCGACGCCAACGGCAACGCGCTACCGCCTGGTTCCGTGAGCGGCGGTAACGGTGGCGACGCCAACGGCAGCAGCACGAACCCCGGCACCGGAAGCGGCTCCACCAGCGGCAGCAGCACCATGGGCGGCGATTCCTCCAGTAGCGGAACCGGTTCCGGTAGCAGTGGCAGTGGCTCGGGCGGTTCCAGCAGCTCAAGCCAATGACCACGTCCTGATGGAACCCGGTAGGAGCTGTCGAGCGTAGCGAGGCTGCGATCTTTTCCCTATGTTCACAAGTTTTGGGAAGATCAGGATCAAAAGATCGCAGCCTCGCTATGCTCGACAGCTCCTACGGGATGTCCGTACGATTTCCCGTTGCCTCTTCCTGGCCCCTCTCGCTATTCTGCTGAATCCTTTAAGGTGAACACGTTGCTCGGTCGCACCTGAGCCATCCCTGGAATGTTGTGTTGATAACGGATCAGATGCGATGAATGCACCGCTGAAAGAGTTTGGCCCGATCAAGGCCGTGATTTTCGACATGGATGGGCTGCTGCTGGACACCGAGGGCATCTATACCGAGGTCACTTCCATCATCGCCGAGCGCTACGGGCGCACGTTCGACTGGAGCGTCAAGCAGAACATCATCGGTCGGGGTGCCGGGGATCTGGCACGCTATGTGGTCCGGGCGCTGGAGCTACCGATCACTGCGGAGGAGTTCCTGGTGATCCGCGAGCCGCTGATGCGCGAGCGTTTCCCCCATGCCCTGGCGATGCCGGGCGCCGAGGAGTTGGTGCGGCATTTCAAGGCCAGTGGCGTGCCCATCGCGGTAGGTACCAGCTCATCACGCCATACCTTCGCCTTGAAAACCACCCTGCACCGGGACTGGTTCGCGCTGTTCGACTTCATCGTCACGGCAGACGATCCGGAAGTGGGGGCGGCCAAACCTGCACCGGATATCTTTCTCGTAGCGGCCCGTCGACTGGGCGTTGATCCTCTTGATTGCCTTGTGTTCGAGGATTCTCCGTTCGGCGTCACGGCCGCGAAGGCGGCGGGCATGACGGCCATCGCCATCCCGGATCCGGCCATGGCCGATGAAAAATATGCCCACGCCGACGGGATCATCCGTTCGCTGAAAATGTTCCAGCCGGGGCTCTGTGGCCTGCCGGAGCTGGAGCGGGTCTGAAGACCGGCTGTGACGCAACGAAACGCCGGTCAGGGTTGAAGCCCTGACCGGCGTTTTTCATGCCCGGATCAAGCCCCGAAACCACCGTCGATGGTCAGGCTGGCGCCGGTAATATAGGCCGCTTCCGGGCCTGCCAGGTAGGCGACGAAGCTGGCGATTTCGTCGACCTTGCCGTAACGCCCGACGGCCATCAGTGAAGTCAGGCTGGACGCGAAGTCGCCGTCGGCCGGGTTCATGTCGGTGTCGACCGGGCCAGGCTGTACGTTGTTGACTGTGATGCCCCGAGGACCCAGGTCACGGGCCAGGCCTTTGGTCAGGCCCACCAGTGCGGATTTGCTCATGGCGTAAGGGGCTCCGCCGGCAAAGGGCATGCGGTCGGCGTTGGTACTGCCGATGTTGATCACCCGACCGCCTTCGGTCATGTGGCGCGCGGCAGCCTGGGTGGCGATGAACACACTGCGTACGTTGACGGCCAGAGTCTGGTCGAAGTCCTCAAGCTTGAACTCGTCCAGCGGTGCCATCGCCAGGACGCCAGCGTTATTGACCAGGATGTCCAGCCCGCCGAACGCCTTGGCAGTCGCTTCGACGGCGTTGCGGATGGCATCGGCGTCGGCGCTGTCGGCTTTGATCGCCAGGGCTTTGCCGCCCGTTGCCGTGATGCTGTTCTGCAGTTCTTCAGCCTTGGCGGCTGAGCTGACATAAGTGAAGGCCACTGCGGCGCCTTCTGCGGCCAAACGCTTGACGATGGCGGCGCCGATGCCGCGGGAACCGCCCTGGATCAAGGCGACTTTACCGTTCAATGTGTGAGTGCTCATGATGTTCTCCAAAATGTACCGGGGCGAGATGCCGCGGCGATGGGGTGAGTATCAGGATGCGGCGCCAGCTTGTGTAGACGGTCTTTGCTACAGTCTGTATCAACCAAAAGTTTAGAGTGGCGCCCATGGAGACTTTCAGCAGTATCGAATGCTTTGTGCGTAGCGCCGAAGTCGGCAGCTTTGCCGAAGCCGCGCGCCGCCTGAGCGTGACCCCGGCGGCGGTGGGTAAAAGCGTCGCCAAGCTTGAGGCGCGTCTGGGTGTGCGGCTGTTCCAGCGTAGCACCCGCAGCCTGACACTGACTGAAGCGGGCCAATTGTTCCTGGGTGAAGTGAGCGGCAGCCTCAATACCATCCAGAACGCCGTCGCCAACCTCGCCAGCGCCGGTGGGCAGCCGGCAGGTACCCTGAAGGTGAGCATGGGCACCGTGTTCGGCCGTTTGTATGTGGTGCCATTGCTGGGGGATTTTCTGCGGCGGTATCCGGCGATCAATCCGGACTGGCATTTCGATAACCGCCAGGTCGACTTGATCGGCCAAGGCTTCGATGCGGCCATTGGAGGCGGGTTCGAACTGCCCTCGGGAGTGGTTGCACGCAAGCTGACGGTGGCTCACCGGGTACTGGTCGCCGCGCCGTCCTATTTGCAGCAACAGGCTCCGGTGGTCGAGCCGGAAGACCTGGCACAGCACCAGGGCATCTTGATCCGTTCACCGCAAACCGGTCGCATCCGTTCGTGGCAACTGACCAGTCGTAGCCGGCAACACAGCCCGCTGACGCTCAAAGTGCGCATGACCATGAGCGATTCGGAAGCCGCCTGCGCTACCGCAAGCCAAGGGCTGGGGATTGCCTTGGTGAGCATGCCGTTCGCCGTGGCCTATCTGCAGAGCGGTGCTTTGCTGCGGGTCTTGCCGGACTGGTACGTCGACGATGGCAACATTTCCATTTATTACGCCGAGCACAAACTGCTGCCGGGCAAGACCCGGGCGTTTGTGGACTTCATCATCGAGCAGTTCGCCGCGCAGGGGTTGGGTGAGCGCTTCAGTGCGGTTTGAGCCTGGCTTCAGATTGCGTCGCCCCTATCGCGAGCAGGCTCGCTCCCACAATGGATTTGCGGTGATCAGAAGATTTTCTGACACCACGACCCTGTGGGAGCGAGCCTGCTCGCGATAGAGGCGACGCGGTCTACAGCTGTGAACTCACCGCCCAAACCGCCCCGGCCAGCCGATGATGGTCTTGGGCCGAGGTGTCGCATAGGTGCGCACCTTCGAAGTCGACAGCCCCAACCGCACCAGGGATTCGGCAATGGTCACCGCCGCCGTCACGCCATCGACCACCGGCACTCCGGTGCGTTGGCGGATCTGCTCATCGAGCCCGGCCATGCCGCCGCAGCCCAGGCAGATGACTTCGGCCTTGTCCTGGCTGACCGCCAGTTCGGCCTGGCGGACGATGGCTTCGACTGCCCGTAGCGGGTCTTCCTCCAGTTCCAGCACCGCCAGGCCACTGGCCCGCACCGAGGCGCAGCGGTCGTACAGGCCGGAAAGCTTGAGGCGGTCTTCGATCAGCGGCACGGTGCGGTCCAGGGTGGTGACCACCGAATAGGCATGGCCGAGGAACATGGCGGTGCTGGCGCCCGCGTCGGTGATGTCCACCACCGGGACGTCGAGCAGTTCCTGCAGACCTTCACGGCCGTGCTCGCCGTAGCCGGCCTGGATCACCGCGTCGAACGGTTGGTCGTAGGACAACACCCGATCCATCACGGCGATGGCGGCCAGGTAACTTTCGAAATTGCCTTCAACGGAGTCGGCACCGAAATGCGGTGTGAGCCCTACGATTTCGGTGCCGGGGGCGGCCACGGCCTGGGCTTGTCGGGCGATGGCCTCGGTGATGGATTCGGTGGTGTTGACGTTGACCACAAGAATTCGCATGAGCAGTTTCCTTTAACGCAGAAAAGACGGCGGCCCGGACCGGCGGGACGCCTTGAACGATCAATGACTGACGTTATCCACAGCGATGGATTCACCGCTGATGTCCTCGTAATACGCTTGGCGCTTGGCGATGATCAGGTACAGCAGGCCGGCAATCGAAGCGCCGATCAGCCAGGAGAACGGTGAAACGCTGTCGAAGCCGGGCACCAGCGCCAGGACGATCGCGATCAGCGCCGCCGGGATGAATGCCGCCACGGCCCGCAGGTTGACGCCGTTGCTGTAGAAGTACGCTCCGTTCGGGTCCTCGCTATACAGCTGCGGCACGTTGATACGACCTTTGCGCAGCAGCCAGTAGTCGACCATGATCACGCCGTACAGTGGGCCGAGCAGGGCACCGAGCCCGGACAGGAAGTACACGATCACCAGCGGGCTGTTGTAGAGATTCCACGGCAGGATCAGCACGGCGATGGCGGCGCTGATCAATCCGGCGCGGCGGAAGTTCAGATACTTGGGCGCCAGGTTGCTGAGCACGAAGGCCGGGGCGACGAAGTTGGCCATGATGTTCACTGCCACGGTGACGATCAGGAATGCCAGGCAGCCGAGCACCAGGAAAAAGGTGTTGGGGATCGAGGCGATCACCTGGGTCGGGCTCTCGATTATCTGTCCGTTGATCTGGAACTGCGCACCGCACAACAGGACAGTGATGGCGGCAAACACCAGGATATTCACCGGCAGGCCCCAGAAGTTGCCGACGATGATGGTCCGACGGCATGGTGAGGAGCGGGCGAAGTCGCAGAAGTTGAGCACCAGCGTGCCGTATATCGCCAGCCACAGCGCGCCGCCGGCGAATATGTTGCGCCACATCTCGCCGCCGGTCAGCGGCTCGCGGATCGACCAGGCAATGGTTGCGTCGGCCTGGGTGTACATCCATCCGGCCAGGGCCGCGACGGTCACCAGGATCACCGGCCCGGCGAAGCCTTCGTAGCGGCGCACCGTTTCCATGCCGTAGGCCAGGATCAGCAGTTGCACGAACCAGATCGCCACGAAACACATCCAGCCCAGGCTCGACAGGCCAAGGATCGAGTTGTGGTCGTAGTCGGCGAAGCCTGGATGAATCGCCGTCAGCAACACTCGGAAAACCACTGACGCGAGATAGGTCTGGATGCCAAACCAGGCGATCGCGATGACGGCCCTGATCAATGCGGGAATCTGTGCGCCGTGGATGCCGAAGCTGATCCGACTGATCACTGGAAACGGCACTCCGGTCTTCTGGCCCATGTAGCCGGACAGGTTCATGAAACCGTACACCAGGGCCGCGCCGATCCCCAGGGACAACAGGATCTGCCAGCCACCCAGGCCCAGCGCATACAGGCCGATGGCGAAGGAGTAGTTGGCTATGTTGTGTACGTCGTTGGTCCACAGGGCAAAAATGCTGTAGCGACCCCAACGTCGACCTTCGGCCTTGGTCGGCGCCAGGTCCTTGTTGTGCAACCTCGGACTCAAGGCCAGGGTGGCTGCAGTCTTATCATCGGAGGCAGTGGTTGAAGAGGGTAGATCCAGCGCGATGTTATTGGAGAGACTTGTACGCATTCCGGCAGGCTCCTGATTCTCGGCGCGGCGATGACTGTGCGTGAGCGTGGGGCTCGGCAATCTTCGTCGCGGCGCGGCGAGCATCATTGGTTATGGGGCATCTGCAGCCTGTACGGGATAGGGCGCTTCAGGCTTGCGGATCGAAAGTGTGTGTATGTTTTATTTGCTTTGTATACAAAACACTTGTCGTCTCAAGCCAGATTTATGCCAGTCTGAGATCTAACGGAAATGCCCCTGATTTCGATTAGTTATCGATGCCAGATAAGTTGCTGAAATTCTGTGCTTATAAATTGACCGTTTGAACAGGTATTTATTTTCGAGAAGAATGCTGGAGGGGAAGTGACGGGGAGTTGGAACGGGAAGGAGTGTAACTTTTCGGGGCGACACTGAATAAGTGCACACAAAACTGGCACTTGTGGTGACAGTTTTGTGTACAGATTCACGCTGTAGGAAGTGGCGAAGCCTGCAATCTTTCCGCTGACAGTTGAGTCTCAAGCGAAAAATCAAAAGATCGCCGGCTCCTGCGCAGTATCAGGCCTTGGATTTGCTGATGATGTTACCGGCGTGAAGCCCGCATTCCTTCTGCGTGGCTTCCTCCCACCACCAGCGGCCTTCGCGTTCGTGCTGGTTCGGCAGTACCGGGCGGGTGCAGGGTTCGCAGCCGATGCTGATGAAACCGCGCTCATGCAGGCTGTTGTAGGGCAGCTCCAGCATGCGGATGTAACCCCAGACTTCCTCGCTGGTCATCTGCGACAGCGGGTTGAATTTGTACAGGGTACGCTCGGGCGTGGAGAACGCCGTATCGATTTCCAGCACGGCCACCTGGCTGCGGGTGCCCGGGCTCTGGTCGCGGCGCTGGCCGGTGGCCCAGGCGCGGACGTCGGACAGCTTGCGGCGCAGCGGCTCGATCTTGCGGATGCCACAGCACTCGCCATGGCCGTCCTTGTAGAAACTGAACAGACCCTTTTCTTTCACGAAAGGCTCCAGTTTCGTAGGGTCCGGTGAGATCAGTTCGATGTCGATCTTGTAGTGCTCACGGACCTGATCGATGAACCGATAGGTTTCCGGGTGCAGGCGACCGGTGTCGAGGCTGAACACCTTGACGTTCTTGTTCAGCTTCCAGGCCATGTCCACCAGCACCACATCCTCGGCGCCGCTGAAAGATATCCACAGGTCATCGCCGAACTCGGCGAAGGCCAGTTTGAGGATGTCTTGTGGAGACTTGTTGGCATAGGTCGTGGCGAGTTCCACGACGTCAAACGTTGGGCTCATCAGGCGGTTTCCTACAGGTCGGTGGCGCTGTGCGCTCTATAGGCGCTGATGGTAACAAAAGTGGCCGGGGCTGGCGCGTTCCTGTGCGTTGCGGCTAGAGTCGTCAGGCCTTTTGTTCGCTCAACCGATAAACATCAAAAAATGGGAGTGTCTTGTGGAAATTGCCTGTCTCGACCTGGAAGGGGTGCTGGTCCCGGAAATCTGGATCGCTTTCGCCGAAAAAACCGGGATTGAATCCCTCAGGGCAACCACTCGGGACATTCCCGACTACGACGTGCTGATGAAGCAACGGTTGCGCATCCTCGACGAGCATGGCCTCAAACTCTCCGACATACAGGAAGTCATTGCCACCCTCAAGCCGCTGGATGGCGCTATAGAGTTTGTCGACTGGCTGCGCGAGCGCTTCCAGGTGGTGATTCTTTCTGACACGTTCTACGAATTTTCCCAACCCCTGATGCGCCAATTGGGTTTCCCGACGTTGCTGTGCCATCGTCTGATCACGGATGAAGGCGGGCGGGTGACCGGCTATCAACTGCGTCAGAAAGATCCCAAGCGCCAGTCGGTCCTGTCCTTCAAGAGCCTGTATTACCGGGTGATCGCGGCGGGGGATTCCTACAACGACACCACCATGCTCGGCGAAGCCGACGCCGGGATTCTGTTCCATGCGCCGGATAATGTGATCCAGGAATTCCCGCAGTTCCCGGCGGTGCACAGCTTTGCCGAGTTGAAACAGGAGTTCCTCAAGGCCTCGAATCGCAACCTGAGCCTGTAACCCCATACGCTGTTGATCGATCGTTCCCACGCTCCGCTTGGGAATGCATCCAGTGACGCTCTGCGTCACAAGCGGACGCTGAGCGTCCAGGGGCGGCATTCCCACGCAGAGCGTGGGAACGATCAAACAGGACTGTATTGAGGCTCAGAGGCTCTGCAAGGTATCGAGCAGCACTTTGACCTTGGTAATCGACTCCTGATACTCCGCCTGCCAGTCCGAGTCCGCGACGATCCCGCCGCCACCCCAGCAACACACCTGTCCATCCTTGACCAGCAGGCTGCGAATGGCGATGGAGCTGTCCATTTCTCCGCGCACGTCCAGGTACAGCAAGGAGCCGCAGTACAGTCCGCGCCGGGTTGGTTCGAGTTCGTCGATGATCTGCATGGCGCGGATCTTCGGGGCGCCGGTGATGGAGCCGCCGGGGAAGCTGCCGGCGATCAGGTCCAGAGCGTCTTTACCGTCGGCCAGCTCACCGGTCACGCTGCTGACCAGGTGATGCACGTTCGGGTAGCTTTCCAGGCTGAACAGTTCCGGTACGCGCACCGAACCGATCCGGCAGGTGCGGCCCAGATCGTTGCGCAGCAGGTCGACGATCATCAGGTTTTCCGCCCGGTCCTTGGGGCTGGCCAGCAGTTCGGCGGCGTGGGCCGCGTCTTCGACGGGCGATGGGCTACGTGGCCGGGTGCCCTTGATCGGGCGGGTTTCCACATGGCTTTTGCTGACTTTAACGAAACGTTCGGGCGACAGGCTCAGTACCGCACCGCCGTCGGGCAGGCTTTGGAAACCGGAAAACGGCGTCGGGCACGCTGCGCGCAGCGCCTGGTAGGCGGTCCAGGCATCCCCCCGGCAGGGAGCCCGGAATCGCTGCGCAAAGTTGACCTGGTAACAATCGCCGGCCTGGATATAACCGTGGATGCGCTCGATTGCCTGCCGATATTCGTCGGTATTGAGATCGGGGGCCATCGAGCTTTCAAGTCTGAAGCCGGCCTCTGTCGCCGGGACCGGCTGGCTGAACAGCGCGATCAGGCGCTGGCGTTCACTTTCGCGGCAATGCGGATGGAACACCAGTTGGCTGGTGCCGGCCTGGTGGTCGCTGACCAGCGCCCAGTCGTACACGCCGAACCGGGCGTCGGGCAGTTGCAGGTCGTCTTTGGCGTGGGAGGGCAGGGCTTCAAGGTGTCGGCCGAAATCATAGCTCAGGTAGCCGATCAGGCCGCCAGCGAAGGGCAATTGCAGCATGCCCGGTAATACAGCGTGCCCCAACTGCGTCAGTTGCGCGCGCAATCGTTGCAAGAAATCGGCGCCACTCTCTTCCGGCAGCACCACCAGCTGCTCCAGCGGCCAGGCACTGAGCAGATCATAGCGTCCGCGTTCGGCGCTTGGCCGGCCGCTGTCGAGCAGAACGCTTCCGGGGGCATGACGAATCGCCGCGAAATACTCGGCGGGGTTGGCGCGGTAGGGTAATGGGTGTACGGAACAGGTCGGCATGGGCGGGGTGGGTCGGCCATTCAGGCGGGGTAGCGATTGTAATCCCTGTGTAGGATTTGCTCCTAGAGGGATGTCGGAGATGAGCAAGTCCAGGGTTATCGAGACTCCTGCGGTGTGAACCCTTGTGGCGAGGAGATTTATCCCCGCTGGGGCGCGCAGCGGCCCCCTCATAACAGCTGAACGCGGGCAATCTGATGTACAGAGGTGACTGGTTTTGGGGCTGCTGCGCAACCCAGCGGGGATAAATCCCCTCGCCACAGGTTTTCTATTAAGTCGGTTGAGTGCTCAGCCTTCAACCGGCGGAATATGCCCAAACAACGCCTGGGCAAACGCCACCCGCTCCTCCACGGTCTCAACCACCCCCCGGGCCTTGAGCTCTTCCAGGTGTGCTTCCACGGCGTGGGTGCGCAGGGTCAGGCCGCAGTCGTTGGCGATCTGGATGTTCAACCCCGGCCGGGCGTTCAGCTCCAGGATCAACGGGCCTTTCTCCTGGTCCAGTACCATGTCCACGCCGATGTAGCCCAGCCCGCACAGCTCATGGCAGCCGGCGGCCAGTTTCATGAAACCGTCCCAGTATGGCAGTTGCACTCCATCTACCGCGTTGGTGGTGTCGGGGTGTTTGGCGATGATGTTGTTCAGCCAAGTGCCGCGCAGCGTCAGGCCGGTGGCAAGGTCAACACCCACGCCGATGGCGCCTTGGTGCAGGTTGGCCTTGCCACCGGACTGACGGGTCGGCAGACGCAGCATGGCCATCACCGGATAGCCCATCAGCACGATGATGCGGATGTCCGGCACGCCTTCGTAACTGATGCTCTTGAAGATCTGGTCCGGCACCACGCGGTATTCGATCAGCGCCCGGTCGCGGTGTCCGCCCAGGGAATAGAGGCCGGTGAGGATGCTGGAAATATGGTGCTCGATTTCCTCGTGGCTGATGATCTTGCCGGACACGGTGCGATAGCGGCCTTCGAAGCGGTCGGCAATCACGATGATGCCGTCGCCACCGGCGCCCTGGGCCGGCTTGATCACGAAGTCGGTGCGCCCGCCGATGATCCCGTCGAGTTTGTCGATCTCCTTTTCGGTGGAGATGATGCCGTACAGTTCCGGCACATGGATGCCGGCGATGATGGCCCGTTCCTTGGTGATGATCTTGTCATCGACGATGGGGTACAGGCTGCGTTTGTTGTACTTGAGCACGTAGTCGGCATTGCGCCGGTTGATCCCCATGATCCCCCGGGCTTCCAGGGCCTTCCAGGTTTTCCAGAAACCGAACATTACGAGTCAGCCTTGAGGAAGGCCTTGAACCGCACCAGCTCGGTCAGGCGGTAGCCGCGATAGCGACCCATGGCCAGCATGAAGCCCACCAGAATCAGCAGGATCGCCGGGAAGGTGAAGACGAAGTACACCAGCTCCGGCACGCTCATGATCAGGTGCGCCAGGGACGCGGCGAACAGAGTGCCGACGGCGACCTTCATGGCATGGCCGCCGCCGCGCTCTTCCCAGGTAATGGACAGGCGTTCGATGGTCATGGTCAGGATCACCATCGGGAACAGCGCCACCGACAGGCCACGCTCCAGGCCCAGCTTATGGCTGAACAGGCTGATGGCGGCGATCAGCACCACCACGAACGTCAGTACCACCGAAAGCCTCGGCAACATCTGCAACTTGAGGTGTTCCAGGTAGGAGCGCAGTGACAGGCCCAGGGCCGTGATCACCGTGAACAGAACAATCCCGAAGCCCAGCTGGGTTTCGCGGAAAGCCAGGGCAATCAGCACCGGGGTAAAGGTCCCCAGGGTCTGCAGGCCGATCAGGTTGCGCAGAACCAGGATCACCAGCACGCCGATGGGGATCATCACCATGATCATGAATGTCTGCTGGGTTTGCAGTGGCAAGCCGTAGAGCGAATATTCGAGGAAGTTGGCGTCGGTGTTCTCGTCCGTCAGCTTGGCCAGGCGAATGGCGTTCATTTCGCTGTTGTTCATGCTGAAGGTGACGGTGGCTTTCTTGCCTCCATCGATGCTGATCAGGTTTTCATCGCCGGTCCACCACAGCAGGCGGTCGGTGGGCAGACCCTGTTCGCCGGTGTCGGGGTTGAAATACAGCCAGTCGTTGCCGTTGAAGCTGCGCAGCCACAGTTCCGGCGTTTGCGGCTGATCGGCCACCAGACGGATGGTGTGGACCTTCTCCACCGGCACGTGGGCGATGGACAGTACCAACTCCACGATTCTCGCCTTGTTGCTCGAAGACGGGTCGCCTGCCAGCAGCAGCTTGACGTTGTCGTCGTTGAGGTTGTTGACCCGCTTGATGGCTTCGCCGATGAAGGTTTCGACGTCGGCCGAATGCTGGCGGATCGGCGCGAGCAGGGCTTCGGCGGCGATCTTCTCCGGGCCTTCAATGGCGATGCTGTCGCGGAAGGTCGGTCCCTTGAGCTTGGTTTTTTCGGCGCTGTAGCGCTTGGTCAACACCAGGCGGTAATAAAGTGTCTGGTTACCCTTGGCCCGACGAGCGGACCACGTCACCTTGCGGTTGCCGTCGATCCGGTTCACCGCTACGCCATAATTGTTGGAAATGAAACTCTCGTTGAGGCTGACGTAATCGCGGCTCAGCGGCGGCACGAACATCTGGATCTTCACCGGATCCTTGGCGTTGGGCACGAATTCGACCTTGGCATCGATGTTCCACAGATCGTCCGTGGCATCTTCGGTCACCGGGATGCCGAGCACGAAAATCTGATAAGCCGTCACCGACAGGCCCAGCGCCACCAGGATGGCGATCAGCATTTTCAAATGGAGGGTAAGAGCGCGCATTGGAATTACTCTGCGGTAAGAGCGGCATTGGTGCAGGCGGGTTTGCCGGCAGCGTATTTGAGACTGGGGTCGACCAGTGCGTCGAAGCGCTTGAGCGCCTCGGAACCGATCAGCAACGGGTATTGGAAGGCGCTGCGGTCGGTCAGGTTCACTTCAATGCTGCGCAGGGCCGAGCCCATGCAGATATCCAGTTCGATGACCGGCCGGGCCGTGTATTTCTTGCCTTCGTCCGGGTCATAGTCACCGGCGCGGCGTTTGATTTTGCTGACTCGGGCCAGCGGACGTTCGATGGGGTGCGAATGGGCAGCGTCGATGGCGAGGTAAAAACGCACCCAGGATTCGCCGTTGCGTTTAAAGCGCTTGATGTCGCGGGCACTGAGGGAGGCGGTCTTGGCCCCGGTGTCCAGCTTGGCGGCGACTTCCAGGTCGATGCCCTGCAGCGCTGCATATTCGTTGAGGCCGTACACGGTCTTTTCACCCGCCGCAGCGAGCCCCGGCAGGCAGATGAAGCAGAGAACAGCGGATAAGGGCTTGAATGTCATAGATCCTGGTGCACGGCGTTCCGTTTATCGGTTCAGGCCCTGGCATTACTGCACAAGCTCCTTCGGTAGCCTTTTCTCTCCTGCAAGAAGAGCAGGGGGCGGCCAACAGCCGCGGCATTCTAGCACGGTGGTTTTCTGACGCCACCGCTGGCCGGATGCTGCGAACCTGACAAAAAGACGGCCGGGATGGAGCGCTCTATTAGACGATTGTCGACAATGTTGTTTTTTGTTTTGACGAATACGCTTTGATTGTTTAGTTTTTGTCGTATTGATTCTGAAGGTGTCGACAATATGCTCGATCAGCTCGAAGTGCCGGTGCTGGCCCAGGACGATTCGGAAACCCTTTCCGAAAACGTCTTCCGACGTATCCAGGCCGCCATCGTCAAGGGTGAAATCGCCCCTGGCAGCAAGATCTCCGAGCCCGAGCTGGCCCGTACCTACGGCATCAGCCGTGGCCCGCTGCGCGAAGCGATCCATCGTCTGGAAGGTCAGCGCCTGCTGGTGCGGGTGCCTCATGTCGGTGCCAGGGTCGTGTCCCTGAGCCATGCCGAGTTGCTGGAGCTCTACGAAATCCGCGAGTCCCTGGAAGGTATGGCCTGCCGCCTGGCAGCCCAGCGCATGACCCTGGCGGAAATCGACGAACTGCGCCAGGTCCTGGAAACCCATGAGCGCGACGCGGCATTCCAGGCCGGCGTCGGCTATTACCAACAGGAAGGCGATTTTGATTTTCACTACCGGATCATCCAGGGCAGCGGCAACCGCACCCTGACGCAGATGCTCTGCGGTGAGTTGTATCAACTGGTACGCATGTACCGCATCCAGTTCTCCACCACACCCAATCGTCCGCGTCAGGCCTTTGCCGAGCATCACCGGATTCTCGATGCCATCGCCGACCGTGACGGCGAATTGGCTGAATTATTGATGCGCCGGCACATCGGCGCTTCCAAACGCAACATTGCGCGTCATTTCCAGGACAGCGCCGCCACTGAACGAGGTGAGTCATGAGTTCCAGCAAGAGCACGCCAGGCCAGCGATTCCGCGATGCGGTCGCCACCGAACACCCGTTGCAGGTGGTCGGCACGATCAACGCCAACCACGCGCTGCTTGCCAAACGCGCCGGTTTCAAGGCGATCTACCTGTCGGGCGGTGGCGTGGCAGCCGGTTCCCTCGGCGTGCCGGACCTGGGCATTACCGGCCTGGATGACGTGCTGACCGATGTGCGCCGGATCACCGACGTGTGCGACCTGCCGCTGCTGGTGGACGTGGACACAGGTTTTGGTTCCTCGGCGTTCAACGTGGCTCGCACCGTCAAGTCGATGAGCAAGTTCGGCGCGGCGGCGATCCACATCGAAGACCAGGTCGGTGCCAAGCGTTGCGGCCATCGGCCGAACAAGGAGATCGTCTCGCAGCAGGAAATGGTTGACCGCATCAAGGCTGCCGTTGATGCCCGCACCGACGACAGCTTCGTGATCATGGCCCGCACCGATGCCCTGGCGGTGGAAGGCCTGGAGTCCGCGCTGGACCGTGCGGCCGCCTGCATCGAAGCCGGTGCGGATATGATTTTCCCCGAAGCGATTACCGAACTCGAGATGTACAAGCTGTTCGCCAGCCGCGTGAAGGCGCCGATCCTGGCCAACATCACCGAGTTCGGCGCGACGCCGCTCTATACCACCGAGCAGTTGGCCGGTGCCGACGTGTCCCTGGTGCTGTACCCGCTGTCGGCGTTCCGTGCCATGAACAAGGCCGCCGAAAACGTCTACACCGCAATCCGTCGCGACGGCACGCAACAGAATGTGATCGACACCATGCAGACCCGCATGGAGCTCTACGATCGTATCGACTACCACACCTTCGAGCAGAAGCTCGATGCGTTGTTCGCTGCGAAAAAATAACGGGCCGATTCCCTACAAATTCAAGAACTGGAGACAGCAAATGGCCGAAGCAAAAGTACTCAGTGGCGCCGGGCTCCGTGGCCAGGTAGCCGGGCAAACCGCCTTGTCCACCGTGGGCCAGTCCGGCGCCGGCCTGACCTATCGCGGCTATGACGTTCGTGACCTGGCGGCTGATGCGCAATTCGAAGAAGTGGCCTACCTGTTGCTGTACGGCGAACTGCCGACCCGGGCGCAGTTGGATGCTTACATCGGCAAACTGCATCAATTGCGCGACTTGCCCCAGGCGCTGAAGGAAGTGCTGGAACGCATTCCCGCCAACGCCCACCCGATGGACGTGATGCGCACCGGCTGCTCGTTCCTGGGCAATCTGGAGCCCGAGGAAAGTTTCTCCGAACAGCACGACAAGACCGATCGCCTGTTGGCCGCGTTCCCGGCGATCATGTGCTACTGGTATCGCTTCAGTCACCAGGGCCAGCGCATTGAATGTGTGACCGACGAAGCGTCCATCGGCGGCCATTTCCTGCACCTGTTGCACGGCAAGAAACCGAGCGAGCTGCACGTCAAGGTGATGAACGTGTCGCTGATCCTCTACGCCGAGCACGAATTCAACGCTTCGACCTTCACCGCACGGGTCTGTGCCTCGACCCTGTCGGACCTGTTTTCCTGCATCACCGCGGCGATTGGCTCGCTGCGCGGCCCGCTGCATGGCGGCGCCAATGAAGCGGCCATGGAAATGATCGAACGCTTCGATTCGCCGGAAGCGGCGATCAAGGGCACCCTGGCGATGCTGGAGCGCAAGGACAAGATCATGGGCTTCGGCCACGCGATCTATAAGGACAACGACCCGCGCAACGAGGTGATCAAGGGCTGGTCGAAAAAACTCGCCGATGAAGTGGGCGACACCGTGCTGTTCCCGGTTTCCGAAGCCATCGACAAGACCATGTGGGAACAGAAGAAGCTGTTCCCCAACGCCGATTTCTACCATGCCTCGGCGTACCATTTCATGGGCATCCCGACCAAGCTGTTCACGCCGATCTTCGTCTGCTCGCGCCTGACCGGCTGGGCCGCCCATGTGTTCGAACAACGCGCCAACAACCGCATCATCCGCCCGAGCGCCGAGTACACCGGCGTCGAACAGCGCAAGTTCGTGCCAATCGAACAACGCTGAGCTGGAGGGGTTTAACCGCAGGTACTGGAGAAACCCAGAACCCTGTGGGAGCGAGCCTGCTCGCGATAGCGTCGGGTCAGCAACCTCATGGTTGGCTGACACACCACAATCGCGAGCAGGCTCGCTCCCACAGAAGAACAGGCTCACTTCAATGGCTGCACCAGCCCCTTCTGAACCCACCGTGACCGAGTCCTGACGATGAACACAGAATTTCGCAAACCGCTGTCCGGCACTTCGCTGGATTACTTCGACGTTCGCGGGGCCGTGGATGCCATCCGTCCCGGCGCCTACGACGGCCTGCCGTACACTTCGCGCGTGCTGGCGGAAAACCTGGTGCGTCGCTGCGACCCGGCCACTCTGGGCGAGTCGCTGCTGCAACTGATCGAGCGCAAGCGCGACCTGGACTTCCCATGGTTCCCGGCGCGAGTGGTCTGCCATGACATTCTCGGCCAGACCGCCCTGGTGGACCTGGCTGGCCTGCGCGATGCCATCGCCCAGCAGGGTGGCGACCCGGCACAGGTCAACCCGGTGGTGCCGACCCAACTGATCGTCGACCACTCCCTGGCAGTGGAAAGCGCGGGCTTCGATCCTCAGGCATTCGCCAAGAACCGTGCGATTGAAGACCGCCGCAACGAAGACCGCTTCCACTTCATCAACTGGACCAAAAAGGCCTTCAAGAATGTCGATGTGATTCCGCCGGGCAACGGGATCATGCATCAGATCAACCTGGAAAAAATGTCCCCGGTGATCCAGCAACGGGACGGCGTAGCCTTCCCTGATACCTGCGTGGGCACCGACAGTCATACGCCCCATGTCGACGCCTTGGGCGTGATCGCCATTGGCGTCGGTGGGCTGGAAGCCGAGAGTGTCATGCTCGGTCGCGCCTCGTGGATGCGCCTGCCGGAGATCGTCGGTGTCGAGCTGACCGGCAAGTTGCAACCCGGCATCACGGCCACCGACATGGTGCTGGCGCTGACCGAATTCCTGCGCAAGCAAAAGGTCGTTGGCGCCTGGCTGGAGTTTTTCGGTGAAGGCGCGCGGGCGCTGACCCTGGGCGACCGTGCAACCATCTCCAACATGGCTCCGGAATACGGCGCCACGGCGGCGATGTTCTACATCGACCAGCAGACCATCGACTACCTCAAGCTCACCGGCCGTGAAGACGCGCAGGTGCAATTGGTGGAAACCTACGCCCGGCAAGTAGGCCTGTGGGCCGACAGCCTCAAGGGCGCACAGTACGAGCGAGGCCTGACCTTCGACCTGTCCTCGGTGGTGCGCAACATGGCCGGGCCGAGCAACCCTCATGCCCGCGTCGCGACCGCCGATCTGGCGGCCAGCGGCATCGCCGGGCAATGGACCGATGTGCCAGGGAAGATGCCCGACGGTGCAGTGATCATCGCCGCCATCACCAGTTGCACCAACACCAGCAACCCGCGCAACGTCATTGCTGCTGGCCTCTTGGCACGCAATGCCAATCGCTTGGGCCTGGCCCGCAAACCGTGGGTCAAATCGTCCCTGGCACCGGGTTCGAAAACCGTGGCGCTGTACCTGGATGAAGCCGGTCTGACCAAGGAGCTGGAGCAACTGGGCTTCGGCGTGGTGGCTTTCGCCTGCACCACCTGCAACGGCATGTCCGGCGCTCTGGACCCGGTGATCCAGCAGGAAATCATCGACCGCGACCTGTACGCCACCGCTGTGCTGTCGGGTAACCGCAACTTCGATGGACGTATCCATCCATACGCCAAACAGGCGTTCCTTGCTTCGCCGCCATTGGTAGTGGCCTACGCCATCGCCGGGACCATCCGTTTCGACATCGAGAAGGATGTGCTGGGCGTGGTGGACGGTCGGGAAATCCGTCTCAAGGACATCTGGCCGAGTGACGAGGAAGTCGAAGCGGTGGTCAAGGCCTCGGTGAAACCGGAACAGTTCCGCCAGGTGTACATCCCGATGTTTGCCATCCAGGAAGACACCGGGCCGAAAGTCACGCCGCTGTACGACTGGCGTCCGCAAAGCACCTACATCCGGCGTCCGCCTTACTGGGAAGGCGCGCTGGCGGGGGCGCGACCGCTCAAAGGCATGCGTCCGTTGGCGGTGCTGCCGGACAACATCACCACCGATCACCTGTCGCCGTCCAACGCGATCATGCTGGACAGCGCCGCCGGCGAATACCTGGCGAAAATGGGCTTGCCGGAGGAAGACTTCAACTCCTACGCCACGCACCGGGGCGACCATTTGACCGCCCAGCGCGCCACCTTCGCCAACCCGAAACTGTTCAACGAAATGGTCCAGGAAAACGGCAAGGTCAAGCAGGGTTCCCTGGCACGGGTCGAGCCCGAAGGCAAGGTCATGCGGATGTGGGAAGCCATCGAAACCTACATGGAACGCAAGCAGCCGCTGATCATCATCGCCGGTGCCGACTACGGCCAGGGTTCGTCCCGGGACTGGGCCGCAAAGGGCGTACGCCTGGCCGGTGTCGAGGCGATTGCCGCCGAAGGCTTCGAGCGTATCCATCGCACCAACCTGGTGGGCATGGGCGTGTTGCCGCTGGAGTTCAAGCCTGGCACCGATCGTAAGACCCTGGGCATCGATGGCAGCGAAATCTATGACGTGATTGGCGAGCGCACCCCACGCGCGACGCTGACCCTGGTCATCACTCGCAAGAGCGGCGAGCGTGTTGAAGTGCCGGTGACCTGCCGTCTCGATACGGCTGAAGAGGTGTCGATCTATGAAGCGGGTGGCGTGTTGCAGCGCTTTGCCCAGGATTTTCTTGAATCGGCGGTCGCCGTTTAAATCTCACGATAGGGAGTAGGTGCTTCATGTCTCATGCACCACGCTTTTCACCACAGATCAGAATCCCCGCCACCTACATGCGCGGTGGCACCAGCAAGGGCGTGTTCTTCAATTTGACGGACCTGCCCGAAGCCGCCCGTGTCCCCGGCGCGGCGCGCGATGCCTTGCTGCTACGGGTCATTGGCAGTCCCGATCCGTACGAGAAACAGATCGACGGCATGGGCGGCGCGACGTCCAGCACCAGCAAGACGGTGATCCTGTCCAAGAGCAACCGGGCCGACCACGATGTCGATTACCTGTTCGGCCAGGTCTCCATCGACAAGCCGTTCGTGGACTGGAGCGGCAACTGCGGCAACCTGTCGGCAGCGGTGGGTTCGTTTGCCATCAGCAGTGGCTTGGTGGCGTCCAGCCGCATTCCACAAAACGGCGTGGCCGTGGTGCGGATCTGGCAGGCCAACATCGGCAAGACCATCATTGCCCATGTGCCGATGACCGATGGCGCGGTGCAGGAAACCGGTGATTTCGAACTCGACGGGGTGACTTTCCCGGCGGCAGAAGTGCAACTGGAGTTCATGGACCCGGCCGCCGAGGAAGAAGGTGGGGGTGGTTCGATGTTTCCCACCGGCAACCTGGTGGACGACTTGGAAGTACCCGGCGTCGGTACGCTCAAGGCGACCCTGATCAACGCCGGCATTCCGACGATTTTCATCAATGCCCGGGACATCGGCTATACCGGCACTGAGCTGCAGGGCACTATCAATGGCGACCCCAAGGCCCTGGCGATGTTCGAAACCATCCGCGCCCACGGTGCCCTGCGCATGGGGCTGATCAAGCAACTGGACGAAGCCGCCCAACGTCAGCACACGCCGAAGGTGGCGTTTGTCGCGCCGCCAGCGGACTACGTTTCATCGAGTGGAAAAGCCGTAGCGGCGGGGGACGTCGACTTGCTGGTGCGGGCGCTGTCCATGGGCAAGCTCCACCACGCCATGATGGGCACCGCCGCAGTCGCCATCGGCACCGCCGCCGCTATTTCGGGCACCCTGGTGAACCTGGCCGCAGGCGGTACCGAGCGCAACGCTGTGCGTTTCGGCCACCCGTCCGGCACCTTGCGCGTCGGCGCCGAGGCGAGCCAGGCCAATGGCGAATGGACCGTAAACAAAGCCATCATGAGTCGCAGCGCGCGGGTGTTGATGGAAGGGTTCGTGCGGGTACCGGCAGACACGTTCTGATCCACCGCAGGGATCTGGATTGAGTCATTGTGGGAGCGAGCCTGCTCGCGATAGCGGTGTGTCAACCAACAATGATGTTGCTGACCCGACGCTATCGCGAGCAGGCTCGCTCCCACAAGGTTGTGGTTTGACTGATCGAGGCGGTTCAGCCCTGTTGGAACATCTCCCTGGCCCGTTGCTCGATCTGTTCCTGCGTCAGATCCTCCTTGTGGGTCGCCAGGAACCACACATGCCCATAGGGATCCTTCAAGCTGCCGGAGCGATCACCATAGAATTGATCCTTGACCTCGGCGATCACCGTGCCACCGGCGGCAATCGCCTGGGCATACACACGGTCCACGTCCTCGACATATAAATGCAGGCCCACCGACGGCGATTGGTCTGGATTGCTCAGGGGGCCCTGATCGCAGGGCGTGCCGAGCATGATCGGACTGCCGCCGATCCGCAGTTCGGCATGACCGATGCCTCCGTCGGGCATTGCCAGACGCATGACCTCGATGGCATTGAAGGCTTTTTTGTAGAACTCGATGGCTTCGGCGGCTTTATGAATGCCCAGGTAGGGCGTAATGCTGTGGAAACCTTCGGGAATGGCTTTGACGCCCATGACGTTTCTCCTTTTTTATCGGGCGAAGAGAGGCTTCGACGATTTGCGCCCATTCACTATAGGCCAGTGATTTCGAGTCGCTCCAGGTCCCGACGAACGCCTCATGACTCGTCCAGCAGATGCGCGCCCGGTCCACGCTCGCCCAGCACATCGCCTTGGTTACGCAGTGGGCAGGCTTCCATCGACAGGCAGCCGCAGCCTATACAACCGTTCAGCCGGTCGCGCAAAGCCATCAATTGGTTGATACGTTTATCCAGGTCCTGGCTCCATTGCGCCGACAGGACCTGCCAATCGGCAGCCGTTGGGGCGCGGTTGTCTGGCAGGGTCTTCAATGCCTCGCCAATCTCCGCCAAGGGAATACCCAGGCGCTGGGCCACCTTGATCAGCGCCACACGCCGCAACACCCCACGCGGGTAGCGGCGTTGGTTGCCTTGGTTGCGGGTACTTTTGATCAGCCCCTTGGCTTCATAGAAGTGCAGGGCGGTGACGGCCACGCCGCTGCGAGCGGCCACTTGGCCCACGGTGAGTTCTTTATGGATATCTATCTGTGCCATAGCGGATACGTTGCTTGACCTTGACTTAAGTAGAGGTTTTACGCTGCACGCCTTCGGATCGCAAGATTCACCTTACGTGTGTCGAGGACCTTTCATGCAATCGCCAAGGAACAATCGCAGCTTCACCCAACTGATCGAATTCGAGATCGAGCCCCTCTGGCAACAGGCGTTGATCACCGCCCTGTCGGAGCAGACCGAATGCCTGGCGCGGGAGCATCAAGGCTTCCTGAGTGCCAGTATCCAGGTCAGCGAGGACGGCAGGCGTGTACTCAATTATTTGCAGTGGCAAACCCGCGAAGCGGGCGAGGCGGCTTTTCGACGGTTTGAAAGCGGTGAGCAGGATTTCTGGTGGCTGATCCAGACCCACCGAGCCAAAGCCGTAACGTTTGGTTCGTTCCAGGTGATCCGCAGCATCGAACGCAGTCCGGATAATGCGCTGCAGTGTCAGCTGGTTGGTTGAGCGTAATGGGATCCGGAGGGGCGATACCCACTATCAAGAGGGTTGATTTCTGCCGTGCAGGGCCGGCGGGTAGCCTTTGTTCATCGCCCCACGACACCGGACACTCGCCATGAATCGTATCTTTGCCGTTTCGCTGCTGTTGGCCGCCACTGTATTGAGCGGTTGCGCCGCCTCGTCGCCAGAACTGCGCCCCTACACCGCCGAGGAAACCCGCGAACTGGCCCTTGAAGCCTTGAATCGCCGGGGCCTTTCGTTCGATGAATACCACGCGAAGAAAGCCGAGCTGCTTGGCCCATCGCAGAAAAACAGTGGCTTTGACGATCGTGGTGAAATGAGCGCCGGACAGCCGGTGCAATTGTCCGGGAAGCCAAGCTGAGAGACTGTACCGCCGGAAGTTTTACCCAACTGTCCATGGGTTTGCGACAGCACCAAGAGTAGGGTCATCACCTGACCACACGACGGACTGATCGCCATGACCCTTTCGCTGGACCTGCTGCTGGGCTTTGCCCTGTTTGCCCTTGTCACCTCGATTACACCGGGTCCCAACAACACCATGTTGCTGGCCTCTGGAGTGAATTTCGGCTTCAACCGTACCATCCCCCATATGCTGGGTATCAGCTGTGGTTTCTTCGTCCTGGTGCTGGCGGTGGGCTTTGGCCTGGGCGCAGTGTTCCAGGCATATCCGCTGCTCTATACCGTGCTGCGCTACGTTGGCGCCGCGTACCTGTTATACCTGGCGTGGAAAATTGCCCACTCTGGACCGGTCTCGGAAAGCGGATCAGGAGAACGCACGCCGATCAGCTACTGGGGCGCCGCGGCATTTCAATGGGTCAATCCCAAGGCCTGGATCATGGCCATCGGCGCCATCAGCACCTACACGCCGCTTCAAGGCTACTTCTTCAATGTAGTGGTGATCGCAGCGGTGTTCGCTCTGATCAACCTGCCCAGTGTCAGCCTGTGGGTGGTCTGCGGCAGCCTGTTGCGCAACTTGCTGCGTGATCGTCGCTGGCTGCGTCTGTTCAACTGGGGAATGGCGCTGTTGCTGGTGGCCTCGCTGTATCCGTTATTGCTCGAAAGCATCAGATGAGGGGCTGAGCTTCGATTGGATGCCTGCTAAGCTCGCTGTTCAGATGCGTTCCTCCGCACTTTTAAACGAAGTCTCACTTCTTTAAGGTGGATCAGGAAAAATCACCCGTTTGCGCAATCGTTTGCTCCAGCCGTTGTTGGCGCTGCCCGGTGTGTGTATCAACGGCAGTGCGACCCAGTGAATTCCCGATACGTCGAGCCTGACGTTCAACGAGGGGGAGTTCAATCCGGCTGCGCTGACTGCTTCGCTTGCCTTTTCCACCACGTCAGTCTGCAATTCGGCGAACACGCCGTCCCATGTGCTGCTGGCATGGCACACGATGCTCGCGCGGCCGGGCGGATCAAGGCTTGCTGTGTGGCAACACCGGCTTTCTGGGCCAGTACCCCCTGAGCCGGATGTTTGAGCACCGAACAATAATATTGATAACAGGAGAAACAATGAGTACCGAGCCTCTGTCCCATGAGCGGGTTCCCCAGCGCCTGGCCCGCATCCGCCAACTGATGAGCCGGGAGGGCATCCACGCGCTGCTGGTGCCGTCGGCTGATCCGCATCTGTCGGAATATTTGCCGGGCTATTGGCAAGGGCGGCAATGGTTGTCGGGTTTCCACGGCTCGGTCGGGACCTTGGTCGTGACGAAAGACTTCGCCGGGGTCTGGGCCGACAGTCGTTATTGGGAACAGGCCACCCAGGAACTGAAGGGCAGTGGTATCGAACTGGTCAAGCTCATTCCGGGTCAGCCCGGTCCGCTGGACTGGCTGGCCGAACAGACGCCCGAAGGCGGCGTGGTCGCGGTCGACGGTGCGGTAATGGCCGTGGCACCGGCCCGGACCTTGGCGAGCAAACTCGAAGAGCGAGGCGCGCGCTTGCGCACCGATCTGGATCTGCTCAATGAGGCCTGGTCCGACCGCCCAAGCCTGCCCGATCAGCCGGTGTACGCGCACTTGCCACCCGAGGCGACCGTCAGCCGGATCGAGAAAATCGCCAGGTTGCGTGAAACCCTCAAGGCGCGCGGCGCCGACTGGCACTTCATCGCCACGCTGGACGACATTGCCTGGTTATTCAACCTGCGCGGCGCAGACGTATCGTTCAATCCCGTGTTCGTCTCTTTTGCCTTGATCAGCCAGCAGCAGGCAACGTTGTTCGTGGCCCTGGACAAGGTCGATGAAGCATTGCGTGCGGTTCTCAAGCAGGACGGCGTGACCCTGCGTGATTACAACGACGCAGCGAGCGCTCTGCGTGAAGTGCCTGCCGGCGCGAGCCTGCTGGTCGATCCGGCGCGGGTCACGGTCGGTTTACTGGATAACCTGGACAGTGGCGTGAAGCGGGTGGAAGGGCTCAATCCCACGACGCTGGCCAAGTCCTGCAAGAGCCTGGCCGATGCCGAGCATATCCGTCGCGCGATGGAGCAGGATGGCGCAGCGCTCTGTGAGTTCTTCGCCTGGTTGGAAGGCGCCTGGGGGCGGGAGCGCATCACCGAACTGACCATTGATGAGCACCTGACTGCGGCACGCAAACGCCGGCCGGATTTTGTCTCCCTGAGCTTCAACACCATTGCAGCTTTCAACGCCAACGGTGCGATGCCCCATTACCACGCCACGGAAGAGGCGCACGCGGTCATCGAGGGCGATGGGTTGTTGTTGATCGATTCGGGCGGCCAATACCTGGGCGGCACTACCGACATCACCCGCATGGTGCCGGTTGGGATGCCCAACACTGAACAGAAGCGTGACTGCACGCGTGTGCTCAAGGGCGTCATTGCCTTGTCCAGGGCCCGATTCCCGCGTGGCATTCTGTCGCCGCTGCTGGATGCCATCGCACGGGCGCCGATCTGGGCCGAACAGGTGGATTACGGTCACGGTACCGGTCACGGTGTCGGTTATTTCCTGAACGTCCATGAGGGGCCGCAGGTCATCGCCTACCAGGCGGCTCCCACGCCACAGACGGCCATGCAGCCAGGCATGATCACCTCCATCGAGCCGGGGACTTACCGTCCGGGACGCTGGGGTGTACGCATCGAGAACCTGGCCTTGAACCGCGAGGCAGGGAGCAGCGAGTTCGGTGAATTCCTTGAGTTTGAAACCCTGACCTTATGTCCAATCGACACGCGCTGCCTGGAACCGTCGTTGCTGAGCCAGGACGAAAAGACTTGGCTCAATGCCTATCATGCCGAGGTTCAGCGTCGCCTGAGCCCGTTGCTGGAAGGCAGTGCGCTTCAATGGCTGGACACGCGAACGAAGGCGATCTGACGTCGGAATCAGCCAAGGGCTTCACGGACGAAGTCCAGCCGATCCTGGCCAAAGAACAACTCATCGTCGACGAACATGCTGGGGGCACCGAACACGCCCCGGGCAATGGCTTCGTCGGTGGTTGTCTTGAGGGCTGCCTTGACCTGCTCGTCAGTTGTCAGTGCCAGCACATGGCCGGGGTCGAAACCACCTTCCTCCAGTACTGTTGCTACGGTCTGCGGATGGCCGAGATCACGGGCGTCGACCCATAAGGCGCGGAACAGACAGTCGATGAACGCAGTGAAGCGTTCAGGATGACGCAGTTGCATGCCGGTTGTGGCGCGCATCAACGACAGCGTATTGATCGGAAAGTACGGATTGAGTTTGAAAGCCACGCCGTAGCGCTTGGCGAAGCGCTCCAGGTCCCTGGTCATATGCGCACCTTTGGCCGGCACCGTAATCGGCGATGCATTGCCAGTTGCCTTGAAGACACCTCCTAGCAACATGGGTCGGTAAACCAGTTCGCTGCCGGTGTGTGCGCAAAGCAGCGGCAATTGGGTGTATGCCAGGTAGGCCGCCGGGCTGCCAAGATCAAAGAAAAACTCCACCGATTTGCTCATGGTCACAGCTCTCTTTTTGTTATGGGGGGGCTTACCAGCGTTCGTTCCAGGGGCGCAGGTCCAGCTCGAAGGTCCAGGCGTCACGTGGTTGGGTATGCAGGTACCAATAGTTTTCGGCGATGTGTTCGGGATTGAGGATGCCGTCTTCATCCCTGGTTGCGTATTTCTCTGGAAAGTTATCGCGGATGAAGTCGGTATCGATGGCGCCATCCACCACCACATGCGCCACATGAATGTTCAGCGGCCCCAATTCGCGAGCCATGCTCTGGGCCAGCGCACGGATGCCATGTTTTGCTCCTGCGAATGCAGCGAACCCCGAGGCGCCCCTTAAACCCGCCGTGGCACCGGTAAACAGAATGGTCCCGCGCTGGCGCTCGACCATGCGTTTAGCCACTTCCCGAGCATTGAGGAAACCCGAGAAACAGGCCATCTCCCAGATCTTGAAGTATTTACGGGCGGTCTCTTCAAGAATGCTGCAGGGCACGTTGGCGCCGATGTTGAAAACAAATGCCTCGATGGGGCCGATCTGACTCTCGATTTGCTCGATGAGCGCGATCACGTCGTCTTCCTTGCGCGCGTCACAAACAAAACCGTGGGCTTCGCCGCCCTGGGTGCGTATCGATTCGACCAACGGAGCGAGTTTGTCGGCGCTACGGCGGGTTACGCACGCTACAAATCCTTCCTGCGCGAAACGTTTGGCAATCGCGCCACCTGTGGCATCCCCCGCGCCAACTACCAGTACGACCTTCTTGTTATCCATGATCAGCCTCATTGGTAAACGATCGTTAGCTGAACGAACGTTATGCTACGCTCCGGTGTACGTCAAGTTGAGCGATCAGAGGCAGGACTCATGCGTTATTCAGCCAATCACAAAATGGAGACCCGGGAAAAGCTGCTCGCCAGCAGTGCCGTATCGGCCAAGAAATCCGGGTTTTCGACGGTAGGCGTTGATGGCCTGATGAAGGCGATCGGGTTGAGCGGCGGGGCGTTCTATAGCCATTTTTCCTCCAAGGACGAGCTTTTCAAGGCCATCGTCGAGCGGGAGTTGACCCAAAGCCTGGAGCGACTGAGCGGTGACCATGTCCTGGACTCTGCCAGGCTGGAGCGGTGTCTCAAGCAGTACCTGAGCATGAGTCACTTAGAACAGCCTGAGGCCGGCTGCGCGCTGCCGGTGCTTGGCGCTGAAATCGCACGCTCGGATGTACAGGTGCGGGAGGCTGCGCAAACGTGGATCTGTCGTTTGCATGAGAGCTGGGCACGGATACTGGAAAACGACAGTCTGGCCTGGGCCATCCTGTCGCAATGCGTTGGGGCGCTGGTCGTTGCGCGCATGCTGGTCGCGCCAGAGATCCAGCGTAATGTCCTCAAGTCCAGCCAGCAGGAGATAAGTCGTCGAATAGCCGAGGAGCAGGTTGGTTGAGGACCGTTCGCTACTTGCAGATGACGATCATGCTGCGGCTGGTGTAGCCGGCGGGGTTGAGTCCGAAAGGATAATCCCCCGGCTCTTCGACCGCATCTCCTGACTTGGCAATGACCTTGTAACTCTTGGGAGCGCAGGAGTTGGCGGCACTGGCGATGCACTGGTCCCAGGACGAAGTCAGGCCGGAGCAATTGATGTGCAGAGCTTTCTTACCGCGTTTCACTTCAGTTTTAGTCGTCGCCGCGCAGCCCGCAACTGCAAGTACGGCGACCAATATCAAGATTCGTTTCATTCCCGTCCTTAACGCCGTCGTGAATCTCTGTCCACGTATGACTACATTCGCTTGCGCTTGAAGCGTTCGTGACGTCCTGTATGAAAAATTCCATGTTTGACATTGGGTTACCGACCTAAACATGGCCTAAATGCGCGGCAAATGCCAGAGCTTCGTTAAATCCTGCTTCAATCCGCTGCGATGGCGGGCTTTACGGCGTTATTCAGGGTCAGAGTTGCGCCGATTGATGCAAGAATGATGCAGGCAATCGCCATCCACTGGGCCAATGACAAGTACTCCTGGAGGAATACAAATCCTGAAAGGGCCGCGACGGCGGGTTCGACGCTCATCAAGGTGCCAAAGGTGCGGGCAGGCAGGCGGGTCAAGGCAATCATTTCGAGGGTGTAGGGCAGGGCCGTGGAAAGGATGGCTACACCAATGGTGACTGGAATCAGGCTCGGTGTCAGCAACGCGGCTCCGGCATGGACGATTCCTATAGGGGCTACGAACAGGGCTGCGATCACTACCCCCAGCGCGGCAGTCTGTACGCCATTGTCTGCGCCGGCTTTCTGGCCAAACAGGATATAGAGCGCCCAGCAGACGCCCGCGCCCAATGCATAGCTGGCGCCGATTGGGTCGATGCCGGTGGTGGTGGCTCCTGTCGGTATCAGCAGGAGCAGGCCGATCACTGCCAAGGCAATCCAGAGAAAGTCGATTGCCCGCCGCGAATTATAGATTGCCACCGCCAGAGGGCCGGTAAACTCCAGTGCCACGGCAATTCCCAACGGCGTCGTGCGCACTGACATATAGAAGAGGAAGTTCATGCCGCCCAGCGCCATTCCATAGACAATTACGGTGCGCAGGGATTGGGCTGTCAGTTTGGCGCGCCAGGGACGCAGCAGTAGCAGCATGATGATGCTGGCAAAAATGAGTCGTAGCGTCGTAGTGCCTTGGGCGCCTATTAGAGGGAACATACTTTTGGCCAGGGATGCTCCAGACTGAATGGATGCCATGGCGACTAAAAGCAGGGCAACCGGGTAAAGAGTGGAGGCCAGGCTGCGATGTGGGGGATTCATTGCGAAGGTTTGTCCAGAGTAAGGGCGGGGAAGACGACGGTTTTGAGCAATATATTGCGCACTTTGAGCGTCAGCGTCTATATATAGGGCGGATTTCATTGGCCAGATGTCGCGAATAGATAGAAATACGCAATTAGGTGTTGACGGCAGATTCTGAGTCTCTATAATTCGCCCCACTTCCGGCGCAGTCGAAACGGAAAACTCCTTGAGTTTCAATGAGTTAGAAGGTTTCAGGCGAGGCGGGGCTTCAGTTCATCGAAGTCGCGGAAGGAGTTGGCAGGGCAGGTTGTCTGGCTCGGTTGACGGTTCGATCTTCTCGGTCGAAAGCGGTGAAAAAGAGGTGTTGACAGCAGCGACTAACGCTGTAGAATTCGCCTCCCGCTAACGAGAGATCGAAAGCGCAAGTGCTTGAAGTTGTTGAGGTTTTGAAAAACAAAACTTTGAAAACTTCCAAAATAATCGCTTGACAGATACACGGGGCGCTGTAGAATGCGCGCCTCGGTTGAGACGAAAGGCTCAACCCACCGCTCTTTAACAACTGAATCAAGCAATTCGTGTGGGTGCTTGTGGAGTCAGACTGCTAGTCAACAGATTATCAGCATCACAAGTTACTCCGCGAGAAATCAAAGATGTAACCAACGATTGCTGAGCCAAGTTTAGGGTTTTCTCAAAACCCAAAGATGTTTGAACTGAAGAGTTTGATCATGGCTCAGATTGAACGCTGGCGGCAGGCCTAACACATGCAAGTCGAGCGG
>NZ_LHVK01000027.1 GCF_001269905.1 Pseudomonas corrugata | reverse complement strand
CACGCATCTGGGTCAGGGATTTCATGCGTTGGTACAACCACGAACACCGGCATAGCCGGATCCGCTTCGTGACCCCGGCGGAGCGGCATCGAGGGCAGGATCAACAGATCCTGGCTCAACGTCATGAACTGTACGAGCAAGCCCGAAAGAAAAGCCCGGAACGCTGGTCTGGACGAACACGGAACTGGGAGCCGATAGGCACGGTGCTGCTGAATCCGGATCGAGAGCAGCAGGCCGAGAAAAGAGCAGCATAGTTAGACGGTGACGCGACAACTACCTTGAAAAACGCCGCCGCTCGCGCATCCTGAACATCCTGAACGAGCCTCAAGGCAGCGGATTACCCCCCGTCACACCGAAGACTTCGCCAGTGATGTAGCTCGACTCCTGAGACGCCAACAGCACATACAACGGCGCACATTCGGCCGGCTGTCCGGGACGCTTCATCGGCACCTGGGAGCCAAAGGTAGGAATTTTCTCCTGGGGTTGTCCGCCGCTGGGTTGCAGCACCGTCCAGATCGGTCCGGGCGCCACGGCGTTGACACGGATGCCCTTTCTGATCACCTGCCCCGCCAATGCCTTGGTGAATGCCACGATGGCAGCCTTGGTGGTGGCGTAGTCCAGCAGCGTCGCGGACGGATCGTAAGACTGGATCGAGGCGGTATTGATGACCGTTGCCCCTGCCGGCATCAGCGGCACCGCGGCCTTGCAGATCCAGAACATCGCGTAGATGTTGGTTTTCATGGTGTCATCGAATTGCGCGGTGGTGATATCGGCGATGTCCTTTTGCGCCTCCTGCTTACCGGCAACGTTCACCAGGATATCCAAGCCCCCCAATTGCTCGTGGGCGCTCCTCACCAACTGGACGCAGAAGGCTTCGTCCTTGAGATCACCGGGAATCGCAATGGCCTTGCGGCCTTCGGCTTCGATCAGTTCGATGACTTGCCGAGCGTCACGCTCTTCGCTGGGCAGGTAATTGATGGCCACGTCAGCCCCCTCCCGGGCGTAGGCAATAGCTGCCGCGCGGCCGATACCCGAGTCGCCGCCGGTCACCAGCGCCTTGCGACCCTCCAGACGGCCGAAGCCTTGATAGCTTTTTTCACCATGATCGGGCTTGGGCACCATCTCCTGATCGATGCCAGGCGGCGATTGCGGCTGGTCGGGAAAAGGCGGGCGAGGATATTGGGTCAGCGGGTTCTGCATCGCGTATTGGTTGGGGTCTCGGCGTGTTGACATCGAGGTTCTCCTTTCAGCGGGCAAGACAAGCCGGGGGCGAATGCCCCGGCCCTGAAGATAGGACGTGCCACGATCAGCGACTGGCCTGCAGCGCCCTCGCCATTTCCAGGTGGGTCTGCAATTTAGGCAGGGTTTCATCGGCAAACGCTTTGATTTCCGGCACTTCGGTGGTCTGGGCCTCCTGCTCGATCTGCGCGATGGCTTCCTCGGTGGCCTTGACCTGGCTAGCGGCATAAGCGGCTTCGAACGACTCGCCTTCCTGCATCTGCGGAATCATAGTCTTGGCTTTGTCAGCGACTTCCTCCCGCGGAGCGACAGGCAAGTCGAGTTTTTTCGCAATCTTTGCCAGATGCTGATTGGCGGTGGTGCGGTCGTTGATCACCATGATGGTGTAGTCCTTTACCTCCCTGGATTCGGCTTTGCCGTGGGCCATGCGACTGGCCTCGATATCGGCCATGCCTTTGGCGGAGGCATCGTTGATGAATTCGGCAGGCGATTGGGCCCAGGCACTGTTGGCACCCAGGCCCATCAGCACAACGAGACTGGTGGTGCGAAAAAAGGTGGCCATCCGGCTCATGGTCGCGCCCTCCTCGTAATAAAAAGTTCGGGCAGGTCTCCCTGCCTCTGAATCAGAACCACCAATGACTGCTCAGCGACCGATTTCGGCTTTCAATGGGGGCTTGTCGACGGTCATGATGGTGGTTCTCCCACTTTTGCGACCCGCTTCGGACACCTTGGTTCGATCGTGGGCGAAGTTTGCGGGATGAATGTGGCGTAAATCCGGCATGGTCTGGCCCTCCAGATGCGTGGATGTTGGCGAGCAGGGCCCGCCTGACATTCGAAAGAATCAGGGGCGCAAGGTTTGAATAAACAAGCAGCGCCACGACGAACGGTGACGTGCAATCAGGTGCCAAGGACTCTGTGATTCTGACGCTTGGCGGCGTACATCGCTTCGTCGGCGTGACGGAACAGCGCCACGTCTTCGACACCATGGTCTGGGAAACAGGCCACGCCGATGCTCGGTTCGATGCTCAGCCAGTGTCCATCCAGGCGCAATGGCTGGGTCAGCGCCTGACGGATTTTTTCCTGCACGCCCTGGGCATCTTCCAGAGCCTGGATGCTATGGAGCAACACTACGAACTCATCGCCGCCAATACGCGCGACTGTGTCGGAATCACGTACACAGCCCTGGAGCCGACTGGCCACTGCTTGCAACAACATGTCACCGACGCTGTGACCATAAGTGTCGTTGACCTGTTTAAAGCGGTCCAGGTCGATATACAGCAATGCCATGCGCCCTGACGCTGTGCGGGCACTCGCCAGTGCGGCTTTGAACCGTTCACGCAGCAACTCGCGATTCGCTACCTGGGTCAGTTGGTCGTATTGCGCCATACGCTGCAAGCGAGCGTGCAATTGCTGGCGCTCGATGGCGATGGTGATCTGCGCACAGACGTACTGCAGCAACTCCATGTCCTCCTCGGTGTAGCGCTCATTATCCTGAGCACTCTTGAGGATCAGCGCGCCAATCGTGCCGTTTTGCGAGTTCAGCGGCACACCCAGCCAGCACGGCGCGCCCGGCTGCGCCACGATGTCGAAAAAAACCGGTGGCAGTGGATTGCAATCAGATGCCAGCAAGATCGGCTGACCACTTCGGATCACCTCGGTGCACAAGCGCCCGGTGATTGTCCCCGGCAGTTCGGGTTGCTGCTCCTGATCGTCGACGTGATAGGCAAAATTCAATTGAGCGCATTGTTCATCGTACAGCGCCACCGAGAAGTTCAGCGCCGGCAACCATTCGCCAATAATCAGGTGGATACGCTTGAACAACGCCAGCAGATCCGCCGCGACATGGGCCGCTTCGGAAATGGCATACAGCGCTGCCTGTCGGGACTCGGCCTGTTTGCGTTCGGTAATGTCACGGGCCACGGCAATGCGCAATTGATCAATTTCTGACCAACGCGCAGACCACAGGATATGCGCCACCCGACCGTCCTTGCGCAGGTAGCGATTCTCGAAGTTGAGCTTGGGCTCGCCGTCCATGATCTCCCGCGCCGCCTCGAGGGTACGCTGGCGGTCGCCAGGGTGAACCAGTTCGATCATCGGCCGACCGATCAGCTCCTGGGGGGTATAACCAAAAATGCGTTCGCAGGCGGCACTGACAAATACGAAACACCCCTGGCCGTCGACGGCACACACGGCGTCCAGCAAAAGGTCTATGTAGCTGGCCAGCGGCGCGGAATCTCGAGTATCCATGGAGCTGGAAGCCATCCGGAGAATGCAGCGGTGGACGAATTGGGTGATCGGACGTACACCCACGATAAAACAGAGAATAGCGCAGGCAATCAGGTCACCCGAGAAATTGATTGCAATAGGCCATCTATTTGCTAGTCGGTATGACAGCCGGTCGATCACGGCGTCGTGAAGAACGCCATTGCGGCATAAGGAGCCTTTCGGCAGGCCTCCAGCCGGGACGCGAGGTCCCCCACATGAATTTCAAGCTTATGCCCGTCCGGGTCGAGAAAATAAAACGAATCACCTTCGCTGCGGTTGTCCCGCCATGACGTTACCTGCGCTGCGCTCAGTCGTGCCACCAGCACCGGAAAGTGTTCGGCTGCCAGGCCGAATGCGTAATGGGTGTAGTCCGCCCCGGGTTCGGTTTTACGTTGAGGATCGACAGACAGGCACAACCACAATCCGGGCAGGGACAGATATGCCCCGCCTTCCCACAGTGCCTCGAGACGCAGTTGCAACAACTCGCGATAGAACTCGACGCTTCGATCCAGATCGGTGACCGCCAAGGTCAAGTGATTGAGGCCTGAGAGCATCGACAGGCGACCTCCGTAAAAAGAAGTGGATGTTACGCCCGTTTGCCTATGCCTTGACAGCGGCCCAAGCCAAGGAAAACGCAGCGGATCCGGGAACATCCAGATAAACCCGGCATGCTCCGACTCCCCCGAAGGGATTTCCCGTCCACGTCCATAGGCAAGGTCCTACACGGAAGACTCCGGCAGCCCTCAAATACGCCGGAAACAGCCGATTCAAAGCCCTGTGCGGTGGTCTGTAAAGTCCGGAAACACACAGATATTGAAACAACCCACGGACAGCACCTCTCAACCAAGGAATGTAATTGCACCATGAACCAGATCGCGCAACCTACCCATCGTTTCACCAACTACCGAAAGGTCATATCCCTCGCAGATCAGGACTGGCAGTGCGCCGAAGCCGGAAAAATCTCGGGGCTCAACGTCGAGGTCAAGACACCCAACGTTCTCGTCGACCAGTACGGCCGTACCCTTCATCACTTCTGTACAACGTCCTATCTGGGCCTGGACTATCATCCCGCCGTGCTGGATGGCGCCATGACTGCACTCTGGGACACCGGAACCCTGCGTGTCGCCGACTCGAAGAGTCGCTGCAAATTGGCGATCCTGGCGCAGTACGAAACCCAACTGTCGGAACTGTTCGGCGCCAGCTGCCTGAGTGCCCTGTCCTGCAGCGCGGCCAGCGCCGGAATCCTGCCGCTGCTGGCCAGCGGTGCGCTGACGGGCAATCGTCCCCCTGTCATGGTGTTCGACAAGCGTGCCCACTCTTCGATGAACTACTTCAAGACCGCCTGCGCCGATGAAACCCGGGTCATCACCTGTCCGCACAACGACATGGACTTCATCGAGGACCTGTGCAAACGAGAGCGCAACGTCACCTATGTGACTGACGGTGCCTACAGCATGGGCGGCATGGCGGACCTGGACAGCCTGCTGTTTCTCAAACAGCGGTACGGTCTGTTCCTGTACCTGGATGACTCCCACGCGTTGTCCACCGTCGGGAAATGCGGTGCGGGGCTGGTTCGCCCGCGTCTTCCCGCCGTAGACGAGCGCACCCTGATCGTCGCCTCACTGGCCAAATCGTTCGGTGCCAGTGGCGGGTTGGTCATGTTCGGCAGCGAACGGCATAAGACACTGGTGCAACGTTACGGTGGACCGAGCAACTGGTCCCAGAGTTTGAACGCAGCGGCCATTGGGGCCGGCATGGCCTCAATCCGCCTGCATCGCAGCCGGGAGCTGGTCTCGTTACAGGAACGTTTGCAGGCTAATATCCGCTTCTTCGACAACCTTGTCCGTACCGAACAACACGGCAACCCGATGGCGATACGCCTGGTGCCCTGTGGTGAAGCCGCCCTGGCCAGCCGCCTGGCGGTTGAGCTGGCTGAACTGGGGTACTTCACTTCGGCAGTGTTTTTCCCCGCGGTACCACAAGACAAGGCGGCCATACGCATAACCCTGCGTGCTGACATGGAAACGAGCGTGATCCGGGCTTTTTGCGAACAGATCACCAACCTGCTGCAGGCCCACGGGCGCGATATCCGCCCCTGACTTGAGTCCTCGATGATAAAGCCGTACACCCTGATCGTCACTTGCACTCTGTTTTCCTGGCACAACCGGGAATGAGCGTCTACTTACCCGCACTGCCTGATATTGCCCGGGGTCTTGTGGCCGATGCGTCCCGGGTGTCCTCGGGCCTGTCGGTTTACCTGATCGGCATGGCGCTGCCCATGTTGGCATAGGGCAGCCTGAGCGAACGCCTGGGGCGTAAACCGGTCTTGCTGGCGGCATTATTGGGGCTGTACGGGCTGGGCAACCTGGCCCTGCCGTTTGGTACCTCGGTAGAGGGGTTCCTGGCGTTCAGGTTGATCCAGGGCATCGGTATATCGAGTCAACAGGCCTGGCCGTTGGCGACGTTGTGCACGTTGTTGGCGGTGGCGGCCATGGCCTGCGTGAAGGCCATGCCGCCCCGGGGTCTTTAAAACGCGTTGCGGAAAATTTCCTCGATCTGCCGTTGATCCGCCGCCCGCGGGTTGGTCAGGCCGCAAGCGTCCTTCAGAGCGTTGGCGGCCAGCACCGGCACGTCAACGAGGCGCACGCCCAACTCACGCAAGCCGGCCGGAATCTCCACGTCCCGGGCCAGGCTGACGATCGCGGCGATGGCGGCCTGGGCGCCTTCTTCCGGGCTGGATCGGAGCGTATCGACACCCATGGCACGGCCCACATCGGTCAGGCGTGTGGCGCACACCGAGGCATTGAAGCTCTGCACATGGGGCAACAGCACCGCGTTGCACACGCCGTGGGGCAAATCATAGAAACCACCCAACTGGTGGGCCATGGCATGCACGAAACCCAGCGAAGCATTGTTGAATGCCATCCCGGCTAGAAACTGCGCGTAGGCCATGTTCTCCCGTGCCGCCAGATCGTTACCGTCACGCACCGCCAGCCGCAGGTTATTGCTGATCAAGGTGATGGCTTTCAGGGCACAGGCGTCGGTGATCGGGGTGGCGGCCGTGGACACATAAGCCTCGACCGCGTGGGTCAGCGCATCCATGCCCGTCGCAGCCGTCAGCCCCTTGGGCATTGCCACCATCAACGCCGGGTCGTTGACCGACATGAGCGGCGTCACGTTGCGGTCGACAATCGCCATTTTCACATGGCGCGATTCGTCGGTGATGATGCAAAAGCGAGTCATCTCACTGGCGGTACCGGCAGTGGTATTGATGGCAATCAGCGGCAATTGCGGCTTGCCCGACCGGTCGACACCCTCGTAGTCGCGGATCTGCCCGCCATTGGTGGCGCACAGGGCAATGCCCTTTGCGCAATCATGGGGCGAACCGCCGCCCAGCGACACGACGAAGTCGCATCGGCTTTCCTTCAACAATCCCAGGCCATTCTCGACGTTTGCGATGCTCGGGTTGGGCTTGGCACCGTCGAAAATCACCGATTCGATGTCCTGCTGCGCCAGCAGGTCGGCCACCTTGCCCGCAACACCGGCCTTGGCGAGCCCCGTGTCGGTCACGATCAGGGCTTTGCGAAAACCATAGTTGCGAATGGCGGTCATGGCTTCGTCAAGGCAACCCAGCCCCATGACGTTCACGGCGGGAATGAAAAAAGTGCTACTCATGGGGACACGCTCCTGAAAGAGGCCGGATAGGCACGGGCATACAGGATTGACCAGTCAGTCACGCCGTTCCTTGATCTGGCTCAAGAGTCGGTCGTGATAAAGTCGCGCCCTGCCCTTGCCACGTTTTGAGATGACTTTCCAATGACCGACTTCCAGGAATACGACGCCCGGCTTGAAGATTGGGAGACCCTGCGCGCCCATACTCCCTTCAGCGGGTTGCTGGTGGGCAATGGTGCCAGCCGCGCCGTATGGGATGATTTCAGCTACGACTCGCTGTTCGAAAACGCCCGCACCGTCGAGGAAAAACCCCTGACGCCGTCGGAGCTGAGCGTGTTCGACGCGCTGCAGACCCGCAGCTTCGAACAGGTACTCGGTGCACTGAAAACCACCAGCCGCGTCAACAAGGCCCTCGCCGTCAGCTCAGCCGCTCCGCGCAATCGCTACTACGCGATCAAGGAAGCATTGATCAACACCGTGCACGCGGTGCATATCCCATGGCGACTGGTGCAGCCGTCGACCCTGACGACGCTGAACCAGGAGTTGAGCCGGTATGCCACGGTGTTCACCACCAACTACGACCTGCTCAACCACTGGGCGATCCAGCATGGGCCACAACCCCTTACCGATCTGTTCACTGGCGCCGACCACAGTTTCGATCTGAGCCAAGTGACCACGGACAAACCGCGCCTGTTGTATCTGCACGGCGGTCTTCACCTGGTGCGCAACCAGGACGGCACGGCGCGTAAGCTCACATCCACCGAAGGCACGCTGCTGGGCAATTTCGCCATCAACAACACCCTCAAGACCCTCGACGACGTACCGTTGTTCGTCAATGAAGGCCCGAGCAAGGACAAGCTCAAGACCATCCGCAGTTCCGACTACCTGTCATTCTGCTACGACCAACTGCTGCACCATGGCGACAACCTGTGTCTGTTCGGCCACGCCCTGGGCGAGCAGGACCAGCACATCATCCGCGCCCTGCACCAGGCGAAACCCCGCCTCATGGCCATTTCGATCTACCCCCGCAGCCAGGCATTCATCCAGCACCAGAAGCGCCACTACGCCAAGCTGTTCCAAGGGTTGGACATCGAGCTGCGGTTCTTCGATGCCAAGAACCATCCGTTGGGCGATCCGAAGCTGTCGGTACCGGTGGAGGTGTAGGAGCTGCCGAGTGAGACGAGGCTGCGATCCTTCCACAATCAATTGAATCCTGGGTGGAATATCAAAAGCAAAAGCTCGCAGCCTGCGGCAGCTCCTACATTGCCAACAGGGTCTTGTCCTTGATCATCGTGGTCGGCCCGTTCGCCTTGACACTGGCAATACCCTTGTCCCGGGCGGCCTCCGATGAATAGGCTTCGCTGCTGCCAATCACCTCATGGTTGGCGGCCTTGAGATTGAAGTAGGGATGGCCATCCCTGGTGTCCTTGAGCTCATAACGCTCGGCCAGCGGGCAGTTCTTCTGCACCGCGGCGATGCCACCATCGGCACCGCTGCGGCTGGTGTACAACTCGCTGGTCAGGATCGTTTCGGCGTTGGCGGCCTTGAGCACGAACCGAAACTGGCCACTGCTGTTTTTGCTGATTTCGTACCATCCGGACATGATCATTTCCTTGAAAGGTCAAGAGCCTCAAGAGTAAAGACCTGCCCCGCCGGCTCTGCCAGTCGATCCCGCTACAGAGTGATGGCCGTGCCCAACAACGTCAGGAATCCCGCCAGCCAGTTCGGATGAGCAGGCCAGGCCGGTGCGGTCGCCAGGTTGCCCTGGACATGACCTTCGCTCACCGGTATGTCGATAAAGGTCCCGCCCGCCAGGCGTACTTCCGGGGCACAGGCCGGATAAGCGCTGCATTCACGCCCTTCCAGAATGCCCGCCGCCGCCAGCACTTGCGCGCCGTGACACACCGCAGCGATCGGCTTGCCGGCCACGTCGAAATCGCGCACCAGTTGCAAGACTTTTTCATTCAGGCGCAGGTACTCCGGCGCCCGCCCGCCGGGGATCAGCAGCGCGTCATAGTCAGCCACGCCGACACCGAAAAAGTCATGATTAAGGGTAAACAGGTGGCCCGGTTTCTCGCTGTAGGTCTGGTCGCCTTCGAAGTCGTGGATAGCCGTGCGCACGGTCTGCCCGGCGGTCTTGTCAGGGCACACCGCGTGCACGGTATGGCCGACCATCTGCAGGGCCTGGAACGGCACCATCACTTCATAGTCTTCGACATAATCGCCGACCAGCATCAGGATTTTCTTAGCGGCCATGGGTTGGACTCCTTTGGAATGCGTGAGGGGTGAACGCATTAAAGGTAGTCCGGTGGGGGAGGCTTTACCCGTCATCTGACGGGCTGCACGACGATGGAGGTCGAATGTTGCTCTGTGGGAGCAAAGCTTGCTTGCGATTCAGCGCCTAGGTTCAGCAAAACAATTGAGTCGTCGTTCATCGCGAGCAAGCTATGCTCCCACGGCGTTGCATCTGTCCCGCTTCAGGCGAGATAACCGTCCGCCCGCAGCAGCGTTTCGAGGCAGTGCTCGCTGATGTGGTAGAACGCCTTCAGTTCCTTGATCTTCGCCAGCAGTTCGGCCGGATCGACCGGCGTGGCGCGTTTGACCGCCAGGATCATCTTGTTCTTGTTGGTGTGTTCCAGGGAAATGAACTCGAACACCTTGGTTTCGTAGCCACAGGCTTCCAGGAACAGCGCCCGCAGGCTGTCGGTGACCATTTCCGCCTGTTGGCCAAGGTGCAGGCCATATTGCAACATCGGCTTGAGCAGCGCCGGGCTCTGGATCTGCAAGCGGATCTGCTTGTGGCAGCACGGCGAGCACATGATGATCGAAGCGCCCGAGCGAATGCCCATGTGGATCGCATAGTCGGTGGCGATGTCGCAGGCATGCAAGGCGATCATCACGTCCACCGCGCCCGGCGCCACGCTGCGCACATCGCCGTGCTGGAAGCTCAGGCCCGGGTGTTCCAGGCGCGCGGCGGCTTCGTTGCACAGCCGGACCATGTCCTCGCGCAACTCGACGCCGGTCACCACGCCTTCGGCCTGCAGGGTGTTGCGCAGGTAGTCATGAATGGCGAAGGTCAGGTAGCCCTTGCCCGAACCGAAGTCCGACACCCGCACCGGTTTGTCCAGGGCAAGAGGCGAGGAAGTCAACGCATGGCTGAAGACCTCAATGAACTTGTTGATCTGCTTCCACTTGCGCGACATGGCCGGGATCAGCTCGTGCTTGTGGTTGGTCACGCCCAGGTCGGCCAGGAACGGTCGGCTCAGGTCGAGGAAGCGGTTTTTCTCACGGTTGTGTTCCACCGAGGGTACTTCGCGCAATTGCTGGGGCTTGCTCCTGAACAGTGAAGACTTGCCTTTTTTACTGTATTCCAGCTGCGCCTCGTCGGTGACCGCCAGCAAATGTGCGTTCTTGAAAGACGTCGGCAACAACGCAGCGATGGCCGCCACGCCCTCGGCCAGAGGGAAATTCTTGGTGATGTCGCGGGTTTTGTAACGATAGACGAAGGACAGGCAAGGCTGCTCCTTGACCGTCAGCTGCTTGATGATCAGTCGTTGGAGGTCCGCTTCGTCGCCGACATGCCTGGCCAGCACCAGTTTGATGAACGCGTTCTGTTCGAGGCTGGCCTGCAGCAATTCAATGAACTGGGCGTGATGATCCGGCGCGGGACGGGCGGGAGTTGCAGTGACGGACATGAAAAAGCGGCCTCGGGACGGACGGATCGGGAGTGGTGGGTATTTTAAGAGGAATGAAGTGTCAGGGCACGGGGAATTCTTGTAGCGAGGGGATTTATCTGTGGGAGCAAGGCTTGCCCGCGATGAAGTTATCGCCGCAGCCTACCCTGGGACCGAGGCGCCTTCATCGCGGGCAAGCCTTGCTCCCACAGGTTCCCCACAGTTTCCTCCCCCAATGTGTTCCGCCGGCAGGTTCTAGCCCAGCACCACCAACCGGTTCGGCAGCTCATTGCGCTCATGAGTCACCGGGACATGCGTCTTGAGCAATTCGCCGCAGGCTTCGATGCAGGTCACGAAGCCTTGCAACGTCTGCCCCTGGCGGACCTGCTCGGTGAAGGCCGCGACAATGGCATCCCAGTTCCGGTTGTCGAGGCGTTTGGAAATACCCTCGTCCACCAGGATCTCCACGTAACGCTCGGCCTCGCTGACAAAGATCAGCATTCCGGTACTGCCCACGGTGTGGTGCAGGTTCTGTTCGAGAAACTGTCGGCGAGCCAGGTTGGAAGCCCGCCAGTGGCGCACCGAGCGAGGGATCAGGTGGGTGGTGACCTTCGGAATGCGAAACACCAGGCACAGCACGATGAAACTGATCCATTGCACCAGCAGCAGGCTGTGCATGGTCAACCAGCCCGACAGGTAATACAGCACCCCCGGCACCACCAGGGCCAGCAGGCTGGCCCATAGCAACGGGATGTAAGCATAGTCGTCGGCACGTGCCGCGAGCACCGTGACCAGTTCGGCGTCAGTGTCCCGCTCGACCCGGGCGATGGCTTCGGCCACCTTGCGTTGTTCGTGTTCAGTCAGTAATGCCATGGTTAAAAGTGCCTGCTCATTATTATTGTCACCAGCCGCCCGACGAACCGCCGCCCCCGAAACTGCCACCGCCACCGCTGAAACCGCCCCCCCCGCCACCGCCGAAACCGCCGCCGCCAAAGCCGCCCCCGCTCGAGCCGCTGGAGCCGCCCCGTCCGGCAGGCAGGATCCCCAGCACCTGGCCGACCATGATCGTGACGATGAACAGCATCACCAGCATCACGAACGTCCACGGATGACGCGAGACGAAGTCACCCTCCTCCTGCTCGCCTGAAGCGTATGCAGCGGCCGGCGCTTCCAGTGGGCTGCCCCCCAGCACCACCAGCATCGCCGCCACGCCGTCACTGATACCTTTGTTGAAGTTGCCGGTCTTGAAGGCCGGAGTGATGATCTGGTTGATAATCACCGAACTCTGGGCATCGGTCAGGCGATCTTCCAGGCCGTAGCCCACTTCGATCCGCAGTTTCCGGTCGTCCCGGGCCACGATCAACAGTGCGCCGTTATTCTTGTCCTTCTGCCCGATGCCCCAGTGGCGCCCCAACTGATAGCCGAAGTCTTCGATGCTGGAACCTTGCAGGTCCGGCAGCGTGACAACGACCACCTGCTCGCCGGTCGCCTGCTCGTGGGCCTTGAGCTGCGCGTCCAGCTGATCGCGCACCGTTGGCTGGAGCAGTTGGGCGGTGTCCACCACCCGCCCGGTCAGCGCCGGAAACTTCAACTCGGCCTGGGCCGTGACTGCAAACACCCAGAGCAACAGCACCAGGCCAAATTTCAACACACGCATTGGAACCTCTGTGGGAGCGGGCTTGCTCGCGAAAGCGGTGGGTCAGCGGGCAACATTATTGGATGTGCTGCCGCCTTCGCGAGCAAGCCCGCTCCCACAACGCTTCAGGCTGCCGGGTATCGATCAGAATTTCACCTGCGGCGCTTTTTCGGCGTCGGGACTAGTGGCCTCGAAGGTTTCGCGGATCGGCAGGTCGCTGTACATCACGCTGTGCCACAACCGCCCCGGAAAGGTCCGGATCTCGGTATTGTACTTCTGCACCGCCAGAATGAAGTCGCGGCGGGCCACGGCGATACGGTTCTCGGTGCCTTCGAGCTGCGATTGCAGCGCCAGGAAGTTCTGGTTGGCCTTGAGGTCCGGATAGCGCTCGGACACCACCATCAAGCGGCTCAGCGCACCGGTCAACTGATCCTGGGCCTGTTGGAACTGCTTGAGTTTCTCAGGGTTGTCCAGAGTGCTGGCATCGACCTGGATCGAGGTGGCCTTGGCCCGCGCCTCGATGACGGCGGTCAGGGTTTCCTGCTCATGCTCGGCATAGCCCTTGACGGTTTCCACCAGGTTCGGGATCAGATCGGCGCGGCGCTGGTACTGGTTCTGTACCTGACCCCAGGCAGCCTTGGCTTGTTCGTCGAGGGTCGGAATAGTGTTGATTCCGCAGCCGGCCAGCAGCGAGGTGAACAGCATCAGGGCCAGCATTTGCAAGCCGCTTCGGTGGTTCATTCGTAGATTCATCAGGTGAAGCTCTCCCTTGCCTTTACATTGGAAAACACGACCACCTATCCCCAGTGTCTGGGGCATAATCTGCCGCCACACTGGATTGAAACGGATCGATGGGCTAAAAGATGCGCGGTGCGAAACTAAGTTCAGCCCCATGGGTTCGAAAGTGTGCTGCATTTGACCGAACAACAATAGCCACTCCTCACATTTTGGCTGACGGCGTGTCCTGATTACCGCCTTTGGGCCTGCGAGAAAACTATTCATGAAGAAGCTGTGTTTGCTGGGCCTGTTTGTCAGTCTGGCCAGTCAATCCGTATTAGCCGACAACCTGCCAGCCCCCATAGAGAACAAGGACGCTTTCATCAGCAACCTGATGAAACAAATGACCCTCGAGGAAAAGATCGGCCAGTTACGCCTGATCAGCATCGGCCCGGAAATGCCCCGGGAGATGATCCGCAAGGAAATCGCCGCCGGCAACATCGGCGGCACGTTCAACTCCATCACCCGCGCCGAAAACCGCCCGATGCAGGACGCGGCCATGCGCAGCCGGTTGAAGATCCCGATGTTCTTCGCCTATGACGTGATCCACGGTCACCGCACCATTTTCCCTATTCCCCTGGCCCTGGCT
This sequence comes from Pseudomonas corrugata, assembly GCF_001269905.1. Classification (GTDB taxonomy): domain Bacteria; phylum Pseudomonadota; class Gammaproteobacteria; order Pseudomonadales; family Pseudomonadaceae; genus Aquipseudomonas; species Aquipseudomonas corrugata. The sequence continues at coordinate 20,842 of NZ_LHVK01000027.1, read as the reverse complement.
TCGAGCTGGGACATGGACGCCATCTACCACTCCGGCCGCATCGCCGCCAAGGAAGCCGCGGCCGACAGCCTGGACATCACCTTCGCGCCGATGGTCGATATTTCCCGTGACCCACGCTGGGGCCGGACCTCCGAGGGCTTTGGTGAGGACACCTACCTGGTGTCGCGCATTGCCGGGGTGATGGTCAAGGCGTTCCAGGGCAGCGGCGCCAACGCGGCCGACAGCATCATGGCCAGCGTCAAGCACTTTGCCTTGTACGGTGCCGTCGAAGGCGGCCGGGACTACAACACCGTGGACATGAGCCCGGTGAAAATGTACCAGGACTATCTGCCTCCTTACCGCGCCGCCATCGATGCCGGTGCCGGCGGAGTGATGGTCGCGTTGAACTCCATCAACGGCGTGCCGGCCACGGCCAACACCTGGCTGATGAACGATCTGCTGCGCAAGGAATGGGGCTTCAAGGGCCTGGCCGTCAGTGATCATGGCGCCATCTTCGAACTGATCAAGCACGGCGTCGCCCGGGACGGCCGCGAAGCGGCAAAACTGGCGATCAAGGCCGGCATCGACATGAGCATGAACGACTCGCTGTATGGCAAGGAATTGCCTGGACTGCTCAAATCCGGCGAGATCGAGCAGAGCGACATCGACAACGCCGTGCGTGAAGTGCTCGTCGCCAAGTACGACATGGGGCTGTTCAAAGACCCGTACCTGCGCATCGGCAAGGCCGAGGATGACCCGGCCGACACCTACGCCGAAAGCCGACTGCACCGCAGCGATGCCCGCGACGTGGCACGCCGCAGCATGGTCCTGCTGGAAAACCGCAACCAGACCCTGCCCCTGAAGAAGAACGCAAAAATCGCCCTGGTCGGCCCGCTGGCCAAGGCACCGATCGACATGATGGGCAGTTGGGCCGCCGCCGGTCGCCCTGCGCAGTCGGTCACCCTGTTCGATGGCATGAGCCGTGCCCTTGGCGGTGACGCCAAGTTCATCTACGCCCGTGGCGCCAACATCACCAGCGACAAGAAGGTGCTCGACTACCTGAACTTCCTCAATTTCGACGCACCGGAAGTGGTGAACGATCCGCGCCCGGCGCAGGTGCTGATCGACGAAGCGGTAGAAGCCGCCAAGCAAGCCGATGTGGTAGTGGCCGCCGTGGGTGAGTCCCGGGGCATGTCCCACGAGTCGTCGAGTCGCACCGACCTGAACATCCCCGCCAGCCAGCGCGAATTGATCAAGGCCCTGAAGGCCACCGGCAAGCCGCTGGTGCTGGTACTGATGAACGGCCGTCCGCTTTCGTTGCGGGAAGAAAAGCAGCAGGCCGATGCGATCCTGGAAACCTGGTTCAGCGGCACCGAAGGCGGCAACGCCATCGCCGACGTGCTGTTCGGCGACTACAACCCGTCGGGCAAACTGCCAATCACTTTCCCACGCTCGGTGGGTCAGATTCCGACCTACTACAACCACCTGAGCATTGGCCGTCCGTTCACCCCGGGCAAGCCAGGCAACTACACCTCGCAGTACTTCGATGACACCACCGGCCCGCTGTACCCGTTCGGCTACGGCCTGAGCTACACCGAGTTCAGCCTGTCAGACATGGCCCTGTCCTCAACCACTCTGAACAAGACCGGCAAGCTCGACGCCAGCGTGACCGTGGAGAACACCGGCAAGCGTGACGGCGAAACCGTGGTGCAGCTGTACATCCAGGACGTGACCGGCTCGATCATCCGCCCGGTGAAGGAACTGAAGAACTTCCAGAAGGTGATGCTCAAGGCGGGCGAGAAGAAGGTCATTCACTTCACCATCAGCGAAGACGACCTGAAGTTCTACAACGCCCAGCTCAAGTATGCGGCTGAACCAGGCAAATTCAACGTGCAGATCGGCCTGGACTCCCAGGATGTGAAGCAGCAGAGTTTTGAGTTGCTCTGACTCCAGAGCGACATGACTCCCCTGTGGGAGCGAGCCTGCTCGCGATAGCGGTATGTCAGCCAACTGAGTGGTTGACTGATTCACCGCTATCGCGAGCAGGCTCGCTCCCACAGTTGTTTATGGGTGTCTGGATCAGCCCCGCCGATCCAGCAGATTCACCACCAACCGATCCACCAACCCCCACAACCGCTGCTTGAGGCGCTTCCACAACGGTCGGCGCTGCCAGGCGTCGAGACTGACTTGCAGGCTTTGGGTGAAGTCTTGCTCGAAGCTTGCCGCTACTGCACGGCTGAGCCGGGAATCCAGGGCTTCGAGGTTCGCCTCCAGGTTGAAGCGCAGGTTCCAGTGATCGAAATTGCAGGAACCGATGCTGACCCAGTCGTCCACCAGCACCATCTTCAAGTGCAGGAAACACGGCTGGTACTCGAAGATCTTCACGCCGGCCTTGAGCAGGCGCGGGTAGTACCGGTGCCCGGCGTAGCGTACGGACGGATGGTCGGTGCGCGGGCCGGTGAGTAACAGCCGTACGTCTATGCCCCGGGCTGCGGCCTTGCGCAAGGATCGGCGCACGTTCCAGGTCGGCAGGAAGTACGGCGTCGCCATCCAGATGCGTTTCTGGCCGCTGTTCAAGGCCCGGGACAATGATTGCAGGATATCGCGGTGCTGACGGGCATCCGCATACGCCACCCGGCCCATGCCCTCGCCCGCCGGTGGAACCCTGGGCAGACGCGGCAGGCCGAAATTGGAAGCGGGCTTCCAGGCCTGGCGATGGCGGTTGGCGAGCCACTGGCGATCGAACAACATCTGCCAGTCCAGCACCAGCGGGCCGACGATTTCCACCATCACTTCATGCCACTCGCTGCGGTCGTCGACAGGGTTCCAGAACTCGTCGGTCACCCCGGTACCGCCGACCACCGCCAGACGCTGGTCCACCAACAACAGTTTGCGGTGGTCGCGGTAGAAGTTAAGCACCCAGCGGCGCCAGCTCAGGCGGTTGTAGAAACGCAGTTCCACACCGGCCTCGATCAGACGATTACGCAGGCCAAGAGTAAACGCCAGGCTGCCGTAGTCATCGAACAGGCAACGCACCCGGACACCGCGCTCAGCGGCCTGGACAAGGGCCTGGACCATCGCTTCGGCGCAGGCGCCCGCCTCCACCAGGTACAGCTCCAGTTCGACTTGCTCCTGGGCACGGGCGATTTCCACGAGCATGCGTGGAAAGAACTGCGGGCCGTCAATCAACAGCTCGAACCGATTGCCTTCACGCCATGGAAAGACCGGGCCACTCATGTCAACGCGCCGTGAAGATCAGCACCGCATTCACCGGTACCGACAGGCTGATGGCCGACAGCCCGGCCATTTCTCTCAACGTCTCCAGCCCCGGCGCCAGGTCGAAGTCTGCCGCGTCGAGCACCACCGGCTCCAGGGTCACCACCTGGAAGCGGCGCTCATCCAGCCGCGTCGCCAGGAGTTCGACGTTGTATTCATGTTGTTTGCCATGCAAGTCCACAGTCAGCGGCAGGCGCAGCTCCAGCTGTGCGCCGTTGGCCAGGTCCTGAATCGGCAACAGGTCGATCTGTGCAGTGATGGTGGCTTCGGCAAACTGCTTGATGTCGAACAGTTCGGCGCGCATGCGCTCATCTCGCAGGGGGATGCCGCTATTGATCGACTCCAGCTCCACTTCCAGCCGCGCCAACCCCTTGGGCTGGACCTGACCATGCAACACCAGGAAGCGCTGGACCTCGGAAACATTGCCGTTCTTGCTGCTGATAAACGACAACCTTGACGACTCACCGTCCAGGTACCAGTCGGCCCGGGCAGGCAGCACAGCGCCGGCCAGCAGCAAAGTCGCGACAGCGAGGGAAAGAAACCGCTTGAACATACACACTCGGAGGACAGATAAACCTGTGGCGAACCTTAACCGGGCCGAGGACGCTTGCAAACTGTCTGTTTAACCAATCACCCGGCCAGCAGACTCCTTGTGGCTAGGGGAGTTATCTGTGGCAGAGGACTCATCTGTGGCGAGGGGATTTATCCCCGCTGGGTTGCGAAGCAACCCTCCTTGCGTCCAGCCTGATTCATCGCAGTGGCTGATAGATCCTGGGGTCGCTTCGCAACCCAGCGGGGATAAATCCCCTCGCCACAGAAAAATATCCCCTAGCCACAGATGAGTCCCCTAGCCGCAGATCCATCCGCTTGCCATATTGGGTTCGCGTTGCACCAAGTTCATGGTTCCAACCGACACCCCTGCCGCTCCCCCAACCACCGCGCGCTGTGGCTGCGCCCCAACCCGGCGACCGTCACGCGCTTCGTTTCAGGAGTTTCGAGAAAATCGCTGATGGGTACCGATTGCTTCACGTAGCCCCGGCAGTACTCCGCCGGTTGCCCCATCACGTAGCGGCACGAACAATACTCTTTGGCGGTGTAGGCGCTGATGATGTCGGGGAATGCACGCAGCGCCACCCGATCGATCCAGATCCAACTGAGCAGCGCGATAAGCAACGCCACCATCAAGGTCAGCAACGGCCTGCGTCTCATGGTTGCACCGCCGCGGCGAACGCCGCCATGACGCGCTTGAGCAATTCGTTATGGCGATAGCTGCCGTCGCGGTCGTCGCCGTAACGCACGATGACCAGCCGGGCGCTGGGGATGACATACAGCGCCTGCCCCCAATGCCCAAGCGCGGCGTAGGTGTCTGCCGGCGCATCGGGCCAGGGACGGAGGGTGGGGTCGACGGCGCGGTTGAGCCACCAGTGTCCGCCGGGCACGGCCTCGTCCTGGCCGGCCTGGAACCGGGCGAAGGGTTCGCGATTGAACGCCACCCAATCCCTGGGTATCAGTTGCCGCTCGCCCCAACGGCCATCGCGCTGCATCAGCAAGCCGACACGGGCCAGGTCGCGCGCTGTGAGGTAGGCGTAGGACGAACCGACAAAGGTGCCGCTGGCATCGGTTTCCCAGACAGCATGGCGGATGCCCAGCGGTTCGAACAGCGCCGTCCAGGGGTAGTCGGGGTATCGCGCCGGGCCGACGATATTTTTCAATGCCGCCGCCAACAGGTTGCTGTCGCCGCTGGAATAACGGAACGACTCCCCCGGTGGACGGTAGCGCTCGTGCTGCGCAGTGAACGCCGCCATGTCGCGGCGTCCCCGGGTGTAGAGCATTGCCACCACCGAGGAATGGAGCGGTGCGTATTCGTAGTCTTCCTGCCAGTCCAGGCCCGAGGCCCAATGGAAAAGATCGGCCAGGGTCAGGTCCGGCGAGTGGCTCAACGCGGGGTAATACCTGGCTACCGGATCCTGCAGGGCAAACCGCTGTTCACCGTAGGCCACGCCAAACACCGTCGCCATCAGGCTCTTGCTGATGGACCAGGTCAGGTGCGGGGTGTCTGCGGTGGTGAAACCGGCGTAGCGTTCATAGACCAGGCGCCCGTCCTGGACCACCAGCAGCGCGTCAGTGCGAATGCCTTGGCGGGTGGCATCGTCGCGCAGCGCAAAAGCGTATTGCTCAAAGGCTTCGATGGCCGATCCGACGGGCGTCGGACCGGTTGGCCATTGCTCGTCGGGCCAGTCTTCGGCGTGGACGCTCAGGTTGAACAGCAGGATGGGAATCAGGTACCAGCCTTTGCACATGCTGTGGGGCTCGGAGGATTGAACCTGTCGAGCTTAGTCTAGGTTGATGACAGTTTTGCTGACCGCGTCGTCCCCTGTGGGAGCGAGCCTGCTCGCGATAGCACCGGACCGGTGACATTGACGTGACTGACACTCCGCTATCGCGAGCAGGCTCGCTCCCACAGGGGCTAGCTATCACTCGAAAAAAGACTATCCCAACGCCTTGGCCAGCCGCTTCGCCCGAGCTCCAGCCGCCATGTCCATCACCGCTTTGTCCCGCACCCACATCTCGCGCCACGACGCCGGCCCGGAGGCCAGCGCTTCATTCAACTCGCCATCAAGGCCCTGGAACTGCGCGAAAAGCCCGCCCAACAACACATGCCCTACGCTGCTGGACGGGTTATGGCGGCTCACTTCTGCGCACCCCGCCAACAACGCCAACAGGCGCAACTGCAAGGATTGCGGCCAGTCGCACTCCTGCCCTACGCCATACAGCCAGGCGGTCATGGCGCTGAGCACATAAATGTCTTCCAGGGTACGAAACGGTTTGACGTAGGCGTCCCAGCCATCCCCCGCCAGCAACTCGCACGGCGCGCCATCGAGCAACACGCGGCCGTGGCTGATGTCGGGCATCAACGGGATCGCCGGCAGCTTCTCCAGGGTTACGCCCGGCTCACCGGCATAGACCACCGCCAGGCTCAGTCGCGGCGTTTCACCGGGTCCTTCACTGCGAGCGGCGATGAGCAGCCATTCGGCCGCGTCGCCGGCGGTGACGAAATCCTTGCGCCCATTCAGGCGCAAATCGCTGAGGCGGGTTTGCAGGTCCGCCGGGCGCAGACTGCGTTGCTCGGTGGCGCACAGGGCGCCAAGACTCCGGGGCGCGCTCGGCCAGAGCACGCGCAACGCCGCCTGATAACCCACCAGGAACGCCAGCCCCGGTGTCGCCATCAACCGTGCACCCGCCACGGCCAACTCGAACGGCGTCACCGGCCCCAAGCGTTGCAGCAAAGTTGCGTAGCCCTCGGCCAGGTCCGGCTGGGCGGGCAGTCGTTCAGCATGTTCAATCAGGGTTTGCCAGGGCATGGGAGCTCCTTGGAAGGGCTGTCACATAAGCATCACCGAAGCTTCATGGCGATGACACCGGGGCTACATAGCCTGACTTTGCACAACATGGCTGCATAAAGAAAGTCGATTGGCTCAACCCCAAGACGGGTGCACAGCCCGCACGGAGATTCGCTATGACTCAGATCGCCCGCATCAGCGACACCGGCAATGAACGCCGCCTGCAAGCCGAACGCCTGGTCGGCGCCCAAGCCTTGCAAGAAGCCCAAGCCCTGCGCTTCAACGTCTTCAGCGGCGAATTCAACGCCAAGCTCAAGGGCGCGGAAATGGGTCTGGACATGGATGACTACGATGTTCACTGCGCCCACATCGGCGTACGCGACCTGAACACCGGCCGCCTCGTGGCGACCACCCGCCTGCTCGACCACCAGGCCGCCAGCAGCCTGGGCCGTTTCTACAGTGAGGAAGAATTCAGCCTCCACGGCCTGATCCACCTCAAGGGTCCGATCCTGGAAATCGGCCGTACCTGCGTCGACCCGGCCTACCGCAACGGCGGCACCATCGCGGTGCTCTGGGGTGAACTGGCCGAAGTCCTGAACGAAGGCGGCTACAGCTACCTGATGGGGTGCGCGAGCATTCCGATGCAGGATGGTGGCATCCAGGCCCAGGCGATCATGCAGCGCCTGCGCGAGCGCTACCTGTGCACCGACCACCTTCAAGCCGTGCCGAAAAAACCGTTGCCTGCCCTCGATGTACCGTCCAACGTCATCGCCGAAATGCCACCGCTGCTCAAGGCCTACATGCGCCTGGGCGCGAAGATCTGCGGCGAGCCGTGCTGGGACGAAGACTTCCAGGTGGCCGACGTGTTTATCCTGCTCAAGCGCGACGACCTCTGCCCACGCTACGCCCGCCACTTCAAGGCAGCGGTGTGATGAGTCGGTTACGGGTGTACGCGCGTATCGCGCGAGTGCTGCTGGTGGTAGCGCTGGGCCTGGCGATGGCCTGCGTGTTCGGTCTGTTCGAACGCCTGGGACATGCCAACTCCATGATGCGTCGTCAGCGTTGGTCAAGATTCTTCATGGCTCGTCTGAGTAATGCCCTGCCCTTTTCCGTCACCGTCCACGGTCAGTTGCCACAACGGCCGATGTTATGGGTCAGTAATCACGTGTCCTGGACCGATATTCCCCTGCTGGGCATGCTCACGCCATTGTCGTTCCTGTCCAAAGCCGAAGTGCGCACCTGGCCGGTGGCCGGCTGGCTGGCGGCCAAGGCCGGCAGCCTGTTTATCCGGCGCGGCTCGGGTGACAGCCAGTTGATCCGCAAGCAGATGAGTCGTCATCTGGAACAGGCTCATCCGCTGCTGATGTTCCCGGAAGGCACCACCACCGATGGCCGCTCGTTGCGCACTTTCCATGGTCGCCTGCTGTCGGCAGCCATTGATGCCGATGTAGCGTTGCAGCCCGTGGCGATCCGTTACCTGCGCAATGGCGAGCCTGATTCGCTGGCGCCATTCATTGGCGACGACGACTTGTTGTCGCATCTGATGCGCTTGTTCAGCAACGATCTGGGTGATGTGCACATCCACCTGTTGCAACCCATCACCTGTCACGGACAGGAACGTGCCGCCCTGGCCTTCCAGGCGCAGCAGGCGGTGCACAAGGCCTTGTTCGGTACGGTTCCCGAGAAGCAACAGGCCCCGATGCGTCCTGCCATTGCGGCTTGATCCAAACCTTTGCGCAATCCCTTGTGGGAGCGAGCCTGCTCGCGATAGCGGTCTGACATCCAATAGCGATATTGACTGTTACACCGCTATCGCGAGCAGGCTCGCTCCCACATTTAGATTTGCGGCGTGGCGGGGTTCGTCGCAAACGCTTGAAGCTGCGGATAGAACAAGCGGAAATCCTCGCTCAACGGCTCATAGAGCCGGATCAACTCCTCCATCGCGCCCGCCAGTTCCTCCGGTCGGGACAGGCGTCGGGAAATGCCCCGCAGTACCTGCCCGAGCACCTCGAATTCCTGGTAGGACCCCAGCCAGTCATCTGCGGCCATGTAGGGCGCGATGTGCGCAAGGCGTCCCGGTAACTGCGGTTCGTCGGCCAGCACCCGGTACACTCGGGAGGTGAAGTCCGCCAGTGCCCCGTCGCCATACAGCACCCAATCCCGGGCCAGGCAATGGTCGAAAAACACGTCGAGCACGATGCCGGCGTAGCGTCGCCGTACCGTGGAAAAACGCGACAACGCGGTATCTACCAGCGGGTGTTGGTCGGTGTACTGATCGACGCGTCGATGCAGGGCAATGCCTGCTTCAATCCGTGGGTCATAGGTGCCTTGCAGCGGCCCCTTGACGAAGTCGCCATAGAGACTGCCGAGCAGTTGTTCCCGGCCGGAGCCGCCGAGGTGCAGATGCGCGAGGTAGTTCATGAGGTGCAGCTTAGCACCGCCACGCCAATATCGTTATAACCCGATATAGCGATTCGTTCGGGATTCAGATCAAATCCATATTGGTATATCGCGAAATAACGATTTAAAGTTCGCCTCATCGCGATATAGCGTTCTATCCCTCTGAACCCACTACGAACTGCCCTTATGACCCTCGACCTCGACGAAATAATAAAAGCACTGGCACACCCGGTACGGCGAGACATCCTCAACTGGCTCAAAGACCCCAAGGTCCAGTTCCCTGAACAATTGCACAACCACGAATTCGGCATCTGCGCCGGACAGATCGACCAGCGTTGCGGCCTGTCGCAGTCCACGGTGTCGGCCCATCTGGCGGTGTTGCAACGGGCGGGGCTGATCACCAGCCAGAAGGTCGGTCAGTGGCACTTCTTCAAACGCAACGAGGAAGTGATCCAGCAGTTCCTCAAGCAAATGAGCCAAGAGCTCTGACAAGGATTCGCCATGCCCCTCTCACTCCTTATCCTGGCCCTGAGCGCCTTCGCCATCGGCACCACCGAGTTCGTCATCCTGGGCCTGTTGCCCGATGTGGCGGCTGACCTGGGTGTATCGATACCCGGCGCCGGCTGGCTGGTGACCGGCTACGCCCTGGGCGTGGCCATCGGTGCTCCCTTCATGGCCCTGGCCACCGCCCGGCTGCCGCGCAAGGCCGCCCTGGTGTCGCTGATGGGGATTTTCATCATCGGCAACCTGCTGTGCGCCATTGCCAGCGACTACAACGTGCTGATGTTCGCCCGGGTCGTGACCGCCTTGTGTCACGGCGCCTTCTTCGGGATCGGTTCGGTGGTGGCCGCCGGGCTGGTGGCGCCCAACAAGCGTGCCTCGGCCGTTGCCCTGATGTTCACCGGCCTGACCCTGGCCAACGTGCTCGGCGTCCCGCTGGGTACGGCGCTGGGCCAGGAAGCCGGCTGGCGTTCGACCTTCTGGGCCGTGACCCTCATCGGCGTGGTGGCGCTGATCGGTCTGATCCGCTTCCTGCCGGCCAAGCGCGATGAAGAAAAGCTCGACATGCGCTCGGAACTGGTGGCGCTCAAGGGAACGGGCCTGTGGCTGTCCCTGGGCATGACGGCGCTGTTTTCCGCCTCGGTGTTCACCCTGTTCACCTACGTCGCCCCGTTGCTGGGTGAAGTCACCGGCGTGTCGCCCCGTGGCGTGACCTGGACCCTGGTGCTGATCGGCCTGGGCCTGACCCTGGGCAACATCATCGGCGGCAAGCTGGCGGACAAGAGCCTGGCGAATACGCTCATCGGTGTGTTCATCACCATGGCCGTGGTCTCCACCATTTTGAGCTGGACCAGCGTGGCGCTGATCCCGACCGAAATCACTCTGTTCCTCTGGGCCACCGCGTGCTTCGCGGCCGTACCGGCCCTGCAAGTCAACGTGGTGACCTTCGGCAAAGAGGCGCCCAACCTGGTCTCCACCCTGAACATCGGCGCTTTCAACATCGGCAACGCCTTGGGCGCCTGGGTCGGCGGCAGCGTCATCGACCAGGGCCTGGGCCTGACCACCGTCCCCCTGGCCGCCGGTGCGCTGGCGGTACTGGCGCTGTTGACCACCCTGATTACTTTCCGCCAGAGCGCTAACCCCGACCTGGCTCCGGCAACTCGTTGACTTCTACCTTCCACTTTCGAGGCTTGTAATTCATGACGACTATTTTCGACCCGATCAAACTCGGCGACATCGAGCTGAACAACCGCATCATCATGGCGCCACTGACCCGCTGCCGCGCCGACGCAGGCCGCGTGCCCAACGCGTTGATGGCCGAGTACTACGTGCAACGCGCCTCCGCCGGCCTGATCCTCAGCGAGGCCACCTCCGTCACGCCAATGGGCGTGGGCTACCCGGACACCCCGGGCATCTGGTCCAACGACCAGGTGCGCGGCTGGTCCAACGTGACCAAGGCGATCCACGGTGCCGGCGGCAAGATCTTCCTGCAACTGTGGCACGTCGGCCGGATCTCCCATCCGTCGTACCTGGATGGCGAAACCCCGGTGGCACCCAGCGCCATACAGCCTAAAGGCCATGTGAGCCTGGTGCGTCCATTGGCCGATTACCCGACGCCACGGGCCCTGGAAACCGCTGAAATCGCCGACATCGTCGACGCCTACCGCGTAGGCGCCGAGAACGCCAAGGCCGCCGGTTTCGACGGCGTGGAAATCCACGGTGCCAACGGCTACCTGCTCGACCAGTTCCTGCAAAGCAGCACCAACCAGCGCACCGACAACTACGGCGGCTCCCTGGAAAACCGCGCTCGCCTGTTGCTGGAAGTGACTGACGCCGCCATCGAAGTCTGGGGCGCTGGCCGGGTTGGCGTGCACTTGGCGCCACGTGCCGACTCCCATGACATGGGCGATGAGAACCGCCTGGAAACGTTCAGCTATGTAGCCCGCGAGCTGGGCAAGCGTGGCATCGCGTTCATTTGCTCCCGCGAGAAGGAAGGCGACGACAGCATCGGCCCGCAACTCAAGCAAGCCTTCGGCGGCCCGTACATTGCCAACGAGCGCTTCACCAAGGACAGCGCCAATGCCTGGCTGGCTGAAGGCAAGGCCGATGCGGTGGCATTTGGCGTGCCTTTCATTGCCAACCCGGACTTGCCGGCACGCTTGAAAGCCGATGCTCCGCTGAACGAGCCACGCCCGGAAACCTTCTATGGGAAAGGCCCGGTGGGTTATATCGATTATCCGGTAATGTAAGTTTCAGAACGGCCCCTACTGAAAAGCCCCGACTCGAAAGAGCCGGGGCTTTTTTATGCCTATCCACTTTAAGCCTGCATTATTCACTCAAAGCCGAAATATCAAATAACAAGACAAAACCTGCTCACTATGGATTCCCGCCTCGAACAACGCCAATAATAAAACCCGAACGACACCTGCCCCACTCAAAGGACTGACGCTTATATATATTTATTTCTAGAAAACATTCAAAACGCTGATCAATGGAAATCAGCAACAACATTGACTTGATCAAACACAACAGCATACACGCCCAACGCATGCAGGCTTCAGCGAGCCCTGCATTCATGAGAGACCCATGACTATGAACCCCCTGAAAAATCTTATCCCTGCACTGATAATGGGCACCACCATGGTTGCCCATACCATGGCCGCCACCGAAGTCACCGTGGAAATCAAAAACAATACTCGCGGCACATTGAACATGACCAACTTGTTGACTGACCCAGCGCAAGACGCGGACTTCCCCTTAAGTGCTCATGACGTACTGCCAAAATCAACTTACATTCTCCGTGTGGCCCACCAAAGAAATTACACTTACCCAACATCCGGCTGGCAGCCCACGCTGAAAAAAGTCAAACCTATCGAACTCGTTCTCAACTACAAAATGAGCAACTTCAATTTCGAGTGCCAGATGCAAACCCGCTTCCAGGCGCCCATCGTTATTGGCGCCCTGGAACCCAGTTACAAGCCGGACTGGAAAAGTCGAGCGAACTACACCGGCAATGGCCAGTTCACTTGCAGAACAGAAATCACCCGAAAAATGCTCGAGCCGCCCTTCAACTACACCGTCCGCCTGATCGTCGAATAGACCAGAGGGTCGGTAGGCGGTAGCGACCTACGCGCTGCCAATCTGCCTGCGGTTCATCTATAAAGTACCCCGTCGGGCTGAAAGTCCGACGGGGTATGTGCTATCCGCTATTGACACATATCGACGCAATTACGCATTTTGTTTCATTTGCGCAGGCTGGGGCTCAGGCGCAGCATATCCAGCCCGATGTCCACCCAGCGCTCGGCCTCACCAGCCAGGGCGAAGCTGTCGGGGACCAACAACCACTGGTAGAGGATGCCGTCGATATAGGCATGAAGGGCAACCGCTGCCCTCTCCGGGTCCAGATCACCCGGCAACTGTCCACGCTTCATTGCATTACGCAACGACAGCGCGATACGCACATTGCAGTCGAGGCTGACTTCGCGCCGCTGCTGGCGCAAATCGCACATCTCATCGGTGAACTCGCACTTATGGAAAAGAATCTCATTGATGCGTCGGGTTTTCGGATCCAGGGCCACCTGCTGGAACAACCGCACCAGCAACTTCTGGACGCAGCCCAACGGGTCCAGCTCTTCTTCACTTTCACTGGCACGGGCCAGATCATCGAGCGGCTCATGCAAGGTGTCGAGCATGGCCTGGAGCAGATCCGCCTTGTTGCTGAAATGCCAGTAGATAGCCCCGCGTGTCACACCGGCCAGGGTCGCAATGTCGGCCAGCGTCGTGCGCGCCACGCCACGCTCGAAAAAGGCCTTTTCGGCCGCTTCGAGTATCTGGCTGCGAGTCTCCAGGGCTTCCTCTTTGGTACGACGAACCATGGCAGTAAACACCTCAATCAGGATGCATCAGCAATGCGTAAGGTCAGCTGAGCGAATAGAGAACGCTTGCGCATAGAGCGCGTCTCCGGTCAACAGGGCCTTTGTCAGGCTTTTGTAAAGCTGGATGGTACGCAATTTGGCTGTTTACAAACAACCATGTACGTAAGTATATTTCTTAGCAACCTACTAATTGAAAAATGCTGCCTTTTTTTATCGTTGAATAATGCTGCCTTTTTAACCTTCCACCTTTCGAGTGCGCCTGTTGCGCGCCTGACCCGAGGATTTCCATGCAATTCAAGCCAGCTGTTACCGCTCTGGTTACCGCCATCGCCCTGACATCACTGCTCAGCGGATGCAAAAAGGAAGAGGCGGCCCCCGCCGCTCCACCCCCTCAGGTCGGCGTCGTAACCCTCAAAACCCAGCCTTTCACCTTGACGTCCGAGTTGCCCGGCCGGACCAGCGCGTTCCGTGCCGCGGAAGTCCGTCCACAGGTCAACGGCATCATCCTCAAGCGTCTGTTCAAGGAAGGCGCCGACGTCAAGGCCGGCCAGCAGCTGTATCAGATCGACCCGGCCGTGTACGAAGCGACCCTCAAGAGCGCCGAGGCCAACCTGCGATCGACCAAATCCATCGCCGATCGCTACAAGCAGTTGGTGGATGAACAGGCCGTCAGCCGCCAGGAATTCGACACCGCCATGGCCAACCGCCTCGAGTCGGAAGCCAACCTGCAAACCGCCCAGATCAACGTGCGCTACACCAAGGTCTATGCACCGATTTCCGGCCGCATCGGTCGTTCTTCGGTAACCGAGGGCGCGCTGGTCAGCAACGGTCAGGCCGACGCCCTGGCAACTATCCAGCAGTTGGACCCGATCTATGTCGACGTGACACAGAGTTCGGTCGAACTGCTGCAACTGCGCCGTGAGTTGGAAAGCGGCCGGTTGCAGAAGGCTGGCGACAACGCCGCCATGGTCAAGCTGACTCTGGAAGATGGCAGTCCATACGCTCACGAAGGCAAGCTGGAGTTCTCCGAAGTGTCGGTCGACCAGACCACTGGTTCCGTCACCTTGCGAGCCGTGTTCCCCAACCCTGACCACACCCTGCTGCCGGGCATGTTCGTCCATGCGCAATTGCAGGCCGGTGTGAACAGCGCGGCGATTCTCGCGCCACAACAGGGCGTGACCCGCGACCTCAAGGGCATGCCGACCGCATTGGTGGTAGGCCCGGACAACAAGGTCGAACTGCGTCAGCTCAAGGCCAGTCGCACCGTCGGCAGCCAGTGGCTGATCGAAGACGGGCTCAAGGCCGGCGATCGCCTGATCACCGAAGGCCTGCAGTACGTACGGCCAGGGGTTGAAGTCAAGGCCACCGAAGCCACCAACGTGAGCACCAGCACAGCCACCAAGAACCCGGCCCCCGCTCAGGCAGCTGACAAAGCAGCCGGCGGCAAAGGGGAGTAAACCATGTCGAAATTCTTTATCGACCGTCCGATTTTCGCCTGGGTGATTGCCCTGGTGATCATGCTGGTCGGGGCTCTTTCGATCCTCAAGTTACCAATCAACCAGTACCCGAGCATCGCGCCGCCGGCCATCGCGATCCAGGTCACCTACCCGGGTGCATCCGCGCAAACCGTGCAGGACACCGTGGTCCAGGTCATCGAGCAGCAGCTCAACGGTATCGACAACCTGCGTTATGTGTCCTCGGAGAGTAACTCCGACGGCAGCATGACCATCACCGCGACCTTCGAGCAGGGTACCAACTCCGATACCGCGCAGGTTCAGGTCCAGAACAAACTGAACCTGGCCACCCCGTTGCTGCCGCAAGAAGTGCAGCAGCAGGGTATCCGCGTGACCAAGTCAGTAAAAAACTTCCTGATGGTGATCGGCGTCGTGTCGCGTGACGGCAGCATGACCAAGGACGACCTGTCCAACTACATCGTGTCCAACATGCAGGATCCGATTTCGCGCACTGCCGGTGTCGGTGATTTCCAGGTCTTCGGCGCCCAGTACGCGATGCGGATCTGGCTCGATCCGGCCAAGCTGAACAACTATGCCCTGACCCCGGTGGACGTCAAAACCGCTATCGCCGCGCAGAACGTCCAGGTGTCGTCCGGCCAGCTCGGTGGCCTGCCTGCCTTGCCCGGCCAGCAACTGAACGCCACTATCATCGGCAAGACCCGCCTGCAGACCGCCGAGCAGTTCAAGGCGATTCTGCTAAAGGTCAATCCGGATGGCTCGCAAGTGCGCGTCGGTGACGTCGCCGATGTCGGCCTCGGCGGCGAGAACTACAGCATCAGCGCCCAGTTCAACGGTGCCCCGGCCTCGGGTCTGGCAGTCAAACTGGCCAACGGCGCCAACGCCCTCGACACGGCCAAGGCCCTGCGCAAGACCATCAATGACCTCAAGCCGTTCTTCCCGCAAGGCATGGAAGTGGTGTTCCCCTACGACACCACGCCAGTGGTGAGCGAGTCGATCAAAGGGGTGGTGGAAACCCTGGTGGAAGCAGTCGCCCTGGTGTTCCTGGTGATGTTCCTGTTCCTGCAGAACTTCCGCGCCACCATCATCACCACGATGACGGTGCCGGTGGTGCTGTTGGGTACTTTCGGCATCCTCGCGGCGTTCGGCTTCAGCATCAACACCCTGACCATGTTCGGCATGGTGCTTGCCATCGGCTTGCTGGTGGACGACGCCATCGTCGTGGTGGAAAACGTCGAGCGGGTGATGAGCGAGGAAGGCCTGTCTCCCAAGGAGGCGACGAAGAAGTCCATGGGCCAGATCCAGGGTGCCCTGGTGGGTATTGCCCTGGTGCTGTCGGCGGTACTGCTGCCGATGGCGTTTTTCGGCGGCTCCACCGGTGTGATCTATAAACAGTTTTCCATCACCATCGTCTCGGCCATGGCCCTGTCGGTACTGGTGGCGCTGATCTTCACCCCGGCACTCTGCGCGACCATGCTCAAACCCATTCCCAAGGGTGAGCATGGCGTGGCGAAACGTGGATTCTTCGGCTGGTTCAACCGTAACTTCGATCGCAGCGTGCAAAGCTACGAGCGGGGTGTCGGCAATATCCTGCGCCATAAAGCGCCGTACCTGCTGGTTTACCTGATTATCGTCGTCGGCATGATCTGGCTGTTCATGCGTATTCCGGCCTCGTTCCTTCCCGAGGAAGACCAGGGAGTGCTGTTTGCCCAGGTCCAGACGCCAGCCGGATCCAGCGCCCAGCGCACCCAAGTGGTGGTGGACAAGATGCGTGAGTACCTGCTGCGTCCAGGTAAGGATGGCGGTGAAGGTGATGGCGTGGCCTCGGTATTCACCGTGACCGGCTTCAACTTCGCCGGCCGCGGCCAGAGCTCGGGCATGGCGTTCATCATGCTCAAGCCGTGGGAAGAGCGTAACGCCGATAACAGCGTGTTCAAGATCTCTGCCCGCGCCCAGCAGCATTTCTTCACCTTCCGCGATGCCATGGTGTTCGCCTTTGCCCCACCGGCGGTGTTGGAGTTGGGTAACGCCACCGGTTTCGACGTGTTCCTGCAGGATCGTGCCGGCGTTGGCCATCAGAAGTTGATGGAAGCGCGTAACCAGTTCCTGGGGATGGCGTCCCAAAGCAAGGTACTGGCCCAGGTACGTCCGAACGGCCTGAACGACGAGCCGCAATACCAGCTGGAAATCGACGACGAAAAGGCCAGCGCACTGGGCGTGACCATTTCAGATATCAACAACACGCTGTCGATTGCCCTGGGCAGTAGCTACGTCAACGACTTCATCGACCGTGGTCGGGTGAAGAAGGTGTATATCCAAGGACAGGCAGGCGCTCGCATGAGCCCCGAAGACCTGCAGAAGTGGTACGTGCGCAACAGCGCGGGAACCATGGTGCCGTTCACCGCGTTCGCCAAGGGCGAGTGGATCTATGGCTCGCCGAAGCTGTCCCGTTACAACGGCGTGGAGGCGATGGAAGTGCTCGGCACCCCGGCTCCGGGTTACTCCACGGGTGAAGCGATGGCCGAAGTCGAAGCCATCGCCAAAAAGCTGCCGGCCGGTGTCGGTATTTCCTGGACCGGCCTGTCGTATGAAGAACGACTGTCAGGCTCCCAGATGCCGGCGCTGTTCGCCCTGTCGATCCTGATGGTGTTTCTCTGCCTGGCTGCGCTTTATGAAAGCTGGTCGATTCCGATTGCGATCGTACTCGTGGTGCCGTTGGGGATCATCGGTGCATTGCTGGCCACCAGCTTGCGCGGTCTTTCCAATGACGTGTACTTTCTGGTGGGTTTGTTGACCACCATCGGCCTGGTCGCGAAAAACGCCATTCTGATCGTCGAGTTCGCCAAGGAATTGCACGAGCATGGCAAGAGCCTGCAGGAGGCGGCCATCGAGGCTTGCCGGATGCGACTGCGGCCGATCATCATGACCTCGCTCGCGTTTATCCTTGGCGTCGTCCCTCTGGCGATCTCCACAGGCGCAGGCTCAGGCAGCCAGCATGCCATCGGCACCGTGGTCATCGGCGGGATGATCACCGCCACCGTCCTGGCGATCTTCTGGGTGCCGCTGTTCTTCGTGACCATATCGTCGATAGGTCGTCGCAAGCAGGACGACACCCCTGAAACTTTTAAAGAGGCTGGGCAATGAGCAAGTCGCTACTCTCTCTGACCATCGCCGCCGTCGTGCTCAGCGGCTGCTCGCTGATCCCCGACTATCAGCGGCCCGAAGCACCGGTCGCGGCGCAATACCCGCAAGGCCCGGCCTACGAGCCGGCCAAGGCGGCCGGTCAGGCTGCCGCGGAACAGGGCTGGAAGCAGTTTTTCCATGACCCTGCCCTGCAACAGTTGATCCAGGTCGCCCTGGAGAACAACCGCGACCTGCGCGTCGCGGCGCTGAACATCGATGCCTACGCCGCGCAGTACAACATCCAGCGGGCTGACCTGTTCCCGGCGGTCTCGGCCACGGGTTCCGGCAGCCGCCAGCGGGTACCGGCACGGGCCTCGCAAACCGGTGAAGCGGCCATCAGCAGCTCCTACTCGGCCACCTTGGGCATCAGCGCCTATGAACTGGACCTGTTCGGTCGGGTTCGCAGCCTGAGCGAGCAAGCGCTGCAAAGCTACTTCGCCACCGAGGAAGCCCGCCGCAGCACCCAGATCAGTCTGGTAGCCAGCGTCGCCAACGCTTACCTGACCTGGCAGGCCGATAAGGAACTGCTCAAGCTGACCCAGGAAACCCTGGCAACCTACGAGCAGAGCCTCAAGCTGACCACGCGCAGCGCCGATGTTGGCGTCGCCTCGGCGCTTGATCTGAGCCAGGCGCGCACGGCAGTGGAAAACGCCCGCGTACAGCTGGCCCGCTACACCCGCCAGGTGGCCCAGGACGAAAACAGCCTGACCCTGCTGCTGGGCACCGGCCTGCCGGCTAACCTGAACTCGCAACCGCTGAGCGATGATCTGCTCAGCGAAGTGCCGGCCGGGTTGCCGTCGGACCTGCTGCAACGTCGTCCCGACATTCTCCAGGCCGAACACAACCTGCTCGCCGCCAACGCCAACATCGGTGCCGCTCGGGCCGCGTTCTTCCCGAGTATCAGCCTGACGGCCAACGCTGGCACGTTGAGCCCGGACCTGTCCGGCCTGTTCAAGGGCGGCTCCGGTACCTGGACCTTCGCCCCGCAGATCAACCTGCCGATCTTCAACGCCGGCAGCCTGCGAGCGAGCCTGGACTACGCCAAGATCCAGAAAGACATCAACGTCGCTCAGTACGAGAAGTCGATTCAGACGGCCTTCCAGGAAGTCTCCGACGGCCTGGCCGCGCGCCAGACCTACAACGAACAGTTGCAGGCCCAGACCGACTTCGTCGCCGCCAACCAGGACTACTACCGTCTGGCCGAGCGTCGCTATCGCATTGGTGTCGACAGCAACCTGACCTTCCTCGACGCCCAACGCCAGCTGTTCAGCGCCCAACAATCGCTGATCACCGACCGCCTGGCGCAATTGACCAGCGAGGTCAATCTGTACAAGGCACTGGGTGGCGGCTGGAATGCCGAGACCGGCAAGAACGAGCCGGTGAAAGAAGAAGCACCGAAGATGAAATTGTTCTGACTTGATGCTTGAACGCTGAAACACGAAGCCCACCGAGAGGTGGGCTTCGTGTTTGGGTTTCTACAGGGTTGTGTGGGAGCAAGGCGGCCGGGGTTTTGTTTACTGAGTACATATCCATTGCTGCGGTAACGGCCACTTAGGGTTTCGCCCTGACGGCGACTTACTTTCTTTCAAACGCCAAAGAAAGTAAGCAAAGAACGCTGGCCCCACCACTCGGCACCTCGCCTACGCTCGGTGTGCCCGCCGCGAAGGGCCATCCATGGCCCAGCGCGGCTATCCCGGCATCCATGCCGGGATGCCCACTGCGCAATGCCTGCGTTCAGCCAGCGTGGTTAATGGGGCATTCAAGATCAAGATCAAGATCAAGATCAAAAGCAAGAGCCAAAACGCGGTGACCAACTGAAGTACTGCCATCGCGAGCAAGCTTTGCTCCCACAGCCCAGCTGGGGGATAAACCCCACTTGGCTAACGCGGGTCGACGATATCCAACGCACGATTAGCCAATAGCTCACTCAATTCAATCATCTGCGCCACGCCCAATGAGACATGCCGCCGCAGGCTTGCCCGCGAAGGCGTCGGCACATTCGACACGGATGCAAGCTGACCCACCGCTTTCGCGAGCAAGCCCGCTCCCACCGAACTGGGGGGTAGACGCTGGATTTGGGAGCACCCCAATCCACTGTGGGAGCGAGCCTGCTCGCGATAGCGGAGGACCAGGCACAGCTGTGTTGTCTGACACGCCGCTATCGCGAGCAGGCTCGCTCCCACAGGTTTTTGGGTTGAGCTCAGGTGTTTTTGCCGTTCGATAATCGCCCAAAACCGTTTATCGCCAATTGAAGCGATCCCGGCCTGCCCTTCACCATCCCTCACACATAACAAGAACGACAGGTTCCTCGCCATGACCACACGCCCCGCCTCGCCCGGCTGATCCTCAGCTATTTCCCCTCGACTCCACCGTTCCGTCTGCAACCCCAGGTTTGCGGCAACGGCTCTTTTCATCCATAAAAAACAGAGACACGCCCATGAAGTCCACACAACATTTGTTCCCCAGCCTCATCGCGGTTGCCTTGGCCGGCTCTGCCCTGCCTGTCCTGGCCGCAGAGTCGGGATTTGTCGACGACGCCAAGGCCACGTTGACCCTGCGCAATGCCTACTTCAACCGCAACTTCACCAACCCGAACAACGCCCAGGGCAAGGCCGAGGAATGGACCCAGAGCTTCATCCTCGACGCCAAGTCCGGTTTCACCCAGGGCACGGTGGGGTTCGGCATGGACGTGCTGGGCCTGTATTCGATCAAGCTCGATGGCGGTCGCGGCACCACAGGAACACAGTTGTTGCCGGTGCACGATGACGGCCGCCCGGCCGATGATTTCGGCCGCCTGGGTGTCGCCCTCAAGGCC
>NZ_LHVK01000026.1 GCF_001269905.1 Pseudomonas corrugata | reverse complement strand
TGCGGTGTAAATAATCTGACCGCCTTCGGTGATGGTCTCGCTGGCGCTCAAGGTCAAGCCAGTGGTGTCCACCGAATCAGTGATCGTGGTAACCGCAGGCGTCGTGTCCGGTACCAGGTTTTCGAAGTTGCCACCGGTTGCGCCGGTGATGGTGGTGCTGACGGTGCTGCCATTGTTGTAGACGTCATTGGCAGGCGTATTCACCGCAACGGTGCCGGTAGTTTCGCCGGCTGCGATGTTGATCACCGAGCCGTTGCTCAAGGTCACGGTCACTGGCGTTTGAGCGGCGTTGGTCAGCGTTGCGGTGTAAACAATCGAACCGCCTTCAGTGATGGTCTCGCTGGCGCTCAAGGTCAGGCCAGTGTCGTCCACCGAATCAGTGATCGTGGTAACCGCAGGCGTCGTGTCCGGAACCAGGTTTTCGAAATTGCCGCCAGTTGCGCCAGTGATAGTGGTGCTAACGGTGCTGCCATTGTTGTAGACGTCATTGGCAGGCGTATTCACCGCAACGGTGCCGGTGGTTTCGCCGGCGGCGATGGTGATGACCGAGCCGTTGCTCAACGTCACGGTGACTGGCGTCTGCGCTGCGTTGGTCAGGGTTGCGGTGTAGGTGATCTGGCCGCCTTCGGTGATGGTCTCGCTGGCGCTCAAGGTCAGGCCAGTGTCGTCCACCGAATCGGTGATCGTGGTAACCGCAGGCGTCGTGTCCGGAACCAGGTTTTCGAAATTGCCGCCCGTTGCGCCGGTGATGGTAGTGCTGACGGTGCTGCCGTTGTTGTAGACGTCATTCGCAGGCGTATTAACCGCGACGGTGCCGGTGGTTTCGCCTGCGGCGATGGTGATCACCGAGCCGTTGTTCAGGGTCACGGTCACTGGCGTCTGCGCCGCGTTGGTCAGCGTCGCGGTATAAGTGATCTGACCGCCTTCGGTGATGGTTTCGCTGGCGCTCAAGGTCAAGCCAGTGGTGTCCACCGAATCGGTGATCGTGGTGACGGCTGGTGTGGTGTCTGGCACCAGGTTTTCGAAGTTGCCGCCAGTGGCGCCAGTGATGGTGGTGCTGACGGTGCTGCCATTGTTGTAGACATCGTTCGCAGGTGTATTGACTGCGACGGTGCCAGTGGTTTCGCCTGCGGCGATGGTGATCACCGAGCCGTTGCTCAGGGTCACGGTCACTGGCGTCTGCGCCGCGTTGGTCAGCGTCGCGGTATAAGTGATCTGACCGCCTTCGGTGATGGTTTCGCTGGCGCTCAAGGTCAAGCCAGTGGTGTCCACCGAATCGGTGATCGTGGTAACCGCAGGCGTGGTGCTTGGCACCAGGTTTTCGAAGTTGCCACCGGTCGCACCGGTAATGGTGGTGCTGACGGTGCTGCCGTTGTTGTAAACGTCGTTGGTCGGAGTGTCGACGGCAACGGTGCCGGTGGTCTGGCCCGCAGCAATGGTAATGACCGAGCCATTGCTCAAGGTGACGGTCACTGGCGTTTGAGCGGCGTTGGTCAGCGTCGCGGTGTAGGTGATCTGGCCGCCTTCGGTGATGGTTTCGCTGGCGCTCAGGGTCAGGCCAGTGCTGTCCACCGAGTCCGTGATCGTGGTGACGGCAGGCGTAGTGTCCGGAACCAGGTTCTCGAAGTTACCGCCCGTTGCACCGGTGATGGTGGTGCTGACGGTGCTGCCATTGTTGTAGACGTCATTGGCAGGCGTATTCACCGCAACGGTGCCGGTAGTTTCGCCGGCGGCGATGGTAATCACCGAGCCGTTGCTCAAAGTCACGGTCACCGGGGTCTGCGCGGCGTTGGTCAGGGTTGCGGTATAGGTGATCTGACCACCTTCGGTGATGGTTTCGCTGGCGCTCARGGTCAGGGTAGTGGTGTCGACTGAGTCGGTGTTCGTGGTAACCGAAGGCGTGGTGCTTGGCACCAGGTTCTCGAAGTTACCGCCGGTTGCGCCGGTAATGGTGGTGCTGACGGTGCTGCCATT
>NZ_LHVK01000025.1 GCF_001269905.1 Pseudomonas corrugata | reverse complement strand
GCCGGGCTGTTGCACAGCGTCAGGATTGCCTGTCGCTCGATCTCGCTCAACGCATTACGCGGCGTGGGTCGTAGTGTGGTCGTTCGGGCGTCAGCCTGAATAGCCTCGGTTTCAGTCCAGCGCTGCAAGGTTCTGAGCGAGAGGCCGACTTCCTGGCAGGCCCTGATTTTCCGGGCTCCGGCCATTTGCGCTTCATTCAACCAGGTTACGAGTAACTGCCGCTCTGGCAAAGCCGTTAGCTGTCCTCGTTGTCGATCCCCCAGTAATCGTTGAGCTTTTTTCGCAGCACCAACAACGCGGCGGTTTCAGCCAGCGCCTTGTCTTTGCGGCGCAGTTCACGCTCAAGTTCCTGGATGCGTTTCTTGTCCTTACGGGCTTGTTCGCGATCGTCTTTTTGCTGGGCTTTTTCCGTCTTCTGGCCACTGATGAAGGCTTGCCTCCAGGCGCTGATTTGCTCGGGATACAGGCCTTTACGGCGGCAGTACTCACCCAGTTCAATCTCGGACAGGCCGGCGGCTTCAAGGACGACAGCAAACTTGATTTCGGCTGTCCAGTTCTGGGTCGATGAGGTGTTATCGGGCACTGCGTTTCCTTCAGAACCGACCTGCTTGCGCCAGTTCGACAAAGACATTTCGCTGGCCCCTTCGCGCCGGGAAACCTCGGCCATCGACAGGTTGAGCGGAGGAAGCAGCATCTTGAGCAATGCGGCTTTGCGTTCAGGTGAATAGTACGGCACGAACAGTCTCTTTCCGCCCCCGATCTGCTTTTTCAGGAAAATTCGGAGAGGCGACAACTATCCTGACACCGGGGGCCAATAAGGCCGCTATCGCGAGCAGGCTCGCTCCCACAAAAAGCAGGGATAAATCCCTTGTACGGAAAGCATGTCCCCCAAACACCCCCAATCTCCCTGTAAACTCCGGCCTTTGCCCCCAAACCCAGGGAGTTGGAATGTCGGCTTCGATCCTCTACATCCACGGCTTCAACAGCGCCCCAGCCTCAACCAAGGCCCGTCAACTCATCGACGTAATGACCCGCCTGGGCCTGGGCGATCAGCTGCAAGTGCCAGCCCTGCACCACCACCCCCGCGAAGCCATGGCCCAATTGGAACAGGCAATTGCACAACTGGGGCGGCCGCTGCTGGTCGGCAGCTCGCTCGGCGGCTACTATGCGACTCACTTGGCCGAGCGCCACGGCCTCAAGGCGCTGTTGATCAACCCTGCGGTCAGCCCCCATCGGATGTTCGACGGTTACCTGGGCACGCAAAAGAATTTATACACCGATGAAACCTGGGAATTGACCCACGACCACGTCACGGCCCTGGCTGCGCTGGAAGTGCCGGCGCCCCAGGATCCTCAGCGGTATCAGGTATGGTTGCAAACCGGTGACGAAACGCTGGATTATCGCCACGCCCAACAGTACTACCGCGCCTGTGCCTTGCGCATCCAGGCGGGCGGCGACCACAGTTTCCAGGGGTTTGCCCAACAGTTGCCAGCGTTGTTGAGTTTTGCCGGCATCGGCGCCGATTTGTACCAGGCGATCGACTTCACATCGCTGTGAGCCATCGCCCCTTTTTCATTCGAACACAGACGACGAGACCCCATGGCCACTCCCAGCGCTAGCTCTTATAACGCAGACGCCATCGAAGTCCTCTCGGGCCTCGACCCGGTGCGCAAGCGCCCCGGCATGTACACCGACACCAGTCGGCCGAACCACCTCGCCCAGGAAGTCATCGACAACAGTGTCGACGAAGCCTTGGCCGGGCACGCCAAATCGGTGCAGGTCATCCTGCACGCCGACCATTCGCTGGAAGTCAGCGATGACGGCCGTGGCATGCCGGTGGACATTCACCCCGAAGAGGGCGTGTCGGGTGTCGAGCTGATCCTCACCAAGCTCCATGCGGGCGGTAAGTTTTCCAACAAGAACTACCAGTTCTCCGGCGGTCTGCACGGGGTGGGTATTTCCGTGGTCAACGCCTTGTCGACCCAGGTCCGGGTGCGGGTCAAGCGGGATGGCAACGAATACCAGATGACGTTCGCCGACGGCTACAAGGCCACCGAGCTGGAAGTGGTCGGCAGTGTCGGCAAGCGCAACACCGGCACCAGCGTGTATTTCGCGCCGGATCCGAAGTATTTCGATTCGCCGAAGTTTTCCGTCAGCCGCCTCAAGCATGTGCTCAAGGCCAAGGCGGTGTTGTGCCCGGGGTTATTGGTCAGTTTCGAGGACAAAACCACCGGCGAGAAAGTCGAATGGCATTACGAGGATGGCCTGCGTTCCTATCTGGTGGACGCGGTCAGTGGTTTTGAACGCCTGCCCGACGAACCGTTCTGCGGCAGTCTGGCCGGCAATAAAGAGGCGGTCGACTGGGCGCTGTTATGGTTGCCCGAGGGCGGCGAGAGCGTCCAGGAAAGCTACGTCAACCTGATTCCCACGGCCCAGGGCGGCACCCACGTCAACGGCTTGCGTCAGGGCTTGCTCGATGCAATGCGTGAGTTCTGCGAGTTCCGCAACCTGCTTCCGCGTGGGGTGAAGCTGGCGCCGGAGGACGTGTGGGAGCGCATTGCCTTCGTGCTGTCGATGAAGATGCAGGAGCCGCAGTTCTCCGGGCAGACCAAGGAGCGCTTGTCGTCCCGTGAAGCGGCGGCGTTTGTCTCCGGTGTGGTCAAGGATGCGTTCAGCCTGTGGCTCAATGCCAACCCGGAAACCGGCCTGGCTTTGGCGGAGCTGGCGATCAGCAACGCCGGCCGTCGTCTCAAGGCCAGCAAGAAGGTCGAGCGCAAGCGCATCACTCAGGGGCCGGCGTTGCCGGGCAAGCTCGCCGATTGCGCGGGACAGGACCCGATGCGTTCCGAGCTGTTCCTGGTGGAAGGTGACTCCGCCGGCGGCTCGGCCAAGCAGGCACGGGACAAGGAGTTCCAGGCGATCCTGCCGTTGCGGGGCAAGATCCTCAACACTTGGGAAGTGGACGGCAGCGAAGTGCTGGCCAGCCAGGAAGTGCACAACATCGCCGTGGCCATCGGGGTCGATCCGGGCGCGGAGGACATGAGCCAGCTGCGTTACGGCAAAATCTGCATCCTTGCCGACGCCGACTCCGACGGCCTGCACATCGCAACCTTGCTGTGCGCCTTGTTCGTCCAGCATTTCCGTCCGCTGGTGGACGCCGGTCACGTCTACGTCGCGATGCCGCCGCTGTATCGCATCGACTTGGGCAAGGAAATCTACTACGCCCTGGACGAAGCCGAGCGTGACGGTATTCTCGACCGCCTGGTGGCCGAGAAGAAACGCGGCAAACCGCAGGTCACCCGATTCAAGGGCCTGGGCGAGATGAACCCGCCGCAGCTGCGCGAAACCACCATGGACCCGAACACCCGTCGTCTGGTGCAACTGACCTTGGACGATTTCGCCGCGACCTCGGAAATGATGGACATGCTGCTGGCGAAGAAACGCGCGGGTGATCGCAAGTCCTGGCTTGAGTCCAAGGGCGACCTGGCCGAGGTCCTGGCCTGATGCGCAACGGTTTCGCCCTGGCGCTGTTGCTATGGGCGGGGGCCATCTTCGCGGGGCCGGTACCGGAATTGAAGTTGCTGTCCGAGCACGCTGTCGACGGCATGCGCGGCGGCAATCTGTCCGGGCTGGCTTTCTGTGGCGATGAGATGTGGACGGTGTCGGATCGCGACGATGACCGCATTTATCGCCTCGACACCTCCCGTGATGGGGCCTGGCCTGCCCAGGCGTTGATCATCGACGTGCCGCAGGCGCCGGACAGCGGTTTGCCCTGGGGGCTGAGGTCGCGCACCTGGGCGGCGTCGTTCCTGCGCGGTGGCGAGCTGGATTTCGAAGGCATCAGCTGCGACAGCGCCGGCAATCGATATGTGGTCAGCGAATCTCACGCCGCCGTATTGCAGGTGCCGCCGTTGGGCGATGTCTCCTGGCTGAAGATTGCCCCGACAATGATCCGCGAGGCCCGTGCCAGCGGCATGTTGCTGCATTTCAATGCATTGTTCGAAGGCCTGGCGGTGAACCCGGCCGGCGACCGGCTATGGCTGGCGGCGGAGCGGGAGCGACGTGGCTTGCTGTTGATCAAGCGTCAGCAGACGGTGTGGGACTGTGACGGTCATTGTGTGCTGTTGAGCGAAGCAGGGCAGGAAATGCAGCCGGCGCAGTTTCCCAATGCCAAGGCGGTATCCCGGGATTTTGCCGACTTGTCCCTGTTCGACGGCAAGCTGTTCACCCTGGAGCGCAACGCCTATCAGATTTGTCGCCGCGATCTCCAGACCGCCGAAGTCGAGCGCTGCTGGTCGTTTGCCGCCGAGGCCTTGCAGGATAATCGTCGCTATTCCCAGGCCTATGGGCTGGCCGAGGCCCTGGTGGTGGACGCCAAGGGCGCCTGGGTTGGCCTGGACAACAATGACGGGGCCCGGGCCGACGGCGAAGAACGGCCGATCATCTGGCGCTTTGCCGCACCTGATGGCGGTTGGAGCGCATCGCCATGAGCCGGCCGGCCCTGAACATACTTGAATCTACCCAGCGCGATGGCAGCATGCCGTTGCGCCAGACAATGAACTGATGAGGCCCGCATGAGCGACATTCTTGCAGACAGCTTGGACGGCGTAGAGCGCCGATCGCTGGCTGACTTCACCGAAAATGCCTACCTCAATTACTCCATGTACGTGATCATGGATCGTGCCTTGCCGCACATCGGCGACGGTCTGAAGCCGGTTCAGCGGCGGATCGTCTATGCCATGAGCGAGTTGGGGCTGGATGCCGATTCCAAGCACAAGAAGTCGGCGCGGACCGTCGGTGACGTGCTCGGCAAGTTCCACCCCCACGGTGACTCGGCCTGCTACGAAGCCATGGTGCTGATGGCCCAGCCGTTCAGCTACCGCTACACCTTGGTGGATGGCCAGGGTAACTGGGGTGCACCGGACGATCCCAAGTCGTTCGCGGCCATGCGTTACACCGAGGCGCGGCTGTCGCGTTATTCCGAGGTGCTGCTCAGCGAACTGGGCCAGGGCACGGCGGACTGGGGGCCGAACTTCGACGGCACTCTCGACGAGCCTCTGGTTTTGCCAGCACGTTTGCCGAATATCCTGCTCAATGGCACCACCGGCATCGCCGTCGGCATGGCCACTGACGTACCGCCCCATAACCTGCGGGAAGTCGCCACGGCGTGCGTGCGTCTGTTGGACGAACCGAAAGCCACGGTGGAGCAACTCTGCGAGCATATCCAGGGGCCGGACTACCCAACCGAAGCGGAAATCATCACCCCGCGCGCTGACCTGCTGAAGATCTACGAGAGCGGCCGCGGTTCGGTACGCATGCGCGCCGTGTATCACATCGAAGACGGCGACATCATCGTCACCGCGCTGCCACACCAGGTTTCCGGGGCCAAGGTGTTGGAGCAGATTGCCGCGATGATGCAGGCAAAGCCGTCGAAAGCGCCGCAAGTGGCGGATCTGCGTGACGAATCGGACCACGAGAACCCGTGCCGCATCGTGATCATCCCGGTCAACAGCCGGGTCGACCACGATGCCTTGATGCAGCACCTGTTTGCCAGCACCGATCTGGAGTCCAGCTACCGGGTCAACATCAACATCATCGGCCTGGACGGCAAGCCACAGTTGAAAAACCTGCGGGCGCTGTTGGTGGAATGGCTGGAGTTTCGCGTCAAAACGGTGCGTCGACGCCTGCAATTCCGCCTGGACAAGGTCGAGCGCCGCTTGCACTTGTTGGACGGTTTGCTGATTGCCTACCTCAACCTGGACGAAGTGATCCACATCATCCGCACCGAGGAGCACCCGAAGGCGAAGCTGATCGAGCGTTTTGCCCTGAGCGAAATTCAGGCCGATTACATCCTCGACACCCGCCTGCGGCAATTGGCGCGGCTGGAAGAGATGAAGTTACGGACCGAGCAAGACGAATTGCTCAAGGAGCAGGCCAAACTGCTCGCCTTGCTGGGCAGCGAGGCCAAGCTCAAGAAGCTGGTGCGCACCGAGTTGCTCAAGGACGCCGAAACCTATGGTGACGACCGTCGTTCGCCCATCGTCGAGCGGGCCGAAGCCAAGGCTCTGAGCGAACACGATCTGCTGCCTAACGAGAAAGTGACCGTCGTGCTGTCGGAAAAAGGCTGGGTGCGCTCTGCAAAGGGGCACGACATCGACGCGGTGGGACTTTCCTACAAGGCCGGGGACGGATTCAAGGCCCTGGCACCTGGGCGCTCGAACCAATTTGCGGTGTTTATCGACTCCACGGGTCGCAGTTATTCGGTGGCCGCCCATACCCTGCCATCGGCTCGCGGCCAGGGCGAACCGCTTACCGGTCGTCTGACGCCACCACCGGGTGCAACTTTTGAGTGCGTGCTGATGCCTGATGATGACGGGCTGTACGTCATTGCGTCGGACGCCGGCTACGGGTTCGTCGTCAAGGGTGAAGACCTGCAAGCCAAGAACAAGGCGGGCAAGGCGTTGTTGAGCCTGCCAAACAACGCCAAGGTCATCGCCCCGCGCCCGGTTTTCGACCGGGATAACAACTGGTTGGCTTCGGTGACGACCGAGGGGCGGCTGCTGGTCTTCAAAATCAGCGACCTGCCACAATTAGGTAAAGGTAAAGGTAATAAGATCATTGGAATTTCCGGCGAACGGGTCGCTAGTCGCGAGGAATATGTCACGGATATTGCAGTGCTGCCGGAGGGGGCCACGCTTGTGCTACAGGCTGGAAAGCGTACGCTCTCACTCAAAGCAGACGATCTTGAGCATTACAAAGGTGAACGTGGTCGGCGGGGCAACAAGCTTCCAAGAGGTTTTCAGCGGGTCGATGCACTGCTCGTCGAAAACCTCAATTAAGCGTGCTAGACGGCTCGGTCTGCGATTAAAAGCCGCAGATCGTTGCTTTCGCGCTGGAGTCGGAACGCATATTCACGGATGATAGGCCCTTTCAAGCGCCGGCGTGGCCGAGCGTTCTTCATAATGACCGAGTATTTTTTCACTGTGGTAAGCCTTGTGGCCGCCACCTGGATGGAACGATGACTGCTCTGCGCCTTCCTATTTTGTGGCTCGCCGGCCTGCTTGGCCTGGCGGGTTGCAGCCTCCATCAGCCGGTGTCGCTGTATCAACTCGACAGTGGCAACCCGGCCCAGCCTGCGCAAAGCACAGGTATGGCTGTATTGCTGGGCCCGGTGTCGATCGCCGACTACCTGCAACGCGAAACCCTGTTGCAACGCCAACCCGACGGTAGCTTGCAGGCTGCCACTGACGGCCGTTGGGCCGGCAGCCTCTCCTCGGACATCGACCAGTTGCTGCTGCGCCAGGTGGCCGGCCACCTGGACAGTCAGCGCGTGGTATTGGCGCCGGCCACCCAGGGTTTCACCCCGGATGTCCAAGTGCTGCTGTCGATCACTCGCCTGGATTCGGGCGAAGCGCAACCAGCGGTGCTCGATGCCCAGTGGCGGTTGATCGACCGTCGCGGCAAAGTTCGTGAGAACCGCATCGTTCATCTGCAAGAGCAACATACCGGCGGTACCGCTGCGCAGGTTCAGGCCCAGGGCGTCCTTCTGCAGCGTTTGGCGGAGCAACTGTCTGCGGCGCTCAAGCCATTGGCCAACCAGCCGCCGCTGGTCGAGGCGGCACCGCGCAAGGCCGCTCCTTCCCAGGCCAAGCCTGCTGAGCCGGAAAAGTCGCCAAATATTCCGATGGCCTTGCCAATTCGTACCGACATGGAAGTGTTCAGGTTCTGATGGCCGGACTGGAGGCAAGACAAAGCCCGCGTTGATGCGGGCTTGTTGTTTCTGGGGGATAGATCTTCGGCGGCTGTGCTGGCCTCATCGCGAGCAGGGCTCGCTCCCACAGGTTTAGCGCTGTCCTTGTGGGAGCGAGCCCTGCTCGCGATGAGGCCAGCGAAGGCCACAAAAAAGCCCGCAGACAATCACTCATCTGCGGGCTTGGTCATTCCAACGACCGGGACTCAGGCCTGGCGCTCATGCATACGCGCCAGCTGCCGCTCCAGCATCGAAGGGTACGGCTCCATCAAGCGTTCCACACAGCACGCGCCTTCTGGGCTGGCGATTGGGCGGATGCGGGTGCGCTGGCGGATCAGGGCATCGTCGTTGATCTTGCGTTCCACCAGCAGCAGGTTGCGGCTGTGCTGCGACAGAGCCAGGGCGTCCTGGGCGGTTTCGGTCAGCAACAGGTCGATCTGACTCAGGCCGAACAGCCCGTCGCCCAGGGTCAGGCCCAGTTGCAGCTGCAAAGTGATGCCGCTGTCAGCGACTTCGATCTGTAATTGATGACCCAGGGCCCGCAGCAATTCACCGCAGCAAATGGCATTGGTCAGGTAATCGTCACCGCTGTCTTCGGTATGGAACAGCATCAAGGTGCTGCCGTCGTTCAGGGTGTGCAGTTCACCCTGGTAGAGCGAGGCGGCTTGGTCGAGGCAATCGCGGTAGCGTTCGAGCAGTTCCTTCAGGCGAGCCTGGGGCAAGCGACGCAGTTGGTCCTGGGCGCCCAGTTGCACGGCCAGCACGGCGCTGTTTTGTGGTTGATGCGAGGCGGCGGGCCTGGCGACTGCTTGCGGTTGCCCGGCCACCGATTCGTCCCGCAGGTCGGCGAAGGCGTCGTCGTCTTCATCGTCCTCGATCGTCCGTACCACGTGACGAGGCACGGGCCTGGACGTTGGCATGGGCTGGCTTTCATCGAAGCCGGGATCACGCAGGTTGCGCACCTCGAATTCCGGTTCGGCCTCATCGTCAGCGTAATCGATGTCCTCGGGCTCCGGCACGGGTTCGGGTTCCGGTGCGAAGCTGGCGTGCAGCTGCCGAGCCAGATCGCCGATTTCGTCCTGGCGCTGGGTGGCCGGGGTGTGTTCGTCGATGTCCCGCAGCCAGACCCGTAGCTGCAGCAGTGGCGTGGAAAGATGTCGCCCCAGACGCAGGCTCAACGCCAGCGCCAGAGCCAGCAGTATCGCGCTGAGGATGCCCATGCTTTGCAGGCTGATGGTCATCGGTTGCTGGAACTGGTCCATGTCCAGACTGATGCGCAGTTGTCCGGCGGTCACGTCCTGGAAGGTGATCTTGCTCTGGTACATGCCGCCGGGCTCGCCCAACAGACCTGGCTTGGGACGCTGGCCGGCCTCGGCGAGAATGCGGTTGTCCACGCTGTAGATGGCGGCGTGGGCGACCAGTTTGTTCTTGGTCAGATTGTTGAGTAGCACGTTGAGGCTGAGGATGTCGTTGGACACCAGCAACTCGGTGGCGGACGTAGCGGTCTGGGTGGTCAGGCTTTCACCCAGGGCATCGGCCTGCTCGTGCATCGCCTGCTTGAACTGCAGGCCCATCACGCAGGCATAGATGACCAGGGCCAGGGCGACCAGGATCACGTTATGGCTGGCAATGCGCAATGCAATCGGCACGCGACGATGGCGCAGTGCACGGAAGATCAGCAGGAAGAAGTTGTCGGTTTTGACTGGCGTGGGCCGGTTCACTGAGCTCGGCTCTTTGTCCGTGAAATTGACGCGCAGTATAGCGACAGCCCCATGACCGGCAAAGCACTGGCGGTGCCCGATGGTCACTGAAAGTGGGTAGAATGCGGTTTTTTTCCACCTGCGGGGGTGCGCCTTGCGCGAAATCGTCCTGATAAACATCACTGGCAGCGACCGTCCGGGTCTGACTGCGGCCATTACCGGCGTTCTGGCCCAGGGTGGTGTGAACATTCTAGACATCGGTCAGGCGGTGATCCACGACACGCTGTCCTTTGGCATCCTGGTTGAAATTCCGGATGCAGAGCGGAGCAAGTCGGTGCTCAAAGACATCCTGTTCACCGCTTACAAGCTTGATCAACAGGTCCGTTTCACGCCGGTGTCCGAAGCGGACTACCAGCACTGGGTGGCCGGGCAGGGCAAGAAGCGGCACATTGTTACCCTGTTGACCCGCAAGGTCACCGCCGAACAGCTGCAGCGCGTCAGTTCGATCACCGCCCAGTACGGCCTGAACATCGACCACATCGATCGTTTGTCTGGACGCATGCCACTGGACACCCCGGCGGACAAGGGCAAAGGGTGCATCGAATTTTCCGTGCGCGGCGAGCCGGCCGATCCCCATGCGTTGCGTGCCGAGTTCCTGAGCGTATCCCAGGAGCTGAACGTCGACATTGCGTTCCAGGAAGACTCGCTGTTCCGTCGCAACCGTCGCTTGGCGGTGTTCGACATGGATTCGACACTGATCGAAGCCGAAGTCATTGATGAACTGGCCAAGGCTGCCGGCGTGGGCGACAAGGTGTCGGCCATCACCGAGCGGGCCATGGCCGGCGAGCTGGATTTTCGCGCCAGCTTCAAGGAACGCCTGGCGTTATTGCAAGGCCTGGACGTCAGTGTGCTGGACGCCATCGGCGCCTCCCTGCGCTTGACCGAGGGTGCCGAAACCCTGTTTGCCGAACTCAAGCGCCTGGGCTACAAGACGGCGATCCTGTCCGGTGGCTTTACCTACTTTGCCAAGCAGTTGCAAGCCAGGCTCGGCATCGACTATGTGTTTGCCAACGAGTTGGAAGTGGTGGACGGCAAGGTGACCGGCGTGGCCGTCGAACCTATCGTCGATGCCCAGCGCAAAGCTGACCTGCTGCGCGAGCTGGCCGAAAAAGAAGGCCTGCGCCTGGAGCAGACCATCGCCGTGGGTGACGGTGCCAACGACCTGCCGATGCTGGCGATAGCGGGCCTGGGTGTGGCATTCCGGGCCAAGCCGCTGGTCAAGCAATCGGCCAGGCAGGCGATCTCCACCCTGGGGCTGGATGGGGTGTTGTACCTGCTCGGTTTCAGGGATCGCGACGGACAACTCTGAACCAGGGCCTGTGACTTTTTTCTTTTGTGGCGAGGGGATAAATCCCCTCGCCACAGGGTTACTTGGTTGTCTGTTAAAGCGACTTCCACAACGAATCGAAATCCCCTTCCTGGTCTCCGCCGCCCCCGGCGGGGCCGGCATCCTCCTGGTGATAGGCAAACTGGTTGAAGCTGTGGGTGCTGGTCACCCGCCGGTCCAGGCCCGCCCGGAGTTCCTGGCCGTTTGTGTTGATCAGGACCTTTTGCCCCTCCTGGAATGGCAGGCGGGGGGCGATCATGGTTGCGGGAAGTTCGATGGCACTGATTTCCGGCAATAACAACCCTCGCAGGTAATGGCCGGTTTCGTTCTTCTCCCGGACCAATTGCACGCCGCAAGGCTGGGCATAGGGGGCAACCAGCTCGATGCCCATTTGCATGGCGCCGCCGCGAACCTGGCGGATCCAGCGCACCACCGCGACGCTCCAGGCCTGATCGTTGGTATCTCGAATGCCGATCATTTCCCCGGCCTGCAATTGCTCCGGCACTTCTTTCGGCCAACCAAGGCAGTATCCCCCGGGGCTGTGGTTGACGATTGGCAGTTCATAAGTGGGAAAGTGATGCTGGTTGTCCGACCCGCTGGCCTCTTCATCGGCCGGGTTGACCGGGTATTCGATCTCTTCGTAGGGCAGCATGTCGCTGTCCCCCGTGGGGGCGGCGTCGAAGGCTTGCTTCCAGGTATCGCTGGCCTTGCTGGGCGAGGCTTCGAACCGGGCCTTGCGGGTGACGGAGCTCTTCAGGATTTCGCTGAAGGAGCGTTCGCCGCCGAGGTAATAATGCAACGCGCTCATGCCTACGCATATGGTCAGCGTGCCATTGCCTTCGGTGCGCTGGAAGCTGCGCTCGACGGCTTCACCCCAGGCCGCTTGCAGATGCTGCAAGGTATCGGTGCTCATGCCGCCAGGTACCGGCAGGGTGTGCTCGGCAGGCCGCTCCAGATGAGTGGTGATCGCGCGCACCAGCGGTTCGAGGTCAACACCCAGCAGGCCCGGTTGTTGCTCAGCCCTGAACTTGGAACGGTAGCGCGGCCCGACATCCAGCTCCGGCGCAACGGCGAACAGGCTGGCGGCGATGCTGGTCGGGTCCAGCTTGATCCGCTGGCTCCAGGCTTCCAGCACTTCGGCCAGTCGTGCGATCTGGCCCTGGCGCAGCTGATTGCTGCGTGATGCGCCCAGCAGCAGGGCCACGACGTAGGTTTGCTCGGCGCTCAGTTGCTGGACCTGGCTGACCAAGTCGTCGCCGATACTCAGGTGTTGCAACCGGTGCTGGCAGGCGATCCGGTACAACTGGTGCAGATCGAGCCATAGCCCTTCAGGCACTGGGCTATACAGCTCGGTGGCGCGCAGCAATGGACCGTTGAGGGCGTGCATCGCCCTTTGCAGTGCGGTGCTCAGCAGGCGCGCCCGGTCCTTGGTGAACTTCGGTGCGATGCGCGCCACGATCTGTTTGTAGCCCATCGCCAGATGAGTTTGCAGGGCCTGGCACAGGTTGACGATCTTGCGCGAGCGATCATCGAGCACGATGGCCTGTTGCAGAAAGTGTCGCTCCAGGTGCTTGCAGACGTAATACACCTCGGGTCGTAACAGTTCGAGCAATTGCAGGCGATTCTCGCTGGGGGTGAGCAGCAGGTTGAGTTCGCCGATGGCCTGGTACAGCAGGCGAGCCGTTTCGCCGATGTTGGCCTTGGGCAGATTGGCAATCCACCGCTTGAGATCCCTTGGCGTAGCCTCGCAGAACGACAGGCGTGATTGCGTCGGGGTGGAGACGCGCAACAGCGGGAGAGGGCTGGTCTCATTCATGCCGTGGACGGCTCCGGCTGGAAATGAAAGGGATGCCTTCAACTCTAGCAGGTGTTGCCGAAAGGGCAGAGTCTTCAAAAAGAACGCAGGCTTCGCCAGCTCCTACAGGTCATGCGCGCACCTGTAGGAGCCTGCGATCTTTTTGAATCAACTGTTTGGCAGCGCCAAACCCTGGCCCATCCGCACCGGCGAGCCGGCCACCAGCTCTTCAGCCCATTTCACCTGGTCCGGCCCGAACAGCACGATGGCGGTCGAGCCCAGTTTGAAGCGACCCAGTTCGGCACCTTTCTCCAGGTGGATCGGCGCGCGGGCCGCTTCGTCGTAGCGGAACGTCTTCAGTTCGCGTTTGGGTGGCGTGACCAGCCCGGCCCAGACGGTTTCAATGGAGGCCACAATCATCGCGCCCACCAGCACCACGGCCATTGGTCCGCGCTCGGTGTCGAAGATGCACGCCACGCGTTCGTTGCGGGCGAACAGCTCCGGGACGTTTTCGGCGGTGGTCTGGTTGACCGAGAAGATGCGGCCCGGAATGTAGACCATCTCCCGCAAGGTGCCGGCCAGCGGCATGTGCACGCGGTGATAATCCTTGGGCGACAGGTAGATGGTCGCGAAATCGCCGCCCATGAACGGCGCTGCGTTGGCCGAGTCGCCACCCAGCAGTTCCAACACGCTGAAGCTGTGGCCCTTGGCCTGGAATACCCGGCCGTGCTCGATAGGGCCTAGCTGGCTGACGGCGCCGTCGGCAGGGCTGAGGATCGCGCCGGGTGTTTCATCCAGCGGCCGTGCGCCTTCTTTCAAGGCGCGGGTGAAGAACGCATTGAAGTGCTCGTAGGCGGTCAGGTCCTCCACGAGGGCCTGGGACATGTCCACTTGGTAACGCTTGGCGAACCACTGGGTGAACGCGTTCTTGAACCACCGCACGCGGCATTCGGCGATGCAGCCGGCCAGTCGTGACAGCAGGTGGTGGGGCAGCAGGTACTGGGTGATGATGAACAAACGGTTTTTCATTAAATATCCTTAGGAACCTTCAAAGCTCGATCGGGGTGTCGGGGTGGTTGCCCCATTCGCCCCAGGAGCCGGCGTAGCCCTTGACCCGTGGGTAACCGAGCGCCTTGGCGACCAGATAGGTGAAGCCGGAGCGGTGGTGAGTCTGGCAGTGGGTGATGATCTCTTTGTCGGGCGTGATGCCCAGTTGTTCGAGGATCTGCGGCATGTCCCGGCGGATGCGCAGGCTGCGAGTCTTGTCCATGCC
The DNA here is from genome assembly GCF_001269905.1 of Pseudomonas corrugata. Taxonomy (GTDB): domain Bacteria; phylum Pseudomonadota; class Gammaproteobacteria; order Pseudomonadales; family Pseudomonadaceae; genus Aquipseudomonas; species Aquipseudomonas corrugata. The sequence goes on along the minus strand of NZ_LHVK01000025.1, from coordinate 172,907 downwards.
TGCGGTCCATTCGAAATTGACGGCGCCGGGAATGTGACCGCCCCTGGCCGCGACGATTTTCTCGCCGGAATATTCCAGCGGGCCCCGTGCGTCCCAGATCGCCAGGTCGGCGGCGCCGAGACGGCTTTGCAGATACTCGCGGGTGGCAGTAGGTTCGTCGCGCAGCGTCAGTTGCACCGGGCCGCCGGCGCAGACCGGTACATCGGTGCTGACCGGCAGGCTTTCGTCCAGCCATGCCAGCAGGCCGCCATCGAGGTAGTGGTATTTCGAATGGCCGATCACGTCCAGCAGCCAGATAAAGCGGCCGGCCCAGCCGCCACCTTCGTCGTCATAGACCACGTAGACCGCATCCGGGTTGTGCCCGAGTTCGCCAAACAAGGCCTCGAGATCGGCTTTGGCCGGCAACAGTCCCGGCGCTGGTGGCTGGCCCAATTGCGTGCGCTTGGGATCGACGAAGCGTGCGCCAGGGATGTGGCCGGTGCTGTAGCGGGCGGCGCTGGTCAGGTCCACCAGAATCAGCTCGCGGGCGTCGAGACGCGGGAGCAGATCGCTGGGCTCGATCACCAGCGGCAAGCCAGAGAAGTCAGGCATGTCACGCCTCCAGGGACGCAAAAGGAAGGGATTGTACCAAGTTCAGCGGCCACGGTTGGTAAAGGTATGAAGCGCCCGTTCGATGCACTGCACGGTCCTGCCGAAGGCTTGCACCGTCACATCCACGAAGGGGCCGCCGCCCTGGTCCACGGCCACCAGCATGATCACCCGGCCATTGCAGGTCAGGGAGCGCAACAGCATGTGCTCGCCCTTGAACAGTGCGCGCAGTCCCGGTGGCAGCAGTGCCGAGAACTGTGCATTGTTTTCCGGGTTCAGGCGAACCTGTGCCTGCTGCGCCAGCAACCGCTGCAACACCTTGCTCTGGCTGATGGAGAAACTCATGGCCGCGGCCTCAGGGGGCAGGCCGGCGATCTGGTGCACGCGCACGCTGGTCTGGCTGCGGTCGGCCATCAGGATCATCACCCGGCGCATGCCGCACGCCACCAGCGCATCCCGTGCCGAAGTGGTCAAGTGCATGGCGTTGCTGAAGGGGCTTGGCTCCACCAGCAGCGCGGCGCATCGTTTGCGCCACAGGGCCAGATCTTCGGTGCTGGGTTCGGCGACGGAGGACCTTGCGGCCTGGACGCGACGGCTGCCCGGTGGCCAGATCAGCGCCACGGCCGGATGCCAGAGGTCCGGCATGGCGTGGTGACGGGCACTGCTGGCGGCCTGTTGGTGCAACTGTTGCTGAAGCTCATCCATGGGCATCTGCAGGTACAGGCTGGTAAGGTATTGCCAGCGGATGCTGTGGGGGCAATCCCACGCCTGATGCGCCGACAGTGCCAGGCCATTAGCCAGCAGCACGGTATTGGCCGGCTGGTTGAGCCAGCGTCGCAGGGTCGGGTCATCGTCCAGGCGGTTTTGCTGGCGCAGCGGGTGTTCGCTGTCCCGGGCGATGCGCAACACCTTCACCAGCTCACGGCGCTCATTGAGCAGCAGGCGATAGCCTTGCGCCACCCAATTCGGCAAGCGCCAGGCTTCCACCACCGCGAGACAGATCTCCAGCAGGCCGACACCGAACAGTTCCCGCTCCACCTTGCTGGCCGACTGACCTCTATGGATCACCCGCATCTCCCATTCCCCCAGCAATCGCGGGTGAGTCAGGGCCAGGGGCCAGAGCGGTGACAGGAACAACAGGCTGCCCCAGTGGATGTCCTGCCACAGCCGTGCCAGGCGGCTGGCAAAAAAGCCATTGGCCTGTTGCGTGGCGTGCTGGCTGATCAACTGCAACTGGCGCAGGGTGACGGGGATCTCCTGCTCCGGCAGCGAGGGCAGACGGGCGAGCAGCTCCTCGGTACGCGTGAGGCCGAGGCGGTTGATGGCCACTTCGAGGTTTTCCGCCGGTTCAGTGAGGCTGCCATGGGTATGATGGTTGGCTTCGCGGATAACGCTCAGGGCCAGGGCAGGGCTGTCCTGCATGAGCTCGGCGATGTCGCGCAACGAGCGGCGACTGTCGGCAATGGCCCTGCAGACCCGGTCATGACTGGCCTGGGGCACCGGCAAATGCACGCCCTCGAGCAGTTTCACCCAGCCTTCGAGCGTGGTCGGTCGTGGGGTTGGAACCTTCGTTTCGTTAGCCATGGCTGGACGTGATCATCGCATGCTGCAACGTGGCAAATTGGCTTTTCGCCTGAACTGGCTATAGTCTGGCGCAGTTTTGCCGATAAGTAGAAGAAGAGATTTTCCAGCTTCCGAATATGACCTTGAACCCGACTTAAATAAGTACTTTCAATCTATGGCTAAAATTATCGGCATCATTGTCGTGTTCGCGAGCGTACTCGGCGGATACGTGCTCTCCCATGGCAAGATTGCCGCCCTGATCCAACCCTTCGAGGTGATGATCATCGGTGGCGCGGCCCTTGGCGCATTCCTGCAGGCCAACCCCGGCTACATGACGATGCATGTGCTCAAGAAGTCCTTGGGCATGTTCAGTTCGCGCTTCAGTCACACTTTCTATCTCGAGGTGCTGGGGCTGATCTACGAGATCCTCAACAAGAGCCGCCGCGAAGGCATGATGGCGATCGAGGGCGATATCGAAGACGCCGCCGCCAGCCCGATCTTCGCCAAGTATCCAGCAGTGCTCAAGGACGCCCGCATGACGGCGTTCATCTGTGATTACCTGCGCATCATGTCGTCCGGCAACATGGCCCCCCATGAACTCGAAGGCCTGTTCGACATGGAGTTGTACAGCCTCAAGGAGGACCTGGAGCATCCGTCCCACGCCGTGACCGGCATCGCCGACGCCATGCCCGGCTTCGGTATTGTCGCGGCGGTACTGGGTATCGTGGTGACCATGGCTTCCCTGGGCGATGGCGACCAGAAGTCCATCGGCCTGCACGTGGGGGCGGCCCTGGTCGGTACCTTCTTCGGTATTCTGGCCGCGTATGGTTTCTTCGGTCCGCTGGCCCACTCCCTGGCCCATGATGCCAAGGAAGAGCTCAATACCTACGAGGCCATCAAGGCCTCCCTGGTGGCCTCGGCCTCGGGCATGCCGCCTTCGCTGGCGGTGGAGTTCGGCCGCAAGGTTCTGTACCCGGCGCATCGTCCGAGCTTTGCCGAGCTGGAACAAGCGGTTCGCGGTCGCTAAGCCATGGAGAACAACCAGCCGATCATCATCAAGCGCGTCAAGCGCATCGCCGGCGGGCATCATGGGGGCGCCTGGAAAATCGCCTTCGCCGACTTTGCGACGGCGATGATGGCGTTCTTCCTGGTGCTGTGGCTGCTGTCCACCGCGACCCCGGAACAGAAGATCGCCATCGCCGGTTACTTCAAGGACCCGGTCGGCTTCTCCGAAAGCGGTACGCCCTACATCATCGACCTGGGCGGCTCGCCGACCCTGGCACCCGAGACTACCCTCAATCCCGAGGTCAAATCCCAGCCGCAGCCCGACAAGGTAACGGTGGATTCCGAGCAGGTCGAAGGCATGGCCGAGCAGGTCGAGCGCGAACGCCTGGAGTTGCTCCTGCAGGAGTTGCAGAACAAGGTCGACGAGAACCCGCAACTGCAGAAATTCAAGGATCAGATCCTGTTCGAGATCACGCCGAACGGCTTGCGCATCCAGATCACGGATGCCGAGAACCGGCCGATGTTCGATTCCGGCAGCGCCCGGCTGAAGCCTTATTTCGAAGACATCCTGCTGGCCATGGCCGACACCATCAAGGCGGTGCCGAACAAGATCAGTATCAGCGGTCATACCGACGCCAAGCCGTACATCGGCAAGGGTGACTTCGGTAACTGGGAGCTCTCCGCCAACCGTGCCAACGCGGCACGTCGTGCCCTGGTGGCCGGCAGCTATCCGGATGAGCAGGTGGCACGGGTGGTCGGGTATGCCTCTTCGGCATTGTTCGACCGCAAGGACCCGTTCAATCCGGTCAACCGGCGTATCGATATCGTGGTGTTGACCAAGAAGGCGCAGAAGGCCATCGAAGGCTCGCAGACTGACGATCCGGCACCGGACCCGGCCCAGGGCCAGGGTGCCCCGGGCGAAGCACCAGCGGCGACGCCTGGTGCTGCGGCTGATCCGAACGCCTTGCCGGCCGATCAGCAACCGGTGCCGGCCCATGAGTTGCGCGAGCGCCTGAACCTGTTCGACGACGCCGCACCGAAACCGGCGGGAACACCTGCGCAGTGATTGGGCTCGTGGGAGCAAAGCTTGCTCGCGATGCAGGTGACACGATTCAACTGCAAGACCGAGTCAACGTTCATCGCGGGCAAGCCTTGCTCCCACAGGCGGGAGCAAGCTCCCTCGTCACAACTGCGCCCGGCTCACCTTCAGATCAATAACCGCTTTCCGGCAAGCTGGCGATGATCGAACGATAGCTGTTCATCCGTTGTTGCTGCACGCGGCCGTCTTCCAGTGCCTTGAGCAAGGCGCAGCCGGGTTCGCGATCATGCTTGCAGTCGCGGAAGCGGCAAGTGCCGATCAGGTCGTTGAACTCGATGAACCCGGCCTCCACATCGGCCCGGCTGACATGGCCCAGGCCGAACTCACGGATGCCTGGCGAGTCGATCAACTCACCGCCGCCCGGAAAGTGGAACAACCGCGCGGTAGTGGTGGTATGGGTGCCCTGGCCGGACAGCTCGGACAGCGGCCCGACGCGGGTTTCGACCTCCGGCAGCAGGCTGTTGACCAGCGAAGACTTGCCGACACCGGACTGGCCGACGAACACGCTGATGCGCCCGTCCAACTGCCGTTGCAGTTGTTCCATGCCATTGCCGTGGTGGGCCGAGACTTCCAGCACCGGGTAGCCCAGTTGCCGATAGACCGCCAGCAAGGCGTTCAGCGCGGGGGCATTCTGCTCATCGATCAGGTCGAACTTGTTGAGCAGCAATAACGGGCGGATACCGGCATGCTCGGCCGCCACCAGATAACGGTCGATCAGGTTGGCGTGGGGCTCTGGCAGCGGGGCGAACACGATAACGATCATGTCGACGTTGGCTGCCACCGGCTTGAGCTGGCCCCGGCTGTCCGGACGACACAGCTCGGTGTGGCGCGGCAACTGTGCCACGATCACGCCAATACCCTGATTGCCGGCACGCCAGACCACCTGGTCACCGGTGACCAGCGCCGGCAGGTTCGCGCGCAGGTGGCAACGGAAGACCTGGCCGGCCAATTCGCCTTCACGGGCCTCGACCTCGACCTGCACACCGAAGTGCGCGATCACCAGGCCGGTCTGTTCGGGGCCAAGGTCGCCGCCTTCCAGGGCTTGCACCGCACTGGACTCGCGTTTTGCGGCACGGGCTGCGCGCTCGCCCTGGATCTTTTCGATGCGCCAGTTCTGACGACGATTGAGTTGGCGTTTGGCCATGGGTGTTCCGTATGAAGAAAATGCAGCGATTAGGTAAAACGGCGGCGAGTTTAGCACGCCCGCAGGCCTGCCTAGGCTAAACTGCGCAGCTACTCCGAGGAGCCCTTCTTATGCAAAATCCGCAGAACCTGATCTGGATCGACCTGGAAATGACCGGTCTGAACCCCGACACCGACGTCATTATCGAAATGGCCACCATCGTCACTGACAGTGACCTCAACACCCTGGCCGAAGGGCCGGTGATTGCGATCCATCATAGCGACGAGATTCTGGCCGGCATGGACGAGTGGAATACCCGTCAGCACGGCGGCTCGGGCCTGACCCAGCGGGTGCGCGAGAGCAAGATCAGCATGGCCGAGGCCGAGGCGCAGACCATCGCCTTCCTCGAGCAGTGGGTGCCGAAGGGCAAATCACCGATCTGTGGCAACAGCATCTGCCAGGACCGGCGCTTCCTCTATACCCACATGAAATCCCTGGAGAGCTATTTCCACTACCGCAACCTGGACGTCTCCACTCTCAAGGAACTGGCCGCACGCTGGGCGCCTGAAGTGCGTGACAGCTTCCAGAAGGGCGGTAGCCACCTGGCCCTGGACGACATCCGCGAGTCCATTGCCGAGCTGCAGCATTACCGCAAGCATTTCATCAAGTTCTGATTGTGCTGTGGCGCGGGATCCATGGGAGCACGGCTTGCCCGCGATGAACGATGACACGGTCCTGCAGTGAATGGTGTTGCCTGCATCGCGAGCAAGCTTTGCTCCCACGGATCCCCTCGCCACAAGTTTGTGTGTGGCAGGGCAAACGGTTGCCCTCTTTTGGTGCTGCTCCGAACTGGCTAGACTGCGCGTCTTCCTGCAAGGACCGCCATCATGTTGTTGATGCTTTATCTGATCGCCATCACCGCCGAAGCCATGACCGGCGCCCTGTCTGCCGGGCGGCGGGGTATGGACTGGTTCGGCGTGGTGCTGATCGCCTGTGTCACGGCGCTGGGTGGTGGTTCGGTGCGGGACGTATTGCTCGGGCATTACCCGCTCACCTGGGTCAAGCACCCGGAGTACCTGGTGCTGACCACGGCTGCGGCGATGCTGACGGTGTTCCTGGCGCGCTGGATGCGCCATCTGCGCTCGATGTTCCTGGTGCTCGACGCCGTGGGTCTGGTTGCATTCACGCTCATCGGCTGCATGACGGCCCTGGAAATGGGACAGGGCATGTTGGTGGCATCGGTCAGTGGGGTGATTACCGGTGTGTTCGGTGGGATCCTGCGGGATATCTTCTGTAACGATATCCCTCTGATTTTCCGTCGCGAGCTGTATGCCAGTGTCTCGTTTGCCGCCGCGTGGTGTTACCTGCTGTGCGTCTACCTGGCATTGCCAAATGAACAGGCTGTGCTTATCACCTTGTTTGGCGGTTTCCTGCTGCGGTTGCTGGCGATCCGCTTCCACTGGGAAATGCCGAAGTTCGTCTATAACGACGAGGTCTGACGTTGCGCGTGTTGGCGTAGCGCCCACTCGACATGCTCGCGCACCAGTTCCGACGGGTAATCGCGCCGTGCCTCCAGTGCCTGAATCACTGGAATCGTTGACGGTGCGTTGCCCAGGCCTACCGCCAGGTTGCGCAGCCAGCGCTCGTAGCCGGCACGGCGCAACGGCGAGCCTTCAGTGCTCTTGAGGAAGGTTTCCTCGTCCCACAGGAACAGTTCGGCCAGCCCGGCATTGTCCAGATTATGGCGTGGCTTGAAATCATTTTCTCCGGACGGCCGGGCGAAACGGTTCCACGGACAAACGATCTGACAGTCATCACAGCCGAACACCCGATTGCCGATCAAGGGACGCAGTTCTTCAGGAATGGCGCTTTTCAGCTCAATGGTCAGGTAGGAGATGCAGCGGCGGGCATCCAGTACATAGGGGCCGATGAAGGCATTGGTAGGACAGATGTCCAGGCACGCCGTACATTTCCCGCAGTGTTCGCTGGTGTGGGGCGGATCTACCGGCAGCGGCAAGTCGACAAACAGTTCACTCAGGAAGAAATAACTGCCGGCCTTGCGGTTCAGCACCAGGGTGTTTTTGCCGATCCAGCCAAGACCGGCCTGTTCGGCGATGGCTTTTTCCAGGACCGGTGCGCTGTCGACGAAGGCGCGGTATCCGAAGGGGCCAATGACCGCCTGGATTTTTTCTGCCAGTTGCTGCACGCGTTTACGGATCAATTTGTGATAGTCGCGGCCCAACGCATAACGCGAGATGTAGGCTTTTTCCGGTTGTCCGAGCATCTGCGCCATGTGCGTGTCGCCCGGCAGGTAATCCATGCGCAGGGATACCACCCGCAGCGTGCCCGGCACCAGTTCTTCAGGGTGCGAGCGCTTGCTGCCGTGGGCGCCCATGTACTCCATTTCGCCATGGTAGCCTGCATCGAGCCAGCGCTGCAGGTGTTGCTCATGCTCGCCAAGGTCCAGTCCGCTGATGCCGACTTGCTGGAAACCCAGCTCGCGGCCCCAGTCCTTGATGGATTGGGCGAGGGCGGGGAGATCTGTGGGAATGGCAGGCATGAGGCGAGAGAAACCAGAGCTGAGATGCGTATAATTCTGCCAGACATCGGAGCCTGAAGACGCATGCCGCACACTAAAGATGATTTTCCCGACGCACTGTACAGTGCCGCACAGGTCCGGGCCCTTGACGCACAGCTGATTGGGGCCGGCACCACCGGCTTCGAATTGATGCAGCGAGCAGCGCGTGCCACCTGGCGGGCGATCGTTCGGCGTTGGCCTGATGCCAGCGAGCTGACCGTGCTCGCCGGCCACGGCAACAACGCCGGCGACGGCTACCTGGTGGCAACCCTGGCCCGGCGTGGGGGATGGTCGGTGCGGGTACTGACGGTAGGCGATCCCCGACGCCTGCAGGGCGACGCCGCCAACGCCCATGCCGAAGCCGTCGCGGTCGGTGTGCCGGTGGAACCGTGGTCGGATGAATCCGAGTTGCGAGGTGTGTTGCTGGATGCGTTGCTCGGTACGGGCTTGAGCGGCGAGGTTCGCGAGCCTTACATCCGGGCTATCGACACGATCAACGTCAGTGGTCTTCCGGTCGCTGCGGTGGACATCCCCTCGGGGCTGTGTGCCGATACCGGTCGGGTGTTGGGCACAGCGGTGACCGCCGATCTGACCGTGACCTTCATTGGTCTGAAGCTGGGCCTGTTCACCGGCGATGCAGCGGACCGGGTCGGTGAACTGGTCTTCAACGACCTCCACGCCGATCCTGACATCGTTGAGGCGGCGCCGGTCAGTGCCCGATTGCTCTCACCCCATAATCTGCCGCGCCTGGCGCCGCGCGCGCCAACTTCCCACAAAGGCTCGTTCGGGCATGTGCTGTTGATCGGCGGCGACCGTGGATTCGGCGGCGCTATCCAGATGAGCGCCGAAAGCGCCCTGCGTTGTGGCGCGGGCATGGTTTCCATGGCGACCCGCAGCGAGCATGTCAGCGCTGCGCTGACTCGTTTGCCGGAAGTCATGGTGCAGGGCACTCATTCGGCGAACCAGCTGATGGGGTTGCTCGAGCAGGCCGCAGTGTTGGTGGTCGGGCCCGGGCTGGGCAAGGCTGCCTGGGGCCGCAGTCTGTTGTCGGCGGCGGCGAATGCGCCGTTGCCACAGGTGTGGGACGCCGATGCACTGAATCTGCTGAGTATCGGTGTGGTCAGTTTGCCCGAAGGCTGCGTGATTACCCCGCATCCGGGCGAGGCTGCCCGGCTTCTGGAGATATCCACGGCCCAGGTTCAGGCCGATCGCCCGGCCGCCGCCCAGGCGTTGAGCAAAAAATACACGGCCACGGTGATTCTCAAGGGTGCCGGCAGTCTGATTGCCAGCCCGGACGGTTGCCTGGCCATTTGCAGCCAGGGCCACCCCGCCATGGCTACCGCTGGTCTGGGGGATGTGCTGGCCGGTGTGGTCGGCGCCTTGCTGGCCCAGGGGCTGGCGGGCTTCGAGGCGGCGTGCCTGGCCGTGTGGTTGCACGCCAACGCCGGTGCGCAAGCCGGTCGGTCGGGGCGGGGACTGGCGGCAACCGATCTGATTCCGGTCATTCGTCAGTTGTTGGAGGAGCAATCACCTTGTCTGAAGTAACCCTGTACATGGCTGACGAGCAAGCCATGACGGCATTCGGTGCCTGCATCGCGCGCATCACGGCTGGCCACGGCCTGGTTTTCCTCGTCGGCGACCTCGGCGCGGGGAAGACCACCTTGTCCCGGGGCATCATTCGCGGTCTCGGACACGTTGGCGCGGTAAAAAGCCCTACGTTCACATTGGTCGAACCCTATGAGATCGGCGACATCCGCGCGTTCCATTTTGACCTGTATCGATTGGTGGACCCCGAAGAACTGGAATTCCTCGGCATCCGCGATTATTTCGAGGATGACGCCTTATGCCTGATCGAATGGCCCGACAAGGGTGCAGGCTTTTTGCCAAAGCCTGACCTGACCATTACCATTGGCGCGCAGAACGGCGGGCGTTCGCTGAAACTGACGCCGCAAGGCTCGCGAGGCGAGTCGTGGTGTGCCGCGTTGGCACTGGAAAACTAATTGATGATGGGGTTTGGTATGCGCTTTCGCGCGGTGGTTGCTGTCGTAGGACTGTTGCTTACGGCACTGGCCGTCGATGCTGTGGCCGAGACAAAGGTCAGCAGTGTTCGCCTCTGGCGGGCGCCGGATAACACTCGACTGGTGTTCGACCTGACGGGCCCGGTGCAGCACAGTGTGTTCACCCTGACGGCCCCGGATCGCCTGGTGATCGACATCAATGGCGCATCCCTTGGCGCGCCGTTGAACGTGGCTACCGCCAATACGCCGATTACAGCGATACGTTCGGCCCAGCGTACGCCTGCCGATCTCCGGGTGGTCGTCGACCTGAAAAAAGCCGTGACCCCGAAAAGCTTCACCCTTTCCCCGAATGCCCAGTACGGCAACCGGTTGGTGGTGGACCTGTTCGACAACCCGGCCGACGCCGCACCGCCGCCACCGGCGCCAACCAATGTCGCCACGATCCCGGCGGTTCCGGTCACGCCGGCCGAGCCTGCGATCAAGCTGCCCCCGGCTCCTTCCGGCAAACGCGACATCATTGTGGTGATTGATGCCGGTCACGGCGGTGAAGACCCGGGTGCCTCCGGCTCGCGCGGCCAGCATGAAAAAGACGTGGTGCTGTCCATCGCCCGCGAGTTGCAGCGCCAGGTCAATGGCATGAAAGGCTTCCGTGCCGAACTGACCCGTACCGGCGACTACTTCATTCCATTGCGTGGCCGTACCGAAATCGCCCGCAAGAAGGGCGCCGACCTGTTCGTTTCCATCCACGCCGACGCAGCCCCTTCGGCGGCGGCCTTCGGCGCCTCGGTGTTTGCCCTGTCCGACCGTGGTGCTACCTCCGAGACCGCCCGTTGGCTGGCCGACAGCGAAAACCGTTCCGACCTGATCGGCGGCGCCGGCAATGTCAGCCTCGACGACAAGGACCGCATGCTTGCCGGTGTGTTGCTCGATTTGTCGATGACGGCCTCGTTGACCTCCAGCCTGAACGTCGGGCAGAAAGTCTTGAGCAACATTGGCCGCGTCACGCCGCTGCACAAGCAGCGCGTCGAACAGGCCGGGTTCATGGTGCTCAAGTCGCCGGATATTCCGTCGATCCTGGTGGAAACCGGCTTCATCTCCAATTCCAAGGAGGCCTCCAAGCTGTCGTCCTCCAGCCATCAACAAGCATTGGCCCGGTCCATCAGCAGCGGCGTGCGCCAGTTCTTCCAGCAGAACCCGCCGCCGGGCACCTACATTGCCTGGCTGCGCGATTCCGGCAAGATCGTCCAGGGGCCGCGGGACCACAGGGTCAGCGCTGGCGAAACCCTGGCGATGATCGCCGTGCGCTACCAGGTGTCGCCCGCGACCCTGCGCAGCGTCAACAACCTCAAGAGTGATGACTTGAAGATCGGCCAGACCCTGACCATTCCCGGCAACGAAGTGGCGTCCAAGCAATGAGCGATGAAGTGATCGGCAGCAACGCGCGCATTGAACTGCTCAGCCCGCGGCTGGCGAACCAGATTGCCGCTGGTGAGGTGGTGGAGCGCCCCGCGTCGGTCATCAAGGAATTGCTGGAGAACAGCCTCGACTCCGGGGCCAAGCGAATCGATGTGGATGTCGAGCAGGGTGGCGTCAAGTTGCTGCGGGTGCGCGATGACGGTGGCGGTATTTCTTCCGACGACCTGCCGCTGGCCCTTGCGCGTCACGCCACCAGCAAGATCCGCGACCTGGAAGACCTCGAACGGGTCATGAGCCTGGGGTTTCGTGGCGAAGCGCTGGCCTCTATCAGTTCGGTGTCGCGCCTGACACTCACCTCCCGCACCCGTGGTGCCGAGCAGGCCTGGCAGGTCGAGACCGAAGGACGGGACATGGCGTCTCGCGTCCAGCCTGCGGCCCATCCGGTGGGCACCTCGGTGGAAGTGCGCGACTTGTTCTTCAATACTCCGGCCCGCCGCAAGTTTCTCAAGGCCGAAAAGACCGAATTTGATCACCTGCAGGAAGTCATCAAGCGCCTGGCCCTGGCGCGTTTTGACGTAGCATTCCATTTGCGCCATAACGGCAAGACCATTCTCAGCTTGCACGAGGCCCGTGATGATGCGGCCCGTGCTCGCCGTGTGGGCGCGGTGTGCGGCGCGGGCTTCCTGGAGCAGGCGTTGCCCATCGAGGTGGAGCGCAACGGCTTGCACCTGTGGGGTTGGGTCGGGTTGCCGACCTTTTCCCGCAGCCAGGCGGATTTGCAATATTTCTACGTGAATGGCCGGGCCGTGCGCGACAAGTTGGTGGCCCATGCGGTGCGCCAAGCCTATCGTGACGTCTTGTTCAACGGCCGGCATCCGACCTTCGTGCTGTTTTTCGAGGTCGACCCGGCGGTGGTGGACGTCAACGTGCATCCGACCAAGCATGAAGTGCGCTTCCGGGACGGACGCATGGTGCACGACTTCCTCTACGGCACCTTGCACCGCGCCCTCGGTGACGTGCGTCCGGAAGACCAACTCGCGGCACCCGCTGCGGTGGCGGGGATGGTTCGTCCAACAGGGCTGGACGCCGGCGAGTTCGGGCCCCAGGGTGAAATGAGCCTGGCGGCTAACGCCTTGCTCGAACAGCCTCAGGCCCAACCGACCTACAGCGGTGCCAACAGCGGCGCCGGCGGTGGCTATCAGTACCAGTACACGCCGCGCCCGCAATCGAACGTGCCGGCGGCCGAAGCCCAGGCGGCCTATCGAGAGTTCTTCAAGCCTTTGCCGGAAACCGGGGCGACGGCATTGCCCGACGGCCAGGGTGATATCCCGCCGCTGGGTTATGCCCTGGCGCAGCTCAAGGGCATCTATATCCTTTCGGAGAACGCCCAGGGCCTGGTCCTGGTGGACATGCACGCGGCCCACGAGCGGATCATGTACGAGCGGCTGAAGATTGCCATGGCCAGCGAAGGCCTGAGCGGCCAGCCGTTGCTGGTGCCCGAATCCCTGGCTGTCAGCCAGCGCGAAGCCGATTGCGCCGAAGAACATGTGGGCTGGTTCCAGCGCCTGGGCTTCGAGTTGCAACGCCTGGGCCCGGAAACCCTGGCAATCCGGCAGATCCCGGCCTTGCTCAAGCAGGCCGAGGCCAATCGACTGGTCAGTGATGTGCTGGCGGACCTGATGGAGTACGGCACCAGCGACCGCATCCAGGCGCACCTGAACGAATTGCTCGGCACCATGGCCTGCCACGGCGCGATCCGCGCGAACCGGCGTCTGGCCTTGCCGGAAATGAACGGCTTGCTGCGGGACATGGAAAACACCGAACGCAGTGGCCAATGCAACCATGGCCGGCCGACCTGGACCCAGCTGGGTCTGGACGACCTGGACAAACTGTTCCTGCGTGGTCGTTGATGAGCCAGCTGCCCCCCGCGATTTTCCTGATGGGCCCGACCGCCGCCGGCAAGACCGACCTGGCCATCGAGTTGACCAAGGTCCTGCCTTGTGAGCTGATCAGCGTCGATTCGGCACTGGTCTACCGTGGGATGGACATCGGCACGGCCAAGCCCTCGAAGGAGCTGCTGGCGGAGTTTCCCCACCGGTTGATCGATATCCTGGATCCGGCCGAAGCCTACTCGGCAGCGGATTTCCGCCGTGATGCCCTCCAGGCCATGGCCGACATCACCGCGCGGGGCAGGATTCCCCTGCTGGTGGGCGGGACGATGCTGTATTACAAGGCCTTGATCGATGGACTGGCTGACATGCCGGCGGCCGATCCCGAAGTGCGCGCACAAATCGAAGAAGAGGCGGCGCGCCTCGGCTGGCAGGCTCTGCACGAGCAATTGGCGGTCATCGACCCTGAGTCGGCGGCACGTATTCACCCCAATGATCCGCAGCGCCTGAGCCGGGCCTTGGAGGTTTATCGGGTCAGTGGCCAGAGCATGACCGCCCTGCGCCAGCGACAATCTGCGCAAAGTACTGAAGCAGCCGCTTCGGGACTGCAACAATTACCCTATACTGTCGCGAATCTGGCCATCGCCCCGGCGAACCGGCAAGTGCTGCACCGTCGAATTGAACAAAGATTCACATTGATGTTGGAACAGGGATTCATAGACGAGGTCGTAGCCCTGCGTGAGCGAAGTGACCTGCATGCCGGGTTGCCGTCTATACGTGCGGTGGGTTATCGACAAGTCTGGGATTACCTGGACGGCAAGCTGACGTCAGCCGAGATGAAGGAGCGTGGGATCATTGCCACGCGCCAGTTGGCGAAGCGCCAGTTCACCTGGTTGCGCAGCTGGAGTGACCTGCATTGGCTCGACAGCCTTGATTGCGACAATCTGCCACGCGCCTTGAAATACCTGGGGACCGTCTCCATATTGAGCTGAGTCCTTGCAATTGCCGTCTATCCTTGGGGGTGTGACGGCCAAAGCCATCTGATTCCGATTTTTATTATTGATCCTTAAAGGAGTGCGGCACATGTCAAAAGGGCATTCGCTACAAGACCCTTACTTGAACACTTTACGTAAAGAGAAAGTTGGGGTGTCCATCTATCTGGTCAACGGGATCAAACTGCAAGGCACGATCGAGTCTTTCGACCAGTTCGTCATCCTTCTGAAAAACACCGTCAGCCAGATGGTCTACAAACACGCTATCTCGACAGTCGTGCCGGTTCGTCCAATTCGTCTGCCAAGCGCAACCGAATCCGAAGGCGGTGACGCTGAACCGGGTAACGCCTGATAGGAGTCTCCTTTGTTCTTTGAGCGCCACGGTGGTGGTGAGCGGGCCATTCTCGTTCACTTGGATGGACAGGACCCTGAGGCGCGCGAAGACCCGCAGGAGTTTCAGGAGTTGGCACTTTCGGCCGGCGCCGAGACCGTCGCGTTTTTCAACGTGCCGCGTCATCGGCCAACCGCCAAGTTCCTGATCGGCAGCGGCAAGGTCGAGGAGCTGCGCGATCTGGTCAAGGCCGAAGAAGCCGATCTGGTGATCTTCAATCACATCCTCACGCCCAGTCAGGAGCGTAACCTCGAACGCGTATTCGAGTGTCGCGTGATCGACCGTACGGGCCTGATTCTCGATATCTTCGCCCAGCGCGCCCGTACTCATGAAGGCAAGCTCCAGGTCGAGCTGGCCCAACTCGAGCACATGAGCACGCGGCTGGTGCGTGGCTGGACGCACCTTGAGCGGCAGAAGGGCGGTATCGGTTTGCGCGGTCCGGGTGAAACCCAGCTGGAAACCGACCGGCGCCTGCTGCGGATTCGCCTGCGCCAGATCAAGGGGCGCCTGGAAAAGGTCCGCAGCCAGCGCGAGCAGTCGCGGCGCGGCCGCAAGCGCGCGGACATCCCGACGGTTTCCCTGGTGGGCTATACCAATGCCGGTAAATCGACACTGTTCAATAACGTGACCCAGTCGGATGTCTACGCTGCCGACCAGTTGTTCGCCACCCTTGACCCGACCCTGCGCCGGCTCGAACTGGACGACCTCGGGCCGATCGTGCTGGCCGACACCGTGGGTTTCATCCGCCACCTGCCGCATAAACTGGTCGAGGCTTTCCGGGCTACGCTCGAAGAGTCGAGCAACTCCGACCTGCTGTTGCATGTGATCGATGCCGCCGAGCCGGACCGGATGCTGCAGATCGAGCAGGTCATGGTGGTGCTCGGCGAGATCGGAGCCCAGGACTTGCCGATCCTGGAGGTATACAACAAACTCGATTTGCTTGAAGGCGTGGAACCACAGATCCAGCGCGATGCCGATGGTAAGCCGCAGCGGGTCTGGTTGTCGGCGCGGGACGGTACCGGCCTCGAGTTGCTCGAACAAGCCGTGGCGGAACTGCTGGGTAGCGACCTGTTTGTCGGGACCCTGAAGCTGCCACAGCGGTTTGCCCGCTTGCGAGCCCAGTTCTTCGAGCTGGGCGCGGTGCAAAAAGAAGAGCATGACGAGGAAGGCGCTTGCCTGCTGGCGGTTCGCCTGCCGCGGTCGGAGCTGAATCGGCTGGTCAGTCGTGAAGGGCTGCAACCGATGGAGTTCATCGAGCAACACACTTTGCAATAAAAGCCTGAGAAAGCTGTGTCAGGCATTCTGTAGCATTGGCCGGCGCGCCGTGGGTGCGTCTTTGCTTTATCAGATGGAGAGCGCTATGGCTTGGAATGAGCCGGGTGGCAACTCGAATAACCAGGATCCCTGGGGCGGCAAGCGTCGTAACAACGGCGACCGCAAGGGACCGCCGGATCTCGACGAGGCCTTCCGCAAGCTGCAGGAAAGCCTGAACGGTTTGTTCGGTGGTGGTAAGAAACGCGGTGACGACGGCAGTGGACGTCCAGGCAAGGGCGGCGGTTTAGGCCTGCTCGGCATCGGTCTGGTCGTGCTCGCAGCTGTCTGGCTGTACAGCGCGGTCTATGTCGTAGACGAGCAGGAGCAGGCCGTGGTGCTGCGCTTCGGCAAGTACTACGAAACCGTCGGCCCGGGCTTGAACATCTATTTCCCGCCGATCGATCAGAAGTACCAGGAAAACGTCACGCGTGAGCGTGCCTACACCAAGCAGGGCCAGATGCTCACCGAAGACGAGAACATCGTCGAAGTACCGCTGACCGTGCAGTACAAGATCACCAACCTTCAGGACTTCGTGCTGAACGTCGACCAGCCGGAAGTCAGCCTGCAGCATGCAACCGAGAGTGCGTTGCGCCATGTGGTGGGCTCCACTGCCATGGACCAGGTGCTGACCGAGGGGCGTGAGCTGATGGCCAGCGAAATCAAGGAGCGCCTGCAGCGGTTCCTCGACACCTATCGCACCGGTATCACCGTCACCCAGGTCAACGTGCAAAGCGCTGCGGCACCGCGTGAAGTCCAGGAAGCCTTCGACGACGTGATCCGCGCCCGCGAAGACGAGCAGCGTTCGCGCAACCAGGCCGAAACCTATGCCAACGGCGTCGTGCCTGAAGCTCGTGGTCAGGCCCAGCGCATCATCGAAGATGCCAACGGTTACCGTGACGAAGTGGTCTCCCGTGCCAAGGGTGAGGCCGATCGCTTCACCAAGCTGGTGGTCGAGTATCGCAAGGCCCCTGAGGTGACCCGTGAGCGTCTGTACCTGGACACCATGCAGGAAGTTTTCAGCAACACCAGCAAGGTCCTCGTGACCGGCAACAAGAATGGGCAGAGCAATCTGCTGTACCTGCCGTTGGACAAGATGGTCGAGAGCGGTCGCAACACCAGCACGCCGCCGGCCAGCACGTCGTCTTCCAGCAATGAAGCGAATGCTCGCGCTGCGGTGGAACAGCAACAGCAAGCACGTACCAGGGAGAGTCGCTGATGAGCAATAAATCGCTGATCGCCCTTATTGTTGGCGTCGTTGTGGCGATCGCTGCCTGGAACTGCTTCTACATCGTGTCCCAGACCGAGCGAGCGGTGTTGCTGCAGTTCGGTCGCGTGGTCGAGGCGGATGTCCAGCCAGGGCTGCATATGAAGGTGCCGTACGTCAACAAGGTGCGCAAGTTCGACGCTCGCCTGATGACCCTGGATGCACCGACGCAACGCTTCCTGACACTGGAAAAGAAAGCGGTCATGGTTGATGCCTATGCCAAGTGGCGCGTGAAGGATGCCGAGCGCTTCTACACGGCCACCTCGGGTCTCAAGCAGATCGCTGACGAGCGACTGTCCCGCCGCCTGGAATCGGGTTTGCGCGACCAGTTCGGCAAGCGCACCCTCCATGAAGTGGTTTCCGGTGAGCGTGATGCGCTCATGGCAGACATTACCCGTTCGTTGAACGCCATGGCGGAAAAGGAACTGGGTATTGAAGTGGTCGATGTCCGAGTCAAAGCCATCGATCTGCCGAAGGAAGTGAATCGCAGCGTATTCGAGCGGATGAGCACCGAGCGCGAGCGTGAAGCCCGCGAGCATCGCGCGAAGGGTAACGAGCTGGCCGAAGGCATCCGTGCCGACGCCGATCGTCAACGTCGCGTATTGCTGGCCGAAGCCTATCGTGAATCGGAAGAAGTTCGTGGCGACGGTGATGCCCAGGCTGCGGCGATCTATGCCAAGGCCTACGGCCAGGATCAGGAGTTCTACGCGTTCTACCGTAGCCTGCATGCCTACCGTGAAAGCTTTGCGCATAAATCCGACGTGTTGGTCCTGGACCCGAGCAGCGACTTTTTCCGCTACCTGGAAAAGAGCAAGCCTTGATGCAACGTTGACCCGAGACACTCCGCCCGGCGGCTAAAACGTCTGGCGGGGTGATCCTTTGAGAAAACGGGTGTATGATGCGGCAGCCGGGAAATTCCCGGCTTTTTTGCGTCTGCACGTTCGATTGCGGTTTTGGTTGCAGGCGTCGGGTCGAACGACCCGACAGGTTTTTCGAGGGAAGTGCTGGACGAGGCCGATTCCAGGTCATTCGTCACGTCGCTCTTGCGCGTTTTTTGCCTGTGTAGCGCGCAGGACCAAGGCATTTTCTGCTTCACTCAAGGCCGGCCCGAAGGCTGGCCGCCCGGACCATAGGGGAATGGCGTAATGGCAACGGTAGACCGCTGGCTGCTGCCAGATGGCATCGAAGAAGTACTGCCACCGGAAGCTGCGCGTATCGAAATAGCGCGTCGGCAGGTGTTGGATCTGTTCCAGAGCTGGGGTTACGAGTTTGTTGTCACCCCACATATCGAGTACCTGGAATCCCTGCTGACCGGCGCGGGTCAGGACCTGGATCTGCGCACCTTCAAGGTCATCGACCCGCAGTCGGGCCGGCAGATGGGTTTTCGTGCCGACATCACGCCCCAGGTAGCGCGTATCGACGCCCACACCTTGCGCCGTGAAGGCCCAAGTCGCCTGTGCTATGCCGGCAGTGTGCTGCACGCCCAGCCGCGCGCCCTGTCGTCCTCGCGCAGCCCGATCCAGCTGGGTGCCGAGTTGTATGGCGATGCCAGTCCGAGCAGCGATGTGGAAGTCATCAGCCTGATGTTGGCCATGCTGCAACTGGCCGACGTGCCGGATGTCCACATGGACCTGGGCCATGTTGGCATCTATCGCGGCCTGGCACGTGCAGCCGGTCTGTCCGGTGAAGTGGAGCAACAGTTGTTCGATGCCTTGCAGCGCAAGGCCATCGATGAAGTCATCAGCCTGACCGAAGGATTGCCGGCCGATCTGTCCGACATGCTGCGTGCGCTGGTGGACCTGTGCGGTGGTCGTGAGGTGCTGGCAGCGGCGCGTGATCGCCT
This sequence comes from Pseudomonas corrugata, assembly GCF_001269905.1. Taxonomy (GTDB): domain Bacteria; phylum Pseudomonadota; class Gammaproteobacteria; order Pseudomonadales; family Pseudomonadaceae; genus Aquipseudomonas; species Aquipseudomonas corrugata. Next base: position 153,824 of record NZ_LHVK01000025.1, on the reverse strand, counting down.
GGCCCATGCGCCGGCGCCTGTATTGGCGGCGCTGGACGACCTGCTGGCAATCGCCGAGCGTCTGTCGGTGCGTTTCCCTGAGCTGCCGTTGTATTTCGATCTGGGCGAGTTGCGCGGATACCACTACCACACCGGCGTGGTGTTCGCAGTGTTCGTGCCGGGCGTGGGCCAGTCCATTGCCCAGGGCGGTCGTTACGACGATATCGGCGCCGATTTCGGTCGCGCCCGTCCGGCGACCGGTTTCTCTACCGATCTGAAAACCCTGGTGACCCTGGGGCGTGCTGAAGTCGAGCTACCGTCTGGCGGTATCTGGATGCCTGACAGTACGGATGCGGCACTCTGGCAGGCTGTCTGCCAGTTGCGCAGTGAAGGTCAGCGTGTCGTCCAGGCATTGCCTGGGCAGCCTTTGGCCGCCGCCCGTGAAGCGGACTGCGACCGGCAATTGATTCAGCAGGACGGGCTTTGGCAGGTATTGCCGCTGGCTTCTTGAGTTTTCCTGCCGGCCGCGGCCGGCACCAAGTTTGCGCGAATGAGGACAAGTGTTATGGGTAAGAATGTCGTAGTCCTGGGCACCCAATGGGGTGATGAGGGCAAAGGCAAGATCGTTGATCTGCTGACCGAACATGCTGCCGCCGTAGTGCGCTACCAGGGTGGCCACAACGCCGGTCACACGTTGGTGATCGACGGTGAAAAAACCGTTCTGCACCTGATTCCGTCGGGCGTGCTGCGCGAAGGTGTGCAGTGCCTGATTGGTAACGGTGTCGTGGTTGCCCCCGATGCTCTGCTGCGGGAAATCGTCAAGCTGGAAGAGAAAGGCGTACCGGTGCGCGAGCGCCTGCGTATCAGCCCTTCCTGCCCGCTGATCCTGTCCTACCACGTTGCGCTGGACCAGGCCCGTGAAAAGGCTCGTGGCGAGATGAAGATCGGCACCACTGGTCGCGGCATCGGCCCGGCCTACGAAGATAAAGTGGCCCGTCGTGGCCTGCGTATCGGTGATCTGTTCCACCGCGAGCGTTTTGCGGCCAAGCTGGGCGAGTTGCTGGACTACCACAACTTCGTCCTGGTCAATTACTACAAAGAGCCGGCCATCGACTTCCAGAAGACCCTGGATGAGTGCATGGAATACGCCGAGCTGCTCAAGCCGATGATGCTCGACGTCACTGCCCAGTTGCACGAGCTGCGTCGCGCGGGCAAGGACATCATGTTCGAAGGCGCCCAGGGTTCGCTGCTGGACATCGACCACGGCACCTATCCGTACGTCACCAGCTCCAACACCACTGCCGGCGGCATCGCCACTGGGTCGGGTTTTGGTCCGATGTACGTGGACTACATTCTGGGTATCACCAAGGCCTACACCACTCGCGTAGGTTCGGGGCCGTTCCCGACCGAGCTGTTCGACGACGTCGGTGCCTTCCTGGCCAAGCGCGGCCACGAGTTCGGTGCCACTACCGGTCGTGCCCGTCGTTGCGGCTGGTTCGATGCTGTCATCCTGCGTCGCGCCATCGACGTCAACAGCATCTCGGGTCTGTGCCTGACCAAGCTGGACGTGCTTGACGGCCTGGAAACCATCAACATCTGCGTGGGCTACAAGAACCAGGACGGCGCGGTCATCGATGCACCGACCGACGCCGACAGCTACATTGGCCTGGAGCCAGTGTACGAGCAGATGCCGGGCTGGACCGAATCGACCGTGGGTGCCAAGACCCTGGAAGAGCTGCCTGCGGCGGCCCGCAACTACATCAAGCGCCTCGAAGAGCTGGTCGGTGCGCCGATCGACATTATTTCGACGGGTCCGGACCGCAACGAAACCATCGTTCTGCGTCACCCGTTCGGCTGATAAGTCACTGATGTAACAGGCAAAGGACCCTTATGCGGGTCCTTTGTCGTTTCTGCCTGCCGACGGCACAACACTTGCTAAGCAACTCCATTACTGGCACATCTTGACGAGTGCCATCAAATTAATGGCGTTCGTAGAGGGATTTCCTGTGTCGGCCGTTCTCTCACTGTTACAAAGCCGTTTACTACGGCCTGTGTTCGTTACCCTCGGTATCGCCCTTTTGGTGCAGGTGTTGGTGGCGGTTGCGCTGACCCGCAGCACGGTCACGGCGCTTGAAACCGACCTGGGTACACGCCTTGGCGCTGACAGCCAGAAACTCTCCGGTGAGCTGGAGCAGGCTGGCCGGGAGGTCACTTCGAGCCTGGACAGTCTGTCTGCCAGTACCCGTCAGCGTTTGACTGCGGGTTTATCCGCACGCCTGAAGGACGAGCAGTCGCAGCTGCGGGCAACGCTGGAAAAGGGGCTCAAGGACTCCGCCAATGATATGGCGCAGCTGCTGGCTTCCGTCGCTCCCCGCGCCATGTGGGACAGTGACATACCGACGCTTTCCGAGTTCGCCCGCCGGGCCCAGCGCAACCCCAACGTGTTGTTCGTCATCTATAACGATGCCAACGGTGAACATCTGACCCGTTACCTGAACCGGGATAACGCGATCAACAAGGCTTTGCTGGAAAAGGGCAAGGGCGACCGGGCGCTGGACAAGGTGCTGGACGCTGCGAAGACCGATCCGTCGGTGTACTACCTCGAGGCGTCGATCAATCCCAATGGGGTGGAAATCGGTAAAGTGCTGATGGGGGTCTCCACCGCTTCGGTGGAGTCCGACCTGAAGGCGCTGGATCAACGCTTCTCGGCCTTGATCGCCAGCAGCGATCAACTGGTCGGTGACAGCCTCAAGGGAGCCGCCGCCGACAGTGCCACCGCCATGCGCGGTCGCCTGCAGTCGGCACAGGCCACGGCCACGCAGATGCAGACCAACACTTCCAGCACCGTGCAGGAAGCGGCAGGCACCCTGCGTTGGCGCATCGGCCTGGGCCTGGCGCTGGTGGGCTTCGGTGTGCTGCTGCTGTTGGCTGTGGTGCTGGGGCGTCGGGTGGTGAATCGCTTGAAGTTGCTGATCGCGGCAATGAATGATCTGGCGGCGGGCGAGGGGGACCTGACCAAGCGCGTGCAGATCAACAGCAAGGATGAAATTGGCGATATGGCCTCAGCGGTCAATCGCTTTGTGGATAAGTTGCAGCCCATCGTGCGGGAGGCGGGTGATGTCGCCCAGCGCACCGGTGTGGAAATCGGTGCAATGACCTTGCGCAACTCCGGCGCCGATGCGGCGGCCGGGATGCAGCGTGATGAGGTGGCCGAGAGCTTGCGTGCGCTGTCGCAAATGGCCGACGAAGCTCAGTCGGAAAGCCAGGCGATGCAGGCGGCCTTGCAGCAGGTGGTGGAGATCCGCCAGGCCACTGATGAAAACACGCGTACTTCGGCCAAGGTCAGCGGTCTGATCGAGGCGCTGGCCGGGCAGGTTGACACTGGGGCGAAGGTAATCGAGCGGCTGGCGCAGCAGAGCGAGCAGATCGAGGTAGTGTTGACAGTCATTCATGGTATCGCCGAGCAGACCAACCTGCTGGCCCTGAACGCGGCCATCGAAGCGGCGCGGGCCGGGGAGACCGGGCGTGGTTTTGCGGTGGTGGCGGACGAAGTGCGGGCGTTGGCCAGTAAGACCCAGAGTTCGACCGGTGACATTCAGGCCCATATCGTGGCGTTGCAGCAGGGTGCCCGCGAGGCAGTGGCCGCGATCGGCCAGGCCGGTCGGCAGGCCAGTGAGGGGTTGCTGGTGTTGCGTGACAGTGCCCGATTGCAGCAGTCGGTGCAGGCTTCCGTGGAGCAGGTGCACGCGGCCATTGGTCTGGCGACTCAGGCGGCGGCTCATCAGGCTCAGGGGGCACAGGCGGTGCGTGGGCGGGTCGAGACTATTCACGTCCAGGCCGAGAAAGCGGCCCAGGCTGTGGTTGAGACGACGGCAAGCGGCAAGGTGCTGGATAATCTGGCGGCACAGTTGAAGGCGAGTCTGGGGCAGTTCAGGGCCTGACAGCCGACCAGCCGTTTGAGCGTACGCGTTTCCCTGTGGGAGCGAGCCTGCTCGCGATGGCGGTCTGACAGCCGCCTTATCCCCTGCGGCCTGCCGCTTCAGGAATTCCCCAATCAAAAAACGCAAAAACCCGCTTTCGCGGGTTTCTGTGAGGTTCAAGACCTGGTCTTGAAGCTTGAATTGGTGCCCAGAAGAAGACTCGAACTTCCACGACCTTGCGGTCACCAGCACCTGAAGCTGGCGTGTCTACCAATTTCACCATCTGGGCAGCATCTTCAGCGTTGCCGCTGTTGATGTGGCGCACTATACGGAGCGCGTTTTGATCTGTAAACCCCTGTTTTTGTTTTAGTAATTGCGAAAGCGGATTTCAGGAAGGTAGAAACGCAAAAACCCGCTTTCGCGGGTTCTTGGGGAGCTTGCAGATCGTTGATCTGTTGCTCGAAATTGGTGCCCAGAAGAAGACTCGAACTTCCACGACCTTGCGGTCACCAGCACCTGAAGCTGGCGTGTCTACCAATTTCACCATCTGGGCAGTATCGGCTACGTGTGTGCGTCGTCGATGGCGCGCACTATACGGAGCGTGTTTTTAACTGTAAACCCCTCTTGATAAAAAAACCGGTAAATTTCACCAGCGGTGCCTTTCCCGGCTTGAAGAACGGGATAAAAGACCTTTAGAAAGGGCTTCGGATGCCTGAAATTTCCCGTTTCATTACGCCTATGCCAAACTAACCCGCATATAGACAAGGTGAAAACTCTCTAATGGCCGATTGGCAGTCCCTCGATCCCGAGGCCGCTCGTGAAGCGGAAAAATATGAAAACCCTATTCCCAGCCGCGAACTGATCCTGGCGCATCTCGCCGACCGGGGTTCGCCCGCCAGCCGTGAAGAACTGGTCGAAGAGTTCGGGCTGACGACCGAAGACCAACTCGAAGCCCTGCGCCGCCGCCTGCGTGCGATGGAGCGTGATGCTCAACTGATCTATACCCGGCGCGGAACCTATGCGCCGGTGGACAAGCTCGACCTGATCCTGGGCCGTATCGCCGGTCACCGTGATGGCTTCGGGTTCCTGATTCCCGATGATGGCAGCGACGACCTGTTCATGAGCCCGGCGCAGATGCGCCTGGTGTTCGACGGTGACCGGGCGCTGGCCCGTGTGTCTGGCCTGGACCGCCGCGGTCGCCGTGAAGGTGTGATCGTTGAGGTGGTGTCCCGTGCGCACGAAAGCATCGTCGGTCGTTACTTTGAAGAGGGCGGTATCGGTTTTGTGGTCGCGGACAACCCGAAGATCCAGCAGGAAGTGCTGGTTACCCCGGGCCGCAACGCCAACGCCAGGGTCGGTCAATTCGTCGAGGTGAAGATCACGCACTGGCCAACCCCGCGCTTCCAGCCGCAAGGCGATGTGGTGGAAGTGGTCGGCAACTACATGGCGCCGGGCATGGAGATCGACGTTGCCCTGCGTACTTATGACATTCCCCACGTCTGGCCTGAAGCAGTCCTGAAAGAAGCGGCCAAGCTCAAGCCGGAAGTCGAAGAAAAGGACAAAGAAAAGCGCATCGACCTGCGCCACCTGCCGTTCGTCACCATCGACGGTGAGGATGCGCGGGACTTCGACGACGCGGTCTACTGCGAAGCCCGACCGGGCAAGCTGCGCCTGTTCTCCGGCGGCTGGAAGTTGTACGTCGCGATTGCCGACGTTTCCAGCTACGTGAAGCTCGGTTCGGCACTGGATGCCGAAGCCCAGGTGCGCGGCAACTCGGTGTACTTCCCCGAACGCGTCGTGCCGATGCTGCCCGAGCAGTTGTCCAACGGCCTGTGCTCGCTCAATCCCCATGTCGACCGCCTGGCCATGGTCTGCGAGATGACCATCTCCAAGACCGGCGAGATGACTGACTACTGCTTCTACGAAGCGGTGATCCATTCCCACGCCCGCCTGACCTACAACAAGGTCAGTGCGATGCTGGAAACGCCTAAGCTCGCCGAGTCGCGCAAGCTGCGCGGGGAGTACAACGAGGTTCTGCCGGATCTCAAGCAGCTCTATGCGTTGTACAAGGTGTTGCTGGGCGCGCGTCATGTGCGTGGCGCAATCGATTTCGAAACCCAGGAAACCCGGATCGTCTTCGGTTCCGAGCGCAAGATCGCCGAAATCCGTCCGACCGTGCGCAACGATGCGCACAAATTGATCGAGGAATGCATGCTGGCCGCCAACGTGGCCACTGCCGAATTCCTGAAGAAGCATGAAATCCCTGCGTTATATCGGGTCCACGACGGTCCGCCGCCGGAACGCCTGGAAAAACTGCGCGCCTTCCTCGGGGAGCTCGGCCTGTCCCTGCACAAAGGCAAGGAAGGTCCATCGCCCAAGGATTACCAGGCGTTGCTGGCCAATATCAAGGATCGTCCTGATTTCCACCTGATTCAGACCGTGATGCTGCGCTCCTTGAGCCAGGCGGTGTACAGCGCTGACAACCAGGGCCACTTCGGTCTGAATTACGAGGCCTATACCCACTTCACCTCGCCGATCCGTCGCTACCCCGACCTGCTCACGCACCGGGCCATCCGCAGCGTCATCCATTCGAAGATGAACACTCCGCACGTCAAACGTGCCGGTGCGATGACCATTCCCAAGGCGCGCATTTATCCGTACGACGAGGCAGCCCTGGAGCAGTTGGGCGAGCAGTGCTCGATGAGCGAGCGTCGCGCCGACGAAGCGACTCGCGACGTGGTGAACTGGCTCAAGTGCGAGTACATGAAGGATCGCGTGGGTGAGTCGTTCCCAGGGGTGATCACCGCCGTGACCGGTTTCGGCCTGTTCGTCGAGCTGACCGATATCTACGTCGAAGGCCTGGTGCATGTCACCGCGCTGCCGGGCGATTACTACCACTTCGACCCTGTGCATCACCGTCTGGCGGGCGAGCGCACCGGGCGCAGTTTCCGTCTGGGCGATACCGTCGAAGTGCGGGTGATGCGCGTTGATCTCGACGAGCGCAAGATCGACTTCGAGATGTCGGAAAAAACCATCGATGCGCCGGTCGGGCGCAAGAAGCGTGGTACCGAGACATCTGCACCTGCGACCAAGACCGCTGCCGAGCCGGCCTCGACCAAATCCGGCCGTCGTGGCCCGGCCAAGGAAAAAGCCAGCGATGCCTATCGTCCGAGCGATGCCGCGGCGAAAAACGCCGAAGTGCGCAAGAGTCGCGAAATGAAGCAGGCGTTGCTGGCCGAAGCCAAGAAAGGTGGTAAAGCCGCGTCGGGAGGAAAGACCGGACGGTCGGCTCCCGAAAGCGCAAGCAGTAAACCGAGCAAACACCGTAAAGGCCCGTCGAAAGCGGGCTCGGCCCCGGCTAAAAGTGGCGGCGCCCGTAAACCCAAGGCCAAGTCATGAGTCAGTTGGAAAAAATCTACGGCGTGCATGCCGTGGAAGCGCTGTTGCGTCATCACCCCAAGCGGGTCAAGCAGATCTGGCTGGCGGAAAGCCGCAGTGAACCCCGGGTCCAGGCCCTGGTCGAGCTGGCCAACGAAAATCGCGTGGCAATCGGTCAGGCCGAGCGGCGCGAGATGGATGCCTGGGTTGAAGGCGTGCATCAAGGCGTCGTAGCCGAGGTCAGCCCGAGCCAGGTCTGGGGCGAGGCAATGCTCGAGGAATTGCTCGACCGCACCGAAGGCGCGCCTTTGCTGCTGGTGCTGGACGGTGTGACCGATCCTCACAACCTCGGCGCCTGCCTGCGTTCGGCGGATGCGGCCGGGGCATTGGCGGTGATCGTTCCCAAGGACAAGTCGGCAACCTTGACGCCAGCCGTACGAAAAGTCGCCTGCGGCGCCGCGGAAGTGATTCCGCTGGTGGCCGTGACCAACCTGGCGCGCACCCTGGAAAAACTCCAGCAGCGTGGCTTGTGGGTGGTCGGCACGGCGGGCGAGGCCGAACAGGACCTGTATCAACAGGACCTCACCGGTCCGACGATCCTGATCATGGGGGCCGAAGGCAAGGGCATGCGTCGCTTGACCCGTGAACATTGCGATTATCTGGTCAAACTGCCGATGGTTGGCAGTGTCAGCAGCCTCAACGTCTCGGTCGCGACCGGCGTGTGCCTGTTCGAGGCGCTGCGTCAGCGTGGCGTCAAGGCTGCCGCCAAAAAGTAAGGCATAGGCAAGTCCCTGTGGGAGCGAGCCTGCTCGCGATAGCGGTGGGTCAGTCGGCCATTCGTGCTGGATGACCCACCGCTATCGCGAACAGGCTCGCTCCCACATTGTCATGTGTTGTAGTGGTTGTTCAAATAATCACCAATTGCCTTGCACCTGCCTCGACCCTTCTCTACAATTGCGCCCCTTGCTGTGATGGCAGGCACTTATGTGTCTAGCGTCCACAAGTCCATAAGTGTCATTCACTCCTTGTCTGACCGTTTTTAAGCGGCAGGCTACAACCCGTAAGGAGCATTCATGCGTCATTACGAAATCATCTTTTTGGTCCACCCGGATCAAAGCGAGCAAGTCGGCGGCATGGTTGAGCGTTACACCAAGCTGATCGAAGAAGACGGCGGCAAAATCCACCGCCTGGAAGACTGGGGCCGTCGTCAACTGGCCTATGCAATCAACAATGTTCACAAGGCTCACTACGTGATGCTGAACGTTGAGTGCACCGGCAAGGCCCTGGCCGAGCTGGAAGACAACTTCCGCTACAACGATGCAGTGATCCGTAACCTGGTCATCCGTCGCGAAGAAGCCGTCACCGGCCAATCCGAGATGCTCAAGGCTGAAGAAAACCGCAGTGAGCGCCGTGAGCGTCGCGACCGTCCTGAGCACTCTGACAGCGCCGATGGCGATGACAGCGATAGCGACAGCGACAACAGCGATAACGCTGACGAGTAATCCACGGACCTTTTAAGGAGCCAATCACATGGCACGTTTCTTCCGTCGTCGTAAATTCTGCCGCTTCACCGCTGAAGACGTGAAAGAGATCGATTACAAAGATCTCAACACTCTGAAAGCCTACGTATCCGAGACCGGCAAAATCGTTCCAAGCCGCATCACCGGTACCAAAGCTCGTTATCAGCGTCAGCTGGCCACCGCTATCAAGCGCGCCCGCTTCCTGGCCCTGCTGGCCTACACCGACAGCCACGGCCGCTGAGACCGGGCAGTCGACAAGTAGCAAAGGATTGAATGCATGCGCGCCTTAGCTGAGTTCATCATGCGCGGCCGTATGCAGGCCACTCTGGTAGTGGCTGGATGTGCGGCATTGCCGTTGTTGTATTGGTTGGGTGCTGCCGCCGGGAGCCTTGTGCTCTTGCGGCGCGGATTGAGGGACGCTTCGGGCGTTCTTGCTCTGGGACTGCTGCCGGCCTTGCTCTGGTGGCTGTACTCCGCGGACCCGCGGGCACTGATGGTGCTTCTGGGGTCTTCGGCGCTGGCGTTGGTGTTGCGCGCCAGCGAATCCTGGAACCGCGTGCTGCTGGTCAGCATAGCGATAGGTGTGGTGTTTTCAGTGGTACTCGGGGTGGCTTTTGCCCCCCAGATCGAGATGCTGTCGCAGGCTTTGGTAAAAATCCTGCCCGAGGCCCTCGGTGATCTCTACCGGCAGATGTCGGCAGAGGAGCAGGCGCGTTTCGCGTCCCTGATTGCACCGGTCCTGACCGGCCTGATTGCGGCCTTGTTGCAGATCGTCAGTGTGCTGAGCCTGATTATCGGGCGCTACTGGCAGGCGTTGTTGTACAACCCGGGTGGTTTTGGTCGCGAGTTTCGCGCCATCCGTTTCCCGCTTGGGCTGGCGATGTTGCTGCTGGCGGGCATGCTTCTGGGGCCGAACTTCGGTCCGCAGATGGCCATGCTCACGCCGTTGTGCAGTGTACCGCTGGTCTTCGCCGCCCTGGCCCTGATTCATTGGCTGGTGGCGCACAAGCGACTGGCCAGGTTCTGGCTGGTGGGGTTGTACGTCACGTTGTTGCTGTTCATGCAGCTGATCTATCCGTTGCTGGTGGTCCTGGCCATCGTCGACAGCCTGATTGATTTTCGCGGTCGTATGGCGTCGAAAGACGCCGACAGCGCGAACGGTGAAGGTTAAAAGTTAGAGGATTTTCACATGCAACTGATCCTTCTGGAAAAAATCGCCAACCTGGGCAACCTGGGCGACAAAGTAAACGTTAAGGCCGGTTACGGCCGTAACTACCTGCTGCCTTTCGGCAAGGCTACCGCTGCGACCGCTGCCAACCTGGCTGCGTTCGAAGAGCGTCGCGCCGAGCTGGAAAAAGCCGCCGCAGACCGTAAGGCATCGGCTGAAAGCCGTGCTGCCCAACTGGCCGAGCTGGAAGTGACCATCACTGCCACCGCTGGCGACGAAGGCAAGCTGTTCGGTTCGATCGGTACCCACGACATCGCTGACGCACTGACCGCCTCCGGCGTTGAAGTTGCGAAGAGCGAAGTTCGTCTGCCGAATGGCACCATCCGCAACGTAGGCGAATTCGACGTAGCCGTGCACCTGCACGCCGAAGTTGAAGCCACCGTACGCGTTGTCGTGGTAGCAGCCTAAGCAGTACTTGTCGGCTGGCACCCTTGGGGGCTAGCCGGTAACATCGGGCACGATCCTGTTTACAGGTCGTGCCCTTTGTCTTTCTGCAATTCCTGATTTTCATAACCCTCTGGGTTTCCCAAAGAATCAAGTGGCCATGAACGAAATCACCGCTCCCGAGCAATACGATCTGCAAACCGCTGCCCTGAAGGTGCCCCCGCATTCCATCGAGGCCGAACAGGCTGTGCTCGGTGGCCTGATGCTGGACAACAACGCCTGGGAACGCGTGCTCGATCAAGTCTCCGACGGCGATTTCTACCGACATGACCACCGTCTGATTTTCCGTGCGATCGCCAAGCTGGCCGATCAGAACATGCCGATCGACGTGGTCACCCTGTCCGAGCAACTGGACAAGGAAGGCCAGACCTCTCAGGTCGGCGGCCTCGGTTACCTGGGCGAGCTGGCAAAAAACACGCCGTCCGTCGCCAACATCAAGGCCTATGCGCAAATTGTCCGCCAGCGGGCGACGTTGCGTCAGTTGATCGGTATCAGCAACGAAATCGCCGACAGCGCCTTCAACCCTGAAGGCCGCACCGCCGAAGAGATCCTCGACGAAGCCGAACGGCAAATCTTCCAGATTGCCGAAGCCCGGCCGAAGACCGGCGGGCCGGTGGGGGTCAACGAACTGCTGACCAAGGCCATCGACCGTATCGACACCCTGTTCAACACCGACAATGCCATCACTGGCTTGTCGACCGGCTACACCGATCTCGACGAGAAGACCAGCGGCCTGCAGCCAGCCGACCTGATCATTGTCGCTGGCCGTCCTTCCATGGGTAAGACCACCTTTGCGATGAACCTGGTAGAAAACGCGGTGTTGCGCAGCGACAAGGCGGTTCTGGTGTATTCCCTCGAGATGCCAGGCGAATCGCTGATCATGCGTATGTTGTCGTCCCTGGGGCGTATCGACCAGACCAAGGTCCGTTCCGGCCAACTGGAAGACGACGACTGGCCACGCCTGACCTCGGCGGTCAACCTGCTCAACGACCGCAAGCTGTTCATCGATGACACCGCCGGCATCAGCCCGTCGGAAATGCGCGCCCGGACCCGCCGCCTGGTGCGCGAGCACGGCGATATTGCGCTGATCATGATCGACTACCTGCAATTGATGCAGATCCCGGGCTCCAGTGGTGACAACCGAACCAACGAGATTTCCGAAATCTCCCGTTCCCTCAAGGCTCTGGCCAAGGAGTTCAACTGCCCGGTGGTGGCCTTGTCCCAGTTGAACCGCTCCCTGGAACAACGTCCCAACAAGCGTCCGGTGAACTCCGACTTGCGGGAATCCGGAGCGATCGAGCAGGACGCCGACGTCATCATGTTCGTGTACCGCGACGAGGTGTATCACCCCGAGACGGAACACAAGGGCATTGCCGAAATCATCATCGGCAAGCAGCGGAACGGGCCGATCGGCTTTATCCGCCTGGCGTTCATCGGTAAGTACACGCGGTTCGAGAACCTGGCGCCGGGCAGCTACAACTTCGATGATGACGAATGATTTGTAGCGTTTGACAGGCCCCATCGTCGGATCGCCGCCGCCGATTTCCGACCATAGCCGTCGGAATTGGCTATTTTTTGTGCTATATTCCGCCCCCGCGATTTTTCATCTTTTATACCGGTCATCGACATGCAAGCAGCCAAGCCGTTATTTGACTATCCCAAGTACTGGGCCGAATGTTTCGGCCCGGCGCCGTTCCTGCCCATGAGCAGGGAGGAGATGGATCAGCTCGGCTGGGATTCGTGCGACATCATCATCGTGACCGGTGATGCCTATGTCGATCACCCGTCGTTCGGCATGGCCATTATCGGCCGGCTGCTGGAGGCCCAGGGCTTTCGCGTCGGGATCATTGCCCAGCCGAACTGGCAGTCCAAAGACGACTTCATGAAACTCGGCGAGCCGAACCTGTTCTTCGGCGTCGCGGCCGGCAACATGGACTCGATGATCAACCGCTACACCGCCGACAAGAAAATCCGTTCCGATGACGCTTACACGCCGGGCGGTCTGGCGGGCAAGCGGCCGGACCGTGCGAGCCTGGTCTACAGCCAGCGCTGCAAGGAAGCCTACAAGCATGTACCCATCGTGCTGGGCGGCATCGAGGCGTCCCTGCGCCGCATCGCCCATTACGATTACTGGCAGGACCGGGTGCGCAACTCGATCCTGATCGACGCCAGCGCCGACATCCTGCTCTATGGCAACGCCGAGCGGGCGATTGTCGAGGTTGCCCAGCGCCTGTCCTACGGCCACAAGATCGAAGATATCACCGATGTGCGCGGCACCGCGTTCATCCGTCGCGACACGCCGCAAGGCTGGTATGAGGTGGACTCCACCCGTATCGACCGTCCGGGCAAGATCGACAAGATCATCAATCCGTATGTGAACACCCAGGACACTCAAGCCTGCGCCATCGAGCAGGAAAAAGGGGCGACTGTTTCAAGTGCAGCCGAAGACCCGAGCGAAGCCAAGGTCGTGCAGATCCTGGCGAGCCCGAAAATGACCCGTGACAAGACCGTGATCCGCCTGCCATCGGTGGAAAAGGTCCGTAACGACGCGGTGCTCTACGCCCACGCCAACCGCGTGCTTCACCTGGAGACCAACCCAGGCAACGCCCGGGCCCTGGTGCAGAAGCACGGTGAGGTCGATGTCTGGTTCAACCCGCCGCCCATTCCGATGACCACCGAGGAAATGGACTACGTGTTTGGCATGCCTTACGCACGTGTTCCGCACCCGGCGTACGGCAAGGAAAAGATTCCGGCCTACGAGATGATCCGTTTCTCGGTGAACATCATGCGCGGCTGCTTCGGCGGCTGCACCTTCTGCTCGATCACCGAGCACGAAGGCCGGATCATCCAGAACCGCTCCGAAGAGTCGATCATTCGCGAGATCGAGGAGATCCGCGACAAGGTCCCGGGGTTCACCGGCGTGATTTCCGACCTCGGCGGCCCGACCGCGAACATGTACCGCATCGCCTGCAAGAGCCCGGAGATCGAATCCGCGTGCCGCAAGCCGTCCTGCGTGTTCCCCGGTATCTGCCCGAACCTGAACACCGACCATTCCTCGCTGATCCAGCTGTACCGCAGCGCCCGGGCGTTGCCTGGGGTGAAGAAGATCCTGATCGCCTCCGGCCTGCGTTACGACCTTGCCGTCGAGTCGCCGGAGTACGTCAAGGAGCTGGTGACCCACCACGTCGGCGGTTACCTGAAGATTGCCCCGGAGCACACCGAGGAAGGTCCGCTCAACCAGATGATGAAACCGGGTATCGGCACCTATGACCGGTTCAAGCGGATGTTCGAGAAGTACACCAAGGAAGCCGGGAAAGAGCAGTACCTGATTCCGTACTTCATCGCCGCCCACCCGGGCACCACCGACGAAGACATGATGAACCTGGCGCTGTGGCTCAAGGGCAACGGTTTCCGGGCCGATCAGGTGCAGGCGTTCTATCCGTCGCCGATGGCCACCGCCACGGCCATGTACCACTCGGGCAAGAACCCGCTGCGCAAGGTCACCTACAAGAGCGACGGGGTGACTATCGTCAAGAGTGAAGAGCAGCGCCGCCTGCACAAGGCCTTCCTGCGCTATCACGACCCCAAGGGCTGGCCGATGCTGCGCGAAGCGCTGACCCGCATGGGCCGTGCCGACCTGATCGGGCCGGGCAAGCACCAGTTGATCCCGCTGCACCAGCCGGCGACCGACAGCTATCAGAGTGCCCGTCGCAAGAACTCGACACCGGCCGGCAGCCACAAGGTGGGCAAGGACACCACCCGGATCCTGACCCAGCACACGGGCCTGCCGCCACGTGCCAGCGACGGCGGCAACTCGTGGGACAAGCGCGAGCAGGCCAAGGCCGCTGCGTTCGCCCGCAACCAGCAGGCGGCCAAGGAGCGCAAGGACGCCGCCAAGGGCAAAGGGCCGAAGCCGGCGCGCAAGCCGGTCGTGCCGCGCTGATCGCCCAAACCCTGTCGCAAACGCCAGCCTAAGTGCTGGCGTTTTGCTTTCTAGCGGCAGTGCTACTCCTTTGCTATCGTGGCGCCCGCCCTGCTCCGGGCAATGAAGTCGGCGATCCCCTCGCCACAGGTTCAGTGCTGCCAACAACTTGACTTTTAGACCCAAGGACGACCCATGAGCACCCCATTAACCGGCATCGGCATGGACAACAGTCTCTCCCAGTTCATGGCCCGCCAACGCATCGAAAGCCAGATCAACTTGCCACGGCTGTTTGCCGCCATTGACGCCGACCCCGGCATCGTCGGCGCTGGCGTGGTGTATATCGATGCGGAGTTCAACGTGGTGACCCTGCGAGAATTCAAGCCGATCTGCAGCATCAAGCCCAAGCGGGTTATTTTGCGCGAGGCGCAGAAGTACATTGCGCCGGCTCAGTTTGCCCAACAGGTGCAAGACAACCCTCGGGAGTCGCGATTGGTCGCAGAGGCGATCAATACCAGCTTGTCCTGCGCGGGAGCCGTTATCGGTTGGGTCGTGGTGCTTAGCGGTTCCGTTGCAATACCCTTTTCAGCTGGAACCAGTAGCGTGATCGCTGCCTTGGGCTATACCGCTGCCGTCGCCAGCACCGTCCAGTGTGTTGCGAGCGGCTATCGCGCTCGCAATGAAATCAGTAATCCTGTCCTAAATGATCAACTCGACAGCGAAGAGTGGTACCAGTACACGATGATTGCCCTGGACGCCGCGTCTTTGGTAGGAGTAGGTGCGTCTTCGCTGACGACCCTCAAACTGGTCAGACTGAATAAGGCTACAACAGGTAAAAGTGTGCGAGAGGTGCTTAGGGGGTTAAATCGACAAGAGCGGGCCAAACTGACCAAGGAGTTGTTGAGTATCAATGACCCTCGCTTGACCTCAAAACTCCTGAAGTTGAAGCAGTTGTCTGGTGAGCTACCCAAACGCTTCACATCAACTCAGCTCAAGCATGCAACGGTCACGCAGATACGGGACGCCTTGGGGGCCGCGATCGGCTTCACCGGAAGCGCAGTTTCTGGAAATGTCCGGACGATTGCCGTAGGCCTGTATGAGGAAATAGACCAGTGAAGGATCAACCCAGTATTAGCGGCTTTTTATTCAGGTATTTCCCCGTCTTCATAGGGGCGATACTGGCGTCGGTCTTTGCCTTGGTGTTCGCTGTTCCGCTGTTCTTTGAGAGCTATTTCCGGGACTTTTCCTTGGCCGATGAAGCGAAATGGTCATTTCTGAGTGGCGTTGCCCTTACCCTGGTCATTGTGCATTGCAATTTTATGATCGCGCGCGGACGTCCGCGCTGGGTGTTGCTGCTGGCCATAGTGTTGGGGCTCTGTTTTATATGCGTACTGCCCACGATTGGATACCGCCCCAACAGGCTGATTTACAGTTTGAGTCTGCTTTTCCCACTGCTCGCCCTCTTGCTGCTCAACAGCAAGCGCCACCGTGAAATGCGCCGCGAACTGGTGAGAATTCGCCGCCAGCGTGAACTCATTATCAAAGCTATCAAGATCCCACGGTCCCGCCGATGAGTCGTTATACAGGCAACGGACATGTGAAGACCGTCGCCGGCGGATCGCTGAAGGGCTTCCTTGCCCGTTATTTTCCGGTGTTCATGGGCACCATCCTGCTGGCCTGCTTTTCAGGGTCAACGTTGCTGGTGCTGGTTGGAATGACTTACTGGCGTACCTTGGAACCCTCCGTCAGGACCGACTATGTCGGGCTCGGGACCTTGGCCCTGGTCCTGGTGGTGGGCAACTTCTTGATGGCTCGCGGACGTGTCTGGGCTGTGTGTAGCGGGTTACTTTCTGGCCTGTCTGGGTACGGTAATTTCAATGTTTGCCTACCGGCCGCATCAAGGCGTTTATTTGTTCGCGATGCTGCTGCCGCTGTTGGGATTGCTGTTACTCAACAGCAAACGCCACCGTGAAATGCGCAGCAAGCTGGTCGATATCCGCCGCCAACGCCAACTCATCATCCACGCCGCCAAAGTGTCACGCGCCCGCCGCTGAGCTGATTCGCTACCCTATCGCCGTCTTGGGAGACGTAATGCACGACCTGACTTTGCCGCGTTTTCTAGCGTGCTATTTCCCAACCTTCATTGGCGGCATTTTCGCGGTGCTATTTTCCGTGGGCTGTGCTGTCCCCTTATTGGTCACGTTCTATTTGTCTGGGGCATCAGTCGGCGAGCAAGCGACCTGGTCGGTATTAGGAGGTTCGGCAGTCACCCTGGTTGCAGTGCATTGCAATTTCATGGTGATGCGCGGGAGGCCTCGGTGGGTATGGGGACTGGTCGGTGTGCTGGTTTTATGTTTGTTGAGCGTATTACCGACCATTGAAGGTCGCCCCCATAAAGTTATCTACGTGATGGCTGTATTGTTTCCACTACTGGGCTTGCTCCTGCTCAACAGCAAGCGCCACCGCGAAATGCGCGGCAAACTGGTCGACATTCGCCATCAGCGTGAACGCCTCTCCCAAGCGATAAAGGCCTCACGCCCGCGCCGCTGAGTCGATTCGCTACGATCCCCGCCACATTTATGTGCAGCTCTGTGCACGGGAAGTCGGGCATCGTTCGGTTTTAGTGCTCTACTGCCTGGAGTAGACGAAGAAAGTGTCCGGCCCGCCTGCATGGCATAAGTCTTGCGCCGCTTTCTATTCCGCCCAGGTTTGCAGGAGGCACGCCGTGTCGATCCATGTCGCATTGCATCACGTCACGCATTACCGCTACGACCGTGCCGTCGAGCTCGGCCCGCAGATCGTTCGCCTGCGCCCCGCGCCCCACAGCCGTACGCGGATTCTTTCCTATGCATTGAAAGTTTCGCCTGAGCAGCACTTCATCAACTGGCAGCAGGATCCCCAAGGCAATTACCTGGCGCGCCTGGTGTTCCCCGAAAAAACCAAACAGCTGCGGATCGAGGTCGATCTGCTGGCGGAAATGGCGGTGTTCAATCCGTTCGACTTTTTCCTCGAACCTTACGCCGAAAAGATTCCATTCATCTACGGGGCCGATGAGAAACACGAGCTGATGCCGTACCTGGAGACGTTGCCGCTGACGCCGAAATTCAAGGCGTACCTTGATGGCATCGACCGCACGCCGCTGCCGGCGGTGGATTTTTTGGTGGCGCTCAACCAGCGCCTGCACGACGACATCAGCTATTTGATCCGCATGGAGCCCGGTGTCCAGACCCCGGAACACACCCTGGAACAGGCGTCCGGTTCCTGCCGCGACTCGGCCTGGCTGTTGGTGCAACTGTTGCGTCACCTGGGCCTGGCCGCGCGGTTCGTCTCCGGTTACCTGATCCAATTGACCGCCGATGTGAAGAGCCTCGACGGCCCGTCCGGTACCGAAGTGGACTTCACCGACCTGCATGCCTGGTGCGAGGTCTACCTGCCCGGCGCCGGCTGGATCGGCCTGGATGCGACGTCCGGCCTGTTTGCCGGCGAAGGGCACATTCCGCTGGCTTGCAGCCCCGATCCTTCATCGGCGGCACCGATCACGGGCCTGGTGGAACCTTGCGAGTGCGAATTCAGCCATGAAATGTCCGTGGAGCGGGTCTGGGAAGCACCGCGGGTGACCAAGCCCTACACCGAAGAGCAATGGCTGGCGATCCAGGCTTTGGGCCGGCAGATCGACGCCGACCTGCTGGAAGGCGATGTGCGGCTGACCATGGGCGGCGAGCCGACCTTCGTTTCCATCGATGACCCGGACGGCGCCGAGTGGAACACCGCGGCCCTTGGCCCGGACAAGCGCCGGCTCTCCTCCGAACTGTTCCAGCGCATGCGCGAGCACTACGCGCCCCAGGGGCTGGTGCATTTCGGCCAGGGCAAGTGGTACCCCGGCGAACAGTTACCACGCTGGTCCCTAAACTGTTACTGGCGGCGTGACGGCGTGCCGATCTGGCACAACGACGCCTTGATCGCCGACGAGCAGCAGGACTATGGCGCCGATGGCGAAATGGCCGGGCGTTTTCTGACGAGTGTCGCCGAGCGTTTGAACATTCCCGCGCGCTTCGTGTTTCCGGCCTACGAAGACAACTTCTATTACCTCTGGCGCGAAGGCGCGTTGCCTTCGAATGTCAGCGCCCAGGATCCACGCCTGGACGATACCCTGGAGCGGGCACGGTTGCGCAAGGTCTTCAGCCAGGGCCTGGATAAAGTGATCGGCCAGGTCCTGCCACTGGCCCGCACCGCCAAGGGCGATCAATGGCAGAGCGGTCGCTGGTACCTGCGGGACAACCACTGCCGATTGGTGCCGGGAGATTCCCCCCTGGGCTATCGCTTGCCGCTGGCGTCCCAGCCATGGGTGACGGCGGCCGAATATCCGTTCATCCATCCCACCGACCCGAATCAGGATTTGCCTGGGCTGCCCGACGCCGCAAAACTGGCGCGCCACGTTGAGGCGTTGATCGAAGAGGAACGCGTACCGGAAATCGACGTGTCCGCCGACTGGCTGACCCGCACCGCCTTCTGCGCCGAGGCCCGCGAAGGGCGGTTGTATCTGTTCATGCCGCCCCTGGAGCGGGTCGAGGATTACCTTGAGCTGGTCAGCGCCATCGAGGCCACCGCCGAGGAACTGCAGTGCCCGGTGCTGTTGGAAGGCTATGAGCCACCGTTCGATCAACGCCTGGGCAACTTTCGCATCACGCCGGATCCTGGGGTGATTGAAGTGAACGTGCAACCCTCGGCGTCCTGGGATGAATTGGTCGAGCGCACCGAATTCCTCTACGAGCAGGCCCGGCAGACCCGCCTGACCACCGAAAAATTCATGATCGATGGTCGGCACACCGGTACGGGCGGCGGTAACCATTTCGTCCTCGGCGGTGCGACACCGGCCGACTCACCGTTTCTGCGACGCCCCGATCTGCTGCGCAGCCTGATCAGCTACTGGCATAACCATCCCTCCTTGTCCTACCTGTTTTCCGGATTGTTCATCGGCCCGACGTCCCAGGCGCCCCGGGTGGACGAAGCCCGTAACGACGCGCTATACGAATTGGAAATCGCCTTTGCGCAGATGCCGGAGCCAGGCGAGGAATGTCCGCCCTGGCTGGTCGACCGGTTGTTGCGCAACCTGTTGATCGACGTGACCGGCAACACTCACCGTGCCGAATTCTGCATCGATAAGCTGTACTCACCGGACGGCGCCACCGGGCGTCTCGGCCTGCTGGAACTGCGTGCCTTTGAAATGCCGCCCCACGCCCGCATGAGCCTGGCCCAGCAATTACTGTTGCGGGCGCTGGTGGCGCGGTTCTGGCGCGAACCTTATGCACCGGCCAAACTGGCGCGCTGGGGCACTGAGCTGCATGACCGGTTTCTGCTGCCCCACTTCATCGAACAGGACTTCGCCGATGTCATCGAAGAACTGAACACCGCCGGCTACCCGCTGCGGGCCGAGTGGTTCGCCGCACATCTGGAGTTCCGCTTCCCGAAGGTGGGCGACTACGCGGCAGGCGGTATCGAGTTGCAACTGCGCCAGGCCCTGGAGCCTTGGCATGTATTGGGCGAGGAGGGCGCAGTCGGTGGCACCGTGCGCTATGTCGACTCATCCCTGGAGCGCTTGCAGATCAAGCTCAGTGGCCTGGCCCCGCAACGGTATCTGCTGATGTGCAACGGTATACCGGTGCCGCTGCAACCCACCGGACGGGTCGGAGAGTTTGTCGCCGGGGTGCGTTTCCGTGCCTGGCAGCCGGCCAGTTGCCTGCAGCCGACCATCCCGGTCCACGCGCCGCTGGTCTTCGATCTGCTCGACACCTGGATGCAGCGTTCCGTGGGCGGTTGCCAGTACCATGTGGCGCACCCGGGCGGGCGCAACTACGACAGCCTGCCGGTGAACGCCAACGAGGCCGAGAGCCGGCGGATGGCGCGTTTTTTCCGTCTGGGGCACACACCTGGGAAGCTGCCGATCCCCCATCTGGAGGTGGATGACGAGTTTCCTCTGACGCTTGATCTGCGACGTTTTCAAGGGGCCCTGAGCACACAAGGAAACTGAAGAGGTATACCTTTGGCGGGGGGATTTTCTGTGGCGAGGGGATTTATTGTGGCGAGGGGATTTATCCCCGTTGGGGCGAAGCCCCCCCATAATGAATGCCTGCTACACCGCGGTACCTGGATTGGGGCTGCTGCGCAGGCCAGCGGGGATAAATCCCCTCGCCACAGACCCCCCCACCCACAGAGGAATTGCGCCGGTCAAGCCGTTCACATGCCAAGCCGTGGCATCTATCCGGGCATCACACCCTTGCGCTAGTCTCACCTTTCACTGCCGTCTGCCGAGTTCTCCATGCCTGACCTGCTTGACCGCTACCCGCTGACACCGGGCACCTATCACGAACTGCTGGACAACAGCGGCACGGTGCGCCCGCACTGGCGACGGCTGTTCGATCAGTTGCAACGCAGCACGCCGGCTCAGTTGATGCAGCGTCAGGCCTTGTTGGCGCGACAGATCCAGGAAAATGGCGTCACCTATAACGTCTATGCCGATCCGAAGGGCGCCGACCGGCCATGGGAGCTGGACCTGTTGCCCCACGTCATCGATGCGCAGGAATGGAAGCAACTGTCGACCGGTATTGCCCAGCGCGCACGGTTGCTCAACGCGGTGCTGGCCGACCTCTACGGGCCACAACGGCTGATAAGCGAAGGCCTGCTGCCGGCAGAGCTGGTGTTCGGGCACAACAACTTCCTCTGGCCTTGCCAGGGCATCAGCCCGCCGGACGGGATTTTCCTGCATTTGTATGCGGTGGACCTGGCGCGCACGCCCGATGGGCGCTGGTGGGTCACGGCGGATCGGACCCAGGCTCCCTCCGGGGCCGGTTATGCGCTGGAAAACCGCATGATCGTCTCCCGCGCCTTTCCCGATCTGTATCGCGACCTGAAGGTCCAGCACCTGTCCGGTTTCTTCCGCACCTTGCAGGAAACCCTCGCCCGACAGGCCCCCAGCGATGGCGAACCGCCCTTAGTGGTGTTGTTGACGCCCGGGCGTTTCAACGAAAGCTATTTCGAACACCTCTACCTGGCGCGCCAGCTTGGCTACCCGTTGGTGGAGGGGGGCGACCTGACCGTTCGCGACGCCACGGTCTACCTCAAGACCCTCAGCGGGCTGCGCCGGGTCCACGCGATCATGCGCCGGCTCGACGATGACTTCTGCGATCCGCTGGAGCTGCGCACCGATTCGGCCCTGGGTGTACCGGGGCTGCTGGAGGCGGTGCGCCAGGGCCGGGTGCTGGTGGCCAACGCCTTGGGCAGCGGCGTGCTGGAGTCGCCGGGCCTGTTGGGGTTCCTGCCGAAGATCTGCCAGTTCCTGTTCGGCGAGGATCTGCTGCTGCCCTCAATCGCCACCTGGTGGTGCGGCGAGCCGCCGGTGCTGGACCAGGCCCTGGAAAAGCTGTCTCAGCTATTGATCAAACCGGCGTTCCCTTCCCAGAGCTTCAAGCCGGTGTTCGGCCGTGACCTGAGCGAGGAGCAGCGTGGCCGTCTGGCGGCGCGGATCCAGGCGCGGCCATACGCGTATGTGGCCCAGGAGCTGGCGCAGCTGTCCCAGGCCCCGGTCTGGCAGGCCGAAGACGGCCTGTTGCAGCCTCGGGCCATTGGCATGCGCGTGTACGCGGTGGCCGGTGAAGACGATTATCGGGTGCTGCCGGGCGCCTTGACCCGCGTGGCGGCCGAGGCCGATGCCGAAGTGGTGTCGATGCAGCGTGGCGGCGCCAGCAAGGACACCTGGGTGCTGGGAGAACAGGCACCTGGCAGTGAACAATGGAAGGCCCAGCGTACCGTGGGCGTTCACGACCTGGTCCGGCGCGATCCTTACCTGCCATCCCGAGTCGTGGAAAACCTGTTTTGGTTCGGCCGTTATTGCGAACGCTGCGATGACAGCGCGCGCCTGTTGCGGATCATGCTGGCGCGCTATGTCGATGGCGATGATCCGCAGGCCCTGCAATCGGCGGTCTCCCTGGGTGAAAGCCTGATGCTGCTGCCCGAAGAGGGCGAACTGCCCGAGCGTCTGCTGGCGGCGTTGCTGGGCGACGATTGGTCGTTCAGCCTGCGCTCCAACCTGCAGCGCTTGCAGTGGGCGGCCTCGCAAGTGCGTGGGAAATTGTCCCGGGAGAACTGGCAGGCGCTGGTGGAGTTGCAGCGCGAGGCCCTGGAGCTGGAAACCGGCGAAGCGGACTTCGGCGAACTGCTGGATTTCCTCAACCGGCTGGTGATGTCCCTGGCGGCGCTTTCCGGCTTCGCCCTGGACGACATGACCCGTGACGAGGGTTGGCGCTTCTTGATGATCGGCCGGCGCCTGGAGCGCCTGCAATTTCTCAGCAGCAGCCTGGCTGCGTTCCTGCGGGGCGAGGCGGTGTTCGATCAGGCTGGACTGGAATGGCTGCTGGAGCTGGGCAACAGCAGCATCACCTACCGCTCGCGTTACCTGGCGGTCGCTCAGTTGATCCCGGTGCTCGACCTGTTGCTGCTGGACGAACAGAACCCCCATGCGGTGCTCTTCCAGTTGAAGCTGGTGACCCGTACCCTCAAGCGCCTGAACGATGACTTTGGCGCGCCCAGGGAAACCGCATTGCCGGAGCTGGTGACGCGCCTGTCGCGCTTCGACCTGAGGTGCCTGGAGAACCCGCTGTTCGGCGAAGCCAGCCTGCGCGCGGCGCTCGATGGCCTGGCCGACCTGTTGCAAGAAGTGGCCGATGCCAGTGGTCAGGTGTCGGATCGCCTGGCCTTGCGTCATTTTGCCCACGTCGATGACGTCAGCCAACGCACGGTGTCCGTATGATGAGCGCCCGCTACCAGATTCTTCACGACACCCATTACCACTACGACAGCCCGGTGTCCCTGGCGCAACAGCTTGCCCACCTGTGGCCGCGGTCCTGTGATTGGCAGCGTTGCACCGATCAGCAGTTACTGATCAGCCCCGAGCCGACGACTCGGCGGGATGAGCTGGATGTATTCGGTAATCCACTGACCCGCCTGGCTTTTGAACGGCCCCATGACGAATTGCTGGTCAATGCCCGCCTGAGCATCGAGGTGCTGACCCGTCCCGAGCTGGACTTCAACCTGTCGCCGGCCTGGGAGTCGACCTGTCAGGCGCTGAGCTACAGCAGCCGGCCGCTTTCCGAGGCGTTGCTGGACGCGTGTCGCTACCGTTTCGAGTCACCCTACGTGCACCTCAAGCGCAGCTTCGTCGAGTTTTCCGAAAGCTGCTTTGCGCCCGGACGCCCGTTGATGCTGTGCATTCGGGCACTGATGGAGAAGATTTTCGACGAGTTCACGTTCGATGCCGAGGCAACCCAGGTGGCGACACCGCTGGTGGAGGTGCTGGAACGACGGCGGGGCGTCTGCCAGGACTTTGCCCACCTGATGCTGGCCTGCGTGCGCTCCCGTGGGCTGGCGGCACGTTACGTCAGCGGCTATCTGCTGACCCAGCCACCGCCGGGCCAGCCTCGGCTGATTGGTGCCGACGCATCCCACGCCTGGATCTCGGTGTTTTGTCCGGAGCTGGGCTGGGTAGACTTCGACCCCACCAACAACGTACAGCCAGCCCTGGAGCACATCACGCTGGCCTGGGGCCGGGACTTCTCCGATGTGTCGCCATTGCGCGGCGTGATCCTGGGGGGCGGTAATCACGATCCCGAGGTGCGCGTGACTGTGATGCCGTTGTAGGGGCTGCCGAAGGCTCGGGCCGCATTCGGGCGATCTTTTGGTCTTGCGCTTCGGGACTCAAGCGTCTGGCGAAAAGATCGCAGCCTCGCTTCACTCTGCAGCTGCTACACGACCCATTTCGGCTGTACCGAGGGCTGCCATTCATCCAGCGCATCGAGCAGGTTCTGCGCTGACTCGCTCATTTGCAGCATGTCGCGATAGGCTGCGCGGACGAAACCTTCGTCGACGATATGGTCCAGAAAGCCGGTGAGTTTGCTGTAGAAACCATTCACTTCCAGCAGACCCAGCGGCTTGCCGTGGTAGCCGAGCTGACCCCAGGTCCAGACCTCGAACAATTCCTCCAGGGTGCCGAGGCCACCGGGCAGGGCGATGAAGGCGTCGCTGAGTTCGGCCATGCGCGCTTTGCGGGCATGCATGCCGTCTACCACTTCCAGACGGGTCAGGCCTGCGTGGCCGATTTCCTTGTCCTTCAGGCTTTGCGGGATGATGCCGATGACCTCGCCTCCGGCCGCCAGGGCCGCGTCGGCGACGATACCCATCAGGCCGACGGCGCCGCCGCCATAGACCAGGGTGAGCTTACGTTCGGCCAATGCTCTTCCCAGGGCCTGTGCCGCTTCACGGTAGGCGGGATCGGTGCCGGTGCTGGCGCCGCAGAATACACAAACAGAAGCGATGGACATGCTTTACTCCAGAGTCGGTAACCGATGCAGGGTAAAGCCTCGCCGCCGTTGTGTGCAAAGGGCGTAACGACGTCAAACCTCGCGCGCAGGTTTTTCGTAGGTGCCACTGGCGCCGCAGGCGTAAGCGGCGAGCAAGCTGCACAACAGGCTGTTTAAGTTCATGACAGGCGCTCCATTGAGGTGATGAGGCCGATCATAGGCGGACCTCATGCATCTGGCCGGTTGATTGTGTCCATCAGGCTGATAGCCTTAAGTTGTATACAATTTTTGATTCAGGTCATAGGAACTTGTCTGAAATTAAGGCAGTCTTCCCCTTTGAAGGAAATTTCTAACCATGCCTTGGAGATTCATGATGTTTGCCAAACTTGTAGCAGTATCCCTGTTGACACTGGCCAGCAGCCAGCTGATGGCAGCGGAGTGCAAGACCACCATCGACTCGACCGACCAGATGTCCTACAACACCAAGGCCATCGAGATCGACAAGAGCTGTAAAACCTTCACTGTCGAGCTGACCCATTCGGGCAGCTTGCCGAAAAATGTCATGGGCCATAACTGGGTGTTGAGCAAAGAAGCCGACATGCAGCCGATCGCGACCGATGGCCTGGGCGCCGGTATCGACAAGAACTACCTCAAGGACGGTGATGCGCGCATCATCGCCCACACCAAGATCATTGGTGCCGGTGAGACGGACTCGGTGACCTTTGACGTATCGAAGCTTGATGCCGCTGAAAAGTACGGCTTCTTCTGCTCGTTCCCGGGCCACATCTCGATGATGAAAGGCACCGTGACCCTGAAGTAATCCTTCAGCGCATAAAAAAGCGCCCCTTGCAGGGTAATCTCAGTCAGTTAAGGATCAAACGGCACGACACTGTGGGAGCAAAGCTTGCTCCCACAGGCTTTTCGTGTCGGCTATGGGGCGTACGGCATCACCCGCTTGTGCTCGGTCTTGCGATAGGTCTCGCAGATGATCCGGGCCGCTTCTTCGCGAATGGTCTGGCCGTGCAAGAAGGCGTCGATCTCCCCATAGGTGACGCCATGAGCGGCCTCGTCGGGTTTGCCCGGGGACAAGTCTTCGAGGTCGGCGGTGGGGACTTTTTCCACCAGCGATTCCGGCGCTCCGAAGTCACGGGCGATGGCCCGGACCTGATTCTTCACCAGGCCGCTCAAGGGGGCCAGGTCACAGGCGCCATCACCGAACTTGGTAAAGAAACCCATCACGGCTTCCGCCGCATGATCGGTACCGATCACCAGGCCTTGCTCGGCCCCGGCGATGGCGTACTGCGCCACCATGCGCATCCGCGCTTTGGAGTTACCCAGCACGAAATCCCGCGAGCCCGGTGTCTTGCCTTCGAATGCCAGAACTTCCTTGGCCAGGGCCTTGACCGCCGGACCGATGTTGACGGTGTGGCGTTCGTCCGGCTCGATGAAGTCCACGCAGGCTTGCGCTTCGTGCTCATCGAATTGAGTTTCGTACGGCAGGCGCACCGCGATGAACTTGTAGGCCGGGTTACCGGTTTGTTCTCGTAACTCACGCATTGCGCGCTGGGCCAGCAGGCCGGCAGTCAACGAATCGACCCCGCCACTGATCCCGAGTACCAGGCTCTTGAGCCCGGAATTGACGAGACAGTCCTGAATGAAGCTTACCCGGCGAGCGATTTCGGCCTTGACGGCGGCGTCATCGGCGAACGGTGGCTGGACCTTGAGCTGTTCAGCAATCTCACGCTGTACGGCTTGCATGAATTCACTCCTTGCTTGATATGCCAGAAAGGGCGGCAGGTACTTGGAAAACATGTCGCATGTAGGCGACGAAATTCGGATCCTTGCAGTGGGTCTTGCCGGGCTCGTCTGAAATCTTGGCCACGGGTTGCCCGTCACAGCTGATCATTTTAAGCACGATACTCATGGGCTCGACGCCCGGGATGTCGCAGGTCAGGTTGGTGCCAATACCGAAGCTGACATTGATGCGACCACGCAACGCACGGAAAATCTCCAGGCATTTGGGCAAGGTCAGACTGTCGGAGAACACCAGGGTCTTGCTCATCGGGTCAATACCCAGCTTGTGATAGTGGGCGATGGCTTTCTCGGCCCAGACCACCGGGTCACCCGAATCATGGCGCAGGCCGTCGAACAACTTGGCGAAGAACAGATCGAAGTCCGCCAAGAAGGCGTCCATGGTGATGCAGTCGGTCAGCGCGATACCCAGCAGGCCACGGTATTCACGCACCCAGCAATCAAGGGCGGCGATCTGGCTGTCGATCAGCCGCGGGCCCAGTTGCTGATGAGCCATGATCCACTCATGGGCCATGGTGCCCAAGGGTTTCATGTCCAGCTCCCGGGACAGGTGCACGTTGCTGGTGCCGACGAAGCGCCCGGGGAAGTCGTGCTTGAGCACGTTCACCACTTCTTCCTGGGTGCGGTAGGAAAACCGGCGGCGGGTGCCGAAGTCCGCCACTTGCAGGTCGGACAATTCCTCGCTGCTGGCGTTGGCGGCCAGCCAGTCGAACTTGCGATACAACTGCTCCCGTGCCTGCTCGAGGATGACGTCACGGTAGCGATAGCGATTGCGCACTTCGCTGACGATGGCCAGCAGCGGCACCTCGAACAGAATCACATGCAACCACGGCCCGCGCAGGCGGATGAACAGCTCGCCATTTTCAATGCCGGTGTATACGTAGCGCAGGTTGAAACGAAACAGGCCGAGAAAGCGCAGGAAGTCCGGCTTCAGGAAGCTGATGCGCTCCAGGAAGCCCAATTGATCGGCGCTCAGGCTGAGTTCGGCCAGGCGCTCGATCTGGAAGCGAATCTCCGCCAGATAGGGGCGCAGGTCTTCGCTGTTGCGGCAACGAAACTCCCATTCGACTTCGACGTTGGGGTAGTTGTGCAGGACCGCCTGCATCATCGTCAACTTGTAGAAGTCGGTGTCGAGCAGGTTCTGCACGATGCGATCGGCAAACACACTCTCGCTCATGACGGGTATCTCCAGACAGTTCGCTGCAGCGGGCAGCGTCGGACAGCGGTTTGTTGTGAAAGGGCTAGTGGCGCATAACCCTTGGGGTGATTGCCAGTGTTTTTTGGTCACAGCGTTCCTGATGGCAGGAGATTTACCTGTGGTAAGAAGATTCTTCTGTGGCGAGAGGATTTATCTGTGACGAGGGGATTTATCCCCGCTGGGCTGCAAAGCAGCCCCAATACTGACAACTCAATCTGCCTAATACACCGAGTTGCCCGGTTTCAGGGCTGCCTTGCAGCCCAGCGGGGATAAATCCCCTCGCCACAGGGTGTGTAGGTGGTTATTTTTTCGCGTCAGCCATCTGCTCCAACATCCACTCCACAAAGTACCTGACCTTGGGCACCTCCGCCGAATGCTCGGGATAAGCCATGTAATAGGCGTTGGTGCTGGGCATGGCGTGCTGCCATGGAATGATCAGCTTGCCGTCTGCCAGTTCTTCCTCCACCAGAAAGCGCGGCAGCAGGGCGACGCCGCAACCGACCTGGGCGGCGCGGATGCACATGTAGAACGTTTCGAAGCGCGGCCCGTGGTAGCTGTGTTCGGTGTGAAAACCTTGGTCGGCGAACCAGTCATGCCAGGCCTGGGGGCGTGATGCGTTCTGCAACAGCACCAGATCGGCCAGTTGTGTCGGGTCGGTAAAGGGGGTATCCGGCAGGCAGCCCGGCGCGCAGACCGGCACGAGTTCTTCGCCGAACAGCTCCAGGGATTCGGTGCCAGGTCGAGAGCCCTGGCCGAAGTAGAAAGCCATGTCGCTGCGCCCTTGCAGCAAGTCGTCGGGCTCTTGCTCGCTACACAGGTCCAGGTGAATCTTCGGATGCCGCAGGCGCCAGCCTTTGAGGCGTGGCACCAGCCAGCGTGCCCCGAAGGTCGGGGGCGTGGACACGCGCAGGACTTCGGTGTCGCCACCGTAGGAGCGCAGGTAGTGGGTGGACATTTCGACCTGGGTGAGAATTTTCCGCACTTCCCCCAGATACAAATCGCCGGCCGGCGTCAGTTGCAAACGCCGGCGCACGCGGCGGAACAGCAGGTGCTGCAAGAGCTCCTCGAGCTGCGCGACCTGCTTGCTGACGGCGCTTTGGGTCAGGTGCAATTCTTCGGCGGCACGGGTGAAGCTCAGGTGACGGGTCACCGCTTCGAAACATTGCAGTGCCGTAATCGAGGGTAAATAGCGTTTATTGAGCATCGGTGAGGCCTATTTGCGGTGGCTCGATGTATCCGTTCATGGGGCAGCATGAATAAACGGAATGATATCTCGCTTAAAGGTCGTTTGTTGGCAAGACTCGGGCCAGCTACAACTACAGTCCTGATCAGCCGTGTTCGCCCGGCTGCCGATTTTCGTCTTTCGCTTTGAGGAAATTGACCATGGTTGCTGCATTGCTTGATCGTCTGGGTGTCGACCCGGCCCTGTACCAGAACGGCGCACAGCCGGTGCACTCGCCCATCGACGGCAGTCGTATCGGCGCGGTGAACTGGGAAGGCGCGGCCGAAGTCGAGCAGCAGGTCAGCCGCGCCCAGCATGCCTTCGATCTGTGGCGCCAGGTCCCGGCCCCGCGTCGCGGTGAATTGGTGCGCCAGTTTGGTGACCTGCTGCGTGAATACAAGGCCGATCTCGGCGAACTGGTGTCGTGGGAAGCCGGCAAGATTACCCAGGAAGGCCTTGGTGAAGTGCAGGAGATGATCGACATCTGCGATTTCGCCGTCGGCCTGTCCCGTCAACTGTACGGCCTGACCATTGCCTCCGAGCGTCCGGGCCACCACATGCGTGAAACCTGGCATCCGCTGGGCGTGGTCGGGGTGATCAGTGCTTTCAACTTCCCCGTCGCGGTCTGGGCCTGGAACACCACGCTGGCCCTGGTGTGCGGTGATTCGGTGATCTGGAAGCCTTCGGAAAAGACCCCGCTCACCGCCCTGGCGTGCCAGGCGCTGTTCGAGCGGGCACTGAAGAGTTTCGGCGATGCGCCCGAGTATCTGTGCCAAGTGATCATCGGCGGTCGCGATGCCGGTGAAGCATTGGTGGATGACCCGCGCGTGGCATTGATCAGTGCCACCGGCAGCACGCGCATGGGCCGGGAGGTGGCGCCGAAGGTCGCCGCACGCTTTGCCCGCAGCATCCTCGAACTGGGTGGCAACAACGCGATGATCCTGGCGCCGAGTGCCGACCTGGACATGGCCGTGCGCGCCATCCTGTTCAGCGCCGTCGGTACCGCCGGTCAGCGTTGCACCACCCTGCGTCGTCTGATCGCCCATGAGTCGGTGAAAGACGAAATCGTCACCCGCCTCAAGGCCGCCTATTCGAAAGTGCGCATCGGCCATCCGTTGGAAGGCAACCTGGTCGGGCCGCTGATCGACAAGCACAGCTTCGACAACATGCAGGACGCCCTCGAGCAAGCCTTGAGCGAAGGTGGTCGCGTATTCGGCGGCAAGCGTCAGCTCGAAGACCAGTTCCCGAATGCCTATTACGTGTCACCGGCCATCGTCGAGATGCCGGAGCAGAGCGACGTGGTCCGCCACGAAACCTTCGCCCCGATCCTGTATGTGGTCGGCTACAAGGACTTCGCCGAAGCTCTGCACCTGAACAACGCCGTGCCCCAAGGCCTGTCGTCCTGCATCTTCACCACGGACGTGCGTGAGGCCGAGCAGTTCATGTCCGCGGTGGGCAGCGATTGTGGCATTGCCAACGTCAACATCGGCCCGAGCGGTGCGGAAATCGGCGGCGCTTTCGGCGGTGAAAAAGAAACCGGCGGCGGTCGCGAATCCGGCTCCGACTCGTGGCGCGCCTACATGCGTCGCCAGACCAATACCGTCAACTACTCGCTGGAGCTGCCGTTGGCCCAGGGGATTACGTTCGACTGAGGTTGAGTGAAGCGGATCTTCCTCTCATGAAGATCCCTGTGGGAGCGAGCCTGCTCGCGATGGCGGTCGATCAATCGACATCCGTGTTGAATGAGCGTCGCCATCGCGAGCAGGCTCGCTCCCACCCTTGAAAGGTGTGATGGTTGGGTTTCATTTCCGGAGTCTGGCAATGCCGTTACGCGAAGAATGTCTGTGGGAAAAACTGACGCCGCAAAGGCCTGAAAACGCTGCGCTCACGGGTGAGGTCACGGTAGACGTCTGCGTGATTGGCGCAGGTTTCACCGGGTTGTCGGCGGCGGTGCATTTGCTGGAGCAGGGCAAGCGCGTCGCGGTGCTGGAGGCCCATCGGACCGGGCATGGCGGTTCTGGGCGCAATGTCGGGCTGGTGAACGCGGGCCTGTGGATTCCGCCGGACGATATCGAGGCCGGCTTCGGCGAAGCTGTTGGCAGCCAGCTCAACCGCATGCTGGGCGCGGCACCGGCGCTGGTGTTCAGCCTGGTCGACAAATACAACATCGATTGCCAGTTGCGCCGCGAAGGCACGCTGCACATGGCCCATAACGCCCGGGGCGAGGCGGACCTGCGCAGTCGCGAAGCACAATGGAAGCGCCGTGGCGCCCCGGTGGAGTTGCTCAGCGGCCAGGCCTGTGTCGAAGCCACGGGCACGTCGAAAATCGCCGCGGCATTGTTGGATCGACGCGCCGGTACGCTCAATCCGATGGCCTATGTCAGCGGATTGGCCAAGGCTGCGTCGGACCTGGGCGGACAGCTGTTTGACCACTCCCCCGTGACACGCCTGGAACGCCAGGGGCCGCGCTGGTCGGTACAGACGGGCCAAGGTTCGGTGGTGGCCGAGCAGGTGGTGATCGCCTCCAATGCCTACACCGAAGGCGAATGGACTGAGCTGCGGCGCAATTTCTTCCCCGGCCACTACTACCAGGTGGCGTCCGTCCCGTTGACGGACGAGGCTGCGCAACGCATCTTGCCGGGTGGCCAGGGGTCGTGGGATACCCGTCAGGTCTTGAGCAGCATTCGCCGCGACAAGGACGGTCGTCTGTTGCTGGGCAGCCTGGGCAATGGCAACCGCAAGCCCACCTGGTTCCTCAAGGCCTGGGCGGACCGGGTGCAGCAGCACTACTTCCCGTACCTCAAGGGGGTGGAGTGGGAGTCCACCTGGACCGGCTGTATCGCCTTCACCCCCGACCATCTGATGCGTCTGTTCGAGCCAGCGCCCGGACTGGTGGCGGTCACCGGCTACAACGGGCGGGGCGTGACCACCGGTACGGTGGTGGGCAAGGCCTTTGCCGATTACCTGTGCCATGGCGATGGGAAAGCGTTACCGATTCCCTTTGCGCCGATGCAGCCCGTGACCGGGGCGGGCGTGCGCAGTTGCCTGTATGAGGCGGGGTTTTCGCTGTATCACGCGGGCCAGTGCCTGCGGATCGTTATTTGAGTGTTGAAAAGTGTTGCCGGAACCAACGTTTTCCGGTGTAGCGTCTAGCCTGTAATGGTGCGGGTTGTAGCAGTTGCGCACCGACAGTGTGCAGTTAGGTGACGCAGGTTGTTACAGGCTGGTTGCACGTACTTTCGTGCGAAGGTTGCAATGATGGCTCACGGAGGGTTGTACTCATTCAAGCAAAAGGTTGCACCTCGTGCGATTTAGACGGTTGCACGCCCTGTGAAAAAGGGCCCGAAACAGTCGAAATAACAATAAAGCAGCGACTTTTTTCAGAATAAAAAACCGATGGCACGGCCCTTGCTCTGAGCTTTTCAGTGAAGTCGCAGTGCCAACTAAAAAAAACCTTGGAGCACCACCTCATGTCCCAGACGTTTTACAAGAAAGGCTTTCTGGCCCTCGCCGTTACAGCGGCAATGGGGGTTTCCGCGTTTGCCCATGCAGACTTCAAGATCGGTGTAGCGGGTCCCATGACTGGCGCCAACGCAGCATTTGGCGAGCAGTACATGAAAGGGGCGCAGGCGGCAGCGGACGAAATCAACGCCAAGGGCGGCGTGAACGGCGAGAAGATCGTACTGGTGAAGGGTGACGATGCGTGCGAGCCGAAGCAGGCCGTGGCCGTAGCCAACCGCTTTGTCGATCAGGACAAGGTGAACGCAGTAGTCGGTCACTTCTGCTCCTCGTCGACCATCCCGGCCTCCGAGGTCTACGGTGACGCCGATATCATGGCCATCACCCCAGGTTCCACCAATCCGACGGTTACCGAGCGTGGCCTGAACGCGATGTTCCGTATGTGCGGTCGTGACGACCAGCAGGGCATCGTCGCCGGCGACTACATTGTCGACGTGCTCAAGGGCAAGAAAGTCGTAGTGCTGCATGACAAGGACACCTACGGCCAGGGCCTGGCGGATGCCACCAAGGCCCAGTTGATCAAGCGCGGCGTGACCCCTGTGCTGTACGAAGGGCTGACCCGTGGTGAAAAGGACTTCAGCGCCGTAGTTACCAAGATCCGTGCGGCCGGTGCCGACGTGGTCTACTTCGGTGGCCTGCACCCGGAAGCCGGCCCGCTGGTTCGCCAACTGCGTGAGCAAGGCCTCAAGGACGTGAAGTTCATGTCCGACGACGGCATCGTGACCGACGAATTGGTAACCACCGCCGGCGGCGCGCAATACGTCGATGGCGTGTACATGACCTTCGGTGCCGACCCGCGCCTGCTGCCGGACAGCAAGTCCGTGGTAGACGCATTCCGTGCCAAGGGTACCGAGCCGGAAGGCTACACCTTGTATGCCTACGCTTCCGTCCAGACCCTGGCTGCCGCTTTCAACGGTGCCAAGTCGAACAAGACCGACGCCGCGGCCGAGTGGCTCAAGTCCAACCCGGTCCAGACCGTGATGGGCAAGAAGGAATGGGACAAGAAGGGTGACCTGAAGGTCTCCGACTACGTGGTCTACCAGTGGGACAAGGACGGCAAATACCATCAGTTGGAAAAACAGAAGTGACATGAGCGTTTGATCAGCCTGGCGCCATGGGCGCCGGGCGGTTCATCACGTCCATGCAGTACCTGCCTTTTTCTCCCGAAAGCTGTGCGCCCACCGTGTAGCCTCGGCGGCTGAACCCCGGTCCGTCGCTGCGGTGTGCGTGCAGTCTTTCAAATGCGTGAGATTGCGTTATGGATGGTATTTTCCTGCAGCAACTGATCAATGGCCTGACCCTCGGGTCGGTCTATGGTCTGATCGCCATCGGCTACACAATGGTCTACGGCATCATCGGCATGATCAACTTCGCCCACGGCGAGGTTTACATGATTTCCGCGTACCTCGCGGCAATCAGTCTGGCTCTGCTGGCTTACTTCGGTATTGAATCCTTTCCGCTTATGATCCTCGGCACCCTCGTGTTCACGGTCGTGGTCACCGGGGTATACGGTTGGGTCATCGAACGCGTCGCCTACAAACCGCTGCGCAACTCCACCCGCCTGGCACCGCTGATCAGTGCCATCGGCATTTCGCTGATCCTGCAGAACTATGCACAGATCAGCCAGGGCGCCCGCCAACAGGGTGTGCCGACACTGCTTGAAGGCGCCATGCGCGTCGACATCGGCACCGGCTTCGTCCAGCTCACCTACACCAAGATCTTCATCCTGGTCGCCGCATTCGCCGGGATGGCTTTGCTGACCTACATCATCAAGTACACCAAGCTGGGGCGCATGTGTCGTGCCACCCAGCAGGATCGCAAGATGGCCTCGATCCTGGGGATCAACACCGACCGTGTGATCTCCTATGTGTTCATCATCGGCGCGGCCATGGCGGCCCTGGCCGGTGTGTTGATCACCATGAACTACGGCACGTTCGACTTCTATGCCGGCTTCATCATCGGCATCAAGGCGTTCACCGCGGCGGTCCTCGGTGGTATCGGTTCCCTGCCTGGGGCGATGCTCGGCGGGATCATCCTCGGGATCTCCGAGTCGCTGTTCTCCGGTCTGATCAACTCCGACTACAAAGACGTGTTCAGTTTCTCCCTGCTGGTGATGATCCTGATTTTCCGTCCCCAAGGCCTGTTGGGTCGCCCACTCGTGGCGAAGGTATAAGTATGTCTGCTGCCAATAAACCGATTGATATCAAACAGAGCGTCATCGACGCGATCCTGGCGGGCCTGATCTCGCTGATCGTGTTCGGGCCGATTGTCGGCGTGGTGCTCGACGGCTACAGCTTCAACCTGCAACCGGCCCGTGTCGGCTGGCTGGTGGGGATCGTGATGATCGGGCGTTTCGCCTTGAGCCTGTTCCTGCAAACGTCCAAGGGGCTGAAGGTGCTCCAGGGCTTCGAAACCCCCGGCTCCGGCGTACACGTGCTGCCCCCGGACTACAAGTCGCGCCTGCGCTGGATCATCCCGGCGCTGATCGTGATTGCCATCGTGTTTCCGTTCTTTGCCAACAAATACGTGCTCACGGTGGTCATCCTCGGGCTGATCTACGTACTGCTTGGCCTGGGCCTGAACATCGTGGTCGGCCTGGCGGGCCTGCTCGACCTGGGTTACGTGGCGTTCTACGCCATCGGCGCCTATGGTCTGGCTCTGGGTTATCAATACCTGGGGCTGGGTTTCTGGACTGTACTGCCACTGGCGGCGATTGCGGCGGCGATGGCCGGATGCATATTGGGTTTCCCCGTGCTGCGAATGCACGGTGACTACCTGGCGATCGTGACCCTTGGCTTCGGTGAAATCATCCGGCTGATCCTCAATAACTGGCTGTCGTTCACCGGCGGGCCGAATGGCATGCCGGTTCCGTCACCCACCTTTTTCGGCCTGGAGTTCGGACGCAGGGCCAAGGATGGAGGGGTGCCCTTCCATGAGTTCTTTGGCATCGACTACAACCCGAACCTGAAATTCCTGTTCATCTATATCGTGTTGTTCATCGTTGTGCTGCTGGTGCTCTACATCAAGCATCGCCTGACCCGCATGCCCGTCGGGCGCGCCTGGGAAGCCCTGCGCGAAGACGAGATCGCTTGTCGCTCCATGGGCCTGAACCATGTGCTGGTCAAGCTCTCGGCGTTCACCATCGGCGCCTCCACGGCCGGCCTGGCCGGGGTGTTCTTCGCCAGCTATCAGGGGTTCGTCAACCCGTCGTCGTTCACGTTCTTTGAGTCGGCCCTGATCCTGGCGATTGTGGTGCTGGGGGGCATGGGGTCGACGGTGGGCGTGGTGATCGCGGCATTCGTGCTCACCGTTGCACCGGAACTGCTGCGCAGCTTCTCCGAATACCGCGTGCTGCTGTTCGGGGTACTGATGGTGTTGATGATGATCTGGCGACCCCGCGGCCTGATCCGTATCAGCCGTACCGGAGTGATGCCGCGTAAAGGAGTAGCGCCATGAGCGAAGTCGTACTCTCAGTCGAAAACCTGATGATGCAATTCGGTGGCATCAAGGCTCTCAGCGACGTCAGCCTGCAGGTCAAGCGCAACTCGATCTTTGCCCTGATCGGCCCCAATGGCGCGGGCAAGACCACGGTGTTCAACTGCCTGACAGGTTTCTACAAGGCCTCGGGCGGCAAGATCGAGCTCAACGTGCGCGGCGAGCGGACCAACGTCATCAAGCTGTTGGGCGAAGCGTTCCGCCCCACCGACTTCGTATCGCCGAAGACCTTCGCCAGCCGGCTGTACTACAAGATGTTCGGCGGTACCCACCTGGTGAACCGCGCCGGCCTGGCCCGTACCTTCCAGAACATCCGCCTGTTCCGGGAAATGTCGGTGCTGGAGAACCTGCTGGTGGCCCAGCACATGTGGGTCAACCGCAGTCTGGTGGCCGGTGTCTTCAACACCAAGGGTTACCGCAAGGCCGAAAGCGACGCGCTGGACCATGCCTTCTACTGGCTTGAAGTCGTGGACCTGGTGGACTGTGCCAACCGCCTGGCGGGTGAGCTTTCCTATGGTCAGCAGCGACGCCTGGAAATTGCCCGGGCCATGTGCACCCGTCCGCAGGTCATCTGCCTCGACGAACCGGCCGCCGGCCTCAATCCTCAGGAAACCGAAGCGCTGAGCGCGATGATCCGACTGCTGCGTGACGAGCACGATCTGACCGTGGTGCTGATCGAACACGACATGGGCATGGTAATGAGCATTTCCGACCACATCGTGGTGCTGGACCACGGCAACGTGATCGCCGAGGGCGGTCCGGAGGCGATTCGCAGCGATCCGAAAGTGATCGCGGCCTACCTGGGTGCCGATGAAGAGGAACTGGTATGAGTGGACCGATCCTCGAACTCAAGGAACTGGACGTATTCTATGGGCCGATCCAGGCCCTGAAGAAAGTCTCGATGCACATTGACGAAGGTGAGACAGTGAGCCTGATCGGCTCCAACGGTGCCGGCAAATCCACGCTGCTGATGTCGATCTTCGGCCAGCCGCGCGCGGCCAGTGGGCAGATCATTTACCAAGGCGTGGACATCACCCACAAGTCGTCTCACTACATCGCGTCCAACGGCATTGCGCAGTCGCCGGAAGGGCGGCGGGTATTCCCCGACATGTCTGTCGAGGAAAACCTGCTGATGGGCACTATCCCCATTGGTGACAAGTACGCCAGCGAGGACATGCAGCGCATGTTCGAACTGTTCCCACGGCTCAAGGAGCGACGCAACCAGCGGGCCATGACCATGTCCGGTGGCGAGCAGCAAATGCTCGCCATCGCCCGGGCACTGATGAGCCGACCGAAGTTGTTGCTGCTCGATGAGCCTAGCCTGGGTCTGGCGCCGATCGTGGTGAAACAGATCTTCGCCACCCTGCGGGAACTGGCGTCCACCGGGATGACCATCTTTCTGGTGGAACAGAACGCCAACCATGCCCTCAGGTTGTCGGACCGGGCCTATGTGATGGTCAACGGCGAAATCCGCCTGACCGGCACCGGCAAGGAACTGCTCGCCAACGAAGAGGTGCGCAACGCATACCTGGGCGGGCACTGACGTCGATATGGCAATAAAAAACCGGCGAGTGATCGCCGGTTTTTTTATGTCTCCAGAACACCACCCAACCGCTCCCACAAGGGGGTCTTGTGTGGAGCAGTGAATTGTGGACAACAATCCACAACCCTTACTAAACCGCGACATAAAGTCGCCGCAAACAGTTGTTTTGTCACAGTTTTGACTTGTCCCCGTTTGCTGTGGAACCGGCTGTGGGTAACGTGGGAGTAGCTGGCTGGAGGCCTTTAAAAACGTGCCTTGTAGAGTGATGATCGTTTTTTGAACAGGTATTTTCAGGCGAGCATGAGTGCAGGTTGTCAACCCTTTTCTGAGCGCTGGAACAGGCTTGGCAATCTGTGGGAAAGCCTGTGGATAAGTCTGTGATTAAACTCTGGAAAGACCGCTCTGAGGGCCGTGTTTGCTGGCTTCGAGCCATCGTGTCGATGGGGCCTGGTTTATAGCAGAGAATCCGATCTGCACAACCCTGCATGCAGGGTCAAGGGAAAAAAGTTTCCATATGCCCCGCAACGCCTTACGCACAGCGGCTTGCAGCGTTTTCACTTGCCCCCGATTACTGTGGACGTGCCTGTGGATAAGGTGCGGGCAACAGGCTACATCCCTCATTCTGCAAGGGCTGGCTCCGTTTGATCGTTTTATGATCAGCCTGGTCTGGTTCAACATCCGCGGTGGGCAGTTGCCGCTCGCTGTCGGGCCGGGCATGCTGTGGGCCGATCCATTCAATGGCTGCCTCAAGCCCAATCAAGGAGAACATGATGTCCAATACCCTGTTTATCACCGGGGCGACGTCCGGATTTGGCGAAGCCTGTGCCCGTCGTTTTGCCGAGGCCGGCTGGAAACTGGTGCTGACCGGGCGCCGTGAAGAGCGCCTCAATGCCCTGTGCGCCGAGCTGTCGAAACAGACCGAGGTCCATGGCCTGGTATTGGATGTGCGTGAACGCAAGGCCATGGAGGAAGCAATCGCCAATCTGCCGCCGTCTTTCGCCACATTGCGTGGCTTGATCAACAACGCCGGATTGGCACTGGGGGTCGATCCGGCACCCAAGTGCGACCTTGATGACTGGGACACGATGGTCGACACCAACGTCAAGGGATTGCTCTACAGCACGCGCCTGTTGCTGCCGCGCCTGATTGCCCATGGTCGCGGCGCGGGGATCATCAACCTGGGTTCCATCGCCGGCAACTACCCGTACCCGGGTAGCCACGTGTATGGCGCGAGCAAGGCGTTCGTCAAACAGTTCTCGCTGAACCTGCGCTGCGACCTGCAGGGTACCGGTGTGCGGGTCAGCAACATCGAGCCGGGCTTGTGTGAGAGCGAGTTCTCACTGGTACGCTTCGGCGGTGACCAGGAACGCTACAACGCGACTTATGCCGGGGCCGAGCCGATCCAGCCGCAGGACATTGCCGAAACGATCTATTGGGTGCTCAACACGCCAGCGCACATCAACATCAACAGCCTGGAGTTGATGCCGGTGAGCCAGACCTGGGCTGGATTTGCCATTGAGAGAAATAACAAGGGATAGGACCGCGTTATCGTTCATCGCGGGCAAGCCTTGCTCCCACGGAAAGCTCAGTACCGTGGGAACGTACTTTGCTCCGGGAATGACTCGAACCTGTGGGAGCAAGGCTTGCCCGCGATAGCAATCGACCGGTCAGCCCAGGTAATCGGCCAATCCGCGATAGCAGGTCATCAGGTGATAGGGGGTGGTGGAGGGCATGTCCCGACGGCTGACGAGGCCGTCGGTATCAAGGCATTCGTTCCACCCCTTGGCATGCAGAAAATGCTGTTGCAGAGCCTGAAGCTGACGCAGCAACACGTCCTGGCTTCCCGGGCGCAGGGTGAGGGCGCGCAGGTATTCGGCCTGGGCCCAGATGCGTTGGGTGACGTCGCGCGCGACAGTGCCCGGCTTCGGGCTCAGCATGGCACATACCGCGCCGGACTGCGGGTTCACGCCTTCTTGCTCGGTATAGTCAAAGCTCCGCTGCAGGGCGACGCGCAACTGGCCGTCTTGCAGCAGGGGCGACGAAGCCAGCAGGAAATACCATTCGAACTGATGTCCCGGCTCAAACCAGTTATCCACAGCCTTGAGCGGTTTCTCCATTATCACGCCCAGCTTCGGCTCAATGAAGTGCTTGGACATCCCGTCACACAGACTCAGCAATGCCTGGCGAACGTTGGCATCGTCGCGGACCGCGAGGGTGGCGAGGAAGGCTTCTGCCAAGTGCATCAGGGGGTTCTGCAACGGGCCGGTTCCGAGCGTTGACCAATCGCGCTTGAGGCTGGCCTCGTAGAGACCGTCGCCGGTGGCAAAGCGCCGGGCAATGACTTCCAGCGCAGCGTTGAGCACCGATTCCACCAGTGGCTCGCGAACCTTGTCCCAGTAATGGGCGCAGGCGAACAGGATGAAGGCGTGGGTGTAGAGGTCTTTGCCGGTGTCCAGCGGGGCGCCTTGCGGGTCGATGCTGTAGAACCAGCCGCCGTGTTCGCCATCGTGAAAGTGGCGCTGTAGCGAACGGAACAGCGCCGCGGCCCGTTCTTCGGCCCCTGTTACTTCGCCGATCAGGCTGGCGAACACATACAGTTGTCTTGCGCAGGCCATCGCCCGGTAGCGTTGGGGTGGCAACGGCGTGTGGGCCGCATCCAGGGATTCGTAGGGCAGTGCCAGTTCGGCATTCCAGCCCGGGCCTTGCCACATGGGCACGATCACCTCGTGAAAATGCTGGCGCACTGTTGCGAACAGGGCGATCAATTCAGGTGAAGGAACGGGGCGGGAAGCATCGGGCATGGGCGGACGTCGTCACGGCAAGGGGCGATTGCGCGACATGGTAGCAGAGTGGCAGGGGCGAGAGATGCAGTGCCTTCTAGAGCCCCTTCGCGGGCAAGTCCGCTCCCACAGGTCCGGTTTACGCCGATCAAATTGTGGGAGCGGGCTTGCTCGCGAAGGCGGTCTTGAAAGCGCCGAAAATCAACCTGCCAACAACCAGATCC
Organism: Pseudomonas corrugata; assembly: GCF_001269905.1. GTDB lineage: Bacteria > Pseudomonadota > Gammaproteobacteria > Pseudomonadales > Pseudomonadaceae > Aquipseudomonas > Aquipseudomonas corrugata. The sequence goes on along the minus strand of NZ_LHVK01000025.1, from coordinate 113,291 downwards.
CAACCCCCGCCGAAGCCGCCCCCGCCAGCCGTACCAAGGGCGCAGCTGCCCGTGGCAGCGCGCGAACCAGGACGAAACCTGCGCCATGCAGCGCCGCCGTCGCAGCGACGAACCCGGCTGCATAAGCCCACGGGCTCGACATGTCCGGTAGTTCCAGCCCATGGGCCACACCATGGAACAGCGCAAACAGTGCAGTCGCAGCAACCGCCAGACTCAATGGCGGACGGACTGCCAGCGCCACCGCCAGGCCCAGGGCCAGCACCGAGGCGGCAATCCCGCTCTCCAGCGCCGGCAACTGCAGACCTTCGAAACCGAGCAGACCGCCGATCAGCATCGTACCGATGAACGTGCAGGGCAGCGCCCAGCGCGCAGTGCCTTGTTGCTGTGCCGCCCACAAGCCGACCGCGAGCATGGCGAGCAGGTGGTCCAGGCCGCCGATGGGATGCCCGAGGCCGGCGATCAGGCCGTTATCGCCGTGGCCGGGGTGGGCGAAGGCCAGGGTTGGGGCCAGCAGCAGGGCGAGGGTGCCGAGGATGCGTTTGAGTGTCATGAGAGGCTTCCTTGTTGAGAGTTCGAAAAATCAGGCAGCAGTCAGCAGACCCTGGCGCTCGATGAAAGCGATGATCTCCTCCAGGCCCTGGCCGGTTTTCTGGTTGCTGAAGACGAACGGCTTGCCGTTGCGCATTCGCCGGGTGTCGCTGTCCATCATCTCCAGGGAAGCACCTACCAGCGGTGCCAGGTCGATCTTGTTGATGACCAGCAAGTCGGACTTGCAGATGCCCGGCCCACCCTTTCGCGGCAACTTGTCCCCGGCCGAGACATCGATCACGTAGAGGGTCAGGTCCGACAGCTCCGGGCTGAAGGTCGCCGAAAGGTTGTCGCCCCCGGACTCCACCAGGATCAGGTCCAGCCCCGGGAAGCGCCGGTTCAACTGGTCTACCGCTTCGAGGTTGATCGAGGCGTCTTCGCGAATGGCTGTGTGCGGGCAACCACCGGTTTCGACACCAATGATCCGCTCCGGCGCCAGGGCTTCGTTGCGGACCAGGAAGTCGGCGTCTTCGCGGGTGTAGATATCGTTGGTGACCACCGCGAGGTTGTAGCGCTCGCGCAGGGCCAGGCACAGGGCCAGGGTCAGGGCGGTCTTGCCGGAGCCCACCGGACCGCCGATGCCGACGCGCAGGGGTTGTGTGTTCATGTTTGTCTCCTAGGAACGGAACAGACGGCTGTACTGGCGCTCATGGGCCATACACGCCAGGGACAGGCCAAACGCGGCGCTGCCGTAATGCTTGGGGTCGATGTTCGAGGCGTTGTGCTGGGCCTGTTGCAACAGCGGCAGCAGCTCGCTGGTCAGGCGCTGGGCGGCTTGCTGGCCGAGGGGAAGGGTTTTCATCAGCACCGCCAGCTGGTTCTCCAGCCAGCTCCACAACCAGGCTGCGAGGGCGTCCTGGGGGCTGATGTTCCATGCGCGGGCGGCCAGGGCCCAGCCCAGGGCCAGATGTGGTTCGCTGCGTTGTTCGAGAAAATGCCGTGCGGCGCCGTCGAGTTCCGGCAGGCCGCCAAGCAGTTGTTGCAACGAATAGCCCATTTGCCGGCTCTCCTGGTACAACTCGCGGGTTTCCCGGCTGGCGCGGTGTGCTTCGCAGTGTTGCCCCAGGGCGCTCCAATCGTCGGCCGCAGCGGCGCTGCAATGAGCGAGCAGCAGGGGAGCTTCGAAGCACGCCAGGTTTAGCAGCAATTGATCGCTGATCCATCGACGGGCGTCGTCGGATGTCTTGATCTGGCCGTTATCCACCGCCATCTCCAGTCCTTGGGAATAGCTGTAGCCGCCGATTGGCAACTGCGGGCTGGCCAGACGCAACAGCGCCCAGGCCGGGTTCATGTACGCAAGCCGAACTGATGCAGGCGCGGTGCATAGTTGAAGTCTTCGTCGCCGTGCCGAGAATGATGATGGCCGCCGCCATAGGCGCCATGTTCGGGTTGAAATGGGGCTTCGATGGGGGCGACGGTCGCGCCCAGTTGTTCGAGCATCGCCTTGAGCACGTAATCGTCCAGCAGGCGCAGCCAGCCATCGCCCACTTGCAGCGCAACATGGCGATTGCCCAGGTGATAGGCTGCACGCGTCAGCTCGAACCCATTGGCGCAGGTGACATGCAGCAGTTGCTCGGGGCGGGCACAGACACGCACGATACGTCCGTCTTCGGCCTGGAGGTATTCGCCGTCATGAAGCGGCGGCTGGCCCCGCTCCAGAAACAATCCCACGTCTTCATCCTCGGCACTGAAACAGCGCAGGCGACTTTTGCTGCGGGCATCGAAAGTCAGATGGAGTTCGGCGTCCCAGCGGGGTTGAGTGTCGATTCTGCGATGAATCACCAGCATCGGAGTGCTTCCAGCAATGAGCGATGCTGTGTTTAGAGCAAGGGGCTTGCCAATCGAAGATGGCGTAGGAAATAGGCGTGGGATGCTTGGCGCAGCCTTTTAGGTCGCTCCGAACCAGTGCGCGCAACGAGAGGGGCGCACTGTTTTGTGGCGTTCGGCGAACCTGTGGGAGCCTGCTCGCTCCCACAGGGGGATTACTCGGTGCTGCCCAAGCCTTGCCAATGTTTGAGGCCGATAAAGATAAACCGCAGTTGCTGGGTGATCTTCGCCTGGGGCGTGAGGTGATCGGGGGGCGCTTCGGCGGGAGGGTCGATGATGTCGGGCAGGGTGGCGAACACGCTCTTGACGATGAGGTCGGCCATCACGCTCAGCCCGGCAAGGTCCAGATGCTGCAGTTTCGGCATCAATGCCAGGTCGGCGGCCAGGTCCGAACTGATGGCTTCGCGCAGTTGTGCGATGGCTTGGCGTACCGGCAGGGAGCCGCCGTATTGTTCGCGGGCAAGGAACAGGAACTGCGACCGGTTGACTTGCACTACATCAAGAAAGATCCGCACCGATGCATCAATGATGCCGCCCATGACGAATTCATTGTGACGCACCAACCGGATGGTTTCGCGGAAGGTCTGGCCTACTTCGCTGACCAGCGCCAGGCCCAGTTGATCCATGTCGTCGAAATGCCGGTAGAAGCCGGTGGGTACGATGCCCGCCGTCTTGGCAACTTCGCGCAGGCTCAGGCTGCCGAATCCCCGTCCGCACTCCATCAAATGACGGGCCGCGTCCATCAGGGCATTTCGGGTCTGTTGTTTCTGTTCGGCGCGGGGCAACATCGCAGGACTGACTTCCGAGTCATGGGAGCGACGCACTTTAGCAAATCGGCTTTGTCGACGTCGAACGGTAGCAGGGGATCAAATGGGAAAACGCAATGCCTGAAAAGTCAAAAGCCCGATTGTGATAATCGGGCTTTTTTTCCAGGACCATGGGCTCAGCTCACAGCGCTGTTGCGTTGGATCACCCGGTCACTACCATCGGCTGCCAGGGTCTGGCCTTGTGTGGTGCGATCGTAGCCGTTCTCAACCAGGCCTTTATCTTCCAGGCGATCACGGCCGCCTTCAGCGACTTCGCGGCCTTGGAAAGTGCGTTCCGAACCGCCTTCAGCGACTTCGCGGCCCTGGAAAGTGCGTTCCGAACCGCCTTCAGCGACTTCGCGGCCCTGGAAAGTGCGTTCCGAACCGTCCTCAGCGACTTCGCGACCCTGGAGAGTGCGTGCCGAACCGTTTTCGGTGACTTCGCGACCTTGAAGGGTACGTTTGGTACCGTCTTCAGCAACAGTCTGGCTGTAGACCGAGTGGCTGTCCTTGACCTGTGGTGTAGCCTGTTCGGAAGCTGGCAGGGCGAAAGCAGTGGAGGCCAGCAGTGAAAGGGAAAGGCTCATCAGTAATTGGCGTTTCATGATCGTTGCTCCTCGGGAGGGCTAAAAAGTGGGTACGAGGGCAATGCTACTCTCGATAAGTCGATATAAAAGTTCATAAACGCAATGGTAATAATCAACGGAATTGATTGTTCGCTGGGAAGGCTCTAGAACGGGCGTTTCCGAGGTGCGGTTTCGCACCATGGTGGGTATTTTGTACCCACTCACGCCACGCAAATGTGCGCGGGCGGTAACAGCTTGCTGGCGGATTGGTCAGGTTTTTCACCCTGGAGGGTAAACCTGTTGGTCGTTTCACCAGTCTCATTCATACAACGAGCCGGCTACAGGTTCGGTTTTTCAGGTGTTGCGGTACGGACGCCGATTTGTCATCAGGAGCCTTGCGCATGACTCGCACTTCAAAAATCCTTGCCTGGAGCTTGGCCAGCCTTGCTGTTCTGTTGGCCGTGTTGGTGTTGGTCATCGTGTTCTTCGATTGGAACCGGATCAAGCCGACGCTCAACGCCAAGGTGTCCGAGGAACTGCATCGCCCGTTCGCCATCAACGGCAACCTGGCCGTGGTCTGGCAACGTGAGTCCGAAGAGGGCGGCTGGCGGGCCTGGGTGCCCTGGCCCCACGTGATGGCCGAGGATCTGAGCCTGGGCAACCCCGAGTGGTCGAAAAAACCGCAGATGGCCACGCTCAAGCGTGTCGAGTTGCGCATCTCCCCCCTTGCCTTGCTGGCTCGGCGTGTGACGATTCCCAGAATCGACCTGACCGAACCCGACGCCAACCTGCAGCGCCTGGCTGATGGACGCGCCAACTGGACCTTCCAGGTCGATCCGAAGGACCCGGACGCCAAACCGTCGAGCTGGGTCGTGGACATCGGGGCCATCGGCTTCGACAAGGGGCACGTCACGCTTGACGACCAGACCTTGAAGACTCGACTCGACCTGCTGATCGACCCGCTGGGGAAGTCCATTCCGTTCAAGGATATCGTCGGCGAAAAGGCCGCGAAAAAGGTCCAGGATCAAGGCGCAACGGCTCAGGACTATGGGTTCGCCTTCAAGGTCGACGGGCAGTATCACGGACAGAATCTCAATGGTTCCGGTAAGGTCGGCGGCCTGCTGGCCTTGCAGAATGCATCGCAACCCTTTCCGTTGCAGGCTCAGGTAAAGACCGCCGATACCCGTGTCGAACTGGCTGGTACGCTCACCGACCCGATGAATCTCGGCGCCCTTGATCTGCGCCTGAAACTGGCCGGCACCAGCCTCGCTCATCTGTATCCACTGACCGGGGTGACCTTGCCGGATTCGCCGCCCTATGAAACCGACGGTCATCTGATTGCCAAACTCCATGAGCCGGATGGGGCGCTGTTTCGCTATGAGGCGTTCAACGGAAAGATCGGCGACAGCGACATCCATGGTGACCTGGCCTATGTCGCCAGCCAGCCACGGCCAAAACTCAGCGGCACGCTGGTGTCCGACCAACTGTTGTTCAGCGATCTGGCACCGCTGATCGGCGCCGATTCCAGCACCGAGCAGCAGGCCCGTGGCAGCGCCAGCAAGCAGCCGTCAGACAAGGTGCTGCCCGTGGAAGAATTCCGCACCGAGCGCTGGAGCGCGATGGACGCCGACGTGGAGTTCACCGGCAAACGCATCGTCCACAATGCGCAATTGCCGTTCACCGACCTCTACACGCACCTGGTGCTCAACGACGGACAACTGAGCCTCGAGCCCCTGCGTTTCGGCGTCGCCGGTGGCCGACTCGATGCGCAGATCCGTCTCAACGGGCAGGCCCATCCCCTGGAGGGCCAAGCGAAGTTGACGGCGCGAGGATTCAAGCTCAAGCAGCTGTTCCCCGGCTTCGAACCGATGAAAACCAGTTTCGGCGAGCTCAACGGCGACGCCGACATCAGCGGTCGTGGCAATTCAGTCGCGGCGTTGCTGGGCACCTCCAACGGCACCTTGAAAATGCTCATCAACGACGGCGCCATCAGTCGCGAGTTGATGGAGTTGGCGGGGTTGAACGTGGGTAACTACGTGATGGGGAAAATCTTTGGCGACAAGGAAGTGAAGATCAACTGTGCAGCGGCGGACTTCGACATCAAGGCCGGCCTGGCAACCACTCGCCTGTTCGTATTCGATACTGAAAACGCAATCATCTACATCGACGGCACGGCAAACATGGCTACCGAACAACTGGACCTGACCATTTCGCCGGAATCCAAGGGCTGGCGGCTGATTTCCCTGCGCTCGCCCTTGTACGTACGGGGCAAGTTCGCCAAGCCCTCCGCCGGGGTCAAGGCCGTGCCACTGATGTTGCGCGGTGCCGGGATGGTGGCGCTGGGTGTGATCGCCGCGCCGGCGGCAGGCTTGCTGGCCCTGGTGGCGCCCAGCGGTGGCGAGCCGAACCAGTGTGCGCCGCTGCTGGAGCAGATGAAGGCGGGCAAGGCGCCGGTGACGGTCAAGCCGACACGGTGATTCGGGGATTTGCGGTGAGGCGGCTGGCCTCATCGCGAGCAGGCTCGCTCCCACATTGAGGGTGTACACCTATCGAATGTGGGAGCGAGCCTGCTCGCGATGGGGTCTTACAAATCGGCCAGGATATCGGCCATGTCATCGGCGTGCTCTTCTTCCTGGGCCAGGATGTCCTCGAAGATGCGTCGGGTGGTCGGGTCTTTATCGCCAATGTACTGGATGATTTCCCGGTAGCTGTCGATGGCTATCCGCTCGGCCACCAGGTCTTCGTAGACCATTTCCTTGAGGGTGGCGCCTGCCACGTATTGGGCGTGGGAGTTGCGGCTCAACAGGTCGGGGTTGAACTCCGGCTCACCGCCCAGTTGCACGATGCGCTCGGCCAGTCTGTCGGCATGTTCGGCTTCCTGGTTGGCATGTTCGAGGAACTCACTGGCCGCCACGCTGGCTTTGAGGCCGGTGGCCATGAAGTAATGGCGCTTGTAGCGCAGCACGCATACCAGCTCGGTGGCCAGTGCTTCGTTGAGCAGGCGCACGATTTCCTGTCGATCCGCATTGTAGCCCTCGGTCACTGCGCCGTTTTGTACGTTCTGCCGCGCACGTTCGCGCAGGGTCGTCACATCGGATAAGTGCATGTCGCTCATCTCGTTCTCCTGGAGGCTGATCCGGTTGGGGGCGTCACGCTCTCGAGGCGCGATCGCTTACAAGGTTGGGAGTGATGAGCGAGGCAAAAGTTTTATGGGATGTGCAGCCCCTACAATGACGACCAGGCGTCATGAAGCGCGCCTAGACTGCTCTTCAACCCCATCATCGATCACAAGGACGTCCATATATGTCGCAACGCTGCGCCACTCGCTACCCGCTGGTGCTGGTCCCTGGCATGCTCGGGTTCATCCGCCTGGTGTTGTATCCGTACTGGTATGGGATCGTTTCGGCGTTGCGCCGCGGTGGTGCGGTGGTGGTGGCGGTGAAGGTTTCGCCGCTGCATTCGTCCGAGGTGCGCGGCGAACAATTGCTGGCGCGGATCGAGGAGGTCCTGCGGCAAACCGGCGCGGCCAAGGTCAACCTGATCGGCCACAGCCAGGGCGCCCTCAGTGCCCGCTATGCGGCGGCCCGGCGCCCGGACCTGGTGGCCTCCGTCACGTCGGTGGCCGGTCCCAACCACGGTTCCGAACTGGCCGACTACCTGCTGGCCCACTATCCGTCGAACAGTGCCAAGGGGCGCATGCTCAGCGCGGTGCTGCGGTTGATCAACGCGGTGATGAACCTGCTCGAAACCGGCTATCGCGGGCCGAAGCTGCCGGTGGACCTCCATGCTTCCCATGAATCCCTCACCACTGCCGGGGTGGCGCACTTCAATGAGCGTTATCCACAGGGGCTGCCTGAAACCTGGGGCGGGCAGGGGGCTGAAGAAGTCGACGGCGTGCGTTATTACTCCTGGTCCGGGATCCTGCAACCCGGCAAGACGGACAAGGGGCGCAACCTCTTCGATGGCACGAATCGCAGTTGCCGCCTGTTCGCCCGGACATTCGTGCGTGAGGCGGGGCAGTGCGACGGCATGGTCGGACGCTTCAGCTCGCACCTGGGTACGGTCATCGGCGATGACTATCCACTCGACCACTTCGACATCGTCAACCAGTCCCTGGGGTTGGTGGGCAAGGGAGCCGAGCCGATCCGGTTGTTTGTCGAGCATGCAGAGCGCTTGAAAGCGGCGGGTGTATAGGGCTGCGTTGTCTACACTGGATTCATCGCCGTCACGCTCGTGCGGCATTCAGGAGAAGACGTCATGATGATGCTGCGTGTCCCTTTGTTGATGATCGGTTTGCTGCTGTGTTCCCAAGGCTTCGCTGCGACGGCCCAACAGACCAGGATGACCACCTGCAACGCCGATGCCACCGCCAAGGCGCTCAAGGGCGATGAGCGCAAGGCCTTCATGAGCACCTGCCTGAAGACCAAGCCGCCTGAAGTACGGGGAGGAACGCCGCAGGAGCGCATGAAAACCTGCAACGCCGACGCGACCACCAAGGCGCTCAAGGGCGACGAGCGTAAAGCGTTCATGAGCAATTGCCTGAAGAACAAGTAACGCAGTGCCTGTCGCGAGTTTCTGTGGGAGCATGGCTTGCCCGCGATGCAGGCGCCTCGGTTTACGTTGAGACCGAGGTGACCCTGTCGCGGGCAAGCCATGCTCCCACAGGGCCCTCACAGGCACTGCAAAACTCTCTTGAACCCCGACCAACGTCGGCCGATACAATTCCTAGTGCTGCCAGCGGAAGGCTGGCAGACTGCCGATCCTTTCACGCCGTTTTTGTTCTGAGGCTGTATGCCAACGTTTTCTCAGCGTCATGTGTTGTTGGTGATCAGTTGGGTGATCATTTTTGGTGGGTTGTTGCTGGTGTTGCCGCTGCGCCTGTTGCCAAGCCTTATGGCCGGGCTGCTGGTGTTCGAGCTGGTCAACATGCTCACCCCGCAATTGCAGCGGTTGATCGAAGGCCGGCGTGCCCGCTGGCTCGCGGTGGCGTTGCTGGGCACCCTGGTGGTGACTGCCCTGTCGTTGATCTTCGCCGGCGCAATCAGTTTCCTGCTGCATGAAGTGGAAAACCCCGGTGCATCCCTGGACAAGTTCATGGCCGTGGTCGACCGCGCCCGTGGACAGTTGCCACCCTTCATCGACGCCTACCTGCCGGCCAGCGCCGCCGAGTTCCGGGTGGCAATCAGCGACTGGATGGGCAAGCACCTGAGTGACCTGCAATTGGTGGGCAAGGACGCGGCCCACATGTTCGTGACATTGCTGATCGGCATGGTGCTGGGAGCGATCATTGCCTTGCAGCGCGTCCCCGACCTGACCAAGCGCAAGCCCCTGGCCGCGGCACTGTTCGATCGCCTGAACCTGTTGGTCAAGGCGTTCCGCAACATTGTCTTTGCCCAGATCAAGATTTCCCTGCTCAACACTTTTTTCACCGGGATTTTCCTGGCAGTGGTGCTGCCGTTGTTCGGCATCAAGCTGCCGCTGACCAAAACCCTGATCGTGATGACCTTCCTGCTGGGGTTGCTGCCGGTCATCGGCAATCTGATGTCCAACACCTTGATCACCATCGTCGGCCTGTCACTGTCGGTCTGGGTTGCCGTGGCGGCGCTGGGTTACCTGATCGTGATCCACAAGCTCGAATACTTCCTCAACGCCCGCATCGTGGGTGGACAGATCAGTGCCAAATCCTGGGAGCTGCTCATGGCGATGCTGGTGTTCGAAGCGGCGTTCGGCCTGCCGGGGGTGGTGGCGGGGCCGATTTACTATGCATATCTCAAGAGCGAGTTGAAGCAGTTGGGGATGGTTTGATTCTGGCGGATTTGTAGCCTGATCCGGCGCCTTCGCGAGCAAGCCCGCTCCCACATTTGATCGCATTGCTCCTGAGAGACCCGGTCAACTGTGGGAGCGGGCTTGCTCGCGAAGGGCGCGCCGCTGTGCTGCTCAGCCTTGGGTCCCGTAGCGCTTCATCGCCTCGATCGCCAACCCGCTGCCGATGCTCCCGAAGATGTTCCCTTCCACGTGCCGCGCCTTGGGCAGCATGGCCGAGACGCTGTTGCGCAGGGCCGGGATGCCACTGGAGCCGCCGGTGAAGAACACCGTGTCCACCTGATCGACGCCGACATTGGCGTCATTGAGCAGTTGCGTGACGCTGGCGCGAACCCGTTCCAACAGGCCGTCGATAGCCGATTCGAACAGCGCCCGGCTCAGGTCCACGCTCAAGCCCGGCTCGATCCGGTCCAGGGCCACATGGCGCTGGTCGGCGTGGGTCAGCTGGATCTTGGTTTCTTCCACTTCCATCGCCAGCCAATGCCCGGCGCGCTGTTCGATCAACTTGAACAGCCGGTCGATGCCGCCGGTGTCTTCGATGTCGTAGCGCATGCTGTTCAGGGCCAGAGTGGATTTCTGCGCATACACTGCGTTGATGGTGTGCCAGGTCGCCAGGTTCATGTGGTGGCTGGTGGGCATGTAGGCGCCGCTTTTCATTCGGCTGCCATAGCCGAACAGCGGCATCAGGCCCTGCAAGCTCAGTTGCTTGTCGAAGTCGGTCCCGCCGATGTGCACGCCGCCGGTGGCGAGGATATCGGCGTGGCGGTTGTCGTGGGTACGGCGTTCAGGGGACAGGCGCACCAGGGAGAAGTCCGACGTACCGCCGCCGATGTCGACGATCAGCACCAGCTCTTCTTTTTCGATGGTCGATTCATAATCGAATGCCGCCGCGATGGGTTCGTACTGGAACGAGACTTCCTTGAAGCCGATGGCGCGGGCCACATCCACCAAGGTATTTTCGGCCTCCTGGTCCGCCAGCTCATCGTCATCGACGAAAAACACCGGGCGACCCAGCACCACTTCCTCGAACTCCCGACCGGCGGTGGCCTCGGCGCGTTTTTTCAACTGGCCGATGAACAGGCCGAGCAAGTCCTTGAACGGCATCGCTGTGCCCAGCACGCTGGTGTCGTGTTTGATCAGCTTGGAACCCAGCAGGCTCTTGAGCGAGCGCATCAGCCGGCCTTCGTAGCCTTCCAGGTACTCATGCAGCGCCAGCCGGCCGTAGACCGGACGGCGTTCCTCCAGATTGAAAAACACCACCGAGGGCAGGGTGATCTTGTCGTCCTCCAGCGCGATCAGCGTTTCCATGCCGGGGCGCAGCCAGCCGACGGTGGAGTTGGACGTGCCGAAGTCGATGCCGCAGGCACGGGCCGGGGATGCGTTTTTCATGTCTTTCAGGTTCCGGTTGAAAAAACGGCCGCGCAGTGTATGCCAGTGCGGCGCGGATTCGAAGGCCGGTTATCCGCTAATTCGCACTCTCAGCCTTGAAAGACAGCGTTGGACCCCCAAACTTGTCGGCATGAGACTGGCAGCCACAGGGCGGACACAAGAACCGCCACCGGTTGCCGATAAACTTCTGAAGCGCCGCCAGGTCCCAATCTTGAGATGGATCAACCCGGTGCCCGCTGATCCGGGCATGCTGTGGACGGTGGTGCGACATCGATAACGGGTGGTGATGCTTAGATGGACTTCAAAGACTATTACAAGATCCTGGGTGTGGAACCAACGGCTGACGACAGCACGATCAAGGCTGCCTATCGCAAACTCGCGCGCAAATACCACCCGGATGTCAGCAAGGAAAAAGACGCCGAGACCAAATTCAAGGATGTCTCCGAAGCCTATGAAGCGCTGAAAAGCGCCGACAAACGCGCCGAATACGACGATCTGCGTCGATATGGCCAGCATGGCCAGCCGTTCCAGGGCCCCCCGGGCTGGCAGAGCCGCGGTGGTTTCGGGGGGCAGGATACCGGGGATTTTTCAGACTTCTTCAGTTCGATCTTCGGCAATCGCGGGCCAGGATTCGGGGGCGCACAGTCAGGTCGCAGCGCCGGCCGTCGGGGGCAGGACGTGGAAATGGAATTACCGATTTTCCTGGAAGAAGCCCTGTCGAATGAGTCGAAAAAGGTCAGCTTCCAGGTGCCGCAGTACAACGCGGCGGGCCAGCACGTCAGCAACACCAGCAAAAGCCTGAACGTGAAGATCCCGTCAGGCGTGACCGACGGCGAGCGGATCCGCCTCAAGGGCCAAGGCGCGCCGGGTATTGGTGGCGGGGCCAATGGCGACTTGTACCTGACCATTCGCTTTGCCCCGCACCCCAAATTCGATGTCGAAGGCCAGGACCTGATCATCACCCTGCCGCTGGCGCCCTGGGAGTTGGCGCTGGGCACCGAGGTGGCCGTCCCGACCCTCACCGGCAAGATCAACCTCAAGGTCCCGGCCGGCAGCCAGAACGGCCAGCGCATGCGTGCCAAGGGTCATGGCCTGCGCAACAAGGCCGGTGAGCGCGGCTACTTGTTCATCCAGCTCAAGGCCGTGATGCCCAAGTCCAACGACGAAACGGTCAAGGCTTTGTGGGCAGAGCTGGCGAAGAAAGCCGCGTTTGATCCACGGGAGAATTTCTGACGGCGGGGCCTTTGCCAGCCCTGCCCTGTCAAGGTATTGGGAGAAGCACACCATGAGCAACCCGATCATTGAACTGAGCCTGACGGAGTTCTGCGAGGCCGCCGCGTTGCAGGATGTCCATGTGATAGAAATCGTCGCCCATGGCATCCTCGAACCCCACGGGTCGGCCCCGACGGACTGGCGTTTCACCGACTACGAGCTGGTCCTGGCCCGTCGTGCCGCCAAGCTGCGCCGCGAGTTGGAGCTGGAATGGGAAGGCGTCGCCCTGGCGTTGGATCTGTTGGAGGAGGTGCAGCAACTGCGCACCGAGAACCGCATGCTCAAGCAGCGGTTGGGGCGGTTGGTGGAGTGATGCAGTTCATTGGGCGAAGGGAGCAGGCTTTGTGTGGGAGCAAGGCCTGGTGTTGGAGCAAGGCTTGGTGTGGGAGCAAGGCTTGCCCGCGATAAATACAACGCGGTTTCCCTGATGTTGAGCTGCTTGTATCGCGAGCAAGCTATGCTCCCACGGAGTTTCTTCGCCACTCAATCAAAACAGAAAATACCGCTGCGCCATCGGCAGCGACTCGGCCGGCTCGCACCACAGCAACACGCCGTCGGCCTTGACCTGATAGGTCTGTGGATCGACGTCGATGTCCGGCAGGTAGTCGTTGTGGATCAGGTCGGTTTTCTGCACATTCCGGCAACCCTTGACCACGGCGATTCTTTTCTTCAGGCCCAACTGTTCCGGCAGACCGGCATCGGCGGCCGCCTGGCTGATGAAGGTCAGGCTGGTGGCATGTCGCGAGCCGCCGAAGCTTGCGAACATCGGTCGGTAGTGCACCGGTTGCGGTGTCGGGATCGAGGCGTTGGCGTCGCCCATCAGGCTCGCGGCAATCGCTCCGCCTTTAAGAATCAGCGTCGGCTTGACGCCGAAGAACGCCGGGCGCCACAGCACTAGGTCAGCCCACTTGCCCACCTCGATTGAGCCCACTTCATGGCTGATGCCATGGGTGATCGCCGGGTTGATGGTGTATTTGGCGATGTAGCGCTTGATACGGAAGTTGTCGTTGCCTTCGCCGTCGCCGGGCAGGGCGCCACGCTGTTTCTTCATTTTGTCCGCCGTCTGCCAGGTGCGGAGGATGACTTCGCCGACGCGGCCCATGGCCTGGCTGTCGGAGCTGATCATCGAGAACGCTCCGAGGTCATGGAGGATGTCTTCGGCGGCGATGGTTTCGCGGCGGATACGGCTTTCGGCGAACGCCACGTCTTCGGCGATGCTCGGGTCCAGGTGGTGACAGACCATCAGCATGTCCAGGTGTTCGTCGATGGTGTTGCGGGTGAACGGTCGTGTCGGATTGGTGGAGCTGGGCAACACGTTAGGGAAACCACAGGCCTTGATGATGTCCGGCGCATGACCGCCGCCGGCGCCTTCGGTGTGGTAGGTGTGGATGGTGCGCCCCTTGAAGGCGCCCAGGGTGGTTTCCACGAAGCCGGACTCGTTGAGGGTGTCGGTGTGGATCGCCACCTGCACGTCGTACTGGTCGGCCACGTTCAGGCAGTTGTCGATGGCTGCCGGGGTGGTGCCCCAGTCTTCGTGCAGCTTCAGGCCGATTGCACCGGCCTTGACCTGCTCGATCAATGGCTCCGGCAGGCTTGCGTTACCCTTGCCGGTGAGGCCGAAGTTCATCGGGAAAGCGTCGGCGGCCTGGAGCATGCGCGCCAGGTGCCATGGGCCGGAGGTGCAGGTGGTGGCGTTGGTCCCGGTCGCCGGGCCAGTGCCGCCGCCGATCATGGTGGTGACGCCGCTCATCAAGGCCTCTTCGATCTGCTGCGGGCAGATGAAGTGGATGTGGGTGTCGACGCCGCCGGCCGTGAGGATCATGCCTTCGCCGGCAATCACTTCGGTGCTGGCGCCGATGGCGATGGTCACATCGGGCTGGATGTCCGGGTTGCCGGCCTTGCCGATGGCCGCGATGCGCCCGTCCTTGAGGCCGACGTCGGCCTTGACGATGCCCCAGTGGTCGATGATCAGCGCGTTGGTGATCAACGTGTCCACCACCTCCGCGGCCAGCAGCTGGCCCTGGCCCATGCCGTCGCGAATCACCTTGCCGCCGCCAAACTTCACTTCTTCACCGTAGGTGGTGAAATCCTTTTCCACTTCGATCCACAGCTCGGTATCGGCCAGGCGGACCTTGTCACCGACGGTGGGGCCGAACATGTCGGCGTAGGCTTGTCTCGAGATCTTCATGTGCTTGCCTTGGAATTCAATGTCGGAATATGAAGCTAAACCTGTGGGAGCACCGCTTGCTGGCGATGAACGATGCCGCGGCCTGACAGGACACTGCGGCGCCTATATCGCGGGCAAGCCTTGCTCCCACAGGTTACAGATCACCCATGACCCGCCCGGCAAACCCGAACACCCGGCGATGCCCGGCCAGGTCCACCAGTTCCACCTCGCGGCTCTGCCCCGGCTCGAAGCGCACGGCAGTGCCGGCCGGGATGTTCAGGCGCATGCCGCGGCTGGCGGCGCGGTCGAAGGTCAGGGCGTCGTTGGTTTCGAAGAAGTGATAGTGCGAGCCGACCTGGATCGGCCGGTCACCGCTGTTGGCGACGGTCAGTTTCAGGGTGCGGCGACCGACGTTGAGTTCGATGTCGCCGGGCTGGACCTGGTATTGGCCTGGAATCATTGCGGTTGTCCCAAAAGCTTGTAGTAGATGGCGGTCGGGGTGTACGTCCCGTCCGGGCTCTGGCAGTAGTCGGGCAGTTCACCGACACGGGTGTAGCCCATGGCGCGGTAGAACGCCTCGGCCTCGGAGCCGGCCTCGGTGTCGAGGTACAACAGACCACGCTTGTGCTGGCGGGCGCCGAGCTCCAGGGCACTCATCAACTGCTGGCCCAGGCCCCGCCGGCGGGCCTCGCCCCGGACCAGCAGTTTCTGCACTTCGGCGCGGTTCAGGCCGTTGGGCTTCTGGCAGAGGGCGAGCTGGACGCTGGCCTGCACCTGTTCGTCCTTGACCACGACCCACAGCAACAGGCTGCCCTGGTTGAGACTGGCCTGGACTTCATCGAAGTAGGCGCGGGCCTGGACCCCATCGAGGTCGGCCATGAATCCGACACTGGCGCCGTACCCCACGGCGTCGAGCAACAGATCGATCAGGCCCTGGCGGTAATGCGCAAAGCTTTCGGCGTGGACTCGACGCAACTGGGCGGCGTTCATCTGATGTCACTCCTTGTTGGAAACAGGTGCAGGCGCCCCTGGATTGAGGATCAACTGCATGAAAGTCAGGTCCAGCCAGCGACCGAACTTGGTCCCCACCTGGGGCATCTGCCCGGTGATGACGAAACCGGCCCGCTCGTGCAAGCGAATCGAAGCCGCATTGCCGCTTTCGATGGCGGCGACCATGACGTGTTTGCCACACGCCTTTGCGCGCTCGATCAACGCCGTCATCAACCGTGGACCGAGGCCATTGCCACGCTGGTCGCTGCGCACGTACACCGAATGCTCCACGGTGTGCCGGAAGCCGTCGAAGGGGCGCCAGTCGCCGAAGGCAGCATAGCCGAGTACATGTTCTTCGCCGTCGACGATCACCAGCACCGGGTAGCCCTGGACCTGCCGCGCATCGAACCAGGCCTGGCGGTTGCCCAGGTCCACGGCCTGTTCGTTCCAGATCGCCGTGGTGTTGAGCACGGCGTCGTTGTAGATGTCGCGGATGGCGGGCAGGTCCGCCGGGTGCGCGTCACGAATCCGATACGTCATGGCACGTTCCTCAGGCGATCGGCTGGTGGACGGTGACCAGCTTGGTGCCGTCGGGAAAGGTTGCCTCGACCTGGATCTCCGGGATCATTTCCGGGATGCCTTCCATCACCTGTTCGCGGCTCAGCAGGGTGGTGCCGTAATGCATCAGCTCGGCCACGGTCTGGCCGTCGCGGGCGCCTTCGAGCAGGGCCGCGGAAATGTAGGCCATGGCCTCCGGGTAATTGAGTTTCAAACCACGGGCCAGCCGTCGCTCGGCGACGAGGCCGGCGGTGAAGATCAGCAGCTTGTCTTTTTCGCGTGGGGTCAGGTCCATGTGCAGTCCATAAAAGGCAGATAAATAATTCGCGCTGAGCTCAACCCTTGGATGGGAACCCGTGGGAGCAAAGCTTGCTCGCGATAAACAATAACGCGGTCTTCTTCTGTGTCGAGGCGCCTGCATCGCGAGCAAGCTTTGCTCCCACAGAACTCACTACTCCCACAGAAAAGCAATTCATGTGCTCCAGATTCTCGGTGGCACGGCTTCTCGACCCAGCAACGCCGGGCGCAGCAGTCGCCACAACTCAACCAGCCATCCCCGCGCCAGCAAGGCCTCGCTCGCCAGGCACCGCGCCACCACCAGCCCAGGCAATTGTGTCAGGTCGCCACGCACGGCGTGGGCCAGGGATCGGCACCGGTCCAGCAGTTCGCCGTCGATCTCTCCGGTCACCAGCAACGTCGCAAACACCGGGTCGCCGTCCAGCCCGATAGGTGAGTCCAGCAAACCGTCGCCACCGACGATGCGCTGGCGCTCATGCCACAACAACTGCCCGTCGCGGCGAATGTCCAGCCGCGATTGAAAGTGTCCCAGGTCGAAGCGCTCGCCGCTGGCGGGGCGGCCGAGGGCAACCATGTCCCAATAAAACAGGCGCCCGTCGCCCTGCAGATCAATGGAGGTGTCGAGTTCGGCCTGGGCGGCGCTGAATACAATGGTTTCCTGGGGCAGCCACTCCAGTGTTGCCCCGGCTGCGACGCTCAGCCTCAGTTGCTGATAGGCAGGCGCCGTGGCGCGGTACCACTTGGCGGCGCCGGGGCTGGTCAACTGTGCCCAGGCGCCGGAACCGACGCGAGCCGAGATATCCAATCGGTCACCGCCAGCAATGCCCCCGGGCGGGTGGACGATGATGTGTTGGCACACCTCGGGCCCTTCGGCATACAAATGTTTTTGCACCCGCAGCGGACCTGTATGGCGGCGCTGGACCGGGCGCGTGCTGTCGCCGAAGCGGGCATAAGCCAACTCCAGCTCGGCGTGCCAGCAGGGCGTGAACAGGGCAGGTGCAGAGAGAGGTAGATTCATGATTTCTGATTATTGTCCGGACGCTACAGACTAGATGGTAACCAGCCCGCGCACACCTTCGGCTTCCATGTTTTCTCCGCGCCCCTGCTGCACGATCTCGCCCCGGGACATCACCAGGTACTGATCGGCCAGCTCGGCGGCGAAGTCGTAGAACTGCTCCACCAGCAAAATCGCCATGTCGCCCCGGGCCGCGAGTTTCTTGATGACCGCGCCAATTTCCTTGATGACCGACGGTTGGATGCCTTCGGTGGGCTCGTCGAGGATCATCAGTCGTGGACGGCTGGCCAACGCCCGGCCAATGGCGAGCTGCTGTTGCTGGCCGCCGGACAGGTCACCGCCACGGCGCTGTTTCATCTGCTGCAATACCGGGAACAATTCGTAGATGAACGCCGGCACCTCCCGCGCCTCGGAAGCGGGAAAACGCGACAGGCCCATCAGCAGGTTTTCCTCCACGGTCAGCCGCCCGAAAATCTCCCGCCCCTGGGGCACATAGGCGATGCCTGCGTGGACCCGCTGGTGCGGCTTGAAGGTGGTGATCGGCTGGCCCTCCCAATTCACCGCTCCCTCCCTGGCCGGCAGCAGCCCCATCAGGCATTTGAGCAGGGTGGTCTTGCCCACGCCGTTACGGCCCAGCAGGCACGTCACTTCGCCGACCTTAACGTCAAACGACAGGCCCCGCAGGATGTGGCTACCGCCGTAGTATTGGTGGAGCTTGTCGACTTGCAGCATGGTTTGAATTCCCCTCAGATCCTCTGTGGAGCAATGGCTTTCTGTGGGAGCAAAGCTTGCTCGCGATAGCAGCACCTCGGTCTAGCAGAAGACCGCGTTATCGTTCGTCGCGAGCAAACTTTGCTCCCACAGGCCCTCTTCCATAGAGGTAATGTGTTCACAGCTCTACCGACCGAGGTACACCTCGATCACCCGCTCATTGTCCTGGACCTGTTCCAGCGACCCTTCGGCCAACACGCTGCCCTGATGCAGGACGGTGACGTGGTCGGCGATGGTGCCGACGAAACCCATGTCATGTTCCACCACCATCAGCGAATGCTTGCCCGCCAGGGATTTGAACAGCTCGGCGGTGAAGTCGGTTTCGGCGTCGGTCATGCCCGCCACGGGTTCGTCGAGCAACAGCAATTGCGGGTCCTGGACCAGCAGCATGCCGATCTCCAGGAACTGCTTCTGTCCGTGGGACAGCAGCCCGGCCGGGCGATTGACCGATGGCACGAGGCGGATGGTCTCCAGTACTTCACCGATGCGGTCATGCTGCTCGCCGGTCAGTTTCGCCCGCAGGCTGGCCCACACCGACTTGTCGGTTTTCAATGCCAGTTCCAGGTTCTCGAACACGCTCAGGGCTTCGAACACCGTGGGCTTCTGGAACTTGCGGCCGATGCCGGCCTGGGCGATCTGCACTTCGCTCATGCCGGTCAGGTCGAGGGTCTCGCCGAACCAGGCCTTGCCGTGGCTGGGGCGGGTCTTGCCGGTGATCACGTCCATCAGTGTGGTCTTGCCCGCGCCGTTGGGGCCGATGATGCAACGCAGCTCGCCGACACCGATGTACAGGTTCAGATCGTTCAGGGCCTTGAAGCCGTCGAAGCTGACGCTGATGTCTTCCAGGGTCAGAATCGTGCCATGACGGGTATTCAGGCCAGCGCCGGCAGCCCGGCCGAGGCCTATGGCGTCGCGGCTGCTGCCGGCGTCCTTGTTGGGTTCGGTGGGGAAAAAAGCCGGCTCGAGCATGAATTCGGCACTCGCTGTGATTCTCATTGTTCGCCTCGTTTCTTCAGCAGACCCACCACGCCCTTGGGCAGGTACAAGGTCACCACGATGAACAGCGCGCCCAGGAAAAACAGCCAGTATTCCGGGAAAGCCACGGTGAACCAGCTCTTCATGCCGTTGACCACGCCGGCGCCCAGCAGGGGGCCGATCAGGGTGCCGCGTCCGCCGAGCGCTACCCAGACGGCAGCCTCGATGGAGTTGGTCGGCGACATCTCGCTGGGGTTGATGATGCCCACCTGAGGCACATACAACGCCCCGGCCAGCCCGCACAGGACCGCGCTCAATACCCAGACGAACAGTTTGAAGCCCCGTGGATCGTAGCCGCAGAACATCAGACGGTTCTCCGCGTCCCGCAGAGCGGTCAGCACCCGGCCGAACTTGCTGCGCGCCAGCCGCCAGCCGATGAACAGGCTCGTCACCAGCAACAGCACGGTGAGCAGGAACAGCACGGCGCGGGTGCCGGGTTCAGTGATGCCGAAGCCCAGGATCGAGCGGAAGTTGGTGAAACCGTTGTTGCCGCCGAAACCGGTTTCGTTGCGGAAAAACAGCAGCATTGCGGCGAATGTCAGGGCCTGGGTCATGATCGAGAAATACACACCCTTGATCCGCGAGCGAAAGGCGAAGAAACCGAACATCAATGCCAACAGCCCTGGCGCCAGGACCACCAGGCACAAGGCCCAGAGGAAACTGTCGGTGCCGCTCCAGTACCAGGGCAATTCGGTCCACGACAGGAATGTCATGAACGCCGGCAAACCATCACCGGCCGCCTGGCGCATCAGGTACATGCCCATGGCGTAGCCGCCCAGGGCGAAGAACAGGCCGTGGCCCAGGGACAGCAAACCGGCGTAACCCCAGACCAGGTCCAGCGCAAGGGCAACGATGGCATAGCAGAGAATCTTGCCCACCAAGGTCAAGGTATAGGCCGAGACGTGCAGTGGATGGTCCGCCGCCAGCAACGACAGCACTGGCAGGCTCAGCAGTACGGCCAGGATCAGCACGCCGACGGCGAGGGTGACTTTAGGCCCGGCCTTTTGCGTGGCCGTGAGCATCAGGGGCTGGTTCATCAGTCGATTATCCGTCCTTTGAGCGCGAAGAGGCCTTGCGGACGCTTCTGGATGAACAGAATGATCAGCGCGAGGATGAGGATCTTGCCGAGCACGGCGCCTATCTGCGGTTCGAGAATCTTGTTGGCAATGCCCAGGCCGAACGCGGCGGATACGCTACCGGCCAACTGACCGACGCCGCCAAGCACTACCACCAGAAACGAATCGATGATGTAGCTCTGGCCCAGGTCCGGGCCGACGTTGCCGATCTGGCTCAGGGCCACGCCGCCCAGCCCGGCGATGCCTGAGCCGAGGCCGAATGCGAGCATGTCCACGCGCCCGGTGGGCACCCCGCAGCAGGCCGCCATGTTGCGGTTCTGGGTCACGGCGCGCACGTTCAGGCCCAGACGGGTCTTGTTCAGCAACAACCAGGTCAGCAGCACCACGAACAGTGCGAAGGCGATGATGACGATGCGGTTGTACGGCAGCACCAGATTCGGCAGCACCTGGATCCCACCCGACAGCCAGGCCGGGTTGGCCACTTCGACGTTCTGCGCGCCGAATACCAGGCGCACCAGTTGGATCAGCATCAGGCTGATGCCCCAGGTGGCGAGCAGGGTTTCCAGTGGCCGTCCGTAGAGATGGCGGATCACCGTGCGTTCCAGGGCCATGCCGATGGCGGCGGTGATGAAGAATGCCACCGGCAGGGCGATCAGCGGGTAGAACTCGATGGCATTCGGCGCGAAGCGCTGGAACAGCATCTGCACGACGTAGGTGGAATAGGCGCCGAGCATCAGCATCTCGCCGTGGGCCATGTTGATCACCCCCAGCAGGCCGAAGGTGATGGCCAGGCCAAGGGCCGCGAGCAGCAGGATCGAGCCCAGGGACATGCCACTGAACGCCTGGCCCAACAACTCGCCCACCAGCAATTTGCGTTTGACTTGGGCGAGACTGGTTTCGGCGGCGGTGCGTACGCCCGTATCGGGTTCGGCGCCTGGTTCGAGCATGCCTTCGAGACGGGTACGAGCCAGCGGGTCGCCGGTTTCCCCCAGCAACCGGACGGCCGCCAGGCGCACGCTTGGATTGGCGTCCACCAGTTGCAGGTTTGCCAGGGCCAGGCTCAGGGCAGCGTGGACATCTTCGTCTTGCTCGCCAGCCAGTTGCCGGTCGAGAAAAGCCAGTTGCGCCGGACGCGCGCTTCTTTGCAACTGCTGCGCTGCACCCAGGCGCATGCCGGGATCGCTGGCAAGCAGTTGATGACTGGCGAGCGCAGTTTCGATCAGCCCACGCAAGCGGTTGTTCAAGCGCAGGGTCTTGGGCTGGCCGTCGACGGTCAACTGGCCTTGCTGCAAGGCGTTGAGCAGTTCGACACGTGCGGGCTCGGGCTGCGCGGCCCAGGTTTGCAGCAGTTTGGCCTGCTGGGTCGGGTTGGCGGCGACGAAGTCTTCGGCGTCGCCCGCGTGGGCGCCCAGTGGCAGTAACAACACTAGGGCGAGAATCAGACGGTAAAGGGCGGTGGGCATATGCTCGGCCTTGCGCAGTGCTTTTTGTGGGAGCGAGCCTGCTCGCGATAGCGGCGTACCCGTCACGTTTGCGCTGACTGATCCAGCGCTATCGCGAGCAGGCTCGCTCCCACAGGAGTCGTGTGTCGGTCCCGGGATCCGGGGCCGACACCCATGGGCTCAGTTACCCTTCACCGCATAGTCGGGCTTCTTGTCGTTGCCGGCGATGAACGGACTCCACGGCTGGGCACGGACCGGCCCCTCGGTCTGCCAGACCACGTTGAACTGGCCATCGGCCTGGATCTCGCCGATCATCACCGGCTTGTGCAGGTGGTGGTTGGTCTTGTCCATGGTCAGGGTGTAGCCCGACGGCGCGGCGAAGGTCTGGCCGGCGAGGGCTTCGCGGACCTTGTCGACGTCGGTGGACTTGGCCTTTTCTGCCGCTTGGGCCCACATGTGGATACCGACGTAGGTGGCTTCCATCGGGTCGTTGGTAACGGCCTTGTCGGCGCCCGGCAGGTTCTTGGCCTTGGCGTAGGCTTTCCAGGCATCGACGAATTTCTTGTTCGCCGGGTTATCCACCGATTCGAAGTAGTTCCATGCCGCCAGGTTGCCCACCAGCGGTTTGGTGTCGATGCCGCGCAGTTCTTCTTCGCCTACCGAGAATGCCACCACCGGTACGTCGGTGGCTTTCAGGCCCTGGTTGGCCAGTTCCTTGTAGAACGGCACGTTGGAGTCGCCGTTGACCGTGGAGATGACCGCAGTCTTGCCGCCGGCCGAGAACTTCTTGATGCTCGCCACGATGGTCTGGTAGTCGCTATGGCCGAACGGGGTATAGACCTCTTCGATGTCCTTGTCCGCCACACCTTTGGAATGCAGGAACGCCCGCAGGATCTTGTTGGTGGTGCGCGGGTAGACGTAGTCGGTGCCCAGCAGGAAATAGCGCTTGGCGCTGCCGCCTTCTTCGCTCATCAGGTATTCCACCGCCGGAATCGCCTGCTGGTTCGGTGCGGCGCCGGTGTAGAACACGTTCGGCGACATCTCTTCGCCTTCGTATTGCACCGGATAGAACAGCAGGCCGTTGAGTTCTTCGAACACCGGCAGCACCGATTTGCGCGACACCGACGTCCAGCAGCCGAACACCACGGCGACCTTGTCCTGGGTCAGCAACTGCCGGCCTTTTTCCGCAAACAGTGGCCAGTTCGAGGCCGGGTCCACGACCACCGCTTCGAGCTGCTTGCCGTTCACTCCGCCCTTGGCATTGATTTCGTCGATGGTCATCAGCGCCATGTCCTTGAGGGACGTCTCGGAAATCGCCATGGTCCCGGACAGCGAATGCAGGATGCCGACCTTAATGGTTTCGGCAGCCTGGACAGTCCAGGCCATGCCCATCGCGGCAATGCTGGCCGAGAGTGTAAAAGCCTTGATCAAGCTACGACGTTTCATGGTGCGATCTCCGTGAATTGGTGTTTTTTTCGAGGGCAGATGCAGACGCTGAAAAGAGCTTTTGCAAGGGGTGTGCCCGGTCGTGGAAAGGCCGGGAAATGTGGGGGGCGGCGCGCTGGGGACGACGGGGTGACGCACCACGAGCGACCGTCGCTTGTGCGCTGGTGCGATCAGATGCGCCACATCGGTGCGCAGAAATCGCAGGCCTCGAATGCCTTGATGTGGGAGCGAGCCTGCTCGCGATAGCGGTGGGTCAGCCAGAGACGATGGGACTGATCCACCGCTATCGCGAGCAGGCTCGCTCCCACAAGGAGGCTACTGTGGACAGAGGATTCGGGGGCTCAGCGCCGGCGCATCAGGCCGATGAAAAACAGCCCGCCAATGGCTGCCGTCGCCACGCCAATCGGCAGGTCCTCCGGTGCGATCAGGGTTCGGGCGGCCACGTCCACCCACACCAGGAACAGGCTGCCCAGCAGTACGCATGCCGGCAGCAAGCGACGATGCTCGGCGCCCACCAGGCGCCGGGCGATGTGCGGCACCATCAGCCCGACGAAACCGATCGAACCGCTGATGGACACCAGCACGCCGGTCATCAGCGACGCGATCAGGAAGATCCACAGCCGCACCTTCGCCGCGTTCAGGCCCAGGGTCACGGCGGTCTGTTCGCCCGCCATCAGGGCGTTCAGCGGTCGAGCCATGCCCAGCAGCAGGACCAGTCCCAGCAGGACACTGGCGGCGGGTACTGCCAGCAGTTCCCAGCGCGCCAGGCCCAGGCCGCCGAGCATCCAGAACATCACTGCGGAGCTGGCGCGATGGTCACCCAGGAACAGCAGCAGGTTGGCCGCCGCCATCATCACGAATGACACCGCCACGCCGCACAGCAACAGACGATCACTTTCCAGGCGACCCTGGCGGCTGGCAATCGCCAGCACCAGCAGCATGCTCAGCAACGCGCCGATGAACGCGGCGAGGGGCAGGGTCAGCAGGCCGATGATCTCACCGACATGCAGCACCACGATGACCGCCCCGAGGGTCGCGCCCGAGGTGACTCCGAGCAGGTGCGGATCGGCCAGCGGATTGCGGGTGACCGCTTGCAGCACTGCGCCGATCAGCGCCAGCCCCGCGCCTACCAGCGCCCCGAGCAGCAGGCGCGGCACGCGGATCAGCCAGACGATGTGTTCCTGGCCGGGCGTCCAATAGACCTCCCCCATGCCGAAGGCCTTGTTCAGCAGAATGTCCCAGACCACGGCCACTGGCACCCGCGCCGGCCCGAAGCCCAGGGACACCACGCACGAGATCAGCATCAGCGCACCGAGGAAGGCCAGCAGTCCGGCATAGCGACGAGGGTTCATCGGTCGTGAAAACCCTTCGCCAGGGTCTGTACCGCCACCACATTATCGATACCTGGCGTGGCCTGGACGTAGGGAATCACGATGAAGCGCCGGTCTCTGATCGCATCCACCGATTGCAAGGCCGGGTTGTCCAGCAGGAACTGCTGTTTCTGCTCGGCGCTGACTTCGCCGTAATCGACGATCACGATGACCTCCGGGTTGCGCTCAACCACGTTTTCCCAGTTCACCCGGGTCCAGCTGGTTTCCACGTCATCCAGGATGTTGCGCCCGCCCGCCGCGTCGATCAGGGCTTGGGGCATGCCCAGCCGACCGGAAGTCATGGCCCGGTCTTCACCGCTGTCATAGAGGAACACCCGGGGCCGATCGGCCGGCAGGTGTTTGCGGACTTCGGTCACCTGGGCCTGCATCGTGGCGATCAGTGCATTGGCGCGGTCCTGGACGTCGAAAATCTTCCCGAGATTGCGCAGGTCGTTGTAGGTGTCCTCCAGCGAAGCCGCCGGGCGTTTCATCACGAACGCGCAGGATTCAGTCAGTTCGTAAACAGGGATACCCAGCGGTTGCAGGGTCTGTGGCGTCAGGTCACCGCCCACCCGCATGCCGTAGTCCCAGCCGGCGAAGAAGAAGTCCACGTTGGCGTTGAGCAGGGTTTCCACCGAGGGGTATTTGGCCGCCAGTTCCGGCAGTCCATCGAGAATCTTCGCCATCTCCGGCGTCACCGATTTCCAGCCGCTGATGCCGCTGTAGCCGACCATGCGTGATTTGAGCCCGAGGGCGAGCATCATCTGGGTCATGTTGATGTCGTGGCTGACGGCATGCCGGGGGGCGTTGTTGAACACCACCTGACGGTTGCAGCTCTGGATCGTCAGAGGATAACGGGTGGCTTCGGCCAGGGCGTGGGCGCTGCACAGCAGCAGCGGCAGGAGCAGCAAGGAACGCAGGGTCATGGTTGGGTTATCCAGGTGATTCGTGGGTAGCCGGCGAGGGGATGTTCATCCACCAGGGCTTCGACGCCGAAGACTTCATGCAGCAGCGCGGCCGTCAGCACATCCTTGGGGGGGCCACTGGCGACGATGCGGCCGTGTTCGATGACGTAGAGCCGGTCACAGAAGGCGGCCGCCAGGTTCAGGTCGTGGATGCTGGCGAGGGTACCGATCCCCAGGCGCTTGATCAGTTGCAGCAGTTCGAGTTGATAGCGCGGGTCGAGGTGATTGGTCGGCTCGTCGAGGATCAGCAGTTGCGGTTGCTGGGCCAGGGCGCGGGCCAGGATCACCCGCTGTTTTTCACCGCCCGAGAGGGTAGCGAAGGCATGTTCGCCAAAACCTTGCAGCCCTGCCGCTTCCAGGGCCTGGATGACCAGGCGCCGGTCCTCGTGGTTATCGCCATCGAACAGGCCCTTGTGGGGCGTGCGGCCCATGGCGACCACTTCCTCGACCGTCAGGCCAAAGGCGTCGGGAAACTCCTGCAGTACCACGGCGATACGTTGTGCGCACCAGCGCGATGACTGACGCCAGACGTTGTGGTGGTCGAGTTTCACCTCACCGCTCTCCGGCGGGTTGAACCGATAGGCGCAACGCAGCAGGCTGGTCTTGCCACTGCCGTTGGGCCCGATCAACCCGACGAACTCCCCGGCCGCCACCTGCAACGAGGCGTCACGCAGTTGGAACTGGTGATGGCAGTGACCGTGGCCCAGGGGTGTCCAGGCGAGGTGGGAGAGGGTCAGCGAGGTCATGCGTGTACTCAAATGATCGGGTTAAGACACAATCCCTGTGGGTTATGTCTACAGTTCGGCAGCGGGCGCGATTGTAGAGGTTTCGCGCCGCCTTCCGTTAACGCACTGTCTTCAGCATGAAAATGAAACCTCCTCAGGCCGGTGTGTCCAACAACTCCCCAGGCAAGCCAACCGAATGGACGCAGACCTGTCAGACCTGACAGTAGCCCCAGGGGGCGACGCAGGTTAGCCTGCTTGTTCCCACTAAAGGGAAGAAACTCAATGACCACGACCCAGCTTGTGACTTCTATTGGCGCACTGGTCTTTGGGTGTATTGCCATTCGCTTGGCCGGCGCTTCCGGGCCTCCCTGTGAGCAAGCATGGAGGGATAACCCGATCAGCTCCAGTTGCAAGGCAACGGTGAGTGCGATGGACGCCGGACGCCCGCCCCGGGCGATGAGCGAGCCTCAGGGCAACGGGCGGTGCCGGATCACGGT
The DNA here is from genome assembly GCF_001269905.1 of Pseudomonas corrugata. Taxonomy (GTDB): domain Bacteria; phylum Pseudomonadota; class Gammaproteobacteria; order Pseudomonadales; family Pseudomonadaceae; genus Aquipseudomonas; species Aquipseudomonas corrugata. Next base: position 86,666 of record NZ_LHVK01000025.1, on the reverse strand, counting down.
GACCTGCAGGAATGCCTACGGCGGAGGCACGCCCAACGAGATCGAAGACGCCAGTGTTGACGACGTGAAACATTTTCACGTCTGCAATGGCGTCCTCCAGTCGCAGTCCTGTGGCGATCTGTTCCGACCTTGACCGTCGAAGCCTCGCGACCCAGTCGCCCCATTACTCAGGACATTGCATCGCCGCGAATGCCTTGGGCCCTGCGCGAAATCAACAGGCGGTCGATCATCCATACCACCGCCAGCGACGCCCCCACCAACGGAAACACCACCGCCAGGATCAGCATGATGAAGACCCCGGTCTTCCACGTCGGCAGGTCGTGACGCATGGGCGGTACACCGAGCCTGCCTTGTGGCCGGCGCTTCCACCAGATCACCACGCCGCTCACAGCGCTGAGAAGGATCATCAGGCAGATCAGCAGCACGATGATCTGATTCGCCGGGCCGAACATCTTGCCTTCGTGCAACATGACGCCGGTTTCGGTGGCGCGGGCGACGACGCTGTAATCGGCCCAGCGCACATCGGCCAGGACCTTGCCGGTGTACTGGTCCACGTGGAGGGTGGCGTCATTGCGCGGATCGTCGGCGAACACGGCAATGGTGAACACTCCCGTGGCTGTGGTCGGCAGGGTGATGCTGTAGCCCGGCGTGACCTTGTGTCCGGCGGCGATGTCCTGCACCGCTTGCAGGCTGATGGTCGGCGCCGCGGGGCCCTCATGCATGCCACCGTGGGCCATGTGCTCGGCGTGATCGCCGGACATCGGCATCGGCGTATTCTCCATGGCCCAGGGCACGGTCTGGCGGTGGGCACTGTTGAGGCTGCCGGCGTCGACGTCGGACTTGGGCACGTCGTTCCACATTGCGGCCGGGAAGCGATTCCAGAGCTCGGCGTATTGTTTGCCCCAGAAGCCGGTCCAGGTCATGCCGCTGAGCAGCATCACCAGCAGCAACGCCGCGCCCCAGAAGCCGATGACCACATGCAAATCGCGCCAGAACAGCCGACCGCGAGCGCTCCAGCGCGGCCACAGGACCCCGGCCGAGGATTGCCCGCGAGGCCACCACAGGTACAGCCCCGACACCACCAGCACCACGCCCCAGCCGGCGGCCATTTCCACCAGCCGATCACCGACGGTGCCGATCAGCAGTTCGCCGTGGATCGCCCTGGCCATGGCTTGCAAGTTGTTCTTGGCGTCCTGTTCGCCGAGGACGTCACCGTGATAGGGATCGATGAAGACGTTCAGCTCCCGACCTTTGTCGATCACCACGAACTGTGCGCTGCGCTCGGCGTCTGCCGGTGGCAGGTACTGTTTGACCCGCGCTTCGGGGTAGGCCTGGCGAACCTTCTGGAGCAAGTCGTCCGCGGCCATCGTGTGATGACCGGGCGGTACGTTCAGCAGGCTGCCGTACATCAGTGGATCGAGTTGCGGTTTGAATAGGTAAATGATGCCGGTCAAGGCCAGCATCACCATGAACGGCGCGACGAACAGCCCGGCATAGAAATGCCAGCGCCAGGCCAGGTTGTAGAAATTCGGTTTCGGTTGGCTCATCGAAAAGCGCTCCGCTTGGCAAATGTGTTTGTTATGTAGTCGCTGTGCGACCGAGCGCGGGCAAGCCTTGCTCCCACAGGGTTGGGTAGTGCCTGTGGGAGCGAGGCTTGCCCGCGATGTTGTCAGAAACTCATGTCCACCTTGGTCCAGAGCGTGCGCCCCGGTTCGTTGATGGCTTGGGGATCACTGGCCGGATAGCCGAATCCGGCGTTGCCGGCCAGGTTCAAGTGTTCCGTGTAGGCTTTGCCGAACAGGTTGTCGACGCCGCTGCTGACCTTCCAATGCGTGTTGATGCGATAGGCGCCGTTGAGGGAGAAGACCCCGAAGCCCGAGCTCGTGCCGTAGTCCTTGCCCACCACGTTGCCCCTGTTCTCATCGACCCGGTGCTGCGCCGCCACCACGCGCCACAAGGCTCCGGCGCTCCAGCGGTCGGCGCTGTAGGTCAGGCCCAGGCGCGCATCCAGCGGCGGCATCTGTGCCAGGGCACTGCCGTCGCTGCTGTTCTTGCCCCAGGCATAGGCCAGGGTGGCGTCGGCCTTCCAGCGTTCAGTCAGTTGGTAGGCCGCCCCCAATTCGCCGCCCATGATCCGTGCGTCGATGTTTTCGGCCCGGGAGGTACTGCCCATCATGCCGGGCGTGTAGTCGAACAGGATGTAGTCGCGCACCTGCCCGACATAACCCGAGGCCCAGGCTTCGAGGGTTTCGGTCTCGTACTGCAGGCCGAAGTCGAGCTGGGTGGTTTTTTCCGGCTTGATCGAATCGAAGGCATTCAGCGAGCTGGTGGGTCCGTCATCCGGCGAGAACAGCTCCCAGTAGTCAGGGAAGCGTTGCGCGTGGCCCAGGCCGGCATAAACCGTCGTGGGGCTGTCGGCCAGGTCGTGTTCGTAGCGGACGAAACCGCTGGGCAGGGTATCGGCGCGGGTCTCGTCGGCAGTGGGGTTGGGCTGAACCATCATGCCGGAGCCTATGCTCTGCCGGTAATCCTTGGCCGAAGCCCGGTCGAGACGGGCGCCGGTGACCAGCCTGTCGCGGTCGGCTGCGTACCAGGTCAGTTCACCGAAAACACCGTAGTTGTGAAAGTCGGCATCCTTGGTGCGCGGCAGTTCCTTGTAGGTGTCGACGCCCATGCTGCTGCGTTGGCGATGTTCGTTGGTCTGGGCATCCAGGCCGCTGATCAACTGCACATCGGCCCAGCGCCAGGTGGCCTTGATACGCGCGCCGAGTGTGCGTCGGTCGACGTTGGACGCCATGGGCCCGGCCATCATCCCGGTGCCCGAGGGGGTGCGCAGCGTGTAGTTGTCCATCACATGGTCGGCGTAGTTGTAGTAGACCTGTGCCTCGATCTTATCCAGCACCTCGCCGAGATTCGACCGTTCGAAACGCAGCCCTAGGCTTTCACGCTTGAACTGTGCGCCGTCCATGCCTCGCCCGGCATAGCGCGCCTCGCCGTCGCCCTTGCCGGCGGTCAGCTCCAGCAGCGTATCGGTATCCGGCGTCCAGCCAAGGGTGACGTCACCGTTCCACTTGTCGTAGCGCGACGGCACCGTGTCGTTGTTGCCATCGCGGTAATCGTCCGAATGAGCGGTGTTGCCGATCACTCGTACGTAGCCCAACGACCCGCCCGCAGCAGCGTCCAGCACTTTGTCGAAACGACCGTTGGAGCCGGCCAGCACACTGGCGTTGACCCTTGTGCCCAACTCGCCGAACTGTTCCGGCTTGCGGTCGAACAGGATGGTTCCGGCCGACGCTCCCGGGCCCCACAGCACGGTTTGCGGGCCCTTGATCACCGTGAGCTGATCGTAGGTTTCCGGTGAGATGTAGGAGGTGGGCGCATCCATCCGGCCGGGGCAGGCGCCCAGCAGCGTGCTGCCGTTGGTGAGGATATTCAGTCGCGAGCCGAACATGCCTCGCAGCACCGGATCGCCATTGGTGCCGCCGTTGCGCACCAGGGCGAAGCCGGGAATGGTCTTGAGGTAGTCACCGCCGTCACTGGCCGGGACCGGTTGGCGCGGGTCCTTGGGGTTGGTGACCACGGTCAGAGGGGAGCTGGGCGCGATGGCGGTGATGACCGTCGGGCTCAGTTCCTCGACTTGGCTTTCATGATGGTCGTGCTCATCGGCCAGCGCATGAGACGTGAGCAACAGGCCGCAGACGGCGGCGACGGCAGGGTGAAAACGCACCCGAGCCTCATTTGGAGGGCAACTGGCCTGGGCAGTACCCAAAGCGATGCCGGCAGGAAACCTGGACATGATAATTCCATCGAACAGACGTAGACGACACGGTCGGGCAGCCTGGGCTGTCTTGTGCGACCGGGTTGGTAAGTGTCGGGCTTACGCGTCGAGGGGCGGTGCGCGGGTACGGGCACCAGGGAAGAAGGACGGCCGGGCATGACCCAGGCGCGGGGACGGAGTGGTGTAGGTGTTGGCCGTTGGGGTGTCGAAAAAGGCGAGGGACTGCTCTCCGGGCAAAGCCGGACAGTTGAACAGCAGGCTGCAATAGCCACACTTCTCCCACAGCGCGTGATGCCCGTTCTGGGGCGGGCAGTGTTCGGCTGTCGTTGCCTCATGTCCGGCAAGAGCTCCTGCGGACATGTCCATGCTCATCGTCATGGACGCAGGCATGTGCTGATCCATCGGCATCGACTGAGAAATCAGTGGACCGACAAAGATCATCAGCATGGCGAACAGGCTGATCCAGCTGCCGCGTGCCAGGCTCATCGGCTGGCGGCGGGGCATGTCAGGCCTGGCGCGGGGAAGACCCATGGGCAGCTATCAGTGCATGTGGGCTTCGGTCATGGTGCCTTCGGGGGCTTTTTTCTGCACCGCAACGTCGACCGTGACATCCCCGGCTTTCTCGAAATGCAGAGTCATGGCGAAGCGCTTGCCGTCGCTCAGCAGGCTGCGGTCCTTCAGGTCCAGCAGCATGACGTGGTAAGCCATGGGGGCAAAAGTGACGGTAGCGCCAGGAGCAATCGCAACCACAGGCACGGGTTGCATCTTCATCAGGTCGTCCTGCTTCACGTGTTCGTGGAGCTCGGCCTTGCCGGCAATCGGCGTGTCGACGCTGAGCAGTTTGTCCGTCTTTGAGCCCGTATTGTGGATCACGAAATAAGCAGCCACGGTAGGGGCGTTGGGCGGCAGTTCCTGGGACCAGGGATGGGCGATCTCAAGGTCGCCGACCTTGTACTGATGAGCGTGAGCGAAGCCGACGGGAAGCAGCAGGGCAGCCAGCAGGATAAGTCTGTTCAACATGGGTGATTCTCCGGAACGATTCAGGACGCAATTGTTTTTATGCGGTGGGAATCAGACCAGAGGCGAGGCGCGGGGGTTGAGGCTCGGCCATTGCTGGCGTGGCGTGGGGCTGTCGAACGCCAAGTGGACAAGGCCGTGATGGGCAGGCTGTGGAGTCAGATACAGCCGCGGAGCCTGTCCAGTGAGCGCCACCAACGACGCCGAGCCTGCGCAGCACCAGCAATGCTGCATGGTCGAATGGTCGTCGTTGCGGGGCGTGCCCTGTTCGAGCTTGCCCAGGGAAATCGCCACCAGCTTCGTGCCACTGGAGGAACAGAAACTGCCCCACAACAGCTGCTCGACCGGCGCGTTCTTCTGCACTGCCCCGCTGCCGGAAAGCGGCATGGCAAGCATGTTGAACAGCACTGCGAAGCAGGCGATCCAGGCAAATGCAAGCCGTTGTCGGGACATGGGCGAATCCGCTCGGTTGGGCGATCAGGTGGCGGTATTTAGCCTGATCGCAGGCTGGAAGTAAAAAAGCCATGTGCGGTGTAGGGTCGCAGGGCTGGGGTTAACAATAGCAACAGATCGCCAGATGAGCGCTGTCGTGGCGAGATATCAGTCGACGTTCAATTGGTCACCATCCGCATCGAGGGCAATTGGCGTCATGTCTTTTGCTCGAGCGATATCGTCGAGAGCCGCTCGTACCAGTACGGCGTCGCCATCGTCCTCGTCGAAACAGGCATCCAGATACGCGGTCATTTCCTCAGGCGTTTTGAGATAAATAGCAGCATCGAAGCGTGTGAATGTTCCGGTCATTGAGGGCGCCTCCTCCAACAGTAGCTGAGCAAACTCAGGGTCACGCCTGGCGCGTTCGACAATCGTGTGTTTGTAGTTTCGTGTGAGGGCCATGGGACTACCTTCAAAGACTCCAATAGCTAGTGAATATTTGTGGCGAGAAGATTTATTCCCCATTGGGTTGAGTCGACACTGTGGGAGCAAGGCTTGCCCGCGATGAAGCCGACGCGGTTTATCTTGGAACCGAGTCGCGTTCATCGCGGGCAAGCCTTGCCCCCACAAAGCGCAGTGGTGTGACGTTTCGCTAAACCCTCCTCGCCACCGCAACGGCTTCGCGACTAAACGAAGGGAGGCGGCTGTACGCAGGTTAGTCGACCGGGGAGTTCAGCATTACCGGCGCGCCCGAGGGCGCCCTGCGCACAACCACCATCAAGTGCAGGTTGAATACCTGACTGGACGGAGCTTATGAACCAGCTGAAAGCCACGGGCGACTAAACCCGATCACTGAGGGGCAGTGACGGAGTCCAAGCTACCGATGCGCTCCCAGGTCCACAAGCCGGCGGATTCTGGCGCAGTTGTAGGCAGCGGCGCAAGGCGATGTAGTCTGGGTTCGTAGTCTCAGTGCGGCCGGATCGTGAAGGTCGGTAGAGTTACATCGACAGCGCCGACAACATCTCATCCAGCGTCCAGAATTCCCGATCCACCCCCGCCAACACCGGCCGCCTCAACACCAACACCGGCACCCCACGCTCCCGCGCCACCTCCAGCTTCGGCTCGGTTGCGGTGCTGCCACTGTTCTTGCTGACCAGCACATCGATCTGCCGCCGCTCGAACAGCGCTCGTTCGTCGTCGAGGTGGAACGGCCCGCGGGCGCCGATGACTTCGCAGCGTTCGTTGCCGGGGTACACGTCCAGGGCGCGCAGGGTCCAGAATTGCTCCGGGGGAATTTCATGCAGATGTTGCAGTGGTTCGCGGCCGAGGGTGAAGAGGGGGCGGTGGAAGGGTTTCAGGGCCTGGATCAGTTCGGTCCAGTCGGCCACTTCGCGCCAGTCATCGCCATGGCGGGGCTGCCAGGCCGGGCGGCGCAGGGCCCAGCAGGGGATGTCACAGGCGCGGGCTGCGTGGGCGGCGTTGTGGCTGATCCGGGCGGCGTAGGGATGGGTGGCGTCCAGCAGCAGGCTGATGCCCTGGTCGCGGATGAATTGCGCCAGGCCCTCAGCGCCGCCGTAGCCGCCGACCCGTACCTGGCAGGTCAGGTCAGCGGGGACACGGCCTACGCCCGCCAGGCTGTAGATGTGTTCAGGGCCGAGGGTGCGCGCGATGGCCAAGGCTTCGGTGACGCCGCCCAGCAGCAGAATGCGTTTCATGTAAAGGCTCCGGCGTGGCCGACGATCCCGCCTTGGCGGTCGATGGCGAAGACTTCGACTTGAACCTGGGACGGCACGACGCTACGGGCGAAGGCCAGGGCGTGCTCGCACACCGTGTCGCCGAGGGCGATGCCGGCGGCGCTGGCCATCGCCAGGGCCTGTTGGCTGGTGTTGGCCTCGCGGATGCCTTTCTGCAAGACCTCGTCGGCGCCGATTGCGGCCGCCCAGTCGGCCAGTTGTGGCAGGTCGATGCTCGAATGACGGCTGTGCAGGTCCATGTGACCGGCGGCGAGTTTGCTGATCTTGCCGAAGCCACCGCAGAGGCTGAGTTTGTCGACTGGGACCTTGCGCACATGCTTGAGCACGGCCCCGACGAAGTCGCCCATTTCGATCAAGGCGATTTCCGGCAAGTTGTAGACCCGGCGCATGGTGTCTTCGCTGGCATTGCCGGTACAGGCCGCGATGTGCAGGTAACCGTTGGTTTTCGCCACGTCGATGCCCTGATGGATCGAGGCAATGTAGGCCGCGCAGGAGAAGGGCCGGACAATGCCGCTGGTGCCGAGGATCGACAGGCCGCCGAGGATGCCCAGCCGTGGGTTCATGGTTTTCAAGGCCAGGGCTTCACCGCCCTCGACGTTGACTGTGACTTCGAAACCGCCGGTATAGCCGGTTTCTTCGGCCAACCGGTCCAGGTGATCGCCGATCATCTTGCGCGGCACCGGGTTGATCGCCGGCTCACCGACCGCCAGTACCAGACCCGGTCGCGTCACCGTGCCGACGCCGCGCCCGGCAACGAAACGCACCCCCGGTTCGGCGGTCAGCCGCACCTGGGAAAACAACAGCGCACCGTGGGTCACGTCGGGGTCGTCGCCGGCGTCCTTGATCGTCCCGGCCTCGGCGCCCTGGCCGGTCAACCGGCAGAACTCCAGGCGCATCTGCACCTGTTTGCCCTTGGGCAACACGATCTCCACGGCATCGGCGCAATGGCCTTGCAGCAACAGGCGCGCCGCCGCGAGGCTGGTGGCCGTGGCGCAACTGCCAGTGGTCAGGCCGCTGCGCAGGGGGGCGGGTTGTTCAGCGGTTTCGTCACGCATCGAGGGGCTTTACCAGGTCCAGCAGGGTAATCGGCAACGCCTGGCGCCAAGTGTCGAACTCGCCCAATGGTTGGGCCTGGGCGATGTGGATGCGGGTCAGTTCGCCGCCATGGAGTTCGCGCCAGTTCATGAGCGTCATCTCGCTTTGCAGGGTCACGGCATTGGCGACCAGCCGGCCGCCGGGCTTGAGTTGGGCCCAGCAGGTGTCGAGCACGCCTTCACGGGTGACGCCGCCGCCAATGAATACGGCATCCGGTCGCTCCAGGCCCTCGAGTGCCTGGGGCGCTCGTCCGCGAATCAGTTGCAGGCCGGGTACGCCGAGGGTATCGCGGTTACGTTCGATCAAGCCTTGGCGGCCGTCGTCGGCCTCGATGGCCAGGGCTCGGCAGGCCGGGTGCGCGCGCATCCATTCGATGCCGATGGAGCCGCTGCCGGCGCCGACGTCCCAGAGCAATTCGCCGGGCATCGGGGCGAGACGGGCCAGGGTGATGGCGCGTACGTCGCGCTTGGTCAATTGGCCATCATGTTCGAACGCGGTGTCCGGCAAACCGGCCAGGCGTGACAGGCGCAACGCCGAGGGTTCGGCCCGGCATTCGACGGCGATCAGGTTCAGGTCGCTGACGTCCGGCTCGGACCAGTGCGCCGCGCAGCTCTCGATCCGTCGTTCTGCCGGGCCGCCAAGGTGTTCCAGCACCCTCATGGGGCTGGGGCCGAACCCGCGCTCGCGCAGCAATGACGCCACTGCAGCGGGACTGTGGCGGTCATTGCTCAGCAACAACAGCCGGACGCCTGTGGATAAATGGGCATTGAGCGCTGCCAGAGGACGCGCCACCAGCGACAGCGTGACCACCTCCTGCAGCGGCCAGCCCATGCGCGCTGCCGCCAGCGAGCATGACGATGGGGCCGGGATGACCAGCATCTGGTCGCTTGGCACATGTTTGGCGAGGCTGGCGCCAACGCCATAGAACATCGGATCGCCGCTGGCCAGCACACACACCGGCTCGTCCCGTCGCGCCAGCAGTGGCTCCAGGGAAAACGGGCTTGGCCACAGCTCCCGTTCGCCGCGAATGCACACCGGCAATAACGCCAGTTGGCGAGCGCTGCCGAGAATCCGCGTCGCCCGCAACAGGGCATGGCGAGCCGTTCGGCCCAGGCCCTTGAAGCCGTCTTCGCCGATGCCCACTACGGTCAGCCAGGGGGTCATCTCTGTTCCTCGAATGGGTAGGGTTGCTCGACGGGCACATCAGTCCCGCGAACCGGGCCGCCATCATACCGCGCCGGTGGGAGCAAGGCTTGCCCGCGATGGCGGTGCCCATTCAACATCACCGTCACAGACAGACCGCTTCGCGAGCAGGCTCGCTCCCACATTGGAGTGAGGTTGCCCACTTGATTTGTGCCAGCCACAGATCCCCTGTGGGAGCAAGGCTTGCCCGCGATGGCAGTGTTCCGTTCAACATTATCATCAGAGACGGCCTGCTATCGCGAGCAGGCTCGCTCCCACATTGGAGTGAGGTTGCCCACTTGATTTGTGCCAGCCACAGATCCCCTGTGGGAGCAAGGCTTGCCCGCGATGGCAGTGCTTCATTCAACATCACCGTCACAGACAGACCGCTTCGCGAGCAAGCCCGCTCCCACATTGGAGTGAGGTTGCCCACTTGATTTGTGCCAGCCACAGATCCCCTGTGGGAGCAAGGCTTGCCCGCGATGGCAGTGCTTCATTCAACATCACCGTCACAGACAGACCGCTTCGCGAGCAGGCTCGCTCCCACATTTGAATGAGGTTGCCCACTTGATTTGTGCCAGCCGCGGATCCCCTGTGGGAGCAAGGCTTGCCCGCGATGGCAGTGCTTCATTCAACATCACCGTCACAGACAGACCGCTTCGCGAGCAGGCTCGCTCCCACATTGGAGTGAGGTTGCCCACTTGATTTGTGCCAGCCACAGATCCCCTGTGGGAGCGAGCCTGCTCGCGATGGCGTCGGTCCATTCAGCCCCACCTTGCCAGCCAGACCGCTATCGCCAGCCAGCTCGCGCCTCACATTCCTGGCGGCGCTGCACATAATCCGACGGGCAAGCTTTTCATGCCCCCTGGCAAAGCAGGCATAATGGCGGTCCTTCGCCGATGCGGTGTGTCCCATTGACCGGTTTTCCCTTGAACGAACGTCGATCCTCCAACGTCATACGCCCCTCGGGTTGCCCGGGGTTGCTGCGTGTCGTCCAGGCGCTGGACGGTGGCATCTGCCGGATCAAGCTCGATGGCGGCGCTATCCAGGCGGATCAGGCCGAAGCCGTAGCGTCGGCGGCCGAGCAGTTCGCTGGTGGCGTGATCGAGGCGACCAACCGGGCCAATCTGCAGATTCGCGGAATCGGCACTGAACACGCCGCCCTGATCGAGTCATTGCTGGTCGCGGGTCTCGGTCCTCACACGCCGGCCGGCGACGATGTGCGCAACCTGATGCTCAGCCCCACGGCCGGCATTGACCGGCAGATGCTGCTGGACACCCGCCCGTTGGCCGCGCAGATTCTGCTCAGCCTGCAGACCCACGATCGATTCCACGAGCTGTCGGCCAAGTTCGCCGTGCAATTGGACGGCGGCGAGGCGCTGGCGATGCTCGATCATCACCATGACCTGTGGTTGTCGGCGTTCATGCGTCACGGCGAGTCCTGGCTGGCGTTCGGGTTGGCGGGCTCGCCCCTGGATGAGCCGGCAGGCGCGGTCCCCCTGGCCGAAGGACATGGGTTGGTGCTGGCGGTGCTGGAGCTGTTTCTCGACCTGGCTCGCCCGGACCAGATTCGCCTGCGCCACCTGCTGGCCGAACTTCCCGACACTGAATTCATCCAGCAACTGGCCCGCCGGATCCCACTGCAGCCGTGTACTGGTTGGCAGCGCGTCGGGTCCATAGATGGACTGCACCTCGGCATCCAGTCCCAACATGACGAACGTGTCTACGTGGGCGCCGCGGCGCCCCTTGGCCGACTCGACGCCGTCATGCTGCGAGGCCTGGCGCAACTGGCCCGGGAGAAGGGTGACAGCAGCCTTCGTTTCACCCCATGGCAAAGCCTGTTGTTGCCCAACGTACACCGCGAGGACGCGGATGAAGTGCTGGCGCGGCTCGAAGGGTTGGGCCTGCTGTGTTCGGCGGAACAACCGTTGGCACACCTCATCGCCTGCACCGGCTCCAGTGGCTGCGGCAAGGCCCTGGCCGACACCAAGGCCGATGCCCGGCGATTGGCCGACGTGCTGCAATCCCAAGGTCATGGGATGAAGATCCATTTGTCCGGCTGCCCGCGCTCCTGCGCGGCGGCCCATATCGCGCCCGCCACCTTGCTGGCGGTCGCTCCCGGTCGTTACGACCTCTATTTTCGCGATGCCACGCAGCCGGGTTTCGGCGCGTTGCAGGCGCACAATCTGACTATTGAAGCGGTCGGCCAATGGCTCGACGCTCGCCCCCGGAGCCCCCTTTGATGCTTGATTACATCCGCGACGGTCAGGAGATCTATCGCAACTCCTTCGCGATCATTCGCGCCGAGGCCAACCTGGCGCGCATTCCTGCCGATCTGGAAAAACTCGCGGTACGGGTGATCCATGCCTGCGGCATGGTCGAGGCGGTCGATGGGCTGCAGTTTTCCGAAGGCGCGGGCACGGCCGGGCGTCAGGCCCTGGCTGCCGGTGCGCCGATCCTGTGCGATGCGCGGATGGTCAGCGAGGGCGTGACCCGCGCTCGCCTGCCGGCCAACAACCCGGTGATCTGCACTTTGCGCGACGAGAGCGTGCCGCAGTTGGCCCGTGAATTGGGCAACACCCGTTCGGCGGCGGCCCTGGAACTATGGCGTCCACATCTGGAAGGCAGCGTCGTGGTGATCGGCAATGCGCCCACCGCGCTGTTCTACCTGCTGGAGATGCTCGACGCCGGCGCACCGAAACCCGCGTTGATCCTGGGCTTTCCGGTGGGGTTCGTCGGCGCCGCCGAGTCCAAGGCGATGTTGGCGGCCAACAGCCGTGGCGTGCCGTTCGTGATCATGCAAGGTCGACTCGGCGGTAGCGCCATGGCTGCGGCCGCCGTCAATGCCCTCGCCACGGAGATTGAATGATGCAGCAGCGTGGACGTCTGATCGGCCTCGGCGTGGGCCCCGGTGATCCGGAACTGATTACCCTCAAGGCCCTGCGCCTGCTGCGCGAATCCCCCGTGGTGGCGTACTTCGTCGCCAAGGGCAAGAAGGGCAACGCCTTCGGGATCATCGAGATGCACCTGCAGGAGGCGCAGACGCTGATGCCGCTGGTGTACCCGGTCACTACTGAGGCGTTGCCGGCGCCGCTGTCCTATGAGCAGGTGATTGCCGACTTCTACGACACCGCCGCCGAACAGGTGGCCGTGCATCTGGATGCCGGTCGCGACGTGGCCGTGATCTGCGAGGGTGATCCGTTCTTCTACGGTTCGTATATGTACCTGCACGATCGCCTGGCCGAGCACTACGACGCCGAAGTCATTCCCGGCGTCTGCTCGATGCTGGGCGGAGCCTCGGTGCTCGGCGCGCCGCTGGTGTACCGCAACCAGAGCCTGTCGGTGCTCTCGGGTGTGCTGCCCCATGACGAACTCAAGCGCCGGTTGGCCGATGCCGATGCCGCGGTGATCATGAAGCTGGGGCGCAATTTCCCCAAGGTCCGCCAGGTGCTCGGGGAACTGGGCCTGGATGGCCGGGCGTTGTACGTCGAACGGGCGACCATGGCCAACCAGAAAATCGTGCCGCTGGATGAAGTCGAGCCAATGTCCTCGCCGTATTTCTCGTTGATCATCGTGCCGGGCGAACGGTGGCAGGGATGACGTTCAAGGCACCGGCAATCGTTATCCTCGGTCCGGGCAGCCTCGCAACGGCCCGGCGGGTCCAGCAGTGCTATCCCGATGCCTTGATCCACGGCCTGGCCGGGCGGGTCGAGGGCGTGGACCGTCACTACCTGGAGTTCGGCGCTACGCTGCGCGAGCTCTATCAGCAGGACACCCCCATCATCGCCCTGTGCGCGGCGGGCATCGTTATCCGCACCCTGGCGCCGCTGCTGCTGGAAAAAGGCGCCGAGCCCGCCGTGCTGGCCGTGGCCGAAGACGGCAGTGCCGTGGTGCCCTTGCTCGGTGGCCTGGGCGGGGTCAACGTCATGGCCCGGGACATCGCGACCGCCCTGCAAGTCGCCCCGGCGATCACCACCAGCGGCGAATTGCGTTTCGGCACTTGCCTGCTCAATCCTCCGAGCGGCTACCGTCTCGACGATCTGGAGCAGGGCAAGCGCTTCGTGTCCGATCTGCTGGCCGGCGAGCCGGTGCGCATCGAAGGGGCCGCGCCGTGGCTGGATCAGGCGCACTTGCCCCAGGATCAACAGGCACGTCTGGCCATCCGCGTCGACTGTGCTGCCGGAGTGCCCGCGACTGATGAGCTGCGTATCTATCCGCGTAACGTAGCGGTGGCACTGGGCGCTGGGGCGACGGACGTAGCGGTCGCCATTGGCGATGCCCTGGGTCACGCCGGCCTTGCGCTGCAATCGCTGGCCTGCCTGTTGGCAGCGGATAGCGACATGACCCGTGCAGAGCTGCACGAAGCCGCTTCGACCCTGGGCGTGCCACTGCGCTTTGTCTCCGCCAGCGACGACATCGAGGGAGGGTTGAGCGAGGCCCTCGGCCAGCCGGCAGCGATTCGGGTCATGGGCAGCCTCGCCATCGCAGTGGCCGAACAGCCCCTGGATTCGCAACGGATCGGCCGTCCACGGGGGCGCCTGGCGGTGATCGGTCTGGGCCCGGGGGCGGCCGAGTTGATGGTGCCAGCGGTGCGCGCCGAACTCGACCGCGCCAACGACGTGCTGGGCTACGAAACCTACGTGCGCATGGCCGGGCCGTTCCGGGCCGATCAGGTGCAACACTGCACCGACAACCGCGAAGAGCTGCAACGCGCCCGCCATGCTTTCGAACTGGCGGCCCAGGGACGCTCCGTGGTGGTGGTGTCATCCGGCGATCCAGGGGTGTTCGCCATGGCCGCCGCGGTGCTGGAAGCGCTGCATGAGTCGACGAATACCCATTGGCACGCTGTCGATCTGCAGATCCTGCCGGGTGTCTCGGCTTCCCTGGCCACGGCCGCCCAGGCCGGTGCGCCGCTGGGTCATGACTTCTGCGTGCTGTCGCTGTCGGACAACCTCAAGCCCTGGTCGATCATCGAGAAACGCCTGGACCTGGCGGCACAAGCGGATCTCGCGCTGGCGTTCTACAACCCCATCTCACGTTCCCGGCCCTGGCAACTGGGGCGGGCGCTGGAGATTGTCGCCCAGCATCGAACCGCGCAGACGCCAGTGGTCCTGGGGCGTGATATCGGCCGTCCGGGCCAGACCCTGCGCGTCACGACGCTGGGGCAGTTGACCCCGGACCAGGTCGACATGCGTACCATGGTCCTGGTCGGGTCTTCGACCACCTGCGTATTTCCCCGTGCCGACGGCGGCGAGTGGGTATACACGCCGCGCTGGTATGGCAGCAAGCCGCTCTGACGCAACCCGGCAGCCCGCTCGGGCTGCCGTCGTTTCTCGAATCTGTTATCTACTGACTGTCTTTGGTTATATATAACCGCTCTATGACATCAAGTTACGGGCATGCTGTGCCTGTAACATGAAGTTGTTTCTTATTTGGAAATTTATTGGTTTTCTTATTGGTTGAGTCGTGGCTGGGCGCTAGGTTACTTTTATCCGCGCTTATCGAGAGTGTCACTCTTTAAAGTTTAATGCCCGGATGCCTGAGTGCATGTGTGGGCTGCCGTTGCCTGGAAGTGGCTTCGGCTATTCATATACGATAAATGGAAGTGTTGTTATGAGTGAGAGCAGATTTTCATCGGCTGCGGGTTATGTCGATTTCAAGGGTGTACTAAAACTTAAGGATCTTGAACAGGCGTTAGTGCCCTACAAGGGTGATGATCAATATGATGCGGTGCTCCGATATTACTCCGGCTGCATTGCCGTGCAGGATGCGTCAGACCTGTTGGAACCGCTGGGACTGCTCAAGCAGGCGTTGACGGCATTGCGGGGCAGCCGTCGGCGCCGCGCGGCTGAGCTGACGCCAACTGGCGGCTCCGCTCCTGTGGATCTGGTGCACATTCAAAACCAGGTAGAGGATTTTGAAGCGCGCCTGCAAAACAGTCTCGATCAATTGAAAGTAGCGGCCACGGAAGTGCCGAAAAAACTGCACTTTGCCTGGCTCGGCGGAGGCGTTGGCGACATTCAGCGCGACTACATCAATATCTGGAAACACGTGATGGGTGCCGAGGGGCATCAACTTTATCTCTGGTATGACAGTGATGCACTGCTGGCCTATGAAACCAACCGGATTATTGTCGAAGCCGCCAAGGCGGATGCCATGTCCAGCGGTGGGAAGGATAGTACCGATGCATCTGAACTGGGTGACCTTTATGAAGAACGTGCCATCGTCCTCAAGCAACAGATGTATGCCCATATCAAGAAGGCCGTGGAAAACGGCGGCAGTGCCGATGATGCGCGAGTGGACCTGCTGGTTCGGGCCTACGGCCAGGACAAGGCGCGGCTCCATACCCTGAAGGCCGATAACCGGCGCAGCCTGCAGGTATTGGCCGAAGGGAACTTGGCGCTACGTGATCTGGCCCGGGGTGAAGGGCTCCAACTGAAAGACATCTACGAACGCGAGATCAGCCTGCGTGGCAATTTTGCCTCAGCCTCCGATGTCGTGCGCGCCGAGGCGCTGTTCAGGGAGGGCGGCCGATATGCCGACGTCGACTGTCTGCCACCCTTGCTGGAAAAATTGGGGTCAGTCGACATTCGCGGGTTCAAGACCGACGCGCTCCTGGGCACGCTGCAGTTGTTGCTTGATCGAAATCCCGACTGGATGCCGGGTCGCCAGACCTTGCGCAACAAGTACATGGATTATCTGGAGCAGATCCCATCGCAAAGTCGTGAGGCACTCAAGGGCTTCGCGGACAGCAAACCCGAGTTGAACCGCGTTTTTCGCATGCCGGTGGAGCGTTTGGCTCGCCCATACGAGCTGCGCGCCGTTGTGGTACGGAACTCGTTGAGCAACGCGTTTCTGATGGCCCACCCAGGTTCGGCAATGCTCGAGGCCGTGCTCGATCGTTTCAGGCTCAACTATGAAATCGTCGATGCCACCGCTCGCCTGGCCGATGAACAGAACGTTGCCTTTACCGATGTCGACGCCATGGCCCGTGTTGCAAAGCAGGCGGCGACCCAGGTGTTTGGCGTTTTGCATGAGTTGCCACCGGAGGTGGAAATGACCACGTCTTTGTTGGTGCAGGCCGCCGCTACCTACTACAGCGATGGAATCCGCCCCCAGAGCGAAGTGACGATCTACCTGACCGGACCTGGCGCCATGCTCGAGGGCATGGCGGCTCACCTGAGGGCGCATTTCACGCCTCGAACGGCTGAACGGTGGCGAGCGGAAGCCGCCATCCCGGCGGTCACCAGCGTTAACCTGGCCACCGAGGAAGAGCAGGACCACTCCTGGAAGGAGAACGAAAGCGATACCGCGCAATGGCTCGCCAACGAGCAAAAGCGCTGGAAGGAAGGCCGCTTCAAGGCCCGTTATGCCGGTGACATGGCAGAGCTGCTCAAGTACCGCTCGCTCCAGTTCGACGAAGGCTGGCCGGTACTGGAGGGCCGCCATTTGCTATCCACCGAGTTGCTGCAGCGTCTGGCCGATGAGTTGGGTGACACCTTCATGAGCACGATGAATCGCAGTCATACCGGCGTGGTGTCTTTTGATAAGGCCATCGTGTTGAGTTTTGCGGAGCGCCAGTCGATCCGCGACCAGGCCGCGAAGTTGCTGCCCCCCGCCTCCTTGAGCGATGCGCAGACCCAGCGTTTGTCTATCGTTGAACTGTTGGGCCGTCTGGCCAAGGGCAGTTTCGAAGTGGCTCAACTGAGCCCGTTGCAACGCCTGCTGGTGGGGGCGTTGATCGGCGCGCAGGCGCTGGATAACCGCAGCTTCGAGGCGGCTCGCCCCCAATTGGATAACCTGGCCAACAACCTCGACGAGCGCGGCATCGCGGGTAACTACGCGACGATTGAGCGTGTCTTGTTCAAGCTTCAAGCGTCGGCTTTCCAGGCCGGGTTGGCCGACCCGAGCGGTGGGCCGCCCGGGCATTCCGACACCGCCCTGGGCTTGAAGAAGCAGGCGCTGGAGCAGCCCCTGACACTGCGCCAGTGGGGGCGGCATGTTGCCCGGATCCAGCAGGTGGCGAAGCTTGAGTACCGTGACCGGATCACCGAGCGCCTGGCGACTGTCCTGGACGGCTTCGAGGCTGACACGATCAAGCTTGTTCCCCAGGATTTGCTGCTTCAGGGCGAAGGCGACACGGTGGGCGGACGCTGTTATCCACTGGCCCTGGTCATGGCGGCAGCCATGGCGACGGGGAAGGCGGCGCTCACCACCCTGCGCGAGCGCTTCTACCTGGGTGCCATCGAGCCTGAGGCAAGCGATTGCGTGACGTTCCTGCAAGGTGTGGAAGCGTTGCGTGAAGTGCAGCTCAGTGATGTCGGCAATGCCTTGGGGCGCTCGGATCTGAAGCGGGTCGTGGAGACGCTGCAAGCCAGGACAAACACCGGCACGTTGATGCTCAATTCCGACAACCACGCCATGCTGGTGGCCAGGACCTTCGACGGCGAGCGCAGCACCTATCACTTCTACGATCCGAATTTCGGCGTCTTCGAATTCGAGCATGCCACTCGATTCAGGCAGGCACTGGAGCGGTTCTTTATCCAGCAGGAAATGGCCATTCACTATGCGGCGTACGGTGATGCGGCTCGTCCGGCGTTCGAGCTGATCGAGCTGGACGGTGAACGCGTGTCGAAAGCCCTGCTACCCGGTTCGATCCGGGTCTCGGAACTGCTGCAACCGGGTGCCTTGCCTGGGCATACGCAACCCCCTGTCAGGCAGCGCTTGGCCAGTGCCCGCGGGCAATCGCTCATGAACAATCCTCGACTCGGCAGCAGTCTGTTGGCGCTGGATGGTCACTGGTGGGGACAGCGCATTGCAGAAGTCACGGCCCAACTCCGGCAGCAGAACCAACTGGCACCGCAACTTGTGCCGTTGTTCGAAACCCTGGAGATCACCTCGGACGGGTCGTATCGGATCAACCTGATCGATCCGAAAGACCCCGGGCAACTGGTGCGGGTCATCTCCGACGACCATCGACTCCTGCGCATCAAGAACTACCTCTCGGAGCGTTTCCTGGCCCTGGCCAACAAACCCTTGGTCCCGAGCGAGCCTGCCGAAGTGGGCAGCGTTCACACCCTCAACGCCGGCTTCAGCATACAGGCGCTGATGTCCGCGTTGACTGATCGGGAAGGTCCGGATCGTCCTTTGTCCCTGGCGGTCCGGTTGCATGGCTATGTCAATTACGCACAACTGGTCCATGGCAACGTGGCCGATGTAGCGGGCTTGGTAGGTTTGGTCCGACAGGCGTTGGCGGAAGAAAAGCTGATTGCCCGTACTGTTGCGCCTGTGGTCAGGGCGGCGGTGGGTTCCAGCGTGAGCGAGGCGACCGGAGGCGTGCTGCAACTGGCGAATGTCGGGTTCGATATCTATCAGTTGGCGACCGCGTCCAGCGAGATCGAGCGCGCCCGGTTCGGTACTCAACTGGCTTTCGATTCGGCCGGGCTGATGTTGTCGGCGGGAGCGCTCACGGTCGGCGCCACCACTGCCGGTGCGTTTCTTGGCGGGGCCGCCGTGATCCTGGGCGGCTTGGCGGTAGGGGTGACGGCAGTGGCCCAGGGATTTGCCGCCATCGCCGAAGAGGCCAAGCAGGTCGGGCTGTTCTTCGATGAACTGAGCAAGGCCCATCTCCAGGCCTACCGGTTTGACGCCCACAGCGAAGCCTGGTTGCCACGTCCGTCACTGATTGTCGGCACGTTGGATCTGGTCCGCGGCGAACTGGTCCTGGACAGCCCGAGGCTGTATCCGTTGCGAGATCATTTCGGCGTGCCGACGTTCGATGACGATTATGACCGGGCGATCGATATCCGTCGGGAGCTGCGCCTGACCGAGCGAGTCAGGTTCACCCCGTCCGCCGGCCAGGCCATCGTACTGCCTTGCATGCCGAGAACCTGTTATCGCTATGAATACAAGGCGCTGCCATTCGCGGGATTGCGCCATGACACCGGGTTCGACACGGCACGGCGGCTGGAAAAAAAGAAGGCAGATGGTGGATGGCTGTTCCTGTTTTCGTTCTATTCGTTTCCGAGCGACTACATCCTGTACCGCATGCTCCCGGATTACCGGCCAACCGTGATCGACGTGTTGCTCGATGAGACCGAGCGTTCACTGGTGGTGCCGGTGCTCCCAACGGTGTGGCACGGAAAAGTCAGCTACCGGATCAGAGGCGCGGGCAAGCGTTGCGCAGTGGGCCTCAATCCCGGCGTGAGCCTCACATGCGAGTCGTTGAACCGACAGCGCTCGGGTTGGGTGCTGGATGCGCCCTGGGCCACTGAGGGCGATATCCGGATCGAGCGCTACGCGAAACTGTTCGTGGGCGCCGTCCAGGTGAGCTTCACGGGAACGGGCTTTCATGACGTGCTGCTGCGGATCGCTGGCAACCAGGTGTTCCAAGTCGAGCTGAGCGAACGCAAACTCACGCTTATCGAGCAGGACGTGCCTGCGGGCATGGATCGACAGGCGTTGCAGCCACACCTCAAGCGCCTGGCGCAAGGTCACCGCCTGGCGATGCCCTACACGCCGGTCCACCGCTACCTGATTCCCTTCGAGAAGCCCGACGAGCCCCGTTACGTCACGGCCTGGTATGACGCGAAGGAGGACCGTTTCCTGTACATCCGTAACGAGATCCCCGGTACCGATGACGCACTGCTGGGGGCGGTGGCAGGCGACAGTGCCTATTTCCATGAACCGGAGGGCCTGATCATCTGGCAGGTCGATGCGAACACCGGACTGTTGAGTCATCGCTATTGGCTACGGGGCGCAAAGAATGCGGCGACCAGCATCCGCAGCGTCGAGGCCGACGCCCAGGGGGTGATTCATATCGAACAGCAAATCACCCGTGCGGACCAGACCCGCGATGTGCTGGTCTATGTCATCCATGATGGGCAATTGCTGCTCAGTTCGGTGACTCGGGAGGAAGGGCCGGCGCTGGAATCGGTCTTCAGTGCCAGCGAAACATTGGCCGACTGGACTCAGGTTCTGGGCAGCGGCTACCCCTTCACACCGTATGTCGATAATGATGCGACTTACGTCACCGTCAATTGGCGGCCAGCCCCCTTTGTGTCGGTCTGCTGGAAAATCGACGCGCAGTGGCGGGACATGGCCTGGGTTCGTCGCAGCGACCGACTGATCATCCGCCCCGCGCCGAAACACAACCATCTGCGTGGTTGGCCGGACTCGATCAAGAACATGACGGATCTGACTTTGCTCACGCCGAAGGACGGCAGCGATGTGTTCATCGTGTACGACAGGCCCGCGAAGGAACTCTGCCGCCGGCGACGCACCCTGGTGGCGGACAAGTGGCAGTGGTCAAGCAAGTGGAAGCAGCACGAGAAGCTGGAAAATATCATCGCCATCGACAATGGGTATCTGGTGCTGACTGCTGACGGTCTGTTCTACACCCTCACGGACCAGGGTGACCTGAGCCTGGAGGGGATGAACGAGCCATGGTTCCGGAATCGGACACATTGGTGGTCTGCACTGCAACCGCTGGCCCGACGACACGCCGCCGAGTGTCTGACCCTTGTCGGCCTGACCAGCTTCAGCGGTGACGCGACGTTGTGTGCCTGGTACATCGGCAGCAGGCTGCTGCTGGCTGAACCGGGGCATGGGAAGGAAATGCGCCTGCTGAGCGTCACTCCGGATGGCGAGGCGGCCTGGTTATTCGATGTATCCAAGGGGCAAGTCCATCGCCAGGCGTTCATCGATCCGCAGCAGCTTGAGTCGGTCTTTGGACTGGGCACGCAAGTGTTGCAGGCTGACGCGTTACCCAAGGCGCAGCGTGAATGGGCACCCTGGCGATTTGTCGAGGTGACGGTCGACGGTACCGGACTGCGTGGCGTGACGCCCGAAGGTGTCGTGGTTTCGTTGCGGAGTCGGGAGCCAGCGTTGATCACGGGCGTGACTCGTGAGTGGGTCACTGCCCAGGATGGCCGGAAGCAGGAGATGCTCGAGCGATTGGCGGACCAGCCGTTTCGCAGTGCTCTACTGACCGTGGAAGATCCCGACGACCTGAAATGGTTCGTCACTGAGCACAAGCGCTTGATTCGAATGCCCAGGGCCGAATTCACAGGGACCTTCGATGTACTGGGAACCCGGCGACCGGACAACCTGCTGTTCCATGAACACAGTAATGGCAGGCTGCTGAGCTATCCGGCCATGCAAGAGACAGGACCCCTTGGCTACGTCCAGCGTGACGGCGAGGTGCTGGTCGTCGGCGGGGAGAAGATGAAGATCGGTGATCTGCTGCCGGACGATGTCACGACCTTGATCCTGCGCATGGGGCAGGGGAGTGTGAGTTACCGGCTGACGAAGGTGGCCTGGCTGAGGCTCGAATCGGTCGTTCTCGACTGCCGACCTTCCCTGAACGGAGCACCTGTCGAACCTGGCAAGTTGATCTGGGAACTGTCTGACCCGGCCAGACTGTTGTTGAGCATTGTCGATGAGCACTTGGTGATCATTGATCCTGACAATGGACACAGTGTGATTATTCGTGAAGTTTACGCCAGCGATATCAACCTGCGCGGGGAGGTGTTGCTCAGTTTCGAGAATCATCGACGCTATGCCGTTTCAAAGTTGATACAGCGCCTGGACGCCCAGCCGGATCCGCGCAATAGCATCACGCTTAAGGCGTTGCTGAGCGTCTCGAAGGCGCTGGAAAACAATGCGGTGAATTAATCAGACCCATCTATAGATGGGCCAGATGAATGGATGCTCATGGGGCGACTCTTCTCAGGTTGAATCGCCTCATGAGGTGTTCATTCAACTTCTTTTTGATCAGGGCTCTTTTGTTGTTCAAATGATTCCTGTCCAGTTTGAAGAGTGCCTGTTGCTGGATGATTTCTGCCGAGCGCTTTTCCCAGTCCCAAAACAGAAATCTGTGCTTTTTTATATCCATATTGAGTTCGAGCTTATAGACGGCAATATGGACGTTGTTCCGTGAGTCGTAGCGGGCCGGGATGATCTGAAACGTTTCGCCATGCCGGGTTTCCCTGTCGAAGGACAGCATTGCCGGTTGATTGGCTTTCAGGGCGTCGAGGGTATCGATCATTGCATTCGCCTGTCGGGAGTCCGTCATGGTCTGGGCGCCCTGAACCAGGAAATCTGCCACCGAGCCCGTGACGAAGTGCCGAGTGCGGGTGAGGATGGTGTCGTCATAGAGCGCCCAGCCGAGGAAATTCAATGTGCGGACATACTCTTCGAACCAGCTTTTAGAGTCTGTATAGCGGTTATGGCCAAGGTCGGCTGATCGGGTGGCAATGCTATTGCAGTCCGCGATGTCGTTGTGATCCTGCGGGGAAAGCATCTCGATATAGGAGAGCAGGTTAGGGCCCGTGACCAGGCCGGTCAGTAATGGGTTGTTCATGGAAATCTCCGTCAAAGTTGTCTTTTATAAATACAACGGTGGCCGGTGAATTCAAGTGAGTGGATGGGTTGATTTAAATCCGGATGTTTGTCGGGGGGGTGAGAAGAGCTAAATATGTTGCAATAAGCTGAAAGTTGCAGTTTGCCTGAAGGGTAAATTAGATTGCTGTTTGATCGCAGGAGTGGTCATTACATAACCAGGGAAGTTATATATGGAACAGTTTGAAAGTGAAGTAAGTGTCGAGCAGAGTATTGAGCTGATCGGTGCACGCATCAACAGGCGCAAGGCGCTGGTCTCTGCCGGCCGGCGTATGCGTCGGTCCGCTGCACTGCAGGACAGCCCGACCCAGGACCTGGACGCGCTGATGTTGGGAAACGCGCTGGTAGGCTACGGCGCCAACATGTCGCTCACCAACATGGCGATCATGGAGAACCTGATGACCATGGCCATCATGGAGGCCAACTTTGAAGTACCTGGCGGCAAGAACACCTTGGCGTGGTATGACGCGTTTATCCGGTGTCTGCATGACCTCGGATGTTTCGTTGCCGATGACGGCTACACCCGCTACTCCGAGCGTTCCCAGCGCGTAGACATGGACTTCGTGATCAGCGACATCGTCAAGGGAATCATCGATGGGGTGAAAGCCAGTGTCCCGGCAGCGTCGGTGCTCGGTGCGGTGGTGAACACCACGATTGACGGGCTGAAGCAGGATAAGCAAACCCTCAATCTGTACAACAGCCAGGTCAAGACGCCCGAGGGCGCCCGTCTCTCCGTCATTCCCTGCGAGCAGTTGGCCAACGGTATCCTGATTGCCTCGTCTGCCTCCATAAGGCAGACCGGAACCTCGAATAACGGCGGGGTTCTTTTCGTGAACTGGCAATCGTCGGCGCGGGAAATCTTTCGCGGTAAATCCTTTGTGACGTTCAACCCGGCTCGTTACGAAGAGTTCAGGTCGGACATCGAGCAATACCTGGGCGAACATCGCAAGGAGGTGCTGCGAAAGCGCTTCAACCGCCGCAAGCAAGGGTGACCGGTCAGCGGTGCTACGGCATCAGGTAGCCCTTCACCCCGGTGAAGATGATCTGTGCCGCCAACGCACAGACAAATAACCCCATCAGGCGGCTGACGATCTGCAAGCCCTGGTCACCCAGAATCCGTTCGATGCGGCTGGACAGATAGAGCACGACCCCGACGGTGAAGCTGGCCAGGGCAATGCTGATAATGGCCATGAGTTTGTCGTCCCAGTGCGGCTGGCTCACGCCCATCACCAGCAGCGCGCCGATGGTACCGGGGCCGACGGTCAATGGAATGGTCAGCGGGACGATGGTCACGTCCTGCTGGACATTGTCGGTCTGTACGGCCGACTTGCCCTGGGCCATGCCCAGCGCCGAGATGAACAGTACGCTGCCGGCACCGATACGGAACGCATCCACGGTAATGCCGAATACGCTGAAAATCACCCGACCGAACAAATACAGCAATACGCTGGAGACCAGTGTCGCGATCGCGACCTTCCAGGCCAGGCGTCGCTGCTCCTTGCGCGAGTAGCCACGGGTCAGGCCGATAAAGCACGACAACACGAAGAAGGGGCTGTAGAGCACCAGCATCTTCAGATAAACGCTGAACAGCACATGGAGCATGGTTGGGGCTCAAGGCGGAGGAAGACGACGGGAGTCTATCAGGCGGTGTGACGTCTGTCGGCTCAGGACGTTTGCACCGTGCGGTTCTGTTGCTCGCGTTGGGCGACCCAGTGCTCGATCAGCTCGCGCAGTTGCGACAACTCCACCGGCTTGGCCATGTGGCCGTCCATCCCGGCTTGGCGGGCCCGTTCCTTATGCTCGGCCAGGATGTGGGCCGTGAGCGCTACGATGGGCGTACGGGTTCGCTGGTTGCTCATTTCCCAGGCCCGCAGCTGCTGGGTGGCGGAGAACCCGTCAAGGATCGGCATCTCACAATCCATCAGGACCAGGTCGTAGTGCCGTTCCTTCATGGCCTTGAGGGCTTCCTCGCCGTTGCTGGCGGTGTCGGGTTGCAGGTTGAGCTTGCCGAGCATACCGCGGATGACCTTGGTGGAAATGCTGTTGTCTTCGGCCACCAGGATGCGGAAGTCACTCGGGACTTTCACCGGCGCGGCGGGACCGGCATTCAATGGGACATTGGGGGCATGGCCTTTGTTGCGCTGGTTCAGTTCGTCCGCGAGGGTGGTCTTGAGGGTATAACCGGCCACCGGTTTGGCGAGGATGCGCTTGACTCCGCTGTTGCGCGCCACGATCTTGCTCGGTGCGTTGCTGATGCCGGTGAGCATGATCAACAGGATGTCGTGGTTCAGGCTCGGGTCTTCCTTGATCTTGGCCGCCAGTTGCATGCCGGTCATGCCGGGCATGTTCTGGTCCAGCAGCACCACGTCGAAATAGTCCCGCAGGTGAGCCTTGGTGCGCAGCAGCGCCAGGGCTTCCTTGCCCGATGGCACCGCGCTGACATTCAAGCCCCAGGCGCTGCATTGCTGCACCAGCACCTTGCGGCAGGTCTCATTGTCGTCGACGACCAGTACCCGCGCGCCTTGCAGCGGGCTGTCGAGATCGGAGGTCGGATGCTCCAGGCGATCCGGGTCCAGCGGCAGCGTCAGCCACAAGGTGTTGCCCTGGTTGCTTCCGCTCTTGATGCCGAACTCCCCGTGCATCAGCATGATCAACTGCCGGGCGATGACCAGGCCCAGGTTGCCGCCCAGGCGCGTGGCCGACAGGAAGTTCTTGCTATGCAGTTCCGCATGCATGAGCGTGTCGCGCTCTTCGGCGTCCATGGGCAAGCCGCTGTCCTGCACGGCGATGCGCAGGCGTGGCTCGCTGCTGCGCTCGTCGAGGGCCACGACGATCAGCACCTCGCCTTCGTCGGTCTTCTTCAAGGCGTTTTCCAACAGGCTCAGAAGCGCCTGGCGCAGCCGTGTCGGATCACCGCTGATCACCCGTGGTACCTGGGGCTGGATGAAACTGATCAGCTCGACATTCTGCTGCTCGGCCTTGGCGCGGAAGATACTCAGGCAATCCTCGATCAACGCATTGAGATCGAACTGCACATCGTCCAGTTCGATCTGACCGGATTCGAGCCGGGAAATGTCGAGGATCTCATTGATCAGCGTCAGCAGTTCGTTGCCGGCACTGTGGATGGTCTGCACGTAGTCGCGCTGCTTGACCGACAGCGGCGTACCCAGCAGCAGCTCGGTCATGCCCAGCACGCCGTTCATCGGGGTACGGATCTCGTGGCTGATCTTGGCCAGGAATTCCGCCTTGGCATTGATCTCGGCATTGCTCGCGGCGAGATCGCGACTGATGCTGAAACGGCTCTCGTTGATGGATCGCTGGCGTTCACCCAAGGCGACGCTCATCAGCAGGCCGCTGATGCAGATGAATACCAGCAACGTGACGATCAGACCTTGGGGAGCGACCTCCGTGAGGCCTTGCAGGGCGGGCAGAATGATCAGTGTGCCAAGGTTGAAAACCACCATGGCCGCGACAAACAGGCGTGCCGGGCGGTAGCCCTTCTGCCAGTGCCAGGCGCTGACGAACAGCATGCTCAAGCCCGCCAGGGCCACCAGTGCATAGGTCATGATATTGAGCGGCAGGGTGTTGACGAACAACAGCAACAGGCAGCACAGCATGACGAATACGATGTCCCCCAGCAGCAGCCGGTTCAGCGGATGCGGTCCCAGGGGTGCAAAGAATCGGTAGGCGAACATCAGGCCGCAAGGTGCGGTCAGCAACAGAGCCAGATAGGCGCCCGGCGTCTGCACCGCCGGCCAGTCGGGCAGCCAGCCCCCCGCCAGGTTCAGCAACAAGGCCAGGCTCAGCATCAGCAGCCCCTCACAAGCCGCCAGCCACAGGCAACTGCGTGAGCGGGTGTAGGCGTAGCGGGTGAGGTTGTGCAGGATCAGCATGGTAATGCAGCCGAACAGCAAGCCATAGATCAGGGTCTGGTTCTGATCCGCTGCCGCTGTGATTGCCGGTTGCAGGGTGATGTACGGGCGCAGCTCGTGTCGGGATGCCAGTCGCAGGTAGACGTCCAGCGGTTTATCGCTGCGGGGCAGGGCCAGCATGAAATCGCTGCTCGGCACCGAGTGTTCACTGCGTGGCAGGGCATTGCCGGTGATCTGCTGGTCGACCAGGGCATCGCCGTCCAGCACATAGAGATTCAGGCGCGACAAGTCGGGCGCGAAGATCCGCAGGATCTGTTCATGCTTGTCGGGAGCAAGTCGGAAGCGCAGCCACAGTGCGCCGTCGGGCTCGGCGGCCTGGAGACGGTCGAGGTCAATGGGGCTGAATTGGTTGGTGTAGCGGGCCGAGCGGATGTCGCTCAGCGTCAGGTCGCCCTGTTCGTCGAGCAATACCGCCCAGCCACTGCCTGGCGCGGCCTGGGCCGGGAGCATGCAGAGCAGCGTCAGCAAGGTGACGGTAAAGCCTATGGCGATCCTGAGCCAGCGCACGGCGAAATCCCTTCGTAGGTTGATGCCATATTATAACTATGCGCGGCGCCCTGACAGACAGGCAAGGGCCACGGAGCCCTGCCTGGCTGAAAGGCCGGGTTATTCCAGATTTTCGCCACGCTCGCGGGCAATGGCACGATAACCAATGTCCTTACGGTAGAAGCAACCTTCCCAATCGATCTCGGCGGCAAGCTTGTAGGCCTGCTGCTGAGCGGCGTCGACACTGGTACCCATGGCGGTGGCGCACAGCACGCGACCGCCGGCGGTGACGACCTGGCCGTCCTTCAGCGCGGTACCAGCGTGGAAAACCTTGCCTTCCTGCTGGGCCGCAGCCTCCAGACCACGGATCACGCTGCCCTTGGCATAGTCTCCCGGGTAGCCGCCGGCCGCCAAAACGACGCCAACGCTCGGGCGTGGATCCCACTGCGCTTCGACCTTGTCCAGCGCCTGGGCCAGTGCGGCTTCGACCAGCAGTACCAGGCTCGATTGCAGGCGCAACATCACCGGCTGGGTCTCAGGATCGCCGAAACGGCAGTTGAATTCGATGACTTTTGGGTTACCAGCCTTGTCGATCATCAGGCCAGCATAGAGGAAGCCCGTATAGACGTTGCCTTCCTCAGCCATGCCGCGCACGGTTGGCCAGATCACCTGGTCCATGACGCGCTGGTGTACCTGGGCAGTGACTACCGGGGCCGGGGAGTAGGCGCCCATGCCGCCAGTGTTCGGCCCGCTGTCGCCGTCGCCGACACGCTTGTGGTCCTGGCTGGTGGCCATGGGCAAGACGTTCTTGCCGTCCACCATGACGATGAAACTGGCTTCTTCACCATCGAGAAACTCTTCGATCACCACCCGGGAGCCTGCATCACCGAAGGCATTGCCGGCCAGCATGTCGCGTACGGCGTCTTCGGCTTCGGCCAGGGTCATGGCCACGATCACGCCTTTACCGGCGGCCAGACCATCGGCCTTGATCACGATCGGAGCGCCTTTCTCCCGCAGGTAGGCCAGGGCCGGCTCGATTTCGGTGAAATTCTGGTAGTCGGCGGTCGGGATCTTGTGCCGGGCGAGGAAATCCTTGGTAAAGGCTTTCGAGCCTTCCAGCTGTGCCGCACCGGCAGTCGGGCCGAAGCAGTCCAGACCCCGGGAGCGGAACAGGTCGACGACGCCGGCGACCAGCGGCACTTCCGGACCGACGATGGTCAGCGAGACGTTCTTCTCGGCAAAATCGGCCAGTTGTTCCAGGGCCAGCACGTCGATCGCGACGTTCTCGCACTTGGCTTCGATGGCGGTACCGGCATTGCCCGGCGCCACGAAAACCTTCTGCACGCGCGGGTCCTGGGCTACTTTCCAGGCCAGGGCATGTTCACGGCCACCGCTGCCAATGATCAAAACATTCATTTCAAAAACCTCGGATGACGCTGATTCTGTATGCAGCGCTGAAGCTGCTCTTCTGTGGAAGCGAGCTTGTGTGGGAGCAAGGCTTGCCCGCGATGCAGGCAACTCGGTTTATCAGGCGCACCGAGGTGATGCTATCGCGGGCAAGCCGTGCTCCCACACAAACTCAGCGCCCACATCGATCGATATTAGTGACGGAAATGGCGCATGCCCGTAAAGACCATCGCGATGCCTGCCTCGTCGGCGGCGGCAATCACTTCACTGTCACGCATCGAACCACCCGGCTGGATCACGGCGGTGATACCAACCTTGGCCGCGTTGTCGATACCGTCGCGGAACGGGAAGAACGCATCGGACGCCATGACCGCGCCCTGAACCTGCAGACCGGCGTGTTCAGCCTTGATCGCGGCGATACGGGCCGAGTTCACTCGGCTCATCTGGCCGGCGCCGACACCGATGGTCTGGCGGTTCTTGGCGTAGACGATGGCGTTGGACTTGACGTACTTGGCGACTTTCCAGGCGAAGATCAGATCGTTGATTTCCTGCTCGCTCGGGGCGCGCTGGGTCACGACTTTCAGGTCGGCGCTGCCGATCATGCCGATGTCGCGGCTCTGTACGAGCAGGCCGCCATTGACGCGCTTGTAGTCCCACGCCGGAGCACGGTCCGCCGACCATTGGCCGCAGGCCAGCAGGCGCACGTTGGCCTTGGCGGCCACGATGGCGCGAGCTTCTTCGCTGACCGAAGGCGCGATGATCACCTCGACGAACTGGCGCTCGACGATGGCTTTGGCCGTCTCGGCATCCAGTTCACGGTTGAAGGCGATGATGCCGCCGAAGGCCGATTCGGTGTCGGTGGCGTAGGCCAGTTCGTAGGCCTGGCGGATACCGCCCTCGGCGTCCGGGCTCACGGCCACGCCGCACGGGTTGGCATGCTTGACGATTACGCAGGCCGGCTTGACGAAGCTCTTCACGCATTCCAGCGCGGCGTCGGTATCGGCCACGTTGTTGAACGACAGCTCCTTGCCTTGCAACTGGGTGGCGGTAGCAATGCCGACTTCGGCAGGCTTGGCTTCCACGTAGAACGCCGCGCTCTGGTGCGGGTTCTCGCCATAGCGCATTTCCTGGGCCTTGATGAACTGTGTGTTGAAGGTGCGCGGGAATTCGCTGCGGCCTTCGGTCGACAGGGTTTCAGCGGCCTGGTTCACGGTGCCCATGTAGTTGGCGATCATGCCGTCGTAGGCGGCGGTGTGTTCGAAGGCCTTGAGCATCAGGTCGAAACGCTGGGCGTAGGTCAGGCCGCCGGCCTTGAGGTTTTCCAGCACATTGGCGTAGTCGCTGGCGTTGACCACGATGGCCACGTCTTTGTGGTTCTTGGCCGCCGAGCGGACCATGGTCGGGCCGCCGATGTCGATGTTCTCGATGGCGGTCGGCAGGTCGCAGCCCGGCTTGTTGATGGTGGCTTCGAACGGGTAGAGGTTGACCGCCACCAGGTCGATCGGCTTGATGCCGTGTTCGTTCATGATGGCGTCGTCGATGCCGCGACGGCCCAGGATCCCACCGTGGATTTTCGGGTGCAGGGTCTTGACCCGACCGTCCATCATTTCCGCAAAACCGGTGTAGTCCGCGACTTCCACTGCGGCGACGCCATTGTCCTGCAGCAGCTTGAAGGTCCCGCCGGTGGAGAGGATCTCGACGCCCAGCTGTTGCAGCTCGCGGGCGAATTCGAGGATCCCGGTCTTGTCGGAGACGCTGATCAAGGCGCGGCGGATCGGCAGGCGGGTGGTCTGGTCGGTCATTTCAATTTCCATCAAAAGCAAGGGAAGTCAGCAAAAAAGGCGACCGTTTTTTACGCGGGCGCCTTTCTGGTTTGATTGAATGCTTACAGCAGATCGTACTGCTTGAGTTTCTTGCGCAGGGTACCGCGGTTCAGGCCCAACATCTCACTGGCCTTGGTCTGGTTGCCCTTGACGTAGTTCATCACGCTTTCGAGCAGTGGCGCCTCGACTTCGGAAAGCACCAGGTTGTACACATCCGTGACGGCAGCGCCCTCAAGGTGGGCGAAATAATTGTGCAGCGCCTTCTCGACACTCCCGCGAAGGGTCTGACCCTCTTCGCTAGGCGTATTGAGGTGCTGTTTCAAATTCACGTTGTCGCTCACGGGTGTTATTCCACTCACTAAAGTCTCGGTCATCATCGTCATGCGGCCACCCCTTCGTCCCCTGTCAGGCTCTTGTAACGTTCAGCGAAGAAGGCCTGAACGTCGGCGCATTGTGCTTGCGTACCATCCAAACGATTGAAGCGGGCGCGAAACTCCCTGGCGCCCGGCAGGGTTGCGAGATACCAGCCCACATGCTTGCGCGCGATGCGCACGCCCATGACTTCTCCGTAGAAGGCATGCAGTGCGGCCAGATGCTCCAGCAGAATTCGTTCCACCTCGGACATTTGCGGCGCGGCCAGCTTTTCGCCGGTGCGCAGGAAGTGTTCGATCTCACGGAAAATCCAGGGCCGCCCCTGGGCGGCCCGGCCGATCAACAGGCCGTCGGCACCGGTTGCGTCCAGCACGTACCGGGCCTTCTCTGGCGAGTCGACATCGCCATTGGCAAACACCGGTATCGACACCGCCTGCTTGATAGCGGCGATGGTGTCGTACTCGGCCTCACCGGTGTACAGGTCGGCACGGGTGCGGCCATGGACCGCCAACGCCGTGATTCCAGCCTGTTCGGCGATCTTCGCCACCGTCAGGCCATTCCTGTTCTCCCGGTCCCACCCGGTGCGGATCTTCAAGGTCACCGGCACATCGACCGCGGCGACGACAGCCTGCAGGATCTCGGTAACCAGGGCTTCATCCTTCAACAGTGCCGAGCCGGCAGCCTTATTGCAGACTTTCTTTGCCGGGCAGCCCATGTTGATGTCGATGATCTGGGCCCCCAGCGCCACGTTGGCCCGGGCCGCCTCCGCCAGCATCTGTGCGTCGCCACCGGCGATCTGTACCGAGCGGGGCTCGGGATCGCCTTCGTGGATCATGCGCAGACGTGACTTGCGGGTGTTCCACAGGGTCATGTCACTGGTGACCATTTCCGAAACGACAAGACCGGCGCCCAGCCGTTTGCACAACTGACGAAAGGGCTGATCGGTGACACCCGCCATGGGGGCGAGAACCAGACCGTTCTGCAGTGTGTATGGGCCGATGCGTACCGCCGACATAGGACTTCCCTGAAGTGGGGCCGGATCATGAGACTTCGAAAAAGGGTTGGCATGATACCCGCTCTCGATGACTGGATAAAGATCGAATTGGATAAAATCTGAACAGCTATTTTGTTATCGCCAGCGGTTTGGTCCGGCTGGGGTGGGTCAGAAAGCTGCCGTCAATCGACTGGCCTGCGGTGGATCACTCAGGCGAGTGGAAGCTCAGGCTGTAGTTCACCGCTTTGGGACCCGGGTCCAGGATGTCCAGGGCGATGTGAATGGGGGTCTGCGGCGGCATTTCCCCCAGCCCCTCGAGATCGCCGCCCAGGTACTCTCCGGGCTTGAAGCGACGACTGGCGATCAAGTGTCCGTTAAGGTCGGCGAAGCGCAATTCCAGCAGCGGAAAAGGCTGGGAGAAGGGCGCACGATTGTAGATGATCGCGTCCACCACCAGGGCACCGCTGAACTCCGGATGACTGCGCACCACCAGGTTGCTGCTTTTGATCTTGGCAATGTCGACTTTGGACGGAACGTCGCAGCCGATGCTCGGACATATCTGCAGGAACCACGGGCGGTACTGGTCCTGGCGGGCCAATTCCTCGAAGTGATAAGCGATGTACTGGCCGGCCAGCGCCGCGGCGGCCAGCAGAATCAACAGGCTCCACAGCAGGCGTCGCCCCCAGGGCGAGCGACGCTTGCGCCAGTCCAGTTGCAACGGATCGTCGTCAAGGTCCTGAAGGACTTCGGCACGTATTCCGGGTTCCTGGCGTTCGCGTTTCTTGCGGGGCAGGACTGGCTCTTCGTCGATATCGTCAATGTCGTCGGTGGCGGACAGGCGTTCGAGGTGTTCGTCAGGTTCATCGTCCGGTGCCAGGTGCAGCGGCGCGCCAGGCACATCGTCCGGCTCCAGTGGTTCAAGCGTCAGGGGCAGGGACAGGGATGGCTCGGTGCGTGGTGGCCGGACGGGCTCATGGGGGGCGAACGGCTCGATGGGGGCCTGGGTTACTGCTTCCGCGCGCTCGGCGGGAGAGTCGCTGTACAGGCTGTCGGACCAGGGTTCCTGTTCGCCGGAGAGGTGATCCCGCTGTGCGCTCAGGTTATCTTCACGGCGTCGGCCGAAGGAGTCCGGTGCCCGTTTGTCGCGCCGTTCCAGGCGAGCCAGCTCCTTGTCCAGGTCGTCAAGGTCCAGCTCGGCGGCAGTCCACTCTTTCTGGCTGATTGCCCGGGGCGGTGTTTCGACGGCAGCAGGCCGGATGGGCGCGGCGACGGGTGGGGCGGGCTCCTTGGCTGTCCGTTGTTCCAGCAATTGCCGCGCGGCATTGAAGACTTGCAGGCATGAGCCGCAGCGAACCACCCCGCGGGCCACGCTCAATTGAGCATGGCTGACGCGAAAACTGGTGTGGCAATGCGGGCACTGGGTGACGAAACTGTCAGTCATGCGGCAATCCGGTGGGTACAGGCGGCCATTCTAGCGCCGACGTCCGGTGATGCGCACCCAGCCATCACGATTGGCAATCGGGTCCAGGTCAAAGTCGGCGGCATAAGCGGCGGCAACTTCTTCACCCTGCTCGGCCAGGATGCCCGACAGCGCCAGTCGCCCACCCGGCTTGACCAGGCCCGACAGTTGCGGCGCCAGGGAAACCAACGGTCCGGCAAGGATATTGGCCACCAGTACGTCGGCCTGGACCTGGGGCAGGTCCTGCGGCAGATAGAGTGGGAACAGTGCTTCGGCAATGTTGTTGCGCCCGGCGTTGTCGCGGGACGCTTCCAGGGCCTGCACGTCGATGTCGGTGCCAACCGCTTCTTTAGCGCCCAGCAGCAGCGCGGCAATGGCCAGGATGCCCGACCCGCAGCCGAAGTCGAGCACATTGCAGCCCTTGAGGTCCTGGCCGTCGAGCCATTCCAGGCACAACGCGGTGGTCGGGTGGGTGCCGGTGCCGAACGCCAGGCCCGGGTCCAGCAGCAGGTTGACGGCGTCCGGCTCCGGCGCCGCGTGCCAGCTCGGTACGATCCACAGCCGCTGGCCAAAGCGCATCGGCTGGAAATTGTCCATCCAGCTGCGTTCCCAATCCTGGTCTTCGATCACTTCGCTGTGATGTTCGGGCAGCGGGCTGCCGGTCAGCAGTTCCAGATGGGCCAGCACGCTGGCCGCTTCGGCGCCACCTTCGAACAGGGCCAGCAGGTGGGTATGTGACCACAGCGGGGTGGTGTTGAGTTCCGGCTCGAAGATCGGCTGGTCTTCGGCGTCCATGAAGGTGACCGATACGGCGCCTACTTCAAGAAACGCATCTTCGTAGGTTTCGGCTTGTTCCGGGCTGATGGCCAGACGTACTTGCAGCCAAGGCATGGCGGGCACCTTTGGAAATAAATCTACAGGAAGCAGTCTTGGTGGCGTGTGTGGCTAATTTGAGTACCCGAATCAGCCACGCAGGTCACCAGGCTGCGAAAGCTGCGCAGTGTACGCCAGGTCGCCGTCAAAGTGGATAAGCCCGGTGGCCCGTGGCAGGCCGCGGCTGCCGCCCGGCGTGGTGTTTCGATATATATATGTATGACATGGAGGTGTTGTACGGCGGATAAGGTGAGGGTCCGCACAACAGGGAGGAACGTGATGGACAACACTGCCGAGGGGCAAAGCAAGGTGAATGGCGCAGGACCGGTATCTGTTCCGCAAGCGCAAACCGCATCAGCCGTTCTGGAAAGACTGGCACGCTGGAAGGCCGTCATCGACACGCGCCTGCAGACCCAGATGACCTTGCTGGAGGTGCTGGAAGAGTATCTGCTGGTCGAACTGCGTACCCGTTATCAGGAAGGCAACATCGATCCACATTTCATCGGCACCCTGCTGGACACGGTGCTGCAACGGATGATCGACGACAAACCGATTGCGCCTGACGAGGAATACGACGTGGCGTTCCGTTGGCCTGGCGGGCCCGACTTGGGTTTTACGGCCGAGCGTCGGGAGGTCATTGTCCAGGTGGTGGAGTCCGCCGTCTGGGGGGGCATTCAGCACTACAAGGACTACCTGAGTCGTTATTGGCGAATGACTAGCGGCGACGCCTCGCTCGAGGGCGTGGTCCAGCAGAAGCTCGGTGAGCACATGGCGGCCATCGACAGGATTTTTCAGTCCGATCAGTTGGAGGGGCTGGACGTCGATGATCTGCGCGAGCGCATCGAAACGCTCCAGGACGCCTGGCGTCGCATGAATGAAGTGACTGGGCTGGCCACCGAGCAGGAGCGCCGGGATCTCGATGCGTTGGCACGCTTGCAACTGCCTCATTGGCTGCGGGTGTTGGATGAACCCGGGCGAGCATCGCTACGGCTCCTCCAGGAGCGGACTCAGCAGGCGCAGGCGCTGGTCGATGAGTTGCACGATGGCGTGGGCTCGTTGCGTGCCTTCGCCCGGCAACAGGCCAAGGCGTATATCAGGCATGAGCTGGACATGGACGTCGAGCCGGACAATGTTCGGGTGACGTTGCAATGGAGAGCGGTCGTTGATCAGCCCATACAACGTTACAGCCTGAGTGACCTGCTGGTGGCGGGGCCGGCAAGGTCGGATGCCGTGTCGGTACTTCTGGTGGAAAATGGCGCGATGCTGCGCAATCAGCCCCTTTCATCGGCGTTCGTCAGCCGTTTGTTGGCGGATGTGGATGCGCCTGCCGGGTACTTGCAGGCGTTGACCGATCGATATGGTCGGGCTGATCTGAAACCCGCCATGTTCGATTGGCTGACGGCCCGACTGCAGCAAAGCGCATTCATTGCGCGTTGCGCGGGTCATCTGAAGGCGGTCAATCATGACGCGGTCAAAGCCCTCTGGGGCGGCGAGGCGTCGGTGCTGTCCGCCAGCCTGCTGCATGTCACCGGCCTGGCACTGCCAAACGGATTGCAATGCGCTGATCTGCTGCTGTTTTTCCGCGAGGACATGCAGGGTGACCTGTTGCTGTATGCCCCCGCCAAGCCCGATGGCCAGGAGTGGATCGAGTTGCCGTCGCTGTGGGCCGTGAGTGTGGAAATAGGCGCATGGACCCGAAATGAGGCAGGGCGCGAATACCTGATGCAGCAATTGTCCCCGAATGGTCGCGATGTGGCTCGGGAATACTTTGCCCGTGTGGTGGACAAGCCGGTTTCATGGGACATGGGCAAGGATCTAAGGGCCGGAGCGACGGGATTCAGGGCGTGCCTGGAAGACGCCGTGGCCATGGGGTTGGCCCATAACCTGGCGCAGGTGCAGTTGGACGACTCGCCTCGCTGGTATTCCGCACTGCCGCTTGATTCCCGTCGAAACATCAGCAGTTTGAGTCAGGAGCTCCTGCTGCACCAGCGGGCATTCAGCGAGCAGCTTGCGGACTTCGAAGTCTTCGTGGACTTCGCCAAGCGCACCGTCGCCCAGGCGATCACGCCTTACCTGCGCAGCAGGGGCGTACTTGAGTCGGTGGATCCCGCGACGATCCTCATCGACTACAGCCCGGGGCTCGCGGGCCGTGACACGAAGACCGCGAGCCTGCTGGATCTGGTCATCCATGGGTACGACGACAACTCGGGTATCGATGACCCCCGCAAAGGTGTGCGTTCCTCTGTCGGGCAGGACCTGAGGCAGGTCCGCAGTGCCGAGTTGGCGCTCTATATCCGACGGGCTTATGTGGGCGAGCGTTATGGGAAAGAGACCCGCGCCAGGTTCCTCGACGTCGATTCGCCTGCCTACATCAAGCGCCGCAATACCTACCGCCACATGCTGCTGATCCGAATGGATCGTGACCTGCGCGTCGCGAAGGGCAAGGGCCTGTTGAACGATTCGGAATTCTGGTGGCTCACCCGGCAAGTCACCCTGCTGGGGGAGTTGGTGGCAGTGTCGGGCCCTGAATATCCGGGGACTGTGGTGAGGCGCGAGGGCGTGGTCAGGTTTACTGTCGATGGGCATGTCGTATTGGGCGTTTACGTTTTCATCTACTTCGATCCGAAACGTTCATCCTGGCTGTACACGCCAGACGC
The DNA here is from genome assembly GCF_001269905.1 of Pseudomonas corrugata. Lineage (GTDB taxonomy): Bacteria > Pseudomonadota > Gammaproteobacteria > Pseudomonadales > Pseudomonadaceae > Aquipseudomonas > Aquipseudomonas corrugata. The sequence goes on along the minus strand of NZ_LHVK01000025.1, from coordinate 50,004 downwards.
GCCGGACGGCGTTACCTTTCGCCGGTACCGGGGTTTTTCCGGAGGGGTCGCTGCACGACTGCGTGATTATGTCGTGGGGCGGGTGGCGCTCACCGCCAGAGAAAAGGTAAGGCGTTCGCTGGTGGCCCTGGCGACGACGAGTGCTCGCGTCGATGCGCTGCGCGAACTCAATCGGGTGATCGACATCCGGGCCGAGTTCGATGCCTATATCGAGCGCAGCATCACTGATGTGGAGGATGTCACCACCAGCCGTATCGAAGTGATCGAGGGCCAGGTCATCAAGGGCCTGCTCTTTGCGTCAGCGCCGGTATGCATGGTGTATCCCCCTTTTGTCCTGCTGCTGGATATCGCCCTCAGTACCGTCAGTTCCGGGCAGGCCATCGAGGCGCATGTCCAGGGCGACACGGAAAGCGCGCTGTGGCATTGGATGTTCGCGACCTGGGGAGCGTTGTTCGCCGCGTTTGGGCTACAGATCGTGGGCGCTGTCAGGCGTCTGGGGCAGGTGGTGAAGCCTGCATCGTTGTCGGCCCGGCGCTTGAGGCATGCAGCCCCCGCCGCCAAAGAGACTGATCCAACGCTACGACCCATACGCTTCAAGGCGCATCAGTCCATCAGGAAAGTGCCTGCAAATCTGGTGGAGGTGACTGAGGAGGGCATTTTCAAGGGCACCTGGCGTAGCCCGTCCAGTGCTTCACAGCCGCGGGACACCTACTTTATCAAGCATAAAGGCAGGTACTACCAGGTGAAGAAACATCCCTCTCTTGACGGTCTGCGCCTGGTGGATGCCAGGAGTCCCGGGGCGCTTTATCAAGAGCCCCTGCGCAGGATGTCGAATGGCAAGTGGGTCTACGATAAGCCGGGCTTGCTGGGTGGAAACGGCGAGGTGGCTTATCTTGGGCGAGTGGATGACTTGCGGGCGGCGTTTCCTGGGCATGTCTTCCCGGATGTCTCAAGGGGCGCATTGCAGGGCGAGGCGGTAGTGGCGAGGTTCAGCGAGGCCGTCGCAGACAATTATCTGTTCTCCCTGAACGCGCAGACCTGCGTGATCGCTTCGCTGCACAACCCGACCACCGGAATGGGCGCTGTCATTCACTTTGATCACAATATCCGCGCGCTGATCGAACGCTGTTTGCGGGACATAACGCAGCGTCTGGGCGGAGTGGCGCAGGATATCCGCGCCACCCTGGTGGGTGGGGATTGGCTGACGGGCACTGACATCGGCGGGCGGGTCAGGGCGGCGATGCGGCGCCAGGGCCTGCAACCCACGTGGGATTACTGGTCGTACTCTTCCTGTTTTGGCAGTACCTATGGTGTCGCGCTGGACCTGCGCAGTGGCGTGACGTCGGTGTTCAAGACAGGGCGCGGCCAAGTCGAGCGTTACTACATACCAGTGCTGGCGCGAGCGAAAAAGAGCGCCGATCCGGTGTCGGTACGGGCACGGGGGTTCATGAGACGCGTGCGTAACGAGCCCCTGGTCGCGAACTCCAGTGGTGCCATCAGCACTGGGCAGGGGAGGCCGGTGACTTCGGCGCAGATCGAAACGCAAGCTTTCTCGACGGTGCTGCTGAGCTGATCGGTCGGCAGGCAAAAAAAGACCCCGGCCAACGGACCGGGGTCTTTTTTACATCACTTGGGACATCAAGCCTCGTGGGCCAGCTTGTGTTCCAGGTAATGGATGTTGACGCCGCCTTCGCAGAAGCCTTTGTCACGTACCAGATCGCGGTGCAGCGGGATGTTGGTCTTGATCCCGTCAACCACGATTTCTTCCAGCGCATTGCGCATGCGCGCCATGGCTTCGTCGCGGGTCGCCCCGTAGGTGATCAGCTTGCCGATCAACGAATCGTAGTTCGGCGGAACGGCATAACCGCTGTACAGGTGCGAGTCGACGCGAACGCCATTGCCGCCCGGTGCATGGAAGTGCTTGACCGTGCCTGGGCTTGGCATGAAGGTTTTCGGGTCTTCGGCGTTGATCCGGCATTCCAGTGCGTGACCGCGAATGACTACGTCATCCTGGGTGAACGACAGCTTGTTGCCGGCGGCGATGCTGAGCATCTCCTTGACGATGTCGATACCTGTGACCATTTCCGAAACCGGGTGCTCCACCTGAACACGGGTGTTCATTTCGATGAAGTAGAAGCGACCGTTCTCGTACAGGAACTCGAAGGTACCGGCACCGCGGTAGCCGATGTCGATGCAGGCCTTGACGCAACGAGCCAGGACTTCCTGGCGGGCCTTCTCGTCGATGCCCGGTGCCGGCGCTTCTTCGAGGACCTTCTGGTGGCGACGTTGCAGTGAGCAATCGCGGTCGCCCAGATGGATGGCCTGGCCCTGGCCGTCGGACAGCACCTGGACTTCGACGTGGCGTGGGTTGGTCAGGAATTTTTCCAGGTAGACCATCGGGTTGCCGAACGCCGCGCCTGCTTCGGAGCGGGTCAGTTTCGCCGAGGAAATCAGGTCTTCTTCCTTGTGTACCACGCGCATGCCGCGACCACCGCCGCCGCCGGCGGCCTTGATGATCACCGGGTAACCGACTTCGCGACCGATGCGCAGGGCGGTTTCTTCGTCTTCAGGCAGCGGGCCGTCGGAACCCGGAACGGTCGGCACGCCGGCAGCGATCATGGCGTGCTTGGCCGAAACCTTGTCGCCCATTAGGCGGATGGTTTCAGCTTTCGGGCCGATGAAGGCAAAGCCGGAATTCTCGACCTGTTCGGCGAAGTCGGCGTTTTCCGCCAGGAACCCGTAGCCTGGGTGAATGGCGGTGGCGCCGGTCACTTCGGCAGCGGCAATGATCGCCGGGATGTGCAGGTAGGAGTGCGCGGCAGAGGCCGGGCCGATGCAGACGGATTCGTCCGCCAGGCCCAGGTGCATCAGCTCTTTGTCGGCCTTGGAGTAAACGGCGACGGTCTTGATGCCCATCTCTTTGCAGGCACGCAGGATCCGCAGGGCGATCTCACCGCGGTTCGCGATCAGGACTTTTTCCAGCTTCGCAGTCATCAAAGGCTCTCCGCGGTTCAAACGATGGTGAACAGCGGTTGGTCGTACTCAACCGGCTGGCCGTCTTCAACGAGGATGGACTCGATCACACCGCTGGTTTCAGCTTCGATGTGGTTCATCATCTTCATGGCTTCGACGATGCACAGGGTGTCGCCTTTCTTCACGGTCTGGCCCACTTCAACGAAGGACGGCGAGGTTGGCGAAGACTTGCGATAGAAGGTGCCTACCATTGGCGAACGGGCCACAGTGCCGTTGAGCGCTGGAGCGGCAGCCGTTGCTGCTGCGGCCGGAGCAGCTGCGGCAGGTGCGGCAGGTGCTGGTGCGGCGGCCGGAGCCTGCATCGGTGCCGGGGCGTAGAATTGCTGGGCTGGAGTCTTGCTGTGACGGCTGATGCGTACGGACTCTTCGCCTTCCTTGATCTCGAGCTCGTCGATGCCGGACTCTTCCAGCAATTCGATCAGTTTCTTAACTTTACGGATATCCATGAATCATCAACTCCCAAGGGTCGGTCAGGGGCGTTTAACGCTTGTTGTTCAAGCTGTTGCCTGTTTTTCAAGCTGCTCTAGGGCGGCCTCCAGGGCCAGTCGGTAACCGCTGGCGCCAAGGCCGCAGATCACTCCCACCGCTACATCGGAGAAGTAGGAGTGATGGCGGAAAGGTTCGCGTTTGTGCACGTTGGACAAATGCACTTCGATGAATGGGATGCTCACCGCCAGCAGCGCGTCACGTAATGCGACACTTGTATGCGTAAAAGCTGCTGGATTGATCAAAATGAAGTCCACGCCTTCGCCACGGGCGGCATGGATGCGGTCGATCAATTCATATTCGGCATTGCTTTGCAGGTAGAGCAGATGGTGGCCGGCGGCGCGGGCCCGCTGCTCCAGGTCCTGGTTGATCTGGGCCAGTGTCACCGCGCCATAGACGCCCGGTTCACGGGTGCCCAGCAGGTTCAGGTTGGGTCCGTGCAGGACCAAAAGAGTTGCCATCTGCTGTTCCTTGTTATCTGTGAGCAGGTATCAGAACCCGGCGACTATGCCGCAAAGCCTTAATGACTGTCCAGTTCTCGGCAATAGCCAGCACGTTGACCGATGTTTGCGAAAAATTTGTGACCATGCCCAGGCATCCGGTCACCCATGCCGGCATAGGCCACCTTGAGCCCTGTGGGGACATGGATGTTGTGTCCACCCCAGATCAGGGTGGGAGCGGGCTTGCTCGCGAAGAGGGCGGCACATTCGGCATCCAAGCAAGCTGACCCACCGCCATCGCGAGCAGGCCCGCTCCCACACGGGATTGTCGCTGGCAGTCAAACACGAAACGCTTGTACCGCCGTATGCAGACGCCCACCCAGCACCAGCAGGTTTTCGCCTTGTTCCCGTCCCTGGCCGATACGCAGCAGGTTTTCCCCGCCCAATAGGTGAATACGCTCGCTGTGATCGCGGATTTCACTGACGGCGCCGCTCTGTTGGGCGGTGACTTCGGCGATGCGCACGGCGGTGTCGGCGATGGTCTGGATAGCATCGACGATTTTATCCAGTGCACCGTCGGCCGCTTGTGCCTGGTTGGCGGTGGCTTCGGCGTGTTCGACTTGGGCGCGCATGCCATCGACTGACTGACGCGCCGCCAGTTGCAGGCGGGCGATCAAGGCCTGGATTTCGGCTGTGGCCCCCGCCGTACGTTGGGCCAGGGAACGGACCTCCTCGGCCACTACGGCAAAGCCACGGCCCATCTCCCCGGCGCGGGCGGCTTCGATGGCGGCATTGAGCGCCAGCAGGTTGGTCTGGTCGGCAATCGAGCGAATCACCGTCAACACACCGCCAATGGTGGCCGACTCTTCGGCCAGTTGTTCGATCATCTGTGCGTTGCCCTGTACTTCGCCCACCAGTGCATGCAGGCCGGTGAGACTCAGGCCGATGACTTTCTGCCCTTGCGCCACGGCTTGCCCGGCGCTGCGGCTGGCGTCGGCGGCCTGGCTGGCATCACCGGCCACCTGTTGAATGGTCGCTTCAAGTTCGCTGAGGGAATCGCGGATCAGCGCCGTATCATCAGCCTGATACTCCGCGCCGCTGTGCATCTCGGCGCTGAGATCGGCCAGGGCCCGGCTGCTGCCAGCGACCTGCTCTGCGTTCAGGTGGATAGTGCCCACGAGGTCCGCCAGATAAGCCCGCAGCCGATTGAGTGACGCTTGGATGTCTTGCAACTCACGGTTGCTGGCGCCCACATGGATGTCGCGGCTGAAGTCGCCTTCGGCCCAGGTCGACAGGGCTGGCGCCAGGTGCGTCAAAGTCCGGGCCAGGCGTCGTTGCAAGGTGTCGATAAGCAGTGCGATCAACAGGATCAAGCCGATCATCACCCCCTGTATCAACCGGACCTCGCCCTGGATCTGCCCGTGCTGGGCCCGAACCACTGGTTCCAGGGCATCGATCGCCTGTTGCACGTCGGCGGTTTTCACGTGGGTGGCGTTGCTCAGTTCAGTGCGCTTCTGGATCAGTTCTCGGGTGCGCGCCAGTTCCGCGGGGTAGCGACCGAGCAGGCTGTTGAGTTCGCGCTTGAGGGCGATGCCGGCGTCTTCAGTGACAGCTTTTTCCTGGTTTTCCAGGCCCATCAGCGCGGCGAAATCATCGCCGGCGGAATCGCTGCTGGTTGTCACGCCCAGCAACGGCAGACTGTCCAGTTGCCCGGCCTGCGCACGGATACTTTCCACTTCCCGCTCGACATCAGTGGCCAACTCACTACGCCCGCTGCTGACCAGCTTGTCTCGCGCAAGGGACAATCGCCCCAGGTGCTGTGATGCGCTGAACAACAGAGGCAAGTAACTCGGGGCGCCGTTGGCGTACTGGGCGAGCTGGTCCAGGTTGGCGCCCAATTCACGTTCGGCCTGCAGCAGCAGGGCCTGGGGATCGCCGGCCAGTTTGCCGGCAGCCAGCAGGTCGGTCTTGCAGAAACCGTCCAGGCTCGACAGGCTCGGCCTGAGGGTGCGGGCCAGTTCCGGGGGAAAGTGATCCAGTTCTTTTTGCAGGGTGTCGAGAGCCTGGCTCGCGGCGCTGAGTCGCAAGGCATCGCCACTGGCCAGGTAATCTTCGATGTTGCGCGTAACCTCGCCCTGGAATTGCCGTGACAGACCCACGTAGCGCTCCATCAACAGGTAGGGACGCTCCAGGGCGGCCTGGGACCACCAGAGCGTGGTGCCGAGGCCCAGGCAAACGGCCAATAAAAGCAGGGTATTGAGGTTGGTCAGCAATTTCAGGCGCATTGAAGGTCTACCGGGGGCAGAATCGTAAGTGCCTGAATTTATTGCGCTTGAGTTACAGGTTCATGACCGAGTCGGTGGATTCCGATGAAAAAGTGGCACTTTGCCTTGCGCTCTGTACCCGGTTGCGACCGGCGTGCTTGGCGCGATACAGCGCTTCATCCGCCTCACTGGCCATCATCAGGCTGTCGGACTCCTCGCTCATCTCCACCACGCCGGCACTGAACGTGCACCACAGGTCCTGGGGTTGGGCCGGATAGTGGATTTCGGCAAAGCGCTGGCGGATTTCGTCCAGGACCGCGCAGGCGTCGTTGATGTTGGTGTCCGGCATGACAATGGCGAACTCTTCTCCGCCGTAACGCCCGATGAAGTCGGTCTTGCGCAGGCGCTGCTTGAGAAACAACGCCAGGCTTTTGATTACCCGGTCGCCCATCGGATGGCCGTGGCTGTCGTTGACCCGTTTGAAATGGTCGATGTCCAGCATGGCAAAGCTCAAGGGCTTGCCTTCGCGACGGGCGCGGAAGCAGCAGTCTTCGAGCAGCTGCAGGATATGGGTGTGGTTGTACAGGCCGGTCAGGCTGTCACGTACCATCCGCGCCTTGAGGTTGCGGGCCCGGGCCGCACGGTTGCGCACAGTGGTGATCAGGTGGCGGGGCTTGATCGGTTTGGTCAGGAAGTCATCGCCGCCCTCGCTCATGGCATCGAGCTGCTTGTCCAGATCATCTTCGGCAGACAGGTAGATAATCGGCACGCTGACGTAGCGGTCATTGTGACGGATCACCTTCGCCAGTTCCGTACCGGTGCAGGCAGGCATGTACATGTCGAGAATGATCAGGTCAGGCTGGAAATCTGCCAGCTCGGCCATGGCCTGGATCGGTTCGATCAGCGTGCGGGTCACGATGCCTGCACTATTTAGCAGGCGTTCGGTGTGCAGGGCCTGGGCGCGAGAGTCATCAATGATCAGCACTTTGTAGGGTTCGTACTGGGCGACGCAGGTCAGCACCTCGATTTTTTCCAGCAGGCTCGAGGCCTCGAGGGTGCCGGTGAGGAACTCCTGTCCGCCGGCGCGCACGGCCGCCAGACGTGTCGGGGTATCGGTTTCCAGCAGGCTGAAGAACAACAGTGGTAATGGCTGCTCAAGGCCTTGTTGGGCTTCGGCCGCCAACTTCAGGCCGATGCCGGGACCGCTGAAATCCACATCCATGACAATCGCCGCCGGCAGGCGCTCGACCATCGAGGCGCGAAATGCCGCGACACTTTCCAACGCCTGGGCGCTGAGGCCGAAGAACTCCAGTTGCTTGGCCAGACGCTCGGCGCGGTCATTGTCTTGCAGCAGCACATAAATCGGTTTGCGCAACGGCGGTAGAAATGTTTGGTCGAGCTGGTCCCCATGGCGCAGGCCCGTACGAGACAGGCGCTGCATCAAACGATTGATCTCGGTGATCAGGTGACTGCTCAGCCGCCCACGATTGGCATCCACCGCTTGCAGTGACTGGCTGATGCCCTGGGCCAATTGGGAATGCTCGGGCTGTTCGAAGCGCTCGGCAAAACGCTGCAGGCGCAGATTGGCTTCACTGAGCTCCGACAGATCGGTGCTGGACCATTCACTTCGTTGCAGGCGCTGCCATATCTCCAGGATCTGACGAGCCTGATGAATTACCCGCTGGGCAAAGTGGTGCTTGAGGCGCTCACGGCTGGGGTCTTCTGGCTCGGTCATTATCCTGACTACTTAGTTAGATACATGCTGAGGTCGACTGGTGGCTCTATGCTAGCATCTCTTTTCATGCGCATGAGTGTCGCACGTCAATAATCTACCCAGCAGCGACATTCAGTTTGTGACCGGTCGGTTTCGTAGGCCGATGGCCGCGCTTCCTTTATAGTTGCCATCCGACTGCTCCGCCTGGTCCCGCATGATTTACGCAGGATTTATCGCGTTTCAAATCAGGCACGATGGCGTAGGGTTGTGGTCGAACCGTGAACTCAAGTGATTGAAGGGACATCGCCATGCTGGACTGGAAAAACCGCGCGGGCAGCGCACCTGAACGTGCCGCCGAGCCGAAATCGGCTACCCGCAGCTACCTGGGTGGGCTGTTTTTCAGCCGCGCGCTGGCCACGCTGATCGGCCTGTACCTGCTGGTGACCATTGCCATCGGCTGGTACTGGAGTCAGGAGCCCGCCCTGTTTCCAGTGCAGCAGAATGCCCAGGCGGCGGCCGAGAAGGATGGCCGGCAAATGGTGGTCGGCTACACCACTGTCGAAACCCTCAAGACCGTGGCCGGAACCCTGCTGACCAAGCCAGGCGGCTACATTTCCAACGATCGTTTTCCGCCGGGCCTGTGGATGGACAACATGCCGAGTTGGGAATATGGCGTACTGGTGCAGGTCCGCGACCTGAGTCGCGCCTTGCGCAAGGACTTCGCCCGTTCCCAATCCCAGTCCGCCGAGGACGCTGACCTGGCCAAGGCCGAGCCGCGCTTCAACTTCGATAACCGCAGTTGGGTGCTGCCCTCCAGCGAGTCGGAATACCAGGAAGGCATCAACTCCCTGAGCCGCTACCAGGCGCGCCTGTCCGATCCTACCCAGAAAAGCGCGTTGTTCTATGCCCGCGCCGACAACCTGAACAACTGGCTGGGCGATGTCGGTACTCGCCTGGGTTCGCTGTCCCAGAGGCTGTCGGCCAGTGTTGGCCGGGTCAAGCTCAATACTTCGCTGAAAACCGAAGTCCCTGTCCCTGGGCAGGTACCGCAGGTGGATGAGGAAGTGGTCGAGACTCCATGGTTGCAGATTGATAATGTGTTCTATGAGGCGCGGGGCCAGGCCTGGGCCTTGTCCCACCTGCTGCGCGCCATTGAAGTGGACTTCGCCGATGTGCTGGCGAAGAAGAACGCCACGGTCAGCGTGCGGCAGATCATTCGTGAACTGGAGGCTTCCCAGGAGCCGGTCTGGAGCCCGATGATCCTCAATGGCAGCGGCTTCGGTGTATTGGCGAACCATTCCCTGGTCATGGCCAACTACATTTCCCGGGCCAACGCGGCAGTGATCGACTTGCGGCAACTGCTGAACCAGGGCTGATTCATGAGCGAGAGCCCCCGGGAGGCCGCTCACCGAGTGGCCTCGGATGCCGAGCTGATCGCTTGGGTCGATGAACACGACAACCTGCTCGGCAGCCTGGTGCGTTCGGACCTGCGCGAGCGTGGCCTGATCGGGCGTGGCACCTACATCATGCTGTTCAACTCGGCGGGTGAGCTGTGCGTCCACCGGCGGACCCTGAGCAAGGCGATCTACCCGGGCTTCTGGGACGTGGCGGCGGGCGGAATGGTGCAGGCCCATGAAACCTACGCCGAGTCGGCAGCCCGTGAACTGGAAGAGGAGCTTGGTGTAAGCGGGGTGCAACTCACCGCCCATGACCATTTTTACTTCGAAGACCCCGGCAGTCGCCTCTGGTGCTCGGCGTTTTCGGCAGTGTGGGACGGTCCACTGGTATTGCAACCTGAAGAAGTGCTCGAAGCGCGCTTCATGCCGATCGAACAGGTACTGGATGAAATCCGGCACAAGCCTTATTGCCCGGACTCGTTGGCGGCGCTCGAGCGATATCTGCGTGGTGTCGCAAAGAAGCTGTAAATTGGCGCGGATTGGCCCTTAGCAAGTCAGCTTTTTGCCGTTACACTGCGCGACTTTTCAAGCTGAACCGACGTCTGCGGTCCAGTAGCGCTGCCCCTGCCTGAGTGGGGCTTCGCGGTCGAGGCACTTTCTCTCCCCGACCAGTCTTTGTCCTCCCGAGAGGATTGCCGGTGGCCAAAAAAGCCGCATCCTTCGCCGCCCTGGGTGGCCTGGTATTTTCTACCGACGCCGGTCGTCATTGCCCTGATTGCCGTCAGCCGGTGGATGCCTGCATCTGCAAACAGACCGTCATCCCTGCCGGTGACGGTATTGCCCGTGTGCGCCGTGAAAGCAAGGGGCGCGGCGGCAAGACGGTGACCACGATCACCGGCGTGCCGTTGGCCGAAGACGCGCTCAAGGAACTGGCCACCACGTTGAAAAAACGCTGTGGTACCGGTGGCGCGTTGAAAGACGGCGTCATCGAGATCCAGGGTGATCACGTCGAGCTGTTGCTGGCGGAACTGGTCAAGCACGGTTTCAAGGCAAAAAAATCCGGCGGCTAGCAGCCTCTGTGAAAACCACTCCGGCTCGATCCGAATCTGCTGTTCGAGGTCGCCCATATGGTTTTCACAGAGCCTGTTCTGAACGGGTTTCTAAACTCAGCGCTGCCAGCAGGGTCTACCCTGCTTGCAGGCAAATCGTCATTTCCATTCTCTAGACTGCGCCAGCCTCCGACCGGATGGTGCATTTTGACTTCTTTATAGGGGACTTCGATGTCCGTACGACGCACACGCAAAGACGATGGCAGCCAATGGACAGTTGCGGACAGCCGCAGTGTTTACGGGATTCGCCATTGGGGGGCCGGGTATTTCGCGATCAATGACGCCGGTCGCGTCGAAGTTCGTCCGAACGGTCCCGACAGTTCGCCCATCGATCTGTTCGAACAGGTAGATCAGCTGCGCCAGAGCGGTCTGTCGTTGCCCTTGCTGGTACGCTTTCCCGACATCCTGCAAGACCGTGTACGCCAGCTCACCGGTGCGTTCGACAGCAACATCGCGCGTCTGGAGTACCAGAGTCAGTACACCGCGCTCTACCCGATCAAGGTCAACCAGCAGGAAGCGGTGATCGAGAACATCATCGCCACCCAGAACGTCTCCATCGGCCTGGAAGCCGGCTCCAAGCCCGAGCTGCTGGCGGTGCTGGCCCTGGCGCCGAAGGGCGGGACCATCGTCTGCAACGGCTACAAGGACCGTGAGTTCATCCGTCTGGCGCTGATGGGTCAGAAGCTGGGTCACAACGTGTTCATTGTGATCGAGAAAGAGTCCGAGGTCGGCCTGGTGATCGAAGAGGCTGCTTCGCTCAAGGTCAAGCCACAGGTGGGCCTGCGGGTACGCCTGTCGTCCCTGGCGTCGAGCAAATGGGCCGACACCGGTGGTGAGAAGTCCAAGTTCGGTTTGTCAGCCGCACAGTTGCTGTCGGTGGTCGAACGTTTCCGCGCTGCCGGCCTGGACCAGGGCATTCGTCTGCTGCACTTCCACATGGGTTCGCAGATCGCCAACCTGGCGGACTACCAGCACGGCTTCAAGGAAGCGATCCGTTACTACGGTGAACTGCGCAACCTCGGCCTGCCGGTGGATCACATCGACGTCGGCGGCGGCCTGGGCGTGGACTACGACGGTACGCATTCGCGTAATGCCAGTTCGATCAACTACGACATGGACGATTACGCCGGTGTCGTGGTCGGCATGCTCAAGGAGTTCTGCGATGCCCAGAGCCTGCCGCATCCGCACATTTTTTCGGAAAGCGGTCGTTCCCTGACCGCGCACCACGCGATGCTGGTGGTGCAGGTGACCGACGTGGAGAAACACGTCGATGACATGCCGGTGATCGACAACAAGCAGGAGCTGCCGGAAACCGTGCAGTGGCTAGTTGACCTGCTGGGCCCGACCGATATCGAGATGGTCACCGAAACCTACTGGCGCGCCACCCACTACATGAGCGACGTGGCCACCCAGTACGCCGACGGCAAGCTGACCCTGGCGGAAAAAGCCCTGGCCGAACAGTGCTACTTCGCTGTGTGTCGTCGCCTGTACAACTCGTTGAAGGCACGCCAGCGTTCCCATCGCCAAGTGCTGGATGAACTCAACGACAAGCTTGCCGACAAGTACATCTGCAACTTCTCGGTGTTCCAGAGCCTGCCGGACACCTGGGCCATCGGCCAGGTGCTGCCGATTCTGCCGCTGCATCGTCTCGACGAGGAGCCGATGCGCCGCGCCGTGCTGCAAGACCTGACCTGCGACTCCGACGGCAAGATCAAGCAGTACGTCGACGAGCAGAGCATTGAAACCAGCCTGCCGGTCCACGCCCTCAATCCCGGCGAGGATTACCTGCTGGGGATCTTCCTGGTGGGTGCCTACCAGGAAATCCTTGGTGACATGCACAACCTGTTCGGTGACACCGACTCGGTGAACATCTACCAGAACGCCGATGGCAGCGTGTACCACGCCGGTATCGAAACCCACGACACCATCGAAGACATGCTGCGCTACGTGCACCTGTCGCCGGAGGAGTTGATGACCCACTACCGCGACAAATGTGCCAGCGCCCGTATCAGCGCCGCCGAGCGTACCCAGTTCCTCGATGCCCTGCGCCTGGGATTGACGCGTTCGTCGTATTTGTCGTCCTGATGCGCAGATCAAAGCCGGTCGGACACGAGGCTCTGTGGCTAATGCCAGTCAGTTAAGGATCAAACGGCACAAACCCTGTGGGAGCAAAGCTTGCTCGCGATAGCGACAGATCAGTCAACATTATTGCTGACTGACTTAGCGCAATCGCGAGCAAGCTTTGCTCCCACAGGTTTGTGGTTTAACTGATCGGCATCAGGGCTCTGTGGCAGCTCTTTGATCGATCGGCATCGCCCTTCGGGTCTGTCAGAAAGCTCAGCGCACATCGCGGGTTTTTTCGGATAGTCCCGAAGGGCATTTTTATTTGCGCCGCCGTTATTTCCGCACGTCGGGTCATTTAACCGATGCTGTCCTCATTTCATGTAGTCCCTTTCCTAACTTGTACTTGGGCTCTCTACTCCGCCATGGCTCTCAGCGAGAATCCCCGGCCGCCCCTCCTGTAGAGATACGCCGATGTCCGATCCAGCCAACGAGCCATCATTTCGTCTGGAGATAGCCGGTCTGCCCGAACCCTTTGTCGTTGCGGCCTTCATGGGTAGCGAAGCCATCAGCGAGCCTTTCTCCCATGAGGTGGAGTTGTTGCCCGGCAGCACGCCGCCGGACCTGGCGGGCCTGTTATATCGCAGTGTCTGGTTGAGTTTCGGGGAGTCGGGCGAGGGCATCCACGGGCAGCTCCACGAACTGGTTCAGCACCGTCCCGACGCCGGTTGCCGCCTGCGTATCGGGCCGAAGCTGGCCTGCCTGGCGCAGCGCTTCAGCCAGCGGGTACTGAGTGACTGCACGGTGCCGCAGATCATCCGCCAGGTGCTCAAGGCCCACGGTATCGCCGGTCGCCAGTTGTGCCTGGATTTGAAGGGGGATTATCCACCGCAGGATTTTTGCACCCAGTACCGCGAGTCGGATCTGCAATTTCTCCAGCGGGTGTGCGCCCAGGCGGGCATCCACTTCCATTTCGAACACGCTCGGGACGGGCACTGCCTGGTGTTCTCCGACAATGCGGGCGGTTTCGCTCCAGTCGCCGAGGCGGCCTACGGCACGGCCTCGGGGATTCAGGCTTTCAACGTGCAAACCAACGCTTCAGGGGAGCAGGTCGCCCAAGGCCGCAGTGACCTGATGGGGCTGTACAGCGGGCAGGTACTGTTGCTCACGGCGCATCCTTTCAGCGACTGGAACCGGCGCTGGCTGCTGACGAGAGTGGCGCACCGCGCTGAGGCCTGGGGGTACGAAAACCATTTCCAGGCCGTGCCTTGGGGGCTGCCGTTCGTGGCGACCGGGCTCCCTGCCAAGCCGCGCATGGTGGGCCGGCAGCGTGGCTGGGTCGTGGAAGTGGACGAGCCGGCATTGCAGATGGCCGGGCGGGTGGCGGTGCAGTTCGACTGGGTTTATCAGGGCGAGGGGGCCAGCCCCAGTCATTGTTGGCTGCCGTTGGCGCCCGAGCTGGCCGCCTGTGCGATGAGTACCTTCCGGGCGGGCACCGAGGTGTTGGTGAGCTTCTGCGAGGGCGACCCGGATCGCCCCATGATCAGTGCGCTCCTTGATGTGCCGGCAATTGCGGACGTAGCCGACGGGGCCCCCTCGGACTCGACAACCCACGGAGCACCCTGGCCGTCCGGAGCCGATCCGGCGTTGTTAGCCGCGATCCAGGCGGCCGAGCCGCTGGTGTTGCTCTGCCTGTTGCCCGGAGGCGGCAGCTTCAGTGCCTGTGACCAACCGATATGCACCTGTCGGCTGGTGACGCGGCGCGACACGGGTGCCGCGCCATGAGCGCTGCAAGCCTGACCGGGACAACGCCTCAATGGCTGCTGCTCGACATACCTGGCGTCCCCGGGGCGGTGCAGCGTCTGCAAGAGCAGTTCGCGCAAGCGCGGTGCTTTGCCTTGTTCGAGGACACCGAATGGCATGGGCTCAAGGAGCACGGTCCGCTGTTGGTGGACTTGCAGCAATCGCCGGCGCTGGCCAGCCTGTGCCATGTCGACGCCGGTGCCTGGCCAGGGCTGTTGTTGGTGAGCGAATCGTCGGCTACGCAATTGCTGGCGCATCTTCGACGCATGCTGACGGTGACCTTGGGGCCTCACTACAAGGCGTTGCTGAGCTATTACAACCCCCACACCGCCAGCTATTTCTTCGACGGCTGCGACCCAGCAGAGCTCAGTTGCTGGCTGGGGCCCATCCGCCTGCTGCGCTGGTTCGGCGGTACCTGGGCCGACCGGGCAATCGGCAGCCAGGGCTGGCAGCAACTGTCCAACCCGGGACTGCCCGTGTCGCCACTGGAGAACGAGCACAGCCTCAGCGACCGACAACAGCGCAAATTGCAGCAATGCCTGCTGGAGCGTCACGCCTGGCATTGGTCTCGTGCCACCGGGCGTGAGTATCGCGCGCTCTGGGATTGCCTGGAGCAAGGCTTGACGCTGGGGTTTACCGAACGGGAGGTGCTCGACGGCTGGCTGTGGCTGCGCCTGCAGTACCCCGACGCCCGGCCAACACCAGCGCTGACTGGCGGCTCCCAGCGCGAGCGGCTCGAGCATCTGCGACGGTTGTGGCAAGGCGATGAGGGGTGAAGTGCTATTCGGCGTGGGCCACGAGCCAACGATCCTGGCGGTGCAAGCGCCAGGCGAAACCACCGAGGGTCAGGCTGCGCAACGCCATGAACAACAGGAAGGTGAGCCACAAGCCATGGTTGCCCAGCGCTTGCAGCGCCCAGGCAAATGGCAGCACCAGCAACAGGGTCAATAACATGCCATTGCGCATTTCCCGGGCGCGGGTGGCGCCGATGAACAAGCCATCGAGCACATAGCTCCAGACCGCGATCAGCGGCAGGCTGGCGAGGTAAGGCAGGTAGCGGTATGCGGTGTCTCGCACGTCGGGGATGTCAGTCTGCATATCGATGAACAGGTGTCCGGCAAGCAGGAACAGCAGCGCAAAGCCGATGCTCGCAATCAGTGACCAACCGCTGGCCACCACCAGTGAGCGGCGTAGCGCCAGGCGATCGCGGGCGCCAATGGCGTGGCCGCATAGCGCTTCGACGGCATGGGCGAGGCCGTCCAGGGCATGGGCCGTCAACAACAGCCCGTTGAGCAACAGCGCGTTGGCCGCAACGGTCGCATCCCCCAGGCGCGCGCCTTGTACGGTGATCAGGAAAAACACCGATTGCAGGGCCAGGCTGCGAATGAAAATGTCCCGGTTCACCGCCAGCAGGGGTCGCCAGTTCTGCCACAACCCGAGGGGCGCCCAGACAATCTGTCCGGGCCAGGCCCGCAGTGTTTTGTGCGCCAGGGCCAGGCCGACCAGCGCCCCGGTCCATTCGGCGATCACCGAGGCCCGGGCCGAGCCGGCCACGCCCCAGTCCAGGCCGAGCACGAACCACAGGTTGAGGGCGATGTTCACCAGATTGGTGGTCAGCAGGATCGCCAGCGGTGCCCGGGCATTCTGGGCACCGAGAAACCAACCTACGAGCGCATAACTGGCCAGCGCCGCCGGAAGGCCGAAGAGCCGTGTGTAGAAGAAGTCCCGGGTCAACTGATTGAGTTCGGCGGACGGCTGCATGAAGTGCAACGCCACGTTACTCAACGGCACTCCGATGATTCCGAGCGCCACAGCCAACCCCATCGCCAGCAGCAAGCCTTGCAACAACACTTGCCGCAACGTTGCGCCATCGCCACGCCCGGCCGCCTGGGCTGCGAACCCGGTGGTGCCCATGCGCAGGAAACCCACGGCCCAGGCCAGCACCGTATACAAACTCGCACCGACCGCCACTGCGCCCAACTGATGGGCATGGGGCAAATGGCCGATGACGGTGCTGTCCACCAACGCCACCAGCGGCACGGAAATATTCGAAAGAATCATCGGCGCGGCCAACGCCCAGACCCGACGATGGGTGAGACGGTCGCGCCAGTCGGCGAGCAGGTTGGACATGGGGGCTCCTTGATGGAGCGCCATTGTAGCGGGTTTGTGGCGAGAGAATTTATCCCCGCTGGGCGCCTACACGAGGGGGGATGAATCCCCTTGCCACAGGTGATGTGTTGTTTCGGCTAGCGTGGGTCGACGTTGTCCAGCGCTCGGTTGGCCAATAAGCCGCCCAGTTCGATCAACTGCTGGATCCCCAGGGCCACGTGGCGGCGCGAGCCGTCCAGGTCGAAGGCCAGGTCACCGGCCATGGCGTTGGCCGAGGCCAGGGTTTCGCTGAGGTTGGCGAGCAGGCATTCGGTGTCGATGCCGTTCGCAACGGTGAACAGTTGGTCTGGTTGGGCTTCAGGCGGTTCGGGCTTGAGGTAGAAGTCGAGGGCGCGTTTGGCGGCTTTGTCAAAGGCTGTCGAGTCGGCGGGATCGTTGGAGGATGCGGGATCGGTGGCCGGTGGGTTGGGGGTGACCTTGAACATGGTGAATCTCCTTGATGAGTGGAGCCGTCATCCTTCGCTGCTAAACGAGTTGGGTGGCGGCTGTACGCGGGTTAGCAGACCAGGCATCAAGGAACCCGGCGCACCGAAGTGCCCCACGCATAGCCGCCATAGTGCTGACAATCCGATGCGGATTGGCTGTTCTGATGGCGACACTGGCGTGCCTTGATGTTATCCGAGCTGCTAAACCCGATCGCTGATTTGTCAGCGACGGAGAAACAATAAAACCCGGCCCCAAGGCGCACAAGCCGGCGGATTCTGGCGTAGTTGTAGGCAGCGGCGCAAGGCGGTGTAGCCAGGACCTACACCTGAAGGAATGGAATAAACAGAAGGCTTTTGTGGTGAGGGGACTTATCCCCGCGGGGCTCTGTAGGAGCTGTCGAGCGGGGATGAATCCCCTCGCCACAAAGGTGAGTCGTTGCTTCGGTTAGCGTGGGTCGACGTTGTCCAGCGCCCGGTTGGCCAGTAAGCCGCCCAGTTCGATCAACTGCTGGATGCCCAGGGCCACGTGGCGGCGCGAGCCGTCCAGGTCGAAGGCCAGGTCACCGGCCATGGCGTTGGCCGAGGCCAGGGTTTCGCTGAGGTTGGCGAGCAGGCATTCGGTGTCGATGCCGTTCGCAACGGTGAACAGTTGGTCTGGTTGGGCTTCAGGCGGTTCGGGCTTGAGGTAGAAGTCGAGGGCGCGTTTGGCGGCTTTGTCGAAGGCTGTCGAGTCGGTGGGATCGTTGGAGGATGCGGGATCGGTGGCCGGTGGGTTGGGGGTGACCTTGAACATGGTGAATCTCCGTGATTGGTTGAGCCACCACGACCTATCGCTAAACAAGTAAAGGTGGCGGCTGTACGCGGGTTAGCGATCCGGGTCACAGAAACCCCGGGTAGACCAGAAGGTCTCCCACGCACAGCCACCATGACGAGATTGCAGGAATAGAGCGTCTGCAATCGAGACTGGGCATTGTTGCGTCTGTATACGAAGCCGGATCGCTAAACCCGATCGCTGATTTGTCAGCGACGGAGAAACAATAAAACCCGGCCCCAAGGCGCACAAGCCGGCGGATTCTGGCGTAGTTGTAGGCAGCGGCGCAAGGCGGTGTAGCCAGGACCTACACCTGAAGGAATGGAATAAACAGAGGGCTTTTGTGGCGAGGGGATTTATCCCCGCGGGGCTCTGTAGGAGCTGTCGAGCGAGGATAAATCCCCTCGCCACAGAGACGCGCGATTCTAGTGAATGATCCAACTCAACAACCACAGCCCCAGCACCAGCCAGATAATCCCCAGCACAATCGACGCGCGCATGAAGGCGCGGATCGCCGAGTACAGCAGCATCAGCCCGAGGATCAGCGCGATGATGCTGATGATCGAGGTGTCCATGCCCAGCGCCCGTGACAGGCCGTCGACAAAGTTGCCGCCGGCGTTGGCCAGGGTGTTGAACAGGCCGCTCAGCAGGTCGACGATGAAACGGATTATCGAGCCGAGTGCCTGGCCGAGCCATTCGAAAAAGCTTTCTACCTGCATGTTTGCATCCTGATGGAAGAGAATCGAGTCGAGCCTTGGGTTCCTGATTGTAGGAGCCATTGGCGCCGCGATCGTTCGATTATGGGGCAAACTGCCGCTTCGTATCGAGACGCTTGCCTTCCCCTGTCATCCCCCGGAAGCTATGGGCATCCAGGAGAGCCCGATGAACCTTGTTGAACTGACTGAACGCCTGCACGCCATTCGTGATCGCAACGATTGGCGGCCATTCCACAGCCCGAAGAACCTCGCGATGGCCGCCAGTGTGGAGATGGCCGAGCTGGTGGAGATTTTCCAGTGGCTGACCGAGGATCAGTCGCGCCAGTTGCCGGCTGACAAACTGGCCCATGCGGGGCAGGAGGTCGGTGACATCGTGTTGTACCTGTTGCTGCTGTGCAGCGAATTGGGCTTGGACATGGAGGCGGTGGTGCGCAGCAAATTGGCCGACAGCGAGCGGCGGTTCGGCCAATGAGCGACCGTCATTTCGATCAGCTCGCCACGCGCTTTGCCGAAAAAATCTATGGCGGGGCCAAGGGCGCGATCCGCCTGGCGGTGCTCCAGGCCGATCTGCTTGAAGTATTGCCGGAACGCCCGTTGCGTGTGCTCGACATCGGCGCCGGCCTGGGCCATATGTCGTTGTGGCTGGCCGAGCGCGGTCATCAGGTCACCCTGGCGGAACCGGCCGCGCCGATGCTCGAAGGCGCCCGCCAGCGGTTTGCCGACGCCGGCCAGGAGGCAACCTTCATCCAGGCGCCGTGGCAGGCACTGCCGGGCCAGCTCACCGAGCCGTACGACCTGGTGCTGTGTCATGCGGTGTTGGAGTGGCTGGCGGAGCCTCACACGATCCTGCCGGTGTTGCATCAGCTCACGGTGCCCGGCGGCTGGCTGTCGCTGGCGTTCTACAACCGTGACGCGCTGGTTTATCGCAACTTGCTCAAGGGGCATTTCCGCAAGCTGCGCAAAAACGACATGGCCGGTGAAAAACAGAGCCTGACGCCGCAACAACCTCTTGATCCGCGAGAGTTGGCGGCGCAACTTGAGGGTCTGTGGCAGGTCGAAAGCCAGAGTGGTGTGCGGGTTTTTCATGACTACATGCCGATGGAGTTCCAGGGCCGGGTCGAGCTGGCTCAATTGCTGGACATGGAGCTGGCCCACCGTCGCCATCCCGCGTTTGCCGGGCTGGGACGTTATCTGCACTGGATCTGCCGTCCCCTCTGATCGGAGAGCGAAATGCAAGGCCGTACCGGGTTACTGATGTTATGTCTGGGGCTGGCGGCCTGCCAGGGCACCAACCCCTATGTCGCCACCTCCAGGCCGCTGCCGCCGGCCCCGCCCGAGGCCGCCACGGTGTTCGACCGCAGTGCATATCCGGCGGCACCCCGTGACTATGGGCGTTATCGCAGTTGGGCCTGGCTCAATGGACGCCTGCCGGCAGGTACCGCGTGGGCGGACTCGGCCCAGGTGGCCGAGGCGGTGAGCAATGCCCTGGACCAGCGTGGCCTGCGCCCGCTGCATGACAACCGGCCGGCCGACCTGTTCGTCAGTGCCGACCTGCGGCTGGAGACCCGTCTGCGCCAGGTTCGAGAAGATTATGATTCGGGCTACTACGGTGGTTACAACCGCTATGGTCCTGGCTACGGCATGTACAACACCGTACCGGTCGTGCGCACGTACCAGGAGCAGGTCGTGGTGGTTCGCGTCGACCTGTTCGACGCCCGCAATGGTCAACCGGTGTGGAGTGCCAGTGCCGAAACCCCTCAGGGTGGCCGTCCGGGCGATAACACCGATGCCATTCGCGAGGCGGTGGAAAAAGCCATGTCGGCCTATCCGCCAAGTTGATTACGCAACAGGAGAAGCGTGATGTTCCGTCGTCTTGCTCTACTGGGCCTTGCCCTGCTGCTCGGCGCCTGTGCGACCAATCAGGTCAACCATGATTTCGATCCCAGCCGCGACTTTGCGGCCTATCGAAGCTGGAGCTGGAAAGAACCGGCGTTGCAGTACCGTCCCGATGATCCGCGGATCAAGAGTGACCTGACCGAACAGCGCATCCGCCAGGCCGTAGCCGATCAACTCGACCAGCGCGGCCTACGCCCTGCCGCCGGTGGGCACGGCGATGTCCTGGTCCAGGCCTACCTGATCGTCGAGGATCGCCAGCAACAGGTGACGACCAACTATGGTGGTGGTTGGGGAGGGCCCTGGAATGGCTACTGGGGCGGGCCGATGTACAACGAAACCCGCAACGTCAGCTACAAGGTCGCCACGGTGCAGATCGACTTGCTCGATGGCAAGGATGGCAAGCTGGTCTGGCGGGGCAGTGATGAACGATTGCTCAGCAGCTCGCCCAACCCGGCTGATCGCGACAGCGCGGTGCGCGAGACGGTCGGGCGTATCCTGTCCAACTACCCGCCGCGTTGACCACCGCTATCGCGAGCAGGCTCGCTCCCACAGGAGATTTGTGTTGAACGCCGATGTTTGTTCGCTGCAGATCCAATGTGGGAGCGAGCCTGCTCGCGATGACGGCGGTCCAGTCAACATGGATGCTGGCTGAGCCACCGCCTGGCTCAGGCAATCGGTCGCCAGCTTCCTATCATGTGCTCCAACTCCCCCGACCCCACCAACCGCAAATCCCCACTGGACCCCGCCGCGCTCGCCAGCAGCGTCACTTCGCTGGGCAGGCGTACCGGCTTCTTGAAGGTCACCTCGATTTCGAGGTTGGCTTCGGGCAGGTGGTCATCCAGTGCCGCCAGGGTCCGGGCTTTGTTCCACAGGCCATGGGCGATGGCTGTGGGGAAACCGAACATTCGCGCACTGATGGCGCTCAGGTGGATCGGGTTGTAGTCGCCGGACACTTTGGCGTATCGCCGGCCGATGTCAGCCGGGGCTGTCCAGCGCGCCACTTCGGTCAGCACCGGCGTCATCCGGGGTGGCGGCTCGACCCGCGCACCCTCGAGCTGAACACCCTTGCAGAGCATCTCGCTCTCGGCTTCCCACAACGGCCCCAACTGATCCTCAATGCGGGTCACAAGGTTGAACACCGCGCCCTTGGGGTGAGGCAGCAGATGCTCGACATTGACGCTGGCCCGTACCTGACTGACGCCACCCATGGGACGCAGCACGCGGATGTGGTTGCTCAGGTGGATCAACCCCAGCAGCGGGAACGGGAAGTCCCGGGCGGTGAGCAGTTGCATCTGCAGAGCGAACGCCAGCACATGGGGATAGGTCGGAGGCAACAGACCATTGTCGACAAAACCGCAGACCTTGCGATAAGCCGCCAGGCTCTGCTGATCCACCTGGAGCATCTGGCGCAGCCCGGTCTCCGGCAAGGTCTTGCCGGTGATCTTGCGACGTGTCGCGGCTTTCGCGTAGAGCCCCGACATACTCGGCGCGCTGCTGACCTCATGCCATTGGATCGTCATGCTCAGGCTCCCAGGAGGCTTTGTCCGCAGACCCGCAACGCTTGCCCGGTGACGGCGCCCGTACCCGGCTGCGCGAGCCAGGCCACCGCTTCGGCGACGTCCTGGGGCAAGCCACCCTGGCCCAGGGAGCTCATGCGTCGTCCGGCTTCGCGCAGGGCAAAGGGAATTTCAGCGGTCATGCGCGTTTCAATGAAGCCTGGCGCCACGGCGTTGATGCTGATGCCTCGCGTCTGCAACAGTGGCGCCCAGGCCTGGGCCAGGCCGATCAACCCGGCCTTGCTGGCGGCATAGTTGGTCTGGCCGCGATTGCCGGCGATGCCGCTGATGGAAGCCAGCAGAACGACCCGGCCATTGTCCCGCAGGGTGCCGCTGTCGAGCAGGGCCTTGGTCAGCACCTGCGGTGCGTTGAGGTTGACCGCCAACACCGCGTCCCAGAATTCCGGCGTCATGTTGGCGAGAGTCTTGTCCCGGGTGATGCCGGCGTTATGCACCACGATGTCGACGCCATCAGGCAGGTGTTCGATCAACTGACTCGCGGCGTCTTCGGCGCAGATGTCCAGGGTCACGGCGCGCCCGCCCAGGCGTGCGGCGAGGGCGTCGAGGTCTGCCTTGGCCTGGGGAACGTCCAGCAGGATCACGTCGGCACCGTCACGGGCCAGGGTTTCGGCGATGGAGGCGCCAATCCCGCGGGCCGCGCCGGTGACCAGTGCCTTGAGGCCGGTGAGCGGTCGCGTCCAGTCCTGGACCTGGGTCTGGCATGGATTGAGGCGAATGACTTGCCCGGAAACGAAGGCGCTCTTGGGCGACAGGAAGAACCGTAGTGCGCCCTCCAGCTGGGTTTCGGCGCCGTCACCGACGTACAACAGTTGCAACGTCCCGCCATGGCGCAGTTCCTTGGCCAGGGAGCGACTGAACCCCTCCAGTGCTCGCTGGGTACTGGCGGCGAAAGGATCCGTGAGACTTTCCGGAGCACGACCGAGGATGACGACATGGGCACTGCGGTCGAGATTCTTCATCAGCGGCTGGAAAAATTCCCGCAGCTGCTTGAGCTGATCGGCCTGGGCCAGATGGCTGGCGTCATACACAACGGCCTTGATCTTCGGGCCATGCCCGGGAATCCACTCAGCGGCCAGGGTCGGTTCGGCCCCGTAGACGAAAATCGCATCGGTGAGGCGCTTGGCAAACGTGCCGATCGGTTCGATCAGCGGACCGCCGCCCAGCACCAGCGCACCTTCGATGGGTCGTAGGCGCCCGGCTTGCCAGCGTTCCAGGCGTGCCGGCGATGGCAGGCCAAGGGCTCCGACCAGGCGCAGGCCAATGGGCGAATTGGCGAAGTCGATATAACGGTCAGACATGGAACGTACTCCGGCGGATGAGCTCCCAAGTGTGGACCACGATCGGCAATCAGTCGTTCGATTGGCGAGATAAAGCCTAAGCTTGTGCGCAGGTAGTATTTTTTTCGGGATCGCCAGCGCATTGCAATCTACTCGGGGAGTTTTTCATGACACAGCTACGCCGCGTCGCGATCATCGGTGGTAACCGCATTCCTTTCGCCCGTTCCAATGGGGCTTATGCCAGCGCCAGCAACCAGGCACTGCTGACGGCCGCCCTCGAGGGGCTGATCGAGCGCTATAACCTGCATGGTCTGCACATCGGCGAAGTGGCCGCTGGCGCGGTGCTCAAGCATTCCCGGGAGATGAACCTGAGCCGTGAATGCGTGCTCGGTTCGCGGCTGTCACCCACCACTCCCGCCTATGACGTGCAGCAGGCCTGCGGCACGGGGCTGGAGACCGTGCTGCTGGTGGCCAACAAGATTGCCCTGGGCCAGATCGACAGCGCGATTGCCGGCGGCGTGGACACCACCTCGGATGCGCCGATCGCCGTCAATGAAGGACTGCGGCGGATCCTGCTGAAAGCCAATCGCGCCAAGACGACCGCCGAGAAAATCAAGGTATTCCTGCAACTGCGCCCTCAGCACCTCGTCCCCGAACTGCCACGCATCAACGAGCCGCGCACCGGCCTGAACATGGGGCAGCACTGCGAGTTGATGGCCCAGACCTGGCAGATTCCCCGGGAGGAACAGGACCAACTGGCCCTGGAAAGCCACCAGAAAATGGCGGCGTCCTATGCCGAAGGCTGGCAGAACGATCTGATGACGCCGTTTCTCGGCCTGACTCGGGACAACAATCTGCGCCCGGACCTGACGCTGGAAAAGCTCGCCTCACTCAAACCGGCCTTCGAAAAAAGCGCCAAGGGCACGATGACCGCCGGTAACTCCACGCCACTGACTGACGGCGCTTCGTTGGTGCTGCTGGGCAGCGAGGAGTGGGCCAAGGCGCGGGGGCTGCCGATCCTGGCGTACCTGCGTGACGGCCAGACCGCGGCGGTGGATTTCGTCAACGGCGCCGAAGGATTGCTGATGGCGCCGGCCTATGCCGTGCCCCGGCTGCTGGCGCGCAACGGGCTGACGCTGCAGGACTTCGATTACTACGAAATCCACGAAGCATTCGCCGCCCAGGTGTTATGCACGCTCAAGGCCTGGGAAGATGCGGACTACTGCAAGACCCGCCTGGGCCTCGACGCGCCATTGGGTGCCATAGATCGCAGTCGATTGAACGTGAAGGGCAGTTCCCTGGCCGCCGGTCATCCGTTTGCCGCCACGGGTGGGCGCATTGTTGCCAACCTGGCCAAGTTGCTTGATGCGGCAGGGCGGGGCCGGGGGCTGATTTCCATCTGCGCGGCCGCCGGCCAGGGCGTGACGGCTATTATCGAGCGTTGAGCAGCGTTTCGTTCCGCCGGGTGGCCAACGCTCGCTGACGGCTGGCGTAACGCTCGGCCAGGATCGAGCAGACGATCAACTGCATCGGGTGGTAGATCATGATCGGCAGCAGGATCAGACCCAGGCCAGGGTTGGTGCCGAAAATCAGCGCCGCCATCGGCACCCCGGCGGCGAGGGATTTCTTGCTGGCACAAAACACCGCGGCGATTTCATCGGCGTTGTTGAACCGCAGGGTACGGGCGGTGCGGGTGGTCATCCACAGGATGATTGCCAGCAACACGGCGCTGCCGAGCACGGCACTGAGCAGCACGCCGTTGCCTTGCTGTTGCCAGATCCCGGACACCATGGAATTGCAGAACGCCGCGTAAACCAGCAACAGGATCACCAGCTTGTCGATGATGCTGGTGTAGCGTTTGTAGCGGCCGAAGAAGCCGGCCAGCCAGCGCCGCAGAAACTGTCCGAGCACCAGCGGCAGCAACAACATCATGCACAGATCAAGCAGGGTGGAACCCAGGTCGATCCCGCCATCGCCGCGGCCAACCACCAGACTGACCAGCAGCGGTGTCAGGAAAACCCCCAGCACGCTGGACAGGCTCGCGTTGAGAATCGCCGCCGGCACGTTACCCCCCGCGCTGCCGGTGAGGGCTACCGAGGAGGAAATGGTCGAGGGCAGGGCGCACAGGTAAAAGAATCCCAGCATCAGCAGTGACGGCACATGACTGCCCAGCAGCCTGTTGCTGGCGAGCCAGATCAAGGGAAACACGCCGAAGGTAAAAACCTGGACCATCAAGTGCAGCCGGGTGTTCTTCAGACCGTGCCGGATCTGCTCGCCGGACAGATTGACTCCGTGCAGGAAAAACACCACGAAGATCCCGATATTGACGACCCACTCGGCATGCATCGCGCCGCCGGTGGCGCCAAAGCCTGGGAAGAAATATGCCAGCAGTGTGGCGAGCAACATGCCGCACAGGAACCAGTCGGTCACCATGCGCTTGAGGTGTCTGAAAATATGCATAGGGCACCGCAGGTTGTCAGAAGAGATGACTTAGCCTAACGTCGGTCCTGACCGTCGTCTTGCGACATAAGGCCAATCAATGCCGACTAACGGACACCACCAGCTCGAACGTCGTATTCCCGACCTGACGCAATTGCCCAGGCCACTGTATGCCCGTGTCGAAAGCCTGAGCGCCGGTTCGTGGACCCAAGCCCATCGGCATGACTGGGTGCAGTTTTCCTACGCAATCAGTGGCGTTCTCGGCGTGCACACCGCCGCCGGCAGTTTCTTCGCGCCGCCGCAGTGGGGGATCTGGATCCCGGCCGACCTGGAGCATCAGGTCGTGACGTCGATGCGAGCGGAAATGCGCAGCCTGTATATCCATCGCGATAGCTGCCCCTGGGCTGACGATCGTTGTCGAGTGTTGGAAGTCACGCCGCTGGCCCGGGAGTTGATCAAGGTTTTTTGTCTGTGGCCGGCCGATTATCCGCAGGGCGATACGCAGGAGGCGCGACTGGTGCAGGTGTTGCTGGATCAGTTGGCGGTGCTGCCGGAAGTGGGCTTCTCCCTGCCGTTGCCACGCCATGGCCGACTGCTGGGGTTGTGTAACGAGTTGATCGAGCAACCTGAGCGCAACGTGACCCTGCAAGTGTGGGCCGAGCATCTGGGTACCTCGGAAAAAACCCTGATGCGCCTGTTCCAGCGTGAAACCGGCCTGAGCTTTCGTGCCTGGCGTCAGCGCATGCGATTGCTGTCGTCGCTGAAGTCGCTGGAGGAGGGCGAGAGCGTGACCGGTGCGGCGTTGTCGTGTGGGTACGATTCCACGTCGGCTTTTATCGCGGCGTTCAAGGGGATGTTCGGGGTTACGCCGGGGGAGTTGTTCAAGCCCTGAATCCGCTCACCGGGTTTCAGCCCGGCGTAAATTTTGTCGCAAATACAGACGCATCCAAATGCCAACGGCGTCGCGGCTGTCAGCTATGATTCGGCTTGGTTGATTATCGGCACAGTGTGTGCATCGAAGGTTCATAGGTCGGCAACCCCTCCCCGTGGAGGAAGGATTGCCGTATAACGGCTGTCATTCGCGTGTTTGGTCATAAAGGACCCAGAATAAAAGCTGATGAAGACTCCAAAACGCATTGAACCCCTGATCGAAGACGGTCTGGTCGACGAAGTGCTGCGCCCACTCATGAGTGGTAAAGAAGCAGCTGTTTATGTGGTGCGCAGCGGCAATGAGCTGCGTTGCGCCAAGGTCTACAAGGAGGCGAACAAGCGAAGTTTTCGTCAGGCGGCCGAGTATCAGGAAGGCCGCAAGGTCCGCAACAGTCGCCAGGCCCGCGCCATGGCGAAAGGCTCGAAGTTCGGGCGCAAGGAGACCGAGGATGCCTGGCAGAACGCCGAAGTGGCGGCGCTGTTCCGCCTGGCCAACGCGGGTGTGCGAGTGCCCAAGCCGTACGACTTCCTCGAGGGTGTGCTGCTGATGGAACTGGTGGCCGACGAGTACGGTGATGCGGCACCACGGCTGAACGATGTGGTACTGGAGCCGGATCAGGCCCGTGAATACCACGCGTTCCTGATCTCCCAGATCGTGCTGATGCTCTGTACCGGTCTGGTGCACGGAGACCTGTCGGAGTTCAATGTGCTGCTCACGCCAACAGGTCCGGTGATCATCGATCTACCACAGGCCGTGGATGCTGCCGGTAACAACCATGCCTTCAGCATGCTGGAGCGGGACGTGGGCAACATGGCGTCCTACTTCGGCCGGTTTGCACCGGAGCTCAAGCGCACCCGATATGCGAAAGAGATGTGGGCATTGTACGAGGCTGGCACCTTGCACCCGGCCAGCATGCTGACTGGTGAGTTCGACGAGCCGGAAGAGTTGGCGGACGTCGGCGGGATCATGCGCGAGATCGAGGCCGCTCGCCTCGACGAGGAACGCCGTCAGGCCGTACGCGCGGCGGACGATGCTCCCCCCGGCAAAACCGAAGAACCGCCTCCGCCCTGGATGCAATAATCGGTTGACCCGAAACCCGGCCAAGGCCGGGTTTTTTGTGAGCTGATCTCAGTGAACACACCCTCCGCGCCCACCGCCCATCTCTTGTGGGAGCGAGCCTGCTCGCGATAGCGGTGGGTCAGCTGGCATAGGTGTTGACTGTACCGCCGCCATCGCGAGCAGGCTCGCTCCCACCCTGATCTGAGGCGAGTACACCATCGATGCTCACCACCAATCCCTTGTGGGAGCGAGCCTGCTCGCGATAGCGGTGGGTCAGCTGGCATAGGTGTTGACTGTACCGCCGCCATCGCGAGCAGGCTCGCTCCCACCCTGATCTGAGGCGAGCACATCATCGATGCTCACCACCAATCCCTTGTGGGAGCGAACCTGCTCGCGATAGCGGTGGGTCAGATGGCATGGATGTTGACTGTGCCGCCGTCTTCGCGAGCAAGCCCGCTCCCACCCTGATCTGAGGCGAGCACACCATCGATGCTCACCACCAATCCCTTGTGGGAGCGAGCCTGCTCGCGATAGCGGTGGGTCAGCTGGCATGGATGTTGACTGTGCCACCGTCTTCGCGAGCAGGCTCGCTCCCACCCCGGATCTTGGGTGGATAGAACATCCGTGTTCACCGCCAATTCCTGTGGGAGCTGGGTGTCAGGCGTTGGCCGTTTCCTTGCAACACCCCGACGCCAGCTCTTTGAGGATCGGGCAGTCCGGGCGGTGGTCGCCGTGGCAGTGATCCACCAGGTCCTGGAGGGTATCGCGCAGTTCGGCCAGTTCGCGTATTTTCTGGTTCAGTTCATCAATGTGCTGTCGAGCCAGGGCCTTGACGTCGGCGCTGGCCCGTTGCCGGTCCTGCCAGAGGGTCAGCAGCTTGCCGACCTCTTCCAGGGAAAAGCCCAGGTCCCGGGAACGCTTGATGAAGGCCAGGGTGTGCAGGTCATCGGCACCGTAGATCCGGTAGCCGCTGTCGGTGCGATGGGCCGCCCTGAGCAGGCCGATGGATTCGTAATACCTGATCATCTTCGCGCTCAGGCCGCTCTGGCGCGCCGCTTGACCGATGTTCATCGTTTGTCCTCCAGGTGCTTGGGGGTCCAGAACTTCAACAGTAACGCATTGCTCACCACGCTGACGCTCGACAGCGCCATGGCGCCGCCGGCCAGCACCGGGTTGAGCAGGCCGAAGGCCGCCAACGGGATGCCGATCAGGTTATAAACGAACGCCCAGAACAGATTCTGGCGGATCTTGGCGTAGGTCTTTCGGCTGATGTCCAATGCTGCCGGCACCAGTCGCGGGTCACCGCGCATGAGGGTGATGCCGGCGGCGTGCATCGCCACGTCGGTGCCGCCGCCCATGGCGATGCCGATGTCCGCGGCGGCCAGTGCCGGAGCGTCGTTGATGCCATCCCCGACCATCGCCACCACGGCGTTTTTCTTCAGTTCAAGGACTATGGCGGATTTGTCTCCCGGCAACACTTCGGCATGCACGTTGACGATTCCCAGTGCCCGGGACACCACCTGGGCGCTGCCCCGGTTGTCGCCAGTGAGCAAATGGCTGGCGATGCGGCGCTCATCCAAGGCCCGCACCGTCGCGAGAGCGCCAGGCTTGAGGGTGTCACCGAAGGCGAACAGCCCCAGCACCCGCGGTGTCGCGCCTTGTTCGAGCAGCCAGGACAACGTCCGGCCTTCAGCTTCCCAGGCCTGCGCCGATTCGGCCAGCGAACCGGCGTCCAGGCCCGACTCATCCAGCAGGCGCCGATTGCCGAGGGCCAGGCGGCGTCCATCGAGGCTGCCGGCAATACCGCGTCCGGGCAGGGCCTGGCTGTCACCGACGGCCGGCACGTTCAGGCCGTGCTCGGCGCAGGCGTCCAGCACGGCTTTGGCGAGGGGGTGTTCGCTGCCGCGTTGCAGGGCACCGGCCATTTGCAATAGCTTGGCCTCGTCACCGTCCAGGGCACTTGAATGCGCAATGCGCGGCGTGCCGGAGGTCAGGGTTCCAGTCTTGTCGAACACCACCGTATCGACCTCATGGGCACGTTCCAGCGCCTCGGCGTCCTTGATCAGGATCCCATGGCGCGCTGCCACGCCCGTGCCGGCCATGATCGCCGTGGGTGTCGCCAGGCCCAGGGCGCAGGGACAGGCGATCACCAGCACTGCGACGGCGTTGATCAGCGCGGTTTCCAGCGGCGCACCGTAAAGCCACCAGCCGACCAGCGTCGCCAGGGCCAGCACCAGGACCACCGGAACGAAGACCTGGCTGACTTTATCCACCAATTTCTGAATCGGAGCCTTGGCCGCCTGGGCGTCTTCCACCAGGCGGATGATGCGCGCCAACACCGTTTCGGCGCCGAGGGCCTGGGTGCGTACCAGCAGACGACCTTCGCCGTTGATAGCGCCACCGGTGATTTTGTCGCCGGGTTGTTTGGGCACCGGCAGGCTCTCGCCGCTGATCAGCGCTTCGTCGGCGTGGCTCTGGCCCTCCAGCACTTCGCCGTCCACCGGAAAGCGCTCGCCGGGCCTGACCAGCACCAGGTCATTTACACGCAGGGCACTGATAGCGACGTCCCGTTCCTCGCCATCGATCACCTGGACCGCTCGCTCCGGTCGCAATGCTTCGAGGGCGCGAATGGCGCTGGCGGTCTGGCGCTTGGCGCGGCTTTCCAGGTATTTGCCCAGCAAGACCAGGGCAATCACCACGGCCGATGCTTCGAAATACAGGTGCGGCATGCTGCCGGGGCGGGCGATGACCCATTCATAGAGGCTCAGGCCGTAGCCGGCGCTGGTGCCCAGGGCTACCAGCAGGTCCATGTTACCGGCCCCGGCCCGTACGGCTTTGAAGGCCGCGACGTAGAAGCGCGCACCGAAGATGAATTGTACCGGCGTCGCGAGGGCGAACTGCGCCCAGGCCGGGAGCATCCAGTGCACTCCCAGCGGCTGCAGTAGCATCGGCAGCACCAATGGCATGGACAACAGGATTGCCAGCACCAGGATCAGGCGGTCACGATTCAGGTGCTGGGTCTGAGTGTCATGGGGCTGCTCGGCCTGCCAGACGCTGGCCTCGTAACCGGCGCGTTTCACCGCATCGATCAGGGTTTGTGGATCGACCTGTCCGAGCAGTTCGAGGTGGGCCCGTTCGTTGGCGAGGTTGACGCTGACGCGGTTAACGCCGGGGACTTTGCCCAGGGCGCGTTCGACTCGACCCACGCACGAGGCGCAGGTCATCCCCTCGATGGTCAACTCCAGGGTCTGAGCAGGCACATGATAGCCAGCCTGTTCCACGGCTTCTATCAAGGCCGGCAGGCTCTGCACGGGAGCCTGGACTCGCGCCTGCTCGGTCGCCAGATTCACACTGACGGTCTGGGTTCCGGCGACTTTTCGCAGGGCCCGCTCGACCCGCCCGGCGCAACTGGCGCAGGTCATGCCGGCAATCGGCAGGTCGAAAGTGGTGGATTCGGACATGGGTCGGCTCCCTGTAGTGAGTGACTACAGAATCAACCTTGCCATGTTGGTAAGGTCAAGCGCCAATCCAAAAGACCTTCGCTGACCCTTGTGGGAGCGAGCCTGCTCGCGATAGCGGTTATCAGGTAGCACTTCTTTCACTGATATAACGCTATCGCGAGCAGGCTCGCTCCCACAGGGGATCCGGGTGAGATCAGTAACCGAGCCCGGCCTGCTTGAGGTACATGCCTTGTTCATTCATGGCGATACGGTACTTCAGGATGTCACCGGCCCTGATCGTGATCTCCTGGGAACCCGGTGCGAGCATGCCCGGATTGCAACCCGGTGCCTGGCCAGGCAGCAACTTCAGGCGCAAGGAGAACCGGCCCGGAGGCAGGTTGAAAGAGGTGCTGTCTTCCTGGAAGAGCCGGGCGGTGAGCTGATCCTGGATGTAAATGCCGATCTCGCAAGAGGTCGACACTTCCAGTCGTTCCCGGGAAATGATCAGCACACCGTAATCTTCGCCGGCGGCCGATGCCTGGGAGGCCATCGCTGAAAAACCTAACATGCAAAACAGGCTGAACGCTGACCAGCGCATGGCCGAACCTCCGGTGTGGAATCCTTGATAGTGGCAGCTTGGCCGAGCGTGACGCCAATTGCCAGCCCGGCAGCTTTTATCAGAACTTGACCTTGCCACGATGGCAACCTTGAAACTGCCGGCAATTTCCCTTGCCAAGGAGTCATCCGATGCAAACTTTCAATGTCCAGGGCATGTCCTGTGGCCACTGCGTCAAGGCCATCACCCAGGCCGTACAGGCCAGGGATCCGGCGGCCGATGTGCAAATCGACCTGGGCGCCAAGACCGTCAGGGTCCAGAGTTCATTGCCGGCCGACGCCCTGAGCGAGGTTATTCGGGAAGAGGGTTACGAGGTCATCCCCGCTTGAATATTTTTTAATCGTTAGCGACCTATCGGAATGTTCAAGAGCGCCCGGCACGGCTAGACTGTCGGGCTGCTGACTGATGCCTGACGGACGCCCGATGAACCTTCGTACGATTCTGATTCTTGGCGCCTTGAGCGCTTTCGGTCCCTTGGCGATCGACTTCTACCTGCCTGCCTTCCCGGCCATGGCAACCGCCTTCGGCACGGACGAAAAACATATCCAACTGACCCTGGCCGCCTATTTCCTCGGGCTGTCCATCGGGCAGCTGGCCTACGGGCCGGTGGCGGATCGCTTCGGGCGACGGATTCCACTGCTGGTCGGGGTCGGCTTGTTCACCCTGTCCTCCCTGGCCTGCGCCTACGCGCCGAGCCTTGAATGGCTGATCGGTGCACGCTTCGTACAGGCCCTGGGTGGATGTGCCGGGATGGTGATTTCCCGCGCCGTGGTCAGCGACAAATGCGATGCGGTAGGGTCGGCCAAGGTGTTCTCGCAGTTGATGCTGGTGATGGGCCTGGCGCCGATTCTCGCGCCGATGCTTGGCGGGTTGCTGGTGAACCTGTATGGCTGGCAATCGATTTTCATCGCCCTGACCCTGTTCAGCGCCATGGCGGCAACGGCCGTGGCCCTGTGGCTGCCTGAGAGCCTGCCGGCCCACGTACCTCGACCACCGCTGTCGGGGGCGTTGCGCCAGTACGGCAGGCTGCTGACCGACTCGGTTTTCCTGGGGCATGCCCTGACGGGCGGGATTGCCATCGCCGGGATGTTCGCTTACATCGCCGGCTCGCCTTTCGTGTTCATCAAGCTATATGGCGTACCGGCCGAACACTTCGGCTGGCTGTTCGGTACCAACGCGGCTGGCTTCATCCTGGTGGCGCAGGTCAACGCGCGGTTGTTGTCCAAGCGTGGCCCGGCTTTCCTGCTGAGCCGTGCAGTGTGGGTCTATTTCACGGCGGGGTTGTGCCTCCTGGCCGTCAGCGCCTTGCACCCCGAACGTCTATGGCCATTGCTGATTCCATTGTTCATCTGCATCGCCAGCCTGGGCTGCATTCTTCCCAACGCGTCCGCCTGCGCCATGAACGGGCAGGGGGCCCGGGCCGGCAGTGCCTCGGCGATGCTGGGAAGCCTGCAGTTTTCCGTGGCCGCCGGGGCCGCCGCGCTGGTGGCGGCATTGCATGACGGCACCGCAGTGCCCATGGCGATGGTCATCAGCCTGTGCGGACTGTTGGTGGTGAGCGCAGCCATGCTGACCCGCCGCCTGCAAAATGCCCGGGCGCTGGCACAAGCCAGCCGCCAGGGCTGATTCAGCAGGCCGCGCGTTGTTGCTGTTCGGGGAAGTGGTGCGGCGCATGGATGCGCGCTTGCAGCGTGGTAGCGAAGGCTTTGGCTTCGGCCTCGGTACGGAAGGTGACGGCGTGCTGGTCAAGACGCACTTGCCATTGGGATTTTGCCACTTCTTTTATCAGGATCTTCATTGCTGACCTCCTCACGTAAAAGACTGCGTTGCAAAGGCCTCGAGTGTAGACCCGAATGCGATCGCAATTGTGACAATGGTCAGTTCTCGGACTGACGGTTCAATCTTTTTCAAGTAACCATTGTGGCGAGGGGATAAGTCCCCTCGCCACAGGTCATCTGCCTTGAGCCTGAGTGCCAGGCGGTCAGAAACCTTCAAGCACGATCTTGCCCTTGGCTTTCCCACTTTCCAGCAGCGCGTGAGCCCGGCGCAGATTCTCGGCGTTGATGGTGCCGAAATGCTCGCCGACAGTGGTCTTCAAGGTGCCGGCGTCGATCAGTCCGGCAACACGGTTGAGCAGGTGGTGTTGTTCGATCATGTCGGCCGTCTCGAACAGCGAGCGGGTGTACATGAACTCCCAATGCAGGGACAGGCTCTTGCGCTTGAGCTTGCTCACGTCCAAGGACTTGGGATCATCGATCAATGCCAGTTTGCCCTGGGGCGCCAGTGCTTCGACCAACTGGTCCAGATGCTGGTCGGTCTGGGTCAGGCTGGCGACGTGGGTGACCTGGGGCTGGCCTGCTTCTTTCATGACCACGCTCAGTGGTTGGCTGTGGTCGATCACCAAGTCGGCGCCCAGATCCCGTACCCAATCCTGCGTCTGCGGACGGGAAGCGGTGCCGATGACTTTCAGCGCGGTGAGCTGGCTGGCCAATTGGGTCAAGATCGAGCCCACGCCGCCGGCGGCGCCGACGATCAACAGGCTCTGGTCCGAAGCGTCCTGGCTTTCCTGGATCTGCAGCCGCTCGAACAACAGCTCCCAGGCGGTAATGGCGGTCAGTGGCAATGCGGCCGCTTCGGCGAAGCCGAGGGTCTTGGGCATCTGGCCGACAATACGCTCATCCACGACATGCAGTTCGCTGTTGCCACCCGCGCGCGCAATGGAGCCGGCATAGAACACCTTGTCACCGGCCTTGAACAGGGAGACTTCGCTGCCCACGGCCTTGACCACGCCGGCCACATCCCAACCCAACACCTTGGCGGCGCCGCCTTCGGGCTGGACGTTCTGACGGACTTTGGTGTCCACCGGATTGACCGAAATGGCTTTGACTTCAACCAGCAGGTCCCGGGGGCCGGCGACGGGCTCCGGCAACTCGATATCCTGGAGCGATTGCGGGTCGGTGATCGGCAACGAATGGTAGTAAGCAATGGCTTTCATGAAGCGGCTCCGTGAGCTGGGTTCGATGGCGCCCATGGTTAGCTATTTATCAACGCGATAAAACCGGCTAAAAGAACAGGCTCTTTCAATATTTTTTTGATAATGGAGTCGCCATGCTTCGATTCGATGACCTGCAGCTGTTTGTCCGGGCGGCGGATCTGGGCAGTCTTTCTGCCGCTGCCAGGGGTATGGATCTGTCGGCGGCAGTGGCCAGTGCCGCGTTGAAACGGATCGAGCAGCACCTCGGGGCTCGACTGCTGGCGCGCTCCACCCGCAGCCTGCGCCTCACTGCCGAGGGTGAAGGCTTTCTCGAATATGCCCGGGCGGCGCTGGGCAGCCTGGATGAGGGGCGACGGCTGTTGACCCGTGGCCAGGACCAGGTCAGCGGTGTCTTGCAGTTATCGGCGCCGTCGGACCTGGGGCGCAACCTGCTGCTGCCCTGGCTGGATGAGTTCCAGCGTGAGCACCCCAGGCTTACGGTTCGACTGTTGTTGGGCGACCGCATTGCCGACTTGTTCAAGCAGCCGGTGGATATCGCGCTGCGTTACGGCGATCCGGAGGATTCGAGCCTGGTGGCCTTGCCTGTCGCGGCGCACAACCGCCGGGTGTTGTGTGCCTCGCCGGACTATCTGGCCCGTCATGGCGAACCCCTTCAGCTTGAGCAACTGGCCCAACACAATTGCCTCTTGTACATGCTCGGCACCCGGATTCATGACCGCTGGTGCTTTCATGACGGCAAGCGGGAAGTGAGCCTCACCGTCAGCGGTGACCGCTTCAGTGACGATGCCGATGTGGTGCGGCGCTGGGCAGTGGCCGGTGCGGGAATTGCCTACAAGTCGTGGATGGACGTGTCGACCGATGTGCTGGCCGGACGTTTGAAGATCCTTTTGCCGCACCTGCACTGCGAGCGAGCGCCGCTCAATCTGTTGTGCGCTCATCGGGCGCAGTTGAGCAAGCCCGTCAAGCTGTTGCGGGAGATGCTCCAGGCCCGTTGTAACGAATTGACGGCGCAATTTCCCCTTTCGACGACAGTCGGCCAATAGTCGCGGGTAAATAGAGAATTTTCCCTCACGAACAATCGCCTCCAAAGGTTTCCGGAGGACAGGAAAGCTTGACCTGCCCGCTTATACTAGCGACCGCCTGAATCGGCGCGGCATCGCTCACGGCTGCAAGACCGGCTTGAAGCCCACTGGCCCGTCGATGCATCGATGCTGCCCGTTCCGGTGGTCGAGCCGCTTTTGGGCGGCGCCTCATGACGGGTGACTATGCCCAAGGGCAGTAGACGAATGATTCAACAGGGAGTGAATACATGGAACATGCACCTTGCATCAGCCAGATCGCCACGCTGCTGGCCGACCCCAAGCGCAGCGCAATGATGTGGGCCTTGATGGACGGCACGGCCCGGCAGGCCGAAGAGCTGGCCTTGCTGGCCGGGTTATCGCCGTCCTCGGCCAGCGCCCATCTGGGACGCTTGTCCGCCGGTGGCCTGTTGAAAGTGGAAGCCAGGGGACGCAAACGGTTTTTCCGCCTGGCCGCGCCGGAGATCGGTGCGGCTGTCGAAGCGCTGGCCAGCGCGACCCTGGCCAGTGCGCCACGGCAGATCCCGGATGTCTTCAAACGCGGCGTCATATCGAACAAAGTGCCGTCGGCTCCCGCCTCGTTGTTGCGGGCCCGGCTTTGCGATGATCATCTTGGCGGCACCCTGGCGGCCGATCTGTACCAGCGCCTGCTGGACGCTGGGTGGATCGAGCAATGCGAGCAACGGGTGATCGTCACCCACAAAGGCGCGAGCCAGTTGGCCGGGCATGGGCTGTTCATCCAGGCCCTGGCCCATCGCAATGCCCGCATCGCCTGCGCCTGCCCGGACTGGAGCGAACGTCGACCGCACCTGGGGGGCGCGCTGGGGGCTGCGTTGCTGCAACTGTTCATGCAATCCGGCTGGCTGAGCCTGCCCAATGACTCGCGAGCCTTGCAGGTGACGGTGCTCGGCCAGCAGGAAATCCATCGGTTCGCCAGGCAGGATACGTTGGAAATGGCGCTCTAGGCCTGTCGACAGGTCGCATTCAGCAATAGCCACCTGAAAGGTTCGCGCACACTCGCCCGGGAATCTATCGGACTGGGGGATGCACCATGGACAATCACGGGTACAGCGCGGCAGAACGTCTGGAGCGACTGCCCATCAGCGGCTATCACCGAATCATCTTCATCATTATTGCCTTGGCGTTCTTCTTCGACTCCATGGACTTGGCGATGATGACGTTCCTGCTCGGCTCGATCAAAACCGAGTTTGGCCTGAGCACGGCCCAGGCAGGTCTGCTGGCCAGCTCCAGCTTTTTCGGCATGGTGGTGGGCGCTTCGCTGTCGGGCATGCTGGCGGATCGGTTCGGACGTAAACCGGTGTTCCAATGGAGCATCGTGCTGTGGGGGATCGCCAGTTATCTGTGTTCGACGGCCCAGGACGTCGAGACACTGACGCTGTTTCGCGTCCTGCTGGGTATCGGCATGGGCATGGAGTTCCCGATTGCCCAGTCGATGCTCTCGGAACTGATCCCGGCCAAGCACCGGGGCCGTTACATCGCCCTGATGGACGGCTTCTGGCCGCTGGGCTTCGTCGCGGCGGGCGTGCTGTCGTACTTCCTGCTGCCGGTAGTCGGCTGGCGGGACATCTTCCTGGTCCTGGCTGTGCCGGCGGTTTTTGTCCTGGCGATTCGTTTCTTCATCCCCGAGTCGCCGCGTTGGCTGGAGCAGGCCGGGCGGGATGACGAGGCGGATGCCGTGTTGTGCCGGATCGAAGACAAGGTCCGGGCTTCGCTGGGTAGCCGGGATTTGCCGGAGCCGGTTCGCCTGCCGAGGTTGGCGAGTACGCCGGGCACTTTCTTTTCGGCGCTGGCGCAGATCTGGTCACCGCTGTATCGCCAACGCACGATGATGATCTGGAGCGTCTGGTTCTTTGCCTTGCTCGGGTTCTACGGGCTGACATCCTGGCTCAGCGCGTTGTTGCAACAGTCGGGATTTGCCGTGACCCAGTCGGTGTATTACACCGTGTTGATTTCGCTGGGCGGGATTCCCGGTTTCCTGATGGCTGCCTGGCTGGTGGAACGCTGGGGGCGTAAGCCGGTGTGTGTCATCACCTTGTTGGGCGGTGGGGCGATGGCCTTTCTTTATGGGCAGAGTGCGGTGTTCGGCGGCAATGTCGGACTGTTGATCGGTAGTGGATTGCTGATGCAGTTCTTCCTGTTCGGCATGTGGGCTGTGCTCTACACCTACACCCCGGAACTGTACCCGACCTCGGCACGGGCAACGGGCTCGGGTTTCGCCTCGGCGATTGGTCGCATTGGTTCGTTGCTGGGGCCATTGGTGACCGGGCTGGTATTTCCCATTACCGGGCAAGGTGGGGTGTTCGGCCTGGGCGCGCTGTGCTTCGCGGTGGCGGCGGGTGTGGTCTGGTTGTTTGGGATGGAGACGCGGGGCAAGACGCTGGAGGAGTTGAGCGAAGGCGTGGGCGGTTAAACACCATCCCCTTGTGGGAGCGAGCCTGCTCGCGATAGTGGTGGGTCGGTGGACACTTGTCTCACTGACATACCGAAATCGCGAGCAGGCTCGCTCCCACAGGGATAGTTGATGAAAGCTAAGGCTTCACCAACCGCGCATCCAAGCTGTTCTGGGCCAGGCGCCTGGCCTGGTCCTGGGTCATGCCCAAGTGGGTGTGCAGGGCGTGGAAGTTTTCGGTGACGTAGCCGCCGAAATACGCCGGATCATCGGAGTTCACCGTCACCTTCACGCCGCGTTCGAGCATGTCGAGGATGTTGTGCTGCGACATGTCGTCGAACACGCACAGTTTGGTGTTGGACAACGGGCATACCGTCAACGGAATCTGCTCGTCGATGATCCGCTGCATCAGCCGTTCGTCTTCGATGGCCCGGACGCCGTGGTCGATGCGCTGGATCTTCAGCAGGT
Source organism: Pseudomonas corrugata (assembly GCF_001269905.1). GTDB lineage: Bacteria > Pseudomonadota > Gammaproteobacteria > Pseudomonadales > Pseudomonadaceae > Aquipseudomonas > Aquipseudomonas corrugata. The sequence continues at coordinate 11,389 of NZ_LHVK01000025.1, read as the reverse complement.
CCAGGGCTTCCCAGATGTATTCGGGTGGACCTTCTTCGCCGGCGTGGGCGACGGTCAGGAAGCCTTCGTTGCGGGCCCGGTCGAACACCCGCTGGAACTTGCTGGGCGGATGGCCCATTTCCGAACTGTCCAGGCCGACGGCGACAAAGGCATCGCGGAACGGCAGCGCCTGGTCGAGGGTCTTCTCGGCCTGTTCTTCGCTCAGGTGGCGCAGGAAACTCAGGATCAGACCGCTAGTGATGCCCAGTTGCTGTTCACCGTCCTTGAGGGCGGAGGCGATGCCGTTGAGGACCACTTCGAACGCAATGCCACGGTCGGTATGGGTCTGGGGATCGAAGAACGGTTCGGTGTGGATCACGTTCTGCGCCTTGCAACGCAACAGGTAGGCCCAGGTCAGGTCGTAGAAATCCTGGGAGGTGCGCAACACGTCGGCACCCTGGTAATACAGGTCGAGGAATTCCTGCAGATTGTTGAAGGCGTAGGCCTTACGCAAGGTGTCGACGTCGTTCCACGGCAGGGCGATCTTGTTGCGCTCGGCCAGGGCGAACAGCAGTTCGGGCTCCAGCGAACCCTCCAGGTGCAGGTGCAGTTCTGCCTTGGGCAGGGCGTTCAGCCAGTCGTACATGTGCTTTTCTCATCAGTGAATCGATGGCAGGCATTCTACAGGGGCTGGCCGCAATGTCTGGAAAAACCTGACCGGCCGATCCACTGTGCAAGCAGGGCTTGTCTGCGATGAGCCCTGCGCCGATCCATAAGGGTGTGTCACACCTGACGAAACGTTCACGGCCCCCTACAGTCTAGTAGGTCATACCCTGTGCACGATGATAGGCCTGTGATGCTCACGTTGATCAAGCAAGAAAAACTGCTGGTGCTGGCCCTGCTCGCCACAGGTATCGCCTACCCGCTGGAGCACTGGCTGTTGGGCAGTGGGCGGGCGGTGGCACTGGTCGGCGGTCTGACACTGATCGGCTTCATCGTCGCGGCCTCGATGCGTGTGGCCCATCACGCCGAACTGCTGGCGGAAAAGGTCGGCGATCCTTACGGCACCATGATCCTGACCTTGTCGGCAGTGTTGGTCGAGGTGGTGATCCTGGCGATCATGATGAGCAACGAAGCGTCGCCGACCCTGGTGCGCGATACGATCTATTCGGCGGTGATGCTCGACATCAACGGCATTCTCGGACTTGCGGCGTTGATGGGCGGGCTCAAGCATGGCGAGCAGGCCTACAACGATGATTCGGCGCGCAGCTACAGCGTGATGATCCTCACCGCCATGGGCGTGTCGATGGTGGTGCCGGAGTTCATTCCTCGGGAGAACTGGAAGCTGTATTCGGCGTTCACCATTGGCGCGATGCTTGTTCTGTATACCCTGTTCCTGCGTATGCAGGTGGGGCCACACAGTTACTTTTTCAGCTACAGCTACCCGGAAAAGCGACGCCGCAAAGAGCCGGAGGAAACCGAGCCGAAGCCTATCAGGCTGGCGTTTTCCATTGGTGCGCTGGTGTTTGGGGTGGTGGTGATCGGTGCGCTGGCCGAAGTCATGTCCAAGGCCATCGACCTGGGGCTGGAGGGCTCGGGAGCGCCGCCGGTGGTCACGGCCATTCTGGTGGCGGCCATCTCCGCGGCACCGGAGATTCTCACCGCCCTGCGCGCCGCCCTGGCCAACCGCATGCAGTCGGTGGTGAACATCGCACTGGGGGCCTCGCTATCGACGGTGATCCTGACGGTACCGGTGATGGAGGCCATGGCGCTTTACACCGGCCAGCCTTTCCAGATGGCCATGACTCCGGTGCAAACGGTGATGATCTTCATCACCCTGATCGTCAGCGCGATCAATCTCAACGACGGCGAGACCAATGCCATTGAAGGCATGACCCACTTCGTGCTGTTTGCGACGTTCATCATGTTGTCGCTGCTCGGCCTTTAGAAGCGCATCGCGGGCAAGCCTTGCTCCCACAGATGTGTCCTGATACCTGTGGGAGCAAGGCTTGCCCGCGATAGCATCCGATCAGACGCCCGCGATCAATTCCCGCGCCGCCTGGCTGTGATCGGCGATCAAGCCTTTCAAATCCAAGCCTTCGACCTGACCGTCGATGACCCGCCATTGCCCCCCGACCATCACCCGATCCGCTCGATCCGCGCCGCACAACAACAGTGCTGAAACCGGATCGTGGCTGCCGGAGAAGCGCAGTTCATCGAGCTTGAACAGCGCCAGATCGGCCTGTTTGCCGACTGCCAACTCGCCGATGTCGTTGCGCCCAAGCAATGTCGCCGAGCCCTGGGTTGCCCAGCCCAGCACCCGCTCCGGTGTGATTGCTTGCGCACCATAGCGCAGACGCTGGATGTACAGCGCCTGGCGGGTTTCGAGGATCATGTTCGAGGCATCGTTGGAGGCCGAACCGTCCACGCCGAGGCCCAGCGGTGCGCCGGCGGCGGTCAGTTCGAGGGTGGGGCAAATGCCCGAGGCCAGGCGCATGTTGGAGCTTGGGCAGTGGCAGATACCGGTGCCGGCGGTACCGAGTCGGGTGATCTCCTCGGGATTGAAGTGAATACCGTGGGCCAGCCAGGTACGCGGACCGAGCCAGCCGACGCTGTCCAGGTAATCCACGGTGCGCAGGCCGAAGCGTTGCAGGCAGAAGTCCTCCTCGTCGAGGGTTTCGGCCAGGTGGGTGTGCAGGCGGACATCCAGTTGATCTGCCAGGATGGCGCTGGCCTGCATGATTTCGGGGGTGACCGAGAACGGTGAGCAAGGCGCCAGGGCAATCTGGATCTGCGCACCGTCGCCGCGTTCATGGTAGCGGTCGATCAACCGCTGGCTGTCGTCAAGAATCACTTGGCCTTGCTGCACGGTCTGCTGCGGAGGTAGGCCACCGTCGGCTTCGCCCAGGCTCATGGAACCGCGGGTCAGCATCGCTCGCATGCCCAGTTCACGCACGCTTTGCACCTGTACATCGATGGCATCTTCCAGGCCTTCGGGAAACAGGTAATGGTGATCGGCCGCCGTGGTGCAGCCCGACAGGAGCAGTTCGGCCAAGGCCACTTTGGTCGCCAGGGCGAGTTTCTCCGGCGTCAGCCGCGCCCACACCGGATAGAGGGTTTTCAGCCACGGGAACAGCGGTTGGTTCACCACTGGTGCCCAGGCTCGGGTCAGGGTCTGATAGAAGTGGTGATGGGTATTGATCAGCCCGGGAAGAATTACATGCTCACGGGCGTCGAAGACATGATCACAGGGTTGGGCGGGGCGCTGGCCGACACCCAGCAGTTCGACGATCACGCCGTCCTGCAGGACCAGGCCGCCACGGGCGTCGAGGCTATTGGCGGTGAATACGGCAAGGGGATTTTTTAACCAGGTACGGGTCGCAGGCATGGTGGCCGGCTCCTCTGAAAGTGGGTTCAGGTTAGCCAGCTCAGTGATGCCCTGTCTGCTGATCCAGGGTCGCCGTGGGGGGCGAGGTGCAGAGTTTACTCAGGTTGCGGCGCACATATCCAGTGCTCCAATTGAGTTCAAATGTGGGAGCGAGCCTGCTCGCGAAGGCGGTGCGTCAGCCAACAGCGGTGTTGAATGACACTCCGCTTTCGCGAGCAGGCTCGCTCCCACAGGTTGTGCGTGGAAATTACCAGGGAATCATCTCACCCTTGTAGTTGACGAAATGATGCCCACCCCGGCCGGCAAAGGCATTGACCTGGTCGATCAAGCCACGGGTACTGGTCTCGACATCGATGTCCGCCCCTTCACCGCCCATGTCTGTCTTCACCCAGCCCGGATGCAGCGACAGGACGGTCAATGTCTGGTCGCCCAGTTGGGTGACGAAGCTGTTGGTCATGGAATTGAGGGCTGCCTTGCTTGCCTTGTACAGCGCCAGTTCCGGAGCGTCGGGCATGGTCACGCTGCCCAGCACCGAACTCATGAACGCCAGGACGCCGCTGCCGTCGCGGATCTGCCCGACGAAACGCTGGGCCAGATTGATCGGCGCCACTGCGTTGGTGAAGAACAACTGGCCGACCTCGGCCAGGGTTGCGCCGTCGGGGCCCTGGTTATCGGGGCCTTTGACGCCGGCGTTGACGAACAACAGGTCGAAGGTTTCGCCCTTGAGTTGTTGGCTCAAGGCAATGACGGCTTGCTGGTCGTCCATGTCGAGTTTCTCGACCCGCACCGGGCCCTGCGCTTTCAATGCCTCTGCGTTCTGCAGATTGCGCACGGTGGCGATCACGTTCCAGCCATCGCTCAGCAACGTCTTCACCAGGCCAAGGCCCAGGCCCCGGGAGGCGCCGATGATCAATGCGTTTTTTGCCGAATTCATGGAAGGTATCCTTGAAAGAAGGGTCACGGATTTAATGGACAGCGTTGCCCGAGCCGTTGTTTCAGCTCATGACGCAACCCGTCGAGTTCGGTCATGCGGGTTTCGATCAGATTCAGTTTGTTCTGCAGCAGTTCAGCCACGGCGCGATCCGGATCAGGTGCCTGCCGCACGGAGACGACGCTGCTGCCGATCTCGCCGAGGGTAAAGCCCAGGCGTTGGGCTGTCTTGATATAGAGCACCAGTTGCACCATGTCTTCGGGATAGTCGCGATACCCATTGGCGCTGCGTCCCGCCGCAATCAGCCCGAGCTGCTCGTAGAAGCGCAGCGTGTCGCGGCTGACGGCACAGGCCTGGGCCAGTTCACCGATTCGCATGGCAATCTCCAGGAAGCTTGACCTTGGAGCATACCCCAGGCTTTAGTCTTTTCGCTCCTTGATTATCTGGAGCAATGTCTATGTGGACTTCACTGCAATATCGTCGCGTGGTGCTCGGTAGCGCCTGGTACGACCTGATCGTAACCGCAGCATTTGCCACGCCATGGAGTTTCGCCGCCCTTCACGGCTGGTTGCTGGGCGTGACCCAGATGCTCGACCTGCCTGGCGAGCTGCCAGCGTTTGCGCCTATGCACCTGTTGATGGCCAATCTTTTGGGTTCGATCGTTTGCGTATGGTCGGTGCTGCGAATTCGGGATCCGCGACCCCTATACGGACGGTATGACGCGGCGGGGCGGTTCCTGTTTGCGTCCTGGATGTTCTACGCGCTGCTGCACGGCGCCAGCGCGCTGGTGTGGATATTTCTGTTTCTCGAGCTGGTGTGGGGTGTTGTCCAACTATTACCCGTGCGTGGCGAGAACACGGGTTTAAGCTGGAGGCGTGATCACTCATTAACGAATGGTTAAAAAATGAACAAGCGCCTGGGAGCCATGCTCTTCTTGGGGTGGCGTGAGCCATGAACGGGTTATCCACAGCTTGCTCCACAGTTATTGTGTGCAAGCCGGAAACTCGGGCATAAGCACTGGGCAGCTTTCTTCCAAAGGTGATAACCCATTGCAAGCGTCTGTTTTGCTGGCTTATTTAGCGTCGAGGCGCAGGTCTGGTTGAAAAATGACCAACTCCAGCAAACCCGCATGACAGAAGGGTTACAGGCGGATGTGCTCAGGTTATCCACAGTCGGATGCACAGCAGGTGTGGGCAAGTGAGCTTAACGCTCCAGCAGAATCCGTCCACGACTCAAATCGGCCAGCTGTTTTTGCAGCATATCGATCTGGCCTTCCCCCACCGCCAGCTGCAATTCCACACCGTTAGCGGTAAACCCTTCCGTGTTGATCAGGCCACCGCACTCGGCAACCCTCAGTTTCACCAGGGCCAGCTCCGCGAACCCGCAAGCGCAGCGCAGGGGCACACGGCTGATCAGTTCAAGCTTTTCGGCATTTTGCAGGCACTTGTTCGCGCCACCACCATAAGCCCGGGCCAGTCCGCCGGTACCCAACTGAATCCCGCCATACCATCGGATCACCAGCACTACGACCTGGTCACAGGCCTGGGCTTCGATAGCCGCCAGGATCGGGCGTCCGGCGGTCCCCCCCGGTTCACCATCGTCGTTGCTGCGGTATTGGTCGCCCAGCTTCCAGGCCCAGCAATTGTGCGTAGCGTTCAGGTCGCTGTGTTGTTCGATAAAGGCCTGGGCATCGGCGGGGCTGGTAATGGGGGATGCGAAGGTGATGAAGCGGCTTTTGCGAATTTCTTCGCGGTATTCGCAAAAGCCAGCGAGAGTAAAGGGCATGAGTGTCTTAGAGGGTGGGTGTCAGGCCGCAGCCTTTGAGAATGATGCGGATCAGGTTGTCGCCGGCATCGATCATGTCTTGCTTGCTCAGCTTGCTGCGGCCGGTCACGCGGCAGATCTGGGTGGCGAAGTCGGCGTAGTGCTGGGTGCTGCCCCATAACAGGAAGATCAAATGCACCGGGTCGATCGGGTCCATCTTGCCGGCATCGATCCACGCCTGGAACACCGCTGCGCGGCCCTTGAACCAGGCGCGGTAGTCCTGGTTGAAGTATTCGGTCAGGCACTCGCCGCCGCTGATCACTTCCATGGCAAAGATCCGCGATGCCTGGGGGTGGCGGCGGGAAAACTCCATCTTGGCACGAATGTAGCGGGTCAAGGCCTCGGCCGGGTCATCCTCGGCGGTGAGGGTATTGAAGGTGCTGTCCCACAACTCGATGATATTGCTCAGCACCGCCACGTACAGCCCGAGCTTGTTGGTGAAGTAGTAGTGCAGGTTAGCCTTGGGCAATCCGGCGTTCAGCGCGATGGTATTCATGCTGGTGCCTTTGAATCCGTGACGGGCGAATTCATCTTCAGCAGCCTTGAGGATGGTCTCTTCGTTCTTCTGACGAATGCGGCCGGTGGGCTTGCCACCGTGGGCTGGGACTTCAAAGGTCATGGACATTTCCGGGCTGGGTCTGTGGGCAAGCAAATGCGTTGATAGCGCACCGTAACCGATCCGACAAGTACTGCTGCCACAAAAGACGAACGCACTAGCGGGTTGCCGCCAGGCTCTCGAGAAAACTCTCCAGCACCAGATGAGGGCGGCGCCCCTTGCGCGTCACCGAGGCCAGGCTCAGGTCATAGAACCGCGTCGTGGGTTTCAGGGCACGTAACCGGCCTTGCTGGACCCAGAGGTTGGCGTAGTGATCCGGCAGGTAGCCGATGTAGCGACCGGTGAGAATCAGGAACGCCATGCCTTCGCGATCCGATGCACTGGCGGTGCAGTTGAGTGCTTGGTAATGCGCCTGGATGTCGACCGGCAGGCGAAAGGTGGGGGCGATGGCGTCCTGGTTGTTGAGGCGGGTTTCGTCGAGCTGCAAGTCGTCCACATAAAACAGTGGATGGCCGACCGCGCAATACAGCAATGAGCGTTCGCTGTAGAGCGGTTGGTACTCCAGCCCGGAAAGAGCGCTGGCTTGAGGGACCACGCCGACATGCAGTCGCCCGTCGAGAACACCTTGCTCGACTTCGTTGGGGGCGATCATGCGAATCTGGATTTGCACGTCGGGCCCACGCTCCTTCAGTTGAGCCAGGGCATGGGTGATGCGCATGTGGGGGAGGGTGACGAGGTTGTCGGTCAGGCCGATGTTCAGTTCACCGCGCAGATGTTGATGCAGGCCATTGACCTCGGTACGGAAGCTTTCCAGGGCACTTAACAGTTGCAGGGCCGACTGATAGACCTCGCGACCCTCCTCTGTCAGTGAGAATCCCGCGCGCCCGCGTTGACACAGCCGCAGGCCCAGGCGCTGCTCAAGATCGCTCATCTGCTGGCTGATGGCCGAGCGGCCGATACCCAACACCGTTTCCGCCGCGGAGAATCCCCCACATTCCACTACGCTACGGAAGATGCGCAGCAGACGAATATCAAAATCGCTGACCTGGGCCAGCGGATCGGGGCGGCGGACGCTCATAGTTTAGTAATCCACTGACTGAAGGTTAGAAAAGTTGGATTTCACCGACTTTATCGCCGTGGCAAGTTAGCTGCAACCAGGGGGTTGCCCCGATACCGTTCATATTTTGCGAGGTTTTGTCGATGAACATGCCCGAACATGCGGCCAGTTCCCTGGCCAGTCAGCTCAAGCTTGATGCTCACTGGATGCCTTACACCGCTAACCGCAACTTCCAGCGCGACCCGCGTCTGATCGTCGGCGCCGAAGGCAGTTGGCTGATTGATGAACATGGGCGCAAGGTGTATGACTCATTGTCGGGTCTGTGGACCTGCGGTGCCGGGCACACCCGCAAGGAAATCCAGGACGCGGTCGCCAAGCAGCTGGGCACCCTCGATTACTCTCCGGGGTTCCAATACGGTCATCCGCTGTCGTTCCAACTCGCGGAAAGAATCACCAGCCTGACGCCAGGCAATCTCAATCATGTGTTCTTCACCGACTCCGGTTCCGAGTGCGCCGATACGGCGGTAAAGATGGTTCGCGCCTACTGGCGTCTCAAGGGCCAGGCCACCAAGACCAAAATGATCGGGCGTGCCCGTGGCTACCACGGCGTGAACATCGCAGGTACCAGCCTGGGCGGCGTAAGCGGCAACCGCAAACTGTTTGGCCAGGCAATGGCGGACGTCGATCACCTGCCCCATACCTTGTTGGCGAGCAATGCCTATTCCCGTGGCATGCCGAAAGAGGGAGGCATTGCCCTGGCCGACGAACTGCTGAAGCTGATCGAGTTGCACGACGCCTCCAACATTGCGGCCGTCTTCGTCGAGCCCATGGCCGGGTCCGCCGGTGTGCTGGTTCCGCCTGAGGGCTACCTCAAGCGCCTGCGGCAGATTTGCGACCAGCACAATATCCTGCTGGTATTCGACGAAGTGATTACCGGTTTCGGCCGCACGGGTTCGATGTTCGGTGCTGACAGTTTCGGCGTGACGCCTGACCTGATGTGCATCGCCAAGCAAGTCACCAACGGTGCGATTCCGATGGGGGCGGTCATTGCCAGCAGCGAGATCTACCAGACTTTCATGAACCAGCCGACGCCTGAGTACGCGGTGGAATTTCCTCACGGCTATACCTATTCGGCGCACCCGGTGGCGTGCGCGGCGGGGCTGGCGGCGCTGGATCTGCTGCAGAAGGAAAACCTGGTGCAGAGCGTGGCCGAAGTCGCGCCACATTTCGAGAAGGTTTTGCATGGAATTAAAGGCGCGAAGAATGTAATCGACATCCGCAACTTTGGCCTGGCCGGCGCGATCCAGATCGCTCCACGAGACGGCGATGCGATTGTGCGTCCGTTCGAGGCCGGCATGGCGTTGTGGAAGGCCGGATTCTACGTGCGCTTCGGTGGCGACACGCTGCAGTTCGGGCCAACGTTCAACAGCAAGCCACAGGATCTGGATCGTCTGTTCGACGCGGTCGGTGAAGTGTTGAACAAGCTCGACTGACTGCCTCTCTATCACCTTCAACGACAGGCGTCCGGTCGCGGGCGCCTGTGGATAAAAATTCTGGAGTCCCCATGAGTCTCATCCCGCATCTGATCAATGGCGAACTGATAAGCGACAACACGCGTACAGCGGACGTCTTCAATCCATCCACTGGCCAGGCCATCCACAAGGTGTCGCTGGCCGATCGCGCGACCGTGCAACAGGCCATCGATGCCGCCACCGCAGCGTTCCCGGCCTGGCGCAAGACACCGGCGGCCAAGCGTGCCCAGGTGATGTTTCGCTTCAAACAGTTGCTGGAACAGAACGAGTCGCGTATCGCGCAAATGATCAGTGAGGAGCACGGCAAGACCCTGGAAGATGCTGCCGGTGAGCTTAAGCGAGGTATCGAGAACGTCGAATTCGCCTGTGCAGCTCCGGAAGTTCTGAAGGGTGAATACAGCCGTAACGTAGGACCGAACATTGATGCCTGGTCGGATTTTCAGCCGTTGGGCGTCGTGGCGGGTATCACCCCGTTCAACTTCCCGGCGATGGTTCCACTGTGGATGTATCCGCTGGCGATCGTTTGCGGCAACTGCTTCATTCTCAAGCCATCCGAGCGTGACCCGAGCTCGACACTGCTGATTGCACAATTGCTGCTGGAAGCCGGATTGCCCGAGGGCGTGTTGAGTGTCGTGCATGGTGACAAGGTTGCCGTGGATGCGCTGATCGAGGCGCCGGAAGTGAAGGCGCTGAGTTTTGTCGGCTCGACACCGATTGCCGAATACATCTACGCCGAGGGGACCCGTCGCGGTAAACGCGTCCAGGCATTGGGCGGGGCGAAGAACCATGCGGTGCTGATGCCGGATGCCGATCTGGACAACGCAGTCAACGCGTTGATGGGGGCGGCCTATGGTTCATGCGGCGAACGTTGCATGGCGATTTCGGTGGCTGTCTGTGTGGGCGATCAGGTAGCGGATGCGCTGGTAGCCAAGCTGGTGCCGCAGATCCAGGCGTTGAAAATCGGTGCCGGTACTTCTTGCGGTCTGGACATGGGGCCGTTGGTGACCGGTCAGCATCGCGACAAGGTCAGCGGCTATATAGAAGACGGTGTTTCGGCGGGTGCTTCGCTGGTAGTCGATGGCCGTGGCTTGAGCGTGGCGGGTCACGAAGACGGTTTCTTCCTGGGGGGTTGCCTGTTCGATCGTGTGACGCCGCAGATGCGCATCTATAAAGAAGAGATCTTTGGCCCAGTACTGTGCATTGTCCGGGTCAACAGCCTGGAGGAGGCCATGCAACTGATCAACGATCACGAGTATGGCAACGGCACCTGCATCTTCACCCGCGATGGCGAAGCGGCGCGCTTGTTCTGCGACGAGATTGAAGTGGGCATGGTGGGCGTCAACGTACCGCTGCCTGTACCTGTGGCTTATCACAGCTTTGGCGGTTGGAAGCGTTCGTTGTTTGGCGACCTGCACGCCTACGGCCCGGATGGCGTGCGCTTCTATACCCGTCGCAAGGCCATTACACAGCGCTGGCCACAACGCGCCAGTCATGAAGCTTCGCAGTTCGCGTTTCCCAGTTTGTAATGGATAAACAAAGAGGCCGGCGCTTAAGCGTCGGCCTCTTTGTTTATGGAGGTTTTTGACCGATATGACAGAAACATGAAAATAGGTGTTGACGGCAGATTCTGAGTCTCTATAATTCGCCCCACTTCCGGCGCAGTCGAAACGGAAAACTCCTTGAGTTTCAATGAGTTAGACGATTTAAGATCGCGCAGGGCTTCAGTTCATCGAAGTCGCGGAAGGAGTTGGCAGGGCAGGTTGTCTGGCTCGGTTGACGGTTCGATCTTCTCGGTCGAAAGCGGTGAAAAAGAGGTGTTGACAGCAGCGACTAACGCTGTAGAATTCGCCTCCCGCTAACGAGAGATCGAAAGCGCAAGTGGTTGAAGTTGTTGAGGTTTTGAAAAGCAAAACTTTGAAAACTTCCAAAATAATCGCTTGACAGATACACGGGGCGCTGTAGAATGCGCGCCTCGGTTGAGACGAAAGGCTCAACCCACCGCTCTTTAACAACTGAATCAAGCAATTCGTGTGGGTGCTTGTGGAGTCAGACTGCTAGTCAACAGATTATCAGCATCACAAGTTACTCCGCGAGAAATCAAAGATGTAACCAACGATTGCTG
>NZ_LHVK01000024.1 GCF_001269905.1 Pseudomonas corrugata | reverse complement strand
CATTGCCAGTGCCGTCGATATTGCCGGTGCCGCTGAGCGTCAGGATTTCGAGATTGGTACCGAGGGCGTAGCTGATGGACGACAGGACGCTGTCGATTTCGGTGAGCGACGCACCGGCCTCGGTGACCGTGTCACCGATATTATCGACCACGTAGGTATCGTTGCCTGCCGCGCCAATCATCGTATCCGCACCGCCCAGGCCATTGAGCACGTTGGCGGCGGCATTGCCGATCAGCACGTTATCCAAGGCGTTGCCGGCTCCATTGATTGCGGCAACACCCGTCAGCGTGAGGTTTTCCAGATTGGCGCCCAGGGTCCAGCTCACCGACGAACGCACGGTATCGATTTCGCTGTCCAGGGTACTGGTTTCGCTGACGATGTCCTTGAGGTTGTCGACGATATACGTGTCGTTGCCGGTACCGCCGATCAAGGTATCGGCTCCCGCGCCGCCGTCCAGGATGTCCGCACCGTCCAGGCCATTCAACACGTTGGCGGCACTGTTGCCGACCAGGCTGTTGTCCGAGGCGTTACCGACAAGGTTGATGGCGCCAATGCCGAGCAACTGACCGTCCTCGACGTTGGCCGACAGGGTATGACTGACCGACGTGCGTACCAGATCGCGGCCTTCGCCGGCGAGCTCGGTGACCGTGTCACCGAGGTTATCGACAAGATAGGTGTCATTCCCGGCGCCGCCGATCAGGGTGTCCCGCCCGGCTCCGCCATTGAGCACGTTGTTGCCGGCGTTGCCGATCAATACGTTGCCCAGAGCGTTACCGGTGCCGTTGACGGCGGCGTTGCCAGTCAGCGTGAGGTTTTCCAGGTTGGCGCCCAGGGTCCAACTCACCGAGGAGCGCACGGTATCGATTTCACTCGCCAGGGTGCTGGTTTCGCTGACGACATCCTTGAGGTTGTCGACCACGTAGGTGTCGTTACCGGCCCCACCGATGAGGGTGTCGATACCCAGGCCACCGTCCAGCACGTTGGCGCCGGCGTTACCGGTGATTCGATTGTTCAGGGCATTGCCGGTGCCGTCGATATTGCCGGTGCCGCTGAGCGTCAGGATTTCGAGATTGGTACCGAGGGCGTAGCTGATGGACGACAGGACGCTGTCGATTTCGGTGAGCGATGCACCGGCCTCGGTGACCGTGTCACCGATATTATCGACCACGTAGGTATCGTTGCCTGCCCCGCCAATCATGGTATCCGCACCGCCCAGGCCATTGAGCACGTTGGCGGCGGCATTGCCGATCAGCACGTTGTCCAGTGCGTTGCCGATACCATTGATAGCGGCGGTACCGATCAGCGAGAGGTTTTCCAGATTGGCGCCCAGGGTCCAGCTCACCGACGAACGCACGGTATCGATTTCGCTGTCCAGGGTACTGGTTTCGCTGACGATGTCCTTCAGGTTGTCGACGATATACGTGTCGTTGCCGGTACCGCCGATCAAGGTATCGGCACCCGCGCCGCCGTCCAGCACGTTGTTTCCGGTGTTGCCGGTCAGCACATTGTTCAGTGCGTTGCCAGTGCCGTTAATAGCGGCTACGCCAGTCTGCGTGAGGTTTTCCAGATTCGCGCCCAAAGTCCAAGTGACCGAAGAACGCACGGTGTCGATTTCGCTGGCCAGGGTACTGGTTTCGCTGATGAGGTCCTGCAGGTTGTCGACTACATAGGTATCGTTGCCGGTGCCGCCAATGAGGGTGTCAATGCCAGCGCCGCCATCCAGGGTGTTTGCACCCGAGTTACCGATAAGGCGGTTGTTCAACGCGTTGCCGGTTGCATTGATAGAGGCTACACCTGTCAGCGTGAGGTTTTCCAGGTTACTGCCCAAGGTGTAGCTAACCGATGAAAAGACGCTGTCGACTTCCGTTAGCGACGTACCATCCTCTGTGATCGTGTCCCCGATGGCGTCGACCACATAGGTATCGTTGCCTGCCCCGCCAATCATCGTATCCGCACCGCCCAGGCCATTGAGCACGTTGGCGGCGGCGTTGCCAATCAGCACGTTGCTCAAGCCGTTGCCGGTGCCATTGATGAGGGCGGTGCCGGTCAGCGTGAGGTTTTCCAGGTTGGCGCCCAGCGTCCAGCTCACCGAAGAACGCACGGTATCAACTTCACTGCCCGGGGTACTGGTTTCGCTGACTATATCCTTCAGATTATCAACGACGTAAATGTCATTGCCGGTCCCACCGATCAGAGTATCAGCACCCGCTCCGCCATCCAGCACGTTATCGCCGGAGTTACCGGTCAGCACGTTGCTCAGCGCATTGCCTGTCCCGTTGAGGTTATCACTACCGGTCAGCGTAAGATTTTCCAGGTTTGCACCGAGAGTCCAGCTTACCGAAGAACGCACGGTGTCGATTTCGCTGGCCAGGGCACTGGTCTCGCTGACAACATCCGCCAGGTTATCGACCACATAGGTATCGTTGCCTGCACCGCCGATCATCGTATCCTTGCCGGCAAGTCCATTCAGGACGTTACCCAGCGCATTACCTATCAGGGTGTCGTCATTGGCTGAGCCGACTGCGTTTTCGATCTTGGCCCCATACGCTATCGCCAGCCCTTCATTGAAAGCCTTCTGGTCGCTATCCAGGAACGCCTGGCCGATCTTGCTGAACTGCCCCTCATTCAGGTTGATACGGACTGCTTCCGCCTGATTGCTGGCATCGATCGTGTCATTGCCACCTGCGTCCCAGATGGTTTCGAAAACCGACTGGTCAGTTGCCCAGCTATAGGTGTTATTACCGGTCTGCCACTGGGTGTTGGCGCCATAGAGCCTCTGGATGGCGGCAATATCCAACAGCATGGGCGTGGTCGGCTCGTAGGAGTAAGCGTTGGTGTAGCTCATGATCGTGTAACGAACATCATCGTACTGCGTAGCGAGTACCGTGGAGTTCGTCAGGCCCTGGGAAAACGGATGCTTCAAACCCAGCGCATGGCCGATCTCATGCATGAAGGTCAAGTAGTCGTAGGAGCCTTGGACTGGATTCGGATCATTCGTCACTGAACCGATCCAGACATCACCGGCGGCGGCGCTTCGACCAGGGAAATAACCCCAGGCTGCCGTGTCGGTGTCCATGTCCCCATACCCGCCGAATCGCAAGTCACCGACGTTGATGAAGCTTTCGTTGACCTCGGTGAATTTGATGTTGGCCACCGAACTCCATTCAGCAAGTGCGCTGACAATGGCGGTTTTCTGCGCCGGGTCCAGGACATAGCCGGACTGATACTCGTTGAAGTCGCTATAAAAACGAGAGAAATAGGAGTTGGTGGTCATGAAACTGTACGTCAGAGACGTAGTAGACGCACCGTGAGTCCAATAGGTGCCATAGATCAAACTGTCGACTTGCGCATTGCCCGTCAGACTTGCCGATGAAACAGATGAATAACCAAGTGGGCTGGGCATGCAAAGCTTCCTGTATGCAAATCCGCGGCCTTTCCTGGGATGCGGCCGCTGCAGAGATCACGGTATTGGAAAATGGCAGCATTGATATCACCCTGATATCAATAGTGCAATTCTGACGCTATTTTCTTGGCGCAACAAGCCATTCATTGGCTTGACGAATATCCCCGTCCCCCAATCTCCCGCTCCAACGATGCAATACAAGCAGACTGGTGACGAAGCGGTACTGGGACTGATAGAAATCACGTCGTGCGCGAAACTCTTCCTTGATGCTGTCCAGGACATCCACGGCATTCTTGACGCCATATCCGAAGGCTTTCTCCGTGGCCGTCCGTGATTTCTCAGCGGACTCCAGCGCGTGGCGCGTTGCCTTGATCCGGCTGAGTTCGGCCGACATCCCGAGATAGGCGGTGCGGGTTTCCTTGATCACCTGGCGCCGCAAGGCTTCCAGTTCTTGCTGGGCGACTTCCTTGTCGCTTTCGGACGTCGATACCCGGGCACTGGTGGATCCGCCGCTGTAGAGCGGCATCTGCAAATCAAGGGAAGCGACAAGGTTGTCCGAGCGCGGCGTCACCGCTCCCTCATAACCGATATCGCTGCGTTGCGCTGTCAGGTTAAGACCCAGGCGGGGCAGATGGCCGGCCCTGGCTTCGCCGATAGCCGCCTCGGCGGCACGGATACTGTGCTCACGGGCATGCAGTGCCGGGTTGCTGTCGAGTGCCGTCTGCACCCAATAGTCCGGGGCTTGCGCCGGCAGACTGAAGGCAGGGTTGTCGCCGATACGCTTGAAGGGCTCCTGGACATCACGCCCCACCAATTCGGAAATGGCTTCCCGACTGACCTGGACTTTGTTGCCGGCCTCGATCTCATCCGCCTTCAGCGCATCCACTCGCGCCTCGAGGTCAAGGGTATCAGTCACCATCGCCATCTGCCGCGCATACAGCGCATTGACGCGCTTGAGGTTTCGCTCGGTTGCGTCCAGCTCGCTGCGCACCAGGGACAGTTCGTCCTCCGCCGCGAGCACGGCGAAATAGCGCTCGGACAGGTCGATGCTGGACTGCACCTGGGTATCGTCGGATTCGTATTCGCTCTGTCGGGCCAGTTCTACGTACTTCTGGTAACTGCGCCAGACCTGCGGGTCGTATATCACCTGGCTGAGCGCCACGGCCATGCGCTTGCCGTTGTACTGGATACGGCTCAGGTCGTCGTCACGCCGACCGCGATTGACGCTGCCGCTGGCATTGAGCTGTGGCAGCAACTGGCCAAAGGCCGCACGCTCGTTGCCCTTCCCGCTGTGGATACGGGCTTGCGCCCGCAGAATACGCGGATCGGTACCCTGCGCCTCCTGATGGAGCTGCCACAGGTCTATATACGTGTCGTCGGCAATGGCGCCAAGGGGCATGACAAGCAGACAAAACGCGATCAGGAACTTCATGTCAGTCCTCGATCAACGAACGGGCGAACGCATTGCTCGCAGGCTGCATCAAGTACTGCAACAGCGTCCGCTCTCCGGTATTGATCAGCACCTCGACCGGCATGCCCGGCACCAGGATCAGGCCGCCCAGCGCCTGACGCTCCTTCTCGGTCATGGCCACCCGGGCCAGGTAGTACGGCATACCAGTGTCCTTGTTAACCAGGCGATCAGCAGATATTTGCACCAGTTGCCCTTCGACGACCGGCGTAGTGCTGTTCTTGAACGCACTGAAACGAATGTTCGCCAACTTGCCCACTGCGATGCGATCAATATCCATTGGTGAAACCTGCGCCTCGACGATCAGCTCTTCGTTGGCCGGGACGATATCGAGCAGCGCTGTGCCTGGACTGACCACCGCGCCCAAGGTGTGAACGGTCATACCCATGACCATGCCCGACTCGGGTGCGAGGATATCAGTGCGTTGATCACGGTCCTGCAGGGTTGCCAGCCGTTCGCGCAGTTCGAACACTTTGGTGCGGGCATCACCCAGCAGGCCTGCAACTTCGCTGGCGAAAGTCTTTTTCAGTTGCAGTATCTTCAGTGTCGCCTCGTCGACATTGACCCGCGCCTGGGCGATCTGGGACTGAGTTTCGGCTATTTCAGTCTGCAATCGGGAGAGACTGCGCTCCTGCTCACGCAACCGCTGCTTGTCCACGTAGCCTTCGGCGAGTAGCGCTCGCAAGTCGACGATTTCGTCCTGATAGGATGCCGCCAGCACCTGCTTGCTGGCGATGATGGTCTTGAACCCGCGAATCTGCTCTTCGATTTGTCCGATAGTCTTTTCCTGCAGGCTGATTTCACCCTGCAACGAATTCCGTCGAGCCTGAAAGATTCGTGCTTCGCTGTCGCGAGCCTCACGCACTCGCGGATCAGTGGGATCCAGGGTTGGCACGGCTGCCGGCTCGGACAGTGCGTCCCGCTCAGCCTCCAGTCGGGCCTGCAACTCGAGCGCAGCGATCAACTGGCTGCGCATGGCTTCCATCTCCGAGCGCGCCTGGGTGTTGTCGAGCACCAGCAACACATCACCGGCATTCACCCGGTCGCCGTCATGAACGCGCAGCTCGCGCACGATGCCACCTTCAAGATGTTGTACGGTCTTGCGATAGCTCTTGACCGTGACCACGCCCGGCGCCAACGCGGCACTGCCGAGCGGCGCCAGACTGGCCCAGCCTCCGAACAGACCGAACGTCACCAACAACATGAGGTAGCCGATGCGCCGTGCCGGTAAATCATCGATCGGTAGCGCGGACATGTGGGCGGATGAGTGCTGACTGTTCTGCATGAAAGTTTTTATCCGCTGCTTACGATTAAATCACGGTGGCCGGGGGAACTGCGGACGCAACGCCCTGCAATCGCGCCAGGACCTTGTCCCGTGGGCCGAACAGACTCAGTTCGCCCTGATTGAGCACCAGCAGTTTGTCCACCTGGGCCAGCACCCCGGAGCGATGGGTAATGACAAATACCGTGGCCCGGCTCTGCCTGAGTTTGCGCAGGGCCTCGGCGAGCATTTTTTCGCCGGCGTCATCCAAGTTCGAGTTGGGCTCGTCGAGGACCACCAGACGCGGTTCGCCATACAAGGCACGGGCCAGGCCAACGCGTTGACGCTGGCCACCGGATAATCCGCCGCCATTGGCACCGATCACGGTGTCGTAGCCCTCGGGCAATTGCAGCACCAGCTCGTGCACGCCGGCCATGCGCGCGGCAGCGACCACCGCAGGCGCGTTTGCCGGGCCGAAACGCGAGATGTTCTGGCTGATGGTGCCCTCAAACAATTCGATGTCCTGGGGCAAATAGCCGATGTACTGACCCAGTTCATCGCGACGCCATTGGCTGATGTCCGCATCGTCCAGGCGCACGGTACCGGCCTGGCTTGGCCAGATCCCCAGCAGTGCCCGGGCCAGCGTAGATTTCCCCGCACCGCTGGGGCCAATGATGCCCACCACCTCCCCCGCGGCAACCTGGAAGTCCAGGCCGCGAATGATCGGTTTGCGAGCGTCGGGGGCACCGACTGACAACCCTTCGACACGAATTGCCCCGTGCGGCGCAGGCAGTGGCATGCGTTCGGGATCTACAGCAACCTTGACCAGCAATTCGTGGAGCCGGGCATATTGCGAACGCGCCCCGAGAAAGCCTTTCCATACGCCGATCAGTTGGTCGATGGGCGCCAACGCTCGCCCCAGCAAAATGGAACCGGCAATCATCAGCCCGGGCGAAATCTGGTGGGTGATCGTCAAATAGGCGCCCAGGCCCAACACCAGGGACTGGACAATCTGACGGAATGTCCTGGATACCGCCGCAATGGTTGCACCGCGATCACTGGCCAGGCTTTGCAGGACCAGGACCCCGTGGACCCGCCGGCTCCAATGCTCACGCAGGCTTGCAAGCATGCCCATGGATTCGACCACTTCGGCATTGCGCAAACTCTTGTTTATGAAGGCGGTGGCCGTCATCTGTTCGCGGTTCGCGGCCTGCAACGGTGAGCGCGTGAGTTTCTCGTTGACGAACGCCAACGCCCCCAGCAACAACGCGCTCAATACCCCCATCCAACCGTACCAGGGATGGAACATGAACATGACGCCCAGGTAGATCGGAATCCAGGGCGCATCGAAAAAAGCAAACAGCCCGTTACCGGTCAGGAACTGACGCAAGCCGCTCAGATCGCTCAACGGCTGGGCCGAAGCGTTCATACCGCAGGTCGTGAGTGCCTGCTTGAAGCTGGCGTCGAACAGACGCTGCCCAAGCAACGAGTCCAGGCGCGTACTGACTCGCACCATGATCCGTGAGCGCACCCACTCCAGGCCGCCCATCGTGGTCATCAATAACAACATGATCAGGGTCAGCATCAACAGTGTCGACAGGCTCGCGCTGCCGACCGCACGGTCATACACCTGCAGCATGTAGAAAGATGGAACCAGCATCAGCAAATTGACGAAAAAACTGAAAAAACCGACGGCAAGAAAACTGCCCTTGCAGAGGGCAAGGGCGCTATCCAGCTCGGTCCTGGGATGGGCTGACATGGTTCATTACCTGAGGTCGGCTTGGGAGCCAGCCGGCGAAAATCGTAGTAGACGCTGGCGCATGAACGCCTTGAGGGAGCGTCGGCAGGCAGCTCTGAAGCGCCCGCACGGTTTGAACTGCCAGCGTTGTATCGGCAAGGATATGCGGTTCTGAAGTGGGAAAGTTGCAAATGCCTAGATGATCCGCGACGACCGCAGCGTTGCTTTCCGGATTGTCGGATACACGATCGTCCACCCCCTTCCGCCAACCCGGAATCAAAACGCAAGGCCTCTCGCGGCCAAATGATCTATACCTTCAGAGCAACCATTAAGGTCGAGGCAATAAACAGCAGGATGTGCGGATGAAACGATCGCGGCGGGTCTATCTTCGGGAACGCCGCATCGAATGATTCATAATCAGCGCAACGCTGTTTCACGACGCCGGCCCCACGTAGAATGCCGCACCTACTTTTCAATGCCTGAAGTATCGATCATGAGCCGGATCATCTGCGTGTTGAATATTCGTTCAAGAGCACTTTCCCGGTTATGCCTGTTGTTATCATTGCTGCTCGCGCCCACCGCCCACGGCGAGCCCAGACCGATTGAACTGCACATCCTCGACGCGCCCCCCCTGACCTTCGTCAACGATCCCAGAGGCTATGGCATCGTTGGCGATATCGCCGTGCAGGCCATGACCAAGGCGGGTTACGCAGTGCACATCCGTGTGCTGCCCTGGGCCAGGGCACAAAAACATGTCAGCGAGGAGCGGGATCGCCTGATTGCCCCCCTGTCACGCATCCCCAGTCGTGAAGACCGCTTCACCTGGATAGCCTCTGTCATGCCGATGGACCGGGCTTTCTTCAGCCTCGAGCGACAAGTGAGCAGTTTTGCCGAAGCCAAGGAAACCTACCAGAAAATCGGCGTCGGCCTGGGCAGTGCCCAGGAAGATATTCTGCGCGCCGAGGGATTCAGGGATGATCAGATCCATCGACTGACCATTGGCGACAATCCCGCACAGATGCTCCTGATGGGGCGCATCGATGCCTGGTTCAACGGCGTTCCGGAAAGCCGTTACATCTGGCCGAAGGTATCCAAGCGAAAGCTGCTCATGAGTCCGGTCAACAGTCACGCCGACCTTTACCTGGCCTGTTCGAAGCAATGCTCTGCCAAAATGGTCGAGGCTTTGCGCGACGCCGTTGAAGCGCTGCGCGAGGACGGTACCATCGACCGGGTGCATGACCTCTATCTGCCACGGTAGGAGCTGCCGAAGGCTGCGATCCTTTGATCTTGATCTTGATTCTTCGCCTTGCGACTCAATCGTCGGGGACAAGATCGCAGCCTTCGGCAGCTCCTACAGAGCCATAGATCCGCAGCTGGGCAGTTTTTGATCGCCTTATATCATTCCGAATGATAGTTACCTTTGCTTCATTCGATTCGTTCCCCCGCACCCGGCCACGCATCATCCGCCCATCTCAATACAATTGGCGGATGCTATCCATGGACCATTCACTTTCAAAACTACGTTTTCCCCTCGCACTGTTGGCAGTGCTGGTGATAAGCGCCTGTGGCAAGACACCTGATACGGCAGCGTCCATGCCGGCCGCCAAAGTCAGTGTGGCCAAGGTACTGGAGCAGCCGGTCAACGAATGGGACGAATTCACCGGACGCCTCGAAGCACCGGAAACCGTCGAGATTCGTCCACGGGTATCGGGGCAGATCGACGATGTGGCGTTCACCGAAGGTGCGCTGGTCAAGAAAGGCGATCTGCTGTTCCAGATCGACCCTCGCCCCTTCCAGGCTGAGGTGCGTCGTCTCGAAGCCCAACTGGCCCAGGCACGCGCCACCGCCACCCGCAGCGAGAATGAAGCCCAGCGTGGCGAACGCCTGCGCCAGAGCAATGCCATCTCCGCCGAACTGGCGGATTCGCGTACCAGCGCCGCCCAGGAAGCCCGTGCCGCCGCCGCGGCGATCCAGGCGCAACTGGATCTGGCCAAACTGAACCTGAGCTTCACGCGGGTCACTTCGCCCATCAGTGGTCGTGTCAGCCGCGCTGAAATCACCGCAGGCAACCTGGTAACCGCCGATGTGACTGCACTCACCAGCGTGGTTTCCACCGACAAGGTCTACGCCTACTTCGACGCTGACGAACGTGTCTTCCTCAAATACACCCAACTCGCCCGCCAGGGCCAGCGCGGCCAGGCCACGCCGGTCTACATGGGCCTGTCCAACGAGGAAGGCAACCCGCACCAGGGCCAGATGAACTTCATCGACAACCAGGTCAACCCGCAGACCGGTACCATCCGTGGTCGCGCCGTGTTCGACAACAAGGACGGCGCCTACACCCCAGGCCTGTATGCCCGTCTGAAGCTGGTGGGCAGCGGCACCTACTCCGCCGTGCTGATCAACGATGAAGCCGTAGGCACCGACCTGGGCAAGAAATTCGTGCTGGTGATGGACGCTGACAACAAGCCAGCGTATCGCCCCGTCGAGCTGGGGCCGAAGATCGAAGGCCTGCGCATCGTGCGTAGCGGCCTTAGCAAGGACGACACCATCATCGTCAAAGGGCTGCAACGGGTTCGCCCAGGGGCACCGGTCACGCCTGAAACCGTGCCGATGGCCAGCGAACAGACCCTCGCCGCTCTGGCTCAACAACGCAAAGCGCTCGAAGCCAGCAACCTGCCCCAGGTCGCGCCGTCCAAGGCGACGTCCACTGTGGCGGGAAAGCTGGCCACTGCGACCCCACGCGGTTAAGGAACTGAACTCAAGATGAAATTTTCCCAGTTCTTCATTTCACGGCCGATCTTTGCAGCGGTGCTTTCGCTGCTGATCCTGATCGCCGGCGCCATCTCGCTGTTCCAATTGCCGATCAGCGAATACCCCGAAGTCGTGCCGCCTACGGTGGTCGTGCGGGCCAACTTCCCTGGCGCCAACCCGAAGGTCATCGGTGAAACCGTGGCTGCGCCCCTGGAGCAAGCCATCACCGGCATCGAGAACATGCTGTACATGTCCTCGCAATCCACCGCTGACGGCAAGATCACCCTGACCATCACCTTTGCCCTGGGCACCGACCTGGACAACGCCCAGGTTCAGGTGCAGAACCGTGTCACCCGGACCGAGCCCAAGCTCCCGGAAGAAGTGACCCGGATCGGCATCACGGTGGACAAGGCGTCGCCCGACCTGACCATGGTCGTGCACTTGACCTCGCCGGACAAACGCTACGACATGCTCTACCTGTCCAACTACGCCCTGCTCAACATCAAGGATGAGCTGGCGCGCCTGGGCGGCGTGGGTGATGTGCAACTGTTCGGCATGGGCGACTACTCCCTGCGGGTCTGGCTGGACCCGAACAAGACCGCTTCGCGCAACCTGACCGCCACCGACGTGGTCACCGCCATCCGCGAGCAGAACCGTCAGGTTGCGGCTGGTGCCCTGGGTGCGCCACCGGCGCCGAATGCCCAGGCTTTCCAGCTCTCGATCAATACCCAGGGTCGCCTGGTGACTGAGGAAGAGTTCGAGAACATCATTATCCGTTCCGGCGCCAACGGTGAAATCACCCGTTTGAAAGACATTGCGCGAGTGGAGTTGGGTTCCAGCCAGTACGCGCTGCGGTCGTTGCTCGACAACCAGCCGGCGGTGGCGATCCCGATCTTCCAGCGTCCAGGCTCCAACGCCATCCAGATCTCCAACGACGTCCATGCCAAGATGGACGAGCTGAAGAAGAACTTCCCGGCGGGAATGGACTACAGCATCGTCTATGACCCGACGATCTTCGTTCGCGGCTCCATCGAGGCGGTGGTCCACACCCTGTTCGAAGCGCTGATCCTCGTGGTACTGGTAGTGATCCTGTTCCTGCAGACCTGGCGTGCCTCGATCATCCCGCTGGTGGCCGTGCCAGTGTCGTTGATCGGTACGTTCGCCGTGATGCACCTGTTCGGCTTCTCGCTGAACGCGCTTTCGCTGTTCGGGTTGGTGTTGGCCATCGGTATCGTGGTGGACGACGCCATCGTCGTGGTGGAAAACGTCGAACGGAACATCGGCCTCGGCCTCACTCCGGTGGAAGCGACCAAGCGCGCCATGGGCGAAGTGACCGGCCCGATCATCGCCACCGCACTGGTGCTCTGCGCGGTCTTCGTTCCGGCGGCCTTCATCAGTGGCTTGACCGGGCAGTTCTATAAGCAGTTCGCATTGACCATCGCCATTTCCACCGTGATCTCGGCATTCAACTCCCTGACCCTGTCGCCGGCCTTGGCCGCGGTACTGCTCAAGAGCCATGACGCCCCCAAGGACCGCTTCTCCAAGTTCCTTGATGCACTGTTGGGCAGTTGGCTGTTCCGCCCGTTCAACCGTTTCTTCGACCGGGCCAGCCACAGCTACGTGGGCGCTGTAGGCCGCGTGATCCGCAGCAGCGGCATCGCCCTGTTCGTCTACGCGGGCCTGATGGCGTTGACCTTCTTCGGCTTCACCAATACCCCGACTGGCTTCGTACCCGGCCAGGACAAGCAATACCTGGTGGCCTTCGCCCAACTGCCGGATGCCGCGAGCCTGGACCGCACCGAGGACGTGATCAAGCGCATGTCCGACCTGGCGCTCAAGCAACCGGGCGTTCAAAGCGCGGTGGCCTTCCCTGGCCTGTCGATCAACGGCTTCACCAACAGCCCGAACGCCGGCATCGTGTTCGTGACGCTCAAGCCCTTCGACGAGCGCAAGGACCCGAGCCAGTCGGCCGGTGCCATTGCTGGCGCCTTGAACGGCCAGTTCGCAAACATCCAGGAAGCCTACATGGCGATCTTCCCGCCGCCGCCGGTACAGGGCCTGGGCACGATCGGTGGCTTCCGCCTGCAAATCGAAGACCGGGGCAACCTGGGCTACGACGAGCTGTACAAGGAAACCATGAACATCATCACCAAGAGCCGCAGCGTGCCTGAGCTGGCCGGGCTGTTCACCAGCTACACCGTGAACGTGCCCCAGGTCGATGCCGCCATCGACCGGGAAAAAGCCAAGACCCACGGCGTGGCCATCAGCGACATCTTCGACACCCTGCAGATCTACCTGGGTTCGCTGTATGCCAACGACTTCAACCGTTTCGGCCGTACCTACCAGGTCAACGTCCAGGCCGAGCAGCAATTCCGCCTCGAGTCGGACCAGATCGGCCAACTCAAGGTGCGCAACAACCGTGGCGAGATGATCCCGCTGGCAACCTTCATCAAGGTCAGCGACTCCTCGGGACCGGACCGCGTGATGCACTACAACGGCTTCATCACCGCTGAAATCAATGGTGCCGCCGCTCCAGGCTACAGCTCCGGCCAGGCCGAGCAAGCCATCGAGAAGCTGCTCAAGGAAGAATTGCCCAACGGCATGACCTACGAGTGGACCGACCTGACCTACCAGCAGATCCTGTCGGGCAATACCGCACTGTTCGTGTTCCCGCTCTGCGTATTGCTGGCGTTCCTGGTACTCGCGGCACAATACGAAAGTTGGAGCCTGCCGCTGGCCGTGATCCTGATCGTACCGATGACTTTGCTGTCCGCCATTACCGGGGTGATTCTGTCCGGTGGCGACAACAACATCTTTACCCAAATCGGCCTGATCGTACTGGTGGGACTTGCCTGCAAGAACGCGATCCTGATCGTCGAGTTCGCCAAGGATAAACAGCTCGAGGGAATGAACCCGCTGGCAGCGGTCCTGGAAGCCTGCCGCCTGCGTCTGCGGCCGATCCTGATGACCTCCGTGGCCTTCATCATGGGTGTGGTGCCCCTGGTGTTCTCCAGCGGTGCCGGTGCGGAAATGCGTCACGCCATGGGTGTCGCGGTGTTCTCGGGCATGCTGGGCGTGACCTTCTTCGGCCTGCTGCTTACCCCCGTGTTCTATGTACTGATCCGTAACTTCGTCGAGCGCAGCGAGGCCCGCAAGGCGGCCCGGGCGTTGAAACTGGAGACGCAACAATGAGCTTGGCAACATTAAGCTTGAAAGTGTTTGTGCCGAGCTTGCTGGTCCTGGCGCTGAGTGCCTGCGCCGTAGGGCCCGACTACAAGGCACCGCAAACCGAGGCGGCGAACATCACCACCGCCACGGACGGCGCCGCCGGCCAGAAGAACTTCGACCGGGCGCGTTTCGAGGGCGTCTGGTGGCAGCAGTTCGAAGATCCGACGCTCAACGCTTTGGTGTCCCGTTCCCTGGAAGGTAACCGCGAGTTGCGCGTCGCCTTCGCTCGTCTGCGGGCGGCCCGGGCCATTCGCGACGACGCCAGCAACGACATCATGCCGACCATCACCAGTCGCGCCAGCAGCAACCTGGGCAAAGGCCAGATTCCGGGTCAGACCACCGACCGGGTCAATACCGAGCGCTACGACCTGGGCCTGGACATGGCCTGGGAAGTGGATCTGTTCGGGCGCATCCAGCGCAACCTGGAAGCCACCGACGCCGATCAGCAGGCCGCCGAGGCTGATCTCTACCAACTGCAGGTGACAATGATCGCCGAACTGGTGGACGCCTACGGCCAACTGCGCGGCGCCCAGCTGCGGGAAAAGATCGCCCTGGCGAACCTGCAGAACCAGCAGGCCTCGCGCAAGATTACCGAAAGCCTGCGCGATGCCGGCGTAGGCGATCAGCTCGACGTGGTCCGTGCCGACGCACGCCTGGCCTCGGTAGAAGCCAGCGTGCCGCAGTTACAGGCCGAGCAGGTGCGTCAGCGCAACCGCATCGCCACCTTGCTGGGTGAGCGTCCGGACAAGTTGAGCGTAGACCTGAGCCCCAAGGATCTGCCGGCCATCGCGAAGGCCCTGCCGATCGGCGACCCGGGACAATTGCTTCAACGTCGCCCGGACATTCTCAGAGCCGAACGGCAGTTGGCAGCGGCCACAGCGCGCATTGGTGTGGCCAAGGCCGACCTGTTTCCACGGGTCAGCCTCAGCGGTTTCCTCGGCTTTACCGCAGGGCGTGGTTCACAAATCGGGTCCTCGGCAGCCAACGCCTGGGCGCTGGGTCCGAGCATTACCTGGGCGGCCTTTGACCTGGGCAGCGTGCGGGCTCGCCTGCGCGGCGCCAATGCCGAGGCCGATGGCGCCCTGGCGACTTACGAACAGCAGGTGCTACTGGCCCTGGAAGAATCCGAGAACGCCTTCAGCGATTACGGCAAACGCCAGCAACGCCTGATTTCGCTGATCCGCCAAAGCGAATCCAGCCGTGCCGCCGCCGACCTGGCCGAAATCCGCTACCGCGAAGGCACCGTGGACTTCCTGGTGCTGCTCGACGCCCAGCGCGAACGCCTCGCCGCCGAAGACACTCAGGCCCAGGCTGAAGTTGACCTGTACCGCGGCATCGTCGCGATCTACAAGGCCCTGGGCGGCGGCTGGCAGCCTGAAACCGTCGCCAGCAACTGACCGACCGTTCACACCGAGCCCCTTTGGTTGACCGCAATCAACCAATTTTTTGCCCCGCGTTCATTTGGACGCGGGGCTTTTTTGTCTGGCTGATAGCGCCCGAAGATAATGAGCTCACCTTGCAAGTCTCAAGAGTGTCCGCTTGGCTTGCAACATCACCCTATAAATTGATTTACGTGTTACCAGGAACGGTAACGTCGAAAGTTCCCTTCAAGATCTTCGTCTCGTTGAATGGAGCAATCAATTCAAACTCACCGACGGCGTGCAAATTGGCCTCATCCCATTTGCATACGACTCTCCCTCCTGTCGCTGTCCCCTGCGAAGCACCGAACCGTATCCAACTTCGAACGTAAGGCGATGGCAAGATAATCTCTTTTTTCTGAAGGCCGTCGCGCATGACAGACACCTCAATGAACTGAGTTATGCCGTACTCGCCGTCATTCAAGGCGAATATCATATATACGTTTCCATGCTCAAACTCCCCTCTGATATCAGTGAACTTCAGATTCTCTAATGTAGCGAATGCAAAACCCGCTCCCTTCTTTGCAGCATGCTCGACACTTCTATCCGTTTCCGATGCGCTCTTCATGTCAACTCCTGTCAATCCAATGATTAAAATTGTCCCTACCAGACTTACCAGCAACAACTGACGAGACCGATGCCTCAACGACCCTCGATAACGGGCCGTTAGTCTTGCAAATTCATTCGAGCACACGACAGCGCAACACAAACACTGTCAGATCTGACAGCGGTTTATATTAATTCGACATAACCCATACTGACTGGCATACCATCTTCACAGGCCAGCCAACAAATCAACCTCGTAGATCCGACGCCATCGCGAGCAAGCCTGCTCCACAGGGTTCAATCCATAGTTCAGGGTTTGACTCAGGCCCTCACCTGACCGAAGCTTGCGACATTTCAAGCTTCTGGTAATGGATTCCCTGCATGCTCTCGCCTCGCCGTCGCTATCTGCTCCTCAGCCTCTGTGTCCTGTTGTTGATCGGTCTTGTCGCGGCGTGGCTACGCAGCACCACGCCGCAAATCCCCGAAGCGATCAAGCGTGGTTACAGTGAAGCCCTGGAAAGCGCCCGCAACGGACAGCCGGGAGCGGCGCGCAGGCTTTACCAGCAACTCGGGCGTCCGGACCTCTCGCCCAAGCGGCGGGTGTGGCTGCACGCCGAACTGCCCAACTACCCAAGTCCTCAGGCCCTGAAACTGGCGGATGCGGATCTGCACAGCGAATCGGCGGATGTACGTCGGGCGGCCATCGGCAGCATTGCCGGGCTGGTGCCGACGGGGCAGCGCAGTCTGCTGCTGGGGCCGTTGCTTGACGATGACGACCCCAGCGTGCGATTTGCGGCCGTAAATGCGCTGCTGGGACTCTCGCCGGATGACCTTGGCCTGTACTTCGGCGCCATGCAACTGGCCATTGACACTTGGGAACAGCAGCTTCAAGACGGTCCGCAAACCACCGGTTCCTTCTATCAACTCGCCCGCCTTTACCAACACAACGCCGACTTGAAAAAGGCCCAGCAAGCTTTGGAGCAAGCCCTGCGCCTGCAGCCGGACAACCTGCCGGCAGTGGTCATGCAGATCGAAGTGCTCGACAAACTGGGACGGGGCGAAGCCGCGCGACAATTACTCGCAAAACAATTGCAAACCCAACCACAGTCGGCTTACCTGCAACATGCGCTGGGCATGTGGTTGTTGCAACATGGCCAGAGCGAATACGCGGTGCTCGGCCTGGCAAAAGCCGTTGAACTCGAGCCTGACAATCGTCATTACCGTTACGACCTGGCAACCACCCTGCATGCCGAGCAGGAGCTGGAAGCCGCGCAGAAACAGTTGCAGGAAATTGTTCAGCGCTACCCTGCAGACCGCAAGGCTCGGGTGTTGCTGATCAACTACTGGAAGGAAACCGGGCAGTTGCAGAATGTACAGATCCTGCTGGCGAAACTGGAGCAGTTGAACCCCGACGATCCAGTGCTGCAGCAGGGCTTGTAGACGCACTGTAGGCGCTGCCGAGTGCAACGAGGCTGCGATCTTTCCCCAGACAATTGAATCCTGAGCGAACGCCAGCCAATCAAGGTCAAGATCAAAGCCAAGATCAAGAGATCGCAGCCTTCGGCAGCGCCTGCAGAGTTGTACAACTTCACCAGTTTTGTAGCGACAAGTGGAACCGCTATCTCCGCCAAGGGTCAAGTATTCAGACACTTCAACCTGCTTTACTTCCCTGGCCATGAGGGGGCTATTTTTGTCTACATTGAACGAGTTGATCGACGCCAAAGCCGCCACCGGTATCGAAGGACTGGACAATATCCTCTCCGGTGGCTTGTCCCGCGGTCATGTGTTCCTGCTGGAAGGGGAACCTGGCACTGGCAAGACCACGGTCGCGTTGCATTTCCTGTTGGCCGGCGCCCAAGCCGGCGAGCGCTCGTTGTACATCACGCTCTCGGAAACCGAGCGTGAATTGCGTCAAGGCGCGACCTCCCACGGGTGGACGCTGGACGAGAACATCCACATTTTCGAACTGACGCCGCCTGAAAGCCTGCTCAATGCCGAGCATCAGCAAAGCCTGCTGTATTCGTCGGACCTGGAGCTGGGTGAAGCGACGCGGCAGATCTTCGAGGTGGTCGAACAGGTCAAGCCGACCCGGGTCGTACTCGACAGTCTGTCGGAGATCCGCCTGCTGGCGCAGAGCTCCCTGCGCTATCGCCGACAGATCCTGGCGATCAAGCATTACTTCGTGCGCTACGATGCCACCGTCTTGCTGCTCGATGACCTGACCACCGAATCCCTGGACAAGACCGTGCACAGCGTCGCCCACGGGGTAATTCGCCTCGAAGAACTGACACCCAACTATGGCGCCGAACGGCGACGGATCCGGGTGGTCAAGTATCGCGGGCAAAAATACCGCGGCGGCTTTCATGACTTCACCATCATGGGGGACGGTCTTCATGTCTTCCCGCGCCTGGTGGCGGCCGAGCATCGCGGGCAATACCTGCGTCAACAACTGTCCAGTGGCATCGCGGAAATGGATGCCCTGCTGGGTGGAGGTATCGAGACGGGGTCAAGCACCTTGATCCTGGGGCCGGCAGGTACCGGGAAGTCGCTGATTTCGCTGATTTTCGCCGCAGCGGCCGTAGAGCGCGGCGAAAAGGCTGCCCTGTTTATATTTGACGAAGAGCTGGGCCTGCTGTTCGAACGCATGAACAATATCGGCATCGACCTGAAGTCGCTGCAACAAACCGGCAACCTGTTGATCGAACAGGTAGACGCCGCAGAGTTGTCTCCCGGTGAGTTCTCCCATCGGGTACGTCGCTGCGTCGACGAAGGTGACATCAAGACCGTCGTCATCGACAGCATCAACGGCTACCAGGCCGCCATGCCGGAAGAAAACGCTCTGGTACTGCACATGCATGAGCTGTTGCTGTACCTCAATCGCAAGGGCGCAGCGACCTTCATGACCGTCGCGCAACATGGCCTGGTAGGCGACATGCAGGCGCCTGTGGACATTACTTATCTGGCTGACACCGTGATTCTGTTGCGTTATTTCGAAGCGCTGGGCAAGGTCCGACGGGCGATTTCCATCATCAAGAAACGCACCGGCAGCCACGAATCGACGATCCGCGAATATCGCATCAGCGGGCAAGGCATGACGATCGGTGAACCGCTGGAAGCGTTCCAAGGCGTATTGCGTGGAGTACCGACCTATATGGGAGCGGACCATCCACTGCTCAGGGATGAGCTCCAGTGATGTTGTTCGAGCCCCTGTCGGAGCGGGCACTGATCCTCGCACCGCTGGGGCGGGACAGCCAGATCGCCATGATGATCCTCAACGAAGCCGGGTTCACCGGCCTCATTTGTCGTCATCTGGGGCAATTGTGCGAAGAGCTCGAACATGGCGCCGGCCTGCTGGTCATCTCGTCGGAAGCCTTGGTGGGGCCGGACCTGGAGGCGTTGTTCCTGCAGATTGAGCAACAACCGGCCTGGTCCGACCTTCCCATCGTCCTTTTGACCCATCACGGTGGTCCTGAACAGAACCCGGCGGCACGTATCGGCATGCAACTGGGCAACGTAACGTTCCTGGAACGTCCTTTCCATCCAGTAACCCTGGTCAGCCTGGTCACCACCGCCTTGCGTGGTCGACGAAGGCAATACGAGGCTCGGGAACGCCTGATCGATCTGAGCAACAGTGAGCTGCGCCTGCAAAACACTCTCGAAACCCTTGAACAGCAGGTAGAAGAGCGCACCGCTCAACTGCGCCACAATGAAGAAGCCTTGCGCCAATCGCAGAAGATGGAAGCGGTCGGCCAACTGACTGGCGGCATCGCCCACGACTTCAACAACATGCTGACCGGGATCATCGGCAGCCTTGAACTGCTGCGCAGGCGCCTGGCCCGGGGTCGCACCGAAGACCTGGACAGCCTGATCGACCTGGGCGTGACCTCGGCCAACCGCGCAGCCGGCCTGACCCATCGCCTGCTGGCGTTCTCCCGACGCCAGTCGCTGGATTCCAAGGCCGTGCAGATGAACACGCTGGTACTGTCCATGGGGGAGCTGCTTCAGCGCAGCCTCAATGAAAGCATCCGGCTGGACATGCGGTTGGACGAGCAGCTCTGGATCGCCGAGGCCGATCCCAACCAATTGGAAAGTGCCCTGCTCAACCTCGTACTCAACGCGCGAGATGCCATGCCGGAAGGCGGAATGCTGGTGGTGCGCACGCTCAACAAGCATCTGGATGCCGGCTTCACTGACGCGTACACCAACCTCGAACCCGGCGACTATGTAGTACTGAGCGTGCAGGATAGCGGGTGCGGCATGCCCGAGTCGGTCATCAATCGCGCGTTCGATCCATTTTTCACCACCAAACCCATCGGCCAGGGCACTGGACTGGGCCTGTCGATGATCTATGGATTCAGCAAGCAATCACGTGGCCACGTGGCAATCGACAGCGATGTCGGCAAAGGCACTACTGTCAATCTCTATCTGCCACGTTTCCTGGGCGAAGAAACCCCCGAGTCGTCAGTCGACAAGCAGCATGCGGCCCCGGCACAGGCCGGCGAGACCGTGTTGATCGTCGAAGACGATCCGGCAGTGCGAGTACTGGTCAGCTCGGTACTGGGCGAACTGGGTTATACCTTCCTTGAAGCCAGCGACGCCAACGGTGCGGTGCCGATTCTCCAGTCAGGCCAGCGCATCGATCTGCTGATCAGCGACGTGGGGTTGCCGGGCATGAATGGCCGGCAACTGGCGGAAGTCGGCCGGCAGATCCGCCCGGACCTGCGGGTGCTGTTCATCACCGGCTACGCCGAACACGCGGCAGTACGCGGAGGCTTTCTCGACCAGGGCATGCAAATGATCACGAAGCCCTTCACGTTTGACCTGTTGACGGCCAAGGTTCGGGAGATGATCGGGGCCTGAAGTACATCCCTGTGGGAGCAAGCCCGCTCCCACACCGGGTATGACGTTGACGCTGAATCTATGGACGCCACAGAAATGGTGGGAGCGGGCTTGCTCGCGAAAGCGGCTGTACCTTCACCACAGCGGCAAGCTGGACCATCGCATTTGCGAGCAGGCTCGCTCCCACAGGGATCCAGGGGTGAATTCAAGAACGTCAGGACAACATCGAGCGCATGATGCCTTGCAGTTCGTCCAGGTCGAACGGTTTTTCAAGGATCGGCGCCTGGCGGGTGATGGGGCTGTCGGTGTCGCGCACTTCCTGGGCATAACCGCTGATGAAGATCACTTTCAGATCCGGACGCAACCTGACTGCGGGTTCAGCGATCTGCACCCCGGAAATGCCGCCCGGCAGGCGGAAGTCGGTAATCATCATGTCCAGGTGGGGTTTGCTTGCCAGGACTTCGAATGCCTTTTCGCCATTCTCGGCCTGCAGCACCCGATAGCCCTCGCCTGACAGATAGGCGGACAATATCATCATGATCGACTCGTCATCCTCGACGAGCAGTACAACATCTTGCGCATCTTCACTCATGAGAAGCCTTCGTTCGATCAATAGCTGCTGATACGACCGTAGGGCCATTCAGAGGTTGCGTCAATGCAACGTTTTTCGGAAGGACGGCGCCCTGCAAGGGCAGGCAAACGCGGAACAACGCGCCTTCGTTGATTCGACTGTCGACCGTGATGGTTCCCCCATGGGCGGTGACGATCTGCTCGGAGATGAACAAGCCCAGGCCCAAGCCGGAGGCAACCGCCTTGGAGGTCACCCGCTCGAACTGCTGGAAGATGCGTTTCTGGTTCTCCTCGCTGATACCGATGCCGCGGTCCTGGACCTCTACGCAGGCATGCTCGAGCGTCTTGTAGACGCGTACATCGATCGGGCTCTTGCCCCCATAGCGCAATGCATTGGTCAGCAGGTTCGACACCACCTGCTCGATCCGAAATTCATCCCACAGTCCCTCCACCAAAGGCTCGGCGGAGTAGTTCAACGCGGATTCGGCAGCCACGATCTGCGGCTGGAAATTGCGCAGCAGGTTTTCCACCAAGGCCGAGAGGTTGAAACGGGTCGGGCGGATGGACAACTTGCCGGTACGAATGCGCGACACATCCAGCATGTCCTCAATCAGCCGGATCAGGCTCTTGATCTGCCGCTCGTCGCGCTCGACCATCGCCTTCACCTTATCCAGGCTGAACGCTGCGGCATTGTCCCGGGCCAAGTGCATCTTGCGCAGTTGTGTTTCGAGAATCAGGCCGTTAAGGGGCGTGCGCACTTCGTGGGCGACGATCGACATGAAATCGTCGCGCATCCGCACCGCCTGCTCTAGTTCGTTGCGGGTGGCCTGCAATTGCTGGAGGAGCACTTCCTGTTCCCGACGGCTCTGTTCCAGGGCGACGACCTGCTCCTTCACCGCCCTCTTCTGACGATGGAGCTCCACGAACACATTGACCTTGCTCTTGACCGCATGGGTGTCCAGTGGCTTGTGCAGGAAGTCCACCGCACCGTTTTCATAGCCGGTAAAGGCATAGTTGCGCTCACGGCCGGCGGCGCTGACAAAAATGATCGGAATGCTACGGGTCTTCTCCGTCCCCCGCATAAGCTCGGCCAGTTCGAAGCCGTTCATGTCCGGCATCTGTACGTCGATGATGGCCAGGGCAAAGTCATGTAGCAACAACAGGGACAACGCCTGATCAGCTGACTGAGCCTTGTAGACCTTGCGGTCGTCACCCTTGATCAGGGCCTCCAGTGCCAACAGATTCTCCGGCAGATCATCGACGACCAGCAGTTTGGCTTGAATATCTCGTGGCATGTGGTTCATTCCAGCCCAGCCAACAATCGGCCGATGCCTTGCAAAGTGAGGATATGGTCGGGCTCGTGCAGAGCCAGCGCGGCTTCCGGCATGGTCGAAACCTGGGCTTCGGCGGGGTCTTGGACGACGGTGATGCCACCCAGTTCCTTGACCCTGGCCAAGCCTCGGGCGCCGTCGTCGTTAGCCCCGGTCAGTACGATTGCCAGCAGGTTCGAGCCATAGACGTCGGCGGCCGATTCGAACAACACATCGATGGAGGGCCGCGAATGGTGCACCGGTTCCTCCAGACTCAACGACAGGCTGCGATCGGCCTCGACCGACAAATGGTAGCCTGGCGCGGCGACATACAGAGTGCCGGGCCGGATGTCCTGTTTGTCCCGAGCCTCTTCTACCGGTATCGCCAGACGATGATCAAGGACTTGGGCCAACTGACTGTAGCGCTCGTTGGGCAGATGCAGCACCAGCAGGACAGGCAAACGGAAACCTTTGCGCAGGGGGCCGAACAGTCTGAGCAGGGCCTCCACGCCGCCGGCGGATGCCCCAATGGCGATGGCTTCTATTGCGGATCCGGAGCTGTCGGTTGTCTGGTTCATAGCTTGCGATAGATCCGTTCCTGTTTGACCAACGGCTCGAATTGCTTGCCGAATATCGAGAAGTCCAGCGTCTCCTTGCTGCCCAGCACAAGGAAACCACGGTGACACAGGGACTCATGGAACAGCCCGAACGCACGATCTTGCAGCTTTTTATTGAAATATATCAATACATTACGACAAGAAATTAATTGAGTTTCTGAAAAGACGCTATCCGTCGCAAGACTGTGATCGGCAAAGGTCACATTCTCACGCAGAGTCTTGTCGAACATCGCGTAATCGTAGGCGGCGGTGTAGTAATCGGCAAACGATCGCCGCCCCCCGGCCAGCTGATAGTTCTGGGTATAGGCCCTCACGTTCTCCAAGGCAAAAATGCCCTGCTTGGCCTTCTCCAGCGACCTGGGATTGATGTCGGTGGCGTAGATGAGCGTGCGGTCCAACAGGCCCTCTTCACGCAGCAGAATCGCCATGGAATAGACCTCCTCCCCCGTACTGCAACCGGCGATCCAGATCTTGAGCGACGGATAGGTCCTGAGCAGCGGAACCACTTCCTGGCGAATCGCCAGGAAGTGTGTGGGGTCGCGGAACATCTCACTGACGGGGATCGTCAACAGCTGCAACAATTGCATGAACATGCCCGGGTCGTGCAGCACACGTTCCTGGAGCGCCGAGATGGTCCGGCACTCGAACTGGCTCAGCGCATGATGGACCCGGCGCTTGATGGACGCGCCGGAGTAATCCCTGAAATCGTAGCTGTACTTGAGGTAGATCGCGTCGATCAGCAAACGCAGTTCAATGTCGGTGTCTCTTTCCACTAAATTCTTTCCATATTCGGCAACCACACGCGAATCAGCGAAAACAGACGATCGAGGTCGATCGGTTTGGCCAGGTAATCGTTGGAACCGGCGGCGATGCAACGCTCCTGATCATCCTTCATGGCCTTGGCCGTCACGGCAATGATCGGCAACTTGCGCCAGCGCGGGTCCTTGCGGATACGCGTGGTTGCTTCGAAACCGTCCATTTCCGGCATCATCACGTCCATCAGCACCAGGTCGATGTCTTCAACTTCATTGAGGCGCTCGATCGCTTCGTAGCCGTTACGGCCAATGACCACGACCGCCCCTTTTGCCTCCAGGGCGCTGGTCAGTGCAAATATGTTGCGCACATCGTCGTCCACCAACAGCACCTTGCGGCCTTCGAACACCTTGTCCCGGCTGCGGGCTGTCTTGAGCATCCGCTGCCTTTCATGGGACAACCGGGATTCGACTTTGTGCAAAAAGAGTGTCACCTCGTCCAGCAGTCGTTCTGGTGAGCGGGCGCCTTTGATGATGATCGAGCGCGAATACCTGCGCAGTTCTGCCTCTTCATCGCGGGTCAGATTGCGTCCGGTGTAGACAATCACCGGCGGAAATGAACAGATCTCTTCGGTGGACATGCGCTTGAGCAGGTCATTGCCCAACATGTCCGGCAGCTTCAGGTCGATGACCATGCAGTCGTAGACATTGCTCCGCAGCAGATCCAAGGCCTGCTGGGCCAGGCCAACAGCGGTGATCTCGATGTCCTCGTCGCCGATCAGGCGGGTAATGCTGTCACGCTGCAGATCATCATCTTCCACCAGCAACACCCGTTTGACCTTCTGGGTCAGCTTGGCTTCCAGGCGAGCGAACACGTCCTTGAGTTCTTCACGGGTGGTCGGCTTGACCGCATAGCCGATGGCACCCATGTGCATCGCGGCTTCGACACGGTCTTCGACGGAAATCACGTGCACCGGGATATGCCGGGTCTCGGCCTGCTCCTTGAGCCGCTGCAACACCGTCAGCCCGGAATGATCGGGCAAGCGCATGTCCAGCAGGATCGCATCGGGGCCCAGTTGCAAGGCCAGGTCAAAGCCTTCATCGGCACCGTGGGCGACCAGGCATTGGTAACCCAATTCATGGGCGAGGTCGAAAAGGATCCGCGCGAACTTGGGCTCATCTTCGATCACCAGGATGCAACGGCCGTTGAACGGCGCCTTGTCCCGGTCATCGGCGAAGCTGGCAATGGGGGCCTCCACCTGGGCAACCAGCGGTGCCGAGGTGGCTGCCGGCGCATTGGTCACGGAGGCTGGCACAGCGGCTGTTGGTGTGAAGGTCCGCGGCTCCACCGGAGTCTCCCCGGGCTCGACATAATACTCAGGCAACACCAGCGTGAACACACTGCCCTGCCCCGGCGCACTGGAGACGGAGATCGAGCCGCCCAGCAAGGTTGCCAGGTCCCGGGAGATCGAAAGCCCCAGGCCAGTACCGCCGTAACGGCGATTGGTAGTGCCGTCGGCCTGGCGAAATGCCTCGAAGATGCTTTGCTGCTGTTCGGGGGAGATGCCAATACCCGAATCCCGCACCAGGAAGGCAATGCCTGAACCCGGCTGGCCGGCCACGGAAAGGCTCACGGTACCTTGTTCGGTGAACTTCACTGCGTTGGACAACAGGTTCTTGAGGACCTGCTCCAGACGCTGGCGGTCGGTGTACAGCATCGCTGGCGCATCGGGCAGCACCTGGACTTCGAAGCCCAGCCCTTTGTCGGCCGCCAGCGGTTTGAACAGATCGCGCAAGCCTTCCACCAGGCGCGACACGCCGGTATTTTCCGGGCGAACCTCCAGCTTGCCGGCCTCGACCTTGGAAATATCGAGAATGTCGTTGATCAGGTTCAGCAGATCGTTGCCGGCGGAATAGATCGATTCGGCAAACTTGACCTGTTCCTCGCTCAGATTATTCTGCGGATTCTCCGCCAACAGCTTGGACAGGATAAGCGAGCTGTTGAGCGGCGTCCGCAGCTCGTGGGACATGTTGGCGAGGAACTCGGACTTGTACTTGCTCGAACGCTGCAACTCTTCGGCGCGTTCCTGCAATTGGAGCTGGGCCAGGTTCAGCTCGTTGTTCTTCTGGTCCATGGCATCGCGTTGTTCGGCCAACTGTTCGTTGGTCTGTTCCAGTTCCTGTTGTTGGGCCTCCAGGTGAACCTGAGACTCCTTGAGAATGCGCGACTGCTCTTCAAGCTCTTCGTTGGCGGTCTTGAGTTCTTCCTGCTGGACCTGCAGTTCTTCGTTCAACTGCTGGGTCTCCGCCAGTACTTCCTGCAGGCGCTGCCGGTAACGGGCTGCTTCGATGGAGGTGCCGACGTTACCGGCAATCAGTTCCAGCAGTTCGATATCACGCTCGGTCAAGGGACGCAGGAAGCCCAGTTCGATGACGCCATTGATTCGGTCGTCGTCGCTGGTCGGCACCACCACCACACTGTTGGGCAAGCCCTGCCCCAGCCCGGAGCTGACCTTCAGGTAATCGTCGGGGACATGGTCCAGACAAATGAGACGCCCCTGCTGCACGGCCTGGCCGACGATGCCTTCGCCGGCAACGATCACCTGATGCTGTTCGTCGTCCTCCCGGGAAAGACCATAAGTGGCGACCCTTTTGAGCACGCCATTTTCTTCCCGCGCATACAGTGCAGCGACGGCGGTACCAAGGTACTTGGCGCAGAACTGCAGGATGTTGCGCCCCAACAGATTCAGAGTCAGTTGCCCCAGCACCTGCTCGGCCAGTTGGGTCTGACCATTACGCAGCCAAGCCTGTTTCTCCAGGTGCAAGGCACTCTCTTGCTGAGTCCTGAGGCTGGCGCCGTAACTGTTGGACAGGCTCAACAGATCTCGCCTTCCGACATAGGCCAGCAATCCACTGACAGCGGCAACGAACAGCAAATAGAGGGTGATGCTCCAGACTGTGGTAGTCCGTACCTCCTCGTTGCGTGCCGTACGCAACTGCTGCTCGGTTTCGACGATGTCTTCAAAGGTCTTGCGGATTTCATCCGTCAGGCGCTTGCCGCGCCCGGCCTTCACCGCGCCCCGATAATCGCCGCGGCTGCGTTGCAGCTCGATCATGCTCTGGGCGTAATTGGCCCACTCCGTCTGGAGTGCTTGCACCTTGTGCAGCCGCTCGGTCTGGATGGGGTTATCGGCTGTCAATTCCAGCAACGTCTCAAGCGCGACGGCAATACGTGGCCTGGCGATCTCATAGGGGTCAAGGAAGTGCTCGTCCCCACTCAACAGATAACCGCGGATGCCGGTTTCCAGGTCCACACTCAGCTTGATGGCTTCGTTGGCATTACTGATCACCCGATCGCTGTGCCCGACCCATTGGATCACAGACAGCAGATAGGTGATCAGCACGATGAAAAACACCGCACTAAGGGCACCCATGCCCAACGGCAGGCTGATATTGCGGCTCAGGAGTTTGCGGAAACTTTGCTCGTCAACCGAAGACGAAGGAGTCATGGAAAAGGCCTTGGCGAACAGTTGGAAACCATGGAGTTTGCCCGAAATAGATGGGTTGGATCCACATTTCTGACAAAGTCAAAGGTACGGTTCCTACAACGAACGGCCTCGTAGCAAGGAAGCGACTATCCTTGTCAGCTCTTGTACTATAGATCCTTTCTTGTACAGGTTCGGGAACTTGTGTCGCCTCGCTACTTACTCATGCATGAGGCCCCCTTTTCGCCCTTCCCGATTTTATCTTCTGAGAATAATTATTATGTCCACCCCCGCCCCTGTCACCGCCGCCACCGTTCTGGTAGTCGAGGACGACGACATCGTCCGCATGTTGATCGTTGACGTACTGGAAGAACTTGAATACCAGGTACTCGAGGCGAACGGTTGTGAGCAGGCGCTGGACTACCTGCGCAACCTGAGTCAACCGGTCGACCTGATGATGACGGACATAGGCCTGCCGGTGATGGACGGCCGCGAGCTTGCCAGGCAAGCGCGCCTTGTGCGGCCCGGGCTGCCAGTCCTGTTCGCCAGCGGCTATGCGGAAAGCATCGACGTACCGGAAAGCATGGCGGTGATCGGCAAGCCTTTTTCCATCGATCAACTGCGCGACAAGGTCAACAGCATTCTTTCTTGAGCCCAAGCGGATTCTTGGTCACTATCGGCGCCCCGCGCGCCGAGTGCGCCTGATTCATCCCAAGGAAATACCTGCTCATGCCTCATCCCGCCGCCCTCAAGGTCCTGGTTATCGGATATGTCTGGCCCGAGCCGCGTTCATCGGCGGCGGGTGGGCACATCATGCAGATCCTGGAAGCCTTCCTCGGGCAAGGCTGGGACGTCACCTTCAGCAGCCCGGCAAAGCCCGGAGAGAATCGCGCTGACCTGATCGGCCTGGGCATCCGCGAAGTGCCCATCGAGCTCAATAACAGCAGCTTTGATGTGTTCGTCAGCGAACTGGCGCCGGACATCGTCCTGTTCGACCAATTCATGATGGAAGAACAGTTTGGCTGGCGGGTCGAGACGCACTGCCCCGATGCTTTGCGTGTGTTGGAGACTTCCGATTTGCAAAGCCTGCGTCACGCCCGGCATCAGCGCCTCAAAGACCGTTTGAAAGCCGACGACGCGTCCCAGGACTTCAGCGATCTTTTCACGCCAAACCTGCCCGAAGCATTCCAACTGATGGCGGATACCGATATGGCGAAGCGCGAGATCGCGGCCTTGTACCGCTGCGACTTGAACCTGATGGTGTCCGAGGTGGAGATCGAGTTGCTGGTGGAACAGTTCAATGTGCCCCGCAGTCTCTTGCTCTGGTGCCCGTTGATGGTCGACCTGCCGGGCACGCCACCGGTGCGATTCGAAGACCGGGCGCATTTCTTGAGTATCGGCAACTTCCGTCATGCGCCGAACTGGGATGCCGTGCTCTGGATGAAGAATGCCATCTGGCCGCTGATCCGCCAGCAACTGCCTGGCGCGCAACTGCACCTGTACGGCGCCTACACCCCGCCAAAAGCGGCCGCGCTGCACAATCCGGCTCAAGGCTTTCATATCATGAACTGGGCCGAGGACGCCCTGCAGGTAATGTCCGCGGCTCGCATCTGCCTGGCACCACTGCGTTTCGGCGCCGGTATCAAGGGCAAGCTGATCGAAGCCATGCTCTGTGGCACACCAAGCGTCACTACGCCCATCGGCGCCGAAGCCATGCATGGAGAGATGCCGTGGCCTGGGGTTATCAGCCAGAGCGCCGAGGACATCGCCAACGCCGCCGTGCAGCTGTACAGCGACCCGGCACGCTGGAACCAGGCCCGGGATGCCGGCCTGAAGCTGCTGGCGGAGCGTTACCGCAAAGAGATTCATGGCCGGGCGCTGATTGAAAGTATCCAGGCGTGCCGTGCCAACCTGGCGCAACGACGTCGTGACAACTTCATCGGCAGCATGTTGCGCCACCACCAGCACAAGAGCACCCAATACATGTCTCAGTGGATTGAAGAAAAGCACCGCAACCACGCAGCGGTGTAGGTGCCAGCACCACTGATGGCATGAAACCGGGCGACCATCGGCAGACTATTCGGGGTGGCACCTGCCCGGCGAAGGGGGCATTATCCAACGGCAATAACAATAAAAGTGCAGGCCCATGACCCGAACAGCAAGAGTCACCGACCCTTCCTACGAGTTGATGGATGACCATAACGGACTGTCCATCATCTATCGCCAGCACGGCTTTCCCTGCCCGTTGGTGCGCTGGCATTTCCATAAGGAATACGAGTTGCACCTGATCGTCGCCAGTTCCGGCAAGGTGTTCATTGGCGATTACATTGGCAATTTCTACCCGCAGACCCTGTTTCTCACCGGCCCCAATCTGCCCCACAACTGGATCAGCCAGGTGGCCGAGGACGAGGTGGTGCCCAAGCGTGACATGCTGGTGAATTTCACCGACGAATTGTTCGAAAGCGGACATCAGGTATTTGCCGAACTGAAGAGCATCACGCCGCTGCTCGAACGGGCCCGCTATGGCATCGAGTTCCGCTGCAAGCGCACCATCCGCCAGGCAATGATCCTGATGCAGCGCATTGCCGATTCCCAGGGCATGAGCCGCCTGGGGTATTTTTTCATCCTGATGGAGTTGCTGGCGGCCACGGATGACTATCAAGTGCTCTCCGGCGGTGCCTCTTCGCAGATGACCGATGAGCACAGCGTCGACCGTACCAACCGGGCCGTGGACTATATCTTTGCCCATTACGCCCGGGAGTTGCCCCTGGAGGAAGTCGCCGAGCATCTGGGCATGAAACCCACCTACTTCAGCCGGGTGTTCAAGCAGGCAACCGGTCGCTGTTTCATCGAATTCGTCAACCGCCTGCGCATCAGCAAATCCTGCGAACTGCTGGCCGACGGAGACAAACCCGTCACGGATGTGTGTTTCGAGTCGGGCTTCAATAACATCTCGAACTTCAATCGGCGCTTCCAGCAACTCAAGGGCATGACCCCTTCCCATTACCGGCGGCTGGCGGTGCAGCGGCTGACCGAGCAGAACCAGGGCTGAGGCTCTCGAATCATTTCTGTGGCGGGAGTTATGTGGGAGCAAGGCTTGCCCGCGATGCAAGCGCCTCGGTTCTCCAAGAGACCGCGTAATTTTCATCGCGGGCAAGCCTTGCTCCCACAAAGGGGGGCGGGGCGACGTTTCGCTAAATCCCATCGCCACAGGTCATCCTTTCACTGCCGACCTAAGCCCAGTGCAAAAAAGTATCAGCACCAGTGCGACGGATGATTTGTCACGCCGGCCATTGAAGGCTGTAATCAGCGCACATTCTTCCCTTCATCCGGAAGACAAAAAACAATAACTGTCCTTCCGTCGCCGTCCGGCACGGAAAAGGAGTGCGCGATGAAACCTTCGGTAAAAGCTCTGCTTGTCTCCACCTGCATGACCCTCAGCAGCGTCAGTTTTGGCGCACAGACCCTCACCATTGCCACGGTCAACAACAGCGACATGATCCGCATGCAGAAGCTCTCGAAAACCTTCGAGTCGGAGCACCCGGACATCAAGCTGAACTGGGTGGTGCTTGAGGAAAATGTCCTGCGCCAACGCCTGACCACCGACATCGCCACCCAGGGTGGACAGTTCGATGTGCTGACCATCGGCATGTACGAAGCTGCACTCTGGGGCGCCAAGGGTTGGCTGGAGCCGATGAAGGACCTGCCGGCCTCCTACGACCTTGACGACGTCTTCCCTTCAGTGCGTGACGGCCTGTCCGTCAAGGGCTCGCTGTATGCCTTGCCGTTCTATGCCGAAAGCTCGATCACTTATTACCGCACCGACTTGTTCAAGGATGCCGGGCTGACTATGCCCGAACACCCGACCTGGACCCAGATCGGTGAGTTCGCGGAGAAACTCACTGACAAGAGCAAGGAACAATATGGGCTGTGCCTGCGGGGCAAGGCCGGTTGGGGCGAGAACATGGCGCTGATTACCACCCTGGCCAACGGCTACGGAGCACGCTGGTTCGATGAGAAGTGGCAACCGCAATTCAATGGTCCCGAGTGGAAAGACGCGCTGACCTTCTACGTCGACAACATGAAGAAGTCCGGCCCTCCTGGCGCGTCGAGTAACGGCTTCAATGAGAACCTCGCTCTGTTCAACAGCGGCAAGTGCGCGATCTGGGTCGATGCCAGCGTCGCCGGTTCGTTCGTGACCGACAAGACCCAGAGTAAGGTCTCCGATCATGTCGGCTTCACCTTCGCGCCCCATGAAAAAACCGACAAGGGCACCTCCTGGCTGTA
The DNA here is from genome assembly GCF_001269905.1 of Pseudomonas corrugata. Classification (GTDB taxonomy): domain Bacteria; phylum Pseudomonadota; class Gammaproteobacteria; order Pseudomonadales; family Pseudomonadaceae; genus Aquipseudomonas; species Aquipseudomonas corrugata. The sequence continues at coordinate 17,505 of NZ_LHVK01000024.1, read as the reverse complement.
CTCCTGGTCACTGGCAATCCCGACCAGCTCCAAGGCCAAGGATGCCGCCAAGGTCTTTACCAGCTGGGCGACGTCCAAGGAATACAGCCAACTGGTCGCCAAGACCGATGGCATTGCCAACGTACCGCCAGGCACCCGCACCTCGACCTACAGCGACGAGTACATGAAAGCCGCGCCGTTCGCCAAGGTCACGCTGGAATCGCTGAAAGTCGCCGACCCGAAAGCGCCCACCCTCAAACCGGTGCCTTATATCGGTATCCAGTTGGTAACCATCCCCGAGTTCCAGGCGATCGGTACCCAGGTGGGCAAGTTCTTCTCGGGTGCACTGACCGGCCAGCAGAGTGTTGATCAGGCGTTGACCGCCGCGCAGTCCACCACCGAGCGCGAGATGAAGCGTGCCGGGTATCCCAAGTAACAGCGCCGCTTCCATTTCTGTCGGAGATCCAGTGTGGGAGCGAGCCTGCTCGCGATGACGGTGTGACAGCCACCTCGACGTCGACCGTCAGGACGCTATCGCGAGCGAGCTCGTACCCACAGGGGGATGCTCCCACATTTGGGTTCTTCATAGGCCTGCACAAAACGGTTCAATGCCATGAATACTTCAACGACAACTGCCAAAGCGCCTCTCGACATTGCCGCACCGACGCGCAAGATCCGCCTGGCGAACCCCGGCTGGTTCCTGGTCAGTCCATCGGTAGCCTTGTTGCTGCTATGGATGATCGTGCCCCTGGGCATGACCGTCTATTTCTCGATGATCCGCTACAACCTGCTTTACCCTGGTGAAAACCAGTTCGTCGGCCTGGAGAACTTCACATATTTCCTCACCGACTCGGGCTTCATTCCCGGTGCAACCAATACTTTGTTGCTAGTGGGCAGCGTGCTGCTTATCAGTATTGTGTTCGGGGTTTTGATCAGCGCGTTGCTGGAGGCCAGCGAGTTCTTTGGCCGCGGCATCGTCAGGGTCATGCTGATCTCGCCGTTCTTCATCATGCCCACCGTGGGCGCACTGATCTGGAAGAACCTGATTTTTCACCCGGTCTCGGGAATCCTCGCTTCGGTGTGGAAACTGTTCGGCGCACAGCCGGTGGACTGGTTGGCCCACTACCCGCTGCTGTCGATCATCATCATTGTCAGTTGGCAGTGGCTGCCCTTCGCGATCCTGATTCTGATGACAGCCATGCAGTCCCTCGACCAGGAGCAGAAAGAAGCCGCTCGCCTGGACGGCGCCGGTCCGATCGCGATTTTCTGGCACTTGACCCTGCCCCATCTGGCCCGGCCGATTGCAGTCGTGGTGATGATCGAAACCATTTTCCTGTTGTCGGTGTTCGCCGAAATCTTCACCACCACCAACGGCGGCCCCGGCTACGCCTCGACCAACCTCGCCTACCTGATCTACAACCAGGCGCTGGTGCAGTTCGACGTCGGCATGGCTTCGGCCGGTGGCCTGATTGCCGTGGTGATTGCCAACGTCGCCGCCATCATCCTGATACGGATGATCGGCAAAAACCTCACCGACAAGAACTGAGGCCGCCGCCATGACACTTCAACAATCCCGTCGGCTGCAAAGCCTGCTCCTGGGCACGCTGGCCTGGGCCATCGCGATCCTGATCTTCTTCCCGATCTTCTGGATGGTGCTGACCAGCTTCAAGACTGAAATCGACGCCTTCGCCACGCCGCCGCAGTTCATTTTTGCGCCGACGCTGGAGAACTACCTGCACATCAACGAACGTAGCGACTACTTCAATTTCGCCTGGAATTCGGTGGTCATTTCCTTCAGTGCCACTGCCTTGTGCCTGCTGATCGCGGTACCGGCGGCATACTCCATGGCGTTCTACGAAACCCAACGCACCAAGGGCACCTTGCTGTGGATGCTGTCCACCAAGATGCTTCCGCCGGTGGGCGTGCTGATGCCGATCTACCTGCTGGCCAAGAGCTTTGGCCTGCTGGATACACGCGCTGCGCTGATCATCATCTACACGCTGATCAACTTGCCGATCGTGGTCTGGATGATTTACACCTACTTCAAGGACATTCCCCGCGACATCCTCGAAGCCGCGCGCCTGGACGGTGCCACCCTATGGCAGGAAATGGTTCGCGTGCTGCTGCCGATTGCCAAGGGCGGCCTGGCCTCCACCGTGCTGCTGTCATTGATCCTGTGCTGGAACGAGGCCTTCTGGTCGCTGAACCTTACTTCATCCAAAGCCGCACCACTGACAGCGCTGATCGCTTCCTACTCAAGCCCCGAAGGTTTGTTCTGGGCCAAATTGTCCGCCGTCTCGACCCTGGCCTGCGCGCCGATCCTGATCTTCGGCTGGATCAGCCAGAAGCAATTGGTCCGCGGTTTGTCCTTTGGCGCCGTGAAATGAATTAGCAAAAGATCGCCCTGTAGGAGCTGGCGTAGCCTGCGATCTTTTAATCCTCAAGGCGTCCCCAACCGAATAACGTCAAGTGGAGGCCCATCATCATGGCCAACCTGAAAATCAAGAATCTGCAAAAAGGCTTCGAAGGTTTTTCCATCATCAAGGGCATCGACCTCGAAGTGAATGACCGCGAGTTCGTGGTCTTTGTCGGCCCCTCGGGTTGCGGCAAATCCACCCTGCTGCGGCTGATCGCCGGCCTGGAAGAAGTCAGCGACGGCACCATCGAGCTGGACGGGCGCGACATCACCGAAGTCAGCCCGGCCAAGCGCGATCTGGCGATGGTGTTCCAGACCTACGCCTTGTATCCACACATGAGTGTGCGCAAGAACATGTCCTTCGCCCTCGATCTGGCGGGCGTGCCCAAGGCCGACGTCGAGAAGAAGGTCAACGAAGCGGCGCGCATCCTCGAACTGGGGCCGATGCTCGAACGCAAACCCAAACAGTTGTCCGGTGGCCAGCGCCAGCGAGTGGCAATCGGCCGGGCCATCGTGCGCAACCCGAAAATCTTCCTGTTCGACGAACCGCTGTCCAACCTCGACGCCGCCTTGCGGGTACAGATGCGACTGGAGCTGGCGCGGCTGCACAAGGAACTGCAGGCGACCATGATCTACGTGACCCACGATCAGGTCGAAGCCATGACCCTGGCCGACAAGGTGGTAGTGCTCAACAGCGGGCGCATCGAGCAGGTCGGCTCGCCCCTGGAACTGTACCACCAGCCGGCCAACCTGTTTGTCGCCGGGTTCCTCGGTACGCCGAAAATGGGCTTTCTCAAGGGCAAGATCAGCGCACTCAACGGCCAGGGATGCGAAGTCCAACTGGATGCAGGCACACGCATCCAGCTGCCGGTGAACGGGGCCAGCCTCAACGTCGGCAGCGCGGTCACCTTGGGCATCCGTCCAGAACATCTGAACCTGGCGCAATCCGGCGAATGCACGCTTCAGGTGACTGCCGATGTGAGCGAGCGCCTGGGCAGTGACACCTTCTGTCATGTCAACACCACGTCCGGGGAAGCCTTGACCATGCGGGTTCGCGGCGATCTGGCGAGCCGTTTCGGCGAGCAGTTGAACCTGCACCTGGATGCCCAACACTGCCATTTATTCGATGCTGATGGCGTAGCAGTCACCCGTGCGCTGCGCGCCGCCGCCTGATTACCGAGACTCGTGATGAAACTCAATCGCCAAAACCTGCATAACCTCAAGCCGGAAGTCGCCCTGCCCGCCTATTCCTTGGGCGATATCCGCCAAGGCATCGCCCACATCGGCGTCGGCGGCTTCCATCGGGCCCACCAGGCGTACTACACCAATGCGCTGATGAACACCGGCACCGACCTGGACTGGGGCATTTGCGGCGTCGGGTTGCGGGCCGAAGACCGGCGTGCCCGGGATGACCTGGCCAGCCAGGATTATCTGTTTACCCTGTACGAGCTGGGCGACAACGACGACACCGAAGTCCGCGTGATAGGCGCCATCAACGACATGCTGCTGGCCGAGGACGGCGCCCAGGTACTGATCGACAAACTGGCCGAGCCGCAAATCCGCATCGTTTCGCTGACCATCACCGAGGGCGGCTACTGCATCGACGACAGCAACGGCGAGTTCATGGCCCATCTGCCGCAGATCCAGCACGACCTGGCCCATCCGGACGCTCCAACCACCGTGTTCGGCTTCCTCTGCGCCGCCCTGGCCAGGCGCCGAGCCGCCGGGACACCGGCGTTTACCCTGATGTCCTGCGATAACCTGCCCCACAACGGCGCGGTGGCCCGCAAGGCACTGCTGGCCTTCGCCACGCTGCATAACGCCGAACTGGCGCAGTGGATCGACCACAACGTGGGCTTTCCCAACGCCATGGTCGACCGCATCACGCCCATGACCAGCGCCGCCCATCGCCTGCAACTGCACGACGAACACGGGATCGACGATGCCTGGCCGGTGGTCTGCGAGCCGTTCGTGCAATGGGTGCTGGAAGACAGATTCGTCAACGGGCGCCCGGCCTGGGAAAAGGTCGGCGTTCAGTTCACCGATGACGTTTCACCCTACGAAGAAATGAAGATCAAACTGCTCAACGGCAGCCACCTGGCTTTGACCTACCTGGGGTTTCTCAAAGGCTATCGCTTTGTCCATGAAACCATGAACGACCCGTTGTTCGTGCGTTATATCCGTGCCTATATGGACTTGGACGTGACGCCGCAACTGGCCCCCGTCCCGGGCATCGACCTGAGCGACTACAAGAATACCCTGGTGGAGCGTTTCTCCAATCAGGCCATCGCCGACCAGTTGGAACGGGTATGCTCGGACGGCTCTTCAAAGTTTCCGAAATTCACCGTGCCGACCATCAACCGCCTGATTGCCGACGGTGGCGAAACCCGGCGCGCTGCGCTGGTGGTCGCGGCTTGGGCCGTGTACCTCAAGGGCGTGGACGAGAACGGCGTGAACTACACGATTCCAGATCCACGGGCGGAATTCTGCCAGGCGCTGGTGGCCGATGATGCGCTGGTAACCCAGCGGATGCTGGAAGTCGAGGAGATTTTCGGTACGGCGATCCCGCACTCGGCGGAGTTCGTCGCGGCCTTCGAATGGTGCTGCAACAGCTTGCGCGAGCATGGGGTGACCCGGACACTTGAGCGGGTGCTGGAGGGTTAGGTTGATCGTTCCCACGCTCCGCGTGGGAACGCAGCCAGGGACGCTCCGCGTCCCAAAAGCCGAACGCGGTGCGTCCGTTGAGGCATCCCCACGCAGAGCGTGGGAACGATCTGTCACACGAGGGTTTCTATGGCAAATCAACAGTTGTTCCTGGGTATCGACTGCGGCACCCAAGGCACCAAGGCCCTGATCCTGGATGCGAACAGCGGCCAGGTCCTGGGCCAGGGCGCCGCAGCCCATACCATGATCAGCGGCGCCAACGGCCGGCGTGAACAGGACACCGGGCAATGGATCGACGCGTTCACCCAGGCCACTCATCAAGCCTTGGCCGACGCCGGTGTCGACGGCCAGGCTATTCTCGGCATTGGCGTCTCCGGCCAGCAACATGGCCTGGTGCTGCTGGATGACCAGAACCAGGTGCTGCGCCCGGCCAAGCTCTGGTGCGACACCGAGAGTGCCCCGCAAAACGATCGATTGCTGATGCACCTGGGCGGCGAAAACGGAGCCCTGGAGCGTCTCGGTGTCGCCATCGCCCCAGGCTACACGGTCTCCAAGCTGTTATGGACTCGAGAGCACCATCCGCAGATCTTTGCTCGCATCGCGCACATCCTGTTGCCCCACGACTTCCTGAACCACTGGCTCACCGGTCGTTACTGCAGCGAATACGGCGATGCCTCAGGCACCGGCTACTTCAATGTACGCACCCGTCAGTGGGACCTGCAGCTGCTGCAACACATCGACCCCAGCGGCCGGTTGCAGGCGGCGTTGCCGGAACTGATCGAAGCCAATCAGCCGGTCGGGCGCGTCCTGCCGGCCATTGCCGCACGCCTGGGTATCAACCCCAATGCCGTCGTGGCAAGCGGCGGCGGGGACAACATGATGGGCGCCATCGGCACCGGCAACATCCAGCCCGGCGTGATCACCATGAGCCTGGGTTCCTCCGGCACGGTCTATGCCTATGCCAGCGAGCCCGCCGTCAGCCCCGAGGCGTCGGTAGCGGCCTTCTGCTCCTCCAGCGGCGGCTGGCTACCGCTGATCTGCACCATGAACCTGACCAATGCCACCAGCGCAGTACGCGAGCTGTTCGAGCTGGACATCGAGACCTTCAACGCCCTGGTTGCCCAGGCCCCGATCGGCGCCGAAGGTGTCTGCATGCTGCCGTTCCTCAACGGTGAGCGTGTTCCCGCCCTGCCCCATGCCACCGCCAGCCTGTTGGGCCTGACGACCACCAACCTGAACCGCGCCAATCTGTGCCGGGCCGTGGTCGAAGGCACCACCTTCGGCTTGCGCTATGGCCTGGACCTGCTGCGTGCCACAGGACTCCAGGCGCGGAGCATCCGCTTGATCGGCGGCGGCTCGAAGAGCCCGGTATGGCGGCAGATCGTCGCCGACATCATGGACACCACGGTCATCTGCACTGAACAGAGCGAAGCGGCGGCCCTGGGCGCGGCGATCCAGGCGGCGTGGTGTCATTCCGGAGCGCAACAAGGGCTGGCCGAACTCTGCGAGCGTTGCGTCAAACTCGACCCGGCCAGCGAAACCCGGCCAATCGCTGAGCATGTCGCGGCCGCCCAACAAGCCTATGAAACTTATCGACAACACGTCGCAACCCTTTGAGAGCAGACATCCATGTATCTGGTGTGTGGTGAAGCACTGTTTGATTTCTTCAGCGATAAAGAAGACGGCGGCCCGGCCTCACAGGTCAATTTCAAGGCCATAGCCGGCGGTTCGCCGTTCAATGTGGCGGTGGGGCTGCGGCGCCTGGGGGTGGAATCGGCGCTGTTTGCCGGGCTGTCCACCGACTACCTTGGCCGGCGCTTGCAGCAGGTCCTGCTCAACGAAGGTGTCAGCGCGAAATACCTGCGAGACTTCGACGCTCCGACCACCCTGGCAATGGTCGCCGTGGGCGCAAATGGCTCGCCCCACTACAGTTTTCGTGGCGAAGGCTGTGCGGACCGGCAACTGGGCTTGCAACACTTACCCGAACTGGGCCCTGAAGTGAGTGGCCTGCATTTCGGCTCGTTCTGCCTGGTGGTGCAACCGATTGGCGACACCCTGCTGGCATTGGCGCAGCGCGAAAGCGGCAAGCGCCTGATCAGCCTGGACCCGAACGTGCGACTCAACCCGCAACCGGACATCGAGCTGTGGCGCTCGAGGATTGCGACGCTGGTGCGCTATGCGGACCTGATCAAGGTCAGCGACGAAGACCTGAGCCTGCTCTACCCAGGGCGAGACCCTCAGACGGTGATCGAAGGCTGGCTGGAGCATCGCTGCCAATTGGTCTTTCTGACCCGGGGCGGCCAGGGTGCAACCGTGTTCAGCAGCCATCATGGCAGTTGGTCGATGCCTGCCCAGCCGGTGAAAATTGCCGATACCGTGGGCGCAGGCGACACCTTCCAGGCCGCATTGATTACCTGGCTGGTCGAACAGCAATTGGACTCGGCCGAAGGCCTGCACACCCTGGCCCGGGATCAGATCAACACGATGCTCGACTTCGCCATGCGTGCAGCCGCACTGACCTGCGGCAAGACCGGCCCGGACCTGCCTTACAGGCAGCAGCTCACCTGAGCGGTACGGATTGAGCGTCGTATACAAACAAGTCCCATGGCGAGGGAGCAGTTTCTCTCGCCACGGGACTTGTTTGCTTTCAATAGGTCGGCATTGCCGCTCTGTCAGCGCCCGGTCATCCGGTGCTGCTGATGAAAGTAGTTCCCGGCGCCGTGGTTGTGGTCGAGTTCGGTGCGCAACTCGGCAATCAGGTCGTTGATCGCCCGACAGCCCGTGAGTTTGTTGGCATCGATATTGGATTTGATCAAGGCCACGCGATCGGTTTCATGATCGTCGAAAATCTTGATCGTCATCGTCAGATCGGGTGACAAGGTGCATTGCGAGCGCTTGGGCAACAAACTGCTTTCAATGATATTGCGCATTTCGAGGGCAGATAAAAACATGGCGACTCTCTCCTGTTGAGGCGGCCAATTTATGTTTACGACGACGGAATTTCGTCCGTTTCTTCCCTGTGGACTGAGACTACGAATACCGTGCCGTATGTTCATTCTTGGCGTTCTGATCAAAAAGTCCGGAAGCGAACTCTTGAACCATCTCGCAAAGAACATGCCTGCATTTGCCACATCTTGATTTGATATAAATCAACTACTTGGTGTGCGGGTGTGCCGAACACGTCGTGCAAAATGCAAGAGACAGCGATTTGCTGCTTGCAAACTGCATTCAGAATGCAATCGCTTTATCGCTGTAGAAGGCTAGAGTAGCCCCAATTTGAAAAGGTAGAGCCGGGCATCCGTCGGGTAGTTAAAAAAAGCGATGACAGGTCGTGGGTCATGCTGTTTCGACGGCGGCGCGCTCCGCCACATGGCGCAAACTGTCGAAGTTGATGTTGGCTCCGGAGTCGATGGCAATCAGCGTCTGGCCACGTGCACCGGTGCGAGCGACGTATTGTTTGATGCCTGCCACGGCCAAGGCACCGGATGGCTCGGTGATGGAACGGGTATCGTCATAGATGTCCTTGATCGCAGCGCACAGTTGGTCATCGCTGACAGTCATCACTTCGTCGACGCAAAAGCGGCAGATCTCGAAGCCGTGGGCACCAATCTGCGCCACGGCGACACCATCGGCGAAGGTTCCCACGGTCGGCAGGATGACTCGCTCTGCGGCGGCCATCGCGGCCTGCAGGCAAGCAGAGTGTTGCGATTCCACACCGATGATGCGGACTTCCGGACGCAGGTACTTAACGTAAGCCGCGACCCCGGCTATCAGTCCGCCACCGCCCACCGGGACAAAGATGGCGTCCAGCGCCCCCGCGTGCTGGCGCAGTATTTCCATGGCGACCGTGCCTTGGCCGGCGATGACATCCGGATCATCGAAAGGTGAAACGAACTCTCTACCGGTCTGCCGGGCCAGATCCAGCGCATGCGCCAGGGCGAACGGAAAACTCTCACCGTGCAGCAATGCCTCGGCACCGCGATTGCGTACGCCCAGGACCTTCAATTGCGGCGTGGTTACCGGCATGACGATGCAGGCCGAGATCTCCAGTTCCCGTGCCGCCAGTGCAACGCCCTGGGCATGGTTGCCGGCCGACGCGGTGATGACGCCACGGGCTCGCTGCTCTGGCGTCAACTGCACGAGTTTGTTGTAGGCACCGCGGATCTTGAACGAAAACGTGGGTTGCAGATCCTCACGTTTGAGCAGAATCCTGTTTCCCAGGGTTTCGGACAGTGCAGGAGCCGCTTGCAGTGGTGTGCGCACGGCCAGTTCGTACACCGGCGCGGCGAGGATCTTTTTAACGTAATGCTCCAGCAATGTTTGCTCGGGGCGGGAAGCGGTCATGGCAGTCTCCTGGTTCGAATCGGGCCCAGGAGACAGAAAGAAAAAACCCGCCTCAAGGGCGGGTTGGGTGCAGCCGTCAGCTAGCCCGCCAGATAAGGAATGGCGGTAATAATGCTTGGCTGGCTGCGCAGTACGGTAGAAGTCATGGCTGGAAATTAGCCGGGCGCCGGAGGCAAGTCAATGGCGAATTGTTCTTGGACAGTAAATCCCTGTAGCGAACCAGTGCTGGTGAGGCTGGACGTACCGCCGCTTTCGCGAGCAGGCTCCCACAAATTTCGGCGGGTGACGGCAGGATCCATCTCCCACCGGATGGGTCATTCAAGCCCGACCTTATACAGCGCACCGTCGTTTTCATCCGTCAGGACATACAGGTAACCATCCGGTCCCTGGCGCACATCGCGGATCCGCTCCTGGAGGTCGCCCAGCAGGCGCTCTTCATGCACGACCTGGTCGCCTTCCATCTGCAAACGGATCAGGTTACGGGACACCAGCGCACCGATGAAGACGTTATGCCGCCAAGGCTGGAAACGCTCATGGTCATAGAACGCCATGCCGCTGAGGCCCGGCGAGACTTGCCAGACATGGTGCGGCCCAAGCGTGCCTTCGGCGTGCTTACCCTTGGCCTCCGGAATCGGTGCACCGGAATAGTTGATGCCATGGGTCGCCAGCGGCCAGCCGTAGTTCTTGCCACGCTCGATGATGTTCAGCTCATCGCCGCCCTTGGGTCCGTGCTCGTTTTCCCACAATGTGCCATTCCAGGGGTTGAGCGCGGCCCCTTGGGGATTGCGAAGACCGAAGGCCCAGATTTCGGGACGGACATTCTTCTGACCGACAAAGGGGTTGTCATCCGGCACTTTGCCGTCCGGATAGAGACGCACGACCTTGCCCTGCAGCTTGTCCAGGTCCTGGGCCGTCGGCCGGTCGTTGTTTTCACCCAGGGTGATGAACAGGTAACCCTCCCGGTCGAAGACCAGCCGCGAGCCGAAGTGATTGCCCGTGGAGAGCTTGGGCTGCTGACGGAAAATCACATCGAAGTTCTCCAGGCGCTTCGAATCCTCGGAGAGCTGTCCGCGCCCCACGGCGGTCCCGGCCCTGCCGTCCTTGCCAGCCTCGGAGTAGGACAGGTACACGGTGCGGTCCTGCTTGAAGTCCGGCGACAACACCACGTCCAGCAAGCCGCCCTGGCCATTGGCCCATACCTCAGGAACACCGCTCAATGGCGCCGAGAGCCGACCCTCGGGGCTCACCAGGCGCAAGCTGCCCGATCGCTCCGTGACCAGCATGCCCCGCTGCCCCGGCAGGAATGCCACGGACCAGGGATGTTCCAGGCCCCTGATCACGGTGGTCACTTCCACGCTGCCCTCCTCGCTCTTCAATACCTGGGTTTGCGCGGCCCAGGCCGGCGCGGCAAGGGTCAGGACGGCACTGGCGCAGAGCACGACCTGGAGTGTTTTACGCAACATGCACACTTCCTTCTGTGATGGGAAACAGGACGACTAGCGATTGCTGTCGTTCGGGCTCCTGGGTGGCGTACCGGATTCGATGGTGGGCCTGGGCGAACCCGGCGGCGGCCCCGACCGCGGGTAGCCATTGCCGATGCCGCCGTTTTCCAGGGTTGGCGGGCGAGGCACCGGTACCGTCGGGTAGCGGTGGATCGTCGGGACGTTGGGCTGTGTTCCCTGCATGCTGTTGGGATTGGCCCGACGTATGGGATTGTTATAGGGGTTGTTGTTGCCCGGCAGGTTCTGGGCCACGACCACAGGGCCCTGGCCGGGGGGGGCGGCCTGAACGACAGCGCTCAGCAACAGCGTGGTGATCGCGAGTACTAGCCTGTTCATCGGTACCTCCCCTGCTTTGCGGAAATCGCTCAGGCATTTCGAAAACACGCTACCGCGCAGGTTCACGGTTGTTAAGCGAAATGTCTGGTTGAAGATGTAACGAGGCATCTCTGAGGAAAACCTGCTTGTGAAGGCTATGGGGCCGTCGACATCTGACACATCGCTTTCGCGAGCAGGCTCGCCCACAACCCCCACCCGGGCCTATGCATCGTATCTGTCCTGCCCCACCGCCAGCCGGCGCCCAATGGAAACTTTTTCAACGGCCGGAAGGTCACCAGAGAGAACCATTCACGGCAAGGAAACCGCACCATGGCACGGGCAATCTGGAAAGGCGCAATCAGTTTCGGACTGGTCCACATTCCCGTGGCGCTGGTCTCGGCGACGTCGTCCCAAGGCGTGGATTTTGACTGGCTGGACAAGCGCAGCATGGACCCGGTGGGCTACAAGCGGGTCAACAAGGTCACGGGTAAGGAGGTGACCAAGGAAGACATCGTCAAGGGCGTCGAGTACCAGAAAGGCCAGTACGTGCTGCTCAGCGAGGAGGAAATCCGCTCGGCCCACCCGAAGTCCACCCAGACCATCGATATCTTTTCTTTCGTCGACAGCGAGAAGATCCCGCTGCAGAACATCGATACGCCCTACTTCCTTGCTCCCGACAAGCGTGGCGGCAAAGTCTACGCCTTGCTTCGCGAAACCCTGGTCAAGACCAACAAGGTGGCCCTGGCCCATGTCGTGTTGCATACCCGCCAACACTTGGCGGCCCTGATGCCCCTGGAGTCGGCCCTGGTACTGGTGATGCTGCGCTGGCCGGCAGAGGTGCGTGGACTGGACATCCTGGAACTGGGGGACGAGGTCACCAAACCCAACCTGGTCAAAGGCGAGCTGGAAATGGCCAAGCGCCTGGTGCAAGACATGAGTGCCGACTGGGAACCCCAGGACTATCGGGACAGTTTCCAGGAAAAGATCATGGAGTTGGTGGAAAAGAAAGCCAACGAAGGCCGGCTCGAGGCGGTGGAAACCGACCCTGGCGAAGAACAGCGCAAGACCGCCGATGTCATCGACCTCACCGAGCTGCTCAAGCGCAGCCTGGGCAGCAAGGGCAAATCCGCCGACAAGCCCGCCGCAAAAGCGCCTGCTAAAGCGGCGAAGACCAGTAAGTCCGCCCCCGCAAAAAAAACCACCAAGGCCTCCCGGGGTTAAACCCCGGACGTCAGCGATACAAGGGAATCTGTCATGGCCAAGGCCGATCGTGAATCTGCCCCTACATCCGAAGAAACAGTGAGCAGCCGCCGGGGTCGCAAAGAGCGCCTTCCCGAACGACTGCTGCCGCAACTGGCAACGTCCGTAGAGCAACCGCCCACCGGCGAATGGCGCTATGAAGTCAAGTTCGATGGCTATCGCCTGCTGACGCGCATCGTAAATGCTGAAGTCCGCTTGTTCGGCCGCGACCAAGAGGACTGGACCGAACGCCTGAAATTGCACGCAGAAGCGCTGGCCGAGCTGAACCTGGGAGACAGTTGGCTGGACGGCGACCTGGTTCTGCTGGACGAGACCGGCCAGGCTGACATGGCCGCCCTTCGGGACGCCTTTGAGATCGGTCGCACCGTGGACATGGTTTACGTGCTGTTCGACGCACCGTTTCTCAACGGCGAAGACCTGCGACAAACACCCGTGGAGGAGCGACGCGCGGCGTTGAGAAGCGTCCTCAGGCACCACGGCGGCAAGCGACTGCGCTTCTCCGAAGCCTTCTCTGCCAGCGAAGATGAGATCCTGGAAAGCGCCAGCGCCCTCTCGCTGGACCGTGTGGTCGGCAAGCGTCAGGGCAGCCCTTATGTGTCACGGCGCAGCACCGACTGGGTCAATCTGAAATGCCGGCTGCGCCAAGCCTTCGTGATCGTCGGTTTCACCCGTGCGCAAGACAGGCGCAACGGCTTCGGTGCCTTGTTGCTCGCAGTCAACGACCCTTCGGGCTTGGTGTATGCCGGCCGGGTCAGCAGCGGGCTCAGCCAGGATGAAAGCAAACGATTGTTCGAGCGACTCTCCGCGCAGGAGAGCGCTGTCTCTCCCCTGGCCAAACCAGTCACCCCGACACAGGGTCGCGCCGTGCAGTGGGTCGAGCCTGACCGGGTCTGTGAGATCGAATTCACCGAGTGGACCGCCAGCGGCCTTGTACGCCAGGCCGCTTTCGTGGCGCTGCTCGACGACATGCCAGCGAACAAGGTTATCCGCGAGCACCCTCTGCCGAAAAAAACCAGGGCGCCAGAACCCAAGCGCGGCGGCAAGAACCGCAAGGCAGAAATCGGAGGCGTGAAAATCACCCATCCCGAGCGCGTCATCGACAGCGTCAGTGGTGTGCAAAAAGGTGAACTGGTGCAGTATTACGCGGACATCGCGCCGTGGATCCTGCCCCACCTGAAACAGCGTCCCATCGCGTTGTTGCGGGCACCGGACGGCATCGGCGAAGAACAGTTCTTTCAGAAACACGCTGATCGCCTGGAGATCCCCCATATCAGGCAGCTGGATCCGGGACTGGACCCGGGCCATGCCGCCCTGATGGAAATCGATAGCCTCCAGGCGCTCGTCAGCGCGGCGCAGATGGGTACGGTGGAGCTGCACACCTGGACCGCCACCCATGACCGGATCGAGACGCCGGACCTGTTCGTCCTGGACCTGGACCCCGATCCATCGCTGCCCTGGCAAGTCATGCTCGAGGCCACTCGCGCGACCCTGTCGGTGCTCGATGAGTTGGGCCTGCGGGCATTCCTCAAGACCAGCGGCGGCAAAGGCATGCACATCGTCGTGCCGCTGGCGCGCAGCGAAAGCTGGGATGCCACCAAGGCCTTCGCCAAAGCGATCTCACAGTTCATGACTCGCCAGATGCCGAAAAGGATCACCGCCACCATGGGGCCCAGGAATCGGGTGGGGAAGATATTCGTCGATTACCTGCGTAATGCTCGAGGCGCCAGCACCGTCGCCGCGTACTCGGTACGCGCCAGGCCGGGCCTGCCGGTGTCGGTCCCGGTCGCCAGGGCCGAACTCGACGGCCTGCGCAACGCCCAGCAATGGGATATCCAGACGGCCCTTGAGCGGGCCAGAAGCCTGGGAGCCGACCCATGGGAGGGTTACAGCCATCGCCAACGGATCACCGCCAGGATGTGGGAACAACTGGACGCGGAAAAGCCCGGGGAGTGAACATATGTTCTCGTACAGGGCCAGGCCAGACGTCAGATCCAGATGAACACAGCCAGCAGAGCAGCGAAGAACGCCCATTTCTGGAGGTAATACAGCGTTCGGTTGCGCTTCTTCAGCGCTTTGCCCTGCAAGCGAATCTTGTAGAGCCTGGAGAACGCCCGGTTCAACCCGCCCGTCTTGTCACCGGCGTCGTTCGGCGCGCCGGCAGCGGCCATCACGGTACGGCTGAACCAGCGATTGAAGGCCGTTGCCCAGCGAAACCGCATTGGCCGCTCGACGTCGCAGAACAAAATGATGCGGTTCTGAGAAGTGGTGTTTTCGGCGTAATGGATGAAGGTTTCGTCGAAGACCACCGCCTCGCCATCGCGCCAATGGTAAGCCTCGCCATCGACATTGATATAACAACCCGCATCGTTGGGGGTCTGCAGGCCCAGATGATAACGATAGGACCCCGCATAGGGGTCTCGGTGCCTAACCAGTCTGGAACCTGGCGGCAACTCGGCGAACATCGCCGCCTTGATCGAACCGATACTCTGCACCAGTTCGGTGGTGCGTGGGCACAGCTTCATGGCCGAGGGATGACTGTCGCCGTACCATTTCAGGTAGAAGCGCTTCCAGCCGGTCTTGAAGAACGAATTGAACCCTACGTCGTCGTATTGACTGGAACGCTTGATCGCCCCCGCCTGCAACAGGCTCTGGCCCTCCGCACGGATGTCCTCCCAATGGGCTTGCAGGAGGCTCAGGTCAGGGAAGTCCGCCGGGTTCAGGTACGGCTTGTTGGGCAACTTCGAACACAGGTAAAGCAGGCAGTTGATAGGCGCCAGGAAGGAAGAATGGTCGCTCAGCTGGCGTCCGAGCTTGTGCCGCACACGCCCGCGCAGGTGCACGTAGCCGATGGACAGGATATAGATTGCGGCAATGATGAGTTTCACGAAGTCCATCACACAACGGGAGTGAACAGGTCGCATCCCTGGCCAACCAAGCGGCGAAAGGGATGGCATCTGGAAAGTGGCATTTTAGCCACAGGTTGTAACTGAAAGTTATCCTCATTTGTGAAAAACTGTCTTGCCCGGCCAATACCCTATCGTTAACGCGGTCAGATCAGTACAATCGCCGCCAAATATTGTGCGCCCCCCTTTTGGCCGACACCGTTGACCCGGTTTCGCGCACATCCACTCGGGCTCGGCGCTTCGTATGCTGCTGTCCTCTTATGCCGGATGGACCCTTGCGCCTGCGACCGCGCCGCCTTTGCACGGACGCGGATCGGCGCAGACAGGTACTGAACAGGTACTGCCGCACCCTTAGCTACTCTGAATGTTCCGCAGGATAAACCTTTGATCTCTACAGCTAACATCACGATGCAGTTCGGCGCCAAGCCGCTGTTCGAAAACGTCTCTGTCAAATTCGGCGCGGGTAACCGCTACGGCCTGATCGGCGCCAACGGTTGCGGCAAGTCGACCTTCATGAAGATCCTCGGCGGCGACCTCGAGCCCTCCGGCGGCCAGGTCATGCTCGAGCCGAACGTGCGCCTGGGCAAACTGCGCCAGGACCAGTTCGCCTACGAGCAGTTCACCGTCATCGACACCGTGATCATGGGTCACGAAGAGCTGTGGAAGGTCAAGGCCGAGCGTGATCGCATCTATTCGCTGCCGGAAATGACCGAAGAAGACGGCATGGCCGTGGCCGAGCTGGAAACCGAATTCGCCGAAATGGACGGCTATACTGCCGAATCCCGCGCCGGTGAGCTGTTGCTGGGCCTGGGCATTCCGCTGGAGCAGCATTTCGGCCCGATGACTGAAGTCGCGCCAGGCTGGAAACTGCGGGTATTGCTCGCCCAGGCACTGTTCTCCGATCCGGAAGTGCTGTTGCTCGACGAACCGACCAACCACCTGGACATCAACACCATCCGCTGGCTGGAAAACATTCTCACGGCGCGTAACAGCACCATGATCATCATTTCCCACGACCGGCACTTCCTGAACAGTGTCTGCACCCACATGGCCGACCTGGACTACGGCGAGCTGCGCCTGTTCCCGGGCAACTACGACGAATACATGATCGCAGCGACCCAGTCCCGCGAGCAGTTACTGTCGGACAACGCCAAGAAGAAAGCCCAGATCGCCGAACTGCAGACCTTCGTCAGCCGCTTCTCGGCCAACGCCTCGAAGGCCAAGCAGGCCACCTCCCGTGCCAAGCAGATCGACAAGATCCAGCTCGCCGAGGTCAAGCCATCGAGTCGCGTGAGCCCGTTCATCCGCTTCGAGCAGAACAAGAAACTGCACCGCCAGGCAGTGACCATCGAACGCATGTCCAAGGGCTTCGATGGCAAAACCCTGTTCAAGAATTTCAGCTTCACCGTCGAAGCCGGCGAACGCGTGGCGATCATCGGCCCCAACGGTATCGGCAAGACGACCCTGTTGCGCACCCTGATGGGCGAACTGGCGCCGGATGCCGGTTCGGTCAAGTGGACCGAGAGCGCAGAACTGGGCTATTACGCCCAGGACCATGCCCATGACTTCGCCGATGATGTCAGCCTGTTCGACTGGATGGGCCAGTGGACCCAGGGCGAACAGATGATTCGCGGCACCTTGGGCCGCATGCTGTTTTCCAACGACGAAATCCTCAAGTCAGTCAAAGTCATCTCCGGTGGTGAACAGGGCCGCATGCTGTTCGGCAAGCTGATCCTGCAAAAACCCAACGTACTGGTGATGGACGAACCGACCAACCACTTGGACATGGAATCCATCGAAGCGCTGAACCTGGCGCTGGAGAACTACCCGGGCACGCTGATCTTCGTCAGCCACGACCGAGAGTTCGTCTCGTCCCTGGCCACCCGCATCATCGAGTTGAGCGCAGACGGCGTGGTCGACTTCAGCGGTACTTATGACGACTACCTGCGCAGCCAGGGTGTGATGTTCTAAGAGCAGCTCTGAGCCGCAAGCCGCAAGCCGCAAGTGAAAAGCCCTGTCCAATGTGACAGGGCTTTTTTCATTTCAGGGGCACAAGACCTGTGGGAGCGAGCCTGCTCGCGATGGCGGTGTGTCAGCCGAGATTTTGATCAACCGACGCACC
>NZ_LHVK01000023.1 GCF_001269905.1 Pseudomonas corrugata | reverse complement strand
GTTTCGCTGACGATGTCCTTCAGGTTGTCGACGATATACGTGTCGTTGCCGGTACCGCCGATCAAGGTATCGGCTCCCGCGCCGCCGTCCAGGATGTCCGCACCGTCCAGGCCATTCAACACGTTGGCGGCACTGTTGCCGACCAGGCTGTTGTCCGAGGCGTTACCGACAAGGTTGATGGCGCCAATGCCGAGCAACTGACCGTCCTCGACGTTGGCCGACAGGGTATGACTGACCGACGTGCGTACCAGATCGCGGCCTTCGCCGGCGAGCTCGGTGACCGTGTCAGCGAGGTTATCGACAAGATAGGTGTCATTCCCCGCACCGCCGATCAGGGTGTCCCGCCCGGCTCCGCCGTTGAGCACGTTGTTGCCGGCGTTGCCGATCAATACGTTGCCCAGAGCGTTACCGGTGCCGTTGACGGCGGCGTTGCCAGTCAGCGTGAGGTTTTCCAGGTTGGCGCCCAGGGTCCAACTCACCGAAGAGCGCACGGTATCGATTTCACTCGCCAGGGTGCTGGTTTCGCTGACGACATCCTTGAGGTTGTCGACCACGTAGGTGTCGTTACCGGCCCCACCGATGAGGGTGTCGATACCCAGGCCACCGTCCAGCACGTTGGCGCCGGCGTTACCGGTGATTCGATTGTTCAGGGCATTGCCGGTGCCGTCGATATTGCCGGTGCCGCTGAGCGTCAGGATTTCGAGATTGGTACCGAGGGCATAGCTGATGGACGACAGGACGCTGTCGATTTCGGTGAGCGACGCACCGGCCTCGGTGACCGTGTCACCGATATTATCGACCACGTAGGTATCGTTGCCTGCCGCGCCAATCATCGTATCCGCACCGCCCAGGCCATTGAGCACGTTGGCGGCGGCATTGCCGATCAGCACGTTATCCAAGGCGTTGCCGGCTCCATTGATTGCGGCAACACCCGTCAGCGTGAGGTTTTCCAGATTGGCGCCCAGGGTCCAGCTCACCGACGAACGCACGGTATCGATTTCGCTGTCCAGG
>NZ_LHVK01000022.1 GCF_001269905.1 Pseudomonas corrugata | reverse complement strand
TACCGTGCGCTCCTCGGTGAGTTGGACCCTGGGCGCCAACCTGGAAAACCTCACGCTGACTGGCAACGCCGCCGTCAACGGCACCGGTAACGCTCTGGGCAACGTATTGATCGGCAACGCCGGCAACAACGTGCTCAATGGCGGAGCCGGGCGGGACACCCTGATCGGCGGTGCGGGGAATGACACCTATCTTGTCGATAACCTCGGTGACACGGTCACCGAGCTCGCCGGCGAAGGCCGCGATCTGGTACGCACGTCGGTCAGTCATACCCTGTCGACCAACGTCGAGGACGGTCAGTTGCTCGGCATTGGCGCCATCAACCTTGTCGGTAACGCCTCGGACAACAGCCTGGTCGGCAACAGTGCCGCCAACGTGTTGAATGGCCTGGACGGTGCGGACATCCTGGACGGCGGCGCGGGAGCCGATACCTTGATCGGCGGTACCGGCAACGACACGTATATCGTCGACAACCTCAAGGACATCGTCAGCGAAACCAGTACCCTGGACAGCGAAATCGACACCGTGCGTTCTTCGGTGAGTTGGACGCTGGGTGCCAACCTGGAAAACCTCTCGCTGATCGGCACCTCCGCTATCAATGGTATCGGCAACGCACTGGACAACGTGCTGACCGGCAACGCTGCCAGCAATACGCTGAACGGCGGCGCAGGCAACGATCAACTTGATGGCGGCGCAGGCAATGATCTGCTGATCGGCGGCATTGGCACTGACACCCTGAGCGGTGGTGCTGGAGCCGACCGATTTGTGTTCAGCGCGCTGAATGAGCTGGGTATCGACGTTGCCCGCGACGTCATTACGGATTTCAGCAGGCTCCAAGGCGACAAACTTGACCTGTCGAAGCTGGATGCCAATATCCTCGCCACAGGGATCAACAAATTCAGCTTCATCGATTCGGCTGACTTCAGCGGTGCAGGGCAATTGCGCTTCGTCGATCATGTGCTTTCCGGCAACATCGACGGCAATCTGGGAGCGGATTTCGAAATCCAGCTGGTGGGTGTCAACACCTTCAGCGCCAGTGATCTGGTCGCCTGACCGATCGGCTTATGAGTCATTGTGGCGAGGGGATAAATTCCTTCGCCACAAAAATATTTCCGCCAGCCTGTCGATTTCCCCCATCGCCATTCGATTAACCATGGAACCGCTGCAATGGCGGCTTAACTCAGCATCAGGAGATAAGACCATGCGATTTTTGGTGATCGTCAAAGCCAGTCCGGAATCGGAAGCCGGAGAAATGCCCAGTGAAGCGTTGCTGACCGCCATGGGCGCCTACAATGAAGAATTGGTCAAGGCCGGGGTAATGCTCGCGGGTGAAGGCCTGCACCCCAGTTCCAAGGGCGTACGCGTACAGTTTTCCGGCAAGGACCGGACCGTCGTCGACGGCCCCTTTGCTGAAACCAAGGAGCTGATCGCCGGCTTCTGGATCTTCCAGGTCCAGTCGCTGCAGGAGGCCATTGACTGGGTCAAGCGTTGTCCAAACCCGATGGTCAGCGACAGCGACATCGAGATCCGGCAGATCTTCGAAATGGATGATTTCGGCGAGACCTTTACTCCCGACCTGCGCGAGCAGGAAGCACGTCTGCGGGCGCAGATGTCTGATCAATCGTAAAACCTGACACCAGGAGATCCGACCATGAGAATCATTCCCTACCTGACCTTCAACGGTAACTGCAAGGAAGCCTTCGCCTTGTACAAGGACGTGCTGGGCGGCGAGCTGTTTTCCATGTCCTTTGCCGAAGCGCCTGAAGAGACGGGCATGCCCAAGGATAACGACTTGATCCTGCATGCCTGCCTGACCGTGGACGACTTCAGCCTGATGGCCTCCGATTGCCCGCCAGGCCAGCCTTACCGCAAACCGCAGGGTGTTTCGGTGTCCCTCAATGTCGACAGCGTGGCCGAGGCCGAGCGACTGTTCAATGGCTTGAGTGCGGGGGGCAGCGTGCTCATGCCGTTGGCAAAGACTTTCTGGGCGGAACGTTTCGCCATGTTCGAAGACCGTTTCGGGATTGCCTGGATGGTCAACTGCGAAGGTGCGAAGTAGGGGGCGAACGGGGCGTCGGTCTAGAGCGACGCCCTGATTACCAACGGGCAATCCACTGGCTGGGTGCCCGTGACCTCAAGCGTTTCGATCAGGTGCCGGGCGGCCCGGCGGCCGATCTCGTAGTACGGCAGTTGCACCGTGGTCAGGGGCGGGATGAACAGTTCGGCGATGCCGATCATGTTGTCATAGCCGAGCACGGCCACGTCACCGGGAATCTTCAGGCCACGGCCCAACAGCAACTGATAGGCACAAAAGGCAATGCGGTCGTTGCCGCAGATCAGGATGTCGAACTCGGGGCGGCCGTCGACGATGTGCCGGTCGAGGATGGTGGCGGTTTCACCATAGGCATCGTGATCGGAGAGGTCGTATTGCAACAGTGCTTCGGGAGGCAGCCCGAATGCCTGGCAGGCACGCTGCAGGCCGACCTGTCGCAGGCCCCAGGCAAGGCTGCGTTTTGGCAGATTGATGCACAGCGGGCGCCGATAGCCCTGGCTCAAGGCGTGATGCACGGCGCGATGCTGGCCGGTCTCGTCATCGGGCACATAACTGACCAGGCGACCGTCATCCTCCAGGCAGTTGGCGAGCACCAGCGGTTTGCTCTTCAGGCGCTCGGGAATGCTCACCTGGCGCAACCCCATGGCACTGAAGATCAACCCGTCGGGCCGGTGCGAGAGCATCAGGTCGATGTCCTGGTCGGTGGGCGGGTTGTTCAACAGGTTGAGGATGAAGACGTTCCAGCCTGCCTGCTGCGCGGTCTGTTCGATGGACAGCAGCAGCTCGACCGCGAACGGCGTGGTCGCAGTGTCCAGGGCGAACACTCCGATGGTCCGTGCCTGGAGGTTATCGCCACGCATTCTGCGTGCCGACAGGCTCGGTACGAACTGCAACTCATCAATGGCGCTCCGTACCCGCTGAAGGGTTTCGGCGCTCAGTTTTTCCGGATTGTTGAGCGCTCTGGAAACCGTCATAAGGGACACGCCGGCCAGCTGTGCAACGTCTTTCACTGAAGTCATGCGAAGTGGGGCCCATCAGGTTGACGGGCAATCATGACACAGGGTCCGGGCTTCTCGCGACCGTTCATAGCCAGCCTGATCCCAGCGGCCATGCCCTTGGAATGGAGACGCGCCCGCCGGACCCGCTGGCCAGCAACTTCACCCCCAGGCTGTCGGGGCGGGGATAGAGGCGGCTGCTGAGGCTGAAGCGTCCGCTCTGGTCAAACACCTCGATGGACGAACGATCAAGAAACACGCGCAATTCCAGGTGCTCGAGTGATGGGTCTATCGGCACGCTGCGCTGACCGTCGACTTGCGCCCCCGAGCGACTGCGATCCAGTACCAGGCGTTGCAACGCCCCATCGTAGTAGAGCAGGGTTTGTTCGGCGCTTTCGTCATCAGTGCTGCAGCGCAAGGCGACGCCCAGATGACCGTCGGTGCAGCCGAGCAGGTCCAGGTGCACCAGGAGCTCGAGCCGGTCGCCGTTGATGTGCGACACCCCTTGAGTGCCCGGACCGGCCGACGGTGGGGGGCCTGGAAACGGTGCTTGGCGCAAGGCCGTCAGCTCCCGCGCCGGGAACACGCGCAGGCGATCGCCATGCAGCTCAAGTTCGCGGGGCAGACCGAGCATGCCGCACCAGTGATGTGCCTGGCTCGGCATCGGGCTCTCCCACATGTCGAGCCACGCCCACATCAGGCGTCGACCATCGGCGGCTTCCAGTGTCTGCGCAGCGTAGAAGTCATGGCCATTATCCAGTTCGATGAAGGGCCCGCCGACGAAGTGCCAATCGCTGTCGAGCCGGCCTACCCGGTAACCGGCCTGGTACTTGTTGAGACGTTCGTAACCCTGGGGATACATGCCCTGGGGGGAATACAGCAGCACATCGCGTCCGCCCAGTCGAAACAGATCCGGGCACTCCCACATATAGCCGTCGCCTTCACCGCCCCGGTCGACATAATCGAGGAACTCCCAGGTGTGCAGATCCGTCGAGCGGTACAGCGGCAGCAGTGGCGTGTCGCCCAGGCGAGCGCCGGCAATCAGGTACCAATGGTCATCTTGCTTCCAGACCTTGGGATCACGAAAGTGCATGATCGTGTCCTCGGGTGGGCGTTCGATCACCGCGCCGTGCTTGACGAAGTGAATGCCGTCGACGCTGGTGGCCAGGCACTGGACTTGCCGGATCAGGCGTTCATCTCCCATATCCCCCAGCCACGCATGCCCGGTGTAGATCAGCGCCAGGGTATCTCCGCACACCACCGCACTGCCGGAAAAGCACCCGTCGCGGTCGAAGTCGTCGCCCGGTGCCAGGGCAATCGGCAGATGCTGCCAATGGACCAGGTCGACGCTCTTGGCATGGCCCCAGTACATGGGGCCCCATTTCGCTTCGAAGGGATGGTGTTGATAGAACACATGGTATTCGCCGCGAAAGTACACCACTCCGTTAGGGTCGTTCATCCAGCCCGCCACAGGGGCAAGATGATAGTCGGGTCGGTAATCCTGGATCACGCGGGACTGGCCATCGCTCAGCGCCTGCTGTGCATGTTCAAGGGCCGGGGACAGGGTTGCAGGGGGCATAGGTGCGTTCTTGGTATTCAAAGACAAGGTCATAGGGCGCCTGCGGGTGCCGGGTGCAGTGGCACGCTATCGGGCAGGGTTTCAAGGGCGTGGCGCTTCAAGGCCACCCCGTCGGTATCGAACAGGTGCAGATTGTCGGTTTCCAGGCGCAGTGTGACCCGGTCGCCTACCTGCCAGCCTGCGTTCACCTCGCAACGACAGATCAAAGGCTCGTCCTGGCCGGTATCGACGTGCACATAGGTTTCGCTACCGAGGTATTCGACCCCGGTCACGACCACGCCAGCGGATCCTGGCGCGGCTTCCAGCGTCATGTGTTCCGGGCGGATCCCCAGGCTCAGTTGGGTGTCCGCCGCGAGGCCGGAGCTGTCGAAGGGCAGGGATACCTTGCCCAACACGAAGCTTTCCACCAGGCTGGTTTCCCCTGGCGCATGCAGAAACGCCGCAAGAAAATTCATCCTGGGCGAGCCCAGGAAACCGGCGACAAAGCGGCTGGCCGGGCGCTCGTAAAGTTCACGCGGCGAGCCGACCTGCTCGATGCGACCACCGTTGAGCACGACAATTTTGTCGGCCAGGGTCATCGCCTCGACCTGATCGTGGGTGACGTAGATCACGGTCGAACCCAGCCGGGCGTGCAACCGGGCGATTTCGTTGCGCATCTGCACGCGCAGGGAGGCATCCAGGTTGGACAGCGGTTCATCGAACAACAGGATGTCCGGTTCCCTCGCCATGGCCCTGCCCATGGCCACCCGCTGACGCTGGCCCCCCGACAACTCCTTTGGCTTGCGTTGCAGGAGCTTGTCCAGTTGCAGGATCTGCGCGGTTTTCAGCACGCGCTCGCGCAGGCTGGTCTTTTCGGTCTTGGCCAGTTTGAGCCCGAAACTGATGTTGTCGTAGACGGTCATGTGCGGGTACAGCGCATATGACTGGAAGACCATGCCAACGCCACGCTCACGGGGTTCCAGGTCATTGACCCGGCGTCCGTCGATCAGCAGGTCGCCGCCACAGATCGAGTCAAGTCCGGCGATCAGGCGTAGCAAGGTCGATTTTCCGCAACCGGACGGGCCGACGAACACCACGAACTCACCCGCCGCGATGTCCAGGCTGACATCGCGCAGAATGCGCGCGCCACCCAATTGTTTGTTCACGTTGTGCAGTTTCAATTTGCTCACGATGGGGTTCCTTGTCTTTATGGGGCCTCAGCCCTTCAACGCGCCGGCGGTAAGTCCGGAAACGATCCGGCGTTGGAAGATCAGCACCAGGATGACCAGTGGGACAGTGACCAGCACCGACGCCGCCATCAGCAACCCCCAAGGCAGTTCATGGGAGCTGCCGCCAGAGATAAGGGCGATGGCGACCGGGACCGTGCGTTGGGTGTCGGTCAGGGTGAACGTCAGGGCAAACAGGAATTCGTTCCAGGCCGCAATGAAGGCCAGCAGGCCGGTGGTGACCAGTGCCGGCCAGAGCAGCGGCAGCAACACGCGGGTCAGCGTGACCCAGGGTGAGGCCCCGTCCATGATTGCCGCTTCCTCCAATTCGTGGGGCAGTTGTCCCATGAAAGTCGTCAGCACCCAGACGGTGAAGGGCAAGGTGAAAATCGTGTAGCTCAGGATCAGTGCCCAGGACGTGTTGTAAAGGCCCAGGGCCCGTATCACCTCGAACAGCCCGGACAGCACGGCGACCTGAGGAAACATCGACACGCCCAGGACCAGCATCAACACCGTGCCTCGGCCACGAAACTTGACCCTGCCCAATGCATAGGCAGCCGTCAGGCTGAGGAACAGCGCCAGCGCGACCACGCACAGCGAAACCACCAGCGAATTGCCGATGGCCCGCAGGAACGAGGCTTGCTGGAGTACTGCGGCATAGTTGGAAAAGTCAGGGTTGTCGATCCAGTAGCTCACCTGGAACAAGGCCGTGGATGACTTCAGCGACGTGACGATGGCGTAGTAGAAAGGGAAGACCGCATACAGCAGCAGGATCCCGATCAGGCACCAGAACCCGAGGCGCAACAGCGCTTTTTTCAGCAGTCGCCGATTCATGAGCGGACCTCCATCTGGCGGCGTCCGAGGTACAGATAGACGATGGCGATCACTGCCACGACCAGGAACAGCAGGCTCGAGGCGGCGCTGCCGTAACCGACGTCCTGGAATTCCACCAGGTGCTGACGGGCGTAGACCGACATGCTCATGGTGCTCGACGAATTCGAGGTCAGCACATAGATGACATCGAACACCCGCAAGGCGTCGAGAATGCGGAAGATCGCTGCCACCAGCAGCGCCGGCAGCAGCAATGGCAGGGTGACCCGCCAGAACACTTTCAACGGGTGGATGCCATCGACCCGTGCGGCTTCGTAGCAATCGCCCGGCAACATCTGCAAGGCAGCCAGCATCAACAGCGTGACAAAAGGGACGGTCTTCCAGACGTCGACGATAATTACCGCCCACATCGACAGCTGCGCATCTGCGGTCCAGGCCAGGGGCGCGTCAATCAGACCGAGGCCCAGCATCAGGTGATTGATGATGCCGAACTGGTCGTTGAGCATCCATGACCAGATCTTTGCCGAGACAATGGTCGGAATCGCCCAGGGAATCAGGATCAATGCCCGTACCAGGGCGCGCCCGGTGAACCGCACGTTGAGCAACAGCGCCACCAGAAGCCCCAGGACCATTTCCAGTCCCACCGACACCACGGTGAAATGCAGGGTGTTGCGCACCGCGTTCCACCATTGCGGATCCACCAGCACGCCGGACCAGCCGGAGTCGCTGTAGAACAGATAATTGCTCAAGCCGACAAAGGTGCCGCCGCTGGTGTCCGCGAGGCTGGCGTCGGTCAGGCTGAACCAGAGCGTACGCAGCAGCGGCCAGGCCGCCACCAGAGTCAGGCACAGCAGCATCGGCGCCAGGAACAGCCAGGCGGCGCGTACTCGACGGCGTTGTACCGGCGTTTCCCGGGCGGGCAGGTGCTCGGCGCAGGGCGCGTGGGCAGAAGAGACAGACATGGTGATTTCCTTCCTTGTGGCTTACCAGTTCCGGCGTTTGATGCGCGTGAGTTCGCTTTCCAGGTCGACCAGCGCCTGATCGACCGGCAACTCTCCAGCCAGGACTCCGTGGACTTGATCGAAGAACGCATTGGAGACCCGTGGGTAGCGGGCGGCAGTGATGGCGGCGGGGCGCATGACCCCATCGTTGAGGATGTTGTGCAACTGGCTGTAATACGGCATGGCCGCGAGCAGCTCAGGGTCTTGGTAGAGCGACTCGATAACCGGGTTGTAGGCACCCACCAGCGCACGATGTTTCTGTTGTTGGGCGCTGGTCAGGTAGCTCACCAGTTCCGCAGCAAGCTTGGGCCTGGCGCTGTAGCGCGATACCGCCAGGCCCCAGCCACCGAGGGTGGAAGCATGGCTGCCGGTCGCGCCGCCACGAGGCAGGGGCGCGACGCCGACCTTGTCCTTCACTGCACTGTCAGGACTCTGCACCAGGGCCCAGGCATACGGCCAGTTGCGCATGAACAGGGCATTGCCCGACTGGAATACCCCACGTCCTTCCTCTTCGGTGTAATTGAGCACGCCACGGGGAGATATATCGCCTACCCAGCTTTTCGCCAGCGTCAGCGCAGCCCTTGAGGCGTGGTTATTGACCACGATGTCGCCTTGCGGATTGACCAGGCCGCCGTCCGGTTGACTGCTGATCCACTCCAGCGCGTTGCACGTCAGGCCCTCATAGGCGCGCCCCTGGAAGACGTAACCCCATGCATTGGCATTTCCGGCGTTGCGCTCTGCCTGTTGCACAGCCCTGGCGGTAGCGGTCATTTCCTCCCAGGTCTGGGGGACCTGCTTGTCGTACTTATCGAGCAAGTCCTTGCGGTAATACAACAGCCCCGAGTCGGTGAACCACGGCATCGTGACCAGCCGCCCATTCACCGTGGCGTTATCCACCTGGGCCTGGAAGTAGCCTTGGGTCGCGTTGGCGGGGAGTATCTCGCGCAAATCCATCAAGTGGTTGGCCAGCATCCCCGGCCACACCATGTCGATCTGGATGATGTCGATGTCGCTGGACTGCGCACTGAGGATCTGCTGGTAGAACGACAACCGCTCGGTTGCCGAGTTTGGCGTGGAAACCACGTCGACGCTGTGGCCGGTCTGTTTCGACCAGGCCTCGACAGCCTCTTTGCACAGTTGCAACTCCGCACCCACCGCGCCGCAGGAGATCGTCAGATCGGCTGCGCTGGAAAGGCAGGGAAGCCCGGCAAGAGCGCTGAACAGCGCTGCTGGAAGGAGCGATTTGAGTCGTTTCATAAAGCCCTCTTTATTTTTGTTTTTATAAAAGTTAACGTTAACATCGCCAAATGTAGCAGCGTATTTGCGATGAGGCACCCTTTTTTTCGTGGAATGTGACAATTGATCCTCCATGAAAAAGAGGTCGGTCGCGAGACAGAACAATAAAAACAAAACAGGGAAATCCACATGCAGAAAGCATCAAGCTGGCTCATTGCGGGCGTGCTCGGAACCTCGGCGGCGACTGTCCAGGCCGCAACACTGGAAGAGCGCATGGCAGCCTTCGAAGCCCGCACCAGCGTAGCGGAAGAGCGCGCAGCCGCAGCCGAACAGCAGGCCCAGGCACTCGCCAGGGAACTGCAGCAACTCAAGCTCACGCATCCTGGCTTGCAACCGACAGCCTCCGTTGCGAGCACTCCCGTGGCACCCACCCTGGACGCGCGGTTGGCAAAACTCGAAGCCAATCAGCAAAACCTGGAAAAGGCGGGCAGCGGCGGACACCTCTCCGACGGGTTCAGCTTCAAGGGCTACGCCCGCTCCGGATTGCTGATCAACGATGGGCTGGGAGGAGGGCGCGGCGGTCCCTACACCACACCGGCCGGTTCCGTGGGTGGCGCGGTCGGACGACTGGGCAACGAGGACGACACCTACATGCGCATCGACCTGTCGAAAGAGCTGTACGCGCAGAACGGCACCCGTTCCAAATTCACCGTTTCCATTGCCGATGGTGTGGAAAGCTCCAATGACTGGACCGCCGAAGAAAGCAACCTGAACGTGCGCCAGGTGTTTACCGAACTCGACCATCTTGCCGCGTTCAAGGGCAATCCGATGTTCGAGAAGGCCACCCTATGGGCAGGCAAGCGATTCGACCGGGACAACTTCGATATCCATTGGCTGGACTCGGACGTCGTCTACCTGGCCGGTACCGGCGGTGGCATCTACGACGTGCAGATGAGCAAGGATTGGCGTTCCAACTACTCGTTGATCGGGCGTAACTACGGGGACTTCAGTGAGGGTGGGGTCAATGCCGATGTGGAGAGCTATGTCCTGACCTCCAATCAGTTTTTTGCCAACGGAGAGTGGCAGTGGATGTTCAATGGCATCGGCTCGAAGAAAAACGATTTCAGCACCCGCACCAACGAAGCGGGTCTGGCCCCGGCGGATTCCGGCCTGCACAGCATGATCGCGAATCATCAGCGCAGTTTTTTTGGCCGAGAAGGCTTCTTCAAGACGGCGCTGCTCTATGGTCAAG
Organism: Pseudomonas corrugata; assembly: GCF_001269905.1. Lineage (GTDB taxonomy): Bacteria > Pseudomonadota > Gammaproteobacteria > Pseudomonadales > Pseudomonadaceae > Aquipseudomonas > Aquipseudomonas corrugata. Next base: position 273,856 of record NZ_LHVK01000022.1, on the reverse strand, counting down.
GCCTGGGCGCGGAGGTCAAGAACATCGGTGCGGACGGCGAGCTGATCGACGAAGCCCGTGCCCTGCGCCTGGCGCTCTACGGTGAAACCCCGATTGCGCCCGGCTGGCGCATTGGCCCCAGCTTGCTGGCCGAGCAGAGCAAGGACCGTTACGTCAAGGGGGATGACTACCGCTGGATGACCCTGAACGTGCGACTGGCCAACGAGATCAACAGCAATTTCGAGATGGCCTATGAGATGAGCTGGCAGACCATGGACCTCGATCCCAAGGGCTACAAACAGCGTAACGCGGTGGACGGCAACTTCTGGAAATTCACCGTTGCACCAACATTCAAGCCTGACTTGGGCGACCTGCTCACCCGTCCTGAATTGCGGGTGTTCGCGAGCGTCATGAACTGGTCTTCGGATCTGGACCGTTACAGTGCCTCGGATTCGTTTGGCAAGACGGATTTCAACGCAGGTGGGGTCTGGCAGTACGGCATTCAGATGGAAACGTGGTTCTAGGACACGCCAATCGGTTTGACAGTGGAGCGTGGTTTTTGTGGCGAGGGAACAAGCTCCCTCGCCACAAGGAATGGTGTCCTGCCTGGGGCAGAGCCATTCCTATACCATAGCTTCGGCGACCCCCTGATCCTCACCCAGGAAGCCACCACTCTGATGCTGCCACAGCCGCGCATAGGTGCCGTTTTTCGCCAGCAGTTCGGCGTGGGTACCTTGTTCAATGATGCGCCCGTCATCCATGACAATCAGCCGATCCATGGCTGCGATCGTCGACAGACGATGGGCAATGGCGATCACCGTCTTGCCTTGCATCATTTCATCGAGGCTTTCCTGGATGGCGACTTCGACTTCCGAGTCCAGGGCACTGGTGGCCTCGTCAAGCAGCAGGATCGGGGCGTTCTTGAGCATCACCCGGGCGATCGCAATGCGTTGGCGCTGGCCGCCGGATAGCTTGATGCCGCGCTCGCCGACCAAGGTGTCATAGCCGGTGTGGCCTTGCCGGTCGCTCAATTGGTTGATGAACCCGTCGGCCTGGGCTTCGGCTGCGGCCCTGCGGATCTGTGCTTCAGTCGCATCCGGGCGGCCGTAGGCAATGTTGTCACGAATGGAGCGGTGGAGCAGGGAGGTGTCCTGGGTGACCATGCCGATGGCGCTGCGCAGGCTGTCCTGAGTGACGTGGGCGATGTTTTGCCCGTCGATGCGAATCTCACCGCTGTCCACGTCGTAGAAACGCAGCAGCAGATTGATCAGCGTGGATTTGCCGGCACCGGAACGCCCCACCAGACCGATCTTTTCGCCCGGACGGATCGTCAGGCTAAGCCCGTCGAGCACCTGGCGTTCACCACCGTAGTTGAAACTCACGTTGTCGAACGTTACCGCGCCGCCGGAGGGCGCCAGCACGCCTGCGTCCGGCGCATCCTGCACCTTGGGGCCACGGGTCAAGGTATCCATGCCATCCTGCACGGTGCCGATGCTTTCGAACAACGAGGTCATCTGCCACATGATCCAATGGGACATGCCATTGATACGCAACGCCATGGCCGTGATCGCCGCCACCGCACCCGTGCCGACTTCGCCCTGGTGCCAAAGCCACAAGGCATAGCCGCCTGCGCCAAGGATCAGCCCCACCACCAGCGCCTGATTGACGATCTCGAATTGGCTGACCAGACGCATCTGGCGAAAACCGGTTTGCTTGAAGTCTTCCATCGCTGCGCGCGCGAAGTGCGCTTCTCGCTTGGAGTGCGAGAACAGCTTTACAGTGGTGATGTTGGTGTAGGCGTCCGAAACGCGCCCTGTCATCGACGACCGCGCATTGGCCTGTTCCTGGCCGACTTGCCCCAGACGCGGCACGAAATACAGCATGGCCAGCCCGAACAGCACGATCCAGGCAATAAAAGGCAGCATCAGTTTCAAGGCAAAGCCGCCGGCCAGCGCGATGATCGCGATGAAGTACACGCCGATGCCGGGTGCGATTTCGATCACGGTGAACAAGACTTCGCGCACGGCCAGTGCCGTCTGCATGACCTTGGTCGTGACCCGGCCTGAGAACTCGTCGGAAAAAAACGAGAGGCTTTGGCGCAGCATCAGGCGATGGAAGTCCCAGCGCAGCCGCAACGGCAAATTGATTGCCAATACCTGGTGCTGAACCATGGTCCGCAGCGCCACCAGCCCGATGCTGGTGATCAGTACGATGCCGATCCCCCACAGCACTCGGCTTTCCTGCCCCTGCGCATCACCGCCGGCCTGCCAGGTCGAGAGCAAGTCTACGACCTGTCCAAGAAAGGAAAACAGCCAGGCCTCGTAGATCGACACGCCGGCACTGAGCAGCGCAAAGACCAGGATATAGCCCCGGGCGCCCCGGGTGCAGGCCCACAGGAACCGCGTCAGGCCAACCGGTGGCGGTGGTGCCTCGTCGGGCGGGAAAGGGTCGAGTCTTCGTTCAAACGCACGAAGCATTGCGGTCTCCGAAAGGGGCGGGTTGAGAGGATTTTCCCAGTTTACGTGTGCTTGGAGGGTTTTGCAGGGCAGGGGTTCGACGCGATTGACAAGCTTGCCGAGGGCGGCGGTTCTTTCAGCAGGATGAAGCCTGAATTGAGGCTATGCTCATCGCTATTGCAGCAAGTGTATGGGTTTTACGTGTCGATCGCCGAGGAAAGGAGTCCCCATGAGTTCAGCGTTCAATGCCCGATTCCATCATCGGAATGGCCGAATGACCCGTCCGGCAGCGCCTGCCTATTGGCGTATCCGGATGATCGACGACACACCCTCGTTCCATGAAAGCTTTTTCAAGCTCCCCATCCCCGACTCGGTGAGAGCGTTGTCTCTGGTCGATTCCGAAAAGGCGTTGCCAGGCCCCGCGGGATCGACTCTAAACCTCCGCTCGGCTTACCTGCGCCGCGGATCCTGAAGCCCGGTCAACCCGATCGAACAGCCGGTCCTGTCGGCAGGCGCAGATGGAGTACCGCTGGTCAACCCCAAGCGCGATGGAAAATGCCATGAACATCAAACGGATCCGCACAATCTTGTGGCGCCTGGCCGGTTGCATGACCGGGCTGGCGATGGTTGCGGCCCATCCAGTCCAGGCGGCCGACGGCGGCATCGCCAGCGGCCCTACCGGGAACTTTAGCATTGCCTTGAGCAACTCCTACGCAGGCAGTGATTTTCGCAAGGTGATGGTGCGCAACTGGCAGGAGGTTGCCGCCCAGGCGCAAAAAGATGGCTTGATCCGGGAGGCTCCGGTGGTCAGCGCCAATAACTCCGCGTCGGAGCAAGCGGCCCACATACAAGACATGATCGTCAAGGGCGTCAACGCTATCGTCATCCTGGCCGCGTCCGACACGGCCCTCGACGGCGTGATCCGGGACGCCTGCAATGCCGGCATAGTGGTGGTCGTCATGGCCAGCCTGGTCACCGAACGCTGCGTCTATACCGTGGACTACAACTGGTCCGCCATGGGGCGCGTGGAAATGGATTACATCGCCGAGCGCCTCAAAGGGAATGGCACGCTGCTGGAGATACGCGGCATTGCCGGCGATGCCACCGATCAAAATATCAGTGACGGCATTCACAAGGCTGCCCGCGACTATCCGGGCCTGAAGTTTGCCAAGACGGTGTATGGGAACTGGACGGCTTCCGTCGCACGCAAGGAAGTGGCGCTGGCGCTGCCGTCGCTGCCCAGCATTGATGCGGTCGCTACCCAGGGTGGCGACGGTTATGGTGCTGCCATGGCGTTCAAGGCGGCGGGTCGACCTTTGCCGATCATCGTCATGGGGAACCGCCAGGACGAGCTCGCCCTGTGGAAACAGGAACGCGATAGCAATGGCTACGAGACTGTCTCGGTCTCTGCCTCCCCGAGCGTTTCCCAGGTGGGCTTCTGGGTGGCCCAGCAAATTCTGGCGGGCAAGCAAGTGCCGAAGCTCGTCGAGGTGCCGCTGGTACGCATCGACGCGAAAGACCTGGATACCTGGCTCGCGACTATGCCAGCAGGCGGCGCAGCGGATCCTTTCTATAGCCAGGCGTCCGTTGCGGCAATGATCGATGCGGCCGTCAATCGTACAGCGCCGTCGGCGTCTCTGCCGGAGGTTATCAAGCAGTAGTGGCGCCGGGGGGAGGCGAGAGGTCATGGTGACACTTAAACCAGCCAGGGACAGACCTATTGCCGTCAGGATCGGCATGGCGGTCGCCGCACTGGTATTCCTGATGCTGGTGGTATCGGTAGTGAACTTCTACGGCCTGCGAGGCATGGTACGTGCGGTGGACTCCGCCAGCCATTCCGCGGAAATCCTGGCCTCGGTCAACGGCGCCACCGGGCGGGTGGAAAACTTCATCGCCACCCGCGACCTGGAGAGCCTGCTCCAGGCCGAAGGCATGGTGACAGCGGCGATTGCCGGGCTCACCGCTATTCCGGTGGCAGAAGCGCAATCGCTCAAAGGCAGCCTGGAGAGGCTCGCCGCGGCGATCACCGCCTTGCGTGCGGCGACCCTGACCATGGATGGCGAAACGGAGAACATGACTGCCCACTATGGCCGCATGCGAGAGGCGACGAGGCTCATCGAACAGGGCGTCACCGATGGGCTGAAAGGACTTGATACGCGCGCCGATGACCACGAAGCGCGCAGGAGCAACATCGAAAGCGCCCATCGCATCCTGGATGTCCTGCGCAATGGCGAACGGATCATCACCGCCAATGTGGCCAAGATGCTGGTGTCCGGTAATGGGGCAGCTGCCGCCACGGCGCGCAATGCCAGTTCGGCACTCGCGCCTGTGGTCGAACAGTTGCGCGAGGTGATGGGGACGCCGCAGGAGGCAGAGGCCCTGGACCGGTTGGCGACGGCGGTCGCTGCTGCCAGCCTGGCGGTCGATCACCTTGACGAGGCGCCCAAGCTGCGGGGAACCGAAGCTTTGCAGCAGCTCGCCGCCGTTGAGGAAGTGGTCGAGCGCCTCGACGCAATGCTGGATGAATTGGACGAGCACGTTAGCCATGACGCAAACGACATTCAGGCCGCAACCGGGCTGTTGCACAATGCAGCAGCGTTGTCCAAGCGTTTCGCCGAGCGTGTTGCCACCCTGGAGGCGCAGACCTTGTCGTTTCGTCTGGCACCGTCGGCCGAGGTCGCCGGCTCTGTCGGCGATATCCTGGACGAGCTCTCGCGTCTTTCTCGTGTGCTCCCGTCGGCCGGAGGACTGCAAGCCAAGGCTGCGCCCCTGACTGTCAGTGATCAAATTGCCGGCTACCGGGCGGCATTCGCCAGGTTCCATCAGGCGAGCAACGCCTTGAGCGACGCGCGCGACCAGGTGCGCAACGAGGCTCGGAGCGCCGGCCTGTTGGTTGCGCGCTTCGCTGGCGAAGCGCGCTCCGACGCCCTGGTGCACAAGGATCGCGGCATGCTGGCGACAGTGGTGGCGGGTGCCGTCGCCATCTTGCTAGCCGGCGCCATCGCCTGGAGCACGTCGCGGTTTGTCGCGCAGCCCATCGTGGCCCTGGCCACCGTCATGCGCCGGCTTGCGGCCGGCGACCTGAACGCCGAGATCGCCAGCGCCGGACGTGGCGACGAAATTGGGATCATGACCCGTGCCGTACGGGTGTTCCAGGAGAATGCCCTGCGCATCCGGGTGCTGGAGGCGGAGGCTGAAGCGGAGCGACAGCAAGTCCAGGCCTCTTTGGAAAGGATGGTCGCCGAACGGACCGACACGCTGCACCATCAGACCCGGATGCTCGAGGCGCAGGCCGTCGAACTCATTCAGGCGCGCAACCAGGCCGAGGCGGCGAACCAGGCAAAGAGCGATTTCGTGGCCACGGTCAGCCACGAACTGCGCACCCCGCTGACCCTCATTCTCGCCCCTCTGGAGCAGCTCTCGGCGGCGAACACCCCGCCGGCGGACTGGCGTGCACAAATCGACCGCGCCCAACGCAACGCGCTGCGCCTGATGAACCGGGTGAACGACATCCTCGATTTCTCCAAGGCCGAAGCGGGTAAGTTCGAGTCATGTCCGGCGCCCGTTGATTTGAACAAGGCGGTGGGTGTGCTTGCCGAGGATGCCGCCATGGTGGCCAAGAGCAAAGGTTGCATCTTGACGTTCAGCATCGATCCTGCGCTCACAACGGTGTTTGTGGATCCCGGACACTTCGAAAAAATTCTCCTCAACCTGGTGAGCAATGCCATCAAGTTCACGCCCACTGGCGGCACTATCCACCTGGCTGCAACTACACTGGAGGGCGAGCGTTTCGAACTGGCCGTGCACGACTCTGGCATAGGCATTGCGCCTGACAAACTGCAGTTGCTGTTTCAGCGGTTTTCCCAGATCGACAATTCCGCCACGCGCCACTACAGCGGCACAGGGATTGGCCTAGCGCTGGTCAAGGATCTGGTCGAACTGATGGGCGGTGACGTCGGTGTCAGCAGCGAGCCGGGACGCGGATCGTGCTTCTTTGTCCGGCTTCCGCTGGGGACTGCGCAAAATACCGTACCGGCTGAAACCGGCAATGGGCGCGGACGATTATCCCCGAGTTCAACGATCACAACCGAACAGCGTCATCTGCGTTTCGATGATGGCCACCATGGCAGTAGCAGTGACCGAACATCGGCGCCAGGTACAGATGATGAGCAGCACTCGGAGCACGCCTCGCAATCCAGGGTACTGGTGGTAGACGACAGCCCGGAAATGCTGGATTACCTCAGCGAACTTTTGCTCGACGACTACATCGTCACCACCGCAACTGATGGCGAGCAGGCCTGGGCGCTTCTGCAGCATCGGCCAATCGATGTCATCCTCTCGGATGTGATGATGCCGGAGCTCGATGGCTTTGGCCTGACAGCCAGAATCAAAGCCAGCGCCGGATTTGCCCATTTGCCTGTCATCCTGTTGACCGCCCGTGGCGGCAGCGAGGCCTGTGTTTCCGGGCTGGAGAGCGGCGCCGACGACTATATCGCCAAACCTTTCTCGCCGCTGGAGCTCAAGGCTCGCGTTCGTGCGGTGCTGCGCATGAGTCAGGTGCAAGCCGAATTGCAGGCAAGGTCCCGCCAGGCGGGTATGGCCGAAATCGCCACTGCTGTGCTGCACAACGTTGGCAACATCCTCAACAGTGTGAACGTGTCGGCTGAGACGGTCAGCCGCCAGATGCGCGCCTCCAAGGCCCAGGGGCTGGGCAAGGTGGCTCAGCTGATAAACGAACACACCGATGACCTCAGCGATTTCCTCACCGCAGACCTGAAAGGCAAGATGCTACCCGGCTACCTGCTCAAGCTGGCGGAGGTGGTGACGGCGGAGCAGCAGGGCATCATCGAAGAGCTTGGGCTGCTCACCAAGGGCATTGACCACATCAAAACCGTTGTCGCCGCCCAGCAGTCCCATGCGGTTGCCGTCAGTGTGGTCGAGGCGGTTCCGGTTCCCGAGTTAGTTGACGATGCCTTGCGCATGAGTACTGGATCACTGGCGCGCCAGGAGGTGACGGTGGTCAAGGAAATTACCGACTTGCCCCTGCTGTTACTGGACCGGCACCGGGTGCTGCTGATTCTGGTGAACCTGATCCGCAATGCCAGGCAGGCATTGGAAGGCGTGAAAGATCGTAGCCCGTGCATCACATTTGGCGCCTTTCTCGCTGACGGGCCAGCACTGCGGATTACGGTGACCGACAACGGCAATGGGATTGCGCCAGAGCATCTGAAGCGAATCTTTTCCCATGGTTTCACGACTCGCAAGGACGGTCACGGATTTGGGCTGCACAGCTGCGCGCTGGCCGCTCAGGAAATGGGCGGCGGCTTGACCGTGCACAGCGACGGAGTCGGGCAGGGCGCAACCTTTACCCTCGATATCCCTCTTGAGGGCACTAACGCCAGTGAAGTATCCGAACCAAAGCGGGCGCACGAGTAGGACGAAGGGGCTCTATCCATTCAGAGTCAGTGGCATGTCCGGGCATCTTTCGCACATGAAATCGACAAATGCGGGACCTTGGGTGCAGCAAGGCGCCTAGGTGCCCCGTTGCGCTATCTTAACCAGGTTACCCAGGCCCGAACGGTCCGGCTGACTGTCAGACGACGTTGAAACCGGCGCGGATCTTGTCTGCCAGCACCATTAACGGGCCGGCGTAACGCGTCACGACGGCGTCGATCGACTGTGGGGTGGACAAGCTGATATTCAAAATATGGTCCTGGTAGTTGCGGATGCCGAGCGGGGTTGAAATAGCCACGACTTCGGCCTGCCAGGATGCTGCGCAGTACCCTGTTAGCTGCACGCTTTCGCAGGCGGCGGCAATCTCCGTTTCCAATACCGCCCACCTGGCATCGCAGCGCCTGGATTTGAAGTGCGCCATCAGCGCTTGCCGTTCACGGGTGCTGATTGTCGCCAGATAGGCGCGCCCCAGGGAAGTGAACTCCATGGGGACTCGCTGACCGGTTTGTACGGTGCGTGGGGTGTTCTTGCGACTCAAGCGGATGGACTCCAGGTAAACCATTTCATCGCGATCGGCGGCGGCCAGTCCGACATTCACTCTCAGGGCATGGGCGGCTTCGCGCATCAAGGGCGCGGCGAGCTGTACCAGCGAGCTGCTGTTGTACATCGCGTTGGCGAAGCACAGGGTGGCGGGTGCGAGGCGATAGGCACTGCGCTGGCCGTCGTACACCAGCATGCCGCTGTGGATCAGCGTCTGGGTCAAGCGACTGGTAGTGGACTTGGACAACCCCGTGCGCTCGCTGATTTCTCCATTGCCCAGGTACTCGGTGCCCGCGCGAAATGCTCGCAGAATTTCAAGGCCGCGCTCCAGCGAACGGTTTATCGGAGCCTTGCCGGCACCCGGCGTATCAAACCCGTCGTCCTCTTTCATTGTGTTCCACCCAGTGGAATTGGCGGATTGTCAATCATGGGGAGCTCCATAGACTCGAGATCAGCGCAAGGTCCCTCAGTTTGGGCCGCTGCCATGTCGACAACAAGAGAGAAAGTTCCCATGACGATGCTGCAAAGTGTTACCTCGCCGATCCACATGGCCGTCGATGACGATGGCATCGCGGTGTTGACCCTCAATCGACCCGAAGCGCGCAATGCCATCAGCGACGAGATGCGTAGCCAGATGATCGAGTTGCTGGAAGAGGTGGCTGCAAACGGCCAGATCCGCGCCCTCATCATCACAGGCACCGGCAAAGGCTTCTGTGCGGGAGGCGATATCAAGGGCATGGAAAAGCGCATGAGCGCTCCGACGGGTGAGGTGGCCTACAACGGCTGGAAGCGTCAGCAGCGAGTACATCATGCGGTCTCCCTGTTGCTCAACTTGCCCAAGCCAACCCTGGCTGCGGTCAATGGTGCAGCCACTGGGCTGGGGTGCGACCTGGCATTGAGCTGCGATTTCGTGGTGTCCTCCCGACAAGCCAGCTATGCCATGAGTTACATCGCCCGGGGCCTGATCCCCGACGGTGGCGGCTTGTACTTGCTGCCGCGTCGAGTCGGACTGTCCAAAGCCAAGGAGCTTATCTATACCGGCCGTAGCGTACTGCCTGACGAAGGACTGGCGATCGGCCTGGTGGACCGAGTGGTCGAACACGACGATCTGCTTGACGAAACCCGGCGTTGGGCGCTGGAGCTCTCCGCCGGCTCGGCGACCGCGCTGGCACTGAGCAAGTCCATCCTCAACAGCAGCTTCGAACTGACCCAGGCCCAAGTACTGGCCATGGGTAGTCAGGCCCAAGGCATCTGCTACACCTCGGCCGAGCATCAGGCGTCGGTCGCGGCTTTCCTGGCGGCCAAGGCGAAGAGAGGATGAACATGGATAACATTTCCCGCCTGATGAACCCGCGCAGTGTCGCTGTGATCGGCGCCTCCGGCGATGCACAAAAAACCTCAGGGCGGCCAATCGCGTTCCTGCGCAAACATGGCTTCGAAGGTCGCTTGTATCCGGTCAACCCGCGTTACACCGAGATCGATGGGTTGACTTGCTATCCCACTATCGCCGCGCTACCAGAGGTGCCGGACGCCGCTATCATCCTGTTGGGCCCTGAGCGTGCCAACCAGGCCGTTGCCGAACTGGCGGCCATGGGCACGCCAGCGGCCATCGTCCTTGCCGGTGGCTATGGAGAGGCCGGCGAGACGGGCATCGCTCGCCAGCATGCCTTGCAAAAGGCGCGAGGCAACATGCGTATCCTGGGGCCGAATACCATCGGCCTGATCAACCTTACCCAAGGCATTACGTTGTCGGCCAGCGGTGCGTTGGATCAGGAGGCATTGAGAGCGGGCAACATCGCGGTGATTTCCCAGAGTGGTGGGATCCTGGGCTCGCTCCTGTCCCGTGGTGCCGCTGCCGGCATCGGCTTTTCCAAGCTGGTGGCGACCAGCAACGAGGTCGACCTGGACGTCGCCGATTTCGTCGATTACCTGGTGGATGACGACGCCACCGAAGTCATTGCCCTTTATCTTGAAGGGGTGCGCGATACCGAGAAGTTCAGCCGCGCTGCGCTCAAAGCTCGCGCGGCCGGCAAGCCCATCGTGGTATTCAAGGTCGGGCGTTCCGAAGCCGGGGCTCGTTCGGCGGCGTCCCATACTGGTGCCCTGGCGGGAGCCGACGCACTCTACGACGTGTACTTCAAGCAATTGGGCATTGTGCGGGCACAGACGTTTGCCGATCTGCTCGACCTTCCGTTCGCGTTGGCCAGCCGACGCACGATGGCGGGTAACCGCGTGGCAATTCTGACCTCGACCGGCGGCGCCGGCACGTTGATCGCCGATGCTCTGGGCGCCATTGGTTTCGATACGCCGCCGCCGGGGGAAGCCACTGCTGCACGTTTGCGTGATCTGGATCTCGGCGACCAGGCGGTGCTCGACCGCAACCCCATCGACCTGACCCTGGCCGGCCTGCAGCCGCAGATCATGCAAGAGGCCATGCGCATCCTGCTGGAAAGCCCGGACTACGACGCGGTCATCAGTGTGGTGGGCTCATCCGGTGTTGCGCGCCCGACGCTGATGGCCGATGCGATCCGTGACAGCCAGCGCGACAGCAGCAAGCCTGTGCTCGCCTATGTCAGCCCCTACGCGCCGCAAGCTTTGCTGCGCATCAACAGCAACCTGGGCGTCGCCTTTACTGCGCCGGAGGCCTGTGCGAGTGCGTTGCTGGCGCTCAAGGCCAGACCCTGCGTCGTCCAGGACACGCCGCGAGCGCAACCAAGCCGCCAGAACATGAGCGCCGCGGACGTTGAGCAGTTGCCCGGCGGAAGCCTTGATGAACAGCAGAGCAAAGCCTTGTTTACTCGTTTTGGCGTGCCCGTCACCCGCGAGCAGGCGGTCGCGGACGCCGGCGAGGCAATCGAGGCCGCCCGGGCGCTCGGCCCGAAAGTAGTACTCAAGGTGCTCTCCGAGCGCATCCCCCACAAGACCGAAGTCGGTGGTGTTGCACTCGGCCTGACCGAACACAGCATTGGTCAGGCATTGGACGCCATGCGCCGCGTTGTCACGCAGAAGGCCGGGTTCGCGCCCGAGCGTTTCCTTGTCCAGGAGATGGTCAGCGGCGGTCAGGAGCTGATCCTGGGCTTCCATCGCGACCCGCAACTAGGACCGGCGTTACTGCTGGGCATGGGCGGTATCAGCGCCGAACTGCTGCGCGATACCAGCATGCGCTTGCTGCCGATCACGCGCGATGACGCGGACGCAATGCTCCGGGAGCTGAAAACCTTCGCGTTGCTCGACGGTTATCGCGGTGCGCCCAAGGCCGATATCCGCGCGCTGATCGATTGCATTGTCGCGTTCGCTGACATGGCAACCACCCTGGGCACAAAGCTGCAAGAGGCCGAGATCAACCCCTTGCGCGTGTTGGCCGAGGGGCAGGGCGTAAGGGCAGTGGATGGCCTCGCGCTGCTGGCTTGAGGTGCCACCTGTTCCATTACGTGGAACAGGTGGATTGACCCTCATACCCTCGCTTTCATAATCAAAGACAGCTTCATCAACGACTCATAAAAACAAGTAGGTCGCTATGAACGTACTTAATTGCACATCGAATCAAACGCTCCCTCTGGGTAACGTCCATTCTCAGAGCGGGAGTCCATCATGCCTGTCGCAATGAAAGCCTTCGCTCTGCCAAGCGTCGAACGCGGCGAGCAGGCTCTATCGCTCATCCAGTTTGTCGGCGTTTCCAAATCCTTCACTGTAAAGGGCGTGGCCAAACAGGCCTCCCACGGCATCAACCTGTCGATCAACCAAGGCGAAGTAGTCACCGTGGTCGGGCCGTCGGGCTGCGGAAAGTCCACCCTGCTGAACATGGTCGCGGGACTGTTCGCGCCCACCGAAGGGCAGGTGGTCTACAACGGCAAGGCCGTTTGCGGGGTCAATGGCCGTACCGGCTACATGACCCAGAGTGACCACTTGCTGCCCTGGCGTGATGTGGTCGGCAACATAGCCGTGCCGTTGGAAATACAGGGTATGGCCAAGGCCGAACGGCGTGTGCGCATCCAGGAGCTGATTCAACTCGTGGGTCTTGAAGGTTTCGAAAAGTCCTACCCCAGCCAGCTCTCCGGTGGCATGCGCAAACGTGCGGCGCTGGCCCGCCTGCTGGCGTATGACCCTGAAACCCTGCTGATGGACGAGCCGTTCGCGGCGCTTGATGCGCAACTGCGCATGCGCATGCAGACCGAGCTGATCCGGCTCAGCCGGCGGTTGAACAAGACCGTCATTTTTGTCACCCACGATTTGGACGAAGCCGTTGCACTTGGCGACCGTTGTCTGATCTTCGCCGGTCGCCCCGGCACCATCGTCAAGGACGTGCAAATTCCCCTGGGAGGGGAGCGCAACATTCTGCAGTTGCGCAAGGACCCTCGCTATCACCAGCTATGCGGCGATTTGTGGGACTTCATGACCCCGTCTTTGAACGATGCAGCAAAGGATAACCAAGCATGAATATCTTCCTTGGACGCCTCGCGATTTTCATCGTGCTTTTCGTCACCTGGCAACTCTCATCGGGGCCGTTGATCGACCCCTTCTTCGTCAGCTCACCCAGCGAGATCGCCGGCAAGTTCTACGAACTGGTCATCAGTGGCCGGCTGTTCTCCCATGGCGGTATTACCGTGGTGGAAACCCTCTCAGGTTTCGTGCTCGGGGCGGCCGTCGGGATTGCCGTGGGGCTGCTATTGGGCCGTAACGAGTTGCTGGCCAAACTGCTCGATCCGATCCTGATCTCGATCTACAGCCTGCCGAAAGTGGCATTGGCTCCGCTTTTCATCATGTGGTTCGGTATCGGTATCGAGATGAAGATCATCCTGACCGCCACCATCGTGTTCTTCCTGGTGTTTCTCAACACCTACAGCGGCGTGCGAGCGGTCGATCGCGAGCAGTTGGAGATCCTGCGCCTGATGGGTGCCCGCGAACACCACCTGATCACCAAAGTGGTCTTCCCTTCGGCCATTCAATGGGTGTTTACCGGCCTCAAGCTCTCGGTGCCCTATGCCCTGATTGGCGCCATTGTCGGCGAAATCATGGCCTCCAATCGTGGGCTCGGCTACTTGTTGCAAGATGCCGCCGGGCAGTTGGACACGGCCGGCGTGTTCGCTGCACTAATCGCAATTATCGCCCTGGCGCTGCTGCTGCAAGCGGTCGTGCGGATGGTGGAAACCCGTCTGATGCCGTGGAAAAAAGACCTGGGTGATCGTGAAGCCTCGGTTTGACCTGTCCATAACGCACAAGAAGATAAAGGTGTACACATGTCTATTAGAACGCTGATTGCAAAGATGGGCCTGGTCGCTACGCTGGTGGCCGCAAGCGCCGGCGCTTATGCGCAGGACATCAAGGTTGCCTTGGGCACCGACGGTTTCGTGCACATGCCGTTGTTCGTGGCAGTGGACGGTGGCTATTTCAAAAAGCAGGGGATAAATGTCGAGCTGATCAAGTTCAAGGGCGGCGGCGCCGCAACGTCGGGACTGGCCAGTCGAACCGTCGAGTTCTGTTCGTGCGCGATCCAGAATTCGATCAATGCGAAATTGAAGGGCGCCGACCTGACCCTGCTGGGGCGCTTGGTTGGGCAGTATGCGAGTAATGTGGTCATCAGCCAGGAGAAAGCCGACCAGCTTGGACTGACCGCGCAGACGCCTATGGAAGAACGCTTGAAGGCGATCAAGGGCTTGAAGATTGCCGTCAGCGGTGCCGGCGGTAGCGCTGACTTTCTGGTGCGCTTCCTCGGCGAGAAGGGGGGACTTTCGGCCGAGAAAGACTTTACCTTGCTCTACCTCAACAGCGCCAGTGCCATTCTGACCGCGTTCTCCCAAGGAAGGATCGACGGCTTCGCCTTGTCGTCGCCCACCTCGGACAGCGCAATTATCGAGCACAAAGGCTTCATCCTGTTGGACATGGCCGACGGGCAGGTCAAGGAACTTGATGGCTATCCTTCGATTGCCCTGAGCGCACGCAAACAGTGGGCCGATGAAAATCCGCAGACCGTCAAGCAGTTCCTCGACGGCCTCGCGCAAGCGACCCAACTGATCAACGAAAATCCCGAGCAGGCGATGAAGCTGGTGCGTGCCCGCTTTGCAGGTACGCCTGACAACGTCTATGCCGCGGCGTGGAAATCCAACAAGCACTCGTTCCCGCAAACGCCCTATCTGAGCGAGGAAGATGTGACCCGTGCCATTGCGTTTCTCGGCAAGATCCAGGGCCATTCGATTCCAGGCAAGGCCAGCGACTACATGACCTCGACACGCTGATACTCCTCTCACACTGATGCACGTACCGGTCCACCGACCTCAATCGAGTTCGGTGTGACTGAGTACGGCCCGGAATTGCTCATGAATAATAAGAAAACAGCTGCATCCTGGTGTTTGATCATTGCCGCCGGGCCATGGCTTGTCAGTGCACAGGCCGCGGACTTCCTGGGAGATGCCAAAGTCAACCTGGAGCTGCGCAACTTCTACATGAACCGCGATTTTCGCGATGGCAACGGCCAATCAAAGCGCGATGAATGGGCCCAGGGCTTCATTCTGCGCGCGCAGTCGGGCTATACCCCCGGATTTGTCGGTTTCGGCCTGGACGCTATCGCCATGGTAGGCGTGAAGCTCGACTCCAGCCCTGACCGCACCGGCACCGGGCTGCTTCCGGTTCACGATGATGGCAGGGCACCCGATGAGTATTCCAAGGCCGGCTTGACCGCAAAAATGCGCGTGTCCAAAACCGAGCTGAAGGTGGGCACATTGATACCCAAGCTGCCTACCTTGCAATCGAACTTCGGTCGCTTGCTACCCCAGACCTTCCATGGCGGCATGCTCGAATCCCGCGAGTGGGGCGGCCTGGAGCTGATAGGCGGACACCTTGACCAGGTCACGGACCGCGATGCTACGGGTGCGCAGGGGTTGGCCATCAACAACAAGAACCGACGCTTCAGCGGCCCGCTGGACGGCGGCGATTTTGAGGTGGCGGGCGCCGCCTATCGTTGGAAGACTGTGCAACTGACCTACCAGGTCGGTCGCCTGGAAGACGTCTACCAGCAGCATTTCCTGGGACTCACAAGTGCCCACCAGGTCGGTGAAGGAAAGCTCAAGTCGGACCTGCGGCTGTTCGTCAGTGACGAGCAGGGGCAGGCCCATGCCGGTCCGATCGACAATCGCGCGTTCAGCGCGATGGCAACCTATGAATGGGGTGGCAACGCGTTCAGCCTGGGATACCAGGCAATGAGCGGGGACTCAGCATTTCCTTACGTTGAGGGCACCGATCCGTATCTGGTCAACTTCGTGCAAGTGGGTGACTTCGCCGAGAAAGGCGAGCGTTCATGGCAGGCGCGCTATGCCCGTGATTTGGCGTCGTGGGGCCTGCCCGGGCTGACCTTCATGACCCGCTATACCAAGGGCGCGGATGCCCAGGTGTCGGCCACTGATTCAGGCCGCGAGCGCGAGCTGGATGTCGAATTGCAATACCGGGTACAGAGCGGACCGCTGAAGGCACTGGACATCCGCTTGCGCAACGCTGCGTACCGTTCGGACTTCTCTCGCAATGCTAACGACACGCGGGTGATCCTCAGCTATCCCATTTCCTTCCTGTGATGCGGGTAACCCCTATGGAATCCTTGGTAAGTCTGAAAACAGATGACGGCATCGCTGTCATAGCAATCAATAACCCTCCCGTAAATGCCCTGTCCCAAGGCGTCCGGCAACAGCTCTCAGCCTGTCTCGCGCAGGCGTCGTCCGACTCCGGGGTGCAAGCCATTGTCATCACTTGCCAGGGCAAGACGTTTGTGGCCGGCGCCGATCTCAAGGAGTTCGATCTGCCACTGATGGAGCCCCATCTGCCGGACGTTCTGAGCGTTATCGAAAACAACCAGAAGCCGGTGATCGCGGCCCTGCATGGTTCGGTGCTCGGTGGCGGTCTGGAATTGGCGATGGCGTGTCACTTGCGTATTGCCGATGAACACACGGTGCTGGGCTTGCCGGAGGTGAGCCTGGGTTTGATACCTGGAGCGGGAGGTACGCAGCGGCTGGTTCGCCTTTGCGGGCCATTGGTTGCCGTTGATGTTGTGATCGCAGGGCAGCGTCTGACTGCGACGCAGGCTCAGGCTGTCGGGTTGGTAGACCACTGTGTGACCTCCGACCCGCAAGGCGCAGCCATCGAGCACGCCAGGCGCTTTATCCTTACTCATTCTTTCCTGGGACGCACGCGGGATCGATTGATACCGGTCCACAGCGCCGCTGAATTCGATGCAAAAGTGACCACGGTGATGAAAAAACTGGCTGGGCAACAAGCCCCCCAGGCGGCTCTGGAAGCGATCAACGCAGCGCTGACCGAGTCGTTTGACGCCGGCATGACGTTGGAACGCACACTGTTCTTAGAGCGGCGGCAATCGGCCCAGGCCAAGGCCTTGCGCTATCTGTTTTTCGCTGAGCGAGACCTGGCCGGCCGCACGCGCAAGCTCGCCGCTACCGGCCAGGGGCATGCGATTAAAAAGGTCGCGGTGATCGGCTCAGGCACCATGGGCGCAGGGATCTCCATTTGTATGGCCAATGCAGGTGTGGCGGTGATCCTGATTGATGTTCAGGACGCCGCACTGCAACGCGGTGTAAAAAATATCGACGACTATTACCGGGAGGCTTTGCTCAAAGGACGCATGGATGAGCACGCCTGCCAGGAGCGCCGAGCGCTGATATCGCCGTCGACATCACTGAACGCTGTGGCGGACGCCGACTTGGTCATCGAAGCTGTTTTCGAAGACATGGAGGTCAAGCGCGAGGTATTTCGCCAGTTGGACACCCTGTGTAAGTCGGACGCCATACTGGCGACCAATACCTCGTATCTGGACGTCGAGGCCATCGCCGATTGTACCCGTCGCCCACAGCAGGTATTGGGCATGCACTTCTTCAGCCCCGCGCCGGTGATGAAGCTGCTGGAGGTCGTGCGCACTACCCAAACCGATAGGTCCGTGCTGGCCGCGGTGCTTGATTTGGCGCTGCGACTGGGCAAAGTGGCGGTCACGGTGGGAGTCTGTGACGGCTTTGTGGGCAATCGGCTTTTGGCGGCCCGGGAGCGCGAAGCCATGTTCCTGCTGGAGGAGGGTGCATCTCCCGAAGCAGTCGACCGAGCGATGCGCTCGTTCGGCTTTCCCATTGGCCCTTTTGAACTGAGGGATATGGCTGGCGTGGACGTCGCCTGGCGCAATCGCCAGGGGCGTCTATCGCAATTGAGTGCGCGTGAACAACGCTGCGACTGGGTCGATAAACTGTATGCCGCAGGTCGGCTTGGGCAAAAGACAGGTCTCGGGTTCTATCGCTACGCGCCGGGCAGCCGTCAGGCCTTGCCTGACCCCTGGCTGGTCGAATTGTTGCAGCATCATCGACACCAATGGCGCATTACGCCCCGCAGCATCACCGATCAGGAAATTGAAGAGCGCTGTCTGTTTGCGATGATCAACGAGGCCGCCTGGCTGATCGACCACGACATCGTGGCGCACCCTGCTGATATCGATCAGGTCTGGATTCATGGCTATGGCTTCCCGCGTTACAAGGGCGGGTTGACCTACTACGCCGACCAGATAGGACTTGGCTCCGTGGCGAGTGCGCTCAAGCACTACAACCGCGAGGGTAAGGAACTCGCGATGTTCATGGCCCGCCAGAAAACCTTTCACGGCAGCTGACGAAAAGCCCCGGTGGTATGTCGAGCCACCGGGGCCAAGCTGTGTCAGGCTTCCTTGACCACCGACCGCAGAATCAAGGTCAATACGGTGGCGACGCACAGCATCACAGCCATCGCAATGAGCCCGGCGTTGAATGAGTGCGTAATGTCCTTGAGCCAGCCTACTGCGTACGGCCCAACCAATCCGCCAAGGCTTCCCGCCGCGTTGATGAAAGCAATGCCGCCGGCCGCAGCCTGTTTGCTCAGAAACGTCGCCGGGATGCTGTAAAAGCAGGTGCGCACCGAACTCAGGCCGATCAAGGCGACCGTTAGGCCAATCAGCGCCGGAATCAGGTCGCTGTAAACCACCGAGAAGATAAAGCCGGCCGCCCCCGTGGCGCAGGTAATTGCCAGGTGCAGGACATAACGGCGCTTGCGCGCAAGCACTTTCGCCCATAGCAGCATGGCGATACTGGCTATCAGATACGGGATCGCCGACACCCAGCCGATCTGGGTGGTGGTCAGCGCATGGGTCTTGAGGATTTGCGGCAGCCAGACGCCGATGCCGAGGATGCCGATGATATAGCTGAACAGAATGGCTGCCAGCAACCATACACGTACGTCTTTGATTGACTCGCGAAAGCTGTGGGAGCCCTTCGATTCGTGCTCGGCATCGAGGGCCGATTGCAACGCCTGGCGCTCATCCTCGGTCAGCCATTTCGCCTCGGCAGGCCGGTCGGCCAGCATGTTCAGGCACATCACCCCCAATATGCACGCCGGCAAGCCTTGCAGCATCAGCAGCCACTGCCAGCCGCGGTAGCCCCAGATGCCATCCATTGCCAGCATGGCAGCGGAAAGTGGCCCACCCAGTACCGAAGACACCGGAATGGCAAACAGAAACCAGGCCATGACCCTAGTTCGATATTGAATGGGAAACCACAGCGACAGGAAGAAGATCACGCCGGGGAAAAAACCGGCTTCGGCAATGCCGGCCAGCAGCCGAATCACCGAGTAACTGGTTGGCCCTTGCGCCAAGGCGGTGGAGGCCGAGAACAGCCCCCACGTAATCATGATCCTGGCGAGCCATCGCCGAGCACCGAAACGGTAGAGCGCCAGGTTGCTGGGTACCTCGAACAGGCAATAACCGACGTAGAAGATGCCTGCCGCAAAACCGAATTGTGAGGCGGTAAGACCCAGGTCGTCATTCATGGTCAACGACGCAAAGCCGACGTTGGTTCTGTCCAGATAGTTGAAAAAATACGCGATGGCGAGCAGTGGAATCAGCCTTGTCGCAGCTTTGCGACAGGCGCTGGATTCCAGGGCGGCCTGCGTTGTTGATTGAGCGGTGGTGAGTGTATTCATGGGGCTCCATTGTTCTTGTAATCAGGAGCCTGGAAGCATATGGGCGGGGTTCCAGTGCGCGCCAAGACCTTTAAACCATAGGTACCCATAACCGCAGGGCATGGGACTTAGAGGGCGTTGGATGCAGCGCACGGTCATGCCCGATGAGCATCGAAAACCATGAGATATCAGTATTGGTTATTTTCTTCCAAGTGCATAACCCTGAGGCCTCACATCCATAGGTTTGGCGTGCCAAACAATAATAAAAGGCTCATCCAATGCACTACACTCGCGTCATGCAATCTTTAATCGTCGCTGGTCTCGTTGCCTATAGCCTGCCTGGAAATGCAGATGATTCGGTACACACCCTTGTTGCCGAGAAAGGCAATGTACATATCGAGGCGTTGGATCAGGGTAAGGGCCATGTCATTGTGATCCTGCCGTCCAAAGGCCGTGGCGCGAATGACTATGACGAGGTGGCACGCTACTTGGCCGCCGACGGCTACCGCGTGATCCGCCCTGAGCCGCGTGGAGTCAAGGGCAGCAAGGCCCCGATGGATACGCCGACACTGCACGATTTCGCCGCCGACGTGGCGCTGGTGATGGACAAGGCCAAGACCGGACCTTCGGTTGTGGTCGGGCATGCCTGGGGCAGCCAGCCGGCGCGCATGCTTGCGGTGGATCGCCCGGACCTGGTCAACGGCATCGTGCTGGCGGCTGCTTCGATTGGCAAGTTGCCCGCAGGCTCATCCGAAAAACCCTATGGGCGGATGGTCGAGGCGATCAAAGGCGCGGGTAATTATTCTCTGCCTGAAGCCAAGCGTATCGACTATCTCAAAGAGGCGTTTTTCGCACCCGGAAATGATCCGCGTGCCTGGCTGACTGGCTGGTACGACAAGACCCACCAGGCCCAGGACCATGCGCGGGACACTACGCCTGTTGAGCTCTATTGGTCAGCCGGTAACACCGTGCCCATCCTTGACCTGCAGGGACAGCATGATGCGGTGGTGATTCCGAACATACTTGAATCGATGCTCGGTGAGCGGGTCGAACACAAGACCATCGCCAACGCTGGGCACGCCATGGCGCCCGAGCAGCCTCGTGAAATGGCCGATGCCATCGCCGACTTTGCTAAGCGCGTGTATGCAACCAGGTAATTAGCGGGGCTGTTCGATCCCTTGAGGAGAGTTCTCTTCGCTGTCTGGCCCCATCCCAACGAAAAATGCTCCGAACCATTTGGTTCGGAGCATTTTTCATGTCTCGCAACAGCTATTTTTTTGCGTACTGCGCCTTGGCAAACGTAGCGATCGCACCCGCCATCGCCTCGGGTTGTTCCGGGGCCATGGCGTGGCCGGCATTTTTCAATACCACCACCTGGACCCGATCGCCAAGCATGCTTTTGAGCACGCCGGAGAAACGTCGTGGGGCAACCGTGTCCGCCTCACCCTGCAGGTCGAGAATCGGTGCGGTGCCCGCGGCGAAGTAGTCGTCCACCGGCGTGATGTTGCGGGCATGGCCTTCGGCATCGTGGGTCGCCTGGTGCCAGCCGCCCAGCCAGACCTTGGGGTCGTTGCCGGGCGCAAAGAATGCCTTGCGCAGGTAGATCAGGCGTTGCTCTTCGGACAGCGACAGATCGCCCGCGCCGTCGATGGCCTGGCGCATCTCAGCGTTGATGGGTTTTTCAGTCGAGCCCGGCGGTACCTTACCCGCGGACGCCGCGGCCATGACCACGCCACGTACCAGGTCAGGGTGGTCCGCAGCGAGCATACGCGCCGCGAAGTTGCCCCATGCGTGACCGACTACCACGACTGGGCCTTTGTTCTCATGCTGGACCACTGCCGCGACGTCACGGGCAAAGTCGTGCACGGTCAGGTTCTCCATCGGTCCTTTGCTTTGTCCTATGCCACGCGGCTCCGGTCTGACCACGCGGAACCCGTCGGCCTGAAGGTAATCGGCGACCTTGTCGTAGTCGCGACCCGAGCGACCCAGCGAGGGCAACATTACGATCACCGGCCCGGTGCCTTGGGTGTTGACTTCGATTTGCACATTGTCATAACGGACCAGCTCTTGCTTGGGTGGAGCACCGGCGGCCATGGCTACAGCAGAGGCCAGGCTCAACGTGGCACCGATTAGAAGGCGCGAGACAGTTTTCATTATTTGGACTCCTGGGCAGCCAGGTTGTGCACCGGCTCAAGACCGCTCTGCTCAAGCAGACGGCGTGCTGCCGGGCTGCTGAGGTAGGCAATGAATTCGCGGGCAGGGGCCGCGTTTGGGGTTTGGCGTGCAACGGTGGCGCAGAACCGGCTGACTTTCTGAACTTCTTCGGGCAGTGGGCCCAAGTAGTCGACGCCTGGAGTTACTTTCAACTCGCTGATTTGCTGCATTCCGATATCCGCATCTCCCCTGGCCAGGGCCGTGCCAACCAGTTCCTTGCCGGCGATCTCAATGGTCTTGCCCCTAATCTGGTCGCTGATGCCCAAACGCTGGAAGAGCTCGGTGCGGATAAATACGCCGCTAGCGCCCTGGGAGTAAGCGATCTTGTCGGCCTTCAGCAGAGCGGATTTCAGCGCGGCGACGCTTGAGACATCTGGCGCAGGTTTGCCGTGAGGTACGCCGACACCGATGCGCGAATCAGCGATCTCGCGGCGGGTGGTCATGTCGAAGGCGCCTGTGGTCGAGAGCACTTCCAGGGTTTCGTCCGCCATGATAGCCAGGTCCATGGGCTCTTTATGTTTGATGCGCTCTGGAATGGATTCAGGCGACGTACCCATGGAGGGTCCCCAACTGAACTTCAGGGTGTTGCCGCTGGCTTTTTCATAGGCCGGCCGAAGGTGTTCCATTGCGCCCCTGAGTGCGCCGCTGGCAATGACCTTCAGCTCGGCCGCCTCGCCCAACTGAGAGAAACCGAGCAAGCTGACCAAACCGGTGGTCACCAATATCGGCGCGGATTTTGTTTTTTTCATGATGCTACCTTCTCTAATGAGCGCCCGTTTCAAGCGCCACGGGTATTGACGAACAACGAATACAACGACGTGGTTGAAGCCATCAGCAGGCGATTGCCGCGCGGACCGCCGAAACACAGGTTGGCGCAGCGTTCCGGCAAGTCGATATGGCCGATTGCCGTGCCATCTGGCGCGAAGATGCGCACGCCATCCAGACCAGGCTCAAGCGCCCCCCAGCCGCACCAAAGGTTTCCGTCTACATCGACACGTAGACCATCGGGTAACCCGCTGCCGGCATCGATCAGCTCACGGCGTTGCCCGACCTGGCCGTGCTCATCGACGCTGTAGGCCACGATTCGCCGGGGGCGAGCCCTGGACTCAACCAGATAGAGAGTTCTTTCATCCGGGGAAAAGGCAAGGCCGTTCGGCCCTTCGAGATCTTCAGCGACACAGCGCAGGGTGCCGTCGGCATCGAGGCGATAGAGGTTGGCCGGCAGTTCGGGTGTGCCCTGGCGCCCCATGTAGTCACTGATCAGGCCGAAAGGCGGGTCGGTGAACCAGATGCTGTCGTCGGACTTCACCACGATGTCATTGGGCGAGTTCAGCGGCTTGCCCGCAAAGCTTTCAGCCAGCACCGTGGTGCTGCCGTCGTACTCGGTGCGGGTGACGCGCCGCCCGCCATGCTCACAGATCAGCAAACGACCTTGACGGTCGCGGGTCATGCCATTGGCCTGGTTCGAGGGCTGGCGAAACACGCCCAGGCCCCCTGTGGCCTCGTCCCAGCGCATGATGCGATCGTTGGGCAGGTCGGTGAGCAACAGGAATCGACCATCGGCGAACCATGCCGGGCCTTCTGCCCAGCGCAGGCCGCTACCGAGACGCTCGACCTTGGCATGGGCCAGACGGTAGTGGGCAAAACGCGGGTCCAGCTCACGTACCCTGGGATCGGGCACGCGTGGGCTGGACGACCAGGGAGTCTCGTCCATCGTTTGATCTCCGAAATGGGTGGGCGTCAGGTGTAGAGGCGCGCCGGGTTATCGATCAGCACCGCTTGCCGCAGGGCAGGGCTGTCGCAGACTTGTCGAATGAAATCGAGCAGATGCGCGTCATCCGGAACCGGCCCCTTGATATTCGGATGCGGCCAGTCCGAGCCCCAGATAGCGCGGTGCGGTGCACATTCGAGCAGCGTACGCACCTGGTCTAGCGCCTGTGGCCACGGGCCGGGCCTGCCTTGCATGGCGCGATCGATGCCGGACAATTTGATCCAGCGGTTCGAGTGGCCCAGTTCGGTACGCAGTTCGCGCATAAGCGTCGGATCGACAGGCCCGGTGAGGTCGGGACGAGCCATATGATCGATGACCAGTGGCGTCTTGAGATCCCGCCAGGCCTGCAGCAACGGCATCAGCACAGCCAAGTCCCCATGCACCAGCACATGCCAGCCGAAAGGCGCGACGCGCTCGGCCAGGGCGCGCAGTTTTTGTGGGTCGCGTGTGCCTGGCAGGTGGCCCATCAAGTTGAAGCGAATACCCCGCAGGCCGCCGTCGTGGAGCGCCTGTAATTGGGCATCGGTGGTGGTATCGTCGATGATCCCGACACCACGGTAGCGGCCGCCACTGCCGGCAATTGCCTGTAGGATGGCGGCGTGATCCGTGCCGTAGGGCGCAGCCTGCACCAGCACGCCATGGTTGATGCCTAGCTGACGATGCAGGGTCAGTAACTCAGAGAACGGCGCGGGCTCTGGCGTGTAGGTGGCATTGGCCGGCAGAGGAAATTGAGCCCAGGGGCCGTAAATATGCGTGTGGCAATCCCACACACCCATAGGGTTGGATGAAGTCGACATGCTGGCTCCTTCGGGTGGCTCAGTCGCAACGTGCGGTCATGCCGCCATCGACGATGATTTCGGTGCCGGTGACGAAGCGTGATTCATCGCTGGCCAGGTACAGCGCGGCATAAGCGGTGTCGCGGCCATCACCCATGAACCCGAGTGGAATGCGTGCCAGACGCGTGTCGAGCAATTTGCTCACGTCACCCCCCGTGCGTTGCCCGGCCAGGCGCACCTCGACCATCGGCGTATGCAATTGCCCTGGCACGACGGTGTTCACGCGGATGCCCTTGGACGCGTATTCCACGGCTGTAACCCGAGACAGCTGAATCACACCGGCTTTGCTGGCGGCGTAGGCCACCTGGGCCGAGCCCGTCCAACGAATACCGGACGTCGATGCGGTATTGATGATCGAACCGCTGCCCTGGGCCTCCATCAGCGGCAGCACGTGCTTGCAGGTCAGATAGACGCTACTGAGGTTCAGGGCAATCTGGGCATCGAACTTTTCTTCAGCCAGGGCAACGGCGCCACCCGCCGCCGAGCCGCCAACGTTGTTCACCAGAATATCGACCGTGCCATAGGTCTTTTTGCAAGCTGCGACCATTGCGGCGACGGCTTGGGTGTTGGTGACGTCGCAGGCATAAGGCGTGACCTCACCGCCGGCATTGCGGATGCGCTCCAGCGTTTCCTCCATGGCCCCCAGATCACGATCGACCGCGAAAACCTTGGCACCGGCCATGGCGAATATCACCGCGACCGCGCGGCCGTTGCCCCAGCCGCTGCCGACACAACCGGCACCGGTAACGATAGCGACCTTGCCCTGAAGGCGATCACTTTTTGGAAGAGTATCGATCATGTACATATCCTTACTTCAATTTAGTCGGCAGTTCGGCAGCGGCGCCGGCGGGCGGAGGCACTTCGAATACCTTGATGGTCATGGAAATCAGGCTGTAGTAGCCCGCGATGCCGACCAGGTCGACGGCGGCATCGGTGCCCAACAACTCGACGAATTCGGCATACAAACCGTCGCTGATTGCACGCTCGGCATGCAGTTCGCGGATGAAGCGGTACACCAGCGCTTCGTCGGTGTTTTCGAACGCAGGCGCCACGTCATCGCGAATGGCATCGATGATGTGGGGTGCCAAGCCGGCTTCAAGGGCAAACGGCTTGTGGGCTGCCCATTCGTATTCGGCGAGCCAGTAGCGACCCATCATCAAGATGGCCAGCTCTGACAGGCGCGGGTTCAGGCAGGTGTCATAGCGGCAGTAGCGGCCCAACGCCTGAGCGCACTCGGCCAGTTCAGGCCGATGCAGCCAGATGGCCAAGGGGCCGCGCACGCCTTTGCGCGGGCCGTTGGCAATGCGCTCGTAGACCGGGCGCTGCGTATCGCTGAGGTTGTTCGGGTCGATAGGGGCCAGACGATTCATTGAACTTTCCTGTCAGGGGCGCGGTGACTGTGAATATGGGGTTTCTGCGTCGGCTCGATGGGCCGCCCGGCCGATTCAGGCTCCTGCGGCGGGCGCAGCAGGCTGCGGCTCGGCTTCCCGCCGGTTTCGCGCTCGAAGTCTTCAGGGTTAAAAGCGCCTTCCCAGCGGGCGATGGCGAACACCGCGACCGTGTTGCCGACGATATTGGTCAGGGCGGTGGCAGTGGCCATGATGCGGTCGATGCCAAACAGAAGCCCGAGGCCGCTCAGCGGCAGGGTTTGGACCGATTGCAAGGTGGCGGCCAATTTGATGAACGCGCCGCCCGCCACTGTGGTGCCGCCTTTGGAGGTGATACTCAGGATGGCCAGAAGGCCCAATTGCTGCAGTAGGGAGAACGGCGTATCGGTGGCCTGGGCGATGAAGCCAATGGCGATCGCCATGTAGATCGCTGTGCCGTCGAGGTTGAAGCTGTAGCCGGCGGGAAGGACAAAACCGACCACCACTTCATCGCAACCGCTGCGCTGCAGTTTTTCGATCAGCCGTGGAAACACCACCTCACCGGACGCGGTGCCGAATACCAGCAGAATTTCATCGCGAATCAAGCGCAGCACGCTGCCGAACGGCAAACCGATGGACCAACTGATCGAACCCAGAATGCCGAACACGAAGATCAGGGACGCCGCGTAGTACACCGCGATCAGCTTCAAGAGGTAGAGGAGGGTGTCGCCACCATAGCTGCCGATGGCGGCGGCCATGGCGCCGAATGCGCCCAGCGGAGCCAGTTTCATGATGAAACTGAGCATCTTGAACAAGATGCTCTGGGCTTCACCAATGGCTTTCACGGCGACCGAGTCCGGGCCGCACACTCGGTTGATTGCGATACCGGCCAGCACCGAGATAATCAGTACCTGGATGATGTCGCCTTTGGCGAATGCATCGACCAACGTATGCGGAATCAGCCCCAGCATATAGTTGATCATGGAGACACTGCCGGCAGCTGAGGTGGCCTTGATCGCTTCGCTGGATTCTTCAAGGCTGGTGGCATGCAGGCCCACGCCGGGCTCCACCACGTTGACCAGAATGAAACCGATCAACATGGCGACTGTGCTGACCACTTCAAAGTAGATGAGCGATTTGACGCCAAGCCGGCCGAGTTTGCGCATGTCCTGGACGTGGGTAAGGCCATGCACGAGGGTGACGAATACGATCGGCGCCAGCATCATTTTCAGCAGAGCTATGAACGCTTGTCCGAGGGGTTTCATGGCAACCGCCCATTGCGGCGCGGCGAAACCGAGTATGACGGCTGCAACAAGTGCGATCAGCACCTGTACGTGGAGCTTCTTCAACTGATTCATGGCATTTCCTGACCCAATAGTGGGCATCATTATTCTTGTGGTAGCACGTCCCTAGACGGTCAAGCTGGGCCTTCAGCTATCTGTGTTGAGCATAGAAAAAACCAGCGCTAGGCACAAAAACCTTATTTTGATACAAAGCTATGCTCTGACGGCATGGTAAGTACGATGGACATTCGAGAACTTCGCTCCTTTGTAAAAGTGGCTCAGTGCGGTGGTTTCAGTCGCGCGGCGAAAGAGCTCTTCATCGCCCAGCCAGCGCTGAGTCGGCAGATCGCCAAGTTAGAAGAGCAGTTGCAGGTGGCACTGTTCATTCGGCATGGAAGGGGGGTGGAACTCACCGCTGCCGGTGCGCGCTTGCTCGAGCGCGCGGACGTGATGCTGCGCTATATGGAAGAAACCGCCGACCATGTGCGCAACAGTGCGTTTGAAGAGCGCGGCCATCTGGCGGTCGGGTTGCCGCCTGCGATCGGTACCATCGTTGGGCCGCAGTTGATCCGGCGTTTTCACGAACGCTGGCCGAAGGCTTCATTGCATGTACTGGAAGGCTTGAGCACTTCTCTGCAGGAGTGGTTGCTGGACGGGCGGATTCAGGTTGCGGTGGTGTATAACCAGCCGCTGCTCGAAGCATTTGACGTCAGGCCGATTTTCAGTGAACGCATGGTGCTGGTCGGGCCGCCTGGGGAGGCACCGAAGTCGGTGCGCATCATGGGGTTGGCGGATTTTCCGTTGATCCTTCCAGGCTTGCCCCACAGCAATCGGCGGCTGATCGAACAGGTTGCAGCGCAAAATGGCTTTCAGTTGAATGTCGGATTCGATGTCGACAGCGTCAGCCTGACCAAGCGACTGGTAGCGGAAGGCATGGGCTATTCGATCCTGGCGCATGCCGCTGTCCAGGAGGATATCGCCAAGGGAGTCCTGGTGGGCCATGCAATTGAACGACCGGGTATTCGCTCCACGGTTTCGTTGACCACGCTCAGGGAGCGCAGGAACAGTCGCCTGGCATTGAGCTGGGAAAAGATTCTGCTGGAAACCCTGGAGGAGCTTGTGACGGTCGGAGCTTGGAAAGAGGCCACTCTTTGGCTTGGACGAGAGTGATTTCGGGGGGGGAATTTCAAGGCCCGGACAGGGCATCCTTTTGAACCATCCAAAGCATGCTCCAGATATGCCCCCAGTGCGGCAATCTCGGAGTCGAATTCGACCTATGGCAATTCCCGAAAGCGATTACCAACACGTGGATACCCTGGACAAGCTCATCACCTATCTGGAGCAAACAGGACGATCCTCCACACCTGAGCCTTCGACCCACAAGCGGTGAATACGACATAACCGTTTTTGAGGAACGCACTGATGAACATCGACTGGCCAGACTGCCCCAGGCGGGGCATCAATGATCCACGTGTTCACAGACGTTCAAATGCACCATTTTGCGCCAGGAACGCCGCGACCAGGCCGGTGCTGTCGAGCACTTGCAAGTGTTGTGTGACGCAGTCGGGCCGCAGGCGAAACGGCGCAACGGTGTCGGTAATCGCGATGTGTTCGAAGATCGGCGGGTCGAACAGGTGACTGCCTGCGGTAAACAAACCATGGGTGGCGGCGGCGAACAAACGTGTGGCGCCGGCATTCTGGCAAGCCAGGCCGGCATGTTTGAGCGTGTCCCCGGTGCTGATCAGGTCATCGAAAACAATGGCGGTCTTGCCGGCAACATCGCCGATCAGCAGGCTGCCCGTGAGCGTGGTATGGGTACGGTGCTTTTCCATCAATGCGCTGCCGACCGTACGCCCCAGCTGCCGCTCCAGGGCCTGACGAAAGTGTTCGGCGCGCTTGGTCCCTCCTGAGTCCGGCGACATCACCACCACGGCGGCGTCGCCGACTCGTGTGGCGAAATGCTCTGCGAACAGTTCCGCGCACTGCAGATTCCATGCAGGCAGGCGAAATGCATTATCGAACGCGGCGGGATTATGCACGTCCAGGGTCAGCAGGCGATCCACGCCACTGGCCTCAAAAAACGACGCCACGTAGCGGGTGATGATCGGGTCTTGAGGCTGGCTGCGGCGGTCCTTGCGCCCGTAGCAGAGATAAGGTGAAACCACCTGCACCTGGTGCGCGCCGGCATCCTTGAGGGCGCCGCAAAAAAACAGCAGGCGACACAGCTTATCGTTGGCGCTCTCCCGGCCATCGCCGTACAAGGCGTGGAAGACTACGACCTCGCGACCGTTTACCGGATCCAACGGCCGACACTTGTGCTCGCCGTCTTCATAGTCACGTTCCTCATGGCGTGCCAACGGGCAGCCAAGTCGTTGAGCCACGCGAGCGGCATAGTGCTCGCTACCTTGCAGGGCAAAAAGAAGGGGGGGCAGGGTTAGCATGCAAGACTCCTCTGAGGCTGCCGGCAATGGCGCCTCATTTCAGTGGCACGTATCCCTATGCATGTTTGTCATTGCGAGTCTGCATGGCCCACCGGCCTTGATCGAGCGCATCCTCAACGGGCGGCGCCATGGCGCACCACCTCAATGCAATACGTCTCTTCGAAAGGTGGCACATGGCATTCGACGATGTCATCGGCGGCGACCTGCAAATGTATGCCAACAATGTCGGCCCGAATCGGTTGCTGGCAGATATGCCGGTCCACCAGTACGGCGGTATGGACGCGACGAGCCCCCAGTTGCGCCAGATACGCGCAGGTACGCAAGAGCGAATGGCCTTCGAAGAGCACATCGTCGACCACCAGCAATGTGGTATTGGCCAGGTCGAGACCGCCCAGGGCCGGGTTTTCGGTCAATTGGGTGTAGGTATGCAGCACTTGCAGGTCGTCGGCGTAGCGCTTGACCTGGAGAGGGTAAAGAGGCAATTGCGGCTGGCCGGTCCGATGCGCGATGTACTCGCGCAACCGTTGAGCCAGTGGTTCGCCCCGGCGCTGGATACCAATCAGTGCTGCGTGGGTCGGGGGCAGTAGGCTCGCGGCCTTGCGCGCCATTACCTGCAGCACGTCATCCAGCTCGTTGCTGTCATACAGGCGCACCCGCTGACTGGCCAATAGGATCGTCATCGACTTTCTCCTGTCCGTAAACCACGGGTTATGTACCCAAGGTAATCCGGTTGCCACTGACGAGATTGACATTGATCAATCGCGGTCCAAACAAAGGCCGGTGATTGACGAGGGCGAACCGTCACCCCGTCCCGACACGCATGCGCCGTTGAAGGCCTGGTCGACGAAAGTTATTGAGATATATCAACGCCACGGTTGCCCTGACAGAGGATGGTGAATCTACAACGAAGGTGTCCGTTACAGCGGCAGATACGACAATGGCCCGCAGTGACAGGCAGTGACAAACGTGCCAGTTCCTATGCAAGCTCCATGGAGTCCGATCATGAGCCAGTATCAACGGTTATTGCTGATCATCAACCCGGCCCTGCGCCACTCCCGTGCCCTGGGACACGCTGCGGCCCTGGCCAAGGCCAGCGGTGCGAGCCTGCACGTCGCCGCCTTGATCCCTTCCTGGAAACTGTTGTCACTGCTCGAAGAGGGTGATCGGGAGCTGGCGCGCGAAGGCTACCTGCAAGACCATCGCAATTGGCTCAAGAACCAGACGAATCACCTGCGCGACAGAGGTATCGAGGTGACCACGGAGGTGACCTGGGCCGATGACATGCAGCAAGACATTCTCGATCACGTCACCGAGATGCAGCCCGACCTGCTGATCAAGCAGGTGCAGCACGAGTCAGCGTTCAAACGGGCCTTTTTCACCCCCCTGGACTGGCGCTTGCTGCGCCATTGCCCGGTACCGGTGTACCTGCTGGGTGAAGGCAACCATTCCTTGCCTCGCAAGGTCGTGGCGGCGGTCGACGTGTCCAGTACCCTGGCGCAAGACAACGAGCTCAATGAGCGGATCATCCAGCAGGCATGCGGACTCGCCATCCAATGCGATGCCGAGTTGCACTTGCTTTACGCCTGCGACATTTCGATGGTGTACATGGGCGATATGGGCGGCGGCGGTCTGGCGCTCTCGGATCTCGACGAGCAGTTGCGCAAAGAACATGAAAAGTCCTTTTTCGACCTGGCTGACCGACATGGCGTGGCTGCTGACCGACGTCACTTCATTGAAGGGCATCCTGTCGCGGTGCTGAGCACGTTCGCCGATGAGCAGCATATGGATGTGATTGTGATGGGCAGGGTCCAGTCCTATGGCCTGGACAAGCTTTTGGGCAGCACGACCGAACATACCCTGTACCAGGTAACTTGCAGCGTCCTGGCCATCCAGGGCGACCAGCAACGTCCATAACGAAGCGACAGGCATCATTGCCTCAGGAGGTTCCCATGATTCAGAGCCCCTCATTGCAAATCACTTTGCCGAACCGCACCGAGGCCGGTCGGCGGCTGGTCGAGCCCTTGTTCAAATATGCCAACAGACCTGACGTCATCATCCTTGCCTTGCCCCGTGGTGGCGTCCCGGTGGCTTATGAAGTCGCGACGGCCCTGAACGTTCGCCTGGACCTGATGCTGGTGCGCAAGCTTGGCGTCCCATCGCACCCGGAGTTTGCCATGGGCGCCATTGCCAGTGGTGGCATACAAATCCTCAACGACGAGGCGCTGCGGGTGCACCCGATCGACCGCGCAAGTTTCGATGCCGTCGTTGCCCGGGAAACGCAGGAATTATTGCGGCGCGAACAGGTGTATCGGGGTAATCGCCCGCCGTTGCAGCTCAAGGACCAGGTCGTGATCCTGGTCGACGACGGCCTGGCAACCGGTTCATCCATGATGGCCGCGGTCCATGCGGTACGCGTGCAGTCCCCGGCGCGCATCGTTGTCGCGGTGCCGGTTGCTCCCCTGGAAACGGTCGAGGCGTTGCGCAGCGAAGTGAATGAAGTGATTTGCCCGCTCATTCCCGAGTGGATGACGTCGATCGGTTATTGGTATTTGAGTTTTGCCCAGACCTCGGACGACGAAGTCATCGATCTCATGCACCGAGCCTGGCAGCGGGAAGCGGCGAGCGGTTGCACGATGGAGCCTCCTGATGCTTGAACCTCGATCTCGAACCATCGACCTGCCAGGCGTGGAGTTATCAGCCGATCTGCGTTTGCCGGCGGACACCCGCGCCCTGGTGATCTTCGTACATGGCAGTGGCAGTGGTCGTACCAGCCCGCGTAATCAATACGTGGCCGATGTCCTGGCCCGTCGTGGCCTGGGTTCGCTGTTGTTCGATCTGCTCACGGAGTCGGAACAACGCATGGACAATCTGACCGGCGAGTTGCGCTTCAATATCCCCCTGTTGGCCCGGCGTCTGATCCATGTGATCGACTGGGTCGGCCGCAACCCTGAACTGCATGCGCTGCGGGTCGGACTTTTTGGCGCCAGCACCGGTGCAGCTGCGGCGCTGGTGGCGGCGGCCGAGCGGGTGAATGTGGTCGCGGCAGTGGTCAGCCGGGGAGGGCGAACCGACATGGCGGGGCCGGCGTTGCTCAAGGTGGAGGCGCCGACCTTGCAGATTGTCGGTGCACAGGACCGGCGGGTGTTCGACTTGAATTGTCAAAGTCGTCAAGCCCTTCGGTGCGAGCAGGCATTGGAAGTCGTGGCGGGTGCCACGCATCTTT
Source organism: Pseudomonas corrugata (assembly GCF_001269905.1). Taxonomy (GTDB): domain Bacteria; phylum Pseudomonadota; class Gammaproteobacteria; order Pseudomonadales; family Pseudomonadaceae; genus Aquipseudomonas; species Aquipseudomonas corrugata. The sequence goes on along the minus strand of NZ_LHVK01000022.1, from coordinate 241,330 downwards.
TCGAAGAGCCGGGCACTCTGGAGGAAGTCGCCAGGCTAGCCGGCGACTGGTTTGAAAAATTCCTGCTGGCTTCCGACCCCTCCGCAGGCTGCCTACCTCCTCATACGCCAAACGGATAGGTTTCGTCTTCCGGTTCCAGTGGCTGGTTGTGCGCCAGGGGCAGTGCCGTGACCGGCGTGGTTTGCTCGAACCAGATCATGGCATCGAATTGTTCGGCCAGTACCGACTCGAAGTAGTGGCTGGAACGCTCGCTCTCGGGGCGGTAAATCACCCCGATGGCCCGCTCCAGCAAAGGAGGAGACAAGACCCGTCGCAGCTCTGTTCGCTGCGGATCCCGCCAGTCGGTCAGGGACGCCGCAACCCCAGCTTTGAGGAACTGATGTTCCCAACTGTCCGGTCGGGAAGGGCGAATGTCCTTGATCCGCATCTCACCGTCCCAGTCATCGGCGGCAGCCACTTGGCCTCTGTCGGTGGCCATGCCGATCAGGACGGCGTCGCGCCCAAAGGTGCTACGGCACAGCTGACCGATGTTGAACTGCCCCTTCCAACCCATTTCCGTGGCGCCTGCGTGGCCGATATGGGAATTGTGTGCCCAAACCACTGCCTTGGCGTGCGGCCCTCGATGTTCGAGCAATGCACGCAATGTCTCGAACATGTGTCGGTCCCGCAGGTTCCAGGAGAGTGTCGATCCTCGATAAACCGCGCGGTAATACTGTTCCGCCGCCACCACCACCCTGGCGTTCTGCGTTGCGTTGAAGAACGCCTCGTCGTCGCGAATGAGCCCGGCCAATTGCTCGGCCAGCATGACGTTGAGTTGCTCGACCACCGGTTGCTCGCAGGGCATCACACCGTCGCGCTCGACAAAATGGCCATACAGCGCAGGGTCATCCTGCCACGGGGTCAAGCAACCATAGCGTCGCCGGGCTTCATGGGCCAGCTGCGGGTCGACCCGCTCCAAATAGCTCAGCACCTCATGAATGGAGTTGCGCAAGCTATAGACGTCCAATCCGCGAAACTCGACGCGCTGCTCGGCAGCCAGTCGGTGATTGTGCTCGTGAAGCCAATGGGTGAAGGTTTTCACTTCGCTGTTACGCCACATCCAGGTGGGGAACCTGCTGAAGATATGGCGCTTCCACGCCGAATGCGCCAGCCCCCGGACGTACTGGTCGACATGGCCGGCGTCCGGCCAATCGGCCTCAACCGCTACGATGTTGAACCCGTGACGCTCGATCAGCCGTTGGGTAATCGCTGCCCTGGCTCGATAGAATTCGTGGGTTCCATGGCTCGCCTCGCCGATCAGCACCACGCGCGCTTCGGCGTAGCGATCGAACAGTTCGGCAAAACTGGGTGAGTCCAGGTCCGGCAGTGGTTCTGCGTATTGACGCAGCAAAGGGACTATGTCGGCTCTATCAACGTGATATTGCCGGCCATAGAGCTTTTCCATCAATTTTTGCGAAGGCGAGTTCATGAACGTCATCCCTCTAAAGTGAGCCGCGGGTGGCAGTAAGGCGTCTATGTCCTATCAGACGCCGCACCGCCCGGAGTCGTTGCGCAGGTTCTCGACACGGTGCGTTAACGCTTCAAACCTGCTGTCTTGGCCTGTTTGATTACTCCTACACCGTGCTGCTGGGGATGGATTGAGGTGAGTCAACAAAAGCTCGAATCTTCCAAGCAAGGACAAACCTCTATGGAAGCAACCCATGATGAACCGTGCGACTGCCCATCGACGCGATCCTTCAGGCTCGTCTGATCTGCATCAAGGACAAGGGAGCGGGATCGGCGATGCTGATGTCATCCACCCCATTGCGTCGGGATTGCGCCATGCCCCACCCGGACGGAACGCTGCTATCGCCATTGCCTTGCACGTGAGGCGCTATCAGGCCTGCGCACGATTGGAAGCACGAACCAATCCTGAAACGTTGCATGACCTGCGTATTGCAGTGCGGCGCCTCAGAAGCCTGGTTCGCCCGTTTCGGACCATGCCCGAGGTCGTTACATTGAACATAGCCAGCAGCCCCGGAGAAAACGGGGCTTGATCGGGCCACTGATTCAGGCGATCAGCAAATGATCCTCCACCTTGTTGACCCCTGGCACAGACCAGGCGGCTCGTTCCGCGATCTGGCGTTCACGCCACAGATGCACTCTGCCCTCAAGCTTGACCACGCTGCCTTCAACCTTGATTTGAATCGCCTTGGCGTCGATTTCGGCATTGCGCTCAAGCGCTTCTTCAATGCGCCGCTGGATATCGGCCACGGCAACCCGGGGACGAAGCATGAGTCGGTTGTCCACGCCGACCACCCCCGAAAGTTTGCGCACGGCTCGTTCTGCCGTTTCCTTCTGGTACTGCCAGTCCACCTGGCCTTCCAGGCTGACCCAGCCGTTTTCCACGATCACCTTGACAGCGCCTATTGGAAGATCGGAACTCCAATCAATGATGTGCAGAGCGCGACTGGCGATGGCGTCATCCGTTGTGCCGGCATCCTTGTTCAGTCTTACCTGGATTTCTTCGGCCACCGCGCGCACGCCTTTCACCGCCTTGACTGCACGTTCGGCACTGACTTTCTGGGCGTAGTCGCTGACGTGCCCAGTCAGGGTGACAACCCCATTGTGAACTGTAACGCCAATTTCCGCGGCATCGATGTCGGGTTGGAATTCAAGCTCTTCCAGGATGGTGTTACGCAGGCTCAGATCACTCATGACGATGTCCTCTGAAGAAGGGGCAGGATTTGCCTACTCTCCTTTTTACCCCTGGGCAGCGTCAGCACATTGAGTTAAGTCAGATAGATCGCAGTGCTCGTTTGCCGCTGATCGACAGGTAAGGGGCTTGCCCCGACAGGCAACGACAAAGAGGCGGTTCAAGCCCTGGGCGTGCTGCCAATATCCGCGCAGCGAGGCAGGCCAAGCGTTTTTGAGGGACTTTTTATGCTCGATAAATGGCTGGATCCCGTTCTCTTGCTGCTCACCGCACTGACACTGGTGGCTGGGGCCGTTGCGCATGTCGCGCAGCAACCAGAGTGGGCGTCGATAGGCTGGGCGACGGGTAGCCTGGTGATGGCCGGGGTCCTGCTGGTTGAAATCCTCAAACGCCTGTCCCGGGGCGAGGGTGGTGTCGACCTGATAGCCCTGCTGTCGATCACCGCCGCACTGATCTTTGGGCAGGCCCTGGTGGCCGCGCTGATTGCCTTGATGCTGGCGAGCGGCCGGATCCTGGAGTTCTTCACCCGCCAACGTGCCGAGCGGGAGCTGAGTGCACTCATCGATCGGGCGCCACGTTTCGCTTGGGTGCAGGAGGAGGACGGCCTACGCAAGATCCCCGTTGAGCAGGTCCAGCCCGAGCAAACATTACTGGTACGGCTGGGGGAAGTGATTCCGGTCGATGGTCGCTTGCTGAGCCCTGCGGCCGTTCTCGACGAATCGGCGCTCAGCGGCGAGTCGTTACCCCTTACGCGCCGGGAAGGCGAGCAACTGTCCAGCGGGGTTTCCAATGTCGGCGCCTCCATCCTGCTCATCGCCACAAGTACGGCAGCGCAAAGCACCTACGCCGGGATCGTGCGCCTAGCCGAGGCGGCACGCCGTTCGCGGGCGCCTTTCGTACGCCTGGCTGACCGTTATGCGCTGTTCTTCATCCCCTTGACGTTGCTGATGGCAGCCGCGGCTTGGTACATGAGTGGCGATGCCCTGCGGGCACTGGCGGTGCTGGTGGTGGCCACGCCGTGCCCTTTGATACTGGCGGTGCCGATTGCCATCATGTCCGGTATCTCGCGGGCAGCGCGGCGTGGGATTCTGATCAAGGATGGCGTGACCCTGGAAGCACTGGCCGATATTAAACAGGTATTCCTCGACAAGACCGGCACCTTGACCAGCGGGCATGGCCGCTTGCAATCGATCGAGACGAATGGCCCCATCGATCCGCAACGTCTGCTTGGGCTGGCCGCTTCACTCGCACAGGCTTCGACGCACCCCATCTCCCAGGCCATCGTCGACGCGGCGCATCAGCGCAAACTACCGCTCTACGTTCCGCAAGGGGTAGAGGAGAGTCCTGGTGCAGGGCTATCTGGGCAGGTCGACGGTGTACAGGTGCGTTTTGGCACATTGTCGTTTGCCAATCACGATGCGCCCGTGAGCGACTGGGCCACCACCATGCTGCGCCACATGGACTACCAGGCATGCAGCGCAAGCTTCATCGCCGTGGATGGCAAGCTCGCTGGCCTGCTGGTCTTTTTGGACACCGTTCGGCGCGAAACCCCGCAAACCCTGCGTCGACTGCGCAATAGAGGGATTGAACGGATCGTCATGCTCACCGGGGATCGCCTGGAAACTGCCGAAATGATTGCCCTGTCCGCCGGGATAGATGAACTGCGTGCCGGGTTGAGCCCCGAGGATAAAGTGCAGGCTGTACAGCAGGGTTGCCTGCGCGCCAGCACATTGATGGTCGGTGATGGCATCAACGACGCCCCCGCGCTGGCGGCGGCCAACGTCGGCGTGGCGATGGGGGCCAGCGGTGTCACCGCTTCTGCGCAAGCGGCGGGCGTTGTGCTGCTGGTTGATCGCCTCGATCGCTTGGTCGAGGCATTGGACATCGCCCGGCGAACCCGTTTTATTGCTCGTCAAGGCGTGCTGGTGGGGATGGGAATGTCATTGCTGGCCATGACGCTGGCGGCCCTCGGTTATCTACCGCCGCTGATTGGCGCCGTGGTGCAGGAGGGCATCGACGTGGTGATCATCGTCAACGCCTTGCGCGCCTTGGGGCCGCTGCGAGCGCTGGGTAAAAGAAAGCTGGCCGCTGAGCACATTGATCACCTGCAAGCTGAACACCAGCAACTCTCTGCTCTAACGAGCAATCTGCACCGGCTGGCCAACGACTTTGCCCAGCGACCACCTGAACAGGCACGGGCCGACCTGGCGGAACTGGTCAACCATCTGCAGACCTCTCTGGTACAGCATGAACGCGAAGATGAACATACGTTGTATCCACTGCTGATACGAAACATGGCCGGTGAGGACCCGCTATCGGCCATGAGCCACGTCCACCGGGAGATTTTTCGGCTTATTCATCTGCTGGCGCGCATGAGCGACGATTTCAGTTGCGCCCCCGCCACGGCAACTGCCGATGAGATCCAACATCAACTGATCCGCCTGGACACCTTGGTGCAACTGCATTTTGAACAGGAGGAAGAGTTGTTTCGTTATCTGGATTGGCGCTAGCGAATCAAGCCGGGCGAAGTCGTCAAGCGCCTCTGCGCTCGCTTGCGCACCGAGCGCTTGGCGCTGGACATGACACAAGCCGATTTGGCCGGGCGCGCAGGTATTGGCTCCAACAGTAGGTGTCTGTGGGAGCGAGCCTTATTGCAACCATCGCCGAGGACCTGCACCCACAGGCTATTACCCAAGACACCTTGCGCACGATCCAGAGCAGTATCGATCAGAATGTAGCTCGGTTGCACCGCGGTCACGGGGGCAGCGGTCGTCGTTGAAGGTCGGGAGCAGAGGGTGCTTCAACTATCGATGCTGCCATGTGCTTCGAGCGGTAGGGTCTTGTGCTGCGGAGGACGCCTATAGGCTATCGGGATCGCCAAAGAACATCTGAATCCGCGACCGCAACCAGCGTTCCCCCGGGTCATTGTCCTGGGAACCACGCCAAGCCATGTGCAATTCAAAGCTGCGCACCGGGATCGGAGGGTCTTCTGCACGCACGCCGCCGGCGGCGGTCAGTGCATCGGCGGTGTAGTCGGGGACGGTGGCGATGATGTCCGTGCCTGCCAGCAGAGTGCTCAGCCCGTTGAACTGCGGCACCGCCAATACCACATGGCGCTTGCGGCCGAGTTTTTCCAACTCTTCATCGATGAAACCGCTCAGGTCGCCCGCGAAGGACACCAGGGCGTGGGGGCGCGCGCAGAATTCGTCCAGGGTCAGTTGCCCCGGTGCGGTGTCGGCCCGCAGCACCTTGGGCGAGCTGCGGCGCAGCACCTTGCGCTTGGCGTTGGCCGGCAGGTCGTCGGTGTAGCTGACGCCGATGGAGATCTCGCCGGACGCCAACAGACTCGGCATCAGGATGTAGTTGACCCGGCGCACCACCAGCACGATGCCGGGGGCTTCGGCGCGCAGGCGCTTGAGTAGCATCGGCAGCAGGGCGAATTCGGCGTCGTCCGACAGCCCGATGCGAAACACCGAGGTGCTGGTGGCCGGGTCGAATTCCGCCGCGCGGCTGACCGCCGTGGAAATCGAATCCAGGGCCGGGGAGAGCAGGGCGAAGATTTCCACCGCCCGGGCCGAGGGTTCCATGCTGCGACCGGTACGCACGAACAGCGGGTCATCGAACAGGCTGCGCAGGCGCGACAGCGCGGCGCTGATGGCCGGCTGGCCGAGGAACAGCTTCTCGGCGGCGCGGGTCACGCTGCGTTCATGCATCAGTGTTTCGAATACGATCAACAGGTTCAGGTCGACACGACGCAGGTCATTGCGATTCATCTGGGGTCCTGGCAGATTCGGCGAGCTTGACGTGAGCGGCCATATGCGAACAATGACCGGCATGAATCTTACGGGGAAAGACTGGTACTCTGCACTGGCTAAATGAATTTTTGTAGGATTTGCCCTAGGGGGCTGATTGATTTTCTTGCTGCGGAATCAATGACAGGCATGTCGACTATTAATAGCCACTGATGGTCTTGGCTACAAAGCCCGGATAGAGTTCATGGCATTAGAGGTTACTTTGACGAGGTTTGCGATGTCCCGCACGATCCGTTTTCACAAGTTTGGTGGTGCCGAGGTGCTCAAATGCGAAGAGCAGCCGGCGGCTCTTCCTGCGCCAGGAGAAGTGCAGGTCCGTGTCGAAGCGATCGGCATCAGTTGGCATGACACCCTGTGGCGCCAGAACCTGGCGCCGTCCCAGGCCCGCCTGCCTTCCGGCCTGGGCCACGAAATGGCCGGCGTGGTGACGGCCGTCGGCGAAGGTGTCGACGATCTGGCTGTGGGCGACAAGGTCGCCAGCTTCCCCGCGCAAAGCGCGAACGATTATCCTGTGTACGGTGAGATCATCGTGCTGCCGCGCACCGCGCTGACCCGATACCCGGATGTATTGAGCCCGATCGAAGCCGCGGTGCATTACACGCCGCTGCTGGTCGCCTATTTTGCCTACGTTGACCTGGCGCGGGTCAAACCCGGGCAGTTCGCCCTGGTCACCGATGCCAGCCATTGCGCCGGCCCTTCCTTCGTACAGCTCGGCAAGGCGCTGGGTGTACGGGTGATTGCTGCCACCAAGACCGCTGACGAACGTGAGTACCTGTTGTCCCTGGGTGCCGAGAAAGTCATCGTCACGGAAGAGCAGGACTTGCTGATGCAAATCAACAAGCTCACCGACAGTCGTGGCGTCGACGTGGTGTTCGACGGTTTGGGCGGGCCGCAGATGTCATTGCTCGGCGATGTCCTTGCCCCACGAGGCAGCCTGGTTTTGTATGGCCTGCAAGGGGGTAATCAGACACCGTTCCCTGCCTGCGCGGCGTTCCAGAAGAACATTCAGTTCTTCGTGCATTGCATTGGCAATTTCACCGGCAAGCCGGAACTGGGCATCATCCAGGATCAGGTGGCGGTGCAGCGGGCGTTGCGCGATATCAATCAATTGACTGCCGACCGCGTCCTGTTGCCACTCAAGACCCGGGTTTTTCCGTTCAACGAGTTTGTCGAGGCTCACCGTTACATGGACGAATGTCCTTGCCGTGAGCGCGTAGCCCTTCAGGTCGTCGATCCTGCCTGACGCCTGTCTTGCGCAAGAGTCATGTTCCTTGGCTCTTGCGTTGTCTTTGGCCTGAATCAGGCCTTCCTTCCTCCCTCCCTGCTTCAACTTGCGTGCGCGCCCGACGGCCCGTTCACAACCACGCCGTTTATCCTGTCGGCAACTGAACTGGTTTTTGCCCTCAATCTGTATCTTCTAATCATTATTGAAGTCCTGATAATTGAATGCTGGTTTTCAGCTCAAGGAAGAAGTCATGGCTCAATACATGTTTACGGCAAGACTTGATCCCTCAATGTCTGTTCAAGATGCGTCAGGTATTAATGGAGGCAGGATCTTCCATCGATTATTGGATAAGCAGTACGAGGCAAGCGGTCAATTAAAGCTCGGCAAGTTCTTTGTTTTTCGTACTCATTATCTGTGGGACGCTGTCGGAATTCTCCTAGGACGCATCGCAGGGTGCGCAAGGCCCAATGATTTGGCGCCTTTCAGGCTTTTGCGGGAGATTCATCGGTCGCCCCTTTGTGTATGTGTCAAATAATTACGACGAGCAAAGCTCGAACGTATTGCTAATACTCTTCGCAGTAATGAAATAAGTCCTCCATCCGAATGCGTCGCGCGACACGTGGGTGGGTGCGGCACTGATATTGAACTTCCAGGTAAATGGTTATGAGCGCAATTCATGAGCAGGCAATGATTCACGTGTATCAACAGATACTGCAGCGGCTGTTGGGTTTCTATTCCCGTGCGGAACGTACGGCGTTGCAGCTTTTGATCCAGCGTTTGATCGTCGCCGCTGGTGGCATTGAGCGGATTGGTGATTACCGCGTACTGACGGTCCTGAACGGGAGTCGGGACAGCTTCTACGTGCTGACGGCGCTGAGGGCTGCGCAACTGAGCATCGCGGGCAGGAATCCGGTGACCTTCGACCTGCGCGTCGCGACGCCGCGGTTGAGCGAGACCACCCAGGCGACCCTGGAAAACATCCATCGATGCTACAGCGCGCTGTTCGTCTACGACGATCCCCGGGTGGAGCTGCTGATGGCGGATAACCGCGAAGTGGTGCCGTTCAACCACAGGCAGCCATTGTCGGTGGCCGGGCACGAATCCAATCGCATGGACATGCTGGTCATGGGGCATCTCCGTTCGGTCGACAGTCATTTGGAGGTCGGCGATGACGGCTACCTGGCCATGGCGGAGTTCTATCGCCACATGGCCCGCTGGGAATCCGGGGTCGATTCCCTGGTCAGCAGCGACACGCCGCGCCAGCAGAAACAGTTCATGTCGGGCCTGCGACGTGCCTGCCGCAAGATCGGCCTGGGCATCGACACAAGCTGCACTTTCGACAATCTGTTTGCGCAACTCGATGCCCTGGGGGGCGATCTCTATCGGCATTTCCATGGGCCGCAACGCCCCTGCTCATGGAAACCCGAGGGCCATTTCGAGGCATGCCGGCGGGTAGGGCACATCGGCATCGACGACCTGATCGTCGATCGCTGCGAAGAAATGAACTGGTTGCTGTTCAGTGAGTTCCTGAGGATACGAACCGACGACCTCATCGCTTCGGCGCCGGAAAACGAATACCTCAGTCCGCTGCTGTCGGCCCATTTGCATGGCCTGCAGGCGGCTTGCCTGCAGGGACGCAGCTACGAAGCAGGCTACGGGGACTACGTGCAGCGGGCAATCATGATCATGCATCGCAAGCAACTGCCGGAACATGTCTGCGAACAGGCCCGGGAGCTGTTCGGCCCGTCCTCGGCCATTGGGGAGCGCCGTGTCCAGGCTGCTGCAGAAGCCCAAGCGACTCTCGGGCTCAACGAGGCGCAACTGGTGTGCATGCTGTTCGCGCCCTTTGTCGAGAAAGGCGCGGGGCTGGAGCACTTCCTGCGCTGTTGCCACCCCGGCATGCTGGTAGCGATGCCGGACCTGCACAAGGCCATGCAGGGTGCGACGGTTGCCGATCAGGTGGCGCAATGGATGGTCGATGTCAGTGGTCTTTCGATCGACATGCTCGGCAGGCTCTATGGGGCGAGCGTAGCGCTCCCGGAATACGAAAGTGCGCCGGGAACCGGCTCACAAGCCGTCGACAGCGCCGATACCGAGGCGCCCGGTCTGGCTGACGACGGCCTGCGCGAAAGCTCGGCCAGATATTGAGGGGTGCGGTTTGACGGCTTCACCCCCCCTGTATCCAGTTGCAGCTGTTGATGTCACGCCGCGGCCGGTCGTGGCCCCTCCGACGGGGCTGAAGCCATGAAGGGCTCGCGGGAAACGGATTTCGCTTATCAGGCGGTCTATCGCTACCTGACGGCCCTGATCAGCGAGCTGGGAAGCGATGCCCGGGTGCGACTGCCGTCGCTACGGCAGTTGGCTGACCGGTTGAACGTGTCGATTTCTACCATCCAGTACGCCTATTCGTTGCTGGAAAAGGAGGGCCGGGTCTATTCGATTGCCAAGTCCGGTTATTACGCGCTGCCAGTACCCAGTATGGTCGCCCTGGGGGGCAGTGACGATCTGCTCGAGACGCTCTACGTCAATACCCGGCGACCGGGCATGCTGGTGCTCAGCGCGGACGAGCCAGCCTCGATGCAGCCGTTGGACAGCCCGCTGCTGCTGCTCGAACGCGAGCTGTTGCGCCAGTATCCGCGCGTTTCCCAGATGCCTTCTCAGCCCTGGGGTGAGCTGGAGCTGCGTGCTGCCTTGGCGGCCCGTTACACCTCCTCGCCAGCGCGCTGCTGGAAGGCCGATGACGTGTACCTCGGTGCGGATCTGCGTGGTGTACTGGAGATCCTGATCGCCGTGCTGGCGCTCAGGGGCTCCACAATATTGATCGAGTCGCCGTGCGACTGGATGATTCTGCGCTTGTTGCAAGCAGCCGACGTCAAGGTCATCGAGCTGCCGTTGCTGGCGGACGGCGCGATATGTCTAGAGCAACTGGAACAACTTCTGCAGAACGAAACCGTACGCCTGGTGGTGGTGTCTTCGGTGTTGAGCATGCCAAGGGGAACGTGTATCCCCGAGGACAACCGCCGGTCCGTCGCGAATCTGCTGGAGGTCCATGGTACCTGGGTGCTGGAGAACGACAGCTACACGGACCTGATATTCGACACCGGGGTGGTGCCTTTTCGCGACCTGCTCGATCCGGATCGCTTGATTGTCTATTCCACTTTCGAGAAAACCATCGGCCCGGAAGCACCGTATGGCTATGTGCTGTCGCGTCAGTTGACCCTGCAACTGCAGCGGCATTTCCTGCTGCGCGCATTTCGCCTGTCGCCCATTCGGCAGAAGGCCATTGCGCGGCTGTACAGCAACGGCCGGATGGACCAGCATTTGCTGGTATTACGGCGACTGTTGCGTGAAAGCGCGACCTCGACGATGCAACTGCTGCGGGAAAGGCTGGGGGACAGCCTGCAATGGGTGGAAGCCCAGGGAGGCGCAACGATCTGGATTCGATCGTCACGCCGGGTGGACCTGCGGCAGGTTTTCCAGCGTTTGCTGGCCCAGCGCATCGTCATTGCTCCTGGCGAACTGTTCAGTATCCAAGGGCTTTATACCCAGCATTTGCGTATGACGCATGCCTTGAGTGGGGCAACCGACCTGGACACTACGTTCCACGCGTTGGCCGATGCCTTGCGGCTCGAGCAATCGTGAGAAGGGCAATGGATCGAACCCATCGCGCCATGGTCGAACTGTCAGTAAACTGCATCCCATTTCCCAAGCCACTCCACCCAGAGGTTTTGCATGACAGTCAGTCCATTTGCGGGCAAGCCGGCGCCGGCAGAGTTGTTGATCGATATCCCGCGACTGGTGACGGCCTATTACACCGGCCGGCCCGATGCCTCGGTTGCGACCCAGCGAGTGGCTTTCGGCACCTCCGGTCACCGTGGCAGCTCCTTCGATCTGGGGTTCAACGAATGGCACGTACTGGCTATCAGTCAGGCCATCTGCCTGTACCGTGAAGCCCACGGAATCGATGGCCCGTTGTTCGTTGGTATCGACACCCATGCGCTTTCTACCCCTGCGGGGGCCAGTGCGCTGGAGGTGCTGGCCGCCAATGGCGTGACCGTGATGATCGCCGAAGGCGACGAATACACACCGACGCCGGCGGTTTCCCACGCGATCATCTGCTACAACCGGGGGCGCACTACGGGGCTGGCGGACGGTATCGTCATCACGCCGTCCCATAACCCGCCGCACAGTGGTGGCTACAAGTACAACCCTACCAACGGTGGCCCGGCCGATACCCATATCACCAAGTGGATCGAAGCCAAGGCCAACGAACTGCTGGCCAACCAGTTGGCCGGCGTCAAGCGCATCAGCTACGAGCGGGCCCTGAAGGCCGAAACCACTCATCGTCACGACTACCTCAACACCTACGTGGCGGACCTGATCAATGTCATCGATTTCGATGCCATCCGCGCCGCCGGGCTGCGCCTGGGCGTCGATCCGCTGGGCGGGGCAGGGGTGCGCTATTGGCCAGCCATCGCCGAGCATTACCGCCTGGATCTGGACGTGGTGAATACTCAGGTGGATTCGACGTTCCGCTTCATGACGGTCGACTGGGACGGGCAGATCCGCATGGACCCTTCTTCCAGCTATGCGATGCAAGGGCTGATCGGCCTGAGGGAGCGTTTCGACGTCGCCTTCGCCTGCGACCCGGATCACGACCGCCACGGCATCGTGACACCATCCGGAGGCTTGCTGGCACCGAACAACTACCTGGCTGTGTCCATTGACTACCTGTTCCAGAACCGTCCGCAATGGCGCGCCGATGCCGGTGTGGGCAAGACGGTGGTCAGCAGCGGGCTGATCAATCGCGTGGCCAGGCGCCTGGGGCGTCGTCTCTATGAAGTGCCGGTAGGCTTCAAGTGGTTTGCCGATGGCCTGTTCGACGGCTCTCTGGGCTTCGGTGGTGAGGAAAGCGCCGGTGCTTCGTTCCTGCGTAAGGACGGTGGCGTGTGGAGTACCGACAAGGACGGCCTGATTCCGGCGCTACTGGCGGCTGAAATGACCGCTCGCACCGGCCGCGACCCAAGCCAGGCCTACCGCGCCCTGACAGACGAACTGGGGGAGCCGTTCTCCGTACGCGTCGATGCGAAGGCTACTGCGCAGCAGAAGGCCCTGTTGAGCAAACTTTCACCGGATCAGGTCGCGTCTACCCAGCTGGCCGGTGAGGCAATCCAGAGCATTCTCAGCCACGCGCCGGGGAACGATCAGGCCATCGGCGGCCTGAAGGTGATGACCGAAAACGGCTGGTTCGCAGCGCGTCCGTCCGGCACCGAGGATATCTACAAGATCTACGCCGAAAGCTTCCTTGGCGACGAGCACCTCAAACAGTTGGTGAGTGAGGCGCAGACGCTGGTGGATGGCGCTATCAGCGGCTAAAGGTCGTATGCCACAGAACCCTGTGGGAGCGAGCCTGCTCGCGATAGCGGTGGGTCAGTTACATAGATGTTGAATGTGCCGACGTCATCGCGAGCAAGCTTGGCTCCCACAGATTCTGCTGCGTACATATAGAGGTCGTATGCCACAGATATCCTGTAGGAGCGAACCTGCTCGCGATAGCGGTGGTCAAGGCGGCCGTCATGTCGATGCGATACCACTTTCACTTCATCGCCTAACCCCATGACCTACAAGCTTTTGGGTAGCACTCATCGGTAAATCCAGACACCATAGTCGTCATGGTTTTGAACGCCGGAGTCCCAAAGCGTGCCGCAACACTCTCCCGATCTTCCTCCCGAACTGCTTCCCCTGGCGCAAATGCCGCTGCTCAAGCGTCTGGCAGCCAGATTCTTTGGCCATGGACTGACACGTCTGCGCGGGCAGCATAGGGCTTCCTGGTTACATGGACAGGCTGATGGTTTTCGCAGCGGTCATGCTGCCGGTTTCGATTACGGATTCAAAGAGGGCAAGACCGAGGGGTTGGAGGAGGCGCGCCAGGTCTTGTTGATCCGCGACTTCCGCAGTACGGAACACCCGGCGCCCAAAGTGGATGACCTGTTGTTCGACGACTGGCGCCTGCCATTGACCCCCGAGCTCAAGAAGCGCGTGAAGGCGGATGTCGCCCGATTGCTGCCGGCTCATGCACAGCCCAGTGTTGCGCAGTGGAAGATGATCTTCAGCGACACGCCTTCCACCTCGGTGGTTGCCGGGGCCGGTGCGGGTAAATCCACGACCCTGGTGCTGCGCATCGTGTTGCTGTCTCAGTATCTGGGCTGCGAGTTGGATTCGATGACCGTGGTGACGTTTACCCGGGAATCGCGCAAAGACTTTATTCAGAAGTTGATCGAGGTCTTCGCCTTGTGGGGGCGAGCGGTCAACCCCAGGGAAGCCCGCGATCTGGTGCGGACCTTCCATTCGCGCATCTTGCCCATGGTGCGCAGCCTGCCGGGATTCGAGCGGCTCCAGGCCTTCGAAACCCTGGGCCATCGCACGGGGGCGGGCGATGACGACATCGACGGCAACCCCTTCGACTTGCGCATCAACGATGCTCAGCGCCAGCAACTCAATGCGTGTTATCACCATCTCTATCAACGCGACGAGCGTTTTCGCGAGCTGATCAAACCACTGTCCCGGCACGCTTTTCAGCTCAGGCAACTGGAGCGTGACCACCCGGACGTGCAGAAGCGGGTAGCCGTGACCGAACTGGCTGCCCAACGTGATGAAGAACTGTGCGATGCCATCGAGGATCTGTGGTTTCGCGCCGGCGCGTGGCCCATCAAGGGTGTCGAGCCCAAGCGTCAGACATTCAACATCAACGGTTCAACGTTCCATTGTCATGGTTACGTCCCAGCCTTGGATGCTTGGGTGATACTGGGGTTCGATTCGCGGGAGGATGCCCGACTCAGTCGTCCAGGCGCGCGGCTGAGCCTGCGTGCGGAATGGGCAGTAAAGCGAACCCTGTTTCAAGCTTTCTGCCGTAAGCCGTTGATATGGATAGAAAGCTATGAGTCATCCAAGCGTCTTCTCGCCTCGTTGGCCGGGGACGCGAGCGCAGGGCCTGGCTTCGATTACAAGGTCAAGGGGGAGCTGGGTTCGGCGCCATTGCTGGACTGTTTCGTCGCCGCTGCCGGTTTCATTGAGAACCTGGGTTTGGATGTACCGGATGCCGTAGGGCGAATGTGTTTCGCCCAGGATGACCCTGATCGGTTCTTTTTCGAGGCGTTGAGCCGCTATTGGCGGGCGTTTGAAGACCATCTGCTCGACCAGTCGCCTCCCATCATGACCTACAACCGCATGTTTGCGCTGTTCAGCGAGCATTCGCCGGAGAACTTCAAGTTACTGGGCGATGCGCTTCTCAGGCCTATGTCACACCTGATGATTGATGAGTTCCAGGACGTTTCCCCGCAGATCGTCTCCTGGCTTCGTGCAAGCCTTCGGGAAGTGCGTCGCCGGGGCCCTGCCATGCATGTGGGGCGAGGTGCTCAACACTCTTCATTGCTGTGTGTCGGCGACGACTGGCAGTCGATCTATGGTTGGCGCGGCAGTTCACCGAGCTATTTCATGGCGTTCAGCCAACAATTCCCGTCGTCGGCCACTACCCGAGTGATGCTCACTGACAATTATCGCAGCCATCAGCACATCATCGATGCTGCCGAGCATATTGTCCGTGCGGCGGCTGCCATCCCTGGCAAGAAGGCCAAGGCCAGCGGCAAATCCCCATTGCTGAGCCCGGTCAATGTGCTGGATCGGGACGATGAGGGCTTGGCCCAACGGCTGGAGGAGCATTATCGCAAGGGGGATTCGATATTGATGTTGTATCGAAGAAGTATCGATAAGACATTGATAGAGAAGCATATTCAGTCAATAGTTAATGTGGATTCTAGCTTGCCATATGAGATGCGGCGCCTCAGGCAGATGACCTATCACAGTGCCAAGGGGCTCCAGGCTGATGCAGTATTCTTATTGGGAGATTGCCAGCACCTGACCCATTCCCCCTACAAGAATCAGGTCTATCGGATGGCCGGGCTGGGCCAGGACAGTGACACCGAGCCGTACGACACGGCGCAGAAGGACGAAATCCTGCGCCTAGCCTACGTGGGCATCACCCGTGCCGTGCAGCATTGCTACTGGTACGTGGAGGAGCCGGACAGTCAGGCCGCCAACGGGCCCAGGGCCTCGGACCGTATCGACAAAGGCAAGCCTTTCTTTGTTGACCATCGCCGCGCCCGCGGTTGAGTGGGACTGGTCTGGTAGTTGCCTGGAGGATCGCCATCGCGAGCAGGCTCGCTCCCACAGGGGGTTGGGTGAACACACTTGCTGAAGCCGCCCCGAGACATTGTGGGAGCGAGCCTGCTCGCGATAGCGGCGGGACAGCTGGCACAAATGCCCGGGATAGCGCCCACAAAAAAGCCCACAGAATGCGGGCTTTTTTACTCAGGAGGCGAATCGCCTCAAACCAACCGGTGGTACGAAGGCCTCCAGCTCGGCTTCCACCGCTTCGATTATTCGCTCCACGTCAGGGGCATTCATCACGGTCGCGCAGGGGATACCCGCAATCGCGATCATGGTTTCGCCGCTGGCACGGTCGAACAGCCGGGCGACCATGCTGCCCGGCGCATCCATACTGGCCTCGAAGCCCATTGGATGGAAATGCCAGCGCATCAGCTGGCAAGCGTTGGGAAACGTAACCTTGCTGAACGATCCTTTATTCATCTGCTGCCCACCTTCTTCATCAAGCGCTTCCGTTTGCTCTTGTCAGGAAGGAAGAGCCATCATGGCCCTACCAGTGAAAACTAAAAATAGCACCTGATAATGAAAGTCATGTGGCTTTTTTCAGTCCGTTTTGCGATTGGTTCACTTTTTTTGATCTGCATCATGACTTAAAGGCCAGGACTCAGAATGCCATCATCCTTTTCCTGACGAAGTCTGCTGGTTTCTCAACGCCTCTGGCGCGCGGTATTGCAGAGCGATCAGTAGAGCCAGGCCCACCATCGATAAAGCGACGGCGAAGGTGAGATGCAGGCCGTTTGCGACCTCCCCGGGACTGGCCGCGGAGACACCGACCGTCGGTAATGCTGATGCGAATACCGCGCCGAGCACCGATGCACCGGTAAAGAAACCCAGGTTACGCGACAGGTTGAGCAACCCGGCAATGACGCCGCGCTTCTGTGCAGCAACATCCGCCATCACGGCCGTGTTGTTAGCAGTCTGGAACAGCGCATAGCCCAGCGTAGTCACCACGATGGCCATGACGTAGCCGCCCATGCCCAACGCGGGTGACACCAGCGCCAGCATCGAGCAGCCCAGCACCATGGTCGCCAACCCGGCAAGCCGCATGGGCCGCACGCCGAACCGATCCGTAAGGCGCCCGGCAGGCACGCCGGCCAACGCAGCGACGCAGGGCCCGACGGCCAGCACCAATCCCACCAGCGAGGTCGGCAGTCCAAGGCTGATGGACAAGTAGAAAGGTCCTACCAGCAGCGTCGCCATCATGACTGTGGCGACCAATGCACTCGTTGCCAGGCCCGAAACCAGCAGCCGATCGCGAAACAACGCCAGGGGGATCAGCGGCGACCTCACCCTGCGTTGGGTCAGGACGAACAGTCCGCCGCCAACGACCGCCAACAGCAGCAAGGCGATATTGATTGCGCCGAAATGGCCGCGGCCCAGGGTCATGGCCAGGGCATAAGCGCCCAGTGCCGTCGCCAGCAGCACCGTGCCCTTGATATCGAAGCCGGATTTTTCGACATCCCTCGGCAGGCGATGGGCGGGCAGGGAGCGCCAGGCCAACAGCCATGTCAGCAGTCCGAGGGGCACGTTGATCAGGAAGATAGCGTGCCAGCCGAATACGCTGACAAGCGTGCCGCCGAGCGAGGGTCCAAGGGCGGTGCCTACCGCTGACAGCGTGGCCAGCAAGCCCATGGCGCGCCCGATTCGCTCCTTCTCGACCGTTTCACCGACCAAAGCCAGGGTCAACGCCATCATGACGGCCGCTCCCAGGCCTTGCAGCGTCCGGCCCATGATCAACAGCCCAAGGGAAGGCGCGAGCCCGCAGAGAACAGACGCCAGGGTAAACAACAGAATGCCGGTCAACAGCAGTGGTCGGCGTCCCAGCAGATCACCCAGGCGCCCGACGCTGACAATCAGCGTGGAGATCGCCAGCAGATAAGCCAGCACCACCCATTGGACTGCCTGAAAAGAGGCGCCGAACGCTTCGGCCAAGGCGGGCAGGCCGACTGTGGCGACGCTGGTGCCCAGCGAGGCGAGCAAGGTTGCCAGGGCAAGGCTGGTCAACGCCCAGCGCGACGAGGAGGCTTGGGGAGCGCCGGGAATGTCCGGCGGCGTATGGACTGGTTTCATGCTGTTCTCCGGAGCGGTTCACAAAAACTGGACTGTCAGAACAGTACGCCCGGGCATAACATGGCGGAAGACGCAGCATTTGCACTTTATAGCTGCATGCGACGCCATCTATAAGCCCGAGGCCTGACCATGTCCATTCCCGACCTCAACCTGTTGATCACCCTTGACGTGCTGTTGGCGGAAGGCAGCGTTGCCCGAGCGGCCCAACGGCTGCGGCTCAGTCCTTCGGCGATGAGCCGGGCGTTGGCGCGATTGCGCGATACCACCGGTGACCCGCTGTTAGTGCGGGCCGGGCGAGGGCTGGTGGCCACGCCCCGTGCCTTGGAACTGCGCGAGCAGGTCAGTCAACTGGTGCAGGATGCCCAGACAGTACTGCGCCCGGTCGAGGCCCCGGACCTGCGGCGGTTGAATCGGACCTTTACGCTGCGCACCCGGGAAGGGTTCGTGGAAAACTTCGGGATCGACCTGATTACCCGCATCGGCGAGGAGGCCCCCGGTGTCCGAATGCGCTTCGTGGACAAGGCTGACAAGAGCAGTACGGCACTGCGCGAGGGGACCGTGGACCTGGAAACCGCCGTCGTGGACAAGGACACCCGACCGGAGCTACGCACCCAGGCATTGTTTGTCGACCGACTTATCGGCGTGGTACGCCTGGGGCATCCGCTGAGCCAGGCCGAGGTTACCGCCGCTGCTTATGCCGAGGGCGGGCATATCGCTGTCGCCTTGCGCGACCTCGACCACGGCCCCATTGATCGGGCATTGGAGCCCTTGAACCTGACGCGAGAGATCATCACCACCGTCCCCGGCTTTTCCACGGCGTTGGGGCTCGCGCGGTCCAGTGACCTGATCGCCAGTGTGCCCGAACGCTATACCACCCGCCTGCGCGCCGGCCTGCACAGCTTTGCGCTGCCGTTCCCGGTGCCGATATTCACGATTGCCATGCTCTGGCATCCACGAATGGATGCCGATCCGGTACACCGCTGGCTGCGAGGTTGTTTGCGTGAGGTTTGCGCGCGCAACACTGGGGAGCAAATAGGCCACTAATTCATATTAATTAATAGCACTTCACTGGCACTTAGTTGCTGAAAGTGTACTGCTCGACATAGGGCGATATTTAATATTTAAATAGGGTTTTGTCCGACAATTTTTGATCCTGAGGCTGTGCTGCCTGTATTAACGGGACGGGCGCCTAGTGCCCCGCGTGTCGTCAGAGTTGTTGTTCATATGCGTCGAAAAAATCGCTAGACGTATGATTTCGAATTGTGTCAGTTTTCTTGCGTCCTCAATTGGGCGAGTGATAGGACGATCTCGCCAGAGATTGTCTGTCTGACAAAAACTGTTCCATTGCAAACAAGGAAGTGTGTTTATGTCGAAAGTCAAAACCGGCACTGTTGATTCTGCTGAACAACTCCTCTGGGCACCGCAATCATTGGCCGCGTCCAGTAATGCATTCAACCAGATCAATAGTTTCAGCCATCAATATGACCGTGGCGGCAACCTCACCATCAATGGCAAACCCTCGTACTCGGTGGACGAGGCGGCGACTCAATTGCTGCGCGACGGCGCGGCGTATCAGGACAGAGACGGCAGCGGCAAGATCGAGCTGACTTATACCTTTCTGACCTCCGCTTCCTCGAGCACCATGAACAAGCATGGAATCAGCGGTTTCAGCCAGTTCAGTACTCAGCAGAAGGGCCAGGCAGTCCTGGCCATGCAGTCCTGGGCGGATGTGGCCAATGTCACCTTTACCGAGAGAAGCAGCGGTGGCGACGGACACATGACCTTCGGCAACTACAGCAGTGGCCAGGACGGCGCAGCGGCGTTCGCCTACCTGCCGGGGACCGGCGCCGGGTATGACGGGACGTCCTGGTACCTGATCAATAGTAGCTACACCCAGAACAAGAATCCGGGCCTGAACAACTATGGCCGGCAGACCCTGACCCACGAAATCGGCCACACCCTGGGCCTGGCGCACCCAGGCGACTACAACGCCGGCGAAGGCAGCCCGACCTACGATGACGCCACGTACGGCCAGGACACCCGTGGCTACAGCGTCATGAGCTACTGGAGTGAAAGCAACACCGACCAGAACTTCAGCAAAGGCGGCGTCGAAGCCTATTCCTCAGGCCCGTTGATGGACGACATCGCGGCGATCCAGAAACTCTACGGTGCCAACATGAGCACCCGTACCGGTGACACCACCTACGGCTTCAATTCCAACGCCGGTCGCGATTTCCTCAGCGCATCGTCCTCGTCGGACAAGGTGGTGTTCTCGGTATGGGATGCGGGCGGTCGCGATACCCTGGACTTTTCCGGTTTCACCCAGAACCAGAAAATAAATCTCAATGACGCCTCGTTCTCCGACGTTGGCGGCATGGTGGGCAACGTGTCCATCGCTCAGGGCGCCACCATCGAAAATGCCATCGGCGGGTCGGGCAGCGATTTGCTGATCGGCAACGAAGTGGCCAACGAGCTCAAGGGGGGCGCCGGCAATGACATCCTCTGGGGGGGCGGCGGTGCGGACAAGCTGTCGGGCGGTTCGGGTGCCGACACGTTCGTCTTCGCCGCGAGCTCCGATTCGCGGCCGGGTGCCACGGACCAGATCCTCGATTTCGTCAGCGGCCTGGACAAGATCGACCTGACCGGCATCACCAACGGCGCGGGCCTGCACTTCGTGAATGCGTTCACCGGTGCGGCGGGCGATGCGGTGCTGTCGACATCGGGTGGCAACAGCCTGTTGTCGGTGGACTTCTCCGGGCATGGCGTGGCCGATTTCCTGGTCAGCACCGTCGGCCAGGCAGCGGTTTCGGACATCGTGGCTTGATGCCCGTGTGACTCACTGAGGTGAGGGGGGTGTTCCCATCGACAATGGGACTGTTTCGCAGCCCAGCGGGAGCAAGCTCCCTCGCCACAGACGCATTCCAATTCTTTCAGCGAGTAAAGATCATGCCCCGCAGTCTTCCGGCAACCGCCTGGTTACTCGCTACGCTGATGTTGTTTTCCGGAGAAGTCACCATGGCGCGCAGCCTGTTGTTAGCAGAACCCTCACAGTTGGCCGGTCAGTGGCGCGCCGTTCTGGCAGGCCCGCAGGACAACGCACAAACCCAGGCGCTGCAGGACAAACCGTCCAATATCTGTGTCATCGAGCTCAAGGCGGACCAGACCGTAGGCGGGCAAACCGACTGCCTGGGCCAGTGGCTCGGGGATGAACCGGTCCGTTGGTTTCCTGAGCCCGATGGTCTTTCGCTGCTTGGCAAGCAAGATGCCAGAGTTCATCTGGGGTTGCGTCAGGGCCAGCATTATCAAGTCAATTTGAAATCGGGATTGAGCGTCACCCTTGAGCGCAATATCCAAGAGGGCGCGCGTTAGCTTATTCGTACGGCTTGAGCCTGTTTTACCTTGAATCCAGACGCGCTTGTTCATCAGGCGCGCACTTTGGTGTGGGCATGCTCAACTATTAAATGATTGGAAAGTTCAAGTGTTTGCCAACTTTGTGGCGAAGCCAATTGCAGGGAAGAATGATGAAGAGGGCAAAGACCGCCGCCGCGGTGCCGCTGTTCAAGGCGCTGGGCGATTATAAAAACATTCTGCTCAGTGTCGGTTGTTTTACCGCGCTGATTAATGTCCTGATGCTGGCGCCTTCCATTTACATGCTCCAGGTATATGACCGGGGATTATCATCGCAAAACGAAACCACCCTGGTAATGTTGTCGTTGATGGTGGTGGGCTTCTTTGTGTTCATCGGGTTGCTTGAAATGGTGCGCAGCTTCATTGTCATCCGCATCGGCAGCCAGTTGGAGAGACGATTCAATCTCCAGGTCTACAAAGCCGCGTTCGAGCGCAACCTGCTCCAGGGCGAAGGCAACGCCGGGCAGTCCCTGGGTGACTTGACCCATCTGCGCCAGTTCGTCACCGGGCCGGCGCTATTCGCCTTCTTCGATGCCCCCTGGTTCCCGGTCTATCTGTTGGTGATTTATCTGTTCAACGTCTGGCTGGGCGTGTTCGCCAGCGTGGGCACGCTGCTGCTCATCGGTCTGGCATGCCTGAACGAGATCATGACCCGCAAACCGTTGGGGCAGGCCAGCGGCTACTCGCAACAGTCCAGTCAACTGGCCACCAGTCATTTGCACAACGCCGAATCGATCCAGGCCATGGGCATGCTCGATGCACTGCGCAACCGCTGGTTTACCGTGCATTCGCGTTTTCTCGGCTTGCAAAACCAGGCCAGCGACACCGGTGCGGTCATCAGTGCGTTCAGCAAAGCCTTGCGCCTGAGCCTTCAATCGCTCGTGCTGGGATTGGGGGCGCTGCTGGTGATCAAGGGCGACATGACCGCCGGGATGATGATTGCCGGCTCGATCCTGATGGGCCGGGTATTGAGCCCTATCGATCAATTGATTGCCGTGTGGAAGCAATGGAGCGGCGCGAAGCTGGCCTATCGTCGTCTCGACGCGTTGTTGCAGGCCTATCCGCCCCAGGACGACGCGATGCCACTGCCACCGCCCAAGGGCCAGGTGAGCTTTGAGCAAGTCAGCGCCGGACCGCCGGGGCAGCGCCAGGCGACATTGCATCAAGTGAGTTTCAGTTTCGCTGCCGGCGAGGTACTTGGGGTCTTGGGGGCTTCGGGTTCCGGCAAATCCACCCTGGCCCGTGTGCTGGTGGGCGTGTGGCCGATCCTGGGAGGTGCAGTGCGGCTGGACGGGGCCGATATCCATCGCTGGAATCGTGACCAACTCGGTCCGTACATCGGCTATCTGCCCCAGGACATCGAACTGTTCAGCGGCAGCATCGCCGAGAACATCTCCCGCTTTCGCGAGGCCGACCCACAGAAAGTCGTCGCTGCCGCGCAGCAGGCCGGCGTGCATGAGCTGATCCTGCGCATGTCCCAAGGTTACGACACGGTCCTGGGGGAGGACGGTAGCGGTTTGTCCGGTGGGCAGAAACAACGGGTCGCCCTGGCCCGGGCCCTGTACGACCGGCCGAGCCTGGTGGTGCTCGACGAGCCCAACTCCAACCTGGACACCGTCGGCGAGGCGGCGCTGGCCAGTGCCATCGCGCAGCTGAAGGCCCAGGGCACCAGCGTCGTGCTGGTGACACATCGCTCCTCGGCGCTGGCCCAGGCCGACAAGCTGCTGGTGCTTAACGAAGGTCGGCTACAAGCGTTCGGACCAAGCCAGGAAGTGCTGCGGGCGCTATCCGGCCAATCGGACACTCCGCGAGACAAACCCCAGGCAACGCCCAACGGATTGAGCATGAGTCGTCAGTACCAGGCCGCCGGCAAGCCCGGAAACGCATGAGCAAGGATCGCGACATGACCCTCGAACACACTCGACACCACGAGCGCCCCGAACGTGACGCCCGTTTCTTCATGCGCATGGGCTGGGCCCTGGCGCTCCTTGGCGCCGGCAGTTTTTTTACCTGGGCCAGCCTGGCCCCGTTGGATCAGGGCATTCCCGTACAAGGCACAGTGGTGGTTTCCGGCAAGCGCAAGGCTGTGCAATCGATGAGCAGCGGCATGGTCAGTCGGATCCTGGTGCGAGAGGGCGAAGCGGTCAAGCAAGGGCAGCCGTTGTTTCGTCTGGACCAGACCCAGGCCGCAGCGGACGTGCAATCGCTGCAAGCCCAGTACCAGATGGCCTGGGCCAGCCTGGCGCGCTGGCAAAGCGAGCGGGATAACCTGGCGCAAGTGAGTTTTCCGAGCGCATTGAGCCAGGACCCGGATCCACGCCTTGCGCTTGTGCTCGAAGGCCAGCGACAACTGTTCAGCAGCCGCCGCGAAGCCTTCGCCCGGGAACAAGCCGCGTTGCGCGCCAGCATCGACGGCGCCATCGCGCAGTTGGCGGGGATGCGACGGGCCCGTGGCGACCTGACTGCCCAGGCCGAGTCCCTGCGCCTGCAACTGGGCAACCTGCAGCCCTTGGCAGATAACGGTTATATCCCGCGTAACCGCCTGCTGGACTATCAACGGCAATTGTCCCAGGTACAGCAGGAGCTGGCTCAGAACGGCGGCGAAAGCGGCCGGGTGGAGCAGGGGATCATCGAGTCTCGGCTGAAGCTGCAGCAACACAGCGAGGAGTATCAAAAGGAAGTCCGCAGCCAATTGGCCGACGCCCAGCTCAAGAGTGAAACCCTGCAACAACAGCTCACGTCGGCCAGGTTCGAGCTGCAACACAGCGAGATCCTCGCCACCGCCGATGGCATCGCCGTCAACCTGGGAGTGCACACCGAAGGCGCAGTGGTGCGCCAGGGCGACACCCTGCTGGAGATCGTGCCCCAAGGCACACGGCTGGAGGTGGAAGGGCACCTGCCGGTGAGCCTGATCGACAAGGTCGGTATCCATCTGCCGGTGGACATCCTGTTCACTGCCTTCAACCAGAGCCGCACGCCGAGGGTGTCGGGGGAGGTCAGCCTGGTGTCCGCCGATCAGATGATCGACGAAAAAACCGGTACGCCGTACTACGTGTTGCGCAGCAACGTTGGCGATGCGGCGCTGGAAAAACTCAATGGCCTGGTGATCAAGCCCGGGATGCCGGCGGAGATGTTCGTGCGTACCGGCGAGCGCTCGCTGCTCAACTACTTGTTCAAACCGCTGCTCGACCGGGCCGGCTCTGCGTTGACCGAGGAATAAGGATGTCCGGTGTATGAAGCGATTCTACGGGGTGGCACTGCTGGCCGTCTCTATTTGCAACAATGTCTGGGCCATGGGGCCGTTCGAGTTCTACGAACAGGCCCTGCGCAACGACCCGGTTTATCTCGGGGCGATCAAGGAGCGCGACGCGGGCCTGGAGAATCGCGCCATCGGCCGTGCCGGGCTGCTGCCGCACCTGGGCTACAGCTACAACAAGGGCCGCAACCAGTCCAAGGTCACCTACCTCAATGACCGCGGCGCCAGCCAGCACGACGATCGCAACTACAGCAGTTACGGCTCCAGCCTGACCCTGCAACAGCCACTGCTGGACTACGAAGCTTACGCGGCTTATCGCAAAGGCGTGGCGCAGGCGCTGTTCGCCGATGAGAACTTCCGCGGCAAGAGCCAGGAGTTGCTGGTGCGGGTGCTGAGCCATTACACCCAGGCGCTGTTCGCTCAGGACCAGATCGACATTGCCCAGGCCAAGAAGAAGGCTTTCGAACAGCAGTTCCGCCAGAACGAGCACCTGTTCCGCCAGGGCGAAGGCACCCGTACCGATATTCTTGAGGCTGAGTCGCGCTACGAGTTGGCCACTGCCGAAGAGATCGAAGCGCACAACGAACAGGATGCCTCTCTGCGCGAGCTGGGTTCGCTGATCGGCGTGCCCACCCTGGCGATCGGCGACCTGGCTCCGTTGAACGAAACTTTCCAGACCTTCGCCTTGCAGCCCGCCGGTTTCGATACCTGGCATGAATTGGCTGTGAGCAACAACCCCAACCTGGCTTCCCAGCGCCAAGCCGTGGACGTGGCGCGTTACGAGGTAGAGCGCAACCGCGCCGGGCATCTGCCCAAGATCAGCGCTTACGCGACGATGCGCCAGAACGAGTCGGAAAGCGGCAACACCTACAACCAGCGCTACGACACCAACACCATTGGCCTGGAAGTGAGCGTGCCCTTGTATGCCGGCGGTGGCGTCTCGGCCTCGACCCGTCAGGCCAGCCGCACCATGGAACAGGCCGAGTACGAGCTGGACGCCAAGACCCGCGAAACCCTGATCGAACTGCGTCGGCAATTCAGCGCCTGCGTGTCGGGGGTGAACAAGCTGCGGGCCTATCAGAAAGCCCTGGTCTCCGCCGAAGCGCTGGTGGTGTCGACCCGGCAAAGCATTCTTGGTGGCGAGCGGGTCAACCTTGACGCACTCAACGCCGAGCAACAGCTCTACACCACTCGCCGCGACCTTGCACAGGCCCGCTACGACTACCTCATGGCCTGGGTCAAATTGCATTACTACGCCGGCACCTTGGGGGAACAGGACCTGGCGAAGGTGGATGAGGCGTTTGTAACCCGCTGATCCATTGACTCCTCGCCACAGGAGACCAGTGCAAGCCCCAAGGGACGGGAAAGCTACAGGACTTTTGCATCAACTAAGGATGGTTCATGAAAATCGATAACAAGAAGCACCCCGGAAAAACAGGCAGTCTGTTCCTGCTCAAAACCTTGAATCTGGCCGTGTTCTGCGCTGTGGCGACCCTGGGCACGGCCCAGGCGGCGCCTTATGTCGAGGGCGGCAGGTCCGGGGACCCGGACAGTTGGCGCAGTGCCGAATTCAACGCCGAATGGGGGTTGGGCGCGATCAATGCTCAGCAGGCCTATGCCGCCGGCTACACGGGCAAGGGCGTCAAGCTGGGGATTTTCGACCAGCCGGTCTATGCCGCGCATCCGGAGTTTTCCGGCACCGACAAAGTCGTGACCCTGGTCACCAGCGGTATCCGTGAATACACCGACCCGTACATCCCGGTGAGGGCCGGTGACCCCTTCCGCTATGACGGCTCGCCCACGGTAGGCTCCGATGGCAAGCTGGGCTCCCATGGCACCCATGTCGGCGGGATCGCCGCCGGCAGCCGTGATGGCAGCCCGATGCACGGCGTGGCGTTCGACGCTCAGATTATCAGTGCCGACAACGGCGATCCAGGACCCGAAGACGGCATCATCCTGGGCAACGATGGCGCGGTGTACAAGGCCGGTTGGGATGCGCTGATCGCCAGCGGCGCACGGATCATCAACAACAGTTGGGGCATCGGCATCACCGACCGCTTCGACCAAGGCGGCCGCGACCCCGCCTTCCCGCACTTCTCCGTGCAGGATGCGCAATTGCAGTTCGACCAGATTCAGCCGCTGCTGGGCACCCGGCCGGGCGGCGCCTACGAAGGCGCCATCGCTGCGGCCCGCAGTGGAATCGTGACTATTTTCGCCGCCGGCAACGACTACAACCTCAACAACCCCGACGCCATCGCGGGCCTGGCGTATTTCGTGCCAGACATCGCGCCGAACTGGCTCACGGTTGCCGCCCTTCAGATCAACCCCGATACCAGCAGCCCCGATCCCTACACCATCAGCACCTTCTCGTCGCGCTGTGGCTATACCGCCAGTTTCTGTGTATCGGCGCCAGGCACCCGGGTCTATAGCGCCGTGATCGGCGGCACCGGCGCCGATGACCTGACGGTCGGCTACGCCAACAAGAGCGGCACCTCCATGGCGGCGCCCCATGTCGCCGGCAGTGTGGCGGTGTTGATGGAGCGCTTCCCCTACATGACCGGTGCTCAGGTCGCCAGTGTGCTGCGTACCACGGCCACCGACATGGGCGCCCCTGGCGTCGATTCGCTGTATGGCTGGGGCATGATCAACCTGGGCAAGGCCATAGACGGCCCGTCGATGCTGGTGACCGAGCAAGACATTCCCGTGGAATTCCGTATCGACGGCGCCTACGGCACAGGGCAATTCGTGGCGGACCTGCCGGGCGTCGGTGCGATCGTCGATGCTGGCAAACCCACTGAACGGGTGTGCAGCGGAATCCAGTGCGGGCTGGATGTGTGGCGCAACGACATAACTGGTCACGGTGGCCTGACCAAGGAAGGCGTCGGCACCTTGGTACTCACGGGAGACAATACCTACAGCGGGCCGACCCTGGTCAACGAGGGGCGTCTTGCAATCAACGGCTCTCTGGCATCGGCCGTGACTGTCAATGACGGCGGTGTGCTGGGCGGGAATGGCCGCATCGCCAGCCTGACGGCCAAGCAGGGAGGCAGCGTGGCGCCGGGCAATTCCATCGGCACGTTGCAGGTGGCCGGGGATGTGACCTTCCAATCGGGTTCGACCTACGCGGTGGAGGTGTCGCCTACCTCCAGCGATCTGATCATTGCCGGCGGCAAGGTCTCCATCGACGGCGCGACGGTGTCGTTGTCCCTGGAAAACAGCCCGACGCTACTTTCCGCCAGCGAAGTGAAAAGTCTGCTGGGGCGTCAGCTCGACATCCTGCAGGCGGCCGACGGTATCGAGGGGCGTTTTGGCGAGGTGCTACCTAATTATGCGTTCCTGGGAGGAAACCTGGTGTATTCCGCCAGCGGCGTTCGATTGGCGGTGGCGCGCAACGCAACGTCGTTCAGCAGCCTTGGCCTGACCCCCAACCAGCGCTCGGTGGCGACCGCGGCAGAGCAATTGGGGGCCGGCAACGGCCTCTACGAAGCCTTGTTGCTGTCACCCAGCGCCGCCGAGGCCCAACAGGCGTTCCAGCAACTGTCCGGCGAGATCCATCCAGCCATTGGCACGTTGTTGATCAACCAAAGCCGTTACCTGCGAGATGCCGTAGGTGATCGCCTGCGCCAGGACGCGCTGTACGACGCCAATACGCCCACCGATACCGGGAGCAACCTCTGGGTCAAGGTGCTCGGTGCCTGGGGCAAAAGCGAAGGGGGACATGACAATGCCAGTTCCAACAGCTCCATCGGCGGGCTGCTGATCGGTGGCGATGGCTTGATCAGCGAACGGACACGACTGGGTTTCGTCACCGGATACAGCGACAGCTCGTTGAGCATGGGGGATGGCACGCATTCGTCGGCCAAGGCCGACAGCTATCACCTGGGGGTCTACCTGGGACATGAGATCGACGCGCTGCGCCTGACCGTCGGTGGCGCCTAC
Organism: Pseudomonas corrugata; assembly: GCF_001269905.1. GTDB lineage: Bacteria > Pseudomonadota > Gammaproteobacteria > Pseudomonadales > Pseudomonadaceae > Aquipseudomonas > Aquipseudomonas corrugata. Next base: position 212,702 of record NZ_LHVK01000022.1, on the reverse strand, counting down.
AGCTGGCATCGCATCGACGTGAAACGCGAGCTGCAGTGGGCCGAGATCAATGGTCGGGAGAAAGCCAAGCGTGATGCCCGCACCGCCCAGCTCTTCACCGAAGCGGCATATCGCCTCGACCTGCAACCCGTGGACCTGGAACCGTTCGCCAACCTGGCTTATGTGCATCTGGACAGTGACAGTTTCCATGAGAAAGGCGACAGCGCAGCCCTGCACGGTGGCAACGACCGTCGCGATGCGGTGCTGTCGACGCTGGGTGTGCGGGCCAGCCATACCCTGGCGCTGTCGCAGACGCAGCAATTGCAGCTCTCCGGGTCACTCGGCTGGCAGCACAACTTGAGCAACACCCGTTCCGAACAGGACCTGGCGTTCGCCGGCAGCGCGGATACCTTCGCGGTGCAGAGCGTGGCCATGGACCGCAATGCCGCGGTGATCGGTGCACGGGCCGGGCTCGCAGTGGCCAAGGATGTGCGCGTCAACCTGGACTACAACGGCGTGCTCGGTGCCCGGGATAAAAGCCATGGTGTCGGGCTGACGCTGGATTGGCAGTTCTGAACCAGGATAAATGGCCGGTTGGCCCCTTCACTTCATCCCCCATTCCAACAACAAAAAGAGAGGCAGCTACACATGGGTATCTACGACTACAAGAACCTCGGCACCACCGAGTCCAAGGCATTGGTGAGCGATGCAATGGCCATCATGTTGTATTCCTACCATAACCTCGACAATGGCTTTGCTGCCGGGTACCAGCACAATGGCTTCGGTGCCGGTCTACCGGCGACCCTGGTCACGGCACTGCTGGGCGGCACCGATTCCCAAGGGGTGATTCCCGGCGTGCCGTGGAATCCCGACTCGGAAAAGCTTGCCCTGGAAGCGGTGCAAAAGGCCGGCTGGACGCCCATCAGTGCCTCGCAACTGGGCTATACCGGCAAGGTGGATGGTCGCGGAACATTTTTCGGCGAGAAAACCGGCTACACCACCGCGCAAGTGGAGATCCTTGGCAAGTACGACGCTGATGGACATCTGCAGGAAATCGGCGTGTCGTTTCGTGGCACCAGCGGCCCCCGGGAAAACCTGATCACCGACTCAATAGGCGATGTGATCAACGACCTGATGGCCGCCCTGGGGCCCAAGGACTATGCGAAAAACTACGCAGGTGAGGCCTTCGGCAATCTGCTTGCCGACGTCGCGAAGTTTGCCCAGGCCCACGGCCTGACGGGCAAGGACGTGTTGGTCAGCGGCCACAGCCTGGGTGGGTTGGCGGTCAATAGCATGGCCGACTTGAGCGCGGACAAGTGGTCGGGCTTCTACAACAGCGCGAACTACATCGCTTATGCTTCACCGACCCAGAGCGGCACCGACAAAGTGCTGAACATCGGCTATGAAAACGATCCGGTATTCCGGGCGCTGGACGGTTCGACCTTCAATCTGGCGTCGGTGGGCGTGCATGATGCGCAGCAGGAATCAGCCACGAACAACATCGTCAGCTTCAACGACCATTACGCGTCGACGGCCTGGAACGTGTTGCCGTTTTCCATCCTGAACATTCCCACCTGGATTTCCCATCTGCCCACCGGCTACGGCGATGGCATGGGGCGGATCATGGGCTCGGCGTTCTACGACCTGACCGGAAAGGACTCCACCATCATCGTTGCCAATCTGTCGGACCCGGCTCGGGGCAATACGTGGGTGCAGGACCTCAATCGCAATGCCGAAGCCCATACCGGCAGTACGTTCATCATTGGCAGCGACCAGGCGGATCTGATCCAGGGCGGCCAGGGTAACGATTACCTGGAAGGTCGCGCCGGCAACGATACGTTCCGCGATGGCGGTGGCTATAACGTTATCCTGGGCGGGCAGGGCACCAACTGCCTGCAACTGCAGCAATCGATAAAGGACTTCAGTTTTGCCCATGACGGGGCCGGAACGCTGTACATGGGTGATGCTCATGGCGGGATCAGCATCACCCGTGACATCGGTACGCTGGTCAGCCGGGAGCCCGGATCGCTCTGGGGAATGCTCAAGGATGAGGTCAGCCACAGCGTGACCGCCAACGGTCTGGTGACCGCGGGCAACCTGACGGCGTATGCCTCATCGGTCAACGGCAGCGCGGCTGACGACACCTTGATGGCTCGGGCGACCGGTGACTGGCTGTTCGGCCTGGACGGCAACGACCAACTGGTGGGTGGTGTGGGCAACGACACCTTCGTCGGCGGTTCGGGCAACGACGTGATGCAATCGGGTGGCGGCAGCGACACCTTCATCTTCAGTGGCGTATTCGGTCAGGACCGGATCAGCGGTTACGACGGGGGTGACAAGTTGGTTTTCCTCGGCATACAGGGGGCTGGGGCGGGTTATGACTACAGCCAGCACTTGTCGCAGGTGGGCGCCGATACGCTGCTCACGGTTGGCGACAACTCCGTGACCTTGGTGGGGGTAGGGCTGGGGCAGGTTGGAGACAACATCGTGTTTGCCTGATTCCTGGGTATTGAACCCTGACCTCTGTGGGAACTGAACTTGCTCGCGATAGCGGTGGACCTGCTGCATCGATGTTGAATGTGCCACCATCGCGAGCAGGCTCGCTCCCACATGGACCGGGGCTGACTTTGATTCCATGACCACCGCAGATCCCCTGTGGGAGCAAAGCTTGCTCGCGATGGCGGCAGTACAGTCAATCCTTTAAGCGACTGATTCACCGCTTTCGCGAGCAAGCCCGCTCCCACATGGATCGGGGCTGACTTTGATTCCATGACCACCGCAGATCCCCTGTGGGAGCACAGCTTGCTCGCGATGGCGGCAGTACAGCCGCAAGTGATGCCAGCGATGCCATCGTCATCCCGGCCAAGGCCAAAGATATTCAGTCTTCCTTGCGAATCGTCGCCACGTCGTCGGCGCGCACCCGGACTTTCTTGCCGGCAATGTCTTCGAATTCGTAAAAGCCATCGGACGTTCGGGTGTTGGGGGTGTCCTTGGTCAAATACTGGGTGCCGTTCTGCAAGGTCACGACGGTCGGCGTCGAGCAGCCGGCCAGCGCCAGGAACGCTGCGGCAGCCAAAGGCAGGCCCAGAAATCTGATATTCATATCCATACCTCTCGATCAAAGGACGCGGCTCATCCGGCCGCGCCATCACTGTAATCAACCGCCATTGGTCCCGCTTACTGTAGGAAAGTTCATCGCCGACTAGAGGATTTCACTTTATTGATTGAGGGAACCACTCATCCTTTGCAGTTGCCCGAGTCGTCCGTAGCTGGTATCTGTACGCATAACCAGTACTCCAATACCCGTGGCGCTTCTTCCCGTGACAGCCAACCCTCTCGACGATCCCTTTTATTACCTGAACAATTTCCAGCAGGTGCTTGCCTGGCTGACGCAACGCTATGCCGACGTACTCAGCATCGAGGAGCAGCGCTTTATCGACGACTTCGCGTCGTTGCCTCGCTCGTCCCAGGGCTTGCTGGTACGCATGGTGATGCGCAAGGGGTTGCGCTTTCGGCACAGCAAATTGCACTACCTGGAAATCGGTGACATTGGCGCGGCGGTCGAACCGCTGCTGTCCCTGGGCTGGGTACAGGATCAACCCCTGAACCTTGCCGAACTGTTCGAGGTGCTGCTCAAGCCGGAAATCATCCTGTGCCTGGGCCACCTGATCGAACGGCCCAAGGCGAAAAAGTCCGAATGGCTGCTGGCCTTGGACGATCGTCTGGACGAAACACGGCCATTCAATCAATGGTGCCCGCAGTTGGAGGAGCGGCTGTACAGCCTGACGATCATGGAAACCTGCGACCGGCTGCGGTTGATGTTCTTTGGCAACCTCTATCAGGACTGGTCGGAGTTCGTGCTGGCGGACCTGGGCATCTTCACTTACGAAACCGTGGCGTTCAGCGCCGAATCCCGAGGCTTGCGCAGCCGACAGGATGTCGATGCCTGTCTGTTCCTGCACGGGTGCCAGCAGCGCTTCGAAGCCGGCGAGCCACTGGACGACATCGTCGCCCAAGTCAACGCGTTGGTCTTGGACAACCCGTGGCTGGAGCGGCGCCGAGGCAAGTTGCTGTTCCAGATCGGCCAGCACGCCGAACGCATCGCCGATTTTGCCCTGGCCCTGTGCATCTATCGCGACTGCCGCTACCCCGGCGCACGGTTGCGGATGATCCGCGTGCTGGAGCGCCTCGGTGAGTACGCCTTGGCCCTGGAGCTGGGGGAAGCGGCAGCCCTGGCGCCGGAGAACGCAGCTGAAAGCCAGGCGTTGCTCAGGGTCGTGCCGCGGTTGCAGCGCAAGCTGGGCGGCCCGCCGGTGCCTCGTGCCGTGGTCCGGGAAACGGAGCGGCTGGACCTTCGTCTGCCCCGCGTCGATCCGGCCTTGTCGGTGGAGTATCACGTCCAGGCTCATTTGCACGACGAGACCGCCCCGGTGCATTACGTCGAGAACAGCCTGATCAACTCATTGTTCGGCCTGTTGTGCTGGCCGGCTATTTTCGCGCCTTTGCCGGGGGCGTTCTTCCATCCGTTCCAGCGCGGCCCGGTGGACCTGCTCAACGAAGATTTCCCGGTCCGCCGCGCCGAACTGTTCGCCACCTGCTTCGCGGAACTCGACGATGGGCGCTATCGGGACACCATTGTGCGTCGCTATACAGAGAAATGGGGTGTCCAATCGCCTTTCGTGTTCTGGGGTGCGATGTCTGAAGAACTGTTGCATCAGGCACTCGATTGCCTCCCGGCCGAACACCTCAAGCACTGGTTCAATCGCCTGCTGCTGGACATCAAGGCCAACCGTGCCGGCATGCCGGACCTGATCCAGTTCTGGCCGCAGCACAAGACGTATCGCATGATCGAAGTCAAAGGCCCCGGCGACCGCCTGCAGGACAACCAATTGCGTTGGCTGGCGTTCTGTCACGAACACCGGATGCCCGTCGCGGTCTGCCATGTGCAATGGATGGAGCAGGGCGCATGACCCCGGAACCGGCCTACAGCATCGCCGTGCGGGCGTTATGTGAGTTCACTGCCAAGACCGGCGACCTGGATCTGCGCTTTACCCCGTCGCCCACAGCACTGGAAGGCATCGTTGGCCACCGCACCGTGGCGTCCCGGCGCAACGAGACGTATCAGGCCGAGATCAGCCTCGAAGGCCGTTACCGGAGCATGCGGGTCAAGGGGCGGGCCGACGGCTACGACCCGGCCCGCAATTGCGTCGAGGAGGTGAAGACCTATCGCGGCGACCTGTCCAGGCAACCGGCCAATCATCGCCAGCTGCACTGGGCCCAGGCGAAGATCTACGGCTGGCTGATGTGCCAGAAGCTGCAGTTGTCGCGCATCGACGTGGCCCTGGTGTATTTCGACATCGTCAGTGAACAGGAAACCTGCCTGACGCAAGGCTTCGAGGCGACGCAGCTCGAGGCTTTCTTCGAAGAGCAGTGCGCATTGTTCCTGGCCTGGGCCGAACAGGAGATGGCTCACCGGCAAGCGCGCAACGGCGGTGCGCAGGCGCTGGCCTTTCCCCATGCTGGCTTCAGGCCGGGACAACGGCACCTGGCCGAGTCGGTGTTCAAGGCGGTCAGCACCGGACGCTGCCTCATGGCCCAGGCGCCCACCGGCATCGGCAAGACCATCGGTACGCTGTTCCCGATGCTCAAGGCCCTGGCGCCGCAGCGACTGGACAAGGTGTTCTTTCTCACGGCCAAGACGCCGGGACGCAAGCTGGCGCTGGATGCCGCGCGGGTGATCACCCATAGCGCACCGTCGATGCCGTTGCGGGTCCTGGAGATGGTCGCCAGGGATAAAGCCTGTGAGCATCCGGACAAGGCGTGCCATGGCGAATCCTGTCCACTGGCCCGTGGCTTCTATGAACGCCTGCCCGGCGCCCGCGAGGCCGCCAGCAGGCTCACCTTGCTCGATCAGGCCGCGTTGCGCGAGATTGCGCTGGCCCATGAAGTGTGCCCGTACTACCTCAGCCAGGAAATGGCCCGTTGGGCCGACGTGGTCGTCGCCGACTACAACTATTATTTCGACTTCAGCGCCTTGCTGTTCGCCCTGGCCCAGGCCGATGGCTTGACCGTCGCGACCCTGGTTGATGAAGCCCATAACCTGGTGGAACGGGGGCGGCAGATGTACAGCGCGACCCTCGACCAGTCCACATTGGCCGCGGTGCGCAAAACCGCCCCCGAACCCCTGAAGAAATCCTTGCAGCGGGTCAATCGCCAGTGGAACGCCTTGCACGCTCTTCAGGTTGCGGCCTACCAGGCCTATGAAAAACCACCGGAGAAACTGCTCCAGGCACTGTCCCTGTGCACCACGGCCATCGGCGATTACCTCAATGACCATCCCCAGGGCCTGGACGGCGACTTGCAGGCGTTCTACTTCGAGGCCTTGCAGTTCGGTCGGGTGGCGGAATCGTTCAATGAGCATTTCCTGTTTGACATCCATAAGCGTGAGCTCGGTCGTCAACGCAGCCTGTCCACCTTGTGCTTGCGCAATGTGGTGCCGGCCGGCTTCTTGCGGCCAAGGCTCACGGCGGCCCGCAGCAGCGTGCTGTTCTCCGCCACCCTGAGTCCACGGCACTACTACGCCGACCTGTTGGGCACACCGGCGGATATGGTGTGGATCGATGTGGAATCACCGTTCCATGCCGGACAACTGGACGTTCAGGTCGTCAGTCGGATTTCCACCCGTTTCGCCCACCGCCAGGCATCGCTGGAACCGATTGTCGGGTTGATGGCGCGCCAGTTCGGCGAACGTCCCGGCAACTACCTGGCCTTTTTCAGTAGCTTCGATTACTTGCAACAGGTGGTCGGGCTGTTCGCCGAACGGCACCCGGACATTGCGATCTGGACCCAATCCCGGGGCATGGGCGAAGCGTCCCGGCAGGCCTTTCTCGAACGGTTCATGGAGCACAGCCAGGGCATCGGCTTCGCGGTGCTGGGCGGTGCGTTCGGCGAGGGAATCGACTTGCCGGGCTCGCGGCTGATCGGCGCGTTTATCGCCACCCTGGGGCTGGCGCAGTTCAATCCGGTCAACGAACAGATCAAGCAGCGCATGGCCGCGATTTTCGGCGACGGCTATGACTACACCTACCTGTACCCCGGCTTGCAGAAAGTCGTCCAGGCCGCCGGGCGCGTCATCCGCACCCAACAGGACCGTGGGGTGGTGATGCTGATCGACGACCGGTTCGGCGAAGCCCGGGTGCAGCACTTATTGCCGGGTTGGTGGTCTGTCACTCAAGAACATCCTGCTAAATCCTGTGGGAGCGAGCCTGCTCGCGATTGCGGCGTTTCAGTCACTTAGGGCCAACTGAACGACCGCTATCGCGAGCAGGCTCGCTCCCACAAAGGGATTTGCGTCGATTTCCATTTTTGGTCCCGCCGGTTAATAATTTCCGAGGCAGGACCTGCACCATACTTCGCAAAGAATCTACACGGACACCCCGGCCAAAAATGCTTGAGAACAATCAGAAGACTGCCCGCATTAACGAGGAACAGCGTTTTCGGCTGCTGATCGACGCCGTGGTCGACTATGCCATCTACATGACCGACCCTACGGGTATCATCACCAGTTGGAACTCCGGTGCCCGGCGCTTCAAAGGCTACGAAGAGTCCGAGATCCTCGGCCAGCATTTCTCCCGTTTCTACACCGACCAGGACCGCGCCGCCGGCCTGCCGCAACGGGCGCTGGATACCGCCTTGCGCGAGGGCCGTTTCGAAGGCGAGGGCTGGCGGGTGCGCAAGGACGGTACGCTGTTCTGGTCCCATGTGGTCATCGACCCGATCATCGACAGCCAGAGCGGCGCCTTGCTCGGTTTTGCCAAGATCACCCGCGACCTGACCGATCGCAAGATGGCCGAGGAAACCCTCAAGCAAAGCGAGCAGCAGTTTCGCCTGCTGGTACAGAGTGTCACCGATTACGCCATCTACATGCTCAATCCTGAAGGGCAAGTGACCAATTGGAACCAGGGGGCGCAACGGATCAAGGGCTACCTGCCGGCTGAGGCCATTGGCCGGCATTTTTCGATGTTCTATACCCCCGAAGACCGTGAAAATGGCGAGCCACAGCGGGCGTTGAGCATCGCCGCCAGCGAAGGGCGCTTCGAGAAGAAAGGGTGGCGGGTACGCAAGGACGGTACGCGGTTCATGGCCCATGTGGTCATCGATGCGATCCGCAGCGACACCGGCACGCTGCTGGGGTTTGCCAAGATCACCCGCGACATCACCGACGCCACCCAGGCGCAGCAGGCCCTTGAGCAGACCCGCGAGGCCCTGTTCCAGTCCCAGAAATTGCAGGCCATCGGTCAACTCACGGGCGGCATTGCCCATGACTTCAACAACCTGCTCACGGTGATTCTCGGCAACCTGGAGATCGTGCGCAAGCGCATGCCTGGTACCCCGAAACTGGCCCAATTGCTGGACAACGCGACACAGGGCGCGCTGCGCGGGGTTTCGCTGACCCAGCGGATGCTAGCCTTTGCCCGTCGGCAGAAACTGACGTCCGAGTCGGTGGAGTTGGCGGCCTTGGTGCAGGGCATCAGCGGCCTGCTGCAAAGCTCCATGGGCCCGTCGATACATATCCAGACCGCTTTCGCCGATGCGCTGTCGCCGGTCCTGGCGGACGTCAACCAGCTGGAACTGGCCATCCTCAATCTGGCGACCAACGCCCGGGACGCCATGCCCCACGGCGGGCGCATCCTGATTGCGGCCAATGAGCGACGGGATACTGGGGCTCCGGACACGTCTCTGAGGACCGGGCGGTACGTCTGTCTGTCGATCACCGACGAAGGCGAGGGGATGGATGAGGCGACGCTGGCCTCGGCCGTGGACCCGTTCTTCACCACCAAGGGTGTCGGCAAGGGCACAGGCCTGGGCTTGTCCATGGTGCATGGCCTGGCCGAACAGTTGGGGGGGCGGTTGATACTCAAGAGCCAGAAGGGGGTCGGCACCACGGCTGAGTTATGGCTGCCAGTGGCTGATCACTCGGTGCCGGAGACGGTGCCGGTACAGGCGCAGGCACCGTTGTCGACCCAGGAACTGCTGGTGCTGGTGGTCGACGATGACAGCCTGGTGCTGACCAGCACTCGCCTGTTGATCGAAGATCTGGGGCACCGGGTGCTCTGCGCCCCGTCGGGCGCGCAGGCGCTGGAATTATACGAGCGCAATCCGGACATCGACCTGGTGATCACCGATATGGCCATGCCACAGATGGATGGGGCGCACTTGGCTAAGTTGCTACGAGACCGGCAACCCACCTTGCCCGTCATTCTTGCCACCGGCTACGCCGAGCGCCTGGAGGGTTTCGCCACGCAGTTGCCGCGGCTGACCAAGCCGTTCAAGCAGATTGACCTGGTGCAGGCTATTGGGCAGACGATGAAATGACCATGGCCTGTTGATGATCCCCAGCAGCAGGAGAACCTGTAGCAGGAGAACCTGTGGCAGGAGAACCTGTGGGAGCAAGGCTTGCCCGCGATACATACACTGCGGTTTCTGAGAAGACCGCATCAGCTTCATCGCGGGCAAGCCTTGCTCCCACAGATACCCTTGTCACAGAAGCTTGCGTTCCCTGGCTATCGGGCATTTTTGCTGAACCCCCGCAGATTCATGGCACACAAGCAGAACTGCAACACAATCAGCGCATACGCATCCGAATGCAGCCCCCAGACAACCCACAGAATGTTGCTTGCAATGAAGCAACTGAAGCCCATTAGCCGCCGCCGTGGCTGGCGTGATCCGATCAGCCAGGCGGCGAGCACCGTCACCACCATCGCCGGCCACTGCACCCATGCAAGATAATCCACCCAATTTTCCTCAACGCCATCGATGATCTAAAGACCCTGGCGGCGGGACGACGTTTCGTTGAACCTGCGGTCCATCGACTTGAACTTGCCTGTTGGCGCGGTCCTCTAACAGGTTCGAATCATTACCGAGGGATAGCCCACGCAATGCCCCGAATCCTGACCAGCCAGACCCAGGAAGAAGCGCTGACGGAACACCAGGCCAAACTGTTCGGCTCCCCCAAGGAACGACTGGATTTCTATCGTCGGGAGATCCAGTACGAAACCAGTATCCTGGCCAATCGTACCGATGCGTATCTTGCCGCCCAGTCGTTCCTGGTGATCGCCTTCGCCTCCTGCATGGCAAACCTGAACCCGGAATGGGGCAAGCTGTTTACCTTGATCGTGCCGCCGTTCCTGGCCTTGCTGGGCTTCCTTAGCTCCCTCAACGCCTGGCCGGGTATTCGTGCCGCCTACGAGATCATCGATCATTGGCATTTCAAACAAAGTGAGCTGTTGCGCTCCGAACCGATGATGGGCCTGGTCTATGACGAGTCGCCGCTGTTCAGCGAGCGGGAATCGACCCACAAGGGGTACCGCAAATCCCTGTTGTTTTCGGTGCGTACGCCGTGGATCTTCGCCGCGTTCTGGGTACTGCTGGGGATGTATTCGGTCTACATCCAGGTGAGCGACCCCGGGGCTTGAGGTCACTGGTCTAGCCTGAACGCTTGTGGCGTTCATACCACGCCAGGGTCGGCTGGGTGCTCAAACCGTGGACCAGGATACTCAGGGCCACCACCGAGAGCGTGAGGTTGATACACAGATTCGCCACCTCGGGTGGCAAGTGATGGTTCAAGGCATAGAACAGGTAGAACAGACTGCCGATGCCACGTATGCCGAACCACCCGATCAGCAATCGTTGCGAGCGGTCCATCAAACGGCCCCAAGGCATTGCCAGCACACACAATGGACGAATGACGGCGAACAGCAGCGCGCCGATGGCCAGGGCCCGCCAGTCCCAGTGATTAACCAGCACTATCCCGAGCAGCGTCACCAGGAACACCTCCATGGCGCGCTCCACGAGGCTGCCAAACGCGAGCATGTCGCCCATCATCACACCGGCGGCCACCTGGCTGTCTTCCAGGGATTCGGTGTCCCCCAGCACGGCTTGCCGAGGAGCGACTGTTTCGTGTCCTACCACCGGTTGCACCAGGTGTTCGGCTGGCGGCGAGTCCTCGGCGGTGGAAGCCACTTCGGCCTGGCGCAACCCCAACCCGGCGGCGAACACCGAGAGAAAGCCGTAGCCCTGGACCGATTCGGCGGCGACGTAGGCCAACGCAATCAACGCCAGGGCCAGATAATCATTGGGCGAGAGGGTGCTGTCGGCATTCCTGATACGCATCGACAAGGTCATGCGACCGATGCCACGGCCCATCATGTAACCGATCAACAAGCCTGCCGGTACGGCCCATAGCACATCGCGCAAGGCCCACTCGGCGAGGAAACCGTCGTTGCCGTCGCGCAGCATCAGCAGACCAAGGATCACGAACGGAAACGCTGTACCATCGTTCAACCCGGCCTCACCGGACAACCCGAAACGCACCCGATCGTCGTCCCGGGCATCGTTGACCTGCACCAGCGCCGCCAGCACCGGGTCGGTCGGCGCCAGCATCGCGCCGATCAGCAGTGACACGCCCCAGCCGAGGCCGAACAGATAATGCAGCGTCAGGCACAGACCGGCGATGCTCAGGATCATCACCGGTCCGGCCAACCCATAGGCTACGCGCCAGGTACGGTCTTTGAAGGGCAGGCGCAACTTGAGACCGCTGACGAATAGCGAAAACACCACGGCTATTTCAGTGAGGTGTTCCATCCACGTTGTGGAGTCATGGATGTCCAACTGCAACAACTCCACCCCCGCCGGACCGATGGCGACGCCCAGCGCCAGGCATATCGCCGAGGTGGTCACCGGCATCCAGCGCAGGTATGAAGAAGTCAGGGCCAGGGTCAGCAATACGGTACCGAGCACCGCAACCCACGCTGTGAAAATCATTGGTGCTCCTTGATGGCGGGATAAACCAGAACCCTGTGGCGAGGGGATTTATCGAAACGTCGCACCGCCCCGCTGGGCTGCGAAGCGGCCCTAGAACAGTCAACTCAATCTGTCTGGTACACCGCAGTGGCAGGTTTTAGGACTGCTTCGCAGCCCAGCGGGGATAAATCCCCTCGCCACAAGGGTTGGCACTTACCTTCGGCTCTTCCATTCGAGAGCTCGAACAAAGCCAGGGTTCCCCTTACAACAGCACGCCCCGTTTATCCGGCTGCATTTCAATCCGAGGGAATTTTTCGCTCCGCTCAAGGCTCTGCACTGGAAGAGACGTGCTGATTCAGCGTCCTGCCAAGCACCCATGAGGCCCTTATGACTGCGCTGACCACCCTTCACCGGCCCGCCACCGTGCGACCGTTTACAGATCCGTTCACCGCTGCCGGCAACGTGCGCCAATGCTACGAGCGGCTGCTCCAGGGCCCGGACGATGCCGACCGGCAGGCTGTGGCCCAAGCTTTTGTCCAGTCATGCCTGGATAAAGCAGCCACGCTGGCGCAGGAGATGCCCGACGACCCCATGGCTCTGCAAGCCTGGGTCGAGCAACACAGCGCCGGTGTGGCCCGGCAATATGGTGATTACCTGGAACGGCGCAAAAACGGAGGCGCACGGGAGTTTTTTTCCAACAAGGCCCACGCGTTGTACTTCCTCCAGGCCGTCGCACCGACCAAGCTGGTAGACGGAGCCTGGTTGTATGGCGTGCTTGAACACTGGCACGACCACCGCTTCGAAGGACTGCTGTGCACCTACCTGGAAGAGTTGGGCGACGGCGTTCCGGCGCAGAACCATGTTGTGATCTACCGCAAGCTGCTCGCCGAACATGGTTTGGCGGATGCTCCGGACATCGACGATGACCACTACCTGCAAGGCGCGGTGCAGTTGGCCCTGGGATATGCCGGTGATGAATACCTGCCCGAGGTCATCGGCTACAACCTGGGTTACGAGCAACTGCCCTTGCACCTGTTGATCAGCGCCTATGAGCTGAGCGAACTGGACATTGACCCGTATTACTTCACCCTCCACGTGACCATCGATAACGCCAGTACCGGCCACGCTCACAAAGCCGTGCAATCGCTGTTGCAACTGATGCCGATGGAAGCCGATCGCGACGCCTTCTGGCGCCGGGTGACCCTGGGTTATCGCCTCAATGACCTCGGGCGAGGCAGCCGGACGATCATCGAGTCGTTCGACCTGTATCGCGAAGTATTGGACATGCTCGAACGCAAACGCCCGTTCGGCCAGCATATGCACTCCGATTACTGCAAATTCGAGGGCAAGACCGTCAACCAGTGGCTGGCGATGCCGGGACAGTTGGAAGGCTTCCTCGATGCGCTGCAGGGCAAAGGCTGGATCAAGCGCCATGAGGACCCGCAGAACAGCCGGTTCTGGACCCTGATCGAAGGTCCCGGCGCGGCGATGTTCGGGGTGTTCAGCCCTTACGAAAAACAGCTCTTGCATGATTGGATCGCTGGCGACTGGCTGGACGAAGGCCCTCGTGCGGCGCCCCGGCGCAACCACGGCGCCGCCAGCGCGCTGCCAACGCCGGCGGAAGATCCCGATGTGCAAAGTCTGCAGCAGGCGCTACGTGGCCAAACGCCCGCCCAGCAGATGCAGACATTGATGCCCTGGCTTTCGCCCCGTTGCCACAGCCATCCGGCCGGATTGCTGGCGACCCGCCGGTTCATCGAACTCAAATCCGTACTTCGCTAGGAGCCCTGCATGAATCAGGAAGAACGCCTGTCCGAACCCGACCTGGCGCTGTTACAGCTGGGCCGTCGCCTGCAAGCCGACGGTTATCGCTTCATCACGCCAACGCCGTTGACCCACAAGCGGGTCAACCAGCGCCCCGGAAACGAACATTCCAAGACGTTGCGTGACGTGTTCGGCTGGTCGCGGCCATTTGCGCCGGGGCTGATTTCGGCCGATGAGCAGCGTCAATTGCAGGAAGCCGAGGTGCTGGAAGAGCGCGAAGGTCTGCTTCGCAGCCGGGTACGCTGGTCGAGCCTGGATGGGCTGCTGTTTGCCCATTCGGCATTCCCTACCGAGTCCAGCGACGCGGTGTTTTTTGGCCCGGACAGCTACCGCTTCGCACAACTGATCCATACTCATCTGCAACAGAATTTCACGGCAGTGCATCGAGCCGTGGACATCGGCTGTGGCGCCGGTGTCGGCGCGATCGTAATTGCCCGGGCCCGTCGCGAGGCCCAGGTGCTCGCCCTGGACATCAACCCGCTGGCCCTGCGCCTGAGCGCAGTCAACGCCGCGTTGGCCGAGGTGGGTAACCTAGAGATCGCGCATAGCGACCTGCTGCAGAACGTGGACGGCCAGTTCGACCTGATCGTCGCCAACCCTCCGTATATGGCCGATCCGGCGGAGCGCGCCTATCGCGACGGTGGTGGAACCCTCGGCGCCGGACTGTCGTTGCGCATCGTCGAGCAGGCGTTGCCCCGGCTCATGCCAGGCGGCTCCCTGGTGCTCTACACCGGTGTCGCGATGGTCGAAGGTCGCGATCCGTTCCTGGAGGCGTTGGGAGCTTGGCGCGATTCGCCGGATTTTGGCTGGACCTACAAGGAACTGGACCCGGACGTGTTTGGTGAAGAATTGCTGACACCGGGTTATCGGGACGTGGAAAGGATCGCCGTGGTGGCGTTGGTGGTAACCCGCATCGGCGCGGGAATCGGAGGGATTATCGATGAACAGGCGTCTGAAGTTCGGCATTGAAGAGGAATATTTCATCACCGATCTGCAAACCCGCTGCATGCCCGGCCAAACGTCTGAAGCGGTGGTGGCCGAATGCCGGATCGAGCTGGGCAAGCATTTCGCCCATGAAATGTTCCAGAGCCAGGTCGAGGTGGCGTCACCCATCTTTCGCAGCCTGCCCGAGGCCGCCGATTACTTGACCAAAGTGCGCGCAGGGCTGACGCGGCGCTTGGCGCCCCATGGATTGGGGTTGCTCAGCGCCGGCTCTCATCCCATGGCTGCCCAGGGATTACAGCCCACCGATGAACTGCACTTCCAGCAACTGTTCGATGATTACCAGCGAGTGGCCCGACGCAGCGTGCTGTCGGGCTTGCATGTGCACGTGGAGGTCCCGGCCGACCGGGACCGGGTACGGGTGATGAACGAGGTTCTGCCCTGGCTGCCGATGTTTCTAGCGCTGAGTGCTTCGTCACCGTTCTGGAATGGCGCGTATACCGGGTTTAACAGCTACCGCCAGGTCGCCTGCGATGAGTGGCCGCGCATGGGTGTCCCTGAGTTTTTCGAAGACGAATCGGCGTTTGCCGAGTATGTCGACTTGCTCATGCGCACCGGTTCTATTCGCCAGGCCAGCGATTGCTGGTGGGTGATCCGGCCTTCCTCGCATTTCCCCACCCTGGAAATGCGCATCTGCGATGCCTGTCCCCGGATCGATGATGTGCTCTGTCTCGTCTCGCTGTTTCGGCTGATGGTGGCCCACGCCATTGCCCAACCCAAACCCGGGGCGCGCTACAGCCAGACATCCCAGTGGATCCTCAAGGAAAACCGCTGGCGGGCCAAACGCCACGGGATCCTCGCGGAGTTCATCATCGAGGGGCAGGAGCAGCCCATGCTCATCGGTGAATGGCTGACCCTGGCCGAACAAACCTTTGGTGAAACGGCCGCCGCCCTGGGCGTTTGCGACGTGTTCAAGCAGGCGCGACGCATCGTGCAGGAAGGCACCAGTGCTGACCGGCAAGTGGTCCTCTACGAACAAGGCTTGCTCCTGGGAGATACACCTGTGCAGGCCCTGGGTCGGGTCGTGGATCAATTGGTATCGGAAACTGCCGGGCTGCCGGTGGCCGGTCCGGCGCTACAGCAAGTCGCAGGTGGCCGATGACCAGCAAGAACCTTGATGAATACAACCGTATGCGTGATTTCGCCGCCACCCCGGAGCCGGCGGCGAAGCGCACGCGCAAATCGAAGAAAACCGCCCACGCCTTGCAGTTCTGCATTCAGAAACACGATGCTTCACGCCTGCATTACGACTTCCGCCTGGAACTGGACGGCGCACTGAAGAGCTGGGCGGTGCCCAAGGGACCGAGCCTGGACCCCAAGTCCAAGCGCCTTGCCGTGCATGTCGAAGATCACCCATTGGATTACGCAACATTCGAGGGCAGCATTCCGGAAGGTCATTATGGCGCCGGCGATGTCATTGTCTGGGATCGGGGCGTGTGGATTCCCCAGGGCGATCCCCATGAGGCCTACGAGAAAGGCCGGCTCAAGTTCGAGCTGCAAGGCGAGAAGCTGGCCGGCCTGTGGAATCTGGTGCGTACGCACATGCCGGGCAAGCAGGAACAGTGGTTCCTGATCAAACACCAGGACGAAGCCGCTCGTCCTGAGAGTGAATACGACGTAGTGCAGGCCGAGCCGGAGAGCGTGCTCAGCGATCGCACCATCGCACCCAAGCGCCGGGGTAAAGCCGCTGCTGCCAAAGCGGTGAAGCAGCCGGACAAAGCCGCCAAGCCCAAGTCATCGAAAAAAATCGCGAAAACCACCCTCAGCGGCGCGGTGGCCGTGCCGATTCCCGAGACACTCAAGCCGGAGCTGGCGACCCTGGTGGAAAGCGCCCCCGACGGCGAATGGCTCTATGAAATCAAATTCGACGGCTATCGGGTCATGGCCCGTATCGAGAACGGTGACGTTCGCCTGATTACCCGCAACGGCCACGACTGGACCCACAAGTTGCCCAGCCAGGCCGAGGCCCTGGCCGGGCTCGGGCTTGAGTCGGCCTGGCTCGACGGAGAAATGGTGGTGGTCAACGAACAGGGCGTACCGGATTTCCAGGCCCTGCAAAACGCCTTCGACGCCGGCAGCAGCGGCAAGATCGCTTATTACCTGTTCGACCTGCCTTATCTCAATGGCATGGACTTGCGCAAAGTACCGGTAGAGCAACGCCGGGCTGCATTGGCTGCAGTGCTGGAAGGCAGTGAGAGTCCGTTGTTGCGTTTCTCCGATGCCTTCGAGGAAACCCCCGAAGCGTTGCTCAACAGCGCTTGCCGGATGCAAATGGAAGGGCTGATCGGCAAGCGCGCGGGCAGTGCCTATGTGTCCCGGCGCAGCAGCGACTGGATCAAGCTCAAATGCAAGAATCGCCAGGAGTTCGTGGTGGTCGGTTTCAGCGACCCCAAAGGCGCGCGCAGTGCTTTCGGTGCATTGCTGCTGGGGTTGCATGACGCCGACAGCGGCGAGTTGCGCTACGCCGGCAAGGTCGGCACCGGGTTCAACGAGACCACCCTCAAGAACATCCACCAGCAGTTGCTGCCCCTGGAGACGAAGCAAGCTGCCGTGGTGAATCCGCCCACCGGCTACGAAGCCAAGGGCGTGCACTGGCTCAAGCCGACGTTGCTGGCCGAAGTGGCGTATGCCGAGATGACCAAGGAAGGTTCGGTGCGCCACGCGGTGTTCCATGGTTTACGCAGTGATAAACCAGCCAGGGAAATTACTCAGGAGCGTCCGAAAACGCTGGACAAGCCTGCACAAGCCGGCAAAAAACCGGTCAAATCCGCGACGAAAACCAAGGGCACTCAAATCCCGGCGATGGATGGCAAGGTGCGGATCACCCATCCTGACCGGGTCATCGACGCCACCAGCGGTACCACCAAGCTGCAACTGGCCGAATATTACGCCGGCGTTGCCGAGTTCATTCTGCCGGAACTGTACGAGCGTCCGGTAGCACTGGTTCGGGCGCCGGACGGGATCGCCGGCGAGCTGTTTTTCCAGAAGAATCCCGAGCGCCTGGCGATCCCCGGGATTACCAGCCTGGACAAGGCACTGACCGGGCAGCCGGTGATGATCATCAACAACGCCGAAGCCCTCATCGGTGCGGTGCAGATGAGTACGGTGGAGTTGCACACCTGGAATGCCACCACCGTGGATCTGGACAAGCCGGATCGCTTCGTCCTCGACCTCGACCCGGACCCGGCGTTGCCTTGGAAGAGCATGGTCGAAGCGACCCAGCTGACCTTGTCGGTGCTCGATGAACTGGGCCTCAAGGCATTCCTCAAGACCAGTGGCGGCAAGGGCATCCATGTGGTGGTGCCGCTGACGCGCAAACTCGGCTGGGACGAGGTCAAGGGGTTCAGCCACGCCATTGTCAGCCATATGGCAAAGCTGCTGCCGGATCGTTTCTCTGCGGTGTCCGGGCCGAAGAATCGGGTAGGGCGGATCTTCATCGACTACCTGCGCAATGGCTTGGGCGCCACCACCATCTGCGCCTACGCCGTCCGGACCCGAGAGGGGCTGCCGGTGTCGGTGCCCATCTTTCGGGATGAGGTGGCGGAGCTCAAGGGGGCGAATCTGTGGAATGTACACAACGTTCATGAGCGTCTTGCGGAAGTGGGGCACGAGCCTTGGGCCGACCTGAAGAAAACCCGCCAGAGCATCACGGCCGATATGCGCCGGCGAATCGGCATGAAGAAAACGGATAAATGATCCAACGGGTCAAACGGATTGTGTGAGCGGAGATGGGGCCTGCGTCGCTCGCCCCTCCCGTGATCACCCCACCGGAAACCGCAAGTATTCCGGCTGCAACACGTTGAACCACAGCAAAATCATCTCCACCAGCATGGTCACCAGGACCAGCAACCCGACACCCCAGACACTCGCCGAGTACAACAGTCCCTGTTCCTTTTTGAGGCTCATGAATTTGGGCAAGCCGATAAACAGCAGGTAGGTCGAATAGGCCGAGGCCACCAGCAATACGGCTACCGCCAGCCAGCGGCTGGGGTAAACCCCGCAAAGCCCGGCCAGGAAGTACGGTGTGGCGGTATAAGCGGCAAAGCCGATGCACTGATTCAATGTCGGACGCGCCTCGAAGGTGCGTGACATCCAGCGAATGAACAGGCCTATCAGGGCCACGCCGACGACGATGGTCAGGTACAGCAGCACACACAGTTGCAGTGCGCTGGGGGCCGTGAGCCGTACCGTTTCGTTCTCGGCCAGGCTCCAGCCGGTCCAGGTGGTGCCGAGGAACAGGCACGCCGCCGGAATAAAGGCCAGCAACAGCAAGTGGCCGAGGTAGTGGCGAGGGTGGGTCTGTTCTTCTTGGCGGATGTCCTGCCAGGCGAATTCGGGATGCGTGAGCAGTTTGACGAAAGATGCGGACATGACGACCTCCTGATCGGCACAGCCTCAGCGTGAGGCCTTTATGGGTTTGAGGCGCAGTATTGAGTGACGGTTTCATTTATTTGGCGAGGCGCGTCGGAAGGTGATCAGAGGGAATGAATCCAAGCGGCAGGGGGCAACCCATCAGCATCCCGGAAGGACTTCGAACCATGACTGTCGCCCACTCCCTGGTTGATTATCTGCGAGACCATGACTTGCGCCTGACCACGGCCGAATCCTGTACCGCCGGCCAGATCGTCACGCTGCTGGCGGAGGTGCCGGGCAGCGGTGCGCTGATCGAAAGCGGTTACGTGGTGTATTCCCCCGAGGCGAAACAACGGCTGTTAGGCGTAAGCCCGCGCACCATCGATGCCTTCAACCTCACCAGTCGTGAAGTGGCCGAGGAAATGGCCCTCGGCGCTTTGCACGACGCCAATGCCAACGTGGCGGTGGCCACCACCGGTATCCTCGGACCAGACGACATGGATGGCATCCCGGCAGGCACCGTGTGCTTCGCCTGGGCCTTTGAGATGAATGGCAAACGGGCGCTGTTCAGCCGGCAGGAGCGCTTCTTCGGAGGTCGCGGACAGGTGCAGTTGTGGGCCGCCGAACACGCGCTCCTGCAACTGCGACACTTTCATCAGCGTGCCCTGGCGGGTGAGCGTCGATAGGACAGTCCCATGAGCAACCACACCGAGCCGGAAGGCTTTCCGGAAGGCTTTCGCCAGCGCTCATATGCGCAGTTCTTGTGGCGAGGGGACAGGTCCCCTTGCCACAATCGGGATGCGGCTCCATCTGTCGACCAATAGTTGCCCGTGGCAACGTTGGAGAACAGGCATTCTCCAACGGCCATACGTTATTCAATGGGGAGAAAGAATTGTTCAGTCATATACAGATCGGTGCGCGAGACTTGCCGAAGATGATTGCTTTCTATGATGCAGTCCTGGGCTGCCTGGGACTGGTGCGCATGGACAGCGAAAACGATTCCGGACCGCCTGGGGAAGGCTGGCATCAACCCGGCAAGCGTTGGCCCCAGGTATTCGTGCAAAAACCCTTCAACGGCTTGCCGGCTACGTGGGGCAATGGCATGCAGGTCAGCTTCGCCGCCGACTCACCGCAAACCGTGCGCGCCGCCTGGGACCTGGCCATCGCCATGGGCGGCTTCGACGAAGGCCCGCCGGGCCCGAGGCCGCAGTACTCGGAGGGCTACTTTGGCGCCTATTGCCGGGACCCGGAGGGAAACAAGCTGTGTTTTGTGTATGCGCCGGATCTGCATGAGTAATCATTTGTGGCGAGGGGATTTATCCCCGTTGGGTTGCGTAGCAACCCGGCTTTTCCAGCACTGAGAACCCTGGGCGAGCGAGCGGGGATAAATCCCCTCGCCACAGATAAATCCCTCTCCACGTAGGTTATTCCAACAGTCAGCGCCGAGCCTTCAGGCTCTTCTCCATCCGTGCAATCCCTTCCTCCAGCAAGGCCCGAGGGCAGCCGAAGTTCAGGCGCACGAACTGTTGGGCGTCGTCGCCAAAATCCAGCCCTGCGCTGAGCCCTACCTTGGCTTCATTGAGGAAGAAGGCTTGCGGGTCGTCCAAGCCCAATCCCGAGCAATCCAGCCACGCCAGATAGGTGCCTTGGGGGATGGTCATGGCGACGCCCGGCAGACGGGTCTGCACCGCATTGACCAGGTAATCACGGTTGGCTTGCAGATACACCTTCAACGCTTCGAGCCACGGGCCGGCCTCGCTGTAGGCCGCACGGGTCGCCTCGAGGCCCAGGGCATTGACGCTGTCGACCATACCGGCACGGGCGTTGTTGACCCGTTCGCGCACCTTGGCGTTCTGGATGATGGCGAACGAGGTTTTCAACCCGGCGATGTTGTAGGCCTTGCTGGCGGACATCAGAGTGATAGTGCGTTCGGCGATTTCCGGGCTCAGGCTGGCGGTGGGAATGTGCACCCGGCCGTCGAAACACAGCTCGGCATGGATCTCGTCGGAGATGATCCAGGCATCCTGCTCCAGACAGATATCCGCCACGGCCTTGAGCTCGTCCCGGCCGAACACCTTGCCCAGCGGGTTGTGGGGATTGCTCAGCAACAGGGCACCGCCACCGTGCAGGGCCTCGCGCAACGCCGGCAGGGGCGTGTGGAATTCGCCGTTGACCGGGTTGAAAGGCAATTCCACCTTGTTCAACTGCCAGTGGTCCGGCGCATTGCGCAGCGGCGGGTAGTTGGGCACCTGCACCACGACATTCTGCTGCGGCTCCACCAGCCCATGCAGAGCCATGTTGAAACCCGGCTCAACACCCGGCAGGAAGACGATCTGCTGAGGCTCGACGCGCCAGGCGTACTTGTTCCAGAGATCAGCCACGATAGCGGCGCGCAGGGTGTCCTGGGCCACGCTGTAGCCAAGCATCGGATGCTCGAGACGCTTGCGCAGCGCATCGATGACCACGGGCGGGGCAGCGAAGTCCATATCGGCTACCCACATCGGCAACACATCGGCCGGATAGCGACTCCACTTGGTGCTGCCGGTACCGTGGCGCTCGAACACGAGGTCGAAATCGAAAGTCATGACGGTTCCATCAGGTCAGGGGATTGAAATGATGGTCATGATAACCCAGTCACGTCAGGTTGAACGGCAACTGACGCACCGGCTTACCCGTCAGGCTCGCCACCGCATTCGCAAAGGCCGGTGCCAATGCCGGCAGGCCGGGCTCCCCCATACCTGTGGGTGGTTCGGCGCTGGGCACGAGGTGAATCGAGAATTGCGGCGTATCGGTGATACGCGGCACGCTGAAGTCGGCGAAGTTGCTTTGTTGCACGACGCCGTTTTTCAACGTGACGGCGCCGCCCGGCAGGCACATGGACAAGCCCATGAGGGCCGCACCCTGTACCTGCGCCTCGACGCTGCGCGGGTTGACGACCAGGTTGCAATGGACGCCCGCGGTCACCTGATGCAGCACCGCACGACCGTTCTGTACCGAGGCCTGGACCACGTAGGCCACCACCGAACTGAACGACTCGTGCACCGCCACGCCCCAGGCCTGGCCTTCGGGCAGCTGATTCTTGCCGTAACCACTTTTGTCCACTGCCAGTTGCAGCGCGGCGCGATGGCGTGGGTTTTGATCGGCAAACAGCTTCATCCGGTAGGCTACTGGATCTTGCCGGGTTGTCCGGGCAATTTCATCGATCAATGTCTCCATCACAAAGGCTGTATGGGTGGATCCCACGCTGCGCCACCACAGCACCGGAACGTTGAGCTTGGGATGATGCACCGTCAGGCGCATCGGCAGCGGATAGGGGTTGCGCAAACCTTCCGTGGCCGTGGGGTCGATACCGTTCTTCATCCGAGCGCCAAACATCGTGTCGGCGAGGATCGATTGCCCGACCAGCACGTGATCCCAGGCCAGTACGTTGCCGTTGTCATCGAAACCGATCCGCGCACGGTGCAGGTGCATGGGGCGGTAGTAGCCGCCCTTGATGTCATCTTCACGGCTCCACAGGGTGCGAATGGGCGCATCGAGCCCGGCGGTGCGCGCGGCCTTGGCGACTTCGCAGGCGAGAACAACGAAGTCGCCGGAGGGAACGCCACGCCGGCCAAAGCCACCGCCCGCCGTCTGCACATTGACCCGGACCTGCTCAGGCTTGAGATTCAACACCCGTGCCGCCGCGACGCCGTCGCCACCGGGGAACTGTGTACCGACCCATAGCTGGGCGCGGTCCCCGGAAACCTGGACAGTGCAGTTCAACGGTTCCATGGGCGCGTGGGCGAGGTAGGGAAACAGGAACTCGGCTTCCAGTTGATGCGCAGCCGTCGCAAGCGGCGTCATGTCGGCATCGAAATGAAGGGGGCCGGGCTGGTTGGCCAGGTCCCGGTACTGGGCCAGCTGTTGTTCGCTGTCCACCTTTTCGACGGTGGACGTGTCCCATTGCAGCTTGAGCGCATCACGGCCCGTTTTCGCCTGCCAATAGCCTTCTGCGACCACCGCCACACCCTCGGCCCCTCCGTCCAGTGGCACCCGCAGGACGGCTTTCACCCCTTGGGTGGCACGCGCCGCGCTGTCATCCAGCGAAGCGATACGAGCCCCGAATACAGGCGGGCGGGCCACCACGGCGGTGAGTTGTCCGGGCAGGTGCATGTCGATGCCGAACTCCTGCCGGCCGCTGCTCTTGGCCTTGGCGTCGATGCGCGTCGTGGCCTGGCCGATGATGCGGAAGTCCTTAGGATTCTTGAGGGTGACTGTTTCAGGCACGGGCAATGCCATCGCCGCATCGGCGAGTTCCCCGTAACTCGCTTTGCGGCCTCCGGCACCAAGCACCATGCCCGCCTGGGTGCTGAGGCTCGCCACATCGACATTCCAGCGCGCGGCCGCTGCCGCGAGCAACATGGCGCGAGCGCGGGCGCCCAGTTCGCGATACTGGGTGTAGCTATTCTTGATCGAGTTGGAACCGCCGGTGATATGCATACCGAAACTCGGATCCTGATAAGCGGCGTCGTTGCTGCCATTGCGAGTGCGCACCAGGCTCCAGTCGGCATCGAGCTCTTCGGCCAGAATCATGGGCAGTCCGGTCTGCACACCCTGGCCGAACTCCAGGCGGTTGATCGTGACCGTTACCTCGCCGTTGGGCGCAATGTGCACGAACGCCGACGGTTGCTGGGTGGGTTTGAGCGCTTGCGCGCCGTCGCCTGCTTGTTGTGCCAGGGCCAAGTGCGGGAATGCCCCCAACGCCAGACCGCCAATGCCGACGATTTTGAGAAAGCTGCGCCGGGGGAGTGCGGCGAAGCTGTTCATGTCGTCGTCGGTGAGAATCGATTGCAGGGTGCGAGGGAGTTCCTCTGGAAAAATGTCGTTCAGCATGGCGCACTCCGGTCAGGCAAGGGCTTTGGCGGCATCGGCCACGGCAGCACGGATACGGACGTAGGTACCGCAGCGGCAGATGTTGCCGGCCATGGCCGAGTCGATCTCGGCGGCGGTGGGTTGCTTGCCTTTGGGTTGGGCCTTGAGGAACGCGGTCGCGCTCATGATCTGGCCGCTCTGACAGTAGCCACACTGTGCGACGTCATGCTTGACCCAGGCCTCATGCACCGCCGTGCCGACCGGATCGCTGCCGTCGGTGGCGGCTTCGATGGTGGTGATTTTCCTGCCTTCGGCGGCGGCGACAGGCGTCACGCAGGAGCGGATGGCCTGGCCGTCCAGGTGAACCGTGCACGCGCCACACAGCGCTGCGCCGCAGCCGAACTTCGTGCCGGTCATGCCCAACGTATCACGCAATGTCCAGAGAATAGGGGTGCCAGGATCGACGTCGACCGTGTAGTCACGGCCATTGATGTTGAGGGCGCTCATGGTGGGACCTGCTCCGCAAGGTTTGGCTCCGATCAACTATAGGAAGGAATCCCATAAGCGCATTGCACAATTCAGGCTGATGATTGCCCGATCCTGCGCACTGGCCGGCGGGCTATTCCATCCAGCCTCCCTATCTTTCTGTTTGGATCGATCAGCCTAAGGTGGGTGCGCGCTATACCCGCGTACGGTATCGGACCCAGCGCGTTGCATCGCACACTCATTCTCCAGGCGCTTCGTCGTTCTCGTCCTGAGAACAGCGGATTGCTGCCCTCAAATCTATGGAGAGTGACCATGACAACACATCAGGACTACCGCACTCACGATGAAGAAAACAACCACGCTCAACCGGCGTCGGGCATGCACTTGGCCCCAACCGGGTTGAACGTCGAAGAGCTTGTTCCTTCGCGCTACGCCGTGCGGGTCGGCGAGATCGACGTGCTGGTGGTGAGCGATGGCGTACTGCCGCTGCCGACCACTACGATGTCCACCAACGCCGATCCGGCGGCTCGCGCGGCATGGTTCAAGGACATGTTCCTGGGCCCGGATGCGTTCGATTGGGCGCTGAACGTGCTGGTGGTGCGCAGCGGCGAGCAAACCATACTCGTCGATGCCGGGCTGGGTGGGCAGTTCCCCGGCTTTCCGCGCGCCGGGCAGTTCCCGAAGCGACTGGCGGCCGCCGGTATCGATCTGGGGGCCGTGACCGACGTGGTCATCACCCACATGCACATGGACCACATCGGCGGGCTGCTGGTCGACGAGGTGAAGAACCGGCTGCGTCCGGACGTGCGGATCCACGTTGCAGCCGCCGAGGTTGCGTTCTGGGCGTCACCCGATTTCACCCTGACTTCCATGCCGGCACCGGTGCCGGACGTCCTGCGGGCCACTGCCGATGAGTTCATGAAGGTGTACGGCAGCAAACTGCGCACGTTCGAACACGAGCATGAGGTCGCGCCGGGTGTGATCGCCAGGCTGACGGGGGGACACACTCCGGGGCACAGCGTGGTTCATGTGATGTCCGCTGGTGAACGGCTGACCTTCGCCGGCGACGCGTTGTTTCCGGTCGCATTCGACCATCCTGACTGGCACAACGGTTTTGAACATGACCCCGAGGAAGCCGTTCGCGTTCGGGTCCGGCTCATGCAGGAAGCGGCGGCGAGCGGCGAGCTGCTGGTCGCCACGCATTTGCCGTTTCCGTCGGTGGGAAGGGTCGCGGTGGAGGGGGACGCGTTTCGCTGGGTGGCGGCTTTCTGGGACTACTGAGCAGTAGTCGAATCCATGACGCCGGCGCTTTTTGATGTGTCCTGCAGCCTGTCCAGCCTGAGGGTTGGATGGGCACGGCGTCAGGCGTCATTATCGGTGTGAACCTTCCCTCTGCGACGTTTGAATAGTTCCCCGGATCAAGAATGGACCGGCAAGACCAAGCCGAATGCCACGAAAAAACCGCCGCATACCTTGTTGAACCGACGCCCGGCCCGGGCCAGCCATGGCCTGACCCGATACGCCGCCGTGGCCACGATGTACTCGACAGTGAACTCCACGACGGCATAGGTCAGCGCGATAACGGCGGTCTGGGCAAGCAGGTTTCTGTGTGGATCAAGAAAGGGCGGGATAAACGCAGTGAACAGCAACAGTGCCTTTGGATTCGAGACCGCAGACAACAGGCCCTGTCGGAAAAGCGACCAGGGGCCGGATCCTGTCACGGCATCCACGTCCAGGGAAACCGGCGCCGACCGCCACAACCCCAGGCCCAGCCAGATGAGATAGAGCCCGCCGGCGATCTTCAACACCATGAACCAGGTCACTGAAGCCTGGATCAATGCACCCAGCCCGAGGGCACACAGCGACAGCATCACGACGAATCCCGCCACACCGCCACTGATGGTGAATAGGGTCTTGCGGTTGCCATGAATCGCGCCGTGGGTCAGGACCAGCAACGCGTTGGGCCCTGGTACCACCGCAATGCCGCAGCAGGTAACCAGATAAAGCAGCCAGGTCTCGAAGGGCATGATGTTCTCCAGTGAAAGGCAGCGTCGGCTCTCCACATCCTGGTGGTGAAACCCGGTCAACGGAAGCGCATAATTCATGGCTTAGACATTCGATTATCGAATAGAGGTCGTGAACATGCCTTCCGGCGATTTGCAGATGGACTGGCTCAAGTGCTTTGTTGCGGTGGTGGACGCCGGTTCGCTGTCAGGTGCGGCCCTTGAGGTGCATAGGTCGCAGTCCGCCGTGAGCATGCAGATGAAGAAGCTGGAAACGGCGCTTGGGCGGCAGTTGTTGAGTCGCGGCCCGCGGCATCTGCAGCTGACCCTCGACGGCCAGACCCTCCTGGGCTACGCACGGCGCATGGTGGCGCTGCATGCCGAGACGCAGGCCGCTTTCCATGGCGAAGAGCTGACCGGACGTATACGGCTGGGCGTTGCCGAGGATTACGCGGCCAAGTACCTGACGCCTGTGCTCAAGCGTTTCGCTCCCCGCTATGGGGGCGTTGAAATAGAACTGGATTGCGAGCAGTCGACAACCTTGATTCCACGGGTGGTGAGTGGGGACCTGGACCTGGCGCTGGTTTCCAGGGATTCTCCTCAACGGGGCACCTTTCTGTTCAAGGAACCCATGGTGTGGGTGGGGTCGCCTCAGTTCGAGCTCTGGCGGCGCGACCCCATACCGATCGCGGTCTACGAAAGCGCCAGCCTGGCCCGGCGCAACGCAGTCAATTCGTTAACGTTGCAAGGCCGTCGGTATAAGGTGGTCTACAACAGCTCCAGCCTCGCAGGCCAAGTCGCGGCGGTGGAAGGCGGGATTGCCATCGCCGCCATCACCCAGTGCAGTGTCCCGGCTTCATTGCAAGTGCTCGGCAACGAACATGATCTGGGCGGCATACAACCGATGGAGGTCTCGGTCTTCCGGAGTCGAGCCTCTCGGGGCTCGAAGGCAGTGAACAGCCTTCACGCCTTCATCATCGGTGCATTGAGGAGCCAGCAGGCTACATAGTTGGTTACTCGTGTACCGTCACCCGATTGCGCCCGGTTTTCTTGGAGGCGTACAACGCCTCGTCCGCCCAGGCGATCAGGTCAGCGTGGCTGTTGGATGGCGGGCTCAAGTCGGCCACCCCCAGGCTGATGGTGAAACGGATGACCTGGTCACCGTACGGCACATCCATTTCTTCGACGGCCTTGCGCAGGCGCTCGGCGAACATCCGAGCACCGGCCTTGTCGGTGTCTGAGAGCACTATGCCGAACTCTTCGCCACCATAACGCCCGGCAACATCGGAGTCGCGTACATGCTCGCGGACCAGGCCGGCGACCTGCTCGATGACCTTGTCGCCGGCCTGGTGACCGTAGGTGTCATTGACGCGCTTGAAGTGGTCAATGTCGAACATGACCAGGCTGGAATTGTTGCCATAGCGCTGATGCCGGGCATAGGTGGCCTTGAGGTTCTCCTCCCAATGTCCGCGGTTATACAGACCGGTCAGCCGATCGGTGCTGGACAGTTGCTGCAACTGTGCGTTGGCGGCCTGGAGCTGATGCCGGTTGGTGGCGACGTCGGTGACGTCATAGATCACCAGGCAGATATGATTGATTTTGCTGTCAGGGGAGCGCAGGGGCAGTAGGGTGGTGTTCTGGAACATGAACTCCTCGTGGCCGGTGATCGGCTGGTAGTTCTTGAACCGCACCAGATAGGGACGTTGCTCCCAGACGGTGAAGGCGGGTGTGCCCAGGGCGGCGACGCTTTCCACCTTGCGACTGAACCATTGGTGATCGACTTCGGGAAACAGGCTGAAGAAATGCTGATTATGGGCGTCCTTCGGCTGGACCCCGGAACGGTTCTCCATGAACGTATTCCAGACCTGCACCCGATAGTCGCGGTCAAGTACCACCACGCCGACGTCAATGCTCTGGACAATCGCCAGCAACCAGTGGAATTCGTTCAGATCAACAGGATTGTTCATGGCTCAGCTCATCAAGTAGGCGAGTTTGTGGGTCAACCGCTCGATTGAGTCTTCCGTGAACAGCAATAACAGGTCGAAGCGAATGTCGTGGCCTTCCAGGCTGTAGCTGATTTCCACGGCGAGGGTTTTCTTCCAGCGGGTCTGGTTGACCAGGATCAGCTCGTCGATCGCCGCATGCTGGCCGAGCACCTGCGGGTGACCTTGGGAAAACACCACATCGATCTGCTCGGCAATGCTGCTAAGGCACGCGCCGATCAGCACGCTGGAAAGATCGAGCACCATTTCCAGATCCGAATAATCGGCGCTCTGGCGCTGCATCAATTGCGCGATATCGGCGACTTCCGAGTCATGGAATATCAGCAGGGCTTCACCGGCAATACCACTGCCGATAAAGCCCTGGCAGATGGCTGTGAGCTGCTGGGAACTGCCGGCATCGGAGAGTGCCATGTGCAACTCACCAACTTCGAGAATGTTCACGTTCGGCACCGGCAACTGCACGAAGACACCCAGGACCTTGGCGATCAGGGCGGCGGCCCGGCCAATGGCAACGTTGACCGTCTCGCGGAACGCGTCGTGAAAATGAATGGCGGTGTTGCTTGTGGTGCGATGCTGCTGTGGCGTCTGCGCGGACTTCGTCAACAGGCCCAGTCTGCTGAGGGTCTGGCGCAGTTCGTTTTCATCGAAAGGTTTTTTCAGGAACGCCAATGCGCCCAATTCGCTGACGCGGCGTACTGCTTCTTCCTGGACGTCACCGGAAATCACGATGACTTGCGCCTTCAATCCTTCGGTGCGCAGGGCGCTCAGCACCTGGTAACCATCCATCTCCGGCATGGTCAGGTCGAGCAGCACCACGTGGCCCAGCCCCTTGCGTATGGCCTCCATGGCCTGGCGACCGTTACTGGCCTCGGTAATGGAGACTGACCAGTCCGCCGGCAATGCCCGTAACACTTGCTTACGGGCCATGTTGGAGTCATCACACACCACTAGGGGAATCTCTGACACAACCAGCCTCTCATCAGGGAAAGTACTAGGGCATCATGCCATAGGCTTACAAAGACCACCTAATCGCCAGGGTTAAGAGCTCGCCGAAGCTCCAGTGGTCTTTCCTTTTTTTGAACAAGCGATCATCCGGGAAGTTCGACACGAATATTCGCCGCAGGGACGATGACACGGATTCATCTGAAACTCTGCGGCCCGGAAACAGAAAACCCGCACGCTCATGACGAGGTGCGGGCTCTTGGGCGACCGAAACCTGCGATCAGAAGCGCATGCCTTCGAACGGGTTCCAGCTTTGCTCGCCTTTGACTTCTTTCAGGTAGTACGCGTAATTGGTCATGATCGCGTACATCACCGAAAAGGCCGCGCTCATGCCCGAATCCAGCGCCCTTGGAGATTCCGTGCCCATGAGCGCAAAAATCACGCTCACTGCGATGCTGATCCCGATCATGATGCCGATCATGGCCAGGTTCTTCTTCCAGAGCCCCAGGACGAACAGGTAGATCGGGCCGAAGAAGAAGGCAATCACGTTGGCATTGATCAGCATTTTCTTCTTGAAGCCTGGCAGCGCCTTGAAAGCTTCCCTGTGTCGCGGGTCGTTCGGCGCGCCATAGGTATCAAAGAAATTAAAGCGTTCCTGCCATTTGGCGCTGTACTTGCCAGTCGTTTGTACTTGTTCGGTGGTGCTCATTTTTACGGCTCCTGATGGTCCATGCAGTGGTCAAGCTTTCTTCCGCGAATTCCTGAGCGCTTTTATAAGCGTTTATGCGGGAAAAAGCCCCTTCAACGGGTCAGGCGCCGTTTGATCTGTGACGCGCATCACTATCACCGCGCGTACGGTCGCGACGGCGACACGACTCGCAGGAAATTCCACTGCCCCATTGTCTGCCACGCGATTTACGTCTAGTTTGCTGGCCGATCACAAATACAAAAAAATCAGGAGTCCCAGATGCAACCGATTCGTCTCGGTCTGGTGGGCTACGGCAAGATCGCCCAGGATCAACATGTCCCGGCCATCCACGCCAATCCCGCGTTTCAACTGGTGGCGGTCGCCACGCAAGGGCAGCCCTGTGCCGGGGTAGAGAATTTCAAGTCCCTGGACGAGCTGCTCGCCAGCGGTCCCCAGGTTGATGCGATTGCGTTTTGTACTCCGCCGCAGGGTCGATTCGCGCTGGTGGAGCAGGCCTTGGCCGCCGGCAAACACGTCCTGGTGGAAAAACCGCCTTGCGCTACCCTTGGCGAAGCGATGGCGTTGGTCGGCCAGGCTGAGGGGCAGGGCGTCAGTGCCTTGTTTGCCTGGCATTCGCGCTACGCGCCCGGGATCGAAGCGGCCCGGGACTGGCTGGCCAGCCGCACCCTGCAAAGCGTGAAGATCGACTGGAAAGAAGACGTGCGCAAATGGCATCCGGGCCAGGCGTGGATCTGGCAACCGGGTGGCCTGGGGGTGTTCGATCCCGGCATCAATGCCTTGTCGATTGCGACCCATCTGTTGCCACGGCCGCTGTTTGTCGAGTCGGCGCAGTTGCGCGTTCCCGACAACTGCCAGTCGCCCATCGCCGCGAGCATCCGGATGTCGGACGCGCGCCACCTCGACATCCGCGCGGAGTTCGATTTCGACCATGGTCATGATGAACTATGGAGCATCGAGATCCGCTGCGCCGAAGGCACCTTGCGCCTGGACAACGGCGGCGCCCTGTTGAGCATTGATGGCGTGCGGCAGGCGGTTTCGGAGGAGGGCGAGTACGCAGCCGTGTATCGACACTTCCAACAGCTGATCGCTGACAAGGCCAGCGACCTGGACCTGCAACCGCTGCGGCTGGTGGCGGATAGTTTCTTTGTCGGCAGCCGGACGTTGGTTGAACCGTTCTACGATTGATCGCGTAGCATTCCCGGTGGAAGCGGGCTTGCTCGCGAAGGCGGCGGCACCTTCAGTAGTTCAGTGACAGGTACGACGCTATCGCGAGCAGGCTCGGTCCAACAGGGGGGCAGGTGGTGTATGCAGATATTGCGTAGACCACCGATCCCAGGTGGGAGCGAACCTGCCCGCGATGCTTTCAAACCAGGTAGTTTTTCAACTCTCGGGCGATGACCATCCGCTGTATCTCGCTCGATCCTTCATAGATCTGGGTAATCCGTGCATCGCGGTAGTAGCGCTCCACCGGATAGTCTTCCAGATAACCGTACCCGCCATGAATCTGCATTGCCGAGGAGCAGACCTTCTCAGCCATTTCCGAGGCAAACAGCTTCGCCTGGGAAGCCTCTGAAAGACAGGGTTTGCCAGCGCTGCGCAAGCGGGCTGCGTGGAGGATGAGCAGGCGAGCGGCATTCAGGCGGGTGTGCATGTCGGCCAGCAGGTTGGCGATGCTCTGGTGCTCGATGATCGGCTTGTCGAACTGCACCCGATCCCGGGAGTAGGCCAGGGCGGCCTCGAACGCCGCTCGGGCGATGCCCAGGGCCTGGGCCGCGATGCCGATCCGGCCGCCTTCCAGGTTGGAGAGGGCGATTGCCAGGCCTTTGCCACGCGTGCCCAGCAGGTTGGCCTCGGGAACGCTGCAGTTGTTCAAGGTGACCGCACAGGTGTCCGAAGCGCGGATGCCCATCTTGTGCTCGGTACGATCAACGATGAAGCCCGGTGTATCGGTCGGCACCAGGAAGGCCGAGATGCCTTTTTTACCCAGGTCGGGGTCCGTCACCGCGAACACGATGGCCAGCTTCGCCCGCTTGCCGTTGCTGACAAACTGCTTGGCGCCGTTGATGACCCACTGGCCGTCCCGCAGTTCGGCGCGGGTACGCAGGTTGTGGGCCTCGGACCCGGCCTGGGGCTCGGTCAGGCAGAAGCAGCCAATGGCCTGTCCGCTCGCCAGGTCGGCCAGCCATGTCTGTTTCTGTTCATCGGTACCGAAATTGAGGACCGGCCCGCAACCCACCGAGTTGTGGATACTCATCAGTGCGCCAGTGGCGCCATCACCTGCGGAGATTTCCTCCACTGCCAGGGCGTAGGCGACGTAGTCGACGTAGGTACCGCCCCATTCCTCGGGCACCACCATGCCCAGCAGGCCCAGTTCCCCCATCTTCGCCACCAGGCCATCGTCGATCCACCCGGCCTTTTCCCACGCCTGGGCATGGGGCGCGATTTCGCCGCGGGCAAAGTCCCGGGCCATGTCGCGGATCATCACTTGTTCTTCAGTCAGTTCGAGGTCGTGCATGGATTCAGTTCCCGAGGTCGTCGAGGCCGTCGAAGAAACTCGCCACCAGGTTCGCGTCCAGCGCATCCAGGGTCGGCGGATTCCAGCGGGGCTTCTTGTCTTTGTCGATCAGCAGGGCGCGCACGCCTTCGATCAGGTCGCCGCGTTCGAACCATTGCCGGTCCAGGTGCAGCTCCAGGGCGAAACACTCTTCCAGGCTGAGGTGGCGACCACGTCGCAGCATCTCCAGGGTGACCGCCATGGCCAGGGGCGAACGGGTTTCCAGCAGCTCGGCGGTTTGCAGCGCCCATTCATGGCTGTTGGCGACGGTGACTTGGCGCAATTGCTCGACCATGCTCGGTACATCGGGTAGGGCGAAGAAGTGATCGATGGCCGGGCGCAGATCGTCCAGCGGAGGGGCAGGCAGTTGCTGTACGGCGAGTTTCGCCAGCAGACTCTGCAGGTCCTTGAGCGGCATGTCGCTCCATTCCAGCCGATCGAGACGCTCATCGAGTTGAGCGAGCTTGCGGCTTTCCAGGTACCAGTCGGCCAGGCCGCAGTACAACGCATCGGCCGCTTTTATCTGGGCACCGCTGACTCCCAGGTAGATACCCAGCTCGCCAGGAATACGGGGCAGGAAATAACTGCCGCCCACATCCGGGAAGTAGCCGATGCCGACCTCGGGCATGCCCAGGCGGCTGCGTTCGGTCACCACCCGCAGATCCGCGCCCTGCGCCAGCCCCATGCCGCCGCCCAGGACGAAACCGTCCATCAGGGCGAGAATGGGTTTGCGGTAATGGTGAATCGTCAGGTCGAGGGCGTACTCCTCGACGAAAAAGTCTTCGTGGAGCGTGTCGCCTTGCTTGTGGCTGTCGTAGAGCGACCGGATGTCGCCACCGGCACAGAACGCTCTGTCTCCGGCGCCGCGCAACACCACCGCATGGATCTGAGGGTCGGGAAGCCAGGCATCGA
Source organism: Pseudomonas corrugata (assembly GCF_001269905.1). Taxonomy (GTDB): domain Bacteria; phylum Pseudomonadota; class Gammaproteobacteria; order Pseudomonadales; family Pseudomonadaceae; genus Aquipseudomonas; species Aquipseudomonas corrugata. The sequence continues at coordinate 179,282 of NZ_LHVK01000022.1, read as the reverse complement.
GTTGTTGTTGCAAGCTGCGCACCATGCCCAGGGTAAGGGCATTGAGGCCGGCGGGGCGGTTCAGGGTCAAATGGCCGATGTGATTGCGAACATCGACCAACACCTCACAGGCCACGACTTCGACGCTCCCTGTGGCTTGGGATGAAACCTGAGCAGTCATCGCTAACTCCCTGCTTTTATTGTTCTTTATGAATTTTTTCGCGCGTATCCGGTCGGGATCGTAACAGTGCAAAATTGCCTCGCACAACCGGTATACGTGCAGGTCCTGTCTGCATATTTATAGCAGCCACAGGCTCAGTCGCGACCCGACAGCACCTCCGTGATGCTGCGGCGCTTGGCATTGCGCTCGCTGGCATGGATCAATTGTTCGAGATCTTCAGGGGTTACGTCGAAGAACGCTTCCATTTCCGCAAGAGCCAGTTTCAGGTCCTCGGCGGTAATGGCCTGACGGTCCACAGGGGGGTGGTCGGCCGGAATGATCGCAACCGGCTCGCTGGCCCGCTTCGGATAGCGCACCCGCGTCAGGTTGTTGTAAGCCAGCGCACTGACGAGCAGAGCGCAACCTGCGAGCATGGCCGCGCCGAGGGCCTGCCAGTCCAGGGCAACAATGGACGAATCCGCCAGCACCAACGTCGCTGCCAGTGCACCGGCCGGCGGATGAATACAGCGCAGCCAGCACATCAACACCAGTGCCATGCCGGCTGCCAGGCAGGCGCTGCCCAGCGTGCGGCCCAGCACGTGGGCCACCAGCAGCCCCACGACCGATGCGCACAAGTAACCGCCAAAAATCGACCAGGGTTGGGCAAGGGCGCCCGAAGACACCGCGAACAGCAGTACCGCCGAAGCCCCCAGGGGGCCGATCAAGTGTTGCGCCACTTCGAGGCCATACACTTGGCCGCAAAGCCAGACACTGAACATGACCCCCAGGGCCATGCCGATGGCGGCACGACTCCACTCGGTGGGACGGGTATTGACGGCAGCAGGGAACCAGCGAGAAAGCATTGAGTACAGATCCGAAAAGCGAACAAAAAAAGGGGCTTACGGGAGAATCCCTGAAAGCCCTTTAAGTGTTCCAACAATTGGGGAAGGAACGATGCACAGTGTGACGTTCGTCATCCTCGCTTACAAATTCATATTAATGCTGTTTGAGATCATTTATTTTGAAGTAAGGGTGTGCTCAAGCGCTTCGCGGGATCTGGTACCTGGCTTGCGGTGCGATGGGCAAGTCGCATGACCGCCCGCGCCCCATCGGAAAGTAGGTGAAGCCTTTGTCGGCCATGCGCTCCGGGTCGTAGAGATTGCGACCATCGAACACCACCGGGGCCTTGAGCCGTTGCTGAATCAGCGCAAAGTCCGGTGCCTTGAACGGCTGCCACTCGGTGCAGATGATCAGCGCATCGGCCCCCGGCAAGACCGCCTCCGGAGTGCCCATCAGCATGAGTTTCGACTCGTTGGGGTAGAGCTGCTGGGTCTGTTGCATTGCCTCCGGATCAAACGCCCGGACAGCAGCGCCGGCGGCCCACAGTGACTCCAGGAGCACGCGGCTCGGGGCATCGCGCATGTCGTCGGTGTTGGGCTTGAAGGCCAGCCCCCACAGCGCGAAGGTTTTGCCGCGAAGATCGCCGTTGTAGAACGCCTTGATCCGCTCGAACAGCTTGTGCTTCTGACGTCCGTTGATGGCTTCCACCGCTTGCAGCAGATCGCTGGCGCAATGGACTTGCTCGGCGCTGTGGATCAGGGCACGCATGTCCTTGGGGAAGCACGAGCCACCATAGCCGCAGCCCGGGTAGATGAAGTGATAGCCGATGCGTGAATCGGCACCGATGCCCAGGCGCACCGCTTCGATGTCGGCCCCCAGGTGCTCCGCCAGTTCCGCAATCTGATTGATGAAGCTGATCTTGGTCGCGAGCATCGCGTTGGCGGCATATTTGGTCAGCTCGGCGCTGCGCAGGTCCATGAACAGGACCCTGTCGTGGTTGCGATTGAACGGCGCGTACAGGTCTCGCATGGTTTCCCGCACCTCATCGCGCTCGCAGCCGATCACGATACGATCCGGGCGCCGGCAATCGGCGACCGCCGAGCCTTCCTTGAGAAACTCCGGGTTGGAGGCGATATCGAATTGCAGCAAGCGACCGGCCTTGATCAGGCATTTGTCGATGTGTGCCCGTAGGGCGTCTCCGGTACCCACCGGTACGGTGGACTTTTCCACCAACAGCACCGGGTGCTCGCGATGGCGGGCGACTGCCTCACCCACCGCCATGACCTGGCACAGGTCGGCCGAGCCATCTTCCCTGGAGGGTGTGCCTACCGCGATGAACAGCACCTGCCCGTGCTGCACGGCGAGCCGTTCATCGCTGGTGAAATGCAGTCTTCCAGCGTCAAGCCCTTCACGCACCAATGGCGCCAGGCCCGGCTCGTAGATGCTGACCTGGCCTTGACGCAGGCTTTCGACCTTCTGCTCGTCGATGTCCATGCAGATCACGTCATGGCCCACTTCGGCCAGCACGGCGGCTTGCACCAACCCGACGTAACCGCTTCCGAATACCGTTATTTTCATCTGGTGGGCTCCCTGGGCAATTCCCGGCACGCATGACCCGCGATCCGTGATGAACCGTGGCGTATGGGTCCCAGAATAAGTCGGGAATATTGCAGTTCACTGACAGTTCGCAGTCGCGCCGGATCTTAATGGCAAGCAGTAGCCGATCCACCCGGCGATCAACAAGCCCAGGTTCACGCCATCGCGCAGCAACAGGCGAGCTGCAGCTCGTCGCACTTGTGCGCCGCTGACCCGACCACGCCGGATGTCGAAGCGGGCAAAACCGTGGACATGGCGCAGCACGTCGAACGCCAGCAGCGCCGATGCCACCATGAACCAGAACATGCGTTGCCAGTAAGGAATGCCCAACGCTTGCAACAGGTCCGTGGTGACGTGCTGGTGTGCCACTTCTTCGCGGCAATGCCAGCGCCACAGGCGTGTCTGCGAAGACTCCCCTTCCGAGAGCAGGCCGCCCTGGCGCAAGGCGATCCCGGATATCACCGCCGTCACATGCTCGAACGCGGCAGCCAGGGCCAGTTGTGCATTGAGCGACAACTTCGATTGCGCATGCCCGAGGTCCTTTTCGATGCTGATTTCGTACTTCCTGACCTCGAACCCCTGTTTTTCCAGTTGCTGGTTGTAGAGCCTGTGTGCTCGCTGGTGGGCGCGCTCCTCGGCGACGAAACGGCGCGATTCGGCGGCCAGTGTCGAGGTCTGTTGCAGCTGTGAGGCGGCTGACTCCACCACCGAAATCACAAACTGTTCACCCGCGGGCAGCAGCACTGAAAATGCATCGAACAGATAGGTCTTGATCGGCGTGTCGTTCCAGAAGGGCTGGAAGGGCAAAGGCTCGTCCTGCTTTTGATTTTCCAAGGCTTACTTCCAGAGTCGAGGACCGAAACGCATCCAGGTGGCAAGAAAGGCGCACAGCCCCACCGCGCTGCCTGGCCGGGTTTCAGCCAGCACCTTCGAGCGGGCGAGGGCATGGAACCAACGGGTCGCCGGCGCATCATGGTGCGTGCGATGCAGCGAGCGGTGCAGGATGAGCCAGGACACCCAAGTCGGCAGGTAAACGTCCGTCGTGATCTCCGCCGGGGCACGACGCGAACCCTGGGCCAAGATCGCTACACCGTAGTGCTCGGCCTGGGTCAACCAGAAATCCAGCCAGGCAAACAGGCAGTAGGGGATCAGCCAGGCGCATATGACTTGGCGAGGCACCTCATGGATCCCCACTGCCAGCGCGGCAAGGAGCAGGACGATCAAGGCGTTGTTCCGGCGCCAGCGCCAGACTTCGCGAGGCGGGACATAACGTCGGGAGATGGCATTGGTGGAGAGGGTCGTCCAGAGTTGCTCGACGGGGCCCAGCAGGCAGATCAGGCGCGTTCGCCATGACTGTTCATACATGAGTCCTTCGGGATCGTCGGCCTGACAGGTCTTACGGTGATGCTCCAGATGAAAGTAGCGGTAGCCGACGAAGTTGGCGCCGGACATCGCCGCTGCGAGCATTCCTGCGGCGTCATTGAGGCGCGTGCCGACGAGGAACTGACGATGCACGCCCTGGTGCTTGATCTCCTGGACACCGATCATCAGGACCGCCTGGAGTATCACCAACGGCGCAAGCCCCAGCCATCCGAATGCTTCGTCCCCTGCGAGCCAGGCGAGTGCAGCCGTATTCCCGATACACAGTGCCAGGAACAGATAGCTGGGCAGGTTGGTTCCGGTGCCAGGAAGGCTGGTCTTCACAAGCACACGAAGACCAGTTTTTTCATGCGTTGCAACCACGGCAACGGCATTCGCCTCCAGATGAATGAAAGCCCGGAAAGCGGCACTTTACCCCGGATCAACACGCCGACATCCAGCGACGGCTCATGGGGGAAGTAGTTGTCCTTGATCGCGACTATCTGGCGAAAACCTTTCTTGAAGTAATAACGCAGCTGTGGGTCCAGCGGCAGCCCCTGGCGTTCACTGCGCACGTACTGCGCGACCGTGATATCGGGGTTCTTCGAGCGCCAGCTCCGCAGGCCTGGGACGGGAGAGCCCAGGTAGATGTCCGACCATCCCTGCTTGAGTGCGTAGGGCCAGAAGAACTCGAAGATGGCGTTCGCGGCTTTCGGGTCGATGCTGCTCAGGCTGATGCCGAACAACGTGCCGGTCGCTGCGGACTCATCGCCGTGCTGTCGTCTGGCACAGTCTTCCCACGTCGAGCAGCGGTGGATGACGTCGTGCCGGGTGGGTTTCATGAACAACGAGGCCAACGCGGCGCCGGTATGGACGCAGAATGCACCGACACTCAAGGTGGGGAAGGCAGCAATTCGACTCGCCAGCATGACCGCATCGGCACGCTGGTCGTCGGTCCATTTCCTTTGCTCGAGCTCCAGCAGCGCAGGGAGATCGGTAGACGTCAGGAACCGGACATCGATCTCATCGTCATGGGCTGGTTGCAGGTTTGCTGGCGCGGCGTTGGTGGCTTGATTTCTTGTTTTTTTCAGGAGGGCTTGCATCAGGTAAGCGACTCACCGATTGAAGGGGACTGGAGCAATCGGCGCACACGGTAGGCCATCGGTGTGAAGCTATGATGACGAGGTTGACTGATACACCGCTATCGCGAGCAGGCTCGCTCCCACAGAGGCCAGGGACGCCTACTGTGCGTCCAGACGGCACTCTACCGGCAGAGCGGCGACGAACTCACCCACCACCTCCCGGGTCAGGCTGACGATGTCTTCCACCCGCTCCATGCCCGCGCCGGTGCGCCAACTGGCAACGATGTCCATCACCGAGGGCAGCGGTACGCCGGTCACCAGGGTTAATGTGCCGTGGGCCAGTTCGCCCTGTACCAACGCCGCCGGCATGGCGCCGATGCCGAAGCCGTCACGAACCAGGCGGGTGATGGCCGAGGCCGAGTTCACGCAGTTGATGCGCGGTGACACGATGTTCGCCGAGTGCAGCAGGTTGAGGATGTCCTGGTGGGGCCGCGAGTTGCGTGAAAACGTCACGATACGCTCCTGGGACAGATCCTCCAGCGAGGCGTATTGCCGGTCATAGATAGAGCCGGTGCGCACCACCCAATGCATCGGATAACGGGTCAAGAGTGCATTGCGCACGCTGTCCAGACGCAGGATATCGGTCTGAAAAATAATGTCCTGGTAGCCTTTTTCCAACTGGGAACACAGATTGCTCGCCGTGTCGGCCGACAGTTCGATTTCCAGGGCCGGATAGCATTCCATCAGGCGCGTCACCAGCGGGCTGAGCCAAGTGTGGATGACCGTATCCATGGCGCCTATGCGGATCCTGCCGCGTACCTGGCGCGGATCCTTGATCACGGCTTTCATGCTTTGCATGGTGTCCATGATGCGCTCGGCATACTCCAGCACCCGTTGCCCTTCGGAGGTCAGCGACACTCCTTTGGAGTCGCGCACGAACAGCCGCACGCCCATCTCGTCTTCCAGGGCCGCGATACGGCTGGAAATGGACGCCTGGGTGGTGAACAGTTTCTCCGCCGTGAGCCGGAAACTCTTCAGGCGAGCGACCCAGACAAAGGTTTCCAGAAACTTGATATTCACGTTGGCGGCTCTCCGGTACTGAGATTGGCAATGAGTGGATTACTGCGTTTGGGCCGCCACATACTGGAGCACCGCTTCAAGCCCCGCGGTATCCGGCACGCTGTTCATGAGCGCGCGAACGGCGCACCACGGATAGTCCTGCGCCGAGACCCACGCCATGACCGGCGCCAGATCGGTTGCCGGCAACGTCACCATATGCTCGATGGTGATCGTCAGTCCCTCGGCCAGATTGGACTCAGGCTCGAACTGCCAGTCATACAGCCCACAACCGACCCTGACCTCGCTGCTGTGCTTGTCCGACATCGCCACCAGCCACGTGCACTGGAATGCCTCGGCATTCCCGGAAGGCGGGGCGCTCAGGCAAAACGTATAGACGTTTTCGAAGGTCTGGCCAAAACGCCTGACCAGGACATCGCCAATGGCCTCGCGGCTTTCCACGTGCCCCGGAAAAGAAATCGAGCCGGTGCGCACGACCATGTCCAGCGTGGCATCGGCGGTGAAGGCCTGGTCCAGCAGGTGGGGGCGGTTGCTGTCCTTGGCATTGATGTACTGTTGGATCGATCGTTGGGCCGTGTTCATCGGGTATCCATGTCTGATTGAAAGTGCCACGCAAAACCCTGTGTGAGCGAGCCTGCTCTCGATGGCGGCGGCAGGGTTAACATCGACGGTGCCTGACACACCGTTATCGCGAGCAGGCTCGCTCCCACAGGATGGGTGGCTTGACCGAGGAGCCTTGTTCGTTCTCTACAAAGCACTATTCCACAAATCCGTCACCAGCATGCAACCCGGTGCGTGGGTGATGCAAAGCGGGGGACGGGAGGCCTGGACCACCGATTGCGGGGTCACGCCGCAGGCCCAGAACACCGGGATCTCATCCGCCTCGACTGGCACGGCGTCGCCGTAATCCGGTCTGCCCAGGGATTGGATGCCGATCAGCGAAGGGTCGCCGATGTGCACTGGAGCACCATGGACATTGGGCATGCGACCGGTGATCTGGATCGCCTGGATCGCGGCGGCGGCTTTCATCGGCCGCATGGTCACGACCATTTTGCCGGAGAGCCGGGCGGTGGGGCGAGTGTCGATGTTGGTCCGGAACATGGCGATGTTACGGCCCAGATCAATGTGTCGCAGCCGAATGCCGGCTTCCAGCAGTGGTTGTTCGAAAGAAAATGAACAGCCCAGGGCGAAGGCGACCATGTCGTCCTGCCAGAGATGCTCGATGTCCCGCGGCTCTTCGCTCAACTCGCCGTCACGGAAGACCCGGTAGCGAGGCACTTCGTGGCGGATATCGATGGCGTTGCCCAGGTTGCGGAAGTACGGGTCCCCGGGTTCGGTCACATCCAGTATCGGGCAGGCCTGGCGATTGAGAGTGCAGTAGCGCAGGAACTCGTTGGCCCAATCGCCGGACAGGATCACGATATTGGCTTGTACCCGGCCCCTGCCCAAGCCACTGGTGTGCCCCTGGTACTGGCCGGCAGCGATGCGCTGGCGCAGGGCAAGGGGGTCGTACTGCTGCAGTTGTTCAAAAGACAGGGCTGGGAGGGACATCAAGGTTTCTCCGTGGGTTCGTCCGTTCTTTTTAGAAAACCCGGGCAATGGCGTCCAACAAGGAATGTTGCTACCCCGTGACAAATAAAAGTTATTCGAGGGCGAGCAGGCTGTTCAGACCTGGCGCCGCCACCATGCGTTGAGGACCGACATCAAGGGCATATTGACCGACCACTTGGCGACTCATCTGGACGATGCTTTCGATCAGCTCCAGTCCCACGCCCGCGCGCCAGGAAGCAACGACGTTCAACTGGGGCAGGGACGTGCCCGGCTCCAACTGGATCAACTCGCCGCTCGCCAGGGGCTTGGCCACCAAGGCTGCAGGCAGGGCGCCGATACCGAAACCGTCACGAATCAACCGCGTCATGGCCGACACGGAGTTGACGCAACTGACCCGTGGCGTGTTGACCCCCTGGGCATACAGCAGGTTGAGTACATCCTGATGGGGGCGTGACTGCTTGACGAAGGTGATGATGCGTTCACTCGCCATCTCGGCCAGCGAAGCATACGGGCGGGCATAGATCGAATGACTGGCGGCGATCCAATGCATGGGGTAGTGCCCCAATTCGAGGTTGCGCACGCTTTCGTGGCGGACCAGGTCGGTCTGGAAAGCGATGTCCAGGTAACCCTTCTGCAACTGTTCGCACAGATTACGTGCAGCGTCGGCGGTGATTTCGATTTCCACCGCCGGAAAGGCCTGCATCAGCATTGACATCAACGGGCTCAGCCAGGTGTGGATCACCGTATCCATCACACCGATGCGCACCAGTCCTTGCTGCTCACTGCCGGTGTCCAGCGACTGCTTAAGCGCACGCTGGACCTCGAGCATCTGCTCGGCGTAATTGAGCACCTTGAAGCCTTCGGGCGTCAGCGATACACCCCGGGAATCTCGCACGAACAGGCGCTGGCCCAACTCGTCCTCCAGTGATGCGATCCGGGCGGAGATCGCGGCCTGGGTGCTGAACATCTTTTCGGCGGTCAGGCTGAAGCTCTGCAGCCGGGCAACCCATACGAAGGTTTCGAGAAACTTGAGGTTCATGACGGCTCTCTTGGTGCTTGTGGTTCTTATGATTGCAATTGTTACTCCAGATCCGGCCGATGGATGCATCAAATTTTCTTATACCCGATCTGCCTTTTTTCCCGTTTGACGCTTTCGAGGCGCGGCGCGAAGAATCCACTCCGACGACGCAGGTCGCTGCGCTCGTGTCCCAACGACAACGTCTTCACACAAGAATAACGAGGCGCCCGCAAAGCCCCCCGAGAGGGTTCGCTCGCGCCGATAAAAGGAGCACGCATGCAACATTTCAGATACTCCCCACGCAGATACGCCCCAATCGGTACGGTACTTGGCTTGAGCCTGATCGGCATGCCCGCCGCCCATGCGGATTTCATCGCCGACAGCAAAGGCACCCTGGAGGCGCGCAACTTCTACTTCAACCGCGACTTTCGCCAGGAAGGTTCACGGGACAAGGCCGAGGAGTGGGCCCAGGGCTTCCTGGTACGGATCGAGTCGGGCTACACCGCCGGCACCGTCGGTTTCGGCCTGGATGCCTTGGGGATGGCCGGTTTCAAGCTGGATTCGGGTGGCGGCACGGCGGGTACCAACCTGTTGCCGGCGGACTTGTCCGGAGGGTCTCAAGACCGCTACGGTGAACTGGGTCTGACCGCCAAGATGCGAGTGTCCAACAGCACCCTCAAGGCGGGAACGCTGCAGATCAAGGATCCGGTGGTGAGCTCCAACGATACGCGGCTGCTGCCGGCGACGTTCAAGGGGGGGCTGCTGAATGTGCAGGAAATCGATCGTTTGAAGCTGACCGGTGGGCAGATCACCCAGATCAACGTCGTCGACTCCACTGATTACCAGGACATGACCGCCAACCGCATCGGCGGCACCAGTGACAAGTTCCAGTTCGCCGGAGCGGACTATCAGTTCCTGCCGAACCTTACGGCGCAATACCGTTATGGAAAGCTGCAGGACATTTACCAGCAGAATTATTTCGGATTCGTCCATACCCTGGACCTGGGGGCCGGCCAGGCACTCAAAAGCGACGTGCGCTATTCGCGCAGCAGCGAGGACGGCAACTTCCGCAACATCGACAACCAGGCCTTTGGCGCGCTGTTTACCTACAGTCTTGGTGGTCATGCATTAGGCCTGGGCTACCAGCGCATGAGTGGCGACGACCCTTTCCCGTACATCAGTCGCAGCGACCCGTACCTGGTCAACTTCGTCCAGATCGGCGACTTCGCCAATATCGACGAGCGCTCCTGGCAAGCGCGCTATGACTACAATTTCGCCGCCCTCGGTGTTCCTGGTCTGACGTTCATGAGTCGCTACATTTCCGGTGATAACGTGCAACGTGCTGCGCCGGGGGAGGGCAAGGAGTGGGAACGCGACACCGACATTGCCTACGTGGTGCAGGACGGCTCGTTGAAAGGGTTGGGATTGAAATGGCGCAACGCCTCGGTGCGATCGAACTTTGGCAATGACCTGGATGAGAACCGGTTGATTGTCAGTTATACGATGGCGCTTTGGTAAGCAGAGGGCCACAGCAAGGCGCTGCTCAAATGAGCGGCGCCAGGGTAATGTTAGTAAATATAATCAATTCTTCGCGGGGGCACGCTTTTAAGTCGTAGATAAGGATTCTCAGAAAACAGTCATGCTCGAAGTCACCTTTGCGCGGCATGACCATCCTTTAGAGATGAACCCCATGTTTATGGGCATTAAAAGCCATTCGTCCGCCTGCTGAAAATAAGGAAACCCATGGGTTTCCTTTATTTTGTTTTTTGTCATACTCCATCGTGCGAGCCGGCAGAGGTGCCAGCTTGTCCGGTATTAGTACTGGCTAATAACAATTTAACCAGCAGGAACCCATGTCATGAGTATTCTCGGTCGCCCCGCTACAATGCCCCCCGCCGAACAACTTGCTAGCGCTCTTGCACGGATGAAGCAGGCCCACGTGGACGATGGGCCCGCGAGCCTGGAGTTGCGCCGTGACCGACTCGACCGGGCGATTGCCCTGCTGCTGGATAACCGTGAAGCCATCGTCGCGGCGGTGTCTGCGGACTTCGGCAACCGCAGTCGCGAACAGACCCTGCTGTCGGATATCGCCGGCTCGGTGGCGAGCCTCAAGCATTGCCGCGAGCACCTGGCCGAGTGGATGCAGTCGGAGACGCAGCCGGCTCCGTTCCCAGGTTGCGAAGCGCGGGTCGACTACCAGCCGTTGGGCGTGGTGGGGGTGATCAGTCCGTGGAATTTCCCCATCGTGTTGGCCTTCGGGCCGCTGGCAAGTATTCTCGCTGCCGGGAACCGGGCCATGCTCAAGCCCTCGGAGCTGACGCCGCGTACTTCGGCTCTGCTGGATGAGCTGATTGCCCGATATTTCGACGAGCGCGAGCTCTGCACGGTACTGGGCGATGCGCAGGTGGGAGCGCTGTTCAGCGCGCAACCCTTTGATCATCTGATCTTTACCGGTGGCACGTCAGTGGCCCGGCATATCATGCGTGCCGCCTCGGACAATCTGGTGCCGGTGACCCTGGAGTTGGGCGGCAAGTCGCCGGTGCTGGTCTCCCGTAGCGCCGACCTGGCTACCGTGGTGCAGCGGGTCCTGACGGTGAAGACCTTCAACGCCGGGCAGATATGCCTGGCTCCGGACTATGTGTTGCTGCCGGAAGAGTGCCTGGAGGATTTCGTCAGCGAGGCCATACGCTTCGTCAGCGCCATGTACCCGTCCCTGCGCAGCAATGCTGACTACACGTCAATCATCAACCCGCGCAATTTCGACCGTCTGCGGGACTATCTCGCCGATGCCGAGGCCAAGGGGGCCAGACTGGTGGAGATCAACCCCGCTCAAGAAGACCTGAGCGACCGCGAGATCCGCAAGATCGCCCCGACTCTGGTGCTCGATCCCAGTGAGCAGATGCAGGTACTGCGCGAGGAAATCTTCGGACCGTTGCTGCCGATCAAGACCTATCGCGACTTCGCCACAGCCATCGACTACGTCAACGGGCAGCCTCGGCCGTTGGCGGCCTACTATTTCGGCGAAGACGCCGATGAGCGCCGCGACGTGCTGGAGCGGACAACCTCGGGCGGCGTTGTGATCAATGACGTGATGAGCCATGTGCTGTTCGAGGCACTGCCCTTTGGCGGGGTCGGTCACTCCGGCATGGGGGCCTATCATGGCGTCTATGGTTTCCGAACATTCAGCCACGCCAAGGCGGTGGTTGTGCAGAGCGCTATCGGTGAGTCCAACCTGGCAATGCGCGCTCCCTACGGCCCGATGATCCATGGCCTGCTTGACCACTTGCTGACGGCCAACTGAGCCACCCGGGAGATCTGACCATGAACCTGTTGCAAACGCTCAAGGCCAAGCTGCTGCGCGCCCTTGCCAAGCGCATGAAGCCCAAGTTCGTCTACGACCCGGCACGCTATCCGTTGCGTTCGGTCGACGAGCAGTACATCCCGACGACCTGGGGGGCTGCGCGAGCCTTGTTCTACTGGCCCGATGTGCCGCCCGGGGAACGCCTGCCGGTGTATCTGAACCTGCATGGCGGTGGATTTGTCGCCGGGGTGCCGGAACACGACGACAGCTACTGCCGCCGTCTGGCTCACAACCTGGGTTGCCTGGTGGTCAACCTGGATTACGTCCTGGCTCCCGAGCATCCCTTTCCGGCGGGTTTGCGCCAGAGCTTCGAGGTGTTGGAGTGGCTGGCAGAGCAGGGCGCGACGCTGGGTATCGATCCGCAGCGCATCGCCGTCGGAGGGCACAGCGCTGGCGGCAACCTGGCCGCCGGTCTGGCTATCCTGGCGCGAGGGCACCAGCGCCTGCGGCTGGTGCACCAGATCATCGACTATGCGGCGCTGGATGTCTCCCAGGCTCCCGAACTGAAGCGTTCGACCCTCGACAAACCGTTACTCGGTCCGGGGCTGATGCGTTTTTTCAACCGGTGTTACCTGAGCGATCCGGCACAGGCCCGCGATCCCCTCGTCTCGCCATTGCTGGCGCCGGTCGAGGCATTGCGAGGCCTGCCTGCCGCCACATTGATCACTGCCGAGTACGATATCCTGCGCGCCGAAGGCGAGGCCTATGGAGAGAAACTGCGTCAGGCCGGCGTTACGGTGAACGAGAAAATGTTCCCCGGCTGCGATCACATGTTTACTCATCTGGGACCGGATGCTTCTGCGGATGAGGCATGGCAGTTCATCGAGGATGCATTGCGCGGGGCTTTCGAGGGGGGGCGGGTGGAGGCCGATAGCATGCTGGTCGAGAATCACTGACTCCCCCTGTGGCGAGGGGATAAATCCCCTCGCCACAGGTAACATGTGCATGTTTGATCAACGCTAACCAGGATGCCCCTCATGCCTGAAACCACTCCACAGGCCGTCAGGCGCGGTCGTCCGCCGGTGCGCAGCCGCGAGGAGCAGATGAGTCTGTTGCTCGATGCGGCGGCGCAGATACTCGGCAGTGGCAACTTTGCCAACGTCACCATGGATGCCATCGCCCGCGCCGCGGGCATTTCGAAGAAAACCTTGTACCTGCTGGTGGCGAGCAAGGAAGCGCTGCTTTCACAATTGGTGGCCCGGGACTTGTCGACCCTCGAGCTGCTGTTGGAAAGCGGAATCGACTGCGCCGAAGACCTGCTCAGCGAACTGCGCATGTACCTGACCCTATGGGCGCGCCTGACCCTGTCGCCGTTGGCGCTGGGGCTCTACTTGATGGCCGCGCAAGGGCGCGAGACAGCTCCGGACATCGCCAGGATCTGGTACCAGGAGGGCGCCGAGCGCTGCCTGGGTCTGTTGCGCAGCTGGTTGGAAAAGGCAGCGGGCAAGGGGCTCTTGGCACGTGGGGATGTCGAACCGGCGGTCGAACTGATCGATGCGCTGTTGATCTCGCAACCGCTCAAGCTGTTCACCCTTGGGGTTCAGCAGAGCTGGTCCGACGAGCAGATCGGCCAACGGGTCGACGTGGCCCTCGACATGTTTGGGCGTTGCTTCATCCAGCGCGAATCAGAGTCGGTATGAGCCTTTGGCAAGAGAACTGTAGGAGCCAGGCTTGCCCGCGATGAAGGCGCCTCGGTTTCAGGACAAACCGCGTTAACTTCATCGCGGGCAAGCCTGGCTCCCACAGATACTCTCGCCATGGATCCTTAATCCCCCGCCGACCGCCGCGACAGCCGATACGACAGCTGAGCACGGGTCAACCCAAGCCGGCGTGCCGCCTCGGAAACATTGCCTTTCACCTCGGCCAGACAATGGTCGATCATCGTTTCTTCAATTTCCTGCAGTGACAGCCGACTCAGGTCCTTGCCGCCGAACAGGGCCTGGATCGCCTCATTGCCAGCATGGGCAGGCGCGACAGGCGCAGGGGTGGCCGGGTCATTCGGGGCGGCCGCCAGTTGGCCGCGGGTGCCAATGGAGAACATCGGCTGGGCCAGCCGCTCGCCACTGGTGAACAGGTGGGCCAGGTCGATGGCCCCGCCATCCGGCGCACTGATCACGCCTCGCTCCACCAGGTTTTGCAGCTCGCGGATGTTGCCCGGAAAGTCATAGGCAAGCAGGGTGTCGGCCGTGCGCGGGGTGAAGCCGCTTATCTGCCGGCCATGATGACGGGTGAAGCGGTGCAGGAAGTGAGTCATCAGCAACGGGATGTCTTCCTTGCGCTCGCGCAGGGGCGGCAGGTGGATCGGGAAGACATTCAGACGGAAGAACAAGTCCTCGCGAAACTCGCCGCGCTGGGCGGCGGCGCGCAGGTCGACGTTGGTCGCAGCGACCACTCGAACATCGACTTTCAAGGTTCGGCTGCCGCCGACCCGCTCGATCTCACCTTCCTGCAAGGCCCGCAGCAGCTTGCCTTGGGCGACCAGGCTGAGAGTGGCGATTTCGTCGAGAAACAGGGTGCCGCCATCGGCTCGCTCGAAACGCCCGGCGCGGGATTGGGTCGCCCCGGTGAAGGCCCCGCGCTCGACGCCAAACAGCTCCGACTCCATCAGGTTTTCCGGAATGGCGGCGCAGTTGATCGCGACAAAAGGCGCATCGTGCCGCGGGCTGATGCGGTGCAGCATGCGTGCGAACATTTCCTTGCCGACGCCGGATTCGCCGGTGAACAGCACGGTCGCCTGGGTCGGTGCGACCCGGCGCAGCATGTGGCAGGCAGCGTTGAAGGCCGAGGAGATACCGACCATGTCGCCGTCCTGGGTCGGTTGCGGATCGGCTTGCAGACCGGGCGGTAATACGCCCTTGCCGCCAGGGTCGGGAGCCACCGTGCTACGTCCGCCGCTGCTGACGAAGGGTTCCGCTTTCAGGGCGGCCAGGTCCTCTTCCGCATCGTCCCATTCTTCCGCGGGTTTACCGATCAGCCGGCAGATGCTTGAACCGGTGGAACGGCATTCGACCTCGCGGTAGAGGATCAATCGACCAACCATTGCCGAGGTATATCCAGTGGCATAGCCGGTCTGCATCCAGCAGGCCGGCTCGGTACCGATGCCAAACTGGGCGATGTGCTCGTCATCCTCGCTGGAGTGGTGCCAGAGGAATTCGCCGTAATAGGTGCCCAGGTTCATATCGAATTCGAAATGCACGGGCTCGACTTTAACCGCGCCTTCGATGGCATGGATGATCGGACCGGCCGCGAACAGCGCCAGGAAGTCGGCCTCGGGGAAGCGCTCCTTGATCAGTGCCGCATCCCGCGCACCGCAGTGGTAGCCGGTGCGCAGCAGAATGCCGCGGGCGCGGGCCAGGCCCATGCTTTCAATCATCTCCCGACGAAGCGCGCCAACGCCGCTGCTGTGCATCAGCAGCATGCGTGCGCCATTGAGCCAGATACGACCGTCGCCGGGGCTGAACATCAGGCATTCGGTCAGATCCTGCAGTGTGGGGGCCGTGTCGGGAGGCAATTGTTCGCTCGCGCCGCGCACGGGTTTCTTTCGGACTCCGCTGGAGAGCTCGGCCAGGGAGATCAGCTTGTCTGCCATCGGAAATCCTTAATATGAGTAATCATAATCTGCATAGTGCAGCATGAAATTGCTGAAATCATCACTTTTTTCAGCGCCCGACTCCCCCTGTCTCACGTCGATATTCACCAAGAATGTCTGTATGCCGCGAGCTTGAGCGGTTGCCCTGTCATTGCCGTTAGATGGCATATCGCTTGCTACAACTAGTTACCGAGCATAACTAGTTCGGCAATAACAATATGACTTGGCTGCCCGCTTTCATGGGAGGCAGTACGAGCACGAATCGGGAAACCCGTATGAAGCTGACCAGCAAAAGGATCGTCGTGACCGGAGTCTCTTCGGGCATCGGCGCCGAGACAGCCCGAACCCTGCGTGCCCACGGGGCCATCGTGATCGGCATGGATCGCAACGAGCCCAACCTGAGCCTGGATGACTTTGTCCAGGCCGACCTCAGTCACCCCGAGGCCATCGATGCCGCCGTGCGACGGTTGCCGGAACAGATCGACGGCTTGTGCAACATCGCCGGGGTGCCAGGAACAGCCGATCCGCAGTTGGTGGCCCAGGTCAATTACCTCGGCCTGCGTCACCTTTGCGCCGCGGTCCTGCCCCGGATCCGAGCCGGAGGCAGCATCGTCAACGTGGCCTCGATCCTCGGTGCGCAGTGGCCACAGCGGTTAGAGCTGCATAAAGCCCTGGCCCGCACTGAAAGTTTTTTCCAGGGGCAAGCCTGGTTGGCTCAGCACCCGGTGCCCCAGGAGAGCTGCTACCAGTATTTCAAAGAAGCCCTGATCGTCTGGAACTATGTGCAGGCCCAGCCCTGGTTCCTGCAGTCCTCGGTACGCATGAACAGCGTGGCGCCGGGCCCGGTGTTCACGCCCATCCTGGGTGATTTCGTCAGCATGCTCGGCCAGGAACGCGTCGAGGCCGATGCTCATCGCATGAAGCGTCCGGCCTATGCCGATGAGGTGGCGGCTGCCATCGCCTTCCTGAGTGCAGACGAATCCCGCTGGATCAATGGCGTCAACCTGCCTGTCGATGGCGGGCTGGCCTCCACCTACATCTGAACGAGGAACCATCGCCTGCACATTGGCGGGCAGCTCATTGCCGGTCGCTTTCCAGACAACACGTTTCCACACAACAAGAACAATGAGGAACACCATGCACAACACTCGATGCTATCCGGGCTTCAAGCGTTCCACCCTGGCACTCTCGGTGTGCCTCGCCGGGCTGGCCGCCCAGGCCCAGGCCGCACAGATAGATCTGGGCGACAGTGACTGGCGCCTGCGCTGGGACAACACCATCAAGTACAGCCAGGCCTGGCGCCTGCAAGGTGCCGACGACCACTTGACCAACGCCTCCACGGCGGGCGGCTTGTACCCTTCGATCCAGGGCCAGGGCGACAAGAATTTCAGTCGCGGCCTGGTCTCCAACCGACTGGACCTGTTCAGCGAAATGGACCTGAATCGGGAAAATTACGGGCTGCGCGTCAGCGGGGCGGCCTGGTATGACGATATCTACAACAAGGACACCGACGACAGCGCGAATCCGCATTTCCTCAGCGATACCCGCGAACTCCACGGGCGCGACGCCGAATTGCTGGATGCCTTCGTGTTTCTGCGCGGTGATGTCGGCGATGCGAGCCAGGGCACCGTACGCCTGGGCCGGCATAGCCTGATCTATGGCGAGAGCCTGTTCTACGGCAGCAACGGCATCGCCGCCGCACAAGGGCCAACCGACGTCGTCAAGCTGCTCAGCGTACCAGGGACCCAGTTCAAGGAAATCCTGCGTCCGGTCAATCAAGTGTCCGGCCAGTTGCAGATCAACCCGCAGTTGTCCGTTGGGGCCTACTACCAGTTCGAGTGGGAGCGTTCCAACGTGCCAGGGGCGGGCAGCTACCTCAGCGACAACGATGGTATTGGCAAGGGGGCAGGGGACTGGGCCGAGGTGTTTGGCAACACCACCGTCCATGCTTCCGATATCGAGGCGAAGAACTCGGGGCAGGGCGGCCTGCAACTGCGCTTCAAGCCCGAAGACACCGAACTGGAACTCGGTTTCTACGCCGCCCAGTATCACGACAAGACGCCGAGCGCGTTGTACGCCTACCTGGACGGTGCGGCGGCCGCCGCCACTGGCTTGCCGATCCTGAGTTCCTACCGCCAGGTCTACGCCGAAGACATCAAGACTGTCGGCGCCAGCTTCTCCACGGCTTATGGCCCGTTCAACTTCGCCGGGGAAACTTCGGTGCGCTGGAATGCACCGCTGGTCAGCAATCTGCAGGTGGTGACACCGGGCACCGCGGCGGACAACAACGGTGATGCGCTCTACGCCAAAGGCAAGACCGCGCATGTGAACCTGTCGACGATCTACCTGCTGTCGCCCGGCGCGCTTTGGGACGGTGGCTCGGTACTTGCCGAACTGGCCTGGAACCGCACCCTCAGCGTGACTGACAACCCAGGTGCATTGGACCCCAACACCACCCGGGATGCCACTGCTCTGCGGGTACTGGCTGAACCGACTTACTTCCAAGTGGCCGACGGTCTCGACGTGAGCGTACCGGTGGGTTTCGGCGTGGGCCTCGATGGTCGCTCGTCCGCCGTCAGCAAGGGCGGTTTCGGCAATTCCCACGCCGGTGACTGGAGCGTAGGGCTCAAGGCCACTTACCTGCAGCGCTGGGACTTCGGCATCAACTACGTGAACTTCTTCGGCAAGGCTGCGGCAGGGCTGAACGAGGCGGGCAACTTCAGCTATGCGCAATCGCTGGCCGACCGTGACTTCGTCTCCATGTACGTGAAAACCACATTCTAATAAGAGGTTTCATCCCTTATGCAAAGCCAATTTTCCTTGCGTATGTCGGCCCTGGCCATTGCCTTGCTGAGTGCCGGCGTGGTGCAGGCGGCGGTTTCCCCCGACCAGGCCGCGCGGCTCAATACTGACCTCACCCCCATGGGCGCCGAGCGCGCGGGCAACAAGGACGGCAGCATTCCGGCATGGACCGGCGGCTATACGACAGCACCGGCGGGCTACAAGAACGGCGACAAGCGTGCCGACCCGTTTGCCGCCGACAAGCCGTTGTACTCGGTCAGCGCGGCCAACATGGCGCAGTACGCCGACCAGCTGTCCGACGGCGCTAAAGCCTTGCTACAGAAATACCCGGGCTATCGCCTGGACGTCTATCCGACTCACCGCAGCGCCGCCGCACCGCAATGGGTGTATGACAACACGCTGAAGAACGCGACCCGTGCCACCCTTGACGTGGACTCGGAAAAAGTCAGCGGTGCCTATGGCGGCATCCCATTCCCGTTGCCACAGAACGGGGCCGAGGTGCTGTGGAACTACCGCCTGTCCTGGCAGGGGGCCGATACCTTTTACTCACCGTTCGACACTTGGCTGATGACCGCCGGCGGCAAGAAGATCCAGGCCACCCGGGCACGTTTCTGGTATCAGAGCCCTTATTACTTCAAGGACGGCAGTCTCGAAACCTTCGGCGGCAAGTTCCTGATCGGCAAGCTGGCCACGGAACTGCCCTCGTCCAAGGCCGGCGAGGGCCTGATGACCCACTGGGACATGGACCCCGGCAAACGCGCCGCCTGGCAGTACCTGGTCGGCCAGCGTCGAGTACGGCGCGCACCGAACATCGCCTATGACACGCCGGACTTCGTCACCTCGGGCGTGGGCTTCTTCGACGAGGCCTTCATGGTCTTCGGCCCGACCGACCGTCACGACCTAAAGCTGATAGGCAAGAAAGAGTTGCTCGTGCCCTACAACAACAACCGTGCGGCCGCGGCGAAGAGCGATGATCTGGTCAAGCCGAATTTCCTCAATCCGGACCTGGTGCGCTGGGAGAAACACCGGGTCTGGGTAGTGAGCGCCACGCTCAAGGACGGCAAGCGTCACGTGGTGCCGAAACGCACCTATTACGTGGACGAGGACTCCTGGCAAGTGCTGCTGGTGGACGGTTACGACGCCCAGGGCAAATTGGGTCGCACCAACTACTCGCTGACCCTGTTGGCACCGGAAATGCCGGCGCTCACCGCACAGATGTCGTGGGGCAGCTACAACCTGGAGACCGGCGCCTACTTCCTGAACTCGGCCGCCAACGACCTGGATATCCAGTACCAGAGCTATCCGCGTCCGCCATCTTCATTCTTCACGCCTGACGCCATGGCCAACGACAGTTCGCGTTGAGCCGTTGCCAACGCGCCGGAGCCCTGGCACTGGCGCGTTCGGTTTGGATAACTCTTGAGTGGTGGCTGGAGCGGATATGATCGGTAACTTTTCACTCAGGCGGGCGTCGTCGGTGGTCCTGGCGCTGACGGTCTTGCTGATGTCGGGCTGGACAACGGCCAGCCCACGAATTGCCTTGCTCGACCAGACGGCACTGCAAAGTGCCAAGGCAACGCACGCCGCGTTGCTGGCGGTGACTCGCGCAGGCGAACGGCTCGTGGCGGTCGGCGAGCGCGGCATCGTCCTGCTCTCTGACGATTCCGGCAAGAGCTGGCGCCAGGCCCGGGTGCCGGTCAGTGTCAGCCTGACGGCGGTGCAGTTCGTCGATGACGAGCAGGGCTGGGCCGTCGGCCATATGGGCGTGGTGCTGCACAGCACCAACGGTGGCGAAACCTGGGTCAAGCAACTCGATGGCGTCGCTGCGGCGCAGTTGGCGCTGGTTGACGCGCAACAGGGCGACGACACCCAGCGTATCGAAGACGCCGAACGGCTGGTCGCGGACGGGCCGGACAAGCCGTTTCTCGACCTGTACTTCAGCGACCGTCGCAACGGCTACGTAGTCGGTGCCTATGGCCTGATCCTGCATACCGTGGACGGTGGTGGAACCTGGAAACCATGGATGCAGCAGGTGGACAACCCCGAGGGGCTCAACCTCTATGGCATCCGGGCGATGGGTGGCGAACTGTTCATCGTCGGTGAGCGGGGTCTGTTACTGCGCTCCAAAGACAACGGTCGCAGCTTCCAGTCGCTCGAATCCCCCTATGAAGGCAGTTTCTTTGGTCTGCAAGGCAGTGCCAGCGGCGAGTTGATCGCCTTCGGCCTGCGCGGCAACGCCTTCTGGTCGGGTGACCAGGGGAACAGTTGGCGGCGTATCGAAACCGGCCTGGAGGTGGCTTTGTCCGCCGGCACCCAACTGAAGGACGGAGCGCTGGTCCTGGCCAGCCAGGCCGGTGACCTGCTGCTCAGTTCCGGTCGGGGAAGCCGCTTGCGGCATCTTTCCGGTCCGACCGGCACCTCGATCGCCGGTCTGGTGGCGGCCCCCGATGGCAGCTTGATCTGCGTCGGCCTGGGCGGGCTGACCCGCCTCGAGCCAGCCCTTGCCTCGGCGCAGCGCTGAACCTACTTGCCAGAGCGCTATTTGCACAGCCCATGCGGCCGTATTTGGAGTCCGATGTGAACGACCATAATTCCTCCCTCGAACAGCAAGTGGTGATGGCTCGCCTGGAGGATTTCGATCCGCGTTCCGGCAACCTCGGCGAGCGGGCGATCTTCAACCACCGGCCCTGGGTCATGCTGCTCTGCCTGCTGGTGACCCTGGTGCTGGGTTATCAGGCCAGCAAGATCGGCCTCAATGCCAGTTTCGAGAAGACCATCCCGACCTCCCATCCCTACGTGGCCAACTTTCTCGAACAGCGCAGTGAGTTGAGCGGCCTCGGCAACTCGATCCGCGTCGCCGTGGCGGTCAAGCAAGGCACTATTTTCAACAAGGATTACCTCGATACTCTCGCCAAGCTCAACGACGAGATCTACCTGCTGCCAGGTGTCGACAAGCCTTACATGAAGTCTCTGTGGACGCCGACCACGCGCTGGACCGCCGTGACCGAGGACGGCCTGGATGGCGGCACGGTGATTCCGGACAGCTACGACGGTTCGCCGGCCAGCCTGGATGAGGTGCGGACCAACGTTGCCCGTTCCGGTGAGATCGGCCAATTGGTGGCCGGCAACTTCCAGTCCAGTGTGATTTTCGTGCCGCTGCTGGAAATCAACCCGGCGACCGGCAAGGCACTGGATGCCGGTGAGTTTTCACGGCAACTGGAGGCCTTGCGCGACAAGTACCAGAACGAGCGCATCCAGATTCACATCACCGGTTTCACCAAGATCATCGGTGACCTGATCGCCGGGCTGGGACAAGTCATGCTGTTCTTCGCGGTCGCCGTGCTGGTGACCGTGGCGGTGCTCTATTGGTACACCCGCTGTGCACGCAGCACGGCATTGGTGGTGCTCTGCTCCCTGGTGGCGGTGCTCTGGCAGATCGGCCTGCTCGCCACCCTCGGCTACGATCTGGACCCATACTCGGCGCTGGTTCCGTTCCTGGTGTTCGCCATCGGCATGAGCCACGGTGCGCAGAAAATGAACGGGATCATGCAGGACATCGGCCGTGGCACCCACCGGGTCGTCGCGGCACGCTACACCTTCCGCCGTCTGTTCGCCGCCGGCATGACCGCACTGCTCTGCGATGCGGTGGGTTTCGCTGTGCTGATCGTGATCAAGATCCAGGTGATCCAGGACCTGGCGATCACCGCCAGCATTGGCGTGGCGGTGCTGATCTTCACCAACCTGATCCTGCTGCCGATCCTGCTCAGCTACATCGGCGTCGGTGCCAAGGCCGCAGCCCGCAGCCTGCGGGCGGAAACCGCTGAGTTGAGCGCGAACGTCAAGCACCCGCTGTGGAGTTTTCTCGACCTGTTTACCCGGCGTTCCTGGGCCATTGCCGCCTGCCTGGTCGGCCTGGCCCTGGCAGCAGGCGGGTTTGCCGTCAGCCTGCACCTGAAGATCGGCGATCTGGATCCCGGTGCCCCGGAGCTGCGACCAGACTCGCGCTACAACCGTGATGCGGCGTTCATGACGCAGAACTACGCAGCCAGTTCGGACATCTTCGTGGTCATGGTGAAAACCCCGGAGGACCAATGCACACGCTATCCGACACTGGCCGCGGTCGATTCGCTGGCCTGGCAACTGGAGCAGTTGCCCGGTGTGGAATCCACCAACTCCATGGCTGCCCTGAGTAAAGTCGCTGCCGCCGGTTACAACGAGGGCAACTTCAAGTGGTACGAGTTGATCCCCAACGACGGTGCCCTCGGCGCCGTGCAGACTCGGGCACCACGCGAACTGTTCAACCAGGGCTGTTCGCTGCTTTCGCTCTACGTGTATCTGGCCGACCACAAGGCCGACACCCTGGAGCGAGTGGTGCAGACCAGCGAAGCGTTCATTGCGCAACAGAAACTGCCGGAGGTGAAGTTCATGCTGGCCGCCGGCAGCGCCGGGATCGAGGCAGCGACCAATATCGTGGTGAAGAAGGCCATGCACGAGATGCTGTTCTGGGTTTACGGCGCGGTGATCCTGCTGTGCTGGGTGACCTTTCGCTCCTGGCGCGCGGTACTGGCCGCGGTGCTGCCGCTGGTACTCACGTCGATCCTGTGCGAGGCGCTGATGGTTGGCCTCGGCATGGGCGTCAAGGTGGCGACGTTGCCGGTGATCGCCCTCGGCGTAGGCATCGGTGTCGACTACGCGCTCTATGTGTTGAGCATCATCCTGGCGCACATGCGTGCCGGCGCCTCGCTGTCCGAGGCGTATTACCGGGCACTGCTCTTCACCGGCAAGGTGGTGCTGTTGACCGGCATCACCCTGGCTATCGCGGTGGCGACCTGGGCCTGGTCACCGATCAAGTTTCAGGCTGACATGGGCATCCTGCTGGCGTTCATGTTCCTGGTGAACATGCTCGGTGCCCTGATCCTGTTACCGGCGCTGGCTCACTTCCTGTTGCCGCAGAGGTTGTTCGCAAAAAAGCCTGAGGCCTGCGGCGCGTTGCAGGCGGTCGAGGAGGGCTGACGGGGTCATTCAGCGACCGTGTTCAGGCGTGCTCTCAATCTGCTTCAGGCATAAGGATAAGAATAATGCTGAAGAAAACTGCCCGGCTGCTCGCCGACTGTTCGGTGGGGCAGAAGCTGCTGCTCGGTTTCGGCCTGGTGTCCTTGCTCGCGGTGGCCGCCATCGCCCAGGGCTTGTATGCCAGCGCTAGTCTATTGGCACACAGTCGGCAGGTCGGCGCCATGGTGGAGATCAATCGCCTGACGCTGCAGATGCGCAATGCTGAGAAAGCCTATGCACTTGATCCCGAACCTTCGGCAATGCGCCAGGTCCGGGATTTGATTCAGGCACTGGGCACTCAACTCGATAAAGTGAAGACCGGCGCATCGAGGGAGGATGTGGCGGTACTGACCGCCATGCAGCAATCCGTCGATAGCTATGCAGGTCAGTTCGCACACTTCATCGATCATCAGCGCCTGGCGGTGGAGGCGTTGCGTCATATGCAGGAGCAGGCGGAACAGGCCCGCCTGCAGTTCGAGGCCGTCGAACTGGATATGTACGACCAGATCCGCGGTGTACTGAACAGCGGCCAGGCTCTGGAAGGGGATCCGCTGAGCCTCGCCGAACAGGCCTCGGCGCTGCAACGAAAATTGCTGATCACCCGCAACCGGGAGTTTCGCTATGTGGAAGAGGGCGCAGCAGAGGCGCTCCAGGGCTGGACCGAGACAGTGGAGGAAATGAGTGACGCGCTGGAGCTGCTCCAGGGCCGGGTGGATGAGAACTCCGAAGAGTCCCTGGCGGCGGCACGGGCGGCGCTGGTCGAATATCGCAAGGCATTCCAGCGCTATCGGGACAGTCGGACGCTGAGCAGGCAAACGGCCGGGCAGATGGATTCCCAGGCCCAGGCCGTGCTTACCCAGGTCGAACAAGCCGCCGCCGATCGACAATTGCAGATGGGCGAGCGGGGCAGTTCGATGATGCGCCTGCAAGCAATGGGAGCGGTGATTATCGTTGTCCTGGCGTTGCTGGCATCTCTGGTTATCCGCCATCTGATTGTCGCCCCTCTGCGCGAGGCGCTGCAGATTGCCCGGCGGATTGCACAGGGCGATCTGAGTGACGCGGTCGAAGGCATCACGAAGCGCAGGGATGAGCTGGGTCAGTTGAAGGCGGCGGTTGGAGAGATGACGACCAATCTGCGTCGGCTGGTGGCGCGTATCGGGCTGAGTGTCGAGGGATTGGGGCAAACGACCCGGACCCTGAGCACAGCCAGCGCCCAAAGTAGCGGGGCGGCCCAACGCCAAAGGGTCGAGACAGAACACGCAGCCACCGCCATGCAGCAAATGAGCAGCACGGTTGCGCAAGTGGCGCACAACGCCGAACAGGCCTCCCAGGCCGCCGGCGAAGCCGACCATCAGGCACGCAGTGGTGAGCAGGTCGTGCAGCTGGCGAGCCAGCAGATCCATCGCCTGGCAGCGGAGATGGCACTTTCCGAGCAAGCCATCGAGTCCTTGCAGCGGCAGGTAGAGACCATCGGCACGGTCGCCGACGTGATTGCTTCAATTGCCGAACAAACCAACCTGCTGGCACTCAACGCGGCCATCGAAGCCGCTCGGGCGGGAGAGCAGGGCCGGGGGTTTGCCGTGGTCGCCGATGAGGTGCGGGCGCTGGCACGGCGAACCCAGGCCTCGACCAGCGAGATCGAGACGCTGATTGTCGGACTGCAGCATCTGTCGCAACACAGCGTCGGACAGATCCAGGGCTGCGCGCGCCTGATGGTGGATACCGTCACCCTGGCTGATCAGGTGAGCACAGCCTTGGGCGGCATTACTGGAGCGGTGTCGCTGATCGAGCAGATGAACCAACAGAACGCCGCCAGCGCCGAGCAGCAGAGCATCGTGGCCGAGGAGGTCAGCCGCAATGTCATGCAGGTGCGCAATGAGGCCGAGCGTTGTGTCGGGGTGAATCAGCAAGTGGTCCAGGCTTGCGGAGATCTGGCCGGGCTGGAGCACGAGCTGCGGGAGGCCGTTGCCCAGTTCCGGACCTGAAGCCAGGTTGCTCAGGCTCTCGCCATCTCCTCAAAAAAACCTTTGGACATCTCGATGAATTGCTCGGCTGCCGGCGCCATTGTCTGGCTCTGGCGGGTGATCAAGCCGATCTGGCGAGTAACGCCGGGATGGTCCATGGGGATCTTGACCAGTTCCTCCCGACCTTCGTCCGCGGACTCCGGTAGCAGGCTTGCGCCCAGCCCCTGGCGCACCAGCGCCAGGACCGTCGACATGTAATTGGCTTCGAGGCCCGGCAAGAGTGGGAGGTTGGCATCGGCGAACAGCTGCTCCACCAACTCTCGTACGCTGCTGTCGCGCCCAGTAAGAATGATCGGTTGCGTCGTCAACTCGCTTAGCTTGACCGTACGTCGACGGGCCAGGGGGTGGTCGGCTGGAATGAACAGGCACAACCGATCCTCCAGCACCGGTTGAAATTCCAACCCATGGCTCGTCCTTGCCCGCACCCCAAGGCCGAAATCCACATCGCCGTCGCGCACCAACGTGTCGATCCGGCGCGCCACCACGTCCCGCAGGCGTACCTCTATCCCGGGAAATTTCTCACGGAACTGTTTCAACAGCGGCGGTAGCGCACCGGCGCAGAGCGAGGGCAGGGCGGCGATGGTAACCACGCCTCGACGCAACGCTGCCAGGTCCCGAGAAGCGCTGACAATGTTGTCCAGGTCCAGCAGCAGTTTCTCCATGGGCAGCAGGTTGTTCTGTCCGGCGTTGGTCAACGCCACATGACGCGGGCTGCGTTCGAGCAGCGCGACGCCGAGCCAATCCTCCAACTGTTGAATCTGTACGGTCAGGGCCGAAGGCGAGAGGTTCAGCATCGCGGCAGCCTTGGCAAAATTGCCGGTTTGCGCCACGGCCAGGAAGGCGCGGATGTGCTGGATCGAGTTCTTCATTTTGTTTTTCCGAATACAGGCAGCCGAACATTTCAATTTACAAAGAATAACGGCAATTCCAATACTCGGTGAAAACAACAACAGCGCATTTCATCGCCACGGCGGACAGAAGTGCCGAACAGGACCTACCTATGCTCGCCATACTCGGTGTCGTCACCATTCTCTGTCTGCTCATCTGCGTGATGAGTAAACGCCTGTCCCCCCTGGTTGCACTGATCGCATTGCCGATCATCGCCGCACTGATCGGTGGTTTTGGCCTGCAAACCAGCGCGTTCATCATCACCGGTATCAAGAACGTCGCCCCGGTGGTCGGGATGTTCGTGTTCGCGATTCTGTTCTTTGGCGTCATGACTGACGCCGGCATGCTTGACCCGATCATTGACCGCATCTTGAAACGCGTCGGCACCCGTCCGACGCGCATCGTCATGGGTACCGCGCTGCTGGCGCTGCTGGTGCACCTGGACGGTTCCGGTGCGGTGACGTTCCTGGTGACCATTCCGGCCATGCTGCCGTTGTACATGCGCCTGGGCATGGATAAACGCATTCTGGCTTGCGTCACGGCAATGGCGGCCGGGGTCAACTTCCTGCCATGGACCGGCCCGGTGCTGCGTTCATCGGCCGCCTTGCACGTGCCGGTGGCCGACTTGTTCCAGCCGCTGATTCCGGTGCAGATCATCGGTCTGGCGTTCGTCTTTGCTTGCGCCTGGTTCCTCGGTCGTCGCGAAGAAAAGCGTCTGGGGTTGGGCGCCGGGGCAGGGGTGGAGGTGATACCGCAGCGGGTTCTGTCCGAGGCCGAGAGCGCTTTGCGTAAGCCACGGCTGTTCTGGGTCAATCTGATCCTGACCGTGGTGGTGATGGGGGTGATGATTGCTGGCGTGGTCGATCCGGTGGTGATGTTCATGCTCGGCACGGTGCTGGCGCTGTGCATCAACTATCCCAACGTCGACGCCCAACGGGCACGCATCGACGCCCATGCGAAAACCGCCCTGACAATGGCCAGCATTCTCCTGGCTGCCGGGGTCTTCACCGGCATCATGCAAGGCAGCGGCATGCTCAAGGCCATGGCCGAGGTGGCGGTGGCACAGATTCCTGCCGGGCACGGCAAGTTGATTCCGATGGTCGTGGGGTTCATCTCCATGCCGCTGAGCCTGCTGTTCGATCCCGATTCCTTCTATTTTGGCGTAATGCCGGTGGTGGCCGAAGTCGGCCGAGCCCTGGGTGTCGATCCGCTGCATGTGGCCCAGGCGTCCCTGCTGGGCGTACACACCACCGGCTTCCCGGTCAGCCCACTGACCCCGGCGACCTTCTTGCTGGTGGGACTTTGCAAGGTCGAACTGGCCGATCATCAACGTTTCACCATTCCTTATCTGTTCGCCGCCTCGGTGCTGATGACGGTGACGGCGCTGCTCATTGGAGTCTTTTGAATGAAAACCTTACGCATCGGCTCCGGTGCCGGTTACTCCGGGGATCGCATCGAACCGGCGATTGAGCTGGCCGAGCACGGCGAGCTGGATTATCTGGTGTTCGAATGCCTGGCCGAACGCACCATTGCCCTGGCGCAGCAAGCGCGTCTGCTCGATCCGCAGGCCGGCTTCGATCCACTGTTGAGCGAGCGCATGCGTCGAGTACTGCCCTTTGTCGCTCGTGGTGCCAATGGCCGGGGCCGGCGCTTGCGCGTGATCACCAACATGGGTGCTGCCAACCCATTGGGCGCAGCGCGGGAAGTGCGGCGCATTGCCGGGCAGCTTGGCTTGTCGGGCCTCAAAGTGGTCGCCGTAACGGGTGACGATGTGCTGACCACACTGCTCGGCGATCCGACGCAAACACTGGACAACGGCATCACCCTGGCCTCATTGGGCGAACGCCTGATTTCGGCCAACGCGTACCTGGGCGTGGACGGCATCATCGAGGCCTTGAAGGCGGATGCTGACGTGGTCATTACTGGGCGAGTGGCGGATCCGTCGCTGTTCCTCGCGCCACAGATATTCGAGTTCGGCTGGGCCACGGACGATTGGCCACGATTAGGACGCGGCACCTTGGTCGGCCATCTGCTCGAATGCGCAGGCCAGATCAGTGGCGGCTACTTTGCCGATCCTGGGTTCAAGGATGTGCCGGACCTGGCGCGGCTGGGATTTCCCCTCGCCGAAGTGGACGCGACGGGCCATGCAGTGATCAGCAAAGTCCCAGGCTCAGGCGGGCGCATCGATACCGCGACCTGCACCGAACAGATGATCTATGAAGTGCACGACCCCGCCGCATACCTCACGCCAGACGTCAGTGCGGACTTTTCCGAGGTGTCGTTTACGCTCCAGGGACCGAATCAGGTACAGGTCCAGGGCGCCGATGGCCGGGAACGCCCCTCATCGCTGAAAGTGTCAGTGGGTTATCTCGACGGCTGGATCGGCGAAGGCCAGATGTCCTATGGCGGACCGGGAGCCTTGGCACGAGGCAGATTGGCGCGGGAAATCGTGCTGGAACGTTTGAAACTGACAGGCGTGGTCTATGAAGAAATCCGCGCAGAGTTGATCGGCGTCGATGCCTTGCACGGCCCTGAGTTGGGTTCCCGACTGGACGGCGAGCCTTGGGAAGTGCGCCTGCGGGTCGCGGCCCGTTGCACCGATCGCGCCGAGGCCGTGCGGATTGGAAACGAAGTGGAAACCCTCTACACCAACGGTCCTTACGGCGGCGGCGGAGCGAGTAAATCGGTGCGCCAAGTGGTGGCGGTGGCGTCGCTGTTGCTGCCACGGGACGCTGTCAGCGTGCAGATTCATTTGGAGGACGTGTAGTGACTCGTCTTAAATTGCGTGACCTGGCCCATTCCCGTACGGGAGACAAAGGCGATACGTCGAATATCTCCGTGATCGCCTTCAATGCCGAAGACTATCCACGTCTGTGCGAATGGCTGACGGTGGAACGGGTGGCCGAACATTTTGCTCAATTGCTGCCCATCCAAGGACCGGCGGTGCGACGCTATGAGCTACCTAGCGTGCACGCGCTGAACTTCGTCTTGCCCGGTGTCTTGCGCGGTGGTGTTACCCGTTCGCTGGCACTCGATGCCCATGGAAAGGCATTGGGTGCGGCGTTGCTGGACTTGGATATACCGAGCCGTTGAGCCGGGTTGTTGCACGCTTCAAGGCTGCTGCTTGACGTCGGTCGAGACAACGCTGTCCAAGCTATTGGCACTGGGTGCCTTGCTCGGCCCCCACGTCCGCTCGCTGCGACATTTGTACTTCACGCCTTTGCGAGGTGTTATGTCCCTGGCTTTTGCCATGCACAGCTCTTTAGTGAGGTAAGTCGGCTCAGTTTTTCGCACATCCACGCAGCCTTCGTCGCCCCTGCAGAGGGTCATAACCATAAAGTAAACGGTCATCATCCTGATGTTGCTCCCATAGAAGCAATGCGATTGATGTGTCTTGCATTAAGCCCGGGAAGGCTTAAGCGAGTAACAATGACAAGCGGATGATGATCCTTCCTTCGAACCTCCAGCAATGGCGCACCCATGCCTTCCGTCGGGAAAACGTCACTTTTTCAGATATCGATGATTATGGAAAAAATAACGCCATTATGTTGGCGCTTTTACGATGCTGGGAGGTTAAAGGCTATGGAAAATCTATAGACCAAGCTTGGCAAGCTTACGTCTGGATAGCGGCATGCACCCGAGCAAAAATCCAGTGAATTCAATAGGCTGGGGCAGGGTAGAACGGCAGCGACTGGATAAGACCGTTGCCAAGAGCAGTCAGCCAGCGCTAAGGCGCCTCAAAGTTTTCGTAGGCCAGGGAGATCGAATCGCTCCCCGGATAGCTGACGTACACCATCTCGCCGTAATTGCTGGCAACCAGTACATAGGGCCACTTGCCGTTTGCCTTTCGCAGTTGCTCATACAAGGGGTAAAAGAAATCCTTGGTCTGACCCTGAGGATCGTACGGGACGTCACCCAGAAAGATCGGATAACGCCCACCATTACATAGCTGAACCCGTTCCAGCTTGATGCCGTTTCTCTCCAGTACGGTTCGAGCTGGGTGCTGCCAGGTAGCCAGGTCGACATCCTGGCAGTCGCTGGCTTTTTCGGTGTAGAGCTCGGTGTCCTTCAGGGCTGGGTGCGCCATGGCCTGGCTGGCCAGGAGGAATAAAGCCAAGGGTAAGAGACGCGGCATGATGAGTGGTCCAGACAAAGGGGAAACGATTCCAGATGCTGCCCAAGGCTTGCACGGACTTTCGCGTTGGACAAGCGCTGGGCTTGTGGTGTGTGAGGTGCGTCTCAAGGGATTGGATAGCTTCGTCAGTTGTCTTGGTCGGAATCGGTGAGCGCTGGGGCAATGTGCGTTCATGACTAGGCAGGCTTGGTAATATTTTGTTACGCATAATGTATATTATGTTAAACGATGCGTATTTGGTTTGTCGCCTGAGCTCTTGAGCCAGGTAACATGCAGTTTCACAAGTAATTTCCCTGCCCCCTAGGTATGCTCCGCGCTTATTGCCAATCACTGATACCGGGATGCCAGCCCATATCTCTGCTGCGCAGTCGCAGTTATGGAGCCGTATCCTCAAGGATGTTTGAACGATGAGCCCCCCCGCGCTGGATATCAGCAACCTGACACCACTGCCTTACCAGCAACGTGTGGTTGATTACCTGAAGACCCATGAACCTGTCGTTTGGAACTGGGCATCGTCTTTGGGTGTTCAGCAGGAACATGCTCAAGATGTGCGTGCACAGTTACTGCGAGATACTTATCGCCTGAGCCCCGAGGCCCATCCACAGGCCTATCAAGCCTGTGAAAAGGCGTTGCAGTGCTTGCAGATCAAGGCACCCGCCACCCTTTACCAGGCCGGCGACGGCGCGATGAACGCGAGCCTGTATTACCTGGCCGATGAGGTGCATGTGGTGTTTTATGGGCCGATTCTTGAGCGTCTGGACGCCCAGGAACTGCTGGCATTGCTTGGGCACGAGCTGGCTCATTACCGACTGTGGTCGGAGCACGGTGGCGACTTTCTCACCGCCGAGCGGATTCTCAATCACGCCATGGCCGACGTGAATACGCCGCCCAGCCTGGAACAGACTGCACGTCTATATAGCCTGCACACTGAGATCTATGCCGACCGCGGCGCGGCACTGGTGGCCAATGGGTCGGAGGCGTCGATTACCTCGCTGGTCAAGATTCACACCGGCATTGTGAGCGTCGATGCGGCCAGTTACTTGAAGCAGGCCCGCGAGCTGGATGGCAAGGATGCGCAGCTGTCCCAGGGCGTTTCCCATCCGGAGACGTTTTTGCGCTCCCAGGCGGTGGACAGCTGGTGGCAGCAACTCCCGCAGACGGATAACTGGCTGGATCGCCGGTTGCGCGGGCCCTTGTCGCTCAATCGCCTGGATGTGACCGATCAGGTCGAGTTGACCGCCCTCACCCGCGGCTTTATGGCCCATTTCATCGGCTCCCCGGTGTTGCAATCCGAGGTTGTGCTCAATCAGGTACGTGGTTTTTTCCCGGACTGGAAAGACAACGAAACGCCACTCGACCTGACGACGTTGAATGCCGAGCGCATCGACACCAGCATCCATGAATACTTGCACTTCATCATGCTCGACCTGAGCCTCGTGGACCGTGACTTGCGGGATGAGGCTCTGCTGCATGCCGCGCGCACCGCGAAGAAACTCGGCAGCGCCGATGACTTTATCAGCGTGCTCAAGCGCGATATCAAATTACCCAAACGTGAGCTCGACCCGCTCGTTCGCGCGCTCAAAGCGGAGGTCGACACATGGACCCAGTAATCCAACCCGTCACGTTCACTCAATTACTGCAGAGCCACGATGGCGCCGCCGTGCCCATCGACGATGTGTTGTTCCTGGCGCTGCCATTGCTACGTCAAGTGGCACAACTTCACGAACTGGGACGTGTCGCCCAGCTCGGTTATCTCGATGTGCTGCAGGGACCGGAACGCACGCTGCAACTGCGTAATCCTGAGGGTGTGCCGCCGCGGCTGGCGCTGGAAGCGATCAAGCAGGTGCAGCCCAATCCGGAATCGGCGCTGAACGTCGTCGGCAAAGTCCGCCTGACCCGGGATTCGGAAAGTGGCGTGGCCATTACCGACCTGCAGGTCCAGGAGGATCTGCATCAGGCTATCGACCACCCGGTGTTCCTTCCGGACCTGCACAGTTGGGAGCATCGCCTCGGGCACCACGATGAGATCACCGACATATTCCAGCTTGGTCAGTTACTGGCGTGTCTGGCGTGCGGGTTGGATTTTGCCGATATCAATGACCTCAAGACGTTTGCACGGCACCGCCGTAACCTGTTCCAGCTCAATGGCCGGCTCAACCCGGTGCTGGCCAACCTGATCGTCGAGATGACGGAGCTCAACCGCCACGAACGTGCCACGGATGTCGGCTCGCTGGCGCGGCGCCTGGAGTCCTGGCGCGAACAGCCGGCCAGCCTGGATGTCGAGCGTGTGTTGGCCCAGGCTGAAGGCCCGGCGTCGCGGCGTACGGTGGTGCTGGAACATCTGCGCAACCGCTTGTTTGACCTTTCGCGGCGCAATCGCCTGCTGTATTTCCGGCCGACCCAGGCCAACGTCAACTTGACCGTGGCTAGCGTGCCGTTGGTGATGCGCATTGAAAGCATCCGGCCCGAAGCGCTGTGCACCTGGCAGCCGACCTTCGGCGGATTCTCCGAGCAAGTGCTGAGCGGCAAGCCCGTTGGCCTGCAACAGTGGCTGCGCTTTGAAGACCAGACTTGGTTGCAGGCGTCGCTGGAGCGCATCATCCAGGAAACCCGCCGCGACCGCGCCGAGTTCGGTTTCAGCAACCTGCGCCTGGTGGTGGCCTTCATGCGCTGGCACAACCTCAAGGACACGCCGGAAGAACGCATCGTCACCCCGCTGCTGTGGCTTCCAGTGGAGTTGAGTCGCAAGAAAGGCGTGCGTGATCAGTTCGTGTTGCAGTGCGACGAAACCGAGGCCGAATTCAACCCGGTGCTGCGCCATCAACTGCGTCAGCTCTACGATATCCGATTGCCGGAAACCGTCGACCTGCAAAAGACTTCGCTGGAAGACATCCACGCCGATATTGCGCGCCAGATCAAACTGACCGAGCCCGGGGTCGAGCTACGCCTGCAAAGCAAACCGCAAATCGAGCTGATCCACCAGAAGGCCGTGCAGCATCTGCACCACTTCCAGCGCCATCGTGCCCGCCAGCGCCTGTCGACGCCTTTGGTGAAACCGGATTTCAGCTACGACCGCGAAGATTTCCGTCCGCTGGGCCTGCAATGGTTCCAGCAGAAGGTCCTGCCCAGTGAGTTGCCGCTGCGCCTGGCCGTAGGCGCCAAACCTGTGCTGCGCAATCAACATCCTCAGATGGTTGCGAGCAGCGCCGAAAACAGCACCTTCGCCCTGCCCGAGAACCAGGGCCATCGCTACGCTTGGGACATCGACCTAACCCAGGTGACCCTGGCCAACTTCAACTATCGCAAGATGTCGCTGGTGCGTGACTATGCGCAGTTGATCGACGAACCGGCGCAGAACGAAGCGTTTGACCGGATGTTCTCCATCGAGCCTCGGGACGTCGAGGTCAAGGCCCCCGACCCTATCCCACTACCCGAACAGTGGAACGTGGTGGCCGGCGACGCGACACAAAATGCTGCCGTCAGCCTGGCCCGCACCGGGCGCAACTTCATTATTCAGGGGCCGCCGGGCACGGGCAAATCCCAGACCATCACCAACCTGATCGCGGACTATGCCGGTCGCGGCCTGCGAGTGCTGTTTGTCTGTGAGAAACGTGCGGCGCTGGACGTGGTATTCCATCGCCTGCAACAAAGTGAACTGGGCGACTTGTGCTGCCTGATCCATGACTCCCAGACCGATAAGAAAGCCTTCGTGGGTAACCTGCGCGAGTGCTATGAGCGTTGGATCGCCGGCGATGCCCAGTCGCCGCAGTTGCAAGCGCGGCGCGACACCTTACTGGCCGGCCTGAGCCAACAGCTGGGCTTGATCGAGCGTTTTGAACAGGCCATGACGGGCGTGCCGGAGTCTTTGGCATGCTCGGGACGCGAGCTGGTGCGTCATCTGATCGAGCTGCCGCCCGTGCTTGCCAAGCTGCCACCCGAAGCCTTGGAGCGTCTGCCCGAGTGGCGTCATTGGCAGGCCCAAAGCGAGCTGACCGGCCGCGTGTATCAGGCGATCAAAGAACGTTTCGGTCTCGACAGCTTTGCACGTCATCCTTTCAGCCATTTGGCCTCAAGCCTGATTACCCATGAACATGCGTACGGTCAACTCAAGGCGTTCCTGGATGAAGCCTGTGGGTTGATGGACAGTGTCGAGCTGTTTCTGGAGTCATCATCGAGCCTGCTGTCCGGGAATACTCGCTTGGCAGATGCGTGCGTACTGACCCAGGCCGCCGAACAACTGACCAGCGCCAACCTGGCCGCGCACCTCGATCTGCTGGAGCCAGGCTCATCAGGCTCTCAAGCGCTGCATGCCGAACAAGCGGCGTTGCAGGCACTGGCTGTGCAGCAACACAACGCCCGCGAATCCACCCACTACTGGCGTGAAAAACTTGCACCACAGGACACCCAGGCGGCCCTCGAGCTGGTACAGCGGCTGGAAAGCTCGCCGCTGCGTTGGCTGCAACCCGCCTGGTGGCGGCTGCGCGGTGAATTGCAACGACGCTACGACTTCAGCCAGCACGCGATTCGCCCGAGTTTGCGCAGTGTGCTCGACAACCTGGCGGGCGAGCACCGCGCCACGGCCCAATTGCACGCCGAGCAGCAACGCTTGCAAAGCCGTTATGGAATCCCGGACATCGACCTGTTCGTGCACAACCTGCAAGCCCTGCTCCAGCAACTCAGCGCATCACCGCTGTTGCGCCAGTGGGTCGAAAGCCTGCGGGGTAACCCGGATGCCCTGCCCGGCGTGCGCCAGGAAGCCAGCCTGCGTCAGCCGTTGGCGCGCCTGGCCGAGGTGGTCGCGCAACATTGTGTGTTCGACCCCGCGCCAAGCCTGGGCGAGTTGGCGGAATACCTGCGCGATCTACGTGAAGAACTCGACGAACTGCCCGATACCCTGCCCCTGCTCAATGAGCTGCACCAGGCCAATCCTGTCTGCCTCGCGGTCGTGCAACAGTACGCCTTGGCGCAACGTGCACTGGACGGTTTGATTGCCCAGGAAAACCTGACCCGCCTGTACCGCGCCAATCCTCAGTTGGCCCGCTTCGATGGCCCTGCCTTGAGTTTGGCTGCGCGTCAGGTCAGCCAGGCAGAAAGCAACCTGCTCAAAAGCAACGCTCACGTACTCAGCGCCACGCTGCACCAGCGTTTTCTGGAGCATGTGAAGCAATCGGCGATGTCGGTGACGCAACTGGACGCCCAGGCGCGCGAGTTCAAGAAGGCCTACGCCAAGGGTCGCCGTGAACTGGAGCATGAGCTGGGCAAGACCATGCGCTATCGCTCCATTCGTGAAATGGCCAGTGGTGACAGTGGCCGGGTGATCAACGACCTCAAGCCCATCTGGTTGATGAGCCCACTGTCAGTGTCCGACACCCTGCCATTGACGCCGGACCTGTTTGACGTGGTGATTTTCGACGAAGCCAGCCAGATCCCCAGCGAAGAAGCCGTGCCGGCCTTGAGCCGTGCGCAGCAGGTGATTGTGGTGGGTGACGAGATGCAGTTGCCACCGACCAACTTCTTCTCCAGTGCCGGCGACCAGGACGATAACGAACTGATTGCCATGGAGGACGGCGAACAGATCGCTATCAACCTTGATGCCGACAGCCTGCTCAGTCAAGCTGCGCGTAACCTGCCGGCGACCCTGCTGGCCTGGCACTACCGCAGCCGCCACGAAGCCTTGATCAGTTTTTCCAACGCGGCGTTCTATGAAGGGCGGTTGATCACCATTCCCGACCGTCGCATCGAGCGCCCTGCCCCGGCCCACGCCGCGCTGGACTCCACGGATACCGAGGCCGTGATCCAAGGTGCCGATACGCTGTTGGAAAGCCCGATCAGCTTCTTGAAGATGAGCGACGGTGTCTATCTCAGCCGCAGCAACCTGGCCGAAGCACGCTATATCGCCAACCTGGTGCGTGAATTGCTGCAACGCGAGACCGGCCTTAGCCTGGGCATCGTGGCGTTTTCCGAGGCCCAGCAAGGCGCTATCGAGCAGGCTTTGGAAGACTTGGCCAGCAGCGACTCGGCCTTTGCCACACGGCTTGAGCGCGAGTATGTGCGTGAAGATGCCGGGCAATTCAATGGCCTGTTCGTCAAGAACCTGGAAAACGTCCAAGGGGACGAACGTGATGTTATTATCCTGAGCATCTGCTACGCGCCAGGGCCGAACGGCAAGATGCTGATGAACTTCGGCCCGATCAACCAGCGTGGCGGGGAAAAACGCCTGAATGTGATCTTCAGTCGCGCCCGCAAGCGCATGGCGATCGTCTCCAGCATTGAGTCCGAGGCCATCACCAACACCCACAACGATGGTGCCGCTGCATTGCGTGCGTTCCTGCAGTTTGCCCAGGCCAGTGCCATTGGGGATGCGCCGCGCTCCCAGGGTATCCTCGCCAACCTCAATCCAGGCGCCAAGCAATCCTTTGCCGTCAGCCTGCCCAAGGACCACCTGCGCAGCGCCCTAGCCGCTGCGTTGCGCAAACGCGGGCATTCGGTCCAGGAATATGTCGGGCGTTCTCAGTTCCGTTGTGACCTGGCGATCAGTGACGCCAGTGGCGAACACTTCAGCCTCGGCGTGCTGCTGGACGGCGACACCGCATCGGCCACTGACGTGCGTGAGCGCTACATCTTCCGCCCGACGGTACTGCGCAGTTTTGGCTGGAAGATCATCGACGTGCTTAGCCATGACTGGCTGCGCGATCCGGAAGACGTGCTCAATCGCATCGAAACGCTCCTGCGGGGTGAGGAAGCCCCTGCGTTGCCGGAACCGGAGTCGGTAGAGGAAAGCGTCGAGATCGAGGCTGAGCCGCCTGTCACCGCTGAAGCGACACCCTTGATGCGCGAGTTCACCTTCGGTGAAGGCAACTCCAACAAGTTCTGGCGTATTGGTGTCGCAGAGGCCGAGGTGACGGTGAATTTTGGCCGTATCGGCACCGAGGGTCAGACCCTGATCAAGTCCCTCGACAGTCCCGAACGTGCTTTGCGTGAAGCGGAAAAGCTGATCGGGGAGAAACTACGCAAAGGGTATCAAGAGCAGGCGGGTTCATTCACCCCGAGGTGAGCTGAGTCGGTCCAGCATGAATCAGACAAGCGCGTTCAATCTGAACGCGCTGCAGCGGTCCGAAAAAGGGGGGGGCCTAGAGAGCTGTCTCTCATGAGCATCAATTTATGAACATTCGGCTCCACAATTAGAGCAAGGCGCCGGACATAGCGATTTCAGGACTCTTCGTGAACCACGGCGATGTCTTTCCTTCCTATTCGAGGTTGCCCATCTCCAAGCAGACGCTGCTGCCGTTGTACTGGACGAACAAGGTTCATGAACACGTATAGATGAACAACCATTCCCATTCATAGAATGCTATCCAGCTATTACGGCGCCTTGACCGACACATGAACATCTGACATCGCCCACTTGTTCAACAAAGGATCGTGTCGACGAATGACGCTTTCTACTTCGGGATTATGACGATCCTGGCCGAGACCGCTAGCCACTATGGCATTGGCGCAAAAGAGATGGCCATTGCTGGTCTCATCGGCCAGCCCGTTCATCTCCTAAGCCCACTTATAGCCTCCACCTACCTGCTGTGCGGGTTGTTGTATATCGACTACGGCGACAACCAGCGAGCGTCCATCTGCTGGAGCATCGGTACGTGCCTGGTCATGTTCGTGGCGGCTATCGCAATTGGAACCATCGACGTATTCAACTGAGGGCCCTCCTCAACTGCGCAGCGCACAGGTGGACAAGCTCATCTGTGCTTGAAGTGATCAGCTTCGCTAACGAAGCCATATTGCGACCTGGCCTTCACTCCAAATAACGCGCCT
The DNA here is from genome assembly GCF_001269905.1 of Pseudomonas corrugata. Lineage (GTDB taxonomy): Bacteria > Pseudomonadota > Gammaproteobacteria > Pseudomonadales > Pseudomonadaceae > Aquipseudomonas > Aquipseudomonas corrugata. The sequence goes on along the minus strand of NZ_LHVK01000022.1, from coordinate 140,957 downwards.
GCCCGGACAAACATCAAAAGGTAATACCGCGCTCAGCCCAGCACCGGGATCACCCGCGAGGGCTTGACCGATTTGAACGAAAAACTTGAATAAATCTCTTTGACCGCCGGCAAGGTTTGCAGCACCTCTCGCGCAAACTCGCCGAAAGACTCCAGGTCTTTGGCCACCACTTCCAGTAGAAAATCGTAGCGTCCGGAAACGTTGTGACAGGCGACGATCTCCGGGATTTCCAATAGGCGCTGTTCGAAGGATCGAGCCATTTCCTGACTGTGGGACTCCATCATCACGCTAACAAATGCGGTGACGCCGTAGCCGAGTGCCTTGGGCGAAAGAATCGCCTGGTAGCCGGTAATCACTGCGTTCTCTTCAAGAATTTTCACCCGGCGCCAACACGGCGAAGTGGTCAGCGCCACATGTTCGGCCAGTTCGGCGATGGTCAGCCGGGCGTTGCCTTGCAGGGCCGCGAGTAAGGCCTTGTCGGTACGATCCAGCTCGCTAGGCATGTCTTGCCTCCTAATTTTGTTTTCCGGAGCCTTTATTCCAATTTATGGGTTATTTCTGGGTCAATTTGGAATTTTTCTTGTTGAAATTGAGCATAGCATTGTAGGAAATACAGGAGCGTCCAACATGAACAATAAAAACAATGAACTGGGCTTTTCCACCCGCGCCATCCATCACGGCTATAAGCCGCTGGACCACAACGGCGCACTGATCCCGCCGATCTACCTGACCTCCACGTTCGCCTTCCCTACCGCCGAGTACGGCGCCGGTTGTTTCGCCGGCGAAGAATCCGGGCATTTTTACACGCGGATCTCCAACCCCACATTGGCTCTGTTGGAGTCACGCATGGCGGCTTTGGAAAACGGCGAGGCGGCGGTGGCCTTCAGCTCCGGCATGGGAGCCATTGCCGCGACCTTTTGGACCCTGCTGCGCCCCGGTGACGAGATCATTCTCAACCGTACGTTGTACGGCTGCACCTTCGCCCTGCTGCACCACGGTATCGGCGAGTTTGGCGTCAAGGTGCGTCATGTTGACATGTCCAACCTGGCCGAACTGCGCGATGCCATCAGTCCTTCGACGCGCATGATCTATTTCGAATCCCCGGCCAATCCGAACATGCAGTTGGTCGACATTTGCGCGGTGGCTAAGATTGCCCACCATCATCGGAATGTCACCTTGGTGGTCGATAACACCTACTGCACTCCATACCTGCAACGCCCCTTGGAAATGGGTGCGGATGTAGTGGTGCATTCGGCCACCAAGTACCTCAGTGGCCATGGCGATATCACGGCCGGCATCGTAGTTACCAGTCATCCACTGGCGGACCGCATTCGCCTGCAAGGCCTCAAGGACCTGACCGGTGCGGTAATGTCGCCTCAGGACGCTTTTCTGCTGATGCGCGGGCTCAAGACCCTGTCACTGCGCATGGAACGCCATTGTAGCAACGCCCAGGTGATCGCCGAGTATTTACACGCGCACCCGGCCGTCGAATGGGTCGCTTACCCCGGCCTGCCCTCCTTTGCTCAGTACGACCTGGCGTCGAGGCAAATGAAGTTGCCTGGGGGCATGATCGCCTTCGAACTCAAGGGCGGCCTGACCACCGGCCGGCGTTTCATGAACGCACTGGAGTTGTTCGCCCGCGCGGTCAGCCTGGGAGACGCCGAGTCCCTGGCCCAGCATCCAGCCAGCATGACCCATTCCACCTACACGCCTGAAGAGCGTGCGCACCACGGGATTTCCGAGGGGTTGGTGCGTTTGTCGGTGGGCCTTGAAGACATCGCGGACCTGCTGGCCGACATCACCCAAGCGCTGGATGCCTGTGCTCAAGGAGGTTGAACATGTCCACCGCTTATCCCCTCGTGGATTGTCACGCCGTTGAGCATGGCGCCCAACCGAACTGCGTGATCAATTTTCCGCTGCAGAGTTGACCAAGCCACCGTTCCCTGTGCACTATCGAGCAGTTCCTCTTCGCAACGGATCAACCATGATTCTCACCACTGACCACATGCTGTCTGCCGAGGGCCACTGCGCCCAGGCATGCGCATGCGTGTCCGTTGCCAAGAAATCCAAGAAACAGCCGCTCATTTGACCGGGGCGCTGTCCCGTCAGATGAGCTGACAGGACAGATAGCGCCAGGCCTCCTCCCCGCTTGATTCCCATCCCCTCCTCTGACGTCGACTAATCGGTCTGCCTGAGGAGTAATGCATGTCTAATTTTCGCGGTATCTGGGTTGCACTGGCCACGCCCTTTCATTCGGGACACGTCGACTTCGACGCGCTCGAAGGTTTGGTGAAAACGCTCCTTTCTGGAGGCGTTAGGGGGCTGGTCGTATGCGGCACCACTGGTGAAGCCGCAGCGATGAACAAGGATGAACAGCTCGAGGTACTGGATGCAGTTCTACAGATTGCTCGACCTGACCAGGTGATCATGGGGCTGTCGGCCAACAACCTGCAGGAAGCCCTGGCATTCCAACAAAAGATCCAGAGCCGTGACATCACCGGCGTTCTGGTTCCAGCACCCTACTACATTCGGCCTTCGCAGCAAGGCATCGAGTCATTTTTCCAAACAGTCGCTGATGCCTCATCTGTCCCGGTGGTCCTCTACGACATCCCCTATCGAACAGGCGTGAGGATCGAACGAGAGACGCTGAGAAGGATCGTGCGTCACCCCAAAATCGCAGCGGTCAAGGACTGCGGTGGTGATGTCGAAACCACCATGGCCCTGATCGAGGACGGCAATGCAGAGATTCTGACCGGCGAGGATATCCAGATCTTCACAAACCTCGCCCTGGGCGGAGCCGGCGCAATTTCGGCCTCGGCACACATTCGTCCAAATCTGTATGTCCAGATGATGCAGGAGATGGATAGAGGCGATGTCATGTGCGCCCGGGCTACATTTTACCGCCTCCTGCCTTGGATAAAGATGGCGTTCGCTGAGCCCAACCCGGCTGTCATCAAAGCAGCTCTGAGCGTCCACGGCTTGATCAGCAACGAGCTTCGTGAGCCCATGCAAACTTGCTCCTCAACAACGATGGATCGACTCAGATCTGTGCTTTCAGGTTTGACCTGTCAAAGCGCATAGGTCGGGCGGCGATCTCATGGGTGTGGTGCTAAGCCCAAGAACCACCACACCCTAAACGTCGTATAAGTGACAGCCGGCGTAATCAGGCAAGGCGGGGTCGCCGTTCCTTTACTTTAGATCACCCAGGACACCCCACTCCTACGACTTTACCCCGCTCAACGTTCGGTACTGGCGAAAAGACTCGCGCACAGTCTCGAGCAACTCTGCTTCATGCCAGGGTTTAGTCAGAAAACGGTAGATCTCACCGCGGTTGATTGCCTCGGTCACGTTATCGACGGCGGCGGAGCCTGACAGGACCATTCGAACGGTATGGGGGTGCATGGTTCGAATACGAGCGAGTAACTCCGTGCCATTCATGCCCGGCATGTGTTGGTCAACGATGATGACGCCAACCTGATGTTCAGCCAGAAGCTTGAGGGCTTCCTGGGCACTCGTTGCAGTGAGGATAAGGTAGTTCTCGTGGCGCAGCAGGCGCTTGAGCGAGGACAAAACGCCCAGGTCGTCGTCCACCAGCAACAACGTCGATGATGTTTCATTTTCAAGTACGACATGCAGTGGCTGGTAGGAAGAGAGAAAGCGTTCCGTGTCTTCGACGGGCATGGGATGGCTGATCAGGTAACCCTGGATCAGATCGCAGTGCATAGATCGCAGGTACCGCGCTTGACCGGGATGTTCGACGCCTTCGGCCACCACTTCAAGGCCGAGACTGTGCCCCAGCGCGATAATGGCCTTGACGATAGAGGCATTGCCCGCGTTAGTCGTCATATCGCGGACAAAGGAGAGATCGATCTTGAGCCTGTGCACTTCCAGTTGCTGCAGATATCCCAGCGAGGAGTAACCCGTTCCGAAATCATCAATCGACAGTCGAACACCCAGCGCCTTGAGTTCGCTCAGGGACTTGAATGACTGATCGCGGTCCACCATTACATAACTTTCGGTGATTTCCAGTTCAAGCTGACTGGGCTCGATGCCGGTTTGCGCCAGGGCGTTTTTGACCGACTTCACCAGATTCCCCGCGCTTAACTGAACAGCAGAGATGTTCACCGCTGTTTGACACGGCGCAATGCCTGCCTCTGACCAGTTTTTGATTTGGCGGCAGACCTCGTGCAACACCCAATCGCCGAGTTGTATAACCAGGCCACTTTCCTCTGCAAGGGGAATGAATTCGCCTGGAGAGATCATCCCGCGCTCGGGATGTTGCCAGCGGACCAGGGCCTCAAGACCGCCAATATTACCGGTATCCAGATCAACTTGGGGCTGGTAGTAAACCCGCAGCTCTCCTTGCTCAAGGGCATTGCGCAACTCTGCTTCGAGTTTTAAACGCCGCTTGGCGCGGTGGGTCATCTCTGGCGAGAAAAAGCACAGCACTCCCCGCCCCTGCTCTTTGGCTCGATGAAGTGCGGCGTCGACATTGCTCAGAAGGGTCTCGGAGTCAGTCCCATCGTCGGGATAGAGCGTAATTCCGATGCTGGCCCCCATGTAGACATTCTGCTTGCCTAGTACGAATGGCTCTGCCAACGCATTGATGATGCGCTGGGACATCAGGTCCACTGGAACATCGACATGCTCCAGAATAATGTTGAATTCATCCCCGGCAATGCGTGCAATGCTATCGTTTTCGGGCAGTAGGCTTCGCAACCTCTGTGCGACCTGGGTCAGCAGTTGATCACCCGACTTGTGGCCGAGGCTTTCGTTGATCGTCGCGAAGTTATCCAGGTCTATGTTGAGCAAGGAAAACTGGGACTGCTCACGCTCGGCCTGCAGAATCGCGTGATCCAGCAATTCCGCGAACAGTACGCGGTTCGGCAAGCCGGTCAGAGGGTCGCGATGGGCAAGAATGCGATATTTGTCTTCAGTTAATTGCAGTAACGCACTGCGCTGCGCCACCAGATCCTCCAGGAAACGATGCAGCCTGGCCAACTCCAAATGGGTGCGAATACGCGCGCGCACTTCGTCGATATCGAAAGGTTTGGTGATGTAGTCGGCAGCTCCGATCTCGAAGCCTTTGACTTTCTCTGATGCAGCATTTATGACCGTGACAAAAATGATGGGGATTCGGCTGCCTGTCGGCGTTGCCTTGATGCGCCTGCAGACTTCATAGCCGTCCATGCTAGGCATCACGATATCAAGGAGGACAAGGTCTGGGGGCACGGTGCCCTGAATGGCGTCCAGCGCCTGGGCGCCAGTGCGTGCAACCATGATGCGGTAGTCATCCTTGAGCGCCTCGAGTAGCTCATGGATGTTTTCCGGGATGTCATCGACAACCAACAGCGAGGGGCGGTTGGCTGGGTCTGCCGGTCCGGCTATATCGAAACGGATGGGGTTCTGGCGAAGGCGCCTGAGCTCAAGTTGATTGTGGATGCGCGCCTTGAGCAGATCAGGGCTGAACGGTTTGGTGATGTAATCGGCGACACCCATCGCCAGGCCTCGCGCCTCATCCATGGCATCAGCCAGGGCGGTCACAAAAATCACCGGGATATTCGTGGTGCACGGGTCAAGCTTGAGTGCGGAAAGAACGGAGTAACCGTCCATGTCCGGCATCTTGATGTCCAGCAGGATCAGGTCTGGCTGCGGTTGGCGGTTGGCCAGCTCAAGCGCCTTTTCACCGTTGGTAGCCGCACACAGAGAAAAATCGTCGCGCAGCATCCCCATCAAGGCATGCAGATTTTCGTGGATATCATCGACGATCAGAATGCGGGCACGTTTGTTGTTAGGAGCAAGTTCGTTCATGAAGACGTATCCGGGGCGACCCCATTCAGGTGCTGTAATCGAGTAAGTGCGGCGTCTATTTCGAAATCATCGATCAAGGCGGCAATAGCGGATATTTCTTGCTCGATCCGGGTTCCGCGCGTCCCCTTGAGCAACTGAGCGAGTATAGGTTCTGCCGCACCAAGGTCCGATTCCAGGGCCTGTACGAGCTGGTTCAGCAACGCGTCGAGCAATGATGGTGATAAGGGTGTTTCGACACTCGACTGGGACGGGTAATCAATCTCGGCAATCCCATCGATCTCACAGAGCACGAGCTGGAGGAGACCTTCAGCCTCCTCCAGGACGCGATCATCAGGGAAGCTGTTCTGCTTGAGTTGATCGTCGATGGTTTTAACGATGTCATACAGGCGCTGGGCCCCGATATTTCCGGTAACGCCCCTGAGTGAATGACAGAATGTCTCTGCACCTTGCTTGTCGCCACTTGCAACAAAACAGCGGATCTTGAGGACCGCGTCAGCGTAATGCAGGCGAAACCGCCGCAGCTGTTTTCGATAGCCATCAGCCTTGCCGCCAATACGGCGTAAACCGTCCTGAGCGTTGATATGGACCATTGTCTGCAGATCGGCAGGCAGGCTACTTGCCGGCGATTTAACAACATCGAGCACCGCAGGCTGATCGCTACGCCGGCCGGGCGATTGTATCCACTTGCAGAGTACGGTCATCAGCCTATCGGGTGCAATTGGCTTGGTAATGTGGTCGTTCATTCCCGCATCGTGACTGGCCTGGGTATCTTGCGCCATCGCCAGCGCGGTCATGGCAATAATCGGTAGTGCACCAAAGCGTTCTCCGCCAGGCATATCAGCCAATGCCCGAATACGCCTGGTTGACTCCAGGCCATCCATCACGGGCATCTGGATGTCCATCAACACCGCGTCATAATCATGACCTTGGACCTTGTCGAGCGCTTCCTGACCGTTCACGGCCTCATCCACGACCATGCCTTCGCAGTGCAACAACTCGGCGGCGAATTCCCGGTTTATATCGTTGTCCTCAACGACCAGTACGTGGCCCCCCGCCAACTGATTGTTATTCGGGGGCTGGAGCGTTGTAGGTCTGCCCTGAGCATCCATTCCGAGAACGCGGCCACGTCCAAGGACTGAAAGAATCGAGTCAAGCAGCACTGAAGGTGAGACTGGTTTGATCAAGAACCCGTCCACCCCGGCCTGCTCGGCCAGGCGCAAGACATCTTCGCGACCATAAGCGGTGATCATGATGACCTTGGGAAGACGGGGCAAACGAATATCACGGTGAATGCGCTGGGTGGTTTCGTCGCCATTCATGCCGGGCATACGCCAGTCCATCAGGACCAGATCATAGGGCTCAGCGGCTGGGGCCTGCAGTTCGGTGAGGGCGGCCGGGCCGCTGGCAACGGTGACAACTTCCAATTGGAAGAAACGCAACATCTCGGCCAGGATTTCACGAGAGACCGCATTGTCATCCACCAGCAAGACGCGGATGCCCTTGAGCAACGGTCCGCTCTGCTCGACCAGTTGTCGTTGGTGTATCTGTGCTTGCCGCGCGACGGGCAACTGCACGGTGAAACTGATCGTGCTGCCTTTGCCTGATTGCGAGTCTTCAATCCAGATACGCCCTCCCATCAGTTCGGCCAGGCTCTTGCTGATGGCCAGCCCAAGGCCGGTTCCACCGAATCGCCGCGTCGTGGATGAGTCGCCTTGGGTAAATTTTTCAAAGAGATGACGCTGTGTTTCAGGGCTCATGCCAATGCCCGTGTCGCGCACGCTAATCTGCATATGCAGGATGTCGTCCCGAATGCCCAAGCTGTGGAGTGCTAACTCCACCTCGCCTTTTTCCGTGAATTTTATAGCGTTCCCGCACAAGTTGAGGAGGATCTGGCCCAGGCGCAATGGGTCGCCCAACAACCGCGTGGGAATGGTGGGGTCATGACGAATAAGAAACTCGATACCTTTTTCTTCGGCCTGGAAGGCGATGGCATCCGTCAATTGCTCCAACACGGAATCCAACCCGAACTCGATCTGTTCGAGTTTAAGTTTGCCCGCCTCAACTTTGGAAAAATCAAGAATGTCGTTGATCACACCCAGCAGTGAATGGGCGGCCGTTTGTACCTTGCCCAGTTGGCTACGCAAGGCCGGCGGCAGATCCTTTTTCAGGACCAGATAGAGCATGCCGAGAATGGCGTTCATGGGGGTGCGGATCTCGTGGCTCATGTTAGCCAGGAAATCGCTCTTGACCTGCGTCAGCCGCTCCGCTTCCTCCTTGGCAAGAAGCAGTTCTTCAGTTCGCTCGGCAACAATGCCCTCAAGATTGTGATTGAGCTGGTTAAGCGCTTGCAGCGAATCGAAGAGTCGACTGCGGCTCTCGTTAAAGGCGTTTACCAACTCTCCGAGCTCGTCGCGGTAGGGATACTGGATTTTCTCCACGGGCGCATTGTCCGGCCTGAAACGCCAGTTCGCTACAGCGTGGGAGACCCGGGTGACGGCATTGGACAGTCGATAACGAATGGCCCAGAGAATGATCAGCCAGAGTGCCGAGGTAATGACGATCGAATTGAGCAGAATGAACAGGCAGGCGTACTTGGTCCGATCCCATAGCACACTGCGATCTGAATACATCTTGAGAACACCGATCACATTATGCTCGCCCGCCTGCCCAGGCGACGTAAGCGGTAATTCGGCTTGGCGGAACCTGGCGGGAAAGAGCGTCCGCCCTTCCCTCCTCCCGCTTGGCACATGCCCGGAGACCGCCAGGACCTCCCCCCCGGCAGAGACCACCTGGACGCCGCTGACGATAGCGTTCTGACGCACGGCTGTGACAATACTCATGAGCTCAGCCTTGTCCAGTTCCCATACGGCCTTGGTGAAGCTGGGGCTGATGGTTCTGCTTAGGGAGACCAGGTCATCCGTGATATCCCTGCTGACGCTGAAATATTGAATGCTCAACTGCGCCCCAGTCATACCCAGAGCAATCAAGAGATACCACGGGAACATGGTGTAAAGCAGTCGCCTGAAAAGCGTCTGAGCGGCAAACATCCGTCCTACTTGCATTTATTTCCACCACCAGAGGGTATCCGGTTCAGGCGTCCCGGCAGGCAGGACGGGATTGGCAAGACGGATGACCCTCCGATGTTCCTTGGCAAGCGCGCTTATCTCCTTTGCGTGGTAAGTTTCAAACAGTTTGCGGAAGGACCCGTCCGCCAACGACAGATTGAGTCCATGTTCGATGCGTCGGGCCAGCGCGGTGTCGCTCTTGTTGACCCAAAAGTACACCGGATAAGGGAAGAACAACGCCTTGCTGTTTTCAATGACGAGCTGAGGGTATTGATCCTTGTGCTCCTCAAGCTCACGAGCCGCTTCATTCAATCCACGCGGGAACGCGTCGAAGCGTTTAGCTGCAAGCATGCCAAAAAGATTTTCATAGTTGCTCGAAGTGACCACCGTAAAACCACTGGCTTGCATGATGGGTACATCGGCCCATTGACTATTAAGGCCGAATGTCAATTGCTCGCGAAACGCTTGTTCGTCCATCCGCGCGATGCGAGGTTGATCGGCAGCACGAATCAAGAGGAGGCGGTAACCGATAAGACCACGCAAGATATCGATCTTGATCGGCAGCATAAGGGATTCGCGTTCGGTGTTGGTTCCCAGTGCGATGACATCGATCTGCCCCGTCTGAAGCAACTCCATGCCACGATTCTGACTGGCCTCCTGCCCATAGGGAACGAGATGGGTGCGGCCATCGGTCGCCTGTGTATGCGAAAGCGCCAGCTCCAGGAGCTTCCAGCGATACTCATAGATGGGCCCGGAAGGGAAATAACGAAATGTCTTTTCCCGGTCTTCGGCTTGCGCGGGACGAGCAAACAGATTCAGCGCAATGGCAACGACAATTAAAAACTTTAGAAGAGATGCAAAGCGCGGCGCCGGGCTTCGCGTAACCGATGGGATGTACATACTCCGGGTTTCCTTTTCCGCAGCGAATTGGGCAGATACAGCGACGTCCGCGAATGTCCGGTAGTAAGTCTAACCGTCGATACGTCAAAAAATAGCAACGCGCGTGGCATTTTGCCAGTCCTGCCGTTTACGTACTTGGAGGCTCCATGTGTTCGACGAGGCACACCGCTACCGGCTGGTGGTGGCCGAGGACAAGCTCCAGGCCAATCAACTGGGTAGGGAAAGTCATGCGACAACACGCGTCATTTGTCTCCTAGAGCAACTCCGCGCTTGAAGATCTCCAACGTCTTCGGCCCGATGCCGTTAAAGCTGAGCAACCATCGCTCAAACTCCGCAGCTTCCATTGAACCGCTCTGCAAAGCGTTCATCCGAGATTCCAGTTCGGTATCCAGGCCTACACCCAGCTCGTGCAGTCGCCGCGCCGTGGACTCATCGTAGCGTGCGTAGCCCGCTTGCCCGAGGAGCCTGACAAGGTCTCGACGGGAGCATCGGGCGAGCTTTGCAGGCGTATCCAGGCCATATCGATCAACCAGGTTCCGGTACGCCTCGACGGCGACAGAGGACCGAATCCTTTTACCGATCAGAAAACTGGCGAGCAGCCACCGAAACACTCCGTGGCCGCCCGGGGCGTCGATCTCGATACCCAGGTCGGCAGCGGAAATGGGGGTCACCCCTTGGTTCGCCTGGGGTCAGCGGAACGCGGATAGGTGCGTTCTTCCTCAATGGAGCCGTCGGCTTTGTGAATCTTCACCGAGGCGGTCTTGCCATCAAAGAAATCTGCCAGAGAGTTCATCAGCTCCTGCTTTGTGGCAGCTTTTTTAGAGGCACGCTCTGCGCCGGCTTTCTTAAGTTCCCAGCCATCCGCAGACGGGCTCAGGTGATAGTTGTCCATTGCCCTGCTCCTCACATTCAAATGGATTCTGCTTCGTCCTGAATATCTTCCTCCGCCTCATCCTCATCCGTGGCGTCGGCATCGTTCAAGGGCGGTGACGTGGGCTTTTCCGGATCGTTGATGTAAGGCACGCCGCTAGGGCCCTGCTCTTCAAGTCCTTCAGTCTCAGGCTGCATGCTGGTTCTCCTTCTTCTTTCTGATAGTGCTTGGAGGACAGGCACTGCGAGGCGTTCAATGCTATACGAGCTTGCGCCAGCTTTAGCCCGACGAGTCGTACCCACTCAGAATTAACAACGTTTAACTCACCAGCCAGAGCCCCGCGGCCAATAATCAGGCCCTCGTCACCGAACTGGCTACAGCATGCATACCGCAAACCAAGCACTGAACACCCAGAGCCTTTGCAGCAGTAAAGCTCGCGCCCAACAATGGCCACGATCCAAGCTCTGGTTATCCATGTTGCTGATTGGCACCTGCGGCACAGCCCTGGCTGCCGAGCCATCGGCGCAAGGCTTTATGGACGGCTCAACCCTGGATGTGCTGAGCCGCAATTTCTTCCTGCAGAATGACTACCGATCCCCCTCCCCGGCGAACAAAAACTATAAGCAGGAGTGGGCTCAAGGCTTCATCGCCTCATTTGCCTCCGGCTTTACCCCTGGCACCGTTGGGTTTGGTGTCGACGCCCATGGTTTTCTCGGTGTGAAACTGGATGGTGGCAAGGGGCATTCCGGAACAGGTTTGCTGCCGCTGGATTCGGATGGCCGAAGTGAGAGCGATTTCTCCAGTGCCGGTGGTGCGTTGAAACTGCGCGCCTCTAGAACCACCTTGGCCTACGGTGAGATGACCGTGGAAACCCCGGTGTTCGACACTGCCGACAAACGCCTGCAACCGGAATACGCCACGGGGTTTCTGCTCGACAGCCTGGAATTCGACGACGTGCATTTGCAGGCCGGGCGTTTCACCGCTTTCAAGAATCAGGACGCCTCGACCAGCAGAGGGGATTTCACTGGTTATGGAGTGGGCACCGATACCGGCAGCATCAGCTTGCTCGGTGCCCAATTGTTCGAAGACCAGCCGTTGGGCGGCGCTCTGTATGCTTCCGAACTGACCGACACCTGGCGTCAGTACTACGCCAACCTGCATCTGAAACAATCGGGATTCTTTCTGGACGCAAACCTTTACCATACCCAGGATTACGGCGACGCCGAGGCTGGCGCGATTGATAACACCGCCTATAGCCTGTCTGGCAAATACACCCTCGGCGCTCAGGGATTCACCCTGGCCTATCAGAAAATCCATGGCGACACGCCCTTCGACTTTGTGGGCGGCGACTCGATCTACCTCGCCAACTCCATCAAATACGCTGACTTCAACGGCGCTGGCGAACGCTCGTGGCAGGCCCGCTACGACCTCGACCTGGGAGCTTTTGGTATCCCGGGATTAAAATTCATGACCCGCTACGTTACCGGCCGCGGCATCGACGGCTCCCATGCCCCTCTAGGTGGCGCCTACAACCCATTTGACCCGGCTACCGGCCAATTCATCCCGCAACAAGGGGATGGCGGTCGCCACTGGGAGCGGGATATCGATCTGCACTACACCGTGCAATCGGGGCGGGCCAAGGATTTGTCCCTGCAGGTGTCCCAGGTGACTCATCGGGCCAACAGCGCCCAGGGCGGGGATGACATCGACCGGATTTACGTGGTGATCGAGTATCCCCTTGGATTGGGACGCTTTTAACCGATTAACTTCACGGGGGGCTTGGATATCCTCCACCCCCGGAGACATCACTACCCTCCTCCGAGCCCGATTCACGACCTGTTATGCGGCCATCGCCTCACAAGCTTCAGCGCATGTCCGGCAGGCCTGCGCACATTTTTGACAGTGCTCCGCTTCGTGCTTGCCACACTCGTTGGCGCATGCTCGACAGGCCTGAGCGCATAGACGGCAGATGCCGGTAGCAAGGTCGCTGTTGCGTGCCATAAGTCTTGCCGCGAGTACGCACATATCCGCGCAGTCTCGGTCCAGCTTGATGCAATTAGCCATCATTTGAACGTTTTGCTCTTGCAAGCAAGATGATGCGCACGTTTCACATGCTAAAGCGCAGCGTAAGCACTCGGAAACGCAATCTTCGTAAGTCTTGGTCATCTGAATTCTCCCGTCAGGTTTAGGAGTTTTTCCTCGTCAGACGTTCGACTTGAGACAGAACACGAAGGTTTCTTGAATTTGGTTATCTGAGCCTTGAACGGGCTCGGATGCGTGAACTTTCACACTCAAGGTTTGGCCGGCAAGGCTGATTCCAGGTACGTCGAGCGAGTTCAAGATGTCTGCCGCCCCCATGTTTGGGACGAAATGCGTTGCTGGCGGTCGAATCCGTTAGGCTTGTTCTCGGGCCTGAACGTTAGCGGCGAAGAGGCCGAGTAAATCGATACATCATGAGCGCTACTCTCTTCAAAGGCAGCGCTTTAAACAATGCACAATCTTGTGTCACACGATTCATGCCCCGGGCTGTTGCTGTCCTGGGCTCGCACCGAAGGAGATGTCCATGCCAGACCAGGTCGAGCCACCTCGGAAGCCGACGCTTAATCCGCCGGTTTTTTACACCTCAGGCGTCATTCTGCTTCTGCTGGTGTTATACGCAAGTGTCTTTCACAGTCACGCCCAGATCGTATTCGGGCACGTCCAGAGCTGGATCATCACGAACGTCAGTTGGTTCTACATCCTTGCCGTCGCGATCATCCTGGGCACTGTAGTGTTCCTTGGAATCAGCCGGTACGGAGACATCAAGCTAGGACCAGACCACAGCACACCGGATTACAGCAGCACAACCTGGTTCGCGATGCTGTTCTCGGCGGGCATGGGAATCGGTTTAATGTTCTTTGGCGTTGCCGAACCCGTCATGCACTTTCTCAACCCGCCCGTGGGGGACGGCAACACGGTTGAAGCCGCGCGGGAAGCAATGAAGATCACGTTCTTCCATTGGGGTCTGCACGCGTGGGCGATCTATGCCATCGTCGCGTTAATCCTGGCTTACTTCAGCTACAGGCATGGTCTTCCGCTGACATTGAGATCGGCCTTATATCCACTGATTGGCAACCGAATTTTTGGTCCTATTGGTCATGCAGTCGACATCTTCGCGATCATCGGCACAGTGTTAGGCGTAGCGACATCCCTAGGATTCGGTGTCTCTCAGATCAATACCGGACTCAATGCCCTGTTCGATGTGCCCATCAATACGACAGTGCAGATCATCTTGATCTTCGCAACCACTGCGCTCGCCACCATCTCGGTGGTAACCGGCCTGGACAAAGGCGTACGACGGCTTTCGGAACTGAACCTGTCGTTAGCTGTGTTACTGCTTTTGATGGTGATTGTGCTCGGGCCGACCGTATTTATCCTGCAGACCTTTGTACAGAACACGGGTGGATACCTGACCGAGATAGTCAGCCGAACCTTGAACTTGTATGCCTATCAGCCAACGGATTGGATTGGTGGCTGGACACTTTTCTACTGGGGATGGTGGCTGGCGTGGTCTCCATTCGTAGGTCTTTTCATAGCCCGAATTTCCCGCGGTCGAACGATTCGTGAATTTGTGATGGGCGTCCTGCTGGTGCCCACTGCATTCACGCTGCTATGGATGACCGTGTTTGGCAACACTGCTATTCATATGATTCTGACCGAGGGGGTGACTGACCTGAGTGCCGCTATTGACAAGGACACCTCGCTGGCATTGTTTGCCTTTCTTCAGCACTTCCCGTTTTCGAGTGTCATTTCGCTGGTCGCCATCATCATGGTGGTGGTCTTCTTTGTAACTTCTGCGGACTCCGGTGCGATGGTGGTAGATATGCTCGCCTCGGGGGGATCACCTGTGACCCCGGTGTGGCAACGAGTATTCTGGGCCTCCAGCATGGGGCTGGTAGCTATCGCATTGTTGTTGGCTGACGGATTGAAGGCGCTACAAACGGCAACCATTGCCAGTGCGCTCCCCTTCACTATCGCGCTGCTATGCAGTATACGAGGGTTGCTGAAGGCATTGAAACTTGACGCGACCAAGCGCGGGCTTCGCTATCAATCGATATCATCTGCGACCGCTCGTAGCACAGGCGGATGGCAGCGCCGGCTTAGAACAATGGCCATGTTCCCACGTCGCGCTCATGTTCTACGCTTCATCACCGAGACAGCCAAACCCGCTTGCATGTCCGTGGTGGAAGAATGGCGCAAGCAAGGTTACACATGCGATGTCGAAGATGGAGAAGACGGAGGTGTTCGACTACGTGTCGGGAGCGCGGAGAATCCAAAGTTCGTTTACGAGGTGCGTCCTCATCCCTATGCCATGCCGAGCTTTGTGATGGGCGACACCGAAGATGAGGAACGAAAGTATTTCAGAGCTGAAGTGCATTTACGCGAGGGTGGCCAAGACACTGACATTATGGGGTGGTCACGTGAGGAAGTGATCGGCGACATTCTCGACCAGTACGAGCGTCACATGCACTACCTCCATCTAACAGGTTGACTGTTTCGGGCCGCATCCAGCTTCATGATCGGAGTCAGTGGGCCAAACGGCTCACCCCTGTCCGTGAGCAGTTGGGATAGACGCTGATGAGCGAATTTCCAAGCTGACGTGCCTTCGTCACGGCTGTGCGGTTTTCCTGCGATCTGCTCCATTTATCATCTCCTAGGTCGTTTCGTAGGTTTGGCGGGCGCTTTATCCTCTGCCCCGGAGGAGTCAGCGCCCTCCTCTTCTACCCTTGACTCATCTGTCTCAGCCTGCCGAAGTTGCTCATTCTCTTTCTGAAGCGACGCCAGCAGCGCCATGGTTTCCTGCTCACGCAGATCGGCTACAACGGTGGCCTTGTGGAGGGCCTTTACCTCCTCACGCAAAGCCGAAGCCTGCTCCATGAGGTGCTCAGTCACCCCAACAGTCTTCGCCTCCCTCTGGCGTAGCGCCTCAATTTGAATGTTGAGAGACTGAACCAAGGCTTCCTGAGTATGCAGGGCTTTGGTTTGCTGCCTGGCGTCACCAAGCAGGCGTTCATTGTCGCGATTGAGTCGCGTCAGATCGTCCTGTTTTACGGCGATGGTCTCTCGCAGCTTGCGCTGTTCAACCTGCATCTCATGCAGTTGAGACTCGTGCTTGCGTTGATCCTGATCTCGCTGTTCCTTCACCGCCGCTCGATAGTGCTCGAGTGCCCCACGGGCCTGCACATGCTTTTCCTCCAGGGATTGGATGTGCTTGTCCTTTTCTGCAACCAGAGACTCCAGGTCGGTGCAGCGCTGACTGAGGCGTGCGTTGCGCATCAACTCAGCCTGAAGCGAGGACTGGCTGGTCGCAAGCTCAGCGCTCTGCGTCTCTGTCGCGGCCTGCTGGGTGGCCAAATGACGTTGAGTGGTCGCCAACTCCGATCTGAGCTCGACGAGCTGGTCTTCCAGCGCAGTCCGCTGCTGCTCAAAAGCCGCGGTCGCCTGGGAGATGACTTCCTGGCCCTCCTCCATCAGCTGATCCAGCAGCGTCTGCACCATGCCGCTGAGCGCTTCGCCCATGCGTTCACGTGAGGTCGCAGGCTCTGAGTTGGAGGGTTCAAGCTCCTTCAAGTAGCGCGAAATCGTTGTCTTGGAGCCCGTGTTACCGAGCTCTACGCGCACGGCGTCGATGCTGGGGTTGGCGCCCCTGGCCAGCAGCGCCTGACGTGCTTTCTGCACTACAGCTTTGTTGATTCCGCCTCGAGCCATGGGGCCTCCTACGATTACGTACCGTATTACATGTCATGTAAATACATAATGAATTAAGCGAACATTACACCCTTTTATCGCGCTTATCTAGAAGTCCATAATAGTGCTTTATGGCTTCTTGAACCGTCGCTGCGTCCGGAGCACCTCCCCCGCGGCGTATGCAGGCAGAAACGCTCCGATTTTGAAGGCGGCAGACGATGGAAAAGGCAGATCGGTACCTCAGCGCCGGCACCCGGGAGAACACGCGGAAAAGCTACCGGGCGGCGATCGAGCACTTCGAGGTCACGTGGGGCGGGTATCTACCCACGACCGGCACAGGTGTGGTTCGGTACTTGGCGGAGTACGCCGACAAGCTCTCCATCAACACGCTGAAGCAGCGTCTGGCAGCCCTGGCGCAGTGGCACATCACTCAGGGCTTCCCAGATCCGACCAAGACGCCTGACGTTCGTCAAATGATCAAAGGCATCAGGGTCGTGCATCCGGCACAGGTCAGACAGGCCGCCCCGCTGCTGCTGAAACATCTGGAGCAGGCGGTCACCTGGCTTGAAGGGCAAGCTGCAGCTGCGCTTGAACGCGGAGACTACAAGTCGCTGGTGCGTCATCGTCGCTCGGTGGCGATTATCTTGATCGGATTCTGGCGTGGCTTTCGGGGCGATGAGCTGGCAAGGCTCACGGTGGAGAATACGAAAGCCGTAAGCGGCGAAGGCATTACCTTTTTCCTGCCCTACACCAAGGGGGATCGTCAGCATGAGGGCACTTCCTTCCATACGCCAGCGCTGGTCATGCTTTGCCCCGTAGAGGCTTATATCAGCTGGATAACGGTGGCCGGGATCGCGAAAGGTCCGGTGTTCCAGCGGATTGATCGCTGGGGCAACCTGTCAGGCAAACCCATGCAGCCCCATAGTCTTATCCCCGTACTGCGCCGTATTTTCAAAGAAGCCGGACTACCAGCGGAGCTATACAGCAGTCACTCGATGCGGCGCGGCTTTGCGACTTGGGCGTCTGCGAACGGCTGGGACATCAAGGGATTGATGGAATATGTGGGCTGGAAGGACATGAAGTCGGCGTTGCGCTATGTGGATGCCAGCGTATCCTTCGGCGGAATTGCTTTGCGCACCGCCCAACAAGCCCCCGTCCTGGAGAACAAGAGGATTTCCGGTGTTCACCCAGATCACTGACCTGTCCGGGGGACTTCAAACACTCTTTGAGACCGTGAACAACGCGTCAAAGCGTTCCCCGACCAAGATGCTATTGCTTCTTGAATAAAAGCAAGACTAGAGCGATTGTGGCAAGCAATGCTCCCATGAGGAACGTGCTGTCTGATCCAATGCTTTGCCATAGCCAGCCCGCAAGAATGCTGGCGATCAGCATGCATACACCGCTAACCAGATTGAAAATGCCGAAGGCCGTACCTTTGAGTTTTCCGGGCGCTTTATCGGCCACCAGCGAGGCAAGAATCCCTTGGCTGAATCCCATATGCCCTCCCCATAACACAACACCCAGCAGCATCGTGATGACAGAACCGCACTGAGCAAGAATCAGATCCGCCAAGACAAGTAGCCCCATACCCACACAGAGCAGTTTCGTGCGACTGATACGATCAGATAGCCAACCGGCAGGGTAAGCGGACAACGCATAGAAAAGCGCCATTACTACCATCACCAGCGGAACCCAAGTCACTGACAAGCCCAGTTGTTGTGCCCGTAACACCAGAAACGCTTCGCTGAACCGGGCGAGCGTAAACACCCCGCCAACGACAACCACCCACCAATACCCAGCGGAGAAGTCGTGAAGAACTCGCCAATGTATTGGAGACCGAAACTTGTGTTCTCGAGAGGCGCTAGCGGGCTCTTTTACTCCAGTGACAATGAGAGCCACCGCTATAGCTGCGGGAATCACCGCAACCCACAGTACAAGCTGTATATCTGCGAGCCACAGCATCAGCGAGATCGCCAGAGCGGGGCCGAGAACGGCCCCTACGGTATCCATCGATTGGCGTAACCCAAAGCAGGCCCCGCGGATCTCGGGTGGCGAAACATCTGCCACAAGGGCATCTCGCGGCGCACCTCGGATACCTTTTCCGACTCGATCCAGAAAGCGTGCAGTGAAAATTACTTCAACCGAGTGAGCTAAAGGAAAAAGCGGCTTGGTCAGGGCCGCCAAACCATACCCAAGCAACAGGAGTCCTTTGCGCCTGCCAATGAAATCGCTGATGGCGCCAGAGAATATCTTGACGAGCATGGCGGTCGACTCGGCAATCCCCTCGATTATCCCGACAGTCAATGCGCTCGCACCTAGCGTGGTGACCAAAAACACGGGCACCAAGCTGTGTACAAGCTCAGACGATATATCCATGAACAGGCTGACAAAGCCCAAGGCCCAGATCGTGCGCGGAATACGAAGACGCTCAACATTGGTGTGTGGACTTTCGCTACTCATATGGTCTTTCTGTACTCATGGGTGAAAGCAACTTGACGTCCCCAGTTCCTCTACGCTGATTTCACGCATACGGAATTTCTGCACCTTACCGCTGACGGTCATGGGAAAGTCGTCAACGAACTTGAAGTGGCGTGGCGTCTTGAAATGAGCAATACAGCCTTCAGTATTCGCGCAGATCGTCGGCGTTTGCCTGGTGCCCCTCATGCAACCTTACCCAAGCTACGATCTCCTCTCCATAAACTTCGTCCGGCACCCCGATCACCTGCACGTCTGCCACCGAAGGATGGGTGAAGAAGAATTACTCGATTTCGCGTGGATAGATGTTCTCGCCACCCCGAATGATCATGTCTTTGTTTGCGCCCGATGATCCTCAGATAACCCTACTCATCCATGATCGCCAAGTCACCGGCGTGCGTCGATGGCCTCATCGATCTCCAGCAGGTCGGCGATGTCGTCAAAAATCCCGGCAATGTCATCGTTGCTCATTGCGCGTGAACTTGTGGTCGGGGTCGACAGCGGTGCCCGAGACGCTGCAGCCTTCAGCCTCATCGCCCCAGCCTTGCCATGTAAAGCGCGACAGACTGCGCGTCGCCATCAGACAGTGCATGCGCGATCTGATTGCCTGGATCACGCCGCTCCTGAAGGTCGGCCTGTTGGAGCAACTTGATCTGGCGAACCATGTAGGCCGCGTGCTGGCCCGCCACCCGCGGCGTCTGGCCGAGACCCTGACCTTCGGCACCATGACAGGTGCTGCACGGGGCGATATTTGACTCAGGTACGCCGTGGCGAAAGATCAACTCCCCTCTTGAGTCAGGCGTTTCGGCTTCTGCTTGCATGGGGCGCTGCCTGGAAAAGTAGTCCGCCAACCCGGCTATCTGCGACTCTGTCAAATGGGTAAAGCCCCACATGTACTGGGTCGCGGCCTTGTCCATGCGTGCATGGCCTTTGAAATCGATCAACTGCACCTTGAGGTAGTCGTTCTGCTGCCCGGCCAGCTTGGGAAACATCGGTGAAACCGACTCCCCGGTCAGCCCATGACACAGGGAACACACGTCATCGACCAGAACCAGCGCGGGCGCTGTCGCGGTTTTTTCCGGGGGCCGATCCGTTGTGCCGGTACAGCCCACGAGCGTCGCCATGCAAAGGGCAAGCGTCAGGGAGATAGAGCGCGTCATACCACATACCTCCATGATCAGCGTCGACAGCCCGAGTTCAGTGTACAAACACCTTCGCTCAAGGCGGAGCAGGCTTTATTGATAAACCTCAATTTCGATCGCTTCACCGATGCCCAGGTAGTGCTGAGACGCCGACTGGCCGGACGCCGGCTATGTCGATCGGTAGCACCGACCGTGGCCAGGTGGCGGCGGCCGATGTTACTACTGCGGCGGGCGCCCTTGCGTCGATCCGCGCTGCCAGGCCCGTTGCAGTAGCTCAATGACTTCTTCATCACTGGTCTGGGGGAAATTCGAGTACCAGTAACCGACGGACATCATCCGCCCAGGGATCAGCGGGCAGATCACTTCATTGACGATGCAGCGCAGGGTTTCCACCGTATCTGGCGGCGCCACCGGCACCGCCACGACAATACGCGCCGGGGCCTGCAGCTGCACCGCGTGGATGGCGGCGATCATCGAGGCCCCCGTGGCCAGGCCATCATCGATCAGGATGACCACCTGACCTTTGAGTAGCACCGGCGGCCGCGTCCCCCGGTACACCTGCTCGCGGCGCAATAGCTCGCGGGTTTCCCGTGCGACCACGGCGTCATAACTGTCTTGATCTATCGAATGCGCCCGCAGCATCTCTTCATTGCGGATGTGTATCCCGCCACTGGCGATGGCGCCCATGGCGAATTCCGGCTGGGACGGAACGCCGAGCTTGCGCACCACGAGGAGGTCCAGCCGCACCTGCAAGGCGTTAGCCACCTCATACGCCACCGGGACACCGCCACGGGGCAAGGCCAGGATGATGACGTCGGGGCGCCGTGCGTATTTAAGCAACGGCTCCACCAGGCTTTGACCGGCCGCCGACCGATCCTGCCAGAGGGTTTGCAGAGAAGGGTTATGAGTCATGGGTCACCTCGTCAGGCGCTGACGCCTTTGGTTTGATTACACCGGGCCTGTGCGTGCGCCTCGCTGTTTCAGTGCGTCCATGTTCATGATGTTGTCCTCCGCTTGCGGCGCGGCGCGGCCGGTTTGCGCACGCAGGCGCGCTATTGCTTTTTGCGTTGGTAATCAGCCTATCCAGTGGATCTCGGGGGGCTTGTGCGCGATGGCCACAGGTGCCGACTTGGGATGCCCCACGATAATCGGAGCCACGGGCGTCCACTCGGACGCAAGTCCCAGCGCATGCTTGCCCTGCGGCGTATTCAGGAAGCCCTGGGCGAAACCGATCCAGCACGTTCCGAGCCCCTCGGCATACGCCGCTAGCATCAGGTTCTCGGCAGCCAGGGCACAGTCTTCGACCATCCATTGACCGGGCGCGTTACCCGAGATCAGCACCAGTACCGGCGCGTGGTAAAAGATCTGAAAACTGTCCTGGCCGAGCAACGCCTGAAAGTGGCTGGAGTGGTTGCCTGCCGGCATGGTGGCGAGCATCCAGGCCTTGGCCTCGCGGGAAACCCGCTCCAGCAACGCCTGATCGCGAATCACCGTGAACGTCCACGGCTGTTGGTTCATCGCGCTGGGCGCCTGGACGGCGGCTTCGATCAAGCGACAGATGAGTTTCTCATCGACCGGCTCAGACGTGTAATCACGTGTCGAGCGCCGTCCGGAAATTGCCTGGGTCAGGTTCATGCGTACGTGCCTCCAGTGTTTCATCACGGCGTCCACCCGAGCGGACGGTCGGGTGATTCATATCGAAGCAAGGCGTGACCTGCCGCTCAACCCTCGGGAAACGACGGCTGGGCTGGCGGTTCTTTTTCTGGAATATCGGTGATGGTCGCCTCGGTCAGTAGCAGGATACTGGCCACTGAAACCGCATTCTCCAGGGCAATCCGCACGACTTTGGTCGGATCAATAATGCCGGCTTCGTACATATCGACGTACGTGTTTGCAGCCGCGTCGAAACCGATGTTTCCAGGCTCCGCCAGCATGCGCGCCACGACAACGCCGGCATCTACCGCCGAGTTTTCCGCGATACGCCGGGCCGGCGCTTCCAATGCCCGGCGCAGTATCTGCAGGCCGGTACGGACATCCCCCTCATGACGGGCTTCCTCGGCGGCAATCGACGTCACGGCTTTGAGCAGCGTCAGCCCTCCTCCCGGGACAATCCCCTCGGCAATCGCCGCACGGGTCGCCGAGATCGCATCATCCAAGGCGTCCTTGCGCGCCTTCATTTCGGCTTCGGACGGCGCGCCCACCCGTATCACCGCAACGCCGCCGGACAACCTGGCCACCCGCTCCTGCAGCTTTTCACGGTCATAGTCGCTGGTGGTAGCCGCCATTTGCGCGCGAATCTGCTGCAGGCGTGCGTCGATGGCTTCGCGAGTACCGGCGCCGCCTATCAGCGAAGTGCTGTCCTTTGAAACCACCACCCGATGGGCTCGGCCCAACTGCTGCAGTTCGACCTGTTCGAGGGAGATCCCCAGATCGCTGGAAATCACTGTGCCCCCCGTCAACACTGCCATGTCCTGCAGCATGTCCTTGCGTCGGTCGCCAAAGCCTGGGGCCTTGATCGCCACGGCTTTAAGCACGCCGCGGATATGGTTGACGACCAGGGTGGTCAACGCTTCCCCTTCGATATCGTCTGCGATCAACACCAGGGGTTGACCGTTTTTGGCGACCTGCTCCAGTAAAGGAATCAAGTCTTTGAGTCCGCCGATCTTGTGGTCGCAGAGCAGCAGGCAAGCGTCTTCGAGTTCGACCTGCATCTTTTCGGTGTCGGTGACGAAGTAGGGCGAGACATAACCCCGGTCAAAGCGCATCCCTTCCATGACCTCGACCACCGTTTCGGTGGTCTTGGACTCTTCGACGCTGACCACGCCCTCGACCCCGACCTTCTCCAGGGCATCCGCCACCAGTTGCCCGACAACTGGATCGTTGTGCGCCGACAGCGTCGCGACCTGGGCCTTTTCCTTGGGCGTGCTGACCGTGCGGGACTGCGCCGCGAGCGATTCCAGCACCAACAACAGGCCACGGTCCAGGCCGCGCTTGAGATCGATGGCACTGGCGCCGGCGACCACGTTGCGGATGCCATCGGCCAGGATGGCGTGAGCCAGTATCGTTGCGGTGCTGGTGCCGTCGCCTACCGCATCACCGGTACGTTCCGCGGCCTGGCGTAGCATTTGCGCACCGAGGTTTTGTTCGGGGTCCTGCAGATCAATGCGCTTGGCGATGGTGACGCCGTCGTTGCAGACCGTGGGGTTGCCCCATTTATTCTGCATCAACACCGATTTGGATTTCGGCCCCAGTGTCACGCACACCGCATCCGCCAACTGTGTGGCACCACTGAGGACTCGCTCGCGCGCGGCCGCGCGAAACTCGATTTTGCTGTGGGCCACCAGAGTGCTCTCCTTTCGGTTCGACGGAATCTGCATGCTTCTCTGAAGAGGCGGTGCCCATGTTGACTTTTATCAACAAAGCCATACCCATGACGAGGCTTGTCGCGTTGGTTTACCGACTGTCGCCCGGCGCTCCGAGAGTTGACAAAAATCAATCCGCCCGGCGGCAAACCGCGTCCCAATCAGAGTGTGAAATCCACGCGTGCCTCAATACGTGGGTTTTCCCCTTTCGACGCGCCAGGAGAACCAGCATGGACAAATATCAGCAGAGCCAGAAAAACAAACTGTTCAAAACACCGCCCCATGATCCCTATTGCTTGCAGCGTGTTGAAGGTTCAGCCGTGTGCCCGCAGTGCAACGCGGTGTACCAGGCCGGGAACTGGACCTGGATCCAACCCGAGAGCGCTGTAGTGCATAACGCGCAAAGCGTGACCTGCCCTGCCTGCCGTCGCATCGCGGATAATGCCCCGGCCGGCACCCTTACGCTAACGGGGAGCTTCATGCAGAAGCACCATGATGAAATCATCCACCTGATCGAGAACACCGAAAAACAAGAAATGGCGGAGCATGCGCTCGAGCGCATCATCCACTTGTCGCCCGTTGCGCAGGATTTGACGGTGACCACCACCGGCATCCATCTCGCGAATCGCCTGGGGCATGCCCTGGAAGGCGCGTTCAAGGGAAAGGCTCAGTACCGTTACGGCGATACTGAGTACGGCGTACACATCACCTGGACTCGTGACGAATGACACCCGACCCTATGGCATACCGCGAGCGCGGCTCAAACGTTGGTGGCGGTAGAAGAGCCGCTTCACTCCTTCAGCCGCCGCCATGTACACCCCGCTGATTGCCAGCACCGTCAGCAGGATCGGCAAGGGCAAGGGTACCAGGCCAAACCACGGCGCTTTCGGGCTGTAAGGCAGCCCGACGGCCAACGCACCGATGGCAGCGGCACTCGACAGCAACAGCGTCGCCGGCCGGCTCTGGTAGAACGGGCGGTAGGTGCGCACGATGAAAATCGTCAATAGTTGGGTCAACAGCGACTCGACGAACCAGCCACTGCGAAAGACTTCGGGACCCTTTTCCGCCAACAGGTACAGCGCCGCGAAGGTCAATACATCGAACAGTGAGCTGACCAGTCCGAACACCACCATGAAGCTGCGGATGTCACTGATGTTCCAGCGATGAGGGGTGTTTTCCCATTCGCGGTCGACGTTGTCGCTGGCGATACCCATGGAGGGGATGTCAGAGAGGAAGTTGTTGAGCAGGATCTGCTTGGCCAGCATCGGCAGGAAGGGCAAGACCAGGGACGCGAGAGCCATGCTGATCATGTTGCCGAAATTGGCACTGGAGACGATGGAAATGTACTTCAGGGTATTGGCAAACGTATGCCGGCCCTCCTCGATGCCTTCGCGCAACACGTCGAGGTTGTGCTCCAGCAGTACGAAGTCGGCGGCCTGCTTGGCCACATCGGCGGCGTTATCCACGGAAATACCGATATCGGCCACCTGCAGCGCCGGAGCATCATTGATGCCGTCCCCCATATAACCAACGACATGCCCGGTCTTTTGCAGGGCGCGGATGATGCGTTCTTTCTGGTTGGGGTCGACCTCGGTGAAAAGCGTCGTCAGCGGCGCCAAGTGCATCAATGCCTCATCTTTCATGGCGCTGAGCTCGGCGCCGGTGATGATCCGCTCCACCGGCAGGCCCACGGCCTGGCCGACATGCCGGGCGACCAGATGGCTGTCGCCGCTGATGATCTTCACCTGCACGCCGAGGCGGTCAAGGCTGGCAAGGGTGTCTTTGACACCCGGCTCCGGCGGATCGAAGAACAGGAGAAAACCGCGAAAGGTCATGTCTTTTTCTTCGTCCCGACCATAGTGCGGAAGGTCCGGCAAGACACGCGTGGCCAGGCCCAGAACCCTGAACCCCTGCTCGCTCCAGTCGGCGAAACGCTGCGTGATCGCGGCCCGCTCGGTCGCGGTCAGCGCCAACAATTGTTCACCACGGCGCACATGGGTGCAGACCTCAAGCACGTTGTCCAGCGCCCCTTTGGTCACCATCAGCCTCACGGCCTCCGGTGCATTCGCGACCACCACGCTCAAGCGCTTGCGGACGAAGTCATACGGTACTTCATCGCGTTTGTTCGCCCCGGGACAGGGTGCCAGGGTTTTGCCAGCCAGGGTGATCGCATCATCCATCGCGTTGCGCATGCCGGTCTGCAGACTGGCATTGAATACCGCCAGCTGCAGGACAGTGGCATCGCCATTGCCCTCTACGTCCATGGCGCCGTCCAGCACGACGACACCCCGGGTCAGCGTACCGGTCTTGTCGGTACACAGGATGTCCATCGCCCCCAGGTTTTCGATGGCATTGAGATGACGCACGATCACGCCTTTGCCCGCCATGCGTTGCGCACCTTTGGCCAGGGTGATGCTCAGGATCGCCGGCAGCAGCTCCGGCGACAGCCCGATGGACAGCGCGATGGCA
This sequence comes from Pseudomonas corrugata, assembly GCF_001269905.1. Classification (GTDB taxonomy): domain Bacteria; phylum Pseudomonadota; class Gammaproteobacteria; order Pseudomonadales; family Pseudomonadaceae; genus Aquipseudomonas; species Aquipseudomonas corrugata. The sequence goes on along the minus strand of NZ_LHVK01000022.1, from coordinate 115,135 downwards.
AACAACAAGGTATCGAGGGCGGGACGATGCAACAGGATATTGATGCCGAACCCACAATCGTGATCACCAGCATCACCCGCAGCAGCAACCCGCCAAAGCGTCGCAGGCCGCGCTCGAACTCGGTCTCGGGCGGGCGCAGCGTCAGGGTCTTGGCAATGCGCCCGATTTCACTGTCCGAGGCGTAGCGGGTGACCAGCACCTCGGCGGTCCCGCTGCGCACCGAGGTGCCCATGAATACACAGTTGTGCCGTTGGCCGAGGGTGGCCTCAGGTGTGCAAACGCCCGGTAATTTCTCTACCGGGAAGGTTTCGCCAGTAAGCAGACCCTCGCCGATGAAGCAATCGAGGGCCTGCAGAATCCGGCCATCGGCCGCGATCAGGCTGCCGGCGCTGAGCAACAGGATATCCCCCGGCACCACCTCGCTGGCGGCAATATCCAGGGGCTTGCCGTCGCGACGTACCGTGGCGCGCAGTGCGATCTTGCTGCGCAATTGCTCCACCGCCGTGCTCGCGCGATTTTCATACCAGGCGCTGAGTACCGCGCTGATGAGCACAATGCAGCCGACAATCGCCGCATCCAGCCAGTCCCCCACCGACACGGCCACCAGCGCGCCCACAATCAGGATCAGCACCAGGGGCGTGCGCATTTGCTCCAGCACCAGCCTGGCCAGACCGCGCGGGCGGTCCTTGGGCCGGGCCGGCGCGCTACGCATGCGCGCACGGGCCTCGGCCTGGCTCAACCCTTGCGGACTGCTGTGGACGTTGCAGAACACCTGGTTAAGCGCCGGGCTCCAGTAATCGGTGGTAGCCAAGCGCTCCGGTTGCCTGGCGGTGGAGCGCCATTCGCGATGGGCCAGCCAAAGGCCGGGCAGCATCGGTAACCAGAAGGTCAACCCGCGAAACAACAAAGTGGCGGAAAGTGCCACTGCAACGTTCACCCCGATCCAATGCAATGTCACCACCGCCGCTGCTTCGAAGGCACCGAGCCCACCGGGCACGATGCCGATACTGCGCAGCACACTGGCCAGCATAAAGCCGGCAAACAACCCCAACGGCGGTGCCGAGACACCCAGCGCCCGGACCAGAACCCACAATGTCGCGCTATCCAGCACAATGATCATCAGCTCCAGGAGGGTAATGCGCCAGAGCAGAGCCGGGCTGCGAGCCAGGTCTTTGTCCGCGCCCGTGAGCAATGACACGACTCTGGCGACAATCGAGAAGCGCTGCCCCGGAAGATGCGCCACCAGGCGCGGGTTGCCCGTCAGTCGAGGCATGACGACTGCCAGCAGCAGACTCACGCTGACGAAGAGCAGGCACGCCGTCATGACCGTCGGTGTGGCATGGCCCTGAAGGATCACCACCGGCAATGCCACGCCGACTGACACTGCATACGCCAGAAAATACCCGGACAAGTCCAGCACCAGGCTTGCCAGTACCACCGGTTTTGCGAACCCGAGGCGGACGAAGGAGGCCACGACCGCGAAGGCTCCGCTGATACCCGAGGACGGTAGCGCTTGATCGACAAACAGCTTCATCACACTGAGTCTGCCCGCGTCCCAGAGTGAAAGCGATTGCGCCCCGGCCTTGAGCACGACCCGAAAGACCTGGCCTTGGGCGATATACGTCAACCCCTGCAGAGCCAGCGCGGTGACCAGCCATAACGGCTCTGCCCGGGCCAGCAGGCGTGTGAACGATTCGACGTCGGTGAATCGCAGGGCCACGCCGACCACGGCTGCAAACATCGCGGCCCCCAGCAGCCAGGTTAGCCACAGCGCGGAGCGGCTATAGGGGGGCTCTTCTTCAAACACAGGCGAATCAATGACACCTGAAGTGGGCGATCTGACAGGCATGCCGTGCCCCTGAACGAATCAGCAGAGTGCCTGATTCTGGCGCGGTACGGATGGCTGCGTTTGATCCAGGTCAAACCGCGAACGGCAGTGGCTCGGATGTGCGGGTGGAGCATGTGCCGCTGAATGTCACGCGACGGGCTTTGCGGGTCCGCAGCGCGCTTTCTGACTTTGATCAATACGTTTGCGCCGCCAAACCCTCAATGTGGTCCCGGTCGTTGTTCGACCTCACTGTGCGCTGGAGTCCACCATGCTAGCTAATCAACACACTGCTGCTCTCATTGCCGAGATGGATAAAGCATCGCCCGCAGAGCACTGGCTGGAGAAACTGAACGACGGAACCCATGTGCTCATTCGTCCGCTGTCGACCGATGATCATGCGCGCCTGCTGCTTTTTTTCCAGCGTCTGTCTCCTCTGTCGTTGCGCTTGCGCTTTCTGGGGGCGGTGCACCATGTCGATGGGCACGCCATCGATACACTGCTGAGTGAGTCCGAGATGTTCAGCCGAGGTTACCTGGCACTGATCCACCATGAGGGCGAGTTGCAGGTCATCGGCGTCAGCCACTACAGGCGTGCCGAGGATAATCCCGAACACTGCGGTTGCGCTGTCGCCGTTGCCGAACCCTGGCTACGCAAGGGCCTGGGCCGTTTATTGCTCGGGCATCTGATAGATGCAGCCAAGCGCAAGGGGTATCGCAAAATGTGCTCGACGAACCTGTCGACTGATTACCCGGTACATGGGTTGTACAAACAATTTGGCTTTACCTCGACTTACCTGGACCGGGACTTTGATCGCATTGTTCACGAACTGGAGCTCTAATCGGGTAAGTTGCCCGACTTTTCATCGGTGTTCCAGGTGGTAGCGCGCTTGTACCAGGCGCGCGATCCGAGCCAAGGCATCCTGGGACGCCACCGAGGCGTCGGTTTCCAGCAGATGGGTTTCGTTGGCCAGCACGTCGTCGCGGATCACCTCGCGAAACCAGTTGGAAAAATCTCCGGCCTCGCGGTGTTGGCAGAAGGCGCCATCGTCCAGGCGCGCCAGCGAAGATAAAAACTCAGCCAGGTTCGATGCGCGTTGGTCAAGGCTTGGAAAGTAGAACGCATGCCAGTCCCCCACATCCCCCACCGCATATTTGCCGCTGTGGCGATGATGTTTCTGCTGGGGTTGCTGCGGGGTCATCTGCACCACTTCATTACCTTTGCGCAGCTCCCAGAGAAAGCAGTATTCAGGCGCTGAGGTGCGCGGCGCAAACTCCGGGCTGCTGCGCTGCGTGTGTTGGGCATAACGTTGGACCAGCTCCCGGGCGGTACTGCCCAACGTCACCAGTACATCAACCGCCTCCAACAAGGACGGGCAGACCTGATCGAAATCCAGGGCCACGATGACCGCTCCCATATTGGCCAGAAACCCCGCGGGCCAGGCGGCACAGTGGGGCAACATGTAATGAGCCTCGTCCACCACCAGCCAGTAGGGCCGGCCCGAGGTGCTGCGTAGCTGCTGGATAAAAGGCAGCAACTCGCCGAACAGTTGCACCCGGGCCGGCGGGTCCAGGGCCAAGGTGCTCACCACGACGTTGAGCCGTGCCAGCAACAGGTGATGCAATGACTCTTCGGTGGTCGGCGGAACGGTCAGGCCACCCACGGTTACCGCACCGTCCAGGGACAGGTAATCGCCTTCGGGATCAATGATGCAAAATCCCTGGCGCGCCTCAACCATGCGCTCGGTCAGCCAGGTCACATAGCTCGACTTGCCGGAGCCGGAATTGCCGATGACCAGCATCACCGACTCCGGCGCCAGCCAGACCTTGCGTGCATCGGCGGTCTGCCCCAGTTCCATGCCTATACGCTCGACCGGAACCAGCGCCGCGTCCTTTTCCAGGAGCATGTCGATCAATTCGCAGACACCTTGCCCGTGATCATTGCGCAGGCAGATATCCGCCTGGGCCTTGATCGACTCAATGGCGTTGTTCACCGCCGCCGAACAGCCGCAGATCGCCAGAAACGCATGGTCATTTTCAGCATCGCCCACACCGACCACGTTCAATTCACAGATCCCCAGTCTCAGCAACGCCGCGCTCAGGCCCGAGGCCTTGTTAACCCCCGACGGCAAGACCATGACCGCATCTTTGTTGAAGGTCATCTGCAGCTCTAGGCCGAGTTCGCGTATCGAGGTGATCACCGCGCCCTCGAACGGATGCCAGGTGGCGATGACAGACCTGCCGACCGATAAGGGCGAAACGCCTTTTTCGCGCAGGCGCTGTACCAGTTCAGTCGAGGCCGAATCGGCGATGAGCTCCTCTGTATCGGTGCGCGGGTCATACAGGAGCGCTCCGTTTTCCGCGACCACCAGGTCGAACAGATCCAAACGGTCAAAATGATGCTTGAGCGCTTGCAGCTCCCTGCCGGTAATCAGCAACAGCTTGCGACCACTGTCCCTGAGGGTGGCCAGCGCTGTGCAGACTTGCTCCGGAACATTGCCGCTCTCGGCAATAGTGCCGTCATAGTCCACCGCCAAGGCTAGGAAATGCATGATTGCTCCATGACGGGTTCGGTGGTGCAGGCCCCGTCAACCGATACTCGATGAGGTTGAGGTCTTGCCGTTCATTCTGTGCAGTGGCCCGGTGGGCAAAGGCACTTTGTGCAAGTACATTTCGAACCAATCCGCGGTCAGTCTTGCGACGTCGGCAAGCGCGCCGGGTTCTTTGAAAAGATGCGTGGCACCGTTGACCACCTCCAGACGTTGCATGCAGTGCAGCGTCTGGCCGGTCCGCACATTCAGGCGCAGTGTCATCGGATCTTCCGAACCCACCACCTGCAAGGTCGGCGCACTGACCCGGGACAATGCCTCGGCGGCAAGATCGGTGCGCCCTCCCCGACTGACCACCGCCCGCACACTGCCGCTGTGAGCGGCGGCGACCAACGTCAGGTTATCCCAGCGCTGCTCTGTTCTGGTCAGCAGGTCAACCACCAGCGTGCCCATCCCATGGCGCGACAGATAGTCGGCAATGAACTGGTTGCGAGGGTTCGAATGACCGCCCCCACTGCCATGGACCAGGATGACCAGGCATTCCGCACCTTTGGGCAACCGCAAATCACCAGCCATACTGCTTGGCACGTTGCTCGTTTTTCCGCAGGCAGCGATTGATAAAAATCAAGTACGCGCGACATCGAAAACCCCGTGCGCCAATTGCTGCGGCACCCAATGCGGGGTAATCAGTTTGCAGACGGCTCGATTGCCTCCAGCAGGTATCTACTGCCGGTGCCCGTACCCGCTACCCCAAATAAATGTCACGCCCCTGGGTTGTCTCCCCGAGATGCCATGGGGTCAGCGGTTTCAGTCAAGCCAGGGCAAGGGGTTTGACCATCATCAAACTGCATGAGGTGCGGTTCAGCACGCTCTCTGCGGTGTTGCCAATCATCCGGTCGAGCCTGTCGCAATAGGCCGTGCCCAGCACAACCACGTCAAACCCATTGTGCCGGGCGAACAGGCTGATCACTTTGTGAGGAATGCCGGTCAATACATGCTGGCGCGCCTGCTCGATGCCGTAGCGCTCGGCGAGAGCGTCGAAGGCTTCAGCCTGGGCGTCATGGACCGCATCGCTCAAATTACTCTCCAGGCTCAGGGTCGGCACACTCATTGGGGGATCGCCCATCACCGACCAGTTGCTGACATTCAGCAGATGCAATTGCGCGTCGCACGCCTGTGCCAATGTCGACGCCAATTCAAGCACGCGCTCATTCAGGCCGTAGGTCAGTTCTTCCAGATGCGACAGGTCCACGGCGGCGAGTACTTTCAACGGCTTTGCATGTTGGGCGTCGGTGACCAGGTGCAGACAGGCCGGACAATCGCGTAAAAGCAGCCAATCCAGGGGTTGATGGAAGGTCCGGTCAAGGGCCGAAACATGCTGAACGTCCTTGACCACCAGGTCGGCGTTAAAGTCGTTCACATACGCCAGCACATGCGCCGGGCTGGGTTTTGCCCACACCACTTCATAGCTGATCTCCAGCCCCGCGCGCCGTTGAAAGCGAACTTGCTGCTCCAGCCAGTGGCGATGGATCTGTAGATAGCCTTCCCTGGCCTGGGCCATCGCCTCATGGTCGAGCAGCCCGGCCAATGCGAGCGGGGTGACGTAGTCAAACGCCACAATATGCAACAGCGCACCAGTGGCACTGGCCAGTGCCTGGCCCCGGTCAAAGGCAGGGGTGCGTATCATCTCTGAAGGCGCAATCAACAAAATACGTTTGAGTGACAACATTAGAGACCTCGACCTGGGTGCGTGCGCCCCCTGAATACAACGCGACTTCCCTGCTTTACGACTGAAAACCGTCGTTCAAGTATCTGGCGCTGCCCTGCGTACGCTCTGATTTTTGTCAACTAATGGCATGCTCCAACCCAATGACCGAATCACTCGGGCCTTGTTGATATACCTCAATGATTTTCCGTGGCTCGGGTGTAGAAACCATTCACTGGCCACTCACGGCCCGTCATGAGCCACGAATTCGACTGAGGACACCATCATGAGCGACTTGAGCTTGCGTAAGGCCATTTTGGAAGAACTTGAATTCCAGCCCCAGATCGATGCAGCCAACATCGGTGTCGCGGTGGAAAACGGCGTTGTCACACTGACCGGACATGTCGGTAGCTACGATCAGAAAATCAGCGCCGAGCGCGCGGTAAAAGCGGTCAAAGGCGTGCGCGCCGTGGCCGAGGAAATTGAAGTCAGACTGCACAAAGGTGCTGGCACAGCGGACGACACCATCGCCAACCGCGCTCTGAAAATCATCAGCTGGAGCGCCGACGTCCCGCCCAACGCCGTTAAAGTCATCGTTCAGAACGGTTGGATCACACTTGAAGGAGAAGTCGACTGGCAGTACCAGAAGGAAACCGTGGAGAAGATGGTACGCAAGCTGTCCGGCGTGCTTGGAGTCAATAATCGGCTGACCCTGAGCCCGCGGGTGGACATCGTCGATATCCACAAACGGATTGAAGAAGCGCTCAAACGCAGTGCCGAAGTGGACGCCAGGGATATACACATCAAAGTCGACGGTGATGTGGTCAGGCTCGACGGCAAGGTCCACCTGTGGCGTCAGCGCAAACTCATAGAGCGGGCCGCCTGGTCGGTGCCGGGAGTCATGCGGGTGGAAGATCACCTGCTGCTGGCCTGAAAGTGAGGCATGCCCCAGGACATCGGCCGGCGAACCGGGGGCATTCAGAGACTGCACTCGCGGTGCGCACCTTCTTGTGAGTCAAGGTCATGAAAAAGAACCATCAATGGAACCTGTCTTACTTTCTGACCGCGTTTGTCGTGTTCGCAGCTGCACAGTTTCTGTGGGCGGAACATCGGGTAGTGCAAACCATCCCCTATAGCCAGTTTCTGCAACTGTTGAACGAACAGAAAGTCAGCGACCTGCTGGTCGAGAAAGACCAGATCAGAGGCAAGCTGCAAGTGCCGATCGACGGTCACACGCTGTTCTCGACAGTACGGGTCGATCCCGCGTTGGCCACGAACCTGGCGCAGTCGGGTGCCAGCTTCACCGGCGTCAATGACAATGGCTTTTTGAGCGGCCTGCTGGGCTGGCTGTTGCCCTTCATCCTGATCATGGTGGTCTGGCACTTCCTGTTCCGCGGCGTCGCGCAAAAGCAGGGCCTGGGCGGGCTGATGAACATCGGCAAGTCCCGGGCCAAGGTATTTGTTCAACGGGACACCGGCATCACCTTCGCCGATGTCGCCGGCATCGATGAAGCCAAGGCCGAGCTGGTGGAGATCGTCTCGTTCCTCAAGGACAAGGCCAAGTACGCACGGCTGGGGGCGCACATTCCCAAAGGCACATTACTGGTCGGACCGCCGGGCACCGGCAAGACCCTGGTGGCCAAAGCCATCGCAGGCGAAGCCGGGGTACCGTTCTTCTCGATCTCTGGCTCGGAATTCGTCGAAATGTTCGTCGGCGTCGGCGCTGCGCGGGTCCATGATCTGTTCGAACAGGCCCGCGAGGCCGCGCCTTGCATCATTTTCATCGATGAACTGGATGCTCTGGGCAAGATGCGCGGCGTTGGCGTATTGGGTGGCAATGACGAGAAGGAGCAGACCCTCAACCAGCTTCTGGCGGAACTGGACGGCTTCGACCCACGCGAGGGCGTGGTGCTGCTGGCCGCCACCAACCGCCCGGAAATTCTCGACCCGGCACTGCTGCGCGCTGGCCGGATCGACCGTCAGGTGTTGATCGATCGTCCGGATCGTAAGGGCCGGCAGGCGATTCTCAGCGTGCACCTGCAAAAAATCACCGTGGACCCGACTCTCGACAGCGCACGCATTGCCGAGATCACCACCGGTTTCACCGGCGCAGACCTGGCGAACCTGGTCAACGAAGCGGCGATTGTCGCGACCCGCCGTGGTGCCGACACGGTCAGCCTGGACGATTTCACCGCAGCCGTGGAACGCTTGGTCGCCGGCCTCGAACGCAAGAGCAGCGTGCTGCGCCCCGAAGAACGCCAGGTGGTGGCGTACCACGAGATGGGGCACGCCCTGGCGGCAACTCACCTGCCGGCCATGGACCCGGTACATAAGGTCTCCATCGTACCGCGTGCCATTGGCTCCCTGGGGTACACCCTGCAGCGTCCGACGGAAGACCACTTCCTGATCAGTTGCCAGATGCTCAAGGACCGCATCGCCGTGTTGATGGCCGGCCGCGCCGCCGAGTCTCTGATCTATGGCCAGATCTCCACCGGGGCCGCCGACGACCTGGCCCGCGCGACTGATATCGCCCGGCAGCTGATCACCCGCTTCGGCATGAGCGCCGAGCTGGGACAGTCGGTGCTGGAGCGACAAAGCCTGAGCTACCTGGGCGAGCAAATGCAGGCCCCAGGGCAGAAAGATTATTCGGAACAGACCGCCCGGGAGGTCGACTTGTGTATACGTGCCCTGCTCGACGAAGCCTACGCACGGGCCAAGACCTTGCTCCAGGCGCATCGCGCCGACCTGGAGGCCGGCGCGCGACTGTTGATGGAAAAGGAAAGCCTGACCCCAGAGGACTTCCCCGCGCTGTTGCCACTTGCACCGGTTGCGGTTGCCGCGATTTTGGCAGCGCCCTGAAAAAACCTGCCGAGGCTCACCATGCTGACCGTCACGCTGATCAACATGCTGGTGGTGACCATCGCGGTGGTCATTCATTACGAATGCCTGTTGCGTCTGAACGATTGGCTGCCACGGCTGAAGGTCTGGAGCCGCTTCAGGATGGTCATCGGAGTTTTGGGTGCTCTGCTGGCTCACGCGATCGAAGTCTGGTGCTTCGCCCTGACGTATTACCTGATGACTCGTGATGGCGAGTGGGGCAACCTCTCCGGCCAGTTCAATGGCTCGTTCATGGACTGCGTGTACTTTTCCTTCACGACCTATACCACCATCGGTTTCGGCGACATCACCCCCGTGGGCGACCTCAAGTACCTGACCGGCCTACAAGCGCTGACCGGTCTGGTGCTGATCACCTGGACGGCGTCCTTTCTGTTTCTCGAAATGCAGAAGTACTGGAAGAAAAGGTAGCGCCTTGTAAGAGCCACCTTTGGAGCAGTCCGCAGGTTCAACTCGACGTAAGAGCATCCTGCTTCGACGTAAAGAAGCGAGCAAACAACTCGGACTGTGACTTGATATTCAATTTCGAGTAGATATTGCGACGGTGCACTTTTATCGTTTCGGCTGACAGGGAAAGCTTACCCGCGACTTCCTTATTGGAAAAACCGCTCAGCAATAATTTGAGCACATCATTCTCCCGCGTCGTCAACGGCGTGCCGAGTGGGGACATTGTCTCCGGCCATGGGGCTGGCGCGGTAAAATCCTTCGCGACGTCAACCTCGAAATTCATGCGCTGATGCATGAGTGCCGTCACCCAGGGCTTGATAAGATCAAGCGTGGTTATCTGCTCCTGACTGAAGCGGATATGACTTCCAAAAGAAACGCACAAGGTTCTTTCAGCATCGAGTCTGACGTTGTATTGCGCCTCATCCACCGAAATATACTGTTCAAAATATTGATGGTAATACTCTGTCTCGAGAAAGTGCTCAGGTGCGACATCGAGCATATGAAAGAAGCCGCTTTGAGGGTTCTCTCGATCTGCTATGTAGAACGGATCCAACATGTAAAGACCCTTCACATAGCGATGGATAAACGCATCGACTTCTTCTGTATCGGCCACTTCAGGAAGGCTGACAACTTGCACTTGGTGATTGCTAAAAATCAGTACAACCCAGTTATCGACCTGCACGTATTCATTCAACAAACGAACAAGTGAGCTCCAGAATTCTGGACGGTTCAGTCGCATGATCAATTGTCCAATCGATCGATGCCAAGCCAGGCTATGGAGGTCGAGAGGCATTTTCTACCCCTTTTGGGTTAGGGATTCGTCGGGCGCGGGTAAGTATTCGTAGGTATTTACTCTTCGTCAATGCCCGGTATATTCGCTACCGAGTTACGAGGGCCATGAGGGCCCTCCTCTTGACAAGGATAGCTGTATGAGCAAGTCGCGCCTGCGCAGCATATTTTCAGCCTCGCTTCTTTGTATCGGGATAAGCAGCTCGGTGGGGGCTGTGGAACCCGGCATGAATCTGTACAACTGGTTTGGGTTTATCGCCCCGCAGACCCCGAAGGAGTTCGAACAGGAAACCGGCATCCGCTTCCATATGGATGCATTCGACAGTGCCGAAATCATGCAGAGCAAGGTGATGGCTGGCCGCACGGGATATGACGTGGTTGTCGCCACATCCAATGTCTTGCCAAGTCTGATCAAGGCCGGGGTGCTCCAGCCGCTGGATCGCAAACAGCTGGGCAATTTATCCCATGTCGATTCGGACATCTTGTCTCAACTTGCCGTCAATGATCCTGGCAATCGTTACGCCGTACCCTATCTTTGGGGCACCACTGGCATCGGCTATGACGTCGATAAAGTCAAGGCCGCACTGGGCGATGATGCTCCAGTCGACAGCTGGGACCTGATATTCAAAGAAGAGAACATCAGTAAACTGAAGTCCTGTGGCGTGGCGATGCTCGATTCACCCAGCGAAATCATTTCGATTGCTTTGCATTATCTGGGGCTGCCGAGCAACAGCAAGAATCCGGATGACTACAAGAAGGCCCAGGCGCTGCTGTTGAAAATCCGTCCTTACGTGCTCTATTTCGATTCATCCCGAATTGACGCTGACCTCGCCGACGGCAATATCTGTGCGGTAGTGGGATGGGCCAATGGTGCTCTGGCTGCCCAGGCCATCAACGAGAAAAACCAAACCGGGCGCAAGATCGCCTACAGCCTCCCTCGCGAGGGAGCACTGGTCTGGTCGGAAAATCTGGTCTTATTGAAAGATGCTCCCCATCCGAAGGAAGGCATGGCGTTTATCAATTACATGCTACGCCCAGAAATCATCGCAAAGACTTCAAATCACACCCTGTACCCCAACGCCAACGAAGACGCCACTGAGTTTGTCGAGCAACAGTTACGTGACAATCCCTGGATTTATCCAGACAAGAGAACAGTTGCTTCACTTGTCCCTCTAGAGCCGTTGCCCCTGGCCTTGGAACGAATTCGCACTCGCGTCTGGACCAAAGTGAAGAGCGGCATTTAAACCACTGGTTTGCCTAGCACTCAATTGGACAGGCGAATCGCCCCCGGCCAGGGTGTGCCTGTTTGACGTAATTAAAACTACATAGGGGAGGACAGTTCTCACTAAAGAGGACTGTCTTAGGCTCTGTTTGAAAAGTCTTGAGCCGAAGGTCAGGCAAGACGAAAACCAGCGAGGAACGGCCGGGGTCGCGCTCGACTTTACTGGAGTAAATGAGCATTCCGATCGGACTCGCGCACGAGCCGGTTTTCAACGCAGCATGAACGAGTATCAAGGCTTTTCAGACAAAGCCTAGAGGTCTTAGGGAGGGACAAGATCATGTGCCAAGGCGATTGTCAAAACAGCCTGAACTCGGACGAAAGCAAAGCCTACAATGAGATTGAAGAACAAATTATTCATTGCACCCCCGAACAAGCGTGGGCGATGTATTCCATCTCGACCGGAGTGGTGCGATTGAACATTTCCCGGGCAGTGAAAAAACTCATCATCGGCGGGAACAAGGCATTGTTGGTGGAGTTTCCCGAGTTTGCCCCGGCCGAAAAGGCAGGTAACCAGGCAAATTAGCGTGGACCTTGCAGGGTTCTCCTAGTCCGGAATGCGATGCCCGAAAAAATAACGGACGCCACTTTCAAACTCACTGGCATGGGAGTCCTCGAGAAAGGCTTCCAGAAGTGCTGACGCCTGCATCGGTCTGAACACCCGATCATGATAAAAGGAAGAGCAGTCGATGCCGGTCGCACATTCGAAGCGCCGTCGCAGTTCGAATGGGAAGCAAGGTTCCCGCAGGCGCCGTAGAATCCGCTGGGCCAAGCCAATCACGCTCAGCGGTTCACCGCCGTCGACACAGACTTGGTCCGTACCGAATCTACCTGCCAGTTCGGCGCATTTGTTCAGCACCGCGTTGCGATAGCTGTCCAGTGAGTCATAGTCCTGGTGGTCGCAAAGTTCGTATCCCGTCTCCAGGCAACCCGAGAGATGCACGGGCAGGATCTCGGCGTCGCTGATGGTCGCGACCCGTTCGAATGCAGCGAGAACAATGGGCATATCGGCCAGCTTCCCGCGCCGCGTGAGCACTGCGCCCCAGGCCAGTGTGAGCTCCAGGCCCACGTCTTCGGATGCCAGTCGTGCTGCGAGAGTGTCGACGGTAGAAGTCGGTCCGGCATCGCCTAGCAGCTCCGCGCATAGGCGTCGGTTTACCGGATGGGTGTCGCCGCCGCTCAACTCGACGAGCCCTGGCAGTAGGCTGAAATCGCCATGCTTTGCCCGCCTCAGGGCTTCCAACCACTGAAAGTAGTCATCCTCCTGCGGCAGCTGCCCGACTTCCCTTTTGGGAGGCATGGTCACTGCATCAGGGTAGGCAAAATACCCCCGCCCTTCCCAGTCGACCATTTCGGGGTTGCCATAACGACTCCACTCCATTGTCACTCCTCACAGTCGTCGCTTGCGCTGGTTCAGGCTTTTGAAGCCAATGACTGCAGCGTACCAAAGCGCTTGTCCAGATTCCGACATACAGGACACAAGTCGCCGTTTTTCTCAAGATTACCTTCACCGACGGGACAGCCGCCGGCCGCAGCCTTGGGAACCAAGTGATTGACTTGCCGCTCGTCTTGAATCTCGGCCTGCACCGGTGCGCGACCCAGCTTCGGCGTCAGATTTGCAATCACTTGTGCTTCGCTCGGTACATTGAAGACCCCTTGGTACGTGTCACGCAGGCTGTTCCAGGCACTTTTGTTCGCCTGCCGCTCCGCTGGCGTCACGGGTCGCCTGAATACGTTGCAGGGCGCAGACGGAACGAGCCGGCTGTTGCAGGTGCAAGGAGGCGTTGCCGTCTTGCGATTGCTCACGTCGTTCATCAAGGTGGTGTATGTAGCCGCATGGGGGGCCACATTACCGGCAGAATCTTTCATGTACCAATCGTCCATCGTCATCGGCTTGCCGGCGGAATGACGAGGCCCGTTGCAACACGCGCATTTGTAAGGGCTTTCATCCTCCAGTTCGCCCCAACCCACTGCTTCAAGATTCGGATTGGGAGCCCCCACGCCAGGTGCGCTGGCGTGATTGCTGGTGGTGATGTCGCAGTGTCGGCAGACATACTTGCCCTCAATCTGGACGTCCATCGACCAGGCCTGGAAATAGGTCTTGCCCGTAATCTGGTGCGTGATCACCGACATTCCCCAGGCCCGGGTTGCCGCTTCGTCGCCGAGCATGGATGGCTGGTAATAGGACTGTTGTGACAACGCTGCCGGCTTGCGTTGCAGCATGACCGTCCTGGAGCCCTGTTTAAGCGCCGACGAGAAGGAAGTATCTGGATAAGGAACCGGAATCGGCCCGGCAGGTGGCCCTGGGGGCGAAAGGCAGACATCGGGAAACGAGGCGATCACTTTGCCCATGCCGGCTTTTCCGGCAATCTCATTGCTGTTGGCATAGACCTCGTGCGACATGTCAGCGCTCCCTCACTGTGCCACTGATTACGGCGGCTGCGCGTGCACCGTTCGCTGATGAGCTGTGTACCAGCGCAATCGGACCGGGGGCATAGCCACGCGCAAACGCTTGTTCAATCCAAGCGATTTGTATCGCGCCCAGCGCTGCTCCACAGTCACCAACATAACTCGCCGGATGCCATAGATCCTGGGTCGGGCGGGTTTGCTGCATCAGGCGAGACTGGACCAGGGCCAGGTCCTCGAATCCATAGGCTTCGCCCGACACATCGCTCGAACGCCAAGCGATGTCGTGCATGGCAACGCCGGCTTGTGCAATGGCCGCTGCGACAGCCGTTGTCATTCCCAGTCCCAGTTGTGGCTCGTCATTGAACACTGTGGCGGCATCGTTTCCAGTACCCACGCCACGAACGACCAAGGGCGCCGCATTCATTGGCTTTCGACTGACGAGTAGCACCGCCGCGCCTTCCCCCGGTATCACGCCGTCTGAGCGTAGCGTGTTCTTGAGTCGACCGCTCTGCTCCAACCAGAGCAAACAGCGAGGATCCGTGAGGGAGTCGACCGCCACGATCAGGCAGGCGTCACGGTCGGCCTGGTCCATGGCCCGCTCTGCCAGACTCAACGCCTCGATGCTTGCAACATGTCCAAGGGCTACATGGGCAGCGCCTTTACGCTGTAGCAGCCATCCTGATCGCGCCTCGACTTCCGTCACGATGCCGTCAATGCGCGAGCCAGGCCTTTGCGGCTCGGAGGTGCAGAGAAGAAGCGGCAACTCACCTGGATCCGCGCGGCCCGCCAATGCGGCACGGCTATGCTCCAGGACCTGAACCAGCATTTCTACGAGCCGTGCACGTCCGTGGAGATCCTCCGCTACCGTTGGCACTCTGGCCCCAATGATCGGCTCCAAGCCATCTTCGACCCATGGCAATTCATCGAAGCCGCTTATCCCTGCACGCATTGCTGCAGCAGCGGCCGCGGGAGACAGACCGACAGCGCAGACCAATCCCAGGCAAGACAGGTAGACGGGCTGCATCATGTCTTCGCCTGCCCATGTCCAGATGAGGTGACCAAGTCTGCCAGGTTGGCGAAATGCGGTTTACCGTGCAGGTCTGTATAACGGCGCTTGCCGACCTGTATTTCTCGCAGTTGCGCCAGTTTGCGAGGCAGCGGCACCGATGTTCTGCCGAGTAACGTAAGCCTCGCACAACCGGGCTCGAGGATAACGGTGTCGGCGTTGATGAGCGCCTGTACCTGGCGACTTTCGAAGCGGAAGGTGATCGGGATCTCAAAGGCCGGCGTCTGAGCGACAAACGCCCCGCCCGAACTCATATTGGCACAGGTGAAACGTGTGCCAGCGTCCAGACGATCCAGCTGCTGATCGAGCGGCGCCGCCTGGAAATAACGAACGTCGAAGTTTTCCGGCAGAAAGGGCCGGCGTGTCTCGAACCAGTGCCGGTCGTATGTCCCTGCGAAGCCAATACGCGGGTGCCAGCCCCGGCCGACGGGTGCAAAACCAATGGGTTGCGGCTTATCCGTCCATGCCCCCATCAGATCGTCGTGGCGCTCCACGTTCGGCAACATCGTGTTGAGGATGTTGTCGTCTCGGTCATTCAGATGGAAACCAACACCGGAGGGATTACGAAGATCGCTGCCACGTTTCGTCTCGTCGTAATGGGATTGATCGCTGCCACCAAAAGCACGATCCCAGGAAAGCGGCATCGAGGTGAAGGACGACGGCGGCGACGCGATGATGCCAGTAGCCCCGAGCGTCCAGACACGATCGCCACTCACCACTGCATGCTTATGGATACCCGCACCCGCGAAGCCGACTTGTAATCGGCTTACTGGCTCACCCTTCGGAGAAACGGCCAAGGCATGGACCAGCACATCGACGCGTGGCTTCACCGGTGCGAAGTCGGTCTCGAAACGGACCGATGTCGTACCGGGATCGCCGTGATGCTGGTCGCAATAGACAAAGGGGACCTGCTCCGATGCAGGCACGCAGCGGCCCTGATCGATAACGTCAAAGGTCGCCCTGACGACCACAACGCAGTGCTTCTGTCCGCTTTTATCTGTTGAAACAAAGCGTTCGGCGAGAAACGGGGTGGTGTTGCTGGTGATCTGCATAGTGCTGGTGGCTCGTGCACATAGCCTGGCAACAGTCCTGAAGGGCATGAACACCCTATGCCGTGGCGATACGAGCCCACACCTCCCTTTCCTTGGCACACCTGCGTTGTTGTACTGCAACGATAGCATGCCGCTGGCTCGGCGCTTGGCTCGACTCTTTGACCAAGAGGCGAGTAACAACACCGCCATTCCCGTCTACGCTTGCTGAACGAGGCTAAAGCGCACGACACCCTCGGCCCGTAGAAGACGGGTGGAACTGAGCGCCGAACAGACCGATAGGGAGATCATCCTGTGGTAGATAGACAGCGATATGCAGTCAAGACGGCCCACTGACGTCCGAACCCGAGCCAGAGGACGCCGTTGATGCCAATCACGCAAAACAACCGCCTGGTGCAGGTCGACAGCCCCCTCGGTGGTGACGTCCTGCTGCTGCAAGGCATGGAAGGCAGTGAAGAATTAGGTCGCTGTTTTCACTATGAACTGGATCTGACCTCCGAAGACCGGGCGATCACCTTCGATCAGTTGCTGGGCAAGCCGATGGGCTTGACCCTGGAACTGTACGACGGCGGTAAACGCTACTTCCACGGGATTGTCTGCAGTTGCCGTCAATTGACCGGCCACGGCCAGTTCGCCGGTTACCGGGTCACACTGCGGCCGTGGTTCTGGTTGCTAACACGCACGTCGGACTGCCGGATTTTCCAGAACAAGACAGTCCCGGACATTATCAAGCAGGTATTCCGTGACCTCGGTTTCTCCGACTTCGAAGACAGCCTGAGCGGCAGTTATCGCGAGTGGGAGTACTGCGTGCAGTACCGCGAAACCAGCTTCGATTTCGTCAGCCGCTTGATGGAACAGGAAGGCATCTACTATTACTTCCGGCATGAAAAGGCACGCCATGTACTGGTGCTGGCCGATGCCTATGGTGCCCATACCACGGTGCCGGACTACGCCTGCGTCCCCTTCTATCCGCCTGATCGACAGATGCGCGAGCGGGACCATTTCTACGATTGGCAACTGGCACGGGAAGTCCAACCCGGTTCCCTGGCGCTGAACGACTATGACTTCCAACGCCCTCGCGCCAGCCTTGAGGTGCGCTCCAGTGTCATGCGCGACCACAGCAACGGTGACTACCCGCTCTACGACTACCCCGGGGAATACCTGCAGAGCAATGACGGCGAGCACTACGCGCGTACCCGCATCGAAGCCATTCACAGCCAGTTTGAACGGGTGCAGTTGCGCGGTCTCGCTCGTGGGCTGGGCTCCGGTCATTTGTTCACGCTGACGGGTTACGACCGGGCAGACCAGAATCGCGAATACCTGGTGGTGGTCGCACGCTATCAGATCCGCCAGGATCCCTATGAAAGCGGGCAGTCGGATCTGACCGAACAGTTCGTCAGCGAGCTGGACTGCATGGACGCTCATCAGGCCTTCCGCCCTCTCCCGCTGACACCCATGCCCATTGTCCGCGGGCCGCAGACCGCCGTGGTGGTGGGCCCCGGTGGCGAGGAAATATGGACCGACCAGTATGGCCGGGTCAAAGTGCATTTCCACTGGGACCGTCACGACCAATCCAACGAAAACAGCTCCTGCTGGATTCGGGTGTCCCAGGCCTGGGCCGGCAAGAATTGGGGTTCGGTGCAGATCCCACGGATCGGCCAGGAAGTCATCGTCAGCTTCCTGGAAGGCGACCCCGATCGGCCGATCATCACCGGCCGCGTCTACAACGCCGAACAGACCGTGCCCTATGGGCTGCCCGCCAGTGCCACCCAGAGCGGGGTGAAAAGCCGTTCAAGCAAGGGCGGGTCGCCGGCCAACTTCAACGAAATCCGCATGGAGGACAAGAAAGGCGCGGAGCAGCTGTTCATCCATGCCGAGAAGAACCAGGACATCGAGGTCGAGAACGACGAAACCCACTGGGTCGGTCATGACCGCAGCAAGACCATCGACAACGATGAAGCCGTGCACGTCAAACATGACCGCACGGAAACGGTGGACAACAACGAGACCATCACCATCGGCGTGGACCGTACCGAGAAAGTGGGCAACAACGAAAAGATCACCATCGGCGTCAATCGCACCGAGAAAGTCGGCAGCAACGAGACCATCACCATCGGTGCGGACCGCACGGAAAAAGTCGGCGCCAACGAGGCCATCACCATCGTCGGCAACCGCAGCGAAGACGTCGGCGGTAACGAGACGATCGGCATTTCCGGTAACCGCGATGAGTCGGTCAAAGGCAATGAAGGCATCGAGATCAGCGGCAACCAGAGCACCGATATCAACGGCAACCACAACACCCGGATCGGCCAGAACGAATCCCGTGATGTCGCCCAGAACCGCAGCACCGACATCAAGCAGAACGACAGCCTGGAGGTTGGCAAGCATTTCTCCGTCACCGCCGGCGACTCGATCACGCTGACCACGGGGGCGGCCAGCATCACCATGAAGAAGGACGGCACCATCATGATCAGCGGCAAGAACATCACCCTCGACGGCTCCGGCGCCATCAATATCAAGGCCAACAGGAACGTCGTCGTCAAGGGCCAGAAGATCCTGCAGAACTAGCCATGGAGTGGCCGCTATGACCGTTGAATACCAGCTTCCCGTAGCCCCCACTTCCGCGCCGATGCGCGTGGATGGCGTGGTGATTGGCGTATTGCTGGACGTGCCCAGGGTGGACGCCCCGGTGGTGGCTTTTCCCGGCTGCCCCGGTGAAACCGGCCTCGCCGCCCGCACCACCACCCCACTGACCCGTGAAGATATCGGCGTCCAGGTCGCGCTGATGTTCGAGGCGGGCGACCCGGCACGGCCCCTGGTGATTGGCCGCATCCAGCGCCTGGAGGAGCCTGCATCGCCAGCGCTCGCCCACCTGGATGGCGAACGCCTGGAGTTCACCGCCGAACGGGAAATCGTCCTGCGCTGCGGCAAGGCCAGCATCACCCTGACCCGCGCGGGCAAAGTGATCATCAGCGGCGCCTACCTCTCCAGCCGCTCCAGCGGGGTCAACCGCATCAAGGGCGGTTCGGTGCAGATCAACTAGAAGGCAAGCATCCTCTCAAACTCAATGGCAAACAGTGGGAGCGGTTGATATGCCTGCACAACACATGAACTTCCCATGAACAACTCGCTGTCCCTGGTGATCGAACAGCATGCCGAAGACGCCAGCTTCCTCGCCAATCTGCGGGACGACGCCCTGCACGCGCCTCACTACGACATCGAACACCTCGGCATACTCGATAACCGCCTTGACGCTCACCTCGACGGGTTGCGTATTGCAGCCCGTAACGGCCTGGAAACGCTGCTGAGCCAACTTGGCCCCCATGCCATTGGCGAGATGTTTGCCTGCGTGGTGCTGGCTTTCGAGTCGGCCAACGGAAAAGTGTTATCACAGCTGAGTGAACACCTGCGAAGTGCTGCAGAAACGGAACGCGGTTATCTGATGGCCTTGGGCTGGCTCGACTGGGAGCAGCTATCGCCCTGGATCGATCGCATGCTCGCCGCCCCTGAAGCCATGTTCCGCCGCCTGGGCCTGGCGGCCTGCGGCATGCATCGGCACGACCCTGGTCCAGCCCTGCTTGACGGACTTTGCGACACCGATCCAAGCGTGCTGGCCCGTGCCGCTCGTACCGCTGGCGAGCTGCGCCGGCGCGAGTTGCTACCCAGCATCCGCGCCCACTGCAGGCACCCTGAGGCCGCCACGCGCTTCTGGGCCAATTGGGCCGCAGTCCAGATGGGCGATCAGCCAGCCCTTGAGCCTCTGCGCCAATTCGCCGAGCGACCGGGTCAATTCCAGTATCGCGCCCTCTGCGCATTATTGGTGTGGCAAGAACTCGAGCCCAGCATCGCCTGGATACGCCAGTTGGTACAGGACCCCAGGGACCTACGGATTGGCATCCAGGCTCTTGGATTGTTGGGTGATCCGGTCTGCGTACCCTGGCTGATCCAGCAGATGAGCAACCTGCCTTACGCCCGCGTCGCCGGCGAAGCCTTCAGCATGATCACCGGCGCCGACCTGGCGCTACTTGATCTTGAATTGCAGGACCTGCCCGATTTCAATGCAGGCCCGAACGACAACCCCGCAGACCCGGACGTCGCCATGGACCCCGATGAGAACCTGCCCTGGCCCGATCCGCGCCCGATCGAAGCCTGGTGGCAAGCCAACGGCGGTCAGTTTCAGGTGGGCACTCGCTACCTACTGGGACTGGCGCACAGCGAACGCTCATTTCAACAGGTACTGATTTGCGGCCAACAACGCCAGCGCATCGCTGCCGCCTGCGGCCTCGCCCGCTTTCGACCAAACGAGGTGCTTTTTCCCACCAGCGCGCCGATCTGGCGGCAAAAGCGGTTGCTCGGCATGACCGCGGCGTTCGGGCATTGATGATCAGCCTTCCAGCAGCAGAAGCGTTCTGCTATCGGGCTCACCCGAATAAAACTGATCGAGCGCCTGTGGGTACAGCGCAGACTCGGGCTGTGCCGTCATGAACAGCGTAAGGCAGGAGCGAAACTTCAGATCGTCGGGCGAGCCGAATATCTGCCGGGCGCTCATGTCGTGGTGTTGCAGGACAGTGGTGACACACGCCTCCAGCCGAGGGCCGAGCACCGCGTGCTGCAGATACGCGCGGGCTTCGGCCAGACCGGAGATGGCGAACCGGGCCGCCATCCCTGAACGTCCGAGCCCCTCCAACTGCGGAAAGATGAACCACATCCAGTGGCTCGTTTTCCGGCCTGCCCGCAGCTCGTCCATGACGCTGCTGAACACCGGGCGCTGGGCTTCGACAAAACGGGACAGATTGTAAGTGTCGTGCATGAGCCGTTTTCCTCCGCGGCCGGCCGCATCCATCGCGGCCGACAGTGTCCGTTTCTTTAAGCGAACAACCTATGAGTCAGGCCGATTGCTCCTGCTTAAGGCGCTTGAGCAGCGCATGGGCGGCAGCTTCAGAGGACGCGGGATTCTGGCCGGTGATCAAGTGCCCATCCTCGACCACATAACTGGCCCAGTCCGCAGCCTTGGAATACTCGCCGCCCTTGGCCTTGAGCATGTCTTCCACCAGGAACGGCACCACTTGCGTCAGCCCTACCGCCTCCTCTTCGGAGTTGGTGAAACCGGTCACCTTTTTACCGTTCACAATCGGCTGCCCATCCGGTGCGTTGACGTTCTTGAACACCCCGGGCGCGTGACAGACGGCGGCGATGGGTTTATTCGCCCCGTAGAAGGCTTCGATAAGGACCCTGGAGTCGGTGTCCTCGGCCAGATCCCAGAGAGGTCCATGGCCTCCTGGATAAAACACCGCGTCGAAGTCATAGGGGTCGATCTCGCCCAGCGGCACGGTGTTGGCCAATGCCATCTGGGCCTGGGTATCCGCACCAAAACGACGGGTCGCATCGGTTTGAGCATCTGCTTCGTTGCTCTTGGGGTCCAGAGGTGGCTGCCCGCCTTTGGGAGACGCGAGCGTGACCGAAGCCTTGGCGTCGACAAACACGTAGTAAGGCGCGGCGAATTCTTCCAGCCAGAAACCGGTCTTCTTGCCGGTGTCGCCCAACTGATCGTGAGAGGTAAGAACCATCAGAATGTTCATGTGCATCCAGCCTCCGAGGTAAACGGGCGAAGTGTGCTCGCCCTGCATTACTCTCAGAGGCCACATTGGGGCAGACGTTCAAGCCGGTTCGGCCAGCGTCCTACCAAAGCGCGACATCGTAGGTGAAATAGATGCGGTTGCTGTCACGCCCCCGTGAGAAATCCGAGCGATAGACGTAGTTACGCAGCTTCACCCCCAGCCCCTTGAAGGTGCCTTGCTGCACGACATACGCGATTTCGGCATCACGCTCCCATTCCTTCACCGCGCTGTCGGACTTGCCGTCGTTGCCGCTCAGGTAGCGACTGGAAAACGTGAGGCCAGGTACGCCGAGGCGGGCAAAATCGTAGCCATAGCCGAGCATCCAGGTCTTCTCGTCTTCCTCGATGAACTTGCCAATCCCGACATTGCTGAAGGAATAGACCGTGGCGCCGCTGATGTACGGCAGACCGGCCTCGCCGCTGAGCGTCTGGTAGCCGGCACTGAATGTATGGCCGACAACGGCGTAGGAAAGCAGACCGCTGAGCATGTCGTTGTCGATCTTGCCGCCGTAGGCCGAACCGGAATCGACACTGTTGAAGTAACGCAGGTCGCCAGTCAGTACCCCGCTGCCCAGCGGCAGGTCGTGCTGGATGCCGGCGAAATTCTGTCGGTAGAAGTTCTCAAGCTCGCCATAGAAGTAGCTCAGTCGGGTATTTTTCCCCAGCTTGTAATCGGCACCGGCGTAGTTGAAATCGCCTGACTGATCCCCACGGTAGCCGTCAGGCACGATCGGCATGCTGTCGCTGGAATCCCGCAGTTTGAAACGCTCAAGATGGCCGCCGGTCAGGGCGAGATTGTCGACGTCTGTGCTGCTGATCTGCATGCCCTGGTAGGTTTGGGGCAACACTCGTGCATCGTTGTAGATCAGCACCGGTGTCTTGGGCAACAAGGTCCCGTACTTGAGCGTGGTCTTGGCTACCCTGGCCTTGGCGGTCATCCCCGCGCTGGCAAACTCATCGGCGGCACGACCATCGTCATGGACGGGCAACAGGCCAGTGCCACTGCGGCCGCGCCCGGAGTCGAGCTTGACCCCGAGCAGCCCCAGGGCATCGACGCCAAAGCCAACGGTGCCGGGGGTAAAACCCGACTGGTAATCCAACAGGAAGCCTTGAGCCCATTCGGTGCGTTCGCTCTTTGCGGTTCTCGCCGCTCCTGCGCTCATCCCATGCTCGTCGCGAAAATTCTCGTTGATGTAGACGTTGCGCAATTGCAGCTTGAGCTTGCTGTCGTCGATGAAACCTTCGGCGCTGGCCGTGGCCAGCGGCAACAGGCCGAGCATTGAAAATACAGCCCCACGGGTCAGAAAAGTGTTCATATCCAGGTTTTCTCGTTGTCGTTATTTTGCGTGCAGGCCAGCGCACCCCTCGGCGGCGAGGCGTGTCAGGCGCAAAGCGAAAGTATCGGGTTGATCAGGAGAACAGGGTCAACGCACCCGTCAGCAAGGCCAGCGCGGTAATCACCAGGGACGTGAGCACCGCCCACTTGACGGTCGCCTTCTGGAAGTCGCCAAGGTCGCGATCAACCATGCCCACCAACAACAGGGTCGAAGCCACCAGCGGACTCATCAGGTGCACCGGCTGACCGAGAATGGATGCGCGGGCGATTTCCACCGGATCGATCCCATACGCGCCAGCGGCGTTGGCCAGGATGGGCACGACGCCGAAGTAGTAGGCATCGTTGGACAGCACAAAGGTCAGCGGCATGCTGGTGATCGCTACCACCAGCGGGAACAGATGTCCCCACGAGGGTGGAATCCAATCGACCAGGGTCTGCGCCAGTGCGTCGACCATTTTTGTCCCGGAGAAAATACCGGCGAAAATACCGGCCGCGAAAACCAGCAGGACCACGGTCATGGCGTTGCCCGAGTGGGCAAGAATGCGCTCCTTCTGAATGTCCAGTTGCGGATAGTTGATCATCAGTGCCAGGACGAAACCGATCAGGAACAGGATCGCCGAGTGCATGAGCCCCATCACCAGGGCAGCCATGACCGCGCTCACCAGGAGCAGATTGACGTAGGCCAGTTTCGGACGCTTGTGCGGGGTGTCCTCGATGATTGCCTTGATATAGCAGTCCCCCCCGCCGCTTTGCAGTTGGACGTTGCCAATGCGCTTGCGCTCGGCACGGCCCAGCAGGAACGCCGTGAACACCACCCACAGCGCACCGCCGATCATGGTCGGCAGCAAGGGCACGAAATATTCGCCGGCATCCAGGCCCAGTGCGGCGATCGCACGGGTCGCCGGGCCGCCCCAGGGGGTCATGCCGCTCATGATGCTCAGGGAGAGCATCGCCACGGTCGCCAGGATCATCGGGTTCATGCCGATGCGCTTGTACAACGGCAGCATGGCGGCGCAGGTGATCATGTAAGTCGTCGTGCCATCACCGTCCAACGCCACCACCAACGACAGCAGGGCCGTGCCGACGGCGATTTTCATCGGGTCGCCATTGACCCGCTTGAGGATCTTGCGGATCAGCGGATCGAACAGGCCCGTGTCGATCATCAGGCCAAAAAACAGGATCGCGAACAGTAGCAAGGCTGCCGAGGGCGCGACCATCTTCAAGCCGTCCAGCATCATTTTGCCGGTGGTGCCGCCGAACCCGCCGATCACCGCAAAGATAATTGGCACGATCGTCAGGGCCACGATCGGCGACAGGCGTTTGGTCATTATCAGGAAGGTGAAGACCACCACCATGGCCAAGCCAAGTAAAGCGAGCATAGGTCAGTTCTCTTGTTGTTATTAGTAGCTTTACCAACACCCAGGCGCACGCCTTCCAACCTGCCAGGCGACACGTTCAGTGTGCCTGGCAGAGGTCATGAATGATGCAGCGCCGTGATATCGAGTTTGCCGTGACCGGCTAGAGGTGTTTCGCGGCCTTGGCGTCGTCCCAGGCGTCATCCGTAGCCTGAGCCACTGACGGGGAAGGCTTGCCATCCAGGGTCTGCAACAGCACTTGGCGGTCGCAGGCATCCTCCGAGAGGGCGATCACCACGGTCGCCACCGCGTTGCTTGCCAGACTCGTCAGTGCCCGGGCTTCCGACATGAAGCGGTCGATGCCGATCAACAGGGCCAGGCCGGCCAGGGGAATGTCGTGGATGACCGTCAGGGTCGAGGCCAGCGCGACGAACCCGCTACCGGTCACCCCGGCCGCGCCCTTGGAAGACAGCAGCATGATTGCCAGCATGGTGAAGGTCTGGGTCAGCGTCAGGTCGATGTTGCAGGCCTGCGCAATGAAGATCGCCGCCAGCGACAGGTAGATCGCGGTACCGTCCAGGTTGAACGAGTAACCGGTCGGCAGCACCAGCCCCACTACTCCCTTCTTGCAACCCAGGGCCTGGAGTTTCTCCAGCATACGCGGCATGACCGGCTCGGTCGAAGAGGTGCCCAGCACCACCAGAAACTCTTCGCGCAGGTAACGCAGCAGCTTCCATAGGCTGAAGCCATGGGCACGGCAGATACCGCCCAAGACCACGAAAACGAAGAAGGCACAGGCGATGTACAAGGTCATGATCAGCTTGGCCAGGCTGCCCAGCGAAGTGATGCCGTACTGCCCGACCGTGAATGCCAGGGCGCCGAACGCGCCAATCGGGGCGAAGCGCATCAGGTAGGAAAAGATCTTGAACACCATGTGCGAAACCGATTCCAGCACGTCCAGTACCGGTTTGCCCCGCTCCCCCAATGAAGACAGGGCGAAACCGCAGAGCACTGCGATGAACAATACCGGCAGTACCTCGCCTTTATTGAAGGCGCCGATGAAGGTGTCGGGAATGATGTGCATGAAAAAGTCGACCACCCCCAGCCTCGCCGCGGAGTCGGCGTACTGCGCCAGGCCCTGGGTGTTCAACCGGGTCGGATCAATGTTCATCCCGGCTCCGGGCTTGAACACATAGACCGCCACGAGGCCGATGATCAGGCTGACCACTGTCAAGCCCAGGAACAACAGCATCGTCTTGCTCAACAAGCGCCCCAGCGAGCGCTTGTCGCTCATGCCGGCGATGCCGGTGACGATAGTGCAGAACACCACTGGCGCGATCATCATCTTGATCAGCTTGATGAAGGCGTCGCCCAGCGGTTTCAAGGCAATCGCCTGTTGCGACCAGAAGTGCCCGACCATTACACCCAACAGCACGGCGCAGATGATCTGGAAGTAGAGCGATTTAACAACTTTCATGGCATCACCCATTTTTGGAATTGTTCTGATGCAAACGACAACGACAGCCTGGCTAACCGGCCAGTCGTTGGGAACCCTTGGCGTAGACGAAACCTGAAAACAGTCGGCGCGCGGTACGCACCACCGAGGCGCGGATGGTCTCACCCTTATCCCCGGCATAGGACAACACCACGTCGATACCACCGCTTGGGTGCTCGATGCGGACCCGCTGCAAGCGTGGCTCGCTGACGCCGCCGATCAATCTAGCGGCCACGCTGCCTTCGGTCACACACGCGGTGGCGAGGCCGATGGACCCGGTAATCGCCAGCGCGCGATGACAGTTGTGCGGCATGAAGTAGCGCACCTGCAGCGTTCCGCCAGACTTGGCCGGCGACACCAGCACCGGCTTGGGAATCACCTTGTCGCTGACGTCGCCCAGGCCCATGGCCAAGCCGGCTTTGAGTCGCAAGGATTCCAGGCGGTGCAGGAAGGCTTTATCGGCATCCAGTTCGGCGGGGCTTTCGTCGCCACGCTTGCCGAGCTGACTCGCTTCGACGATCACCATGGGCATGGCCATGTCGATGCAAGTCACCGCTGTGCCGTCGATGACGTCCTGCGGCTGGCCGGTGGGAAAGAGTTTGCCGGTCTTGCTGCCCGCCGCATCCAGGAATGTCAGTTGCACCGGCGCGGCAGTGCCCGGTACGCCGTCGATGGCGGTGTCACCCTCATAGCTGACCTTGCCGCCCGGGGTTTGCACCTCGGAAACGACGAAGGTACCAGTATTGAGATTGCGGATACGCACCTGGGTACGGTCGCCGCCCGCCTTGACCAGTCCCTGCTCGATGGCGAACGGGCCGACGGCACAGAGCATATTGCCGCAGTTGGGCGCGGTATCGACCCGACGCTGGGAGACCATGACCTGGACAAACAAGTAATCGACATCCGCATCAGGGTGCAATGATGGGCTGACAATCGCCACCTTACTGGTTTGCGGGCTGCCGCCGCCGATGCCGTCGATCTCCAGCTCATGGCCAGATCCCATCAGGTCGAGCAGCAGCTCGTCACGTTCAACGATGGCGGCCGGTAGGTCCCAAGCGAGAAAAACCGGGCCTTTGGAGGTACCGCCGCGCATGAGCACACAAGGAATTCGTTGCATGAACACTAACTCTTGTTAATCAATCTGGATAATTGATGTTCTGGAGGCAAGAGTGGCAGGCTTTGAAAAGTGTTTCCAATGCAAAGATCGGAGGTTTTATTGCGTTTGACGAATGAATAACCGTAGGATGATTGGCACGACGCATCGCTTTGCTTATGGGATCTGGCATGGAATATGAGCTTCAGGACATACGATCTTTCGTCAAAATCGCCGAACTAGGCAGCTTCCACGAGGCTGCCGACGCCCTGCACCTTTCTCAGCCGGCCCTGAGCCGGCGCATGAAGAAACTGGAGGAAGGTTTGGGCACCGCCTTGCTCGATCGCACGACGCGCAAGGTCAGCCTGACCAGCGTCGGACGTGACTTCCTGCCCAAGGCGCGGCGCTTGCTGGATGACTTCGACGATTCGATCCTCAACATTCGCGAGCTGGCCGAGCGGCAGATAGGCCGGGTGACCCTGGCGTGCATTCCCACCGCAGCGTTCTATTTCCTGCCGTCGGTGATCCGTTTGTACAACGAGCGCTATCCGAAAATCCGCATCCGCCTTCTCGATCTCAGTGCCAACGAAGGACTCGAGGCGGTACTGCGCGGCGAAGCCGACTTTGGCATCAACATGATGAGCGGCCAGCATCCGGATATCGAATTCGTGCCTCTGGTCAACGAACCCTTTGTCCTGGCTTGCCGCCGCGATCATGAGTTGGCTGGACGTAGCGCCGTCACCTGGTCGGAACTCAGTGACTATCGCTTGATCGGGGTGGGTCGCCTGAGCGGCAATCGCATGCTGCTCGATCATGCCTTGTCGGGCCTGAGCTGGCGTCCGCAGTGGTTCTACGAGGTGCAACACCTGTCCACGTCACTGGGGCTGGTGGAGGCTGGCTTGGGTGTGTCGGCAATGCCCAGCCTGGCGATGCCCGCCGGGGACCATCCGACACTGGTCAGCGTGCCGCTGATCGAACCGGTGGTCAACCGGTCACTGGGCCTGGTCTATCGACGAGGTGCTTCCCTGTCCCCCGCCGCCGAGAAATTTGTCTCTATCCTGCTTGAGCAGTGGCCGCAGTAAGACCGCCCCGAGGCCGGGACAGTCCTCAAGCTCAGCGCGCTTTGGGCCGTTCACCCTCACCCGGCAGCGCCGCAACGGTGCGCTCGTCAACGAATTCAGTACCTTCCGAGTGCCGAGACGAGCGTGACTTGCGCCTCAGGAATGATCTCGCTCAATCAACATCCGAGTCAGCGTGTTGTCTCTTACCCAATAGTGATGAAACAGTCCCGCCGCCGCATGCAGACCGATCAGCCAGTAGCCGGTGCTGCCCAACAGTTCATGCCAATACTTCAAGCGCTTAGCTAGATCAGGGTCAATCGCCACCGGGGCTGGCAAATGGAAGCCGAAATAGGGGAACGGTTTGCCTCCAGCGGCCAGCATCAACCAGGCCAGTACCGGCGTGGCGATCATTAGCACATACAGCGCCAAGTGCATCAGATGGGATGTGCCGGTTTGCCATGCAGGGGGCGGCGGGGTGATTGGTGGACGTGGCGAAAGGCGTCCGAGCAGTCGCACCCATACCAAAGCAAAGATGCTCAGGCCGAAGAGACCGTGAAAGCCCAACAGCAGGCCACGCGCTTCGCTGCCCTTGGGCAGGAAGCCTTTGATTTCGATACACGCGTACACGCCGACAAACAGCGCGAGCATCAGCCAGTGCAGGGTGATTGAGAGTTTTCCATAACGGGGTATGCCTTTGTCGCGGGTCATAAGAAGCGCCTCGTGATTGTCCTTCGTGACGGTCGAATCGTTCGACAGTCTCGATCCGGTTGCCCAGCGAACCGATGGCGCCACCCTGCCAGCCCATCCTTAAGACAGTCTGAAGACAGATCGGTCGTTAACTGAATTTCACCTTCAGACTTCGTTAAGAAAGGCCTCCCATACTCCGTTCAAACCATTAAGGGAGGCGTTCTGCCCATGCCCGATCTTGACTGGAACATCCCCCTTCCCCTGCGCTTTGGGCAAGCCGATGCCCTGCAGATGACGTTAACCGGCGCCTTGCCCGACGACCCGCTACGAGAGACGTTCGAAGCATTCATCCAACACCGTTTTCGCCAGGCCCATGGCGCAGACATCCGACACTTCATGCCCGAGCTGTTCGGGGTGCATAACGGCAACGGCGAGTTGTGCGCGGTGGCCGGGGTGCGTCGGGCACATCTGGAGCCACTGTTTCTGGAGCGTTACCTGGATGAACCGATCGAACCGCTGATCAGCACCGCAGCTGATCGCCCAGTGGACCGGGCAGGCATTGTCGAAGTCGGCAACCTCGCCGCCAGCGACACAGGCAGCGCGCGCATGAGCATCATCGCCATCACTTATCTGCTCGCCATGGGCGGTCTGGAATGGGTGACGTTCACTGGCAACATCGGATTGGTCAACAGCTTCCATCGTCTCGGCCTGAAGCCGGTGACATTGTGCGCTGCCGACCCGCAGCGCCTGGGTGATGAGCGCCAACACTGGGGCAGTTATTACGAAAGCAAACCCTGGGTGCACGTAGGCAACATCCGCGCCGGCTTCATCCATCTGTGCAACATCGGCCTCTTTACCCGACTGGGTTTGCCGACCTCGATTGAAGGAGCCTGCCATGTCGCTTGAGTTGCACCGTTTCCAGGAAACCCTGCGCGATCATGCCCGACGCAATGACAGCACCGTCGCCCTGTGGGGCGACACGCTGAAGCTCGACTACGCCACGCTGTATGCCGAGGTAATGTATCGCCAGGAGCGCCTGCGCGACGAACAGGTACAGGTGATCGCTCTGGCGCTGGATAATGGCGTCGAGGCGATGCTGTGGGATCTGGCGGTGCTGTTCGAAGGTCTGACCTGCGTGACGCTGCCACCATTCTTCAGCCCGACGCAACGCATCCATTGCCTGGAACAAAGCCAGGCCGAACGGGTGATCGCCGAGCCGGCGCTGGAAGCCGAATTGCGCGACGCCGGTTATGAAAAACGCGGCGAGTTCTGGTGCCGACGCTTCAACGGCCCCCACCGGATGCCCGCCCGCACTGCCAAACTGACCTTCACTTCCGGCACCACCGGCACCCCGAAAGGCGTATGCCTGAGCGCCGACAGCTTGCTGCGAGTGGCGCGGGAGCTGGATCAGGCGAGCAAGTCTACCCATCCGCAACACCACATGGCGCTGCTGCCGCTGGCGATCCTGCTGGAGAACCTCGGCTGTTACGCGGCGCTGTACGCCGGTGTCACGCTGAGTCTGCCGAGCCAGAAAAGCCTGGGCATCCAGGGCGCCAGTGGCGTCGATGTGCCGCGCTTGCTCGGTTATCTGGCCGGGCGCAAGCCCGAGAGCCTGATCCTGGTGCCACAATTGCTGTTGCTGTTGACCAACGCCGCAGAACAGAAAGCTTTCGATACGCAAACATTGCGCTTCGCCGCCGTCGGTGGAGCGCGGGTTTCGGAGGATTTGCTGCACCGTGCCCAGCAGGTCGGCATACCGGTCTACGAAGGCTATGGCTTATCCGAATGCGCGTCGGTGGTATGCCTCAACCGTCCCGGTGCGCACCGGCCGGGCAGCGTCGGCCAACCACTGCCCCATGTCGAAGTACGCCTGGCCGAGGACGGCGAAGTGTTGATCAAGGGCTCGACCCTGCTCGGCTATCTCGGCGAGCCGGCGTACGGCGATGAGTGGTGGCCGAGCGGCGATCTGGGCGAGTTCGACCAGGAAGGTTTTCTTTATCTCAAGGGCCGCAAGAAGCATCAGTTCGTCACCAGTTACGGGCGCAACGTCAACCCGGAATGGGTCGAGTCGGAGCTGACCCAGCGCCGCCACATCGCCCAGGCCTTCGTCTACGGCGAAGCGCTTGCGCACAACCACGCCCTACTCTGGCCGCATCGTCCGGACTGCACCGACGCCGAAGTGGCCGCGGCCGTTGCCGAAGCCAACGAAGCCTTGCCCGATTACGCCCAAGTGCATCACTGGACGCGTCTGCCGCAGCCCTTCAGCGCCGCCAATGGCCTGCTGACCTCCAATGGCCGCCCGCGTCGGGACGCCATCATCGAGTTATACCGCCACACCTTGACTGGATCTGTCGCATCCGAGGAATCCGCATCATGAGTTTTTTCGACACCCTGCAAGAAGCCACGCAACAGGAACGCCATGAGCTGTTCAACCTGCCGATCATCCTGGATGCCCTGCAAGGCAAGGTCAGTCTGGAAAGTTATCGGGCCTTCCTCGCCCAAGCCTACTACCACGTGCGCCACACCGTCCCGCTGATGATGGCCTGTGGCGCACGCCTTCCGATGCGCCTGGAATGGCTGCGCAAAGCAGTGTGCGAGTACATAGAGGATGAATATGGTCACGAACAGTGGGTGCTCAACGACATCGCCGCGTGCGGCGGGGATCGCGATGCGGTGCGAGACGCGCAGCCGTCCCTGCCTATCGAGCTGATGATCAGTTTCCTCTACGACCTGATCGCCCGGGGCAATCCGGTTGGCCTGTTCGGAATGGTCAACGTGCTAGAAGGCACCAGCATTGCTTTGGCCACTCACGCAGCGGGCAGCATTCGCGAGCGTTTGGCATTGCCGGAAACCGCTTTCAGCTATCTCAGTTCTCACGGTTCGCTGGATATCGAACACATGCAGACCTATCGCGCACTGATGAACAAACTTGAGGACAAGGAAGACCAAGCGGCGGTGATCCACGCTTCGAAAGTCGTCTATCGACTCTATACCGATATGTTCCGTGGATTGCCCCGCGATCCGGAGGTTCAATATGCAGTTGCGTGATGCACGTGTCGTATTGACCGGTGCCAGTGGTGGCATCGGCCTGGCCATTGCAGACGTCTTGTGCGCCGCCGGAGCCCGAGTGCTGGCCGTAGCACGCCATCACGAGGCATTGGCGCCGCTGCTCAGCCGATACCCTGATACCTTGTGTCACGTCGCCGCCGACCTGACCTTCCTCAGTGACCGGCGCAAGGTGCTGGCCGCTGCCGAGGGCATTGGCGGAATCAACCTGCTGATCAACGCGGCCGGGGTCAATCACTTCGCCATGCTTGAACAGCTCGACGACAGCGACATCAGTGCGATGCTGGCGGTGAACATCAGCGCGCCAATCTGCCTGACCAAACTGCTGCTACCGCTGCTCAAACAGGCCGACAACGCCATGGTCGTCAACGTTGGCTCGACCTATGGCTCAATCGGATACCCCGGTTACGCCAGTTACTGCGCCACCAAGTTTGCCCTGCGCGGGTTTTCCGAAGCCTTGCGCCGGGAACTGGCGGACACCCGGGTCAGCGTACTGTACGTCGCGCCCCGCGCCACCCGCACTTCGATGAACAGCGCCGCCGCGCAAGCACTGAACAGCGCGCTCAAGGCCAATGTCGATGATCCGCAAGCCGTGGCGTCGGCGGTGGTCCACGCGATTGCCGGCGACCGTCGCGACCTGTACCTGGGCTGGCCGGAGCGCTTTTTCGTGCGCCTCAACAGCCTCTTGCCGAACCTGGTGGATCGTGGCCTGCGCAAACAGCTGCCGTTGATCCGTCGTCTCAGTGAAAAAACCGAAAACGAGCCGCCAAAACCATGAAGAAACTTTTCGCATGTCTGTTGCTGGGCACCCTCAGCCAAAGTGTCTGGGCCCTGGACGCCGCAGATCAGCAACGCCTCAGCAGCATCCAGCAGAGCTGGGCGCACATCCAATATGAAACGCCGGAAAAACAACGCGCCGACGCGTTCGAACAACTGGCGTCGCAAGCCACGAACTTCACCACGGAGCGTCCAGCCGTCGCCGAAGCATGGATCTGGAAAGGCATTGTCACCAGCAGTTGGGCCGGTGCCGAGGGTGGACTCGGAGCCTTGGGCAAGGCCAAGGACGCCAAGGCTGACCTTGAGAAATCCCTGACCCTGGACCCCAAAGCCTTGCAAGGCTCGGCCTACACCAGCCTGGCCGCGCTGTATGACCGGGTGCCGGGCTGGCCGATCGGATTCGGTGACAGCGACAAGGCCGAGCAATTGCTCAAGCAAGCGCTGCAACTCAACCCTGATGGCATCGACAGCCTGTACTTCTGGGGCGATCACCTCTACCGTCAGAAACACTACGCGCAAGCCAAGGCAGCACTGCAAAAAGCCCTGCAAGCCGCGCCCCGGCCCGGCCGGGAAAGCGCGGACGCCGGGCGACGTAAAGAAATCGCCGCGTTGCTGGTGGAGGTGGACAAGAAACTCGATTGACAGAAGTCCGAGCGCGCTCGTTACCGATCGAAGATGAGGCAACCTCGGACAAGCGGAACGGCTTGCGTATCTGGGGCGGCGAACGGGACGACATGCACACGGAGCTGATCCATCGGATCGCATTCCATACGCTATGGCGGACGTGATCGGTAATCTGCTGCCCGTGGCGATGGTCTGGCTCGCTATCGGCCGGGGTCAAAAGCCGCTGGCGAACATGGCCTCGACGTTGCGTGCACGGCACAGCGGCTCCCTGGAGCCGCTGTGATTGTTTTGGGGAGTCAAAGGCATCGCTGGAGAAGCCAAATGCGCTCCGCAGGCTGAAGACCTGGTGCTTGCCAGGCAACCAGGTTTTTCGTATAGAGCCTAGTGACCCGCTCCCCGATTTGAGTGCCATACAGATCCTGGCGAAGCCCGCTCTTTGACGGAAAGCGGCCGCTCCAAACCGTCATGCGTTCCCTCATATTCAACGACACTTTCCCACGACAGGCCGTAGATGATCCCCTTTGTCCGCCCCCCTTGCATAGGCATAGGGGGTATACCTATCATGCACATGATCAGGATAGGGGGTATCCAATGAGTCATGTCGCAGCAAACAAAGACGATCTTCTCAAGCGCGTAAAACGTATCGCGGGACAGATCCAGGCCATTGAACGGGCGTTGGTATCGGATCTCGACTGTGCCAAAACACTGCATCTGGTTGCCGCTACCCGCGGCGCCATCAACGGCTTGATGGAAGAAATCATCGAGGATCACGCGCGGGAGCATGTCGCGAACCCTGCGCTCAGCGAAGAAGAGCGCAACCAGGGCGTCGAAGAGCTGCTTGAAGCCATTCGCCGTTATTCCAAGTGAACGCATCCAGGTACACTCTCATGAGTAACAACACTCCCTACGCACACGATCACCTGTTCCTTGGCTCGGCGCACGACGAGAATGCCAGGCGCACGCTTTGGGTGGTAGTACTGACCGTTGTGATGATGGTGGGCGAGATCACCGCTGGGTATATCACGGGCTCGATGGCATTACTGGCCGATGGCTTTCATATGGCAACTCATGCCGGCGCATTGGGCATCGCGGCGGCCGCGTACGGATACGCAAAACGCCACGCCTCCAGCCAGCGTTACAGTTTCGGTACCGGAAAGGTTGGAGACCTGGGAGGGTTCGCTTCGGCGCTGATTCTCGGTATGGTTTCCTTGGGCATTGGCGCTGAATCCGTCATGCGCCTCTTGCAGCCAACGGAAGTCCAGTTCGGCACCGCTACACTCATCGCGATAGCTGGCTTGATCGTCAACATCGTCAGTGCGCTGCTGCTGGGGCACGGGCACGACCACGACCACGACCACGACCACCATCATGGCCATGGCCATGCTCACCATGCAAACGACAACAACCTGAAATCGGCCTATGCCCATGTCATCGCCGACGCGCTGACTTCGGTTCTGGCCATCGCTGCGCTACTCGCCGGTCGGTATCTGGGCTGGGTATGGCTGGACCCGGTCATGGGCATCGTCGGCGCCATCGTTATCGCGCGTTGGGCATGGACCTTGATGGGGGTCACCGCAGGTGTATTGCTG
Source organism: Pseudomonas corrugata (assembly GCF_001269905.1). Lineage (GTDB taxonomy): Bacteria > Pseudomonadota > Gammaproteobacteria > Pseudomonadales > Pseudomonadaceae > Aquipseudomonas > Aquipseudomonas corrugata. Next base: position 80,423 of record NZ_LHVK01000022.1, on the reverse strand, counting down.
GATCAGACAGACGCACATATTGCCGAGGAAATCCGCGAGCTGGTCGAAAAGCCGGGGGACGCCTCCATCACGGACTTGCACGTCTGGCGGGTTGGACCGCAAGCCCATGCGGCCATCGTCAGCGTCCTCGGTGAAGCCACTGCGAACACCGACAGCATTCGTGAGCGTCTCAAACCGGTTCACGAAGTCAGCCATCTTACGGTCGAGTTTCGACCGGTCTGATTCAGGGCCTGCCCTCCATTAACTCCAAAGGAACTTGCGATGCCTCCAGGGCAACGTGAACTGGCGCGGATCGAACGCCGGTTGATAACCACGCTGACCGAAGCGTGCGAAACAGCAAAGGGTGAGATCCAGGGCTTTACCTGGCTCACCCACACGGCGGACCTGAACGCGTTAGCGAGAAGCCTGAGGGTGACCTGGGTGTTCGAAACCCTCGCTGACAGACAGCTGGCCCAGGTTGACGCGAAGGCTCGCATCTTTGAGCTGACAGCCATCGCGTTGAATGAGGCCGGCATCGATCTGAACTTGTCAGATCGCAATGTCCGCCTTGACTCCGAAGAAGAATGCCAGCGCACTCATAGCGGCGATTGGCAAAAGCGTCTGGCTAGAGGGGATTGACGATGGCCAAGGAAATCGAAAATCCCTGCATCTCGATATGCCTGCTGAAGGGGGATCTGTGTGTGAGTTGTGGGCGGAGCAAGGAGGACATTAAAAAGTGGAAACGCATGAAGCGGCCTGAAAAAATGGCCGCGGTGCAACGGGCGAATATGCGCTTGAGAGGGCTGAAGTAACGCGCAGGGATAGTCGCTTGTCCTGGATGGACGCTTTGGGTCTATTTCTGCCTTCCACGACCGGCTGTAGCCAGCCAGAAGCTGTCACTGCAATCGTAGCACGCGAACATATCTTCGCGCGGACAGCAGAATTTCTTAAAAAGGGGCAGTCTGTTTTTTCTAACAAGCCTGTTATTGACAGGGCACAGGCTCGGCTTAGCCCCTTCCGGATCGACGGCCGCAGCTATTACACATTTAGTTGATTGGATACCTCTTTAGCCACCTCGATGAAAGCTCGCATCGCTGCGCTCTGAAAGGCATCTTTGCGCCGCATAAGGACGGCGGTGCGCTGCAAGCGCTCGGGCTCCAGTGTGATGGCCACCAGATCATCATGGTTCAACGCGATTCTGGCTGGCAATAAAGTCGATAGATTAGTTCTGCGAACAATTTCGATCACTGCGCCGAGGGCATTAGCCTCCATCTGCACATGAGGACGAATCGCGTGTTTGCGGCAGTAGCGGTCGATTTGTTCGCGGGTTGCAAACTCTGGGCTGAGCAGAATCAGAGATTCGGCATTCAGACCCTGCAATCCAATGGACCGCACCTCGGCCAGGCGGTGCCTGCGACTCACCACTAAAGCGAGGGTTTCGTTCAGCAAAGGGATGGCATCAATATTCGGTGTACTTATTTCATCGAACGCAATCCCCGCGTCCAATTCTCCTGCCAAAAGCAGCTCCTCAATGCGCTCTTGGGAAATCTCCTTCAGGTTGAGAGTGATCTTGGGATACCGCGAGTGAAATGCTTCGATCACCGGCCCGACCAGATAAGTCGTGAACGTCGGCGTCACGGCCAGGCGCAATGAACCGCGGGTGAGATCGCTCACATCGTGGATGGCGCTTTTAGCATCTCGCAATTCCTGATAAGCACGGCGTGCATACAGAAGATAGACGTTTCCCGCGTCAGTCAAACGAGTTGTGCGTCCTGAGCGGTCGAACAACTGGGCTCCAAGACTTTCTTCCAACTGTTTCACCTGCTGCGAAAGGGCGGGCTGAGACACATGGAGCGCCGCTGCGGCCTTCGTGAAGCTGAGATGTTCCGCAACCGCAAGGAAGTATTGAATGTGGCGAGCAAGCATGATTCAACCCATAAGATAATCTGATTCACATCATAATAAATCAGACTTTTACCTTATGTAATGCGCCGCTTAATCTTTGTCTCACACCCAGACATTGAGACAGCAACCATGAAAGCGATCATCGACGGTTTTCTGAAATTCCAAAAAAACGCCTTCCCTGAGCGGGTCAAACTGTTCAAGGACTTGGCTAATCAGCAGAGCCCAAGAGCGTTGTTCATCTCTTGCTCAGATAGCCGATTGGTGCCTGAACTCGTCACCCAGCGCGAGCCAGGCGATCTGTTTGTAATCCGCAATGCCGGCAACATCGTGCCGTCGTATGGCCCGGAGCCGGGTGGCGTTTCGGCCTCTGTTGAATATGCGGTCGCCGCTCTCCAGGTCGCAGACATCGTGATCTGCGGCCACTCCGACTGCGGCGCGATGACCGCCATAGCCACGTGCAAGTGCCTGGATCACATGCCTGCCGTTGCCGGATGGCTCCGTTACGCCGACTCGGCCAAGGTGGTTAACGAAGCCCGCAACCACCCGGATCTACCGAGCAAAGTTACGTCCATGGTGCGTGAAAACGTCATCGCGCAACTGGCCAACCTCCAGACACATCCATCCGTTCGCCTGGCTCTCGAAGAAGGCCGCGTCACCCTGCATGGTTGGATCTATGACATCGAGAGCGGGCGTATCGACGCCTTCGATGGCAGTACCGGGACCTTCGTGTCCCTCGCAGAGAACCCCGAAATCCACGCCGTTTCCCAGCAAGCCAGGCACGTTGCCTGAAACCCGTACCTGTACCCCTTACTAACCTAGGAGATTCGCCATGATCCAGACTCAAGCCACCCGCACCGCGCGCCAAGAACTGACCGAAACCATCATTTTGGCCAAGGCTCGCAAGGACCTGTCTTTCGCCGAGATCGTTGACGGTACCGGCCTGTCCGAAGCCTTCGTCACTGCCGCCCTGCTCGGCCAGCATCCGCTGCCTTCCAGCGCCGCCCATGTCGTGGGCAAGAAACTCGACCTTGATGCTGATCAAGTCGCTTTGCTGCAATCGATGCCAGTTCGCGGCAGTTTTTTTGACGGCGTACCGTCCGACCCGACCATCTACCGTTTCTACGAGATGATGTCGGTATACGGCACCACCCTCAAAGCTCTGGTCCACGAAAAGTTCGGCGACGGCATCATCAGCGCCATCAACTTCAAGCTGGACATCAAGAAGGTCGAAGATCCGGAGGGCGGCCATCGCGCTGTGATCACGCTGGACGGCAAGTACCTGCCTACCAAACCCTTCTGATGCAAGTCAGCCCGGCGTCAGACGGCGACCGGGCTACACCCCAACCCTTTAGTACGACTGAGCACCGCTTAAGTGCTTTGGCCTTCTCACGCCCTCAACACAGGTAATCGCTATGAAACTGTTACTCGTTTTACTCCTAGCCTGCATTGGCTCTGTCGCTATGGCCGATGAGCAAGATACTCAGACTGCGCATATTACGGTCGAGCCCTATCGCTACTCTCAACACCTGGACATCGCTCACATTGTGTCGATTACTCAGATACCAAGTGTCTGTGATGTAGTGCCGGTGCAGATGACTTATGACGACTCCAAGGGCGACCGGCACATCATGGAGTACCACGTCATAGGTACCGGCTGTACCAATTGACTCCTCTCCCGTCCGCTCTGGCGCTCGATCGCTCGGCGCCAGGGACGGGGGCTCAGACACCGCGGTCCCTTGTCCTTTGAAAAAATAACCCTTCGTCACTTGCGCCCATACAGCGCGCTTCCCGCCTCTACTCGGCAGTAATAGCACGCAAGTGCGTTTACTCAGGCCGTATCCACTACCAAGAACCGCCGACGGCTGACTGCCAAATTCCAGCTCACCGCGAGTTCCCGCTTGCTAGAAACGGAGTAGCGAGAGGAAATCGACCGACGTGGCACTTCTGTCACTTTCACGCCGGCTTAAACGCAAAGTCAGAAGCCGAACCCTTACCTTGAATCCTCTATTCGGGCCAGCGCACCTTGTCGTGTCTTCAGGCAGGGACGCCGTACGATCACGAGCGCTGTCGCTTGAGCGAGAAGGATTGCGTTCAGTCTGTAAGTGCAGCAGTCATCAGCGCGCCCCACTTGGCTGCGCATGGATCTGAGGAACAACTTGCTACCACCTCGTGCATTACGATGGGAGATCAGTTGCCGTCGTTAAGAACAGGACCACAGCACAGCACCGCGCCGACGGGACTTGATTCGCACAATCCAGGTCAGTCATGGAGCATCACGTTGAGAATCGCGTAAGTAAAAGTGCAGGTAACTCTATTTCCCTGAACGGTAGTGCCTGAAAATTGCGCACCTCTCGTCTGTCCCGCCGGTACTGATGCCTGCTTTAGCCGGCTGCCCTCAGAACCCTTACGAAGCCTTTGCAGCCTCATGGGTGGATCTGGTGGAGCAGGTATTGTTAGAGGCCTTCAGTAATAGACTCATGGCTGGAAAGCTGCGACCGCTAGACCTTTCGCGAAACAGGCGGTGAGGATCGTTGGCAGGCGGAAGAGCTGGATAGGACCGGCAAAGAATTGGAGGATAAAACTTTGGAGGGATTGCGGGCGGTTACGGGTTAGAGGATTTTTGATGAAGAAACTATTTATAACGTTAGGCTCAAAAACCGACCTGAGCCTTTTCAACGAAAGGATCAGGTCGGTTGAGATATTTACAGACCGAGGTCAGACAGGCTTGGATGGTCATCTGGGCGGCGTCCCAGTGGCCAATGGAACTTGCGTTCGCTCTCCTTGATGGGCATGTCGTTCACGCAGGCGAAGCGACGGTGCATCAGGCCATCCGCTTCGAATTCCCAGTTTTCGTTACCGTAAGAGCGGAACCAGTTACCTGAATCATCATGCCACTCGTATGCGTAACGTACAGCGATGCGGTTGTCGGTAAACGCCCAGAGCTCTTTGATCAGGCGATAATCAAGCTCTTTTTTCCATTTGCGTGTAAGAAAACCTTTGGCTTCTTCGCGATTGGTAGCAAATTCCGCTCGGTTGCGCCATTTGGTATCCAGTGTATAGGCAAGCGATACTTTTTCGGGATCGCGGGTGTTCCAGCCATCTTCAGCGAGTCGGACTTTCTCAATCGCCGTTTCACGAGTGAACGGAGGAAGTGGCGGACGAGTTTGTGCATTGGACATGGTAGTGCCTCCAAGACAATTGGATGTATCGGTTTATTTAACGTTTTCGGAACTCAGCAAAGCGGTACAACTTTCTTTCAGCGATCATCATCACAACATCAACGCGTCACGATAATCGCGATTTACATCAGTATCTCAACAATCTAGCTATGCGAACGGATACGAGAGCAACCGTGCAACTTCTTTTGCGTCATCGACGGCACTGTAATCGCCCATCACGCGCGCCATGGTGATTGCGCCGTCGATTAATATGAGCAGTTGTCTCGCCAAGACGACCGGGTGCTCCGTATTCAACTGCTCGGTCAGCTCGAGTGTGTAATCGAGTAACTTCTGCTTATGCAGTTTGGCGATATGGCGAATAGGATCATCGGGGTCCCCAACTTCTCCGGCTGTATTAATGAAAGCGCAGCCTCGAAATCCGTCTGACTCAAACCATCCCTTGAGCACCGTGAATATATTGAGAATACGCTCTTGCGGAGTATCCGCTCTGTCGCATTCCGTTCTGAACCATTGCATCCAACGTACATCACGAGCATTCAGTGCAGCAGCGGCCACTTCATCTTTGGTCGCAAAATAGCGATAAATACTTTTGCGAGCGACACCTGAGGTCTTCACCAGAAGATCCATGCCTGTCGCATGAATGCCGTTCTGATAAATAAGTTTCTCAGCGGTCATTAGAATCTTTTCTCGGGTATCTGTCATTTTCATCTCCACGGACTCAATGTAGAACGATCGTTCTCCTCGGTCAAGCCTCGCTTGGAATTTTTTTTGAGCGGCTAAGCTGGTCAACTTTCTGGGATGGACCGAGCCACCCAATATGGTTAACTGAGCAGACACGGATCATCACTCGACGGCCTGACTTCGAACGTCGCTGTGCATGGTCAAACCTCAATCTGTTCCGCCATCTCAGGGCGTCATCGATCTCAATCCCCAGATATCGAACAGTGCACCCCATCGTCGATGGGGTGCACGGAGTGCGGCGGGGCAGCAGCACTATGCCCATTCTGGCCAGTGCTCCTTCGAGCTAAGCAGAGGAGGTATAGGCCTGAAAGGGTCCAGCCACTTCCACGGTTACCGATTGATTGTCGACGCCTCCCAACCGCCAGGTAGTGCGCCGCCCCACCGTGCGACGGCGAGGTGACGCAGTGATGGGAACTCAAATCGCCTGGCTGTGGCGGTACGCCATGTGCCGCCAGGTTACCCGGACTCGCTACCAGGGTCTGGCAACCCGTGCCGAGCTTGCGCGCGAACAGTGAAGGATCCCGATCACCTCCGCGCAACGCGACGTCAATGTCCTCGCCCAGTAGATCCACTCGGGCGTCATTCAACTCGAACTCAAGGTTTGCTCGCGGGCGCTCAGCTACGAGCTGAGCGATAACCTGTGCCGGGAACCAGTTGAAGAAATCCATGGGAGGCGGCCACTCTGACGCGACCCGCGATCTGGGTCGAGTCGTTGCTCACCTCATCGCAACTCGCAGCAACACTTCGATCTGATCGGCAGACTCCGCATAAAAATTGCTCCCGGCATTGAGCACGTACGGTACGCTGATAGGTATACCGACTATCCGGCGTTGATCTGATCGCTCGTTCCCCCGTGCGTTCCGGAGGCAGCTGCTATCGGCTCACCCTGCTCCACAAACTCCGCACTCCCCCAACACAATACTCTTCGCCTCCAAAAACCCTTCCAAACCAAACACCCCAAACTCCCGCCCAACCCCAGACTGCTTGACCCCGCCAAACGGGGCCAGCAGCTCCGGTGTGATTCTGTTGATCAGCACCGAGCCCGCCTGCAGCCGGCTCGCCAGGCTTCGGGCGCGGTCCGATTTTCGGGAAAACACGTAGGCCTGCAGGCCGTAGAGGCTGGCATTGGCGATGTCGATCGCCTGCTCTTGCGAGTCATAAGCGATGATCGACAGCACCGGGCCGAAAATCTCCTCTTGTGCAATATCCATGTCATTGCTGACGTCGGCAAAGACGGTGGGCCTGACGAAATAGCCTTGGTCAAAACCAGCCGGCCTGCCCTCACCGCCAATGACCAGCGTTGCACCTTGCGCCTGTCCGCGGCGGATGTAGCCCTGCACGCGGTCGAACTGGGCCTGGTTGACCAGCGGTCCAATGACGGTGGACGGGGCCTGCGGATGGCCGACGACCATCGCCTCGACCAGGCTTTTCACCCGTTCAATGACTTCTTTGGCCTGCGTGCGCGGTACGAGCAGGCGCGTGCCAGCGACGCAGGCCTGGCCGTTGTTCATGAACGCCGCGTTCAAGGCAAGGGGAATGGCCGTGTCGAGGTCGGCGTCATCCAGGACGATAGAGGCCGACTTCCCGGTGAGCGACAGGTTTACGCGTTTCATGGTCTCGATACCGGCACGAGCGATCAGCTTTCCGGTGGCGGTGGACCCGGTGAATGAAATCTTGGCGACCTGTGGGTTGGTGCTGATTTCATCACCGACGTCACTGCCGCGTCCCAGCAAAATGTTGAAAATGCCTTTCGGCAAACCGGCGCCATGCAATGCGCGGGCAAGCACGTCGGTCTGCAAGGGACTCAACTCGCTCGGCTTGATGACCGACGCACAACCGGCGGCGATGGCCGATGCCAGTTTGCTGCAGATCGTTCCGGCGGTGCTGTTCCAGGGGGCGATCAGTGCCGATACGCCGACTGGTTCCATCACCACGGTGGCGTCGCCAATCGAGCGAACCAGTTCGTAGTCCTTCAATACCTGCGCCGCGTTGGCGAATGACTGCGAAGCATAACCACTGACCCATTGGGCACGGGCGAGCGGCGCGCCGTACTCCTCGATGGCGGTATCGCGGATCTCGTTCGTGCTCGCCAGCACGGCGGCCTGCAAGCGTTCGAGCATCTCGATACGCTCAGCCTTGGAGGTACGATTCATCGCGGCTTGCGCACGGGCCGCCGCAGCGATGGCGCGGCGGGCGTCATCGCGATCAGCCAAGGTGACCGTTCCGATGACCGCCTCGGTCGCCGGGTTGATGCATACCACCGTTTCATTTCCATGGACAGGAACGAAGGCTCCATCGATGTAACTGTGATCGATTTTCCACATCGCGGCGTACCTGATTGATTGCGGTTTTTACGAGATGAAGCGCCAACGCCCGGGATGCCCAGGCGTGCGCAATGGCAGCGCTGCGGTTCAACCCGGCATGGACTCGCGGCTGAAGGCTTGCACCTCTTGCACCAGACCCTGTGCAGCCAGCATCACCAGTTGCCGGCCTTTCTCCGCAGAAGCTTGCGCCGGGTCTGACCCCATGCGGCCATCTGGATGACGGGCGCGGAAATCGGCCGCCTCCCGGATCGGGCCCCAGTTGGCGATCTGTGGCGAGTAATCCGCCGATTTGATGGCGTGGGGATAGGCCCACTGGGTCACGGCGATTTCCGACGGCGTCGCATGGACACCGTGACCGGTGGGGAACTGCTCCCGCGCCAGCTCATTGACCCCTTCCAGGTCCCACCAATTGCAGAGCTTCAAGGCGAAACCCGCCGGACGCCGGGCAAAACTCGCCTCGGCGTAGAGCTCCGAGAACGCCGCTTCAATGGAGGCGATATTGCCGCCGTGGCCGTTGAGGAACAGTATCTTTTCAAACCCGTGGGCAGCCAGCGAACGTACCCAGTCACCGATGGCGGCGATGAACGTCGAAGGCCTGAGCGAGATCGTTCCCGGGAACCCGAGGTGATGCTGCGCCATGCCGATGTTGAAGGTCGGGGCAATCAGAATGTCTGCGGCCTGCTGCGCCTGATGGGCGATGATTTCGGGGCACATCCAGTCCGTCCCCAGCAAGCCGGTAGGCCCGTGCTGCTCGTTGGAGCCGATCGGGATGACCACGGTACGGCTGCGTTGGAGGAATGTTTCGATTTCGGCCCAGGTGGATAGATGTAAAAGCATCTGCGTTCTCTCTTTGGAAAGGTTCCTTGCGGAACACGATGGATGTGAAGTTCAAAGCGCCTGTTCAATCTGCACGGGATTCAAGACCCGGTCGCGACGCGCCAGCGGCTTGCTCGCGATGATCACCAGCGCGGCGCACAGAAACACGCAACCGACCGCGACGATGCCAGGGTTCATGCTCGCCGTTGATGTCTTCGCCCAACCGATCACCGCTGGCCCCCAGAAACCGCCGCACAGGCCGATGGTGTTGATCAGGGCGATGCCACCCGCCGCCGCTTCGCCTTTGATCAACTCGGAGGGCATCGCCCACAAGACCGTGTAGGCCATGAACATCATGGCGATCGCCAGCGTCAGCAGAACCATTGATAGCATCAGGTTCCCATCGGCAGAAGGATACAGAAGTATCAGTACCGCCCCGACGGCCGCCGGGACCGCACAGTGGTAGCGACGCTCGCCGAAGCGGTCGGAGCGACGTCCGATCCAGTACATGCCAGCGCCCGCTGCCACGTAGGGGATGGCGGCGAACCAGCCCAGCTGCATCATGTCGTGGACGCCTTGGGCCTTGAGGATTGCCGGCAGCCAGAAGCTCATGGCGTAGATCGAGAAGATGATGCAGAAGTAAGCGCTCGCCAGGAGGTAGATCCGGCGATCGCGCAACACCGCCCGGAACGAATGCGCACCGCCTGGGGCAGTTCCCAGCTCACGCTGCAGCAGTTGCTTTTCCTCGCTGCTCAGCCAACGAGCCTCGGCCGGGTGGTTGCACAGGTAGAAATAGGCAAACACACCGAGCAGGACGCAGGGCAAGCCTTCGATCAGGAACATCCATTGCCACCCGGCAAGCCCTCCCACGCCTTCGAACGTGGTAATCAACCAGGCCGAAAGCGGCCCCCCGATAATGCCGCCAGCGGGGCCGGCGATGAATACGATCGCGATGGCCCGGGCCATGCGCTTGGGGCCGTACCAGCAGGACAGGTAATAGATCATCCCCGGGGCGAAACCGGCTTCGAAGACTCCTAGCAGAAAGCGCATGGCGTAGAACATCGGCACGTTGCGCACGAACAGCATGCAGGCCGAGGTGATGCCCCATAACACCAGGATGCGACTGAAGGTCTTTCGCGCCCCCACCCGGGGCAGCATCAGGTTGCTGGGCAGTTCGAACAGCACATAGCCCAGGAAGAACACCCCTGCCCCGACACCATAAGCGGCGTCGGACAGCCCGAGGTCGTTTTGCATCTGCAACTTGGCGAAGCCGACATTGATGCGGTCCAGGTAGGCGAAAACGTAGCAAACGAACAGGAGTGGCAACAGGCGCCAATTGAGCTTGCGGTACAAGGTTGAAAGGGCTGCGCTAGGTACCGGATTCACGATGGTCGACATGGGCGTCTCCAATTTTCTTGTTGCTCTGATGTGTCGAAGATGTTGCGCCGACGGCCTCAATAGCAGCAAGAGCAACTATGTTCGTGTAACGTTGCTCTATGGGCAACGCAGATTCGAAAGGACACCAGCCATGCGCGAGATCAACCAGCAACGCTTGCGGTATTTTCATGAAGTGCTGACCCACGGATCGATCCGTGGCGCAGCGGATAGCATCAACACCTCCCCCTCGGTGATCACCCGTCAGATCAAGTTGCTGGAAGAGGAATTGGGCACCCGGCTGTTCGAACGCCAGGCCCGTGGCGTCCAGCCCACCGAGGCTGCCGCACACCTGCTGGAGTTCTGGCGCGGCTATCGATCACATCAGGAGAAGCTCGAAGATCAGCTCCAGGCCATCAAGGGGCTGCAACAGGGACACGTGCGGGTGGTCATCAGCGAAGGTTACGTCGATACCCTGGTGGACCACGTGCTCGCACCGTTCTGTAAACAGTATCCCAAGCTCGACGTCAGGCTGGACATACTGCCCGTGGACGATGTCCTGAACGAAATCGCGGAAAATCGCGCACACATCGGCCTGGCCTACAACCCGCCTCCCCACGTTCACATCGATTACCGCGCGACGTCCCGGCAGCCCGTCATGCTGCTGGTTCGCCCGGACCATCCGCTGGCCTTGAAAGGGACAATGGCAACCGTCGCTGACTTGCTCGACTGCCCACTGGTGCTGACGCCGCCAAGCTTCGGTATAGGCCACGCGCTGAAGATGCTCGAGTACGCCGAGAAAATCGAGATCCGTCCGGCGCTGGTCAGCAACTCCTTGGCCGCCCTCAAGCGCCTTGTCGCCAGCGGCGAGTTTGCCTCGCTATTGGGCGAAGTGGCGGCCTATCGGGAGATTGCGCAAGGCAGCCTCGCGGTGGTGGCCGTCGATCATCCACTGTTCCAAGGGGTGGAGGCGAAACTGCTGGTGAAGTCCGGACGGGCGCTGGCGGCCCCTGCCCAAGAGTTGCTGAACTGGATGTTGCAGCGGTTGCCGATGTTTGCGTCCGGCAACCCTGCACAAGAACCCGGTTCAGTCGTTTGAAACCTGCGACTCGGCCCCGGCGAGCCTGAACTCCGACCGCACCGCCTGGACGATACCGCTGATGACATCCGCCACCAGCAACTGCCCCTTCTCTGCGCTCGACCCCAGCGCGGATGACAGCACGCCGCTGGCCGGCACCCATTCGGTTCGGGTCGGGTACATGTCGTAGACCGGGAACTCGGCCGGGCCGTGATCGGGGATTTGGTCCAGGGACACCAGCTCCGGGTGATAATGCAGCATCATCGACGTCTCGATGACTGCTGCGTGCTCCAATGCGATGCCAGGAAAGCCGTTCGGAAAGACCTTGTCGAGGGTCTGTGACTTCACGAACTCCCAGTGCTCCAGGCGCATGACCTCCAGTCCGGCCTCCGGGCCGATATCGCGCATCGCCAGCTCGATACCTTCGGTCACGAACCATTGGTTTTCATAGTGACCGATCACCAGGACCAGGCGCTTCACGCCATGGCGATGAAACTCACGCACGGCATCGCGGACCATGGCGATCAGCGTCGCGCCATCCACGCTGGTGGTGCCGCAGAAGTGCTGCCCGCCTCCACACTTGGGCTGGGATTTATAGCCGTAGGACAAGGCCGGGGCGACCACACCGTCGATCTCCCGTGCCACGTCTTCACTGATTGCACTGGCGAGCAAGGCGTCAGTACCCAAGGGCAGATGGGGCCCGTGCTGCTCTGTGGCGCCGATAGGCAGCAAGACCACTGCGCCTGATCGCACTCGGCGCTCATAGTCCACCCAACTGATGTTATCCATCCGGACAGGGTTCATGGTTCTACTCCTGTGTCGTTGCAAAGCGGCCAAGCCTGGACGCTAGGCTCTGTACCTAGTGGCGCCCAGGCGAAACCTGGTGATGCCGTGCGGGCTTATGCCCGTGGCGGATACCAGGACTCCGGCTCCGGATAATCCCAATCGTCAGGAAAGGCGTAGGTTTCGAAGACCGTGGTGGTGTCGGCCTCGGTGCCGAAGAACGCGAAATGATTCACACCCATCCAGGAGCCGGACTGCACGCATTTGAAACCGCGCCGCTGCAATTCAGCGATACGTTCCTCGAACGGAATGTTGTTGCAGTCATAGGCAACGTGCTGGATCCCTTCGCCGTGTTTTTCCAGGAAGTCGGCGAAAATCGTCGGCCCGGACACCGGCTCCATCAGCTCCCAGACCATGTTTCCGGATTGGGCGAAGCAGACTTTCAGCACAAAATCGGCCGGTTCACCGTGGTACGTCTGGTTCTGGGTGTTCTCCGGGCTGAAGGTGTACACCCGCCATGGACCAATCCCCAGCTTGAGCAAGCCGTCCATGGTGCGTTTGTGGTCCCGGGTCACGATCGCGATCTCCACGACGTTGCCCAGGAACGCATCGATCTCGGCGCCGCCGCTCAACGCAGCCAGCACATTGGTTTGTTCAAGATGAGACATTTGCAATAACCTCTTTAATGATGAATCGTTGCACAGCGCTTACTTGGCCATCACTGACGAGCGAATAACTTCAGTGGGGCGCGAACGGTGCAATACGTAATAAATACCGCCGCCCACGCCAAACCCGGCCAACCAGGACAAATCAATTCCACCCAATGCCATCGCAAGAGGGCCTTGCAGCGATTGAATGGTGCCTACCTGGAATAACCAGGCCGCCAACACCCCGACCGCCAGTGCAAATACCCCTCTCCAGTTCACATCGGTGCAGTTGCTTTCCGAGTGATGGCAGTAGAGCGACTTCAAGTCGACCTGGCCCCGGCGAATCAGGAAAAAATCGACCAGGGTGATACCCGCCCACGGACTGATCCACACCACGAAAAACACCATCAGGTTTTCAAAGGCGTGGACAAACTCGCCGGATTGCAGGAACAGATAGAGGATGAACAGCGCCACCAGGCCCGAGACCGTTGAAACCACCCAGCGTGGGACGCGCAGGTCCAGGGACAAGGTGGCCAGCGCTGCCGAGTAGATGACCACGATGTTGGTGGCCACCGGACCATGAAGCAGCACCAGGAGGACCGGCAACGCCATGGTGCCGAAGACCGCAATGATCAATTGTGCCGGGTCCGAGCCGGCACCCGCGGAGGCAATCGCCGCGCCGAGGAAAGCCAGCCATACGGTGGGCAGGAACATGCCGAGGAACGTCGAGCGGAACACCTGCCCATCGGACAGTTTGCGCTGGGTGAAGCGGGTGTAGTCCGAAGCGTATACCAGCCACGAAATGCCCCAACCGATCCCGATCGCCGTCATGAGACTGCTCATGGCCGAGAGCTTGCCGATGCCCTCGACGGTCGAACGCTGCCACTGGATATCCACGTGTGTGAAGGCCAGACCGGTCATTACCACCATGATCAGCAGGATCACCGGCATGGTGTAGCGCTCGAAGCACTTGATTGCGTTGAAACCCCAGGCGGCGATCCCGACCTGCACGATCATGACGACCAGGGCAATGCCGTACTTGAGCTCCATGCCACCACTGATGCCGATTCGTTCCAGGGCGGCCACCGCAAGGTCCAGCACGATCCATGTGTTGGTCGCCACCCAGCCCATCGGCATCAGCACTTGCATGAGGGTCGGGAGGTAGGCACCGCGTCGGCCAAACGCCAGCCGGGACAGCACCATCTGCGGCACTCCCGTGCGGTGTCCCATGATGCAGATGCCGCCGAACAAGGCGGCGCCCAACAGGTTGCCGACCACGATGACCAGCAGGGTTTCGATCAGGCTCAGGCCCAGCTGGATACCGATGGCACCCAATACCCAGTTGATCGGAGCCACGTTCGCCCCTGCCCAGATCCAGAACTGGTCCAGGGGTGTAGAAGTGCGATGACTATCGGGCACGGGCTCGACACCGAGTGCATCATAGTTAGCCTCGTTGATTAAGCTGTTTTCAGATTCGCGACGCGTTGACATTATTATTTTCCTCGCTGACCGGCGACCACCTGTATCGCCCGGATTCATTAAAGCGAGGTCCGCAAATTTAAGTAATTGACGATAACTAAAGCGTCCTTTAGAAAACTTGCCGTCTTGAGTTTTCCTTAAGCGCGCAAGACTTCCAGGCATGAAACTAGCCTTTCAGGGCTGAAAATAACGTCTTTTCAAAACAGTCCGAGCAAGAATATTCACTTGTTGAGTTTTATTTGATGTCGTTCAAATAAATATCAATAGTCGAACAACTGAACCCCATGGCCAACTTGTCTCCGTCACTGAGGTATTTCCACCTCGGTATTAACAGGAAACATGACATGACCACCCTTCTTCACATTGACGCCAGCGCACGATCCGACCGCTCACTGAGCCGTAAACTGTCCCAGGCCTTTGTCGAGGCGTGGCGTGAGCGCGATGCCAACACCCAGGTCATCACCCGTGACATCGGCCGCAACCCACCTCCTTTCGTGACCGAAGCCTGGATTGCCGCGGTCTTCACCCCCGAAGAGCAGATGACGCCGCAAAAACGTGAGCAAATCCGCCTCTCGGACGAACTGATCGATGAGCTCGACCGCGCCGACGTCATCGTCATCGGCACCCCGATGTACAACTACGGGATGCCCGCCGCGCTCAAGTCCTGGTTTGACAAGGTGATCCGAATCGGCAAAACCTTCACCTTCGACCTGGAGCGTGGCGACTACCCACTGGAACCGATCATGAGCGGCAAGAAACTGGTCATCCTGTCGTCCCGAGGCGAATTCGGGTTTGGCCCGGGTGGCGTTCGCGAGAACATGAACCACCTGGACACGCACATCCAGACGTGCGCGCACTACCTGGGCGTGAATGAAACCCATGTGATTTCCATCGACTACCAGGAGTTTGCCGACGCTCGCCATGAAGCCTCCATCGCCAATGCCTTCGACGCCGTTCCGGTGCTGGTCCGGCAGATGATCGAGCAAAGACAACACCAGGTGTCGCTGGCTTGAGCGTCCAGCACCGTGGCCTATTCGACAAGGGAGAACACATGATCACCATGTTGCAAACCGCCGAGCGATTGAGGCAAGGCCTGACGACACCCGATGAGTTGGTCGCCTGCGCATTGGCCGCGGCGAAAGAAGCGCAGCCGGTGTTCATCTCCCTGCTGGAGCAACGCGCCCTCGACGCCGCCCGCGCGTCGACCCGGCGCTGGCAACAAGGCACCCCGTTGAGCGCTTTCGACGGCATTCCCTACGCGGTCAAAGACCTGCTGGACGTTGCCGGCAGCCGGACGACGGCCGGCTCCATCACGCGGGTCGACGCTGAGATCGCCGTCGAGGATGCGGCAGTCATCGCCGCCCTCACCGCGCAGGGCATGATCCCGCTGGGGAAAACCAACCTCGTGGAGTTCGCTTATTCCGGCCTGGGCCTGAACCCGCATTTCGGGACACCGGCCTCAGCTGTCGTGGTCGATGAAACCCGCGTGCCCGGCGGCTCCTCCTCCGGTTCGGCCATCGCGGTTCAACGGGGCATCGTCACCAGCGCCATTGGCACGGACACCGCCGGCTCGATTCGCGTCCCGGCGGCGTTCAATGGCGTGGTCGGCTACAAGGCCTCGACAGGCCGATACAGCCAGCAAGGCGTTCACCCCCTCGCTGTCACGCTCGACAGCCTGGGCGCCTTCGCCCGCAGCGTGGCTGACTGCGCCGCGCTGGACAGGGCGATGCGCGGGATCAACGACGGGGGCTGCCCGGCTGCGAGGCTTTCGGACCTGCGCCTTGTAGTCGACGAAGGTGTGTTGTCCGACCCGGCGCTGCAACCAGCGGTACGGCAGAACCTTGTCGCCACGATGGAACGGCTGCGCGCCGCCGGGACCCAGGTTGAGTATCGAACGTTTGCCGCCGTTGCCCAAACCCGTGAACTGATTGCCCGTTCGGTCTGGTTGGGCGCGATAGAAGCCTGGCGTCTACTGGGCCCGATCGTGGAAAGCCCGCAAGGTGTCCGGATGGACAGACGCGTGCGCGCGCGCCTGCGTGCGGCCAAGGACATCGACTCGGCCACCGAGGCCAGGATCCGACAGTCACGTGAAGCACTGATGGCGGCCATCGAGGATGAGCTCGACGGTGCCTTGCTGGTGATGCCGACGGTCAAGCATGTCGCCCCGCCCATGGCGCCCCTGGAGCAGGACGACGCGCTGTTCGCGGCGGTCAATCTGGAGACCTTGTCACTCACTATGATCGGCAGCCTGCTGGACATGCCGGGGGTTGCCCTCCCATCCGGCCAGGACAGCCTCGGGCTTGCCACTTCAGTGCTGTTCTCGACGACCCGGGGTCGCGATGACCCACTGCTCAGCGCATGCCTGGCCATAGAGTCGGCCATGCTCGCGGATGGCCTCAGGTGGTGAGTAACCGTTGATGTCCCGCCAGGTCATTGAGGGCATTGCCCCTGAATGACCTGGCCTCGTCCAGGAGCCATTCCCTGAACAGCGCCAGGCTGCGTCGTGGGTGGCCATGGCTGTTTTCAATCAGGTGATAGGTGAAGCCCGCCAAGGTCGGTCCTTCTAGCCGCCGGATCCGCCCCGAACGCAACTCATCGTCAATCAGCACATCGCTGCACAGCAAGGGCCCCAGGCCCCGCTCCAGCGCATGCAGCGCCAGGGTTTCCTCGCTGTACCAGGAGATTCGCAAATCACCCGAGGTATCGCGTTTGACCCCGGCCAGCCAGGCCGACCACGAGGGGGCTTCGAGTGCCTGGTTCTTCCATTTGAACGCCAGCAGCGATCGATTAGGGAAATCGTTGATCGTTGCGTTGTGTTCCAGTGGGCAAATGCGCTTGTCCGCGACCGCGATGAACCGGTCTTCGAACAACACCGGCCCGCGCACTTCGGCATCGACCGGTCCATATCGGATCGCCAGGTCGACGGTCTCAGCACGCAAGTCCACGACTTTTTCCGAGGCGTGGATGGACACCACGATGTTCGGATAAATCTCGTTGAACTTCGCCAGACGCGGCATGAGCCAACGTTCGGCGAAGGCCCGTGTGGTGGACACGTGGATGGCATCGCCCTCCTTTGCCCCGCCCAACAAGGCAAACGCCTGGGCAATCTGGTCGAAGCCCTCGCGCAGCAACGGATAGATCGCCTTCCCGGCAGGCGTGAGGGTCACCATTCGGCCTCTTTCCAGGAGCTTTTGCCCCAAGCCTTCTTCCAATTGGCGCACTTGATGGCTGACCGCGGCGACCGTCACCGAGAGCTCGTTCGCCGCGGCAGAAAAACTCTGGTGCCGTGCGACCGCCTCAAACGCGCGCACGGAATTCAGAGGGGGGATTTTGCGCATGGTTTTCTCCGGGCACCCGACGGGGTGCTTGCGACGTATTCAGTATCCTGCTGGCGAGCAACAGGTGCCAGCAGGTTGGCGATCCGTCAGAGGATGCGGTAATGGACGTCCTGGGGCCGCATGCCGTTTACCGCCGTCACGTCCTGAGGGCAGGCGGACAGCACCACAATAGCGTCCATTTCCGCTTTGAGGCAGACATATTGTCCTGGCTTGCTGACAGGCTCGGCAAACTCGATGCGTCCATCTTCGCGCACCGGGACGTTCATGAAGAGGTTCAAGGGGCTCGGCGTATCAGGCGCCAACAGACCGATGGCCTCCAGGGCCAGGAAGAGGTTTTCGTTGCAGCTGGCGTGATGGCCGACGACGCCCAGTTGAACATAGCGGGTCGGGTCACAGGCGGCGACCAGGGTGTCGTGGATGCCCGGCGTCGTGTCCTCGACCAGCGTCAGGATCCTGCGACGCTTGTTGGTCAGCAAGCTGTCGCCTTCCCGTGGGTTGAGTTTCAACCAGAAGGGACGACTGTGCTCCATCGACATGGCTTCCTGCAGGTCGCCCGGGTTGAAGGCCCAGGTGTCCACCACCTGTTTGCCATGGGTGTTGACCACCTGGAGGGTCTGCCCCTGCTTCAACCGTAGCGCTACACCCTGCCGCGCTGGCAGGAGAAGCCGCTCACCGGGGGTCATCGAAGTCATCGTGTTCATGTCGCGGTTTTCCTCTGCGCTGATGGGCCTGCTATCAAGGAAAACACAGAAGAAAACCTCAAACCAATAATATAAAGTGGCTTCAGTATAAGTTGGATCTATAGGTCAACCCATGCGAATCCGCCAGCTCGAGTGCTTCAGAACCTTGATGATTCACGGCACGATGACCCGCGCTGCGGAGCTCTTGAATATTTCCCAGCCGGCGATCAGCAGCACCATCGCCAACCTGGAACATGAAACCGGCCTCAAACTGTTCGTGCGCAAGGGCGGTCGCCTGCAACCTACCCCTGAAGCCCGGCTGTTCTTCATCGAGGCGGAACGGGCGCTGGAGGCCGTGGAGAAAACCCAACGCATCGCCAAGGAAATCCGCACGGGCAAGCGCGGTCATCTGGCGATCGCCGCCTACGCCAGCATCTCGATCAGTTTGCTGCCACGCCTGATGGCCGAATTCGCCAGGGAGCGCCCGGGCCTGGAGCTCAAGGTCATCACCCGCAACTCCCAGTCCGTTCGTGAGTTGATCACGACGCAGCAATTCGACCTGGCCATTGCCGAGCTGCCGCTCGACTATCCGACGTCCCGCATGGAGGTGATTGCCTATGAATGCCAGTGCATGATGCCTGCCGATCACCCGCTGGCAGCATTGGACATGATTACCCCGGCGGAGCTGGATGGCGTGCCGTTCGTTTCGCTGTTCAAGGGCGACCCCCTCTACCAGCAACTGGCAATGGCGTTTTCGGCGTACGGGTCATCCTGGAACGTGGTGGCCGAGACAGAGTTCTTTGCGACAGCATGCGAACTGGTCCGCTCCGGAATGGGCGTCGGTATGGTCGATCCGGTGGTCAGCCGTCCCTTCGCCCGCAACCTGGTCCTGAAACCCTTCAAGCCCGCCATCAAGTACGAGATTGCCTTGCTGCTGCCTACCCAGGAAGAACCTTCGCAACTGGCCCTTGAGTTTATACGCGTCCTGAAGCAGCACCTGTGACCTCCTAGAGCTTGTGGCTCCCCAATGCCAGATACCGCTCCGGGGCGCTCTTGCGCAGTCGAGCCGCCAGGAACACTCCAGCCAGCAAAGCTGCGGGGATAATCGCGCAGAGGCCATAGGACAAGGTCTGGCTGGCGCCTGTCAGCACATCGAAATGCAGCACCGCGATGATCAGGACCGCCAACAGGACCAGGCAGGATAGCGCGGGAAAGATCCCCCCACGCCAGAGTCCGAGCCTCAGCTCGGGGTGGCTGCGGGAAAAGGCAAATACCGCGGCGGACGTGAGCGCCATCAGCAGGATCACGCACAGCGTGGCCAGGTTGGACAGCCAGGCAAACAACTGCAGGATCGGATCGGCATCCATGGCGGCGAAAATCAGCACCACCACCGCAGAAATCAAGCTCTGCAAGGCAGAGCCCATATGGGGACTCTGGTGGACCCGATGAGTCGTTCCCAGTTGGCGCGGCAACAGCCCGTCGCGTCCGATGGCGTAGAAGTAACGGGCGGCGGCGTTATGAAAGGCCAGCAGCCCGGCATAGATACTGACCATGAACAGCACCCGGATAATCTGGGTCAGGTGCGGGCCGACAAAGTGATCGGACATGCCGTAGATAAAGGTCGTGGGATCCTGCAGGGCCTGCAGCATCGGCACGATCTTGTCCGCGCCCACCCCCACCACCATCGACCAGACCGACAGCGCATAAAACCCGCCGATCAGCAGTACCGAGCAGTAGGTGGCAATCGGAATCGTCCGTTGCGGGTTCCTGGCTTCTTCGCCATAGATGGTCGTGGCCTCGAAACCGATGAACGCGGCGAAGCAGAACAGCAGGCCGATCGACGGCGTGCCGCTGAACACGTGGCTGCGATCGAACGCGTCGAGATTGACGCCACTGTCGCCGCCCGTGCTGAGGATGGCGAAGTCCAGGCTCAGGATCGCCAGGTACTCGGCAATCACGATGACCGACAGCACCCGGGCCGAGAGATCGATCTTGCGATACCCCAGGATCGCGACGCTGGCCATTGCCATCAACGAATAAGCCCACCAGGGCAGTTCCAGGCCAAACACGCTGGCCATGGTGCCGCTGACCACGCCGCCGAACATGCCGTACAACCCCACCTGAAGGATGTTGTAGGCAAACATCGCCAACACCCCTGCCGCACCACCCGCCAGGCCACCCAGGCCACGGGAGGTGAACGCGTAGAAACCACCGGCATTGGTGACGTGCCGGGACATGGTGGTGTAGCCCACCGAGAACATCAACAACACCAGCAAGGCCAGGATCAGCAACGCCGGTGTACCGGCGCCGTTACCCAGCATGATGCCAATGGGGAAGCCACCGGCGATGACACTCAGCGGGCTCGCCGCCGACACCACGAAGAAAATGATGAAGCCGACACCCAAGGCACCACGCTTGAGCTCCGTGGAGCTGTTGACCGGGAGAGATACACTCATGTGCTTGACCTTATTGTATGAGGCAGTCGCTGTGGGATCGATGCAGTCATCCGTTCACCGGCACCGAATGGCTTATTGTTCTTGTTGCACGCCGGGTTCGATCCTATGCCTGCCCATCAACGCCCCAGTAACCCAAATCGGTCATCAGACAGCCCTTCCCACAAAAACCGTGGCGAGGGGATTTATCCCCGCTGGGCTGCGAAGCAGCCCCAAACCCTGTTTTGTGGAGTATCAGCCAACTATCACCAGCCTTATGGGGGCCGCTACGCAGCCCAGCGGGGATAAATCCCCTCGCCACAGGGGTTGTGTTGCTCAGGCGAGGGCGCACTCGGGAATGGCCGCGCGCTGGGTATGAGACGGCAGCTCCGCGAACAGTTCCTGGTACTCCGCCGCGAAGTGGCTCAGGTGATAAAAGCCCCACTGGGCAGCGGCATCGCCAATCGACAGATGCGACGCCTGGGTGGACATCAAGGTGCGGCGCACACCGTTCAGCCTGACCGAGCGCAGGTAGTTCAGCGGCGTCGTCTCGGCCACCGCACGGAAGCTGTTCTGCACGGTACGCCGACTCACCTGCAGGCGCTGGCACAACTCATCCACGCTGGGCACGTTGTTCATTTCGGCAGTGGTCAGACGGTGGCATTTCTCGACAATGAAGCTACGGGTGGAGCTCGTGGTGCGTTGGTATTTGTCGCAGGCCGGATCGGTCATGAGCTGCAGCATCTCGCCGAGCATCGCCTGTTCCAGCTCCTGTTCCCACACATAGTCGAGCTCTTCGTTCACCAGGGCCTGGGAGAATATCGCCAGCAACCGCCGACGCGCCTGCGCGAAGTGCGGCGTGGAAACCCTGATCACCGGTTGACGCAGCAGCTGGCTGATGTCCTTCGCCGAGGCCGTTTGCGCCAGCGCCTGCTCGAACAACTCTCGCTCGAAGGTGATTGAAAGCAGCTCCATGCCCATCGGCATATGGAACATGAACTCCTCACCGCCGTGAAGAAAGAACAGGCTGCTGTCGTCCACGTCGCGCCCTTGCATCCGAATCGCGCCCGGGACGTTGATCGGCACCGCGAAACACATTTTGCCTCGAGGAGCCACGCCGTGCTGCACGACACGCTGGTTGATCTGCTCGCGAAAGACGTGGCAATGGGCAGTGGTCAGCTGCATGAGCGTACTTTCGGCCGAACCGGCGGTGAGCTGGTTGTAGTCCTGACTCCACTCCTGGACGGTAGCGGCATGGAGGTGGACGTCGCGAAAGTGGTTTATGTGAATATTTCTCATAATACGCGAAAGCCTCTCAAATATTATTGTTCTTATCCTGCCTTCTTGACCGATATTCGCACATTAAAGGAATTTCGAAAAATTCCATAGCAGAATATCACTCTCCACCTTCGGCGCAATTCACCCATGTGCCGATTCGGGCTACCGCTTGGGGAGGCGCGCTGGAGATGATCGGCACACTCCAATCGACATCCAGAGAGACCGTCATGAGTGAAGCCAAACTTGAATCCCTCCACTTCGCGGATGCCCCGCGGATTATTTCCAGCACCCTCCCCGGTCCCATGACCCGCGAAGCCCTGGCGTTGTCGGCGCGTACCGAGTCCATGGCCCGCGGCGGCGGACGCATGCCGGTGGCCATGGACCGGGCGTTCGGCGCGACCTTCAAGGATCCGGACGGCAACACCTACATCGACCTGTCCGCCGGCGTGGGCGTCAGCAGCGTGGGCCGCTGCCACCCGAAAGTGGTACAGGCCATCCGCGAACAGTCCGAAGTGTTGATGCACGCCCTGGAAGTCAACAGCACCCGACGCACCGAGCTGGCAGCCAAGATATCCGAGATCGCGCCCGATGGCTTGCGCGGCGATTGCACCACATTCTTTACCCAAAGCGGCAGCGATGCATTGGAGGCCGCGGTCAAGTTCGCCAAGCGCATCACCGGCCGGCACCAGATCATCGCCTTCCATGGAGGCTACCATGGCGTGTGGAACGCATCAGGCGCGCTGACGACAGGTACGGCCTACCGCAAGGGCTACGGCGCCATGATGGGCGGTGTCATTCACGCGCCCTACCCTTATGCCTACCGTTTCCCGTTCGATACCACCCACAAAAGCGCCGAGCAGATCGCCGGCGATTACGTGGACTACTTGCTGAACACTCCCTACACCGCCGCCGATGACGTCGCCGCCGTGATCGTCGAGCCCGTACAGGGCGAAGGCGGCTACGTGCCTCCCTCGCCTGAGTTCCTGCAGCTCTTGCGCAAGGCCTGCGACCGCAGCGGCGCGCTGCTGATCGTCGATGAAGTGCAATCCGGCGCCGGGCGGACAGGCAAGATGTGGGCAGTTGAACACTCGGGCGTCAAACCCGACATGCTCACGTTCGGCAAAGGCATCGGCAGCGACCTGCCCATGGCGGGCCTGATCATGCGCTCGGACCTGGCCGCTGCGATTCCTGACGGCTCGGTGCCCAACACCTTCGCTGCCAACTCGTTGTCCGCCGCCGTGGCGTTGACCAACATCAGCATCCTGCAGGATCCAGAGCTCGATCTGCTCAACCGTGCGCACACCCTGGGGCTGGAAGCGCAGGAACGTATCCGTGGCTTCAACAGCCCGTTCGTGGGTGAGGTGCGCGGCCGCGGCCTGATGATCGGCATCGAACTGGTTGAAGACCCGGCCACCAAGGCACCGCTGGAAGGCGCCAGGATCGGCCAACTCATGGGCTACCTGCTGAACCACGGCGTGCTGATGATCCCCTGCGGTCGCTACAGCAACGTGATGCGTGTCATGCCTTCGCTGACGATCTCGCGCTCGCTGTTCTTCAAGGCGCTGGACATCTTCGGCGACGCCCTGGCCTCGCTCAAGGCATGAAACGGGTCTACCTGACCACTGCACAACATTCATGGATCCAAACATGACACAGCATCTGAATCACTTCATCGAAGGCGGCTCCTTCGAGGCCTCCGACGGCCGTCGAACGAACCTCATCAACCCCGTGACGGAACAGGTCTACGGCAGCGCCGCGCGCGGTACGGCCGAGGACGTGAACCGCGCCGTGGCAGCGGCGCGCAAGCAGCTTGAAGGTGGCGCCTGGAGCCAGCTCGACGGAGCCCAGCGCGGCCGGCTGCTGCTGAAGCTGGCGGACCTGGTGGAACGCGACACCGACTTGCTCGCCGACATGGACGCCGACGCCATCGGGCGCTCGCCGATCGAGCCGCGTCGCCTGGACATTCCCAACGTGCTCGCCAACTTGCGTGCCGCCGCCGGCTGGGCCAACCAGTTCGAAGGTCGCACCATCCCTTCCGGTGGCTACTTTGGCACCAAGACCCTCTCGTACACGGTACGCGAACCGGTGGGCGTGGTCGGGGCCATCGTGCCTTGGAATTCACCGCTGATGATCACGGTCTGGAAACTCGCCGCGTTGTTGGCGGCAGGTTGCACCGTGGTGATCAAACCGTCGGAAGAAACGCCGCAGTCAGCCCTGCACCTGGCGGCCCTGGCCCAGGAAGCGGGCTTTCCCGACGGTGTGATCAACGTGGTCACCGGTTACGGCAATGAAGTCGGCCGTGCCCTGTGCGAGCACCCGGATGTCGCCAAGATCAGCTTCACCGGCAGCCCCGAGGCCGGACGCGAGATCCAGCGCACTGCCGGTGTACTGTTCAAGCGCGTGGCACTGGAGCTGGGCGGCAAGAGCCCGCAGATTGTCTTCGATGACGCCTCCTTCGACGATGCGCTGTTTGGTTGTACCCTCGGCCTGTTCGCCAACCAGGGCCAGGTCTGTGCCGCCGGTTCGCGCATCCTGGTCCAGCGCAGCCTCGCAGAGCGTTTCGCCGCCGCGCTTGCCAATGCCGCGTGTGCCGTCAAGGTGGGTGACCCCCGGCAGCCCGACGTGCAGATGGGACCGGTGGCCAAGAAAGCGCAGTTCGATCGGGTCAACCGCTACATCCAACTGGGCATCGATCAAGGCGCTACGCTGCTGGCCGGTGGTGTATCGAACCCTGAGCAAGGTTGGTTCGTGCGGCCGACGATTTTCGCCAATGCCCGCAATGACATGGCGATCGCCCGGGACGAGATCTTCGGCCCGGTCGGCACGGTGATCGTCTTCGACACCGAAGATGAGGCTGTCGCGCTGGCCAACGATTCCAGCTATGGTCTCGCCGCCACGGTGTGGACGAGCGACCTGGTGCGAGCGCATCGCGTGGCCGCTGCGGTGAAGGCCGGTGCCGTAGGCATCAACTGCTGGAGCCCGCTGGACGCCAACCTGCCCTGGGGCGGCGTCAAGGACAGCGGCATTGGCCGTGAAGGAGGGTTCAGCGGCGCACTGGCCTACACCGAGGAGAAGGTCATTACCGTACTGCTACCGGCCTGAGAACAATATTGCACTGAGCGAACCACCCTCCAAACCCTGCGAGGTGCCGAGGGTGGTGGTTCAAGTGCGTTCCCGATGTCTTTGACGATTGATGAGGCGACTGCGATGAACACCACAAATCAAGAGATAATTGATCGGTATCCAACGTCCCTGCTGCTGTTGCACTGGGTGCGTGCCGTGCTCGTAGCCGGTCTCCTCTGGGCAGGCTGGCACATGACCGGGATGAATGATGAAGTGGCAAGCAAGTACGAACTCTATTACCCCTGGCACAAATCCTTCGGCGTGTTGACGTTCATGGTGGTGCTGGTCCAGATCGCCCTGCGCTACATGACGCCCAGGTTGCCGAAGCCGCTGCACACGCTGACCGGGCCTGAACAGGTGATGTCAAACCTGGTGCAACGGGTCATGTATGGGCTGCTGGTGATCGTGCCGTTGATGGGTTACTCCATGTCGAGCACCTACACGATGAGTGACGGGGTGTTCTTCTTCGGGGTCAACCTCCCGGAGCTGCTCCCGAAAAATGATGATTGGTTCGTCGTGTTCCAGTGGCTGCACAAAGTACTCGCCTATTCCCTGCTCGTCCTGATACTGCTGCACATCGCCGGCGCTCTCAAGCATCGGTTCCTCGACCGGGATCCAGAAAAAGACGTTCTGCGTCGCATGCTTTGACTGCACGAGGGCGTGGGCGCAAGACGTCTACGCCCGCTTCATGCTGCCCCCTCTGAAGCAACCCCCTGATGGCATGACCCGCCGACAGTTCGACAGGGAGGGGTTTAGCTAGCGTTCATAAGCCGCCCGCAACTGTTCCTGCGTCAACGCATCCTCGAAGGGCACCGGAATGGATTTCACCGCACCGTAAAGGTTGCGATAACGCCGATAGTTTCCATGACTCGCCAACTGATAGCCACGCTCGACTACCCGTTGTCCATCCAGAACATAGCGCAAGGTTTCCTGGGCAGCCTGTGGCGGTGTCGGCAGCATCATGTCAGTGGCAAGCACGCGCATCGACTCATCGATGCATTCGTCGAGTACAGTCGTGACTTGAGAAAGCTCCAGGGTGCCGTCATCCACGCATTGTTTGCCGCAGCGTCGAATCGGCTGGCTGGTAACTTCAATGCGCATGCGATACAGCGCCGAACCGGCAATATCCTGGACTTGCACCTGATTGACCAGTACGAAACTGCCGCGATCCGGTGTGAGTATCAGTTTAGGCTCGATCAACAGACGTGCGCTGACCTGCCCTGCTCCCTGCTTGATACCGGCCGCCGCCGACGCTTGCTGAAAGCGTTGTTGCAAACGCTCCTGCAATGGCACCCCGGCCAACAAGTCGGCGAGCGGTCGTGACTCCTTGGCGGCGGTATTTTCCGCGTCACGTTGCAAGCTGCCGCTGCCCATCTGAGTATTGATCAGGCTGGCGACCAGCAAACCGGCGACCCCGGCAGAGTTACCAGAACTCGCAACCAGGGTATAACTCGCCGTCGCGGCATTCTGCGCGGCCGCGGCATCCACTACGGTACTGGCCCCTACAAATGCTTGAGGCAGTTGCACATCTACTTTGACCCCATGGGTCTGGACGTAGGCTACTGCCTCTTGCGACTTGAAACCGGTTTCCGGTGCCGGTTTCTGTGCACAGCCGGCCAGCGTCAGCAATGTCAGCGCACTGAACGCTATCAGCGAGCACCTCATTGTTCGAATGGGGTGATCATTTGCTGACGGCTGGTGTCCATGGCCTGGTAGAAGGCATTGGTCAGATTGGTGTAGGTCGGCTCGTCCCACTCGCCCTGAGCGGCTTGCACGACAGCGAAGGGTTTGAACCAGAGCAATTTGTTGTCGGCCAGATCGACCACCATCCCTTGCCCGCCCACTTGGGCCATGGGCACGCTGGTCGGCACGACACTGTAGTAGCTACGAGTGGCGCCCGTGCCGAGGATGTTCACCAACAACAGACGATCAACACCATAGGCCGCCTTGATTGGGGTCAGGTCGCGGGCCATGTAACCTTCGCGGAAACTGACTTCCTTATATATCTTCAGGTCCACTGGCTCATTGATTCGCTTGGCTTTGAAACCCTTGGCCTGCAACTTGGCAACAATGGCATCGGGCAAGGTGTTGAGGTCGCGCACTTGCCATTTTTCGACATTATCGCTGAGCTTGCTGTTGACACCTTTGTTGATTGCAAAATCCAGAATGCCTTGATTGCCGGTCAGTGCCAACACCGGTTCCGGCACCACGGTAATTGCCACACCGATCGTTGGCTCTTTGGCATCCCAGAATTGATTATCCAGCGGTACCGGGGGTTGAACGTGGGCGCAGCCGGTCAGTGTCAAGCAGGCGAACAGCGACAGTGCCGCAAGAGTGCGGAGTGTACGAAAAGACATGCATCAAGTCCCTATGATTAAAAACGATGCTGCCTGTGTCGGCAGCAATGGCCAGAACAATAGTGGCACAGTGATACATTTTTTTTCAACCACACGACCGATGCGAAAGGCTTTCCCGCGGCAGAAGCCTACCGCATTACCAAACCGCAATATGCGAATCTGCCCGGGGCTCGGTCCCTCCGCACAGCACACCACTGACCGGATCGCGGAGGATGATCTGCCCGCGCCCGTAGTCGGTCAGGTCGCTGCTGACCTGCACCTCATGACCGCGACGCGCCAGAGCATTGACCAGGTCCGGTGAGGCGCCGTGCTCGATGCCGACCTTCATCCCGCCCAGCCATTGCCAGCGCGGCGCGTCCAGGGCCGCCTGGGGATTCAGGCCGAAGTCCACCAGGTTCATGACCATCTGCACGTGTCCCTGGGGCTGCATGTAGCCGCCCATGACGCCGAAAGGACCAAGGGCCTGACCGTTCTGGGTGAGGAAGCCGGGGATGATGGTGTGGAAGGTCTTCTTGCCCGGCGCAAGGCAGTTGGCGTGTGTCGGGTCAAGGCTGAATTCCTGCCCGCGGTTCTGCAGGGCAATCCCACTGTGGGGCAATACCACACCGGAGCCAAAGCCGTGGTAGTTGCTCTGGATGAACGAAACCATGTTGCCTTCTTCGTCGGCGGTCGCCAGGTACACCGTGCCACTGGCGTGGGGATCGCCGGGCGCGGGCGACAATGCCTGCTCGCCGATCTGTTCACGGCGCCGGGCACTGTATGCGTCACTCAGCAGGTCGGCCACCGCCACGCGCATGTGCCGTGGATCGGTGATGTAGTGCAGGCCGTCACTGTAGGCCAGCTTCATCGCTTCCAGTTGGCGGTGCCAGGTCTGCTGGCTGTCGCGGTGATCGAAGCTGAAGCCTTCGAGTATGTTCAGCGCCATCAAGGCCACCAGGCCCTGCCCGCTCGGCGGGATTTCCCAGACATCGATGCCTCGGTAACTGACGTGGATCGGCTCCACCCATTGGGCGCGATAATCCTTGAGGTCGGTACTGCGCAGGTAGCCGCCGGTGGCGCGGGAATGGCTATCCAGGCGCTCGGCCAGGGCACCGCGATAGAGACTTTCGCAACGGGTGGCGGCGAGTTCTTCGAGGGTGCGGGCCTGGGCGGGGTTGCGGAAGATCTCTCCTGCCCGCGGCGCGCGCCCTTCGATCAGGAAGGTATCGAACCACGCCTCCAGCACCGGGTCGCGATGGGGGGTGAACTCCTTCACGGCGATCTGCCATTGATGGGCAACCACCGGCGACACCGCAAAGCCACCCCGCGCCAGGCTGATCGCCGGTTGCAACAGATCGGCAAAGGGCAGCTTGCCGAAGCGTTGCGACAATTCGGCCCAGGCCGATGGGCAACCGGGCACCGTCACCGGCGTCCAGCCATAGAGCGGCATGCATTCATGGCCCGCCGCCTGCACCGCTTCGACGCTCAGAGACGCCGGCGCATGCCCGTTGCCGTTAAGGCCGTGCAACTGGCCCTTGCACCAGACCAAGGCAAAGGCATCACCGCCGATGCCGCAGCCGGTGGGCTCCACCACTGTCAGCGCCACCGCCGTGGCAATGGCGGCGTCAATGGCGTTGCCGCCCTTGTGCATGATTTCGATACCTGCCTGTGCGGCCAGGGGTTGAGAGGCGGCGACCATGCCGCGACGGGCAAAGACGCTCTGGCGTTGCGACGGATACGGGTACTCGTGAGCAGAAAATTTCAACATGGCAGAATCTCTTCACAGACAAAATGAGTCAGAGCACGCGACTGAGAAAGGCCTGGGTACGCGGATGGCTGGGGTGGCTGAAAATCTGCTCCGGCGGACCTTGCTCGATGAGCTCGCCCTGGTCCAGGACCACCACACGGTCGGCCACCTCCCGGGCAAAGCCCATTTCGTGGGTCACCACCACCATGGTCATGCCCTCTTCCGCCAGTTCCTTCATCACCTGCAGCACCTCGCCCACGGTTTCCGGGTCGAGGGCACTGGTGGGCTCGTCGAATAGCATGGCCTGGGGCTTCATCGCCAACGCCCGGGCTATCGCCACGCGCTGTTGCTGTCCGCCAGAGAGCATGGAGGGGTAATGGCTGGCCTTGTCCGCCAGGCCGACCCGCGCCAGCAGGCTGCGGGCCTGCTCCAACGCGGTGGCGCGCGGTATCCCGAGGACCTGGATCGGCGCCTCGATGATGTTCTCCAGGGCGGTCATGTGGGGGAACAGGTTGAAGCGTTGGAACACCATGCCGATGTCCCGGCGCTGGCGGGCGATGTTGCGCTCCGAATCGCGCACCAGGCTGCCGTCGGCCCGTTCCCGGTAGCCCATGGCCTGGCCATTGACGCGGATGCGCCCGCCCTGAATGTCCTCCAGCAGATTGATACAGCGGATGAAGGTGGTCTTGCCGGATCCGGAGGCGCCGATCAGCACCACCACTTCGCCACGGCGTACCTGCAGGGAAATACCCTTGAGGATCTGCAGATCACCGAAGGATTTGTGGACATCCAGCGCCTCGATGATCAGCTCTTCACTTTTGTGCGCCATGGTTAACGTTCCCTCAGCAGTTTCAAGGTGCTGCGGCCGAACATCCGCGTAGCGGCTGGCGGCGGCGAAGACGGACGGTCCGACTGACCGAAGCGGGCCTCCAGCCAGCGCTGGAAGAAGCCCCAGAGGGTGGTCAGCAGCAGGAAGTAGATCGCCACCACCAGGTACAGCTCGAACACTCGGAACGTCGCCGACGTCACCATTTGGGTGCTGAGCAGCAATTCCTGAACGCCGATCACGCTGACCAGGGTGGTGTTCTTGAGCATCACGTTGAACTCGTTGCCCAGCGGCGGCACGATGACCCGGAACGCCTGGGGCAGAATGATGCGGCGCATCAGCCTGGCGAAGGTCATGCCCAGGGACCGCCCGGCCTCGTACTGGCCCTTGTCGACCGCGCCGATGCCGGCGCGAATGATCTCGGCCATGTAGGCGCCTTCGTTCAGGCCCAGGGCGATGATCGCCGCCTGGATATTGCCGGGTATCACCAAGCCGAACAGATCGATGTCCTCGAAGC
Source organism: Pseudomonas corrugata (assembly GCF_001269905.1). GTDB lineage: Bacteria > Pseudomonadota > Gammaproteobacteria > Pseudomonadales > Pseudomonadaceae > Aquipseudomonas > Aquipseudomonas corrugata. The sequence goes on along the minus strand of NZ_LHVK01000022.1, from coordinate 49,841 downwards.
GGAAGATCCCGCCGGCGGCCAGTGCGGTGTAGAGAAAGACAATTTGCACCAGCAGCGGCGTGCCGCGCATCAGCCACACGTAAAAGCGCACCGGCAGGTGCAGCAACGGGTTCTTCGACAGCCGCAAGAGCGCCGCCGCCAGACCCAGGGCGCAGCCCAGCAACATCGCCAGCACGCTGATCAGGCAAGTCAGCCAGAGCCCGGTGAGATAGACCCCACTGGGCTGCAGCAAATACTGCCAGAACACATCCCAATTGAAATTCATCAACGCTTACCTCAATCGAGAGAGTCACCGGCGACATGCCATTTGTTGAGCAACTGGCTGTAGCTGCCGTCGCCGCGCATGTCGCTGATCACCTGCTGCACCGCGACGCTCAGTTGCGGATCGTCCTTGCGGATGCCGATGCCGGTGAGAATCCGACTGAAGGCCGGCACCCCTTCCTCGAACAAGTCGGGGGCCATGGCGGCGTAATAACCGGCGGTTTCCACGGTGGTGCCATAGGCATCGACCTGACTGATGCGCAGCGCCTGGAACGCATCGGTGTCGGTGTTATAGACCACCAGCTTCATCGCCGGTTTTCCGGCCTTGGTCAGCTTCTCATTCTCGGCATCGAGCAGGGTCTTGATGGTGGAGCCGTTGAGCACCGCCACCTTGCGCGCGGAAAGGTCCGGGAGCGTCTTGATGGCTTTGGGATTGCCCTTGGGCACCACCACCGCCTGGCTGGAGTACATGTAGTTGACGATATCGATCACCTCGCGGCGTTCGGGCTTGTCGAACAGCTGGTCGACGATCATGTCGCACTGTTTGGCCAGCAACGCGGGGAGCAACCCGGAAAACGGCACGACCCGCCACTCCACCTTCTTGTCGTCCAGGCGCTTGGCGATTTCCAGGCCCAGGTCGACGGTCAATCCCTTGGGTTTCTGTGCCTCGTCAAAGGACACCAGCGGCGGGGAGTCCATACCCGAGCAATAGACCAGTTTGTCGGCCTTGATCAAGCGCTCCGGCACCACGGGGGCGGCAGCCGCCCACTGTGCACAGAATCCCAAGGATATTGCGGCAATCAACACGCGAGGCTTATGCATGACCAGACACTCCAGTTCAGTGGGTAACGGGCAGTACTCAGAGTCAGAACACGGGCAGGCTCAGGCCTGCTCTGCTTATTTTTTCGCTTGCAGGAACTCGATCAATTCAGGGATGGTGCCTTCGATGTGCGCACGTACCACCGCCTCCGCCTTGTCGGCGTCACCGGCCCGGATCGCTTCGAGGATCACCACGTGTTCCTGGCGCGCGCTCACGGGTTTCTCAACGTGCTGCAACCACAGGCGCATGGGCGCCTCCACCAGGGAATAAAGGGCACTGATCTGCTTCAGCAGTCTGGGACGACCGCTGAGGCTGCACAGGTATTCGTGAAAAGCCCGATGACGGCTGACCCACTCGGCGCTTTCGTCGCGGTAGTCGTCCATCTCGTCCAGCAGACGTTCCAGGGCAGCCAGCTGGCGATCGCCAATGCGCCCCACCGCGACCCGGATCGCCAGGCCTTCGAGGGCGCTGCGCATCTCGAACACTTCCTGCAGTTCGTCGATGTCCAGGCCGCTGACGACGGCTCCGCGATTGGGTCGGAGCGTGACCAGGCCCTGGGCATCCAGGCGCCGGAACGCCTCGCGCACTGGCATCCGGCTCATGCCGATTTCACTGGCGATGTCCTCGGCGATCAGCCGATCCCCCTTATGGAACCGGCCACCGCAGATGGCCTCCAGCAAAAAGTTGTAAGCCTCTTCCTCGGCGGTCACCGGGGGACGTTCAGTGTAAGACGGAGCAAATTGCATGGCCGCACCCCTTGTATTTTTGTATCCAATTATCCATGGATTCAAAAAATAGCAGGATGCGTGCCAAGACATCCGGCTCACGCACAAGTGATTGATTTAAAGGGATTGGGAATAGCCAGACAGGCTGGTTAGGTACTCAGCAATCACGGCGAGGCCGTGCTGGTGTGCTACTTATTGGCTCAGGGACGCCCATTAATGTGCAAAGAGGTAGCCCGGTAACATTGCCAGGTTATCCACCTCTGGCTCCTGTAATGCGGTTCATCGCTTTTCTTAAGTGAACAGCATTATCTGACCCTGGGGGTTTCCGAGGGTGACTCGCCGAACAACTCCCGGTAATGCGTCGCGAAGTGGCTCAGGTGAAAGAAGCCCATGGCCACGGCGATCTCGCCAACGTTCTGCGCGGTTGCCTGGGTAGTGATCAAGCGACGCCGCACGGCATTGAGCCGCAGGTTGCGCAGGTACTCGACCGGACGCATACCGGTCACGGCCTGAAAACTGTTCTGCAGGGTCCTGCGACTGACCCGTAGTTGCTCGCAAAGATCGAGGATGCTCAGGGATGTATCGCTGTCCCCTACCAGCTCCTGGCAGCGCTTGACCAGATAGGCGCTGACGGCAAAATTACCGCGCCGTCCCCGGACTTCGTCCGAGGCATGGCTGAACAGATCGAGGAAGGCATCGAGGAGGACGTCCTCCAGAACTTTTTCCGAGGCCGGAGTGATCGCGTCCGGCTGCTCCAGGAGTCGGCGAAACAGCGGATGAATCCTCTGCTGAACACGCAGCAGAACCGTCTCATCCACGCTGACCTGGGACACGTTTTTCAAGCGCTTGAGCTGCTCGTCCGGCAGCTCATAGGCCGCCAGCTTGGCGAAACGCACCATGTCGACGTTGATCGCGAAGAACCGCGTCCCTTCCGGGGCGTGCAGGACAAAGTCTTCTCCGTCGCGCAGCAGCACGACGTTGTGAGCATCGACCTGATGCCCCTGGACCACCGGCGCGCTGCCCAGGGACATGGCAATGCACAGGCGTCCCTTTGGCGCGCAGCCGCGCTGCACCACACGCTTATCCAGCACTTCCTGGAAGATCTGGAAACGCTCGGCGCAAATCTGCTGCAGCTCGCTGGACAGGCATCCGCGCCCGAGCTGGTCATAGACCTGCTGCCAGCCCAGGATCGAGCCGGCATGCTGTTGAGGATCATTGAAGGTACGGACTTCGGCGAGCATGATCAGTGTTCCTCGAGGGTCGGTCTTTGATTGACCGACCGTGCGTAAGGTGCTCGATCGTCCATGACAGCGGCAGGGTTTACGGAGCGCCAGCGCCCGCCCGGAAAGCCATAGCCAGTTCCGTGCCAAGCATGTGCAAACGGTATTGCGCGGGCTGGATGTCCATGGGCGGCAGCAACGCCCCCGACAATACGACCTGCCCCGCCTCGAGGCGCTGCCCATCCGCCAGCAATCGCCGGATCAGCCAACAGAGATTGACCTGTGGCGTATCCTCCCGCGCTTGGGTGTCACCGTTACCGCAGTCCACCCCATCCCGTTCCAGGCAATAGCTCACGTGGGGTAACTGGCCCGGCTCGAGTTCAATACGCGGGCCCACGCAATACCGCCCCGCCGCCGCGTTGTCGGCCAGGAACGCCCCGACGCCGAAGCTCCAGCCCTGCCATCGACAATCGGCGATCTCGAAGGCCGGGGCGACTGCGGACACGCACGCCAGGATCGCCTCGTCACTGTGCTCACCCGGCGCCAGGGTCCGTCCCAGGAAGCATGCCATTTCGATCTCCAGCTTGGGCTGGATCAGGCTCGCCAGGTCTACCGAACCGCCGGGCTCGACGGCCATGGCGTCGGTCAGCGCACCCAGCACCGGTTCTTCGATACCCATCCGCTTCTGCGCCGCGCCCCCGGCGAAGGCCACCTTCCATCCGCTCAACTGCTCGCCTCGGGCCTGACGCTGGCGCAACGCCTCGCGCTGCAGGACGTAGCCGGTCGACAAGTCAAAGGCCTGGGGGGCCAATGGCGGTAGCGCCCGCGCCGTCAACGTCGCCTGATGAAGCTGGCCCGGCAGTTCATCCCATGGCTTCATGACAGCTGCTCCGCGAGTTTGCGCAGTACGCCTTCCAGCCTCTCGGGCGTGGTAATCGCGGCAACGAAACGGTCTGGCCGCACCACCACGACGCAGTCCCGCACCTTGGCAAACCACTCTCCCAAGCGGTTATCGACGTCTTCGACGCAGATCGCCTGGCTCGCGGACAACGGCTGGTTACGCCCCTTGCCGCTTCGGGAACGGTTGACCTGAATGAAGCGGGTGTTCCAGCGCGCCCAGTAGGCACGGGTCTCTTCGCTGAGCGGCTCGTTCGGATTGACCCGATAACCCAGCACGGCATATGAAGTTCCCAGCACCTCGTCCAAGCGCCGACGCTGGCCTTGCTCATCTTCGACGGTCGGCTGGATGAACAACTGCCCCACCAGGTCATCCTCGTGCAGCTCCGCCCGTTCGTGATGCACCAGGCCTTTGGTAATGGTCGCCTTGGGTTTGAACTTGAACTCCAGCAGGTGCGAGCGCAGATTGTCGACACTGTTGACGGCCTGGAACAGCCAGTCCCGCACACCCGCCATCAGCGGATTGGTCAGCCCCAATACGGCGCCCATGTTATCGGCCAAGGCAATGAGGTCGGTGGCGTGCCCACGTCGCTCCTGGTCGTAACTGGCAAGTATCGATGCCGACGCACGCCCCTGGATGATGGCGGCGATTTTCCAGGCGATGTTCACCACGTCCCGCAGACCCGAATTGAGCCCCTGCCCGGCCCACGGCGGGGAAATGTGCGCCGCATCGCCCACCAAGGCCACGTGCCCTTCGACAAACCGCGCCGCGACCCGGGAGTTATGGGTGTAGGCGCGTATGCGGATGATCTCCAGTTCATCCGCGGCATTGCCGATGTGCCCGCGGATCAAGCCACGGATGGTCGCTTCCTCGCACATCGTGTTTTCATCTTCGCCCTCCAGCAGCATGAACTCCCAGCGGCGCTGCTGGTACGGCAGGTAGATGCAGACGAAGGGCCGTTGAGGATCGGCGTGCAAGGCCGTATAGGGTGCATCCTGGGTATCGTTGGCCGTGTCGACCACCACCCATTTGCGCGGATGGGTCAGGCCCAGCAGCTCGATGCCGAGCTTCTTGCGCACGCTGGAACGGCCGCCATCGGCGCCAATCACGTATTGCGCCTGCAACTGGTACAACTCGCCCTGGGCGTCGCGCACCTGCAACGTCACCCCTTGCCCGTCCTGCTCCAGGTCGAGCATTTCATGCCCCTGGCGCAGATCGACACCGGGGTGCCGGTCCAGTTGTTCCCGCAACGTCCCTTCCAGCAACTGCTGCATGAAAATGTTGCGCATCGGCCAACCATAGTGGGCGGTACTCGGCTTGACTTCAGCAAAGCACACGCCGCGGGCGTTGTAGTAGCGCAAGGGCACATTGCAGATCATGTCCCGGCTGGCCAGCTCAGCGATGTCGATGCCCTGCAACACCCGCAACGCTTCATCATCCATGCCCACCGCGCGGGGGTACGGCAGGATCCCGTCCGCCAGTTCGAGGACGACGCAATCGATACCGTACAGGCCCATGTAATGCGCGGCGGTGATCCCGTTCGGGCCACCGCCCACGATGACCACCTGGGTTTTGTCCTGCTTCATCACGCTTCACCGCTTCGTTGTTGTGGTTGTAGGTGCTGGCCGTGCAAGTAATCCCTGACGACACGGTTGAAGGTTTTCCCCTGGTCATCATGGACGTAGTGACTGGCATCGGCGACTTCCGTGGTGTGCACCAGCGGATTGGCGGTCTTCATGGCTTCCAGGGTTGCCGCCGGAAGAAAGTCGGAACGCCCGCCACGGATGAACAGCGTCGGGCAATCCAGCGCCCGCACCGCCGGCCACAGGTCCGTCGGCGTAATACTCAGGCGTGCCTGGGCAATGCCTTGCTGGTCGTGACGCCATTCGATGCCTTTGAGGGTTTCCTTCATGGAATACGTCAACCTGGACGCCAGCGCCTGCTGGGACAACCCCGGACGCGCCTGCAGCCAGAATTGAGCGGCACTTTCCCAGTCAGGAAAACACAGGGGCGTTTCGCTCATTTCCCGGCGAATGCGCTCGGCGCCATCGCCGCTGATGGAGGAACCGGGCCCGATATCCTCGATCACCAGCGCCTGGAGCCGCCCGGGATTGAGCCGTGCATACTCCAGCGCATTGGTACCCCCGAGGGAGTGGCCCAGCAGGACGAATCTCTGCAACCCCAGGTGCGCAACCAGGTCTTCCAGATCGCTGACATAGGCCTCGGTCCGGTAGGTGTCGGCGGGCGCCCAGTCGCTGTGCCCTCGGCCACGCTGGTCCAGGGCATAGCAACAATAGGGCGCACCCAAGGCATCGGCCAGGGATTGCCAGGTCTGGGCGTAGGATCGCAGCCCATGGAGCAGCACCACCGGGATGCCTGACGGGCTGCCCCAGGACAGATAGTGCAGGCGCATCCCCGTCCGATTGCTGAAGAAATGGCTGTTTGCGGACATTCGTTCGGTTCCCACGATCAACGCCCCTTAATACAAGCCGTCGTTGCCCTTGACGTCCGCGGCTTGCAGGCCGCCCAGACGCGCGTGCAAACGCCCACGGGTGGCGAACGCCCAGATGATGACCAGTTCGTCAGCAGAGGGGCCGTCGCCAAATGAAAGCGAAATGCTGTCGTAGTGCGAACGCACGTACAGCGCATCCTTGTGAGCCAGCGGCACGTCGATGGTCACGCCAGGGCCGCCACGCTTGCCGGTGGACGGTACCCAGGACTTGCCGCCGCCCAGGGCGACACGAATCGGATCCGCCGCCGGATTGGTCAACAGCGCATTGCCATGCTCATACTCGCCCTGGCTGCCGACCAGGCACGCCTTGCCATAGCTGACGATCTCGTGCTCGCCCGCCAGTGCCTGGATGCGCCGACCGAACTCCTGGCCCAGCAAGGGCGACGGCTCGATCAACTCGGCCAGGCTTTCGCTGAAGCGCCCGGCATAGGGATTGGCGATCACGGCGCCAATGGCATATTTGAACAAGGGCTCGCCATCGGCCAGTTGGCCACTTTCGTTGGCCAGGGTTTCTTCGACGAAGCTGTACCATTTACGGATGTGGTAAGTAGCAAAATTCGCGGTTTTCATGGCTCGGTGCTCTTTCAAAGTGGATCGAGATCAAACTTGCGACTGGGTGCTCCGGCGGCCCTGAAACGGGCCTTGCCGCGCTCATCGTCATGTTCAGTCTCGAGGAAGAATTCCATGCGGTTGCCGTCGGGGTCGTTGAAGTACACGCCATTGCCGATTTCGTGATCGGTGATTTTCACCACTTCGATCCCCTTGCTGAGCAACATGCCGTACAGCTGGCGCAGCGTGGTCAAGTCACCTGCGATTTCCAGCCCGTAGTGCTGCAATCCCAGGCCACCCTGATGGGCCCCCGGCTCGGCGCGGAGTAACGCGATGTCGTGGTGCTTGGCACCGAACGCCATCATGATCCAGCTCTCCCCCCGGGCACTTTCGTGCATGCCCAGCACATCGGCGTACCAGCGTGCCGACGTTTCCGGGTCGCGAACGAACAGCGACAGGTGAGTACGAACGACCTCGACTTTCATCGCGCGATACCTCAGTTCTTCTTGATGATGGATTGGTGCCCGGACTTGATCTGCGCCACCGCCGGCGTCCAGAGCACATCAGCGATCTCACTGAACTCACGCCACTGCTTCTGCCAGCCGTCACCGCCGTTCTCGGAAGTGAACAGGTGCCCGTACTTGGTGCCGGCGACGATCTGGCGCGGATCAGCCGGGTTGCAGGCAATCGCCCAGACGCACGAATTGGGTTGCTGCGGCAGTGGCAACACCTCCCAACTGACCGCCGCATCGCGGGAGACGAGCACTTTGCTGGTGGTGCCGGGCGTGCCGTCGGAAATGCTCAGGTAGAGCGTGTTCTCGCTGCCCAACGGTGCGTTCATGGCCCGCACGTAGTACAAGCCGAAAGTTTCGCGGGCAATGATCCCGGTCCAGGTCTGTCCTTCATCGAGGCTGCGGTAGACCGCGTTGACGCACACCACCACGATGACTTTCTGGCCATGGTTGGGCAGCACCAGGATGTTGTGGACATCCGAGTTGAAGTCCCACAGCAGTCGGTCGTCGACGCGGGTCCAACTGTCTCCGCCATCGTGGCTGTGGAACAGGCCACCCTCTTCCAGGCCGAACCAGAGCTGGTTGCGATCCGTGGGGTCATAGGCGAAAGCCAGCAAGCGTGGTCGACTGACACCCTCGCAGAACTCCGGAATTTCCACCGGGGCACGGTCCCAGCTCCGGCCACCGTCGAGGGTGCGCCAGAGCACGGCTCGGGAAGGAGCGCCCGTACCGACGAAGATGCGCTGGGCATCCGCCGGATCCACGGCCACCTTCCACACGGTCTGGCCGTTGAACGGCGAGTCCACCTGCTGCCAGTGACCTCCGGTGTCGTGGCTGACGCACAGGCCGACGTCGGTGCCGGCATAGATCACTTCAGGCGTGCCAGGGTGGACACTCAGGGATCGGGTGATTGCATCGAACTCAAGGTCCTGCCCCAGGCCCAGGCGGTGCCAGGTGCGGCCGTCGTCGGCACTGCGGATCACCGCCTGCCCGACGGTGGCGACCAAAAGGGTTCCGTTACTCATTGCTGCTGCTCCTCAAATGAAGATGCCACGTGTCAGGCCGCCATCGATGCCGATGGATTCGCCCGTCACCGCGCCGGCCTTGGGCGATGCCAGGAAGCCGATCAGCCATCCCATTTCGATGGGCGCGAGGGTGCGTCGGATCGGCGTCGCGTCGATGTAGCCCTGCTCGACCTGCCCCGGTGTCTTGCCCTGCTTGATCCCTTCGCGTTCGTACAGCTCCTGGATGTGCGGGGTGTCCACCACGCCGGGGTGGATAAGGTTGACGGTGATGCCGGCTGGGCCGAGCTGGTCGGAGAGCGTCTTGGTCATGTGGGCAATGGCCAGGTTGCGCATCCCCGAGAGGACCTTGCTGCCGCGACCGGTCAGGCCGCCGATGTTGATGATGCGACCGAAGCCGCCCGCCTTCATGTGCGGGGTCACGGCCTTGGCACACCGGAAATAGCCGATGACCTTGGTGTTGAGGTCCGAGAGCAGTTCATCGTCGCCCGCGTGCTCGATGTCATTGCGCACCACGCCGGACGGCGCCGCGGCACCGTTGACCAGGATGTCGATGCGGCCGAAGTGCTTGTGGGCGGCGTGCACCATGTCGGACACGGCCGACATCTGGTTGGTGTCACAGAACAGCGGCAGCACTTCGTTGCCGGTCTCTGCGGTGATTTCTTCAGCGGCCTGTTCGAGATACTCCATGCGCCGCGCGCAGATCACCACCTTGCAACCTTCCTGGGACAGAAAGCGTGCGACTTCCTTGCCGATGCCCATGCCACCGCCGGTGACGATGGCCACGCGGCCTTGTAATTCCAGATCCATAGCAGTTCCTCTTGTGATTGTTCGGCTCAGGCGAGATCGACGAAAACACTTTTGGTTTCGGTGTAGGCGTCGATCACGTTCTTGCTCATTTCCCGTCCCCATCCGGACTGTTTGTAGCCACCGAATGGCGAGGCCGGGTCGACGACGTTCCAGCAGTTGATCCACACCGAACCGGCCTTCAGCTGCGCGGCTATGCGGTGCGCGGAGCGCAAGTCCCGGGTCCAGAGACCGGCCGCCAGGCCGTAGGGCGAGTCGTTGGCCCGCAGGACCAGCTCATCGACCTCGGTCCAGCTCATGACAGTCAGCACCGGGCCGAAGATTTCCTCGCGGGCGACGCAGGCCCGCTCGGCGCGGTCAAGGAACACGCTGGGCTGAATGAAATGGCCGCGCTCCAGGTGGGCCGGCCGGTCGCCGCCGCAGATCAGCTCGGCGCCTTCTTCCTGGCCCCGCTGCAGATAGCCACGGACCGAGCCCAGTTGGCGGGCCGACACCAGCGGCCCCATGCTGCTGGCCGGATCCAGCCCAGGGCCCAACACATGGGCGGCTGCGTGGCGCTGGAGCTCTTCCAGTACCTGGTCGAGGACGCTGGCGTGCACATACAGACGCGAGCCGGCGGTGCAGACCTGGCCCTGGTTGTAGAAGATGCCATCGGCGGCGCCCTTGGCGGCGCGCACGATATCGGCGTCGGGCAAGATGATGTTGGGCGACTTTCCGCCGAGCTCCAGGGACACCTTTTTCATGTTGCCGGTGGCCGCTTGAGCGATCAGCCGACCGACTTGGGTCGAACCGGTAAAGGCGATCTTGTCCACGTCCGGGTGCCCGGCCAGCGGCGCGCCGGTATGGGCGCCCAGGCCGGTGATCAGGTTGACCACCCCGGCCGGGAAGCCGGCGGCCTCGATCAACTGCACCAGGCGAATCGCAGCCAGGGGCGTCTGTTCGGCCGGCTTGAGCACCGCGACGCAACCGGTCGCCAGCACCGGGCCGAGCTTCCACACGCACATGGTCAACGGGAAGTTCCAAGGCACGATCAATGCGCAGACACCCACGGGCTCACGCACGGTGTAATTGAGCATCGGCGCGCCGCTGGCGGGAGACACCGGGTGCGTGCTGCCCTCGATCTTGGTCGGCCAGCCGGCAAAATAACGAATTATGTTGGCGGCGCTGGCCGCTTCACCGCGGGCAATGGCAATCGGCTTGCCGTTCTCCAGCGTGATCAACTGGGCCAGTTCTTCGCGGTGCTGATCCAGCAATTCCGCCAGGCGGAACAACAACAGGCCACGCTGGGCCGGCGAATGCTGCGCCCACGGCCCGGTGAAAGCTGCGCGGGCCGCTGCGACGGCCGCGTCGACATCGCGTTCACCGCCTTCCGCCACTTCAGCCACGCTGCTTTCGCTGGCCGGGTTTTCCACGGCAAACCGGCGACCGCTGGCGGCGTCCTGCCAGGTGCCGCCAATGAACAAGCGGCCGGGTTGCGCAAGGAATTTCTCGACGGCAGGTAACAATTGGATCTGGCTCATATCCCCTCCTTCACAGCGCCATTTCAATCAGGCAAGGACCGCCATCGACGGCCGCATTGGCCAAGGCGCGTTGCAATTCGGCATTGGTGTGCACCGTGCTCGCCGCCAGGCCGTAGCCCTTGGCCAGGGCCTTCCAATCGATGCGTGGACGGTCCAGCACGGTCAGGCTCAGGGCTTCGGGACCGAAATCGGTCATGCCAAACCGGCGCAACTCGTTCTGCAAAATTGCGTAGCGATGGTTGGCGGCGATCAGAATCACCACCGGCAGCTGTTCCCGGGCGATGCTCCACAGGGTCTGGATGGTGTACTGGGCACTGCCGTCCGATTGCAGGCAGAACACCCGATTGCCTCGCTCGGCCAGCGCAGCACCGAACCCCACCGGAATGCCCTGGCCGATGGCGCCCCCGGTATTGGTCAGCACCCGATGCCGTGCGGCACGGGCCGACGCGGTGAAGAACGGGTAGCCGCAAGTGCCACCCTCCACCGAGACAATGCAGTCATCCGGCAACGAAGCGGCCAACACCTGCCCTATCGACTGCGGGGTCAACTCGTCGGTGGCGGGCGGCAACTCGACACCCATCGGCGTCGGCACGAAGGCCGGTGCTTCCAGTGCATCGGCCAGTGCGGTGAGTGCACCGGCCACGTCGTCCCCGACGTCGGCCAGGTAAAGCAGGCGATCACGTTCCGCCAGGCGAGAAGGAATACCTTCGTAGCCGAAGTAACTGATCGGCTCTGGAATGCCGGCACACACCACCGCGTCGTATTGGTCCAGGACGCCGATGGCCACTTCGGGGAAATAGGGCAAGCGATCCAGGTCCGGCAGACCACCGCCGCGATAGCTCAAGCGCGGGAAGGTTTCGGCGAACAGGTGCACGCCGGGCAATCGCGCCAGGCGTCCCGCGGCTTCAAGGCCGGCAACCGACAGGCCCTGGTCACCCACGATAAACACCAGCCGCTGACCATTGCGCAGTGCCTGGGCGATGGCTTCGATCCGGTCACCGGCAAACCGCCGAACCGGCGCGTGCAAGGTGCTGAAGGCCGTTTCCCGCGCCACTTCGTTGGCTTGCAGGTCCATCGGCAGGATCAGGCTGGCGATCTGGCCCTTGGCTTGCCAGGCGGACCGCACGGCCTCCTGGAGATCCTCGCCGATACCCGATGCCGTGCGCGAGGTACGCACCCAGCCGGAGACGCTCCCGGCCAATGCCTGGATATCGCTGGCCAGCGGCGGATCGTAGTTGACGTGCCAGGAGGCGTGATCGCCGATGACGTTGACAATCGGCGTGTTGGCGCGACGGGCGTTGTGCAGGTTGGCAATGCCGTTGGCGAAACCAGGCCCCAGGTGCGTCAGGGTCATCGCCGGCTTGCCGGCAATCCGGCCGTAACCGTCCGCGGCGCCGGTGCACACACCTTCGAACAAGGACAGGACCGGCTTGAGGGCCGGGGCGCTGGCCATGGCGGCCACCAGGGGGATTTCGGTCGTTCCGGGGTTGGCGAAGCAGTACTCGATACCGCTTGCCACCGCCGCCTTCACTATCAATTGCGCGCCATTCATTTCCAGCCCTCTTGTTCGAGCGTTTGCAATGGCTGAGATTTATCACACATCAAAACCAACAAAACAAGTATTTTATTTGCATAAAGCTCGTATTTTGAGATTAACGTGAGTTTATAGCGCATCACAACCTGCAAATCCGCTTGCATTTCTCAAGCTCTGGAGTAACGTGGCAGCGCTTGCATCAGCCGGTGAGCAGGCTTTCCATCCCAGGCGCGTCTACCTATAGTGCTCACCAAACGGCCAGCCACGCGCCCTTCCCCTTTAGGAGCCAAATGAGCAGTCTGAGTAAAATGTTGAGTGTCCTGGACCTGTTCGGCCCGCAACGGTTGAAGATCGACCCCGACACCATCGCCGAGCACATGGGCCTCTCACGGGCGACCGTGTACCGCTACGTCAAGGACCTGTGCGACGCCGGCCTGCTGAGTCGGGTGGATGCCGGCAGCTATGGCCTGGGTCCACGGATCATCGAGCTGGACTGGATGATGCGGCAGTACGATCCGATCCTTGTGGCCGGCCGCGAGCTGATGCACGAGCTGTCCGAAGAAACCGGCCTGGCAGTGTTCGCCAGCGTTTTCTACGACGGTCACATCATCAACACCTACATCGCCGAACCCACTGACACGTACCGCTTTGCCTTCGGTCGCGGCCAGCCGCTGCCGTTTTTTCGCGGTGCGCAGTCCAAGGTTCTGATCGCCTTCCAGAAGAGCCGGCGCCTGCAACGCCTGTACGACGAGCACCTGGCCAACGACCCGGACAATCCCTACGACTGGGCCAGCTTTTCCAAGGCGGCGAAAAAGATCCGCAAGGATGGCTACTGCCTGACCCATGACGAACTCAACCAGGGACTGACCGGTATCGCCGCGCCGATCATCAATTCCGAGATCGACGAGGTGGTGGGCAGCCTTTCCGCGGTCGGCAGCACCCAGAGCTTCAAGCTGCTGCGCCAGGAAACCGTGGTTGAAATGGTGATGGAGACCACCCGGCGCATTGCCGAAAAAATGCAGAATCCACCCGCTCCCCTTCAGCGCTAGACCGCGACGCCGCGGCGTCATGACAGCCGCAGCCCGTGCCTCAGAACGGAACGGCCACACTCACCTGGCTGTACACGTTGGTGCCGTTGCCGGTGGCTTGATTGCCGCCTGTGGTCGAGTCCCGGTCCGGTTTGTAGAGCCCTATGAGCGGGGTGACGATCAGGTGCGGATTGACGGCCCACTCGGCATAGAGGTCCAGCTCCCGCGCATCCAGGTCCAGCGCATTGCTTTTGCGCACCGTGTTGAAATCGAAGAACAGCACGCCGAGGGTCAGGTTCTCCAGTGGGGCGGCCTTCAGGCCGACGTGGTGGATGGCGGTATTGCTGTTGAATGGCCCGGCGTAGTTGCCGGCCACTTCGCCCTGGAACCAGGTCCCGTAGCCGGTACTCTGGCCGGTAAACAGCGAGTCCCATTTCTGCGAGTAGCGGGAATAGCGGTATGTCAGTTTCGGTGACCAGGTCACGTCGGCAAAGGTATATCCGGCCTCGGCGTACCAGGCTTTCTCGGGACCGGCGTCCTTGTCTTGCCAGGCATATTCAAACGCCAGGCTGGCGTTCTCGATGCCTGCGTCACCCTCACCGCGAATGCTGTAGACGTTCATGCCTTTGCGTTGTTTCTGGAAATCACTGGCCCAGCGGTCACTCACGTCAATGCCATGGACCCAGGTCAGCCCCAGCGTTCCGGCCTTGGCGGTGTAGTCCAGGGTACTGGCGGCCAGTTCGGTTTCGGCCTGGGCGCGGTTGTCGGACTTGAGCCACGCCACACTGCCATGCACACCGTCCTGCCCACCCAGGCGCACCACGGCGGTTTGGTCGAAAGCGTGTCGAGCCGCCAGGTAATAGGCGCCACCGCGGTTCAGGCGGCCATCGGCGGGTCCCTTGCCCATGTTCGGCCCGTCGTCGTTGATCAAGAATCCCCTGCCCAACTTGACCACCTGGCGTCCGCCGGAGATGTCGACGCCGTCCTGGCCCAACAGCGGGAACAGATCGGCGGATCGCCAGCCCAGGTAAGCGTCTTCGATTTTCGTGGTCCGCTCGGTGCCCAGGCTGTTCCCCGCCGCGTCACCGTCTCCCCAGGTCGCGGAACTGACCAGGCTGAATGCGCCGTAGGCGGTGCCACGGCCGGCCAGGGCCTGATCGCCACTCACGCCATACTTGATGAAACCTTCCCGCCAGGTAGACCCGCCCGGTGTGCCGTCGTAGTTCTTGCGGCTGTTGAAATGACCGAACACCGCCAGCAGGTCGGCGTTGAGGTGGCTGTCTTCGTCGGCGTACAGCTCATAGGCCTGGGCCTGGCCCATGGCGCAGAACGCCAACGTGCAGGCGAGACCGCTGCTGAAAAATTCAATACGCGATGGATACCGCATGGCTGAAGCTCCTTGTGGTGCGCCTTTCAAAGGCTGTCTTGGCGATTCGTGAAGCCGGTGCAGATGACCGCACCGGCTTTGCAGGTCAGCGGCAGGTGGCCAGGCCGTGATCGAGGGCCCGAACGATCAAACCGGCTTCTTCTGATGTCAGGGTCAGCGGCGGCGACAAGACGATCTTGTTGCCGATCGGACGCACCAGCACACCGCCACGGCGCGCTTCATCGGCAATCCGCGTAGCAAGGCCGGTCGCCGGATCGAGGGGCTCGCGGGTGGCCTTGTCCGTTACCAGGTCCAGGGCGATCATCAAGCCCTTGCCGCGCGCCTCACCGACCACCGCGTAGCGCTCCGCCAGCGGTTGCAGCTGCTCCAGCAACTGAGCGCCGATTTTCCCGGCGTTGCCCGGCAGATCCTCGGCCTCGACAATGTCCAGCACCGCCAGGGCCGCGGCACACGCGGTCGGGTGGCCGCTATAGGTGTAGCCATGCATGATCACACTGCTGAACCCCGGCCCGCTCTCAATGGCATCGGCGATCCGCTGGTTGAACACCGTGGCGCCCATCGGGATGTAACCGGCGGTGATGCCCTTGGCCAGGCACAACACGTCCGGCGCGACGCCCCAACCCCGACTGCCGAGCATGCAACCCGTGCGGCCGAACCCCGTCACCACTTCATCGGCGATCAACAGAATGCCGTGGCGATCGCAGACTTCCCGCAGCCTCTTCCAGTAGTTCGCCGGCGGCACGATGACGCCGCCCGCCCCCTGCACCGGTTCGGCGATCAGCGCAGCGATGGTTTGCCCGCCCAACAGCGCGATCTGGTCTTCCAACTGACGAATGCAGTGGGCAGTCAGTTCTTCCGGATCGCGGCAATCCCAGGGGTTGCGATACAGCCACGGCGTGTCGAGCAAATGGCAGCCCGCGAGCAATGGCCCGTGGTTGTAGTGATACACACCGTTACCGCCCACCGAAGTGCCGCCCATGTGCACGCCGTGGTAACCGTTGCGCAATGACAGGAAACGGGTACGCCCCGGCTCGCCGCTGGCGATCCAGTACTGGCGGGCCATTTTCAATGCGGTCTCCACCGCGTCCGAACCACCGGCGCTGAACAGCACCCTGGCCATGTTCTCCTGGGCAAACATCGAGATCAGCCGCTCAGCCAGGTCGAACACCCGCGGATGGGCGATGCCATCGAACGTCTGGTAATACGCCAGTTCGTCCAGTTGCGCGGCAATGGCGGCCTTTACCGAGGCTCGATTGTGGCCCACGTTGACGTTCCACAAGCCGCCGACGCCGTCGAGCATGCGCTGGCCGTCGATATCAGTGATGTAGTTGCCGTCTCCCTTGGCGATGATCAGGGTTTTCGAACGCTGGGCCGGTGCCGCGGAGCTCATCGGATGCCAGAACTTCTTCTGCGCTGTCTTGTATTGCTCGTACATGATTCAAGTCCTCACTCAGTTTCACGGGTGCGTACAAACAGCAGTTGTTGGCCTGTGAACTCCAGCAACCCTTCAAGACCGAACTCGACACCGAACCCGGACATTTTGCTGCCGCCAAAAGGCGTATTCGGTTGGATCTGCGCGTGACAGTTGACCCAGGCCACGCCGCTTTCCAGGCGACTGGCCAAGGCCTGTGCCTGCTCGACGTTGCCACCCCATACCGAGCCTCCCAAGCCCATGTCGCTGGCATTGGCGCGGCGCAGCACATCCTCGACATCCTGATAGGCAATCAGCGGCAGGACCGGACCGAACTGTTCTTCATCGACCAGGCGATGCCCGTCTGTCACATCGGCCACCAGGGTCGGTGGATAGAAAAACCCCGGCCGGTCCAACCGAGCACCGCCGCACAACACCCGGCCGCCATGGGCACGGGCATCGGCGACCAGCGCCTCGACCAGTTCCAGCTGTTCAAGGTTCTGCACCGGCCCGAAAGTGACGCCGGGCTCCAGGCCGTCACCCACCACCTGGCGCGCAGCGATCCGCACCAGCGCGTCGGCAAAGGCCTCGTATTGGGATTGGTGGATGTACAGGCGCTTGAGGGCGGCACAGGTCTGGCCCATGTTCAGGAAGGCGGCCTGGAAAATGTCTTCGGCCACGGCCTCCACCGGGGTGCCGGGCAACACGATGGCGGCGTCATTACCCCCCAGCTCCAGCGTCAGGCGCTTGAGATTGCTCGCGGCGCCGCGCATCACGCTCTGGCCGGTGGCCGTCGAGCCGGTGAATACGATCTTGTGGATGCCGGCATGAGAGGTGATCGCGCTGCCGAAACCCTGTTCTCCGGTCACGACGTTGATCACGCCCTTGGGCACATGCCGGGCGATAAGGTGCACCAGGCTCAGGGTGCTCAAGGGGGTGAGGCTGGACGGTTTGCTGATCACGCAATTGCCGGCCCGCAGCGCCGGCATGATGTGCCAGATGGCGATCATGAACGGCCAGTTCCAAGGCGTGATCGAGGCCACCACCCCCAACGGCTTGCGGTGCAGCTCGATACGCTGGGTCGGGGTTTCTTCCACCCGCTCCACCGGAATCTGCTGTTCGGCGGTGTAGCGCGTCCAGGCCACCGCCCCCATGACTTCGAAAAGCGCGAGAGCCAGCGGCTTGCCCTGCTCTTGGACAATCAATCGTGCCAACGCCTCGGCTTGCGCTTCGATGTCCGCGGCGATGCCCAGCAAGCGCTCCCGCCGGTCTTCGTGCGTGCTGTGGCGCCACTCGCTGAAAGCCGCCTGGGCTGCATCGACCGCCAGGTCCAACTGGGCCAGGGAGCCGGCGGGGCAGCGGGCAAAGGCGCTGCCGGTGGCCGGGTTGATGACATCGAAGCCACCCTGTTCGCCGCTGACCGCAACCCCGTTGATGAGCATTTGATAATCGTGCATCAGTACCTCCCTTTCGCGCGCGGACGGGCCGTCCCGTACCGCGCGGACCGGTATTTTTCGTGAGAATTGAACAGTGCCGCGTGAGGCCCTAAAGTTTGTGGCTACCCAACGCCATGAACCGCTCGGGGGAAATCCTGCGCAGCCGGATCGCCAGGCCTACACCGACAATCAGCGCGACGGGGATGATGGCGCAGAGGGCGTAGGACAGCAGCGCGCTGGCCCCGGTCAGCACGTCGAAATGAATCACCGCCAGCGCCAGGACCACCAACAATGCCAGGCAGGAAAAAACCGGCAGGATCCGTCCGCGCCAAACCCCGAGCTTCAGTTCCGGGTGACGTTGGAAATACACCACCACTGCGGCCGAGGTCAGCGCCATCAGCAGGATCACGCACAGGGTCGCCAGGTTGGAGAACCAGGCGAACAGTTGCAGGATCGGGTCGGCATCCAGCGCGGCGAAAATCAGCACCACCACGGCGGCAATCAGGCTTTGCAGCGCCGAGCCCATGTGCGGGCTCTGGTGGACGCGGTGGGTCGTGCCCAATTGGCGATGCAGCAGCCCGTCACGCCCAATGGCGTAGAAATAACGGGCCGCGGCATTGTGGAACGCCAGCAGTCCGGCATAGATGCTGACCATGAACAGGATACGGATGACCTGGGTCAGGTACGGGCCGACAAAGTGATCGGACATGCCATAGATGAACGTGGTCGGGTCCTGCAATGCCTGCAACGTCGGGACAATCTTGTCCGCCCCCACGCCCACCACCATGGCCCACACCGACAAGGCATAGAAGCCGCCGATCAACAGCACCGAGCTATAGGTGGCAATCGGAATGGTGCGGTGCGGATCCCGGGCTTCTTCGCCATAAATGGTGGTGGCCTCAAAGCCGATAAAGGCGGCGAAACAGAACAGCAGGCCAATGGACGGCGTGCCGCTGAACACGTGGCTGCGGTCGAACGAATCGAAATTGATGCCACTGTCGCCGCCGGTCTTGAGGATGGCGAAGTCCAGGATCAGGATGGCCAGGTACTCGGCGATGACCACCACCGAGAGCACCCGCGCAGAGAGGTCGATCTTGCGATAGCCAAGAATCGCCACGCTCGCCATGGCCATCAGCGAATAAGCCCACCAGGGCAGCTCCAGGCCGAACACGCTGGCCATCGTGCCGCTGACGACTCCGCCGAACATGCCGTACAGGCCGACCTGAAGGATGTTGTAGGCGAACATTGCCAATACCCCCGCCGCGCCGCCGGCCAGACCGCCCAGGCCGCGGGATGTAAAGGCGTAGAAACCGCCGGCGTTGGTCATGTGCCGGGACATGGCGGTGTATCCCGCCGAGAACGCCAGTAACACCAGCAGGGCCAGGATCAACAACGCCGGCGTACCGGCACCGTTACCCAGCATGATGCCGATGGGGAAGCCCCCCGCGATGACACTCAGTGGGCTCGCCGCCGATACCACAAAGAAGATGATGAAGCCGACACCCAAGGCGCCTCGCTTCAACTCCGTGGAGCTGCTGATCGGAAAAGATACGCTCATTTTTTTAACCTTATTGTATGAGGCCGCTGTTGCAGGATCGGTGCACGCCAGACTTACCGTTCCGCACAGACTTGTTGTGTGTTGCCGGGGTCGATCCTATGCCCTCGCCAAAACCGTTCGCTATCCCAAATCGGCAGCATCGGGAGCCTCGCCCCAAAGTGGGGCAGCCTTGAAGTCCGGTACCCGGCAGTTGCTGCCGATTCGGGCTAACGGCGCGGACATTGCGTCCAGCAAGATGGCCTCGCCGGCCTTGAACCAAGTGCCGGGTACCCAACAATAACAATCAGGTGGGACGCGCCTTCCAACGCCACCCCAGGCTTTGTCTGCGTGCGATCTGAAGCCTCCAGCAGGAAGTCCCGGCATGTTCTTCGCGCGTCTCAGTATTCAGTGGCGGATCACACTCTTGAGTGGATTGTCCCTCCTGGCCGTCGTCGGCGCGCTGACCGGCGCGTCCCTGTACCAGAACCAACAGAGCGCAAAGTTGTTGAAGCATCAGAGCAGTCTTCTGCTGGGCCGGTCAGCCCTGGAGCGCTTGCAGGCCCAAGCCCTCGCCCATGGCCAGCGGGTGGAGCGTTTTTTCAACGAAACAGCGCTGTATGGGGAAGGATTCGCCCAAGAGGTTCTGCAGCTACGCGCCCAAACCCTGGATGGGCGATTGACCGCCACCCAACTGCGCCAGGCGCTGATCGGCGCCGCCCGCCGGGCTCTGCTTAAACGCGAGAAGATCCTCGGGCTGTACGTTGTGTTGTTGCCTGACGCGCTCGCCGGAGCCGATGCCGGTTTCTCCGGCCAGCGGAACCTGGCCGGGAACGAAAGGGGACGCTTTGCCTTGTATTGGTCGCAAAGCC
Organism: Pseudomonas corrugata; assembly: GCF_001269905.1. GTDB lineage: Bacteria > Pseudomonadota > Gammaproteobacteria > Pseudomonadales > Pseudomonadaceae > Aquipseudomonas > Aquipseudomonas corrugata. The sequence continues at coordinate 29,793 of NZ_LHVK01000022.1, read as the reverse complement.
AGCCTGGGCAACTGGTTCAGGAAGTGCTCAGCGAAGCCCAGATCATTGCCAACACTGCGCCGCCAGGCAGCGAGCCGGGGAACGCCTGGTACTTCTGCCCACAGACCGAGCGGCGTACCTGCATGACGGAACCCTACGAGGTTGAAGTCGAGGGCCGGAAAACTCTCATGAGCAGCATCTCGATCCCGTTGATGGACAACGGCCAGGCCATTGGCGTCGTGGGTATGGACATCAGCCTCGATACCCTGCAGAAGCTCGCCGCGACCCTGGCCGATGACCTGTATCCAGGCCATAGCGAGATCAGCATTCTGTCCCCGTCGGGCCAGCCTGCCGGCCACAGCGGCAGCGTGTCGGAGACCTCGGTCGACGTGCATCAGGCTGTGCAGACGGTCGCCAACAGCGCCCCCTGGCAGTTGCAGATACGCGTTCCCGAGGCGTTGGTTCAGGCGCCGGCCTTGCAGATGCAGGCTCAGTTGGATGAAAGGCAGCAATACGCCAACTGGGTCAATCTCGGACTGGGACTGCTGGCCGGCGGGCTGGGATTGTCACTCATATGGCTGACCGCCTACGGCGTGACTCGACCGCTGCTCAGCGTCGCCGACATGCTCAATGCCATTGTCGAAGGCGATGGCGACCTTACCCGGCGCCTGCCCGACCACCGCAGCGACGAGCTGGGCCAACTGGCCAATGGGTTCAACCGCTTCCTCGCCAAACTGCAACCCATCATCCGCGATATCCAGCAAGCCTCTCGAGACACCCGCAACACTGCCGACACCTCCTCGCAAGTGGCCCAGGAGGTGAGCACCGGCATGTCCAGGCAGTACCGGGATGTCGAACTGGCCGCCACCGCCCTGCATGAAATGAGCGCCAGCGCCCAAGAAGTAGCCCGTCATTCCCATCAAGCGGCCGATGCGGCCACTCGCGCCGAAAGTGCCAGCCGATCCGGACGAGCCCTGTTCGCCAACGCTTTCAGCAGTATCGGCACCCTTGATCAAAGCCTCGAAACCACCCTCGGTCAGGTGCAGACCCTCGCCGACAACAGCCAGCAGATCAACCAAGTGTTGGATGTGATCTGCGCCATCGCCCAGCAGACCAACCTGTTAGCCCTCAATGCTGCGATTGAAGCGGCCAGGGCCGGTGAACAGGGGCGCGGCTTCGCAGTGGTGGCCGACGAAGTCCGGCACCTGGCCAGCAACACCCAGAACTCGGTCGAACATATCCGCAGGGTGATCGAAGCGCTGCAACAGCTCAGCCAGGAGGTGGTGCACAACACCCAACTCAGCCGTGAACTGGCCAGGGGCAGCGTGGTTCAGGTCGAACAGACCCAGGTGGCGCTGCAGAACATCAGCGACGCCGTGGAAGTGATCGAACAAATGAACCAGCAGATCGCCAGCGCTGCCCTGGAACAAAGCTCAGTGGTCGAAGACATCAGTCATCGCGTCAGCGACATCCGCACGATCAGCGAAACATTGACCAGCCGGATGCAGGACGCGTCGCAAGCCAGCCTCCAGCTCTATGAGATGGCGAACCATCAGCAGCAACGGGTGGGGCATTTCCGCACCTGAGGGACGTACCGACAGTCCCTAGAGCCGAAACAGCTGCCCCATGGCCTGGCCCAGCAGATCCACCGCTGCATCGGTCTCGCCGATGCGCGAGCGCATGAACACCACCTCATGCTCCGGGATGACCGGCAGGCCGGCGAGTATCTGCATCTTCTCCGTCACACGGGCGCGATCGATCAGGCTGATTGCCAATCCGGCCTCGACGCACGCCTTGACGGCCTGGTTGGAGGGACTCTCCAGCACGATGCGCACCTTGCGTCCACTGTGCCTGAGCGATTCGAGCATGGCTTGTCGGTAAGGGCATTGTGCCGCGTGCACGGCCAGTGGGAGCGGCTGCGATGAGGCCAGCATCATGTTGATCGGTCCGACCCAGACGGGCGCTGTGGGTACCAGCACCTGCCCTGGCGCGTCCGGCCGTTCCTTCGGCCGGGTAACGACAGCCGCCTGGAGTTTTCCACGCTGCACCAGGTCCTGTAGCGCATAGCTGGGGGCAGTCTTGAGCTCCAGCACCACGTTCGGCCAGGCCGCTACGAACGTCGGAAGAATGTCACGGATGACATGGTTCGCATATTCGTCCGGCACCCCCAGGCTGATGCGTCCAGCCAGACGGTTGCCATGCAGGTCGGCCAGCACCCGGTCGTGGGCGCTCAGCAGCTCTGTGGTCGACACGAGCAGGCGCTTGCCCAGCGCCGTCAGCGAGACCGACTGATTATCACGGTTGAGCAAGCGCCCCCCGGCAACCGTCTCCAGCCGCTGCACGTGCACGCTCACCGCCGCCGGGCTTTTATGCAGGTGTTCTGCCGCGGCGCTGAACTTGCCGATACGCGCGACGGCGTGAAATGTACGAATCAGCTCAATGTCGAGTACGGCCGCCATGATTCACCTTTTATGAAGGACTGCTGCAATACATTTTGATTTATCAGATTACGCCGTTTTTGTAGCGTGGAGTCATGAAAGCGACCCCATGCACAGCCTCACCCCGTTCAGCCTGGTACTGGATGATTCCGTTACCCTTTCTGGAAGCCGCGTTGATCCTGACGTGGAGCTCCGGTTTTGTCGGCGCGCGCTTTTCCATCGATTACGCTCCTCCGTTGCTGGTGGTGTTCTGGCGCTGCTTGGTTGTCACGCTGGTACTGTTTCCCTTCGTCGCGAAGCAGTTACGACAGGCGACGGTGGCGGTGCTCCTGAAAAACGCCGGCATCGGCCTGCTGGCCATGGGGGGCTATCTCGCCGGCATTACCCAAGGCATTGCCCTGGGCGTGCCAGCGGGCCTTGCCGCGCTGTTTGCCGACCTTTTGCCGATGGGCATGGCGCTGTTGGCGGCTTGCGTACTCGGACAACGACTGGCCTGGCAGGTCTGGGCAGGCCTGATAATCGGCCTGGCTGGCGCTGCGCTGGCCACCCACGGTGCACTCACCTGGGGAAACGCGCCAGGGTGGGCCTACGCCCTGCCCCTGCTGGGCATGCTTTCCCTGGCTGTCGCGACCTTGTGGCAAAAGTATTTGCCAGCGTCCGAATCACTGGGCCTGATGCCCAACCTTTGGCTGCAATGCTGTGTTTCGGGCGTGGTATTCGCTCTTCTTGAAGGCATACCGGCTAGCCTGGTTCCGATACCCAGCGCCGGGTTTGCCTTGAGCGTGCTATGGACGGTAGGGTTGTCCACGATAGGCGGCTATGGGCTCTATTGGCTCTGCCTGCGCCGCGCAACTGCCACTCGCGTTGCGAGCATCCTCTACCTCAGCCCACCGGTTACGATGCTTTGGGCGTGGGCCATGTTCAACGAACCACTGTCGTGGCCGATGGCATTGGGAATACTGGTGTCCGGGGGCGGCATCTGGATGGTCGTTCGCGTCGAGGCCCGGCAAGCCTAATGCCAATCAGTTAAGCCACAACCTGTGGGAGTAAAGCTTGCTCGCGATTGCGGTAAGTCAGTCAGCAACAATGTTGACTGGTCTGTCGCTGTCGCGAGCAAGCTTTGCTCCCACAGGATTTGCGCCGTTTGCTCCTCAACTGACTGGCATTGGGGCAAGCCCGACAGCCAGCGACTTAACGAGCGGCCGTGACGACATTGGAGATCCGGTTGAAAAACGGCTCCAGGCGCTCCCGCGGCGCATCGTGTTCCACCACCAGGGTAGACACTTCGCCACACGCGGCCACTTGATAATGCGCAACGCTGGAGAGTTTTTCGTTGGTCACTGCCACGACCACCTGGCCGCTCGCCGCGACCACTGCGCGCTTGAACTCGGCGTCGTCCAGGCCGAAGGCTGTAATGCCGTTGTCCGGATCGATGGCGCAAGCGCCGAGAAAGCACAGGTCGAAACTGAACTGCCGTAGTTGCTGTGCTGCAGCCAGCCCGATTGCGCCTCCCGCGACAGTGTTCAAGCGCCCGCCCAACACGATGACCTCGGCGCGAGGCAACTTCATCAGTTGCACCGCAATCAACGGCGAGTTGGTGGTGATGGTGAGCGGGAGCTGGGGATCAATGGCGCAGGCGATAGCGAGGTTGGTCGACCCGGCATCGATGAAAACGTGCTGGCCGGCGCTCAGCAACGAGACAGCGGTCTGGCCGAGACAGTCCTTGCGTCCGGCATCCTGCCTGACGCGAACACCTATCGGTCGTTCCGCCGCAGGCAGCAGGATAGCGCCACCATACACGCGCTTGCACAACCCTGCCGCCGCCAGCGCGCCCAGGTCACGTCGGATCGAGTGCTCGGATACATTCAGTTCACTGGCCAGGTCAGCCGCAATCACACGGCCATATCGGGCAAGGCGTTCGCTGATCAATTGCTGGCGTTCGCCGGGAAATACGTCGTTGGATGAGCCCATGAGTTCACAATCCGCACAATCGAGCAACAATGCTCGCAATCGAGCAATAATGCCGCTTATGTCGAGGATCGTCAAACCGAGCATTCGGATAGGTGGAAGCCATCGAAAAATAATCGAAACGAGCTCCCGCACCAGAGGTCTAGACCATTAAGCCCATCCGATGAGAGCACTTCCCATGTTGAAATTTCTTGGCAGTACCGTTGGCATTATTTTCCTGATCGGCCTGATCGTGGTCATCGCGCTACTCAAATTCATCTTCTGACTGAAACAGCTGCCGGGTTTGGGTCGCGCGTCTCCCGTGCGTCGTGAGCCCGGCGGATATTCTCCTGCTTTGTGCGCCAACTACCTATCGAGTCAGCGTGGAGACGGCGCGTAGCCATCTCCATTTACCGACTGCAGTACCCTGGACGAGGGAATTCTGAGACGATAACGAAACAACAGGATGCCAGGGACCCAGGTATTCGATTCCATCCCTTTGGCGGCTCACATGTATTCCCTTCCCTTTCAGAGTTTACGAGCGCGACTTGCGCTGACTGTCGCATTGGTCGTGCTGGTCCTCAGTTGCCTGTTCGGTACCGTTATAGGCGAATCGTCCATCTCCAGGCTCAAAGGCAAAACCGGTCTTCAACTGAGCGAATATGCGTACTCGATGGTTGATCGCCTTGATCGCGACATGAGTAACCGGTCAAAGGCGCTCACCGTCCTGAGTCAGTTGGAGACATTGCGCAACGCTGCGAACATCGACGAAGCACGGGCACTGCTCAATCATCTCAGCGATCAGTTCCCGAGCTATTCATGGATCGGCCTTACCGATGCCCATGGCACCGTGGTCGCCTCGACCGAAAGACTGCTCGAAGGCGTCGACATTTCACACCGCCCTGTCTTCGTCAATGGTCAGGACGAGGCCTTTATCGGCGATGTCCATGAGGCGGTCATGCTAGCGAAGCTGCTGCCCAACCCTTCCGGTGAAGCGATGAAGTTTGTCGACATCAGCATGCCAGTCCGGGACAACTCCGGCCAATTCATGGGAGTGCTGGCGGCGCACCTGTCGTGGAAGTGGGCTGACGAGGTTGGACGGTCATTGTTCGCACCCTTGCAAAAGCGCCTGCCTGGGCTGGAGTTCCTGGTGATCAGCAAAGATGGCACCGTCATCCTGGGGCCTGACGAAATGATCGGTAAACCTATCGGCATCACTGTCAACGAAGGTGTCGGGCAAAGCTGGTCGGTCAAGCGCTGGCAGGACGGTAACGTGTACATGGCAGGTTCGGCCCGGAGCGTTGGCGTCGGCGATTATCGCGGCCTGGGCTGGACTGTGGTCACGCGACAGCCGACTGAAGCGGCTTTCGCTGAAGCGCATCGATTGCGTAACGATATCCTCATGTGGGGTGCCCTGCTGTCCGTCCTGTTTGCCGTGATCGGGTGGTTTGTCGCGGGCATCATTACCGGCCCCATCAATAAAATCGCCGAGGCGGCCGCCCGGCTGTCCGAGGGCGCCGATGTCAGCATCCCTCTGCTCAAGGGCAGTCGGGAGGTCGAAACGCTGAGTGTTGCGATCCGCCACCTCGTCGACAGCCTGACCAGAAAGAGAGGCCAACTGGCGGTGGTCGAAGGCATTGCCTATCGCGATGTCGTCACTGGCCTGCCTAACCGGGCGGCCCTGAACAAGTATGTCGAAGCCGTGGGTCGCGAAGTTGAAACACAGTGCGACTTCGGCGTGCTGTGCGTGGATCTCGACGGTTTCAAACCCGTCAATGATGACTTCGGCCATGCCGCTGGCGACGCGTTACTTCATGAAGTCGGCATTCGGCTGCTGACGGCAGTGCGCGAGGGCGACATTGCCGTGCGCCACGGCGGGGACGAATTCGTGCTCCTGCTGCGCCTGAACAACGGAGAAACCCTGGCCAGCATCCAGGGCGCTGCGCAACGCATCCTGGCGAAGCTGGCCGAACCGGTCGTATTAGCCGGACAGTCGATCAAGATCGGTTGCAGTATCGGTGGGACGCTCTGGACCGGCGGCGCGTTTGCCGACGCACTGGCCCAGGCCGACGAAGCGCTGTACCGGGCCAAGCGTGCCGGCAAATCCCAGGCGAAGTTCCACGAGGCCGCGTAGCGAACCTGCCAGTCAAATGACTGCAAGCCGATAGGCCGCCATCGCGAGCCTGCTCGCGATGGCGGCGTGTCTACCACGGTGATGTTGGATGGACTGCCGTCTTCGCGGGCAAGCCCGGCTCCCACAGGATCCTGCGGCGTATGCAAAGGCTGCGTACAGCGCCGATCCCGTGTGGGAGCGAGCCTGCTCGCGATGGCGTCTGTCAGGGCGCCGCTTACTTGTCCTGGAACTCCGCCGGCCGCTTGGCCACGAAGGCCGCCATGCCTTCTTTCTGGTCCTGGGTCGCGAACGCCGCATGGAACACGCGTCGTTCGAAACGCACGCCTTCGGACAGGCTCACTTCAAACGCACGGTTGACGCTTTCCTTGACCATCATGCTGATCGGCACCGACTTGGAGGCGATCAGTGCAGCGGTTTTCAGGGCATCGTCCAACAGCTCATCAGCCGGTACAATCCGCGCCACGATGCCGCAACGTTCCGCCTCCACCGCATCGATGAAGCGTCCGGTCAGGCACATTTCCATGGCCTTGGCCTTGCCCACCGCCCGGGTCAGGCGCTGGGTGCCGCCCATGCCCGGCAGCACGCCAAGGTTGATCTCCGGCTGGCCGAACTTGGCATTGTCGCCGGCCAGGATAAAGTCGCACATCAGGGCCAGCTCACAACCGCCACCCAAGGCGAAGCCGTTCACCGCCGCGATGATCGGCTTGCGGCGGTTGGCCACGCGGTCGCTGTCGCTGAACAGGTCGTCGAGGTAGATCTGCGGATAGGTCAGCTCGGCCATTTCCTTGATATCGGCCCCGGCGGCGAAGGCTTTCTTCGAGCCGGTCAGTACGATGCAGCCGATCTTCGGGTCCGCTTCCAGGCTGTCCAGCGCGTGGTTCAACTCGCTGACGATCTGCGCGTTCAAGGCGTTCAGCGCCTGGGGCCGGTTGAGGGTGATCAGGCCGACGCGGTCCTTGATTTCCAACAAAATCGTTTCGTAGCTCATGCAGGACTCCTGTTCAAAGATTGCGCGAAATGACCATGCGCTGAATGTCGCTGGTGCCTTCATAGATCTGGCAGACCCGTACGTCGCGGTAAATGCGTTCCAGCGGGAAGTCATTGAGATAACCGTATCCACCCAGGGTTTGCAACGCCATGGAGCAGACTTTTTCGGCCATTTCCGAGGCGAACAACTTGGCCATGGAAGCCTCTACCAGTGCAGGCTGATCGTTATCCCGCAGCGCGGCGGCGTAATGCACCATCTGCCGCGCCACGGCGATTTGGGTCGCCATATCCGCCAGGCGGAACGCCACGGCCTGGTGTTCGATGATCGCCTTGCCGAAGCTCTGACGTTCGCGGGCATAATCCCGGGCCGCTTCAAATGCCGCGCGTGCCATGCCGACCGCTTGCGCCGCGATGCCGACTCGCCCGCCTTCCAGGTTCGCCAGGGCGATCCTGTAGCCTTCACCCTCCTCCCCCAACCGATTGGCCACCGGCACCTTCACATCCTCGAACAGGATCTGACAGGTATCGGAGGCGTGTTGACCTAGTTTGTCCTCGACCCGCGCCACGCTATACCCCGGTGAATCGGTGGGCACGATGAACGCGCTGATACCCCGTTTGCCCGCGCTCGGATCGGTCACCGCGAATACGATCACCACCCCGGCATTCTGCCCCGAGGTGATGAACTGCTTGCTACCGTTGAGCACGTAATGATCGCCGTCCAGTCGCGCACGGGTCTTGAGGCTGCTGGCGTCCGAGCCGGCCTGGGGCTCGGTCAGGGCAAAGGCGCCGAGCATCGCGCCGCTGGCCAGGGGCGTGAGGAACCGGGCCTTCTGCTCATCGCTGCCGAACTTGAGGATTGGCACGCAGCCCACCGAGTTGTGCACGCTCATGATGGTCGAGCACGCCCCGTCACCGGCGGCGATCTCCTCCAGGGCCATGGCATAGGTCAGGTAACCGGTGTCGCAACCACCCCACTGCTCCGGCACGAGCATGCCGAAGAAGCCCAGTTCGGCCATCTCGGCGATAGCTTCCCTGGGAAAGCGGTGCTCGCGGTCCCACTCGGCGGCGAACGGCTTCAGGCGTTCCTGGGCGAACTGCCGGGCCACGTCGCTGATTTGTATCTGTTCTTCAGTTGGGAGCATGGTGATTCCTTAATACAGGCATTCAACGGCCATGGCCGTAGCTTCGCCGCCGCCGATGCAGATCGCCGCAACACCGCGCTTGAGGCCTTTCTGACGCAGGGCCGAGAGCAGTGTCACGAGGATCCGAGCCCCGGATGCACCGATCGGGTGGCCCAAGGCGCAGGCGCCACCGTGGATGTTGACCTTGTCGTGGGGAATCTCCAGCTTGTCCATGGTCACCAGCCCTACCACGGCAAACGCTTCGTTGATTTCGAACAGATCGACTTGATCCAGCGACCAGCCGGTCTTTTGCATCAGCTTTTTCACCGCGCCGATCGGTGCGGTGGGGAACAGGCTCGGAGTGTCGGCAAACGCCGCGTGGCCGTGAATCACTGCAAGGGGCTTCAAGCCCCGCTGAGTCGCCTGGCTCTGGCGCATCAGCACCAGCGCAGCGGCTCCGTCGGAGATGGAGCTGGCGTTGGCCGCCGTCACCGTGCCGCCCTCGCGGAACGCCGGCTTGAGGGACGATATCTTGTCGATTCGTGCCTTTGGCGGCTGTTCGTCGTGGCTCACCGTGACCTGCTCCTTGCCGACCATGACCTGCAGCGGCACGATCTCGGCGTCGAAACTGCCGTCCTTGATCGCCTGCTGGGCGCGGGTGGTGGACGCAATGGCAAAGGCGTCCTGGGCTTCACGGCTGAAACCGTTGGCTTCGGCGCAGTCCTCGGCGAAGGTACCCATCAGGCGTCCCTTGTCGTAGGCGTCTTCCAGGCCATCGAGAAACATGTGGTCCAGGACCTTGCCGTGGCCCATGCGCAAGCCGCTACGGGCGCGGTCGAGCAGATACGGGGCGTTGGACATGCTTTCCATGCCACCGGCCACCACCACCTCGGCACTGCCGGCAACGAGCATGTCATGGGCGAGCATGGTCGCTTCCATGCCCGAGCCGCACATCTTGTTCAGGGTGGTGCAACGGGTCGATTTGTCGAGCCCGGCACCCAACGCCGCCTGCCGCGCCGGGGCCTGGCCCAGGCCTGCGGCGAGCACGCAACCGAACAGCACTTCTTCAACGGAGCCAGGGCTGATGCCGGCGCGCTCCACGGCGGCCTTGATCGCGGCCGCGCCCAATTGCGGGGCGCTGAGGCTCTTGAGTTCACCTTGGAAGCCGCCCATTGGCGTGCGGACGGCGCTGACGATGACAATCGGATCGTGGGTCATGACAAATTCTCCTTACTTCGCTGCCATGCGCAAGGCGCCGTCGAGACGAATCACCTCGCCGTTGAGCATGCTGTTTTCAATGATATGCCTGACCAGCGCCGCGTACTCGGCGGGTTTGCCCAGGCGCGGCGGAAATGGTACGCCTGCGGCCAGGGAATCGCGGACTTCCGGGGTCATGCCGGCCATCATCGGCGTTTCGAAGATCCCCGGTGCGATGGTCATCACACGGATGCCGAAACGCGCCAGCTCCCGGGCAGCGGGCAGGGTCAGGCTGGCAATGGCGCCCTTGGATGCCGCATAGGCCGCCTGGCCGATCTGGCCGTCGAAGGCGGCCACCGACGCGGTGTTGATGATCACGCCACGCTCGCCGTCGGCATCGGCCTCGGTTTCAGCGATGGCCGCAGCGGCCAGGCGCAGCAAGTTGAAGCTACCGATCAGGTTGACGTTGATCACCTGGCTGAAGCTGGCGAGCCCGTGAGGGCCGTTCTTGCCGAGGATCTTCTCGCCACGCACGATGCCGGCGCAGTTCACCAGGCCGTTCAGGCCGCCAAATGCCTCGACGGTGGCCTTGATTGCCGCTTCGGCCGCCGCCTCGTTGCTGATGTCCGCCACCACGCTCTGGCAGCCGAGCTTCTGTGCCTGGGTGGCCACGGCTTCGGCATTGAGGTCCACCAGCATCACCTTGGCGCCGGCCTTGACCAACAGCTCGCCGGTGGCCGCACCGAGGCCGGACGCACCGCCGCTGACGAGGAAAATCTTGTTGTCGATCTGCATCATGGTTTCCTTGGATTCAAGCTGAAACGTTAGCCGCCGCGGCCTCTTGAGCTTTGGCGATCTCCTGGTTGCGCAAGATAAAGCGCTGCAATTTGCCGCTTGGGGTTTTCGGCAAGTCGCTGACAAATTCGATTTCACGGGGATACGCATGGGCCGCGAGGCGCTTGCGCACGTGTTGGCGCAACTCTTCGGCCAGCTCCGGCTCGGCGCGATACTGGGCATTGAGCACGACAAAGGCTTTCACCAGCTCGGTACGCTCCGGGTCGGGCTTGCCGACCACGGCGGCTTCCACCACCGCAGGGTGTTCGATCAAGGCGCTTTCCACATCGAAGGGACCAACGCGGTAGCCCGAGGTGGTGATCACGTCGTCACTGCGACCGACGAAACTGATGCTGCCGTCCGGGTTCAGCTCGACGGTATCGCCGCTCAGGTAATAATTGCCGACGAACGCCTTGGTGGGCCCGCCCTGATAACCGGCGAACCAGCACATCGGCGACTGGCTGCGGTCGACGGCGAGAATGCCCGGCTGGCCGACGTCCAGTTCCTGGTGGTTTTCATCCAGCACCACGATCCGGTGGCCCGGCGAGGCGAAGCCGGCCGCCCCCAGGTGAACCGGATGTTCAAGCCCGTGGTGATTGCACAGCACCATGCCCAGTTCGGTCTGGCCGTAATGGTCGTGGATCACCACATTCAGGTGATCGGCGAACCAGCGGATCACCTCCGGGTTCAGCGGCTCGCCGGCGCTGCTGACAACACGCAGCCGACCCTTGATCGACCGGGCGAACTGCTCGCCTCCGGCAATCAAAAGGCGATAGGCCGTGGGCGAGCCCGTGAGGTTGGTGATGCCGTACTTGTTGATGACCCGGCACGTGCTTTCCAGGGTAAACGGACCATCGTAGAAGGTGACGGGATGTCCCATCGCCAACGGGCCGGTCACGCCGAAGTAAATGCCATAGGCCCAGCCCGGATCAGCCAGATTCCAGAAGGCATCTTCGGGACGCAGGTCCACAGCGTCCCGGGTGTAGCTCTGAAAGGCAACGATGGCCTTGAGCGGCACGGACAACGCCTTGGCTGGCCCAGTGGTACCGGACGTAAACATCAGCAGGAACGGGTCTTCACCGGTGAGCATGACCGGTTCGCATTGATTGGAGTGGTTCTCGACTTCAGCCCAGAAGCTGTAGTCGCCCCGCACGATCCCCCGGCCTTTTTCGCCGCCGACGGTGACCACGGTGGGGCAACCGCTCACTTCATTGAGTTTGGGCCGGTTGACCCCGTCGGTGACGACGATACGGGCGCCGGAACTGCCGAGACGATGCTCGATGGCCTTGGGGCCGAACGCGGTGAACAACGGCTGATACACCGCCCCGATACGCCACGTGGCGAGCACCACGATCAGCAACTCTGCGGTACGCGGCAGCAGACCGGCCACCTTGTCGCCCTTGTTTACGCCTTGGGCCAGCAGGAAGTTGGCGAAGCGTGCGGCGCGGTCCTGCAGATCACGATAAGTCCAGGTCGCGTCACTGCCGTCACGGCCCTCCCAGAACAATGCGATGCGTCCCGGCAACGCATGCCGGTCGCAACACTCGACGCAGGCGTTCAACGCCTCGAGCGAGCCGTGCAGTGCGGTATTGACGGTGTGCAGGTAATCGAACTGCGACGTAGCGGACAGATAATCGCGCATGACCAGAATCCCTCTGTACTTTTTATTGGTTGGGGGAACCGTAAACAGGGGAATACTCGCGCCGAAGGACTTGGGCGGCAATGGTCAAAGCTATCAAGTTGGCTGACTGGTTTGGCCATGGTTTGGGGGTGGGTTGCCGGTCATGGCCTTATCGCGAGCAGGCTCGCTCCCACAAGGGTTTCACGGTGAACACAAATCCCCTGTGGGAGCGAGCCTGCCCGCGATAGCAATCTCCCAGTCGCTACAAAGGCTGCTTCCACGCGAATGAATACACCTTCCCCGGTGCCGGAGGCTGGCACTGCTGGTTATCCGCATCGGCCCCCACCAGGAACCACTCGGCCCTGGAGGTCTCGCCGACGCTGCGGGCCTTTTGCGGGTCGTAGCAGCGCGCCAGGTCCCGCTCAGGCACCAGCGCATAGGCCTGCGGATGGCTGCGAAGCCACAGCGCGGACTGTTCCAGGGACTGATTGCTATAGAAACCGAAGTGCACGATAGGTTGTCGGGCGAACAACCAGTGCCCTTCGCGCCATCCCACCAACACCAGTTCGGCGTTATTGCTCAGTCGCGCGACGTCAGCCATGAGGGTTTCGTGGGGATTGACGCCCTCCTTGTGCGGCTCGATGAACCCGCGAACAAACCAGGCGCACAGCCACGCCACGGTCAGCACGGTAAATACCGTCCTGCCTCGCGGACGCTGGCTGAACCAGCGGTGCAACATCCACGGAACCAGCGGTGCCACCAGCAGGATCAACCCGGGCAAAGCGGGGAAAATGTACAACTTGCGTTTGCCGCTGCTCAGGCTGAAGAACAGCAGTACCAGCACCACCCAGCCGAGCAATACCAACACCCGACCATCGTGCTTGAGCAACTGCTTGCGCCAGGCTGGCACCAGCCAGGGCAGCATGAAGAATATGGGTAACCAGTACTTGGGAATCACCTCGACGAAGAAGTACCAGAAGGGTTCGCGATGCTCCCACGCGTTGGCGTAGCGCCCCGCCGTTTGCTTGAACAGGATTTCCTGGGCATAGGCCAGGCTGTCGGCACTGCCCTGCGCCACGATCAGCAACAGCGGGCCCAGCCATACCGCAACGGCAGCGAGCGCCACCAGCAGCCCCAGCCACCAGGCACCGGCCTTGCCAGGCATCGGCACCACGCCTTTCCAGCCCTTGCGCACTGCATAGGCGTAAGGAATCAGCATCAACACCGGCAGAAAGCCAACTCCTTTGCTGATGATGCCGAATCCCATCGCCGCACAGGCCACGTAGTACCAGCGCCAGTCCGGCCCAAGCAACAGATGCCGGCACAGGCCATAGAGACCCAGAATGGTCCAGAGCGCGAGAAAGCCATCGATCTGTCCAGTGCGCAGAATGCTGTAGGTCTGGTAGGTCGCCAGGAACAGCAGCGCAGCAATCACACCGATACGTCGCCCCCATAAGCGCCGGCCCAGGTCATACAGGCAAACCGTGGTCACACTGCCGGCCAGCAGCGCCGGCAAGTACAGGGCAACTTTGGGCAGGTGCGTCAGTTGCACGAACAGCGCCACGGCCCACATGAACAGAGGCGGCTTGTCCGCGTAGATTTCCCCGGCCCGGTGAGGAATGAACCACGAGCCATTCTGCAGCATTTCCAGAGCCACGCCGAGGAAACGCTCTTCATCGACATTCAGCGGTTGCCGCCAGCCAAGCCCGGCCCCCACCATGACCAGCGCCAACACTGCAAAGCCCAGTAATTCCAACCGAGGGGAAGCTAATCGTATCCGCACCGTTTCAGCCTCTTTTATCCAGCTCAAGGCCTTTGTTTTCATGCTGCCGAGCGATCAGTTGCAAGTTGCGCAGATACACGATGAAGCCAAAGGACTGGCCGAGAATGAAGACCGGGTCTTCGCGATAAATGGCGTACGCCAACAGCAATGCACTGCCAGCGATGCTCAGGTACCAGAAGCCGACCGGGATCATGCTGCGTTTCTTGTACTCACTGTAGAGCCACTGCAGGGCAAAGCGCCCGGTAAAGACCAACTGGCCCATGAATCCCACGGCCAACCACATCGATTCCCTGCCCATGTCAGGCCTCGCTTTCTTGCGCGTTGACGTCCAGACGGGTGCGTTTGATCAACCACCACACCCCCAACAGATCGACGATGCCCACCAGGGCCCGGTCCAGGTTCCCGTAGTTGGACACCCCTGCCCCGCGTTCACGGTGATTGACCGGCTGAACCAGCATCCGACCGTTATGACGACGGATAAGGGCAGGAATGAAGCGGTGCATGTGATCGAAGTACGGCAGGCGCAGGAATGCCTCGCGCTCGATCAATTTGATGCCGCATCCAGTGTCCGGGGTCTGGTCCTTCAGCAGGCTGGCCCGCAGCTTGTTGGCAAATCGTGAAGCCCAGCGCTTGCTCGCCGTGTCGCGACGGTTCACCCGATGCCCCGCCACCAGCTTGACGCCCGCGGGCTTGCCTTCCGAACCACGTACGAGGTCGAGCATCTTCGGCAAATCGGCCGGATCGTTCTGGCCATCGCCATCCAGGGTCGCCAACCAGTGCCCGCGAGCCACCACCGCGGCATGGTGGATCGAGGTGCTCTGCCCCAGGGAGCGCGCATGGCTGAGCACCCGCAACTGAGGGTAGCCCTGGCCTTGCAGCGTGCGCAGTTCGGCCGCGGTGGCATCGGTGCTGCCGTCGTCCACCACAATCACTTCAAATGCCTCGTTGACCAGCGCCGCACGCACCTCCTCCAACAGGGGGATGAGATTGCCTGCTTCGTTCTTCGCCGGGATCAAGACGGATACATAAGGGGTTTCGTGCATGACTTTCCTATAGATATTCCAAATGCGCGGTTAAACGCGGTAATAGTCGCGGTACCAATCGACAAACGACCGCACGCCGCTGGACACCGGGGTCCGAGGGCGAAAATCCACCCGTTCTTCCAAGTCGCGGGTGTCCGCCCACGTGTCGACCACGTCGCCTGATTGCAACGGCAAGAAATTCTTGATGGCGCGCAAGCCCGTCGCCTCTTCAATGCACTCGACAAAATGCAGAAGCTTCACCGGCGAACCGTGCCCGATGTTGTAGACCTTGTTCGGTGCACCGCTCTTGTCGGTGGGCGGGAGTGGCAGCAGTCGGACGATGCCTTCGACGATGTCGTCGATGTAGGTGAAATCCCGAGACATCGCGCCATCGTTGTACACATCAATGGCGCGGCCGTTCAGGATAGCGTCAGTGAACTTGAACAGCGCCATGTCGGGTCGCCCCCAAGGTCCGTACACGGTGAAAAAGCGCAGGCCGGTCGTAGGGATGCCATAGAGATGGGAGTAGGAATGGGCCATCAACTCGTTTGCGCGCTTGGTCGCGGCGTAGAACGACATGGGCCGATCGACCGGGTCGGTCGTGGCATATGGCAGGTGTTCGTTCAAGCCATATACCGAGCTGCTCGAGGCGTAGACAAGATGCGCCGGTCCATGGGCACGGCAGGCTTCGAGGATATTGAGGAACCCCACCAGATTGCTTTGCGCGTAGGTGTCGGGATTGTCGATGGAATAACGCACGCCGGCCTGGGCAGCCAGGTGGATGACCTGCTCGAAAGGTTGTTCGGCAAACAGCTCCCGCAACGCCTGATTGTCGGCGACATCGAGCCAGCGGAACTGAAAGTTGGAGCAGGCATCCAGCTGTGCCAGCCGGGCCCGCTTCAACTCGACGCTGTAGTAGCTATTGAGGTTATCGATGCCAATGACCTGATGGCCATCGGCGCATAGCCGCTTGACGGTATGGAAGCCAATGAAGCCGGCGGCGCCGGTGACCAGAATGGTCATGCGACGGACTCCTGTCCAACTGGAAGACAGGCGCGCGCCTTGAAACTGACATACCGGCTACTCAAAACGGTCACTTGCATACTTCACTCTGTTTGATGGCCCAACTTTTTCGGCACTTGCAGAGCTTCTATCAAAAACAAATGACGGTTTTATGATCGAAACATGACTTGCTCAAATGCGGGAGTGACAACAGTAAAAAAACGTTCCGTGCGCGATCCTGTTGATAGGTATCAGAAAAATATCTGCCCAGTAACGAAAATGTAATACATATTAAAAATCGCCTGTAAGCATTCCGCTACTAGCGATGTACGAAACAGACTTAAACCTGAGTCGCACCTGACAAGTTAAGTTTTTTTCACTGATCTTTTTTTCACAATCCTTTCAAAGAAAATCGCCTAACCTCAATGAATACGGGGCCACTTGTCATAAGTGTGCATCCGCCAACCGGTGGTGAAAACATGACAAGGATGTGTTTCCTACAAGGTAACTCTTTGATGCAGCTTTTCTTTTAGCGTCTACGCTGTCGCTGGATCCAATCTCTCGTTTCAACGGTTACTCTTCAGTCCCTGAGGCCCCCATGAGTCGAACGTTTCTGCCCTTCTCTCGCCCCAGTATCGGCGAGGAAGAGATTGCCGCTGTAAATGAGGTACTGCGCTCCGGCTGGATCACCACGGGCCCGAAAAGCCAGCAACTTGAAGAGCAGTTCGCCGCCTATGTCGGCTGCCGGCACGCCGTTGCACTTTCTTCGGCCACCGGCGGTATGCATATCGCGTTACTTGCATTAGGCATTGGCCCGGGCGATGAAGTCATTACGCCGTCCCAGACCTGGGTGTCGACGGCCAACATGATCTGCCTGCTAGGCGCCACACCGGTGTTCGTCGACGTGGACCGCGACACGCTCATGAGTGATCTGTCGAGCATCGAAGCGGCCATTACCTCGCGTACCCGGGCGATCGTCCCGGTGCACTATGCCGGTGCCGCGTTCGACCTCGACCCTCTCTATGGGTTGGCGGAAAAACACGGTATCGCCGTTATCGAAGACGCCGCGCACGCGGCCGGCACCCGCTACAAAGATCGCCACGTCGGCGCCAAGGGCACGGCCATTTTCTCATTCCATGCGATCAAGAACATGACCTGCGCCGAAGGCGCCATGTTCGTCACGGACGATGAAGCACTCGCCGCTCGGGTGCGCATGCTCAAGTTCCATGGCCTCGGCGTCGACGCCTACGACCGCCTCACCCATGGTCGCAAGCCCCAGGCGCAAGTGATGGAGCCAGGCTTCAAATACAACCTGGCCGACATCAACGCCGCCATAGCTCTCGTGCAATTGGAGCGCCTGGACGACATCAACGCCAAGCGCACGGAACTGGCCAAGGTGTACTTGCAACGGCTGGAAGGTTCAAAGGTACAGCCATTGGCGATCCCGACCTATGCGCAGCAGCACGCCTGGCACCTGTTCGTCCTGCGTATCGATGCCGAGCGCTGCGGCCTGGACCGCGAAGCGTTCATGAAAGCCTTGCAGGAGCAAAATATCGGCACGGGCATCCACTTTATCGGAACGCACCTGCACACCTACTACCGCCAGCGCTTCCCTGACGTCCATCTGCCCAACACAGAATGGAATTCGGCTCGTCTGTGCTCGATCCCGCTGTTTCCCGACATGACCGGCGATGACGTGAGTCGCGTCGTCGACACCATTGAAAACGTCCTGGATGCACACCTGTGAAACCTTATCCGATCAATTGCGTGTCAATTGTCATTCCGGTTTACAACGAGGAAGAAAGTCTGCCCGAATTGCTTCGGCGTACCGAAGCGGCATGTCGGCAATTGCGCCACAAGTACGAAATCGTGCTGGTCGACGACGGCAGTCGGGACGAGTCGGCGCAGATACTGGAAGAAGCCGCGACGCTGCGGGGCAGCCCGATCGTCGCGGTGATCCTGAACCGCAATTATGGTCAGCACGCCGCGATCATGGCCGGTTTCGAACACTGCAAGGGCGACGTCATCATCACCCTCGACGCGGACCTGCAAAACCCGCCCGAAGAGATTCCGCGCCTGGTGGCCCAGGCCGAACTGGGCTATGACGTAGTCGCCACGGTGCGCAACAACCGCCAGGACTCGGCCCTGCGGCGCTGGCCGTCGAAGCTGATCAACCTGGCGGTGCAACGCTCTACCGGCGTTGCCATGAGCGACTACGGCTGCATGCTGCGTGCCTATCGTCGGTCCATCGTCGACGCCATGCTCGCATGCCGCGAACGCAGCACTTTCATCCCGATCCTCGCCAACAGCTTTGCCCGGCACACCACGGAGATCCTGGTGAGCCACGCCGAGCGCGAGCACGGGGAATCCAAGTACAGCGCCATGCGCCTGGTCAACCTGATGTTCGACCTGATCACCTGCATGACCACCACACCTCTGCGGCTGCTGAGCATCGTTGGTTTCGCCATGGCCGGTCTGGGCGTGTTGTTCGCCATCGCCTTGATCGTCCTGCGGCTGGTCTTCGGTGCCGGCTGGGCCGGCGGCGGAACCTTCGTGCTGTTCGCCGTGCTGTTCGTGTTCACCGGCGGGCAATTCATTGGCATGGGCTTGCTGGGGGAATACCTGGGGCGGATGTACAGCGATGTGCGTGCCCGCCCCCGTTTCTTCGTCGAAAAAGTCCTGCGTGGACAACCTGCCACGCCGGCTCCCGTTATCACCGTTGACGGCCTTACTTCCATTTCTTCAGATCAGGTTCACTCATGAGCACAAAAGCCGTAGTTTTCGCCTATCACGATATCGGCTGTGCCGGCATCGAAACCCTGCTCAATTCCGGCTTCGACATTGTCGCGGTGTTTACCCACGCCGACGACCCCAAGGAGAACACCTTCTACGGCTCCGTCGCGCAATTGTGCGCGCGCAAGGGCATCCCGGTTCATGCTCCCGAAGACGTCAATCATCCGCTGTGGATCGAGCGCATCGGCAAGCTCGCTCCTGATTACCTGTTCTCCTTCTACTACCGTCACTTGTTGAGCGAACCGCTGCTCGCCATTGCTCCTAAAGGCGCGTTCAACCTGCACGGTTCCCTGCTGCCGCGCTATCGCGGACGGGCGCCGGCCAATTGGGTGCTGGTCAACGGTGAAACCGAGACTGGCGTAACCCTGCATCGCATGGTCAAACGCGCGGATGCCGGTGCGATCCTGGCCCAGCAAAAGGTCGCCATCGAGCGCAGCGACACCGCGTTGAGTTTGCATGGCAAATTACGCCAGGCGGCCATCGACCTGCTGCGCGACACGCTGCCCAGCCTGCTTGCCGGTGAGGTCCGCGAAAGAGAGCAGGACGAATCCAAGGCCACGGTGTTCGGTCGGCGCACGGCGGCTGACGGCAAGCTGGTCTGGCAGCGCCCGGCCGAGGAACTGTTCAATCTGGTCCGAGCCGTGACCCAACCCTATCCCGGGGCGTTTTGCGCCGTTGGCGAACACAAGCTGATCGTCTGGAGCGCGGAAGTCGTCGAGGGCAACGAAGGCCAGGATCCGGGGCGCGTCATCAGCGTCGACCCGCTGCGCATTGCGTGTGGTGTGGATTCGCTGGTGATCACCTCGGGCCAACGCAACGAAAACGGCCTGTACCTGGGCGGGCCACAACTGGCCAACGAATTGGGACTGGTTGACGGTTCGGTGCTACGCGGCACGGAGTCTCGCCGAGGTCCACGGCGTACCCGGGTGTTGATCCTGGGCGTCAACGGCTTCATCGGCAATCACCTGTCGGAACGACTGCTGCGCGACGACAAATACGATGTCTATGGCCTCGACATCGGCTCCGATGCCATCGAGCGCCTGCGTAGTCACCCGCATTTCCACTTCGTCGAAGGCGACATCAGCATCCATTCCGAATGGATCGAATACCACATCAAGAAATGCGACGTCATCCTGCCGTTGGTAGCCATCGCCACACCCATCGAGTACACCCGTAATCCGCTGCGGGTGTTCGAGCTGGATTTCGAAGAGAACCTGAAACTGGTGCGCTACTGCGTCAAGTACAACAAGCGCGTGATCTTCCCCTCGACGTCCGAAGTCTATGGCATGTGCCAGGACAACAACTTCGACGAAGACACCTCCAACCTCGTTGTCGGCCCGATCAATAAGCAGCGCTGGATCTACTCGATTTCCAAGCAACTGCTCGACCGGGTGATCTGGGCCTACGGCCAGAAAGGCCTGAAATTCACCTTGTTCCGCCCCTTCAACTGGATGGGGCCGCGCCTGGATCGATTGGATTCGGCACGCATCGGCAGCTCCCGGGCGATTACCCAACTGATCCTCAACCTGGTGGAAGGTACGCCGATCCGCCTGTTTGATGGTGGTGAACAGAAGCGTTGTTTCACTGATATCGCCGACGGTGTCGAGGCCTTGGCGCGGATCATCGACAACCAGAATGACGCCTGCAACGGGCAGATCATCAACATCGGCAACCCGGACAACGAAGCCAGTATCCGCCAGTTGGGCGAGGAGCTGCTGAGACAGTTCGAGGCGCACCCGTTGCGCGACAACTTTCCGCCTTTCGCCGGGTTCCGCGACGTCGAAAGCAAGGCCTTCTACGGCACCGGTTACCAGGACGTCTCACACCGCAAACCAAGCATCGCCAATGCCAAGCGCCTGCTGGACTGGACGCCAACCGTGCAGATGAGTGAAACCATCGCCAACACGCTGGACTTCTTCCTGCGCGAAGCGATGCTTGAAATCGCGGACCAACGCTGATGCAGGCGGGTCTTCGAATCGATGTCGACACCTACCGGGGCACGCGCGAAGGCGTACCGCAGTTACTGGATATTCTCCAGGAGGCACAGGTCAAGGCGACGTTTTTCTTCAGCGTCGGGCCGGACAACATGGGACGTCATCTGTGGCGACTGCTGCGACCGCAATTCCTATGGAAAATGCTGCGCTCCAACGCCGTTGGGCTGTATGGCTGGGACATTCTCCTGGCCGGTACCGCCTGGCCCGGCAAGCCTATCGGCCGCGATCTCGGGCACCTGATGCGTCAGGCTCGGGCGGCTGGGCATGAGGTTGGTTTGCACGCTTGGGATCACCATAGCTGGCAGGCCAACGCAGGGCGCTGGGGACAGGCACGGCTGATCGAGCAGATTCGCCGAGGCGTAGACAGCCTCGGCGATATCCTCGGCGAACCCGTTACATGTTCGGCGGCAGCTGGTTGGCGCGCCGATGAACGCGTGATCGAGGCCAAGCAAGGGTTCGGCTTTCGCTACAACAGCGATTGCCGGGGACAGAGCCTGTTCCGGCCCGTGCTGGCCGGCGGGGACCTGGGCACGCCACAGATCCCCGTGGACCTGCCGACCTTCGACGAGGTGGTTGGCCCAAGCGTCATGGCCAAGGATTACAACGCTTTCATCCTTGAGCGCTTTGCCGCCGGAAAACTCAACGTCTACACGATCCATGCCGAAGTCGAAGGGATACTGATGGCCAACCCTTTCCGCCAATTGCTGGCGCAAGCGGGCCGACGAAGCATCCGCTTTCAGCCCCTGGGCGATCTGCTACCTGCAGCCATTGAAGGCTTGCCAGCAGGTCGGGTGAAGCGCGGCACGCTCGAAGGGCGTGAAGGCTGGCTGGGAGTGCAAGGCGCATGAGCAAGCCCTGGGCACTCCCCCTGCTGCTGGCGACCTGCCTGTTGGCATACCTGCTCCCGCTGGCCAGTCATGGGCTATGGATTCCCGACGAAACCCGTTACGCCCAGATCAGCCAGGGCATGCTGCTGAGTGGCGACTGGGTTTCGCCCCACTTCATGAGCCTGCGCTACTTCGAAAAACCGGCGGCCGGCTATTGGATGATCGCCCTCGGCCAGGCACTGTTCGGTGAGAATCTGTTCGGTGTGCGCATTGCCTCGGCCATCAGCATCGGGCTCAGCGTGATGCTGTGCTACCTGCTTGCCCGCCGGCTATGGAACGATCCTCGCAAGAGTTTCGTCTGCGCGCTGTTGTACATGAGCCTGACCGTGGTCGCAGGCGCGGCAGGTTACGCCAACCTCGATCCGCAGTTCACCTTCTGGGTCAACCTGAGTCTGGCCGCCTTGTGGTTTGCTCTGGACAGCAACGGCCGCAACCAGCGCCTGATCGGCTGGGCGATGCTGGGGCTGGCATGCGGCATGGGCTTCTTGACCAAGGGTTTTCTCGCCTGGTTGCTGCCGGTGCTGATCGCCCTGCCCTGGATGGCCTGGCAACGACGCTGGCGTGAGTTGCTGGTCTTCGGGCCACTGGCAATCGCGGTGGCGATTATCGTCAGCCTGCCCTGGGCCCTGGCGGTGCACGCCGAGGAACCGGACTATTGGCGATTCTTTTTCTGGCATGAGCATATCCGGCGCTTTGCCGGGGACGATGCCCAGCATGACTCGCCCTGGTGGTTCTATCTACCGCTGCTGGTGGCGTTCAGTCTGCCGTGGGTGGCGCTGCTGCCGCCTGCGCTACGGCAAGCGTGGCAGACACGGCGTCAGGCGAGTATCGCGTTCCTGTTGTTGTGGCTGTTGATGCCACTGCTGTTTTTCAGCCTCAGCAAAGGCAAGCTGCCGAGCTACATCCTGCCGTGCCTGCTGCCGCTGGCGCTGCTGTTGGGCCATGCCCTGGCGGACCGGCTGGAGCACAAGCAAGGCCGCTCCCTTGCCATGAACGGTTGGCTCAACCTGGTGCTGGGCTTGCTGGCGTTGCTTGCCCTGGTCTATCTGCAACTGAAGAAACCGCTGTACGCCCATGAGCCGCACAATCTTGTGTTGGTTTCTGTCGGCCTGATCGGCTGGATCATGAGCAACCTGCTGCAAGCCCTCAGGCCCTTGCGCTGCTGGGCGGCCCCGGCCTTCGGCAGCCTGCTGCTGATCGGCTTGCTACCAATGGCGATGCCCGCGTCCGTGGTCACCAACAAGATGCCCGACCAGTTCATCCTCGAACACCTCGATGAACTAAGTCATACCGACAAGTTGCTGGCCAACGACCTTGGCGCCGCATCCGCCCTCGCCTGGCGCCTGAAGCGTCCGGAGGTGGCGTTGTACAACACCATCGGTGAATTGAAGTATGGCCTTGCCTACCCTGACGGCCTGCAGCAACGGGTCGACCCGCCACAGGTGCAGCAATGGATGCGCGACGCCCGTCGAGGCGGTTCGGTCGGCGTGGTCATGCGCGTCAAGGGTGAAGAGGAGCTGGAGGAAATCGAACGGTTACCCAAGGACGGAAAACGTTATGAACAGGGCAACCTGGTCATCCTGATCTTTTCTCAGGACGCATCATGAGCTTGTTGCTGCTATTGGCTGCCTGCGTGCTGACGTGTCTGGGACAGATTGCCCAGAAGTACGCCGTCGAGGGTTGGCGCGGCCGGTCGTCGGGCTGGGGCGAGAAACTGCGCTCGCCGTGGTTGTGGCTGGCGCTTGCGGCGCTGGGGGCTGGCCTGCTGGTGTGGCTGCTGGTACTGCAGCGCCTCGAAGTGGGCATCGCCTACCCCATGCTGAGCCTGAATTTCGTATTGATCACCCTTGTCGCCCGCTTTGTATTCCACGAGACCGTTGACCGTCGCCATTGGCTGGGCGTCGCCCTGGTGATCGTCGGGGTGATGTTGCTGGGACAGCACGCATGAATCTTCGCCGCGGTGTCATTTTTGCGCTGGGCAGCGTGTTGCTGGTCAGCATCGCGCAGCTGGCTTTGCGCTGGAGCATGAGTCGCCTTCCGCTGCCTGGGCAGTGGCTCGCGGGCAGCGTCGACCCAATGGCGCTGGTCGTGGTCCTGGGAGCCATTTTTGCCTATGCCTTGTCGATGCTCTGTTGGCTGTTTGCGTTGCGGGACCTGCCGTTGGGCCGCGCCTATTCGCTGCTCAGCATCAGCTATGCGCTGGTGTACCTGCTTGCCGCCGCGCTGCCACTCTTCAATGAAAGCTTCAGCCTCTCGAAAAGCCTCGGAGTGACCTTGGTCATCCTCGGCGTCCTCACCATCAACTCTCGCCCCGTTCAAGCATCCGAACCCAGGAAGGTCGTATGAAAATCAGCGTATTCGGTAGCGGCTATGTCGGTCTGGTCCAGGCAGCCGTACTGGCAGAGGTCGGTCACGATGTCGTCTGCATGGACATCGACGCCGAAAAAGTGTCGGCCCTCAATCAGGGCCACGTCAGCATTTTCGAGCCTGGCCTGGCCGCGCTGGTAAAGGACAATCTGGATAATGGAAGGCTGCGTTTTACCTACGAGGAAAAGCTTGCCGTTGAGCATGGCAAGGTCCTGTTCATTGCCGTAGGCACCCCTTCGCACCCGGACGGTTCAGCAGACCTGGGCAGCGTCTTCGCAGTGGGGGAAGCCATTGCCCGGCACCGTACAGAGCCCGTCATCGTCGTTGAAAAATCCACGGTCCCCGTGGGCACCGGCGATGCCCTGCGTGACCGAATGAACGAGGCCCTGCGACACCACAGCCGGATACTGGATTTCGCTATCGTCTCCAACCCGGAGTTTCTCAAGGAAGGCTCAGCCGTTGCTGACTGCAGACGTCCCGACCGGATCGTCATCGGATGCGAGCGGGATGATGTCCGCGACGTGATGCGTGAACTGTATGGACCGTTCAATCGCAACCATGAACGCATCATGTTCATGGACCTGCGCAGCGCCGAGCTGACCAAGTACGCGGCCAACTGCATGCTTGCCACCAAGATCAGCTTCATCAACCAGATCGCCGAGCTGGCCGAGCACCTGGGCGCCGACGTAGAATCGGTACGCCTGGGCATCGGCGCCGACTCGCGCATCGGCTATGACTTCATCTACCCCGGCTGCGGCTATGGCGGTTCCTGCTTTCCCAAGGACATGCGCGCATTGATCCACAGCGCCCAGCAGGTCCAGTGCTCCAATGACCTGTTGCAGGCGGTGGAAGCGATCAACCAGCGACAGAAGCAAAAACTGTTCGAGCGAGTCAATGCGTTCTACGAGGGCGACCTGCAAGGCCGGACGTTCGCGGTGTGGGGCCTGGCATTCAAGCCCAACACGGATGACATGCGGGACGCGCCCAGCCGGGTACTCATGGAAGCGCTATGGGAAGCCGGCGCTCACGTACGGGCATTTGACCCGGAGGCCATGCGCCAGACCCAATCGTTGTACCAGGATCATCTCAATCTCAGCCTGATGGGCACACCGGAAGCGACCCTCAGCGGTGCCGATGCGCTGATCATCTGCACCGAGTGGCAACAGTTCAAGGCGCCGGATTTCGACCTGATCCAAAAACGGCTCAAGGCCCCGGTGATCTTCGATGGCCGCAATCTGTACGACGCGGAGCGCCTGGCGCAGCGGGGGTTCCAGTACTTTCCGATAGGCCGTGGCGATTCGTGCAAGTTGCCGATCTCGCATCAAACAAAGTGGGAGCCCCGTATCGCGCGCTGAAAGCTGAAAGCCGGGGCCCGATGAATCAGCGGGGGTCGTTGAGAATCAAGCTGCGATAATGCCCCGGATTGGACCCGGACCACTTGCGAAATGCCTTGTAGAACGAGCTGGCATCGGCGAAACCCAGGCGCGAAGCGATGTCGACGAAACTGATGGAGGGTTCGGCGAGCCAGGTGATCGCCAGCTCCTTGCGCACGCTGTCCTTGAGTCCCTGATAGGTCTGCCCTTCTTCCGCCAGGCGCCGGCGCAGGGTCGACGCCGACACACACAACTGCTGGGCCAGCGCTTCGGTTTCCGGCCATTGCTCGGCCGGCAACTGGCGCAGGTCGTGCCGGATCCGGCTGGCCAGGCTCTGCGGGTCGCGGTATTTGACCAGGATATTGGCCGGCGCCCGGGCCAGGAAACGCTTGAGTTCTTCGACACTGCGGCGAATGGGCAGGTCCAGGTACTCGGCGGCGAAGATCATCCGGGTACGGGGGCGGTCGAAGCGCAGGTTCTGGGAAAACATCACCCGGTAGTCGTCGCAGAAATCCGGCGCCGGGCAGCGCAGCTCGACGGAGAGGATGGGAATGCGCCGTCCAGCCAGCCAGCAGGCCACGCCATGGACGATCATCCAATAGGTGAAGTAGGTAAAGGCCCGACGTGGCTCCTGATCGTCTTCCAGCAAGACGATTTCCGCCAGGCTCTGCTGGCGCACCCATTGGGCAGGCAACTGCTCAAGCATCAGCGACAGGAACCCCAGCCCCGCTGTCAGGCCGGTCGCCAGTGTTGGCTGCGCCATGGCGCACTGGCACAGGAACGCCAGGCTGCCGGACTTGAGCTTGCGCGGATCCATGCCGAAGAACTCATCGTCCAGGCGCCTTGCGAGCAAGCGCCAGAGCCGCGCATAGGCTGCGGCAGGCACCCGCGCCAGGGGATTGTCGAGCCACCCGGGATCGATGCCGACCTTGCTCAACACTTCATCGGTTGCAGGGCCTGGGGCGCAGCTTTGCAGCAGCGCCTCACGCACCAGCTGTATCGAGATGGTGTCTTTTTCGGCCATGGTGCCGGCGTTCACAGGATCCGGTAAAGCAGCCGTTCGATCCGCACCCGACTGACCCGTTTCAGGAACTTGGCCACCGCGGCCGGGTAGTCCGGCAGCGCTTCCAGGTCCAGGTAGCGGTCGATTCGGCGGGTGTGCCGGTAGATCTGCTCGAGCTCGGCCTGACGAGGCCCCAGCAACTCACCCTTGGGGTCGTCCAGCAGCAAGGCGTTTTCCAGGTCCAGGCGGAAGGCTCGTGGGTTGAGATTGTTGCCGGTCAGCAAGGTGTAGCGCTCGTCGACCCACATGCCCTTGAGGTGATAGCTGTTGTCGCCGTCACGCCACAAGTGCAGGTTCAATTGACCACTGTCGATGTAGCGCTGGTGCCGCTTGGCGAAACGACGCAGGCTGATCTCATACAGGTAAGGCAGCGCGGCGATGATCTTGAACGGTTCGCTGGGCGGGATGAAGAAGTCGTTGGCGGTCTTGTCGCCGACGATGATGTCGATCTTTACCCCACGGGCCAGGGCGCGGTTGAGCTCCCGGGTCACCGCCAGGGGCAGGTTGAAGTAAGGCGTACAAATAGTCAGTTGCTGGCGGCTGCTGGCGATCAGTTCGCCGATGACCCGACTCAACGGATTGTTCTTGCCGACGCCCAGCAACGGGCTCACTGACAGGCCACTCTTGTCGAGGCTACCGGACGTGGTGTCATAGGCCGCGTACTTGAGTCGACTGCGCAGGTCACCAATGTCCTTGCGCAAGCTGCGGGTGCTGGGCAGGTTCGGCAGGTCCAGGCGATGCACGGCCTTGGAGGTGATCAGGCCGTGCTGCACCAGGTGGTGCATCGAATCGGCCAGCGCCGTGTTCTGCAGCAGGTGATAGCGGTCGTAGCGGTACTTGTCGAACTTGTGCAGGTAGACGTTGTTCAAGCTCGCGCCGCTGTAGAGCACGCAATCGTCGATCACGAAACCTTTCAGGTGCAGCACCCCGAACAGTTCGCGGGTCTGTACCGGCACGCCGTAGATCGGCACTTTGCTGGCATGGGTGCGCGTCTGCTCCTGGTACCACGCCGAGTTGCCCGGCTGCTTCTTGGCGCCGATCAGCCCGCGCTGGGCCCGCAACCAGTCCACCACCACGACCACCTCCAGTTCCGGGCGCGCCGCTTTGGCGGCATGCAAGGCGTCGAGGATTTCCTGGCCGGCTTCGTCCTGTTGCAGATACAGGGCGACGATGTAGATGCGCTGGGTGGCCTGGGCGATTTTTTCCAGCAGGCAACGGCGAAACTCGGCTGCGCCATCGAGGATGGTCACGGCATCGGCGGTCAGTGCAAAGCTGCGCAGCTTGGGCAGCAGGGAGCGTTTGAAAAGCGACGGCATAGGGCTCGCAAAAGGTCGATTCCGAAGAGCCGCTGAGCTTACACCATGGCGGATGGGTTTGGGACTCTGTGGGAGCACAGCTTGCTCGCGATCACGATGGCGGAGCCCCATTGCCAGCAAGCCATGTTTCAAAAAGGGCAGCCACAGGAAAAAAACATTTGACCAAGGAGAACGGTCGTTCCACTGTATTCGCCATGAACGAAATCATCAGTAACGACACACGAGACATCATCCTCGATGTCGCCGAAAAGTTGATCTATAAGAGTGGCATTGCCGCCACCGGCATGGATCTTCTGGTGAAAACCGCCGGCGTCTCCAGGAAAAGCATCTACCGCTATTTCGCCAACAAGGACGAGCTGATCCTGGCCGCCCTCGCCCGAAGGGACGAGCGCTGGATGCACTGGTTCAGCACCGAGGTCGACAAGGCCCCTACCCCGGCTGCACGGCTGTACAACCTGTTCACCGTGCTCAAGGGCTGGTTTGACAGCGACGGCTTCAGAGGCTGCGCGTTCATCAATACCAGCGGTGAAACCGGAGACCCACAGGACCCGGTTCGCCAATTGGCGAAGTTGCATAAGCAGAAGTTGCTCGATTACGTCACCCGGTTGTGCGTTGAACAAGGCGCCGAAAATCCCGAAGCCCTGGCCCGACAACTGCTCATTCTGATCGATGGGGCCATTACTGTCGCACTGGTCATGGGCGATCACAGTGCCGCCGATCACGCCCAGGACATGTTGAAAGTGTTGTTGGTTGAAAAGCAGTAAAAAGCCTGCCTCATCAAAGGTCATGAAACTTGATTCATCACTCGCCGGAGAATTGCCATGTCGTCCCCTGCTGAAGTTCGTCCGCCGTTGCCGCCCTTCACCCGTGAATCGGCTATCGAGAAAGTTCGCCTGGCCGAGGACGGCTGGAACTCTCGTGACCCACAGCGAGTGTCCCTGGCCTACACCCTGGACACCCAATGGCGCAACCGCGCCGAATTCGTCCATAGTCGCGAAGACGCCAAGGCCTTCCTGACCCGAAAATGGGCCAAGGAACTGGATTACCGGCTGATCAAGGAACTCTGGGCGTTCACCGACAACCGCATCGCCGTGCGTTATGCCTACGAATGGCACGACGATTCGGGCAACTGGTTCCGTTCTTATGGGAACGAGAACTGGGAGTTCGATGAACAAGGCCTGATGCGCAACCGCTACGCCTGCATCAACGACCTGCCGATCCAGGAAAGCGAACGCAAATACCATTGGCCCCTGGGGCGCCGGCCGGATGATCACCCTGGGTTGTCCGAGCTGGGGTTGTAGACACAACACCTGCCAATACCTTGGCCCAATGTGGGAGCAAGCCTGCTCGCGATAGCGGTGGATCTGCTTGCTCCTGTGTTGAAGGTGCCACCGTCATCGCGAGCAGGCTCGCTCCCACAGAGAACCTGCGGTGAAACTCAAATCCTGCTGGCACCTTGGCCCATTGTGGGAGCAAGCCTGCTCGCGATAGCGGTGGGTCTGCCCGCTCCAGTGTTGAATGTGCCACCGTCATCGCGAGCAGGCTCGCTCCCACAGAGAACCTGCGGTGGGACTCAAATCCTGCTGGCACCTTGGCCCATTGTGGGAGCGAGCCTGCTCGCGATAGCGGTGGGTCTGCTTGCTCCTGTGTTGAAGGTTCCGCCGTCATCGCGAGCAGGCTCGCTTGTATGGTAGGACTTGAAGGGAGGAGGAGGGACAAGGCTCGATTCTGACTGTTAGCAGCAGTACAGACCGTGGGAGATTTCGCCCCTCCTCCTTTCACCCAAGCGCCGATAAAGAATGCATCTGGCCTAGACCGACGATAGGAACAAGCCTGCGCCTCTGGGTGAACCCTTCAAGTGTTCAAACCTTAGCCCGGAGGATTTTCAATGGCAATGCCCATCGCCATCACCCAGCCAATCGTAGGTGTCGATGT
>NZ_LHVK01000021.1 GCF_001269905.1 Pseudomonas corrugata | reverse complement strand
TCCATACTCGGAATCGCTGTTTAGAACGTTGAAATACTGCCCGCAATGGCCGGCAGATGGCTTTGCCAGCCTGGACGCCGCACGCATCTGGGTCAGGGATTTCATGCGTTGGTACAACCACGAACACCGGCATAGCCGGATCCGCTTCGTGACCCCGGCGGAGCGGCATCAAGGGCAGGATCAACAGATCCTGGCTCAACGTCATGAACTGTACGAGCAAGCCCGAAAGAAAAGCCCGGAACGCTGGTCTGGACGAACACAGAACTGGGAGCCGATAGGCACGGTGCTGCTGAATCCGGATCGAGAGCAGCAGGCCGAGAAAAGAGCAGCATAGTTAGACGGTGACGCGACAACTACCTTGAAAAACGCCGGCCGTCATGCAGACATCACTGGATCATCTTTGCGCTGCTCCAGGTCTCGGCGCAGTGCTCAATTTCCGCTGGCACAGTCTTCTGCAATTTGGCCAACCGGTCTCCTGCCACCAAAGCGCGTAGGCGAGTCTGTTGCGCCACGGCGGTGATGCGCTCCTGTCCACTGAGTTCGCCAAGACTTGTGGCTTGTGTTGCAGTAAACGGCATCAACCTCGCACTTGCAAAAACTGCGTCTACACTCGCTCTTGCTGGCCCAGAAGGATCGACGGCTGCCATAGGTTTTCGTTGGGTCCTTTGAAAACTTTCTTCGAGACAAGGAGCAGTCATGACTACCCCAGATACACTTGTGCAAAGACAAATCAGTCTTACGCATGCTTTCGTGGTCAATAATGCAGCGCTGTATTCACAGTCCTGGCAAAACATCAAGAACCCCAGGCCGGACCAGGTTAAAGACAATATTCTTTCGCGTCTCAATGGCTCGAAGGTAGGCGGCGGCTATGCCGTAGCCTGGGGCCCCGCGCTGGTAATGGATGGCGAGTATGCAGCGCACATCACCGCGGTGCTGATTGGCGGGAGAAGCGGGAACGACGTCGTCGTAGTGACGAGTGGGACACTCAAGGATTCCTTGAAGGATCAGGTGGACGATCTCGATATTTTTCCAATGGTGTCATTGCAGAGCATTATCCCGGGTTACCAGGGTTCGGCGCGCATTGCGCAGGGAACGTCGGATGGTGTGAGCGCGATACTGAACAAAGCCTCTGCTATCGGTTCTCAGGGCACACTGTGCGATTTTCTTGGGAAGCTACAAAGTGGAACGAGCATTCGTTTGGTGGGACATAGCCTCGGCGGTGCGCTCATGTCAGTGGTAGCGCTTTATCTGAAAGACAAATTTCCGGGCTTTAATTTCTTCTGTGAAACCTTTGCTGCGCCCACGGCGGGGGATGGTTATTTCGCCAGCTATTTCAATAAACAAATGGCCGGTAATGCGCTGCGCATTTACAACACCCTGGATGTCATTCCGATGGCGTGGTGCGCAACTTCTCTCGATTACTCCTTGACTCTTTATGATAATAATCCCGTTGATGAAAACACGAGAAAAATGGTCTGTTCTGCCATAGACAAGGTTGTTGATAACAATCTGAACTATACGCAATGGGGAATGGGCAGCGCAAACATGGAACTGCGGCTCTGTGGGAAGCCTCAATCCGACTGCACAAGCTATGATTCTCAATCCGGTTATCAACACATTTATGAGTACATGACACTGCTGGGCCTGCAGCCCACTGATATACCGATGCCTCCGTTCGGCAGCTAGTAGGGCACTCTCGCCGTCCAGATGTTGAGTTGCGGTTGCCGAGGGTTCCTTGGGGAAGTCGACGCAACTGCAATTCGTACATCAGCAAGTGCTGTGCCCGTAATAGTACTCAGGCAGACGCGATGTGGTGGGTGAGTTCATCTTTGCCAGGAACCGCAGTTTTTCGCGCTCATCGATCGGCTATTCAATCCCTGGAAGCCTCTATGACCAACCCGAATGCCGTAAAGACTTACATCGGCTGCTATTACCTCACCATAATCGTCAATTATGGGGGGATAGGTTCCAATACCTGGTTCGCATACCGTAACGGTAATTCACTGGCCTGCGAATTATTGGACGATGACACCGAGAAAGACGCTACCTTGTTCGCCTTCTATCTGGGAGATACATTCACGCCCGACAACGCTATCAATCAGGACACCCACCGCTGGCTCCAGGTTCAATCGGTCCGTGACGGGGTTTGGTTGGACTGTGGAAGCCCGATGTCGGGCGGTGACTGTCACGATTTCGATGTCGCGCTCACCTCTCCAGACACACCAGCGACGCTCGCTCTGACGATCCATGATCCGTATGGCATTCCTCCGGCAGATAATGCCATCTGGATGGAGCTCATTCGAGGTCGGTCGGTTATATCCGTGCTCGATATCGATATCATCGCCAATACGGTCACTTGGAAAGATGTTGAGCTCGCCCTCATTTCTGCCAACCCATCCGTGCCTGTCATTACACAACAGTTGCTCCCCGGAGCGTCGGAGCTGAACAAGCAATCGTACGACAAGGCCGATTTCTGGTATCTGTTCCTGCACAACGTGGATTTCTCCGGTACTCGAGTGACGAACTGCAATCTGAGCAATGTCACTTTCTCGGGTATTGCGAATTTCTCGGGCACAGTGCTTGATGGCAGTAACCTGAGAGGTTGCACGTTGGACGGCGCGAACTTTCGCAATGCATCACTCAAGAACGCCGATTTCAGCGGTGCCAGTTTGAAAGAGTGCGACTTCACGGGGGCGGTGCTCGATAACTGCAACTTCGAAAGTGCAGACCTGGGAAGCGCCGACCTGTCCCTGGCGACCCTCTCGGACCTTACCAAGCCCATCCGCATCACCCGACACGTCAATAAACGCACCATTTTTTCGAATGCCCGGGTAAACAAGGTCCTTACGCACGCGCTCGACAGCGAGGATGATGACATCTACATCTGGAGTTACGCACAGATGGACGGTGTCAAGTTCATGATTGAAGACCCCGACCATCCAGGCACCGCGATCCTCGATGGGACGCTCGATAATCTGATCGCACAATATGCGGTTCTGACCGGCGTGCAGTTTGGCGCTGTGGACTCTCCAAGTATCAGCGCCGCGGACTTTTCCTATGCACAGCTCGGGGGCGCCAACCTCGTGAACGCGGACCTGTCATACACCAAGTTCGACCATGCCACCTTCTCGACGCCAGATGGCAAGCACCGCTGTAATCTGAGTGGGGCGTACCTGCTCGATGCCTCATTCAGCAACGCGGACCTGTCGTTTGCCATGATGCCGCTCTGCTATTTGTACGGTAACTCAGCGACCTTGGTTGGCGCGACCATCACCCAGGTGGACTTCGCGGGCGCGTACCTGGTTGCGACTAATTTCTCGGGGCTGGGAGGACAGAACGCCGCAGGTGTCACCTTCGACGGAGCGTGCCTCATCAACGCTCGATTCACCGGCGTCGATCTGTCGACTATCGATGATCAACGAGCATGCTCGTTTGCGAACGCGTGCCTTCAAGGGGTCGATTTTTCAGGTGCGAATACGGTTGGGGTGAATTTCATCGGAGCGGCCGTC
This sequence comes from Pseudomonas corrugata, assembly GCF_001269905.1. Lineage (GTDB taxonomy): Bacteria > Pseudomonadota > Gammaproteobacteria > Pseudomonadales > Pseudomonadaceae > Aquipseudomonas > Aquipseudomonas corrugata. The sequence continues at coordinate 148,094 of NZ_LHVK01000021.1, read as the reverse complement.
AGCACGGACGAAGGTACATTGACCGTCCATGGTGGTCGGGAAGATATGACTCCGATTACCTATAACGTCACACGGATGCCAAAGGACACCACCGGTGCGACGTGCCCGAATGGCCAGACAGGGCCTTGCACCGGCACCATGTGGCACGCCAACGACGCTCCGATGAATACTTGGAATTACGGCGACCACAACTGACCGGGAGACACGGCACATCCCGCACGACATACGCACCCAAGTACCGTCAACACAGGGAAAGAACCATGAATCAAAGGAGTGATGGATCGGCTAACCGCCGCGCGGACAAACTGCCTGGGCCGACCGAGACGCGCACGCTGCACTTCAACCTCAAGCACTGCAAGGACCTGGACGATGTGGTCCTGCACGCAAATTTGAGGGAGTATCGGCTCGAACGTCACACGCCGCAGACCCTCTCACGGTCCAGCCAGGACACACCCTTCCTGGCGCTGCTCCCGCAAGAGCACGTCACGCATTACATCGAGGATCTTCCCGTGCCCTCGAACCGTCCGGCATTGATCACCGTGTCCACGGCGACAACTATCGATAAATCGATCCGCAACACCATCGCTATGTACCTGCATGTCCCCAAGGCAGGCCGGGTGGCAGCGCGGGAAGAAATGAAGAAGCGCGGCAAGGATATATTGGCCACGTCATATGCCAAGCTCGCCAGGTACGGCGTCACCTCGGAGCATCTTGAACCACTGATCCTGGAGGGTGATTTTCCGGATAAGGTGGACAGTTACGTCGAGGCCATGGAGGCCGCGGTCGCCGTGCTTTTCCATCACCCGAGCTTGCTGAATCTCAGTGGCGATAATGGTGGTGCTATTCCTGCCTATATCAAGGAAAGTTGCATCAAGATCGCAATCGCGAATGACGGGAATACCCTGGTACATGCCATCGAGGGGGCCGGTGATGCGTGGCAGAAAAAAGTACCGCTGCTCGACTGGGATAACAAGCAGGTGTACGACGGCAACAAGCCGCTCTATACGTCCAGGCTCCACCAGAGCGTGAGATTGGCCGTATCGAGCACGCTGCCGCTGGCGATCCAGCTATCCCGCCAAGAAGAGTACCTTCGCGGCGCGCTGTGGAAGGTACTCGATGGCGTTGTGTCGAGTGAATATCAGGGCACGGCGGGCTCCCATTCAGTGCGCCGGCATGACCAGGACTCCCAGTGGAAACTGAAAAACCTCACCCCGGGCCTGGGCGTTGTGGTCGATCCTGCCAGCGTGAAGTACGACGGCACCAACATGTCCGTGACGGTGGAGAATCAGTGGCTCAGGCACCTGGGGGCCTACATCGAGTTCCTGGATGCCCGTGGCACTCCCGTCGCGTCGCCGGACTCGTGGCCGGCGGCTTCTATCCCCAGCGTATTCAGCGGCACTGCCACAACGAAGTACCTCGACCGGGTCGGGCCGATTGATGAGATCGCCGGCATTCCCATTGATGTCACCGACATGACGCTGACGTTCCCCGTGCCGGAGGCGGCCAACGCGGTGAACATCCATCTGGCGGGTCTCGGTGTTTTCGGTCCAGGGCGTACCGACCAGCATATCTGTATTCTAGGGATCTTCATGACGGCGACCTTCGAGTATGCGATCCCGGTTATCGCGCTCGTCGTCGGGGCCGCAGTGATGAACACCGAGTTCGTCACCAACCTGCTGAAGGATCAAGCGGTCTACGTTGGCATCCTGGGCGTCCTGGCGACGATCGACGCCACGATTATCGACTACGCATTGACAGGTGGAGTCAAGGAGGTGCTCCTCAAGCTGGCCAACATCATCGGGCCCTTGTTATGGAAGACGGGCCTGAAGGCGATGTTGCTGGAGTTTATCGCGCAGGGGGCGTTGGAGGAGGCGATTCCGTTCGTGGACATTGCGCTGGAAGCAGTCAATGCAGCGATCACCGCAGCGCAGCTTTGCCAGACGACGTTTGAGGTGCTGGAGGCAGCACCGATCTACACCTCAACAGTGACGAGGACGATCGATCTGGATATCACCGTCGCCCCGGATTCGCAGTTCCATTACTTCCCGATGCAGGCGACGCATTACGTGGTCACCGTGTCGTACGACAGCCAGGTGACGGTACCCACCAAGACGTTTTCGCTGTCGGAGGGGACGAACAACCAGTCCATCCCGGTCAGCTTCAAGGGCATCCCGGGAGGAGGGCAACTGAAGGTGACCGCAATCTTCTATGCCGACAATGGATGGGTTGCAGGTCGAGGGGCGACTGACTGGACACCTGCGCTGGGCACGGACGGCAGCACGCTGGTGATACCGAACCTGGAGATCAAGAACAGCCTGCCTCCGCTTACCAAAAGCTCGGTCTACGAGCATCTGGAGAAACTGGCCTACGAGGGCGGTGCGCACATTTGGAACAGGGGGGCATCACCTCCAACGGCCACGGCGACCACCGGATCTGATCTCATCAGCCTGACGAGCATTACCCTGGCGCAGGGCCCCGCGTCGATCGGGTACGCATGGCAGGCCACCCATCTGAACATTCCGGAAAACCTGGCGACAAACCCGCAGTCGGTCGACGCCATGTACACGGTGCAGAACGTATCACTCCTTGCCCCACCGGAGCAGGCCTGCCAGCCGCTCGACGTCGGCTATAACGACAAGTCGGGCATCAGCTACGATCTGGTAAGCCCGTCGGATGGCTCGGGGAGAAACTTTTTCCTCGACAGCTACCCGGTTGCAACCAGCAGCGATTATGACGCACCGTCGTACGTTCATCTTCGCAAGGTCACGCTGAGTTACGACAACGGGTCAAAATGCGCGCCCCTTCATGCTGGGGCGGGACAGAGTTATGGTCGGTTCCTCGCGGGTATCCCGCTGGATGATTTCGTTCTGCACCCGCAAGGCTACGTGTTTGCCATCAGTACCGGGCGAAGCAAACTGCTCCGATGCGAATTGTCGAATACACCTGTCGCCGATAGCGAAGCCCCCGACGCTTGCCTGCTTTCCGGCAAGGGTACCCGGGAAGGGCTGGTGTCGGAACCGGTAGCGATCGCTATAGGCCTGGACGGAGTCGTGATGGTGCTCGAATCCGGTAACGCACGGGTGCAGGCGTTCGACATCCATGGAAATCCGGTCAAGTACTTCAAGGGCAAGTCCTCGTCGGCGCTGGTGCTGAACGCTCGTGAGCATTCGACTTTCCTCGACCTGGACGTGGAAGCCAAGGGGTATGTCTATGTACTTTCTTATACCGGCGATGGCGGCTCGTCGGATGACTACTACATGGACATCTACACGCCGGAGGGCGACCTTCTGGTATCAACGCAGGGTGTTGCATCCGGCAAGCTCGCCGTGAGTCTGGACCGGAACGTATACGCCCTCAACTATGAGCTGATCCATGGTGCGGATGGGAGACCTGAGCCATCGATCAGCCATTGGATGCCGCCGGCGCCAACGGCGTAGGCGCCGCTTACCCTTTAGACGTATCGGATAAAAAATGCGTTTATCGCCAGATGCCCCCGTCCTACGGGGCGCGTCTGGGGGGTAAAGGCTCAACTTTACGGCAAAGCTGCCATCGGCTCGGACGATGGGGCGCAGCGAAGTATTCGCGGTGCAGGCAGGCGTCCTCCCAGCCTGGATCCAGGCGGTGTCCAGCACATGCAGCATCAACTCATTGGAGCTGACTGTGCGTGAGAAGCCCCGGGACTTGGCTCCAGGTGATGTCGAATCGCGCCAGAAATTTTCGGATTCGATCGGAATCATTACTCGATGCCTTGGCTGATCGGCTCTGTGAAAAGAGTTTGCGACCGGCATCCGCCTGGCTTGCCGCTGTGCTGCATACCTTCAGGACCGATTCCAGTTGAAGGCGATCAAACAGGTCGATCTCAAGGCCGGCTTTTGCCAAGTGCTCGGACAATGGGTCCAAGGCGGTCGGTATCCGCCAGTCCAGGCGCAGTCGTTCCAGCTCGTCCTCCACCAGCGTCATGTCGATGCGGCCGCTGTCGGCCAGTGTGGCCATGCGAGTGATCGACGCCGAGAGTTGCCGGAAGTTGCCTGGCCAGGCGGCATCCCTGGCGGTGGCGAAGGCCAGGTATCGACGCCGGGCTTCGGTGTTGAAGCGAACCATGTGGCCGTTATCCCGGGCATGGCGCTGCAATTCGAAATCGATGTTTGGCTCGATGTCCTCGCTCCGATTGGCCAGTCCGGGCAGCACAAAAGTCCAGATGTTGATCCTGGCCAGCAGGTCTTCGCGGAACAGACCTTCAACAACGCGCGCGTGCAGGTCCCGATTGGTGCCCGCGATCAGCGTGAAGTCAGACTCGACCTCCTTGTCGGAGCCCATCGGCAAGAACTTCTTTTCCTCGATCGCTTTCAGGAGCATCGCTTGCTCGTCGAGTGGTAGTTCTCCGATCTCGTCGAGGAACAGGACGCCCTTGTGGGCCGAGCGCAGCAAGCCGTCGCGCGCCTGTTGGGCGCCAGTGAAGGCGCCTTTTGTATGGCCGAACAACGTCGACATGGCGGTATCGCCGCGCAACGTGGCGCAGTTCGCCTCGACGAACGGACCTTCGACCTGATGACGACCCCGTTTCAGCTCGTAGATCTGCCGCGCGAGAAAGGACTTGCCCGCCCCGGTAGGGCCGCTGATCAGGATCGGTGCCCGGGATCGCACGGCGACCCGTTCGAGCTGTTCTATCGTCCGGTTGAACGCCGCGTTGCGGGTCGCAATACCGGACTTGAGCAGTTCGGTGCCTTCCAGGCGCTCGGCTTGGAATCGCTTGGCGATCTGGTCGTAGCGCTGGAGATCGAGGTCGGTGATGACGTGTTTGCCAGACGGGCCCGTATCAGCATCCCGCAAGCCAGTTGGCTGCGTCTGGATCAGCCTGGCAGGGATGTGCCGGGACTCGGCCAGCAGGAACCAGACGATCTGCTGGACATGGGTGCCCGTCGTGATGTGAACGAGATAATCCTCATCCTCCGTATCAAACCGGTAGTCAGCCGCGAAGTCATGCAGTGCGGCGTAGACCTCTTCGAAGTCCCATGGGTTTCGCATCGCCATGGTATGCAGGCGAACCTCGGTCTCCGGCGAGACTTGGGCGATATCAGCCGCTATTTTCAGAGCGAGATCGATGTCCCAGCGCGCTTCACCGTGAATCAGCTCCAGGCGATCGATCACCAGGTCGGGCTGCTGGCACAGCGAGAGGGTAGGGCGCCATTTGTTCCAGCGCTGCTCCCCCTTGCCGACGCGGTCGAGCTTTGATCCAAGAATCCCGATGGCGACTGTCTTTTTGTCCTGCATTGCTGAATATCTCAAAAGATAGAGAACGATAATTGAGTATAGTTTTGAGGCCTGTCAGTGAACAGTGCCGACCTGTGAGGACTAACGGCATTACGATTAAAGTCCTTGAATATCAATTGGATAGTAAAAATATGATCCGCCAGCCGTAGAATTGGCATGCCGCTCGCTATAGAGCTCCCAAACAGAAATCACAGGAGCGAAAAAACAATGACCACTCAAACCTTCGAGCTGCTTGAAGTCGAAAACGGCAAGCCCATCAAGATGTGGACCCGAGGCGTCCCGGTTGAGCCCGAGGCCAGGCAGCAATTAATGAACACCGCGCAGATGCCGTTCGTGTTCAAGCACATGGCGGTCATGCCCGACGTTCATTTGGGAAAGGGCTCGACGATCGGGAGCGTGATTCCCACCAAGGGCGCGGTCATCCCCGCTGCTGTCGGGGTCGACCTCGGTTGCGGGATGTCGGCGGTCCGCACCTCGCTGCGCGCCAGCGATCTTCCTGACCATCTGTTCGGCCTGCGTTCTGCAATCGAGAAGGCTGTGCCGCACGGACGCACCTCGGGACGTAGCGGCCGGGACAAAGGGGCCTGGGACAGCGCACCGGCGATTGTCGACCAGGCCTGGTCAGCCCTCGAGGGGCGTTTCAACCTTATTACCCAGAAGCACCCGAGCCTTGAAAAGTCCAACAACCACAAACACCTCGGGACGCTGGGAACCGGTAACCATTTCGTCGAGGTGTGCCTGGACGAAGCCGACCATGTGTGGGTGATGTTGCATACCGGTTCCCGTGGCGTAGGCAACGCGATCGGTTCGTATTTTATCGAGAAGGCCCGTGAGGAAATGCGCAGGCACATGGTGAACCTGCCTGACCGGGACCTGGCCTACCTGCGGGAAGGAACGTCCAGCTTCGATGACTACGTCGAGGCTGTCGAGTGGGCCCAGGATTTCGCCAAGCAGAACCGCGCGGTCATGATGTTGGCGGTGCTGGATGCCGTACGATCGGTCATCACCAAGCCCTTTGAGTCGCAGCTGATCGCCGTCGACTGTCATCACAACTACGTGGAGCGAGGGACTTACTTCGGGGAGGATATCCTTCTCACCCGTAAAGGCGCCGTCTCTGCGCAGAAGGGTCAGATGGGGATTATTCCCGGGTCGATGGGCGCAAAGAGTTTCATCGTCCGGGGCCTGGGTAACGAGGAAGCCTTTTGCAGTTGTTCACACGGTGCGGGTCGTGTGATGAGCCGTACCAAGGCCAAGGCCATGTTTACGGTCGAGGACCAGGTGCGGGCGACTGCTCATGTCGAGTGCCGCAAGGATGCGGCGGTCATCGACGAGATCCCGATGGCCTACAAGGACATTGATGCGGTCATGGCGGCCCAGCACGATCTGGTTGAAGTGGTCCATACCCTGCGCCAAGTCGTCTGCGTGAAGGGGTGAGTGGATGGGCCAGGATCTGATTCTCATCGACGGCACCGAGGGAGGAGGGCAAGTGCTGCGTACTGCCCTCAGCCTCTCCATGATCACCGGCCAGGCGTTCCGGATGACAGGAATACGCGGCAAGCGCTCCCGGCCCGGCCTGTTGCGACAACACCTCACCGCAGTACGAGCAGCGGCTGAGATCTGCGGCGCCAAAGTCCTGGGAGCGGAACTCAATTCGACCGCTATCGGATTCCGTCCCGGGGCCGTAAAGGCCGGCGAGTATTCGTTCGCGATCGGCACGGCGGGCAGCACGATACTGGTTCGGCGCTTTCGACCAATTGCTTGACGATGTCGATGCCCTCAGGGGCTTTCAGATTGAGCGCAAGGGACTTCTTGTTTCGCGATTGCAAGTACCACCACAGCGACGTGCCTTCGTGCATCTTTCGCCATTTGCGTAGGGGGTCACCATGACCCATCGATTCGATCTTGATCACCTCCGCACCAAACTCACCGAGCAGGCGTGCTGCAAACGGCGCGGCGATTAAGGTACCGATTTCAATGACGCGAAGGCCGTTAAGGGCAGTCATGGGGATGTAGCCTCGTGTTCTTGGAATTTGATCCAAGCCTAAGAGAGGCCAACCACTCGCTACCAACCGTAAATTTGGAACGAGTCTTCGCGAAATACGAAGACCGCGATTCAGAGCCCTTGAAGATGCCTGTACAACAGCTTGCTAACCGGCGAAAGTGCGTCCTCGTTCCGGATCACCAGCAGCATGCTGCGAATGGCCCAGTCATCTTCCAGCGCCACCGCCTTCAGGCCCAGAGACCGGCCAATAAGCTCGAAAGCCTTTCGCGGCAGCACTCCGATGCCCAGGTCAGCCTGCACCATCCGGCACACTGCGTCGAACCCCGGCACGTGAATGCGAAGCCGCAGCGCTTTTGCGCAGCTGCGCGCGGCCGCGTGGGTGCGCAGATTGATGAAGCTGTCGGCGTGCAGGCCGACGTGATCGAAGTCGAGCGTCTCGGCAAAGGCGATCCGTTCTTTTACTGCCAAACGGTGTTCCGGGCGCATGACCACGACCAACTCATCCTGGCGGTACGGCACCGCGTGAAGCCCTTTGACTTCTGTATCCGCGGAGCAGATCCCGATATCGGCCACCCCATCCAGAATACCCTTCACCACCCCCGCACCAGGCGAGCCGCCAACTTAGGTGGGTCGATCACCAGGAATGCAATTGCAAAGCGCAAGTCGGGAATGGCCCGATAATCGGCTTCCAGCATGCTTCGATAGCCGTGCAACCCTAATGGTTTCGCGTTGTGAACCACATCCGGGTGCACAAAATGGCCCAGGTTTGCCCAGTCCTGTGCATTCAGGCAGGCGATGTAGTCGCTATAAAGATCGGCAAGGTTCGGGCTCATGGGGCTGGTTCTCCTCCTCATGTCTGTTCTTGCCTTTGCGATCCTAGGTCCTACTGTGATGTCTCATCAAGGCAGTGAGCAGAGTAGAAAGTCAGCGGTGTAGGTGAGTGGTCATCGCGTTGCTGAACGACCATGGCGGAGCGTCCGGCGGACACGGGGTCGCCGACGCAAAGGCGCCAATGCTGACTTTCAATGGGGTTGAACGGCGACATGCACGAAGAACATCAGCGTGAAGACCACGAAAATAATATTGAAGGCGTAACCGAAACTGGTGCCGGTGAAAACGAGCATTTCGGCACTCTTATCGAGCATTTCGGCACAGTAGTCACTCTTCGTTCAACCTAGAATCGAGCTTCACCTAAGACTCAGATGGAGCCGCGATGAACATCAGATCAGTCCTGCCTGCACTTTCCATGGCTGTAGCATTCAGTGGATATGCCGCCGACTTCTCACTCACCAGCCAGGATATTGCTGACAACCGTCCGCTGACCAAACGCGAAGTGTTCCAAGGCTTCGGTTGCGAAGGTGGCAACACTTCTCCCGAGCTTTCCTGGGCAAACGCTCCCGCAGGTACTAAAAGCTATGCGATCACGGTCTATGATCCCGATGCACCGACCGGTAGCGGTTGGTGGCATTGGACGGTGGTTAACCTGCCGACTTCCACCAATAGCTTGCCAAGAGGAGTGGGGGCGAACCTGCCTGCCGGTGCAGTACAAGGGCGAACCGATTTTGGCCAGCCGGGATTTGGCGGGGCTTGCCCACCTGTAGGTGATAAACCCCATCGATATCAATTCACCGTATGGGCGTTGAAAGTGGATAAGCTACCACTCGATAGTGAGGCCAGCGGTGCCTTGGTAGGGTACATGCTCAATGCCAACGCCCTTGCCAAAGCGACCATTACTTCAACTTACGGACGTTAAGAGCGATGCGCCCTTGTGACGGCATACAGCACCGGGAAAACATTATCGATGCGTGTGTCATACGGGCGCGACAGCCATTGACCCTGCCAAGGGTGCCGGTGTTCGTGACCACCTTGTGTCGAGTGCGACAAGGGGAGAAGCTGTTGCAATGGGATGATCGGGAGATGCGTGCCGGGCCGCAACATCTGATCCTGATGCCGGCCGGACGCGAGCTGGGTATCTCGAACTTCCCCGGACTTCACGGTCACTACGTCGCCGATGCGGTAACCTTTCCCGTCTCGACATTGCGTAACTTCAGCACCCGATATAGCCAGCAGATCATGAGCCGTCATGGTGAACTGAAGACTGATCTATGCGTCCCTCTGGACAGGCACACAACACAGGCATGGGATCAATTGTTGGCCTCTATCCATGCGAACTCCCCGGACGCATTACGCGCGCTCTACGGGGAAGCGGTTCTTCTGAGTCTGTGCCTGGGTGGCCAGGTCGGACCTCTGCTGATGGGGCGCAACGATCCAATTCGCGAACGTGTGCAGCAGATCGTCATGGGCAGTCCGGAGAAAGACTGGACAGTTGCGACCATTGCACAACGCCTGAACCTGGGTGAGTCGACGTTGCGCCGCCAACTGGCGAATGAGGGGGACAGTTTCAGGAATATCCTGGAGAGTGTTCGACTGGCGACGGCGTTGCAAGGGTTGCAAACAACGTCTCGCCCTATCGGGGAAATTGCTGCGGCCTGCGGTTACGCCTCGGCTTCACGTTTTGCGGTGCGCTTTCGCTCACACTATGGTCTGTCGCCACGTGAATTGCGGGCAGGGATTTAGGAGCCGTCATGCAGACATCACTGGACCATTTAGTCGTCGTGGCGCCTACGTTGGAGGCGGGTGAGCGCTTTGTGAGTCAACGATTGGGTGTGGAGCTTCAACAAGGCGGCTGTCATTCGCTTATGGGAACCCACAACAAGCTGCTGCGACTGGGGACGAGTTTCTATCTGGAAGTGATCGCTATCAACCCGGCGGCCCCGCCTGTAGGGCGGCCTCGCTGGTTCGCCCTGGACGGGTTACCAGACAACGCGTCTCCTCGGCTGGCCCATTGGGTTGCTGGAACCGACAGCCTGAAATCGCTTGGCTCGATGTTCGCGGAAGTCGTCGGCCAGGTACAGCCGATGAGCCGAGGTGAGTTGTGCTGGGATATTACGATTTTGGCGGACGGTGGATTGCCTTTGGGGGGAGCCGCCCCCAGCCTGATTCAATGGGGACAGCCGGCGCACCCTGCAGCGATGCTTGAAGATAAAGGTTGCTCATTGCAGAGGCTCGATATTTTCCATCCTGCGCCAGAGAGGATCAGCCACCTGCTTGATGCCATGAATTTTTCCGGGCCAGTTCGGCTTCATCGATGCGATAGCATTGAAATGTCACGCTTGGTTTCCTGTATCGAAACACCAGCGGGGCTCAGGAATTTATAGGGTGTCGCGTCCTGAATAAGGTTTACACCTTCTGATCTGCAGGAGGAAATGATCGCGCGAATGGAAGAGGTTTCGACCGGTGGCTGCGTGGCTTGATATCCCCGTCCCTCACCAAACCCTGGTTCACATTCATCAAGGCATTGAAGAATTGGGACGGGTCTACCAACCGGGGTTGCCATCAACAGCACGCACCGGCTCGGCCCTGTAGCCGCTATGAAACCCGGTCGAGTCGACGCCAGACGTGCCCAAGCCACAGCCGCTCGTTGCGTCGCCCGGCCATCGGGACGGCCGCCGCACTGACTCTCAGTCCATGCTGAATGCCCGCGCTCCGGCAGCTGTGTCCAGCGCTTCCCTGAGCAGCTTGATCTTCCCGCCCTCTGCGATGAGCAAGCCTGCATAGGTTTGCCGATAGACCTTGCCCGTGCCGACGACCAGCGCCTCGACGGAGTATTCGCCGAAGACCTTGTCGGGCGTGTCGATCCAAACCTTGAAATCCTTGAACCGGAAGTCCGGAATCTTCACAAGCAGGTCGGCGACCAGTTGCTCAATGGCGGCAGGTCCCTGTGCGTGCACATGAACAGTCGGTATTTCCAGCGCGCCGTCTTCGGCAAACAAGGCCGCGGCTGACGTCGGCGCCTGGATGTTGTCTTGATAGGCTTGAAGCAATTGGAGAGCAGTTTTCATAGTGTCCTCTGGGGGGCTGGATCTCTGGTGTGGATTCGTCAGTCTTGCCCGGTATCGCTGTCTATGGGTGATCGAGGCTGGCGATGGATGAGAGCTTAGAGAGTTCACTTCGGTGAATAAATGTGCAAAAAGCTATTTGTTAATTCATGATGATGAATAATTCTCGCCCATATTTCCTAGACACCCCGGCCCCTTTTTAATCATGGATCAATTGCTTGCCTTACGCGTTTTCATCCGTATAGCCGAGTCAGGCGCGTTCTCAAAAGCCGCGGATTCGATGAACATTCCGCGCCCGACCGTTACCAAACTGATGCAAGACCTGGAGCGTCACCTCGGCACGAAGCTGCTACACCGAACGACGCGACGCGTCAGCGTGACTTCGGAGGGGGCGGCTTACTACGAGCGTGCGACGCGGCTTATCGGTGACCTTGATGACATGGACGAGAGTATGGTGCGTGCACAGGCCCAGCCGCGTGGCCGCATCCGCGTCGATATCGGGTCGGTGCTGGCGAACATGATCCTGATTCCGGCGCTTCCAAGTTTCCGCGCGCTATATCCCGAGCTCCATATCGACCTCGGTGTCAGTGACCGGCCAATCGATCTGATCGGCGAGGGTGTCGATTGCGTCATTCGCGGCGGAGAGTTGGCCGACACCTCACTTGTCGCGCGACGACTCGCAGACCTGGACTGGGTCACCTGTGCGAGTCCGTCGTATCTTGCCGTACACGGTGTTCCCATCCATCCTTCCGAGTTGATGCACCCTGGGCCAGCGGCAAAGAAGACGACTGGCGGGCCGGGACATGCAATCCTAGGCTACTTCTCATCACTCACCGGGAGGCCCTTCCCATTGGAGTTCTGCAAGGCAGCCGAGCAGGTTCTGGTCCAGGGGCAGGTGGTGGTCGGGGTCAACGACAGCTCCGCGTATTTGAGCACGCTGCTCAGTGGAGTGGGCCTTGGTCAGGCGTTCAGGTTCATGGTCGCCCCGCATCTTGATAGCGGAAAACTGTGCACCGTGCTCGACGATTGGAGTCGGCCGCGACATCGATTGAGCGTGATTTATCCGAGCAACAGGCATCTCAGCGCAAAGGTTCGGCTGTTCGTCGAATGGGTGGTGCATGTGTTTGCTCCGTTTGACGCCCGATAAATGCTGCCTGGACGCAGCCGAGTTCGCCCGCCAGCGTTTCAATGCCCACCCAAGACTGTCTCTCAGGTATCAATCGTCTTGGCAAGATGTGCCATCAGCCACTGACGGAAGCGGTTGACGCTTTGTCTGTTCTGGGCCCGGCCTTGGGGTTCCAGCAGGCAGAACTGCGCATCGGTGCGTAATATTGCTTGTGTCGGCCGCATCAGGTTGCCGGTCTGCAAGTGGTTACTCAGCAGGCCCGACCAAGCCAGGGCGATCCCCTGGCCCGCCAGCGCTGACTGGATCAGCATGGCGTAGCTGTTGATATTGATGCGGCGCCTGGGTTCTGGCGCCGGGTAGCCGAGGCGTTGAAACCATTCTCTCCAGCCAATCCAGTCCCGGTGCTGATCTTCCAGCCACAACCAGGTGCATCCCCCCAACTGTTCCAAGGTCTCGATCCCTGGGTGCTGCGCCAGATAGGTGGGGCTGCATACCGGGAAAATCTCTTCGTTGAACAGCGGTGTGACTTTCATGTTTTTCGGCGGCGTGCTGCAGTAATAAAGCGCCAGGTCACAGTCCAGCCGGGAAAAATCGCTGACTTGATCCGTCGCGATGATGCGTAGGTCAATCTCTTCATTCTGGCGCTGGAACTCCGATACAAGCGGCAGCAGCCACAACGACGCCATTGCCGTGCTGGTGACCACAGTGACTTGCTGGGCACCTTGCCAGTGACGTACGCCCGCCGTGGCTTGAGCGATTTGCTGCAAGGTGTCGCGCACACTTTCGTAATACTGGCTGCCGGTGGCGGTGAGGTTGATTTCCCGGGTTGTGCGGGTGAACAGCGCCGCGCCCAGGTAATCTTCGAGCAATCGTACCTGGCGGCTGATGGCGCCTTGTGTGACGTTCAGTTCGCGAGCCGCCACGGTGAAGCTCAAATGGCGGGCTGCGGACTCGAACGCCACCAGACTGTTGAGCGGCGGCAAAGGTTGCAGTTTCATCAGGCTGGTCACTGTTCTATAGGTGTTGGGCGCACAGATATTGTGCAGAAGCCCGTGTGCAGTGACTATCTAATTAGTGAGGCAAGTCTAGAGATCGAGGACCAGGTCAGAAGTGGGCTTGCTGCAGCACAGTAAACGCAGGCCTTTGTCGATTTCCCGCTGCCTGATACCGCCGTTGTGATTCATCTCGACCGTACCTTGTACCAAGGCGGTCTTGCAGGTACCACAGACGCCCTGGCTGCAGGAAGAGGGCACAATGGCACCGGCTTTCTTTGCGGCAGACAGCACCGTCTGGTTGCCCGGCATGCTGAAGGTCTTGCCCGAGCGAGCCAGGGTCACCGTGAATACCGCTTGCGGGTCGAGCGAAGTGGCCTGCTCGATCAATGGTTCTTCATTCAGTACGGCAATGTCGAAACTTTCCTGATGATAGTGGGCGAAATCGAACGCCGCTTCCCTGAGCAGCGATTTGACCGCTTCCATGTAACCCTGGGGGCCGCAGGTAAAGATTTCCCGTTCCTTGTAGTCCGGTACCAGTTGGCTCAACAACGGTAAATCGAGTCGGCCTATGGGTTGCTGCCATTGCGCTGTTTCGCCAAGTCCTTCGCAAATGCTGATCACTCGAAGTCCCGGCATGGCGGATTGCATGCGCGTCAGCTCCGCGTGGAAGATGATGTCGATCGGCGTACGGGCGCTGTGCACAAAGACGATATCGAGGTTGGCGGCCATGTCATAGGCGGCCCGAGTCATCGACATCAAGGGGGTCACGCCGGAGCCGGCCGACAGGTACAACAATTTACCTGCCGGATGGCCGATCGGCGTAAAGCTGCCGACGGGGCCGGACGCTTTCAGGCTATCACCTGGCTTGAGGTTGTCATGTAGCCAGTTCGACACCACGCCCCCCGGCACGCGCTTGACGGTGATGGAAAACGCAAAGGGCCGGGTCGGAGAGGACGACAGGGTGTAGCAACGGGCGGTGGTCTGCCCGCCAATGACCGGCGAGATCGTGATGAATTGACCGGGCTCGAAGCTCAGGGCGCTGAAGTCCGCACAACGAAAAATGAAGGTCTTGACGTCATGGGTTTCCTGGCGCACAGCGCAGCAGTGCAGGGTTTTCTGTTCTCCGCTGTGCCACTGCGCGCCAAACGTGCCCCAGGTGCCCGGGTCGGTAAAGTGCTGGGCTACGCTGACGTCTGCTGGGCGCGTCAGGTTCTCATAAGTCGTCATATTCATTCCTCACACGCCATGGGCGGCCAGACGCGCCGCGTACCAGCGAGAGAACTGGTCGACATAGGCTTCGGTAAAGGCCGAGAACGGTCCAGGCGTGTAGGATGGGTCCTGGGTGCCGCTGTGGGTAATACCAACGAGATTGGCGTCTTGCAGGTTGGTTGCGACCCAGACTTCAGTCAGCTTATCCACTTGATAATCGACGCCTTCGACCGCATCGGCATGGACCAGCCATTTAGTCCGGACCAGGGTTTTATCGGGTGCCAGCGGGATGATGTAGGAGACGACGGCGTGGTCGCTCATGACATGGGTCCACGAGTTATGTGTCCAAAGATGCATGTCGCCCAAGTCGCGGCGGGTGAGGTCTCCGAAGAGACGAGTGCATGCTACGCGGGTGTCCAGGGTCTGGGATTCGCCATTGCCGGCAATGGCCAGTCGCTGCGAGCGAAATTGGGTCACGGCGTCTTCGCCCAGGTGTTCGACGGCATCGCAGATATAGCCTTCGCTTTCCCAGTTGGCCTTAGTGTCTGCATTGCGTTGGTGATACTCCGCCAGCGCTTGAAGAGAATCCTCCCCCAGGCCGTCGGTACAGAATCCGAAATCTTCGGGCAGGAAAGAAGCAGTCAACTCCGGGTGAGTGGCAGCGCAGTGATAACACTCGCGGTTATTCTCGATGACCAGTTTCCAATTGCCGTTCTCGATGATTTCCGATTCGTAGGCGATCTTTGAGTGGGCAATGTCGTATTGGGCGAAACGCGGTGTCATGACCTGCTCAAGGTACATGATGTCTTCCGGTGGTTCGTCGCCCAGGCAGACGAAGACATGGGTGCCGATGACCCGGGTATGCACAGGTATCAGGCTTTTGCATTTGGAGTCGAAATCCTTGCCCATGTGCGCCGCATGTTTCAGGCTGCCATCCAGGTCGTAGCTCCATTGGTGGTAGGGGCAGACCAGCATGCCCACCGTCGACTTGCCAGCCTGTTTCAAGCGAGCCCCGCGGTGACGGCAGACATTGCTGAACGCCTGCACGTGCTCGTCATCGTCGCGCACCAGCAGGATGGAGGATTTGCCGATGTCGAGGGTGGAGACATCACCGGGTTCGGGAATGTCGCTGGTGACCCCCACCAGAATCCAATGTTTGGTGAAAAAGATATCGACGTCGGTTTCAAAAATATCCGGGCGACCAAATAAATCACCCGGCATGCCATGGCCGGGAGTGCGGTCGGTCAGAAGTTCACGATGGGTTTTCACGGCATTAATAGTCATTATGGGTCTCGCTCAAACTCAAAGTTGATCAGGCGGCAAGCACAGTTTGGAAAAGTGGAATAAGACCGTCAACGCGCTTTATTTTCACGCTCGCATAACTTTTCGTTATGCGTAAAAATTCTATTTAATCAGTGAGTTAAATAACTATCGTCGCGCAGCCAATCAATCAGCGCCTGGGTAATAGGCTCAACTTTTCGGCCGCTCGGAATAACCAGGTAATAGGCGTCCTTGGGCTTGACTCTATAGGGCGTAATTCTGATCAGCTCACCGCTATTGAGCCGGTGTGCGATCAGCCGACCCCATCCCAGTGCAATGCCATGGCCTTGTATGGCCGCCTGTATCGCGTCGTTATAGGAACTGCAGCGAAATGAGTAATTGAGCTTGGGGCGCATATCGCCGAGTTCCCGGCACCATCGGTTCCAGGTCATCCAGCCTTCCAGGGTTGGATCGGAGTCAATCAGCGCCGCGTCCAGAAAATCGGTGATGGATGAAGGGGGCGGATTGGCGGCGAGCCAGGCCGGCGAACAAACGGGAAACACTTCTTCATCGAACAGGAAAACCGAACTCCCACCCTCCCATTTCCCATCGCCAAAACGGATGGCCAGGTCAACGTCATCCCGGTATGTACTGGGTGAGACCTGGTGTGTCATCAAACGTAACTTCAACTTCGGTTGCAGGGTGCGTAGCGCGGTCAATCTGGGGAGTATTCTCAAGTGAGAAAACGCCTCGGTGCAGGCGATGGTGATCTCCTGTTCACCAATGCCCTCGGCAATTTTGTCGAAGACGCTGGCCATGCGATGAATGGACTCTGCGACGACCAGATGCAGTACATAGCCTTCGTGAGTCAGCTTGATCGACCGATGAAGGCGATGGAACAGCTTGGTTTCCAGGGCGTCCTCCAACAAGCGGATCTGTTTGCTGACGGCGGCCTGCGTCACGCCCAGCTCTTGGGCGGCCAGGGTGAAGCTGGTCAGCCGTGCCACGGCTTCGAATTCCAGCAAGGCCGTCATCGACGGTATCAACCGTCGGTAACCCTTGACCTTCTTATCGATATCGCTGGGTTGCATAGGTGTGTTCCAACGCCGTGCCAGGTGACTCACGCCACCGAAGATTCCCGTTCGGGTTCCGTAGGAACAGGTCGGGACATTTTGTGCCCCAGCAATGCCCGATACAGTTCACTGTCACCCAATATGCCCAAGATGACGCCAGCCTCGTCCTGCACAATCAGGGGGTGGCCGGTTTCGTAGCGAATCTGCAGCGCGTCGCGCATGGTGGTGGCGCAGGGGACGCACGTCGGTTGTCGAGCCAAGGTCTCGATTGCCTTGGTCGGATTCCAGGGTTGGACGTGTGCGGTGGTGGCGCCTTTTCGAACGCTGGTCAAATGACGCTGCGCACTCAGCGCCATCCACAGGTTCTGAGCCGTATCCAGGCAGTATTCGTCGCGGGCGAAAACGCATTGGTCCAGCGGTGTCATCAAGCTCTTCGCGCACAGCACATTCAACGGGTTGGTGTGGGCGACGAAGTTGCGCACATAGTCGTCGGCCGGGTTCAGCACGATTTCTTCGGGCTTGCTGTACTGGATGATCTTGCCGTCTTTCATGATGGCGATGCGTGTGCCCAGCTTCAGGGCTTCGTCCAGGTCATGGCTGACGAACACGATGGTCTTGTGCAGCTTGCGTTGCAGATCGAGCAATTCGTCCTGTAAGCCTTGGCGGATCAGCGGGTCGAGGGCCGAGAACGGTTCGTCCATCAGCAGGATGTCGGCGTCCATAGCCAGTGCACGGGCCAGGCCAACCCGCTGCTGCATGCCGCCGGACAGTTCGTTGGGCTTCTTGTTGCGCCACTGGGTCAGGCCCACCAGCTCAAGCTTCTCATCCACCAGCTTGCGCCGCTCCTTTTCCGGACGGCCCTGCATTTCCAGACCAAAGCTGATGTTTTCGCGAACCGTCAGCCAGGGCATCAAGGCGAACTTCTGGAACACCATGGCGATGCGCTGGGTGCGCATCATTTTCAGCTCGGCGGGGGAGCAGGAAGCGATGTCGATCTGCCGGCCTTCGTGCTCCACGAAAAGCTTGCCGCGACTCACGGTGTTCAGGCCGTTGATGCAACGCAGCAGACTGGATTTGCCGGAGCCGGACAGGCCCATCAATACACAGATTTCGCCTTTGTTGATCTCCAGGTTGGCCTTTTCCACGCCGACGATCAGGCCGGTTTTCTGCAGAATTTCCGGACGTGAAAAGCCTTGGTCAAGCAAATCCAGGGCAGGCTTCGGGCGAGCGGAGAAGATCACGTCGACGTCTTCAAAACGGATGATGCTCATACGTCACCTCTTTTCGCGGTCTCGCGTTGCTTGCAGATGCGGTCGAGCGTGATCGCCAGCAGCACGATCGCCAGGCCCGCTTCGAAACCCATCGAGATATCGGCGGTGTTCAACGCATTGACCACGGGTTTGCCAAGCCCGTCGGCCCCCACCAAGGCGGCGATCACGACCATGGAAAGTGACAGCATGATGCATTGGGTAATTCCGGCGGCGATGCTGGGCATGGCGTGGGGCAGTTCGATGCGCATCAACAATTGGCGGCGCGAGCAGCCAAAGGCCTTGCCAGCATCCATCAGTTCTTCGGGAACATCACTGATGCCCAGATACGTCAGGCGAATAGGTGCGGCGATTGCAAATACCACTGTGGAGATCAGGCCCGGGACCACGCCCAGGCCGAAGAGGGTCAGGGTGGGAATGAGGTAAACGAAGGTCGGTACGGTCTGCATCAGGTCGAGGACCGGCCGCAAGGTCGCGTAGAACCAGGGTCGATGTGCCGCGACGATGCCTAGCGGTACACCGATGACCACGCAGACGAGTGTGGCGAAGGTGACTTGGGCGAGAGTCTCCAGGGTCTCTTGCCAATAACCGAGGTTGAATATCAGCAGGAAGGCGAGGGTGATGAACAGGGTGAGGCTCACCTTGCGCTGAATGTAATAGGCCAGCAGGGCAAATACAGCGATCAACGCCAAGGGGTTGAACCAAAGGAGCACACCGCTGAATGCGGTGATGACACCCGACAGCGACAGCGAGATGGCATCGAAAATACCTGCGCCGTGCTGAGTCAACCATTCGACATACCGGGCGATGTGTTCGCCCAGGGGAAGCTTCTCTTGTGTTATCCACATATCACTAATCCGACTGATAGAAAGAAATCGCACGCCAGCAACCGTCCGGGCAGCGCTTCGCGCGCCGGGTTAGCAGGCGCACAAAGCGACTGCGCAGGGCGTCGCTTCAGCAGTTATCGAAGTTTGGGCAGGGGATAAGTAACAGAAGTAGCGTGAGGCAATGCCAGTCGCCCCGGTATTCTTTGGCCGGACGTCGAAAGGCTTTCAAAGGTGTGCGCTGCAAGATTCATGATGGCGGCTCGTTGTTGTTTTGGTATGGAGTCCGTTGCCTGTGGGGTATGGTCAGTCAGGTGTCTTTTACCGACAAACCATTTTATGTCCGCGTCTCATGAGTTTTTATCATTAATGACTTCATTCACTCTCGAGCCGAAAAAGTCAACTAAATGTACTTGGGTGTACATTGGAGGGTCATCCGAGTACATTCGCGTTACGCATTATTAAGAAGGTGAGCAGAATGCCCCAGGTAGGGAAGGCACGTGGCAAGGCCCAGGACGCAGGCTGGCGGGGGTCGACGGAGGGCTGGCTGGAAGCGGCCTACGAGGCCTTGAAGGAGTCGGGCATCGATGCCGTTCGTGTCATGCCGCTGGCCAAGCGCCTGGGTTTGTCACGCACCAGCTTCTATTGGTTTTTCGAGGATCGCGAACAGCTGTTGGCCGCCTTGCTTTCCCGTTGGCGGGAGACCAACACGGGGGGCTTGATCCGGCAGTGCGAAAGCTATGCCGAAAGCATTTCCGAGGCGATCCTGAATGTGTTCGAGTGCTGGCTCAATCCGCAACTGTTCGACTCGCAATTCGAGTTTGCCGTGCGCAGTTGGGCGTTGCAGTCGGCTGAAGTGGCTCAAGAGGTCGCGACCGTGGACGAACAGCGGATGAGCGCCCTGGCAAACATGTTCAAGCGTTTTGGCTATGACAGTCAGGGTGCCGATACGCGCGCCCGGACGATCTACCTGACCCAGATCGGCTATATCAGCATGAACACCAGTGAGCTGATCACCACGCGTTTCCAGCGTATTCCTCATTACGTCAGCATTTTCACCGGCAAGGTCCCCAAGCAACGCGAGCTGGATCGCTTCTATGGGAAATTTGGCTACGCCGAGAAAGAGCCAGGGCTTTTCGTTCCCTTGGCGGACACTTTCGAAGAGGTCTCTGCAAAATGATCAGCGAAACGCTCGGTATCATCGGCGGAACGGGCTGGTTGGGTGGCGCGATTGCGAAAGCGCTCATGGCGAAGTCGCTGTTGCCGGCTGGCAATCTGATCATTTCCAATCGCACCGGCCGTCATCCGCTGGCACAACAAGGCGTTTGCCTGGTCACGGACAATCAGGCGCTGGTGACACGTAGCGACATGGTAATCATCGCGGTGCGCCCCGAGCATTTCGCCAGCCTGGACATTGACGCGACGGGCAAGACCGTCGTGTCCTTGATGGCTGGGGTTACGGCGCAGACGATTGCCGCACAAACCTCAACGTCGGCAGTCGTGCGGGCGATGCCTAA
The DNA here is from genome assembly GCF_001269905.1 of Pseudomonas corrugata. Classification (GTDB taxonomy): domain Bacteria; phylum Pseudomonadota; class Gammaproteobacteria; order Pseudomonadales; family Pseudomonadaceae; genus Aquipseudomonas; species Aquipseudomonas corrugata. The sequence goes on along the minus strand of NZ_LHVK01000021.1, from coordinate 127,650 downwards.
CGCGGCGGTTGAAATCGGGCAATCCTTTACCCCGTGGTTTTGCTGGGGGGAAGTGAACGCGGCCGCGAGGGAGCTGGTACAGCGGCTGTTCGAATCGGTAGGCACTGCAGCCGAGGTTCAGGAGGAGGGCTTCATCGACTACCTCTCGGCGCTCTCGGGTACCGGTCCGGCTTTTCCTGCGTTGCTGATGACCGCACTGGCCAATCAGGCGAAGGCTGCCGGCATTCCTTCCGATATCGCACAATTGGCTGCGAAGAACGTTGTGGTCAATGGCAGCCAGCTTTTGGAAAACCACGATGCGCAGGAGATGATCGAGGCCTTGGTCGCCTATCGAGGTGTCACGGCCGCGGCGTTGCAATCAATGATCGATAGTCGTTTCGAAGCGCACATCGGTAGGGCTCTGGAGGCCGGTGCTGCGGTTGCCCGCAAAGGGCTTCATGCCTGATAAACCGAAGCCCCCGGTCAAGGGGGCTTCGATAAGCGTCTTATTTACTCTGCCTTGAAGCAGTAGACCGCCAGCTTGTTCCCGTCCAGATCCCGAGCGTAGGCAGCATAGGCGTTTTCAGCCCAGCCACGCGTGCCTGGCAGGCCTTCGCAGACGCCGCCATTTGCCAGCGCCGCGGCGTGGAAGGCGTGGACCGCAGCACGGCTCGGTGCCTCGAAGCTGACAGTACCGCCGTTACCGACAGTCGCCGGATTGCCGTTGGCCGGCTTGAGTACGAAGAACGAAGGCTTGTCGACGCCCCAGATGGAGCCATTCTCGCTGAGATCGGCGACGCGTTTGAGGCCGATTTCTTTCAGCGCTGCGTCATAGAACGCACGGGCTTTTGCCAGGTCATTGGTGCCGACGGTTACATGGGTAAAAACGGACATCGTTGCTTCCTTTTTGTGGGGGGGGGAAATGAGGATCGGCCGAATCAATAATGAATGACGGTACGAATGCTTTGCCCGTCATGCATCAACTCGAATGCTTTGTTGATATCTTCCAGGGGCATGGTGTGGGTGATAAAGGTGTCCAGTGGGATCTCTCCTCGGCTGGCCTTCTCCACATAGCTGGGCAGCTCGGTGCGGCCCTTCACGCCACCAAACGCGCTGCCACGCCACACGCGACCGGTAACGAGCTGGAAAGGGCGGGTACTGATTTCCTGGCCCGCGCCGGCGACGCCGATGATAATCGACTCGCCCCAGCCCTTGTGGCAGCACTCCAGTGCCGCACGCATCAGTTGCACGTTGCCGACGCATTCGAACGAGTAGTCCACGCCGCCTTCGGTCAGCTCGACAATGACGTCCTGGATCGGCTTGTCGTATTCCTTGGGATTGATGAAGTCCGTCGCGCCCAACGACAGCGCGACTTCTCGCTTGGCAGGGTTGATGTCGATAGCGAGGATACGCCCGGCGTTGGCCATCTTTGCGCCGATGATGGCTGCCAGGCCAATGCCGCCCAGCCCGAACACCGCCACACTGGCGCCCGCTTCGACCTTGGCGGTGTTGAGGACTGCGCCGATTCCAGTGGTCACCCCGCAACCGAGCAGGCAGACCTGCTCCAACGGCGCCTCCTTGGGAATCTTCGCCAGGGAAATTTCCGGCAACACGGTGTATTCAGAAAATGTCGAGCAACCCATGTAGTGGAACAGCGGTTTGCCTTCATAGGAAAAGCGTGAAGTGCCGTCGGGCATCAGGCCTTTGCCTTGGGTCGCCCTGACGGCTTGGCAGAGGTTGGTCTTGCCGGAAAGGCAGAACTTGCACTGGCCGCATTCGGCGGTATAGAGCGGAATCACATGGTCGCCGACCTGCAGTGAAGTGACACCTTCGCCGACGGCTTCGACGATACCGCCACCTTCATGGCCCAGGACGCTAGGGAAGATACCTTCCGGGTCGCTTCCTGAAAGGGTAAACGCATCGGTGTGGCAGACGCCGGTGGCAACGATACGCACCCGGACCTCACCAGCCTTGGGCGGTGCGACATCGATGGTGACCAGTTGCAACGGTTCATTGGGCGCGAATGCGACCGCAGCCCTTGATTTCAAGGTCTGTGCTGACATGGTAGAGCCTCGTTTCGAATAGTGAATTGCCCCTGATCCAGGATCAGGGGCATGACTTCAGATGTCCTTGACCAGTCGCAACGCATCGTAGATGGCCGCGTGGGTATTGCGTGCCGACACCGCGTCGCCGATCCGGAACAGCTGGAAGCGGCCCTCGGGGTTGGTCACGATGTTCTGGGTTTTCCCGGCGATCAGATCATGCTGTTCAACCGCACCGTTGTTGCGCGAATGGGGGCGCAGTTCGAAGTACAGATCGTCGAGGGGCAGGGTGCCGTGGTTGATGACCACCTGATCGACCACTCGCTGTTTATGCACCTGGCCATAATCGCTGCCGAAGTTAGCCACCAATTGCCCGTCGCGTTTCTCCACCGAGTCGACCCGATAGGTGACGGTAAAGGTGACGTTCAGGTCTTGCAGGCTGCGCATGTAGGGCACCAGGTTCATCGCCATCACTTCGGGTGCGAACGAGCGGTCCGGTGTGACGATCTCCAGTTTCGCGCCGCTGTTGGCGATGACTTCGGCCGCTTGCAGGGCCGCATGGTCCCCCGCGTCGTCAAAGATCAGCACGTTCTGGCCCGGCTTGACGTCACCGGAAATGATGTCCCAGGTAGACACCACCAGTTCATTGCCGTGCTTGAGCACTTCGGTGTGCGGCAAGCCGCCGGTGGCGACGATCACCACGTCCGGACTTTCAGCCAGCACCGTCTCGGCCTCGGCCCAGGTATTGAAATGGAATTTCACGCCCAGCCGTTCGCATTGCGCCATGCGCCAGTCGATGATGCTGATCATCTCGCGGCGGCGCTCGCTCTGCGCTGTCAGGCGGATCTGGCCGCCGGGTTGATCGGCCACTTCAAACACCGTGACGTCGTGGCCGCGTTCGCCGGCTACCCGTGCCGCCTCCAGGCCCGCCGGGCCGGTGCCGATCACCACCACTTTGCGCTTGACCGACGCCTTGGGGATTTCGTGGGGCATGGTGGTTTCGCGCCCGGTGGCGGCGTTGTGAATGCAGTACGCGGCACCGCCCTGATAGATGCGGTCCAGGCAGTAGTTGGCGCCGACGCAGGGGCGGATCTCTTCTTCGCGCTTCTCGATGATCTTGCGCACGATGTGCGGGTCGGTCATGTGCGCCCGGGTCATGCCGATCATGTCCACCTTGCCCGAGGCGATGGCATGGCGGGCGGTGGCGACGTCGGGAATCTTCGCGGCATGGAAGGTGGGGAAGCCGGTGGCCGAGCGGATCTCGCCGGCAAAATCCAGGTGCGGGGAGTTGCGCATGCCCTGGATCGGAATCACGTCGGTGAGGCCGGCATCGGTATCGATGTGGCCGCGAACGACGTTGAGGAAGTCGACCAGGCCACTGTCCTTGAGCATGTGCGAGATCTGGATGCCGTCCTTGGCACCGAAACCGCCGGGCAGATCTTCATCGCCGGTGTAGCGAACCCCCAACAGGAAGTCCTCGCCACAGCGCTGGCGAATGCCGCGCAGGATGTCGAAGGTAAAGCGCAACCGGTTCTCCAGCGAACCGCCGTAGGGGCCATCAAGGTCGTTGGTCAGTGGCGACCAGAACTGATCCATGAGGTGTCCGTAGGCCTGCAGTTCCAAGCCGTCCAGCCCGGCGGCCTTCATGCGTTCGGCGGCGTCCACATAGTCCTTGATGATGCGGTCGATGTCCCATTCTTCCATCTTTTTCGGGAAAGCCCGGTGGGACGCTTCGCGGCGATGGGAGGGTGAGACGACCGGCAGCCAGTCGGCCTTGTCCCAGCGTGTGCGCCGCCCCAAGTGAGTCAGTTGAATCATCACCGCCGTGCCGTGTTCGTGACATTCGTCGGTCAGATCCTTCATCCATTTGACCACTTCATCCTTGTACGCCAGCACGTTGTTGAACACTGGCGGGCTGTCACGGGAAACGGCGGCGGAGCCCGCCGTCATGGTCAGTGCCACGCCAGCCTTGGCGCGTTCGACATGATAGGCGCGGTACAGATCCTTCGGCATGCCGTCGACAGGATAAGCCGGCTCATGAGAGGTGGTCATGATCCGGTTCTTGAGGGTCAGGTGTTTGATCTTATAGGGCTGCAGCAGAGGATCGCTGGACATGGTGTTGCGCTCCGAGAACAGAACATCAGGCTTGGTTTTGACATAACGGTATGTTGAATGTTCATGTGTGTCAATGATTAAGACATAGGTGTACATTTTTCTTGCGTGGTGGAAAAACCGGGATTACCATCCAGTCGAAACAGGGGTGGTACGGCGCGTGCGTCCGGCCATCCCGCATCGATCCAAAGTGCCAGGGGGCAGTGCGAAGAACTATGAAAGTGCTCGTTGCGGTAAAGCGCGCCATCGACCCGAATGTGAAAGTCCGGGTGAAAGCCGACGGTTCAGACGTCGAGCTCGGTGGCGTGAAGATGGCCTTGAATCCGTTCTGCGAAATCGCGGTGGAGGAGGCGATACGCCTCAAGGAGAAGGGGGTGGCATCCGAAGTGGTGGTTGTCTCCGTGGGTACGTCGGCCGCTCAGGAACAACTGCGCACGGCATTGGCACTCGGCGCGGACCGGGCGCTGTTGGTCGAGACGAATGCAGTACTTGAGCCGCTCAGCGTCGCCAAGTACCTGAGCAAAGTGATCGATCAGGAAAAGCCGCAATTGATCCTGTTCGGCAAGCAGGCGATCGACCAGGAGAACAACCAGGTCGGGCAAATGGTCGCGCAGTTGATCGGCAGCGGTCAGGCCACCTACGCCTCAGCCATCAATCAGGTGGATGGTCAATGGGTCGTCGAGCGAGAGGTCGACAGTGGCAGCCAGGTGCTCGCCCTCGCCATGCCTGCGGTGGTGACTTGCGACTTGCGGCTGAACCAACCGCGCTACGCCTCGTTGCCCAACATCATGAAAGCCAAGAAAAAACCGCTTGAAATCATTGCCGCTGACACCTTGGGCGCAAGCGTGAAGGAACACGCTCGATTATTAGGAGTTGTCCCGCCTGCCGTGCGCAAAGCGGGAATCAACGTCGGTTCGGTGGCCGAACTGGTGGATAAATTGAAGAACGTTGCGGGGGTGATTTGATGCGTACATTGGTGATCGCCGAGCACAGCGCCGGTCAACTGACGGCAGGTATGTGGAGTGCCGTGACCGCCGCCACGGCCCTGGGCGCCAAAATGGATTTGCTGGTGATGGGTGGGGCTGACGCATCGGCAGTGGCGCAACAGGCGGCGCTGATCCAGGGTCTGGATCGGGTGCTCCTGGCGCAGGGGGTGATGTTCGAAAATGCCTTGGCTGAAAATATCCAGCCGCTGATCACGTCACTGGTGGCTGGCGGTTATACGCACGTCGTTGCCGACGCCAGCAGTATGGGCCGCAACGTGCTGCCCCGGGTCGCGGCCAGCCTGGATGTCGGCATGCTGTCCGACGTCACCCACATTGTCTCGGCGGACACTTTCCAGCGGCCCATTTACGCCGGTAACGCCATCGCCACCGTGCAGTCGCTCGATCCGATCAAGTTGCTCACGGTCCGCGCCTCGGCGTTCGCCCAGGCTTCGTCCCAGCAGCATCGCTGCGAAGTGGTGGCGGTAGAGGGCGGACAAAGCGCGAGCAACGTGCGCTTCGTGAGCGAGCAACTGACGGCCAGTGAAAGGCCTGATCTGTCGAGCGCCCGCGTCGTCGTGTCCGGTGGCCGCGGGATGCAGAGCAAAGAAAATTTCGCCTTGATCGAGCGAGTGGCGGACAAGCTTGGCGGTGCCGTCGGCGCATCGCGTGCCGCAGTGGATTCGGGTTTTGCCCCCAACGATTTGCAGGTCGGGCAGACGGGCAAGATCGTCGCGCCAGAGCTTTACATTGCGGCAGGTATCAGTGGCGCCATTCAGCATCTGGCCGGCATGAGTGGTTCAAAGGTCATCGTTGCGATCAACCAGGACCCTGAAGCGCCGATTGCTCAAGTGGCGGACTACATGTTGGTGGCGGATGTGTTCGAGGCGTTACCGGCACTGGAGAAAGCACTGTGAGTGCTTACATTGATAAGTTTCGCCTGAGGGCGGAGGAGGGCCGAGCGACCGAGAGACAGGAAGACTTCTCGCATAACTAAAACTTATTCATGCATAACATTAAATCCCTTGAGGAGCGTAATAACACTCTGCTCTGATGAGGGAGCGTTAATTCTTCTTCTGCCCTGCCAATAACTATTAATACAGTACGCGGAGATGCACCATGATGACGTTGTCCAGCAAAACTTGTATCGGCTGGTTTGCGGGCCTGGCGATGGCCGCCAGCAGCCTGATGGCTCACGCCGAGGAACCTACGCCCATTCGCATTGGATGGGTGAATTGGTCGGATACGGAAATCGCTGTAAAGTTGGCAGATACAGCATTGCGCGACCACTTGAAACAACCGGTCAAATTGATACTTGCCGATATTGGCATTCAGTTCCAGGCTCTGGCTAACGGCAACATCGACCTGATCCCGATGGTCTGGCTGCCGAGCACCCACAAGTCGTTCTACGACAAATACCAGGACAAACTCGAAGACCTCGGCGTGCTGTATGAAGGCCGGATCGGCATGGCCGTACCCACGTCCATTCCCACCAGCGAGATTGCCAGTGTCGCGGACCTCAACAAACCAGAGGTGCGGGAAAAACTCGGCGGCAAGATCCTGACATCGGAAGTGGGCAACGGTCAGTACAAACTGACGGAAAAGGCCATCAAGGAATACAAACTCGATGGCTACAAGATGGTTGCCTCTTCGGAGTCGGGCATGCTGAGCGAGCTGGATCGCAACCTCAAGCGTGACAAATGGGCGTTGATCAATGCCTGGAGTCCACATTGGATGTTCGCCAAGTGGCCACTGCGCTACCTGGACGATCCGAAGCAGATCTTTGGTGGTGCCGAGCAAATTCACGCGATTGCCCGCAAAGGCTTCAGCGCCGAACATCCCGATGTCGCCCGGTTCTTCGCCAACTTCAAGATTCCCAAGAGCGACCTCGAGAAGCTGATGGCGACCGCCCGTGACAGTTCGGCAGACAAGGTAGTTGCAGAGTACTACGCCGCCAACAAGCCCCGCTTCGACGCGATGTTCGGCAGCCAGACCGCCTCCGCAACACCAGCCCCATAATGGCTGCTGCCAGCCAATAGTTGTGTTGCAGTCCGGTGCCCTTTGCAAAGGGCACCGGATTCATCGAACGAACATTCAGGCGATACCCTTGAATACCACAGCCTATCGTCGCTTTAGCCTTGATGAAGCGGTCGACTGGGTGAAGCATCTCTGCGAATCGAAGGGCTGCTCCCCAGCGGTGGCCAATTCATTGGCCCACGCCACCGTTGCGGCGCAAGCGCGTGGTAACCAGGCCGTGGGGTTTCGACACCTCGCCGACTATTTACCGGGCTTTTCCTCCGGACGTATTCATCCACGTGTCGAGCCACGCATCTGCCGCGCCGGCGCGATCATCTTCAAATCTGATGCCCAGGGCGGAATTGCCCAGCTCGGCGTCGATCGGTGTTTCGATTCGTTGTGTCATGCCGCGCATGTCAATGGCATGGCCACGTTGAGCCAGTGCAATAGTTTCACCAGCGGTGAACTCGGCGACTACACGCTGCGGTTTGCCCAGGCCGGACTGATCGCCTTGGCGGTCGCAAACGGGCCGGCCCTGGTTGCCGTTCCTGGTGCCAGGGGCAAGACCTACTCGACCAATCCGATCTCATTTGCCGCGCCCTCGGCCGATGGCGTCCCGCTATTGTTCGACCAGGCATGCAGTGCCACGGCATTCGTGAACATCGCCCATGCCGCCTCGACAGGCAGCGGTATTCCCGAGGGATGGGCGGTTGACCAGTATGGCAACGGAACACGTGACGCCCTGGCAGCGCTGAGTGGTGCGTTGCTGCCTTTTGGTGGTCAGCGCGGGGCCAACCTGATGCTTATGGTCGAAGTACTGGCAGCGGGGCTCACGGGCGCCAACTGGTCGCTGGATGCGCCGGCGTTCAACCAGGGGGGCCAGTCGCCTGGCTGTGGTCTGTTGATATTGCTTTTGGCTCCGACGTATTTTTCAGAGGGATTCGAGCAGCGGCTTGCCAACCAAATGGTTCGCTTGACGCAAATGGGCGTTCACAGACCGGGATGGGAGCGGCAACAGGCAACGGTCAACGCCCAGAATGATGGGATCCGTATTTCTGTTGATCTGCTGGAACAGTTGAGCCGTTTGTAAGCTCGTTCGATACAACGCTTGGGAAAAGGGGGCGAAAACGATGATGAACAGCACTGAAAATATGGCGTGGGAGCGGGACATTATTTGCAGCGGCGAACGGCTGAAGCGTTCGCTGCAATACGTCCTGTCGGGCAGCCTTTGCGATGAGGCGCAGGCGCATGCCGCATCTCTGAATGCGGCCCAATGGACGATTCGCAAACCGGCGAAAACTTCAAGCGCGTTGCCAGGTTTTTTGGCGCCTCATTTAGCCGAGGCCCTTCATGCCGCGCCCAGGAGCGATGATGACCTGGTATCGATACGGGACGCGTTAGGCACGCTCTTGCCCCATGTCCCTTGGATAAACCGCCAGGCCCAGGCCGACCAGGACAGCGCTTTCGTGGAGCGACATCGCCACGGCATAATCGCCGGGCCGGGAGGATTGCTGGAGTGTTCCACCTTGACTTTGGGATTGGCGCTCATGATGCCGCAGACCTGCTATCCCTATCACCAGCACCCGCCTGCCGAGTTCTATCTCGTTCTGTCGCCGGGCGACTGGTATCGCGAGGATGTGGGGTGGTGGACGCCCGGGGCTGGGGGCGTCGTGTTCAACTTTCCATCCTGTGTCCATGCCATGAAATCGACAAACGTTCCGCTTCTGGCCCTGTGGAGCTTGATGCATTAGTGGCTCGTTATAAGAACGAACTCGGTTAATGATTGAGGAAAGAAAATATGGCAGTGACCACACAGGGCATCAAGTTGGACGAGGAAACGCGGGCCAGGCTGAAGTCCGCATCAGCCAAGCTGGATCGCACCTCCCACTGGTTCATGAGGAAGGCGATTCTGAGTTTTATCGAGAAAGTTGAAGCTGGAGCAGGTATCGAAGCGTTCATAGCGGTTGAGTTTTTGGAGAAAGATACGAGGCGCCACAGCCTTGCACGACGGCTTCGCAAAGATTGCAATACGGATGAATGAACCTGATAACGTGTCCTGAATCTGCCAAGTCTAACGATCAACGAAACCTGACTTAAACAAACCCTGAAATGACATGCATATAACATCAGGAGTTATAGGCTTGATTCAGTTTTCATGATTGATTTTTTCTCATGAGTATTGAATGAAAAATGGTTTGTTGGTGTCCGCTCAGTCCTGAACAATGATTTCAGCATAAGGATCAAGAACAACGCTCTTGATTTCGTACGCTGGAACTTTTTCAGAATAACTAAAACGCGGCGCTTTTGTTGAGGAATACCGATGATTCAGCTGACCGATGCCCGGCTTGCAAGCAAACAGACTACGTTTGAAGAAATCCCTTTTATTGATATCGCGCCATTACTGGACGGGAGCGATCCACTGAAAGTTTCGCGCCAGATCGGCGAAACTTGCGAGAAAGTCGGTTTTTTCTATATCAGGAATCACGGCGTTTCTCGCACCTTGATAGACGCGATGTACGCTCAGACAAAAAATTTCTTTGCCCTGCCTTTTGATAAAAAGAATGAGCTGAACGTGGTTCATTCAGGTCCTACGCTTCGCGGCTACATTCCCATGTACGCGGAAAACGTCGATCCGGAAAACACCCGCGATTTCAAGGAGTGCTTCGACTACGGCGCCCATGATGATGAAGTGTCTCCGTTCTTCGGGGCGAACCTGATGCCGTCAGAGCCCGCGCAATTTTCCGACGTCTGCGAGGCCTATCATCGTGCGATGCTTGACCTGGCTCGTAAGCTCATCAGCGCCATTGCCCTGAGCCTGGATCTGCCCGCGGACTACTTTGAAAAACTGCAACGCAAGCCGATTACCATTCAGCGATTGTTGCACTACCCCTCGCAGAGTGGCGAAATTTCACAAAAGGAAATCGGGATCGGAGCGCACACGGACTATGGTTTTCTGACGATTCTTTTCCAGGACAAGGTCGGCGGCTTGCAAGTACGCAATCGCGCTGGAGAATGGGTAAGCGCCCCACCGGTGGAGGACACATTCATTGTCAATATCGGTGATCTGGTGCAAACCCTGACGAATGATCGCTACACGTCGACCATGCACCGCGTGATCAATACCAGCGGCGTCGAACGGTATTCCATTCCCTTCTTCATTGACTTGGACTTCGACGCGCCGGTTGAGACCGTCGCCACGTGCATCAGTGCCGATAACCCGGCCAAGTACGCGCCTTACACCTGCGGTCAACATAAATACAGCCGCTTTGTCGCCAGCTATGCCCATCTGCAGCCTATCGAAGGCGCCAGCCACTAGTTGATCTACGTTCCGTTTATCTGAGCCCCATTAAAACCCGGTCACCGTCTACGTGGAGGCGGTGGCTGCCTGGGAATGTACAGGGGTTGTCCCATGGGTATTCGACGAAGTGCGTTCATGACGTGGCGTGACGCCGAAATACCCTCGATAGCTTCTGGTGAATTGGTCTGCTGAACCAAAGCCGCACAGCGTACCTATTTTCAGGATGGATAATGGGGAGTGCTTCAACAACTGCTGTGCCCGGACTAAGCGCAGCTTGAGGTAATAGCGCAACGGAGAAATGTCCAAGTACTTTTGAAACAACCGCTCCAGTTGGCGCCGTGAAATCCCGACCTTGTATGCCAGCACCTTGAGTTCGAGGGGCGCGTCCAGATGGGCCTCCATCAACAGGATGGCCGCTTGCAGTTTGGGCTGGTTGGCGCCCAGTGTATGCCTGAGCGGTATGCGCTGCTGATCCTGATCATCTCGCATACGTTCATACATGAACATGTCGGAAATTGCCGCGGCCAATTCACGGCCGTGCTCGCTTCTGATGATGTGCAACATCATGTCCATCGGTGCGGTGCCGCCCGATGAGGTCAAGTGGTTTCTATCGATGGAGAAGAGGTGTGGCGTGATATCTGCCACTGGAAACGCTTCGCGCATCAGCTCCAGGCATTGCCAATGAACACTGCATCGGTGTCCTTCCAACAGTCCGGCTTTGCCCAGCGCCCAGCTCCCTGTGCAGATGGCCCCCAACTTGCGACCCAGGCGGGCTTGGCTCTGCAGCCAAAGCACATGTTCATGGCTGACGCTGTCCTGGATATGCATTCCGCCGCACACAATCACGGTGGATAACGCAGGGGGTTCTTGCATGCTGGTGTCGGGTGTTATTTGCAAGCCGGCGCTGGCACGCACGGGCTTTGCGTCCTGGCCCAGGGTGAACCATCGGTACAACTCTCTACCGGAGAGCTGATTGGCCATGCGCAAGGGTTCTATCGCTGATGCCAGGGAAATGAAAGTGAAGCCATCCAACAGCAGGAATCCGACGGATTGTGGGACAGGGGACTGCGAAGTGGACACTATGTTGCGCTCCTTTTGGATGTTACGTACCCGTGCAGCTCTCACAGTTCGTGGCGACTTTCCCTCGACGGTGGATAACCAAAAAAAGAGCTGTAGCATTTGCTGAAATGGGGGGTCGAGGCAAAGCCGCAGGCGATTGAAACATCGATGATCGTAAGGCTTGAGTTCTGTATCAGGCGCTGGGCGCCTTTAAGGCGCAATGCCAGGTAGTAACGTTGTGGAGGAATTCCCAATTGTTCCTGGAAGAGGCGTTGCACTTGGCGTCTTGATAGCCGAACACACTCGGCGAGTTGATCCTGGCTCAACGGCTCTTCCAGGTTACATTCCATCAATGTGATGATTTCTCGTAGCGCGGCGCTGACCCTGCCATCTTGAACCGGCACTGATGTACGAAACCTGGACTGGTCATGATCCAGCAGCTCAAAAACCGCATTCACGACATCCTGATCAAGCGTTGCGTAAAGCCACTTGATCATCATTTGAAATGCCCCCGCGGGGCTGGCCGCCGTGAACCGGTCTCGATCAATTGCCATGGCGTCCAGAGTTACATTTGTGTTGGGTGAACATTCGGATAAAGCGATCCGTTGTTCTGCGTGAATGGCACAGCGGTAGCCATCCAACAACCCGGCTTTACCCAGATACCAGGCGCCATTCCACAACCCACCGAGCGCGATGGGCATGCTGGCGAGCTTGTTCAAGAGTTTCACCAGTCCGTCAGGCACGACTCTTGGCGTGCGCAACCCACCGCAGACAATCATCAGATCCAGGGCGGCGATTCTAATGTCGGTAAGCGGGGTATCCGGCCTGATAGGGATGGCCAGGTCGCTCGTGACTTCGGAGTCGTTGCAACTGAATGTATGAACTTTTACCGAGCCTGGCCGAATCAGATTGGCCGTCACGAGCACGTCCAGGCATTGCGTAAAGCACGTCAGGGAGAAGTTCTCAAGCAAGAGAAAGCCGATGCTTGATGTTTGATGACACACGGTTAACTGATTCATCGATCAAGTTTCATGCTTGCAGAAAACTGTCGTCGAAAGGGTAGTGCGTCAGCAGTTCATAGCCGGTTTCGGTGACCAACAACTGGTTCTCCAACTTGATGCCATCGCGGCCACCCACTTCACCCACGTACGCTTCGACGCAAAGGGCCATGCCTGGCTGCAGCTCGCCCTCGTATCCGTAAGATTCCAAGTCCTCCGGATAGCGGATACTGGGGTACTCGTCGCACAGGCCGACGCCATGGAACAGCACGCCGTATCGCTGGGCGCGGCAGAGTTCGGGCAGCCGATGCGACTGTTTGGTCAGCTCCGTGAAGTGCACGCCTGGCTTGATCAGCTCGATGTTGTGGGTGATATGGTCATGGGCAATTCGATACAGGCGTTTCTGTTCGGCCGTAGGCTCCAGCCCGCCGCAGATCCAACTGCGGGACATGTCCACGCACATGCCGTAGGTGCCGATCAGATCCGTGTCGAATGACAATAGGTCGCCGTCGCTCAACACCCGTGGGCCAGACTCCTGGAACCAGGGATTGGTGCGAGGGCCGGAGCTGAGAATTCGGGTCTCGATCCATTCGCCACCGCGGCGGATATTACCGGCATGCAGGGCGGCCCAGACATCGTTTTCAGTCACGCCGGCACGCATGGCCTGGTGCATTTCGGCTACCGAAGCTTCGCACGCGGCCACCGCACAGCGCATCGCCTTGACCTCATCAGGGCCCTTGATCATGCGGGAGAATTCAGTCACTTCCTGGCCGCTGCAAATTTCGATCGCCAATGCATCCAAGGCGCGCAGGCCGGCGACTTCGATTCGATCCACCGCAAGCCGACGATTGACACCGGCGTGTTGGCGCAGCAACTCGTCGATTTGCGCGGCGAAATGTCTGGCGTGTCGGTCGGTGTGCTCACCGGTCTCGAAAAAGAAAAAAGACGCGCCACTGCGCAACTCTGTCACCAGCGGCAAGTGGGCGGACAGGTGATCGCAGCCATGAAAGTCCCACAGGACAACATGTCCACTGGCGGCGACGAAGCATGCCCGTGCGGGATTATGGGTCGTCCATAACTGCATGTTGGTGGTATCGGTTGCGTAGCGGATATTCAGTGGATCGAATAACAGAATGCCGCCCAGCTCACGGGCTACCAACTGATCAACCAGTCGTTGCAATCGGTATGTACGCAGGGTGGGCAGATGGGGCGGTTCCAGGCCCAAACGTTCCCACTCCGCAAAAGCCAGCGGCGTGGGGCCTATTTCGACGCGGTCGTTGTCCTCGGCGGAGCCATCTTTTTTTAATGCAGTTGCACGTTGTCTGGCTGGGTCGATGCGTCGGGCGTTGGCTGGAATCGAAAAAGGTGAATGAGTCATGATGGCGTCCAGAGTTCAATCTGTGAAAGGTTCTGTCTGACCAGGCGACCAACAAGCCGAAGGGAGTCCATAGCCCGGTCACCGCTTGCGTGAGGCGGTGACCGGGCTACTGAGCGTCGTCAATACAGCACGTGCCTGATCAGGTTACGAAGCGTCAATCCAGATGGTTTTCAGCTCGGTGTATTGGTCATGCGCCCAGACGGATTTGTCGCGACCACCAAAGCCTGATTCCTTGTAGCCACCGAACGGTGTAGAGGCGTCGCCTTCCCCGAAACAGTTGACTGTGACCACGCCCGCACGAATCTCCCGCGACAGGCGCAAGGCATTACGCAGGCTGCCGGTATAGGCGGATGCCGCCAGGCCGTAGACGGTGTCGTTGGCAAGTTCTATGGCTTCGTCGAGAGTACTGAAGCTGGTGACACTCAGTACCGGCCCGAAGATCTCTTCGATAAACAGGCGACTTTCACGTTCGACTCCGTCGATGATCGTCGGCTGGACGAAGACGCCGGACTCAGTCCCGCCACCTTGCGTCACGTTGAGTTGCTGCTCGGCGGCCAATTCCAGATACGAGCGCACTTTATCGAAATGCGTTTTGCTGATCATGGCACCGAGGCGATTTTCAGGATCCAGGGGGTCGCCCATTTTCCAATCACGCAAATGCTTGCCGATCAGTTTCAGCAGTTCATCCTTGACGTCTTCATGGACAATCAGCCGTGAGGAGGCCGAGCAGTTTTCGCCCATGTTCCAGAAAGCGCCTGCGGTCACATACTGGGCAACCTGATCGAGGTCTTCGCAATCATTCATCACCACGGCGGGGTTCTTACCCCCCAGTTCCAACACCACGCGCTTGAGGTTCGACTCGGAGGCGTACTTGAGAAATAACCGGCCGGTGTCGGTAGAACCGGTGAAGCTGACCATCGCCACATCCATGTGCCGACCGATCGCTTCGCCAGCCTCCCGGCCGCCGCCAGGGGTAATATTGAATACGCCTGCCGGAATACCGGCCTGATGCGCCAACTCGGCAACACGCAATGCGGTCAGGGTGGTTTCCTTGGCCGGTTTGACCACGATGGAACAGCCAGCGGCCAAGGAAGGGCCGATCTTCCAGGCCAGCATCAGCAAAGGGAAGTTCCAAGGCAGGACCAGGCCGACGACACCGATCGCCTCGCGCACCACCAGGGTTACTGCACCGTGGCCGGTCGGCGCGGTACTGTCGTACACCTTGTCGATCAATTCCGCATGCCAACGCAGGGTATGGATGCTATCGGGCACGTCGACGTTTTGGCACTCGCTGACTGGCTTGCCACTGTCCAGGCTTTCCAGCACGGCGAGCTCGTGTGCATTGTCTTCCAGCAATTGAGCGAAGCGCAGCAGCACTTGCTTGCGTGCGCCCGGTGACAGCTTATGCCAGCGCCCATCCTCGAACGCCTGCTTGGCGGCAGCCACGGCAACGTCGACGTCACGGGCATCGCATGCCGCAACCTCTGCAAGCTTTTCACCCGTGGCCGGGTTCGTCGTGATGAACGTTTTTCCAGAGAGGGCATCCCGGAACTCGCCGTTGATGAATGCCTGGGTAGGAAACTCCAACTTGGCGGCGATGGCCGCGTACTGTTCCTTGGTCAGTAGATCAGCCATTTCAGGCACCTCCAGTGATCTGCGCGATGTTGCGCTTGAGCTCGGTGACGACGCCTTGCAGCGTCTGCTTTTCATCAACATCCAGGCCCTGCAGGGGGGCGCGCAGGCCACCGGTGCTCAAGCCATTCAGTTCACACCCGTACTTGATGGACTGGACAAATTTTCCGCCTTCCAGAGCGTCCATCAGCGGCATCATCGCCGCCATGATGCGACGGCCTTTGTCGAAATTTTTCTCGACGACGCAGGCCTCGTACAGGGCGACGTGCTCGCGAGGGATGAAGTTGGAACCGGCACACACCCAGCTGCGGGCGCCCCATGCGAAAAACTCAAGGGCTTGATCGTCCCATCCGCAGGACAGGGCGATGCGCGGGTATTTACAGGCCAAACGGTGCAACTGGGCCATGTCGCCGGAGCTTTCCTTGATGGCGACGATGTTTGTCACATCGCTGACCTCATCAAAGAATTCCTCGCCCATGCTTACGCTCATGCGGCCTGGATAGTTGTAAAGCATGATGGGCAGCGAGGCGGCGCGGTCCACCGCCTTGACATGCAATGCGATCTCTTTTTGCGTTGGCAGCGCATAGGGGGGCGAGCCAACCAACAATGCATCGGCCTTGATGGCCTTCGCCGCTTCGGCGTAGGCGACCGAATCTTCAGTGCGAATGGCGCCGGTACCCACG
Source organism: Pseudomonas corrugata (assembly GCF_001269905.1). Lineage (GTDB taxonomy): Bacteria > Pseudomonadota > Gammaproteobacteria > Pseudomonadales > Pseudomonadaceae > Aquipseudomonas > Aquipseudomonas corrugata. The sequence goes on along the minus strand of NZ_LHVK01000021.1, from coordinate 111,470 downwards.
ATCAACGGTAGCCGACCGCGCAACACGTCCTTGGCCTGGGCGGCCAGGTCGAAACGCTCCTGAGGAGTGTGGGCATAATATTCGCCGGTTGAGCCGCCAATAATGACGCCGTGCACTTTGGAGTCGACCAGGTACTCGAGGACTTCGGCAAAGGCTTTCTTATCGATACTGCCGTCAGAGGTCAGGGGTGTAATGGCCGGTGTGTAGATGCCTTCAAATTTCATCAAAATTTGCTCCAGTTAGTGTCACTGTCTAGCAAGCGGCGCCGCTCGATAGGTCAGCGCAGCCAGTTTTTCAACCAAGGGAAGCCGTCTGCAGAAGAACGAACAGGCGGACTGAAACTTCTTAAAGTGTGGGGCGGGTCAACTTTCTTTACCGGCTCGGTATTGTCCCCATCGCAAACTTATATTGACCCCTGCTGAAACCAGTGGAGCCGGTGGGTTGGGGCATGGACCCGGTGATTTCAAGACGAAATCAATGAGCTCAGAGTGTTCCCCAGCCAGCCAATCCGCCAAGAGTTTGCCGGTCGCTGTCCCGCGGGTAACACCTAACCCGTTGCAGCACAGTGCCCCGTAGACATTGGGCGCCAGCTCGCCGAAATGGCCCATATGGTTACGTGAAAGCGCCAATGCGCCTCCCCAGGTATATTCGAACTTCATCTCAGGCAACATAGGAAACCGTTGCTCGAAAGAGGCCTGATGCCTGGCGACGAAGCGTTTCAGGTATTTTGAGTCACTGCGGCCGTCCGGGTTAAAGCTGAAACTGTTACGGATCAGAAGACGGTTGTCCGGTGTACGACGTACCGTAGTTCCGAATGGATCCGCAGGGATGACTCCCCAATAAGGTCGGCCGCCGAGGCGAGTTTGCTCTTGTTCGGTCATGGGGCGGGTCAGGCTGGCATAAGTGAACACCGGCAGCATTCGCCCTTTGAGAAAGCCGAAACTCATACCAAAGGCATTATTGGTCAGGATCAGTTTGTCCGCGGTGATTGAACCTGCGGCATGCTTGAGTACCGTCTTTGTGCCATATTCCACATGAGTGATTGCAGTGTTTTCATACAGCGTCACATTACTGGGAAGACTGTCGGCCAAGCCTTTGACAAGCGCCGAAGGCTGAAGCAAAGAAGTCCCTGGGGTAAATAACGCTTTGCGGTAGAAATGCGTGCCGATATGCTCGGGTAGTTCACCAGCCTCGATCATCTGGTAGGGCTGATCGAGTTTATCGAGTCCGCGGCGGTAGGCATCCAGAACGGCGATGCCTCTTGGTTCAACGGCGGCCTGATATTTGCCGCAATGCTTCATTTGGCAATCTATGCTGTGCTGTTCAACCAACTCTTTTAGATAATTCAGGCCACTCAGATTAAGTTTAAGTGTTGTTTTTGCCGTGGCGATATCACCTATGTAATCCTCTGCGGCGATGTCATGCGGCAAGTCGATAGCGAATCCGGCATTACGGCCGGAGGTACCAAAGCCCACTTCCTGAGCTTCGATCAACAGGATGGTGTCGTCAGGAAAATGAGCCGCGAGCTGACGGGCCGCGGCAAGCCCCGTGAAGCCGGCTCCGACGATGACCCAGCGTGCATTGCTATGGCCTTGATGGGCGGGCTTGATCTGGCGCCCCCTGCTCAAGTGATACCACCCGCAAGATTGGTCATCGGCAGGTAACGAAGATACTTTCAACATTTCAAGATCCTGTTCATTCAACCGATCCGACGCCAGTCATGCAAAACTATCGGGCGCCAAGAAATGCGGTCATCGTCCCATCAACAGTTGAACCACCGTATGCCGCCAGCGAAAGTTGGCAGTTCATGCGAGCGAGTGTTCAATAGACGTAACTGTTCAGCTTTTACAGTTTCAAACGACTATGTGGTCAGACGGCATTGAAGTGTTTTTGCAGTTGCCTGGGTTATCGAATCTATGCCGGCCTACATCCAAAACTTGGCTCAAATCTACAGGGTGGAGCCCGTCATCGACTTGCCCCACCGCTGTATTCATATCAATTGTTAGCTTGTGTCGCTGCAGCTCGAGCGGTTTGCAACCAATCGTCAAACTGCTGCCGGTGTGCGGCTACCCACTCTTTGGCGTGACGACGGATATCGGCAGGCTTTTTCTCGCCCTCTTGCATTTTCAAGTTCTGGGCACTTTCGTCTGCGGTGGTGATTTGCATCACTGAGAGGAACTTTAAGGCCGCCGGATTTTTTTGGGCGAAGTCTTTGTTCAACACGGCTTCGACTTTGTCTACTGCAAAGCCAAGGTTCTTGCCCTTGTACATCGTGTCGACATCATTCTTGCCATCCGGCAGGTCGGTTTTCGGTACTTCCAGCCAGACCACATCCTTGTCTTCTACCAAAACAGTGGCGATCCACTGGGGGACCCAGGTGAAGTAGAGAATCGGCTGCCCTTCTTTATAGCGAGTGATGGTGTCGGCCATCAGTGCAAAATAGGAACCCTGGTTCACGTTAATCGATTTCTCCAGGTCATAGGCCTTCATGTGATGGGCGATGACCAGCTCGCAGCCCCATCCAGGGTTGCATCCTGTCATGTCTGCTTTCCCGTCGCCGTTGGTGTCGAACAATTTGGCGATTTCAGGCTTTTTCAGGTCAGTGATGTATTTGATGCCATACGCGTCAGCGGTTTTTTTGTCGATCAAATAACCCTGGAGTACGCCGGGCATGATGTCGCCCGCCTTGACCATGACCTTGTCGCCCCCGGCCTGCTGATAGAACTTGTCGTGCAGCTTGTCCCACAAGTGCACCGTAAAGTCTGCATCGCCGTTAGCCAAGGCCATCATCATGACGCTGTACTCTGTCTCCTTGGGCTCTTGTACCTTGTAACCCAGCTCTCGAAGGCCCTCGACGGCCACTTCACCGCGAAATCGCTCTTCAGCAATAGAAGGGAAGATAGGGGTGATCTTTACACCGTCTCCCGGTTGGTTCGCCGAAGCGTTGGCACAAAGCGACATGGCCGCAATGGCGAGGGCTGTAGCGCAATTGAGCATGCTGCGTGAAAGCTTGAATTCAGACATCGTCGTGTACCTTTTTTGGGGTTTAACTTCACTGCGGCAGATCGAATAGAAGGGTCAGGCGGTCTTGCTCCGCCCCGCAGGCTGTCTCGCGCCGCACAGGCGTAGCAGAAGGCCTGCGGGACCGGTGTGATACCAGCGCAGGCTTGGGTCGGCTCCGGTGCGGGCGCCCATGGCTTGAGTCAAGCGGTCAAGGAAGATGGCAAGCAGCACCAGGCCTGTGCCGCCGACCGTGGCCAAGCCCATATCCAGGCGGCCGATGCCCCGCAGGACCATCTGGCCAAGACCGCCCACCGAGATCATCGAGGCGATGACCACCATCGACAGGGACAGCATCAGGGTCTGATTGAGTCCGGCCATAATGGTCGATGTCGCCAGTGGCAACTGAACGCGGGTCAGCATCTGCCGTGGAGTGCAGCCAAAAGCGCGGGCGGCTTCTATTTTGTCCTCAGGTACCTGGCGGATGCCCAGGTTCGTCAGGCGCACCAGGGGGGGAAGGGCGAACACAATGGTCACCAGGATGCCCGGCACGTTGCCGATGCCGAACAGCATGACGACGGGCACGAGATAAACGAACGCCGGCAGTGTCTGCATGGCATCGAGTACGGGCCGCAGGACCTTTTCCAGATTGTCACTGCGGGCGCAGAGAATACCCAGAGGTACACCTAGCAGGGCGCAAAAGAATACCGATGTCAGTACGAGCGCCAGGGTTGTCATCGACTCGGACCAGACACCGATAAGGCCCAGCAGCGTGAGTGTCACAAAGCACAGTGACGCCATGCGTTTCCCGGCCAGTTGCCATCCCAGCAAAGAAGACAGGAGGATCCCGATGCTGGGTGGAATGCTTTGCAGAATGTATTCGACGCCGTTTAGTACTTGGTCAATTGGCCAACGGATGGCGCGGAACACATCGCGAAAGTTATGCACCAGAAAATTGAGGATACTTTCAACCCAATCACCCAGTGGGATAGTGGCGACTTGAAACGGATCGAGAAAACTGAACTCGGACATCAGGGCTTACCTCTTCATATCACCGCAGCGGCGCTATAAGGGCCGCGGATACTTCAGGTCATCAGGGACGCGCCAGCGTAGCGGGGCGCGGCTGTATTAATGGCGGCTGAGCGTTTGCAGTAACTCGCTCTTTGACAGCGTCCCGGTGAGCGCGCCCGAACGGTCCAGTACTGGGACCGGATAGGGCAGGTGGGCTGCAATCTCCAGCACCTCGTGCAGGGGGGTATCGGTAAATACGGGCTGGTGTTTATGGAGGGTGTAATGCGTGCTGCCACCCGCGCCGCTCGTATCGATATCGACGACCCCGAGTAATTGCCCAAGTTCGTCGATCAAATAACCGAACGGTAGGCCGGCCTTGAACTGTGGTGCTTGGCCATTTGCCTTGCGAACCCATTCCGGATCAAGTCTGGCAACGTCGCCTGCCTTGAGAATCCGGGAGCTGTCGAATCCTTTGAAGAACGTGCGTACATAGTCATTGGCCGGTTGACTGATCAACTCTTGAGGTGTGCCAATCTGTACGACCTGTCCCCCCTCCATGATCGCTATGCGGTGGCCGATGCGAACGGCTTCCTCGATGTCGTGGGAAATGAAGATGATGGTCCGCTTTTGCTCGGCTTGCAGGCGAATGAGCTCCCCCTGCATCTCGCTACGGATAAGCGGATCCAGGGCGGAAAAGGCTTCATCCATCAGCAGGATGGTCGGGTCGTTGGCAAGCGCACGGGCCAGGCCTACGCGTTGCTGCATGCCGCCGGAAAGTTGATGCGGATAACTGTGTTCCTGTCCTGCAAGACCGACCTGGGCGAGGGCTTCCCTGGCGCGACCATGTCGTTCCTTTTCATTGATGCCGGAAATTTCCAGCCCAAAGGCGGTATTTTCCAAAACGCTCATATGGGGCATCAAAGCAAAAGACTGGAACACCATGCCCATCTCTTTGCGGCGGACATCGAGTAGAGCTTTGTCATCCAGGCCTGTAATTTCTCGACCGTTCAGATAAATACTGCCGGACGTCGGCTCGATAAGGCGGTTGAACAATCGCACCATCGTGGACTTCCCAGAGCCTGAAAGTCCCATGATCACAAAGATTTCACCGCGCTTGACGGCAAAGCTGGCGTCGAAAACACCAATTACTTGGCCCGTTTTCTCAAAGACATCCTTTTTGCTTGCTCCGGCGCTAAGCATTTTCATCGCCGCATCAGGTTGTGCGCCAAATATTTTAAAAACATTTTTAACGGAAATTATTTCGTCTGGATTAGTCATTGCGTCCCTCCTTTGCGTGTAACGCTACAGCGCACGAAACCAAATTGAGCTCGAGCGTTGGTAATTTAGGCGGGCAGTAATAAAGGATGAATATGCGCATGACCTGTACCTGGTTTTTATTGTTTGCCCTTGTGGTCGGGCTTTTTTTAAATCTATGGGGATCCGGGTCTTAAATCCAACAACATTTACAGGGCTTTTTGGATAACCTAACGTTATCGTTGCTGGCTGAAGCGACTGCCTTGGCGCAATCACGACGCTTCTTATGGCCTGGGCTAGGCTATTGAGTTACGCTCCGCCGCTTTCGCGGATGATAGGAGGATGAGGGCTTACCATGCTCAGCAGACACGTTGACCCCGATACATTACTGCTTAGGATGCCTTCCCTTCGGGCTGTCAGAGCGTTTGTCGCCGCCGCTAAATATGAAAGCTTTACTCGGGCAGCAGAGGCCTTGTGCGTATCACAAGCCGCAATCAGCCGGCAGATTCGAGAGCTTGAGGACTCCTTGGGCGCTCAACTGTTCATGCGTTCCGGACGCACAGTAGAACTAACCGCCGAGGGAAAGATTTTTTTTGAGGCGGCGCAACTGTCGTTCGTTAATATCGCGCAGGCAGCTGAAAGAATTAGAACCGCTCCGACGCAGAAGCATATTCTGACCGTTTGTTGCTCGCCTGCTTTTTCTGCGTTATGGCTAACCGAGCATTTTCCGGAGTTTCGTGCGACCAACCCGGATATTGAGTTCAATCTGATCACCACTCAGAATTTCGTGAATATGGAACCTGGCGTAGAGCCGGACATCATCATTTCAAAAATTCGCAAGGTGGGGGACGGGTATAAAAGCTACCAGCTGTGCCACGATATTATTTATCCTGTTTGCTCTCCAGCATTTTTGGAAGCTCATCCCGAACTGACCTCACTTGAAGGGGTACGCGATTCTTCGCTGCTTAATCTGAGTCCATATGGACGCTCGGGCGTGGCTGAGCATGTGGACTGGGGGGTGTGGCTGGCCTTTCTGAACGTTGATATCGATGAGCGTCCTGCCGATTGTCCACCTATTTTTCATGCCAACGACTACAACCTGATCATGAATATGGTCCTGACCCACCAAGGTGTCGCATTGGGCTGGAATCAGCTTGTCGGGGCAATGGTCGAAAGGGGCCAGCTCGTTCGTCCCGTCGAGCACCAAGTGACGCTTCGAAACAGTCTTCATTACGTGGCTTGCAATGAAAGGTCTGAATATGAGGATGCCTGTCGGCGAGTACGGGACTGGATCCTTTCGAAGTTTTCAAGATGGAGCGTGTAGGTTTTCCCTCTGATTACAGAGCAGCTGTAAGCATGGAATTGTCCGGATTTGATGGCTCATAACGGCAAGTTATCAGTTGAGCGACGAAAATGTAGTTTTGCCGACTGAGTGAGCCGTCGTACCCTCTTGTTAAACATGGCTGGGACATGCGTATCGGCGTCTAAGTTGACGATTCTGCGCGCAGGCTTCGTTGTTCATGACGCCGTTTTCTGGACGTACTTGCCGTTAACCGTCAGGTTGATGTGTAGAGGATAATAATGAATAAGCCAACATCCGTGATTGACCTGATTCAAAAGCGCAAAGCACGTCACGCGCTACCTCGTGAACTGTATATCGAACCTGAGGTGTTTCGTCAGGATCTTGAGCAGATCTGGCACAAAGACTGGATTTTTGCCGGTCATACCTTTGAAATTGAAAAACCCGGACAGTACTTGACGTTGCAGATCGGCGACTATCCGATCTTGATCATCAGGGATAAGAGCGGCCAGGTCCGTGCTTTTCACAACGCCTGTCGTCATCGTGGTTCTAAAGTTTGCGAGCACGCCCAAGGCAAAGTCGCGAAGCTGGTGTGTCCTTATCACAAGTGGACTTTCGAGCTGGATGGCAGTCTTTTATTTGCCGGTAACATGGGGGCCGATTTCGACAGGACTCAATATGATCTGAAGCCGGTACATTGTGAAATTGTCCACACTTACATTTATGTATGCGTCGCTGATAAGGCGCCGGAGTTCGATAGTTTCAGGAACTCTGTAAGTCCTTTCATTGCCCCCCATTTCCTGGATAACTGCAAAGTTGCTTTCGAGTCCAATCTCGTGGAAAAGGGTAACTGGAAACTCGTCTTTGAAAACAATCGCGAGTGCTTCCATTGTGACGGTACGCATCCCGAATTGATGAACTCCTTTGTCGAGAACCTTTCGGTGGCAGGGGTAGGGGGCGAAGATGATCCCGAATTGACCGCGCATTGGCATCGCTGCGAAACCGCGGGTATGCCAAGCAAGCTCGTCATGGATCCGAATGGTCGTTTTCGTATGACGCGCATACCGCTTTCCGCAGGCGCCGTGAGTTACACAATGGATGGCAAGCCTGCTGTTGCGGGACGCCTGGATAAAAGCGGCGAGCCGGACATCGGAGCCTTGCTCTACTTTAACTACCCGTCTACCTGGAACCACTTTCTCGGTGACCACGCATTGAGCTTCCGCGTACTTCCAATCGGGCCTGGCGAAACGCTCGTGACGACCAAATGGCTTGTCCCCAGTACGGCCGTTGAAGGTGTTGACTACGATATCGACCGGCTGACAAAAGTCTGGCTCGCCACCAACGATCAAGACCGACGACTGGTCGAGGGCACCCAAGCGGGAGTTACCTCTCCGACTTACGAGCCCGGTCCTTTTTCGGACATCGCAGAAAATGGTGTATGCCAGTTCGATGATTGGTATTGCGAAACCATGCTGACGCGTCTGCGGGTCCAGATACCACTCAAACCGGTGGATTGATTTTCTTGCAACGATGGCCGGCGGTCCTGCGCTGGCCACTGCAGCATGTAAACAGCCCGGGAAGGGCTATTATTTCGGCCGCTCAAGAAGATCAAGGAGGGGCTCGATTCAATGTCCGAATTCGCATTTTCCGGCCTCAACCTGGCCGCGATCACGCCGTTCGATGCCCAAGGCAAAATCGACTATCCACGCTTCGAGACGTTGCTTGAGTGCTAATTTGGCGGTGGTTGCCTCGAACTGGCGCACGCGCCCATCACCATAGTGTCATGGGACGCTGCGTAGCTGATCAGCACAATAAGGACTCAACACAGTTTGATTCAAGTCAAACGAAGGCGTTCGTCGGCCGTCATGCTCTGAACAATACGTTGAGTCAGGTCCCGGGTCATGGCAGTCAAAAGATTCGTCAATGTGATCTCTGCCTTGCGTGGCTTCTGGCGGGGAAGGGTGCAATTGCTCCTTCATTTTCGATCAGGCGCAAGGCAATGGAGGAGGGAGGCTGTTCTGCTGTTAGCCACTTTGGCGGTGTTGGTGACGGTTTGTTTCGTCACGCTTCACTTCGCCTCGCGTGCCGTGCAGACGTTGATAAGTACCTGCACCACGCGGCTGGAGATTGAATTTGAACTAGCCGAAATAGAATACCCAGAAAGCGCGTCACCGCGAGCTCTATGTCAGTGCCTGGCTCATGCGCTTCTGGAAAAAAACGGCGTCGTTCCCCTGGCATTGGTCGAGGGTCTGAGTTTTGATCCGCTCAACCTCAAACCTGTGACTGAGGAGGATTCGCAGCGCTGCATAGATGCCTTGTGGTTTCCCGATATCGAACCCGTCAAGCTGGCGCGTTGAATATGGGGGGGACCAGGTTTGGCGACTCATGGATGCGATCCACGACCGAACCTGCGCAATTGACCGATTCGCTCCCTGTGAATAGCGACACAAGCTGCCCGTCCTGGGTATGCCATCTTCAGACTTCGTTAAGACACGGCCTCGATACTCTCCTCAGATTCCAGCAAACCCTACGTGGGCATTCGAGCGTCGGCGACATGACATTCATTCTGGGGGATGGCTTGCCGATGGATTTCGCCACGTTTTTCGCTCAAGTCCAGTATCGCCAGGCTCTGCTCATCGCCAACGGGCCCCGGTGCCGGTAGGTGATTGTCGAGCCCTACCGAACCTTTCACCGAATCCGTTCTGTCCGAGGAGTCCCCTTCATGAGTTTTTCCGACACCCTGCAAGAAGCCACCCGCCATGAGCACCTCAAGCCATGAAAGAGTATTTGTCGGTTTTCTGCTTGGCGCCTTGGGACGAGGCGCTTGGGCTGGAAGCCGCTGATCAGCAAGGCTCGGCCTAACCAGTCTCGGCGCACTGTATGATCGGCTGCCAGGCTGGCCCCTGGGATCCGGACAAGGCCGAGCCGTTGCTCGAGTGGGCGTTGCAACTCAACCCCAATGGCATTGATAGTCTGTACTTCTGGGGCGATCACCTCTACCGTCAAAAGCGCTATGGTGAAGCCAGGGCTGCGCGGTAAAAAGCCTTTGGCAGAGCCCCGACCAAGGCGGCAAAGCGCCGATGCCGGGCGTCGCAGGGGAATCGAAGCGGTGCTGGCAGATGTAGGCAGGAAACTCGACTGACAGGAGTGCGTGTGCGTTTATTACTAATCGAGGATGACGTGGCGCTGGGTGAGGGCATCCGTCAGGCCCTGAGTCGCGAAGGCTATACCGTCGATTGGCTGCAAGACGGTAGCAGTGCGCTGCATTCGTTGCTCAGTGAAACCTTTGACCTGGCGGTACTTGATCTGGGGCTGCCACGAATGGACGGCTTGCAAGTGCTGCGCCGCTTGCGCGAGAGCGGTAGCAACCTGCCGGTGCTGATTCTCACTGCCCGCGATGCCACCGAAGATCGTATCGCCGGGCTGGATGCCGGGGCCGACGACTACTTGGTCAAGCCCTTCGACCTGGCGGAACTAAAGGCCCGATTGCGGGCCCTGCTGCGGCGTAGCGCGGGCCGTGCCCAGGCGCTGATCGAGCACGCTGGCGTCAGCTTGAACCCCGGCACACAGCAGGTCAGCTACCAGGGCAAGCCGGTGGCACTGACGCCCAAGGAATATCAACTGCTCCACGAACTGCTCTCACCGCCAGGGCGGGTCATGACGCGTGATCATCTGATGCAGCTGCTGTACGGCTGGAGCGAGGAGGCCGAGAGCAACACGCTCGAAGTCCACATCCATCATCTGCGCAAGAAGTTCTCCACCGATCTGATCCGGACCGTTCGCGGTGTCGGCTACCTGGTGGAGGAGCACCAATGAGTTCGATCCGCCGCCGTACCCTGACGTTGATTCTGGGCCTCCTTTTCCTTGGCCTGTTGATCATCACGGTCTTCAACCTGCATGACAGCAACCACGAAATCGCCGAGGTGTATGACGCGCAGTTGGCGCAGAATGCCCGTTTGCTCCAGGGCGTCATGCGTATGCCCATGGCGAGCAAGGAGCATGCAGAGCTGTACCAGGCGTTCAACTCGGCCCTGGGGCTGGCGGCGCCCAAGGTCGATGGTCACCCCTATGAAAGCAAGATCGCCTTCCAGGTCTGGAATTCACAAGGCTCCGTGCTGGTACACACCTCCAGCGCGCCATCCTTCACCTCGCCACCGAGCGCTGCCGGTTTCAGTGAGGTGACGGACCAGAAGGACCACACTTGGCGGGCGTTCGTACTGGACGACCCGCAGTACGGCCTGAAGATCTGGGTGGGGGAGCGCGATGATGTGCGCGCCGATCTGGTGGATCGCATCGTTCGTCATACCGTGCTGCCCAATCTGATCGGCAGCGTGCTTCTTGCCGCAGTGATCTGGCTGGCCATCGGTTGGGGGCTCAAGCCTCTGGTGGACATGGCGGCAACATTGCGGGCCAGGCATCCGGGTTCACTCGAGCCCCTGCAGATGGTGCCGTTGCCTACAGAACTTGAGCCCATGCAGGCGGCGCTCAACCGTGTGTTGGCACAGATCCAGGACGTCATGGGCCGTGAGCGGCGCTTTATCGCCGACGCGGCCCATGAGATGCGCACGCCCCTGGCGGTGCTTCGGGTGCATGCACAGAACCTGATGGAGGCGGGGGATGAACAAAGTCGTCGCGAGTCCCTGGAACATCTGCTCGCCGGGGTTGATCGTACTACGCGCCTGGTTAACCAGTTGCTGACCATGGCGCGGCTTGAACCGCAGGTGGTTGCCGATGTGCCAGTCCCTATCGATCTGGCCGCCACAGTGCGTGCAGGCCTGGTGCCGATGACGCCCTGGTTATTGAGCAAGGGGCTCGAACCGGTGCTCGATGTCAGCGACGACATCGGCCTGGTTCGAATCGATCCGGTGGCCATCGATATTGCCTTGAACAATCTGGTGACCAACGCTGCCAGGTTTTCGCCGGCCAATGGCGTCATTACGGTACGGCTGGCCAGGAAAGATGACTGTTATGAACTGTCGGTTGAAGACCAGGGGCCGGGTATCGACGAGGCCGAACGTGAGCGGCTTTTCGAGCGATTCTATAGCCGTGGCAATGATCAGGGCGCGGGGTTGGGCCTGACAATCGTACGCACCATAGCTGATCGCCTGGGCGGTCAGATCCGTCTGGAGAACCTCCCCGCAGGAGGGTTGCGCGCCACCTTGAAAATGCGCGACGCTCAGGCGCTCCAGGCCTCTGCCAAGCTGCTTTCAGGTCGAAGATGAACGGCTGAGAAACCCAGTGATTTCGCTGGCCGTGCATATGACCTCAATCAACGTGGCAGAAACCAAAGCTGACAGGGTTGTTCTACAGGTCATCGGCGACGGTCATCCACCTCATTCAAACTGCTGCGGAGCAATCACCCACAAGCTGCACGGCATCTTGTACAGCAGGCTCTCCACGGTGCTTCCGATCAGCTTGTCCAGGCCGCCATAGCGCACGCGGCCCATGACGATGACATCGATGTCATGGGCGCCGGCGTAGCTGGCCAGTACCTTGGCCGGATCACCCATGATCATGCGTCGTTGTTCCGGCGCGATGCCATTGCGTTCGGCCAACGCGTCGAATGCCGCACCCTGGGATTCGTAGAGCTGTTGAGCCAGCGTCGAGGAGAAGAATGTCGAGCCGTTGCCAAAACCGTATTCGGCTGCGGTGATGGAAGAAAGGTCGTAGGCGTAGATGACTTCCAGTGCCGCATCGCAGCTGGTAGCCAGCTTATTGGCTTCGGCCAGGATACGATCATTGAGCCCCTTGTAGCGGCCATCGCGATGGAACGGATCGATGGCAGCCAGGATTTTGCGTGGACGCGCATGGACCACTTTGTTGACGAAGTGCAATGGCACATTGCATTCATGCAACAGATGCACGTCCAAAGGCGTGAACATCAGGCGCGAGATCCAGGACTCAGGGTCCACCGTCTTGATCAGCGCCTCCATCGGTGCTTCTTTGAGGTGGACCAGGATTTCCTGCAGGGGGCGCTCTACCCACTCTACTTCTGTCGTGACCTCGATACCGAGCTTGCGCAGGGACCTGGCTTTCTCTTCCAGCCACTGCCGGTGGCGTTCAATGTAACCCAGCCGCATCTGCTCCAGTGCCTCTTCATTGACCAGGCCAGCCGTGGCCAGGCCTTCGAGGTAGTCGAAGGCGACAATATGCAATGCGGCGCCTTCGGCCTTGGCCAGGGCGGCGGCCCGATCGAACGCCGGATTTTGTTCCATCAGTGGCGAAACGACCAGCATCAAGCGTGGTTGCGTAGACATGATAAACCTCCTGGGCAAAGACCTGTTGGCGCCGGGCGACTTTCGCGCGGGCTATGTCCGGTATTGATCATGAGCGCGGTGAGCCTGGGTAACTTGATTTGCATCAAACACGCTTGAAAGCGTCGCATCGGCGCCGACGATGATCTGGCAACAGCGCAATCTTTGATCATGATCAATCCGCTCAGCGTAATCGGGCGCAGGCTGGTGCTTGAACTTGAAGTCCAGGCTCACCCGCCATGAGAGATTGGTCATGATTATTCGGCTTGAGGAGCGGCAGGCAGAAATGCGCTGGATGGTGCACCTGGATGCCTTTTGCATAGGTTTCAGGAGCGCTGGTGAAGCGCTGTCGTTTACCAGGACATTGCAGGCGCGAATCGACGCGCCCCATGTCTGGCCGCAAGACGTGATTGCGCGCACGCAAGCGTCGCAGATCGTTCATGCGGCGTCCCGATGAACGTGCGTCAAATGGCGCCATAGCGCCATGGCCGTGATCGAGGTCCTGGGCTTTGTCAACGCTGGCGCGGCGTTGGGAATCGGCCTGCTCGTGGGGCTTGAGCGTGAGCGGCGCAAGGGTGAGGAGGGCAGACGCGATTATGCCGGCCTGCGTACCTTTGCCGTTACTTCGATGTTGGGGTATGTCACGGCCTGGACCGGCGGACCTTTATTGCTAGGGTTTGTTGCGCTTGCACTGGGGGCACTGGTCACCATGGCGTATTGGAAAAACCTGGCCGAAGACCCTGGCATCACCAGCGAAGTGGCACTGTTTGCAGTGTTGGTATTGGGTGCGCTCTGCGTCAGTGCGCCGGCCTTGGCAACTGCGGTAGGCGTGGTGATGGCGGGGCTGCTGGCCAGCCGTCAGGTGTTGCATCATTTTGCCCGCAGCCAGTTGACCGCTGCCGAGTTGCGCGATGGCCTGACGCTGTTGATCACCGCGCTGGTCATACTGCCCCTCACCCCGGACCGTTACCTGGGGCCTTACAACGTCATCAACCTTCGCACCATTTGCGCCCTGACTGTCATGTTGATGGCGGTGGCGGCAATGGGGCACGTCGCGGTTCGTACCCTTGGCACTCGCTATGGCTACGCCCTCGGCGCAATTGCATCGGGGTTTGCCTCCGCTACGATGACTGTCGCGACCATGGGACACATCGCCGCGAAGGAGCCGCTCAATGTGAAGGTACTGAGCGCGGCCGCAGTGCTGGCCAACCTGGCGACTCTGGCACAGGTGGCGCTGATTCTCGGTGCGGTGGAACCGGCGTTGCTGCGTTGGTTGGGGTGGCCGCTGCTGTGCGGGGCGGTGACCGTACTGTTCTACGCCAGCGCATTGATGTTTACCCGACCCAGGGTGCGAGCTGAGGAGAGGATCAAGCACGGCGGGGCGTTCAGCCTGAAGCTGGCGTTGATGGTGGTCGTGGCAATGACCGTCATCACTGTTGTGTCGTCAGCGATGCTTGATGAATTCGGGCAGGCCGGGGTGGCCGCCACCGCAATTTTCAGCGGCTTGGTTGACGCTCATGCCTCGATGGCCTCCATCGCGTCCTTGGTCAAGGCCGGTTTGCTGCCCTTCGAGGCGAGCGCCGTACCGGTATTGTTGGCGATAAGCAGCAACTCCCTGAGCAAGTGCGTGGTGGCCTGGCTCAGTGGCGGGCGAAAGTTTGCTGCGCAGGTGATTCCTGGGCAAGTGCTGGTAACGCTGGCGATGTGGGTGGGGCTGCTGCTGCCGAGCTTTTGATCCTCAATGATGGCCAATTGAGGGAGATCAAGTCTGGCTTGCGGCACAGGTTCATTCTGAAGCCTCGATCCTTCAACGGGCTGTCGTCCCATGCCGAGGTGCTCCATGTCCCAGACTCAACGTTTATTACTATTGGCGCCTGACGCCATGATCCGTACGCCTGCGTTCGACCGTGCCACCGAGCTGGCGCTGGCGATGGACCTGCCGCTGCATATCGTCGCCATCGATTATCTGGAGCTATTGTCGGTAGCCGGTCTGTTCGCGCCCGACCAGGTCAAGAGCGCGCGCGACGGTTATCTGGAAACACATCGGCATTGGCTGTGGCAACAGGCCGAACTGGCGCGGCGGCATGGCATCGAGGTGACCTGTGAAGTGGTATGGAGCAAGGATGCCTATCAAGGTTTGCAGCAGTACATCAAGGAACTGCCGCTGGCATTGATCATCAAGGATGCACAGCCGGAGCCGGCGTTGAAACGGATCTTTTTCACACCGTTGGACTGGCGCTTGCTGCGCGACTGTCCTGTGCCGGTGCATCTGGTCACCGATTCGCGCAACCCCCGGCCTCGGCGAGTTCTGGCGATTGTCGACGTGCTGCGCAGCGAGGACCAGGACCTGGTGTTCAACGACCAGATCGTCAACGCAGCTCTCAAATTGGCCGAGCAATGCAATGCCGAAATCGAGTTGCTGCACGCCTTCGACTGGACCGCCATCTATGCGTCGGACATGGGTATTGGCGCGCTCCCCCTGGCTACTGGGATTTATGAGGCATTGGGTCAGGCGCAGCATGAGGTGTTCGAATCCTTGGCGGAGCGGCATGGGGTCGAGCCGCACAAGCGTCACTTCATCGAAGGGGCGCCGCTGCAGAGCATCTGTACGTTCGCTCGCGACCATCAGGTCGATGTGATCGTCATGGGAACCACGGCGCACCATGGCCTGGACAAGCGTCTGGGCACTACTGCCGAGCTCCTGCTGCAACGGGCGCCTTGCAGCGTCTGGGCGATCAAGCCGCAGGCGTGAAGGGAAACATCTGCGCGGGGCCGTGGAGTGCGGCACTCGCGCAGTATCATCGCTAAAAGGCTAAAGATAGAGGCGGTGAATGACCTGCCGAGTGTCCTCGGGGTCGGTGCGGGTCTCGAACCCCAGGCTATGCGCCAGGTCGCGCATGGCGGCATTGCTGGCGGCATCAATGGAGTACATCTGGCGGTAGCCGTTTTTACGCGCCGCTTCTATCAGGTGTTCCATCAATAACGTCCCCAGCCCCAAATGCTGCCATTGGTCGGCGACGGTCACGGCGCACTCGCATTCGTGGTCAGCGGTAGCGCAGTAACGGCTGACGCCGATTTCGGTCAACTTGCCGTTGTCATGGACCAGGGCGATGTAGGCCAGGCGAGTCTTATAGTCGACGTCCATCAACTGATCGAGCATCGCCGCTCCGGGCTCACTGATTTGCGATAGAAAGCGCATATGCCGCGACTCCGGAGACAGGCGCTTGATGAAGTCATATTCGCGTTGGCGATCCTCATCCCGTAGTGGCCTGATCAGTACATGCCGGCCGTCTTTAAGCGCCTGAATCCAGTGCTTGCCACTGATGCTGGCGTACAGCGCGGCGGCGCGTTCGTTATGGTCTTTGACTGTGAGCATGGGGCGATCCTCCATCGGATAAGCGTGCGGTACGAAAAAAGCTTCGTATTCGCTGCAGTTCTACGCCGGTGGCGGCAGTCGATTCTGATCTGGATCAGCCTCGGCGTACCCAACCGTCGATTGCGCTGAACTTGATTCAGATCAAACCGCACGGGGCGTCGGTGGGCGCACGCTGCTACTCGTGCCGGATAATGCTCAATACGAGGTGCCGGCTTCCGTTGAACAATCGGGTGGAGGTGTGCGATGGAGCAATACCAGCGTCTGCTATTGATCGTCGATCCCGACTTGCACCCCTCTGCTGCGATGCGCAGGGCCTGTGCCCTGGCCCGGGCCAGCGGTGCCGAATTGCATTTATACGTATTCGTCCAGCCGCCGGCACGTACACACCTATGGGGCGAGAAAACAGGCGAGGCGGACATGCAGTGTCATTTGCATCGCTATCGCCGCTGGATGGAAGAGGAGGCCGCGTTGCTCAAGAAAGAGGGGTTGAATGTGTCGACACGTGTGGTCTGGACCACTCATCCCCTGCTGGACATCCTTCGTTACGTCGAACAGTTGCAACCCGATCTGCTGATCAAGGACGTCACCCTCGAGCCCTTGCTCAAGCGGGTCTTTGCAACTCCCCTTGATTGCCATCTGTTACGCGATTGTCCGGTGCCGGTGCACCTGGTCAACCAGGCAGTTCACGGCATGCCGCGCCGGGTGCTGGCAGCAGTGGATCCCTCCGACCCCCAGGCCAATGCCTTGAATGAGCACATTGTCCAGGCTGCCGAGGTGATGGCCCGGCAATGCGAGGCTTCGTTGCATCTGTTGTATGCCTGCGACCTGTCGGCGGCATTCAACGGAGAGGCTTCGCTGCTGGCAGGGGCCTGGGACGATGATTTTGTCGAGGCTCTGCGTGAGTCGTTGCATGCGGCGTTCATCAACCTGGCCGAGCGCTGCGGTGTGCCGGCGCAGCGAAGACACTTCGTCGTTGGTCTGCCGGTACCGGTCATCCATGAGTTCCTCAATGAGTTCGAGGTTGATGTGGTGGTGATGGGGATCGAACATCGCGTGGGCCTGGAGCGCTTTATCGGCAGCACGACGGAGCGGGCCCTGTATTCGATACCGGGCAGTCTGTTGGCGGTCAGGGGATGAGCACGATGGCGCCATTGACCTGTCCGCTACGCAGTACTTCCAGGGCTTGATTGGCTTCGATCAAGGGCAAGCAGGTCACGGTGCAATGCACCGGGGTGTGTTGGATCTGCTGGAAAAATGCTACGCCATCGGCGCGGGTCAGATTGGCCACTGAACGCACGCTGCGCTCCTCCCATAGCAGGCGATAAGGAAAGCTCGGAATGTCGCTCATGTGAATGCCGGCGCACACCACGCTGCCACCTTTGGCGGTCGCTTGCAAAGCCAGCGGTACCAGCTCGCCGACAGGTGCGAAGATCAGGCTGGAGTCGAGCAAATGCGGGGGGAGTTGATCCGACGGGCCGGCCCAGGTTGCGCCCAGTGATCGGGCATAAGCCTGGCCAGCGTCATCGCCGGGGCGGGTAAAGGCGTAGACCTGCTGGCCTCGGCCCACGGCGACCTGGATCGCCAGGTGGGCAGCGGCACCAAAGCCGTAGAGACCCAGATGAGGGGCGTTCTGTGCCATTTGCAAGGCTCGGAAACCGATCAGCCCCGCACACAACAAGGGCGCCGCTTCGGCGGCATTCAGAGCGTCAGGGAGAGGGAAGCAGAAACGCGCGTCGGCGACGGTGTAATCGGCATAGCCGCCGTCCAGCTGGCAGCCGGTAAACAACGCCTGGTCGCAGAGGTTTTCCCTTCCGGAGCGGCAAAACTCACAGATTCCGCAGGTCCAGCCCAGCCAGGGCACACCCACTCGTCGACCGATCCAGTCGGTGGCTACTTGCGCGCCGACAGCGGTGACTTGCCCGACAATCTCATGGCCCGGCACCCGGGGCAGCCGCGCTTGGGGCAACTCACCGTCAAACAGATGCAGGTCGGTGCGGCACACGCCGCAGGCCAGGACTCTGATCAGCAGTTGCCCACGTGCCGGCACCGGCAAGGAGCGTTCTTCCAGTTGCAAGGGTTGGCCGGGGGAGTGCAGGACCATGGCACGCATGAGCATTCTCCTGTCTGAGCAGACGGTTCCATGTCGATCAGCCCGAACCTTCTAACACCCTAGCCTCCCTGGTTCTGATGTAAATCAAGTCGGGATCATTCCCGCGTTCCAGAATCCACCCATGGCACGCCGTTCGACGGCGGCTCCGACGACCGGCAGGAGGCGCTGCCAACCCGTCTTGTCTGGAGGACGCGATGAGTGATTTTCTCAGTCCCGATCAACTGGAAAGTATCGATGCCTATTGGCGTGCTTCCAATTACCTGGCGGTGGGACAGATTTACCTCAAGGACAACCCGTTGCTGCGCATGCCGTTGCAGGTTGGCCACGTCAAACCGCGTCTGCTCGGCCACTGGGGCACGACGCCTGGATTGAACCTGATTTATGTGCATCTCAACCATCTGATCAAGACCCACGACTTGGATATGATCCTTGTCACGGGGCCTGGTCATGGCGGTCCGGCCATTCTCGCCCAAAGCTACCTGGAAGGGAGCCTCACCCAGTATTACCCCGCGATCGAGCAGAACGAGAACGGAATGCTGCGCCTGTTTCGGCAGTTTTCCTGGCCGTACGGGTTGTCCAGCCATGTTTCTGCGCAGATCCCCGGCTCCATCCATGAGGGTGGCGAGTTGGGCTATTCCCTGGCCCATGCCTATGGGGCGGCGTTCGATAATCCAGGGTTGATCGTGACGTGTGTCATTGGCGACGGGGAGGCCGAAACCGGTACGCTGGCGGCGAGCTGGCATTCCAACAAGTTTCTCAACCCCGCGCGCGACGGCGCCGTCCTGCCGATTCTTCATCTCAACGGTTTCAAGATCGCTAACCCCACGGTGCTTTCGCGCATCAGCGAGGACGAACTGTCGGCCCTGATGTATGGCTACGGCTACGACCCCTTTTTTGTAGAAGGTGACGACCCGCTCGTCATTCATCAGCAGTTGGCCAAGACCTTGGACGAGATGCTGTTCAAGATTCGTGACATCCAGCGCAAGGCCCGTACGGACTCATCGGGACGCACTGTGGAGCGCCAGCTCTGGCCACTGCTGATCTTGCGCACGCCCAAGGGCTGGACCGGCCCCAAATTCGTCGATGGTCAGCAGGTTGAAGGTAGCTGGCGCGCCCACCAGGTCCCGCTGAGCCACCTCGAACAGCCTCGGCATTTGACACAGCTGCAACAGTGGCTCGAGAGCTATCGACCCCAGGAGTTGTTTGACACCAACGGCGCGTTGCGGCCTGACATCGCCGCGTTAGCGCCGACAGGCCATCGGCGTCTGGGCGCCAATCCCCATGCCAATGGCGGCTCGCTCCTCAAACCCCTGGAAATGCCCAGGTTCAACGAATATGCCGTACAGCTTTCCGCCCCCGGCGCCGTCGAGGCCGAGGGCACCCGTGTACTGGGCGGGTACCTGCGCGATGTGATGAAGCACAACCTCAAGGCTGCCAATTTCCGTCTGTTCGGCCCCGACGAAACTGCCTCCAATCGGCTCGATGCGGTATATGAGGTCACTGGCAAGACCTGGCTGGCCGCGCTGGAAGCAGGAGATACCAACCTGGACAGTGCGGGACGTGTAATGGAAATCCTCAGTGAACAGGTGTGTGAGGGTTGGCTGGAGGGGTATTTGCTGACCGGACGCCATGGGCTGTTTTCCTGCTATGAAGCCTTCATCCATATCGTTGATTCGATGTTCAACCAGCACGCCAAGTGGCTCAAGACCGCCGCTCAGGTACCGTGGCGCACGCCGATCGCATCGCTCAATTACCTGCTCACCTCCCATGTCTGGCGCCAGGATCACAATGGCTTTTCCCATCAGGATCCAGGGTTCATTGATCTGGTGGCGAACAAAAGTGCCAACGTGGTGCGCATTTACTTGCCCCCCGATGCAAATTGCCTGCTGTCTGTGACCGATCATTGCCTCAA
Source organism: Pseudomonas corrugata (assembly GCF_001269905.1). Classification (GTDB taxonomy): domain Bacteria; phylum Pseudomonadota; class Gammaproteobacteria; order Pseudomonadales; family Pseudomonadaceae; genus Aquipseudomonas; species Aquipseudomonas corrugata. The sequence goes on along the minus strand of NZ_LHVK01000021.1, from coordinate 91,253 downwards.
GAGTCGCAACCACATCAACGTGATCGTGGCCGGCAAACAGCCGCAGTGGCAATGGTTGGACATCGACTCTGCGATTCGCCACTGCATGGCAGGCATTGGCCGTTGGGCTTTTGCCTGCAAGGACGATGAAGATCCGGATGTGGTAATGGCCTGTGCCGGTGATGTACCGACCCTGGAAACCCTGGCCGCCATCACGTTGCTGCGCCAGTACGTGCCGGACCTGCGAGTACGGGTCATCAATGTGGTGGACCTGCTGGTGTTGCAACCGCCGCAACAACATGACCATGGACTGTCGGATGCAGAGTTCGACGAGCTGTTCACCGTGGACAAGCCGGTGATCTTCGCCTTCCATGGCTACCCGTCGCTGATCCATCGGCTGGTCTATAAGCGTCATAACCACGACAACTTCCATGTCCACGGTTTCATGGAGCAAGGCGCAACCACCACGCCATTCGATATGGTGGTGATCAACCAGCTCGATCGTTATCGATTGGCCCTTGACGTTATCCAGCGAGTGCCACGGCTGAGTTCGCTGGTCGACAGCGCCCGTGATCGATATTGGGAAACCCTGGAAAGGCATCAGCTCTACGTCATCGAGCATGGGCAGGATCTGCCCGAGGTACTGGAGTGGCGCTGGACGCCCACGTCGCCATGACGCCCGCTACTTACCATGGCATCAAGCGCTGCATCGTGGCGTTAGAGCCCGCCCCCGGAGAACCATCATGAGCCAGTATCAACGCCTGCTGCTGATCCTCAACCCGGCGCAAAGACATTCGCCGGTCCTTCATCACGCCGCGGCTCTGGCGGCAGCCAGCGAAGCGCATCTGCATGTCACTGCATTGATTCCTTCGCTGGATATCTTGTCGCTGCTTGAACAGGAACCTCGTGAAGAGGCGCGGCAGAACTATCTTCAGGACCAGCGCAATTGGCTGGAGGAAGAGGCCGACAAAATGCGGCACCGGGGCTTGCGTGTCACCACCGAAATAGCCTGGGCCGAGACCATGGGCGAACAGATCCTGCAGCACGTCTCGCAGTTCCAGCCTGACTTGCTGATCAAGCAGGTCCAGCATGAGTCCCTGCTCAAGCGCGCATTTTTCACCCCACTGGATTGGCAACTGCTGCGCAAATGCCCCGTTCCGTTGTATATGGTGGGCGCGGCCGGTCACGCCCTGCCGCGCAAAATAGTCGCGGCTGTGGACCCTTCCAGCGCCTATGCACAGAACAGCGGGCTTAACGACCGGATTATCCGCCAGGCGCTTGGCCTGGCGCTGCAATGTGACGCCGAGTTGCATCTGGCTCATGCCTACGAGGTGTCGTCGGTCTATCTGGGAGATGTGGGGGGCGGCGGCGTGTTGCTGTCGCAGCTCAGCAAGGAATTGCGCAGAAGCCTGGAGAAATCCTTTCTGGAGCTGGCCAACCTGTTCGGTGTGCCTGCCGAGCGCAGGCAGTTTCTGCTGGGCCATCCAGTCTCGGCGCTCAGTGAGTTTGCTCTGGAGCATGACGTGGATGTGATCGTCATGGGCCGCTCCCAGCACAATGATCCGTTTGGGCTGCTGGGCAGCACGACAGAGCACATCCTGTATCAGGTGCAGTGCAGTGTCCTGGCGGTCTGACAAAAGTGAGCCATGGCGACTGAGTGATTGACGAAGGTCAAGGGCCGCCTGGGTGAACAATGCGACCCATAGCGTTCCCACCGATTGTCCAGGAGCACCATCATGCGCATGACTTTTCTCGGGGCCGCAGGCACCGTGACCGGTAGTAAGTACCTGCTGGAACACGACGAACAGCGCATTCTGATCGACTGCGGTCTGTTTCAAGGCTACAAGCAGTTACGCCTGCGTAACTGGGATCCCTTCGAACTGCCGATGCAGGATCTGGATGCGATCGTATTGACCCATGCCCATCTGGACCACAGTGGGTACTTGCCGGTCATGGTGCGCAACGGATATCGCGGCCCCATCTACGCCACCCCCGCGACCTGTGAGCTGGTGAAAATCCTGTTGCGCGACAGTGCCCGCCTGCAAGAAGAAGAGGCCGAATACGCCAATCGCAAGGGGTTCTCCAAACACGCGCCGGCCTTTCCACTGTACACCCGTGAACACGCCGAACGGGCGCTCAAACTATTGCGTCCGGTCGCGTTCGAACATTCGCTGGAGATCGCTCGGGGCATCTCGATCCTGCTGCGCCGCGCCGGCCATATCCTGGGTGCCGCTACTGTTCAGGTTCAGGCCGGTGGCGTGACGCTGGTATGTTCAGGTGACCTGGGTCGGCCCGAAGATCCGGTGATGTTCGCTCCAAAAGCTATCGAACAGGCGGATGTCCTGCTGGTGGAGTCCACCTACGGCGACCGTCGGCACCCGCATGAGTTGCCGGAAGATCAGCTGGCCGAAGTCATTACCCGCACGGCACTGCGCCACGGCATCACCTTGGTGCCCTCATTCACGGTCGGTCGCGCTCAATTGCTAATGTATCACCTGTATCGCCTGAAACAACGCCGGGCAATTCCCGATATCCCGATCTACCTCAACAGTCCCATGGCCATCGACGTGACCCGGCTGTATCAGCGCTTCGGCGATGAACATCGTTTATCTCGGGAGGAATGCGAGGGCATGTGCCACATCGCCCACCCGGTGCGTTCGGTCAAGGACTCCATCGCTCTGGATCTGCAGCGCACTCCGGCGGTGATCATCGCCGCCAGCGGTATGGCCACCGGGGGACGGGTGTTGCATCACCTCAAGAGCCTGGCACCCAACCCTATCAATACCCTGCTGATGCCCGGTTTCCAGGCTGGCGGTACACGAGGCGCCAGGATTGTGGCGGGCGAGCCTTCGGTGCGCATCCACGGCAAGGATGTACCGATCAATGCTGAAGTCGTGCCCATGCAAACGCTGTCGGCCCATGCCGATGCCGACGAAATCATGCAATGGCTGCGGGGCTTCAAGACACCACCACGGCAAACCTACGTGGTGCACGGGGAGCCCAATGCGTCCGATGTCTTGCGCTACCGGATTAGTGACGAGCTGGGTTGGTCGGTGTCGGTGCCGGCGTACCACGATAGCGTGGAACTCTAAACGGCCTCCTTCGCGAGCGCACAGTGACGCTCACCTGGTCGGTCAATCGGTCCAGGCATGAAAAAGCCCCTCGTCGTTGGCCGGCGAGGGGCAGGGTGCAGAGCAATCAGTCAGTCTTGATCGGTACGACCTTTTCCGCTTTGAGTGCTTCTGGTTTTTTCGGCAGTGTCAGCGTCAGCACGCCCTTGCTGAACTGGGCTTCGATCTTGTCGCTATCGATGCCTTTTGGCAGGTTGAACATGCGTTCGAAGGAGCCGTAATGGCGTTCGGACAAGTGATAACCCTTTTTCTTTTCTTCCTTGGCTTCCTTCTTTTCTCCCTTGATGATCAGGTTGCCGTTGGCCAGACGGATCTCGATGTCTTTCTGATCCATGCCAGGCAGTTCGGCGGTAATCTCAAAGCTTTTTTCCTTCTCGCTGATGTCCACCGCCGGCAGACTTGCGGAGAATTCACGGCGCCAGAAGGGCTCTACATCGAACAACCCGCGGCTGAAGGTCGAGAGCGCTGTGCCCCGGTTGAAATCTTCGAACAGGTGATCCACCTGCTGGCGAAGTCTTTCCAGCGGGTGCCAGATATCTGTCTTGGCGGAATGCTGGACTTTCTGGTCGGTGTGGACCGGCATTTTTTTCACTGAATTGGACATTGGATATTCCTCGTTGGAAATGTCCGGAGGGAGCCTGGCTCCATCGCCAGGCACCGTTACCGAACGGGTCAATGCACGCCTGCGAACCTACAGAGACAGCTGGCCGGACCAGAGCATCCACCCGGCAAAGATCGCCGCCACCCAGATCACCAGCAGCAGGCCCCAGCCAAAGCCATTAAGCGCACGGTCGGTTCTGGCCCGCTGAGCACTCAGGTAGATCAGCGAACCGGGGGCGTAGAGAAGGGCACTGAGCAACATGTACCGGGGACCGGCGGCGTAGAGCAGCCAGACGCAATAGCCCGTCGCGACGAGGGCGATGGCCATGTCGCGCAGTTGCAGCCCACGGTGACCAGCGTAGGTCTGGCCCTGCCAAGTCATTTTCAGTGCATACAGGCCACTGAACAGGTAAGGCAGCAGGATCATCGAGGTGGCGAGTGAAATCAGGGCCAGGTAGCTGGCGCTCGAGTACAGCGTCAGCAACAGGAACAACTGAATGCAGCCGTTGGTGATCCACAGCGCGTTGGCAGGTGCGCCATGTTGATTTTCCGAGGCCAGCAGGCGAGGCATGACCTTTTCCTTGGCCGGGGTGAACACCGATTCGGCCGCCAGCAGCGTCCAGGCCAGCAACGCACCGCCTACCGACACAATCAGACCGATACTGATCAGCACAGCGCCCCAGGGCCCAGCAACCGCTTCCAGCACCCCGGCCATGGAAGGGTTCTTCAGGGCGGCCAGTTCGGGTTGCCTGAGAATACCCAGCGACAACAGGGAAACTGCGATCAACAACAGCAATGTCAGGATGAAGCCAATCACGGTGGCTCGGCCGACATCAGCCCGTTTGGCTGCCCGGGCAGAAAATACGTTGGCGCCTTCGATGCCAATGAACACCCAGACCGTCACCAGCATGGTGCTCTTGACCTGATCCAGCGTACTGCCCAATGCCGGCGCACCCCAGAAATCCATCAGGAAGGTGTCCTTGGAGAAGCCGGCAATGACCAGACCGATGAACAACAGCAGCGGCACCACTTTGGCGATTGTGGTCATGGCGTTGGCTTTGGCGGCGGTGCGCATGCCGCGCAGGATCATCCAATGCAGCGCCCATAACACGACGGACGCGCCGGCAATCGCGGCTTTGTTGTTGCCTTCACCGAACAGTGGGAAAAAGTAGCTGAGCGCAGCGAACAATATCACCAGGTAACTGACGTTACCGATCCAGGCGCTGATCCAGTAGCCCCATGCTGAGTTGAACCCCAGGAACTCCCCGCCCAGCGCGCGGGCGTAGGCGAACACACCGTTGTCCAGTTCCGGTTGGCGATTGGAGAGCATCTGGTAAACCAGGGCCAGCGAGAGCATGCCCGCACCGGTGATGAGCCAGCCGATCAGGATCGCGCCGGCACCGGCGCTGGCGGCCATGTTCTGAGGCAGGCTGAAGATGCCGCTGCCGATCATCGAGCCGACAACCAGGGCGATCAACAGGCTCAGCGACAGGCGTCGGGGTTCGACCTTGCGCAAACTGCCCGCCAAAGGATGGGGTTTGACAGTCGGGGTCAGCGGTTCTGTACCTTGCAGTTGCGTAGCCATGATCAAGGCCTCCATGAGACGGGAGGTTCGGTAACCTTCTTCGATACAAAGGTTCGAACGTTGTGTCTTAATGTCGGCTTGAAGGCTCAGGGGGGTATTGATGTAGATCAGATGTGATGCAAGGTAGGCATTACAGCTCGGTATGACGGTGGCAACCGGCGACCTTCTGCTTGAGACCTGGCAGGTCCAGGATCGTGACATTGCGTCCACGCATGTCTACCAGTTCCTCATGGCGCAGGTGGGCAATGCCCCGGCAAATCGTTTCCAGGCGCAGGCCCAGGTAGGAGCCGATCGCCTCGCGGCTCATGCGCAGGACAAACTCCCGCGAGGAATAGCCACGCATACTGAGCCGTTGCGACAGGTTCAACAGGAAAGCCGCCAGGCGCTCGTCGGCGTTCATGTTGCCGAGCATCAGCAGCATACTGTGGTCGCGCACGATTTCCTGGCTCAGGAGCTTGTTCAGATTGTGTTGTAACGACGGTAAATCGTGGGCCAGTTTCTCCAGGAGGTTGAAAGGCAGCGGGCAGACTTCGCTGTCTTCCAGGGCAATGGCATTACAGGCGTAGTGATCGCTGCTGATCGCGTCCAAGCCGAGCATTTCGCCTTGCATCTGGAAACCGGTGACTTGCTCGCGACCGTCTACCGAAAGAACGCTGGTCTTGAAGAAGCCCACTCTCACCGCGTACAACGAGCGCAGTTGGTCGCCGGTACGGTACAGCGCTGCACCTTTCTTGACCTTGACCCGCTGGGCAATCAGGGTGTCGAGGCGCTCGACCTCACCGCCTGTCAGGCCGATCGGCAGGCACAGTTCCAGCACGCTGCAGTTTGAGCAAGCGGTCCGTAGGGCATGTACCTTCAAAAGACGTGGTTCAAGCTCGACCATGGGAAAAATTCCTTTAGTTGGAGCAAGCATAGAAGACCGACCCACTACCGTGCCTGTTTTTTGTCGTCTAAACCCTACCGGCTGTCGATTGGCGCGGAATGGTGGACACAAGCAATGGGTTGCAAATCTTCAAGCCAGTCACAACGTCGGGAAGCACGCGGTTGTCCAGGGCTTGGATCAGACCAGCAATAAATGATCGTTTACCTCTCTGACCCCAGGCACAGACCAGGCTGCCCGCTCCGCTGACTGGCGTTGGCTCCATAAATGGACCTCGCCGTCGAGACTAACCACATCGCCGTCGACTTTGACATGAATCTGCTTGGCATCGAGTTCGGCACTACGCTTGAGGGCATCCTCGATACGACGCTGGATATCGCCTGCGTCCTCCCGTGGACGCAGGGTGAGTCTGTTTTTTACACCCACCACGCCGGATAATTTGAACACTGCCCGTTCAGCAGCCTCCCTCTGGTACTGCCAATCCACTTCGCCTTCCAGAGCGACCCAGCCATTGTGCACGAGCACCTTGATGGCCCCTTCGGGGACGTCAGAGTTCCAGTTGAGAATGTTCAGCGCACGATGGGCAATGACGTTATCTGTGGTACCGGTACTTTTGTCCGGTCGGACCTGTATGTCCTCAGCCACGGCGCGTACCCCTTTGATGCCCTTGACGACTCGTTCAGCGCTGATTTTCTGGGCGAAGCTGCTGACGTGTCCGGAAAGCGTAACGACGCCGTCGTCCACGGCCACGCCTATATTTGCAGCGTTGATATCAGGCTGGAACTCGAGTGCTTCGAGAAGGGTATTTCGCAGGCTCAAGTCGCTCATTTCAGGATCCTCCATGCAGCGGCGGAAAACGCGGAGCGGTTAAATGCCCGGCCTGTTTTTTTTACGCCTGAGCGACGCAATGACATTGAGCTAAATCAATAAGACTCAAGCGAGCACACGAAGCGGTGATCGACGCAATGTTTCTGCGAACCGCTGGCACCCGTTCCAGAAAGTTTCTGGTCGCCACCGTGCACTTCAAGGAGCGTGATGGGTTTTCTTGCGTCACCTCAAGCGATCTGCGAGATTGCACGGCGAAATCGCAGTAATGCCGCTAGGAAAAACAGCGCGCCGATCGAAGCAATCGCCAGAAACTGTGGCCAGACAATTGCCAGTCCTGCACCCCGATACAAAATGCCTTGGGCGAAGCTGACGAAGTGTGTGGTGGGGGCGGCCAGCATCAGGTTCTGCACAAGCTCCGGCATGCTCTCGCGTGGAGTTGCCCCACCGGAGAGCAGTTGTAACGGCAGCAGGATCAAAATGCTCAGCAGCCCTAATTGAGGCATGGAACGCGCCACGGTGCCCAGGTAGATACCGATAGAGGTGGTTGCAAACAAATGCAGCGCGGTGCCTAGCAGGAACAACCCGATCGAGCCGGTGATGGGCACGGCCAGCCAGCCCCGGACGACCACCCATATGGCAAAAGCGGTGGCCAGTAGCACCACCAGGCCCATGGACCAGACCTTGGCCAACATGATTTCAAACGCGCGTAGAGGCATCACCAGTAAATGTTCAAGGGTACCGTGCTCACGTTCTCGAATCAGTGCTGCGCCAGTCAGGATGATCGAGACCATGGTGATGTAATCAATCAGTTGCATCACTGAGGTGAACCAGGCCTGGGTCAGGTTGGGATTGAACTGCATGCGCATGGCCAAACCCACCGGGGGACGTGGCGCATTGCGCAAGCCTCGGACGAAATCGCCGACTTCAGTGGCAACGATGGTCTGGATATAACCTGCGCCTGTGAACGCTTGGCCGATCTGGGTGGCGTCGACGTTGAGCTGCAGGCTTGGGCGCCGTCCATCGAGGACGTCACGCTGAAAGTCAGGTGCAATATCGAGGGCGAACGTATAACGACCGCTGTCCATGCCGGCATCGACCTGCTGGCTGCTGATTTTCGCTGGAGGCAGGAAGTAGGGAAGTTGAAACGCCGTGTTCAAGCGTTCGGACAGTTGCGAGTGGTCTTCATCGACGATGGCCAGCGGCGCGTGGTGCAACGCCTCGGGTATGCCCGAGGCCGCGGTGTAGATGCCGAACGAAAATGCCCAGACGATCAGAATCAGCATCGCCCGGTCGTGGTACAGGCTGCGGAACTCCTTGATGCCCAGGCGCAGAATGTTCAAGAGACTGTGCACGGCTAGCGCTCCTGTTTTCGCAGGCAGAGCACACTCAGGCCAATCAGGATCGGCACCGTCACCAGCAGTTGCAGAAAATAGGGCGCCAGCGCCTGTAACTCCAGTGCTTTGGAGAACACCCCTCGACTGATGGTGAGAAACTGCGCGGTGGGATAGACCTTACCGACCAAGGCGCCGAAACCCTCCAATGAAGAAACCGGGTTGATCAACCCGGAAAACTGAATGGCCGGCAGCAGGGTAGCAATGGCGGTGCCGAATACGGCCGCGATCTGGCTGTTCATGAAAGTCGACATCCACAAGCCCAACCCCGTGGAGGTACCGATGTACAACAACGCTCCCAGGCTTAACACCCAAAGACTGCCTTTGAGCGGCACGGCGAACACCCAGACGGCCAAGGCACACATCAGCAGAAAATTGAGCATGCCCATGGCGACGTAGGGCAGCTGTTTACCCAGCAGAAACTCCAGTCGGGTCACCGGTGTGACGTACAAGTTGATGATCGAGCCCATCTCTTTTTCCCGTACCACCCCCAATGCAGTGAGCATGGCCGGGATCATCATCAACAACAGCGGAATGATTGCCGGCACCATGGCTTGCAGGCTTTCCACATCCGGATTGTAGCGGTAACGCACTTCCACATTGGCCAGCGCCGCGCCGTTATACCCGAGCTCAGTCAAGTAGCCGCTGTGCAATCCATTGACATAACCTTCTATCGTGCGTGCTCGCATGGGCATCGCACCGTCCACCCACGCGGCTACTGTAGGCTGGCTGCCGCGTTTGAGGTCACGTCCGAAATTGGGGGGGATTTCCAGAGCCAGGGTGATCGAACCGCTTTGCAAGCGGGTCTCCAGGTCAGCGTAATCAAGCAGCTCGGGCTTTTCGATAAAGTAGCGCGACCCGGAAAAGCTGCGGACATAGGCCTGACTGGTTGTGGTCTGGTCTCGGTCCAGGACGGCAAATGACAGGTCTTCGACGTCCAGGCTGATGCCGTAACCCATGATGAACATCAGCAGTACGGTGCCCAGTGCCGCCAGTGTCAGACGGATTGGGTCACGGCGGATTTCCATTGTTTCGCGTTGTGCGTAACTGAGCATTCGCAGGCCGCTGAACCCGTTGCGGCGCGGCCTGGGCGGCGCATCAGGCTGCGCCTGGATGCCGGTTGATGCTTTGCTCGGGGCTTCGGACTGCGCTGGGGCCGCCGCGCTGCCGGCTGCCTCCTCCAGATAGGACACGAAGGTTTGCTCCAAACTGCCCAACCCCCGCTCAATGATCAGTTGCTCGGGCGCACCGCTGACCAGTACCCGTCCGGCATGCATGAACGAGATTCGATCGCAGCGCTGCGCCTCGTTCATGAAATGGGTGGAGATGAATATAGTCACGCCGTCATTGCGTGACAGGTCGAGCAAGTGTTGCCAGAAAGCGTCACGGGCGATGGGGTCTACGCCAGAGGTGGGCTCGTCGAGGATCAGCACGTCGGGTTTATGGATCAATGCCACCGCCAGCGACAGGCGTTGGCGGATACCCAACGGCAACCGGTCGGGAAGGGCGTCAAGGTTCTGTTTCAGGCCGAAACGTTCGGCGGCCTCGTGGACGCGGCTGTCAATTTCGTCCCTGGGTACATGGAACAACTGCGCATGCAGCACCAGGTTCTGCCGAACCGTCAGCTCGTTATAGAGGGAGAAGCCTTGAGACATGTACCCCACGCGCTGTCGGGTATTGAGGTCGTTCGGGTCGACTTGCTTGCCGAACAGCCAAGCCTGCCCGGAGGTTGCCGGTAACAAACCGGTGAGCATTTTCATGGTAGTGGACTTGCCGCAGCCATTGGAGCCCAGGAAACCAAAGATTTCCCCGCGCTCGATGCGGAAACTGGCGCTGTCCACCGCTGTGAAATCGCCAAAGCGGCAGGTCAACTCCCGGGCCTCGATGGCGATCACCGGCTGTTCAGCCAGTTCGATGCGCGGCGTGATCACCAGCGATGTGTGGCCACGTCGGCGATCGGGTGGCAGCAGGGCGATGAAGGCTGCTTCCAGGTTCTCACAGTCGGTTCGCTGGAGGATCTGCGCAGGTGAACCACTGGCCAATACCTTGCCGGCATCCATCATCAACAAATGATCGAAGTGCTCAGCCTCTTCCATGTAGGCCGTGGCCACCAACACGCTCATATGGGGCCTGCGTGTTCGCAGGTCGGCGATCAATGCCCAGAACTGGTTGCGCGCCAGGGGATCGACGCCGGTCGTGGGCTCATCAAGAATCAGCAGGTCGGGATCATGAATCAGCGCACAACACAGCCCCAGTTTCTGTTTCATGCCTCCTGACAATTTACCTGCGGGGCGGTCCGCAAAAGGTGTCAGCCCGGTACTCGCCAACAAGGCATCGATGCGTTGTCGGCGTTCATTCCGGCTTTGCCCGAACAGGCGGGCAAAAAAATCCAGATTCTCCAGCACGGACAGGGTCGGGTAGAGATTCTTGCCCAAACCCTGTGGCATATAGGCAATACGAGGACACAGGGCATCACGATAACGTGCGTTGGCTATATCGCCGTCCAGCACAGTCAGACGTCCCTGCTGTACGGTCCGGGCCCCAGCGATCAATCCCAACAGGCTGGACTTGCCCACACCGTCCGGGCCAATCAGGCCGACAGTGGCGGTGGCAGGAATATCGAGCGTGACGCTGTCCAGGGCGATGGTCTTGCCGTACCGCAGCCCCACGTCCTGCAGGCGTGCTACCCAAGCGAGCTCGCCGGTCATTCCGGCACCTTGATTTTCAGTGCGTCTGGCCACTGGGCTTGAGGGTTCAGCCGAACATGGGCCACGCCCGGCACGCCGGTTTTCACTTGGCTGAGGTGTTTGCGCAGCAGCTCAGGATCTATCCGTGCCTTGATCCGGAACATCAGTTTTTCCCGCTCACTGGCGGTTTCCACCGTTTTCGGCGTGAACTGCGCAACACTGTCCACATAGCTGGCGGTGGCAGGAATCACGTATTGCGGCACGGCATCAATGATCACGTGCACCTCGCTGCCGATGGCTACCCGACCGGCCTGCTGAGTCGGCAAAAAGAACGTCAGGTACACGTCACTCAGATCCACGAGGTTCAGGACCTTGCCGCCAGCGGGGATCACTTCGCCTTCTTCGGCGATGCGGTATTGCACGCGTCCATCGCGCGGTGCCTTGAGCTCGGTATCGGCCAGGTCCGCCTGCAGGCGTTGCTCTGTCGCTGCTGCCGCCTCGATGCTGGCTTGGGCCTCCTCTACTTGGGACTTGGCGGCTTCGATTCCGGCTTGGGCCGTCAATACTTGTGAGTTGGCTGCCGCCAGCGCGGCCTGGCCGCTGTCGAGCAGCGCGCGGTCGTCATCCAGTTGCTGTCGGGCGAGGGCGTTGCGGCTTACGAGGATTTCCGTGCGGGCAAAGCGCTTCTGTGTGGCGATCAATTCAGCTTGGCGCTGGGCAACCACCGCCCGGGCGGTAACCTTTTCGCTTTCCCGTTGCGCGACGAGCGCGGCTGCGGTGAGTTTGGCGGTACGGGCCCGTTGTAACTGGGCCTGGGCCTGGAGCAGTTCGGCTCGCAGCGCCTGGGTATCCATGCGCGCCAGCACCTGACCGGCGAAGACTTGCTCGCCCTCGGCCACCAGAATGGTACTGATGCGCCCGGCCAGTTTGCTCGCCACATCCACTTCAGTGGCTTCAATCCGCCCGTTACCGGTGGCGAAATCGGGGTTCACAGGGATGGGTTTGAATAGATACCAGGCACCCAGAACGCCCAGCAAAACCAAGCTCCCCAGAGCCCCTCGTTTAAGCCACTTGCCGGTTACATCGTTCATCCCTGCCTCTCAGGTCTCAGCGAAGGTTGGCGCTGGCAGATGATAGGGCTGGATTAAGAGGCGCTTTGTTGATCTGCGTTAAGGATCTGTTTTTTAAGGGCAGCAATTAAAGCAGACTGAACGAGTATCAAGGCTTTTCGTACAGAGCCTGGACAGGTCCGCCCCCGGCAGGCTTCCTGTCTTGTATCGACCCCCCCCAGGATGGGGCAGTATCGTTGAGTTGGATTGAGAAACGACGTGTACTACTTGCCAGAGGTAGGCTGGGCCCGACTCCACGGAGGGCAGAGTCGGGCCTTTTGCAAAGTTCGATTAACGAACCATGCAAGGACGCTTATTGTTGAATTCCCAACCAGGCACCAGATAGCGCATAGCTACAGCGTCATCGCGTGCACCCAAGCCCAGTGATTTGTAGATCTCATGGGCTTTCGCCAGCTCGTCCCAGTCCAGCTCGACACCCAAGCCAGGCTTCTTCGGCACTTGCACCAATCCGCCTTTGATCTGCAACGGCTCCTTGGTCAGGCGCTGACCGTCTTGCCAGATCCAATGGGTGTCGATGGCTGTAATGCTGCCGGGCGCGGCGGCGGCAACATGAGTGAACATCGCCAGCGATATGTCGAAGTGGTTGTTGGAGTGAGAGCCCCAGGTCAGGCCCCAGTCATTGCACAACTGCGCGACTCGAACCGATCCCTGCATCGTCCAGAAATGAGGGTCTGCAAGCGGGATGTCGATGGACTGCGACTGGATTGCATGACCCATCTGCCGCCAGTCGGTGGCGATCATGTTGGTTGCAGTGCGCAGCCCCGTCGCGCGTCGGAATTCAGCCATGACTTCCCGACCGGAGTAGCCGTTTTCCGCACCACAGGGATCTTCTGCGTAGGCCAGCACATTGTGCTGGTCCCGGCATAATGCCACGGCTTCTTTCAGCGACCATGCGCCATTGGGGTCAAGGGTGATGCGTGCGTCAGGGAAGCGTTCCGACAATGCCGTGACAGCGGCAATTTCCTCTTCGCCGCGAAGCACGCCTCCTTTGAGCTTGAAGTCTTTGAAGCCGTAGCGATCATAGGCAGCTTCTGCGAGTGCAACCACCGACTCAGGTGATAGTGCCTCCTCGTTACGCAGGCGGAACCATTCGCTATCGGAAGCCTGTTCCGAACGATATGCCAGGTCAGTTTTCTTGCGGTCGCCGACATAAAACAGATAGCCCAGCATCTCGACAGCATCGCGTTGTTGTCCTTCGCCGAGCAGGGCGGCGACAGGAACTTCCAGATGTTGACCCAGCAGGTCCAGCAATGCCGACTCGACCGCTGTTACTGCGTGAATGGCAATGCGCAGGTCAAAAGTCTGCAGCCCGCGTCCGCCAACGTCGCGGTCAGCGAACGCACTTCTCACTTTGTTCAGCAGGCTTTGGTAATTGCCGATGGACTGGCCAATGAGCAGGTCGCGAGCGTCATCCAGGGTCTTGCGGATACCTTCGCCGCCCGGCACTTCACCGACACCAATGTGACCAGCGCTGTCCTTGATGATCAGGACATTGCGAGTGAAAAAAGGGCTGTGAGCACCACTCAAATTGAGCAGCATACTGTCGTGGCCCGCAACGGGAACGACCTTCAGCTCCGTGATGACAGGTGCGCCATGGGCGGGTTGATGTTGGATCGAAGTTTCCATCAAGTCATACCTTTCTTGTAGTTGGATGCAGGACAGTTGCTTGTACTGACGAGGTTTCCTCGGCGTGGCTTGGCTCCGCTGAAGTCCCTTTAAGTTCAATACGTTTGATTTCGCCGACGATGAACAGATAGCTGATTGCCGCGAGGAGCGCGTTCGCTCCAACGAATACCAGAGCCATCTTGAAAGAGCCGGTTGCGGCGATGATGTAGCCGATCACGATGGGTGTTGAAATTGATGACAAATTGCCGAACGTGTTGAACAGACCGCCCGAAAGGCCGGCTATTTGTTTGGGGGAAGTGTCCGAGACGACCGCCCAACCGAGTGCACCAATGCCTTTGCCGAAGAATGCCAGCGCCATGAAACACACCACCATCCAGTCAGCATCGACGTAGTTGCAGATAATCATGCTCATCGACAACAGCATGCCGCCCACTATGGGGGTCTTGCGCGCCACACTGAGTGAATTGCCACGGCGCAGCAGCATGTCTGACAGGACGCCACCCAGCACGCCACCCAGGAATCCGCAGATCGCGGGGAGCGAGGCGATGATGCCGGCTTTGAGAATCGTCATGCCTCGTTCTTGCACGAGATAGACCGGAAACCAAGTCAGAAAGAAGTAGGTCAGGGCATTGATGCAGAACTGCCCCAAGTAAATACCAACCATCATGCGATTGGTCAGTAGCTGGCGGAGGTAATCCCATTTAGGTCCACTGTCTTTTTTCTTGCCTGGGTCATCAAGATCAATCAGACCGCCATTGTCAGCGATGTAGTGAACCTCTGCGGCGTTGATAAGAGGATGATCCTTCGGGCTGTAGATGACCTTCAGCCAAAGAATCGAAAAGGCGATGCCCAGTCCGCCCATCACGATGAATACGTGCTGCCAACCGAAGGTATAAACGATCCATCCCATCAATGGTGCGAAGAGCGCCGTAGCGAAATATTGCGCCGAGTTGAAGATCGCAGAGGCGGTGCCGCGTTCTTTTGTCGGAAACCACGAGGCGACGATCCGTGCGTTACCCGGGAACGAAGGTGCTTCGGCCAGGCCCACCATAAAGCGCAGCAGAAACAGCAGCACGATGGCGGAAGAGATACCGAATTCGCCGATATAACCTTGCAACAGGGTGAAGAGCGACCAGGTGAAAATACTTCCGGCATAGACTTTTTTGGAACCGAAGCGGTCCAGGAGCCAGCCACCGGGGATCTGGCCCAGTACATAAGCCCAGCCAAATGCAGAGAAGATGTAGCCGAGTGTCACTGCATCGAGTCCCAAATCTTTCTGAATGCTGGAACCCGCGATGGAGATGGTGGCGCGGTCGGCATAGTTGATCGTCGTCACCAGGAATAGCATGAGTAAGATCAAATAGCGGACGCGGGTTTTCTTGCGGTCTTGCATGGTTGACGCTCCCACTAGTTGTTTTTGTGCGGGTACACCTGTCAGGTTGGCGATGATCGCCATAGTCGTTGTAGGTTGTCGTACAACGATAGCGCTATCATAAGCAGATAGCGCTATCATTCAAGTGCCGTTTAGCGTGTTTTCGAAAAATTTTTCAGGTGCTGGCGCGCTCGATCAGCTCGAAGCCAGTATTTATCTGGGTCGCGGATGAAGCATCGGCGCCAGAAAATCTTTTGAGCAAGGCTTCGGCGACCCTTTGGCCCATCGTTGCGGAATTGACACTGACGGTGGAGAGCGCAGGGTAGGCGAATTTAGCGTCCGTGATGTCACCGAATCCGAGTACGGCGATATCCTGGGGAACTCGTATACCTTGACTCGCCGCTTCAGCGAGCACGCCCAAGGCCACGGTGTCTGAGCTGCAGAAAACAAGTTGGGGGGCGACTTCATGTTGCTGGAGCCTTCGAAAACCTTCTCTACCAACTTCCCACGTCGCGGGCAGGGGTAAAATTTCAACAGGCACGTCGTGAAGGTCATAGTGCTTCAACCGTTCAATCAGGCTATTGCAGCGTCGAATACCTCTTGGATCATCCACGGTGATAACCGCAAATCGCCGGTAACCCTTTGCGAAAAAGTGGTCGGCAACCAGCTTTCCGACGGCTTCATGAGAAAACCCGACTTGTATGTCCAACGCCGTTTCACTCAGGTCCCAGGCCTCAACGACCGGAATGCCTGCTGATGCAAGCCGTTTGCGACTGGCTTCAGTGTGGAGAGTACCGGTCAGGACGATACCGTCTGGACGTCGGCCCAGAATGGCTTCAAGCAAGATTTCCTCTTTCTCCGGCGAATATCCAGTTGGGCCCAGGAGCGATTGGTAGCCTGCCTCGGTCAGCCGATCCATGATGGCTTGTACGGTGCCAGCAAATATGGAATTGGCAATGGTCGGAAGCACAATCGCAACCAGCCTGCTTCTGCTTGAGGCCAGACTGCCGGCCAAAAGATTGGGCACATAGCCCATATCGCGCACAACCTCCAAAACGTGTTGCCTGGTTACATCATTTACCAGCTCAGGTCGGTGCAAGGCGCGCGAAACGGTAATAGGCGAAACTCCCGCTTTAAGCGCTACATCAGCTACGGTGAGGGGAGTTTCAAAGTTGCCATTGGCGGAGGCAATCTCACGTTTCGACTTCTTGGCCACAAAGCACCCTACGTCACAACACGATAAGAACAATTCGTGATGTTAACGGGCTTTTCGCAGCCACACCATGGCGTTAGGTATTTGACTGGCTCTGCCGATTGCTGCCTGCCGAAGGTCTCCTGCTTGTCCATCGCAGTTTTTCAGCACGGTGGACACCCATCGACGTTGATATTCGCCAAGTGTTTGAGCTATGAGGTCTGGCTCGCCCCGAATCCTTATGCATGCAATTAGACCGGTCATGCACAAGCTTGAAAGGGAAACAGGCGCTTCTGTTCGGCGGTGTACGCAAGCTCTTAACAATTAGCAACTTCACTGGTGTGACCATGGCAGTCGAGTAGGTGCGCTTGATGTCGGATGATGAGTTGCAGGAGAAGGGGGGCCGTACGGACATGAGCGTGGGGCCGGCAACTTCCGCTCCCACCGCGACCGATTTGTCCGGCCCTCAGGCCGAGTGTACATTGCGATCCGTCCAACAGCCCATTTGTCCCAGGTCATGTCGACGACTGTGCGGGTAACGAAACTTCCGTCGAGCTTACTGTATCGCGGTGTTGGCTTGATCAATAGGACAGACGACATTGCCGGTAAAAGCTTAAAACTGGGCTGATGAGGGGCTATGAGGAATTGGTTTTGTGACTGTATTGTATTTTGGTCATTGCTTGTCACCCCATAGGGGGACAGGTAAGCTGGCGCCATGAATCAATCATCCTTCCCTTCGCGCAACGTCCGTGGCCCCGTCGACCATGAAATCCGGGCCCAGATTGTCGCTGCGGCGAATGAGCATTTCAGCCGCTACGGCTATGGCAAAACCACGGTCTCGGACCTGGCCAAGGCCATTGGCTTTTCCAAGGCCTACATCTATAAGTTCTTCGATTCGAAACAGGCGATCGGCGAAGCCATTTGCAGTAATTGCCTGGAGACGATTGTTGCGGCAGTGGATGAGGCTATCAGCGTAGAGTCCATCACCCCCACCGAGCGCTTTCGTCGCTTGGTGAAGACCGCGGTCGTCACCGGTGTCAGCCTGTTCTTCAACGACCGAAAGCTCTACGATCTTGCGGCCTCCGCGGCGTCAGAGAGCTGGCCTTGCGCCCAGTTCTACGAAGCCAGCATTCAGGCATTTGTGCGTCAGATCGTCTCTGATGGGCGTGAGCTGGGCGAGTTCGAACGCAAGACCCCTCTGGATGAAACGGTCAATGCGATCTGTCTGGCGTTGCGTCCGTACATCAATCCTTTGCTGTTGCAATACAGCCTTGATGGCGTCGAAGACGCGTCCACGAGCATCGCCAATCTGGTCCTGCGTAGCCTGATGCCTTGAGTCGCGCCGGTACCAGCGCAGCCAGCTGCACTTGCAGCAGCGTATTCATCACAACATGCGTCGCGTCGATTTGATCGAAACGGGATAACGCTGTGCTCCTCGGTGAGGAATTCTTATCTTTGGTTTGTGACCATTGACTAAAATGGTTACTGGGTACAGAGTGAGCATCTCGATCCCTGCCAGAGGAACTGCTATGTCGAACGCTAAAGTTGTCCTTGTTACCGGTGTTTCATCTGGCATTGGACGTGCTGTCGCGCAATTGTTTGTCGAGCAAGGTTGCCAGGTGTTTGGCACCGTACGCCGCGCTACAACATCGGACCTATTGCCAGGTGTCGAGCTTGTCGAAATGGATGTTCGCGACGATGCTTCTGTCCAGCGCGCAATCGAGACTGTGATCGTTCAGGCCAAACGCATTGATGTGCTGGTCAATAACGCGGGCGGATCGTTGGTGGGCTCGGTGGAAGAAACGTCGATCGCCGAAGCCCAATCGTTG
The DNA here is from genome assembly GCF_001269905.1 of Pseudomonas corrugata. Classification (GTDB taxonomy): domain Bacteria; phylum Pseudomonadota; class Gammaproteobacteria; order Pseudomonadales; family Pseudomonadaceae; genus Aquipseudomonas; species Aquipseudomonas corrugata. The sequence continues at coordinate 73,023 of NZ_LHVK01000021.1, read as the reverse complement.
TTCGATACCAACGTGTGGGGCGCCTTGCGTACGACACAAGCCGTACTGCCGCATATGCGCGAGCAGCGATCGGGAAGAATCGTCAACATCAGTTCGGTACTGGGTTTTCTTCCTGCGCCGTTTATGGGCCTCTACTCGGCATCCAAGCACGCAATTGAGGGGATGTCCGAGACTCTGGATCATGAGGTTCGCAAGTTCGGTGTTCGCGTGGTGCTCGTCGAGCCGTCATTCACCAGGACGAACCTGGATCTCAACGCGCCGCAAGCGACTGACAAAATCCCGGCCTATGACAAAGACCGCGATGCGGTGACCCGCGCGATCATCAACAGTGTCCAGGGCGCACCAGGTCCCGACGGTGTAGCAGCAACGATTGTCGAGGCTGCCTTGGGCGCTTGGAAAATGCGCCGCACGCCTAAAGGCGAGGCCTCTCTTTTGCGCAAGCTGCGCCGTTTCATGCCGGCTGGCCCGGTCGACTCCAGCCTGAGAAAAACATTTGGCCTGAGCTGAATGTATGCACTCGGGTGGTGGTGACTGATAAGCCTCGAGTGCAGTTCCCGAGCCGGAAAGCTCGGCCAGCCCGGCTCCCTGCTGAACAGCAGGAGGACCGGGGAGGGGAATTGCTTCAGCGCGTAGCCACGGGTTGGGTTTCAATCGGCTGCCAGCCGCCACCGAGCGCCCGGAATGCCGCGACCGCTGCACGTGCCGATTCTGTCTGGGCCTGGGCCCTGGCGTCGGATGCCTGCAGCAGTGTTTCATCGGCGTGCAGGACGTCGATCAGGCTGGCCGAGCCTTTCTGATAAGCGATGAAGGACGACTGCCGAGCACGGGTCAAAGCGCTTTCACCTCCGGCCAAGGTTGTTGCCTGCGCCTCGCGGTTGACCAGCGCGGAGAAGGCGTTTTCGACGTCTTCGGTGGCACGCAGCACTGACTGGCGATAGGCGGCAAGCGCTTCGGCTTCCTCTCCTTTCGCCTGATCGATCTGCGCGTTGATACGGCCGAAATCGAAAAGCCTCCAGCGCAACCCCAGGACCCCCGAGGCCTGGCTGGCCCCGCTGGAAAACAGATGACCGCTGGAAACGGCTGTCGCGCTGCCGATCAAGGTGCCGAGCGAAAACTTCGGGTAGTACTCGCTGATCGCCACGCCGATCCGGGCGTTGGACGCCGCCAGTTTACGCTCGGCCACGATGAGGTCTGGCCGGCGGCGCAGCAGATCGGCTGGCGTGCCGGCTGAGGTAATCTGCGGTGCCTGAGGAATCGTCCCCGTCTCAGCCAATTGAGCCCGGTGGGTGCCGGGAGGGGTGCCGAGGATGACGTCCAGTGCGTTCATCGCAGCATCCAGACCAGTGTTGAGGACCGGCACTGTCGCTTGAACCTGCGCAAGCGCCCCCTCGGTCTGGCGAACCTGAAATTCGGCGGCCAGCCCTTTGCCGTGGAGCAGTTGTACTTTCTCCAGCAGGTCTTGTTGGGTCTTGACCTGTCGATTGGCAATGGCCAGCCGGGCCTGCAGGCCACGCAAGGTGATATAGATGTCCGCAGTCTGCGCGGCGACGGCCAGGCGCGTCGCGGTGAAGCCGGCTTCGGACGCCTGGTATTCGGCCAGTTCCGCCTCGCGGCCTCGACGCAGGCCGCCGAACGCATCCAGCTCCCAGCTTGCGCCGAGGTTCAGTTCATACAAATTGCCATAGCGATCATAGCCAGGCGTCGAGTTGAGCACCTGGCCCATTGGCGTTTCGACGGACTGATAGGCGCGTGCGGCTTGTCCGCTGATGTTGCCCGACGGCAACAGGGCAGCGGTTGCCGCGCCAAGCCCCGCGCGAGCCTGGGCGACCCGTGCGGAGGCCTGGGCCAGATCGAGGTTCTGCGCAAGCGCCTTGGCGATGAAGTCACTGAGCAATGGATCACCGAAGCCTTCCCACCAGTTGGCAAAGTTTGCCGTGCGGGCTGCCGTCCTTTGTTGAACGGCGGATTGAGCCTGGTAGCTATCCGACAGCGGAGCGTCCGGACGCTGGTAGTCCGGTCCAACCGCGCAGCCCGCCATTAAGCTGGTGTTCACAAGCAGAGCAAGCGTACGGAGGGAAGGCATGAAGACTCCAGGTTTAGCCAGTTACTGTTCGTGACGATATTACCGATTGGTCACTCGTTGTCAATGGAGATGCATGGGGCTAAGCTGGAAAAATGACCAAACACATGCATGCACCCCAGATACGTGGGCCGTCAGACCATAGTGTCCGCGATCAAGTCGTGGAGGCTGCCACATTGCACTTTGGCCGCTATGGATATGAGAAGACCACCGTGTCCGACATTGCCAAGACCATCGGCTTCTCCAAGGCCTATATCTATAAATTTTTCGATTCCAAGCAGGCGATCGGAGAGGTGATCTGTAGCAATCGTCTGGTCATGATCATGGCGATTGTGGATGCAGCGATCGAGGATGCACCGACGGCTTCCGAGAAGTTGAAGCGTCTGTTTCGGGCGCTGGCAGAGGCGGGTAGTGACTTGTTCTTTCATGATCGCAAGCTCTACGACATTGCCGCTGTTGCCGCTCGCGAGCAGTGGCTTCCTGCGCAGGCGCATGACGAGCGCTTGCGCCAACTGATCCGGAAAATCGTCCTGGAGGGGCGTGAGTCCGGGGAGTTCGAGGGGAAAACCCCTTTGGATGAAGCCGTCCTGGCGATCCACCTGATCATGAAGCCTTACGCCAATCCCGTGCAACTGCAATACAACCTTGATACGGCCTCGTCGGCGGTAGCGCTTCTATCGACGCTGATGTTACGCAGCCTTTCAGCGCAGTCGTTCTGATATTTTGTGACTGTTGACATCATTGGTCACTAGACTGAATATGCATTCCTGTTCTATTTATTGAGTAGCGAACCATGCTTCGGCTAAAACCTGTTGCCGTCTGCTTAATGCCTCTCGTCCTGGCGGCGTGCGGTAATTCATCGACTGCCGTCGACGCACGCACCCAGCCCCCTCTGGTGAGGGTCGCGGGCGTCGAGAACTCGGTCGACATCGCACGTTCGTTCACTGGTGTTGTGGTCGCTCGCGTCCAGAGCGACCTTGGCTTTCGAGTGTCGGGGAAGGTCCAGGAGCGTCTGGTGGATGCCGGCCAGACGGTCAAGCGTGGTCAACCACTGATGCGCCTGGACCCGGTCGACCTTGGTCTGCAGGCGCGTGCGCAGCAGCAGGCAGTGGCCGCTGCACGGGCGCAAGCCAAGCAGACGGCGGATGACGAAGCTCGTAATCGCGAGCTGGTGGCGGCAGGGGCGATCTCGGCCTCTGCATACGACCAGGCAAAGGCTGCGGCTGACACGGCAAAGGCGCAGCTCAGTGCTGCGCAGGCTCAGGCCGATGTGGCAAGCAATGCCATGGGCTATGCGACCTTGCTGGCCGACGCCGATGGCGTTGTGATGGATACCCTGGCCGAACCCGGCCAAGTCGTCAGCGCGGGACAGCCAGTCGTCAAGCTGGCACGCGCCGGACAACGCGAAGCCAGCGTCGATCTGCCCGAAACGCTGCGCCCGGCCGTGGGCTCGGTGGCCCAGGCGACGTTGTACGGTAACGGCAAGGTAGCCACTGTTGCGAAGCTGCGGCTGCTTTCCGATGCCGCCGACCCGGTAACGCGCACCTTCGAGGCCAGGTACGTGCTGGAAGGGGAGCTGGCCAATGCGCCGCTCGGTTCGACCGTCACGCTTGATATCGCCCAGGAAAAGTCGCCGGGGCAGGCGCTGCAAGTGCCTGTCGCGGCTGTTTTTGACGCGGGTGAAGGCCCCGGTGTATGGGCGCTTTCCGGCGAACCGGCAAAAGTCTCGTGGCGTCCGGTCCAGCTCCTCGGCCTGGGCGATGACACGGCCACGGTCGTTGGCAACCTCAAGCAGGGCGAACAGATCGTGGCCTTGGGCGCGCATTTGCTGCACGACGGCGATGAGGTTCGGGTGGCGGAACAGGAACAGGTTGTCGCCAAGGGGAATCAGCCATGAGCGAGGGGCGTTTCAATCTCTCGGCCCTTGCCGTTCGTGAGCGATCGATCACCCTTTTCCTGATTTTTCTGATTACGGTTGCCGGTGTCCTGGCGTTCTTCGGCTTGGGGCGTGCGGAAGATCCTCCCTTCACCGTCAAGCAGATGACGATCATTTCTGCCTGGCCGGGGGCTACCGCTCAGGAGATGCAGGATCAGGTCGCCGAGCCGTTGGAAAAGCGCCTGCAGGAACTGAAGTGGTACGACCGCACGGAAACGTACACGCGGCCTGGGCTGGCGTTCACCATGGTGTCGCTGCTGGACACCACGCCGCCAGCGGAAGTGCAGGAAGAGTTCTACCAGGCCCGCAAGAAAATTGCGGATGAGGCGAAAACCTTGCCGGCCGGTGTCATCGGGCCGATGGTCAACGATGAGTTTTCGGACGTGACCTTTGCGCTTTTTGCGTTGAAGGCCAAGGGCGAGCCGCAGCGCTTGCTGGCCCGCGATGCCGAGTCGTTGCGCCAGCGCCTTCTGCATGTGCCGGGGGTGAAAAAGGTCAACATCATCGGCGAGCAGTCCGAACGTATCTTCGTGTCGTTCTCCCATGATCGGCTGGCAACGCTTGGGCTTTCCCCCCAGGACATTTTTGCCGCGCTGAACAGTCAGAACGTGCTGACGCCCGCCGGCTCGATCGACACCAAGGGACCGCAGGTATTCGTGCGCCTGGATGGCGCGTTCGACAAGCTTGAGAAAATTCGCGATACGCCGATTGTGGTGCAGGGGCGGGCGCTGAAGCTCTCGGATGTTGCGACGGTGGAGCGTGGCTACGAAGACCCGGCAACCTTTCTGGTCCGCAACAAAGGCGAGCCCGCCCTGTTGCTGGGTATCGTGATGCGCGAAGGTTGGAACGGTCTGGACCTGGGCAAGGCCCTGGATGCCGAGACGGTCAGTATCAACGACGGCATGCCGCTGGGCATGACGTTCACCAAGGTCACCGATCAGTCGGTGAATATCAGTTCGGCCGTCGACGAATTCATGATCAAGTTCTTCGTCGCGTTGCTGGTGGTGATGTTGGTCTGTTTCCTCAGCATGGGCTGGCATGTGGGTGTGGTGGTGGCGGCGGCCGTGCCGTTGACTCTCGCTGTGGTGTTCATGGTGATGGCCGCCACCGGCAAGAATTTCGACCGCATCACCCTGGGGTCACTGATCCTGGCGTTGGGCCTGCTGGTGGACGACGCCATCATCGCCATCGAAATGATGATGGTCAAAATGGAGGAGGGCTACGACCGGATCAAGGCCTCGGCCTATGCCTGGAGCCATACCGCCGCCCCCATGCTCGCCGGTACGCTGGTGACGGCTGTCGGCTTTATGCCCAACGGCTTCGCGCACTCGTCCGCGGGCGAGTACACCAGCAACATGTTCTGGATCGTGGGCATTGCCCTGATCGCGTCTTGGGTGGTCGCTGTGGCCTTCACGCCTTACCTGGGTGTGAAGCTGTTGCCGCACGTCAAAAAAGTCGAGGGTGGCCACGCGGCCATCTATGACACACCTCGCTACAATCGTTTTCGCCGATTGCTGACACGTGTCATTGCTCGCAAATGGCTGGTGGCCGGGGCGGTGATTGGCTTTTTTGTCGTAGCCATCCTTGGCATGGGCCTGGTCAAGAAGCAGTTTTTCCCCGCCTCTGATCGCCCCGAAGTACTGATTGAAGTGCAGATGCCTTACGGCACTTCCATAGAGCAGACCAGCACGGCGACGGCCAGCATTGAAGCCTGGCTGCAAAAGCAGGACGAAGCGAAAATCGTCACGTCCTATATCGGACAGGGTTCGCCGCGTTTCTACCTGGCAATGGCGCCGGAGCTACCCGATCCGTCATTCGCCAAAATGGTGGTGCTGACAGGTAGCCAGGAGGAGCGTGAAACCCTCAAGCACCGTCTCCGCCAAGCGGTGGCTGACGGGCTCGCGCCTGAAGCCCGTGTGCGGGTTACTCAACTGGTGTTCGGTCCATATTCTCCCTTTCCTGTCGCTTACCGGGTAATGGGCCCGGATCCCGCCAGGCTGCGTGAGATTGCCGGCCGGGTCGAGGCTGTCATGCGGGCAAGTCCCATGATGAGGACCGTCAACACCGACTGGGGGACGCGCATACCGACACTGCATTTCTCATTGGACCAGAACCGGTTGCAGGCGGTTGGGCTGACGTCCAGTACGGTCGGCCAGCAATTGCAGTTCCTGCTGTCGGGTATCCCGATCACGTTTGTGCGCGAAGACATTCGCTCCGTGCAAGTGGTGGGGCGTGCAGCGGGCGATATCCGCCTCGATCCGGCAAAAATCCAGGGCTTCACATTGGTGGGCTCGGCCGGCCAGCGGGTTCCGTTGTCGCAAATCGGCAGTGTCGAGGTGCGCATGGAAGATCCGGTCCTGCGCCGTCGTGACCGTACGCCCACCATCACGGTACGCGGGGACATTGCCGAGGATCTGCAGCCGCCGGACGTTTCCACGAAAATCCTGGACGAGCTGCAGCCGATCATCAGCACACTGCCGGCCGGATACCGCATCGAACAAGCCGGTTCGATCGAAGAGTCGGGGAAAGCCTCAAAGGCGATGTTGCCGCTGTTCCCGATCATGATTGCCCTGACGCTGCTGATCATCATTTTGCAGGTCCGCTCAATGTCCGCGATGGTGATGGTGTTCCTCACTGCGCCGCTGGGATTGATTGGTGTGGTGCCGACCCTGCTCATCTTCAATCAGCCGTTTGGCATCAACGCCCTGGTAGGCCTGATCGCACTGTCGGGCATCCTGATGCGCAACACGCTGATCCTGATCGGGCAAATCGATCACAACCAGAAAGAAGGGCTCGATCCATTCCATGCGGTTGTAGAGGCGACGGTGCAACGCGCCAGACCGGTACTGCTCACGGCGATGGCCGCCATCCTGGCCTTTATCCCGCTGACTCATTCCGTGTTCTGGGGAACCCTGGCTTACACACTGATCGGTGGGACATTCGGTGGAACCGTGATGACGCTGGTGTTCCTGCCGGCGATGTATGCCATCTGGTTCAAAATCCGTCCCGACACCAGAACCGAAGCACAGACAGCCAACTGAACGTCGACTCAGAATCAGGAGGGTCTCATGATGAATTCCAATGATCAAAAGCGAATCGTAGTCACAGGCGGCGGTATTGTCGGCCCCCTGGGATGCGGCACGGAAGAAGTCTGGCGCAGGTTGCTGGATGGCCGTTCGGGCATTCGCAGCCTGCCAGACGAGATCGGTGAGGGCACCGGCGTCGCAGTGGCGGGGCAAGTGCCGACACTGGAAGAGGATCCCGTTGCCGGTTATGCGCCCGACCGCATCATTGCGCCCAAAGAGCGCAAGAAGATGGACCGCTTCATCGAATTCGCGCTCATGGCCGCCCATGAAGCATTGGCGCAGGCAGGCTGGCATCCCACGGATGAAGCACAACAACAGCGGACCGCGACCATTATCGCTTCCGGTGTCGGCGGTTTCGGCGCGATTGCCGAGGCCGTACGGACCACGGATGCCCGTGGGCCGCGTAGATTATCGCCGTTCACCGCACCGTCATTCCTCGCCAACATGGCCGCGGGTCATGTCTCTATCCAGAACGGTTTCAAGGGCCCGCTCGGCGCACCGGTGACAGCTTGTGCCGCTGGCGTACAAGCCATTGGCGATGCAGCGCGACTGATCAGAAGCGGGGAAGCCGATATCGCCATTTGCGGCGGCACCGAAGCGGCGATCGACCGGGTGACGCTGGGTTGCTTTGCTGCCGCCCGCGCGCTGTCCACCGGGTTTGCTGAGCGGCCACAGGAAGCATCGCGTCCGTTCGATCGCGATCGCGACGGCTTTGTCATGGCCGAAGGGGCAGGGCTATTGGTGATCGAGTCGCTGGAGCACGCGCTCGCCCGCGGAGCGACGCCCCTGGCGGAACTGGTGGGGTACGGCACCAGCGCGGATGCCTATCACCTGACCGCAGGGCCGGAAGACGGGAATGGGGCCCGGCGTGCCATGGAACAAGCGTTGCGCCAGGCGGGTGTCAGTGCTGGCGAGGTACAGCATATCAACGCCCATGCGACTTCGACGCAGGTGGGCGATAAGGGCGAACTGGCGGCAATCAAGTCCGTGTTCGGCGACCACTCAGGCGTGGCGATCAGCTCGACCAAGTCGGCCACGGGGCATTTGCTGGGAGCGGCGGGGGGCATCGAAGCGCTTTTCACGGTGCTGGCTTTGCGGGACCAGATCATTCCCCCGACGTTGAATCTCCTCAATCCCGACGAGGTCGCTAGTGGCCTCGACCTGGTTGGCCTGACGGCACGCAAGGCTTCGATCACCTATGCGCTCTCGAATGGATTTGGCTTCGGCGGCGTCAATGCCAGCGTTCTGTTCCGTCGTTGGGAGTCGGCGCCATGATCACGACGTAAATGTTCTGCGTAGGTTCTCGTCGTGAGTATCGATTCTGAATGTTCAGTTTCCCATAAGAGGAAAAGACCGTGACTTCATTTTCCCAGCTGGTCAATCAGTTCGACCCTGACAGGCCTTTTGCGGCCCCCGCCAATTGGCTGCAGGGCAGAACCGTATTTGGCGGGCTCTCCGCGGCTCTGTCGTTGCAGGCGGTGCGCTTGGTGAATGGTGGGCAACTGCCGCCGTTCAAGTCCGCCCAGGTGTCCTTCATCGGCCCGGTGACGCAGGCACAGACGTTCAATACCAGCGTCTTGCGCGAGGGCCGATCGGTCACCTCGGTCGCGGTTGACTGCATGTCGGGGGATGAACTGGCGCTACGCACGACGTTGTTGTTTGCCCATCCGCGTGCCAGTCGGATCCGGCACGACTCATGGGAATGTCCATCGGTGGGCGGGCCCTCCGAGTACCAGACGCTGGAGCTGGACAGACGAGTTGCACCCGCATGCGCCTACAACTTCGAGATGCGCCCGGCCGGCGGATCGCTGCCGGTGTCGGGTGCCGAAAATCCCGAACTGCTGATGTGGGTGCGTCACCTGGACGCCCAGGGGGTCGATCCGGCCGTCGCGTTGATCGCGCTGGCCGACAGCTTACCGCCCGCGGCCATGACCTGCTTTACCGAGCCGGCCGCCATCAGTTCGGTGTCCTGGACCATCGACTTGCCGCAACCTGCCGTGGTCGGCGAATGGTTCCTGATCAATTCGTTCAGCCAACAAACCCAAGAGGGCTATTGCGTCCAGGATATGGAGATCTGGGATGAAAGCGGTCTGCGCGTGCTGTGGGCACGCCAGACCGTGGCGATTTTCGCTTGAAGCCGAAAGAGCTGAGGCCACTGTTTTCCCTGCAACACCTAGCTGTCATCACCCTAGAGATCCAATAATGAAAAAAATGATCCTCAAGACTCCGCTTGGCCTTGCTGTAGCACTGGCCTCTTCGCAACTGTTCGCCAGCGGCTTTGCGCTCAATGAACAAAGCATCAGTGGGATGGGCACCGGTTTTGCCGGTCGATCCTCTTCCGCCGATGACGCGAGCACCGTTTTCGGTAACCCGGCAGGCATGTCTCGCTTGAAGCGAGAACAGGTCAGTGTGGGCGCTGCAACGCTGTTCGCCAAATCAGACATCAGCCAGACGCGCAGCACATTCGGCGGCCAGCAAGACGGCGACATGGTGCCCGTGGTCACGGTGCCCATGGGTTACTACGTCAATCCCATCGATGAACATTGGGCGTTCGGTGTCGGCTTCTACGCGCCGTTCGGTCTGATAACGGATTATGGCAGTGGGTTCGCCGGTCGTTATTTCACGAACAAAAGCGAGGTCAAGACACTGACCTTCCAACCGACGGTCAGCTACGCCTTCAATGACAGGGTTTCCATCGGTTTCGGTCCGACCATCAACCGCATCAGCGGTGAGTTGTCGGCAATGGTCCTGAACCCCTTCAGTCCCGGTACCAATGACGGCAAACTCACCAGCAAGGGCGATGACACCGCCCTGGGTTTCAACGCCGGTATTCTGGTGCAGGCCACGGACAGCACGCGGGTGGGCATGACCTACCATTCCAAGGTCAGCTATCACTTGGACAATGCCAAGACCAAAGTCACCGGAGGCGTCTTTTCCCTGCTGGGGCTCAGCGGTGAAAACTACGATGCTTCGCTGGACGTGGACACCCCCGAGTCCGTGGACTTCTCGGTGACCCAGCAACTCAATGACGATTGGACCCTGTACCTGGGCAGCACCTGGACACGTTGGAGTCGCTTCAAGGACATTACCATCGAGAACAGCGGCTTGCCTGCGGCGCTGAGCGGCACGTTGAGCAGTGTTACTGAAGAGGAGAACTGGCACGACACGTGGGCGCACGCGATTGGCGCTTCGTACCAGCTCAATAAGCAATGGGTGCTGCGCACTGGCTTTTCGGTGGATCAGTCCCCCACCAACAACACCAACCGTTCGCCACGGATTCCAACGGGAGACCGCACGGTGGTCAGCTTGGGCGCCGGGTGGACGCCGGTGGACAATGTCACCGTCGACCTCGCTTACTCCTATCTGTGGGAAGAGAGCGTGAAGGTCAACGACGCTTCAGCCAGCAGGGGCGCCTACAGCTCCAAATACAAGAACAGCGCCAGTGGGTTCGGTATGTCCGTTACTTATAAGTTCTGAATTCGCGAAGGGGGAGCGCCTCTGCGAATGGAGCAGGGTTTCGAAGGTGCGGCGTTTAGGTTTGCAGCCTTCGAGCCGCGCCGGGGCGTCGTTGAGTTCGATGACTCCCACACCGTGAAGATAGTCGGCCATGGGTTGCCTGCGCAGTGTTTGAAGGACACTGCACAGGCGGCCTCGCTCGGGCTGGTGTGAATCGGCGGCTCTATAGGCAGGAGAGTTACAAAGTCCGACTCGGCCTCAAGTTACAGGCTGGGTGCTAGCGCGGATCGACGTTATCGGTAGCTTCTTGGACTTTCTTTGGGTCGAGGCCGTTGGCGGTGGGGTCTGTTTGTGGAGGGTTGGGAGTTACTTTAAACATAGCTGTGACTCTAAGAGGTAGTGGAGCCGCCTTGTCTCGCTGCTAAACGAAAAAAAGGGTGGCGGCTGTACGCGGGTTAGCAGACCGGACCTCTTAACCGGCAGACCCGAAGGTCTCCCGCGCACAACCGCCATTACATAATGAGCGGGCTCTAAACCTGCTGGCATATGTGTGGCACTGTGCGTCAAAGGTTCTGGGCTGCTAAACCCGATCGCTGATTTTCAGCGACTCGGAGACAATAGAAGCCGGGCCCCTGGCGCACAAGCGGGCGGATTCTGGCTTAGTTGTAGGCACAGGCGCAAGGTGACGTAGCCTCGGGATTAGGGCTCGGTGTTACGGGAGTGTATGGCTAGAGGACTCGACCCGTTGGATAAAATGGATGACCTTTTTTCAGGGTTGTAGGCAAACTCCGATAGTTGTGTAGGAGGTGCTTTTTACGGTGTTTTTTTAATCGTAACGATCTTGATGGCCAGCGCTTCACCGGGATATTTTCCTCAGGTCGCTGCAAATTCAGCGACCGAGATTGGTACCCGATGAGTTTGCCGAAGACGCAGCGTTCATACGCGATACCGAGCGACACGCCTGGGCTGCGCATCATTTCACGGTGTTGGGAAAGGCGGTCATTAATGGCGTGGTAATGGCCGTTACGCCCAAATCCGGGGTGGACCTCTACGGGGCGAGACCATGACGGTCCACAGGAGCACACTGCCGCCGTGATGATGAGCGCAGATACTTAAGTCAATAACGCCCGAACCTCTGGTGCTGGCTCAGTTCAGCATTATGTTCGGGCCTTCTTTTTTCTGGGCAAAGGATGTCGCAGCCATTAGCTCCGCCAAAGCCGTTTCGATCCTACAGCGATCTGTGCGCTCTGCTCACCAGCCGTCGTATGCAGATCTTCGACGTACCCCGCGCCGTCACTGCTGGTTGATCAATCCGGTGGTGCCGTTGCGTCCACTTCAGTTCAGGCATTGCGCGCCGGCTCTGGCGACTTGGGCGTCCTGCTCGGCCTTGACCCCGGACACGCCCACAGCGCCGATCACCTGACCGTCGACAATGATCGGGACGCCACCCTCCAGGGACGTCAACAGCGGCGCGGACAAAAAGGCCTGGCGTCCACCGTTGACCATCTCTTCATAACCTTTGGATTCGCGCCGGCCGAGGGCCGAGGTGCGGGCTTTTTCGGTGGCGATGTAGGCACCGATGGGCGCGCAGCCATCGAGGCGCTCCAGGGCCAGCGGGTGACCGCCATCATCGACAATCACGATGGCGACGGCCCACTGGTTGCTGTTCGCTTCATCGCGGGCGGCCGAGAGAATCCGGCTGACTTCGTTCTGGCCGAGCACGGCTTTGCTTTTCATGGGAGGCTCCAGGGTGGGTTAAGGCAATGCGGCTTCTACCCACTCGATCCAGTGCCGGACCGGTGTTCGGCCAGCACCGTCGAGATGGGACTGGCAGCCGATATTGGCGGTGACAATCACGTCGGGGCGCCCGCTTTCCAGGGCGTTGAGTTTGTTGTCGCGCAGTTGCCGGGACAGCTCGGGTTGGGTGATCGAGTAGGTGCCCGCCGAGCCGCAGCACAAGTGACTGTCGGGGACCGGCGTGAGCTCGAAACCCAGGTTCGTCAGCACTGCCTCAACGGCGCCGCCCAGTTTCTGCGCGTGCTGCAAGGTGCAGGGGCAGTGGAATGCCAGGCGTTGGTCGCTGCGCACGCGCAGTATTTCCAGCGGCTCTTCGCGCAGCACTTCAACCAGGTCCTTGGCCAGGGCGCTGACCTTTTTCGCTTTCTCGGCATAGGCCGGATCGCTGCCGAGCAAGTGCCCGTAATCCTTGATGAACGCGCCGCAACCGCTGGCGGTTTGCACGATGGCCTCGGCACCGTTCTCGATGTTCGGCCACCACGCATCGATGTTGCGGCGCGCACGATCCAGGCCCACGGCCTGGGCGTCCAGATGATAGTCCACGGCGCCGCAGCAACCGACTTCGGCAACGGGTGTCACACTGATCCCCAATCGATCCAGGACCCGGGCGGTGGCCGCGTTGGTATTGGGCGACAGGCTCGGTTGCACGCAGCCTTCGAGCATGAGCACGTGACGGGCATGGCGGTTCACCGGCCGCGGTTTGGCGGCCGGTACATGGCGAGGCACCTTGCCGCGCAGGCTGTCGGGCAGCCACGGCCGAAACATCCGGCCACCACCGATCAGCCCTTTGAACACGCCCGGGTTGGGCACGACCGCCCGCAACCCTTCGCGCAACAAGCGCTGGCCGAGAGGCCGTCCGACCGCTGCATCGACCACGGCGCGGCCAATGTCCAGCAGGTTGTGGTAGTCGACCCCGGAAGGGCAGGTGGTTTCGCAATTGCGGCACGACAGGCAACGATCCAGGTGCTGTTGGGTCTTCGCCGTGACCGGGTTGCCTTCGAGCACTTGCTTGATCAGGTAGATACGTCCCCTCGGGCCATCCAGTTCATCGCCGAGCAACTGGTAGGTCGGGCAGGTGGCGTTGCAGAAACCACAGTGCACGCACGTGCGCAGGATGCTTTCGGCCTCTTCGGCGCGGGGCAACTGGCGAGCCTCTTCACTCAAGGTTGTCTGCATGGTTCAAAGCTCCGCGTAGAGGCGACCAGGGTTGAAAATTTCCTGTGGGTCGAGCTGTTGCTTCAGGTTGCGGTGGTAACGCATCAGGGCGTCTGGCAGCGGTTGGAACGGGCTGTCGATCAGACCACGGCCGTAACAGGTCACATGGCCGCCGACGCCTTCGATGATCCGGCGGATGAACGCGGCTTCGGCGCCAGACTTGAGCCAGCGCTGGGCGCCGCCCCAGTCGATCAGTTGCCTGCCAGGCAAGGGCAGCCACGCTGTGTTGTGCGGCACGGACAGGCGCCACAGCGGCAGATCCTCATCGAAGAAACTCAAGCGATGTTCGTTGAGGTCCTCCCAATACGAGGCCTCCAGCATCTCGCCGCCCAGTCGATCATGGGCCGCTCTTACCGAGCCCTCGCCACCCTCGAGCCGCAGGTGCAGGCGTCGGCCGTCGTGGCAGGCGGCGCTGATCGGCAGCGGCTGCTGGCCCCATTCCGCCAGGCGCAGCAAGGCGCGCTCGCTGTCCATTTCCAGACTGATGCTCAAGGCTTGCCGAGGCTTGGGCAGGACTTTGAGCGACACCTCGGTGATCACCCCGAGGGAGCCAAAGCTGCCGGCCATCAGGCGCGACAGGTCGTAACCGGCGACGTTCTTCATGACTTCGCCACCGAAGCGCAGGAGCTTGCCCTGGCCGGTGATGACCCGCGAGCCGAGGACGAAGTCCCGCACCGAGCCGGCCCACGGACGGCGCGGCCCGGAGAGTCCGCTGGCGATCATGCCGCCCACCGTGGCGTCGCCGAAGGAAGGCGGTTCGCAGGGCAACATTTGCTGCGAGGCGTTCAGCACCTCAGACAGCTCCCGCAGGGGCGTGCCGCAGCGGGCAGTAATCACCAGTTCCGTCGGGTCATAGCTGACGATGCCCCGGTGGGCGCGAGTGTCGAGGCGCTGGCCCGTGACCGGACGTCCCAGGAAGGCTTTGCTGTCGCCACCCTGGATTCGTAGTGGCGTGGCATTTTTCAGGGCCTGGTTGACCTGTTCGAGCAACGCGTCGCTGGCATCCCTATCAAGTGCGTTGTGCATCAGAAACGCTCCAGGTCAGGGAAGGGTAATTGCCCCAGATGCACATGCATGGCGCCAAACTCGGCGCAGCGGTGCAGCGTCGGAATGTTCTTGCCGGGGTTGAGCAGGCCGCTCGGATCGAAGGCCGCTTTGACGGCGTGGAACACGGTCAACTCGTCGCTGTTGAACTGAGCGCACATCTGATTGATTTTCTCGCGGCCCACCCCGTGCTCACCGGTGATGCTGCCTCCGACTTTCACGCACAACTCAAGGATCTTGCCCCCCAGGGCTTCGGCACGATCAAGTTCTCCCGGCTGGTTGGCGTCGAACAGGATCAGCGGGTGCATGTTGCCGTCACCGGCATGGAACACGTTGGCTACCCGTAGGCCGTACTCGGCCGATAAAGCGGCGATGGCGTGCAGCACGCCGGGCAGCTCGCGACGCGGGATGGTCCCGTCCATGCAGTAATAATCCGGTGAGAGGCGGCCGACAGCAGGAAACGCATTCTTGCGTCCAGCCCAGAAACGCACGCGTTCGGCCTCGTCGCGGGCCTGGCGCACTTCGGTGGCGCCGGCCTGCTCCAGCACCTGGCGCACGCGGTTGCAGTCATCATGGACGTCGGCTTCCACACCATCGAGTTCGCACAACAGAATGGCTTCGGCCTCCACCGGGTAGCCGGCGTGGATGAAGTCTTCGGCGGCACGGATGGCCAGGTTGTCCATCATCTCCAGTCCGCCGGGAATGATACCCGCAGCGATGATGTCACCCACCGCGCGGCCCGCCTTTTCGACCGAGTCGAACGCTGCCAGCAACACCTTCGCAGTCTGGGGTTTGGGAAGCAGCTTGACCGTGACTTCGGTGATCACCCCGAGCATCCCCTCGGAACCGGTGAACAGCGCCAGCAGGTCAAGGCCCGGCGAGTCGAGTGCGTCACTGCCCAGGGTCAGGCGCTCCCCCTCGACGGTGAGGATCTCGACCTTGAGCAGGTTGTGCACGGTCAGACCATATTTGAGGCAATGTACGCCACCGGCATTTTCCGCGACGTTGCCGCCGATGGAGCAGGCGATCTGTGAGGAGGGATCCGGCGCGTAGTACAAGCCAAACGGCGCGGCCGCCTGGGAAATCGCCAGGTTGCGCACCCCGGGCTGGACCCGTGCGGTACGGGCGGCCGGGTCGATGTGCAAAATGTTGTTGAAGCGTGCCATCACCAGCAGAACGCCTTTTTCCAACGGCAGCGCACCACCGGACAAACCGGTCCCGGCCCCCCGGGTGACGACAGGCACCTGCCGTTCATGACACAGCGCCAGCACGCCCCGAACCTCGTCGAGATGGCGGGGCAGTACCACCAGCAGCGGCGCGGTGCGATAGGCGGAAAGTCCGTCGCATTCATAGGGCATGAGTTCTTCGCGCTGGTGCAGGATCTCAAGGTCCGGCAAGCGCGCCTGCAAGGCCTGCAGCAGCGTGGCTTTATCCACGGCAGGCAGGGCACCATCAACGCGTTCATCGTAGAGAATGTTCATAGTCGGCCGGCGACACTCGGTTGTTTTTATTTGAGGTCAGGTTCCGCATGCAGCTGACTTGCATCATTGGTCCGAGGCGATCTACTGTCTATGGCTTGTTGAGGTGGTCGAACCAGTTTTTGACCGGCTATTTTCTTGTGATTTTTAATAAAACATCTAAAAACAATAAGTTGTGATAAGTGGTAAGTCGGCTTGAACACCATGGCTAAGCTGGTCATACCAGTTGGAGGCGCAATGGACGACACCCAGACCCGTCGTAATCTGCAGGTGGCCGACGTGGTGTGCGAGCGTATCGAGCGCCTGATCGTGGATGGCGTGCTCAAGACGGGGCAGTTGTTACCGTCGGAACGTCGGCTGACGGAAAAGCTCGGTGTATCGCGCACGGCATTACGCGAAGGATTGAAGCTGCTGCGCGCGCGCGGGATCATCAAGACGGAGCAGGGCAAGGGCTCCTTCGTCGCCGATCTGTCGGGCAACAGTGCTGCGTCGCCATTGATGCACCTGTTCAGCTCACAGCCCCGCACGCTTTACGATTTGTTCGAGGTACGCAGTCTGCTCGAAGGCGAGTCCGCACGGTTGGCGGCCTTGCGTGGCACAGAGGCCGATTTCGTCCTGATCACCCGCAGCTACGAAGCGTTGCTCGATGCCCACACGCGCGCACTGGAGCCCTCCGAACACGCCCGGCTCGATCATGCGTTTCACCTGGCGATCTGCGAGGCGTCGCACAATCCGGTGCTGGTGCAGACCTTGCGCTCACTGACGGACCTGCTGCTCAACACCGTGTTCGCCTCGGTCAACAACCTCTACCACCGCGAGCCGCAGAAGCGGCAAATCGATCGTCAACATGCAAGGCTCTATAACGCGGTAACCGGGCGGCTTCCCGAGCAGGCCCGCAAGGCCGCCATTGCCCATATCCAGAGCATCTGCGACAACCTCAAGGAAATCGAAAGTGAGGAGCAACGCCTGGTGCGTGCCACGTTGCGACTCGAGGGGTGGGCATGACGCAGCCCCTGGATCATTTGTCCTTGCACCTGTTCATTCTGGTCTGTGAAGAGGGGGCGATCGCATGGGCCAGCGAAACCCGCGTTCATCGCGCCCTCGGCGGTCAGCAAGCGACTTTCCGACATCGAGGCACGATTCGGTACGCCGCTGCCCAAGCTCAGCAAGCGCGGGGTGGAACCGACGCCGGCCGGCCTGGCGCTGCTACCAAAACCTGAACAGCAGCCTGGGGAGCAGCCTCCGCCCGCTTGTTGGAGGGCGCCTGCCGTGGCCGCTTGAGTGAGGAAATACGGGCGGTCTGGTGCCGGGTCATGGGCAGCTCGGGCGTCGTGGGGAAACGCGAATAGCGAATAGGGCGAATCACTCGCATCATTTAAATGCGACGAATCAGTCGCATCTCAGTCCCTATTGATGGAAGACAACCATGACCACCTTGACCACAGAACCCCTGGCAACCCTGATCGAAGGCCTCTACATCCAGGCCAGCGCGGCCACCAGTCCGGTGCTGAATACGGTGCCAAGCGAAGAACGTGAGCGCCTGATGCGCAGCAAGACCGAATACCTCGAACTGTACGGCATGCTCAAGGACTTGTGGCTGCCGGTCTCCCGCGATACCGGCAAGCTGCTGTACATGCTCGCACGAAGCGCAAAGGCCAGGGCCATCGTCGAGTTCGGCACTTCGTTCGGCTTGTCCACCCTGCACCTGGCGGCGGCGCTGCGCGACAATGGCGGAGGTGTGCTGATCGGCAGTGAGTTCGAGCCCTCGAAGATTGCCCTGGCACGTCATCACTTCGTTGAAGGAGGTGTCAGCGATCTGGTGGAAGTCCGCGAAGGCGATGCACTTGTGACCCTTGCCACCGACCTCCCGGAGGCGGTCGACCTGCTCCTGCTCGATGGCGCCAAGGCGCTGTACCGCGACGTACTGAGCCTGGTTGAAAAACGCTTGCGGCCGGGCGCGCTGGTGGTGGCGGACAACACCGATTACTGCCCTGAGTACCTGGCTTACGTGCGTTCTCCGCAGAGTGGTTACCTCTCCGTGCCTTTTGCGGATGACATTGAAGTGTCGATGCGCCTGGGATGATGCAGGTCCCTCGGTGGCTGACAGGATCGGTAGCTCTCCAGTGGAGCAGCACTCAGCTCGACAAAACGGTTCCTCTCAGTGTGTTGGCCTGCCTGTTCTCCGACTTCTTTTGGCGAGTGGGCGGGCTTCACTGCCCCGTCTTCTGCTTCGCCGAGGTTCTTTCCGCTGTTTGCACAAAGCCACGTGCCATTTGCTGATACAGCTCGGGGCCCATCCGCGAGCTGACAGCCTTGGCGACGAGGGCAACGCCCATGAGGCTGATCACCATGCCATGACTGTCAATCATCTCCATGACGATGATGGCGGAGGTAATGGGTGACTGGGTCACGGCGGCAAGAAAGCCCACCATGCACAGGGCAATGACCGGTTGCACGCCAAGGTTGAACAGATCGGAGATATTTGCGCCGATCGCCGCGCCCACCGCCAGGCAGGGGGCAAAGATTCCGCCCGGTATTCCAGAGAAGTAGGTCACCACCGTGGCGATGAAGCGGGTCAGGGCGGCATGCCACGGCAGGCCAATATCAGATGCAATGACGTGGCTGGTAACGCCGTATCCGCTGCCAAATGACATGCCGCCACTGAGCACGCCGAGCACGGCTACAATCAGCCCGCAGATGCCGGCGAACCACACCGGATGCTGACGACGCCACCGCCAGAGCAGGGCGTTTCGATAACGTTGGGGCCATAACAACATGCGGCTGAACAGTCCACCCAGCAGGCCACAACCAATGGCAATCAGCAGCGCCGGCAGGATGATATCCATGCTGATGGCTTGCACGTCGAAATGGCCGAAATAGTTGTAGTTTCCCTGCAAGGCAATCGCCACCATCCCGGACAGAATAATGGTGCTGAGCAAAACCCCGCTGGTACGTGTCTCCAGGCGCCGTCCCAACTCCTCCACGGCAAAGGCAATGCCCGCCAGCGGGGTATTGAACGCAGCCGCAATGCCCGCTGCGCCACCGGCAAGAATCAGATCTTCGCTGCGGATGATCCGCGCGTTGGGCAAGTAGCGATGGAAGAAATGCATGACCGAAGCCGCGACCTGCACCGACGGCCCCTCACGTCCGGCCGAGAAACCGCCTGTCAAGGCCAGGGTGCCAAGGCCGATTTTGGCGAAAGCGATCTTTAACGAGACCAACTGGCTGACGGGCTTGCCCTGACGCGCCAGGCGTGTAGCGGCAATCACCTGGGGAATACCGCTGCCCTGGCAACCGGGCAAGAAACGGTTGGTCAGGCCCACCACCAGCATGCCAATCAAAGGTGTGTAGATGAGCGGTAGCCAGGGGCGTTCAGCGGTTTGCAGGGCAAACTCATTCAGTGCCAGATCTGCCAGACGAGCGAACATGACGACAAGCAAGCCGGCGAAGGTGGCGGCCACCCACAACGTGACACGGGTGCGCCAGCGCATGGAGGCAAATCGACGACGTAGCAACATAAACGGTCTGATCACTCAGTTGGATTCCAGTCGTAGAAAGTTCGGGACGTGTGGTAAGCCTAACCGCAAATGCAGATGACATTGAAGTGTCGATTTGTCTGGGGCGATACAGGCTTCTTGAGGGGGCATCGGGATCAGTGGCTGCTGGTTGTCCAACCCCGCCGACCGATCAGCCCTGGTTCGCTGCGGATGCCTCATTCACTGCCTCATCCCAGGCAGGCGTTGCAGGGAACAGCTCAAGCAAAAAGGCGATGAAGGCCTTTACGTTGGGGCTGCCTCGGCGGCTTTCCGGCCACAAGGCGGTGATGGAGAAGCGTTCCGCGGTGAACTGGGGGAGCACCGGGATCAGTTCTCCCCGGCGAACATAGGGGGCGGCCACGTAGTACGGCGTAATGCCGACGCCTCCTCCCGCCGCCATAATGGCCGCTACCGCGTCACTGACATCCACGGTGAATGCGACGTCGGGACTCCACTCGAGTTGTTTGTCGCCTGCCTGATAGGGCCAACGCAAACTTTGCCCGGTACTCTGGTAGCGAAAGTTCACGCACTCATGTCCCGCAAGATCTTCGGCGGTCATCGGCGTGCCTTTGCGTTGGAGGTACTGAGGCGACGCAAACGCGCCGATTCGATGAGGCCCCAGGGGGCGCGAAACCAGGCGTGAGTCGGTGAGATTCCCCACGCGGATGGCCACGTCGATGCCCTGTTCAATGATGTCGGAATACTGATCGCCGAGTCGCAGGTCGATTGCCAGCTTGGGATATTGCTCACGGAACCTGGGCAAGGCTGGTGCCAGGATGTTCACGCCGATGGGGAGGGCGGCGGTGACTTTCAGGACACCGGAAGGCTCGGCGCGGGATGCGACGGCGGCCTGATCAATTTCTTCGACCTCGCGCAGGATTCGCAATGCACGTTCGTAAAGATCCCGCCCTTCAGGCGTGAGGGTCAGGGAGCGCGTCGTGCGGGTGAACAGCATCAGCCCAAAATGCTCCTCAAGCCGCTGTACGCTTTTGCTCACGGCGGAGGGGGACACCGAAAGCTCCCGTGCCGCAGCGGTATAGCTGCCCAGGGAGGCGGCCCGTGCGAATGCGATGAGTCCGGTCAGGCGGTCGAGACCAATTTGTGCCTTCATGGCACTAGTAAAGCGACTTTCGACCCAATTATCAATCCGTGTTCACAGTCTTACGCTTACTCCATCGAACGCCATCCGGGCGTTCACTGGAGGCTCGACATGACCATCACCCCAACACTTGCATCCAATCTCACCGGCCGCACGGTCGTCATCTTCGGCGGTACATCGGGCATCGGCCTGGCTGCCGCGATACAAGCGAAGGCCGCTGGCGCCAAGGTCGTGGTCATCGGCTCGAATGCCGCCCGTGCCGAGCAGGCTGCAAAAGATCATGGCCTGGATCAATGGCGCGCGGCCGACGTGACCCGCCGTGAGGCGGTCGAAGCCGCGCTGGCGGACATTCCTGTGGTCGATCACCTGGTGCTGCTCGCCGGTACGTTTGTCACCGGCACCATCCTGGCCGCTGACGTCGATCACCTGCGCCGGGCCTTCGATGAGCGTATCTGGGCGTCCATCAACACCATCCGTGCCCTGGGCGACAGGCTGTGCAAGGCGGGGTCGATCACCTTCATCTCGGGTGCGCTCGCTGATCGACCCAATGCCCATGGCACAGCCGTCATCGCGGCGGCATCGGCCGCCATGGAGGCGCTGGCCCGTGGCCTGGTCCTGGAGTTGGCACCGATTCGCGTCAACACCCTGTCGCCCGGGCCGATCGATACACCGATCTTCAGCAAGGCATTGGGCGAAGGCCGTGACGCGTACGTGGCCTCCCTGGAGCAGGCTCTGCCGTTGCGTCGCCTTGGCACGCCTGAGGAAGCCGGTGCTGCGGCGCTGTTCTTGATGACCAACACCTTCATGAACGGTGCCGTGCTCAACGTTGATGGCGGTGTTCGATTGGTCTGATCCTGAAGGGGCGAGCGGACACTCCTCGGTAGAAAGACAGGATAGCGAGCACCTGCACGATGACGGCGGCTGTCACGACGGCGGCGATAGCGTGATTCGGATGGCTGAAGGCGGTGCGCACCAGGCCGAAAAACGCAGGGGCGAAGGCGTAGGTGGCTTGGCTGATCGCGACCATCAGCGCGATGACCCTGGCAGTGTGCTCACGGCTGAACTCGGTTTGTGCGATCAGCGGCGGCAGGGAGGTGGCATTGCCGATGCCCGAACCGATCAGCACCACCGCCATCCAGGCCACAGTCGGGTGAAGGTCCAGGCCGAGGAGCATCAGCGTGCCCAGCAGCTGGATGGCATAGCCCTGGCACGCCAGCAGCCTGCGGTTGATGCCTTGGATCATCAGGCGTGCGGCGATGTAGCGACCGCCCATGGCACTGGCGGTGGCCAGCCCCATGGCGAATGAAGCGTCGTGGGCGCCCATGCGTCCCACCAGGATCGAGTACAGGTGCGCGATCAAGCCGATCTGGGCGAACAGTCCCAGGGACATGCCGGCTGCCAGGCTGCGGAAATCTGCCACCTCGAGCGTCTGCATCACGGTCCACGGCGTGGCGCTGGTGGCCGGTGGCACGGGCTCCGTCTGCTCGGCGTTGTCGGGGTGCTGTCCCAGACCCTGTGGGGTTTTGTTGAAGACCAGGAAGGCGAAAATGCCGATAAGCAGCAAGGCTGCGAGGCTGATCACCAACGCTGCCGTGGCAAAGCCAAAACCCTCGATCAGCCATACCCACAGGGGCGAAAAGACGACGCCCCCCATGCTTGCGCCGTTGTACGCCTTGCCCAGGGCCTGGGGCCTTTCCTTGTTGTACCACGGCGCGATCAGGGTATTGACGGCCGCGGCGCCCAGGGTCACCCAGCCGATACCCGAGCACATCGCACCGGCATACAGCACCCAGAGCTGGTTGGCCTGGGCCCAGATGTTCACGCCGATACCCAGGAAAATGCTGCCCAGCACGGTGATGGCTGGAATGCCGAAGCGTGCGTAGAGCCTGGGTAGATTGGCGATGACGATCGTGCCGCTGAGAAAGTGCAAGGTGACGGCAGTCGACACCTGGGCGATGGGCCAACCCGTGCGCTCCATGACCGATTGCATGTAGATCGGCGGGCCATAGAAGCCGATCCCCCAACCGATCATCGCCAGGATGAACGTGCAGGCCAGTACGGTTTTTCCAAAAAAACGGCTGTGTTTCATCGCCAACTCCTCCATGTGGGCTCACAGCGTATGCGTCAGGCAGATGTCTCACTTCGAGGCGCAACGAACAATGGATGTTTCGCCGCACATGCAGGTGGCGAGGGGGATGGTGAGGACGGGGTAAGATGACTCAATGAAAAACGCCACTGTCCCTGGCCGGGACAGCGGCGTTGACCTCCAGTCTTTCGCGCTTACTTGTAGTGTTGCTCAAACATCGCGACCTGTTCCGGCTTGATCAACTGGAAGGGGACCCACACTTCCGCCTCGACCGGCTCGCCCTTGATCATTTTGACGGCCGCTTGCAGCGCAGCGGTCGCCTGGGCCTTGGGGTCCTGGAACACCGAGGCGACCAGCATTCCGCGCTTGATCGCGGCCAGACCATCGGGCAGGCCGTCGATGCCGACAATCGCAATCTCGCCTTTGCCTTTTCCCGCCTGTTGCAAGGCCATGGCCGCGCCGATGGCCATCTCGTCGTTGTTGGCGACAATGGCGTCAAAAGAGGTGCCTGCCAACAGCCAGTTGCTGGTCAGGTCCATCCCTTTGGCCCGCTGCCACTCGGCGCTTTGCTGTTCGACGATCTTGATCCCGGGGTAATCCTTGAGCACCTGTTTGACCCCTTCGGTGCGGTCGTGCGTAGCGTTCTGCGCCAGGTCGCCCATGATGATCGCGAGGGTGCCTTTGCCGTTCAGCTTTTCCGCCAGGTAACGCATTTGCAACTGGCCGGCCTCGATGTCATTGGACGCAACGGTGACCACGCCCTTGGGCAGTACGCGCTCGTCCGGATGACGGTTGACATAGACCAGCGGTACCTTCGCATCGACCGCGGCGCGAGTCATGTTGGTGGTGGCGGCGGTGTCCACGGGCAGGACGATGACCGCATCCACTTTCTGGTTGATGAAGCCCTGGATCTGATTGAGTTGTCGCACGACATCGCCCTGGGCATCCTCGAACTGGATCTGGACGTTGTCTCTCCTGGCGGCGTCTTCCAGGCCGCTACGCACATAGGTCATGAAGTTGTCGTCCACCCTGGCGATGCTGACGCCGATGCGATAATCGGCGTTGGCCCATTGGCTGAAGGCGAATAGCAAAGTGGCAAGAAGCAATGTGCAGCGACGCATGGTGAGATTCCTTTTGTTGTTATGAGTCGATCAGGTGTGAAGGTTGTCGGCGCACCTCGATTCATGCCCAAGGGCGCCACCGTTTCATCGATCCAGACTAAACGCTTGCCGGAAGCGTTGAAGTGCCGCCTCGCTGTCGCCACTGGCCCAGCCCTCTAGGCCGACAACACCCGTGTATCCCATCTCGAACAAGGCTTTGGCAATGGCCGGGTAATGGATTTCGCCGGTCCCCGGTTCCATGCGCCCAGGAACGTCGGCGACCTGGATCTCACCGATGGCACTGCCGGCTCGCTGGATCAGTTCGATCAGGTTTCCTTCGCCGATCTGCGCATGATAAAGGTCCAGGTTCAGCTTCAGATGAGGGCTGCCCACGGCCTCGATCAGCGCCAGGGTGTCATCGGCGCGACCGAACGGCGTGCCGGGGTGGTCCACCTCGGTGTTGAGGTTCTCCAGAAGGAACACCCGGCCCGCGTCTTCACCCAGGCGCGCGATTTTTTCCAGGGTCTTGCAGGCGTTCAACCACATGCGTCCGGTGGTGAGGGCCACCGGTTTGACCGGCAAGCCTTTGTCGTCCAGGCCCGTACCGTGAAGGTTGAGGCTCGGGCAATTCAACCGAGCAGCGACGGCCAGGGATTCCCGTGCGCTGTCGAGCAGATGCTGGATGTCCTCGGGATCGGTCAGGTTACCCGCGATGTAGCCGGTCATTGAGGTGAAGTCAGCCCCGGTGTCGACCAGGGCGGCAATGTCTTTTTTCGTCCAGTCCCAGATTTCGGCGCTGAAGCCCAGTGCGTGAATCCGTTTGACTCGTTCGGTGAACGGCAGGTCGAGGAAGACCATCTCGGCGCTGATCGCCAGTTTGAACGGAGTGAAGCTCATGGGCGGCCTCCTTGTAAGCGCACCGGCCGGCCCTGCTGGAACGACTCGATACAGGCGCGGGCAATGGCCAGGGCAGCGCGGGCGTCTTCACCACTGGCAAGGGGTTTCGCGCCGCTGCGCAGGCACTCGACAAAATGGTTGAGCTCGGCCACGTAGGCATCCCGTAGCAGGTCGGTGTCCAGGCGCTGTGTGTCGGCCTGGATGCCATCGGCCAGATAGCGAACCAGGTCGGAGTCATTGACGGCACCCATGGTCAACATGCCGGCGCTGCCGAACACTTCGCCCCGGACATCGTAGCCATACACCGCCTGAAAATTCGCCTCGGCGGTGGCGAGGGCACCGTTGTCGAAACGCAGGGTCACCATGGCGGTGTCGAGGAAACCCTTGTCCTTGAACTCCGGCGCGATCAGGGCATCGGCCATCACGAAGACTTCGACGACCTCGGCCCCAGGATTGAGGTAACGCAAGGTGTCGAAGTCGTGGATCAGGGTTTCGAGGAAGATCACCCACTGCGGCGAGTTGGCCGGATTGTTCAGCGCCGGGTCGCGGGTCAGCGAGCGCAGCAGTTGCGGGGTGCCGATGCGGCCGGCGACCACGTCCAGGTGCGCGGTGCGAAAACTCTTGGCGAAGCGGCGGTTGAAGCCGACCTGCAAGGTGACCCGGGCATCGGCGGCAGCGGCGATGGCGCGGTCCGCTTCGTCGAGGGTGATCGCCATGGGTTTTTCACAGAACACACTTTTGCCAGCGCGGGCTGCGCTGATGACCAGCTCGGCGTGGCTGCGGGCCGGAGCGGCAATCAGTACGCAGTCGATCTCGGGGTCGTCGAGCAATTGCTGTGGGTCGGTGTAGACCCGCTCCACCCCCAACTGTGCCGCCAGGCGGGCGGCTTGGCCCGGTGTCGGGTCGGCGATGGCAGCCAGGCAGGCGCCGGGAATGTGTCGGGCTGCCGTCAGGCCGTGAAAGCTGCCCATGCGGCCGGCGCCAATGAGACCGAGGCGGATGATTTTGGATGTGTTCATGAAACTGACTTCCCTTTTTTTGTTATCAGCAGGACTGTTTTTGCTGTAAGGAGGAGGGAGCAAGGCCTGTGCCAATGTTTAACTTATTGATAATTAAAGAGTTATTTATAGGTTGGTGAAATAAGTGTTAATTCTGATGACATGCTTATACTGCACATGTCCAAAAAATGAACATTGGAGAAGCCCGTGATTCCGGCGCCCATTGCTGTCAGCGAGCAAGACCTCGACTACATCGCGTCACTCGGTCCGGCGTCGTTGAGTGACGGACCGATTGGCGCTTTGGAGCAAGCCTGGCTGGCGTGCCTGGACGGACGTATCGATCGTCCTTCCGGGGTCCGGCAGGTGATCTGGAACTCCTGGTTGCGTAGCGTCGACGCCGGTATCGACCACGAGGACGGCGCGTATCGTTTTGTCGATCCTGCCGACCTGGCCGCAACGCTGGCCGCCCATCGCGTGATGATCGCGGTGGCGGCCGAGGTCATGGGCGGGTTGCTGGCCTACAACCCCAGGGGCCATATCAACCTGACCGACGCCGAAGGGACCACTCTGTATTTCTGCGGCAGCGATCTCACCCCGGTGGGCAGCCGCTTGCTGGAGTCGGTGCAGGGCACCAACTGTACGGGGCTGGCACTGGCCGAAGACCGGCTGGTCTATGTGCTGGCCGAAGAAAACTTCGGTGTCGGCTTGCGCAAGCGGCGCATGCATTGCGCCGCCGCACCGATTCGCGATGCCCGGGGACGGACCCTGGCGATCCTGACCCTGACCGCCGAGCCGGGCTGGTTTCACTTCCACACGTTGGGCACCGTGCAAGCCGCGGCCGAAGCCGTATCACGGCAAATGGCGCTGCAGGCCTTGCTGGAAGAACAACAGACGATGCTTGAAGTGCTCAACGAAGGCCTGGTCGTGCTGGACGACCGTGGCTGCATCAGGGCCATCAACGGTTATGCACGACAGTTGTTTCGCGTCGGGCGCGATTTGCTGGGCCAGCCGTTCCAGCGCTTGGGCCAGAGTGAGCTGACCGATGAGATCCTGCTGCGTGGCGGGGAAGGGCTGCGGGATCTGGATTGCACCTTCGAACTGCATGATCGCAGTCACCTGGCCTGCCTGGTGTCGGTGTGTTCACTGGAGCAGGGCGGGCGCATCGTTTCGCTGCGGGAAAACCGGCGCATCCGCGAAATCACCCGGCGGATCATCGGCACCCAGGCCAGCTACACCTTCGACACCATCCAGGGCAGCTCCCGGGCCATCCAGGACGCGTTGCACCTTGGACGAATCGCCAGTCGCAGCGACTCCACCACGTTGATCCTCGGCGAAAGCGGTACCGGCAAGGAGCTGTTCGCCCAGGCGATCCACAACGCCAGTGAGCGTCGCAGTGGCCCATTCGTGGCGGTCAATTGCGGGGCGATCCCACGAGATCTGGTGCAGAGCGAATTGTTCGGGCATGTCGAGGGGGCCTTCACCGGTTCGGCTCGTGGCGGATCCGCCGGCAAGTTCGAGTTGGCCGATGGCGGCACAATCTTCCTCGACGAAATCGGTGATATGTCGTTCGGGGCCCAGGTCAGCCTGTTGCGGGTCTTGCAGGAAGGCGAAGTCACTCGCGTGGGGGCGAAGAAATCCCAGCGAGTGAACGTGCGCATCATCGCTGCCACCCACCGCAACCTGAGCCAAGCGGTGGCTGACGGCGCGTTTCGCGAGGATCTTTACTATCGGCTCAACGTACTGAATCTGACGGTCCCGCCGCTGCGCATGCGCCGGGAGGACGTACCGTTGCTGGCGCACCATTTCCTCTCCCGTTGCGCTCGCTCACTGCGCAAATCGGTGCGCGGCATCTCGCCCCAGGCGCTGGACGTGCTGTCGGCCTACCACTGGCCAGGCAACGTGCGTGAGCTGGAAAATATCATCGAGCGTGCGACCAATCTGGCGGTCAGCGAACAGCTGCAGCCGGATGATCTACCGCTTGAGATCAGGCAGGGCCTGCGGTCGTCATCGCCAGGGAATATGCCTGAGCGACCAGCAGCCCTGGGCCTCGACGCTCATGAAATGAACGCGATTGTCGCCGCCCTCGAGGCCACCCGGGGCAACATCCGCCTGACTGCCCAGCAACTGAACGTTTCCCGGGGTGGGCTGTACAACAAGATGAGTCGGTACGGGTTGAGGGCGGAAACGTTTCGTTCAGGGAGGTAATGCATTCACTTAAGACTTGCCCGGTCCATTGTGGCGAGGGGATTCATCCCCGCTGGGCTGCGCAGCGGCCCCTAAGCCCATCGACTCGGTATATCAGGCGGATGGAGTCGCTTGTGTTGGGGCTGCTGTGCAGCCCAGCGGGGATGAATCCCCTCGCCACAGGTTCATCTACTTCCTTAGGTGAGCAGCATCGCGCAACGCAAGGGCGCGACATCACAATCAAGACGGTGCTGTGCCCCGACGCCTACCAGGCGCTGATGGCGGGCGATCGGGCGCGGCATGACGAGATTCTCCTGGAAGCGGCCACCTGGGTTTCCGACGAGGTGGATGTGCTGGTGCTCGCCCAGGCATCGCTGGCGCATCTGCGCGACCTGCTCGCGGCAGAGTTGAAATGCCCGGTGTGGGCAAGCCCGCCGTTATTGATGGGGGAAATCGCCCGGCGTTGTGCCGAATGTACCGATATGGTGAACACCTGGGAGGCCGTGGCAGATTGTGCTGCGCACGCCTCCAAAACAAGTTTTTCTGCGATTTAATGCGATAAAAACGAGACAGCTCTGCAGGCGGTGCATGGCGTAATGATCACCATCAGGTTGTTGGAGAAACGGCCTGCATTGCCCGGCTTGATAACCCCATCCAGATGAGACTCTTGGCATGTCACCCTCGATAAAACGCATCCCCAGCGATGAAAAGCTTCCTTCCCATGCCGATGTGGTGATCATTGGCGGCGGGATCATCGGCGCGACTGCCGCCTATTTCCTGGCAAAACGGGGACTCTCGGTGGCGCTGGTCGAGAAGGGCTATGTCGGCGGCGAACAGTCGAGCCGCAACTGGGGCTGGTGCCGCCAGCAGAATCGCGACGCACGCGAGCTGCCTCTCTCTGGTATCGCCTTGCGGCTGTGGGATGAACTCACGGCGCAGATTGGCACTGATCTCGGATTTCGCCGCTGCGGCCTCAAGTACGCGACCGACGATGCCAAGCAGCTCGCCGAATGGGAAGCATGGCTGGATATCGCGCGTCAGTTCGACATCAAGACGCGGATACTGAGCCCCGGGGAGGCGACGTCCGCGATTCCGGCTGTCGGTCGGCAATGGCTGGGAGGTGTGCATTCCGTCGATGACGGCAAGGCTGAACCGGCTATCGCAGCGCCGGGGATCGCCGAGGGCGCGCGTGCCCTTGGCGCCAGCATCCACCAGGACTGCGCCGCCTACGGTCTGGATATCACCAATGGCGCGGTGACGGGGGTGATCACCGAAAAAGGCTTCATTCGCACCCAGGCCGTCCTCTGTGCCGCCGGCGCCTGGGCCTCGGCGTTCTGTCGACGACACGGGTTGAATTTTCCCCAGGCGAGCGTGCGCCAGACTGCGCTGCGTACGCGCCCGGCGCCGAACCTCGGGGATGCGATCTACACGCCGGATTTCGCGCTCACTCGCCGTCTGGATGGCAGTTATACGATCGCCATCAGTGGCAAGGCCCGGCTTGATATCACGCCCCAGGGACTGCGCCATGGGAAGGCTTTTCTGCCGATGTTCATCAAGCGGCTGGCCGCCATGGAGTTCGGCATCGGCAAGGCTTTCATCCATGGCCCCGAAGGGCTGGCTGGCTGGAGCGCGGACAAACCCCTGGCATTCGAGCGCAACCGTGTACTCGATCCCGAGGCCAGGCCCGAGGCTGTTGCCGAGATCCTGAAGCGGGTCAGGACGCGCTTCCCGGCCCTGGCGAACATTGAAGTGGCTGAAACCTGGGGAGGCTACGTGGACTTCACGCCCGATGCCGTGCCGGTGATCTCTGCCGTGGAGGGGCTGTCAGGTTTCGTCCTTGCGGCTGGCTGTTCCGGGCATGGGTTCGGCCTGGGACCGGGGATCGGCTATCTGGCCGCTGAGCTGGTCGCCAACGATACCCCCTGTGTCGATCCCAAGCCCTACCGTCTCTCGCGCTTGACCGATGGTTCGAAAATGAACGTGGGCGCGATCTGACCCCTGACGGCCACTCGATTCGAGTGGCTTTTTCAGGGCCGAGGGGGTTCGGAGCCGCCCTTTACTTGATCGCTTATAAGCTGGGCCAGGATCTGCACCGGTTCGGTCAAGGTCTGTCGAGGTCGATGCACCAATCCGATTTCACGATGGAACGTATGGGTTCCGAGATCGAGTGCGCGTATGCCCGCCGGCCATTCCCGATGGGACACGGTCTGTGGCACGAGGGCTACGCCTACGCCATTTTCCACGAGCCTGATGATGGCCTCCAGTTCATCCAGCTCACAGACTTCACGCAGGGTGAAATGCATCTGCCGCAGGAAACGATCGACCTGCCTGCCACCAAAGGACGAACGGTCGTACCGAACGAAGGGGTGGCTGGAGAGCAGTTCCGACCAGTCTCCTCCCGGGACATCACGGGGCACGATCAGGCGATAGGGCTCCAGCGCCAAGGTGGTCCAGCGCAGATCACTCTGGAGAGAGAAGGGCGGGCGAATGATCACCGCCATGTCGATTTCGCCGGCATCCACAAGGTTGACCAGCTCCATCGACAAGCCCGGGATGACCCGCGTCCGGCACTCTGGGCATTGTTGGTGGAACCGGGCCAGCGCGTCGGGCAAGTAGGAGCGCTGGACGGATGCGATGGCGCCGATATTCACCAGGGTGCTGGCCGGCAGTCCCACGGTGGCGGAGCCCAGGTTGTCGTAAAGGCGAAGCAGCTCTTGTGCCTGCAGCAGGATCTGGTGGCCCATCCGGTTGAGGTGGGCCGAACGGCCTTTCCTGTCGAAAATCTCGAAGCCCAGCTCTGCCTCCAGACGCTGGATCTGGGCACTGACCGCTGCCTGGGTGAGGCCGATCCTGTTTCCCGCAGCGGCGAACGTACCTTCCCGGGCCACGGCGACAAGTGTCTTGAGTTCTTTGATCATTCACAAATATTAATTGTGTTTTTGAAAAATTTATATTGATTTTTATTGATGAATTTCCGGCTTACGCTCCATCTTCATCCACAGATATCAATATTGGAGTGCTGATGAGTCTTTCGCCTTTCCACCTCGCTATTCCTGTCTACGATTTGGCAGCCGCACGATCCTTTTATGGCGAAGTCTTTGGCCTGGAAGAGGGGCGTTCCAGTGCCCAGTGGGTCGACTTCAACTTTTATGGTCACCAACTGGTCATTCACTCGCATCCCAAAACGGCTTCGCAAGTGGAGGTTCACAGCAATCCGGTCGACGGACACGACGTTCCCGTTCCGCATTTCGGCGTCATCCTGGGTTGGGAAGAATGGGAGGCGCTGGCCGAACGCTTGAAGTCCTTCGGTATCGAGTTCGTGATCGAACCGTATATCCGTTTCAAAGGGCAGGTGGGCGAGCAGGCCACCATGTTCCTGTTCGATCCATGCGGTAACGCCTTGGAGTTCAAAGCTTTCAAGGATATGAGCCAAGTCTTCGCCAAATAACCATCGCAGTGGCACAACAGCGTTGTGCCACTTGAGTTTGCGCAACGCAAAGTCCCCTGCGGTCGCCAGGCGCGATGAATTGAGCCTGCAAAAAAAACTGTCGCCAAAAATTTGGCGACCGCCCGTCTTGACATTGATTGGATCCAATAAAAACGCTTGTTGTCTCCAAAAAGTTGACGATATCATTTGGCCATGCGAATGCAGTCGTTTGCCGTTATACGAGCCCGAATGCTTCTTACCCTCGCCGTGAAGGGCTTATGAATCGGACAAATGATATTGATAACCTGATGAGCAGGTTCGGAGAGAGTGCGGCCAGCTATATCGAGATGGAGAATTCCTTTAATTACAAGGAATTGCCCGAGCCTCCGGTAGCTGCTGCAGCTGCCATTCCCGTGGGCACGGAAAATTCGACAGTGGCTGTTCCACCTCAGCCGGTCGAGAACTCGGACCTTCAGCCTGCCACAGTGGCGACGACAGTTCATCCGCTGGACCGACGAGTCGAGCCGGTGCTGGATGATTTGCTTGAGAGCGCATCGGTCGACGATTCGCTCTGCGAACCTGTTTCAGTCCCCGCCAGTGCGTGTTCCTTGCGTTCCCTGTTGGCTGAGGTTGCGCTCGAGCGCATGGCCGAGGCGCGTGCGCAGAATGAGGAAGCGTTACGCCGGTCGATCCCGAATGGCTCTGCGGCGGTCACCCCGGCTCGGGTCATCGCGGTGGTGTCGCCAAAAGGTGGCGTGGGCAAAAGTACGCTCTGTGCGGCGCTGGCGGGCGCGCTGGGTGCCAAGGGAAGCAGGCTGGCCATCGATCTGGATCCGCAGAACGCTTTGCAATACCACCTGGGTGTCAGTCCGGATGTCGCAGGCATGGCCAGCGCCAGCCTGACCGGCGAGTGCTGGAGCGGCTTGCTGCTCGATGGCATTGGCGGAACGCGCGTTTTGCCTTTTGGCCCGGTCTCCGGGCAGGAGCGTCGCGCGCTCGAGCGTTTCCTTGAGGATGACGCCCATTGGTTGGCGCGGCAGTTGGCGCGCATGGACCTGGCGGCTGATGATGTGGTGATTCTCGACACCCCCCCTGGCCGCACCCTGTATCTGGAACAGGTGCTCGATGTCGCCGATCAGGTGATCGTCGTCATCACGCCGGACCCGGCTTCGTTCATGACGCTGGGCCCGATCGATCGATTGCTCGAAGGCCGTACCCATCAGGCCAGGCGTCGTGACTGTCACTATGTCGTCAACCAGTTCGATGCCTCGCGCACGTTCTGCCAGGACATGCTGGAAGTGCTCAAGCGCCGTTTCGGCAAACAACTGGTCGGTGTCCTGCCGCTCGATCACGCCATCAGCGAAGGGCTCGCCTTTGGCGTCAACCCATTGCTGGAAGACGAAGACTCGTCTGCACGGCAGGCAGTCCTGGCCATTGCCGATGCGCTGAAATCACCTGTCCGGACCTCTGCATTGGCAGGTAGTCGCGCATCATGAGCCAGTCCAACGAGCAACATGAAGTTCCCGGCCGCCTGCAACACTGGGCCCAAACCCTGGCCGACGGGTTCGAGAGCCTTTCCCGTGGGGTGCGTCGCACCGTGCAGATCGGTGTCCTGCTGATCTCGATTCTATTGGCGCTGTTCATTATCACGGTGCCTTTCGACCTCCAATCACAGTGCTATTTCGCAGCAGGCTGTTTTGTCGCCGCGCTGATACTGCGCAAACAATCCGGCCGGTTCCCGGTGGTGCTGTTGATCGGTCTGTCGCTGACGGCTTCGCTGCGCTACATGTACTGGCGGATCACATCGACCCTGGGCTTCGACGACTGGCTCGACATACTGTTCGGCTATGGCTTGCTGGCGGCGGAACTCTATGCGCTGGTCGTACTGATCTTCGGTTACCTGCAAACCGCCTGGCCACTGCGGCGCCAACCGGTGTTGATGAGCGCGCCGCCTTCCGAATGGCCGGTGGTGGACGTGTTCATTCCGACGTACAACGAAGCGCTGGATATCGTGAAGGTGACGATCTTCGCCGCCCAGGCGATCGACTGGCCGAAGGACAAACTGCGTGTACACGTGCTCGACGACGGGCGGCGTGAAGATTTCCGGATCTTCTGCGACAGCATTGGCGTGAATTATCTGGCCCGTGACAACAATCGTCATGCCAAGGCCGGCAACCTCAATGAAGCACTGAAAGTCACGGAGGGAGAGTTCGTCGCGTTCTTCGACGCCGACCACGTGCCAACCCGTTCTTTCCTGCAAATCTGCGTCGGCTGGTTCCTCAAGGATCCAAAACTGGCAATGCTGCAGACGCCGCACTTCTTCTTTTCGCCGGACCCGTTCGAGAAGAACCTGAACACGTTCCGCTCCGTCCCGAACGAAGGCGAGCTGTTCTATGGCCTGGTCCAGGACGGCAACGACTTGTGGAACGCGACGTTCTTCTGCGGTTCCTGCGCCGTGATGCGCCGTACCGCGCTGATGGAAGTGGGGGGCGTCGCGGTGGAAACCGTGACCGAGGATGCTCACACCGCGCTGAAGATGAACCGTGCCGGCTACAACACCGCCTACCTGGCTATTCCGCAGGCCGCAGGCCTGGCTACCGAAAGTCTTTCGCGCCATATCAGCCAGCGTATCCGCTGGGCACGCGGCATGGCGCAGATCTTCCGCACCGACAATCCGTTGATGGGACGCGGTCTGAAGCTGGGGCAGCGGCTGTGCTACCTCAACGCCATGTTGCACTTCTTCTATGGTCTGCCGCGTCTCGCATTCCTGACGGCACCCCTGGCCTATCTGTTTTTCGGCGCGCAGATTTTCCATGCCTCGGCGTTGATGATCACCGCTTACGTGTTGCCGCACATCCTGCATGCCAGCCTGACCAACTCACGGATCCAGGGCCGTTTCCGGCACTCGTTCTGGAACGAGGTCTACGAGACGGTACTGGCCTGGTACATCATGGGGCCGGTGCTCATGGCCCTGGTGAACCCCAGGTTTGGCGGTTTCAACGTGACCGACAAGGGCGGGATCATCGATCGCAAGTTTTTCGAGTGGAAACTGGCGCGTCCCTACATTGTGCTGTTGACCCTCAACGTCGCGGGCATTGCCTTCGGGCTCTGGCAGTTGTGCCAGGGCGAGGAGGGCGCGATGACCACGATCCTCATCAACATGGCGTGGACGCTCTACAACGTCATCATTACCAGTGCATCGGTGGCCGTGGCCAGTGAAACGCGCCAGGTACGCAGCGAGCCGCGTGTCGCCGCCGAACTGCCGGTGCGCATTGAGCTGGCGGATGGACGCACGTTCGACGGCATCACCCAGGACTTCTCCCAGAAGGGCCTCGGTTTCCGTCTGCCGGATGGCGTTGACATCGCCCAGGGCGAACGCCTGCGCATGACGTTGTTCCGCAACCAGCAGGCCAGTGTGTTCCCGGGGACCGTGATGTTCAGTCGCGGCGGTCTCCTGGGGGCTCAGTTCGATCCGCTGAGCCTGCGTCAGCAAAGTGAACTGGTGCGCCTGACCTTCTCGCGCGCGGACACCTGGGCGTCGACCTGGGGGGGTCGGCAGGTGGACACCCCCTTGGCTGCATTGCGCGACGTCGCCTTCATCGGCATGGGGGGGATCTACGAATTGTTCAAGGCCACCCTCGCTGAGTTGCAAAAATTCTTCTCTGCCCGCCGGCCGTCTTCCCAACCACTCGAAAACCTCATGGACAAGCAATGAACGTGAAGCATTCCTCAGGCGTAGGCCAACGCGAAAACAGGCGCTCGCTGGTCATTCTGGCTTCAACGTTGCTGGCTTTGAGTGGTGGCGCGGCTTTCGCCGATACCGCGCCGGCGGACACTAGCGATGGCTACACCCTGACCCTCAAGCAGTTGGGGCGTGCCTATCCGATGAACCTGCATGGCGTCGAAGCGACCGATAGCGTCAACTTTGACGTGCGGGCCGATCAGGTTGTGACCGGTGCGCATCTGACGCTGCGATACAGCTATTCACCGGCGCTGCTGCCCGATCTGTCCCAGATCAATATCATGGTCAACGACGAAGTGGCGGCGAGTGTGCCGCTGCCCAAGGAGAACGCCGGCACGCTGCAAAAGCAAACGGTGGAGATTCCCCCGCAGTTGATCACCGAGTTCAATCGCCTGAGCGTGCAGTTCATCGGCCACTACACCATGAGCTGTGAGGATCCTCAGCACTCAAGCCTGTGGGCCAAGGTCAGCAATGACTCTTCGTTGCAGATCCAGACTTCGCCGCTGGCATTGCCGAACGATCTTTCGCTGATGCCCGTGCCGTTCTTTGATCGGCGCGATGCCCGCCTCCTGGATCTGCCGATCATCTTCAGCGCCGCGCCGGACAACGGCACCCTCGAGGCCGCGGGCGTGCTGTCGTCCTGGTTCGGTGCCCTGGCGAGCTATCGCGGGGCAACCTTCCGGGCCCAGCTCAATACGCTGCCCGCCCAGGGCAACGGTGTGATTGTGCTCAGCGGCGATGCACCTGCACAGGTGGGGGAATTGTCGATTCCTGCGCCAAAGGGGCCGACGCTGAGCATCCTGACCAACCCGAACGACGCCAACGGCAAGTTGCTGGTGGTGTCGGGTCGCAACAGCGAAGAGCTCAAGCTGGCCGCCATCGCGTTATCGGTCGGTGGCCAGGCGCTGTCGGGCAGCACCGTGGTCATCAACAAGCTCGATGTAATCAAGCCGCGCAAGCCTTACGATGCACCGAACTGGCTGCCCACCGACCGCCCGGTCAAGTTGGGTGAGCTGATTGCGAGCAAGCAACTGAACGTTTCCGGGTACAACCCGGGCGACATTACCGTACCGCTGAACTTCCCGCCGGATCTGTTCAACTGGCACCAGGATGGCGCGCCGCTGAACCTCAGGTATCGCTATACGCCGCAGCCCAAATCAGTCAATTCATCCTTCATCGTCAGCTTCAACGATGGCCTGATCAAGTCTGAAACCCTGCCTTCGCTCGAACGTCTGGACAAGAGCCTGTTGAGCGCGATCAAGGACGAGGCCCTGGTGCGTGACATGCGCGTGTTGCTGCCGCTCAATTCCGTTGCACTGAAGTCGCGGCTGCAATTGCGCTATATGTACGATTACATCAAGGAGGGTGAGTGCCGCGACATCATCATCGACAATATGCGCGGCAGCATCGACCCTGAGTCGACGCTGGACCTGACCGATTACGACCATTTCATGGCCATGCCCAACCTGGGGGTGTTCAAGGACGCCGGCTTCCCGTTCACGCGCATGGCCGACCTGTCCCAGACCGCGGTGGTGCTGCCGGACAACGCCGGGATGGGTGACGTCAGCGCTTACCTGAGCGTGCTGGGCCGCTTCGGTGAGTCCACCGGTTATCCCGCCACCGGTGTAACGGTCATCCAGGCGGCACAGGCCCCGGCCTTTGCCGACAAGGACCTGCTGGTGATGGCATCCGGCGCGAACCAGCCTTTGCTGACCCAGTGGGCGGATCGTCTGCCGGCGGCCGGTACCGGCCAGCAGCAACGTTTCGAAGTGTCTGATCTGACCCTGCGCGTACGGGACTGGCTCAGTTCCGATCCTGAAGCGAACCTGCGCAAAAGCCGTCTGGCCATGGCGTTTTCCGGCGGCCGGCCAAACACCTACCTGACCGGTTTCGAATCGCCGCTCAAGAATGGCCGCAGTGTCGTGGTCATTGCCGGGGGGGATGCCGTCGGTCTGGCCCAGGCGACTGAGGCATTGAGCCGTACGGACCAGGACGCCGGTGCCATTCAGGGCAGCCTGGTAGTCATCCGTGGCAAGACCATCGAGCCGCTGGTGTCTGACGAGCAGTATTTCGTCGGCAGCCTGTCGCCGTTCAAGTACGTGCAGTGGCTGATGTCGCGCCATGTGGGCTTGACGTTACTGATGACGGCACTGGGTGTTCTGTTGCTGAGCGGCCTGGCCTATCTGGGGCTGCGTTCCAAAGCCAGGAAGCGACTGAGTGTCTGAGCGTGAGACCGTATCGATGAACGTGCGTCGCGTTCTGTCCTGCGGTTGGCTGCGCAGTACTGCCTGCGCCATGCTGGCCTCTCTCGTGTCATTGACGTGCCTGCCGTCGTTCGCAACGGAATCGGCCTGTGGAGCCCGGGATTGGCCTTTGTGGGAATCCTGGGCCACTCGCTACGTCCAGGACGATGGCCGGATGTTGTCTTCCAGCATGGAGGCCAACCACAGCACCTCGGAAGGGCAGTCCTACGGCATGCTCTTCGCGTTGATCGGTAACGATCAGGCGCGCTTCGAGCACCTGTGGGCGTGGACCCGCGCAAATCTGCTCGGCTCGGACCCCGCGGCCCGCCTGCCTGGTTGGCTGTGGGGGCAGGGCGAGGACGGGCGCTGGCAGCTTCAGGATGCTAACTCGGCGTCCGATGCCGACCTGTGGATCGTCTACTCGCTGCTCGAAGCCGCGCGGCTGTGGCAGCGTCCCGAGTACCGTGTCGATGCGCTGCAGTTGCTCAAGACCATTGAATCGAAGCTGGTCGTCACGTTGCCGGGCCTCGGCAAAATGCTGCTGCCGGGCCCCGAAGGTTTTGTCCAGCCAGACCATCTGTGGCGCCTGAATCCGAGCTATCTGCCTCGGCCGTTGCTCCTGCGCCTGGCCAAAGAGCAACCGAAGGGGCCATGGAAAGAAATTGCGGACAACACCGTCAAGCTGATCCGCAGTGCCAGCCCCAGGGGCTATATCGCGGATTGGGTGGGCTATCGGGGGACTTCCGCGCAGTCCGGGCTGTTCGTGATCGATCCGATCAAGGGCGGATTGGGCAGTTACGACGCGATCCGCGTTTACCTGTGGGCGGGGATGACACCCAGGACCGATTCAGCTTATCCAAAACTTCTGGAAGTGCTGGATGGCATGCTCCAAAGCACCGCGTCTAGCGGTCTCCCGCCAGAAAAAGCCCAGGTGGTTTCCGGTGCAGTCGATGGCACGGGGCCGTTCGGTTATTCGGCGGCGCTGGTGCCGTATTTCATCGCCAAGGGGCACCCCTGGTTGGCCGAGCAACAGCAACGTCGCGCTCAGGACAGTATTGCTGCGGCGTTCGCTAAAGGCAGCGACCAAGGTGCCGATCCTCTCTATTACAACGTCATGCTAAGCCTGTTCGGGTTGGGTTGGGCAGAGAAGCGTTACCAGTTCCGTGATGACGGAACGCTCACTTTGTCCTGGGAGACGTCATGCGCCCGCGCCGCTCTACGCTAGCTGTTGCAGTTTTTACCGCGCTGATTGCCTCCGGTGTTCATGCCGAAGGCACGGACATCCAGGCTCAATTGGTTGAACAGGGGCAGTACTGGCAAGCCCGTTCGAATGCGTCGCGCTCCGCCGAAATCTGGCAAAAGGTCCTGCGCCTCGATCCGAATCAGGTCGATGCCCTCTATGGCATGGGATTGATCGGCGTCAAGCAGAACAAACCGCAACAGGCCCAGGAATATCTGGCGCGCCTGCAAGCACTGTCGCCGCAGCCCTGGTTGGCTCGCCAACTGGAGCAGGACATTGCGCTGGCCAAGCCGGACAACAAGACGCGCCTGGATGAGGCCCGTCGACTGGTCGACGCAGGTGAGCGCGACAAGGCGACCGAGATGTTTCGCCGGATGTTCAACGGCCTGACCCCTGAAGGCACCGTCGGGCGTGAGTACTACAACAACCTGGCCTTCAATGCCGACGGTTGGGCCGAAGCGCGCAAGGGCATGGAGCGCCTGCTGCGTGAGACTCCCGATGACGCGATCCTGGCACTGTTCTATGGCAAGCAACTGATTCGTCACGAAGACAGCCGTGCCGAAGGCGCCCGCGTGCTCGCCAGACTGACCAAACGCGTGGAAATTGCCGGCGATGCCGATGAAAGCTGGCGCCTGGCGCTGGTCTGGATCGGCCCGCCGAATGCTGCCCAGGTGCCGCTGTTCGAAGAGTTCCTGAAGGTTCACCCGGACGATCAGGAAATCCGTGACCAGATGAACAAGGGGCGGCAAAAAGCGGCCACCAACGCAGGTTCCACCTGGCAGCAGGATCCCTTGGTGGCGAGCGGGTTGCACGCTTTGGAGAAGGGCGATCAGGTCGGCGCTGAGAAGGCGTTCCAGGCGCGCCTCAAGGTGCGACCGGATGATAGCGATGCCCTGGGCGGGCTGGGTGTGGTCCGTCAGCAACAGGGGCGTTTCTCGGAAGCCGAGCAACTGCTGACCCGTGCGATCAACACCGGTGGCACCCGCTGGAAAACCGCACTGAACGGTGTCCGCTATTGGGCGCTGTTGCAACAGGGTCGCGAACTGCAGGCCAAAGGGCAGACCGCCAAGGCAACCGAGGCCGTCGCCCAGGCCATGCGCTTGAACCCCAATGGCGTCGACGCTCGTCTTACCCTGGCCGACATCCAGGCCCAGGCCGGCCAGTTCGACAGCGCAGCCACCAGCTACCGTCAGGTACTGGCGAGCCAGCCTGGCAACCCACAGGCCATACGTGGCCTGGTCAATGTGTTGTCGCAAACCGGGCAGGCCGATGAGGCCTTGAGCCTGCTGGACAGCCTGCCTGCCGCTGAACAGGCCAAGCTCGGCGACACCGGCCAGTTGCGTGCTTTGCGCTCCACCCAGATGGCTGGTGTGGCCGAGCAGCGTGGTGATATCCGCGGAGCCCAGAGCGCGCTGGCCGACGCAGTGAACAGCGACCCGGACAACGTCTGGACGCGCTTCAGCCTCGCGCGCCTGTATCTGAAAACCGGCGAATCGAAAAAGGCCCGAGATCTGATCGACGCCTTTCTCAAAAACCACCCGAACAACGTCGATGCGCTGTATACCAGCGCCTTGCTGTCGGTGGAAATGGAGCAGTGGAAAGACGCCCAGGCCACCATCAACCGGATTCCTGTCGACCGCCGCACCGCTGACATGAACGATCTGGCGGATCGGATCACCTTGACCACGCAGATCAATCTGGCGGCGGCCATGGCCAAACGCGGGCAGCGTCAGGAGGCCCTGGCCTTGCTGGATCGCTTGCAACCGATGGCCGCTCGCAGCCCTGAGCGCACGGCAACGCTGGCTTCGGCCTATGTCGATGCCGGGGATGTCGAGCAGGCGCTGTCAATGATGCGTTCGTTGTTGGCACAAGGCAGCGCGCCGTCGGCCGACCTGATGTTGCAATACGCATCCTTGCTGCTCAAGACGGGGGACGATGCCCAGGTCAACTCCATCCTGAACAGCTTGCAGAACCAGCCATTGAGCGTCGCGACCCGCAAGCGTTATGACGATGTGTTGTACCTGTACCGTATCCGTCAGGCTGACCGGTTGCGCGAGGGTGGTGACCTGGCCGCGGCCTACGACACGTTGGCGCCGGCGTTGGCCCAGCGTCCGGGTGATGTCGCCGCCACTTCGGCCCTGGCCAGGATGTACACCGCCAACGGTGACAACGCCAAGGCATTCGACCTTTACAAGCCTCTGCTCAAGCGCAACCCGAACGACCCGTTGGTGTTGTTGAACGCGGCCGATGCTGCCGTGCTCGCCCACGACAACAGCTATGCGGAAAATGCGTTGCAACAGTTCATGGCGTTGCAGGACTACGATCCGCAATCATTGACTGAGGTCGCGCGCATCTACCGGGCGATGGGCAACAGTGGCAAGGCGACTGACGTGCTGCGTAAAGCGGTAGCCATCGAGCAGACCGAGAAGCAACGCAGCCTGGCCGCCCAGCCTGGCGCGATGAGCGTGGCGGCGAACCCATTCGCTGGCGGAGCGGGGCAGCGTCGGCAGGTTTTGCGTGGCCCGGCGTCGGCCATTCCACCGCCGGCGGAGACCATTCTCAACGGCGGTGTCATGCTCGCCAGTGCCGATGGCGTGCCTGCCGATGCCTACCCAGGCCAGCCGCGAAACAGCGGTCAAGCGGCCTCCGTGCGGGGGGGCGCGGTCGCCCAGAGCAATCCCTTCAATGCACAGTCGCAACCTCGAACGGTACTGACCGTCGTCGATTCGACAAGCTCCGCCCAGCGCGCGCTCAATGGAATTCTTCAGGAGCGCAGCGGTTACGTTGCCCAAGGGGTGAGCGTTCGCAGCAACAACAGCGAATCGGGCCTGAGCAAACTGACTGACGTTGAAACGCCGTTCGAAGTGAACGTGCCGGCCGGCGACAACCGCATCGCCGTGCGCATTACCCCCGTAGCGCTCACTGCCGGCAGTGTGAAGGGTGAGGCCGCCAGTCGTTTCGGCAGCGGCTCCAGCACAACCTCCGGTATCGGTTCACAACGCGCCGAGGGCGTCGGCCTTGGGGTAGCGTACGAGCGTCCCGATGAAGGCATCAAGGCCGATGTCGGCACCACGCCGATCGGTTTCAAGTACACAACGGCGGTGGGGGGCGTGAGTGTCGATCGCCCATTGGATAGCAACGCCAACGTTCGTTATCGGGTCGTGGCTTCCCGTC
Organism: Pseudomonas corrugata; assembly: GCF_001269905.1. Lineage (GTDB taxonomy): Bacteria > Pseudomonadota > Gammaproteobacteria > Pseudomonadales > Pseudomonadaceae > Aquipseudomonas > Aquipseudomonas corrugata. The sequence goes on along the minus strand of NZ_LHVK01000021.1, from coordinate 31,205 downwards.
GCGCGGTCACCGACAGCCTGACGTCGTTTGCAGGCACCACCGACAAGCGTCCTGGCGGTGGATCGTGGGGCGGGGTCACCGCCAATGGTGTGCGTGGCGAACTGAGCTACGACGACTCGCAGGTAGGTGTATACGGTTATGGCTCGGTGCACGAACTGCTGGGCCACAATGTCGAGTCCAACACCCGGGGTGAGCTGGGCGGTGGTGTCTACTGGTATCTGGACAACACGCAGGACCACTCGCTTACCGTTGGCCTGAGCGCCACTGCGCTGGGCTACGAAAACAACCAGGACTTCTTCACGTATGGGCATGGCGGCTACTTCAGCCCACAGAGCTATTTCGCCCTGGGCGTGCCGGTGACCTGGCAACAGCGCACCGATCGCTTTACCTATCAGGTCAAGAGTTCGGTGGGCATCCAGCACTTCCAGCAGGATGGCGCCGATTTCTTCCCGAACGACAGTGACCGCCAGGCGGCCAACGACTCGCGCTACTCAGGACAGAGCAAAACCGGTGTGGGTTACAGCCTGGCGGCAGCCGGCGAGTACAAGTTCGGTTCGCGCTTCTTCCTTGGTGCAACGATCGGCATGGATAACGCCAGTGACTATCAGCAATTCAATGGTGGCCTGTATGCGCGCTATATGTTCGAGGACATGACGGGCAGCCCGATGGCGCTACCGGTCAGCCCTTACCGCTCACCTTATTCGAACTGATTCCCGGAGATATCTATGCCTGCCTCTGCCCTTGCCGGCCTGACCCTTCTGGTGCTCGGCGAAAGCCATATGAGCCTTGCGGACCACCTGATGGAGCCGCTCAACGCCGATCTCACCCGCCAGGGAGCGATCGTTCATTCCATCGGCGCCTGTGGCGCCAGCGCCGGTGACTGGTTGATCACCAAGAAAGTCGATTGTGGCGCCGAGCAAAAAGGCACCGCCAAGATCGAGATCAAGGGCCGTGATGCGACCACCACGCCTATCGCCGAGCTGATCGCCAAGGACAAGCCCGACCTGGTCGTACTGGTCATCGGCGATACCATGGCGTCCTACGACAAACCGGCGTTTCCCAAGGCCTGGGCCTGGCAGAGCGTGACCAGCCTGACCAAGGCCATCGCCGCCACCGGCACCAAATGTGCCTGGGTCGGCCCGGCGTGGGGCAAGGCGGGCGGCATGTACCAGAAAAATGATCCGCGCACCCAACTGATGTCGCAATTCCTGGCCAGTAACGTTGCGCCTTGCACCTATATCGATTCGCTGACCTTCTCCAAGCCGGGCCAATGGGTCACCACGGACGGTCAACATTTCACTGTGGCGGGTTACAAGGCCTGGGGCAGTGCAATCGGCAATGCACTGGGCAAGCTGCCGCCTGAAGCGCTGAGCAACAAAGGGGCGAAGAAATGAAAACCGCCAAGGTCTTGAGTGCTGCCGGGCTACTGCTGTCGAGCTTGAGCGTGGTGGCGGCGGACATCCCGTTGTACCCGACCGGTCCTGCCGAAGATGCCGCGTTCATTCGCTTCGTCAACGGCGGCTCAGAGCCGATGCAGGTCATAGCCCAGGAAGGCCAACCGCCGCTGACCCTGGACGCGGCGCAGCCTGCGTCGCTGTTTTTCCCGGTCACGGCCAGCAGCGCCATCAAGGGCACCCTGGTCAGCGGCCAGCAGCGCCTGGCGCTGGACGTCAAAGCCGAGCCCGGCGAGTTCGCGACGGTGGTCGCGCTTCCGGATAGCAAAGGGCTCAGGCAAGTGACCGTGCATGACATCCCGGACGACTTCAACGGCCTCAAGGCCTCGCTGGGCTTCTTCAACCTGGACAGCAGTTGCGTCGATGCCAGTCTGCGCCCCGCAGGTCGCACCGCCGATCTGTTCAAAGGCGTAGCCGAAGGCAACCTGCAACGTCGCTCGATCAACCCGGTGAAGCTGTCCGTGCAACTGGTCTGCGCCAATGCCAATGTCGGCCCGGCGCTGGACCTGGGTGAGCTGAAGGCGGGCGAGCGCTACAGCGTATTGCTGTTGCCGACCGCCACCGGACCCCGACTCCTGGCCGCCACGGACACGTTGTCCCACTGATCGGATTGCGCTGTCGCCATGGTTTTCGCCTCGCTCGAGTTCCTGACGCTGTTCCTCCCTGCCTTCCTGTTGATCTACGCCCTGGTTCCCCACGGCTGGCGCAACCGGGTGCTGCTGGCGGGCAGCTGGCTGTTCTACGGCTGGCTGAGCCCGCTGTTCCTGTCGTTGCATGTCGTGCTGACCATCGTTGCCTGGGTCGGCGGCCTGCTGGTCGACCGTTCCCGCGAGGACTCCCGTGGGCGCTTGCGGCTGCTGATCGCGTTGATCGTGTTCAATACCGCTGTGCTGTGCTGGTACAAATACGCGAACATCCTCGCCGGCACATGGAGCGATCTGATGGCCCACTATGGCGCCATGCCGCTTGAGTGGCAGAAGGTTGCGTTGCCGGCCGGTCTGTCGTTTATCGTGTTGCAGGCGATTTCCTACCTGGTGGACGTGCATCGCCACACGGTTCCGGTGGAGCGCAGTTTCATCAACTACGCCACCTACATTTCCATGTTCGGCCACTCGATTGCCGGTCCGATTATTCGTTATGACTGGGTCCGCCGTGAGCTGGTGGAGCGCTGGTTCAACTGGCAGAACTTCGCCCTGGGGGCACGCCGCTTCATGGTCGGCATGTGCATGAAGGTGTTGGTGGCCGACACCCTGTCGCCGTTGGTGGACGTGGCCTTCCATCTGGAAAACCCCTCATTCGTGGACGCCTGGATTGGTTGCCTGGCGTACTCGCTGCAGCTGTTCTTCGACTTTGCCGGGTACAGCGCCATGGCGATCGGCCTGGGGCTGATGCTGGGCTTTCACTTCCCGGAAAACTTCAACCGGCCGTACCTTGCCAGCAGCATCCAGGATTTCTGGCGGCGTTGGCACTTGTCGCTCTCCAGTTGGTTGCGCGATTACCTGTACATCGGCCTGGGCGGTAACCGTCACGGCGTCTGGAAAACCTATCGCAACCTGTTCCTGACCATGGCCATTGCCGGACTGTGGCATGGCGGCGATAGTTGGAACTACTTGCTGTGGGGTTCGGCCCATGGTGTGGCGTTGTGTGTCGACCGGGCGTGGTCGCGCTCAAGCCTGCCTGCTGTCCCGCGTGTATTGGCGCATGTGCTGACGCTATTGTTCGTGTGCCTGGCGTGGACACTGTTCCGTGCCCCGGATTTCCATTCGGCCATGACCCTGTACGCCGGGCAGTTCGGCCTGCACGGGTTTGCCCTCGGCGATGCGCTGGCGGTGACGTTGCGGCCGGTGCAGGGCCTGGCGGCGGTGCTGGGCGTGGTGTGCGTGATCCTGCCGATCTGGCAGGTACGTTTTGAAAGACGAATGGCGGGCAATGCGTTGTATGCATTGGCTGTCGCCTTTTGGCCCGTAGCCGGTTTCCTGCTGTCGTTCGCTCTGATCGCCAGCCGTGAAGCCGTGCCTTTCCTGTACTTTCAATTCTGATGACGACGCCAAAGAAGTCTCCACCCAGCGCACCACCGCCCCCCAGCGACCTGGTCACCCGAACCAGCAAAGTCTGCGGCTACTCACTGATCGGCTTGCTCGGTGTCGGCTTGATTTCCTGTGGCTGGCTGCTGGTCAGCGGCAAGGTGCAAATGCTGCCGCCCAACCTGACCCGCGATGCGGCGATGCATGGCGACGTCACCCACCGTATCGCCAAGCAGCTGTCCAACGCCTGGTTTCCCGAACAGGCCGCCAATCTGGAGCGCGGCGCCAGTTGGCTGCTGTTCCATGACACCGGGCCCCGGGTTCGTCCGGGCTGTCAGGGCTGGCTGTTTCTGACCGATGAGATGCGCATCAATCACCACGCCCGGGCCAACGCCGAGGCCAAGGCGCAGGCAGTGATCGACGTACAACGACGGTTGAGCCAACGTGGCATTCAATTGCTCGTGGCGGTGGTGCCGGACAAGAGCCGTATTGCTGCCGAGCAGTTGTGTGGCCTGGATCGTCCGGCCGAACTGGCCCCTCGGGTGGCGGAATGGACCGCGACACTGAACCAGGCGGGAGTATCGGCGCTGAACCTTGCGCCGACACTGCAGCCGTTGGGCGCATCGGCTTACCTGCGTACCGACACACACTGGAGCGAGATCGGCTCCAACGCGGTGGCCCGGGCGATTGCGCACCAGGTACAGGCGATGGGCATTCACGCCACGCCACAAAAGACCTTTGTAACCCTCACCAACCCGGCGGCCTTGCGTGCAGGTGACCTCGTGCACCTGGCCGGCATCGACTGGCTGCCGCTGAGCTGGCAACCCACGGTGGAAACCGTCGCGGCCACCCAAGTCAGCGAGCAGCCGCAAGCTGCCCAGGACGGCGGCGACAACCTCGATGATCTGTTTGGCGACGAAGGCCTGCCCAATGTCGCGCTGATTGGCACCTCGTTCTCGCGCAATTCCAACTTCGTGGGTTTTCTCGAACTGGCACTGGGAGCACCGGTGGGAAGCTTCGCCAAGGACGGTGGCGAATTCTCCGGTGGCGCCAATCAGTACTTCAGCAACCCGGCTTTTCGGGAGACGCCTCCCAAGTTGCTGATCTGGGAGATTCCCGAGCGTGATCTGCAGACGCCGTATGAGGCTATAGGGATGTTGAGCGAGAAGGAGTGAGCGGGGTGATGATGACTTTGTTTCGGGTTCAAAGGGCAGTGACGACGGGCGGGGTTTGAACTGGGCGCCGTGACCGGATCTGCAACGTCGCCAGCCCGACGGTAGCTCAACGAGATACGGGCAGGTTCAATTCGTTCGCATGCGGACCATGTGCTGGTTGGCGTTGCTCTTTCAAGTCGAGGACGCCGGGCATCGGGCTTGAACGGCTTCTCCAACCGTTTCGGTTTCTACTGTGTTCAGGTAAGAGCGGGCGTCATTCAGAACCGCTGCGTTACCGGGGTATTTGACGGTATAAGCTTTCAGGCTCGCCAACGCCGACTCAAAGACCTGATGCGCTTCGTCGGTGAGCAAATAATCCGTCAGGCTTTTTTTCCCTGACGAAAGGTATTGTTCGTAGCCGCGTTCGATAGCCGTTTTCTGGGGTAGCCCAAGGACCGTGTCTTGCGTGTAGATTCGTGGGTAATTGATTCGCTGGAGTGCTTCTCTCGCTTTTCCAAATCCAGGATCTTGCTGAACGTAAACGACGCGTTTTACTTCGGCCATGGTCATCATCCCCGTACACATGGCGCACGGCTCCAATGTCGTATAGACCGTCAGGCTCGCGGCGTTACGTTTTCCCTTGCCGCATTTCAGATAGTTCTGAATGAGTCGGACTTCTCCATGTTGCGTCGTGTCGTTCAGTTTTCTTACGGAGTTGCGTGCATAGAAAATGGGCTTTTGGGCGGTGTCTACAAGGACGCCACCAATGTTGTGCCCTCGGCGATCCTCTTTATTGACTTGCCAGTCCTGCAGGACAACGGCCATGGCAAGCAAGGAAAATATTTCGTCGCGCTCTTCCTGCTCATTACCTGGAGAACTCCAGGCCAGGGTGCAGCTTGGTGTCCGTTCAGGGACAACCAGGTTCCTACCGTCGTCGCTGGGTTTCCAGTCGGGATCATTTGCTACCGAAGGAAGAAACCCATTGAAGAAGGGCACCATTGAGCGTGTGATGGGTACAAAGAGATCGCCCGCGCCTTGATAGGTAGCCGGGGCCTTGAGCTTCTCCGCCTCATTGCGTTTGAGCTTCACTGCTTTCGAAATGCTTCCCCAGTTGTGAACCAGTTTCCAATAATCGTCAAACTGAAGGGCGGAGCCAGACGCAGTGGCGCACGTCAGGTCGTCCAGAACGTAGTCGAAGCGCGTTGATTCGGCCAGCAGCATGGCGAAGAAACGAACGGCGTTATGAATGTTTTCCTGTTTGGCTTGGTCGGTCGTTCCCAAATCGTCCAGGCTATCGATTTCGGAAAGTACTTGTAGCTGTTTGAGGGCTTCTTCCTCGTTGATTTTCAGCTTTGCGCCGCCGTCGTAAGCGACGTAGTCGTAGCTGTTTTTCAGACACCGGCCAGTTGCATCCTCCACGCACAGCGGCAACTCATTGATTTCTTTCAGGTAGACGTTGTTAGGTTGGACTTTGAATGTTGCAATCAATGGCTTTTCTTCACTTGCGGATGAACACAGGCTTTGGATCTGAAGCCCATATCGATCCTGATTGCTGCTGGCTTTGACGCGTGGCCTCATCTCGTTTCGAATGAATTCGGGTAGCCTGCGGTACTCGTAGCTGTCGGGATCGCCAACGATGTTGAAATAGACTTCGCAGGCATCGGCTGCACTGCACACCAATCCTAGAATAAATATGAACGCCGCATTCTTCAGCACAATAGCCACCTCCGCTGTGGTCGTGGTTGAGAACCGGTTGGCTTTGGCATGAAGCCGATCGTTCAGGTAAATGTAGTAGAGGTTTGGCGAGTTGCCGTGTGGCGTTTATTCGTGGAAAGAATCTGCATGCTTTTGGAATGCGTGCGCGATGAAAAGCTGGTATCCATGCAGGGAACATCAACCGCATGGAGTCGATAGCGATGAAGAAACCGAAATATGGCCCGAGCTTCTGGTCTGCACCGCCGATGACGGCTGGTTACAAGATCCTTCTCCCTTTGATTATGCTACTGCCCCTGGCTGCGCTCTGGATGCAGGGCGTATGGAGTACGTCCTATGCCGCTCTTTCGTGTGGCATTTCCTCCCTCTTGTATGTAGGGCTGCCTTGGACCAATGCATTGGCCAGGGGCCGGTTTGAAAGGGAGTACCTGGGCTATCGAGCGGCTATCGAGGCGCGGTTTATCCAGCCTGATGTGACGTCTGGGGAAAGAGACTTCCTGCTCGGCAGGCTCGCCAAGCTGGAAGCGCAATTTCACATGCTATTGAATCCCGAGCCTTGCCTGCAATTCGCCAGAAACCTGGGTGCCGTGGGGTCTTATCTGGCCCGCGTTTTCGCTCGATACTGACGGGGCTTCACGGCTTCACACTGCTTGCCTGACCTTGCGATGCACCCACCGTGCCTCATCCTTGAGTTCCAGGACTTGCCAATGAATGTGCTCCAACGAGGCGTTATGCCCGACGCTGATCAGAATCGTCTCCGGCAGCGTCTGCTTGAGCAACTGATAGCAGCGCAGCTCGTTGGTCGCATCCAGTGCCGAGCTGCTCTCGTCGAGGAACAGCACTGTCGGGCGGGCCAGCAGGGCGCGGACGAACGCGCAGCGTTGCTGCTCGCCGACGCTGAGGGTCTGGGCCCAATCCCTTTCCTCATCCAGTTGATCGCCCAGGTGTTGCAGGCCGACCTGCGCCATCACCTGGAGCAGCGCGGCATCTTCTTCGCGTCGTGGCGGGTTGGGGTACCAGAGCGCCTCGCGCAGGCAGCCCAGTGGCAGGTAGGGTTTTTGCGACAGGGTCAGCGCCCGCTCATGGTCATAGCTGCTGGTGCCGCGAGCATGGGGCCAAAGCCCGCTGATCGTGCCGAGCAGGGTCGATTTACCATAACCGGACGGTGCACTGATCATCAGGCTGTCGCCTGGCCTGAGTGACAGGTTGAAGCCTTTGAACAATTGGCGGCCGTTCGGCAACCAGACGTCCAGATCCTTGATATCGAGGCCGCTGGCCTTTTGTTCGAGCCGGACCCCGGACTTCACCTCGAGGTTGTCCAGGCGCTCCTGAAAGCCGCTCAAACGGTCGATCACCGACTTCCATTCAGACAGCTCCGGAAACACGCTGACCAGATAGGCGATGGCCGCGTGGACTTCGCCGAAGGCTGCGCTGATCTGTGTCAGGCGACCCAAGGGGAACGCGCCGGCAAAGAACTGCGGTGCCATGATGAACATGGGAATGACCGTGGCGCTGCGCAGGTAAAAGGTCGAGTAGCCCATGATCAGTTTCTGCTTCTTGACCAGTGCCCAGAAGTTTTCCAGTGCCGCCTCCAGGCGTTGATTGAAGCGTTCGTTCTCCACCTTCTCACCACGGTATTGGGCTACCGAGTCGGCGTTTTCTCGCAGGCGAATCAGCGAGAAACGAAAATCCGCTTCACGCCGTTGTTGCATGAAATTGAGGCTTGGCAATGCGCGCCCCAGCCAGAACGCCATGCCGGTGCCCAACAGCGCATACACCAGGGCGATCCACACCAGCAGCCCCGGAATGACCACCGACTGGTCGTCGAACGGCACGCTGACCAGGTTCGAAGCCTGCCAGAGAATATTCAGGAAAGAGAACAGCGACACCACCGAGGTCAACATTCCCAGGCTCAACTTCAACGACTTGACGATAAACAGGTCGATGTCCTCGGCAATCCGCTGGTCGGGGTTATCGACTTCGGTCTCGGTCAGTTTCAGCTTCTGGTAGCGCTGGCTGCCCAGCCATTGGTCGAGCATGTTCCGGGTGGCCCAACGGCGCCAGCGTATGGTCAGCTTCTGCTGGAAGTGGAACGCGCCCACGGTAAACCCGGCCATGCCGACCTGCAGCAGGATGAATTGCAGGCTGCCGACGAGAAAGCCGTGATAGTCCAGAGCCTGCAAGGCGTTGTAGAAATGCAGGTTCCAGAAATTGTTGAGAATGTTGATGCCCACCAGGCACAGGGTCATCAGTACGGTGCCCAACAGCAGCAACAGGGCCGGGTACTTTTCCTCGGATGTCCAGAAAGGCCGCGCGAGACGCCAGAAAGTGCGGAGTGTGTGCATGTGGTCTTGGTAAGCCCGGTCGCTGACGACGTTGAGTTTGCAGATGAGGAAGGATAGGATCAGCCAATGCTAATCGTTTGCATTAAATAGGGAAAGGGAGACCCGTCATCGAATTTCCAGAATGGCTCAGCCAGGCCTGGCCGCCGATACAGCGGGTGATCCGGCAGGGGGCTGGCGAGCAGCCCTCCGTTGCGTTGAGCCGACTTGCCGATCCTGAGGTGCTGCAACCGCTGCTGGCCCGCTTCGCCCTGCGTTATCCGGGGGTGAATCGCGCCGCCGTGGCGTCGCAATGGTCGATGAACTACATGAGCATCGTCCTGCCAGCGACCCTGGCCTGTGTGTTGACCCGCCACAGCGCCATCGATTTCTGGGGCGAAGAGGCGGTGCTGTTGCACGATGACGGTCAGCCTTCGGCCCTGGGGCTGGCAAGCCGACTACCGGCTTTGAGCCAGGACGAGCGCGCGGCCTACTGGTCGCGGTTGGTCCACGAGCACCTGGCACCGCTGTTCGCGACCCTGGCCGCCGCCGGAGGGCTGGCGCCGAAGATACTGTGGGGCAACATGGTTGCCATCTGGGATGGTGCGTTCGCGCGAATGGACCCCGACCTGTCCCGGGATGGGTTCGCCGAGGCGCACCAGTGGCTGGAACCGGTCACAGTGAATGACGGGCGCCTGAAGCTGCGGGGCCTGCAACGCATGGTCGAATCACCCGCGCCGCAGATCTGCCCGTGTTTGCCCTTGCGCCGGCATTGCTGCCTGCATTACCAACTGCACGAACCCGTCGAAGGCCAGCCGCCGGTGCTCTGCGAGTCCTGCCCCAAACTGCATCGCCTGCCCCTGGCGGAGCAGGTGAGCTACCTGCATTACATCTATGAAGATGCATGAGCCCGTTAGAGGGTAATGCTGTTCACTTAAGAAAAACGATGAACCTGTGGCGAGGGGATTCATCCCCGCTGGGCTGCGCAGCAGCCCCAACATAGGTGACTCAATCCACTTGATATCGAGTACCAGGGCTTTGGGGCTGCTTTGCAGCCCAGCGGGGATGAATCCCCTCGCCACAGGTCTATCGACTGCTTCAGGACAGCATGGCCGGCGTCTTCGCAACGGCCTGGGGCGTGATTTCGCTGAGCTGGCCATGCTCGATACGAATCAGCCGGTCGGCCAGGCCGAAGTAGGCATCGTCATGGGAAATGACGATCAACAGTTTGCCGCGTTCGCGCAGGTCCGGCAGGATCCGGGTGTAGAAAAAGTGCTTGAACACCGGGTCCTGGTCGGCTGCCCACTCGTCGAACAGATAGCATGGACGATCATCCAGGTAGGCGCTGAGCAGCGCCAGGCGCTTGCGTTGCCCGGTGGACAGCGCCAGCGTCGTCAACTTGCCTTCCTCGATGTGCACCTTGTGATCCAGCTGCAAGTGAATCAGGTAGTCCTGGGCCTGCTTCACCAGTTGCGGATCATCACCGTCGAACAGGTTCTCGAACAGGCAGAAGTCGGTGAAGATCGCCGAGAAGTGCTGGCGGTAGTGGTGGTTGTCATTGCTTGAGGAGACTTGCTCGTCGAGCATGATGTCGCCGCCTTCCGGCCGGTAGAGGCCCGTCAGCAACAAGGCCAGCGTGGTCTTGCCGCTGCCGTTGCCGCCGGTGATGAACACCACCTCGCCCGCATTCAACGTCAGGTCGATGGGGCCGAGGGTGAAATGACCGTCCTCGCGCTCGCGGTAGTAGGTATGGCTGACCTGCCGGCACACCAGGCTGCGAACCTGGGTCGGCGAGATCGTCCCGACGGCTTCCTCAGCGGTTTGCATCTCACCTTCCAGGGCGCGGATCTTGTTCAGCGCCACGCTGGCCCGGCCCAGGGTCGGCAAGGCGTGCATCAGTTCCGACAGCGGCGTGATCATGTACAGGATCGCCAGGATATAGCCGGTCACCAGGCTGGCGCTCAGGTCAATGAACTGCGGCGCCGCGAACAGCACCACGCCGATCAGCAGATAGAACACCGCATTGCCCCAGTTCAGCACCAGGGCGTAGATGCTCATGCCCCGTACAAAGTCCCGGCGATACTGCTGGCTCACCGGTATCAGCAGGCGTGTGAAGAAGTGCTGCCGGCGCGGGTGGTTGAGTTGCAGTTCCTTGCTGCCGTCGGTGAGCAGGCGGTACTGGTCGAACAACTGGTCCTTGAGCTCCCGCGCACGGGAGATCGAAGTCAAGGCCCGGCGTTGCGGCCAGTTGAAGCTGAGGCTGCCCAGGGCGATCAACAGCATCGTCAAGCCGAGCAGCGGCAGGCTCAGCCAGCCCAGGTAGGCCAGGCACGCGGCGATGATCCCGGCGTTGACCAGCAGGATCGGCACCAGCTCCACCGCCTGGCTGATGGTCTGTGTATCGTCGGTCAGCATCGCCAGCAGGCGGTGCTTGCCCAGGCGTTGCAGCTGCGCGTAGGGCGTGTCGATCAGTTTGGCGCTCAGGTGCAGGCGCATGTCGTTGACTGCCGCCTGGCCCAGGCGCAGCAGGCTGACATCAGAGATCACCCGCGATATCGCCACCAGCACCACCAGGCCACCGAAGTACAGGCCGTCCACCGGACGCAACTGATCGAACACCGTCAGGCTGTGGTTGATGTTGGCGATCAGCCCGGCCGCGGCGAGGCCGCAGATCAGGCCCGTCAAGGTCGCCACCAGCAGTGCGCGCCATGAGCGTTTAGCCATGAGTAACAACAGATCCATTTCAAACCGCTCCGTGTGTCGCAAATGTCTCGAGACGCGCCGCCAATTGTTGGTGCAGGGCGCCTTGCTCGAGGATGGTGAGGTGCTGCGCCTGGACGACTTCGCGGGTCAGCGGCCCGCTGCTCAGGCGTTCCCAATGCGGGTCGACGAACTCAGACTGGGCCAGGGTGTCGCTGGCCCACCAGACATGAACCGGGCAGCTTAACCGTGCAGGCTTGAAGCTGGCCAGCAGGTGCTGCGTGTGTTGCTGGTAGCGCAACCGCGTTTGCAGGTGTTCCCAACTGTCGCCATCGAGTTGCAGGCCTTGCTGGCGAGCCCACTGCACCAGTTCCGCCAGGCGTGCCGCGGGGGGCAGGGCGCCCAGTTGCGCGGTCAACGCGGTCATGATGGGCGGCGGCAGCTGACGCATCAGCGTCTGGCTGTCCAGGGTCAGCGCCTGAGAAGCCGACTCCAGCAGCGCTTCGACACTGTCTTCCGGCGCCTGATGCTGGTATTGCGAGTCGATGATGCCGAGAAAGGCCACTTGCTCGCCCTGGCTTTCCAGGCGCGCGGCCGCGGCAATCGCCAGCAGTCCGCCGAGGGAGAAGCCCAGCAGGTGATAGGGGCCGTGGGGTTGCTGTTGGCGCAGGTGCTCGACGTAGAGCGCGGCAAGGCTCTCGATATTGCCGTCCAGCGCGGTGCTGTTCTCGGCCAGGTAGGCCGCCTGCAAACCCCAGAGGTTCCAGGATTGCAGAGGGGCCAGCAGCGTGCGGTAGTCCTGCACATGGCCGGTGGACGGGTGGAAGCAGAACAGATTGGCGGCTTCGACGTTGAGCGCCGACAACCTGACCAGCGGCGAGAGCTTGAGCTCGGCCTGCACCAGCGCGGCAAAGGCCGAGACACTGGGGGCGTTGAACACCGCATTGACCGTCACCGGTGCCGACAACGCGGTCTGCAGGCGACTGGCAAGCGTCACCGCCGCCAGGGAGTGGCCGCCCAGTTCGAAGAAGTCATCGTCGATACCCACCCGCTCCAGGCCCAGCACTTGCGCCCAGACGTCGGCGAGCAAGGCTTCCAGCGGGGTGCGCGGCAGGGCGCTGCCGACCGTGTCGAGCACCTTGTCCGCCCATTGCTGCAACGTCTTGCGGTCGAGCTTGCCGTTACCCATCAGCGGCAGTGCCTCGACAATCCGCAAGGTCGGCAGCATGTAGTCCGGCAGGCAGTCCTGGGCCTGGCCGTGCAGCCGGGCGACGCTGGTCGAATGCCCGGGCACCAGGGTCATGAAGGCGAACAGTTGCTGGCCGAGCTCGCCCCGAGGGATGCATTCCACGGCGGCTTGAGCAACGCCGGGCAGGCGGGTCAATTGCGCCTGTATCTCGTCGAGTTCCACGCGAAAGCCGCGGATTTTCACCTGGCGATCCGCGCGCCCGGTGATTTCCAGGCTGCCGTCATGAAGATAACGGGCCATGTCGCCGGTGCGATACAGGCATTCGCCTGGCCATTGTGGCAGTTCGATAAAGCGGTCGGCGCTTTGTTGTGGGTCCAGATAGCCCCGTGCCAGTTGCGGGCCGCCGATATACAGCTCGGCGCTTTGGCCGGGAGCGGCCAGGGCCTGCTGGTCGTCGAGCAAGTACAGGCGCATGCCGTCGAGACGGTCGCTGAGGGGCAGGCGACGATAGTCCACCGCCGGTTCGACAGCGTGCATCACCACTCCGACCGTGGTTTCGGTAGGGCCGTAATGGTTGAAGATCGTCAGTGCCGGCGCGTGGCTGCGAATGCTCTGCAGCAGGCGCCGCGAGCAGGTTTCACCGCCGAGAATCAGTTGTTTGCGCGGCAGCACCGCAGCGCTTTGGGCATGGATCAACCAGGCATCGAGCAGCGACGGCACGATCTTCAGGTGATCGATCGGGTATTGCATCTGCCACGCAGCCCAGGCCTGGGCGTCCATGGCGGTTTCCTTGTCCAGCAGGTGCAATTCGCCGCCGCTGAGCAATGCCGGGAACAGCAGGGTGTAGCCGAGGTCGGCCGCCAGCGACGTAACCACTGCGCTGCGCTCGCCCGCCATGAGTTTCAGGCGCTGGGAAACGCTGGCGACATAGCTGCCAAGCTGACGGTGTTCAACGATGACGCCTTTGGGCGTGCCGGTGCTGCCCGAGGTGAACAGCACGTAGGCTGCGTCCTGGGGTTGGATGTCGAAGTCCGGTGCGCTCGTCGGCCCTTGTTGCCAGGCGGCTTCATTACGCAGGTCGAGGCTGACGACGGACGGCAGGGCGGGTGCGTTGCCGGCCGCGCCGCTGAGGACGAAGGCCGGTTGCGCCTGCTGCAGGATCGCCAGGGAGCGTTGCGCGGGCTGCTGGGCATCCAGCGGGATGAACGTTGCGCCGCTCTTGAGCACGGCGAGTATGGCCAGCACCATTTGCATCGAGCGATCCAGGTACAACGCCACGCGGTCCTCGCGGCCGACACCCTGTGCGCGCAGGTAATGGGCCAGTTGGTTGCTGCGTGCGTCCAGTTCGGCATAGCTCAAATGACCGTTGTGGTCGCGCAGGGCCAGGTGCCCGGGGAACTGCGCGGCACATGCGCTGATGCGCTCCGGCACGCTGGTAAACACCGGCGGCACGTCGAGTGAGGGCTGCAAGGCGGCCAGCGTCGCCGCGAAGCCCGGCGCCTGCAGCGACAGTTGCGACAGTGGTTTGTCCGGGTTGGCGAGGGCATCGAGCAGCAGCGACTGCAACTGTTCCAGCAGTGTCGTGGCGGCCTGTTCGCTGTAGCGGCTCGGCGGGTGAGACAGGTTCAGGCGATAGTCGCCGCCGATGGTTTCGGCCACCAGCAGCAGTTCCATGCCCGACGGGACAGCTTGGAGGTCCAGCACGGCAAGCGTCGATGCGCTGCTACCGAAGACACCGAGTGGCCCAGGCAGGCGAGCACCCCATTGAAAGCCGTAATGCGAGGCTTCGGCCGTCTGCGCAGTGCTGACGCCGCAATATTCCTGCCATTCGGTGGCGTGTTCGCAGAGCGTCTGCAGATTGGCCAGCGCTTGGGCAAACGAGTGCTCGGAAGCCGCTTCCCAACGCAAGGGCAGGGGCTTGGCGAACAGGCCCCAGCAGTCGGCGAGTTCCTCATAGTCGTCGCGGCAATCGTGGACCCAGTTCAGGGTCAGCGCCGGGCTGTCGCCGCTGCTCAAGCGCTGCAACAGGACGCCCCAGGCGGCCATCAGCACCTGCTCGTGGGAGGCCCCATGACGCTGGCAAAAACGGTCCAGGGCCATGCCCAGCTGTGGCGTGGCGATCAGGCGGGTGGTCACCGGCGTATCGGCGCGATCGCTGCGTACCTGGCGGTAGAGCAATTCGCCGGCCGATTCGTCCAGCGCCTGGGTTGCCCAGAAGCGCCGGCCCTGCTCGGCATCGTCGTCGGTCTGCAATTCGTACAACCAGGCGCTGTACTGGGTGTAGGTCATGGCTTCGTCGTCGAACGCCGGTGCCTCCACCGACGCCAGTGCCTGCACCAGGCGCAGCAAGGTCCCGCGGTCCGCGCTCAGCGCCGGCAGTTGCAGCACGACCCGGTGCCGGTCGGCCTCCATCGATGGCACCTCGACGGTGATCCCATTGGCTGCGGTGACGGTGGATTCAATGACCTGCAACGGCGTCAGCAAGCCCGGCTCCGGCCGCACCCGCAAGCGCAGGGCTTCGTGACAAGCGCTCAACGCGGCGAGCCGTTGTTGCAGGCGCTCCAGCGCCAACTCACCGCGAATTTCCAGTTCCAGCCTTACCGGCGGCAACCCACCCAGCCACTGGCTGCGCTGCTGTGGCGAAAGGGCGAAGGCTTCTTCACGCTTTTCGTAAGCCGTCATGCCAGCACCTCCGCCACCGGCAGCGGCTGCGCTTGGGGCAGATGCCCCGTCAGCTGTTCGCGGCGCATCATCTGGCCCATGGCAACACAAATCTTGCGCTCGCCTTCAAAGGGGTCCCGGGCGTGGGCCACCAGCATGTTGTCGAGCATCACCATGTCACCCTTTTGCCAGGTAAATCGCACGGCGCAGTCCTCGTATGCCGCGCCGATCACGTCCATCACCGCATCTTCGATCACGCTGCCATCGCCGTAGTAGACGTTGCGCGGCAGGTGCTCCGGGCCGAACAGATTGATCAGGTTGCTGCGCACTTCAGGCTCCAGGCAGGCGGTGTGGTGCAGTTGCACCTGGTTGAAGAACGACAGCTCTAAGGTGTCGGGATGCTCGACAATCGCCGGGCAGTGCTGGGCTATACGCAGGTTATCGGCCCCCAGCCATTCCCAACGCATGCCCGATGCCCGGCATTGGCGTTCGACGTCCTCGCGTTGTTCGGTCTTGAAGAAGTCCTGCCAGCGTACGTCCAGCTTGTCGGTGAAGTGGCGTACATAGAGCAGGCCGTGGGTTTTCAGGCGGGTGACGATGTCGTTCGGCAACCGCGCCAGTACCTGCCGGCAATCGACGATGGGTGTGCAGCCGCCTACGGGGGACGGTGTCTCGCAATAGAACCACTGCTTGCGCGGCCATTGCGGCAGGTGCGAGCTCTCGTTGTGGAAGAGAATCATGTGTTGTTCCGGGTACGGCGTGGAATGGTAGATGTTCTTGCCGGAGGTGTTTTTCGGCAGATCGCCGTAAGTCCCATAGAGGTCCGGTTCGATGGCCTGGGCGAACTGTTCGAATGCGGCCGCGTCCGGCAGGTTGAAGCCACGGAACAACAGGCCGCCGTGGGTGCGCAATTGCCCGTTGATCCATTCCCGGGCTTGCAGCGCCCAGTGCACCGGATCCAGGTCGCTCAGCAACGGCTCGATCACCAACGGCAGGGGTTGCCCAGGGATCAGACTGCGGCTGCGCACCTGTTCGTGGGCCAGCTGGCTGACGGCGGTGGCGCGGGTCTGCTTGAGCTTGCTCAGCTTGGAAAGCTTGCGGGCGCTGCGGGCCGTGGCGTCGTCGGCGGGCGAGTCGGGCAGGGCGGGCGCGGTGCTGCCCTGGCCTTCCTCAAGCCGCCAGGACCAGTGGTCCAGTGCCGGCCCGGAAGCTGAGGCAAGCTGCTCGACCAGGCTTTCGAAGCCTTGCTCGAAACGCTGGACGGTCGCTTCCTGCAATACGCTGGTGCGGTACACCCAGCGTACGTTCAGGCCTTGTTCTTCGTCTTCCTCGACAAACACCGCCAGGTCGAACTTGCTGCTCTCCTGGCGCGATACCAGGTGTTCCACCTCAAGGTCCGACAGGTTGGCATTGCCGCTTGGCGTGTTCTGCATGACGAACAGCACCTGGACCAGCGGGTTCACCCCCGGCGTGCGCGGCGGTTGCAATTCTTCCACCAGCTTGTCGAATGGCACTTGCTGATGCTGGAAGGCCGACAGGCAATCTTCACGCAAGCGTTGCAGGCGAGCGTCGAAGGTGTCGCCTTCGCTCAGTCGCGCGCGGATCGGCAGCACGTTGACGAAGAACCCGATCAGGTGTTCCAGGGCCGGGTGTTCGCGGTTGGCCAGGTCGGTGCCGACGATGAAATCGCTGGCCCCGGTGGCGCGCTGCATCAGGCTGTTGAAAGCATTGAGCAGGACCATGAACAGCGTCGCTCGTTGCTTTTGCGCGTACGCCTTGAGCACCCGGGTCTGGGCCGGGCTGAACCGTTGCTCCAGGGCCGCGCCCTGGTAATCGGGACGTGCCGGGCGTGGGCAATCAAGCGGCAGCGGGATCAGCGTCGGTGCGCCGTGCAGTTGCCGGCGCCAGTAGTCGATGGCCCGGGCCAACAGGCGCTGCTGCGCTTCGCTGCGTTGCCAGTAGGCATAGTCGGCGTACTGGATCGGCAGCACCGGCAGCACCGGCAGCACCGGCAGCACCGGCAGGGCCGGCGTCGAACCGCTGGTGTACGCCTGATAGCCGACGATCAGTTCCTGGACGAGGATGCCCATGGACCAGGCGTCCGTGGCGATGTGATGCAGCACCAATTGCAGCACATGATCGTCCGTGCCCAGGCGCAGCAGGTTGGCGCGCAGCATCGGCGCCTGTTGCAAGTCGAATGGAGTGCCGGCCTGCTCGTCGATCAGGCGTTGCATTGTGCTTGCCTGCGCCTCGCCGGCCAGTTGACCCAACTCGGTCGGCGTGAGGTCGACCCGCGGTGCCGGGCTGATCACCTGGCAGGGCTGGTCACCGTTGAGGTGGAAGGCAGTGCGCAACGACTCGTGGCGCTCCAGTACGGTCTGCAATGCCGCTTGCAACGCCGGAATATCCAGTGTCCCGCGCAACCTCACCACCGTACTCATGTTGTAGGCGGCACTCGGGCCTTCGAAGCGATCGAGGAACCACAAGCGCTGCTGGGCGTAGGACAACGGCAGTGGCTGGTGACGTGGCGCCAGGGCGATTTCGTTGTCGCCCTCGGCCGCGACCTGGGTGTCGCGCTGCTGATCGACCGCTGCGGCCAGTTGCTCCAGGGTGCCGCGTTCGAACAGCGTGCGCAGCGGCAGGCTGACGTTCAGGCGCCGACGGATCCGCGACAACACTTGGGTAGCCAGCAGCGAGTGGCCGCCGATGGCGAAGAAGTCATCGTGCACGCCGACGCTGTCCAGGCCGAGGATCTCCTGCCAGAGTTCTGCCAGGACCTGCTCGGTGGCGGTGCGCGGTGCCACGCACAGCTCATCGGTGGTCTCGGTCTGAGGCACGCCTTTGGCGGCGAGGGCTCGGCGGTCGACCTTGCCGTTGGCGTTCAACGGCAATTGTTCCAGCGCCAGCCAGCGGGCCGGGACCATATAGTGCGCCAGTTGCGTGCCCAGGTAAGCGCTCAGCAGCTGTTGCGCGGATTCGCCGCCCAGGTCGGCAGTGCTGTCGAGCACGTACCAGGCGACCAGTTGCAAGGCACCCCGGGCATCGGGCAGCGCCAGGACGGCGGCGCTGTCCACCGCCGGATGCTGCATCAGGCGGTTTTCGATCTCGCCCAGTTCGATACGGTGACCACGGATCTTCACTTGCTGGTCGCGACGGCCGAGGTACTCGATCACGCCATCGGCGCGCATCCGGCCGATGTCGCCGCTGCGGTACAGGCGTGTATCCGCCTGGAACGGGTGCGGGACAAAGGCTTCTTGGGTGCGCTGCGGGTCACGCAGGTAACCGCGACCCACACCGACGCCGCCGATGCACAACTCACCGGGAACGCCGAGGGGCACCATGCGCAGCGCCGAATCCAGCACGAACACCTGGTTGTTGGCGGTGGGTTTGCCGATGGGCATGTGCAGGCAGTCGTCGGTCGGCGCCTCGGTAATCGGGTGGAAGGCGACGTCGTCCGAGCATTCCGCCGGGCCGTAGGCGTTCATCAAAGGGATGGCCGGGAAGCGCGCGAACCAATCCCGGGCCAGAGCCGGTGGCAACGCCTCGCCGGTGGGCAGCAACCAGCGCAAACTCGCCAGGTCGTGATGCGCCTGACTCTCCTGGAGCATGCCCCGGATCAGCGCCGGCACGGTTTCCAGCAGCGTCAGCCCGTGTTCCTGGACGGCGTCGAGCAGGGCCACCGGGTCGTGGGCCTGGGCATCGGGAAGGATATGCACGGTGGCGCCGAACAATGGTGCGGCGAGGAACTGCCACACGCTGATGTCGAACGCCGCGGACGCCGTTTGGGCAATCCGGTCGTGCTCGCCCAGGCCCAGGCTCGGCACCTTGCCGAACATGTTGTTGAGCATCCCTCGTTGTTCGACCATGACCCCTTTCGGCGTGCCGGTGGAGCCCGAAGTGAAGATCACGTAGGCCAGTTGGTCAGGGTTGTGCGAATACGTAACCGGTGCTCGTTCGCCGCCTTGCCAGAGCGCTTGGGCGATCAGGCAGGTGGGTTGCCGGTTCATCTGCGGCAGGACGTTGTCCAGCGTCGCTGTCGCGTGCTCGCAGACCAGCAGCAGCGGCGCTTCGCCGAGGTTCAGCAGTTCCGCCAGGCGGGCGGGCGGTTGCTGGATGTCCAGGGCCTGGAACGCGGCGCCGACCTTGAGCGTGGCGATCATCATCGTCAGCAAGGCCAGGCCACGCTCGGCAAACAGCGCCACCAGGGTTTCAGGACCGGCGCCGGACGCTTGCAGCGAGTGGGCGATGGCGTTGGCGCGGCGATCCAGTTCGGCGTAGGTCAGCGATTGGCCCTGGCAGACCGCGGCGAGGTGTTGCGCACGGCGCTGCACCTGATCGGCGAACAGCGCCGCGTAGCCGCGCTCCAGCGGGAAGTCCACGGCGCTGCGGTTGCACTCGATCTGCAGCTGCTGGCGCTCCGCTTCGGGGAGCATGTGCAGGCTGCCCAGGGGCGCTTGCGGCTGATCGAGCATGCTCGACAGCAGTTGCACCAGATGACCGAGCATGCGCTGCACGGTGTCGGTGCTGAAGCGCTGGCTGTCATAGGACAGGCGAATGCCCAGGCGGTCGCCGGGGTACAGCACCACCGTCATCGGGAAGTTGGTATGCACCCGGTCTTCGTAGATGTCGATGCTGAAGGCATCCAGTTGCACGCTGCTGATGTCCAGTGGGGCATTTTCGAACACCACCAGGCTGTCGAACAACTGCTGGCCGCGGGGGACTTCGCTGCAACGCTGGATGTCCACCAGTGATGCGCTTTCGTGCTCGCGCAATTGCGCGTTGTGCGACAGCAGCGCTTGCAGCCAGTCGGCGACCGGCGCTTGTGGGTCGACATCGACCCGCAGCGGCAGGCTGTTGATGAACAGCCCGACCATTTCCTCCACACCGGCCAGATCGGTCGGGCGACCGGCCACGGTGACGCCGAACAGCACGTCGCGGTTGCCACTGTAGCGCGACAGCAACAATGCCCAGGCGCCCTGGATCCAGGTGTTGGGGGTCAGTTGGTATTGCTGGCACAACTGCTGCAAACGCTGGGTCTGGGCGATGCTCAGGGTCTGGTCGAAATCGCCGACCTGCTCCGGCGCCTGCTCGGGGCGGGCCACGGGGCTGTCCACGTGCAGCGGCGTCGGCTCGCTGAAACCGGCCATTTCCGCTTGCCAGAAGGCGTGCGCGGCGGCCATGTCATGGCGCTCCAGCCAGCTCATGTAGCCTCGGAACGAACGCAGGCGCGGACGGGCCACGGGCTCCTGGCGCACGAGGGCCTGGTAGATCGCCAGCAGGTCTTCCATCAACAAACCGAAGCACCAGGCATCGGTGAGGATATGGTGGAAGCTGCGCACCACAGCGAAGCGGCGCTCATCGAGTTGGAACACCCGCAGATGGGTCAGCGGCGCGCAGGCCATGTCGAAGCCTTGCAGGCGTTGCGCTTCCAGGGCCTGGTCCATCGCCAGGCGCTGCTGCTCTTCATCGAGATGGCGCAGGTCCTGCCAGTCGAAAGCCCGATGGGTTTGCCGGTAGACGCATTGCAGCGGCTCATGGTCTTCCTGCCACCAGAACGCGGTGCGCATCATCGGGTGCCGTTGCAGGAACAACTGCCAGGCCGCTTCCATCGCCGGGCGCTGCAACACGCCGTCCCAGCTGTAGCGTTGCTGCATCAGGTAGATGCCGCTGTGGGGTTGCAGCAGGGTATGCAGGAGCATGCCCTGTTGCATCGACGACAACGGGTAGACGTCTTCGATGTTCAACCAGTCCAGAGGCTCGGCCGCCAGGGTCGCCGCTTGCTTGTGGCACAGCGGGAAAGCCTGGCTGGCGGGGCGCAGGTCGGTGGCGGTATGTAATCCGGCGAGTTCGCTCAAGCGTTGCATGAGCCGCGGCGCCCAGCTGGCGGCGAGGGCGCCCTGGCTGCGCAGGTGCAGGCAATCGTCCTGCCACCAGGCGTCGAGGGTCAGCGGACAGGTCGACGCTGTCGACGGGTTCGCCGCTTCGACCTGGGCGAGGATGCCGTGTGCTTCGCGATGGCTGTCGAGGTTGCTCAGCCAGCGAATGGTGACCGCTGCCGCCGGCAGATCGCGCAGGGGCTCTTGCAGGTAAGTGTTGTCCGACAGGTAACGCAATGCGCCGTAATCAACGCCGTGTTGCGGGTAGGCGCGCATCTGCGCGACCAAGGCCTGCACCCGTTGCAGCAAGCTGTCGCCTTCGGTCTGGAGGAAGTACGGCACGGCCAGATCCAGCGGGCCGAGGATGCGTGCCGGTTCGAGGTCGGCCACGGCGATGGGCGCATCGACAGGCAAGCGCTCGGCGGCGGGGCGGGTGCCTTGAACGCTCAGTGCAATCATGCCGTCGCCGCCCAGCTCACGGCATTGTTCGACCACGGCGGCGGCCAGCAGGTTGTTCCAGTCCAGCTGCAGCACCTCGGCAACGCGCTTGAGTTCGCTGGAGGTGGTGGCTGGCAGAGTTTGCTCGATCACGCTGCTGGGTTGCTCGCTTTCCGGCAGTTGCAGCGGCTCCAGGCCGGCGTACTGCAGCCAGTGCTCCCAGGCATCGTCCAGGGCATCGCTTTGGGCGTGTGCCTGCTGGTGTCGCGTCCACTGGCTGAAATCGCCACCTGTATAGGACAGGCGCACCGGCCGGTGATACATCAGTTGCGCCAACGCCAGGTTGAGGTCGGTGAGCAGCAGCGACCAAGATGCCTCGTCCACGCACAGGGGGTGAGCGGCCAGCAGCAGGGACGGCTTGCCAGCCACGTCCAGCAGGCAGGCATGCAAGGTCTGGCCGGCGTCCAGTTCAAGCGCGTCGACACCGGCCTGGGCCAGGGCCTGCAAGTGCAGTGGGTCGCACACGGCCAGTTTCTCGTGGCTGATCATCGGTGCCTTGGCCGAGCCCAGTACCCGTTGCTGCCATTGCTCCTCGGGCAACGCTTTCAGTGCCAGACGCAGGGCCTGGTGATGGTGTTGCAAGGCGCTGATCGCCTGGCCCAGCAGGTTGCTGTCGATGGTTTGGGCCAGCGCCACGCAGCGCCAGGTGGCCTCGAGTGGGCCTTGTTGCAGGCGTGCCCGTTGGCCCGCGCCCAGTGGCAATTCGTAGCCATCGGCAAGGTTTTCCGCCACGCCCTGGCTGGCATCGGCCCCCAGCACCCGGGCGATATCCGCGATGGTGCGGTTCTCGAACAACTGCCGAGGCGTGAGCTTCAGTCCCTGCTGGTTGGCGCGGGCGATGATCTGCAAGTTGATGATCGAGTCCCCCCCCAGCGCGAAGAAGTTGTCGTGCACGCCCACCCGTTCAAGCTTGAGGACGTCCTGCCAGATGTCGGCCAGCAGCGCTTCGACTTCGTTGCGCGGGGCGACGTGGCTGGCGCTGTCGTCGGCGGGTTTTTGCGGCATCGGCAAGCGCTGCACGTCGACTTTGCCATTGCGGGTGAGGGGCAGTTCGTCGAGGGTGATGAAGTGCGCCGGCACCATGTAGTCCGGTACGCGGGCACTGAGGTCGTTACGCAGTTTGGCGGGTGAGATCGATTGGCTGGCGACCAGCCAGGCCACCAGCCGCGGGCTGCCGTCCAGTTCGACGACGCGCACCAGTGCCTGCTCGATCAGCGGCGACAGGCGCTTGATCTGCGCCTCGACTTCGCCCAGCTCCAGGCGGTTGCCACGGATCTTCACCTGGCTGTCGACGCGGCTAAGGAACGCGATTTGACCGTCGACTTGCCAGCGCACGCGGTCGCCGGTGCGGTACCAGCGCTGTTCGTTCGCGTCGAGATGGAAGCGTTCGGCGGTGAGGTCGTCCCGGTGCAGGTAACCCCGGGCCAGGGCGCCACTGATCAGCAGTTCGCCGGACACGCCGATGGCCGCCAGGCGACCGTTGCTGTCGACCACCCGCAGTTGACGGTTCGGCAACGGCCGGCCGAGGGCGATGCTGCGCAGGCCCGCCGGTAGCTCGGTCGCGATGGCGCCGACGGTCGCTTCACTCGGACCATAGTGGTTGAACACCTTCAAGTCCGGTGCCAGGCGGTTCACCTGTTCCAGCAGCGCCGGGCTGAGGGCGTCGCCGCCGAACACCAGCAGCGCGCGGGGCAGCAGACGGGCATCGGGCAGTGCCTGCAACAGGCCGGCGAGGTGGCTTGGGGTGATTTTCAGCACATCCACCGGATGCTGGTCGAAGAGTTCGGCCAGTGCCAGTGGGCTGAAACCGCTGTCTTCATCCACCAGCAACAGGCTGGCGCCGCTGCACAGCGCACCGAACAGTTGGGTATGGCCGAGGTCGGCGGCGATACTCGACAGCAAGCCGTAGCGGGCGGCCGCGGGCGGGTTGAGCACGGCTTGCACCGCCGTCAGGTAGTCGACGATGGACCGGTGCTCGACCACCACACCCTTGGGCGTGCCGGTGGAGCCCGAGGTGTAGATCACGTAGGCGGCATCGGTCGGGCTGTGGGCCACGGCGGGTGGCATGTCTGGCTGGGCGGCGATGGCCTGGGCCTGTTCGGTCAGCCACAGCGTCGGCGTGTGCTCGGCCAGACCCTTGAGCAGCGGTGAAGGGCTGGCGCCGATCAACAGCGCGGCGCGGCTGTCTACCAGCACGTCAGCCAGGCGCCCGGCGGGCTGCTTGATGTCCAGCGGCAGATACGCCGCGCCGGCCTTGAGGGTGGCGAGCAGGGCAATGACGAAATCGGCACTGCGCTCCATGGCCAGGGCAACCACGCTGTCGTGGCCGATGCCTTGGGCGCGCAGGTATTGGCTGAGGCGGTTGGCCTGTTGATCGAGTTCACGGTAGGTCAGTGCCACCTGGCGATCGCGTACCGCCAGTTGTTCGGGGTATGCGGCTACCTGCTGTTCGAAACGCTGGTGCAGGCAGTCCTGGGATACCGGCAGTTGCGCGCCGAGCCCTTGTACCAACAACTGCTGGCGTTCTTCCAGGCTTAGCCACTCGAGTTCGTTGACCCGGCACTGGGCTTGCGCCGTCATCGCCAGCAGAATCGCGCGCAACTGTGCGGACAACACCGCGACCTCGGCGTCGCTGAAGCGGCTGCGGTCGTAGCTGATCAGGTAGTGCAACTGTTTGTCCGGCATCACGATCAGCGACAGCGGGAAGTGGTTGCGACCCTGGGTCAGGGTGATGCCGTCGGCCCGCTGCTCGCTGGCCGGGGCGCTGAAGCTCAAGCCGCCGGTGTCCTGGTTCAGCGCATCGGTGACCGGGAAGTTTTCGAACACCAGGATCGAATCGAACAGCGCCTGTTCGGCGGCGATGCGCGTCATCGCCTTGAGTTTGCCCAGGGGCAGGTAGGCGTGGTGGCGCAGGTCGCTGTTGGCGTGCTGCAACTGCTGCAGCCAGTCCACCAGCGCCGGGCTGTCGGCCCACTGCACCCGCAGCGGCAGGGTATTGATGAACAGGCCGACGGTGCTGTCGACCGCGGCCAGGTTCTCCGGGCGGCCGGCGACGGTGACGCCGTATACCACGTCGTCACGCCCGGCGTGTTGGCCCAGCAGCAACGCCCAGGCGCCCTGGATCAAGGTATTGATGGTCAGGTCGTGGCGACGGGCGAACTGTGACAGCTGCTCGGTTTCGCTGTCGTCCAGCAGGCTTTCCCGCTCGGCGAAAGGTGCCCCTGCAGGCGCGGCCTCGCGCACGGCAAAGTTGGGCAGCGGGGTCGGTTCGCTCAGGTCCTGCAACTGCTCGCGCCAGAAGCCTTCGGTAGCCGCCATGTCCTGCTCCGCCAACCAGGCGATGTAGTCGCGGTAGGCGCGGGTCGGTGGCAAGTGGGCGGGTCGGCCATGGGCTTGCTCGTAGTAGAGCGCCAGCCATTCCTGCACCGCGATGCCGACGCTCCAGCCGTCCATGAGGATGTGATGGAAGGTCCAGATCAGGTGCCAGCGCTCGGGGGCCAGGCGCACCAGGCAGACGCGCATCAGTGGCGATTCATTCAGCTCCAGGGGTTGCGCCCGTTGCTCCAGGCCCAATTGTTCCAGGGCTGCCTGTGGGTCGGCGCGGTCTTGCCAGTCCAGTTCAGTCAGGGGCAGGTCGACGTCCTGCTGCACCACCTGATAGGCGTCGTCCAGCTCTTCCCAGAGAAATGCGCTGCGCAGCACGGCGTGGCGCTGCATCAGCGCCTGCCAGGCACCGCGAAAGGCGTTGAGTTGCAGCGGGCCGTTCATTTCCAGGCTCAATTGCTGGTAGTACACCCGCGAATCCGGTTCAAAGACACTGTGAAACAACAGGCCGTGCTGGGTCGGCGAAAGGGAGTAGATGTCTTCGATGTTGTTCATGCTGGCTTGGTCCATTTCAAAGGCTTGAAAACAGTGGGTGTCGGGCTGGCGCCGCGGTGGTCAGGCAGTGACCCCGCGGCGGCTGCGCCACTCACTGGCTTTGGGAGTTCGGTTTGGTCTTGAGCTTGCCCAGCAGTTTGTCCAGGGACTTCTGGTTCAGCGCCTTGGCGAGCGGGAAGTCCGAGGGCATCAGCGCGCCGGCCTGCGGATCGAGGCAGTGCTCGACCAGCGCTTGCAGGTGCTCCAACAGGCGAGCGGGCAAGCGGCTGTCGGCCTCCGGCGTGACGCTGTGCCATTCGACACGCAACACGCCGTCCTCCAGCCACGCCACCACTTCGCGAGCATGGGTCACCCGGTTGGCCGGCGACACGTCCGCCGGTGGGGTCAGGCTGCTGGCGCGCAACCAGCCCTCGGGCGTCTGCTCATGTCCGAGGTAGTTGAACAGCACATCGCCATGACTGGCCGGCAGTTCACCCCGTTGACGCAGCAAGCCGTAGCCAAGGCCCTGGCCCGGCACTGCACGCAAGGCTTCCTTGGCGTTGCGCACCTGGTCGCCACGGGCACCGCTGGCGCTGACGCGCAACGGGAACAGCGTGGTGAACCAGCCGACCGTGCGGCTGAAGTCCAGACCATCGAAAGGCGCATCGCGGCCATGACGCTCCAAGTCCACGACGATGTCGCTGCGACCTTCGGTTTCCGCCAGGGTCGCGGCGAGGGCGGCGATCAGCAGTTCTTCCGGTTGCGTGCGGTACGCTGCGTGGGACTCGGTCAGCCATTGGTGGGTGCGGGTGGCTTCCCAACGGGCCGACAGGGTCCGGCGCTCGGCCACCGTGGCGACCGGCGACCGGTTCGCACTGGCCTGGGCGTTCCAGTAGCGCTGTTCGCCCGCGACCTTGGCGGCATGGGCGTGCAGGTGCTCGGCCCATTGGCGGTAGGACGTGGTTTTCGCCGGCAAGGTGGGTTGTTCGCTGCGCTCCAGTCCTGAGTACAACTGTTGGAAATCCTCCAGCAGCGGCGTCCAGGACACCGCATCCACCACCAGGTGATGAGCCACCAGATACAGCCGCTGTGGTTCACCTTCCAGCAGGGCCGCGGCAAACAGTGGGCCGTGTTGCAGGTCCAGGCTTTGCGCGACCTGTAGCAGTTGATCCGGGTGCTCGCAGCAGGTCAGTTGCGCAGGCGCTACGGGAGCGATCTGCGCTTGCCATTGGCCGTCGACCTCGGCGAAGCGCAGGCGCAAAGCGTCGTGGTGAGCGACCAGCCGATCCAGGGTGGCCTGTACCAGAGGCAGTTGCAGACGCCGGTCGCTGTCGGCCAGCACGGACTGGTTCCAGTGCGTGGCCTGGGGTTGTTGCTGATCGAAGAACCACTGGTGCAACGGCATCAATGGCATCGCACCGGTCACTTCGCCCTGTTCGGCCTGGGTCAGCAGGGCCGTGGTCACCAGGGCCAGCGCCGCCGGGGTGGGCGAGCGGAACAGGTCCCGTGGCGTCAGCGAGTAGCCGTGTTCGCGCAGGCGTGAGATCAGCTTCAGGCCGAGAATCGAATCACCGCCCAAGGCGAAGAAGCTGTCGCTGGTGCCGACCTCGCGGCCGCCGGTCAGACTTTCGCCGAGCAGCTCGCCGAACAACTGGCACAACAGGCTTTCCAGCGCGTTGCGCGGCGCGGCGTAGTCTTTCCGGGTTTGCGGCAAGGGCAGGGCCGCCAGGGCCTTGCGGTCGATCTTGCCGTTGCTGTTGAGCGGCAGCGTCGGGACGTGGACCCACACCGCCGGCACCATGTAGGCCGGCAACTCGGCGGCGAGCAGGGTGTCGAGGCCCGATTGCGCCGCGCTGCTGCTGTAGAACGCCACCAGCCGGTTATCGATGACCAGGGTGCAGGCCCCGGTGATGGCCGGCAGGTTCAGCACCGCGGCGTCGATCTCACCGAGTTCGATACGCTGGCCGCGCAGCTTCACCTGGTGATCCAGACGTCCGAGGTATTCGATGTTGCCATCGGCCAGGAAACGGCAGCGGTCGCCGGTGCGGTACAGGCGATCACCGTCGATGAACGGGCTGGCGAGGAAGCGTTCCTCGGTCAGGTCCGGACGCTTGAGGTAACCGCGAGCGACGCCGACACCGCCGATGTACAGCTCACCGATGCTGCCGATGGGCAGCGGTTGCATGTTCTCGTCGAGGATATACAGGCGCAGGTTGGCGATGGGTTTGCCGATGGGCACGATTACGTCGTCCACCGAGCAGCGCCAGACCGACACGTCGATGGCCGCTTCGGTCGGGCCGTACAGGTTGACCAGTGCCGCCGGGTGTTGGCCCATGAAACGCCGCACCAGATCCACCGGCAGCGCTTCGCCGCTGGCAAACACCTGGCGCAGGCTGCGGCAGTCGACCAGGCTCGGCTCCTCGACAAAGGCGCGGAGCATCGACGGTACGAAGTGCAACGTCGTGACCTGTTCCTGCTGGATCAGTTGGCTGAGGTATGCCGGATCGCGATGACCATCCGGACGGGCCACCACCAGGGTGGCGCCGGTGATCAGCGGCCAGAAGAACTCCCACACCGAGACGTCGAAGCTGTACGGGGTTTTCTGCAGCACGCGGTCGTTCGGACCAATCGGGAACGCGTCCTGCATCCAGTACAGGCGGTTCATCAAGGCGCCGTGTTCGTTCATCACGCCTTTCGGTTGGCCGGTGGAGCCGGAGGTGTAGAGCACGTAGGCCAGGTCGCTGGCCGCGACGCTGATCGGGTCGAACGCCGGAGCCTGGGGCAGGGTGTCGAGGGTCCAGGCCTGATGGCCGGTTGGCAGGCGCGACAACCACTGCGCCTGGGTCAAGGTGACCTTGGCGTCAGCGTCTTCGATCAGGAAGGCCAGGCGCCCGGCGGGCAGTTCCGGATCCAGCGGCAGCCAGGCGGCGCCGGCATGGACGATACCGAGCAGGGCGACGACCATGTCTACCGAGCGTTCCATGCACACCGGCACGATGTCATCGGTGCCGATGCCGGCCGCACGCAGGGCCCGGGCAACGGCTTGCGCCCGTTGATCCAGCTCGGCGTAGCTCAGGCGCTGACCTTCGAACACCAGCGCCGGGGCGTTGGGGCTGAGGGCGGCTTGTTGGCTCAGGGCGGTGTGCAGGTTGGTCGGGCCGCTGTAGTGACGCTCGGTGGCGTTCCAGCGGTCCAGTTGCTGCTGATCCTGCTGCTGCGGGAACAGCTCGATCAGCGTTCGCCCAGGCGCCGCCACCAACGCATCCAGCAGCGCACACCACTGCGCGCTCCAGCGTTGCATCGTCGACTCGTCGAACAGCGCCGCTTGGTATTCCAGCGCCAGGGTCATGTCGTTGCCGTCATCCTGGACTTCCCAGCTCTGTTCGAACTTGGCGTCGATCACCGGCAGCGTCTGCTCTTCGACCTCCAGTCCCGGCCATTGGCTGCTGTCCACGCGGCCATAGTTAAGGGAGAACAGCACCTGGAACAGCGGCGTGCGGTTCAGGTCGCGGTGTTGGGCGACGGCGCCGACCAGGGTGGCGAAGGGCAGGTCCGCGTGGGCCTGGGCCGCACGCAGATCGGCTTCGAGATTGGCGAGCAATTGCTCGGCCGGGGCCCGCTGGTCGACTTCGCTGCGGATCACCAGGGTGTTGACCAGGCAGGCCAGCAACGTCTGGGATTGCGGCTGATCGCGCTGGTCCGCCGGGGTGCCGAGACGAATCTCGCGCTGGCCGCTGTGACGCGCCAGCAGTGCGCTCAGGGCCGAGGCCAGCACCACGTAAGTGGTGGTGCCGCGCTGGCGGGCGAACTGGCGGATCGATTCGGCGCGCTGGGCACCGAGGTTGACGATCAGTTGCCGGGCTCGACGATCGGCTTCGGCGCCCCGTGGATGGTCGATAGGCAGGTCGAGCTGGTAGTCGTCCTGGCCCAGGTGTTTTTTCCAGTACTCCAGGCTGTCATTGCGTCGGGCCTGGGTGTCCGGGTGCTGTTGCCACAGGGCGAAGTCGACATAGTCGATCTTCAGCGGCGCCCAGCCCGGCGATTGCCCTTCGAGGCCGGCGGCGTAGGCCTGGGTCAGCTCATCGATGAGCAATTGCATGGCCCAGCCGTCGGTGGCGCTGTGGTGCAGGCACACCAGTAACAGGTTTTCGTCACTGCCCTGGCGTTGCAGCAGGTGCGCACGCCAAGGTGCGGCGGCAGCCAGGTCGAACGGCGCCATCAACTCGGCTTGGGCCGTGGCGCAGGTCGTGGTCCAATCCTGTGTGGCAACGGCAGTGACCGCGAGCGCCGGCCCGTGATCGTCGATCAGCAGTTGCGGTTCGCCCTGGACTTCGACAATCCGGCTGCGCAGCACCAGGTGGCGTTGGCTGACCTGCTCGAAGGCTTCACGCAAGACGCGGACCTGCAGCTCGCCGCGCAACGTCAGGGCGAACGGCATGTGGTACTCACGAGAATCCGGCACCAGGCGACTGAGCATCCAGAAGCGCTTCTGTGCCAGCCCCAAGGGCAGTGCCGCCGGACGCGGCTGCGCGGTGATCGATTCGTCCGCTGTCGCCGCGTGTACGTAATCGGCCAGGGCCGCGACCGTCGGGTGTTCGAACACCAGCGCCAACGGCAGGGAAACCCCCAGGCGTTCACGGACGCGGCTGACCAGTCGGGTCGCCAACAGGGAATGGCCGCCGAGCTGGAAGAAGTGATCTTCGATGCCAACCGACGCGCAGTCCAGCACTTCGCTGAACAACTCGCAGAGCGCGCTTTGCGTGGCAGTGCGCGGCGCGGTGTACGGCCGGTCGCTGTGGTGTTCCGGCAGCGGGGTGGCGGCCAGGGCCTTGCGGTCGAGTTTGCCGTTGCTGTTCAGAGGCAGGCTGTCGAGCTGGACGAAGAAGCTCGGCAGCATGTGCGAGGGCAGGCTGTCGCTCAATGCGCTGCGAATGGCAGCCTCGTCGGCGTCACCGCACCAGAAGCTCACCAAGCGTTGGTCCAGCAGCAGGGTCGCAGCGTCGCGAACGCAGCTTTGCGCCAGCAGCTCAGCGTCGATTTCGCCAAGTTCGATACGCTGGCCGCGCAGTTTCACCTGATGATCGAGACGCCCGAGGTATTCGATGTTGCCATCGGCCAGGAAGCGGCAGCGGTCGCCGGTACGGTAGAGGCGATCACCGTCGACGAACGGGCTGGCGAGGAAGCGTTCCTCGGTCAGGTCCGGACGCTTGAGGTAACCGCGAGCGACGCCGACACCGCCGATGTACAGCTCACCGATGCTGCCGATGGGCAGCGGTTGCATGTTCTCGTCGAGGATGTACAGGCGCAGGTTGGCGATGGGTTTGCCGATGGGCACGATTACGTCGTCCACCGAGCAGCGCCAGACCGACACGTCGATGGCCGCTTCGGTCGGGCCGTACAGGTTGACCAGTGCCGCCGGGTGTTGGCCCATGAAACGCCGCACCAGATCCACCGGCAGCGCTTCGCCGCTGGCAAACACCTGGCGCAGGCTGCGGCAGTCGACCAGGCTCGGCTCCTCGACAAAGGCGCGGAGCATCGACGGTACGAAGTGCAACGTCGTGACCTGTTCCTGCTGGATCAGTTGGCTGAGGTATGCCGGATCGCGATGACCATCCGGACGGGCCACCACCAGGGTGGCGCCGGTGATCAGCGGCCAGAAGAACTCCCACACCGAGACGTCGAAGCTGTACGGGGTTTTCTGCAGCACGCGGTCGTTCGGACCAATCGGGAACGCGTCCTGCATCCAGTACAGGCGGT
>NZ_LHVK01000020.1 GCF_001269905.1 Pseudomonas corrugata | reverse complement strand
ATTGAGATAACCACGGGCGACACCGGCACCGCCGATATAGATTTCCCCTGGAACACCCAGCGGCACCGGCTGCTTATGCTCATCCAGCAAGTAGAACTGGGTATTGGCAACCGGCTTGCCGATATGCGCGGCAAACCCGTCTTCACGGGCCATCGACACCCAACTCGAATAAGTCGTGGTTTCCGAAGGCCCATAGAGGTTGCACAGGCGCTTGACGGAAGTCTGTTCGAACAGCGCTTCCACCAGACTGCGCTTGAGCGCTTCGCCGGCCACGTTGACTGTATCGACGCCCTCGCTCAAACCACCGGATTCCAGCAACGCCTTGAGCGCCGACGGCACGGTGTTGATCAGGGTGATGTCGTGTTCGCCGTGTTGCAGTTCCAGCACATTAGTGACGACCTCGATGCTGCCGCCGCTAGTCAACGGTGCAAAGCACTCGTAAACCGCGAGATCGAAGTTCAGCGAGGTCGAGAACAGGGTTTTCGACAGGGTTTGCGCATCGAAAGACCGATGGGCCCAAGTCAGGAAGTTCACCGTGTTGCGGTGTTCGATCATCACCCCTTTCGGCAAGCCGGTGGAACCGGAGGTGTAGATCACGTAAGCCAGATGCGCCGAGGTCAGCTCGGCAATCTCTGGATTCGAGACGGATTCGTCCTGCCAGCGCCCGCTACCCAAATCAATCACTGGCATCGTTGCATCAGCCAACAACCCAAGGGTCGCAGCCTGGGCCAGCACCACGGCCGGCGCGCTGTCCTCCAGCATGTAGGCAATCCGATCCGCCGGATAGGCCGGATCCAGTGGCACGTAACCGCCACCGGCCTTGAGAATCGCCAGCAAGCCCACGACCATGTCGATACCACGCTCGACGCAGATCGCCACCCGAGAATCCGGCCGCACGCCCTGCTTGCGCAGGTAATGCGCCAACCGGTTGGCCCGTTCGTTCAGCTCGCGATAGCTCAGGCGCTGCTCGCCATGCAGCACCGCCAGCGCATCCGGCGTGCGCTGCACCTGTTCCTCGAACAATCCGTGAACGGTCTGTTCCAGCGGGTACTCGGCGTCAGTGGCGTTGAACGCCACCAGCAGTTGCTCACGTTCCGCTGCCGGCAGAATTGGCAAATCGGCCAGCGACGACTCAGGGGCACACTCCAGCGCCTGGGCCAGACTCGCCAGCGCAGCGTCCATATAGGCAGCGACGCGCCACGCATCGACGCCACTCACCGCCTGGACGGTGAGGCTGAAGCCTTCGCCCAGATCGTCCACCGACAGCGCCAACGGATAGTTGGTGCGCTCCTCGCCACCCAGCGCCTCGATGCCTTGCCAGCCAGAGGACGGTTGCAGTGCGAGGGGCTCCGCCATCGAATGACGATAGTTGAGCAAAGCACTGAACAACGGCGTCGGTGCAACCACGCCACTGCAACGCTGGGCCAATGCCAGGGAAGCGTGCTCATGCCCCAGCAACCCGGTCAGCCGCGCATGTGTCGCCAGTACACCATCGCGCACGCTCTGCGCCCCCACCTGCACGCCCAGCGGCAAGGTATTGATGAACATCCCCAGAGCGCGGTCGGCCCCCGCGCCCCCTTGCATCCGGCCCATCAATACGGTGCCGAACACCACCTCTTCGCGACCCGATACCCGGCCCAGCACCAGGGCCCAGGCCAAGTGGTGCAGACTCGCCGCGCTCACGCCCAACCGACGGGCCTGGCTGCGCAGGCGACGGCTCAGATCGATGGTGACCGCTTGCCTGGCCTCCTCGACATCGCTACCATCGCCACGGACATCCTGCAAACCGAATGGCAAGGTGGGTTCGTCGATGGTACCCAGCATGTCGTGGAAGAACGCTTCGTGCTCCTCACGGCTCACACCCAGGCGGGCCTGGGCCACATAGTTGCGATACGGCACCGCTGCGCCCAATTGGTCAGCCTGGCCCAGCAAGTGTGCCTGCATTTCGTGGCGCACCACTTCCAGTGCTGTGTGATCGAGCGCCATATGGTGAAACAACAGGGTCGCTACCCAGCGCTGGTGAATTTCATCCTGGGCAAAACGGATGCACATCAACGGCGCCTGGCGGATGTCCAGGTGCTGCCGGGTGTTCAACTGAACAGCGATGTCGCCGTCCTCCCCCCGCAGCAACACTTGCTCGACGCCCAGCGATGCCTCGCGCCAGACCACTTGTACCGGCTCGTCCAGCCCTTCCCAGGCCATGGCCGTGCGCAGGATGTCGTGGCGATCGATCACGCCTTGCAGGGCCTGGGTGAAATCGTCCAGGCGTTCGCGGCTGTCAAAGGCGAACTGCGCTTGCAGCACGTAGGGGTCGCCCTGTTCGGCCGCCAGGTGGTGATAGAGAATCCCCTCCTGCAACGGCGCCAGCGGGTAGATGTCCTGCACATTGGCCGCCCCGCCCGGCACGGTCGCGACGATGCGGTCGATGGCGTCCTGGGTCAACGTCACCAACGGCAGCATGTCGGGGGTAATGCGTTGGCAGTCCGACGCAATCAGGTTGACCGGAACGCTCATCTCGTTGCCGGCATCGTTGCCGACAGCCGCTGCCAGCGCAGCCAGGGTCGGTTGGCTGAACAGCACGCGCACGTCGGCACTCAGGCTGACCTGACGCATCCGCTCGATCAGGCTGACGGCCAGCAGCGAGTGGCCGCCGAGTTCGAAGAAGTGATCGTGACGACCCACTTGTTGCAGACCTAGCAGGTCCTGCCAGATCTGCGCCAGGACGGTTTCGGTTTCGCCTCGGGGGGCTTCGTAGCCACGGGTGATCAGTGCATCGTGTTCCGGAGCCGGCAAGGCCTTGCGGTCGAGCTTGCCATTGGGGGTCAACGGCATGGCATCGAGGCGAACGTAGGCCACGGGAACCATGTATTCCGGTAGCTGCGCTTGGAGATGGCTGCGCAGGGTTTCGATGTCCGCTGTGTCGTTCGCCGGCGTGAAGTAGGCCACCAGGCGCTTGTCGCCCGGCACGTCTTCACGGGCCAGTACCACCGTTTCTTTCACCGCGTCGTGTTGAGCGAGCTTGGCTTCGATCTCGCCCAGTTCGATGCGGAAACCACGGATCTTCACCTGGTCGTCGTTACGACCCAGGTATTCGATGTTGCCGTCCGGGAGATAACGGCCGAGGTCGCCGGTCTTGTACATCCGGGCGTTCGGTTCGCTGCTGAACGGATCCCTGAGGAAACGCTCGGCCGTCAGGTCATCACGATTGAGATAACCCCGCGCAACACCGGCACCACCGATGTAGATTTCACCCGGCACGCCCAGCGGCACCGGTTGCTTGTGTTCATCCAACAAGTAGAACTGGGTATTCGCGACCGGTTTGCCGATGTGGGCAG
>NZ_LHVK01000002.1 GCF_001269905.1 Pseudomonas corrugata | reverse complement strand
AAACGCCAGTGACCGTGACCTTGAGCAACGGCTCGGTGATCAACATCGCAGCCGGCGAAACTACCGGCACCGTTGCGGTGAATACGCCTGCCAATGACGTCTACAACAATGGCAGCACCGTCAGCACCACCATCACCGGCGCAACCGGTGGCAACTTCGAAAACCTGGTACCGGACACGACGCCTGCGGTTACCACGATCACTGATTCGGTGGACACCACTGGCTTGACCTTGAGCGCCAGCGAGACCATCACCGAAGGCGGCCAGATCACCTACACCGCAACCCTGACCAACGCAGCGCAGACGCCAGTCACCGTGACGTTGAGCAACGGCTCGACAATCACCATCGCGGCCGGCGAAACCACCGGTACCGTTGCAGTCAATACACCTGCCAACGACGTTTACAACAACGGCAGCACCGTCAGCACTACCATCACCGGCGCAACGGGCGGTAACTTCGAGAACCTGGTCCCGGACACTACGCCTGCCGTCACCACGATCACGGACTCGGTGGACAGCACTGGCCTGACCCTGAGCGCCAGCGAAACCATCACCGAAGGCGGCCAGATCACCTACACCGCGACGCTGACCAACGCGGCGCAGACGCCAGTGACCGTCACCTTGAGCAACGGTTCGGTCATTAACATTGCTGCGGGCGAAACCACCGGCACCGTCGCGGTGAATACGCCTGCCAACGACGTTTACAACAACGGCAGCACCGTCAGCACCACCATCACCGGCGCAACGGGCGGTAACTTCGAGAACCTGGTTCCGGACACTACGCCTGCCGTCACCACGATCACTGATTCGGTGGATAACACTGGCCTGACCCTGAGCGCCAGCGAGACCATTACCGAAGGTGGTTCGATTGTTTACACCGCAACGCTGACCAACGCCGCTCAAACGCCAGTGACCGTGACCCTGAGCAATGGCTCGGTGATTAACATCGCTGCCGGTGAAACCACCGGCACTGTTGCAGTCAATACGCCTGCCAACGACGTTTACAACAACGGCAGCACCGTCAGCACCACCATTACCGGCGCAACGGGCGGTAACTTCGAGAACCTGGTTCCGGACACGACGCCTGCGGTTACCACGATCACTGATTCGGTGGACGACACTGGCCTGACCCTGAGCGCCAGCGAAACCATCACCGAAGGCGGCCAGATCACCTACACCGCGACCCTGACCAACGCCGCTCAAACGCCAGTGACCGTGACGCTGAGCAACGGCTCGGTGATTACCATCGCAGCCGGCGAAACTACCGGAACCGTTGCGGTCAATACGCCTGCCAATGACGTCTACAACAATGGCAGCACCGTCAGCACCACCATCACCGGTGCAACGGGCGGTAACTTCGAGAACCTGGTTCCGGACACTACGCCTGCGGTTACCACGATCACGGACTCGGTGGACAGCACTGGCCTGACCCTGAGCGCCAGCGAAACCATCACCGAAGGCGGCCAGATCACCTACACCGCGACGCTGACCAACGCGGCGCAAACGCCAGTGACCGTGACCTTGAGCAACGGCTCGGTGATCAACATCGCCGCCGGCGAAACTACCGGCACCGTTGCGGTGAATACGCCTGCCAATGACGTCTACAACAATGGCAGCACCGTCAGCACCACCATCACCGGCGCAACCGGTGGCAACTTCGAAAACCTGGTGCCAGACACCACACCAGCCGTCACCACGATCATCGATTCGGTGGACACCACTGGCTTGACCTTGAGCGCCAGCGAAACCATCACCGAAGGCGGCCAGATCACCTACACCGCAACCCTGACCAACGCAGCGCAGACGCCAGTCACCGTGACCTTGAGCAACGGCTCGGTGATCAACATCGCAGCCGGCGAAACTACCGGCACCGTTGCGGTGAATACGCCTGCCAATGACGTCTACAACAATGGCAGCACCGTCAGCACCACCATCACCGGCGCAACCGGTGGCAACTTCGAAAACCTGGTACCGGACACGACGCCTGCGGTTACCACGATCACTGATTCGGTGGACACCACTGGCTTGACCTTGAGCGCCAGCGAGAACATCACTGAAGGTGGTTCGATTGTTTACACCGCCACCCTGAGCAACCCAGCCCAAACCCCGGTCACCGTGACGTTGAGCAACGGCTCGGTCATCACCATCGCCGCCGGCGAAACCACCGGCACCATTGCTCTGGAGACATCGCCCAACGACGTCTACAACAATGGCAGCACGGTCAGCACTACCATCACTGGCGCCACTGGCGGCAACTTCGAAAACCTGGTGCCAGACACCACACCAGCCGTCACCACGATCATCGATTCGGTGGACACCACTGGCTTGACCTTGAGCGCCAGCGAAACCATCACCGAAGGTGGTCAGATCACCTATACCGCAACGCTGACCAACGCGGCGCAAACGCCAGTGACCGTCACCTTGAGCAACGGTTCGGTCATTAACATTGCTGCGGGCGAAACCACCGGCACCGTCGCGGTTAATACGCCTGCCAACGATGTCTACAACAATGGCAGCACCGTCAGCACCACCATTACCGGCGCAACCGGCGGTAACTTCGAGAACCTGGTGCCAAGCACCACGCCTGCGGTTACCACGATCACCGACTCGGTGGACACCACTGGCTTGACCTTGAGCGCCAGCGAAACCATCACCGAAGGTGGTCAGATCACCTATACCGCAACCCTGACCAACGCCGCGCAGACCCCGGTGACCGTGACTTTGAGCAACGGCTCGGTGATTACCATCGCCGCCGGCGAAACTACCGGCACCGTTGCGGTGAATACGCCTGCCAATGACGTCTACAACAATGGCAGCACCGTCAGCACCACCATCACCGGTGCAACGGGCGGTAACTTCGAGAACCTGGTTCCGGACACTACGCCTGCCGTCACCACGATCACGGACTCGGTGGACAGCACTGGCCTGACCCTGAGCGCCAGCGAGACCATCACCGAAGGCGGCCAGATCACCTACACCGCAACCCTGACCAACGCAGCGCAGACGCCAGTCACCGTGACCTTGAGCAACGGTTCGGTCATTAACATTGCTGCGGGCGAAACCACCGGCACCGTCGCGGTTAATACGCCTGCCAACGACGTTTACAACAACGGCAGCACCGTCAGCACCACCATCACCGGCGCAACCGGTGGCAACTTCGAAAACCTGGTACCGGACACGACGCCTGCGGTTACCACGATCACTGATTCGGTGGACGACACTGGCCTGACCCTGAGCGCCAGCGAGACCATCACCGAAGGAGGCCAGATCACCTACACCGCGACCCTGACCAACGCCGCTCAAACGCCAGTGACCGTGACGCTGAGCAATGGCTCGGTGATCAACATCGCCGCCGGTGAAACCACCGGTACCGTTGCGGTCAATACGCCTGCCAATGACGTCTACAACAACGGCAGCACTGTCAGCACCACCATCACCGGTGCCACCGGCGGCAACTTCGAAAACCTGGTGCCGGATACCACACCTGCGGTCACCACGATCACCGACTCCATCGACACCAGCACCGTTTCGCTCAGCGCCACGTCGACCATTGCTGAAGGCGGCACCGTCGTCTATACCGCTTCGGTCAACGCACCCGTGACCGATGCTCCGCTGGTTGTCACACTGTCGAACGGCCAGAGCATCACCATCCCGGTCGGCGCGAGCAGCGCCAGCGTGAATTTCGTCACGCCAAACGACGCCCTCGCCGGCGGCGACAACCTCAGCGTCAAGATCGATGACGCCAAGGGCGGCAACTACGAAAAACTCGATATCAACGACAAGCCAGCCAACACCACGGTCACCGATGTCCAAGAGGACACCGGCCTGAGCCTGAGCGCCACTGGCACGGTTGCCGAGGGTGGCCAGATCACCTACACCGCAACCCTGACCAATGCCGCCGGTACACCGGTCACCGTGACCCTGAGTAATGGCGCGGTCATTAACATCGATGCCGGCAAGACCACCGGTACCGTCACCGTCAACGCACCGAAGGACGATGTCTATCAGGATGCCGGTAATGTCCAGGCGACGATCCAGTCCGCTACCGGTGGCAATTTCGAGCACTTGGTACCGAGCACCGCGCCTGCGGTAACCGCCGTCACCGACACGGTCGATGACACCACCGTCAGCATCAGTGGCAGCTCGTCGGTCACCGAAGGCCAGGCCGCCACATACACCGTCAGCCTGACCAACCCGGCGCAGACCGAGGTGACCCTCAAGCTCGTCTACAGCGGCACCGCTGCCGACGGCACGGACTTCACTGGCGTCTACACCGTCAAGATCCCGGCCAATGCCACCAGCGCGACCTTCAACGTGGCGACGCTGGATGACAAGATCACCGAAGGCACTGAAAACTTCGTGGTCAAGATCGATTCAGCGACCGGTGGCAACTTCGAGCACCTGGCGATCAGCGCCACTAATGGCAGTGTCAGCACCTCGATCATCGACAACGATGCGCCACCGGTACTCGACCTGGACGCCAACAACTCCAGCGGCAAGACCGGAGCCGACTACCAAGTCACCTTCACCGAAGGCACCACCGGTCCGGGAGTGTCGATTGGCGATACCGATCTGAACATCACCGACCCGGACAGCACCATGCTGACCGGCGCTACCGTTGTGCTGACCAACCGTCAGCCGGGCGATGCGCTGAACCTGGGCAACAGCGTCAACGGCATCAGCATCAACGCCAACAGCACCAACGGCACCGTCACGTTGACGTTGTCGGGCAACGCGTCGCTGGCCGACTACATGCAGCAAATCAAGAACTTCACCTTCACCAACAACAGCGACGACCCGAGCAGTGTGCCGCGCATCATCACCGTGACAGTGACCGATGGCAGCAACGTCTCCAACACCGCCACCACCACTGTGAACGTGGTCGGGGTCAACGATGCGCCGGTTGCCACGGGAGGCGCGGTGACCGGTACCGAAGACACCTCGCTGGTCCTCGGCTGGTCGACCTTTGGTGTCAGCGATGTGGACAGCGCCGCCGCCAGCCAGGGCGTGAAGATCACCGGCCTGCCAGGCGATGGCAAACTGCAGTATCTGGACGGTGCGACCTGGAAGGATGTAACCAGCAACCAAACCTTTACCAAGGCTGACATCGACGGCGGCAAGCTGCGCTTCACACCGGACACCAACGAATCCGGCGCCAACGGCAATCCGACCGGTGTGGGCGATCAGAAGTCCGATTACGCACAGATCCAGTTCCAGCCCACCGACGGCCAGACACTGGGCAACACCGGCACCGTGAAGATCGACATCACCCCGGTGGCGGATGCACCGAGCCTGAGTGTGGCCGACAACAACGTGACCTCCACCGGGTTGATCAAGGAAGTCTGGACCAGCCTGTCGGGCCTGGGCACCGACGGCAGCGGCGCGCCGTCCGGCACGCTCAAGTCGGTGATCGATGCTGCCGGCACACCGAACAGCACCAGCACCGTGACCAACGTGCAGTCCGACAGCAACGTGAACGCCGGCACGGCCTCGAAGACATCGGGCCTGATCTATCTCGAAGCGGGCAAGACCTACACCTTCAGCGGCACCGGCGACGACAGTTTGCTGGTTACCGTCGGCGGCAAGGACGTGGCAGCCATCACCTGGGGCGCAGGCGGCCAGCTGAACGGTTCGTTCACACCGACCGCCAGCGGTTACTACACCCTCGATATCTATCATCACAACCAGAGCGGCCCGGGCAGCTATGACGTGAACCTGTCGGTCAATGGCGGCACGCCTATCGACCTGAGCGGCGCGGGTGTGCCGCTGTACACCAGCGTGACCGATTTGGCGAACGCCGGCGTAACCGTCTCGGACCTGCACGGCACCAACGGCGAAGGCTACTACGACGGCTACAAGCTCAACGAAGGCGCCGAAGGCACCAGCGTGCATCTGTCGAAGATCACCACCGCCC
Organism: Pseudomonas corrugata; assembly: GCF_001269905.1. Lineage (GTDB taxonomy): Bacteria > Pseudomonadota > Gammaproteobacteria > Pseudomonadales > Pseudomonadaceae > Aquipseudomonas > Aquipseudomonas corrugata. The sequence goes on along the minus strand of NZ_LHVK01000002.1, from coordinate 56,300 downwards.
TGACCGACACCGACGGTTCCGAGAAACTGAGCGTGAAGATCGGTGGCATGCCCGAGGGCAGCGTGCTGACCGATGGCGCGGGCCACACCGCGACCGTGGGCAGCAATGGCGAAGCCACGGTCAGCGGCTGGAACCTGGGCAGCCTGACCCTGACGCCGCCGGCTTACTACAACGGTCACCTGGACCTGACCGTAACCTCCACGTCCACGGAAACCCTCGGCGGGTCGGCGGTGACCACCGCACACATCCCGGTCACCGTGTACCCGACGGTCTACAACGCCGTGACCGGGACTTCAGGCAATGACAACGTCACCGGCACCGATGGCAACGACATCATGGTTGCCGACATCGGCGGACTGACCGTCGTGCCGGGCGTCAACTACAACATCGCGTTCATGGTCGACAGCTCCGGCAGCATGAGTTCGTCGTCCATTTCCGCAGCCAAGAACTCGTTGACCCAGGTATTCAATACCCTCAAGCAGAGCCTGGGCAGCAACTCCGGGACCGTGAACATCTTCCTGGCGGACTTCGACAACCAGGTGAACAAGAACGTTGCGGTGAACCTCAATGACCCGAACGCGCTCACGCTGCTCAAGGGCGTCCTCGATTCGATGGTCTCCGGCGGCGGGACCAACTACGAAGACGTGTTCAAGACCACCGCGAACTTCTTCAACAGCACCCAGGCCCTGAGCAATACCGGCGCGAAGAACCTGACGTACTTCATCACCGATGGCCAGCCGACGCTCTACCAGTCCGGCGAACAGACCAACCCGACGCTGTACGGCACCGTCAAGCTCGATGACGTCTTGAGTGCGGCCAACTACTCCATTGGCAAGTACTACACCCAGACGATCGACAGCACGCACAAATACACCATCTACGAAAACGGCGACATGTACCTGTCGACCAAAAGCGGCAAGCATTGGGATGACAATTATGTCGGCACAGTGCACGCCGAGGGCAACGGCACCTTCGAGTTCTCCTACGTGGACGGTAGTGGATACGCCGACTCTTGGGCAGCGGCGGGTTCGAGCGCCAGCTTCACGCTGCTCAAAGGCTTGAGCAACGTCGAGGCCATTGGCCTGAACAATGACGTCACCCTGAACGACCTCAAGCCGTACGACTCGGATAGCACGCCGCAGACCAACATCGACCCGAACAACCTGGCCAACTCGATCATCGGCCACACCGAAGCGACCCTGCCGGGCGCGGATACGGTCAACGGTGGCGAAGGCAACGACATCCTCTTCGGCGACCTGGTGAGTTTCAACGGCGTCACCGGCGAGGGCTACCAGGCTCTTCAGGCATTCGTGGCCCAACAGAGCGGCGTGGACGTCAGCAAGGTCACCACCAGCAATGTGCACCAGTACATCACCGAGCATTACACCGCGTTCGACGTGTCCGGCGCCCATGACGGCAACGACACGCTGTTGGGTGGTGGCGGCAACGACATTCTCTTCGGCCAGGGCGGCAACGACTCGCTCAATGGCGGCAAGGGCAATGACATCCTGCTCGGCGGCACTGGCAACGACACACTGATCGGCGGTCAGGGTCATGACACGCTGATCGGTGGCCTGGGAGGCGATACCTTTGTCTGGCAGGCGGGCGACACCGGCAACGACGTGATCAAGGACTTCAAGGCTGCCGATGGCGACCGGATCGACCTGCGGGATCTGTTGCAAGGTGAATCCGGCAGCACCATCGACCACTTCCTGCAGATCAGCACGGTCGATGGCGTGTCGTCGTTGCAGGTCAGCACCACCGGCCAGTTCAACGGGGCCAACGGTGCATCGGCCGCGCCGGACGTGACGATCAAGCTGGAAGGCAACAACTGGTCGAACGTCAACCTGAACACGTTGATCGCCGGCAGTGACCCGACCATCAAGGTCGATCACAACAACAGCTGAACCTGATACAAAAACGGTGGCGAGGGAGCTTGCTCCCTCGCCACCGTTTTTGTGTTCATACTCGCGCTCAGTTGGCCTATGCTGCTCGGCATGACGCCGCTTAATCCATGAGGGATGCCCGATGTTTTATGTGCAACGCGATGCACAAGGCCTGCTGGTGCGCGTAGAAGCCATCGCCTATGCCGAAGCCACCGAAACCCTGCCGGCCGACAGCCACGAGATCCAGGACTGGTTCGCCAACCAAGCCGTGGAAAACAGCCTCAAACAACTCAAGCAAAGCGACCTGGAGATGATCCGGGTACTCGACGACCTGATCCAGGTGCTGACCAGCAAAGGCGTCATCCGCGTCACCGACCTGCCGCCTGCCGCCCAGGCCAAGCTGATGGACCGCAACCAGGCCCGGGAAGCTCTGGGCGGGCTGAGTCGATTGATCGATGATGATGAAAAGGGCTTGATCTAGGCGCCTGGACTGACGCCATCGCGAGCAGGCTCGCTCCCACAGTTGATCGGTGCTCACCGCAATAACCGGGGCAACATCAATCCCTTGTGGGAGCGAGCCTGCTCGCGATAGCGATCTTCAGTCCACCGAAAACCTCTCAGCCCGACGCCCGGGCTTCCAGCCGGTCCATCGCTCGCTCCACCAACAGATGCACCCCATCGGCCATCCGACTGATCGCCAGAATCACGCTGCGCCGTGAACTGTCGACATCGTCGGCAGGTCAGCGGCAATGGCGCTGATGGACAGCAAGTCTTCGGAAGCGTTGGCCAGCAGGGTTTCGGTATCGATGTCCGGAGCGACGACGAAGAGCTGACCGGATGGAGACTCGTCGACGGGTTTGGGCTTGAGGTAGTAGTCGAGGGCGCGTTGGGCGGCTTCGTCAAGTGCGTTGGAACTGTGTGAAGTGTGTTTCGTTTCCGCTGTTGTCATTGAGAACTCCTAAACGACTAGTAAGGAGCCTTTGCTACACAGCGAGTCCAAATGAGATCGCTGAATCGCATGGGCCGTTTCGCCCTAAACAGATATTTCGGGCTTGCACGCCCATATCACCGTTTTTTCAGTGACAAACCCAGACTAGCCGCGAGCCCGGCGCCGGACAAGTTCACCAACTTCGCTACAACTTGAAGGAAATCTCCTAGGACCTGGCTGCTCTCTGCATGACATCAAGGGCTAGGTTGTCTGGGCTGGCGTCATCGCGAGCAAGCTCGGCTCCCACAGGCCCGCTCCCACAAGGGGATCGAGGTCAGCCGCAAGAACAGACCGGCCATAAGGCCGCCTCGCCTTGCTTTTGCTCTGCTTTTGCTCTGCTTTTGATCTGAAGGCCCCATTAACCACGCTGGCCGAACGCAGGCATTGCGTAGTGGGCAACCCGGCATGGATGCCGGGTTAGCCGCGCTGGGCCATGGATGGCCCTTCGCGGCGGGCCCACGGAGCAATGCCGGAGTGAGGGAACACCTCGCCTTGGCGAGGTGCCGAGTGGTGGGGCGAAGACCTTTTGGTTACTTTTGGCTGGGCCGACATTCCGGGCGTCTGCCAAAAGTAACCCGCTGTAAGAGCGGAACCGCCAGCAGCCATTACCGCAGCAACGGATATGTACTCAATCCCAACGCCGCGGCCCCCCCACCAACTGCCCCTGCACCCCAAACACCCCCATCTCCCGAATCACCGCCAGCTCCCCCTCCGTCTCCACCCGCTCGGCAATCAACGGCAGGTCAATGCTATGGGCTGCCCGCTGAATCGCCTCAATGAACAAACGCTTGTCGCTTTCCTGATCGATCGCCCGGATATAACTGCCATCAATTTTCAGATAGGCCAACCCCAACCGCGCCAGGTTGCCGATCATGCTGAAACGCCCACCAAAACGCTGCAGGCTCAAGGAAAAACCAAGCTCACGCAAACGTCGAGTCAGTTGCTCCAGCACCGCCTGCTCGGGCAACTGTTCTTCACCGATTTCCAGGGTCAGGCGCGACCCGAGGTTGGAATGGGCCCGCAGGATCTCAAAGATTTTGTTCAGCGCCTGCGGGTCGGCCAGGGTGGCAGAGGACAGATTCAGCGCCAGGGCCTCCTCGTGCCCGGCCATTTGCCGCAGCACCTGCTCGAGCATCAGGCGGTCCAGGCGCGCCGTCCAGCCGAAGCGCTCCAGCCAAGGCAGGAAACGCCCAGCGGGAATGGTCTGGCCCTGATCGTCGAGTAACCGGGAAAGCACTTTGTAATGCAGCACCAGTTGAGTGTCCTGAGCGGCCACAACCGGTTGGAAGTACAGCTCGAACCGCTGTTTTTCCAACGCCCGGTCGAGCAGCGTATGCCAGGCATGATGATCGTCACCGACACTGGCCGACGCGCTGTGCTCCAGGCAGGCCCAGCCCGGCTCGCCCTGGCTTTCAGCCTGGGCCAGGGCCTGGTCGCCAAGCTGCAGCACCGCTTGCGGCGAGTCACCATGGACGAATGGCGCCAGCCCGATAGCAGCCACCGACGCCACGTCGGTCGCACCTGTGGCATGCAGGCTCGCCAGTGCGGTTTCGAGATGCTGCGCCAGTTGCAGCGCCTCCTCGCGCACCAGTCCCGGCGCCAGCACAGCGAATTCCCCGCCACGGATACGTGTCACCAGATTCTGGGTTTCCGGGTATCGGGCACACTCGCGCAACAACTGCTCGCCCACGGCTTTGAGCAATTGGTCGGTGCGCTGCCCACCCAAGCGCTGGTTCAAACCGGCCAGGTCCTGGACCCGCAACAACAACAGATAGCCGGAGCTGGCCTGCTCAGGGTTGCTCACCCGGGCATTGAGCTGCATTTCGAAATAACGCCGATTGGCCAGCCCCGTGAGATTGTCCTGGTAGGACTCGACCCGAAGCTTTTCACTGCGCTCGGCCTGCTCCTGAAACAACGCCTTGAGCTTCTCGACCATCTGGTTCATCGCCTGCACCACGCGACGCAGTTCAGGGGTACGCGGCAGCTCCGGCAGGCTCAGGAATTCGCGCCGGGCGATGGCTTGGGATTGGAGCACCATGTAATCCAATGGCTTGAGCTGGCGACGTAGCAGCAAGGCCCCCAGCACCGCGCTCACGGCACCGCACAGCAGCAACCACCCCAAACTGCCCAGTGCGCTCTGCCACAGCTTGGCAAGCGCGAACATGGGGTGGCTGACCACTTCGACACGTGCCGCCTGTTCCCAGCCACGGCTGACGATCGCATCGCCACCGGCCGGCTCCAGGCCGATGAGCTTGACGAACCACTGCGGCACGCTACCAGCGTCTGGAGTACCGGTGCGCTCGACCAGAGTCTTGTCGGTAGCCACATCGACCACACGGATGCTGGCGTAGTAGCCGCTGTCGAAAATGGAACTGACCATCAGCTCCACCATCGCCGGATCATCGATGTTCGGCGTCAGGGATAACGCCAGCGCTGTGGCCGCGTCCTGGGCGTGGGATCGCAGCTGATTGACGTACTGGGCCCGCGAGCTCTCCAGGCTGACCATGAAGCTGCCGCTGAAGGCAACCACCAGGAACAGACAGATAGCGATCAACAGTTGTTTGAACAAAGACATCTGAGCGCGTGCTCCTAGTTAGTCGTCTCGACCGGAAAACCTTCGGCCTGCATTTTCTTCAACACATCCTGCCACCGGGACAGGCGCTTGGTGTCGCTGACTTTCTTGTTGCCCTTGGCGCCCGGTAGCCACAGCCCTTCGGCATTGAAAGAGTAGACCGGCAACAGGTCGGTTCGCTGGCTGGCCGGCTGGATAGCGTCGATCAGGCTGTCGAGCACCAAGGGCATGGCCTCGGGCGTGGCGTAATAGGTGAGCACCATGTGCGCCCGGTTCTGTCGCAATGCCTTGACGTAGGTGATGCGCAGCTTGTCACTGGACACCCCGAGATGCCGCAGGCTGAAGTACTTGGCGATGGCGTAGTCCTCACAATCGCCGGCACCCTTCCATAAAGCCTGGATCGGGGTTTCCCAGTAATCGACCTCATGCCACAGATCGATGTCTTCCACGTAGCGCACCTGTTTGTTGAAGAACAGATTCACCACCTTGAGCTGCTCCAGCTCAGGCGTCTGCTTCTCGGTAGCCAGCAGATGCTGCCAGGCATCGATCCGTTGCTGCCCTTCGCCCAGCGACCCATACAGTGCCTGCGCCCTTCGGCTGATCTGCGCGAAGTCCCAATCGGCGTGCAGGCCACCCAGCATGAGGCCGGCCAGCAATAATGCCGAACACAGCCAGCGCAGGAACCTGAAGGCAGGGAAAGGTGCAGCCAAGGGAATGCGTCCAGAAAAGACCGTTGAGGGTTCGTGGGATGGTGAAGCCTGGCCCGGCAAAAGACAATGGCAAGGTGCAATCACCCAAGGCACGCTAAACTTTAGTTCAGGAACACTTTCGTTCAGGAACACTTTAGTTCAGGGACGCCAGTCATGAGGCTTTGACTGGCTGGTAATCTGTCACTAATGTTGGCATGGATCCAATTCGCTATTCAGGGTGCGTGGTCGTGACTAAGAAGCCCAAGCCGTTAAGCACTATCCAGGTCAATGGGCCCATCCCCGCTGCCCAGGCCCGTTCGATCATCGAGGGCGCCCTGCGCGAGGCTATCCTCGATGGACGCCTGCCCTGCGGCACGGCACTGCGCCAGCAGGAACTGGCCGACCTGTTCGGCGTGAGTCGCATGCCGGTACGCGAGGCGTTGCGCCAGCTCGAAGCGCAATCGCTGCTCAATGTGGTTCAACACAAAGGTGCCGTGGTCGCCCCGCTGATCACCAACAACGCCATCGAAACCTACGCGCTACGCGCGGTACTGGAATCGTTCGCCTTGCGTTTGTCGGTCCCTTTGCTCGATGCCGATGACCTGGCGCTGGCCGCCCACTACATCGAGCAGTTGGAAGCACAGACTGATCACGCCGAGATCGGCAAGCTCAATCGGCTGTTCCACATGTCGCTTTATCACAAGGCACCCAACAGCAAGTTGTTGGACCTGATCGAGCGCGAGCTCAATGAAGAGGAGCGCTTCCTGCGCTTTCATCTGTCGTCCATGGGGCTGGGCAAGCTGACCCAGGATGATCATCGCGCATTGCTTCAGGCCGTGAGTGCCAAAGACATCGATAGCGCGGTGACCCTGCTGGAGGGTCATCTGGAGAAAGCCTGCGTCACTATTCGACGGTACCTGGAACAATCATCCAACTGATCGTCCGCCGGCGACCCGGCCGGCGTATCACTTTCTTACATATCCTTCCTACCCGTCTTCCCGCCCACCTGAAGCGGCTTGGCCGTGTCTGCGACGCGCCGCCAGTTCAGTTCCATGGCACTGCCGTCGATTTGGGCTCACTCTTGCGCTTGTCGATTCAAAAAAAGACCTGAAGAAGTCAGCGCCTGGCTACAAACCAGGCGGATCGAAGCCATCACGCAAGGAGCGTCGCCCACCGGCGGGAGAATCGAATGTCCGACCGACGTCCCGCCCATAAAACACGAACTTCATTATTTCCCGTTCCCTGAAGTGCTCCGGGTGAGGCATTCACTCGAACTATCTATTCTGATCACTATAAATCGGAAGGAGCAACTTCGCCTCAATAAAACTTATCCAATAAGTCTTATTAAGCCTCTTCACGCCCAATAAAACTTGAACTTCAAATAATTAAAAAATTGCTTGCCGCCGAGTTGTTCCGTGTATTAATTTTTTCTACGTCGAGTTGTTATCGACGATCTCAAATTTCAATAAACACTTATAAAACAAGGCAATCATGCCTTAGCAGTGAAATAGCAGCACACACTTGCATGACTTGGGTAATTCATGGATTCCGGTTCAGGCACCCGCTCGCCTTATTAAAAATAACGAGCGCCCTACCGGACAAACATCATTGATGAGGACGTTCAAATGCAGCCAACCAAAGAACAACTTTTTTTGAAAAAACGCGAACTTGGCCAACATCCTGTTTTTTCCGAAATAACATCAATTGACCTGTTACGCCGCTTTATGGAAAGCCACGTTTTTGCCGTGTGGGACTTCATGTCGTTGACCAAGCGGCTGCAAAGGGAGCTGACCTGCGTTCATCTGCCCTGGTTACCACCAGCCGACCCGCACGCGGCACGCCTGATCAATGAAATCGTGCTAGGAGAGGAGTCCGACGATCGCCCCGGCGCAGGGTATTGCAGCCATTTCGAACTGTACCTGGACGCCATGCGGGAAGTCGGCGCGGATACTCGGGCGATTGAACAATTCATCACCCTGCAACAGGAAGGTGTCAGCCCCGAAACCGCCTTGGACAGCGTCGAAGTAGAACCCGCGGCGGCCCGCTTCGTTCGTCAGACCCTGCACACCGCCCTGCATGCCCCAGCCCACAGCGTGGCCGCCGCGTTCGTGCATGGTCGCGAGAGCGTCATCCCGCAAATGTTCCAACGCATGCTGAATGCCTGGGGCATCGGCCTGGATCAAGCGCCGACGTTTCGGTACTACCTGCAACGGCACATCGAAGTCGACTCCGAAGACCACGGCCCTGCTGCGGAGAAACTGCTGGCCCGATTGATCGACGGCGACCCGCAACGCGAAACCGAGGTGCTGTCCGCCGCGCTCGCCGCCGTCCACAGTCGGGCGGCCCTGTGGGATGGCCTGCGCCAGAGCATGACCCAACCGATCGCGCAGGTGACGCCATGAACGCCATCCAATACCAGTCCTTCGCCGACACCTGGGAAAGCCGCGCGACGATCCGAACCCGGCCACGGCGGCGGATCGAAAATGACGACAGACTGATCTTTCCCATGAGCCGGCAGCCTCTGGTGCACAGCCAGACCTTTCTCAGCCATTGCCCGCAGCTGCGCGATTACGCACTGGTGCAGAGCCTCTACAAGTTCATCAACGATGTGGTGATCTTCGAGACCGAACTGGTGGATCACACCGCCCGGCGCATCGCCAAGAATCGCTTCGGCATCGAGTTCCCGTTCGCCTGCCGCTACGACGCGATGACCGTGGTGGTGGACGAGGATTACCACGCGTTGGTGGCGATGGACTTCATGCAGCAGACCATCGACATGACCGGCATCGAGCCGATTCCGTTACCGACGCAGATCGAACTCAGCCGTGCGATACCGGCGACGCTGGCCCAGGCGCCGGCACACCTGCAAAGCGCCGTGGAGCTGATCTGCATCGCGATCGCCGAAAACACCGTGACCAACGAAGTCGCCGCATTTGCCCGGGACGACTCGGTCAAGGCATCGATCAAGGGACTGATGGCCGATCATCTGATGGATGAGGGCCGACATTCGGGTTTCTGGACGCGGCTGGTACAGATGTACTGGCGTGCAGCACCCGAAGAAGACCATGAAGCGATTGCCCGGTTGATGCCCGGCTTTATCGTCCAGTATCTGGCCAGCGATCTGCAGCAGGCCTTCGATTTCGAGCTGATCGCCCATCTGCCCGTCGATGAATCGGTGCGCCAGTCCCTGCGCGAAGAAGCCAGTGCGCTGGCCTACCCCATCAATCGCTTCCATCCATTGGTGGGCAACATCACCCGTTTTTTCCGTAGCAGTTCGATGCTCGCTTCCCCCTGCGTGCGCGATGCCCTGGCCGACTACCTGACCGCATGAGGAGCTGCCAATGAGACGCCTAGAAATTGCAGTGCCTGGCACCAGCCAGGCCATGGCCGAACTGGCCCAGGAACTTGAACTGCACGGCCACGGTGTCGTGACGACTCAAGCACCGGCGATCGACCTGTTGATCGACGACGGTACGGCGCCATGCGCCATTGAAGCCCGCTCACGCCTTGAGGTCCGCGTCGCGTTACGGACGGTGCCCGGCGAAGCCTTGCCGCAACCGGTCATTGTGTTTCGCGACGGCGCGCAGCGGCTGTTAAGCCAGGAGACAATTGACCCGCAAAGCGGCAATGGTCAGTCCTTGCGACTGCAGGCCCAGGCCGTGCTGGTTGAGGTCGGTGCAAGGCTGGTCAGCCAGTTATCCCGGGATGACACCGGCCTCGATCACTGGCCGACGGTGCAGGCCGACGCTGCCGAACACCCTTTACAGGGGCTCGACGCACTGGACGCGCTGGCTTTCGAGCATGGCCTCAACCGGCCGCCAGTGCCCTGGCTGCTGGCCGCCGCCGAAGTGCCGGTGATGCACGGCATCGAACAGCGCTTGCTCGATGATGCGGTATGTCCGGCACTGTTGGTCGAAGGCCAGCTCACGGACTACAAGACCTTGCGCACCCAGGCGCTGGGTTTGCAGCAGGCAATACTGGAACGGCTGGGATATGCAGAGTCTGTGGAAGCAAAACCTGCGGGAGCAAAGCTTGCCCGCGATACGGACACAGCGGTACCCAACCAGACCGAGTCATCGTTCATCGCGGGCAAGCCTTGCTCCCACAGGACTTGCACTCACAAGCCTAGCTCTCAAATGGTGATTGCGGTGTGTCTGCCTAAATCCGCGCCGTTATATGCGGCGATCCTGGCCGTGCTGGGCTGTGGCGCCGTGTACCTGCCGCTGGACCCGCAACACCCCGTGCAGCGTCGACGCTTCATCCTGGAAAACGCCAAGGCCGACCTGCTGCTGCACGATGGCGACAGCGACTTGGTCGATCTGCCCGTGCCCGCGCTGAACGTGCATCGGCTGCCAGTGCTCAAGCCGGGCATCCCCGTCTCGCTGATCCGTCGCTCAGTGGACATCGACGAACCGGCGGTGGCGATCTACACCTCCGGCACCACCGGTCAACCCAAAGGTGTGCTGCTCAGCCATCGCAACCTCAGCCACTTCTGTGCCTGGTACAGCGACTACGTCGGGTTACAGCGAGACAGTCGGGCGTTGCAGTTCTCCACCATCAACTTCGATGCATCGCTGCTGGATATCCTCCCAACCTTCATCCAGGGTGCATTGCTGGTAGTGCCCAGCGAAGACCAGCGCCGCGACCCGCAGCAACTGGTGGCGTTGATTCACCAGCAGCATGTCACCCACGCCTTTCTACCGCCTGCATTGCTGAGCGTGATGCCGCTGGAGGCACCACTGGGCCTGACACACCTGATCACCGGTGGGGACGTCTGCGAGCCGTTCGTGATCGAGCGGCTTGCGCCCCAATGCCGGTTCCACAACATCTATGGCCCGACTGAAACCACCGTGCTTGCCACCACACGGCAGTTTGGCGTGGGTGATAACAACCGCAACCTCGGCGTGCCCATCGCCAACGGTCGGGTACTGATCCTCGACGAACGGCTGCAACCGGTGCCCCAAGGCGTACCCGGCGAGCTCTATATCGCGGGGCCGGGCGTCGGCCTGGGGTATCTGCACGACCCGACGCTGACCGCCACGCGGTATCTTGACCTGTCCCTGCCCGGCGGTCAGAGGCTGAGGGTCTATCGCACCGGCGATATCGGCCAGTGGAGCGACAACGGCATCGAACTGTGCGGCCGGCGCGACAATCAGGTGAAGGTCCGGGGCTTTCGGGTCGAGCCAGAGGAAATCGAACATTGCCTGCGGGAGAGCCAGCTGTTCCGCCAGGTGGCCGTGGGTGTGGACGAGCGCCGACGGATCCTGGCGTTCCTGGTTCATCCCCGGGAAGATCGGCCCGGTGCCGCGCTCCAGGCGCTGCGCGAGCATGTGCAGGACACGTTGCCCAGCTACATGCACCCTGGCGCCTACATCGAGCTGCCCAGCCTGCCCTACACCAGCAACGGCAAGGTCGATCGCCGCGCCTTGCTCGCTCTGTCGGTGCAGGTCCAGGTCGGTGGCCAACGACGCCAGCCGCAGAATCCGCTGGAAACCCAGTTGCAGCAAGTGTGGGCCGAGCTGCTGGAACTGCCGGCCGAAGACATTGCCACCGACGAGAGTTTCTTCAACCTGGGCGGGCACTCGATCCTGCTGTCGCAACTGTTGCTGAGCATTCGCCAGACCTTCGGTCGCAGCCTGTCGATCAATCGCTTCATCGAAGCACCGACACTGATGACCTTGGCGAAGCTGCTCGACAGCAATGAACACAGCGACACATCGGCACTCAGTCCCCAGGCTCTCATCGATGCCGAAACCGAACTCCACATCGATCCACTGCCCATCAGCCAATGCGGTGACGTGCATAAAGTGGTGGTGACCGGAGCCAACAGCTTTCTCGGAGTGCACATTGTCGAGGCACTGCTGGCCTGGGGCGCCACCGAAGTCGCCTGCCTGGTGCGCGCGTCCGCCGGACAAAGCGCGGCGGAACGCTTTTCCCAGGCACTGCAGGACAATCGCCTGACTCATCTGGACCTGAGCCGGGTCAGCGTCTATGCCGCCGACATCACCCAGCCACAATTGGGTTTGCCGGACGACGTCTATGCCCGTATCGACCGTACCTTCGGCGCCCTGGTGCACAACGCCGCCCACGTCAATCACGTGCTCGACTACGAGTCCCTGGCGCGGGACAACGTGGAGCCGATCTTCGAATGCCTGCGTCTGTGTGAAGGCCGCAGCAAGAAGATCTTCAACTTCGTCTCCACGCTTTCAGCCTCCAGTGCCTTGGGCATCGACGGCCAGGTACTGGAACAACCCGCCGCACCGACGCCACCGATCTACATCAAGAACGGCTACAACCTGTCCAAATGGGTCGGCGAACGGATCCTGCAACGGGCACGGGATCGCGGGGTGTGGGTCAACCTGTTCCGCCCGGGCAACATCAGTTTCAACAGCCTGACCGGAGTCTGCCAGCCCCACAAGAATCGCTTGATGCTGATGCTCAAGGGCTCGATCCAGCTGGGCCAGGTGCCGGATCTGTCGCTCAATTTCGACCTGATGCCGGTGGACTTCCTGGCCCGTTTCATCGCCTTCCACGCCAGCCGCTACCAGCCGACGCAAGCGGTGTTCAACCTGCACAACCCCGAGCCGTTGAGCTGGGACGCCTATGTGGCGTCGTTCCGCGACAGCGGCCGGGAGTTTTCCCTGGTAAGCGTCGCGGACTGGCAACGGCAACTGGGTCGAGTCGATGCCAACAACGCGTTGTTCGGCGTGCTGGGGTTTTATCTCAACGGGTTTGAAGAAGACATCGGCGACATCTCGATGATCCGCCATGACAACGCCCGGACCGGGGTGCGGCAGATGGGCGCCTGCTACCCGGAAAAATCCCCGGCCCTGCTGCGGCGCGGTGCCGACTACCTCAAAGCCATCGACTTCATCTGAAGCAATCCAACCCGAAGCAAGGAGCAAGACCATGAATGCATTTCAACCCGACACCCTGATCAGAAATCCTCAAGCCTGCCAAGTCGAAACCTCGGTGGAGGTAGCGGCCGACGCGGCACAGGTCTGGGCACTGGTGGGCGACTTTGGAGGTTTCAACCGTTTCATCCCGGCGCTCGAGCGTATCGAAATGACCGGCGAGGGCGTGAGGTCCCTGCGCAAGAAGTTCTTTGTCGACGGGCAGAACCTGGTGGTGGAGCAGCTCAACAGCCGTGACGACCAGGCCATGCACATGACCTGGACACTGATTTACAACACCTTGGGCATCGACAACCTGTGGGCTGCCATGCGCGTCGAGCCCCTGGCAGACAACCGTTGCCGCGCCACCTGGACCATCATCGCCGACCACACCGACGCCCATTCACCATCGGGGTTCAGGGACTTCCTGCAAGGCTTTGCCGATGAGGCGATGGGGAATGTGCAGAAGATGTTCGCCTAGGTAGTCCCCTTGTGGGAGCGAGCCTGCTCGCGATAGCGCCGGGTCAGTTGGCGATGAGGTTGGCTGTGCCGCCGTCTTCGCGAGCAGGCTCGCTCCCACACTGGGTTCCGAGCGGCTGCAAAATCCAGACTCACCCCAAATCCCCTGTGGGAGCGAGCCTGCTCGCGATGGCGGCAGTACAGCCCCCGCGCCTGTCAGATCTTGAAGCTGTCCACCAGTTGCTTCAGCCGGTTGGCCTGTTGGGACAAGGCGTCGCAATCCTTCAGGGTTTCATTGAGGTTGGCCACGCTTTGCTGGTTCAGCAGGTTGATATGGCTGACGTCCATGTTGAGGGTTTCCACCACGGCGCTCTGTTCTTCGGTCGCGGCGGCCACCGACTGGTTCATGCCATCGATTTCGCCGATACGCTGCGTCACGCTGACCAGCCGCAGACCGGCCTGGTTGGCAACTTCCACGCTTTCTTCGCTGGACGCCTGACTGGCGTTCATCGTGGTTACCGCTTCACGGGAGCCGACCTGAAGCGAAGTGATCATCTTATGGATTTCTTCCGCCGACTCCTGGGTGCGGTGCGCCAGGTTGCGCACTTCATCGGCCACCACCGCAAAACCACGTCCGGCTTCACCGGCACGAGCGGCTTCGATGGCGGCGTTCAGGGCCAGCAGGTTGGTTTGCTGGGAAATACCTTTGATCACATCCAGAATGTGCCCGATGTTATCGGTGCTGGCGTTCAGGGTTTCGATCTGGGTGCAAGAAAGGCTGATTTTCTGCGACAGCTCGGTCATGGCCTGAATGGTTTTTTCCACCACCTGACGACCGTCATCGGCCTGCTCGCTGGCACCACTGGCCTGTTGCGATGCGTCCGCGGCATTGCGGGCGATTTCCTGGGTCGCGGCGCCCAACTGGTTGATGGCCGCCGCCACGCTGTTGGTGCGGGCGCTCTGTTCATCCGAGCCGACGAGTGAAGCGTTTGACGACGTCATCACGCGCTGCGACAAGTCATGCACATGTCGGGTGGCGGAAGACACTTCGGAGATCGAGGCGTGGATCCGCTCCACGAACTGGTTGAACGAGCCGCCCAACACCGCGAACTCATCTTTGCCCTGCACGGCCAGACGTCGGGTCAGGTCGCCTTCGCCCTGGGCAATGTCCTGCATGGCACGCCCCATGGTGGTCAGCGGACGCATCAACACCTGAATCAACAGGCTCAGCAGCAACGCGATGGCCGCGACCGCGACAAACATCGCAATCAGCGCCGAAGTGCGGAACTGGCTCAGCGGCGCATAGGCCTTGTTCTTGTCGATCGACAAACCGATGTACCACTCGGCGCCCGGCAGGCCGGTAACCGGTGTGAACGAGAGAATACGATCCTGCCCGTTCAGCTCGACGTCCTGGATACCTTTGCCAATGCGCACAGGCGTATCGGGATAAATATCCTTGAGGTTCTTCATCACCTGGTCCTTGTCCGGGCTGACGATCACCTGACCGTCACCGCTGACCAGGAAAGCATGGCCGATGCCACCGAAGTCCACCGAATTGATGATTTTCACCAAGGTATCCAGGCTCAGGTCACCGCCCACCACACCCAGCAACTCACCGCTTTTTTTCACCGGCAGGGCAATAGTCACCACCAGCCCGCCAACGGCAGCCGAATAGGGCGGGGTCAGCATGGTTTTATCGGCGGTCACCGCCTGTTTGTACCAAGGGCGCTGACGCGGGTCGTAGCCGTCGGGCATTTTTGCGTCGGGGCGCTGGGTGAAGACACCGTTGGCCTGGCCCACGTAGGTGAACTGGAAATTCGATGTCAGCGCCGGCTGGTCGACCAGCCCCGCCAGATCGGCGGTAGCCCCCTGGTGTGCGATGTTCTGCGCCAGGTTTTCCAGCACCAGGATGCGACCGCTCATCCAGTTCTGGACGCTGCTGGCCGTCAGGTCACCGGATTGTTCGATGGAGGACTCAAGGCTGCGGCCGATGGTGTTTCGCTGCAGATAGTCGTTGTAGAGGGTGAACAGGGCAAAAGCCAGAACTACCACACCAGAGGCGGCTAGAAGGATTTTATGGCTGAATTTCAAATTCATCGAAGAGGCTTCTTATGCAGGGAGTGGGGGTGCATTCCGGTTGCAACGTTCACATGACAGCGCGGGCAGGACTTGTGGTCTGCTCCACTTTGGTGCACGCATATCAGTCTGTCGGCAAGCCCCGGGAAAAAATTAGGCTTTTTTGGGATGGCCCGACGAGAGGATGAGCGTAGTCGTTATGCACCCGCCCGCCAGGGCTGCTGCATGGCCAACAGGCGCGACCTCAGTGGCAAAGGGAATTGCTCCCTCGCCACGGACTATGGGTCTATCGACGACGTGTGAAAAAAGCCACCTCAACCCTGAACAGCACTCACCGCTTCCTGCCTCGGTTTATCCTCGCCTACAAACCGGTTCGCCCGGCCAAAGGTGCCGAAGTCATTGAACCGCACACCCATCTTGCGCATCACCTTGTGAGCCACCGGCACCGTCAGTTGACGGATGTAGAACGGCTCCTTCACCGCAAAATGATGAATCCCGTGACTGCTGCCGAAGTTGAAGCAGAATGCCTGCAACGGCCACAGCCACCACGGGTTGAGCACCTGGGTTTGCTGGATGACATTGCCCGGTTCGACGTCGCCGTAGTAATGCATGTTGGAACTGATGAAGTGCAGGCAGAAGGTGCGCAACACGTTTGGGCCGATGATCACCACTGCCGCGATGTCGATCACGTGCATCATCGCCAAGGTGTTCGCCGACCAGTCAATCGACGTGCCAAACAGGCCGGCGACGCCATTGGCCCCGTGGAACCCGAGAAACACGTACCAGGCCCCCCAGTGCAGCAACGCCAGCGGGAAATACACTTTCAGCGTGCGTTTGAGGATGCTGCGCCTGTGCGCCCAGGTCCTGGCGCGCAACAAGCGGATGAAGGCCGACATCACGTTATCGCCAACCATCAGCAACCGTGCCAGCCCCCAGGGTTCGCCGTTGGTGATGGCCCGTTCTTCCAGGTCGGCCTCGGTGCCGGACATCTTGTGATGATTGAGGTGCAGATGACGGCGGATCCACGGGTTGATGGTGCTCGGCCGCGCCAGCCACACCAGCCCCATCATCACGTTGTGGGGCAGGCGCTGCTTGCGAAAATACATGCTGTGGATCAGGTCATGCTCCAATTCGTGGGTCAGCGAGGCAAAAAAGGCGTTGAGCAGCAGGCACGCCCAGCCGACCAGGTGGCCATTGATGTAGAGCAGCGCCGATCCGATCATCCCCGCCAGGGCGAACGTCAGAATGCCCGCACCCAAGGCATCCTGATGGAGCAGAATCGGGTAGCGTCTGCGCAATTCTTCGCCATGGGCCAATACCACTTGGCGAATATGGGCGGATCGTTGTTGTGCATTCAATCGCTCGGGACTTGCGCTACGGCCATGCATGGCTTAAATCCTCTGTTAGAGATGTGCTCATCCTGACCAGCGTTGCTGCGCAGGGTGGTAGCCGCAGACGCCAACCTGTTGACCGCAAGCGCCAATCGCCATGACTGAACCTACCACCCTCGCCAGCTGGACCCGCGCCCTGCGCAAACAGCTCGATGCGCTGGGCCTGGATGGCCACGCCTTGTGCCTTGAGGCCGGGCTCGACCCACAGTTGATGGACGATCCGAACGCCCGCTACCCGCTTTCAGCCACCACCCGTCTATGGGCATTGGCGGTGCAAGCCAGCGGCGATCCGGCAATCGGCCTGCGGGTGTCACGCTTCGTAAGTCCCACGACATTTCACGCATTGGGTTACGCCCTGGTGGCCAGCGGCAGTCTGCGCGAAGTATTCGAGCGCATCGTGCGCTATCACCCGGTGGTCAGCGACGCGCTGACGCTGCAACTGACCCGTTGCGAGGACCGCTACCGTTTCACCCTTGATGTGCCCCAGGGCCGCCCTATGCCGGCTTTCGAAGCCATCGACGCGTTCGCTGCGATTTACGTGCGCACCTGTCGCAATCGCCTGGGTCGCGACTACGCACCATTGGCGGTTTACCTGCGGCGCCCTGAACCGGCAGACCCTGCACCGTGGCATAAGGTGTTCCGCTCGCCGGTGCATTTCGCCGCCGAACACGATTATCTGGAGTTCAGCCTTGCCGATTTCGACAGCCACCTGGACGATGCCAACCCGGAGCTGGCCGAACACAACGAAGCGGTGCTCAAGCGCACCCTCGCCCACCTCCAGCCACTGACCTGGGAGCGCAAGGTGCGCGCAGCCATCGAGGCCCAATTACCCGAAGGCGAACCCAGCGCCGAACGCATCGCCCAAGCCATGCACCTGAGCCTGCGCAGCCTGCAACGACACCTGGCTGATGAAGGCTGCCGCTTCGACGCGCTGCTCAACGAGTGCCGGGAAAACCTGGCACTGCTGCACCTGCGCGATCCCCAATGCTCGTTGAGCGAAGTCGGCTACCTGCTGGGGTTTGCCGATGCCAGCAGCTTCAGCCGCGCGTTCAAGCGCTGGACCGGAATGACGCCCGGGCAGTTTCGGGAGGGGTTGCGCTAGCAGGGCTGGCCTCATCGCGAGCAGGCTCGCTCCCACAGAGATGCACGGCCAATACAGACTCAATGTGGGAGCGAGCCTGCTCGCGAAAGCGATGGATCAGTCGATACCGCACTCAGACCAGTGTCATCTCCCGCAACCGCCCCATATCAAGGATCTCGATCTCGCCATAACCGAGGTGAAGAATGCCTTGGGTCTGCAGATCCTTGAGGATCTGGTTGGTGGTCTGGCGTGACAGCGAGAGCATCAGGGCCAGTTGTTCCTGGGACAGTTGCAGGACCTGTCGCGCCGATTCGATCTCGCCGTAGCCCTCGGCGATCAGCAGCAGGCGATGGGCCGCGCGTGCCGGAGCAGGCATCAGGCTCAGCTGTTCGAGGTTGATGAAGGCCAGGCGCAGCTTGTGGCTCATCAGTAGCGCGAGGTACCGCCAGTAGACCGGGTGTTGTTCCAGGAAGGCCAGCAACGTCGCCTGGGGTGCGTGCAGTAGCGTGCACTGCCCCACGATAACTGCATCGTGGGTACGCGGCTGGCCATCGAACAGGCAGATTTCACCGAACCAGTGAGGTGCCTCTACCACGCTCAACAGCGCCTCCTTGCCTTGCTCGCTCACCGAACCGACCCGCACCGAACCTTCGAGAACAGCATACAGACCGCACGGTGGATCGCCGCGCTGGAACAGCCGATGTCCTGTCGACAGGCGCCGCACCCGTGACATGCCCAGCAGGCTATTCTGCAATTCAACAGGCAGATGGCTGTACCAGTGTCCGGCCATCAGGTGCGAATGCCAGGGGTGCGAATTCATGGAAACTCCGGGAAGTGTCGGCTAACTGACAGAACACCTTATGGGACCTGGGCATCATGCAGGCATCACCTCAGGAGGAACAACAATGAAAAGCCTCGTCGATCATCTCAGTCAATACGCCGCCTATCACCGCGACCCGCGCAACATCGCCAGCCATTTCATTGGCATCCCGCTGATTTTCGTCGCTGTCGCCGTGCTGCTGTCACGACCGGGCTGGCCAGTGGGTGCGCTACTGCTTTCGCCAGCGTTACTCGTCGCGGCGGCCAGTGCCTGGTTCTACCTGCGCCTGGAGATACGCCTGGGCGTGCTGATGACGGTTCTACTGGGCCTGGCCGTGTGGCTGGGGCAGGTATTGGCGGCGCAAAGTACATTGGCGTGGCTGGGCAGTGGGCTGGGGATGTTTGTGGTGGGCTGGGCGATCCAGTTCGTCGGTCACTATTACGAAGGTCGCAAACCGGCATTCGTCGATGACCTGACCGGGTTGATCGTCGGGCCCTTGTTCGTAGTGGTCGAGGCAGGCTTCCTGCTCGGGCTTCGCGGCGAACTGAAGCGGGCCATCGAAGAGCGCGCCGGGCCGATGGCCTTGCGCAACCAGCGCTCGGCCGCCTGAAGGGTTGTGCCGGGATTTGTGTCGAGGGAGCTTGTTCCCTCGACACATTGACCCGAATAAAACCTGGGGTCACACCGTACCGAACTCGACCCCCACCGTCAGCGCACCCTGGTTGTCACTCAAGCCCGCGCCATACCGACCCATTAGGTCATCGTTGATACACAGCTGCAGTTCCCCACTCTGCCCAGCCGGAATCTGCGCCAGATCACCGATCAGGAATGGGGTACCGCTGTCGCCGACACGGCCGATCAAGGCACCTTCGGCGGCACCCGGCAAGGTATAACCGGACTTGGCGGTGTAGTTCGGATTACCTTTTCCGTCCACCCATCCACTGTCCGGGCTGGCGTTCCAGAAGCCCAGAATCCAACGGGCACGACGCGGCACGACACCGTCGATCTGCACGCCAGTTCCCTGCCAGCCCTTGTCGGCCACAACTACTGCCGCCGCGGCCTTCAAGTCATTGGCCAGCGTATCGCCGGCCTGGAACGACAACGCTGCAATCGTCAGGCTAGGATTCGAGGTCCCGCTGCTGGGGAAAACCCCATCGCCCACCAGGAACAGATTCTTGTGATCCCAACTGCGCTGGTCCTTGTCGACCACCGATGTGGCCGGGTCACTGCCCATGCGATAGGTACCCATCAAGTGCCCGGCCCCTTGGAAGCTGAGAGGTTCTTTATCGTAAATGAACTTCCCCGGTTTAAGAGGCTTGGTCAACTCCTCTGCGCCGAGCAGGTCCTTGATAATGTGGGTGGCCAGTCGTTTTGCCTCCAGGAAACCCTTCTTGGTGTACTCGGACAACTCATAGTGGATTTCCGGCCGGGGAATACCGAGCCGGTCCTTGAAGTCGGCGGACGGCACGATGTAGCACTTGGCGTTATCGGGATCGTCTTCTACCTGCTCCACCAGGAACGCGATGCGGAACTGGCGGACGAAGATGTCGTTGAGTTTTTGCACCAGCGCCGTCCCATAAAGCGCTTCGGTGGGGGCTTTGGGGTCCTGATTCGACGACAGCGGGTTGACGCGGTTGTTGTTCGTGCCGTCGATGAAGTCGGCCACCGTGTCGTAGGGATCGTTGGCCGGCCAGTTCCAGCCCTCGTTGCCGATTTCAATGCGCCACGCCGCTCGTTGGCTGCGAAAGGCACCGTCTCGCAGACTCTCGATACCCGCAGTGGACAAGGGGCCACGGTACGGAAAAATCGCCTTGCCCTCAGGCATCAGGCCCCACGCCAGGTAGATCGGGTGGTCGGCCAGGCTACGTCCCACCTGACCGCTGCTGTTGGCCACCCCCTTGGGCCAGGCGGGCGTTGCGGAGTTGAGCAACAGCTTGGGGGTTTCGATGGCATGGGCGGCGATCACATAACGTTGGCCAAGGGCCACGCCAGTGCCAGTGACCGGTCCGTCACCCAATTGATACTGCATGAACTCCACACCGCTGACATTGTTGTCCGCGCCCACGGTCACTTTGCTCGCCACGGTTCGGTACAGCACCTTGACCTTGCCGGTGGCCAGAGCCTTGGTCATCGTCACGGTGGCGTCGTACTTGGCCTGGATCGGACAGATCGGGGTGCAATTGGTATTACCGGCACACACCCGGCGCCCCGCGTAGGGCTCGGAATTGCGCCCGGCCGGTGTCGGACTGACCACCAGCGGCAAGCCGTCGAAGCTCTGCCCCGTCACCGCCGTGACAAAACTGCCATCGACCAGTGACAGCGGAATGCTGTGCATCGGGAAGGCATAGCCTTCGGGAAAGGTTATGCCCAGGTACGCCTGGTCGGCGACGTTGGCCGAGACGCCGATTTCCGCCTCGGCCCGGCAGTAGGCGCTTTGCAGATCGTCGTAGCCAATGGGCCAGTCCACCCCGACGTTGTACAAGGATTTCAGGCGAAAATCGTTCGGCACCATACGCAGGCTCGTTCCGACCCAGTGCCAGGTGGTCCCGCCACCCACTCGTTCATAGGTACTGGTGAAGGGCATCGGGCCCTTCTGCACCAGGTAACTGACGGCTGGATTGTCCCATCCCAGAATCAGGTCGGCGATGGTCGCACGCGGGGCGTTCTGCCCGGCCGGGTCGCGGGGCGGGTCCAGGCTGGTGACCGGTGGATAGGGCGATTCCGGGGTTTTCAGTGTGGTGGTGTAGAACCGTTCCAGATATTGAGCCCGGTTGACCGGGATCTCTGGCCCCGACTCAAGCACCAACACCTCCACCCCAGCCATGGCCAGTTGATAGGCCACGATGCTACCCGCCAGCCCGGCACCCACGATCACCACTTCGGCTTGTTCAGTACTCATGACCGGTCTCCTTGTTGTGCATCAGAGGACGCGGTAGCGGGGACGCCGGTCAAGTCCTCGAGGCTCGGCGGCTGTTCGTTCCAGTAGCCGAAGAACGATTCGCTGTAGCCCATGGGGTGAGCCTGGGCCACTTTCCAGGCCCAGCTGTAGATGTAGGCCTGGTCGGACACCACCGCCGAGTCATCCTTTTTGTAATTCCCTGCGTCATAGGGTTGGTACCAGACACCCAGAAACCACAGTTTCATGATCGAACGCGCCGCCAGCACGGAGTTGGGAGTCGGTTGCACAGTCGTCAGCACCTGCTGGGCGATCTTGTCCGGGGGCACGTTGTCGGCCGCGAGTGTGGCGTACAGCGTCAACAACGGGTTGAGCACATCGGTGGTGATTCGTGGGGTGACGTAATCGAGAAACAGCGGCGGCAGACCTACCGGGTCGAGCTGCGGCGCCAGACGCGCGATGGGAATACCGGTCAGGGCCGATGACAGGCCGACGAAGTTGTCCAGGTCAGTGCTCATTGTTTGGCTCCTTGTCCGGAAGTGGACTGCGCGCGTTCGAGCAAATAGGTGAAGTCCGCAAAGCTGGTACGCGGGGATTCGGTGACATGGGTGGCGGCGTTGCCATGACAAGCCATGCAACTGGAAGACGCCTGGGGCGTGGTGCCTTGGATGTAGGTTTCCAGGGTGGCGTTGGCCAGGAACGGTGGCGCGGGATTACCCAGCGGATTGGCGGCCGAAATCTGGCAGTTCGGCGGCGGCGCGGCGCTCGGCCACTGAGTACTGACCAACTGGTAGTTGGCCCAGACGCTCTGCGGGTTGACCGTGCGCAACAGGCCCTGATATTTGGCGTTCAAGGCATTGGTAGGTCCGGTCAGCGGCACTTCGCGCACGATCTGCGAGGGCGTCGCCTTGACGGCCGGGTTCCATGGCCGTGGCGGTGGCCGATTGACCGCGCTGTCGCTGGCGGCGTTGTAGAACAGGTACGGGCCTTTGCGCTGCGCCACCGGTGTGGATTGTTCCGGCACGTTGTTCACATGCTCGAAGGTCGACCAGACCCACTGCGGCGCGCTGGCGGTCTTGTGGACGATGTGCAAGCCCACCAGCCCGACCGATTGCGATGCGCACGACTCCTCGACTATCGGCCCATGACTCGGGTCGCTGTTGCCCGGCGTATAGACCAGCGCGTCGACCGTGTGGAAATCCTGGGGACGGTCGTTTGCGCCCAGCACCTTCCAGGATGCCTTCACCATGACCGAACCGACCTGGCTCGTGTCGTTGGAGCCGCAGCTGAACGCAACGGTGTTGGTCTTGTTCGCGGCAAAGAATTTCCGCTGACCTTCGATGCTGTACAGGCCGTTGTCGACGATCCCGTTGAACATGGACTGGTTGACCACGATTTCATTGCGCGTATAAGCGCCGTTCTGATCCACCAGCGGACCACTATCAAAGGGCTGGATAAACTCATCCAACATGTCGGGGACCTTGCCCATCTGCTGCAGCAACCGCCCGGGCTTGAGCTGCTTGCACACCTCGGGAAGCGTCGCTGGCGCATCCCAAGGCAAGGGCGCCTGGCCCTTGGCTCGGAAAATCTGGTAACTCTCTTTCCAGCTTTCCCAGACCGTGGCCCCGTCCTGCTGGCCGATGGTGGTGCCGGTATTGGGATTGCCGTTGTCCAGCGCCGGCCAGTTCAGGGCGATGAAGGTCTGCCACGACAGGTCATCGAAATTACCTTGCAGGCTGGACAGGGAGACAGGCTGGGTGGCCGTGACATCGAAGGGTATTTGCGGCGACAACGAGGGGTCGGCGCTGGCGAACGGGCACAGCAAAACGCTCAACAAGGCACAGCCCAGCGGGCCATGCCGACTGACTTCCATTCTCATGCTTGATCTCCTTGGCAATCAGGGCCAGGAGATCACACCGGTCCGTCATGGACTCTCACTGCCTCCTGGCACGTCAGAGTCTAGGTAGGGTTTGAATCAAGAAGAGGGGTGGAAGTAGAACCAATCGAAGCAAAGCGTGACGGTGTTATTCGGATACAGACGGTGTGACGGAGGACGCCATCGCGAGCAGGCTCGCTCCCACAAGGGTTCAGCGTCGTTCACAAATCAGCTGATCGACGCTGCCCACTGTGGGAGCGAGCCTGCTCGCGATGCTTTTGATCCTAGAGGTTGGCGACCTTCTGCCAGACCTTCGGCTTGAAGAACAGCGTCTCACCCTTCGCCAATCCCACCAGGCTGTCGTGATCCTTCACTACTTCAGCCTCGATCAGCTCACTCTGACCTTCCACCTTCAACGTCACCCGGGTCGTTGCGCCCAGCGGACGGATGTCCCGCACCTCGGCGGCGTGGTGGTCTTCCAGCTCCGAACGCGACAGCGAGACCTCATGGGGACGGAACAGCACATGCCGGTCTTCGCCCAGATGCAGGCGGTTCGAGTCGCCCAGGAAGTGGTACACGAAGTCGCTGGCCGGACTCTCGTACACGTCGCCGGGCGAGCCGATCTGCTCGATAACGCCCTTGTTCATCACCACGATGCGGTCGGCGACTTCCATCGCTTCTTCCTGGTCGTGTGTCACGAACACCGAGGTCAAGTTGATGTCCTCGTGCAGCCGCGCCAGCCAGCGGCGCAGTTCCTTGCGGACCTTGGCATCGAGGGCGCCGAACGGTTCGTCCAGCAGCAACACCTTGGGCTCTACCGCCAGCGCACGGGCCAGGGCGATACGCTGGCGCTGGCCACCGGAGAGTTGCTCGGGATAACGGTCGGCAAGCCAGTCCAGTTGCACCATGTTCAACAGTTCGTGAACCTTGGTCGCGATCTGGCTCTCGCTTGGCCGCTGGCCCTTGGGTTTCATGCGCAGACCGAAGGCGACGTTGTCGAACACCGTCATGTGGCGGAACAAGGCGTAGTGCTGGAACACGAACCCGACGTTGCGATCGCGCACGTCATGGCCGGACACGTCCTCGCCGTGGAACACGATGCTGCCCTGATCCGGGTTTTCCAGGCCGGCGATGATCCGCAAGAGCGTGGTCTTGCCGCAACCCGACGGGCCCAGCAGTGCCACCAACTCGCCGCTCTGGATGTCCAGGCTGATGTTGTCCAGCGCCTTGAACGCGTTGAAATTCTTGCTGACGTTACGGACTTCGATCGACATGACTTATTCCTCCGAGCTGCTGTCGCGCAGGCGGTTGATTCGGTTCTCGCTCCACTGCTTGAGCAGCAGGATGAAGAGCGCCAGGATCAGCAACAGGCTCGCCACGGCGAACGCGGCCACGTGGTTGTATTCGTTGTAGAGAATCTCGACGTGCAGCGGCAGAGTGTTGGTCACCCCGCGAATGTGTCCGGACACCACCGACACTGCGCCGAACTCGCCCATGGCCCGGGCGGTACACAGCACCACGCCATAGATCAGCCCCCACTTGATGTTCGGCACGGTGACATGCCAGAACATCTGCCAACCGTTGGCGCCCAGCAGGCGCGCGGCTTCCTCTTCCTGGGTGCCCTGTTCCTGCATCAGCGGGATCAGCTCACGGGCCACGAACGGCACCGTGACGAAAATCGTCGCCAGCACGATGCCCGGCAGCGCAAACACGATCTGGATATCGTGGTCCGCCAGCCAAGGACCGAACAGGCCCTGGGCACCGAACATCAGCACGTAGACCAGGCCCGCGATCACCGGCGAGACCGAGAACGGCAGGTCGATCAGGGTCACCAGCATGCTCTTGCCACGGAACGAATACTTGCTCACGCACCACGCGGCGCTGACCCCGAACACCAGGTTCAGCGGCACCGAAATCAGCACCGCGATCACCGTGAGTTTCAGCGCCGACAGCGCGTCGGGTTCGAAGATCGCGCTAAAGAACGCGCCCAGACCGAGCTTCAGGCCCTGGGACACCACGATGAACAGCGGCAACAGCAGGAACAGCGCAAAGCACAACCAGCCAAAGCCGATCAGGATTCGGCGCGACGTCGCGCTGCCGCGGCGGGCAGCGTTGGTGGAGGCTGCGGAAATAGACGATTGGGACATGTTCGCGCCTCCTTATGGGGTTTCGATACGCCGCTGCAGCAAGTTGATCAGCAGCAACAGGACGAAGGAGACCACCAGCATCAGCACGCCGATGGAGGTGGCGCCGGTGTAGTCGTATTGGTCGAGCTTGACCATGATCAGCAGCGGCAGGATCTCGGTTTTCATCGGCATGTTGCCGGCGATGAAAATCACCGAACCGTACTCGCCCACGCCCCGGGCAAACGCCAGGGCGAAACCGGTCAGCCAGGCCGGCAACAACGCTGGCATCAGGATATGGCGGAACACTTGCCAAGGTTTGGCACCGAGGCAGGCGGCAGCCTCTTCGACCTCACGAGGGATATCCGCCAGCACCGGCTGCACCGTGCGCACCACGAACGGCAGCGTCACGAAGGTCAGCGCCAGGGTAATACCCAGCGGGGTATAGGCGATCTTGAAACCCAGGTCGGTGGCGAACTGGCCCACCAGGCCGGTCGGAGCATACAGCGCCGTCAAGGCGATACCGGCCACGGCGGTTGGCAGGGCGAACGGCAGGTCGATCATCGCGTCGATGATCTTGCGGCCAGGAAAGGTGTACCGCACCAGCACCCAGGCCAGCAGCGTGCCGATCACACCGTTGATGATCGCGGCGCACAGTGCGGTGCCGAAGCTGAGCCTCAAGGCAGCCAGCACCCGCGGCGCCGAAATGATCGTCCAGAACTGGTCCCAGGTGAGTTGGGCGGCATGCACGAACATCGCCGCCAGCGGTATGAGCACAATCAGGCTCAGGTACACCAGGGTGTAGCCCAGCGTCAGCCCGAAGCCGGGTATGACAGGAGAGATGCGACGCGACATAAAAGTCCTTGATTGAAAACACACTGTGGGAGCAGAACTGGGTAGGAGCAAGGCTTGCCCGCGAAGGGGGCGACTCGGTTTCTAAAGGACCGCATCGCCTTCATCGCGGGCAAGCCTTGCTCCCACAAAATCCCCTTGCCACAGATTCAATGTTCGGTTTTTCAGATCAGCCCAGCCTACTGCGCCTGATAGATCTGGTCGAACACCCCTCCATCATTGAAAAATTTCGGCTGGGCGGTTCTCCAGCCGCCAAAATCCTGGTCGATGGTCACCAGCTCCAGTTTCGGGAATTGCCGGGCGTACTTGGCGGCCACGTCCTTGTCGCGCGGGCGATAGAAGTTCTTCGCGGCGATTTCCTGTCCGGCCGGGCTGTACAGATGCTTGAGATAAGCTTCGGCGATCCCAAGGTTGCCTTTCTTCTCGGCGTTCTTGTCCACCACCGCCACTGGTGGTTCGGCGAGGATCGACAACGACGGCACGACGATGTCGAATCTGTCGGCCCCACCTTCCTCTTTCAGCGCCAGGAAGGCTTCGTTTTCCCAGGCCAGCAGTACGTCGCCCTGACCGTTGTTGACGAAAGTAATGGTCGAACCACGGGCGCCGGTGTCGAGGATCGGCACGTGCTTGAACAGTGCCTGCACGTACTCCTTGGCCTTGGCCTCATCACCCCCATTGGCCTTGAGGCCATAGGCCCAGGCCGCGAGGAAGTTCCAGCGCGCTCCACCGGAGGTCTTCGGGTTCGGGGTGATGACCGAGACGTCACTCTTGATCAAATCGCCCCAATCCTTGATACCCTTGGGATTGCCCTTGCGCACCAGGAACACGATGGTAGAGGTATAAGGGGTGCTGGCTTCCGGCAGGCGCTGCTGCCAGTCCACCGGCAGGGTTTTGCCCAGCTTGGCGATTTCATCGATGTCACCGGCCAGGGCCAGGGTTACGACGTCGGCCCGCAACCCGTCGATCACCGCTCGACCTTGCTTGCCCGAACCACCGTGGGATTGCTGAATCTTCACGTTGTCATCCGGGTGCGCCTGCTTCCAGAAACTGACGAATTCGGCGTTGTAATCCTGGTACAGCTCGCGGGTCGGGTCGTAGGACACGTTGAGCAGTTCGTAATCCTTCGCGACGGCGGAACCTGCGAAAACAGCGCTGGCC
Source organism: Pseudomonas corrugata (assembly GCF_001269905.1). Classification (GTDB taxonomy): domain Bacteria; phylum Pseudomonadota; class Gammaproteobacteria; order Pseudomonadales; family Pseudomonadaceae; genus Aquipseudomonas; species Aquipseudomonas corrugata. The sequence goes on along the minus strand of NZ_LHVK01000002.1, from coordinate 28,540 downwards.
AGGACGGCCAGGGCATAACGGCGAATCGACGACATGATGAAAGCTCCTGGAACTCTGGCTTCTTATGGTTTCCGGCAGATCGGATGGTCTTGAAAACTCCCCACGGCCAAACTGTTTCAGCCCGGCTTATGGCTCGGCTGCTGCAGGCGGAATTTTTCCTTGCGTTCGATCTGGACCACCTGCGCGTTGTGCACAGTGATTTCCACAGCGCCAAAGCGCAGATCACGCAACGCGCTCTGAATTTCGCGCAAGATGCCTGCTTCGTCCTGGCCGTCAACGCTACGTAGGGATACGCTCATGCTGCTGCTCCTTGGATGAGTGCCCGGCAGTGGGCGATACTGCCCGGGGCGTGGAGCAATACTAGATAAGCCGGCATATTCTTAAAAAGACTATTTAAGAATTTTTATATAACCAAAAACATCACCAGCAAACCCTGTGGGAGCAAGCCTGCTCGCGATAGCGGTGGGACAGTCAACATTTTTGTCTCTGGCAGACCGCATCGCGAGCAAGCACGCTCCCACAGGTTTTTTTGCCTGTCAGGTGATTGCCGGGGCCCGCTCCCAATCCAGCTGCTGCGCCGGCACCGGCCGCCCGAACCAGTAGCCCTGTCCCATCCCACAGCCCTGCTCCAGCAGGAATCCCGCCTGCTCGCGTTGTTCGATGCCTTCGGCATGCACCTGCATACCCATGCTATGGGCCAGGGCGATGATCACCCGGACGATTGCTGCATCGTCCTCGTCCCACGGCAACCCAGCGACAAAACCCTGGTCTATTTTGAGCTTCTGCACCGGCAGGCGTTTGAGCCGCAGCAGCGATGAATAGCCGGTACCGAAGTCGTCAATCGCCAGCCGCACACCCAGCTCCCGCAAACGATGCATCTGCTCCAACGCCACTTCCGGATCCTCCATCACTGCGCTTTCGGTCACCTCCAACTCCAGGAACGCTGGATCCAGCCCGGTTTCATGCAGCACCCGGGCGACCTGCTCATACAACTCGCGATGGGCGAACAGTCGGCTGGAAACGTTCACCGCAACAAACGCCAGCGCAACCCCGGCCTGCTGCCACTGGCACATCTGTCGGCAGGCCTGGGCCAGGACCCAACCATCGATCTGGGCGATCAGCCCGGTGCGCTCGGCGACGGGGATAAATTCGGCCGGCGAGATCAAACCACGTACAGGATGTTCCCAGCGCACCAGCGCTTCGACCCCGATCAGGCGACTGGACGTCAGGTCGTGCACCGGCTGGTAGTGCACCCGTAGCTCCTGCTGGGCGAGGGCACGACGCAATTCGGAGGCTATCTCGACCCGTTGTTGAGCGTGGGCGGTCAGTTCTTCGGTGTACAAGGCGTAGCCGTCACGTCCGGCGCTCTTGGCCTTGAACAGGGCCGAGTCGGCGTTACGTAGCAATTGCCCAGCGCTGAGGGCGTCGCCCGGAAACAGGCTGATGCCGATGCTGGCGTTGATGAACAGGGCATGACCATCAAGCCGCAACGGCTCTTTCAACGTGTCGAGAATACGTTGGGCCAGGACCGCTGCCTGCCCCGGCTGCGAGCAGTTTTCCACCAGCACGGCAAACTCATCGCCGCCCAGGCGAGCCAGGGTCACCCCCGGCACGAAGAGTGCCTGGAACCGCTCGGCCACGCTTTTGAGCAACTCGTCGCCCACCGCATGTCCGAGGCTGTCATTGATGTTCTTGAAGTGGTCCAGGTCCACCAGCAGCAAAGCGCAACCGCGCTTGTGCAGCTGCGCCGAGGCCAGGGCCTGCTCCGCGCGGTCGGAAAACAGCATGCGGTTGGGCAGGCCGGTAAGCGGATCGTGATGGGCCAGATACGCCAGTTCGTGCTGCGAATCCTTGATCGCACTGATGTCGGAGAACACCGCAACGTACTGGCTGACCTGGCCACTGTCGTCGGCGAGCACCCGGATCGTCTGCCACTGCGGGAAAATTTCACCGCTTTTTCGTCGATTCCAGATTTCACCGCTCCATTCACCCCGCCCGCTCAGTGAGGCAAACATGTCACGGTAGAATTCCGGTCCGTGGCGGCCGGATTTGAACAGGTTGGGACGCTGGCCCAGCACCTCGTCCCGGTCATAACCGGTGATCGCCATGAAGGCACGGTTCACGTGCACGATCAGGCCGCTGCGATCCGTCACCAGTACCCCCTCGCGGGTGCAATCGAAGACAGCGGCGGCCTGGCGCAGACGTTCGCGATCGGCCGTGTGCCCGCCTTCGCCGAGCGACTGGCACATGCGCGCCCGCGCGAAGAAGATCAACCCGGCGCTGATCAACATCCAGACATAACCGTTGATCAGTTGCCAGTTCTGCCTGACGGCGGATTGATCGAAGAAATTGCTTAATAAATAACCAACCAGCTGCAGCCAGGCGACTGACAGCACGAGATAAAACAGCGCTTCTCGCATGGCAATGCGGTGATGGGCAGTCATTCGGTCGTCCATGTCCTTATAAATAGGCCGGGATTATAGAGGAAGAAACATCCTGCCACTCTTATCTGAAAGGCCGACTGGTTTTATCTGTAGGGCTGGTGATAATGCAGCGGCTGTTTCTATCTTTATCGAGGGCCCTACAGCCTATGTGGTACGAAGGTTTTCTTGGCTTGTCACCTTGGTCACTGGTGGCAGTCACCCTGCTGATGACCCATGTCACGATCATCAGCGTCACGGTCTACCTGCACCGTTACTCGGCTCACCGCTCCCTGGAGCTCAACGCCGGTCTCAAACATTTCTTCCGCTTCTGGCTGTGGCTGACCACAGGGCAGAACACTCGCGAGTGGACGGCCATCCACCGCAAGCACCACGCCAAATGCGAAACCGTGGACGACCCCCACAGCCCGGTTGTCAAAGGCCTTTCCACGGTATTGCGCAAAGGTGCAGAGCTATACCGAGCCGAAGCGGAAAATCCGGAAACCCTGCGCATCTACGGCAAGAACTGCCCTGAAGACTGGATCGAACGCAATCTCTACAGCCGCTTCCCACTCCTGGGCGTGGCGATCATGGGCGTAATCGACCTGCTGCTGTTCGGCACCATCGGCATCACCATCTGGGCCATCCAGATGATGTGGATCCCGGTCTGGGCGGCCGGCGTGGTCAATGGCCTGGGCCATGCCGTGGGCTACCGCAACTTCGAGTGCCGCGATGCGGCGACCAACCTGGTACCGTGGGGCATCCTCATCGGTGGCGAAGAGCTGCACAACAACCATCACACCTATCCCAACTCCGCCAAACTGTCGGTACGCAAATGGGAGTTCGACCTGGGCTGGGCCTGGATCCAGGTGTTCCGCTTCCTGCGCCTGGCCAAGGTCCAGCGAGTCGCGCCGATTGCCCACCGAATCGAAGGCAAGGGTCATCTGGACATGGACACCGCCATCGCGATCCTGAACAACCGGTTCCAGATCATGGCCCAGTACCGCAGGCTGGTAATCGCCCCGCTGGTCAAGCAGGAGCTGGAAAAGGTCGATCATTCGGTACGCCACCAGTTCCACCGGGCCAAACGCCTGCTGTCGCGAGAAACCAGCCTGCTGGACGACCGTCATCACCTGCGCATCCAGAACATGCTGGAACACAGCCAGGCGTTGAAGGTGATCTACGAAAAACGCCTGGCCCTGCAGCAGATCTGGGCAAAGACCAGCAGCAACGGCCACGACATGCTGGCGGCCATCAAGGAATGGGTCCACGACGCGGAGATCAGCGGAATCCAGTCCTTGCGGGACTTTGCCGACCAACTCAAGACCTACTCGTTGCGGCCTGCTACGGCTTGATAACCAAGCCCCGCCACCCGGCGGGGTTTTTCTTTCCTGCACGCTCCCACAGATTTGGCTGCCGAAACCCCGCCCCTTCGTCGCCTGAAAAGGAACTTCACCCCGAATCCCTTATCTCAAGAGCACTTCGCCATCCAGGCGGGCTTTGGAGCAAGCGCGTGCGAACCTTCAACAGTGCACGCTCTTTGAGATTTGTACCAATGGTCGACAAGAACCTGCAGGATTCAACCCAACCTCATTGGCCCGAGGCGGCCCAGACACTCATGGCGCTGATGCACGCCCAAGGCGAAGTGGCGCGCCTGAGCGAACGTGAACAGCTCTTCAGCTCATTGCTGGTCAGCGTCAACGCGGTGCTCTGGGCGTTCAATTGGGAAACCCGGCAACTGCTCTACGTCAGCCCCGCCTACGAACGTATCTTCGGCCGGCCCGTCGGCCTGGTACTGGCCGACTTCAACGAATGGCGCGACGCGATTTACCCCGACGACCTGGACTATGCCGAGCGCAGTCTGGCCGAAGTGCTGGTCAAGGGTGCCGTGGAAGATCGCGAATACCGCATCATCGCCGCCGATGGCCAGATCCGCTGGCTGAGCGACAAGTGTTTCATCAACCGCCAGGCCGAATCGGGACAGCCGGTAATCGTGGTGGGCATCGCCGAAGACATCACCGAAAAGAAGCTGCTGGAAAGCGAACTGCAGCGACTGGCAACCACCGACGTGCTGACCCAGAGCAGCAATCGCCGCCACTTTTTCGAATGCGCCCACCGCGAATTCGAACAGGCACGAATGCAAGGTACGCCCATGGCCTTCCTGCTGCTGGACATCGATGATTTCAAGGTGATCAACGACACCTACGGTCACCAGGAAGGCGATAGCGTGCTGCAGAAAATCGCCGAAAGCGGGCGGACCGTGCTCCGGCGAGGCGACCTGTTCGGGCGGATCGGCGGCGAAGAATTCGCCGCCGTATTCCCCGGCTGTGCCCCGGACATGGCCATGCAGGTGGCCGAGCGCCTGCAACGGGAAATCCAGCGCCTGACCTTCCGCAGCGGGGATCAGGGTTTCGGTATCACCGTCAGCCAGGGGCTGACCAGTATTACCGACGAGGATCAGACCCTCGACAGCCTGTTCTCGCGTGCTGACGCCGCCATGTACGAAGCCAAGCGCCAGGGCAAGAATCGGATCATCGTCGCCTGATCGACGTCCTATACAAGTACCTGTGGGAGCGGGCTTGCTCGCGAAGCGGTCTGACAGTCACTGCATCGTTGAATGCAAGACCGCTTTCGCGAGCAGGCTCGCTCCCACAGGGTTGAATCGACGTTCTTACTTCCTGCGCAAACGCATCAACTCCGGCAAGCCAATCTTCAGCAACCGCGCCGTGCGCCCCCGGGCCAGCTCCTCAAGGCCCTCACGCTCGGTCAGGTGGGCCATTTGCCCTGCCATGTTCATCACCAGGGCCTCGCGGGAGTAAACCCCGCCGCCAAGGCCGTAGACCGCCGCAATCAACTCCCGTAGTTCCAGCGGCAAGCGCCAGCGCGTACGCAACGCCGAACCAAAACCGGCGCCCTGCTGCTCCAGGAAGTTTCCCACTTCCTCAAGCTCATCCAGTTCGCCACCGGCCTGCTTCCATTCTTCCAGACAGCGCAACACCGCCAGTTCACCCAAGCGATGCAGCAGCCCGGCGCAATAACAGCGCTCCGGTTCCAGATCCAGCAAACGAGCTATCGTCCGGGCGTATTCGGCGGTATGCAGCGACAACAGCCAATAACGCTCGGCATAGTCTGCCAGGCAGGGATTGCTGAGCCGGGCACAGCGCTTGAGGGTCAACCCGAGGATCAGGTTCATGCTCTGCCCGGTACCGAGCTGGTGCAGCGCCTGGGCCACGGTCTGCACCGAACCGCCGCCCTGATGCTGGGCTGCACTGTTGGCCGCGGCGATCAGCACGGCGGTGATCTGCGGGTCGGTGCGGATGTCCTCTTCCAGTAACTTCAGGTCCAGGCCGCCGGGGTTGAGGCTGCGCTTGACGGCCAGTTGCACATCGGTCATCAGCGGCGCGCCTTCGGACAGTTCGCGCCGACGCTCAAGATACGTCGCCAGGGTCTGGGCGGGGCCAGGCGTCGGCGCATCGCTGGCGACGTCCTCAGAGCCACTCAACAGCAAGCCTTGCAGACGCTGGGTCAGGCTTTCCCGGTTCAAGGGTTTGGTCAGATAAGCGGCCGGCGCCAGTGGCAATACCTCTCGTACACTGGCGCTGTCATTGCGCCGGCTCATCAGGATGAATGGCAATGGCGGGGTGCGCTGTTGATGGCGAAGGCCCCGCAGGATACTCAAGCCATCGACACCCGGCAGCTCCCAATCGGCGATCACCAGGTCGTAAGGATGATGCGCCAGCAACTCCAGCGCCTGTTTGCCTTCACTGCACGTGTCCACCCGCGCATCGCAGCGCAAGCCCGATAACACCTGTTCCAGCAACTCACGGGACGCCGGGTCGGCCTCGGCGATCAACACACGGGGTACAGCGGGCAAATCCACAGCAGTCATGCGGCATCGCTCCCTTGCAATAGCTGCACCTTAGACAATGGCCGCCGTTGCAAACAGCTCAAACTCTCAGAATAGGTGCCCGAACATGAAAAAACCCGCTAAAAAGCGGGTTTTTCATGGATCAACACACAGCTCGCAACGTCAGAGCTCGGAGAAGCATTCTTCGATGATTGCCAGGCCCTTGTCCAACTGTTCGTCTGGCGAGGTCAACGGCACCAGCACACGCAGGACGTTGCCATAAGTGCCGCAGGACAACAGGATCAAACCCTTGTCGCGTGCCTTGGCCACGATCTGGGCCACGGCAGCGGCGTTCGGCTTATGGGAATCACCGTTTTCGAACAGCTCCACGGCAATCATCGCGCCCAGGCCGCGGACTTCACCGATTACCGGGTATTTCTTCTGGATGGCCTTGAGGCCGTTGACCAGGCGCTCGCCCACGGCCTTACAGCGATCCAGCAGGTGCTCTTCTTCGAACACTTCCATCACTGCCAGCGCCGCCGCGCAAGCGATCGGGCTACCCGCATAGGTGCCACCCAGGCCACCCGGGGCGATGGCGTCCATGTACTCGGCCTTGCCGCAGACACCGGCCAGCGGGAAGCCGCCAGCGATGGATTTGGCGAAGGTAGTCAGGTCGGCGGCAACGCCCATCTGCTCCATGGCAAAGAAGGTACCGGTACGGCCTGCGCCGGTCTGCACTTCGTCGGCGATCAGCAAAATACCGTGCTGGTCGCACAGAGCACGCAAGCGCTTCATGAACTCCTTCGGCGCCACATAGAAACCACCCTCGCCCTGCACCGGCTCGATGATGATTGCAGCGATGTCACGCGGCTCGGCGTCGTTCTTGAAGATGCGCTCGATGCTGGCGATGGAATCGTCGATGCTCACGCCGTGCAGTTCGTTCGGGTACAGCGCGCGGAAGATACCACCCGGCATCAGGCCCATGCCGGCCGAGTACGGCACGACCTTGCCAGTCAGGCCCAGGGTCATCATGGTGCGACCGTGGTAAGCGCCGGTGAAAGCAATCACTCCCGCACGACCAGTGGCGGCACGGGCGATCTTCACGGCGTTTTCCACCGCTTCGGAGCCGGTGGTGACCAGCAGGGTTTTCTTGGCGAAATCGCCAGGGACCTTGGCGTTGATTTTTTCGCACAGTTCCACGTACGGCTCGTAGGCCAGGACCTGGAAGCAGGTGTGGGTCAGCTTGTTCAGTTGCTCGGTCACGGCGGCGATGATTTTCGGGTGCACGTGGCCGGTGTTCAGTACGGCGATGCCGCCGGCGAAGTCGATGAATTCACGGCCTTCAACGTCGGTTACCGTGGCGTTCTTCGCCGATTCAGCGAAGATCGGGTGGATTTGTCCGACGCCACGTGGAACGGCAGCGGTACGGCGGGCCATCAGATCAGCGTTAGTCTTGCTCATTACAGTCCTCATTCGCCGCTCATCGGTCGGCGTGGCTCAAGGATTTGCACGGCGGGCATTCAACGGCGGCAGCATGCGATGATCGACTGCCACGGCGTTCCCGGCCGCAGGAAAAAAGTGCAGTTTTGAAACGGCGCAAAGGGACAGCGCTCTCGTGCCCTTTGCGCTTGCAACAGGATCAGATACCCAGGCAGAGGTATTTGATTTCCAGGTAGTCCTCGATGCCGTACTTGGAGCCTTCACGGCCCAGGCCCGAGGCCTTGATGCCGCCGAACGGCGCGACTTCGTTGGAAATCAAACCGGTGTTGACGCCGACCATGCCGTATTCCAGGGCTTCAGCCACGCGGAACACACGGCCCAGGTCACGGGCATAGAAGTACGAGGCCAGGCCGAACTCGGTGTCGTTGGACATCGCGATCACTTCGGCTTCGTCTTTGAAGCGGAACAGCGGCGCCAGCGGGCCGAAGGTTTCTTCCTTGGCTACAGCAGCGGTTTTCGGGACGTTGGTCAGGATGGTCGGCTCGAAGAAGTTGCCTTGCATCGGTTTGCCACCGGCCAGCACGGTCGCGCCTTTGCCAACGGCATCGGCGATGTGTTCCTGGACCTTGGCGACGGCTTTCTCGTCGATCAGCGGACCGGTGGTGGTGCCGTCCTCCAGACCGTTGCCGATCTTGAGCTTGGCCACCGCGGCCTTGAGTTTTTCCGCGAACGCGTCGTACACCGAATCCTGGATGTACAGACGATTGGCACAGACGCAGGTCTGGCCGTTGTTGCGGTACTTGGAAATGATCGCGCCTTCGACGGCCTTATCCAGGTCCGCGTCGTCGAACACGATGAACGGCGCGTTGCCGCCCAGTTCCAGGGAGACTTTCTTGATGTCCTTGGCGCATTCGGCCATCAGTTGGCGACCGATCTCGGTCGAACCGGTGAAGGACAGCTTGCGCACGATCGGGTTGCTGGTCAGCTCGCCGCCGATGTCGCCGGCGCTGCCGGTGACCACGCTCAGCACGCCTTGCGGGATGCCGGCACGGTGCGCCAGTTCCACCAGGGCCAGGGCCGAGAACGGGGTTTGCGAGGCCGGCTTGATGACCATGGTGCAACCGGCGGCCAGGGCCGGACCGGCCTTGCGGGTGATCATCGCGGCCGGGAAGTTCCACGGGGTAATGGCGGCGGTCACGCCGATCGGCTGTTTGATCACGATCAGGCGCTTGTCGGGCTGGTGGCCGGGAATCACGTCACCGTAGATGCGCTTGGCTTCTTCGGCGAACCACTCAATGAACGACGCAGCATAGACGATCTCGCCCTTGGCTTCGGCCAGTGGCTTGCCCTGCTCCAGGGTCATCAGGCGACCGAGGTCGTCCTGGTTTTCGATCAGCAATTCATACCAGCGGCGCAGCTTGTTGGCGCGCTCCTTGGCGGTCAACGCACGCCAGGCCGGCAGCGCCTTGTCGGCGGCTTCGATCGCACGGCGGGTTTCGGCAGCGCCCATTTTCGGCACGGTACCCAACACTTCGCCCGTGGCCGGGTTGGTGACCTTGATCGTCTGACCATTGTCCGCATCGACCCAAGCGCCATCGATGAAGGCTTGCTGGCGGAACAACTGGGTGTCTTTAAGCTGCATGTCGGCTTTCCTTAACAGCACCGCGCGCACGCGGAGCGAATTAGAGTTGTAGAAAGGCGCCTTATGGGCTGCCGTCAGGGAAATCATTCACTGGGCTGAAGCACAGAAATAACGCACAACAAGCATAGACGTGCGGTTCAGCACCCAGACAAGAGCGTTTGAAATCTCAAACGAATCCTAGGGCCGATGGGGGTGAAGGACAATAGGCTGTTCGAAAAAAAGAACGAAAAAGACGAAATTGACCGTTTTTTCTGATCAGCGTAGCCAGCACCTGCCCCAAGGCCGGAAAACAACGGCAAATCAGCAGCATGGACGCCCGCGATGCATATGAGTATCATGGCGCCGCGTTGCACCAGTAGCTCAGCTGGATAGAGTACTGCCCTCCGAAGGCAGGGGTCGTGGGTTCGAATCCCGCCTGGTGCGCCATACAGATGATCAAAAGCCCCAAGTCGCGAGACTTGGGGCTTTTTTGTGGGCCATTGATTCACTCAACGCTTGCGCAACGCCTCCAGCCGCGCCGGCAAGTCTTCCTTGGGAAACCGCTTGTGCAGACCAAGCAACTTCTCATCCGCCGCCTTGGTCTCCCCCGCCTGGCGCAACCGCAGGATTTCCAGCAACCCCTGCTCCAGCGAAGAGGGGGCGGCGGACACGGCCTTGCTCTTTTTCGCCATGGGCTCATCCGCCTGGACTTGCACAGGCTGCTCCGGTTCCCGGCTCAGTTCGCCCAGGGGCGCCATGCGCGCCATCGGCGCCGGGGCAGCAGGGGCTGCCGGCGCGGGGGCAACGGCAAGCTCCTGCCGGGCCGCGGAATAATCCAGCGCTGCCGGTGCAGCCAGTTCGTCCTTTGGGACTGGCGAACGCAGCACCAGGCCGATCATCAGCGCCACGCCCGCCACCGTGGCGAACGCCATTTGCCAGCGCGGCCGTTGGCAGGCCTGCAACCAGCGGCTCCACAGGCTTGGCTTGGGCGCCGGCGCTTCGCGGCGGGCGGTGGCCAGGATGAAGGCGTCCAGGGAGGCAGGTGGCTCGCCGCTGGCGTGTTGGCGGAAATGCTCGATCAGCGCTTCGTCAGCGGGATCCGGGGTCTGTCGGGAGTCAATCATGCGGGTACCTCCTCGGCCAGCAGCCGGTGCAACTTCTGCTGGGCGTAACGCAAACGGCTCTTTACTGTTTCCAGCGGGACGCCGGTCAGGGCGGCGATCTGTGGCAGCTCCAGGTCGCCGTGCAGGCGCAGCAGGAAGACTTCGCGCTGGTCTTCGGGCAAGGCTTGCAAGGCGACGTCCAGCCGGCCCTGATCGCGGCTCAGGCTCAACTGTTGCTCCGGGCTACTGGAATCGTCGGACTGGACATGAAGTTGTTCGTCGTAGCTGTCATGCAATGGATTGTGAACACCGTGCCGGCGCCAGTGATCAATCAAACGGTTGCGGGCAATCTGGAACAGCCAGGTGCGAAAACTCGCCCGTCCTTGTGGCTGGGTGCTGCTGCGGATCAGGCTGAGCCAAGTGTCCTGGAAGATTTCCTCGGCCAGCTCAGCCTTGTTGCTCAAAGACACGAGGAAACGATAAAGCCCCTGCCGATGCCGCGCATAGAGGATTTCAAAACTGGCGCCATCACCGTCGCGGTAGCGGGCCAGCAGCGTTTCGTCGCTGACGGAGTCAATCGGGGTGGGCATTTGGGCGGCGGACTCCTTCCAAGAGAAATGCGATTCTGCAAACAACATCGATCCACTGTGGGAGCCGGGCTTGTTCTGATGCCGGTCAGTTAAGGATCAAACGGCGCAACACCTGTGGGAGCAAAGCTTGCTCGCGATAGCGATGGACCGGTCAACATTGTTGCTGACGGACTTACCGCCATCGCGGGCAAGCCTTGCTCCCACAAGCCCGGCTCCCACATTTTGATCCCATTAATCTTCAGGAACCGTGTTTGGCCTCGGGCTTGAGGCTCTGTGCCAGCTCGACCATCTGCACGAACTCGGCACGCAGCCCGAACGGGTCATCGCCCCGCGCAGAACGGGCCAACTGAGCGGTGTCCTTCAAACTCATCGACCCAGTGTAGCGCCCCTCGCCCTTGAGCTGCTGCGCAAAGGCCGCCACCGCCGCCGAGAAACGCAGGTCATCGCTGGCCTTGCCTTCGCCCTGCGCACTGGCTATCGGATGTTCGATCAGTCGGCTGCTGCCACCTTCAGCGGGTTTGTAGCGTACCCGCACCATTGCCAGCTCACCGGCCTTGCCCTCTTGCTTGGGCTGCGGGCTGGCATAGCGCAGCGGCTCCAGCCAACCCTGCTCCCCTTTCGGCACGATTTCATACAACGCCGTCACCGTGTGCCCGGCACCGATTTCGCCGGCGTCGATCTTGTCGTTGCTGAAATCCTCACGTTTCAGCCCGCGGTTCTCATAACCCAACAGGCGATACTCGCTGACCTGGGCGGGGTTGAACTCCACTTGCAACTTCACATCCCGCGCCACCACCGCCAGGGTCGAGCTGAGCTGGTCCACCAACACCTTGCGTGCTTCGAGCAGGTTGTCGATATAGGCGTAGTTGCCGTCGCCGGCATCGGCCAGTTGTTCCATCAGGTGTTCGTTGTAGTTATCCACACCGAAACCCAGGGTCGTCAGGGAGACGCCACTTTTACGCTGGTCCACCGCCATCTGCTTGAGGCTGTCGAAATCACTGACGCCGACGTTGAAGTCGCCGTCGGTGGCCAGCAGGATGCGGTTGATGCCTTTGTCGATGAAGCTTTCCCGGGCCATCTGGTAGGCCAGTTCGATACCCGAGGCACCTGCGGTGGAACCTCCGGCATCGAGCTGATCGATGGCATTGCGGATTTTCACCTTGTCGCGACCCGAGGTCGGCTTGAGCACCACCCGCGACTCACCGGCGTAGGCCACCAGGGACACCCGGTCCTGATCGCGCAATTGGTCAACCAGCAATTTCAACGTGCCCTTGACCAGCGGCAGGCCTTCGCGACGGTCCATCGAACCGGAAACGTCCACCAGGAACACCAGGTTGGCCGGCGCCAGGTCCGCCACGGCGCGGTCGGAAGCCTTGATGCCGATACGCAGCAACCGGGTGTGAGGGTTCCACGGTGACGGCGCCACCTCGGTGGTCACGCCAAAAGGCGAACCATCGGTGGGCAGTGCGTAGGTGTAGGGAAAGTAGTTGACCATTTCCTCCAGCCGCACAGCCCCTTCGGGCGGCAGGCTACCCTGGTTGAGGAAACGTCGCACATTGGCGTAGCTGCCGGTGTCGACATCCACGCTGAAAGTCGACACCGGTGTTTCGGCAACGCTGTGGATGGGATTGTCCGGCAGTTTTTCATATTGTTCCCGCGGCTCGGAGCGGTAGTCCCCAACGATCGAGTCGTTCATCACCTTCGACGAGGCCATCGGTGCCGGCGCACTCATGGGCTGTACCGCAGGCTGGGCCACATAGGCCACTTCGCCCTTGAGTTCGGAGCTGGGCGCCGCAGCTACCGGCTCGCCCGGCTTGGCGGTTTCCCCGTATGGCTGGCTACAACCGGCCAGCGCCACCAGTAGGGTCACGGCGAAGCCCTGGGCAGCAGGGCGTAGGAATGGGAGCGGGCGGGACATGGGCTGACCTCGTGAGTGGATGATCCGTTCACAAGCTCAGACGAGGAGGATCTGCGGTTCGGGTTAACGACAGCAAAAATTTTTTGGAGGCGCTGAAACAGCAGCGCCTGGTCACCGTGGATGTCCAGGCGCAAAAGGCGGCCAGCGAGACGACACATGACTCGCAACGGGGAAATCCAATCATTCGATCCCGATTTCCACCACCGTTTTCCCTTGCCCGCGCCCATCTGCCACTTGGCCAAACGCGTCATTGACCTCGCCCAGGCCAAACCGCCGTGGATCGACCTTGATCCGCAGTTTCCCGGCCTCAACCAGCCCTGCCGCCTCCCGCAGGATCTGGCCATGGCGCTCTCGCCCCTTGCCGGTCAGCAAGGGCATCAAGGTAAATACGCCGGAATAACTCGCGCCACGAAACGACAATGGCGCCAGACTGTGCTGTCCCCAGCCCAAGCAACTGAGGACATGTCCGGTGTAGGTCTTCACGGCGTTGAACGACGCGTCCAGGGTCGGGCCGCCGACCGTGTCATAAACGATGTCGAAGCCCTCGCCATCGGTGTGCAGGCGTACGTAGCTGTCGGTGTCTTCGGATCGGTAGTCAATGGCCGTCGCGCCCAGTTCGCGAATGAAATCCAAGCTGCCGATCGAGCCGGTGGCATAGACCTCGGCGCCTCGAGCCCTGGCGATCTGCACGGCCATTTGACCGACACCGCCCGCACCACCATGGATCAGCACTTGCTGGCCGGCCCGGACATTGGCACGATCCACCAGCCCTTCCCAGGCCGTGATGAAGACCAGCGGCAACGCCGCCGCTTCCCGCATGCTCAGTGAAGCGGGCTTGGGGGCGATCAGACGAGCATCGACGGCAATGTACTCGGCAAGTGCACCCTGGGCGCCGCCGATACCGCCCGCCATGCCGAATACCTCCTCGCCGGGGGCAAAATCATTCACACCCTCACCCAACGCAACGACGGTCCCCGCCAGGTCAATCCCCAGTACGGCGGGCAGGGGCTGACGAGCATGGGCACCGCCACCTGCCGCAATCTTGGTATCCAGCGGGTTGACTCCTACAGCGTGGACCTTGATCAAAACTTGTCCCTCACCGGGAACCGGCCGGGGAATGGGGCGGACAACCAGTGGAGCCTGAGCAGCTTCAGCGATAGCAGCGGACATGGTGATGGTCATGACAGTAAACCTCCAATGAGTGGGCAGGTTCATATTGCGAGCAACGACGTATTCCGATAAGTAAGCAACAATGGATAGGATTTATTCCCCACACAGGCCAAATCCCTATGGATCTGTTCGATGCAATGCAGGTGTTCGTACGGGTGGTGGAACGCGGTTCGTTCTCGGCCGTCGCCAGGGAACTGAACCTGGGCCAACCGGCGGTGAGCAAGCAGATCCGCGGGTTGGAGAAACATCTGGGCGGAGCGCTGTTTGCCCGCAGCACCCGCCATCTGGCGTTGACCGACCAAGGCCAGCGCTTCTATGCCCAGAGCAAGGAAATTCTCGCCAGCCTGGACACTGCCCGACTCAGTTTCGCCAGCGGCCAGGAACAGGTCGCCGGTCCTCTGCGCGTAGCGGCTCCGGTAAGTTTCGGGCGGTTGTGTATTGCGCCTCTGGTAGGTGACTTCCTGGCACGTCATCCACAGGTTCGGATAGACCTGAGACTAAGCGATCAACATGAGGATGTGCTGAAGGAAAATATCGACGTGGCCATTCGTATCGGCGGGGTCCAGAACGAAGGACTGGTAGCTTTGAAGCTCGGCGAGAGCACGCGCCAGGTATATGCCTCCCCCACGTACTTGCAACGACACGGCACACCACTCGAACCGTCTGACCTGTCCCGTCACAACTGCCTGGGGTTTACCCTGCTGGAGCACTATGACGTTTGGCAGTTCGACTGCCATGGCGACAAACATCACGTGACGATCAAGGGCAACGTCACCAGCAACAGCAGCGAAGCGATCCGGGAAATGGTGCTTTGCGGGTTAGGTATTTCGCTTTCGCCACAGTGGCTGTTCGCCGCCGATGTTCGCCAGGGAACCGTGACCAGCGTGCTCGCTCCATACCAGCCGACAGCATTACCCCTTCACGCGGTATTCAGCCAGGACCGACGCCGCTCGGCACGCACCCGGGCTTTTGTGGACTTCTTGCGCGAACGCCTTTGAAGACCGGCCACCGGCCCCGCAGAGGCGCCTGAGCGGAACTAGGCGTCACACGCCAACGAAGGCTGCGCCGACTTCACGGGGCGTCGCGAAAAAAACATCGCCGCCGCGACCCCCACCGCCCCCATCACCACGCTATACCCCACGCACACCCAAGGACTCCACGGCACCAGCGCGATCAGCACCAGCGGCGTGACACTGGCCCACAACGCGTAGGCAATGTTGTAGGTGAACGAGATGCCGGAGACGCGAATCTTTGGCGGGAACAGGTTGACCATCACCGAAGGCACCGCGCCGACCACCCCGCAACCCAGCCCGGCCACGGCGTAGGCCAGGCCCAGCCAGGCACCGCCATTGATCAGGCTGGCGTAGAGCACGGAGATGCCCAGGGGCAGCAACACGCTGTAGAGCATCACGGTACGCCAGGCACCGATGCGGTCGACGATGAGGCCGGCCAGGACACAGCCGATGTTCAGGAAGACGATGCCCAGGCTGCTCAAGGCGAAGGTCTGGCCGGGCGTCATGCCGAAGCTTTTCTGCATCACGGTCGGGGTAATGACCACGAACACCACCACGGCGGAGGTCAGCACGCAGGTCAGAATGGCGGCGGGCAGCAAGGCATGGCGATGGTCCCGCAGCACCGTGCGCAGCGGCAGTTCCGCAGCGTCTTCGCGGTTGGCTTGCAAGGCCATGAAGATCGGTGTTTCGCTCAGCCAGCGACGCAGCCAGACGCCGATGACACCGAAGACGCCACCCAGCAGGAAGGGCATGCGCCAGGCGTAATCGAGAATTTCCGTTGGGGTGTAGATACGGGCCAGCGCCGTGGCGGTCAGCGCGCCGAGCAAGTAGCCGAAGGTCAGGCCGGCCTGAAGGAAGCCCAGGGCATAGCCGCGATGGTGGAGCGGGGCATGCTCGGCCACGAATACCCAGGCACTCGGCACCTCACCACCCACCGCCGCGCCCTGCAGGATACGCAGCGCCAACAGCAACAACGGTGCGAAATAGCCGATTTGCGCATAGGTCGGCATCACGCCGATGAGCAGGCAGGGCAAGGCCATCATCAGGATGCTCAGGCTGAATACCCGTTTGCGCCCCAGCCGATCAGCGAAGTGCGCCATGAGGATGCCGCCCAGCGGCCGTGCCAGGTAACCAGTGGCGAAAATCCCGAAGCTTTGCAGCAAGCGCAGCCAGTCGGGCATTTCCGGTGGGAAGAACAACTGGCTGAGGGTCAGGGCGAAGAAGACGAAGATGATGAAATCGTAGATCTCCAGCGCCCCGCCCAAGGCGGCAAGCCCCAGGGTCTTGTAGTCGGACCGGCTGAACCGGTCGCCTGGCGGATGGGTGATGGCTGTCATGGGCAAATTTGAATATCAGGTTATTGAGTGGCGGGGGCCGCACCTTGCAGGAGCTGCCGAGTGCAACGAGGCTGCGATCTTTCCACTACCGACTGAGTCGAGAGCGAAAGGTCGAAATCGAAAGATCGCAGGCTTCGCCAGCTCCTACAAAGTCCAGCAGGGTTCATATGCTGAGTCAGCGATGGTAACGCCGCACGACGCTGCTGTTGCGCAACACGTGGCCGTTGATCTTTTCCATCAGTTGGGCACGGGTCAGCCCTGCGGGCAACGCATTCGGCGGCAGGTCCAGGGCGAAGAGCTGGATCAGATAGTGATGAGCGCTATCGCCGATGGGTGGGCAGGGACCGATATAACCGTGGGTGTTCTTGCTGTTGATACCGCTCACGCCTTCCAGCGTGGTCTTGCTGCCCGCCCCCACTGGTATCTGCCGCGTGGTGGCCTTGATACCGTAATGGACCCAGTGGTCGACGCCCTGGCCCCTTTGGCCATCCGGGTCCAGCATGACGATGGCGTAGCTGAGGGTACCCGGCGGGCCGGCGTTCCAGCTCAAGGCCGGGGAAATGTTCTTGCCACCGCATTTGTTGGCATCACTGGCAGCCGCAGCGGTGAAAAGGCGGTTATCCGACACGCCGGGGATGTTGAGGGTGAAACGCTCCTCGGCCTGAACAGCCCCTTGGGCGCACAGCACCAGGGTGAAGGCTGCCAGCCAGGGGGTGAGGGAGGTCAATCGGGTCATACCGGGCACCTTATGCGGGTCAAGCCATGGACGGCCTGCGCACTATAGCCCCAGCTCCGCCCGGGTTGCAGTGACAATTATGCTGAACCTCGCTCCAGTCAGCCGACTCTAAGGAGAAACGCCTGCCGGAGACTGACCATGCCCCTGCATAAAGTCGCCCGCTTCACGGATGTACGCGAAGACCGCGGCCTCGAAGTCAAGATCAACGAAACGACCCTCCTGCTGCTTCGCGCGGGCGACCAGATACGCGCCTTCCAGGGTAAATGCCCGCACGCCGGCGCGCCGTTGGCCAAGGGTGCGGTGTGTCACGGAAGGCTGATCTGTCCCTGGCACAAGGCTGCATTTCGGGCCGAAGACGGCGCCCTGTGCGAACCTCCGGCCCTCGATAGCCTGGAGCGCTATCACGTCGAGGTGCGCGACGGCGACATCTGGGTCGATGACCAACCGTTGCCCGCCGAGAAGATCCCGCCGGCCGACGACCCACGCACCTTTGTCATCATCGGTGCCGGGGCAGCCGGCACCGCATGCGCTGCGGCATTGCGCGATAAAGGCTTCGGCGGCCGGATTCAGCTGATCGATCGCGAAACCGACGCAGGATATGACCGCACGGTGCTGAGCAAATACGTCCTGGCCGGCGACATGACAGTCGATGAGACACCCGCGTTGCGGGATGAAACTTACTTCACCCAGCAACGTATCGATCGGATTCACGGCGAAGTTGTGGGCCTGGATAGCACCTCGCGGCAGATTCGCCTGGCCGACGGGCGGACACTGGACTACGACGCAGCGCTGATCGCCACTGGCGCAACGCCCAGGACTCCGGACCTGCCGGGCATCGATCTGCCGCAGGTCTTCGTGCTGCGCTCGATGGAACACACAAGGCACATCCTCGACTGCGCCCGGCCCGGGCAACGAGCGGTGATTATCGGTGACAGTTTCATTGCCATGGAAGTGGCCTCGTCGCTGCGCAAACGGGAGCTGAGCGTCACTGTCCTGGCCCGTCACCCCGTGCCGTTCGCGGCTCAGTTGGGCGACAGTGTCGGCCAGGCCATCCTGGCCCGGCATCGAGCCAACGGCGTGGTTTATCACACCGATGGCGAAGCGGCGCGCATCGAAGGTGCCGGTAAGGTGGAGGCCGTGGTGCTGGATAATGGCCAGCGCTTTGCGGCGGACCTTGTGATTGTCGGGATCGGCGTTCGTCCAGCCACCGAACCATTCGCCGATTTGCCGCGGGAAGAGGACCAGTCAATAACCGTCGACGCCGGCATGCGCGTGGCCGACGGGGTATGGGCCGTCGGTGATATCGCGACATTTCCCCTCAGCGGCCAGCCCCGGCGAATCGAACACTGGCGCCTGGCCCAACAACAGGCCCGAATCGCAGCAGCGAATATGCTCGGCGGTGAGGAACATTACTTGGATGTGCCGTTTTTCTGGACCTATCACTTCGGCAAACGCTACGACTACCTCGGCCATGCCGAGCAATGGGACGAGGTGCAATTCAAGGGCACTCCCGAGCATCCGCCCTTCATTGGCCTGTTGGGCAAGGATGGCCTGGTTGCCGCGGCTGTGGCCTGCGATGAAGGCCGGGCCATGGCGGCGCTGGCCCAACGCATGAAGCAACCGCTGCCGGTGGATGAGGCGTGGCGGTTGATCCGGGATTTTTCAAGCGCCTGACCTATCGCCTTCGCGCGCAGGCTCGCACACGCTGCGTTGCCTACAAACTTGGGCTCACACCAATCCCTGTGGGAGCGAGCCTGCTCGCGAAGGCGTCGGCGGCCTCTACATCGAATGATCGGCCGGCAGCTGGATAACCCGCGCCGGCTCCAACGGCGCCAGGGGCGGCGGTTGCAGTTCCTTGCTCAGCACATGAAAGTGCGGCACGACATGGCTGATGTCACCCTCCTGGACATGGCTGATGTCACCCTCCTGGTTGTTGTGGATGATCTTTGAGCCCGGCCGGCGCAGGGTGTCCAGGCGCTCGTCAGTCAGTTTGAAACTATCGCTCAAACCCTGATCGTCGACGACCGGCGCTGGCAATCGACGCTGGGAGAAGCTTCGACTCTTGCGCTGCTGATAACGCGCCCAGGCAATCAGGATGACCGCGTTGACCAATGCCACCCAACCGTAGATCTGCAACGTCCCGAGCGTATCCAGCCATGTGCCGCCGAAGCGCGGCCCGGCGTGACTGCCAAACAGCGGCCAGAGCCCATTGATCAACAGGTACAGCAGCCCAACCCAAGCCAGCACCGTGAAGAACACATCGATGAACACCAGAAAAGGCCTTTGCCGGGTCCTGATAATTTTCATCGGATCACTTCCTCTTCTTCATCACCAAACGGTTTGATACCCCGATCCGGGCTGACCCAGCGCGCACGCTGCTGATGCTGCCCGAACAAGACCTTCGGAAAACTCACCAGGGTGGTGAACAGGCTGATCAGCCAGAACACCAACGGGTACCAGACCACCCAGAACATGATGTGCCACAGGCCTTTTTCGTAACGGCGATCAATCAGGATGCTCACCGCGAACTGGAACAGGCACACCACCGCCAGCAACAGTCCGGTAAAAGCCGGCGGCATGAGATGCTCGACCGCAATGGCCGCCGGCATCTCGACGAATTTCCCCGCGCCCCAGAACACCACCGACAGCAGGAACGTGAACGCCCAGCCTGTGGACAGGCAATATTCGAACAGCAGCGGCCACAGGTAGCGATGGCGGTACTGCCAGATGCCACGGATATTCTTGAACAGCACCTCGGCACCGCCCTGGGCCCAGCGCAGCCGCTGACGCCACAGGCCGCGCAGGGTTTCGGGCATGAGGATCCAGCACAGCGCACGGGGCTCGTAGAAGATGCTCCAGTGGTCCAGTTGCAGCTTCCAGCTGATATCGATGTCTTCGGTGATCATGTCCGGGCTCCAATAGCCGACCCGGTGCAGGGCCGTGCGACGGAAGGCGACGATCACCCCGGAGACGGTAAAGATCCGCCCGAAGACCCGCTGGGTGCGCTTGATCAGGCCAATGATGGAAGAGAACTCGCCGACCTGGACCCGACCCACCAATGTCGAGCGGGTGCGGATACGCGGGTTGCCGGTCACCGCACCAAGACGGGCATTCTCCAGCATCGGCGCGACCAGATAGGCACAGGTATTGGGCGCCAGCAGTGCATCGCCATCGATGCACACCAGATATTCGCTACGGGCCGCGATGGCGCCCATGCGCAGGGCCACGGCCTTGCCCTGGTTCTCCGCCAGGTGTAGCACCCGCAGGCGCGGATCTTCCAGCGCCAACAGATCGAGGACCTGCCCGGTGTTGTCCTTGGAGCCATCGTTGATGGCGATGACTTCGATGTTGGGGTAGTGCTGTCCCAGCGCCGCGTGAATGGTATCGGCGACGTTATCGCCTTCGTTGAAACAGGGCACCAGGATGCTGATCAGCGGCTCGCCGGCCAGGGGCGGCGGCAACGTGTCGTCCTTCCACGGCCAGTGGCGCTCCCAGTGCAGCCAGAAATACAGGCCACCGGCAATCCACAGGCCGGACATGAACAGCGGGTAGAAGAACACGAAGTCCATCAGGAATTGCCCGGTGACCAGGAAGATCAGGCCCAGGGGCACTCCAAGGACGATCGCCAGCACCAGCAGGGCGAGCAGTCTGTCGAGCATGTCAAGGATTCCACTTGTTGGAGAGCGCCGGCCGCACGGTTTTCACCGCCGGCTGGTCTTCGATGAAATTGTCCGGGTAGTAGCCGAAACTGGTCACACCCTGGCGCTTGAGGCGTCCCATCCAGTCGGCCAATTGCTCACCCTCGATATCACTGGCCGGCTTGCTGTCCCAGTCACGGGCCTGCAATTCGAACACCGTGCGCTTGAGAGCACCGGGGCGGGCCTTGACGGTCTGGACCAGGCGCTCCAGCCACGGGCCGGATTGCGCAGGGGTCTGTTTCTCCATCAACGGCATGGCCATCGGTGCCGTCCAGTCATAAGCTCCGAGGAAGTCATCGAGGTTCTGGGCGAACCAGGCTTCGCTTTCGGGATTGAGCATCGGTTCGGCAAAGATATTGCGCGCCGTCAGCACCTGCGGGCCACGAATCGCCCGGACCTTGGCGGTGAGCTCACGGGTGAAGTCGATCAGGTAGCGGCTCTTGAAGCGGGTCCAGCGTTGCATCGCTGCCGGGTCCTCGCGCAAGGCGGCGATGGACGTCGGCAGGCCGTTGGCCGCATAGACTTTCAGGGCGGCGGGGCCGGCATCCTCGAAGTCGGAGAACACGGCGTCGTCGTGGTACAGAACCCCGTCCAACGAGCTCATCCGCGCCAGGTCTTCGTAGATTTCACCGATGACTTTGCGCACGTTCGGATCGAACGGCGACAAGCGCACGTACTGGTCCGGGGCGACGCCGGTCTTGCCGGTTTCCGGATCCCAGCGCTGCACTCGCGGCAGCTTCGCATCCAGGGCAAAGCTGAGCACCGGCATCCAGGCATAGACCTTGGCATTGGTCCGCGTACGCAATTGCCACGCAACCCGATCGAACAGGTCGGCCCGTACCGGCAGGTGACGGTTGGGGAAGTACAGCGAACGCACCAAGCCATCGCCTTTTGGATCGGCGAACGCCTGCAGGAATACCGTGTTGGCGCCCAAGTCATAGATGCGCTGGATCAACTTGCCGACGTTGGCTTCCTGCTGCACAGGGTCCGGATCGTAGACATAATCCAGGTCGACATGGACCACGCGCATCGGGTCGCTCGCCTGTACGGAAACGATGCTTTCGGCGAAATGTGCGCCGTCCGGATCGGAGGCAACCAAAAACCGCGGCCCGCTCATCAGGTTATCGAGGCTGTCGAGACCGTCCTCCAGGGTCAGGGCCATCTGATAACCCTCGCTGCCGATCACCTGCAGCGCGGTGCCATCGGCTTCCCCGTATGGCCAGACCCAAATTCGCGGACGGTAGCCGGTGACCTTGCGGATTTTCTCGGAGATCGACGCCACGTCCTTGCGCAAGCGCGCCTGGAAATCGGCCTCGGTTTCATAGCGGCCGGTGGCGGGATCGTAGCGCCGGGTGGTGGCCGCGGGTTGCTGGTTGCCCTGCGGGTTGGCGAGTATGCCTTTGTGATTGGCGTCGGTGTGGGCAGCGATCTCCACCAGACCCGACTTCGACACCTCGCGAATCTGCTCCCAGGTCAGGAAATCGGAGCGCTTGCGCGCTACCCCGGCAAAATCCACCGGTTGGTTCAGCGGCGTATCGATCCAACTGCCCACTGGCGCCAGGATCGCCGGCCAGTTATAGGCACGCAGGATCGGCATTACACGGGTGTAGAAACTCGCATAACCGTCGTCGAAGCTCAGCAACACCGCACGCGACGGCAGCTCGGGGCCGCCATTACGGGCGTTGATGATCTGGTCCACGGTGACCGGTTGGTAGTTGTTTTCCCGCAGCCACGCCAGTTGCTCGATCAGTCGCTCGGTGCGCACGCCTACCAGTGCCTGGTCCGGATCAAGGTCCTCGACGTCGTGATAGGCGATGCCGAGCACATGGTTCTTCGGCCACGGCTCGTCATTGGCCGCCAGGGGCCGTTGCGAGGGCGGCGTGAACGCCGGGGCCTGCTGGGCACACGCGCTGATCAGCAAGACCCCCAGCAGAAGGATGAATCGCGAAATGACAGGCATCTTCAAACTCTTCTAGAAGCGGTAGGTGAGGTCGACAAGCAGGCGCAGATCGCTTTCACGATCGCCGTCGTAAGGGCGGTTGAGCCAGCTCAGCGTGGCGCCGGCCTCGAGCACGTCGTTCCAGAGGAAACGCTGGCCGTAACCGAGCAGCCCCATGGCGCCGGTGCCGTGGTCGCGCTGGCTGTAGCTGCCGGCACCGACCTGGAATTGCTGGCTCCATGCGGTTTCGTACCGGCGATACAACACATGGTTGGCCGTGACGGTCGGCATGACGCCGAGGTCCGACTTGGGGTTGAAATAGGGCACTTCGTTGGAGCCACTGTTGCGGCTGGCCGCTACCTCCAGACCCATTTCCACCTGCAGGCGCGGGGTGCTGTAGAGACCTTCGCGGCCGGTCAGCAGGGTTTCGAGACGGTTGTTGCCATCACTGAAATGGGACGGACTGACCGTCAATCGCCACTCGCGACTTTCATGGGCTCGCCAGCGGATGAAACCGCTGCCGCCATTGGCGCGAATGCCGCTGTTGAGGGCACGCAGCGGCGTGTTGGCCGAGAGGTAATCCAGGCTGCCGCCGTACTGCCAGTGATCATCGATATCCAGGGCCAACGCCACGCGCGCGCCCTGTTTGTCACCGGAACCGTAAGCATGGTTGGAGACTTCCGCTTCCAGGGTCATGTCACGGCTGCGACGCTCCACACCCAGGCGCTGCCAGCGATGATGGCCGGTGCCTTCCTCGAAGTCGCCCGTGGCGTAACCGACGCCGCCGAACAGCCGCCAGTCCTCGTCGACGGGTGGGCTATAGAGCAACGTTTCGATACCGAAGTCCCGACTGCCGGTCACCGCACCGGCATCGCCGTTGCTGCCGCCATAACTTTTGCCGGTATAGGCCTCGATGCGCAGTTCAGCCATGTCGTGCACATCGCGCAGGCGCTGCAAGCGTTTGACGTGGGCGTTTTCCGGGTAACGAGCAACGACATCGTCGGTCAGGACATCCAACTGCCGCCATTCCTGCAAATCCAGGGCGGCGCGGGCCTGGGCGATTTCCAGGTCCCGGTTGCGCGGGGTGGTCGCCTCGACTTCCTTGAGCAGGTTTTCCGAACGGCGCGGCCAATCCCGGGCCTGATACAGATCTGCCTGGGCCAGCCGCAGGCCGATATTGCCGGGCCCTTGATTGACCAGCGTTTCCAGGCGCGCCTCCGCGGTAGGCAGATCGGCACCATAGGTCCCGGACTGGGCGGCGAGCAGTTGAGCATCCATCCATTCGTCGTTGGGGTTGCCGATTGGCAAGCCCTTGAGCTCGACCCGTGGATGCTGGGACTTCGCCAGGTCCTCGGCCAAGGCACGGGCCTCTTCGGATCTTTCGCTTTCCAGCAACGCATAATAGAGCGCGGTACTGTCCTCGAAGCGATCCGCGACATCGGCGTCCGGTGCGCTCAGTACCCGTCGGTACAAGTCGACGGCGATCTCCGGCTCACGCTGCTCCAGGTAGGAGGACGCCACCCAACGCAAGGCATAGGTGGGAATACTCACGCCTTCGGCGATCAACTTCTGGTACTCGGCAATCACTTCCGTCCGACGCGCCCGGGCGTTGAGCGCGCCCATGCGGTCGATTCGCCAGCGGAGTACGTCATCATAAGCCTCGGCTACTGGGGTCCAGGTGGCGAGCAATTTATCGTAATCGGCCAGGGCACGATCAGCGATGACAAAGCGTTCCTTTTCGCTGCGACTGGCCATGTCCGCCAGGCGAACCCGCTCGGCCGCCACGTCGCCCTCCAATCGCCGTTGCACACCACGGTCAATCAGACCCGGCTGAAGACGAGCCAGGCGCAATGCTGGCTCTGGCAGGCGGGCGCGCTGCAGGGCATTGATGTATTCCGCGGCGATTTCGGGCCTGCTGCCAGCGCGGGAGAACGCCTGGTCATATTCGAACAGCGCTTCGTGAGGGCTCCCGGCACGGGTCAAGGCATAGCCCAAAGCCATCCGACGCGTCGGGTCTTCAGGCTTCGCAGCGACCATGGCCCTTGCACGATTGACGGCTTCATCAGGCTTGCCGGCATCGGCCTGGGTCAAGGCCAGGCCGAGTTGCAGGTCGGGATTCTCGGGATCGATCAGCAGCGCCTGCCGGTACAGCTCGGCAGCAGAATCCCAACGCTTGAGGTTGCGGTAGGCGCGAGCCGTAGCGCTCAGCGCTTGCACCGGCAGATCGCGATAGCGACCCTGGGTTTCATAGACCTTCACCACTTCGGTATCAAGGCCGGCCCAACTGGCAACCTGCAGATAGTCACTGGTCTGGGTGACACTGGCCTGTCCAGCCGGTAGCTGACGCAACAGGGTCAACGCAGGCGTGTAATGGCCCGCACGGGCGTCGAACACCATCTGATCATAGGCGGTATCGGCAAATGCGAAGGCCGGCCAGCACAACTGGCTGCACAACATGACGCCAAACAACGGGCGCAAACCGCATTGAATAAGAGGACCCACAGTACGCGGCATTCGTCAGCATCCTTACATGGCCAGCCGGGTCGCAGTGCCCCCTTGCCCATCAAACAGGAAGCCGGATCAAAGGAATCCAGCCAAGCTCTAATGGGCCTAGTCTTGCATTGCGCGGCGGGGCATCTTCGAGAACGCCACAATTCTTCAGAATCGGTACAGATTCAGCCCTGCTCCAAGGGCAAAAAAAACCGGCCCGTGCGTAATGCACGGACCGGTTCTGGATGTTGCCAAAGCGGTTACTGAACGGCGACGCCACCACCCACCTTGTTCATCACAAACGTCATGAATTCTTCGACGGTCATTTTCTTACCGTTGAAATCAACCTGATTGTTGGCGTAGCGCAGCTTGGTGACTACATCGTTGCCTTCCAGGGTCGCCAGCTGCGTACCCACTGCCATGGCGCTGAACATGTCGCTGGTGGCAAGGGCCTGATCCGCGATCAGTTTGGCGTCAGTCTGACCTTCCATCTGGGCTTGCACAGTCGCCAGGTCCACCAGCATCGGCTTGGAGACTTTCACGTTGAAGTCCAGCAAGGCGAGCAACTGACGGCCCAGCTCATCAGGCGGCAGGTCCATCGATTGCGGCTTGGCCAGATTGACGACCAGGCTCGCACGGCTTTCACCGCTGGCGGTACTGAACGACAGATTCTCCAACGCGATCTGCGGGCCAGCAGCCAGGAGTTTCTCCAGGTCGGCCTTGACCTGAGCCTCTTCGGCCTCGGTCAGGTTCAGCTCTGGAGCAGGTTCGCCAGCTTCGGCGGCTTCGGCAGCGGCTTTTTCATAGGGCTGCAGCTTGGCCTGATAAACCTGCATCAGCGACATGGTGGCGGGGATGTCGAGGTTCTTAGCGCTGATTGCCATCTGCGCGGCGCCAATGGTCTTATCGTTGAACGACAACTCACCGATCTTGTAATCGGCACGCCCCGAAGCGCTGGTGCCGCTTTCGGTGCTGCTGTTCTTCATCTCGATATTCTTCAGACCCACCACCGACTTCTGCTCACCGAAGCTGGCCTTGAGGTTGTTCAGAATCAGGGCGTTATCGCCCATGTAATAGCCGTAGGTGCTCTTGTTGAGGTTGCTGGCAAGGGTCAGGCCATTCAGCTCAACCAGCACCGGGCTCTGATCTTCCGCGACGCTGGTCAGCTTGAGGCTGTCCATGTAGCCGTCCGCCTTGATCTTCTGTGCCTGGGCATTGGCGGCCAGGTCGAGTTTCAGACCGGAGAAGACGACCTGGGACTGCTCATCCAGCTTGGCGTCCAGCGGCAGCAATTCCAGCGTGCCGTTGACCGATTGGTCGTAACCCAGGTTGAACACACCTTTGACCGGCGATTTGTCCTTGGCGGCAGCGAACCATTTTTCGGTCAGTGGGGTCCGTTCGATTTCGGCATGACTGGTGGCCATGACCGGCAGCCACTTGAGGGTCATCAGACGCGAAAAAGGCAGCGGACCGTGTTCGATATTGTCCACGACCAGCAGCTCCACCGTTTCGCCACCGAACATATCGCCTTCACCCTTGAGGCGATAATGAGCGGTGCTGCTGAAGATCCCACGATCCAGCGAAACCAGTTCGATAGAGGACGAGCTGTTGGAGCCGGCCAAGGCAGTCACCATCTGCTTGTTACTTTCGGCAATGGCAGTTTGCAGCACGCCCTCGAGTTTGGTCCCGGTGTACCAGGCGCCGCCCGCACTGACAGCTCCAACTGCTACAACGATTCCCAAGAGTACGCTTGCTGATTTATTCATGAGTGACCCGATCGATATCCATGGTTGAAAAAGCCGTCGTCTTCCCTGACACCGCGAAGGGTGTGGCTTGACGCCGTAAAAAGGTGGGGGGAGATTACCATCAGGCACCCTTGGAGGCCCAATGTTTAAAGGGGGGAAAGAAAATTCTTGAGAGACGGTCTACGAATATTGGACTTCAATTTCGTCCAGTTGATGGTCGAAAGTCCTGAGCCGCGCCGTCCAGGTGTATACCAACACCTCGAAATCGCGGTTGATGACCGCTGCGCCCGATGATTCAGCACGGGGGTCGCAGAAGTCCAGTTGATAACGTTCACGGGCCATGGCATTGGCAACATCGCACAGCTCACGGGCATTGTTGAGCCAATGCCAGCCGTCCTGGGCAACCTGTTTGTCCAAAGCGGCGCATTGGATCTTCAGGGCCTCGAGGCTTTTTTCCAGCGGAGTGCCTGTGAGTTCGCCCATGACCTCCTGGAAGGTGCGCCCAGGTTGCCAGTAGCTGCCCCAGAAATAACGGTCAAACACCGTCTCGACCCGTCTCAACGCGACCTTGGTATCCCAGATCAGCACCAGGGTTTTACCTTGCCCTAAATGTTTCTTCTTGATGCGTTGCCCTTGCAGCGATGCCCAGGCCACGATGGCGATGGATATCACGCCGATCAGCGCAGACGCACTGTCCAGAAATATCAGCGCTTTTTCAATCTGGTGAGTCAGCATGACGCCATAGAAATAAGTGGCCGAGAGCAGCACCAAGGCCGCGATGGCACACCAGAAACCGGGAGCATAAGGGTTTTTCATTATTGGAATCCCCATGACCAGTGACGCATTGACGTCGCGGGCTCCGTTTTTTCGTCAGTCCCCGACACTCACAGCATAGCAACGGCCCCGGGGTTTGCTGGGGTGACGACAGCAAAACAGGGTGCGATCCGATTACCGGCCCAAAACGACAAAACCCCTGTCTGCGTCAGCAGACAGGGGTTTTGGGAATTCGATCTTGACGATGACCTACTCTCACATGGGGAAACCCCACACTACCATCGGCGATGCATCGTTTCACTTCTGAGTTCGGGATGGGATCAGGTGGTTCCAACGCTCTATGGTCGTCAAGAAATTCGGCAGCCAGCCCGTTCAACAGCAACGTGCCGGCGAAAATCGAGAACTTCTACTAAAACAAAACCCCTACCTGCGTCAGCAGATAGGGGTTTCGGAATTTAATCTTGACGATGACCTACTCTCACATGGGGAAACCCCACACTACCATCGGCGATGCATCGTTTCACTTCTGAGTTCGGGATGGGATCAGGTGGTTCCAACGCTCTATGGTCGTCAAGAAATTCGGTAGCCAGCGCGTTGCATGGGCAACGTTCCAGCGAATGGGTATGCGATAGTTTGTGTGTTGCTGCTGAGTCAGTTCGAACTTTCGGTTCGTTTCGTCTTCACACACCGCAATCTGGT
>NZ_LHVK01000019.1 GCF_001269905.1 Pseudomonas corrugata | reverse complement strand
GGTGGGTTAGCTTGCAACGATTCTGAATGTATCGCCGTCATCGCGAGCAGGCTCGCTCCCACAGAGCGTGGGAACGATCAGTCAGCGAAACGTCATGTCCGCTAGCGATTCAGGCGCTTGTCGATCAGCCCCTCCACCACGCTCGGGTCGGCCAGGGTCGAGGTATCGCCGAGGCTGTCGAGTTCGTTGCAGGCGATCTTGCGCAGGATGCGCCGCATGATCTTGCCCGAGCGGGTCTTGGGCAGCGCCGGCGCCCACTGGATCAGTTCCGGCTTGGCGAAGCTGCCGATTTCCTTGCTGACGTGGGCCAGCAATTCTTTCTTCAATTCATCATTGGCCTCGACCCCGTTCATCGGCGTGACAAACGCATAGATGCCCTGGCCCTTGAGGTCATGGGGATAACCGACGACCGCCGCTTCGGCGATGCTGTCGTGCAGCACCAGGGCACTTTCCACCTCGGCGGTGCCGATGCGGTGGCCCGAGACATTGATCACGTCATCGATGCGCCCGGTAATCCAGTAGTCGCCGTCCTCGTCACGGCGGGCGCCGTCGCCGGTAAAGTAATAGCCGGGGTAGGGCTTGAAGTAGGTGTCGACCATGCGTTGATGATCGCCGTAGACGCTACGGATCTGTCCCGGCCAGCTGGATTTGATTGCCAGTACACCGCTGCCGGGGCCGTTGATTTCCTTGCCTGTTTCGTCCAGCAGTACCGGTTGCACGCCGAACATCGGGCGGGTGGCGCAGCCCGGCTTGAGTCGCCGGGCGCTCACCAGCGGGCTGAGCATGATGCCGCCGGTTTCAGTCTGCCACCAGGTATCGACAATCGGGCAGCGTTGCTCACCCACTGCGTTGAAATACCATTCCCAGGCTTCCGGATTGATCGGCTCCCCGACGCTGCCGAGCAATCGCAGGCTTTTGCGTGATGTGACCTGTAATGGCCCGGCACCTTCACGCATCAGCGCGCGCAGGGCGGTGGGGGCGGTGTAGAAGATGTTGACCTGATGCTTGTCGATCACTCGCCAGAAACGCGAGCTGTCGGGATGGCTGGGGACGCCTTCGAAGATCAGCGTGGTAGCGCCGTTGGCCAATGGGCCGTAGACGATGTAGCTGTGGCCGGTGACCCAACCGACATCGGCGGTGCACCAGAACACTTCGTTGTCGCGATAGTCCAGCACGTATTTGAACGTCATGGCTGCCTGCAGCAGATAGCCGCCAGTGGTGTGCAGCACGCCTTTGGGTTTTCCGGTGCTGCCGGAGGTATAGAGAATGAACAGCGGATCTTCGGCGTCCATCGGTTCGGGCGGGCAGTCGGCGCTGGCATCATGCATGGCCTGGTGATACCAGAGGTCGCGACCTTCGGCCCAGCTCACTTCGGCCTGGGTACGCTCCACCACCAAGACCGTGCTGACGTTCGGGCAGCTTTCCAGGGCTTTGTCGACGTTACGCTTGAGCGGGACGAAGCGCCCGCCGCGCACGCCTTCGTCGGCGGTGATCACAGTGCGGCAATCGGCATCGAGAATCCGGTCGCGCAACGAATCCGGCGAAAACCCACCAAATACCACCGAATGCACCGCGCCGATGCGGGTGCAGGCGAGCATGGCGTAGGCCGCTTCCGGAATCATCGGCATGTAGATGCAGACCCGGTCACCTTTCTTCACGCCACGGCTTTTCAGCACATTGGCCAGGCGGCACACCTGGTTGTGAAGTTTTCGATAAGTGATTTCTGCCGATTCGGCGGGGTCGTCGCCTTCCCAGATGATTGCCGTCTGGTCGCCGCGTTTTTCGAGATGGCGGTCAATGCAATTGGCGCTGACATTCAGTTTGCCGCCTGCAAACCAAGTGGCGTCGCCGTTCTTGAGGTCATATCGCTGGACTGTTTGCCAGGGCGCCATCCAGTCGAGAAACCGGGTGGCCTGTTCAGCCCAGAAGGCGCTGGGGTGTTCGATGGATTCTTTGTAGAGCCGCTGGTATTCGTCCTGACTCAGTTGCGCAGCCCGGCGGACGGCATCGGCTTGGGGGTACTGGCTGATATCGAACATGACGGTTCCTTATTCTTGTTTTGCGACAAGTCATAAAGATGCGCCGAGTAGCCGGAGGGTTCAAGCCACGCACAAATAACTGTGGGAGCGGGCCTGCTCGCGATGGCGGCGTGTCAGTCGACTTTGATGTCAACTTATCCACCGCTATCGCGAGCGGGCTCGCTCCCACAGGGGCAGTGCGCCGTTTGGATCAGCCGCGATGGCGTCCACGGAAGTAGCTGATCAGACCTTGGGTCGAAGCGTCTTCGGCAGCGTTTTCTTCGCTACCCACCAGACGGTTATAGACACCCTTGCCCAGCTCCTTGCCCAGCTCCACGCCCCACTGGTCGAAGGCATTGATGCCCCAGACCACGCTTTGTACGAACACTTTATGTTCGTATAGCGCCACCAATGCGCCAAGACGACGGGGGCTGATGCGTTCGACCACCAGGGTATTGCTTGGACGGTTGCCCGGGATGACCTTGTGGGCGGCCAGTTTCTGCACGTCTTCTTCACTGGCGCCCTTGTCCCGCAGCTCGGCTTCGGCCTCGGCGCGGGTCTTGCCGAGCATCAGGGCCTGGCTTTGTGACAGGCAGTTGGCGTACAGCCACTGGTGATGATCGGAAACCGGGTTGAAGCTGACGACCGGCACGATGAAGTCGGCCGGAATTAATTGGGTGCCCTGGTGCAGCAACTGATGGTAGGCATGCTGGCCGTTGCAGCCGACGCCACCCCAGATCACCGGGCCGGTGTCGGTGGAAACCGGTGTGCCGTCCTGGCGCACACTCTTGCCGTTGGACTCCATGTCCAGTTGCTGCAAGTGCTTGGTGATGTTGCGCAGGTAGTGGTCGTACGGCAGGATCGCGTGGCTTTGCGCGCCCCAGAAGTTGCCGTACCACACGCCCAGCAAGGCCAGCAGCACCGGCATGTTCTGTTCGAACGGCGCACTCTGGAAATGCTGGTCCATGGAATAGGCACCGGACAGCAGTTCCTTGAAGTTCGACATGCCGATGGCGAGGGCGATCGGCAGGCCGATGGCCGACCACAGCGAGTAACGCCCGCCGACCCAGTCCCACATCGGGAAGATGTTCTCTTCGCGGATGCCGAAGGCCACGGCCGCTGCGTTGTTGCTCGATACGGCGATGAAGTGACGATACAGCTCCGCTTCGGAACCGCCCTGGGCGAGGTACCAGGCGCGGGCGGCCTGGGCGTTCTTCAGGGTTTCGAGGGTATTGAAGGATTTCGACGAGACGATGAACAACGTCGTTTCGGCGCGCAGCTTCATGGTCAGCTCGTGGAACTCGCTGCCGTCGATGTTCGCCAGGTAGTGGCAGCGAACGCCTTTCTGCGCGTAGGACAACAGGGCTTCGGACACCAGTTCCGGGCCGAGGAACGAGCCACCGATACCGATGTTCACCACGTCGGTGATCGGTTTCTCGGTGTAGCCGCGCCACAGGCCATCGTGAATTCGGCCCACCAGGTCGGTGATCTGGTTCAGCACCTTGTGCACATCCGGCATCACGTTGACGCCGTTCACCAGCAGCCGGTCGCCCACCGGCCGACGCAGGGCGGTGTGCAGGGCCGGACGGTTTTCGGAGGCGTTGATGATTTCGCCTTCGAACAGCGCCTTGATTGCGCCCTTGAGGTCGACTTCATTGGCCAGGCCCACCAGCAAGTCGCGGGTCTGGGTGGTGATCAGGTTCTTTGAATAATCGAGAAACAGGCCGCAGCTCGAGAGGGTGAATTGGTTGAAACGCTGCGGATCGGCATTGAACGCTTCGCGCATGCTGAAATCCTGCATGGCCTTGCGGTGGTCATTCAGCGCCTGCCAGGCGGGCAGGGCGGTCACGTCATGAGGGTTTCGGTAGTACGCCATCGCTGCGGGTTTCCTTTTACTTGAACGACCTTTTGTACATTAAAAATTCCGGTGTGGCCCGCGGTGGGCGTCCGGACAACTGCGTCGACGCGATCTGCGGGCGCAGGGCGACTACAGTAAACCTCGCGTTGCGATCTGTCTTGGCTTTGTCAGACCGGTTCCCGGTACTTTTTTATACAACAGGTGTGGGAAAGGGCCGACAGACGGGAGGACGAAGCACTCTTTTGGACAAGAATTACTCACTGTGGGAGCGAGCCTGCTCGCGATGACGGTGTGTCAGTCGCCAGCAACGTCAACTGAATTACCGCAATCGCGAGCAGGCTCGCTCCCACAAGGGCATGGCGCAGGTCAGGCGACCTGCACCGGAATGGCGTTGCTGGTGTGGCTCAGCTCGTTGCCCGGCGCCATGTACAGCATGCGGGGCTTGAAGTTGACCAGCTCCGCTTCGCTGTAGTGGGCGTAGGCGCAGATGATGACGCGGTCGCCTACCTTGGCCTTGTGGGCTGCGGCACCGTTGACCGAGATCATCCGCGAACCTTCTTCGCCGCGGATGGCGTAGGTGGTGAAGCGCTCGCCGTTGTCGACGTTGTAGATCTGGATCTGCTCGTACTCACGGATCCCCGACAGGTCCAGCCACTCACCATCGATGGCACAGGAGCCTTCGTAGTCGAGCACGGCGTGAGTGACTTCGGCGCGGTGCAGCTTGGCCTTGAGCATGATGGCGTGCATGGGTTTCTCCTCTGGTCGGGTCCGAACGGCGGGCAGTTTGCCCGAAGGCTGCCAGGGCGGCAATGGCTCCACCATCCCCTGTGGGTGAGCCCGTGGGAGCAAAGTCTGCTCGCGATACAGTCACCTCGGTTCCAGGGCCGGCCGTGTTAACTTCATCGCGGGAGAGCCTTGCTCCCACAGTTTGCTCCACTGAGGGGATGGTGTCAGGCGGCGTCCAGATCCAGGTGCAGGTTGTCGATCAGCCGCGTGGTGCCGAGGAACGCGGCGACCAGGATCACCAGGTCGCGGTCTTCAGGCGTGGCCGGGCGCAAGGTCCGGGCCTCGCGGATCTCCAGGTAATCGGGACGCATGCCCGCGGCTTCGAGTTGCTTGAGCTGCTCGGCAATCAGGGTCGGGAAGTCCCGTCGCCCTTGTCGGATCGCTTCGGCAATGCGGCTGAGGCTGCGGTAGACCTCAGGCGCCACGGCACGTTGTTCAGGGCTGAGGAAACCATTGCGCGACGATAGCGCCAGGCCGTCCTCGGCACGAACGGTCGGTTCGCCAATGATCTGGATCGGCATGTTCAGGTCATGGACCAGTGCGCGGATCACCGCAAGTTGCTGGAAGTCTTTCTGGCCAAACACCGCCAGGTCGGGCTGGACCATGTTGAACAGCTTGCTGACCACCGTTGCCACGCCTTCGAAATGCCCGGGGCGGCTGGCGCCGCACAGGCCTTCGGACAATTGCGGCACACTGACTCGGGTTTGCCCGGCCATGCCGTCGGGGTACATCTCTTCGACGGACGGGGCGAACAGCAGATGGCAGCCGGCCTGGAGCAGCTTTTCCTGGTCCGCCGGGAGGGTGCGCGGGTATTTGTCGAGGTCTTCGCCGGCACCGAACTGCAACGGGTTGACGAAAATGCTCGTCACCACGAAGTCGGCTCGCTGCGCTGCTTTGGTGACCAGCGCTACGTGGCCGCTGTGCAGGTTGCCCATGGTCGGCACGAAGGCGATGCGTTTGCCTTCGCTGCGGGCGCGGGCCACGGCGGCCCGCAGTTCACGTACGGTCTTGACGGTGTTCATGCAGAGAATCCGTGTTCGGCGCCAGGGAAGGTGGTCGCTTTGACTTCAGCCACATAAGCGCTCAGGGCGGCCTGGATGCTGGGTTGTCCGGTCATGAAGTTCTTCACGAACTTCGGCGCGCGGCCCGTGAGCGATAGTCCAAGCATGTCGTGCAGTACCAGCACCTGACCATCGGTGGCATTGCCGGCGCCAATCCCGATGACCGGAATCTTCACCGCCTGGGTGATTTCTTCGGCCAGTTCGCTGGGCACGCATTCGAGCAACAGCATCGCCGCTCCGGCCTGCTCCAGCGCGATGGCATCGGCGCGCATCTGCCGTGCCTGGTTTTCATTGCGACCCTGGACCTTGTAGCCACCGAGAACGTTGACCGCTTGCGGTGTCAGGCCCAAGTGCGCGCACACCGGGATGCCGCGTTCGGCCAACAACCGGATCGACTCGGCCAGCCACAACGCACCTTCGACCTTCACCATGTGGGCACCGGCCTGCATCAGCAGTGCACTGTTGGTCATGGTCTGTTCGAGGGTGGCGTAGGCCATGAATGGCAGGTCGGCGAGGATCAGTGCGTCGGTGTTACCGCGTTTGACGCAGGCCACATGGTAGGCCATGTCAGCGGTGGTCGCCGGCAGCGTACTGTCGTGGCCCTGCAACACCATGCCGAGGGAGTCGCCCACCAGCAGCACTTCGACACCGGCCTCGTTGCAGGCGTGGGCGAAGGTTGCGTCATAGCAGGTCAGCATGGCGATTTTTTCGCCTTTCTGCTTGAGACCTTGCAGCGTGGTCAGGGTAATAGCTGGCATGAAAAAGTCCTCATTAGGCGCTCGTGAACTACTGCGAGTAACGCGCATGATTCGTCATTTAAACAGGCGCACCCTCTATGCGTGGTGCTTGTAAGGCCTGGATTGCGCCCTTCAATGCCGCGTTGGCGACAACGGGACGCCTATAGTCGTGAGGAGCACCGGGGAAGTCAATTGGATGTGTTACCGGCGGGTGTTACCGGGGTTACTGATGCGTTTCAGCCGTGGGGGCGTCTGAAATGTGACTGTCTGGTACTGGACCCAGTGGGAGCGAGCCTGCTCGCGATAGCGGTGGGCCAGTCAATATGAATGTCGACTGATACACCGCTATCGCGAGCAGGCTCGCACACAGGGGATGGTCTTCGTCAGTTGGAGGGCAGGCGCTCCAGGCCGACGAATGGGCACGCGGCCAGCAGGTCCGGCAGCAGGCGCCCGTCGGCCAGGCGCAGGTCGGCGGGAGCCAGCTCCGCCAACGGGTACAGCACGAAGGCCCGGGCGTGCATGTGGTAGTGAGGAACCTTGAGCCGAGGCTCGTCGATCAGCCGATCGCCGTACAGCAGAATGTCCAGGTCCAGGGTGCGCGGGCCCCAGCGCTCCAGGCGTTCCCGGCCCTGGCCGGTTTCGATGGCTTGCAGTGCGTCGAGCAGGTCCAGCGGCGCCAGTTGGCTGTCCAGCGCAGCCACTGCATTGGTGTAGCGCGGCTGGCCTGGCAACAATGAATCGCTTTGATAGAACGCCGAGACGCCGAAGAATCGGCTGTCGGGCAGGCTGGCCAGCGCTTGGAGAGCGCTGCGCAGTTGTGCCGCGGGTTCGGCCAGGTTGCTGCCCATACCGATATAGATGCGTTCCATCGATTACTCGCCCGATGCGCTCGGCACACCGGCACGCTTACGCTTGGCGCCGCTGCTGCGACGACGCTTGCGTGGGCCGCTGGCGCCGTCTTCCTTGCCGCTGAGCTCACGAATCATCTCGCGGCGCTCGCTGTCATTGGCATCCTGGTAATCGGTCCACCATTCGCCCAGGCCATCGGTCTGTTCGCCGGCGCTTTCACGCAGCAGCAAAAAGTCGTAGCCGGCGCGGAAGCGCGGGTTGTCCAGCAACAGGTCGGCACGCTTGCCGCTGCGACGGGGCAGGCGCTCCTGCATATCCCAGATTTCGCGGATCGGCATCGTGAAGCGCTTCGGAATCGCGATGCGCTGGCACTGTTCGGCGATCAACTCGTGGGCCGCTTCCTGCATGGCCGGGATCGGCGGCATGCCGCGGTCCTGCAGGCGCAGTACCCGGGCCGGCAGGGCCGGCCAGAGCAGGGCGGCGAACAGGAAGGCCGGGGTCACCGGCTTGTTCTGCTTGATGCGCAGGTCGGTGTTGATCAACGCTTCGCTGATCAGGGTATGGGTGTAGGTCGGGTTGTGCTCCAGCGCCTCGGCACTGGCCGGGAACAGCGGATCGAACAGCTGCAGGTCCACCAGCATCTCGAAGGTGTCCGCCGCGTTGCCTGACAGGAACAGCTTGAGCACTTCCTCGAACAGCCGCGCCGAAGGGATCTCCCGCAGCATCGGTGCCAGGTCGCGAATCGGCGCGGCGCTGTGTTTTTCAATGCCGAAGTTCAGCTTGGCGGCGAAACGCACGGCCCGCAGCATTCGTACCGGGTCTTCCTGGTAGCGTTGCTTGGGATCGCCGATCAGACGGATCAGGTGATTGCGGATGTCATGTACGCCGTTGGCGTAATCGAGAATACGTTCGCTCACCGGATCGTAATACAGGGCGTTGATGGTGAAGTCGCGACGTTGCGCGTCTTCTTCCAGCGTGCCGTAGACGTTATCCCGCAGGATGCGCCCGCTCTCGTTGCGAGAAGACTGGTTGCTGTCTTCTTCTTCATCGTTTTGCGGGTGGTTGGCGCGGAACGTCGCCACTTCGATGATCTCGCGACCGAAGTGGATGTGGACGAGTTTGAAGCGTCGGCCAATGATCCGCGCGTTGCGGAATTCGGCCCGGACCTGTTCCGGCGTGGCGCTGGTGGCCACATCGAAATCCTTGGGAGTGATGTTGAGCAGCATGTCGCGCACGCAACCACCGACCAGGTAAGCCTGGTAGCCGGCGTTCTGCAGGCGTTCGACGATGTTCACCGCATAACGGCTGAACTGGGCCTTCTGCAATGAATGCTGGCCGCTGTTGAGCACTTCAGGCGTGCTGCGGATGTGTTGCGTACGACGCAAGGGAGAACGGAATGACTGGAACAGCTTCTTCAGCATGGGATGCACTGTTTGAAGGAATGTTCGGCCAAAACGAAGAATGACCGCATGATGGGCGGTGATTCTAGCATTTAGTCAGGGGATCGTGTAGGACGCAGCAGATTGAGCTGCAAGCTTTAAGCTAAAGGCCTTGTAGGCCTGGGGCGGTGGAACGTCGGAAACCACAAGGGGAGCCGAAGCTCCCCCAGAATTAGTTGCATGCTCTGTTTTTATTATTGGTTTCGGGCTTCTTGTTTTTGTTGAGTGCCCGCGTCACGAGGTTTTCCCTGCGTGACCCTCCCAATCGGGAGCCAAGAGCAAACGGATTGCTTTGGTCGCTGTGTTGCAGTGATCAATCGATCCAACCAGTTCAGGCACCTGTCTTGAGACAGTTTTTATTGTTCTCGGCCTGGTTGTGGGGCAAGCCCCAAATACAACGCCTCTCCAAAAGAATCAGTTAGCTGCGCCTCTCGCCGTCTTGTTTTTATTGTGCGTGAGTCGATTCGTCTTATTTTTATTGTCTTGTGCATTGCTTGTTATTGTTCTTGTACCAAAGCTATAGCAGGGTGCGTGCCAACTTTTGCAAGGCCCATGGAAACCGGGGGTTCTATGGCTATTCTGCTTTTTTTGAGGCGAAAAAAAGCCGGGATTTCGTTACCGTAAACCCCGGCTTCTGTTACGTGAAAAAGCTCAGGTAACAGTTTTTTCACATTCACGGTGTTGTAACCGTCTACCTCTGTGGGAGCGAGCCTGCTCGCGATTGCGTTGTGCCAGTCGCCCTGAGTGCAAGCTGATACACCGCTATCGCGAGCAGGCTCGCTCCCACCCTTGATCTCAGCTTTCGCTGGCCACTCCGGTCTTGCGACGCGGAATCCCCAGGCGCTGGCGACGTTCCCACAGGCACTTGCGGCTCACCCCCAGCTTGCGCGCCAGTTCGGTCTCGGTCATGTGGTCCTGATGTTCCAGGACGAAATGCTGGAAGTAGTCTTCCAGGGACAGATCTTCGGTGGGCTCGTGGCTGGTGTTGTTGGCGGTGCCACCCTGTTGGGGAGCCAGGCCGATGAACTCTTCATCGTCGAGATCGCTGAGCTCAACGTCGATACCCAGCAGGTCGGCGGAGATTTCCGGGTTCTCGCACAGGATCACTGCCCGTTCCACTGCGTTTTCCAGTTCCCGGACGTTACCTGGCCAGGCGTAATGACGAATGGCCTGTTCTGCGTCGGGCGCAAACTTCAAGTCGGTGCGATTGACTCGCGCGCTCTGGCGGGCGAGGAAGGCATTGGCGATTTCATTGACGTCCGCACCCCGTTCGCGCAGGGCTGGCAGTTTCAGCGCAATGACGTGCAGGCGATAGTACAAGTCCTCACGGAACTGGCCGATCTTCGCCAGGCTCTTGAGGTCACGGTGGGTCGCGGCGATCAGGCGTACATCGACTTTCTGCGACTGCACCGAGCCGACCCGACGGATTTCACCTTCTTGCAGGACCCGCAGCAGCCGTGCCTGAGCCTCCAGCGGCAGTTCACCGATTTCGTCGAGGAACAGCGTGCCACCGTCCGCCGCTTCCACCAACCCGGCGCGCCCGGCGCTGGCCCCGGTGAAGGCGCCTTTTTCATGACCGAACAGCTCGGATTCGATCAGGCTTTCGGGAATCGCCGCGCAGTTCACCGAGATCATCGGCGCCTTGGCCCGACGCGACAGGTTATGCAGGGCGCGAGCCACCAGTTCCTTGCCGGTCCCGGACTCGCCCTGGATCAGCACGTTGGAGTCGGTCGGCGCCACCTTGCGGATCTTGACGTACAGATCCTGCATGGGAGGACAGGAGCCAATGATGCCGATTTCGCCGTTATTGTTACCGGCAGAGCCTTTGGTGGCGGCAGCCTTGCCGTTCGTCGGCTCCACCGGAGTGCCGGTCGCCGTCTGTCGGTCCCGCAGGATGCGGGCCACGGCCTGGAGCATCTCATCGTGATCGAACGGCTTGGCGATGTAGTCAACCGCGCCCATTTTCATGGAGTCGACCGCCGAGCGCAGGCTGGCGTAGCTGGTCATGATCAACACAGGCGTGCCCTGGCCGAGCTTGATCAGCTCGGTTCCCGGTGCGCCGGGCAGACGCAGGTCGCTGACGATGAGGTCAAACGTGGGGATGCTGAATCGTTCTTGTGCTTCCTGCACGGAACCGGCTTCGCTGACCTGGTACTGGT
The DNA here is from genome assembly GCF_001269905.1 of Pseudomonas corrugata. GTDB lineage: Bacteria > Pseudomonadota > Gammaproteobacteria > Pseudomonadales > Pseudomonadaceae > Aquipseudomonas > Aquipseudomonas corrugata. The sequence continues at coordinate 22,065 of NZ_LHVK01000019.1, read as the reverse complement.
TGCGTTCCAGCAGGCGGCGCAAGGCGGAGCGGATAATTGTTTCGTCTTCGACGATCAAAATGTGCGGCATTGATTCGATTCTCTCGACGGTCTCAGTTCACAGCGGACGTCGCTTCGACATGACGCGGCAAGGTCACCCGTATACGGGTGCCGCGTTGGCCCTGTACATCGGCCGGGCTGTCGATGGTGATTTGTCCATAATGCTCTTCAACGATGGAATAGACCAGTGCAAGGCCCAGTCCGGTGCCTTCGCCAGGATCCTTGGTGGTGAAGAAGGGTTCGAACAACCGATCCATGATGTTCTGTGGAATACCGCTGCCTTCGTCTTCGACGATCAGATCGATCGTGTGTTCGCTGGCTTCGCTCTTGACCCGCACGGCGCTGCCGGCCGGTGAGGCGTCGCGGGCGTTGGAGAGCAGGTTGATCAGTACCTGGGCGAGCCGCTGGGGATCGCCGTCGACCCAATGATCCGGGTCGCACAGGTTGAAGAATTGCACCTCGAAATTGCGCCGGTTCAGGGCCAGTAGGCCAATGGCATCCTGGGCCACTTCGGCCAGGCAGACAGGCTCGTCGTTGTGCTGGTGTCCGCCGGCATGGGCAAAGCTCATCAGCGACTGCACGATACGTGACACTCGCCGGGTCTGCTCGAGAATCTGGCTGCTGATTTCCGTCAGTTCGCCATCCTCCTCGCGCTCTTCGCGCAGGTTCTGCGCCAGGCAGGCAATACCGGTGATCGGGTTGCCGATCTCGTGGGCCACCCCGGCTGCCAGTCGACCAATGCTCGCCAGGCGTTCGGAATGGACCAGTTTGTCTTCGAGCATCTGCGTGTCGGTCAGGTCTTCCACCAGCAATACCAGGCCGCTGTTGCCCGGTGCAAGTGGCTCATCGATGGCCGCCTTGTGCAGGTTCAGCCAGCGGGTCTGGCCGTCGAGGGCCAAGTGCTGCTTGTGCAGGTGCTCGTCCGGCAAGTCGATGAAGCCTTGCAACAGGCCTTTCCAAGGCTCGCCCAGGGTGCTCAGGCGTGAACCGACCACGCGCTGGGCGGCAATTCCGGTCAGTTCTTCCATGGCCTTGTTCCACATCAGGATTTCCTGGTCCTTGGCCAGGGAACACACGCCCATCGGCAGCTCCTGCAGGGTCTGGCGATGATAGCGGCGCAGGGCATCCAGCTCGGCGGCCAGGCCGGTGAGACGCGAGTGGTAGTCCTCGAGGCGGCTCTCGATGAAATGGATGTCCTCGGTGACGTAGTTTTCGCCGCCGGCCTTGTAGGGCAGAAACGTCTCGACCATGTCCTGGGCCACGCTGGGCCCCATCAGCCCGGACAGGTTGGCTTCGATCCGGTCCCGCAGGCGACGCAAAGCGTAGGGGCGGCGTTCATCGAAAGGCAGGTAAAGATCCCGCAGGGCCTGTTCGACTTCCTTTTGCGCGGCCTTCGCACCCAGGGGCTTGGCCAGTTGCGTAGCGAACTCCTGGGGCGAGGCAGCGTGCAGTTCACGGCGTTGTGGGCGGCGAACGTTGTCCACAGCGCAGGCTTCGGCGGCGCTGGCCTCTTCGCTGCTGGCGTTGGTGAACAGCGAGATCAGGGTGAACATCAGCACGTTCGCCGCCAGCGAGGCGATGGCCGCCATGTGCCAACTGGTGTCGTCGAGCACATAGATCATGTTCAGCAGCGGGATATAGAAACCCTGCAGGTTGCCCAACAGTGGCAACAGCATGGCTACCAGCCAGACCAGGATGCCCGCCAGCAGGCCGGCGATAAAGCCACGGCGGTTGGCGGTCGGCCAGTACAGCACCGACAACACGCCCGGCAGGAACTGCAAGGTGGCGACGAAGGCGACAATACCCAGGTTGGCCAGGTCTTGTCCGTCGCCCAGCATCAGGTAGAAGCCGTAGCCCGCCATGATGATCGCGACGATCAGCGCTCGCCGGGTCCACTTCAGCCAGCGGTAGATGTTGCCCTCGGCCGGTGGCTGGTAGAGCGGCAGCACCAGATGGTTGAGGGCCATGCCCGACAGCGCCAGGGTGGTCACGATGATCAGGCCGCTGGCGGCCGACAGGCCGCCGATATAGGCCAGCAGGGCCAAGGCGTGATTGTTGGCGGCCATGCCGATGCCGAGGGTGAAGTACTCCGGATTGGTACTGGCCCCCAGCTTCAACCCGGCCCAGAGAATCAGCGGCACCGCCAGGCTCATCAGCAGCAGGAACAGTGGCAGACCCCAGCTCGCGCTCACCAGCGAGCGTGGGTTTAGGTTTTCGGTGAAGGTCATGTGGTACATGTGCGGCATCACGATCGCTGACGCGAAGAACACCAGCAACAGCGTACGCCACGGGCCTTCCTGCAACGGTGTGTGCAGGGCGGCGAGGGCGGTCTGGTTCTGCAACAGCCACAGTTCAAGCTGTTGCGGGCCGTTGAACACACCGTACAGCGCGTAGAGGCCGACGCCACCGATGGCGATCAGCTTGATCACCGACTCGAAGGCGATGGCGAACACCAGGCCTTCGTGTTTTTCCCGGGTGGCGATGTGCCGGGAACCGAAGAAAATGGTGAACAGGATGATCAGGACGCAGAAGCTCAGCGCCACCCGGTGCTGCACCGGCTCGTGGGTCAGGATGCTGATGGAATCGGCCACGGCCTGCATCTGCAGGGCCAGTAATGGCAACACCCCCACCAGCATGAAGATCGTGGTCAGCGCACCGGCCCAGGTGCTGCGGAAACGAAAGGCGAACAGGTCGGCCAGGGATGACAGCTGGTAGGTGCGGGTGATCTTCAGGATCGGGTACAGCAATACCGGCGCCAGCAGGAATGCCCCCGACACACCCAGGTAACTGGACAGGAAGCCATAGCCATACTGGTAAGCCAGGCCGACCGTGCCATAGAACGCCCACGCGCTGGCGTAGACGCCCAGCGACAGGGTGTAGGTCAGCGGGTGGCGGATGATCGCCCGGGGGATCATGCCCCGTTCACTGATCCAGGCCACGCCGAACAGCACCGCCAGGTAGGCCGCGCTGATCAGGATCATCTGGGTCAGGCTAAAGCTCATCGGCATCTTTTTGGCTCTGCAGAATGAAGGTCACGACGATCAGGATCAGCCAGAGCAGATACGGCCGATACCAGGCTCCGGTGGCATCGATCCACCAGTCCATGATGGCCGGGGAGAACAGATAAATCCCCACTACCAGGAGCAGGACCAAGCGATAGATGTACATCCCGGCCTCTCTTTTTAAACGCGTGCCCGAAAAACGTGCGGCGATGGTAACGGATGGGCGCCAAGCTGCAAGGGCCGTCAGCGTATTTGCGCTTCGGGCAAGGTCATTGTGCGCGGGATCCTTGCCGCGTCCCAGTGGCGAATTCCCCACGTCAGCAGCTCCCGAGGGCTGGCATCGGCCAATTCGACGCCGGGTTCCTGGCCCAGTGCCCGCAAGGCCCTGCGCAGCAACGGCGTGGCCTGATCGGCCGCCAGCGGTGGCGAACGGTAGGATTTGCCCAGCTTGTGTCCGTCCGGTTGGGTGATCAACGGCACATGCAGGTATCGTGGTTGCGGCAGCCCGAGCAGCTCTTGCAGGTAGAGCTGTCGGGGCGTGGAGTCCAGCAGGTCGGCACCGCGCACGATATCGGTTACCCCTTGCCAGGCGTCGTCCAGTACCACGGCCAGTTGATAGGCATAGAGACCGTCGCGGCGACGGATGACAAAATCGCCGGCCTCGCGGCCCAGATGCTGGCGGAATTGGCCTTGTACCCGGTCGATGAAATGGTACTCGAGCTCGGGGACGCGCAGGCGGATGGCGGCACCTTCGGTGTCGTGCCCGGCGTTGCGGCACAACCCCGGATAAATCCCCTGGTACGCCTCCAGTTGTTTGCGTGAGCAGGTGCAGGCATAAGCCAGGCCTTGGCTGAGCAGGCGGTTGATGACCTGATCGTAGGCCTCATGGCGCTCGCTCTGGCGGACGATCTCGCCGTCCCATTCGAAGCCGTAGCTTTCCAGTGCCTTGAGGATCGCCACTTGCGCACCGGGTTCTTCCCGGGGCGGATCGAGGTCTTCCATGCGCAGCAGCCAGCGCCCACCGACGGCCCGGGCGTCCAGATACGACGCCAGTGCGGCGACCAGCGAGCCGAAATGCAGGTGGCCGCTAGGGGTGGGAGCGAAGCGACCGATGTAGGAGGAGGTGGCAGTCATAGGGGCGTAAGTATGGAGGAACACCGTCCCCTGTGGGAGCGAGCCTGCTCGCGATAGCGGTATGCCCGCCACAGCAGAGGTGACTGATCCGGCGCTATCGCCAGCAGGCTCGCTCCCACAAGGGGGTCACACGTTCTAAGTAGGAGCCTGATGCAAACAAAAAACGGAGCGTATGAACGCTCCGTTTTTCGATAACAGCCCCGACAATTACTTGCCGACCTGTTTTTCCTTGATTTCTGCCAAGGTCTTGCAGTCGATGCACAAGTCGGCCGTCGGGCGGGCTTCCAGGCGACGGATGCCGATCTCGATGCCGCAGGACTCGCACCAGCCGTATTCTTCGTCTTCGATCAGTTGCAACGTTTTGTCAATTTTCTTGATCAGCTTGCGCTCACGGTCACGTGCACGCAATTCCAGGCTGAATTCTTCTTCCTGGCTGGCACGGTCGGCGGGGTCGGGGAAGTTGGCCGCCTCGTCTTTCATGTGATCCACAGTGCGATCGACTTCCTGCATCAAGTCCTGTTTCCACTTGTTCAGGATCTTGGTGAAGTGCGCGCGCATGGGGGCGCCCATGTACTCTTCGCCCGCTTTAGGGACATAAGGCTCAAACCCGCTGAGCGACTGATTTTGATTTTGCTTTGCTTGGGTGGGCATGAATGGACCGCCTCTACTCTTGTAATCCACTACGCAGGATTGCTCCATCACCGACACCTGCCGGCCCTGCGGCTGCAAGCGGGCGAACTTACCAGATCGAATCGGGCCGCGCCACTCCCGGTTGTCGAGCCTGCGGCGGGCGGGGCTTCGCAAAGCATGGCCGGGTCCGGTTCGGTGCAGAGGTCATCCTGCTCAATGCTTGATTCTAGTCAAGCCTGGGCCAATCGCCGGAGTCATTTCCTGCAATTCGGTGGCTAGTGGCCTGTACGGTTGATTTGAGTGCATGAATTAGCCACGCAGGCCACTCGGACCTCTTCAGGCTGGCGCTCGTTCCCGCAGTTGTTTCTGACTTGGGCTGAGAGTTGGGTAGAATCGGTTCTTTTTTATGCGAAGGAAGGCTAATGGCTCAGCCCTACAGTGCGCGCAGTCGCGCCATCGAACCTTTCCATGTGATGGCGTTGCTGGCCCGTGCCAATGAACTGCAGGCAGCGGGACACGACGTCATCCATCTGGAGATCGGCGAGCCGGACTTCACAACGGCCGAGCCGATCATCCAGGCCGGCCAGGCCGCGCTGGCGGCGGGCAAGACCCGCTATACCGCAGCTCGCGGCATCCCCGAGCTGCGAGAGGCCATCGCCGGTTTCTACGGGCAGCGCTACGGAGTGAGCATTGACCCCCGGCGTATCCTGATCACGCCGGGCGGGTCCGGGGCGTTGCTGCTGGCCAGCGCCTTGCTGGTGGACCCGGGCAAACACTGGTTGCTGGCGGACCCTGGCTACCCCTGCAACCGTCACTTCCTGCGCCTGGTGGAAGGCGCGGCGCAACTGGTGCCGGTGGGCCCTGAGGTGCGTTACCAGTTGACTCCCGAGCTGGTGAGCCGTCATTGGGACCAGGACAGCGTCGGTGCGCTGGTGGCGTCGCCGGCCAACCCAACCGGGACGCTGCTCTCCCGGGACGAGCTGGTTGGGCTATCGAAAGCAATCAAGGCCCGTAATGGCCATCTGGTGGTGGATGAGATCTATCACGGCTTGACCTATGGCACCGAGGCCGCCAGCGTGCTGGAAGTCGACGACGATGCCTTCGTTCTGAATAGTTTTTCCAAGTATTTCGGCATGACCGGCTGGCGACTGGGCTGGCTGGTGGCCCCTTCCGCCGCGGTCGGTGAGTTGGAAAAGCTTGCGCAGAACCTCTACATCAGTGCGCCAAGCATGGCCCAGTACGCGGCCCTGGCCTGTTTCGAGCCAGCGACCATCGAGATCTTCGAGCAACGTCGGGCCGAATTCGCGCTGCGCCGCGACTTCCTGTTGCCGGCCTTGCGCGAGCTGGGTTTCGGCATTGCGGTCGAGCCGGAAGGCGCGTTCTACCTCTATGCCGATATCCGCGCATTCGGTGGCGATGCCTTTGCCTTCTGTCAGCACTTCCTGGAAACCGAACATGTAGCGTTCACCCCCGGGCTGGATTTCGGCCGCCACCAGGCCGGGCACCATGTGCGGTTCGCCTACACCCAGAGCCTGCCGCGACTGCAGGAGGCGGTGGAGCGGATTGCGCGTGGACTGCGGAGCTGGCAAGGCTGATGCGTTTTTCTCCTGCTCTGGAAGAAGGTCGACTGATTCGACGCTACAAGCGTTTCCTTGCCGATATCGAAACCCTCGATGGCGAACAGCTGACTATTCATTGTCCCAATACCGGCTCGATGCTCAATTGCATGGCTGAAGGCGCACGGGTCTGGTTCAGTCGCTCCAGCGATCCCAGGCGCAAGCTGCCCGGGACCTGGGAAGTCGGCGAAACCCCTCAGGGGCGACTGGCTTGCATCAATACCGCGCGGGCCAATGGCTTGATCGAGGAGGCGTTGCGCGCCGGCGTGATCAGTGAGCTCAATGGCTTCATCGGCTTGAAGCGGGAAGTGGCTTACGGCGTGGAGAACAGTCGTATCGACTTTCGCCTGGACTACGATCACGGTTCGGCCTGGGTCGAAGTCAAGAGCGTTACGCTGGGTTTCGATGGCACGAGCATCGCCGCATTTCCCGACGCCGTGACCCAGCGCGGCGCCAAGCACCTGAGGGAGCTGGCTTGTCTGGCCCGCGGAGGTGTGCGTGCGGTGCAGCTGTATTGCGTGAACCTGAGCGGCATCGACGCGGTGCGCCCGGCCGAGGAAATCGACCCGGGTTACGCGGCTGCCTTGCGCGAGGCTGCGGCGGCGGGCGTGGAGGTGCTGGCCTACGGCGTCACGCTGACACCCGAACAGATGTGGGTGGACCGTGCGTTGCCGGTGCTGCTAGGGCCATTACAGCTTGACCCAGATGCCTTGTGCGTCCTCCCGGCTGTCTAGCGCCACCAGGAACTGGCCGGCACAAGGACCGGCCACGCATTCGCCGCTTTCGATCAGAAACAGCGCGCCGTGGGTGGCACACTGGATCAGGCTGGCACTGGCGTCGAGGAACCGGTCGGGTTGCCATTCCAGCGGTACGCCACGGTGCGGACAGCGGTTGAGATACACATGAACCTGACCCGCACGCCGTACCGCCAGCACCTTGCGCCCCTCAATGTCGAAACCGCGACTGTCGTTGTCGGGCAGTTCGGCGTTGCTGCACAGAAATTTCATGTGAGTCTCGATGCGGATGTTGAATGCCTCCCTGTGGGAGTGATTTCACAGTTGACGGTCAGATAGAAGTATTCATCAAATGTCGGGTCGAGAGTACTCGGCCTGACGATTCCATGCCCATTCATGAACACCTTCGTCGAGAACGCCGCCTGATGCGCCTGATCCTGATTCTGGTCTTGAGTGTCCTGGCCGCTTGCCAGAGCATCGCACCGCCACCTATCAACGGACGGATCCGTGACCTGCACAGTGGTCAGGCAGTTGCGCCTGGGGCCTTGATCGAACATCTGGCGAATGCACCTCGGGTCATCGTGGGGGAGCAGCATGACAACCCGGATCATCACGCGCTGCAATTATGGCTGCTCCAGGGCCTGGCCAGGCAACGAGCGCAAGGCAGTCTGCTGCTGGAAATGCTGACGCCCAGTCAGCAGTCACGGGTCGATGGGCTCCGTCAGTTACCTGTTCTTCCGGGGAATCTTGTCGACGCCCTGGATTGGTCGCCTGGTTGGGATTGGAAACTGTATGGACCTGTCGTCGAATATGCCTTGGCGCAACGTTATCCGTTGTTGGCCGCAAACCTGGATGTTGTCGAGATCCAGCGCTTCTACCGACAAGCCCCAGCTTTGAGCGGTACTCGCTCCAATGGGGTGGCCGTAAAGGACGAACTACTGGGACAGATTCGCGAATCCCACTGTGGCCTGCTGCCGGAATCACAGATGCCGGCGATGCTGGCCGTCCAGCAACAGCGTGATCGGCGCATGGCCGAGCGGTTATTGGCCGCACCAACTCCAGCATTGTTGTTTGCGGGCGCCTGGCACGGACGCAAGGATGTCGGCGTACCGCTACATGCCCAGGACCTCGGGGCCGATGTAGCGCCTGTGGTCCTGATGCTGGCCGAAGAGGGCAGCGTAGTTACATCGGCCATGGCGGATTACGTCTGGTACACACCGGCCACGCCGCCCGTGGACTATTGCGCGCAAATGCGCGGACAGCCGCAGAAGCCTATTCCAGCGGGCAAAAAAAAAGACCCGGCAAGAGCCGGGTCAAATAACCGTGATTAGCCTGATGAGGAGATATCTGAGAGTCCGAACCAAGGGCTTTTCAAATATCGACCAGTCTCGCGACCGGATGCGGTAATCATAGCGATTCTCATTACCATGTCAAACGTTGTTTTCCAATTCACCCAAATAACCCTGACGGCTATGCCGACAACGAAGGGCGTCAGGCTTTGTGGCGTGTGGATATGGCGTCCAGCTGCTTGTTCAAAGCTTCCTTGCGCTCGGCAGGAATGTCGTTCCAGTGCATGTCCATCAACGCGCCTTCTATCGCATACAGCAACACCTTGGAGGCCCGGAAACCACGGGTACGCACAGCACGATAGGCGTCGACCGCTCCGAGTCGACGCAGATCCGAGGCGCTGTGGATCCCCACGGCGTGTAGCCACTGGGCCGACGTCTTGCCCAGATTCTTCAGGTGCTGCAGTTCATCATTCATCGAGCCTCCTTGCGACGGCCGACTGTTCAGTAGGCAAGCTTCTCAGGAGTGTAGCGCTCAGTAGGAAAAGCGTGATTCTTTGGCAGGATTGTCGCAAAAGCTTCTAAGGCATTACGCACGATGGAGCAACGGATCGGCAATACCCATCAATCCAGCGCAAGCGGGGGCGCTGGATTCTGTAGCGTGGGGTTTGTCCTGTCTAACGAGTCAGCGGGTGCGGTAGCGCAACCGGGTGCCAAAGTTCATCGACATCAGAATTTCGTCGGCCGACAGCTCGGGTGGGAAATAAGCGCCGGAGATTTGCGCATGGGCCAGGCTTGCACCTTCCAGCTTCGACTTGCGGAAATCGACACCGCGCAAATCGGCGGAACGGAAGTAAGCGTCCGTGAAGTCGACGTCGTCCACGTTCAGTTCCCGCAGGTCGAGCCCGCGAAAGTCGCCGCCGCTCAAGTCGACCGGGCCTTGAGGGCGCTCTTTATTGAAGCCTGAAATGTCGTCTTTGCGCAGCAAGGCATACAGCGGTGTGTTGAGAATCTTTGGGCGGTTCATGTCAATGTCACCTGTTGGTTTTATGACGCCAGTATAGTGCCACTACTTGGCGACCGTGAAGCCGGGTGTCGCTTCACGGTCGAAACAGTTGCTTACAGGCCTGGCAGGCGCTGGCGGATCTGCGCGACCACGTTGTCGAGCGTGCCGCTTTCATTGGTCTGGACCGGTTTGCTGCAGAGGATTTCCTCCGGCGTCAACGCTTCGCGGTTGGCCTGTTGTGCGGCGATGACGGCCAGGGTCGCGTCGGAAGGGTCTTTCTGATCGGCCTGACGCTGCGCCAGTCTGTTTTCTATGACCGCTTGCGGTGCATTGCAATCCAGGATCAGGAACGGGGTGCCCGTCGCTTCGGCGATTTTCGCTGCGGCTTCACGCTGATCGCGCTTGAGGTAGGTGGCATCGATTACCACCGGAAACCCTGCACGCAGGATCCCTCCGGCGATTTCATGCAAGCGTGCATACGTGGCGCTGCTGGCATCGTTGCTATAGATGCCGGCCTGGGGATCGTTCGGTACGTGTTGCTCTCCAAACAGGCGCTTGCGTTCCACGTCCGAGCGCAGGCGAATCGCACCCAGCGCTTCCACCAGGCGCATCGCCACGTGGCTTTTGCCCACGGCCGAAACGCCGTGGGTAATGGCCAGGAATGGCGAAGGGATGGTGCTGTAGCTTTCAGCCAGATTGGCGTAATTACGGTATTGGCGCAGGGTGGTGGCGCGTTGTACCGGGTCGGCTTCGGCCGGCATGCTGAACAATGCGATCTTGGCTCGGACAAGGGCCCGGTAGGCTTTGTAGAAGTTCAACAGCTCCAGGCCCTGGTAATCGCCGGTCAGTTCCAGGTATTGGCTGACGAATCGCCGTGCCAGGGACTTGAGCCCGCGGTCTTCCAGGTCCATCGCCAGGAACCCCGTGTCGCCGTAGACGTCGGTGAAACGGAACGGTTCGTTGAACTCGATGCAGTCGAAAATCACCACCTTGCCATCGATCACGGTGGCGTTGCCCAGATGAATGTCGCCGTGGCATTCGCGGATGAAGCCTTCGGCCTTACGCTGAATGAATAGTGGCTTGAGGCGTTCGAAACTGCTTTCAGCCCAGGCTTGCAGGGCTTCGAGCTGTGCCAGGTCAGCCTTGTCGCTGAGGAACGGACGGATCTGTTCAAAGTTCTGCCGCACCGGTGCCATCACGCTGTCCGGGGTGCCGGCCGGGTTTTCGGCGGGGACCTTGGGTGTGGAGAGGTGGAACCGGGCGATCTGTTCGGCCATTTCGTCAACGTGGGCGGTGGTCAGTTCACCGTTGGCCTGCAACGTACTGAGCAGTTGGCTCTGCGGGAACTGGCGCATCTTCAGGGCATATTCGATCGCCGGTCCGTCACCATTCAGTTGTGGTGCTTCGGCGCTGCCGGTGATTGGCAGCACTTCCAGGTACAGGTCCTGGGTCAGGCGCTGGTTCAGGCGCAGCTCTTCGCCACAGAAATGCTTGCGGGCGTCCAGATCGGTGAAGTCGAGGAAGCCGAAATTGACCGGCTTCTTGAACTTGTAGGCGTAAGGACCGGTGAGCAAGACCCAGGAAATGTGGGTTTCGATGACCTGGAACCCTTCGACGGGGTGTGGGTAGAGGGCCGGGTTTTGCAGGGCAGCGATCAGGGACTGGCTCACAGGCGATCCTTCAGAGTCTGGAAAAATTCAAGGCAGTCATTATGGCGACATGCTGCGTTAACGCAAACCGGATGGCCCATGCATCATGCAGGTTGTCGGGCTCATGTTGAACCCGCGCAAAGTGCGTATAATCCGCCGCCATGACTCGTACCCGATCCCCTCGTACCCCCAAAAAACCACCCGTCAGCCGCCTGCGGCCCTGGCTGGGCTGGGCCCTTAAACTCGGCCTGGTGGGCCTTGTCGTGCTTGCCGGTTTTGCCGTCTATCTCGATGCCGTGGTCCAGGAGAAGTTCTCCGGCAAGCGCTGGACGATCCCGGCCAAGGTCTACGCCCGGCCGCTGGAGCTGTTCGTCGGACAGAAGCTGAGCAAGGACGACTTCCTCACCGAGCTTGATGCCTTGGGCTATCGCCGTGAAAGCGTGGCCAAGGGGCCGGGCGAAGCTTCCGTCAATGGCAACACTGTCGATCTCAATACCCGTGGCTTCCAGTTCTATGAAGGGATGGAACAGGCGCAAGCGGTGCGCGTGCGTTTTTCCGGCGACTACGTGGCTGCGTTGACGGGCGCCAACAATGCTAGTCTTTCGGTGGTGCGCCTCGAACCATTGCTGATCGGTGGCCTGTATCCGAAGAACCTCGAAGACCGGATCCTGATCAAGATCGACCAGGTACCGCCGTTCCTGATCGATACGCTCGTCGCCGTCGAAGACAGGGACTTCTACCATCACTTCGGCGTCTCCCCCAAGTCGATTGCCCGGGCCATCTGGGTCAACGCCTCCTCGGGGCATATGCGCCAGGGCGGCAGCACGCTGACCCAGCAGTTGGTCAAGAACTTCTATCTGACCAACGAGCGCAGCCTCACACGCAAGCTCACCGAAGCCATGATGGCGCTGCTGCTGGAGTTGCATTACGACAAGCAGGAGATCCTGGAGGCGTACCTCAACGAGGTGTTCATCGGTCAGGACGGTCAGCGGGCGGTGCACGGTTTCGGTCTCGCCAGCCAGTTCTTCTTCAGCCAGCCATTGTCCGAGCTCAAGTTGCATCAGGTGGCATTGCTGGTGGGCATGGTCAAGGGGCCGTCTTCCTATAACCCGCGGCGTCATCCGGAGCGGGCCCTCGAGCGTCGCAACCTGGTGCTCGATCTGCTTCAGCAACAAGGCGTGGCGACGGCCGAGCAGGTCGAAGCGGCGAAGAAGATGCCGCTGGGCGTGACCAAGCGCGGCAGTCTCGCGGACAGCTCGTTCCCCGGCTTCCTCGACCTGGTCAAGCGACAACTGCGTGAAGACTACCGTGACGAGGACTTGACCGAAGAAGGTCTGCGGATATTCACCAGTTTCGACCCGATCCTGCAGATGAAGGCAGAGGCTTCGGTCGAGGACACCTTCAAGCGCCTGGGGGCGCGCAAGGGCGCCGAAGATGTGGAAGCCGCCATGGTGGTGACCAATCCGGAAACCGGCGAAGTCCAGGCCATGATTGGCAGTCGCCAGGCCAGTTTCGCCGGTTTCAACAGGGCGCTGGATGCCGTGCGCCCGATCGGCTCGCTGATTAAGCCAGCGGTGTATCTCACTGCCCTGGAGAAACCCAGCCAGTACACGCTGACCAGTTGGCTGTCGGATGAGGCGTTCTCGGTCAAGGGCGCGGACGGCCAGGTCTGGAAGCCGCAGAACTATGACCGGCGTTCCCACGGTACGGTTTTCCTGTATCAGGGGCTGGCGCATTCCTACAACTTGTCCACGGCTCGCCTTGGGCTGGAAGTCGGTGTGCCGAACGTGCTCAAGACGCTGGCGCGCCTGGGGGTAAGCCGCGAACTTCCGGCCTTCCCGTCGATGCTGCTGGGGGCCGGAGGCCTCGCGCCGATCGAGGTCGCGGCCATGTACCAGACCCTGGCCAACGGCGGTTTCAATACACCGATGCGTGGGATCCGCAGCGTGCTCACCGCCGACGGCGAGCCGCTCAAGCGTTATCCGTTCCAGATCCAGCAGCGTTTCGATCCGGGCTCCATCTACCTGATCCAGAGCGCCATGCAGCGGGTCATGCGTGAGGGCACCGGCAGTTCGGTCTATAACGTGTTGCCCCGGACCCTGACGCTGGCGGGCAAGACCGGTACCAGTAATGATTCGCGCGACAGCTGGTTCGCCGGTTTCAGCCAGGACCTGCTGGCCGTGGTCTGGCTCGGTCGCGATGACAACGGCAAGACGCCGTTCACCGGTGCTACCGGCGCATTGCAGGTCTGGACCAGCTTCATGCGCAAGGCCGACCCGTTGCCGCTGGACATGCCGCAGCCGGACAACGTCGTTCAGGCCTGGGTCGATTCGCGCACTGGACAAGGCTCCGATGCCAATTGCCCGGGTGCGGTGCAGATGCCGTATATTCGCGGCAGCGAACCACCGCCAGGTGCCGCCTGTGGCGGACAGAATCCAGCCGAGTCGGTGATGGATTGGGTCAAGGACTGGATGAATTAAGCAAAGAGGGTTTCACGTGAACAAGTGGTTGATTCCAGCGGTAACTGCCGTGGCTTTGCTCAGTGGTTGCTCGACTGTACAGCGCGGCTCAATTCCGGTTGTCGACTCCGGCACTGCCGTTTCCAATAGTGAGAGAGTGTCGGCCAACGGCGGTTTCCGTCAAACGACGGTGAGACGGCCAGTGCAAGGCCAGGCCCAGGCGATTCCTCAAGGCGATAGCGGTGTTGTCGTGATGGTGCCTGGTGGCGGCGCCACGACGTCGGCACCGATCAGCAGCACGCCGATCACGCCTGGACCTATCACGACAGGCCCTATCGAAACCTCGCCGATCAATCAGGGCAGCTACAGCATGCCAGCGTCGCCAGGCAGCATTCCGTCGACCGGCTCCGGTGGCCTGTCCGCCGATGAACAACTGGATGGCCCAGTGTTGGCTCTGCTGACGACCGCCCAACAGCAACAGGCCAGTGGCGACCTCAACGGTGCGTCTTCCAGCCTGGAGCGTGCCCAGCGCGTAGCGCCGCGTGAACCCCAGGTTCTTTATCGCCTGGCCCAGGTGCGCATGGCCCAGGGCGATGCGCCGCAAGCTGAACAACTGGCCCGTCGCGGTCTGACGTTCACCAGCGGTCGCCCGGCCCTTCAGGCCAGCCTGTGGGAGCTTATCGCCCAGGCTCGTGAGAAACAGGGCGACTCGGCCGGCGCGGCGCTTGCCCGTCAGAAGGCCAAGGTTTCCCTCTGATGGATACGCGTTTTCCCCAGATCGCCGATCAGCTGCTGCTGATCGAGCGGGAATTGCGGGTCCAGGGCTGGTGGAGCAGCGCTTCACCTTCGGCTGAAGCGCTGGCCAGTGTCGAGCCGTTCGCGGTCGACACCCTGGACTTCGAGCAATGGCTGCAGTGGATTTTCCTGCCACGGATGAAAGCCATCCTGGAAAATGACCTGCCACTGCCCAACGCCTCGGGCATCCTTGCCATGGCGGAAATGGTCTATGCCCAGCGACCGGGGCAGGGCACCGAGTTGCAGCGGCTGCTGTCGCAGTTCGACCGGTTGATCAGCGACGTCAGCTGACGGCCGTCACTGGCAATGTTCTTCGATCTGCTTGCGAGTCTCGTCGATTCGCTGGCGTCGCTCCTCCTCAGTTAGACGGCGCAATTCCCCTTCCGCATCCTCGCGAACCCGCGGATTGTTCTGCAGTTGCGCCAAGTTGGTCCGGACCTGCTCGCAGAACTCCTTTAGCTGGGCTTCCTGGTCAGCCACCTGCTGCTTGACCTGCTCGTCAATGGCCTTCTGATCGCCAATGGTGCCGGCTGAGGGCGGCGCGGACGGCTTGCCGACGGGCGGTGAAGACTTGATCACGGTCGCGGCCTCCGTGCCTTCGGGTGGTTGGGCGCTGAAATGGGTCACCCCCTGGGTGTCTACCCATTTGTAGATCTGACCGGCCATGCATATCGGGCTCAGGCCAACCATCAGGCTGGCCGT
This sequence comes from Pseudomonas corrugata, assembly GCF_001269905.1. Taxonomy (GTDB): domain Bacteria; phylum Pseudomonadota; class Gammaproteobacteria; order Pseudomonadales; family Pseudomonadaceae; genus Aquipseudomonas; species Aquipseudomonas corrugata. The sequence continues at coordinate 7,013 of NZ_LHVK01000019.1, read as the reverse complement.
CAGTAGGAACATTCGCATGCTGTTTCCTTGTCATAGGTTGCGCAATTGAAGCTAACACAGTTGCCGTTTAAAGGTTTTTTCTTGCGTTCTCATGCGCTTACTTCGAATAAACCTCATAGACGGCTTGACTTGCAGAGGGCGAAACAGAAGAATCCAAAGTCCGCTGTAGAGGGACTGCCAGAAGCAGGCCCACTCGGCAGATCATGAGGCGCATATCCGCGTCGACCTGTTACACCCGCAACGCGTTACCTCGCGCTGGGTGGGAAAGGCCCGCAACACTTGGGACGATCCCAATACTTGCTCAGTCAGTGCTGACGTAGTCGGCGACCACCGTCGCTCATGCTCTGCCGAGAAGTAAACCTATTAAGACCCGTCCCCTTTTGAGGGTCGGTATTCTGGCGTTTTAGAGGTGAACAACGTGGAGCTTTTATCTGGCGGTGAGATGCTCGTCCGCTTCTTGCGTGACGAAGGCGTCAAATATATCTACGGGTACCCGGGTGGTGCTCTTCTTCATGTCTATGATGCCCTGTTCAAAGAACCGGAAGTGACCCACATCCTGGTTCGTCACGAGCAGGCGGCGACCCACATGGCTGACGGCTACGCTCGCGCCACCGGCAAGGCCGGCGTGGTGTTGGTGACTTCCGGTCCAGGCGCCACGAACGCCATCACCGGTATCGCCACGGCCTACATGGACTCCATTCCGATGGTCATCATCTCCGGCCAGGTGCCCAGCACCATGGTCGGCACCGATGCATTCCAGGAAACCGACATGATCGGTATCTCCCGGCCGATCGTGAAGCACAGCTTCATGATCAAGCATCCGTCGGAAATCCCTGAAGTCATGAAGAAGGCTTTCTACCTGGCTGAATCCGGTCGTCCGGGCCCGGTGGTGGTCGATGTTCCGAAAGACATGACCAACCCGGCCGAGAAGTTCGAATACATTTTTCCGAAGAAAGCCAAGCTGCGCTCCTACAGCCCGGCCGTACGCGGTCACTCCGGGCAGATCCGCAAGGCAGCCGAGATGCTTCTGGCGGCCAAACGTCCAGTGTTGTATTCGGGCGGCGGTGTGATCCTCGGTGGTGGCTCCGCGCCGCTGACCGAACTGGCGAAAATGCTCAACCTGCCGGTCACCAATACGCTGATGGGTCTGGGCGCCTTCCCGGGCACCGATCGTCAGTTCATCGGTATGCTCGGCATGCACGGCAGCTACACCGCCAACCTGGCGATGCACCACGCCGACGTGATCCTGGCTGTCGGCGCACGTTTCGATGACCGGGTCATCAACGGCGCGGCGAAATTCTGTCCGAACGCCAAGATCATCCATATCGACATCGACCCTGCGTCCATTTCCAAGACCATCAAGGCAGACGTGCCAATTGTCGGTCCCGTGGAGAGCGTATTGACCGAAATGGTCGCGATCCTAAAGGAAATCGGCGAGACCCCGAACAAGGAGTCCGTAGCCAGTTGGTGGAAGCAGGTCGATGAGTGGCGTGGTGACCGTGGCTTGTTCCCCTATGACAAGGGCGACGGCAGCGTGATCAAGCCGCAGACCGTGATCGAAACCCTCTGCGAAGTGACCAGGGGCGATGCCTTTGTGACCTCCGACGTGGGCCAGCACCAGATGTTCGCCGCGCAATACTACAAGTTCAACAAGCCCAACCGCTGGATCAACTCCGGTGGCCTGGGCACCATGGGCTTCGGTTTCCCGGCGGCAATGGGCATCAAGTTGAGCTTCCCGGATGTCGACGTCGCCTGCGTCACCGGCGAGGGCAGCATCCAGATGAACATCCAGGAACTGTCCACCTGCCTGCAATACGGTTTGCCGGTGAAGATCGTGATCCTGAACAACGGTGTACTGGGTATGGTTCGCCAATGGCAGGACATGAGCTACGGCAGTCGTCACTCGCACTCCTACATGGAGTCGCTGCCTGATTTCGTCAAGCTGGCAGAGGCCTATGGTCACGTCGGTGTGCGCATCACCGAATCGAAAGACCTGAAGTCGAAGATGGAGGAGGCGTTCGCCATGAAGGATCGCCTGGTGGTCATCGATATTTCGGTCGACACCAGCGAGCACGTCTACCCGATGCAGATCAAAGACGGTTCCATGCGCGATATGTGGCTGAGCAAGACGGAGCGTACCTAATCATGCGGCATATTATTTCCCTGCTTCTGGAAAACGAACCGGGTGCTCTGTCTCGCGTAGTGGGTCTGTTCTCGCAGCGCAACTACAACATCGAAAGCCTGACGGTGGCGCCAACCGAAGACCCGACTCTGTCGCGTCTGACGCTGACCACCGTGGGCCACGATGAAATCATCGAGCAGATCACCAAGAACCTGAACAAGCTGATCGAGGTGGTCAAGCTCGTGGACCTGTCGGAAAGTGCTCACATCGAGCGCGAACTGATGCTGGTCAAGGTCAAGGCCACCGGCGCCCAGCGCGCCGAGATCAAACGCACTACCGATATTTATCGTGGGCAGATCGTCGATGTCAGCTCCAGCGTCTATACCGTTCAGTTGACTGGTACCAGCGACAAGCTCGACAGCTTCATCCAATCGATCGGCACTGCCTCGATTCTGGAAACCGTACGCAGTGGCGTCACCGGGATTGCCCGTGGCGACAAAGTGCTGAGCATCTAAATCAAATTAGCGAATGGCCTGAATGGCCGGATATAGGGGAAATTCATGAAAGTTTTCTACGATAAAGACTGCGACCTGTCGATCATCCAGGGCAAGAAAGTCGCCATCATCGGCTACGGTTCCCAAGGTCACGCCCAGGCGTGCAACCTGAAGGACTCCGGCGTTGACGTGACCGTCGGCCTGCGTAAAGGCTCGGCCACCGTTGCCAAGGCAGAAGCCCATGGCCTGAAAGTGGCTGACGTGGCTTCCGCCGTTGCCGCTGCCGACCTGGTCATGATCCTGACCCCGGACGAATTCCAGGGCGCGCTGTATCGCGACGAAATCGAGCCGAACATCAAGAAGGGCGCGACCCTGGCCTTCTCCCACGGTTTCTCGATCCATTACAACCAGGTCGTGCCGCGCGCTGACCTCGACGTGATCATGATCGCGCCGAAAGCTCCGGGCCACACCGTGCGTTCCGAATTCGTCAAGGGTGGCGGTATCCCTGACCTGATCGCGATCTACCAGGACGCTTCGGGCAACGCCAAGAACGTGGCTCTGTCCTACGCTGCCGGCGTTGGCGGCGGTCGTACCGGTATCATCGAAACCACCTTCAAGGACGAGACTGAAACCGACCTGTTCGGTGAGCAAGCCGTTCTGTGCGGTGGTACCGTCGAGCTGGTGAAAGCCGGTTTCGAAACCCTGGTCGAAGCGGGCTACGCGCCGGAAATGGCCTACTTCGAGTGCCTGCACGAACTGAAACTGATCGTTGACCTCATGTACGAAGGCGGTATTGCCAACATGAACTACTCGATCTCCAACAACGCCGAATACGGTGAGTACGTGACCGGCCCGGAAGTGATCAACGCCGAGTCCCGCCAGGCTATGCGCAACGCCCTGAAACGTATTCAGGACGGCGAATACGCCAAGATGTTCATCAGCGAAGGCGCTACCGGCTATCCTTCGATGACTGCCAAGCGTCGTAACAACGCTGCCCACGGCATCGAGATCATCGGTGAACAACTGCGTTCGATGATGCCTTGGATCAGCGCCAACAAGATCGTCGACAAAGCCAAGAACTGAGTCACGGGCTTGATGGAAAAAAACGCGGCCTCGGCCGCGTTTTTTCGTTTGGGCGATGGCTTCTGGTATAAAGCTGCATCGTTTGCGGTCGAACCCTCGTCCCAGGCGCCTGTCGAATTTTTTCACACCGTTGCAAGGTACTGTCCATGAGCGAACGTCCCGACGAGCCAAACCAGGCTCCTGACGCCGAAAGCCTGCTGCCCATCGATGAGCACGTCGAAGAAGGTCATGACGCTGAAGGCCGTAAGGTCCGGCATCGTGGCATCTATCTGCTGCCGAATCTGTTTACTACCGCCAACCTGTTTGCCGGCTTCTATTCCATCATCAGTTCCATGAGCGCCCAGGCTGCATTGAGCGCCGGCGATAGTGCGGGGGCGAGCCGTTACTTTGCTTTCGCTGCTATCGCGATCTTTGTCGCCATGGTGCTCGATGGCCTGGACGGGCGCGTGGCCCGCATGACCAATACCCAAAGCGCATTCGGTGCCGAGTACGATTCGCTGTCGGACATGGTCGCTTTCGGCGTGGCCCCTGCCTTGCTGGCGTTCGGTTGGGCGCTGGGGGATATGGGCAAGGTTGGCTGGATGGTCGCTTTCATTTATGTGGCGGGCGCCGCGTTGCGCCTGGCGCGTTTCAACACCCAGGTCGGCAAGGCCGACAAGCGCTACTTCATCGGCCTGGCAAGTCCGGCTGCGGCAGGTGTCGTGGCGGGCGTGGTCTGGGCGTTCAGCGACTATGGCATCCAGGGTTCGAAGATGTCCTTCCTGGTGGCACTACTGGTGGCTGCGGCGGGGATGCTGATGGTCAGCAACATCAAGTACAACAGCTTTAAAGAGCTGGACCTGAAGGGGCGTGTGCCGTTCGTGGCGATCCTTGCGGTAGTGCTGGTGTTCGCGGTGGTCTTCAGTGATCCGCCGCGGATTCTGCTGCTGGTGTTCCTCGCCTATGCCGCTTCCGGACCGGCGCAGTATTTGTTGCGTCTGCGCCGACGCTAAATGTTGTCTTAATGTAATTTCCCCCATACTCCGCAGTCTATTGGTGCATCTACCCTCCAATACTGCGGAGTTGTCATGCTGATCAAGATCCCCAAGTCGTCCGACTGCCGTGAATCGGACGTCACCCCCGAGTCCTTCTATCTATCCCGTCGCCAGATGCTGGGAGCAACCATGGCTGGCCTTGCCGTGAGCAGCCTTCCGCGCTGGACGAGCGCTGCTGATGTGGCGCGTTATCCCGACGTGGAGCCCGGCAAGGCGCCGTCCTGGTTTGCCGAAAAGCTGCCTTCTATCCAGTGGGGAGCGGTTACGGTCAAGGGTGAACCGATTACGCCGTTCAAGGATGCCACCCATTACAACAACTTCTATGAGTTCGGAACCGACAAGGGCGATCCGGCGGCCAATGCCGGGTCCTTGAAAACCGAACCCTGGAGCGTGGTGGTGGATGGGGAAGTGGGCAAGCCGGGGCGCTATGGCCTGGAAGACTTCATGAAACCCTATCAATTGGAGGAACGGATCTATCGACTGCGTTGCGTGGAGGCCTGGTCGATGGTCATTCCGTGGATCGGCTTCCCTATCTCCGCGCTGCTCAAGCAGGTTGAGCCGACCTCCAAGGCCAAGTACATCCGTTTTGAGACGCTGCAGGATCCGAAGACCATGCCTGGGCAGCGCTCTGGCTTCGCCCTGATCGACTGGCCTTATGTAGAGGGCTTGCGACTGGATGAGGCGATGAACCCGCTCGCCATCCTCGCGGTTGGCATGTATGGGCGCGAGCTGCCGAACCAGAATGGCGCACCGTTGCGGTTGGTGGTGCCGTGGAAGTATGGTTTCAAAAGTGTGAAATCCATTGTGCGTATCAGTCTGGTCAGCGAACAGCCCAGAACGACCTGGCAAAGTATTGCATCGGACGAGTACGGCTTTTATGCCAACGTCAATCCGACGGTGGACCACCCGCGTTGGACCCAGGCACATGAGCGCCGCCTGCCAAGCGGACTGTTCAGTCCCAATGTGCGCGATACATTGATGTTCAACGGCTATCAGGATGAAGTCGCTTCTCTATATGCAGGGATGGACCTGAGGAAGGACTACTGATGCGTTTTCCTGTGTGGCGGATTGGCGTCTTCGTCGCGGCGGCGATCTGGCCGCTGTTCTGGCTTTACGAGGCGTTGATGAATGCGTTGGGCCCCGATCCCGGCAAGGTTCTGGTGGACCGGTTGGGGTTGGGTACGCTGATCCTGCTACTCATCACCTTGAGCATGACCCCTTTGCAGAAGTTGACGGGGTGGGCGGGGTGGATCGCGGTCAGACGCCAGCTCGGATTATGGTGCTTCACCTATGTGGTGCTGCATTTGGGTAGCTATTTAGCCTTCATACTGGGATTCGACTGGTCGCAGTTGGGGGTCGAGTTGAGCAAGCGGCCGTACATTATCGTCGGAGTGCTTGGGTTTCTCGGCTTATTGTCCCTGGCCGTCACGTCCAACCGTTATAGCCAGCGGCGCCTCGGTGTGCGTTGGAAGAAGTTGCATCGCCTGGTTTACCTGATCCTCGGGCTTGGGTTGTTACACATGCTTTGGATTGTGCGGGCGGATCTTAAGGAATGGGCCATTTATGCCTTCATCGGGGGATTCCTGATGCTGCTGAGGATTCCTTTGATTACGCGTCGGATCCCGCGTTTGATGGGGAAGAAGGTGTCTTCTGCAACAAAAGCGAAATTAAGGGTTGACGGCAGATTCTGAGTCTCTATAATTCGCCCCACTTCCGGCGCAGTCGAAACGGAAAACTCCTTGAGTTTCAATGAGTTAGACGATTTAAGATCGCGCAAGGCTTCAGTTCATCGAAGTCGCGGAAGGAGTTGGCAGGGCAGGTTGTCTGGCTCGGTTGACGGTTCGATCTTCTCGGTCGAAAGCGGTGAAAAAGAGGTGTTGACAGCAGCGACTAACGCTGTAGAATTCGCCTCCCGCTAACGAGAGATCGAAAGCGCAAGTGGTTGAAGTTGTTGAGGTTTTGAAAAGCAAAACTTTGAAAACTTTCAAAATAATCGCTTGACAGATACACGGGGCGCTGTAGAATGCGCGCCTCGGTTGAGATGAAAGGCTCAACCCACCGCTCTTTAACAACTGAATCAAGCAATTCGTGTGGGTGCTTGTGGAGTCAGACTGCTAGTCAACAGATTATCAGCATCACAAGTTACTCCGCGAGAAATCAAAGATGTAACCAACGATTGCTGAGCCAAGTTTAGGGTTTTCTCAAAACCCAAAGATGTTTGAACTGAAGAGTTTGATCATGGCTCAGATTGAACGCTGGCGGCAGGCCTAACACATGCAA
>NZ_LHVK01000018.1 GCF_001269905.1 Pseudomonas corrugata | reverse complement strand
CGGCCTTTGCGGACGCCGCCAGACCTGTGGGAGCCGGGCTTGCCCGCGATGGCGGTGGCACAGTCAACATCAATGCAAGCTGACCCACCGCTATCGCGAGCAGGCTCGCTCCCACATTGGACTTGGGATGAGCTCGGCCTTTGCGGACGCCGCCAGACCTGTGGGAGCCGGGCTTGCCCGCGATGGCGGTGGCACAGTCAACATCAATGCAAGCTGACCCACCGCTATCGCGAGCAGGCTCGCTCCCACATTGGATTTGGGAGGTACGCAGCTTTTGCAGACGCCACCAGTCCCTGGGAGCCGGGCTTGCCCGCGATGGCGGTGGCACATCCAACATCTGCGTGACAGACACTCCGCTTTCGCGAGCAAGCCCGCTCCCACCCTGATCGCGGGCTGGTCATAACATCCGCTATGACGCCATATCCTCTGTGGGAGCGAGCCTGCTCGCGATGGCGTCATGCCGGCAGACAGGCTCTCTCCCATCGGGCTCAGATGCGTCGCTGACGCGTGAGCGCCGGAATCTTCGTCTCGGGCACTTCGATGCGTTGTACCTGCCCCACCGCCGCGGCCACCAACGCCAGCGTCGGCTGACCGAACAACACACGGACATCGGCCTCCATGCCTTCCTTGCGCATGCGTTCGATCAGCGCCACGGCCAACAACGAGTGTCCGCCCAGTTCAAAGAAATGGTCATGGCGACCAACGCGCTCGACCTTCAGCAACTCGGCCCACAGCGCGGCAAGCTTCATCTCGGTGTCACCCATGGGGGCTTCATAAAGACGCAGGAAAAACGCGCTGCTATCGGGTGCCGGCAAGGCCTTGCGGTCGAGTTTGCCGTTGGGGGTCAGGGGCAGTTCATCGAGGTGCACGTAGGCCACGGGGACCATGTAGGCCGGCAGTTGCGCTTGCAGATAGCTGCGCAGAACCTCGATATCCACCGCTTCCGATTGAGTGAAATAGGCCACCAGGCGTTTGTCGCCCGGAACGTCTTCACGGGCCAGCACCACCGTTTCTTTCACAGCGTCGTATTGAGCGAGCTTCGCTTCGATCTCACCCAGTTCGATGCGGAAACCCCGGATCTTCACCTGGTCGTCGTTACGGCCCAGGTATTCGATGTTGCCGTCCGGCAGGTAGCGGCCGAGGTCGCCAGTCTTGTACATGCGGGCGTTTTGAACGGCACTGAATGGATCTTTCAGGAAGCGTTCAGCCGTCAGGTCATCACGGTTGAGATAACCACGGGCGACACCCGCGCCACCGATGTAGATTTCCCCCGGCACGCCCAACGGCACCAGCTGCTTATGCTCATCCAGCAAGTAGAACTGGGTGTTGGCGACCGGTTTGCCAATATGCGCGACAAACCCATCTTCGCGAGCCATCGATACCCAGCTGGAGTACGTCGTGGTTTCCGAAGGACCGTAGAGGTTGCACAGGCGCTTGACGGAAGTCTGCTCGAACAGTGTTTCCACCAGACTGCGCTTGAGCGCTTCGCCGGCCACGTTGACTGTATCGACGCCCTCACCCAGCCCACCGGATTCCAGCAACGCCTTGAGCGCCGACGGCACGGTGTTGATCAAGGTGATGTCATGTTCACCGTGTCGCAGTTCCAGCACATTAGTGACTACCTCGATGCTGCCGCCGCTAGTCAACGGTGCAAAGCACTCGTAAACCGCGAGATCGAAGTTCAGCGAGGTCGAGAACAGGGTTTTCGACAGGGTTTGCGCATCGAACGACCGATGGGCCCAAGTCAGGAAGTTCACCGTGTTGCGGTGTTCGATCATCACCCCTTTCGGCAAGCCGGTGGAACCGGAGGTGTAGATCACGTAGGCCAGATGCGCCGAGGTCAGCCCAGGTACCTGCGGATTCGAGACGGACTCGTCCTGCCACAGCCCGCTACCGAGGTCGATCACCGGCATCGCTGCATCGGCCAGCAACCCAACCGTTGCCGCCTGAGCCAGCACCACCGCCGGCGCACTGTCCACCAGCATGTAGGCAATCCGATCCGCCGGATACGCCGGATCCAGCGGCACGTAACCACCGCCCGCCTTCAAGATCGCCAACAAGCCCACGACCATGTCGATACCACGCTCGACGCAGATCGCCACTCGCGAATCCGGCTGTACGCCCTGCCCGCGCAGGTAATGCGCCAAGCGGTTGGCTTGCTCGTTCAGCTCGCGATAGATCAGGCGCTGCCCGCCATGCAGCACCGCCAGCGCATCCGGCGTGCGCTGCACCTGCTCCTCGAACAATCCGTGAACGGTCTGTTCCAGCGGGTACTCGGCGTCAGTGGCGTTGAACGTCACCAGCAACTGCTCGCGCTCCAACGCCGGCAGTATCGGCAGATCGTGAAGTGGCGCCTCCGGTGTCTGCTCGAGCATTCGGATCAGGCCTTGCAACGCCTGCTGCACATAACCGCAGATGCGTTGTGCGCCCATCTGTACCGGGGTCATGACCGTGAAGCTGAACGCCTCGCCCTGGTCATCGACATTCAAGGTCAGCGGATAGTTGGTGCGCTCCTCGCCACTGAGTATCTGGATGCCCTCCCAGGCCGACAACGCCTCGGTCGAGGCCGTTGTCCCGGTATGACGATAGTTGAGCAACGCACTGAACAACGGCGTCGGCGCCTCCACGCCACTGCAACGCTGCGCCAGGGCCAACGAGGCGTGCTCATGGCCAAGCAACGCGGTCAAGCGTGCGTGAGTCGCTTTCACACCCGCACCAACAGTGGTTTGCCCCAGGCTCACCCGCAGCGGCAAGGTGTTGATGAACATGCCCAATGCACGGTCGGCACCCTCGCCACCCTGCATCCGGCCGACCAGCACGGTACCGAACACCACGTCGTCCTTGCCCGACACCTTGCCCAGCACCTGCGCCCAGACCAGGTGATACAGGCTGGCGGCGCTCACGCCCAGTTGACGGGCCTGCGCTCGCACCCGTCGACTCAGATCGGCATCGACGTCCTGGCGAAGCTCTTCAATGCCGCTGCCGTCGCCTTGCACATCCTGCAAGCCGAACGGCAGCGTCGGCTCGTCGATGTCGCCAAGCATGTCGCGGAAGAACTGTTCATGGGCTTCGCGGCTGACACCCAAGCGGGCCTGGGCTACGTAGTTGCGGTACGGCACCGATGTTGGCAAGCGCTGTGCCTGCCCGAGCATGTGCGTCTCGATTTCCGCCGCCAGCACAGCCAGGGAGGTGGCATCGTCCACCAGGTGATGGAACAGCAGGATGCCCACCCAGCGCTGGTTCACCGGGTCTTGCGCATAGGCAATCCGCATCATCGGAGCCGTGCGCACGTCCAGGCGGTAGTGCCGCGGGTCGAAGCGCTGATGCAGTTGCCCAGCGATATCGCCTGCCGCCGGGTCCAGCGGTACCGCTTCCACACCCAGCTCTGCGTTACGCCAGACCACCTGTACTGGCTCGGCCAGGCCTTCCCAGACCACACCGGTACGCAGAATATCGTGACGAGCAACAACCGCTTGCAACGCTTGGGCAAACGCCTCCAGGCGGGTGAAATTGTCGAAACCGAACATCACATATTGCAGGTAGGGGTCGCCCTGGGCGGCAGCGAGATGGTGGTACAGGATGCCCTCCTGCAATGGCGCCAGGGCGTAGATGTCCTGCACGTTGACGACGCCGCCGGGCACCGTGGCCACGATCCGGTCAATGGCCTCCTGGTCCAGGTCGGCCAGGGGCAACATGGCGGGGGTGATCCGCGAACAGCCGTGCGGGATCCGGTTGACCGGCACCACGACGTCCGTGCACGTACCAACCGCAGCGGCCAATGCAGCCAATGTCGGCTGGCCGAACAGCACGCGCACATCGGCGCTCAAACCGGCCTGGCGCATGCGTTCGATCATTTTCACCGCCAGCAGCGAATGACCGCCCAATTCGAAGAAGTTGTCGTGGCGACCGATCCGCTCCAGGCCCAGCAAATCCTGCCAGATTCCGGCAATGGTGACTTCGACTTCACCGAGCGGCGCTTCGTATTCACGGGTAATTACCGAGGCCTGGTCCGGCGCCGGCAGTGCCTTGCGATTCAGCTTGCCATTCGGCGTCAGCGGCAATGCATCAAGCCGCACATAGGCCGCCGGCACCATGTATTCCGGCAGTTGGGCTTGCAACTGGGCACGCAGGCTTTCGATCTCGATGTTGAACTCGTCACCGTGCACGGTGAAGTACGCCACCAGACGCTTGGCCCCCGGCACGTCTTCGCGAGCCAGCACCACGGCTTCCTTGATCGCCTCGTGCCGGGCAAGCTTGGCCTCGATCTCGCCCAGCTCGATACGGAACCCGCGGATCTTCACCTGATCGTCGTTACGGCCCAGGTAGTCGATATTGCCATCCGCCAGGTAACGACCCAGGTCGCCGGTGCGGTACATCCGCGCATTCGGCCGGTCACTGAACGGGTCGACGAGGAAACGCTCCGCCGTCAGTTCCGGACGGTGCAGATAACCTCGCGCCACCTGGACGCCACCGATGTAGATCTCCCCGGCCACGCCCATGGGCACCGGTTGCTGATGGGCGTCGAGCAGGTAGATCCGGGTGTTGGCGATCGGCTTGCCGATCGGCGTGCTGTCCGGTGTCTCGGCCCCCGTGCAGTCCCAGGCGGTGACGTCCACGGCCGCTTCGGTCGGGCCGTACAGGTTGTGCAACGCAGTCCCTGGCAATTGCGCCTTGAAGCGCCGCACCAGATGGCCCGGCAAGGCTTCGCCGCTGCACATCACCTGGCGCAGCCCCTCGCACTCGTCAGCTTCGCCATGGGCGAGGAACACGTCCAGCATCGACGGGACGAAGTGCAGCGTGGTGATGCCGTGTCGCTGGATCGCTTCGCGCAGGTACGCCGGATCGCGATGGCCACCCGGACGCGCCATCACCAGCCGCGCACCGGTGAACAGCGGCCAGAAGAATTCCCACACCGACACGTCGAAGCTGAACGGAGTCTTCTGCAGCACCGCGTCCGCCGCGACCAGCGTATAGGCGTCCTGCATCCACAGCAGGCGGTTGACCACCGCGCCATGCTCGTTCATCACGCCCTTGGGCAGACCGGTGGAGCCGGAGGTGTAGATGACGTAGGCCAAATGGCTGGCATGCAAGTCCGCGACCTGCGGATTGCTGGTCGGTTGCGTGGCGAAGTCTTCGTCTTCGAGCACCATCACCCTGGCAGCGGTCGCCGGCAAACTCGCCTGCAAGGCGCGTTGGATCAGCACCACGGCCGGGGCGCTGTTTTCCAGCATGTAGGCCAAACGGTCGGCCGGGTAATCCGGGTCGAGCGGCACGTAGGCGGCGCCCGATTTCAGAATGCCCAGCAGCGCTGCGACCATGTCCGTGCTGCGGTCCATGCAAATCGCCACGCGGTCATCCGGGCGAATGCCCAGTTCCAGCAAGCGATGGGCAATCTGATTGGCGCGGCCGTTCAGTTGCGTGTAGCTCAGTTGCTGCTCTTCGAACACCACGGCGACCGCCTCTGCGGACGCTGCCACCTGTGCCTCAAACAGGCCGTGCAGGGTCAGGCCTTGCGGGTAGTCGACGGCCGTCGCATTGAACGCTTCCAGCAGGTGCTGGCGTTCAACCGCCGGCATGCTCTCAATTTCATACAGCGGCGTCTCGGGAGCTTGCCCCAGTGCGGCTACAAGGCTTTCGAGGGTGGTTTGCATGTACTCACCGATGCGTTGCGCACCGATTCCGCGCGCCACCTGCACCACCAGGCTGAACCCTTCGCCCTCATCATCCACGGCCAGCGTCAACGGGTAGTTGGTACGCTCCTCACCGCCGATGGACTCGATACCCTGCCACGCCGACACCATCTGCGCGGTGACTTCGACCGAGCAATGGCGATAATTGAGCATGGAACTGAACAGCGGCGTCGGTGCCACCACGCCACTGCAACGCTGGGCCAGCGCCAGCGGAGCGTGCTCATGACCGAGCAGTGCGGTGAGCCGTTGATGGGTGGTTCTCACACCCTCCCGCACATTGCCCCCCACCAGGCTCACCCGCAACGGCAGGGTATTGATGAACATGCCCAACGCATGATCGGCGCCCTCTCCGCCTTGCATCCGACCCAGCAGCACCGTGCCGAACACCACTTCGTCGCGTCCGCTGACACGGCCCAGCACCTGTGCCCAGGCCAAGTGCATCAGGCTCGCCGCGCTGACACCCAACTGACGCGCCTGGCCGCGAAGACGCCGGCACAGCCCCATCTCCAACGCCAGCCTGACCTCCTCCACGCCGTTACCGTCACCCTGCACATCGCGCAGACCGAACGGCAGCGTCGGTTCATCGATATCGCCAAGCATGTCGCGGAAGAACGCTTCGTGCTCCTCCTGGCTGACCCCGAGGCGCGCCTGGGCCACGTAATTGCGATAAGGTACCGCAGCGCCCAGTTGATCGGCCCTGCCGAGCAGGTGGGCCTGCATTTCCCGCTCCAGCACCTCCAGCGCGGTATGGTCCAGCACCGAATGATGGAACAACAACATCGCCACCCAGCGCTGGTTGGCGACATCTTCCGCGTACACCAGGCGCAGCAGCGGCGCCTGGCACAAATTCAGCCGATACTGACGGGCATCGAAACGCTCATACAGCTGTGCAACCACCTCTGCGCCGTGAACATCCGGTTCGAATGCCTCGCAGATGAGTTGTGCCCGACGCCACACGACCTGCATCGGTTCGTCGAGCCCCCCCCAGGCCATCGATGTCCTGAGGATGTCATGGCGATCGATCACCTGCTGCAACGCCTGGGCAAAGCTGTCCAGACGGGCGCGGCCGTCAAAACCGAACAGCGTCTGCAGCACGTAGGGATCACCGCTGTTCGCGGTCAGATGGTGATACAGAATGCCTTCCTGCAACGGCGCCAGCGGGTAGATGTCCTGGATATTGCCCGCACCGCCCGGCACGCTCGCCACGATTCGATCGATGGCGTCCTGGCTCAGAACGGCCAGCGGCAACATGTCCGGCGTGATCCGCTCGCAACCTTCGACAATGGCGCTGGCCGGCACGACCACATCACGATGCCCACCCACCGCAGCGGCCAACGCCCGTAGCGTCGGTCGGCTGAACAGGTCGCGCACATCCACCGACAGACCGGCCTGGCGCATCCGCTCGATCAATCTCATCGCCAGCAGCGAATGACCGCCCAGTTCGAAGAAATGATCGTGGCGGCCGACCCGTTCCACCTTCAACAGCTCCGCCCACAAGCCGGCCAGGGTCTGTTCGATCTCTCCCTGCGGCGCCTCGTAGGCTTCGCTCGCGTAGTCCTCGGCGTGCGGCGCGGGCAGCGACTTGCGGTCCACCTTGCCGTTGAGCGTCAGGGGGAAGGCCGGCAATATCACGAACGCGCCGGGCACCATGTATTCGGCCAAGGCAGTGGACAGTTGCTCCCGCAGTCCGGCCACGGTCAGCGCGACCTGCGGCTGCGCCACGACATAGGCGACCAGGCGCTTCTCGCCCGACTCGTCGGCCCGCACCATCACCACGGCGTCCTTCACGCCCTCGCAGGTGACGAGCCTGGCTTCGATTTCACCCAGTTCGATACGGAAACCGCGGATCTTCACCTGGTCGTCGTTGCGTCCCAGGCATTCCAGGCTGCCTTCCGGCAGCCAACGGCCCAGGTCCCCCGTGCGGTACAGCAAGGCACCGGGTTCGTCGCTGAACGGGTCGGCTATGAACTTCTCCGCGGTCAGGTCGGGACGATTCAGGTACCCCTTCGCCACGCCTTTGCCGCCGATGTAGATCTCGCCGACGACACCCAGGGGCGCCAGTTGCTGGCGCGCATCGAGCACATACACCTGGGTATTGGAAATCGGTCCGCCAATCGGCACGCTTTGCGCGTCTTCGGCCACCGTCTTCACTTCCAGCGTGGTGGCATAGGTAGTGGTTTCGGTCGGCCCATAGCAATGCACCAGACGCAACGCCGGTGCCAGGCCCAGCAGGCGCCGGAAGGACGCCACGTCGGCCCGTTCGCCACCGCACAGCAGGATGCGCAGGCCGGCCATGGCCTCGGGGATCAGTTGCACGTACTGGTTGAAGATCGCCGTGGTCACGAACAACACGGTGGCCCCCGACGCGTCCAGCACTTGGGCAAAGCGCGCCGGCTCGAGCAGGGTTTCATGGTCGATCACCACCACCTGTCCGCCGTTGAGCAGCGCGCCCCAGACGTCCATGGTGCTGGCGTCGAACGCCGGGTTGGAGGCAAAGGCGATCCGGTCGTGCTCATTGAAATCGGCATAGCCGTTGTTGATCACCAGCCGATTGATTGCCCGGTGCGGCACCAGCACGCCCTTGGGCTGTCCCGTGGAACCCGAGGTGTACATGATGTAGGCAATCGACTCGCTGGACTGTTCCAGCCCTGGATTGTCGATGGCCCCTTGCGGCTCCAACGTGTCCAGGTCGACGCGGCTCGCGCCCTCGGGTACCTGCTCGCGGCTGGACGTCAACACGAAAGACGCCCGGCAATCGGCGAGCATGAACCCCTGCCGCTCAAGCGAAGCATTGCGGTCCAGCGGGACATAGGCCGCCGCGCACTTGAGAATGGCCAACTGGCTGGTCAGCAGATCGATCGAGCGCGGCAACAGGATCGCCACACAGTCGTCCGGTCGCACACCAAGACCGATCAAGTGATGGGCCAGGCGGTTCGCTTGCGCGTTCAGTTCCCCATAAGTCACTTGCCGCTGTCCATGCACCACCGCAGTTGCCTGCGGCAGTCGTGCCGCCCGGGCCTCGAACAGCGCCAGCACGGTCTGGTCCTGAGGATAGACGCGCCGGGTAGCGTTGAAGTCCACCAGCAACTGCTGACGCTCAATCTGCGGCAGGATATCAAGACGGTAGAGTGGGGTTTGCGAATCTTGCTCCAGCGCCTGCACCAATTGATCGAGTGCGGTGTGCATGTACGCGCAGATGCGGCTTGCGCCAACGCCTTGCAACACCAGGGTGCTCAGGGAGAAGCCATCGCCCAGGTCGTCCACCGACAGCGCCAGCGGATAATTCGTGCGTTCTTCGCTGTCCAGGGTGTCCATGCCCTGCCAGGCTGCAGTGGCATCCGCCGAGATGACGCCGGGGGCACTGTGCCGATAGTTCAGCAAGGCACTGAACAGCGGCGCCGGAGCCGCCACGCGGCTGCAACGCTGGGCCAGGGCCAGCGAAGCGTGTTCATGAGCAAGCAATGCACTCAGCCGCCCATGGACGGCCTTGACCCCGACCTCCACGCCCTGCTCATGCAGCATCACCCGCAGCGGCAAGGTGTTGATGAACATGCCCAGGGCCCGGTCGGCGCCTTCGCCGCTCTGCATCCGCCCCATGAGTACGGTGCCGAACACCACATCCTCGCGCCCGGACAGGCGCCCCAGCACCTGCGCCCAGGCCAGGTGATGAAGGCTGGCTGCGCTCACGCCCATCCGCCGCGCCTGGGTCCGCAGGCGGCGACTCAGGTCGGCCTCCACCTCGAGCCGCGCCTCTTCGATACCGCGACCGTCACCCTGCACCTGCTGCAAACCGAGAGGCAGCGTCGGCTCATCGACATCGCCAAGCATTTCGAGGAAAAAGGCTTCGTGCTGTTCTTCGCTGACACCCAGGCGCGCCTGGGCCACATAGTTGCGGTACGGCATCGCAGCCGCCAGTTGCTCTTGCCGTCCAAGCAAGTGCAGCTGCATTTCCTGCTGCACCACGTCCAGCGCGGTATGGTCCAGCGCGATGTGGTGGAACAGCAACATCGCCACCCAGCGCTCGTTGAGCGGGTCATGGGCAAATCGCAGGCACATCAGCGGGGCCTGGCGGATATCGAGGCGATGATGACGGGAATCGAAACGTGCATGCAGCTGGGCCACGACGTCGCCATCCGAGGCTGGTGCATCGAACGGTTCGACGCTCAGGACGGCCTTGCGCCAGACCACCTGCATTGGCTGCTCCAACCCCTCCCACAACACCGAAGTCCGCAGAATGTCGTGGCGGTCGATCACGCTCTGTAGCGCTTGCGCGAAGGCCTCCAGGCGCGGCTTGTCCTGGAACGCGAACAGCGCCTGCAGTACATAGGGATCACCCTGTTGCGCCGAGAGATGATGATAGAGAATGCCGTCCTGCAGGGGGGCCAGCGGGTAGATGTCCTGCACGTTGTCCGCACCACCCGGCACCGTTGCAACGATGCAGTCGATGGCATCCTGGGTCAACGTGGCCAGGGGCAACATGTCCGGGGTAATCCGTTGACAACCGGGAACGATACCGTTGGCCGGCACCTGGACTTCATTGCCGCTGCCCACCGCCGCGGCCAGCGCCGCGAGGGTCGGTTGGCCGAACAGTACCCGTACATCGGCGCTCAAGCCGACCTGGCGCATCTGCTCGATCAGGTTGACCGCCAGCAGGGAATGGCCACCCAATTCGAAAAAGTGATCATGACGCCCAACCCGCTCTACATTAAGGATCTGTGTCCACAACTTCGCCAGGAGGGTTTCGGTTTCGCCCTCGGGCGCTTCATAGCCGCGCGTCAGGATCGACGCCTGATCCGGCATCGGCAAGGCCTTGCGATCGAGCTTGCCATTGGCGGTCAGTGGCAAGGCATCGAGGCGCACATAGGCAGCCGGTACCATGTAGTCCGGCAAGCGGCTTTGCACATGCACGCGCAACGCTTCGATATCTACTGTGTCGTGGGGCAGATGCAAGGTGAAATAGGCGACCAGGCGCTTTTCCCCCGGCACGTCTTCGCGAACCAGTACCGCCGCGTCTTTTACGATCTCATGTTGAGCCAGCCGGGCTTCGATCTCTCCCGGTTCGATGCGGAACCCGCGGACTTTCACTTGACCATCGTTCCGGCCCAGGTATTCGATGTTGCCGTCCGGCAAATAGCGTCCCAGGTCGCCGGTGCGGTACATCAAGGCCTGTGGGTTGAACGGATCAGGGATGAACTTCTCGGCGGTCAGCTCCGGCCGGTTCAAATAGCCGTTTGCAACACCCAGGCCGGCGATATACAGCTCACCGGTCACACCGTGGGGCACGGGCCGATGCCGGGAGTCCAACAGGTAGACCCGAGTGTTGCCGATCGGACGACCAATCGGAATGCTGCCTGCGCCGACTGACTTGATTTCGTAGGTGGTCGAGAAGGTGGTGGCTTCCGTTGGTCCGTAGCCGTTGAGCAGATGCTGCGGTGCGCCGTGTTCCAGGACGCGGCCAATCACGGTCGGATCCAGCACATCGCCGCCGACGATCAGGTAGCGCAGTTGCCGGAACACTGTCATCAGGCTGGCGGCGTACTGGTGAAACAGCCCCGCCGTCATCCACAACACATTGACCGACTGTTCAAGCAGGAACGTTGGCAGCCGTTCCTGGGACAGCAATACGTCCTGCTCCACCACAATCACACAACCGCCATTGAGCAACGGTGCCCAGACTTCCAGGGTGCTGGCGTCGAAAGCCGGGTTCGAAGCGAACGCCACGCGATCCTGCTCGTTGAAGTCGGCATAGCCGTTGTTGATGACCAGCCGGGAAATGGCCCGGTGCGGCACCAGCACGCCTTTCGGTGTGCCAGTGGAGCCGGAGGTGTACATGATATAGGCCGGTGCTTCGCTCGACTGCGGCTGCGCCCCGTCCCAGGTCGGCAGTCCCTCCAGGTCGAGGCTATCGAGATCCACCCGCCGCACGCCATCGGCCAGGTCCTCGGTACCGTGGGTCAACACCAGCACGGCCCGACTGTCCTGCAGCATGAACTGCTGGCGCTCCGCGGGTGCATTGACGTCCAGCGGCAGGTAGACCGCCGCGCACTTGAGGATCGCCAGTTGACTGATCAACAGGTCCAGCGAGCGCGGCAGCACGATGGCCACCGTATCCTGGGGCCGCACACCGAGGTCAATCAGATGCCGGGCCAAGCCATCGGCTTTGGTATTCAGTTCACGGTAGGTCAGGGTCTGTCCTGCCTGTACTGCCGCCAGCGCATCCGGACGGGCCTGCGCCTGCGCCTGAAACAAGGCATGAACCGTTTGCGCCTGCGGATAAGCGCGATCGGTGTGGTTGAATGACTGCAAGACTCGCTCGCGCTCCTCCTGCGGCAGCACCGACAGGTCGTTGAGCAGTGACTCCGGAGCGCATTCCAGTGCGGTGATCAAGTACTCGAGCGCCGCCTGCATGTAATTGCAGATGCGTTGTGCACCGATCTGCCCGCTCGCCTGCACCTCCAAGGCAAAGTCATCGGAGAAATCATCCACCGAGAGGATCAGCGGATAGTTGGTCCGCTCCTGCGCGCTCAGGGCTTCAATACCCTCCCAGGCCTGGAGCACTTCCGGCCCGGGAACCTGGTCCGCACCCGCGCTGTGGCGGTAGTTCAACAGTGCGCTGAACAGCGGCGCCGGTGCCGCCACGCCGCTGCACCGTTGTGCCAGGGCCAGGGAGGCATATTCATGACTGAGCAAGGCACTCAGCCAGCCATGGGTGCTTTTCACCCCGTCGCACACACTCTGCGCGCCCACGCCCACCCGCAACGGCAAGGTGTTGATGAACATGCCCAGCGCCCGGCTCAGGCTTTCGCCGGCCTGCAGGCGCCCCAACATCACGGTACCGAACACGACATCTTCACGCCCCGAGACGCAGCCCAGCACCTGGGCCCAGGCCAGATGGAAGATGCTTGCCGCGCTGACCCCGAGCTGACGCGACTGCATCCGCACCCGGCGACTGAGCTCCTGGCTCAGCGGTTGATGGTGCTCTTCGATGGCGCTGCCGTCGCCCAGCACATCCTGCTGGCCGAACGGCAAGGTCGGCTCATCCAGATCACCCAGCATCTTGCTGAAGAACGCCTCATCGGCCTGGCGCTGACCCGCCTGGCGGGTTCGCGCCACATAGTTACGGTAAGGGATAGCCGGCTGCAATTGCCCGGCCTGTCCCATCAACCAGGCTTGCATTTCGTTCTGCACGACCGCCAATGCGGCATGGTCCAGAGCCATGTGGTGGAACAACAGCATGGCGACCCAGCGCTGGTTGGCGGGGTCCTCGGCACACACCAGCAACAGCAGCGGTGCCTGGCTGAGATCCAGGCGATAGTGACGAGGGTCGAAACGGGCTTGCAGTTGCGTAAGGACGTCGCCCTCGGCCAGCTCGGCGCTGATGTCCTTGACGCCCAGTCGAGCCTGGCGCCAGACCACCTGGAGCGGTGCCTCCAGATTCTCGCGGACGATGGCCGTGCGCAGGATGTCATGGCGATCGATCACGTGTTGCAGGGCATCGACAAAGTCCGACAGACGCTCGCGATTGCTGATGCTGAAATGCGCCTGCAGGACATAGGGATCGCCTTGGGTCGCGGTCAGGTGATGATAGAGAATCCCTTCCTGCAAGGGTGCCAGCGGATAGATATCCTGCACGTTGGCCGCCCCGCCCGGCACCGTGGCGACAATGCGATCGAGGGTCGGCTGATCCAGCGTGACCAGCGGCAGCATCTCTGGGGTGATCCGAGCGCAATCGACAGGAATTGCATTGGCTGGAACGTCGACCTCACCGGCCCTGCCGGCGTCGTACTCCCCGCTGTTGATCAACTCGATCAATTTAGCCTTATGCTCTCGCAACAAGGCCAGCACAGTCGGCTCCTTCAATGACTGTTTCCGGCCCCGTACAACGAGCTGATCGCCGTTGACCGAAAGCTGCACGTCTTTTTCTTTTAATGTCGCCAACAGTTCGATCACACTCACAGGACAATCTCCATTTTTTCTGTCGTTGCCGCGTATTCCGAGAGCGTGGGCTGCTCGAACAGCGTCCGTACATCTGCTTCCATGCCCTCCTGGCGCATCCGCTCCATCAGGCTGACGGCCAGCAAGGAGTGCCCGCCCAGCTCGAAGAAATGATCGTGACGACCAACGCGTTCCACGTTGAGGACCTCGGCCCACAAGCGGGCCAGATTGATTTCGGTTTCACCGACAGGGGCTTCGTAATCGCGGGTGATGACTGACGTCAGATCCGGTGCCGGCAGTGCCTTGCGGTCGAGCTTGCCGTTGGGGTTCAGCGGCAGCGCGTCGAGGCGTACGTAGGCCATCGGCACCATGTGGGCCGGCAGGTGTGCCAGCAGGTACGCACGCAACGCCTCGATGTCCGTCGTTTCGTCCGGCGAACAGGCAATGAACCACGCTACCAGGCGTTTATCGCCCGGCACCTCTTCACGGACCAGCACCACCGCCTCCTTCACCACCTCATGCTGGGCGAGCCTGGCTTCGATTTCCCCGAGTTCAATACGGAAACCACGGATTTTCACCTGATCGTCGTTGCGTCCCAGGTATTGCAGGGTGCCGTCCGGCAGCCAGCGACCGATGTCGCCGGTCTTGTACAGGCGGGCCCCGGCCCGCTTGCTGAACGGGTCGTCAATGAAACGTTCGGCGCTGAGCTGCGGCAGGTTTAGGTAACCACGCGCCACGCCGACGCCGCCGATGTGGATCTCACCGGGCACGCCCATTGGCAGCAACTGACCGTGGCTGTCGAGCACATGCAATTGCATGTTGCGGATTGGCCGGCCGATGGGGATCGACTGGTTCCGGTAGGTGTCCAGGTTGGTATCGACAGTGTGCCAGGCAACCACGTCACTGCACTCCGTCGGCCCATAGCTGTTGATGATCACCGGTCGTGGCAGCGGCAGTTTTTCCAGCATGGCGACCTGGATCGGCTCGCCGCCCAGCACCACCCGTTTCAGGCAGGCCAGTGCCGCGTGCCGGTCGGCGTCCACCAGTGCGTGGAAGGCGCTGGGGGACATGTTGAGGTGGGTAATCCCGGCCTCGGCGACCTGGGCGACGATGGCGCCCGGGTTGAACGGTTCTTCGGCCAGGTACAACGAGGCGCCGACCATCAGCGGAGCGAGGATGTTCTTCTGGGTCAGGTCGAAGTTATAGGACGAGGCCAGCAGCACCGCATCGCCGGCATGGAAGGCCAGATCGTCGAGGTACCAGTCCAGCAGGTTGCTCAAGCCGCGATGTTCGACCATCACCCCCTTGGGCAACCCGGTGGAGCCAGAGGTATAGATCACGTAGGCCAGGTGGTCTGGTGTCAGATCCGTCGCTGGCGGGTTGTGTTCCGGTTCGTCTTGCCAGGCGCCGGCATCCAGGTCGATCAGTGGCACCGGTCCGTGGGACAGCAGGCCCCTGGTCCCGACTTGCGTGAGAGCAGCAATCGGTGTGCTGTTCTCCAGCATGTAGGCCAGACGGTCAGCCGGGTAAGCCGGATCCAGCGGTACGTAACCACCGCCTGCCTTGAGCACCGCCAGCAGGCCGACCACCATGTCCGCGCTCCGTTCGACACAGATCGCCACCCGGGAATCCGGTTGTACGCCCTGTTTGCGCAGGTAATGCGCCAACCGATTGGCCCGGGCATTCAACTCGCGATAACTCAGGCGCTGTTCGCCATGCACCACCGCCACGGCCTCAGGCGTGCGTTGTACCTGGGCTTCGAACAGCTCGTGAATGAACGATTGCTGCAGGTCTTCGGCTTCGTTGGCATTGAATTCCAGCAGCAGCTTGCGGCGTTCGTCTTGGGGCAGGATGGACAACTGGTGCAACGGTGCTGCAGGTGTCTGCTCCAGCATCACGATCAGACTTTCCAGGGTCTGTTGCACGTAGCCGCACAGGCGCTGCGCACCAATGCGTGCCGGGGTCATGACCGTGAAGCTGAATGCCTCGCCCTGGTCATCGACGTTCAACGTCAATGGGTAGTTGGTGCGTTCTTCGCCGCTGAGCACCTGGATACCGTTCCAGGCCGACAGCGCCTCGGTCGAGGTCAGCGCACCAGTGTGGCGATAATTGAGCAAGGCACTGAACAACGGCGTCGGCGCCGCAACGCCGCTGCAACGCTGAGCCAGGGTCAGCGAGGCATGTTCATGACCGAGCAACGCGGTCAAGCGCGCATGGGTCGCTTTCACGCCCGCACCGACAGCGGTTTGCCCCAGGCTCACCCGCAGCGGCAAGGTATTGATGAACATGCCCAATGCACGGTCGGCACCCTCGCCGCCCTGCATCCGGCCGACCAGCACGGTGCCGAATACCACGTCGTCCTTGCCCGAGACACGGCCCAGCACCTGCGCCCAGACCAGGTGATACAGGCTGGCGGCGCTCACGCCCAGCTGACGGGCCTGCGCCCGCAACCGGCGGCTCAGGTCGCCGTCGACGTCCTGACGAAGTTCCTCAATGCCGCTGCCGTCGCCTTGCACATCCTGCAAGCCGAACGGCAACGTCGGTTCGTCGACGTCACCCAGCATGTCACGGAAGAACGCTTCATGAGCCTCAGGGCTTACGCCCAAGCGGGCCTGGGCCACGTAGTTGCGATACGGCACAGAGGCCGACAGGTGCTGCCCCTCGTCGAGCATGTGCGCCTCGATTTCCGCAGACAGCACCGCCAGCGACGTCGCGTCGTCCACCAAATGATGGAACAGTAGGATCGCCACCCAGCGCTGGTTCGCCGGGTCTTGCGCATAAGCGATGCGCATCAGCGGCGCCTGGCGGATGTCCAGGCGATAGTGCCGCGGATCGAAACGCTGGTGCAGTTGCATGGCGATATCGCCTGCCGCCGGATCCAGCGACACCGATTCGACCTGCAACCGAGCATCGCGCCAGACTACCTGCACCGGCTCGGCCAGGCCTTCCCAGACCACACCGGTGCGCAGGATGTCGTGGCGGGCAACGACCGCTTGCAACGCCTCGGCAAAACTTTCCAGGCGCGTGAAGCTGTCGAAACCGAACATCACATATTGCAGGTAGGGATCGCCCTGGGCGGCGGCGAGATGGTGATACAGAATGCCTTCCTGCAACGGCGCCAGGGCATAGATGTCCTGCACATTGGCGACGCCGCCGGGCACCGTGGCAACGATCCGCTCGATGGCGTCCTGGTCCAGGTCGGCCAGGGGCAGCATGTCCGGGGTGATTCGCGTGCAGCCAGCGGGAATGAGGTTGGCCGGCACCACGACTTCGTGGACACCGCCCACGGCCGCAGCCAACGCAGCCAGGGTCGGCTGACCGAACAACACCCGGACGTCGGCGCTCAGGTCGACCTGACGCATGCGCTCGATCAACTTCACCGCCAGCAGCGAATGACCGCCCAATTCGAAGAAGTTGTCATGGCGACCGATCCGCTCCAGGTCCAGCAAGTCTTGCCATAGCGCGGCGATGATTGTCTCGACCGCTCCCTGCGGCGCTTCATATTCACGGGTTGCCACCGACGACTGGTCGGGGACTGGCAACGCCTTGCGGTCCAGCTTGCCGTTGGTGGTCAGCGGGAAAGCTTCCAGCAGCACGAAGGCGCTCGGCACCATGTAGTCCGCCAGCGAGCCCAGCAACTGCGTGCGCAGCTCGGCAGCCGCTGGCTGCGCGTCTTCCTTGGCGATGACATAAGCCACCAGACGCTTGTCGCCCGTCTCGTCCTCGCGGGCGATGACCACCGCCTCGCTGACCCCTTCGCAAGCCGCCAGCGCGGCCTCGATCTCGCCCAGCTCGATACGGAAACCACGGATCTTCACCTGGTCATCGTTACGGCCCAGGTATTCGATGCTACCGTCCGCCAGCCAGCGACCCAGGTCGCCGGTCTTGTACATCCGTGCGTTCGGCTCATTGCTGAACGGGTTCTTCAGGAAACGCTCGGCGGTCAGCTCGGCGCGGTTCAGGTAACCGCGGCTGACGCCCGCGCCACCGACGTACATCTCACCCACTACGCCGACCGGTACCGGCTCACGCCGGGCGTCGAGCACGTACAGTTGCAGGTCGGGAATACGCCCGCCAATCGGGCTGACGCCGACCAACTGGGCATCCTCCGCGCACAGTGCACGGTAGGTCACGTGCACGGTGGTCTCGGTGATGCCGTACATGTTCACCAGTTGCGTACCGGCATTGATTGCCCGGGCGTACCACGGCTTGAGAATGCCGGTTTCCAATGCTTCGCCGCCGAAGATCACCTGGCGCAGGCTGTGGCTCAGGTCGCTTTCGCCCTGGGCCACGATCAATTGGCGGAACGCGCTCGGCGTCTGGTTCAGCACCGTGACGCCGGCCTCGCACAACAGCGCGTAGCAGTCCTGCGGCGAACGGCTGACCAACTGCGGCACCACCAGCAGGCGGCCGCCGTGGGTCAGCGCGCCCCAGATTTCCCAGACCGAGAAATCGAACGCGAAGGAATGGAACAGCGCCCAGACGTCTTGCGGGCCGAAGTCGAACCACGGCTGGGTGGCCGAGAACAGCCGCGCGACGTTGCGGTGCTCGACCATCACGCCCTTGGGCATGCCGGTGGAGCCGGAGGTGTAGATCAAATAGGCCAAGTTCCGTGACGTCACCGCCTCGAGATCCGGATTGTGCCGGGGCTGTTGCGCAATACCCGCTGTCTCGGGCTGATCGAGCAGCAGTTGGGGCACGGACGATACTGGCAAATTAGCTTGCAAGTGTGCCTGGAGAAGCAATGCCACCGGCGTGCTGTCGTCGAGCATGAAGGCCAGGCGTTCCCGGGGAGAAGCCGGATCCAGCGGCACATACCCCGCCCCCGCCTTCAGGATGCCCAACAGGCCGACGATCATGTCCAGGCCACGTTCGACACAGATCGCCACCCGATCATCCGGGCGGATGCCCAGGGACAGCAAATGGTGGGCGAGCTGGTTGGCCCGGGCGTTGAGTTCGCCGTAGGTCAGCGTCCGGTCCTCGTACACCACGGCCACGGCATCGGGTCGTGCCACCGCTTGGGCCTCGATCTGTCCGTGGATCAAGGCGTCATCGGCATACAGCGCCTGGGAAGCGTTCCAGGTTTCGAGCAACTGTCGGCGCTCGGCCGCCGGCAACACCGTCAGGCTGTGCATCGGCGTTTGCGGGGCATGCTCCAAGGCATCCACCAGGCTTTGCAGGGCAACCTGCATATAGCCACTGATGCGTTGGGCACTGAGCTGCGCATCCACCTGGACCGTCAGGCTGAAGTCGTCACCCAGGTCATCGACGTTCAATGTCAGCGGATAGTTGGTCCGTTCCTCGCTGGACAGCATCTGCATGCCGCTCCAGGCCGACAGCACTTCGTCAGTCACCTGAGTCGCGCTGTGCCGATAGTTCAGAAGCGCGCTGAACAGCGGGGTTGGCGCAGCCACGCCGCTGCAACGTTGGGCCAACGCCAGGGACGCATGCTCATGGCCCAACAACCCGGTCAACCGCCCGTGGGTCGTGCGGACCGCGTCACGCACACTTTGCCCATCTACCGGTACACAGACCGGCAAGGTATTGATGAACATGCCCAGCGCACGGTCGGCTCCTTCGCCGCCCTGCATCCTGCCCAGCAATACCGTGCCGAACACCACTTCTTTCTGCCCGGTCGCCATGCTCAAGACCTGGGCCCAGGCCAAATGGACCAGGCTCGCGGCACTCACGCCGAGCAGTCGGGCCTGGGTCCGCAGACGAAGGCTCAAGACCTGACCGACCGACTCCGTCACCTCGGCGATACCGCGTCCGTCGCCCTGCACCTGGGCCAACCCGAAGGGCAGCGTTGGCTCATCGATGTCAGCCAGCATCTCGCGGAAGAACGCTTCGTGTTCCGCCACGCTCATGCCCAGTCGGGCCTGGGCCACGTAGTTGCGATAAGGCACGGCTTCAGTCAGTTGCCCGGCCTCGCCGATCAAGTGCGCCTGCATCTCGTGTTGCACCACTTCCAGCGCAGTGTGGTCCAGCGCCATGTGGTGGAACAGCAGGGTCGCCAGCCAGCGGTCCTGGGCTTCATCCTGGGCGTAGACCAGCTGCAGCATCGGCGCCCGACGCAGGTCCAGGCGATAGTGGCGCGCATCGAAGCGGCTCGCCAGTTGCGCGGCGACATCGCCGGCCGTGGCACCGGCTTCGAAGCACTGCGGCTCCAACGGCACCTTGCGCCAGACCAGTTGCAGCGGTTCGTCCAGGCCTTCCCAGGCCACGCTGGTGCGCAGGATGTCATGGCGGTCGATCACCACCTGCAGCGCCTCGACGAATGCGTCGAGACGTTCGCGGTTGTCGAAGGCGAACTGCGATTGCAGCACGTAGGGGTCGCCCTGCTCGGCGGCCAAGTGGTGATAGAGGATGCCTTCCTGTAGCGGCGCCAGCGGGTAGATGTCCTGCACATTGGACGCGCCCCCCGGAACGGTGGCGACGATCAGGTCGATCGTCTCCTGGTCGAGGCTCACCAACGGCAGCATGGCCGGGGTGATGCGCCCACAGCCGGACTCGATGAGGTTCGCCGGCACCTCGACTTCCCTGCCGCTGCCGACGGCGGCCGCCAGTGCCGCCAGGGTCGGCTGGCTGAACAGCACCCGCACATCGGCACTCAGGCCGGCCTGGCGCATGCGCTCAATCAGGTTCACCGCCAGCAGCGAATGACCGCCCAGTTCGAAGAAGTGATCGTGACGACCGATCTGCTCGACCTTGAGCACCTCGGCCCAGAGCCGGGCCAGGGTCTGTTCCACTTCGCCTTGCGGGGCTTCGTATTCACGGCTGGCGTAGGCGTCCGCGTCCGGAGCCGGCAGTGCACGGCGGTCCAGCTTGCCGTTGGCGGTCAGCGGGAAGGATGGCAACACGACGAAGGCGCTGGGCACCATATACTCGGCCAGCGTGCTCGCCAGTTGGCTGCGCAGCTCGTGCACCGACAACGTGACACCCTCTTCAGGGATCACATAACCCACCAGGCGTTTAGGTCCGTTGTCGTCCTGGCGCGCAAGTACCACGGCATCTTTCACGCCGGCACATTGGCCCAGCCTGGCTTCGATTTCGCCCAGTTCGATACGGAAACCACGGATCTTCACCTGATCATCGTTACGCCCCAGGTAATCCAAGGCGCCGTCGGTACGCCAGCGCGCCAGGTCGCCAGTGCGGTAGAGCAAGGCCGCCGGATCGGCGCTGAACGGGTCGGCGACGAACTTCTCGGCGGTCAGTTCAGGACGGTTCAGGTAGCCGTTCGCTACGCCGTCACCGCCGATGTACAGCTCGCCGGCCACGCCCACCGGCACGGGTTGCTGATTCGCATCCAGCACGTAGACGCGGCTGTTGCCGACAGGTCGACCAATCGGGATACCACCCTCGCCCACGGTCTTGATTTCGTAAGTGGTGGTGAACGTCGTGGCTTCCGTCGGGCCATAGCCGTTGAGCAGATGCTGCGGTGCGCCATCTTTCAGGACGCGACCGATCACCGCCGGATCCAGCACATCGCCACCCACGATCAGGTAACGCAGTTGCTTGAACACCGGCATCAAACCCGCCGCGTACTGGTGGAACAGGCCGGCGGTCATCCACAGCACGCTGACCGACTGCTCGGTCAACAACGCCGCAAAGCGCTCCTGGGACAGCAACACATCCTGCTCGACCACCACCACGCAACCACCGTTGAGCAACGGCGCCCAGACGTCGAGGGTACTGGCGTCGAACGCCGGGTTGGAGGCAAACGCCACCCGGTCCTGCTCGTTGAAGTCGGCATAACCGTTATTGATCACCAAGCGGTTGATCGCCCGATGCGGCACCAGCACGCCCTTCGGCATCCCGGTGGAACCGGAGGTGTACATGATGTAGGCAACCGACTCGGCGCTCTGGGTCAGGTCCAGGTTATCGGCAGACCCGTCCAGCTCGACGATATCCAGGTTCAGCCGTTGCACACCTTCAGGCACAACCATCGTGCTCAGGGTCAGCACCAACCGTGCGCCACTGTCCTGGACCATGAACTGCTGGCGCTCGGCCGGTGCGTTGACATCCAGCGGCACGTAGACGGCAGCACATTTGAGCACGGCCAACTGGCTGACCAGCAGGTCAATCGAACGCGCCAACCCGATGGCCACGCTGTCCCCCGGTTGGGTGCCCATGCCGATCAGATGACGGGCCAGGCGGTTGGCCCTGGCGTTGAGTTCGCGGTAAGTCAGGTGTTGCCCGGCATGGATAACGGCAACGGCATCGGGATGCGCCTGCACCTGGGCTTCGAACAGGCCATGGACGGTGCTGTCCCGTGGATAGCTGCGAGTGGTCGCGTTGAAGTCTGCCACCGCCTGTTGGCGCTCGGCCGCTGGCAAGATCGACAGACTGTCCAACCGCGTCTGCGGTGCCTGCTCCAGGGCCTCCACCAAATGTTCCAGCGCGACGTTCATATAGACACAGACCCGCTGTGCGCCGATCTGCGGTACGGCCAGCGCCGTCAGGCCGAAGCCTTCGCCCAGGTCGTCCACCGAGAGGCTCAGCGGATAGTTGGTGCGTTCTTCGATGTCGAGGGTCTCGATGCCTTCCCAACCGGCCAGGGTCTCGCTCGAATGCTCGTCAACCGCGCTATGCCGATAATTGAGCAACGCACCGAACAACGGCATCGGCGCGGCTACGCCGCTGCAACGCTGGGCCAGCGCCAGGGAGGCATGCTCGTGCCCCAGCAGGCCGGTCAACCGGGCGTGAGTGGCCTTCACGCCGTCACGCACGCCCTGGTCGCCCACATCCACCCGCAACGGCAAGGTGTTGATGAACATGCCCAGCGCCCGATCAGCCCCATCGCCACCCTGCATCCGCCCCATCAACACGGTGCCGAACACCACATCCGGTTTGCCGGACACCTGGCCCAGCACCTGCCCCCAGGCCAGGTGAACCAGGCTGGCCGCACTCACGCCGAGCTGGCGCGCCTGGGCTCGCAGACGCAGGCTCAACGACAGGTCGACAGGCAGTCTGGCTTCCTCGATATCCCGTCCATCCCCCTGCACATCCTGAAGACCGAACGGCAGCGTCGGCTCGTCTACATCACCGAGCATCTCGCGGAAGAACGCTTCGTGCTCCGCTTGGCTCACGCCCAGGCGAGCCTGGGCCACATAGTTGCGATACGGCGCAGCCGCGGCCAGCGGCTCGGCCTCGCCCAACAGATGCGCCTGCATCTCGTGCCGCACCACCTCCATGGCGGTGTGGTCCAGCGCCATATGGTGGAACAGCAGCATCGCGACCCAACGCTGGTTGGCCGCGTCCTGGGCAAACACCAGGCGCATCATGGGCGCCCGGGTGATATCGAGACGGTAATGCCGTGGATCGAAACGGTCCTGCAACAGGGTAGCGACATCGCCCGCCCCGGCTGCCAGCGCCACCTCATCCACCGCCAGCGGCGCGTTGCGCCAGACCACTTGCACTGGCGAATCGAACCCTTGCCACACCACGCTGGTACGGAGGATGTCGTGCCGGTCGATGACATGCTGCAACGCATCTGCAAAGGCCGACAGCCGATCCCGACTGCATACTTCAAACAGGATTTTCAACACATAGGGATCGCCCTGCTCGGCGGCCAGGTGATGGTAATGGATACCTTCCTGCAGCGGCGCCAACGGGTAGATGTCCTGCACATTGCGCGCGCCGCCCGGCACCGTTGCCACGACCCGGTCAATTGCTTCCTGATCAAGCTGGATCAGCGTGAGCATGGCTGGCGTAATCCGTTCACAGCCGCAGGCGATCAGGTTCGCAGGCACCTTGACCTCCTTGCCGCTGCCGACGGCCGCGGCCAGCGCCGCCAGGGTCGGCTGGCTGAACAGCACCCGCACGTCAGCGCTCAAACCGGCCTGGCGCATGCGCTCGATCAACGTCACCGCCAACAGCGAGTGACCGCCCAGCTCGAAGAAATGATCATGACGACCGATGCGCTCGACGTTGAGCAGGTCTTGCCATAGCTGTGCCAACGTGGCTTCGACTTCGCCTTGCGGGGCCTCATAGGCCCGTGTGGCGAGTGAGTCAAGATCCGGCGCCGGCAGTGCGCGACGATCCAATTTGCCGTTGGCGGTCAGCGGCCATGCGTCGAGGCGCATGTAGGCCACCGGCACCATGTACTCCGGCAGTAGCCCTTGCAGATGGGCGCGCAACGCCTCGATGTCCACGTCCTGCGCTTGAGTGAAGTAAGCCACCAAGCGTTTCTCACCCGGCACGTCTTCGCGGGCCAGGACCACGCAGTCCCTCACAGCATCATGTTGTGCGAGTCGGGCTTCGATCTCGCCCAGTTCGATGCGGAAGCCACGGATCTTCACCTGGTCGTCGTTGCGACCCAGGTAATCCACGGCGCCGTCGGCACGCCAGCGCGCCAGGTCGCCAGTGCGGTAGAGCAAGGCCGCCGGATCGGCGCTGAACGGATCGGCAACGAATTTCTCGGCGGTCAGTTCCGGACGGTTCAGGTAGCCTTTCGCTACGCCATCGCCACCGATGTACAACTCACCCGCCACACCCACCGGCACCGGCTGCTGGTTCGCATCCAGCACGTAGACGCGGGTGTTGCTGATAGGTCGACCGATAGGGATACCGCCCTCGCCCACGTTCTTGATTTCATAAGTGGTGGTAAACGTCGTGGCTTCGGTCGGGCCATAGCCGTTGAGCAGATGTTGCGGTGCGCCATCTTTGAGCACGCGCGCGATTACCGCCGGATCCAACACATCGCCACCCACGATCAGGTAACGCAGTTGCTTGAACACCGGTAGCAGGCCGTCGGCGTACTGGTGGAACAGCCCGGCGGTCATCCACAACACGCTGACCGATTGCTCGGTCAACAGCACCGCGAACCGCTCCCGGGACAGCAACACATCCTGCTCGACCACCACCACGCAGCCGCCGTTGAGCAACGGCGCCCACACATCGAGAGTACTGGCATCGAAGGCCGGGTTCGAGGCGAACGCAACCCGGTCCTGCTCGTTGAAGTCGGCATAACCGTTATTGATCACCAAGCGGTTGATCGCCCGATGCGGCACCAGCACGCCCTTCGGCATCCCGGTGGAACCGGAGGTGTACATGATGTACGCAACCGACTCGGCATCCTGGGTCAGGTCCAGGTCATCGGCAGACTCGTCCAGCTCGACGGTATCCAGGTCCACCCGTTGCACACCTTCAGGCACAACCAGCGTGCTCAGGGTCAACACCAGCTGTGCGCCACTGTCCTGGACCATGAATTGCTGGCGCTCGACCGGTGCGTTGATATCCAGCGGCACGTAGACGGCAGCACATTTGAGCACGGCCAATTGACTGACCAGCAGGTCGCTCGAACGTGCCAAGCCAATAGCCACGCTGTCGCCCAATTGAGTACCCAGACCGATCAGATGACGGGCCAGGCGGTTGGCTCTGGCATTGAGGTCGCGGTAAGTCAGGCGTTGCTCGTCATGGACCACGGCAACGGCATCGGGATGCGCCTGCACCTGTGCTTCGAACAAGTCATTGACGGTCCGCTGCTGCGGATAACGACGGCAAGTGGCGTTGAACCCCATCAACACTTGCCGGCGCTCGGCTTGCGGCAGTACCTCCAGACTGTGCAGGCGTGTCGTGGGGTTGAACTCCAGGGCCTTGGCCAGGCTGTGCAGCGCGGTTTCCATGTAGGCACAGATCCGCTGCGCGCCCACGCCGTGGCTGGCCAGGACGGTCAAGGCGAAGTCGTCACCCAGGTCATCCACCGACAGGGTCAGCGGATAGTTGGTGCGTGCTTCGCCGCCCAGGGTTTCGACGTCCTGCCAGGCCGCCAGGGTGTCCCGTCCATTGGCTTGTTCGCTGGAGTTACGGTAATTGAGCAAGGCACTGAACAGCGGCGTCGGCGCCGCCACCGCGCTGCAACGCTGGGCCAGTGCCAATGGGGCATGCTCATGCCCCAACAGGGCGGTCAGTCGACCATGTACTTCCTTGACGCCGGCCTTGACGTTCTGCTCATCGACATTGACGCGAAGCGGCAGGGTGTTGATGAACATGCCCAATGCACGATCGGCCCCTTCGCCGCCCTGCATCCGGCCCATCAGCACCGTGCCGAATACCACGTCGTTCCTGCCCGAGACCCGGCCCAGCACCTGCGCCCAGGCCAAGTGGTGCAGGCTCGCCGCGCCCACGCCCGACTGGCGGGCCAGACGCCGCAGGCGACGGCTCAGGTCGCTGTCGAGCAGCTGTGTCGCCGTCTCGATATCGTCACCGTCGCCCTGTACATCGTGCAGGCCAAACGGCAGCGTCGGCTCATCCACATCGCCGAGCATGTCGCTGAAGAAGCCTTCATGTTCTTCACGACTCACCCCCAGGCGGGCCTGAGCCACATAGTTGCGGTACGGCGCGGGGGTGTCCAACTGGTCAGCCTGACCCTGCAGATACGCCAGCATTTCGCGCTGCACCACTTTCATCGCCGCATGATCGAGGGCGATGTGATGGAACAGCAGCATCGCGATCCAGCGCTGGTTGGGCTGATCTTCCGCGAACGCCAGGCGCATCAGCGGGGCCTGGGTCAGGTCAAGGGCATAGTGCCGGGCATTGAAACGACTGTGCAGTTGTTCGCTGACGGCACCGGCCTGTGGATCCGCAACGAACGCCTCCAGCCCCAGACGCGCCTCGCGCCAGACCACTTGCTGAGGTTCATCGAGGCCCTCCCAGACGATGGCCGTGCGCAGGATGTCGTGGCGATCGATCACCACTTGCAGGGCCTGGACGAACTCGTCCAGACGCTCGCAGCTGTCGAAGGCGAACTGCGACTGCAACACGTAGGGGTCGCCCTGTTCGGCGGCCAGATGGTGATAGAGGATGCCTTCCTGCAACGGCGCCAGCGGGTAGATGTCCTGTATGTTGCCCATGCCACCCGGCACTTTCGACGCGATATGGTCGATGGCGTCCTGATCCAGGCGACTCAGCGTCAGCATGTCGGGCGTGATGCGCGTGCAATCGAGCGGGATGCCGTTGGCCGGCACCTGGATTTCGTTACCGCTACCCACCGCTGCCGCCAGCGCCATCAAGGTCGGCTGGCCAAACAGCACCCGCACGTCGGCACTCAGGCCGGCCTGGCGCATCCGCTCGATCAGGCTGACCGCCAGCAACGAATGGCCACCGAGTTCGAAGAAGTGATCGTGACGGCCGACACGCTCGACCTTGAGCAGGTCCTGCCAGATCTGCGCCAAGGTGGTTTCGATTTCGCCTTGGGGGGCTTCGTAGCCACGGGTGGTCAGTGCATCGTGTTCCGGGGCCGGCAAGGCCTTGCGGTCGAGTTTGCCGTTGGGGGTCAGGGGCAGTGCGTCGAGGTGTACGTAGGCCACCGGGACCATGTAGGCCGGCAACTGCGCTTGCAGGTGGCTGCGCAGGGTTTCGATGTCCGCTGTTTCGTTCGCCGGCGTGAAATAGGCCACCAGGCGCTTGTCACCCGGTACGTCCTCGCGGGCCAGCACCACCGCTTCTTTCACAGCGTCATGTTGGGCAAGCTTGGCTTCGATCTCGCCCAGTTCGATGCGGAAGCCACGGATCTTCACTTGGTCGTCGTTACGGCCCAGGTATTCGATGTTGCCGTCCGGCAGGTAGCGGCCCAGGTCGCCGGTCTTGTACATCCGGGCGTTGAGCGTGGCGCTGAACGGATCCTTGAGGAAGCGCTCAGCGGTCAGGTCATCACGATTGAGATAACCACGGGCGACACCGGCACCACCGATGTAGATTTCCCCCGGTACGCCCAGCGGTACAGGCTGCTTGTGTTCATCCAGCAAGTAGAACTGGGTGTTCGCGACCGGCTTGCCGATGTGGGCGGCAAAGCCGTCCTCGCGGGCCATCGAGACCCAACTGGAATAGGTCGTGGTTTCCGAAGGACCGTAGAGGTTGCACAGGCGTTTGACCGAGGTCTGCTCGAACAGCGCTTCCACCAGACTGCGCTTGAGGGCTTCACCGGCCACGTTCACCGTGTCCACGCCCTCGCCCAACCCACCCGATTCCAGCAACGCCTTGAGCGCCGACGGCACGGTGTTGATCAGGGTGATGTCATGCTCGCCGTGTTGCAGTTCCAGCACATTAGTGACCACTTCGATGCTGCCGCCGCTAGTCAGCGGTGCGAAGCATTCATAGACCGCCAGGTCGAAGTTCAGCGAGGTCGAGAACAGCGTCTTCGACAAGGTTTGCGCATCGAACGAACGATGGGCCCAGGTCAGGAAATTCACCGTGTTGCGGTGTTCGATCATCACGCCTTTCGGCAAACCGGTCGAGCCGGAGGTGTAGATCACGTAGGCCAGATGCGACGAAGTCAGTTCTGGCACCTGCGGATTCGAGACGGACTCGTCCTGCCAGAGTCCACTACCCAGATCAATCACCGGCATCGTTGCATCAGCCAACAACCCAAGGGTTGCCGCCTGGGCCAGCACCACAGCCGGCGCACTGTCTTCCAGCATGTAGGCAATCCGATCCGCCGGATACGCCGGATCCAGCGGTACATAACCCCCGCCCGCCTTGAGAATCGCCAGCAACCCGACCACCATGTCGGTACCGCGTTCGACGCAGATCGCCACCCGCGAATCCGGCCGCACACCCTGCCCACGCAGGTAATGCGCCAGTCGGTTGGCCCGCTCGTTCAACTCGGCATAGCTCAGGCGTTGCCCACCATGCAGCACCGCCAGCACCTCCGGCGTGCGCTGCACCTGCTCCTCGAACAACCCATGAATGGTCTGCTCCAGCGGATACTCGGCGTCGGTGGCGTTGAATGCCACCAGCAACTGCTCACGTTCCGCCTCCGGCAGAATCGGCAGATCGGCCAGCGACGAGTCAGGCGTACACTCCAGCGCCTGGGCCAGACTCGCCAGCGCAGCCTCCATATAGGCGCAGATCCGCTGCGCGCCGATCCCGCTCACCACTTGGACGGTGAGGCTGAAATCTTCGCCCAGATCGTCCACCGAGAGCATCAGCGGATAGTTGGTCCGCTCTTCGCCGCTGAGCACCTCAATACCGCTCCAGGCAGACGGAGCCTGGTTCGCGTCGGTGTGGCGATAGTTGAGCAAGGCGCTGAACAGCGGCGTCGGCGCCTCCACACCACTGCAACGCTGGGCCAGCGCCAATGAGGCATGCTCATGCCCCAGCAACGCGGTCAATCGACCATGGGTCGCCTTCACACCTGCACGGGCAGACATCTGCCCCAGGTTCACCCGCAGCGGCAAGGTATTGATGAACATCCCCAGCGCCCGGTCGGCGCCTTCGCCGCCCTGCATCCGACCCATCA
This sequence comes from Pseudomonas corrugata, assembly GCF_001269905.1. Classification (GTDB taxonomy): domain Bacteria; phylum Pseudomonadota; class Gammaproteobacteria; order Pseudomonadales; family Pseudomonadaceae; genus Aquipseudomonas; species Aquipseudomonas corrugata. The sequence continues at coordinate 8,477 of NZ_LHVK01000018.1, read as the reverse complement.
ACACGGTGCCGAAGACCACATCGTCGCGGCCCGACACACGGCCCAGCACCTGCGCCCAGGCCAGATGGACCAGGCTCGCGACACTCACGCCGAGCCGGCGGGCCTGAATCTTCAAGTCCTGGCTCAGGCTGCCGGCGAGCGCCAACGAAGCTTCCTCGATGCCCTGTCCCGCGCCCTGCACATCGTGCAGGCCAAACGGCAGCGTCGGTTCGTCTACCCCACCGAGCATGTCGCGGAAGAAGCGCTCGTGCTCCTGTTGGCTGACACCCAGGCGAGCCTGGGCCACATAGTTGCGATAAGGCATCGCCGCCGCCAACTGCCCGGCCTGCCCGAGCAAGTGCGCCTGCATCTCATGGCGCACCACTTCCAGTGCGGTGTGATCGAGCGCCATGTGATGAAACAACAGGGTCGCTACCCAACGCTGGTGGGTTGCATCCTGAGCAAAGCGGATGCACATCAACGGCGCCTGGCAGATATCCAAGCGGTGGCGCCGCGCATCGAAGCGTGCTTGCAACTGACCGGCGATGTCACCGTCCTCATCCCGCAGCAATACCTGCTCGACGCCGAGCGACGCGTTGCGCCAGACCACTTGCACCGGCTCGTCCAAGCCCTCCCAGGCCATGGCCGTGCGCAGGATGTCGTGGCGATCGATCACGCCTTGCAAGGCCTGGGTGAAATCGTCCAGGCGTTCGCGGCTGTCGAAGGCGAACTGCGCTTGCAGCACGTAAGGGTCACCCTGTTCGGCCGCCAGGTGGTGATAGAGGATGCCCTCCTGCAACGGCGCCAACGGATAGATGTCCTGCACATTGGCCGCACCGCCCGGTACCGTCGCGACGATACGGTCAATGGCATCCTGGTCCAGCGATACCAGTGGCAGCATGGCCGGGGTGATGTGTTCGCAATCCGCAGGAATCAGGTTTGCCGGAACTGTCACTTCACTGCTACCGCCGATGGCCGACGCCAGCGCAGCCAGGGTCGATTGATTGAACAGGATACGCACATCGGCACTCAGGCCGGTCTGGCGCATCCGTTCGATCAGGCTGACGGCCAGCAGGGAGTGGCCACCGAGTTCGAAGAAGTGATCGTGACGACCGACGCGCTCGACCTTGAGCAGGTCCTGCCAGATCTGCGCCAGGATGGTTTCAACTTCGCCTTGGGGGGCTTCGTAGCCACGGGTGATCAGTGCATCGTGTTCCGGCGCCGGCAAGGCCTTGCGGTCGAGCTTGCCGTTGGGGGTCAGGGGCAGTGCATCAAGCTGCACGTAGGCCACCGGGACCATATAGGCCGGCAATTGCGCTTGCAGATGGCTGCGCAGGATCTCAATGTCCACCGCTTCGGATTGAGTGAAATAAGCCACCAGGCGCTTGTCGCCCGGCACGTCTTCACGGGCCAGCACCACCGCTTCTTTCACAGCGTCATGTTGGGCAAGCTTGGTTTCGATCTCGCCCAGTTCGATGCGGAAACCCCGGATCTTCACCTGGTCGTCGTTACGGCCCAGGTATTCGATGTTGCCGTCCGGGAGATAACGGCCGAGGTCGCCGGTTTTGTACATCCGGGCATTGGGTGAACAGCTGAAGGGATCGCTGAGGAAACGCTCGGCGGTCAGGTCATCACGATTGAGATAACCACGGGCGACACCGGCACCGCCGATATAGATTTCCCCTGGAACACCCAGCGGCACCGGCTGCTTATGCTCATCCAGCAAGTAGAACTGGGTATTGGCAACCGGCTTGCCGATATGCGCGGCAAACCCGTCTTCACGGGCCATCGACACCCAACTCGAATAAGTCGTGGTTTCCGAAGGCCCATAGAGGTTGCACAGGCGCTTGACGGAAGTCTGTTCGAACAGCGCTTCCACCAGACTGCGCTTGAGCGCTTCGCCGGCCACGTTGACTGTATCGACGCCGTCGCTCAAACCGCCGGATTCCAGCAGCGCCTTGAGCGCCGACGGTACGGTGTTGATCAAGGTGATGTCGTGTTCACCGTTTTGCAGTTCCAGCACATTAGTGACGACCTCGATGCTGCCGCCGCTAGTCAACGGTGCAAAGCACTCGTAAACCGCGAGATCGAAGTTCAGCGAGGTCGAGAACAGGGTTTTCGACAGGGTTTGCGCATCGAACGACCGATGGGCCCAAGTCAGGAAGTTCACCGTGTTGCGGTGTTCGATCATCACCCCTTTCGGCAAGCCGGTGGAACCGGAGGTGTAGATCACGTAGGCCAGATGCGCCGAGGTCAGCCCAGGTACCTGCGGATTCGAGACGGACTCGTCCTGCCACAGCCCGCTACCGAGGTCGATCACCGGCATCGCTGCATCGGCCAGCAACCCAACCGTTGCCGCCTGAGCCAGCACCACCGCCGGCGCACTGTCCACCAGCATGTAGGCAATCCGATCCGCCGGATAGGCCGGATCCAGTGGCACGTAACCGCCACCGGCCTTGAGAATCGCCAGCAAGCCCACGACCATGTCGAGACCACGCTCGACGCAGATCGCCACCCGCGAATCCGGCCGCACGCCCTGCTTGCGCAGGTAATGCGCCAACCGGTTGGCCCGTTCGTTCAGCTCGCGATAGCTCAGGCGCTGCTCGCCATGCAGCACCGCCAGCGCATCCGGCGTGCGCTGCACCTGTTCCTCGAACAACCCATGAATGGTCTGATCCAGTGGATACTCGGCGTCGGTGGCGTTGAACGCCACCAGCAGTTGCTCACGTTCCGCTGCGGGCAGAATCGGCAAGCGATACAACGCCGCCTGGGGCGTCTGTTCCAGCGCCTCCACGAGTTTTTCCAAGACCGCATGCATGTAGCCGCAGACCCGCTGCGCGTCAACCTGCGCCGCTCCCTGCACCGTCAAGCGCAAACCGTTACCCAGGTCGTCGACGTTCAATGTCAGTGGATAGTTGGTACGCTCTTCGCCATCCAGGGCATGGATACCCTGCCAAGCGTCCGTCGCCTGCGCCGACACCTCGCCCATGGCGCTGTGTCGATAGTTGAGCAAGGCGCTGAACAGCGGCAACGGCGCCGCCACGCCGCTGCAACGCTGAGCCAGGGCCAGGGAGGCATGCTCGTGGCCCAACAGCGAAGTCAACCGGGCATGGGTGGCCTTGACGCCCGCACGCACGCCCTGGTGCCCCACCTGAACGCGCAATGGCAAGGTGTTGATAAACATCCCCAGGGCGCGATCAGTCTCGGCACCGCCCTGCATTCGCCCCATCAGCACAGTGCCGAATACCACATCCTGCTTGCCGGATACCTTGCCCAGCACCTGTGCCCAGGCCAGGTGCACCAGGCTGGCGACGCTTACCCCCAACTGACGGGCCTGGGCCCGCAAACGCAAGTCCAGGGAAGCCTCCACCGATTGCCGGGCCTCTTCGATATCATGGCCACTGCCCTGCACATCCTGCAGGCCGAACGGCAATGTCGGTTCGTCGATATCGCCGAGCATCTCGCGGAAAAACACCTCATGTTCTTCCCGGCTCATGCCCAGGCGCGCCTGGGCCACGTAATTGCGATAGGGCACTGCATCAGCCAGTTGCCCGACGTTGCCCATCAGATGCGCCTGCATTTCATGCTGCACCACTTCCAGCGCCGTGTGGTCAAGCACCATGTGATGGAACAACAACGTCGCAACCAATCGATGATTGGCGGCATCCTGTCCATAGGCCAGGCGCATCAGCGGTGCCTGGCTGACATCCAGGCGATGGTGTCGCGGGTCGAAGCGCTGCTGCAATTGTGCCACGGCATCACCGGCGGCCGGATCGAGGTCGACCGCTTCAACGTGCAGCTTCGCCTCGCGCCAGACCACTTGCACCGGCGACTCCAAGCCTTCCCAGGCCACGCTGGTGCGCAGGATGTCGTGACGATCGATCACCCCCTGCAACGCCTCGACGAACGCATCGAGCCGTTCGCGGTGGTCGAACGCGAACTGCGACTGCAAGACATACAGATCGCCCTGTTCGGCCGAAAGATGATGGAAGAAGATGCCTTCCTGCAGCGGCGCCAGCGGATAGATATCCTGCACATTGGCCGCGCCACCCGGCACCGTGTCCACGATGCGGTCGATGGTTTGCTGGTCCAGCTCCACCAGGGGCAGCATCGACGGCGTGATCCGCGTGCAGCCCGGCAGGATGCCGTTGTCCGGTACCTGGATTTCGCTACCGCTACCCACCGCTGCCGCCAGCGCCATCAAGGTCGGCTGGCCGAACAGCACGCGCACGTCGGCGCTCAAACCGACCTGGCGCATCCGCCCGATCAGGCTGACGGCCAGCAGCGAGTGGCCGCCGAGTTCAAAGAAGTGGTCGTGACGACCGACGCGCTCGACCTTGAGCAGATCCTGCCAGATCTGCGCCAGGGTGGTTTCAACTTCACCTCGGGGGGCTTCGTAGCCGCGGGTGATGACCGAATCCAGGTCTGGGGCCGGCAGGGCCTTGCGGTCGAGTTTGCCGTTGGGGGTCAACGGCATGGCATCAAGACAAACGTAGGCCACCGGGACCATGTATTCCGGCAATTGCCCTTGCAGGTGGCTGCGCAGGGTCTCGATGTCCACCGCTTCTGACTGGGTGAAATAGGCGACCAGACGCTTATCGCCTGGTACGTCTTCGCGGGCCAGTACCACCGTTTCTTTTACCGATTTATGCCGGGCAAAGCGGGCTTCGATCTCGCCCAGTTCGATGCGGAAACCGCGGATCTTCACTTGATCGTCGTTGCGGCCCAGGTATTCGATATTGCCGTCCGGCAGGTAGCGGCCGAGGTCGCCGGTCTTGTACATCCGGGCGTTTACGGCACTGCTGAACGGATCCTTGAGGAAACGTTCAGCCGTCAGGTCATCACGATTGAGATAACCCCGAGCTACACCGGCACCACCGATGTAAATCTCTCCCGGTACACCCAGCGGCACCGGTTGTTTATGTTCATCCAGCAAGTAGAACTGGGTGTTGGCGACCGGTTTGCCAATATGCGCGGCAAACCCATCTTCGCGAGCCATCGATACCCAGCTGGAGTACGTCGTGGTTTCCGAAGGACCGTAGAGGTTGCACAGACGCTTGACTGAAGTCTGTTCGAAGAGCGTTTCCACCAGACTGCGCTTGAGCGCTTCGCCGGCCACGTTGACCGTGTCCACGCCCTCGCCCAGCCCACCGGACTCCAACAGCGCCTTGAGCGCCGACGGCACGGTGTTGATCAGGGTGATGTCGTGCTCGCCGTGTTGCAGTTCCAGCACATTAGTGACCACCTCGATACTGCCGCCGCTAGTCAACGGCGCAAAGCATTCGTACACGGCCAGGTCGAAGTTCAGCGACGTCGAGAACAGGGTCTTGGACAGCGTTTTCGCATCGAACGAGCGATGGGCCCAAGTCAGGAAATTCACTGTGTTGCGGTGTTCGATCATCACGCCTTTCGGCAAACCGGTCGAACCCGAGGTGTAGATCACGTAGGCCAGATGGGACGAGGTCAGCTCGGCAACCTGCGGATTCGAGACGGATTCGTCCTGCCAGAGCCCGCTACCGAGATCGATCACTGGCATCGTTGCATCGGCCAGCAACCCAAGGGTCACCGTCTGGGCCAGGACCACCGCCGGAGCACTGTCCGCCAGCATGTAGGCAATCCGATCCGCCGGATAGGCCGGATCCAGTGGCACGTAACCGCCACCGGCCTTGAGAATCGCCAGCAAGCCCACGACCATGTCGATACCACGCTCGACGCAGATCGCCACCCGAGAATCCGGCCGCACGCCCTGCTTGCGCAGGTAATGCGCCAACCGGTTGGCCCGTTCGTTCAGCTCGCGATAGCTCAGGCGCTGCTCGCCATGCAGCACCGCCAGCGCATCCGGCGTGCGCTGCACCTGTTCCTCGAACAATCCGTGAACGGTCTGTTCCAGCGGGTACTCGCCGTCAGTGGCGTTGAACGCCACCAGCAGTTGCTCGCGCTCCGCTTCCGGCAGAATCGGCAAATCGGCCAGCGATGATTCAGGCGCACACTCCAGCGCCTGGGCCAAAGTCGCCAGCGCCGTTTCCATATAGGCACAGATCCGCGGCGCGTCGATCCCGCTCGCCGCCTGGACGGTGAGGCTGAAGCTTTCGCCCAGATCGTCCACCGAAAGCATCAGCGGGTAGTTGGTTCGCTCTTCGCCACCAAGCACCTGGATACCGTTCCAGGCAGACACCGCATCGGTCGAAGTCGCCGTACCGGTGTGGCGGTAGTTGAGCAAGGCACTGAACAACGGCGCGGGTGCAACCACACCACTGCAACGCTGCGCCAAAGCCAGGGAGGCGTGCTCGTGGCCGAGCAATGCGGTCAACCGTGCATGGGTGGACTTGACCCCGGCGCGTACGTCCTGCCCACCAATGCTCACCCGCAGCGGCAAGGTATTGATGAACATACCCAAGGCGCGGGCGGCACCCTCGCCGCCCTGCATCCGGCCCATCAGCACGGTACCGAACACCACATCGTCCCGGCCCGACACACGGCCCAGCACCTGCGCCCAGGCCAAGTGGACCAGACTCGCGGCACTCACGCCGAGCTGCCGCGCCTGGGCCCTCAAGCCCAGGCTCAAGCTGTTGGCGAGTGTCAGCGTGGCTTCCTCAATGCCCGATCCTGCGCCCTGCACCTCTTGCAGGCCGAATGGCAGTGTCGGTTCATCGACATCACCCAGCATCTCGCGGAAAAAACCCTCGTGGGCTTCAGCGCTCACACCCAGGCGCACCTGTGCCACGTAGTTGCGAAAAGGTACCGGCTCAGGCAATGCATCGGCCCGACCGAGGAGGAATGCCTGCATCTCGTGCTGCACCAACTCCAGGGCTGCATGGTCCAGCGCCATGTGATGGAACAACAGAATCGCCACCCAGCGGTTGTTAGCCCGATCCTCAGCACAGACCAGGCGCATCAACGGCGCCCGGCCCACGTCCAGACGGTGATGTCGGGTATCGAAACGCTGATGCAGTTGCCACTCGATATCGCCCTCGGCCGGATCGAGCACCAGTTCCTCCAGCGCCAGAGTGGCCTGGCGCCAGACCACCTGCATCGGTTCCTCCAGCCCCTCCCAAACCACCGCGGTGCGCAAGATGTCGTGGCGATTGATCACGCCTTGCAAGGCCTGGAGAAAATCATCCAGGCGAGCCCGCTGGTCTGCCCCGAACAAGGTCTGCAGCACATAGGGATCGCCGTGCTCTGCGGCAAGGTGATGGTAGAAAATGCCTTCCTGCAACGGCGCCAGCGGGTAGATGTCCTGGACATTGCCAGCGCCACCGGGCACGCCGTCGACGATCCGGTCGATCTGCTCCTGAGTCAGGCTCGCCAACGGCAACATGTCCGGTGTGATACGGAACGCCGGGCTCAACCAGTCGCCACCGTTTCTCTCCACCAGGGCGAGCAGTTCGTGCTTATGGACGGCCAGACTGTCCCATACCGCGCTCTCCAGCCCTTCGTCATCGCCCTCGATCACAAGGTTTTCGCCATCCTGCTGGAGACGAATCGGGTGCTTGGAAAGCGCTGCCATCAGTTCGCTGAATTGCATCGAAGGACCTGCTTTTCTGGTTCGGAGTGGTTGACGATCAATGTGGTTTTCAGACACGGCGTGTCGCCTGGACGCGAGGATTGGCGGTGGACGGGCCGATCACCGCGTGCGGGCCAATGCAATGAATATCGTCATGTGCAACCGAAGGAGATCCGTCTCCGGGACTGTCTCCTTACAGGCCAAAAAAAATTAGAGCATTCGGTAGGGCATGTCTGTCATGGGAAGCAGGGACAAGTCCCGGCGACGAGCAGGCGGATGCCAATCCTGTAGGAGCCGGGCTTGCCCGCGATGGCGGTGGCACAGTCAACATCAATGCAAGCTGACCCACCGCTATCGCGAGCAGGCTCGCTCCCACATTGGACTTGGGATGAGCTCGGCCTTTGCGGACGCCGCCAGACCTGTGGGAGCCGGGCTTGCCCGCGATGGCGGTGGCACAGTCAACATCAATGCAAGCTGCCCCACCGCTTTCGCGAGCAAGCCCACTCCCACATTGGACTTGGGATGAGCTCGGCCTTTGCGGACGCCGCCAGACCCGTGGGAGCCGGGCTTGCCCGCGATGGCGGTGGCACAGTCAACATCAATGCAAGCTGACCCACCGCTATCGCGAGCAGGCTCGCTCCCACATTGGACTTGGGATGAGCTCGGCCTTTGCGGACGCCGCCAGACCTGTGGGAGCCGGGCTTGCCCGCGATGGCGGTGGCACAGTCAACATCAATGCAAGCTGACCCACCGCTATCGCGAGCAGGCTCGCTCCCACATTGGACTTGGGATGAGCTCGGCCTTTGCGGACGCCGCCAGACCTGTGGGAGCCGGGCTTGCCCGCGATGGCGGTGGCACAGTCAACATCAATGCAAGCTGCCCCACCGCTTTCGCGAGCAAGCCCACTCCCACATTGGACTTGGGATGAGCTCGGCCTTTGCGGACGCCGCCAGACCCGTGGGAGCCGGGCTTGCCCGCGATGGCGGTGGCACAG
>NZ_LHVK01000017.1 GCF_001269905.1 Pseudomonas corrugata | reverse complement strand
ATAGCGGTGGTGCATTCAACACGGATGCCAGCTGACTCGACGCCATCGCGAGCAAGCCCGCTCCCACGGTGGGTTTGTGGTGTATGCAGGCGTTGCGCACGACACCGACCCTGTGGGAGCCGGGCTTGCCCGCGATGGCGGCGGCCCATTCAACATGGATGCCAGCTGACTCGACGCCTTCGCGAGCAAGCCCGCTCCCACAGTGGGTTTATGGTGTATGCAGGCGTTGCGCCCGACACCGACCCTGTGGGAGCCGGGCTTGCCCGCGATGGCGGCGGCCCATTCAACATGGATGCCAGCTGACTCGACGCCTTCGCGAGCAAGCCCGCTCCCACAGTGGGTTTATGGTGTATGCAGGCGTTGCGCCCGACACCGACCCTGTGGGAGCGAGCCTGCTCGCGATGGCGGCTGCATATTCGACGTTACCGGCACTGATCAGCCACGAATACGAATGTGCGGCGTAACCGACATCCCCACCCGCAGTTTCGCTGTCGCCGGTTGGTCAGGCTCGATGCGGATGCGCACGGGCAGGCGTTGGACGATTTTCGTGAAGTTGCCGGTGGCGTTGTGGGGAGCTATGGCTGAGTAGCTGACGCCGCTGGCGGGCCCCAGGCTTTGCACTGTTCCTGTCAGCGTTTCTCCGGGCAGGGCATC
>NZ_LHVK01000016.1 GCF_001269905.1 Pseudomonas corrugata | reverse complement strand
CGTGGTTATCTCAATCGTGATGACCTGACCGCCGAGCGTTTCCTCAGCGATCCCTTCAGCTGTTCACCCAATGCCCGGATGTACAAGACCGGCGACCTCGGCCGTTATCTCCCGGACGGCAACATCGAATACCTGGGCCGTAACGACGACCAGGTGAAGATCCGGGGTTTCCGCATCGAACTGGGCGAGATCGAAGCCAAGCTTGCCCAACATGACGCTGTGAAAGAAGCGGTGGTGCTGGCCCGTGAAGACGTGCCGGGCGACAAGCGCCTGGTGGCTTATTTCACTCAATCCGAAGCGGTGGACATTGAGATCCTGCGCAGCCATCTGCAAGCGCAATTGCCGGCCTATATGGTCCCGGTGGCCTACGTGCAGCTTGATGCACTGCCCCTGACCCCCAACGGCAAGCTCGACCGCAAGGCCTTGCCGGCGCCGGAACACGATGCGCTCATCACCCGCGGCTACGAAGCGCCACAAGGTGAGACTGAAATCGCCCTGGCGCAGATCTGGCAGGACCTGTTGGGCCTGCAACAAGTGGGGCGTCACGACCACTTCTTCGAGCTGGGCGGCCATTCGCTGCTGGCCGTCAGCCTGATCGGGCGCATGCGCCAGCTCGGCTGGTCGGCGGACATCCGTGTGCTGTTTGGTCAGCCGACCTTGATGGCGCTGGCCGCCGCGGTCGGTAGCGGTCGCGATGTCGAGGTGCCGGACAACGGCATTCTGTTGGGGAGCACTCGGATCACGCCGTCGATGCTGCCGCTGGTCGCTCTGGACCAGCAGGCTATCGACCGCATCGTCGCGACGGTGCCGGGTGGTGCGCGCAATGTGCAGGACATCTATCCTCTGGCACCGTTGCAGGAAGGCATTCTCTACCACCACATTGCAGCGGCCACTGGTGACCCCTATGTGTTGCAGGCGACATTCACCGTCACCGACCATGAGCGCCTGGACGCATTTGCCCATGCGCTGCAGGCGGTGATCGATCGCCATGACATCCTGCGTACGTCGGTGGTCTGGGAAGGCCTGGACGAGCCGGTGCAAGTGGTCTGGCGCAAAGCGCAGCTGGCGGTCGAGGAGGTGGTGCTGGCCGCCGAGGCGGGGGATATCGCCGGACAGCTGCGCGAGCGCTTCGACACACTGCATTACCGTCTCGACATGCAACAGGCACCGCTGATGCGCATTGCCTTTGCCCATGACCCGGCCAACCAGCGCTGGGTCGCGCTGTTGCTGTTCCATCACATGGCACTGGATCACACGGCACTGGAAGTGGTGCGCCACGAAATACAGGCGCATCTGCTGGGCCAGGGCGATCAATTGGGTGAAGCGGCACCGTTCCGTAACTACGTGGCTCAGGCCCGCCTGGGTGTCAGCCGCGAGGAACATGAAGCATTCTTCCGCGACATGCTCGGCGACATCGACGAACCGACGCTGCCCTTCGGTGTGCAGGATGTGCGCGGCGACGGCAGCGATATCGAGGAGGCCGGGTTGCACCTTTGCGCAGACCTGAGTCGCCGCCTGCGGGCCCAGGCCCGGACGTTGGGCGTGAGTGCGGCGAGCCTGCATCACCTGGCCTGGGCGCGGGTGCTGAGCCAGGTGTCCGGCAAACAGGACGTAGTATTCGGCACTGTGTTGATGGGCCGGATGCAGGGTGGCGACGGTGCTGAGCATGCATTGGGCATGTTCATCAACACCTTGCCGCTTCGGCTGGACGTGGGCGATCAGGATGTGCGCGGCAGTACCAAGGCCGCACATGCCCGGTTGACCGGCCTGCTGGGTCATGAGCATGCGTCCCTGGCCCTGGCCCAGCGTTGCAGCGGCGTGGTCGCGCCGATGCCGCTGTTCAGTGCCTTGCTCAACTATCGGCACAGCAGCGCGGATGTGACTTCGGCCGATGCATTGGCGGCCTGGAACGGTATCGAGATCCTGAGCAACGAAGAGCGCACCAACTATCCGCTGACCCTGTCGGTGGACGACCTGGGCGAAGATTTCCACCTGACCGCGCTAGCGCTGCCGCAGATCGGTGCGCAGCGGATCTGCGCTTACATGAACGTGGTGCTGGAGAACCTGGTGTCTGCGTTGGAGCAGGCACCACAGACGCCATTGAGCAGCGTAGTGGTCCTGCCGTCGGCCGAGCGTCGTCAACTGCTGGTGGAATTCAATGCCACCACCCGCAGCTATCCGCAGGACAGGACCGTCCATTGTCTGTTCGAGGCACGGGTGCGGGCCAATCCCGAGGCGCTGGCGGCAGTGCATGACGAGCACAGCCTGACCTACACCGAGCTGAACGACCGGGCCAATCGCCTGGCCCGTCATCTGGTCGGCCTGGGCGTACAGCCGGGGGAGCGCGTGGCGATTTTGCTGGAGCGCTCTCTTGAACTGTTGGTCAGCCAACTGGCGGTGCTCAAATGCGCCGCCGCCTTTGTGCCGCTGGATATCCACGCGCCTCTGGAACGCCAGCAGTTCATGGTTGAAGACAGCGGGGCGCGGGTGCTGCTGACCCTGAGTGCCACGACCGCGACGCGAGGCCCTGTGCGTGTCGACCTGGATTGCGTGGTGCTGGATGAAGCACCCGCAAATCTCGACCTGACGCAGAGCGCCGAATCGGTTGCCTACATCATGTACACCTCGGGCTCTACCGGCACACCGAAGGGTGTGCTGGTGCCGCATCGGGCGATCAACCGCTTGGTGATCAACAACGGTTATGCCGACTTCAACGAGCAGGACCGGGTGGCGTTCGCTTCGAACCCGGCCTTCGACGCCAGTACGCTCGACGTCTGGGCGCCGCTGCTCAATGGCGGTTGCGTGGTGGTGGTCGAGCAGGATGTGTTGCTATCCCAGGAGCGGTTCGCGGCGTTGTTGACCGAGCAATCGGTCAGCGTGTTGTGGATGACCGCCGGCCTGTTCCATCAGTACGCCGACGGCCTGCTGCCAGTGTTCAAACAGCTGCGCTACCTGATCGTGGGTGGCGACGTGCTGGATCCGGCGGTGATCGGTCGCGTCCTGAAAGATGGCGCACCGCAGCATCTGCTCAACGGCTATGGCCCGACGGAAGCGACCACGTTCACCACCACGCACGAAATCCGTACCGTGGGCGAGGGGGGGATTCCGATTGGTCGTCCCGTCGGCAACAGTCGGGTCTATGTGCTGGACGCCCAACAGCAACCCGTGCCGGTGGGTGTGGCGGGCGAGCTGTACATTGGTGGTGACGGTGTAGCCCTTGGTTACCTGAACCGTCCGGAACTGACCGCCGAGAAGTTCGTCGCCGACCCGTTCAGCGCCGATCCGGCGGCTTTGCTCTACCGCACCGGCGACCTGGCGCGCTGGCGTGCCGACGGCGCCGTGGATTACCTGGGGCGTAACGACGATCAGGTGAAGATCCGTGGCTTCCGTATTGAACTGGGCGAGATCGAGGCCCGGTTGGCCCAGTGCGCCGGCGTGAAAGACGCCGTGGTGCTGGCGCGCCAGGACGAAGCCGGGCCGAAACGCCTGGTGGGTTATGTGATTCCGGAAGCGGACATCACCCTGTCGGTACACGAGCTGCGTAGCCAACTGGCCAGCACGCTGGCCGAGTACATGGTCCCCAGCGCTTTTGTGGTGCTGCCATTCTTCCCATTGACCGCCAACGGCAAGCTGGACCGTCGCGCACTGCCGGCACCGGACGCCGAGGCCTATGCCAGTCGCGAATACGAAGCCCCGCAGGGCGAGATCGAAACCACCCTGGCCCGGCTCTGGGCCGAGCTGCTCAAGGTCGAGCAGATCGGTCGCCACGATCACTTCTTCGAACTGGGCGGTCATTCGCTGCTGGCGGTGACCCTGATCGAGCGCATGCGCCAGGCCGGTCTGAGTGCCGATGTGCGCGTGCTGTTCAGTCAGCCAACCCTGGCCGCGCTGGCCGCGGCGGTGGGCAGTGGCAAAGAAATTGCGGTTCCCGATAACCTGATTCCGCTGGATTGTGAACACATCACTCCGGAGCTGTTGCCGCTGGTCAACCTGACCCAGGACACGATCGACCAGATCGTGGCGACCGTGCCGGGCGGTGCCCGTAATGTGCAGGACATCTACCCGTTGGCGCCGTTGCAGGAAGGGATTCTCTATCACCACCTGGCGGCGGAGCAGGGCGATCCCTACGTGCTCCAGTCGCAGTTCGCTTTTGATAGCCTCGGACGCTTCGAGGCATTCGTCGAGGCGTTGCAGGTGGTGATCGACCGCCACGATATCCTGCGCACCAGCGTGGCCTGGGAAGGCCTGGACGAACCGCTGCAGTTGGTCTGGCGCCAGGTGAAGCTGGAGCCGCAACGCTTCGAAGCCGATGCCACGGCCGGCGATGTCGCCACGCAACTGGCAAGCCGCTTCGATGCGCGCCACTACCGGCTGGACCTGCGCCGTGCACCGATGTTGCAACTGGTCTACAGCCAGGACGAAGCCCAGGACCGCTGGGTGGCGATCCTGCTGTTCCATCACATGGCGCTGGACCACACCGCGCTGGATGTGATGCAGCATGAAATGCAATTGCACCTGCTGGGACAAGGCGAGCAGTTGGGTGCAGCGATGCCTTATCGCAACTATGTGGCCCAGGCACGACTGGGTGCGAGCGAGGCGGAGCACGAGGCGTTCTTCCGCGACATGCTCGGCGATATCGATGAGCCAACACTGCCCTTCGGCTTGCAGGATGTGCAGGGGGATGGTCATGGCATCGATGAGGTCCGCGAGCCGGTGGATCTCGAACTGTCCAGGCGCCTGCGGGCCCAGGCCCGGCAATTGGGCGTCAGCGCCGCCAGCCTGGTGCACCTGGCCTGGGCGCAAGTGCTGGGCAAGGTGTCCGGCAGCCAGCAGGTGGTGTTCGGCACGGTATTGCTGGGCCGGATGCAGGGCGGCGAGGGGGCCGACCGGGCGCTGGGGATGTTCATCAACACCTTGCCGTTGCGCGTGGACGTGGGCGCCCAGGATGTTCGTACCGGGGTCAAGGCGACCCACGCCCGATTGACGGATTTGCTGGGCCATGAACATGCCTCCCTGGCGCTGGCCCAGCGCTGCAGTGGCGTGGCGGCGCCGACGCCGCTGTTCAGCGCCTTGCTCAACTACCGGCACAGCGCCGCCGAGGTGACCCAGGACGCCCTCACGGCCTGGAACGGGATCGAGGCGCTCAATGGTGACGAACGTACCAACTACCCGCTGACCCTTAACGTCGATGATCTCGGGGAAGGTTTCTCCCTCACGGCCCTGGTCGATACCTCGATCGGTGCCGCACGCATCTGCGGTTACATGCAGATGGCACTGGACAGTCTGGTCACCGCCCTGGAGCAAGCGCCGCACACTGCGCTGCACGCCTTGACGGTCCTGCCGCCAGCTGAACGCCGGCAGTTGCTGGAAACCTGGAACACCCGGGATGCCGAATATGCCGCAGACGCCCTGATCCATCGTCAATTCGAAGCCTGGGCAATGGCCCAGCCGGACGCCGTGGCGGTGGTCCATGAAGACCAGACGCTGACCTACGGTCAACTCAATGCCCGCGCGAACCAGTTGGCCCACAGCCTGTTGGCCGTGGGTATTCGTCCGGACGACCGGGTAGCGATCTGTGTCGAGCGCGGCCTGGACATGATCGTCGGCCTGTTGGGCATCCTCAAGGCGGGGGCGGGCTACGTGCCGCTGGACCCGGCCTATCCGGCGGAACGCATCGCCTACATGCTGCACGACAGCCGCCCGGTGGCGCTGGTAACCCAGCGTGAGTGGTGTGAAACCCTGCCGCCATTGAGCGTGCCGACCGTGCTGCTCGATCCGCTCGAAGCCAGCGAAATGGAGCAGCAGCCACGGCATAACCCGGATGTGCCGGGCCTTGGGGCCAGTCACCTGGCCTATGTGATCTACACCTCCGGCTCGACCGGCTTGCCCAAAGGCGTGATGGTCGAACACCGCAACGTCGCGCGGTTGTTCTCGGCCACCCAGCCGTGGTTCGATTTCGGCCCGCAAGACGTCTGGGCACTGTTCCATTCCTTCGCCTTCGATTTCTCGGTCTGGGAAATCTGGGGCGCATTGACCCACGGCGGACGCCTGCTGGTGGTGCCGCAACTGGTCAGCCGCTCGCCGCAATACTGCTATGCGCTGCTGTGCGAGGCCGGGGTGACCATCCTCAACCAGACGCCGAGCGCGTTCCGCCAGTTGATCGCGGCCCAGGGCGAGAGCGACCTGGACCACAGCCTGCGGCAGGTGATCTTCGGCGGCGAAGCGCTGGAAACCGGGATCCTCAAGCCCTGGTACGCTCGTCAAGCCAATGCCCGCACGCAACTGGTGAACATGTATGGCATCACCGAAACCACCGTGCATGTGACCTACCGTGCGTTGTGTGTCGCCGATGCCCAACTGACCGGCGTCAGCCCCATCGGCAAACGCATTCCTGACTTGCAGTTGTATGTGCTCGACGCCCAACGCGAACCCGTGCCGGTCGGTGTGGTCGGCGAAATGTACGTCGGTGGCGCGGGTGTGAGCCGCGGTTATCTGAATCGCGATGAACTGACGGCCGAGCGCTTCCTCGACAACCCCTTCAGCGATGAGCCGAATGCCCGCCTGTACAAGACCGGTGACCTCGGTCGCTGGCTGGCGGACGGCAGTATCGAATACCTCGGGCGTAACGATGACCAGGTGAAGATCCGTGGTTTCCGTATCGAGTTGGGCGAGATCGAGGCCAAGCTGGCCGCCTGCAGCGGCGTGCGTGAAGCCGTGGTCCTGGCGCGCCAGGACACCCCGGGTGACCAGCGCCTGGTGGCCTATGTGATTGCCCAAGAGGGTGAGCCACCGTCGGCGGCCGAGCTGCGCGCCGAACTGTTGGGTTCTCTCGCGGAATACATGGTGCCCAGTGCGTTCGTGATGTTGACGGTATTCCCGCTGACCACCAACGGTAAGCTGGACCGCAAGGCCTTACCGGTGCCCGACCAGTCCTCGGTGGTGACCCGCGAATACGAGGCGCCCCAAGGCGAGGTCGAGACAGCGATTGCGCGGATCTGGCAAGACCTGCTGCAGGTGGAGCAGGTCGGCCGTCATGACCATTTCTTTGAAATGGGCGGCCATTCGCTGCTGGCAGTGAAGCTGGTCGAGCGCATGCGCCAGATCGACCTGGCTGCCGACGTCCGCGTACTGTTCGGCCAGCCAACGCTGGCGGCATTGGCGGCGGCCGTAGGCGGCGTGCGCGAAATCGTGGTGCCGGCCAACCTCATTCCCGCCGACTGCACACGGATCACACCGGACATGTTGCCCCTGGTCGATCTGGACCAGGACGGTATCGACCGCGTCGTCGCGTCGGTGCCGGGCGGTGTACGCAACGTGCAGGACATCTACGCCCTGGCACCCTTGCAGGAGGGGATTCTGTATCACCACCTCGCTGCGGCCCAGGGCGACCCCTATCTGCAATATGTCCAGTTTGCCTACGACAGCCGCGCCCGGGTGGACGACTTCGCCAGGGCGTTGCAAGGCGTGGTTTCTCGCCACGATATCCTGCGCACCGGTGTGGTCTGGGAAGGGCTCGACGAGCCGGTACAGGTGGTCTGGCGCGAGGCCCGACTGGGGCTCGATGAGATTGTGCTGGACCCGGCGGCGGGAGATATCGCGCAACAACTGCGCGAGCACCTGGACCCACGGCATTATCGCCTGGACATCCGCCAGGCGCCGATGATGCGCATCGGCTATGCCGAAGACGTGGCGAACAATCGCTGGGTCGGCATGCTGCTGTTCCACCACATGGTCGACGACGCGACGTCCCTGGCCATGCTCACGGCGGAAATCGAAGCCCATGTGATGGGGCGCGAGCATCTGCTGGCAGCCTCGGTGCCGTATCGCAACTACGTAGCCCAGGCCCGTCTGGGCATCAGCCGCGAAGAACACGAAGGATTCTTCCGCGAGATGCTGGGCGATGTGACCGAGCCGACGTTGCCGTTCGGCCTGCAGGATGTGCAGGGCGACGGACGTGGGATCGAAGAAGTCCGCCAGCCGGTCGATGGAGCGTTCAGCCAGCGCTTGCGGGCGCAGGCCCGTCAACTCGGGGTGAGCGCCGCCAGCCTGTATCACCTGGCCTGGGCGCAGGTGCTGGGTCGTGTCTCGGGCAAGGACGACGTCGTGTTCGGCACCGTGTTGCTGGGCCGGATGCAGGGCGGCGAGGGCGCCGACCGGGCACTGGGGATGTTCATCAACACCTTGCCGTTGCGGGTGGAACTGGGCACGCAGGGTGTACGTGCCGGGGTCAAGGCGACCCATGCACGCTTGACCGCTTTGCTCGGCCATGAGCATGCCTCGCTGGTCCTGGCCCAGCGTTGCAGCGGCGTGACCGCGCCGGCACCGTTGTTCAGCGCGCTGCTGAACTATCGCCATCTCGGGGCGCAAACGGCCTCCAGCGAAGCCATCGCGGCCTGGGAGGGTATCCAGGTACTGGGCGGCGAAGAGCGGACCAATTATCCGCTGACGCTGTCGGTGGATGACCTGGGCGAAGGTTTCAACTTGACCGTCATGGCCGAGTCGTCGATCGGCGCAGGGCGTGTCTGCGGCTATGTGCAATGTGTGCTGGAGCATTTGCTGGAGGCGCTGGAACAATCGCCCCTGGCGCCATTGGGCGAGTTGCAGATCCTGCCGCCGGCCGAGCGCCGACAACTGCTGGAAACCTGGAATGCTTCGGAGGTGGCTTACCCCGACAATGCCCTGATTCATGGGCAGTTCGAGGCCCAGGCCGCGGCACAACCTGATGCCGTGGCGGTGGTGTTCGAGAGCCGGACGCTGAGCTACGGCGAACTCAACGCCCGGGCCAACCAGCTCGCGCACCATTTGCTGTCCCTGGGCATCCGCCCGGATGATCGGGTGGCGATCTGTGTCGAGCGTGGCCTGGACATGATGATCGGCCTGTTGGGCATCCTCAAGGCGGGCGCCGGTTATGTGCCGCTGGATCCGGCCTATCCGGCCGAACGCCTCGCCTATCTGTTGCAGGACAGTGCGCCGGTTGCGGTGTTGGCGCAGACCGCGACACGTCGCTTGTTGGCCGACATTTCGCTTCCTGTGGTTGATCTCGATGGTCGCGACTGGCAGGACCAGTCCGTGCGCAATCCGCAGGTGAAGGGGCTCGACTCCAGCCATCTGGCCTATGTGATCTACACCTCGGGTTCGACCGGCTTGCCCAAGGGCGTGATGGTCGAGCACCGCAACGTCGCGCGGCTGTTCTCGGCCACCCAGCCGTGGTTCGACTTCGGCCCGCAAGACGTCTGGGCGCTGTTCCATTCCTTCGCCTTCGACTTCTCGGTCTGGGAAATCTGGGGGGCACTGACCCACGGCGGCCGCCTGTTGGTCGTACCGCAACTGGTCAGCCGTTCGCCGCAGGAATGCTACTCGCTGTTGTGCGAGGCCGGGGTGACCATCCTCAACCAGACGCCAAGCGCATTCCGCCAGTTGATCGCGGCCCAGGGTGAGAGCGACCTGAGCCACAGCCTGCGCCAGGTGATCTTCGGTGGCGAGGCCTTGGAAACCGGCATCCTCAAGCAATGGTACGCCCGGGCAATCAATGCCGGCACGCAACTGGTGAACATGTACGGCATCACCGAAACCACCGTACACGTGACCTATCGTGCACTGTGTGCGGCGGATGCGCAGTTGGTCGGCGTCAGCCCGATTGGCGGACGCATTCCCGATCTGCAGCTGTACGTGCTCGATGCTCAACGCGAGCCGGTACCGGTCGGCGTAGTGGGTGAGATGTACGTCGGTGGCGCGGGCGTCAGCCGCGGTTACCTGAACCGCGCCGAGCTGACCGCCGAGCGTTTCCTGAAGAACCCCTTCAGCAATGAGCCGAACGCACGGATGTACAAGACGGGCGACCTGGGTCGTTGGCTGGCCGATGGCAGCATCGAATACCTTGGCCGTAACGATGACCAGGTGAAGATCCGTGGTTTCCGTATCGAACTGGGCGAGATCGAAGCAGCGCTGGCGGCTTGCGAAGGGGTCAGCGAGGCGGTGGTCATCGCCCGCGAGGACGAGACGGGCGACAAGCGTCTGGTGGCCTACGTGATTGCCGGGGAAAATGCCCAACCGTCCGCGGCTGAACTGCGTACCCAGCTGCTGGGCTCGCTGGCGGACTACATGGTGCCGAGCGCCTTCGTGCTGCTGGAAGCTTTCCCGCTGACCACCAACGGCAAGCTGGACCGCAAGGCCTTGCCGGCGCCGGATCAGTCGGCGGTGATCAGCCGTGAATACGAAGCCCCGCAAGGAGAAGTGGAAAGCGCCATTGCCCGGATCTGGCAGGATTTGCTCAAGCTCGAACGAGTGGGGCGCCACGACAACTTCTTCGAATTGGGCGGTCATTCGCTGCTGGCGGTGAAGTTGATCGAGCGCATGCGCCAGGTCGATCTGTCCGCCGATGTGCGGGTGCTGTTCGGCCAGCCGACATTGGCTGCGCTGGCTGCTGCGGTCGGCGGACACGCAGACGTCGTGGTGCCGACCAACCTCATTCCTGCTGGCTGCACGCGAATCACCCCGGACATGTTGCCCCTGGCCGATCTGGACCAGGAGGCCATCGACCGGATCGTGGCCGCAGTGCCTGGCGGCGTCGCCAACGTGCAGGACATCTATGCCCTGGCGCCGTTGCAGGAAGGCATTCTCTACCATCACCTGGCCGCGGAACAGGGCGACCCCTACGTGTTGCAGGTGATGTTCGGCTTTGACAGTCGCGAGCGCCTGCAAGCCTTTGCCCAGGCTTTGCAGAGCGTGGTGTCGCGTAACGATATCCTGCGCACCAGCATGGCCTGGCAGGGCCTGGAGTCACCGGTGCAGGTGGTCTGGCGCCACGCGACGCTGGCCCTTGAAGAAATCGGGCTGGATCCGGCGGCGGGCGATGCAGTGCAACAGTTGCACGAACGCTTCGACCCGCGTCACTACCGCCTCGACATTGCCCAGGCACCGTTGATGCGGCTGGCCTATGCCCAGGATCTGGCGAACCAGCGTTGGGTCGGCATGCTGCTGTTCCATCACGTGGCGCTGGACCACACCGCCCTTGAGGTGGTGGTGCATGAAATGCAGGCCAGCCTGCTGGACCAGGCAGAGCTGCTCGCACCGGCTGTGCCGTACCGCAATCATGTCGCCCAGGCCCGGTTGGGCGTGAGTCGCGAACAGCACGAAGCGTTCTTCCGCGACATGCTGGGTGACATCGACGAACCGACGTTGCCGTT
This sequence comes from Pseudomonas corrugata, assembly GCF_001269905.1. GTDB lineage: Bacteria > Pseudomonadota > Gammaproteobacteria > Pseudomonadales > Pseudomonadaceae > Aquipseudomonas > Aquipseudomonas corrugata. The sequence goes on along the minus strand of NZ_LHVK01000016.1, from coordinate 1,540 downwards.
CGGTCTGCTGAATGTGCAGGGCGACGGCAGTGGCATCGAAGAAGTGCAACAAGGCGTGGATGCGGCATTGGCCCAGCGCTTGCGGGCGCAGGCCCGTCAGCTCGGGGTGAGTGCGGCGAGCCTGGTCCACCTGGCCTGGGGCCAGGTAGTCGGGCGCGTCTCAGGGCGTGAAGAAGTGGTGTTCGGCACCGTACTGATGGGCCGGATGCAGGGCGGCGACGGTGCAGACCGGGCGCTGGGGATGTTTATCAACACCTTGCCGCTGCGGGTGAGTGTGGGGCAAACCGACGTCCGTACAGGCGTGAAGGCCACCCACGCCCGGTTGAGCGGATTGCTGGGGCATGAACATGCTTCCCTGGCCTTGGCCCAGCGTTGCAGCGGCGTACCGGCCTCGCTTCCATTATTCAGCACGCTGTTGAACTATCGGCACAGCGCCGGTGAAGCCGCGTCCGAGCAGGCCATCTCGGCCTGGCACGGGATTCACACCCTGGGCATGGAAGAGCGGACCAACTACCCGTTGTGCCTGAACGTCGACGACCTCGGCGAAGGTTTCCTGCTGACGGCCCAGGCGGTGGTCGAAGTGGGTGCGCGACGTGTCTGCGGCTACATGCATAGGGCGCTGGAGAGCCTGGTGCAGGCGCTGGAGCATGCACCTGACGCGCCGTTGCGCGAGTTGTCGATTGTACCTGCCGACGAGCGCGAGCAATTGCTGGTGGCGTTCAACGCCACTGACGCCGAGTATCCACTGGAACAGACCATTCACGGCTTGTTCGAGGACCAGGTGCGGCGCACGCCGGATGCGCTGGCGGTGCGTCATGGCCGGCACCAGCTCAACTATCGCGAACTCAATGGACTCGCCAACCGGTTGGCCCATTACCTGCGCAAGCAGGGTGTGCAGCCGGACTCGCGGGTGGCGATCTGCGTCGAGCGTGGTCTGGACATGGTCGTTGGGTTGCTGGCGATCCTGAAAGCCGGTGGCGGTTACGTGCCACTGGATCCGGCCTATCCGGTGGATCGGATTGCCTACATGCTGGAGGACAGTGCTCCGGCGGCGATCCTGGTGCAGACGGCCACACGTGGCTTGCTGGGCGAGACGGCAATCCCGTTGATCGATCTCGACAAAGGCATCTGGCAGGACGAGGCGGCGCCCAATCCGCAGGTCGATGGCCTGACGTCGGCGCATCTGGCCTACGTGATCTACACCTCCGGTTCCACCGGTTTGCCGAAAGGCGTGATGATCGAGCACCGCAACACGGTGAACTTCCTGACTTGGGCCCATCGGTCGTTCGATGCGCAAACCCTGTCGAAAACCCTGTTCTCGACCTCGCTGAACTTCGACCTGGCGGTCTACGAGTGCTTCGCGCCGTTGACTAGCGGCGGCAGCATCGAGGTGGTCACTAATGTGCTGGAACTGCAACAGGGCGAGCACGACATCACCCTGATCAACACCGTGCCGTCGGCGCTCAAGGCGCTGTTGGAATCCGGTGGTTTGAGCGATGGCGTCGATACGGTCAACGTGGCCGGCGAAGCGCTCAAGCGT
>NZ_LHVK01000015.1 GCF_001269905.1 Pseudomonas corrugata | reverse complement strand
CCTTCGCGAGCAAGCCCGCTCCCACAGTTGTTTTAGGGTGGCGCAAATTGCTTCTGGCATAACACTTGCTCCTGCCTTGCCATGCAACCGTAAACCCCCCGATTAGTGACGGATTATTGGCATGGCGAAGAGCGAAGCAGCAGCTGTAAAAGACCCTGCAACCAAAGGCAAACTCAAGATGATCATCCTGATCGTGGTGGGTTTGCTCCTGGCGATCGGTGTGTCCGTGGGGGCAACCTGGTATTTCATGCACAACGCTCAAAGCAAGGCGGCGGCTGTGGTGGAAGCCGCACCGGTGGGCAAGCAGCCGGCGATTTTCGAGCCCATGGCACCTGCATTTGTCACCAACTACACCCAGAATGGCCGTCAACGGTACATGCAGGTCAGCATCACATTGCTGGGCCGCAACCAGGCTGACCTGGAAGCGCTGCGGGTGCACATGCCGCTGATCCGCAACAACCTGGTGATGCTGTTCTCCGGACAGAATTTCGACACCCTCGCTACCCCCGTCGGCCAGGAAATGCTCCGTCAGAAAGCCACGGCCAGCGTGCAGGAAGTGGCTCAGAAAGAGCTCGGCAAAGTGGTGATCGAACAGTTGCTTTTCACTAACTTCGTATTGCAGTAGGAACCCGCCATGGCCGTGCAGGACCTGTTGTCCCAGGACGAAATCGACGCGTTGTTGCATGGTGTCGACGACGGCCTGGTGCAGACCGAAAACGCTGCTGAACCGGGCAGCGTCAAAAGCTACGACCTGACCAGCCAGGATCGCATCGTTCGCGGACGCATGCCGACCCTGGAAATGATCAACGAACGTTTCGCCCGCTATACCCGCATCAGCATGTTCAACATGCTGCGTCGCTCGGCCGATGTGGCGGTCGGTGGCGTGCAAGTGATGAAGTTCGGGGAGTATGTACACTCGCTCTACGTGCCCACCAGCCTCAATCTGGTGAAGATCAAGCCCTTGCGCGGCACCGCGCTGTTCATCCTCGACGCCAAGCTGGTATTCAAGCTGGTGGACAACTTCTTCGGCGGTGACGGTCGTCATGCCAAGATCGAGGGCCGTGAGTTCACCCCGACTGAGTTGCGGGTGGTGCGCATGGTGCTGGAGCAGGCCTTCGTGGACCTGAAGGAAGCCTGGCAGGCGATCATGGAAGTGAACTTCGAGTACATCAACTCGGAAGTGAACCCGGCCATGGCCAACATCGTCGGTCCGAGCGAGGCGATCGTGGTATCGACCTTCCATATCGAGCTCGACGGTGGCGGCGGGGACCTGCATGTGACCATGCCGTACTCCATGATCGAGCCGGTGCGCGAAATGCTCGACGCCGGTTTCCAGTCCGACCTCGACGATCAGGACGAGCGCTGGATCAACGCCCTGCGCCAGGACGTGCTGGATGTCGACGTGCCGATCGGCGCGACGGTTGCCCGGCGTCAGTTGCGGCTGCGGGACATCCTGCACATGCAGCCGGGAGACATCATTCCTGTCGAAATGCCGGAAGACATGATCATGCGTGCGAACGGCGTGCCGGCCTTCAAGGTCAAGATGGGCTCTCACAAAGGCAACCTGGCGTTGCAGGTGATCGAGCCGATCGAACGCCGCTGAGTAATGTCGAACGCTTTGATTTGTAGCTGAATTTACGTTTTTAACTGATTTTTGCCCGCCGAGGACAAATGATGGCTGATGATATGAACAACCAGGACGACCAGTCGCTGGCTGATGAGTGGGCTGCTGCCCTGGAAGAAGCCGGTGAAACCGGACAGGCCGACATTGACGCCTTGCTGGCCGCCGACACGGGTGCCCAAGCGTCCAATCGCCTGCAGATGGAAGAGTTCGGCAGCGTGCCGAAAAGCAACGAGCAGGTGACGCTGGACGGGCCGAATCTGGACGTGATTCTGGATATCCCTGTGTCGATCTCCATGGAAGTAGGCAGCACCGACATCAACATCCGCAACCTGCTGCAACTCAACCAGGGCTCGGTGATTGAGCTGGATCGCCTGGCGGGTGAGCCGCTGGACGTGCTGGTCAACGGCACCCTGATTGCCCATGGCGAAGTGGTGGTGGTCAACGAGAAGTTCGGCATTCGCCTGACGGACGTGATCAGCCCGAGCGAACGCATCAAGAAGCTGCGCTGAGTGAAAGGTCTTTTCGCTATCGCCTTGATGCTGCCATTCAGCGTTCTGGCGGCCGAACCTGCGAGTACCGCGACCACGGCGTCGACGGCCGGCAGCGGCATGGCCGGACAGCTCACGCAACTGGTGCTCGGCCTGTTGCTGGTGCTGGGGGTGATCTTCTTGCTGGCCTGGCTGTTGCGGCGCGTACAGCAGGCGGGGCCGACCGGCAAAGGGCAGGTCATCGATATCGTCGGTTCGCGGGCGCTCGGCCCGCGGGACCGGTTGGTGCTGGTGCAGGTCGGCAACGAGCAGATCCTGCTGGGCCTCAGTCCGGGTACCATCACTGCGTTGCATGTCCTCAAGGAGCCGGTGCAGGTGCCCGCCACCGACCAGGCCACCCCCGAATTTGCCCAGCGCCTCATGGAATTGCTGGGTAAAGACCAGAAGGATAAGAAGTAATGCCGTTGCGCATTCTGTTGGCGCTGGCCTTGATGCTGGCCGCGCCGCTGGCGTTCGCCGCCGATCCATTGTCGATCCCGGCAATTACCCTCGGCACCAACGCCCAGGGGGCCCAGGAATACTCGGTCAGCCTGCAGATCCTGCTGATCATGACCGCGCTGAGTTTCATCCCCGCGTTTGTCATGCTGATGACCAGTTTCACCCGGATCATCATTGTCTTTTCGATTCTGCGCCAGGCCCTGGGGTTGCAGCAGACGCCGTCGAATCAGATCCTCACCGGCATGGCGCTGTTCCTGACCATGTTCATCATGGCCCCGGTGTTCGACCGGGTGAACCAGGATGCGCTGCAACCTTACCTGGCGGAAAAGATCACTGCCCAGGATGCGGTGGCCAAGGCTGAAGTGCCGATCAAGGATTTCATGCTGGCCCAGACCCGCAGCAGTGACCTGGAGCTGTTCATGCGCTTGTCCAAGCGTACCGACATCGCCAGTCCCGATCAGGCACCTCTGACCATCCTGGTGCCCGCGTTCGTCACGTCCGAACTGAAGACCGCGTTCCAGATTGGTTTCATGATTTTCATCCCGTTCCTGATCATCGACCTGGTAGTCGCCAGCGTACTGATGGCGATGGGGATGATGATGCTGTCGCCGCTGATCATTTCCCTGCCGTTCAAGATCATGCTGTTCGTGCTGGTGGATGGCTGGGCCTTGATCATCGGCACCCTGGCTGGCAGCTTCGGCGGTGTTTAGACCATTTGCAGGTAGGGCGATATGACTCCTGAAGTAGCGGTAGACCTGTTCCGCGAAGCGCTCTGGTTGACGACCATGATGGTCGCCATCCTGGTTATTCCCAGTCTGTTGGTGGGTCTGCTGGTTGCGATGTTCCAGGCCGCGACCCAGATCAACGAACAGACCCTGAGCTTCCTGCCACGCCTGCTGGTCATGCTGGTGACGCTGATTGTCTCCGGGCCTTGGCTGGTGCAAACCTTCATGGAATACATCCTGCGGTTGTACGGCAGTATTCCGCAGTTGATCGGCTGACCCGATGTCGATGCTCGCGCTGACGGACACCCAGATCGGCTCCTGGGTAGCGGCTTTCGTCTTGCCGCTGTTTCGCGTTACTGCCGTGTTGATGAGCATGCCAGTCTTCGGTACGACCCTGGTGCCGAGACGCGTGCGCCTGTATTTCGCCCTGGCGATCACGGTGGTCATCGCGCCCGGTTTGCCACCGATGCCGCCGGTTCATGCCCTGGACCTCAGTGCGCTGATGCTGGTGGCCGAACAGATCCTCATCGGGACCCTGATGGGGTTTTCGCTGCAACTGTTCTTCCAGGCGTTCGTGGTGGCCGGGCAAATCATTTCGATTCAGATGGGCATGGCTTTCGCGTCCATGGTCGACCCCACGAACGGCGTGAACACGGCGGTGATCGGTCAATTCCTGACGATGCTGGTGACGCTGCTGTTTCTCGCCATGAACGGGCACCTGGTGGTGTTCGAGGTGCTGACCGAGAGTTTCACTACGATGCCGGTGGGCAGCGCGCTGCTGGTCAACCATTTCTGGGAGGTCGCCGGCAAGCTCGGCTGGGTCCTGGGGGCTGCGATGGTATTGGTACTACCCGCGATCACGGCTTTGCTGGTGGTCAACATCGCATTTGGGGTGATGACCCGGGCGGCGCCACAGTTGAATATTTTTTCCATCGGGTTTCCGCTGACCCTGGTGCTGGGCATGGTGATCTTCTGGGTCACTCTGGGGGACATTCTCAATCAGTATCAGCCCCTGGCCACCCAGGCCCTGCTGCTGCTACGCGAAATGGCACAGGCACGCTGAACCATGGCCGAAAGCGAGAGTGGCCAGGACAAGACAGAAGATCCCACGGACAAGCGCAAGCGCGAGTCCCGGGAGAAAGGCGAGATTGCGCGCTCCAAGGAGCTCAATACCCTTGTCGTGATGCTGGCCGGCGCTGGAGGACTGCTGATCTATGGCGGGGGATTGGCCCTGGACCTGCTGGAAATCATGCGTCTGAATTTCTCCCTGCCGCGCGAAGTACTGCTCAGTCCGGGGGCCATGGCGCAGTACTTGTTGCACTCGGGAAAAATCGCGATTGTGGCGGTGCAACCGATCCTGATTTTCTTGCTCCTGGCCGCTTTCATCGGCCCGATTTCACTCGGGGGGTGGCTGTTCGCCGCCGGTAGTCTGGCCCCCAAGTTCAGTCGGATGAATCCACTGTCGGGCCTCAAGCGCATGTTCTCCACTTCGGCCCTGATGGAACTCCTCAAGGCCTTTGGGAAATTCCTGTTGATCCTGTTCGTGGCGTTGACCGTGTTGCAGTCGGACATCGACGACCTGCTGCGCATCGCCCATGAGCCGTTGGAACAGGCCATCATCCACAGCGTGCAATTGGTGGGCTGGAGCACCTTGTGGATGGCTTGCGGCCTGATTCTGATCGCAGCCATCGACGTGCCGATCCAGCTGTATCAGAGCAAGCAGAAACTGATGATGACCAAGCAGGAGGTCCGCGACGAGTACAAGGAGCAAGAGGGCAAGCCAGAGGTCAAGCAGCGGATTCGCCAGTTGCAACATGAGGTGTCCCAGCGACGGATGATGTCGGCGATCCCGACTGCCGACGTGGTCATCACCAACCCGACCCACTATGCCGTGGCGCTCAAGTACGACCCGGAAAAAGGCAACGCGCCGGTGTTGCTGGCCAAGGGCAGCGATTTCCTGGCGCTGAAGATCCGTGAGATCGCCGTGGCCAATGAAGTGATGCTGCTGGAGTCGCCGGCCCTGGCGCGGTCGATCTATTACTCCACCGAGCTCGACCAGGAAATTCCTGGCGGGCTGTACCTGGCGGTGGCCCAGGTGCTGGCCTATGTCTACCAGATCCGCCAGCACCGCGCCGGCAAGGGCAAGCGCCCCGATCCACTCAAGGATTTGCCGATCCCGCCGGATCTGCGCCGCGATCCAGAATAAGGTGTGCGCCGGGTCCTGCTGGTGACAGACCCTGTGGGAGCGAGCCTGCTCGCGATAGCGGCCTTCCAGTCAATTCCGTCATCACTGAACTACCGCCATCGCGAGCAGGCTCGCTCCCACAGGGTCCTTATTTGTGCTCCCGGGCTTGTATTTCCAGGTCTGGCAAAAGTTGGAAGGCTTCTTGCAATACCCCGTCTGCGCCTGTACCGGGCGTCAAAAGTTTGCTTCACAGGAACGGGGAATTTTGGTGGATCGCTCTCAGATACTCAGCGCCGCGCGCAGCAATGTCGTAGACCTCAGTCGGGGCAATCTGGGCGTCCCGCTGTTGCTGATGGTCATGCTCGCCATGATGATGCTGCCGGTGCCACCGTTCCTGCTGGACGTGTTCTTCACGTTCAACATTGCCCTGTCGATCGTGGTGTTGCTGGTGTGTGTGTATGCCCTGCGCCCGCTGGATTTCGCCGTGTTCCCGACCATCCTGCTGGTGGCCACGCTCTTGCGCCTGGCGCTGAACGTGGCGTCCACCCGCGTGGTCATGCTCCACGGCCAGGAAGGTCACGCCGCCGCAGGTAAGGTAATCCAGGCCTTTGGTGAGGTGGTGATCGGCGGTAACTACGTGGTCGGTATCGTGGTCTTCGCCATCCTGATGATCATCAACTTTGTGGTGGTCACCAAGGGTGCCGGGCGTATTTCCGAGGTGAGTGCGCGTTTCACCCTCGACGCCATGCCCGGTAAGCAGATGGCAATCGACGCCGATCTCAACGCCGGTCTGATCGATCAGAGTCAGGCCAAGCTTCGTCGTCTGGAAGTGGCTCAGGAAGCCGAGTTCTACGGCTCCATGGACGGTGCGAGCAAGTTCGTACGCGGTGACGCCATCGCGGGCCTGTTGATCCTGTTCATCAACCTGATCGGCGGCGTGGCCGTCGGTATCTTCCAGCATCATATGAGTTTCGGTGATGCGGGTAAGGTATATGCCTTGCTGACCATTGGTGACGGTTTGGTGGCGCAATTGCCATCACTGTTGTTATCCACAGCTGCGGCGATCATGGTGACCCGTGCTTCGGGCTCCGAAGACATGGGCAAGCAGATCGGCCGGCAGATGTTCGCATCGCCCAAGGCCCTGGCCGTGGCTGCCGGACTGATGGCAGTGATGGGCCTGGTGCCAGGTATGCCGCACCTTTCCTTCCTGAGCATGGCAGCCGTGGCGGCAGGCGGTGCCTATCTGTTCTGGAAGAAGCAGAACGTGCAGAAAGTCCAGGCACTGGAAGAGGTCAAGCGCCAGCAGGAACTGTTGCCATCGCCGGCCCGTGCCCTCGAGACCAAGGAGCTGGGCTGGGATGACGTGACCCCTATCGACATGATTGGCCTGGAAGTCGGCTATCGCCTGATTCCGCTGGTGGATCGCAACCAGGGCGGCCAACTGCTTGCGCGGATCAAAGGGGTACGCAAGAAGTTGTCCCAGGACCTGGGCTTCCTGATGCCCACCGTGCATATCCGCGACAACCTCGATCTGGCGCCCAGCGCCTATCGCCTGACGCTGATGGGGGTGATCCTGGCTGAAGCCGAGATCTACCCGGACCGCGAACTGGCGATCAACCCGGGTCAGGTCTATGGTTCGCTCAACGGCATTACCGCCAAGGATCCAGCTTTTGGCCTGGAAGCGGTGTGGATTGAAATCAGTCAGCGGGCCCAGGCCCAGTCCCTCGGTTACACCGTGGTGGACGCCAGTACGGTAGTTGCGACCCATTTGAACCAGATTTTGTACAAACACTCCAGCGAGCTGATTGGTCACGAAGAAGTCCAGCAATTGCTGCAGGTGCTGGCCAAAGGCTCGCCGAAGCTGGCCGAAGAGCTGGTGCCCGGCGTGGTTTCGTTGTCGCAGTTGCTCAAGATTTTGCAGGCGCTGCTGGCCGAACAGGTGCCGGTACGTGACATCCGCAGTATTGCTGAAGCCATCGCCAACAACGCATCCAAGAGTCAAGATACCGCCGCCATGGTGGCTGCGGTGCGGGTCGGCGTATCCCGCGCAATCGTCCAAAGCATTGTAGGCACTGAGTCGGAGCTGCCTGTGATCACGTTGGAGCCAAGGTTGGAACAGATATTGCTCAATAGTCTTCAGAAGGCAGGGCAAGGCTCGGAAGAGGGCGTTCTGCTGGAGCCAAGCATGGCCGAGAAGCTGCAACGTTCGTTGATCGAGGCAGCCCAGCGGCAGGAGATGCAAGGCCAACCGGTGATCTTGCTGGTGGCGGGTCCGATTCGTGCGATGCTTTCGCGATTCGGTCGCCTCGCGGTTCCGGGGCTGCATGTGCTGGCGTACCAGGAAATACCGGACAACAAGCAAGTGACCATTGTTGCGACAGTAGGGCCCAACGGCTGAGGTAGTGGGTTATGCAAGTGAAGCGTTTTTTCGCCGCCGATATGCGTCAGGCCATGAAGCTGGTTCGTGACGAACTGGGCGCCGAAGCAGCCATCATCGGCAACCGCCGGATCGCCGGCGGTGTCGAGCTGACGGCTGCTCTGGACTATAAGCTGTCTGCGCTGGCCCCGCGGGTTCCGAACATGGAGCTTGAGGATGAGCTGCGCAAGACCCAGTCGCGAATCGCCAGCGCCCAGGCCGAATTGAGCCTGCGCAGCAGCGAAGGCGAGGCTGTCGCGGGTACCAATCGTCAATTGTTTGCCGGTCAGCCGTTGACCGCAGGCCTGCCGCTGACCGCTGCCGAACCGCTGATCGAGCCGACCCCGGCCGAGCCGCGTCGCCCTGCGCCTGCCCCGGCCGCAGCGGCGCCTGGTGTCGATCCGCGTGCGCTGGACTCGATGCGTTTCGAACTCAACAGCCTGCGCGAGCTGATGGAAGTCCAGCTCGGCTCCCTGGCCTGGAACCAACTGCAAGGCAGTCGTCCAGCCCAGGCCAACCTGTGGCGCCGCCTGCAACGCATCGGCCTGTCCGGCCCGCTGGCCCGCGACCTGTTGGCGCTGATCAACGATATCCATGAACCTCGCCAGGCCTGGCGCATGCTGCTGGCGCATCTGGCGCGCATGATCGCCACGCCGGAAGTCGAGCCGCTGGAAGAGGGCGGGGTGATTGCCATGGTCGGCCCGGCCGGCATGGGCAAGACCACTACCTTGGCCAAGCTCGCCGCCCGTTATGTACTCAAGTACGGTGCCCAGAGCATTGCCCTGGTCAGCATGGACAGCTTCCGTATCGGCGCCCAGGAACAGCTCAAGACCCTGGGCCGGATTCTCAACGTGTCGGTGACCCATGTGGATCCGGGTCAATCCCTGGCCCAGGCGCTCGAACCTCTCTTGCGCAAGCGCGTCGTGCTGATCGATACCGCAGGCTTGCAAGCCAGCGATCCGGCTCTGCGCATGCAGCTTGAAAGCCTGGCCGGGCGCGGCATCAAGTCAAAAAATTATCTCGTGTTGGCAACCACCAGCCAGAAACAGGTTCTAACCGCCGCCTACCACAGCTACAAACGCTGCGGATTGGCCGGTTGCATCCTGACCAAGCTGGACGAAACGGCAAGCCTGGGCGAGGTATTGAGCCTGGCGATCGGTCACGATCTGCCGGTGGCGTACCTGACTGATGGACCGCGGATCCCGGATGATTTGCATCTGCCGCGTCGCCACCAACTGGTCAGCCGTGCCGTGAGTGTGCAAATGCAGGACGAACCCAGCGAAGAAGCCATGGCTGATATGTTCGCTGATATCTACCACAGCCCGACCAAGCAGGTTGGCTGAGGTAATCATGAATATTTTTTGTACCTACATCGATGGTCTGCCAGGCAATGTTCCGTATGTGAACGCGCAGCCAGTAATGTGGCCTCCGTCTAAGTAAGACAGGTAAAGAACGAACATGGGCAGCATGCATCCCGTACAGGTGATCGCGGTGACCGGCGGCAAAGGTGGCGTCGGCAAGACTAACGTGTCAGTGAACTTGTCCCTGGCTCTGGCAGAGCTTGGCCGACGGGTCATGCTGCTGGACGCCGACCTGGGCCTGGCGAACGTCGACGTGCTGCTGGGGCTCACTCCCAAACGCACGCTGGCGGACGTCATCGAAGGCCGGTGCGAGCTGCGCGACGTACTGTTGCAGGGGCCGGGCGGGATTCGCATCGTGCCGGCGGCTTCCGGCACCCAGAGCATGGTTCATCTGACCCCGGCCCAGCACGCTGGCCTGATCCAGGCATTCAGCGACATCGGCGACAACCTCGATGTGCTGGTGATTGACACGGCGGCGGGTATCGGTGATTCGGTCGTCAGCTTCGTGCGCGCCGCCCAGGAAGTGCTGCTGGTGGTCTGCGACGAACCCACCTCCATCACCGACGCCTATGCCCTGATCAAGCTATTGAACCGCGACTACGGCATGAACCGCTTCCGCGTCCTGGCCAATATGGCCCAGAGCCCCCAGGAAGGGCGCAACCTGTTTGCCAAGCTGACCAAGGTCACCGATCGCTTCCTGGACGTTGCCCTGCAGTACGTCGGCGCCGTGCCGTACGACGAGAGCGTTCGCAAGGCCGTCCAGAAGCAACGTGCCGTCTATGAAGCTTTTCCCCGTTCCAAATGCGCGCTTGCGTTCAAGGCTATCGCCCAGAAGGTGGATACCTGGCCACTGCCGGCCAATCCGCGCGGGCATCTGGAATTTTTCGTCGAGCGTCTCGTGCAACAAACAGCAGGGCCCGTGTTATGACAGCCAGCGGTTACAACCACCTCTACAAAAAATCGGCACGGGACGCCCAATACGAGTTGATCGAGCGTTACGCGCCCCTGGTCAAGCGCATTGCCTATCACTTGCTGGCGCGGTTGCCGGCCAGTGTCCAGGTCGAAGACCTGATCCAGGCGGGCATGATCGGCTTGCTCGAAGTGGCGAACAAATACGACGCGAGCAAGGGTGCCAGTTTCGAGACATACGCAGGCATCCGCATTCGCGGCGCGATGCTCGACGAAGTCCGCAAGGGCGACTGGGCACCCCGTTCGGTGCACCGCAATACCCGCATGGTCAGTGACGCCATTCGCGCTATTGAAGCGAAAACCGGACGAGACGCTAAAGATCACGAAGTTGCGGCCGAACTCCAGTTGAGTCTCGATGATTATTACGGGATTTTGAACGATACCTTGGGCAGCCGCCTGTTCAGTTTCGACGACCTGTTGCAGGACGGCGATCATGAAGGGCTGCACGAGGATGGCGCGAGTACTCACATGGAGCCTGCGCGTGACCTGGAAGACGAACGTTTCCAGAGCGCGCTGGCCGATGCGATTGCCAATTTGCCGGAGCGTGAGCGACTGGTCTTGGCGCTGTACTACGACGAAGAGCTGAACCTCAAGGAAATCGGTGAAGTCCTGGGGGTCAGCGAATCGCGGGTCAGTCAGTTACACAGCCAGTGCGCCGCCCGTTTGCGGGGGCGTTTGGGGGAGTGGCGAGCGCGCTGACAGTCGGTGCGGGGAGGTTGCGAACAGGGTTTGCGTGGCACGCGTTGCGCAGTCTCGATCCGTTGTGTCCCGCACCGTTGTCGAATGCTGTACCGGATTGATTGAAATGGCGCGTTCAGGTGCTGCACGCGTTTAAGACTGCTTGGAGGTCGAATTGGACAAGAACATGAAAATCCTCATCGTTGATGACTTTTCAACGATGCGGCGGATCATAAAAAACCTGTTGCGTGACCTTGGGTTCACCAACACGGTCGAGGCTGACGATGGCACCACTGCCATCCCGGTTCTCAACAGCGGGAGCATCGACTTTCTGGTGACTGACTGGAACATGCCCGGCATGACCGGTATCGACTTGCTGCGCCATGTGCGCGCTGATGAAAAACTCAAGCACCTGCCGGTGCTGATGGTCACCGCCGAAGCCAAGCGCGAGCAGATCATCGAAGCGGCCCAAGCCGGTGTGAACGGCTATGTGGTCAAACCCTTCACGGCCCAGGCGTTGAAAGAGAAGATCGAAAAAATCTTCGAACGCATCGGTTAACGGCGCCACGGGGGAGCTATGGAGAATAATGAAGCTTCAATGGGCGATTTCGAATCGACCCTGAAAAAACATGCCCGCGAACTGGTCGACAGCCTTGAAAAAGGTCGTTTCGGCGATGCTGTCCAAATGATCCACGAGCTCAATCAGACCCGGGATCGTGGTCTGTACCAGGAAGTCGGCAAGCTCACCCGTGAACTGCACAGCGCGATCGTCAACTTCCAGATCGATCCGAACATGCCCCAGGCCGAGGAGGTCTCGCAGATCACTGACGCGACCGAGCGACTGTCCTACGTAGTCAAACTGACCGAGGCTGCCGCCAACCGCACCATGGACCTGGTGGAAAGTGCCACGCCTCTGGTCAACGGTCTTGGCGATGAAGCCCAGGCCTTGAGCGTCGACTGGGGCCGTTTCATGCGTCGTGAAGTAGGCGCGGAAGAATTCCGGGAGCTGGCACGTCGGGTCGACGGTTTTCTGACACGCAGCAGCGCCGATAACCGCGCGGTCGCGAGCAACCTCAACGATATTCTGCTGGCTCAGGACTATCAGGACCTGACCGGCCAGGTGATCAAGCGCGTCACCCAATTGGTCACCGAAGTCGAAAGCAATCTGCTCAAACTGGTGTTGATGGCCAGCCAGGTCGACCGCTTTGCGGGCATCGAACACGACCGTGAAGCGATGCTTGCTGAAAAAGATCCACAAAAACATCTCTCTCAGGGTGAAGGTCCGCAAATTCATGCCGATAAAAGAGAAGACGTTATGTCCGGTCAGGACGATGTGGACGATTTGCTGTCCAGCCTTGGATTTTAGCCCTGTTTTAGGAGCACCCCATTAATGAGCTTCGGCGCCGATGAAGAGATCCTTCAGGATTTCCTGGTTGAGGCCGGCGAGATTCTAGAGCAACTGTCCGAGCAATTGGTCGAGCTGGAAAGCCGACCGGATGATGCGGATTTGCTTAATGCAATCTTTCGCGGTTTCCACACTGTAAAAGGAGGCGCCGGCTTCCTTCAGCTCAACGAGCTGGTGGAGTGCTGCCACATTGCCGAGAACGTGTTCGACATCCTGCGCAAGGGTGAGCGTCGCGTGGATTCGGAATTGATGGACGTGGTGCTCGAAGCGCTGGACGCGGTCAACAGCATGTTCAGCGAGGTGCGTGACCGTTCACCGATCACCGCCGCCACCCCTGAGTTACTCGCTGCGCTGTCGCGCCTGGCCGAGCCGCAATCGGCTGACGAAGTCGCTCCGGTCGAGACCGCGGTTGAAGAACCCGTCGCCGAGGAGCCAGTCGCCGAGGAATCGGGCGATATTACCGATAACGAATTTGAACAGTTGCTGGACTCCCTGAGTGCCGTCAAGGCCGAAGCCCAGGCCCAGGCCCAGGCTCCTGTCGCTGCTGCGCCCGCCGATAGCGGCGTGGCCAGCGATGAGATCACGGATGCGGAGTTCGAGTCGCTGCTCGATCAACTGCACGGCAAAGGCCAGTTCGCCGTCGATGCGGTTGTCCCGACGACAGCCCCTGCCGCGCCGAAACCCGCGGGCGACAGCTCCGACATCACCGACGATGAATTCGAAGCCTTGCTCGATCAGTTGCATGGCAAGGGTACTTTTGCCGTTGATGCCCTGGAGTCGGCCATTGCCTCCTCGCCGGCTCCGAACAAGCCTGCCGCCGCAGCGGCCGGCAGCGACCTGATCACCGATCAGGAATTCGAATCGCTGCTCGACGATTTGCACGGCAAAGGCAAGTTCAGCGAAGTCGGCACGGCCTCTGCCGCGCCAACTGCCGCTCCGGCAACCAAGGCGGCGCCAAAACCTGCTGCCAAGGCACCGGAACCCAAGGCCGAGACGCCGGCACCGGCTCCCGCACCCAAGCCTGCTGCCGCAGCTGCGCCTGCCCGTGCACCGGCCGCGTCTGCACCGGCAGACAAACCAACCAGCGAAGCCGAGACCACCGTTCGGGTCGATACCGCGCGTCTGGACGAGATCATGAACATGGTCGGCGAACTGGTGCTGGTGCGTAACCGCCTGGTGCGCCTGGGCCTCAACAGCCAGGACGAAGCCATGTCCAAGGCCGTGTCGAACCTCGACGTGGTCACGGCCGATCTGCAGACCGCCGTCATGAAGACCCGGATGCAGCCGATCAAGAAAGTCTTCGGACGCTTCCCGCGTCTGGTACGTGACCTGGCTCGCCAGCTCAAGAAAGAAATCAATCTGGAACTGGTGGGTGAAGAAACCGACCTCGACAAGAACCTCGTCGAGGCCTTGGCCGACCCGCTGGTCCACTTGGTGCGCAACGCGGTCGACCATGGCATTGAATCACCGGAAGAACGTGAAGCCGCGGGCAAGGTCCGTAGCGGTAAGGTGATCCTGGCCGCCGAGCAGGAGGGCGACCACATCCTGCTGTCGATCTCCGACGACGGCAAAGGCATGGATCCCGAGGTGCTGCGTGCCATCGCCGTCAAACGCGGCGTGATGGACAAGGACGCCGCCGACCGCCTGAGCGACACAGAGTGCTACAACCTGATCTTCGCCCCCGGCTTCTCGACCAAGACCGAAATTTCCGACGTGTCGGGTCGTGGCGTGGGGATGGACGTGGTGAAAACCAAGATCTCCCAGCTCAACGGTTCGATCAACATCCACTCGGTCAAAGGTTCTGGCTCGAAGATCCTCATCAAGGTCCCGTTGACCCTGGCGATCATGCCGACCCTGATGGTGATGCTGGGCAACCAGGCGTTTGCTTTCCCTCTGGTCAACGTCAACGAGATTTTCCACCTTGATCTGTCGCGCACCAACGTGGTGGACGGCCAGGAAGTGGTAATCGTGCGAGACAAGGCGCTGCCGCTGTTCTACCTCAAGCGCTGGCTGATCAGCTCCGCGGCGCATGTGGAGCAGGGCGAAGGCCATGTGGTAATCCTTTCGGTGGGCACCCAGCGGATCGGCTTCGTCGTTGACCAGCTCGTGGGCCAGGAAGAAGTGGTTATCAAGCCATTGGGCAAGATGCTCCAAGGCACCCCGGGCATGTCCGGCGCTACCATCACCGGCGACGGTCGCATTGCGCTGATCCTCGATGTGCCGAGCATGCTCAAGCGTTACGCCGCGCGGCGTATTTGATTCTGGAGGGGGGCGGCCCAGCGCCGCGCCTCGTCTAACGGAGTGTTTATGGTAGTTAAAGTCCTGGTGGTGGACGATTCGGGGTTCTTCCGCCGCCGCGTCTCGGAAATTCTCTCGGCGGACACGACGATTCAGGTCGTCGGTACCGCGACCAATGGCAAAGAGGCAATCGATCAGGCACTGGCACTCAAGCCGGACGTGATCACCATGGACTATGAGATGCCAATGATGGACGGCATCACCGCAGTGCGGCATATCATGCAGCGCTGTCCGACTCCGGTATTGATGTTCTCGTCCCTGACCCACGAAGGCGCCCGTGTCACCCTCGACGCGCTGGACGCCGGTGCGGTGGATTTCCTGCCGAAGAACTTCGAGGACATCTCGCGCAATCCCGACAAGGTTCGGCAGTTGCTGTGCGAGAAGGTCCACAGCATTTCCCGCAGCAACCGCCGTGTGAGTGCCTACACCCCACCGGCTCCCGCGCCTGTGGCTGCACCGAGTCCTGCACCGTCGTCGGGTAGCTTCAATCCGCCCCCGGTTCGCAGTACCCCGACCCCTGCGCCCGCACGCCCGGCCCCGGCCAGTGCATCGTCGCCGGCCCCCAAGCGCAAGGCCTACAAACTGGTCGCCATCGGCACTTCCACCGGTGGTCCGGTGGCGTTGCAACGGGTCCTGACCCAGTTGCCGGCCAACTTCCCGGCCCCCCTCGTGTTGATCCAGCACATGCCAGCGGCCTTTACCAAGGCGTTCGCCGAGCGCCTGGACAAGTTGTGCCGCATCAGCGTAAAGGAAGCCGAGGACGGCGATATCCTGCGCCCTGGCCTTGCGTTGCTGGCTCCAGGTGGCAAGCAGATGATGGTTGACGGGCGCGGCGCGGTGAAGATCCTGCCGGGTGACGAGCGCCTGAACTACAAGCCATGTGTGGACATTACCTTCGGTTCCGCAGCCAAATCATACGGTGACAAGGTTCTGGCGGTGGTGCTGACCGGCATGGGCGCCGATGGTCGCGAAGGCGCACGCCTGCTCAAGCAGGGCGGCAGTGCGATCTGGGCCCAGGACGAAGCCAGTTGCGTGATCTATGGCATGCCGATGGCGATTGTCAAAGCGGACCTGGCCGACGCGGTGTACGGGCTGGACGACATCGGTAGGTACCTGGTCGAGGCGTGCCTGTAATGGATGTCCTCAGCCTGATCGGCATCATCATGGCGTTCGTTGCCATCATTGGTGGCAACTATCTGGAAGGCGGTCATCTCGGCGCCCTGGCCAACGGCCCTGCCGCATTGATCGTGCTCGGTGGCACCATTGGCGCTGCATTGTTGCAATCGCCCATGAGTGCGTTCAAGCGCGCCATACAGGTGCTGGTCTGGATTCTGTTTCCTCCGCGGGTCGACTTGGCCGGCGGTATTGACCGCGTCGTGAACTGGAGCCTGACTGCCCGCAAGGAAGGCCTGCTCGGCCTGGAAGGCGTGGCCGATGCCGAACCTGACAACTACTCGCGAAAAGGCCTGCAGTTGCTGGTGGACGGCGCCGAGCCGGAAGCCATTCGCAGCATCCTGGAAGTGGATTTCTACACCCAGGAAAGCCGCGATATCGAAGCGGCCAAGGTTTTCGAAAGCATGGGTGGTTATGCGCCTACCATCGGCATCATCGGTGCGGTGATGGGCCTGATCCACGTGATGGGCAACCTGGCCGATCCCTCGCAACTGGGTAGCGGTATCGCCGTGGCGTTCGTTGCCACCATCTACGGTGTGGCCAGTGCCAACCTGGTGCTGCTGCCGATTGCCGCCAAACTCAAATCAATTGCCTTGCGCCAGTCGCGTTATCGCGAAATGTTGCTGGAAGGAATTCTGTCGATCGCCGAAGGTGAAAACCCGCGCTCCATTGAATTGAAGCTCCAAGGCTTCATGGATTAATGGGAGTAATGGACCATGGCGCGTCGCAGGCATCATGAAGAGCACGTCAATCATGAACGTTGGCTGGTGTCCTACGCCGACTTCATCACATTGCTGTTCGCCTTTTTTGTGGTCATGTACTCGATCTCCTCGGTCAACGAGGGCAAGTACAAGGTCATTTCCGAGGCATTGATCGGCGTCTTTACCGACTCGGACCGCGCCCTCAAGCCGATTCCCATTGGCGACGAACGGCCCAAGACGACCACGCCGGCCAAGCCGCTGGTCCGTGACTCCGAGCAGGTCGATGCCGGCATTGCCGGTGGCAGCGACCCATTGAAAAGCATCGCCGACGACATCAGTGCGGCATTCGGCGACCTGATCAGATCCAACCAGATGACCGTTCGCGGCAACGAGTTGTGGGTGGAAATCGAACTCAACTCCAGCCTCTTGTTCGGCAGCGGCGACGCCATGCCCAGCGACATGGCGTTCAACATCATCGACAAGGTGGCGGCGATCCTGAAGCCGTTCGACAACCCGATCCATGTGGAGGGGTTCACGGATGACCAGCCGATCCGCACCGCGCAATATCCGACCAACTGGGAGCTGTCTTCGGCGCGTTCGGCGAGCATCGTCCGCATGCTTGCCATGCAGGGTGTGAACCCCGGTCGCCTGGCATCGGTGGGGTATGGCGAGTTCCAGCCGGTGGCCAACAACGCCACCGTCGAAGGGCGAGCAAAAAATCGGCGCGTGGTGTTGGTGGTGTCACGCAACCTTGATGTACGCCGTAGCCTGACCGGTACCGGCACGGCCAACGCAACGCCGGACGCCGCATTGAAGCGGGCTGGCACACAAACTGCACCAACCCCGGTCAAGACACCGGGAAGACAGAGTGCCGTCAATTCTCCGTCACCCGCTTTATAACCGAGCTATTTCTCGGCCGAGCCCGTTTCGGTCGGGAGGAACGATCCGAATGAGAGTCTGGGCAGTTGCCAATCAAAAAGGTGGAGTGGGTAAGACCACTTCTTCCATCGCTTTAGCCGGATTACTGGCAGAGGCGGGCAAGCGTGTGGTCATTGTCGATCTGGACCCCCATGGCTCGATGACCAGCTATTTTGGCTACGATCCCGATAGCCTGGAGCACAGCAACTACGACCTGTTCCTGCACAGGGGCAATGTGCCTGAGGGCTTGCCGGGGCAATTGTTGCTGTCCACGAGCGACGAGCGGATTTCGCTGTTGCCTTCGAGTACGGCGCTGGCCACCCTGGAGCGGCAGTCGCCGGGGCAGGGCGGCTTGGGACTGGTGATCGCCAAGAGTCTGGCGCAACTGTGGCAGGATTTCGATTACGCGATCATCGACAGTCCGCCCCTGCTGGGTTTGCTGATGGTCAACGCCTTGGCGGCCAGCCAGCAACTGGTGATCCCGGTGCAGACCGAGCACCTGGCGGTCAAGGGGCTGGAGCGGATGGTCAATACCTTGGCGATGGTCAACCGCTCACGCAAACAGTCGCTGCCGTTCAATATCGTGCCGACCCTGTTCGACCGCCGTACCCAGGCGTCCATGGGCACCCTGCGCGTTTTGCGGGATATGTACCCGGATGAAATCTGGCAAGGCTACATCCCGGTCGACACGCGCTTGCGCGATGCCAGCCGCGCCGGTGTGACCCCTTCCCAGTTCGATGGCAAAAGCCGTGGCGTACTGGCCTACCGGGCCTTGCTCAAGCACCTGCTGGCCCAGCAGCTTGTTCCTCAGCAGGTGGCCTGATTGAACACGTCTAAACGCTCTGCAGGCTCAAGTCTGATGGCACCCATGCCGATAACGTTCATATGCGGCGCACTGTTTTCATGAGCCGCCCGATCAAGACAACCTCGCGTCCGCAAATGGCCTTGCAGTCCTACCTGGACGGGCTGTTGCAGGAAGCGACCGAAGAATTGCCACCGGAACCGATCGTGCCCGAGGCTTTGCCCGCGCCGGTCGAAGCCGAAGGGGTGCTGGATGAGTTTCAGGCGGCGGTGCTTGAGGAGCAGGCCCGTGATGCACGCAAGTCAGTGATTGCCGCAGCGGTGGAGGCACCGTTCGCCAGGCCAGCGGTGAAAGTCATGGAGGCACCGGCGCCAGTGCTGGCGGCGGTTTCCACCGTTGCACCGTTGTTGCAGGGGCTGGTGACGCCGGTGGTGGAAGTCCATCTGCCACCGAGCAACACGCCACCGCCGGTTGAGACTGACGACCGTCCGGCCTGGGCCGCGGAGCCGTTCGAGTGCCTGCTGTTCGATGTGGCCGGGTTGACCCTGGCGGTGCCACTGGTGTGCCTGGGGTCGATTTACTCCCTGGCCGGGCATGAATTGACGCCGCTGTTTGGCCAGCCGGATTGGTTCCTTGGGATCCTGCCGAGCCAGGCCGGCAACCTGAAGGTACTGGATACCGCGCGCTGGGTGATGCCGGACCGTTATCGCGATGATTTTCGCCAGGGCCTGCAATACGTGATTTCGGTACAGGGTTACGAGTGGGGATTGGCGGTGCACCAGGTCAGCCGTTCGCTGCGCCTGGACCCGAACGAGATCAAGTGGCGCAGTCATCGAGGTCAACGGCCATGGCTGGCGGGTACGGTGATAGAGCACATGTGCGCCTTGCTGGACGTTTCCGAGCTGGCCGAGCTGATCGCCAGTGGCGGGGCAAAACACCTGGGCGGCACCAAGCCGGTCCAGAAACCGAAATAACACAGTCGGTGGCGCACAGCGTCACGGCGCAGAACATACCGCCACAGGCGGTTTTTCGAGGGGTCAGGGTATGAATGATAAGGCGTCGTCTCTCAAGGGTTCCGAAGATCCGATCCTGCAATGGGTCACCTTCAAACTCGATAACGAAACCTACGGCATCAACGTAATGCGCGTGCAGGAAGTGCTGCGCTATACCGAGATCGCTCCGGTTCCGGGTGCGCCAAGCTACGTGCTGGGTATCATCAACCTGCGTGGCAACGTGGTCACGGTGATCGATACCCGCCAGCGTTTTGGCCTGAACTCCACCGAGGTCAACGACAACACTCGTATCGTCATCATCGAGGCCGACAAGCAGGTGGTCGGTATCCTGGTCGACAGCGTTGCTGAAGTGGTTTACTTGCGTCAGTCGGAAATCGAAACCGCGCCTAACGTCGGTAACGAAGAATCGGCCAAGTTCATCCAGGGCGTCTGCAACAAGAACAACGAGTTGCTGATCCTGGTCGAGCTGGAAAAAATGATGAGCGAAGAAGAGTGGTCGGAACTGGAGAGTATCTGATTGATTCTTGAGGTAGCAGTCATTGTCCTGTTCCTTTTCTGGGCAGGCACGCTGGCGATGTTCCTGGCGTATATACGAGCCCAGCGGCAGATCGCCGCTCAGCAGGCCCAAGGCGATGCGCTGCGTGATCAGCGCATCAAGGACCTGGCCAAGCGTGTCGACGATTACCAGAACGGTACCGTGCGCATGGGTGAAGCCATCCATGAGCTGCGTGCCGTGGTCGGCCCGTTGCCGGACAAACTGGCCCAGTTGGAACAGCGAGACCCCTCGAGCCTGTCCTTCGCCCAGGCCGCACGGCTGGTGGGCATGGGCGCCAGTATCGACGAGCTGACCCAGGCCTGCGGCTTGACCCAGGCCGAGGCGGAGTTGATGAGCAAGTTGCATAGGGGCTGATGATCGCTTCCAGTCAAGGATCAAACGCCCTGGAACCTGTGGGAGCAAAGCTTGCTCGCGATAGCGGTAGGACAGTCAATGGCATTCTCGACTGGCGGTGCCCAATCGCGAGCAAGCTTTGCTCCCACAGGCTTCTTCGCTGTAGCCATGTGGCCTGGAATCAGTAATCATCCCCGCGCTCCGTCACATCCTTCTCCACACTCGGTGCATGCGGGTCGAACCCTTTGGGAAACTTGCCCTTGAGTTTCCAGGCAAACGCGATGATCTCGGCGATGGTGAGGTACAACTCCTGCGGAATACTCTCCCCCAGTTCCAGCCGGGCCAGGAGCTTCACCAGTTCGGCATTCTCATAGATCGGCACTTCGCTTTCCCGGGCGATCCGCAGGATTTCCTCGGCCAGGGCTTCATCGCCCTTGGCGGTCAGGGTCGGTGCGTGGTGGCCGTCGTATTTGAGGGCGATGGCCTGGCGCGGTTCGGTGTGGGTTGTCATGCGGTTTCGTCCACCCAGCGTTGTTCGAGTCGGGTCTTGGGGCCTTTGGGCGGGATGCCGACATGGCAATCCAGATCTGCAACGTTCACGCCGCAGGTCACCAGACGCTCGCGCAGTGCCGCGAGGTTGCGTCCGATCAGGTCTGCGGTGTAGGGCCGTTCCGCCCATAACTGGCTCGACAGGCTGCCGCTGAGCAATTGCGCCTGGACCTGCAGCGGCCCCAGCGGCTCCAGATCGAATGCCAGCTCGACCCGCCAGAGCTGCTGCTTGGCCTCGCGATCTTCTCGCCGTTCGTTGGGTTGTTCCCGCGGCGGGGTTTCCTCCCGTTGAAACTTGACCTGCAACGGCACGATGTCTTGCAGGTTGCGCATCGGGATCTCCAGTTGCCAGGTGCTCATCAACCGCCCGTCGTCGGTCAGTCCCGTCTGCTCCAGGCTCGACAGTTGGTGACTCTGCAGGCGCGACACGGCAGCCGCGGCGAGGCGCAGCAGGTGTTCCAGGTCACCTTCGTCGTCCTGGCCCTTCAGCAGGCGCGAAGGCAGGGGGAAGCTGGTGGGTTGCGGCTTCGCGCTGACCTGGCCGAGGGTGCCCAGGGCGTTGCGCACGAAGCTGGGCAGGGCCTGGGCCAAAGTGTTGGCGGCAATGACTGCGCCGAGATTGGTGGAAGCGGGCAGGGTCGTGGTCAGTTGGGCGATCAACTTCAGCAGGTCACCCTTGAGGTCCGCAGCCAGGCTCGGAGGTTGTCCGGCCAGCAGTTTACTTTCCAGGAATACACCGCTGGCGGCCAAAGCCTGGGCCAGGCCCTTGGGCGTGCTCAATTGCTGCACATCCGGCAGGTTGGCGAGCAGGCGCGTCACCGCGGCACGCAGCTCGACGCCGGTCCCATCCGTGGCGGGCAGCTCCTGCAGGGCGCTGATCAGGCTGTCCAGCGAACCCTGGCGACTAACCTGGGTCAGCAGTTGCTGGCTCACGGCCAGTTGTTCCTGGCGGTTGCTCAGCGCAATGAACTTCAAGGCCTGGGCGTCCTGCACCTGGGCACTCAACAGCATGCCGATACGCAGCGGCTGGGGGCTGTCGATATCCAGGGTGCTGCCGGCCTGAGCGGTGTTGAGCAGGCTCACCAGCGACCGATACACCGCCGGTTGTCCAGGCAACTGGGGCAACGCCTGGCTGGTAATCACCTTGCCTTGCAGCAAGGTGCCGACCGGCAACTGCGTGGTGTCGATCCGGGTCAGGGTCGCAACGCTGGAGGCAACGGCCTGTTGTACGGTAATCGCCAGATTGCTGGCGGATGGCTGGGTCACCGCCAGGCTGGTGCCTTGTGGCAACGGCTGGGCGCTGGTGGCCTGTACGGTGGTCTGGCGGCCGCTATCCAGGGTGACCTTGAGCAATAGCTGGAAAGTCTGGTCCGCCTGCTTGAGCGACAACACCTCCGCACTGGCCGTCTGGCCGGCAGCGATCAGGCCCTCGACGGGCGTCAGCAATTTGAGCAGCTCGCCACCGACCGCCGGCGTACGCGTTGTTACCGTGGGCTGGGGCAGCGGCTGGATGTTCATGTCGCCTGTCATCTGCGGTCTTACCCTGGAACTAATTGAGAACGCCCTCTGGGGGCATGGCATGTATAATGCCGCCCGTCTTTCAGGGAGCGGCGAAAACCTTGCAATTGTTTGACGCAGCTCTGTGGAACAGGCCATCAATGCATCTATGCTGCATCTCTTTAACGGCCGCTGCACCGCCGACTTAAACCGTATAAGGCCCGCGATCCCTTGACCAGTCCTCTCTTGCAAACTGTCGGCCTCGCTTGTGAGCGTGACTTGCGGCTGCTTTTCGAACATCTCGAATTGAGACTCTCGCCTGGCGATATGGTGCAAGTCAGTGGTCCCAATGGCAGTGGCAAGACCAGCCTGCTGCGTCTGCTGGCCGGGTTGATGCAGCCGACCGCCGGCCAGGTGCTGCTCAACGGCCAGCCCTTGCAGGACCAGCGCAGTGAACTGGCCCGCAACCTCCTCTGGATTGGCCACGCCGCCGGGATCAAGGATCTGCTGACCCCCGAAGAAAACCTCAGCTGGCTCTGTGCGCTGCATCGACCCGCCGACCGTGAGACGATCTGGCAGGCGTTGGCCATGGTGGGATTGCGCGGCTTCGAAGACGTGCCGTGCCATACCTTGTCCGCCGGTCAGCAACGTCGCGTGGCCCTGGCCCGGTTGTACCTGGACAGCCCGCCGCTATGGGTTCTCGACGAACCGTTCACCGCCTTGGACAAGCAGGGCGTGGCGCAGCTTGAGGAACACCTGGCCCGGCATTGCGAGGGCGGTGGTATGGTGCTCCTGACCACCCACCACACACTGGCCCGGATGCCGTCCGGTTATCGCAGTATTGATCTGGGGAACTGGGCCGTATGAGTGTGTTTGGCCTGTTGCTTGCCCGCGAAGCGCGCCTGTTGTTCCGCCGCCCGGCTGAACTGGCCAACCCGTTGGTGTTCTTCGCGATCGTCATTGCGCTGTTCCCGTTGGCCGTCGGACCGGAGACTCAATTGTTGCAAACCTTGTCGCCAGGACTGGTCTGGGTGGCGGCGCTTTTGTCGGTCCTGCTCTCGCTGGACGGGCTTTTCCGCAGTGATTTCGAAGACGGTTCCCTGGAACAGTGGGTCCTTTCGTCGCACCCCCTGGCCCTTCTGGTTTTGGCCAAGGTACTGGCACACTGGGTTTTTTCCGGCCTGGCGCTGGTATTGCTCTCGCCGCTGCTGGCGATGATGCTGGGGTTGCCCGCCGCGTGCATGCCGGTGCTGCTGGTCTCGCTGCTGCTGGGCACACCGGTGTTGAGTTTGCTCGGTGCGGTGGGGGCAGCCCTGACTGTGGGCTTGAAGCGCGGCGGCCTGTTGCTGGCGTTGCTGATCCTGCCGCTGTATATCCCGGTGTTGATCCTCGGTAGTGGCGCCTTGCAGGCCGCCTTGCAGGGCATGCCGGCGATCGGTTATCTGCTCTGGCTGGGGAGCCTGACCGCCCTGGCGATAACCTTGACACCCTTTGCAATAGCCGCTGGCCTGAAGATCAGCGTCGGCGAATAATAATGAGGCCTGGTCAAAAAACGACCACTTCCTGTGAAGTTAAGGCAGACCCGGCGGCGCGTGACTGCGTGCCGTAACCGTGATGGAAACAGCAATGAACTGGACCTGGTTTCATAAGCTCGGCTCACCCAAGTGGTTCTACGGCATCAGCGGCAAATTGCTGCCCTGGCTGAGCATCGCCGCACTGTTGCTGATTGGCATCGGCGTGGTCTGGGGCCTGGCGTTCGCGCCGCCGGATTATCAACAGGGCAACAGCTTTCGCATCATCTACATCCATGTGCCGACGGCGATGCTTGCCCAGTCCATCTACGTGATGCTGGCAGTGTGTGGCGTTGTCGGGCTGGTGTGGAAGATGAAGCTGGCCGACGTGGCCTTGCAATGCGCCGCGCCTGTCGGCGCCTGGATGACCGCCGTGGCGCTGGTCACCGGCGCCATCTGGGGCAAGCCGACCTGGGGCTCGTGGTGGGTCTGGGATGCCCGACTGACGTCGATGCTGATCCTGCTGTTCCTGTACTTCGGTCTTATTGCGCTGGGCAACGCCATCA
This sequence comes from Pseudomonas corrugata, assembly GCF_001269905.1. Lineage (GTDB taxonomy): Bacteria > Pseudomonadota > Gammaproteobacteria > Pseudomonadales > Pseudomonadaceae > Aquipseudomonas > Aquipseudomonas corrugata. Next base: position 343,257 of record NZ_LHVK01000015.1, on the reverse strand, counting down.
GTAATCGTGAGAGCGCCGCCAAGGCCTGCGCGGTACTGGCGATTGTCGGCGTGATCAACATCCCGATCATCAAATACTCGGTCGAGTGGTGGAACACCCTGCATCAGGGCGCGACGTTCACCCTCACGGAAAAACCGGCGATGCCCGTGGAAATGTGGCTGCCGCTGCTGCTGACCGCCCTGGGTTTCTACTGTTTCTTCGGCGCGGTGCTGTTGTTGCGCATGCGCCTGGAAGTGCTCAAGCGCGAAGCCCGGGCCAGTTGGGTGAAAGCCGAAGTACAGAACAGCCTGGAGGCCGCTCGATGAGTTTCGCTTCATTCGGCGATTTCCTCGCCATGGGCCATCATGGCCTGTATGTCTGGTCGGCCTATGGCATCTGCCTGGCGGTGCTGGTCCTCAACGTGGCGGTGCCGATCCTGGCCCGCAAGCGGTATTTGCAACAAGAGGCGCGTCGTCTGCGCCGGGAGAATGGTCAGTGAATCCGCTGCGCAAAAAACGTCTTGTCATCATTCTGGCGATCCTGGTGGGTGTCGGTGCTGCGGTCGGCCTGGCCTTGAGCGCCCTGCAGCAAAACATCAATCTGTTCTACACCCCGACCCAGATCGCCAATGGCGAAGCGCCCAAGGACACCCGCATCCGGGCCGGCGGCATGGTGGAGAAGGGCTCGCTGGTGCGTTCCGGGGATTCGCTGGACGTGAAATTCAACGTCACCGACTTCAACAAGACCGTGACCATTACTTATCGCGGCATCCTCCCGGACCTGTTCCGTGAAGGACAGGGCATCGTTGCCCTGGGCAAGCTCAACGCCGATGGCGTGGTGGTGGCCGACGAAGTGCTGGCCAAGCACGACGAAAAATACATGCCGCCGGAAGTGACCAAGGCTCTGAAAGACAGTGGTCAGTCGGCGCCCGCTCCCGTGAAGGAGGGCTGATCGATGAACACTGGCATCTTTATTCCCGAGTTGGGCCACCTGGCGATGATCCTGGCGCTGTGCCTGGCGCTGGTGCAAGCCGTGGTGCCGCTGCTCGGTGCGTGGCGCGGCGATCGCCTGTGGATGAGCCTGGCCCAGCCGGCGGCATGGGGCCAGTTCGCCTTCATGGTGTTCGCCTTCGGTTGCCTGACCTACGCCTTCATGACTGATGATTTTTCCGTGGCCTATGTCGCGAGCAACTCCAACAGCGCCTTGCCCTGGTACTACAAGTTCAGTGCGGTGTGGGGCGCCCATGAAGGTTCGCTGCTGCTCTGGGCCCTGATTCTCGCCGGCTGGACTTTCGCCGTCTCGGTGTTCTCCCGGCAACTGCCCCAGGTGATGCTGGCCCGGGTGCTGGCGGTAATGGGCATGATCAGCACCGGTTTTCTGCTGTTCCTGATCGTCACGTCCAACCCGTTCGAACGGATCCTGCCGCAGATGCCGATGGATGGCCGCGACCTCAATCCGCTGTTGCAGGATATCGGCCTGATCGTTCACCCGCCGATGCTCTATATGGGCTACGTCGGCTTTTCCGTGGCGTTCGCCTTTGCCATCGCTGCGTTGCTGGGCGGTCGCCTCGATGCTGCCTGGGCCCGCTGGTCGCGTCCATGGACCATCGTCGCCTGGGCCTTCCTCGGCATTGGCATCACCCTCGGTTCGTGGTGGGCCTACTACGAACTGGGCTGGGGCGGCTGGTGGTTCTGGGATCCGGTGGAAAACGCCTCGTTCATGCCTTGGCTGGTGGGCACGGCACTGATTCACTCACTGGCGGTCACGGAAAAGCGTGGCGTGTTCAAGAGCTGGACCGTGTTACTGGCCATCGCCGCATTCTCCCTGAGCCTGTTGGGGACCTTCCTGGTGCGTTCCGGCGTGCTGACGTCGGTGCATGCCTTCGCCTCGGACCCCGAGCGCGGGGTGTTCATCCTGATGTTCCTGCTGTTCGTGGTCGGCGGCTCGCTGACGTTGTTCGCCCTGCGGGCGCCAGTGGTCAAGAGCCAGGTTGGCTTCAACCTCTGGTCCAGGGAGACGCTGCTGCTGGGCAACAACCTGGTGCTGGTGGTGGCCGCGTCGATGATCCTGCTGGGAACGTTGTACCCGCTGGTGCTCGATGCGCTCTCCGGGGCCAAGCTGTCGGTCGGGCCGCCGTACTTCAACGCCCTGTTCATTCCGCTGATGGCGATCCTGATGGTGGTGATGGCAGTCGGTGTACTGGTGCGCTGGAAAGACACGCCGGTCAAATGGCTGCTGGGCATGCTCACGCCGGTGCTGCTGGGCACCGCCGCCCTGGCGGTGGTGGCCGGGATCGCTTATGGCGATTTCAACTGGGCCGTGCTGGCGACCTTCGTGCTGGCAGCCTGGGTATTGCTGGCCGGAGTTCGGGACATCTTCGACAAGACCCGTCACAAAGGCCTGGTCAAGGGCCTGCCGACTCTGACCCGCAGCTACTGGGGCATGCAGGTCGCCCACCTGGGCATCGCCGTCTGCGCCCTGGGCGTGGTGCTGTCCAGCCAGAACAGCGCCGAGCGCGACCTGCGCCTGGCGCCGGGAGAGTCCATGGACCTGGCCGGTTACCAGTTTGTTTTCGAGGGCGCCAAACATTTCGAAGGCCCGAACTTCACGTCCGATAAGGGCACGGTGCGGGTCACTCGTGACGGCCAGGAAGTGGCGGTGCTGCATCCCGAGAAGCGCCTGTACACCGTACAGAAATCGGTAATGACCGAGGCCGGAATCGACGCCGGGTTTACTCGCGATCTCTATGTGGCATTGGGCGAATCCCTGGGCGATGGCGCCTGGGCGGTGCGGGTGCACGTCAAGCCGTTCGTACGCTGGATCTGGTTCGGTGGTCTGCTGACCGGACTGGGCGGGGCGCTGGCGGCGCTGGATCGGCGTTATCGAGTCAAGGTGAAAACCCGGGTGCGTGAAGCCCTGGGTGTGACGGGAGCCACTGCATGAAACGTTGGTTGATGGTACTGCCGCTGGCGCTGTTCCTGGTGGTGGCGGTCTTTCTGTACCGGGGGCTTTTTCTGGACCCGTCCGAGTTACCCTCGGCGATGATCGGCAAGCCGTTCCCGGAGTTCAGCCTGCCGTCAGTGCAGGGCGACAAGACGCTGACCCGCGCCGATCTGCTGGGTAAGCCGGCACTGGTCAACGTATGGGGCACCTGGTGCATTTCCTGTCGGGTCGAGCATCCGGTGCTGAATAAGCTGGCCGAGAAAGGTGTGGTGATCTACGGCGTCAATTACAAGGACGTCAACGTTGATGCCTTGAAATGGCTCGCCGAGTTCCACAACCCGTATCAACTGGACATTCGTGATGAAGAGGGCTCCCTGGGCCTGAACCTGGGGGTCTACGGGGCTCCGGAGACCTTCTTCATCGACGCCAAGGGCGTCATCCGTGACAAGTTCGTCGGTGTGATCGACGAGCAGGTGTGGCGCGAAAAACTCGCCGCCAAGTACCAGGCTCTGGTGGACGAGGCCAAACCATGAAGCGCTGGTTAGCCGCCGTCGTCCTGGGGTTGAGTCTCGCGGGCGTGGCCCATGCCGCCATCGACACCTATGAATTCGCCAACGAAGGCGAACGCGAGCGGTTTCGCGAGCTGACCAAGGAACTGCGCTGCCCCAAGTGCCAGAACCAGGACATTGCCGACTCCAACGCCCCGATTGCCGCCGACCTGCGCAAGGAAATCTTCCGCATGCTCGGCGAGGGCAAGGACAACCAGCAGATCATCGACTTCATGGTGGACCGCTACGGTGAGTTCGTGCGTTACAACCCGGCCCTGTCCTCCAAGACCGCGCTGCTCTGGTTCGGCCCCGCCGGGTTGTTGCTCGGCGGTTTCGTCGTCATCGCGCTGATCGTGCGCCGCCGCCGGGTGCAGCGAACCGCCGCTCCGGACACGCTTTCCGTCGAAGAGCGCCAGCGCCTCGACCAACTGTTGGATAACACCAAGCATGATTGATTTCTGGCTCGCCGCAGGTCTGCTTCTCCTGATTGCCCTGAGTTTTCTGTTGATCCCCGTGCTGCGCGTCCGTCGCGCCCAGCGGGAGGAGGACCGTACCGCGCTCAATGTGGCGCTGTATCAGGAGCGCGTCGCCGAGTTGCAGGCCGAGCAGGCGGAGGGCGTGCTCAACGCCGCGCAACTGGATACGGGACGCGCCGAAGCCGCCCGGGAACTGCTCGCCGATACCGAGGGCGCCGAGACGCCGCGCGAATCGCGCATGGGCAAACCGTTGCCGTTTCTTGCCGCCGTGCTGGTGCCGGTGCTGGGCCTGGGCCTGTACTTGCATTTCGGCGCGAGCGACAAGGTCGAACTGACCCGCGAATTCGCCCAGGCGCCGCAGTCGATGGAAGAAATGACCCGGCGCCTGGAAAGGGCGGTGGCGGCACAGCCGAATTCCGCCGAGGGCTTGTATTTCCTGGGGCGTACCTACATGGCACAGGATCGGCCAGCGGATGCGGCGAAGATCTTCGAGCGTACCGTGGCGGTGGCGGGGCGGCAGCCCGAGCTGCTGGGGCAGTGGGCCCAGGCGCAGTATTTTGCCGATGGCAAGAAGTGGTCGGACAAGGTCCAGGCCTTGACCGACGAGGCCCTGAAGCTTGATCCCAAGGAAGTCACCAGCCTGGGCCTGTTGGGTATCGCTGCCTTTGAAGGCGAGCGTTATCAGGACGCGATTGATTACTGGGGGCGTCTGCTGGCGCAACTGCCGGAGGGCGACAAATCCCGCGAGGCGCTGCAAGGCGGCATTGCCCGCGCCACCGAGAAGCTGCAAGCCAGCGGCGGCAAGGTAACTCAGGCTCCGGCGGCCAAGACTGGCGCGCTGCTCAAGGTACGTGTCGACCTGGCGCCTGCGCTCAAGGCCAAGGTGCAGCCGGGTGACAGTGTATTCATCTTTGCCCGCGCGGTTTCCGGCCCGCCTGCGCCGCTGGCGGCCAAGCGCCTGACTGTCGCCGACCTGCCTGTCAGCGTCGAGCTCGGGGACGCGGACGCGATGATGCCGCAACTGAAACTGTCGAACTTCCCTGAAGTCCAACTGGTGGCGCGTATTTCCCGAGCCGGGCAGCCGACTTCCGGTGAGTGGATCGGCCGCAGCCAACCGCTGGCGAGCAGTACCACGGCGCCGCAACAACTGACCATCGACAGTCCGGACCAATGACAGGAACCTGCACCATGACCGCCATCGCCCGTATCACTCTGCTGACGCTCGTCCTGGGCTTGAGCGCATGTGCGGTTCATCGTCCGCCGGAGCCCTCGACACCGCTGCCACCCATTCCGCCTTCGGGGCCGACCACCAAACCGGTGCCGTCCACCGCACCAGGCAAACCGGTCACTCCGAACAAACCGGCCAAGCCGCTGCCGCGCACGTCTGCCAGTTTCGCCCCGCCGCCTGGGGGCAACAGTCACTGGGATGCCAAGCTTGGGGTCTATGTACTGGATAACCAGCCCAATACCTTCTACCGTCAGCGCACCTACTACCGTTGGAACAACGGCTGGAGCCGTTCCGTCAGTCCGAACGGGCCTTGGGAAGACACTACTATCGAAGGCGTACCGGGGGGATTGGGGCGCCAGTTCCACTGAAAAGTGCTTGCTCCTCTGACCTGCAGGAGCTGCCGAAGGCTGCGATCTTCTCGCTGGAGACTCAATTGTCTGGGCACAGATCGCAGCCTCGCTTCGCTCGGCAGTTCCTACATCGCTCCTGCAAGGTTCGACCTGTCATCCCCATCGTCGTAGAATGCGCGCCTTTGTGAGCTATCGGAGCACCTGACCATGACGACCACCCCGACCGGCGACTACCTGGAAACCCTCTACGAAGGCTACGGCCAACGTTTCCGGATGGACAAGCTGCTGCACGAAGTGCGTACCGAGCACCAGCATCTGGTGATCTTCGAGAACCCGCGCATGGGGCGAGTGATGGCGCTCGATGGCGTGATCCAGACCACCGAAGCCGATGAATTCATCTACCACGAGATGCTCACCCACGTGCCTCTCCTCGCTCACGGCAAGGCCAAGCGTGTGCTGATCATCGGTGGCGGTGATGGTGGCATGTTGCGCGAGGTGACCAAGCACCTGAGCGTCGAGCACATCACCATGGTGGAAATCGATGGCACAGTGGTAGACATGTGCAAGGAGTTCCTGCCCAACCATTCCAAGGGGGCCTACGACGACCCGCGACTGAACCTGGTGATCGACGACGGCATGCGTTTCGTCTCCACCACCCAGGAGAAGTTCGACGTCATCATTTCCGACTCCACCGACCCGATCGGCCCGGGTGAAGTGCTGTTCTCGGAAAACTTCTACCAGGCTTGCCACCGCTGCCTGAACGACGGTGGCATCCTGGTGACTCAGAACGGCACGCCATTCATGCAACTGGGCGAAGTGCAGACCACCGCCGGCCGACTACGAGGCCTGTTTGCCGACTGGCATTTCTACCAGGCTGCCGTGCCGACCTACATCGGCGGCGCCATGACCTTCGCCTGGGGCTCGACCGATAGCGCATACCGCAAACTCTCCCGTGAAACCCTGCACGAGCGGTTCATCGGCAGTGGCATCGTCACCCGCTACTACAACCCTGAGATTCATCTCGGTGCGTTTGCCATGCCGCAGTACGTGTTGCAGGCGATCAACAAGCCGAGTAACGACTGATTTGGCTGAGGGGGCTTTTTGTGGCGAGGGGATTTATCCCCGCTGGGCTGCTAAGCAGCCCCACTAGTTGCAACTTGGTGTGTCAGGCTGATTGGGTTTCTGGGATGGGGCTGCTGCGCAGCCCAGCCGGGATAAATCCCCTCGCCACAATAGGGGCGGCCTGATATTGAGGTTGGTTCAGGCATTTTGTGTTTCCAGATATTCATTGAACAAAATTTTCACAAAATCTTGCGGACAATCTCCCGCGCTTTTATTGCCGCCGGTTATTTAATGGCAATGCCGTAGCCGTTCGTGCAACATCTGCGCTCTTGCGCAAACCCCGGGCCAGGCTTTGGTCAGCGGAGGGTGTGCCTTGGTACTTTGTCACTTTCAACTCCAATAGGGTCCTCAAACGACATGGCAATTCCGGACGCCCTGAGTCAGCAGCGAAGCACGCATCGCCTGTTGCAACCAACCGTCAAATCGCACCTGGCCTACACATTGCTCTGCGCCCTGGTGATGATGGTGATGTTCAGCCTGCTGCGCGTGGCGCTGCTGGTCTATAACCGCCAGATGATCCTCGATACCCCGGCCTCGACTTTCGTTGAAGCCTTCGCCAACGGCCTGCGTTTTGACCTGCGCCTGGTGGTCTACCTCAGCGTTCCGCTGCTGTTGGCGCTGTTCAGTGTCCGCGCCATGGCGGCCCGCGGCTTCTTTCGTTTCTGGCTGACCGTCACCTCCAGCATTGCGTTGTTCCTGGGCTTGATGGAATTGGACTTCTACCGTGAGTTCCACCAACGCCTCAACGGTCTGGTGTTCCAGTATGTGAAGGAAGACCCGAAAACCGTGATGAGCATGCTCTGGTACGGTTTCCCGGTGGTGCGCTACCTGCTGGCCTGGGCCGGTGGCACCATTATCCTGAGCCTGGCGTTCAAGGGCGCAGACCGAGCAACCCGTCCGCGTGGCCCCTTCAGCGGTGGTAGCATCAGTACCCGTCAGATCGCGCCGTGGTACGGCCGAGTAGTGGTGTTCGTCGTCTGCCTGATGATGGCCGTGGTTGCGGCCCGTGGCACCCTGCGTCAGGGGCCGCCGCTGCGTTGGGGTGACGTCTATACCACCGATTCGAACTTCGCCAATCAGTTGGGCCTCAACGGCACGCTGTCGCTGGTGACGGCGGCCAAGAGCCGGATGTCCGAAGACCGTGACAACATCTGGAAAGCCACCCTCGAGCAGCCATTGGCGCAGCAAACCGTGCGCGACATGCTGGTGTTGCCCGACGACAAGCTGGTGGATACCGCCACTGCTGCCGTGCGCCGCGACTACACGCCGCCGGCCGACAAGACGCTGCCGATCAAGAACGTGGTCGTGATCCTCATGGAAAGCATGGCCGGTCACTCGGTAGGCGCCCTGGGCGCACCCGGCAACATCACGCCTTACCTGGACAAACTGTCCAAGGAGGGCCTGCTGTTCGACCGCTTCTTCTCCAATGGCACCCATACCCACCAGGGCATGTTCGCCACCATGGCGTGCTTTCCGAACCTGCCCGGTTTCGAATACCTCATGCAGACGCCGGAAGGCAGCCACAAGCTGTCGGGCCTGCCACAGTTGCTCAGTGCCCGTGATTACGACGACGTGTATGTCTACAACGGCGATTTCGCCTGGGACAACCAGTCGGGTTTCTTCAGCAACCAGGGCATGACCAACTTCATCGGGCGAAACGACTTCGTCAACCCGGTGTTTTCCGATCCGACCTGGGGCGTGTCCGACCAGGACATGTTCGACCGTGGCCTGATCGAGCTCAAGGCGCGGGAAAACGGCAAGCCGTTCTATGCGTTGCTGCAAACCCTGTCCAACCACACGCCTTATGCTCTGCCGACCCCGCTGCCTGTGGAGCGGGTCACCGACCGTGGCAGCCTCAACGAACACCTGACCGCCATGCGTTACTCGGACTGGGCGTTGGGCCAGTTCTTCGAGAAGGCACGCAAGGAGCCTTACTTCAAGGAGACGCTGTTCGTCGTAGTCGGCGACCATGGTTTCGGTAACGAGCGCCAGATCACCGAGATGGACCTGGGGCGATTCAACGTACCGATGCTGTTGATCGGTCCGGGTATCCAGGAAAAATTCGGCCAGCGTAACCACACGGTGGGTACCCAGGTCGACATCGTTCCCACCATCATGGGGCGGATCGGCGGACAGGTGCGCAACCAGTGCTGGGGCCGTGACCTGTTGAACCTGCCGCAAGGCGATGCCGGCTTTGGTGTGATCAAGCCGTCGGGGAGCGAACAGACTACAGCGATCATTCGTGACGACAGGATCCTGGTACTGCCGAAAGACAAGGAGATGGCACCGAAGATGTACCGCTATGAGTTGGGTTCCAACCCGCATGCGGAAATTATCCCGCAAGCGCAGGACACTGCGCAGATGAAGCTGCAACTTGAATCGTTCCTGCAAACCGCTACCAAGAGCCTGCTGGATAACACCGCCGGCGTAGTAGATGGCAAGCCGGACTGATTAACGACGACGCATAAAAAAGAGGCCTTTTAAAAAGGCCTCTTTTTTTGGCTATTGATTTATATCTTGCCCAGTAACAGCAGTATCAACAGCACTACTAACACTACGCCGATGATGCCGGATGGGCCATAACCCCAACTTCTGGAGTGTGGGAAGACCGGCAGGCCGCCGATCAGCAGGAGGATCAGAATAATGATGAGTATTGTGCCCATTGTTGATTTCCTTATTGGTCAGTTTTGGAGTGATAGAACTTTCAACTGCCAGCACGCTGCATTAAATCGGGGCGGCTTATTAAATCCGACCGTAACGTCCTGTAAAAAATTCAAAGTTTTTTAGGCACTGTACGAAAAGTCTTGAGACGAAGGTCAGGTAAGGCGAAAACAGCCGTGCAAGCGCGGTGTATTGGAGTACGTGAGCATTCCGAGGCTGTTTTCAACGCAGCATGAACGAGTATCAAGGCTTTTCGTACAGAGCCTGGTGCCTGCCAGGCAGCCAGAAAACCTGTGGCGAGGGAGTGTGCTCCCGCTGGGCGGCGAAGCGGCCCCAGTATCGTCCGACTGCTGCGCAACCGAGCGGGGGCAAGCTTCCTCGCCATGGCCTCCACAACCCATTACGGTTTGCCCCCGCCATTCAGCAATCTGATGGAGCGTGGGTCCCGCTGGCGCCTTCGCTACACTCGGCCCATCTCTCCCGGAACAACAAGGCTGTTTCCTATGCAAAATCGCATGATGATCACCGGTGCCGGCTCGGGCCTGGGCCGCGAAATCGCACTGCGCTGGGCCCGCGAAGGCTGGCGCCTGGCCTTGTCGGATGTCAGTGAGCCAGGCCTTCAGGAAACCCTCAGGCTGGTGCGTGATGCCGGCGGCGACGGCTTTGTCCAGCGCTGCGATGTGCGTGATTACAGTCAACTGACGGCGTTCGCTCAGGCCTGCGAAGAGAAGCTCGGCGGCATTGACATCATCGTCAACAACGCCGGCGTAGCCTCGGGCGGGTTCTTCAGTGAGTTGTCCCTGGAAGATTGGGACTGGCAGATCGCGATCAACCTGATGGGTGTGGTCAAGGGGTGCAAGGCCTTCCTGCCGTTGCTGGAAAAGAGCCGCGGCAAGATCATTAACATCGCGTCCATGGCGGCACTGATGCAGGGGCCGGCCATGAGTAACTACAACGTGGCCAAGGCTGGAGTGGTGGCGTTGTCGGAAAGCCTGCTGGTCGAACTGGCGCAGCAGGAAGTCGGCGTGCATGTGGTCTGTCCGTCGTTCTTCCAGACCAACCTGCTGGACTCCTTCCGTGGTCCGACCCCGGCCATGAAGGCCCAGGTAGGCAAGTTGCTGGAAAGCTCGCCCATCACCGCCGCCGATATCGCTGATTACATCTTCCAGCGGGTGGCCCAGGGTGAGTTCATGATCCTGCCTCACGAACAGGGCCGCATGGCCTGGGCGATGAAGCAGAAGAACCCGCAGTTACTGTATGACGAAATGACCACCATGGCCGACAAGATGCGCGCCAAGGCCCGACAGAACCCGACTTGACCTTGATATGCAGTGTCCTCAGGATGACGCCATCCGGCCTTCCTGATGGACAACTGCATGCTCAACTATCTGTGGTTCTTTCTCGCTGCGCTGTTCGAAATCGCTGGCTGCTTCGCGTTCTGGATGTGGTTGCGCCAGGGCAAGAGCGCCTGGTGGATCGCACCGGCGGTGCTCAGCCTGACGGTATTCGCCCTGTTGCTGACCCGCGCTGAAGCGACCTATGCCGGTCGTGCCTACGCCGCCTATGGCGGCATCTACATCATCGCCTCCATAGCCTGGCTGGCGATGGTGGAGCGGGTACGACCGCTGGGTTCCGACTGGATCGGCGTGGCGCTTTGCATGCTGGGCGCCAGTGTGATTTTGTTCGGCCCTCGTTTCTCGGGGCCTTGAAAACTGCGCGGTCCGAGCCGTTCTTGCAGGAAGTTTCCTTCAGTTCTCAGAGTCTTGTTTGTAGGGGTTTACTGAATTCTTCTCCGTGTCTTGTGAACAGGAAACAGGCCGGGCATGGTCAGGGTTCAGACCTTCTTAAGGACAAGAACCATGCTCGTACTAAGCCGTGCCGTGGGTGAACTGATTTCCATCGGTGATGATATTTCCGTTCGTGTGCTGTCGGTCAACGGCACCACTGTGCGGTTTGGCGTGGAAGCGCCGCGGCACATAGATGTTCATCGCTTCGAGATATACGAAAAGATCCAGAGAAAGAAGAGTCAGGTCGCCCGCAAGGCGTGCTCAGTCAAATAGGTGTTTGGGCACGTCGTGCTTGAGCATCAATTGACACTGCTCGCTCTCCGGATCGAAGACGATCATCGCCTGGCCCTTGGTCAAAGCCTGTCTGACGCGTAGCACACGGGTTTCCAGGGGAGTGTCGTCACCGTTGTCGGTGCCGTCGCGGGTCACGAAGTCCTCGATCAGGCGAGTGAGCGTGTCGACTTCGAGTTGGTCGTGGGGGATCAGCATGGTGGACCTCGGCTGGATAATGTCGCAAATGCTACGGCCTATGGACCTTCGCGGCTAGCCTTGGATTTGCGGTGCCTATTGCGGCCTCATCGCGAGCAGGCTCGCTCCCACAGTGGATCTACGCCACTCGTCCCTGTGGGAGCGAGCCTGCTCGCGATGGCAATCCCCGGAAAGCAAGAGTCCTCTGTCAGTTATCCGAACGCTGCCCCACCAGGCTATCCACCGAAGGCACCCGGGTATCGCTCTCCATCTGCGCATCGTGTTCGATCTGGTGGCTGAAACGGTCCAGAGACCCCTGGGCCGGTTGCGCATCGCTGGCGAACACCGGTGGGCTGAGGATATAGGCACCGAGCAGACGGCTGAGGGCGGCCAGGCTGTCAATATGGGTGCGTTCGTAGCCATGGGTGGCATCGCAGCCGAAGGCGAGCAGGGCAGTGCGGATGTCATGGCCAGCAGTGACGGCCGAGTGGGCGTCGCTGAAGTAGTAGCGGAACAGGTCGCGGCGTGCCGGCAGTTCGTTCTCCTTGGCCAGTTTCAGCAAGTGTCGTGACAGGTGATAGTCGTAGGGCCCGCCCGAATCCTGCATTGCCACGCTCACGGCATGTTCGCTGGAGTGCTGGCCGGGCGCGACGGGCGCGATGTCGATGCCGACGAACTCACTGACGTCCCAGGGTAGCGCTGCGGCTGCGCCACTGCCGGTTTCCTCGGTGATGGTGAACAGGGGGTGACAGTCGATCAGAAGCTCCTCGCCGCTGTCGACGATTGCCTTGAGCGCCGCCAGCAACGCCGCGACTCCGGCCTTGTCGTCCAGGTGACGCGCGCTGATGTGGCCGCTCTCGGTGAACTCCGGCAGGGGATCGAAGGCGACGTAATCGCCGACACCCACTCCCAGGGTTTCGCAATCGGCACGGGTGGCGCAGTACGCGTCCAGGCGCAATTCAATGTGATCCCAACTGATGGGCATTTCATCCACGGCGGTGTTGAAGGCGTGCCCGGACGCCATCAAGGGCAACACGCTGCCGCGGATCACGCCGGTGTCGGTGAACAGGCTGACCCGGCTGCCTTCGGCAAACCGGCTGGACCAGCAGCCCACCGGCGCGAGGGTCAGGCGACCGTTGTCCTTGATGGCCCGCACCGTGGCGCCGATGGTATCCAGGTGGGCCGACACGGCCCGGTCGGGACTGTTCTTGCGACCCTTGAGGGTGGCGCGGATCGTGCCGCGGCGGGTCATTTCGAAAGGTATACCCAACTCTTCGAGGCGTTCGGCGACATAGCGCACGATGGTGTCGGTGAAGCCGGTCGGGCTGGGGATGGCGAGCATTTCCAGCAGGACTTTTTGCAGGTATTCGAGATTCGGTTCGGGGATTTTGCTGATCATGGAAACTCCTGAACGTTTGCGTATCCGATCGTTCCCACGCTCTGCGTGGAAATGCAGCCGGTGACGCTCTGCGTCATCTGGACGCGGAGCGTCCCTTGAGGCATTCCCACGCGGAGCGTGGGAACGATCAGTCCACTATGGGGGGTGTCAGACCACCCCCTGACTATGGGGAAACAGCAGATCCACAAAGCGTTCGGCAGTGGGTTGTGGTTCGTGGTTGGCCAGGCCGGCGCGTTCGTTGGCTTCGATGAACACGTACTCGGGTTGATCGGCAGCCGGCACCAGCAGGTCGAGGCCGACCATGGGGATGTCCAGGGCGCGTGCCGCGCGTACCGCCGCATCGGCCAGGGTCGGGTGCAGGGTGTCGGTGACGTCTTCCAGGACGCCGCCCGTGTGAAGGTTTGCAGTGCGTCGTACGAACAAGTGCTCACCGGACGGCAGCACGCTGTCGTAGTCATACCCTGCGGCACTCAGCGTGCGCTGGGTTTCGGCGTCAACCGGAATCTTGCTTTCCCCTCCGGTGGCCGCCTGTCGTCGACGGCTTTGGGCTTCGATCAAGGCACCAATGGTGTGCTGGCCGTCGCCGATGACTTCCGCAGGCCGCCTGATCGCCGCCGCCACCACTTCAAAGTTGATCACCAGGATGCGCAGGTCGAGCCCTTCGTGAAAGCTTTCCAGCAACACCCGGCTGTCGAACTGCCGGGCCGCCTCGATGGCACTCTGCACTTCTTCGATGGTGCGCAGGTCCACCGCCACGCCCTGACCCTGTTCACCATCCAGCGGCTTGACCACCACCCGCTCGTGTTCGTCGAGGAACGCCAGGTTGTCATCGGCATTGCCTGCCAACTGTTGTGCCGGCAGGTTCAGGCCGGCGTTCTTCAGGACTTTATGGGTCAGGCTCTTGTTCTGGCACAAGGTCATGCTGATGGCGCTGGTCAGGTCGCTCAGGGATTCGCGGCAACGTACCCGACGGCTACCGTGGATCAGGGTGAACAAACCGCCTTCGGCGTCGTCCACCTGTACTTCGATGCCTCGGCGGTGCGCTTCCTCGACGATGATCCGCGCATAAGGGTTGAACTGGGCCTCGGGTCCAGGCCCCAGGAACAGTGGTTGATTGATGCTGTTCTTGCGCTTGATGGCGAACGTCGACAGGTTACGAAAACCGAGCTTGGCATAGAGGTTCTTGGCCAGGCGATTGTCATGCAGTACGGACAGATCGAGATAACTCAAGCCTCGGCTCATGAAATGCTCGATGAGGTGACGCACTAGCACTTCGCCAACACCGGGTCGTGAACACTGCGGGTCCACGGCCAGGCACCAGAGGCTGCTGCCATTTTCCGGATCGTTGAAGGCTTTCTGGTGATTGAGCCCCATGACGCTGCCGATGACTGCGCCACTGTCATCGTCTTCGGCCAGCCAGTAGACCGGCCCGCCCTGATGACGTGGCGTCAAGCGCTGTGGATCGACCGGCAGCATGCCACGGGCCTGGTAGAGCTGGTTGATGGCTTGCCAATCGGTGTCGTTCTGGGCGCGACGAATCCGGAAGCCGCGAAACACCCGTGTGGCCTGTCGATAGTCGCTGAACCACAGGCGCAAGGTGTCGGAAGGGTCGAGGAACAACTGCGCCGGTTCCAGCCCCAGCACCTGCTGGGGGGCCGCGACGTACAGGGCAATGTCACGTTCGCCGGGTTGTTCGTTGAGTAACTCCCGGCCCAGTGTCGCCGGGTCCGGGAAGGTGTGGCCGATCAGCAGTCGGCCCCAGCCGCAATGCACCGCAATCGGGGCGGCGCCCAGTTCGCTGCCGTCTACGGCCAGGCGCGCCTGCAAGCGTTCGTAGGAAGGCGCCTGGCCGCGCAGCAGCCGTTGGTTGTGAACCGTTGTGTGGGGTTTCATCGATCAGATTCCTTGCTCGCTGAGCCACAGGTTCAGCGCCGCCAGTTGCCACAGGCGGGAGCCGCGTAGCGGGGTCAACTGACCGTTGGGGTCGGTGAGCAGGCGGTCGAGCATGGCCGGGTTGAACAGGCCGCGATCCTGGCTCGGATCCAGCAGCAATTCGCGGACCCAGGCCAGGGTGTTGCCTTCCAGGTGCTTAAGTCCCGGCACCGGGAAATAGCCTTTCTTGCGATCAATGACTTCGCCGGGAATTACCCGCCGGGCCGCTTCCTTGAGGACTTGCTTGCCGCCGTCGGGCAGTTTGAATTTCGCCGGAACCCGCGCCGAGAGTTCCACCAGCCGGTAATCCAGGAACGGTGTGCGTGCTTCCAGGCCCCAGGCCATGGTCATGTTGTCGACACGCTTGACCGGGTCGTCCACCAACATCACGGTGCTGTCCAGGCGTAGGGCCTTGTCGACGGCAGCATCGGCGCCCGGTTGAGCGAAGTGTTCCTTGACGAAGTCACCGGCGGCGTCGTTGGCGGTCAGCCATTTTGGCTGCACGGTGGCGGCGTACTCTTCATAGCTGCGATCGAAGAACGCGGCGCGATAGGCCGCATAGGGATCACTGGCGCCGTCCACTTGGGGATACCAGTGATAACCGGCAAACAACTCGTCGGCGCCCTGGCCGCTTTGCACCACTTTGCAGTGCTTGGCCACTTCCCTCGATAGCAGGTAGAAAGCGATGCAGTCATGGCTGACCATTGGCTCGCTCATGGCGCGGAAGGCTGCCGGCAGTTGCTCGATGATTTCTTTTTCGTCGATGCGCAATTGGTGATGGCGGGTGCCGTAGTGCCTGGCGATCAGGTCCGAATACTGGAACTCGTCACCCCGTTCGCCGCCGGCATCCTGGAAACCGATGGAGAACGTGGACAGGTCGTCCACGCCCACTTCTCGCAGAAGCCCCACCAGCATGCTCGAGTCCACACCACCGGAAAGCAGCACCCCTACATCCACGGCGGCCCGCTGGCGAATGGCGACGGCTTCTCGGGTGCTGTCGAGCACGCGGTCGATCCAGTCTTCCAGGTACAGGTTCTGCTCATCTGGCCGGGGACCATAGGGCAAGGTCCACCAGGTTTTCTGCTCGATGCTGCCATCGGCTTCTACCCGCATCCATGTGGCAGGCGGCAGCTTTTCAATGCCGGCCAGCAGGGTGCGAGGTGCCGGGACCACGGCATGGAAATTCAGGTAATGGTTGAGGGCGACCGGGTCGAGCATCGGGCTGATGTCGCCGCCCTTGAGCAGTGCCGGCAACGCCGAGGCAAAGCGCAGGCGTTGGCCTGTGCGGGAAAGATACAAAGGCTTGACGCCGAGACGGTCGCGGGCGATGAACAGGCGTTTGGCATCACGCTCCCAGATGGCGAAGGCGAACATGCCGTTGAGCTTGGGCAGCAGCGCTTCGCCCCAGGCGTGATAGCCCTTGAGCAGCACTTCGGTGTCGCCACCGGAGCAAAAGGCGTAGCCCAATGTCTCCAGTTCGTTGCGCAGTTCCGGGTAGTTATAGATCGCCCCGTTGAAGGCCAGGGACAGGCCCAGTTGATTGTCGATCATCGGCTGGGCCGAGGCATCGGACAAGTCCATGATTTTCAGGCGCCGATGGCCCAGGGCGATCGGGCCCTGGCTATGAAAACCCCACGCATCGGGGCCGCGAGGGGCCAGGTGATGGGTCATTCGTTCTACGGCCGCAAGGTCCGCAGGTTGTTGATCGAAACGTAACTCTCCAGCTAATCCGCACATAAGTCCTTACCGGTTTTTCCGTTGGGGAGGGTACTCGCCGAAATGGTGGGTACCCTGGAACTGACCGATGGGATTGCCGTGAGTTTTAGATCGATGCGTTATAAGGCGACGGGTGGGGCGGGTTGATGGGATGTCGTAGGGCCTTTGTGGGAGCGAGCCTGCTCGCGATGGCGGCGGCATGGTCAACATTAAAGCCAGCTGATCCACCGCCATCGCGAGCAGGCTCGCTCCCACAGGTTTGGCGGTGGGCGTTCAGCTGCGTCAAGCTTTGCCGCGGATCAGCGCCCGCAGCGCAAACCGGTTCGGATGGCAGGCCTCGGCCACGCTCCGGGGTAGGGGCAGGGGTTCGTTGTCCAGCCAGGCGGCGATCAGTTCGCCGGACAGCGGCGCGGTGATCAGGCCGCGGGAGCCGTGGCCGCTGTTGATGTACAGGCCATCGAGCCAGGGGCAGGGGCTGTCCGGAACCTGGCGGGCATCTTTGCTCAGGGCATGATACGTCTTGGTAAATGCCTGGCCGTCTGCCAGCGGCCCGACAATCGGCAGGTAGTCCGGGCTGGTGCAACGGAACGCCGCGCGGCCTTCGAGGCGGTCTGGATCCAGGACGTCTGCGTCCAGGCGGTTCACCAGGTCCAGAGAGATTTCTTCGAGCATTTGCAGGTTGCCGGCATGTTCGGCGGCGGTGGGCGTCAGGTCGTCGTTCTTGAAGTCGAAACTGGCGCCCAGGGTATGCTCGCCCACTCGCGGCGGGGCTACATAGCCCTCGGCGCAGACAACCGTGCGCAGGCCCTGGCTGCGGTCGGTCTGCGGCAGACGGGTGATTTGCCCGCGTATGCGTTTGAGGGGCAGGTCGGCGGCCGCTTCGAAACGCTTGATCTCGGCGGCGCCGGCAAGGATCGCCACCGGTGCGCTGGCCAGGCAGCGCTCACCGTCCCAGGCTTGCCACTGGCCATCGACGCGGCGCAGATCCAGCACTTCATGGTGGGGCAACATCCTGATCGACGAGCCCGAGGCCTGCCAGCGGCACAGCGCCGGCGGATGTACCCACCCCCCTTCGGGATAGAACAGACCGCCACAGGCCAGGCCGATGCCGGACAGCGCCTCGGCTTCGGACTGGTCCAGTGTGTGCAGCAGATCGGTTGGGAACGCTGCTGCCAGTTGCGCCTGGCGCTCGGCTTCCTTGTGGTTGAAGGCCAACTGCAGGACACCGCAGCCGTCCCAGTCCATGCCCCTTTGCAGATGTTCCAGCAAGCGCCGGGTATAGCCGAAACCGCTGAGGATCATCTGGGACAACGCTGTGCCGTGGGCCGACAGCTTGAGGTACAACACCCCCTGGGGGTTACCGGACGCTTCCTCGGCCAACCCGGCATGGCGTTCCAGTAATGTCACTTGCCAGCCACGGGCCGCGAGGCTTGCCGCGCTGGCGCAACCGGCCAGGCCCCCGCCAATTACCAAGGCCCGACGTTCGCCTGTGGGCGGAGCGGGACGGGCGTACCAGGGTTTTGCCGGGAGGGGGGCGGTTTGCTCCGATGACGTCGGCCAGCCGAGGAACGCGCCCCGCAGGATTTCCCATTTATGTCCGATGCCCGGCGTGCGCTTCATCTTGAAGCCCGCCGCGTTCAACAATCGCCGCACCCAACCGGTGCTGGTGAAGGTGCTCAGGGTGGCGCCAGGTGCCGCCAGCCGGGCCAGTTCGGCGAACAACTCGGCGGTCCACATGTCGGGGTTCTTGGCCGGAGCGAAGCCATCCAGGAACCAGGCGTCGATTTGACCATCCAGTTGCGGCAACTGCTCCAGGGCGTCACCGATCATCAAGGTCAGCGTCACCCGTCCGCCTGCCAGCGTCAGGCGCTGGAAACCTTGATGGATCGCAACGTACTGCCCCAGCAACTGATCGGCCTGAAGCTTGAGTGACGGCCACAGGGCAAGGGCCCGGCGCAGGTCTTGGGGGCTCAGCGGGTATTTTTCGACACTGACAAAATGCAGTCGCGCCCCGGCGGGCGCGCATTGCTCGAACAACTGCCAGGCACACAGGAAATTCAATCCAGTGCCGAACCCCGTCTCACCGATCACCAACCTCCCGTGATCCGGCAACGCGGCGAAGCGCTCGGTCAGGTTGTTCTGTTCAAGGAACACATAGCGGGTTTCTTCCAGACCCGACTGGTCGGAGAAATACACATCGTCGAACACCCGCGAACGGGGCAGACCCTGGTCATCCCAGTCGAGTTGGGCGTGGTGCTGTACGGGGGGCATGGCAGGCTCAGTGAAATCCGGGACGCTATTCTAGCCTCGTTCCCACGCTCCGCGTGGGAATGCCTCTACGGACGCTTCGCGTTCGGCTCTACACCGGACGGCGTCCAATCCGCTAGTCTTGCCCCAACCCCAGGAAGGAGCTGCCTATGTTCGAATCCGCCGAAATCGGTCACGCCATCGATAAAGACACCTATGAGGCCGAAGTGCCGGCTCTGCGTGAAGCACTGCTCGAAGCCCAATTCGAGTTGCATCAGCAAAGCCGCTTCCCGGTCATAGTGCTGATCAACGGTATCGAGGGCGCGGGCAAGGGCGAGACGGTGAAGTTGCTCAACGAGTGGATGGACCCGCGGTTGATCGAGGTGCGCACGTTCGACCAGCAGACTGACGAAGAGCTGGCGCGGCCACCGGCCTGGCGTTACTGGCGGATGTTGCCGGCCAAGGGGCGCATGGGGATTTTCTTTGGCAACTGGTACAGCCAGATGTTGCAGGGGCGGGTTCACGGCGAGTTCAAGGACCCTCGGCTCGATCAGGCGATCAATGCCGCCGAGCGCCTGGAAAAAATGCTCTGCGATGAAGGCGCGCTGATCTTCAAGTTCTGGTTTCATCTGTCCAAGAAGCAGATGAAAGCCCGGCTCAAGGGGCTCAAGGATGATCCGTTGCACAGTTGGCGCATCAGTCCACTGGACTGGCAGCAATCCCAGACCTACGACAGGTTCGTCAAGTACGGCGAGCGGGTGTTGCGCCGGACCAGTCGAGATTACGCCCCGTGGCATGTGATCGAAGGCGTGGACACCTGTTATCGCAGCCTCACGGTGGGCAGGATCTTGCTCGAAGGCATGCGCCATGCGCTTGACCGGGTGAAGACCAGACCGGAAAAAGTCAACGTGACACCGCTACCGGCGCTGGATGACCAGGTGACCCTGATCGACAGCCTGGACATGACCTTGCGCCTGGACAAGGACGATTACGAGGAACAACTGATCACCGAGCAGGCCCGGTTCGCCGGCTTGCTGCGGGACAAACGCATGCGTCGACACGCCCTGGTGGCGGTGTTCGAAGGCAACGATGCGGCCGGCAAGGGGGGAGCGATCCGGCGGGTTGCCGCGGCGCTCGATCCACGCCAGTACAGCATCGTGCCGATAGCCGCGCCCACCGAAGAAGAGCGTGCCCACCCTTACATGTGGCGGTTCTGGCGGCACATTCCGGCGCGGGGAAAATTCACCGTATTCGACCGTTCCTGGTATGGCCGGGTGTTGGTGGAGCGGGTCGAAGGCTTTTGCAGTCGGGCCGACTGGCTGCGGGCCTATGGCGAGATCAATGATTTCGAAGAGCAGATTGCCGACGCCGGTGTGGTGGTGGTCAAGTTCTGGCTTGCCATCGACAAGGAGACCCAGCTCGAGCGATTCCAGGAGCGGGAGCAAATCCCCTTCAAGCGCTTCAAGATCACTGAGGATGACTGGCGCAACCGTGACAAGTGGGACGCCTACCGGTCGGCGGTATGTGACATGGTCGACCGCACCAGTACCGAAATCTCTCCCTGGACCCTGGTAGAGGCCAATGACAAGCGCTGGGCACGCGTCAAGGTATTGCGCACCCTCAGCGAAGCGCTGGAGGCGGCTTTCAAGCGCAGCGAGAAACTGGCTCGCAAGAAATAGCCAATGGGCCTGCAGGGCTGATTCGTGCACCTGGGTTAACCGTACAGGCCGCTCGCGATGAGGTCGCATATGCGGGGTGAATGATTGTCGCAGTCGGTTATGGGGTGGATTTATGCTCGATCCATTCTTGACCGCCTACAACAATGAGGAACAGCCATGCGTGAAGTAGTGATCATCGACAGCGTACGGACCGGCCTGGCCAAGTCGTTTCGCGGCAAGTTCAACATGACCCGCCCGGATGACATGGCGGCCCATTGCGTCAATGCACTGTTGACGCGCAACGACATCGACCCGGCCAGCGTCGAAGATTGCATCGTCGGTGCCGGCTCCAACGAGGGTGCTCAGGGCTACAACATAGGTCGTAACGTGGCGGTGCTTTCCCACCTGGGTATCGGCACCGCTGGCATGACCCTCAACCGCTTCTGTTCCTCGGGCCTGCAAGCCATCGCCATTGCCGCCAACCAGATCGCTTCCGGTTGCAGCGACATCATTGTCGCCGGCGGGGTGGAGTCCATCAGCTTGACGATGAAAAGCGTCAACACCGACAACCTGATCAATCCGCTGCTCAAGGAACAGGTACCCGGGATCTATTTTCCCATGGGCCAGACCGCCGAAATTGTCGCCCGCCGTTACCAGGTCAGCCGCGAAGCGCAGGATCGCTACGCCTTGCAGAGCCAGCTGCGCACTGCCCAGGCCCAGGCGGCCGGGTTGTTCAATGACGAGATTGTACCGATGGCGGTCAAGTACAAGGTGGAGGATAAAAATACCGGTGCGGTACAGATGCTTGACGGCGTGGTTGACCGCGACGATTGCAACCGCCCGGACACCACCTACGAAAGCCTGGAAGGCCTGAAGCCGGTGTTCGCCGAAGACGGTTCGGTGACGGCGGGTAACTCATCGCAGCTATCCGACGGCGCTTCGATGACCCTGGTGATGAGCCTGGAAAAGGCCCTGGCGCTGGGACTCAGGCCCAAGGCCTTTTTCCGCGGCTTCACCGTGGCCGGTTGCGCGCCGGATGAAATGGGCATCGGTCCGGTGTTCTCGGTGCCGAAACTGCTCAAGGCCAAGGGGCTGCGGATCGCCGATATCGATTTGTGGGAACTCAACGAGGCGTTCGCGTCCCAGTGCCTGTACAGCCGTGATCGCCTGGAAATAGACAATGAAAAATACAATGTCAACGGCGGCTCGATTGCCATCGGCCATCCGTTCGGCATGACCGGTTCGCGCCAGGTCGGACATCTGGTGCGGGAGCTGCAACGGCGCAACCTGCGCTATGGCATCGTGACCATGTGCGTGGGCGGTGGGATGGGAGCGACGGGGTTGTTCGAGGCTGTGCGTTAAACGCGAAGCTGAGAAAAGACACTATTTTTGGCGAGGGGATTTATCCGCGCTGGGCGCGCGACGCGTCCCCAAAACCAGGCGACTCGGTGTATCAGATAGATTGAGTCAGCTGCAGGGCTGCTTGGCAGCCCAGCGGGGATAAATCCCCTCGCCACAGATAAATCCCCTCGCCACAGGCTGGGCGGGGGTCAGCTGGCGATCTCAAGCGCCTTCTGCACCCGCTCTATATACGCCGCGACTTCTTGTTCTGCAGCCTCACGACTGGCAAACGGTCCTTCCTGGGTTCCTTCCCGGGTACTGAAATAGAATTCACCGTTTATCCGACAGATCCGGTCACTGGGAAAGACCATCGCAGGGGCGAGGTCCTGGGCGCGTTTGCCAAGCATGGGGGCTCCAAGAAGCGTAAATATCGGTTGTGTGAAGTTTATTCGTTGACATCAACTGGCGCTTGCTCAGCCGATGGGCGGCAATGTGCCATCTATCCTTCTCGCGAACGACCTTCGAACTGTTAGTGCGTAACTGTCCCTGTGTCGCCGACGCTTCTCCCCCTAGAATAGTCGCTCTTTTCTTGAGCCTCGGGGATTGCATGCACATTTCGTCCGGTCGCTGGGTCTACGGCCTGTTCCTCGCCCTGTTGACCGCGCTGTTGTGGGGAATCCTGCCGATCAAGCTCAAACAGGTACTGCAAGTGATGGACCCGGTCACCGTGACCTGGTTTCGCTTGCTGGTGTCCGGCGGTTTGCTCTTCATCTATCTTGCTGCCACCCGACGCCTGCCCAGCCGCAAGGTGCTTGGTCCGCGCGGCGGCTGGTTGGTGGCCATGGCGGTGCTGGGGCTGGTCGGCAACTACGTGTTGTACCTGATGGGGCTGAGTCGCTTGAGCCCCGGCACCGCGCAGTTGGTGGTGCAGATGGGGCCTATCCTGTTGTTGGTCGCCAGCCTCTTTGTGTTCAAGGAGCGTTTCAGCCTGGGGCAGGGGATGGGCCTGATGGTGCTGCTGATCGGCTTCACGCTGTTTTTCAACCAGCGTCTTGCCGAGTTGCTGACCTCCCTGAGCGAATACACCGCCGGGGTCTTGATGGTGTTGCTGGCGTCGGCTGTCTGGACGTTCTACGCATTGGGTCAGAAGCAGTTGTTGACGGTGTGGAATTCGTTGCAGGTAATGATGGTGATCTATCTGTTCTGCGCGTTGCTGCTCACGCCGTGGGTCCATCCGTTGGAAGCGCTGCAACTGAGCCCTTTGCAAGGTTGGCTGTTGTTTGCCTGCTGCCTCAACACCCTGATTGCCTATGGCGCATTTGCCGAGGCGCTGGCTCACTGGGAAGCCTCACGGGTCAGCGCGACCCTGGCGATCACGCCGCTGGTGACCTTCGCTGCGGTAGCCGTGGCTGCCTGGTGGTGGCCCGATTATGTGCATGCCGAGCAGATCAATCTGTTGGGGTATGGCGGGGCCGTGCTGGTGGTGGTGGGCTCAGCGTTGGTGGCGTTGGGGCCTTCGCTGATTGCCGGGCTCAGGGCCCGGCGTGAGCGGTTGGCGGTAGGGCGATAGACCGAGTTATCGTTCTTCGCGAGCAAGCCCCACAATGGATCTTGGTCGAACATACAACTTGTGTTCAATGAAGACCTATGTGGGAGCGGGCTTGCTCGCGAAGACTGACTGTCTGCCAGCAGAAAACTCAGCCCTGGCTACCGGCCTCCAGCATGTTTTCCGGTCGCACCCAGGCATCGAACTCCTCATCGGTCAGATAGCCCAACTGCAACGCTGCCTCGCGCAGGGTAAGCCCTTCGCTGTAGGCTTTCTTGGCGATCTCGGCGGACTTGTCGTAGCCGATATGCGGGTTCAACGCCGTCACCAGCATCAACCCACGCTCCAGGTGCGCCGCCATCTGCTCGCCATCGGGCTCGAGCCCGGCGATGCAATGTTGCTGGAAGTTGCTGCAGCCGTCGGCGAGCAGGCGGATCGATTGCAGCAGGTTGTGGATGATCACCGGCTTGAACACGTTCAACTGCAAATGGCCCTGGCTGGCGGCAAAGCCGATGGTCACGTCGTTGCCCATGACCTGGCAGGCCAGCATCGACAAGGCTTCGCACTGGGTCGGGTTGACCTTGCCGGGCATGATGGAACTGCCCGGCTCGTTGGCCGGCAATTTCACTTCGGCGAAGCCGGCCCGAGGGCCGGAGCCCAGCAGGCGCAGGTCGTTGGCGATTTTCATCAGGGTCACGGCCAGGGTTTTCAGTGCGCCGGAAAGCGTCGTCAGCGGCTCATGCCCCGCCAGTGCCGCAAACTTGTTTGGCGCGGTGACGAACGGCAAACCGGACAGCGCCGCCAGCTCAGCGGCAATCGCTTCACCGAAACCGTGGGGCGAATTGAGCCCGGTGCCGACCGCCGTGCCGCCCTGGGCCAGTTCACAGACCGCCGGCAGCGCGGCGCGGATTGCCCGTTCGGCATAGTCGAGCTGGGCGATGAAGGCCGACAACTCCTGGCCGAATGTGATCGGCGTGGCGTCCATCATGTGGGTGCGGCCGGTCTTGACCAGTTTCATGTGGCGCGCCGCCAGTTCCGCCAGCCCGCCGGATAATTCGCTGATGGCCGGCAACAATTGCTGATGGACGGCCTGCGTGGCAGCGATGTGCATGGCCGTGGGGAAGCAGTCGTTGGAGCTCTGGGAGCGGTTGACATGGTCGTTGGGGTGCACCGGGGTCTTGCCGCCGCGGGGGTTGCCCGCCAGCTCGTTGGCGCGCCCGGCGATCACCTCGTTGACGTTCATGTTGCTCTGGGTGCCGCTGCCGGTCTGCCAGACAACCAGCGGGAACTGATCGTCATGCTGGCCGGCCAGTACTTCATCGGCGGCCTGTTCGATCAATCGGGCAATGTCGGCGGGCAAGTCGCCATTGCGGTCGTTGACCCGCGCGGCGGCTTTCTTGATCAGGGCCAGGGCGTGCAGCACCGACAGTGGCATGCGTTCGTTACCGATGGCGAAGTTGATCATGGAACGCTGTGTCTGGGCGCCCCAGTAGGCGTCCTCCGGGACTTCAACCTGGCCAAGGCTGTCGGTTTCGATACGGCTCATTGGGTCAAACTCCTGATAGGTCTGAATGCGCAGTTTAGGCCCTGTGGGGCGGCGCCGGTTCCCTCAATCTAGGAGTGGTCGGTTCGGTCCGTCAATCGGAGACGGCAAGCGCCGGGGTTGAGGACCGGCGTTTTTTAGGCGCAGAATGACCGCCCTTGAGGTTTTACCTCGCCAGTTAGATAAGGAAACTCGATGACCCGTCTTCGCGCCATCTGTACCGCAGTTGCTCTGGTGTGTGCCAGCGGTCCTGTTCTCGCCGATACCGCCAGCCACAACGCCAGCGCCGAAGCGTTCCTGACCTTGGCACACGCCGACAAACTGGGCACTCCGGTGTACATGCAGGTGCAGCAGATGTTTGCCCAGCGCTTCGAACAGACCAAGGCTCCCGAGTCGAAAAAAGCCACCCTGGAAACCTACCAGGCCAAGGCCAACGCCGCGCTTGACCAAGCCATTGGCTGGAACAAGCTCAAGCCGGACATGGTCAAGCTCTACACCACCAACTTCAGCGAATCGGAGCTCAAGGACCTGGTGGCCTTCTACCAGTCGCCTCTGGGCAAGAAAGTCCTGGAAAAAATGCCACAGCTGACCCAGCAGTCGGCCCAACTCACCCAGGCCAAGCTTGAAAGCGCGGTGCCGGTGGTGAACAAGCTGCTGGCGGACATGACCGCCGAGCTCGAGCCGAAAGCTGCTGCCCCTGCCAAGAAGAAGCCTTAAACGGAGCCAGGTATGAGCATGCAACAACGCATCGAATCGACACTCGGCCTCCTGCAGCCCGAGCATCTGCAGGTGCTGGATGAAAGCCACATGCACAGCCGTGGGCTGCAGACCCACTTCAAGGCGGTGGTGGTAAGTCGGCAGTTCGAGGGGCTTAATCGGGTCAAGCGCCACCAGAAGGTCTACGGCACGCTGAGTGAGCTGATGGGCGAATTCCATGCATTGGCGCTGCACACCTACACCCCCGAAGAATGGGCACAAATCGACGCCGCCCCGGCTTCACCGACCTGTGCCGGTGGCGGGTAGGAGCTGCCGCAGGCTGCGATCTTTTGATTTTGATCTGAGTGCTCGCGATTCAACTGTCAGGGACAAGATCGCAGCCTCGTTGCACTCGGCAGCTCCTCCAGATTGGTTCAGGCGGGATAAACCCCTTCGCAGAGTTGGAATCCAGTCCTGTAACGCCAATGTTTTTGTTAGAATCCGCAACGCGCCGCTGACCCGGCGCGTTTTTTTTGCATCCGGTTCACCCTTTACGAGGGTAGCCACCTGGAGAAACACCCATGACACAACCCATTGTCGTGGCGGCACTGTATAAGTTCGTCACCCTGGAAGATTACGTCGAGCTGCGTGAGCCCTTGCTCAAGGCGATGCTCGATAACGGTATCAAAGGCACTCTGCTGATCGCCGAAGAAGGCATCAACGGCACGGTCTCCGGTACCCGCGAAGGCATCGACGGCTTGCTGGCCTGGCTCAAGAACGACCCTCGCATGATCGACATCGATCACAAGGAGTCGTACTGCGACGAGCAGCCGTTCTACCGCACCAAGGTCAAGCTCAAGAAAGAAATCGTCACCCTCGGCGTCGAAGGCGTGGATCCGAACAAGCAGGTCGGCACCTATGTCGAACCCCAGGACTGGAACGCGCTGATCAGCGATCCGGAAGTGTTGCTGATCGATACCCGTAACGACTACGAAGTGTCCATCGGGACATTCGAAGGCGCAATCGATCCCAAGACCACCAGCTTTCGCGAGTTTCCCGACTACATCAAGGCCAACTTCGACCCGGCCCGGCACAAGAAGGTCGCGATGTTCTGCACTGGCGGCATCCGCTGTGAAAAGGCCTCCAGCTACATGCTCAGCCAGGGTTTCGACGAGGTCTTCCACCTCAAGGGTGGCATCCTGAAATACCTCGAAGAGGTTCCCCAGGAAGAAACCAAATGGCGCGGCGACTGTTTTGTGTTCGATAACCGCGTGACCGTTCGCCACGATCTCAGCGAAGGCGACTACGATCAATGTCATGCGTGCCGTACACCGGTTAGCCTGGAGGATCGCGCTTCGGAGCACTATGTGCCTGGCATCAGTTGCCCGCATTGCTGGGACAAGCTGAGCGAGAAGACTCGCCGCAGCGCCATCGACCGGCAAAAGCAGATCGAACTGGCCAAGGCTCGCAACATGCCGCACCCGATCGGCTACAACTACAAGCAATCATCCTCCGAGGCCTGAACCATGCCGCCACGCCTGCTGTATGTCATGGACCCGATGTGTTCCTGGTGCTGGGGCTTCGCGCCGGTGGCCGAAGCATTGGTCGAGCAGGCGCGGGCCCGGGGTGTGGAACTGCATCTGGTGGTGGGTGGTTTGCGCACGGGCAGCGGTTCGGCCCTGGAGCCCACTACCCGGCGTTACATCCTGGAGCATTGGCAGGCTGTCACCGAGGCCACCAGCCAGCCGTTCAAGCTGGAGGGCGCGTTGCCGGACGGTTTTGTCTATGACACCGAGCCGGCCTGCCGGGCGCTGGTGACGGCCCGTAGCCTGGCACCGGACCTGGCCTGGAAGTTGCTGAAGCTGATCCAGCAGGCTTTTTATGTGCAAGGTCGCGACGTGACCCGTGCCAGCGTCCTGGTGGAACTGGCCGAACAGGCCGGGTTGCCACGCATTGAATTTGCCGCGGCGTTTGACAGCGCTGATCAACATGCTGCCACCGCTGCGGATTTCACCTGGGTGCAGGACCTCGGCATTGCCGGATTCCCCACGCTACTGGCCGAGCGCGACGGGCAACTCGCCTTGCTCACCAACGGTTATCAGCCCTTGAGTCAGTTGTCTCCATTGCTTGGCCGCTGGCTGGAGCGCGCGGCCTGTGCCTGACCTGCCGGATGGCACTTCTGAGCCACAGCGCGTCGATCGATTGAGCTGGGCGGAAATCCGTCGCCTGGCCTTCACACACAAGAAAGCCCTGTGGATTGCCAACGGCGTGGCCGTGCTGGCGACGCTGTGCAGTGTGCCGATCCCCTTGCTCTTGCCGCTGTTGGTGGACGAAGTGCTGTTGGGGCGTGGCGACGCCGCCCTGAAGGTGATGAACCACGCCTTGCCGACGGGCTGGCAGAGTGCTGCCGGCTATATCGGGTTGATGCTGCTGGCGACCTTGACCCTTCGGTGCGGCGCGTTGCTGTTCAACGTGTTACAGGCGCGCTTGTTTGCCGGGCTCGCCAAAGACATCGTCTATCGCATCCGTATCCGCCTGATCGGGCGTCTCAAGCGTATTTCCCTGGGTGAATACGAAAGCCTGGGCAGCGGTACCGTGGCCGCTCACCTGGTCACCGACCTGGACACCCTGGATAAATTCGTCGGCGAAACCCTCAGCCGTTTCCTGGTGGCGATGCTGACGCTGGTGGGCACCGCCGGCATCCTGATGTGGATGCACTGGAAACTGGCGCTGCTGATCCTGTTGTTCAATCCACTGGTGATCTATGCCACGGTGCAGTTGGGTAAGCGGGTCAAGCACCTCAAGAAGCTGGAGAACGACAGCACCTCGCGCTTCACCCAGGCATTGACCGAAACCCTGGACGCGATCCAGGAGGTGCGTGCCGGTAACCGCCAGGGCTTTTTCCTCGGACGCCTGGGCCAGCGCGCCCGGGAGGTGCGTGATTATGCGGTCAATTCCCAGTGGAAAAGCGACGCGTCGGGTCGCGCCAGTGGCTTGCTGTTTCAGTTCGGCATCGACATTTTTCGTGCGGCGGCGATGCTCACCGTGCTGTTTTCCGACCTGTCCATCGGCCAGATGCTGGCGGTGTTCAGCTACCTCTGGTTCATGATCGGTCCCGTGGAGCAGCTATTGAACCTGCAATACGCCTATTATGCGGCCGGCGGCGCATTGAGCCGTATCAACGAACTCCTGGCCCGGGCCGACGAGCCGCAGTACAGCGGCGGCATCGATCCGTTCAAAGGCCGTGATACCGTGGGCATCGACATCCAGGGGCTGAGCTTCGGTTATGGTGAGGAACTGGTGCTCGATCAGTTGAACCTGTCCATCTCCCCCGGCGAAAAGGTCGCCATCGTTGGCGCCAGCGGTGGCGGCAAGAGCACCCTGGTGCAGCTATTGCTGGGCCTGTATACACCGAAGTCGGGCAGTATCCGGTTTGGCGGCGCCACGCAGCAGGAAATCGGCCTGGAAACCATCCGGGAAAATGTCGCGGTTGTGTTGCAGCATCCTGCGTTGTTCAACGACACGGTACGAGCCAACCTCTCCATGGGGCGCGACTGCAGCGACGAGGCCTGCTGGCGGGCATTGACCATTGCCCAACTCGATACTACGGTGCGCGCGTTGCCCCAAGGGCTGGACAGTGTGGTCGGGCGTGCCGGGGTGCGGCTGTCCGGTGGACAGCGTCAACGCCTGGCCATTGCCCGCATGGTATTGGCCGAGCCGCGGGTGGTGATTCTCGACGAAGCGACCTCTGCACTGGACGCCGCCACCGAGTACAACCTCCATCAGGCGCTGTCGCGTTTCCTGAGCGGGCGCACCACGCTGATCATCGCCCACCGGTTATCAGCCGTGAAACAGGCGGATCGGGTATTGGTGTTCGACGGGGGGCAAATCGCCGAAGACGGCGACCATTTGCAGTTGATCGCCGAGGGTGGCCTGTACGCGCGACTCTACGGTCATTTGCAACAGATACAGCAGCCTTGAGTTTCCTGTGATTTTCTGCGCTTAGTATCCAAAAAAGTCAGCTGAACGCCCCCGGTTTCTTCGAATTTCCACCCAAAGCCTGTCGATTCTCCGATCCAGCCGTTCCAAGGGTCGAAAACTGGCCTAGGCTCTGGAATCAGAAGCGGATTTTTCCCGGGTGCTCATTGGCAATGCCTGTGCAAGGGACCTCATGAAGCAAAAGCGGACTCTCGGAACGCCTCGGTTGTTGGGCATCGTCTGGCCCTTCATTGCCGTTGTGCTATTTCAGGCATTACTCGGGGGCGTCAGTCTCTACGTGTTGTCGGCAGTTCGCGGCTATGTAGCGGGGGAAAGCCTCTGGTCCAAGGGGCAGAAAGACGCCATCTACTACCTCAATCTCTACGCCGACAGCCGTGATGAGGCGATTTTCCGCAAATACCAGCAAGCCATAGCCGTGCCCGAGGGCGGGCATGACTTGCGGGTGGCACTGGATCGTCAACCACCTGACCTGGAAGCGGCGCGGGCGGGTATCCTCCAGGGGGGAAACCACCCGGACGATGTGGCCAGCGTGATCTGGCTCTATCTGAATTTCCGTCATTTCAGTTATCTGGAAGAAGCCATCGATCTCTGGACGGTGGGCGACGGTTATCTGATCGAGTTGGATAATGTCGCCCGGCAGATGCACGAAAGCATTACCGAAGGGAGTGCTTCAGAGGCCGATATCCGGGGCTGGAAGGCGCAGATCTTTGCCATCAACGACTCCGTAACCCCAGCAGCCAAGGCTTTCAGCGACGCGCTGGGTGAGGGATCGCGCTTTATTCTGCGCCTGTTGCTGGTGATCAACTTTGCCACCGCGCTGGGGCTCATCGTCCTGGCGTTGTTACGTACCCACAAGCTGCTGGCCCAGCGACAGGTGTTCGCCAACGCTTTGCAACTGGAGAAGGAGCGTGCGCAGATCACCTTGCAATCCATTGGCGATGGCGTCATCACTACCGACGTCGAAGGCGCCATTGCGTACATGAATCCCGCCGCCGAGGCGATGACCCACTGGAAGGCCGAGCATGCCACCGGGCTGCCCTTGGCCGCGCTGTTCAATCTGCTTGACGACAATGCCCAGACCGAAAGCCTGACGCTGATCGAACACATTCTCAGTGACCGGCTCGGTGGCGGCAGCGAACATTCCAAACTGATCCAGCGCCTGGATGGCAGTACGGTGTCGGTGACTCTGGTGGGTGCGCCGATCCGCCATGCGGGCAAGGTCAGCGGCGCCGTACTGGTCTTGCACGACATGACCCAGGAGCGCCAGTACATTGCCAACCTGTCGTGGCAGGCTACCCATGATGCGCTGACCGGCCTGGCGAATCGCCGGGAATTCGAGTACCGGCTGGAGCAGGCCCTGCATAACCTGACGCGCCAGGCCGGGCGCCATGCCTTGATGTTCCTCGACCTGGACCAGTTCAAGCTGGTCAACGACACCTGTGGCCACGCGGCGGGTGACGAATTGTTGCGGCACATTTGCGCGTTGCTGCAATCGGGCCTGCGGGAAAACGACACCCTGGCCCGGTTGGGCGGGGATGAGTTCGGTATCTTGCTGGAGAACTGTTCGCCGGAGGCCGCGGAGAAGATCGCCGAAGGGCTGCGCCAGACCGTGCAGAACCTGCACTTTGTCTGGAAAGGCCGGCCGTTCGTGACCACCGTGAGCATCGGCCTGGTGCACATCGCCCAGAACCCGACGACTTTGGAAGCTTCCCTGCGTGCCGCCGACATGGCCTGCTACATGGCCAAGGAAAAAGGCCGCAATCGAGTCCAGGTCTACCATGCCGACGATTCGGAGCTGTCCCTGCGCTTCGGTGAGATGGCCTGGGTCCAGCGCTTGCACATGGCCCTGGAGGAAAACCGCTTCTGCCTCTATGCCCAGGAAATCGCCGCCCTGGGGCCTGGCGACCATGGCGGCGGGCATATTGAGATCCTGTTGCGCCTGCACGATGAAGCTGGACGGATGATTTTGCCGGACAGCTTCATTCCAGCGGCGGAGCGCTATGGCCTGATGACGTCCCTGGACCGTTGGGTGGTGGAAAATGTCTTCAAGATCATCCGCCAGTGCCTGAACGATTCGCGGCAGGGCCCCATGGCGATGTGTGCGATCAATCTGTCAGGCACGACTATCGGAGACCAGGCATTTCTCGACTTCCTGCGTCAACAGTTCGCGGCGTATTCGATTCCACCGGAAATGATTTGTTTTGAAATTACAGAGACCAGCGCTATTTCGAATTTGGGCAGTGCCATTCGCTTTATCAATGAACTCAAGAGCTTGGGTTGTTACTTCTCGCTGGACGACTTTTGCGCCGGAATGTCTTCATTCGCTTACCTGAAACATTTACCTGTAGACTTCTTGAAGATCGACGGGAGTTTCGTAAAGGATATGCTGGACGACCCGATTAACCGTGCAATGGTCGAGGTGATCAACCACATCGGCCACGTCATGGGTAAGCGCACCATTGCCGAGTTTGTGGAAACTGCCCAGATCGAGCAGGCATTGCTGGAGATTGGAGTGGATTACGCTCAGGGGTATGTCATCGAGCGCCCGCAGTTGTTTACCTGTGACACGTTGCAATGCAGGCCGGCCCGGCCCCAGCCATTGTTATTCAAGGCCCCCGGCACGTTCCGCTGAGCCTCTTGTTGATCCGGAAAAAAATCACAATCAAAAGGAGCCCGACAGTGATCGACACATTCAACCGAACAGGCCCGCTCATGGACGCCAAAAGCTATCCGAAATGGGCACAGCAGCTCATTGCCGATTGCGGCGAGAGCAAGCGCCGGGTTGTCGAACACGAGCTGTATCAACGCATGCGCGACAACAAGCTCAGCGCCAAGACCATGCGCCACTACCTCATCGGTGGTTGGCCGGTTGTTGAACAGTTCGCCTTATACATGGCACAGAACCTCACCAAGACCCGCTTTGCCCGCCATCCCGGCGAGGACATGGCCCGTCGTTGGCTGATGCGCAACATCCGTGTCGAACTCAATCACGCCGACTATTGGGTGAACTGGAGCGCCGCCCACGGTGTGACGCTGGAGGATCTGCAGGCACAGCAGGTACCGCCCGAACTCCACGCGTTGAGCCATTGGTGCTGGCATACCAGCTCTTCGGACTCGTTGATCGTGGCCATCGCAGCGACCAACTATGCGATTGAAGGCGCGACCGGGGAGTGGTCGGCCCTGGTGTGTTCCAGCGGCATCTATGCGGCGGCCTTCGCCGAGGAAGATCGCAAGCGAGCCATGAAATGGCTGAAGATGCACGCCCAGTACGACGACGCCCACCCGTGGGAAGCGCTGGAAATCATCTGCACCCTGGGGGGCATGAATCCGAGCCAGGCATTGCAGACCGAACTGCGCCAGGCGGTGTGCAAAAGCTACGATTACATGTATCTGTTTCTGGAGCGTTGCATGCAACTGGAACAGTCGGAGGTCGCCGAAAAGTCGGCATCCCCACGCGAGCGCCTGGCGCTGGCCGGGAGCTGACGCCTAGCTGACGATGTGGGAGCGGGTCTGCCTGCAAAGAGGTGCGGTCAGCCAACGGGGAGGTTGGCTATCGGATCGCTGTCGCGAACAGGTTCGCTTCCACATTATTGTTTGATGTAATCAGACTCACCTCGTATCCCTGTGGGAGCGAGCCTGCTCGCGATAGCGGTGGGCCAGCTAGTAGAAATATTGAACATGCCACCGCCTTCGCGTGCGGCTCCCACACTCAGTCTGGCTCGCGTGTTCTCAATCAACCCGCCATTGCCAACCGATTCCGCCCCTCGCGCTTGGCCACATACAACGCGCTGTCGACCCGGCGGAGCAGGCTTTCCATGGACTCACCCGGCAGCAGCGTCGCGCAGCCGAGGCTGACCGTTAGCTCAATCCTGACGCCGGCTGCGAAATAATCCTGCAGTTGGGCGGCATAGCGCAATCGCTCGCCAATCGTGGCAGCGGCTTCCCGACCGGTATTGGAAAGCAGGATCAGAAACTCCTCTCCGCCGAACCTGAACACCATGTCCACGTTGCGCAACTGATCCTTGATCGACTCGGCAACGGCCTTGAGCACCTCATCGCCGGCGCCGTGGCCATAGGTATCGTTGATGCGCTTGAAGTGATCGATGTCTAGCATCAGCAGCGACAACGGTTGCATGTGACGCCTGGCCATGTCGATTTCCCGCCCCATGACCTGGTCCATGGCGATGCGATTGCCGGTTCCGGTCAACGGGTCGCGCAGGGCGCTCTGGGTTGCGGCGCGGTAGAGCAGGGCGTTGCGCAGTGGAAACAACAGGGTGGACATCACTGACTCGAGATCACTCTGCTCCGCGTCGCTAAAACGCTGATTGCGACGGAATACCAATTCGCCCAACTGTTCGTCTTCATGGCTGAGGTTGTAGCTGAGCAGATGATGTCCGCGTTGACCGAACTCCAGTCGCAGATCGCTGGGCTTGTGTTGATAGGCCAGTGCATCCAGGGGCACCAGTCGTTGAACCTCGCGGAAAAACAAGCCCAGGATCCGTTGTGGTTCCAGGCTGGTCTGCAATTGCTGACTCAATTGCTGGCGCAGTTGCGAAAGACTGACGGACCGCGCGACGAGCGGTGACGGCTGACCGAAGCCCAGGCGCTGCAGTTTGGCGCTGTCGAAATCAATCGCGTTGGTCTGGATGGGCGTTTTCATTTGGCGTGAGCCCCTAAGCAAATCTGTCCTGGCAGGCTGGGTGAGGGGGGCTTTGGGCTGCGCGTCGTACCGTCCCGTCAGTCCCATAGGATGCTGATTTGAGTTTAGTCTGCTTTCCTTGGCTGACGCAGGCCTCGTATCTATCTCCGTTCCCCGCCGGACATGGCGTGTTTGGAAGGGTTAGAGCGAAAGTCGTGCCAGTCTGTTCACTTCGGGAAAATCCATTACAAATCAATGAAGTGAAAAAAACACGAATATCCCCCCGGCGTTGCGCGACATGGCTTTGGCGGTTCGTCTGGCTTGCTACCGAAGAATTCGAGCGTTGCGACGGTAAACCGCCGCAACGTAGGGGCGAGTTTTTACTGCGCGTTGAAGGCCTGGCCGTTGACGCCTTTGCTGTCCGGTCCCATCAAGTACAGATAGACCGGCATGATCTCTTCCGGGGTCGGATTATTGAGCGGATTTTCCCCCGGATAGGCCTGGGCGCGCATGCTCGTGCGGGTGGCGCCAGGGTTGATGCTGTTGGCACGCACCGGCGCGACGGTATCGACTTCGTCGGCCAGGGTCTGCATCAGCCCTTCGGTGGCAAACTTGGACACCCCATAAGCGCCCCAATACGCCCGACCCTTGCGACCAACGCTGCTTGAGGTGAACACCACGGACGCATCCGTGGACAACTTGAGCAGAGGTAGCAAGGTGCTGGTGAGCATGAACATGGCGTTGACGTTCACGTGCATCACCCGCATGAAATTCTCGCCGGACAGCTGTTCCAGTGGTGTGCGCGGGCCGATGATCGAGGCGTTGTGCAGCAGGCCGTCCAGATGACCGAACTCGGCTTCGATCATGGCCGCCAGTTCGTCGTATTGATGGGGCAGGGCGGTTTCGAGATTGAATGGAATCACCGCCGGCTGTGGATGGCCAGCCGCTTCGATTTCATCGTAGACCTGGATCAGGTTGGCTTCGGTCTTGCCCAACAGCAGCACGGTGGCACCGTGGGCGGCGTAGGCCTTGGCGGCAGCCGCGCCGATGCCGCGACCGGCACCGGTGACCAGGATGACCCGGCCGGCGAGCAGGTCGGGGCGGGCGGAATAATCAAACATAAAAACCTCACGAAACATAACGATGCGTGGTGATGCACGGTGTGGCGACGGGTTGTATTGTGGCGAGGGGATTTATCCCCGCTGGGTCGCGAAGCGACCCCTTGCGTATTGCTTGATACAACGCAGTGACTGACATCTCTTGGAGGCGCTTCGCACCTCGGCGGGGATAAATCCACTCGCCACAAAAAATCTACTTACTTGTCTTGCCACACGAAGTAGTCAGTTCAGCAACTGCACAACGCGTTATCCAGCACTTCGCGCAACGCCAGCGGATGATCGATCACCACGTCCGCGCCCCAGTGCCTGGGGTTGTCGTCCGGGTGGATGTAGCCGTAGGTCACTGCGCAGGTCTTGGTGCCGGCGCTGCGCCCGGACTCGATGTCCCGCAGGTCGTCGCCGACGAACAACACGCTGGCCGGGTCCAGGTCGAGCATCTTGCACGCCAGGGTCAGCGGCTCTGGGTCCGGCTTGCTGTTTTTCACGTGATCGGGGCAGATCAGTACCTTCGAGCGTTCGGCCAGGCCCAGTTGCTGCATGATTGGCTCGGCGAAGCGCACCGGTTTGTTGGTGACCACGCCCCAGATCAGGTTGGCCGCTTCAATATCGGCCAGTACCTCGGCCATGCCGTCGAACAGATGGCTGTGGACGGCGCAGCCCTTGAGGTAGCGGTCGAGGAACTCCTGGCGCAGATCCTCGAAGCCCGGTGACTCCGGGTCCATGGAAAAGGTCACCGCGACCATCGCGCGGGCGCCACCGGAAATTTCGTCACGAATGTGCTGCGTATTCATCGGTGGCAGGCCACGGTCGGCGCGCATGGCCTGGCAGATGGCGATGAAGTCCGGCGCGGTATCGAGCAGCGTGCCGTCCATGTCGAAGAGAACCGCTTTGAGACGCATCGACTTATTCCTCGCGCAGGGTCTGGATCATGTAGTTGACGTCAACGTCGGCGGCGAGCTTGTAGTGCTTTGTCAGCGGGTTGTAGGTCAGGCCGATGATGTCCTTGACGGTCAGGCCTGCCGCGCGGCTCCAGGCGCCCAGCTCGGAAGGGCGGATGAACTTCTTGAAGTCGTGGGTGCCCCGTGGCAGCAGTTTCATGATGTATTCCGCGCCGATGATGGCGAACAGATACGCCTTCGGGTTGCGGTTGATGGTGGAGAAGAACACCTGTCCACCGGGCTTGACCATGCGGAAGCAGGCGCGGATGACCGAGGAGGGGTCCGGCACATGTTCGAGCATTTCCAGGCAGGTGACCACGTCGAACTGGGCGGGCATTTCCTCGGCCAGGGCTTCGGCGGTGATCTGCCGGTATTCCACACTGACGCCGGATTCCAACTGATGCAATTGCGCCACCGCCAGCGGCGCTTCGCCCATGTCGATGCCCATCACCGTCGCGCCGCGCTGGGCCATGGCTTCGCTGAGAATGCCGCCGCCGCAGCCGACGTCGAGTACCTTTTTGCCGGCCAGGTTGACCCGTTCGTCGATCCAGTTGACCCGCAGCGGGTTGATGTCGTGCAGCGGCTTGAATTCGCTTTCACGGTCCCACCAGCGGTGAGCCAGGGCTTCGAATTTGGCGATTTCGGCGTGGTCGACGTTGCTCATGTGCAGATCCTCGAAAAACTTGAAAAAGTCAGTTGCCCCGAGCCGTGGCTCAAGAGGCATGGTTATTCGTCGTGACCGCTGATGCGGCGACCCCAGGCCTGGGCCGTGGCGGTCAGTTGCGGTTCGTCCAGGCGGGTCAGTTGGCCGTCCTCAAGCAACGGCTTGCCGGCCACCCACAGGTGTTTCACGCAATCGCGGCTGGTGGCGTAGATCAACTGCGACACCGGGTCGTATATCGGTTGTTGTGCCAGTCCCGACAGATCGAAGGCCACGAGGTCGGCGGCCTTGCCGACTTCCAGGGAACCGACGGTGCCCTCTATACCCAGCGCCCGCGCGCCATTGAGCGTGGCCATGCGCAACGCCTGATGGGCATCCAGGGCCGTGGCCGAGCCGGCGACAGCCTTGGCCAACAGGGCAGCAGTGCGGGTTTCCCCCAGCAGGTCCAGGTCGTTGTTGCTCGCCGCGCCGTCGGTGCCGACCGCGACATTGACGCCGGCCTGCCACAACCGCTCCACCGGGCAAAAACCGCTGGCCAGCTTCAGGTTCGATTCCGGGCAATGGATCACACTGCAATTGCTTTCTACCAGCAAGGCCAGATCGTCATCGCTGATCTGAGTCATGTGCACGGCCTGAAAACGTGGCCCCAGCAGGCCGAGTCGCCCCAGGCGAGCCAGCGGCCGCTCGGCGGTGTTATCCACGGCCTGCTGAACTTCGAAGGCGGTTTCGTGAACATGCATGTGAATGGCCGCGTCCAACTCTTCTGCAATCACGCGGATTTTCTCCAGGTTCTCGTCGCCCACGGTGTAGGGCGCATGCGGACCGAATGCGACTTTGATCCGTGGATGGTGCTTGAGGTCGCCGAACAATTCGATGCCCTGACGAATGGCGTCGTCGGCACTGGCGGCCCCTGGAATCGGGAAGTCGAGGATCGGAATGGCGATTTGCGCACGGATGCCGCTGTTATGGACGCGTTCGCTGGCAACCTTGGGGTGGAAATACATGTCAGAGAAACAGGTGATGCCGCCCTTGATCTGCTCGGCGATCGCCAGGTCAGTGCCATCGCGCACGAAGTCCTCGTCGACCCATTTGCCCTCGGCCGGCCAGATGTGCTGTTCGAGCCAGGTCATCAGGGGCAGGTCGTCGGCCAGGCCGCGGAACAGGGTCATCGCCGCATGTCCATGGGTGTTGATCAGGCCCGGGCTGAGCAGCATGCCCGGCAACTCGCGGACCTGGGCAGCCTCGCATCTCAGGGCTTCGGCCCTTGGGCCGAGGAACACGATGCAACCGTCGCGGATGCCGAGGCCATGATCCTTGAGTACTACACCGGCAGGTTCGACAGGCACCAACCAGGTTGGCAGCAATAATAAGTCGAGCGCAACGGCAGGCTTGGGCATCGTGGATCGGTTCCGTGGGTTATAAAGGATGGCGAAGTATACCCGAGCGTCATCATGCAGGGATCGCTATAATCGGCGGCTTTGTTCAAGAGTGCGGAGTGTAGGATGCGCGATCAACTGTTGGCTGCGGAGAAGGTGAAGGCCATCGATTGGCGGGATGGCGCCCTTTACCTGCTGGATCAGCGTGTTTTGCCGTTCGAGGAAAACTGGATTGCCTACACCAGTGCGGCCGGCGTGGCCGAGGCCATACGCGCGATGGTGGTGCGCGGCGCGCCGGCTATCGGCATCAGTGCGGCTTACGGCGTGGTGTTGGCGGCACGGGCGAGGATGGCCGAGGGTGGGGACTGGGAAGCGGCGCTGGAGGCTGATTTCGCTTTGTTGGCCGAGTCCCGGCCGACGGCAGTGAATCTGTTCTGGGCCCTGGATCGGATGCGTGACCGGCTGGTGCGCTTGAAAACGCATGCCGAGCCGCTGACTGCCCTTGAGGCCGAGGCTATCGCCATTCACGAAAGTGATCGTGAAGCCAACCTGACCATGGCCCAACTCGGCGTCGACCTGATCCGCAAGCATCAGGGCAATGCCCAGGCCATCCTCACCCATTGCAATACCGGTGCCCTGGCCACCGGTGGCTTCGGTACGGCCCTGGGGGTGATCCGCGGTGCATTCATCGAGGGGATGGTCGAGCGGGTCTACGCCGACGAAACCCGTCCGTGGCTGCAGGGCTCGCGCCTCACGGCCTGGGAGCTGGCCAACGAGGGCATCCCGGTGACCCTCAACGCCGATTCCGCTGCCGCCCACATCATGAAGACCAAGGGTGTGACCTGGGTAATCGTCGGCGCCGATCGCATCACCGCCAACGGTGATGTGGCGAACAAGATAGGCACCTATCAACTGGCGGTCTGCGCCATGCATCATGGCGTGCGTTTCATGGTGGTGGCGCCGAGTTCGACGATCGACATGAGCCTGGCCAGTGGCGAAGACATCCCGATCGAAGAACGCGACGGGCGCGAACTGCTGGAAGTTGGAGGCAAGCGGGTCGGCGCGGAGGTTGATGCGTTCAACCCGGTGTTCGACGTCACCCCGGCTGACCTGATTGATGCCATCGTCACCGAGAAGGGCATCGTCGAGCGTCCGGACACCGCGAAGATGGCGCAATTGATGTGTCGCAAGCGGCTGCATTGAGACCATTTTGTCAGGTGCATCGCCATCGCGAGCAGGCTCACTCCCACATGGAGCCGGGTTGTGTCGGGAGCCCCGGGCACACAACGCACTCCTGTGGGAGCGAGCCTGCTCGCGAAGAGGCCTTTGAAACCTGCAGATCTCCTTGCATTTGAGCACAAATTCTTCAGTCGCAGCGCTTCTAAGCCCCTCTCGTCCCATATCAGCCTGTCACCGGTCAACTAACTATGCTCCATGCGCATCTGGGGGATAGGTGCGTGGCGGCTCTTGTGATAACATCCGGCGGTTTCCAGGGCCGCTTCACGAAGCGGTCTTTACTGCGCAGATCCATGGCATAACTCGTTGATTTGTCGTAAGTCGCTGCATGGCACCGCCCTGTAGCGGCGAGCTTCGTTCGTCCCGTCTGGATGTGACGAGGTTTCACCAGAAAAAGGAATCAGGCTTCTCATGGGCGAACTGGCCAAAGAAATCCTCCCGGTCAATATCGAAGACGAGCTGAAACAGTCCTACCTCGACTACGCAATGAGCGTAATCGTCGGGCGGGCGCTGCCGGATGCGCGCGATGGCTTGAAGCCCGTGCACCGGCGCGTGTTGTTCGCGATGAGCGAGCTGGGCAACGACTTCAACAAGCCGTACAAGAAATCCGCCCGTGTCGTCGGTGACGTGATCGGTAAGTATCACCCGCACGGTGACACTGCCGTTTACGACACCATCGTCCGGATGGCGCAGCCATTTTCCCTGCGCTACCTGCTGGTAGACGGCCAGGGCAACTTCGGCTCCGTGGATGGCGACAACGCCGCGGCCATGCGATACACCGAAGTGCGCATGACCAAGCTCGCCCACGAGCTGCTGGCCGACCTGCACAAGGAAACCGTGGACTGGGTGCCGAACTACGACGGCACCGAAATGATCCCGGCGGTCATGCCGACCCGTATCCCGAACCTGCTGGTCAACGGTTCCAGCGGTATCGCCGTGGGCATGGCAACCAACATCCCGCCGCACAACCTCGGTGAAGTGATCGACGGTTGCCTGGCCCTCATCGACAACCCGGAGCTGACCGTCGATGAGCTGATGCAGTACATCCCCGGCCCGGACTTCCCGACCGCCGCGATCATCAACGGTCGTGCCGGCATCATCGAAGCCTATCGTACCGGTCGCGGCCGCAT
Source organism: Pseudomonas corrugata (assembly GCF_001269905.1). Taxonomy (GTDB): domain Bacteria; phylum Pseudomonadota; class Gammaproteobacteria; order Pseudomonadales; family Pseudomonadaceae; genus Aquipseudomonas; species Aquipseudomonas corrugata. The sequence goes on along the minus strand of NZ_LHVK01000015.1, from coordinate 302,520 downwards.
CTACATGCGTGCGCGCTCAACCGTCGAAGACATCGACAAGGTCGGTGGTCGCCAGCAGATCGTCATCACCGAACTCCCGTACCAGTTGAACAAGGCTCGCCTGATCGAGAAGATCGCCGAGCTGGTCAAGGAGAAGAAGCTCGAGGGCATCACCGAGCTGCGGGACGAGTCCGACAAGGACGGCATGCGTGTCGTGATCGAGCTGCGCCGTGGCGAAGTGCCTGAGGTGATCCTCAACAACCTCTACGCCCAGACCCAGCTGCAAAGCGTGTTCGGTATCAACATCGTTGCGTTGATCGATGGCCGTCCGCGGATCCTGAACCTCAAGGACCTGCTGGAAGCCTTCGTGCGTCACCGTCGCGAAGTGGTCACCCGTCGTACCGTGTTCGAACTGCGCAAGGCCCGTGAGCGTGGTCACATCCTGGAAGGCCAGGCCGTTGCCCTGTCGAACATCGACCCGGTCATTGCCCTGATCAAGGCCTCGCCGACGCCGTCGGAAGCCAAGGAAGCGCTGGTCAGCACGCCTTGGGAGTCCAGTGCGGTGATGACCATGGTCGAGCGTGCCGGGGCCGATTCCTGCCGTCCGGAAAACCTCGACCCGCAATACGGTCTGCGCGACGGCAAGTACTTCCTGTCCCCGGAACAGGCGCAAGCCATCCTCGAACTGCGCCTGCACCGCCTGACCGGCCTGGAGCACGAGAAGCTGCTGGCCGAGTACCAGGAGATCCTCAACCAGATCGGCGAGCTGATCCGCATCCTCAACAGCGCCACGCGCCTGATGGAAGTGATCCGCGAAGAGCTGGAAGTGATCCGCGCCGAATACGGCGACGTGCGCCGCACCGAGATCCTCGATGCGCGCCTGGACCTGACCCTGGGTGACATGATCCCGGAAGAAGACCGCGTGGTGACCATTTCCCACGGTGGCTACGCCAAGACCCAGCCGCTGGCTGCCTACCAGGCCCAGCGTCGCGGCGGCAAAGGCAAATCGGCTACCGGCGTCAAGGACGAGGACTACATCGCCCACCTGCTGGTTGCCAACAGCCACACCACGCTGCTGTTGTTCTCCAGCAAGGGCAAGGTGTACTGGCTCAAGACCTACGAAATTCCCGAGGCGTCCCGTGCTGCCCGTGGCCGTCCGCTGGTCAACCTGCTGCCCCTGGACGACGGTGAGTACATCACCACCATGTTGCCGGTCGAGGAATACACCGAAGGCCACTACATCTTCATGGCGACCGCCAACGGCACCGTCAAGAAGACCCCGCTGGAGTCCTTCAGTCGCCAGCGCAGCGTGGGCCTGATCGCCCTGGAACTGGACGAAGGTGACGTACTGATTTCGGCTGCCATCACCGATGGCGAGCGTGAGGTCATGCTGTTCTCCGACGGTGGCAAGGTCACCCGCTTCAAGGAATCCGACGTTCGCGCCATGGGCCGCACTGCCCGCGGTGTGCGCGGCATGCGCCTGCCTGAAGGCCAGAAGCTGATTTCCATGCTGATCCCCGAAGAAGGCAGCCAGATCCTTACCGCTTCGGCGCGTGGTTATGGCAAGCGTACCGCCATCAGCGAGTTCCCCGAGTACAAGCGTGGCGGGCAGGGCGTGATCGCCATGGTCAGCAACGAGCGTAACGGTCGTCTGGTCGGTGCAGTCCAGGTGCTCGATGGCGAAGAGATCATGCTGATCTCCGACCAGGGCACCCTGGTGCGTACGCGGGTCGACGAAGTATCGAGTCTGGGCCGTAATACTCAGGGCGTGACACTGATCAAGCTGGCCAGCGATGAAACGCTGGTGGGGCTTGAGCGGGTGCAGGAGCCTTCGGAAGTCGAAGGCGAGGAGCTGGAAGGCGAGGACGACGTGGCGTTCGACGGTACCCTGGGTGCCGATGTCGACGACATGGCCGGCGACGATCAATCGCTTGACGCTGCCGCAGACGAAGAAGAACCGCAGGAATAAGCGGACACGCAGGGGGCGGATGAAGATTCGCCCCCTTGTTGTTTGTCCCTTTTGAAAGTTTGCGAGACTGTGCATGACAGCGCAACTGTGGGAGCGAGCTGTGGGAGCAAGGCTTGCCCACGATAGCGATAGATCAGTCGACATTCATTTTGAATGCAAGTCTGTAATCGCGGGCAAGCCTTGCTCCCACAATGGACACCCGCTGATACCGTATTAATGTGTGACCACCAGATCAGAGCGAGATTGGATGTGAGCAAGAGAGCCTATAACTTCTGTGCCGGCCCGGCGGCGCTGCCTGAAGCGGTCCTGAAGCGTGCCCAGGGTGAACTTCTCGACTGGCATGGCAAGGGCCTGTCCGTCATGGAAATGAGCCATCGCAGCGATGAGTTCGTGTCCATTGCCACCAAGGCCGAGCAGGACCTGCGTGATCTGCTGAACATCCCGTCCAACTACAAGGTGTTGTTCCTGCAGGGCGGCGCCAGCCAGCAATTTGCCCAGATCCCGTTGAACCTGCTTCCGGAGAGTGGCAAGGCTGACTACATCGACACCGGTATCTGGTCGCAGAAAGCCATTGAAGAAGCCTCGCGTTACGGCCACGTCAACGTTGCCGCTACCGCCAAGCCCTACGACTATTTCGCCATTCCCGGTCAGAACGAGTGGAACCTGTCCAAGGACGCGGCCTACGTTCATTACGCACCGAACGAAACCATCGGCGGCCTGGAGTTCAACTGGATCCCGGAAACCGGTGACGTGCCATTGGTGGCCGACATGTCTTCGGACATTCTTTCGCGCCCTGTGGATGTCTCCCGTTTCGGCATGATCTACGCCGGCGCCCAGAAGAACATCGGCCCGAGCGGTATCCTGGTCAACATCATTCGCGAGGACCTGTTGGGTCGTGCCCGTTCCCTGTGCCCGACCATGCTCAACTACAAGGTCGCGGCCGACAACGGCTCGATGTACAACACGCCGCCGACCCTGGCCTGGTACCTGTCGGGCCTGGTGTTCGAGTGGCTGAAAGAACAGGGCGGTGTCGAAGCCATCGGCAAGCTCAATGAAGTGAAGCAGCGCGTGCTCTACGACTTCATCGACGCCAGCGACCTCTACAGCAACCCGATCAACAAGACCGACCGCTCCTGGATGAACGTACCGTTCCGCCTGGCCGACGACCGCCTCGACAAGCCGTTCCTGGCAGGTGCCGACGAGCGCGGGCTGCTGAACCTCAAGGGCCATCGCTCGGTCGGTGGCATGCGCGCCTCCATCTACAACGCCGTGGATATCAATGCGGTCAACGCATTGATCGCCTACATGGCGGAGTTCGAGAAGGAACACGGCTGATGTCAGAGCAAGAACTCAAGGCGCTGCGCCTGCGCATCGATGCCCTGGACGAAAAAGTCCTGGAGCTGATCAGCGAGCGCGCGCGCTGCGCCCAGGAAGTCGCCCGGGTGAAAATGGCCTCCCTTGCCGAGGGGGAAGTGCCGGTGTTCTATCGCCCCGAGCGTGAGGCTCAGGTACTCAAGCGGGTCATGGAGCGCAACAAGGGTCCGCTGAGCAACGAAGAAATGGCGCGGCTGTTCCGTGAAGTCATGTCGTCGTGCCTGGCCCTCGAGCAACCGCTGAAAGTGGCGTACCTGGGCCCTGAGGGGACCTTTACCCAGGCCGCCGCCATGAAGCACTTCGGCCACGCAGTGATCAGCAAGCCGATGGCGGCCATCGACGAAGTCTTCCGCGAAGTCGCGGCCGGCGCGGTGAATTTCGGCGTGGTGCCGGTGGAAAATTCCACCGAAGGCGCGGTCAACCACACGCTGGACAGCTTCCTCGAGCATGACATGGTGATCTGTGGCGAAGTCGAGCTGCGCATCCACCATCACCTGCTGGTGGGCGAAAACACCAAAACCGACAGCATCAGCCGGATCTATTCCCACGCCCAGTCCCTGGCTCAGTGCCGCAAATGGCTGGATGCCCATTATCCGAATGTCGAGCGCGTGGCGGTATCGAGCAACGCCGAGGCGGCCAAGCGGGTCAAGGGTGAGTGGAACTCGGCGGCGATCGCCGGGGATATGGCGGCCGGCCTCTATGGACTGACCCGTCTGGCTGAGAAAATCGAGGATCGTCCGGACAACTCCACGCGATTCCTGATGATCGGCAACCAGGAAGTGCCACCGACCGGGGACGACAAGACTTCGATTATCGTCTCCATGAGCAACAAGCCCGGTGCGCTCCATGAGCTGTTGGTGCCGTTCCATGACAATGGCATCGATCTGACCCGGATCGAGACCCGTCCTTCGCGTAGCGGCAAATGGACCTACGTGTTCTTCATCGATTTCGTCGGCCACCACCGCGATCCGCTGGTAAAAGGTGTGCTGGAGAAAATCAGTCAGGAAGCAGTGGCACTCAAGGTGCTGGGTTCCTACCCCAAGGCAGTTCTTTAAGGGCGGATAGCAAATGAGTGGCAACTTCCTCGCCCTGGCACAGCCAGGCGTGCAACAACTTTCGCCTTACGTTCCGGGCAAGCCCGTGGACGAACTGGCTCGCGAGCTGGATCTGGATCCGGCCAGCATCGTCAAACTGGCAAGTAACGAAAACCCGCTGGGTGCCGGTCCCAAGGCGCTGGCGGCGATCCGTGACGAACTGGCCGAGCTGACCCGCTACCCCGATGGCAACGGGTTTGCCTTGAAAAGCCTGCTGGCCGAGCGCTGTGGTGTCGAGCTGAACCAGGTGACCCTGGGCAACGGTTCCAACGACATTCTCGAACTGGTGGCGCGTGCCTATTTGGCGCCGGGCCTCAATGCGGTATTCAGCGAGCATGCGTTTGCCGTCTACCCGATCGCCACCCAGGCGGTCGGTGCCGATGCCCACGTGGTTCCGGCCAAGGATTGGGGGCACGATCTGCCGGCCATGCTGGCGGCCATCGACGCCAACACCCGGGTGGTGTTCATTGCCAACCCGAACAACCCGACCGGCACCTGGTTCGACGCCCAGGCCCTGGACGACTTCCTGCAGGACGTCCCGGAGCACGTGCTGGTGGTGCTGGACGAGGCGTACATCGAGTACGCCGAAGGCAGTGACCTGCCCGATGGCCTGGACTTCCTCGCGGCGTACCCGAACCTGCTGGTTTCGCGCACGTTCTCCAAGGCCTATGGCCTGGCATCGCTGCGGGTCGGCTACGGCCTGTCCACCGCCGTGGTGGCCGACGTGCTGAATCGCGTGCGCCAGCCGTTCAACGTCAACAGCTTCGCCCTGGCTGCCGCCTGCGCCGCGTTGCAGGATGAGGAATACCTGGCTCAGAGCCGTCGTCTGAACGAGACCGGCATGCAGCAGCTGGAAGCGGGTTTCCGTGAGTTGGGCCTGGGCTGGATTCCATCGAAAGGCAACTTCATCTGCGTCGACCTGGGTCGTGTTGCTGCACCGGTGTTCCAGGGCCTGTTGCGTGAAGGCGTGATCGTGCGTCCGGTGGCCAATTACGGCATGCCGAACCACCTGCGTATCACCGTTGGCCTGCAAGCGGAAAACAGCCGTTTCCTCGAGGCGCTGAGCAAGGTCCTGGCTCGTGGTTGATGTCACCTCGCTGCAACCTGCTGCACCTATGATCGGTCGCCTGGTGGTGGTCGGTCTGGGGTTGATCGGTGGTTCGTTCGCCAAGGGCTTGCGCGAAAGCGGTCTGTGCCGCGAGGTGGTCGGCGTCGACCTGGATCCGCAGTCGCGCAAGCTGGCGGTGGAACTAGGCGTAGTGGACCGCTGCGAAGACGACCTGGCGGCTGCGTGCCAAGGGGCTGACGTGATTCAGCTGGCGGTGCCGATCCTGGCCATGGAGAAACTCCTGGCACGGCTGGCGACCATGGACCTGGGGCAGGCGATTCTGACTGATGTCGGCAGTGCCAAGGGCAACGTCGTGCGCGCAGCCACCGAAGCCTTTGGCGGGATGCCGGCACGCTTCGTTCCGGGTCATCCGATTGCCGGTTCCGAGCAGAGCGGTGTGGAAGCTTCCAACGCCGGGCTGTTTCGTCGTCACAAGGTCATATTGACGCCTCTGGATCAGACCGATCCGGCTGCGTTGGCGGTGGTGGACCGCTTGTGGCGAGAATTGGGCGCCGATGTCGAGCACATGCAAGTCGGGCGTCATGACGAAGTCCTGGCCGCCACCAGCCATTTACCGCACCTGTTGGCGTTCGGTCTGGTGGATTCATTGGCCAAACGCAATGAAAATCTTGAGATCTTCCGTTACGCTGCCGGCGGTTTCCGCGATTTCACGAGAATCGCCGGTAGCGACCCGGTCATGTGGCACGACATCTTCCTCGCCAATCGCGAAGCTGTCCTGCGCACACTCGATACATTTCGCAGCGACCTCGACGCCTTGCGCGACGCGGTCGATGCAGGGGACGGGCACCAATTGCTGGGCGTTTTCACACGCGCCAGGGTGGCCCGCGAGCATTTCAGTAAAATCCTGGCCCGTCGGGCCTATGTGGACGCTATGAATTCCAACGATCTGATTTTCCTGGCACAACCTGGTGGCTCCCTGAGCGGGCGTATTCGTGTACCGGGCGATAAATCGATTTCCCACCGCTCGATCATGCTCGGCTCCCTGGCCGAAGGCGTGACCGAGGTGGAAGGCTTCCTCGAGGGCGAAGATGCCCTGGCGACGCTGCAAGCGTTCCGCGACATGGGGGTGGTCATCGAAGGGCCGCACCACGGTCGCGTGACGATCCACGGTGTTGGCTTGCATGGCCTCAAGCCTGCGCCAGGCCCGATCTACCTGGGTAACTCCGGCACTTCGATGCGCCTGTTGTCCGGCCTGCTGGCCGCGCAGGATTTCGACAGCACTCTGACCGGCGACGCGTCGCTGTCCAAACGGCCGATGAACCGCGTGGCCAACCCGCTGCGGGAAATGGGCGCGGTCATCGAGACGGCCGCCGACGGTCGTCCGCCGATGGTCATCCGTGGTGGCAACAAACTCAAGGGCCTGACCTACACCATGCCAATGGCCAGTGCCCAGGTGAAATCCTGCCTGCTGCTGGCCGGTCTCTATGCCGAAGGCAAGACCACTGTCACCGAGCCGGCGCCGACCCGTGACCACACCGAGCGCATGCTGCGTGGCTTTGGCTATCCGGTCACGGTCGATGGCGCTACGGCGTCCGTTGAGTCGGGCGGCAAGTTGACCGCGACCCACATCGAAGTCCCGGGCGACATCTCTTCGTCGGCGTTCTTCCTGGTGGCCGCGTCCATCGCCGAAGGCTCCGAGCTGGTGCTCGAGCACGTAGGCATCAACCCGACCCGCACGGGCGTGATCGATATCCTGCACCTGATGGGCGCCGACATCACCCTGGAGAACCAGCGTGAAGTGGGCGGCGAGCCGGTGGCGGACCTTCGCGTAAGAGCGGCTAAACTCAAGGGTATCGAGATTCCCGAGGCGCTGGTTCCGCTGGCGATCGACGAGTTCCCGGTGCTGTTCGTGGCTGCCGCCTGTGCAGAGGGGCGGACGGTGCTGACCGGCGCCGAAGAGTTGCGGGTCAAGGAATCGGACCGTATCCAGGTGATGGCGGATGGCTTGCTGGCCCTGGGCGTCAAATGCGAGCCGACGCCGGACGGCATCATCATCGATGGCGGCCAGATCGGCGGCGGCGAAGTCCATGGTCACGGCGACCATCGCATCGCCATGGCCTTCAGTGTTGCGTCCCTGCGGGCGAGCGCGCCGATTCGCATCCATGACTGTGCCAACGTCGCGACGTCGTTCCCGAACTTCCTGGCGCTGTGCGAACAGGTCGGCATTCGAGTGGCAAAAGAGGCACAGTCGTGAACATCAAGGCACCGGTCATCACCATCGATGGCCCGAGCGGTTCGGGCAAGGGCACCATCGCCGGGATTCTGGCCAGACAACTGGGCTGGAACCTCCTCGATTCCGGAGCCCTGTATCGCCTGCTCGCGTTTGCGGCCAGCAACCATGGCGTGGACCTGACCAACGAGGAGCTGCTCAAGGCTCTGGCGGCGCATCTGGATGTGCAATTCATTGCGGCGACCGATGGTCAACTGCAGCGAATCGTCCTGGAGGGCGATGAAGTCAGCGACGTCATCCGTACCGAAACCGTGGGCGCCGGGGCCTCCCAGGTCGCCGCGCTGCCGGCGGTACGCGAAGCGTTGCTGCAGCGCCAGCGTGCGTTCCTGGAGCCGCCGGGGCTGGTGGCCGATGGCCGCGACATGGGCACGGTTGTCTTTCCGGACGCGCCATTGAAAATTTTCCTCACCGCCAGTGCGGAGGAACGGGCTCGTCGCCGATATTTGCAGTTGAAGGGCAAAGGCGAGGATGTTAGTCTGTCGAGTCTGCTAGGTGAGATCCGTGCACGTGATGAACGTGACACCCAGCGCGCAGTAGCCCCGCTCAAACCGGCGGCTGATGCGATACAGCTGGATTCCACGGAGTTGTCCATCGACCAGGTGTTGCAACGCATCATGAGCGAGATCGCCATTCGCGATATCGCCGGGTGACAGGAAGCTCCGCAGGGGACCAGTCATAGTCCTGCGGTGCTTCTTCTATATGAAACTAACCCACACCGTCTGGGGTGTGGAGGCGGGCGTATTCTTCGCCCTAATCAACAGGAATTAAAATGAGCGAAAGCTTTGCGGAACTCTTTGAAGAAAGCCTGAAAACCCTGAACCTTCAGGCAGGCTCCATCATCACCGGTGTTATCGTTGATATCGATTACCAAGCTCGTTGGGTAACCGTTCACGCTGGTCTGAAGTCTGAAGCACTCATCCCGCTTGAGCAGTTCTACAACGATGCTGGCGAGCTGAACATCAATGTCGGTGACGAAGTTCACGTTGCTCTGGACTCGGTTGAAGATGGCTTTGGTGAAACCAAGCTGTCCCGTGAAAAAGCCAAGCGCGCTGAATGCTGGATCGTTCTGGAAGCGGCTTTCGCAGCTGAGGAAGTGGTCAAGGGCGTTATCAACGGTAAGGTTAAAGGCGGCTTCACTGTCGACGTTAACGGCATCCGTGCGTTCCTGCCAGGTTCCCTGGTTGACGTCCGTCCAGTGCGCGACACCACGCACCTGGAAGGCAAAGAGCTGGAATTCAAGGTCATCAAGCTGGACCAGAAGCGCAACAACGTTGTCGTTTCCCGTCGCAGTGTCCTGGAAGCCGAAAACTCCGCCGAGCGCGAAGCTCTGCTGGAATCGCTGCAGGAAGGCCAGCAGGTCAAGGGTATCGTCAAGAACCTCACCGATTACGGCGCATTTGTCGATCTGGGTGGCGTCGATGGCCTGCTGCACATCACCGACATGGCCTGGAAGCGTATCAAGCATCCTTCGGAAATCGTCAACGTTGGCGACGAGATCGATGTCAAGGTTCTGAAGTACGATCGCGAGCGCAATCGTGTTTCCCTGGGCCTGAAGCAACTGGGTGAAGATCCATGGGTCGCTATCAAAGCCCGTTACCCAGAAAGCACCCGCGTCACCGCTCGTGTTACCAACCTCACCGACTACGGCTGCTTCGCTGAGCTGGAAGAAGGCGTTGAAGGCCTGGTACACGTTTCCGAAATGGACTGGACCAACAAGAACATCCATCCTTCGAAAGTCGTACAAGTCGGCGACGAAGTGGAAGTCATGGTTCTGGACATCGACGAAGAGCGTCGTCGTATTTCCCTGGGCATCAAGCAGTGCAAGTCCAACCCATGGGAAGACTTCTCTGGCCAGTTCAACAAGGGCGACAAGATCTCCGGCACCATCAAGTCGATCACCGATTTCGGTATCTTCATTGGTCTGGACGGCGGCATCGACGGCCTGGTTCACCTGTCCGACATCTCCTGGAACGAAGTGGGCGAAGAAGCCGTACGCCGCTTCAAGAAGGGCGACGAGCTGGACACCGTTATCCTGTCGGTTGACCCAGAGCGCGAGCGCATCTCCCTGGGTATCAAGCAACTGGAAAGCGATCCGTTCTCCGAGTACGTTCAAGAGAACGACAAAGGCGCAATCGTTAAGGGTATCGTGAAAGAAGTTGACGCCAAAGGCGCCATCATCACCCTGGCCGACGATATCGAAGCGACTCTGAAAGCCTCCGAAATCAGCCGTGACCGCGTTGAAGACGCGCGTAACGTTCTGAAAGAAGGCGAAGAAGTAGAAGCCAAGATCATCAGCGTTGATCGCAAGAGCCGCGTAATCCAGCTCTCGATCAAGTCGAAAGACGTTGAAGACGAGAAAGAAGCTATCCAGAGCCTGCGCGACAAGCCAGTTGCTTCGGATGCTCCAGTAGCGACCACCCTGGGTGACCTGCTGCGTGCTGCACAAGCGGAAAAACAGAACTGAGTTCTGATTTTCTGTAAAAAGGGCGACTTCGGTCGCCCTTTTTTGTGGCTGTGATTTCGTTCATTTCAGCTTTCCGACTGGGCATGCCTACGGGGGGGGCTCATGCATGCCACGATGAAACCAATTCTTTGATAGAACGGTCTCTTTTGTTAAGTGGATCAAATATCTATATGGCGATCAGGGGCCGTTTGAAATTGGATGGAAACCCTGCCTGTGGGACTTGAATGAACAGACTCTTTCTTGTGTTAGTGGTATTGGCGCTGGCAGCTTGCTCCACAAACGCCAAGACCCACGCAGTACGCGGTGTCAGCGGTATCGAGATCGATTGCTCAGGGTTGGGCTCCGGTTGGGATAAGTGTCATAAGCGGGCTGCCAGGGAGTGCAAGGGGGCGGGTTATAAAGTGATTACCCGATCCGACGATGCGAAGGATGAAAGCTCTTATCCCTTCGGCTTCAATCCGGCGGGTTATCTGACGCGGACGATGTTGGTCATGTGTCGGTAGCTTGAGGAAGATCCCGCATCTGTGTGGGAAGAGCGACAGGGGAATAAAGATGAATGTCAATACTTGGGCTGTTCAAATCCCTTCGACCATGCTAAAACCTTTTCAAGCGATTTTCCTAGCTGCTTGAAAAAGAAGGGAAAAATATGACGAAGTCGGAATTGATCGAACGTATTGTCACCCATCAAGGGCTACTCTCATCCAAGGATGTGGAGCTGGCTATCAAGACCATGCTTGAGCAAATGTCCCAATGCCTGGCTACGGGAGATCGTATCGAAATCCGTGGTTTCGGCAGCTTTTCCTTGCATTATCGCGCTCCGCGGGTAGGACGTAACCCTAAAACCGGTCAGTCTGTGAGCCTTGACGGCAAATTCGTACCTCATTTCAAGCCGGGCAAGGAGCTCAGGGATCGGGTGAATGAGGAGGAGGGTGATGAGTTTTGACGTCGCATAAAAGTAAAGAGGTATTTGTGGGGAACTTTAAGCGTTTGGTGCTTGTCGCACTAGGACTGCTCGTGGCTGCAGTCATTGTTCTGTTCGTGCTCGAAAACAATCAGCCTGTTGGTTTGCTGTTTCTTGGCTGGTCGGCTCCGCAGCTACCGGTTTCGGTTTTCGTGCTGGTGGCGCTGCTGATGGGTATGATCATTGGTCCGTTGCTGACATGGTTCAATGGAATGCGGCGGCGACTGAAATAACGGAGTGTGAGCCTGGTAGTCTTGTAGTAAGGATCGCTGCCAACAATATTTTTGACTACGGGTGTTTTGGTTTGTGTTTAATTTGAATCGGTTTGTTACGGTGTTCATCGGGGCTTTGCCTGCTGTCCTGTCTCTTCATGCGTTCAGTTTGTCTGCAAGCGTGATGTCAAACAAAGGTGGCGAGGCCTTACATGCAAAATGACCGTGCTGAAGTACGTGGCTCTGATGAGATAGATCTGATAGAGCTTGTGCGTGGGCTTTGGGCTCAGAAGTGGTTGATTGTGGGGGTGACGTTGTTGGTCACTATTGGCGCGGCCGCCTACGCATTTCTTAGTAAGCCAGTTTACGAAGCCAAGCTTTTCATTATGCCGCCTACTCAGAATGGTATTGCTGAGTTGAATTACGGGCGGGGGAAAAGTACTGATCTTGATACTTATTCCATTAGACATGTCTATGACGTGTTTGCTCGGAATCTTCAGGCGGAGTCGATTCGCCAAAAATTCTTCAATGAAATCTATCTTCCCTCGCTTGATGAGTCCCAACGAAAGGGAGCGCTTGATCGTGTATATGAGCGTTTCTCTCGAGAGCTGGTCGTCAAGGGACCGGGTAAGGATACTCCTGATCGTTTCTCGGTAACCGTACAAGGCGGGGACCCTGTCCGAGCGACAGAATGGGCTAAGGCCTATGTGCAGCGCGCCAGTGAGGCCGCGGAATCGGAGCTTATCAAGAACGTTACGACTGAGGCTTCTGTAAAGGCGCGGAATATCGAGCAGCGGATCGTTAGCTTGCGTGAAACCGCGCAGCGGCTGCGTGAGGATCGGATTCAACAGCTACGAGAGGCTCTGAAGATCGCCGAAGCGATTGGGTTGACAACTCCGACCATAAACTCTTCTGCTGCTGTTGATATCACTGTTGATACGGGTAGCAAGATGGATTATCAGCGAGGCAGCAAGGCGCTGGCGGCGGAAGTCAATGCGTTGGAGTCGAGGACATCTGATGATGCATTTATATCAGATCTTCGATCACTGCAAATGCGCTACAACTTTTACCGTAAGTTGAATATTGATCCTGAGCGTATTTCGGTTTATCGGCAGGATGGTAGTGTTGAGGTGCCGGAGAGTCCTATTAAACCCAAGAAAATGTTGATTGTTGTGTTGGGGGCGATCACTGGCTTTATATTGGCCGGGTTTATTGCTTTGATTCGTTTTGTTTTGCGTCCGACTAAATAGGGTAAAATTTGGTCGGCCGGATTTGAAGCCTGACTAGTTTAAGAGTCTGCCGTCATAAAGCTTTACGACGGCGGGCTTTTTCTTTTTTAGGGTGGGCGGTGTTTTTCAGTCAGGGGTACGATCCATTGGGGGCAGCGAAGCATCGCTGCTCTGGACGGGTAGCCTGAATGCCTTGGTTGTCGTGTTTTCGATGCTGGTGGATAATACGCTCTTGGAGCTGTTTTTTCACATAATTGTCCGAGATCAGCAATGGATTCTGTAGCTGGTGTATGGTGCAGCCCTAAGGGACGGTATGCGTAAAATGAGCTCACACCTAGACCGCAGAGATACTTTAGAATAGGGATGCAGAAGAAGCTATGCTAACAAAATATAAAGTTATGCGGGGCTTGTTTAAGCGCAGAGTGGTCAGAGATTTAATTTGGAAACTCGTGGCTTTTTTTAATAAAAGGCGATTGGGCGTTTTTTTTGAGGAGCAGATAAAGCGAAAGCATGAGTCTTTTGTTGAGTTTGATGAGGCGCACATTGCTTCGGTAGTCTCAGAGTTAGAGGCAAGCGGCGCGCTGGTTGGGCCTAGGTTGCCGGCGGAAGCGATTCAATATCTTTTGAAGTACGCTGAAGCGCATCCATGTTTTGCTGATCGGGATCAGACAAAAGGTTTTTATCTGAGAGACAAGGCGAAGGCAGAAACGTCGCTGAAAAAAGAGCTTCTTCTGGCTCAATACTTTAACGCAGAACACGATGCGATGATTGCTAAAATTGCCAATGATCCATATCTGCTTTCAGTCGCCGCAAGCTATTTGAAGGTTCCACCTAAATTAATGAGTGTCAATATGTGGTGGACTTTTCCGGCTAACGCAAGTGAGGAGGATAGGGCGCGTCATGCACATGTCTTTCATTTTGATTTGGATGACTTAAAGTTTGTTAAGTTTTTCTTCTATTTGACTGATGTGGATGATCAGGCAGGTCCGCATGTTTTTGTGAAAACTTCGAATAGAAAAATTAAATATAAGTCTCCGATGTTCAGGTCGCGTCGTTTTACGGATGAGGAGATCGTTTCAGGCTATGGAGAGGAAAATATAGTAAAGGTGTTGGGGCCTGCCGGAACCTGTTTGATAGAGGATACTATCACTGTACATAAAGGAATGACCCCTGTTTCTAGTGCCAGACTCATGCTGCAGTTCGAATATTCAATTAATACTTACTCGGAAATTAGCTGTGTTGGCGATAGGAATGCTCAAAAAATATTCGTATAGGCTGAGCGCATGGTCTTATCTTTTATTTGCCGGCGCTGCTTCTATGATTGCCGCACTTAAAGGTTTTGCCTATGCCCATCTACTTTCGGCAGATCAATACGCTCTAATAAATTACTATTTATTGATTGTAGGGTTGGGAGTGCTGGTTGTTGGGTCGGGAGTGATAATTAAATGTCATTCTGAAATGCCATTGCTTGTTGAGGATGAGGGGCGGTTGTCGGAGTTTTCCTCAAATGTGAAATGGTTTGGTAGTGGATGTTGGTTGGCTGCTCTTGTTGGATTGGTTGTATATAGTTTCTGGGCTGGAGCCCCATTTTCTATTTTGTTGCTGTCGTTTGTTCAGGTTCTGGTGTTTTTTATTTTTACTGTCGATTTAATGGTGGTAAAAAGTAAGAAAAATTTTGTGGATTATGCTAGGCGATTATTTTATCGAAATTTATTTGTTGCTTTGGCTGGTCTTGCTGTGGCGTTGGCTACAAAAAATGCTGAGTTTGCAATTTTGGCCGAGGTCAGCATAGGTGTTATCCTTTGTTTGAAGTCTCTTATGTTGTGGCTTGTGAATGCGAAACTCCCTGGTTGGGACTTTATAATTGATTGCCTTAAATTCGTTCCTGTTACGTGTGTTGGTGCTTTTATGCAGTATGTCGACAGGGTTTTTGCCGCATACTTTATGAGTGCGCAGGAGTTTTCTAGATTTTCTTATCTCTCTCTTGTTGTAATGGTGGGTCTATCAATACAGCAATTGATAAATACCCGAGTGATCACCTTGCTTCCCGAAATCTGTCGAGAGGATCCTAGTGCTGGATTCAAATATGTTGTCAGAATTTCTTTTTTTGTATCCATATTTTTGTCGGTAATATTGTCATGTCTTTTATGGCTTCTGCAGAGTCGCTGGTTCGCAACGGAATGGCTTGAGGTGGGGGTTGGCATAAGTATTGTTTTTTGGGGTTGTGCGATTTTACGGGCAGCTGATTTTTACTCATCTTATTTGTTAGTTATGTCTCAGAGAAACAAACTTCTGATGATTCAACTTGCTATGTTGGCTATTTTTTCCTTTCTGACGCTTCTCTACGGCTTTTGGTTTCGGTCTGAAGGTGTATTTGGGTATGTGCTATTGATGTGTGTTGGTTTTTCTGTATCGTTGATAGTTTTGGTTTATGCCTCTTGGAGAGTAAGTCTTGTTAAGAAAAATATATGATGGAATATATGTGCAGTTTCGGATTCTCTGCTTATTCATTTTGGCTCTTTCAAGAAGGTCGCTGATTTCTCCTTTTGCAAGAGTTTCCAAAGGGGGACGCATATTGATCGGACGGCGAACGACTGTAAAAAAAGCGCTACTGAATGCGGGCGCCGGAACGATTCAGTTGGGTGACGGCGTGTGGCTAAATGATGGCGTTGAGCTTTCGGCAATGGCGAGAATTTCTGTCGGTGAAGGGACGACAGTCCAACGGAACGTCACCATAAACGGTGACGTTTCTATTGGTTGCGAGTGTCTTTTAGCGCCAAATATTTTCATTTCCTCTGCCTCGCATGTGCATGACCGCTATGCTGGGGTGAGCATCCGGGAGCAGGAGCGCCGAATCGCTCGAGAGGATTTTCTAGCGAACTACAATAAGCCAATCGAGATTGGTGACGATGTCTGGGTAGGGGCAAATGCGGTTATAATGCCCGGTGTTAAAATTGGATCGCATGCGGTGATCGGTGCGAACTCCGTGGTGACCAGAGATGTTCCGGTAGGGGCGATAGTCGTAGGTGGTCCTGCAAAAATAATTAAGTTTCGCTTTGGGTTTGAGGGCGTCTAGATGTTAAGCAATAAAACGATTTTGGTAACCGGCGGCACCGGCTCTTTCGGTAATACATTTGTGCCAATGACCCTGGCCAAATATAACCCCAAGAAAATTATCATCTTTTCGAGAGATGAGATGAAGCAGTGGGACATGGCGAAGAAGTTTGAAGGCGATTCGCGTGTTCGCTTCTTTATCGGCGACGTTCGTGACAAAGAGCGTCTGTATCGCGCCCTTGACGGGGTTGACTATGTTGTTCACGCCGCCGCTACGAAGATCGTTCCCACCGCTGAGTACAACCCTTTCGAGTGCATCAAGACCAACATCAACGGTGCGATGAACCTGATCGATGCCTGTATCGACAAAGGCATCAAGCGCGTCGTTGCGTTGTCTACTGACAAGGCCAGCAGCCCGATCAATCTATACGGTGCGACGAAGTTGGCGTCCGATAAGCTGTTCGTTGCGGGTAATTCCTATGCTGGCGGTCATGAAACCCGCATGGCAGTGGTGCGTTATGGCAACGTCATGGGCTCGCGCGGTTCGGTGATCCCGTTTTTCATGTCGATCAAGGATAAGGGGGAATTGCCTATTACCGACGAGCGCATGACCCGTTTCATGATTTCGTTGGAGGAGGGGGTCGAACTGGTCTGGCACGCCTTTGAGGACATGGAGGGCGGTGAGATCTACGTGAAGAAAATCCCGTCGATGAAAGTGACTGATCTTGCTCGGGTCGTAGCGCCTGATGCTAAGCAAAAAATCGTCGGTATTCGTCCTGGGGAAAAATTGCACGAGCAAATGATCAGTGCCGAGGATTCATATTACACTTATGAGTACCCGGAGCACTTCAAGATTTTACCTGTTATCAATGAATGGGCGACTTGTCCGAGCCGTATCAAGGACGGTAAGAAAGTTTCAGAAGGTTTTGTTTACGCCAGCGACAATAATACTGAATGGATGAGTGACGAAGATCTGCGTAATTGGATCACCGCTAACGAAGCGAAGATCGGGAGTATCTGATTTATGATTCCATACGGTCGTCAGGATATAACCCAAGCGGACATTGATTCGGTAGTCGAGGTGTTGAAGTCCGACTTCCTTACGCAGGGCCCTATGGTGCCGCGTTTCGAGCAGCAAGTTGCTAGTCACGTGGGTGCCGGCTATGCATTGGCAATGAACAGTGCTACATCTGCGCTTCATGTCGCATGCCTAGCCTTAGGGCTTGGTCCGGGCGATCGTTTATGGACAAGCCCCATTACATTCGTAGCCTCTGCAAATTGCGGATTGTATTGTGGTGCTCAGGTTGACTTTGTGGATATCGATCCTCGTACCTACAACCTTTGTTCTCAAGCGCTGGAGCGTAAGTTGGAGCTGGCTGAGAGAGAAGGTACTTTACCAAAAGTGGTTGTACCGGTTCATCTCTGTGGCCAGCCTTGTGATATGCAAGCCATTCACAAACTGGCTAAACGATTTGGTTTCAAGGTGATCGAAGACGCTTCACACGCAGTCGGTGGAAAATACCAAGGCGAATATATAGGCAATGGTAGATACAGTGATATTACAGTCTTCAGCTTTCATCCGGTCAAGATCATTACAACCGCCGAAGGAGGGATGGCTCTAACCAACGACTCCGATTTGGCAGATAAAATGACTCTGTTACGCAGTCACGGGATTACGCGTGATCCGCAACTAATGACGCATGAAACTGACGGCCCTTGGTATTACCAGCAAATTGATCTTGGTTTCAATTATCGGATGACCGAGCTACAGGCTGCTCTTGGCATAAGCCAGATGGAGCGTCTGGACCAATACATTACCAGGCGCCATCAGCTAGCCGCTCGCTACAACGATTTGTTGGAAGCCTTGCCAGTAGTAATCCCTTGGCAACATGCAGACAGTTACTCAGGACTCCATCTGTATGTAATTCGCCTAAAGCTGGGCGAAATAGCTAAAAGTCATCGGCAAGTGTTCGAGTCTTTGCGTGAGCAAGGAATAGGCGTAAATCTTCATTACATTCCGGTCTACACTCAGCCATATTACGCGCAGATGGGATTCAAGCCTGAAGACTTTCCAATGGCGCAGGAATACTATCGTGAAGCCATCAGTATTCCAATGTTTCAGACAATGAGTAATGAACAGCAAGATCAGGTCGTCGCTGCTATTGCTAAGGCTTTGGCGACATGAGGTTGGCCGTCATTCCTGCCCGAGGTGGCAGCAAGCGAATCCCGCGAAAGAATATCAAGATATTTTGCGGCAAGCCGATGATCGCTTGGTCAATTGAAGGGGCGCTGACGAGTGGCTGCTTTGATAAAGTCATTGTCTCAACGGATGACGACGAAATAGCAAACGTTGCCAGGCAGTACGGAGCCGATGTGCCTTTCATGCGTCCGGCGGAGCTATCTGACGATTACACCGGAACCATCCCGGTCGTCCAGCATGCTATCGAAGCGCTCAAGGCTGATGGGTATGAGGCTCGTCAGGTGTGTTGCCTCTATGCTACCGCTCCTTTTGTCGACCCTGAAGATTTACGGCGTGGTTTGACTATTCTTGAACAGACGGAAAGCAAGTACGCGTTCTCGGTGACCAGTTACGCATTTCCAATTCAGCGAGCGATTCGTTTGACAGAGTCGGGGCACGTTGAAATGTTTGACGCTGAGCAGTTCAGCACTCGCTCTCAGGATCTTGAGGAGAGTTTTCACGATGCCGGGCAGTTTTATTGGGGGTTGACGAGCGCATGGTTGGCAGGGACTGTGATTTTCGGTCATGAGTCCAGTGCGGTGTTGTTACCACGTCACCGAGTACAAGACATCGATACGCCAGAGGATTGGACCCGTGCGGAGTGGCTGCATAGAGCCCTTCAAGCGGAGGCTGGGCGGCCGTGAATGGTATGAAAGTGGTGTTTCGGACCGATGCCTCGCTGCAAATGGGGAGTGGGCATGTCATGCGTTGCCTGACGCTGGCCGAGGCGCTGAAAGCAGAAGGCGCAGAATGCTACTTTATTTGTCGGGAGCTTCCAGGAAATCTCCTGCATATTATTCGCGGTAAAGGTTTCAACGCACATGGATTGATGACCGATGGGAGCTCCGCGCCTTCACTACAAATAGCTGACAAACCCTTGTATCACGATTGGCTAGGCGTAACTCAGGACCTTGATGCTGAGCAGTGTTCGTGTCTATTGGATATTTTGCAACCTGACTGGCTAGTTGTCGACCACTATGCACTAGATATAGCTTGGGAACTGAAATTAAAGCGGAAAGGAGTTAAGCTATTAGTCATAGATGATCTGGTAAATCGAGCGCATGCTAGTGATGTTTTGTTAGATCAGACTTTAGGGCGTGAGGCTGGTGATTATTTTTCTCTAGTGCCTTCCCGTTGTGCTGTTCTATGCGGATCAAGATATGCGTTGCTTCAGCCGGACTTTAGAAGGCTAAGAGTTAGCAGTTTGATCAGGAGAGCTCAGCACAGGCTTGAAAATGTGCTGATTACCCTGGGAGGTGTTGATAAAGACAATATGACGCGGCAGGTGCTTGAAGGATTAAAGCTATCAGCGCTACCTAAAAGTTGTCGGGTCACTATCGTGATGGGGGCAACGGCTCCATGGCTTGAAGATATTCAGCAGCTAGCGAACATGTTGCCTTGGCACACCGAAGTTAAAGTAAATGTTAGTAACATGGCACAGCTAATGGCTGATAGCGATCTCTCAATTGGAGCGGCCGGTTCGACATCTTGGGAGCGTTGTTGTCTTGGAGTGCCTACTATCATGGTCGTGTTGGCCGATAATCAGAGATTTGCCGCTGCTCAATTGGCCCGTGCAAACGCAGTCTTAATGATCTCATTGGATGGGGATGTCGTTTCGCAACTGGCACGGGCGGTTGATAATGTCGTCAATGATCCTGCGTTGCTAAAGTCGCTAAGTGAGTCTTCAAAGCAAGTCACTGACGGGGGCGGTTGTGAATTGTTAATAAAAAAAATAACTGAAGTCAGTCGTGTCGATGGGTACTAAAATGGAAGCGCTCGGTAAACTTCGTGAAATTAATGACGATGAGCTTGAGTTGATGCTCGCTTGGCGGAATGCTCCGAACGTTAGAGCTAATATGTACACAAGGCATGAAATCAGTCTTGAAGAACATTTAGCTTGGTGGAAGCGGGTTCAGCTTCGTAGCGATCAACGTTACTTTATGTATGAGCTTGATGGAAAGCCAACTGGAATAGTTGGTTTTAATGATTTGGATGTTGTGAATGCAATATCATCTTGGGCATTCTATGCTAGCCCCGAAGCTCCAAAGGGGGCGGGAAGTAAGATGGAATTTCTTGCCTTGGACTACGCATTTTATAATATGTATCTGCATAAGTTAATGTGTGAAGTGTTGGCTTTTAATTCGGCAGTAATAAAGCTTCACCAGAAATTCGATTTTAAGGTTGAAGGCATTTTGCGGGAGCACCATTTGGTTGATGGTCAATATGTGGATGTCTATAAGTTGGGGCTTCTCTCTCTCGAGTGGGAGTTACGTCGACCTACTATGTATGAAAAAATATTAAAATTATCCAAGGGTTGAATGTATGAATCCGGAAATTTCTATAAATGGACGCAAAATAGGGGGGGCGCACCCTCCATATGTTATTGCTGAGCTTTCCGCTAATCATAATGGAAAGTTATCCACTGCGCTCAAGATAATTGAAGCAGCCAAAAAGGCAGGCGCAGACGCGGTAAAGCTACAAACCTACACCGCCGATACCATAACCCTTGATTCCAAAACCTCTGAGTTTCAAATAAAGGGAGGTTTGTGGAGTGGTAAATATTTGTATGACTTGTATCGTGAAGCTCAAATGCCATGGGAGTGGCACACCTCCTTGTTCGAGTACGCAGGTAAACTAGGAATCACCATCTTTAGCTCCCCGTTCGATAATACCGCGATAGATCTTCTAGAAAGTCTGGGGGCGCCGGCTTATAAAATTGCTTCGTTTGAAGCTGTTGACTTGCCACTGATAAAATATGCGGCAAGTACAGGGAAGCCAATGATTATCTCGACTGGTATGGCTGACGCTGAGGAGATAGCGGAAGCTATAGACGCTGCTCGCGAGGGTGGTTGTAAAGAGCTTGCGGTTCTTCATTGTGTAAGTGGCTATCCTGCTCCGGCCTCTGACTACAATTTACGTACGATACCAGACATGATCCAACGTCATGGTCTAGTAACAGGTTTGTCTGACCATACCCTAGATAACACAACGGCGGTTACTAGCGTTGCACTGGGGGCATCGATCATCGAAAAACACTTCACACTGGATCGAAGCGGCGGCGGTCCAGATGATAGTTTTTCGCTCGAGCCATCTGAATTGCTAGCGTTGTGTCGGGATAGCAAAACAGCGTGGGCAGCGTTGGGTAAGGTTGATTATGGTTGTAAATCAAGTGAGCAGGGGAATGTTCAGTTCAGACGGTCTTTATATGTTGTAGAAGATATTGCAAAAGGTGAACGCATAAGCCTCAAGAATATCAGGAGTGTCCGTCCGGGGTATGGCCTGGCACCCAAGTATCTGGAGAGTGTTTTAGGTAAGGTTGCTGTGGTAGATATCAAGAAAAATACTCCTCTGAGTTATGATTTTTTAGATCAATAAATACGTGGTGAGTGAGTGGAATTGATAGTTACAAGTAAAAAATTAAGGCAAATGTTTTCGCCCATTATCATAGTTTTAATGGTGGCGCTGTTTTTTGTCGTCTTGGAGATATCCATTCCATTCACTTCTGCCTTTGCAGACGTATATCCCGCCTATGGAGTATATGCTCTATTTTACATCTTGCTCTCCCTCGCATATTTTGCTTTATCCTTGAGTTTGCATTTGCTTGCGCCTTGCTCAGTACCGAAACTTTTTCGCGAACCACCCCGAGAACTATATTTGGTGATGCGATTTTCATGTTGGGTTTCAATAGTGGGGCTCTTTTTTTTGATAATTGATCGCTCGCTTTATCAAGGAGTCGATTTTATTAATGATAATTTTGTCGAAATACGAACTCGCCTGAATAATGAAAGGGCGACCGGAGAGGGGGTTTCGTCGATTTTTAGTGTGGTTGGGAATCTTTTGCAGTTTTGGTATTATTTTGCGTTCGTGTTTTTGATTTATTACTATGAGTTTTTTTCAGTAGGACAAAGGCGCAAGTTGGCAATTTTAATTTTTGTTGCGCTGCTTACTGGGTCATATATTTTAGGGGGACGATCTCTGATAGCCGTACTGGCTGTAAGTTTCGTTGCGGTAATGATTGCTCGCGGGAGCTCTGGTCGTGAAATTTATTCTAAGTTGTTCAAGGTGAGATCTTTGATTTGGATGTTTGTTTCTGGAATGCTATGTCTGATAGTGATTATGTATGTCTTTTACGCTAGAGCCTCTGTCGGAGGAAATGACTCGGAGTCATATCTGAATAGCTTTGTTGATCATTTACATGGCATAAAAACTCAATCCTATGAAGCGTGCAGCGTGGGGATTTCATGTGATTTAAAGAATTATCTCCTACTCACGGCGCTATATGTAACTCATACATTTTGGGTGCTTTCGGAAAGTATTCAGTACATGCCTGGTGATGCGGGGGGCTCAGCGCTATGGGGTGGGGTACTGGCGTTGTATGCCAAAATTGGCGGTCCGGTAGACGGTAACTATCCATATGCTGGGTTATTCAACTCGCTACCAGGTTCCATTTACTATGAGTATGGCTGGCTTGGCGTTGCTGTAGGTGCTTCGCTCCTAGGAGCTATGCTTGCATGGATGAACTTTTTGTTGTTGCGCTCTGCGGGGGTGTTCAAGATTATTTTTTATGTTGCCTTATTGGATACTTTGCTGGTAGCGCCGGTGCTGTCATCCCTGAATGTTATCATGTTTATATTTGTCTTGGTGTCGCTGTGTGCGGCAAGTGTTATCTATATCTCTATTCGTTCGATGAGGATGTCACGATGAGAATTGGATTTGTTAATGTGTTCTCATTTCGACCTCACGTCGAGCATCTCTATTATTTAGCTACCACTGTCGCAAAAGATAATCATGAGGTTTTTTTTCTGACCTGTGATAGCGCGGTTTCTAATTGCTATTCTCGTGCTATTAAGGGTAAGCAAAAAATATCAGAGTGTCCTAAATGTATATTGGGTGGTGTTAGAAGCTTTCCTGTGCAAAATATTACCTCTTTGACTGGTAAGTCTGGAAGCTTGCATGAAGAAATTTTGGATGAGTTGGCACTGTCCAGTTCGTGTACTTTGAATCGAACTGAGTCTGAAGCAGAGTGGAACGAACCCCAAGTGGTTGCTATTAGGGAAAGTTTGTATGAGCCTATCGACAAAGTTTACGAAGGTGCATCGCGCTGGATAAAGGATAATAAGCTTGAAGGCGTTGTTTGTTTCAACGGGCGTATGGATTTGACGCGCGCGATAACTTATGCTTGTGAGCAAATGCAAATTCCTTACGTCACACATGAACGGACTTGGTTTGGCGATGGAATTCATTTAATTCCAAATGCAAATTGTTTGTCTCTTAGGGCTTTAAGTCAAATGGTCAAAGAGTACGATAATAAACCGCTGACTCTTACGCAGGCGAAACTGGCTGGTCGGCTAGCCGGAGAACGGTTTTTACAAACTAATTCTCTCGAGTGGCGGTTATATAATCAGAACCCGGAGCCTGCGCCTTGGCCATTAAATAGTGACGGTCCGAAAGTTCTGGTTATCCCAAGCAGTAAAAACGAATTTGCCGGACATAACGAATGGCGAACCGATTGGGAAGATAACACGAAGGCATTAGATGATTTGTTCGAAGCTTTTTCCATAAAGCCTGAGCAAGTGGTAGTCCGTTGCCATCCGAACTGGGCGGAAAATATCGGTCAGGCTGTGGGCGACCGTTCGTTGTCTTTATATAAGGAATGGACTGAAAGGAATAGTATTTACTGTATTTCCAGTGAGCAGAAAGCCAGTACCTATGATCTTATTCAGCAGGCCGATATTGTCGTTTTGAACGGTGGAAGTTCGGCAGTAGAGGCGGGGGTTTGTGGTAAGCAGGTGATTTGCATGGGACCGTCGACTTACCAGGAGGCTGGCTTTGTCAGGGTCTTTCGCGATAAGCAATCCTTGTATGCGAGTGGAGCACTTATACCTCTGGATCCAGATATGGTCATCCGTAAGACCTTGCGTTTCCTTTATCTGCGATCCCATCGTTTTCCTCAGTATGTGGAATATGTCCGTGCTTTGGAAACGATTCGTTACGAGTATTTTGAAGGGGCCGATCCTGAGCGACTCATCTCCATGCTGAGGACAGGTAAGATGGTTGCCGATGACTCTTCCTTTTCTACCGACAACCGGGATGAAGATGAAGTCGTTGCAGCTTTGAAGAATAAAGAGTGGAAGAAATTGGCAAGCCATACGGTAGAACGTATCAAGCTGAAGCCGCTTCCGATTCAACGACGTTTTGGACTGCGCTGGGTCGATAATGTTAGGGCTAAGATGCCAAGAGGAGATAGAGGTTGAGTGAGTTAGCTCGGGAACTGGTTTCCATAATCATGCCATCCTATAACGCAGAGGCGTTAATCGGGAAATCAATTCAGTCTGTGATTGACCAGGCTTATGATGACTGGGAACTGATTGTTGTAGACGACTGCTCGAAGGACTCGACTCGCCAGGTTGTTCAGTCATTTGTAGAGAAAGACTCGAGAGTCAAGCTTATTCCTTTAGATCGTAATAATGGTGCTCCCGCAGCCCCCAGAAATATTGGCGTTCGCAACGCGACAGGCTCATGGATAGCTTTTCTGGATGCAGATGACATCTGGCATCCAGAAAAACTGACCTTACAGATGGATGCACTTGAGAAACATAACGTAAGTTTTTGCTGCACCCAGATGAAAGATTTTACTGACGATAAGCTTTTGTCTTTTCAGAGTGTAGGAACTGTTGGCTGTGAACAGATCAGTTTTGCTAAGCAGCGGATAAAGGGGCGGATTCCGACTTCTAGTGTCGTTTTGAAAAAGGAGGTTATGTTGCGTTTTCCTTTTAACGAAGATATTCGCTATAAAGCTGTTGAGGATTATCATTGCTGGCTAAGAGTGCATGAAGCGGTAGGTGAAAGCATAAAGCTCTCTTACCCTTTGTTGAGTTATCGACGAATTGCCGGTCAAATTTCGGGCTCAAAGAAGTATATGCTCGAACGTATGTATATGGTGCATAAAGAATATCCGGGAACCTCCAGTGTTCAGGCGGCGTTTTATACGCTTACTCATGCATTAGGTGGATTTTATTATAGGGTCTTGAGGAAGGGATTATGAAACGTGTAATGGTGACTGGCGGCGCTGGATTCTTAGGCTCCCACTTATGCGAGCGACTGCTTGATCAAGGCGCGGAAGTGTTGTGTGTTGATAACTTTTACACGGGAGCAAAGCGTAATATCGCCCACTTGCTGGCTAATCCTTATTTCGAGCTTCTTCGGCATGATGTTACTTTTCCGTTGCATGTGGAAGTTGACGAAATATACAACCTGGCTTGCCCCGCGTCGCCGGTTCATTATCAGTTTGATCCAGTGCAGACCCTGAAGACAAATGTCCATGGTGCTATTAATATGCTTGGCCTTGCCAAGCGCACCAAAGCGAAAATCTTTCAGGCGTCCACCAGTGAAGTTTATGGTGATCCCGAGGTGCATCCGCAGCCAGAATCTTATTGGGGAAAAGTGAATCCTATTGGTATTCGCTCTTGCTATGACGAAGGGAAACGTTGCGCTGAGACTCTGTTTTCCGATTACCATCGTCAACACAACGTCCGTATAAAAATTGCACGCATCTTTAATACGTACGGTCCACGCATGCACCCAAATGACGGTCGGGTGGTGAGCAATTTTATCGTTCAGGCGCTTCGTGGTGAAGATATCACGATCTATGGTGAAGGACAGCAAACACGTAGCTTCTGTTATGTAGATGATCTTGTTGAAGGCTTCCTGCGCCTAATGAATACGGCCGACGAGGTCACTGGACCAGTTAACTTGGGGAATCCAGGAGAGTTTACAATTAGACAGTTGGCTGAGCGCGTGCTTGAATTGGTCGGTTCAAACTCTAAGCTTGTTTTTCAGCCGTTGCCCCAAGACGATCCACAGCAGCGGCAACCCGATATTAGCTATGCTAAGCAAATTCTCGACTGGCAGCCGACGATAATGCTTGATCAGGGCTTGGAGAAGACAATAAAGTATTTTGATAATCTGCTGTCGGAAAAATAATTAAAAGTTGGTTTTGATGAAAATTACAGTATTTGGTAGTGGGTATGTAGGGCTTGTCACGGGCGCTTGTCTGGCTGATGTTGGGCATTCGGTGATGTGTATTGATATCAATAAGGAAAAGATTGATGGGTTGAATAGGGGGGTTATACCCATCTATGAGCCTGGCCTAGATGAACTCATTTTCAATAACGTCCAGGCTGGACGGCTGAGATTTTCGACAGACGCGGTAGAGGGAGTTGAACACGGATTCTTGCAGTTCATTGCCGTTGGTACTCCTCCGGATGAGGACGGAAAAGCCGATTTGCAGTATGTTTTAGCAGTGGCTAGAACTATAGGCCTTTATATGAGCAGTGAAAAGCTGGTCATTGATAAATCAACTGTTCCGGTGGGCACCGCTGATAAAGTTAAGGTCGCGATACAAGAGCAGCTCGAAGCCAGGAATAAGGTCGTAGAGTTCAATGTGTGCTCCAATCCCGAATTTCTTAAGGAGGGAGCCGCCATTGATGATTTCACAAAGGGACCTCGAATTATCGTAGGTACTGATTCGGAAAAAGTCGTTGAAGCCATGCGTAATTGCTATGCGCCCTACAACCGGAATCATGACAAAATTATGTTCATGGATATTCGTTCGGCTGAGTTGACGAAGTATGCAGCTAACTCGATGCTGGCAACCAAGATCAGCTTCATGAATGAGTTGGCCAATTTGGCTGAGCGCCTTGATGCAGATATCGAAAGTGTTCGTCTTGGTATGGGCTCTGACCCACGGATTGGTTATCACTTTATTTATCCGGGATGCGGTTACGGTGGATCATGTTTCCCCAAAGACGTTCAGGCTCTGGCCCGGACGGCTCAGGAAACAGGCTATCAACCTGAACTCCTATTAGCTGTCGAGGCGGTCAATAATCGTCAGAAAGATATATTGTTTAAAAAGCTGCTTCAGGCGTTCGACGGGCAGTTGAAAGGAAAGTGCATTGCACTGTGGGGACTCGCCTTCAAGCCAAACACCGATGATATGCGAGACGCCCCTAGTCGAACGCTGATGGAGGCTTTATGGGCCGCGGGAGCCTCGGTCAAGGCTCATGATCCTGAGGCCATGGAAGAATGCAAAAGAATTTATGGCTTTCGCGATGACCTTGAATTGTGTCATTCGCGGGAGGATGCCGTCGAGGGTGCTGACGCTCTGGTCATTTGTACTGAATGGAAAGCTTACAGGGCACTTGAGCTTGATTGGTTGAAGAGAACGCTTCGTTATCCAATCGTTGTGGATGGACGAAACGTATTCAATCCAGCTGAGATGGCACGCGCAGGGCTCTTGTATTTTGCAATTGGGCGAGGGCTTACTGGCCGTGAATATCAATAGTCGAGGAGGGGGGCATAAGGTTCTGGTAACGGGAGCTAATGGATTCATTGGTAGAGCGCTGTGCCGGAAGCTTTTAGAGAGCGGCTACGAAGTGCACGCCGTAGTGCGGAAGCTGTCTGACCCTGTCGAACATGTAAGGTATCTGGTGGCGGATCTTGAAAGTAATGCCATGCTGGATATTAAAGACCTCGGTATTGACTGTATCGTTCACTTGGCTGGGCGGGCCCATATACTGAGCGAGCAAGCCTGCGGGGCTCTTGAGCGTTACCGTGCAGTTAATTGTGAAGCGACGGTGCGTTTGGCTCAGTGTGCTATCGACGCGGACGTGAGACGTTTTATATTTATCAGCTCAATTGGTGTTAATGGTTCGGAAACTGGCCTCGGCCCTTTCGATGAGCTGTCGATTGTGCAGCCACATGCGGATTATGCCGTTTCGAAATACGAAGCCGAATTGCAACTTGGGGCGATGCTGGCGCATTCTCCCGTTGAGCTTGTTATTGTTCGTCCACCATTGGTCTATGATGCAGGCGCCCCAGGAAATTTTGCCAGACTTTTACGGCTGGTTTCTGCTGGGTTACCGCTTCCTTTTGCAGCTGTAGATAATAAGAGAAGCATGGTGTCGCTTGGAAATCTGGTGGGATTTCTCGAGGTGTGCATAAAGCATCCAAATGCGGCGCGAGAACTATTTTTGATAGCCGATTGTCATGATTTATCAACGACCGAGATAGTGCAATCTATGGCCGAGGGCATGGGTAAGCGCTTACGTTTGTTTTCCGTTCCGATTCGCTTGGCGTCGTTCGGTGCGAAGCTGATTGGTCGTCAAAACTTATATGTTCAACTGTTTTGCTCGCTGCAAGTTAATTCAGCCAAAGCCCGTCGCTTGTTGGATTGGCATCCGGAGGAGAACGCACAGGACGCGTTGGTCAAGGTCGGACGCAATTGGCGTGAAAAGCGCTCCGATTGACATATTAGCTGGCTGTAATCAGGTTCGAAATGGGGCTTCGGTTTGGATCTTATGACTGTGACGTTGCTATTACTTTTACTAGTTGTGGGTTTTTCAGGTGCGCTTACCTGGTTACTGCGTCGTTATGCGTTGCTCCGAAGCATCATCGACGTTCCTAACGCCCGCAGCTCACATACGGTACCAACTCCTCGTGGAGGCGGCGTGGCAATTGTCCTCAGCTTCCTCTTGGCATTGCCCATATTGGTCACTACCGAATTCCTGACCTGGCCAGGTATGTGGGCGATGTTGGGTGCCGGGGCGGGAATTGCAGTGCTTGGGTTCCTGGATGATCATGGTCATATAGCTGCCCGTTGGCGTTTGTTGGGGCATTTTGCGGCGGCAGTCTGGGCGTTGTACTGGCTGGGCGGTTTGCCGGCAATTACGTTGTTTGGTCTTCATTTTGAGTTAGCTTGGCTTGGAGATGTTCTGGCTGTCTTTTATCTGGTTTGGATGCTCAATCTTTATAACTTCATGGATGGTATCGACGGTATTGCCAGCGTCGAAGCGATTTGTGCTTGTCTTGGAGCCAGTGTGCTCTATTGGATAGGTGGGTTTGAAACCCTGATTGTGGCTCCTTTAGTGCTTGCCATGGGGGTGGCGGGGTTTCTGTATTGGAATTTTCCCCCCGCCCGTATTTTTATGGGAGATGCGGGTAGTGGATTTCTCGGCGTTATTCTGGGAATCCTCTCGCTGCAGGCGGCCTGGGCCTCACCAAAGTTGTTATGGGTCTGGCTCATTTTATTGGGCGTATTTGTCGTTGACGCTACCGTAACCTTGATACGGCGCCTTTTACGAGGGGACAGGGTTTACGAGGCTCATCGCAGTCACGCTTATCAATTCGCTTCACGCCAATATGGTCGACATTTACCCGTGACACTGGCAGTGGCAGTGATCAACGTGTTTTGGCTGCTGCCTATCGCAGCATGCGTCATGCTATGGAGTCTGGACGGAGCGCTAGCTTTGGTTGTGGCTTATATACCGTTAGTATTGCTGGCTGTCAGGTTTCATGCTGGTGAGCTTGAGAAGGCCTGAGTTCAGGGTGAGGTTCACGTTTTTCGTTTATCCGTTGTCCAAAGGTCGATGGCATCGCCGCAGGCATCAGGAATGGATCTGTTTTAGGAGCTACCCAGGGGTGCATGAGGAATTTATGGGTAAATTGAGAACGGCTTTGCTGGGGTTGCCAAGACGCCACAAGCGGGCGATTCAGGTGGCTACAGACGTAATCCTGGTCTGGGTCGCGCTATGGCTCGCGTTTGTCGTTCGTCTAGGTGTGGAGGCATTGGCCACTCCGATCGAAACGCACCTTTGGCTTTTCGCATCCGCCCCTCTGGTCGCCATTCCGATCTTCATCCGCTTTGGTATGTACCGCGCCGTCATGCGTTACTTCGGTAACGACGCATTGATTACCATCTGTAAAGCGGTCAGCCTCTCTGCTTTGCTGCTGGCCCTCGTAGTGTATTGGTACAGCAATCATAAAACGGTCGTACCTCGCTCGATCATCTTCAATTACTGGTGGCTTAGCCTGATCATGATTGGCGGCTTACGCCTGATGATGCGCCAGTACTTTCTGGGAGACTGGTTCACCGCTGCCCAGCATGTCCCGTTTACCAACCGTGACGACGGCTTGCCCAAGGTTGCTATTTATGGCGCCGGAGCCGCTGGGAACCAACTGGTGGCCGCCCTGCGAATGGGGCGGGCAATGCGACCGGTCGCGTTCATTGACGATGACAGCAGCATCGCAGACCGCGTCATCGCCGGGCTTCAAGTCTACGAGCCCAAGCAGATTCAAAAAATGATCGATACAACGGGGGCGCAGGAGATCCTACTGGCAATACCTTCATCGTCCCGTGGTCGTCGTCGAGAGATCTTGACCTTGCTTGAGGGGTTCCCGCTGCATGTACGTAGCGTCCCGGGTTTCATGGACTTGGCCAGTGGCCGGGTCAAGGTTGATGACATCCAGGAGGTGGATATTGCGGACCTGCTCGGGCGTGACCCGGTCCCTGCGCAGCCTGATTTGCTTGAGCATTGCATCACTGGACAGTCGGTTCTGGTCACTGGGGCAGGCGGATCAATAGGCTCTGAACTCTGCCGGCAGATCCTGGCGCTCAAGCCCACCACGCTTTTGTTGTATGAACATAGCGAATTCAATCTTTACAGCATTTTGTCCGAACTTGAACCTAGAGCTGCCCGGGAGTCCCTGTCTGTTCGTTTACTTCCCATACTGGGATCGGTGCGGGATCAGGCCAAGTTATTGGATGTGATGAAGACCTGGAATGTCGATACGGTCTATCACGCTGCGGCTTATAAACATGTCCCTATGGTCGAGCACAATATTGCCGAGGGCGTCCTGAATAA
Source organism: Pseudomonas corrugata (assembly GCF_001269905.1). Classification (GTDB taxonomy): domain Bacteria; phylum Pseudomonadota; class Gammaproteobacteria; order Pseudomonadales; family Pseudomonadaceae; genus Aquipseudomonas; species Aquipseudomonas corrugata. The sequence continues at coordinate 271,885 of NZ_LHVK01000015.1, read as the reverse complement.
TGTCATCGGGACGCTGAACACTGCCCAGGCTGCATTGCAGGCGGGTGTATCGAACTTCGTCTTGATCTCCACTGATAAAGCCGTACGCCCCACCAATGTGATGGGTAGTACCAAGCGGCTCGCGGAACTGACATTGCAAGCCCTCAGCCGTGAGCTGGCGCCCGTATTGTTCGGCGACAACGCCAATGTGTCTCGAGTCAACAAAACTCGTTTCACCATGGTCCGGTTCGGCAATGTGTTGGGATCGTCCGGTTCGGTTATCCCCCTGTTCCATAAACAGATCAAATCCGGCGGACCGTTGACCGTTACCCATCCGAAGATCACGCGTTATTTCATGACCATTCCGGAGGCCGCACAGCTAGTGATTCAGGCAGGCTCCATGGGCCTGGGTGGTGATGTGTTCGTTCTCGATATGGGCGAACCGGTGAGAATTGTCGAACTGGCGGAGAAAATGATTCACCTGTCTGGCTTGAGTGTCCGCTCGGAGAAAAACCTTCACGGTGATATTTCAATCAAGTTCACAGGCCTGCGGCCCGGTGAGAAGCTTTATGAAGAGTTGTTGATTGGTGACAACGTCGTTGCTACCCAGCATCCAATGATCATGAGTGCCAACGAAGATCATCTTCCCTGGGATGTGCTCAAGGCCAGGCTGGCTGAGCTGCTGGCTGCGATTGAACACGATGACTACACCCGTGTTCGCCAATTGCTTCGGGATACTGTCAGCGGGTATGCCCCGGACGGAGAGATTGTTGACTGGATCTACCAGCAGCGTCGCCTTGAGCCATGATTATTACATAATCTGTAACGTACACATTTTTGACAGCGATTCATCATCGCCTAAGTTTGAGAGGCAGCTTCGGAAAAGCTGCTTCTCTCTTAACGATGTCATGGAGCGTCACTTATGCGTACAGGCTATTTCTACTCCCTGGTCTTTGCCCTGCTGACCAGCGCCTCTATTGCGGCCATTGCTGCACCCTCAGCCAGAACGGAGACGCCGCCGCAGGCAGTGGACATCGCGGCGAAGCCGCAAGACGCCAAAGTGAACCTTAACGAGGCGGATGCCCCTACGCTACAGCGAGAGCTGGCGGGTATAGGTGAGGCCAAAGCGAAGGCGATTGTTGCATACAGAGAAACAAATGGGGCGTTCTCTTCGGTTGAGGAACTGTTGGAGGTCAAGGGAATTGGCAAGGCGATCCTGGACAGAAATCTCGACAAGCTGGAAGTGAATTGAAGTGAGATAGCGAAAGAGGCCGGTCGAATGACTGGCCTTTTGCATTTTGGCGAAAAAGAAACCAGGCAACGATTCGGCGGCATCCGATAAGTAATAAAACTTGGCATAGATCATGATTACTCAATACCAATCGATTGTTGAACAATCAAGAGGCATTGAGCATGAAGACGGGTCTTTCCCTCGCCGACCAGATCACCCTCGAACTGCGCGCCGACATCATCGGTGGTTCCCTCCTGCCGGGCATGGCCTTGGTGGAAAACGATCTGGTCTCGGCCTATAACGCCTCACGCAATACCATTCGTGAGGCGTTGCATCGCTTGGGGCAGGAAGGGCTGACCCGTTATGTGCGCAACAAGGGGGTGATGGTCCGCAGACTGGACGGTGACGATGTACGGGATCTGTTCAAGGTCCGTCGCACCCTGGAGCTTCAGGCGATCATGAACAGCCAGCCATTGGGCGCGTATCGATCCAACCGGATGCTCGAGGCGCTTGAGGCGGCCGAGCTGGCCCGGGAGCGTGAAGATTGGCGCGCGGTCGGGACCCATAGCCTGGCTTTCCATCAACACATTGTCGGGTTGATGGGCAGCCCTTTACTCGACGAGTTTTTCACCAACGTGGTTGCGCAGTTGCGCCTGGCGTTTTTTTCGGCGCCTGATGAACCATGTTTCCAGGCGCCGTGGCTGGCCCGCGACCGGCAGATCCATGATTGGCTGGCTGAAGGCGACAAACAGGCGGCGCAGGAGGCAATGAGCCTCTATCTCGACGATTCCGAGCAAATGCTCCTGCAGTTGATGACTCCCATTAATAAACACTGATCAAAGGACCGCGCCATGTACAAAGACTATCCAGCCGCCTACCAGGTCAGCAAAGGCTCGGCCCTGCAGGTGGATAAACCCTTCTACGACCGCATCCGCGCCGAGCAGGACAAACGCACGCTGATCGAGCAATTCGAAGTGCCGATCCGCACCGGTCGTGCCTGGCATGTGCCGGCCGGCCACGTGTTTCGCGTCACCACTCCGGTAGGTCCGCAGGTAGGCGATTTCAACGTCTGGAATGCCCACGATCCGCGGGAGCGGTTGTGGGCGGCGCGCACCCGGCAACTGCAAGGCGCTCATGTCAGCACTCATGACCGGCTCTGGTCGAACCTGCCTTTCTTGAGACCCCTGGTGACCATCACCGATGACAGCCTGGCCGGCTACGGCATCGACGAGCATGGCGGACGGCTACACGACTTGCTGGGGACTCGTTGTGACCCCTACGTGAACAGGATGCTGACCGGTGAGGATTTCCATCATCACTGCCATTCGAACCTGACCCGTGCGGTATTGCCTCACGGTCTTACAGAGTTCGACGTGCACGATGTGTTGAATATTTTCCAGTGCACCGGGCTCAACCATGACGACATGTACTTCATGAAGGCCTGTCCGGCGCAGAAGGGCGATTACCTGGAGTTTTTTGCCGAGATCGATCTGCTCTGCGCCTTGTCCACTTGCCCTGGCGGTGACCTGTCATTGGCAATGTGGGGGCCGGACGCACAGGATCCGCTCAGTGTCTGTCGTCCGCTGGGCGTGGAGATCTATCAGTTGGAGGATGCGTTACTCGAAGGCTGGAGCCAGCCCGAGCGGGCGGCCTACAAGGGGTTGCATGGCTTGCAGATTGCCAAGGCGGATTGGGAGAAATAACACTTCTTTTGTGGCGCGGGGATTTAGCGAAACGTCGCACCGCCCCGCTCGACTGCGCAGCAGTCGTAAACCGGCCAAGCGGTTTTCCTGTTAGGGCTGGGTGCTCGGTTTTAGGGCCGCTGCGCAGCCCAGCGGGGATAAATCCCCTCGCCACAGAAAGCGGTACGCAGCTCAAGCCATCAACGATCCTTGGCCTCCTTCGCATCCATCTCCGCATTCCTCTCGGCCACGCGCTTGCGTTGCTCATCAGTCAGTTCGACCTTGTTAGCAGTGTCGCGCAGCATCATCAGGCCTCCGACGATCGAGCCGATTGCAACGATCAAAATCAGCCAGGCATACCAGGGCATAGGACTCTCCTTGAGGGCGGGCCAGTGGGCGTTGTTCACCCAATCCGCAACACCTACTACTTATGAGCGAAGGTTGCTCGCAGTGGTTCAATACTACCCCTGTTCTACCGGATGTATCTCATAACGCGGCCAGCAGGCCATCGTTCATTTTTACGAATTCTTTATTCCTCGACCCAACTCTCGATCTCGTTCCTTTACAGCCTCCCTGCCGACAATCACTCCACACGCGGCACGACGCCGCACCACGGAGAAACCCCATGAGTGTCCTGGACGGGGTGTCATTGCTGCTGGCAGTGGCGCTGTTCATTTATCTGCTGGTTGCGCTGTTGCGCGCAGACCGGAACTAGGAGCGGTTATGCACGGTTATGACTACGGGCTGATCATTGCCTTTTTCGCGCTGGTACTGATCCCGGCTCCATTTCTCGGGCGGTTCTTTTACAAGGTCATGGAAGGGCAGCGCACGTGGCTTTCCCCGGTTCTCGGGCCGCTGGAGCGAGGCTGCTATCGGTTGTCTGGGGTGGATCCTCAGGTCGAGCAGACCTGGCAGAAATACACCCTGGCCTTGCTCGCTTTCAACCTGGCGGGGTTCGTATCGCTGTTCGCGATTTTGCTGTTACAGGGGCATTTGCCACTCAACACCGAACAAGTGCCAGGCATGGAGTGGACTCAAGCTTTCAATACGGCCGTCAGTTTCATGACCAACACCAACTGGCAGTCCTACAGCGGTGAAGCGTCCCTGAGCTACCTGAGCCAGATGATTGGTCTCACCGTGCAGAATTTTGTCAGCTCCGCCACTGGCCTGGCTGTGCTGGTGGCGCTGTGTCGCGGGATCGGGCGTAAGTCGGCCAGGACCCTGGGCAATTTCTGGGTCGACATGACCCGGGCCACCCTCTACGGACTCTTGCCGTTGTGTATGTTACTGGCCTTGTTCCTGGTGTGGCAGGGCGTGCCGCAGACGTTTGCGCACTATGTGCACGGCGTGACGATGCAAGGGGCCGACCAGGTGATTCCACTGGGGCCGGCCGCCAGCCAGATTGCGATCAAGCAACTGGGCACCAACGGCGGCGGTTTCTTCGGCGTCAACTCGGCGCATCCGTTCGAGAACCCGACAGCCTGGAGCAACTTGTTCGAGCTCGCTTCGATCATCCTGATTCCCGCCGCGCTGGTGTTCATGTTCGGCCACTACGTCAAGGATCTGCGTCAGAGTCGGGCGATCATCGCCTGCATGCTCGCGCTTTTCCTGATCGGTGGCGCGACTTCGCTGTGGGCCGAGTACCAACCCAATCCGGCATTGGCCGATGCGGCCGTGGAGCAGACCGCGCCGTTGGAAGGCAAGGAGGCGCGTTTCGGCACCACCGCGTCGGTGTTGTGGTCGGTGACCACCACGGCGGCGTCCAACGGCTCGGTCAACGCCATGCACGACAGCCTCAACCCCCTCAGTGGCATGGTCGCGCTGGTGAACATGATGGTCGGCGAAGTGATTTTCGGTGGGGTCGGGGCCGGGCTCTACGGGATGTTGCTGAACGTGCTGATTGCAGTGTTCCTGGCCGGCTTGATGATTGGTCGCACGCCGGAATACCTGGGCAAGAAGCTCGGTGCCCGGGAAGTGCAACTGCTGGTGGTGACTCTGCTGGTGATGCCGGTGAGCGTGCTGGTGCTGGGCGCCGTCGCCGCAAGCCTGCCCGGGCCTGCCGCTGCGGTGAGCAACCCTGGCGCCCATGGCTTCAGCCAGTTGCTGTACGCCTACACGTCGGCGGGGGCAAACAACGGTTCGGCATTTGCTGGATTTGGCGCCAACACGCCGTTCCATAACCTGATGCTGGGCCTGGGCATGTTGATCGGCCGTTTCGGCTACATCCTGCCGGTGCTGGCGTTGGCCGGCAGCCTGGCGCTGAAGAAAACCGCCCCGATCGGCCAGAACAGTTTCCCCACCCACGGCCCGCTGTTCGTGACCTTGCTGACCGTGACTATTTTGTTGATGGGCGGCCTGACCTTCCTGCCGACCCTGGCCCTGGGCCCAATTGCCGAACACCTGAGCATGGGCTTCTGAGGATCCGATGATGAATATGCCCGCACCCCACGCGGTTCCCACCCAGGCACCGCAAGCGAAAACCGCCATCTCCGCCCTGTGGCGGCCGGCTTTGATACAAGCTTTTGTCAAACTCGATCCGCGCCAGTTGCACCGTGCACCGGTGATGCTGGTGGTGGAGCTGACGGCAATACTCACCACTGTGCTGTGCTTGATTCCCGACAGTGCCGTGCCGACGTTCGTTGCCGCGCAGATCGCGCTCTGGCTTTGGTTCACCGTGCTGTTCGCCAACTTCGCCGAAGCCTTGGCCGAAGGGCGCGGCAAGGCGCGGGCCGACAGCCTCAAGGCTGGCAGCGAAGGCCTCAGCGCACGTTGTCGGACCGCCAATGGCTTTGAAGTCGTTCCCGCCACCCGTTTGCGCAAAGACGATGTGGTGCGTGTGGAGGCAGGGGAGATGATTCCGGGCGATGGCGAAGTGATCGAGGGCATCGCCGCGGTCAACGAGGCGGCGATCACCGGTGAGTCTGCGCCGGTTATTCGTGAATCCGGCGGTGATCGTTCAGCGGTCACCGGCAACACCCGGTTGGTCTCCGATTGGTTGTTAGTGCGCATTACCAGCAACCCCGGCGAGTCGACCCTGGACCGTATGATCGCCCTCGTCGAAGGCGCCAAGCGGCAGAAGACGCCGAACGAGGTGGCTCTGGACATTCTGTTGATCGGCCTGACTCTGATCTTCCTGTTGGTGGTGGTGACGTTGCAACCCTTCGCCCACTTCGCTAACAGCAGCTTGCCACTGGTTTTCCTGGTGGCGCTGTTGGTTACGTTGATTCCCACCACCATTGGCGGGTTGCTGTCGGCCATCGGCATCGCCGGGATGGATCGGCTGGTGCGCTTGAACGTGATCGCCAAATCCGGTCGCGCGGTGGAAGCGGCGGGGGACGTGCACGTGCTGATGCTGGACAAGACTGGCACCATCACGTTCGGCAATCGTCGTTGTGCAGCGGTTCATGCCGCTCCGGGGGTGAGCGTGAAGGAGTTGGCCGAAGGGGCGCTGTTGGCTTCATTGGCCGACGACACCGCTGAAGGCAAGTCCATCGTGGAACACCTGCGAGCGTTGCACCCGCAGCCCGAGCCTGCCCTGGAATCGCTGACCGCGGTACCGTTCAGCGCTGAAACCCGTTTGTCCGGTGTTGATCATCAGGGGCGGGTATATCGCAAGGGGGCGGTGGATTCGCTGCTGGATTTTATCGGCCTGCCGCGCAACCAGTTACCATCGATGCTGGCCCGAGAGGTCGACCAGATTGCCCAGAGCGGCGGCACGCCCCTCTTGGTGTGCGTGGACGGCAAGTTGCTGGGCGCGATCCATCTCAAGGATGTGGTCAAGCCGGGTATCCGCGAGCGTTTCGCCGAGCTGCGCAAGCTGGGCATCCGTACCGTGATGGTCACTGGCGACAATCCGCTGACCGCCGCCGCGATTGCCGCCGAAGCGGGCGTCGACGACGTGCTGGCCGAGGCCACGCCGGAGAAGAAACTGGCGCGTATCCGCCATGAGCAAAATGACGGTCGACTGGTGGCCATGTGCGGCGACGGCGCCAACGACGCCCCGGCCCTGGCCCAGGCCGATGTCGGCATGGCGATGAATGACGGCACACAAGCGGCGCGGGAGGCGGCCAACATGGTCGACCTCGACAGCGACCCGACCAAGTTGCTGGACGTGGTGCAGGTCGGCAAGGAGCTGTTGGTGACCCGTGGGGCACTGACCACCTTTTCCATAGCCAATGACATCGCCAAGTACTTCGCGATCCTGCCGGCGTTGTTCGCCTCGATTTATCCACAGCTCGGCGTATTGAACGTGATGCACCTGAGCAGCCCGCAGAGCGCCATTCTCTCGGCCATTGTGTTCAACGCATTGATCATTGTGGTGCTGATCCCCCTGGCCCTGCGCGGCGTGCGGGTGCAGGCGGCGAGCGCGGCGGCGTTGCTGCGGCGCAATCTGTTGATCTATGGCCTGGGTGGGATCGTGGTGCCGTTCGTGGGGATCAAGGGAATAGATGTGTTGCTGACGGCGTTGGGGCTGGTTTGAAGTTTGAAGCGTGCAGCTAACCCCTTGCCACAAATAGGTTTCAACTGAGGATCTCTGTATGTCTATGCTAATTCGTCCGGCCCTGAGCCTGTTACTTCTGATGACCTTTATCACCGGCATAGCCTACCCCTTGCTGGTCACCGCAGTGGCGCAAACCGCCTTTCCCGTCCAGGCCAACGGCAGCCTCGTCGAGGGTGCCGACGGCAAGGTGCGCGGCTCCCTGTTGATCGCCCAGGAATTCCAGGGGGATGCCTGGTTCCATCCACGTCCCTCGGCCGGCACCTTCGCCACGGTTGCCAGCGGCGCCAGCAACCTTTCCCCGAGCAATCCGGCGCTGGCCAAGCGGATAATCGATGATGCCCACACGCTTTTGGTACCGGGTCAGGGCCCAGTACCGCTGGCGCTGTTGACCACCTCCGGCAGCGGGCTGGATCCGCACTTGCCACCGGCAGCGATTGCCTATCAACTGGCGCGAGTCGCCGCCGCGCGCAACCTGCCGGTCTCGACCTTGCAGCAGTTGCTCGACACTCACATCGAGCGACCTCTGGTGGGGCCGCCGGTAGTGAATGTGCTGGCGTTGAACCTGGCGCTGGAAAAGCTGTAATCCCCCCTTGTGGGAGCGAGCCTGCTCGCGATAGCGGTGTATCAGTCACACATCTGCAAGCTGATATATCGTCATCGCGAGCAGGCTCGCTCCCACAAGGGTTCCATGGCGCCTGTGAGAATGGGCATACCATCAATATCCGAAAGCAAGAGAACCACACCATGAGCGACTCCGGCCGCGCCGACGCCCTGTTAGCCAAACTGCCCCGTACTGGCCGTGGTCGGCTCAAGGTCTTTCTTGGCGCGGCACCGGGTGTCGGCAAGACCTTCGCCATGTTGCAAGCGGCCCATACCCAGTTGCGTCAGAACGTGAAGGTCATCGCCGGCGTGGTGGAGACACACGGTCGAGCCGAAACCGAAGCGCTGCTCGGTGGCCTGGTGCAGCAGCCTTTGGTGCGCTCCGAATACCGTGGCGTGATGCTTGAGGAGATGGACCTCGACGGTCTGCTGGCCGCCCGGCCAAAGCTGGTGCTGGTTGACGAACTGGCCCACAGCAATGCTCCCGGCAGTCGCCACGCCAAGCGCTGGCAAGACATTCAAGAGCTGCTTGCTGCCGGCATCGACGTCTACACCACCGTCAATGTCCAGCACCTGGAAAGTCTCAATGACCAGGTACGCGGCATCACCGGGGTGCAGGTTCGAGAAACACTGCCGGATTGGGTCCTGCAGGAAGCCGATGAGCTGCTGCTGATCGACCTGCCGCCCCGAGAACTGCTGGAGCGCCTGCGTGATGGCAAGGTCTATGTGCCCGAGCAGGCCCGTGCGGCGATCGATGCTTTCTTCACCCAGACCAACCTGACGGCCCTGCGTGAGCTGGCGATGCAGACCGCCGCTGCGCAAGTGGACAACGATCTGGCGCTCGGCTATCGGCAACTGGGGCAGGCCGCCCCGGTGGTGCGTGGTCGATTACTGGTGGGAGTCGACGGCGATACCCAAGCCGAGCGCCTGGTGCGCCATGCCAGTCGCGTCGCCCAGCGTCGGCATCTGCCGTGGAGCCTGGTGCACGTGGACAACGGTGGCGCTCCGGACGAGACCTCGCGCCAGCGCCTGCAGAATGCCCAGCAACTGGCGGAGCGTCTGGGCGGTGAGGTGGTACTGCTGCGGGCCGGCGAAGTGGCCAGGACTCTGATTCAGCATGCCATCGAACGTCGGGCCACGCTGCTCCTGGTCGGGCAGTCCCGACCGCGCCTGCGCAGGCGTTGGTTTGGCGGCGGCCTGGCCTCACGCTTGTTGCGCGATGCCCGGGGGCTGGAGATCAACGTGCTGGACAGCGATGAGCAACTGCGTCCAGCCCGCGTTTATTCAAGTCGCGTCCAGACTGGTTTCGACTACGTGCTGGCGTTGTTGGCGACCGTAGCGGCCAGTGCATTGGCCTGGGGCATTTCCGGGCTGCTGGAGTTGCCCAACATCTCCCTGGTGTTTCTGATGGCGGTCTTGCTGGTGGCGGTGCGCAGCAGCCTCGGCCCGGCGTTGGCTTGTGCGGCACTGTCGTTCCTGGCCTACGACTTTTTGTTCATCCCGCCGAACTTTTCCTTCACCATTCAGCGTGACGAAGATGTGCTGACGCTGGCGTTCTTCCTGCTGATGGCGGCCTTGACCGGCAATCTTGCTGCCCGTCAGCGTCGGCAGTTGCAGGCGCTGCGCGACACTCAGCAGGAAACCGGCGAATTGCTTGATCTGTCCCGCAAGCTCACGGCTGCCACCGACCGTCAGGCGGTGATCAGCGCCGCCGCGCAGCACTTCAACGGTTGGCATGACTTGCAGCTGTGTCTGCTCAATCGAGAAGGCCAGAGTGGCTGGAAGGTCGAGACCGCTGAGGTGCTGACGTTCGTCGAGGCCGAACGTGCGGCGGCCGATTGGGCCTGGCAGCACGACCAGCCGGCCGGCGCCGGTACCGGGACACTGCCGCTCGGGCGCTGGTGGTGGTGGCCGTTGTCGGTGGAGGGTGGACCGCTGGCGTTGCTGGGCGTGCGTTCGAAAGACGACAGTCCTTTGAGCGGTCAACGGCGTCGCTGGTTGGCGGCCCTCAGCCAGCCGCTGGCCCAGGCGCTGGCCCGGGCGCAGTTGGCTCAGGATCTTGAGGCGGCGCGCCTGCACGGCGAGACCGAGCAACTGCGCAGCGCTTTGCTGGCCTCGGTCTCCCATGATCTGCGCACGCCGTTGACCGCCATGCGTGGCAGCATCGACAGCCTGCTGGCACTGGGGGAGGCGATCCCGCTGGCGGATCGTCGCGAATTGCTCGAAGGCACCCGCGATGAAGCCGAACGCCTGGATCGCTACATCCAGAACCTGCTGGACATGACCCGCCTCGGCCACGGAGCCCTGAAACTGGCGCGGGACTGGGTGGCGCCGGCCGATATCGTCGGCAGCGCGTTGAACCGCCTGAGGGCGATGCTGGCGCCGCTGATGGTCAGCGTCGAGGTGCCTGCCCAATTGCCATTGCTGTATGTCCACGCGGCGCTGATCGAACAGGCCCTGGTGAACGTGCTGGAAAATGCCGCGCGTTTCTCGCCGCCCCACGGACGTCTGTCGCTGAGCGCAGGTGCGACGGACGGTGAAGTGTTTTTTGCCGTGGCCGATGAAGGGCCGGGGATCCCCCAGCAAGAGCGGGAGAAAATCTTCGACATGTTCTACACCGCTGCGCGCGGCGATCGGGGCGGGCAGGGCACGGGTCTGGGGTTGGCGATCTGTCAGGGCATGGTGGGTGCCCATGGTGGGCGCATCAGTGTGGGCGAAGGCCTCGATGGGCGTGGCACCTGCATCACCTTGCACCTGCCATTGCAGGCACAACCGGACATGGGCGATGAAGCTTGAGCCGGGCTGCGTTACTCTCTGCCATTTGATTTTCAGTGAACCGAATCCATGAGCCAAACCGCGACCCTCCTGGTCATCGATGATGAGCCGCAGATCCGCAAATTCCTGCGCATCAGCCTGGTCTCCCAGGGCTACAAGGTGCTGGAGGCCGGTACAGGGACTGACGGCCTGGCCCTGGCGGCATTGAATAAGCCTGATCTGCTGGTGCTCGACCTGGGCCTGCCGGACATGGATGGTCAGCAGGTGCTGTGCGAGTTCCGCCAATGGTCGACGGTGCCGGTGCTGGTGCTTTCGGTGCGGGCCAGTGAAGCCCAGAAAGTCGAGGCGCTGGACAACGGCGCCAACGATTACGTGACCAAGCCGTTCGGCATCCAGGAATTCCTGGCCCGCGTCCGCGCTCTCTTGCGCCAGGCACCGGCAGGCGAGGCCCGGGAAGCGGCGCTGACGTTTGGTCCGCTGACGGTGGACCTGGCCTATCGACGGGTCCTGCTGGACGGCGCCGAAGTGGCCCTGACCCGCAAGGAATACGCCGTGCTGGCACAACTGGCGCGGCACCCCGGACGGGTCATCACCCAACAACAGTTGCTCAAGGACATCTGGGGCCCGACCCACACCGAAGACAGTCACTACCTACGCATCGTCGTCGGCCACCTGCGTCAAAAACTGGCCGACGACCCGACGCGTCCCCGGTTCATTGCGACCGAGGCGGGGGTGGGGTATCGGTTGTTGGGAGAGGGTGGGTTTTAACCTCTCGGTCTTCAGCCAAGCACTGTTGTGGCGAGGGGATTTATCCCCGCTGGGGTGCAAAGCACCCCCAAACCCGTCGACTCGATAAAGCTGGCAAACCGAGTTGTCTGATTTTAGGGCTGCTTCGCACCCCAACGGGGATAAATCCCCTCGCCACAGGATCAAGGTGTTGCTTCAGCTCTGTTCACTTTCATACCGATCCAGAGTGTCACTGGCAATCTCCCGCCCCAGAGCGATCAACTCCGGCGCCTTGTAGAACTCGAAGAACCGGCACACCCGTTTCGGTACGTTGATCAATACATCCGGCGGATACCCGGCGATTTTGTATTGGGCCAGCGAGGTTTGCATCACCTCGAAACTCTGGTTGATCAAATCCAGCAACGAGGCCGGGCCGACGTTATCGATGATGAATGAACCGGTGGCGGACTTCGGTGCGCCTTCAGTCTCGGGCGCGGCGGCCGGTTGCTGGCCTTCAGGCTCGGCGGATTCGAGCCAGGGGTTGATGTCGGCGGCCTCGGCCTTCAACGCTTCCTGCTCCAGCAGCAACAATTGCTCGGCCTGCTTGCGACGAAATGGCAATTTCGACCCCAGGGAACTGATGAGATTGTCGAATCGGCTCTTGAACGCAGCGGGACGCGGGATGACCGGCAGGCTGTATTGTCGCTGGTTGGTGGCATTGAGGTTGACTGCGATGATCAGGTCACAGTGACTCGATACTACCGGCACGATCGGCAGCGGATTGAGCAGGCCACCATCCACCAGCATGCGGTTGCCTTGCATCACTGGCGTGAACAGGCTGGGAATCGCCGCCGAGGCGCGCATTGCCTGATGCAGGCAACCTTCCTGGAACCAGATTTCCTGTTGGTTGGTCAGGTCCGTGGCTACGGCGGTGTAGGGAATGCGCAGGTCTTCGATATTGAGTTCGCCGACGATCTTGCGGATCTGTCCGAAGACTTTTTCTCCGCGGATCGCACCAAGGCGGAAGCTGACGTCCACCAGCCGCAAAACGTCCAGGTAATCCAGGCTTTCGATCCAGTTGCGGTAGTCCCTGAGCTTGCCGGCGGCATAGATTCCACCCACCACGGCACCCATTGAACAGCCGGCGATGCAGGCAATGTCATAGCCACGTCGTTCGATTTCCTCGATCACCCCGATATGGGCGTAGCCTCGGGCGCCGCCCGAACCCAATACCAATGCGACACGTTTTGTCATGACCCTGCCTCTTGTCGAACAGACTTCAACAATGCACTGATCGACGGCCCGGCTCAATCGTTGTGGCACAAACGTCGTTATTTGACACGCGGGAGTGACATTTTTGTATGCTCGCCCACACTTGAATTAAGGCGCTCGGCACAAGGCACTTTTTGCCTTTAAGGCCGTCTTACCAGCACGACTGTTTGACCTGACTGAGGTGTAATGATGAAAGCCCGGATCTGCCTGCCCCTAGTAGCATCCCTGATGGTTCTGGCCCTGGCTGGTTGTGCAGGCAAAACAGCTTATCGTGACAGCTGCGGTACCCAGCTCGATGCCGCCTGGCATGAACTGGACCTGGCCAAGGCCGAAGGCTTTGCCGGTACTGTCAGCTACTCCAAGGCCCTGTCGCTGCTGACCGGTGCCAAGACCCAGCAGCAGTTCGAAGCGTTCGAAGGCTGCTCCAGAAAGGCCGAGAAAGCTCGCTTCTACATCCGCGAGTCCCGTGCGGGACGATAAGATCAACGGCAAGTTATAAGCGACAAGCTGCAGGAGAGAAGCATGCGACACGCCTCTACTTGCAGCTTGAAGCTTGAGGCTTGCAACTGCGTACGGAGTACGCCCTTATGATCGATCGGCTGGTGGCCAGGATTCTTGGCCTGGAAGTCCGCCTGCTGGCCTGCCAGGCCCGCTTGAATGCCCATACCGACAGTGAAGCGCTGCATGACCTGCGGACCACGGTTCGCCGTTTGCGCAGCTTGCTCCGCCCATTGCGCGGCTTGCCGGGTGTTGAACAGCTGGAAACAGCCGCTTCAGCGGTTGGTGCCCTGACCACGCCGCTGCGTGACCGGGAAGTGCTGGCGGCTTATCTTGAGCTGCACGGCAAGACCAGCGCGGCGCAACGGCGCCGGCTGCAGATGGCCCAGGCCTATCCAGCCGTGGCCGCTAGCCGGGAGTTGGCGCAGCTGTTGATGATCCTCGATGCATTTCCGCGCTTCGTTCGCGCTGCCCAGCATCAGGGGCTGCTAAAGGGCTTGCGCAAACGCATTGAAAAGCGTCTGGACAAACAATGGAAAAAACTCGGTGAAGCGTTGCGTGATCCGGCCCATGACCGCCACCGGTTGCGGCTGCTGATCAAGCGCGTGCGCTATGCGATCGAAGCCTACCCGGAACTCGATCGCCTGCCGGAATCGGCCATGCCACGACTCAAGTCCGCCCAAGGCGCCCTGGGCGATTGGCACGACTGCTGGCAATGGCTGGCCCAGGCTGAACGGGAACACGACCTGCAACCCTGTGTGCCGGTCTGGCGCACTACCATGACCGAGGCCGAAGCCAAGGCTGACAAGGTGCTCGATAAGCTGATCGCGAGCTGCTTCGAGAAATCCTGAAAAAACCTCCCTCTATCTCCCTGTGGGAGCGAGCCTGCTCGCGATAGCGCCGGCTCAGCTTGCCCCATGCTGACCGACCTCCGCCATCGCGAGCAGGCTCGCTCCCACAATGCTCTGTGCGTTGATTAAAGTGTGGCGGCCTATCTGTCAGCCTCTTTGGCCGGAATGAGCGCTGTGTCGCTGATCCCGGCTGGTTAAGATCCTTCATCCTTCTCCCACGCTTTCGAGGTTGCCATGCGCTTTTCCGATTTGATCGATGCCGTGCGCCGTCAGCCAGACGCCGTGACCATCGCCCCTGAATGGGGTCAGGGACGCGCCACTTTTGGTGGGCTGGTGGCGGCACTGCAATATGAGGCGATGCGCGCACGGGTGCCGGCGGATCGTCCGGTGCGTTCGCTGGCAATCACCTTCGTTGGCCCGGTCGAACCGGACGTGCCCGTCAGTTTTGAAGTCGAAGTGTTGCGTGAAGGCAAAGCGGTCAGCCAGGTGCAGGGGCGCGCGATGCAGAACGGCCAAGTGGTGACAGTGGTGCAAGGCAGCTTCGGTGCGTCGCGCTCCTCCGTGGTGGCGGTGCAGGCAGACCCCGCGCCCGAGTTCAAAAGTATCGAGCATTGCCAGGAGCTGCCTTACATCAAGGGCGGCACGCCGGAGTTCATGCGTCACCTGGCAATGTGCTGGAGCGTTGGTGGCCTGCCGTTCACCGGCAATAAATCCCGCAACATGGGCGGCTGGGTACGGTTGCGCGGGGATGTCAAGGAAGAGCCGCTCAACGAAGCCCACATCCTCGCATTGGTGGATGCCTGGCCGCCCGCGCTACTGCCTCACCTGACACAAATGGCGCCGGGCAGCACGCTCACCTGGACCATCGAATTCGTCCAGCCGGTGCCAGCACTCACGACGTTGGACTGGTGCAAGTACCTGGCCGAGATCGAGTATGCCCAGGACGGCTACGGTCACGTCGCTGCGAAGTTCTGGAGCGCCGATGGCCGCCTGATCGCCATGAGCCGGCAGACGGTGACGATTTTCGGCTGAGGTATGTGGGCGCTCAATGAGTGTGGCGCAGCAGTCCCAGCGAGGCGAATACCGCGATGATACCGATGCTGATGTCCGCCAGGTCAAGGTTGAGCGCGCCCGAGATGCTCAGCAGCGATGCGATGATGAGCAATGGCACGGCGATCAGTTGCAACACCAGATGGGCTGGGTTGAAGGTGTGCCAGTGCCAGCCTGCAAGGGTAGGGTGACGTTTGTGCATGATGCTGCTCCTTATGCCTGACATCTGTTGATACAAGAATAGGCATGGCGGGGCAGGGCGGCGAATCGCGGTTGGCTATGGGAGCGATAGAGTCAGAGTCAGTTCTCGGATGAAGCCATCGCGGGCAAGCCTTGCTCCCACAAAGCACGCATGGACCTGTGAGGGCCAAGCCTTGCTCCCACAAAGCACGCATGGACCTGTGAGGGCCAAGCCTTGCTCCCACAAAGCACGCATGGACCTGTGAGGGCCAAGCCTTGCTCCCACAAAGCACACATGGACCTGTGGGAGCAAGGCTTGCCCGCGATGGCGGTTTCAGAGTCTGAGCTGCCCGATCGCCTTGCTCAATTCGCCCGCCAGGGTCGCCAGTTCATGACTGGTGGTGGCCGAGTCCACAGTCTGGCGTACGGTGTTTTCGGTCACGTCGCGAATACTAACCACCGCCCGGTTCATTTCCTCGGCAACCTGGCTTTGCTGCTCGGCCGCGACGGCGATCTGGGTGTTGCTCTCGCGCATCTGGGCCACCGCCCCGGTGATCTGCTCCAGCGCCTCGCCGGCCTCGCGGGCCTGTTGTACGCAATCGTCGGCCTTGTAGGAACTTTCCTGCATGAAGTCCACCGCGTCCTGGGTGCCCGCCTGCAGGGCCGAGACCATGGTGGTGATTTCATCCGTTGAGGTTTGTACCCGTTTGGCGAGATTGCGTACCTCGTCGGCTACCACGGCAAACCCCCGGCCCATTTCCCCGGCCCGTGCCGCTTCGATGGCTGCGTTGAGGGCCAACAGGTTGGTTTGCTCCGCGATGCTGTGGATCACACTGACCACGCTGTTGATCTTCTGGCTGTCTTCGGCCAGGCGCTGGATCATTTCGGCGGTCTGCTGCACCCCGGAGGAGAGGCCGGTGATTGACTGTTCCACACGATTGACCACGTCGCGACCATTACCAGCCAGGGTGTCGGCGGTTTTCGAAAGGTCGCGAGTGGCGCCGGCATGCTGGGCGATGTGATACACCGTGGCGGACATCTCATTGATCGCCGTCGCCGCCTGATCGGTTTCGCTCTGCTGCCCAAGCATGCCGTGGCGAACCTCGCTCATGCTCGAGGCCAATCGCGCCGCGCCGCTGTCCAGTTGCCGGGCGGTGCTGGCCACGGTATCGACTACCCGTTGATAACCGGCTTGCATGGCATTGAATGCGGCGGCCATCTGTCCCACTTCGTCCTCGCAGGCCAGGGGTACGCGGGCGGACAGATCGCCGGTTTTCTCCACATGCAGCATCACGTCCTTCAGCGTGTTGAGCTGGCTCAACAGGAAGCGGATCAACAATTGCGACGCACCCAGCATGGCAAGCATCAATACGAACACTGCTGCGGCGTATTGGCTGAAACGCTCGCCGAACACCTGGCTCAGGCTTGCACCCTGGGCCAGGACGGCGAGTTGTTGACCGTCGCCGCGTCGGATCACTTCTGCACCCAATAACGGTTGATTGCCGACTAGTGGCTTGATATCGAGATCGACCCAGCCCTGCGCCTGCGCCAGTGAAGGCAACGATTGATTATTGAATGTAGGCATCTGGCCTTGCTGGAAAGACAGCAGATTCTCGGCCTTGGGCAACGGCTGACCGACCGGCCAGGCGCTGAGCAGGCGCGCCTGGGCCTGGGCATTCACCCGGGCCGCATCATTGCGGGCCTGTTGTTCAAGCTGCAGTGCATAGAGCACGAGCAGCAAGGTGGTTACAAAGGCGACCGCGTTGACCGCCCAGAATTTGTATTTCAGCGAGATATTGCTAAGCCAGGCACCCATGGAAGGTCTTCTCTGATAGCGGAAACAGTTTTGGCAAGGTGCCATTATGTTGCCGCTATCCCGGGAGGTGGAGTGTTGATGTGGGTCAACAGACCTGATGCTAGGAACCATGGGCTGGCCCGGATTCCCTGTGGGAGCGAGCCTGATCGCGATAGCGGAGTGCCAGCCACTGACTTGCAAGCTGATTCACTGCTATCGCGAGCAGGCTCCCACAAGGGATTTGGGCGGCTCAGGAGATCGCGGGCAGCCCGAAAAACGCCCGCGCGCACGCTGTGCTGTGAGCGGCCAGGTCTTCTTGGGTCTCGCCCCGATGCAAGGCGATTTCCCGCAAAACCTCCGTCAGGAAGGCCGGCTCGTTGCGACCGTTCTTGGGTTTGGGGCGCAGGGTGCGGGGCAGCAGGTAGGGCGCATCGCTTTCGAGCATCAGCCGGCCGCGAGGGATCTCGCGTACCAAGGGGTGCAAATGCGTGCCCCGGCGCTCATCGCAGATCCAGCCGGTGATACCGATGTGCAGGTCCAGGTCAAGGTAGCTGAACAGCGCCTTTTTCTCACCGGTAAAGCAATGCACCACTGCGGCCGGCAGACGGTCGCGGAAGTCCCGCAGGATCTCCAGCAAGCGCTGGTCGGCATCGCGTTCGTGAAGAAAGACCGGAAGTTGCAGCTCCGCCGCGAGGGCGAGGTGTTCTTCCAGCACCTTCTCCTGCTGCGGACGAGGGGAGAAGTCCCGGTTGAAATCCAGTCCGCATTCTCCCACGGCACGGACGTGATCTTGCCCCAGCAGGTCCTTGAGATGCCTGGCGCTGTCGGTGGTCCAGTCGCTGGCGCTGTGGGGATGGATGCCGGCGGTGGAGAACAGGCGCTTGCCGGTCTCGTCCAGCTGTTGACACAGTTCGAGAGCCTGTTCGCTGCCCTCGATGCTGGTGCCGGTCAGGATCAGTTGGCAGACCCCTGCTTCATAGGCGCGCTCAAGCACCGCCTGGTGTTTATCGGTGAAACTGGGGTTGGTCAGGTTGACGCCGATATCGATGAGTTGCATGGTGCTACCTCGGCCCAAAGGCCGGAAAGCATATCAGAGCTGTAGATTTATAAGAAAAGCCAAGAACTACAACGAGTTGAGGCTGTCTGTTGAGGCCACGAGACAGGTCGGATTGGTATAAAAGCCATCACTGTGCCAGTCTTTCGCACTTTTCAGCGCCCCAAGGTGCTCTGTTTCTGTCGGCCCAAGCCTCGTTTTTCAAGAAGGCGGGTCGCGGTATCCCTTCCGGAGAGTGGATGACACGTCCCCAGGCGTTGCTACTGCTGTGTTGTTCGCTGCTGCTGCCGATGCCGGCCGAGGCGCGGCTGCCTGGCCCGGTGCAGGCGGTGGCGCCTGGGACGGTGCGTGACTTGGCGCAGATCCGCAGCAGTCGCGTGCTGAAAGTATTGGTCAATCAGAGCCGCAACAGTTCCGGTGAAGTCCAGGGGCAACCCATCGGCGTCGAATACCATCGGTTGCGGGCGTTCGAACAGTACCTCAACGGCCATGCCCGGGATGGCCAGGAAATCACCCTCAAGATCATTCCCAAAGCCAAGGACCAGCTACTCGGTGCCTTGCAGCGCGCAGAGGGCGACCTTGTGGCACCGGGGGAATTGCTCGAGCCCTTGCCCAGTCATGCGGTCAGTGCCAGCGATCCGATTCGCCGCGACGTGCCCTTGATGCTGGTAGGCATCAAGGGGGAGAAACGCTACACGCGGGTGGAGCAGTTGTCCGGCAAGACTCTGGCGTTGCCCAACGGCAGTGCGGCGGGGGACGCGGTGGGCCAGATCAACCAGAAGCTGGCGTTGCTCAAGTTACCGCCGGTGAAAATCGAATGGGTCGACCCCACCCTGGCGGTGGAGGATGTGCTGGAAATGGTCCAGGGCGGCATTTTCCATCTGACCATTGTCGAGCAACCCATCGCCGAGCGTTGGGGCAAGATCCTGCCCAAGTTGCGTTTCGACCGGCAGTTGCTGATCGGTGAGCCGGATAACGAACACTGGTTCGTTCGCCGCGACGCCGCCATGCTGCGGGCGAGCATCAACGGATTCCTGACGACCTACAAGGCACCGTCCAACGAGGATGCTGCTTTCCTGCGCATCTACCGCCGTTTGTACCAGGTTCATTATCCGCTGGCCCGGGCCGACCGCCAGCGGCTGGAGAAACTGCGCCCTGTGCTGCAAAAACACGCCGAAGCTCAGGACATGGACTGGCTCAACCTGGCGGCCCTGGCCTTCAAGGAGTCCGCCCTGCAGCCCGGCGCCCGCAGCGGCAGCGGCCCCACCGGGCTGATGCAGATCACTCCGGCGGCGGCCCAACGAGTCGGCGTTGGCAATATTCAGAACCTGGATGCCAATGTCCAGGCCGGTGCCAGGTACCTGGCCATGATCCGTCGCAAGTTTTTCTCCAGCCCAAAGCTTAACGAGCGCGAGCGCATGGCCTTTGTGCTGGCTGCCTACAACATGGGGCCCGAGCGTGTTCAGGGCATGCGTGCCGAGGCGCGGCGGCGAGGGTTGAATCCCAACCAATGGTTTTTCCAGGTCGAACGCATTGCCATGGAGCAGGTAGGAATGGGCGCCGTCAGCTACGTTAATAGTGTGAACAAATACTATCTGGCGTTTGATCGGGAGCGGGAGTCGTTGGAACCGAAGGATCAGAAGGTTGTAGTGCGTAAGTGATCGAATAAGTAGATTTGTATGGCGGACTTTTTGCGCTTTTCATATGGATTTAACTGATTAATATGGCGACCAACCCACACATTCCAAGGAAATGAACCTATGAGCTCCTTCATCAACAAAATCCTGTCTACCCGTGCCGGCTACGGTCTGACCGTGCTGCGCATCGCCGTCGGTGTCATTTTCGCTGCTCACGGCTCGCAGAAACTCTTCGGTATGTTCGGTGGCTATGGGCTGGCGGGTACCGCGCAGTGGATGGAAAGCATCGGCCTGACACCCGGCTACGTGATGGCCACATTGGCCGGTGGCACCGAGTTTTTTGCCGGGTTGGCCTTGATCGTGGGCCTGCTGGCGCGTCCGGCGGCATTGGGGCTGGCCTTCCTGTCCCTGGTAGCTATTTTCTCCGTGCACATCGGCAACGGTCTGTTCATGGCGAACAACGGTTATGAGTTTGCCCTGGCGTTGCTGGCCGCGAGCATTGCGGTGTTGATCGAGGGGGCTGGCAAGCTGTCGGTCGATCGTGCCATCGCCGGCTGATCACTGAGTCGAACCATCGAAGGCCCGTCTGGTACGGGCCTTTTTTGTGAGTGCAGATTCTTGACACTGGCCGGTTGGCTTCTCTAGGATGCTGCTCATGCGCCGATTTAAACAGCTACTTGCGGGGCGCCAGGTGACTCATCCAGTTACCGTCAGAAGCCTGGAACAGGCTTCGAAATACCGCTAAAGCGCTGGTTCGGTGTTGCCTCTCACCTGCCATGCAGACTTTTTGAGGCAGAGACACGACACGATGAACGCACCCAGTCCCCTTGTACGTCTTGCGCCGATCACGGCGAGCCTCCTGCAGCGCAATCCAAAAATCCTTTTGGGCGGTACCCATCAGCCAACGCTGTTGCGTTATCTCGATGGCTGGCCGCGGCGCAGTCACGGGCCCGCTGCATTCCTGATCCAGTTTGTCGAAGATGGCGAGTCCCTGGCACGTTTCGCCAACGACAGCTTCGATCTGGCGGTCATTCAGTCGCCCAGCGCTGCGGATGCCCCTGAAATGATCCGGCAGTTGACCCGTGTGGCGCGGCAAGGGCTGATCACCCGGCGTTGAGGCTGTCTGCCTTGGCCATCGCCCTGAGTCCGTTGGCGTGCATGCAGTTGAATACAATCCGGCTGCGGGTCGACCAGTCTGTGTTGATGATGTGGAAGCGCTGGATATAGCTGTTGCTGTTCCTGGACTCGAACCACTCATCTATCTTTTCACTGAAGTCGTCTGGAAGATGAAAGGGCAGCACGTATTTGGCGCATTGTATCGAGCGCAATACGAAGTCGGGTTTCTTCCGTGCCGATTGCTCATCCATGAATCTTTTCAAGGCTGCGGTAGTGTTCAGGTTCTGACCGCTCCATTGATGTTCCACGCCTTTCCAGTACTTTGCCCTTACGCGGTGATTGTAGGAAATTACAACGGTCCTCTCCGGACGATGGGTCCATATCTCTTCCAGCGTTGAACGCCGCCAGTTCCGGGGGAGCAGCCGTTGTCCGATTTTTGAATCGATCAGGCTGTGCAACTCCTGATGGATGGCTCGGTTGAAATGCTTGAATTTATGAAAGTTCAGGATAACGATTTCCTTTGCCCTCGCCGCCTTGTGGTCGGGATCATCGTAAAAATCATTCAACGGCGCCAGAACGTCGCCACCCACCGTACGTCCGGAGGAGGCGAGGTGAAACAGCTGGAAGCGTTTGTCGCTGCCGATGGGAGCGTTGGCGGAGAAGACCACGCGCAGGTCGAGCACACGAAAGCCTGCCAGGATCTGTTCGATGATCGGCACGTCCTGGGTCTTTTCCTGAGGCAAAGTGGGATTTGGCGCTTTTTTGTCTGCGCCGGAGTCATGGGTGCCGGGCAGAATAAGTTCGTCGATACGCAGTTTGCATAACTGAGGGGTGTTGTACATCCAACTGTCCAATCCATGGTGAGTAGCCTTCATGATTATTCATCCTTGAATAATGTTCTGAGCGAAAGGCGCGAGACAGCGCGCGCGGTCATTTTGCGCAGCGCTGTCATCTTGTCAAAGCTTCAAGTTTGCTGGGATGTTTCGAGGCGGCCTTTATCAGCCGGGTTATGGATAGGTGATGTCCACGACATACACCCGCTTCTCGCCTGTCGGTGTCTGCACCCTGACTTCAGCATCCAATGCCTTGCCAATCAGCGCCCGCGCCAGTGGCGAGTCGATACTGATCAGGTTCTGTTTCAGATCCAGCTCGTCAGGCCCGACGATGCGATAGCGGGCCTCGTTGCCGTCCTCATCTTCGACCGTGACCCAGGCGCCGAAATACACCTTGTTGGGATCGCTGGGTTTTTCGCTCACGACTTTGAGGGCTTCGAGGCGCTTGGTAAGGAAACGGACGCGGCTGTCGATTTCCCGCAGCATTTTCTTGCCGTAGGTGTATTCGGCATTTTCCGACCGATCACCCTGGGCCGCTGCCTCGCTGACAGCCTGGGTCACTTGGGGGCGGCGCACATGCCAAAGCTCATGGAATTCAGCGCGCATCCGCGCCTCGCCCTCGGGGGTGATCAGCGCGGTGCCAGCGGTGCGAGGTGGGCGATAACGGCTCATGGCAACTTCTTTGATGGGTGAGGACGGAAGTCTATCAACCCTCGCGCAACACTGTCAGCGGGCTGGCGTTGAGTGCCCGTCGGGTACCGAACACCCCCGCAGCGCCGATCAGTAACGCGCCCACCAGCGGCAACATCAGCAACCATGGATGCGGATGCCAGGGCAGGTCGAAGGCAAAGCGGTAGAGCACCAGGCTGACCAGTTCCGAACCCAGGGCCGCCAGCAACCCGCTGACCGCACCCAACAGGCCGAACTCGATGCGTCGAGCCTTGACCAGCAAGGGGCGCTCGGCCCCCAGGGCACGCAATAACGCGCCTTGGCGAATCCGTTCATCAAGGGTGGCCTGCAGGCCGGAGAACAGCACGGCCATCCCTGCCGCCAGCACAAACAGCAGCACGTACTCCACGGCCAGGGTCACCTGGGCCAGAATGCTGCGCAGTTGTTGCAGCAAGGCTTCGACCTGCAGGATTGTGACCGCCGGGAAGGCCCGGGACAGGTCGACAATCTGCTGGTCGTGACCGGCGGCCAGGTAGAAGCTGGTGAGGTAAGTGGCCGGCAGGTCCTTCAAGGTGCCGGGTTGGAAGATCATGAAGAAGTTGGGTTGGAAGTTGTCCCAGTTGATCTCCCGCAGGCTGGTGACCTTCGCTTCGCGGTTGACGCCTCCCACGCTGAACACCAGCCGGTCGCCGAGTTTGATCTGAAGGTTCTCGGCCACTTTGCCTTCTACCGAAACCCCCGGTATATCGTCCGGTGGCTGCTGCGGCCACCAGTTCCCGGCGGTGACAACGTTTCCTTCCGGCAGGTCCGCGGCCCAGGTCAGGCTCAGGTCGCGCTGCAGTGCCCGGTCCCCGGCCGAATCCTTGGTGACGAACTCCCTGGCCGGCTCGCCGTTGATGCTGATGAGGCGCCCTGGTACCACGGGATAGAGCGGGGCCGACTGTGCCGACAACTGCAACAGTTTGTCGGTGAAGGCCTGCTTGTCATTGGGCAGGATGTTCAGGGCGAAGTAATTGGG
The DNA here is from genome assembly GCF_001269905.1 of Pseudomonas corrugata. Lineage (GTDB taxonomy): Bacteria > Pseudomonadota > Gammaproteobacteria > Pseudomonadales > Pseudomonadaceae > Aquipseudomonas > Aquipseudomonas corrugata. The sequence continues at coordinate 248,418 of NZ_LHVK01000015.1, read as the reverse complement.
GGCGTTTTTCGGCAGCTGGTTTTGCCAGGTATCCAGTAATTCACCGCGTAACAGTGCGATCAACGCCATGGACAACAGGATCAGGCCGAATGCCAACGCCTGGCCGGCCGCTGCAAGGGGGTGGCGCAACAACTGGCCAAGCCCCAGCCGCCAGGGCAGGGATGCGCGGGCGAGCATCCGGCGCAGGCTCTGGAGCAGCAGCAACAGCAGGCCGCCGAGCACCAGCGCGGCGACGACACCGCCGCCGAGCAGGGCGAAGGTCAGCACCAGGTCCAGGCTCAGGCGCCACATGATCAGGCCAAGGGCACCCAGCGCGGCACCATAGACTGCCCAGGTGCTGGACGGGATGGGCAGCATGTCCCGGCGCAATACGCGCAACGGCGGCACCCGACCCAATGCGGCCAGGGGCGGCAGGGCGAACCCCGCCAGCGCCACCAGTCCGGTGCCGATACCGGCGATTGCTGGCAGCAGGCCACCGGGCGGTACGGTGGCGGGTAGCAGGTCATGCAGCAAGGCGAACAGTCCCAGTTGGGCGATCCAGCCGAGCAGGGCGCCGCTGAGGCTCGCCAGCAGGCCCAGTACCGTCAGTTGCAGGCTGAACAGCACCATGGTTTCCCGCCGTGACAGGCCCAGGCAGCGCAGCAGTGCGCTGGCATCGAAGCGTCGGCTGGCGAAACGATTGGCGGAGAGCGCGACCGCAACGCCGGACAACAGCACCGCCACCAGGCTGGCCATGTTCAGGTAGCGCTCGGCCTTGCCCAGGGCGCCACCGATCTGCCGGTTGCCGTCGCGGGCATCCTGCAGGCGCTGGTTGGCTTCCAGGCCCGGCTTGATCAGGTCGCGATAGGTTTGCAGGGCGGACGCCGGGCCTCGCCAGAGATCACGATAGCTGACGCGGCTGCCAGGCTGTACCACGCCGGTGGCTTCCAGGTCCTTGAGGTTGATCATGACCCGGGGCGTGAGGCTGTAGAAATTGCCGGCGCGATCCGGCTCGTAAGTCAGCACCCGACTCAGGCGCAAGGTGGTATTGCCGACGTCGATGCTGTCGCCGATCTTCAGGTCCAGTGCTGTCAGCAGCCGGGCTTCGACCCACGCCTCGCCAGGTTTCGGTCGTCCGCCGGATTCCTCCGGGGCGAAGGGCGAAGGTGCGCTTTTCAGCTCGCCGCGCAACGGGTAGAGATCGTCGACAGCCTTGACGCTGGAAAGCTGGATACCGTTGTCGGTGGCGACGACGCTCGAGAACTCCACGACAAGGGCATGCACCAGGCCCAGCTCGGTGCCGCTGCGGATTTGCTCGGGGCGGGCAGGCGAGCTGCCTTCCAGCAGCAGGTCCGCGCCGAGGAATTCGGTGGCGCGCAGCATCATCGCGCCGTTGAGACGGGCGCCGAAGTAGCCGATGGCGGTGCTTGCCGCCACCGCGACCAGCAAGGCGAAGAACAATACGCGCAACTCGCCGGCGCGGGCGTCGCGCAGCAATTGACGGACAGCGAGACTGAACAGGCGCAACAGCGGCAAGCGTGCCATCAAGGCTCCAGGGGCGCGACCATCTGGCCGGCTTCAAGTCGGATCAGGCGCCGGCAACGATGGGCCAGGCGTTCGTCATGGGTGACCAGCACCAGGGTCGTGCCGCTTTCCTTGTTCAGTTCGAACAGAAGATCGCTGATGCGCTCGCCGGTGTGGCTGTCGAGGTTGCCGGTGGGCTCGTCGGCGAAGAGCACGTCGGGCTCGGCAGCAAAGGCACGGGCAATTGCCACGCGCTGCTGTTCGCCACCGGATAGCTGGCGGGGCGAGTGGGTCAGACGCTGGCCCAGGCCGACCCGTTGCAACAGCTCGGTGGCGCGTTCGCGGGCATCCTTGCGACCGTCAAGTTCCAGCGGCAGCATGACGTTTTCCAGCGCGTTCAGGCTGTCGAGCAACTGGAACGACTGGAAGACGAAGCCGACGTGCTCGGCGCGGATCCGCGCCCGCTGATCTTCATCCAGCGCACTGAGGGCCTGCCCGGCAAGGGTCACTTCACCGCTGCTGGGCAGGTCCAGGCCGGCCAGCAGGCCCAGGAGAGTGGATTTGCCGGAACCGGATGCGCCGACAATGGCCAGGCTGTCGCCCTTGTTCAGTTCCAGGCTGAGTTCGTGCAGGATGGTCAGTTCACCTTCCGCGCTGGGAACCACTTTGCTAAGGTCCTTCGCGGTGAGAATGCTTGAGCCCATGGAGAATCCGATGCGTGTGTGGTTTTTGAGTGCCGGCCTGGCCTTGATGTGTATGGTCCAGAACGCAGCGGCGGGTACAGTCCTGATCGTTGGCGATAGTATCAGCGCGGCTTTCGGCCTGGATACCCGGCAAGGCTGGGTGTCGTTGCTCGAGCAACGGCTCAAGGCCGAGGGTTTTGACGACAAAGTGGTCAACGCGTCTATCAGTGGCGATACCAGCGCAGGAGGCCAGGCACGGCTGCCGGCGCTGCTTGCAGCCCATAAGCCGGACCTGGTGATCCTGGAGCTGGGCGGCAACGATGGCTTGCGCGGACAGCCGCCAACACAATTGCAACAAAACCTTGCGGCGATGATCGACAGCTCCCGCGCCAGCGGTGCGAAGGTACTGCTGCTGGGTATGCAACTGCCTCCTAACTACGGTCGGCGTTACACCGATGCCTTCGCCAAGGTCTACAGCACCCTGGCCGATGAGAAAAAAGTGCCTCTGGTGCCGTTTTTCCTCCAGGACGTCGGTGGGGTTCCGGGGATGATGCAGGGCGACGGATTGCACCCGTCCGTCGCGGCCCAGGGCAAGTTGCTGGAAAATGTCTGGCCGACACTGAAACCGCTGCTTTGAAGCTTTTCTACAGGCGGTCTTTCGGCTAATGTGGCGCCCCCGATTTGGAGCCCCCGATGCCGCGTCCCGCCTGGTCCCTGTTTGCCTACCAACTGATCGAGCCTGACGAACAGCTGGACCTGTTCGCCTGCCAGGAAGTGCGGGTGCATCTGGTGACCCGGCAACTGGAGCTCGGTGGCTCGGCAGACCGGACGCTCTGCGGCAGCCTGCTGCCGGCCCAGCCGCGCTGGTCTGCCGTTGATCGCCGGATATTCCAGGATCATCGCCTGTGCTCGCTGTGCCGGGCGATCCTCGAGTCCCAGAAGCGCGGTACCTCACCGATCTGGCCGGAGCTGCGATTCGAGTTGTAGTCGCCAGGTTCCAAGGCTGGGCCTCTGTGGGAGCCGGGCTTGCCCGCGAAAGCGGTGGCACAGTCAATATCTGTGTGACAGACACTCCGCCTTCGCGAGCAAGCCCGCTCCCGGCCACCCTGATTGCGGGTTGGTCACAACATCCGAGAACTATGCCAATCCCCTGTGCGAGCCTGCTCGCGATGGCGTCGGTACATTCAATGGCAATGCAACCAGACCCACCGCTATCGCGACCAAGCTCGGCTCCCACAGGACGCATATCGGACGCACCATCGCCGCTCTCCCCGTAATACCGGCCTGCGGTGTACAATCGCCGTTTTGATACCTCTATTCGATCTGCGAAGGATGTCCCGGATGTTGCTGCGCTTGCCTGCCGTCGCCCGCTGCCTGTCTCTTGCCGCCCTGTGTATGGCGGGGCCCGTTGCTGCACTGGAGCTGCCTCTGCCACCGCCGGGTGAGGACATCGTCGGCCAGGTGCAGGTGATCAAGGCCAAGTACGAAGACACCTTTGCCGACCTGGGTACCACCTATGACCTGGGTTACACCGAGATGGTCGCTGCCAACCCGGGCGTCGACCCCTGGCTGCCGGGAGCCGGTACGGAAATTGTGCTGCCGACCCGTTTCATCCTGCCGCCAGGTCCGCGCGAAGGCATCGTGATCAACCTTGCCGAGTACCGCCTCTACTACTTCCCCAAGGGCCGGAACGTGGTCTACACCTTCCCGCTGGGGATCGGTCGTGAAGGTTGGGGCTCGCCAGTCGCCCACACGAGCATCATTGCCAAGACGCCGAACCCGAGCTGGACCCCGCCAGCGTCTATCAGGGCCGAACATGCCGCCGACGGCGACCCGTTGCCAAGCGTGGTGCCGGCGGGTCCCGATAACCCGTTGGGGCCATTCAAGTTCACACTGGGCACCCCGGGCTACCTGATCCATGGCTCGAACAAGAAATTCGGCATCGGCACGCGTACCAGTCACGGTTGCTTCCGTATGTTCAACAACAACGTCCTGCAGATGGCCAGCATGGTTCCGGTAGGTACGTCGGTGCGGATCATCAACGACCCCTACAAGCTGGGCCTGAGCGGTGGCAAGGTCTACCTGGAAGCTCATACACCGGTCGACGACAAGGGCGACCCATCGGTGGTGGACAAGCACACCGCGGTGATCAACGCGATGCTCAAGCGTGAAGACATTACCAGCAACCTGCGCATGGACTGGAACGTGGTGCGTGACGTGGTGGCCGCCGAAGATGGCCTGCCGGTCGAGATCGCTGTTCCGAATACTGCTGCGCCGATGGTGTCGAGCGCACCGATCGACGTGCAACAATAAGGTCCTGTTTCGGCCCGCCGGGGTTTCGCGACGCCGGCGGGTTTTTTATTGCCGTGGGAAACGTCGGGCAATAAAAAAGCCGACCCAAAAATGGGTCGGCTCGATAACAATCCCGAAGGACTATTACTTGCGGCTGGTTTTTTCCAGCATGCGCAGAGCGCGCTCGTTAGCTTCGTCAGCAGTCTGTTGTGCTTTTTGAGCAGCAGCCAGAGCTTCATCAGCTTTACGGTAGGCTTCGTCTGCACGAGCTTGGGCGCGAGCTGCTGCGTCTTCGGTAGCAGTCAGACGTGCTTCGGTTTCTTTCGATGCGCTGCTGCAACCGGTAGCCAGAACTGCGGCCAGGGCCAGAGCAGAGAATTTCAGAACGTTGTTCATCGTTTTCCCCTTCAAGGACTTTCTATTAAGTGACTGTCTCCTCAGAGTGAGGAGTTAGCCGGCGTACATACTACCCATTACTTGTAGTAAGTAAACTGACGTAGCGCAAGAAGCAAAAAAATTGTAGGCGGTGATTCTTTTTCGAGCAATTTTTCTTGCTGTTGTTTGAAAAATATACAGCGCCAGGCCCTTGAATGGAGCGCGCCAGTGCACAAAAGTTCCGCTGGCGAGAGGAACTCTTGCGGGGGCGCTAAAGTCGCTGTTTATTGATACGGTTACACTTTTGTTCATTTTTTGCGCAGCGTTCCGCCATCTTTATTGGTAAGGCCTGGTGACTTTAACTACGCGCGCTCGTCTCAAGACTCAACAACTGGCGATGTTCAGCTATTGCGCCTTCGCTGACTTCAGCGCAACGGTGGCGTTCAAGTCGCTAAATCCGACGAGGCTGCCCTCCGATCACAGGTGTGTCTTGAGCATTTGCGTCATTGATGCCTACTATTCACGACGTGCTCGGGTTTGAGTGATTGATTTTTTGCGCTCGGTGACCGGACAGGCACGGGGTGGCGTAGATGTTCCTTCGCCGGAAAAACATCGGTAAGGTAGGGGTCAGCATTCAGACCCGCGAGGAGTAGTGATGAGCGAGGCGTTGTCCATCCACCATGACCAGGCTGGTCATCAGTTCGAGACCACTGTGGACGGTCATCGTGCCTATCTGACCTATATGGACCTGGGCAAACAGACCCTGGATATCTATCGGACGTTCGTGCCCAACGCTCTGCGTGGCAGAGGGATTGCGGCGGCCCTTACCGAAAAGGCGCTGCAATACGCCGAGGACATGGGGTACACGGTGATCCCGTCCTGCTCTTACGTGGAGCGCTACATGGAGCGTCACCAGCGGCACGCGGCGAAGCTCTGACGCAACGGATTCCACAATAAAAAACGCCGGGTTGAAAGCCCGGCGTTTTTTATTGTGCGATGAAATGGCCGATCAGCTGCGCTGACGCTTTGGCAGCACGTCCTTGAGTTTGGCGTGCATGCTGCGCAAGGTGTTCTCGGTCGCACTCCAATCGATGCAGGCGTCGGTGATGGAGACGCCATACTGCAAGTCGGCGAGGTCTTTCGGGATCGCCTGGCAGCCCCAGTTCAGGTGGCTCTCGACCATCAGGCCGATAATCGACTGGTTGCCTTCCAGGATCTGGTTGGCCACGTTCTCCATCACCAGGGGTTGCAGCGCCGGGTCCTTGTTGGAGTTGGCGTGGCTGCAGTCGACCATGATGTTCGGCTTGATCTTCGCCTTGTTCAGCGCCTGTTCACACAGCGCGACGCTGACCGAGTCGTAGTTGGGCTTGCCGTTGCCGCCGCGCAGCACCACGTGACCATAGGCGTTGCCCTTGGTGGTGACGATCGACACACCGCCTTCCTGATTGATGCCGAGGAAGCGGTGTGGGCTGGAAACCGATTGCAGGGCGTTGATGGCGACGGTGAGGCCGCCGTCGGTGCCGTTCTTGAAGCCCACGGCCGAAGACAGGCCGGAGGCCATCTCACGGTGGGTCTGGGATTCGGTGGTGCGCGCGCCGATGGCGGACCAACTGATCAGGTCCTGCAGGTATTGCGGGGAAATCGGGTCGAGGGCTTCGGTTGCGGTGGGCAGGCCCATTTCGGCCAGGTCCAGCAGCAGTTGGCGACCGATGTGCAGGCCATCCTGGATCTTGAACGAGTCGTCCAGATACGGGTCGTTGATCAGGCCTTTCCAGCCGACGGTGGTCCGCGGTTTCTCGAAATACACCCGCATGACCAGATACAGGGTGTCGGAGACTTCCTCCGCCAACACTTTCAGGCGCTCGGCATATTCGTGGGCAGCCTTGATGTCATGGATCGAGCAGGGCCCGATGACCACGAACAGGCGATGGTCGGTGCCGTCCAGAATGTTGCGAATGACTTCCCGCCCCTTGGTCACGGTGCGCAGGGCAGCGTCGCTCAGGGGGATATCGCGCTTGAGCTGGTCAGGCGTGATGAGGGTCTCGTTGGAGGCGACGTTAAGGTCATTGATCGGTAAATCAGCCATCGTGTTACTCGTCAGGTCACGGGTGCCGGCCGCCAGCGATCCCCGCGCGGCGGTGCACAGCGGATTTAAGCGCGTCGGGGAGCCGAACCTTATCGCGTTACGAGGTTGCTCGACAATGGGCAGGGGCTGGTTTAAAGGGGATTTATCCCAGCTTTTGTGGGAGCAAGGCTTGTCCGCGATGAAGGCGCCTCGGTTCCATGGTAAACCGCGTAGACTTCATCGCGGGCAAGCCTTGCTCCCACAGCTTTACCAGAGGAGTCGCAAAGATGCAGGCAGGCGTAAAGCCCCGGATCGGGATTATCGGTACCGGGGCAATCGGCGGGTTCTACGGGGTCATGCTGGCGCGCGCCGGTTTTGATGTGCACTTTTTGTTGCGCAGCGAATTCGCAGCGGTGGCCGAGAACGGCTTGCGTATTGACAGCGCGGTCCACGGGCCCTTGAACCTCGATCCGGTCCAGGTGTATTACAGCGCGGCGGACATGCCGCCCTGCGACTGGCTGCTGGTCGGTGCCAAAACCACCAGCAATGCCGACCTGGCCCCGGCCATCGTCCAGGCGGCGGCTGACGGCGCGAAGGTCCTGCTGCTGCAGAACGGCCTCGATGTCGAAGAGGCGCTTCGTCCCTTGCTGCCTGAATCGCTGCATCTGTTGGGAGGCTTGTGCCTGATCTGCGTGCACCGCGTTGGCCCAGGCGTCATCACCCACCAGGCCCTCGGCTCGGTCAATGTCGGTTATCACAGCGGCCCTTGTTACGACCAGGCTGAACGCATGACGCTTGCCGAAGCGGCGGCAGCGCTGTTCCGTACCGCCGGCGTGGATGCCCAGGCGATGCCCGACCTGCAACAGGCGCGCTGGCAGAAACTGGTGTGGAACGTGCCCTATAACGGTCTTTCGGTGCTGTTGGGGGCCAGTACCACGCCGCTGATGGCCGACCACCACAGCCGCGGACTGATCCAGGCGCTGATGGCTGAGGTGGTGCGCGGTGCCCGGGCCTGCGGACATCACATTGCACCTGACTACGCCGGGTATTTGTTCGCGATGACCGAAAGGATGCCCGATTACTGGCCGAGCATGTATCACGATTATTCCCACAAACGTGTTTTGGAACTGGATGCGATCTACGGCCGACCATTGGCGTCGGCGAAAGCGGTGGGCTGTGAGCTGCCGAAAATCGAAGCCTTGTACCAGGCGTTGGCGTTCATGGACCGGCGCAACCGCTGATCGGGCGAAGGGGGAGCGATATGGCTAGCAACATCGATGACAAGCTGGTATTGGCGATTTCGTCGCGGGCTCTGTTCGATCTGAGCGAAAGTCACAAGGTGTACCTGTCGAGCGGCGTCGAGGCCTATCGGCAGTACCAGATCGAACATGAAGACGAAGTTCTCGAACCCGGCGATGCGTTCGCCCTCGTGCAGAAGTTGCTGAGCCTCAACCAGCATCTGGGGCGTGCCCGGGTCGAGGTGATCCTGGTGTCGCGCAACAGCGCCGACACGGGCTTGCGGGTGTTCAACTCGATTCACCACTATGGCTTGGCGATCTCCCGCGCTGCGTTCGTCGGCGGGCGCAGTCCTTATCCTTACCTCAAGGCATTTGGCTGTGATCTTTTCTTGTCCACCCATGCCGAAGACGTACGCAGTGCCCTGGACGCGGGCTTTGCTGCGGCCACCATCCTGTCGGGCGGTGCAAGCCGCGCCGCCAGTGAGGAGCTGCGTATTGCCTTCGATGGCGATGCGGTGCTGTTTTCCGATGAGTCGGAGCGGGTCTATCAGACCGGCGGTCTGGAGGCGTTCCAGGCCAGCGAGCGGCAGTCTGCCCGCGAGCCATTGCGGGGCGGGCCATTCAAGGGCTTCCTGGCGGCGCTCAACGCACTGCAACGGGAGTTCCCGGAAGACGCCTGTCCGATCCGCACGGCACTGGTCACCGCCCGTTCGGCACCGGCCCACGAGCGGGTTATCCGGACCTTGCGCGAGTGGGACATCCGCCTGGACGAGTCGCTGTTTCTCGGTGGCCTGACCAAGTCTGCGTTTCTCGAAGCCTTTGCCGCCGATGTGTTTTTCGACGACCAGACGGGCCATTGCGAACTGGCTCGCGAGGTGGTCGCCACCGGTCATGTGCCCCACGGTATCAGTAACGAAGTGAAGCCCTGACTGTCCGGTTTTTCCGGGCCCGTCGCACTCTTCAAGGCACTGCTAAGCTGAATCCATCTCCGCCATTCTGGCACGCGAGGAGGTCACATGATTCGCTCGATGCTGTACGCCACAGACTTGGGGCTCTACGCCCCTTATGTGATGCAGCATGCCTTGGCGTTGGCACGGACGTTTGAAGCCGAGTTGTATGTAGTGCATGCGGTGGAACCGATGGGGCTGTTCGCCGAATCGGTGTTACAAAGCTATCTCGACGAGCAGGCGCTGAACGAATTTCATCGACAGGGTCTGAATACGGTGATGGCCAATATCGAACAACGGGTTCTCGACAGTTTCCGGGAGGAGTTGGGCGAGGGGCAGCAGGATTTGAAGCTGATCAGGTCGGTCAGGGTGTTTCAGGGCGATCCTTCCCAGGTCATTCTCGAACAGGCGGCGAAACTCTCTGTCGATTTGCTGATCGTGGGCAGTCACTGCCAGGGGGCCAGCGGTGAGACGCCCCTGGGCAGGACCGCCGCCCGGGTTTTGCAGTTGGCTCGGGTGCCGGTCTATCTGGTGCCGCTGGTACAGCGTCGGCGCCAAGGGGAAGCTTGAGGCTTAATGATGGCCTTTTTATAAAAAGTTCTAGATTTATTGTTGCGACCATTCATATAGTTATATGTCGCCGCTGGCGCCCGTGGCGTCCAACTGCTTTGAGGGATACATATGAAGCTTCAACAACTGCGCTACATCTGGGAAGTGGCGCACCACGACCTCAACGTTTCCGCTACCGCACAAAGCCTCTACACGTCACAACCTGGCATCAGCAAGCAGATCCGCCTATTGGAAGACGAACTGGGCGTCGAAGTCTTTGCCCGCAGCGGCAAACACCTGACCCGCGTGACGCCGGCCGGTGAGCGCATCATCACCACGGCCGGCGAGATCCTGCGCAAGGTCGAAAGTATCAAACAGATCGCCCAGGAATTTTCCAACGAGAAAAAAGGCACCTTGTCGATCGCCACCACCCACACCCAGGCGCGCTATGCACTGCCTCCGGTGATCAGCAACTTCATCAAGCAATACCCGGACGTGGCGCTGCACATGCACCAGGGCTCGCCGATGCAGATTGCCGAAATGGCTGCTGACGGTACGGTGGATTTTGCCATCGCCACCGAAGCCCTCGAATTGTTCGGCGATCTGGTGATGATGCCCTGCTATCGCTGGAACCGTTGCGTGGCCGTACCACAGGGCCATCCGTTGACCAAGCTGCCGAAGTTGACCCTGGAAGCCTTGGCCGAATACCCCATCGTGACATACGTGTTCGGCTTCACGGGCCGCTCGAAACTCGACGAGGCCTTCAGCCATCGCGGGTTGACGCCGAAAGTGGTGTTCACTGCCGCCGACGCCGACGTGATCAAGACTTATGTGCGCCTCGGCCTGGGTGTGGGCATCGTGGCGAAGATGGCTGTCGATGCCAAGCTCGACAGCGACCTGGTGGTGCTGGATGCCAGCGAATTGTTCGAATCCAGCGTGACCAAGATCGGCTTCCGTCGTGGCACATTCCTGCGGGGTTTCATGTGCGATTTCATCGAGAAGTTCGCGCCGCACCTGACCCGGGACGTCATGGCCAAGGCCATCCAGTGTCACAACAAGCAGGAACTCGAAGAGCTGTTCGAGGGCGTCGAGCTACCTGTGCACTGACACCCGCCAGGGGCCTGTACGTTAATCCGGGTACACGAATTAGCCATACAGGCCACTAGATCGCTTCGGTGATAGCGAACTGTTGCCGGGCGCCCGCTACGACGATCTCCACTTCATCCCCTTCGAACTTGCCCAGCAGGCCTCGGCCCAGCGGTGAGCGAGGGGTGATGACGGTGATCGGCTGCCCCACCAGCGACACTTTCAATCCTGCGGCATCCGGTCCCAGGAACAGCCATTGCTGGCGCCCGTCTTCATCCTCCAGCCCGATCAGGGTTCCCACCTGGATGCCACGCTGCTCGTCATAGGCTCTGAGGGTCAGATTCTGGCAGAGGGCGAGGGCCTGACGGATTTCTTCCACGCGCCTGGCCTGTCCGGCGGCAAGGTAGGACGCTTCGAGGCCCAGGGTGTCGTATTTGTTCTCGGCGATGTTCTCTTCGTGGGTCGCGGTTTCGTAGGCAGTCTGCGCGGCGCGTTCGGCGATATCGAGATCGACCTTGAGCTTGTCGAGGATCAACTGGTGTACGGTCTGTTTGTTCATGATCAGTCGCAGAATTGCAAAACGTTGGCGCGGGTCTTCTCGCTCGGCGCGTTCCGGTCCTGTTCCAGCCAGAACTGGCATTTGGAGTTGGACTGATTGCGCGGGTTGCTGCGGGTCTGGTCGAGGGCCTGTCGTTGTTCGTTGCGCTGAAGGTTCTGCTGGTATTGCTCGAACATGGGACTCGGCGGCTCGGGAGGCGGTTGCACGATCGGAGGTTGCGCCAGTTGATGCATGGCGGCAGCTACCGGGGCGAGTTGTTCACCCAGGACGAATTTCGACAGCAACCAGCCCGTCAGCACGATGGCGAGGAACCCCAGCCACAGGCCCAGGGCGATGCTGACGGTCAGTTGCAAGGCGGTGAGGCGCGGGGCGGGAGGGTGATCGGGCATGGTTGCTTCCTGGCAAGGGCATGGATAGGCGACGATTGTCGCATGAAGATTAATCGCCGTCGGCTCTTCTGCATCATCGGTTTATTCGGGACAATCAAGGCTTTGCCACAGGGAATCGGGAATGGCCGTGCGTTGGGATATTTTTTGCACCGTCGTCGATAACTTTGGCGACATCGGCGTCACCTGGCGCTTGGCGCGGCAATTGGTGGCCGAACACCAGTGCGCGGTCCGGCTATGGGTCGATGATCTGCGTGCCTTCGAACGGCTGTGTCCGGAAATCGACGTGACGCTGGCCGAGCAATGGCAACAAGGCGTGGATGTTCGCCATTGGCCCAAGGACTGGCCGGGCGCCGATGCCGCCGATGTAGTGATCGCCGCGTTTGCCTGCCAGTTGCCGGGTGCCTACATGGACGCAATGGCGGAGCGCCGGACCACGCCGCTGTGGATGAACCTGGATTACCTCAGTGCCGAGGATTGGGTGACCGGTTGCCACGGGTTGCCGTCGGTCAAATACCGGCATGTCCAGAAGTATTTCTTTTTCCCCGGCTTTCGCGAAGGGACCGGAGGTTTGCTGCGCGAGTCTGGATTACTGGAGCGACGTCGGCAGTTTCAGCAGGATATCGCGGCGCAACGGATGTTTCTGCAAGGGCTGGGCGTCGAGCGGACGCCGGATGCGCGGCTGATTTCGCTGTTCGCCTACGAAAACGCCGGGCTGGCCAGCTGGTTCGATGCGATGGCCGGAGATACCCAGCCGTCCCACGTGCTGGTTCCCGAAGGGCGGGTGCTGGGAGATGTCGAGCGTTGGCTCGGGGTTGCCAACCTCAAGATCGGTGCATTGCATCGACGCGGCGCCCTTACGGTACAGGTGCTGCCGTTCCTCCGGCAGGACCAATACGATCAGTTGCTCTGGTGCTGCGATTTCAATGCCGTGCGCGGCGAAGACTCTTTCGTGCGTGCCCAATGGGCAGGTCGACCTTTCCTCTGGCATATCTACCAGCAGGAAGAAGACGTTCATCTGGAAAAGCTCGACGCATTTCTCAGGCTATATACCCAGGGGCTTCCAGGGCCGGCCGAAAAAGCGATGAGCGGTCTCTGGCGGGCGTGGAATGCCGGCCAGGACATGTCCGGACACTGGGAAACCACCTGCGAACAGCAACCGGCGCTGGCTGAACATGCCCGTGCATGGTGTCTGGAACAGGCCTCGCGACCCGATCTTGCCGCGGCGCTGGTGAAGTTTTATGGAAATTGGATATGATACGCGGCCTAGATTTTTGTAAATCCCATCCAAATTCGGATATTCGCAATGAAAACTGGTAAAGAACTCAAACCCGGTACCGTGATTCGTATCGACAACGATCCTTGGCTGGTTCAGAAAGCTGAATTCACCAAGTCGGGTCGTAACAGCGCGATCATGAAGACCAAGCTGAAAAACCTGCTGACCGGTTACAAGACCGAAACCGTTTACGGTGCGGACGACAAACTGGACGACGTGATCCTCGACCGCAAGGAAGCGACCCTGTCCTTCATCAGCGGCGACTCCTACACGTTCATGGACACCACTGACTACACCATGTACGAGCTGAACGCCGAAGACATCGAAAGCGTTCTGCCATTCGTGGAAGAAGGCATGACCGACGTCTGCGAAGCCGTGTTCTTCGAAGGCCGTCTGGTTTCCGTAGAGCTGCCGACCACCATCGTGCGTCAGGTTGACTACACCGAAGGTTCCGCGCGCGGCGACACTTCCGGCAAGGTGATGAAGCCTGCCAAACTGAAGAACGGTACCGAGCTGTCGGTTGCTGACTTCATCGAAATCGGCGATATGATCGAGATCGATACCCGCGAAGGCGGTTCCTACAAAGGCCGCGCTAAATAAGCGAGGTCTTGTGTGAAAAAAAGCCCGACCATTGAGTCGGGCTTTTTCATTTCTGCGGGGGCCTGTCAGTCCCCTCGCCATCCTTCATTTCAGATGCTGTTTCAACTCTTCAGACACCTGCAGCATTGCCGAACGCACTGCCGGCACCTGGCTGACCACGTTGAGCAAGCCATAGTCGTGAATCATGCCGTTGTAGCGTACCGCTGTGACCGGCACACCGGCCGCATCCAGTTTGCGCGCATAGGCTTCACCTTCATCGCGCAGTACATCGGCCTCGGCGGTCTGTACCAGAGCGGGCGGCAGGCCCTTGAGTTGTGCGGTGCTGGCTCGCAGCGGCGAGGCATAGATCTCGTTACGTTGCCCGGCATCGGTGGTGTAGTTGTCCCAGAACCATTTCATCATGTTTTTGCTGAGGAAATGTCCCTCGGCGAATTGGTTGTAGGACGCGGTCTCGAAGTTCGCATCGGTCACCGGCCATAACAGCGCCTGGAAGCGGATCGCCGGCGTGCCCTTGTCCTTGGCCATCAAGGCCACGACGGCTGCCATGTTGCCGCCGACGCTGTTACCCGCCACGGCCAGGCGCTTGCCGTCGACATTGATCTGCTTGCCATGCTCGGCCACCCATTTAGTTGCGGCATAAGCCTGGTTGATCGCCACCGGGTAATGCGCCTCGGGGGAGGGCGTGTAGTTGACGAACACCGCCACGGCACCCGATCCCGCCACCAGGTCCCGAACCAGGCGTTCGTGGGTCGGGAAATCTCCCAGGACCCAGCCACCGCCGTGGAAGAACATGAACACGGGCAACTCACCCTTGACCCCGGCCGGGCGAACGATGGTCAGGCTGATCGACTGACCATCGACCTTGATGGTCTTCTCGCTGACATCCGCCTTCGGCAAGGCCAATTTCACCCCCGCCTGGGCACCGACCAGTACTGCGCGGGCATCCTTCGGCGACAGTTGTTCCAGGGGCTTGCCGGTGCCGGCATTCAATGCGTCGAGAAACGCCTGGGTATTGTGCTCGACGATGCCGTCGGCGAAGGCGCTGCTGACGCCAAGTGCGAGAAGGGTGCCGGTCAGGGCCTTGGTGAACGTGTTCATGGGAGTCTCCTTGATTCGGTCCGGATCGGTGGGTTTAAACGGTCACGTGCAGGCGAACATCAACGTTGCCGCGGGTGGCGTTGGAGTACGGGCAGACCTGGTGAGCCGCGTCCACCAGGCTTTGCGCGTCGGTCTGGTCCAGGCCGGGCAAGCTGATGTGCAGGTCGATGTCGAGGCCGAAACCGCCGGGAATCTGACCGATGCCAACATGGGCGGTGATCGAGGCGTCGTCCGGAATCTTGCGTTTGCTTTGGCCGGCGACGAATTTCAGGGCGCCGATGAAGCAGGCCGAGTAGCCGGCAGCAAACAGTTGTTCCGGGTTGGTCGCCGCACCGCCGGCACCGCCGAGTTCTTTAGGCGTGGCGAGTTTTACGTCGAGGATGTTGTCGCTGGAGATCGCACGACCGTCACGGCCGCCGGTGGAGGTTGCGATTGCGGTGTAGAGAGTTTGCATGGTGAGAGCCTCGTTTCTGGGGTGGTGTTATCGCGCTAAATGTTTGCGCGCTAAGTAGGTGTGAAGAGAATATAGTCAGCAAATATTTAGCGCGCAAGATAAATTTTTGGTCGAGGTTCTGCTTTTCAAACTCAATAGCCATGAAAGCCTTGAGTTAAAGCTGTTTGATTGGATGAAATTTTTTTAGCGGAGGCTGGAGTGACGCCATCGCGAGCAGGCTCGCTCCCACAGTGGTACTGGGATGTTCTCGGAAAACGCGTCCATCACAAACCCCTTGTGGGAGCGAGCCTGTTCGCGATAGCGGTGGGTCAGTTGAAGAGGGGCTGATGTCTTCGCAGACCTGCCCCCTGGAGATGGGGTTACAGACTGTCCTGCAAGTGGCTGCGCAGCGCCTGCAGCTCCAGTTGCAGCTTCTTCAGCTGTTCCATGGTCTGGCCGCTGGCGCCAAGGATGCACTGTGGAATATCCAGGGCCTTCTCTCGCAGGGTGCGGCCCTGTTCGGTGAGTTCGACGATCACCACGCGTTCATCTTCACGGCTGCGGGTGCGGCTCAGCAGGCCTTCGGCCTCCAGGCGCTTGAGCAGGGGTGTCAGCGAGCCGGGGTCGGTGAGCAGGCGCGTACTGATTTCACCGACGGTCAAGCCGTCTTTCTCCCACAACACCATCATCGCCAGATATTGGGGATAGGTCAGGCCCAAGGCTTGCAGCAACGGTTTGTAGACCTTGGTCATCATCAGCGATGTGGAATGCAGGGCAAAGCAGACCTGGTTATCGAGCAACAGGGCTTCGCAGGGTTCGGGGGTGTCGCGCTGGGAGCTCATGGCAAAACCTTCAATCGATAATCCAACGAATCTAGCGTGCGAACCTTTAAGGCGCCAGATAATTCCTGCGTTCTGATCAGATGTTGCGTTTCCCCACTGACACCAACTGCGTAGGATAGACGCCCTGATGAAGGGGGAACGTCCGTGATCGAAGTTGCATTGTATCTGGTGTTGGGAGCTGCATTGGGCACCTTGGGGGGATTGTTCGGGATCGGTGGTGGGCTGATCGCGATTCCGGTATTGGGCGTATGGTTCGGCCTGGACCAGCAGATTGCCCAAGGTACCGCCCTGGTGATGGTGGTCCCCAATGTGATGCTCGCGCTGTGGCGGTATCATCAGCGCAATCGCATTGAGTTGCGTCACGTGCTGCCATTGGCTTCCATGGGCTTCTGCTTTGCCTGGCTCGGCTCGATCTGGGCCGTAGGTGTCGACGCCGAAAGCATGCGAGTCGGATTTGTCGCGTTCCTGGTGGTCCTGGCGGCCTATAACCTGATCCGAATGTTTACCGGCACCGCACCGGCTTCAGCGCAGATGCGCCACGGCTGGCCATGGCTGGGGGTATTGGGGGCGGCATCCGGGACCATGGGCGGTCTGTTCGGTGTCGGCGGCGCCGTCGTTGCGACTCCGGTTCTGACCAGCCTGTTCGGTACCTCCCAGGTAGTCGCCCAAGGTTTGTCGCTGTCGCTGGCATTGCCCAGCACCGGCGTTACCCTCGCTACCTATGCATTCCACCATCAAGTGAACTGGTGGATCGGCTTGCCACTGGCCGTCGGCGGTTTGCTGAGCATCAGTTGGGGAGTGAAGGTCGCCCACGCGATGCCGGAGCGGCTATTGCGCGGACTGTTCTGCGGGTTCCTGGTGCTGTGCGCAGTGCTGCTCGCCTTTAAAGTTTGAAGCCTTCAACGATGTGCTCGGCCAGGCACTCGGTGATGGGCGATGGATTGTGCAGGTTGCGGATCAGCATGATGCTGGCCTCAGGCAGCTCCGGCAGGTTTTCGGCCTCGCCGAGTACGCGCATGTCCGGTGTCAGCAGGCTTTCCAGTTGCGCGGTGATCGCCAGGCCCGCGCCCACCACTGCCATCAGTGCCGACAGGCTGGAACTGTTGTAGGCCACCCGATATTCGCGGCCCATGGCATCCAGGGCATTGCAGGCCCATTGCCGGCAGAAGCAATCGCTATTGAACATCGCCAGTGGCAGCGGTGTTTTCTCATGGGCGCTGAAACACGCTGCTTCGGCCCAGACAAAGCGCTCCTTGCGCAATAACTGGCCGATTTCATCCCCTGGTTTACGGGTCACGATGGACAGGTCCAGGTCCTGGCGCAACAGCAACTGCTTGGACGATTCGCAGTGCACTTCAATTTCGATCAGCGGATAGAACTGGGCAAAGCGCTGCAGGATGCCGGGCAAAAAGCGCATCACGTAGTCATCCGGCGTGCCGATACGCACGGTGCCGACCATATGCGGTTCACGCAAGGTGTTGAACACCTCGCTGTGCAGCTTGAGGATGCGCCGGGCGTAACCCAATAGCACCTGGCCTTCGGCGGTGAGCTTGACCTGGCGCCCGTCACGCTCGAACAACCGGCGCTGCAAGACATCTTCTTCGAGGCGCTTCATCTGCATGCTGACGGCGGATTGGGTGCGATTGACCAATTCACCGGCGCGGGTAAAACCGCCCTGGTCGGCAATGGCGACGAAGGTCCGCAGCACTTCCGTATCGATGCTCGGGTAACTCGACAATTGATCAATCTCCGAGATGTATTGCATAAGAAACATTCGTTGGATTGATCTTAGCCTTGGGGCGAGACTTGAACCACCCCCCACGGAGGACATCACGATGAAAGGTCAGAAAGGATACGTATCGATAGATAGACATTCATTCCATTTTTCCCTCAGCGACCTGCTGCACAAGTTTAGCCGCTGGTATGAATTGCACCACGAGCGCGAATTGCTCGCCGGTCTGAGCGACGAGGCGCTCAAGGACATCGGCGTCAGCCGTGCAGATGTAGAACAGGAAGTGGTTCGGCCATTCTGGGATGACCCAATGCACAAATGAGCCATCCCTCCCTACACAAATCAGTAACTGGTGAGGTAGGTTGCGAGCAGAGAAGGAGATCTCCATGCCCGCGACTGTGTCCTTTACCCTCAAACAGGCCCGGCGTCTGGCGTTGGCCGCTCAGGGATTCAATGGGCGGCTGGCGCCGGCTTCGGTGCAACCCGCACGTCTCAACCGCCTGATCGAACGCCTCGGCGTGCTGCAGATCGATTCGGTCAATGCGCTGGTGCGTTCGCATTACCTCCCGCTGTTTTCCCGCCTCGGTCATTACAACCCCGATCTGCTCGATCAAGCGGCCTGGAGCCAGGGGCGGCGTCGCACGCTGTTCGAATACTGGGGACACGAAGCGTCGCTGTTGCCCCTGTCGATGTATCCGCTGATGCGCTGGCGCATGACCCGCGCGATACGTGGCGAAGGCATCTATCAGCAATTGGCGCGCTTCGGCCGCGAGCGGCAGGATGTCATCCGCCGCGTCTTGGCGGCAGTCCGGGAACAAGGCGCCCTGGGCGCCGGCAGTCTATCCACACGGGCGGAAAAGGCTGGCCCCTGGTGGGATTGGAGTGCCGAGAAGCACGCGCTGGAGTGGCTGTTCGCCGCGGGCGAGGTCACGGTGGCCGGGCGGCGTGGCTTCGAGCGGCTCTACGACTTGCCGGAGCGAGTACTTTCGGCCTCGGTCCTGGAACAACCGGTTCCGGACGAGGCCCAGGCCCAACGCGCCTTACTGTTGCATGCCGCCGGAGCATTGGGCGTCGGCACTGAAAAAGACCTGCGCGATTATTTCCGTCTCGATCCGACCGACAGCCGTGGGCGACTGGCCGAGCTGGAGGAAAACGGTGAGCTGTTGCGTTGCCAGGTGCAAGGCTGGAAGCAGCCGGCCTGGTGTCTGCCGGGTGGGAAAATTCCTCGCAACGTGACAGCCAGCGCCTTGCTCTCGCCGTTTGATTCGCTGGTCTGGGAGCGCAATCGTACCGAACGGCTATTCGACTTCCGTTATCGACTGGAAATTTATACCCCGGCCCACAAGCGGGTGTATGGCTATTACGTGTTGCCTTTCCTGCACAACGAACGAATCGCTGCTCGGGTGGATCTTCGGGCAGAGAGAGCCCAAGGCCGGTTGGCGGTGCACGCCGTGCATGAGGAGCAGCCGGGGTTGGACGAGGAGGGGATACAGGTCTTGGCGATGAATCTGCGGCGCATGGCCGACTGGTTGGGGTTGGAGCGGGTTCAGCTCAATTGCCAACGGGCGAGTGGGGTTCGGTTGGCGGGGGCGTTGGCTGGAATCGACGGTGGTTGATCGGGCCCCATCGCGAGCAGGCTCGCTCCCACATTGACCGTGCTGTTCACAACTATTGTGTGCACCGAATCACCTGTGGGAGCGAGCCTGCTCGCGATGGCGTTTGAAAGACGTTAGCGCCGAACCTGCTTCAACGTCTCGGCAATCAGGAACGCCAGCTCCAGCGACTGATCGGCATTCATCCGCGGATCGCAATGGGTGTGATAACGATCCGACAGTCCATCCTCGGTAATCGGCCGCGCACCGCCGATGCATTCGGTGACGTTTTGTCCGGTCATCTCGATGTGAATGCCGCCGGCATAAGTGCCTTCGGCTTCGTGGACCTGGAAGAACTGCTTCACTTCGCCGAGGATCTGCGCGAAATCCCGGGTCTTGTAGCCGCTGCTGGCCTTGATGGTGTTGCCATGCATGGGGTCGGAGCTCCACAGCACCTGCTTGCCTTCGCGCTGCACGGCGCGCAATAGCTGGGGCAGATGATCGCCGACCTTGTTCGCGCCCATCCGCGCGATCAGGTTCAGCCGGCCCGGGTCGTTGTCCGGGTTGAGCACGTCGATCAGGCGAATCAGGTCGTCAGGGTCCATGCTCGGGCCAACCTTGACCCCGATCGGGTTGTTCACGCCGCGCAGGAATTCGACATGGGCACCGTCCAACTGGCGGGTGCGGTCGCCGATCCAGAGCATGTGAGCAGAACAGTCGTAGTAATCGTTGGTCAGGCTGTCACGGCGCACGAACGCTTCTTCGTAGTTGAGCAGCAGCGCTTCGTGTGCGGTGAAGAAGCTGGTTTCGCGCAGTTGCGGCGAACTGTCCATGCCGCAGGCGCGCATGAAGGCCAGGGTTTCGTCGATGCGGTCGGCCAGGTGGCTGTACTTTTCCGCCAGTGCCGAGTTGGCGATGAAATCCAGGTTCCACTTGTGCACTTGATGCAGGTCTGCAAACCCACCCTGGGCGAACGCCCGCAGCAGGTTCAAGGTGGCGGTGGACTGGTGGTAGGACTGCAGCAGGCGTTCCGGGTCCGGTACGCGACTCCGCTCGTCGAAGCCGATGCCGTTGACGATATCGCCCCGGTAGGCCGGCAGGGTCACGCCGTCGATGGTTTCATCGTTGGCCGAACGTGGTTTGGCGAACTGCCCGGCCATGCGTCCGACCTTGACCACCGGGCAGCCGGCGGCAAAGGTCATGACGATTGCCATCTGCAGCAGCACCTTGAAGGTGTCGCGGATCTTTGCCGCGGAGAACTCCGCGAAGCTTTCGGCGCAATCGCCGCCTTGTAGCAAAAAGGCTCGGCCCTGGGTGACTTCGGCGAACTGGCGGCGCAGTTCCCGGGCTTCTCCGGCAAACACCAGCGGCGGATAGCTGGCAAGGGTCTGCTCGACTTGCAGCAGGTGCGCCGCGTCGGGGTAGCGGGGTTGTTGCTGGATCGGCAGGGCGCGCCAGCTGTCAGGGCTCCAGGGTTGGCTCATCATGATCTCTAGGTGATTGACGCTCGGACAGCCATGTTATCAGCAAATTAGTGCGTGACCTGTTCCCGTCGCTTGGCCGACAATCGCGCTTTTGCCGCCGTCCGCCCGGCAGCCATCAGGAGATGAAATGACAGAGGAGCGCGTCGAGCATCTGCTCGCCGAGGTGCACGACGAGTTCGGCATGATCCGGGTCCTCGAAGTGGCCGATTACCGGTTTCTCGAATTCGGCGATGCCATCGAGCAGAGCTGCGTGTTCACGGCCGATCCAAGCTGGCTCGAATATGACTACACCCGCGCAATGCTGATCGGCGCGTTGTGCCACGAGCAGCCGGAAAGCGCGCTGTTCCTGGGGTTGGGCGCCGGTACACTGACCCAGGCCTGCCTCAGGTTCCTGCCGCTGGAGGACGTCGAGGCCATCGAACTGCGTCCCGATGTGCCGCGCCTGGCCATCGAATACCTGGGGCTGGATGACGATCCGCGGCTGTACATCCGCGTCGGCGATGCCCTGGAGTTGTTGGAAACGGCAGAGCCTGCGGACCTGATCTTCGTCGACCTCTACACCGATGTAGGCCCCGGTGTGGGCCACCTGGCCTGGGGTTTCCTGGAAAACTGCCAGAAGCGGTTGAACCCCGGCGGCTGGCTGGTGATCAACCAGTGGGCCACCGACGACGGCAAGCCGCTGGGCGCGGCGCTGTTGCGTGGCCTGTATCACCGGCACTACTGGGAATTGCCGGTGAAGGAGGGCAATGTGATCCTGATCGTGCCGGCGGACCTGGAACAGGCGATGGATATGCAAGGTCTGACCGCACGGGCCGAAGCGCTTGCACCGCGATTGGGTTATTCGTTGCTGCCGTTGATCAAGGCTATCCGACCGGCGACTTGAGGCAGCAGGAGCTTCCTGCGGCGGGTGAAACGTTTTAGCCTCTCTAAAAAAATCTCCCTTTTCAGGCGAATTCCGGTATAGTGCGCGCCGGCCTTTAGCCGGGCCGCGTCAAGGTAGCGCAATTTTTCGAAGCCAGCTTCGGTTGCATGTCCCCACAACGGATGCTTCCACGACGTTCTTTTTCATTCATTCGTTTTCGCAAATCCCCGCCGACAAAGCTGCCAGGGCGACTCTTGAGTCTCAACACGGCATGTGCAGCTTTGGAGCATGGGTCTTTGCGGATGCACTTAGAGGCAGACCCATGACCCAGGAAATCGGCGGCTTCGCCGCTCTTGAACTTCATCCCAATATTGTCGCTGCAGTAGTCGCTACCGGCTATGAAGAGCCTTCGGCCATTCAGCAGCAGTCGATCCCGATCATTCTCGCCGGTCACGATATGATTGGTCAGGCGCAAACCGGTACGGGTAAGACCGCCGCGTTCGCCTTGCCTATCCTGCACCGCATTGATCCGTCCAAGCGCGAGCCGCAAGCTCTGATCCTGGCCCCAACCCGTGAGTTGGCGCTGCAAGTTGCAACTGCTTTCGAAACCTACGCCAAGCAAATGCCGGGCGTAACTGTTGTGGCTGTCTACGGCGGCGCGCCGATGGGCCCACAATTGAAAGCCATCCGTAATGGCGCACAGATCGTTGTCGCCACCCCGGGCCGTCTGTGCGACCACCTGCGTCGCGACGAGAAAGTCCTGGCCACCGTGAACCACCTGGTTCTCGACGAAGCCGACGAAATGCTCAAGCTGGGCTTCATGGACGACCTGGAAGTGATCTTCAAGGCCATGCCGGAAACCCGTCAGACCGTACTGTTCTCGGCCACCCTGCCGCAGTCGATCCGTGCGATCGCCGAGCGTCACCTGAAGGACCCGAAACACGTCAAGATCCAGAGCAAGACCCAGACCGTCACCGCGATCGAACAGGCCCACCTGTTGGTTCACGCCGACCAGAAGACATCCGCTGTCCTCAGCTTGCTGGAAGTGGAAGACTTCGACGCCCTGATCATGTTCGTGCGCACCAAGCAAGCGACCCTGGACCTGGCCAGCGCCCTGGAAGCCAAAGGCTACAAAGCCGCTGCGCTGAACGGTGACATTGCCCAGAACCAGCGTGAGCGCGTGATCGACTCCCTCAAGGATGGCCGCCTGGACATCGTTGTGGCGACCGACGTGGCTGCCCGTGGCCTGGACGTTCCGCGCATCACCCACGTGTTCAACGTGGACATGCCGTACGATCCGGAATCCTACGTTCACCGTATCGGCCGTACCGGTCGTGCTGGTCGCGAAGGTCGTGCGCTGCTGCTGGTGACTCCGCGCGAGCGCCGCATGCTGCAGGTCATCGAGCGTGTTACCGGGCAGAAGGTGGCTGAAGTTCGCCTGCCGGACGCCCAGGCCGTTCTCGATGCTCGCATCAAGAAGCTGACCAACAGCCTGTCGCCGCTGGTGGCTGACGCCGAATCGACCCACGGTGATCTGCTCGATCGCCTGACTGCCGACATCGGTTGCAGCCCACGCGCCCTGGCCGCCGCCCTGTTGCGCAAGGCCACCAATGGTCAGGCACTGAACCTGGCTGCCATCGAGAAGGAACGTCCACTGGTGCCGAACAGCGCACCACGTGGCGATCGTCCCGAGCGTAGCGGGGACCGTCCGGACCGTGGCGACCGTGAGCGTCGTGCACCGATCCCGCTGGCCGAAGGCCGTGCCCGTTGCCGTACCGCGCTGGGTGCCCGTGACGGCATCGCCGCCAAGAACCTGCTGGGCGCGATCCTCAATGAAGGTGGCCTGGCCCGTGAAGCCATCGGTCGCATCCAGGTGCGTGACAGCTTCAGCCTGGTGGAATTGCCGGAAGATGGTCTGGAGAAACTGCTGACCAAGCTCAAGGACACTCGCGTAGCCGGCAAGCAACTGAAGCTGCGTCGTTATCGCGAAGATTGATCGGCCCTTGGGTTGATTGATCGAGCATGAAAAAATCCCCGACTGGTTCGGGGATTTTTTTTGCCTGTCGTCTGGTGTTCTTTCGGGTTGATTGGTGGTGCTTCATTCGCGAGCAAGCTCGCTCCCACACTTGACCTGTACCAACCGTGATATCCGCAACAACCCCAAACCCCACTGTGGGAGCGGGCTTGCTCGCGAAGGGCGCGACCCGGTCCTCCCGTCAATCGAAGCGGTAGATATCCATCCCCAATGTCCCCATCGTGAACCCCTCGTGGACCACGCTGAACCTTGCGCCGGCGCCCCGGGCGAAATACAGCGGCAGCAGGTGCTCGTCGCTGGGATGACTGCGCACGGCATTGGGTGCCTGGCGTCGATAATCATGCAGCGCGGCCTCATCGTCGGCCGCCAGTTTTTCCACGATCCAGTCGCGAAAACCCTTTGCCCAGGGCTCGACGCTCTCGGGGCCGGCGTTCCAGTCGAGGTCGCGCAGGTTGTGGGTGATGCTGCCGGAGCCGATCAGCAGGATGTCCTGCTGGCGCAGGCTCGCAAGCGCCTGGCCGACCCGCGTCTGCAACACAGGGCCTTGGTCGCTGGGCAGTGAAACCTGCACCACCGGGATATCGGCCTGGGGATACATCAGGGACAACGGTACCCAGACGCCGTGGTCTGATGGCCGCTGCACGTCGAGCCGCGCCGGCAGGTGCGCGGCATTGAGCAGGTCTGCCACCCTGGCTGCCAGTTCCGGCTCTCCCGGTGCGGGATACTGCACTTGGTACAGGGCCGGGGGGAACCCGCCAAAATCGTGCCAGGTGCGTGGCTGTCGATTGGCGCTGACCAACAGCTCGCTGCTTTCCCAATGAGCGGACACAATGACGATGGCCGTGGGCCTGGGCAATTGTGCAGCCAGGCGAGCCAGCGCCGGGCCGCTGTAGCCGGGCTCAAGCGCGAGCATTGGCGAGCCGTGGGAAATAAACAGGCTGGGCAGCATGGGCGAGCTCCTGAGCGTTAAGATGTGGTCATCTTCTGTCAGGTCAATGATCTAAATCTAATATAAGTTTTAACCTGTTTTGATCGAATTTTTGGAGCGAGTCATGGAGCCCGAGTTTTGGCATAAGCGTTGGTCAACGAATCAGATCGGCTTTCATTCATCGCAAGTGAACCCGTACCTGCAGCGTTTCTGGCCGCAGATGGGCCTGGAGCAGGGCAGCCGTGTGCTGGTGCCGTTGTGTGGCAAGACCCTGGATCTGTTGTGGCTCTCCCAGCAGGGGTATTCGGTATTGGGTGTGGAGCTGTCGGAAAAGGCCATCACTGATTTTTTCGATGAGCATCAGTTGGTGCCGAGTGTAAGCGAGGAGGGGGCTTTCAAGGTGTTCCGTGCCGGAAACATGGAAATCCGCTGCGGTGATTTCTTTGCCTTGGGCCAGGATGACCTGGATGATTGCGAGGCGCTTTACGATCGGGCTGCGTTGATTGCCTTGCCTGCGCAGATGCGTGAGCGATACACGGCACACCTGCAAAGCATCCTGCCACGCTGCGTCGGGTTGCTGATTACCCTTGAATACAACCAGGCTGAAATGCCCGGCCCGCCATTTTCCGTGAGTGATGATGAAGTGCAGCGGCTGCTGGGGAATAGCTGGAAGCTGGAGGTCTTGCAGGAGCAGGATGTGCTGGGGGAGAGCTGGAAGTTCCTGCAGGCCGGGGTGACCAGACTGGATGAGCGGGTTTATCGGATTTCCATGGGTTGATGGCGATGGGGGCCGGACAGCAGTACAAGAAAAAGCCCGCATTGCTGCGGGCTTCTTTTTGACGCTCTAACCTATCAGCCGCGGCGACGCAGTGCGTCGATGCGCTCTTCCAGCGGCGGGTGGCTCATGAACAGGCGAGCCAGGCCGTGCTTGATGCCACCGTTGATACCAAAGGCATTCAGCGTGTCGGGCATGTGTACCGGCAGGCCTTGCTCGGCACGCAAGCGTTGCAGCGCGCCGATCATGGCGCTGGTGCCGGCCAGGCGTGCGCCGGCGTCGTCGGCGCGGAATTCGCGTTTGCGCGAGAACCACATGACGATGGCGCTGGCGAGGATGCCCAGTACCAGTTCGGCGAAAATGGTTGCCACGTAGTAGGCGATGCCCTGGCCTTCTTCGTTCTTGAAGATCACCTTGTCGACGAAGTTGCCAATGATGCGTGCAAAGAACATCACGAAGGTGTTCACCACGCCCTGGATCAATGCCAGGGTCACCATGTCGCCGTTGGCGACGTGGCCGATCTCGTGGGCCAGCACGGCTTTGACTTCATCAGGGGAGAACCGCTCGAGCAGGCCCTGGCTGACAGCAACCAGGGCGTCGTTCTTGTTCCAGCCCGTGGCGAAGGCGTTGGCCTCATAGGCCGGGAAAATCCCGACTTCCGGCATCTTGATACCGGCTTCACGGGACAGCTGCTCGACAGTTTGCAGCAGCCATTGCTCGTGGCGCGTGCGCGGCTGGCTGATGATCTGCGTGCTGGTGCTCATCTTCGCCATCCACTTGGAGATGAACAGCGAGAACAGGGAGCCGGCGAAACCGAATACCGCACAGAAGATCAGCAGCTGATTGAGGTTGAGGTCAACCCCGTTGGCCGCCATGAACCCGTTGAAGCCGAAAAGGCTCAGGGTGATGCTGGCAATCAGCACGACCGCCAGGTTAGTGGCCAAGAACAGCAGGATGCGCATCATGGTGGTAGCAATCTCCTCATGCTAAAGATGTAGCGTTATGCGGGGTATATAAGGTGCAGCTGCAGGCTATTCAACTCGGCGACTATTTCAAACTGTGTCCTACAGACGTCCCAAATGAATGAAAGACTTTTCTGAAAGTGGCTGTGGAAAAGCCGGATGCTGCCCTTGCCCCGTGAACGTTGGGCCACGTCGCCCGTCCGCTGCTGAGGTTTCAGTGTAGAAGGCCTGCCGGAGCCGGCGGAGCGGATATGTTGCTGAATCAAACAGCGCGCGAGGTGAGGCGCCTCGCGCGCTACGGCTTACTGTCGGTAGGACTTGAGGAAATTGCCGATCCGGCCAATGGCCTGTTCCAGATCGTCGACTCGCGGCAGGGTCACGACACGGAAATGGTCCGGCCACGGCCAGTTGAACGCCGTGCCCTGGACAATCAGCAGTTTTTCCGACAGCAACAGGTCGAGTACGAATTTTTCATCGTTGTGGATCGGGCAGACCTTCGGGTCGATCCGTGGGAATGCATACAGCGCGCCCATCGGCTTGACGCAGCTGACGCCGGGAATGTCATTGAGAAGCTCCCAGGTGCGATTGCGCTGTTCCAGCAAGCGGCCTGGTGGCAGGACCAGATCATTGATGCTCTGGTAGCCGCCCAGCGCGGTCTGGATCGCATGCTGGCTCGGTACGTTGGCACACAGGCGCATATTGGCCAGCATGTCGATGCCTTCTATGTAGCTCTGGGCATGATGCTTGGGGCCGGAGATGGCAATCCAGCCGGAGCGGAAACCCGCCACCCGGTAGGACTTGGACAAGCCGTTGAAGGTCAGGCACAGCAGGTCCGGCGCCAGGGATGCGGTGCAGATGTGCACCGCATCGTCGTACAGGATCTTGTCGTAGATTTCGTCGGAGAACACCACGAGGTTGTGCTGGCGGGCCAGTTCGAGCATGCCCAGCAATACTTCTTTGGAGTACACCGCACCAGTCGGATTGTTCGGGTTGATGATGACCAGCGCCTTGGTGTTCGGCGTGATTTTGGCCTTGATATCCGCCAGGTCCGGGAACCAGTCGGCCTGTTCATCGCACAGGTAATGCACCGGGTTACCGCCGGACAGGCTTACGGCAGCGGTCCACAGGGGGTAGTCCGGCGCCGGTACCAGCACTTCGTCGCCGTTGTTGAGCAGGGCCTGCATGGACATCACGATCAGCTCGGACACCCCGTTGCCCAGGTAGATGTCTTCGATTCCGACGCCTTCGACCTGCTTCTGCTGGTAGTACTGCATCACGGCCTTGCGCGCGCTGAACAGGCCCTTGGAATCGCTGTAGCCTTGGGCGGTCGGCAGGTTGCGGATCACGTCCTGGAGGATTTCATCGGGCGCCTCGAAACCAAAGGGTGCCGGGTTGCCGATGTTCAGCTTGAGGATGCGATGGCCTTCCTCTTCCAGGCGTTTGGCGTGCTTGAGCACCGGGCCGCGAATGTCGTAGCAGACGTTGGCGAGCTTGTTCGATTTGCTGACCTGCATGGCGATGTGTTCCCGAAGATGAACGATCCAGGCGGCGTGTGGATGGCCGTGCTGGTGATCTTGCGTCTGAGGCGGGCCTGACGCGGCGTGGCGTCACAATCCGTTTGAATACCCATGACGCGACTGCCAGACTGGCGCTGACGAGGCGCAATCATACGTGCCGCCCGACCCGCGGAAAAGCGTCGGATCGGGCTTTTTCAATTGCCGAGGTGGGATGATGGAAAAGTTGGAGAAAACCCTTGAGGAATGGCGCGCCATGCTCGACCCCGAGCAGTACAACGTCTGTCGCTTGAAGGGCACCGAACGGCCGTTCTCGGGTAAATACAACGGCACCAAGACCGATGGTGTGTACCACTGCGTCTGCTGCAACGAGCCGCTGTTCGATTCGCAGACCAAATTCGACTCCGGTTGCGGCTGGCCTAGTTTCTACGCGCCAATCGAGGGCAGCGCGGTAGTGGAGGTTCGGGATATCAGCCACGGCATGATCCGCACCGAAGTGGTCTGCGCCAAGTGTGATGCCCACCTGGGTCATGTATTTCCCGACGGCCCGCCGCCCACGGGCTTGCGTTATTGCATCAATTCAGTGTGCCTGGATCTCGTTCCCCGAGAGTAGATCTGTGGCGAGGGGATTTAGCGAAACGTCGCACCGCCCCGCTGGGCTGCGTAGCAGCCCCAATAGGCGTCTACCTGAAGGATCAGGCCGATGCATCCCTCCTTGGGGCTGCTGCGCAGCCCAGCGGGGCGGTGCGACGTTTCGCTAAATCCCCTCGCCACAGGTTTGTGTCAGGGCCTATGGAGGTGGCTGAATAATTAAATTGCACACAATTGAATTGCTCGCTATCTTGCACGCCAGTCCCATTTCTAAGGAGCCTTGCCATGAGCGACAACCTGCTGAGCATTCCCTGCACCACCATCAAGGGTGAGCAAAAGACCCTGGCCGATTTCGCCGGCAAGGCCGTGCTGGTGGTCAACACTGCCAGCCAGTGCGGTTTCACCCCGCAGTACAAGGGGCTTGAGCAGTTGTGGCAGACCTACAAGGATCAGGGCCTGGTGGTATTGGGCTTCCCCTGCAATCAGTTCGGCAAGCAGGAGCCGGGCAATGAAGGGGCGATTTCCGAGTTCTGCGAGCTGAACTTCGGCGTGAGTTTTCCGCTGTTCAAGAAAATCGAGGTCAATGGTGCCAACGCCCATCCGCTGTTTGTCCAGCTCAAGCAGCGGGCACCCGGTGTGCTGGGGTCCAAGGGCATCAAGTGGAATTTCACCAAGTTCCTGGTCGGCAAGGACGGTCAAGTGGTCAAGCGTTTTGCTCCAACCACCAAACCCCAGGACCTGACCCATGAGATCGAAGCCCTGCTCAAATGAATGACCTGCCCGTCGATTCGCTGAAGCTCGACAGTCAATTGTGCTTCAAGCTGTACGCCGCTTCGCGGGCGGTGATCCGGGGCTACAAGCCGATGCTCGACCAGCTCGGCCTGACCTACCCGCAATACCTGGCGATGCTGGTGTTGTGGGAGTGGCAGGACGCTGCGCCGGAACAACCCACGGTCAAGGCCCTGGGTGAACGGCTGCTGCTGGATTCCGGCACGTTGACGCCGCTGCTCAAGCGCCTGGAGCAACTCGGCCTGGTCCAGCGCCAGCGTTCGGCCCGGGACGAGCGGGAGGTGCACCTGAGCCTGCTGCCGGCGGGTCTGGCGTTGCGCGAGCAGGTTGGTCCCCTCAAGGCCCGTCTGCTGTGCGACAGCGGGATTGATCTCGATCGCCTGGGGGAACTGCGTAAGGGGCTCGATCATCTGCTGGGGCAGATCAAAGCGCTGACGTAGTCGGCACCCATTGATCCAGCATCGCTGCCAGTTCTTCGCGGCGGAATGGCTTGGACAGGTAATCGGTCATGCCGGCACCCCGGCAGCGTTCTCGCTCCTCGGGCATGGCGTTGGCCGTCAGCGCGACAATCGGCAGGTCTGGCCAGCGACCGCTACGGCGAATCTGCCGGCTGGCTTCGTAGCCGTCCATCACCGGCATGTTGCAGTCCATCAGCACCAGGTCGAAGGTGTGCTGTTCCAGTTGTTCCAGGGCCTCGGCGCCATGGGCGGCGACAATCACTTCGCAGCCGAGCTTGACCAGCATGCCCTTGGCGACCAGTTGGTTGACCGGATTGTCCTCCACCAGCAGCACCCGTGCGCGCCTGGACGGCGGCAAGGCTTCGATCTGCGTGTCATCGATGGTGATCGTCTCGCTCTGCAGGGCACGACGCAGGATCTGATACAACGCATGACGTGCCAGTGGCCGGGCCTGTTGAAGCAGGGGAGCCAAGGCGGCGGCCTGCTCGCTGGGCATGAAGCTGCCGTAGGCGGTGACGAGCAGGATCGGTGCGTTGAAGGTTGGCCGCAGGTTGAACAGGCATTCAGGGCAGTCGGTAATCAGGACATCAGGCTTGAGGCCCAGCAGGTTGTCATCCACAGAGCGTCTCAAGTAGTCCAATCCCCAAGCGGGCAACAGCATGCCCAGTAGCTCGGCCAACCCGCTGCTGTTGGCGGTAATGGCGACGATATTGCCACGCAAGGGGGCGACCGGCGTCGCCGGAGTGTGGCAGGGCAGAGGCAGATCGGCATAGAACTGGCTGCCGAAACCGGCTTCGGAACTGATCGTCAAGCGGCCCTGCATGGCTTCGCAGAGATTGTTGGTCAGCGCCAGGCCCAGCCCGGTGCCACCGAACTGGCGGGTAATCCCGGCGCCGGCCTGGGTGAACGGCTGGAAGATTCTCGCCTGGGCATCCTGGGGAATGCCGATGCCGGTATCGCAGACCGCAATCCGCACCCCGCCTTCATAAGCGCTCAATCGCACATCGACCCGGCCGAAGCGGGTGAACTTGAGCGCGTTGGACAACAGGTTGCTGACGATCTGGCGCACACGGGTCGGGTCGCCGAGCACTTGCGCGGGGAATTGCGGATCAATCAGGCAGGCCAGCTCGACGCTGGGTGCGGCATTCTGCGAAAGCAGGTTGGCCGTGTCTTCGATCAGGGCGCCGAGATCGAACGGGATGCGTTCGAGTTCCAGCTGGCCGGCGTCGAATTTCGACAGGTCGAGAATGTCGTTGAGCAGCTCGACCAACACTTTGCCGGAGTCATGGGCGATCGATAGCTGTTGCTGTTGTTCGGCGGTCAGGGGGCCGTCCAGGGACAAGGCGATCATTCCCAGCAGGCCATTCAATGGCGTGCGGATCTCATGGCTCATGCTGGCCAGGAACGCGGAGCGTGCTTCGGCCATGTCCAGGGCGGTACGCCTGGCCACTTCCAGTTCTTCGTTGGACTGGCTGAGTCGGGCGTTGATGGCCTTGAGTTCGGCAGTGCGAGCCGAGACGATGTTTTCCAGCTGCGCCAGGTATTCGGTAAGGCGATTTTCGGCCATGCGCCGCTGCTGGATTTCGGTGGAGATATTTTCGAACTGCTGGTTGGCGACCGATACCAGTACGCCGATTTCATCGTATTGATGGCCTGAAGGGCATTCCAGGCTGCTCTGTTCGTTGTTGCTCGGGTCGCGGCTGCTCAGCTCGCGGATGACCCGTACCAGGGGTTTGGTCAGCATTACGTAGAACAGTGCCAGTAACAGGCCGGTCAGGATCAGACTGCGGGCGAACCCGTTGAGCAACGTGACTTCGGCCCGACGCAGAAACCGACTGCCGAAAGCATAGGTGTCGACGTCCAGTCGCAAAACACCCAGGGATTCGTTGGGCAGATGGTCCAGGTAGAGCCGGTCTTCGAACCGGCGCTGGGCGCCAAACAGAAAATCGCTGATGAAACGGTACCCGTTCTGCAGCTCGGGTCGTTTGACACTGGCCAGCACGGCATTGTTGTTATCGACCAGCTCGGCGCTGATGATGGCGGGCGAGCGCAACAGGCCCAACGCCAGCTCCTGGGCCAGTTCGGCGTCGATGTTGTAGGCAATGCGCGAGGCCGGGTTGTGGCTGATTTCCAGCAACGACAGGATCTCGCGGTTGATCGATGCGTCTTCGCTGGCATAATCGATGCCGATCTGCATCAGGCTGAGCAAGGTGCCCAGCACGAAGCCCACCAGGACGGTCAGTCGGGCCTGCTTATACGACAGCCGTTGGGTGAATCTGATGTCCATGGAATGGTGAACCACTTACGTTTCCCTTCGCCGGTCAAGCATAGCTGATCATCTCTGGATACCGGTGCGGCCGGTGTGTGCCGGATGGGATGAACCCATCCTTGAGAGCGGCGTTTCGGCGCAGCAGCGCCATCATTACTGTGAATTTGTCCGAGGAGAAGACGTGGACGCCCGATTGAATGCTTTTCTTGAGCGCGCCGATGCCGTGCTGGCCCGCATCGAGCCTCTGTTGCCCGCTCCCCGGCCCGCCATCGAGTGGACCGCGACCCTGGCTGCCCGCTGGCAGCGCGACGGACGCAGCGGCTATCTGCTGCCCCTGCAGGTCAGCCTCGACATGCGCCTGTCGGACTTGATCGGCGTTGATCGCCAGGTCGAGCAACTGGGCCGCAACACCCGGCAGTTCATTGATGGCATGCCGGCCAACCATGCGTTGCTCTGGGGCTCGCGGGGTACCGGCAAGTCGTCCCTGGTGCGTGCCTTGCTGGCCGAGCACGCAGCAGATGGCTTGCGCTTGATCGAAATCGAGCGCGATCACCTGGCCGACTTGCCGCGGCTGGTCGAACAGGTTGCCAGGCTGCCCCAGCGCTTCGTGCTGTTCTGCGATGACCTGTCGTTCGAATCCGGCGAGGGCGATTACCGCGTGCTTAAAAGTGTGCTGGACGGCTCCCTCGAACAGGCGCCGGACAATGTGTTGTTGTACGCCACGTCGAACCGCCGTCACCTGGTGCCGGAGAAGGAAAGCGACAACGAGAACTGGAAGCGGGTCGACGGCGAGCTTCATCCCAGCGAAGCCGTGGAGGACAAGATCGCGTTGTCCGACCGTTTCGGGTTGTGGCTGTCGTTCTATCCATTTACCCAGGAGCATTACCTCAACGTGGTGGAACACTGGATCGGCGAGCTGGCGGCGAAGGCCGGGCTGGCTTGGCAACGTGACGATGCACTGGACGTTTTGGCGGTACGCTGGGCCACTGGGCGCGGCAACCGCAATGGCCGTTGCGCCTATCAGTTTGCCCGATATTGGGTGGGTCTGAAGCTGCTGGAGCACAAGGCATGATTGACTTGAAGAGTACGGGCACAGGCCTTGATGGCTACGGCTTGCTATCGGCACAACTGGAGTCCCTGTTGGCGGATGAGCGCGATTTCATCGCCAACGCTGCGCAGTTTTCGGCCTTCCTGTTCAGTCAGCTGGACGATTTGAACTGGGCCGGTTTTTACCTCAATCGCAACGGAGAACTGGTGCTGGGGCCGTTCCAGGGCCAGATCGCCTGTGTGCGGATTCCTTTCGGACGAGGTGTCTGCGGCGCTGCGGCGGCGACCGGCCAGACCCAGCGTGTCGAGGATGTCCATGCCTTCCCCGGCCACATTGCCTGCGACAGCGCCTCGAACAGCGAGCTGGTGGTGCCGCTGGTCAAGGACGGACGGCTGATCGGTGTGCTCGACCTGGACAGCCCGAAACTGGCGCGCTTCAGTGAACAGGACCAGGCAGGCATCGAGCAACTGGCGCAGATTTTCCTGCGTTTGACCGATTGCTGAATGGATGGATCCCACTGTGGGAGCAAGGCTTGCCCGCGATGGCATGGCACGGTGGACATCATCGCCCACTGATCTGTCGACTCGCGAGCAAGCTCGCTCCCACAGGGATTGCGGCATGATCAGCATGAGCGCAATCCCGCCCGGGCCAACAGGCTGTCCGCGTCGACGTCGTCGATCTGGTGCGGATCGAGAAACTGGCTGGCGTAGCTCAGGTAGATCTGTTCATCGATGAACAGCCCGAACAGCTCGGGATCGATGTGGGCGTCACGGCACATGGTGGCCATGATGCGCAGGGCTTCGCTCAGTTTCTTGGCTTTCTTGTAGGGACGGTCGGCCGCTGTCAGTGCTTCGAAAATGTCTGCAATGGCCATCATGCGCGCCGGCAGGCTCATCTGCTCGCGCTTGAGCCGCTTGGGATAGCCGGTGCCGTCCATTTTCTCATGATGACCCCCGGCGATTTCCGCCACATTCTCCAGATGGCTGGGGAAGGGTAACTGGCTGAGCATCAGGATCGTCTGCACCATGTGGTGATTGATGACATAACGCTCCTCACGGGTCAGCGTGCCCCGCGCGATGCTGAGGTTGTAGAGTTCGCCACGGTTGTATTTCCATTGCGGAACATCCAGCTGGAAACCCCAAGGGTTGTCCGCCGGGATCAATTCGGCATCGTGGCGTTCGAACAGATGCTCGGGCTTGTCCGCCAACAATGGTTCCATGACAGGAAGCGCTGGCTTGGGCGTACGCGCCTGGCGCCGACTTTCCTCCCAGGAAACCCCCAGGCGGTCGTCGAGGGTTCGGGTCCATGGACGTTGTGCGATGCGTTGCAGGCGTTGCAGATCGGCGTCGGCCATGGCTTCGGAGCCCAGGTTGCAGCGGGCGACAAAGGCAAAGTCATCGTCGAGGCTGGCCAGCGTCGCATCGCGTGAATGGGTCAGTGCAGCCGGCTCGCCCCCCATCGCCATGGCTTGCCAGTAGTCGACCCAGGCGTCGCGTTTCAGCACTTCGAAGCGGGTCCGGATTTCATGGATGCGGTCGTTCAGGGTTTCCAGTTTGGTGGCTTTGTCCACCACGTATTCGGGAGTGGTGACTTTTCCGCAATCATGCAGCCAGGCAGCGATGTGCAGGGCTTCCCACTCATCTTCAGTCGGTCGGTAGGCCTCGAACGCCGGTGCCTGGCTGTTGGCGGCGGCCTGGGCGAGCATCAACGTCAGGGCCGGCACTCGCTGGCAGTGGCCGCCGGTGTAAGGGCTCTTGGCATCGATTGCACCGGCCAGCAATTGGATGAAGGAATCCAGCAGTTGTTTTTGCCTGGCCTGCAGACGCTGGCTTTCGATGCTCACGGTGGCGGCACCGGACACGGCCTGCAGGAACGCGATGCGGTCCGGCTGCAGTTTTTCCAGGTCGGCTTCGGTGCCGCTGTCGGCGATCAGCAGCACCAGAACGCCCACGGTTTCCTGGTGACGGTTGCGCAGATGAATGCCGATCAGGTGGACCCGTGGAGAGTCCAGCGCCCTCAGGACGCCTTGCAGGTCCCCCGCCTGCTCGAAACCCAGGGAGGTGACGAGGTTATCCGCGTCAGCCAATTGCTGAAGCCAGGGAGGACTGTCGTTGCCGGTCAGGGCATGGCCTTGCAACTCGAAGGCGCCCAGGTCCTGCGGGGTCTGATCGATCACCAACCCATAGGGTTTTACCTGGTCGCTGTCGTTCTCGCGCAGGTAGATCAGTCCGGCCTGGGCCTGACCGATCTTCACGGTTTCGAACAGCACTCGCTCCAACAGCGGAGCGAAGCGGGTTTCGGCGCGCAGGCTGGCGGTGATTTCGAAGAAGCTTGCCAGGGTTTCTTTCATTCGGGCCATCGAGAGGCTCAGTTGATCGACCTCCAGCACCAGGGAGCGGCGGGACACCGGGTAATGAAAGTCGAAGCTGCGAATCGCATCGGCCTCCTGCACCAGCGCGTCCAAAGGCTTGACCAGTATCCTGGAGGTCAGCCAGCCCAGGGGCAGGCACAGCAGCAGGGTGGCAAGGGTAATCAGCGCGCCTTGCCAGCGCATGCGATAGGCATCGGCCAGCAGTTCATCTTCCGGGACCAGTAACGCCAGTTCCAGCCCCTGGGGACCGCCTTCTTGCATGTGGCTGCGGGAAACGATCCATCGACGGCCGGACACCTCCAGGCGCGAGGCATCATCGCGCTCGTCCAGCGCGGCGGCGATGGCCGGATTGAGGTCGCGGGCCTTGATCAGGCGAGCCGAGCGGTTGTCGGTGAGCAGCCGGTTGCTGTCCGGATAGCCCACTGCGTTGCCAAGTGGGTCGAGCAGCACAATTTCGGTGCCGGCGGTAACCTTGTGCTTGGCGAGGGTCTGGGACAGGGCTGCCAGGGTCAGGTCGGCACCGATGACCGCCTGGTTGCCGCTACGCTGGGCGAGGGTGGTGCCGATGTCGTGGCTGGAGAAAAACACGTAGGGCTCGGTGGTGATTTGGCCGGCAGTCTCCAGCGCGCTGCCAAACCAGCTTCGGCGGCGTGGATCAAAGGTGTCGTCGGGGTTGTCCTCGCGGGCGATGAGCGTCAGCGCCTGATCGTAGAACAATGACTGGGAACGAACCGGGCCTGCAGGGGTTGCGCGCTCCAGGGTCCAGACCTGATAAAACGCATTGGCGGGCGCTTTCAGGGTGGTCTTCAGTGCCCCGGTGCGCAGTGGCCGGACCATCAGGAAGTTGCCTTTGTTATCGCCCAGGTACAACGACGCCAGGTTCGGGTTGTCACGCAATGCCTGGCTGAAGGGCCCGAGCAGGGCCAGGCGCTGGTCCAGGCTGGATGCCTGTGTCGCCGGATACTCGGCCAGCAGGCTCAACACGTGACGGATCGGCTCGTAGGTGTCGTACAAGTCCAGGCGCACGTCCTGCTCAATCCGGTTGAACAGCTTTTCACTGCTGGAGAGGATGATCTGCGTCGTCTGCCGGTAGTTGAAGACGCCCAGCACCACACCCGTCAGCAACAGAAGCAATGTAAACATCACGCTGATGTGGACATGCAGGGGGAACCGGCGTTGTTCCGGACGCGGTGCGCTGGGCATTGCAATCACTCCAGGAGTCAGGCGTTCTCAATGGTTTTGCACCGCGTTGTGCATTGAAGCGGGCCAGGCAAGGGCGCGGAGGGGAACACCATTGAGAACGCCCCAGGTGCGCACTGCTGAGTCAACAGCATAGTAAACACCAGTTTATTTTGCCTTGGCGATCTCTGTTTCCAGGATCTGCTCCAGCTCGGTCATGGCGTGTTCCAGGGCACTGGTGCATTCGTCGATCCGGTCGCGTGCCTGTACTTCATGGCAGGCCTGCTCCAGTGCCTCGCATCGCTGGATCAGCAAGGGCGACTGCACGATCCGGGCGGCACCTTTTATCTTGTGCGCCGCTTCGGTCAGTGCCTGGCGGTTCCCGCCGCGGGCGATATCGAGCAGTTCCTGGCGGTCCGAGTTGTTGCTGCTGAGCAGTTCTTCCAACAGGCGCCGGGTATACAAGGGGTTGCCGCCGGTCAATGCGTCCAGATTCTGTACATTGAAAATGTTTGAGCGGCTGATGGGCTTGATGGCCTTCATCCATTGGCTCAAGGCGCTCAGGCTGATCGGTTTGAACAGACAGTCGTCCATGCCCGCGGCCTGGCAGCGTTGTTTTTCCTCAGGTTGTGCATTGGCGGTGAACCCGAGAATAGTACAGGGCGGCAGTCGTTGTTCGGACTCGTGCTTGCGAATCGCCCCGGCAAGATCGTAACCGCTCATGACGGGCATGTTGCAATCGGCAATGACCAGGTCGAAGTCCCCTTCAAGCCAGGTCTTGAGCCCTTCAGCCCCGTCATGGGCAACATGATAGTGATGGCCGAGATACTCCAGCTGTTGCGACATCAACAAGCGATTGGCCGAATGGTCGTCCACCACCAGAACCTTCAGGGCGTTCGTAGCGGTTTCTATCACCGGTTCAGGGGGGGCGCCAGCCGTTACCGGGGGCAGGACGGTCAGCTCCAGGCAGACCCGGACCTGGGTGCCGGTGCCCGGCTGGCTGTTCAAGTACAGGTTACCCCCCATCATCCGGCACAGGTTGCGACTGATCACCAGGCCCAGCCCGGCACCCTTTCGGGCCATCCGGCCGGTGTTGTCGGCCTGGGCAAAGGGTTCGAACAAACGTTGCAGGTCGGTGGGGCTTATGCCTATACCGCTGTCGCTGACCTCCAGTTGCATGTGCAGGGTATCGTCCTGGGCGGATCGGGTCAGTCTGACCTCGACCTTTACCCAGCCCTGTTCGGTGAATTTGAGTGCATTGCTGATCAGGTTCGAAAGTACCTGCTTGAATCGCAGAGGATCGACCAGCACATCCGGATCGTCGTCCGTCGGTTCGAACTGCAATGACAGCGCAAGATTCTTCTGCCGCGCCACGCCTTCGAATACCCGTATGACCGATTGCAGCATGGCCCTGAGATTGACCCGTTCGGGTGCCAGGCTCAGGTGACCCGATTCGATGCGTGCGATGTCCAGAATGTCACCTATCAGCTCCAGCATGCCGGAGGCCGATTCGTAGGCCACTGCGATTGTCGAGCGATCCACGTGGCCTTTGTCGGCGTGCATCAACGCCAGTTCAAGCATGCCGATCACCGCGTTCATGGGGGTGCGGATCTCATGGCTCATGGTTGCCAGGAAGGTGCTTTTGGCCCGGTTCGCGTCATCGGCCCGCTCCTTGGCCGCGCGCAGCTCGTCGAAGAGTTGGCGTCGTTCACTGATGTCGATCCAGCCACCGATGATGCCCTGCACCTGTGCGGCGGAGTTTCGGTAAGGCAGGATCCAGTGATAGATCGTCAGCTTCCGGTCCCCGATGTGCAGCGGCCGGTCCACGATCAGGGCGGTGCCTTCGGCCATGACGCGCTGATAGTCGGCCTGATATTCCTGGGCTTCGAAGGCATTGCTCATCGATCCGGGCATTACGTTCTTGCCGATGACGTCTTCGCGTTTTGTATCGAACACTTCCAGGTAGCTGTCGTTGCAGCTTTGCAGAACACCGTTGCGATCCCTCACGTAAATGGGGTGAGGTGTGCCGTTGACCAATGAGCGCATGAACTCGAGCTGATCGTTCAACGCCAGTTCGGCCCTTTGTCGTTGGCGGATCTGTCTTTGCATGTAGGCGTTCCAGGCCAATGAAATCAGCAATAGCAGGCCGACGCCCGCAACGATCTGGAAGAACAGGCGGTTATAGGTACGCCAGGTATGTTCCGACGCCGAGACGTAGCCTCGCCAGCGGTTGTTGATCACGCCCAGTTCGTCGGGGTCGATGCTGGTCAAGGCTTTGTCGAGAATGGCGTTCAGTTCGGTGGCGTCCTTGGCTGTGGCCAGAGAAAACATGGCCTGCTGGGTGCCGACAGTGCTGCTGATCTGCAGCCTCTCCCGGAACGAATGCGACGAGAGAAAGTAATTGGCCATGACCAGGGCATTCACGCTGCCGTCGGTCTGTCCCCGGGCAAGCAGTTCAACGGCGTGCGCGGGGTCGTTGGTCTCGACGATCCTGATTTCCGGATACCGCTTGCGCAACCACTCGATGACCGGATTGCCCTTGGCGATCGCCAGGCTCCTGGTCCCGAACTGGTCGAGTGTGACAGGCGTGTCGGACTGCTTTCTGGTCAGCAGGACGAACGAGCTGTCGACGTAGGGGCGACTGAATTTCAACTGCTGCTGTCGCTCGCTGCTCGGCACAAGTGCCGCAATCAGGTCGGCCTGACCGTTCAAGACAGCGGCGATAGCATCGCTGTCGTTGCGCTTGTGCTGAATTTCCAGACGCAAACCAGTACGCAGGCGGATCAACTCCAGCAGATCGGCGCTGATCCCGCGAAAATCGCCGTCCGAATCAAAGAAAGTGAACGGGGCGAAGGTTTCGTTCACGGCCACCCGAATTGCCGGATGCCCGGTCAGCCAGCGTCGTTCCCGTTCGGTCAGTTGAATTCTGTGTTCCGTGAGATAGAGGTCGGCGCCTGCGCTCCAGCGTTTGGAGATCGCGGCTTGCTCGGCGATCGGGATCTGGCTCAGCGTGGCGTTGATAATCTCCAGCAAGCGGGAGTCGCGACGTCGCAGCGCGAACCCGAACCCGTAAGATTCATGTTTGCCGAAGCTGGCCATCCGGATGTTGCTCAGGTAGCCCTTGCTGATCATGTAATGGGTGGAAATGGTATCGCCGAGGAATACGTCGGCCTGGCCGAAGGCGACGGCGTTTATGGCGTTCTGATAGGACGGGTAGGCGGTGATGTGCGCCTTTGGGTAGAGTTTTTCAATGTCCTGCAACGGCAGGTAGTGATAGACCATGCTTAGCCGCAACCCCTCGAGATCCTCGCTCAGGGAGCGGGTTTCATTGGTTCGGGTGACGAGCACGGGCTGGTCCACGGCATAGGGAGCCGACAGGACAAGATCGGGGTCGCGGGCTTCGAAACCGTTGGCACTTCCCAATAAGTCTATTTGCCCATGCTTGAGCGCCGCAATCGCTGCCTCACGGGAACCGAACCGCAGGACTTTGATCGGCAGGCCGGTTGCGTCGGCGACGAGCCCGGCGTAGTCGGCGGTCATGCCTTCGTAGTCGCGTCCGCTGGTGGAGAGATCGAAAGGCGGGTAATCCGGTGCGGAGGTTCCCAGGACCAACTCCTTTCGCCCCAGTAGCCAGGCACGCTGGGCATCATCCAGGCTGACCTCGGAGTGGGCCGAAGTGGAGCGTCCCAGCAGTGTGTAGTGCTCGGGCGCACCCGGCGCCGCAGCGAGAAATCCTGCATATAACCCTGCTATCAATAGCAGGAGGCATCCTTTCATGCATCTGAACATCCTGTTTATTCTCACACCAATGCGTTTCGTTTCGCCATTTCAATCAGTTCTACCAGGGACTTGACCTTGAGTTTTTGCATCAACCGTTTTTTATAGGTACTCACGGTTTTATTACTTAGGAACATGCCTTTGGCTATTTCCTTGTTGGTGCGGCCCTGGGCAAAAAGTTGCAGTACCATCAACTCCCGATCATTGACGTTCTTGAAAAGATCCAGCTCTATACTGCGCGGATCATCTGGGCGCACCGGATTCAATGCCTGACTGGGAAAATAGTTGTAGCCGGATAATACGGCCTTGATTGCGCTGACCAGCTCGCTGAGGTCTTCCTGTTTACAAACATAACCGGAGGCTCCGGACTGCATGCACCTGATACCGAACAGAGTCGGTGACTGTGCCGTGAGCACCAGTGTTTTCAGGGGGGTTGTCATGGCGTTGAAGCGCGAGAGGATCTCCAATCCGTCCAGCTTGGGAATGCTGATGTCCAGGATAACCAGGTCCGGCATGCATTCGCGCACCATTTGCATCGCATCGACGCCATTGTCGGTTTCTCCTACGACTTTATAACCCTCATGCTCCAGAAGCATGCGAACGGCGAGGCGAATGACCGGATGATCGTCGACAATGAAAACGGAGTTCATGAATAAAGTCCCTTGCGAGCTTAATAAAGCGCGCACCTTAGCCCAGTTACAGTCGCGGTCGTACGAGGAGACGGGCGTACATATTCAATTTCGGAAGTTTCCTACAAAAAAAGAAGCGGGGTACTACGAGGTAATTGGGTTTTTAGTAGGTAATGGGAATGAGAGGGGGGCATTTTTATGAGCGGACTATAGGTCAGGAAAAGGTTTTAGAGCGTCAGCTCTTATAAGCAGGGAGAAATTATGTCGTCAATACTGTGTAACCAGGCTCTGTACGAGAAGTCTTGAGACGAAGGTCAGGCAACGCGAGAACAGCCGAGCAAGCGCTGTGTACTGGAGTACATGAGCATTCCGAGGTTGCAACGCAGCATGAACGAGTACCAAGGCTTTTCGTACAGAGCCTGACGTTGCAAATCCGTTGTGGGAGTCAGCCGGCTTCCGAAGCGGAGTGTCAGTCGCCACGAGGGCAAACGGATCGGACGCTATCGCGAGCAGGCTCGCTCCCACGGGGGGAATGTCACTGGCGGGTACGGCCGGTCATCTCCTGTGCCATCTCGCTGGCGTAACTGTCGGTCATTCCGGCGATGAAATCGATCATCCGCAGGAACGCGGCGTGCAAGGGGCCATTGGGATCGGGTGCATTGTTCCCCAGCAGATCGAGAATACGACGATTCTTGAATGAAGGTGAGCGACCCCCATGCTGTTCCAGGGCCGCTCCGCAGAACCCGTTGAGCAGGATTTCAAGCGTGGTGTATGCACCGATTTCATTCAGGGTCTTGCGCTTGTCCTGGAATATTTTCTTGCGCGCCATGTCCTTGGCATTCAACACGCAACGCTTGGCCGGGCCATGCATATGCTCCACCAGGTCGCCCGGTAGCGTGCCGGCCAGCAAGGCTTCCTGCTGCTCGACGAACGCCCGGGCGGCGGCGTTGGTCAGGTGTTCGATAGCCTTGCCCCGCAGGATCGCCAGTTTGCGTCGTCGGGAATCCAGAGGTCCGAGTTGGCGGTAGGTATCCGGAATATCATCGCCCACCAGATCCAGGAGCAGCGATTCCACCTGGGAGTAGTCCAGCAGCTCCATTTCCACGCCGTCTTCCAGATCGATCAGCGCGTAGCAGATGTCATCGGCGGCCTCCATCAAGTACACCAGCGGATGCCGTGCCCAACGTTGATCCTCAAGCTGGGGCAGGCCTAGCTTGTGGGCAATCTGTTCCAGCAATGGCAATTCGCTCTGGTAGCAACCGAACTTGTGCTTCTTGTAACCCAGGGAGTCGGCATGACGGGCGGTCCAGGGGTATTTCAGGTAGGTACCGAGGGTGGCATAGGTCAGTCGTGTGCCTCCATCGAATTGATGGTATTCAAGTTGCGTGAGGACCCGGAACCCCTGGGCGTTGCCTTCGAAATTGAGAAAGTCGCTGCGCTCGGCCTCGCTCATGGCATCGAGCCAGCCGCGGCCTGCTGCCTGCTGGAACCAGTAGCGGATGGCGTCCTCGCCGGAGTGACCGAAGGGTGGATTGCCGATATCGTGGGCCAGGCAGGCGGATTGCACCACCATGCCCAGATCGCTCGGTTCGCACCAGTCGGGCAGGGCGCTACGGATGGTTTCCCCCACGCGCATGCCCAGAGAGCGCCCGACGCAACTGACTTCCAGCGAATGGGTCAGGCGCGTGTGGATGTGGTCGTTGCTGGAAACCGGGTGGACCTGCGTCTTGCGTCCGAGGCGACGAAAGGCTCCGGAAAAGATGATGCGATCATGGTCCTTGTGAAAAGGGCTACGGCCCAGCTCTTCCGGGCTGTGCACGGGTTTTCCGAGGCGTTCGCGAGTCAGCAGGGTATGCCAATCCAAGGCCGGTTGCTCCGTTGATATAGAGATGCCCTAGCTTCCCGGTTCGTGAAGCGTCCCGCAAGCCCGTCAGGGCTTGCGTACGTTGCGGGCCAGTTTGATCAGCGGTACCAGCGTCGTTGCCAGCCGGATCAGGCGAACCAGGCCACTGCTGCGTCCGCTGCGGGTCCGTTTGCCACCGATGAAGCCGAGCAAGGACACGGCCGCCATGCCCCAGAGTGGCGCATGTTTTATACCGAAGCCTTCGTGCCAGCTCTGTCCAAGACCTCGTACCCGCTGCAGCGGTTGCAACAGCTGGCGCGTTTCCTGGCGGATTTCCTGGCGATGCATTTCCATGCGCAGGCGTACCAGTGCCTTGCGCATTTCCTGGCGGGTCCTGGCTTGAGGAATGTCAGGCAGACTCATGGCAGCAGGCGCTCCCGGTCATTGTTCAGTTCTTCGAGTGTGGCGTGGAAGGGTGTCGATTCATCGTAGATCGCTGCCCTGAGTCGAAGGCCGCAGAACAATGCCGCCAACAGATAGAACAGGCACAGGCCGATGATGCCCGCGAGGCGATAGGTGTCCCACACCAGAATCAGCACCAGGGTCGAGAGGCCTACCAGCAGCAGCAGGGCGAACACCAGCGCCAGGCCGGCGAACAGCAGCAGGCTGACAGTCCGGGCTTTCTGTTCCTGCAGCTCCATCCCGAACAGTTCGACGTGGCTGTGCAGCAGCCCGAGGAATGCTGCACCCAGGCGGCGCGCTGAAGAAGCTGTGCCCGATTCGGACGAGCTGGAGTCGTTGATATCCATCATCAGCGCCGTGTTGCCAGCAGGCCGATCAGAAAGCCCACGCCAGCAGCGATGCCGACAGACTGCCAAGGGTTGGCCTGTACGTACTCCTCGGTGGCGATGACCGCAGCCTGGCCGCGCTCACGCATGGAATCTTCGGTCAGCTTGAGAGTGTCGCGCGCACGCAGGAGCGTCTCGTGG
This sequence comes from Pseudomonas corrugata, assembly GCF_001269905.1. Lineage (GTDB taxonomy): Bacteria > Pseudomonadota > Gammaproteobacteria > Pseudomonadales > Pseudomonadaceae > Aquipseudomonas > Aquipseudomonas corrugata. Next base: position 204,659 of record NZ_LHVK01000015.1, on the reverse strand, counting down.
ATCTGGTTGCGCAGCTCATCGGCCTGGTCCCCCGCCAGCGTAGCCGTATGGTCCAGCAGCCGTTCGGTGTCGCTGACCAGCGTCTGAAAATCTTCTATCAGGATTTCTTGAGCAGTCTTTGCCTGGGTTCTGGCCATGGGTGAATCTCCGTAAATGACGTCTGAATCGTTCGAGTGTAAGCCTTGCCGGAAGGTTCAGTGAAAGTGGCTGGTACAACTTTTGCTCTGTTTTGGCTCAAGGTTTTGCCATGTGCTGGTGCGTCGCCCCGTGTCACTGCGCTGAAGCTGGGCGCAGCCCGCAAAACCTTAACCCAAATAATCAAAACCCGCGAAGCACCTCGCAACGGAACATCGCATTGCCATTTTTAACGCACCAAAGCGGTTCGCCGGCTTTTAATCGGCAAGCGAGCTGTCTCAACTTGGTGCGTTGACGGGTCGAGCGAGCCGCTTTGGTGCTTCTTTCAACTTTTTCAGGTCTGCCAACACCATGGAAAATATGCAAAGCGCTGTGGACAGTCTGATCCACAGTTCCAACACTCTGTTCATCCTGCTGGGTGCGGTCATGGTCCTGGCCATGCATGCCGGCTTTGCGTTCCTGGAAGTTGGAACTGTCCGGCAAAAAAACCAGGTCAATGCGCTGTCGAAGATTCTCAGCGATTTTGCCGTCTCGACCCTGGCCTATTTCTTTATAGGCTACTGGATTTCCTACGGCGTGACGTTCCTGCAACCGGCCGCGGTGCTGAGCACCGATCACGGCTACAGCCTGGTGAAGTTTTTTTTCCTGCTGACTTTCGCCGCCGCCATCCCGGCGATCATATCCGGCGGTATTGCCGAACGTGCACGCTTTGCGCCGCAGCTGTGTGCCACGGTGTTGATCGTGGCATTCGTGTATCCATTCTTCGAAGGCGTCGTCTGGAATGGAAATTTCGGCCTCCAGGCCTGGTTGCTGGCCCGCTTCGGTGCCAGTTTCCACGACTTTGCCGGCTCCGTGGTCGTGCATGCCATGGGCGGCTGGCTGGCGCTGGCGGCCGTGCTGTTGCTCGGGCCTCGTAACGGCCGTTACCGGGAGGGGCGCCTGGTGGCGTTCGCGCCGTCGAGCATTCCATTCCTGGCCTTGGGGTCGTGGATCCTGATTGTCGGTTGGTTCGGTTTCAACGTGATGAGCGCCCAGACCCTGCCAGGGGTGAGCGGTTTGGTGGCGGTCAATTCGTTGATGGCCATGGTCGGCGGTACAGTGGCGGCATTGCTCGTTGGACGCAACGACCCCGGCTTCCTGCACAACGGTCCGTTGGCCGGGCTGGTGGCGGTCTGTGCCGGTTCCGATCTGATGCACCCGGTAGGCGCGCTGGCGACTGGTGCCATTGCGGGCGCCTTGTTTGTCTGGTGCTTCACCGCGGCCCAGGGCAAATGGAAGATCGACGATGTGCTCGGTGTCTGGCCCTTGCATGGGTTGTGCGGGGTCTGGGGTGGCATTGCCTGCGGCATCTTTGGCCAGGACGCCCTGGGCGGCCTGGGTGGGGTCAGCCTGGTCAGCCAACTGATCGGCACTGCCCTGGGCATTGTCATCGCATTGGTCGGCGGGTTCGCGGTCTACGGCGTGATCAAGGCGCTGTTGGGGCTGCGCTTGTCCCAGGAAGAAGAGTATTACGGCGCTGACCTGTCGATTCACAAGATCGGTGCGGTCAGCCAGGACTGAGTCGTCACGCGTCCTTGTCCTGGTTACCGGGATAAAAACCGTGTAGCAGGCGATAGCGATCGTGACGGACCTGATCCACGTGCTGTCGGACCTGCTGTTCCGGCAGCCCGAGCATGATCAGGGCGTGGGAGGCCAGCATCAGGCTCGACTCCAGCAGCTCCGGGACCACTTCGCTGGCCCCGGCGGCCTGCAATTCGGCCAGTTGACTGTCGTCGCGGGTGCGCACCAGGATCGGAACCTGCGGGTTGACCCGCCGGGCCGCCCTGAGCACGGTCAAGGCGATGTCGGTCTTGTCGACCGCGATCACCAGTAATCGTGCGCGGTTCAGCCCCACGGCGACCAGCAGATCCCCTCGTCTCGAATCTCCATAATGCACGCAGCTTTCCCCGACGCTGGCTTCCTGGATGATGACCGGGTCATCATCCAGGGCAACGAACGCCTGGCCCTCCCGACGCAGAAACCGAGCGATGGACTGACCGACGCGCCCGTATCCGCAAATGACCACATGACCCGACAGGTCCGCGTTCAGCGCGTTGATCTGGTCCAGTTGGGCTTCTTCGTTGGGTTTGCGATGCAGGCGTGCGGCGATGGTTGGTGCGGCCCGCAGCAAGAGTGGTGTGAGCAGCATTGAACAGAACGTTGCCGCCAGCAGCAGACCGCCGATGTCGGCGGGCAGGAGGCGGTTCTGTTGCATCAGCGCCATCAGGGCGAAACAGAATTCGCCGCCCTGGGCCAGGGCCAGGCCGCTGCGCCAGGCGGTTTCACCATCGCTGCCGCGCCATTTCACCAGGGCGGCGACCACACAGCCCTTGATGAGCATCAATCCCAGGGTCAGTCCGAGGATCAGCAGCCCGTCATCGACGAACAGTTGCAGATCGATCAGCATGCCGATGCTGACGAAGAACAGCCCCAGCAGAATGTCACGGAACGGGCGGATATCGGCTTCGATCTGGTGTCGGTAATGGCTTTCCCCCAGCAGCATGCCCGCCAGGAAAGCGCCCAGGGCCGGTGAGAGGCCGAGCAGATGGGTCAGCCAGGCGGTCAGCAACACGATCACCAGGGCCAGCAGCACGAACAATTCAGCAGAGCGGGACGCGGCGACTTCATGGAACAGGCGTGGCAGCAGCAGGCGGCTGGCCAGCAGCAAGCCGCCGAACAGGACCAGCGTCTTGCCCAGCGTCACGGGCAATGCCCAGTACCACGCCTGCGAACTGCTGCCGGCGAACACCGGCACCAGGGTCAGCAACAGCACTGCGACCACGTCCTGGAACAGCAGTACGCCGATGGCGTTCTGGCCATGGCTGCTGAAGATTTCCCCGAGGCTGGTCAGCTCCTTGCTGACAATGGCCGTCGACGACAACGCCAGCCCGGCGCCGAGTAGCAATGCAGCCAGCACCGGCGCGCCGCAGAGCACCAGCAGCACACCCAGGAGCGCACCTGAACAGACTACTTGGAGGCTGCCGAGGCCGAACACCACTCGGCGCAGGTCAAGCATCCTGGACAGGGAGAATTCCAGCCCCAACGAAAACAACAGGAACACCACCCCGAGCTCGGCCAGGTCCGGCAGTTCTTCGCTGTCATTCACCCAGTCCAGGGCGGTAGGGCCTATGGCCAACCCGACGCACAGGTAGCCCAACACCGGTGGCAGGTGCAATCGCCTGAACAGGGCGATGACCACCAGTGACGAGGCGAGAATGATCAGCAGGTTGGCAAACAAGGGACACTCCGTTTCAAGGCTCGGTAGACAGCGTAGAAGGGGAAAGCTGACCAGGGTTGTCGAAAAGACATTTGCGTTCAGTGATTTGCATCAGCGTTTTGCCGATGCGGAATGCCCGGCTCGACGGTTTCCGAGGGTGCGCCTAGAATGACCGTCTATCTTTTGTGGGTCTACCAGCCATGCCTCCTGAATGCCAACTGTTCGGTACCCTGGGTTGTCATCTCTGCGAAGTTGCCGAAGGGGTGTTGATGCCTTTCGTTGAGCACGGCTTGCTGGTGGAACTGGTGGATATTGCGGAAAGCGAGGCGATGTCCGACGCTTATGGACTGCGCATTCCGGTGCTGCGCCGGGTCGATACCGGTGCCGAACTTGACTGGCCTTTCGATGACCCCGATCGGGTTGCCGCCTTTCTGCGCTGACCGGTCCGTCCGTCATGTCCTCATACCGCCATTGGCGAAAATGGTGCTCTTCGGTTACTGTATGCCTATACAGTTATCTGGAGTGCATCCCTTGGTCAATGTCGAACAATTGAAGAACAGCGTGAACAGGATGTCCGTGGACGTTGTGCGCGAGGCTGTCCTGGAACTGCGCCTGGACGGGCTGGTGACCGAAGGCAAGACACCGTTCAACAAGCTGCATTTCAACACCTGCTTCGCTGAGATCGAAGCGCTGTTCCAGCGTGCCGGATATCACAAGCAACTGGATGTGGTGGGCTATCAGGGCTTGTTGTATGCGCTGTACGACCCGGGTCGCTGGGAGGCGGTGGAAGTGCTGCGCTGGTTGAAGGAGTTCACCGAGGCGGCGGCACGTCCTGTCTCGCTTCCGGCGTGAGGTAATCATTGCTGGGCTGGCTTGTGCGACTGTCGGATAATGTCGCCCCGCAAAATGTTCAAGAGTGTCCGATGTCCGGTTCATCGTTTTCCGCTGCACACCATCAGGCCAGCACTTTATACCTGCCCCCCGGTTCCTGGCAGACGGTGCTGGATTGCCTGTGCGAGCATTTCAGTGCCATCAGCCGCGAGCAGTGGCGAGACCGCATTGCCCGGGGCCGGGTGCTGGACGCAGAGGGCAAGGCGATTCCTGTTGATCTGCCATACCGTGAAGGCTTGCGCATTCATTACTTTCGTGAAGTGGCCGACGAGAAGCCGATCCCGGTCGTGGAGTCGATCCTGTACGTTGATGAACATCTGGTAGTGGCGGACAAACCGCATTTCCTGCCTGTCACTCCGGCGGGGGAATACGTCGAGCAAACCCTGTTGCGACGCTTGATCCGGCGGCTGGACAATCCTCATCTGGTGCCCTTGCACCGTATCGACCGGCACACGGCCGGGCTGGTGCTGTTCTCGGCCAATCCCCAGAGCCGATCGGCTTACCAGTCATTGTTCCCGACGCGAAGGATCGAGAAACGCTACCAGGCCATTGCCCGTGCGTTGCCTCAGCTAACCTTTCCGCGGGTGCATAGAAGCCGGATGATTGATGGCGAACCATTCTTCCGGATGCAGGAAGGAGCGGGCGAACCGAACACTGAAACGACCATCGAGGTTCTGGAAAAAAACGCTGAGCTGTGGCGCTACGGCCTGTCTCCGGTCACCGGGAAGAAGCATCAGTTGCGGGTTCATATGAATGCCCTGGGGGCGGGTATCTGCAACGACCCGTTCTACCCTGACGTGCTCAGGGATGTGGAGGATGACTACGCCAATCCCCTTAAACTGCTGGCCCAGGGGCTGCGTTTCATTGATCCGGTCACGGGGGAGGAGCGAGTGTTCGAAAGCGGTATTACGCTCCAGTGGTAGCTTCGCTTGTCGAGCAGTCATCAAAAAGCCCGCAATATTGCATTGCGGGCTTTTCTGTATCGGGTTGCAGCATCGGGGCTTACAGATCTTTGACGGTGCGAACCTGATCCTTGTTCACGCGGGTGTGCTTGCCGTCCAGTTGTTCGAACTCGTAGAAGCCAGTGTCTTCATCGTACTGGGGGGTGTCGACGGCCTGGATTTCGCGACCGTCATTCAAGGTAATCACTGTAGGCGATGCGCAACCGGCAAGAGTGGCGAGGCCCAGTGCGAGCATGAAAGTGGCGAGGGTCCGTTGTGTCATGGTACTTCTCCGAAAATGAATTCTTCAGGTTACTGACCTTCAGACGTATACATCTCACGCAAGTTCCTGGCTAGTGGCCTTTATGTCGCGTCAGCAGTTCCGGCGTGTTCAGGTTCGCCAGCCGGGGATCGTCGGCCGGACATTGCAATGCAATGGCGTGCAGTGTGCGCATGATACGGCCGGGGCTGCGTTCGCCTTCGCGCCAGGCCTCTTCGAACGCCGCCGCCAGGGCCAGTGGAATGACGCATAGCAGCGGTTCCCAATGTTCGCCGTGGCGCACCATCAGCGGCACGTGGGGATGCTGGCTGGCCATCGTGCGCATACTGTCGAGAAGACCGGAATCAATCTGCGGTACATCGCACGGCAGCACCAGCAGATACGGATGCCTTGCCACCTTTAGGCCGGCCCGGATGCCTGCCAGGGGGCCGGGATAATCGCCTTCATCGTCATGTACCAATCGATCGGCATACAGCGCATAACGTTCAGGGTTGCGGTTGCAGGAGATGATCAGGTCATCGCTCAATGCGCGGGTCTTGCGCTGGAGATGGACGATCAACGGCTCGCCCTGCCATTCCACCAGGCCTTTGTCCCGCCCACCCATGCGTTGTCCGCGGCCACCGGCCAACAGCAGGATGGAGCAGGGTGGCAGGGCAGTATTCGAGGTCATGGTGTGTCTCCGCACAGGCGAAAAAATGAAGCGCTGTGATATAACACCGGGCTGTTTCCCCTACAACTGGACGAGCTATGAAAGCCAAGGCTGATGTACCTTTCGTGCCGCTCAACATCGCGGTGCTGACTGTCAGTGATACCCGTACCCTGGAAACCGACACGTCCGGGCAGGTTTTCGTCGATCGGCTCTGTGCGGCCGGGCATAACCTGGCGGCGCGAGTCCTGCTCAAAGATGATCTGTACAAGATTCGGGCGCAAGTTGCGAGCTGGATTGCCGATGAGGTAGTGCAGGTGGTGCTGATCACCGGTGGCACCGGTTTTACCGGACGTGACAGCACCCCGGAAGCGGTCGCGTGCCTGCTGGACAAGCAGGTCGACGGTTTCGGTGAGTTGTTTCGGCAGATTTCCGTGGCCGACATCGGCACCTCCACCGTTCAGTCCCGAGCACTGGCGGGCCTGGCCAATGGCACGCTGGTGTGCTGTTTGCCGGGCTCTACCAACGCGGTGCGCACCGGTTGGGACGGGATTCTCGCCGAGCAACTGGATGCGCGGCACCGACCCTGCAACTTCGTGGCCCATCTGAAACAGGCGGCTCCTTGTGAATCCCGTGGGTAAACCTGGCAAGACCGGCGCTTTGATGGCTGTCGAAGTCGCATTGGAGCAACTGCTGGCAATGGCCGCGGCCACGCCGGTGACCCAGCACGAGCGCCTGCCGCTGGCTGAGGCGCAAGGGCGGGTGCTTGCGGAGGATCTGGTGTCGACCCTGGATCTGCCGCCGTGGCCCAACAGCGCCATGGACGGTTATGCATTGCGGCTGGCTGACTGGAAAGGTGAACCGCTGGCGGTCAGCCAGCGGATCTTCGCCGGGCAGGCTGCGCAACCGCTGGCTGTCGGGACCTGCGCGCGGATCTTTACGGGAGCGCCGGTTCCCGCCGGGGCCGACTGCGTGGAAATGCAGGAAAACGTCCTGGTTGAAAGCGACCAGCGAGTACGGTTTACCGAGTCCTTGTCCAACGGACAGAACATCCGCCCCCAAGGGCAGGAAACCACCGTTGGCGAACAGGTACTGGCTGCCGGCACTCGCCTGGGACCGATCGAATTGGGGCTGGCCGCATCCCTGGGCTGCGCGTCCCTGGATGTGATACGCAAGGTCCGGGTCGCGGTCCTGTCCACCGGTGATGAACTGGTCGAGCCCGGTCAGCCTCTGGGCCCCGGCCAGATCTATAACAGCAACCGCGTGCTGCTCTGTGGCTGGCTGCAGCGACTGGGTTGTGAAGTGGTTGACGCAGGTATCCTGCCGGACGACTTGTCGACTACCCGGACCCGCCTGGCCCAGCTGTCGGATGTTGATCTGATCCTGTCTACCGGTGGTGTATCGGTAGGGGAGGCGGATTTCCTGGGCGTGGTGCTACGCGAGGAAGGAGAGCTGACACTCTGGAAACTCGCCATCAAACCCGGGAAACCCCTGACGGTTGGGCACTTCCGTGGCGTGCCGGTCATAGGCTTGCCTGGAAATCCTGCCTCGACCCTGGTGACTTTTGCGTTGCTGGCCAGGCCTTACCTGCTGCGACGCCAAGGCGTTCAATCGGTGGTGCCGCTGAAGTTCAAGGTGGCGGCCGGGTTTGTCTGGTCCAAGGCAGGCAGTCGGCGAGAATACCTGCGAGGCCGTATGGAAAACGGCCGGGCAATCATCTACCGGAATCAGAGCTCCGGGGTTCTGCGCAGTGCGGCCTGGGCCGAAGGACTGGTAGAGGTGCTTGAGGGGCAGACGTTGGTCGAGGGTGATGAAGTGGGCTTCATCCCCTTGAGCGAACTTCTGGGCTAGTGACCTGCACGAAATAGCCACACAGGCCACTTATATCCCGTCTCGCAGATACAGACTTTTTGACGGCAGCTTTCACGGCAACAGACGCCATCGGAAATAAACTGTATTTGTGCGACGGGACACCACCTCTGCAGGCGGTGTATTCCGGCACAAGTCGATGTCCGATGCCTGCGTCCATCGCTTTATCGCGACAGCAGCGTCACCAGTTGATCGAAACGGCTGTTCGCGATCCAGCCCATAAGGCCGACGATCACTGCCGCCGCGCCGGCCGAGTAGGCAAGTCTGTGTCGGATTACCTTTACATCGGTACGGATTTCATCCATGTCTCGGCGGATGTACTTAAGGTGGGTTTCCAGTTCAACGACGCGCGGTTCCAAATCGACTCCTCCAACGGGATTGCTGCAACTTTTGCATTCGTTCTGAGCATCGGCCCGCTCGCCCCCGAGAGGTGCGAACTGTCGAGGCGACAGCTTGTATTCATGGCTATGCATGGGACGCTTCATCCCTTCGGCCACTATTGTTCGAACCACTGATCCGTACCCTGCGGGCCGTGACGTATCCATCCATGGGTTAGCACATCCTTGTGTAATAAGTGTTTTTTATCGGTCCAGCACAACAGAGTGCCAAGGTGTCTCAATACTGCTGGAGGGTCAATTGAGCTGTTTCGCCAAGTCTTGTAAGAAAACTCTTTGCGTGCGGAAACGTCGCTCCGATGCGCCGGCTGGCGGCTTAGCCGTGGACCAGGTATGGATATTTTCCGGTTAAATTGACGTGGCGAGGGCTTTTTCAGCCAAATGCGCGGTCCCAATCCCTGGAACCTTCCAACGACGGAGATAGGGATGAGCAAGGGCAAGGCGCTATTGATTCTGCATGGCAAGCAAGCGCTCAACGAAGAGGTTCGCGCCGCAGTGATGCTCAGGCGCAAGCAAGGCTGGGACCTGGCGGTCCGGTTGACCTGGGAGGCGGGCGATGCCCGGCGGTGTGTCGAAGAAGCGCTGGAGGCCGGTTATACGCGGCTGATTGCCGGTGGCGGTGATGGAACCTTGCGTGATATCGCCGAAACGCTGGCCCTCAAGCCCGGCGATGCCAGTCTGGTGTTGCTGCCCCTGGGCACCGCGAATGATTTTGCCCGGGCGATCGGGGTCCCGCTGGAGCCGGATCGTGCCCTGGATCTGCTGGACGTTGAACCGCACCCGATCGATCTGGGTGAGGTCGGCGGGCGGATTTTCCTCAACATGGCCACGGGCGGTTTCGGCAGCCAGGTCACGGCGAATACCTCCGAAGAGCTCAAGAAGGTACTGGGGGGCGCCGCTTACCTGTTTACCGGAATCACGCGTTTCAGTGAGTTGAGTGCGGCCTATGGCGAATTGCAGGGGCCCGGATTCAGTTGGCAGGGCGATCTGCTGGCGTTGGGCATCGGTAACGGCCGGCAGGCCGGAGGAGGCCATGAATTGTGTCCGCAGGCACTGGTCGATGACGGATTACTGGACATCAGTGTCCTGCCGGCCCCCCAGGAAGTGGTCAGCACGCTAAAGGACTTGCTGGCCGGTGGTCTGGGCATCGACAACATGTTCGTGCGTGCACGCTTGCCATGGGTGGAGATCAAGGTGGCCCAGGGCCTGGATATCAATCTGGATGGCGAACCCTTGCAGGTAGATGACCTGCGCTTCACAGTGCGTCCGAAAGCGCTGCGTGTACATTTGCCACCCGACTCGCCTTTGCTGGTCGCCTCGGCGCAGCTCAATCGTCCAGGCTGATAATCTGCTCACGCACAGCGAAAAGCACCAGGCCGGCCACGTCGTGGATCTGCAGGCGCTTCATGATCTGGGCCCGGTGGGTTTCCACGGTCTTGATGCTCAGGCTCAGGCCGTTGGCAATTTCGCGGGTGGATTTGCCTCGCACGATCAGCCGCAGTATTTCCAGCTGGCGTGCCGTCAGATTGTGGGTATGGGCAGGGGAGGGCGGATGCTTCTGCTGGGTGCGGGTCAGGGCCTGGTTGATCACGGTATGGGCGATGGCGGGACTCAGGTAGTGTTCATCGTTACGTAGTGCGTTCAGGGCGTGTTCCAGCTCAGTGGCCGTCGTATCCTTGAGCAGATATCCGTGGGCGCCGGATTCCAGCGCCTGCATGATCAGCGCCGGATCGGTATGCATCGACAGGATCAGTACCTTGCTGCGCGGCCGTGCCCGCTTGAGCTCGCGCAGGGCGTCCAGGCCGCTGGTGTTCTTCATGGAGATGTCCAGCAGCACTATATCGGGGTCCAGCCGTTCGACCAGCGCCAGCAGTTGGGTACCGTCACTGGCTTCACCGATGACGGCATAGTCGGGCAGGTCCATGATCAGTGCGCGCACGCCGGCGCGGATCAGTGAATGGTCATCTACCAGAAGCAAGTTACAAGTCAATGGAGAACCTTATTTTTATTGGCCCGTGCCAGGGCGCGAGGCGCCCAGGGAAAACGGGCTTCGATATGCGTGCCCTTGCCGGCTTCACTGGTGACTTCCAGCGTGCCGCCCAGCTGTTCGACTCGCTCTGACATGCCGGCCATGCCGCGTTGTCCTTCGCGAGCGGGGTGGGATGCGGGGGCGAAGCCATGACCGTCGTCGCGTATCAGCAGGAACAGGCCTTCTGGCAGGCGCTGCAGGCGTACCAGCAGATTATTCGCTTGGGCATGGCGCAAGACGTTGGTGACTGCTTCCTGAGTGATTCGAAAAGCGGCGACTGCCATTTCCTCCGGGATGCCCGTCATGCGCTGCTGGCAGTCGAGGCTCCATTTTACCGGGGTATTGGCCAATGTCTTGAGCAGGTGGGCGCGCAGGCTGGCTTCAAGCCCGAGGCTGGTCAACTGCCTCGGGTTGAGAATGGCCGATACATCGCGGACTTTGTTGAGGGTTTCGTCCAGGGTTTCGCCGAGTATCGAGCACTGCGCTTGCAGATCATCCGGCACTCGGCGCTTGAGCCACTCGCTCTGCAGTTTCGCCGCTGTCAGTAGCTGGCCGATGTCGTCATGCAGTTCGCGACTGAGCCGATGGCGCTCATTTTCCTGGACTTCGAGCAGCCGGTCGGCCAACTCCTGGGGTTGGAACTTGATGGACTTTCGCGACAACTGGTATTGGGTCCAGACACAGGCCAGGGCCGCAATATTCAATATCAGCAAGCCCAAGGGCAGTGTACGGGCGAACAGATAGATCAGCAGGCAGCCGAGAGTCGAGCAGGTACACAGAAACAGTGTGAACCGGCGGGCGTTTTCTCGGGATGGTGGCCAGGTGATGAATGACTTGAGGCTGGCGTACATGACGGATGGAGCCAATGAATGTTCGCTGCGGGCGAGCCGGTCAGCACAGGGGACGGCCCGGGTCGGTAAATGGTTCAGGTCGAGGCTGGCTTCAGATTGACGGTATTTCCTGTCGTCGTGTTGAAGCCTCTGACGCGAGACATAGTACCACTTCATCCATGGTTGGTCGCGCTCGGCATGGCGGCTTGAAAGCACCGTGGAGCACGCGCGTCGGGCTGGGCCCGCATCGCCGGTATCACGCTTGTTTCTGTGAATAGGTAAGCAGGCTCAGTGGAGGTGCTGCGGTCAATATCTCGCAGGGATTCTGGCCCACCTGGAGCGCAAATGCTTCGATCAACGAGGTCTGTTCGCTGTTGTCCAGGCCGAGCTGGCCGGTGGCAGGGTCGACCAATTCAAGTTGCCATGCCATCAGCGTGAAGCAGTCCTTCAATGCCTCCAGCGCCTGATCGTGCAATTCCATGTGGTTTTGCGCATGGCTGAGTAAGCCATGGATATGCAGAGAAAACTCCGAAACGGCTTCCAGCGCCAAGGCATTTGCCTTGTTTGCCAGCTTCAGCAGGGAGCTGAGCATGCAATCGATCGCGTCCTTGTCGTTGTTGATCAGTTGCAGGTGGCTCAGGCATTCCTCCGACTTGGCCAGAAGTGTCTCGGCTTCGGTCAGGAATTCGGGAAAGCGCTGGAGCCAATTCTTACGATCGTTCGGCATGCTTATCTCCACAACATCATGTCAGGCGAAAGGAAACCGCTTGAGGCGAACGACGGGACCGAGCGCTCGGCAACGAACGAACCTGCGTCGTTGCGCCCTTGCCTTGGGTAAGGACGAGCCTGCAAGCGATTGCACTGGCGGGATCGGCCGAAAGGCTGGAAGTCCGATGTCCTGCGGTCGCACACAAAGGCCTGACTCCGTTCAGCAATGAGAATGGCGTCACATTAATGGCTATTGGATATTGGGAATATCAGGTTGGACCTGATTGTACCTAGGGGAATCCCTTAGGCAGGGGAACCTTATGCGCAAAACGAGGTCGCGCGGCGGGGAGAACAAGCGGGGTGAAGGGTGAATGCAGTAAAGCATGATGTTAAGGTGATATCAATCCTGCGCGCAGCTATTTTGGTCAGGGGTCAAGATCCGCTTTGGGCGGCCGATAGCTGTTCTATTGGATTCATCCGAACAATCCCAGGAGTCATCGATGGCCAGCATTCTCGACACGGTAGATCAACGAACCCAGCTGGTGGGTGAGAATCGCCTGGAAATTCTCATGTTTCGCCTGGCGGGCCGGCAATTGTTCGCCATTAACGTTTTCAAGGTCCAGGAAGTGCTGCAACTGCCGAAGTTGACCCTGATGCCGCAACGCCATCCATTTGTCTGTGGCGTGGTCAACCTGCGAGGCCAGACGTTGCCGGTGATTGATCTGTCCCAGGCTATCGGCATGCGTCCACTGGTGCCGGGAGCCAACAGCACCATTATTGTGACTGAATACAATCGCTCGGTTCAGGCGTTCCTGGTGGGGGGGGTGGATCGCATCGTCAACATGAACTGGGAAGCGATCCTGCCGCCTCCGACCAGCGCCGGCCGTGAACACTACCTGACCGCCATCAGCAAGGTGGACGATCAGTTGGTGGAAATCATCGACGTGGAAAAAGTCCTGGCCGAAATCGTGCCGTACAATGCCAAGGTTTCCCGAGACAAACTCGAAGACCCGGTGCTGGAGCGTGCCCGTGGACGTGAAGTGTTGCTGGTGGACGACTCCAACGTCGCGCTGTCGCAACTGCGTGACACCCTGGGTCAGTTGGGCATAAAGATGCATATTGCCAGCGACGGATTGAAGGCCCTGAACATGCTCAAGGCCTGGGCCGACAGTGGTGAGGTGATGACCGATAAGCTGCTGATGATCTTCACTGACGCGGAAATGCCGGAAATGGATGGCTACCGCCTCACTACTGAAATCCGTAACGACCCGCGGTTGCGTGGGCTTTACGTGGTGTTGCATACCTCGTTGTCCGGCAGCTTCAACGACTCGATGGTCAAGAAGGTCGGCTGCGACAATTTCCTCTCCAAATTCCAGCCGGACAAACTGGTCGACGTGGTGCGCCAGCGACTGATGCTCGACTGAAGCCGATCGTGGTTTGCTTCGATGGCGGGCTCGTATATGGTGGCGTTTTTTCACCATCCGGGAGCTGACCATGTTGCGTCTGAGCGCGCTGTACCGTTATCCGTTGAAGTCCGGTAAGGGCCAGCCCCTGCAAGGGATTGGCCTGGACAAGCTCGGCCTGGACGGTGACCGACGCTGGATGCTGGTGGATGAAGCCAGTGGGCGCTTCCTGACCCAGCGGGCCGTGGCGAAGATGAGCCAGCTCTCGGCATTGTGGAATGAGGCGGGAGGTCTGACCCTCAGTGCGCCGGGCTACGGCAGTATCGACGTGCCGCTGCCCTCTGCCGGGGAAGAGCAGCGCCGCGGGGTGATTATCTGGCGCGATACCCTGCGCGTGCCGGATGCTGGTGACGAGGCGGGGGCCTGGGTCAGCGAATTCATCGGCAACGCCACGCGCCTGGTGCATGTGCCGGTGGAACTTGCACGTACCACGGCGGCCGGTTATGGCAAGGACGACGACAAGGTTGCCTTCGCCGACGGATTCCCGTTACTGCTGATCGGCCAGGACTCGCTGCAGGATCTGTCGAATCGGGTCGGTCGTCCGATGGAGATGCTGCGTTTTCGTCCCAACCTGGTGATCGAAGGCAGCCAGGCGTTTGCCGAGGATGGGTGGAAGCGCATCCGTATCGGCGATGTGGTGTTCCGGGTGGTCAAACCCTGCTCGCGTTGCATCATGACCACGGTGGACCCACAGACCGGCGAGCGCGATCCGGGCCGTGAACCTTTTGCCACTTTGCAGCAGTATCGTTCGACACCGGACGGTCCGATGTTCGGTCAGAACCTGGTCAATGACAGCAATGGCCGGCTTGAAGTCGGCATGCCGGTTGAAGTGCTCGAGTAAATCCTGCGCAGTCCTCTGTAGGAGCTGGCGAAGGCTGCGATCTTTTGATATTGGTCTTTTGCTAAAGACTCAACTGCCTGGGACAAGATCGCAGCCTCGTTGCACTCGACAGCTCCTACGGGCGGTGTTCACAGGTAGGCAGTGTCGACAGCTCTTACGCGCGGTATTCACACAGGTAGGCTGTGTCGACCGCCACCTTGAGCTGGAACTTGCTGTCGGCCGGTACCTTGAACTGGCTGCCGGCCGCGAAGGTTTCCCATTCGGTGGCGCCGGGCAGCTTCACGGTCAGGGCGCCGGACACAACGTGCATGATTTCCCGCTGGGCCGTGCCGAACTCGTATTCGCCTGGAGCCATGACGCCGATGGTCGCAGGGCCTTCAGCCGTACCGAATGCGATCGACTTGACGGTTCCGTCGAAGTACTCGTTGACTTTGAACATGGGCGATTCCTCAAAAAAGGGCTGAAAAAGGCCGGCCAGTATGCACAAGGCTTCGACACTCGTCATCTGTGGCGCAGACCGATCAATCCGCCAGCACCAGGGGCAATAACCTTGCCGTATTGCGCGCATCTTCCAGGGCGCGATGCTGTTGACCGGAAAACTGCAGGCCGGCCAGTTGTAACGCCCCGTTAAGTCCCAGAGGCCGATCGAGCCGACGGGCCTTGGCAAAGCGTTGCTTGAGATTCATGTGGGGTACGTGGGCAAGAACACTGTGCAAGTGTTGCTGCTGCCATTCCTGGAGCAACTGTTTGCGATCATAGTCGCCCCAACTGACCCAGCCCCCCAGGTTCGCGTGGTAGGGCGCCAGCCAGCGTTCGAACGCTGGCCAGACCTCGGAGATGGGCGCCGCGCTGTCGATGCTGGCTTGGGTGATGTGCGTCAGCTCGCGGCAAAAGGACGTGAGCAGCGGTCGTCTCAGGGGGCGCACGAAACGCTGGAAATGATCCAGCTCGCGCCCGTCACGGTTCACCAGCGTGGCGCCGATCTCGATAATTTCCATTTCGGCTACCGGCCAGCCACCTTCATCGGTGGTGGCCTCCAGATCAATCACCAGCCATTGAGGCATCGTGGGGTTCCCGGTGTCGGCGTGCAGATGGCTTTGAGCGTAGTCAAATGCGATACATTCGCCTAGTGGCCTGTACGGTTAATTCGAGTACTCAAATTCTGCCCGAGCGCTTGCCTGGGTGGCCGGCTCGGCTTAAATTGCCGGCGCCACGACGACTGCGGGAGAGAATGGGTGGACGAGCAAAAAGCCCTGACGGTGATGCATGAGCTGGTTGGCCTCGGACAATTGACCGACCCAGGCAGCGCTCGCGGCAAACTGCTCCAGACCGCCGCCCATCTGTTTCGCAACAAAGGCTTCGAACGCACCACGGTGCGCGACCTGGCGAGCGCCGTGGGCATTCAGTCCGGCAGCATTTTCCACCACTTCAAAAGCAAGGACGAGATCCTGCGGGCGGTGATGGAAGAAACCATCCGCTACAACACCGCCTTGATGCGTGCGGCACTGGCCGAGGCGGGCAGTGTGCGCGAACAAGTGCTTGCTCTGATCCGCTGTGAATTGCAGTCGATCATGGGCGGCACCGGCGAGGCAATGGCGGTATTGATCTATGAGTGGCGCTCGCTATCTCAGGAAGGGCAGCGGCAAGTGCTGGCATTGCGGAATATTTACGAAGACTTGTGGCTCGAAGTATTGGGTCGGGCCAAGGATGCCGGGTATATTCGCGCAGACGTGTTCATTACCCGGCGTTTTCTCACTGGAGCATTGTCCTGGACCACTACCTGGTTTCGCGCCGAGGGTTGCCTGAGCCTCGACCAACTGGCCGAGCAAGCGTTGATTCTGGTACTGGAACAAAAACAATAATCAAGCGGCCGCTTCAAGGGGTCGCAGAGCTGGCTAAGTGGTTGAAACCGCCTAGCTTGAATGTATGCATGGACTTTTGGGGAGTGGTGCCTTGACGTTTTCGCCGAAGAGGATGACCTCGCGTGTCTTGCTGGCTGCACTGGCTGTTTTCCTGATGGTGCCGGCCTCGGCGGCGCAACTGGTCAGGATCGGAGCTGCGCATTTTCCACCCTACACCGTGCGCCCGGAAAACGGCGTCGACACCGGCCTGCTTCCGCAGTTGGTCGAAGCCCTGAATCACTCCCAGACCGATTATCAGTTCGAACTGGTACCGACGTCGATTCCCCGCCGTTTCAATGATTTCAAGCAAGGCCGGGTCGATATGGCGATCTTCGAGAACCCCGACTGGGGCTGGAAGGATGTGCCTCATACCGCAGTGGACATGGGGCTGGAAGATGCGGAAGTCTTCGTCGCCCAACGTCAGCCGGATCGCCAGCAGAGCTACTTCTCCGACCTGAGGGGCAAACGCCTGGCGCTGTTCAGCGGCTACCACTACGCCTTTGCCGAGTTCAACGCCGACCCCAAGTTCCTGATTGGCCAATACAACGCCACGCTGACGTACTCCCACGACAGCAACCTGCTGATGGTCTTGCGGGGGCGGGCGGACATCGCCCTGGTGACCCGTTCGTACTTGAACGATTACGTGCTGCGCAACCCCGAGGTCGGTCCCCAGTTGCTGGTGTCCGAACGTATCGACCAGGTTTACCACCACTATGCACTGATCCGGCCACAGGCGCCGATTACCAGTGAAACGTTTGGACAATTGATGCAGAAGCTTCGGGATAACGGCCAACTGCTGGCGATTTTCAAGCCTTACCAGATTGAACTGGTGCCAACTCACGCTCATTGACCGCAGTCCCTGTTTCCCCTTCTTGCTCACGTCTCGCGAGGGACTTTGGTCATGGCTGTTTCCCCATCGACTGTTGTGAAATCTCACGCTATCGCCGGCAACCGGGTCGGTCTACTGTCAGACCTTACACGTGCCGGTCGCAACACGGATGGCCTGGCGATTGACGGCTTGTCGTACGGCACGTCAGTCTGGCCGGGTTTTTTACACGCAAACAAGGAGGTCATCGATGCCCTTTGCAACCCTTGACGGACAACCGCTTCACTACCTGGACCAGGGCCACGGCCCGGTGGTGGTACTGGGTAGCAGCTATTTGTGGGATCACGGCATGTGGGCACCGCAGATCGAAGCGTTGTCGCGGCATTACCGGGTGATCGCCCCGGACCTGTGGGGCCATGGTCAATCCGGGCGTTTGCCTGAGGGCACGACTTCCCTGGACGACCTGGCTCGCCAGGCCCTGGGGTTGATGGATCAGTTGGGTATCAATCGCTTCAGTCTGGTGGGGCTCTCGGTGGGCGGCATGTGGGGGGCACGGCTGGCGTTCATGGCTCCGGAGCGGCTCCAGGCGCTGGTGTTGATGGACACCTATGTGGGCGTCGAGCCGGAGCCGACGCGCCAGTATTACTTCTCGCTGTTCGACAAGATCGAAGCCAGTGGCAGCATTCCCGAACCGTTGCTGGACATTGTTGTGCCGATCTTCTTCCGACCAGGCATTGATCCGCAGTCGCCCCTGTACCGGCAATTGCGCACCGCACTGGCCGCGCTGCCGGCTGATCGTCTGCGCGACAGCATCGTGCCGTTGGGACGGATCATTTTCGGCCGGGACGATATCCTGCCGCGCCTGGGAGAGCTGGATGCCGGCAGTACTTGGGTGATGTGCGGTGACCAGGACAAACCACGGCCACCTTCCGAGTCTCTGGAAATGGCCGGGTTGATCGGTTGCCCCCATGCGCTGATCCCGGAGGCGGGGCACATTTCCAATCTGGAGAACCCAGGGTTCGTTACCGAGGCATTGCTTGAGTTTTTGCGTAGCTGATCCTCTGCAATCGCGAGCAGGCTCGCTCCCACATTGACCTGCCAAGCCCGCTGCCACAACGATTTCCAGGGTTGGTTATTTCGGTCCGAGGATCTTCACCAGTTTGTCCGGTGATGGAGCGCCTTGTTGCTGTTGCAGTTCGCCTTTGTCATCCATGTAGAAGATCGCCGGGGTGGCGGATAGCTCCAGCTCATCCATCAACTGCTGGTTGGCGTCAAGTTTGGCCTGAATGGTGGGCGGTATGTCTTTGAGGGGCTTGAGTGTGCTGCCCTTGCCGGATCTTTCATGGTCCTCCAGGGCTTTTTGCGGGTCCTTGGCCGCCAGCAGCGCGGCGGATTTCCCGGGGCTGTCTTCACGGATGATGCCCACCATGATGTGGCGCAACTGCACCTTGCCGGCCTTTACCCATGGCCGGGCCTGTTCCCAGAACATGTTGCAGTACGGGCAGTTGGGGTCACTGAACAGGTATACGGTGCGCGGTGCGTCCTTGTTGCCGTCGGCGATCCAGTTGCTCGCCTCCATTTTTGCCCATATTTCCTTGGCCATCGGTGCATAAACCAGTCTCTGCAGCGGCTCGGCGCTCAGGTCCTTGCCGTCGGCGTCGTACAGGTTGCCGAGCAGGACGTGTTGGCTGTCCGGGGTCAGGTACAGTGCCATGCCACGGTTCTGGTATTGCGCCGCGTAGCCGCGTAGCCCGTCCGGTGCCTCGAAGGTGCCGACGATCTTCGCGCCCTTGGCTTCGATTTTCTTGATGGCTGCTGGCAGTTCTTCGGCCTGTAGCAGCGGCGCTTGCGACAGCGCCGTGGCGACGGCCAGAGTCAGCAGGTGGCGGAGGCGGGGCATGGCGGTTTCCTTGTGGCGGTGTGGGGCGCCGTAGTTGAACCCGGCGTTTCGAAGTTTTCCAGGGCTCGGGCCAGGCTCGCCTCCGACAGTTCTCCCAGGTGACTACCCAGCAGTCGGCCGTCGGCGCTGTAGAACAGCGTCGTCGGCAGCGCCATGGAACCTACGGCCTGGCCGAGGCGACCGCTGCCGTCGAACAAGACGTTGTCCAGACTCAGGCCCTGGGTGGCGAGGTAGGTGCTGACGCTCTGCATGCTTTCGGCCTGGTTGACGAACAGGAAAGTCAGGTCCGGCCGCTGCTGTTGGGATTCTTCCAGTACTGGCATTTCGCGCCGGCATGGCGGGCACCAGGTGGCCCAGAGATTGATTACCAGGGGGCCGCCCTGATAGTCGGTAAGTTTCACGGTCTGTCCGTTGGCGTCGCGCAGTTCGATGTCCGGCAACCGGGTGCCCTGTTCATAGATCGTCAGTGCCATCGTCGCCACCAGCCAGAACAGCAGGCCGCTGCCGACGCCGAATCCCAATGGCCGGCGCAGGGCCGGTCGACGTCTGGCCCACAGTAACGTCCCGATCACCAGTGCCACGATGCCTGGCCAGGCCAGGAAGCCGCCGTCGCGCAAGTCGACGATCTGCCATGGATCGTTCTGGTAATGGTTCCAATAGGCGACGACAAAGCTGATCCGCGCGGCGATAAGCCCGATCAGGAACAGCACGAACAGCACCGACTCGGGGTTCTCGCCACCGCGCTTGGCCACTCGCCAGCCCACGAAGGTCGCCAGCGCCAGGGCACTGATCAGCAGCAGGTGGTTAAGGGCGATGGCGAAGGTGCCCAGGGTGAATGTCAGCATCAGTTCGTGTCCCGGGTACTGTTCCAGCGTTCCAGGAAGCCCTTGGCATCGACTTCCCCGGTGATGCGCTGGCTGCGGCGTTCTTCACCGTCGGCGCCGATCCACAGCAGGCTCGGCGGCCCGGGTACCTGATAACGCTTGAGCAGCTCGCGGCTGGCGGCGTTGTCTGCGGTCACGTCGAGGCGCAGCAGGCGGACGTCTTTCAAGGCGTTCAGCACCTCGGCTCGGCCAAACACCTGTTTTTCCATGATTTTGCAGGATACGCACCAGTCGGCGTAATAATCCACGAGCACCCATTGACCCTGGGCCTTGGCCGCGTCCAGTTCCTGTTGCAGAACGGCAGGTTCGCTGACCGTGACGAAGGCGTCGTGGACGCTGACGGTCGCGCCGCCCTGGGCGCCGGTGTAGACCTTCAGGGGCTGGAAGAAGTCGTCACTACCACCGGCAGCACCCACCAGCAGCACGCTGCCCCACAGGCCAAACAGCAGTGACGCGCTGCCGCAGGTGTAGGCCATGCGGCCGAACCCTTCGGTCTGGCGCCAGGCGCTGTAGGCGGCGATCAATAACAACATCCCCCACAACCCGACCCACAGCGAGCCGTCGATGACCGGACGGATCATCAGCAGCGCGGTGCCCAGAAACAGGAAGCCGAACACGCCCTTGACCAGGTCCATCCAGGCGCCGGGCTTGGGCAGGAAGCGATTGCCCACGGTCACCAGCAGCAACAGCGGCAGGCCGATGCCGACGCCCATGGCGAACAGGATCAGGCCGCCGTGCAGTGCATTGCCGCTCTGGGCGATATACAGCAGCGCACCGGCCAGCGGGGCGGTCATGCACGGACCCACCAGCAGACCGGACAGTGCGCCGAGAATCCCTGCGCCCACCAGGCTGCCGCCGCGGCGCTGACGCCCGGCATTCTCCAGGCGGTCGCGCAATGTAGTCGGCAGTTGCAATTCGAAGAAACCGAACATGGGCAGCGCCAGCACCACGAACACCGTGGCGAAGGTGCCCAGCAGCCAAGGCTGTTGCAGCAAGGCCTGAAGGTTGGCGCCCAGCAGCGCGGCCAGCACACCCATGGCGGCGTACACCAGGGCCATGCTGATCACGTAGCTGCCCGCCAGAGCCAGGCCGCGTCGAGCCCCGGCACCGCTGCCGACGACCAGGCCTGCGAGGATCGGCAACATAGGCAGGGAGCAGGGCGTAAACGCCAGCAACAGCCCCAGGCCGAAGAACACCAGCAGGCTCCAGCCCAATGCCCGTTGCTGCAGGCCGCTGGCCAGGGCCTGGTCCGGCGCTTCGCCGTTGACCACTGCAGGGCCACCGCCGCCCAGGTCGACCACCTGGGTCTGAGGTGGGTAGCACAGTCCTGCATCGGCGCAGCCTTGGAATCCCACTTTGATCTTGCCGGTGACGCCTGCCGGAACCTTCAGCTCCAGTGCCTGGCGATAGACCTGTTGGTCGCCGAAAAACTCATCACTGTGGGCTTCTCCCTCGGGGAGTTCAGGTTTCTGCGCGTTGGCAAGACCATCGAATTTGAGTCGCTGCCGATACAGATAGTACCCATCGGCGATTTGCCAGAAGAGCTGGGTTTCCCCGGAGTCCAGGCGTTCGGAAGTAAACACGAAGGCTTTTTCCACCGGCAGGAAATCGGGTTTGGTTTCGAAGGGGTTGGCCGCCTGGGCCAGGCCCGAAATCAGCAGCAGCCACAGCAAAAACAATCGACGCATGGATAAAGCCTTAGAACGAAGCAAGTGGAAAGCACGATGGCGCCTGGCGATTAACCGTCGATTAAACGGCGAGGGCCGGTTTGCCGCAATGATCGCCCATGTTTGCCGCACTCGTCGCATAATGTCGGCTTAATCGGCCGGCGGCCTAATGTACCTTTTTCCACGAGGCTTACCATGCGTGTACTGGTTTGCGAAGACGATGAACTGATCGCCAGCGGGATCGTCGCCGGTCTCACGGCCCAGGGCCTGACCGTCGAGCACGTGGGGTCGGCCTCGGCGGCGCGGGCGATGATCGGCGTGGCCGAGTTCGATGTCATGGTGCTGGACCTGGGGCTGCCCGATGAAGACGGTCTTAAACTGCTCAAGCAATTGCGCCAGCAAGGGCTGGAGATTCCGGTGCTGATCCTCACCGCGCGGGATTCGGTGACCGATCGGGTCGACGGTCTGCAAGCTGGCGCAGATGACTATCTACTCAAGCCTTTCGACCTACGGGAGCTGGCGGCGCGCCTGCACACCTTGCTGCGACGCGTGGCGGGTCGCAGCATCAACCTGATCGAGCACGGTCGACTGACTTACGATCCCAGCAGCCGTGAAGCCCTCCTGGATGGCCAGCCGGTGGATTTGTCCCGGCGTGAGCAGTCACTGTTGCAGGCGCTGTTGCACAGCCGTGGCCGGGTGTTGTCCAGCGAGCAGCTCAAGGACAGCGTGTACGGCTTCAACGACGAACTGGAAAGCAACGCCCTCAACGTCCATATTCATCACCTGCGGCGCAAGCTCGGCAATGGAATTGTCGAGACTGTACGCGGGCTGGGTTATCGCCTCGGACCGGCCGATGGCGGAGAGTCCTCCAAGTGATGAGCCTGCGATTGCGCCTGAGCCTGACCCTGGGCGCGGCGTTCACCCTGATCTGGGCCCTGGCGGCGGCATGGATGCTCAGCGATCTGCGCAACCAGATGATGTTTTCTCTCGACCAGCGCCTGGTGGCATCGGCGCGGATGGTCGCCGGCCTGCTGGAGCAGTTGCCGCCGCTGCCCAGCAAGGGCGAGGGCACGCATTTCAGCGCCGAGCAGTTGAGCATTCCCGGTGGCATGGCTTGCCAGGTCAGTTCCTTGCGCGGCGAAATCCTGGCCCGCAGTCATGGCACCCCGGAACAGGTCCTGGAAGCCCAGAAAATGGGGTTTCACGACCAGATGATCGACGGCGCACCCTGGCGCAGTTTCACCCTGGCCCGGGGCGACGTGCGCATTACCACCGCCGACCGCCAGATCGAACGGGAAGCCCTGAACATGTCGATTCTGTTGGCGGCCTCGGTGCCGGTAGGGGTGGCGCTGCTCGGGTGCCTGTGCCTGCTGTGGTTGGGCATCGGCCAGGGCCTGGCACCGCTCAACCGCATGCGCGATGCGCTGATGCGCCGCAATGCCGACTCCCTGGAGCCCTTGCAGATCCATCCATTGCCCAGCGAGCTGCGTCCCCTGCTGGAGACGCAGAATCAGCTGTTCCAGCGCATCGGCAAGACCATCGAGCGCGAGCGAAGGCTGACCGGCGATGCAGCCCATGAACTGCGCAGCCCTCTGACGGCCATCAAAACGCACCTGCAAGTGGCGCGCATGACCGAAGGCGTCGCGCGCGACCAGTCCCTGGCCAGGGCCGAGGAGGGCGCCGACCGCTTGCATCGCACGCTCGAGCAATTGTTACTGCTGGCCCGGGTGGAGGGCAGTCTGTCCTTCGACGATGGGGTACAGTGCAACGCCGAGCAAGTCGCGAGGCTGGCGATTCAGGATGCGGCCAGTGGCGATCCCGGGCGAATCAGGTTGCATGTGTCTGCTGGGGTATCCGATGCGCCGGTGCAGATGCCGGCGGTGTTGTCCATCGCGGCATTGCGCAACCTGCTGGATAACGCGCTGCGTCATACCCCGGAGGGCACCGAAGTGGAGCTGAGCCTGGAGATGATTGGTCAGCGGGTACGTTTCCAGGTCCGCGATCACGGTCCAGGCATCGCTGCCGACGATATCCAGCACTTGACCCAGCGCTTCTGGCGCAACGGTCAGAGCACCGGTTGCGGCCTGGGATTGGCAATCGTCCAGGCCATTGTCCAGCGTTGTGGCTGCAGCCTGCATTTCGACAGCCGTCCGGACGGGCTCCGGGTGGAATTGACGATGCCGGTGCAGGTGGGGGTTCGGTAGCTGACTGCTCGAAGCTTCCTGCAACCATTGCTATTGGCGCATCCGGGTCATCCGGGTCTATGTTTTTTCAGCTCGACTCAAGGACTGAGGAAAACAGCGACAATGGACACCTTCATCGAAATCAGCACCGCTGTGCCTGGCGATGCCGGCATCATCAGCCGGATCGCCGAGCGCTCCATCCGGGTCGGTTGTGCCGCAGAGCACCGTAATGACCCGCGCATTGTAGCCGCCTGGGTCCGCAATAATGCCCCAGCGCGTATTCGCCCCTGGCTGGCCGACCCGCGGTTGCGCCTGACCCTGGCACGCCTGCATGGGCGGCCGGTGGGCGTCGCGATGGCCTCGGTCAGTGGCCGGATCGCGTTCTGCTATGTGCAGCCGGAGTGGTTTCGGCGTGGCGCCGGGCGGGCGCTGGTGCAGGACATGGAAGCGTGGTTGTATGGCCGCGGACTGACCCAGGTGCGTCTGAACAGCACAGGCACCAGTCATGGGTTCTATCGCCGCCTGGGGTTTGAGCAAAGCGCCAAGGCGTTTGTCATTGGCGGCATCGCGGCCATTGCGATGCACAAGTCACTGGGCAAGCGGTTGAAGCGTTAGGCCAGGGCGCTGGATGCCCAATGCAGGCGGGTCAAGCCCATCCCTGTGGGAGCAAAGCTTGCTCGCGATAGCGGCCTCAATCGCGAGCAAGCTTTGCTCCCACGGGGCTCGCAGTGTGTCCGCGGTTACTTGAATCGCCGCTCCACGCCTTTCTCCACCAGGATCTTCGCCGAAATCTCCTCCACGGAAAAATGCGTGGAGTTGATGTGGGGGATGTTTTCCCGCCGGAACAGGTTTTCCACCTCGCGCACTTCGAACTCACACTGGGCGTAGCTCGAATAGCGACTGTTGGGCTTGCGTTCGTTGCGGATCGCGGTGAGGCGGTCCGGGTCGATGGTCAGGCCGAACAGCTTGTGCTGGTGGGCACGCAAGGCGCTGGGCAGTTGCAGGCGCTCCATGTCCTCTTCGGTCAGCGGATAGTTGGCTGCGCGGATGCCGAACTGCATCGCCATGTACAGGCACGTCGGTGTCTTACCACAACGCGACACCCCCACTAGGATCAGGTCGGCCTTGTCGTAATAATGCGTGCGAGCGCCGTCATCGTTGTCCAGCGCGAAGTTGACCGCCTCGATCCGCTCCATGTAATTGGAGTTGTGACCGATGGAGTGGGATTTGCCGACCGAGTAGGAAGAATGCTCGCTCAGCTCCTGCTCCAGGGGGGCCAGGAAGGTAGAAAAGATGTCGATCATGAAACCATTGGACGTTGCGAGAATCTCACGGATGTCTTGATTGACGATGGTATCGAAGATGATCGGGCGAAAGCCGTCGGTTTCGGCGGCTTTATTGATTTGCTGTACCATCGCCCGCGCCTTGTCGACGCTGTCGATGTACGGACGTGTCAGCTTGGCGAAGGTAATGTTTTCGAACTGCGCCAGTAGGCTTTGGCCCAGGGTTTCGGCGGTGATGCCGGTACCATCGGAGATAAAGAAAGCAGATCGTTTCATTTGCACCTTGGGCCTTAAGCTAATAGCGTTTCTTGGATATGATAGGCGCGATTTGCCGGCCGCCAATGGCCAGCATTCTCACTTATTTTCCAGGTCCAGGCCATATCGCCGGCCAACGCTCCCCAGGAGTCGCCGGTGCCTTGAGCTTTTCCAACACAGTTAGTGGAGAGATCACCTTGGTAGAGTACGTAGTTTCCCTCGATAAGCTCGGCGTCCATGATGTGGAGCATGTGGGGGGCAAGAACGCATCCCTGGGCGAGATGATCAGTAACCTCGCCGGCGCCGGTGTCTCGGTGCCGGGTGGCTTCGCCACGACAGCTCAGGCTTATCGTGATTTCCTGGAACTGAGCGGCCTGAACCAGCAGATCCATGATGCCCTCGATGCCCTGGATGTCGATGACGTCAATGCCCTGGCCAAGACCGGTGCCCAGATCCGTCAATGGATCATGGAAGCCGAGTTCCCCGAGAAACTGAACAGCGAAATCCGCACTGCCTTCGCCAAACTGTCCGAAGGCAACCCCGATATCGCTGTCGCCGTGCGCTCCTCGGCCACCGCCGAAGACCTGCCCGATGCCTCCTTCGCCGGCCAGCAGGAAACCTTCCTGAACATCCGGGGCGTGGACAACGTCATCCGTGCCGCCAAGGAAGTCTTCGCCTCTCTCTTCAACGACCGTGCCATTTCCTACCGTGTGCATCAGGGCTTCGACCACAAGCTGGTCGCCCTGTCCGCAGGCGTGCAGCGCATGGTCCGCTCCGAAACCGGCACTGCCGGCGTGATGTTCACCCTCGACACCGAGTCGGGCTTCCGTGACGTAGTGTTTATCACCGGTGCCTACGGCCTGGGTGAGACCGTCGTCCAGGGCGCGGTGAACCCGGATGAGTTCTACGTCCATAAAGGTACTCTGCAAGCCGGCCGTCCGGCCATCCTGCGCCGCAACCTGGGCAGCAAGGCCATCAAAATGATCTATGGCGACGAAGCCAAGGCAGGTCGTTCGGTGAAAACCGTCGATGTGGACAAGGCCGAGCGTGCCCGTTTCTGCCTGACCGACGCCGAAGTCAGCGAGCTGGCCAAGCAGGCCATGATCATCGAGCAGCACTACAAGTGCCCGATGGACATCGAATGGGCCAAGGACGGTGACGACGGCAAGCTGTACATCGTGCAGGCCCGCCCGGAAACCGTGAAGAGCCGTACCCAGGCCAACGTCATGGAGCGCTACCTGCTCAAGGAAACCGGCACCGTGCTGGTGGAAGGGCGTGCCATCGGCCAGCGCATCGGTGCCGGCAAGGTGCGGATCATCAAGGACGTCTCGGAGATGGACAAGGTCCAGGCCGGCGACGTGTTGGTCTCAGACATGACCGACCCGGACTGGGAACCGGTGATGAAGCGCGCCAGTGCCATCGTCACCAACCGTGGCGGACGTACTTGCCACGCGGCGATCATTGCCCGTGAACTGGGTATCCCGGCGGTGGTGGGGTGCGGTAATGCCACCCAACTGCTCAAGGACGGTCAGGGCGTGACTGTTTCCTGCGCCGAAGGTGATACCGGCTATATCTTCGAAGGTGAGCTGGGCTTCGACATCAAGAAGAACTCCGTGGATGCCATGCCGGAGCTGCCGTTCAAGATCATGATGAACGTCGGCAACCCGGACCGTGCCTTCGACTTCGCGCAATTGCCGAACGCCGGTGTGGGCCTGGCCCGCCTGGAGTTCATCATCAACCGCATGATCGGCGTGCATCCCAAGGCGTTGTTGAACTACAGCGGCTTGCCGCCAGAGATCAAGGGCAGTGTCGACAAGCGTATTGCCGGCTACGACGACCCGGTCGGCTTCTATGTCGAGAAACTCGTGGAAGGCATCAGTACCCTGGCGGCGGCGTTCTGGCCGAAAAAGGTCATCGTGCGTCTGTCGGACTTCAAGTCCAACGAATACGCCAACCTGATCGGCGGCAAGCTCTACGAGCCGGAAGAAGAAAACCCGATGCTGGGCTTCCGCGGTGCTTCGCGCTACATCAGCGAAACGTTCCGTGACTGCTTCGAACTCGAATGCCGTGCCCTCAAGCGCGTGCGCAATGACATGGGCCTGACCAACGTCGAGATCATGGTGCCGTTCGTGCGTACCCTGGGCGAAGCGAGCCAGGTAGTCGACCTGCTGGCGGAAAACGGCTTGGCCCGTGGCGAAAATGGCCTGCGCGTGATCATGATGTGCGAACTGCCGTCCAACGCGATCCTGGCGGAAGAGTTCCTCGAGTTCTTCGACGGTTTCTCCATCGGTTCCAACGACCTGACCCAGTTGACCCTCGGTCTGGACCGTGACTCCGGGATCATTGCGCACCTGTTCGACGAGCGGAACCCTGCGGTCAAGAAGCTGCTGGCCAATGCCATCGCCGCCTGCAACAAGGCTGGCAAGTACATCGGCATCTGCGGCCAGGGCCCTTCGGACCACCCGGACCTGGCCAAGTGGCTGATGGAACAGGGCATCGAAAGCGTGTCGTTGAACCCGGACTCTGTGCTGGAAACGTGGTTCTTCCTGGCCGAGGGCCAAGGCGCGGCCTGAGTGGAGCGGGGCCTCTAACGGCAATGCCGATGAGTTGAGCTGCAAATCTGTGGGAGCGAGCCTGCTCGCGAAAGCGCTGTGTCAGTCGCCATCAATGGGCCTGATCCACTGAATTCGCGAGCAGGCTCGCTCCCACAAGGCTTTGTCGCCAAGCCCCTTTGATTTAAGTAGGGCGGGCTCCTGTCGGAAGCCGCCCTTTTTTGTGCAAGAGTATTATGCAAAGCAGCAGCAACCTTTTTCCTGTCGCCCTGATCAGCGCCGAGCGGCGTGGCGATCTGAGCGAAGATGTCTACCGGCTGAAACCCGGCAACAGCCCGGACCCCAGCGTCGAACTGGCTGTTACCCGCCTGGGCATGGCCGACGCCGGACAGGTCCGCGGCGTCCCGGTGATCCTGTTGCACGGCAGCTTCTCCAACCGGCGCTTCTGGTACTCGCCCAAGGGGCTGGGCCTGGGTGCGTATCTGACGCGGTTGGGATTCGATGTGTGGATTCCCGAGATGCGCGGCCATGGGCTGTCCCAGCGCAACCAGAGTTACCGCAACAATCGCGTGGCCGACTATGCCTGCTATGACTTGCCGGCCATCGGCGCCTTTGTGCGCGAGCAGAGCGGGCAAGTGCCGCATTGGATCGGCCATTCCCTGGGGGGCATCACCCTGGCGGCGGCCTTGGGCGGCCAATACCTGGGCGAAGCGGCCGTAGCATCGGCGGCGTTCTTCGGCACTCAGGTCAGTCGCACCTACTGGCCGTTGAAAATCCCACCGGTGGAGTGGAGCGGGCGGTTCATCCTCAAGCGTTTTGCGCAGTTGTCCGGCTCCCGACTCAAGCGCGGTCCGGAGGACGAACCCATCGGCCTGGCTTTGGAGAGCATGCGTTGGTACGGCTTGTTCGGGCGTTTTGGCGATGCCAATAAGGACTGGTGGGCGGGCTTGGCCGAGGTGCCAGTGCCGGTGCTGGCAGTGAGCGCCGCCGGGGATCATCAGGACCCGACCTGGGCTTGCCGCAAGCTCTTCGAGCAGGTGGGGTCCGAGCACAAGCGGTTTGTCTGCCTGGGCCGGGAGCACGGCTTCGGTGACGATTTCGGTCATGTGGAGATGCTGGTCAGCAAGGCTGCCCACGCTGAGGTCTGGCCTCTGGTGGCGCATTGGCTGGAGGAGCAGAGTATGCCTTTACCGACACCCCGGCCGGTTCTAGCCGAGGCGGTTTGAGAGACGAGGGCATTTCGCTCTGGTCGGCTTGCGGCTAAGATATGACGCGTTAAACGGTTTCGGTCACAAACGGTTGCTCATTCAGTCTGACGTTCCAGCCCTTCAGGAGTTGTTCGATGAACCATTACCTCACGCCCGACCTGTGCGATACCTATCCGGACCTGGTGCAGGTGTTGGAACCGATGTTCAGCAATTTCGGCGGCCGCGATTCGTTCGGTGGCGAAATCGTGACCATCAAGTGCTTCGAGGACAACTCCCTGGTCAAGGAGCAGGTTGAACTCAAGGGCAATGGAAAGGTACTGGTTGTCGACGGCGGGGGCTCTCTGCGTCGGGCGTTGCTGGGCGACATGCTGGCCGAGAAAGCCGCGAACAACGGTTGGGAAGGGCTGGTGATCTACGGCTGCATCCGCGACGTGGACGTCATTGCCCAGACCGACCTTGGTGTCCAGGCCCTCGCCAGCCACCCGATGAAAACCGACAAGCGCGGTATCGGTGATCTTAATGTATCCGTGACCTTTGCTGGCGTGACGTTTCGTCCGGGCGAATATGTCTATGCGGACAATAACGGCGTGATCGTCTCGCCAAGCCCGCTGAAAATGCCTGAATGAAGCTTCACAGCTGTAAGGGATGAGGATGTTCGAGGAAGAAAACGCGCAGTGGGGGCTGGTGCATGCCCTGGTGCTGGATGGCAAGGGCGGCGCGCGTTCGATCGCCCGGACCGAGCTCGACGACCTACAGTTGCAGGCGCACGAAAGCCTTTGGCTGCATTGGGATCGCAGCCATCCGCAGACCCATACCTGGTTGCGCAAATCCAGCGGACTGAGTGAGTTCAACTGCGATCTGCTACTGGAGGAAAACACCCGGCCGCGCTTGTTGCCATTACCCGAAGCCGAGCTGCTGCTGTTCCTCAGGGGCATCAACCTCAATCCGGGCGCTGAACCTGAAGACATGGTTTCGGTGCGGATTTTTGCGTCCGCCCAGCGGGTGATCTCCCTGCGTCTTCGCCCTTTGCGCGCCACGGATGAGCTGCTGGCGCACCTGGCCGAAGGAAAGGGACCGAAAACCGCGTCGGAACTCATCCTTTATATGGCGCAGTACCTGACCAACAAGGTCCAGGATCTGGTTTCCCAGCTTTCGGAAATCGTCGATGGCGAAGAAGAAATGCTTGATGCCGACGAACGGTATACGCCCGAGCACGATGCCATTTTGCACATTCGCCGCCGAGCCGCCGGGTTGAAGCGATTCCTGGCGCCGCAACGGGACATTTTCGGGCAGATGTCGCGTATCAAACTGCCGTGGTTCGTCGAGGACGACGGCGATTACTGGAATGAATTGAACAACAGTCTGACCCGTTATCTCGAGGAGCTGGAATTGACTCGAGAGCGCGTGGGGCTTGTGCTGGAGGCTGAGGATCGGCGCCTCTCAGTGCGCATGAACCGGACGATGTACCGCTTTGGGATCGTCACCGGGATCTTCCTGCCGATGAGTTTTCTCACGGGCCTGCTGGGCATCAATGTCGGCGGTATTCCATTTTCCCAAAGCCCCTACGGCTTTCTGGTCGCCTGCCTGCTGATGGCCGGCGTGGCCCTGGGACAGTGGTGGCTGTTCCGTCGTCTGCGCTGGGTGTGACAGGTTTCATGTGACCCGACGAAATTTGATCGCGTCTTTCACAGACATCACGAGAGGTGCGTATGCACGATCCGTTTGAACAGTCTTTGCGCGACATGCTCAAGGCCTCGCCGTCCAGTCGGGACGACGATGCATGCCTGGGGCGTGTGCTGAAAACCGCCAACCGCCAGGTCGGCGCCGGCGATCTGTTCAGCCTGCTGGGCCGTTGGCTGCCCGCGCTGATGATCGCCTTGAACAACGGGTCGGCCCATGTCTCGCCGGTTTCCCGTCGTAAACCTGTTACCCGCACCGCTGATAAGGCTGACTGAATATGGAACTGAATCTCTGGACCCAGAGCCTCGTCGCGGCAATGACTGCGCTGTGGACCAAAGTGGCCAATTTCATCCCGAACCTCTTCGGTGCACTGGTGGTGGTGCTGTTGGGATTCGTCGTGGCCAAGTTGCTGGACACGCTGCTTTCCAAGCTGCTGGCCAAATTGGGTCTGGATCGCCTGATGGGCGGTACTGGCCTGACCAAGTTGCTGTCCCGTGGCGGCATCCAGGTACCGATCTCGACCCTGGTGGGCAAAATTGTCTACTGGTTCGTGTTGCTTATTTTTCTCGTTTCCGCGGCTGAATCTCTAGGTCTTGAACGGGTTTCGGCAACCCTCGACATGCTTGCGCTGTACCTGCCCAAGGTTTTCGGAGCCGCCCTGGTGTTGCTGGTCGGCGTGCTGCTGGCTCAGCTGGCCAACGGGCTGGTGCGCGGCGCAGCCGAAGGCGTAGGGCTGGATTACGCCTCGGGCCTGGGGCGAATCGCCCAGGGACTGGTGATCATCATCAGTATTTCTGTCGCGATCAGCCAGTTGGAGGTCAAGACCGACCTGCTCAATCATGTGATCGTGATCGTATTGATTACCGTTGGTCTGGCGATTGCGCTGGCGATGGGATTGGGAAGCCGGGAAATCGCCAGCCAGATTCTTGCGGGAATCTATGTGCGTGAACTGTATGAGGTTGGGCAACAAGTGCGGGTTGGCGAGGTCGAAGGCCAGATCGAGGAGATCGGCACGGTGAAGACCACATTGCTGACCGAGGAGGGCGAACTGGTGTCGCTCTCCAATCGGATCCTCCTGGAGCAGCATGTGAGTAGCCGCTAACCTGGCAAACTCTGCTAATGTATGCCGCCGCAAAACGCCTGCTATCGCAGGCTGCGGCGCACATTGACCTAGACCGTCGGTCCGACTTGTTTTGAACAAACCCCAATCGTTGTCCACGCGCTATGACCCCCGTGATCTCTCTGATGAGGAGTTGGTCGCGCGCGCGCATACGGAGCTGTTCCACGTAACACGTGCTTACGAAGAGTTGATGCGCCGTTACCAGCGTACATTATTTAACGTTTGTGCACGTTATCTAGGGAACGATCGCGACGCTGATGATGTCTGTCAGGAGGTGATGTTGAAGGTGTTGTATGGCCTGAAGAACTTCGAGGGGAAATCTAAGTTCAAGACGTGGCTATATAGCATCACTTACAACGAATGCATCACACAGTATCGCAAGGAACGGCGAAAGCGTCGTTTGATGGACGCTTTGAGCCTTGACCCTCTCGAGGAAGCGTCTGAGGAAAAGGCGCCCAAGCCCGAGGAAAAGGGTGGACTCGATCGCTGGCTGGTTTATGTGAACCCGATCGACCGTGAAATTCTGGTGCTACGATTTGTCGCAGAACTGGAATTCCAAGAGATCGCAGACATAATGCACATGGGTTTGAGCGCGACAAAAATGCGTTACAAGCGCGCTCTCGATAAGCTGCGTGAGAAATTTGCAGGCATTGCTGAAACTTAAGTTCGGCGCAAATATCTCTTACGTGTAGGCAAGTTCTGATAGACTTGCCGCCGAGTTGTCCCCCGGTTTGCGGGACTGCTTCACAATCACCAGATGGGGATTTAACGGATGAAACTGAAAAACACCTTGGGCTTTGCCATTGGTTCTCTTATTGCCGCTACTTCGTTCGGCGCGCTGGCACAAGGCCAAGGCGCAGTTGAAATCGAAGGCTTCGCCAAGAAAGAGCAATTCGACAGCGCTCGTAACTTCAAGAACAACGGCAACCTGTTCGGCGGTTCGGTTGGTTACTTCCTGACCGACGACGTTGAACTGCGTCTGGCCTACGACGAAGTACACAACGCACGTTCCGACGACGGTCGTAACATCAAGGGCGCCAACACTGCACTGGACGCTCTGTACCACTTCAACAACCCAGGTGACATGCTGCGTCCGTACGTCTCGGCCGGTTTCTCCGACCAGAGCATCGGTCAGAACGGTTCCAGCGGTCGTAACCGTTCGACCTTCGCCAACGTTGGCGGCGGCGCCAAGCTGTACTTCACCGAGAACTTCTACGCCCGTGCCGGCGTTGAAGCTCAGTACAACATCGACCAGGGCGACACCGAGTGGGCTCCAAGCGTCGGTATCGGTGTGAACTTCGGTGGCGGCTCCAAGCCTGCTGCTGCTCCAGTTCCAGCTCCGGCTGAAGTCTGCTCCGACAGCGACAACGATGGCGTGTGCGACAACGTCGACAAGTGCCCTGACACCCCAGCCAACGTAACCGTTGACGCTGATGGCTGCCCAGCAGTTGCTGAAACCGTACGTGTTGAGCTGGACGTGAAATTCGACTTCGACAAGTCGGTCGTCAAGCCAAACAGCTACGGCGATATCAAGAACCTGGCTGACTTCATGAAGCAGTACCCAGCAACCACCACCACTGTTGAAGGTCACACTGACTCCGTCGGTCCTGACGCTTACAACCAGAAACTGTCCGAGCGTCGTGCAAACGCCGTCAAGCAGGTTCTGACCAACCAGTACGGTGTTGAATCGTCCCGCGTTCAGTCTGTTGGCTACGGCGAAACCCGCCCAGTTGCCGACAACGCCACTGACGCTGGCCGTGCTGTTAACCGTCGCGTAGAAGCGCAGGTTGAAGCCCAAGCTAAGTAATTAGCCCACAGCTTTGGAAAAGCCCGGCTTATGCCGGGCTTTTTCTTGCCTGCGATTTGCCCAACACGAAGTAAAAACCCTGTGGGAGCCTGCTCGCGGTAGCGGTATGAATGCACCGCCACCTTCGCGAGCAATGACGGGTTACAGGACTGAAGCCTGGCGCCATTCGGATTGGGATTTTGCCAGTTCAACTGCACCGGCCACTGCACCAATCACCAGGATCGCCGGGCTTTTGAGTTGAAACGCAACTGCGTCGGTCTCCATCGAAGCCAGGACGCTGCGGCAGTCTCGCTGATGAGGCAGGGAGGCGTTCTCGATCATGGCCACGGGGGTGTCCGCTGCCAGGCCACCCGCCAGCAGTTGCTCGCGGATCTCGCTCAGTTTCGCCACCCCCATGTACACCACCAAGGTCGTCCCGCCCTGTGCCAGGGCTTGCCAGTTCAAGCAGCTGCCGTCCTGGGTGTGGGCGGTGACCAGCGTCACGCCCCGGGCGATGCCGCGCAAGGTCAAGGGAATGTCGCACTGGGTTGCTCCCGCCAGCCCGGCCGTGATGCCATTGACCAGTTCCACTTCGACGCCATGCTCACGCAGCCATTGCGCCTCTTCACCACCTCGGCCGAAGATGCAGGGGTCGCCGCCCTTGAGGCGCACCACGCATTTGCCTTGGCGCGCATAACGCAGCATCAGCCGGTGGATGAAGGCCTGTGGCGTGGAGCGGCAGCCGCCGCGCTTGCCTACGGCGATGATGCGGGCACCGGAGCAATGTTCCAGCACCGCTTCGTTGACCAGATCGTCGATCAACACCACGTCGGCTTCGCGCAGGGCGCGCACGGCCTTGAGGGTCAACAATTCAGGGTCGCCAGGACCCGCACCCACCAGCCAGACTTTTGCGTTCATAGTGTTTTCCTCACGATAGAGCGGCCGTCGGTTGCGCAGTGGCGACCAGCAGGCGCTTGATTTCCGGTACGCAGGAGCCGCATTGCGTGCCACAGCCCAGTTTCTGTTTCAGCCCTTGCAGGTCCAGCCCTCGTTCAATGCCAGCGCAGATCGCACGCTGACTGACGTTCAAGCAGTTGCACAGCGTTTTGCTGCCCCCGGCCGCCGCGCCAGCATTGCCCGGTGGTGCACTCAACGGCGCCAGTAGCCAACGGCGCAGTTGCTCATCGGCACGACCTTCCTGCCACAGGTTCTGCAACCAATGGCGGGCAAGGGTTTCCCCGGCCAGGCGGATGGCCGTGATGCGACCGTTTTCGATCCGCACCCGTTTACCGATGGCGCGACGGGGATCGTCATAGGCCAGTACCGGCCCGTCGATCAGTCCCAGTTGTTCGTCGATCGTTTGCAGCAGTTCTGGATCAGGCGCTACGGCGCTGGCAGCGCGAATCAGCAACGCGGGACGTTCACGACCGGTCAGGCTCATACTGACGTAGGCAAACGCCTCACACAGCGGACGCAACGTCTCCAGATGTTGTTGGATATCGCCTTCGATCAGCGCGAAAAGCTGCCAAGGCAGGTTCACCGGTTCCAGGCGCACGCCGCTGTGCTTGAGTTCCGGTTGTTTCGACAGGGGATCGAATGCCGGTTGAGTCAGGGTATTGACCCCACCCTTGAGGAACCGGTCCCCCCAGTGCATTGGCAGGAACGCCTGGCCGGGCCGCACGCTTTCGTCGCTGTCCACGGCCACGATCACCGCGCCACGACGACTCTTGAGGCTGACCAGATCGCCCGGTTGCAGGCGCTGGCGCTGCAGTTCGTCGGGGTGCAGGCTGAGTACGGCTTCGTTCACATGACCGAACAACTGCGCGGCGGTGCCGGTGCGGCTCATGCCGTGCCACTGGTCCCGCAGTCGGCCGGTGTTGAGGGTCAATGGGTAGCGCGCGTCCCGCAGCTCCCTGGCGGCGCGATACGGTTCGGCGACAAACCGCGCTCGGCCGCTGTCGGTGGGGAAAATGCCATCCACGTACAGACGCGCCGTCCCGACCGTGGCGCCCTCAGGGAAGGGCCACTGCTGGGGGCCAAGTCGATCAATCAGCCCATGGCTGATACCGGACAAGTCGAGATCTCGCCCCCGGGTCAACTGCTTGTATTCGTCGAACAACTGGGCTGGCGCGTCAAAGGCGAACAGGCTGGGCTGGCCCGGCCGCAGACGTTTCTCCAGGCGTTGTGCGAAATCCACGGTAATGGCCCAGTCTGGTCGTGCTTCGCCCGGTGCGTCGATAGCCCGGCGTACGTGGGATATGCGTCGTTCGGAGTTGGTCACCGAACCTTCTTTTTCACCCCAACTGGCTGCAGGCAGCAGCAGGTCGGCAAACCCGGCGGTTTCGGTGGTCCGGAAAGCCTCTTGCAGCACCACGAACGGGCAGGCCTGCAGGGCCTCCCGGACCGCCGTCTGGTCCGGCATCGATTGAGCCGGGTTGGTGCAGGCAATCCACAAGGCCTTGATCTTGCCGTTGCGCATCTGCTCGAACAACTCGATTGCGCTCAAGCCGGGGCTTGCGGGCAGTTGCTCGACGCCCCAGTACTCGGCGACTTCGGCGCGATGTTCCGGGTTGGCGGCTTCGCGGTGGCCTGGCAACAGGTTCGACAGGCTGCCGGTTTCCCGACCGCCCATGGCGTTGGGCTGGCCGGTCAGCGAGAAGGGCCCGGCACCCGCACGACCGATCTGCCCGGTGGCCAGGTGCAGGTTGATCAATGCACTGTTCTTGGCGCTGCCGGCGGTGGACTGGTTCAGGCCCATGCACCACAACGACAGGAAGCTGGGGGCCGTGCCGATGGCTTCGGCACACTGATGCAACTGATCGACGCTGATGCCGCACATCTGGGCAACCATCGTGGGTGTGTAATCGCGTACCAGGTTCTTCAGGTCCGCAAAGCCCTCGGTATGGGCCTTGATGAAATCGCGATCGACCCAGTCTTCCCACAACAGCAGATGCAAAATCCCATGAAACAAGGCGACATCGGTCCCTGGCAGGATGGCCAGGTGCAGGTCCGCCAGGTCGCAGGTATCGGTGCGCCGAGGGTCGATGACTATGATCTTCATCTGCGGGCGGCGGGATTTGGCTTCTTCGAGGCGGCGAAACAGGATCGGGTGGGCGTAGGCCATGTTACTGCCGACGATCATGACGCAGTCGCTCAGTTCCAGGTCTTCGTAGTTGCAGGGCGGCGCGTCGGCGCCGAGGCTGCGCTTGTAGCCCACCACGGCCGAGGACATGCACAACCGGGAGTTGCTGTCGATGTTGTTGGTGCCGACCAGGGCACGGGCAAGTTTGTTGAAGGCGTAGTAGTCCTCGGTCAGCAATTGGCCGGAGATGTAGAACGCCACGCTGTCGGGGCCATGTTCGGCGATGGTCTCGGCGAATACGCCGGCAGCGTGCTCCAGGGCGCTGTCCCAGTCGGTACAGGCACGGGGCAGGGTTTTGCCCAGGCGCAGCTCGGGGTACAGGGCCCGCGCCGCGAGGTCGCCGGTCAGGTGCAGGGTCGAGCCCTTGCTGCACAGTTTGCCGAAATTGGCCGGGTGGGCGGGATCGCCACTGACGCCGAGGATGCGCTCGTTGTCGTGCTCGATCA
The DNA here is from genome assembly GCF_001269905.1 of Pseudomonas corrugata. GTDB lineage: Bacteria > Pseudomonadota > Gammaproteobacteria > Pseudomonadales > Pseudomonadaceae > Aquipseudomonas > Aquipseudomonas corrugata. Next base: position 167,542 of record NZ_LHVK01000015.1, on the reverse strand, counting down.
GTACGCCGCAACCGACCCCGCAGTAACAGCAGGTCGAGGCAGTAGTCTGGCGGTTCATCAGCTTGCGTCCCTTAGCGCCAACAGCACCCGGCCATTCTCGACCCGGGCCGAATGATGATGGGCACAGCCCACGTCCGGCGCCTGGGCCTGGCCGGTCTCCAGGTCGATCTGCCAGTTGTGCAGCGGGCAGGCCACGCGCTTGCCATAGATCAAGCCCTGGGACAACGGGCCACCCTTGTGCGGGCAGCGGTCATCGAGTGCGAACACTTCATCGTCGCTGGTACGAAAAATCGCGATGTCGCCCTTCGGGCCGTTGATGATGCGCGAACCCAGGGCATTGATGTCTTCCAGCGCGCAGATATCCAGCCAGTTCATGCTGGCACCTCCAGGTTCTTCACGGGGATGACTTCAAATTCTTTCTTCAACTGGGGTTGTTCCAGGCGCTGTTTCCATGGGTCCTGCTCCAGCGAAAGGGAAAACTTCAGGCGCTCATGAAGGGCCTTGCGCCGCGCCGGATCTTCGAGCACGGCTTTCTTGATGTGCTCCATGCCGACCCGCTGCATGTAATGCACGGTACGTTCGAGATAGAAGGCTTCTTCGCGGTACAACTGCAAGAAGGCACCGTTGTATTCGCGCACTTCCTCGGCGGTCTTGAGCTTGACGAAGAACTCGGCGACCTCTGTCTTGATCCCGCCATTGCCGCCGATGTACATCTCCCAGCCGGAATCGACACCGATAATGCCCACGTCCTTGATGCCGGCTTCCGAGCAGTTGCGAGGGCAGCCCGAGACCGCCAGCTTTACCTTGTGCGGCGACCACATGTTGAACAGGTCGTGTTCCAGTTCGATGCCCAGCTGCGTGGAGTTCTGCGTGCCAAAGCGACAGAACTCAATGCCCACACAGGTCTTCACCGTGCGGATGGATTTGCCGTAGGCATGGCCGGACGGCATGTCGAGGTCAGCCCAGACACCGGGTAGGTCCTGCTTCTTGATGCCCAGCAAGTCGATGCGCTGGCCGCCGGTGACCTTGACCATGGGCACGCTGTATTTGTCGGCCACGTCGGCAATGCGTCGCAGCTCCGACGGCGTGGTCACGCCGCCCCACATCCGCGGGACAACCGAATAGGTGCCGTCCTTCTGGATGTTGGCGTGGGCTCGTTCGTTGATCAGCCGGGATTGCGGATCGTCGTGGGCTTCACCGGGCCAGGTGGAAATCAGATAGTAGTTCAGCGCCGGACGACAGGTGGCGCAGCCGTTCGGGGTGCGCCAGTTCAAGTAGTTCATGGTGCCGGCGATGGTCAGCAGGTGCTCGTCGCGGATCGCCTGGCGGATCTGGCCGTGGTTGAGGTCGCTGCATCCGCAGATGGCTTTTTCGCTTTTCGGTTTGACGTCTGCCGCACCGCCGACGGTGTTGATGAGAATCTGCTCGACCAGCCCGGCGCAGGAGCCACAGGAGCTGGCGGCCTTGGTGTGTTTTTTTACGTCATCGACGCTGAACAGGCCATGTTCCTGGATCGCCTTGACGATGGTGCCCTTGCACACGCCGTTGCAGCCGCAGACCTCAGCGGAGTCGGCCATGCTCATGGCTTTGTCCTGGCCCTGATGGCCTACGTCTCCCAGCGCGTTCTCCCCAAACATCAGGTGATCGCGGATCTCGCTGATGGCAGCATTCTCGCGAATCTGGCGGAAGTACCAGCCGCCATCTGCCGTATCGCCGTACAGACAGGCGCCGACCAGCACGTCATCCTTGATCACCAGTTTCTTGTAGACGCCGCCGATGGGGTCGGAGAGGGTGATGGTCTCGGTGCCTTCTCCGCCCATGAAGTCCCCGGCGGAAAACAGGTCAATGCCGGTGACCTTGAGTTTGGTCGAGGTCACCGAGCCTTTATAGGTGGCGAAGCCCAGTTGAGCGAGGTGGTTGGCGCAAACCTTGGCCTGTTCGAACAGCGGGGCCACCAGACCGTAGGCGGTGCCGCGATGGTTCGCGCATTCACCGATAGCGTAGATGCGCGGATCATAGGTCTGCATGGTGTCGTTGACCAGGATCCCGCGGCTGCAGGGGATGCCGGATTTTTCCGCCAGTTCGACGTTGGGGCGGATGCCGGCCGCCATCACCACCAGATCGGCGGGGATGATGTCGCCGTTCTTGAACTGCACCGAGCCGACCCGGCCATTGCCAGCATCGTGCAGGGCCTGGGTCTGCTCGCAGAGGCGGAATTTCAGGCCGCGATCTTCCAGGGCCGTTTGCAGCAGTTGGCCGCTGGTCTTGTCCAGCTGACGCTCCAGCAGCCATTCACCCAGGTGCACCACGGTCACGTCCATGCCCCGCAACTTCAGGCCATTGGCGGCTTCCAGGCCCAGCAGGCCGCCACCGATCACCACGGCATGCTTGTGGGTCTTGGCGGTTTCGATCATCGCCTGGGTGTCGGCGATGTCACGGTAGCCGATCACGCCGTCAAGCTTGTGGCCGGGAATCGGCAGGATGAACGGTGTGGAGCCGGTAGCGATCAGCAGGCGATCGTACTCGGCCTCAGTGCCGTCTTCGGCGATGACCCGACGCTTGACCCGGTCGATCTCCACGACCTTGCGGTTGAGCAGCAGGTTGATGTGGTTGTCCTGGTACCAGCTCAGGTCGTTGAGGACGATTTCTTCAAAGGTTTGCTCGCCGGCGAGCACGGGGGAGAGCAGGATGCGGTTGTAGTTGGTGTGAGGCTCGGCGCCGAACACCGTGATGTCGTACAGCTCGTTGCTCAGCTTGAGCAGTTCTTCAAGGGTTCGAACCCCGGCCATGCCATTGCCGATCATCACCAGTTTGAGTTTTTTCATCAGGGTTCTCCGCAAGCCCAGGCCCGGTTTCGTCACGTTTCATCACGGCGATCGGACTGGCTCGGCAATTTTCACGAAAACAAAAAAAGGCGTCCCGCTAGTGTGCTAGCGAGGACGCCTTTGTCCTGGTCCCGTTCTCTCGGGAAGCACCGCCTTCATCGTTGGAGGCGTTGCTTTATGTCTGTTGGGATGGGATATGCAGTGGTTGTGCCAAGTGGCTCCAAGGCACGGATTTATTGCGGGAAGCGTGGGGCGGGGGTGTTGGAAGGGGATTTATTGCACCGAATCAAAGCGTGTCGCCCGGTAATGGAGCGTGGCAGACGATAGCTTTGTAGTGGCAGGCAGGCCGCCATCGCGAGCAAGCTTTGCTCCCACAGCAGATCCCCAGTGGCAGCAGATCCTCTGTGGGAGCAAAGCTTGCTCGCGATGGGCGCGACCGGATCTCAGCTATGAAATACCAGGAACAGCAACACAATATTCACCACCAACGACACCAATGCCAATGTCCGCCAGACCTTCAACGGCTCGCGCTCCAGCAGCGGCCTGGGCCTGACGCTCAAGCTGCGACGCTCGCCTTGCTCCAGCAATAACAGCCATTCCTCGGCGGTCTCAAAGCGCTCGTCCGGATCCGCTGCAGCAGCGCGTTCCAGGCTTTGTCCGAGCCATTCGGGCAGGTCCGGCCGATAGCGGCTGGCACTGACCGGCACGCCAAAGCGTGGTCGCTGGAATGCCTCGACTTCGCCGTAGGGATAGTGACCGGTCAGCAGGAAATACAGGGTCACACCGACGGCATACAAGTCCTGTTGTGCCGTCGGTGCGACACCGCCGAAGGCTTCCGGGGCGATATAACTGGGTGTACCCGGCAACACGTTGGCCTGGTCTTCGGACAGGCCGGGGCAGTACGCCAGCCCGAAATCCAACAGCCGCAGTTCGCCGTCGTCCCCCAGATGCAGGTTTTCCGGCTTGATGTCACGGTGGTAGATCTGCCGTCGATGCAGCAGGCCCACCGCCCGCACCAGCCGTTGCGCCAGGTCCAGCCACTGAGCCAAGGGCAAGGCGCCGGCCTGGTGGAACCGTTCGGCCAGGGTCATGCCCGGATATTCGCGCATCACGTAATACAGATGCTGGCGCTGGGGAACGCCATGAACTTCCGGAAACTGCCTTCCGGCGACCCGCTTGAGAAACCATTCTTCCGACAGCAATGCCTGCCCGGCCCGGCTGTCGTCCCGTAGCTGTCCTGGCAAGGTTTTCAGCAGCCACGGCTGGCCCTGGCCGTCGTGTACCCGGTAGAGCAGCGATTGCTGGCTCTGGCCGAGCAGCCTTTCGACCTGCCAACCCTCGAACGCCTGGCCCGGTTTCAGCGCCGGGGGGAGGGGCCATTGCTGCAGTTGGATCAGCGCATCGCCGATGCTCGCTTCGCCCAGCGTATCGACCCGTACCAGCAAGGCACTGGCGTTGTCCTGGCTGCCGGCCAGGTGCGCGGCGTTGACCAGCGTCTGGGCGGCAAGATTCAAGTCCGGCTGGTCCCGAAGGATGCCGGCAATGGCCGTATCCCCCAGAACCGCCCAGACGCCATCGCTGAGCAACACGAAAGTCTCTTCAGTGCGCAGTTCGCCGTCGAGGAAATCCAGAATCAAATGTTGATCCAGCCCCAGGGCGCGCTTGAGCACATGTTGCATGCCCTGCTGCTCCCAGACGTGATCCTCGCTGACCCGTTGCAGATGATCTGCATGCCAGCGGTAGACCCGGCAATCGCCCACGTGGGCGAGGGTGAAGCGCCGGCCTCGCAGCACCAGGGCACTGACGGTGGTGAGCAACGGCTGCCCGCCCCCGTTGGCCTGTAACCAGCGATTCTGTGCCAGCAACAGCCGGTCCAGCGCTTGGGCCACGCCCCAGGTTTGCGGTGTGGAGTAATAATCCAGGGCCAGTGCCTGCAAGGTCGAACGGGCGGCCAGACCACCGTCGGCGCATTGGCTCACGCCGTCGGCGATGGCGAACAGGTAGCCTTTACTGGCGGCCAGGGCCGGGGCCGGGGTGACCAGGCGCAGGGCGTCCTGGTTTTCCTCTCGCGGGCCGATGGCCGTGGCTTCAGCGAAGCTCAGTTGCAGACTCATGGTTGCTGTTTATACCCGAGCGGCAGTGACAGCTGCCGAGCCCCAGGTGGTTCTCCAGCGACGCTTGACGCCGTACAGGCCGAACCAGGCCAGCACGCCCAGGCTGGCGAACAACCACAACGCCAATTGGTAGCTGCCAGTGCTTTGCTTGATTGCGCCCATGCTCGCCGCCAGGGCAAAGCCACCGATGCCGCCGGCCATACCGATCAGCCCTGTCATCACGCCGATTTCGCGACGGAAACGTTGTGGCACCAGTTGGAACACGGCGCCGTTGCCGGCACCGAGACCGAGCATGGTGCAGACGAACAGCGCCAGCGCCGCGTAGGAGTTCGGCAAGTTGAAACCCACCGCTGCGATGCAGATGGCCGCCACGGTGTACATGCCCAGCAAGGTGCGGATGCCGCCGAAACGGTCCGCCAGGGCGCCGCCCAACGGCCGCATCAGGCTGCCGCCGAAGACACAGGCTGCGGTGTAGTAGCCGGCGGTTACCGGGCTCAGGCCATATTGGTCGTTGAAATAGCCGGGCAGCGCGCTGGCCAGGCCGATGAAGCCGCCAAAGGTCACGCTGTAGAAGAACATGAACCACCAGCTGTCACGGTCACCCAGAGCCTTGAGGTAGTCGGCCATGGATTTGGCTTTCGGTCTCTCGGGAGCGTTTTTAGCCAGCAAGGCGAAGGCGATCAGGGTCAGAACCAGCGGGACCAGCGCGAAGCCGAACACGTTGCTCCAGCCGAAGGCGGCTGCCATCAGTGGTGCGAAGATCGCGGCCAGCACGGTGCCCGAGTTACCGGCACCGGCAATGCCCATGGCCTTGCCCTGGTGTTGCGGCGGGTACCACTGAGAGGCCAACGGCAGGGCGACGGCGAACGACGCACCGGCCATGCCCAGGAACAGGCCCAGCAGCAGTGCCTGCTCGTAGCTGTGGATGCCCAGTTTCCAGGCGCAGAACAGCGCGCAGATCACGATCACCTGACCCACCATGCCGGCGGTTTTCGGTGAAGTCCGGTCGGCCAGCAGGCCCATGAACAGGCGCAATACGGCGCCGGCCAGGATCGGTGTCGCCACCATCAGGCCTCGCTGCTGGGTAGTCAGATGCAAGTCCGTGGCAATTTGCACCGCCAGGGGCCCGAGGAGGTACCAGACCATGAAACTCAGGTCGAAATAGAGGAAGGCCGCGAACAGGGTCGGGGTGTGGCCGGATTTCCAGAAGCTTGAATTCATCGCGCACCTCAGCTGTAAAAGTCTCGAGAAATGAGTCAGTGCTCAGAGCAGTGCGCCGTCTGTGGTCGCACCACCGGCCCCGAAGAGCCAAAACAAAAAAACGCCGCAACCCGGATTGCCAGCGAGGCAAGAAGGGTGTGCGACGTCTTTGTCGTAGGTGGGGCAACCGCCGTTGGTTACCTGTGGGGATGCTTAAGCGAGATCTGTGCCAACAGCAGGTATCGAGGGGAGGTCATCGCGAGCAGGCTCGCTCCCACAGGTGGATTGGGCGGTACTCGGAATCCTTGTGGGAGCGAGCCTGCTCGCGATAGCGCCGGGCCAGGCGCCGCGGGGCCTCAGCCCAGCAACTCATTCATCGCAATGATCTGCTCCGCCACCTGGATCAGCTTCTGCTGGCGACTCATGGCCTGGCGGCGCATCAGGGTATAGGCCTGTTCTTCGTTGCAGTCCTTCATCTTCATCAGCATGCCCTTGGCCAGTTCGATGCGTTTGCGTTCGGCCAGTTGCTGGTCCCGGGCCAGGAGCTGGGCGCGCAGGGCCTGGTCGCTTTCAAAGCGGGCCATGGCCACGTCCAGGATCGGTTGCAGGCGTGCGGCGTGGATGCCTTCGACGATGTAGGCACTCACCCCCGACTTGATCGCCTGGCGCATCACATCCGGGTCGTGCTCATCGGTAAACATGACGATCGGTCGTGGCTGGTCGCGGCTGACCAGCACCACTTGTTCCATGACATCCCGTCCGGGTGACTCGGTATCGATCAGGATCACATCCGGACGCACTGTTTCGACGCGTTCCGGCAGGTCGATGGTCAGTCCGGATTCGTCAATGACGTCGAACCCGGCTTCCACCAGGGCTGCCTTGAGGCGGCCGACTTTTTTCGCGGTGTCGTTGATCAGCAGGATACGCAGCATGGTCGGGCTCCTGTCAGCGGCTGGCGAAAAGGGGAGCCGCATCGCTCAAGGCGTGCAGTTTGAAGCTGCGGGCATACCCGGCCGGATTCGAGCCGTCCCAGATAGTGCCGTCGATCAACTGGCTGCTGCGCATGTCCGGGTGAGTGGACGAAATGCCCAGTGCTGTGCACGCCTGGCGATACAGTTCGAGCTGCTGGACCTCCTGTGCCACGGCCAGGTAGTCCGGGTCTTCCCGCAACAGGCCCCAGCGTCGGAACTGGGTCATGAACCACATGCCGTCGGACAGATAGGGCACGTTCACCTCGCCGTTACCATGGAAGCGCATGGCATGGGGATCCTGCCAGCTATTGCCAAGGCCATCGGCGTAGATCCCCAGCAGACGGGGTTCGATGCAGTCCAGCGGGGCATCGAGGTATTCGGGGGCGCTCAACAATTGTGCGGTACTGCGGCGGTTCTCGGTGCTCTGCTCGATGAAACGGCTGGCCTCGAGGATCGCCATCACCAGCGCTCGCGCCGTATTGGGGTATTGCTCGACGAACCCGCGGGTACAGCCCAGGACTTTTTCGGGGTGATCGGGCCAGATGGTCTGGGTCGTCGCCAGGGTGAAGCCGAGGTTCTGTTTCACTGCGCTGGCGCACCAGGGCTCGCCGACGCAGAGTCCGTCGATACGCCCGGCCTGCAAGTGCGCAATCATCTGCGGCGGCGGGACCACTACGCTGTCGACATCCGACAAGGGATGAATGCCCTGGGCGGCGAGCCAGTAGTAAAGCCACATCGCGTGGGTGCCAGTGGGGAATGTCTGGGCGAAGGTCAGTTTCGGGCGAGTTTGGTGCACGTGGCGTTCCAGTGCCTCAGGACTGGTCACGCCCATCGCCTGCAAGCCGTGGGAGAGGTTGATGCTCTGGCCGTTCTGGTTCAGCCCCATCAGTACGGCCATGTCGGTCGGCGCGACACCGCCGATGCCCAGGTGCACGGCATAGATCAGACCGTACAGGCTGTGGGCCGCGTCGATTTCACCGCTGACCAGCTTGTCCCGCAGGTTGGCCCAGGACGTCTGGCGCTTGAGATTCAAGGTCAGGCCGTAGGGTTGGGCGAAGCCCTGGGTGGCGGCCACCACCACCGGGGCGCAATCACTCAAGGCCATGAAGCCGAGATCGATTGCGCTTTTTTCCGGAGCGTCGCTGCCGTTGACCCAGGCCAGGGGGTTGGCTGGAATTTCATTCATCTGGGCATCACCTTCCACATAAAAACGCGCCGTACCCGGATGACTGCCGGAGCAAGGCCGGATGACGACGCCGTTGTCCTTTAAACCGTGTGGCACTCATTCCATCGCTGGCATGAGCGTCGATGAGCAAAGGGGTGCAAGGCATATGCCATCGGCGCTGTTTTGCGCAGGCACCTCGCTTGAACCGCGGTTGCGCGGCTATAATCGCCGCCTCATTTCGTCGCCCGAGTCAAAGCCGCCCATGTACACCCTGGCCCGTGAACTGCTGTTCAAACTCTCCCCGGAAACCTCCCACGATCTGTCCCTGGACCTGATCGGCGCGGGCGGACGTTTGGGCCTCAATGGTCTGTTGTGCAAGGCACCTGCAACGTTGCCGGTGAATGTGATGGGCCTGCAATTCCCCAATCCGGTCGGGCTGGCAGCGGGCCTGGACAAGAACGGCGCGGCCATCGATGGCTTCGCACAATTGGGTTTCGGCTTCGTGGAGATCGGCACCGTCACGCCACGGCCACAACCAGGCAACCCCAAGCCACGGCTGTTTCGCCTGCCGCAGGCCGAGGCGATCATCAACCGCATGGGTTTCAACAACCTCGGCGTCGACCATCTGCTGACCCGCGTGGCTGCCGCCAAGTACAAGGGCGTGTTGGGCATCAACATCGGCAAGAACTTCGACACGCCGGTGGAGCGTGCCGTCGACGACTACCTGATCTGCCTGGACAAGGTCTACGCTCACGCCAGCTATGTCACTGTCAACGTCAGCTCCCCGAACACCCCGGGGCTGCGTAGCCTGCAGTTCGGTGACTCCCTCAAGCAACTGCTGGCCGATCTGGCCCGGCGCCGGGCTGAGCTGGCGGTGATCCATGGCCGGCATGTTCCGTTGGCTATCAAGATCGCGCCGGACATGACCGACGAAGAAACCGCCCAGGTGGCCCAGGCCCTGGTCGAGACCGGCATGGACGCGGTGATCGCCACCAACACCACACTGGGCCGCGAAGGGGTCGAAGGGCTGGAGCACGGTGACGAAGCGGGCGGGTTGTCCGGTGCGCCGGTGCGTGACAAGAGCACTCACACCGTAAAGGTGCTGGCCGGGGAGTTGGCGGGACGCTTGCCGATCATCGCAGCCGGTGGGATCACCGAAGGACGGCATGCCGCCGAGAAGATCACCGCAGGGGCGAGCCTGGTGCAGATTTACTCGGGCTTCATCTACAAGGGGCCGGCGCTGATTCGCGAGTCGGTGGATGCGATTGCGGCGTTGGGCTGATTTCGCAACTGGCAGATACTTCTGTGGCGAGGGGATAAATCCCCTCGCCACAACAGTGTTCGCAACTGGTTTCCGATGGGCATTAAAAAGGGCTCCTCGAAGGAGCCCCTGGGCCGGAGCCCGCCGTCCGGATGGGACGCGCGTGGTTAAATCGTTGTGTGGATCGAAATTGTCGAGTTCCTGAGTATTGAGCCCTGTGTCAGCCGACGGCGTGAAGTTCGTTGAGTCTGTGGATACCCGCAGTGCCGGTCATACCGTCCCAGTTGTCGCCGCGTCCTTCTCGCCAGCCATTGATCCAGGCTTGACGTACCGACGGTAGAGTAAAGGGGCAAAGCTCACGGGATTTACCACCAACACCATATTGGTAACCGCGTAAAAATGCTCTTTCCAACGGATCACGCTTAAGTCTTCTCATAGGGTATTGCCCTCACTTGTTGACTGTTACTTCGCGTCGGCCTCTGTTGAGGCCGGGGCAGAATCATTCTGCCGTTGGTGGCTCGTTGCCGGCGTGACGAGCCAAGGTGTTGGCGCCGTTGTGGCGTCAACCTGTGTTGAGTTCTAACCAAAGCGTCACATGGATGGAATGATCGTTTTGTCATAAGCACGTAACATTAAAGATGTTAGGGCGATAAGTAACAGAGTGTTCGGCGTCCGCTTTTGAGCAAGACCCCTGTATGATCGGCCCTGCGCTGAAAGGCGTGGTCTTTTTTTGGATGAGAATGTCCCCCTGTTGCACTCGGGTACTATTCGACGAAAGGGGCGAGTTTTTCACTATTTGTTACACCGAATTTTTTATCTGCCCCTGCATCTAAGCTCTTTTAACCTGAGCGGCGAGGGTGGAACGGCACACCTTCGTGCCACCGGGTGCTCTTGAGAAAAGCACCTGATTGAACCTGACCCGGCAATGCGTTGCCCCGGTCCACTTAGCCAAAGGCTCTGGAACTCCCCATGTCCGATCGTTTCGAACTCTTCCTCACCTGCCCCAAGGGCCTCGAAGGCCTGCTTCTCGAGGAAGCCATCGGGCTTGGCCTTGAAGAGGCGCGCGAGCACACCTCTGCCGTTCGCGGCATGGCCGACATGGAGACGGCCTATCGCCTGTGCCTGTGGTCGCGCCTGGCCAACCGCGTGCTGCTGGTTCTCAAGCGTTTTCCGATGAAAAACGCCGAGGACCTGTACCACGGCGTGCTGGACGTCGACTGGCAGGACCACATGCTGGCCGATGGTACCCTGGCGGTAGAGTTCAGCGGCCATGGCTCGGGCATCGACAATACCCACTTCGGTGCCTTGAAGGTCAAGGATGCCATCGTCGACAAGCTGCGTACGCCCTCCGGCGAACGGCCATCCATCGACAAGCTCAACCCGGACCTGCGTATTCACCTGCGCCTGGATCGCGGTGAAGCGATCCTCTCCCTGGACCTGTCCGGTCACAGCCTGCACCAGCGTGGTTATCGCCTGCAGCAAGGTGCCGCGCCGCTGAAGGAGAACCTCGCCGCCGCCATCCTGATCCGTGCCGGCTGGCCGCGCATTGCCGCTGAAGGCGGCGCCCTGGCCGACCCGATGTGCGGCGTCGGCACCTTTCTGGTGGAAGCGGGCATGATTGCCACCGACATGGCGCCGAACCTGCGTCGTCAGCAGTGGGGCTTCACCGCGTGGCTGGGCCATGTGCCGGCGCTGTGGAAGAAGCTCCACGAAGAAGCCACCGCCCGCGCCGCCGCCGGGTTGGCCAAGCCACCTCTGTGGATTCGCGGCTATGAAGCCGACCCACGGCTGATCCAGCCAGGTCGCAACAACGTCGAGCGTGCCGGCCTGAGCGAGTGGATCAAGATCTATCAAGGCGAAGTCGCCACATTCGAGCCACGTCCCGACCAGAACCAGAAAGGCCTGGTGATCTGCAACCCACCGTATGGCGAACGCCTGGGTGATGAGGCCAGCCTGCTTTACCTCTACCAGAACCTCGGCGAACGCCTGCGCCAGGCGTGCCTGAACTGGGAGGCGGCGGTGTTCACCGGCGCGCCGGACCTGGGCAAGCGCATGGGCATTCGCAGCCACAAGCAATATTCTTTCTGGAACGGTGCCTTGCCGTGCAAACTGCTGCTGATCAAGGTGCTGCCGGACCAGTTCGTCACCGGCGAGCGTCGTACGCCGGAACAGCGTCAGGCCGAGCGCGAGCAGGCCCGCCTTGACCAGGAAGAGCAGGATCAGGCGCCCCAGGTACCGCAAGAGCGCCAGTACAACAAGAATGGCAACCCGATCAAGCCGACCCCCGCCCCCGCGCCTGTAGTCGAGCAGGCGCGTTTGAGCGAAGGCGGGCAGATGTTCGCCAATCGCCTGCAAAAGAATCTCAAGCAACTGGGAAAATGGGTCAAGCGCGAAGGCGTGGACTGCTATCGGGTCTATGACGCCGACATGCCGGAATACTCCATGGCGATCGACCTCTATCACGATTGGGTACACGTGCAGGAATATGCCGCGCCAAAATCCATCGACCCGGAAAAGGCCTCGGCCCGGCTGTTCGATGCCCTGGCGGCCATTCCCCAGGCGCTGAATGTCGACAAGAGCCACGTGGTGATCAAGCGTCGTGAGCGCCAGAGCGGCACCAAGCAATACGAGCGCCAGAGTGCCCAAGGCAAGTTCACCGAGGTCAATGAAGGTGGCGTGAAGCTGCTGGTCAACCTCACCGACTACCTGGACACTGGGCTGTTCCTCGATCACCGGCCGATGCGCCTGCGGATCCAGAAAGAGGCGACCGGCAAGCGCTTCCTCAACCTGTTCTGCTACACCGCGACCGCCAGCGTCCATGCCGCCAAAGGGGGAGCCCGGAGCACCACCAGCGTCGACCTGTCGAAAACCTACCTGGACTGGGCGCGACGTAACCTGTCGCTCAATGGTTTTTCGGACAAGAACCGTCTGGAGCAGGGCGACGTGATGGCCTGGCTTGAAGCCAGCCGTGACGAATACGACCTGATTTTCATCGACCCGCCGACTTTCTCCAACTCCAAGCGCATGGAGGGCGTGTTCGATGTGCAGCGCGATCACGTCCAGTTACTGGACTTGGCCATGGCTCGCCTGGCGCCGGGGGGCGTGTTGTATTTCTCCAACAATTTCCGCAAGTTCCAGCTTGAGGAGAACCTCGGCGAGCGCTACGCGGTGGAAGAAATAACCGCCGCAACCATCGATCCCGACTTTGCCCGCAACAGCAAAATCCACCGCGCCTGGAAAATCATGGCTCGTTGAGAATTCCGGATTGGATCCACGAAGCCTTGTAAATCAAGGCTTCCAGCCGATTTTAGGACTGGTCAAAGTGATGGCTAATAGCTATAACTGAGGCTGTGGCCAGGCCTGTACCGACGCCTGCCCCTTTTCGAGTTGTGTCCTATGGCATTGCATCCGGTGCGTCCCAGGATCCTGGGCTTTATCAGCGAAGATGTATCGGCCTGGCTGGTGGCTTCACTGGTCTTCCTGGCCGGCGCGCTCCTGACTGGTTTGCTGAGCTGGGCGATGATGAGCCTGTTCAATCAGCAACTTCGCCAGCGCTTCGAGTTGCAAGCCGAGGAGCGCTTCAGTCGTATCGAGGAAAGGTTCCAGGAGCAGGAGCAGCGTCTCGACAGTCTGAGGCGTTTCTTTGCCAATTCGGCGGCGGTTTCCGAAAAGGAATTCCACGGCTACGCCGAACCGTTGTTGCGGCGTACCCAGGCCTTTGCCTGGGTGCCACGAGTGCTCCGTGACGAGCGTCAGGCCTTCGAACAGCGGGAACGGAACAGGCGAATCAACCCGTTCATCATTCGTGAAACCGACGGTTCCGGCGGTTTGCGGCGGGCCGCGGAACGGGACGAGTACGCGCCGATCCTCTATGTGCAGTGCCAGGCTTCCCAAGAGTCAACGCTGGGTTTCGATCTGCTTTCCCATCCATTGCGTCGCGCCGTGCTCGAGCGGGCTCGTCGCCAGAACAGCCTGGCGGTATCGCAGCCGCTGGACCTGGTGGGGAGCGCCCCGGCCTTTGTCCGTGGCGTGTTATTGGTGGCGCCGGTCACCCGGGCCCTGTCAACGGAGCCTTTCGGTTACGTGGTAGCGGCCATCAGCATGCGCCAACTGGTGGGCGATGGTCTGCCTTCGGTCAGTCATGACAATCTTTCGATGCGTGTCCTGGACCTGTCCGAGGCCGACCAGGAGGAGGTGCTGTTCGATTCTCCCGAGCCGCCGGGGGACAGTGACCTGGCAGCGATCCGCGTGTTGCGCCTGGCGGATCGTGACTACCGGGTAGAGTTACGGCCCAGCCGCATGTTCCTGTCGACCAACCATTCCACGATGGCGAGCCTGGTGGTATTGGGCGGTTTGCTCAGTTTCCTGCTCAGTGCCTTGCTCTACGTCCTGGTCAGCCAGCGCCAACGGGCCCTGACACTGGTGGAGCAACGTACCCAGGAGCTGCGCGCCCGGGAGCAGGAACTACGGGGCACCCACGGCCAGTTGCGCGGTGTGCTGGACGCCGCGACCCAGGTTGCGATCATCGCCACGGATCTGCGTGGCGTCATCACCACGTTCAATGCCGGCGCCGAACAGATGCTGGGCTACCAGAGCTGCGAAGTCCTGCAGAGCATGACCCTCGAGAGCCTCCACGTGCCCCGGGAACTCCAGGCCCGGGCCGCAGAGCTTGGCGCCCGGTTCGGCAAGCCAATTCCTACCTGTCACGCGATGCTGCTGGAGGGGGGCGAGGCGGGTGGCCAGCAGGCCCGGGAGTGGACCCTGGTACGGCATGACGGCAGTCACTTGACCGTGAATATGCTGGCCACGCCGGTGCTCGACGATCAGGGGCTCTGGGTCGGACACCTGGCGATCTGCATCGACATCACCGAACGCAAGCGCGTCCACGAGGCCCTGGCGGCCCGGGACTTGCTGTTGAAAAAGCTCAGTGCCCACGTGCCAGGCGGCATCTACCAGTTCAAAATGGATTTCAACGGCCGCTTCAGTGTGATCTATGCCAGCGATGGCATTCGTGACATCTACGAACTGGAGCCCAGTGTCTTGGTCCAGAACGCGGAGACCGTCTTCTCCCGTATCCATCCGCTGGACAACGCGCGGGTCCGTGCGTCGATCCGGGCCTCGGCCGACACCCTGAGCCCATGGCGCGAAGAGTATCGGGTGCAACTGCCACGGCGCGGCCTGCGCTGGGTGCGTGGCGAGGCGACGCCCGAGCAACTGCCGGGCGGTGGCGTGTTGTGGCACGGCTATGTCTCCGATATTTCCGATCTCAAGCGAGTGGAAGAGGAATTGCGGGCGCTCTCCGTGACCGATGCCTTGACCGGTATCCGCAATCGGCGTTATTTCCAGGAGCGCTTGAGTTCGGAAATGATACGGGTCGAGCGCGGCTCCGGGGAGCTGTCGGTCATCATGCTCGACATCGATCACTTCAAGCGTATCAATGACCAGCACGGCCATGCGGTGGGTGACCGGGTGTTGCAGGCGGTTTGCCAGCGTGTCACCCAGCGCCTGCGGCGTACCGATGTCTTTTGTCGGTTGGGCGGGGAAGAGTTCGTGGTGCTGTGTCCCGACACCGACGGCGAAAGCGCCCATGCCTTGGCCATTGGGCTGTGGGAGGGACTGCGCGGGGCGGAGATCGAAGATGTGGGCGTTGTCACCGCCAGCTTCGGTATTGCCAGCTGGCGTGTCGGGGAGGGCGCGGATGCCCTGCTGTTGCGGGCTGACTCGGGTGTTTACGTGGCCAAGCAGGCCGGGCGGGATCGGGTCGAGATGCAGGTGGGGTAAACGACCGGTGAACAAGTGGGAGCGAGCTTGTCGCGATAGCGGGCGTGTCGGTTGACGGCTGTTTGGACTGATCCACCGTCATCGCGAGCAGGCTCGCTCCCACCCGGACCCCGGCGGACACAGACCCATGCACCCCATCAGACCCCTGTGGGAGCGAGCCTGCTCGCGATAGCGTCAGCTCAGCCCCACGCATGCCAGTTGAATGGCGGCTATCGCGAGCAAGCTTGGATCAGAGCGCCGAAGCCGTCTGCGGCAGTTTCGGCTGGCGGTACAGGTCCAGCAGGACCTGGTCCAGCACCGACGAAGCGCCCCATGGCTTCGGATCGTTGAGGATCGCCACCACCGCCCAGGTGTTGCCGTTGACGTCACGGCTGAACCCGGCAATGGCACGCACGGTGTTCAGGGTGCCGGTCTTGATGTGGGCTTCGCCGGCCATGGCCGTGGTCTTGAGGCGTTTGCGCATGGTGCCGTCGGTGCCGACAATCGGCATCGAACTGATGTACTCGGCCGCGTAGGGGCTGCGCCAGGCGGCCTGCAGCATTGCTGCCATTTCGCGCGCGCTGACCCGTTCGGCGCGGGACAGGCCGGAGCCGTTCTCCATCACCAGGTGCGGTGCGGTGATGCCTTTCTTGGCCAGCCATTGGCGCACGACCCGTTGCGCAGCCTTGGCGTCGTCACCGTCGGCTTCGTTGCGGAACTGCGCGCCAAGGCTCAGGAACAATTGCTGGGCCATGGTGTTGTTACTGTATTTGTTGATGTCGCGGATGATCTCCGCCAGGTCTGGCGAGAACGCCCGGGCCAGCACTTTGGCGTTGCTCGGGGTCGAGGCCAGACGGTCCTTGCCCTGGATGCTGCCGCCCAGTTCTTTCCAGATCGCCCGCACCGCACCGGCGGTATAAGTGGCGTGGTCCAGCAGCGACAGGTAGGTCTGGGAGCTGCAGCCATCGCCCAGCTGCCCGCCGACGGTCACGGCCACGCTGCCGTCCGGCTGGGGCACCGGGTTGTAGCGCACGCCGCCGGCGCATTGCTTGGAGTTGACTGCCTTGACCTGGTTGTCGATATGAATGCTGGCAATCGGTGGCTCCACCGACACCAGTACCCGGCCGCCATCATTGCGGGCAACGAAGCGCAACGCCTTGAGGTTGACCAGCAGGGAGTCGGGCTTGACCAGGAAAGGCTTGTTTTCGTCGTTGCCGTCGTCGTTGAACTCCGGCAATTGCGGCTGGATGAAGAAACCGCGGTCGAGCACCAGGTCGCCGGTGACCTGCTGTACGCCGTTGGCCCTCAAGTCGCGCATCAGCAGCCAGAGTTTTTCCATGTTCAGCTTGGGGTCGCCGCCGCCCTTGAGGTAGAGGTTGCCGTTGAGGATCCCGCCGCTGAGGGTGCCATCGGTGTAGAACTCGGTCTTCCACTGGTGATTGGGGCCGAGCATTTCCAGGGCGGCGTAGGTGGTCACCAGCTTCATGGTGGAAGCCGGGTTCACCGAGACGTCGGCGTTGTAGATGGTCGGGGTGCCTGGGCCATTGAGCGGCACCATTACCAGGGACAGCGCGTTGTCTTGCAGCTTGCTGGTCTTGAGGGCCTTCTGCACATTGGGCGACAGGGCAGTGTTGATCGTAGCGGCGCTGGTAGAAGCAGGGAGGGCCAGGGGAAGAAGAAGGCTGGCCAGAAGCAGTGGACGCAAAGATTTGATCATTGGTAATAAAACCCTACGGGCGAGGGGAGAAAAACGAGGACATGAAAATGAACGTCCTCAACGGTCAAGAAAGTGTCGGCATTATGCCCCAACGCGCAACGGCATGTGCCGTGCCTGAGGCTTTCGTGAGGCAATTTTTTACCGACGGTAGGCCGATATGCCCGATCAACCGGGCAATCGTTGCACCAAACTGGTAAAGTGCCGGCCGTTATTACTTATGAGGATTGTTCCAATGGCGACTAACCGTTCCCGGCGTCTGCGCAAAAAGCTGTGTGTGGATGAATTTCAGGAGCTGGGGTTCGAACTGAACCTGGATCTCAAAGAAGATCTGGACGATGAGGCGATTGACGCTTTCCTCGACGCTTTCCTGAAAGAAGCCATGGAAGCCAACGGTCTGGGCTATGTCGGCGGTGACGACTACGGTCTGGTTTGCCTGCAGAAGCGTGGCTCGGTTTCCGAAGAACAACGTGCTGCCGTTGAAGCCTGGCTCAAGGGCCGTAGCGAACTGACCAACATGACCGTCAGCCCGCTGATCGACGTGTGGCACCCGGACATGCCGATCAACGCCAAGGCGTGATGTCCTGAACCGGCGGCCCGATTGGGCGCCGGTTTTTTTTGCCTGGTGATTGGGTTTTTGGTTGATCTTCAGGCCGCTATCGCGAGCAGGCTCGCTCCCACAATTGGATCGCGTTTCCCTGTGGGAGCGAGCCTGCTCGCGAAGCTTTAGGCTTTACGCCAATTAAGAATCAGCAAGGTCAGCACCCCCGCCACAATCCCCCAGAACGCCGAACCGACAGAAAACAGCGTCAGGCCCGACGCCGTGACCATGAAGGTGATCAGCGCCGCTTCCCGTTCCCTGGCTTCGCTCATGGCGATGCTCAAGCCATTGATGATCGACCCGAACAGCGCCAGTGCCGCGATGGACAGCACCAGTTCCTTGGGCAACGCCGCGAACAACGCCGCCAGTGTGGCGCCGAACACCCCGGCAATCCCGTAGAAGATCCCGCACCAGACCGCCGCCGTGTAGCGCTTGTTGCGGTCCTCGTGGGCATGGGGCCCCGTGCAGATGGCGGCGCTGATGGCCGCCAGGTTGATGCCATGGGAGCCGAACGGTGCCAGCAGCAGCGAGGCGATACCTGTGCTGGTGATCAGGGGGGAGGCCGGTACGTTGTAGCCATCTGCCCTGAGCACGGCGATGCCGGGCATATTCTGGGAGGTCATCGCCACGACGAACAGCGGAATGCCGATGCTGATGGTGGCCGCCAGGGAGAAGTGTGGCGTGGTCCAGAGCGGTGTCGCGACTTCAAGGGCGAAGCCGCTGAAGTCCAGCAGGCCCATCAGGCCTGACAGCGCGGTGCCGATCAGTAGCGCCGCCAGCACGGCATAGCGAGGCGACAGGCGCTTGACGATCAGGTAGGTGAAGAACATGCCCAGCACCAGGCCGGTGCGATGCTGGGTGGCGACGAAAATCTCGCTGCCGATCTTGAACAGGATGCCGGCCAGCAATGCCGCCGCCAGCGACGCCGGAATGCGCTTGACCAGGCGCTCGAAGCTGCCCGTCAGCCCGCAGATCGTCACCAGTATCGCGCAGGTGATATAGGCACCGATGGCCTCGCCATAGCTCACGCCGCCCAGGCTGGTAATCAGCAGTGCCGCACCGGGCGTCGACCAGGCGATGGTGACCGGCGTGCGGTAGCGTAACGACAGGCCGATGGAACATACCGCCATGCCAATGGAGATCGCCCAGATCCACGACGAAATCTGCCCGCTGGTCAGCCCCGCCGCCTGGCCGGCCTGGAACATCAGCACCAGGGAGCTGGTATAGCCGGTCATCATGGCGATGAACCCGGCAACAATGGCTGAGGGCGAGGTGTCGGCCAATGGGCGAAGTGGCGCAGTCGTGACTTCGGTCATGGTGGGCGGGGGTCCTTGGATAGATTATGTACTTGTAGGAGCAAGGCTTGCCCGCGATGACGGTGCCTGGGTTTCAAGGCTCACCGCGTCAGCTTCATCGCGAGCAAACCATGCTCCCACAGTTGCCACAGGTGTCACAGATTGAGGGTTTAAGCCTAAACTCAACCCAGTGGGCAATTGCAATACAGCCAAGCCCGTAAACAGCCGTACAGTCGTGTTGCCATCAGAGGTTGTGTACAATCGCCGTGTTTTTTACGCGATACTTGCCAGCGACCCGCTGTGCCGTATTACAGTCACGGTCAATTCGCCGCAGTTCTCCCGACCCGAGTGCCCATGAACGAACAGTTGCAGCCCCTCAAGAAACAACCGCGAGCAGGCAAAGCCGGCCGCAGCGGAACCCAGGACGATATCGTCTATGCACATATCTTCGAGGCTATCCTCGAACAGCGCCTGGCGCCGGGTACAAAGTTGAGCGAAGAGGCGCTGGGGGAGATTTTCGGAGTCAGCCGCACCATCATCCGTCGTGCGCTGTCGCGCCTGGCCCACGAGGGCGTGGTGTTGTTGCGGCCTAATCGCGGCGCGGTCGTTGCCAGCCCGAGTGTCGAAGAGGCTCGCCAGGTGTTCATGGCCCGGCGCCTGGTGGAACGGGCGATCACCGAGCTGGCGGTGCAGCACGCTACCGCCGAGCAGCTTGCCGAGTTGCGGCAGATGGTCAGCGACGAACGCGACAGTTTCTCCCGTGGCGACCGTGGCGCCGGCATCCGCCTGTCGGGTGAGTTCCATCTCAAGCTGGCCGAAGCGGCGAGGAATGCACCGCTGATCAGCTTCCAGCGCAGCCTGGTGTCCCAGACTTCGCTGATCATTGCCCAATACGAAAGCGGCAACCGTTCCCATTGCTCCTATGACGAGCACACCCAGTTGATCGACGCCATCGAGGCGCGCGATGCGACGCTGGCGGTGGACCTGATGATGCACCACATGGACCACATCGACAGCAAGCTCAACCTAGACGAAGAGGGTGCGTCGGACGATCTGCACGCGGTGTTTTCGCACCTGTTGCAGAGCAAGAAGCCTGGGCGGTCGACGGCCAAGCTTTGATGGTCTGCTGAGGCAGTCATACCGAGTCGCCTTCATCGCGAGCAGGCTCGCTCCCACAGAGCGCCATAAATCCCCTGTGGGAGCGAACCTGCTCGCGATAGCGGTCTAGCGTTGATGCACCAACCGCCCCGCCGCAAAGGTCTGCGCCACCGTTCGGTCATCCCCCAGCGTCATCAACACGAACAATATCTCGGCAATGTCCCGGGCCTGCTTCAGGCGATAGCTCAACAATGGCGTAGCGTTGTAGTCCAGCACCAGGAAGTCAGCATCGGTGCCCGGCTGCAAGGTGCCGATACGGTCTTCCAGGCGCAGGGCCCGGGCGCCGCCGAGGGTGGCCAGGTACAGCGATTTGAACGGGCTCAGCCGCGCGCCCTGCAACTGCATCACTTTGTAGGCTTCGTTCAGGGTCTGCAACAGCGAAAAACTGGTGCCGCCGCCGACGTCCGTGCCTAACCCCACGTTCACCTTGTGCTTCTCGGCCATCGGCAGGTTGAACAGCCCGCTGCCCAGGAACAGGTTCGAGGTCGGGCAGAACGCGATGGCCGAACCGGTTTCGGCCAGGCGTGCACACTCTTCGTCGCACAGGTGCACACCGTGGGCGAACACCGAACGTTCGCCGAGCAACCGGTAGTGATCGTAGACGTCCAGATAGCCCTTGCGCTCGGGAAACAGCGCCTTGACCCATTGCACTTCCTGCAGGTTTTCACTGATGTGGGTCTGCATGTACAGGTCCGGGTACTCCCCCAGCAACTGGCCGGCCAGCGCCAACTGTTCGGGTGTGCTGGTAGGGGCGAAGCGCGGGGTCACGGCGTAGTGCAGGCGGCCCTTGCCGTGCCAGCGCTCGATCAGCGCCTTGCTCTCGGTGTAGCTGGATTCGGCGGTGTCAGTCAGGTAGTCCGGAGCGTTGCGATCCATCATCACTTTACCGGCGATCATCCGCAGGTCGAGTTTCTCGGCTGCCTCGAAAAAGGCGTTCACCGACTGTGGGTGCACACTGCCAAACACCAGGGCCGTGGTGGTGCCGTTGCGCAGCAACTCTTTGATGAAGATATCGGCGACGGCTTCGGCGTGGGCCGGGTCGGCGAACTGGCGTTCACAGGGGAAGGTGTAGGTGTTGAGCCAGTCCAGCAGTTGTTCGCCATAGGCGCCCACCATGCCGGTCTGCGGCAGATGGATGTGGGTGTCGATGAAGCCGGGGGTAATCAGCGCGTCCGGGTAATGGGCGATTTCGATGTCCGCCGCCAGGCTCGGCAGCAGGTCATTGGCGTGGCCAAGGGCGCTGATCTGGCCGTTTTCCACCACCAGCAGGCCGTCCTCGAAATATTCATAAGAGGCTTCGAGGCCGACTTCGGCCGGGTCGGCGAGGCTGTGGAGCAGGGCGGCGCGGTAGGCTTTGCGTGTCGTGGGCATGGGCAATCTCAAGATTTGGCTTGGCTGCGACGCGAGGCCGGCAGCAGCTTGGCAATGGGTTCGGCGCGGGCGGTGTGCTGGCCGAAATCCGCGTTATAGGTGGCGATGATTTCACCGGCGATGGAGATGGCGATTTCCACAGGCAGCTTGCCTTTGACTTCGCCAATGCCCATCGGGCAACGCATGCGTTGCAAGGTGCCGCTGTCGAATCCGCGATCGCGCAGGCGGTGTTCGAACTTGACCCGCTTGGTCTTCGAGCCGATCAGGCCGAAGTAGGCGAAGTCGTTGCGCTTTAGGATCGCCGCGCTCAGCTCCAGATCGAGCTGATGGTTGTGGGTCATGACGATGCAGTAGCTGCCGGCGGGCAATTCATCGACCTCGTCCAGCGGGTCTTCGCTGACGATTTTCTGTACGCCATGGGGCAATTGTTCAGGGAACTCGGCTTCCCGCGAGTCGATCCAGCGCACCCGACAAGGCAGGCTCGCCAGCAGTGGCACCAGGGCCCGGCCGACATGACCGGCGCCGAACACGGCAATCTGCGCCTGCACCTGACCCATGGGCTCGAACAGCAATACGGTCACGCCGCCACAGCACTGGCCCAGACTGGCACCTAGGCTGAAGCGCTCCAGATGCGTGCCCTGCTGGCCGCTGGCGAGCATTTGCCGGGCGATCTCCATGGCCTTGTATTCCAGGTGCCCGCCACCGATGGTGTCGAACGTCTGGCTGGCGCTGATGACCATCTTCGAACCGGCGTTGCGCGGGGTCGAGCCGAGTTCTTCGATGATCGTCACCAGCACGCAGGGTTCACCGCGGGTTTGCAGGTCGGCGAGGGCGCTGATCCAGTTGTACATGTTCACCTCGACATCTCTTTTGTCTGTCCCGGCCTCATCGCGAGCAAGCTCGGCTCCCACAGGAACTCTGTTAACTCTGAGACCCCTTGTGGGAGCCGAGCTTGCTCGCGATATCCGCGCCGCGGTCTAGAGCGAAGCCATCTCGGTTTCAGGCTCTACCGCTTTCACCTTCAACCCGCGCATCTGCTCACAGCCCCACAACACCCGTTCCGGTGTCGCCGGGGCGTCGATTTTCGGCTGGTGTCGGTAATCTCCCAGGCTCGCCACGGCATCCTTGATCGCACACCACGCGGCGATGCCGAGCATGAACGGCGGCTCGCCCACGGCCTTGGAATGGAACACTGTGTCTTCGGGGTTCTTGCGGTTCTCCACCAGCTTGACCCGCAGGTCCAGTGGCATGTCGGCCACGGCCGGGATCTTGTAGCTGGCCGGGCCGTTGGTCATCAGCTTGCCCTTGTCGTTCCACACCAGCTCTTCCATGGTCAGCCAGCCCATGCCCTGGATGAATCCGCCCTCGACCTGTCCGGTATCGATGGCCGGGTTCAGCGAGGCGCCGACGTCGTGGAGGATGTCGGTGCGCAGCATCTTGTATTCGCCGGTGAGGGTATCGACGATCACCTCTGCACACGCCGCACCATAGGCGTAGTAGTAGAACGGCCGGCCACGGGCCTGGCTGCGGTCGTAGTAGATCTTCGGGGTCTTGTAGAATCCGGTGCTCGACAACGAGACTTGGGCAAAGTACGCCTGTTGCACCAGCGCTTCGAACGTCAGGATGTGATCGCGCACCCGCACATGGCCGTTGTGGAACTCCACGTCTTCTTCACTGACCTTGTACTGTCGTGCGGCGAACTCCACCAGGCGCCGCTTGATGGTTTCGGCGGCATTCTGCGCGGCTTTGCCGTTCAGGTCGGCGCCGCTGGAGGCCGCGGTAGGAGAGGTGTTCGGTACTTTGTCGGTGTTGGTCGCGGTGATCTGCACCCGGTCCATTTCCACTTGGAACACCTCGGCCACCACCTGCGCAACCTTGGTGTTGAGCCCCTGGCCCATTTCGGTGCCGCCATGGTTCAGGTGGATGCTGCCGTCGGTGTAGACGTGGATCAAGGCACCTGCCTGGTTGAGGAAGCTGGCGGTGAACGAGATGCCGAACTTGACCGGCGTCAGCGCCAGGCCCTTTTTCAGGATCGGGCTGCCTGCGTTGTAGCGACGGATCGCTTCGCGCCGTTCGGCGTACTGGCTGCTTTCTTCCAGCTCGGCGGTCATTTCCTCGAGCATGTTGTGCTCGACGGTCTGGTAGTAGTGGGTGACGTTGCGTTCGGTCTTGCCGTAGTAGTTGACCTTGCGCACCGCCAGCGGATCGAGCCCCAGATGCCGGGCAATGGCGTCCATGACTTCTTCGATGGCGACCATCCCCTGCGGGCCGCCGAAGCCACGGTAAGCGGTGTTCGACGCGGTGTTGGTCTTGCAGCGGTGGCCGTTGATGGTCGCGTCGCCCAGGTAATAGGCGTTGTCGGCATGGAACATCGCTCGATCGACAATCGACGCCGACAGGTCCGGCGAGCAGCCGCAGTTGCCGGCCAGTTCCAGGGCGATGCCGTGCAGGCGTCCGCGGCTGTCGAAGCCCACGTCGTATTCGATGTAGAAAGGATGACGCTTGCCGGTCATCAGCATGTCTTCGACCCGGGGCAGGCGCATCTTGGTCGGCTGGCCGGTGAGGTGCGCGATCACCGCGCACAGGCAGGCCGGGCTGGCAGCCTGGGTTTCCTTGCCGCCAAAGCCGCCACCCATGCGGCGCATGTCCACCACGACCTTGTTCATCGACACGCCCAGCACCTCAGCCACCAGTTTCTGCACTTCGGTGGGGTTCTGGGTGGAGCAGTAGACAATCATTCCGCCGTCTTCGGTGGGCATCACCGAGGAGATCTGGGTTTCCAGATAAAAGTGCTCTTGGCCGCCGATGTGCAGCGAGCCCTGGATGCGATGTTCGGCACTCGCCAGTGCGGTGGCTGAATCGCCGCGTTGATGGGTATGGCTGTCGAGCACGAAATGCCGTTTGCGCAGGGCTTCGACCACGTCCAGCACCGGCTCCAGGTCTTCATATTCGATGATCGCGGCCATCGCCGCGTTGCGTGCAGTTTCCAGGTCCCTGGCGGCAACGGCCAATACCGGCTGGCCGACGAACTGCACATCGTCAATCGCCAGCAGCGGATCGCCAGGCAACAATGGGCCGATGTCCTTGAGGCCCGGGATGTCTTCGTGGGTAATGGCGATGCGCACGCCTTCGAAGGCGTAGCAGGGCGTGGTATCGATGCGCAGGATCCGGGCGTGGGCGCGGTCCGACAGTCGCGCGTAGACGTGCAGTTGGTTAGGGAATTCGAGACGGTCATCGATGTACTGCGCTTCACCGGTCACATGCTTGGCGGCGCTGTCATGCTTGACGCTACGGCCGACGCCAGTGGTCAGGTCGCGGGCGAACATCTCGGCCAGTTCGGCCTGGGTCTTTTCTACGGTGTGATGGTTAGACATAAGCGGTCACCCGAGTCTCGATGTGCGGCGTTTGCAGTTCGATGAAGTATTTGCGCAGCAGGTTGCGGGCGCCGAGCAGGCGATATTCCTTGCTGGCGCGGAAGTCCGACAGCGGCGTGAAATCTTCGGCCAGGGCGGCGCAGGCGCGCTCCAGGGTACTGTCGTTCCACTGCGCGCCGATCAATGCGGCTTCACAATGCTTGGCACGCTTGGGAATGGCGGCCATGCCGCCGAAGGCCACGCGGGCATCGCGGACCACGCCATTGTCGATGCGCAGGTTGAATGCGGCGCACACTGCGGAGATGTCATCGTCCAGTCGCTTGGACACCTTGTAGGCACGGAACGCCTGCTCGGCGCTGGCCCGTGGCACGATGATTTTTTCGATGAATTCGCTTTCCTGGCGGGCGGTGACCCGGTATTCGATGAAGTAATCCTCCAGCGCCAGGGTGCGACGGACCTGGCCCTTGCACAGCACGATCTGCGCGCCAAGGGCGATCAGCAGAGGTGGCGAGTCACCGATGGGCGAGGCATTGCCGATGTTGCCGCCCAGGGTGCCCTGGTTGCGGATCTGCAACGAGGCGAAGCGCTGCAACAGCTCACCGAAGTCCGGGTACTCGGCTTTGAGCGCCTCATAGCAATCGGAAAGCGCGGTGGCGGCGCCGATTTCCAGGCGATCGTCGAAGCGCTCGATGCGCTTGAGTTCAGCGACGTTACCCACGTAGATCATCACCGGCAGGGTGCGGTGGAACTGGGTGACTTCCAGGGCCAGATCGGTGCCGCCGGCCAGCAGGCGCGCCTGAGGATAGGCGTCGTAGAGATCGGCCAGATCGGCCACGGTCAGCGGCACCAGGCAACGTTTATCGCCACAGTTGAGCTCGCCGGTTTCCTTGGGAGCGATGGCTTTGAGGCGAGCGATAGTCTCGGCCTCGCGGGTGTCGAACTGGTCGGGTTGCTTGCCGCAGCAGGCCTGTTCGGCGGCAGCCAGGATCGGCCGGTAGCCGGTGCAGCGACACAGATTGCCGGCCAGCGCTTCATGGGCCTTGTGGGCGTCAGGTTGATCGCTGTTCTTTTGCAGGGCAAACAGTGACATGACGAAACCCGGTGTGCAGAAGCCGCATTGCGAGCCGTGGCAATCGACCATCGCCTGCTGGACGCTGTGCAACCGGCCCTGGTGCTTGAGGTCTTCGACGCTGATCAACTGCTTGCCGTGCAGGGACGAGACGAAGGTCAGGCACGCATTGAGGCTGCGATAGCGAATGCGCGAGCGGCCGCTTTCATCCATGTCCAATTCGCCCACCACCACGGTGCAGGCACCGCAGTCGCCGCTGGCACAACCCTCTTTGGTGCCGGATTTACCAGCATGCTCGCGCAGATAGTTGAGCACGGTCAGGTTCGGGTCCAGGGTGTGCTCGCTACGGAGTTCCTGGTTGAGTAAAAACTGGATCACGGAAGGCCTCGCAGATTCATTATTGTTGTATCGACGTAGGCCGAATTTAGCAGGTCTGACTTTTCGGTCAACGTTTTTCTGACTTAAAGGTCAGGAAAATCCGGTTTGTCGATGAGCAACGTTCTATAGACACTGTAGAACCTTGTGGGAGCCGAGCTTGCTCGCGATGGCGGTGGCACATTCAACAGGGATGGAGGCCGGCATGGCCATTGCGAGCAAACTCGGTTCCCACAGAACCTTTTTTTGCTTGAAACGTGCCAAAAACCCCATACAGGCCCTGCGCCATGCCTTATCGAGTGCGCTACACTGCGCCGCTTGTGCAGATCGAAGAGTTTGAAGGACAACCATGACGTTCAAGGCCCCGGACAGCCTCGCCGAGCAAATCGCCCACCATCTCGCCGAACGCATCATTCGCGGTGAAATGAAGCCGGGAGAGCGCATCCAGGAGCAAAAGGTCACGCTGGCGCTCAACGTCAGCCGCGGCTCGGTCCGCGAGGCCTTGCTGATCCTGGAGCGACGTCATCTGATCGCCATCCTGCCGCGCCGTGGCGCCCACGTCACCGAACTCACCGAACATAACGTGCGCAGCCTCTGTACGCTCATGAGCGAGCTGTACATCCTGCTGGGCAACGCCGTGGCCCATGGTTGGCGGGATTCGGCCGACATGGCGCCGTTCCTGCAGATCCAGCAGCGCCTCAAGGAGGCCTTCGAGCGCCAGGACATCCGCATGTTCGTCGACGAGAGCTTCAGTGTGATGCGCGCGGCCTATCCGTTTGCCAATAACCCGTACTTGCAGGAAACCGTCGAGAACCTGCAGCCGGCCATGAGCCGCGCCTACTTCCTGGCCCTGGAACAGCGCAAAGCCGAGATGAGCGAGTTTCTCGACCTGTTCCAACGCTTGCTCGTCGCGGTGCTGGCCCGTGATCTGCCGCAGATTCGCATTGTGCTGATGGCTTACTGTCAGCGCAGTTGCGATCTGGTGGTTGCCGCCCTGACGAAGGCCTGAACGTGCGCCTCAAGTGCATCAAGCTGGCGGGGTTCAAGTCCTTCGTCGACCCGACCACGGTGAACTTCCCCAGCAACATGGCGGCTGTGGTGGGGCCCAACGGTTGCGGCAAGTCGAACATCATTGACGCCGTGCGCTGGGTGATGGGCGAGAGTTCGGCCAAGAACCTGCGCGGCGAATCGATGACCGACGTCATCTTCAACGGCTCCACCAGCCGCAAGCCGGTCAGTCAGGCGAGCATCGAGCTGGTGTTCGATAACTCCGACGGTACCTTGATCGGCGAATACGCGGCCTACGCGGAAATCTCCATCCGCCGCAAGGTGACCCGCGACAGCCAGAACAGTTACTTCCTCAACGGCGCCAAATGCCGGCGTCGCGACATCACCGACATCTTCCTCGGCACCGGCCTGGGGCCGCGCAGCTACTCGATCATCGAACAGGGCATGATCTCCAAGCTGATCGAGGCCAAGCCTGAAGACCTGCGCAACTTCATCGAAGAGGCCGCCGGCATCTCCAAGTACAAGGAGCGCCGGCGCGAGACGGAGAACCGAATCCGTCGCACCCACGAAAACCTGGCTCGCCTGACCGACCTGCGCGAAGAACTCGACCGTCAGCTCGAACGCCTGCACCGCCAGTCCGAGGCCGCGCGCAAATACCAGGAATACAAAGGTGAGGAGCGTCAGCTCAAGGCCCAGCTCTCGGCCCTGCGCTGGCAGGCATTGAACGAGCAGGTCGGTCAGCGCGAAGCGATCATCGGCAATCAGGAGGTCAGCTTCGAAGCCCTGGTGGCCGAACAGCGCAACGCCGATGCCGCCATCGAGCGCTTGCGTGACGGGCACCACGAATTGTCCGAGCGTTTCAATCTGGTGCAGGGGCGCTTCTATTCGGTTGGTGGCGACATCGCCAGGGTCGAGCAGAGTATCCAGCACGGTCAGCAACGACTGCGCCAGTTGCAGGATGACTTGAAGGAAGCCGAGCGCGCGCGCCTGGAAACCGAGTCTCATTTGGGGCACGACCGCACTTTGCTGCTGACTCTTGGCGAAGAGCTGGAGCGGCTCACGCCAGAGCAGGAAATCACCAGTGCCGCTGCCGAAGAGGCTGCCGCGGCCCTGGAAGAAGCCGAACTGACCATGCACGGCTGGCAGGAGCAATGGGACCGGTTCAACCTGACTTCCGCCGAGCCGCGGCGTCAGGCCGAGGTCCAGCAGTCGCGCATCCAGCAGTTGGAAACCAGCATGGAGCGCCTGGCCGAGCGTCAGCGTCGCCTGGCCGAAGAGCGTGCGTTGCTTGCGGCAGACCCGGAAGACGCGGCGATCCTGGACCTGAGCGAGCAATTGGCCGCCAGCGAAGCCACCCTCGAAGATTTGCAGGCCAGCGAAGACGCCCAGGTCGAGCGGCTCGAACAACTGCGCCAGGCCTTGCAACTGGCCCTTCAGAATCAGCAGCAGGCCCAGGGCGAGCTGCAACGGCTCAACGGGCGTCTGGCCTCGCTGGAAGCCTTGCAGCAAGCCGCGCTGGACCCGGGCACCGGCGCCGCCGAATGGTTGCGCGACCAGCATCTGGCCGATCGCCCGCGGCTGGCCGAAGGGCTGAAGGTCGACGCCGGCTGGGAGCTGGCGGTGGAAACCGTGCTGGGCGCCGATCTGCAAGCGGTGCTGGTGGATGATTTCGCCGGCTTCGACCTCTCGGGGTTCACCCAAGGCGATCTGCGCCTGCTCAGCCCGGCCAGTGACGGCGTGCGGATGCCGGGCAGCCTGCTGGACAAAGTCGAGGCCAAGGTCGATCTGGCGCCTTGGCTGGGGCAGGTCAGGCCGGTGGAAAACCTCGAACAGGCTCTGGCGTTGCGCGGGCAACTGGCGGCGGGCGAGAGCCTGATCAGTCGCGACGGCTATTGGATCGGCCGGCATTTCCTGCGGGTGCGTCGGGCCAGCGAAGCCGAGAGCGGCATGCTCGCCCGGGGCCAGGAAATCCAGCGTTTGGGCGCCGAGCGCGACGAGCGCGAAGCCAGTGTCGAAGCCCTGGAAACCGAGTTGCAGAATCTGCGGGCGCAGCAGCGTCAACAGGAAAACGGCCGCGAACACCTGCGCCGGCTGCTGCAGGACGAGGCGCGCCAGCAGGGCGAGCTCAAGGCACAGCTCTCGGCCGGCAAGGCCAAGGCCGAGCAGTTGGCCTTGCGTCGTACTCGTCTGGAAGAAGAGATCGCCGAGCTGGGCGAGCAACGGGCACTGGAGCACGAACAGATCGGCGAGGCGCGCCTGCAACTGCAGGAAGCCCTCGATGCCATGGCGCTGGACACTGAGCAGCGTGAACTGTTGCTGGCCCAGCGCGACAGCCTGCGCGAACGCCTTGACCGGGTGCGCCAGGAAGCGCGTCAGCACAAGGATCATGCCCATCAGTTGGCGGTGCGCCTGGGTTCGCTCAAGGCGCAGTACGATTCCACGCGCCAGGCTCTCGAGCGTTTGGAAATGCAGTCCGAACGGCTGACCGAAAAACGCGAACAGTTGAGCCTGAACCTGGAAGAGGGCGAGGCGCCGCTGGAAGAGTTGCGCCTCAAACTCGAGGAACTGCTCGACAAGCGGATGAGTGTCGATGAAGAGCTCAAGACGGCGCAGATCGCCCTGGAGGACGCCGACCGCGAACTGCGCGATGCCGAGAAGCGCCGTAGCCAGGCCGAGCAGCAATCCCAGCTGATTCGCGGCCAGATGGAGCAGCAACGCCTGGAGTGGCAGGCCCTGACCGTGCGCCGCAAGGCCTTGCAGGACCAACTGCTGGAGGACGGCTACGACCTCAACGGCGTGCTCGCTACCCTGGTGGCCGGGGCTAACGAGAAAGACGCCGAGGAGGAGCTGGAGCGCATTGCTGCGCGGATCCAGCGCCTGGGCGCGATCAACCTGGCGGCCATCGACGAATACGAGCAACAGTCCGAGCGCAAGCGCTACCTCGACGCCCAGGACGCTGACCTGGTGGAAGCGCTGGAAACCCTGGAAAACGTCATTCGCAAGATCGACAAGGAAACCCGCAACCGCTTCAAGGATACCTTTGATCAGATCAATGGCGGTTTGCAGGCGCTTTTCCCAAAAGTTTTCGGTGGCGGCAGCGCTTACTTGGAACTGACGGGCGAAGATCTACTCGATACTGGGGTGACGATCATGGCGCGGCCTCCCGGAAAGAAGAACAGCACCATTCATCTGCTCTCCGGTGGCGAAAAGGCGCTGACCGCATTGGCCCTGGTATTTGCCATCTTCAAGTTGAATCCGGCGCCGTTCTGCATGCTCGACGAAGTCGATGCACCGCTGGACGACGCGAACGTGGGCCGTTACGCGCGTCTGGTAAAGGAAATGTCTGAAACGGTGCAGTTCATCTACATCACCCATAACAAGATCGCCATGGAAATGGCCGATCAGTTGATGGGGGTGACGATGCACGAGCCGGGCTGTTCGCGGTTGGTGGCGGTGGATGTCGAGGAGGCGATGGCAATGGTGGATGCCTAGCGGCGAGCGGCGAGCTTCAAGTGGCAAGCTGCAAGCGATGCAGCTTCGGCTTGAAGCTTGAAGCTGCTGTTATGTAGCTTGTAGCTGTTGGTCATGCTAGTTTAATGTCAATTTTTCGTGTGCGTGGGCAAAACGCCATTCAGAACATAGAGTTGGCGCCACGTTTTAAAGCGGTTTGCAAATAGCTAAGCCCCTTATTTTTCAGCATTTTTATAGAGGCACGGGATTACATGGAAATCGGTCTGCGCGAGTGGCTGATCGTCATCGGCATCATTGTCATTGCCGGTATTCTTTTCGATGGCTGGCGCCGCATGCGCGGCGGCAAGGGGAAACTCAAGTTCCGCCTTGATCGCAGCCTGTCGAACCTGCCGGACGACGATGACAATGCCGAACTGCTGGGGCCGCCCCGGGTGCTGGACACCCACAAGGAGCCGCAGCTGGACGAGCATGACCTGCCGTCGATGAGCGCGCCGGTGCGCGAACCCCGCGAGTCGGGCTCCAAGCGCGGCAAGCGCAACAACGAACCGTCCCAGGGAGACCTGAACCTCAACCTGGACCTGGATGGCGGCCCGAGCTTCAGCAGCCGCGACGATTTCCCGGACGAGAGCAAGGCGTCGAGCAGTGACAAGGACCAGGCCCAGGCGGAAGAAGTCCTGGTGATCAGCGTGATCTGTCGCGATCCGGCCGGCTTCAAGGGCCCTGCGTTGTTGCAGAACATCCTGGAAAGCGGCCTGCGTTTCGGCGAGATGGACATTTTCCACCGCCACGAAAGCATGGCCGGCAACGGCGAGGTGCTGTTCTCCATGGCCAATGCCGTCAAGCCGGGGGTGTTTGATCTGGACGACATCGATCATTTCAGCACGCCGGCGGTGAGTTTCTTTCTCGGTCTGCCGGGCCCGCGTCATCCCAAGCAGGCCTTTGACGTGATGGTGGCGGCGGCTCGCAAGTTGTCCCAGGAACTCAATGGCGAATTGAAGGATGACCAGCGCAGCGTGCTGACCGCCCAGACCATCGAGCACTACCGTCAGCGTATTGTCGAATTCGAACGTCGGGCATTGACCCAGAAGCGCTGATCAGAGCGCCTCTGGTAGCCGCTTGTGGCAAACCGCTTTTGTGGCGAGGGGATTTATCCCCGCTGGGCTGCCAAGCAGCCCTCAAAATGTTGTGTTGCCACAGAGTTTGCGAGTGCTGCGCACTCGAGCGGGGATAAATCCCCTCGCCACAGGTTCTCTGCCGAGCGTTACTTGACTGATTGAAATGAGCAGCCTCGGCTGCTCTTTTGCTTTATGAGAGAACACCCATGAATGCCGTCGAAACCCGCATCCTAGAGCTGCGCACCGAACTGGAGCAGCACAACTACCGCTATCACGTCCTTGATGAACCCACCATCCCGGATGCCGAGTACGACCGGCTGTTCCATGAGCTCAAGGCCCTGGAAGCGCAGCACCCGGAGTTGGTGACCAGCGACTCACCGACCCAACGGGTCGGCAGCGTGGCGCTGTCGGCGTTCAGCCAGGTCCGTCACGAAATCCCGATGCTCAGCCTGGGCAATGCCTTCGATGAAACCACCATGCGTGAGTTCGACCGCCGGGTGACCGAAGGTCTCGATCTGCCGATAGGCGATCTGCTGGGCGGCGGTGCGGCGGTGGAGTACAGCTGCGAGCCGAAGCTCGATGGCCTGGCGGTCAGTCTGTTGTACCAGGACGGCCTGTTGGTACGCGGTGCCACTCGCGGCGACGGCACCACTGGCGAAGACATCAGCGTCAATGTGCGCACCGTGCGCAACATTCCCCTCAAGCTGCAAGGCAGCGGCTGGCCACCCGTGCTGGAAGTGCGCGGCGAGGTCTACATGTCCAAGGCCGGTTTCGAGCGCCTCAACGCCACGCAGTTGGAGGCGGGCGGCAAGACCTTCGCCAACCCGCGCAACGCGGCGGCCGGCAGCCTGCGCCAGCTTGACTCCAAAATCACCGCCAACCGCCCGCTGGAGTTCTGCTGCTACGGCATTGGCCAGGTGACAGCGGATATCGCCGATACCCACATTGGCAATCTCAAACAGCTCAAGGCCTGGGGCATGCCCATCAGCCGCGAACTGAAACTGGCCCACGGCATCGACGAATGCCTGGATTACTACCGCGACATCGGCGAGCGGCGTAGCGCGTTGCCCTATGAGATCGATGGCGTGGTGTTCAAGGTCAACAGCATTGCTTCCCAGCGTGAACTCGGCTTCCGCGCTCGCGAGCCGCGCTGGGCCATCGCCCATAAATTCCCCGCCAGCGAGGAGCTCACCGAGTTACTCGACGTCGAGTTTCAGGTGGGTCGCACCGGGGCCGTGACGCCTGTTGCGCGGCTCAAGCCGGTCAAGGTGGCCGGCGTGACCGTGGCCAATGCCACGCTGCACAACATGGACGAGGTGGCGCGCCTGGGATTGATGATCGGCGACACGGTGATTATCCGTCGCGCCGGGGACGTGATCCCCCAGGTGGTTCAAGTCGTCACCGAGCGCCGCCCGGAAAATGCCCGCCCGGTGGAAGTGCCCCAGCAGTGTCCGGTGTGCGGTTCCCACGTGGAGCGCACGCAATTGATCAAGCGCAGCAAGGGTCGCGAAACCATCAGCGAAGGCGCGGTCTATCGCTGCGTCGGGCGCCTGGCCTGTGGGGCGCAGCTCAAGCAGGCGATCATTCACTTCGTCTCGCGCCGGGCCATGGACATCGAAGGGCTGGGGGAAAAGAGCATCGAACAACTGGTGGACGAGGGCCTGGTGGGATCGCCGGCCGATCTGTATGCCCTGACCTTCGAACAAGTGGTCGACCTGGAAGGCTTTGCCGAATTGTCGAGCCGGAAGTTGTTGGCGGCCATCGTCGACAGCAAGAAGCCCAGTCTGGCGCGCTTCATTTACGCCCTCGGCATCCCGGATGTCGGCGAGGAAACCGCCAAGGTCCTGGCGCGCTCCCTGGGCTCGCTGGAGCGCGTGCAAGCGGCGTTGCCCCAGGTGCTCACTTATCTGCCGGACGTGGGCCTGGAAGTGGCGCATGAGATCCACAGCTTCTTCGAGGACCCGCACAACCGTCAGGTGATCGCGGACCTGCTGCGTCATGGTCTCGATATCCAGGACCAGGGCGAGCTGGGCGCCGAGTTCTCCGCCAGCACCACCCTGGGCGGCTTCCTCGACAAGCTGTACATCCCGTCGGTCGGACCGGGTGGTGCGCAGAAACTGGCAGACAAGTTCGGCTCCCTTGAGGCGGTGATGAACGCGGACTGGCTGGACATGCGCCAGGCCCTGCCGGAAAAGCAGGCCAACGCCGTGCGGGAGTTCTTTGCCATTACCGAAAACCGCCAGCAGGCCGAGGCCGCGGAACAGCAGTTGCGGGACTTCGGCATGCACTGGCGAAGCGAGAAAAAGGTGGTCGAAGGCTTGCCCGAGGCGGGTCACACCTGGGTACTGACCGGTTCGCTGGAATTGATGAGCCGAGACGTCGCCAAGGACAAGCTGGAGAGCCTTGGGGCCAAGGTCGCCGGGTCCGTGTCGGCGAAAACCCATTGCGTGGTGGCCGGGCCGGGCGCGGGCTCGAAGCTGACCAAGGCCAATGAACTGGGGCTCAAGGTGCTGGACGAAGAGGCGTTCGTGGCGTTTCTTGGCAAGCACGGCATCACGGTCTAGCCCTTGTGGCGCGGGGATAAATCCCCTCGCCACAGGGGTGTGTCACCAGGCTGAACGTCTGTGCCAGAAGACGATCTAGTGTTGCAGGCCCCAGGGAGAGATCGCCATGTACCGCTTCTTCGAACAACTGAGCTCACGCATCGCCGCGCCGTTCCTGGGCGACCGTTCGCGCAACAGCAAGGTCTGGCCGTGTCGCTGCGGCCAGTCGCTGTTTTTCCGCAACAGCCAGTGCCTGGCCTGCCTGGCGGCGTTGGGCTACCAGCCGGAGCAGAGTCGTCTTTCGTCCCTGCAACCCGGTGATCTGCCTGACACCTGGACCCTGGATGCCGACCCGCAGGCCGGTCTGTTCCGTCGCTGTGCCAACCTCGATACCGCGGCAGCGTGCAACTGGCTGCTGCCGGCCGGGGGGCGCGACACCTTGTGCATCGCCTGCAGGCTGAACCGCACCATCCCCGACCTGTCGATCCCGGAGAGCCCTGAACGCTGGCGCAAGGTCGAGACGGCCAAGCGCAGGCTGGTGGCGCAACTGATCACCCTCGGTCTGCCGGTCGCGCCGAAAAGCGTCGACGAATCCACGGGCCTGGCCTTCGACTTCATCGGCGTCGACCCTGACGGCACGCCACCGACCACCGGTCATGCCAGCGGCTTGATCACGCTCGACATCAAGGAAGCGGACGACGCCCACCGTGAGGCCGTGCGCCAGCAGATGCACGAACCGTATCGCACCTTGCTCGGGCACTTTCGTCACGAAGTGGGGCATTACTACTGGGATCTTCTGATTGCCAACAGCCACTGGCTCGAAGCATTCCGCGGATTGTTCGGCGATGAGCGCGCCAGTTATGCCGACGCGCTGGAGCGGCATTACCAGCAAGGAGCACCGTTGGACTGGCAAACCCGTTACGTCAGTGCCTACGCCACCATGCACCCCTGGGAGGACTGGGCCGAAACCTGGGCTCACTACCTGCACATGATGGACGCCGTGGACAC
The DNA here is from genome assembly GCF_001269905.1 of Pseudomonas corrugata. Taxonomy (GTDB): domain Bacteria; phylum Pseudomonadota; class Gammaproteobacteria; order Pseudomonadales; family Pseudomonadaceae; genus Aquipseudomonas; species Aquipseudomonas corrugata. The sequence continues at coordinate 132,144 of NZ_LHVK01000015.1, read as the reverse complement.
GGCGCTGGGCTTTGGCATGAGTGCCCAGGACATGGACTTCGACTACCAACCGTTCCCAGCCGACACCCTGTTCGATCCCGAGCACACCGGAGGCGCGGCGTTCCTGTCGTTCGTCAACGCCTGGATCGAACTGGCAGGCATGCTCAACGAACTGTCCCGCAGCATGGGCCAGCCGGATTTCTACCCGTTCGTCGTGCCGGCAACCGTCATCACCAAACTGCATTTCATCCATCTGGTGATCCAGGAGGAGGGCGGCCGGGCAGATGAGGTGCTGCTGTAGCGATGGGGTTTGGCGGGATGGCTGTGCTCTTGGCTCACCCACAGGGTTCTTCGGGGTGCTGCAGAAATCATCTCCACCCCCATAGCAAGTGCTTGAACATCTTCGCTTTTTTAATCCGGTGCGAACGGTTGTAACTTCCCGTCAGATAGGTACAATGGCGCGGCTCGCCGTCAGGCGGGCGTCGTTATGGTGACCCCATCGGTCCCCCCGCAACGATTACCCGTGAACCTGGTCAGATCCGGAAGGAAGCAGCCACAGCGGGAACATTGTGTGCCGGGGTGTGGCTGGTGGGGTTGCCTCCATAACGCCCCAGGCCTTCATTCGCAAGGTTTGTCAGATTGTCCCTTATTTCTCTTGTTCTGATCGAATTCGGTCGATGCCTTCTGCTGTCTGCTCTATTACCGTTGATCGGCACTGTCATTTCTGACAGTAGAATTTCACGTTGTGCCTTTCTAGGGTTCGTGTAACCGGCCAGAGGGCGGCGTGATGAACAACGACATGGTGTTGACGCAAAGCAGGGGGGCAATCGCCGTGAAGGTCGCGGCGGCGCTGGGATGGTTTGCATTGCTTCTCCAGCTTTACCTGGTCCTGGCCTCGCGCTGGCAGGCCGAGAAGAGCCTGTTGGGTGGCGTGGAGATCTTTTTCAGCTATTTCACGGTGCTGACCAATGTCCTGGTGGCAATCGTGCTGACCTGCGCGGCGACGACAGGAGACTCGGCGCTGCGACGTTTCTTTCTCCGGCCTTCGACCCAGACGGGGGTGGCGGCTGCCATTTTGCTGGTCGGGGTGGCGTACAACCTGCTCCTGCGCCAGACGTGGAATCCTCAAGGCTGGCAGTGGGTGGCTGATGAGCTGTTGCACGACGTGATGCCGGTGCTGTTCATGATCTATTGGTGGTTCTGTGTGCCAAAGGGAACCCTGCACTGGAGCAATGTATGGGCGTGGCTGATCTATCCACTGGTCTATTTCATTTACGCCCTGATACGTGGCGAGATGATCGGCTTCTACCCCTATCCGTTCATCGAGGCGAACAGCTTGGGTTATTCACAGGTGCTGGTTAATGCGGTGTTGGTGTTGGTGGGGTTCGTGGTGATTTCACTGGTGCTGGTCGCGGTGGATCGAGCGAAAGGCGGGCGCTGATTGACTGGTTATTTTTCTGGATGCCCATACACCCAGTGTTCGCCACCGATCCCTTGTGGGAGCAAAGCTTGCTCGCGATGGCGGTGGGTCAGCTTGCATTGATGTTGCCTGATATTCCGTTATCGCGAGCAAGCTTTGCTGCCACAGGTTGTGTGCGTCAGGTGCGGGTAGCCGGGGAGCGATCACGCCCGGCTCAAGGCTTGGACAGCGCCTGATCCACCGCCGCGATCAGCTTGCCCAGGTCCTTCGGCGTGGCCTTGTGTATGACTCCGAACAGATAGGCGCGCTGTTCGTCTTCATCGTTCATGTCGGCGAAAAAGGCTTTCAGTTGCACGTCCAACACGTTGGCGAGCAGGAACAGGGCTTCGATGCTGGGCATGTAGATGCCGGTTTCGAAGCGGCTGATGGTTTTGGGGTCAAAACCGGTTTTTTCGCCAAGTTCAGCCTGAGTCAGCCCCGCTACTTTGCGGTAGCGTCTGATGGCTGCACCCAAACTTGAAATTTGCATCGCTCAATTCCCATTTAGAATCAAGAACTTAACGATAGATTTTCGCATTAGGCAACCGCGCAATCCATCACCTTGCTTTGCAAAATGTGATGCGTTTCGTAGAATCATCGTTTGGGACGGGCATTTGGTGACCTGCTTCAGATGCCGGAATGCGCAAAAAGAAATGGGCCGCGCGCTCATTGTCGTCGCGCCGGGCAGGCGTTCTGGACTTTCAGGTGGCACCGGCGACGCCGTGCTCCCGCTTTTCTCAAGGTGTTTGAGCCTAGTTGATTTTCGCCTGTCCGAAGGCGGTGCAACCGCGTGCGACAAATGAGCCTGACTCATGGATGACTGCTTCGATGGATAAGAAGTACCGCAGAGCCGTTGACGCCGCCGCGATTTTTTCCGAAACCGATGCGAGCGGGCGTATCACTTACGTCAACGACCAGTTCTGTAGCCTCTTCGGCTACCGGCGCGATGAACTGCTGGGGGCGAACCATCGCCTGCTCAATTCCGGTCATCACCCAGGCGAGTTCTTCAGTGACATGTGGCACACCATCTCGTTGGGACAGGTCTGGAAGGGAGATATCTGTAACCGCGCCAAGGACGGTACGTTGCATTGGGTCGACACCACCCTGGTACCGGTGATCGACGACGCGACGGGGCAGGTCGAGCGCTACCTGGCGATTCGTTTCGACGTCAGCGACAAGCGTCGACAATTGCACTCCCTGCAATGGCGAGTCGGGCACGACGTGCTGACCGGGCTGCCAAATCGCACCTACTTGTCTGAACTGCTGGACCAGGCCCTGGCGTTTTCCCAGTCGGAAAACTTCCCCCTGGCGGTCTGTATGCTCGACCTCGATGGCTTCAAGGCGGTCAATGACGGTCACGGCCATGCCAGTGGCGATCAACTGCTGATCGAGGTCGCTAGGCGATTGCGCAGCATCGTGCGAGGCGAAGATGTGGTTGCGCGGCTGGCGGGGGACGAATTCGTGCTGGTGTTGCGTCACGTGCCTGGGATGGATGAGTTGCATGGGGCTTTGAACCGGGTGCTGGTTGCCGTGTCCACGCCCTATGCCATTGACGGAAAAAGCATCAAGGTTTTCGCAAGTATCGGCGTCACGTTATTCCCTTGGGACAACGAAAACGCCGAGACGTTGCTGCGCCATGCCGATCAGGCTATGTACATGGCCAAGCAGAGCGGTCGCAACCGCTTCCATCTGTTCGATGTATCCAGGGACAAGGAGGTGCGGGCCACCTACCAGACCGTCGAGCGGGTTCGGCAGGCATTGGCCGCCCAGGAGCTGCGGCTGCATTTCCAGCCCAAGGTCAACATGCGCAGCGGTGCCGTGGTGGGGCTTGAGGCCTTGCTGCGTTGGAAGCACCCGCAACGTGGCCTGGTGCCGCCCCGGGAGTTCCTGCCGCTGGCGGAGGAGACCGACCTGATCGTCGAGATCGGCGAGTGGGTCATGGAGCAGGTCATGACCCAGTTGCAGCTTTGGCAGCAAGCGGGACCGGGGTGGCCGGTGAGCATCAACATCTCGGCGCGGCATTTCCAGCGGGCGGACTTTGTCGAGCGGCTGCAGCAGATGCTGGGGCGGCACTCGGACGTGGCGCCGCGGATGCTTGACCTGCAAATCGTCGAATCCGTCGCGGTGGAAAATCTCCAGCATGTCAGCACTTGCCTGCAGGCTTGCCAGGCCTTGGGGGTAGGGTTCTCCCTGGGCGGCTTCGGGACGGGCTACTGCTCTCTCAATGACCTCAAGCATTTGCGTACCCAGACCATCAAGATCGATAAGACCTTCATCCGCGACATTCTTGTGAACCGGGATGACCTGGCCTTGACCAAGGCTGTGATCGGTCTGGCCCAGGCGTTCGATCGCGAAGTCGTCGCCGAGGGGCTGGACAGCCTCGAGCATGGGCAATTGCTGCTGCGCCTGGGTTGTGAAGTCGCCCAGGGTTACTTCATCGCCCGGCCCATGCCACCGGAGCAGATACCGGGTTGGGTGGCGAGGTTTGTTCCGCCGCCGCAATGGCAGCAGCGTCCGGGCATTCAGGGGGAGCCGGCTTCAGCTTCGGATGCCGCGTTGCGGCCGGTGTAGAGCTGGATGATCGCGTCGATTTCCCCTGATGCCTTCATGTCCTGCAAGGTGCGCAGAATACGCTGTACCGGGATTTTCGGATCATTGCGCAGGTAGCAGCCCAATTGCTGTTCCTGGAGAATGGTCACCCCTTGCAGTTGGCGGTCAGCGGTGTGTCGTTGGTTGAACCAGTCCAGTGCCCATTGATTGCTCACGCCGTAGCGGTAGCGGCCGGCAAGCAGTTTTGCCAGCACCTGTTCCTGACTCCGTGCATCGTCGCGCCGCAGATGGCCACTGTCGAACAGGGGTTGCAAGGTCGGGTAGGTATAACCGAGCACGGTGCCTATGAACTGCTGCCCCAGCGTCGCCGGTGCCACCTTTGCCGGGGCACTGGCCGTACCGACCAGCAGGTCGCGCTGGAAGAACAGCGGCACGCTCCACAGGTAATCACCGCCTTTATCCTTCACCCAATCCTGGCTGACATAACAGCGTATGTCGACTTCGTCGCGTTCCATGGCGCCGTCGAGCCGGGCCCGGGACAGGACGTGAAACTCGGCTGGCATGCCCACCCGGGTCGCCAGACTGCTCATGACGTCAGGGAGTATTCCCTGCGTCGGGCGACCCTGTTCGATCTGCACCATGGGCATGGCCCAGCCGTCGGTCACGGCAAAGCGCAAGGGTAATTCGGCGGCGGAACATTCTGTCCCTAATAACAGCAAAGCCCCCATGGCCAAGCGCATAAGCTCTCCTGACGGTCTAAAAACGTGTCGACAACCGAGTCCCTGATCCAAGCTTAGTCAGATTAGAACGGTGCACCGGATGCAATTTCGCCCCTGCTCCGCTAGCATTAGCCGCTTATGTTCCTTCGTTGCGATGGTTTTCGATGAGTTATCAGGTTCTTGCACGTAAATGGCGTCCGCGCTCGTTCCGCGAAATGGTCGGCCAGACCCATGTGCTCAAGGCTCTGATCAACGCCTTGGACAGCCAGCGCCTGCACCACGCCTACCTGTTCACCGGGACCCGCGGCGTGGGCAAGACTACCATCGCGCGGATCATAGCCAAGTGCCTGAATTGTGAAACCGGCATCACTTCAACGCCTTGCGGCGAATGTTCGGTCTGCCGGGAAATCGACGAAGGTCGTTTTGTCGACCTGATCGAGATCGACGCCGCCAGCCGCACCAAGGTCGAGGACACTCGCGAGCTGCTCGACAACGTGCAGTACGCCCCGAGCCGTGGGCGCTTCAAGGTCTACCTGATCGACGAAGTGCACATGCTCTCCAGCCACTCTTTCAATGCGCTGCTCAAGACGCTTGAGGAGCCGCCGCCCTACGTCAAGTTCATCCTGGCCACCACCGATCCACAGAAGCTTCCTGCAACGATTCTGTCCCGCTGCCTGCAGTTCTCCCTGAAGAACATGACACCGGAACGGGTCGTCGAGCACTTGACCCACGTGCTGGGCGTCGAGAATGTGCCGTTCGAAGACGATGCGCTGTGGCTGTTGGGCCGCGCTGCCGACGGCTCGATGCGTGACGCCATGAGCCTGACCGACCAGGCCATTGCCTTCGGTGAAGGCAAGGTCATGGCTGCCGATGTGCGGGCCATGCTCGGTACCCTTGATCACGGCCAGGTCTATGACGTGTTGCATGCCCTGATCGACGGCGACGCGAAGGCGTTGCTCGAAGCGGTGCGCCACCTGGCCGAACAGGGGCCGGACTGGAACGGCGTGCTGTCGGAAATTCTCAATGTATTGCACCGTGTCGCCATCGCCCAGGCCTTGCCCGACGGCGTCGACAATGGCCACGGCGACCGTGATCGCGTGCTGGCCCTGGCCCAGGCGTTGCCCGCCGAAGACGTGCAGTTCTATTACCAGATGGGCCTGATCGGTCGTCGTGACCTGCCTCTGGCACCGGATCCGCGCGGCGGCTTCGAGATGGTGCTGCTGCGAATGCTGGCGTTCCGGCCTGCCGACACGGCGGACGCGCCGAGGCAGGCGCTAAAGCCAGTGGGGATCAGTCAGGCCACAGCTGATTCCGCCAAGCCAGTGGCTGCCGCGCCCGTTGCTGCGCCGGCAGTGGCTTCTGCTCCGGCTGCGGTGCCGCCGGTCATGGAAGCGGCCCCGGCGCCTGTCGTCGAGCCTGAGCCTGTTCCCGAGCCTGTCGCCGAAGTCGTTATCGATCTGCCCTGGAATGATCCGGTCGAGCCCGAGATCGTCCAGCAGCCTGTCGTCGAGCCTGTACTGGAAACCGTTGCCGAGCAGCCCGATCTGCCGCCGATGCCCCTGCCGACGCCCGACAGCGTGGTGCCGGAGGCGCCCGAGTGGGTCGCCGCACCGATGCCCGAGCCGACTGTCGCCGATGTTGATATGGCCACGCCGGGCGTGGACCTGGACGACGAGCCTCCGCTGGATGAGGATTACATCGAGCCTGACATGGACTCGGCCTATAGCTACCTGGACGATCTGGCCAGTGAGCACGCCGCCGAGCCGGCACCTGAGCCGGAGCCGGAGCCCGCGGCGATGCCGGCTACCGGACTGGCCCTGCAATGGCTGGAACTGTTCCCGAAATTGCCGATCACCGGCATGACCGGTAGCATCGCCGCCAACTGCACGCTGATCGCGGTGGAAGGCGACCACTGGTTGCTGCACCTGGACCCGGCCCACAGCGCCCTGTTCAACGCGACCCAGCAGCGGCGTCTCAACGATGCACTGAACCAGTATCACCAGCGCACCTTGACGCTGAGCATCGAGCTGATCAAGCCTGAGCAGGAAACCCCGGCCCAGGCCGCGTCCCGGCGTCGTGCCGACAGACAGCGCGAGGCCGAGGAATCGATCCACAGCGATCCGTTCATCCAGCAGATGATGCAACAGTTCGGCGCGGTGGTCCGTCACGATACTATCGAACCTGTCGAAGCCCCGGTCACCCAGGGCTCATAATTGAAGGCGCCGGGCCGAAAGGGCCGGGCGCGGTGTTTATCCAAGTACTTTCGAGGTGATTCCCATGATGAAAGGTGGCATGGCCGGCCTGATGAAGCAGGCGCAGCAGATGCAGGAAAAAATGGCCAAGATGCAGGAAGAGCTGGCCAACGCCGAAGTCACCGGCAAGTCCGGCGGCGACATGGTGACCGTGGTCATGACCGGTCGCCACGACATCAAGCGCGTCAGCATTGACCCGAGCGTGGTCGAAGGCCTGAGCGAAGATGACAAGGAAATGCTCGAAGCCCTGTTCGCCGCCGCCGTCAACGACGCCGTGCGCAAGATCGAAGCCAACAGCCAGGACAAGATGTCCGGCATGACCGCCGGCATGCAACTGCCGCCGGGCATGAAACTGCCGTTCTGATTCGCCATCCCGGTCGGGATGGGCTACACCCAATGCCAGGCATCGCGCCTGGCATTTTTGTGTCTGGTGCATGGCTGTGATGGCCGGAACCCTTGTGGGAGCAAAGCTTGCTCGCGATAAGCGCCGGGGCCCCTGAAAGACCGCGTTGAATCCATCGCGGGCAAGCCTTGCTCCCACAGCGATAAACATCGAACGCCACCCCCCAGGCAATGGTCTGCTCCCTATACGTGCCCATTCAACGATCAAGGAGACGTTTCCATGTCACAAGCATCGACCTCCAACCAGCGCATCGTCCTCGCTTCCCGTCCCAAGGGCGCTCCCACCACGGAGAACTTCCGCATTGAACAGGTGACTCTGCCAGAGCTGGCGGACGGGCAGGTGCTGCTCAAGACATTGTTCCTGTCCCTGGATCCCTACATGCGTGGGCGGATGAGCGACGCGCCTTCCTACGCAGCGCCGGTGGAAATCGACGAAGTGATGACCGGCGGAGCTGTCAGCCGCGTAGTGCGCTCGAAGCACCCGAAATTTCACGAGGGCGACCTGGTAGTGGGGGCCACGGGGTGGCAGAGCCACAGCATCAGCGATGGTCGCAACGTCATACCCATTCCATCCGGGTTGCCCAGCCCGTCGATGGCCTTGGGGGTGTTGGGCATGCCGGGCATGACCGCCTACATGGGATTGATGGACATCGGTCAACCCAAGGCCGGGGAAACCCTGGTGGTGGCCGCCGCCTCGGGTGCCGTGGGTTCCGTGGTTGGCCAGGTGGCGAAAATCAAGGGCCTGCGGGTCGTCGGGATAGCTGGCGGCAGCGAGAAATGCCAGTACGTGGTCGATGAGTTGGGATTCGACGCCTGCATCGATCACAAGAGTGAGCACTTTGCCGAAGAGCTGGCCAGGGCATGCGACAAAGGCATCGACATCTATTACGAAAACGTTGGCGGCAAAGTCTTCGACGCGGTGGTACCGCTGCTCAACGCCAAGGCCCGCGTCCCGCTCTGTGGCTTGATCGCGTCCTACAACGATCAACATGCTCCGAGCGGGCCGGATCGCTTGCCGCAATTGCAGCGGACCTTGCTGACCAAACGGGTGCGCATGCAGGGCTTTATCGTGTTTGACGACTACGGTGACCGTCAGCCGGAATTCATCAGCGCCATGGCGCCATGGGTGCGGGATGGTCGGGTCAAGTTCCGTGAAGACGTGGTCGATGGTCTGGAGAATGCGCCACAGGCATTCATCGGGCTGCTGGAGGGGCGCAACTTTGGCAAGCTGGTGGTGCGGGTGGCACAGGATTGAGTATTTGACGCTGCTCAGAGGCGCGGGTATAAACCGCGTCTCGTTGTCATGTCGGACATTTCCTCGATGAGCTTCAGCCCTTTGATTCGCCAACTGATCGATGCCCTGCGAACCTTGCCGGGTGTGGGCCAGAAAACTGCCCAGCGCATGGCATTGCAATTGCTTGAGCGTGATCGCAGCGGCGGTTCGCGCCTGGCCCAGGCCCTGAGCCAGGCCATGGAAGGGGTTGGGCATTGCCGTTTATGCCGCACCCTGACCGAAGACGACCTGTGCCCGCAATGTGCCGATTCGCGTCGGGACGACACACTGCTGTGCGTCGTGGAAGGGCCCATGGATGTGTATGCGGTGGAGCAGACCGGTTTCCGTGGCCGGTATTTCGTGCTCAAGGGACATCTCTCGCCCCTCGATGGCTTGGGGCCAGAGGCCATTGGCATCCCCGAGTTGATGGGACGGATCGAAGAGGCGGGGACTTTTACTGAAGTCATCCTTGCCACCAACCCGACGGTGGAAGGCGAAGCCACCGCCCACTACATCGCCCAACTGCTGAGCAACAAAGGCCTGGTTGCCTCCCGCATCGCCCACGGCGTGCCGTTGGGGGGCGAGCTGGAGTTGGTCGATGGCGGAACGCTGGCGCACTCGTTTGCCGGGCGCAAGCCGATTACGCTGTAACCACCGTATGACCCCTCTGTGGGAGCGGGCTTGCTCGCGAAAGCGGTGTGCCAGTCAATAAATCATGTGGCTGTCACTCCGCTATCGCGAGCAGGCTCGCTCCCACATTGGTCGGGGGTAGCTTTAGTATTCTGCGGCCGCACACAACCCCTGTGGGAGCGAGCCTGCTCGCGATGGCGGTAAGTCAGTTGGCGATAATGTGACTGATACACCGTTTTCGCGAGCAAGCCCGCTCCCACCGAACCGATGATGGTCGGGCGGTTATCGTTCGCTCAGGGAGAACTGCGTCAGGCAGAACGTTGGAATCCCCATGTCGGTCAGTCGCTGGGAGCCCAGCAATTCCGGCAAGTCGATGATCGCCGCCGCTTCGTGGACCTTGGCGCCCATGCGGCGGATCAGGTTGGCTGCGGCGATCAGCGTACCGCCGGTGGCGATCAGGTCATCGAACATCACCACTGAATCTCCCTCGCACAGGCTGTCGGCATGCACTTCCAGGAAGGCTTCGCCATATTCGGTCTGGTAACCCTCGGCCAGCACATCGGCCGGCAGCTTGCCTTGCTTGCGGAACAGCACCAGAGGCTTGTTCAGCTGGTAGGCGAGGATCGAACCGATCAGGAACCCCCGGGCATCCATCGCGCCGATGTGGGTGAACTCGGCCTCGACATAGCGGTGGACGAAGCTGTCCATCACCAGCCGCAGGGCCGTGGGAGACTGGAACAGTGGGGTAATGTCGCGGAAGATCACGCCGGGTTTGGGGAAGTCGATTACGGGGCGGATCAGGGATTTGATGTCGAAGGAGTCGAAGACCATCGTCGAAGTGTCCTGGCAGGCTGCAAACGCGGCAGTATAGCGCGGCCAGGGAAATCCCTCAGCCGCGCCCGTTCATCAGCCTTCGATCGAGCCGCCGGCCAGGGCGCAGAGCTGGATCGGATCGAGAATGTGGATCTCCTTGCCTTCGGCGGCAATCAACTCATTCTGCTGGAAACGGGTGAACACTCTGGATACGGTCTCCACGGCCAGGCCCAGGTAGTTGCCGATTTCATTGCGCGACATGCTCAGGCGGAACTGATTGGCCGAGAATCCACGGGCACGGAAGCGAGCGGAAAGGTTGATCAGGAAGGTCGCAATGCGCTCGTCGGCGGTTTTTTTCGAGAGCAGCAGCATCATCTGCTGATCGTCGCGGATCTCCCGGCTCATCACCCGCATCAACTGGCGGCGCAACTGCGGTAGTTGCAGCGCGAGTTCATCGAGGCGGTCGAAGGGGATCTCGCACACCGACGTGGTTTCCAGTGCCTGGGCCGAGACCGGATGGCTTTCGGTGTCCATGCCGGACAGTCCCACCAGCTCGCTGGGCAGGTGAAAACCGGTGAGCTGCTCTTCGCCGCTGTCGCTCAGGTTGAAGGTTTTCAACGCGCCCGAGCGCACGGCATAGACGGAGTCGAAGGTGTCACCCTGGCGAAACAGGAACTCACCTTTTTTCAACGGTCGGCCCCGTTTGACGATCTCATCCAGTGCGTCCATGTCCTCCAGATTCAGCGACAATGGCAGACAGAGAGGGGCCAGGCTGCAATCCTTGCAATGGGCCTGGCTGTGGGCGCGCAGTTTGACTGGCTCGGACATTTCTTTAATCCTTGTGGGGAAACACACATAAGGCGTAAGGGTAACCCAGCTCCGGGTCCTCGGCCAGTGCGGCTCCTCGTCAAATTGTCGCGCTCAGATGACGCGTGAGAAGCGCTGCCGGTTTTGCTGCTCCAGATAGCTATCGAACACCATGCATACCGAGCGCACCAGCAGGCGCCCGGCAGGCAATACCGTTATGTGGGAGTCATCCAGCTCGATCAGCCCGTCCTCGGCCATCGCCTGCAATTGCGGCCACAATGCTGCGAAATAGCGGTGGAAATCGATATTGAAGGTTCGCTCGATCTCTGCGAAGGCCAGCTCGAAATGGCAGATCAACTGCTGGATCACCGCCCGTCGCAGCCGGTCGTCGGCATTGCACAGCAGGCCGCGATTGGTCGCCAGTTGTCCGTCTGCAAGAATGTTCTGGTATTGGTTCAGGTCGCTGCTGTTCTGGCAGTACAGGTCGCCGATCTGGCTGATGGCCGACACGCCGAGGCCGATCAGATCGCAATGCCCGTGGGTGGTGTAGCCTTGGAAGTTGCGTTGCAGGGTGGCCTCTTCCTGGGCGATGGCCAGGTCGTCGTCGGGCAGGGCGAAGTGGTCCATGCCGATGTAGCGGTAGCCGGCGGAGGTCAGTTGTTCGATGGTGCCTTGCAGCATCGCCAGTTTCTGCTCCGGGTTCGGCAGGTCCTGGCTGTTGATGCGCCGCTGGGGCATGAAGCGCTCCGGCAGGTGGGCATAGTTGAATACCGACAGGCGGTCCGGTTGCAGGTCGATGACTTCTTCGACGGTACGGGCGAAATTGTCCGGGGTCTGCTTGGGCAGGCCGTAGATCAGGTCGACGTTGATCGAACGGAACTGCAAGGTCCGGGCAGCTTCGATCACCGCTCTGGTTTCGTCCAGGCTTTGCAGGCGGTTGACGGCGCGCTGCACGGCTGGATCGAGGTCCTGCACGCCGATGCTGACCCGGTTGAAGCCCAGTTCCCGCAACAGGCCCATGGTCGACCAGTCGGCTTCCCGGGGGTCGATTTCGATGCTGTAGTCACCAGAATCGTCATCCAGCAGGTTCAAATGCTGGCGTAGCGTGGCCATCAACTGGCGCAGCTCGTCATGGCTTAGGAAGGTCGGAGTGCCGCCACCCAGGTGCAACTGCTCGACGCGCTGGGCCGGATCCAGGTGGCAGCCGATCAACTGGATCTCTTGTTCCAGGCGTTGCAGGTAGACATGGGCGCGACCACGGTCCTTGGTGATGACTTTGTTGCAGGCGCAGTAGTAGCAGACGTTCGCGCAGAACGGCACATGCACGTACAGCGACAACGGTCGCATCGCCTTGCGGCTGTCGCGCAGGGCGTGGAGCAGGTCGAAGGTACCCACCTGGCCGGCAAACTGCGCCGCAGTCGGGTACGAGGTGTAGCGAGGCCCCGCTACGTCGTAGCGGCGGATCAGGTCAGAGTCCCAACGAATGGCGTCGAGCATGCGGGCGTTCCCCGGATAGGCTGGCATGAGCGCGAGTCTAGGAGGGTGGACGCTGGGGCGTGTTGATTTGCATCAACGGGGGAGTGCTGTTCAAGACCCTGTCGGATGGGGGCTAAGTGTGGAGTACAACTTGTGGGAGCCGAGCTTGCTCGCGATAGCAGTGGGTCAGTCAATTGAGTATTGATGGTGCCGTCCTCGATCGCGAGCAAGCTCGGCTCCCACAGGTGGCAGTGACAGGGAATCCCGATCAATGCCCCATGAGCCAATGCTGGTGCGGCCCTGGCAAGGTCCAGATGCCAAAAACAATCACCAGCAGGCCGCCGGCCATGCGCACGCTGCGTTTGCGCAGCAGGGCGGTGACGCGCTCGGCGGCCAGGCCGGTGGCGAGCAGTACCGGCCAGGTTCCGAGACCGAAAGCCAGCATCAGCAACGCGCTGTCCAGGGCGTTGCCCTGGCTGGCGGACCACAACAGGGTGCTATAGACCAGGCCGCAGGGCAGCCAGCCCCACAGCGCACCAAGCAGCAAGGCTCTGGGCAGGCTAGATACAGGCAGCAAGCGGTTGGCGATCGGTTGGATATGTCGCCACAAACCCCGGCCGACGCCTTCAATACGGGTCAGGCCACTCCACCAGCCCGCCAGGTACAGGCCCATGGCGATCAGCAACAATCCGGCCAGTACCCGCATGATCATCGCCGCCGGGCTGTTGGCGACTGCCCAGCCGGCCAGGCCGATCAACAGTCCGGCGATGGCATAACTCAGGATTCGTCCCAGGTTGTACGCCAGCAACAGCCGGAAGCGCCGGCTGCGTTGTTCCTTGGGGATCGCCAGGGTGAGGGCGCCCATCAGGCCGCCGCACATGCCCAGGCAATGGCCGCCGCCCAGCAGGCCGAGGATCACCGCTGAAACCAGTAATGGCGCCAGATCAAGCATGGGGCGGGGCCTTGTCGTCCGGCCCGTGGGTCTGGCCGTCGGCTTCGTCCACGGCGGCCTTGTGATTGGGATCCTGATCGTCGAACAGGATGCTGTGGGCCGGACCGTCGAGGTCGTCGTACTGGCCGCTGTCCACGGCCCAGAAGAAAATGTACACGGCGATGGCCACGATCAACAGCGCGGCCGGGATCATCACGTAAAGAGCTGGCATTTCGGAACTCCAGGCTCGCGCGGCTCAGGCCGGCAGCGGGCGGGTATCGGGCGCAGCGTCGAACATCTGCACCTTGGGCTGGCGGGTCAGCCTGAGCGCATTCAACACCACGGTCAACGAGCTGATGGACATGCCGACCGCGGCCCATACCGGGGTAATCCAGCCGAGGGCGGCGAACGGCAACATGAGGCCATTGTACAGCGCCGCCCACACCAGGTTCTCGATGATCACCCGACGGGTGCGCCGGGCCAGGCTGAAGGCGTGGATCAGGGCATCGAGACGGTTGGACAGCAACACTGCGTCGGCGCTGGTCTTGGCCAGGTCGGTGGCCGAGCCCATGGCGACACTGATGTCCGCTGCCGCCAGCACGGGCACGTCGTTGACCCCGTCGCCGAGCATCAGCACCTTGCGCCCTTGCTGATGCAACTGTTGCAGCACTGCCAGTTTGTCATCCGGGCGCAGACCGCCCCGGGCTTCATCGATGCCCAGTTCTGCGGCAACACTGGCAACCATCGGCGAACTGTCGCCCGACAGCAGGAGGGTTCGCCAGCCTCGCGCCTTGCAGGCCGCCAGCAAGGCCGGGGCGTCGGCACGCAGACGGTCGTCGAGGACGAGCCAGGCCAAGGGCCCCCCGGTATCGCCCAGCAGCAGCCATTGGCCGGGTTCGTCTGGCATCTGCGGTACTGCCGCGGGACTCAACTCGCAGACAAAACCGGGTTGGCCGATGCGCAGGCGCTGTTCGCCGACTTGGCCCTCCAGCCCCAGCCCTGGCGTGCTTTGTACCTGTTCGGCGGCCAGCGGCGCGCGGCCAAAGGCCCGTGCGATGGGGTGTTCGGAGCGGTTTTCCAAGGCGGCGGCCAGGGCCAGGCACTGGTCGCTGTCGAGGTCTGCCAAGGGACGAATGGCGCGCAAGGCCAGGCGACCTTCGGTGAGGGTACCGGTCTTGTCGAAGATCACTGTATCGATCTGGTTCAGGCCTTCCAGCACATGACCCCGAGTCAGCAGCAGACCAAGCTTGTGCAGGGTGCCGGTGGCGGCAGTGAGGGCGGTCGGCGTGGCGAGGGACAGCGCGCAAGGACAGGTGGCAACCAACATCGACAGGACAATCCAGAAGGCGCGGGACGCATCCAGGTGCCACCACAACAGGCCGATGGCGGCTGCGGCGATCAGGGAGAACAGCAGGAACCATTGGGCCGCGCGGTCTGCGATTTCCGCCAGTCGCGGCTTTTCGGCCTGGGCTCGCTCCAGCAGCCGCACGATGGCGGACAATCGGGTGTCCTGGCCCAGTGCCTGCACCTCGACGGTCAAGGCGCCTTCGACGTTCAACGTGCCGGCGGTCACGGCATCGCCCGCCTGGCGGGGTTGTGGCAGGTATTCGCCGGTCAGCAGGGATTCGTCGATGCTGGACTGGCCGTCGAGAATCCTGCCGTCGGCCGGCAGGACCGCCCCCGGATGCACCAAGACCCGGTCGCCGGTACGCAACTCGCTGAGCAGGATGCGTTCGCTCTGGCCGTCGCTTTCGAGACGCAGGCACGAGGCCGGCAACAGATTGACCAGTTGCGCCGTGGCAGCAGCGGTACGCTCCCTGGCTCGTCGCTCCAGGTAGCGGCCGGCCAGCAGGAACAGCGCGAACATGCCCACGGCGTCGAAATACAGCTCGCCCACGCCAGTGACAGACGTCCAGATCCCGGCGATATAGGCGCTGCCGATAGCCAGGGACACGGAAACGTCCATGGTCAGGTGGCGGGTGCGCAGGTCGCGCATCGCGCCTTTGAAGAAGGGCGCGCAGCTGTAGAACACGATGGGGGTGGTGAGAAACAGCGCAACCCAGCGCAGGATGGTGTGCATCTCCGGGCTCAGGTCGATATTGAATTCCGGCCACGTCGCCATGGTCGCCATCATTGCCTGGAACCACAGCAGCCCGGCCACGCCGAGCTGGCGCAGGGCCAGGCGGTTTTGCGCGGCCAGTTGCTCGCTGGCCTGGTCGGCCTGGTACGGGTGGGCGACGTAGCCGATCTGGCGCAACTCGGCGAGCAGGGTGCTCAGCGGGAGTTCAGCGTCGGCCCAACGGACCTGCAGGCGATGATTGGACAGGTTCAGCCGTGCTTCAGCCACGGCCGGCAGGCTGCGCAATTGTTTTTCGATCAACCAGCCGCAGGCTGCGCAACTGATGCCTTCCATCAACAGCGTGGTTTCGGCCAGCTCGCCTTCGTGGCGCACGAACGACTGCTGCACGTCAGGACGGTCGTACAATGCCAGCTCATCGGTCAATTGGACGGGCAAGGTCTCGGGGTTGGCCGATGCTTCGCTGCGATGCTGGTAATAACTTTCCAGGCCGCCGGCGACAATCGCCTGGACCACTGCCTGGCAGCCCGGGCAGCACAGCTCACGGGTTTCACCCAGAACAACGGCGGTGAAGCGGCTGCCGGGGGGGACGGGCAGGGCGCAGTGGTAGCAGGGCAGGGGCGTAGTCATTGCGTTTTCACAGAACGTTGTCCAATGATCGTTCCCATGCTCTGCGTGGGAACGCATCCTGTGACGCTCCGCGTCACGCTTGCGAGGGGACGCGGAGCGTCCCGGGCTGTGTTCCCACGCAGAGCGTGGGAACAATCAGAGCTACAGAAAGACGGCCTACTTCTTCAGGTCTTCAGCGCCTTGCAGCGGTTCATCACCCAGCAGGATGGCCTGGTCATGGTTGACCTGCTCTTCTTCGAACAGGCGCCAGGTCTTGTCGTTCTCCACCCCCAGCAATTCGACAAAGCGTCGTCCTTCGACCTTGTCCGTCAACTGACCGATGTACCGCCCCGGCTCGCTGTCGTTGCGGGTCAGGACGATCTTGCGGTCTTTCTCCGGCTGGGTCGGCGAAATCAGGCTCAACTCCAGGGTCTGGGGTCGACTGTTGCCGCTCAGGCGCAGGTCCACCTCGCCAGTGACACCATCCATCCGCACGTTGGCATGCAACTGCAGGGTCTGGGCCAGCAGCTCACGCTCCAGCGAGCGATTGATGCCCTTGCCGGCCTCGTAATAGTTGTCGTTGACCAGGTTGTCCGGGTTCTTTACCGCAATGGTCACCATCGTCAGGCTCAGGGTTACCGAACAGGTCAGGATCCCGATGATGATCCACGGCCACAGGTGCTTGTACCAAGGGCTGGTGGCGGTTGCTGCAGGCATGTTCAGTTCTCTCAACGAATTTGTGGGCCGATGAATCGGCTCTTGGCTTCGACATGAACGCTGTCGTCATCGGCATCCTTGAGGATGAAGGTCACCTCGTTGGTGCTCGACGGCAGTTGGTCCGGTGCGCTGGACAACTCCACCGGCTGGCTGAAGATATCGCCGGCCGCGACCTTGATTTCCCGTCGGCCTTGCAGCTTCAGGTCAGGCAGGCCGGTGGCTTCCAGCACATACGTGTGATCGCGCTGGTCCTTGTTCATGATCTTCAGGCTGTAGACGTTCTCGATCCGGCCTTCGGCGTTCTCGCGAAACAGTACGCGGTCCTTGCTGACGTCGAAACCCACCAGTGAACGCATGAAGAACGCCGTCACCAGCAGGCTGATCATCGCCAGCAACACCAGCGCATAGCCGATCAGGCGCGGGCGCAGTTTATGGGTTTTTTGCCCTGAGAGGTTGTGCTCCGTGGTGTAGCTGATCAGGCCGCGCGGGTAATCCATCTTGTCCATGATGTTGTCGCAGGCATCGATGCAGGCGGCGCAGCCGATGCACTCGATCTGCAGGCCGTCGCGGATGTCGATGCCGGTAGGGCAGACCTGGACGCACATGGTGCAATCGATGCAGTCCCCCAGGCCCAGAGCCTTGTAGTCGATACCTTTCTTGCGTGGGCCACGGCTTTCGCCGCGACGCGGGTCGTAGGAGACGATCAGAGTGTCCTTGTCGAACATCACGCTCTGGAAGCGGGCATAAGGGCACATGTAGATGCACACTTGCTCACGCAGCCAGCCGGCGTTGCCGTAGGTGGCGAGGGTGAAGAAGCCGACCCAGAAATACGACCAGCCATCGGCCTCACCGGTAAAGAACTCGAACACCAGTTCGCGGATCGGCGTGAAGTAACCGACGAAGGTCATACCGGTGACGAAACCGATCAGCAGCCAGAGGCTGTGCTTGGCGAATTTGCGCAGGAGCTTGTTGACCCCCATCGGCGACTTGTCCAGCTTGATGCGCTGGTTGCGGTCGCCTTCGGTGACCTTTTCGCACCACATGAAGATCCAGGTCCACACGCTCTGCGGGCAGGTATAGCCGCACCACACCCGACCGGCGTACACCGTAATGAAGAACAGGCCGAAGGCGGCGATGATCAGCAGTCCGGACAACAGGATGAAATCCTGGGGCCAGAAGGTCGCGCCAAAAATAAAGAATTTGCGTTCCGGCAGGTTCCACCAGACGGCCTGATGACCGCCCCAGTTCAACCAGACGGTACCGAAGTACAGCAGGAACAAAAAGGCTCCGCCGACCATCCGCAGATTGCGGAACAGGCCGGTGAAGGCTCGGGTGTAGATTTTTTCCCGAGAGGCATACAAGTCGACGCTTTTGTTGGCGTCCTTGGCAGGCGGGGTAACGTCATGTACCGGAATCTGGTTGCTCATCAAATGCATCCCACGGCAGTGGAAAAGTGCCGAGGCCAGTGCGTGCCGACCACGGTCAGAAAGGGTGCTGCAATGGCGCAATGATACGCCTGTCGCTCTAGCCCAAGGGTGCGACCTTTGGTCGCGTTGGGCGCAAGGGGTGAATGGTGTAGCGGATGTAACAAGTCATGACCCAGGTCAATTGACTTGTCGAGTATAGTCGTCCAGCCGTAGCGGACGATTTGTAATATCGGTTATTAGGTGTCATAGCGGTGGGTGTGCAGGCATGCGCAAAAAAGGGCATATCGATACGCTCGGTATGCCCTTTGTTTTCTGATACTTGGCAGCTATCGCGGATCGACGTTATCCAATACCCGATTCGCCAATAAGTAACTCAGCTCGATCAATTGCTGAATGCCCAGGGCAATGTGACGTCGTGAACCGTCCAATTCGAAGGCCAGATCGCTGACCATTGCGTCAGCTGAAGCCAGGGTTTCGCTGAGGTTGGCGAGCAGGCATTCGTTATCGATATCTTTCACGATGGTGAATAGCTGGCCTTGTTTCGGAGCGTCTTGAGATTGTTCCTGTTTGGGTAGCAGGTAGTAATCAAGCGCCCGGTTGGTGGCTTCGTCGTATTTCTTGGAACCAGTATCAGCTTTGCAGGAGGAGGTGGAATCCGCCTTCGGCGGATTGGGTGTGACTTTGAACATGATGAACTCCTTTCGTAGGGGAACCATCACCGTCTGCCGCCAAGCAGATGGGGTGACGGATTACACAAGGTTGGCGGACCGGAACGAAAGGAACCCGGCATCCCCGAAGGGATCCTTGCGCAACCCGCCATAACATACGAAAGCCAATGCTAAAAGCATCGCAGTCATATTTGAAGGATTGTTACGCCTTTCGAGTACCGGGCCGCCAAGCCCGGTCGCTGTATCTGCAGCGACGGGATTACGATAGGACGGCATGACTAAGGCGCACAAGCGGGCGGATTCTGGCGTAGTTGTAGGTAAAGGCGCAAGGTTGCGTAGCCTGGACGAGCGCGATAGCCAGTGTGTAGGCACGGTCTGAAAGTTATCTGCAATTCGTGGCGAGGGAGCTTGCTCCCGTTCCGAGGGCGCAGCCGTCGTAAAGTAGTTAGCGCGGTCTGCCTTCAGGACTGCGCCGACGCGGTTGGGGCGTAACTGCACAGACCACTAGTGGCTTTAAAAGCCGTTCATAGGACAAAGGCTCGAACAGGTTTATCTTTATCTGAAATCGGGTATTCAGAAGCTCTTCAAGCGGGAGGCAGAGGGCGTTGAGTATATCCATCTGCGTACAGAAAAATTGAGTCTTCTGAAATGTATATT
This sequence comes from Pseudomonas corrugata, assembly GCF_001269905.1. Classification (GTDB taxonomy): domain Bacteria; phylum Pseudomonadota; class Gammaproteobacteria; order Pseudomonadales; family Pseudomonadaceae; genus Aquipseudomonas; species Aquipseudomonas corrugata. The sequence continues at coordinate 112,698 of NZ_LHVK01000015.1, read as the reverse complement.
ACTTTCCTGTCTGGATGAGGCCGGACAGAAGTGATCAATAATTCACGCAGGTCGCCGGAGGCCTTGGCTTCATCAAGAAAACTTGTGAGGTCGTCTCGTGTCGCTTTACATAGCGCTCCCTTGAATATTATTTTTTTGCCTTTGGTGGCAATGAGTTTGTGCGCCACATAGTAGTAGTCTGAGGTCAGATGAGCCTCCAGATCTTCAAGCGAGTCAAGTACTTGAATGAAGTCGCCTGACAAGGTGGGCTGTAGCATCAGCGAAAAAATCGCCTCGCTGTTTTCATTTGGACCTAAGTCAAGCTTTTTGAGTCCTTCCAGACGATAATCGCTTTTCATGTCAGTTCGGAATGTCATAGAAAATATGACCATCCGCTCCATTGTTGTACCACTTAATATGAGGTGTGTCCCCAAAGCCACCCTCGGGAGCCATATGTTGTTCGTAGCCTTTAGGGTATTTTGCCGCACCATCGGCCCGAGCGCTTTGGGTATGAGCTTTGTAGCGGTTCATGTTGCCTTGTGATTCTTTCAGGAACGCTTTGGCATCTGAGCTGGATTTTACCTTTACTTGAAATTTTTCTCCTTTGGTCATAGCCGTCCTGCTATCTATGACGGCCTGTTTCCATTCTTTTGAGCCTTTGGCCAAAGGTCGCATCTGTGATGCTTTTTGGTTCAATTTTCCCTTGTACGCGCTGCACGCCAAGCCTTTGGGGTCGATCCAGCTGAAAGTATTAGGGGCGTACTGATAAAGATTGAGACCACCTTCCAACCCAATCGGATCCGGCGTCGTAAACCTTCCGACATCCGGATCATAAAACCTGAACGTATTGAAATGCAGCCCCGTCTCCCGGTCCAGGTACTGCCCCTGGAACCGCAGGTTCTGCTCTTCGATGTAATACGGCTCGCGCACCTCTTCCAGCGTGTTGCCCCAGACACGATAGGTCGCCTGCCAGACGCTGTGCCCGTCGGCCTCGGTGAGCTGTTCCGGCAGGCCGTTGAGGTCGATGTGGTAGTAGCGGACCTTTTGCAGTGGGCCGGTGCCATCGACGCGGGCCAGGGGTTCGTAGCTGTTATCGTCGTAGAGGTACAGGCTGCTCTGCTGGTGGCGATGCTCCTGCCACAGGCGCAGGCCGTCCCAGGTGAAGCGGGTTTCACCGAGCGGATAACCGTTATTGTCATGCTCGTTCTTGACGATACGTCGGCCCAGGGGGTCGTAGGTCATGCGCACAATGCTGCCGTTTTCGTTGCGCACTTCGATCAGGCGACTTTCGGCATCGTAGGCAAAGCGTTGCAGGCCGCGTTTTGCGCTGCGTTTTTCGATCATCCGGCCAAAGGCGTCGTAGCGGTACCGCTTGTCCTCATACGTCAGCAATTTGTTATGCACCACCCGGCCGGCACCGGCTTGCGTGCCGTCCAGCAGGTTAGCGGCGGCGTCGTAGACAAAGGTTTCGCGTTGGCCGTGAAGGCTGTCCTGGCTGGCGATAATGCGGCCGGTGGTGTCGTAGTGCAGCAATTGGCGGTGCTGTGCGGCCGGTTGCTGGTCGAGTTTGCCGATCAGGTTGCCGGCGGGGTCGTACTCGAAGTGTTTTTGCACCGTTGCCGGCAGGAGCGACGGTTGGCTGGTGTGGCGGCGTTGGCGCGAGCGAAGGCGGCCGCTGCGGTCATACTCGCTGCGGGTGCTGATCTGCCCTTGGGTGCGCAGCACTTCACGGTGCAGGCGGTCGCGTTCGAAGTCGCTGATGACCTGGCCGTCGAGGTTGATCTGGTGCAGGTGGCCGCTGCCGTAGTACAGCCGGTTGAGCCAGCGGCCATCGGGCAGTTGGGTCTGGATCAGGTTGCCGAGTTCGTCGTAGCGGTGTTGCAAGCTGTCGGCGGCGCTGTTTTCGGTCAGCAACTGGCCGAGGGCGTCGTAGGCGAAGCTCAGGCTTTGGGCGTTGCCCTGGTGGTCGGTGAAGGTGACGGCGGTGAGCTGGTCCCGCGGGTCGTAAGCGTACTCAGTGCGGCCATCGTCGGTGATTTTGGCGATCAGCCGACCCACGGCGTCGCGCTCCAGTCGATGGACGATGGGCGGCGGAGGCGCTTCGGAGACGACTGCCAGGCCGGTGCCGTGAGGGGCCGGAACGGCCGTCACCGCCGCGAGGTTGTTCAGTCGGTCGTAGGCGTAGCGCTTGGCGCTGCCATCCAGATCCTGCTGTTCGGCCAATCGGTCGCCAGCATCCCAGGCAAACCGATAGCGTTCACCATTCTCATTGACCAGCGCCTGCAGTCGTCCATAGCTGTCATACGCAAACTGCACCTGCCGGCCCTGGGCGTCGGTGCGCTGGCGGACCTGGCCGCGGCGGTTGTGTTGGTAAAGAGTTGTGTGCCCGGCCGGGTCCGTATAGCCGGTCAATTGGCCGGCGACGTCACGCTGGTAAAGCTCGCTGCGGCCGTCCGGCAATTGACTGCCGAGCAAGCGACCTTGGGCGTCGTAGCTGAACTGGGTGCGCTCGCCGAGGGCGTCGGTGATGGTGTGCAGGTAGCCGCGATGGTCGTAGCTGAACCGCGTCGGGTAACCCGAGCAGTCGACATGCTCCACCAGTTGTCCGAACGGGTTCCAGCGCAGCTTCTTGCTCTTGCCGGTGGCGTCGATGATTTCGATGACCTGGCCGTGGGCGTCGTAGCGGTAGCGGGTGACATGGCCCAGCGGATCGGTTTCGGCGATGCAGTTGCCGCGCTGATCGTAGCGGTACGTCCAGCTGTGGCCGGCGGCGTCGGTGTCCACCTGCGGCAGGGCCCAGTGTTCGAGCCAGAGGGTGGATTCGCTGCGACCCAGCGGGTCGGTTTCGCTGATCAGGTTGCCGGCTTCGTCGTAGCTGTAGGTGTAGTGCCCGCCCTGTGGATCGGTGGCGGCCAGCATCTGGCGCTCGTCGTTCCACTCGAACGACCAGGTCTGGCCGAGCGTGTCGGTGAATTGGGTGATCTGGTGCTGGCTGTTCCAATGGCGGGTGCTGACCCGCTGCAAGCTATCGCTGATGCGGGTGATGCCAGCCATTAGGTCATAGTCGAACTGGTAGGCATCGCCCTCGTCGGTCCAGTGACGGACCACGCGCCATTCCTGGTCCTCGAGCAAGGCCCAGTCGTAGAAGCACTGCAGGCCCGTGGGCAATTGGTGCTCCACCATGCGCCGGCCCGCGTCGTAGGCGAAGCGTCGTTGCACCTGGCCGGTGGCGTCGCGTACTTCGGTCAGGTTGCCCGTCGCATCATAGCCGTAGCTGACCAGCACTTCCCGTTGCTGGTCGGGGTACAGGCGTTCGATCTGGCTGACACGTTCACGTTCGTAAGCCAGCTCGACCTGTACCAGGTCGAAAGCGTCGCGCAGTCGTACCAGGCGCCCGGTTTCGTCGTAGTCGAGGTAGATACGGTTGTCGTTGCGGTCGCCCAGTTGGCTGAGGCGCAGCAACGCCGCGTTCCCCGGTGCCGGTTCGAACAGACGATACAGGCCGTCCGCGCTTTCGATCAGCAATTGCCCGTTGGCATGGCGCCGCACGGCGAGGCCTTCGCCGGCGCTGAACACCGCACCGCCCAAGGGGATTGAGCCCATGTCGATGGGGCGGCCCTGTTCGTCGGTGTAGACCAGGGTCTCGCCGCCCTCGGGGTGGGGCAGGATCTCTACGTGTATTTCGTAGGGCACGCTCCAGCCGACGCCGAACAGCCCTTCGCCGCGCTCGTCACGGCTGTTATAGAAGCGCTGCCAATCGATCGGCTGAATCCCCGGCAGTACGAAATCCAGCTCTTCATCGCCGCCCAGGACCTTGGCCCCGGTGGCGGCATGCACCGGGTTCGACGAGCCCATGGCCGCGTTGGCCGCCGCGCCCATGGCACTGCTGACCGCCATCGACGCCGCTGCGCCGGCCAGCATGCATGGCAGCTTGCTGAAGAATTTGCCCTTGCTGCCCTTGAGCATCAAGAGGGCCGTTACTGCCAGGCCCACGCCCGGCGTCTTGCCGCTGCGGATCTCGCGCACCACCACGGTGCCGCCGCCGATGGTCACATCGGGGGAAATCAGCCCGGACGACACCACCTTGGCTTCGCAGGTACTGCGGTCGCCGCTGCGCACGGCGGGCTGGCCGTTGATGGTGACCTTGTCCGAACCTTCAGCCAGGAACTGCGGCGGCATCGGCGGGTGCTTCAGGCAGGTGATCATGTCCAGCGGCTTGGGCACGGCACCGGGGGCGGGTGTGGCGACGGTGGGCCGCCACATCTGCGAGAAGAAACTCTCGGCCATGTCCAGGTAGCTGGGCTCGGGCGCTTCCAGCTCGGTGCCGGCCGGTGCGACATGGGACTCGATGGCCCCGGCGGCGCGGGCGGCGGGAATGTTGTTGGTCAGGGTGTCGGTGGAGCCGGTGAGGATGTTGGCCTGCACCGTGGGCGGAAAGAGGGCGTTGCCGATGCCCTCGCAGAGATTGCTCAGGCCCTTGTCGGCGCCGGTCTTGCTCATGGCGAGACCAACGACCGCGCCGACCACGGCGCCGAGCAGGAAGCAGCCCAGGCCGCCGGTCGCGACCGTGATGCCGGTGGCCGCAACCACGGCAGCGGTGGCGACGGCCGTGATCGCGATGTTGGCCGCCACTTCCAGCACACCGCCGAGGATGTCGGCCATCATCGAGGTGTGATCCAGCGCATCGCCCAGGCGAGCGGCCCAGAGCGCGTCAGACATGCACGTTGCCCGTGCAGTGGGAGCCGCCGGCTTCTATCGGTTCAAGCGTGGTGATGCCTTCCATTGCATCTTCTCCTTGTCAGTCATGGCCTGCGTCTCCGTGCGCACCGGGCATTGGATCAGCTTCGGCCCCATCAGGCAATCGGCCGGTTTTTCATCTCGGCCAGCCGCACCGCGTAGTCAGGCCACCCACGGGTTGAGCAGCGTAACCCCGCTGGCCTCGAAGTCCGCTACGTTGCGAGTGACCACGGTCAGGCCATGGATCAGTGCCGTGGCAGCGATCAGCGCGTCGCATTCATTGCTGCGATCGGGCACGTGCAGCCGGGCGCAGCGCAGCGCCACGGCGCGGTCCACCGCCAGGATCCTGCCGGCAAAGGCGGGCAAGACGTGGTTGTCCAGCCAGGCACGCAGGCGGCTGCCCTGGCTCGGGTCCTTGCGTTCGAAGCGCAACACACCGGTTTCCAGTTCCAATACGGTAATCGCCGAAACATACAGGCTGGGCGCGGCTACGCTGCGGGCCCAGGCCTGCACGTTTCTATCGGCCTGGGGTTTGCGCAATTCCGAAATGACGTTGGTGTCGAGTAAATACATCAGGACAGGTCTACCGCTCGAGGAGTGATGACGGCGCGCTCGGTGTCGAAATCGATATCCGGCGCATCGGGCATGACCAGCAGCTCGACAATGCTGGCGCCGATACCGGTCAGTTTCTGATACTCCTCAATGCTTAGCAGCACATGGGCCGGCTTGCCACGGTCGGTGATGATGACGGGCCCTTCGCGGGTCGCTTTTTTGGCACCACTTGTGTCGTGGTTGAATTCGCGGCTGGACATGGTAGTGATGGACATGGGCGTGCCCTCATTAAACTCTAATGTAGGCACGTTACTACTTGGGCTGATGAGCGGCAAGAGAAACGGCTGTGCTCTATCGGGGCTGGCTATGAAAAAGGCCCCGTCAATGTGCATTGACGGGGCCTTTCGTGTATCAGGCGTAAGCCTTACTGGGCGTCAGCGGCCGGGGCCTTTTCGCCGTGGGACAGGCTGTAGACATAGGCGGCCAGCAGGTGGACCTTGTCGTTGCCTTGCAGGTCGGCCTGGGCAGGCATCTGGCCCTGGCGACCGTAGCGGATGGTCTGCTGCAGTTGAGCGAAGCTCGAACCGTAGATGAACGCGGCCGGGTGCGTCAGGTTAGGTGCGCCCATGGCGGGAGTACCCTGGCCTGCCGGACCGTGGCAGGCCACGCAGTTGGCAGCGAAGATTTTCTGGCCGTTGGCCGGATCGGCCTTGGCGCCTTCCGGCAGTTTGCGACCGTGCAGGCTGGTCACCAGGTACGACGCCACGTCGGCGACACCTTGCTCGCCGACCACGGCGGCCCAGCCCGGCATCACGGCATGACGACCGCCCATGATGGTGGTCTTGATGGTTTCCGGCTCGCCGCCCCAGCGCCAGTCGGCGTCGGTCAGGTTAGGGAAGCCGTAGGCACCCTTGGCGTCGGAACCGTGGCAGACCGAGCAGTTGGAGGCGAACAGACGGCCACCCATCTTCAAGGCTTGCGGGTCCTTGGCAACTTCTTCGATCGGCATGGAGGCGAACTTGGCGAAGATCGGACCGAACTTGGCATCCGAGCGCGCCATTTCCTTTTCCCACTCATGCACGCCGGTCCAGCCGGTCTGGCCGTTGGCGAAGGCGGTCTGCTTTTCGTTGTCCAGGTAATTATAGCCTGGCAGCAGGCCTTTCCAGTTGCCCAGGCCAGGGTAGAGCACCAGGTAACCGAGGGCGAACACGATGGTGCCCACGAACAGCATGAACCACCATTTTGGCAGCGGGTTGTCGTATTCCTCGATCCCGTCGAAGGAATGGCCAACCGTCTCTTCGGTGGCCTCGCTGCGCTGGCCCTTGCGGGTCGACAGCAGCAGCCAGGTCAGGGAGAAGATCGTTCCCAGGCTGAGGACTGTGACGTACAGACTCCAGAACGTTGTCATTCTTTGTTACTCCTAGAAGCTTGCTCGACGTGCTTGACGGCTTCGGGATCATCCGCGAACGGCAGCAAGGTCGCGTCGTCAAACTCCGACTTGCGCTTGGGGCTGAACACCCACAGGGCCAGACCGATAAAAGCCACCATCACGACGACGGTGCCCAGGCCGCGAATCATCCCGATATCCATTAAGAATCACCGTTTGCTTTTGATGATGGTGCCCAGGCCTTGCAGATAGGCCACCAGCGCGTCCATTTCGGTCTTGCCCTTCACGGCATCCTTGGCACCGGCGATGTCTTCGTCGGTGTAAGGCACGCCCAGGGTGCGCAGGACTTCCATTTTTTTCGCGGTGTCTTTGCCGTCGAGCTTGTTTTCCACGAGGAACGGGTAGGCCGGCATTTTCGACTCGGGCACAACGTTGCGCGGGTTGTACAAGTGCGCACGGTGCCAGTCATCGGAGTAACGACCGCCAACGCGGGCCAGGTCCGGACCGGTACGCTTGGAACCCCACAGGAACGGGTGGTCCCAGACGCTTTCGCCAGCGACCGAGTAGTGGCCGTAGCGTTCGGTCTCGGCGCGGAACGGACGGATCATCTGCGAGTGGCAGCCGACACAGCCGTTGGCGATGTAGATGTCGCGGCCTTCCAGTTCAAGGGCGGTACGTGGCTTCATGCCTTCGACCGGCTTGTTGGTCACGTCCTGGAAGAACAGCGGGACGATCTGGGTCAGGCCGCCGATGCTCACGGCGATGACCATGAAGAAGGCCAGCAGGCCGATATTCTTCTCTACTGCTTCGTGCTTCATCAGTGAGCTCCAACTACGGCGATCTTGGCGGCGGCTTCAGCTTCAGCCGGGTCAGAAGCACGAACGGTGCGGTACACGTTGTAGGCCATGAACAGCATGCCGCTGGCGAAGAACGCGCCGCCCAGAGCACGGACGATGTAACCAGGGTGGCTGGCTTGCAGCGCCTCGACGAACGAGTAGGTCAGGGTGCCGTCATCGTTGATCGCACGCCACATCAGGCCCTGGGTAATGCCGTTGACCCACATCGAGGCGATGTAGAGCACCGTACCGATGGTGGCGAGCCAGAAGTGCGCGTTGATCAGGGGAGTACTGTGCATCTGCGCACGACCGAACAGTTTCGGGATCATGTGGTAGATGGCGCCGATGGAAATCATCGCGACCCAGCCGAGCGCGCCGGCGTGTACGTGGCCGATGGTCCAGTCGGTGTAGTGGCTCAGGGAGTTGACGGTCTTGATGGCCATCATCGGGCCTTCGAAGGTCGACATGCCGTAGAACGCCAGGGATACCACCAGGAAGCGCAGGATCGGGTCGGTGCGCAGCTTATGCCAGGCGCCCGAAAGGGTCATCATGCCGTTGATCATGCCGCCCCAGCTTGGCGCCAGCAGGATGATCGACATGGCCATGCCCAGGGACTGCGCCCAGTCCGGCAGCGCGGTGTAGTGCAGGTGGTGCGGACCGGCCCAGATGTACAGGGTGATCAGTGCCCAGAAGTGGACGATGGACAGGCGATAGGAGTAGATCGGACGCTCGGCCTGTTTCGGCACGAAGTAGTACATCATCCCCAGGAAGCCGGTGGTCAGGAAGAAGCCCACGGCGTTGTGGCCGTACCACCACTGGATCATCGCGTCGGTCGCGCCCGAATAGGCCGAGTACGACTTGAACAGACTGACCGGCAGCGACATGTGGTTGACGATGTGCAGCATGGCCGTCACGACGATGAAGGCACCGTAGAACCAGTTACCGACATAGATGTGCTTGGTCTTGCGCTTGACGATGGTGCCGAAGAACACCAGGCCGTAGGTCACCCAGACAATGGCCAGCAGAATAGCCAGGGGCCATTCCAGTTCCGCGTATTCCTTGGTGGTGGTAAAACCCATGGGCAAGGTAATGATCGCGCCGACGATGACCGCTTGCCAACCCCAGAAGGTAAAGGCCGCGAGGCTGTCGGAGATCAGTCGCGTCTGGCAGGTTCGCTGCACGACATAGTAGGAAGTGGCAAACAACGCACAACCACCGAAGGCGAAGATCACCAGGTTGGTGTGCAGCGGGCGCAGGCGTCCAAACGTCGTCCATGGCAGATCGAAGTTCAACTCCGGCCAGACCAGTTGCGAGGCGATGAAGACACCGAGCCCCATGCCAAGGATCCCCCAGACCACCGTCATGATGGCGAACTGGCGGACTACCTTATAGTTATAAGCAGTCGGACTGATTGCTGTGCTCATTCTAAGGTTCCACGGTTTGGGTGTTTTATTAGGATAAAAATCGGCCGCAAGTATGGAGAAAGCGGGGGGTCATTGCAACGCGCCATGACCTGGGTCAATGCTTTCAAAAGCTGATTCTGCGGCCTTTCCATGCGCCGCGTAAGGACAAAATGAGCCCTCGACAAAGTGTCGCGCCGAAGGAAAGAGGCGAGGGGGGCAGGTCGGTTGTAACGGGGTGTGTTCAAACACGGCGTTCGGGTGACACCGGGACATTGTCGTCACAGCCGGTATCTGCCTGTCTTTACGGCGTTTTGTCGAACGATTGTCGAACACATCGGGTCGGATCGACCTGAAACCAGCAGTCGCCAGTGCACGCAGAGGCAAGCTTAGACCCGATTCCGTGGAACCGAAAGAAAGACCTTGGGAGGGTGCGACAAATAGAAGCAGCTACGAGCTGCAAGCTGCAAGCGTCAAGTAGGTACTCGTCGCTTGCAGCTCCAGCTTTTGCCTTACTTGACGTTTGAAGCTTGCGGCTCGCCGCTCAACTGCTCATTCCCCTTCGAAAGGCTATAAACATAAGCCGCGAGCAGTTGCACCTTGTCATTGCCGAGCATTTCGTTCTGCGCCGGCATATGGCCTTGGCGGCCGTGGCGGATGGTCTGTTGCAACTGGGCCAGGCTGGTGCCGTAGATGAAGCCCGCCGGTTGTGTCAGGTTCGGCGCGCCCATGGCTTCGGTGCCTTGGCCGTTGGCGCCGTGACAGGCGGTGCAGGTGGTGCTGAACGTCTGTTTGCCGGCTTCCAGGTCGGCGCCGCTGTCGGCTGGCAGCGACAGGCCGGCCAGGTCATGACGTACATACGCTGCTACGTTCTTGACTCCGGCATCCCCCAGTATTTCGCCCCAGGCCGGCATCGCCGCCATGCGTCCCCCCATGATGGTGGTCTTGATGGTGTCGGCCGCGCCGCCCCAGCGCCAGTTGTTGTCGGTCAGGTTGGGGAAGCCGAAGGCGCCCTTGGCATCCGAGCCGTGGCAGACGGAGCAGTTGGAAGCGAACAGGCGGCCGCCCATTTTCAAGGCCTGCGGATCCTTGGCGACTTGTTCCAGGGGCATCGCCGCGAATTTGGCAAAGATCGGCCCGAACCGGGCATCGGCCTTGGCCATTTCCTTTTCCCACTCATGGGCACCGGTCCAGCCGTTCTCATAGCCAGGCAGGATGCCTTTCCAGTTACCCAGGCCCGGATAGAGGATCAGGTAGCCGACGGAAAACACCAGGGTGCCGGCGAACAACAGGAACCACCACTGCGGCAGTGGGTTGTCGTACTCCTCGATGCCGTCGAAGCTGTGGCCCATGGTCTGGTCGACGCTGCCCTTGGTCTCGCCCTTGCGGGTACCGATCAACAGCCAGGTCAGGCCGATCAGGCTGCCGAGGGTCAGTACGCAGATCCACGTACTCCAGAAGGTGGTCATGGCCGGGTACTCCTTGTTGCAGGGTCTTGGGGATGGGCGATGTCGGCGGGTGGTTCGTCGGCGAATGGCAGCAGGCGCGCCTGGGCGAATTCCGGGCCGCGCTTGCTGCTGAATGCCCACAGGATCAGACCGATGAAGGCCACGAACACCACGACCGTGCCCAGGCCGCGGATCATTCCAGTGCTCATCTCAAAAAACATGGGACTCACCTCTTGCTCTTGATGGCAGTGCCGAGCACTTGCAGATAGGCCACCAGTGCGTCCATTTCGGTCTTGCCCTTGAGCGAGGCCACGCTGCCGGCGATGTCGTCGTCGGTGTAAGGCACGCCGAGGGTGCGCATGGCACGCAGCTTGGTCTCGGTGTGGCTGCTGTCCACCGCCTGGGTCACCAGCCACGGGTAGGCTGGCATCTTCGACTCAGGCACGACGTTGCGCGGGTTGTACAAGTGCGCGCGGTGCCAGTCGTCGGAGTAGCGCGCGCCAACCCGGGCCAGGTCCGGCCCGGTGCGCTTGGAGCCCCACAGGAAAGGGTGGTCCCAGACACTTTCGCCTGCCACCGAGTAGTGGCCGTAGCGTTCGGTCTCGGCGCGGAACGGGCGGATCATCTGCGAATGGCAGCCGACGCAACCTTCGCGGATGTAGATGTCGCGGCCTTCCAGTTGCAGGGCGGTGTAGGGCTTCATGCCGTCCACCGGTTTGTTGGTCACGTCCTGGAAGAACAGCGGCACGATCTGGGTCAGGCCGCCAATGCTCACGGCCAGGACCATCAACAGCATCAGCAGACCGACGTTTTTTTCGATTGTTTCGTGTTTCATGGCGGACTCCTCAAGCCATCTGCGCGGCAGCGGCGGCTTCGGCAGGCTGATAGGCCCGCACGGTGCGCCAGGTGTTGTAGGCCATCAGCAGCATGCCGCTGAGGAAGACCGCCCCGCCCACCAACCGTACGATGAAGCCGGGGTGGCTGGCCGCCAGGGTTTCGACGAAGGAGTAGGTCAAGGTGCCGTCCTCGTTCACCGCGCGCCACATCAGGCCCTGGGCGATACCGTTGACCCACATCGAAGCGATGTAGAGCACGGTGCCGATGGTCGCGAGCCAGAAGTGCGCGTTGATCAGGCCGATGCTGTGCATCTGTGGCCGGCCGAAGACTTTCGGGATCATGTGATACAGCGCGCCGATGGAAATCATCGCCACCCAGCCGAGCGCGCCGGCGTGGACGTGGCCGATGGTCCAGTCGGTGTAGTGGGAGAGGGCGTTGACGGTCTTGATCGCCATCATCGGACCTTCGAAGGTCGACATGCCGTAGAACGCCAGGGACACCACCAGGAAGCGCAGGATCGGGTCGCTGCGCAACTTATGCCAGGCGCCCGAGAGGGTCATCATGCCGTTGATCATGCCGCCCCAGCTGGGTGCCAGCAGGATCAGCGACATCACCATGCCCAGGGACTGCGCCCAGTCCGGCAGCGCGGTGTAGTGCAGGTGGTGGGGGCCGGCCCAGATGTACAAGGTGATCAGTGCCCAGAAATGCACGATGGACAGGCGATAGGAATACACCGGACGCTCGGCCTGTTTGGGCACGAAGTAGTACATCATCCCCAAAAAGCCTGCGGTGAGGAAAAAGCCCACGGCGTTGTGCCCGTACCACCATTGCACCATCGCGTCCGTGGCCCCGGCGTACACCGAGTAGGATTTGGTGAAGCTCACCGGCAGTTCCAGGTTGTTGACGATGTGCAGGATCGCCACGGTCAGGATGAAGCCGCCGAAGAACCAGTTGCCCACGTAGATGTGCTTGGTGTTGCGCTTGGCCACGGTGCCGAAGAACACGATGGCGTAGGCGACCCAGACGATGGTGATCAGGATGTCGATCGGCCACTCCAGCTCGGCGTACTCCTTGGAGCTGGTGTAGCCCAATGGCAGGCTGATGGCTGCCAGCAGGATTACCAGTTGCCAGCCCCAGAAGCAGAACGCAGCGATTTTCGGTGCAAACAACTGGGTCTGGCAGGTGCGCTGTACCGAATAGAACGAGCTGGCAAACAGGGCACAGCCACCGAAGGCGAAAATCACCGCATTGGTGTGCAACGGACGCAGACGACCGAAGCTGGTCCAGGGCAAATCGAAGTTGAGCTGCGGCCAGACCAATTGGGCAGCGAGAAAAACCCCGAGCCCCATGCCGACGATGCCCCACACCACCGTCATAATGGCGAATTGGCGGACCACCTTGTAGTTGTAGGCGGTACTGATAGAAGTGTTCATGGTTCCCCATCCACGGTTCAGCCGAAGAGCGCGCCTGCGCAAGGCAGCGCGGCATCTTCGTCTGGAGTTATAGGCAGACTGAAAGCGAGGCAAGCATGGACAAACAGCACAAGGCCAGTATTGACGGGGATCAATGGGCGCGGTGCGTGGCACAACAGGGTTGGCTATGGACGGCCGCGCAATCGGGTGCCGCTGCCGAGGCGCCCACCCTGATCCTTGCCCATGGGGCTGGCGCGCCTATGGACAGCGGATTCATGAACGAAATGGCCGCGCGCCTTGCTGCCCATGGGGTCAACGTGCTGCGCTTCGAATTTCCCTACATGGCCCAACGGCGCCTGGACGGCGGCAAACGTCCTCCCAACCCGGCCCCCAAGTTGCTGGAATGCTGGCGTGAGGTGTACGCCACGGTGCGGCCTTATGTCGCTGGACGACTGGCCATCGGTGGCAAGTCCATGGGCGGGCGGATGGCGAGTCTGTTGGCCGATGAATTGGGGGGTGACGCGTTGGTGTGCCTGGGCTATCCGTTTTATGCAGCGGGCAAGCCGGAGAAACCACGGGTCGAGCATTTGGCCGGGTTGAAGACCCGGACCTTGATCGTCCAGGGCGAGCGCGATGCATTGGGTAATCGTGAGACCGTGCGAGGGTATGTCTTGTCACCTGTCATCGAGGTGATGTGGTTGGCGGCGGGGGATCATGATTTGAAGCCGCTGAAGGCCTCGGGGGTCAGTCATGAGCAGCATCTGGAGGCAGCGGCGCTGGGCGTGGCGGGGTTTCTTCTTCAGGTGTGAGGTGATTGGGCGGGCCTCATCGCGAACAGGCTCGCTCCCACAGGGAATTGCATTCCAAATGTGGGAGCGAGCCTGCTCGCGATGGCGGTCTGACAGAACAAAGCCAACAGTCAGCGGTTGAACCGCTCCACCAAGGAGTACTGGGTGTTGGCCGTACGGGTCAGTTCTTCGCTCAGTAACGCCGAGCTGTGCGCCTGCCCCGAGGTCTGATCGGCCAGTTCCGAGATGTTGCTGATGTTGCGGCTGATCTCCTCGGCCACCGAGCTCTGTTCCTCTGTGGCGGCAGCGATCTGGGTGGTCATGTCGGTGATGTTGGCCACCGCTTCGCTGATGCCCACCAGCGCTGCGTCCGCTTCCATCACCCGTGCCACGCCTTCTTCGGCCTGGCGATGACCGGCGTCCATGGTTTGCACGGCATTGGTGGCGGTTTGCTGGAGCTTGGCGATCAAAGCGTGGATCTGCCCGGTGGATTCGCTGGTGCGTTGCGCCAGTTGCCGGACTTCATCGGCCACCACGGCAAAGCCGCGGCCCATTTCGCCGGCACGGGCCGCTTCGATGGCGGCGTTGAGCGCCAGCAGGTTGGTCTGGTCGGCGATGCCTTTGATCACATCCACCACGCCGCCGATCTCGTCGCTGTCTTTGGCCAGTTGGGTCACGGTCTGGCCGGTTTCGCCCACCACCACGGACAGGCGTTCGATGGCCTCGCGGGTTTCCCCGGCGATGTCGCGTCCGCGACCGGTCAGGCGGTTGGCTTCCTGGGTGGCGTCGGCGGTGCGTTGCACGTGGCTGGCGACTTCCTGGGTGGTCGCGGCCATCTGGTTGACCGCCGTGGCCACCTGTTCGGTTTCCACGCGCTGGCGTTCCAGGCCGCTGGAGCTGTTGTGGGCCAGGGTGTTGGACTGCCGCGCCTGCTCGTTGAGGTGCTCGGCGGTGTCCTGCAGACGGGTCAGGCAGGTTTTCAGGCGAGCCTCCTGGCTGAGGATCGACATCTCCAGGCGTGCCTGGACGCCACGGCTGTCGGTGTACATCCGGGCGATCAGCGGGTCGGACGTGGTCTGTTCGGCCAGGCGCAGCAGGCGCTTGATCCCGCGTTGCTGCCATTGCAGGCCCATCAGCCCCAGGGGCACCGACAGCAAGGCTGCCAGGGCAAACCCCCAGGAGGAATTGAGGAACGCACCAACGACGAAGCTCAACTGGCTGACCAGGATGAATGGCAGCCAGTCCTGGATCATCGGCACCCATTTGTCGCTACGCGGGACCGCTGACTTGCCTTGGTTGATGCGTTGGTAGAGGGCTTCAGCCCGGCCGATCTGCTCGGCGCTGGGCTTGATCCGGACCGATTCGTAGCCCACCACCTGGTTGCCTTCGAACACGGGGGTGACGTAGGCGTTGACCCAATAGTGATCGCCGTTCTTGCAGCGATTCTTGACGATGCCCATCCATGGCAAGCCTTGTTTCAGGGTATTCCACATATGGGCGAACACGGCCGACGGGACGTCGGGGTGGCGCACCAGATTGTGGGGCGAACCAATCAGTTCTTCCTTGGAGAACCCGCTGATGTCAACGAACGCGTCGTTGCAGTAGGTGATCACGCCCTTGGCATTGGTGGTGGAGATCAACCGTTGCTGGGCCGCAAAGGTCCTTTCGCGTTGTGTGATAGGTTGGTTGTTACGCATGGTGTGATAATCCGCAAGGCTTTGAAAGGTTGTCGGCAACGTCCGGTGTTTGTTGAAGTTATTTTTCCCGTCGGTATCACGCCAGCATCGGGTAGGTAAATAGGGCGAAATGAAGCAGATTAAGACCGAAGTGGGTGGCTATTGCCGAGCCCAGGCCGCCAAAGCGATAGGCAAGGCCGTAGCCGACTCCCGCCAGGCCCGACAGCAACACCCATTGCCAACCCGCGCCAGCATGGACCAGGCCGAACAGCAGCGAGGCCAGGAGCAACGCCAGGTTGTCGCCCTGGGCCAGATGACTGAAGCGCCGGCTCAGGCCGCCTTGAATGTAGCCACGAAACAGCGCTTCCTCCACCACTGTCACCAGTAGAAGATTGTTGGCGACCCAGATCCATGCCTGGTCCGGCCACTTCGGAGCCCAGTGGATCATGCCCAGCATGACCGCCCCCCCCAGGGCCAATATCGCGCTCAGCGTCAGGCCCAGGGCTGTGGCCAGGACCGACAGGCCAAGCGTGCGCCGGCCGACGATCCATGGACACGCCAGCAACAACCAGAAACCGATCAGTGGCTTGTCCTGATTGAAATACATGGCAAAGGCTACGGCATCGTCGGTCAAGCGATGGGCCGGGATTGCCCGGCCGTTGAAAAAGCCCGGCATCCAGTGCAGGGCCAGGGCCAGGGCCAGGACGAGGAAAAGGGCATGGCCGAGAAACCTGCCGACCGGTATCTGCTGCTGGCGAACCGCATAGCCGGCGAGTAGCAACAGTGCGATTGAGATGGCGGCGGTCCAGGCCAGTGTTCCATAGGCCAGGGCCAGGCAGTAGCCGACTGAAAGGAGGGCCAGGTAGGGCCAGGGTAGAGCGGGCATATAACATCCTTTTAGGGCTGTGAAGCTTTGGCGAAAATGGTCGCAGCGCCTACGACGTTGCCATGTCGCGCAAAGAACACATATTTGTATCCATGCAGATTCATGCGTAGGTGTGGAAAAATCGCCGGCTGACTCAGATCCTTGAGTGCCGGCGGGGGGAGTATAAGCGGAGCGATACAAAAAGCGGTGATTGATCTGGTGATTGATACTTTTCAGCCAAGGACAGGGCTGTGGGAGCGGGCTTGCTCGCGAAAGCGCCGGGCCAGTCAATGCAGCAACAGAACGACTGCCTTCGCGAGCAAGCCCGCTTCTACAGGGATTGCGCTTTAACCGGCAATCAATTGCCGCAGGACGTAGTGCAGGATCCCGCCCGCCTTGAAATACTCCACTTCATTCAAGGTATCGATCCGACACAACACCTCGATCTGCTCCTGGCTACCGTCCTCGCGGGTGATCACCAGTGGCAGGTTCATCCGTGGCGTCAGTTCGACGTCGTTCAGGCCAAGGATGTCCACGGTTTCCTTGCCGGTCAGGTTCAGGCGCTTGCGGTTCTGGTCGAGCTTGAACTGCAACGGCAGTACGCCCATGCCCACTAGGTTGGAACGATGGATGCGCTCGAAGCTTTCGGCGATCACTGCTTTGACCCCCAGCAGGTTCGTACCCTTGGCTGCCCAGTCCCGACTGGAGCCGGTGCCATATTCCTGTCCCGCGATCACCACCAGCGGCGTGCCCTTGGCCTGATACAACATGGCGGCATCGTAGATCGGCATTCTTTCGCCGCTGGGAATGTAGATCGTGTTGCCGCCTTCCTCGCCGCCGAGCATTTCGTTGCGGATCCGGATGTTGGCAAACGTGCCGCGCATCATCACCTGATGATTACCGCGCCTTGAGCCGTAGGAGTTGAAATCCCGGGGCTCGACGCCCTGTTCACGCAGGTAGCGGCCAGCCGGACTGTCGGCCTTGATATTGCCGGCCGGGGAGATGTGGTCGGTGGTGACCGAATCGCCGAGCAGGGCCAGTACCCGGGCGCCTTCGATGTTGCGAATGGCCGGTGGCGGCCCGTCAATGCCGTCGAAGAAGGGCGGGTGCTGGATATAGGTCGAGTCCGGCTGCCAGACGTAGGTCGCCGCTTGCGGCACCTCGATGGCTTGCCATTGCTCGTCACCGGCAAACACGGCGGCATATTCCTTGTGGAACATGCTGGTGTCCACCCGGGCCACGGCTTCGGCGACTTCTTTGCTGCTGGGCCAGATGTCTCGCAGGTACACCGGATTGCCGTCGCGGTCGTTGCCCAGCGGTTCGCTGCTGATATCGATGCGCACGGTGCCGGCCAGGGCATAGGCCACCACCAGGGGCGGCGAGGCCAGCCAGTTGGTCTTGACCAGCGGATGTACGCGGCCTTCAAAGTTGCGGTTGCCCGACAGCACCGAGGCCACGGTCAGGTCGGCCTTCTGGATGGCTTTCTCGATTGGATCCGGCAGGGGGCCGGAGTTGCCGATGCAGGTGGTGCAGCCGTAGCCCACCAGGGCAAAGCCCAGTTGATCCAGATATTCGGTCAGGCCGGCGGCCTGGTAGTAATCTGTGACAACCTTCGAGCCCGGTGCCAGGGAACTCTTGACCCAGGGCTTGCGGGTCAGGCCTTTTTCCACGGCTTTTTTCGCCAGCAGCCCGGCGGCCATCATCACACTGGGGTTGGAGGTGTTGGTGCAGGAGGTAATGGCCGCGATCACCACCGCACCGTTTTTCAGGCGATGCGTGTGGCCTTCGAACTCGTACTCGGCCTCACCTACCTGATCGGCATTGCCCACCGCAACGCCACCGCCGCCTTCGCTTTCCAGGCGACCTTCTTCCTTGCTGGTGGGTTTGACCTGCAGTCCCAGGAAGTCGCTGAAAGCCTGGCCGACATTCGGCAGCGAAACCCGGTCCTGAGGGCGTTTCGGCCCGGCCAGGCTGGCTTCGACGCTGCCCATGTCCAGTTCCAGAGTGTCGGTGAACACCGGTTCCTTGCCAGGCAAGCGCCACAAGCCCTGGGCTTTGCAATAGGCTTCTACCAGTTTCACCGTGTCCGCCGGGCGCCCGGACAGGCGCAGGTAATCCAGAGTGACGTCGTCCACCGGGAAGAAGCCGCACGTGGCACCGTATTCCGGGGCCATATTGGCGATGGTGGCGCGGTCGGCCAGGGGCAGGTCGGCGAGGCCATCGCCATAGAACTCGACGAATTTGCCCACCACGCCTTTCTTGCGCAGCATCTGTGTGACGGTGAGGACCAGGTCGGTGGCGGTGATGCCTTCGCGCAGCTTGCCGATGAGTTTGAAACCGATGACCTCGGGAATCAGCATCGACACTGGCTGGCCGAGCATGGCCGCTTCGGCCTCGATCCCGCCGACGCCCCAGCCCAGCACACCCAGGCCATTGATCATGGTGGTGTGGGAGTCAGTGCCCACCAGCGTATCGGGGAAGGCATAGGTGCGACCGTCTTCCTCCTTGGTCCACACGGTGCGCCCCAGGTATTCGAGGTTGACCTGGTGACAGATCCCGGTGCCCGGCGGCACCACGCTGAAGTTGGCGAAGGCGCTCTGGCCCCAGCGCAGGAAGGCGTAGCGTTCGCCGTTGCGCTGCATCTCGATGTCGACGTTCTGCTCGAACGCCTGGCGGCTGGCGAACTTGTCCACCATCACCGAGTGGTCGATCACCAGGTCCACCGGCGACAGCGGGTTGATCCGCTGGGGATCGCCACCGGCCTTCTCCACGGCGGCGCGCATGGCGGCGAGGTCGACCACGGCCGGGACGCCGGTGAAGTCTTGCATCAACACCCGTGCCGGGCGGTATTGGATCTCGCGGTCGGAACGACGTTCTTTCAGCCACCCGGCCAGTGCCTTGAGGTCGGCGCCGGTGACGGTTTTTTCATCTTCCCAGCGCAGCAGGTTTTCCAGCAGCACTTTCAGGGACATGGGCAGCTTGTCCAGGTCACCGAGGCTGCGGGCGGCGTCCGGCAGGCTGAAATAGTGGTAGACCTTGGCGTCGACCTGCAGTGTTTTAAGGGTTTTCAGGCTATCGAGGGATGGCATTGAAATCACTCCTTTGAGTCCGCACGGTTACGGACTGACGGGACGGACAGAGCCTTTAACCTAGCCCTGTTTCGAGCGTATGACTAATCACTGGACTCTATGGGCAGGTTCGGGGTTCCGAAGTCCGCTATCATGCGCCGATTTTCGTGACAGGCTTTGCTACGGAGTTTCAATGAACACGCTTTTCATGCACTGCCGGCCGGGCTTCGAAGGCGAGGTCTGTTCCGAGATCGCCGAACACGCCGCCAGGCTCAACGTAGCCGGCTATGCCAAGGCCAAACCGGCCAGTGCCTGCGCCGAATTCGTCTGCACCGAAGCGGACGGCGCCGAGCGGCTGATGCGCGGTCAGCGTTTCGCCGACCTGATTTTTCCGCGCCAGTGGGCGCGTGGTACCTTCATTGATCTGCCGGAAACCGACCGTATCAGTGTCATCCTGTCCCACATGGCGCAGTTTCCGGCCTGTGGCAGCGTGTGGCTGGAAGTGGTCGACACCAATGATGGCAAGGAACTGTCGAACTTCTGCAAGAAATTCGAAGGCCCGCTACGCAAGGCACTGACCGGTGCCGGCAAGCTGGTGGACGATCCGCACAAACCGCGCCTGCTGCTGACCTTCAAAAGTGGCCGTGAAGTGTTCCTGGGGCTGGCGGAGGCGAGCAACTCGGCGATGTGGCCCATGGGGATACCACGTCTGAAGTTCCCTCGGGAGGCGCCGAGTCGCTCCACCCTCAAGCTCGAAGAGGCCTGGCACCACTTTATTCCTCGGGATGAGTGGGATGAGCGCTTGCACAGTGATATGACCGGCGTGGACCTGGGGGCCGCGCCGGGCGGTTGGACCTGGCAACTGGTCAATCGCGGGATGCTGGTGACCGCCATCGACAACGGCCCGATGGCCGAAAGCCTGATGGACACCGGTCTGGTGCAACACCTGATGGCGGATGGCTTTACCTTCAAACCCAAGCAGCCGGTGGACTGGATGGTCTGCGACATCGTCGAAAAGCCGGCGCGTAATGCGGCGATGCTGGAAGAGTGGATCGGCGAGGGCCATTGTCGCGAGGCAGTGGTCAACCTCAAATTGCCGATGAAGCAGCGCTATGCCGAAGTGAAACGCCTGCTCGAACGCATTGCCGAGGGCTTCAAGGCCCGGGGGATCAAGGTGGAGATCGGGTGCAAGCAGCTGTACCACGACCGCGAAGAGGTGACGTGCCATTTGCGGCGGCTGGACAGCAAGAAGCCTGTGGGAACCAAGCCTGGTGGGAGCAAAGCTTGCTCGCGATGAGTCAACGCGGTCTTTCAGAATCGCGGCGCCCGCATCGCGGGCAAGCCTTGCTCCCACAACCTTGCTCCCACAGAACCGAAATATGCGGGCTTTGTTCCAACCCGACATTGCGCGACAATGCCGGCCAGTTTCAGGAGTAGACCATGAGTGAAATACACGACACGCCAGTCGACGGCACGCTGGATGCCACCGGCCTCAATTGTCCGGAGCCGGTGATGATGCTGCACCAGCACATCCGTGACCTGGTGCCGGGCGGGCTGTTGAAGGTGATTGCCACCGACCCCTCGACCCGCCGCGACATCCCCAAGTTCTGTGTGTTTCTTGACCACGAACTGGTGGCCCAGGACGAAGTGGACGGTACTTACCGCTACTGGATCCGCAAGAAGCTCGCTTAACTCGTCGAACGGCTGATGCGGATCTGCTTGCGCGCGCTGCGGGCCAGGCGGATCGACAGCATCAGCGCCGCGCAGCTCAAGCCCACGATCAGGCCTTGCCACAACCCGCTCGGGCCGCTGGCTGCGCCGAACCAATCGGTCAGGCCCAACGCATAACCCACCGGCAAGCCGATACCCCAATAGGCGAACAGGGTCAGGATCATCGTCACCCGGGTGTCCTGGTAACCACGCAACGCGCCGGCGGCGGTGACCTGGATGGCATCGGAAAACTGGAACAGCGCCGAGTATACGATCAGCATCGACGCAACCTCGATCACCACTGGGTCGGCGGTGTAGATCGCGGCGATGGAACCGCGCAGCGCCAACATCAGGCTCGCCGACAGGCAGGCATACGCCAGGGCCGCGCCCATGCCCACGCCAGCGGCGAAACGCGCCTCGCGAGGCTGGTCACGTCCCAGCGTCTGGCCGACCCGTACCGTCACGGCCATGGCCAGGGAGTAGGGAATCATGAACACCAGGGAACTGAAGTTCAGCGCGATCTGATGCCCGGCCACCACCGTGGCGCCGAGGCTGCCGATCAGCAGCGCAATTACCGCAAAAATGCTCGACTCGGCAAACACCGCGATGCCTATCGGCAGGCCGATGCCGAGCAGGCGTCGAATGACTGCCCATTGCGGCCAATCGAAGCGGCTGAACAAATGGCTCGACCGATAGGCCAGACCCCAGCGCGTCCAGCCGGCCATGCCCAGGGCCATGACCCACATCACGATAGCGGTGGCCCAGCCGCAACCGACGCCACCCATGGCCGGAACGCCCAAGTGCCCGTAGATGAAGATGTAGTTGAGCGGAATGTTCAGCGCCAACCCGCACAACCCCAGCACCATTGCCGGTCGCGTACGGCCCAGGCCGTCGCTGAAGCAGCGCAGTACATGGTACAGCGCCACTGCCGGCAGGCCGGTGCCGATCCCGCGCAGGTATTCCATGCAGGGACCGATCAGCTCCGGATCCACTTTCATGATGTGTAGGATCGGCTCGGCACTCAACAGCGCCAGCGTCGCGATCAACCCTACCACCAGCGCCAGCCACAGGGCCTGGCGCACCAACGGGCCGATCTCGTCGAAGGTTCCGGCACCGAAGCGCTGGGCGACTTTCGGCGTAGTGGCCAGCAGCGTGCCGGTCATCAACAGGAACACCGGCACCCAGATCGAGTTGCCCAACGCTACTGCCGCCAGGTCCCGTGGGCCGACACGTCCGGCCATCACCGCATCGACGAAGCCCATGGCGGTGGTCGCCAGTTGCGCCACCATGATCGGCAGCGCCAGGGCCAACAGTGTCTTGATCTCCAGGCGAACCCGGGCCGGGCGGGAGAGCAGGGTGGGGGTGTCGATCACGGGATTCACAGGGGAAACATCCGAAAAATAAGCGCAAGGCGGCGGATTCTACGCGTTGACGCAGTGGTCAGGAAAAAAGCTGTGTTGGGGATTTGTAAGCGGTCCCTTGGGTGCGCAACCTGTGGGAGCAAGGCTTATCCCACTGTCGGCAAAACCCGTGGGAGCAAAGCTTGCTCGCGATAGCGGTAAGTCAGCCAGCAATAATGTTGGCCTGCCTGCCGCTATCGCGAGCAAGCTTTGCTCCCACGGCTTAACTGACCGACATTGGGATAAGCCTTGCTCCCACAGAGAGCTGCGACTGCCCGCTCACCGTCATTCACTTCCGGTAATGCGCAGACACACCGGAACGCCTACACTGCCCCCCCCGCCAAAGGAGCTTTGCCATGCTGATCGTCGCCGACGAAAACATTCCCCTGCTCGATGCCTTTTTCAAGGATTTCGGTGAGATCCGCCGGGTGCCGGGGCGCGGCATCGACCGGGACATGGTCGCGCAGGCCGATGTGTTGCTGGTTCGCTCTGTCAGTCGGGTCAATCGTGAGTTGCTGGAAGGCAGCAACGTGCGCTTTGTCGGCACTTGCACCATAGGCACCGATCACCTGGACCTGGATTACTTCGCCGAGGCCGGTATTCGCTGGGCCAGTGCGCCGGGCTGCAATGCCCGGGGCGTGGTGGACTATGTGCTGGGCAGCCTGATGACCCTGGCTGAAATCGAAGGCGCGGACCTGGGCCAGCGCACCTTCGGCGTGGTTGGCGCAGGCCAGGTGGGCGGGCGCTTGGTCAATGTGCTCAAGGGCCTGGGCTGGGACGTGAAGGTGTGCGACCCACCCCGTCAGGCGGCCGAGGGCGGCGACTATGTGAGCCTGGAGCAGATCATCGAACAGTGCGACGTGATCAGTCTGCACACCCCCCTGACGCGTGACGGCGAGCAGCCGACCTGGCATCTGTTCGACGAGAAGCGCCTGAATAGCCTCAAACCCGGTACCTGGCTGATCAATGCGGCTCGCGGGCCGGTGATCGATAACACCGCGTTGCGCAACGTGCTGCTGGAGCGCGAAGACCTGCAAGCGGTGCTGGATGTCTGGGAGCAGGAGCCCACGGTGGATGTGGACCTGGCCGACCTGTGCGTGATTGCCACGCCGCACATTGCCGGTTACAGCCTCGATGGCCGCCAGCGCGGCACGGCGCAGATCTATGAGGCTTTGTGCGCGTTCCTGGCGGCACCGGTCGCGGTCAGCCTCGGCGATCTGCTGCCTCGCCCCTGGCTGGGCGGCGTCACCCTGGACGCAGCAACCGACCCTGCCTGGGCGCTGGCTGCGCTGTGCCGTGGCGTATACGACCCCCGTCGTGATGATGCGGACTTTCGCCGTAGCCTGGTGGGGACGACCAGCGAGCAGCGCAGTGCCTTCGATGCCCTGCGCAAACATTACCCGCCACGCCGGGAGGTCGACAGCTTGAAAGTACACATTGAAGGGCAATCAGCGGCGTTGCAGCAGATCGTGACCGCGCTGGGGGCCACCCTTGTCTAGGCACGGCCTTTGTGGGAAAGAAGGGCTGCTCCCGCTGACCCTGTAGGGTGCACCCGAGCGGGAGCAAGTTCCCTCGCCACAGGGCAGCACAGACCGAAGGCACAAAAAACCCGACATCAAGGTCGGGTTCAATCGAAGACGGGCTGTATCACTTTTGTTCGGCAGGCTTGACCAGTCGTTTTTCCAGTTCGCTGCAAGCTTTCTGGATCATTTCTTCCGTGATCGGTACTTCGCGCCCTTGCGCGTCGATGAACGAGCAGCCCAGGGACTGGTCCGGTTGCGTGCGGATCACTTGAATCTTGTCGTCGCTGCTGTGTTGCAAGGACATGGCCTGTCTCCTCGTCAGGTTGTGTGCCTAGTGGCCTTTATTCGAATCGGCCACGCAGGCCACTAATGTATTGTCGTCAGGTGACCGAGCCATGACACTCCTTGAAGGCCATGACGACAGTTCTACTCAAACAGAAACGCCAATACGTTTCCAGTCAGACTTTAGACCGATACCCTCTAGCGGATAGTCGTCGCGGTCATATTTAACCTGACTCATTCTGATTCAATAAGGTTCCGCCGCGCTTCGGTGCCGTTGACCGGTCCTTTTCCTGTTGCATTACTGGACGCTACTGATGCTTTCTTCCTTACATCGCCGGGCCATTGGCCTGGCCATTGGCTTTATCGCTCCTTACCGCAAACAGGTCGCCGGTGCATTGCTGGCGCTCATCGTCACGGCGGGCATCACCTTGTCCATGGGGCAGGGCATCCGGCTGTTGGTGGACCAAGGGTTCATGACGCGCTCTCCTCAACTGCTGAACCAGTCCATCGGCCTGTTCATGGTGCTGGTGATAGGCCTGGCGATCGGAACCTTTTCCCGGTTCTACCTGGTGTCGTGGATTGGCGAGCGCGTGGTGGCCGATATCCGGCGACAGGTTTTCAACCACCTGGTGTACCTGCACCCGGGGTTCTATGAAAACAACCGCAGCTCGGAGATCCAGTCACGGCTGACCGCCGATACCACTTTGTTGCAGTCGGTGATCGGTTCGTCCTTGTCGCTGTTCCTGCGCAATACCCTGATGGTGATCGGCGGCATCGTGCTGTTGTTCATCACCAACCCCAAGCTCACCAGCATCGTGGCGATTGCCCTGCCGCTGGTGTTGGCGCCGATCCTGGTGTTCGGGCGTCGGGTGCGCAGCCTGTCCCGCCAGAGCCAGGACCGCATCGCCGATGTCGGCAGTTACGTTTCCGAAACCCTGGGCCAGATCAAGACCGTGCAGGCCTACAATCATCAGGTCCAGGATGAGCGTCGTTTTGCCGTCACGGTGGAGCAGGCGTTCGACACTGCCCGCAAACGCATCGCCCAGCGGGCCTGGCTGATCACCCTGGTGATCGTGCTGGTGCTGGGGGCGGTGGGCGTGATGCTCTGGGTGGGCGGCATGGACGTGATCGCCGGGCGGATTTCCGGCGGTGAGCTGGCGGCCTTCGTGTTCTACAGCCTGATCGTCGGCAGTGCGTTCGGTACACTGAGCGAGGTGATCGGCGAGCTGCAGCGGGCCGCCGGCGCGGCTGAGCGCATCGCTGAGTTGTTGCGATCGCAGAACATCATCCAGCCACCGACCTCGGATCTTGTAACGTTACCGGAGCGGGTCCGGGGCGATTTGCGTCTCGAAGGCGTGCGGTTCTCTTATCCGTCCCGACCGGAAAGCTATGCGCTCGATGGCCTGGACCTGACTGTCAACGCCGGCGAAACACTCGCCCTCGTCGGACCATCCGGTGCGGGCAAATCGACGGTGTATGACTTGTTGTTGCGTTTCTACGACCCGGCGCAAGGCCGGATTCTCATCGATGATGTGCCGCTGACCCGACTCGATCCCCTGGACCTGCGCCGTCATTTCGCCCTGGTCTCGCAAAATCCGGCCCTGTTTTTCGGCACCGTGGAAGAAAACATCCGCTACGGCAATCCCGACGCGACCGTCGAGCAGGTACGCGAGGCGGCCCGGATTGCCCATGCCCACGACTTCATCGAAAAGATGCCCGATGGCTACCAGACCCACCTGGGGGACGCAGGGCTGGGGTTATCCGGTGGCCAACGCCAACGCCTGGCCATCGCCCGGGCGCTGTTGGTGGACGCGCCGATCCTGCTGTTGGACGAAGCCACCAGCGCCCTTGACGCGCAGAGCGAACACCTGATCCAGCAAGCCCTGCCCAATCTGATGAAGAATCGCACCACCCTGGTCATCGCCCACCGCCTGGCCACGGTGAAGAACGCCGACCGGATCGCGGTGATGGACCAGGGCAGGGTGGTGGCGGTGGGTACGCATCAGGAGCTGGTGGCCAGCAATGAGCTGTACGCGCGGTTGGCGGCGTTGCAGTTCAATGTGGGGCATGCGGCGGTAGCCGACTGAACACGCACAGCGGTGGGCGCGACCTGCTCGCGATGACGGCGGCATATTCAACATTGATGCAAGCTGACCCGCCGCTATCGCGAGCAGGCTCGCTCCCACAGGGGATTGTGGGGATAAAGCAGACCATAAAAAATGCCCGTATCATTTGATGCGGGCATTTTTGTTTTCAGGCATGGCTTGTCGCTTGAGCCTCACTGATCGTCAAAATACCGCTCATGCCAGTCCACCAGCGGTTGCGGCGAGTTGAGTTTCTGGCCGTAGATCACCGAGTACGACAAAACGTTCTGCACGTACTGGCGGGTTTCGTCGAAGGGGATGCTTTCGACCCAGACGTCGAAGCTCAGGTGGTCGGCGCCGCGCAGCCACTGGCGTACGCGACCCGGGCCGGCGTTGTAGGCGGCCGAGGCCAGGACACGGTTGCCGTTGAACTGACTGTGGACCTGGCTCAGGTACGCTGAGCCGATCTCGATATTCTTGTCCGGATCCAGCACCTGTCTGGGCGAGGCCAGGGGAATGCTGAACTTGCGCGCGGTTTCCTTGGCAGTGCCGGGCATCAGTTGCATCAGGCCGGTGGCACCAACGCCGGAGCGGGCGTCGTCCATGAAGGCGCTTTCCTGGCGGGTGATCGCGAACACCCAGCTTGAATGCAGGCCACGAGCCTTGGCTTCGCGCACCAGGGTATCGCGATGCGCCATCGGGAAGCGGATGTCCAGATCGTCCCAGTACTTGGCCTGACTGATGGTGCGGATGGCCGGGAAATACCATTTCAGATCGTAGGCCAGCTTCGCCTGGGCGACCATTTCGTCGCGGTTGAAATGCCGGCTGACGTGATACCACTCGCGGCGCCCGTCGACGATCTGCCCACGGGCATGGAACTCCAGGGCGCGGCGAATGCCAGGCGTGTTGCGCACTTTGTTGATCAGTGCCTGGCTCAGCACCAGGGGCTTGTTGGCGAGTGAGTAGGGCGATTGGGAGCGGTCCGCGGCCAGAAAGCCGTAGAAGTCCCGCTCGCGGGCAAGATGTTTGTAAAGCGTCAACGCTTCGGGGTTCTGCGGTTGAGCCAGTTCCAGGCTGCGAGCCTGCCAGTAGCGCCAGCGGTTGGTGCTGGCCAGTGACTCGGGCAGGCGACGGGTCAATTGATAGGCGTCGTTCCAGCGGCCCAGGCGCAGGAGCAGGCGCAGGCGCCACTCCGAAACAGTGTCGTCCCGCAGCTCCGGGTCATATTGAGTCATCACGTCGAGGGCGCGACTGTCGAAGCGCTTGGCCAGGGTCAGGCCGATCTCCCGGGCGATGGCGACTTTTTCGTCGCGGGAAAAATGCATGGTGCTGGCGTAGCCATCCAGCAATGCCATGGCTTTATCCGGATCCTGGCGGGCGAGGCGACGCAGGCCGAGGCTGACGATGTCCGACATCGGCTCATCGGCCGGGACGAAGCGTGAGGTCTGGTTGAGCAGTTCGGGTTTCTGCGCCACGTCCACCAGCAATTTGCCGCGAGGGGCGAGGGTGACCAGGCCGCTGACCAGGCTGTTGGCCAGTGGATAGTTGCGGGCCTGAGCCGCCAGTTTGGCACGCTCCCAGCGTTTCTGCTCGGTCAACTGGCCTTGGGAGGCCCACAGGCCGAACAGCGCGTCACAGGCCTGCGGCTGGGATTTTCCGGTGAGCCAGAGCTTTTCGGTGTTGGCGTAGCCCTCGGCCTTGAGGCCATGGCTGAGCTGATATTGGGCGTTAAGGCAGTCCAGCTCGGTGAAGTTGAGCTTGGGGTCGTAGTATTTGACGAAGGTTGCCCAGTCGCCGCGTTCGGCCAGCCAGCGCAGCCAGCGCAGTTTCATCCAGTTGGCCTGGGGCAGGTCGCCATGTTCGGCAAGAAACTTCTCGATTTCGGCGTTGCTCGCGCTCTTGAGGCGAGCGGTCAGTTCGTCGTAGGCCAGGTACGGTTCCAGTGGATAATCGCGCAGGGCCTGGCTGTAACGGAAATAAGGGCCGGTATCACCCTTGGCCAGAGCCCGCTTTGCTTCATCGTAATACTGGCGCTGGGTGGAAATATCCACTGCGTGAGCGGCTTGGGCAGCAGTGGCGCATATGAAAAAACAAGACAAAACAGTAATAAGGCGACTGCGCATGAGACATCCGGGCAGAAAAAACATGAAAAGCCCAAGGGAGAACCCAGGGTAACTGCCTGTAGCTTAGCCTTTTGCCAGCAACCGGCGAAAGCTTTGCGGGGCCGTCGGCGCAAGTTCGCAACATTTGTTATGCAGAGTGATTCAACGACGAAAATGGCGGACCCCTGAAGTCTCATCTCAGGTAGAATGCGCGCCCGGTTTTTGGAGAAGCTCATGACCCTGCTCAAATTCAGCGATGTGTCCCTTGCTTTCGGCGCGATGCCGTTGTTGGACAAGGTGTCCTGGCAGATCGCCCGTGGTGAGCGGGTGTGCATCATCGGTCGCAACGGCACCGGCAAGTCCAGCATGATGAAGCTGGTCAAGGGCGACCAGAAGCCCGACGACGGCTCGGTCTGGCGTGCCCCCGGCCTGAAGATCGGTGAGCTGCCCCAGGAACTGCCGCTGGCCGACGAGCGGACAGTGTTCGATGTGGTTGCCGAGGGCCTGGACGGTGTCGGCGCGCTGCTGGCCGAATATCACCACCTGAGCCAGAACATCGTCACAGATGCCGACCTGGAAAAACTGATGCATGTGCAGCACGACCTCGAAGCCCGCGATGGCTGGCGTCTGCAGCAACTGGTCGACAGCACCCTGAGCCGCCTGCAACTGCCGGCCGACAAGACCCTTGCCGAGTTGTCCGGTGGCTGGCGTCGTCGCGTCCTGCTGGCCCAGGCCCTGGTCTCCGAGCCGGACCTGCTCTTGCTCGACGAACCGACCAACCACCTGGATATCGGCGCCATTGCCTGGCTTGAAGAAGCCTTGAAGGATTTCCAGGGGGCGGTGCTGTTCATCACCCACGACCGTTCCTTCCTGCAGAACCTGGCGACTCGCATCCTTGAACTGGACCGTGGCGGCCTGATCGACTGGAACGGCGACTACGCCAGTTTCCTGGTGCACAAGGAAGCGGTGCTGGCGGCGGAAGAAACCGCCAACGCTTTGTTCGACAAGCGCCTGGCCCAGGAAGAAGTCTGGATCCGCCAGGGCATCAAGGCCCGTCGTACCCGTAACGAAGGTCGCGTACGCGCCCTCAAGGCCCTGCGCGTCGAGCGCAGCGAGCGTCGCGAGCGCACCGGCAAGGCCAACATCCAGCTGGAAACGGCTGAAAAATCCGGTAAGCAGGTGATGGTGCTGGAAAACGTCAGCTTCGCCCATCCAGGCGGACCGTTCCTGGTCAAGGACTTCTCCATGGTCCTGCAGCGCGGCGACCGCATCGGCCTGCTGGGCGCCAATGGCACCGGCAAGACCACCTTGCTCAAGCTGATGCTCGGTGGCCTGGTCCCGAGCAGCGGCAAGGTGGAAGAGGGGACGAAGATCGACGTCGCCTACTTCGATCAGTTGCGTCACCAACTGGACCTGGAAAAAACCGTGATCGACAACGTGGCCGAAGGCCGCGACTTCATCGATATTGATGGCCAGAGCCGCCATGTATTGAGCTACCTGGGTGATTTCCTGTTCAGCCCCCAGCGTGCCCGTACCCCGGTCAAGGCGTTGTCCGGCGGCGAGCGCGCCCGTCTGCTGCTGGCGAAGCTGTTCAGCAAGCCGGCGAACCTGCTGGTGCTCGATGAACCAACCAACGACCTGGACGTGGAAACCCTCGAGTTGCTGGAGGAGGTGCTGCTGACCTTCAACGGCACCGTGCTGATGGTCAGCCACGACCGGGCATTCCTCGATAACGTGGTCACCAGCACCCTGGTGTTCGAAGGTGAAGGTCAGGTTCGCGAATACGTCGGCGGGTATCAGGACTGGCTGCGCCAGGGCGGCTCGCCGCGTCTTCTGGGCGTTACCGAGAGCAAGTCCGGCAAGGCCGACTTGAATTCGGCCGTGGTCAAGGCCGAGCCTGCTCCGGTAGCTGCCGCAGTCCAGGCCCCGGCCAAGA
This sequence comes from Pseudomonas corrugata, assembly GCF_001269905.1. GTDB lineage: Bacteria > Pseudomonadota > Gammaproteobacteria > Pseudomonadales > Pseudomonadaceae > Aquipseudomonas > Aquipseudomonas corrugata. The sequence goes on along the minus strand of NZ_LHVK01000015.1, from coordinate 82,676 downwards.
AGAAGCTCAGCTACAAGCTGCAGCGCGAGCTGGAAGCGTTGCCGGGTGATATCGATGCCAAGGAAGCGCAGATCACCGCAGTGCAGGCCGAGATGGCCGATGCCGGTTTCTACCAGCGACCGGCTGCGGAAACCGCCAAGGTGATTGCGCACCTGGAGCAGTTGCAGGCTGAGCTGGATGCGCTGGTGGAGCGTTGGGCCGAGCTGGATGCCTGATTTGAAAGGCGGCCCTTTGTGGGAGCGAACCTGCTCGCGATAGCGGTGTGTCAGCTGACAGCGGTGTCGACTGTGCTGGCGCCATCGCGAGCAGGCTCGCTCCCGCGGGGGCTCATGGTGGTTATGCGCGCTTGACCAGGTGCACCGCCAGTACATCGCAAGGCGCGCCATGCAGCACGTCGTTGGCGGTGGAGCCCAGCAGCAACGCCAGGCCATGGCGACCGTGACTGCCGACCACGATCAGGTCGCAGCCCTGCTCCTTGGCCAAATGATGGATCTCCTGGCGCGGCTGGCCATAGGTCAAGTGGCTGTTCTCCCGTTTCAAGTCCGGGTATTTCACGATCAGGCGATCAAGGCGTTCCTTGGCCTGATCGAACTGCTGTTGCTGCAGTTGGGAAAGGTCCATGGGGACATCACCACCAAAGGCCATTGCCATCGGCTCGACGATATGCACCAGTGACAGCTTGGTTTCTCGGCCATCGCACAGGGCGCGAGCACGTTTGATGACGGGATCGCATTCTTCAGTGAGGTCGACGGCGACCAGGATGTGTTCGTAATACATGAAAAGCACTCCAGAGAATGGCGATACGGTTAAGTATGGCTGGTTTCAAGCGCATTGACGGCGACAGGGGTCAATAGCTCATCAGAATTCGGGAGTACTGATATGACGGTCTGGATAGTGGTGTCAATCCTGTTGGTGGTATTGAGCCCCCTGGCATGGTTGCGTCCGTCCCGTGTACAGAGCGGTCGCATGGCCCTTCGCATGGAGGCCCGTCGCCTCGGCCTGGCCATGCAATTGGCCCCCCAGGAGTGGCCGCACTGGCTCGATCCCCAGCCTCCAAACCCCTGCGCGCAGTACCATCGGCCCCGGCGTGGCAAGCAGCCAGCCTGTTGGAGTTACTGGCAGAGCGCGCCGGGCGTCTGGGTCAACCAATGGCGGGAAGTTTGTCAGGATGAGTCGTTACTCGAGCATTTTCGGAAATTGCCGGCCAACGTCTACAAGATCGAAGCCGACCGGCAAATGATCACCTTGTACTGGGGCGAGAAGGGCGAAGCCGTTGTTTTGCAGGATATTGCCGCCGTGCTCAAGGCCCTGGCCTGACGCAAAAAAAGCCCGACAGTCTCGTCGGGCGGGTTGGCCAGGCAGGCCGTAAACCATTCAAATCCGGGCGTTCGTTCGTAACGTCCTTGCGCCAAGCGCTTCGATCACCTATCCGCCAGCGTAGCCGGTTGCATTCTCCACGCCCGGAATTAGGGCGACTTTTCTAATTATTGATCTTATGAATGTCTCGACATGCAGCGTTTTGTTGCGGATCTGCAGGGTAATGGAAATGACCGTCAAGTCGCGTCCGAGGCCTTGTTTAGGGCGATTGACAATTGTCGGAAATTCCGTGAAGGTGACGTACCCAAATCAAACGGGCGTATGAATTGAGCGTTTGTATTTTCCGAACGTTCCTACAGAACCCCGACTATCGCGTTGACGGGTGTGCCTGGCGGATTGGCGTAGCATCGACGGTAACGTCAATGCCGAACCAGTGGTCAGCGTTCAACGTGTACTGTTCAGCTTCCATATCGTGGAGATCAGTTGATGATTTACGAAGGTAAAGCCATCACGGTTAAGGCTCTTGAAAGTGGCATCGTCGAACTGAAGTTCGATCTCAAGGGTGAGTCCGTCAACAAGTTCAATCGTCTAACCCTGAATGAATTGCGTCAGGCTGTGGACACTATCAAGGCAGACGCTTCGATCAAGGGTGTGATCGTCAGCAGCGGCAAGGACGTATTTATCGTCGGTGCCGACATCACCGAATTCGTCGACAACTTCAAGCTGCCCGATGCCGAACTGATCGCTGGCAACCTCGAAGCCAACCGTATTTTCAGCGACTTCGAAGATCTCAACGTACCGACCGTCGCAGCCATCAACGGCATTGCCCTGGGTGGCGGCCTGGAAATGTGCCTGGCAGCGGACTTTCGCGTGATGTCTTCCGCCGCCAAGATCGGCCTGCCGGAAGTCAAGCTGGGCATCTATCCGGGCTTCGGCGGTACCGTGCGCCTGCCGCGCCTGATCGGTGCCGACAACGCCATCGAATGGATTGCCGCCGGCAAGGAAAACCGTGCTGATGACGCGCTGAAAGTCGGCGCCGTGGATGCGGTGGTCGAACCTGGCAAGCTCCAGCAAGCGGCCCTTGAAACGATCAAGTGCGCCATCAGCGGCGAGTTCGACTACAAGGCCAAGCGTCAGCCGAAGCTGGAGAAGCTCAAGCTCAATGCCATCGAGCAGATGATGGCCTTCGAAACTGCCAAGGGTTTCGTGGCCGGTCAGGCGGGCCCGAATTACCCGGCTCCGGTCGAAGCGATCAAGACCATCCAGAAAGCCGCGAACTTCGGTCGTGACAAGGCCCTGGAAGTCGAAGCCGCCGGTTTCGTCAAACTGGCCAAGACCTCGGCGGCACAGAGCCTGATCGGTCTGTTCCTCAATGACCAGGAACTGAAGAAAAAGGCCAAGGCCTACGACGAAATCGCCCGTGACGTGAAGCAGGCCGCCGTGTTGGGCGCCGGCATCATGGGTGGCGGTATCGCCTATCAGTCGGCATCCAAAGGCACGCCGATCCTGATGAAGGACATCAACGAACACGGCATCGAACAGGGCCTGGCCGAAGCCGCCAAGCTGCTGGTAGGACGCGTCGATAAAGGCCGCATGACCGCGGCGAAGATGGCCGAAGTGCTCAACGGTATTCGTCCGACCCTGTCCTATGGCGATTTCGGCCATGTCGACCTGGTGGTCGAAGCGGTCGTCGAGAACCCTAAGGTCAAGCAAGCGGTATTGGCTGAAGTCGAAGACAAGGTCAAGGAAGACACGATCCTCGCGTCGAACACCTCGACCATTTCCATTTCGCTGCTGGCCAAGGCCCTCAAGCGTCCGGAAAACTTCGTCGGCATGCACTTCTTCAACCCGGTGCACATGATGCCGCTGGTGGAAGTGATCCGTGGCGAGAAGTCCAGCGAACTGGCCGTTGCCACTACTGTTGCCTACGCCAAGAAAATGGGCAAGAACCCGATCGTCGTCAACGACTGCCCGGGCTTCCTGGTCAACCGCGTGCTGTTCCCGTATTTCGGCGGTTTCGCCAAATTGGTCAGCGCTGGCGTGGACTTCGTGCGCATCGACAAGATCATGGAAAAATTCGGCTGGCCGATGGGCCCGGCGTACCTGATGGACGTGGTCGGTATCGACACCGGTCACCACGGTCGCGACGTCATGGCTGAAGGCTTCCCGGACCGCATGAAGGACGACCGTCGTTCGGCTGTCGACGTGCTCTACGAAGCCAAGCGCCTGGGTCAGAAGAACGGCAAGGGTTTCTACGCCTACGAGACCGACAAGCGCGGCAAGCAGAAGAAAGTGGCCGATCCGTCGGTGCTGGAAGTGCTCAAGCCGATCGTTTACGAGCAGCGCGAAGTCACCGACGAGGACATCATCAACTGGATGATGATCCCGCTGTGCCTCGAAACCGTGCGTTGCCTGGAAGACGGCATTGTCGAAACCGCCGCCGAAGCCGACATGGGTCTGGTCTACGGTATCGGTTTCCCTCCATTCCGTGGCGGTGCGCTGCGCTACATCGATTCGATCGGTGTGGCCGAGTTCGTTGCCCTGGCTGACCAGTACGCTGATCTGGGCGCGCTGTACCACCCCACCGCGAAGCTGCGTGAAATGGCCAAGAACGGCCAGAGCTTCTTCGGTTAAGCGCCCAACGACTAGAGCGAGAGAACATTTATGAGCTTGAATCCTAGAGACGTCGTGATTGTCGACTTCGGTCGTACGCCGATGGGCCGCTCCAAGGGCGGCATGCACCGTAACACTCGCGCCGAGGATATGTCGGCGCACCTGATCAGCAAACTGCTCGAGCGCAACGTCAAAGTCGACCCGAATGAAGTCGAGGACGTGATCTGGGGCTGTGTGAACCAGACTCTGGAGCAGGGCTGGAACATCGCCCGCATGGCCTCGCTGATGACTCAGATCCCTCACACTGCGGCCGGTCAGACCATCAGCCGCCTGTGCGGTTCGTCCATGAGCGCGCTGCACACCGCCGCCCAGGCGATCATGACCGGTAACGGTGATGTGTTCGTCGTCGGCGGCGTCGAGCACATGGGCCACGTGAGCATGATGCATGGCGTCGATCCGAACCCGCATATGTCGCTGTACGCGGCAAAAGCCTCGGGCATGATGGGCCTGACCGCGGAAATGCTTGGCAAAATGCACGGCATTACCCGTGAACAGCAGGACGCCTTCGGCGTGCGCTCCCACCAACTCGCCCACAAGGCGACCGTGGAAGGCAAGTTCAAGGATGAAATCATCCCGATGCAGGGTTATGACGAGAACGGTTTCCTGAAGGTGTTCGACTATGACGAAACCATTCGTCCGGAAACCACCCTCGAAAGCCTGGCGAGCCTCAAGCCTGCCTTCAACCCGAAGGGCGGCACCGTGACAGCCGGTACTTCGTCGCAGATCACTGACGGTGCTTCGTGCATGATTGTGATGTCGGCCCAGCGTGCCCAGGACCTGGGCATCCAGCCGATGGCGGTGATCCGTTCGATGGCCGTGGCGGGTGTGGACCCGGCGATCATGGGCTATGGTCCAGTACCGGCGACGCAGAAAGCCTTGAAGCGTGCCGGCCTGAGCATTGCCGATATCGACTTCTTCGAGCTCAACGAAGCGTTCGCCGCACAGGCCCTGCCCGTGCTGAAAGATCTGAAAGTGCTCGACAAGATGAACGAGAAGGTTAACCTGCACGGCGGCGCGATCGCCCTGGGTCACCCGTTCGGTTGCTCGGGTGCGCGTATCTCCGGCACGTTGCTGAACGTCATGAAACAGAACGGCGGCACTTTTGGCGTGTCCACCATGTGCATTGGCCTCGGCCAGGGCATCGCCACTGTCTTCGAACGCGTCTAAGCGTTGCGTCGATGGAAGCCGGGGCCAAGTGCCCCGGTTTTTTGTTTTTCCGGGTTTAATAAAAAAATTTTGTTTTTATTTTGAAAAGATTTCAGTGAGGGCCAAAACATGCCGATACAACCTGGGCTCTACCAGCATTACAAAGGTCCGCAGTACCGCGTATTCAGCATTGCGCGGCATTCCGAAACCGAGGAAGAAGTGGTCTTTTATCAAGCCCTGTATGGTGATTACGGCTTTTGGGTGCGTCCCTTGAGCATGTTCCAGGAGTCCGTCGAGGTTGACGGCGAACAAGTGCCGCGCTTTGCTTTGGTGCAGGCCGAAGAAAGCATTTTCCCCAAGCCTTGAGGCCAACCTGCGGGCAACCCTGCGCTTGACCTCACCTTGCAGCCACTATATATAGCGGTGCCGCGTCAGGCGCCAACCGCCTTTCACTTTTTAGAATTCAGGAATTTTCTGATCCATGGGCAAATCGCTGGTCATTGTGGAATCCCCGGCTAAGGCCAAGACCATCAACAAGTATCTGGGCAACCAATACGTGGTGAAGTCGAGTATCGGCCATATCCGAGACCTGCCCACCAGCGGTTCGGCTAGCGCCAGCAAGGAGCCAGCCGCCAAGCGCGGCAAGGCGGCTGCTGGTGAAGCGCCGGCGCTGTCGCCAAAGGAAAAGGCGCGCAAGCAGCTGGTCTCACGCATGGGTGTCGATCCGGAACATGGCTGGAAAGCCAAGTACGAGATCCTCCCGGGCAAGGAAAAGGTCATCGAGGAGCTGCGCCGGCTCGCCAAGGATGCCGACACCATCTATCTCGCGACGGACTTGGACCGCGAAGGGGAAGCCATTGCCTGGCACCTGCGCGAAGCCATTGGTGGCGATGACAGCCGCTACAAGCGCGTGGTGTTCAACGAAATCACCAAGAAGGCCATTCAGGAGGCGTTCTCCGAGCCGGGTGAGCTGGACATCGATCGGGTCAATGCTCAGCAGGCGCGTCGCTTCCTCGATCGCGTGGTGGGCTACATGGTCTCGCCATTGCTGTGGGCCAAGATCGCCCGTGGCCTGTCGGCCGGGCGGGTGCAGTCGGTGGCTGTAAAGCTGGTGGTGGAGCGCGAGCGGGAGATCCGTGCGTTCATCCCTGAAGAGTATTGGGAAGTCCATGCGGACCTTGGCACTGCCAAAGGCGCCAGCGTGCGCTTCGAAGTGGCCCGGGAGAAGGGCGAAGCCTTCAAGCCACTGAACGAAGCCCAGGCCATGGCTGCCCTGGAGAAGCTCAAGGCTTCCACCTACAGCATCGTCAAGCGCGAAGACAAGCCGACCAGCAGCAAGCCATCGGCACCGTTCATCACGTCCACGCTGCAACAGGCCGCGAGCAACCGCCTGGGCTTCGGTGTGAAGAAAACCATGATGATGGCCCAGCGTCTGTATGAAGCCGGCTACATCACCTATATGCGTACCGACTCCACCAACCTCTCGGCCGATGCCGTGGCGATGGCGCGTACTTATATAGAAAGCGAGTTCGGCAAGAAGTACCTGCCGGACACGCCAAACGTCTACAGCAGCAAGGAAGGCGCACAAGAGGCTCACGAAGCGATTCGTCCTTCCGATGCCAACACCGAGCCAAGCAAGTTGTCGGGCATGGAGCGCGATGCCGAGCGTCTCTACGAGCTGATCTGGCGCCAGTTTCTGGCTTGCCAGATGCTGCCGGCGCAGTACCTGTCCACCACCGTCAGCGTCGGTGCCGGAGATTTCGAGCTGCGCGCCAAAGGCCGTATTCTGAAGTTCGACGGTTATACCCGCGTCATGCCGCAGATTACCAAGCCTGGGGACGACGACGTCTTGCCGGATATGGCCCAGGGTGACGTGATGAAGCTGATCAAGCTTGATCCGACCCAGCATTTCACCAAGCCGCCGGCCCGTTACTCCGAAGCCAGCCTGGTCAAGGAGATGGAAAAACGCGGTATCGGTCGTCCTTCGACCTATGCGGCGATCATTTCGACTATCCAGGATCGCGGCTACGTTGCGCTGCACAACCGTCGCTTCTATTCGGAAAAGATGGGTGACATCGTTACCGAGCGATTGTCCGAAAGCTTCTCGAACCTGATGGACTACGGTTTCACCGCCGGCATGGAAGAGCATCTCGACGATGTGGCCCAAGGGGAGCGGGACTGGAAGAACGTCCTCGACGAGTTCTACGGCGACTTCAAGAAAAAGCTCGAAGTGGCTGAAAGCCCTGACAGCGGCATGCGGGCCAACCAGCCGGTGATGACCGATATTCCATGCCTGACATGTGGTCGTCCGATGCAGATCCGTACGGCGTCCACCGGCGTCTTCCTGGGCTGCTCGGGCTACAGCCTGCCGCCCAAAGAGCGCTGCAAGGCGACGGTCAACCTGGTGCCGGGCGACGAAATCGCCGCGGACGATGAGGGTGAGTCCGAATCCCTGGTGTTGCGTGGCAAGCATCGCTGCCCGATCTGCAGCACGGCGATGGATGCCTATCTGCTGGACGAAAAGCGCAAGCTGCACATCTGCGGTAACAACCCGGATTGCGCGGGCTACGAGATCGAAGAGGGCACGTATCGCATCAAGGGCTACGAAGGACCAAGCCTGGAATGCGACAAGTGTGGCAGCGAGATGCAGCTCAAGACCGGCCGTTTCGGCAAGTTCTTCGGCTGCACCAACCCGACCTGCAAGAACACTCGCAAGCTGCTCAGGAGCGGTGACGCCGCGCCGCCGAAGATGGACCCGGTGAAGATGCCGGAGCTCAAGTGCGAGAAGGTCAACGACACCTACATCCTGCGTGATGGTGCGTCCGGCCTGTTCCTGGCGGCCAGTCAGTTCCCGAAGAACCGCGAGACCCGCGCACCCTTGGTGATGGAGATCGTGCCGCACAAGGACGAGATCGATCCGAAGTACCATTTCCTCTGCGAAGCACCGCAGAAGGATCCGGATGGCCGCCCGGCGGTGATTCGCTACAGCCGCAAGACCAAGGAGCAGTACGTGCAGACCGAGGTCGACGGCAAGCCTACGGGCTGGAAGGCGTACTACGACGGCGGCAAATGGACGGTGGAAGACAAGCGCTGATTGATGGAGGCAGGGGGCTTCCCCTGTGCCGGTCAGTCAAGCAAACAACTGTGGGAGCGAGCCTGCTCGCGATAGCGGTGAATCAGGCAACATTGATGCTGATTGTTGCGCCGCTATCGCGAGCAGGCTCGCTCCCACAGGGTATCGCTTGATCCTTTGACTGTATTTGGCTTGCAGTGGTCTTGGTTGATCCATGACACTGTCGCCCTTGCGTGAAGCTTTCATGTCGTTGGGAGAATGCCGTCATGGCCCACGAGCTCTATACCCGCACCAACCAGAAAATCTACTTCGCCGGCCTGTCGCTCGAAGCGCTCGCCAGGACCGAGGATGGGCGCGCGATGAACTCCCCGGCGCTGCTCCAGGCCGGACGCGAGTCGGCCCTGTTTCACCTGTACGGTGCGTTACTGGGCTTGTGCCATGAAATAGCCGGTTTCTATCGGCTTCCCCTGGCGAGCGCCCCACGGGCCGAACTGTTGCTGACCCGGGAGGTGTTGCAGGACATTGCCATCCCGGAATTGGCTGAAATGATCGAGCTGGCTCATAACCCGGAAACCTGGCTGGCCAAGTTGCTGGCAGCCCACGCGGCGCTGTTCCAGCCACCACGGGCTCCTCGCAAGCCCAAGGGTGACGTGACCCAGCCATTGATCGTGGCGGTCAATCTGGATGAAGAAGAGCCGGAGCAGGAGCTCAGTCGGGAAGAGCTGGAGAGCTGGCGTCAGAACCTCAAGAGCCTGGCGTTGCGCTTCCGTGAAGGGTTGAACGAGTGCTGAAATTTCTTTCAGCCCAAGCCCCTCATTGATAACGCTTGGTCAAGTTACCGAGCGAAGCCTGGCCGATGACTATATAATCCTCGCCTTTCGTGGAGAACAGACTTTTATGCCAACGTCCTTTCTAGAAATTGTCGAACTTCCTGATGGCCGTATCGAGCTGCGCAGGGCTGAGGACGAGGGTTCCCTGGTGACTCTGAGCTTCTCCGAAGATGCCAAGGCGTTCCTGCAAGGCCAACACGTCGAAGTCGCCAAGGCGATGCTGAGCGTGGGTGTCCAGATGGCAGGGCGCCTGGTTGAAGGCGAATTCAATAACAAGGAAGAAGAGGGACCGCGGGTTCTGCATTGATCCCGTTTGTCGGTTTCCTGGAAGTGGTGTTGCTGCCTGGCTTCTCTGTCCTGGAGAAGCCCCTGTGTTTGTCTTAGCCCAGTCGAATGTTCAGGCTCTGTGCGTCCCCGGTGCGAGCGGCGCTGATCAACTGTTGTCGAGCCGTTGAGCTCAACGGGTTGAGCCAGCTGACCACCGTATGACTGCGACCCAGGCGCAAGGCTTCGCAAGTCAGCTGTTGAGCGCTCTGGGTGCCCCGTGGTTGCAGCAGCAGGATTCGCTCGCGATTAAGACCTGCGTCCCGCAACCAGGCCTGGGTGACGCTGGCTGGAGGCGCGATCAGCGTCAACCAGCGGGCTTCCTGGTCCTGGCTCAGCTCCCGCAGAATCGGTGCCAGTAGATTCAGGCAGTTCCCGGCTGCACCACGCAGTGACAGTTCACTGAAGGCCTCGGGCTCTACGCCCCAGGGGGCCTCGATCACATCTTTCAGGACTGGAGCCAGTGGCTGGGCCATGAAGGCCTCGAACAACGGGAGTTGCGTATGCTGTTGTGTTTGAGGGAACTGCATAAAGCCTCCTTTAGCGGCGGATGACGCCGACACTCAAGCCTTCGATGACCAGATCCTGTTCTTGCAGGTCCACTTCGATGGGTGCGAACTCGGGGTTCTCGGCAATCAGCCAGACCTTGCTGCCATCGCGCTTGAAGCGCTTTACGGTGACTTCGTCACCGATACGCGCCACCACGATCTGGCCGTTGCGGGCTTCCCGAGTGGTGTGTACCGCCAGCAGGTCACCGTCGAAGATGCCGATGTCCTTCATGCTCATGCCGTGTACACGAAGAAGATAATCGGCCCGTGGATGGAAGAAGGCAGGGTTGATGTTGCAGGACTCCTCGACATGTTGCTGAGCGAGGATCGGAGCACCCGCCGCCACACGACCGATGATCGGCAGGGTGGTTTCGTCAGCCTTGGCTTCGAAGCCGGGAATGCGAATGCCTCGGGATGCACCCGGGGTCATTTCAATCGCACCCTTGCGGGCCAGTGCCTTGAGGTGTTCTTCAGCCGCATTGGGCGACTTGAAACCCAGTTCCTGAGCGATTTCCGCGCGGGTCGGCGGATAGCCGTTGTCCTCGAGGCAGCGCTTGATGAAGGCCAGAATCTCTGCTTGGCGTGGCGTCAGCTTTAGCATATTGATCGCTCTGTCTTTTTATACAGTGACTGGGATTATATACAGTGAGCGCCGCTTGGCAATCCTCCTTTTTTCGCGGGCCGCTGGACGGTCGGTCGGGTGGTTCAGCCTGCTGGGGCTACAGGCTGGCAAAGGTGTGGTTAAATAGCTGACCGGGCGTTCGCAAAACGTCCCGTCAGGCTTGACAACCCCAAGGTCGAAACGTATGTTTCAAACAAGTGTTTGTCAGGCGGAGTAACCATGGCCCAGTCGGAAACCGTTGAGCGCATTCTCGATGCTGCGGAACAGCTGTTCGCGGAGAAAGGTTTCGCCGAAACCTCGTTACGCCTGATCACCAGCAAGGCCGGGGTCAACCTGGCGGCGGTGAACTATCATTTCGGTTCGAAGAAGGCGTTGATCCAGGCGGTGTTCTCGCGATTCCTCGGGCCTTTCTGTCTCAGCCTCGACCGTGAACTGGAGCGGCGCCAGGCCAAGCCGGACGTCAAGCCTACTCTGGAAGAGCTGCTGGAAATGCTGGTCGAGCAAGCGCTCGCCGTGCAGCCGCGCAGCGGTAACGATCTGTCCATTTTCATGCGCTTGTTGGGCCTGGCGTTCAGCCAGAGCCAGGGGCACCTGCGGCGTTACCTGGAAGACATGTACGGCAAGGTGTTCCGTCGCTATATGCTCCTGGTCAACGAGGCTGCTCCCCGGATCCCACCGATCGAGCTGTTCTGGCGCGTGCATTTCATGCTCGGCGCCGCCGCGTTCAGTATGTCCGGCATCAAGGCCTTGAGGGCGATCGCCGAAACCGATTTTGGCGTGAATACTTCGATCGAGCAGGTAATGCGCTTGATGGTGCCTTTCCTGGCGGCCGGCATGCGCGCCGAAAGTGGCGTCACCGACGTCGCCATGGCGGCCGCCCAACTGCGTCCGCGCAATAAATCCACGCCGGCTCTCGCCAAGGCGTGAACGGGTGGGCGCGGCAGCTTACATCCGCTAAGCTAGCCGCCCATGCCGACTCTCGTTTCTAATCCGTTTCAAATGTCACCGCACGACCACGACTTGCCGGGCCTGGCGCCTGACGGTGCGGTCGTGTCTGTACTGCCGTGCGGGTTCATCGTTACTAAGGAAATGCTATGACTGCTGGCCTGCAAGGCTCGTTGATGGTGGACGTCGCCGGTACCTGGCTGACGGCCGAAGATCGTCACCTGTTGCGTCAGCCGGAAGTGGGTGGGCTGATCATCTTTGCCCGCAACATCGAGCACCCACGCCAGGTACGGGAACTGAGCGCGTCGATCCGCGCCGTTCGTCCTGACCTCTTGCTGGCGGTCGATCAGGAAGGCGGGCGCGTTCAGCGTCTGCGCCAAGGGTTTGTGCGGTTGCCGGCGATGCGGGCGATTGCCGACAATCCGAATGCCGAATACCTGGCCGAGCAGTGCGGCTGGATCATGGCGACCGAAGTGCTGGCGGTGGGTCTCGACCTGAGTTTCGCCCCGGTGCTGGACCTCGACTATCAGCGCAGCGCGGTGGTTGGCAGCCGTGCCTTTGAAGGCGATCCGGAGCGCGTCGCGCTGTTGGCGGGGGCATTCATTCGCGGCATGCGAGCGGCCGGCATGGCCGCCACGGGCAAGCATTTCCCTGGTCATGGCTGGGCCGAGGCCGACTCCCACGTGGCGATTCCCAACGACGAGCGCAGCCTCGAACAGATCCGCGCCAATGACCTGGTGCCCTTTGCCCGATTGAGCAAGCAACTGGCCGCAGTGATGCCGGCCCACGTGATCTATCCCCAGGTCGATGCCAACCCGGCAGGTTTTTCCCGGCGCTGGCTGCAGGACATCCTGCGTGGCGAACTGCAATTCGATGGCGTGATTTTCAGCGATGACCTGTCGATGGCCGGTGCTCATGTGGTCGGTGATGCCGCCAGTCGTATCGAGGCCGCGTTGTCGGCCGGTTGCGACATGGGCCTGGTGTGCAACGACCGCGCCGCTGCGGAGTTGGCCTTGAGTGCCGCCCAGCGCCTGAAGGTCAAGCCGTCGGCACGGATCGCACGCATGCGCGGCCAGGCCTTCGCCACCACCGAATACCGCCAGGATCCACGCTGGCTGACGGCAATCGGCGCGCTGAAAGCCGCCCAATTGATTGATTAAGGACGTTTTGTCATGACCATTTACGCAATTATAGGCGGCACTGGCCTGACCCAGCTCGAAGGCCTGACCATCCGCCGGTCCCTGGCGGTAGAAACACCTTATGGTGCACCGTCGGCCGACGTTCAGATCGGCGACTACGCCGGGCGCGAAGTGTTGTTCCTGGCCCGTCATGGTCACCCTCATCGGTTGCCGCCCCATCAGGTGAACTATCGCGCCAATCTCTGGGCACTGAAGCAGGCTGGCGCCGAGGCGATCCTGGCGGTCAATGCCGTGGGCGGGATTCATGCGGCGATGGGTACCGGGCACTTCTGCGTGCCTCATCAATTGATCGACTACACCAGCGGTCGCCAGCACACCTATTTCGCCGATGATCTGGAAGCGGTCACCCACATTGATTTCAGCTACCCCTACAGCGAGTCGCTGCGCCAGAAACTGATCGCTGCCCTCGCCGCCGAAGGCTGTAGCTACAGCAGCCATGGTGTGTACGCCTGCACTCAGGGGCCACGACTGGAAACGGTGGCCGAAATCGCCCGTCTGGAGCGAGACGGTTGTGACATCGTCGGCATGACCGGCATGCCGGAGGCCGCCCTGGCCCGTGAATTGGAGCTGGACTATGCCTGCCTGGCCCTGGTGGTGAACCCGGCGGCGGGCAAGTCCGCGGCGGTGATCACCATGGCGGAGATCGAGCAGGCGCTGCATGACGGAATGGGGAAGGTGAAGTCGACCCTGGCGCGGGTGTTGATGTAACGCTATCGCGAGCAGGCTCGCTCCCACACTGAAACTGCGATGTACTCGCTATGGCTGCACGACGCGAAACCTGTGGGAGCGAGCCTGCTCGCGATGGCGCCAAATCATTCAACATCGCAGTAGCCTGAGACACCGCTATCGCGAGCAGGCTCGCTCCCACACTGAAACTGCGATGTACTCGCTATGGCTGCACGACACGAAACCTGTGGGAGCGAGCCTGCTCGCGATGGCGCCAAATCATTCAACATCGCAGTAGCCTGAGACGCCGCTATCGCGAGCAGGCTCGCTCCCACACTGAAACTGCGATGTACTCGCTATGGCTGCACGACGCGAAACCTGTGGGAGCGAGCCTGCTCGCGATGGCGCCAGATCATTCAACATCGCAGTGGGCTGGCACACCGCTATCGCGAGCAAGCTCGGCTCCCACAGGTATCGGGCCGCCACCAACGGGTCTCAGCGCTTCTCCAACTTATCCGGCAACGGCGCGAACAACGCCTCGATATCGTCGCTCTGCAGCTTCCAGTCTCCGGCCACGCGGCCGTCGAGCACGCCGGCGGCGAGGTCGGATTTTTCCTTCTGCAGCAGCTGGATTTTTTCTTCCACGGTGCCCCGGGCAATCAGCTTGTAGACGAACACCGGCTTCTCCTGGCCGATGCGATAAGCCCGGTCGGTCGCCTGGTTTTCCGTTGCAGGGTTCCACCATGGGTCGTAGTGGATCACCGTATCGGCTTCGGTCAGGTTCAGGCCCACGCCACCAGCTTTCAGGCTGATCAGGAAAATCTGGCGCTTGCCACTCTGGAATTCCTTGACGGGTGTGCGTCGATCCCGGGTCTGGCCGGTCAGGATGGCGTAGTCCACACCGCGGTTTTTCAGCTCATCTTCGATGAGCGCCAACATCGACGTGAACTGGGAAAACAGCAGTACCCGACGTCCCTCTTCGAACAGCTCTCCCAGCATTTCCATCAGGCTGTCGAGCTTGCCCGAGGTGCTGCCTCGGGCAGGTGGGGCATCGCTGATCAGTCGCAGGTCGCAACACACCTGGCGCAGCTTGAGCAGCGCTTCGAGAATGATGATCTGGCTGCGGGCGACGCCCTTGCGGGTGATTTCGTCGCGCACCTTCTTGTCCATGGCCAGGCGCATGGTTTCGTAGACGTCCCGCTGGGCATCGCTGAGTTCGACCCAGTGGACGATCTCGGTCTTGGGTGGCAATTCCGTCGCGACCTGCTCCTTGGTCCTGCGCAACAGGAAAGGCTTTACCCGGCCATTGAGGTGCTGCAGCCTGATGTCGCTGCCGCGCTTTTCGATCGGCACGCGGTAATCGCGATTGAAGCTCTTCACGTCCCCGAGCCACCCGGGCAGCAGGAAGTGAAAAAGCGACCACAGCTCGCCCAGGTGATTTTCCAGCGGCGTACCGGAAAGGCACAGTCGCTGCCGGGCATCGAGCTCGCGGGCGGCCTGGGCGGCCTTGCTGGTGGGGTTCTTGATGTATTGGGCTTCATCGAGGATCAGCACATGCAATGGCTGCGCTTTCAGGCGTTCGACATCCTTGGGCAGCAATGCATAAGTGGTGAGCACCAGGTCGTAGTCGGCCAACCGTTCGAAGTGCTTCTTGCGCCCGGCGCCATACAAGGCCAGCACTTTCAGTTGCGGCGTGAAGTGAGCCGCCTCGTCGAGCCAGTTGGGAATCAGGCTGGTGGGCATCACCACCATGCAGGGGCGGTCGAGGCGGCCGGCGTTTTTCTCGCAGAGAATGTGCGCCAGGGTCTGCAGGGTCTTGCCCAGGCCCATGTCGTCCGCGAGGATGCCGCCGACTTCCAGTTGTCGCAGCGACTGCATCCAGCTCAAGCCTTCGAGTTGATAAGGCCGCAGCGTCGCGTTCAGGCCTTCTGGCACGGTGGCTGTGTAGTCCTTGATGTCCCGCAGGCGTTGGGCCAGGCCACGAATGTGTTCGCCGCCTTCCCAGCGCAGTGGCATGTCTTGCAGGGGATTGAGGCGCAAGGCATCCGCGCTGTTCAGGCGCAGCTTGGTGGTGCCAGGCTCGTTCAGGTAAAACTCGCCGAGGGTTGCCAGCACCGGTTTCAGCCGGCCGTAGGGCAGGGCCACTTGTTGCGGACCGAACTCCGAATTCGGACGGTTCGGCAAGTTGACCAGGATGAGTTCGTCATCGCGGCGCCTCGCCAGGCGTTCCGGGTTGAACAGTTCGATGTGCGAGCGCATCAGGTTCAACAGGATCGGCAGCAGGCTCAATCGCTCGCCATTGACGATGATCCCCAGTTCCAGATCGAACCAGTCCCGCTCCGGCGTTTCCTCGACGGTGGCGTACCAGTCGTCCACGGCGGTCAGGTCGAAGCCGAAATCTTCATCGATCTGCAGCTCCCAGCCCTGGCTGCGCAGTTTCGGCAGATCATTGAGCGTGAACGTTAGCCAGGCGCTGTCGTTGACCATCTCGTACAGTTCGCCGGCACTTTCCGGTAGGGCCTTGCTTTGCCGGGTAGCGATCTTGAAGCCGAGGATCCGTAGCTGCTCGCGGTAGGACTGCTCCACATCGGTGTGGCGTTTTATCCGCAGCGTTTGTGTTTCCTGGCGAATCAATACATCAGTATTGCGTTGGCCGCTGACGTACTCGTCCAGGTAGCTGAACGACAGGGCGGCGCGGTGTTGGATGTAGCGCTGCATCTTGCCGTTACGCGGCTCGAAGGCGCTGAACTCTATGCTCGCCAGCCATAGGCGCGGCACCGGCTGAACATTGTCCACCAGCACCTGCGGCGGGGCCTTGGGGTTGCGATTGTCCAGCACCGCCTGGAGTTTCTCCAGCAACTGGGCGTCTTTTTCGGCAGCCGGATAGGCCAGGGTTTCCTGGACTTGCAGCAACACCGCCGCGCAGTGCTTGCAGTTGATGCGCACCGGACAGGAGCACGCGGCTTCGAGCAGAATCAGTGTGCCCTTGGCTGACTCTTTAAGGCGAATGGTCTGACGATAAACATTGCCGCCGGAGCCTTCGCAACTGGCGGTGATGGTGCTTTCTCCGGCCTCGACGATCCTGACGCGGTTCTCCAGTGCGTAGCGGCGTCCGCGCTCCAGGCTCTGCTCCTTGAATCGATTGACCCAGGAAGGTGCAAGGGGTTTGCTCAGGGGCGAGGGCATAGGCGCGCCGATCAGTCCGGAATGACGTCAGGTGCCTGCCGTGGAGCGGGCGCGGTCAGCGAGGTGATCTTGATCAGCAAGGCCAGTTGGCCATTGTCCAGATAGTTGAGCTGGCCGTTCTTGGTATGGCTTTTCTGCTGCAGGCGTTCGCTCGCGGTGACCAGGCCATTGGCATCGATCCGGTTGATCCAGAAATCGGCATCCACGTCGGTGAAGCGTCCCAGTTTCAGCTCCAGGGTGCCTTCAATGGGAAACTGACCGAACTGTTCGGTGCCGTCGCTGATGGCCACCTTGCTGCCCTGTTCCCCGAGGTTCTGCTGCCAGGCCTTGTGCATCAATATCGTGTATTGGCCGCTGGCGTTGAGCTTCTCCACGATGTTACCCAGTGCAGGGGTGCGCTGGCTGTCGGCGGGCAGGTGTTGCGCGCCGGCGTCCCAGTCTTCCGGCGCGGCGCGGCTGATAATCACCGGTTCGGCATTCTGGCGTATCAGAATCATTTCTACCTGATACAGGTCGTCGGCAAACGCCAGGGGAGCGACCAGGGTCATCAGCAAGGTCAATGAGCGAAACAGGCGCATGGGGCGTCCTTCAAGCAGTGGTCTGGGTAAGGCGCTCGAACAGCGCTTCTACGGTGTTGAAACGTTCTTCCGGGCGCTCCATGGGCACCATGAATTTGAACATCGTGGCGCCTTCGAATTTGTAGCGCTTTGGCTGGCCCTGGATCAGCTTGATCAGTACCAGCGGATCGACCGGCGTCTGGGCTTCGAACTCGATCCGGCCACCGTTGGGGCCACCGTCGACCTTCTTGATGCCCAACTGTTCGGCCTGGAGCTTGAGCAGCGTGGTTCGCACCAGGTTCTTGGTCGGTTCCGGCAGCAGGCCGAAGCGGTCGATCATCTCCACCTGCAAATCCTTGAGGTCCTCCTCGTTGGTGGCCGAGGCAATACGCTTGTAGAGGATCAGCCGTGCATGGACATCCGGCAGGTAATCCTCCGGGATCAGCGCCGGCACCCGCAGGTTGATTTCCGGCCCGCCGCCCAGGGGCTGGTCGAGATTCGGCTGCTCACCCTTGCGGATCGACTTGACCGCCCGTTCGAGCATTTCCATGTACAGGGTGAAGCCGACGGCCTGGATCTGGCCGCTCTGGCCGTCGCCCAGCAGTTCGCCGGCACCGCGGATTTCCAGGTCGTTGGTGGCGAGCACGAAACCGGCCCCCAGGTCCTGGGTATTGGCGATGGCCTCCAGGCGTTTTTCCGCGTCGGGGGTGATCTGCTGGCGCGGTGGCGTCAACAGGTAGGCGTAGGCCTGGTGGTGACTGCGCCCGACCCGGCCGCGCAACTGGTGCAACTGGGCCAGGCCGAACTTGTCGGCCCGTTCGATGATGATGGTGTTGGCGCTCGGCACGTCGATGCCGGTCTCGATGATGGTCGAGGCGATCAGCACGTTGAAGCGCTTGTGGTAGAAGTCGCTCATCACCTGTTCGAGTTCGCGTTCGCGCATCTGTCCGTGGCCAATGCCGATCCGCGCCTCCGGTACCAGCTCGGCCAGGTCGGCGGCGCATTTCTCGATGGTCTTGACGTCGTTGTGCAGGTAATAGACCTGGCCGCCGCGCAGCAGCTCACGCAACAAGGCTTCCTTGACCGTGCTCTTGTTCTGCTCCATGACGAAGGTGCGCACCGACAGGCGACGGGCCGGCGGTGTGGCAATGATCGACAGGTCGCGCATGCCCGACACCGCCATGTTCAGCGTGCGCGGAATCGGCGTGGCGGTCAGGGTCAGGATGTCGACCTCGCTGCGCAGGGCCTTGAGTTGTTCTTTCTGGCGAACACCGAAGCGGTGTTCTTCGTCGATGATCACCAGCCCGAGGTTCTTGATCTTCACATCGTCCTGCAGCAGCTTGTGCGTGCCGATGACGATGTCGATCTTGCCCTCGGCCAGGTCGGCCACGGCGGCGTTCACTTCCTTGGCGGACTTGAAGCGGCTCATCACTTCCACGGTGACCGGCCAATCGGCGAAGCGGTCGCGGAAGCTGTTGTAGTGCTGTTGGGCGAGCAGGGTGGTCGGCACCAGAATCGCGACCTGCTTGCCGCTGTGCACGGCAATGAACGCGGCGCGCATCGCCACTTCGGTCTTGCCGAAACCGACATCGCCGCATACCAGCCGGTCCATTGGCTTGGGTGCGAGCATGTCGGCGCGCACGGCTTCGATGGTGGTCTGCTGGTCGACGGTTTCCTCGAACGGGAAACCGGCGCTGAAGGTTTCGTAGTCGGCTTTCGGGTCGGCGAAGGCATACCCTTCGCGTGCGGCGCGGCGGGCGTAGATGTCCAGCAGTTCGGCGGCCACGTCGCGCACCTGCTCGGCGGCCTTGCGCTTGGCCTTCTGCCAGGTTTCCGAGCCCAGGCGATGCAGCGGGGCCAGGGCATCGTCGCTGCCGGTATAGCGTGCGATCAGGTGCAGGTTCGCCACGGGCACGTAGAGTTTGGCGCCTTCGGCATATTCCAGTGTGAGGAACTCCGCCGCCTGGTTGTCGATCTCCAGTGTCGCCAGGCCCAGGTAGCGGCCCACGCCGTGGTCGATGTGTACCACCGGCGCGCCTTCGCGCAGCTCGGTGAGGTTCTTGATGACGGCGTCGTTGGCGGCATCGGCGCGTTTCTCACGACGTCGGCGTTGCATGACGCGCTGGCCGAACAACGGGCTTTCGGCCACCAGCGCCACCGCCGGATCGTCGAGGACCAGGCCCTCGTCCAGCGGTGCGATGGTGATTGCCAGTCGATCCTTGCTTGCGACGAAATCCGGCCAGCTCTCGACCGATTTTGGTCGCAACTTCAGCCGATCGAGCAATTCCAGTAGTACTTCGCGTCGCCCGGCGGATTCGGCGGTAAACAGCACGCGGCCGGGAAACTCGTCGAGAAAACCTGCCAGCGCCGCCAACGGCTGCGTGGCCTTGGCTTCGATCGCCAGGTCCGGCAGGGCCTTGGCGGGGAAGCGTTCACGGCCGACGCCGGTCTCCACGTCCTGCTGGCTCGCCACCACGCGCGGCCAGTTCTTGAGACGGGCGAAGCAGTCCTCTACCGGCAGGAACAACTCGGCGGGTGGCAATAAAGGCCGGGAGGGGTCGACGCGACGCTCTTCGTAGCGATTGCGCACGTCGTTCCAGAAGTTTTCCGCAGCCTGTTCGATGCCTGGCAACGAGAACACCTGGGTGTCCTGGGGCAGGTAATCGAACAGGGTGGAGGTCTCTTCGAAGAACAGCGGCAGGTAATACTCGATGCCGGCAGGGGTGATCCCGCTGCTCAGGTCCTGGAAGATCGGGCAGCGCCGGAAATCCACGTCAAAGCGTTCGCGAAACCGCGCCTTGAAGCGGGTTACCGCGTCCTTCTGCAGCGGGAATTCCTTGGCGGGCAACAGGCGGACCGACTGAACCTTGTCGATGGAACGCTGGTTTTCCGGATCGAAGGTACGCAGGGTTTCGATTTCGTCATCGAACAGGTCGATGCGATAAGGCAGCTTGCTGCCCATCGGGAACAGGTCGATCAATGCGCCACGTACCGCGAACTCGCCGTGCTCGTACACGGTGTCGACGCAACGATAGCCGCTGGCCTCCAGGCGGGTGCGCATCTGCTCCACATCCAGCTTCTGGCCGATATCCAGCACCAGGCTGCTGCCGAGCAGGAACCGGGTCGGCGCCAGGCGATGTAGGGCAGTGGTGATCGGCACTACCAAAACGCCATGACTGAGCTCCGGCAACCGATAGAGGCTGGCGATTCGCTGGGAAATGATGTCCTGGTGCGGTGAGAACAGATCGTAGGGCAGGGTTTCCCAGTCCGGAAAATGCAGAACCGGCAGATCCGGGGCAAAGAAACCCAGCTCCTGCTCCAGCCGCTCGGCGCTCTGGCTGTCGGCGGTCAGCAGCAGGGTGAAGCGCTTTGCAGCGCTGGCAGCCTCGGCAATGGCCAGGCTCAGGGCGGCACCGGGCAGATTGCCCCAGTGCTGTTTACCTGCCGTGGCAGGGAGAAGCGGAAGACGCAGAACGGGCACGGAAGGTTGAGCTCCAAGCGTTGCGACAAAGTCGACAATTGTAGCGGGGTAAAGGGGCGGCTGTCAGTCGCAGACTACCCGGGCAGAGGGGAAAACCACGGCGCGACAGGCGCGCATTGCTCCGGCGTGGACTCGGCGGCATAATGTAGCCCCTTTTTTCAGCCCCTACATGTGGAAGGTTCCCGTGACTCAGAAGCCCGACCAGTGTCTTGGTGAATGGATTGATCGTGAAGCACTCGCTGAAGCGATGATCCCTCTCATCGGTCAGCTCTACCGCAATAACAACGTGGTGAGCTCGATCTATGGCCGCAGCCTGATCAACCAGTCTGTCATCGCGATTCTCAAGGCTCACCGCTTTGCTCGCCACCGTTCTTCCGACGACAGCGAACTCTCCGTCCACGAAACATTCCCTCTGCTCAAAGCCATGAGCGAGCTCAAGCTCGGCGCGGCTTCGGTGGACCTGGGCAAGTTGGCGTTCAAATTCCGCAACGAAGGCAATGGCCGTAGCGCCGAGCAGTTCGTGCGTGAAGAGATGGCTGATGTGGTTGGCCAGCAGAACGTTTCGGCTCGCAAAGGCACTGATGTGGTCCTGTACGGCTTCGGTCGTATCGGCCGTCTGCTGGCGCGCATCCTGATCGAGAAAACCGGTGGTGGCGACGGCCTGCGCCTGCGGGCCATCGTGGTGCGCAAGGGCGCCGAGAACGACCTGACCAAGCGTGCCAGCCTGCTGCGCCGTGACTCGGTCCATGGTTCGTTCAACGGCACCATCACCATCGACGAAGAAAACAACACCATCACCGCCAACGGTAACCTGATCCAGGTGATCTACGCGAAGAACCCGACCGAGGTGGACTACACCCAGTATGGGATCAAGGATGCGCTGCTGGTGGACAACACCGGTGTATGGCGTGACGCCGACGGCCTGGGCCAGCACCTGGCCTGCCCGGGCGTCGACCGCGTTGTCCTGACCGCGCCTGGCAAGGGCAAGCTGAAGAACATCGTTCACGGCATCAACCACGGCGACATCACCGCGGACGACAAGATCGTCTCCGCCGCCTCTTGCACCACCAACGCCATCGTGCCGGTGCTCAAGGCAGTGAACGACAAGTTCGGCATCGTCAACGGTCACGTCGAAACAGTTCACTCGTACACCAACGACCAGAACCTGATCGACAACTTCCACAAAGGCGATCGTCGTGGCCGCAGCGCCGCGCTGAACATGGTCATCACCGAGACCGGTGCCGCCACCGCCGCCGCCAAGGCCCTGCCTGAACTGGCCGGCAAGCTGACCGGCAATGCGATTCGTGTGCCGACGCCTAACGTGTCGATGGCCATTCTCAACCTGAACCTTGAGAAAGCCGCCACCCGCGAAGAGATGAACGAGTACCTGCGCTACATGGCGCTGCACTCCGATCTGCATAAGCAGATCGACTTCGTCAATTCCCAGGAAGTGGTGTCCACCGACTTCGTGGGCTCGCGCCACGCCGGTGTCGTGGATGCTGAAGCCACCATCAGCCAAGACAACCGCGTTGTTCTGTACGTCTGGTACGACAACGAGTTCGGTTACAGCTGCCAGGTGGTTCGCGTGATGGAAGACATGGCCGGTGTGAACCCACCTGCGTTCCCACGCTAAGCGCTAGCCGCCCATAAAAAACGCCCCGACTTGTCGGGGCGTTTTTTTGTCTGTTGTTTTATGGTGCCTGAACTGGCCTCTTCGTCGGATCGCCGCCCGGAGCAAGCCCGCTCCCACATTTTGACCGCGTACACTCTGTGGGAGCGGGCCTGCTCGCGATAGCGGTTGATCAGGCGCCGCTAACGGCTGAAGCCTGCGCAGTCCGCAGTTGATGACGATTGCCCTTGAACAGCACCAGGGTAGCAATCAGCCCCAGCACCGCCGCACCGCTGAGCCATATCCCCGGCGCAGCCTTGTTGCCCAGTACATGAATCAGATAAGTGCATGCCGCAGGTGTGAATCCGCCGAAGGTTGCGGTCGCCAGGCTGTAGGCCAGGGAGAATCCGGTAGTACGCACTTCCACCGGCATGATTTCCGTCAAGGCCACCACCATGGCGCCGTTGTAGGATCCATACAGGAACGACAACCACAGCTCGACGATCAGCAGATGGTTGAAGCTGGGGTTCGCCACCAGCCAGGACAGCGCCGGATAGGCCGTCAGGATTGCCAGGATGGTTGCGGCGAGCAGTAGGGGTTTGCGTCCGACCTTGTCGGAAAATGCCCCCATCACCGGCAGCCAGAAGAAATTCGACAGGCCAATGCACACCGTGACCAGCAACGCATCCAGATCCGACAGGTTCAACTCGGATTTACCGAAAGTCGGTGTATAGGCAGTGATCAGGTAGAACGACACCGTTGTCATCACCACTAGCGCCATGCCGGCCAAGACGATGCCAAAGTTCTGACCGATGGAGCGGATGATTTCCGGCAGGGTAGGGCGGTGCTTTCTCGCCTGGAATTCAGGTGTTTCTTCCAAGGAACGACGAATCACGAAGATCGCCGGTACGATCATGCAACCCACCAGGAACGGCACGCGCCAGCCCCATTCACCCATTTCCTGCGGGCTCAGCCAATGATTGAGGCCCACCCCCAGCAGCCCGGCGAACACCACGGCAGCCTGTTGGCTGGCGGATTGCCAACTGACAAAGAAGCCCTTGCGCCCGGGTGTGGAGATTTCCGCCAGGTACACCGACACTCCACCGAGCTCGACCCCCGCGGAGAAGCCTTGCAGCAACCGGCCCAGCAGCACCAGCAGCGGTGCCACCACACCCAGGGCGGCGTAGCCCGGTACGCAGGCGATCAGCAGGGTACCGGCGGCCATCATCGCCAAGGTGATGATCAGACCTTTGCGGCGACCATGGCGGTCGATGTAGGCACCGAGAAAGATCGCTCCCAGCGGGCGCATCAGGAACCCGGCCCCGAAGGTGGCCAGGGACAGCATCAGCGAGGCGAAAGCACTGCCGGTGGGGAAGAACGTCTTGGCGATGGCCGTGGCATAGAAGCCATAGACCATGAAGTCGAACATCTCCAGGAAGTTGCCGCTGACAACGCGAAAAATCGCCTTGCCGTTGCTCGTGTTGGAAGACATTTAATGTACTCGCTCTGGTAGAACTTTTTGGAAATGCAGTGCCTGCGGGAACGAGCCTGTGGGAGCAAGGCTTGCTCGCGATGAACGAAGGCACGGTCTTGCAGGTGGACCGAGTCGTTTGCGTCGCGAGCAAGCTTTGCTCCCACAGGTCTGCTCCCATAGATCTGGTCCCACAGGTTGTTGCATCTGGACTGGCGGACACTGAAGCCCATAATGGCCATCGCGGTTTTGAGGGGGGGTGAAGATTTGTTAATTGGACGATGGGGCGTGCTTGTGGTCCTGGCGGGCCTTATGTCTGGCTGCGGCAACGGCGATACCCTGGAGCATTTCGGCGGCCCGACCATGGGCAGTCACTATTCCATTCAGTACGTCAGGCATTCGGCCACGCCCGGCCCGAAAGCGGTGCGGGCAGAGGTGGAACAGATCCTTGCCGACGTGGATCGGCAGCTTTCCACCTATCGCAGCGATTCGGACATCGAACGTTTCAATGCGTTGCCGGCCAACAGCTGTCAGGTCATGCCTGATCCGGTGCTGGAATTGATTCGCGTGGGGGAACAGTTGTCCTCGCAAAGTGGCGGTGCTTTTGACCTGACGGTGGAACCGCTGCTGAACCTGTGGGGCTTCGGTCCCCAGTCCCGGGAAGAGAAGGTACCAGGCGTCGAAGCCCTGGCCCAGGTGCGTCAGCGTGTCGGCCATGGTCATTTGCGTATCGACGGCGACCGGCTGTGCAAGGACGCCGCGGTGGAAGTCGATTTCAACAGTATTGCCGCCGGTGATGCCGTCGACCGGATCGCCGCGAGGTTCCAGGCCTTGGGCATCGACAGTTACCTGGCCGAAGCCACCGGAGAACTCAAGGCGGCCGGGCGCAAACCTGATGGTTCAGCGTGGCGTGTCGCCCTGGAGGCGCCTCGGGATGACCAGCAGGTGGCCGAGCGCGTCATCGAAGTCGATGGCTACGGCGTTTCAACATCCGGCGACTACCGCCGATATTTCGAACAGGATGGCACGCGTTATTCCCACGCCTTCGACGCACGGACCGGTGCACCGGTCCTGCACAACCTGGCGTCAGTCACGGTAATTCATCCTTCGGCGATGATGGCCGATGGACTGTCGACGCTGTTGCTGATTCTCGGGCCTGAACAGGGGTGGGACTATGCCGAGAAACACGATATCGGCGTGTTTTTCGTGCTGCGGGACAAAGATCGTTTTGTCACCCGCAGCAATGAGACGTTTGAACGGATCAGCCGCGGGAAAACCCAATGAACACAACAATGTCGGGTAGTGATGACAGGCTGGTGAAAGCCTAGGTGTGGCGAAATAGCGCAGGCAAAACTAGCCTACGACGCGACCAAGGGGTAATGTGCGCGGCGTTGACGCTTCGATAGACTGCGGCCGGGCGCGTGAGCCGGCCCAAAATTGTTCCTTCATGCCGCAACCCGGCGTGATTTAGCCGTCGGTGCCATATCGGGTGCCGCGGCCTGTTCTGAGGAGTACGCATGGCTGTCTACAACTACGACGTGGTGGTACTGGGTTCCGGCCCGGCGGGAGAAGGCGCGGCAATGAACGCCGCCAAGGCAGGACGCAAGGTGGCGATGGTCGACAGTCGTCGCCAGGTCGGCGGCAACTGCACCCACTTGGGTACCATTCCGTCGAAAGCCTTGCGTCACTCGGTCCGGCAGATCATGCAGTTCAACACCAACCCGATGTTCCGGGCCATCGGCGAGCCGCGCTGGTTCTCCTTCCCCGACGTGCTCAAGAGCGCCGAGAAGGTGATCTCCAAGCAGGTGGCCTCGCGCACCGGTTACTATGCCCGCAACCGTGTCGACGTATTCTTCGGGACCGGCAGCTTTGCCGACGAGCAGACCGTGGAAGTGGTTTGCGGCAATGGCGTGGTGGAAAAACTGGTGGCCAAGCACATCATCATCGCCACCGGCTCGCGCCCTTATCGTCCTGCCGACATCGATTTCAGCCACGCGCGTATCTACGATAGCGACACCATCCTCAGCCTGGGGCACACCCCGCGTAAGCTCATTGTCTATGGCGCCGGGGTGATCGGTTGCGAATACGCATCGATCTTCAGTGGTCTGGGTGTGCTGGTGGAACTGGTGGATAACCGTGGCCAGTTGCTGAGCTTCCTGGACTCGGAAATCTCCCAGGCCTTGAGCTATCACTTCAGCAACAACAACATCACGGTGCGCCACAACGAAGATTATGACCGCGTCGAAGGCGTGGATAACGGCGTGATCCTGCACCTCAAGTCCGGCAAGAAGATCAAGGCCGACGCCTTGCTCTGGTGCAACGGTCGTACTGGCAACACCGATGCCCTGGGCCTGGAAAACATCGGCGTGAAGGTCAACAGCCGCGGCCAGATCGAAGTCGACGAGAACTACCGCACCTGTGTGCCGAACATCTACGGTGCAGGTGACGTGATCGGCTGGCCGAGCCTGGCCAGTGCCGCCCACGACCAGGGTCGTTCGGCCGCCGGCAGTATCGTCGACAACGGTAGCTGGCGCTTTGTCAACGACGTGCCGACCGGTATCTATACCATTCCGGAGATCAGCTCGATCGGCAAGAACGAGCAGGAACTGACCCAGGCCAAAGTGCCTTATGAGGTGGGCAAGGCCTTCTTCAAGGGCATGGCGCGGGCGCAGATCGCCGGCGAGCCGCAAGGCATGTTGAAAATCCTGTTCCACCGCGAGACGCTGGAAGTCCTCGGTGTGCACTGCTTCGGTTACCAGGCGTCGGAGATCGTCCACATCGGCCAGGCGATCATGAATCAACCGGGTGAGCTGAACACGCTGAAGTACTTCGTCAACACCACGTTCAACTACCCGACCATGGCCGAAGCCTATCGGGTAGCGGCCTATGATGGGCTCAACCGGCTTTTTTGAGCGGCTCCGGCCGGTGGCCTGAGCCGGCCGGGGAGACCGATTTCAGCCATTCTCGAGCGTGGCGGTGGCCAAACCGGGAAAGTCTGTAATCAGGCTGTCAGCGCCAAAGTCGGCGAGTCTGCGCATCAGCGCAGGCTCGTTGACGGTCCACACCGACACATGCAGCCCCTGGCGCTGCGCCTTGATCAGGCGCTCGGGCGTGCATAAGGTCCAGTTCAACGCCAGAATCTCACAGCCGTAACTCTGGGCGACCTTCAGCGGGTCGAGCCAGGCGTACTCGGCTACCAACCCGCGGGAGATGTCCGGCGTCAACTCCAGGGCGGCCTTGAGCACTTCCCGGGAACTGGAGGTGATGGTGACCCTGTCCAGCAGGCCGAAGCGCTGGGCCATCTCGCGGATTCCCAGCACAGTGGCCGCTGCCCGGGTGCGTGAAGCGCTCTTGACCTCCAGTTGCCAATGCTCGAAATCACACTTCTCGAATAACTCTTCCAGGCGGGGGATCGGGCATGGCGTGATCCAGCCCGGTCCACCCTTGCGCGCATCGTAGGTCACCAGTTCGGCGGCGGAGTGCTCCACCACCTTGCCCCGGCGATCGGTCGTGCGCTTGAGGGTAGGGTCATGGATCACCATCAACTCGCCGTCCATGGACAGGTGCAGGTCCAGCTCGCAACGGCGCACACCGTGCTTGAGACATTCCTGAAAACCGGTCAGGGTGTTTTCCGGTGCTTCGCCCTTGGCGCCGCGGTGGCCATAAATGAGGGTCACGGTTCTTCCTTATTGATACCTGATTCGTTCAGTTCCCGCGCCAGGCGGCGTTCTTGCGCCTGTTTCTGCAGGATGTAGCGTGCCAGCAGTTGGCGCTGGGCGTCGGTCGGGCGTTCGAACTCGGTGCCCACGTCGTAGCCGTCGCCCTTGGGGTCGCAATGGGTGACCCGCGCTCGCAGCAACAGCCCCAGGGCCTGGGGCATGAGCACCAGTTTGATCGACAGGTGCGCGCCGATGGCGATGGGGGTTGCATACTGGAAGTCGATGCCGCCTTCGGAAATGATCACCGGCTGCGGTTCGCCGATTTCGCCGAGCACGGTCAGGGCAATGACCTGACTGAGCAGATCGATACGTCTGTTCATGACCTTGAGATAGGCCGCGATGCTGCGCTCGCGCTCGCTGATCTGGCGCAGCAGGTGCTGTGACTCGAACTCGCTCAAGTGCAGTTCGCTGAGCAAGTTGAACAATGGAGAGGGATCCTGCAACACTTCCTGGTCAGCAGCTTCAGGAATGGAGAGGGGCCGAATTTCCAGTGCGATCATGTCCTCGATACGGTAGTATTCGCGGCGATCTTCTTCATCTAATGTCGACATGGCGAACCCATGGTAGCGGCGGTGGTCTGAGTGTAAAGCTGGTTTGAGACCCCCGCCACAAGGACGTTCCTTTTCCCTCCGAACAAGCCCCGACATGTTCAGACCTCTCTTCGTATTCATCGGCACGCGTTATACCCGTGCAAAACGTCGCAATCATTTCGTATCGTTCATTTCCCTGACATCCATCATCGGGCTGGCCCTTGGCGTGGTCGTGATGATTGTCGTGTTGTCGGTGATGAACGGCTTCGACCATGAGATGCGTACCCGCGTGCTGGGCATGGTGCCCCACGCCACCGTCGAATCCGGCGAAGCTATAAGCGACTGGCAGAGCCTGGCTGCCAAGGCCAAGCAGAACCCGCAGGTGCTGGCCGTTGCGCCTTTCACCCAGATGCAGGGGCTGCTGACCCACGACGGCAAGGTGTCCAAGGTCCTGCTCAACGGCATCGACCCCGGACTCGAGCGACAGGTGTCGATCATCGATAACTTCATGCAGCAGGGGCGGCTCGACGACCTGGCGCCGGGCAGTTTCGGCATCGTGATCGGCGACAAGGCCGCGACCAAACTGGGCGTGGCCATCGGTGACAAGCTGACCTTCGTCGCGCCGGAAGTCACCGTAACGCCGGGCGGTGTGTTCCCGCGCATGAAGCGCTTTACCGTGGTCGGCATTTTCCATGTCGGCGCCGGGGAGCTGGACGGTTACCTGGGCGTCACCAACCTCCAGGACCTGGCGCGCCTGCATCGCTGGAAACCGGACCAGGTCCAGGGGCTGCGGCTGAAATTCGATGACCTGTTCCAGGCACCACGTGCCGCGTGGGCCATCGCCCAGCAGCTCGGCGAAGACCGTTACTACGCCCGGGACTGGACCCGCACCCACGGCAACCTGTACCAGGCGATCCGCATGGAAAAAGCCATGATCGGCCTACTGTTGCTGCTGATCGTCGCTGTCGCTGCGTTCAACATCATTTCCACGCTGGTGATGGTGGTGAATGACAAGAAGGGGGATATCGCCATTCTGCGGACCCTGGGCGCCACGCCGGGACAGATCATGCGCATCTTCATGGTCCAGGGCACCGTCATCGGTGTGATCGGGACCCTGGTTGGCGCCCTGGTCGGAATGTTCGCCGCGCTGAACGTCAGTGCCGCGATTGCCGCCCTGGAAGGTCTGATCGGGCACAAGTTTCTCAACGCCGACGTGTATTTCATCGACTACCTGCCATCGCAACTGCAGGCCGACGATGTGTTGATGGTCTGCGGCGCCGCGTTGATCCTGAGTTTCCTCGCCACCCTGTATCCAGCCTGGCGTGCTGCGCGCACCCAGCCTGCGGAGGCGTTACGTTATGAGTGAGTCGGGCATGAGTGAAAAAGCGATCTTGAGCTGCCGCAACCTGGGCAAATCCTACGAGGAAGGCCCGGAGTCGGTAGTGGTGTTGTCGGACCTGCAGCTGGAACTGCATCCGGGTGAGCGGGTGGCGATTGTCGGTACCTCCGGGTCGGGCAAAAGTACCTTGCTCAACCTGCTGGGCGGTCTCGATACACCGACCGCCGGCAGTGTCTGGCTGGCTGGAGAAGAACTCTCGGCGCTGAACGAGAAAGGCCGTGGCCTGTTGCGCAACCGCTCCCTGGGCTTCGTCTACCAGTTCCACCATTTGCTGCCCGAGTTCACTGCCCTGGAAAACGTCTGCATGCCGCTGTTGATCGGTCGCACCGCGATTCCAGAGGCCCGCCAGCGCGCTACCGCGTTGCTGGAGCGGGTAGGGCTGGGCCATCGCCTGGAGCACAAGCCGGCGGAACTGTCCGGTGGCGAGCGCCAGCGCGTGGCGATCGCCCGGGCCCTGGTCAACAAGCCTGGCCTGGTGATGCTCGACGAGCCGACCGGCAACCTCGATTCCCACACCGCCCAGGGTATCCAGGACCTGATGCTGGAGCTCAGCACCTCGATGCGTACCGCGTTCCTGGTGGTGACCCACGACATGAACCTGGCCCGGCAGATGGACCGCGTCCTGCATTTGCAGGAAGGTTGCCTGACGCCTATCTGACCGCCCGCAACCCGGCGTCGGTAACACGCGCCGGGTCTTCAATTTTCTACGGTGCTCCGCGAATGTTCAGACCGTTATCGATCTTCATCGGCACGCGCTATACCCGCGCAAAGCGTCGCAATCGCTTTGTTTCGTTCATATCCATGACCTCGATGATCGGCCTCGCCCTGGGTGTGCTGGCGATGATCGTGGTGCTGTCGGTGATGAACGGCTTCCAGCGTGAGATGAGCTCGCGCATCCTCGGCATGGTGCCCCATGCCACGATTGTCGGGGTCAAGCCGATCGATGACTGGCAGCCAGTGGCCGCCGCCGCGCTGAAAAATCCCGAGGTGACCGCCGCCGTGCCGTTCACCGAGATGGAAGGCATGTTGAGCTATAAGGGCTCGATGCAGCCGATCCAGATCAGCGGCGTCGACCCGGCCCAGGAAGGCAAGGTGTCCATCGTCGCCCAGCATATCGTCCAGGGTCGTCTCGATGCCTTGAAACCGGGTGAGTTTGGCGTGGTGATCGGTGAAATCACCGCCCGGCGCTTCCGCCTGAACGTCGGCGACAAGCTGACCCTGATCGTGCCGGAAGTCAGCACCGCGCCGGGCGGTATCACGCCGCGGATGCAGCGACTGAATGTGGTCGGCGTGTTCAAGGTAGGCGCCGAGCTGGATGGCTCCATGGCCCTGATTCATCTGGCCGACGCTGCACAGATGCAGCACTGGCAGCCGAACCAGGTGCAGAGCGTGCGCCTGGCGGTGAAGGACCTCTACGCCGCGCCAAAGGTGTCCGGTGATATCGCCACGAGCCTGGGTACGGACTACAGGGCCGACGACTGGACCCACACCCAGGGCAGCCTGTTCAGTGCCATGAAAATGGAAAAGACCATGATCGGCCTGCTGTTGCTGATGATCGTCGCCGTGGCAGCGTTCAACATCATCGCTACGCTGATCATGGTGGTGAACGACAAGGGGGCGGACATCGCGATCCTCCGTACCATCGGTGCCACGCCGCGGCAGATCATGGCGATCTTCATGGTCCAGGGCACGGTGATCGGTATCGTCGGCACGGCGATCGGCGGTGTGCTGGGGGTGATTGCGGCGCTGAATGTCAGTGAGCTGGTGGGGTGGCTGGAGCGAGTCACCGGTCAGCATATCTTCAGTTCCGATGTGTACTTCGTCAGCAACCTGCCGTCTGAGCTTCAGCGTGGCGACGTGGTGTTGATCTGTGCCGCAGGCTTCATCCTGAGCTTCCTGGCCACCGTCTACCCGGCGTGGCGCGCGGCCAAGATCGAGCCGGCGCAGGCATTGCGATACTCGTAAGCCCCGCAGTCCCCTGTGGCGAGGGGATAAATCCCCGCTGGGCTGCGAAGCAGCCCAAAAAGCTCCCATTCAATCTGGCAGATCGGGTTGGCAGGTTTAGGGCTGCTTCGCGCCCCAGCGGGGATAAATCCCCTCGCCACAGGGTTGGCGTTCGGCTCAACCTATTTTGGCAACTCAATCACGAACCGCGTCCAGCCATCGGCTGATTCACAGTGAATCTCTCCGCCATGGGCGCGGATGATCGAGCGGGTGATCGCCAGGCCCAGGCCGGCATGTTCGCTACTGCCTTCCCGGCGGGCCGGGTCGGCGCGATAGAAACGGTCGAACAGGCGCGGCAGCAAGTCCGCCGGGATGCCTTCGCCGCTGTTCTCCACGCTCACGCTCAACGCCTGGGCAGTCTCGATCATTCGTACCCGCACTTCACCGCCCATGGGGGTAAAACGCAGGGCATTGTCCAGCAGATTGGACAGGGCCCGGCGCAACATGCCGCGATCCCCCTCGAGGCGACCACTGCCCTCGCGGCTCAAGCGAACCTGGGCGTCTTCGGCCAGTGGCGCAAAAAACTCCAGCAGCACATCCACTTCCTGCGCCAGTTCCAGCGGCTCGCGGTGAGGCGTCAACAGGCCATGGTCGGCCTTGGCCAGGTAGAGCATGTCGTTGACCAGTTGGGCCATCCATTGCAACTCTTCGAGATTGCTGTGCAATGTCTCGCGGTAATCTTCCAGTGTGCGCTCGCGGGTGAGGGTGACCTGGGTGTGGGTCAGCAGGTTCGACAGCGGCGTGCGCAGTTCATGGGCGATGTCAGCGGAGAACGCTGAAAGCCGTTGAAAAGCGTCATCGAGGCGTCCGAGCATGGCGTTGATGCTGTGGGCCAATTCCGCCAGTTCGGCCGGCATGCGGTCTTCGGGCAGTCGGGCATTGAGTGAGCGCGCCGAAACCCCGCCAGCGATTGCGCCCATGCGTCGTAGCGGCTGCAAACCGCGTCGGGCAACCCAGGCGCCGAGAAGGGCGGTGGCCAGGGCCGACAGGCCAACGGTCAGCCAGATCAGGCGCTGCATGCGTTGCAGGAAATGCTGGTGGTGGGTGATGTCCAGCAGCAGCGTCAGTTGTGGCGAGTCCGGGCGGTCGGGGTACAGCGCTGCATTCAGGACCCGGTAATCGGTGTCGGCGTCATTGAGGGTGGAAAGGCCAGGGCTTTCGGGCAGTCGGGCAGGAATCCGGATCGAACTGTCATACCAGCGCACGCCGTCGCTGTCTTTGATGCGCAGCGCCAGATCGGCCTGTCGGCTCAATTCATCTTCCAGGCGGCGCTGGGTCTGTCCGGCATCCAGATCCTGAAGGGCGCGCCGCAGACCGATCAACTTGTCTTCCAGCAACTGCTGGTCCAACTCGATGAAATGCGCCTCGCTGGCGCGGCTGAACAGTACCCCGGCAAACAAGGACACCACGGCGGTGCAGGCGGCGAACAACAGTGCCAGCCGGCTGCTCAACGACCACCGGCCTCTCACAGGCTGCGCTCTTCAAGCACATAGCCCATGCCCCGCACGGTGTGGATAAGCTTGCTGGGGAACTCATCGTCGATCTTGAGCCGCAGTCGCCGGATCGCGACTTCAATGACGTTGGTATCACTGTCGAAGTTCATGTCCCAGACCTGGGAGGCGATCAAAGATTTGGGCAGTACCTCGCCCTGGCGGCGCAGGAGCATTTCCAGCAGGGCGAACTCTTTGGCGGTGAGGTCGATGCGCCGACCGCTGCGTTCGACGCGGCGGCGGATCAGATCCAGGCGCAGGTCCGCCAGTTGCAGGCTGGTTTCCTGGGGCATCGAACCGCCCCGGCGCAACAGACTGCGGACCCGCGCCAGCAACTCGGAAAAAGCGAACGGTTTGACCAGGTAATCGTCGGCGCCCAGTTCCAGGCCGTGTACCCGATCCTGTACCGCATCCCGCGCCGTCAGGAACAGCACGGGGGTATCCAGCCCGGCTCCGCGGACCGCTTGTAGAATCTGCCAGCCGTCGCGTCCGGGCAACATCACGTCGAGGATCAGCAAGGCGTAGTCACCGCTCAGGGCCAGTTGCTGGCCGCTGATGCCGTCGGTCACCAGGTCGGCGTTGAACCCGGCTTCGCCCAGGCCCTGGCGCAGGTATTGGCCGGTTTTCGTTTGGTCTTCGACGATCAGCAGTTTCATAGGGCGGCTCAGGACAGGTTTCGGCGTGAGGTTATACCGTGCCAGGCACCGCTGCGGCCGAAGCTGACAAAGTTGTAATCAAGCCGTCAGCCGACTGGCAGCCCCACCGGGATAGAGTTTTGCGCAAGCTGAATATTATCCGGTTGGAGTATGGACATGTTGATGGGAAAACGTTTGATCCTGGCCGCTTGTGCGCTGGCCTTCAATGCGTCGTCATGGGCGTCGCCGGGCCAGCATTTCGATTTCGGCGAGCCTGCTCCGGCGGCCAGGGCCAGCCGCACCATTGATGTGGTGATGGGAGACATGACCTTCGATCAGCGCACACTCGACATCAAAGCTGGCGAAACCGTGCGATTCGTGCTGATCAACAAGGGCCGGTTGCTGCACGAATTCAATCTTGGCGACGCCGCGATGCACGCCGAGCACCAGCAGGAGATGCTCAAGATGCAGCAGAGCGGGCAGTTGATGCCGACTGGGATGGGGCATGGCTCCATGGATCATGGTTCGATGGATCATGGTTCGATGGGGCATGACATGGCCGGCATGAGTCATGACGACCCCAACAGCGTGTTGGTGGAACCGGGCAAGACCGCCGAGCTGACCTGGACGTTCAGCAAGGCCACACGCCTGGAGTTCGCCTGCAATATTCCCGGTCATTACCAGGCGGGGATGAAGGGTGACTTGACCGTCAGACAGTAAGCACTCAAAGGCTTGGGCAAAGGCTGATAGAATCCGCTGATTCTTCAGTCAGGTTTCCGTCATGCATCCCGCAGCCGAACATTCGCCGCTGGGCAAATCCAGCGAATACATCGCCACGTACACGCCGTCCCTGCTGTTCCCGATCCCGCGCACCGCAAAGTGGGCGGAGTTGGGCCTGACGGCCGATACACTGCCGTACAAGGGCGTGGATTTCTGGAACTGTTTCGAGCTGTCATGGCTGTTGCCGTCCGGCAAGCCGGTGGTGGCGATCGGTGAATTCGCGATTCCGGCGGACTCACCGAACATCATTGAGTCCAAGTCGTTCAAGCTGTACCTCAACTCGCTGAACCAGACCCCGTTCGCCGATACCGCAAGCCTGGAAGCGACGTTGCGCCAGGACCTCTCGGCTGCTGCGGGTAAACCGGTGCAGGTGCGGGTTCGCAGCCTCAAGGACGTGGAACGTGAGGGCGTCGTGGCGCTGCCCGGTGTCTGCATAGACGACTTGGATATCAGCGTCGACTCCTACGCGCATCCCCGTCCCGAGCTATTGCAATGCGATGAGTCGCGCATCGTCGAAGAAAGCCTGCACAGTCACTTGCTCAAATCGAACTGCCCGGTGACCAGTCAGCCGGATTGGGGCAGTGTTGTCGTGGAGTACCGCGGCGCGGCGCTGGACCCGGCCAGCCTGCTGGCTTACATCGTCAGCTTCCGCCAGCATTCGGATTTCCATGAGCAATGTGTGGAGCGAATCTTTCTCGACTTGCAGCGCTTGCTCAAGCCGGAGAAATTGACGGTGTATGCGCGGTATGTCCGGCGTGGCGGGCTGGACATCAACCCCTATCGCAGCACTGAAAGCGTGCAACTGCCGAACCTGCGGCTGGTTCGTCAGTAACCACCTGGCAGAGGGGATCCCCTGTGGGAGCGAGCCTGCTCGCGATAGCGATGGATCAGACAGCATTGAGGTCGGATGTGCTGCCGTCTTCGCGAGCAGGCTCGCTCCCACAAAGATGGCATTTCAGGTTGCAGTATAAAAAAGCCCCGCCATCGATGGAGCGGGGCTTTCTTTGTCCGGTGTTTCAGATCCCCATGTTGCCCAGCGTCAGCATGATGTTGCGCAACGTCCCTGCAACGGCTGGGTGGCTGACTTCGAAGCGTTCCACGGCCAGGTTCACGCCATCCACCAGGTTGGTGTTCTGAAGGGTGTTCTCCAGCTGGATTTCGGCTTCGATCTGAGCCATCAGTTGTTGCAGGTTTTCGCGCTCAGGTTCGGACAGGGGCGGGTTCTGGTCCAATTGCTCGCGCAGGGCATTGAGTTGTTCTTGCAGTTCGAGGCGCGCCATTGGCATTAACTCCCATAATTGATAAGCACAGCCATGGATCGCGACAGTGCGTCAAAAGTCCATGGCATGTCCTAAGAGTAATCCACACTCACGCTCCCTGCATGATCCCGGTCAGGGCTTCTCGCCTTTGATCCGACGCAAACTGATGTCCGCCAGGCAGGTATCCAGTTCGCCCAGATGATCGATGACCGAATGCACCCCCAGGCTAAACAGCTCTACCGTGGCCTTGGCGCGCCTGATTTCCCGCTGTTGTTGGCTCAGGGCTTGCCATTCGCTGGGTGTCAGGCCACACAGCGAGCCGCAGGAGGCCAATCCGATGGTCCACAAACCGGCGTTGAGCCCTGACTGCAGCAAGCGGGGTTCGCCGCTGACCAATACACATCCGTCCAATTGCTGGACGTTCAGCGCCATCAGTGCCTGCCAGCAGGCATGAGGGGCCGGCCACGGATTATTTGTTGCAGGAAGTTGCGGCGATTTGATCCACGCCGGTAACGACGCCGCCAGGTCATGACTGACGGCTGGCGGCAGTTCATCGAGCCAGGCGCAGGGGATTTCCTGACGTTGCAGGTTCCGCAGGCTCTCGAGGGCGCCGGGTGTCGGTTGCGCGTGTTCGGCCGGTGCTGCCCCTGGGTGGCGAATGCGCGCGCCGAAATCCACCAGGCATCCGCTAAGGCCAAACAGTACGGCGGTGAGGCTGGGAGCGGGGAGAGGCAGGGCTTCGGCACGGGGCATGGGGATCGTCCTTGAAATAAGCCGAGCCTAACGGGTTTCAATGACAGACCTGTGACAGAGAAATGAAAGGGTTGGTCATGGAAACGTCCTACAAGCAGCTTCTTTTTCCATGCTGCCTATCGACGCTTTCCACCTTATACTAGCGGCATCCTACCGCCTGGGCTCGGCGCCCTTGCTCGAATAAACCAAGGAGTTTTCCCTTATGCGCTGGAGCCATCGCCTAGCTCAGCTGTTTCTTTCCGCCAGTGTGCTGCTGGTCCCGTTTGCCGCTCAGGCCGCTACGGAAGAAGATCCTTGGGAAAGCATCAACCGTCCGATCTTCACCTTCAACGACACCGTCGATACTTACGCGCTCAAGCCACTGGCCCAGGGTTATCAATACGTGACGCCGCAGTTCCTTGAGGACGGCATCCACAACATGTTCCGTAACATCGGGGACGTGGGCAACCTGGCTAATGACTTGTTGCAAGCCAAGCCGGCCGCCGCCGGGGTCGACACAGCCCGGTTGATTTTCAACACCACGTTCGGCTTGCTGGGCTTCTTCGACGTAGGCACCAAAATGGGCCTGCAGCGTAGCGATGAAGATTTTGGCCAGACCCTCGGCTATTGGGGGATGGGCAGCGGTCCTTACGTGATGCTGCCGTTGCTGGGGCCTAGCACGCTGCGCGATGCACCGGCCAAGCTCGTCGATAACTACACCACGCCCTATCCCTACATTGACAATGTGTCGGTGCGCAACTCGATCTTCGGCCTGAACGTCGTCGATACCCGTGCCAGCCTGTTGTCGGCCGAGAAACTGGTGAGGGGCGACAAGTACGTGTTCATCCGCAACGCTTACCTGCAGAACCGCGAGTTCAAGGTCAAGGATGGCCAGGTCGAAGACGATTTCTGATTCGATCCAGAAACAAATGGAAGGCGGCCTTGATGGCCGCCTTCCGTACTTTTGCGCTTTGTCTGGTCGGTTTGACCTTCCATTGAGTTACGCTTCGCTCGGTTCTTATAACTCTCTGTACTTTGACAAATAAAGACGGCAAGCGGCTATCCGCATGAGCTTGAAACGCCCCGCGGATGGGAGTACCGTCTGCGCCTTAGAAGGGCACCTCTGATGTAATAGTGTGTAGGGCAAAGGCCTGAAGCCGGTACGACAGAGTGGCTAGAAAGCGAATCCAGTAGTGCGTGCGAGGCCAGATGGCCCAGCCGGCTACGCCAACCTAATTCTGGCGCCGTTTGCCCACATGCCAAAAACCAGTGCCACGCTGCTGATAATCGATGATGACGAAGTGGTGCGAGCCAGTCTCGCAGCCTACTTGGAAGACAGTGGTTTCAGCGTCCTGCAGGCCAGCAACGGCCAACAGGGTCTTCAGGTATTCGAGCAAGACAAGCCCGACTTGGTCATCTGCGACCTGCGCATGCCGCAGATGGGCGGACTTGAACTCATTCGCCAGGTCACCGAGATCTCATCGCAGACGCCGGTGATAGTGGTCTCGGGCGCGGGTGTGATGAATGACGCGGTCGAGGCATTGCGTCTGGGCGCGGCAGATTACCTGATCAAACCCCTCGAAGACCTGGCGGTGCTTGAGCACTCGGTGCGCCGGGCTTTGGACCGTTCCAGGCTGTTGGTTGAGAACCAGCGTTACCGCGAAAAGCTGGAAACGG
Source organism: Pseudomonas corrugata (assembly GCF_001269905.1). GTDB lineage: Bacteria > Pseudomonadota > Gammaproteobacteria > Pseudomonadales > Pseudomonadaceae > Aquipseudomonas > Aquipseudomonas corrugata. The sequence continues at coordinate 44,804 of NZ_LHVK01000015.1, read as the reverse complement.
CCAACCGTGAGCTGGAAGCCAGCCTCAACCTGTTGCAGGAAGACCAGAACGCCGGGCGCCAGGTGCAGATGAACATGCTGCCGGTCAGCCCCTGGGCCGTCGGCGATTTCCGTTTTGCCCACCAGATCATCCCGTCGTTGTACCTGTCGGGGGATTTTGTTGACTATTTCCGGGTCGATGAGCGACGAGTGGCGTTCTACCTGGCGGATGTCTCCGGCCATGGTGCTTCGTCGGCTTTCGTTACGGTGCTGCTGAAGTTCATGACCACGCGGTTGCTGTTCGAATCCAAGCGCAACGGTACGCTGCCGGAGTTCAAGCCTTCCGAGGTCCTGGGGCATATCAACCGGGGCCTGATCAGTTGTAAGCTGGGTAAACACGTCACCATGGTCGGTGGAGTTATCGACGAGGAGACAGGGTTGTTGACCTATAGCATCGGCGGTCACCTGCCGTTGCCTGTGTTGTACACGCCAGACAGCGTTCGGTATCTGGAAGGGCGTGGTTTGCCGGTGGGCCTGTTCAACGAGGCGACCTACGAAGACCACGTGCTGGAATTGCCGCCGGTATTCAGCTTGACGCTGATGTCTGATGGCATTCTGGATCTTTTGACAGAACCTACACTCAAAGAGAAAGAAGCGGCCTTGCCTGAGCGGGTGAGTGCAGCGGGCGGCAGCCTGGAAGGCTTGCGCCAAGTGTTTGGATTAGCCACGCTAGGGGAGATGCCGGATGATATCGCCCTGTTAGTGTTGAGCAGGAACCTTTGATGAGTACTGGTAGAATCCAGTTCGCCGAGCAGGACGGCACATTTGTCCTGAAGTTTGTCGGTGAAGTGCGCCTGACCCTGTGTTCGGCGCTGGATGCGACTATTGAGCGGATCTTCACCGCGCTGAATTTCAGCGCCATCGTGATCGACCTGACTGAAACCCGCAGCATCGACAGCACCACCCTTGGCCTGCTGGCCAAGTTATCGATCCTGTCGCGGCAGAAGGTTGGCCTGCTGCCCACCGTCGTCACCACCCATAACGACATTACCCGTCTGTTGCAATCGATGGGGTTCGACCAGGTGTTCAACATCGTGAGTGACCCGGTGCCGTGCCCTGAGTGCCTGGATGACCTGCCTGACCAGGACCAGTCCGAGGAAGAAGTGCGGGTCAAGGTGCTCGAAGCCCACAAGATCCTCATGGGGCTGAACGAGTCCAATCGTGAAGCTTTCCATGATCTGGTGAACGCGTTGGAACGTCCCTGATCCTGGGATGACCTGGCGGGCCCCATCGCGAGCAGGCTCGCTCCCACAGGGATTGGGCTGTACTCAGATGAGGGTTACGCGAAACTTGTGGGAGCGAGCCTGCTCGCGATGACGTCTGTTCTGTCGTCCAATCCCTCAGTGCGAAGCCAAGCCATTCCAACATGAAAAGGGGGCGAACCCATCAAGGTTCGCCCCCTTTTGCATGCCTGTGAATCAACTCAGAGCTTGGCTTGTAGCAACGCCTCAAGCTTCTCCTGGTCCCGGGCAAACTGACGGATACCTTCTGCCAGCTTCTCGGTTGCCATGGCGTCCTCGTTGGACAACCAGCGGAACTGCGCTTCATTGAGGCTCAAGCGTGCTTCACCGGCCTGGCCCGGTGCCAGCTTGCGCTCCAGCTTGCCTTCGTCAGCGGCCAGCTTCTCAAGCAATTCCGGGCTGACGGTCAAGCGGTCGCAGCCGGCCAGTTGCTCGATCTGATTGAGGTTACGGAAGCTGGCGCCCATGACCACGGTCTTGTAGTCATTGGCCTTGTAGTAGTTGTAGATGCGTGTCACCGACTGGACACCAGGATCATCGGCACCGGTGTAGTCGTTGCCATTGGCCTTCTTGTACCAGTCGTAGATACGTCCCACGAACGGCGAAATCAGGAACACCCCGGCATCGGCACAGGCCGCGGCCTGGGCGAAAGAGAACAGCAGGGTCAGGTTGCACTGGATGCCTTCACGCTCCAACTGTTCCGCGGCGCGAATGCCTTCCCAGGTCGACGCGATCTTGATCAGCACACGATCACGGCCAATGCCGGCCTTGTCGTACAGTTCGACCAGGCGATGGGCACGCTTCAACATGGCGTCGGTATCGAACGACAGGCGCGCGTCCACTTCGGTGGAAATGCGCCCTGGAATCACCTTCAGGATCTCTTGTCCGACCGCCACACCAAAGCGGTCACTGGCCAGTCCCACATCTCCCTTGCAGTCCGCCACGCAGGCGTTCAACAGCTCTGCATAGCCTTGCATCGCCGAGGCCTTCAGCAGCAGGGAAGGGTTGGTGGTGGCATCTACCGGCTTGATGCGGGCAATGGCTTCGAAGTCGCCGGTGTCGGCCACGACGGTGGTGAATTGCTTGAGTTGTTCCAGCTTGGAAGTCATGAGCGTGCTCTGTCCTGTGGGTCTGTTGACATTACCCGAGGGCCGGCGGCCACTCAAGGGCGTGTGCGGGGATCGATGGCCCCTGTGGCAACAACCTGAAAACGGCTGTTTGAAAGGGCGGGGCAGGTACCGGTAGATACGATGCCAAAACCGCGTGCAGGTTCAACACGATCGCCTGATGGTCATGCATGTTGTGTGTTCAAGAACAGGTCCGCAATACTTGTTGGTAGTAGCGTCGTCGAGATCAGAATCAATCGCTGGCCCGCCCTTGTCATTGCCATATAGAGTTTGCGCGAATTCTGTTCCCGCTCCTGGGCAGAAAGCACGCCCTCTTGAGCCGTTTCTCTCATGAGCTTTTCCAGGCCCAGCAGCAACACGATACTGGCTTCAAGCCCTGTAGCGGTGTCCACTGTGGAAACACGCAGATTATCTGCGTCCACATGAACGGACTCCATGCTGTTCAGATCCCAGACTTTGCGCGAACCGAATCGATCGCTCAACGCCTTGAGCAGCAGCTTCTTATTGGTGTCCCGGCCATATAGCACAAGCATGTTCGATAGATTGATCTGCTGGGTTTGCAAGTAGCCGGCTATCTCGTTACAGGCCTGTATAACCGCATCCTGGGGTGTGTCCGATCGGATCAATAGCGGGGCGATGCCTTCGTCCATGCCATTGAAATCAGGCTGCAGATAATCGTCCGGGTCGGTTTGGGTAAATTCGGCCAAAACAAGACCGGCTGCCCGCAGTATGGCCTGAGTGGTTCGGTAGGAGTGATGAAGCTTCTTTGTTTTACCCGCCACATCCAGGCCGACACGCTTCCAGCTGAGTCGGCTTTTCAAAAAGCCCTGGTTGGGGTCGGCACATAAAAACAGGCTGCCTTCTGAGTCGGCCAAGGTGCTTTTGACTAGTTGAAACCAGGTCGGCGCGAAGAATTGGGCTTCGTCTACCAGGATGTGTTGATACTTATCGAGCTTGTCGAGCTTCGTCAGACACAGATCCCGGGACAATGAACTCCATAAACGAGAGCCTTGCTTGCGCAATGCATCAGTGACCTGCCCGTAGAGCGCCCATACCTGGCCCCGTTCTTCCTTGCGCAAGGCAAACCCTTGGCCGGCGCGTTCGGCGTCCAGATAGCCTTGCTCGTCGCTAATCAATGACTCATTGATGAAGTCGAACTCGTCCAGGAGTTGTTCATTCCCGGGCTTCAAGTCCGGAAAGGATTTCCGATAATGGCCAATTTGGCTGGTGACTTCTTTAGGGAATACCATCTCTGGTTGCAACTCAAAATGGTTCACCCATTGCTGTCGTATCCATGCCAGCGCGGTCACGATTGTCAGGTTGCGCGGCAAACCCTCCGGGCTGGCCTTTTTCAAGCGGTGCTTGAGGTCTTTAACCACCGGCACATTGTGGATTAGCATCAATATCTTTTGATCTGGAAATTTTTTCGCCAAGATCAACGCCCGGTTAGCGGCAATCAATGTCTTTCCGCTTCCGGCAACGCCATTGACCAGCCGCACCGAGAAATCATTCAAGGTTTGCGTTTGTTCCTCAGGCAACTCCAAGTCCAACTTACTGGCCCACTCTTGTTGTGTGTCCAGGAAATAACGTGTGGTCTTTGCTGAGTTATCTCGTGAGAAATGCCGGCGGGTCGTGCAGATTGCCGGTATTTCGGCTTCTGGAAAATAGTGCCCCATGAGCGTGTCGCTGGCTTCGCGGCTCAGCGAGCTGAATAACTTGGGCAATTGTTCGTGGCCAAGCTCGATAAAGGTGCTCTTGGACATGAGCCGCGGGCCGTCAGGCGTTGAGTAGTGCTGCCACAGGCGTTTGGTCTGTTCGGGCGTGCAGTTCCACATGATGATCAGTTTGCCGAGTCGCTGCCCGGCCGGCATCTTGTCGGGCTCAGTCGCTTCGAGGTGCGAAACCAGCTCTGTAAAGGTCTGTTGTTCGGTAGCGGTGAACAGTTGATCGGGGTCTAGTGTGTCAAAAGAGGTTTCACACAACACAGTAGCCAGCCATTGATGTTGTGCATGTTGGAGGAAGAAGTCAGGGGCCCAGGCTTCCCGAGCGAGGCACTGGCGTACAACATGGTTATCATCCAGTTTGCGCAACGTACGTTTAACGTGAACATAGGCGCCAGTGCTGCGCTGCCATTCAGGGATAAAGAGTGTCATAGGGGCAGTACCACTTTGCGGCATCGACTGATCAGACTCAAATACTCATCGGCCCATAGCTGCGTAACGTTGTTACTGCACTCAATCCCCTGGGCCAGCTCAGGCCCGATAATGATCAATTTGGTCATCGCCCGGGTGATGGAAACGTTCAGTCGCTCAGGCTGGAAGAAAAACTCTGCGACAGCACCAAGGAATGCCTCATCGCCGCTGGCCAATGACACGATGATAAGTTCGCGTTCCTGCCCCTGCATGCGTTCAACGGTATCTGCGACGATGGTTTGGGCGAGTTCGCGTCCAAAATGACGAGTCAATAACGTTCGAATCGCCCGGCCCTGAGCCCGGTAAGGTGTGACAATGCCGATATCTGCCGGGGCGACACCCATGGCATGGGCGACTTTGCAGAGTTCAAGTACATGCTGAGCATCCCGAAAGTTTCGGGTTTTTGCCGTTCTGTCAGTCGTGGGAATAAATATGGCGCTTGCCTCTGGATCAAAGACGCGATCCATCGGGGACTCGACCTCAACGTAGTTGAAGCGTCGGTCTTTATTGGGGCCCGCCGCACGTAACTTGCCTTCGTAGTAATTTTGGCCCGGCCATTCGGTCAACCATTGATTCATCCGGTAGGTTTCTTCAAGCATGACCGTGTGGTCGGCTGTTTGTGAGGTAAGACGGCCAAAGATCGACATCGATTCGCCAGAAAGGACCGACTGGGACAACAGCACCGGCGGCAGTTGTTTCTGGTCTCCAATGAAGATAAAGCGTCTACCTTTGCGCATGGCCATCAGCGCGAGGGGGAGGGTAATCTGACTGGCTTCGTCAAAGATCACCGTGTCGAATTTGAAATGTTCAAGCTGGCTGCAGGTGGCGAACGGAGTCGCGCCAATGACATAGCCGCTGCCGTCCGCAGGCAGGTTCTCCCAATCGGCGGGTGTTTTTGCCCAGTCAACGGTTTTGCTTACATCCTCAGGACGGCCACCAATCTTCACCGTTGGTATGTTGCGCTCGGCAATCTTTGCAAGGGCATTGTTGATAGCCATGTGCGTGTGAGAGGTGACAAATACCCGTTCCTGACGCTCGACCAGTAGCTGGGCAATAAGCGCGAGTGCACGGGTCTTGCCGGTCCCGGGTGGGCCTTGGATGCAAGCAATTTGCTCAGCGGCAAAGGCCATGGCGACAGCCCGGGCTTGATGTTCGTTACACTTGTTTTGGATGGCGAAACGTTCAGCGTAATCTAGGTCCGCGTCGTTGAACGTGATGGCTGGCGCATCGCCGAGCAGCGGGATAATCAGGTTGTCGGTATTGATTGAATCTGCAATATCTTCCAGGGTCTTTTCATAGCGGGGCGTCAGATCCAGCGCGTCCATATCCGCATAGCAAGGTCCGCCCTGGTAGTTGTCCCATACCGTATTAGCCAGTTTCTCGCTCAGCAGCCATCGCCCTTCTTCTTCGCGTTCAAAGGTCATCCTGGCGCACAACAGCCCGGTAGACGGATCGCCAAGGTGCAAACGCAGCATATCCCCTTCACGAAAGCGTGATTCGCTCTCATCAAGGTGCGCCCAAAGACAAGTAGCTTTGTCGGCTCTTTCTAGGTGCGTGAAGCCCTGAGTCAAACCCTTTTCAAGCTTCTCATGCAAGGGGCGCTGCCAGGTTTGCAAAAGTTGCTGAAGGTTCGCATCGCGCTCGGCATAGATAAATTTAAAAAGCTTTTTAATAAGCGGATGCTGCCCTTGCATGGCGATATTCGTCCCTGAACGGTGATGGCACAACAGTGTTGCATACTGTTGAAGCGAGGCGCGAGCGATATGGATCCAATATCCTCACGCGAACCCGATCGCACGATTGAATGCAACTGCAGCTCAGCGAATTTTCACCTAGGACGATGCTTGCCTCAGATGCGCGTATTAACGCCCCTCCAGCAACTGCCCCGCCTGGTCCAACAGCGCCAACGGATCCTTGGTCTTGTGAATGTCCACCGACAACAACTGCCGAAACCGTCGCGCTCCTGGAAAACCAGTGCCCAGGCCCAACATATGACGGGTGATATGGTGCATCGCCCCACCAGCGGCCAAGTGATTGGCAATATAGGGTCGCAGTTGTGCCAGCGCCTCGGCCCGGGTGATGACCGGCGCGGTGCTGCCGAACAGCTGTTGATCGACCTCGGCCAGCAGATAGGGGTTATGGTACGCCTCGCGCCCCAGCATCACGCCGTCGAAGGTCTGCAGATGCTCATGGCACGCCTCAAGCGTCTTGATCCCGCCGTTGAGCACGATTTCCAGCTCCGGAAAATCCGCCTTCAACCGCGCCACCACGTCATAGCGCAGGGGCGGGATATCACGATTCTCCTTCGGCGACAGCCCCTCCAGGATCGCGATCCGCGCATGCACGGTAAAACTCGTGCAACCGGCCTCGCGCACCGTGCCAACGAACTCACACAGCTGCTCATAGCTGTCCCGCCCGTTGATCCCGATCCGATGCTTGACCGTCACCGGGATCGACACCGCATCACGCATCGCCTTCACACAATCGGCCACCAACCCCGGATACGCCATCAGGCACGCACCGATCATATTGTTCTGCACCCGATCGCTTGGACAGCCGACATTGAGGTTGACCTCGTCGTAGCCATGCTCCTGGGCCATCTTCGCGCAGGCGGCCAGATCCGCCGGGACACTGCCACCCAACTGAAGCGCCAGGGGGTGTTCGGTTTCGTGATGACGCAGGAAACGCTCATGGTCGCCGTTGAGCAGGGCGCCGGTGGTGACCATTTCGGTGTAGAGGAGCGCGTTTTTGGAGAGGATGCGCAGGAAGTAGCGGCAGTGGGCGTCTGTCCAGTCCATCATCGGGGCAACGCTGAAACGGCGGGACAAGGGCTGCGGGGGAGCTGGGTATAGAGACATCGGATATCTGGACGGGAAGGCGGAAGGCCGCAGTTTATCAGGAAAGCGCTCTGCGAGGTTTGAAGCTGCAGGATCGCGCAATGCCTGGTGGCGCGTTTCAAGGTCTGACACGTGCAGGCGAAGTGTCGTACCCGTTTCCGTATTCGATTATGGGCGCATTGTTATGCAGGTTGTGGTGTCCGCATTGATTTCCACAAGACTCAATGCCCCATCGTGAAAGGAACAGCCGGTGTCGATGTAGACGACATTACCCAGGCAGGTGACGCTCGATACGGTTGAGTGCCCGACGTAAAGCCGGCTTATTCCCCTGATGGGGTCATTATTCTGCTGTTCGATTTTTCCCCGGGCATACAGAGCTGTTTTCAGGGCGCGGTGGCGGCTGTCTTCTCCAAAATGTCCGGACAAGGCGTCTTTGGCAGTCTGCCAGTCGCCATCGTCGTGTAGTAACGGAGCTTCGGCGTGCACGATGCCCATTTTTCTTCCGTCTACCAGGTCAACTTCAATGATCAGCGGAAGTCCCTGGAGGACATTGGACAGTTCATGCTGGGTCGTGGCTGCCAGCTCATAGAGCCAGGCCCCGCCGTTTCGGGTATGCCTGGCAATGTCGCCCTGTCCGGACACACAGTCGATGAGCATCTGTTCATGATTGCCTCGGACCGCGTGAAACCAGGGCTCCGTGAGCCAGTTCATCACGTCCAGGGAGTCCGGGCCGCGATCGATCAGGTCGCCAACCGAGAAAACACGATCCCGTTCTGCCTTGAAATTGGCGTTAACCAAAAGCGACTTCAGAAGTTTGAAGTGTCCATGGACATCACCTACGACAAAGTCCCGGCCTTTTCCATTGGGGGAGAACGTTCTGATCGTGTTCATCGTCGGCATTTCATGTGGAGAGGGGAGAAGAAGCAGCTTGCTCGCTCTTCTGGCCCGATAACATTATTTTTTCAATTGATAGTCCTGGCCCCACACCCGTACAGAACTGATGGGCTCGTTCTGCCCATCGAAGATGAACTTCTGCCGCACGGCGGCCTTGGGTGGAACAGTAACTTCATCCGGGTTTTCCATTGCCTTGAGGCTGTTGGCATAACCTGCCTGGTCGATAGCCAGCAAGACGCCCGTCTGCCTGAGGTTGATCAGGCGCAGTTGCGTGTCGGTACTGTTCTTGAAACCGAGAGTGACTGTAAGGTTGTCATCACTGGGCTCCAGTTTCAGCACCTCGACGCCGATCCGATCTTTCATTTGTTCGCCGGAGGAAATGATCGCTGCGCCATCGGTGCCCTGGGCTGATTCGCGGCCATCGAGTACACCTTCGCTCACACCGCCCAACAGGTTCTTCCCAGCCGTGATGAACGATGAAACGGCGGCTTTGGTCGAGTCCTTGATGAGGCTGCCATCGGCCGGTTCAGCTTCGGCGAAGCACAAAGTGCTGGCCATGAGGCTGGAGACAAAGAAGAGGGAGCGTGACGGCAAGAGAGTCATACTAGAGTCCTTGAGAATGATCTGCAGCGTCGAGGCATGCAATGGCTGTCGAGTTTATCGCTGACCTACCCGCAAGATGAAATAAATCGATGCGGTTTCGAAGGGTGCAGGGGTTGAGCGAGTCGATGATAGTGCGATCAGTTCATGGGGCGGCATCAGCTGCACTGGCTTGAATCGCCTGACCAATGCACTTCTCGAACACCTGCACCATGGGGCCAAGTGTGCAGTTGTAAGCTGCAATGTTTGCAAAGATCCACTCTTCCTTTTCGATGCCCCACCAACTGATTTCAAGCCCGGCATTCATGATGAGATGTTCGAAGAGAATGCGTTGGGCACGTCCATTGCCTTCGCGAAAGGGGTGGACGACGTTGATATCGGAATAGGCATCGGCCACGGCAACGATCAGGTCCGCCCGGGACAGTCCTTCGAACCAATGGGCGGCGGCCATGTTGCTGAAAATTTTCCCGGCTTCTTTTTCCATGAACTGCGGCTGGCAGAAGCGTGTGTCTTGCTTGGCCATCCCGACGGTGCGCAGTTCTCCGGCCCACTCGTACAAATCCGAGAAGAGTTGCCGGTGGATGTTCTGGAGGTAGGCCAGGTCGTAAGGGGGAGGGTTGAATTCGACATGGTCCGCCGCGATGGCCGTGAGTTGTTGTTCGGCTTCGCTCAAGGTGGGTTCGTCGCGGATATCGAGTTTGTTGCGAAGGACAGTGGAGCCCGGGTAGCAATAGGCGTCTTCACCGACCCCATATTTGTCGGGCATCAGGTTCTGGTCTTGGTGAAGGTCTTCAAGACTTCTTCACGGGTCGGCATTTTGCATTCGCCATCGGAAAAGGTCACTTTGAAGCCTTCCAGGCGCAGGCTGGCCGCATAGTTGGACCGACGTGTCCTGGCCGCGTAGGCCTTCTTGGTTTCAAGGCTGATAGTGCCCATGGGGCTGGACCTCAAATCGCGTGGGTGAATGGATTATAACCCACCGATGACCAATGGCGCTTGCATCGCCCTGCTTCTCCAAATACTGTATGCATAACCAGTATCGAGAGCCCTCCCATGCAACTGATCGCCAAGCTCGGCATTCTCGCCGACGCTGCCAAGTATGACGCCTCCTGCGCCAGCAGTGGTGCACCCAAGCGCAGCTCTCGCGGTCGTGACGGGTTGGGGGCCACGGACGGCATGGGCATTTGTCATAGCTACACGCCGGATGGGCGCTGCGTTTCGCTGCTCAAGGTGCTGCTGACCAATTTCTGCCTTTATGACTGCCAGTACTGCGTCAACCGCCGCTCCAGCAACGTGCCGAGGGCGCGCTTTACGCCGGAGGAGGTGGTGCGCCTGACGCTGGATTTCTATCGTCGTAACTGCATCAGCGGGCTGTTCCTGAGTTCCGGCATCATTCGGTCGGCCGACTACACCATGGAGCAACTGGTACGCGTGGCGCGTCTGTTGCGGGAGGTGCATCAGTTTCGGGGCTATATCCACCTCAAGACCATTCCCGATGCCGATCCGTTGCTGATCGAGGAGGCCGGGCGGCTGGCCGATCGCCTGAGCGTGAACATCGAATTACCCAGCGAGGCCAGTCTCAAGCGCCTGGCGCCGGAGAAGCAACTGGTCACGATCCGCCAGGCCATGGGCACCATCCATCAGGGCCAGCAAGCAGTGGCCGGAGAAGCGCGGGCGCCTCGCTTTGCCCCGGCCGGGCAGAGCACCCAGGTGATTGTCGGGGCCGATGCCACGGACGATCATGCGATCCTGCGGAATGCCGAATCGCTCTACCAGGGGTATGGCCTGCGGCGGGTCTACTACTCGGCTTTCAGCCCGATTCCCGACAGCCCCGCCAGCGTGCCATTGGCGGCGCCGCCGTTGTTGCGCGAGCACAGGCTGTACCAGGCTGACTTCCTCATGCGCGGCTACGGCTACAAGGCGGGTGAAATCCTGGGGGGCGCCGGCAACCTGGACCTGGACATCGACCCCAAACTGGCCTGGGCTCTGGCGAACCGTGAGGTGTTCCCCCTCGACGTCAACCGTGCCGAACCCGCGTTGCTGGCGCGTATTCCGGGAATTGGCTTGCGCAGCGTGCAACGCCTGGTGGCGCTGCGCCGGGAACGACGGGTCCGCTACGACGATCTGGTGCAGTTGCGTTGCGTGCTGGAAAAGGCGCGACCGTTCATCGTCACCAGCGACTACCGGCCCGTCGACGCTCAGATGCGCAGCGGCCTGCTGCGGGCGCGCTTGCGTGAGCCCCAAGGGCCCATGCAAATGGGGTTGTGGGGATGATCGCGTTGGATTGCCAGGACGATTTCCTGGTATGGCGAGATCAGGCCCGCAAGCTGCTTGGCCACGGCATCGACCCCGCTGACGTGACCTGGACCCAAGGCCCCATGGCCGACCTGCTGGCCATGCCGACGCCGCTGCCGTCAGGCCCGGGTCCGTTCTCAGCGCGAGTGCCGGCGGCCTTGTTGACCCAGCTCGAGCAGGCTGGCCGTTACCAGGGCGAACAACGCTGGAGCCTGTTGTACGAAGTGCTCTGGCGCGTCGCCCATGGCGATCGCACGGCGATGCTCGCCGGTGATCGCCTGGGCAGCGAATTGCAGCGACGGATCAGGCAAGTCAACCGCGAGGCCCATCATCTCCATGCGTTTGTACGCTTCATACCCTTGCCGCAGGCGCTCGCCGAGCAGTTGCAACTGGACCTCGTAGCCTTTCACGAGCCGGCCCATGACATCCTCGAAAGCGCGAGCGGCCATTTTGCCGAGCGACTGGGCCGACAACGCTGGCTGATAGCGACGCCTCGCGATGGCATCCGGTTCGATGGCCAGGCCCTGGATTATCAGCGCCAATGTCCTGAGCCCTGGCAGCAGTGGGCGCGTCACGCAGAAGACCCGGACGCCGAGTTATGGCGTACTTACTATCGACACACCTTCAACCCGGCGCGGGTCAATCCGCAGGCACTCAGACAGCACATGCCCGGGCGATTCTGGCAACACTTGCCGGAGGGGGAGCTGATTCCCCGGCTGGTTGGGCTGGCGAGGCAGGGAAAGCAACGGGATGGGCAGGCGTTGGAGGTGGGGGAGAAGGTGGGGAAGCGGATCGTTTGGGGTGGCAATGGCTGAGGCCCCTGGGCCGGGGGCTGTGCTTTGCGTTTGAGTGACGGGAGGTTTCAGCTTATACCGATGCCTTGGCCTTGCCGGGCTTGGGCGAATCCATCATCTTATGTAATTCTTCAGCCATAGCGGCCAACTGTTTTTCCAAGCCTTTCACGTCGGCTTGGGTAACGCCGTTTGCGTAGGGTTTGTCTATTCGGGTCCGCTTTTGAGCTACTGGCGCCAAATGGTGGGCAGTCTGAGGTATCAGGGCCTGACGCAATAGATTATTAATAACGGTTTGATACCCAGCGCCGGCATTTTCGGCACATTCGCGAGCAGCCTCGATCACGTCGTCATCCCGCATGATGGTGATGCGTGTTTTGCCTTTGCTGCTCGCAACCGGGCCACGCTTGGCTTTGCTGAAATCGTATTCTTCTTTCATGGCTCAACCCTCCAGATACTGGCGCTGTTCATTGCTTGCCGCGAAGGATGGCTGCGCCCAAACCATACGACGAAATTTTTGTTTTCATCTACGGATTTGAGAGCCAATTCGTATCAGGGTAAGTCGTTGTGATTTCCCACGCCTCCCGGACATTTATGGACTCCCCTATCGGAAATTTCCCGCAATCCGCATCGCCCCCCGCCGACTATCCGCGAATCATCCCTCACGCTAAGTTTGGTCTGTCGCTGCACATTCAGCGGCAGGGTGTGGAAGCCCTCGCGAAAACCTGGCGCGTACCGTCGTTGAACTAACGGCAGACACCTTTTTTGTGTCTGTTGTTAAACTACGGCGGCTGTACGCGGGGCACCTCCGGGTGCGCCGGGTCCTAGGTTCTCGGTCTTCCACACCCGCGTACAGCTGCCACCTCATCATGTGGAAGTGATGCTGGCAGCTCTTTTCTAACCTAGAGAAATCAGCCAATGAAAACGCCCACCGTCAACGCTCCGAAAACCGTAGCCAATCCAAAACGGTCCATCGCTTTGCACCTCCTGCAAATCATCCAGACTTCCAACCCGGATTCTTTCTTCTCGCCAGCAATGACCCAATCCCAGGTTTGCAGCTGACCAGCCATCTCGCAGGAGTAAACAACCATGTCTCGCTACATGCCCATCACCGGTATCGAAAATAACTACCACGCCCTCCTGATCGACACGGAAGCACCCTTGGACGTGCTCCACGACACTGCGGCCTATCGCATCGCCGCCGTCACGCAACTGCTGGAAAACCTCGCAATGCGTTCCGACATCAGCACTGACGCCGTGGTCTTGCACGATTTCGCCCAGTTACTGGCGATCCCATTGCGCGACGGTTGTGACTTGCTGGATGTCATTGGGCGCCGACTGCATGCGCAGGTTCTGGCGTCATAACGAAGTGGGGCGACCGTGAAGGGCCGCCCGCTTTCAGTGCCGATTCGTAAAAAGTGTCAGCTTCGACCCTTCGCTCAGATCCGCTCCGCTCAAAGCCAGGTCAGTTCATCACCAGTACGAATACGGTGAATGCTGCCCACCGGCAAATGCTTTATTTGTGCAAATCCCGAACAGGTCCTGTGCCGTCCCCACTGTGTTCAAGCGCGGGACCTCTTTCTAGCATTCCTTCCCTCAACAACCAGGAAGGGAAATTCCCATGCAACGATTCACCCGCCGTTTCCTCGCCGCCTGTGCATTTTCCGGCATTGTCGCCAGCAGCGGCGCACTCGCTGAAAACCACCCAACCATCCGGGCCATGTCAGGCGCAACGCCGACCAGCCAGTTGCCTGTTGGTAAAACCGCGTTACTGGTGATCGATTTTCAGAACGAATACTTCACCGGTAAGATGCCGATTCCTGATGGCGCGGCTGCGCTGGCCAATACCCGTAAGCTGATTGCCTTTGCCGATGAGCACAAGATGCCGGTTTTCCATGTCCAACACATCGCCCCTGCGGGTTCGGCGGTGTTCGCGAAGGACGGTGAAAGCGTGAAGTTTCATCCGGACATGCAACCCAGGGCCCAGGATGTGGTGTTGCAGAAAACCACCGTCAGCGTCTTCGGCAGTACCGACCTGGACAAGCGTCTGAAGCGTGCCGGAATCGAGAACCTGATCATTTCCGGTCTCATGACCCATGCGTGTGTGGCGGGGGCCGCCCGGGATGCGGCGCCTTTGGGCTACAACGTACTGGTCGCCTCCGACGCATCGGCGACTCGCGCGATTACCCGGGTCAACGGTGATGCCATCGACAAGGACGCCTTGCACAAGGCCGCGCTGGCTGAAGTCGAGGATACCTTCGGTGATGTCATGACCACCGAGCAGATCATCAATTTACCGATACGCTGAGTCGATATGAATCAGATGCTCGCCATGGGCGTGTTCCGTTGCATTGTGGAAACCCAAGGTTTTTCAGCCGCGGCTGAGCGGCTGGACACCACTCATTCCTCGGTGTCGCGACACTTGCAGCAATTGGAAAGCGCCTTGGGCGTGCGTCTGCTCAATCGCAATACCCGACGCATGAGCCTGACCGCTGCCGGCGAAAGGTACTACGCGGCTTGCGTGGATATCCTGGACCGCGTCGAGGCCGCCTCCCGTGCCGCCACTCAGGAGCAGGAGCGTCCTTCCGGCCTGCTGCGGATCAGCGTGCCGCTGGTAACCGGTACGTTGGAACTGGCCCATTGGTTGCCGGTCTTCCAGCAACGCTATCCGGACATCCAGGTCGACCTGTCCTGCTCCGATCCCCTTGTCGACCTGGTGGCCGATGGGGTCGATGTGGCGTTGCGGATCTGCGGGCCGTTGGCCGACAGCAGCCTGGTCGCCCGTTTGCTCGGGGTGTCATCGCAAGTCTTGGTGGCGGCGCCGAGCTATGTAGCCAAGTACGGTCTTGCGCACAGCGTCGTAGAGCTCAATGAGCACCGGCTACTGACGTATGCGTCGGCCACCCAGTGGTCGTTGGTCAGCGAGGGAGGGGAGTCGATGACACTGGATTGCGACAGTGCCTTTCATACGGACACCATCACCGCCTTGCACGCGTGCGCCTTGTCAGGCGGGGGAATCGCGGCGTTCACCCTGGCGACGGTGCGGGACGATCTGCTGACGGGAAGGTTGGTGCGGATTCTGCCGGAATACACCCTGGGGATGAGGCACTACTATGCGCTGTACCCTCATGCCCGGAACTTGCCCCTCAAGGTCCGCGTGTTTGTTGATCACATGGCCCAGTACTACGAAGGAAAACTCTGAGTGGGGGATGGAAATGTCCTCCGGGAAACGGGTTCAGCTTTTCATGGCCAGCTTGGCGGCTTGTTGTACCTGGGCGGCAGACAGGCTTCCATTCTTGCTCAGTTTTTCCAGGGAGGCGCTCGCTGTCATCAGGCTGGCGGTGAGTGTCGAGAGCGTCGTCTGCAACGCGCTGATTTTCGTCTGCTTGGTTTCCGGGGACATACTCTGATCGGCCATGAGTGCCTGCATTTCTGACTGCTTTTCCTGGATTTTCTGCTTCAACTCCCGAATCATTTTCAGGAGCTTCTGCACCTGGTCAGGCAACCCGCTTTCTTCAATGTCCTTGTTGGCATTGGCGGAGCGTTCATTCGCGGCTTTTTGGAGGCCAACGCCTGACAGCGTCACTTTTACCCCTTCAACTTGCGTGCCGGTAGACGGTTTGGTTGCCGATGCCTCCGATATTTCATCCGCTGATTTATTTGGCTCTACGCTGAACACGGAGGGTTGGCTGCTGTTGTAGGTCGGTGCGCCGGTAATCATGTTCAGTCCCTGGATGAGTTGGATACTGGAAAGCTATCGGCATGTGGTTTAGCGCCTTTAGATCTTTTGGGACAGAGAATTGTTAAAGAGTGTATTCCCGGGAAAAAGACGACCAGGCACGTCGATTCCCGCTTGTTGACAGCGTACGTTCGTCTCTTCAAACAGCGTCTGCCGGCTATCGCAACGAAGCCCCCTCCAACGTCTTCCACAGCTTGCGCATCGTCGGGTTCCGATTGTCAATCGCACAGTACGAGCGAATCTCCAACTGCGTGCTCCATTCGTCGCCCCCGGCCCTGACAGCCCTGAACCCTGGCGCCTCGATGTACCAGATAGATTATGTTTGGCTGTCTAGGGGCTGCTTCGCAACCCAGCGGGGATAAATCCCCTCGCCACAGGATGATTTGCATCAAGCCTTGTTCCGTAGCCCGGCAATATCCCGCTTGGGTGGCGCGCCAAACAAGCGGCCATATTCGCGGCTGAACTGGGAGGGGCTTTCATAGCCCACTTTGAAGGCCGCGTTCGCCACATCCATGCGTTCGTTGAGCATCAGACGTTTTGCTTCGTTCAGTCGCAGCCATTTCTGGTACTGCAGCGGGCTCATCGCGGTGAGTTGGCGGAAGTGATGGTGGAACGTCGGGGCGCTCATTTGCACGCTCGCCGCGAGGTCTTCCACGCGGATGGGGGCGGTGTAGTTCAGTTTCAGCCAGTCGATGGCCTTGGCGATCCGGTAGCCTTGGCTGTCGACGGAGGCGATCTGCCGCAGCCGGGCGGCCTGCTCGCTCATCAGCAGTCGATAATGGATTTCGCGCAGGATCAGCGGCGCCAGTACCGGTATTGCATCCGGCTCATCCAGCAGGGCCAGCAGGCGTACGAACGGCGCGAGCAGATCGGGCGTCACCGCGCCGATGTTCGCACCGACCCCGACGGGGCGATCCCGGGCGGGTGCCAGGCTGCCCTGGGCAACCAGGTCGGCGACCAGGCGCAAGTCGAGTTTCAAGACCAGGCCAAGGCAGGGCTGCTCCGGGCTGGCCTGGGTCACCTCGGAATCGGCGGGCAGGTCCAGCGAGGTGATCAGGAAGCGCGAGGCATCGTAGCCAAAGGCCTCGCCGCCGAGCCACAGTTGTTTTGCACCCTGGGCCACAAGGACGATGCTTGGTCCGATCATGCAAATGGCAGGCGGCGTCGGGGCTTCACGCCGAAACAGGCTGAGGCCGGCGATCGATGTTTCAAAGTCTCCCGTTCGGAGGGCCCGCGCGCCAATAGTGTCGGCGAGCGTCTCTTGCAATGATGTGCGGCGGATCGTCATGGTGGGCAGGCTTCATGTTGGCTTGAGAGCTTTAGGCAGAACATTACCTCGCCAAGCGAAGCGTTGACCATAGGGTACGTGCAGGTTCACAGAATCGGGCAAGAATCACAGAGAAATACTCTACCGGTCATCTGGAGATAACCGCTGAAATGATCGTGAGCTGCCGTGTGTTTCCCAGGTCATGAGCGACCCGGTCTTGCTGCCCGGCAAAAGCGCCACCTCCAGCGACAGGATACCTACCCGATGACCGATACCCCTTTGCCGAGATCACCCGGCCAACCCGCCTGGAGTGCTGTACTCGCCATGGCGCTCGCCGCGTTCGCACTCGTAGCGTCGGAATTCATGCCGGTCAGCCTGCTGACACCGATCGCGGCGGACCTGCATGTCAGCGAAGGGCAAGCCGGCCAGGGCATTGCCGTTTCCGGTGCCTTTGCGCTGATCACCAGTCTGTTCATTGCCTCGATTGCGGCCAGGGTCGCCCGTAAATGGCTGCTGTCGGGTCTGACGCTGCTGATGATCCTCTCCGGGGCGGTGGTCGCGCTGGCGCCTGATTACCTGACGTTCATGGTGGGGCGCGCCTTGATCGGGGTGGCGATCGGTGGCTTCTGGTCGCTGTCGGCGGCCACGGCCATGGCACTGGTGCCGGACAATCATCTGCCCCGTGCCTTGGCCATCGTCAATGGCGGCAATGCCCTGGCGACGGTGGTGGCGGCGCCGTTGGGCAGCTTCCTGGGAGCGATCATCGGTTGGCGTGGCGCGTTCTTCTGCATCGTGCCGGTTGCAGCGATTGCCCTGGTCTGGCTGCTGTTGCGGATGCCGACATTGCCGGTACGGCGCACTCGAACCCAACGCGGCAGCGGCAATGTATTCAGGTTGATGACCCGCGCGCCGGTTGCGTGGGGCATGTTGGCGGTCAGCTCGTTCTTCATGGGGCAGTTCATGCTGTTCACCTACCTGCGCCCGTTCCTTGAAAGCGTGACCCAAGTGAGCGTGTCACTGCTTTCGTTCATGTTGCTGGTCATCGGCGTGGCCGGTTTCCTGGGCACGTTCCTGATTGGCGCATTCCTGAAAAATGGCTTGTATCGGATCCTGATCACTATCCCGTTGTTGATGGCGGCGATTGCCATTGCGCTGGTGGGGTTCGGCGCATCCGTGGTTGCCACGACCGTCTTGCTGGGGTTCTGGGGGCTGGTGGCGACTGCCGCACCTGTCGGATGGTGGACCTGGCTGGCGCGGACTCTGCCGGACGATGCCGAGTCCGGAGGCGGGCTGATGGTGGCGATCGTCCAGCTCGCCATCGGGGCTGGCGCGACGGTCGGCGGCGTCCTTTTTGATTTGAACGGCTACCAGGCGACCTTCGAAACCAGCGCGGCGGTGCTGGGCGTTGCTGCGATCCTGGCCGTGTTGGCCGCCCGTGCTGCGGCTCGGGAATCGACAGCGATGCCGGAGCCTGCGGCATTTGGCGCGGCAGGTGGCTGAGCATTCAGGTGACCGTTGAGCGCTTGCGGTTGGTGGCCTATTGATATCTTGCTAAGCTCTACTTTTGCGATCTATCGAGCCGTCAGTTGTGTCTAGCGAACGAATTTCCCAGTTGGAGCAAGCCCTTATGGCCGTTATTGCTGCGGCGGGGAAAATGGGTATCTGCAGCGATGAGCTGTGCGCCCAGGCGGTGGGCGGATTGATGTCCGATCACTACTGGAGCTGGGCGAATGCCCAACATGCACAAGGCGCGGCCGACGAGATCGACAACGCCCTGAATGTTCTGCTGAGACGCCCGATGGCGCAAATGAAGTCGCCGGACACTGAAGTCGGTGACGGCGTGACATTCCAGTTGCCCTCTCAAGCCTGCAATTGAACCGCGTGGGTTAAAGCCCCAAACCTTCCTCTACCAGTGCAAGCAGCGCATCTTCGTCCAGTGCTACGGGCTCGGGCTGCGGTTTTACGCTCGACTGGACATGCCAGCGCGATTCGCCATGCGCACCGACGCTTCGCAGAAGGCAGCGTGTCTGCCCCTTCAGGTGGATTTCAATACAGCCCTCTCCATGAGAGGAGAAGCGGGCAATCGGGTCGAGCTCGATGCGGTGATGGTTCCCTTCCATCACCAGTTGATCAATGGCGTAGTTGTACGTCGATCCGCTGGAATGGCTTTCGAACACGTGAGTGGGATTGCGCCGAATCGTCAGCCCAGCCTCGCAGACCGGCGCCAGCCAGGTTTCGATCTGGTGGTACAGCTCATAGACCTGGGCGGGCCAATGTTCAATCGCCAAATCAGCGTTGTTATCAGTGTCGGCACGGCTTTGCCGGGTCTGCCTCAGTTTGGCTGCCAGCTCGTCTGCCTTGCTCATGTCGATGCTCCCTGTCGTAGTGATGAGGTGAGCTTAGTTGATGGGGGCAGCTGTTCAGTTGCGCTGGGTCAGGGGAAGGCTTTGGAGTGTAGGGGCGAGCAAACTCGCTCCCACGGGGTTCCGGTTGAACCTGATCTCAGCTTGGTATTAGCGCCGTACCTGATATTTCGGCGTCGCCTGCGTCGAGATTTCGTGGTCGCTTTCCTTGGTAGGTTGCGCAGTCATGTGCGGCAGCGAAGCGACGTGAACGGTTCGCGCAGGAATCGCGAAGCGCACGCCGATTTTCGCGAATTCTTCCATCATGCCCAGGTTGATCGCCTGCTGGATGTCCATGTAGATGTTGTAGCCGGGGTCCAGCACGATATACACCGTTTCGAATTCCAGCGCGCTCTGGCCGATACCGCGAAAGTGCGAGCGGTCGAAGCGGGTCTTTTCCTGCGCCTTGATGATGCGTTCGACGATGACCGGCACCTGCCTGAGCTGTTCCGTGGAGCAGTCGAGGGGCAGGGCGAATTCGAAAACGATGCGTCGTTCCTGAAGCCGTTTGTAGTTCTGGATGGTGGTGCTGATCATCTGCGCGTTGGCCATCACGATCTGTTCGCCGCCCAGGCTGCGGATCCGTGTGGTCTTCAGGCCGACGTGTTCGACGGTACCGGCCAGGGAACCGACGACGATGAAGTCGCCGACTTCGAAGGGTTTGTCCACGGCAATGGACAGCGAGGCAAACAGGTCGCCGAGGATGTTCTGTACCGCGAGCGCCACGGCGATGCCGCCGACGCCGAGGCTGGCGATAAACGCGGTGATATTCACACCGAGGTTGGAGAGCATCGCCAATAGCACCATGCCCCAGAGAAATACCTTCGCGCCCCACAGGCTAAGGGTCGCCAGGGCACTTTTCTGATGGATTTCGGTGTGGTTGTGGCGGGCAAAATAATGCAGGAGCGCTAGGGCGATCGCCCGGTTGGCCCACAGTCCCATCTGCAGGGCCGCCACTACGAACCAGAGACTGCTGACCCGACCGAGCCAACGCGCCGGCAAGTCCAGGACGCCGATGCCGATCAGGATCGAGGCCAGCAACAACAGAGTGTTGCTGGTGCTGGAGAGCACTTCGACGGCGATGTGGCTGAGATAGGCGTTCGGCTTTTGCGCCCGGGTCCGTACATTCCTCAGGAGGAAGCCGATGCTCACCCTGGCGACGATAAAGCTCACTGTCATCACGCCGAGGGCGAGCAGCCAGTTGGCGATGGAGATGCCCAGCAACTGGGTATCGGTAAAGATTTCAAGGGAGCTTGAGTCCATGGATCGGTCACCTGCGCCGTTGCGTTTCGGATTCCGGCCCTATCGAGTACAAGTCATTAGCGTGAGAGTCTGGACAGGGCCACGAACTTCATTAGGCGGTGTGAGGTATGGGCCGTTCAATTTTGTTACCTGCCAGCGGTTGCGGGCACCGAGAGGTGCGGCGTAATTTCCAGTGCAAGTCCGATGAAAGAGTGAAAGCCATGCACATGACTGCACTGAGTGACGATGATCTGGGCCCCTTGCGCGAAGCGCTCATCCTGGCCGGTTTGCCTGCGGATGACCTGAGCCTGCCCGGCCGGCGGTTTTTCAGGTTCAGACAGCAGGACAGTGACCTGGCGTTTGGCGGGATCGAGGGGGCGGGGCTGCCCACGGTTATCAGGTCCAGGAGCGTTCGCTGGCGCCCACGTCAATCGGTGCGACGGTTCAGTTCAGGAGCTTATGCCCGGCTTCGGCCACTTACCTGAGCAAGCGACTCACTTAACGCAACAGGTGTACCGCCAGTCCGGCCAGCCCGCACGCCACCAATACTTGGATCACGCCCCGCTTGTAGCGAAACAAAGCAATGGCCGCCAACAGGGCAATGATTGCCGATGGCCAATCCAGCGCACCGGCAAAGCCGCTGGGCCAGAGCACGTGGTAGCCGAAGAAGCACGCCAGGTTGAGGATCACGCCGACCACTGCCGCGGTAATCGCCGTCAGCGGTGCGGTGAACTTCAGGGCGTTGTGGGTCGATTCGACCAATGGGCCGCCGGCCAGGATGAACAGAAACGAAGGCAGGAAGGTGAACCAGGTCACCAGGGTGGCCGCCACGGCGCCGGCGAGAAAGGCCTGTTCGGGGCCGAACACCTGCATCACATAGCCGCCAACGAAACCGACGAAAGCCACCACCATGATCAAGGGGCCTGGGGTGGTTTCACCCAGGGCCAGGCCGTCGATCATCTGTGTCGGCGTCAGCCAGCCGAAGTGTGTAACGGCTCCCTGATACACGTAAGGCAGAACCGCATAGGCGCCACCGAAAGTCAGCAACGCCGCCTTGGTGAAGAACCAGGCCATCTGCGTGAAGGTGCCTTCCCAGCCGAACGTCAGAGTCAACAGGCCCATCGGCAAGATCCACAGCAAGGCACCGATGACTGCCAGACGGATCAGCCTGAAGCTGCTGAACCGGGCATGGTCGGGGGGTGGGGTGTCATCGTCGATCAGGGCTGGCCCGAAGGATCGATGCCCGGCGGCCTGGCCGCCGAGGCTGAATTTTTCCGGCGCCCAGCGACCACCGAAATAGCCGATGACGGCGGCCCCCATCACGATCAGCGGAAAGGGGACATTGAAAGCGAATATTGCAGCGAACGACGCGATGGCGATTGCCCACAACCCACTGTTCTGGAGCGCACGGGAGCCTATGCGGTGAGCGGCATGGGCGACTATTGCCGTCACGGCGGGCTTGATGCCATAGAAAATGCCGGCCACCACCGGCACTTCACCGAAAGCGACGTACAGCCATGACAATGTGATGAGGATAAACAGCGAAGGTAGTACGAAGAGCGCGCCAGCGATGACTCCGCCCCGACCACGGTGCATCAGCCAACCCAGGTAGGTCGCCAACTGCTGGGCCTCGGGTCCCGGCAACAGCATGCAGTAGTTGAGGGCATGCAGGAAACGCCGTTCGGAAATCCAGCGCCGGCGCTCCACCAGCTCCTGATGCATGATCGCGATCTGTCCTGCCGGCCCGCCAAAACTGATGAAACCCAATTTGAGCCAGAACCAGAAAGCTTCGCGCAGGCTGACGGTCGAGGGGGCTTCGATGGTTTGGGAGGGTTTTTCCATGGTCGGCGGTGCACTTGCAGGTGGAAGGCGATCTACGTTATGGGGCGTTACGTAATTTGGATAGCCCCCGCCAGGGTTTCCCTGTAAAAAACACCTCCCTTCACCGGCTTGAAACATAGTCCTTGAACACTCACCGACCGAATCGACGTCACTGCTTTCTACAGGGCTGCCCAAGGAGCGGGTCAATGAAACAACGTTTTGCGATAGCCATGCTGCTCGCGCTGACTATGGGCTGCATGGGAACGGGCAATGCCCGTGAGTCACGTAATGCCCGGGCGGAGTCCGTCGCCGGGGTATTCGATTACTACCTGCTGTCACTGTCCTGGTCCCCGACGTTCTGCCTCACTCACTCGGGCGATGCCCAATGCTCCGGCAAAGGCTATGGCTTTGTCCTGCACGGCCTCTGGCCGCAATACGCCAAGGGTGGCTGGCCGCAATCCTGTGAGCCGAGGGTGCCGCTTACGGTTAGCGAGCGGGAAAAGGGCCTGACGCTGTTTCCGACCCGCAAGTTGCTGGAGCACGAGTGGACCAAGCACGGCACTTGCAGCGGCCTCGGCGCCATGGGCTTTCTGGAGGCGTCCGACAAGGCGTTGGCGAGGGTGAAGATTCCGTCGCAGCTGCAACCCCCTGGTTCCTCGTACTATTTTGAAGCCGAGGAGATCGCCCGGCTGTTCCGTCAACGCAACCCCGGTATTCCGGCCGATGGTATTGCAGTCATCTGCAACGGGCCGCAATTGTCGGAAGTCCGAGTGTGCATGGACAAAAATCTGGTGTTCACCCGTTGCGGCAGGGGCGTCAGGACGCAGTGCCGGGGCGGAGATATCCGGGTGCCGCCAGTGCGTTGACAGCTCTTGTGGCGAGGGGATTTATTCCCGCTGGGCTGCGAAGCGGCCCTGAACCCTGACTCCACGGTGTATCAGACAAGACATCGGTTGGGACTGCCAGGCAGCCCCGCGAAATAAATCCCCTCGCTACGAGAGTCTGGTGCTGATTTTGGATCCGCCTTCCCGCCCATCAGCTGGGTCGCACCGGCAAATTGCCGCCCTACAAGCGGTAGGCTAAGCTCTCGCCTATAGGGGGCTTTGAGCGATTCGCTCATGCTTTGCCCTCCCGGGAATCCGTTTGCCTATCCTCATCCATGATCCGCTCAATACCCCCGGCGGTGCCCTCAAGCGCCTGCCGTTGCTCAAGGCAGCGGTGGCGTTTATCGCGGCGGTCTGCCTGTGCCTGTGCGGTTTGCTTTATCTGCAACTGGAACAGTCCCGACGCCACGACCTCGAGGCCGCGGGTATTGCCTCGGCCAACCTTACCCGGGCCATGGCCCAGCAGGCCCAGGATACTTTTGTGCAGGCTGACCTGGTGCTGAGCAGCCTGACCGACTGGATTCAGGTCGATGGCTTCGGCCCGGCGCTGCAACCGCGTCTGCACAAAACCTTTGCCCGACGCGTGCAGTCACTGGAGCAGTTGCACGGCCTGTTTCTGTTCGACAAGAGCGGGCACTGGGTCGTTACCTCCTTTGATGACTTGCAAAAAGGCGAGGGGGTGGCGGACCGGGAGTATTTCGTTTTCCATCAGCAGAACGCTTCGTTGATCGCCCATATCGGGCCGGCTATTCGCAGCCGACAAAATGGCGATTGGATCATCCCCATCTCCCGGCGCGTGAATGATCAGGACGGCAATTTCCAGGGCGTGCTGCTGGCCGGGATCAAGATGTCCTACTTCGATAAGTTCTTCAAAAGCTTCAGCCTCGACGACAAGGACGAGATGACCCTGGCCTTGTCCGACGGAACCTTGCTGGCCCGCCGTCCCTTCGATGAGACGCAGATTGGCCGGACCGTGTCCCAGGAGAGCCTCTTTCGGCATGACCCGCGGATCAAGGACCCCGACACCGCGATGATCCGCTCCGCCGACGGCGTTGTCAGGCTGTATGATCACCGGCACTTGCAGGCCTATCCGCTGATGGTCACTGTCGCAATGTCCGAAAAGGCGATCCTCGCCGGCTGGTATGGCAAAGCCTTTCAGTCCAGTCTCATCGTGGCCCTGGTGGTCACGGGCATTTGCTTGTTCGGTTGGGTGTTTGTGCGCCAGGTGCGTAACAGCGAGCGGATCGAAGCCGACCTGCGCAAGGCCCAGGAAGCGTTGAGGCTGATTGCCACCCATGACAGCCTGACCGGGCTGGCGAATCGTCGGCTGTTCGAGCGGGCTCTGGACATCGAATTTGGCCGGGGCGCCCGCCAACGCTCTCCGTTAAGCCTGATCCTGCTCGATATCGACTACTTCAAGCGCTACAACGACGCCTACGGGCATGTGGCCGGGGACCATTGCCTGGCGGAAGTGGCGAAATTGCTCAGGGGTTGCTGCCATCGCAAGGCCGACCTGGCTGTACGTTATGGTGGTGAAGAGTTCGCCGTGCTGCTGCCCGATACCGACCTGCAGGGTGCCATGACGTTGGCTGAGCAGATCCGCCGGAGTCTCGTCGATAAGCACATCACTCATTCCGGGTCCCCCACCGGCTATCTGACGATGAGCCTGGGCTGCCACGCCTTCGTGCCAAGCAGCCTGGACAGTATCGAGGTCTTTATCCAGAGGGCCGATGCGGCGCTTTATCAGGCCAAGCACAGTGGCCGCAATCGGGTGGCGGTGTGGTCGATTGAAGGTGGCCTCGATACGCTGGAGCGTTCGGACCGTTGAGATCCGTTGGAATCATCGCCGGCTGAAGAAGGTCCATTGCTCAGGCAACTCGCCGTCAGTTGATCGGACAGGAGCAGGTAAATGGAGACCGC
The DNA here is from genome assembly GCF_001269905.1 of Pseudomonas corrugata. Lineage (GTDB taxonomy): Bacteria > Pseudomonadota > Gammaproteobacteria > Pseudomonadales > Pseudomonadaceae > Aquipseudomonas > Aquipseudomonas corrugata. The sequence continues at coordinate 19,514 of NZ_LHVK01000015.1, read as the reverse complement.
CGCCGATATTCCTTCCAATGTCATGCGCCACACGCCGATTACCCGGCGCCTGGTGGTCGCGGTCGCCGGGTTGTTTGTCCTGGGCGTCCTGGTGGCCGTTGCGGCATTGTTCAACATTGCACGGGAGCTGGACGCAGAGGACGTGCGCAAGACGCACTTCTACACCGAGCGCGCCGTGGAAAATCGCATCATTGCGTCAAAAAACTACATCACCAGCTACACCTACTGGACCACCGCCTATGAGCACCTCAACGGTGAGGTCGATGTGCAGTGGGCCTACGCGGAACAGAACATGGGCAAGACCCTGTTCACCAATGATGGGTATGAGGGTGTGTTCGTCGTCGACCGTGAGCGCACCAAATACGCGGTGGTGCGGGGGCAAAATGTTCAGGCAGAAGCGACAGCGTATCTCGACCTACCGTTAAAGGACCTGGTGGATCAGCTCCAGGGGCAGTCTGATCTCACCGTTCCTGCGGTCCGCTACACGTTGTTCGATGGCTGGCCAGCCATCGTCACCGCGTCGGTGATCCTGCCGAATGACGAGCGTCCCCGGGTCGACGCCAAGGGAACGTCGATCCTGTTGTTCGTCGACCAACTGACCTACGTCAAACTGCGCGCGCTGGGCAAGCGTTATGGCCTCACCGACCTGAATCTCAAGAAGGACAACGCGCTTGCGCCCGGTCAGCCTGCGGTGCCGCTGGACAGCACCGGCTACAGCCTGGTCTCCCGTCTCGAACAGCCGGGCCGGCAATTGCTTTGGTCCTTGATGCCACCACTGGGTGGGGCGCTGCTGATCCTTGTGCTGCTCACTGCCTACTTTTTCCGCTACGCCCTGCGTACTGCAAGGCAGGTGGATGCCAGCTACGACAGCCTGGAGCGTTCGACCCTGGCCCTGGAAGCCAGCGAGGAGCGTTTCCGGGCCGTGGCCGAGGCCGCTTCCGACTGGATCTGGGAAATCGATGCTCAACAGCACATCACTTATCTGTCGGGCCGTTTCAATACGGTCACCGGTTTTCCCGCCGAGCAATGGCGGGGCCAGGACATCGAGCAACTGCTGTATTGCGACACCACCCCGATTACCCTGTGGCTGGGGAGCCTGACGGAAGAACAGAGCGCGAGCAACCTGCGTTGTTCCTACCGCGATCAATCCGGACAACTGCGCTTTTGCCGGGTATCGGCGCGGCCAATCTACGACAGGTCCGAAGTGGTCGGGTACCGCGGCACCGCCAGCGACATCACCGATGAGGTGGCTGCCCACGCCCAGGTCCAGCATCTGTCGATGCACGATGCACTGACCGGGCTGCCGAACCGCAACAAGTTGGCGCGGCACCTGGATGAGGCGCTGGTCGCCAAGGAGCATTCCGCTCCCTTGACCTTGCTGATGGTGGATCTGGACAACTTCAAGCCGATCAACGACTCCTTGGGCCACCCTGCCGGCGACGCGGTGCTGCTGGAAGTTGCACAGCGCCTGCGTGACAGTACCCGTGAGCAGGACCTGGTGGCGCGACTGGGCGGCGATGAATTCGTCGTGGTGCTCAGCGGGATGGAGAACACTACTGAGATCGACCGATTCTGCGCGCGGTTGATCGAGAGCTTGCAGCAACCGATTCACTACGAAACCCATGCCCTTCACATCGGCGCCAGCATTGGCGTTGCCGTGAGTCGTCGCCAGGGTTATGTGCCTGGCGAGTTGATTCGCTGTGCCGACATTGCCATGTATCAGGCCAAGTCCGAAGGCAAAAGGACCTGGTGTTACTTCGCCTCGCAGATGAACGACCAGATCCAGCATCGACGCCAGCTGGAAAGCGACCTGCGCCAGGCGCTGAAGAACAACGAATTCATCTTGCATTTCCAGCCACGCTACAAAGTCGACGGCCGGGAGATCGTAGCCGTCGAGGCATTGGTGCGCTGGCAACATCCCACCCAGGGCCTGCTCGGCCCCGACGCTTTCATTCCGCTGGCCGAGCAGACCGACCTTATTGTTCCGCTATCGCGTTGGGTGTTACGTGAGGCTTGCGAAACCGCGCTGACCTGGCCGGGGAACCTGATGGTTTCGGTCAATCTGTCGCCGGCGCAGTTCGAGCGCAGCGATGTGGTGGAGGACGTACGGCAGGTGCTGGTCGAAACCCGTTTCCCAGCGAGTCGCCTGGAGCTCGAGATCACCGAGAATGTGATGCTCAACGATGTGGACGGTGCCCTCCAGGTCATGAATACCCTGAAAGAACTGGGGGTGCGTCTGAACATGGACGATTTCGGCACCGGATACTCCTCCCTGGGGTACTTGCGCACCTATCCCTTCGATGGCATCAAGATCGACAAGCGCTTTATCGCGTCCATGAGCAACAGCAGCAACGACCGCGCGGTGGTCCAGGCGATCATCAACCTGGGCAAGGCGATGGGCCTGACCGTCACGGCCGAGGGCGTGGAAACCCTGGCCCAGTTGGGTTCGCTTGGTTCGGATCAATGCCATGAGGTACAGGGCTATTTCCTCAGTCGTCCGATCGATAAACAGGCTTTTTCGAACTTGTTGGAGAACCCGCAGGCGCTGCCGAAAACCGGTTCCTGAAAACCCCTGACGTCCTGGCACTTTGAGGTCCTTGCCCATGAAAAAGCTGCGCATCGCGACTTTCAATATCAATGGCATTCGCGCCCGGCTGCCCAACCTGCTGGAGTGGCTGGAGCGGGAGAAACCCGACATCGCCTGTCTTCAGGAACTCAAGGCGCTCGACAAGGATTTCCCGGCGGCCGAGCTGGAGTCGGTGGGGTATGGCTCGATCTGGCACGGCCAGGCATCCTGGAACGGCGTGGCGATACTGGCCCGAGACGCGCAACCACTGGAAAGCCGGCGCGGCTTGCCGGGCGATGAGGGCGACAGCCACAGCCGCTATCTGGAGGCGGCCGTACATGGCGTGCTGGTAGGTTGTCTTTACCTGCCCAACGGCAATCCGCAGCCAGGGCCCAAGTTCGATTACAAACTGGCGTGGTTTGAACGGCTGATTGATTACGCCCAGGCGTTGCAGGCCAGCGATCATCCCGTGGTGCTGGCTGGCGACTACAACGTGGTGCCCACCGACATGGATATCTACAACCCCCGTTCCTGGCTCAAGGATGCGCTGCTGCAACCCGAAAGTCGCGAGTGCTACCAACGGTTGCTGGATCAAGGCTGGACGGACTCGCTGCGCCAGTTGTACCCGGACGAGCGGATCTACACCTTCTGGGACTATTTCCGGCAGCACTGGCAGAAAAACTCCGGGCTGCGGATCGATCACCTGCTGCTCAACCCTGCGGCAAGCCCTTATCTGAGTGAGGCGGGCGTGGACGCCTGGGTCAGGAACCAGCCGCACCCCAGTGATCATGCCCCTACCTGGATCCGGCTGGCTTCTCGCAAGCGGCGCTGAAAGTCCAACGTATCTCGGTCCGTTGTTGTCTATGGAAGGGTAATGCCTTATATCTGGCGCCAAACACAGCATGCTGCCTGTCAGCCCTGCACCGGACCAGGAAAAGGACACCCTTATGAGCCAGCCCCGACTGAGCGATTCGCGCCGTTATCTGCAACGCTTGGGCTTCGACACCCCGCCAGCCCCGACGCTCGATACATTGCGCCAGCTTCAAAATCGCCACACGGCCGAATTCTCCTTTGAAACCCTCTCGACGCTGCTGCGCCAACCGGTGCCCATCGATTTCGAGTCGGTGGAGCGCAAGGTTTTCGAGCAGGGCCGTGGCGGCTACTGCTACGAGCTCAACCAGTTGTTCCTGGCCCTGCTGCAGGAACTGGGTTTCGACGCCCGCGGAATCACCGGCCGTGTGGTGATGAACGCCCCCGAGGGCGCTTGGACCGCCCGGACCCATCGCCTGAGCCTGGTAACGATTGGCGGCGTGCGCTACACCACCGATGTCGGCTTTGGTGGCATGGTTCCCACCGGGCCACTGCTTCTGGACAGCCGTGACATCCAGGCTACTCCCCATGAGCCGTATCGCATCGAGGACCATCCGGACGGCTACCTGCTGCGTGCCAACGTTGGGGGCGAGTGGCGACCGATGTACCTGTTCGACCTTCAACGCCAGGAGGAGATCGACTACACCCTGGGTAACTGGTACGTCTGCAACCATCCTGACTCCCCGTTCATGGGCCGGCTGATGGTGGCCCGCACTGGTGACGGTTTGCGCAAGACCCTCAACGGCAACAGCTATGCCGTGCACCGGATGGGGCAGGAGAGCGTGCGACGGCTTATCACCGATGCCGATGAACTGATCGATCTGTTGGAAAACGAATTCGGCCTGCGGGTACCGCCACGGGAGTTGTTACGACCTGCGGTGGCGGGGCTTATCTAGTGGCCTGTACGGTTGATTTGAGTAAACGAATTAGCCACACAGGCCACTAGGGGGGGGGCGTTTCGCTACTCGGGCAGGGCAAGTTCCCTTGCCGCGTTGATGCGGTGATGGAAAGTTGTATACAACTCTATGGACATTTGTCCTGAGTTTTGAATACAGTGTGCCCATAACAAAAAAACAGGGAACCCCCGAACCATGAAAACGCCCCATGTTTCACTCCCACGGCCCGAGGACGAAAACCTTGGTGTCGGCGCGAATATGGCTTACGGCCTGCAGCACGTGTTGACCATGTACGGCGGTATTGTCGCGGTGCCCTTGATCATCGGCCAGGCGGCAGGTCTGTCCTCGGCGGACATCGGCCTGTTGATTGCAGCGTCATTGTTTGCAGGGGGGCTGGCGACCCTGTTGCAAACCCTCGGCCTGCCGTTTTTCGGTTGCCAACTGCCGTTGGTGCAAGGCGTATCGTTCTCCGGTGTTGCGACCATGGTGGCGATTGTCGGAACTGGCGGAGAGGGCGGCTTCCAAGCCATCCTGGGGGCCGTGGTCGCCGCGTCCCTGATCGGTTTGCTGATCACACCGGTGTTCTCGCGAATCACTCGTTTCTTTCCGCCACTGGTCACCGGCATCGTCATCACCACCATTGGCCTGACGTTGATGCCGGTAGCAGCGCGCTGGGCCATGGGCGGCAACAGTCACGCCGCTGATTTCGGCAGCATGGCCAACATCGGCCTGGCTGCGGTCACGCTGGTGCTGGTGCTGTTGCTCAGCAAGATGGGCAGCGCGACCATTTCCCGCTTGTCGATTCTGCTGGCGATGGTCATTGGGACGGTGATCGCGGTGTTCCTTGGCATGGCGGACTTTTCATCCGTTGGCGAAGGCCCGATGTTCGGCTTTCCCACGCCATTTCACTTCGGCATGCCGACCTTCCACATCGCCGCGATCCTGTCGATGTGCATCGTGATCATGGTGACCCTGGTGGAAACCTCGGCCGACATCCTGGCGGTGGGCGAGATCATCGACACCAAGGTCGACTCAAGGCGCTTGGGTAACGGTCTGCGGGCCGACATGCTGTCGAGCATGATCGCGCCGATCTTCGGTTCCTTCACCCAGAGTGCTTTTGCCCAGAACGTCGGCCTGGTGGCAGTGACTGGGATCAAGAGCCGTTTCGTGGTGGCCACGGGAGGCGTGTTCCTGGTGGTACTGGGGTTGTTGCCATTCATGGGCCGGCTGATCGCTGCGGTACCCACTTCGGTCTTGGGGGGCGCGGGTATCGTGCTGTTCGGTACCGTGGCCGCCAGCGGCATCCGAACCCTGTCGAAAGTGGACTACCGCAACAATGTCAATCTGATCATCGTTGCCACCTCCATCGGCTTCGGCATGATCCCCATCGCCGCGCCAGGCTTCTACGACCATTTCCCGAGCTGGTTCGCGACGATCTTCCATTCGGGCATCAGTTCCTCGGCGATCATGGCGATCATCCTGAACCTGGCCTTCAATCACTTCACCGCAGGCAACTCCGATCAGCAATCAGTCTTTGCCGCCGGCACTGAGCGGGTGCTGCGTTATCAGGACCTGGCGGCGCTGCGTGAAGGCGACTATTTCAGCGACGGCAAGCTGCATGACTGTGACGGCAACGAGATTCCGGTGCTGGAAGAGCCTTCCCACCCGACCGCGGAGCATGGGCCGGTACGACTGAAAAGCAGTGAACATGTCTGACTTTGCCAACTGAGCATCAGCGGCAAATCCCCTGTGGGAGCGAGCAAGCCCGCTCCCACAGGTTTTGTGGTGTTCACATAAAAAAACAGCCTGTGATCCTTGATCACAGGCTGTTTTTTGTTCGGTTACCAGCGACCGTAATGACCGCGTGGTGGGCCGTAGTAGTAGCCCCGTGGTGGCCCGTAATACACCGGCGCCGGGCGATAGTAGATAGGCCGCTCGATGTACACCGGCTGTGGCTCGTAATAGACCGGTGGGGGTTGTTGGACATAAACCGGTTGCGGCTGGACGTAGACCGGTTGTTGCACGTACACCGGCCGGTCACGGTTGATGAGCGCCGAGCCGACAATAGCCGAACCGACGATTGCACCAAACACTGCGGGCCCCTCCCAACCACCGCGACCATGGGCGGATGCCTGGCCGGTGACCGCGAGTGCCCCCATGAGCAGGGCGATGACAGGGAGTTTACGATTCATGGTGATTCCTCGTCTGGCCCCGTTTGTAACAGACCGATATAGGGTCACGGGGATACTTGCTCTGACAACGATTTTCCCAGGATTTGCACCGCCGTTGGGTAAATATTGTGTAAGGTCGGGCGGGCGGTGATCCCGCTTGTCAGAAAGTGAATGCAAAGGAAACAAACATGCAAATCAATCCCAACAAAGACACCCAGTTGTGCATGTCGCTGTCGGGGCGTCCCGGGAATTTCGGCCTGCGTTTTCATAATCACCTGTACGAGCAGCTGGGCCTGAATTTCTACTACAAGGCCTTCAGCAGTCGGGACTTGCCCGGTGCGGTCGGCGGTATCCGCGCGCTGGGCATTCGCGGGTGCGGGGTATCGATGCCGTTCAAGGAAGCCTGCATAGCCTTGGTCGATGAGCTGGACGCCTCCGCCGCGGCGATCCAGTCCATCAATACCATCGTCAACACTGATGGCCATTTGAAGGCGTATAACACCGACTACATCGCCGTCGCTCAATTGCTGCACACCCATGCCGTGCCCAAAGATTCGACCTTCGCCCTGCGCGGCAGCGGCGGGATGGCCAAGGCCGTGGCCAGCGCCCTGCGTGACGGCGGCTATAAGCAGGGGCTGATCGTTGCCCGCAACGAAACCGCCGGACGGGCCCTGGCCGAGTCCCTGGGGTATGAGTGGCAAACTGAACTGGGCGATCAGCATCCCCGGATGCTGATCAATGTCACGCCGATCGGCATGGCCGGGGGGCCGGAAGCCGATCATCTGGCGTTTGAGCCCGACGCTATCGCCGCGGCCGAGACCGTGTTCGATGTGGTGGCAATTCCGTCGGAAACGCCGCTGATCGTTCGAGCCCGGGCTGAGGGCAAACGGGTCATCACCGGGTTGGAGGTGGTTGCGATCCAGGCTCTGGAGCAGTTCGTGTTGTATACCGGTGTGCGGCCCAGCCTGGAACAGTTCGAGAAAGCCGTAGCGTTTGCCCGGTCCGCATAGGACCTATTCCAGCCGCGCGAGCCGTTCTTCCAGCGCCGCGATTCGGGCTTCGAGTTCTTCGATGCGCTCCAGCGACACGCCGCTGCCGGCACCGCGCTCCACCGGGTGCTGGCGGGCGGCGAGGATCGCTTCAATCTCCGCCGGGTCGCCCATGGCGTGGACGTAGCGGTCTTCCCGCTGTCCGGCCAGGCGTGGCACCAGCAGCGCCAGTCCTCGGGCAATCAGGCGTTCAAGTTGATGCAACACCTGGTCGGTGTCTTCGAAATCATGCATGCGACCGCTACGGGTCAATAGCTCGTTGACCGTTTGTGGGCCGCGCAGGAACAGCAGGCCCATCAGGATGACCTGGGCCGGCACCAGCTCCAGGGCCTTGTCGACCCGATGCTCCCAGCGGTCGGCGCGGCTGCCCATGACCAATTTGCTAAAGCCGCGGCCCTCCAGTGCCCGCAAGCTCTGGCCGACTTGGCCAGGTGTGAGGTTCATCACCGGTTCACGGCTGGTTTTCTGGTTGCAGGCCAGTACCAGGGCGTTGAGGGTCAGCGGGTAGGTTTCCGGGTTGGTGGCCTGTTTTTCGACCAGGGCACCAAGGATGCGGATTTCCGTGCTGTTGAGCCGTGGTTCTTCGGCCTGGCCTTGTTCTTCGATGCTCATCGCGCGTCCCCTATGCTGTGAAGCCGCCTAGCCTAATCCTTGCGCAATAAAAGACAAGGTGTGCAACAAGCCGTGGCTATAATCGCCTCCGTTTGATGTATTTCTTTCCTCTCACCTGCATGAGATCGCCATGACTATTTCCCTGTACGCCGCTTCCATCCCGGTTTTCAAGCAGATGCTCAACGCCATGAGCGACGTCCTGAACAAGGCCGAAGCCCACGCGACTGCGAAAAACATCGACCCGAACGCTTTCCTGCAAGCCCGCCTGTACCCGGACATGTTTCCGCTGGTGCGTCAGGTGCAGATCGCCGTGGATTTCGCCAAGGGCGTGTCCGCTCGCCTGGCCGAGATTGAAGTGCCCAAGTATGACGACAGCGAAACTACCTTCGCCGAGCTGCAAGCCCTGATCACCAAGGTACTGGCCTTCATCGATGGCATCAGCCCCGAGCAGGTCGATGGCAAGGAGAACATCGAGATCGTCACCCGTCCGGGCACGCCGAAGGAAAAGCGCTTTACCGGTCAGAACTACCTGCTGACCTACGGCCTGCCGCAATTCTTCTTCCACGTCACCACTACCTATGCGCTGCTGCGTCATAACGGTGTGGAAGTGGGCAAGCGCGACTACATGGGCGCGTTCTAAGCTCACAGCCATGAAAAAGCCCGGAACGGTGTGAGCCGTTCCGGGCTTTTTTGTGGCTGTCTGTCATGTCCTTGGCGTATATACCTCCGCTATCGCGAGCAGGCTCGCTCCCACATTGTGGTTGCCGCTGGCCCCTGTGGGAGCGAGCCTGCTCGCGATGACGGTGATGCATCCACCGCAACGGTTATGCCGTGCGCGCAAGCCTTTCTTCCTCACCCAGGCAAGCCGCTGCGGTGAACAGCACATCGGTGGAAGAATTCAATGCCGTCTCCGCCGAATCCTGCAGGACGCCGATGATGAATCCCACGGCAACCACCTGCATGGCGATTTCGCTCGGGATGCCGAACAGGCTGCATGCCAGGGGGATCAGCAGCAGCGAACCGCCGGCTACGCCAGACGCCCCGCAAGCGCAAACGGCCGCGACAACGCTCAGCAGCACCGCTGTCGGAATATCGACCACGATCCCCAGGGTATGTACCGCGGCCAGGGACAGCACTGTAATGGTGATGGCGGCGCCGGCCATGTTGATGGTCGCGCCCAGCGGAATCGATATCGAGTAGGTGTCCTCGTGCAGGCCCAGGCGTTTGCTCAACTCCAGGTTCACCGGGATGTTGGCCGCTGAACTGCGGGTGAAGAACGCGGTGATGCCGCTTTCGCGCAGGCAAGTGAATACCAGCGGATATGGGTTGCGACGCAGTTTCCAGAACACGATCAGCGGGTTGACCACCAGTGCGACGAACAGCATGCAGCCGATTAGCACGGTCAACAGGTGCAGGTAACCGAGCAGGGCGCCGAAGCCTGAGGTGGCCAGGGTCGACGCGACCAGCCCGAAAATCCCCAGCGGGGCGAAGCGGATCACCAGGCGCACGATCGCGGTCACGCCGTTGGACAGGTCATCAAGCATGGTGCGTGTGGTCTCGCCGGCATGGCGCAAGGCTATGCCCAGGCCAATGGCCCAGGCCAGGATGCCGATGAAATTACCGCTGGTCAGCGCCCGGACCGGGTTGTCCACCACGCTGAGCAGCAGGCTCTGCAGCACTTCACCAATGCCACCGGGAGCGGTGACAGCGACGTCCTGGGCGGACAAGACCAGGCTGGATGGAAACAGGGCACTGGCAACGACCGCAACCACCGCCGCCGCGAAGGTGCCCAGCAGGTACAGGAACAGGATCGGACGGATATGGGTTTCCTGGCCTTGCTTATGGTTGGCGATCGAAGCCATGACCAGCACGAACACCAGGATGGGAGCCACGGCCTTGAGGGCGGATACGAAGACCTTGCCAATGAATGCGGTGGATTTGGCTACGTCCGGGGCCAGCCAGGCCAACGCAATACCAATGATCAGACCGATGACGATTTGCGTGACCAGGCTGGTGCGTTTGAAGCGTTGCAAAAGGGACGGGGATAAAGCAGTCATACGGCTATCCATGTGTTTTTTGTTGTGGGCAATGGTCGACGTTCAGGGCAACAAGCGGGCAGGCCACATGAGCGGGACCGGAAGAAATGTTCGATGTTTGCGGGTCGCGGACTTTAGCACAGCCCGGTAAAGAATCTGACGGACCTGTGACGATCCGTCACTCAGGTGTTTGAGCACATTTGTCTGCGGCCCACATTCTGTTAGGCTTGGATTCTCTCACCTCTCTCTTCCTCCAGCGGGCCCTCAAGCCAACGCTGGTGTTGTCGTTTTGTCGGAGTTCTGCATGTTGTTACCCATTTTCCTGCTGTCGGCCGCCGGTTTCACCGTGCTGACCACGGAATTCATCATTGTTGGCCTGCTGCCATCCATCGCTCGCGACCTGCACGTCAGCATTCCCCAGGCCGGATTGCTGGTGACATTGTTCGCGTTTACGGTAGCGGCGTTCGGGCCATTCCTGACAGCCTGGTTTGCCCGTTTCGAGCGACGCAGGCTGTTTATCAGCGTACTGCTGATGTTCGGCCTGGCCAACACATTGGCGGCCGTTGCCCCCGATATCTGGGTCATGGCCATTGCCCGATTGATCCCTGCCCTCGGCCTGCCAGTGTTCTGGGCGCTGGCCAGCGAGACAGCGGTGGACATTGTCGGGCCGCAACACGCCGGACGGGCCATCGCCCGGATCGGCTTCGGCATTGTCTGCGCCACGGTATTCGGGATTCCGGTGGGAACGCTGATTTCCGATGCATTCGGCTGGCGCAGTGCTTTCGCGATCCTGGCCGTCATCGCTTTCGCCAAGGCGTTATTGCTGTTCATCTACCTGCCGAAAACCAACCTGCACTTGCATCAGGTCAGCTTCCGCTCGCAGTTCAAGATCCTGCGCAGTCCGTTGATGCAAGGCCATGTGCTGTTGTCGATCCTGGTGTTCAGCGGCATGTTCACCGCCTACACCTACCTGGCCGACATCCTCGAACGTCTCGCCGGGTTCGATGGCACGCTGGTCGGTTGGTGCCTGATGGGGTTCGGCGCCGTGGGGCTGGTGGGCAATTCCCTGGGTGGCCGGGCGGTGGATCGGCATCCCCTGATGGCGTCGATGGTGTTCTGCCTGTTCATGATCGGCGGTATGGTAGCGTTGGTGCCAAGCATTCATTCGGCCTTGTGGCTGGCCGCGGCGATGGCGATCTGGGGCGTGACCCAGGCCGCGCTGTTCCTGGTCAGCCATGTGCGATTGATGAAGGCAGCACCGCAAGCGCCAGCCTTTGCGGCGTCGCTGAACATTGCTGGTGCCAACCTGGGGATCGGTCTCGGAGCGATGGTCGGCGGGCGAGTCATCGATACATTGGGCCTGGGCAGCGTCGGTTTTGCGGCGGCCGGGTTCATTCTTGTATCGATCCTGCTGGCGCTGCTGCTGATGACCTTCAAGCCCCGGCCCGTTTGCAGCTAGTGGAACAACTCGCGGCGAGCACCTTCGGCAATCGCGACGATACCTGGATGGCTGACCTTGCGCTCCACGGAGATGGCATAGAATGACTCGCTTACCGCGTCAGTCTGACCGATCTCCTGCACGCCGTACTGGCGCTTCACTTCTTCGGCGATCACGCTCGGGCCGATGAAAATCCCGCTGCCTGACTGACCGAAGGCCTGCATCAACGCGCTGTCATCAAACTCCCCCACGATGCGCGGCTGGATCTGCTGCTCGGCGAACCAGCGTTGCAGGCGGCTGCGGACCACGGTTTCGGGGCCGGGAATCAGCAGGGGAGCGTCCTGCAGGCTTCGGGGGAAATCCTGCCCGTAGCGTTCGGCCAGCGCAGCGGTGGCGAAAAAACTGATGCCGCATTCCCCCAGTTTCTGGCTGTAGCCCTTGATGTCCAGGTGGCTGGGCATAGGACTGTCGGAAATCACCAGGTCCAGGCGCTGGATCGCCAGGTCCGCGAGCAGCCGCTCGAGTTTGTCCTCGCGGCAGGTAACGCGCAGCGGTTCGCTCAGTTCCATGGTCGGCGCCAGCAGTCTATAGACGATTGACTTGGGCACCACGTCCGCCACTCCGACCCGGAACAGCGTCTGCTGTTCGTTGGGCTGGGCGCGGAGCATCAACTCCAGTTCGCCCCCCAACTGGAACATGTGCTCGGCGTAGGGCAGCGTCTGGCGTCCGGCTTCCGTCAGCTCCAGTTGCCGTCCGACGCGGCGAAACAATTTGATGTTATACGTCTGCTCGAACAAGGAAATCTGTCCGCTGATGGTTTGCGGAGTCAGGTTCAACTGCTCGCACGCCCGCACGATGCTGCCTGTCTTGGCCACCACCCAGAAGTAATGCAGTTGTCGATAATTGAGCATGGGTTCACTCGGATTCGTAAAAACCGAAGTATAACCGCTGAAAATACGAATTTTCCTGAAGTATCGACGTCTCTAGAATGCCTGGCCATTGGTGAGCCATCTCCGGGCTCCGTGTTTCCTCAGAGGCTTCTAACCATGACATACAAATCCCTGGGGCTTGCTGCCTTGCTGGCAATGTCTTCAATGGCACTCGTGGGCTGCGAACAGGCGGAGAAAAGCGCTGAACAATTGGCCCAGCAGTTGAAGGAGCAAGCGGTCGATGTGGCCAAAAAAGCCATCGACGATACCCATAAAGCTGCCGAGCAGGCGCTGAACGACGCCACTGGCGGGTTGATCAGTCCCAAGAAAGAGCCGGCGGACGATGCTGAAAAAACCGAATCATCCACCCAAGCCATCTAACTCCGTCACATCGAGCCAGGACTGACCCATGGATTATCTTCTACAACTCGCTGCCAGCCCCACTGCCTGGATCGCCTTGGCGACCCTGGTTGTCATGGAAATCGTGCTGGGTATCGATAACCTGATCTTCATTTCGATCCTGACCAACAAGCTGCCCGCACAGCATCGTGCCAAGGCGCGGCGGATCGGTATCGGTATGGCGCTGATCCTGCGGCTGGGCTTGTTGAGCACCATCGCGTTCATTGTGCAGTTGACTGAGCCGGTCGTCGAAATCCTCGGCCAGGCGTTCTCCTGGAAGGACATGATCCTGATTGCTGGCGGTCTGTTCCTGCTGTGGAAGGCCACGACCGAGATCCACCACAGCATGGACCCGGCGCCAAACGATCCCAAGTCGGCCACCTCGGGCGTGACCCTCGGATTTGCCGCCGCAATCGGTCAGATCCTGATGCTCGACCTGGTATTTTCCATCGACAGCATTATCACCGCTGTGGGCATGACCGAGCACTTGCCGATCATGATCATCGCCGTAGTGGTGTCGGTACTGGTGATGCTGTTGGCAGCCGAGCCTCTGGCCCGATTCATCAATAACAACCCGACGGTGGTCATGCTGGCGCTGGGCTTCCTGATCATGATTGGCATGACGTTGATCGCCGAAGGTTTCGGCGCCCATGTGCCCAAGGGCTACATCTACGCTGCCATGGCCTTCTCGGCCGCGATTGAGGTACTGAACATGATGGCCCGTCGCGCCCGGCAAAAGGCGTTGGGCAACGAAGCCTGACAGCAGGCATGCACAAGCCGCCCGGGTCCAGCCCGGGCGGCTTTTTCTGACTTTTTGAAAGTGGCGATCAGTGTGCGGCGGCGTGGCGCTGGCTGGGCTCCGTGGGCTTTTCTGTGCTCGATGGGGACGGATGATGATAGCGACGGGTGATTCGCAACACGCCCCACAGCATCGCCGCCGCTACGCTCAGCCAGCCGAATAACAGCATCAGGATTGTCGTTGTCAGGCTCATGGGGGCCTCCCTCAGCCCCGGTCCGGGGCAATGCACTCAGTTCAATGGACAGTCTAGTCGTTCAAGTGTTGCAGGCAGTCGTTCGTGGTCGTCGGCGACGGACGGGTTGGTTCTATCGCATTAGCGAGACTGCTGTTTAAGGCTATACCCCGGCCTGTGGGCGCTTTATGATCGACGGCCCAAGCCTGGCCCGTTCATCGGGTACCTGAACTAGAGACTCATCATGTTGCCGGTCATTCCCTCTTTTCGATCACTGGTATTCGCGACGGCTTGCCTTGCAGCCCTGGCGGGTTGCGCGGGCAGCGTGCCGCCCCAGATCCAGCGCCTGCCCGAGCGGGTGGAACTCAACAGCGTGCCGTTCTATCGTGGCGATATGTACCAGGGTGCCCCGCAATCTCTGGCTGCAGTGTTGACCTCGCAAGGTACGGTGATTACCCCGGGGCTGCTGGAGAAACCGTTGCATCTGCCAGGTGGTGAAGCCGGCTTGCAGCAGAATATGCAGACCCTGGCACGAGAATACGGGCTGGTGGTGTATCCCCTCGACAGTGATTTGTCCGCATTGTTGGAGCAGGTTGCGGCGGGCAACCCGGTATTGCTTCGCTACACCGAAGGTACGGCATTTTGGTCTGGGCCCCGATACGGGATTCTCGCCGGCTATAACCGGCAGAAGCGCACGGTCTTGCTGCGTTCGGGCATGAACCGGCGACTATTGATGAGCTTCAGTGGGTTCGAGTCGGCTTTCAAGGATGCCGGCGGCTGGGCGGTTCTGCTCCAGCGGCCCACGCAACTTCCGGCCAACGTCAACCCGCAGCGCTGGTTGAAGGCCGCGGACGAGTTGGCCGGGGCAGGGCAGGAGCAGGCGGCAGCGCGCGCCACCAAGACCCTGGGTGCAACGCATTGACGGTTTGCCCCGTTCGTCACCTGCCGGGCACGACCCCGCACGCCTGAAGTTCTTATCGTCAGGGTCCGGATTGTCCGGGCCATGATTCAAGGAGGCAGGTATGGCACAGTCGAAAACGCCCACGGGGCCCCATTCTTCCGAGCATTCATCCGCTGGTGACGAGCTGGGATTCGATCCGGATTCGCCGGACCTCGATGATCCGCAAGTCGATCCGATCGGGCCGGCCAAGGCCCCTCGTGACGAGAAAGACGATAAGGGGGAGCCCCGGGCCAAGGCCTATGATCCGCTTGGTGACCTGAAGCATTGAGCGAAAAAAAGCCCGACGAGTTGGGTCATGTTGCTCCCCAGGGTTTATGAGCCATTGTGGCGAGGGGATAAATCCCCCCGCCACAGATGCCGGCGCATTCGTCAATTACTTGGAGGCTTCCACGACGCCGCTCTGGCGACTCTTGAGGTTCTTCGCCGCCTTGTACTGCATGGCCACCGCCGGCACATTGGTGCTCTTGCCCGTTTCCACCCAGCTACGAATCCGGCTGGCGTCGGCGAAGTGAGTGTACTTGCCAAAGGCATCGAGGATCACCAGGGCCATCGGCCGATTACCCATTTTCGTCACCAGCACCAGGCAGTGACCGGCCTGGTTGGTGAAGCCGGTCTTGGTCAACTGAATATCCCAATTATCCTTGTGGATCAGGTGATCAGTGTTGCGAAAGCCCAGGCTGTAAACCGGTTTGCGGAAGGTGACGGTCTTTTCCTTGGTGGTGCTCAATTCGCTCAGCAGGGGGTATTTGCGAGCAGCGATCAGCAGCTTGGTCAGGTCCCTGGCGGTGGATACGTTATGGATCGACAGGCCTGTCGGCTCGACATAGTGGGTGCTGGTCATGCCCAGTGCCTTCGCCTTGGCGTTCATGGCGGCGATGAACGCTGCGTAGCCGCCCGGGTAATGGTGCGCGAGGCTGGCGGCGGCGCGGTTTTCCGAGGACATCAGCGCAATCAGCAACACGTCGCGACGGGACAGTTCGCTGTTGAGTTTGACTCGGGAAAACACCCCTTTCATCTCCGGGGTGTTGGCGATGGTCATGGAGATGTACTCGTTAAGGTCCTGCTTGGCATCCAGCACGATCAGCCCGGTCATCAACTTGGTCACCGAGGCGATGGGTACCACCACGTCCGGATTGCTGGAATAGACGACTTTATCCGTTTGCAGGTCCAGCAACATCGCGCTGCCCGAAGCGACTTGCAGTTTTGACGTGTCTCGTGGAGCTGCGATGGTTTCCTGCGCGTTGATATCCTGCGTGATAAGCGTGCCTGAGAAAGCGATGAACAGGCTGAGGATCGAAATACGGATTTTCACGCGAATAGGCTCGGTAGAATTGAAGATGAAGAGGCCGTTCAGTAGCGGCTTTTGAAAAAAGCGCTGCATTTTATGAGTATGGGCGACAACAGCGCTACATGCCTGTACCACTGAGGCTTGCGAATAAATAAAGTTTAATAAAAGGGGGATCCAAACCAATGTGGGAGCGAGCCCGCTCGCGAAGTTGGCGTGTCAGCGCGTTGATGGCTGACTGACACACCGCTTCGCGAGCAGGCTCGCTCCCACAGGGTTTCGTTTTGGCGGGAGAAACTCAGCTATGCAGCGTCTCGGCCGCGTACAGCGTGTTTTCCAGCAGGCAGGCACGGGTCATCGGGCCCACGCCGCCGGGTACCGGTGTGATCCAGCCGGCACGGGGCAGGGCGGTCTCGTAGACCACGTCACCCACCAGCTTGCCGTCATCCTGGCGATTGATGCCCACATCGATGACGATGGCGCCTTCCTTGATCCACTCGCCCTTGACCAGGCCAGGCTTGCCGGCTGCCACGACCACCAGGTCGGCGCGTCCGACATGGCCGGCCAGGTCCTTGGTGAAGCGGTGGGTCACGGTCACGGTGCAGCCGGCCAGCAGCAACTCCATGGCCATCGGCCGGCCAACGATGTTGGACGCGCCCACGACTACTGCATCGAGGCCATAAAGGTCCACACCCGTGCTTTCCAGCAGCGTCATGATGCCTTTTGGTGTGCAGGGGCGCAGCAGCGGGATGCGCTGGGCCAGGCGACCGACGTTATAGGGATGGAAGCCGTCGACATCTTTGTCCGGCCGGATGCGTTCCAGGAGTCTGGAGGCGTCCAGATGCTCAGGCAGGGGCAGCTGGAGCAGAACGCCGTCGATGTTCGGGTCATCGTTCAGGCGATCGATCAGATCAGCCAGCGCTTGCTGGGTGGTTTCGGAAGGCAGGTCGTAGGCCTGGGAAAGGAAGCCGACCTCTTCACAGTCTTTACGCTTGTGCGAGACATAAACCTGAGAGGCGGGATCGCTGCCGACCAGGATCACCGCGAGACCGGGCGTGCGCAGGCCTTGCTGGCGACGCTCGGTGACGCGTTGGGCGATCTGCTGGCGCAGGCTGGCGGCGATCGATTTGCCGTCGATAAGTTGTGCAGTCATTGCGCGTGGTTAACCATCGAGAGGGGAAAAAAAGAGAGCGCATTCTCGCATGCCGAGGCGTGAGGGCAAAGGCGCTTGGTCTGCAAATTCCCCTAACCCCTTTAATTAAATGAATTTTTTTTAAAAAAGAGTTGACGACCTATCAGGCCGTCTATAACATTCGTCGCACTTGTCGGGCACAGCCTAGCACTGGTTAAGAAGGTGGAGCGGAGTTGGTTGTTTTAACTCGGCAAAACTGAAAGCATTTAGTTTGTAGTCGTCAAAGAATACAGATTAAAAAGGCGCCCGTAGCTCAGCTGGATAGAGCATCCGCCTTCTAAGCGGATGGTCGCAGGTTCGAGTCCTGCCGGGTGCGCCATTAGGCAGCTTTGGCACAAGTAACGCAACAAGGCAATATGGTGGGCGTAGCTCAGTTGGTAGAGCACGGGATTGTGACTCCCGTTGTCGTGGGTTCGATCCCCATCGTCCACCCCATATTCTAGAAAGGCGCCAGATCTAACAATCTGGCGCCTTTGCTTTAAAAGCTTGCTACGCGGATGTGGTGGAATTGGTAGACACACTGGATTTAGGTTCCAGCGCCGCAAGGTGTGAGAGTTCGAGTCTCTCCGTCCGCACCATACAAGTCGCTATTTGAATAGCAGAGAACGGCGCAGTACCTGAAGAGGGCTGCGCCGTTTTTGTTTTCGGCATTCGGATGGTTTGTCGTCTGTCTTGTTTCGGGACAGGTTTGGCAATGGGTTGTTGCGATTGTGTTTCGCGATGATGCGCGGTATGCCCGTCGGTCTCCTGGCGGCACTCGAGTGCCGGGGACGTGCAGGTTCACGTTTCTATATATAGAAGCGTTGGCGCAGAGCCTCTGGAATGATCGGCTGTATTTGCAATCCGGGCGGGGCATGACTGTTTGCCTCGCTCCTAATGCCGGCGCCTGTTTTCCAGTCATTTTCAGTAGGGTGACTTCTTGAGTTTGACCTACTAGAATGCATGCCCTTGGTGCGACACGCGTAGCGTGTCTTCAGCTTCGAGGTGTCTGGTCATCTTGAAGGGTTCTTTGAACCGAAGCTTGGGTACCCAATCCCGGGAAACAAAATCCACCAGAAGCCCTTTGCCTTCAAGGGTTTAGCCGCTGCGGCGGTTGGCAATGCCAGGTCGATTCGCACTCTACATTCGACCTAAGAGCCGGAGTCCCCCGGCTCGAGAGTGCATACTCTTCTCGGCCCTAATCAAGGGCGCCACCCTGCGGAAAATAATCCCCGCAGGGGTTATTTCCTGCGTAGAAACAGGAGGTAACGATTTCTCAGAGCGGGTCAATCAACAGGCCCTTCTCTAATTCAATCGAAGGCATGAGCGAAAGCTCTGCTTGTCATTGTCCAACTATTTTGCTTCTGAAATAGCAGCGGACTCGTTGTGCGACCAACGATAGCCTACGAAGACATGCGTCACTGGTAACGGTGGGGTGTGGAGCTCTTCCTACAATGTAGCCCCCGTTAGGGTGCACTCTCGCCGCGAGGCAGGAGTGTGGATGCTCGGAGCAGTACCGGGTTGAGGCGCTAGGCTGGCTGGTATGAGTAATCCAAGTGAACTGCTGCTAAGCGTCGTCAGCATTACGGTGCCTAAGCTGCTGTTAGGCATTTACCAAAAGGTGATGCGATTGGTTGTCTTGGTCAAGGGTCGGGACACGTCGTCACAAAGATCGCCGGCGAATAGGCAGGCTCTAACCCAGTCGTGTGACAGGCAGGGAACGTGGTAAGCCCGTATAGCTGCCCTAGGGCAGGGGATCCGTAAGGTGAGCTGTTGGCTGTGCGGGTATGGGATCGCAGAGAAAGCGAAAGCCGGACTGTAATGGATCGGATAGGGGTTGGAACATTACCCCACGGGAAACCGGGCAGACTTCTGCGTGGTCTTTCGTCGCATGAACTCTGAGTGAACCTGTCTCAACAATCTTAGAAATCCGAGGTTTGGATTTCACATTTATCCAGCCCTGGCGGGAGCGTCCATTCCCGTCAGGGGATGCGTACGTCTTCAGCTCAGGCAAATTGAGAGGAAGGCAGCATGCTAGTACATAGCCATATGGCCGTGTCTGCGCCTTCCGGTGTTCCGCAGCAATGGCACGACATCGATTGGTGTCGCGTTCAGCGGAATGTCCGGGTGATGCAGGTGCGGATTGCGAAGGCTTGTCGG
>NZ_LHVK01000014.1 GCF_001269905.1 Pseudomonas corrugata | reverse complement strand
GCGAGGAAGCGTTCCTCGGTCAGGTCCGGACGCTTGAGGTAACCGCGAGCGACGCCGACACCGCCGATGTACAGCTCACCGATGCTGCCGATGGGCAGCGGTTGCATGTTCTCGTCGAGGATGTACAGGCGCAGGTTGGCGATGGGTTTGCCGATGGGCACGATTACGTCGTCCACCGAGCAGCGCCAGACCGACACGTCGATGGCCGCTTCGGTCGGGCCGTACAGGTTGACCAGTGCCGCCGGGTGTTGGCCCATGAAACGCCGCACCAGATCCACCGGCAGCGCTTCGCCGCTGGCAAACACCTGGCGCAGGCTGCGGCAGTCGACCAGGCTCGGCTCCTCGACAAAGGCGCGGAGCATCGACGGTACGAAGTGCAACGTCGTGACCTGTTCCTGCTGGATCAGTTGGCTGAGGTATGCCGGATCGCGATGACCATCCGGACGGGCCACCACCAGGGTGGCGCCGGTGATCAGCGGCCAGAAGAACTCCCACACCGAGACGTCGAAGCTGTACGGGGTTTTCTGCAGCACGCGGTCGTTCGGACCAATCGGGAACGCGTCCTGCATCCAGTACAGGCGGTTCATCAAGGCGCCGTGTTCGTTCATCACGCCTTTCGGTTGGCCGGTGGAGCCGGAGGTGTAGAGCACGTAGGCCAGGTCGCTGGCAGCGACGCTGATCGGGTCGAAGGCCGGGGCCTGGGGCAGGCTGTCGAGAGTCCAGGCCTGATGGCCGGCAGGCAGGCGCGACAGCCACCGGGCTTGGGTCAGGCTGACCTTGGCGTCGGCGTCTTCGATCAGGAAGGCCATGCGCCCGGCGGGCAGCTCCGGATCCAGCGGCAGCCAGGCGGCGCCGGCATGGACGATACCGAGCAGGGCGACGACCATGTCTACCGAGCGTTCCATGCACACCGGCACGATGTCATCGGTGCCGATGCCGACCGCACGCAAGGCACGGGCGACGGCTTGAGCCCTGTTATCCAGCTCGGCGTAGCTCAGGCGCTGGCCTTCGAACACCAGCGCCGGGGCGTTGGGGCTGAGGGCGGCTTGTTGGCTCAGGGCGGTGTGCAGATCGGTGGGGCCACTGTAGTGACGCTCGGTGGCGTTCCACTCGACCAGTTGGCGCCGACGCTCTGTCACCGCTAATGGCGACCAGTCCGCGAGGCGGGTCTGTGGTGCATCGAGCATGGCTTCAAGCAATTGCTGCCATTGCTCCAGCCAGCGTCGGGCGGTGGTTTCGCTGAACAGCGCGGCGCGGTATTCCAGCAACACCGACAGCACCTCGCCGTCATACACTTCCCAGTTCAAGTCGTACTTGGTGGCCTGGGCGCTCACGGCACGTTCGCTGACCTGCAACGATGGCCATTGCGGGCAGGACGAGTCCGCGTTCTGCATGGCGAACAGCACTTGGAACAACGGCGTCTGGCCGAGACTGCGGGCCGGCTTGAGGTGCTCGACAACCTGGTCGAACGGCACGTCCTGATGCTGCTGGGCGTCCAGTACGCGGTTGCGAACCTGATTCAGCAGACCTTCGAAATTCAGGCTCGGATCGAGATCGGCGCGCATGACCACGGTATTGACGAAGCAACCGATCAGCGGCTGCAGCTCGGCGAACGGACGTTGGGCCACCGGGCTGCCGACCCGCACGTCGCGCTGGTTGGCGTAGCGACCCAGCAGCAATTGCGCGGCGCTGAGCATCAGCATATACAGGGTGGCGCCGCGTTGCTGGGCGAACTGTCGCAGGCGTCCCACCAGCGCAGGCGGCAGCTGCAATTGCACCGCACCGGCTGCCGGGGCGAGTAGGTTGGGGCGGCCCTGTTCGGTGGGCAGGTCCAGCAGGTAGTCGCCGTCCTCCAGTTGCCCACGCCAGTATTCCAACTGGCTGCTGAACGCGGTCTGTTGCCCCGGCTCGCGCTGCCAGAGGGCGTAGTCGGGGTATTGCAGCACCAGTTCCGGCAGCGCGGCTGCCGTGCCCTGGCAATGGGCGCTGTAGCAGCGGCCCAGTTCATCCAGCAGGTTCTGACTGGAGGCATCGTCGGTGGCGCAGTGGTGCACGGTGAGCAGCAGCAAGGTCTGGGCGTGGCCGCAGCGTTGCAGCAGGGTGGCGCGGATCGGCACTTGGCTGGCGAGGTCGAAACGGCGTCCGGTTTCTGCGTGGATGGCGTCGTCGGTCAATTGCTGCCAGTGCGCGTCGCTGGTCGCTTCCAAGGCTGTCGACTGCAAGGCGATGTCGACCTGCGGTTCGATGATCAGCGCCAACTCGCCGTCGCTCTCGCGCACGATGCGGCTGCGCAGGATTTCGTGACGTTGGACCACGTTGTTCAGGGCCGCTTGCAGGGCCCTGGTGTCGAGCTCACCGTCCAATTGCACGGCGCTGACCACGTTGTATTCGCCACCTCCGGCGCTCAGTTGTTCCAGGAACCACAGGCGTTGTTGTTCAAACGACAACGGCAAGCGCGCCGGGCGTGGCGCCGGAACGAATGTCGCTGCGGGCGCTTGCAGCGGGGCGCCCAGCAGCGCGGCCAGGGCCTCCAGGGTCGGGTGTTCGAACACGGCCCGCAGCGGCGGCACTGTGGCGAACTGTTGGCGCAGACGGGCAAACAACACCGCAGCCAACAGCGAATGACCGCCGAGGTGGAAGAAATGGCTGTCGCGACCGATCTGCGTCGACGGCACTTTCAGCAACTCCGACCACAACATGGCGACTTGTCGTTCGGTGCTGCTGCGTGGCGGATCCAGGGTGTCCGGCGCAGCCTGTTGTTCAAACAGTTGGGCGAAGGTCAGGTGCGTGGCTACCGCCATCTCGGTGCGGTTCCTCTCCATCGCCGTACGCTGCCACTCCGCGTCCATCAACAGCGGCAGGGCGGCCACTGGGCGTTGCGGATCGGCGAGCATTTGCTCGAGCAAGTGCTCCAGGCTGGCCAGGGTCTGGCGGGCGCTGTCGGCGACGAACAGGTCCAGGGCAAACATCAGCTCCAGTTGGATCGGTGCATGGGCCGGGCACAACACGTGCAGATCCAGGTCGCATTCTGAATGCCGCAGCGGGGTGTCCAGCGCTTCGATTTCCAGCCCGGGGAAGCGCAAGCGCGACTCCATGGCCAATTGCTGAGCCACCATCACTTGGTACAGCGGTGCGTGGCTGAGGCTGCGGGGCAGTTGCAGGCTGTCCACCAGTTGCTCGAAGGGCAGGTCCTGATGCTGCAAGCCGCTGCGCAGGCGTTCGGCGACCTGTTGCACCAGGGCGGTGAAATCCGCTTGTGGCACAAAGTCGGTGCGGATCGCCAGGTTGTTCAGCAGGATGCCGAGCAGGCCTTCGGTGCCCGGTTGTTCGCGATGGGTCACCGGGGTGCCGACCAGCACGGTGGTATCGCCGCTCAAGCGGTGCATCAACACGGCGAAACCGGCGAACAGCACCGTGAACGGCGTGGTGCCGAGGCGGCTGGCGAAGGCTTGTACCCGGCCACTGAGGTCGGCACTGAGTTCGCGCTGGACGATCCCGGCGCGGTAGCTCTGCATTGACGGCCGTGGATGGTCGGTGGGCAGCGCCAGCAACGGGCTGCCGTCGCTGTCGCGGCGGTCCAGGGTGCTGGTCCAGTAATCGAGCTGGCGCTTGAGTTCGGCGCCTTGCAGGTGTTCGCGCTGCCAGAGGGCGAAGTCGGCGTATTGCACCGGCAGGGCCGGCAGCTCGGCGGCGGCGCCGTTGCAGCGGGCTTCATAACCCAGGGCCAGTTCCCGCAGGGCGATGGTGGCCGACCAGGCGTCCGATACCAGGTGATGCAGGGCGATGCCGAGCACGTGCTCTCCCGGCGCGAGGCGCAACAGACGGACACGTAGCAGTGGTGGGCAGGTCAGGTCGAACGGCTGCTCGAACGTGTCTTGCAGGGCAATGAATTGCGCACCTTCGCGAGCGGTGGCGGTCAGGCCGGACAGGTCTTCGAAAGGCAGCACGATGTCCAGTGATTCGCTGATGCGTTGGCAGGGCAGGCCATCGGTGCTGTGGATGCCGGTACGCAGGATTTCGTGGCGCGCCAGCAGATCGTTCAGGCTGGCGTGCAACGCCTCGACATTGAGTTCGCCCTTGAGGTGCAGGGCGAACGGGATGTTGAACAGCGTCGTGCCCGGCGTCAGTTGCTCGATGAACCACAGGCGTTGTTGCGAGAACGACAGCGGCAACAGGGCCGGGCGCGGCTGGGCTTTCGGTGCCTTGAGGGCGACGGCTTGTGGCGCGGCGGCGTCGGCCTGGCGAGCGGCGATGTTCACGGCCAGCAAGGCCACGGTGGGCTGTTCGAACAGCGTGCGCAGCGGCAGGTCGAGTTTGAAATGGTTGCGCAGTCGCGCAACGATCTGGGTCGCCAGCAACGAGTGGCCACCGAGGGTGAAGAAGTTGTCTTCCACGCCAATGGTGTCGCGCCCCAGGACCTCGGCCCAGATGGCCGCCACGGCGGTTTCCAGTGGATTGCGCGGGGCAATGCTTCGCCGGGTATCGGCCTGCCAGTCCAGTACCCGGGCGGCCAGGGCCTTGCGATCGACCTTGCCGTTGTTGTTCAGCGGCAGTTTGTCCAGGCAGACGAAGGCGGCCGGCACCATGTACGGCGGCAGTTGTGCCCGCAGGTGCTCGCCCAGGCCGTCGCTGCCCAGGGTGTCGTCATGGGCCGACCAGTACGCCACCAGCCAGGCTTCACCGACGCTGTTTTCCCGCAGCAGCACGGCGGCTTCGCGCACGTTCGGGTGCTGCGCGAGGCGGTGTTCGATTTCGGTCAGTTCTATCCGGTGGCCGCGCAGTTTCACCTGCTGGTCGCGGCGGCCGAGGTATTCGATCACCCCGTCTGCGCGCCAGCGTCCCAGGTCACCGGTGCGATACACGCGACCTTCAAGTTGCGGATGTTCGATGAACGCTTCGGCGGTGCGTTGCGGATCGTGCAGGTAGCCACGGCCGACGCCGACGCCACCGACACAGATTTCCCCGGCGACACCCACAGGCAGCGGACGCAGGGCTTCGTCCAGCACATACAGGCGGTTGTTGGCGGTCGGCTGGCCGATGGGCATGTGGCTGATGTGAGCGGCCGGGGCTGCGAAGATCGGCTGGAACGCTACGTCGTCGGCGCATTCGGCCGGCCCGTAGGCATTCATCAAGGCAATGTCGGGGAAGCGCGCGAACCAGTCCCGGGCCACGGTCGGCGGCAGGGCTTCGCCGGTGGGCAGCACCCAGCGCAGGTCCGGCAGTTGCAGGTCACACGGGCACAGGGCGAGCAGGGTGCGCATCAGGCTCGGGACGATTTCCAGCACGCTCAGGCGTTCGCTGGCGAGTACCTGCAGCAGGCGCTGCGGGTCGTGGGCGACTTCGTCCGGGAGGATGTGCACGGTGGCGCCGAGCACTGGCGCGGCGAGGAACTGCCACACGGAAATGTCGAATGCCACCGAAGCGGTCTGCGGGATCCGGTCCTCGGTGCCGAGCCCCAGGGCCGGGACCTTGCCGAAGATGTTGTTGAGCATGCCCCGTTGTTCGATCATCACGCCCTTCGGCGTACCGGTCGAACCCGAGGTGAAAAGGACGTAGGCGAGGCTGTCCGGGCGGCCGAGAGCAGGCAGCGGCGCGTCGTTGCCAGTCTTCCAGCAGGCTTCGGCGAACAGCGCCACGGGGGCCTGATCGAGACCGCTGAGCAACGGGTCGAGCAGCGCGCTGCAATCTTCGCTGGCGACCAACAACGGCGCGCGGGACAGGCTGAGGATCTCCCGCAGGCGCTCGGGCGGATGATTGACTTCCAGGGGCAGCATGGCCGCGCCGGTCTTGAACACGGCAATCATCATGGTCAACAGCGCCAGGCCGCGAGGGGCGGCCAGGGCGATCAGTTGATCCTCGTCGGCACCGGCCTTGCGCAAGGCATGGGCCAGTCGTGTGGAGCGCTGGTCCAGCTCGGTGTAGGTCAGGGACTCGCCGTCACAGAGGGCGGCGACCTGTCCGCCGCGTTGGGCGACCTGGTGGGCAAACAACTGCGCGTAGCTCTGATCCAGCGGGAAATCATGAGGATTGACCGCCCAATTGCCCAACAGTTGTTGGCGTTCTTCGGCGGCCAGCAATTCGAAACTGCCCAGCGGCGCATCTGGTGCCGCCAGCATGCCCGCCACGAGGCTGGCGATATGGCCCAGCAGGCGCTCGACGGTGGCGGCTTCGAAGCGTTCGCGGTCATAGGACACGCGGATGCCCAGTTGCTCACCGGGCAGGATCACCACGGTCAAGCCGTAGTGGGTGTGCACGCTGTGGTCCATGCCTTCGAGGCTGAACTGGAAACCGCCTTCGAGGATCTGTTCGTCGATGGGCGCGTTCTCGAACACCAGGATGCTGTCAAACAGGGTTTCGCCCCGGGGGAAGTCGCTCCAGCCCTGGATGTCCGTCAGGGGCGTGTGCTCAAAGTCGCGCATGTCGACGTTGAGCCCTTGCAGGTCATTCAGCCAATTGCCGAGGGGCGCATCCGGGTCCACCGACACCCGCAGCGGCAAGGTATTGATGAACAGCCCGATCATTTCCGCGACGCCGGTCAGGTCCGCCGGACGACCGGCCACCGTGACGCCGAAGACCACGTCCCTTTGGCCGCTGTAGCGCGACAGCAACAATGACCAGACGCCCTGGAAGAAGGTGTTCGGGGTGATCCGACGGCTACGGCAGAACGCCGCCAGCGCCTGGGTTTGCTGTTCGCTCAGGTGAATCAGCTGATCGTCCACCAGCACCGCGTCGGTGTAGCGATCATGGGCCACGCCGTTGTCCACGGTCAGCGGCGTCGGCGCATTGAGGCCTTGCAGTTGGCCGCGCCAGAATTGCTCGGCCTTGCCCGCATCCTGGCGTTGCAGCCATTGGATGTAGTCGCGAAACGGCCGTGGGCTTTTCAGCTCCGGGGTCCGGTCGTTGCACAGTGCCTCGTAGACCTTGAGGAAGTCCACCGTCACCAGGGAGATGCACCAGGCATCCATCAGGATGTGATGGAAGCTGCGAATGAATTCGTAGGATTCATCGGCCAGGCGCACCAGCCGGAAGCGGATCAGCGGTGGCTTCGACAGGTTGAAGCCGACTTTCTGTTCGTCTTCCAGCAGGCTGCGGATGCGCGCCTCCTGCTCGTGGGCGGCAAGTCCGCGCAGGTCGAGGGTGTCCAGCGGTACCTTGACCTCGCGGTGGATCACCTGCACCGGTTGCTTCTGGCTTTTCCATTGGAAACTGGCGCGCAGGGAAGGGTGCAGCGCCACCACCTGGCGCCATGACTCCAGGAAGGCCACTTCATCGATGGCCCCGCCGATGCGGTAGCGGTCCTGCATCAGATAGACACCGGAGTCTTCGTGGAGCAGGGAGTGGAAGAGCATCCCTTGCTGCAACGGCGACAGCGGATAAACGTCTTCGATTGGATTGCCGGTGGTTTTTTCGGTGGTCATTGAAAGCGTCCTGCGTAAAAGGGGGCAACGGTGATGGCCTGGCGACGGGAGGAGCGACTCACAGGTCGGCCTCGTCCAGTTCGGCCATCAGCGCTTGCATTTCGTCGTCGGACAGGCCCGAGGCGCTGAACTCGGCACTGTCTGCCAGCGGGTCGGCGGCGGATTCGGCCAGTGGTTGCGCGACCTCGGCCATGGCGGCGATGGTCTGGCGTTCGAAGACTTGTTTGGCCGAGAGCGCGATCCCTTGCTCATGGGCCTGGGCCACCACTTGCAGGCTCAGGATCGAGTCACCGCCGATGGCGAAGAAGTTGTCGGTGACGCTCACGTTCGCCAGCTTCAGGACCTTGGCGACGATGGCTTGCAAAGTGGTTTCCATGGCGTTGCGCGGCGCGACGTGGGTGCTTTCGTCGAACTGGTCCGGGTCGGGCAACTGACGGGTGTCGAGTTTGCCGTTGGGGGTGCGTGGGAACGTCGCCAGGGTCAGCACCTGGGCCGGGACCATGTACGACGGCAGGCGCTCACCGAGGAAACGCTTGATCGCCTCCGAGTCCGGTGCATAGCCATGTGCGGCCAGGACGTAGGCGAGCAGACGCTTGCCGGCCGCGTGCTCCTGCACGATCACCGCGGCTTCGCGCACGTCGCTGTGGCTGCACAGTTGCCGTTCGATTTCCCCGAGTTCGATGCGATAGCCGCGCACTTTGACCTGGTGGTCCTTGCGTCCGAGGAACGCCAGGCGTCCGTCGGCCAGCCAGCAGGCCAGGTCTCCGGTACGGTAGGCACGAGTGCCGTCGGCCAGGGTGACAAAGGCCTTGGCGGTTTCTTCCGGTTTGTTGCGGTAGCCCCGCGCCAGGGTCGGGCCGGCGAGGACGATCTCACCCGGTTCACCGATGCCGCAGGCCTGGTCGAACTCGTTCAGCAGGCGCAGGTCCATGCCGGCAATCGGACGGCCGATGCTGACGCTGCGGCTCGGCTCCAGTACCTCATGACTGGCCCAGACCGTGGCCTCGGTAGGGCCGTATTCGTTCACCAGGCGGGCGTGTGGCAGGGTCTTGCCGTGTTGGGCGACCAGGGCCGGTGGGCAAGCTTCACCGGCGACGATCCAGCATTCGAGGCTGTCGGCGCTGGCGGTGCGCTGCAATTGGTCGAGCAGGGCCTGATACAGCGACGGCAACGACAGGCCGTGACTGACCTTGTGCTGGGCAACCAGCTGCGCCAGGCGCGCCATCTCCAGCTCTTCCCCAGGCGCCGGCAGTACCAGCCGGCCACCTTGGGCCAGGGTCCAGAAGATCCCGGCGACCGAGCTGTCGAAGGCAAACGACGACAACAGCAGGTAGGCGCGCACGGGCGTTTCATAGGCAGCCATGCGCACCTGGGTCGAGAAGCTCAGGGCGCCATGGCTGATTTCCACGGCTTTCGGTGCGCCGGTGGAGCCCGAGGTGTAGATCAGGTAGGCGAGGGCGTTCGCGTCAGGCAGGGGCAGCGGCGGCAGGTCGCTCGTGTCGTGTCCGCTCAAGTCATTCAGCACGAAACGTTGCAGGGTCGCCGGCAGGCTGTCGGCCAATTCGGCACTGACCACAATGTGGCCGATGCCGCTGTCGGCCAGCATGTAGGCGCGACGATCGGCCGGGTAGGTCGGGTCGATCGGCACATAGGCGCCACCGGCTTTCAACACCGCGAGCATGGCGACGATGGCGGCGTTGCTGCGCGGGAACAGAATGCCGACGGGCACGTCGCGGCCGATGCCGGCGGCTACCAGTTGATGGGCCAGACGGGTGGCGCAGGCGTCGAGGCGGGCGTAGCTCAGGTCGCCGCCGGTGTCGCTGAGGGCGATGGCGTCCGGTTGCTGACGAACCTGACGGGCAATCAGGTCCACCAGGGTCAGCGGCTCGATGGATGGAGAACTCGGCGTGTTAGCGATAATCGCTGATTGCAACGGTCCGCCGAGGGGCAGGTGGGACCAGGCCTGTTGCGGTTCGGCCAGGGCGCCTTGCAGCAATTGCAGCCATTGTTCGCCAAGGCTGCGTGCGGCTTCGGCGCTCAGGGTGTGGCGATCGTAAATCACGCTGGCGTGCAGGCTGTCCGGCAATTGGCGGACATTCAGGCAGGCTTTCACCGGGCCCATCAGCGCCTCGGCATAGCGTTCCCGGGCATCACCCGAACGCCAGGCGAAGGCGTAGCCCGTGGTGAGGTCCCGGGTGTAATAGTCTTGCCAGCCGGTGCTGCGTTCTACCGAGGCAGCCAGTTGTTTGCTCTGCTGGAGCAGGGTGGCCTGGGCATCCAGCTCGATGTTCAGGGGCAGGCACTGTTCGAACACGCCGAGGACGTTGTCCAGTTCGGCGCCACGGCTTTCGTGGATCAGAGTCAGCGGGACCTGCTGCTGACCGGCCAACCGGCCGAGTACCGCCGCCCAGGCGGCGAGCATCAACGCCGAGGTCAGGGCCGGGTGACGGGCGAATTCAGCGGGGAGGGCCAGTGCCTGTCGGGCAGGGGCGAAGCCGGCACCGCTGGGCGCTTCGAGGGACAGTTGCAAGGTGGGCTGCTCGGCCTCGTCCATGACTTTCCAGAAGCTCACGCCTGGATGGCCGGGTTCGTCTTCCACCAGGTTCCAACGCCATTCGGCGTAGTCGGCGTATTGCAGGGCCTCGGACAGGTCCGGCAGGGCATCTTGCAGCAGGGCGTCGGCCAACAGTCTGAGGCTGACGAGGTCGAAATGGCTGCACGCGCCGGCCAGGTCCAGCACCGCTGTTTGATCCGACAGCCGCACCAGGGTCACGGCCAGCGGCGCGGTCCAGTCCCGTGGTTGCGAAACCAGGCGCGCCAGTTCGGCATCCTGATCGGCGCTGTTGTGCTGGCGCAGATCCAGCTGGGCCACCGTCAGTGTGCCGGCCGCGTCGATGACCTGCACCGGATGACGCAGGCCGGGTACCGGTACCAGGCGAGTCCGCAGGATTTCACTGGCGGCCAGTAACGCTTGCAGGCGGCTGTTCAGCGCGTCGACGTCGGTCGGGCCGGACAGCGACCATTGCAAGTGACAACCGAACGGGTGCTCGGCAGCGCCCTTGATGTGGGGATACAGCGCTGCCTGTTGCGGCGAAATACGAAAACCTTGAAGTCCGCTCATGTTCAACTCGACTGGAAAATGGGGTTTGATCTGGGGGAAGCGCCGGCGCCGGGGCTTACGAACTGACCGTCACGCAAGCCGCTGGCGAACGACGGGTGCCGCCGTTGAAAGTCAAAGGGTCACGTCGCTCGACAGCAGGGCTTCGGCCATGCCGGTCATGATTGCGCGCTTGCCGGTAAAGGGTTCGCGACCGTGGACCGCGAGCATGTTGTCGATGAACAACACATCGCCCTGTTGCCAACTGAAGCGCACCAGCGAGTCGAGGTAGGCCGCTCGCAGCGACTCCAGGACCTGCGGTTCGATGGGTTCGCCGTCGCCATAAAAGGTGTTGGTGGGCAGGTCGAGGTCGGTGAAGTTGCTCTGCAGCGAATCGCGGATGTGCGGCGGCAGGGTGCTGATGTGGAAGAAGGTGGCATGGTTGAACCAGACCTCTTCACCCGTGCGCGGATGGCGCACCACGGCGGGTCCACGTTGGCGGGTGCGCAGACGATTGTTGTCTTTCCATTCCACTTCGATGCCAACGCTGGCGCAGTAGCTTTCGACTTCGCTACGGTCTTCGGACTGGAACACGCTCTGCCACGGCAGGCCGAAACCGTCGCCATAGTTGCGCACGTACATCACGCCTTTTTCCCGGAAGCGTGCTTCGATCTCCGGGCTGATGGCGGCCTTGACCCCACGGGTCGAGCCAATCGGGGTTTCGCCACCGGTCTCGGAGGGAAGCTGGCAATAGAAGAACAGTCGCAGGGGGAAGCGCGGCGAATAGGAGTGTTCGTTGTGGGGGAAAATCATCTGGTCGGCCGGGTAGTCGGTCGAGGTGTAGATGTTGCCGCCGACCCGGGTCCGGGGCGAAGCACGGAACATGTATTCCAGGGCGCCCGGGGAGAGGGTGGCGATCACTTGGTCGAACTGTTCGACGGACGTCACGTTGAACCCGCGAAACAGCAGGGCACCGTATTGCAGCAGTTTTTTCTCCAGGGACTCGCGTTCGCCAGCGGCCCAGGCCACCAGATCGACGCCACTCACCGCAGGCTCGATCACCAGCGGCAGGGCGTGGTCGGGGCTGAGCAGGCGTTCGGTGACCAGTTGCTGTTCCGAGACGTTCATGGCTTTGCGGCGCACGGCGCCAAGGGCGCGGGGCGATGGGGGCAGGGTAGACATAACGGCATCCGACTCGGTTAAAGGGACATTGAGCGACGTTTGGCTTGCAGCATCTGGCTGCGACCTGCCAGCGTCCGGGCCTGTTGCCGCTCGCGCTGGAGGGCCTGGTCCCAGGTCGCGATGCGCTCGGCCAGGGCCGGCAGCGACTCGTCCAGCAGGTGGCGCATTTCTTCCAGCAGGTGTGTCCACAGGTGTTGCAGGCGCAAGGCGCGGTCCTGGTCGAAATATTCGCCGCGATACTTGAGGGTCGCGTCGAGCCCTTCGGTGCCATGCACCAGGTCGAGCACCAGGTGGAAATCTCCCGGAGCCTGTGCCACCTCCAGGGTCTGCAGGTGCGCGCCGGCGATGGCGGTCGGTGTGACGCGGGAAGGTTGATAGTTGAGCTTCACCTGGAACAGCGGCGAGTGGCCGGGCAGGCGCTGCGGCGCCAGGGCCGACACCACCAGGTCGAAAGGCAGGCCTTGATGGGCATAGGCCAGGCGCGCCTCATCGCGAACACGCTCCAGGAAACCGGCCAGGGTCGATTCACCCTGCAGGTTGCAGCGCAGCGTCAGCTGGTTGACGAAGAAACCGATGACATCATTGTGTTCCGCCAGTGGACGGCCGCTGACGTCAGTTCCCAACAGGAATCGTTGTTGGCCGCCCAGTTGCTTGAGCACCAGCTGATAGCTGGCCAGCAACAACATGAACAAGGTCATGCCGCGCTCGCGGGCCAACGTTGAAAGCGGCTCGCAGGTGGCCTGGGGCACCTTGAAGTCCAGGTTGTGCTCGCCCGGGGTCTGGCCACTGCCGCCCAGTTCGAGGGTCTGTGGCAGGCCGGCCAGATGCTCACGCCAGAAGTCCTGCTCGGTGGCGATTCGCTGTTCGCTCCAGTGCGCCGCTTCCCACTGGGCGAAATCGAGGTACTGCACCGGCCATTCAGCGCCTGCCGAGCCGGCCAGTTCCGCCAGCAGCACTTGCGCCGAGCGACCGTCAAAGGCGATGTGGTGCACGGTCAGCAGTAGATCGTGTTGCTGCTCATCTCGACTCAGCAACTGCGCCCGCAGCAGGGGACCGTTGACCAGATCCACCGGCGTGGTGTGTTCGCTCGCCAGGCAGTCGTGCAGCGCTTGCTGTTCGGTCTGTCCGTGCCAGTTCAACGGCACAGGCGTGGCGGGCAGAACCTGTTGCTGCGGGCCGTCGACACCGTCGCGATAGACCGTGCGCAGCACGCTGTGGCGATTGACGAGGCTGTTCAAGCGCTCGGCCAACCCCTCGACGTCCAATGGACCTTGCAGGCGCAGGTGCAGCACCAGATTGTGGCGGGTGTCGTCCGGGTTCATCTGGCGCAGGAACCACAGCCGGCGTTGGGCGAAGGACTGGCGAGTTTCGCTGACGTCCGTACGTTCGGCCGACGGAGTGAGCGCCGCTGATGGTGTTCTGAGGAATGCCAGCAGATCCTGTGCCCATTGCGCCAGGGTCTGCTCACCGAACAGGCGCTGGGTGTCGAGGCTCCAGCCCAGGTCCCGGTGCAGGCGAGCGGCGAAATCGGCGACGCCGATGGAGTCCAGGCCTTGGCCGATCAGACTCCGTTCGAAGTCTGGAAGCAGATACGGGTTCACCCCGTGCAGGGTCTGTTCGAGCCACTGCCGGCAAGCGGCCTGGGCGTCTTGCGCCGAAGCCTGGACAAGATTCTTGAGTGGGTCGAGGCCAAGGGTTTCGCCGCTGGAAGCGAGCTGCCCGCCGCTCTGGGCGATGATGCTCAGCGTCCCCGCCGCCAGTTGCTTGCGCGCACCTTGGCGGGCGATCTTGCCGCTGGTGGTCATCGGGATGGTGCCGGCTTCCACCAGCACAATCTGGTCGATGCCGCAGTCGGCGGCTTCGCGCACGGCGTTCTGCATCGAGGCAAACAGCGCCGGGTGCCGCGCCGGGTCGACGAACTTGCGCTGGGGCTCGGCGACGATCACCAGCTTCTCCCGACCCAGGGCCGGGTCCATTTCCGAGAACGCGGCGATGCGCCCGGTGCGGATGCCCGGCTCGGCATCGGTGATGGCGAATTCGATGTCGTGGGGGTACAGGTTGCGTCCGTTGAGGATCAACAAGTCTTTGAGTCGCCCGCAGATCACCACCTGGCCTTCGTGCATGAAGCCCAGGTCGCCGGAGCGCAGGTAATGCTCGGTCGAGCCGACAATGCGCGCTTCAAAGGCTTCGCGGGTGGCCTCGGGGTTTTTCCAATAGGACTCGGCGTTGCTCGGCCCCTTCAGCCACACCTCACCGATGCGGTCGGCAGCGCAGCGTTCGTGGGTTTGCGGGTCGACGATGGCAATGCTGTGCAAAGCCTGGGGGAAGCCACAGGCAACGAATTCGACGGCGGCGACATCGGCGGCCGCCAGGGCCACGCGACCGGTTTCCAGCACTGCTTTGTCCAGGCGCAGCGTCACCGGCAATGCATCTTCCGGCGTAGCGCTGACACACAGAGTCGCTTCGGCCTGGCCGTAACCGGGGCTGATTGCCAATGGGTTGAGGCCACAGGCGGCAAAGCGCTGGGCGAAGGTTTCCAGGGTGCCGGGGTGGATCGGCTCGGCGCCGTTGATGGCGTGTTTCCAGGCGCTCAGGTCCAGCTGGGCGATCAGGTTGTCGCTGACTACCCGGTTGCACAGGGCGTAGGCGAAATTTGGCGCGAAGCTGACGGTGCCACGGTAGCGGCTCAGCGCCTGCAGCCAGGTCGACGGCGCGTTGACGAAGGTTTGCGAAGTCATCAGGTAGCAGGGCATGCCGCTGTAGATCGGCGCCAGCAGGCCACCGATCAGGCCCATGTCGTGGTACAGCGGCAGCCAGTTGACCATGGCGCCGTGCTCATCGAAACCATAGGCCTGGCGCATCAGCTCGACGTTGGCGATCAGGTTGCGCTGACGCACCTCGACGCCTTTGGGCGAACCGGTGGAGCCGGAGGTGTATTGCAGGAAGGCCACGGTCGAGCCGTCGATGGTCGGGCGCTGCCATTGACTGGCCGGTGGCGTGCCCAGGTGCTGGACGGTGAGCACGTCGACACGGCCCTCCACCAGCTCCAGCAAACCTTCGCAATGATCCGCCGGAGCGAGAATCAGTGCCGGCTCGGCGTCCACCACCACATTGCGCACGCGTTCGAGGTGCCGCGGTTTGCGCGACGGCGGCGGAAACAATGGCACGGCGATCATGCCGGCATACAGGCAGGCGCAGAAAGCACGGGCGTAGTCGAGGCTGCTGGGCAGCATCAGCAACACGCGATCACCCGGCGCATAGCGCGATTGCAATGCGGCCGCCAGGGACCGGGACTGCTCGTGCAACTGGGCGAAGGTCAGGGTTTCGCCGATCGTGACACCGTCCGGCAAAAAGTGCAGGGCGGCACGTTCCGGAAAGCGCCGGGCATTGGTTTCCAGCACTTCGATCCATTGTTTGAATGAAGACATTTTGCAATTCACGCCATGGCCACGATGACCTTGCGGTCACCGGTGTAAGGATTGCGACCGTGTGCGACCAGTCGGTTGTCGAGCATCAGCACGTCGCCG
Source organism: Pseudomonas corrugata (assembly GCF_001269905.1). GTDB lineage: Bacteria > Pseudomonadota > Gammaproteobacteria > Pseudomonadales > Pseudomonadaceae > Aquipseudomonas > Aquipseudomonas corrugata. The sequence goes on along the minus strand of NZ_LHVK01000014.1, from coordinate 443,072 downwards.
GGCTGCCAGGGGAAGCTGACGGCGGTCTGGCGGTAGACTTCGCGCACGCGGTCGAGCATCTCGTCGGGGATGGCCGAGCCGTCGCCGAAATACACATGGCGCGGCAGGTTCTCTTCACCCACGGCGGCCAGGAGGCTGGCGCGTACGTTCGGTTCGATGGCCGACACATGGAACAGATGGGCCTGGTTGAACCAGACCCACTCGCCAGTCTCGGGATGCTGCTGCACCGCCGCGCAACGTTGACGGGTGCACAGGTCGCCGTCGGCTTTCCATTCCCACTCGATGTCGTTGTCCTGGCAGTAGCGTTCGACCTGGGCCCGATCCTCGGTGTTGAAGACTTTCTGCCAGGGCAGGTCCAGGGCGCCGCTGTAGTTGCGCACGTAAAGCAGCTCGCGGCTGGCGAACAGCTCGCGGATCTCGGTGGGCATGCGCTGGTAGATCAGGCGACTGTCGGCAATCGGCGTCTCGCCGCCGGATTCACTGGCCTTGATGCAGTGGAACCAGATGCGCGAAGGCCAGGGCCGGGTATAGGCCTGCTCGTTATGCAGGGGAATGAACTGATGGGCCGGGTATTCCGTGGAGCTGTACACCCCGGCGAAGACTTTGCTGCGTGGCGTGGAGCCGAATTCATAGCTGGCCAGCGGAGCGCCGAAGCTGGCGGCGAAGCGCTTGAAATCGATAGGGGTCGCTACGTTGAAACCGCGAAACAAGACCCCGCCCACGGTGCTGAGCAGGTGGGGAAGACTGTCGCGCAGCGATGCGTCCAGATCGTGAATCGACTGCCCAGGCGCCGCCTGCACCAACACGGGCAATGAGTGCTCACCGCCGTCCGTGGAAGTCATTGAAAAAGGCTCGGAACGCCTGTCCAGGTGTTCGATTGAGGTCATCCTTGCACATCCTCTTCTATCTTTTTCGACCCGTTACAAGGCCTGGAGATGGCGCACCAGGCGTATCTGTAGGACTCGTCTGTAGTGTTTTGGATCTAATACAAGACGACATACTAGGTACAAATGAGAGAGATTATCAATACTATTTATTTAATTTTTTTTTTGGATTAGACTCCGGTCCGCTGGCGCCAAACAGCGTTCGGCCAGCTCAAAAAAACCAAAATATCTGTCGCAGGGGTGCGGGGCTTGAATTTCAAAAAGAATACAATTGCGTTGGCTGTGGGGTCGGCAATCGGCCTCGGCAACTGTGCATGGGCAGCGGAAGAATCCACTGCCGTGGAGATCGCTCCGATCACTGTGACGGGTGAGAAAATCAACCGTACGCTGGAGCAGACCCAGTCCAGTGTGGTGGTCGTTACTGAAGAGAAGCTGCGCGAGCATAATGACAAGAATCTGGTGGATCTGTTCGCTCGTACACCAGGTGTCTATGGCCAGGCCGATAATGAAACCTGGGGGATTCGTGGCGTGCCGGTGTCCGGTTTCGATGACCAGGGGCCGGCAGCCCTCAACGGTGCGGTCTCTGTGTATGTCGACGGTGCCGTGCAGCCGAACCGTGCGTTGACCTTGAGTCCGGTTCCGCTCTGGGACGCCGAGCAGGTCGAAGTCTTCCTCGGCCCGCAATCCACTACCCAGGGCCGTAACTCCCTGGCCGGTGCAGTGGTGATCGAGACCAAGAAACCGACGTTCCAGCCCAGCTTCTCGGCACAGACCAGTATGGGGAACTATGGTGAGCATGGGGCGGCCGTCGCCGGTGGTGGCGCCATCGTCGATGAGAAGATCGCCGGCCGGATTGCCGTGGACTATACCGACGGTGACGGCTACATCCGCAACACCGCGCTCGATAAGGACGCCAATCCGCATCGCACCAGCAACACCCGCGGCAAATTGCTGATCCTGCCCAATGACGACACTGACGTTCTGTTGACCTACGTTCATAGCGAACACCGCCAGGGTGACCGCTCGACGATGCGAGGCGCCGATGGCAAGCCCAGCTATTACGACATCTCGTCCAATACCGAGGCCTTCGACAACCTCAAACAGGACACCCTCAGCGCTAAGGTGGATCACCGCCTGAACGATGCCTGGTCGCTGACCAGCATGACCGCCAATACCAGCTCGGACTACAGCAATCGTCTGGACTTTGACCAGACTGCCGTGGACAACGAGGTCGTCCTGCGTAAGCAAGACGGCAATCTGTTCAGTCAGGAGTTGCGCCTGAACTACGACTCGGACACGGTGAAGAGCTTCGTCGGTGCCTACTACGGCCACAACACCAACAAATTCCATGATCGCTTGTTGTTCGATAATGTCCTGGTTCGCACCGTCAAGGGTGATACCAAGATTGATAACAAGGCGGTGTTCGGTGAAGTCAACTGGACATTCGCGCCACGCTGGACATTGATCACCGGTCTGCGTTACGACCACGAAACAAACGACACCGATATCGACCAGGATGGTTCCTTCGCTCCGGCGACCGTCAAGAAATCGTTCGACGCCGTGCTGCCGAAGCTCGGTATCGACTACGAACTGGCAACGGATCAGTACCTCGGTTTCATGGTGCAAAAGGGCTATCGCGGTGGTGGCGTCAACCTGCGCTCCGGTAGCGGACACCAGGCCTACGATCCGGAATACACCACCAACTACGAGTTGTCCTATCGTGGTTCGTTCTTCGAAAAAACTTTGCGCGCTCGCGCCAACCTCTACTACACCGACTGGAAAGACCAGCAAGTCAGTGTGCGGCAGAGCGGAAGCACCGTCATCGATGTCTTCAACGCCGGTCGCAGCGACATCAAGGGCCTGGAGGTCTTTGTCGAAAAAGATGTCAATGAACAATTGACGCTGACAGCGGGTGGCGCTGTGACCGATGGCAAGTACAAGGACTTTGTCACCGGCTCCGGCCAGGACATGAGCGGCGAATCGTTCCTTTCATCGCCCAAGTACAAGATGTCGGTGGGCGCTATCTATCACTATGACGACCGCCTGATGTTCGGCACGGACGTGACCTATCAAAGCACTGCGCCTTCGGAATACGAATTCGATTCCAACGGCAAGGTCACCGGTGAACGTCGGAGCGACAACTACGTATTGGTCAACTTCAACACCGAGTACAAGCTCACCAAGAACGTCGCCGTGTCCGCCTACGTCAAGAACGCGTTCGACAAGGAATATGTCACCAACAACCGCAGCGACGACATTATCGACGTCGGCGCACCACGCACGTTGGGCATGATCCTGCGCTACGACATGTAAGCCCAGGGGCGCGGGAAGGCAATCTTTCCGCGCCCGGTTTGCCGTGTCACGGATGTTTGTTTTCAGGCTGTTGTTCCCTTCCAAACCCAGCCTCCATGGAGGAAATCATGAACGCTTTTTCAAATGCCACGACAGGTGGCGCGCCACAGCTACGCCTGTTGCACACCGGTCTGTCGAACCCTTACTGCCTGGACCCAACGCCGCTGCTGGAGCGCCAGCAACAGCAGGAATCCAATGCCCGCAGCTATCCAAGGCGCATTCCCCTGGTGCTCGAGCGGGCCCATGGCATTTACGTGCAGGACAGCCGGGGGCAAGTCTTCGTCGATTGCCTGGCGGGCGCCGGCACCCTGGCCCTGGGTCATAACCACCCGGTGATCATCGAAGCCATCACCCAGGTCATGGCGGCTGGCGTACCCATGCACACCCTCGACCTCATGACCCCGGTCAAGGACGCCTTCGTCCAGGAAATTTTCGCGTGCCTGCCCAGCGAGTTCGCGCGCAATGCCCGCATCCAGTTCTGCGGCCCAAGCGGAGCCGATGCGGTCGAAGCCGCGCTCAAGCTCACCCGCACCGCCACCGGCCGCCACTCGGTGCTGGCCTTCGAAGGTGCTTATCACGGCATGACCCTGGGCACGCTGGCGATCAGCGGCAACCTGTCGCCGAAAAATGCCCTCGGCGCACTGACGCCGGGAGTGCAGCGCTTGCCGTATCCGCACGATTTCCGTTGTCCGTTCGGCGTGGCCGGGGAGCAGGGCGTGACCTTGAACGTGCGTTATCTGGAGCACCTGCTCAATGACCCGGAAAGCGGCGTGACTGCCCCGGCGGCCATGATCCTGGAGCCGATCCAGGGCGAGGGCGGGGTGATTGCCGCGCCGGACCGCTGGCTCCAGGAACTGCGCCGCCTGACCCAGGCCCATGGCATCCCGCTGATCGTCGACGAGATCCAGTGCGGCATCGCTCGCAGTGGTCGGATGTTCGGCTTCGAGCAGTCGGGCATCACCCCGGATGTCATCACCTTGTCCAAGGCCATCGGCGGTGGCCTGCCGCTGGCGGTGATGGTCTACAACGATTCGCTGGACACCTGGCAACCGGGCGCCCACGCCGGCACGTTCCGCGGCAATCAACTGGCCATGGCGGCCGGCACCGCGACCTTGCGCTTCATTCGCGATGAAGGCCTGGTCAAGCATGCCGAAACCGTGGGCGCTCACCTGCGCAAACAGCTACAGGCGCTGCAAAGCGAGTTCGCCTGGATTGGCGACGTGCGCGGGCGCGGGCTGATGTTGGGCATGGAAATCGTTGACCCACAGGGCACCCCCGACGTGCAGGGCCATGCACCGACGGATACCACCCGGGCCAAGGCTTTCCAGCAGGCCTGCCTGAAGCATGGCTTGATCGTCGAACTGGGCGGGCGCCATGGCGCGACGGTGCGCTTCTTGCCACCGCTGATCATCACCGACCAGGAAATCGATTTCGTCGCGCAAATCCTGTTCCAAGCGGCCAGCACGATCAACGAGCGTCCCGTTCGCTAAAGGACTCCCAAGGGGCTTGCCGACAGGGACGGCAAGCCTGTTGGTTGGGGAGAGGTCACCAGACTTTTGATACCCGTACATTTTGAAAAGGACTATTCGCATGTACAGACATTCCGTATCCGCGTCTCCCGCTACACATATACAAGGCGAGACAGCGGCCACTCGACAACCCCCCGAAGACGACCGCCACAGCATCCGTGAGTTGCTGCGACATTACGGACTGCGCACCAGCCTGATCCGCCTCAAGGTCATCGATGCCTTGCTCGTTGCCGCCAGGGATGGGCGTTCCATCAACGTACGCGGAGTGCACCACTACCTGGGGCTGTTTGCTGCCGAGTTGTCGCTCATCAGTGTCCGTGAAGTACTCAGGCGGCTGTGTGACGAGGGTCTCATCCTTTATCAGCCTGATAAAAGCTACCGCTTTACCTGCGAGGCCAGCGCAATAATGGAACAGTGCTCGAGCCGCTGACTGGACTGGATCGTTAGGGTCCTTGCGATTCTTTATTGACGTCAAGACATAATTTTGTTACGCGGTATCAAGCCCCCGATTTCTGAGTCGATAGCCCTACGAGGTCCGACAGATTTGTAGTTTCGTCGAGGGGTACGTCATGTTTAATACAACGCTAAAAAATGAACTGATGGCCAGGACAGCCGAGTTGGCAACATACAAGGGATTGGTCGGTGCCTTGGAACGGTCGATGGCCGTTGTCGAGTTCAGTCCCGATGGCAAGGTGCTTCGGGCCAATGAAAATTTTCTCAAGACGATGGGCTACCGTGCAGACCAGTTGGCCGGTCTGTCCCATCGTGATTTCTGTACCCCCGCGCTGGCGGGCAGCGCCGAGTACCGCGAATTCTGGAACCAGCTGCGTGCCGGTCAATTCGTTTCCGGCACCTTTCAACGTGTCAGCGGACAAGGCCAGCACATCTGGCTGGAAGCCAGTTATAACCCTGTGCTGGATGAAAATGGCCGCGTAGCGAAGGTGGTCAAGTACGCGCTGGACGTGACTGCCAAAGTCGCGAGCGAGGCCGAAACCCGCGGCAGGCTGGCGGCACTTGACCGGGCCATGGCGGTGATCGAGTTCGACCTGGGTGGCAACATCCTGACGGCAAACGATAACTTCCTCCAGGTCATGAATTACTCGCTGGCCGAACTCAAGGGCAAGCACCACCGGATGTTTTGTGAACCGGAACTGGTCAGCCGTTCCGAGTACAGCGATTTCTGGCGCCGTCTCAATGCCGGTGAGTTTTTCAGCGGCCAGTTCAAGCGTATCGGCAAGCACGGCAAGGTGGTCTGGCTGGAGGCGAGCTACAACCCGGTCTACGACGCTGAAGGCAAGTTGAGCAAGATCGTCAAGTTCGCCACCGACATCACCGAACGGGTGGAGAAGTTCGAGGAAGATTCACGGGGCGCTTCCCGCGCCTACCACATCTCCGCCGAGACCGAGAGGGTCGCCGAGCAGGGCGCCCAGGTGATCCATCAGACGGCCAAGGAAATGCGCGAGATCGCTGACAACATCGGTGCCTCCGCGCGCCTGGTCGGGCAACTGGGGGCTCGTTCGGAAGAGATCACGGCAATCGTCAATACCATTCGCGGCATTGCCGAGCAGACCAACCTGCTGGCCCTGAACGCCGCCATCGAGGCGGCGCGCGCCGGTGATCAGGGACGGGGGTTCGCGGTGGTGGCCGACGAAGTCAGGCAACTGGCCGGGCGCACCAGTCGCTCGACGTCGGAGATCGCGGAAATGATCAACATGATCCTGTCCGAAACCCGCGAAGCGGTCGCCAGCATGAGCGTGACCCATGAGGGCGCGTTGCGCGGGGTGACACTGGCGGACCAGGCCGGATCGGTCATCGTGCAGATCAGGGCCGGCACCACGGACGCACTCGAAGCGGTGAGCATGTTTGCATCCAAGCTCGATGAGTCCGATGTCATTCCCAAGACGGCAGTCGGCTGGGTGGGTTGAGACGAGCCGGATCTCCAGGGCGAACGCGGCCGCGGTCCTCAGTAGCGAATCATCACTGATTTGAGTTCGGTGTAGTCATCGATGAAGGCACCACCGAACTCCCGGCCGATCCCCGAGGCTTTGCTGCCACCGAACGGCACGGCCGGGTCGAGCAGGGTGTGCATGTTCACCCAGACGGTGCCGGCTTCGATGGCCGGTACCATGCGCAGGGCCTTGCTCAAGTCCTGTGTCCAGAGGCTGGCGCTCAGGCCGTAAGGGCTGTCGTTCATCAGGTCCAGCAGTTCTTCTTCGCTGTCGTAGGGGAAGAACGTCGCGATGGGGCCGAACGTTTCTTCGTGGAGCAACGTGTCGTCACGATGGTTGGCGAGGATGATGGTCGGCTCGACATAGCAGCCTGGCCCCTCGATCAGTCTGCCGCCATGGACGATGGTGTTGTTCTGCGCCCGGGCCTTGGCGAAGCATTCGCCGAGTTTGCGTTGGTGCGGGCGGTTGCTGACCGGGCCGAACTGGGTGCCTTCATCCAGGGGGGAGCCGATGGTGAGCTGGCCCAGGCGCCGGGCCAGTTTGTCCATGATCGGCTCGATCTGCGAGCGGTGGACGAAGAAACGTTCCGCTGCGGCGCAGATTTGCCCTGAGTGCAGGAAACCGGCCTCGATAATCCCGTTGACCGCCACGTCCGGATCCACATCCGGCAGGAACCCTGCCGCGTTCTTGCCGCCCAGCTCCAGGGTGGCACGGGTCAGTCCCGCACCCATCGCTGTCTGGCCCACCGCGATGCCGGTCGGCACGGAGCCGGTGAACGAAACCTTGTTGGTGCCCGGGTGCTCGATCAAGCCTTTACCCACCTGACCCCCACCGGTGACCACGTTCAGGGCGCCCGCCGGCAGGCCGGCCTGCATGGCCAGTTCGGCGATGCGCAGGATGGTCAGCGGCGTGAATTCGCTGGGCTTGATGATGACGCTGCAGCCGGTCACCAGCGCCGAGGCTAGTTTCCAGATGGCGATCATGGTGGAGAAATTCCACGGCACGATGCCCACCACCACGCCGACGGGTTCGCGCAGGGTGAACGCGGTGTAGCGCTCACCGGCGAAGGAGGGCAGCGACGGAGTGATGGTCTGGCCGCCGATCTTGGTGGCCCAGCCGGCGTAGTAGCGCAGGAAGTGAGCGGCCTGGTCGACTTCGAAGGCGCGGGAAATGTGAATGATCTTGCCCGACTGACAGGTTTCGATCTGCGCCAGTTCTTCGCGGTTCTGCTCCAGCAGGTCAGCCAGTTTTAGCAACACATGACCCCGGACCGCGGGTGCCGCCTGGGACCACTCCTTGAAGCCCCGCCGGGACGATTCCACCGCCGCGTCGATATCGGCGCCAATGGCGTCACTGACCTGGGCAATGACTTGGCCGGTGGCGGGGTTGATGACGTCCAGGGTCTGGCCGCCTTGGCTTTCGACGTAGCGGCCGTCGATGAACAGGGCGTGACGCCGACCGAGAAAGGCGTCGACCTGAGGCAGCAGGGCAATATCGCTCATGGGAGTTTCCTGATCGCGAACAAGAGAAAACCCGAGGTTAATCGCTGGCGGACGGCCCGGCTTGACTGTGCCTGCCGTGACGTATGTCTGTGCCTGCCAGGGAGGCGTTGGCAGCCACGAGCAAAACCCCTTGCAGCCAGGAACAAGCCAGCGTCGCCGGTTTGCGGTCAGATCAACGTTTCGACTTGATGGGTAAAGGGGCGGGCAATGTTTCTCCAGACCAACAGACAGAAGCTGGCGTTGAGTACCCAGGTGCAACGGGCGCTGGCCGGTGAAACCGACGACACACCCGTGCTCGACGCGTATCCGCAGCTGCGGGCCTGCCTGGCCCGGTACGCTCGACAGATGACGGATGCCACCGAGCGCTGTCGTCAGGTCGAAGAACAGTTGGACGAACAAGCCGCGCGGGGACAGCGAGGCGAACGCGAACAGGAGACGGTGCGCCAGCAACTGGCCCAAGCGGAGTTGCGCGAACGCGAACTGCAGATGCAGTTGGATGAATACCGCCAGCAGTTGCAGCAGCAACGCCAGGAAGCGCAGATCTGGGAGTTGCTGCAATCGACCCTGACCGAAGGCTGCTGGGACATCACGGTGGTCAATGGCGATCTTCAGCACTCGGCCAGCGGCATGCGATTCTCCAGTCAGTTTCGCTTGCTGCTGGGCTATGGGCCAGACGAGCTACCCGATGGTTGGGATACCCAGGTGGGTATTACCCACCCGGACGACCTGCCGAAGATCATGGCGATTTTCGACCGGGAGATCCTGGGTTCCCAGGGCAGTGGCGAATACGTCTTCGAGTATCGCATGCGCCACAAGAGCCGGGATTACATCTGGTGCCGTGAACGCGGGCGTGCGGTACGGGATGCCCAGGGGCGACTGGTGCGGGTCATTGGCGCGGTGCGTGATATCAGCGATGAGCGTTCGGCCCAATCCACCCACCAGCGCATGCTGGAGCAGAACCAGGTCACCTACGCCCAGATCGCCACGGTGGTGGGGGTGATCAAGGGGATTGCCGACCAGACCAACCTGTTGGCCTTGAACGCGGCGATCGAGGCCGCCAGGGCGGGGGAGGTCGGACGGGGCTTCTCCGTGGTAGCCGATGAGGTGCGCAAGCTGGCGGAGAGTACCCGCCAGGCGACGCATCAGATCCAGACGATGCTGCATCAGCATAAACAGTAAGCGGATCGGGAGCCGCCGTCCTGGCCGCTCCCGATGCGTTCAGAACGGCACTGCCACCACCAGTTGGCTGTAGACGTTGGTGCCGTTGCCGCCCACCTGATTGCCACCGTTGCTCTCGTCCTTTTCCGGCTTGTACAGGCCCACCAGCGGCGTGACGATCAGGTGCTCGTTCAGCGCCCATTCCACATACAGGTCCAGCTCTCGGCCGTCGAGGTTCAATGCCTGGCGGGTGTGCAGGGTCTTGTAGTCGAAGAGCAGCGCGCCGAGGGTCACGGTTTCCGTCGGCTTGAGCTTGAGACCAACGTGCTGGATGGCGGTATTGCTGTTGAACGGGCCGGAATAGTTGCCGGCCACTTCGCCCTGGAACCAGGTCCCGTAGCCACGGCTCAGGCCGTTGAACATCGAGTCCCAGTTCTGCGAGTAGCGGCTGTAGCGATAGGTCAGGTCCGGCGTCCAGGGCAGGTCGGTGAAGGTATAGCCGGCCTCGGTGTACCAGGCTTTTTCCGGGCCGGCGTCCTTGTCCTGCCAAGCGTATTCGAAGGCGAAGTGAGCGTTTTCGATGCCGGCGTTGCCGCTGCCGCGCAGGCTGTAGATGTCCATGCCTTCGCGCTGCTTCTGGAAGTCGCTGGCGTAGTGATCATCGACGTCGATGCCATGGATGTAGGTCAAGCCCAGGGTGCCGGGCGCGCGGGTGTATTCCAGGGTACCGGCGGCCATTTCGGTGTTGGCCTGGGCGCGGTTATCGGACTTGATCCACATCAGGCTGCCATGCACGCCTTCCTTGCCGCCCAGGCGCAGCACGGCGGTCTTGTCGAAGGCGTGACGGGCCGCCAGGTAATAAGCGCCGCCCCGATTGAACTCGCCATCCGCTGGGCCTTTGCCCAGGTTCAAGCCGTCGTCGTTGATGATGAAACCATCGCCCAGGGTGATCACCTGCCGACCATAGGACAGGTCGACGCCATCCTTGCCCAGCACCGGAAACAGATCCCCCGAGCGCCAGCCGGCGAAGGCTTCATCGAACTGGGTGGTGCGTTCGGAACCGTCGCTCAGGCCGGCCGGATCGCCGTCGCCCCAGGTGCCGGAGCTGACCAGATTGGTCGTGCCGTAGACACTGCCCATGCCTGCGAGTGTCTGCTCGATACTCAGGCCATACTTGATGAAACCTTCCCGCCAGCTCGAACCGCCGGCGGTGCCGTCGTAGTTCTTGCGGCTGTTGAACATCCCGTAGACCGCCAGGAAGTTACCGGTGACGGTGGTGTCTTCGTCGGCGTATAGCTCATAGGCCTGGGCCGACGGCCCGGCGACCAGCAAGGCGATGCCCAGGCCTATGGCGCGGCGCAGCGGTGGTGTGTGGCGTGTGTGCTCCATGGTGTATCCCCAGTGTGGTTGGATGGCAGAGCACGCATTAAGGAGAACGGGGGGCAGGGAAGTCTTTCACCTGGCTGCCATGGAATTGACCCAGACCGCCAGGTGGCGGACGCTGGCAGGCAGCAACAAAACCGGCGGCAGACATGGGCAAGACGCCCGGGACGGCGTGGCGCAAAGTGAGGCTGCACGCAACGCCGTTTCGATCAGGGACTGGCTGGGGGGCTCGAATGCCGGCTCCTGGACGGCGGTGGCATCCATACTAAAAATCCGCTTCTCGAGGATCTGCATCATGTCGATCAATGACCGGCTTACCGCGCACTTGAACCGGGGTACGGTGGGCTTTCCCACCGCCCTGGCCAGCACCATTGGCCTGATCATGGCCAGCCCGGTGATTCTCACCGCGACCATGGGCTTCGGTATCGGCGGCAGTGCGTTTGCCGTGGCCATGCTGATCGCCGTAGTGATGATGCTGGCCCAGGCGACCACGTTTGCCGAGGCTGCATCGATCCTGCCCACCACCGGATCGGTCTATGACTACATCAACTGTGGCATGGGGCGCTTCTTTGCGATCACCGGCACGCTGTCGGCCTATCTGATCGTGCACGTGTTTGCCGGCACCGCCGAGACCATTCTTTCCGGGGTCATGGCGCTGGTGAACTTCGAACACCTGAACACCCTGGCCGAATCCGCCGGTGGCTCCTGGCTGCTTGGGGTCGGGTTTGTCATCGTCTTCGGGATCCTCAATGCCTTCGGTGTCAGCGCGTTCGGCAGGGCCGAGATCATCCTGACCTTCGGCATGTGGACCACGTTGATGGTGTTCGGCGTGCTGGGCCTGATCGCCGCGCCAGCGGTGCAACTGGAGGGCTGGTTCGGCGTCTCGCTGGTGGGCACTGACCTGATCACTATATTGTCGCTGGTGGGCATGGCAATGTTCATGTTTGTCGGTTGCGAGTTCGTGACGCCATTGGCGCCGGACCTGCGCAACTCGGCCAAGGTCATGCCCAAGGCGATGGTCCTGGGCTTGTTGAGTGTCGCCTCATGCATGTTCATCTACGGCGCAGCCATGAAGCGTCAGGTGGAAAACGTGCTGCTGGATGCCGCCAGTGGTGTGCATCTGCTGGACACGCCCATGGCGATTCCGCGCTTCGCCGAACAGGTCATGGGCGACATCGGCCCGATATGGCTGGGGATCGGCTTTCTGTTTGCCGGTGCGGCGACCATCAACACCCTGATGGCCGGCGTGCCGAGGATTCTTTATGGGATGGCGGTGGACGGTGCTCTGCCGAAGGTCTTTACCTACCTGCACCCGCGCTTCAAGACGCCGCTGTTGTGCATCCTGGTGGCGGTGCTGATTCCTTGCCTGCACGCGCTGTGGCTTGGCGGCAACACCGACAACATCATGCACCTGGTATTGGCGGCGGTGTGTGCCTGGAGTTTCGCCTATTTGCTGGTGACCGTGTCGGTGGTCAGCCTGCGGATCCGTCGTCCCGACCTGCCACGGGCCTATCGCTCGCCGTTTTTCCCGTTGCCACAGATCCTGTCCAGCGCCGGCATCGTGTTGGGCATGTGGTTTATCACGCCTCCCGGCATGAACCCGGCGGACATCTACATCCCGTTCGCGGTGATGCTCGGTGGCACCGCGGCCTATGCGTTGTTCTGGACCCTGGTGGTGCAGAAGGTCAATCCATTCACGCCGGCGTCGGTGGAAGACGTGCTGGCCAAGGAGTTTTCCCATGAGCCAGGGCAACCTGTCGACGCGTTTGACGAGCGTGCTGCAAAAACTGTCTGAGCTGTTCAGCGCCAGGCGGGCCCCGGCCGGTTATCGGCCTGGGGTAACCCTGGAGCATGTGCGGCGCAACCTCGGGTTGGCGCGATTCGAGTTATCGGGACCGACGTCGGCGACGCTGGTCATCGACGACGGCAGGCTTCATCTGGAGGTCGTCGAACGCACCGAGTCGCAGCTCCTGATGCACCTGGTGATGACTGAGTTCGTGCTGCGCGTGCCGGCATCGATAGAGGGCATGGCACGTCTGGAACTGCACCATGGAGGGGCCATTCGCCGCAATGGCATTCGCTGCCGGCAGCGGGACGGGGACACGGCGTTGGTGGCCCGGTTGCAGGCGGCAGTGGAGCAAGACCCGGTGTTGTATCAGGCGCTCATGCCACTGGACTTCAAGCGCTTGCGCATCGAGCTGCACGGGCGCGAATGGCGTGTGTGCCTGGAACACATGGGCGGCAGCGAAGTGGTCAACCGCATGCCGGCCTTTCGTCGTTACATTCCTATCGGACCCGAGCAGCGCATGGCGTTGCTGGCGGTCTTGAGCGGCTTGCAACGGGTCTTGAGCAACCTTTGATTCTGTTGTGATGCCCTGGCATCAATCCTGCTACTGCTCTGGCGATCAGGTACTTGTTGCGTGCATATAGATAACATGTTAACTATTGCCCTACAAAAACAATAAGCCACTGCGGAGAGCGCCATGAGCATGCAACAGGTTGGGCAAGACGGGCTGGAGTCCTGGAACCGGGATCTGCGTGCCACTTGCGGTCACTTCGAGACGGAGTTGGCGTTTAATCGTGCTTTGTTTATCGGTCAGGTATCGAATTTCTGCCGTGGCGGCCTATCCCTTTCCAACCTGCGCACCAACGCCGGCTCCATCAAGCGCCATTCGCCCAATCCGGATCACGACGATGATCAGGATTGCTTGCTGGTCAGCCAGCGCAGTGGCTATTGCCGTATCACCCAGAATGGCCTGAGCATCCAGTTGGCCCCGGGTGAGCTGCTGTTGATGGATTCGGCCGGCTCGCTTGAGATCAGCCCGTTCGGCTTGATCGAGCACGCCGTGCTGTCCTTGTCTCGCCAGGATGTGTCGAGACAACTGGGCGCAGAGACAAAGACCTTCGGCAAGATCTCTTCGAGCAAGGCCTGCGGGCGGATGCTGCATGTGCTGATGGACCAGTTGTGCAAGGACACCCCGGACGGCGAGGGCGTGGCGGGTGAGGGGGAAGCCTTGCAGAATGCGTTTGTCTCGCTGCTGGGATCAGCGCTGGAACACACCACCGATGCCCGCGATGACGCGGCGTCCCTCCAGGGCAGCCATCTGCGCAGCTATGTGCAGAAGGTCATCGACGAATCCTTGACCCAGCCCGGTCTGAGCCCGGTCGGGTTGGCCAATCGCCTGAACATCTCGGTGCGGCACCTGTACCGTTTGTTCGAAGAGCAGGATGACAGCGTCTGCCGCTACATCCAGCGGGCACGGCTCAAGCGCAGTGCCGATGACCTGAGCAACCCGTTCCTGCGGGACGAATCCATTACCTCGATCGCCTACAAATGGGGCTTTACCGACTCGGCCCACTTCAGCCGTTCGTTCAAGAAGCAGTTCGAACAGTCACCCAAGGATTTTCGCTCCAGCCACCTGCAGCAGGCCTTGGGGATGGTTTGAGGCGGGATGGTTGTTGGCCGAACTACCGCCATCGCGAGCAGGCTCGCTCCCACAGGGGAGTTGTGGTGTGTGCGGTATTGGGGACACTGCTGAACCTGTGGGAGCCGGGCTTGCCCGCGATGACGGCGTTCCATTCAACATCTCTGTGGCAGATACACCGCTTTCGCGAGCAGGCTCCCACAGGGGAGTTGTGGTGTGTGCGGTATTGGGGACACTGCTGAACCTGTGGGAGCCGGGCTTGCCCGCGATGACGGCGGCATATTCAACATCTCTGTGACAGATACACCGCTTTCGCGAGCAAGCCCGCTCCCACAGGGGAGTTGTGGTGTGTGCGGCATTGGGGACACTGCTGAACCTGTGGGAGCCGGGCTTGCCCGCGATGACGGCGTTCCATTCAACATCTCTGTGGCAGATACACTGCTTTCGTGAGCAGGCTCCCACAGGGGAGTTGTGGTGTGTGCGAAATAGGAGGGGACACTGCTGAACCTGTGGGAGCCGGGCTTGTCCGCGATGACGGCGTTCCATTCAACATCTCTGTGGCAGATACACCGCTTTCGCGAGCAAGCCCGCTCCCACAAAGGGATTGTGGTGCTGTGCGATTGCGGTGTTACCGGGAATACATGTGGGAGCGAGCCTGCTCGCGATGGCGGTGGATTTGTCGCCACCATCGCGAGCCGAACCCGCTTCAAACCTCCGGCAAGGTCGAGCCGCCGTCGACCACCAGAGTCTGGCCAGTCACGTAGCTGGCCAGGTCCGAGGCCAGGAACAGCATGGCGCCGGCGATGTCGGCCGGTTTGCCCAAGCGCCCCAGAGGGACCCGCCGGGCGATGTCCTGGTTGAGGTCATCGTCACCGAGGTTGGCCATCGCCGGTGTCGCAATCATGCCGGGTTCGACGCCGTTGACCCTGACATTCTCAGTCGCCAGCTCCAGTGCCGCGTTGCGAATGAAACCATTGACCCCGGCCTTGGACGCGGCGTAATGGCTGAGCCCCGGATACGCCACCCGTGGGCCGGTGACCGATGAAGTCACTAGCACACAGCCTTGGCCCTGCCGCCGGAACATCGGCAGCGCCGCCTGCGTCAGCCAGAACAGCGCCGACAGGTTCACCGCCAGCGTCCGTTCCAGTACCGCTGGCGTAATCTGCTCGAAAGCCGTCAGTGGAAAGTACCCGGCGTTGTGCACCAGTACATCCAGCCGCCCCAGGCGCTGCTCCAGCCCGGCCATCATGGCACCAATCGCCGTGGCGTCAGCCAGATCAACGCCCACGGCTTCCACCTGGCAGCCTTCGGCAGTCAATTCACCGGCGAGCGCTTCGGCCCGCGCCAGGCCCAGGTCGGCGATCACCACGCGGGCTCCGCGCCAGGCGAAGCCTTCGACAATGGCCCGGCCAATGCCTTGGGCGCCGCCAGTCACCAACACTGCTTTGCCACTGAAATCCAGATCATTCGGCATGGGGTGTCTCCATCTGACTAAAGGCCAGTGTCGGCACGTCGACGATGCTGGAACCGCCATCGGCCACCAGCGCCGCGCCGGTGATGATCGACGCGTCTCTGGAGGCCAGGAAGCGACAGACATGGGCGATTTCCTCGGCGCTGGCTGGCCGCCGCAACGGCACGTCCGCGCAGACCCGGTCGTAGGCCTGTTGCAGCGTTTCGCCATGGAACTGCATCAGCACCTGCATTTCCTCATCGGCCATCGGCGTGCGCACCCAGCCTGGGCAGACGGCGTTGACCCGCACGCCTTTGGGGCCGTAATCCCGCGCCAGGGAGCGGTTCAGACCCAATAGCGCATGCTTGGCGGTGGTGTAGCCGCAAACCTGCGGCCCTGCCGCCAATGACGCAATGGAGGCCACCAGCACAATGTTGCCGGCGCTTTCCTGTAGCAGTGGCAAGCAAGCCCGTGCGCTGTAGAACGCGCTGTCGAGATTGCTGCGCATGGCCGCGTCCCAGGCCTGTGGGCTGGTCTCGGTGGCGCTGCCCTGGCCCATTCCACCGGCGCAGGCCAGCAACACATGAAGTCGGCCGAAGCGCTGGCGAATCTGCGCGACGAAACCGTCCCAGGTTGCCGGGCAAGCCGCATCGCCCACCAGCACCATGCCGCCAATTTCAGCTGCCAGTTGCTCCAGGGGCTCGCGGCGTCGGCCAATCAACACCAGGTTGGCGCCTTCGGCCGCGTGCAAACGGGCACAAGCGGCGCCGATCCCGGTGCCGGCGCCGGTAATCACCACGGTGCGAGATTCAGGCATCGGGATACTCCGTGTGGTTGAGGACCTGGCAGTAGGAACTGACCGGGAAGTTGGAGAACTCATCGAACGACGCCCCGGCGTAACCGAAGATCTTGCCGTCGCTGCGATGTTGTTGCAGGTCGATCAGCACCAGGCCGAGGGTCGGGATGATCTTTTCCCGCCAGACAAACAGGTACAACTCGTCGCTGATCTTGTAGGTGTCGCAACGATCGGTGTCGCACAGGCCTTGCTCCACGCCCTTGAGGCACTGCCAGGAATAGAACCGGTCGTTGAGGTAGATGTGTTCGTAGACTTCACTCGGGCTGTAGCGATACAGGTTGCGCAAACCCACCAGTTCAGTGCTCGGGGCATGCGGGCAGAGGCCTGGCTGCCAAGGGCGATCAAGGCTGCCATGGAGAAATTCGACACCGACAGCCGTCAGTGGCTGGCCCGCCAATGCACGCCCGTACAGACCTTCGCGGGTTTGTGCCTGTTCGGGCATGCGGCCGATCACCGCAGTGAACGCCGCGTTGGCGGTATCGAGCACCAGGCTGACCGACAGAGTTTGCGCGCCTTCGCCCTTGAGAAAGTCCACCAGGTACAACCCCGGGCGCACCGACGTGGCCCGATACGGTGCCGTGCCGCTGGAGTGCCCATCGGCCGCGTGCCACGACAACATTTCCTGCTCGAATCGATGCTCGATCTGCCAGCCATTGGCGAAATTCAGGGTGAAGGTCTTGCCGCTCAGGTCCGCCAGGTTTGGCAGGATGAAGGCTTCTGGGGCAAAGCCATCGGCCAGGGCGCCGACGGTGATCCAGTCTGTAGATGTGCTCATTGCAAGGCTCCGGTTGGATGAAGTGTCCACCCGGATCATGTAGGCCTGAGCGCCCGCGGACTATCAACCGAATGGTTGAACCGCGTCAGAGAAACAGTGTGCTGACCAACTCGGTGCGGCTGCTTACACCGACCTTGCGAAACAGGTTGATCAGATGAGTCTTGATGGTTGGCAAGCCCACATCCAGCTCCCGGGCCAGGTACTTGTTGCTGACGCCTTGGCGCAGCAGCAAGGCGATCTGGCGCTCCTTGGGCGTCAAGTTGCCCAGGGTATCTCCATGGGCGGGGAGGTGGGCGACGGCCAGTTGCAGAAGGGCCTGCAAGGCGTTGAGTTGGGTTAACTGCTGGCTGGTGAATACACCTTGTTCGGCGGTGCGCAGCAACGAGATGGCGGCGTGCGGCTGACCATCCCGACGGGCGAAGACTTCCACCACATCCACAATACCGTGGCGCTGCAAGAAGCTGCGGTAACGTTGGTTGTTTCGTACCGGCTGGCGGGTCATCGCCAGGCCCAGCGGCACCACCGCCTGCTCGCTGGACACGCAGTTGCGCGGTTGCAGCGGATCGAACTGGTGGTAATTGTCCAAGTAATCGCGGTGCATCTCGCCGCTCATGCCGTGCAGGCTGAAATCATGGGCCTGCAAGTGCCGGTCGACGCAGTAGAAGGCCGCCCGGCTGGCGGGAATCAACTGGGTGAACGCTTGCAGGCAGTGGCCGGCGATGTCCTGGGTGGGGATGACGTTCATGGGCGCAACCTTCGTCATACGGGCCGCCGGTGATTCCGGCGGCCCTGTCCGGTCAGGCTACCGCGAAGTAGTGCTTGACGAAACTCTCACTGACCACTTCCCACAGCACCGGCGTGCCCTTGGTCACGAACCAGCTGTCGCCGGCCTTGTAGCGGGTGCTCTGGCCGGTGGCTTCATCGGTGAGCACCACTTCGCCGGTGACCACGGTGGCTTGTTCGGCGAATGGGTACACCATCCGGAACTTGCCCTGGGTGGTGCCGAAGTAGGCACTGCTGATGGCGTCGGTCGGGGCGCCGAAAGTCATCTTGCCGAAGGCTTTGACTTCGCCTTCGAGGATTTGCGAACCCAGGTCGGCAACGGTGCCCCAGGCGTCCAGTTCGGACAGCTGGATGTCTTTCTTGAGAGTGGTGAGGGACATGGCAGTGACTCCTGATGATTGAGACGGATGTGGTTTTGTGGCGAGGGGATTTATCCCCGTTGGGCTGCGCAGCAGCCCCATGGGCACTCAGATATGGATTCAGGCCCACTACACGTCAGCGACGGCCATTCCAGTAACCCGACAACTGGTGCCAGGACTTGCCGGCGGTCAGCAGCAGCGGGCGGATGGCGTCTTTGCCGATGATGGTCGGGCGCTTGATGGAGCTGACCAGGTCGTAGCGCGCCGAGCCTTCGCTCATGCCTTCGGCCAGCACCTTGCAGATGATGTGGCTCGGCGTGACACCAAAGCCGGAATAACCCTGGACAAAAAAAGCGTTGCGGCGGCCGGGCAGGGTGCCGATCTGCGGGAACAGGTTCGGGCTGCAGGCCATCGGACCGCCCCAGGCCAGGTCGATTTTCACGTCCTTGAGGTACGGGAAAATTTTCAGCATCAGATGCCGGTTCCAGGCCTTGAGGTCCTGGGGAATATGTTCCACCAGCGGCGTGGCGGCACCGAACAGCAAACGGTTTTCATTGGTGACGCGGTAGTAGTCGATCACCGGGCGAATGTCGCTGTAGGCTCCGCGGATCGGGCTGATGCGCTGGATCAACTCGTCCGACAACGGCTCGGTCATCATCTGAAAGGCGTAGGTGTTGATGGTCGAACGATGCAGCTCCGGCTCCAGCTTGTTGAGGAAGCTGTCGCAGGCCCACAGCAGCTTGCTGGCCTTGACCGAGCCACGTCCGGTGCGCACGGTGATGCGCTCGCCGTAGCTGACTTCCAGGGCCGGGCTGTTCTCGAAGATTCGTACGCCGTGGCCGGCCAGGGCCTTGGCTTCACCCAGCAGCAGATTCAGCGAATGCACATGCCCACCGCCCATGTGCAGCAAGGCGCTGCCGTAGGCCTTGGAGCCGATGATCTGCTGGACGTCGGAGCCGCCAAGAAAGCGGATCTCATGCTTGCTGTTGATCGACTTGAAGTCTTTTTCCCAGGCCCGCAGGGTTTTCTCCTGGCGGGCGTTGAAACCCATATAGCCATAGCCGTGGCAGAAGTCGGCATCGATGGCGTATTTGGCGATGCGGTCCTTGATGATGTCCGCACCCAGGTCGCTGATCTCGAAGACCTGGCGCAGGCCGTCTTCGCCCACGTCTTTCTTGATCTTTTCCAGGTCATGCCCGATCCCGGCCATGATCTGCCCGCCGTTGCGCCCGGTGCCGCCGAAGCCCAGGTAACGCGCCTCGAGCACCACGATATTGGTGATGCCTTTTTCAGCGAGCTCCAGCGCGGTGTTGATGCCGGAGAAGCCGCCGCCAATCACTACGACATCGGCTTCCACGTCTTGCTCCAGGGTGGGGAAGCTGAGGTTGTACTTCTTGGTGGCGGTGTAATAGGTGGGCGTTTCGATATTGATCATGACGCAACCTGACAAAGTGAAAGGAAACTCCGTGCAGAGCCCTGCACGCGATGTCTCTATTAAGGGCCCGGAGCGGGGCGCTTGTCTTGATCATCCGTGCCGCGGGACTTGATCGAGCGCGCCATCGCTCGGTTCTTTCGCCATGAAAAGTACAATCTTGGATCTGGAAGGTGCATTTTTCGGCTGCCCTTGAATGCCCATACTGGACCGGCCTTAATCATTTGATCCCGCCGTTTTCTGCACCACGAGCCTGCCGTGAGGTGCAAGGCCAGGCGGGATCGGCAAACGCCAATAATAAAAGAGCCTGTCCATGAAAAAGCCAAATCCGCTTCTCGAAGACCTCAAACCCGTTCTGCCGGTCATTGCCGCCAATGCCTTCCAGGCGGAACAGGACCGTAGCGTTCCGGCCGAGAATATCGCCTTGCTCAAGGGCATCGGCATGCACCGGGCCTTCCTGCCGAAGAAATACGGCGGCATGGAGATTTCCCTGCCGCAGTTTGCCGATTGCATCGCGTTGCTGGCCGGTGCCTGTGCCAGCACGGCCTGGGCCATGAGCCTGTTATGTACCCACAGCCATCAGTTGGCGATGTTCCCAGCCAAGACCCAGGAAGAAATCTGGGGCGACGATCCTGATGCCACCGCCAGCAGCAGCATCGCACCGTTTGGCCGCACCGAGGAAGTCGAGGGCGGCGTGATGTTCAGCGGTGAAATGGGCTGGAGCAGCGGTTGCGACCACGCCGAGTGGGCGATCGTCGGGTTTCGCCGCAAGAACGCCGAAGGTACCCAGGACTATTGCTTCGCGGTACTGCCTCGAAGCGATTATGAAATTCGTGATGACTGGTTCGCGGTTGGCATGCGCGGCAGCGGCAGCAAGACGTTGATCATCGACAATACGTTCGTGCCGGAACACCGGATCCAGAAAGCCAAGGACATGATGGAGGGCAAGTCCGGTGGCTTCGGTCTGTACCCCGACAGCAAGATCTTTTACTCGCCGTATCGGCCGTACTTTGCCAGTGGCTTTTCCACCGTCAGCCTGGGCGTGGCCGAACGCATGCTCGAGGTGTTCCGCGAGAAAACCCGCAACCGCGTGCGCGCCTACACCGGTGCGGCAGTGGGGGCGGCTACCCCGGCGCTGATGCGCCTGGCCGAGTCCACCCACCAGGTGGCAGCGGCCCGGGCCTTCCTCGAAAAAACCTGGCAGGAGCACGCCGAGCACAGCGAGCGTCACGAATACCCGAGCCGGGAAACCCTGGCGTTCTGGCGGACCAACCAGGGCTATGCGACCAAGATGTGCATCCAGGCGGTGGATCGGCTGATGGAAGCGGCCGGCGGTGGTGCCTGGTTCGAAACCAACGAACTGCAACGGCTGTTCCGCGATGCGCACCTCACGGGCGCCCATGCCTACACCGACTACGACGTCTGCGCACAGATTCTCGGACGCGAGCTGATGGGCCTGGAGCCCGACCCCACCATGGTGTGACCACCGGCTCGTCGAGCCCGCTCATAAAACAATAAATCGAGGCCGTCACCTGAGGCGGCCGGGAGTCTTGCATGTCCAGTATTTCCGATAGCGCTTTCGATACCCGTGCGTTCCGCCGGGCCCTGGGTAACTTTGCCACCGGTGTGACCGTGGTCACCGCCGCGGCTGAAGATGGCCGCAAGGTCGGCGTGACGGCCAACAGTTTCAACTCTGTGTCCCTGGACCCGCCGCTGATTCTCTGGAGCATCGACAAACGCTCCAGCAGCCACGGCGTGTTCGAAGCCGCCAGCCACTTTGCCGTGAACGTGTTGGCCGCCGATCAGATCGACCTGTCGAACAACTTCGCCCGGCCCAAGGAAGATCGCTTCGCTGACATCGAGTTCGACAGCGGCGTCGGTGGGGCCCCGGTGTTTGCCGATTGCGCCGCGCGTTTTCACTGTGAAAAATTCCAACAGGTCGACGGCGGCGATCACTGGATCATGATCGGCAAGGTCGTGGCCTTCGACGATTTCGGACGTTCGCCGTTGCTCTATCACCAGGGCTCCTACTCGATGGTCCTGCCCCACACGCGCATGACCCGACGCGAAGAAGGGCAGCCACCCAGCAGTCACTTCCAGGGTCGCTTGAGCCACAATCTTTACTACCTGATGACCCAGGCACTGCGGGCATACCAGGCCAGTTACCAGCCACGGCAATTGTCCACCGGGTTGCGCACCAGCGAGGCGCGGATGTTGATGGTGCTGGAAAATGACGCCGGGCTGAACCTGGCTGACCTGCAACGGGAAGTGGCGATGCCGGTGCGCGAGATCGAAGAGGCCGTGGCCAACCTCAAGCGCAAGGGCCTGGTGAGCGATGACGGCGACCGGGTGCGCCTGACCGTCAAGGGCATCGATGAGACCGAAGGGCTCTGGGCCATTGCCAGGGAACAGCAGGACAAGGTGTTCGGCCAGTTTGGCGACGCCCAGGTGGAGCATTTCAAGACGGTGCTCAAAGGGGTGATCAAGGGCGCATAGAGCAGATCTGTGGGAGCAAGCTTTGCTCCCACAGGCTGGCCCCACAGTCCATCTGCACTCCGATGATGCTAAGATTTAGTTAACTCATTAACTAAGTCCTCTGGCGAACATTCTCCATGCCCAAACCGCGCCAATCCTTGACCCTGACCCTGCTACAGGCCCGTGAAGCGGCCATGGGGTTTTTCCGTCCTTCCCTCAATCAACATGGCCTGACCGAGCAGCAATGGCGGGTCATTCGTATCCTCAGCCAACACGACGAACTGGAAATCAATCGCCTGGCCGAGCTGGCCTGCATCCTCAAGCCCAGCATGACCGGCGTGCTGGTGCGCATGGAAGCAGCGGGCATGGTGGTGCGGCGCAAGGCCGAGCAGGATCAGCGACGGGTGCTGGTGCGCCTGGCACCCCAGGGGCAGGCGTGCTTCGACTCGATGAGCCAGAGCATGGAGGCCAATTACCAGCGATTGCAGGAGAAGTTGGGGGAGGAGAAGTTGCAGACGTTGTTGGGGTTGCTGAATGAACTGAAGGCGGTCAGGCGCTGAGCTTCCTGTTGCGACTTCTAAGGAGAGAAAGAATAGCTGTGGGAGCAAGGCTTGCCCGCGATGAAGCCATCTCGGTCTCATGGTGAACCGCATCAGCTTTATCGCGGGCAAGCCTTGCTCTCACAGGGGCGTCTGACTTGGGTCAGTAAACGCCACCCGTCGCAGGCTTCGGCGCATCCTTGAACGTCGCCGCCAGAGTCTGAAGGCCGCGCATCAACACCGTCGTATCCACCCCCACCGCAACGAACGCCGCGCCCAGCTCGATGTAGCGCCGGGCCAGTTTCTCATCGGCACTGAGGATCCCGGCTGCCTTGCCGGCCTGGCGAATGCGGGCGATGGCGTCCTCGATGGCGGCTTGCACGTCCGGATGGCCCGGATTGCCGCGAAAACCCATGGAGGCGCTCAGGTCCGCCGGCCCGATGAACACACCGTCGACACCTTCCACGGCGGCAATGGCGTCGAGGTTGGCCAGGCCCTCGCGGCTCTCGATCTGCACCAGCAGGCACATCTGTTCATCGGCCTTGTCGAGGTAACCGGGGATGCTGTTCCAGCGCGACGCCCGGGCCAGCGCGCTGCCGACGCCTCGGATGCCGCTGGGCGGGTAGTGCATGGCGCGTACCAGCTCGCGAGCCTGCCCGGCGCTTTCCACCATGGGCACCAGCAGGGTTTGTGCGCCGAGGTCGAGCACTTGCTTGATCAGCGCGGTGTCACCGATTACCGGGCGGATCACCGGCTGGCCGGGGTAGGGCGCCACGGCCTGAAGCTGGCCGAGCAGGGTGCGCACGTCGTTGGGGGCGTGTTCACCGTCGATCAGCAGCCAGTCGAAACCGGCATTGGCCGCCAGTTCGGCGCAGTAGGCGTCGGCCAGTCCGAGCCACAGTCCAATTTGCGCCTGGCCGCTTTTCAGTCGTTGTTTGAATGTGTTGATCGGCATGTCCATGAAGCGGTCCTCGGGAGTCAGACGAAACGGCAGGCGATGGAACCGAGCATGTCGTAGTCGACATGGAAGGTATCGCCCGGGTTGGCCGCCACCGGGCGGGTGAAGGAACCGCCGAGAATGACCTGACCCGGTTGCAGGGTGACGTCATAGGCCGCCAGCTTGTTCGCCAACCAGGCCACGCCTTTGGCCGGGTGATTGAGCACCGCCGCCGAGACGCCGGACTCTTCGATCACGCCGTTGCGGTAGAGCACCGCCGGCACTTTGCGCAGGTCGATCTCGGTGGGACGCACCGCACGACCGCCCATGACCACGCCAGCGTTGGCCGCGTTGTCGGAGATGGTGTCGAAGACCTTGCGGGTTGCCTTGGTCTGCGGGTCGACCTGCTGGATGCGCGCATCGATGATTTCCAGCGCCGGGATCACCCATTCGGTTGCATCCAGCACGTCGAACACCGTCACGTTCGGGCCTTTCAACGGCTTGCCGAGGATGAACGCCAGCTCCACTTCCACCCGTGGGACGATGAAGCGTTCGAAGGGAATGTCGGTGCCTTCATCGAAGAACATGTCGTCCAGCAGCGCGCCGTAGTCCGGTTCGGTGATGTTCGAAGAGACTTGCATGGCCCGGGAGGTCAGGCCGATCTTGTGGCCGACCAGCTTGCGGCCATCCTTGATTTTCTGTGCTACCCAGGCGCGCTGGATGGCATAGGCGTCATCGAGGGTGATCTGCGGGTGATCGAGGGAAAACTGCCGCACCTGTTCCCGTGAGCGCTCGGCATGGTCGAGGCGGGCGGCGGCTTGTTGGATGAGGCTTTGATCGAGCATGACAAGGTCCCTACTGAGGATTGACGACGGCGGCCCGGGTGCGCAGCACCAGCAGGCCGCCCAGGGTGATGAACAACGCCAGGACGTAAAGAGCCAGGCTGGCGCTCTGGGTGGTGTCCCGCATCCAGCCGATCAGGTAGGGCGCGAAGAATGAGGCGATGCTGCCGAAGGAGCTGATCAGGGCAATTCCGGCGGCCTGGGTACCGTTGGAGAGGAAGGCGGGCGGCAATTGCCAGAACATCGGCAACGCCGCGCTGGCACCCATGCCGGCGACAATCAGGCCTCCGAGCACCAGCGTTGGGTTGCCGGGAGAGAGCCCGGCGATGGCAATGCCGGCTGCCGCCATCAGCAGCGGTACGCAAAGGTGCCAACGGCGTTCGCGATTGCGATCGGAAGACCGGCCACAGCCGATCATGAAAAAACAGCCCGCCAGGTATGGCACTGCACTGAGCAAGCCGACCTTGCCATCGCTGCCGATGCCGGCGCCGTGGATCAGGGTGGGCATCCAGAAAGCCAGGGTGTTCACCGCCAGCATCACGGCGAAGTACACTGCCACCAGCAACCAGACCTGCGGGTTGTTGAGGATCGCCGAGAACGAAGTGATGGATTTTCGCTGCTCCTCGACACTCATTTGTTCACGCAGTTGCTGCTTGGCGTGAGGCGTGAGCCAGCCGACCGTCTCGAAACTGTCCGGCAGACACTTGAGCACCACCAGGCCCAGCAGGATCACCGGAAGCCCCTCGAGGACGAACATCCACTGCCAACCGCGCAGGCCGCCGACATCATGGAAGTGTTCGAGGATCCCACCGGACAACGGCCCGCCGATGACTCCCGCCATCGGCACGGCGATGGCGAACAGCGCGGTCACCTGGGCCCGACGTCGCGCCGGGTACCAGCGGTTGAGAAGTACCAGGATGCCCGGGAAGAAACCGGCTTCGGCCACTCCCAACAGAAAGCGCAACAGGTAAAAACCGGTGGCACTTTCAATGAGGAACATGCTGGTGGACAAGGCCCCCCAGACCACCATCAGCGTGGCGATCCAGCGGCGCGGGCCGACCCGGTCCAGGGCCATGTTGCTCGGTACGCCAAACAACGCGTAGGCGATGAAAAACAGGCCGGCGCCGAAGCCGTAGACCGTGTCGCTGAACTGCAGGTCGGCACTCATCTGCATCTTGGCGAAGCCGATGTTGATGCGGTCCAGATGGGCAAACAGGTAGCAGACCAGCAGCAACGGCATCAGCCGCCAGGTGATCGTGGCATGGGTGCGGTCGTGCGCGACGGAGCTGGCAGTGCCAGCGGGGTTGGCTGTGCTCATGATCTTGTACTTTTTGTCAGAGGGGCCGATGGGCAACTGTCAGGTGCGCTTAGCTCGTCTGGGCCTTGAGAAAGGCGTGGACGTTGTTGGCCTTGAAGTTGAGTTGCTCGTGCAATTCGATCATCTCGAACGACAGGGCCAGCAGACGCTGGGCCTGGAGTTCGGCGAAGTGCGCGGTGATCACCTCGAAGAGTTTCTCCGCGACTTTCTGGCGGGCGGCGAGATCGCGGCCATGGCCAACTTTCAGTGTCATGTGCACGAAGGCATAGTCGTGCTTGCCGTCGGCCATTCGCCAAGTGTCCAGGCGCATCCCACGACTGCGGATGCCGCCGAGGGGAAACACGCCGCTGTCGCCCAGCAAGGCATGGACTTTTTCAAACAGGCCGGGCAAGTCGGCCTGTTGTTCGATGTTGTCGGTGTACTCTGCGATGAAATGCGGCATCGTCGGATCTCCTGTGCAGGCTGGTCAAACCGGAAAAATGGCATTGATCTGGCCGGTGCCGGAGCTGCCGAAGGGTTCGGTGATGATTTCGGCGGGTTTGTCGTAGTCCGGTCCGCCCAGCAACCCCAGGAGCATCGCCGTGTCATGCATCTTGCCTTCGCCGAAGCAGTGCTCGGCATAGTCCGGGAGCATGGCGCAGAATTCCTTCCAGCGACCCTCGCGCCACATCTGGACGACATGCAGGTCGACCTGCTTGTCGAATTCCCGGGTCCAGTTATGGATGTTGGCTTCGGCGTTGCGATCATCGGAGAACCGGTGGGACAGCGAACCGGACGCCAGCACCAGCACCTTGCGGTCGCTTTTTTCGATGGCCCGGCGCACGGCGGCGCCGAAAGTGAAGCTGTCTTGCAGACGATGCCAGGCACACCAGGCGGCAATCGAGACGACATTGAGTTTCTGTTCCGGCGGGACATCCATGTGCATGTAGCGCATGGGCACCAGCGTGCCGTATTCCAGTTCAAGGCTGGGGATGTTGTGGGCCAGGGTGCGGACATCGGCGGCATTGGCTTCTGCGGCAATCAACTCGCCCAGTTCCGGGGCGCCCGAGTACTCGTACTCCATGTTCTTGATGAAGTGTGGCAGCTCGTTGCTGGTGTAGATGCCCTTGAAATGTTCGCCACTGTTGACGTGATAGGCGCTGTTGACCAGCCAGTGCACATCGAATACCACAGCGGTGTCGGCACCCAGCTCACGGGCGCGGCGGCCGATTTCCTTGTGCCCGGCGATCGCCGCTGCGCGGCAGCCATGGTGCTTGCCGGGCAGCTCGGACAGGTACATCGAGGGAACGTGGCAGATCTTCGCAGCCAGGACGACTTCGCCCATGATGATTCTCCTGAAAAATTGTTCTTGTTGGGTCTTGGGTAATCGGTGAATCACAACCTGTTTCAAGTGGACCGCAGCGCCTGTGGCGAGGGGATAAATCCCCTCGCCACAGGAGTTCATCGCCGTTTTAGATACCCCACCTTGGAATGTGATGCCCACCCATCGAAATGCAAACGTTCTTGATCTCGGCAAACACCTCGAAGCTGTACTGTCCACCTTCACGCCCGGTTCCGGAACCCTTTACCCCACCGAAAGGCTGGCGCAGGTCGCGTACGTTCTGGCTGTTGATGAACACCATGCCGGCCTCGATGCCATGGGCCAGGCGATGGGCCTTGCCGATGTCCTGGGTCCAGATGTACGACGCCAGGCCATATTCGGTGTCGTTGGCCAGTTGCAAGGCTTCGGCTTCATCCTTGAACGGGATCAGGCAGACCACCGGGCCGAAGATTTCCTCCTGGGCGATGCGCATCTTGTTGTTCACGTCGGCGAACACCGTCGGCTGGATGAACTGACCGCGACTCAGGTGCGCCGGCAGATTGGCCGGACGTTCCAGGCCACCGGCCAGCAGGGTGGCGCCTTCTTCGAGGCCGATCCTGATGTAGCCGGTGACTTTGTCGTAGTGGGCCTGGGTGATCATCGAGCCGACCTGGGTCTTGGGATCCTGTGGATCGCCCACGATCAGGCGCTTGGCACGGGCGGCGAATTCGGCGACGAACTGTGGGTAGACACTTTCCTGGATGAAAATCCGGCTGCCGGCGGTGCAACGTTCGCCGTTGAGCGAGAAGATCGTGAACAGCGCCGCGTCGAGAGCTCGTTCCAGGTCCGCGTCTTCGAAAATCAACACCGGCGACTTGCCGCCGAGCTCCATGGAATACTTCTTCAACCCGGCGGTCTGCATGATTTTCTTGCCGGTGGCAGTGCCTCCGGTAAAGGAAATCGCTCGCACATCGGGGTGCCGCACCAGCGCGTCGCCAGCGGTCGCGCCATAACCCTGGATGACGTTCAACACGCCGTTGGGAATTCCCGCTTCCACGGCCAGGCGCCCCAGTTCGTTGGCGGTGAGGGGCGACAGCTCCGACATCTTCAGCACGGCGGTGTTGCCCAGGGCCAGACACGGCGCGGTCTTCCAGGTCGCGGTCATGAACGGCACGTTCCACGGCGACACCAGGCCGCAGACGCCCACCGGCTGGTACAGGGTGTAGTTGAGCATCTGGTCGTCGACCGGGTAGGTGTGACCGTCCATGCGGGTGCAGACTTCGGCAAAGAAGTCGAAGTTGTGAGAGGCCCGGGGAATCAGCACATTGCGGGTCTGGTGGATGGGCAGGCCGGTGTCGAGGGTTTCCAGCTCGGCCAGTTTCGGCACGTCGCGGTCGATCAACTCACCCAGCTTGCGCATCAGCCGGGCGCGTTCCTTGGCGGGGGTGTTGGCCCACTTCGGAAAGGCCTCCTTGGCCGCGGCCACGGCCTGGGCGACTTCCTCGGCACCGCCGCTGGCGACTTCGCCAATGGCTTCGCCGGTGGCCGGGTTGTAGTTGATGAAGACGTCTTTGCTTTCGACCTCACGGCCGTTGATCCAGTGTTTGATCATGTTGCTCAAGCCTCTTTACGGGATGCGAAGAACGCCGCTTCGCTGACAATTCGATTGACCAGGCGACCGACGCCTTCCACTTCCACCACCACTTCATCACCGGGCACCACGTCCGCCAGGCCTTCCGGCGTGCCGGTGGCGATCATGTCGCCGGGTTGCAGGGTCATGAAGCTGGACAGGTACTCGATCAGGTAGGGGATGTCGAAAATCATGTCCTTGGTGCTGCCTTCCTGGCGCAGTTCACCGTTGATCCAGGTACGCAGCTTCAGGTTGGCCGGATCCGGCACATCGGCGACATCGACGATCCACGGGCCGACGGGGGTCGTGGCGTCGCGGTTCTTCACCCGCAGGTTGGGGCGGTAGTAGTTTTCCAGGTAATCGCGGATCGCATAGTCGTTGCACACCGTGTAACCGGCCAGATAGTCCAGGGCGTCCTCGCGCTTGACGTTGCGCGCGGTCTTGCCGATGACCGCCACCAGTTCGCACTCGTAGTGCATGTAGGCGACGTTGTCGGGACGCCAGGTCTGCTGGTTATGGCCGGTATAGGTGCCGGGGGACTTTATGAATGCCAGAGGCTCGGTGGGCGGTTTGAAGGCCAGTTCGGCGGCGTGGTCGGCGTAGTTCAGGCCCAGGGCGAACATGCTGCCGGTGGCCGGTGGCAGCCACTCGACCTGGTCTTCGGCCAGCAGGCGACCGTCGGCCAGGCGCACGGCGTTGCCAGCTTCAACGGTGACGTGATGGATCTGTTCCTCAAAACGAATGCGCGCGTGTTTCATGAACGTGCTCCCGGTTGCTCGGCCACGACGGTATTGATGAGACGGCCCAGGCCGCCGATGTCCACTTCGACGCGATCACCGGGGACCACATCGACCCGGCCCTCAGGCGTGCCGGTGATCAGCACGTCGCCGGCGTGCAAAGTCATGAATTCGCTGATCTCGGCAATCAGTTGGGGAATGTTGCGAACGAGGTTGGCCGTGCTGTTCTGCTGGCGCACCTCGCCGTTGACGTACAGCGTGATTGTCAGGCTATGGGGATCGGCCACGTTGGCGCTTGGCACCAGTTCCGGCCCGATGGCACAGAAGCCGTCCCGGCACTTGGCCTTGACGGCAGGGCGGTAGTAGCTGTCTTCCGGCAGGCTGAATTCGTTGACGACGGTATAGCCGGCCACGTAGCCCAGGGCCTCGGCGGCGCTGACGCGGCTGGCCGACTTGCCCATCACCACACCCAGGGCCGGGCCCGGTTGCAGGCGTTCGCCGTGGCCGGGATGAACCACATCGGCGTCGTGCCGGTTGCGGGTGTTGGGGGTCTTGATGAACAGCACCGGCTTGACCGGCGGCTTCTGGTAGGGCGGTTGCTCGAACTCGGCGAGGCGCTGCTTCAGCAGCCCCTGGTAGTTCAGCGCGACCCCGAACAGGGTGCCGGTTGCGACGTCATGCAGGGCACGGCTCATGCTTGTCTCCTGGCAGTGCAGAGGGATGAGGGCTCTGCGATATTGTTAATGTATTAACAGTTATAATTAAGATGTTAACTATCGTCAAGCGTGAGAGAATGAGCGGCACTGGTTGCCTTCCCGGATTCGGTGCAGGATGAGCCTCGGGCGTTGCCTGAATCAGAATAAAAACGAGTACTGCGTGATGACCGATCGTCAGCCGATCCCGAACATCAACATTGGTCAGGTGTACGACCAGCGCTACAGCGACGCCGAGGTGCATTACGACCGGCTCGCCAACCTGGCGGGCTTTTTTGGCCGGAACATGCCGGTGCACCGCCACGACCGGTTCTTCCAGGTGCACTACGTCAAGAGCGGCACCGTGCGGGTGTATCTGGACGATCAGCAGTACGTCGAATCCGGGCCGATGTTCTTCCTCACGCCGCCGACCATCCCCCATTCCTTCGTGACCGAGGCCGACAGTGACGGGCATGTGCTGACGGTGCGCCAGCAGTTGGTCTGGCAATTGATCGACGCCGATCCCGGGCTCGCGCCGGCCGGTGTGCAGTTGCCGGCTGCCTGTGTGGCGCTGACGCAACTGGGGCCGGAGCAGGCCGGGGAAGTGCGCCGGCTGGAATACTTGTTCGAGGAACTGAGCGAGGAGGTGGCGGCCGCTCGGCCGGGGCGCAGCGTGGCGCTGGACGGCTTGACGCGGCTGATCATGATCAGCCTGTTGCGACTCTGCTCCAACTCCCTGGAAGCGAGGCCGGCGCGGCATGAGGACTTGAAGATCTTTCACCGCTTCAACGAGCTGATCGAAGCGCACTACCTGCAACACTGGCCGCTGTCGCGCTATGCCGAGGGCGTCGGGGTGACCGAGGCGCGTCTCAACGACGTGTGCCGGCGCATTGCCGACCTGCCTTCCAAACGACTGATCATGGAGCGGTTGATGCAAGAGGCCAAGCGCCTGCTGCTGTTCACCGGCAGCTCGGCCAACGAAATCTGCTACCAGCTCGGGTTCAAGGACCCGGCCTATTTCAGTCGGTTTTTCCAGCGCTATGCTCAACTCACCCCAGGGGAATATCGCCAGCGGCAGTCGGGATTGCGCTGAAATTTATCCTCGATGGAGCACTAGCTTTTGTGGCGAGGGGATTCAGCGAACCGTCGCACCGCCCCGCTGGGCTGCGAAGCAGACCTCAAACCAAACACCTCGGTGTGTCTGTTTGACCGAGCGAGCTGATTTGGGGCCGCTCCGCAGCCCAGCGGGGATGAATCCCCTCGCCACAAACCCGTGGCAAATTTGAGCAAGCGGCTTGCTCTTGCAGCTAATTATTTGCGCCACTAAGCTGCCCACTCGTCCATCCAGGCAGTCCGAACATGGCCACCCCCAGACCTTCACTGACGCTGACCCTGCTGCAGGCCCGCGAAGCGGCCATGGCGTTTTTCCGCCCGGCGTTGAACCAGCACGACCTCACCGAGCAGCAATGGCGGGTGATCCGCATCCTGCATCAGCAAGGTGAACTGGAAAGCCACCAGCTCGCCCATCAGGCCTGCATCCTCAAACCCAGCATGACCGGCGTGCTCAGCCGCCTGGAGCGCGATGGCCTGGTGCGCCGGCAGAAATCCAGTCAGGACCAGCGTCGGGTGTTCGTTGGCCTGACCGAACGCGGCCAGCAGTGCTTCGTGTCCATGAGCGAGGGGATGGAAGGCAACTATCGACGGATCGAAGAGCAGTTCGGCGAGGAAAAGATGCAGCAGCTGCTGGCGTTGCTCAACGAGTTGAAGAACATCAAGCCTTGATGCCACGAAGCACCTTTGTCTGCCTCGGTACTGCATCCCGCACTCCTGACGCCAACGAATCACCTTTGTGGCAGCTGCCCTCAACACTGTGAACCTTCCGCCAATACAGCGCTCACTTGTTAGGCAAGTGCTCGTGCTGTTCCATTGCCGATAAGGATTTCGCATGTTTCAAACCTCGTCATCGATGCCCCTCCATGCCCCGGTCGAACGGGAACTCAGTGTGCGCGCGGTCAGTACCGGCATCGTGATCGGTATCCTCTTGACGCCTTCCAATGTCTACGCCGGATTGAAGATCGGCTGGTCCTTCAACATGTCGATCATTGCCTTGCTGATCGGCTATGGCATCTGGCAAGGCCTGGCCAGGCGTTCAGCCGCGCGATTGCCCTGGACGTTGCACGAAAGCAACATCAACCAGACGGTCGCGTCTGCGGCGGCCTCGATCATTTCCGGCGGGCTGGTAGCGCCGATTCCGGCCTACACCTTGTTGACCGGTCAGCAGCTGGATGCCATTCCCATGGTCGCCTGGGTATTTTCGGTGAGCTTCCTGGGGGTGTGGATCGCTTGGTATTTACGCCCGTCGCTGCTCAACGACAAGGCGTTGAAATTCCCCGAGGGCATGGCGACCCTGGAAACCCTGCTGCATATCTATAACCAAGGCCATGAAGCGGCGACGCGCTTGAAGGTATTGCTCAGTGCCGCGTTGCTGTCCGGATTGGTCAAGTGGGTGGACACCTTCATGTGGGCTTTCCCGCGCTGGTCGCCGACAGCCCAGCTGGAACGCCTGACATTCACCGCCGATCCTTCGCTGCTGTTGGTCGGTTTTGGCGGGATCATCGGTATTCGCGTTGGCTTGACCCTGTTGCTCGGTGCTTTGCTGGCCTGGGGCGGGCTGGCGCCTTGGCTGTTGGAACACGGCCTGGTGCAGTTGCCACAGGGCAGCAGTGGCCCGCAGTTCGCTGCGCTGGTGGAATGGTTGCTGTGGCCAGGTGTGAGCCTGATGGTCTGTTCAACGTTGGCGTCCCTGGCGACTCGCTTATGGGCTTTGCACAACACCACCCGGGCTGGCGGTGGGGCGATCTGGGTAGTGCCCAAGGCTGGACCCGCCGCCGGGTTCGGGATGGCCATTGTCTTGGTGGTGAGCTTGCAGGCCTTGCTGTTCGGCATCAATCCATGGATGGCGCTGTTGACCATTCCTCTGGCGATCTGCCTGGCCGCGGTGGCCGCCCGGGTGGTCGGCGCCACGGGGATTCCGCCTATCGGCGCTATCGGCCAGTTGTCCCAGCTGAGCTTCGGCATCGTTGCGCCAGGACAGGTGCCGATCAATCTGATGAGCGCCAATACCGCCGGTGGTTCGGCGGGGCAGTGCACGGATCTGATGAACGATTTCAAGGTGGGCCGGGCCATTGGTGCGACACCGCGCAAGCAGTTGGTCGCCCAGACCCTGGGCATTTTCGTGGGTAGCATCGTTGGCGTATTGGCCTATCTGGCACTGATCCCGGATCCTCAAGCCATGCTGCTTACCGAAGAATGGCCGGCCCCGGCAGTTGCCACCTGGAAAGCCGTGGCGCAGACCCTGACCCAGGGCTTGGAGTCGTTATCGACGAGCATCCGCTGGGCGATCTTCCTCGGAGGCCTGGCCGGCTTGCTGCTGGGAGTACTCGACAGCCTGTTACCCGAACATCGCGCCCGGTACCTGCCGAGCACCGCGG
Organism: Pseudomonas corrugata; assembly: GCF_001269905.1. Taxonomy (GTDB): domain Bacteria; phylum Pseudomonadota; class Gammaproteobacteria; order Pseudomonadales; family Pseudomonadaceae; genus Aquipseudomonas; species Aquipseudomonas corrugata. The sequence continues at coordinate 409,274 of NZ_LHVK01000014.1, read as the reverse complement.
CACTGGGCCTGGCCTTCGTGCTGCCGGCCTCGGTGTCGCTGATGATGGCCCTCGGTGCGGTACTTACCTGGGTAGTGAGCAGGCGCTGGCCGAGCCTCACGGAGCGCTTCGCAATCACCGCTGCGGCGGGGTTGATTGCCGGGGAGAGCATGACCGGGGTGGGCGCGTCGTTGTGGCAGATGCTCGGGAATGGGTGATTCACCGAGCATTGCATACGCGGAGAATCAGCGCACCCGCTCGCGACTTTCCACCGCCAGATCCAATGCCTTCTGCATGTCCAACCGCGCCGAACTCCCCACGTCCTTGTCATTGAGCCGGTAGTGGCGCTCCGACGGCAGGATGGGCGCGGTGAGGTCTTCCGCGTCCATCCGTTCGAAGTCGTGGTTGTCGCCGATGGTCAGGGCGCTGCGGCGCAGCAGCGTGCGCAATTGCTCGGGTAGCAGTTGCGGGTTGATGGACAGCATTGTCGCCAACAGGCCTGCGACCATGGGCGTGGCGTAGGAGGTGCCGCAATGCACCGCACCGTCCTGGCCTGCGCCGGGCGTCGAGGCGTGGGCACAAGCGGCAGCGGCGATGTCGACGCGCATGTCGATGTTCGAGGAACTGCGCTTGACCGCATAGGCTGGATCGTCGACGGCGACCCCGGCACGCTCGCTGCGCTGGTGACCGCCGACCACCAGCAATTGCTCGGTGATGAAGGAGGAGGGCAAGCGGTATTCATCGCTGCCCGAGAACGAGGAGCCGTTGCCGGCAGCGTTCACCACGATCACGTCGGGGTGCTCCTTGCGCAGCCAGAGAAAAAATTCTTCCAGCAGTTCCTCGTAGCCGCTCATGGCGATGCCCGAGCGCAGCAGGGAGTCCACATTGTCCCCCTTGATGTCTTTGGCACCTACCCGGTGGATGCCCCAGATCCAGTTGAGCACGCGTACGCCATCTTCCACGAGGTTGACCGAGGCGGCGATATTGGCGGTAATCCCGGCGTCGGAATTACGTTCGACGATGACCTCGAAGCCACCACTGGCCTTATCCAGGCCGCTTAGAAAACCGGTGTTGCCGCCGTCGTTCCAGCGCGCGGCGAGAAGGCCTGCGACGGTGGTGCCGTGGCCGTCCGGGGCGACGGCATCGCGGGCGTAGACACAGATGCGTGGAGCCGAACAGGCACCGAGGTAGTCGGCAAAATCCGCCGTGTCGAAATCCACGTCGCGCTCGATCAGGCCGATGCGCACGGGCTGCGGCTGGATGGGTGCCTGCCGCCCGGGGATGCGCCGCTGGTAGTAGTGCACCGCGTCGAGAAAGCGGTTCGCGGCCCATTCGTCGGAGTCCTGCGCCGGTTTCTTCGGCTCGTCAGGCCGAGCCGTGGACTGTTCGGTTTCTTGCGCCGCGGCCTCCTCGATCACCACCGCGTCACACTGGTTTCACTGCCCTGGCGCAGCAGCAGTGCGTCACGCTGTACCAGATGCGGCACGCCATCGTCCAACCCGCGCACCGTCAGGCACCAGTCCTGGCGCTGGTTTTCCAAAAGGTCACCGCAAGTTTCAGATTTTCCAGGCGTAGCGGTTCCTGGGCATCGGCTGCTGTGCCAGTCGCCAGGGTGAACAGCGCAGCGAGGACGGCTGATCGTAAGGGCATGGGACGATTTCTTTGCCAAGGGCCTGATTGCTCCGACTGTCTTTGCCATCGTTACGTTCCAAGGATGACCGGCCCTGGCCGGACCGAAACTCCTCGGCGTGTTCAGGTGTCCATTGATCACCCCACAGCCCGCGGGCAATATCTCAAGACCTGGCATCCTGGTCGCATGTCCCTGGGGTGCATTCATCGAGAGGTTGGGTTGGAGATGATGGACGCCGCTGGCAAAACCAAAGTCGCACAGATATTCGATCAGCTCCTGGCTCTGCGCGAAAGCGTGAATGCGCTTCAGGAAAAGGAGCTGCGCAGGGTGATAGCGCTTCGCGGACAGCAGACCGTAGACGTCGACGAAGCAGTCCATCAATCTTTTGTAGACCTTCAGAATCACATTGCCGGAATGGAGGAGGTTTTGGCGACGATTGCCGAGGCCACCGGGATTATCCCAAAGCTCTGATGCTCTCCGGAACACTTGTGGAGTCTGCTCGCGATAGCGGAGTGTCTGTTACGCAAATGTTGAACGTGCCGACGCTATCGCGGGCAAGCCCGGCTCCCACAGGGGCTGGTGATGTATGCAAAAACTGCGTACATCATCGAATCCAGTGTGCGAGCCTGCTCGCGATAGCGGTGGCGCTGCTTGCATCCCTGTCGAATATGCCGTCATATCGCCAACGCCCCAGCACATTTCTGTTACTCGAAAGGAGATCTCCAAATGGAATTACGCTGTACATCGATCGAAGAAGTCCGCCAGCACATAGACCAGATCGACCGTGAGGTCGTTGCGCTCCTGGCCCGGCGCGGCAACTTCGTCACGCAGGCCGCAGCCTTCAAAAAAACCACCGATGATGTGCGCGCGCCGGCGCGGGTCGAGCAGGTCATCACCAAAGTGCGCGGACTTGCGAATGAGGCCGGCGCCTCGCCTGATGTCGTGGAGCGTGTCTACCGGGCCATGATCGCTGCGTTCATCGACGAGGAATTGAAAACCCACTCCGCCCTGACAGCCCAGTCCTAACGCCTTCCGCCTTCATCGTGAGCTGGTTCTGCGAGGCTGGAATCCCGGCTTCGCGATGCCAAGACCTGCGTGCCTGACTCACCTGTACGGCACGCAACTATTGTTAGAAGTAATAGTGACCATCATTAAACGCATGTTCTGCTTTGCCGCCAGTCGTTGGACAATTGCACCCATCGAACAGGTGGCTCAAGACATGACGCAACAGCGATCCATCGTCCTTCTAGCCTGACCCTCTTTATTTTCGGGATGAAACTGATGCGCTTTTTATTCGTGCCTGTCATGGCGCTCGCCTCTTTGCTGCTCGCCGGTTGTGCTTCCGCGCCAAATGATCCGACGCTGACCCTGCAGACCCAAAAGACCCCGGCCGAGTATGCCGAGTGCGTCATACCGAAACTGCAGGACAGTCAGTTGAACCCGCTGGTCTCACAGACCCAGCGCAGCTACCGGATCGTCGTGCCGAGCAAAATCTCCGCGGACAACGTGCTGGAGGCCTATAAGGCCGGGAATGGCGGCAAGGTGTTCATCTATGAGCGGCACCTGCTGGCCTCGAACCTGCTGCCTTCGAGTTTTGAGCGTGCCGCAGAGGATTGCATCTGATCCCGGCGGGTAGACGCTTTTCACAGAGCTCCTTTGGTTGGCCGCAACCAACCAAATCCTTGCCCCGTGACCCATCTGGTTACGGGGTTTTTTTATGTCCGCGATAACTGCGGACTGTCAGATCTGTTCCAGCAACCAGCCACGAAACGCCCGCAAAGACGGCAGCATTTCGTTGCGCGGCGGGTAGGTGAGGTAGTAACTGCGCCGGCTGGCGAACGGCAGGTCAAGGCCGATCAGCTCGCCATTGGCCAACTCGTCGGCTACCAGGATGCGGGGCACCAGGCCAATGCCGATATCCGCACGCACCGCCTGGATCAAGTGCGAGGTAAGTTCGAAGCTGGGCCCCAGGCGCATCCTGGCGTGGGGCAGGGTGTAGTGACTGAACCAGTCGCCCCAGACGTTGGGATTGTTCGCCACATTGAGCAGCATCTGTTCGCTGATCCGTTCCGGCGTCCACGTCTCATGGGCCTTGGCCGCTTGAGCCGAGATGATCACGATCAGTTCTTCAGCGTGCAGGCGGTGGCTGATCAGGCCCGGCAGGCCGGAAGTACCGACGACGATGGCGGCATCGATGTCGCTGGTGTCGAAGTCAAAGGCGTCGATCCGGGAGCTGATGTGCACCAGGATACCGGGGTGGGTCTTGTAGAACTCATGCAGGCGCGGCAGCAGCCATTTCGAACCGAAGGTCGGTAACGTCGCCAGGCGCAGGGTACCGCTGCCGGATTGATACGCCATGGCCTGCAGGGTCGCGCTACGGATGCGTCCGAGCGCCTCGCTCATCTCCCGTTGGTAGAGGCGACCGACATCGGTCAGCCGGACCTGCCGGCCTTCGCGACGAAACAGCGTCAGCCCCAGTTGCTCTTCCAACGCCTGGACTTGTCGGCTGACGGCACTTTGCGTCAGTGAGAGTTCGACCGCGGCCCGGGTGTAGCTTTGATGTCGAGCGGCGGCTTCAAATGCCAGCAGCAGTGACATGGATGGCGTGAGGTGACGGTAATTCATTCACAAAAGTCATCGATAGCGGCAGGATTATCTGGTTGTCTGCGCCGGGAACCTGAAGGAACATTGGCGCAGGTCGTTCCGAGCCTGACCTATTCATGCGCCGACGACAAGTATTTACGTGATTAGCCCCCTAAGAGGCCGTTAATGATTGCCCAACTGCCCGTGGTTGCCCCCGCGGCCCACTACCCGGAATTTATCGAGGCCCTGCGCGCCAGCGGCTTTCGTGGTCACCTGAGCGCTGACTACGGCACCCGTACCGTGTTGGCGACCGACAACTCGATTTACCAGCGTCTGCCGCAGGCAGCGGTCTTTCCCCGGGACGCCGAGGACGTTGCGCGCATTGCCACGCTGATGGCCGAACCACGGTTTCGCCAGATCAAGCTGACGCCACGGGGCGGGGGCACCGGGACCAACGGTCAATCGCTGACCGACGGCATCGTGGTCGATCTGTCGCGGCACATGAACACTATCCTCGAAATCAACGTGGCCGAGCGTTGGGTCCGGGTGCAGGCCGGTGTGGTCAAGGACCAGCTCAATGCCGCGCTCAAGCCCCACGGGTTGTTCTTCGCGCCAGAGCTGTCGACCTCCAACCGCGCCACCGTGGGCGGCATGATCAACACCGATGCCAGCGGCCAGGGCAGTTGCACCTACGGCAAGACCCGCGACCATGTGCTGGAGCTGCACAGCGTGCTGCTCGGCGGTGAGCACTTGCACACCCAGCCACTGTCCGACGCCGAGTTGGAAACAGCGTGCGCCGATACCGGCCGTATCGGCGAGGTATACCGCACCGCCCGGCAGATCCAGGAAACCCAGGCCGAGCTGATCGAGTCGGTGTTCCCCAAGCTCAACCGTTGCCTGACCGGTTACGACCTGGCGCACCTGCGCGATGACCACGGTCGCTTCAACCTCAACAGCGTGCTGTGTGGCGCCGAGGGTTCGCTGGGGTTCGTGGTCGAGGCCAAGCTCAACGTGTTGCCGATTCCCAAGTATTCGGTGTTGGTGAACGTGCGCTATGGCAGCTTCATGGATGCCTTGCGCGATGCGAACGCATTGCTGGCCCATAAACCGCTGTCCATCGAAACGGTGGACTCCAGGGTATTGATGCTGGCGATGAAAGACATCGTCTGGCACAGCGTCGCCGAGTATTTCCCGGCTGACGCCGAGCGCCCGACCCTGGGCATCAATCTGGTGGAGTTCAGCGGCGACGACGTTGCGCAAGTGAACGCCAATGTAGCGGCCTTCGTGGTGCATCTGCAGCGCGATACCACCATCGAGCGCCTGGGCCATACGCTGGCGGAAGGGGCCGAGGCGGTGAACCGCGTCTATACCATGCGCAAGCGCTCGGTCGGGTTGTTGGGCAACGTCGAAGGCGAGGTCCGTCCGCAGCCGTTCGTGGAGGACACCGCGGTGCCACCGGAGCGGCTGGCCGACTACATCGCCGAGTTTCGCGCTCTGCTGGACGGCCACGGCTTGAGCTACGGCATGTTCGGTCATGTCGACGCCGGTGTGTTGCACGTGCGTCCGGCACTGGACATGAAAGACCCGGCCCAGGCCGCGCTGGTCAAGCCGATTTCCGATGCCGTGGCCGAACTCACCCAGCGTTACGGCGGCTTGCTCTGGGGGGAACACGGCAAGGGTCTGCGTTCGGAGTACGTGCCGGCGTTCTTTGGCGACTTGTACCCGGCGCTGCAATCGCTCAAGGGCGCGTTCGATCCCCATAACCAGCTCAACCCTGGCAAGATCTGCACACCGCCGGACGCCGCCGAAGGCCTGCTCAAGGTCAACGAGGTGACACTGCGGGGTGACCTGGATCGGCAGATCGACGAGCGTGTCTGGCAAAGTTACGGCACTGCCGTGCACTGCAACGGCAATGGCGCCTGCTACAACTTTGACCCCGACGACGCCATGTGCCCGTCCTGGAAAGCCACCCGCGAACGCCAGCATTCCCCCAAGGGGCGGGCATCGCTGATGCGTGAATGGTTGCGTCTGCAGGGCGCGGCCAATGTCGATGTGCTGGAAGCGGCGCGGGGCGGTGCGTCGTGGTTGAAGGCGTTGCCGGCGCGGCTGCGCAACAGTCTGGCGCGCTCACGGGGCGAGGCGGATTTCTCCCACGAAGTCTATGACGCCATGGCCGGCTGCCTGGCCTGCAAATCCTGCGCGGGACAATGCCCGATCAAGGTCAATGTGCCGGAGTTCCGCTCGCGTTTCCTGCAGCTCTACCATGGCCGCTATCAACGGCCGCTGCGTGACTACCTGATCGGCTCGCTGGAATTCACCATTCCCTACATGGCCTACGCGCCGGGCCTCTACAACGCGGTGATGGGCTCGACATGGTTGAGCCGACTGTTGGCGAACCAGGTAGGCATGGTCGACAGCCCGCTGATCAGTCGCTACAACTTCCAGGCCACCTTGAGCCGCTGCAAGGTCGCGGTCGCCAGCGTACCGGCCCTGCGTGAGCTCACGCCGGCGCAACGGGAGCGCAGTGTGGTACTGGTGCAGGACGCCTTCACCCGCTACTTCGAAACGCCGTTGCTGGCCTCTTTTATCGAGCTGGCGCATCAGTTGGGCTACCGGGTCTTCCTGGCGCCGTACAGCGCCAATGGCAAGCCATTGCATGTGCAGGGCTTCCTCGGTGCCTTCAACAAGGCGGCGATCCGCAATGCTACCCAGCTCCAGGCACTCGCCGACTGCTCGGTGCCCCTGGTGGGCCTCGACCCGGCCATGACTCTGGTCTACCGCCAGGAATATCAGAAAGTGCCAGGGCTCAAGGCTTGCCCGAAAGTCCTGTTGCCTCAGGAATGGCTGATCGATGCGGTTCCGCAGCAGCCAACTCCTGTTGCCCGGACGTTCCGCCTGCTGGCGCACTGCACCGAAAAGACCAACGTGCCCGCCAGCACCTCCCAGTGGCAAACCGTGTTCACCAAGTTGGGGCTCAAGCTGGCGATCGAGGCGACGGGCTGCTGCGGCATGTCCGGCACCTATGGCCATGAACTGCGCAACCAGGACACCTCGCGAACCATTTTCGAACAGTCCTGGGCCGGCAAGCTGGACAAGGAAGGGGAGGCATTGGCGACGGGGTACTCGTGCCGCAGCCAGGTGAAACGGTTGGCGGACAAGCAACTGCGGCATCCGCTGGAGGTGGTGTTGGAGCAGGTGTTGGTTGGGCGGCGCGGCTGACGAAAAGAAAGGGACCGACTGATGCCGGTCCCTGAAGTTCTCGAGTCGTCCACGCCAGTCAAGCCCACCCCCAGGTCCTCTGTGGGAGCGGGCTTGCTCGCGAAAGCGGTGGGTCAGCATGCATCCATGTTGAATGTGCCACCGTCATCGCGAGCAGGCTCGCTCCCACATGGGTTGTCCGAATTGCCCACAGAACTCATGCCCACCCCAAATCCCCTGTGGGAGCGAGCCTGCTCGCGATAGCGGTGGGTCAGCTTGCAGTGATGTTGAATGTGCCGTCGCCATCGCGAGCAGGCTCGCTCCCACATGGGTTGTCCGAGTTGCCCACAGAAATCATGCCCACCCCAAATCCCCTGTGGGAGCGAGCCTGCTCGCGATAGCGGTGGGTCAGCTTGCAGTGATGTTGAATGTGCCACCCTTCGCGAGCAAGCCCGCTCCCACAGTTCCGTGGCTTAGCTCCAATGTATCTCTGTGTATCCCACCCCCCTGTCGATACGGACTGTTTCTTTACGAGCCGTTGCTGACACATCCGCGATACCTGTCCGTCCTTAAATGACCCACGTCGAGACAGCACACGAAACCGCGCACGTCATACCTAGGTATCGACCGACACCATGGTGCAATCCTCCATGGGGCATCGCGATGGTTTGATCGAGCTGCTTGAGCCGATTAGTCAAAAGGAGAACCACCATGCAAGCAGCTTCTTCCGCTTTTACCTGGCAACGCTGTCTGGCGTCATCCGCCCTCGTCAGCGTGGTCGGTCTTGCCCTGTTTGCCGGCAGTGGCGTCACACTGGCTGCTGACAACCCCACCGCCAGTGCCGCACCGGCCGGGTCGGAGGCTATTCGCCCGTACCGCATTCACGTCGATGAAGCGCAGTTGACCGAATTGCGCAAACGCATCGCGGCCACCCGCTGGCCCGACAAGGAAACCGTCAACGACGTCTCCCAGGGCGTGCAACTGGCCCAGGTCCAGGCGCTGGTGAACTACTGGGGCGATGGTTATGACTGGCGCAAGGCCGAGGCCAAGCTCAATGCCTTGCCGGAGTTCATCACCACCATCGATGGCGTCGACATTCAGTTCATCCACGTGCGTTCGCGCCACCCCAACGCCATGCCGCTGATCCTCACTCACGGTTGGCCGGGTTCCCAGTTCGAATTCCTCAAGACCATCGGCCCGCTCACCGACCCAACCGCTTACGGTGGCCGTGCGGAAGATGCTTTCGATGTGATCATCCCGTCGATTCCCGGCCATGGCTTTTCCGGCAAGCCGACCGAATTGGGTTGGGGCCCCGACCGGGTGGCGAAGGCCTGGGACGTGCTGATGAAGCGCCTGGGCTACAGCCATTACGTGTCCCAGGGCGGCGATCATGGCTCGGTGATTTCCGATGCGCTGGGCCGTCTGGCGCCGCCCGGGTTGCTGGGCATCCACCTGAACATGCCGGCCACCGTGCCGCCGGAGCTGGTGAAGCCGATCAACAGCGGTGATCCGGCACCCGCCGGGCTGACCGATCCGGAACGCCGGGCCTACACCTCCCTGAGTACGTTCTTCGGTCGTCACGCGGCCTACGGCGCGATGATGGTGACCCGGCCGCAGACCCTCGGCTACCTGCTGGCCGACTCGCCCACCGGCACGGCGGCGTGGATGTACGAGAAATTCGCGGCCTGGACCGACAGTGACGGCAAGCCTGAACGCGTGCTCAGCCGCGATGAAATGCTCGATGACATCAGTCTCTATTGGCTGACCGACACCGGCGCGTCGTCCTCCCGTTTCTATTGGGAGAACAACAACAATAACTTCAGCGCGGCCGCGCAGAAGACCACGGATATCAAGGTGCCGGTGGCGATCACCGTGTTCCCGCACGAAATCTATCAGGCGCCCAAGACCTGGGCACAGCGCGCCTATCCGTCGCTGTCCTACTTCAACGAAGTCAGCAAGGGCGGCCACTTCGCCGCCTGGGAGCAGCCTCAGCTATTCAGCGAAGAACTGCGTGAAGCATTCCGGCCACTGCGTGCAGTGGCGAAATAATCCGGCACCGCCGTACGTCCGGCAGACACTTTCGATTTCACAACTCGCAACCGCCGAGCGGCGGTTCGCAAGGGAGACTCACCATGACTACGACCCTGTTGAACCACACCTCCAAACCACGGCGCCGGCGTCTGCTCGCGCCGGCTCTCCTGGCGGTCGCCATGATGCAATTGGGCGCCCTGGCCGTGACCTCGTCACAGGCCAGCGCTGCCGAGGTGCCGGCCGGTACTATCGGTGCCATTACGCCGGGAACCAACACTTCGTTCGGCCCGTTGAAGCACGTCAAGGCAGGTTTGCTGGACGTTTCCTACGCTGAAGTCGGCCCCGCCGATGGGCCGGTGGTCATCCTGCTGCACGGTTGGCCCTACGACATCCATAGCTACACCGATGTGGCGCCAGCGCTGGCCCAGAAGGGCTATCGCGTGCTGATTCCCTATGCACGGGGTTATGGCGATACCCGTTTCCTGTCGGCCAAGACCGTGCGTAACGGCCAGCCTGCGGCGCTGGCCAGCGACTTGATCGACTTCATGGACGCGCTGCACATCAAGCAGGCCGTTCTCGGCGGCTATGACTGGGGCGCTCGCACTGCCGACATCGTCGCGGCGTTGTGGCCGGAGCGGGTGAAGGCATTGGTGGCGGTGAGTGGCTACCTGATCGGCAGCCAGGAGGCCGGCAAGACACCGTTGCCGCCGGCCGCCGAGTTGCAGTGGTGGTACCAGTTCTACTTTGCGACCGAGCGTGGTCGCCTGGGCTATGAAAAGAACACCCATGACTTCGCCAAGCTGATCTGGAAACTCGCCTCGCCGAAGTGGGACTTCGACGACGCGACCTATGACCGCAGCGCAGCCGCCTTGCAGAACCCCGATCACGTCCCGGTATCGATCTTCAACTACCGCTGGCGCCTGGGCCTGATCAAGGGCGAGGCCAAGTACGACGCGCTGGAGAAGAAACTGGCGGCGTTCCCGTCCATTGGCGTGCCGACGATCACCCTTGAAGGCGATGCCAATGGTGCGCCGCACCCACCTGCCGAGGCCTATGCCAAGCGTTTCACCGGCAAGTACGAGTATCGGCTGATCAGTGGCGGTGTCGGTCACAACTTGCCACAGGAGGCCCCGCAAGCCTTCGCCCAAGCCGTGATCGATGCCGATCATCTCTGACTCGGCACGAGGGAAAACAACAATGAAACTCAAACATCTGGCGGCATCCGCCGCTGTTGCGTCGGCGGCGTTGATCACCACCGGTCTCGCCTTGGGTGATACCGGCAGCGGTGAGGTTTCACCGATCTATGGGGTGAAGCTTCCCGATGGCTATCGCCAGTGGGCGCTGATCGCGCCGGCGCAAGAAGCCGAGCCACTGAACGAGCTTCGAGCGGTGCTGGGCAATGACCGGGCCATCAAGGCTTACCAGGATTCGACCCTGCCGTTCCCCGAGGGGACGGTCCTGGTGAAGATGGCCTGGAAGCACGTGCAGTCACCGGAGTTCGAGCCGGCCTCGATTCCTGGAGCGGCCACCACCGTCCAGGTGATGGTCAAGGACTCGAAGAAATATGCGTCAACCGGCGGCTGGGGGTTCGGTCGCTTTATCAACGGCAAGCCCGCCGACGAGGCCCAGCACCAGACCTGCTTCGCCTGCCACCAGGCGCGGGTGCAGAACCACGATTTTGTCTTTACGCGTCTCGCTCCATAAACCAGGTATCCAAGGAGTTCTCCATGAAAAAAGTCATTGCTGCACTGGCCTGCACGGCGGCCCTGCTCATCGGTGCCAGCGCCTCGGCGCAGACTGTAAAACCTACCGTCGTTCTCGTGCACGGCGCGTTTGCCGACGCGTCGAGCTGGAATGGTGTGGTAAAGATCCTCGAGAAGGATGGCTACACGGTGGTGTCCGCTGCCAACCCTTTGCGCAGTGTGAAGGGTGATGGCGCTGCGGTTTCGGCGCTGTTGGGCAGTATTCAGACGCCGGTGGTGCTGGTCGGCCACTCCTATGGCGGCAACGTCATCAGTGAAGCGGCCAACGACCACGCCAACGTAAAGGCACTGGTCTACGTCAGCGCCTTCGCGCCCGAGGCGGGCGAAACCGTCGCCGGGCTGGCCGGGAAGTTCCCCGGCAGCACCCTCGGCCCGACCCTGGCGGTGCCTGTCCCATTGGCCGATGGCGGCAAGGACCTGTACATCCAGCAGGGCAAGTTCCATGACCAGTTCGCCGCCGACGTTCCTGCCGCACAGGCCGCGTTGATGGCGGCAAACCAGCGTCCGGTGACCGAGGCGGCATTGAATGAGCAGGCGGGCACACCGGCCTGGAAACACATTCCGTCCTGGTACATCTACGGCGACAAGGACAAGAACATTCCACCGCAAGCCATGGCGTTCATGGCCAAGCGCGCCGATGCGAGGGATGTGAAGGTGGTCAAGGGGGCTTCCCATGTGGTGATGGTGTCCCACCCGGAACCGGTGGCCCGGTTGATCGAGGAAGCGGCTACGGCGAAGTGATTCCTGTGTCTTGAGGGGCGCCGCTCACGCATCGAATCCCGATGCGTGGGGGGCTTTCGATCAAGCCATCCATTGCCCATAGGGCCGATGGCGTATGCAAATGCCGCGTACCCCCTAATCCAATGTGGGATCGAGCTTGCTCGCGATGGCGGTAGGTCAGCTTGCATTGATGTTGATTGTGCCTCCGTCATCGCGAGCAGGCTCGCTCCCACAGGGACTGGGGGCATTTCCCCGATGTTGTGAGCAGACCGAGATCAGAGTGGGAGCGGGCCTTGCTCGCGAAAGCGGTGGGGCAACTTGCATTGATGTTGACTGTACTGCCGTCTTCGCGGGCAAGCCCGGCTCCCACAGGGTTGGGCGGCGTATGCAGATGCTGCGTACCCCGAAACCAGGGTGGGAGCGAGCCTGCTCGCGATAGCGGTGGGTCAGCTTGCGGGGATGTCGGCTGTGCCGCCGTCATCGCGAGCAGGCTCGCACACAACTCTTCCGCGTCACCTCGTAGATCCTGCTACCACAATGTTCCCGAGTCGTTAAAGCTGTACCCGCCGAAGCCTGCCGCTGAGCGGGACGACATGGCCGTCGGGCGTGGGCAGTCGACGTCCGGTCAGGCCCATGCCTTCGCTCACCAGAACGGCATCTTCCACTACACACAGGTTGGACGGGGTATCCAGGCCTTGGGCGAGCACGGTGACCTGGGCGGTCTGCAGGTTGCAGCTCAACAGTCGACCGGTGAACCGGGTGAAGCCGCCATGCAGCGGTTCGCCGTTCCAGTCCGGCAGCAGGGGCTGTTGCAGGCGGTCGCAGAGCTCCAGCACCAGCACGTTTCCAGCCGGGCACAGCGCCAGGCCTGTCGGCAGTTGCAGCCCATCGATCAGTCGCTCGATCTGCCTGCTACCGGGATGGACCCGGATCACCTGACCTGCCTTGTCGACGAAGTCGATGCCTTTGCGCGCGGGGTCGCCTTGCCGTTCGCCGGAGAACAGGCTGATCAGCACAGCGTCTGTCGCCGGTTCATACACCAACGTCACGGGCACGGCTTCCTGGCCCTGGTCCAGCTCAGGCAACTGGACCAATACCCGCTCGTCCTGGCCGTCGACGAACTCCACCAACTGATTGGTATCAGGTTTGACCGCCAGCCAACTGCGGCGAGAGGGGTGGTAACACAGGGCATTGAGATTGCCACGGCTGCGAAACACCGGTTCGGGCGGTGTGAATTGCAGGTCCAGCAGCTTGGAGCCTTCGACGTAATCGGTCTGACTCACCAGATAACGGCCATCTCCGCAGGCCACGTCCGACAGCCCCATGATTTCATCACGCAGCATACGTACCTGCATGTTCATGGCGCGAAACCCATCCGCCAGGGTTTCACGGGGCAGGTAGGCGCCGGGCCGGTGGGGATCGGGTCGCAGGCGACTGATGCGACCGCTGAAGGTCTGTTCCGGCAGGCCGGAGCCGGCCTCCACCAGCAGCAGGCTGCCATCGGCCCGCACGCAGACGCCGCGAGGGTTCAACAGGTCTTCGGCAATGATCGTACTCGGGCGCAGGCTTTCGCTCGGTCGCGCAGGAATATGAATAGGCATGAAGCTTCTCTCCGTCATGAAGGATGGGGACGATCACTGCGGCGGTTGCCACGGCTCACCGGTGAGGTAGGCCCGCAGCAGCGCCCGCTGGCAGGGCGACATCGAGCGCACCACGGGCATGAACAAGGTGGTGCCTTTGTAGGCATCCGACGTCCGCGCCAGGATGGGATTCTTGGCGCCCATGATCGCGTCGGGCTGGTTCAGCGGGATGTAGCGCGACATGGCGGGGAAGGCCAGGTAGTGAAAGCGCAGGACGTTGGGGTACATCAGCGGCCAGGTGATGGTGGTGCCCTGGGGGATGCCGAAATCGGTCTGGGCGTATTTGCGGAAGTTGCTGAAGTAGGCGCTGCTGTCCACGCCATTGACGGTGCAGGTCAGCGTGACGAAACCCGCCTGGGCGGCACTGGCCTGCTTGACGGTGACGGGGAAGCTGACGGCAAGCTGGCCGGCGTTGACAGTCAGCGAGTCGGGGAAATCAAGGAAATCCCAGTATTTTGGCAGAACATAGGCCGCGGTCGCCGACGCCTTCACGCCGATTTCCGTGGCGCTGGGCACCGGCCCGCCCAGGTACCGGATCTGCAGGGTAATCGACAGGCCATTGGGGTAGTCCTCCAGGTAGACGTTGCGCTGGTCGGCATACAGACGATAGGTCGATTCAGTGGCCTGCAAGGTGGTGTCGGCGACTGTGCCGGGGGCGTTGATCGCCAGGGCGCTGGTCTGCACCGCTTGTATCTGGCTGGCGGTCATGGGCAGGTCGACGATGCCGCCGTATACGTAGTAGTTCACTAACGGACTGCTGGTCGGGTCCAGGGTGGCCAGGGTGGTGGTGCCGGCACTGATGGTGACGGGGCCGTAATTGGCGTTGGGCCCGATGGGGCTGGTGATGTCGTCCCTGACGGCGCGGAAGGTTTCCTTCGGAATGACATTCACCATGTCGATGCTCAGGTAACCGTTGCCATTGCCCAGGTCGGCATAGCCGGCATTCCCCGTGTCCTGGTTGACCAGTTGCCGGCCCGGCTGGCAGCTCAGTGGCTCGTCGGCGAAGGCTGGGGCCAGCGTGCCAATGACCCGGCCGATGCTCGGGTTGGGGGTGTATCGGCCGGCTGCGTAGTCGGCGTCCAGTTGCTCGGTGGTCATCGTCGGGCACATTTCGAACATGACGAAACGCAGGACGATCCCCGTTGCCCCCGGCGCCTGGATGATCGCGCGCAGGCCGGCGCTGTTCGTGTTCCAGCTGACGATGCTGCTCAGGGGAAAGGTCAATTGGAACGTGCCGCTGGCGTGAAAGGAGCCTGGTGAATCCATCTTTTTCGGCAGTAACACACGCCCGGCCACGTCAAAGCTGCTGCACACGGTATTGCTGTGAATCAACAGCTGGATGTCGCTGTTGCCGCCGATTTGCAGACCACCGACGAAGATCTGTGTGGTCGTGGTGCCGGTGGGGTCCAGGTCCACCATCATCGGGCCGGAGACGGGCGCCTGGCCCGTTACCGGATCCACCGAGCCAAGCAGGTAGACCGGCTGGCCCACCAGGTCGCCGGTGGTGCTGATGCCGCCCGGTATCCCTTGGGAGCTGATCAAGGCGTTCTGCATGTCGACGACGTGCTGCCCGTAGTGATTCCAGCCGCCGGCGGTGTAGTAGTCACCGTTGGGGGCGTTGATCATGTCGTTCAACTGGTCATCGGTGTAGGACTGCGCACCCGGTGCCAGGGTTGAAGTGGTCAGGTCGAAGAGCGGCCAGTTGTCGTTGCCATCGTAAGGGATGGTGGGGGAGTTGTTCGGCAGGCTGACGTCGGTGCGGATGCCGCCCCAGAAATTCAGTCGAGGTCCGTTCAGGATACTCATGATTTATTCCTCGTCCTTGATGGATTTGATGACCGGCGAATTGGCGAATTTGAACAGGTAGGAAAAATCGGACTTGTAGGGGCTCTTGACCGGCGTCGCCATGGAGTGGCAGTTCATGCAACTGCTGTTGGGCTGGATGTAGCTTTCCATGGTCACGTTGGCCGAGAGCGACGGGGTTGGCTGGCCCAGGGGGTTACTGGGGTTGTCCGGCATCAGCGGGCGTTGGGTGGTGATGAGTTGGTAGTACTTCAACACGCTTTTCTGCAGGTCGGGGTTGCTGCGGTAATCAGCGTTTACCTTGTCGGTGACCTCGGCAATCGGCGTGACCCGGTTCAATGGGTTGGGGGTCTGGAACGTGGTCCCGGACTTGGGCACGCAGACCAGGTGTGCGCCTTGGGTCTGCCAATCACAGGGCGACTGGTTGAGGTTGGCGGCGGGTGCGTTGGCGTTGAAGTAGGAATAGGCCATGCCCGATGCCGGTTGGTCGACCCACTGACCGTGCACCAGCGCCTTGGGCGGCACGTTGTCGATCTGCTCGAAGGTCGACCATATCCACTGCGGATAGCCGTTCACCTTGGTGATGATGTGCAGGCCCACCAGGCCCAGGTAGGCCTCGGTGATGCCGGTGCGTTGGCCTTGGTCATCGAACGTGGCGACACGGGCGAGCTGGGTCAGGTAGCGGCTGGCATTGTCGCTGGTGGTCAGGATGCGCCAGCTCGACTTGATCTCGATGACGCCGTTGGGAAAGCTGATGTTGTTGGCTTTGGAGACGACATCGGCGTTGTAGTACTGGTTGTTGACGATGTAGTCGTAAGAGTTTTCGTTGGCCGAAATATCGTAGTAGGTCGGGTTGCCAGCCTGGTCGATCAGCCAACCGCCGACGGCCTGGTCGACGGCGTTCACCTGGCTGCTGTTCTTCAATGCCGCAATGTTGATGATGCCCAGGCTCTTGGCTTTCTGCGGGGTATTCCAGGGGCCCGGATTCGCCCCCTGCGGCAGGAAGATTTCCTCCACGGTCTTGTAGGTTTGCCAGACGGTGTAGCCGGCGTCGCCTGGCTGTTTGCTGCAGTCGGGATCACCGCGCTGCCCGTGCTGGGCGGGCCAGTTCATGGCGATGAACATCTGCCAGCTGTACTGATCGAACAGGTCCTGGCTGGCGTTGGCGGCGGGCGCCGTGGTGGGGGGCTGACAATTCAGGGTGCTGGCCTGTGTCGGTGTGCTCTGGTCGCGGGTCTGGTTCAAAGCCAGGGCCGGCAGACTGGCGATCCCCAGCAATATCAGGATGAACGTTTTCATGGCAATCCTTCGTCTTGAGTCGATTCACTGGCGGCGAGGAAGTTTGTTGTGGCAAGGGAGCAAGCGCCCTCGCCACAGTCTCCTTGCCGCATACCCCTTGCATATCCTTGTGAGTTTTCAGGGCCTGCGCTGCATCAGCCTGTTCCACTGCGCCTTCTGGCCGTTGCTCTGCGAAGCCGGGGGCTCGAACAACTGGCAGGGCGGCGGATTCGATGGGCACATGGCAGCCACCTGTGCCCAGGTCTGGGCCGGGTCGGGCTTGGCGATGCGGAAGTTGGTGTAGTTCTGGCTGACGATGGGCGCATTGGCGACGCTGGCGTCACCGGAAAAATAGAACGACTGCGGATGCCGGTAGGGCGGTTGTCCCGACATCTGCTTGTAAAAGGCGTAGCCGAACAGGATCGGCCCCTGCGGTGAGTCGAGGTCCAGGGCATAGGCCTGCACGCTGCCATTGAGGTTCTGGCTGCGCGCGGCGCTGTAGGGCAGGTGCTGGATGAAATCCTGCCGCGGCGGATGGTTCATCGGCGAGAACATGCAGCAGGCTGGCATGTCCTTGGGGCGATCCTGCGGATAGGTCAGGAAGTACGCCTTGTTGCCCAGGGACACGAAGGAGCAGGTGTAGTTGTTGTTCTTGATCGGGAAGATCGGCAGGCAGTATTTCTCGTAGTGCTCCATCATCGCGCCGAAGCCGTCACCATCCGGCGGGATGTAAGTAGTGTCGTAGTAGCTGGTGCCCCGGGAGACGGTGTAGTCCGCCGGAACGAGGGTGGTGGGTGGGTTGCTATAGGGCGGCGGGTTCTTCTCGTAGTTGTGCATCACTCGGTACATGGTCCAGTCGCTGATCCAGAACGCCGGGAAAAACGGATCGGAAGGGTCGCCCGGTGCGCGTTTGGCGATGCAGTTGCCGTTCTGTTCGTTACAGCCTTCGGTGTTATGCACCCCCATGGTGAAGTAAACCGCACCGCTGTCCTGGGCAAAAAGCCCCGGACTGAACAACAGGATCAGTAGCAACAGTCGGCTCAAAATGCTGGCTTTCATATCGACACTCCTGTGAAGTGCCGGGTGGCGGGCTTGCCACCCGGTGATCCTGGGTGAAATTGTCAAAGGCCGTTGTAGTCACTCATGCTGAGAGTCTTGGGCGGAAAGTTGAGCTTCACCAGGCGTTTGGCCCACAGCTCCAGTACGGCGCGGCGGCTTTGTGACAGGTCGCGGGTGATGGGCATCGCCAGGGTGCTCTCATCCTGGTTCTCCTTGCTGATCAATATGATCAACTGATCGACGGCGCCCTCTACGCGCGTGCGGGAATCGAGCGGCATGTACTTGTTCATGATGGGGTACAGGTAATAGAAGGTTTGCAGGACCTTTGGAAAGATGAACGTGTTCCATATCTTTTCCGGGGCGTCCGTGGAGGTACACATGCCATTCCAGGCGCTGATGAAGTCCTCTTGCAACTTCATGTCCACGGGCAGGACCCGTATCGGCGCAAGGAAGTCGACGAAGGTCTGGGTGATCGGGAAGCTGAAGGGAATGACCGGATTTTTGCCGTTCTCCTGCACGAAGAAGCGCAGGGTGGGGAAGCCCGGCGCCACTGCCCGGTAGCCTATCTGGGCGATGCCTTGGGCGTTGGTGGTGATGACGGCGTAGGAGTAACTGATGCTGCTGGCCTTTTTGTCCTGCAGTGTACCGGTGCCAGTGCGACCCTTATCGAGAACCAGGCAGGGGCGCAGGTCGACGGCGACCGGTGTGCCGGAATGTTTGAGGAAGTCTTGATACAAGACCGGGCAGCCCACGGGGTCGGACACGTCTTGCAGATCGGTCAGCCGACGACCGCTGCCGGTGCTGCGATAGAGGTCGACCGTAGCCGCATCGGTGAACTGCGGCAGATTGGCCGTGTTCTTGCTGCGGTCCGTCGGGTTGTCGTAGAACAGGGTGAAGTCGGCTGCGTTGCTGAATGCCAGGTAATAGTTGCTGCTGGTGACCATGAAGGGATTGCCATACTCCGCTACATACAACGTGGTGTTGGCGGCTGGCTGACCATTTTTCTGCACCATGATGCTCATTATCTTGCGCTCACCGACGTCGATGAAGCTGCCGCTCTCGATCACTTCGGCGGTCCACTGTTGCTGATGGGCGGCCATTATCGAAGGGGTTGGGGCCGCGTTGCGCTGTTGCAGGAGTAGGGGGCCGGATTGCAGTACTCCCTTGGCATTGGAGCTGAGGACGAGGTCGAGGATGCCCGAACGTTTTTCGAAGGCCGATTGCTGGTATTGCTCGAAACCGAAGCCGGCCGCTGCGGTGAATCGCCCTTGCTGGCGGACGCCCAGCAGGTAGCTGCCGGAGTTGAATTTCTCTGGAACGAGGATGTCGGCGTCGGGGTTCACCGGATAGCATGGAAACGTGTTGCTCAGGTCCAGTGACAGGACGTTGCCGGTGAACTGCGCCGAGATCACCCCCAAACTCGCACTTTGATCATCCTGCCCCGGTTGAGTCATCGTCACTGGCTGGTTGGGCACCAGGCGCAGCCCGGCGGGGGCGGTGGGGTATTCGTTGGCGAACCACAGGCCCAGCACCGCCGAGGTGCGGCTGTAGGCGGGGTTGAAGAAAATCTGGTTGACGTTGTCCAAGCCCTTCTTGTACAGCTCGCGCACATGCGCCATGACTTCCGGGTTGTTGGAACGGGTGTTGAGGCGCTGCGGGTAATCGTTGAATATCCCGTTCTTGTCGTAGCAGGTCAGGTAGGCGGAAAACCGGAACATCAGGCCCTGCGCCCCTTGCTGCTTCATCTGCTGCTGGAGGTTGTTCAGCAGGGATGAGTTGCCGATCAGCCATTCCAGATTCTCCTTGGGGAAGCAGGTCTGCCAGGTGGTGCTGACATTCACCAGCCCACCCAGGGCGCCCCAACTGAAGTTCAGGAAGCGGTCCATCATCCGGTACTTGCGGTTCAGCGTCAGGCCGCAGGACCCGTCCCCCAGCACCAGTTTGTCGAAATACAACGCCGTGAACGTGTTCTGCCATGGACTGATGTCCACGAAGCGCGCCGGAGTCGGGGCAGAGCTGCCCAGGGGGCTGCCGAGCAGTTGGTATGGCTTGCCGACCAGCGAATCATGGTCGATGTAGGTATTGGCCTGCAATTCGCCGCCGATGACGGTCGAGGTGGTTTTCCCGTAGTTCACCAGGCCGCAACCGTTGTCGCCGAACAGATCCCATTCGGCGGGCATGTAGGGGTCATGCTTTGGATTGATATTGCCGGGCACCTGCTGCACATAGGTCGGCATGTTAGCCATGTGCTGCGTCGAGAGGGTCCATGGCATCAGTGTGTCGGGGGCGTTGTTGTTGTCGATGCCGAAGTGCTGCATGAACGGCCAGTTGATGTCCATGTTTACTGCGTCATACAGCGGGAACATATCGTTGTTGTTGGCCGTCGGCGGATTCCAGAACATCTCGCCGTTGAGGTAGATGCGGGGGAAATTCAATACGCTCATGTCGTGCTCTCCTTAGCGTTTCCACTGGGCGCGTTTCAGCGACCAGACAAAATCCAGCTTGTTGTAGCCGTTGAAGGCTTTGTCCGGCAGCGGTGCAGTGGGGTAGGTGAGGCCCCCTGAGCTCGGGATGGCGAAATTGAAGTAGCCGTCGTTCTTCGAGTAGGCGGCGGTGCTGTGGCAGGCCAGGCAGGACGATGAGTCCTGGAATGCCGATTCCAGCTGCGAGTTCGCCAGGACCTGGGTAATCGGTTGGAATTCCACGCCGATCAGCTCGTACTTCGACAGCGCCGGGTTACTGGCCTGGAACCGGGCATTGACCGGTATGGCATCCGGTGTCGGCCCGGTGAGGTTTGTCATCGGCTTGGGTGGCTTGCCCTTGGTCACGGTGTACTTGTGGTTATTGATGTTTTCGAAGGTGGTCCAGACCCAGTTGGCGTCCAGCTTGTTGACGACATGCAAACCACTCAACGCCGCATAACCGACCTGATAACTGGAGCCCACGGCGTAGTAGGCCTGGGCCACGTAGTAGCCATCTTTTTCCAGCTGCGTCTTGTAGTTCGCGTCCGTGCCGATCCACAGCCAGGAGGCTTTCAACTCCCAGGCCGTGGCCGGAAAGTTCAGGTTGCTCGTCAGGGCCGCTTGACCATCCACGTTGTAGACGTTGTTTTTGACGATGTAGTCGTAGGTGTCCTGGCCCATCAGCAGTTGAAAGCGCACGACGTGACCTTTTTGTGCCTCAGGCACGGCTTTGCCACCCATTTCCAGGCTCAGGCCGTCGACCTGCTGCACGGCGTTGAGGTTATGCAGCAGACGATTCGAGTTCAGCCCCAGGGCTCGGGCTTGCCTGATCACCTCATCCGGTAGTTTCATGCGGCTGTAATACGAGCCGGGGTTGGCGCCATTGGCCAGATAGACCTGATCGGAAGGTTTGAACAACTCCCACTGACGGTTGTAGCCGTTGGCGTCGGACTGGTTCAAACAGACGAACCAGTTCCAGGCCATGTTTTCGGGACTGGTGTTGAACGCGGATCGGGTCTGGTCGACGTTCGTTCCGAACTGCAGGAATTTGTCGCAGTTGAAGGGGCCGGTGTTCTCGGCCTGGGCCAAACCGGCCAGGGCACTCAGAACTGTGATGGAAATGGCTCGCCGCATGGAAGCTCCTTGGCATTGGCCGTGTCGGTGTGAGGGCGCCCCAGGAAGTGTTCCAGGAGCAGTTGTTTCACCGCCGTGGCCGCAAGCTGCTGGGGCAATGGCAGATCACAATTGGTGATGAGCAGCGGGCCGTTGAGCTCGCTGTCGGGCAGGCGTCCATGGCTGCCGCGAACCAGTCCGGTGTCCAGTGGAATCAGGTCCATGTAGTAGCGAAAACCGAGCTTCTTCTGCAGCAGGCGCCGCGCCACTTTCAGTTTTGGGAAACGAATGGCCGGGTCGATGAACAGCTCCAGCGGGTCGTAGCCCGGCTTGCGGTGGATGTCCACGGTGCGGGCAAAGTCAGGCGCCTTGCGGTCGTCGAACCAGTAGTAATAATCGAACCAATGCCCCGGCTCGGCCACGACCACCAGCTCACCGCTGCGCGGATGGTCCAGATGCCAGGCCCGTTGTTCGGCTTTATCCAGCACCTGCTCGATGCCGGGTTGGCGCAGCAGCAGCGCCTTGACCCGAGGAATGTCCTGCGCCTGTTTCACATAGACATGGGCGATCTGATGATCGGCGACGGCGAACGCGGCACTGGCGCCGGGGTCGAGCAGTTCCCAGCTCAGGGATTGCCGGACCTGCAATAACCCTTCCGAGCGCAACAAGCGGTTGATGGACACCGATTGGCGGACAGCCTCGATGCCGTATTCGGAGAGCAACATCACCGCTGCGCCTTGCGCCTGGGCAAAGTCCAGCAGACGACCCACCTCACTGTCGATGGCACGCACTTCCCCGGCAATCGACGGATGATCAGGGCCCAGGCGTTGCAGGCTGTAGTCCAGGTGAGGCAGGTAGATCAACTGCAGGTCGGGACGGTTGATGGCGAATTCGGCGATGGCACAGTCGACGATCCAGCGGCTCGACGCGATGCCGGCGGCCGGTCCCCAGAAGGCTGGGAAGGGGAACTCGCCGATCTGCTGTTCGATACGTTCATGCAACGTGGGCGGTGCCGAATACAGGCCGAACATCTTGCGACCATCGGCGGGATAGTGCGGGCGCGGGGTGATGGCGGCGTCCACGTCCGCGTACATGTTGTACCACCAGAACAACTGGCTGCAGCGAAACCCCGGCAGCCGGCGCTTGAGCGCGTGCCAGACCTTTTCACCCTGGATCAGGGCGTTGGGCTGCAGCCAGAAACGTACTTCGGCCTGGTCGCGAAAATACCAGCCGTTGCCGACAATGCCGTGTTCAGAGGGTGCAAGCCCGGTGAGGATCGAGGCTTGCACCGACGAGGTGACGGCCGGGAACACCGGTTGCAGGGTCGCCATCTTGGCCGTCTTCAGCAGGGCATTGATGTGTGGCGTCGACGCGCCCAGCAGCGCCGGGGTCAGCCCTACCACGTTGATCAGCAGCAGCGGTTGGCGCGGGCGCTCAGCGGGCATTGGCATACGCCTCCGGCGCTTGGGGTTGCAGCAGTTGCCGTTGGCGCAGTTGCTCTTCGACCCAGCGCAGTTCCCTGGCGATACCCTGGAGCTGGGCATGGGCGGTGGTGGGTCGCATCTGCTCGGGCAGGACGCCCCAGCTGTAGGTTTCCACTTCCAGTACCGGACGGAAATCCTCGTGGCCGGCGAGAAAATCGAAGGTCTGTGCCAGGGCGATCTGGCTGCCGCTGAGTTCAGGCAGCAGCAAGTGCTCGCTGAACAGCGGAACGTGGAAATGGATCCGCAACTCGGGGTGTTGCCCGGGGTTCCTCGCGCATTCGTCGAGGGCGGCGGGGAGGTCTGCCCAGGCCGATAGACGATCCTGCCCGTCGCGGGCTTTCACCTGATGCAGGTAGGTGGCTTCGGCAAAATCGCCCAGGGTCTTGAGGACCTGTTCGCGGCGCTCGACATCCTGGGGCAGTTGGCAGATCAAGGCGTTGGACAGCTGGATCTTGCCCACGGGCACCCGCGCCTGGCGCAGCTTATCCAGTGACTGATAACAGTCCTCGAAGACCACGGCCTGGTGGCACACGTCAAAACACAGCGCCAGATGATCATGGTGCGGATCGCTGGCCTGCAGGCGGTGGAAGAAGGCGATGGCCTGGTCGGTGTGTTCCAGCACACAGTCCGGTTCCATCTCCAGGCAGAACACGATCTTCTTGCCGGTCTCCTGATGCAGCCTGTGCAGCGAGGCCGTGAGTTGGCGCAACTGATGCTCGGCGCGCCGGTGCAAGATTGCGTTCCAGTGGGCGGTGTACCCCAGTGGCACGGTGGAAATTACCCCCTGGCAGCAGTCCGCCGGCAAGGCTTCGGCAAGGATCCTCGCCAGGTTCAGGCTGTACACCAGCCGCTTCGGGTCGGCCCAATTGGGCAGGTAGACCTCGGCCTTCACCGCGGCGTGATGAAACTGGCCATAGGGAAAACCGTTGAGCGAGGTCAGGCGCAGCCCGCTGCATCGCAGCAGGTTCAGAAAGTCCATGCGCGCCGACGCTTGTTGCAGTTCGGCGGCGGCGAGAGCGCTGATCCACAGGCCGCTGTCCTGTTCGTCGAGCCTGCGCAACGTGCGCACACCCTTGAAATGCTGCTCGATGGAAGACCGCAGCCCGGCCAGGTCCCGGGTCGGGTGCACGTTGCTGCAATAGCCGACCTGCGCGGGCTGCCAACCGGTGTCGGCGTTCATTTGATCACCGGTTCCTGGCCGCGCAGAGCGGAGTTTTCCTGCCACTGCCGACGCTGGTCGATGGGCAACGGGGTGCTGACCAGGGCCTTGTCCAATTGGCCGCTCTGGGCAAAGAAGTCCACCGGGTTGTGGAACAGCACCTGCTCGACTTGCGTTTCACTGAAGCCGGCCGCCAACATGGCCTGGCCGGTTTTCGGCACCTTCAGCGGGTCGCTGATGCCCCAGTCGGCGGCGCTGTTGACCACCATTTTCTCGGTGCCGTACTGCTGCAGCAGGGCGACCATGCGTTGTTCCGACATCTTGGTATTGGGGTAGATGGAATGGCCGCGCCAGCAGTCGGTATCCAGCACCAGGGGCAGGGTCAACTCGTTGAGGTGGTCGATGATCACCAGGTGCTCGGCAATCCCGACTTCACGAATGACAGCCAGGGTTCGCTTGGTACCACCGATCTTGTCGCGATGCGGGGTGTGCACCAGTACCGGCAGATTGAGCTGGCGGGCCAGTTCCAGTTGTGCGGCGAGGAAGCGATCCTCTTCCGGCGTGATGTCGTCATAGCCGATTTCACCGACCGCGACCACGCCGTCTTTCATCAGGTAGCGCGGCAGGATCTCCAGCACTTCGTTGGCGATCGACAGGTCATTGGCTTCCTTGGGATTGAGGCCGATGGTGCAGAAGTGGTGGATGCCGAACATGCTGGCGCGAAAGCGTTCCCAGCCCAGCAGGGTGTCGAAGTAGTCGATGAAACTGCCGACACTGGTCCTGGCCTGGCCCTGCCAGAAGGCCGGCTCGATGACCCCGGTGATGCCGGCGGCCGCCATGTTCTGGTAGTCATCGGTGGTGCGGCTGACCATATGAATGTGCGGATCGAAGTACTTGGGCATGGTGAGTCCTCGTCAAGAATGCAGGGAACCGTTGAGCATCAGTTCAGTGAGATGTGGGCCAGGTCGTCGTGCCACTCCGGTGGCAGGCGTTGCTGCTGGCCCAGGCCGACCAGGCGCTGGCGTTGCGCCGGGCTGAGCAGGTCGAAGTCGATGATGCGGGGCATCCCGGCGGACACCGTCCGCTCGGCGGCAAGCTGTTCGGCCAGCAGGTCGAGGGCCAATTGGTTGAGACTGACGTTGCGCCGTTGTGTCAGGCCGAGCAGGCGCCGCACATCGAGTCCCATGCCCAGCGCCTTCAACACCAGTTGATGGAAGGCTCGGTCGTCGTAGTGACGTGACGGATAGAAGGTGTCCAGGGCGAGAGCGGCAAACACCTGGCTGTTACTGGTGCGCCCGGCTTGCAAGGCAAGTTCTACGCATGCCCCCTGGCTGTCGAGCCAATCGAGGGCTTTCAAGAGCGCGATCTTTTCCTGGTCGTCGCCCCACAGGAACAACTGGCGGAGCAAGGGCGACTGCTCGGCGGCGCACTGTTGCTCCAGCACCTGGGCCAGCAGCAAAGCCCGGGTGAGCTGCACGGTGCTCCAGTCGGCCTTGCCGGGCAGTGCATGTTCCTTGAGATGACGCTTGCACTGGCTGCTCAACAGCGCCGTGGTCGTCGCGTCCGGGCGTTGGGCAAGCTGCTCCTGCGCCTGATTCCACCATTGTCGTGCGGCATCGTCGAGTTGCTGAGTGAGCAACTGGCGATGTTCAGCGAGGCAATCTTGACGCATTTCAAGGGCCGTCGATGCCGGCGCGGTAACGTCCGTGTTCATGTCGGTTTGATCCAGCGTTGGAAGTGTGGGAGCAGGAAAAACACCAGGACACAGGCCAGGCTGCCCAATGGCTGGTCAGCCACGGCCAGCACCAGGGCATCGAACAATGGAAGGGCCGCCAGACCGGCGCCGATAAACGCACGTACCTGCCGTTGCCGTGGGTTCGCCAGATGACGCCAGTAATTGCGGCCCAGCCATCCCAGCCAGAGCAGCATGACCGGCCAGAACCAGAGGCTATTGGAGTAGAACGCCAGCACCAACGGGCTTAGCATCAGCAGCAAGGGCAAGCGGCTGAGCAATTGATTACGGTGTTCCTGGCGGGCCAGATAGGTCAGGCCGCTGATGTAGACGCCGAGCAGAATCGCGCACAGCCAGATCGGCCCCGGCGGAATCGCCAGGCTGGCCGCCGCCGTGAGGTAGAGCGCCGAGCGGCAGGCGCCCATCAGCCAGACGCTGTGGGCGTACTTCTTGTGCAGTACGTTGTAGCCCAGGATGCAGCCCACCAGCAGGATGGCGCTGCCCAGCATCCAGTGCGGTTGATCAATCAACCGACTCAGCCCCAGCAGTGCCGCGGCAGCCAGCATCAGCAGCAATGCAGTAGCCCACCGCACCTGCTGGCGGCTGACCAGACCCAGGGTGATGGGGCGGGGGTTATGGTGTTGTTGGTCCCAGTCGGCGTCCAGCAGGTCATTCAACAACATGCCGGCCAGGTACAGCAGCGACAGGGCGGCCAGCAGCAGGAGCCACACCAGGGACGACGGCGGCGCCAGGGCTCCGGCGCTGCTGGCGAGCAGGGCGGCGGCCAGGGTGTTGGTCCACACCGTGGGCAGGTTGGAGACCCGGCCCAGGGTCATCCAGGTCTTGATATTCAGCGGTGCCTGGCTCATTGCGCGCAGCCTTCGCTAAGGGTAAGCGCCGGATCATCAAGGGCAGACAACCGCTGCAATGCCTGCTCCATTCGAGCGGCATCGATCTCGTGCAGGTCCAGGGATTCGCCGATCCGATTGAGCATGGGGATAGAGAGTTGCCCGCCCAAGTGCTGGCGGAACTCTTCCAGGCCGAGCAACACTCGCGAACGACCCTGTGCATCCTTGAGGTTCAATTCCGCGGGGTTGAGGCTGAAGCCGAGCTTGAGCAGCAGGCGCAGAATGCGCTCGCTGTCGGCATCGCTCAACAGTCCCAAGGTGTTGGCATACAGGCTGTCCAAGGCGATGCCTACCGCCACCGCTTCACCATGGCGCAGCCGGTGTTGGCTGAGATTTTCCAGCTTGTGCGCCGCCCAGTGGCCGTAGTCCAACGGGCGACCGTTGCCGCGCTCGAACGGGTCGCCGGCCCCGGTAATGTGCGCCAGGTGCAGCTCGGCGCAGCGGCGGATGGCATAGCGGCTGGCGGCATGATCGAAGCGGGCGAGGGCGTCGGCCTGTTGCTCCATCCATTGGAAAAAGGCCTGGTCCTTGATCAGCGCTACTTTCACCGCTTCGGCCAGTCCGGCGATCTGGTCGCGTCGGCTGAGGCTGATCAGCAGCTGGAAATCGTTGATCACCGCCGTGGCAGGGTAGAACGCGCCAAGGAGGTTCTTCTGGCCGAAGGCGTTGATGCCGTTCTTCACGCCGATGCCCGCGTCGTTCTGGGCCAGCACCGTGCTCGGAATGCGGATCAGGCGCATGCCGCGGTGGAAGGTGGCGCAGGCATAACCCACCGCATCCAGCACCGCACCACCGCCCAGGGCCAGCACATAGCAATGGCGGTCCAGGCCATGCAGCAGCATGTCGCTGTAGAGCTGCTGCAACACCTGGGAGTCCTTGCTCAGTTCGCCAGCCGGTACCGCAATCGGTGGCGCCTGCAGATGCAGGTCGACAGGGTAGGCGGCGAAATAGGCATCGATCTGTTCCCGCAACGATGGGACGCTATGCAGCAGTTGTTCATCGGCGAACACCAGGACCGTCACCGGACCTCGTTGTCGGGTGGTGAGTTGGCGGTGAAGGCAGGGATTGAGCGGGTCGAACAGATGATCGGTGAATATCACCGGGTAGTCGTAACTGACCTCGAAACGTCCGCGCAGGGGGTGTTCGGTGTCGCGATCGCGCAGGGTCTTGAACAGGCTGTAGCCGGCAATGAACAACCCGGGCAAGACCATGCTGGCGAGTAGGGTCACCAGCAATGCATTCTGCTCGACGAGAAAGCTGCCAATGGCGCTATAGGCCAGCGCCAGGCCGGCATTGGCCAGGACAATCACCGGCACGAACGCACGCAGGGGATAGCGTTGCATCCCGGCGGCCACCACCGAGGTTTCTGCCAACACCGGTACGCCCCGCAGGCAGATCAACGACAGCGTGCCCAACCGATACGCCAGTTGTCCCGGCTGCCGCTGATGCAGACCCAAGCGGCCGGACAGCAAGCGGAAATATCCGGCTCCCAAGGCATAGCCCAACCCGGCCCCCAGGCACAGCCCGAGGAAAATGACCAGGTAGCCACCGATGGAGCCAAGCATCGCCACGGCCAGCAGCGCGACCATGCTCGACGGCACCGGCAACACCACATCCAGTGCCAGCAGGGTGATCAGCAGCAGCGCCAGGTTGAGTTTCTGGGACGGCGTCGTAGGCAGGTACAGATTGAGATGGGTCAGGAAGTCCTGGATCTGCTGTTCGAACAGCAGGAAGCTGGCGATCACCAGGCCTGAGAAGCAGATCAGTGACAGCCAGAAAGGCGTGGCTGGACCTTTTTGTGAGAGTGCACGAAACCACCGGCTACGCTTCATCAAAGCATCCCTCTTTTATATTTTTGACTCGTTCCGTGTCAGTAATCTAAAAGCAGCGTCTGGCGGTTTTCAGGTCGATAGAGGCTCTCGTTTGAGGGGCTGGCCCAAGTGCGTTGGGTTGCGCTTGTGAAGACAGTTTTGAATCTAGACGGGCATTGTCTTTTTGCAAGGCGATTTGATGGCAAAGTGATTTTCCACCGACATGTGCCGCCGCCATCGCGGGCAAGCCTGGCTCCCACAGGGACCGGTGGCGTACGCAAATACCGCGCACACCCAAGTCCCAGGTGGGAGCGAGCCTGCTCGCGATAGCGATGGCTCATCCGACGGCGATGTCAGCAGTGTCGCTCCACTCAACCGTTCAGCAACGTCATCGTCCGGGCATCGTATCGCTCGCCCGCCACCGCCTGGTTGGCGCCGAAAATCTCATCCAGCTGGGCGAGTTCATCGGCACTCAAGACCACCTCGGCAGCCGCCACATTGCTCTCCAGGTATTTGCGCTGTTTGGTCCCTGGGATCGGGATGATGTGGTCGCCTTGAGCCAACACCCACGCCAGGGCCAGTTGTGAAGCACTGATGTGTTTGTCCACGGCCAGTGCCTTGACCTTGTCCACCAGCATCAGGTTTCGGTTGAAATTGTCTGCCTGGAAGCGCGGGCTGAAGCGGCGATAATCATCGGGGGCGAAGTCCTCCGGTGTTTTCAGTTCGCCGGTCAGAAAACCCCGACCCAACGGGCTGTAGGCAACAAACGCGATGCCCAGGCGACGGCAAGTCTCGAGCACCTCATTGTGTTCGGGCTCGCGTGACCACAACGAGTATTCGCTTTGCACCGCTGCCAGTGGATGCACTGCGTGCGCCCTTCGGATGGTGTCGGCGCTGGCCTCGGAAATACCGATCTGTCGGACCTTGCCGGCCTTGACCAGCTCGGCCATGGTCCCGATGGTGTCTTCAATCGGCACCTGAGGGTCGATGCGGTGTTGGTAATAGAGATCGATGTAATCGGTGTCCAGACGCTTGAGGCTGCCATCGACGGATTGCCTGACGTATTCGGGACGGCCATTGACACCTCGGGCATGGGGGTCGCTGCTGCGCACCAGGCCGAACTTGGTGGCCAGGTAGAGGCTGTCGCGCTTGCCTTTCAAGGCCCGACCGAGGAGTTCCTCATTGGTGTGGGGGCCATACATATCGGCAGTGTCGAACATCGTCACCCCCAGCTCCAGCGCTCGATGCAGCGTGGCAATCGACTCCCGTTCGTCGACGCCGGTGGTATAGAAATCCGACATGCCCATGCAGCCCAGACCGATGGCCGAAACGTGGGGACCTTGGTGGCCCAGTTGGCGGGTTTTCATGGTTTTGCTCCTGCAGATGAATGACACGCTCAGTTTCCGGTAAACGAATACATGGATAAATCTGCAAATGTTGGTTTAACTATTCGTAATTTCTGAATAATGAGGCGATCCAATGGACCGTTTACAGGCCATGAAGGTATTCAGGCGCATTGTCGAACTGGGCGGATTCGGCAAGGCCGCCGATGACCTTGAACTGCCCCGAGCCACCGTCAGCCTGCTGATTCAGCAGCTCGAAGCACACCTGGGCGTGCAACTGCTGCAGCGCACCACGCGACAGGTGCGCGCCACGCTCGATGGCGAAGCCTATTACCAGCGTTGCGGCCAACTGCTGGACGATCTCGATGACCTTGAGGGGTCACTGTCGGCCCAACGGAGCCAGCCGCGCGGCACCTTGCGGGTGGACATGCCCATCGCCTTCGGTTGCCACTGGATCCTGCCGCGTCTGGCGGATTTTTATCGGCGCTATCCGGCGCTGCAACTGGACATCGGCTTTCACGACCGGCAAGTGCATCTGCAGCGCGAAGGCGTGGATTGCGCAATCCGCGCCGGCAACATCACCGACCAAGCATTGGTGGCACGGCCCATCGTGCGGCTGCATCAGCTGACCTGCGCCAGCCCCGACTACCTGGCCCGCTGGGGCACGCCTCGACAATTGGAGGATCTGGCGACGCACCGCGCCATCAGCTTCGCGTCCGGCAATGGTCGATATTTCCCTTTCGAATTCGAGGTGGCAGGGCAGGTGCGCGAGTGGCAAATGCCGGGCGAGTTGACCGTCAACAATGCCGATGCCTACGTCAGCGCTTGCGGGGCGGGATTCGGCTTGATCCAGGTACCGCGTTACCACGTTCAGCGGCAGTTGGCCGAGGGACGCCTGGTTCAGGTCCTGAGCGAATACGTGGTGCCGCTTTGGCCGATTTCAGCGGTGTATCCACCCCATCGACAGCTGTCGCCACGGGTGCGGGTGTTCATCGACTGGGTGATTGAGGTGTTACACGGGGAGGCAGACAGGCGGGGAGAGTTGATGGTCAGAATCTAGTGCGGGCATGACGAGTCCGACGCTGACAGCTCCTGGCGCCACTACCGGAGTAGTTGCGCCAGGGCATGGCGGACTCGCTATTTCGCCGTCGGCATCACGAATTCGGCACCCTTGTCGATGCTTTCGGGCCAGCGCTGCATGATCGACTTCTGCTTGGTGTAGAAACGCACGCCTTCTTCGCCATACGCATGCATGTCGCCGAACAGGCTGCGCTTCCAGCCGCCGAAACCGTGCCACGCCATGGGCACCGGGATCGGGACGTTGATACCCACCATCCCGACCTGGATGCGCCGGCTGAACTCCCGTGCCACGTTGCCGTCGCGGGTGAAGCAGGCCACGCCGTTGCCGAATTCGTGGGCGTTGATCAGGTCGACGGCTTCCTTCAGATCGTTGACCCGCAGGCAACCCAATACGGGACCGAAGATCTCGTCCTTGTAGATGCTCATGTGCGGCGTGACGTGGTCGAAGAGCGTGCCGCCCAGCCAGAAACCCTCCTCGCACCCTTCGCCGGCTTCGGCGCCGCGGAAATCGCGACCGTCGACCAACATCTCGGCGCCTTCGGCAATGCCCTGTTCGATGTAGCCGGTGATGCGTTGGTGCGCCGCTTTCGACACGATCGGGCCCAGTTCGGCCGTCAGGTCCATGCCGTTGAGGATTTTCAGCGCCCGGGTGCGCTCCACCAGTTTCGGCATGACTTTGTCGGCGACATCACCGACAAACACTGCCACCGAGATCGCCATGCAACGTTCGCCGGCAGAGCCGAAAGCCGCGCCGATCAGCGCGTCGACCACCTGGTCGATGTCGGCGTCTGGCATCACCACCATGTGGTTTTTCGCGCCGCCCAGGGCTTGCACGCGCTTGCCCTGGCGCGCGCCGGTTTCGTAGATGTAGTTGGCGATCGGTGTCGAGCCGACAAAGCTCACGGCCTTGACTTCAGGGTGATCGAGCAGTGCATCGACCGCTTCCTTGTCGCCTTGCACGACGTTGAACACGCCGTCCGGCAATCCGGCTTCCTTGAACAGATCGGCGATGAACAACGACGGTGACGGATCGGTCGGGCTTGGCTTGAGCACGAAGGTATTGCCCGCCGCGATAGCCACCGGGAACATCCACATGGGCACCATCACCGGGAAGTTGAACGGCGTGATACCGGCCACGACGCCCAGCGGTTGGCGCAGGGTCCAGTTGTCCATTCCGGTGGACACTTGCTCGGTGAAATCGCCTTTCAACAGCTGCGGCATGCCACAGGCAAATTCGACGATATCGATACCCCGGGAGACTTCGCCCTGGGCATCGGTGAACACTTTGCCGTGCTCCGCCGTGATCAGCCGGGCGAGTTCGTCGCGGTGTTGGTTCAGCAACTCGAGAAACTTGAACATGACGCGGGCCCGCCGTATTGGCGGCGTGTCGGCCCACTTGGGAAATGCCTCGGCGGCCGACTGCACGGCAGCATTGACCTGATCGACACCGGCCAGGCCCGCACGGCCGGTGACCCTGCCAGTGGCTGGGTTGAACACGTCCTGCGAACGCCCGGAGGTATTCGGGACGTGGCGACCATGGATGTAGTGATCGATTGGGGAAACAGGGCCAGTCATGCAATCTCTCCGATGAGGGGGTAGGGGACCGTCGAGAGTGTAGGAAGGGTGCGCTGGCGCGCCTAGCCGTCTAAGATTGAACTCATTGTTCACATCGGCAAACAATCACCCTATGAAAAAGTCACCTCTCGACATTCCCTGGAACCAACTCCATTGGCTCACCGTGTTGTCGGAGCAGGGGAGTTTTACCGCGGCGGCACGCCGTCTGGGGGTCAGCAAGGCAGCGATGAGTCAGCACATCGCCGAGCTGGAACGGCAAGCCGGGATTGCCCTGGTGCAGCGGACCACGCGCAGCGTGCGCCTCACCGATGCCGGCCGTGGCCTGGTAGAGGAAACCCGCACGGCCTTCGGTGCAATCGCCCATAGTTTTGCCAGTGTCCAGGACCTTGCACAAACGCCTCGGGGATTGCTTCGGATCACGGCCCCTGTCGCATTGGCCCGGCAGCAATTGATGCCGAGGCTGGCGACCTTCTTTCAGGCCTATCCGGAGGTTCGCGTCGAGCTGTCCATGTTGAACAACATCAGCGCTCTGGCCACGGAAGGATTCGACCTCGCCATCCGCCATACACAGACTCCACCTGATACCCATGTTGCCTTGCCGCTTTGCCGAACACGCACGCTGCTGGTTGCCAGTCGCGAGTATCTGGAGCGTCGAGGAACACCTACGGAGCCCCACATGCTGGTGGATCAGGATTGTCTTTACTATCTGCGCCAGGGTCAGCCGGTCTGGCATTTCGTGCCAAGGAACGCGGCGCCCGATCACCCTCGTACGACGGTGCCGGTCGTCGGCGTTTTTTCCGCCAACAACAGCGAAGCGTTGCGCGAGGCGGCACTCTGCGGATTAGGCATCACCTTGCTGCCGGACTTCAGCGCACAAGCCGCTTTGCGTGACGGCACGCTCGTCGAGGTGATGCCCGACTGGGAGTCGACCGGGGCTTTTGCTTCCCACTTGTACGCTATTCGTCCTTACTCTGCCCATGTGCCACGGGCGGTGAGTGTGTTTACAGCCTGGCTGCGGGAGACGTTTGCAGAGGGTTTTGTGGCGGACTGATTATGTGTCGATGCAAAACACTTGTGGGAGCCGAGCTTGCTCGCGATAGCGGCGGATCAGTTGAAGGTTGTCAACTGACACACCGCTATCGCGAGCAAGCTCGGCTCCCACAGGTTGGGTCGGGTGCGTCAGAACAATTTGGTCAACAGCCAGTAGAGGCTACCCGACAGCAGAATCGCCGCCGGCAACGTCAATACCCAAGCCATCAGCAGGTTACGGATCGTGCGCATCTGCAAGCCCGAACCATTGGCGACCATGGTCCCGGCCACCCCCGAAGACAACACATGGGTGGTGGACACCGGCAAGCCGAACATGTCGGCAGCGCCGATGGTCAGCATCGCGACGGTTTCCGCCGAGGCGCCCTGGGCGTAGGTCAGGTGGCTCTTGCCAATCTTTTCGCCCACCGTCACCACGATCCGTTTCCAGCCCACCATGGTGCCCAAGCCCAAGGCGATGGCCACGGCGATCTTCACCCACAGCGGAATGAACCGTGTGGAATTGTCGATCTGCTGCTTGAACAATTGCAGCTTGCCGCTGGTGTCCGCATCGAATTTGGCGACTTTGTTCTTGTCCATCAGGCGGATGGTTTCGCTGGTCAGGTACATGTCGTTACGCACGTTACCCACGGCTTCGGCGGGCACCCTGGCCAACGAGCCGTAACCCTTGACCTGCGCCCCGATGGCGCCGGTGAGGGCGGCGAGGGCCGGCACCAATTGCGGCGAGGCTTCCTTGCTGCGCACGAAATCGGAGAGGACCGCCCGGGGATCTGCCGGTGCCGGTTGCGGTGCGCTTTTTACCAGGGCCTGCTGGGTGACTTCGGCCACGGCAGCGAACTGCAAGGCTTGATCGGCTGGCATGGTGCGGTTCAACGCATACGCCATCGGCAGAGTGCCCACCAGAATCAACATGATCAGCCCCATGCCTTTCTGGCCGTCGTTGGAGCCATGGGCAAACGACACGCCGGTGCAGGTGGCGATCAGCATGCCGCGAATCCACCACGGTGGCGGCTCATGGCCTTGCGGTGCCTTGTACAGAGCGCGGTTCTTGACGAAAGCTCGCAACGCCAGCAACAGCAACGCGGCACAGCCGAAACCCACCAGGGGCGAGAGCAACAGGGCGTAACCGACCTTGGCCGCCTGGGTCCAGTCCACCCCGCTGGTGCCGTCACGGCCGTGCATCAGGGCATTGGCCACGCCGACGCCGATGATCGAGCCGATCAAGGTGTGCGAGGAGGACGCCGGCAGGCCCAGCCACCAGGTGCCGAGGTTCCACAGGATCGCGGCGATCAGCAGGGCGAAGATCATCGCGAAACCAGCCGATGAACCGACTTGCAGAATCAACTCTACCGGCAACAGGGCGATGATGCCGAAGGCCACCGCGCCGCTGGACAACAGCACTCCGAGAAAATTGAAGAACCCCGACCAGGCCACCGCGAAATTCGGCGCCATGGAGTTCGTATAGATCACCGTCGCCACAGCGTTGGCGGTGTCGTGGAAACCGTTGACGAACTCGAAGCCCAGGGCAATCAGCAGCGCCACGCCCAGCAGCAGGAACGGCGTCCAGGTGGTCACCACGGTGCCGAATTCGCCCATGTCACGCACCAGGCTGTAGGCCGTGAACAGCAGCCCGCTGGCCAACACTGCGAAAAATACGATCAGGGTCAGCATGCTCGGCTTGCGGTTGAGCTGCGGTCTTGAGATGGGGCTTATGGAATCTGAGACGAAGGTCGGGGTGGTCATGATGACATCCGGTTCATGGAGGAAACGCCAGTTCCGGCGCTCTTTGCCGCTGCAACCAAGCGGCTTGTGGTGTGCGAGTACCAATGAAAATGCTATCCACAATTTGTTACGGGATAGAGACCAGCGTTAGCGAGTCGGCTGATTCAGGTATTCACAAAGCTCGCGTGCATCGCAACCTCCTGTGGGAGCGAGCCTGCTCGCGATAGCGGTGGGTCAGCTTGCATCGATGCTGGATGGACCTCCCTCATCGCGAGCAGGCTCGCTCCCACAGGTCTCGATGTGTTCGCCTGAGTTCCCCCGTGGGAGTGGGCTTGCTCGCGAAGGCGGTCTTCCTCTCAACCTTTGGTTTTCCGACGAAACCTCTCCCTTCTGGTAATTCAAAAGTTGACGTCAAAATGATGGCTCTTTACCATCGCGCCACTATTTTGATGGCACTTCTGCGCCCCCCGCAACGAGACCTGATCATGGACGACCGCCAATACGCCTTGCTGGCCCGCCAACCTTCTGCTGCCCTGCAAAACCGCGAACGGTTCTGCGGCATGCCCAAGCGCGGCCTGGCATTCCTGCTGGCCAACGTCATGTTCTGGCAGCCGATGTGGGCCCAGGCGGGCGGCATTGTCGTCAGTGGGTCGGGCACCAGCCTCGGCCAGGCGGGCAACGGCGTGCCCATCGTCAACATCGCCAAGCCCAACGGCAGCGGCCTGTCCCATAACCAGTTCAAGGACTACAACGTCGGCAGCAACGGCGTGATCCTCAACAACGCCACGTCGCGGACCCAGTCCACTCAACTGGGCGGGATCGTCCTCGGCAACCCGAACCTCAACGGCGCGGCCGCCACCACCATCCTCAACGAAGTCAACGGCGGCAGCCCGAGCCAGTTGCGCGGCTACACCGAAGTGGCGGGGCAGTCGGCCCACGTCATCGTCGCCAACCCCTACGGGATTACCTGCAACGGCTGCGGTTTCATCAACACCCCCCAGGCAACTTTGACCACCGGCAAACCGGTGGTGGAAAACGGCCAGTTGACGCGCTACCAGGTCGACCAGGGCAGCGTCACCGTCGAAGGTGCGGGCCTCAACGCGACCAACGTCGACCGCTTCGAAATCATCACCCGCAGCGCCAAGATCAACGCCGAGATCCAGGCCAGGAACCTGACCATCGTCGCCGGCCGCAACGATGTCGATGCCACCAGCCTCGATGCCACCGCCCGCGCTGACGACGGCAGCACCAAACCGCAACTCGCCATCGACTCCTCGGCCCTGGGAGGCATGTATGCCGGGGCGATCAAGTTGGTGGGCACCGAGGCCGGTGTCGGCGTGAAGCTGGACGGCAAGATGATCGCCAGCGGTGGAGACATCCAGCTCGACGCCAACGGTCATCTGAGCCTGGCCGACACCTCGGCCACCGGCGCGGTCAACGTCAAGGCCGCCAGCGCCGACGTGCAAGGCGCGGTCTACGCTGCCAGCGTCAACGTGCAAACCAGCGGCGCGCTGGACGTGCAGCAGAGCATTGCCGCCCGCGACCAGATCAGCTTGAGCAGCGGCGGGCAGTTGACCAACAACGGCGTCATCGAAGCCGGGGTCAATGCCGACATCACCCGTAACGTCACAGGCGATGTCAGCCTCACCGCGCAGAATCTCAACAACAGCGGCAAGAGCGTGATCGCCAGCCGCAACCTGACGACCCACGTCACGCAGACCCTGAACAACCAGGGCGGGACCTTGAGCGCCGGACAGGCCAGCACGGTCAAAGCCGGAACCCTGGACAACCAGAACACGGGCCGGGTACTGAGCAGCAAAACGCTGACCGTCACCGCCGACACCCTGCTCAACACCCAGGGCGTCGTCAGCAGCGATGGTCACCTCACGGTCAATGTCGGGCAGTTGAACAACCACGCCGGCCAGATCCAGTCCGCCCAAGACATGCAACTGACTGTCGAGGCCCTGGACAATAGCCAACAAGGCCTGCTGAGCAGTCAGGCCGGGCTGCGGGTGGATGGCGCGCAACTGAATAACGCGGCTGGCCTGCTCACTGCGGTGGGCCCGGTGCACCTGGAAACCAGCGAAGTCGATAACACTGGCGGGCGCATCTCCAGCAAGAGCGACCTCAGCGCAAACGTCGCCGAACTGACCAACCAGGGCGGCGAGCTGGTTGCCCAGGGCCCGTTGACCGTCAACGGCCAGGGCCTGGATAACCGCAACGGCGGCCTGGTCGGCGCGACAGGCGCGCTGACCCTCAACGTCGACGCCGTGGACAACCGTGGCGGGGAGATTTCCAGTTCGCTGGGGATCGACATCGACGGTCTGCGCCTGAACAACAGCGACAACGGCAAGGTCCTGGCCGGCACTGACCTGGGTCTGAAAGTCGCGGAAATCATCAACCAGACCAAGGGCCTTCTGTTCAGCACCGGCACCAGCACCGTCACCGGACAAAGCCTGGACAACAGCGGCGGCAGCCTCGTCGCCCGCCAAGGCCTGGATATTCGCCTCGACAACGCCCTGAGCAACGTCGCTGGCCTGATCAGCAGCGAAGGTACCCTGATCGCGAATGCCGGCAGCCTCACCAACACCCTGGGCAGCGTCTCCAGTGCCGGCGCCCTGGGACTCAAGCTCGACAATGCCTTGCTCAACCAGGGCGGCGAGCTCGTCACCGACGCCGGCCTCACCGTCAAAAGCGCCAGCCTCGACAACCGCAACAACGGCACCATCAGCGGCAAGCAAGCGGTGCTGGTCGAGACCGGTGCGTTCGACAACAGCCAGTCCGGCCGCCTGAGCAGCGCTACCAGCCTCGACCTGAGCACGCAGAAACTGACCAACCAGGACGGTGGCCGCATCGCCAGCAACGGCGCACTCACCGCCAGCGTCACCGGTCTTGACCAGCAGGGCGGCCAACTCTTCAGCAACACCGCCCTGACCCTGGACCTCAACCAGGGCCAGCTCAACAACCAGGGCGGCCTGATCAACGCACCGCTGCTGATGCTCAAGCACCTTAAGAGCGTCAACAACGACGGCGGCGAAATCTCCAGCGCCCAGGCGTTCACCCTGGCTGCGCAAAGCCTGAACAACGACAACGGCAAACTGCTGAGCAACCAGGCCCTGACCCTGCGCGTCGATAACGCCCTGACCAACCTCAAGGGCCTGATCGCCGCCGCGGCACTGGACGTCGAAGCCGCAAGCCTGAACAACAACGGCGGCACCCTGACCAGCCGCGCCAACCTCGACCTGGCCCTCAGCGGCCAGCTGGACAACCAGGGCAACGGGCTGATCAGCGCCGCCGATGCCTTGACCGTCACCACCAGCGGCCTGAACAACCAGCAAGGCTCGTTGCTCGGCAGTGCCATCGCCGTCGACTTCGGCGCCACCACCGGCGACCTCAACAACAGCGCGGGCCTCATCACCACCGCCGGTGTTCTCAGCCTCAAGCACCTGCGGGACCTGAACAACCAGAACGGCGAAATCTCCAGCAGCCAGAGCCTGGACCTGAACACCCGCGACCTGGACAACAGCGCCGGCCAACTCATCAGCAACGGCGTACTGACCCTGGGCGCCCGCGACGTCATCAACCAAGGTGGTTTGCTGTCCGGCTTCAAGGGCCTGGGCCTGACCGCTGCAAGCCTGGACAACCGCAACAGCGGCACCCTGTCGAGCCGCGACGAAGACCTCAGCGCCACCCTCAGCGGGGCGCTGCTCAACGGCAATGCCGGCGCACTGGTCGGCAAAAAACAACTGACCGTCAGCGCCGCCAGCCTGGACAACGGCGGTGGCATCCTCTCCAGCGGTGGCGACCAGACCCTGACCGTCAACGGCGGTCTGCTGAGCAACGCCCAGGGCGGCTTGATCGACAGCGGCAATGCCCTGGTCATCAACGCCATGACCCTCGGCAACGCCGGCGGCACCGTCAACGCCCAGAATGCCCTGAGCTTCACCGGCACCGCCCTGGA
This sequence comes from Pseudomonas corrugata, assembly GCF_001269905.1. Taxonomy (GTDB): domain Bacteria; phylum Pseudomonadota; class Gammaproteobacteria; order Pseudomonadales; family Pseudomonadaceae; genus Aquipseudomonas; species Aquipseudomonas corrugata. The sequence continues at coordinate 370,193 of NZ_LHVK01000014.1, read as the reverse complement.
CAACACCGGCGGCCAGATGATCGGCAACGCCGCCGTGACCCTCGACCTGCTCGGCGCCCTGACCAACACCAACGGCAAACTCGCCAGCGTCGGCCCGCTGCGGCTCGACCGCGCCACGCAGATCACCAACCAGGGCGGCCAGATCGCCAGCCAGGGCCTGCTGACCCTGCTCACCGCCGGCCTGGACAACCGCAACCGCGGCACCGTCGCCGCCAATGACCAACTCATCCTGACCAGCACCGGCACCGTGCAGAACGACGCCGATGGCCTGATCTACAGCCAGAACGGCGCCGTGCAGATCGACGCCGCCAGCCTCACCAATGGCAAGGGCACCGTGCAGAGCCAGGGCGCCATGACCCTGACCGTCACCAACGACCTCGACAACCAGAGCGGTCACCTCCAGGCCAAGACCGGCGACCTGATGGTCGTTGCCCGCAACCTGGACAACCGCGGCGGCGTGCTCGCTAGCCTGCAAGGGCTACTCACCACCCAACTGAGCGGCGTGCTGAAAAACGGCTACGACCTGAACAATAACCGCCAGGGCGGCATCACCCAAGCCCAGCGCCTGAACCTGATCGCCCTGGGCGGCCTCGACAACTACGGCGGACGCCTCTCGGCGCAGACCGGCGATGCCAGCGTCACCACCCGCAACTTCGACAACCGCAATGGCGGCCTGTATGCCAAGGGCAAGGTCAGCGTTATCGCCAACGATTTCGACAACAGCGGCGACAACGACGGGCAGATTGCCGGTAGCCAGATCGATCTGGATCTGACCGGGGCGTTGAACAACCGGTTGGGCATTATCGAGAGTGACAGCACCCTGGCGATCAAGGCGGCGAGCCTGGATAACCAGACGGGGCAGTTGCGGGCGTTGGGGGTCGGGGGCAAGACCAACTTCCAGATCGGCGGGCTGTTCGACAACCGCAACGGCATCTTGGAAACCGCCAACGCTGATCTGAGCCTGGGTGTTGGCAGTCTGCTCAATACGGGCGGCAGCGTCCTGCATATCGGCAGCGGCAATTTCGGCATTGCTACCAACAACGTCATCAATGCGGGCGGCAGCTTTGTCACCCGTGGTGCGATGACGCTCAACGCAGACAGCTGGACCAACAGCAGCGTACTGCAAGCCGGTACGTTGAATATCAACGTCAATGACTTTACCCAGACCGCGAGTGGGCAATTGCTGGCTTCCAGCAGCCTGATCGGCACGGGCGGCAATTGGACCAATGACGGTGTGATCGCCAGCGATGGTGGCCAGGACTTGCAACTCACGGGTAGATACAGCGGCAATGGCCGGATCACCAGCCTGGGTGACATGACGGTGGATGCCGCTGCGATCGACTTGAGCAATGCGGCAAGTATTACCGGTGGTGGAGCCACGACGATTGGTGGGCGCGGTGGCCTGGGTAGCCTGAACAATAACGGGCGGCTTACATCGGCCGGCGCGTTGAACATCGATGCTGGCACCGTCAATAACTACGGAACCATCGCCGGCGCGGATGGATTGAAACTGACGGCTTCTACATTGCTGAACGATCAAGGTGGTTTTTTGTTCAGCGGTGCGGATATGAAATTGCGGGTGGGGAGTTTGACCAACCGCAAGTCCGATGTTTATGCACTGGGTGATATTGATATCGCGCTGAATGACCAAGGTGGGCGCTCGGCGTTGATGGAAAATGATTCAGGCACGATGGAGAGTGGTCGGGATTTTTCTATTAATGCGGATTCGATTATTAATAAGAGAGGGGATTTTAAAGCTGAGGTGGAGATCTCCTCGTCTGCCCTGGGAGTTCGTTGTTATAGCTGCGATTCCATTCCAAGTAGCTGGAGCGTACGGCAGCCATCTTTGTATTTGGTCTACCAACAGCAGTATCGGACATTCATTTCTGGAGATGCTACAGCTAAAGCGGCCTCATTGAGTGCGGGAGAGAACCTAGCCATAAAAGGTAGCTCTTTCTTGAATTCGAATTCGTCTATTACGGCCAGTGGTAACATCGCAGTGGTAGTGAGCGATTTTGAGAATTCAGGCGTCGCATTGGGAGATTATACTAGTTATCAATATTTTGCCGATAATAATATTGCTCTGAGCGAAATGAGAGAAATCGTAAGGTTTAATACTTACAATGACTCGGATTATGATAAAAACTTGCGCTTTTGGAATGGTGCGGGAGTTGAGTCTAAAGTATATTCTGATGTCCTGCTCGCTGGTTCGAAAAATCCAGACAAGGAAACTTATCAAGTTATAGGTCCGTTGGTATACTTGCTCGCATCAGCTTGGAATGCCTCCTCGGCAATTGTATTTGAATCATCAAAGTATTCGACAGGGGTTCGCGCTGAGCTGCCAGCCTTTATAAAAAACCTCAGCCCATTCAAACAGGACGTATTTTCTTCAACCTCATCAGACAATTTTGTTCCCGCCATCATCCAAGCCGGTGGCAACGTCTCCATCACCGCAACAAACAAAATCTCCAACGGTGTCGAGCGACCATTCTCTGCCGGCATCTCGGCTTCACCCCGTACCGCCACCACCACCGCGTCAGGATCAGGCAAAACCACCGTCATCACCCTCAACAGCCAACTCCCACCGGACCTGGCCCAGCAACAAATAAACCCCCTGACACTCCCGGGTTTCACTCTTCCGACCGGCCAAAATGGCCTGTTCCGGTTGAGCGAGCAGGGAGCTGGCGACACGTCATCCCAGGCTCCGAACGCGGCCCAGAACTGGACCATCGGCAGCGCCAGCATCACCCCGGTCCAGAGTCAGCATGCACTGCCCACCGGCCAGGCAAGCACCTTCGACACCAGTACTTCTGACGCCACAGGTGCGGGTACCTTGCCCGCCCGTACCACCGATTTCACGCTCAACCGCGTCCAAGGTCTGCCCACCCGCACCGTGGCGGCCAACCCACACAAATACCTCATCGAAACCAACCCGGCGCTCACCGAGCTCAAGTCATTCATGAGTTCGGATTACCTGCTGCAGAACCTCGGCTACGACCCGGACCAAAGCGCCAAGCGCCTGGGCGACGGGCTGTTCGAGCAGCGTTTGATCCAGCAAGCGGTCGCCGCCCGTACCGGCCAGCGCTTCATCGACGGCCAGACCTCCGACGACGCGATGTTCAAGTACCTGATGAACAACGCGATCGCCAGCAAGGACGCCCTCAACCTGTCAATGGGCGTGACCCTCACCGCACAGCAAGTCGCTGCGCTGACCCATGACATCGTCTGGCTCGAAGAGCACGAAGTGAACGGGGAGAAAGTCCTGGTACCGGTGCTGTACCTCGCCCAGGCCAACAACCGCCTGGCACCTGATGGCGCGTTGATTGCCGGTCAGAACGTTACCTTGATTGCCGGCAAAGACCTGGAGAACGCCGGCACGCTACGGGCCACTCAAAACCTGTCCGCGACCGCTGGCCAGAACATCGCCAACCGCGGGCTGATCGAAGCAGGCAATCGTCTCGACATGCTGGCGGGCAATGACATCGTCAATAAATCCGGCGGAATCATCGCCGGCCGCGACATCAGCATGAATGCGGTCACAGGGGATGTGACCAACGAGCGCACCATGACCACCGCAACGGTCAGCAACAGAGGTTACAACCAGCGACAGGACTACGCAGACAATGCCGCACGTATAGAGGCTGCCAACGACCTGACCATGGGGATCGGCCAGGACCTCAACAACATTGGCGGCGTCATGGTCAGCGGTCGTGACACCCGGATCGATGCTGGTCGGGACGCCAATATTGTCTCGGCGCAACAGCAGAGCTCCTATTCCGGTGGCAGGCGCAGAAGCTCTATCACCCAGCTTGGGTCTGATGTGGACGCCGGGCGCGATGTCATCGTGAACGCCGGGCAGGATTTCAACGCTGTCGCCAGCAAGATCAACGCTGATCGTAATGTTGCGCTGGATGCGGTGGGGAACATGACTGTCTCCTCCGGGGCCAACGAAAGCCACTCCTATTACAAGTCGAAGAAGGTTACGGCTCAGGAAGACCACGTCAAACAGGTCGGTAGCACGATCAGCGCCGGTGGTGATGTGGCGATGAGTGCTGGGAAGGACATGGCCCTTGTCTCGAGTCAGGTCAGTGCGGGTGATGAAGCTTATCTGGTGGCGGGTGAGCATCTTGGTGTGCTGGCTGCGCAGAACAGTGATTACTCGCTGTACGACAAAAAGAAGAAGGGCAGTTGGGGGAAAAAGCAGACCAAGCATGATGAGGTCACCAAGGTCACTAACGTGGGCAGTCAGATCACCACGGGTGGAGATCTGACGCTGGTGAGTGGAGATGACCAGCGTTACCAGGCCGCCAGGTTGGAGAGTGGTAATGACCTGATGTTGCAGAGCGGTGGGGCGATTGCTTTTGAGGGTGTGAAAGATCTGAGCCAGGAAAGTCACACGAAAAGCAACACCAGCCTCACCTGGAACTCGATGAAAGGTAAAGGCCACACTGACGAAACCTTGATCCAAAGCCAACTGGTGGCTCAAGGAAACTTAGTCATTAAAGCTGTCGATGGCTTGAACATCGACATCAAGAATATCAACCAGAAAACAGTTAGCCAGACCATTGATGCCATGGTCAAAGCGGATCCGAAGTTGGCTTGGCTCAAGGAAGCTGAGCAGCGTGGTGACGTGGATTGGAGGTTGGTGAAAGAAACTCATGAGTCCTTCAAGTACAGCAGTTCGAGCCTTGGGCAAGGCGCGATGCTGGCGATCATTATTATCGTTACCGTTCTGACGGCCGGTGCCGCGAGTGCGGCGGTGGGAAGCGCAGCCACAGCGACGGCCGGTTCAGGTACTGCCATGGCAGCGGCTGGTACTGCATCCGCCTCGGCGGTGGCCAGTGGAGCTGCAGTAGGTTCAACGGTAGCGGCAGGGTGGGGCAACATCGCGCTTACTTCCGTTATCACGTCAGCCGCTAGCGGTGCAGCGATCAGCACGATCAACAACAAGGGTAATCTTGGTGCGGTTGTTAAAGATGTGACGTCTAGCGATAGCCTTAAAAATTATGCCGTTGCAGGTGTCAGTGGAGGGCTTGGAGGCGCAAACATAGGTGCGCGTCTGGCGGCAAATGCGGCTCTGAAGACAGTTGTCAATGGTGGGAAGTTTAAGGACAACCTAGGTCAAGCCGCCGTTGGGTTGGCCGCCGACATGTTGGCTGGTGCGATCTACTCACGAGTGGGGGATAGCTTGGTAGGTAGCGGTTTCCCTACCAAAGTAGCGGTGCATGCAATTGTTGGGGGATTGATTGGAGAAGCGGCGGGTGGGGACTTCCGCACGGCCGCTCTTGCAGCAGGTGCTAACGAAGCTTTCGTAAACTTGATAGGAGAGAAAGTTTTTCCCGGCCCTGTACACGACCAAGTGTTGGCGATGACCTCACAATTATTGGGTATGACTATCGCAGCAGCAGCAGGAGGTAACGATAAAGATCAAGAGGTTGCTGGCTGGATAACGGCTCTAGCTACTGCAAATAACTATTTAGGTCACGTCGAAGTCGAGAAACTAGAAGGCGAATTGATAGGCTGTCGCTACAACTCTGATCCAGCAGCTTGTCGAGTAAGTGTAAAAAATAAATTTCAGGTTATTAGTGACAGTAAAACGGGCTCGTCACTCTATGATTGTAAAAAAGGTGGTGAGGTAACATGTGCAAATCAACTGGCGGACGCTGAGTCTGGCTCCGCTTCTTTGGATTGGTTGCTTGGGACCGCGAAATTAAGTTCTGAAGAGCGGGAAATCATTGAGCATTTCCAAGATATAAATCACGCAGATGAGCGTGTGGCCTATGATCCTTGGAAACAATCGTTTTGGCAGGAGTCCGGTGCCGCAGGTGGTGTACTGGGTGGGGTGTCGGGAGGGATAGGTGCAGCAGATAGGGCCGCAGCAGCCTATGCTTATGCGGAAGCAAAGCTTTCAGTTGAGCTGATAAACTCCACCACGCAGCCATTCAAGGCTGGACAAATTATTTCCAATGGAGGTCGGGCGGTAACAAAGCATCCTGAGTATTTTGGTTTTGAAAATACGGAAGCATTGCGAAAGGTATACAGGAGCGACGCTCAATTGAACGAGCTTGCAGAAAATTCAATCAGAGATATTCTGCGCGGCGGTGTCAAAACCACGGGCATGAGCGGTAGGTATCCAGACGGATGGATGACATATACGTTACCTAACGGCAAGGCGGCGAGTTGGGGACTGGACGGGAAATTTATTGGTTTTCGCGGAGTAAATTAATGGAACAGCTTGAGTTTGAAAAAGTAGGTGATATAAATAGTTGCTTTCCTTATTTGTGTGTTTATTTTAAGGGTGAAAAGGAATCATTTATGGAGGTTGGGATATCGGCGGCGGGTGCAATCGAGTTTATTTTTTACCCTAATAAGAAAAAGGTTGTGCTAAATATTTCGCAGTGGAATGAGATATCTGCTCGTGCTCAGACTTTTCTTGAGGCTGAATTGCAGAATAAAGAATTCGAATGATTGAAAAATAAGAGGGAAATAAGGGGCAGATTTGGAGAAAAGGGGACACCCATTAACCGGTCTCAAGTCAAGGCTAAAAGCCAACTCGCCCTGCAGCCTTTTGCAAAAAAAGGGGACAGATTCTGAGAAAATAAAAAAAGGGGACAGATTTATTTTTTTAATCCTCTGCTACTCTGAGAGCTTCCACGGATGGAGGATTCAGATATGCCCAGAATGGGACGTATTGTGTTACCGAATTACCCGCACCATGTCGTACAGCGCGGCCATAACCGCCAGGTGGTATTTGCGGTGGCTGAGGATTATCAGCGCTATCTCGCGGATCTGCGGGAGCTAAAGGATGCATTCGGCGTGAAGGTCTACGCCTATTGCCTGATGACGAATCATGTCCATCTATTGCTAGCTCCGGGGGAGTCGATCACTGGGCTAGGGCTGTTAATGAAAGCCCTAGCGGCGCGTGCGACACGCTATCGCAATCGATTGGAGGGGCGTTCAGGTACCCTATGGGAAAGCCGTTACAAGTCCAGTGTGGTGCAGTCGGATGCCTACTTGCTTGCCTGTTGTCGTTACATTGAATTGAATCCTGTACGTGCTCGTATGGTTGCTGATGTCGCAGACTATCCGTGGTCGAGCTATCGAAGCCGGACGGGTGATGAGCCTGATAGCTGCTGGTTGGATGCTGATCCATGCTTCGCTGCTTTGGGTGATACCGCGATGGAGCGGCGTCATCGGTACGAGGCGTTTGTACGGCAAGCGATTCCGGCTGATCAGATTCAATTGATCCGCGATGCTTTGCAGCGGGGTCAGCTGACGGGTACAAGTCGATTCGTCGATGAGGTAGAGCGGATCGTTGGAGTGCGGGTAGAACAGCGAGGGCAGGGCCGCCCAAGGACAGCGTCGGGAAAATAAATCTGTCCCCTTTTTCTTAGCGAATAAGCTAAATAGTGTGGACTCTGGATGGGTTGGTAATGCTGTGGATTCGTCTAGTTTTAATGCTCTCAATAAAACAGGATCTTGGAGCGCGATGATGTGGGACTCTGGTAATAGGGTGGGACATTGGGTTGTCGTTAATGGCGTAGATGATGCAGGGCGAGTGAATATTAAAGATCCATTTAACGGTACTCAATATAAGATGGAAGTTGAGCAGTTTAAGGAGGCTTGGAATGGCCACTCCGTTTATAAGCAGTAGCGTTCTCGTTTGGTCCATGGTTTACTCGGAAGTTACCTGTGAAATGACCTATGTTTTTCTAGTTGATGGTGTTGAGTTTAGTCTAGTAGGAAGGCTGCATGAGAGTGGAGGTATAAGGGGGATTGAATGTAGTGATGAGTTGGAGGGTTTTTTAATGTCGCTTATGCCGTTTGATCATGGAGTGTCTAAAAAGCTGTCTGCGATATCTTGGAACTACGTCGATGGTGGTAGTGTTGAGCTTCCCATTTCTCTAGTTGCCTTGTAGAACGGAGGGTGTCAGAAATTTTGTGTTCGGGCATAACATGAGTAAGAGGTGCATGTATGCCAACCAAAAAGAAATCGCTTCGAGAATTACCGAAAGTCCCGAAAGAGCTTCTTGAGCAGTTTTCTGCCGCCCCGCTGATGACCGCGGAGGCCATCGAAGAGGCCTCTGCGGCGTTCAAGAAGGCGCTGATCGAGCGTGCCCTGAGCGCTGAGTTGGGCCATCACCTGGGCTATCCTCCGGGCGCGCAGCGTCCAGAGGATGAAACCAACCAGCGCAATGGCAAGAGCGGCAAGACGGTGCTGACCGGTGATGGCCCGCTCCGGCTGGATATCCCGCGTGATCGAGAGGGCAGTTTTTCGCCCATTCTTATTCCCAAGCATGAGCGCCGTTACACCGGTTTCGACGACAAGATCATCGCCATGTATGCCCGTGGGTGCGGATTCCACGGCCATCCGGCCACCTATTCCATGAACATCCGGCCACTAATTCCACGGTGATCCGGCCACCCGTTCCACGCTCATCCGGCCACCCTTAAGGCAGGCAGCAACGCAGGATTAATTCACTACCATCGACCTCTTTTATCGAAGCAGAGAGGTCGTCGTGGAGCGGTTATCCATGCGTAAGATTCGAGAAGTGCTACGTCTCAAATTCGAGGTCGGCCTATCTGCCCGCCAGATCGCTGTCAGCTTGCAAGTGGGTCGAGCCAGCGTCGGTGAGTACCTCAATCGCTTTGCTGCCAGCGGCCTGACTTGGCCTTCTGCGCTGACTGACGCCGAGTTGCAACGGCATCTTTTTCCGCCGCCGCCTGCCGTTCCCAGCGATCAACGTCCGATGCCCGACTGGGCTCATGTTCAAACCGAGTTACGCCGCCCCGGTGTGACGTTGGCCTTGCTCTGGCAAGAGTATCGACTCAGCCATCCGCAAGGCTTCCAGTACAGCTGGTTCTGCGAGCACTATCGCCTTTGGGCCGCCAAGGTCGATGTGGTCATGCGCCAGGAGCATCGAGCCGGAGAAAAGCTGTTCGTCGACTACGCAGGCCAGACCGTGCCGGTCATTGACCGGCGAACCGGCGAAATCCGCCAAACGCAGATCTTCGTTGCCGTGCTTGGAGCGTCGAGCTACACCTTTGCAGAAGCCACTTGGTCGCAGAAACTGCCTGACTGGCTGGGCTCGCATGCTCGCTGTTTTGCTTTTTTCGGCGGCACATCGCAGATCCTGGTACCGGACAATCTGCGCAGCGGCGTCACCAAAGCGCACCGTTACGAGCCCGATATCAACCCCAGTTACCGCGACCTGGCCGAGCATTACGGCGTGGCCGTGTTGCCTGCCAGATCTCGTAAGCCTCGGGACAAAGCCAAGGTCGAAGTCGGCGTGCAAGTGGTCGAGCGCTGGATCCTCGCGGCCCTGCGCAACCGCCAGTTCTTCTCGCTCGGCGAACTCAACACGGCAATCAGCGTGCTGCTCGAACGTCTTAACCAAAGGCCCTTCAAAAAGCTGCCCGGCTCACGCCGCTCAGCCTTCGAAACCATCGACCAGCCCGCACTGCAACCGCTGCCGGAGCATCCTTACGTCTACGCCGAATGGAAAAAGGTGCGAGTGCACATCGACTACCACGTCGAAGTCGACGGCCACTACTACTCGGTGCCGTACCAACTGGTGAAGCACCAACTCGAAGTACGCCTGACCGCGCAGACGGTGGAATGCTTCCACGCCAACCAACGTGTGGCCAGCCACCTGCGCTCGCAGCACAAAGGCCGCCACACTACCCAAACCGAGCACATGCCCAAGAGCCACCGCGAACATGCCGAATGGACACCACAACGGCTGATCCGCTGGGCGGAGCAGACCGGCCCGAACACCGCTGGCGTCATCGCCTACATCCTCGAACGCCGAATCCACCCGCAGCACGGCTTCCGTGCCTGCCTGGGCATCCTGCGCCTGAGTAAACAGCACGGCGAAGAGCGGCTGGAAGCCGCTTGCCAGCGTGCGCTGGCACTGGGCGCATGCAGCTACAAAGGCCTCGAATCGATCCTGCGCCAAGGTCTGGAGCGCCTGCCGCTGGCCCAGCAAAACCTGCCGCTGTTGCCCGACGAGCACATCAATCTGCGCGGCCCCGGCTACTACCACTGACCTGAAAAAGGAGCTTCGAAATGCTACCCAACCCAACCCTGGACAAGCTGCAAACCCTACGACTGCACGGGATGATCAAGGCGCTGAGCGAGCAACACTCAACGCCCGACATCCACGACCTGAGCTTCGATGAACGTCTTGGCTTGATGGTCGACCGCGAGCTGACGGAGCGTGAAGATGCTCGCCTGACCACTCGCCTCAAAGCCGCTCGACTGCGCCACAACGCCTGCCTGGAAGACATCGACTACCGCAGCCCGCGCGGCCTGGACAAGGCGTTGATCCTGCAACTTGGCAGCGGCCAGTGGCTGCGCGACGGCCTGAACCTGATCATCGGCGGCCCGACTGGCGTAGGAAAACCTGGCTCGCCTGCGCGCTGGCCCACAAGGCCTGTCGCGACGGATACAGCGTGCGCTACCTGCGCCTGCCGCGCTTGATGGAAGAACTGGGTCTGGCCCACGGCGACGGCCGCTTCGCGAAACTGATGGCAGGGTATGCCAAGACTGACCTGCTGATCCTGGATGACTGGGGCTTGGCACCGTTTACCGCTGCGCAGCGGCGCGACATGCTTGAGCTGCTGGACGACCGCTACGGCAACCGCTCGACGCTGGTCACCAGCCAGATGCCGGTGGACAAATGGCATGCGCTGATCGGCGATCCGACCTTGGGCGACGCGATCCTCGACCGACTGGTGCACAACGCTTATCGGATCGAACTGAAAGGCGAATCGATGCGCAGGCGCGCAACGAAATTGACGGCAACACAGACTTCAGACTAACAATGCAAACCTGCGTCGCTGCGCTCCGACTGCCTGGCCGGATGACCGTGGAATAGGTGGCCGGATGTTGGTGGGCTGGGTGGCCGGATGGCGTGGAATGCGCACCCGTGGGATGACGGTCAGAGAGATCCGGGCGTTTCTTTCCGAGCAGTACGGGACGGATGTTTCGCCTGACTTCATCAGCTCCGTGACCGACGAGGTGATGGAAGAGATTGGCGCGTGGCAACAGCGTCCCCTAGAGCCGATGTATCCGGTCATTTTCTTTGATGCTCTGCGGGTCAAAATTCGCGAAGAAGGTCTGGTTCGCAACAAGGCGATTTACTTGGCGCTGGGCGTTTTACCCGACGGGACACGCGACATCCTGGGTATCTGGATCGAGAACACCGAAGGGGCAAAGTTCTGGATGAAGGTATTCAACGACCTCAAGACACGCGGCGTCGAGGACGTGCTGATTGCCGTAACCGATGGCCTAAAAGGCATGCCAGAGGCCCTCAGCGCGGTGTTTCCGGAAACAACATTGCAGACCTGCATCGTGCATCTGATCCGCAACAGCTTGATTATGCGGCCTGGGACAAGCGTCGAGAACTGGCCAAGGCCCTCAAACCGATCTATCAGGCCATCAATGCACAAGCGGCGGAACAGGCTCTGGATGAGTTTGAGCGCGGGCCCTGGGGCAAGCAATATCCAACGGTTGTGGCGGCCTGGCGACGGTCGTGGGATCGAGTGATTCCATTTTTTGTTTTCCCACCCGCGATCCGCAAGGTTATTTACACCACCAATGCCATCGAGAGCATCAACGCTCAGTTACGCAAGATCATCAAGACCCGTGGCCACTTTCCGAGCGACGACGCCGCGACCAAACTGATCTGGCTGGGCTGCGCAATATCACAGCCAATTGGGGCTCGGCGGCGCATGATTGGAAAAGCGCGATGAATCAATTTGCGATTCTGTACGGAGATCGGTTCATCAGGCCGACCTGGTGAAATCAAGGCCTGCCTGGCGGCAGGCCGCTACCGGCCCGAACACAAAAAATCTGACAGTCCCAGCAACGGATATGTACCCAGCCCAGTAAGGCCGTCATCGCGAGCAGGCTCGCTCCCACAATTGGATCAGCGTACTGCCTCAGCCTTCAGTACCCCTCAGCCCCATAATCAACTACAAATTCAAACCCCACCACCCGCTCAACCCCCGTCTCCAACCGCCCATCCGGCAGGAGCCGCAACCACCGATACCCCGGCGCCTGCTCACCCACCGCAAAATCCACAGAACCAGGCACAAACTGAATACAGGTCGAAGGCGAAGCCAACAGACGCACCCCCTCACGCACCTGATCGATCTCCTGGTGCACATGACCCCAAAGCACCGCACGCACCTGCGCAAACCGATCCAGCACCGCAAACAGCGCATCTGGATTGCGCAACCCGATGGGCGCCATCCACTCACAGCCGATCGACACCGGGTGATGATGCAGACACACCAGATGATGCCGCTCCGGCGCCTCGCTCAAGGCATTGGCCAACAGGATCAACTGCTCCTCCGCCAGAAACCCGGGCACCGAACCCGGCACCGCAGAATCCAGCAAAGTGATGCGCCAGTTTCCAATGTCCACCACCGGGTCGAGCAATGGGCTCTGGACCGCCGCCTGGAGCATGACTTGCGGCTCATCATGATTACCCGGAATCCAACGCGCCGGCGCCTGGATCCGCTCGCTCATGTGCCGGAACGCTTCATAGGACTCCAGCGTCCCGTCCTGGGACAGGTCCCCGGTGGCAAGCATCAGGTCAACGTTCGGCTGCTGCTTCAGGACCAGGTCAATGACCGCCCGCAGGCTGTCGCGGGTGTTCATGCCCAGCAACGAGGCGTCGGCCCCGGCGAACAGGTGGCTGTCGGACAGTTGGACCAGCAACACCGGATCGGCGGTGGTCAGGGTGGATACGCTCGGCAAATCGCTCTCTCCCAGGCGCGATCACGCCATTGGATGAAGTCGCAATTATGCTGGGGATGATCGAAAGGGGAAACCCGTGAACCGGAACCGGTTCACAGACAGCGCACCATACTAGCGAACCACTTCGAACTCGTGACCCAGCGCCAGGCAATGACTCAGCCACTCGCCCAGGAACAGATTCAACTGGGCCTTTTCGTCCGGCTGGTGCATCGAGGCATTGGGGTAAGGATAGATGCCACGAAAGCGTCTAGCATGTTCGGCGCTCACCACTTCGGCCATGCGTGCATCGTGATAGACCTGAACCTCCAACTGCGGCACTGGCAACCAGGGAAGGCTGTGCTCCTGACGCACTTGCAAGGTGGTGGTATACGGACAGGTCTGCAGCACTTCGAGCGCCAGCACCCCGAGCATCTGGTCGCCGTGGGTCACGGCGATGCGGCGCGGCGCCGGGTCGTTGCGCATGTCCGGCAACAAGCGCATCAGACGGGCATAGTTGGCCTCGCAGGCTGCCTGTAGCCCAACCAGATCGACGCGATAGCGATCGCGCAGCTTGCTTAAGACCATAGCCCCCTCACTTCATCGCGATTCAAGGCCAGCCATTGCAAGGCAATGATGCTGGCCGCGTTGCAGATCCGCCCGTCGCGCACAGCCTGCAAGGCATCCTCGAAAGCCCAGGTCTTCACGCGAATGTCTTCGGCTTCCTCTAGTAGCCCGTGCAGGCCGCCCGCCCCCGTGCTGTCGCAACGCCCCAGGTAAAGATGCACAAATTCATTGCTGCCGCCCGGCGATGGAAAATATTTGGTCATCGGCCAAAGCGCAGCGAAGTCCAGCCCAGCTTCCTCCTGCGCTTCACGATGAGCAACTTCTTCCGGTTGCTCGTCCTTATCGATCAGGCCCGCTACCAGCTCGACCAGCCAAGGGTTGGGGGTCTTGCCCATGGCGCCGACACGAAACTGCTCGATCAACACCACCTCATCACGTTGCGGGTCGTAGGGCAAGACGCACACCGCATCATGGCGCACGAACAACTCACGGCTGATTTCACGGCTCATGCCGCCGGCGAACAATTCATGGCGCAGTTGGACGCGCTCGAGCTTGTAGAAACCCTGATAGCAGCTGTCGCGTGTGACAATGTCCACGGTAGTCGGCGTGGCGTTGGCGAAATCAGTCATGGCAGTCCTCGTCTGGAGCAATCGATGCGAGGTTCCTACCTCGGCTTCGCGCCATCCTAACGCGCCCGTCCCCTTTGATGCAGCCCCTTTCCTCTCATCGGGATGGACGGCTGAAGGTGAAAGAATTCTAATGAGTCTAGTGGCGAACTGATTGCCTTGCTGACAGTCGAAGCGGGTAACTTTTTGCTTTTCCCTGTTTCATGAAGGACGCCCATGTCGCTTTTCAGAGTTGCTTCGCTGGCTGCCATTGCCCTGACACTGGGTGCTTGCCAAAGCCTGTTCCAACCCAACTACCGCACTCCGCTGGAAACCACCCGCGATGCCTCGGAGCAATTGCAGCAAGGTTGCGCCAGCGCCGACTGCCCGTTGGTGAACATCGACACTGTGCACTTTCCTGCCGAGCCGGCCCTGGACGGTATCGTCGAAAAACGTCTGCTGCAAATGACCCGCACCACACCCGATACCCCGGTGGCGCCAACGCTGGCAGCCTATCGCGAGCAGTTCTTGCGCAGCGCCGCGCCGCGCACCAGCAGCTACTTGCAGGCCAAGGTACGTGAGCAACATGACGGCCTGGTGATCATCGAGTTGTCCAGTTACCTGGACACCGGTGGCGCCCATGGCACTCCGGGGCGCGGTTTCATCAATTATTCGCGCCAGCAGCACAAGGTACTGGCGTTGTCGGACATGCTGCTGCCGGGCCAGGAAGAAGCCTTCTGGAAAGCCGTCCAAGTGGCTCATAACAGCTGGCTGATCAGCACCAAGCTGGATCAGGAGCCGGAGTTCCTGAAGCAGTGGCACTTTCAGAAAACCCAAAACGTGGCGCTGACCTACGGCGGGGTGATCCTCAAGTACGAAACCAGCACCATTGCGCCTTACGCCCTGGGCCACATCGAACTGAAGATCGCTTACCCGCGCCTCAATGGCATTCTCAAGCCCGAGCTGTTTCCCGGCCGTAGCTGAAAGCCCGGCCCAGCAACAGTTGCAGCAGCCCTGCCAGAACCAGTGACGGCAGGGTTGCGCCGATATCCGGGTAGAAATTGGCCAGCAAGTGATAAGTGCTCACCCCGCCCAACCAGGCCAACAGTGCCGGCCAGCGCAACGAAGCTGAGACCACCTGGCTGCTGCGTTTGCGCAGGATGAAGTGATCCACCAGCACCACGCCGAACAGCGGCGCGAACACCGAGCCGATCAGCAAAAGAAAGTTCTGGTACTGCGCCAACGGCGCAAAGCAGGCGATCAGGGTGCAGATGACGCCAATCGCCAACGCCAGGTGCTCGACCTTCAATCCCGATAACATGCCGCTGGATACTGCCGCCGAATGGATATCGGCGAAAGCATTCTCCGACTCGTCCAACAGAATCAACAGCAGCGGGATGCCCAATCCCGCGCCCGCCAGGGCCAGCAACAGCGCATTGACTTCACCGCTCGGTGCGAACGCCAGGGTGTAGGCCACGCCCAGGCTCATCAGCCAGAAGTTACCGATGAAGAACCCCAACGCCGTGCCGCCAAAGACACTGCTGGCGCGCTTGCCGAAGCGCGAGTAATCGGCGATCAGCGGGAGCCAGGACAACGGCATGGCAATCGCAATATCAAAGCCCACGGCCAAGGGCATCGAACCGTCACCGGCCTGGGCCCACAGTACTGCCAGATCGGCCTTGGCGAACAGGTTCCAGGTCAGCCAGGTGCACGCCGCCAGCAGCAGCCAGATACCCCACTTGCGCAACACTTTGCGCACGAAGGTCAGCGGCCCGCTCACCGCGAGCAAGGTGGCCAGAGCACCGAAGAACAAGGTCCACAACAGCGGATTTGCCCCGAGGCTGCCTTCGCTGAAGGCCCGGGCGCCCAGTAGGCTGGCGGCATCGCGCATGACGATGATTTCGAACGAGCCCCAGCCGATCAACTGCAGCAGGTTCAATATCGCCGGCACGCTCGCGCCCTTGCTGCCCAGGCTGAGCTTGAGGGCAGCCATGGCCGACAGCCCGGTGTCGCTGCCGATGACCCCGACTGCCGCCAGCAGCAGGACGCCCGCCAGTGTGCCGAGGAAAATCGCCAGCAATGAGCCGCTCAGGCCCAGGCCAGGTGCCAGCAAGGCACCGACCTGCAAGACCATCAGGCCGATGCCGAGGGAGAACCACAGGGAGAAGAGATCCCGTGCGCCGAAGACGCGTTTGTCCGTGGGGACGGCGATGTCGGGGGAGTAGGTGCTGGGTTGGATGTTCAAGGGTGTTGTCTCAGAGGATATCTGTTGTTTTAGCGACCGCTATCGCGAGCAGGCTCGCTCCCACAAGGGGCCGGTGGCAGACACAGGGTTCGTGCACACCGCGATCCATTGTGGGAGCGAGCCTGCTCGCGATGGTGGCGGTGAAGACACCGCCACCATCAGCTCGGATCACACTTTCTTGTAAAGCTGACTACCTTCCTGCTTGAACCGCTCAGCCTGCTCCGCCATCCCCTGGGCGACGTCCACATCCACCGCTTCGATGCGCTGGTTGGCCGCATACTCGCGGACTTCCTGGGTAATCTTCATCGAGCAGAACTTCGGCCCGCACATCGAGCAGAAATGCGCGACCTTGGCCGAGTCCTTCGGCAGGGTTTCATCGTGGTACGAGCGAGCGGTGTCCGGGTCCAGGCCGAGGTTGAACTGGTCTTCCCAGCGGAACTCGAAGCGCGCCTTGCTCAAGGCATTGTCGCGGATCTGCGCCCCCGGGTGGCCTTTGGCAAGATCGGCCGCGTGGGCGGCGATCTTGTAGGTGATGATCCCGGTCTTCACGTCATCCTTGTTCGGCAACCCCAGGTGTTCTTTCGGGGTCACGTAGCAGAGCATGGCGCAACCGAACCAGCCGATCATCGCCGCACCGATGCCGGAGGTGATGTGGTCGTAGCCCGGCGCGATGTCGGTGGTCAGTGGGCCGAGGGTGTAGAACGGCGCCTCGTCGCAGCACTCCAGCTGCTTGTCCATGTTCTCCTTGATCAACTGCATCGGCACGTGGCCAGGGCCTTCGATCATGCACTGCACGTCGTGCTTCCAGGCGATCTTGGTCAGCTCGCCGAGGGTTTCCAGCTCACCGAACTGCGCTTCGTCGTTGGCGTCGGCAATCGAGCCCGGACGCAAGCCATCGCCCAGCGAGAAGCTGACGTCGTAGGCCTTCATGATTTCGCAAATGTCTTCGAAGTGGGTGTAGAGGAAGTTTTCCTTATGGTGCGCCAGGCACCACTTGGCCATGATCGAACCGCCACGACTGACGATGCCGGTAACGCGCTTGGCGGTCATGGGCACATAGCGCAACAGCACGCCAGCGTGGATGGTGAAGTAGTCGACGCCCTGCTCGGCCTGTTCGATCAGCGTGTCGCGGAACAACTCCCAGGTGAGGTCTTCGGCCACGCCGCCGACTTTTTCCAGGGCCTGGTAGATCGGCACGGTACCAATCGGCACTGGCGAGTTGCGGATGATCCACTCGCGGGTTTCGTGGATGTGCTTGCCGGTAGACAGGTCCATCACCGTGTCCGAACCCCAGCGAATGCCCCAGGTCAGCTTCGCCACTTCTTCTTCGATGGACGAACCCAGTGCGCTGTTGCCGATGTTGCCGTTGATCTTCACCAGGAAGTTACGGCCGATGATCATCGGTTCCAGTTCGGTGTGGTTGATGTTGGCCGGGATGATCGCGCGGCCCCGAGCGATTTCGTCACGGACGAATTCCGGCGTGATGATTTTCGGTACGCTGGCGCCGAAGCTGTGACCAGCGTGTTGCTGATCCAGCAGACCGGCGGCGCGGGCCACTTCCAGCTTCATGTTTTCGCGGATGGCGACGTATTCCATCTCGGCAGTGATGATGCCTTTGCGTGCGTAGTGCATCTGGCTGACGTTGGCACCAGGCTTGGCGCGACGCGGATTGTTCACGTGGGCGAAGCGCAGCTTGGTCAGCTCGGGGTCGGCCAGGCGCTCCTGGCCGAAGTTGGAACTCAGGCCAGCCAGGCGCTCGGTGTCGCCACGGGCTTCGATCCACGGCGAACGCACGTCGGCCAGGCCTTTGCGCACGTCGATGATCACGTTCGGGTCAGTGTACGGGCCCGAGGTGTCATACACCGTCACCGGCGCATTGATCTCGCCACCGAAGTCGGTCGGTGTAACGTCGAGACTGATCTCGCGCATTGGCACGCGGATATCCGGGCGGCTGCCCTGGACATAGATTTTTTGCGAGCGGGTAAAGGGCTGAACCGATTGCTGATCGACCTGGGCCGAATCACTGAGGTTGATCGCGTTTTTTGATTTTGTCGTCATCACGGGTTCTCCAGACACACATCCAGGCAGTGGATTTTTGTCGGAGCGAACCTGTAGCGAATGGACGCAATCCTGCACGACGGTGCGGATGCTGTGCTTGATGCACGAGTGTGTTCGACGGTCGAACAACATCCCGGACGAAGCACAAGAGGACTCGCCGGGTGACGAGAAATCTTGTTCCCTACGCAGGCGCTAACCTGATCAGGTTCAACGGGATCCGAAATTATTCGATCTCAGCCTCATAGCAAGGCACCCCGACAAGAACCTGGCCAGTCTAGACACAACCACCGCAGAACGCCATCACCGCAGCAAAAGGCGTGATGAATGGCGCATATACAGGATTGTTGCCGTGCCCGTGCGCAACTACACTCGCTACGCCGCGCCTCTTGTGCGCAATCATTTGAGAAGTAGGGATCGCCTCATGCTGCGCAAACTCTCACTGGCCCTTGCCGTGTCTTGTGCGTCCAATGGAATGGCCTGGGCTGCCGAAGCGCCCTTATCCACCCGGACCGATCTGGTGAGCGTGTACCAGGAAGCGGTGGATAACAACGCCGACCTGGCCGCTGCCCGCGCCCAGTACGGTGCCCAGAAAGAAGTGGTGCCCCAGGCCCGCGCCGGGTTGTTGCCCAACCTGTCGGCCGGTGCCGACCTCAACAACACCCGTACCGAGCTCGACCAGCCGGCGCTGACTGCCACCCGCAGCGCCACGGTTTACCAGGCCACGCTGTCCCAGCCCCTTTTCCGGGCCGACCGCTGGTTCCAGTTGCAGGCGGCAAAATCCGTCAACGAACAAGCGTCGCTGCAATTGTCGGCCACCGAGCAGAACATGATCCTGCAAAGCGCCGAGAGCTATTTCAACGTGCTGCGCAGCCAGGACAATCTGGCCTCGACCAAAGCCGAGGAAGCAGCTTTCAAGCGTCAACTCGACCAGTCCAACGAACGCTTCGACGTGGGCCTTTCGGACAAGACCGACGTGCTGCAGTCCCAGGCCAGCTATGACACGGCCCGAGCCAACCGGATCATTGCCCAGCGTCAGGTCGAGGATGCATTTGAAGCACTGATCACCCTGACCAACCGCCGGTATAACTCGATCCAGGGGATTGTCCACACGCTGCCGATACTGCCGCCGGTCCCGAATGATGCCAAGGCCTGGGTCGACACCGCGGCCAGGCAGAACCTCAACCTGCTGGCCAGCAACTACGCCGTCGACGCCGCTGAAGACACCCTGCGTCAACGCAAGGCCGGTCATGCGCCCACGCTCGACGCGATAGCCCAGTACAAGAAAGGCGACAACGACGGCCTCGGCTTTACCAACCCGAGCCCGACCGGCCAGCGTTACGGTGGCGATGCCGAGCAGCGCACCATTGGCCTGCAGTTGAGTATCCCGATCTACAGCGGCGGGCTGACCAGTTCCCAGGTTCGGGAGTCCTACTCGCAACTCACCCAGACCGAACAGCAACGCGAAGGCTTGCGCCGGCAGGTGGTGGAAAACACCCGCAACCTGCATCGCGCGGTGAACACCGACGTGGAACAGGTCCAGGCGCGGCGCCAGTCGATCATCTCCAACCAGAGCGCGGTGGAGGCCACGGAGATCGGTTATCAGGTGGGGACTCGCAACATCGTTGACGTACTCGATGCCCAGCGCCAGCTGTACACTTCGGTGCGCAACTACAACAACGCCCGCTACGACTACATCCTCGACAACCTGCGCCTCAAGCAGGCTGCCGGCACCCTGAGTCCGGCCGACCTGCAGGACCTGTCACGCTACCTCAAGCCGGACTACAACCCGGACAAGGACTTCCTGCCGCCAGACCTGGCACAAGCAGCAGAGCAGCAGTTGCGCTCAAGGCCGGGGCAGTAATCCAGCGGCACGTCTGTGGCGAGGGGATTTATCCCCGCTGGGCTGCGCAGCAGCCCCAAAACCTGATAGTGCGGTGTGTCAGGTAGTTTGAAGGGGGGCGCTTCGCACCCCAGCGGGGATAAATCCCCTCGCCACAAGAGCAATGATCACCGGCCGGAAATCAATCGCCCCAACCCCTCCAGCAACCGCTGCAACGCGCCCTGATTGGTGCGCATCACCTTCAATCCCGCCTCGGCCATGCGCTGTGCATCCCGGGGCAGTTCGAACAGCCGTTGTATCGCCAAGGCCAGGCTTTCGGCATCTTCGACCTCCTGCAAGGCCCCGGCGCTGCGCAGTTGCGCGGCGATTTCGAGGAAGTTGAACAGGTGCGGCCCGCTGAGCACCGGTTTC
Organism: Pseudomonas corrugata; assembly: GCF_001269905.1. Taxonomy (GTDB): domain Bacteria; phylum Pseudomonadota; class Gammaproteobacteria; order Pseudomonadales; family Pseudomonadaceae; genus Aquipseudomonas; species Aquipseudomonas corrugata. Next base: position 349,722 of record NZ_LHVK01000014.1, on the reverse strand, counting down.
GACAGCGCAGCCGGTTCCAGCAGGTTGTGGCCGCCGTTGGGCACCAGGCTGCCGCCTACGAACGCGCTATCGGCCAATGCATAGAGAAACAGCAACTCGCCCATGGTGTCGCCCAGCAGCACCGAGACTTGTGCGGTAACGGGTTGTGCGCTGGAACGCCGGACCGTGGCAAGACCTTCGCTTTCACACAACTGGTGCACGGCGTCGAAGCGCTCGGGATGACGCGGCACCAGGATCAGCAATGCATCGGGGTAACTGTCGAGCAGCCGACGGTGCGCGGCCAACACCACCTCATCCTCGCCCTCATGGGTGCTCGCGGCGATCCAGACCGGGCGATCCGACGCCTGCCATTGGTTGCGCAGGGCACTGGCGTTTTCGAGCAGTTGCGGGTCGATGGTCAGGTCGAACTTGATCGAGCCGGTGACCTCGACAGTGTCCGCACGGGCGCCCAACTGGCGGAAACGTTCGGCCTCTGCTTCGGTCTGGACGGCAAACAGGCTCATCTCGGCAAGCATCGGCCGGGTGAGTTTGGGGAAGCGGGCATAGCCCCGGGCCGAACGCTCCGACAAACGCGCATTCGCCAAGGCCACGGGAATACCGCGCTTGGCGCATTGATGGATGTGGTTGGGCCACAGCTCGGTTTCCATGATCACCGCCAGCGTCGGCCGCACCCGATTGAGAAAACGCCTGGCAGCACAAGGCAAGTCGTAAGGCAAATAACAATGCTGAATGCGCGGCTCATTGGCGAATAACGCCTGGATCCGCTCCGAGCCCGTGGGCGTCATGCAGGTCACCGTGATCGGCAACTGTGGATAACGTTGCAACAGGGCGCGAATCATCGGCGCGGCGGCGATGCTTTCGCCCACCGACACTGCATGGACCCAGATGCCTCCCTGTGTCATGACCGGCAAGCCCCAGGAGAACCGCTCGCCGATGCGCCGGGCATACGCCGGCGCCTTGCGCGCCCGTAGCCACAGCCGAATCGCTACCAGTGGCAGCCCCAGGTAAAACAATGCGCTATAGAGAATTCTGTTCATGGCGGCGGAGTTTATCGGTTTTTCAGCCGATCGCCTGCAACTGCACGGCAAAACGTTCCGCCAGCCAGCGCGCAGCCGGGCCCAGGGGCTCGTCGCGGCGCCAGACCAGCTCAACCACCAGCGCTGGCGGGGTCCATTCACTGTTGAGTTCGACCATGTCGCCCAGGTACGCCGGATACTGCACCACGTGCCGCGGCAGCCAGGCCCAGCCCAGGCCACTTCTCAGCCATTCGGCCAGGACGTAGAAACTGTCGGCGCGCCAGACCTGCGGGCTGGCCTGCTCGCTGCCGGGGTAGACGCTGGACTGGGTCGCCATCAGCAACTGCCGGTGCCGGGCCATTTCCCGGCAGGACACGTAGTCGTGGTTGGCCAGCGGATGCCCTTTGCTACACACCGTGACCATCTCGACGCTGCCCAACACTCGGCGCTCCAGCGCTTCGGGGATCTGGTCGTGGTAGAACAACAAGCCCAGGTCAGCGCGACGCTCCACCAGTTTGCGCGCCACATCGCCCTGGGCGGCACTGGCCAGTTGCACCTCAAGGGTGGGGAATTGCTCGGCCAACGCCGCCAGACTGTCGATGACCGGTTGATAGGGCATGGCCTCGTCCTGGGCCAGGCGCAGCGACGCTTCCTGCCCGCGCATCAAGGCCAAGGCCCGGCCATTGAGCCGTTCGCACTGGCGCAACACTTCCCGCGCTTCTTCCAGCAATGCCTCTCCAGCATCGGTGAGCTTCGGTTGGCGGCCGCTGCTGCGCTCGAACAGGCTGACACCTAAATCGGCTTCCAGAAAGGCAATCGCGCTGCTGACAGCCGATTGGGCCTTGCGTTGATCCCGGGCCACGGCAGAGAACGAACGCTGTTCGGCGACGCCCACGAACAGTCGCAATTGCTCAAGATTCCACTCAACGTTCATGACCCAACCTATCTCATTAACAGATAGGTAATGACTTTACCGCATCTAGCCACGCACTAGAATGGCGACATCGAAAGACGCAACAGTCAAAGAGGTCTCGCCCATGAATGCCTACTACTACCTCGCTATCGCCATCTGCGCCGAAGTGATCGCCACCGTTTCGATGAAAGCGGTGAAAGGCCTGAGCACGCCCCTGCCTCTGGTGCTGGTGATCGCGGGCTACGGCATCGCTTTCTGGATGTTGACCCTGGTGGTGCGCAGCGTCCCGGTGGGCGTTGCGTATGCGGTCTGGGCCGGGATGGGCATCGTCATGGTCAGCGTCGCGGCGCTGTTCATCTACGGGCAGAAGCTGGACGTGCCGGCGATGCTGGGAATGGCGCTGATTGTGCTGGGGGTTGTAGTGATTCAACTGTTCTCCAAGACCGCCGGACATTAAGGAACACGAAACACCTCTGCATGGAATACGTTGTGGCGAGGGGATTCATCCCCGCTGGGCTGCGCAGCAGCCCCAACCTGACAGCGCCGGGTTGTAAAATCGCATGAACAGGGGCGCTTCGCACCCCAGCGGGCGATGCGACGTTTCGCTAAATCCCCTCGCCACAGGAGATCTTCCTCGCCACAGTTTTGGCGGCTGCCCCTGAATGGGTGGCCAAACTCAGTTCATCGAGTCTGTATACTGCGCCTTCGTCTTGAACACTGAGGTCGCTGCATGCCATCCGTTATTTCCACCGACGTGCTGATTGTCGGCGCCGGAGTCGCCGGCCTCTGGCTCAATGCACGCCTGCGTCGCCTGGGCTATTCGACCGTGCTGGTGGAAAGTGCCAGCCTCGGCGGTGGGCAGAGCGTCAAATCCCAGGGCATCATCCATGGCGGCGCCAAATATGCGCTGCATGGTGCCCTGACGGGCGCCTCGGAAGCCATCGCTGACATGCCGCGCCGTTGGCGCGAAGCGCTCGGTGGCGACGGCGAGCTGGACCTGTCCGGCGTGCGCCTGCTGTCCGAAGCCCATTACCTATGGTCTCCCGGCACCCTGGCCGGCAATCTCACCAGTTTTTTCGCCAGCAAGGCCGTGCGCGGGCGGGTCGACCAGGTCAAGGGCGAGCAACTGCCACCGGCCCTGCAGGACAAGCGTTTCAAAGGCAAGGTCTATCGCCTGGCTGAACTGGTGGTGGATGTTCCCAGCCTGATCGCACGCCTGGCGGAACTGGCTGGTGACAGCCTGCTCGCTGGCCAGCACATCGAGCCGCTGCGCGAAGCCGGCGAACTGGTGGGCCTGAAGGTTGACGATCGCGAGATCCGTGCCCAGCGCATTGTCCTCAGTGCCGGAGCCGGTACCGCCGACCTGCTCGCGGCCTTGGGCCTGGACCAGCCAGCCATGCAGCGCCGTCCGCTGCACATGGTGCTGGTCAAGGGCCCCAGCCTCAAGCCGCTGTATGCCCATTGCCTGGGAGGCGGGCCGAAGCCGCGCATCACCGTCACCACTCACCCGGCCGCAGATGGCCAATGGGTCTGGTACCTGGGCGGTGACATCGCCGAAGCCGAGGGCGTAGCCCGCGAGCCCGCCGCGCAAATCGCCACCGCGCAAAAGGAACTCGGACAATTGCTGCCCTGGGTCGACCTCACCACCGCACAATGGGCCACCTTGCGGGTCGATCGCGCCGAACCCCTGCAATCGGGTCTGACCCGCCCGGACAACGCCTTCCTCGCCGAGCAGGATCGCCTGTTGGTAGGCTGGCCGACCAAGCTGGCCCTGGCCCCGGACTTTTCCGACCGGGTGATTGCCGCACTGCAACAAAGCGGTATCACCCCCAGCCATCCGGCCCCGCTACCGGACCTGCCGAAACCGCCCATGGGCGTGCCGGCGTGGGAGCAGTTGCTGCCATGAGCCAGCCGACCCTGCACGATTTCTATCGCTCCCTGGGCACCCACGGCCCGAAGGTTTCTCCCCTGGGCCTGGGCACCGTCAAGCTTGGTCGCGACCAGGGGGTCAAGTATCCCAGCGGTTTCCGCATTCCCGATGACTACGAAGCACGCATGCTACTCAAGCTGGCGCGTGACCTGGGCATCAACCTCATCGACACAGCGCCGGCTTATGGCCGCAGTGAAGAACGCCTCGGCCCGCTGTTGCGCGGTCAACGCCAGGACTGGGTGATTGTCAGCAAGGTTGGCGAAGAATTCAGCGATGGGCAGTCGCGCCACGACTTCAGTGTCGCCCATACCCGACTCTCCGTGGAGCGCAGCCTCAAGCGCCTGGAGACCGACTATATCGACCTGGTACTGGTGCACTCCGACGGTAATGACCTGGCAATACTCAACGACAGCGAGGTCTACCCGACCCTGGCGACGCTCAAGCGCGAGGGCAAGATCGGTGGCTTCGGCTTCTCCGGCAAGACCGTCGAGGGTGGCCTCAAAGCCCTCGAACAGGGCGATTGCGCCATGGTTACCTACAATCTGAACGAACGAAGCGAAACCGCTGTCATTGACTACGCTACCGAGCACGGCAAAGCCATCCTGGTGAAGAAGGCCCTCGCCAGCGGTCACGTCTGCCTGAGCCCCGGGGTTGATCCGGTCCAGGCCAGCTTCGAACTGTTGTTTGAGCATCCAGGGATCGCCAGTGCTATTGTCGGCACCATCAATCCGCTGCACCTCGCCCATAACGTCGCGACCGTAGCCAAGGTCCTACGTAAAAACTGACGCCGCTTCACGCGGTTTTTAGCAGGAGCCGATATGCCGCGCACGCTCATCAGGAAGAACCCGAGCAACTTCAAGACACTGCCGCTGTTCGTCGAAGCGACGCCGGAAGGCCTGACCTACCAAAGCGTCGGGATGCCGCTGAACTTCGCCCAGACCTTGCAACGCCGTCGCCCCGTGACGGTGGCCGATGCAGAACGTTTTTCCCTGGAGCTGGCAAACCTGGGGGTCTCGGTGCGCCTGACCCTGCAGTGGCAGAACCGCGACTATTGGGTGTTGGTGCGCCAGCGTCGGCAGGATCGCGGAGATGTGGTACTCAAGCTGATTTCCGGCTATGTCCCCGCCCACGAACTGAACCTGCCTCTGCACACCGCCACCCAGGAAATTGCCGAAGAATGCCTGCTGGAAACTCCCGAAGGCTGGCTGGGTGGGCGTTTCAACGAAACCTGGCTGCCGGCCCCCTACGCTGCAGCGCTGCATTATCGCGAAGCCTTGCCGTTTCGCCTGACGCCGCTGTCGGGCTCGGCCCGTCCGGTGCGTAGCGCCAACCTGCAATTGATCGAGCGGCCACGGGCTTATGTGCACCTGCCGACAGCGTCGCTGCAGCTGATCTACGATTTGCGCCTGGAAGTGCCCAAGGAAGCCAAGTCCCTGAGCCTGTTTCACGTCGATGAACGCCTGGAGGGCGACCAGCTAGTGGCACGCCTGGACCGCAAGCGTCCCGATCTCTACCTGATGCCGCTGCACGACGGCCAACCCTTGCCAGAGCTGTATACCCTGAAAAAGGATCAGCTGTACCCCGCCAGCACCCGCGGGCTGTATCTGGCCGAGAGTTTCGCCAGGCAGGATGGCTGGCTGGTGCGAGACGAACGGATTCGCTGGAAAGACTGGCTGCGCCAGCAAGGGATGACACCACCGGGCAAGGAGTCAGGCCTCACCCGCTTGAGGGGCAAGGCCAGGCAATTGCTGAAGAAAATCGTACCCCGCAAGGTGGCTCGCTAGAACAGGCATAGCGATGTACCGGTGAATGAGGGGGTACTTCGCCCCCCCAACAAGGATAGTCCTCTCGCCACAAAGCTAGCTGCGGAGTACTTCAGTTACTGCGGATCTTTTCCACAATCGCAGTCGTCGAGCTGTTTTCCACCAGGCCCAAGACCTTCACGGTACCGCCGTATGCAGTGACGATGTCCGCGCCTACAACCTGGTCGATCCCGTAGTCGCCGCCCTTGACCAGCACATCCGGCCTGACCTGACGCAACAGGTTCTCCGGCGTGCCTTCGCTGAAGCTGATCACCCAATCCACCGCGCCCAGACCGGCCAGGACCGCCATGCGCCGATCAACGCTGTTGATCGGGCGGCCTGGGCCTTTGAGACGACTTACCGACGCATCGTCATTGACCGCGACGATCAGCCGATCGCCCTGGGCACGAGCCTGTTCCAGGTACGTCACATGACCCGCGTGCAGAATGTCGAAACAGCCATTGGTGAAGACGATTCTTTCGTTGTGGGCACGGGCATCGTCGACGGCAAGCAGCAGTTGTTCCAGACCCAGCACGCCGCGCTCGGAGCCTTCTTCGCGCTGGATGGCGCGACGCAGTTCCGGCGCACTGATGGCCGCCGTACCGAGCTTGCCGACGACAATACCCGCCGCCAGGTTCGCCAGGGCCACGGCATGGGGCAAGTCCTCGCCAGCCGCAATCGCCGCGGCCAGTGTGGAAATCACGGTATCGCCGGCACCCGTCACATCGAACACTTCACGGGCACGCGCAGGCAAGTGCAACGCCGGGTGATCGGGACGCAGCAGAGTCATGCCATGTTCGCCACGGGTCACCAGCAAGGCACCGAGGTCGAGGTCGCGCATCAACTGTGCGCCTTTGCTCACCAGCTCATGCTCGTCGGCGCAACCGCCGACGATGGTTTCGAACTCGCTGAGGTTCGGCGTGATCAGGCTCGCGCCCCGGTAAATGGAAAAATCCTTGCCCTTGGGGTCGGCCACCACCGGAATGCCACGGGCACGGGCGGCCTGGATCAGCGACTGGTTGTTTTTCAACGCGCCTTTGCCGTAGTCCGACAGCACCAGCACCTTGACGCCCTCAAGCAATTGATCGACCTCGGCACCGAGGGCCAGAGGATCAGTGGCAAAAGGCTCTTCGAAGTCGATCCGCAGCAGTTGCTGGTGACGACTCATGACACGCAGCTTGACGATAGTCGGCTGATGCGCAATACGCTGAAAAATCGCCCGCACCCCAGCACCCTTGAGGCTGTTGCTCAGGGTTTCTGCGGCCTCATCGTCGCCGGTCACGCCCACCAGGGAGGCCGGTGCACCGAGGGCAGCAATGTTCAGGGCGACGTTGGCGGCGCCGCCAGGGCGATCCTCGATGTGCTCGACCTTGACCACCGGAACCGGCGCCTCAGGGGAAATCCGTGAGGTACCGCCATGCCAATAGCGGTCGAGCATGACATCGCCGACCACCAGAACAGGGGCTTGATCGAATCGCGGCATGGACAACTTCATGGAGCATCCCACATACAAAATGAACAGGGGCGCGATATTAGCACAGGGTGGGCCAAGGCTCGTCCATGGCAACCAGGTGCTGCGCCTTTATTCCTTTTGCAGCAATGCCAGAAGCCGGTCACAAGCCTGGGACAGCTCAACCTCGCTGGTATTGATTTCGCATTCGGCCGCCAGGGGCGCTTCGTAGGGGCTGTCGAGCCCGGTGAAATTCCTGATCCGCCCGGCGCATGCTTCACGGTACAGCCCCTTTGGATCGCGCTCGGCACAAATCTCGAAAGGCGTGCTCACATACACCTCCACGAAGGTGCCTTCGCAGAACAGCCGGCGGGCCGCATCACGATCAGCGCGAAACGGAGAAATCGCCGCGACGATGACAATCAGGCCGGCCTCGACCATCAAGCGCGCCACCTCGGCAATCCGTCGGACATTTTCCTTGCGAGCCTCGTCATCCATCCCCAGGCCACGGCACAGCCCCTGGCGCAGATTGTCGCCGTCAAGCAGGCAGGTGTGGAAACCCTGCTCATGAAGCTGCGTCTCGAGAGCATTGGCCAGCGTCGATTTGCCGGCTCCCGACAGTCCGGTCAGCCAGATACAACGCGGCCGCTGGGATTTCAGCGCAGCCCGCTCAGCAGGCGTAACGGCCAGCGTGTAGGGACGGATCTGCGTCTGTTGCGTCACAAGCTTTGACCTCTCATTCATAACCGAGCATCTCGTAATCACGCTGGTACACCCGTCGTACCAGCCGTCGGGTACGTACCGAACATATTTCCCGGACCGGCAGCGATGCACGTTGCTGGGTGCGGTTCACATGGGGCAACGTCATGGGCAGTCCCAGATGCTCGCACACCCACCGATAATCACGATCCAGATACTCCTGATAACCGATGAAATCCATCGCCAGGTGGCCGAGGGAATCGGTGAGAAAATCCGTCTGGGCGGCGAAATGCAACTGCCGCGTGATGTTCTCCGGATGCAGCCAACGGGCAACGAAATCATCGAAGTCACGATACTGGCTGACCAGCCTCTGCGCGGCATGATCACGTTGCCCCAATTTATTACCTCGCAGGAAAGCATAGGCCGAATACGTACGCTCCAGCGGATCACGAACAAAAGCGAACTTGAAGCTGGCGGCATACTGCGCAGGAAATTGCTCTTCGTACCAATACAGCGGCAGATGTCCGGGGCTGTAGCCATTGAACATGCCGATGCAGACACTACTACCGGCACACTTGGGCACATGGACAAACAGACAGCCACGTTGGGTGAAGGCTTCGGGGAAACGGCAATTGGCCGACATCGACTTGTTGACCACCTGTCTATCGACAATCGACAAGCGACTCAACAGGAATGAGCGCTGCGACTTGGGCAGCAGCTTCCATAGATAACGTTGCAGCATTCGAGTACCCGCGCGAAATGGATGGCCCTTACGATCAATGAAGCTCGTTCAGGGAAAGTCCTGTAGCCAGAACCTTACCAAGCACGGCACGCGGGTTTATTTCGAATTGGTTGTTACTGGTAACAACTTCCATACAAACCCCTGTGAGCGTCGACTTGCCCTCACAGGGGATCTATACAGAACTCAGGCAATATTCTCGGCGGGAGCATCCAGCCCCATGGCGTGGAGACGTGCGTAGTAACCGTTCTGCGCCAGCAGTTCGCCATGAGTGCCGCGCTCGACGATACGGCCTTGATCCATCACCAGAATCAGATCAGCCTTCTCGATAGTCGACAGCCGGTGGGCAATGACCAGGGTCGTGCGACCTTTCATCACTTGATCCAGCGCTGCCTGGATATGCCGCTCGGACTCGGTGTCCAGCGCCGAAGTGGCTTCGTCAAGAATCAATAGCGGAGCGTTCTTCAACAATGCCCTGGCAATGGCCAGGCGCTGGCGCTGGCCGCCGGACAACAACACCCCGTTCTCTCCAACCTCGGTGTCCAGGCCCTGGGGCAGTTGTTCGATGAAGTCCATGGCGTAGGCGTCCCGGGCGGCCTTTTCAATGTCTGCCCGTGGCGCACCGGCCAGGTCGCCGTAGGCGATGTTGTTGGCCACCGTATCGTTGAACAGCGTGACGTGCTGGGTCACTTGGGCGACATGACGGCGCAGGTTACGCAGTCGATAGTCCTCGATTTCAACGTCATCGAGCAGGATCTCGCCAATATCATGGTGGTAGAAACGTGGAATGAGGCTCGCCAGGGTCGATTTTCCGCTGCCTGAACGTCCTACCAGTGCAACCATCTGCCCGGGTGTGGCCGTGAAACTGATGTCCTTGAGCACCTCCCGACCGGCGCCGGGGTAGGTGAAACTAAGGTTTCGCACGTCGAGACGACCGCTGATGCGCTCCTGCTCGACCGTGCCGTTGTCGACCTCCGGCTCGACGTCCAATTGCTCAAAAATACTTTCGGCACCGGCCACGCCTTTCTGGATGGTCGAGCTGACTTCCGAGAGCTGGCGAATCGGCTTGGGCAACAGGCCGGCGGCCGTGATGTAGGCCACCAGGTCACCGGCCGTCGCGTCACCGCGCAGGAACAGCACCAGGAACATAAGGGCAGCCATGGCGGTGTAGATCACTAGTTGTAACATCGGCGTATAGACAGCGCCTGTGCGGGTCATGCGCAACTGTTTATCGGTATTACCCTGGCTGGCGCGGGCAAAGCGCTCCTCTTCGTAGGACTCGCCGCCAAAGCTTCGCACTACCCGGTAGCCCTGGATGGTCTCGGACGCTACGTGGGTCACGTCGCCCATGGCGACCTGGATCTTCTTGCTCTGCTTGCGGAATTTCTTGCTGGTATTGCTGACCATCATTGCGATCAACGGCAGGATCGCCAGCATTACCAGAGTCAACTGCCAGTTCATCCATATCAGGTAAGCGAAGAGGAACACCACGGTGAGCCCTTCACGGATGACCACCTTGATAGCATCGGTGGCCGCCCCGGTGACCATGGTCACGTTAAACGTGATGCGGGAAATCAGATGCCCGGAATTGTGCGTATCGAAGTAGCGGTTGGGCAGCACCAGCAACTTGTTGAACAGCTCAATCCGCAGGTCGTGTACCAGCCCCAATGAGACCTTGGCCAGGTAGTAGTTACCCAGGAACGAACCCAGACCCTGCCAGGCGGCGATCAGGATGATCAGCAGCGGGACCGCCATCAGCAGCTTCAGGTCCTTGAGGTATGGCACGTTGGGAAAGAGCACCGCGTCGGGATTGCTCAAGCCATCGACGAAATATTTGAGGATCCCGGCCAGCATGGGCTGGGTGGAAGCAAATATCACGAAGCCCACGATACTCAGCAGGAAGATGCCCACGTAGGGTTTGACGTATCCCAGCAGCCGAAAATAGATCTTCAGGCTGGAATCCTGTTCCGCGTTAGGCGGTGCGTCACTCATCGTAGGGCTCACTGGTTAGGAAGAACGCGGAATTTTATCACAGCCTTCAGACTTGACCTGCGCCCAGGTCAAAACGCTGGCCAGGCCAATCGGCAACCAACTGATGAACCATTCGGCGCGCGGGGTGCCGGTCAGGCTCGCAGCGTCGAACTGCATCGCCAGGAACGAAAATATCCACATGCCGAGTACGCCCCGCCCCAGCAGGCTGTCACGGGCTCGCCAGGCTTCACGCAGCACAGCGAACCAGACAATGCACCACAACGCCAGTCCCGGCAACCCGAGCAGAATGGCGACATGGCTGAACAGATTGTGCGCGTGGTCGAAAGGGCGGCCGAGAGCCATTACCTTGTAGTCACTCGCCAATCCGAGACCACCCCACGGACGTTCGGCGATCATGTGCAGGCTCGACATGAAGATCTCGGGTCGGTAAGAGGATCCACGCGCCATTACCAGCGGCTCGAGCAGCCAGAAAGTCAACATCGCCAACACCAGCGCCGTGGCGGCAATGACGCGGGAACGCGGGTCCCGACAGTAGATCGGCATGGCCAGGACGCTGAGCAACAAAGCCAGTGCTGCGCCACGACTCTGGCTCATCACGACAAATATTCCCAACAGTGCCAGGGCCACCGCCCAAAGGACTTGCAGCCCAATGGAACGCGGCATCCAATGCAGCATCCAGACCGCCGCCAACCCGATCACATAACCACCAAGAATCGGGTGGGATAACTCACCCAGGCCTTCCAGGCGCGCAACCAGGGGTTTGTGCTCAATGCCATAGAAATGAATGATCGCCATCAGGGCCGTCAGGGAAAGCCCCACGCCGCCCCATTGCATGATCCGAATCACTCGCTCAGGCTGGCCGTCGGCAAGGATCGGAAAAAACAACAGAAACACCAGGATGTAGAGCAGTCGCTTGGCTTCATGTGCGGGCTTTGGTGCCTCGGCCCAGACCAGAGTGATCAGCGCCCAGACCGCCAGCGCCAGCAATGCCGTACATATCAGGCGTTGGGCACGCCACAGCTCTACTAGCCGAGGACGCGACGACCAGGCGAATACGAGCGCCGGCAGCCAGACGAACAGAACCAGCCCCTGCTGATAAATCTTGTTGCTCGGTGCCAGGGCTATCGCCAGCAGAAACCATAACAAGCCAAAAACCATCCATCCCTTCGCCCATCGTGCTGCGTGCATCTTTGCTCCTAAACGATTCACCTGCCAAACCGGCATGGTTAAAACAAAAACTTTTGGGCATCATGGCCCGCCTCGGCACCGGTTCTTTCAACAAGGTTTCTCTACGATGCAATCCTCACGGCTTCCCCAAGCCGCTTTGAATCAATTGATTGAAGGCGCCAGTATTCTGGAGGCCGACAGCTACGGCCCAAAAGTGTATCTGTTGCAGGATGGCAATATCCTCAAACTGTTTCGCCGCAAGCGGCTTATTTCTTCGGCTCTTCTAAGGCCTTATTCGGCGCGATTTATCCATAATGCAGCCCGCTTGCACGAACTGGGTGTACCGACCCTCGAGGTACTGGCGTTCTATAAATTGCAGACGCCCGGCATGACCGCCGTACTGTATCGGCCGCTTCCTGGAAAAACCCTGCGTCAAATATCGAATCAAGAGAACTTCAGCTGGTCGCAGATGCTTCCAGCGCTGGTCGAGTTGATCCGCAGCCTGCATGCCAGTGGCATCTACTTCCGCTCGTTGCACCTGGGCAACATCGTCATCACCCCCGAAAACAGACTCGGGCTGATCGATGTGGCCGACATGCGCTTCCTGCGCTCTCCACTCCCGCGCCACCTGGCGCGCCGCAATCTGCAGCATTTTGCTCGTTATATTGCCCGGGAAAACCTGAACGGGAGCTTTCCAATGCAGGCATTGGAAAATGCCCTATTATCCGCCTGAAATCAGTTGCCGAGCGGTCTGGCTGAAGCTTAGCCAGGCCTCGTCGGGCGCCAGAGCCTGATGCTGGGCTGCTGCAACCTCTTCGGCCGACGTCCGTGAAATCCGTACGAGTGCTTCGCTCCAGGCCTGAACGTCATTGACCTGGGCATACCACCCCGTGTCGCCCAACTGCTCGCGGAATACCGCCAGTTCACTGGCCAACACCGGCACGCCAGCCATGACTGCCTCTTGCAGAATCAGTCCCAGCCCCTCGCTGATGGATGGGATCAGCACCCAGTCGAAGGCCCTATAAAGCACCGCTATATCGTAGAGATGGCCCGTCAACAATACCTTGCCCAGCAGGTCCGACTGGGCAATCCGTTCCTGCAACGCCTCTCGCCGCGGCCCTTCACCAACGATGACCAGCCGCCAGTCGGGCTGGTTTTTTGCGGCCAGGGCAAATGCCTCCAGCAAGCAGGCGAACCCCTTGTCATCCACCAATCGCCCTATGGCACCAAACACCCGCAGCTCGGCTGCCAGGCCCAGCCGGGCGCGGGCTTGCGTACAAGGCACGAGTGCGGACCGGAAGGCAACCGGATCGAGTGCACTGCGCAATGCAGTGACCGGAAGTTCCAGATCGTCTTGAAGAGAGGCTGCCAGGGTCCGGGAAACCGCCGCCAGCGCCAGCCGTGAAGCCGGGAATCTGCGCAGCAGTTCACAGCTTTCGGCATTGAGTCGCGTCGAGCCATGGAATATCACTACCACGCGAATCTGCGACAGGGTCTCAAGGACAGGCAACAGGGTGCGGGCGACACCGAGGCCATCGAGCAGCACGACACGGGCATTGCTGTCGAGCAACGCCTGGCGGAAGCGTTTACGCATCAAGGGTTTGAACAGCCGCCAGACGTGTCGGCCCTTGAGCCGGGCGGAAGAAAGACGCCACTCCTGCGCCTGCCCTACATTGACCTGGCAGCTAGCCCCCGAGCCCTGTAATAGCCACGTCTTGACCGGCATCGAGGGTTCCATCCGCGACAGTATCTGGTGATGAACCTTGTGTACCGAAGCGAAGGGCGAACCACCCGCCCACATGACATTAATAATGCTCATTGAGCAGCAAACCTTTCATCGCGTGCCAGGGTTCGTGCTTCGAGGCATTCAGAAACTGATAAGCCAGCCAATGCAGACTCCGAGCAAAAGTACCAGGGATAACTTGACCTGCTCGCGACGCCTGCGGCGCGCCTTGCGCTGACGCTCCACGGGTACTTCCACGTGAACCCCGAACCCAGTGTGCAGAACAGCATCCCCTTCCAGCGTTACCGCCGTCAAGTTCAGTTGCGCATAGCGAAGCGACAGGGCCTTCTCGCCACCAAAGCCGGCAAACGGGGCACATAGTTGATATTCCTTGAGCCGCCGTAGTCCAGGATTAAGAGAGAAACTCTGCCATTCGGGCTTGTTGGAAATCAGGGGGTAACAGGCCACGCCACTGATGACTTCACGCTCGCCCAAGTGGATGTAAGGGCTGTGCACACACAAGTCGTAAACATAGTTGCGCAGCCACACCTGGAGGATATCGGGCCGTTTCTCCAGAATTGCCCGGGAGTCTTCCACGAAAGCCGGACGATAGAACTCCCAGTCATCTTCGCAGTGAAAGATATAAGGCGTCTTGACGTGCCCGTAGGCCAGGTCGATCGAGGCCAACTGTCCCAGCTTCGGCTGATTGACGAACACTGTACAGTGATCTTTCCAGTGAGCAGGGATCACCGCATGCACACCCTCATCACCCGCATCTTCGGTTATGAAGACTTCTCGGATCGGCGCAGTATTGAAACGGTCAAAGCTCTCCAAGGTCCGCCTGAGCAGATCGAGCCGGCCGCAACTGGTTACCACCAGGGTAATGTCACTCTCGTCGGAAAACTGCACCTGAAATACCATTTAGTTTAAACGTCATCGAAACATCCGATGAACGAACGGTTCCTGTCAAACGCCCAGCGTCAGGCGCAATCTTTCCAGCAAGGCAAGCGGTGCGCGGGGCCGTAGCGGGGGCTCCAGCGCTTCAACGATCTTCTGTCCTATGCGTGCGAAGCTGAATTGCTCCAGGGCCAGCTTCTGTCCGTTGCGCGCAATACTGTGTGCCAATTCGGGCTCGGCACGCAGGCGACCGAGTTTTTCCTGGAGCTGTGCAATGTCGCGATACAGCACCACGTTCTGCATGTCCTGCAAACCCAGGGCGCGAGCCTCGTCGGCCCCCTGATCGAATGCCAGCAACACACAACCGCAGGCCATGGCCTCAAAATTCTTGATCATGAACTCGCCCATACCCACATCGGCACTGACGAAAAAGCGGATGCGATTGAGGGTCTGGCAATATTCCTCGCCTGACTTGGTACGGGTGACGACCAGCGGTTCAACGCGCCCCAACTCATCCAACAGGGCTTTGCGACCACTATAGGCGACACTGTTGGTGCTGCCGACAAAGGCCAGTTCGATATCCCGTTCGCGGCCCTGATCCGCCAGCAAGGACTGATCGTAACCCTTGGGCACGAACACCGCATCGAAACCTTCGGCGCGCAGACGTTCACTGACCATGAAACCGGAACTGATGACGCGTACCCATGGCAGGCGGCGGTAGTGCGCACTGAACTTCCCGGTGTATTTGCACGGAATGTAATTCTGATAGGCATCGTGTTCAAGGATCACCAGGTTCGGGATCGTACGGATGAACCCGGCCTGCCGGATCTCCTGCTTGAAACGCAGGAAAAACACGATCCGGTCGTAACGCGATATGTCCACGTGACGTTGGAAATAGCCACGCAGATTGCGTTGTTCCTCGCTGTCGAGCCAACGCAGGTCGCACTCGCAATGGGCAGCCACACCTTCATAGAGTCGGTCCAGGATGGCCCGCTGTTCTTTCTGCACCAGAAATAGAACTCTCATTGTTTTCCTTGCAGCACCATCGCCTGGATGAATGATAAGTAGTAGCTAGGGTCTTGTTGATGTCCCACCATGAACCCCTACAGCCGCCAAAACAGTTCATGGCGGCGCACAGCCTTGCGAAAAAACTCATTCTCGCCATACGAAGAGCTCCTACGCCCGGCCAGCAGCCGCTGAATACCACGACGCAGGCGACGCTTGAACGGCGCAGGCGGTTGCAGATCATGCATCATGGCCAGCGCCATGGCCTTGTCATGCTGCACGGCCAGCCCCAACGGCAGACTGATGGGACACATCGCTCGAGCCGGGTCGAAATAGGGCGGCAAGGCAACGCCCGCACCCGTGTCGCCCATCGGCCAGCGATCATTGTCGTGGAGGTGATTGGCATAGCCCAACAGCGTCGTGGGCTGCCATTCCAAGCCCTCGAGTGCCTGCATGACGGCGTTGTGTGCACAAAGATGATCGGGGTGCGGATCAAGGACCGGGTGCGGCAACACAATAATTTCCGGGCGCGCCATCAAGATCAGCTCGCGCAAGTCTGCCAGCAGATTGTTCCAGGTCGCTGCACCGTCGGCGTCGCCGGGCAAGGTAAGCGGATTCATCTGACGGAACAGTCGGGTATCGCTCAGGTCCGCTTCGCGTGAACTTTGGGGCTGGCCGGGCGCGGCCTGCATGGCCGCCAGTTGCAAGCAGAAGTATCCCAGTTGCACACAATGACTTTCAGGTACCCCGGCCCAGCGCGGCACGGCAATACTGTCCCAGGCGCGTAAGCGACCCTTGAGCCGTGCCGCCTCAACGCCGTCCAGGCCCATCTGTTGATAATGTTCGGCTTCGATTTCGCCGGCGGTCAGCGTCACGATCCAGGCTTCGCCGGCCTGGCTGTACAACCCGAACGCCGCCAACTCCGCATCGTCGGCGTGTGGCGCGATGACCATCACCCGCTGACGCAGCACATCCTCTGCCGGGAAAGACCACAGGGTCGGCTCACCCAGCAAACGGCAAAAACGACCGTGCAGACGCAGCTCGCCTCGGGACAGAGTACTTCCCTGCTCGCTGAGATTGAGGTAGCGCAGGCCATTGGCTCCTCGCTCGAAGACCTGTCGATCCAGATGCTCACCGCCCGACAATTCGACCAGCGGGTCGATGAAACGCCCCAGCCAGGTGCTTCTGACCCGCAGCGCCAGGATCAGCGTGGCGCCGTCGTCCAGCATCACGCCCTCATCCAACCGCAGCCGACCGGCGTCAAGATGCACCTTCGGCTGCTGGGTGAATGGCGCAAAGCTGTACTGGTAATCGTCCCTGGGCGAATAAAACAGGTGATCGGCGAACCACGCTTCATGAGCGATCCACGCCAATACCGCCAGCACCAACGGCAGCCACCAGGCGACCAGTATACCCAGCAAGACCAGCATCATGAGCGCCAGCAACAAACCCACGCGCTTGTTGCGACGATGGCGTTTGAGCAATTGCTGTTTGCGGCTGACGGGTGGATTCATACGGTAAACACCGGCACAGGGTTGCACCAGCGGTCCTTGTACTCCCGGTCCGCCCGGCCGAACGAAAAACGCAACGGCTTGCCGGCGGCGCGGGCATGTTCCCAGGCGTTTTGGGTGTTGAGGAAGCTCAGCACGCTACCGGGGCTGAATTCGCGCGTCTGCGGGTCCACGCCGCCGTTGATGTACTCGACGCTGATCCACTCCGGCGCTTCCACCCGATACACCAGTTGAATGGCAATCGGCGCATCGTTGAGAAAAATCACCGAGCCGATCAGCAGTTCGCGCAACAGCTCGATCACCTCACCCATGCGCTCGGCGCCGGTCGCCGCAAACCCCCAACGACGCTGGAACAGGTCGCAGTAGATCGACGCCAGTTCCGCGCTGGAGAACTCATTGACCGAACGCACCACCCCACCAGCCTCTTCCAGCAAACGCAGCTCGCGGCGCTGGTTGTAGCGAAACTTCTTGGACAGCTCTTCCGGCGTACGCGCCATGGCCAACTGCTCCTGCTGTACCTTCAGGCCACTGAAACGTCCCTCGTTGAGGGCCGAGAGATAACGTCCGCGATGACGCAACGGCGCCTGGGTTTCGGGCGCCGCCGGTAGGATAAGCTCGGCATTGCCCAGATCGAACAGGCCCTTCTTGCCGCTACGCTTGAGCACCTCCTTGGACAGCGCCAAATCCCGGCCCCAGGTCGCAATTGCCGCCTTCAACTCACCCTGGTGTTCGTATGCCAGGTAACGCACAGGAATGCCGGCCAGGGCTGCCAGGCGTTCGACCACCAGGGGATGGGTCGCCACACTGCCACCGAAACGCTGCCAGACCTGGGTATAAACCGGTGCATCTACGGCTGTCCAGCCGCGCTCACGCCAGCCTTGGAATCGGTTCAGCATCAGACCCTCGGCGCCAGTTCGGTGACTTGAGGCAAACGCCAGAATGCCTCGCGTACCGCACGATCCGAGAAACGTTCACGTAGGCGATCAAGCATCAGCTCGGCGCATTGACGACGCTGCAGATCGTCCATGACCGCCAGGTGTTGCAGCCCCTGGGCCAGGTGCTCGGCGTCGCCCAGGGGAAACAGAATACCCACGCCTTCGACCACTTCCTTCGCCCCGCCACAGGCCGTGGCCAACAATGGCACGCCAGCGGCCATGGCTTCGAGCAACACCATGCCGAACGGTTCGTGATCGGAACTCAGGGCAAACACGTCGAAAGCCCGGAAGTAACGGCGCGCCTCAGGCACCTGGCCGAGAAACAGCACGCGGTCGGCGATTCCCAGTTCAAGCGCCAGGTCCCGAAGATTCTGCTCCAGGCGCCCCTTGCCGAGAATGGCCAGCTGACTATGGCCGGGCAGATACGCAAGTGCCGCGGCAAAACCTCGCAACAACGTGGCCTGATCCTTGTCCGGATGCAGGCGGCCGACGTTGCCGACGACCCAGGCGTTTGCTTCCAGCCCCAAGGTATGCCGCGCCTCGTCCCGGGACACCAAGCCAGCCCGCGCAGCCTCCAGGTCGATGCGGTTGTAGAGGGTCTGGATTCGACCCGCCGGCCAATTCGGCAGGCAGCGGCGCATGTCGTCACGCACCGCATCGGAAACCCCGAGCAAGCTCAGGCGCTTGCGAAAAACATGCGCGAACAGCCGGCGAGTACGCCGCTGGTAGTCGCCAAAGGCATGGTGCACGCCAATCACCGGCAACCCGGTACCGAGCAGGGCGATGTAGATAGGCTTGAAACGGTGGGCAATGCAGAAACTGAAATTGCGCGAAGCGGCGATCTTGCGCAGATCGCCAATGGCGCCCAGCTTCAGGCCTCTCACGGCACTGGAGCTGTACTCCATGAACAGCACCTCGTCCGAGGCGCAACCAGCAGCGACCTCGGCATCGGCGACCCCGGTGAGAAAAACCGTGGTCACGCGATAGCCAGTGCCCGCGAACAGACTGGCGTACTGACGGGCGCAGTCGAGAAACGGCCCGTCATAACCGTGACAGAACTGCAGCACATGTCGCTCAGCCGAGCGTGTCATAAGCGTCCACGCCGTCTTTGACCACCAGAATGTCTTCCATGATCAGGTATTGCAGGTCCGAGCCATAGAACATGTTCAGCGCGTCGGTCGGCGAGCAGATCATCGGTTCGCCGCGGCGGTTGAGCGAGGTGTTCAGGGACACGCCGTTGCCCGTCAGGACTTCCAGGGCCTTCATCATGTCGTAGTAGCGCGGGTTGTATTCGCGCTTGAGCACCTGGGCCCGGGAAGTACCGTCTTCATGGACGACTTCCGGCACGCGGCTTTTCCACTCCTCGGCCACTTCGAACGTGAAAGTCATGAAGGGGGCGGGATGATCGACCTTGATCATCTGCGGCGCGACGGTATCGAGCATCGACGGGCAGAAAGGCCTCCAGCGCTCGCGGAACTTGATCTGTTCGTTGATGCGATCCGCCACGCCGCTGGCGCTCGGGCAACCGATGATCGAGCGACCACCCAGGGCACGCGGACCAAACTCCATACGCCCCTGGAACCAGGCCACGGGGTTGCCATCGACCATGATTTTGGCAATGCGTTCAGGGGTGTTGTCGATCTTGCGCCACGCCGGCTTGCTCGGATGACGGGCGCATGCGGCGATCACGTCTTCGTTGCTGTAGGCCGGGCCGAGGTAGACGTGTTCCATCTTCTCCACCGGCACGCCACGGGCATGGGATACATAAGCCGCCGCGCCCACCGCGGTACCGGCGTCGCCGGAAGCCGGTTGCACGAACAGCTCCTTGACGTCGTCACGGGCGATGATCTTCTGGTTCAGCTTGACGTTCAACGCGCAACCGCCGGCGAAAGCCAGCTTGCCGGTTTCCTTGAGCACGTCGCCCAGGTAGTGGTCGATCATCTGCAGCGCAAGTTTCTCGAACAGCGCCTGCATGCTGGCCGCGTAATGGATGTATGGCTCGTCGGCGATGTCGCCTTCGCGCTTGGGACCGAGCCATTCGATCAGCTTCGGCGAGAAGTAGAAGCCCTTGCCCTTCTCTTTATAGCGGCGCAGGCCGATCACGTTGGCGTAGTCGGTGTTGATCACCAACTGGCCGTTCTCGAACGAGGCCAGGCGCGAGAAATCGTACTTGCTGGCATCGCCATAGGGCGCCATGCCCATGACCTTGAATTCGCCGTCGAGCATTTCAAAGCCGAGGAACTCGGTGATCGCACCGTACAAGCCGCCCAGGGAGTCCGGGTCGAAAAACTCCTTGATCTTGTGGATCTTGCCGTTTTCGCCATAGCCAAAGAAGGTCGTGGCGTACTCGCCCTTGCCGTCGATACCCAGGATTGCGGTTTTTTCCTGGAAACCCGAGCAGTGATACGCGCTGGAAGCGTGGGCCAGGTGATGCTCGACCGGCTCGATCTTGATCTTTTTCGGATCAAAGCCCAGTTGTTCCAGGCACCAGACGATCTTGCGACGATAGCGCTTGTAGCGACGGTTACCCATCAGGATCGCGTCGAGAGCACGGTCCGGGGCGTACCAGTAGCGCTTGGCGTAGTGCCAGCGCGCCTCGCCGAACAGGCTGATCGGCGCGAACGGAATTGCTACCACGTCGACGTCGGACGGTTTGATGCCGGCCTGCTCCAGACAGAACTTCGCCGACTCATAGGGCATGCGGTTCTTGGCATGTTTATCGCGTACGAAGCGCTCTTCCTCGGCCGCCGCGATCAGCTTGCCGTCTATGTACAGCGCTGCGGAAGGATCATGGCTAAGGGCGCCGGACAGGCCAAGAATCGTCAATGCCACAGGGGTCTAGCCTCTTTTGTCTGCATACGGGCGACAAGCGCCGCAAAAAATTGATGTGCCGCGCGCCGGGGCGTTGGGCAGCTAAAGGGCGGGATTATAGCGTAAAAGCGGCGATAAGCCGCTAGCGGTGAGTGGCGAGCGCTTGGTGCCCGTAAAACCTGGGCGGCCCTGAATGCTCAGGTGCCTGGCACTCCGTCTTCGCGAGCAGGCTCGCTCCCACATTGGATCAAGTACGCTGCCGACCAATTGTGGGAGCGAGCCTGCTCGCGATAGGGCCGCAGGCCCGAGTCATGACTCGCCGGTAATGTCCTTGGGCACCCGCTGATCGATCACCCGATACAACGCGCTGTCCTCAGGCCAATTGCGCATGAATCGCGCCCGATCCCGGGCATAGGCTGGGGCGAAGCTGGCGTGGGTGCGGTGCTGACACATGGAGTCCAGATCGATCAGCGCCCAGCGGTCGTGCTGCCAGAACAGGTTGTGGCCCTTGAGGTCGCCGTGGCTGATGCGCTCGCGGATCAGGTCGGCGAACAATCGATCCAGCGCCAGCAACTCGGACTCGGGCGCCTCCCCGCTTTCCACGCAAGGGGCAAAACGCTCGATGATATCGGGCCCCGACAGATGCTCGGTCACCAGGTAGGCACCACGACGCAGCCACAGGAAACGCTTTTCCAGCAAGGCCAGTGGTTTGGGGGTGGCGATGCCGAGAAACGTCAGCCGATGCCCTTCGCGCCAGGAGTGCCAGGCACGACTGGGACGCCAGAAGCGCTTGAGCCAATGGACGAAGCTCTTGATGTTGTAGCGTTTGATAACCAGGGTGCGGCCGTCCACCTCGACTTTGCCGACACTCGCCGCGCCCCCGGTCTTGTACAAGTGGCCCTGGTCCAGCAAGGCATCTGCTCGCTCCAGCACCGGTATCATGGCCGCTTCTTCATCACGCCGGATCGCCCGCAGGCCGAATGCTCCACGCTGCACGCTGAACAGGCTGCATTCGCGCCCGACCTTTTCCAGGAAGTCCTTCAGTCGCCAGGCCTGAACCTTGTCGATCTGCTTTTGCAGCGCCTCCATGGGTAACGCGTGCTCGGCGTTGCCCAGCAGGTAGTGCACCAACAGCTCTTCATTGAACGGTTCGAGGGATTTAGGCAACTGAGCGAAAAACACCCCCAGGTTCTCCAGCACTTTTTGCCGAGACAACGCTTTTCCCGGTGTTTCAGCACGAATGCCAGCGCCATCGATCAGGTAGAGCTTGCCGTCGTGGCGTAGCAGATTGTCCAGATGCAGGTCTTCCTGCCAGAGTCCTTTGCCGTGCAGTTGCGCAATCGCGCCAAGGGCTTCGGCCAATACCGCCGCTTGCTCGTCGGCCAGCAAGGGCAACTGTTCGACCTGCTTCCAGGCGTCCCCCAGGCTTTCAGCGCCTTCGAGGAACTCGAACAACAACCAACCGCCCTCGCCGTCTTTCAGGCCGTCGGCCAGCAACACCGGCGTCGTCAAACCCTGTTCCGCCAGCAGGCGCACGCCTTGCAGTTCGCGCTGGAAATGCCGGGCCGCCTTGCTGCCGACCAGCAATTTGGCCAGCACCGGCCGGCCGCGCCAGACGCCGGCACCGACATAACGCTGCCCCGGCAGCACCCGCAACAGCGACAGCAACTGCAATTGCGCCGGGCCGGCGGCATCGGCCAGCTCCACGCTCAGGGGCAGGCCGGGACTGCGACCGGCGCTTTTCAATTCGGACAAATGCATCAACGGGCTTCCTTGTGGCTGCGCCGGGCGGTCAGGCGGGTCAACCAGCGATCGACCAGAGCGGCGTCCGCTGGCTGATCCAGATAGGCAGCCAACAACTGACGAACCTCGCCTTCATTCCAGACTGACGCACGACGCAGCAAAGGCTCAAGATCCTTGACCCTGTCGCGCTGACCGAACAGTAGCGGGCGGGTCTTCTCCAGGTCGATCAATTGCGCCTGATAGCCATCGGCAGTCGCTTGCAGAAAGATGTGCTTGGGGTAAAAGCAACCATGAACCTGATGCATGCCATGCAGCCGCCGCGCCAGGTGACCGCAGGCTTTCAGGACGGTCGAACGTTGCGCCGCCGTCAGCGCCGGCCAGTCCTGCAACAGCGAATCCAGATCATCCCAGCCATCCAGGGCCCGCGTCAGCAGGATCGCTCGCACCTCGCCGTCGATCTTGCGCTGGCCGTAGAACACAGCTTGCAAGGCCGGGATACCCAACTGGCGATAACGGCTGATGTTGCGAAATTCCCGGGAAAAGCTCGGCTCACCGAAGGGGTGGGACAAGGTCCGCGTCAAGTAATTGCTCTGGCGCTTGAGGTAATAGCCCCGCCCTTCCAGCTCCAGCCGAAACACACTGCTCCAACCATCGCCCGACGTATTGGGCTCGTCCACCGCCTCCAGTTGCCGTGCCCATAAGGCGTCGAAACTGTCCAGACCATGGCGTTCCAGCAATGGCCGGTCTTCAGCGGCCAGGAAATCAGTCATTCACGCCCCTCGAAAAATCTCACCACGTGACGGATGCGCTTCTTGTCGCACGTATCGAGTCGATCGCGTTGGCGGTATTGCAGGTAGAAACGCAGGCGCTGGGTGGCCGACAAGTGATACTTGGCGACTTTGTCCAGGCACGCCAGGTCCTTGGTGATGCGGTACTTGAGCCAGAATCCCCGCCAGAAATCACCGTTCGGGCAGTCGATCAAAAACAGCCGTGACCGGTCGTCGATCAACAGATTGCGCCACTTCAGGTCGTTATGGGTGAAACGATGCTCGTGCATGGTCCGGGTATAACCGGCCAGTTGCCGGCTCACTCCATCAACCCAGGCACGATCAGCCAGCCGCAGGTCGTGTCGCTCGGCCAGAGCCGAGAGGTCTTCGGTGCAGGGCAGTTCGCGGGTGATCATCGCCCCCCGGGCATAGGCGGCGCCGTTGCGCTCCAGGCCCCATGCCACGATCTCGGCCGTAGGAATGCCCCACTTGGCGAAGCGCTTGAGGTTCTGCCATTCGGACTTGACCCGCGGCTTGCCCAGGTAACGGCGCAAACCCTTGCCTGCCCCGACGTAGCGCTTGACGTAATAGTTCACGCCATCGCGCTGTACGCGGATCACCTCCGACAGCGGGTCGCGGGTCAAGCGCTCCCCTTGCAGGGCGAATACCGCATCGAGGCTGCCGAAATCCTGCGCCAGCTCGGCGTACGCCGGCTCCAGTTTCCAACCCGACATCAGAGCGCATCCCCGTACCGCTGTTTGCGGGCATAGAGTTTGTTGGCCTTGGCTTCGAGCCTGCTCAACAGTGCGGCCTCTTGCGCCAGGATCCGGCGCAACGGCTGCTGAAAGTAGCCCTTCAAAAAGCGCAGCTTGTCACGACGGGTCAGTCCGATGTCCAGCGCCGAGAAATACAGCGCAGCCAAGTCCTTGTTGCGCCAACGAGTGGTAATGGCCGGCCGGGTCTGGGCGCGATGCAGGTCAATCACCGAGAGCTTGAAATCCCGCGGGGTCACCGGCTTGTCGGTGTGCAGCAGAAAATGGCAGATGTAGCAGTCGCGATGGTTGACCCCGGCACGGTGCATCATGCCGGTCATGCGCGCCACTTCGGCGATCAGGGCCCGCTTGAGCGCCGGTTGCGGCGGATGCTTGACCCAGTCGATGCTGAAGTCTTCGAGACTGATGGTCGGCGCCAGCTCTTCGGTGACGATGAAGGAGTGCTGGTCCGCCGGGTTCTGGCCCTTTTCGCCATACGCAACGGCGGTCATGGTCGGCACGCCGACTTCCTGCAGGCGCTGGATGGCTTTCCACTCCTGCCCCGCACCGAGGACCGGCAGCTTGGCGGTGACCAGGTTCTTGACGATCTCGCCCCAACCGATGCCACGGTGGATCTTCACGAAAAAGCCGCGACCGTCCACCTCGGTGCGCAAGGTGCGCCGGGCTTCCAGTTCACGATAGACCTCGCCCTTGAGCGCCTCGACTTCGACGAACGCATCGCGCCCGGCCCAAAGGCTCTTGAACGGTTCGGCCAGCATCAATTTCATTACGGGTGCTCCGCCAATATCACATCGGCCGCGTGCTGCGGCATGCTGTAGAGGTCGGCCGTTTCCGCGAAGGCCAGACCATTGCGGCTCCAGGCCGCCCGCGCATCGGCATCACCCAGCATCCGTTCCAGGTATTCGGTGAGCTGCGCCTGTTCGAACGGCTCGTCCAGCACCAGCCCACTGTCGGCCTCGGCGATGTAATGGGCGTACCCGCACACCGCACTGACCAGCACCGGCAACCCGGCCACCAGCGCTTCGAGCAGCACAGTGCCAGTGTTTTCGTTGTACGCCGGATGAATCAACAGGTCGGCGCCCAGGAGGAAACGCGGGATATCGCTGCGCCCCTTGAGGAATCGCACATTGTCACCGAGCCCCAACGTGGCGCTCTGCAATTGGAATACTTTGGGGTCGTCCTGGCCGATTACAAACAGCCGGGTACGTTTTTTCAGTTCGGCAGGCAGAGCGGCGAGCGCCTTGAGACTGCGATCCACGCCCTTGGTCTTGAACCCGGACCCGATTTGCACCAATAGCAGATCGTCATCGGCCAGTTCGAACTCAGCACGGAACGCGGCACGAATCGCGTCAGCATCGGCGGGTCGGCGGCGGTCCTGGGCGATGCCCGGCGGCAATAAGTGGAAGCGCTCCAGTGGCGTGCCGTAATGCTTGATGAACAGCGGCTGCTGGACTTCGGAAATCATCAGCACGTCTGTCTTGGCGTCCCTGGCGAACACCGCTCGCTCGTACTCGGCAAAATGCCGGTAGCGACCCCAGCGTCGATACAAGGAATTGCGCAGGGTCTGCGCCTTGTCTTCAAAACAGCCGTCGGCGGCGTAATACACGTCCAGGCCAGGCATCTTGTTGAAGCCGATCAAACGGTCTACCGGGCGCCTGGCCAGGTCGGCTTCCATCCACGCACTGAGCTTCTCGTTGCGACGATGGTTGAACAGTGCCTTGACTGGTGCCACCAACACTTCGAAACCCGGCGGGACGTCACCTTCCCAGATCAGCGTGTAGACACGGATCTGATGACCACGCCGCTGGCATTCCAGGGCGATGCGCATGAAGTCACGCTGCAGGCCGCCGAAGGGAAAGTATTTATAAAGGACAAAAGCCAATTGCATCAGCGCGGCTCCTCAGCCAATAACGTGCTCAGGTGGCTGGCAACACGCTCGGGGTTCAGTCGCGTAAAGCACAAGGGCTGCTCGCGCTTCAGGTCAAACCGACGGGCATCTTCGGCGGTCGGCGGATAAGTGCATTGTTTCTGCATGCAAGGGGCACAGGGGAAATCGCTGGCAAGATGGATCTGGCCCTTGCCATAGGCGCCAGTCAGCACCGGGTTGGTGGGGCCGAGCAGTGAGATGGTCGGCACGTCCAGGGCGGCGGCCAGGTGACCCAGGCCAGTGTCTACCGCCACACAAGCCTGGGCGCCGGCCAGTACCTTGCCCATCCCACCCAGGTTCAGTTTCGGCAGCACCAGGGCGTTACGCAGCCCATTGGCGATACGTTCGGCCCGGGCTTTTTCCAGCGGATTGCCCCACGGCAACTTCACCACCACGCCGAACTGGCCCATGCGCTCGGTGAGCTGGCGCCAATACAGCTCCGGCCAGTGCTTGGATTCCCATGTCGTGCCGTGCAGGAACACCACATAAGGGTACGCGCGCGGAAGTTCCACCAAACGATCGACGCTCAGGCCGTAGTTGCCCAGGCTCTGGGGCAGGTCATAGCCCAGCGCCACGGCGAACAACTGCCGCACACGCTCTACCGCGTGCTGACCGCGTGCCACCGCCAGGCGACGGGAATAGAAACGCGCAGCCAGGGGTTCACGGGCCGAATCCTTATCCAGGCCGGCCACAGGAGCCTTGACGTAGCGAGTCAGCCAGGCACTTTTGAGCAGGCCCTGGGCATCGATCACCAGGTCATACCGTTCAGCGCGCATGCTCTGCTTGAAGCGTCGCCACTCGCCGCTCTTGATGGTTTGCCAGAGGTTCTTGCGCCAGCGGCGGATCGCCACCGGAATGACCTTACCCACGGCCGGGTGCCAGGTCGGAATCTCGGCGAAACCCTCTTCCACCACCCAATCGAACCGGATGCCGGGAATCGCCCGCGCCGCGTCGGTCAACGCCGGCAGCGTGTGGACCACATCACCCAGCGAAGAGGTCTTGATCAACAGTACCCGCAAGTTACTGGACCTCCACGGGGATGCCCTGCAAACGTGCCAGAGCATCATTCACCGACGGAGGCATGAGCTGACGCAGACAATTGTAATGACCGAAGCGGCAGGTACGGTCGAAGCACGGGCTGCATTCAATGCCCAGGCGCACCACTTCGACCTTGTCGGCCAGTGGTGGCGTAAAACCCGGCGAGGTAGAGCCGTAAACGGCCACCAATGGGCGGTTCAGGGCGGCGGCCACGTGCATCAGCCCGGAATCGTTGGACACCACCGAATCGGCGCAGGACAACAGGTCAATGGCTTCCGCCAGGGACGTGTCACCACTGAGGTTTACCGCCTCTTCCCGCAGGCCCGGAATCAGCCGCGAACGGATGTCCTCGCCCACCGAGTGATCGTTTTTCGAACCGAAGAGCCAGACTTGCCAACCTTCGCGGATCTTCGCTTCGGCCACCTGGGCGTAATGATCCGCCGGCCAACGCTTGGATTCGCCGAACTCGGCACCGGGGCACAACGCCAACACCGGGCGGTCCAGGCTCAGGCCGAACTTGGCCAGCGCCGCTTCGCGGGTCACTGGATCGATCTGCAGATCAGGACGCGGGTAGGGCTTGGGCAACTCGGCACCCGGCGCATAGGCCAGGGCCATGAAACGCTCGATCATCAGCGGATAGCGATCTTTGTCCAGCGTGCGCACATCGTTGAGCAGGCCATAGCGGAACTCGCCGCGCCAGCCGGTACGCTTGGGGATCCCGGCGAAGAACGGCACCAATGCCGACTTCAACGAGTTGGGTAACAGGATTGCCTGGTCATATTGACTGGCCAGGGACTTGCCGATGCGTCTGCGGGTCGCCAGCTCCAGCACACCGTGACCGAGCGGAAAGCTCAAGGCCTTGCGTACTTGCGGCATGCGTTCCAGGATCGGTCGGCTCCACTCGGGGGCCAGGACGTCGATCTCGCATTGCGGGTGGAGCTGTTTCAGGCACTGGAACAGTGTCTGCGCCATCACCATGTCACCGACCCAACTGGGCCCAACGATCAAAATATTCATGTGCGTTCCAAAAACGATACGGGGAGGCCTACGCCTCCCCGCCTCGAGAATCACTGTGGCCCAGGTCGTTGCCTTCTGCCTTCAATCTACAACACATCACACTTCCATTGTGGGAGCGGGCTCGCTCGCGATGAGGTCGGCACAGCCAACATCAACATCGCCCGATACACCGCCTTCGCGAGCAGGCTCGCTCCCACAGGGGGTCTTCATCTACCCCAAATACATCAAACACCACAAATCCATTGTGGGAGCGAGCCTGCTCGCGATGAGGCCGGCACCGTCAACATCAATGCCGCCTGACACTCCGCCTTCGCGGGCAGGCTCGCTCCCACAGGGGGTCTTCATCTACCCCAAATACATCAAACACCACAAATCCATTGTGGGAGCGAGCCTGCTCGCGATGAGGCCGGCACAGTCAACATCAATGCCGCCTGATACTCCGCCTTCGCGAGCAGGCTCGCTCCCACAGGGGGTCTTCATCTACCCCAAATACATCAAACACCACAAATCCATTGTGGGAGCGAGCCTGCTCGCGATGAGGCCGGCACAGTCAATCAATGCCGCCTGACACTCCGCTTTCGCGAGCAGGCTCGCTCCCACATTCAATACTCAGCTCAGTCCCAGCTCGCGCCAGATCCGCAGCACCTGTCTGCGCTCATCCACAAACTGGTCGCCGGTGATCACCCCGGCCTCTTTCTGCAAGGCCTGGCGGTGGGCGGCGGAGCGGTAGGCTTTATAGGCCTCGCGCAGCAGGGCGGCATCTTCGGGCGGCATCAGGCCGACCTCTTGCAACCCTTCCAGGATGCGGATGTTATCGGTGTAGCGCGCCAGCGATGGGTGTTCCTCGGACCACGCCAGGGCCGCGTATTGCACCATAAATTCAATATCGACGATACCTCCGGCGTCCTGCTTGATATCGAAGGGCGCTGCCGCCTCGAAAGCATTTGGCGCGGTGCCGGCGGCAGTGGCCTTGCTACCCAGGTTATCGCGCATCTTGGCGCGCATCTCGCTGACCTCCTGGCGCAACGTAGGCAGATCGCGTTTGCGCCCAAGCACCTGAGCCCGGACTTTCTCGAAGGCCTGGCCCACATCCTGACTGCCCACCAATACCCGGGCCCGCACCAGTGCCTGGTGCTCCCAGGTCCAGGCTTCATTCTCCTGATAACGGGCAAATGCCCCAAGGGAACTGACCAGCAACCCCGACGCCCCGGACGGCCGCAGGCGCATATCCACTTCATATAACTGTCCGGAGTTGGTCTGAGCCGTCAGCAAATGGATGATCCGTTGGCCAAGCCGGGTGAAGAACTGTGCTCCGTCGATGGGTTTAGGCCCGTCGGTTTCCGCCTGGGGATCGCCGTCGTGGATAAACACCAAGTCCAGATCGGAACCATGCCCCAATTCCAGGCCGCCGACTTTCCCGTAACCGACAATAATGAAGCCCGGATCGCACAAACTGCCGTCCGTGCGCAACGGTACGCCATGCTTGGCCGCCGTCTGGCGCCAGGCCAGGGCCAGGACTTGCTCGAGAATTGCCTCGGCCAGCCAGGTCAGGTAATCGCTGACCTTCATAAGCGGCAGGCTGCCGGCGATTTCCGACGCGGCCACCCGCAGCCGGTGTGCCAGTTTGAAATGCCGCAGGGCTTCCATCTGCTGCTCCAGGTCATCCTCGGGAATCCGCGTCAGGCGTTCGCGCAACTCCGCCGCCAGCTCCGGTGCCAAGGGCGGCTTGAACAGACGACCTTCATTGAGCAACTCATCCAACAGCAAGGGGAAACGGGTGATCTGCTCGGCGATCCACGGGCTCGCCGCGCACAGCGTCAGCAAGCGCCGCAGGGCGCCGGGGTTTTCCGTCAGCAGCACCAGATAGGCCGAACGACGGGCCACTGCCTCCACCAATGGCAATACCCGTTCAAGCACCAGGTCTGGATCGGCATGTTCCACCGCCTGGGCCAGCAGGCGAGGAATGAATGCATCCAGACGTTCACGCCCCAGGCGCTGCATGGCGCGCAATTGCGGACTGGTGCGCAGGACGGCCAGGGCCTTCAGCGCCTTGGGTGCATTGACGAAACCACCCTCCTCCAACTGCCGGCACGCGGCCTCTTCGTCCTGGCTGTCTTCCCATAACGGCAACCACTCACCGCCCACCACCACCTCGCTTTCGCTGCCCTCTTCTTCATCCGGATCAGCGATGACCTGACCAAAATGCCAGGCCACGCGCCCACGCCAATACATTAATTGCTCGTGGAACGCCGCCCAGTCGGCAAAGCCCAGCATGAATGCGATGCGCGCCTGATCCTGGGGGCTGTCCGGCAGCATCTGGGTCTGGCGGTCGGCGATGGCCTGGATCGCATGCTCGGTGTATCGCAGGAATTCATAGCCCTGACGCAGCTCGTCGATCACTTCGGCAGGCAGATAACCTTGGCCTTCCAGGGTGCCCAGCACTTTCAGCAACGGGCGCTGTTGCAGGCTCAGGTCGCGCCCGCCGTGGATCAACTGGAACGCCTGGGCGATGAACTCCACTTCACGGATACCGCCCGACCCCAGCTTGATATTGTCGGCCATGCCTTTGCGCCGCACTTCCTGCTGGATCAGTTGCTTCATGGTGCGCAGCGCTTCGATGGCGGAAAAATCCAGGTAACGGCGATAAACGAACGGGCGCAGCATGTCGAGCAACTGCGCACCCGCCACCTGGTCGCCCGCCACCACCCGCGCCTTGATCATCGCGTAGCGTTCCCAGTCGCGCCCCTGATCCTGGTAATACTGCTCCAGGGCGTTGAAGCTCAGCACCAGCGCACCGGCCGAGCCGTAGGGGCGCAAACGCATGTCGACGCGGAACACGAAACCGTCGACGGTTATCAGGTCCAGGGCCTTGATCAGGCGCTGGCCAACGCGGATGAAGAATTCCTGGTTATCCAGCGGCCGCTTCACACCAACGGTTTCGCCGCCCTCGGGGTAGGCGAAGATCAGGTCGATGTCCGACGACAGGTTCAACTCCACCGCACCCAGCTTGCCCATGCCCAGGATCACCATGTGCTGTGCAGCACCACTGCGTCGACCGGTGGGCGTGCCGAATTGCTGGCAGAGTCGCTGGTACAACCACTGGTAGGCCTGGTCGATGCAGGTATCGGCCATGTCCGACAGATCGCGGCAGGTCTGGACGAGGTCGGCCTTGCGGTTCAGGTCGCGCCAGATGATCCGCACCTGCTGGCGCGTACGCTGGCGGCGCAGGACACGCCCCAGTTCATCTTCGCTCTCGGCGGCCTGCACCGCCGCGCCTATCTGCGCGCACATTTCGCCGGCGGCCAGGCTGCGGTCCAGTTCGCCACTGCGCACCAGTTCCAGTAGCATCAAAGGTTCGCGGACACTCTGCTCGATGACAAAATCACTGGCGGCCGCGACGCGATGGAACTCCTTCCAGCGCTCCGGCGTCCAGGTAGACAGCTCGGGGTCATTGTCCAGCAGGGCAACCGCCGCACGGAACGACTGCTCGGCACGGCTGACCAATGACTGGAGAATTGCCGGTATTTCGGCACGCAGGGGCAGGCTCATGGTCTATCCTTGATCGGCGCGGGAAAGGCTGGATGTAGTGTTTTTTCCAAAGCCACTACCTGATTGACTGTCGAACAAAGATGATAAATAGCTAAAAATCTGATTTTATTGGCAGCCGACATCAAGTTTTTACCTGTTCGAGTCAGCAAAAGACCAACAGTAACGATTATTCTCACAACGGAACGAGGGGCCAAAAGCCTTTCATGTGTAGTTTTACTACTCGTCTATACATTCGAGAGGCTGAAACAGCCGGCGATTTGTAGTAAAACTACACGCCGCCGAAACAACCTTCGGCAATCCAAGAATTTTATACCGTCTGCCCACAAGGCCAGTCGCAAACTCAGGCAACCGATTCTGGTAGCCTTTCCGCCCTGGAGCAAGCCATGCAAGACCTCGATCCCGTCGAAACCCAGGAATGGCTGGACGCCCTGGAATCGGTTCTCGACAAAGAAGGCGAAGACCGTGCTCATTATCTGATGACCCGTATGGGCGAACTCGCAACCCGCAGCGGTTCGCAACTGCCCTACGCCATCACCACGCCATACCGCAACACGATCCCCGTTACCCACGAAGCACGCATGCCTGGCGACCTGTTCATGGAACGCCGCATTCGCTCGCTGGTGCGCTGGAACGCGTTGGCCATGGTCATGCGCACCAACCTGAAAGATTCTGACCTGGGCGGTCACATCTCCAGCTTCGCTTCCAGCGCGACGCTGTATGACATCGGCTTCAACTACTTCTTCCAGGCCCCGACCGACGAACACGGCGGCGACCTGATCTACTTCCAGGGTCACGCATCGCCAGGCGTCTATGCCCGTGCGTTCATGGAAGGTCGTATCTCCGAAGACCAGATGAACAACTTCCGCCAGGAAGTGGACGGCAACGGCCTGTCCTCGTACCCGCACCCTTGGCTGATGCCTGACTTCTGGCAGTTCCCGACCGTTTCGATGGGGCTGGGCCCGATCCAGGCGATCTACCAGGCGCGCTTCATGAAGTACCTGGAAGCCCGCGGCTTCATCCAGCCGGGCAAGCAGAAAGTCTGGTGCTTCATGGGTGACGGCGAGTGCGACGAGCCGGAATCCCTGGGGGCGATCTCCCTGGCCGGCCGCGAGAAGCTGGACAACCTGATCTTCGTCATCAACTGCAACCTGCAGCGCCTCGACGGCCCGGTTCGCGGCAATGGCAAGATCATCCAGGAACTCGAAGGCGTATTCCGTGGCGCCCAGTGGAACGTCAACAAGGTCATCTGGGGCCGTTTCTGGGACCCACTGCTGGCAAAGGACGTCGACGGCATCCTGCAACGTCGCATGGACGAAGTCATCGACGGCGAGTACCAGAACTACAAGGCCAAGGACGGCGCGTTCGTCCGCGAGCACTTCTTCAACACGCCTGAACTCAAGGCCATGGTTGCCGACCTGTCCGACGACGAGATCTGGAAGCTCAACCGTGGCGGCCACGACCCGTACAAGGTCTACGCAGCGTACCACCAGGCGGTCAACCACAAGGAACAGCCAACCGTCATCCTGGCCAAGACCATCAAGGGTTATGGCACCGGTGCCGGCGAAGCGAAGAACACCGCGCACAACACCAAGAAAGTCGATGTCGACAGCTTGAAGCTGTTCCGCGATCGCTTCGACATTCCGGTCAAGGACAGCGACCTGGAAAACCTGCCGTTCTTCAAACCCGAGGAAGGCAGTGCCGAGGCCCGTTACCTGGCCGAGCGCCGCGCCGCACTGGGCGGTTTCGTACCGCAGCGTCGCGCCAAGAGCTTCAGCGTCCCGACCCCGCCACTGGAAACCCTCAAGGCGATCCTGGACGGCTCGGGCGACCGCGAAATCTCCACCACCATGGCTTTCGTGCGGATCCTCGCGCAATTGGTCAAGGACAAGGAAATCGGCTCGCGTATCGTTCCGATCATTCCGGACGAAGCCCGTACCTTCGGTATGGAAGGCATGTTCCGCCAACTGGGCATCTACTCGTCCGTCGGCCAGCTCTACGAGCCCGTCGATAAAGACCAGGTGATGTTCTACCGCGAAGACAAGAAAGGCCAGATCCTCGAGGAAGGCATCAACGAAGCGGGCGCCATGAGCTCCTTCATTGCCGCCGGTACTTCGTACTCCAGCCACAACCAGCCGATGCTGCCGTTCTACATCTTCTACTCGATGTTCGGCTTCCAGCGTATC
The DNA here is from genome assembly GCF_001269905.1 of Pseudomonas corrugata. Classification (GTDB taxonomy): domain Bacteria; phylum Pseudomonadota; class Gammaproteobacteria; order Pseudomonadales; family Pseudomonadaceae; genus Aquipseudomonas; species Aquipseudomonas corrugata. The sequence goes on along the minus strand of NZ_LHVK01000014.1, from coordinate 316,135 downwards.
GGCGACCTGGCCTGGGCCGCTGGCGACAGCCGCACCCGTGGCTTCCTGATCGGCGGTACCGCCGGCCGGACCACCCTTAACGGTGAAGGCCTGCAGCACGAAGACGGCCATAGCCACATGCTGGCCGGGACCATCCCGAACTGCCGCACCTATGATCCGACCTACGGCTACGAGCTGGCGGTGATCATTCAGGACGGCATGAAGAAGATGACCGAAGAGCAACAGGACGTCTTCTACTACATCACCGTGATGAACGAGTCCTACCAGCAGCCAGCCATGCCGGCCGGCGTGGAAGCGGGCATCGTCAAGGGCATGTACCTGCTCGAGGAAGACACCCGCGAAGCGGCCCACCACGTCCAATTGATGGGCTCCGGCACCATCCTGCGCGAAGTGCGTGAAGCGGCGAAGATTCTGCGTGAAGAGTTCAACATCGGCGCCGACGTCTGGAGCGTTACCAGCTTCAACGAACTGCGTCGCGACGGCCTGGCCGTGGAGCGCAGCAATCGCCTGCATCCTGGCCAAAAGCCGAAACTGAGCTATGTCGAAGAGTGCCTGAACGGCCGCAAAGGTCCGGTCATCGCATCCACCGACTACATGAAGCTATTCGCCGAGCAAATCCGCCAGTGGGTTCCATCCAAGGAATTCAAGGTGCTGGGCACCGACGGTTTCGGCCGTAGCGACAGCCGCAAGAAGCTGCGTCACTTCTTCGAAGTCGACCGTAAGTTCGTTGTGTTGGCAGCCCTGGAAGCCCTGGCTGACCGTGGCGATATCGAACCAAAAGTGGTGGCCGAAGCCATCGCCAAGTTCGGCATCGATCCGGAAAAACGCAACCCACTGGACTGCTGAGGAGAATTTCCGTGAGCGAACTCATTCGCGTACCTGACATCGGCAGCGGTGAAGGTGAAGTAATTGAACTGTTTGTGAAGGTCGGCGACCGCATCGAAGCCGACCAGAGCATCCTGACACTTGAATCGGACAAGGCCAGCATGGAAGTGCCTGCGCCGAAGGCCGGGGTCATCAAGAGTCTGAAAGTGAAGCTGGGCGATCGCCTGAAAGAAGGCGACGAACTGCTGGAGCTGGAAGTCGAAGGCGCCGCTGCGGCGCCTGAAGCAGCGGCCCCTGCACCTGCCCCGGCGCCGGCTGAAAAGCCTGCTGCCGCCCCGGCTGCCGAAGCCGCGCCGGCTCCAGCCGCTGCGCCTGCCGCCGCCACTGTCCAGGACATCCATGTCCCGGACATCGGTTCGTCGGGCAAGGCCAAGATCATCGAAGTACTGGTCAAGGCCGGCGACACCGTCGAAGCCGACCAGTCGCTGATCACCCTGGAGTCCGACAAGGCCAGCATGGAAATCCCCTCGCCGGCCGCCGGCGTGGTGGAGAGCGTCGAGATCAAGCTGGAAGACGAAGTCGGCACCGGTGACCTGATCCTTAAACTGAAAGTGGCTGGCGCCGCCGCGCCTGCCGCTCCAGCGCCTGCACCTGCTGCACCGGCCAAGGCTGAAACCGCGCCGGCGCCGGCTGCCGCGCCTGCCGCCAAGGCCGAGGCCGCGCCAGCCCCTGCCGCAGCGCCTGCGCCAAGCGGTGCCAAGGTGCACGCCGGCCCCGCAGTACGTCAGTTGGCCCGCGAGTTCGGTGTCGAGCTGTCCGCCGTCGGCCCGAGCGGCCCACACGGCCGCGTGCTGAAGGAAGACGTGCAGGCCTACGTCAAGGCCATGATGCAGAAAGCCAAGAATGCACCGGCCGAAGGCGCCACAGGCGGCGCAGGCATCCCGCCGATCCCGGCAGTGGACTTCAGCCGCTTCGGCGAAACCGAAGAAGTTGCAATGACCCGCCTGATGCAGATCGGCGCGTCGAGCCTGCACCGCAGCTGGCTGAATATCCCCCACGTGACTCAGTTCGACCAGGCTGACATCACCGAACTGGAAGCCTTCCGCGTCGCGCAGAAAGCCGTGGCTGAAAAGGCCGGCGTGAAGCTGACCGTACTGCCGCTGCTACTCAAGGCCTGCGCACACCTGCTCAAGGAGCTGCCGGACTTCAACAGCTCCCTGGCGCCAAGCGGCAAGGCTGTGATCCGCAAGAAATACGTACACATCGGCTTTGCCGTCGATACCCCGGAAGGCCTGCTGGTACCGGTCATCCGCAACGTCGACCAGAAGAGCCTGCTACAACTGGCTGGCGAAGCGGCTGCCCTGGCCGAAAAGGCCCGGAACAAGAAGCTCACCGCCGACGACATGCAGGGCGCCTGCTTCACGATCTCCAGCCTCGGGCACATTGGCGGCACCGGCTTCACGCCGATCGTCAACGCGCCGGAAGTGGCGATCCTGGGTGTATCCAAGGCCACCATCCAGCCTGTCTGGGACGGTAAAGCCTTCCAGCCGAAGCTGATGCTGCCGCTGTCGCTGTCCTACGATCACCGTGTGATCAACGGCGCCGCCGCTGCACGCTTCACCAAACGTCTGAGCGACCTGCTGGGCGACATCCGCACCATCCTGCTGTAACCCGAATGGCCCTCCCCACGGGGGGCCATCCGAACGCTGTTTTCCGAGCGCCACGCTCGTACCTCAACCCCGCCGACGGCGGGGCTTTTTTTGCCTGCTATAAACGCACCAGAACCTGTGGGAGCAAAGCTTGCTCGCGATATCGGTGGATCAGCCAATATCGTTCTCGACTGAGCTCGCCCTGATCGCGAGCAAGCTTTGCTCCCACAGGGTTACCTGCCTTGACTGACAAGCATCAGGCCGTTTGCCGGCGACCTTTCCTATGTCATCTATCAGTCATTACCCACAACTTGCGTCCCCTTCCCTATCAGTATTTATTCAGCGTCGAGCTTTAGCATCGGCACGCAGCGACAACTTTTTGCTCGCACAAGTACTTTTAAAATGCTGCCTTTCGAATGGACTCGAACATGTTCAGACCCACCGTCGGACCGATTGTCGGCCACACCACGACCGACCACGCACGAATATTCCTGCGCGGCGACAAAGACCCCAAGCTTCCGGTATTCGCAGGACTTCGTTACAGACGCCAGGGCGATACGAGATGGACGAATGAACATTTCATTCAATTGCACGCCTATCGCGATATGACCGATGTGATCGTTTTGAGGAACCTGCAAGACGGCACCGTCTATGAATACCAGGCCGGGTGGTTTACCGCGCCTCACAAAGACGCCACGCAAGCGTCTCGACAATGGCCCGAGGACATCCATCGGTTACGCACGCCGACGGCGGATACCGGCATTCCACACGCTTATATCGTGGGTTCTTGCCGTTATCTGCGCATCACCGCCGGCGCTCCCTCAGCCCCCGAACTCGGGGACCGCACGTTCGCCGGCATCCAGCGTATCGTGGACCAGGCCAATCCACCAATCAGCGGCGTATTGATGGCGGGGGACCAGGTTTATCTCGACGATTTGAACATTGTGGCCCCGGACCGGACCTACAAAGACATCCTGTTCAAATACCGCACTGTCTTTTCTCAACCCAACATCAGCAAGTTGATGTCCGCCGTACCGACTTACATGATCCTCGACGACCATGAAATCGAAGACAACTGGCCCGCCAACAGACAAGTCGATGACGACATTCTCTACGCCAACGCCATGAGCGCCTATGGCCTCTATCAAGCCAGCCATAGCCCGGCCCACGCACTATCAAGCGACGGCAAATTGAACAGGTCGCTGCCGCACTACTGGTATCAGTTCGCTCACGGCGATATCGAATGGTTCGTCACCGACAGCCGGACACGACGCAACTTGTCGATGGCCGACCGACGCATACTGGATATCGAGCAGGAGCGGTCGTTGCTCGACTGGCTCATGAACAGCACCGCCCGGGTCAAATTCATCGTCACCAGCGTCATGTTCTACCCCGACCGCATACTCAATGATGGCGACGCCTGGCAGGCGTTCCCGCAACAGCGTCTGCGATTGCTGGAGTGCATTCGTCGCCATGGGATAAGAAACGTAATCATCGTGTCCGGCGACGTCCACGGCTCCATGACCAGCCGCCTGTGTCACAGCGAGGATGCCGATTTCGAGCTGCACACCATCGTTGCCTCGCCGTTTTGCAACAGTGAGCTGCTGCCTTACGCCGCCACTTCGGATTTTATTTTCAAGCCACCCATGACCCGGACCGAAAACGGTAACTATCAGTATGAGCTGACCAGCACAGTGGTCAGCCAGGACAACTTCGCGCACCTGCATGTCTCGACCCAGAGCCTTCACGTGACCTTTCACGACCGTGACGGCTACCCTTTGCAGCGAGTCGATATCCCGTTGCGCTGACGAACGGTATTCCCTTGCAGGCCCTCTGATCGGCTGACGACTGGAGAAATCCGCTTATTGGCCGATAAGGTTTATAGCACTTAGCCTTCATCTCTCTTGTCAGCCAGTGTCGCAATGATGCAACCTTGCGGCAATCCTTGATAACGAGGGGCGTCAGCCCGGCGCGATCAGCATTCTCGAAGCGAGTTTCCCCATGAAAAGCCAACCCGATGCCGCCAGCCGTATGGCGGCCGAGGTAGTGACGCAGTTACCGGTGCCCTCGCGGCTCGGTATGCTGCGTTTCGAGCGGCTGAATGAAGCGAGCTGGGCACTGCTGTTCCTCGACCCCAATTGCGAACGTTACTTCGGCCTGCCGGCGGTAGAGCTTTGCTCACTGGTCAGCTCGCCCTATGCCAGCCTGATGGAGCCTGAAGCGCGCTACCAGCTGCATGATGCCATTCAAGAACAACTGGCCCAGGCCCCGCATTACCTGATCCGCTATACGCTTCACACCTCCAAGGGCCCCATGAACCTGCTGGAAATGGGTGAAGCGTACAAACAGCACAATCGCCACCTGCTGCGCGGCTACCTGATGGCGGTGGACAACCTGCTGCAAAACGAGCCATCGATGCCGGCCCTGGATCTGGAAACCCAGAACTCGCGCCTGCAGATAGCCCTGGAGCTGAACCAGCGCGCCCAGCAAGAGCAACTTCAGCATCTGGACCGCGTGCGCGCCCAGCAGGACCTCATCCTGCTGCTGACCCGCCAGCGCTACAGCGCCAATAATTCCTTGCTCGAAGCCGCCGAACTCATCACCCGCAGCGCCTGCGACATCTACCAGATCGATTGCGCCAGCATCTGGAACCTGGAGGACGACAAGCTGGTGCCGATCTCCGCCTACAACCGTGCTTCCCAGGAATACTTTCGGCCGGACGTGATCGACGCCAATGAGTACCCTGACTACATGGAAGCGCTGCAGACCTGCCGCGCCATTGATGCCCATAACGCGACACGCGACCCACGCACCCGGGAAATGGCTGAAAACCTGCGCGCCCGCAACGTCAACGCCATGCTCGATGCCAGCGTGCGGATCGATGGTCAGGTGGTGGGCGTGCTGTGCCTGGAACAGGTGGGCGCCACCCGTGCCTGGCAGTCGGACGAGATCGCCTTTGCCGGTGAACTGGCGGACCAGTTCGCCCAGGTCATCAACAACCACAACCGACGCATCGCCACCAGTGCCCTGCACTTGTTCCAGCGAGCAGTGGAACAAAGCGCCAACGCGTTCCTGCTGGTCAACTGCGATGGCGTGGTGGAGTACGTCAACCCGAGCTTCACCGCCATCACTCAATACACCACCGAGGAAGTCCACGGCCAACGCCTGTCCGAACTGCCGGCCCTGGAAAACCTCAGCGAGCTGCTGTTCGACGCTCCCTCGGCCCTGGCCCAGAGCAATAGCTGGCAAGGCGAGTTCAAGAGTCGACGCAAGAATCTGGAACCCTACTGGGGCCAACTGTCGATTTCCAAGGTCTACGGCGACAACCGCGAGCTGACCCACTATATCGGCATCTACGAAGACGTTACCCAGACCAAGCTGGCGCAGCAGCGCATCGAGCGCCTGGCCTACACAGACAACCTGACCAACCTGGGCAATCGACCGGCGTTCATTCGCAATCTCGATGAACGCTTCGCCCGGGACAGTGACTCGCCCATCAGCCTGCTGCTGGTGGACATCGACAACTTCAAGCGAATCAATGACAGCCTCGGCCACCAGACCGGTGACAAACTGCTGATCAGCCTGGCCCGGCGCTTGCGCAACAGCCTGAGCCCCAGCGGCAGCCTGGCACGCTTCGCCAGCAACGAATTCGCCGTGCTGCTGGATGACACCGACCTGGAGGTTGGCCAACAGGTCGCCAGCCAGTTGCTGATGACGCTCGACAAGCCGATGTTCGTCGATAATCAGTTGATCAGCGTGACCGGCTCCGTGGGCCTGGCCTGTGCCCCGCTGCATGGCCGTGACCCCCAGACCCTGATGCGCAACGCCGGACTCGCCCTGCACAAGGCCAAGGCCAACGGCAAGCATCAGGTCCAGGTCTTCACCGAAGCACTGAACGCCGAGGCCAGCTACAAGCTGTTCGTGGAAAACAACCTGCGCCGCGCCCTGACCCAGAACGAGCTCGACGTGTTCTACCAGCCCAAGCTGTGCCTGCGCAGCGGCCGCCTGCTGGGCATGGAAGCGCTGCTGCGTTGGAACCATCCGGAAAAAGGCATGATCCGACCGGACCAGTTCATCAGCGTGGCCGAAGAAACCGGCCTGATCATCCCCATCGGCAAATGGATCGCCCGCCAGGCCTGCCGCATGAGCAAGCAGTTGACCGCCGCCGGCCTGGGCAACCTGCAGGTGGCGATCAACCTGTCGCCCAAGCAGTTCTCCGACCCGGACCTGGTTGCCTCGATTGCCAGCATCCTGAAGGAAGAACAACTGCCCTCACGGCTGCTGGAACTGGAGCTGACCGAAGGCCTGCTGCTGGAAGCCACCGAAGACACCCACTTGCAACTTGACCAGCTCAAGCGCCTGGGCCTGACCCTGGCCATGGACGACTTCGGTACCGGCTATTCGTCCCTGAGCTACCTGAAGAAATTCCCGATCGACATCATCAAGATCGATCGCAGCTTCATCCATGAGATCCCGGACAACCAGGACGACATGGAAATCACTTCCGCGGTGATCGCCATGGCCCACAACCTGAAACTCAAGGTGGTGGCCGAGGGAATCGAAACCGCCCAGCAACTGGCCTTCCTGCGTCGCCATCGCTGCGATGTCGGCCAGGGCTACCTGTTCGACCGGCCAATCCCCGGTGCGGAGCTGATCGAGAAGCTCAAGCGCTACCCGCGCGGCCCAATTGACTGACAGCGCTGTAACACTCGGGCACACTGACAGTCTTATTGCTTGAACTCGCTCAACTCAATCTGACTGAGAGGACTGATGATGGTCTTGCGCTCGGAAATTCTGGTGAACAAAAACGTGCTCCCTACTCAAGAACAAGCTCTGCCTGGCCGTGAAACCCCGATCAAGGTTCCGGGTCAACACTTCGTCAACGGCAATCCACTGCTCGGCCCGTTTCCGGGCAATGTAGAGTTCGCGATTTTCGGCCTGGGCTGTTTCTGGGGCGCGGAACGTCGTTTCTGGCAACGTGAGGGGGTCTACAGCACCTCGGTGGGCTACGCCGGCGGCTTCACCCCCAACCCGACCTACGAAGAGGTCTGCTCGGGCCTGACCGGCCACAGCGAAGTGGTGCTGGTGGTCTACGAACCGGAAAAGGTCAGCTACGAAGAACTGCTGGCAATGTTCTGGGAATTGCACAACCCGACCCAGGGCATGCGCCAGGGTAACGATATCGGCACTCAGTATCGCTCGGTGATCTATTGCACCAAGCCTGAACAACTGGAAGCGGCGAAGAAGAGCAAGGCGGTGTTCCAGGCTGAACTGACCAAGGCCAGCCTCGGGGAAATCACCACCGAGATCGATGAAGCGCCGACGTTCTACTATGCCGAGGCTTACCATCAACAGTACCTGGCGAAGAACCCCGAGGGCTATTGCGGGATTGGCGGGACAGGCGTGACCTGCCCCATCTGACTTTCGAGCCTCGAAAAGCTTCGCGAGCAAGCCCGCTCCCACCCTGGTCCGGGGTGAACACAACATCCATGTTCACCACCAACCCCCTGTGGGAGCGAGCCTGCTCGCGATAGCGGTGGGTCAGCTTGCATGGATGTTGAATGTACCGCCGCCTTCGCGAGCAGGCTCGCTCCCACCCTGGTCCGGGGTGGACACAACATCCATGTTCACCACCAACCCCCTGTGGGAGCGGGCTTGCTCGCGATGGCGGTGAGTCAGCTTGCTTGGGTGTCGAATGTACCGCTGCCTTCGCGAGCAGGCTCGCTCCCACCCTGGTCCGGGGTGAACACAACATCCATGTTCACCACCAACCCCCTGTGGGAGCGGGCTTGCTCGCGATAGCGTCCTGCCAGACAGCATCAAACTCGCGGATCAGCGCTCGGCAATCAACCAATCCATCTGCCATCCACCCTGGGTCTGCCCGAGCTTTTTCGACAGCCAAGGCAGCAATTCACGCAATTCCTCTTCCAGCCCCCACGGCGGGTTGGCAATCGCCAGGCCGGAGCCGTTCAGGCTGTCGGGAGTGGCGAGCGGATGCACCAGCAGTTCCACTCGCAACAGCTTTGGCGCGCCCGTGCCGGCCAGATCCTGATAGAAGCGACGCAGCATCCGCTGATCCTTCACCGGGTACCAGATCGCCGCCACCGTCTGACGCATCCGGCCGATGGCCTCCTTGAGGGAGGCGGCACAGCGCTGCATTTCATCAAGCTTCTCGAAGGGCGGATCGATCAGCATCAAGCCGCGTTTTTCTGCCACCGGCAGCAAGGCACGGGGGACGTGCCAGCCCTCACCCAGATGCACCGCCACGCGACGATCACCCTTCATGTTGTCCTTGAGCAGCACACCGTCTTCAGGGTGCTTTTCATTGAGCAAGACCCTATCCTGCGAGCGCGTCAGACGCCGCGCCAGCTCCGGTGAGCCCGGGTAATAGCGCAACTGTCCGTCCGGGTTCATCTCGTGCAGCACTTTCATGTAGTCGGCGGTCAGCGGCGGTAAATCGTCCTGTCCCCATAAGCGCGCGATGCCTTCCAGGTATTCACCGGTACGATTGGCCTGGTCGCCCTGCAGGTCATACAACCCGATGCCCGCATGGGTATCGAGGTAGGCGAAGGGCTGCTCCTTGCGCGCCATCAGTGCGATAAGGCGGGTCAAGGTCAGGTGTTTGAACACATCGGCGTGATTGCCGGCGTGGAAGGCGTGGCGATAGTTCATGGCGGCTCCTGCGAAGGGCGACGAGTTTACCTCGAAGCAGGTCGAACGTCAGGGTTTCACAGCTGAGCGGGCACAGGTATCCGCTCAGCCGACCTCTTGCATCAAGTACCCATGCAATTGCGCTTTTGACCCAGGGGCCGGCCCATGCACCTCCAGAAAATGCGCGATCTTGCGCCGCAGTATGCGCTCATCGACCCGCTCGGACAGGGAGGGATGCTCCTCGTCCAACCACCTGAGCAGGTTATCCAGCAGGCAGTCCATCGGGCCGCCGGCCAATTCTTTCAACAGCTCGGCCGGCACCTCCCACCAGGGGAACGTTCGGGGCGGCCGCTGAGCATTTCCCACTATCTCCAAGGCCCGACCATTGATCAGACAACGACTGATCGCCGGCAGTAGCTGTCCGGCATCGACTTTGTCGGACTGCAGGATAGGTTGCACGAAACGCCCATCCCAAAAACGGAAAAAAGTCGATTGGCGGCCAGGCAACAGAACCTGGGTGAGCCCACGCAAATGTTCAGCGAGGCCCTCCTGCCCCACCGAAGACACTGCCAACCAACCCCAATCGAGCGAGTCGGTCGTCTCGATCCATTGAAGAAATTCACTGTCTGCGGCGACTGCGCCTACATAGGGCATGACAGGCTCCCAGTCAGCGTAAGCCGTACCCGCCCAGATCGGACTGGGCACCAATGCCATCGAGCGTGCCCAGGCCGCCAATGGCTTGGCACTGCTGGCGTTGCTAAAGATGGCGAAGAGCTGCTCGGATGCTTGCAACGGCCGCTGTCGAAGCCAAGCGTGGGGCGACTGACCCGTACTCATGGACGCTCCTGAATATCAGCGGGCCTGGAAAACGCGGGCAACGGTGCGCAGACGCCGTCCTTGCACCGCTCACACTCTGCGCAAAACGGCGCCTGGCCTTGCAGGCTGAGGATTTGCGCCCACGACAGTGGAGCGGCCACGGCCGCGACAAGCCTCTCGGGATGTCCCGGCGCACCCGGCGCCGCTCTTGTAGCCGCCATCGGCCCACCCCCGACCCCGATGGGCACGCTGCTGGTAATCCCTCCCGCACCGATGTTGATCCAGTGGCCACCGGCCTGAATGGTCGCACTGGCACCGCCGTCCAGCACGATCTGCTGGCCAGCACTGACATGGAAATGCTGACTGGCAGTGAACGCCTGGCTGGTCACTCGAACGTGCCGTTCGCCAGTCACCACCAAGTGATCGTCCTGCCGGACTTCGACCTGGCGCCGCCCATGGGTGACACGCAACTCTTCGGCCTTGAGTTCATGCCGCGCCGTGCCGGAGACGACAACGCTGCGCTCATGATCGACCTGCACGCGCTGGTCATGGAGCACATGCTGGGTCCAGTTTCGCTGGGCCCGCAGGTAGATCTCCTCGGCACCCTTGCGATCCTCGATGCGCAGCTCGTTGTAACCACCGCCGCCAGGGCTGCTCTGGCTGCGCAATATGCTGCGGGTCTTATCCGCCGGCAGATCCAGCGGTAACGGGTTGGCACCGTTGGGCAAGCAACCCACCACCAGCGGCCTGTCCACATCACCGTCCATGAAACCCACCAGGACTTCCATGCCGACCCGGGGAATCATCACACTGCCATATCGATCATGGGCCCAGCCGGTGGCCACCCGCAGCCAGCAACTGGAATGTTCGTCACGCTTGCCGTCACGGTCCCAGATCATTTGCACCTTGACCCGACCGAACTCGTCGCAATGAATTTCGCTATCGACAGGCCCGCTCACCACCGCTGGCTGATAACCGTGGGCTGGAGGTTTCTCATGATGCAGCGGCGGACGAAAGAACACGTCCCACGGCGTCGCAAGAAAGGTATTGCTGTAGCCCTGGAATTCATCCGCGCCTTCCGTAACCGTATCCTCCAACACTTGCGGCTGGCGACCGCGGTGGGTGATCTGCGTCAGCAGCCACAGGTCGTTCCACTGCTCGCGCGGGTGTCCATCGATTGGCATGAAATGCCCACTGACGAGAGCACTTTGGTCGCTGCGCCCTTCGGCCAGGCGCAAATCCGCGCCATGACGCTCCAACGCACGCCGGGTCAGGTGCCGGCCATGTTCGCGGTCTGAAAAATGACCGGGGTAGCGATAGTCCTCCAGCACGGGTTGCTGCCGGCTGTCCAGGCTGGTTTGCAAGGACAGGCCAGGGTTGCGGAAATCGTAGTCGCACAGCGTCACCGCACTGGTCCGGGTCTGGAGTCGAACAGCCAGCCGCTTGATCGACGGCGCCCCGGCGGCCATGCCACTGCCCGGCAGATACAGCGTCGATTCGGGCAAACGGGGGAACACTGTCTGGTCGTCACCGAAAACCAGCAGATGGCCTTCAGGACTGTGACGGAAGTGGTAATGAATACCAGCCTCGGCACCGATGCGCTCGATGAATGCCAGATCACTTTCAGCGAATTGCACACAGTATTCCCGCTCGGGGTATTGCCCGCTGAGGCTGAACTGAAACGCATCGCCATGGATGCCATGGTCCTTCAAGACCCGCGCAATGATCGACGGCACGCTCAAATGCTGGAAAATCCGCCGGTTGATACGGTGACGCAGGTACGCCAGGCGCGGCACCAGACTGACCTGGTAACGGGTCAGGCGCTTGCCCGAATCGCCCTGGGCCACGCTGTAGACCTGACCGTGAATGCCACGCCCCTGATGATCGAAGGTCAGGTAGGCCTGGCGATGCAGCAGCGCTTCCAGTTCCAGGTCCGGTCGCTCACTTACCAGTTCCAGGTCAAAGCGATAGGGCTGGCTGATGGTTTCCCGGCCCGTGAACTCAAGTACCTTGAGTTCATTCAGCCCACTGTCGAGCGTCAGGGTGAAACGCGGTTGGTTGGCAGGCGCGAACATCCGATGTATCTCAGCAGAATGAAAGATGGGGGATTCTGCATGAGTCGCACGGAGAGTTGACGGGACGTCATGAAAAACAGATTTGCCTTACAAACAGGGAGATTACAGTCGCAAAAGCGCGGCGTATTTTCCGATAGACACGTTCTGCGTCGTGGCCGGCCGTCATACGAATGGCTCAGCAATTTCTTACACCATGACGGCCCTCGGTACTGCACGCGGGCGTGATAACGTGCCTTTGTCGCAAAAAGCAAAGGACGCCCCCATGACGGCTCGTTACGCAAAAATCGCAATGACCCTGGCACTCGCCGCATTCGCCTTCCTGACCGTGTTCAACAACGTCACGGACTACCGCTCCAATTTCAACTTCGTCCAGCACGTGCTGAGCATGGACACCACCTTCCCGGACAACGCCGCCCGTTACCGCGCCATCGCCCAGCCATGGATGTGGCATGGAGCCTACTGGCTGATCATTCTCGGCGAAGCGATCACGGCAGGGTTGTTGAGCTATGGCGCGCTGGAGTTGTGGCTGGCACGCAGAGCTGATAGCAAGGTTTTCACGCAGGCCAAACGCTGGGTCATCGCCGGCCTGACAATGGGCTTCTTCGTCTGGTTTTTTGGCTTCATGGTCGTCGGCGGCGAATGGTTTCTGATGTGGCAATCGGAAATCTGGAATGGCCAGGATGCCGCGTTCAGGTTCTACATGGCGATACTGGGTGTTTTGATCTTTCTCAATCAACCCGATGCCAGTCCAGACTGAGACCCAATAAAAAACGGCCCGTCTCCATTGGCGACGGGCCGTTTCTCGATACAGCTTTCAGCGAGCCATCGAGGCCTCGCCAAACAGGCTTACTGGTTCAGGCGGAAATCTTTTTCGGCCGCTTCGAAGCGCTGCAGCATGCCGGAGGTAGGCGTACCCATCTTGCTGACGAAATAGATGGCCAGGCTGGCGAAGATAAAGCCCGGAATGATTTCGTACAGGCCCAGCAGCTCGAAGTGCTTCCAGACGATAACGGTAATCGCACCCACCAGGATGCCGGCCAGTGCGCCGTTACGGGTCATGTTTTTCCAGATCACGGAGATCAGGACCACAGGACCGAATGCGGCACCGAAACCGGCCCAGGCGTAGCTCACCAGACCCAGTACACGGTTGCTCGGATTGGCCGCCAGGGCAATGGCGACCAGCGCCACCAGCAGCACCATGGCACGGCCGACCCAGACCAGTTCCACCTGGGATGCGCTCTTGCGCAGGAAAGTCTTGTAGAAGTCTTCGGTCAGGGCGCTGGAACACACCAGCAGTTGGCAGCTAAGAGTGCTCATCACCGCCGCCAGGATGGCCGACAGCAGGACACCGGCAACCCATGGGTTGAAGAGAATCTTCGCCAACTCGATGAACACGCGCTCAGGGTTTTCGGTCACGGCACCGGCAACTTCAGGGTGTGCCGAGAAGTACGCGATACCGAAGAAGCCAACGGCCACGGTACCGCCCAGGCACAGGATCATCCAGGTCATGGAGATGCGACGGGCCTTGGTGATGGACTTGACCGAGTCAGCCGCCATGAAGCGCGCCAGGATGTGCGGCTGGCCAAAATACCCCAGGCCCCAGCCCATCAGCGAGATGATGCCGATGAAGGTGGTGTTCTTCAGCATGTCGAACGACGTCGGGTCTTTCGCCTCGATGGCCAGGAACGTGGTGTCCACGCCGCCGGTGGCCAGCAACACGATGATCGGCGTCAGAATCAGCGCGAAGATCATCAGGGTGGCTTGTACCGTGTCAGTCCAGCTCACGGCCAGGAACCCACCCACGAAGGTATAGGCGATGGTCGCCGCTGCACCGGCCCACAGCGCGGTCTCGTAGGACATGCCGAAGGTGCTTTCGAACAGGCGGGCACCGGCCACGATGCCGGAAGCACAGTAGATGGTGAAGAACACCAGAATGACCACCGCAGAGATGATACGAAGCACACCGCTCTTGTCTTCGAAACGGCTGGCAAAGTAGTCCGGCAGCGTCAGAGCGTCGCCGTTATGCTCGGTCTGCACCCGCAGGCGACCAGCCACGAACAGCCAGTTCAGGTAGGCACCGATGATCAGGCCGATGGCGATCCAGCCTTCCGACAGGCCGGACATATAGATGGCACCGGGCAAGCCCATCAACAACCAGCCACTCATATCCGAGGCACCGGCGGATAATGCCGTCACGACGCTGCCCAGGCTGCGGCCGCCCAGGATGTAATCGGAAAGGTTGTTGGTGGAGCGATAAGCCATCAGACCGATCAGGACCATGGCTGCGATATAGATCACGAAGGTGATCAGGGTGGGATTACTAACACTCATGAGTTACGCCCTGGCTTTGTTTTTATGTAGCGGTGGCAGAGAAAGCGTCGACAACGCAGACGCGTGGCGACGATTTGCAGACCCGCGAATATATGACTGATGTTTCCCCAGGAAAGCCATCAGCCGATGCCCCTCGGCTTGGAACCGGTTGCACCTTGGCTGTGAATGCTATTCAACAAACGAAATAAGGTGCAACCAGTTTCGTTCAAATCAGTTGCACCTGATCGGTTTTCTTGAAAAAACCGGCTTTTTTGCTCCCTTTTAGTGCAGTCGATCAGGTCCGGCTAGAAGCCAAAGCACTAAGGCAGTGCGAGATAGACCTGCCACGTTTTTATTCCTGACGGACTGCCTGATATTTCGTCAAAAAAAGGGTTGCACCCGGTTGCACCTCAATCAGCTCGCAGCTAATCTTGCGCCAGCTGATGCCACGCCGTACGTGGTAAACATGAGGATAAAAATATGGCTACCACCACCCTTGGGGTCAAACTCGATGACCCGACCCGCGAACGCCTCAAGGCGGCCGCTACCTCGATTGATCGCACGCCTCACTGGCTGATCAAGCAGGCAATCTTCAATTACCTGGAGAAACTCGAGGGTGGTGCAACCCTGACCGAGCTGAACGGCTCGGTCCGCGCAGACGGCGACGACGCTGGCGATGTCCAGGTCGACCACGCCCACCAGTGCTTCCTGGAATTTGCCGAAAGCATCCTGCCGCAATCGGTGCTGCGCGCCTCCATCACCGCCGCCTACCGCCGCCCCGAGCCGGAAGTGGTGCCGATGCTGATCGAACAGGCTCGCCTGCCGGCCGAAATGGCTGAAGCCACCAACAAGCTGGCGGCGTCGATTGCAGAGAAACTGCGCAACCAGAAGAGTGCCGGCGGCCGTGCCGGTATTGTTCAGGGCCTGTTGCAGGAGTTCTCCCTGTCATCCCAGGAAGGCGTGGCGCTGATGTGCCTGGCCGAAGCACTGCTGCGTATCCCGGACAAAGGCACACGTGACGCGCTGATCCGCGACAAGATCAGCACCGGCAACTGGCAACCGCACCTGGGCAATAGCCCGTCGCTGTTCGTCAATGCCGCGACCTGGGGCCTGCTGCTGACCGGCAAGCTGGTCGCCACCCACAACGAAGCCGGCCTGACTTCCTCCCTGAGCCGTATCATTGGCAAAAGCGGCGAGCCGATGATCCGCAAGGGTGTCGACATGGCCATGCGCTTGATGGGCGAACAGTTCGTCACCGGCGAGACCATCGCCGAAGCCCTGGCCAACGCCAGCAAATTCGAGTCCAAGGGTTTCCGTTATTCCTACGACATGCTGGGTGAAGCCGCACTCACCGAGCATGACGCTCAGAAATACCTGGCCTCGTACGAACAAGCCATCCATTCCATCGGCAAAGCCTCCCATGGCCGTGGGATCTATGAAGGTCCAGGCATTTCCATCAAGCTTTCGGCCCTGCATCCGCGTTACAGCCGCGCCCAGTACGAACGCGTCATGGACGAGTTGTACCCGCGCCTGCTGTCGCTGACCCTGCTGGCCAAGCAATACGACATCGGCCTGAACATCGACGCCGAAGAAGCCGACCGTCTCGAGCTGTCCCTGGATCTGTTGGAGCGCCTGTGCTTCGAGCCGAAGCTGACCGGCTGGAACGGCATTGGCTTCGTGATCCAGGCGTACCAGAAGCGCTGCCCGTATGTGATCGACTATGTCATCGACCTGGCTCGCCGCAGCCGTCATCGCCTGATGATTCGCCTGGTAAAAGGCGCCTACTGGGACAGCGAGATCAAGCGCGCCCAGGTCGAGGGCCTGGAAGGCTATCCGGTGTATACCCGCAAGGTGTACACCGACGTTTCCTACATCGCTTGCGCACGCAAACTGCTGTCGGTGCCAGAAGTCATCTACCCGCAGTTCGCCACACACAACGCCCATACGCTGTCGGCCATCTATCACATCGCCGGTCAGAACTACTACCCGGGTCAGTATGAGTTCCAGTGCCTGCACGGCATGGGTGAACCGCTGTACGAACAGGTTGTAGGAAAGGTCTCCGAAGGCAAGCTGAACCGTCCGTGCCGCGTGTACGCCCCGGTCGGTACCCACGAAACGCTGCTGGCCTACCTGGTTCGTCGCTTGCTGGAAAACGGCGCCAACACCTCGTTCGTCAACCGCATCGCCGACCAGTCGATTTCCATTCAGGAACTGGTGGCCGACCCGGTTGCCAGCATCGAACAGATGGCGACCCTGGAAGGCGGTTTCGGCCTGCCGCACCCACGCATTCCACTGCCGCGCGACCTGTACGGCAGCGAACGCGCCAACTCCAGCGGCATCGACATGGCCAACGAACATCGCCTGGCCTCGCTGTCCTGCGCCCTGCTGGCAACAGCCCATAACGAATGGAAAGCCGCACCGATCCTCGGTTGCGCCGCCAGCGAAGAAACCCCGGCACCGGTGCTGAATCCATCCGACCACCGCGACGTGGTCGGCCACGTGCAGGAAGCCACGGTTGCAGACGTCGACAACGCCATCCAGTGCGCCCTCAACGCCGCACCGATCTGGCAAGCCACACCACCGGCAGAGCGCGCTGCGATTCTCGAGCGTGCCGCCGATCTGATGGAAGGCGAGATCCAGCCACTGATGGGCCTGCTGGCCCGTGAAGCCGGCAAAACCTTCGCCAATGCCATCGCCGAGGTCCGTGAGGCGGTGGACTTCCTGCGCTACTACGCGGTGCAGGCGCGCAACGACTTCACCAACGATGCCCACCGCCCGCTGGGCCCTGTGGTCTGCATCAGCCCGTGGAACTTCCCCTTGGCAATCTTCAGCGGCCAGGTCGCCGCCGCGCTGGCCGCCGGCAACCCGGTACTGGCCAAGCCGGCTGAACAAACGCCGCTGGTTGCCGCCCAAGCCGTACGCCTGATGATCGAGGCCGGCATTCCGGAAGGTGTGCTGCAGCTGCTGCCGGGCCGTGGCGAAACCGTCGGTGCCCGATTGGTGGGCGACGAGCGGGTCAAAGGCGTGATGTTCACCGGTTCCACCGAAGTCGCCCGACTGCTGCAACGCAACATCGCCGGTCGCCTGGACAACCAGGGTCGCCCGATCCCGCTGATCGCGGAAACCGGCGGCCAGAACGCCATGATCGTTGACTCCTCGGCCCTGACCGAACAAGTGGTGATCGACGTAGTGTCGTCGGCCTTCGACAGCGCCGGTCAGCGTTGCTCGGCCTTGCGGGTCCTGTGCTTGCAGGAAGATTCCGCGGACCGTGTCATCGAAATGCTCAAGGGCGCCATGGCCGAATCGCGCCTGGGCAATCCTGAGCGCCTCTCCGTCGACATCGGCCCAGTAATCGATGCCGAAGCCAAGGCCGGCATCGAGAAGCACATCCAGGCCATGCGCGACAAAGGTCGCACCGTGTACCAGATGGCAATCGCCGACAGCGACGAGTGCAAGCGCGGCACGTTCGTGATGCCGACCCTCATCGAACTGGAAAGCTTCGATGAGTTGCAACGCGAAATCTTTGGTCCGGTGCTGCACGTGGTGCGCTACAAGCGCAAAGAGCTCGACCAGTTGATCAACCAGATCAACGCCTCCGGCTATGGCTTGACTCTGGGTGTGCATACCCGCATCGACGAGACTATCGCCAAGGTGATCGACAACGTCCATGCCGGCAACGTCTACGTGAACCGCAACATTGTCGGTGCCGTGGTCGGTGTACAGCCATTCGGTGGCGAAGGCCTGTCGGGCACCGGTCCGAAGGCCGGTGGTCCGCTGTACCTGTACCGTTTACTGTCGACACGTCCTACCGATGCGATCCAGCAATCCTTCGTCCGTAGCGACGCCGCCAGCGCACCGGACGTGCGCTTGCGCGAAGCCATGAGCAAACCGCTGACCGCCCTGCAAGCCTGGGCCGACAGCCAGAAGCTCGCCGAACTGAGCACCCTGTGCGTGCAGTTCGCGGCCCAGTCCCAGAGTGGTATCACCCGCCAGTTGACCGGCCCGACCGGCGAACGTAACAGCTACGCCATCCTGCCACGCGAACATGTACTGTGCCTGGCCGACGTGGAAGGCGATCTGTTGACGCAACTGGCCGCCGTACTGGCCGTGGGTGGCTCGGCCGTATGGCCGGAAACCGACACGAGCAAGGCCTTGTTCGTCCGTTTGCCGAAGGATATTCAGTCACGCATCCAGCGGGTTTCCGACTGGACCAAGGACGATGTGGTGTACGACGCGGTCCTGCATCACGGCGACTCGGATCAACTGCGCAGCGTTTGCCAGCAAGTGGCCAAGCGTGCCGGCGCCATCGTCGGGGTCCATGGCTTGTCCCAGGGCGAAACCGGCATTGCGCTGGAACGCCTGGTGATCGAGCGGGCATTGAGCGTCAACACCGCTGCGGCGGGTGGTAACGCCAGCCTGATGACCATCGGTTAACGCCTTAGGCTGGGCAGCCGCAATGGTTGCCCAGCCTGCACAGCCTTGTGTGGGAGCCTGCTCGCGATAGCGTAGTCACATCAAAAACAGATGTGACTGACAAACCGTCATCGCGAGCAGGCTCCCACATTGATTAGCGTCGGCCTCACCTCTCCATCACTGCCATCAATCATCCTGTTCAGCCTCTATTCCCGGTTCTAGACTCGGCCCCATTCCAAAGAAAGGTAGGCCGCCATGTCCGAGACGTTGCTCAGTTCCCGTAATCTGGCTTTCGAGCTGTATGAAGTCCTCGATGCCGAGGGCCTGACCCAGCGCGAGCGGTTCGCCGAGCACAATCGCGAAACCTTCGATGCGGCCATCGGCACGGCCCGCAGCATCGCCGAGAGATACTTCGCGCCGCACAACCGCAAGAATGATGAAAACGAACCACGCTACGAAGACGGCCAGGCCATCCTCATTCCAGAAGTGAAACCGGCCGTGGACGCCTTCCTCGAGGCTGGCTTTCTCAACGCCGCGCGCAGTTTCGAGGCGGGAGGCATGCAACTGCCCACGTTGCTGTCCCAGGCCTGCTTCGCACATTTTCAATCCGCCAACGCCGCTTCGACTTCCTACCCATTCCTGACCATGGGCGCCGCGAACCTGATCGAGAGCTTCGGCGACGAAGAGCAGAAACGCCGCTTCCTGCAGCCGATGATCGAGGGTCGCTTCTTCGGCACCATGGCTCTGACCGAACCCCATGCGGGCTCTTCGCTATCGGATATTCGTACACGCGCAGAGCCGGCGTCCGACGGCACCTATCGACTCAAGGGCAACAAAATCTTCATTTCCGGAGGCGATCATCCACTGTCGGAAAACATCGTGCACATGGTCCTGGCGAAACTGCCGGACGCACCGCCCGGCGTTAAGGGCATCTCACTGTTTATCGTGCCCAAGTTCCTGGTCAACGATGACGGCAGCCTCGGCCAACGTAACGACGTGCTCCTGGCCGGGCTGTTCCACAAGATGGGCTGGCGCGGAACCACCTCCACGGCGCTGAACTTTGGTGACAATGGTGAGTGTGTCGGTTACCTCGTAGGAAAACCGCACCACGGGTTGAGCTACATGTTCCAGATGATGAACGAGGCTCGGATCGGCGTCGGCATGGGCGCGGTGATGCTGGGTTACGCCGGCTATCTGTATTCCCTCGACTATGCCCGTGAACGCCCACAGGGGCGGGTTCCCGACAGCAAGGACCCGACCACAGCTCCCGTGGCGATCATCCAGCACGCCGACGTGCGCCGCATGCTGCTGACCCAGAAAGCCTACGTTGAAGGCTCGTTCGACCTGGGCCTGTATGCGGCGCGGCTGTTCGACGACACCACCACCCTTGAAAGCGAAGCCGAGCGTCGACGGGCCCATGAACTGCTGGACTTGCTGACCCCGATCGTCAAATCCTGGCCCTCGGAGTTCTGCCTGAAGGCCAACGAACTGGCGATCCAGATTCTCGGCGGCCATGGTTACACCCGCGAGTACCCGGTCGAGCAGTATTACCGCGACAATCGCCTGAACCCGATCCACGAAGGCACCCACGGCATCCAGTCCCTGGACCTGTTGGGACGCAAACTGGCGCAGAACGGCGGCGCCGGGCTCAAGCAACTGATCCGCCTGGTAGCCGACACCACCGAACGCGCCCAGGCGCATGCATCATTGACGCCCTTGCGTCAGCCACTGGAAGCCCTGGTGGCGCGCCTGCAATCGGTCACCCTCGGCCTGCTGACGGACCTGGCCCAAGGCAAAGTCAACAGCAGCCTCGCCAATTCGGCGCTGTACCTCAAGGTGTTCGGTCATATGGTGATCGGCTGGCGCTGGCTGGAGCAGGCCATCCGTGCCGAGGAAGGCCTCGCCAGGGGCAATGCAGCCGATAGCGACTTCTATAACGGCAAGTTGCAGGCGGCGCGGTATTTTCTGACGTGGGAAGTGCCCGGTTGTCATCATGAGCTCGCGCTGCTGGAGGCACGGGATGACACGTGCCTGGAGATGCGGGACGAGTGGTTCTGAGCCGGATCGGTCTATCTCTTGCGGCTATACCCAGCCCCTCTGTGGGAGCGAGCCTGCTCGCGATGGCAGCCTTACAGCCGACCTACATCTGTGGGAATGGTCGGACAACCCTGCCGAATATTCCGACGACCCTAGGCGGTTGTCGGGAGGGAAGGGTTCTCGCTAATCTTTTTCCGTCGTTGTAATTGGATCGGCTTACATGAAAGGCAGGGGCGGTTGTCAGGACGCCTTCGCGAGCAGGCCCGCTCCCACATAGGCATCTGCGTGCCTCCTCTCAGCTCAACTTGAAGCCTCCCATCTGCCGAGCCAAATCATCCGCCAGGCGCTGCAAGGTCTGGCAATCCTCGCGACAAGCCCTGACTTCCCCAGCCGTAGCCCGAGCCAGATCAGAAATCCCCTGTACATTGCGGTTGATCTCCTCAGTCACCGCCGACTGCTCCTCAGTAGCCGTCGCCACCTGATGATTCATGTCGCTGATGCGCTCGACCTGCCCAGTGATCGCCGTCAGCGAAACACCGGTGCGCTGGCTCGACTCCACCCCGGTCCCCGTAGCCGCTTGCCCGATGTGCATGGACGACACCGCATTTTCCGCCCCTTGCTTGAGGCTACCGATGATCTGCTGGATTTCGTCAGTGGAAGTCTGGGTCCGTCGCGCCAGGGTACGGACTTCATCGGCCACTACGGCAAAGCCTCGTCCCATGTCACCGGCGCGGGCGGCTTCGATGGCGGCGTTCAGTGCCAGCAGGTTGGTCTGCTCAGAAATACCGCGAATCACCGCCAGCACCTGATCAATGGACGCCACCTGATCCGCCAGCTCGCCCACGGCCGCTGCCGCAACGCCTATTTCATCGGACATGCTCTCAATATGCCGAATCGAACCACCTACCACCTCCCGGGCCTGCTGTGCTTCATCCCGGGCGGTTTGAGACGCAACAGCGGCGTTGCCCGCATTCTGGGCGATTTCCTGCACTGTCAGGCCCATTTCGTGGACGGCAGTAGCAACCATGTCCGTCATCTCCTGCTGCCGACCGGAG
Source organism: Pseudomonas corrugata (assembly GCF_001269905.1). Taxonomy (GTDB): domain Bacteria; phylum Pseudomonadota; class Gammaproteobacteria; order Pseudomonadales; family Pseudomonadaceae; genus Aquipseudomonas; species Aquipseudomonas corrugata. Next base: position 294,304 of record NZ_LHVK01000014.1, on the reverse strand, counting down.
CGCTGGGCAGTGTTGTCCACCACAAGGGCTACCTGGCCGACAGCGGTACGCAGGCGCTCGCTGGTGGTGAGCACTTCGCCGATCATGTCTCGCTGGCGTTCCAGGAAGCGATTGAAGCCTCGCGCCAGGTCACCCAGCTCATCGACGCGACTGGAATCTAACCGGTGAGTCAAATCTCCACCACCGCTACCGATAGCAACCAGCGCCGCTGTTACTTGGCGAATCGGGCGGATCAATCCGCGAGCCAGCAGCACCACCAGGAGCAGGCATATAAACGCCACGCCCAGACCGATAAAACAGCTCATCCACATGGCACGACGGGCCTCGGCATAGATCTGCGACTGGGGCACTTCGGCCACCAGGGTCCAGCCCAGGTCACGCAGCGGCAGACTCAGGGCGAGAAACTCTTCGCCGTCGCGCACGAATGCGCTGCTGGAAAGACCCTTCTGCCCCATGACGGCTTGGGCAGCGGGGGCACCGATCTGTTCGGCCAACTGACGCTTGCCACTGAACCGTGCTTCGGGATGTACCTGGATCAGGCCGTCGGATCGCACCAGATAGACTTTTCCGCGCTCGCCAAAGCTGAAATCGTGGATCAACTGCGACAGCTCCTTGAGCCGCAGACCAAGCCCGGCAATGCCGACGACCTTGCCGGCCTGTTCGACCTTGAGGTCGATAAACAACGTCAACTCGCCCGTGGCGGTGTCATTGTCGATATTGAGGGTTCGCGCTTGATTGCCATCCAGGAAGGAATAGAACCACGCATCGGAAGGGTTGCTGCGGGTGAGGGTCCGATCCAGGCCTTTTTCCGTGTAATAGCGACCGGAATCGGCACCTGCAATCAACGCAGTAAAGGCGTTATGCCCCGCGCGGATGCCCTCCAGGTAACGCACGAAGCCGGCAGTGGCCGCGCTGTCTTCGCCCCCAGCCAGCCACTCCTTCACCATGCTGTTGCTGGCGATGTCCTTGGCGGCCGTCAGCGGCTGGACCAGAATTCGCTCGATGTCATTGCGCGTCGCTTCGATGCTCGACGGCAATGCCTGCTCCACGAGGTACTGCTGGGCAAGGCGATTGACCACGAGGGTATAAACGCCAACCACGATGAGAATACTCACCAGCAGGGCGGTGCCCATGCCCAGAATCAACTGCCACTGAATACTGCGTCGCCAGAACCACATGAAGCACCCCCAGGGAATTAAGATGCTGAAAACGCTGCAACAGCCGTGCCGATTGTATACAACCCTATCGACAATCTATTTCCTGGGTGTACTCACATTATTTTTCAGGCTTGCTGGATAGTCCTGGAAATGACGTCGACCGTGGCGCTGACCTGCTCCTGATATCGGTCGAGCTCTGCCTGGTGCTGCTTCTGCATTTCCATCTGCTGGGAGCAAAGGTTCATTGCCGCCAACACCAGCAGACGATCGCCGATCAGCGTCGGGTATTTTCTCTTGGTATCGGCCAAGGCAGCCTTGAGCATTGCAGCGGCGTCCAGCAGGGCCTGTTCCTGCCCGGCCGGCGCTTTGATCGAATAGTCCTCTCCCAGGATCGAAACGACCGTCACCCCGTCAGCGCCGTGCTTCATGCGCTGACAGGACCGGTGCTGGCCCGCTCGATCAATACCTGGATACGAGCGGCGGTAGCACCATGGAGTTCTTCCTGTTCCATCAGGCTCAGTTGCAGGCTTTCATTTTCATCCTTGGCCCTGGCAAGTTCCGCGCTCAGGGTTTCGGTCAGGCCGGTGAGGTGGCGATTCTGTTGCACCAGGTCATTGACCAGTTGCTCCAGCTGGCTGAGGGATGTTTCCAACATATTGATTTCCAGGCTTTTTCAAGGGGCGCGTACGATAAAGAAAAGTCACCGCCGATGCCATGGCTAGCAGGGCGACGATGCTTCGCTGGCGAGCTGTAGAGACTGCGGATGGGCAATCTGGTTCCTGCCCTTCGTCGCCCGGTAATGTCGCTTTGCGTCAAAAGCATGCAGCCGCCTCAAGACTTCAGTCCCATGACCGATAAGTCATTGGTCATCAGTCAAAGCCCGCACGGACGCGCCTCTTCCCGGAACCTTCCATGTCCCTACGTAATATGAATATCGCGCCGCGGGCGTTCCTGGGGTTTGCCCTGATCGGCGCCCTGATGCTGGCGCTTGGGGTGTTCGCCCTGACCCAGATGAGCAAAATCCGCAGCTCCGGCGAAAACATCGTCGAGAACAGCGTGCCCAGCATCCAGGCCCTGGATGAATTCACCCAGCTTACCCTGCGCCTGCGCGTATTGTCTTATCGCTTGCTGGTTAATCGCGAGCCGGATATCCAACAGAAAACCTTCGAGCTGTTCGAACAACGCAACCAGCAGATCCGCGCGGCCCAGGCCGCCTACGAAAAACTCATCAGCGCCCCTGAAGAGCGGGCCGCTTATGACCAATATGTGCAGCTGCTGGGGCAGTACCGACAGCTCGAAGAGCGGATGAAGACGCTGTCACGCAACAATCAAGTCGATGAATTGCGCACACTGCTCAACACTGAGCTACTGAGTAATTCCGACGCCATCAACGTAGTCATCAACCGGCTGATGGAGATCAACAATCAGCAAGCCGAAGCGCTCAACCAAGGTGCGACGCAACAGTACTCGACCGCTTTCAACTGGGTCGTCGCCCTGCTGGTCATCGCTACCGGCCTGACCCTGCTCTTCGCCTGGCTGCTGACCAACAGCATCACCCAACCCATTGGCAGCGCCCTGAACGCCGCCGAGGAAATTGCCAAGGGCAACCTGACCCGACCGATCACCGTGGATGGCAACGACGAAGCCGGTCGCCTGCTGCGGGCGATGGCGACCATGCAGGAAAAACTGCGCGACACCTTGCAGCGGATTTCCGGCTCAGCCACCCAATTGGCTTCCGCCGCCGAAGAACTCAACAGCGTCACCGACGAAAGCGCTCGTGGCCTGACCCAGCAGAACAACGAAATCGAACAGGCCGCCACCGCGGTCAACGAAATGACCAGTGCCGTGGAAGAAGTGGCGCGCAATGCGGTCAGCACGTCCGAAGCGTCGAAACACGCCACCACGTCCGTGGGCGATGGACGGGACCTTGTGCAGGAAACCGTCAGTGCCATCGAGCGCATGAGCGCTGATGTGCAAGGCACCGCCACGCTGATCGGCAACCTGGCCGACGAGTCCCGCGACATCGGCAAAGTGCTGGACGTGATCCGCGGCCTGGCGGACCAGACCAACCTGCTGGCCCTGAACGCCGCCATCGAAGCCGCCCGTGCCGGTGAAGCCGGTCGCGGCTTTGCGGTGGTAGCGGATGAAGTGCGCGCCCTGGCACATCGCACTCAGCAGTCGACCAGCGAGATCGAGCGCATGATCGGCAGCATCCAGAGCGGCACCGAACAGGCCGTGGACTCGATGCGCCACAGCACCGAACGTGCCGAGTCGACGCTGAACATCGCCCGCGGCGCCGGCATGTCCCTGGACACCATCAACACCGCCGTCGTCGAAATCAACGAACGCAACCTGGTGATCGCCAGCGCCGCCGAAGAACAGGCCCAGGTGGCTCGTGAAGTGGACCGCAACCTGGTGAACATCCGCGACCTGTCGGTGCAATCGGCCACCGGCGCCAACCAGACCAGCGCCGCCAGTGCCGAACTGTCGCGCCTGGCGGTGGACTTGAACAGCATGGTGGGGCGCTTCAGCCTCTGACATGTTCGCGTTGCGGGCTTTGCTCTCTTCTGTGGGAGCAAGGCTTGCCCGCGATGAAGGCACCACGCTTCCTGGGCCCTGCTTCGGCCTCATCGCGGGCAAGCCTTGCTCCCACCGCAGCGAAAAATCTCCGCCCCCTGAAGGCAAGCCAAACCTTTTTTGACAGCATCACATTTCAACAGGTTAGAATCGCTGGCACGCAGACTGCATGGTCAGTCCGTGCCCGTCTTTCAGTTTTTCCGGAGTACTGCCTTTGACTGCGACGACCATCAACAGCCTGTTCTTGATCGGCGCGTTGCTGGTGGGTGCGAGCATCCTGGTCAGTTCTCTTTCGTCCCGCCTGGGCATCCCGATCCTGGTGATCATCCTGGCCGTGGGCATGGCCGCCGGTGTCGATGGTGCCGGTATTCTTTTCGACAACTACGCCACGGCCTATCTGGTCGGTAACCTCGCGCTGGCCGTCATTCTGTTGGACGGTGGCTTGCGTACCCGGGTTTCGAGTTTCCGGGTGGCCCTGTGGCCGGCGCTGTCGCTGGCAACGGTCGGGGTGCTGATCACCACCGGGTTGACCGGCCTGGCGGCGGCGTGGCTGTTCAATCTGAACCTGATCCAGGGTCTGTTGATCGGCGCCATTGTCGGCTCGACCGATGCCGCGGCAGTGTTCTCGCTGCTAGGCGGCAAAGGCCTGAACGAGCGGGTCAGCGCCAGCCTCGAGATCGAGTCCGGCAGCAACGACCCCATGGCGGTGTTCCTGACCGTGACCTTGATCGGCATGCTCGCCAGCGGCCAGACCGACCTGGAATGGAACCTGGTGGGGCATCTGGTGCGTGAGTTCGGCAGCGGTGCCGTGCTCGGCCTGGGCGGTGGCTGGCTGATGTTGCAACTGGTCAACCGGATCAACCTGGCCAACGGCCTCTACCCCATTCTCGTCATCAGCGGCGGCCTGGCCGTGTTCGCTCTCACTAATGCATTGCACGGCAGCGGTTTCCTGGCGGTGTATCTGTGCGGCCTGGTCATCGGCAATCGCCCGGTGCGCAGTCGCCACGGCATCCTGCACATGCTCGATGGCATGGCCTGGCTGGCGCAGATCGGCATGTTCCTGGTGCTGGGCCTGCTGGTGACGCCCCATGACCTGTTGCCGATCGCCCTGCCCGCCCTGGGCCTCGCGTTGTGGATGATCCTGTTCGCACGGCCGCTGTCGGTCATCGTCGGCCTGCTGCCCTTCAAGGCCTTCCATGGTCGCGAGAAGGCCTTCATCTCCTGGGTCGGCCTGCGTGGCGCGGTGCCGATCATCCTGGCGGTGTTCCCGCTGATGGCCGGCCTGCCCCACGCCCAGCTCTATTTCAACCTGGCGTTCTTCATCGTGCTGGTGTCGTTGCTGGTCCAGGGCACGAGCCTGCCCTGGGTTGCCAAGCTGCTGCACGTCACCGTCCCGCCGGAGCCCTTGCCGATTTCCCGGGCAGCGCTGGAGGTTCATGTCACCAGCGAGTGGGAGCTGTTCATTTATCGCCTCGGAGCGGAAAAATGGTGCATCGGTTCGCCCCTGCGAGACCTGAAAATGCCCGATGGCACCCGTATCGCGGCGCTGTTTCGTGGCCAGCAACTGCTCCATCCGTCGGGTAGTACGGTGCTGGAAACCGATGATCTGCTCTGCGTGATCGGCCATGAACATGACCTGCCGGCCCTTGGAAAACTCTTCAGCCAGGCGCCGCAACGGGGCCTGGATCTGCGCTTCTTCGGTGACTTCGTACTCGAAGGAGACGCCCAACTGGCCGCGGTTGCCGCCCTGTACGGCCTGCAACTGGACGGCATCGATCCGGACATGTCCCTGGGCCGCTTCATTGCCCAGAAAGTCGGTGGCGCACCGGTGGTCGGCGACCAGGTGGACTGGAACAACACCTTGTGGACCGTCGCGGTCATGGACGGGAACAAGATCGGCAAAGTGGGCGTCAGATTCCCCGAAGGAAGTCGCCCGGGTCCCGGCTTGTTCCTCTAAACTGCTCCCATTCTTTAATTTGCTCGTCCGGTCTCTATGCCTACCCTGCGCTCCCTCTTCGCCATCGCCCTGCTGGGCCTGAGTCTTTCCGTCTGCACGCTGCAGGCTGCTGAACCGCCTACCAGCGACTCGGTGCAGGCCAGCCTGGACAAGATTGCCGACCGCAAACTGCCGGAAGCCGACCAGAAAGCCTTGCAAGCCGTGTTGCAGGATACCTTGGCCCAGCTCGCCAGCAAGGCCGACTACGAACGCAAGCTCCTCGCCCTCAAGCAACAGTTGGCCAGCGCGCCGAAACAGAACATCGAAAACCAGCGGGAGCTGGCAAAGCTCAAGAACACCGCCGTGGTACCCGTGGCGCAGCGCTATGCCAACCTGCCGATTTCCCAGCTCGAGCAAATGCTGACGGAACGCTCTACCCAACAGAGCGACCTGCAAAAAGCCCTCGCCGACGCCAATAGCCTGATCATCACCGCCCAGACCCGCCCCGAGCGGGCCCAGGCCGAAATCGCCAGCAGCCAGACCCGCATCCAGCAGATCAACTCCATCCTCAAGGCAGGCAGGGACGCCGGCAAACCCCTGAGCGCCGAACAGCGCGACCAGCTCAACGCCGAACTGGCAGCCCTGAACGCGTTGATCCCGTTGCGCCGCCAGGAACTGGCCGGCAACAGTCAACTGCAGGACCTGGGCAACGGCCAGCACGACTTGTTGATGGAAAAAATTTCCCGCATGGAGCAGGAAATCCAGGACCTGCAGAACCTGATCAACCAGAAACGCCTGGCCCAATCCCAGGAGACGGTGACCCAGCAGTCCATCGAAGTCCAGAAGGCCGGCGGCAGCAGCCTGCTGGCAACCGAAAGCGCGACCAACCTGAAGCTCTCCGACTACCTGCTCAAAAGTACCGACCGCCTCAACGAGGTGACCCAGCAGAACCTGCAGACCAAGCAGCTGCTGGACAGCGTCACCCAGACCGACGCAGCCCTGGATGAACAGATCAGTGTGCTCAAAGGCAGCCTGTTGCTCTCCAAGATCCTCTATAAGCAGCGCCAGACCCTGCCGCGCCTGAAGCTGGACCAGAACCTCGCAGACCAGATCGCGGACATCCGCCTGTACCAGTTCGAAGTCAGCCAGCAACGGGAGCTGCTGAACAATCCGAGCGCCTATGTGGACAGCCTGTTGGCGTCCCAGCCGTCGGAGCAGGTCACGCCGCAGCTGCGCAAGACCTTGCTGGACCTGGCCCTGACCCGCGTCGACCTGCTGGAACGCCTGAGCCGCGAGTTGAGCGCGGTGCTCAACGAATCCATCACCCTGCAACTCAATCAGAAACAATTGCTCAGCACTGCGCAAAACCTGCGGGCGACACTCGAAGAGCAGATGTTCTGGATCCCCAGCAACAAACCGCTGGATTTCGAATGGATGCGAGGTGTGCCGGCTCGCCTGGAAAAGCAGGTCGACTCGTTGCCCTGGACCTCGAGCCTCAGTGAACTGGCCGACGGCCTGACACAGCGGCCGCTGCTGTTCCTGCCCCTGGCTCTGCTGATCGGTGCATTGCTGTGGCGGCGCAAGCATCTCTATGCACGGTTGAGCAAAGTTCACCAGGACGTGGGCCACTTCAAGCGCGACAGCCAGTGGCACACACCCCAGGCGATCCTGATCAACATCCTGTTGGCGATGCCGGTTGCCCTGGCACTGGCCCTGTGTGGTTTTGCCTTGCAAATCGATGCCCGCGGCCAGAACGCCAACCTCGGCGCGGCGCTGTTGCAGATCGGCCAAGCCTGGCTGGTGTTCTATACCGCCTATCGCATTCTGGCTCCCGGCGGCGTGGCTGAGTTGCATTTCCGCTGGGAAAAACCGCAAGTCGAGTTCCTTCAGGGCTGGATCCGTCGGCTCGGGCTGGTGGTACTGGCGCTGGTAGCCGTGGTGGCGGTGGCCGAGTTGCAGCCTTCGACACTGGCCGACGACGTGTTGGGCATGCCAGTGGTACTGACCTGTTATGCCTTGATGGCCTGGCTGCTCAGCCGCCTGTTGCTCAGCAGCCCGACCCACCGCAATGCCTCCCTGTTCCGCAAGGCCGTCGGGGTTATTTTCACCGCACTGCCCATCGCGCTGTTCGTGGCGGTGTGCTTCGGCTACTACTACACCGCGCTGAAGCTCAGCGACCGGCTGATCAATACCCTGTACCTGCTGATGTTCTGGCTGGTGATCGAGGCCACCTTCGTTCGCGGCCTGTCGGTCGCGGCCCGGCGCCTGGCCTACCAGCGCGCCCTGGCCAAGCGCCAGGCGGCCAAGGAAGCCGGCGATGGTGAAGCCGTGGTCGAGGAGCCGACCCTGGATATCGAGAAGGTCAACGAGCAGTCCCTGCGCCTGATCCGCCTGGCCCTGCTGGGCGGCTTCATCGCCGCGCTTTACTGGGTCTGGTCGGACCTGATCAGCGTATTCTCGTACCTGGACAACATCACCCTCTACGAATACACCAGCGGCACCGGCGTCAACATGAGCATGGTGCCCATCAGCATCGGCGACTTGCTCGGTGCGCTGATCATCATCGGCATCACCTTCGCCCTGGCGCGCAACCTGCCAGGCCTCCTGGAAGTGTTCGTCCTGTCGAAACTGAACCTGGCCCAGGGCAGCGCCTATGCCACCACCACGCTGCTGTCCTACGTGATCGCCGGCGTCGGCTTCGTCACCACCCTATCCACCCTGGGCGTGAGTTGGGACAAGTTGCAGTGGTTGGTGGCCGCGCTATCGGTGGGCCTGGGCTTCGGCATGCAGGAAATCTTCGCCAACTTCATTTCCGGGATCATGATCCTGTTCGAGCGCCCGGTACGGATCGGCGACACCATTACCATCGGCAACCTGTCGGGCACCGTCAGCAAGATCCGCATCCGCGCGACCACCATCACCGACTTCGACCGCAAGGACATCATCGTCCCGAACAAAACCTTCATCACCGGGCAGTTGATCAACTGGTCGTTGACCGACACCGTCACCCGGGTAACCCTGAAACTCGGCGTGGACTACGGCTCGGACCTGGATCGGGTGCGGGAGCTGCTGCTCAAGGCCGCCCGCGACAACCCACGGGTGCTGAAGGAACCGGAACCGATCGTGTATTTCCTGAACTTCGGGGAAAGCACCCTGGATCACGAGTTGCGCATGCATGTGCGCGATCTCGGCGACCGCAACCCGGTGCTGGACGAGATCAACCGCTTCATCAACCGTGAGTTCAAGAAGGAGCACATCAACATCGCCTTCCGGCAGTTGGAAGTCCACCTGAAGAACGTCAACGACCAGGAATACAAGCTGGTGCCCGCCGAACCCGACAAGAAAAACATCGCGCCCGTACCCTCGACCGCAGCCAGCATCAAGCCGGTGCCAGAGCCGCCGCAAGACACACTCGACTGATGCGCGGTGCCCCGGGCATCGCGCCGGAGACGGCCATGAAAACGCTGGAAACCTTGTCATTCGATAACCGCTTCGCCCGCCTGGGTGACGGTTTTTCGGCCCATGTGTTGCCCGAACCCATCGACAACCCACGGCTGGTGGTCGCCAGCCCGGCCGCGATGGCGCTGTTGGACCTGGAGCCGGCCGAAGCCCAGGCACCGCTGTTCGCCGAGCTGTTCGGCGGACATAAGTTGTGGGCCGAAACCGAGCCTCGGGCGATGGTGTATTCCGGACATCAATTCGGCCACTACAACCCGCAACTCGGTGATGGCCGAGGCTTGCTGTTGGGCGAGGTGTACAACGAAGCCGGCGAACACTGGGACCTTCACCTCAAGGGAGCGGGCCAGACGCCGTTCTCACGCATGGGCGACGGACGGGCCGTGTTGCGCTCCTCGATCCGCGAGTTCCTGGCATCCGAAGCGCTTCACGCCTTGGGGATCCCCACCACCCGTGCCTTGTGCGTGATCGGTTCGGACACCCCGGTGTGGCGCGAAAAGCAGGAGCGCGCCGCCATGGTGCTCCGCATGGCACCGAGCCATGTGCGTTTCGGTCATTTCGAGTATTTCTATTACACCAAGAAACCCGAGCTGCATGCCGCGCTCGCCGAGCACGTACTGAACCTGCATTTCGCCGAATGCCGTGAACAGCCGGAACCGTATCTGGCGATGTTCCGCGAAATCGTCGAGCGCAACGCCGAACTCATTGCTAAATGGCAGGCCTATGGCTTCTGCCATGGCGTGATGAACACCGACAACATGTCGATTCTGGGCATCACCTTCGATTTCGGGCCGTTTGCCTTCCTCGATGACTTCGACGCCAACTTCATCTGCAACCACTCCGATGACCAGGGTCGCTATTCCTTCAGCAACCAGGTGCCCATCGGGCAGTGGAACCTCAGTGCCCTGGCCCAGGCCCTGACGCCGTTCATCAGCGTAGAAGCCCTGCGCGAGACATTGGGCTTGTACCTGCCGCTTTACCAGGCCCATTACCTGGACCTGATGCGCCGTCGCCTCGGCCTGACCACAGCGGAGGACGATGACCAGAAACTGGTGGAGCGCCTGCTGCAACTGATGCAGAACAGCGGCGTCGACTACAGTCTGTTCTTCCGCCGGTTGGGTGATCAGTCGCCTGAACAAGCCGTCGCCAGGCTGCGGGACGACTTTGTCGACCTCATGGGTTTCGACGCCTGGGGCGCGCTCTATATCGCTCGCGTCGGCCGTGAAGGCAGCGTCGATCAAGAGCAGCGCCGGATCCGTATGCACGCGGTGAACCCCTTGTACGTACTGCGCAACTATCTGGCACAGAACGCCATCGATGCCGCCGAATCAGGCGACTACGAAGAGGTCCGCCGCCTGCACAAGGTGCTGAGCCGTCCGTTCGAGGAGCAACCGGGCATGGACAGCTATGCGCAACGGCCGCCGGAGTGGGGCAAGCATCTGGAGATCAGTTGCTCGTCGTGACCCAGCTCAATAGCTGGAATCGGCTTTCAGCCAAACGCTCCTTTGTGCCGAGGGGATTTATCCCCTCGTCACAAAAGCTGTCTCACCCGACCTTATCGTTCCCCTGCTCAGGCGTCTCGATTCCCGGCTCTGCCTCGGTGGCATCCTTGTCAGTTGGCTTGGCCGGCGTTTTTTTCTCGGGATAGCCGGGCAGGCCGCGGGCGTCTTCGGGGGTCAGTTCGTCTCGTTCGTGACGGCGATCAATGGCATAGGCGGGAGCGGCGTTCGGGTCTTCGTCGCGACCGGCGGTGCCGAGCACCCAGCCGTCGTCATTGGGGTTGTCCTGCGGTGCGTGCGTGACAGGTTCTCGAGGATGGCTCATGGGACCTCCTTGGGTTGCGAACAGATGCGTTGTGGTCTTTTTGAGGCCATCGAAGGGCGTCAGTGCGGCGCATCTGATGAATGGCAACCTTGATAAACCGCCTCGGCGACACCAGATCAACATCATGACCGACTTATGGAGCTCACCATGTCTGACCCGATGCTGATCCCCTGCCCTCATTGCAACGGGCTCAATCGCATACCTGCCGAACGTCTGGCCGACCAGCCCAAGTGTGGGCGCTGCAAAGCTCCGGTGTTATTGGGCAAGCCGTTCGAACTCAAACAGGCCGACTATTCCAGCCAGGTCAAGGGCGACCTGCCGTTGCTGGTGGATGTGTGGGCGGACTGGTGCGGCCCCTGCAAATCCTTTGCGCCGGTGTTCGAACAGGCCGCCGCACAACTGACCGGCAAATGCCGACTGGCCAAACTCGACAGCGAAGCCAATCCGCAACTGTCGGCGCAATTGGGAATTCGTTCGATCCCCAGCCTGATCCTGTTCAAGAATGGCAAGGAAATCGCGCGGCAAAGCGGAGCGTTACCCTTGCCGCAGCTGATGAGCTGGTTGCGCAGCCAGGGGATCTGACGCTACTCCATTGTGGGAGCGAGCCTGCTCGCGATGCGCAGACACATTCAACATCGATGTGCCTGTCAGTCCGCTATCGCGAGCAGGCTCGCTCCCACATGGCGGCAGAGGTGGATCAGGCGTTTTCCAACAACCCATGCAACTCCACGAACTGCTGGGTCAGCTTGTGCCGTGCATCCAGATGAATCAGCGGCAGGCTGGCCTGGTGGGATTCACGCATGCGCACCGAGCTGCTCAGGTACACCGGCAGTACCGGCAAGCCCTCGGCGATCAGTTCGTCGAGCATCTGCTGCGGCAGGCTGGCCCGGGCCTGGAACTGGTTGACCACGATGCCTTCGATCTCCAGGCCCTCATTGTGGTCTTCCTTGAGCTCTTCTATTTCCGCCAGCAGGCCATACAACGCCTGGCGGGAAAAACTGTCGCAATCGAAGGGGATCAATACCCGATCAGCCGCAATCAGCGCTGAAACCGCATAGAAATTCAGGGCTGGTGGCGTATCCAGGTAGATCCGGTCGTAATCCTCGTCCAATTCTTCGAGCAATTTGCGCAGCTTGTTGATCTTGTGCTTGGCCTCAAGCTTGGGCTGCAGATCCGTCAGCTCGGCAGTGGCGGTGATGACATGCAGGTTATCGAACGGCGTTTCGTAGATATCGACCTTGTTCTTCTTCGAAAAGGGCCCGGACGACAGGGTTTGCTTGAAGAAGTCGGCAATGCCCATAGGGATGTCGTCGCCGGTGAGACCGGTCAGGTATTGAGTGGAATTGGCCTGTGCGTCCAGGTCCACCAACAACGTGCGATACCCTTCGCTGGCGCTGACCGCCGCCAGGTTGCAGGCGATGCTGGACTTGCCCACGCCACCTTTCTGATTGAATACCACGCGCCGCATGTCAAAACCTCCGTGTATCAAAGATTCCCGAGTGTAGTAGGCGATGACACCGCTTCGCTACCTTCGGCATGGATGGACTACAGCGTTAGTGGCTTTTTCCGGCAAAGAAGCGTCAATTCGCGCGAAGGATGACGGAAGCAGCCGACAGACAGGTTCGTCACGATCTCGATAATGAGCTGGCCGAGCCGGGACGAACCCACCGTCAGGTTTTCCCGTTTTAATGTAACCATTGTTTGCTACAAGCCAACGGCACCGGGATAATGCGCGCCATTTGGGTCGCAAGGCCATGCTGGGTTGGACGCGGGTCAAACCACTGAACCGTGACAATAAAAAGCCCGCAGGGGTGGGATGAATTTTTTGATCAATTTCAATATCGCCCAATGGCGCGCATGGGCCCCTGGGCTCGAAAGCGTGGACGACTGGCAGGCCTGGAGCCAACAGCCGGTGATATTGCCCGCCAACGACGCCGCCCCTGATGTCTCGTTCCTGCCGGCCATGCAGCGCCGCCGCCTCAGTCGCCTGGCGCGGATGGCCTTCAGTGTCGGCTGGCCCCTGGCCGAAGGCCGGCCGAACCTGCCGTTGGTCTTTATTTCCCGCCACGGTGAAACCCCGCGCACATTTGAGATTCTCAAGGACCTGGCAGCCGACCAACCGTTGTCGCCCACCCAGTTCAGCCTGTCGGTGCACAACGCAGTGATCGGCCTGTGGTCGATCATGCGCAACGAAACCAGCGAAATGACGGCCCTGGCCGCCACGGGCGACGGGTTGGAGCATGGTGTCCTGGAAGCCGCCGCGCTGTTGAATGAAGGTGCACCGGCGGTGCTGCTGGTCATCACCGAAGAACAACCGCCCCAGGTCTATGCACCTTGGGTTGACGACGTGCCGTTTCCCTATGCGATGGGGCTGCTGCTGACCCGGGGCGGTGACTGGCAACTGGCCTTGTCCACCCAGCCGGTCCAACCGTCCGGCAGCGACTGGCCCCATGCCCTGAATCTGCTGCGTACGCTGTTGAACAACGAAACCACCTGCCAACATACCTGGAAGAATCGTGTATGGACCTGGCAACGCAACCAGTGACGGGCAAGCATCGCGACGCCTATTACTGGCGGCTGCTCGCGACCGCTGCAAGCTTCGCCCTGTTCGGGCTGGGCGGGCTGTGCCTGCGACTGCTGGTGTTTCCGCTGCTGGCCTGGTGGCCCGGCGATGCCCAGGTCCATCGGCAACGGGCCCGACGCACGGTTGGACGGCTGTTCTGGTTCTTCATCCGGTTCATGGCCCGCACCGGCGTGCTCACTTATCAGATCGACGGCGCAGAAAAGCTCGGCCGGCCCGGGCAGATGATCATCGCCAATCATCCGTCACTGATCGACGTGGTGTTTCTGATCGGGCTGGTGCGCGATGCCAACTGCGTGGTCAAGCAAAGCCTCTGGGAGAACCCTTTCACCCGTGGACCATTGCGTTCGACCCAATACATCAGCAACGACGGCAGCATGGACATGCTTGACGCCGCCAGCGACGCCCTGAAGGACGGCCAGACCCTGATCGTGTTCCCCGAGGGCACGCGCAGCCAGCCCGGCCAGGCGCCAGCCTTTCATCGGGGCGCCGCGGCTATCGCCCTGCGAGGTGCGAAAATCCTCACACCCGTGACCATCAAGGTCAACCCGACCACCCTGACCAAGGCCGAACCCTGGTATCGCATTCCCCAACGCCGCGTGCACTTCAGTTTTCACGTGGGGGCCGATATAGATCCACAAGCGTTCGCCACGCTCGGCCCCCCGCCCCTTGCTTCACGCAGGCTCAACGATTTTTTGCATCACTATTTCATCAAGGAGCTCGCCGAAGATGAGCGATCTGCACCGTGACATCAAACAGCTGATCATCGACGCCCTCGGCCTGGAGGACATCGAGGTCGACGATATCGGTGATCACCAGACCCTGTTCGGTGAAGGCCTGGGCCTGGACTCTGTGGATGCCCTGGAGCTTGGCCTGGCGATCCAGAAACAGTACGGCATCAAGATAGATGCCGACGCCAAGGACACCCGCAACCATTTCAGCAACGTGGCAAGCCTTGCGGCCTTCGTCACTGCAAAACGCGCTTGAGACCGGACCATGCAAACTCGTGACGACATTTTCAACACCCTGCGCGATGCCCTGGTGGAGCTTTTCGAACTGGACCCTGAGCGCGTGACGCTGGAATCAAACCTGTATCAGGACCTGGAAATCGACAGCATCGATGCAGTCGATCTGATCGACCACATCAAGCGCCAGACCGGCAAGAAAATCGCTGCTGAAGAATTCAAGACAGTACGCACCGTCAACGACGTGGTCGAGGCGGTCTATCGACTGGTCCAACCGGCCGCATGAGCCGGCTGATTGGCCTTGGCCTGCTATTGGCGGGCCTGCTGTACCCCTTTGCGGTGTATTTCGGCATGGAACACTTCGCCCCCTGGCAGTTCGGCCTGCTGCTGGGTAGCCTTTGGCTGGCCCGGGCATTGCTCGTCAACCGAGGGCTCGGCAAAGGCGGGGCCGGCAACCTCTGGATGGCAGTCACGGCGATCGTATTCTGCGGGTTGCTCGCGCTGTTCGATAACCCGCTCCTGCTGCGTTGGTATCCGGTACTGATCAGTGCCTTCATGCTCGGGATGTTCGCCCTGAGCCTGAAATACGGCCCGCCGATGATCGAACGCATAGCCCGCCTGCGTGAACCGCAGCTCCCGGCAAAAGCGGTGGTTTATACGCGCCAGGTCACGGTGGCCTGGAGTGTGTTTTTCCTGTGTAACGGTTTGCTCGCCGCTGCCCTGACCCTCTGGGCACCGCTGAGTTGGTGGATGTTGTACACCGGCCTGATTTCCTACGGATTGATGGGGCTGCTGTTTGCCATTGAATGGCTCATACGACAAAGGGTAAGAGGCCGCCCATGAATTGGATAACACTTGAGCAGATGTTGCTCAAGGCTCAGCCGGAGCGCGCAGTTGCTGTCGATCCGGCGCTCAGTCATTCGCAACTGCGGGACGAGGCGCTGTGCCTGGCCGCTGGCCTGCGTGCCCGCGGTGTACAGCGTATGGCGGTGCACCTGGAAGACGCCGCCGAACTGGCCGTCGCCCTGCTCGGAGCCTGGCGTGCCGGAGTGCGCGTCCTGCTCCCTGCCGACCTGCAGGCCCAGACCCGCCAGCGCTGGTCGGCCGAGGTCGACCTGTGGCTGACCGACCAACCTGGCGACACCCATCCTGGCGACCTGCGACAGGCTCCATTGGAGCCTGTCGAACTGGACCTCGACCAATGCTGGTTGAGTCTGTGCACCTCCGGCTCCAGCGGCGAGCCCAAGCGCATCGAGAAAAACCTGCGCCAGTTGAACAATGAAGTCCAGGCCCTGGAGCAGTTGTGGGGCGCCGAGCTGGGTCCGGCCTGCATGATTGGCAGCGTCGCCGCCCAGCACATCTACGGCCTGCTGTTCCGGGTGCTGTGGCCGCTGTGCGCCGGGCGACCCTTCGTGCGCCGGCAATTGGCGTTTCCGGAAGACCTGCAACGCGCCAGCCGCGAGCACCCGGTCTTCGCCTGGGTCGCCAGCCCGGCACTACTTAAGCGCATGGGCGACAACCTCGACTGGACGGCCTTGAGCAGCGTGCGCCGGGTGTTCTCCTCCGGCGGCGCCTTGCCGGCCGAGGCCGCCCGAAGCCTGCAGCAGCGCCTGGGCCAATGGCCGACGGAAATATTCGGCAGTTCGGAAACCGGCGGCATCGCCTGGCGCCAGAGTGATGAACGGTGGCAGCCCTTTGCCGGTGTCGAACTGAGCCAGGACAGCGACGGCGCCTTGCTGGTCGCTTCGTCTTATCTGCCTCCCGCCCATGTGGAACATACCGCCGACGCGGCGCGAATTGACGCCGATGGGCGCTTCGAACTGCTCGGACGCCTGGACCGCATCGTCAAGCTCGAAGAAAAGCGCATCTCCCTGCCAATGCTGGAACAGGCACTGATGGTCCACGACTGGGTGAGCGAAGCGCGGCTGGGCGTGGTACGGGAAAATCGTGCCTCCCTTGGCGCCCTGCTGGTCCTGAGCGAAACCGGCCTCCTTGCATTGCGCAACCAGGGTCGGCGTGCCGTGACCGAAGCGTTGCGTCGCCACCTGAGTGGGCATTGCGAAACACTGGCCCTGCCACGGCGCTGGCGCTGGCTGCGCCAGTTGCCCCTCAATGCCCAGGGCAAGCTGCCCCAGGCCGAGGTCGAAGCCCTGCTGATAGCTCCGCGTCCTAAGACGCCCGACGTGCTGGAGCAGGTCGAGACCGACGGCGAGTGGAGCCTGCAACTGGTCGTGCCGCCGGACCTGGCGTATTTCAGTGGCCACTTTCCCACCGCCCCGGTCTTGCCCGGCGTGGTGCAGGTCGACTGGGCCTTGAGCCTGGGCCGGCTACTGCTGGACCTGCCGCCGCGCTTCGTCGGGATGGAAGTGCTGAAGTTCCAGCAACTGGTACGCCCCGGCGATGAAGTCCAGTTGCACCTGCGCTTCGACCGCGAGCGCGGCAAGCTGTACTTCGCCTACCGCAACGATACGGCAGCGTGCTCCAGTGGGCGGATTGTGTTGGGGGCGGCCCATGACTGATGCTCACTCCGTCCTGTGGCGAGGGGATTTATCCCCGCTCGAGTGCGAAGCACTCGCCAACGAATTGTGGTGCTGCACAGGACTTGGGGTCGCTGCGCAACCCAGCGGGGCGGTGCGACGCTTCGCTAAATCCCCTCGCCACAAGGGCTCGGTGGAAGGCAAAAGACATGCATAACCCCTGCGCCGTCATCCCCGTCTACAACCACGAAACCGCCATTTCGGCAGTGGTCCAGACATTGCTCGCCAATGGCTTGCCCTGTGTATTGGTCGACGACGCCAGCAGCCCGGCCTGCGCGGCGGTGCTGGAGCGGCTGGCCGTCGATGAGCGGGTTCACCTGGTCAGGCTGGCGGTCAACCAGGGCAAGGGTGGCGCCGTCATGACCGGCCTGCGGGAAGCCGCGCGCCTGGGCTTCAGCCATGCCTTGCAGGTGGACGCCGATGGACAGCACGACCTCGACGACGTGAAAACCTTCATCGAGCAGTCCCGCGCCCACCCGGACGCGGTGATCTGCGGCTACCCGCAATACGACGCCAGCGTGCCGAAAGGTCGCCTGTACGCTCGCTACCTGACCCACGTCATGGTCTGGATCAACAGCCTGTCCTTGCAGATCCGCGACTCCATGTGCGGTTTTCGGGTCTACCCCCTGCCAGCGACCCTGGCGCTGATCAACTCGGCGAACATTGGCAAGCGCATGGATTTCGATTCGGACATCCTGGTGCGGCTGGCCTGGCGCAACCAGCCGATGTGCTGGCTGCGCACCCGAGTCCACTATCCCCAGGACGGGGTTTCGCACTTCCGTCTGTTCCACGACAACGTACTGATTTCCAGCATGCACACCCGTTTGTTCTTCGCCATGCTGGTACGTTTCCCCCTGATTCTCTGGCGACGGTGGCGGACATGAGTCTTCAGGCTGACAAACAGCATTGGGCCGATCGCCAGGAGCGCGGCAGTTTCTGGCTGATGAAACTCACGGCGTTCGCTGCCAAGGTGTTGGGCCGTCGCCTGCTGAGCCCGGTGCTGTACGGCATCGTCCTGTACTTCTTCATTTTCGGTCGCAGCGCTCGCCGGGCGGCCTGGCAATATCAGCAGCGCCTGGCCGACTGGAGCAGCCGCTCCGAGCTGCGCCCTACCCACCGGAAAGTCTTCGGGCAGTTCATGGCGTTTGCCGACTCGCTGCTGGACAAACTCGACGTGTGGAACGGCAAGCTGAGCATCGACCAGATCGAAATCGTCGATACGGCACTGCTGCGCAATCACTTGCGTGGCGCTCGCGGGCAGATGCTGGTGGGGGCGCACCTGGGCAACCTGGAAATGTGCCGGGCCCTGGCCGAACTGGGCGAAAAGGTCACCATGAATGTGCTGGTGCATACCAAGCATGCAGAGCAATTCAATCGCCTGCTGGGCGAAGCCGGTGCCACGCATCTGCGACTGATCCAGGTCAGCGAGCTGGATCCGGCGGTGATGCTGCAACTGAGCGAGCGCCTGGAGCGCGGCGAGTGGCTGGCGATTGCCGGCGACCGCGTGCCGCTGCACGGCGGACGCAGCGTGACCGTGGACTTCATGGGCCACCCGGCCGCGTTTCCCCAGGGACCCTGGCTGATGGCCGGCCTGTTGAAATGCCCGGTCAACCTGCTGATGTGCCTCAAGCACGAGGGGCGCTATCGCGTCACCCTCGAGCCCTTCGCCGACGCGGTGGTGTGGAAACGCACCGAACGCGAGCAAGTGATCGCCCACTGGGCCGGTCGCTATGCCGAGCGCCTGGCGCAGTACTGCCTCCAGGGGCCCCAACAGTGGTTCAACTTTTACCCTTTCTGGAAGATCGATGACGATGCCCACTCTTGAGCCGGTAACCTTCGGCGAACGCCCCCTGCGCATCGAGGACGTGCTGGCCCTGGCCAACCGTCAGGCGCCGACGCAACTGCAGGATGATCCGGCGTTCCGCCAGCGCATTGCCAAGGGTGCGCAATTTCTCGACTCCCTGCTGGACAAGGAAGGGGTGATCTACGGCGTGACCACCGGTTACGGCGATTCCTGCGTGGTGGCCGTGCCGCTGCACCACGTCGAGGCCCTGCCGCGCCACTTGTATACGTTCCACGGCTGCGGCCTGGGCAAGCTGCTGGATGCCCAGGCCACCCGCTCGGTGCTGGCAGCGCGCTTGCAGTCGTTGTGCCACGGCGTCTCCGGGGTAAGGGTTGAATTGCTGGAACGCCTCCAGGCCTTTCTCGAACACGACATCCTGCCGCTGATTCCGGAAGAAGGTTCGGTGGGCGCCAGCGGCGACCTGACGCCGTTGTCCTATGTGGCCGCGACGCTCTCCGGCGAGCGCGAGGTGATGTTCCGTGGCGAACGTCGGCTGGCCGCCGACGTACACCGCGAACTGGGCTGGACCCCACTGGTGCTGCGCCCCAAGGAAGCTCTGGCCCTGATGAACGGCACCGCCGTGATGACCGGCCTCGCCTGCCTGGCCTTTGCCCGGGCCGACTACCTGCTGCAACTGGCAACCCGCATCACCGCGCTGAACGTCGTCGCCCTGCAAGGCAACCCCGAGCACTTCGACGAGCGCCTGTTCGCCGCCAAGCCACATCCGGGGCAGATGCAGGTCGCCGCGTGGCTGCGCAAGGACCTGGCGATCGACGCACCGACCGCGCCGCTGCATCGCCTGCAGGACCGCTATTCCCTGCGCTGCGCGCCTCATGTGCTCGGCGTGCTGGCCGACAGTCTGAACTGGTTGCGCGCGTTCATCGAAACCGAACTCAACAGCGCCAACGACAATCCGATCATCGATGCCGAAGCCGAGCGGGTGCTGCACGGTGGGCATTTCTATGGCGGACATATCGCCTTCGCCATGGACAGCCTGAAGAACCTGGTGGCCAACGTCGCCGATCTGCTCGACCGCCAACTCGCCCTGCTGGTGGACGAGCGCTACAACCATGGCCTGCCGAGCAACCTGTCCGGCGCCAGCGCTGACCGGGCGATGCTCAACCATGGTTTCAAGGCCGTGCAGATCGGCGCCAGCGCCTGGACCGCCGAAGCCCTGAAAAACACGATGCCAGCCAGCGTGTTCTCGCGCTCCACCGAGTGCCACAACCAGGACAAGGTCAGCATGGGCACCATCGCCGCCCGGGATGCGATCCGCGTGCTGGAGCTGACCGAACAAGTCGCCGCCGCGACGCTGCTGGCGGCCAACCAGGGCGTGTGGCTACGCAGCCGTGCCGAGGACGCTCGAGCGCTACCGCCGGCCCTGGCTGCCATGCACGAACAACTGGCCGGGGATTTCCCGCCAGTCATCGAAGACCGCGCCCTGGAAGCCGAACTGCGCCTGTGCCTGCAACGCATCGCCGAGCAACACTGGAGGCTGCATGCGTAGCCAGGGCGTGCTGCATGTCGAGACGCAGATTGTCGTGCCGTTTTTCGATGTCGATTCGATGCACGTGGTCTGGCACGGCCATTACGTCAAATACCTGGAAATGGCCCGCTGCGCCTTGCTCGATCAGATCGGCCACAACTACAACGATATGCTCGCCGCCGGGTACGCGTGGCCCGTGATCGACCTGCAACTGCGTTACGTGCGCAGCGCGGTGTTCGGCCAGGCCCTGACCGTGCGTGCCAGCCTGGTCGAGTGGGAGAACCGGTTGAAGATCAATTACCTGATCAGCGACGCGCTCACCGGCGAACGCCTGACCCGCGCCTGCTCGGTGCAGGTGGCCGTGGACATCTCGACCAGGGAGATGCTGCTGGCCTCGCCCCGAGTGTTTGTCGACGCCGTCGAAAGGAAACTGTCATGAAACGCCTGCTCCTCTGGTTGTTACTGTTGTGCCTGTCGCCCCTGGCCCAGGCCTTCGACTTGCAGCAACTGAGCGAACAGCTGGGCCGCCCGGATGTCATTCACGGTCAATTCATCCAGGAAAAGCACCTGCGTGCCCTGCCCCAACCGCTCGTCAGCAAGGGCCATTTCGTCTTGGCGAAGAAACAAGGTCTGCTGTGGCTGCTGCAGACGCCGCTGCAACAGGACTACCGCATAACCGCCCAAGGCATCGCCCGACGGGACGGCAGCGTTTGGCAAATGCTGCCGAACAAGAGCGCCGGTGCCGAGCAGAACCGGCTGTTCCTGGCCGTCTTGCAGGGCGACAGCACTGGCCTGCTAGGGGATTTCGAGCTCAGCCTTTCGGGCGAACCGCAGCAGTGGAAGTTGACCCTTACCCCGCGCTCGGTGCTGCTCAAACAAGTGTTCAACCAGATCAACATTGACGGCGGCGAACTGGTGCAGCGCATCGAACTGCTGGAAACCCAGGGCGACAGCACAGTGCTGCGCATGCAGGACAGCGTCGCCACACAACCCTTGAGCGAAGCGGAGCAACATGACTTTGCCGAGTGAACGCAGGCTGCCGCGGCTATTCCTGGCACTGCTGCTGGCAGTGCTGGCGCTGGCCGGTTGGCAATGGCGCAACGGCGCGCCACTGACGGTCAACCTCATGGAGTTGGTGCCGGGCACGTCCCCCGATGCCCTGGAGCTTGTCGCTGAGCAGCGCATGCAGGAGCCGCTGAATCGCGAGGTGTTGGTGCTGGTCGGTCACGCCGACCGCCAGCACGCCATCGCCCTGGCGCAGACCCTCGGCGAGCAATGGCAGGCCAGCGGCCTGTTCGATAAGGTCCAGTGGACGCTGCAAGCCGATTTGCCGGCGCTGCGCACGCAACTACTGAACGGACGACTGGCGATGCTCTCGGCCGCGGACCGTCAGCAATTGATCGAACAACCCCAGGCGTTCATCCAGCAGCGGGTGCAGGCCCTGTTCGACCCATTCAGCGGCTTCAGCCTGGTGCCAACCCAGGATGACTGGCTGGGCCTGACCGGCCGCATCCAGAACAGCCAGCCCCAACGCGGCGCAATACAACTGGACGTGGGCAGCGGGGCATTGATCGCCGATGCCGACGGCAAAAGCTGGGTGATGCTACGGGCCCGCACCCAAGGCAACGCCTTCGACATGAACCTGCCGCTGCAAGTGGCCGATCTGCTGCAACGCAGCCGCGACCAGGCAGGCCAGGCCCAGGGGCAACTACTGGCGGCCAGCGGCTTGCTGTACGCCGCCAGCGGTCAGCAACAGGCCTCAAAGGAGATCACCTGGGTCGGCGGTGGCGCGACCGTCGGCATTCTGTTGCTGCTGTTGCTGGCTTTCCGACGCCTGCGGGTATGGCTGGCGTTCATGCCGGTACTGATCGGCATGCTGTTCGGCGCAGTGGCCTGCGTGACGCTGTTCGGACGCATGCATGTCATGACCCTGGTGCTGGGCTCGAGCCTGATCGGCGTGGCGGTGGACTATCCGCTGCACTATCTGTCCAAGAGCTGGAGTCTCAAGCCGTGGCGCAGTTGGCCGGCCCTGCGCCTGACCCTGCCGGGGCTGAGCCTGAGCCTGGCGACCACCTGCATCGGCTATTTGGCCCTGGCCTGGACCCCCTTTCCGGCCCTGACCCAGATCGCGGTATTTTCCGCCGCCGGGCTGGTTGGCGCCTACCTGACGGCGGTTTGCTTGCTGCCAGCGCTACTCAAGAGCACGGACCTGCGTCCCGCCCAGTGGCCGCTGCGGGTCTGCGAACAGCTGCTCAAGATCCGTGAAGCGCTGCTGGCTCGGGTTCCCACGCCGATCCTGCTGGCGCTGCTGCTGATCTTCTGCGCCGGTGGGCTTTGGCATCTGAGCACGAAAAATGACATCCGCCAGTGGATCGGCACGCCCCAACACCTGACCGACGAGGCCCGTGAGGTCGCCCGCATCACCGGTTTCCAGCCCACCAGCCAGTTCTTCCTGATTCGTGCCGATAGTCAACCCCAGTTGCTGGAGCGCCAGACCGCTCTCAACGAGCGATTGGAACAATTGATCGGTCTGGAAAAACTCCAGGGCTACCTGTCGCTGAACCAACTGGTCAGCCCGCCAACTGAACAGCAGAAAGTACGCGAAGCCCTGGCCCGACTCCCGGCGTTCTGGCAACCGCTGCTGGAGCTGGGCGTACCGGTCGCGGCCTTACAGGCAGAGCTGGCCCAATTGCAGGCCTTGCCGGTGGAAGACATCGATGCCGCGCTTTCCGGTCCGCTGGCCGAGCCGTACCGCCCCCTCTGGCTCGGCCCGACAGCGCAAGGCGTGGCCGCGATGGTCAGCTTGCAAGGTTTGAACGACGCCGCGCTGCTGCGCTTGCAGGCGGTGGATCTGCCTGGCGTGCAATTGGTGGATCGCCTGGGCGATCTGAACCGGGTGTTCGCCGCCACCCAGATCAGCGCTGCCGAGCTGAAGTTGGCGTCCTGCGTGCTGATCGTGCTGGTGTTGATCTGGCCGTTCGGCATCGGCGCAGCCCTGCGCATCGTCGCCCTGCCGCTACTGGCCGCGCTGTGCAGCCTGGCAAGCCTGGGTTGGCTTGGGCAGCCGCTGACACTGTTCAGTCTGTTCGGTCTGTTGCTGGTGACGGCCATCGGCGTCGATTACGCGATCCTGATGCGCGAGCAGATCGGCGGCGCCGCCGTGAGCCTGCTGGGCACCCTGCTCGCGGCGATCACCACTTGGCTGTCGTTCGGCCTGCTGGCGCTGTCCAGTACGCCGGCGGTGAGCAACTTCGGCCTGGCGGTGAGCCTGGGGCTGGCGTTCAGCTTCCTGCTGGCGCCGTGGGCCGGACGCCAGGCGCATGCAGAGCCAGTGCTGGAGCCCGCCCAGTGACGATTACGCACCACTCTCACTCGAACATCGCAACCTCGGCAAGGAGTCCAAATGCCTGCAACTGAAATGGAACGTCGCCAGGTCGTTATCATCGGCGCGGGACCGTCCGGCGCCATCGCAGCCGCGTTGCTCAAGCGCAAGGGCCACGATGTGCTGATCATCGAACGCCAGCATTTCCCCCGGTTCTCCATCGGCGAAAGCCTGCTGTCCCATTGCCTGGACTTCGTCGAAGAGGCCGGCATGCTCGACGCGGTAAATAGCGCAGGTTTCCAGCGCAAGAACGGCGCAGCTTTCGCCTGGGGCGAGCGCTACAGCGCCTTCGATTTCGGCGACACCTTCAGCGAAGGCAAACCCACCACCTTCCAGGTACAGCGCGCCGACTTCGACAAGCTGCTGGCCGACCAAGCCGCATTGCAGGGGGTTGAGATCCGCTATGGCGAAGCCATCGCCAGCGTCGACTTCAATCTCGCCAAACCACAACTGGGCGTGCAGCGCGAAGACGGCAGCGAGTACCGGATCGAGAGCGATTTCGTCCTCGATGCCAGCGGCTATGGTCGAGTGCTGCCGCGCCTGCTGGACCTTGAGGCACCGTCGAACTTCCCGGTGCGCCGAGCGGTATTCACCCATGTCGAGGACCGCATCGATACGCCGGCCTTCGACCGGGAGAAAATCCTCATCACCACCCACCCGACCCAACGTGATATCTGGTTCTGGACCATTCCGTTCAGTGGCGGGCGCTGCTCGGTTGGCGTGGTCGCGGCGGCGGAGCATTTTGCCGGCCGCACCGAAGACCTCGACGCCTGCCTGCGGGGTTTCATCGACGAGACTCCAAGCCTCGCCCGAGTGCTGGACAATGCAGTGTGGGACACCCCGGCACGGACCATCGGCGGCTACTCGGCCAATGTCAAAACCCTGCATGGCCAAGGCTTCGCTCTCCTGGGAAATGCCGCAGAGTTCCTCGATCCGGTGTTTTCCTCCGGCGTGACCATCGCCATGCGCTCGGCGAGCATGGCGGCCGACGTGTTGCATCGTCAGTTGCAAGGTGAAAGCGTGGACTGGCAAGACGAGTTTGCCGTCCCCCTCAAGCGCGGCGTCGATACCTTCCGCTGCTACGTCGAGGGCTGGTACGCCGGCACTTTCCAGGATGTGATCTTTTATACCGAAGGTTCTTCCGACATCCGCCGCATGATCAGCTCGATTCTGGCCGGTTATGCCTGGGATCAACGCAACCCGTTCGTCAGCGAACCCAAGCGTCGTCTGCGCATGCTCTCGGAAATCTGTGCGAGCCCGGCCCATGAGTGAGATGAACTACCTGAGTGACAACTACGTCGAAGAAACCCGCTTCGGCTTCTGGTTCCTGCGCAGCCACACCTGGCAGCACCATGTGCTGCGCGTGGCGATCAATGACCTGCGCAGCCTGTTCAGCACACCATTGCCGGCCGCCCCGGTGCTGCTGGACGCCGGTTGCGGCCAGGGCAAGTCGTTCCAGTACCTGCGCCAGGTGTTCGCGCCACAACGACTGATCGGGGTCGATGCCGATCCCCACAGCCTGGCGCTGAGCGCCGAAGAAGCCGCCCGCCAGGGCATGGCTGTGGAACTGATCGGCAGCGACTGCGCAACCTTGGCGGTACCGGATGCCAGCGTCGACCTGTTGTTCTGTCACCAGACCTTCCATCATCTGGTGGAACAGGAAAAGGCCCTGGCCGAGTTCTATCGCGTGCTCAAGCCCGGCGGTTACCTGATGTTCGCCGAATCCACCGAAGCCTATATTGATACCTGGGTCATCCGCTGGCTGTTCCGTCATCCCATGCATGTACAGAAAAGTGCCGCGCAGTACCTGGAGATGATCCACCAGCAAGGGTTTCGCTTCGAAGCCGGTAACGTGTCCTATCCCTACCTGTGGTGGAGCCGCGCCAGGGATTTCGGCCTGCTGGAGCGTTTTGGCCTGCGCCGCCCCCGGTTGTTCGGCGAGCGGGAAGAAACCCTGGTCAACGTCGTGGCCCGCAAGCCCGTCGAAGGGGTTGAGAAATGATCCGCACCTGCCTCAGCGGCCTGCTGATCGGCTGTCTGTTGCTGCTCAGTGCCTGCGCCAGTCACGCGCCAC
Source organism: Pseudomonas corrugata (assembly GCF_001269905.1). Lineage (GTDB taxonomy): Bacteria > Pseudomonadota > Gammaproteobacteria > Pseudomonadales > Pseudomonadaceae > Aquipseudomonas > Aquipseudomonas corrugata. The sequence continues at coordinate 268,486 of NZ_LHVK01000014.1, read as the reverse complement.
TGCCCGAGCGCACGCCGACCCTGGCGCTGCCTCTGCAATTGCACATCGAGCGACAGTTGGCCGGGCAGCGCCAGGACTGGTTGCTGGTGATCCAGCGCGAAGACTCCGGCATTCGCTGGTCGATGATGGACCCACTGGGTATTCCCCTGGCCCGTCAGCGCTTGGTCGACAGCCAGTGGCAAGCCGACGGCCTGCTGCCGCCCAACGCCGAAGCCCGGGAGCTGTTCGCCGCGCTGCTGTTCGCACTGACACCTGAAACCGAGCTGTCCGGCAATTATCCGACCGCCCGGCAACAGGCTGCGCAACGAACCCTGGATTCCCGCTGGCAGGTGCGCTACAAGCAGTCGCTGGATTTTCAACTGAGCCTGCCCCGAGGCCCCCATTACCGCATCACACCGTTGACCGAGAGCGCTCCATGACCGCCTACTTGAATGCCCTCGGCGTGATCTGCGCCCTGGGCCGCGATAAACATGAAGTGGCGGGCAACCTGTTCGCCGGCGACTGCTCGGGCCTGCGTGTCGAATCCGGATGGGTGGCCGAGCGCGCCTTGCCGGTTGCCTCGGTGACAGGTGCTCTGGCCCCCATCCCCGATACGCTGGCCGCCCATTGCACCCGCAACAATCAGTTGCTGCTGGAAGCCGGGTTGCAGATCCGTCCCGAGATCGACCGGGCCATCCAGACCTACGGTCGTACGCGCATCGGCATTGTCCTGGGCACCAGCACCTCGGGTATCGACGAGGCCAGCCAGGGCATTGCCCATTACCTGCGCGAGCAGCGCTTCCCGGACGGTTACGACTACCAGCAGCAGGAACTCAGCGCGCCGGCCAACTTTCTCTCCGACTGGCTCGGCCTGAGCGGCCCGTCCTATGTGATTTCCACCGCCTGCACCTCCAGCGCCCGCGCCTTGATGAGCGCCCGGCGCCTGCTCGACCTGGGACTGTGCGATGCGGTCCTCTGTGGCGGGGTGGACAGCCTGTGCAAGCTCACCCTCAACGGGTTCTCGGCGCTGGAAGCGGTGTCGAACGAACGCTGCAATCCGTTTTCGGTAAACCGCAACGGCATCAACATCGGCGAGGCGGCCGTGCTGTTTCTGATGAGCAAGGCGCCGGGAACTGGAACGCCGATTGCTTTGCTCGGCGACGGCGCCAGCTCCGATGCCCACCATATTTCCGCCCCGGAGCCCAGCGGCCGCGGCGCTCGCCAGGCCATGGAAAAAGCCTTGCTCAGCGCTGGCCTTGAGGCCAGCCAGATCGACTACCTGAACCTGCATGGCACCGCCACGCAACACAACGACGCCATGGAAAGCCAAGCGGTGGCCGGGCTGTTCCCACAGGGCGTGCCTTGTTCCTCTACCAAACCCATGACCGGCCACACCCTGGGCGCGGCCGGAGCGTTGGAAGCGGCCTTCTGCTGGTTGAGCCTGAGCGTCGAAAACCCCACCGGGGCCCTGCCGCCTCATATCTGGGACGGTCAGGCCGATCCTGAACTGCCGGCCCTGGCCTGGACCCGCGTCGACAGCCGCCTGAACCCGACTGCCCCCCGTCGCTTGATGAGCAATTCGTTTGCCTTCGGCGGCAACAACGTCAGCCTGATTATCGGAGATGCCCCATGATTGACTGGCCACTCGCCGAACTGCTGCCCCACGCAGGCGACATGATCCTCATCGACCGCGTCGTGGCATTCGATGACGAGCAGATCCATACCCACGCTGTCGTCAAACCCGGGGGCCTGTTCAACCAAGCCGACGTTGGCTTGCCGGCCTGGGTCGGCATCGAACTGATGGCCCAGAGCGTCGCCGCTTTTGCCGGTTGCCACGCGCGCCAACGTGGCGACGCCGTCGAGCTGGGCTTCCTGCTCGGCACCCGCAAGTTCGAATGCAACGTCGACTGTTTTCCGGTCGGTACCAAGCTGGACATCCGCGGTGTGCGCTCGCTGGAAGACGACAATGGCATGGGTGTATTCGAGTGCCATATCGAAGCACCCGGCATCCATGCCACCGCCCGGTTGAACGTGTTCCGTCCGCCCAAATCTGCCCATTACCTCCATGAACCGTCCGCAACAGGAAACCAGCCATGACTGAATCCGTATTGGTCACCGGCTCCAGCCGTGGCATCGGCCGTGCCATCGCCCTGCGCCTGGCCCAGGCCGGGCATGACATCGTGCTGCACTGCCGCAGCGGCCGTGCCGAGGCCGAAGCTGTCCAGGCCGAGATCCAGGCCCTCGGCCGCCAGGCCCGCGTCCTGCAATTCGACGTGTCCGAGCGTGCCGCCTGCAAAGCCATTCTCGAGGCCGACGTCGAAAGCCACGGCGCTTACTATGGCGTGGTGCTCAATGCAGGCCTGACCCGTGACGGTGCATTTCCAGCCCTGAGTGAAGAAGACTGGGACGCGGTGATGCGCACCAATCTCGACGGTTTCTACAACGTGCTGCATCCGGTGATGATGCCGATGATCCGTCGTCGCGCCGCCGGACGGATCGTCTGCATCACCTCGGTTTCGGGGTTGATCGGCAACCGTGGCCAAGTCAACTACAGCGCGTCGAAGGCCGGACTGATCGGTGCGGCCAAGGCGTTGGCAATCGAACTCGGCAAGCGCAAGATCACCGTCAACTGCGTCGCTCCAGGGCTGATCGACACCGCCATGCTCGATGAAAACGTACCCGTGGAAGAATTGATGAAAATGATTCCCGCCCAACGCATGGGCACTCCGGAAGAAGTGGCCGGCGCGGTGAACTTCCTGATGTCCGCCGAAGCCGGCTACATCACCCGCCAGGTCCTGGCCGTCAACGGAGGCTTGTGCTGATGAAGCGTGTCGTCGTCACCGGCATGGCCGGCATCACCTCCGTGGGCAGCGATTGGGAAACCATCGCCGCCAACTTCGCCGCCAACCGCAGCGGCATCCGGCGCATGGACGAGTGGGACCGTTTCACGGAACTGAACACCCGCCTGGCCGGCCCCATCGATGATTTCAAGGTCCCGGCCCACTGGACACGCAAGCAACTGCGCAGCATGGGCCGGGTCTCGCGGCTGGCGGTCGCCGCGGCGGAACAAGCCCTGGCCGACGCCGGCCTGTTGGGCGACGAGTCGATCAAGGACGGACGCATGGGCGTATCCTGCGGCTCGTCGACCGGCAGCACCGACGAGGTCAAGGCGTTCGGCAACATGCTGCTCAACAGCGTGGCCGAAGGCCTGAACGCCAACTCCTATGTGCGGATGATGCCCCATACCACGGCGGCCAATATCAGCATTTTCTTCGGGCTTACCGGGCGGATGATCCCCACCTCCAGCGCTTGCACCAGTGGCAGCCATGGCATCGGCTACGCGTACGAGGCGATCAAATTCGGGCGCCTGCCTTTGATGATTGCCGGTGGCGCGGAGGAACTGTGTCCGACCGAAGCGATGGTCTTCGATGCGCTCTACGCCACCAGCCTGAAAAACGATGCGCCGCAGACCAGCCCGCGCCCTTACGACAAGGGCCGCGATGGCCTGGTGATCGGCGAAGGCGCAGGCATGCTGGTCCTTGAAGAACTGGAACATGCCCTGGCCCGCGGTGCGCGAATCCACGCCGAAATCGTCGGCTTCGGCAGCAACGCCGACGGCCAGCACGCCACCCGTCCCGAGCTGGTCACCATGCGCCGGGCCATGGAGCTGGCCCTGGAAGATGCGGGTCTCGAACCCTCCGCCATCGGCTACGTCAACGGGCACGGCACCGCCACCGAACAGGGCGACATTGCCGAGACCCTGGCCACCAGCAGCCTGTTCGGTGAACGCATGCCCATCAGTTCGCAGAAAAGCTTCCTGGGCCATACCTTGGGCGCCTGCGGGGCATTGGAATCCTGGTTCAGCATCGAGATGATGAACCGTGACCGATATGTGCATACCTGCAATCTCGACGAGGTCGACCCTCAATGCGGCCAGCTCGATTACCTGCGCAACGAGTTCCGGTCAATGAGCAACGAGTATGTGATGAACAACAACTTCGCCTTTGGCGGGGTCAACACTTCGTTGATCTTTCGTCGCTGGCACTGACTCCCGTTCCCTCTGGTCAAGGAGACCATGATGTCGCTGAAGAAAATCGCCGTTACCGCCGCCCTGTTGCTCAGCACCCTGCCGACTCTCAGCCAGGCCCGTGATACCGCGCTGTACCTGCCTTTCGACAAGGTCGTCGCCGAAGCCATCCGCACCGGCAAGATCGACGGCAGCGTGAAATTCTACCTGGCGGGCAACAAACCGGCCGGTAACGTCACCGTGGTCAGCCCCGGTGCGGTGACCAACAAGAAAACCAACGCCTTCAACAAATCCGACGAAGTAGCCTGCGAATGGGTGCTGCAATCGGCGCTGATCAGCCTGCACCAGGCAGCCAAGAATGCAGGCGCCAACGCCGTGACCAACATCGTCAGCTTCTACAAGAGCAACGAGCGCAAAGACCCTGCAACCTATGAATGCCATGCCGGCGCGATCATGGCAGGCGTTGCATTGAAAGGGGATCTGTCGAAGGTGCAATAAGCCCTCGGGCATTGATGTCGACTGACCTGCCGCCATCGCGAGCGGGCTCGCTCCCACAGTGGATTCTCAGTGAGCCAAACGCCTGCGCCTGGTACAGCCCCCTTGTGGGAGCGAGCCTGCTCGCGATGGCAGCAGGTCAGTCGACAGCGATGCCAACGGATCCACCGCTATCGCGAGCAAGCTCGGCTCCCACAAGGGATATGTATCCGGTACAGGTTTCTTGAAGGGCCACTGTCCCTCCTACCCCGCCCGACACCGCCACGTGCGGTATCTATCTACCACCCAGTCATCGTCCATCTTCAATAGGTTGTTCTTCCGAAAACTCTCTCAGGAAGAGCACATGTTGGAAAACACCCCCTCACGGACTGATAGCCCGACAAACCCGGGTTCCGCGCGGATAAACCTGCTGGAAACCTCGCAGCAACGGATGATCCGCCTGAACGACGCCGTCCCACGTGCCTCGAAGGTGCTGGAGGAGTATCTGGATAACTGGTTCAACAGAACCTTCCCCGCCCTGCCTGGCAACGTCACAGCCAAGGAAATATTCGTGTACAGGCGAAAGGAAGAGACCACGACCCGCCTCGACACGCTTTTCTGGCAAGCGATTGCGGGTAGGTTGAATGTCCGCGAGTTCCTCGACGAACCAGGCAACATTGACCTCGTCATCCATCAGAATTACGCCAAGGATATGCCCACGGCCCTGAACAGCAGTGACGCCAAGCAAGAACTCAAGCAGCTGCTGAGCATCACGCCCGACTCGGGCACACAATTGTTGACCCAGGCATTGGACGACTTCTGGGCCGAACCCACCGATTTCAGTCAGAGCCGTAGCGTCAGCACTTGGCTGGCCGATGAATGGGCCGTACAGCTCAAGGCCCAGGCGGACCTCCACAAGCTGGACGGCACGCTGCGCCCGGCGATGCACAAGGCCTTGGTGGAGCGCGCCTTGTTGGCGCCAGACGCGGCGTCTCGTGGGCAATTCCCGGAATACCAGCGGCCCGGCGTCCATAGCCTGAGCCTGATCCCGCCAGGGTGGGCTGTCAGCGTGCCGGTCCCCATGGCCGTGGTGCTGACCCAACACGACAATGCCAGCGAGTCGGGTGGCGCGGTGTTGTATCGCCCGGGCGAACCGCTGCACATTCACGAGGACCTTGCAGCACTCAAGGCCAGCCTGCTGGAAGACGGCGAACCCGGAGGCGAGATCGAAACGGCACCGATTGCCGAGCACTTTCTCGTCCGCCTGGTCAGCGAACTGCGGACGGCGCAAAGGAACGCCGTCGGCAACGTTTTTCTCAATGGCCCCGCAGCAGCGGAGGAGATCGACGCCTGGATGAGCAGGCTGGATGCAATGGCGGAATTGGGCAATCGACTGGATCTGGCTGCCGCCCTGGATGAACGTGAACTGCGGCTGAGCCTGAAAAAACTCGATGACTGGTTGCACGCCAACCCCCACGTCACCGGTGGCGACCGTCTGGCGTGGTGGGAGGCGACCCAGGCGGTGCAGACAACCCTGGTGGAAACGGTCCCGGCACCAGACCCCGTGACGCTGGCCACCCCGGATGCCCTGCATGCCCGGGCCCGCACCTTGTTGGCCGGTGTCATCCGCGAGAAATACCCGCCGGTCGATCCTGAAGACGTGTCACTGAGCATCAGGAAGCAATTGGTCGATCCACATGCCCCCACGGGCGGGTCACCGTTTGGGTCCGGGATATCCCAAGGCAGCGTCAGAGGGATCATCGACGACCGCCGCTCCCTGACAGAGTGGGCGATGTCCAACCTGACCCTGGATGAACGCAATGCTCCTCGGCCCGCCATAGAAGGGCCGCTGAGTTTCGCGCAGATTGTCGAGGTCATCGAAAGGGCCAATGTCGGCGCCCGGTTGCCGACCGAGCTGCAAGTTGTAGCCCGGCAAACCCAGGCGCAATGGATGGCCTTTAAAGCACAACAGATGCGAGCCCAGGTGTGGGCGGCCCACATCTCCGGCGACCTGCGGCATGACCGCGACAATACCGGGCTGAAGCTGGTGACCGCGGCGTTGGACAGCCCCACGGCGACAGGTCGCGGCAAGGTCAGCGGGCACGAGGTGGTGGTCCGTCAGCTGCATTGGGGCGATAGCGTGCTTAAAGAAATACTGGCGTTCGGGGTCAAGACTCTCGCGAGCCGTCCATCGCTGACGCTGTACACGCCAGGGGCACCGGACGGCAAGACGTTCCGGGACGTGGATGCGGCCAGCAGCCGAACCCTGGAAACCGCCCTGGTACAGACGCTTACCTCCACACCGCAGATGACTCGCTGGCTCATTTCGCACCTGCCACTACTGGAGCAGGCCGAGCAGCTTGCCAGCCTGGTGCCGATGTCGGAGGACCTGACGTTCGAGGAGAAGATCAGGAAGGTCACGCGTTCCGTCTTCGCCTGGACCAAGGACCGGGCACAAAATGACTTCGCAAAGAAAATCGCCTCGCCGGTGGTGGAAGCGGACCTGTTCAAGGTGCTGCACGAAACGCAGATCACCCACGGGATGAAAACCGCGGAAATGCTCACGGTGTCCAATGCCGAGCGCGAAAGCGCGTCCGCACAGGAAGGGCGCCGAAACGCCGTCATGCTGCTAACGGGCGCCATGTCCATGTTCCCGGTGGGCCGGTTGGGCGGCATATTGGGCCGCGCGATCCTGCCGACCATGGCGGGCGGTGCCGCGGTATCAGCGATCGATGATGAGGGCGGCAGCGTCCGTCAATGGGCCACTGATTTCATCGGCGGGTTGGGAGAGGTCATCGCCGAAGCCGGGCAGGACCTGATCATGGCCCGCGCGGGACGCCGTCGGAAACAGGCACGCCCGGCCCTGTCCTCCCTCCCCCGCATGCCGGATCCAGAGCTGGAACACTATCGGCTCAAAGGCTTCAACGGGCATGGGTTGATCGCCGAGGGACGCCACCGGTACAGGGGCGCCGACGGGCAGGGTTACCTGAAGCTTGGGAACGGCTATTACAAAACGGCGATCCAGGCCGGCGAACGGATCATCTACGCGCCGGACAACCGCTCGAACCAGCGAACGGTCACGTGGGAAAATGACCGTTGGCGCATTGAGGAGCGACATCGGTTGCACGGAGGTGGCGCGCTCCAGAGCCTGTTCAGTCGCCCCCCGGAAACCCCACGACAACGCACCTGCGATGCCTTGGTGGAGGGCGTTCTGGTGATGAACCGCTACCCCTCCCATGAGGCGATCAGCACCGCAAAAGCCATCTTCGACTCCATGCCTGAAGCGCTGTCCGAACGCATACTGCGCGAGAGCATGGTGGATGTCGGTGCGGCCGACATCAACGCTTACCGCGCACGAATAGATGACTTGACCTGGGGGCGGGGCGACCTGTCCAGGCGCAAAGCCATTCAGATGCAACTATTGGACAAGATGAATACATGGAGCATCGTCCTCCTCAGTAGTCGAGACATCGAAGCAAACGTGTCCAACATTGACCTGAGCGAGACCCAGAAAATAAAAATATACGACACGATACTCGCGCACAGAAACGTGTTCTTTACCGAAGACCGGATCAAGGTCAACACAACGGTTATAACGGACAACATTACCGGCGCGGTATTCATGGCCTTCACCTTCCCAGGCGGGAGGAAGAAGGCGGCCATGAACAAAATAGCCAAGGACACCCGGGACATGTTGGATGCCGTGGAAGCCAGACTGGATGCCAAGACGCAGGCGCGATTCCCCGGAAATGATCCGGAAACAAAGGCAGCCCGGGAAAAATACACGGCCTCGGAGGAATACTATAACGAGTTGATTACAGCCCTGCGGGAAGAGAAGCTGCGCAGGCACAAACCCGGACTGCTGACGGAAATCAGAAACAATCGAGTGCCCTATATCATTGCCAACAAAGGGCGGACACAACGCAACGTCATGCTGCTCACTGGGGAAGACATCACGGACTTCAGCCGTACACTGGCCAACTACGAACCGTTCGATATCGAGATCGTGACCCAGGCTCGAACCCACAAAGTGGAAGGTACACCGTCCACCGTCACCCCTGCGGTTCTACCCACTCCATCGCCGGCACCGGACAGGTTCACCGTCACCACCAGCCCATTGGCCGAAGCCCAGATGTCCTACGCCAGCTTCTCAGAGGCGGCGAAAACCAGGGTCCGAGTCATCACCGAAGATATTCGCGCGGGAAGGGTAACCACCAAGAAGAGCAACCGATATTACTGGTACACCATGGCCCAACTGACCCCGGGCGGTGGCAAAGGCGCATGGCGCGCCGCGTTTGAACGCGAGGGCGATAGCTGGATACTCCGAGGGTTCTACGACTACCACGCCAATGGCCCTGCGACGGTTTGGGAAGGCTAAGAAAAAGGGCGCCGAGACGCGTAATGCCAGTCAGTTAAGGATCAAACGGCACAAAACCTGTGGGAGCAGCTTTGCTCCCACAGGTTTGTGGCTTAACTGATCGGCATTAGCCCAAAGGCGGCCTTTTTCAAGCCGTCCTTTCAGAACCGGAAATACCGGTATTTTTAGCCAATAACTCCACAAACGCCTTCGCCATCGGCGAACGCTGGTCCTTACGCTGCACCAACCACACCGCCGACACCGCCGCCGGATCGAGCAATGGCCGGTAGACCACGCCATCGACCCGTATCCGTTGGTAAGACGCCGGCAATACCGAAACCCCCAGCCCTGCCGCCACCAGGCCAATGATGGTCATGGCTTCGCCGGCTTCCTGGGCAAAGTGGGGGCTGAAGCCGGCGTCACGGGCCAGGCTCAGCAGTTGTGCATAGAGGCCGCTGCCGTAACTGCGGGGGAAGAACACGAACGGCTCCTGGGCCAGTGCCGAAAGAAACAGTCCCTCGTCACTGCTCTGGGCCAGCGGATGCTTGGCACTGAGCACCGCCACCAGCGGTTCGCGGCTGAGTTCGATTTCGCTCAAGGCATCGGGCAGCGGCAGGGGCCGCATGATGCCGATCTCGATCGTTTCATCCAGCAACGCATCGGCCACCTGGGTACTGCTCATTTCCCGCAGATTCAAGTGCACGGCAGGGAACCGCTGGCGAAACGAAAAAATCGCCTGGGGAATGGTGGAGTTGAATGGCGCCGAAGAGGTGAAACCGATCTTCAACTCACCCAGTTCTCCCAGCTGGGCACGCCGAGCCACGTCGGCGGCCTTGTCAACCTGGGCCAGCACCCGCCGTGCTTCTTCGAGGAACAGCCGCCCGGCTTCGCTCAACTCGACCCGACGATTGGTGCGTTCGAACAAGCGCGCGCCGATCTCCTGCTCCAGCGCCTGGATCTGCTGGCTCAGGGGCGGCTGGGAAATACCCAAAGCCAGCGCGGCGCGGCCGAAATGCAGCTCCTCGGCCACGGCGATGAAGTAACGCAAGTGACGCAGTTCCATGGGCCATCCAATAGGTCGCTAAACGTCTTAAACAGGTCGAACAATATATTGGATAGAAACGTTAGTCAGCTATATGCTTTTTTCATTGCCTGCCTGATCGTGCTCTTGCGAGGTCCATCGTGAAAACTGCTGTCGCGCCACTGGCCCCTGAAATCCCCTCCCGCGTGCAGGACGCCGTCGTTACCGAATTGAAGGACATCTACATAGAAAAAGGCACGCCGATGTTCATGCGCACGGTACTGGCGCTGTTCTGCGGTGGCTTCGCAACCTTTGCCCTGTTGTATTGCGTGCAGCCGATGATGCCGTTGCTGTCCAGGGAGTTTTCCGTCAACGCGGCGCAAAGCAGCCTGATCCTGTCGGTGGCGACCGGCCTGCTCGCCGTCGGCCTGTTGATCACCGGGCCGATTTCCGACCGCATCGGCCGCAAGTCGGTGATGGTCACCGCATTGTTCGCCGCCGCACTGTGTACCGTGGCCAGCGCCATGATGCCGACCTGGCATGGCGTACTTCTGCTGCGGGCCTTGGTGGGGCTGTCGTTGAGCGGATTGGCCGCCGTTGCGATGACGTACCTGAGTGAAGAGATCCATCCCAAGCACATCGGCCTGGCGATGGGGCTGTACATCGCCGGCAACGCCATCGGTGGCATGTGCGGACGCCTGATCACGGGCGTGCTGATCGACTTTGTGAGCTGGCACACCGCGATGCTGGTGATCGGCAGCCTCGCCCTGATCGCCGCGGCGGTGTTCTGGAGAATCCTGCCCGAGTCGCGCAACTTCCGTCCACGCTCGCTGCATCCACGCAGCTTGCTGGACGGCTTCACCCGGCACTTTCGTGATGCCGGCCTGCCGTTGCTGTTTCTCGAAGCCTTCGTGCTGATGGGCGCCTTCGTAACGCTGTTCAACTACATCGGCTACCGCCTGCTGGCCGAGCCCTATCATCTGGACCAGGCCTTCGTTGGTCTACTGTCGCTGGTGTACCTGTCGGGCATCTACAGCTCGGCCAAAGTCGGCGCACTGGCTGACCGGCTCGGCCGACGCAAAATGCTCTGGGCCACCATCGCACTGATGCTCGCCGGTCTCGCCCTGACCATGACGACGCCCCTGGCGCTGGTGATCCCAGGCATGCTGGTCTTCACGTTCGGCTTCTTTGGCGCCCACTCGGTCGCCAGCAGTTGGATCGGCCGCCGTGCCCTCACCGCCAAGGGCCAGGCATCGTCGCTTTATCTGTTCAGCTATTACGCCGGTTCGAGCGTGGCCGGCACCGCCGGCGGCGTGGCCTGGCACCTGGGTGGATGGAACGGAGTCGGTCTGTTCATCGGTGCGTTGCTGCTGGTGGCGTTGTCGGTGGCGGTAAAACTGGCGAAATTGCCGGTGCTGCCAGGAAACATGCCGGTCTGAACACCACCTGTGGGAGTAAAGTTTGCTCGCGATTGCGGTAAGTCAGCCAGCAACAAAGTCGGCTGGTCTGCCCCATCGCGAGCAAGCTTCGCTCCCACAGGGTTTGCGCCGTTTGATTTCTAACTGACTGGCATCAGGCACATGTCCAGCCAATCACTGACGCAACACCACCCGCGCCTCCAACATGCCATTGCGTGCTTCCAAGGCCAACGACCGCACGGCCGCACCGTCCCGTTCGTGACGATCCAACCAATGCAGCAGCGGATTGGCATCGCCAGTGACGGTGAGCCGTAACGAATCGCCCTCGATCTCCATTTCGGCTATGTCCAATCCCGCCGCTGTCGCACCGTCGTTGACTCGTACCGATAACGGACGCAGAGCGGCGCTCGCGCCCCGGTCGGGCTCGGCGCGCTGGATCCGTGCAGTCAGTTTCGCCTGTTGGCGATACTGGCGCTCGGCAATCTCCAGGCGTTGGCGGGTGGGTTGCCAGATCGACGTATAACCCACCCCCATCAGGACCACCCCGGCGAGGCCCAGCAACAACCGTTGCTCGCGGCCAGACATGCTTGCCCAGGCCTGCTTCAGGCGCGTCCATCCACTGAGACTCATCAACTGTCCTCCAGGGTGAGGGTCGCCTGTACCCGGTTGTTCTGCTTGCTGGCGCTGCCCAAGGTAATGGACAGACCGTTTTGCTGCCCGCGTTCACGCAGTTGCTCAAGCTCGATGAAGCTGTTGGCGGTCAGCCGGATTTTCCAGCCTTCGTGCTCTCGGTACTCGATCTGCTGCACCTCGACATGACTGGCGCCAAGCACCTGTCCAGTCAGGCGGGCCAGCCGACTGACCTGGGTGACCTGGTTTTGACCGCGACGCTGCTGCAATGCCTGGAACTGCGCCGCCAGGTCAACGCTGGGATCCTGCCCGGGATAGAGCGACCTGAATTGCTGCTCGCCTTGCGCATACAGGCGTCGGGTTTCATTGTGCAGAAAACCGATGCGGGCTTCATCGAACGCCCAGGTCAGCGCAAACATGCCCAGCACGGCCATCGCCGAACTGCGCCAGGGTAGACGCTGACGCCGCCGCCGGAATTCACCCTGCAACAGGTTGATGGGATGTCCCTCGGTGCTCAGCAACCACTCGTCGATGCCGGGGCGGTCAGTCGCCTCGTCCAGCCAGTGGATGTCCCCGGACAGACTCGGCTTGAGCGTTGCCAAGGCTTGGACCGACAGCGCCATCCGCGCCGGTAGCGCTCCACCCAGCAGCCAGCGACCGAACCAGCGCACCCCGAAAGCCTTGTCCTCAGCGATCAGCTCAGCATCGACATGGATCGCCCGGGCATCAATGCCATGGGCGTCGAGCAACGCCAGCAGTGCCTGGAACCGGGCCCGCTGGATCACCAGCAGCGGATAGCGCTGCTGACGGTCCCGTAGACCAACGCCAATGTGCAGCGCCTCTAGGTTCTCGCTCAGTTGCTCTTCGATGGCGAATGCCAGGGCCTGGGGTCGGGGTTGGCGTCGAGAGGGCCAGGGATCGCTACGCATCCAGCTGCACATTTCCATCGGCAACAGCACATCGACGACCCGCCCGCTCAACTCGCGAGCGGCTTCGTGCAAAGGCAGGCAGCGGCGTTCACCCGAGGGCGACCACACACAGCAACGCCAATTGGCGCACGGGGCACCCATGCCTTCGGCGGTCAGGTAAAGCCAGGTTTTCATCAAGGAAGCTCACTGGGGCTGATGGGTAAGAAACGGCGCTGGCGAACACTCCAGAGGCCAGTCACCGGATCACGCTCGATGTCCGAGGCCAGGCGCAGGTGGCGGTTCGCTTGAGTCACGTTCACGGTGATCCGGAACCAGCGGCTGCTCACGCCCAAGCCATGGCTGCTCAGGCCCAGGCCGGACAACAATGGGTCGCCAGTGAACGCCTGGACACTGGCGTAGGGGGTGTCGGCACGCCGCGCGATCACGGCGTTTGCAGCGCCGACGTCCATGCCGTCCAAGGCCATCAGGACACGCTGCGGTGCGGTATTGATATTCAGTTGCGCGTCCATGGGCAGCACTGCCACCCACGGTTCCAGGCGTTGCAGGGTCTGACCGTCGATACCGGGTAACAAACGCAGCTGACTCAACTCCTGGACGGCTCCGACCTGGGGCAACGACAGCGCCGGTAAATCCAGCAGGGTGAGCAACCGGGCCCACCGTCCCAAGGTCACTTGATCGATCTGCCCGCGGGCCAACAATGGATTGAGGTTCAGACGCCCGGACAGGTCTTCGATATCAACGTCGATTCCGGTGTCATCCAGCGCCAGGGAAAGCGCCAGCCGGGCCCAGTCCTGGCTCAGGTCGACGGGCCCGGCCTGGGTGTCCACGCTGTCTTCCAGCACGGCGCGCGCCCAGGCCTCGGCGGCCAGGCCCAATTGGCGCAATTGGACCTGTTGCAGCTGCTGCGCGCTGCTGTGCAACAACAGGCGATGGCTGCGCAACATTCCACCGACCAGCAACAACGCCAGGCTCAACACCAGCAGCATACTGATCAATGCCACCCCGCGTTGATGCGTCATGGCAACGCTCCCGGCAACAGCAGGACCCGACGGATCTGTTCGAAGCGCCCCGTCGACACGTTCAGTTCCAATGCCAGCGGCCAGCCGTCGCCCGCGGCTTCGCCGTGCCAACCCCGTTGCGAATCAAACAGGCGCCAACTCAGGCTGCGGACATCATCGAGCAGTTTCTGCCGCTGCAGGGTGGCCGTTCCCTCGCCAAAGCTGTCGCGCCACAACGCTGCACCTTCGAGCCGATAACTCACCGTCTGTCGTTCGCTGCGGGGCTGGTCCAGTGGATTGCGCCAGTGGCTGCGCTGCAATTGCAGGTGCCCCGGCGCGAGCACGACAGACCCGGCCACGGCCTGCCATGCATCGCGCTCGATCACGCCCACGGCGCGCTGCAAGGCCCTGATTTCGCGCTCATGCTGACCGGCCCCTTGCTGAGTACGCACGACGGCGTCGAACAAACGCCAACCGGCGAGGCCGAGCAACGCAAAAAGGGCGATGACGATGACCAGTTCCAACAAGGTGAACCCTGACTGTCTATTCATGACGGTTGCGGATCCACCCGGTCACTTGGTGTAGGGCGGACGAGCCGTCGGCGCGGCTGACCTGGATCTCGACTTGAAGCAGACGCGGGTCGCGGGCCGCGGCGATACGCTGTTGCAAGGTCCAGTCGCGACGATCCATGGATCGGGTCAGGTGCTGGCGGCCCGGCGCAGCGGCGGCTTGCAGGCGCAGCTCGCTCAACTGGTTGTCGGCCAGCCAGGCGCCGAACAGGCGTTCCTCGAGCACGACACTTTGCCTGAGCACAAACTGGCTGGCCGACAGCGCCGCCGCTGCCACCGTCGCAAAAATCGTCAGGGCGATCATGACCTCCAGCAAGGTAAATCCCTTGCAAGCGGCCGGTCCGCGAAACTCACTCATCAATAGACAGCTCCGCCAGACCATCGCTCGACACCCGCGCGATACGCTGGCCGGCGACTTTCACCAGCAACCTGAACGGGCTGATCTCATCGCTGCTGAGCATCAGCAATTGCGGTGCGCCTGGCGTCTCGTCAAGGACCCAGACATGACCGTCCTGCTCCAGCCCCAGCGTCATGCCTTCAGGTAACCGCTGCATGGGCGCCACCGCGGTCCAATCGCGAACGTCGAGTCGCACGGCCTGATAGCCGCGAGGCTGTACCCGCACACCGTATTCCAACCCATCCAGCACCGCTCGCTCGCGCAACTGCTGCACCACACGGACGAAGTCCTGGGCTTGCTGTCGGGCCTCACGCGCCGGGCTCGGCCCGATGGCGAGGCTGACCATACCCACCAAGACCCCAATCAAGATAATCACGACCATCAGCTCAAGCAACGTGAACCCCCTGCAGCGACGGCCCATGCTCATTCGCCCCAATTGCCGATGTCGGCCGCCGCGCCGTCACCGCCCGGCTCGCCATCGGCACCCAGCGAGTACAGGTCGTAGCTGCCATCGGCGGTCTTGAGACCAGGGTTGAGATATCGGTAGGGCGTGCCCCAGGGATCGATCGGCAGGCTTTTCAGATAGCCCTGTGGGTTCCAGTTTCTTGCCGCAGGCGTGCCGGACGGACGTTTACTCAGTGCATCGAGGCCTTGCCGGGTCGAGGGGTAATGGAAATTGTCGAGCCGGTACATTTCCAGCGCCGTGGAAATCGCCTGGATATCGGTGCGGGCGGCCGTGATCTTGGCTTGATCGGGGCGGCTCATGAACTGCGGCACCACCATGGCGCCCAGCACGCCGATGATGACTACCACCACCATGATTTCGATCAGCGTAAAGCCGCGTTGCAGGCGTGCGGGCCGGTTGTTTTGAAGTTTCATCGATCAATTCACCAATTGGTTGAGGCTCAAGATAGGCAGGAGAATGGCCATGACGATCAGCAGCACAACGCCGCCCATCACCACCAACATGGCCGGTTCGAAAAGGCTCACCACCAGCGCAATCCGCGCCGCGAGGCTGGCCTCCTGCTGTTCGGCGGCACGGGCCAACATGCGATCCAGTTCGCCGACGCGTTCACCGCTGGCGATCATGTGCAACATCAGCGGCGGAATATCGCCGCCGAGTTCCAGGCCTCGGGTCAGGGTTCCGCCCTCGCGCACCGAACGGGCAACATCGGCCATGCGGGCACGGATGGTCAGGTTGCCGATGACCTGCGCGGCGATGTGCAGGGCCTCGACCAGGGGCACGGCGCTTTGGCTCAGAATCGCCAGGGTGCTGGCGAATCGGGCGGCTTCCATCGCCCGCAAAATGTCGCCCAATAGCGGCAGCCTGAGCAGCAGGCGATGCCAGCGCAGGCGCCACAGCGGCTGGCGCAGGCTCCAGCGCCACAGCCCGAGCCCGCCGGCCAGGACCACGAGCATCAGCGCCCCATAGCGGCGCACCCCATCGCTCACCGCGATCAGCGCCTGGGTGAGCCAGGGCAACCGCTGGCCACTGTCGATGAAAATCTTCACCACATCCGGCACCACATAGCCCAGCAGGAAAGCGACAATCGCAACGCAGGCCAGCAGCAGGATCAGCGGGTACACCAGCGCCAATTGAATGCGTTGGCGAGACGCCTGACGCGCCTGGGTGTAAGTCGCCAGTTGCTCCAGCACCTGGCCAAGGTGACCGGACTGTTCGCCCGCCGCGACGGTGGCGCAGAACAGTTCGGGGAATGCCTGGGGAAACGCTTTCAGGGCCGTGGCCAGTGCGTGACCTTCCATTACCCGAGTGCGCACCGCCGACAGCAGGTGGACGACGCGACGCTTCTGGCTCTGTTGCGCCACGGCCCGCAGGGATTCTTCGAGGGGGAGCCCAGCCTGGATCAGCGTGGAGAGCTGCAACGTCAACAACGCCAGGTCGGCCGGACTCAGGCGCCCCCCGACGAAGCGGGCACCCAGGGTGGCTTGCGCCTCGCCCTCGCGCAGCTCCCAAGGCAGCAATCCGCGTTCGCGCAATAACTGCCGGGCATGACGGGCGCTGTCGGCCTCCACGCGCCCCTTGCAGCGCCGCCCTTGGGCGTCTTCGGCCCGATAGTCGAAAGTCGGCATCGCACTAATCTTCCTGGGTGATGTGCAGCAATTCATCGACACTGGTCAGGCCTTCCAGGACCCGCTGACGCCCGTCCTGGAACAGACTGCGGGAGGTCTTGCGCGCCTCGAACGCCAGCGCCTGTTCAGTAGCCCCCTGATGAATCAGTTGCGACAGCGGGCTGCTGACACTGACCAGCTCATAAATGCCGAAGCGCCCGCGGTAACCTGCCTGGCATTCATCGCACCCCCGGGCCCTGAACAGCCGGGGCCCGACATCGGCCTCGAGCCCGAGCCGCCGACAGGTGGCGGCGTCGGCTACATAGGACGTCTTGCAGTAGGGACACAGGGCCCGCAACAACCTTTGCGCGACGATGCCGGCCAGGGACGAGGCCAGCAGATAGGCATCCACGCCCATGTCCACCAGCCGCGTGATCGCGCCGACGGCGCTGTTGGTATGCAGGGTCGACAACACCAGGTGACCGGTCAGGGAGGCCTGGACTGCGATTTCAGCCGTCTCGCGATCACGGATCTCGCCCACCATCACCACGTCCGGGTCCTGGCGCAAAATGGCTCGCAAGCCACGGGCGAAGGTCATGTCGACCTTCGGGTTGACCGGCATCTGGCCGATGCCCGGCAAGTGATATTCGATCGGGTCTTCGACGGTGAGGATGTTGCGGCTCTGGTCGTTGAGGCTGCTGAGCGCCGCGTACAGGCTGGTGGTTTTCCCCGAGCCCGTGGGGCCGGTTACCAACACGATACCGTGGGGTTTGGCGAGCAACCGACGCAGGCTCGCCAGGGTGTCATCCGGCAAGCCAAGGCGCGGCAGTTCCAGGCGCCCGGCCTGCTTGTCGAGCAAGCGCAACACCACTCGCTCGCCATGGGCCGACGGCAGGGTCGAGACCCGTACATCGACCTCATGCCCGGCCAGCCGCAACGCCATCCGACCGTCTTGGGGGATTCGTTTTTCAGCGATATCCAGGTGTGCCATGACCTTGATCCGCGATACCAGCAGGCTGGCCAGCTCACGGCGTGGACGCAGCATTTCCCGCAGCTGGCCGTCGATTCGCATGCGGACCGACAGGTATTGCTCGTACGTTTCCAGGTGCACGTCCGACGCTTGTTCGCGGACCGCTTCGCTGAGCAGCGCGTTGATCAAGCGGATAATCGGCGCATCGCCCTGCTGCTCCAGCAAGTCGGCGGTCTGTGGCAGTTGATCGGCCAGGCTGAGCAAGTCCAGCTCCTCGTCCAACCCCTGAGCCACCTGTTCGGCCGCGCTCTGGCCCTGGCGATAGACACAGGCCAGACGCGTCGCGAATTGCGCCGGCTCCAGCACCTGGATCGGCAGTTCCCGACCACATCGGCGACGAACCTCCGCCAGCGCAGTCAGCGGCGCATCGCAACGCATCACCAGGCTCACGGCAGCCCCTTCGCCGTCCAGCAGCACGCCGTGGCGTCGGGCAAAACCGAAGGGCAACGGGGCCAGGGACTCGCTCACAGGTCACCTCGATTCTGCGGCAACGGATCTGCCGAAGACGCCTCCAGGGAAGGCTCGAACAACTGGCGAGCGTCTCTGGGCAGCAACAGCGAATTATTCTGCCGCGAGCCCGGCTTGCTCAGCTCCCGGAGCGCGTCGTAGCGCTGGCGACTGACATCCGCCAGGTCTTCCTTGCCGCGCACGATGGTGGGCCGCAGGAACACCATCAGGTTGCTCTTGGTCTGGGTGTCGCGGGTCCAGCGAAACAGTGCGCCCAGGTACGGAATGCTGCGCAACAGCGGCACGCCGCTTTCCTGGGAACGGACATCGTCGCGGATCAGGCCACCGATCACGATGATCTCGCCGTCGTCCGCCAGGATCGTGCTCTTCAGGGCACGCTTGTTGGTGATCAGGTCCGAGGAATCCACGCCGGCAACAGACGGGGCAATGTCCGAGACTTCCTGCTGGACCTCAAGGCGCAAGGAGGAACCCTGGTTGATGTAGGGCTTGATCTTGAGGCTGATGCCGACGTCCTTGCGCTCCACCGTAGTAAAGGGATTGTCCGCGCCGCTGCTGTTGGTGGCGTAGGAACCGGTCTTGAACGGCACGTTCTTGCCGACAATGATCTCCGCTTCCTGGTTATCCAGGGTCAGCAGGCTGGGCGTGGAGAGCAGGTTGCTGCGGGTATTGCTCGCCAGGGCCGATATCAGTGCACTGAAGCGATCGCCGCCCAACCGCAGGAGCACGCCATCGACGTCCTTGGGGTTCAGCTCGCCGATGATCGGCGTGTTGGTTCCCGAAAAACTGATGACCCCGTCCGCACTGCCACTCTTGATCCCCCACTGCACCCCCAGCGCTTCGGCAATGTCTCCGGAAATTTCCACGATGGCGGCGTGGATGAGCACCTGGGCCCGAGGTTGGTCCAGCTCCCGGACGATATTCTCAATGGTGCGGACCTGGGCCGGTTCGGCGATCAACACCAGGGCATTCTGGCTTTCGTCGGCCTTGATCATGAACGCGTTGGCGGAAACGCTTTCCCGCAGGCCGGCCTGGGCCGGTGCGGACTTCTTGTCTTGCACGACGCCTTCCAGCACTTCGGCCAGTTGCTTGGCATCGCTATGGCGCAAGCGGATGACCCGCGCATTGTCCTCGGCCGCGGAAGCTGGAACGTCCAGGGTCCGAGCCAGTTCGGCCAAGCGTTGACGCACCCGCGGTGCGCCGATGATCACCAGGCGATTGCCCCGCGTGTCGGCGATCACCGAGCCTGCGGTGTCGCCCTCGCGCTTGCTGCCGGATGCTTCCAGGATCGACGCGATATCCCCGGCCCTGGCATGACGCAACTGCACCACCCCATGATTGCGGTTGTGTCCCGAGTCCAGCTGTTGCGCGACTCGAGTGATGCGCTGCACATTGGCGGCCGTGTCAGTCAACACCAGCGCGTTGGAGGAAACCGAAGGCCCGATGTAGCCACCACTCGATACCAGGGGGCGAATCAGTCCGGCAACGTCAGCAGCAATGCTCGACTGCAAGTCGATGACCCGGGTGACGAACTGCGATGGCGCTGGGTCCTTGGTCTCGCCGGCGCCGGCCCGGGTCCTGGCATCGGCGACCGGGGTGATCAGGATCCGCTCGCCTTCATCGATTACGGTGAAGTTGTGGGCATCGAGTACCGAATAGAACAACCGACGCACGCCTTCACGATCCAACGCCTCGCGGGACATGACGGAAATGCGCCCCGACACCCTGGGATCGAGCACCACGGTCTTGCCCAGGATCGCGGATATCTCTTCGACCACGTCACGCAATTCGGCATTGTTCATCGCCAGTTGCCAACGCGCCTCCTCGGCCCGTGCCACGTCGGTAAATATCAGTGGGCAGGACACGGCAAGACAGAGCAAGGCGTGGGAGACACGGCTGCGGATAACGCTGTTCATGAATTCGATCACTCTGAATGCCCGGCCGCCGGGCGTATGTATTGCGAGGAATGGGCTGTTGCAGGGCGCTCATCTTCGCGCCCCACCCGGCGCAGCCAAGGCTTTGCCTCTTGCTTCAGGGCCAGGCGTTCTTCACGCCCGTTGCGCCACAACGTCACATGATCGGCTTCCACCCGGCGCAGCAGGCTGCCACTGGGCAAGCGCTCGCCCACCCGGTAGAGGCGCGCACCCGCAGCGTCAGCCAGCAACGCCCGCGACAGGCCCTGGGCGACGACAAAACTGGCTTGCAAGGTCATCGGCTCGGCGCTTAACGCCTGGGCGCCAGCGGGTGTGAGGCCGAGCACGGTCGCCACGGCTTGGACGTTGGGTGAGCGGTCAACCGGAACAGTCGGCGACTCGGCAACCACCGGCACTTCACGGCCCAATGCCTGGCGAAAACGCCACTCCTGCCCGGCCAGAAATACGCCATGCAGCAGCGGCACGAGCCACACCACGTGCCGTGCGAAGGAATAGTTTGAATGCATCACCGCGCTCTCGCTTGAAGACGCCGGGCAACCCCTACGGATTGCCTGGCGCCGTCCTCTCAGGACTTACAACTTGTCCCAGGCGCTTTGCCAGGAAGCACCGACACCGGGCTCGAAGCCATTCGCCGTCGGGCTGTATTGCTTGCAATAACCGGACGCGGGGAACGGCTTGCACTCGAAGACCTCGTTGGTCTTGGGCTGCAACACCTTCGTACCGGCGGTGTATTCACCGAGGTTTTCAGGGAACACGAAATCGTATTCCACGTCTGCGCCCTCACCGGTCAGGGTGACACCGCGAGTGTCCTGGCGAGTGGTGCGCCCGTCCTCTGTGGTGCCTACCAGCGTCAGGGTGTGGGCGCCCGGGGCACTGCGCACGTCCATGCTCAGCCCGATATTGCCTTCACCTGCGGATTGGCTCACGACACCGACCGGCTTGTTCTTCTCATCGAGCAACGTGGCTTCAAGGTTCATCCGGCGGTTGGTCTGCGCCGCGAACGTCATGTTGACGCGGCCCTTGTCGAGTACATATTCCGGCTGCAGGGAAGCAATCGTCATGCTGGCGCCAGCGTCTTCCAGCATCTCCAGTTGCACTTCATACCGGATCACGCCGCTTTCTTTCTGGGCATACAGGTTGTTGGTACCTCGAACCGGCGTGATATTGCCTTCATCGTCGCGAATACCTGCACGAATCAGGGGGTGGGCCAGGTTGATGGCTTCGGCCAGCTTGAACGACCAGTTCTCAGGCCGGCCTTCCTCAGCGGCGTCAATGCCGATAGCCACGCTGTAGGGGGGATTTTCGCCAGTGGCGGAGAACGCTCGTGCCTTGACCTTGTCACCCACCAGCAACGGAGTGGACGATGCAATGCTGCCCACCGGCGACCAGCCCCCCGGTAGCGCGGCTTCAGCGAGGATGTTCACGTCTGCCGGATCGTAGAACGCATTGTCGGTGTCACCCACCGTCCAGACCGCCAGGATCACATGATGTCCCGACTTGCTGTCGGGTATGACGCAGTTGTGCCTGGCCCCCGGTTTCGGAGTCTGGTTGCCGCCATCCACGCTGCAGAACGGCGTAGTGTCGAACGAGGCACGCTTGAGTGCCTCGTTCGGGTTCCAGCCATCGCGGGTAATGAAGTACTCATGCCGGGTCGCCGGATGCACAGCGGTGTATTGCCACTGGAAGGCGATGTTGCGGTCGCGGATCTCGGTCTGGTGCCAGCGCGTGGCCGACTGCGCATCAAGGGCGGAAAACAGCGGGTGGCCACCACTGGCTATCTTTCCGTCAATGGGTCCTTGCAGGGGCGCACCACCTGCCCCATTCGGAAAACCCTTGAAGGTTTCACCCGTGCTCTGGGGCTCGTATTGCGCGCCACCGCAGTTCTTGTTTTCACCTTTCTGACACAACAGAGCACGTGAAGGCGGTACTTCCAGAAAACCATGGGCAAGCGCCCCCTGCGATACCACCAAGGTCGACAAGAGAACCAAGGAGCAAGCAGATCCCATCAATACCGAGCTCTTGTTGAAGTTGTTTTTCATATAAGTTCCAGGCTAATCATTCGAGATCGGGAAGACGTATCACCGTCATCTTGAAAGGCACGCAGGAGTGCTCAGCGCCGCACCTCTCAAGCGCCGAACCTTATAGAAAACTCAATATTTGCTATGTAGGGTAAATCTCTCTAGATAGAAGGAAGTATCTTTGAATCACTTTCTCTTACATGACGAAAGAAATTTCTTACACATAAGACGCTAGCTGACATAAACACAAACACGCCGAACCAAACAACTGACTAGTTAGCGTTGAACAGGTAAAAGACGCCCATAAAAAAACCTGTCCGACACGGGGTCGGACAGGCTGCTTTAGTGGGGTGAGGCTATGCGGTTAATTCGAGTGTACGAATTAGCCGCCACTAGGCGTGATATTGCGCCGACAGCTCATGCACAGCCCGCAGGAATGCACCGGCATGTTCCGGATCGACTTCCGGGGTAATGCCATGGCCGAGGTTGAACACATGGCCGCTGCCCTTGCCGTAGCTGGCGAGGATACGCCCGACTTCAGTACGGATGGCTTCGGGTTTGGCGTAGAGCACGGTCGGGTCCATGTTGCCTTGCAGCGCGACCTTATGACCGACCCGTTCGCGGGCGTTGCCAATGTCGCAGGTCCAGTCCAGGCCCAGGGCGTCGGCACCGGCATCGGCGATGCTTTCCAGCCACAGGCCGCCGTTCTTGGTGAACAGAATCACCGGGACCTGGCGCCCGTCATGTTCACGGATCAGGCCGCTGACAATCTTGCGCATGTAGGCAAGGGAAAACTCCTGGTACGCCGCCGCCGACAGGTTGCCGCCCCAGGTATCGAAGATCTGCACCGCTTGCGCACCGGCCATGATCTGGCCGTTGAGGTAGGCCGTCACCGACTGCGCCAGCTTGTCCAGCAACAGGTGCATGGCTTGGGGGTTGTCGTAGAGCATGGCCTTGGTCTTGCGGAAATCTTTCGACGAACCACCTTCGACCATGTAGGTGGCCAGGGTCCACGGGCTGCCGGAGAAGCCGATCAGCGGCACACGGCCGTTGAGTTCGCGACGGATGGTGCTGACCGCGTCCATGACGTAGCCCAGGTCTTTCTGCGGATCGGGAATCGGCAGCGCTTCGATATCGGCCAGGGAACTGACGACTTTCTTGAAGCGCGGGCCTTCGCCAGTCTCGAAGTACAGACCCTGACCCATGGCATCGGGAATGGTGAGGATGTCGGAGAACAGGATGGCCGCGTCCAGCTGCGGGTAGCGATCCAGCGGCTGCATCGTCACTTCGCAGGCAAACTGGGGGTTCATGCACAGGCTCATGAAGTCGCCGGCCTTGGCGCGACTGGCGCGGTACTCCGGCAGATAGCGGCCGGCCTGGCGCATCATCCACACCGGGGTGACGTCTACGGGTTGCTTGAGCAGGGCGCGGAGGAAACGGTCGTTCTTCAGGGCAGTCATGTCGGCATCCGGAAAAAAAGTGCGGGCATTTTCTCAGAGCGCGACGCAAAAGGCACGGCAAGAGCCGTGCCTTTTATCTATCGGGGCAATTTGTCGCGGTGCCGCATAAATCCAGCAACGCGACAAAACAACTGTGGAAGCGGCTTTTGTGGGAGCAAGGCTTGCCCGCGATGAGAACACCGCGGTCTCTTGAGTACGCGGCGTCTGGATCGCGAGCAAGCTTTGCTCCCACAAAAGCTTGCTCCCACAGGGTTGTGTGTCGCCTGGTCAGACTTGCAGGTAATCCAGAATCCCCTCAGCCGCATTGCGGCCTTCGAAGATCGCTGTCACCACCAGGTCGGAACCACGGACCATGTCGCCACCGGCGAAGATCTTCGGGTTGCTGGTCTGGTGCTTGTACTGGCCTTGTTCCGGGGCCACGACGCGGCCCTGGCTGTCGGTCTGGATGCTGAACTGCTCGAACCAGGGCGCCGGGCTTGGACGGAAGCCGAAGGCGATGACCACGGCGTCGGCCGGGATGATCTCTTCGGAGCCTGGAATCGGCTCGGGGCTGCGGCGGCCACGGGCGTCCGGCTCGCCGAGACGCGTCTCGACCACTTTCACGCCTTCGACCTTGTCTTCGCCCACGATGGCTATCGGCTGGCGGTTGTAGAGGAACTTCACACCTTCTTCCTTGGCGTTCTTCACCTCTTTACGCGAACCAGGCATGTTGGCTTCGTCACGACGGTAGGCACAGGTCACCGACTTGGCACCCTGGCGGATCGAGGTGCGGTTGCAGTCCATCGCCGTGTCACCACCGCCGAGCACCACCACCTTCTTGCCTTTCATGTCGACGAAATCTTCCGGCGACTTTTCAAAGCCCAGGTTGCGATTGACGTTGGCAATCAGGAAGTCCAGGGCGTCGTATACACCCGGCAGATCCTCGCCGGCAAAACCGCCCTTCATGTAGGTGTAGGTGCCCATGCCCATGAATACTGCATCGTATTCTTCGAGCAGTTGCTCCATGGTCACGTCCCTGCCCACCTCGGTGTTCAGGCGGAACTCGATACCCATGCCGGTGAAGACTTCGCGACGATTGCTCAGCACGGTCTTTTCCAACTTGAACTCGGGGATGCCGAAGGTCAGCAGGCCACCGATCTCCGGGTTCTTGTCGAACACCACCGGGGTCACGCCGCCGCGCACCAGAACGTCGGCGCAGCCCAGGCCCGCAGGGCCGGCACCGATGATGGCAACCCGCTTGCCGGTCGGCTTGACCTTGGACATGTCCGGGCGCCAGCCCATGGCGAACGCGGTGTCGGTGATGTACTTCTCCACCGAACCGATGGTCACCGCGCCAAAGCCGTCGTTCAAGGTGCAGGCGCCTTCGCACAGGCGATCCTGCGGGCAGACCCGGCCACAGACTTCCGGCAGGGTATTGGTCTGGTGGGACAGCTCGGCGGCCTGGAGGATGTTGCCCTCGGCCACCAGCTTGAGCCAGTTGGGAATGAAGTTGTGCACCGGGCACTTCCATTCGCAGTACGGGTTACCGCAGCCCAGACAACGGTGGGCCTGGTCGGCCGACTGCTGGGGCTTGAACGGTTCGTAGATCTCGACGAACTCTTTCTTGCGTTGACGCAACAGTTTCTTCTTCGGATCCTTGCGCCCGACATCGATGAACTGGAAGTCGTTATTCAGACGTTCAGCCATTGTTAAAACCTCATCAAACTCTTCAGGCGCATATCACTGCGGGTTGGCACGGGTGCTGGAAAGCAACGACTTCAGGTTGGCAGCCTTCGGCTTGACCAGCCAGAAACGACGCACGTAGTCATCGAGATTTTCCGCGAGTTCACGACCCCACTCGCTGTCGGTTTCCTCGACGTACTCATTCAGCACGCGTTGCAGGTGGCTGCGGTAGGCTTCCATCGCCTCGCCGCTGATCCGCTGGATTTCCACCAGTTCGTGGTTGACCCGGTCAACGAAGCTGTTGTCCTGGTCGAGCACGTAGGCGAAACCACCGGTCATGCCAGAGCCGAAGTTGTAACCGGTCTTGCCCAGAACACAGACGAAACCACCGGTCATGTACTCGCAGCAGTGATCCCCGGTGCCTTCCACTACGGTATGGGCCCCGGAGTTACGCACAGCGAAGCGCTCGCCCGCGGTGCCAGCGGCGAACAGCTTGCCGCCGGTGGCACCGTACAGGCAGGTATTGCCGATGATGGCACTGTCCTGGGTCCTGTAGACGCTGCCCTTGGGCGGAACGATGACCAGTTTGCCGCCGGTCATGCCTTTGCCCACGTAGTCGTTGGCATCGCCCTCCAGGTACATGTTCAGGCCGCCAGCGTTCCAGACGCCGAAGCTCTGGCCGGCAGTCCCCTTGAAGCGGAACGTGATCGGCGCCTGGGCCATGCCCTGGTTGCCGTGCTTGCGGGCGATTTCGCCGGAGACCCGCGCACCGATGGAACGGTCGCAGTTGCAGATATCCAGGCTGAAATCGGCCCCGCTCAGGTCGTTGATCGCCGAAGCGGCCATGTCGACCATCTTCTCGGCCAGCTCGCCCTTGTCGAACGGCGGGTTGCGGTCGACCTGGCAGAATTGCGGCTTGTCCGCCGGGATCAGATCGCTGCCCAGCAACGGGGTCAGATCCAGGTGATGCTGCTTGGCGGTCTGCCCTTCGATCACATCCAGCAGATCGGTGCGGCCGATCAGCTCTTCGAGCGAGCGCACGCCCAGCTTGGCCAGCCACTCGCGGGTTTCTTCGGCCACGTAGGTGAAGAAATTCACCACCATGTCGACGGTGCCGATGTAATGGTCCTTGCGCAGCTTCTCGTTCTGGGTGGCCACGCCGGTGGCGCAGTTGTTCAGGTGGCAGATGCGCAGGTATTTGCAACCCAGGGCGATCATCGGTGCGGTGCCGAAGCCGAAGCTCTCGGCGCCGAGAATGGCCGCCTTGATCACATCGAGGCCGGTTTTCAGGCCACCGTCGGTCTGTACCCGGACCTTGCCGCGCAAGTCGTTGCCGCGCAGGGTCTGGTGGGTTTCAGCCAGGCCCAGTTCCCATGGCGCACCGGCGTACTTGATCGAAGTCAGCGGCGATGCACCGGTACCGCCGTCGTAGCCTGAGATAGTGATCAGGTCGGCATAGGCCTTGGCCACACCGGCGGCGATGGTGCCGACGCCCGCTTCCGCCACCAGCTTCACCGAAACCAGTGCCTGCGGGTTCACCTGCTTGAGGTCGAAGATCAGTTGCGACAAGTCTTCGATCGAGTAGATGTCGTGATGGGGCGGCGGCGAAATCAGGGTCACACCGGGCACCGCGTAACGCAGCTTGGCGATCAGGCCATTGACCTTGCCACCGGGCAACTGGCCGCCTTCACCGGGCTTGGCGCCTTGGGCAACCTTGATCTGCAACACCTCGGCGTTGACCAGGTACTCCGGCGTCACACCGAAGCGGCCGGTGGCAACCTGCTTGATTTTCGAACTCTTGATGGTGCCGTAGCGTGCCGGATCTTCACCGCCTTCACCGGAGTTGGAACGCGCACCGAGGCGGTTCATGGCTTCGGCCAGGGCTTCGTGGGCTTCCGGGGACAGGGCGCCAAGGGAAATGCCGGCGGAGTCGAAGCGCTTGAGCACCGATTCCAGGGGTTCCACTTCGCTGATGTCCAGCGGCGTGTCCAGGGTCTTGACCTTGAGCAGGTCACGGATCATCGACACCGGGCGGTTGTCCACCAGCGCCGTATATTCCTTGAACTTGCCGTAGTCACCCTGCTGCACGGCGGCTTGCAGGGTGTTCACCACATCCGGGTTGTAGGCGTGGTATTCGCCGCCATGGACGAACTTCAGCAAGCCACCTTGCTGGATCGGCTTGCGCGGACTCCAGGCTTCCGCGGCCAGGGCTTTCTGCTCGGCTTCGATGTCGACGAAACGCGCGCCCTTGATGCGGCTCGGCACGCCACGGAAGCTCAGCTCGCAGACTTCTTCGGACAGGCCGATGGCCTCGAACAGTTGCGCACCACGGTACGAGGCGATGGTCGAGATGCCCATCTTCGAGAGGATCTTGAGCAGCCCCTTGGTGATACCCCGGCGGTAGTTCTTGAACACCTCGTAGAGATCGCCCAGCACTTCACCGGTACGGATCAGGTCGCCAAGCACTTCGTAGGCCAGGAACGGATAGACCGCCGAGGCACCGAAACCGATCAGCACCGCGAAATGATGCGGATCGCGGGCGGTGGCGGTTTCGACAAGGATGTTGGAATCGCAGCGCAGACCCTTTTCGGTCAGGCGATGGTGCACCGCACCGGTGGCCAGGGATGCGTGAATCGGCAACTTGCCCGGCGCGATGTGACGGTCGCTGAGCACGATCTGGGTACGACCGGCGCGAGCGGCTTCTTCGGCCTGATCGGCCACATTGCGGATGGCCGCTTCGAGGCCGACGCTTTCGTCGTAGTTCAGGTCGATGACCTGACGGGCGAAGCCCGGACGGTCGAGGTTGGTCAGCGAGCGCCACTTGGCAGGGGAAATGACCGGCGAGCTGAGGATCACCCGCGAGGCGTGCTCCGGCGACTCCTGGAAAATGTTGCGCTCGGCCCCCAGGCAGATTTCCAACGACATCACGATCGCTTCGCGCAGCGGGTCGATCGGCGGGTTGGTCACCTGGGCGAACTGCTGGCGGAAATAGTCGTAAGGGGTGCGCACACGCTGCGACAGCACGGCCATCGGCGTGTCATCGCCCATGGAGCCGACCGCTTCGTAACCCTGCTCGCCCAGAGGACGCAGCACTTGGTCACGCTCTTCGAACGTGACCTGGTACATCTTCATGTACTGCTTGAGTTGATCGACATCGTAGAAAGCCGAGCCGTGGTCGTTGTCTTCCATGGTTGCCTGAATGCGCAGGGCGTTCTTGCGCAGCCATTGCTTGTATGGATGACGGGACTTGAGACGGTTGTCGATGGCGTCGGTGTCAAGGATCTGGCCGGTTTCAGTATCCACGGCAAATATCTGGCCCGGACCTACGCGACCCTTGGCGATGACGTCTTCGGGCTGGTAGTTCCAGACGCCGATTTCCGAAGCCAGGGTGATGAAACCGTTGGTGGTGGTGACCCAGCGCGCCGGGCGCAGACCGTTACGGTCCAACAGGCACACGGCATAGCGGCCGTCGGTCATGACGATACCGGCCGGGCCGTCCCACGGTTCCATGTGCATGGAGTTGTATTCGTAGAAGGCTCGCAGGTCCGGATCCATGGTCTCGACGTTCTGCCACGCCGGTGGAACCAGCATGCGCACGCCACGGAACAGGTCAATGCCGCCGGTCACCATCAGTTCGAGCATGTTGTCCATGCTCGAGGAGTCCGAGCCCACGCGGTTGACCAGCGGGCCGAGCTCTTCGAGGTCCGGCATCAGGTCATTGGCGAACTTGGTGCGACGGGCCAAGGCCCAGTTGCGGTTGCCGGTGATGGTATTGATCTCGCCGTTGTGGGCAAGGAAGCGGAATGGCTGGGCCAGCGGCCACTTCGGCAGGGTGTTGGTGGAGAAGCGCTGGTGGAACACGCAGATCGCGGTTTTCAGGCGCTCGTCGCTCAGGTCCGGATAGAAGGCGGTCAGGTCCGCCGGCATCATCAGGCCTTTATAGATGATGGTCTTGTTGGAAAAACTGCAGATGTAGTGGTCGGTGTCCGCGGCGTTGGCCACGGACGAGCGACGACGGGAGCTGAACAGCTTGATCGCCATTTCCTGGTCGCTCAGGCCTTCGCCGGCGATGAACACCTGTTCTATCTGCGGCAGGCGCGCCAGGGCCAGGCTACCGAGGACACTGGTGTCGATCGGCACTTTGCGCCAGCCGACCAGTTGCAGGCCGGCGGCCAGGATCTCGCGGTTCATGTTCTCGCGAGCTGCCTGAGCCTTCACCGGGTCCTGGTTGAAGAACACCATGCCCACGGCGTACTGCTTGGGCAGGGTGACGCCAAACGTTTCCTGGGCAATGGCACGCAGGAACTCATCCGGCTTTTGAATCAGCAAGCCACAACCGTCACCGGTCTTGCCGTCGGCGTTGATCCCACCACGGTGGGTCATGCAGGTCAGGGCCTCAATGGCCGTTTGCAAAAGGGTATGACTGGGCTCGCCCTGCATATGGGCTATCAGGCCAAAACCACAGTTATCCTTGAATTCATCTGGTTGGTACAGACCTGCTTTCATAGACACTTTCTCACCAGGCTGCCTCTTATCGAGACAAATTTCTTTTCAATTCAGCCAGTTGCATGTCGCGCCGAACGTACGCCGGCTTTGCGGGGGCAAAAGGGAGGTCATTGTACATGCCGACACAGACACCCACAAATTTGACGACGAAACGCCGCAAATTCATGTCGCATTTGTGAAAGGTTTAAAGCTATACGCTGTGCTAGTCAAAACTTTTTTGGGTTCGACCGCTACGACTCAAACGCTACTGTGACGCAGACACCACAAGGCGCGCGGCCTGGAAGGTCGCTCGCTCTTGCAGAAATGTTGAGGTTGCCGGGAGAGGCGGCCTGGGTAAGGCCGCCGAATCTTCAGCGAGTTGCAGCCAGTTCCTGTTGGACGCTGGCGACAGTGCGAGGCCAAGGTTTACCAGCCTGGACCTTCGCTGGCAAGGCCTTGATGGCGGAAACGGCTGCATCACGGTTGGCAAAGCTGCCGTAAGTGATGACATACAGCGGCTTGCCGTTGAGGACTTTCTTGAAATAACGATACTCGCCGCCCTGCTCCTTGATGAAGTTCTGCGCGGAGGCCTCGGAGCTGGTGCCGAGAATCTGTACGACGTAGTTGCCCGGTGCCTGACCGGCGTACCAGTTGCCGCCCGCGGCCTTGGCCGGTGCAGCAGGCTTGGACGCCGGGGAAGGCGTCGGCTTGGCAGCCGGAGCCGGGGCAGGCTTGGCCGTCGCCACCTGGGCCGGGGCCGGGGTCGGCTTGGCGGCCGGGGCTGGTGTAGGTGCCGGACCAGCAGGTACGCCCACAGGCGGTGCCGTGGTGGTCACAGTCGGCGGCGTGTCGCTGTCGTCGATCGGCGGCGCCGCGCCATCATCGCCTTCGGTGATTCCGCCGGCAGCTTCGGCCAGTGGCTCGCGCATGACCGGTTGCGACTGGCCGACCAGCGGCAACGGCATCGGCTGGGTGCTGCCGGCAAATTCCACCGCCGGTGCGCCGCCATTGGATTTCGGCGCCCCCTGGCCGAGGGGCAGTTGTGCCTGTTCGTTGGCAGGCGCGCCTGTCGTCGGCGCCTTGTTGCGACCCGGCATCAGCCAGGCAGCGACGACCGCGACCACGACGACGGCGGAAATCGCCAATACGTGTTTCTTCGGCATGTTGAACCCCATAGTTGGACGCTTAACCGCTGAGCGGCTGGCAATCATGACTTCGATCAAGGCATCACGGGCGACCTGGTTGATGTTCCCAGGCCAACCGCCGGAGCCTTCGTGAATCTCAGAGATCTGATCGGCGGTAAAAAGTTCGACGCCCCGGCCCGCGCCTTCAAGACGCTGATCCAGATATTCACGCGTTTCTTCTTCGGTGTAGGGTGCCAGCTCGATGATATGAAAACGCTCTTCGTCGAGTTCCAACTGGTCCAGATCAGCGATCAACGACGACTCACCAAACAGGAATACATGGGGGCGTCCCTCTGGCGCACCGGCCGCCAGCGCCAGCAACGCTTCCAGGGCGGACTCGTCGAGCTGCTCGGCATCATCCACCAGCAGATAGACTTCCTGCCCGGTCAACGCCAATTGGACGATCTGGTCGAGAATCGCGCCCACTTCAGCCTGGGCCAGGTTCAGCGCCTGGGCGACCTGGCGCAACACACCGGCGGCATCACCGGCGCCACGGGCCGAAACCACCACGCTTTGCACCGACTGCTTGTTGGTGCTGGCCACCAGGGCCTGGCGCAGCAAGGTCTTGCCACTGCCCTGGGGGCCGGTGACTACCAGCAGCAATTGGCTGTAGCGCGCCAGGTGATGCAACTGCCCCAGCACCGGTTTGCGCTGGGCCGGGAAGAACTTGAAGCCGGGAACCCGTGGAGCAAAGGGGTCATGACTCAACTGGAAATGGCCGAGGAAAGCCTCGTCGGCATGCAAACTAGTCATCGGAATCTTATTAACCTTTAAGCTGAGCCAGGGCGTGGTAATCCGCGCCCAGCGTGGCCTGTAGAACCTCTTTCGGATAATCGTCGGTCACCACCGCTTCGCCCATGTGGCGCAGCAGCACCAGACGCAGACGACCATCGATCACTTTCTTGTCGATTGCCATGTGTTCGAGAAAGTCGGCCTCGGTCATTTCCTCGGGAGGCACCACCGGTAGCCCGGCGCGCTGGAAGAGACGAATGCCGCGATCACGCTCCTGCTCACTGATCCAGCCCAGGCGCGCGGACATCTCCAGAGCCATGACCGTACCGGCTGCCACCGCCTCGCCATGCAGCCAGACACCATACCCCATGTGGGTCTCGATGGCGTGTCCGAAGGTGTGGCCCAGGTTGAGCGTGGCCCGCACACCAGACTCACGCTCATCGGCGCCGACCACTGCGGCCTTGGCTGCGCAGGAGCGCTCGATGGCGTAGGTCAGGGCAGCCTGGTCCAGCGCCCGCAGGCGATCGACGTTCCCTTCAAGCCAGCCCAGGAACGGCTCGTCGCAGATCAGCCCGTACTTGATAACTTCCGCCAGCCCTGCGGACAGCTCACGAGCCGGCAAGGTGTTGAGGGTAGCGGTATCGATCAGCACCACGTTGGGCTGATAGAAAGCGCCGACCATGTTCTTTCCCAGCGGATGGTTGATTCCAGTCTTGCCGCCTACTGACGAGTCGACCTGGGACAGCAACGTGGTCGGGATCTGGATGAAATCGACGCCGCGCTGGTAGCAGGCCGCGGCAAAACCGGCCATGTCGCCAATCACCCCACCGCCCAGTGCCACCACCGTGGTGCGACGGTCATGCCGCGCGGTCAGCAGGCCGTCGAAGATCAGCTGCAGGGTTTCCCAGTTCTTGAACGCCTCGCCATCGGGCAACACCACGGAAATGACCGAAAAGGCTGACAGACTGCGGGTCAGGCGTTCCAGATACAAAGGGGCGACGGTTTCGTTGGAGATGATCGCCACTTGCCGCCCGGCGATATGCGGTACCAACAGCTGCGGCTGGTCCAGCAAGCCTTCGCCAATGTGAATCGGGTAGCTGCGCTCGCCCAGGTCGACCTTTAGTGTCTGCATGTGTCCCCACGGTAAAGATGGAATCAGGCGTCCTGCCTGCATTTAACGGAAAGTCCACGGTGTCTGTTGTGACGCCACTCGACAGCCATCTGCCATGCCCCGACGGATCACGGCGAGACGCCGAGGATAGCGCATTTCCCGCGGTGCATTAACGGGGAGGCAGTTGCTGCAAACGTTCGAGAATGTCCAGCACCACCATCCGCGGAGGCCGTTCGTCGGTTTCCACGACCAGATCAGCGATCTCCCGGTACAGCGGATCACGCAGCTCCAGCAAGTCCCGCAGGGTCTTGGCCGGATCGGCGGTACGCAACAGCGGACGGTTGCGGTCCCGTGCGGTACGGCCGACCTGCTGTTCGACGGAAGCGTGTAGATAGACCACCCGTCCGCCGGCATGCAGCGCCCGACGATTGGCTTCGCGCATCACCGCACCGCCACCGGTGGCCAGCACCACACCGTCGAATGCGCACAGTTCGGCAATCATCGCCTGCTCGCGATCACGGAAGCCTGGCTCGCCTTCCTTGTCGAAGATCCACGGGATATTGGCGCCCGTGCGCAATTCAATTTCCTTGTCGGAATCTTTGAACGGCAGGCGCAGCTCTTTGGCCAGCAAACGGCCGATGGTGCTTTTTCCAGCGCCCATCGGCCCAACAAGAATCAAATTTCGCACAGAATCAACGACTCACAGCAATCGCCTGGTTATTCATGATACGCGGAGTGAGGAATACCAGCAGCTCGGATTTTTTCTCCGAAACCAGATCACGCCGGAAAAGGCGGCCAAGATACGGCACATCGCCAAGAAATGGCACCTTATCTACAACCTTGCTCTGAGTATTTGAGAAAACCCCGCCAATCACAATGGTCTCGCCGTCATTGACCAGCACCTTCGCGTTGACTTCGTTCTTCTTGATCGGTGGCACATCCTGCACCTTGTTCAGGTAGTCCGGCTCATCCTTGGTGACCTTGACCTCCATGATGATGCGGTTGTCCGGCGTGATCTGCGGGGTTACCTCCAGCGACAGCGAGGCTTCCTTGAACGACACCGAGGTCGCGCCACTGGAACTGGCTTCCTGGTAGGGAATTTCTGTGCCCTTGAGGATTTTCGCGGTCTCCTTGTCCGAAGTCACCACCTTGGGCTGGGAGACGATTTCCCCGTTGCCGGTTTTCTCCATGGCCGTCAGCTCCAGATCCAGCAGCACATTGTCAGTGATGAACGCAATGCCAATACCCGAGGTATTGCCCGACGCGCCCATGTCGACGAATGGCTGGTTGGTGCTGGTGCTGCCCGGTGTGCCGATGGTGGTGGAACTGCCATTGGTCACACCCGAGGAGTTCCAGTTGCCCTGGTTCTGCACCGAGCCGCCCCAACGCACACCCAGGCTTTTGTCGTAATCGACGTTGGCCTCGACGATCCTGGCCTCGATCATCACCTGACGCACCGGGATATCCAGCTGGGCCACGATCCGGCGCAATTCGTCGAGCCGGTCCTGAGTCTGGTAGGCAATGATGTTGTTGGTTCGCTCATCCACCGTGATCGTGCCGCGCTCATCGGCCTTTGCCTCGGCGCTGGTCACCGATTGGAACAGCTTGGCGATATCCGCCGCCTTCGCATAGTTGACCTGCAACAACTCTCGCCGCAGCGGCGCCAGGTCGGCAATCTGTTTCTGGGATTCCAGCTCCTGGCGCTCGCGAGCCGCAATCTCATCGGCAGGGGCTACCAGCAACACGTTGCCGACCTTGCGCTTGTCCAGTCCCTTGGTCTTCAGCACCAGATCCAGCGCCTGATCCCATGGAACATTCTGCAGCCGCAAGGTAATACCGCCCTGCACCGTGTCGCTTGCCACCAGGTTCAGGTTGGTGAAATCGGCAATCAGTTGCAGGACCGAGCGCACTTCGATGTCCTGGAAATTCAGGGACAGCTTTTCACCTTTGTAGGCGGCACGGTCAGTGTCGCGCTTGCGCAAGTCTTCGACCGTCATGGGTCGGACGCTGACGGTCAGTTTATTGTCGGTCTGGTAGGTCGAGTAATCGAAGGTACCGCCAGGCTCGATGCTGATAGTGGCCCGGTCGGAGCCGGCACTGGCATTGACGAACTGCACCGGGGTAGCGAAGTCCTTGACGTCCAGGCGTACCCGCAGTGGTTCAGGCAATTGGGTCCTGGCGAAGTTGAGGATGATCTTGCCTTCCCGCTCCTGGATGTCCGGCGCGATGGAAGGGTCCGACAGGTCGATCACTACGTTGCCTTCGCCCTGGGTCCCGCGCTGGAAATCCACGCCACGAATGGCCCGGCCCGCCGGCGCCTTGCTTCTGGCAGGCATCACGCCGGCAGCCGCCGGACGCGGGACTTGCGCGGCAGTCCCGGGCTCCGCGCCCTTGCCGACTACCACGAACAGGTTATTACCCTCGATCCGAGTGTTGTACGGCACCAACTGAGTGAGGCCGATGATCAGCCGGGTGCGGTCCCCCGCCTCGACCACCGTGGCGCTGCGCGCATTGCCGCTGCCAAGGTCCTGGGTCTTGCGCGGCAGCTGGTTGGTCACCCCAGGCAGGTCCAGGGCAATGCGCGCCGGTTGTTCGGTGGTGTAGCCATGGGGGGCGGGTGGTGGCCCGTCGAAAGTCAGCTTCAACTCGACACGATCCCCTGGCAAAGCCGCGACATCCAGCGTCTTCAGGCTTGCCCCAAGAACCATCGGTGACATCAGCGCTATCCATAGCGAAACACCGAGGGCAGTAAAAATCCTGTTCATTGTTCGAGTTCCACTATGAGTGCTCTTTCAAAGGAATGGTCCGGGGTCGCTCCAGCCAGCCACCTTCGCCGTCGGGAACAATTTCGACCACATCGACCTGGGTGGCACTGATGGCGACGATTCGCCCGTCGTTGCGCCCCAGGTAGTCACCGACCTTGAGTCGATGCACCCCGCCCGCACCGCGCAGCAGCGCATAGGAGCCACTGGCATTGGCGATCGTGCCGACCATTTCAAACTGTTCGATGTTGAAGCCTTCGAGATACTGCTTGACCCGGTTCGGATCGGGCCGGACATTGCGCGAACCTTTTTGCCGCTCGGCCTGGTCCACCCGGACCTGCCGTGAAAACGGGCTGCGCAGGTCAGCCGCGCTGTAGGTGAAGGTTTCGTTTGGCTTGAAGGTTGGTGTCGGCTCGATCTTGCCGGGCGGACGCAACCGCACTTCATTCATGTAGGCGTCCAGATCAGCGAAGCCACTGTCGTTGTTACAACCGGCCAGCACCGCCAGCCCCGCCAGCAGGCCAATGCAGCGGAGAGGCTTCATGGCTGCGCCTCCTGCTCATTGTAGCGGTAGGTCTTGGCCTGAATACTCATGCGCAGCTTCGATCCCCCTTCGGGGTCCGCGGGAGCGATTTCAAAATCGTGCAGCGTGACTATGCGAGGCAGCCCGGCGACACCGCTGACGAATGTCGCCAGGTCATGGTAGCCACCCGTCACGGTGATCTGGATCGGCAGTTCGATGTAGAACGGCTGAGTCACTTCAGGCAGCAGCTTGATCTCTTCGAACTCCAGGCCGCTGCCCAGGCCGGTGCGGGTAATGTCTTCCAGCAGGCCAGGCACTTCAGTGTCGCTGGGCAATTGCCGCAACAGCACGCCAAAGGAAGTTTCCATCTGCTTCATCT
Organism: Pseudomonas corrugata; assembly: GCF_001269905.1. GTDB lineage: Bacteria > Pseudomonadota > Gammaproteobacteria > Pseudomonadales > Pseudomonadaceae > Aquipseudomonas > Aquipseudomonas corrugata. The sequence goes on along the minus strand of NZ_LHVK01000014.1, from coordinate 231,872 downwards.
GCTCGGTGTAGCGTTCCAGGTTCGCGGCCATGTGTGCCTTGCCCGCGAATTGCGCCTTGAGGGTATTTTCTTCCTCGCGCACCTGCTGCAACTGATTCTCAAGGTCGCTCACGGCAAAGTTGTAGCCCAACCCCAGGACCAGGACCACCAGCAGGATACCGGCCAACCATTTGACCGGCATCGGCCAGGAGCCGACGTTGTTGGTGTCCAGGTCGCTGAAGTCGATCTTGCGTAGCGCGTCGAACCACTCTCCCGGCTTCATTGGGCGTCCTCCGCGTCGACCGGCCGGGTCTGGCGGACCGTCAGCTGGAACACGTTCGCCTGGTCGACTTGCCCAGCCGTCGCGGCCTTGACTTCCGTCAGGCTGGGCGCATCGAACAGATCCGACGCGTCCAGGTTGCGCATCAGGTCCGAGACCCGGTTGTTGGACTCCGCTACACCTTTGATGGAGAGCGTTCTGTCTTCCATTTTCACTTCGGTGAAATACACCCCGTCCGGCAACGTTCGCACCAATTGGTCGAAGATGCGTCCGCTGACCGGGCGATTTCCCTGCAGGTCCTGAATGATGCGCATGCGCTCCAGCAGTTGTTGGCGACGGGACTTCAGTTCACTGATTTGCTTGATGCGCTCGTCGAGCACCGCTATCTGCTCGGAAATGTGCCCGTTACGCGCCTGTTGGTGATTGATGGCACTGTTCAGGGACTGAACCCCGATCAAGGTAACCCCCACCGCACCGACCAGCGCCCCCACCAATGCCAGCAGAAAACGCTTGCGGCGTTCTTCGCGCAGCTCTTCGCGCCAGGGAAGAAGGTTGATCCGCGCCATCAGTCGAAACTCCTGAGGGCCAGCCCGCAGGCGATCATCAACGCCGGCGCATCGCTGGCCAGGGCACCGGCGTTGACCTTGCTGCCCAGGGCCATGTTGGAGAACGGGTTGGCCACCTGGGTCGGCGTGCCCAGGCGTTGCTCGATCAGCCGGTCAAGCCCGGCGACTGACGCCGTACCACCGGCCAGCAGGATATGGTCCACCGCGCTGTACTGGCCCGAAGCGAAGAAAAACTGCAGGGACCGCGAAACCTGCTGCACCAATGCCTCGCGAAAGGGCTGCAGCACCTCGCTGAGATAATCGTCCGGCAAGCCTCCCTGCTTCTTTGCCAGGCCGGCCTGTTCGAGGGTCAGGCCGTAGCGCCGCTGGATTTCCTCGGTGAGCTGGCGGCCGCCGAACAATTGCTCGCGGGTATAGATGATGCGTCCGTTGTGCAGCACGCTCAGGGTGGTCATGGTGGCGCCGATATCGATCACCGCAACGGTCAAACGCTCCTGGGACGCGGCCAGTTGCGTGGCAAGCAGGCCGAAGGCGCGCTCCAACGCGTAGGCTTCCACGTCGACTACCCGGGCCGTCAGCCCCGCCAGCGCCAGCGCAGCCTCGCGAACCTCGACGTTTTCCTTGCGACAGGCCGCCAGCAGCACCTCCACCCGCTCGCTGTTGCGCGGCGACGCCCCCAGAACCTCGAAATCGATGGCGACTTCATCCAGTGGATAAGGAATGTACTGGTCCGCCTCGATCTTGAGCTGGTTCTCCATCTCGTCGTCGGAAAGCCCGGCATCCATCTCGATGGTCTTGGTGATCACCGCCGAACCCGCCACGGCCACCGCCACGCTGCGCGAGGACGTCCTGGCCTTGACCATAACCCGGGATAACGCCTGCCCGACCCCCTCGAGCTCGGCGATGTTCTTCTCGATCACGGCGTTGGCCGGCAACGGTTCGACCGCGTAGGACTCGACACGGTAACGGTCACCCTGGCGGCTCAACTCGAGCAGCTTCACCGATGTGGAGCTGATGTCGATGCCCAGAAGCGTATGGGCTTTTTTATTGAAGAGTCGTAGCACTACCAATTCCCTATGACTATCCGTGAGTTACGGACTCTCTAATACGCATTGCGTTCAATCCCCCCAGCCCGACGGACGTCCGAATGGCGTTTTCGACGGAAAAAAATGCTTATAATGCGCAGCGTTTTTTTCGCTTTGCTGCAAGCACGGGTTCTTCCCTGCACCTGACGCCTTTTCATTCTTTGCCTGGATATCCAAAAGCCTTGATTCGTCTGCTGAAATTTTTCGGATGGTCCATCATCGCCGTTTTCTGCGGACTGCTCTTGGGTCTGAGTGGCGCGTTTCTTTACCTTAGTCCGGGATTGCCATCCGTGGAGGCACTGAGAAGTATTCAGTTGCAGATTCCTTTGCGGGTGTACAGCAGCGACAACAAGCTGATCGCCGAGTTTGGCGAAATGCGCCGTACGCCGATCCGTTTCGCCGACATTCCTCCCAATTTCATCAATGCGTTACTCAGTGCCGAAGATGACAACTTCGCCAACCACTATGGCGTCGATCCGGGCAGCCTGATGCGTGCCGCCAGCCAGCTGGTCAAGAGCGGGCACATCCAGTCCGGCGGCAGCACCATTACCATGCAGGTAGCCAAGAACTTCTTCCTGAGCAGCGAACGCAGCTTCTCGCGCAAGACCACCGAAATCCTCCTGGCCTTGCAGATCGAACGGCAGTTGACCAAGGATGAGATCCTCGAGCTGTACGTGAACAAGATCTACCTGGGCAACCGCGCCTATGGCATCGAGGCGGCCGCACAGGTGTACTACGGCAAGTCGATCCGTGACGTGAGCCTGGCACAGATGGCAATGATCGCCGGCCTGCCCAAGGCGCCGTCGCGCTTCAACCCGCTGGCCAACCCGGCGCGCAGCAAGGAACGTCGCGACTGGATCCTGGGGCGCATGTACAAGCTCGGCAAGATCAGCGAGGCCGACTACACCGCCGCGATCAACGAGCCATTGAACGCCAGCTATCACGTGCCAACGCCGGAAGTGAACGCTCCTTACATTGCCGAGATGGCGCGGGCCGAGATGGTTGGACGCTACGGCAGCGATGCCTACACCGAAGGGTTCCGCGTCACCACCACGGTGCCGAGCAACCTGCAGGAAATGGCCAACACCGCGCTGCACGAAGGCCTGATGACCTACGATCAGCGCCACGGCTACCGCGGCCCCGAATCGCGCCTGCCGGGCAAGACCAAGGAGGCCTGGGCGCTGGAGCTGACCAAGCAGCGCACCATCAGTGGCTTGGAACCGGCGATTGTCACGCAGGTGGACAAGGACGGTATCAAGGTCCTGACGCGCAACGGCGAGCTGGAAGAACATGTGGCATGGGACACCATGAAGTGGGCCCGTCCGTTTCTCAATACCAACAGCATGGGGGCCGTTCCCCGCCAGCCGTCGGACGTGGCCCAGGTCGGCGATCTGATCCGGGTTCAGCGCCAGCCCGACAATGCCCTCAAGTTCAGCCAGATCCCGGCCGTCCAGGGTGCACTGGTGTCCCTCGATCCGCAGAACGGCGCAATCCGCTCCCTGGTGGGCGGCTTCGCCTTCGAACAGAGCAACTACAACCGCGCATTGCAGGCCAAGCGCCAGCCGGGCTCGAGCTTCAAGCCGTTCGTCTACAGTGCCGCACTGGATAACGGCTATACCCCCGCCAGCCTGGTGAACGACGCACCGATCGTGTTCGTCGACGAGTACCTGGACAAGGTCTGGCGACCGAAGAACGACACCAACACCTTCCTCGGTCCGATCCGTCTGCGCGAGGCGCTGTACAAGTCGCGCAACCTGGTGTCGATCCGCCTGTTGCAGGCGCTGGGAGTGGATCGCACCATCGATTACATCACCCGGTTCGGTTTCAACAAACAGGATCTGCCACGCAACCTGTCACTGGCCCTGGGCACCGCGACCCTGACCCCGATGGAAATCGCCACGGGTTGGAGCACATTCGCCAATGGCGGGTACAAGATCAGCCCTTACATCATCGACACGATCGAAAGCCGCAACGGCGAGACACTGTTCAAGGCCAACCCGCCACGGGTACCGGGCGGTGAGCAGGCCAGCGATGGCATCGCCGCACCGTCCGCCGAAACGTTCACGGTGAACCCGACTCCGGGCGAAGCCACCTCCGCCACTCCAGCGACCCAGGCGCCCGCTGTCGCCGAACGCATCGTTGACGGACGCACCACCTACATTCTCAACAGCATGCTGGAAGACGTGATCAAGCTCGGCACCGGCCGTCGCGCACTGGCCCTGGGTCGTACCGATCTGGCGGGCAAGACCGGTACCACCAACGAATCCAAGGACGCCTGGTTCTCCGGCTACAACGGCGACTACGTGACCACCGTCTGGACCGGCTTCGACCAACCCGAAAGCCTGGGTCGCCGCGAGTTCGGCGGCACCGTGGCGCTGCCTATCTGGATGAGCTACATGGGCGCCGCCCTCAAGGACAAACCGCCTCACACCCAGCCAGAACCGGAAGGCATCCTCAGCCTGAGGGTCGACCCGGTCAGCGGCCGCGCGGCCACACCAAGCACTCCGGGCGCCTACTTCGAACTGTTCAAGAGCGAGGACACCCCGCCGTCGGTCAACGAGCTGGGCAATGGCGTTGCGCCAGGCAGCCCGCTGCCGGCGGATGAAGCGGCACCGATCGATCTGTTCTGATATTGCATCGCGAGCAGGCTCGCTCCCACAGGGGTATGTATTCCAAATGTGGGAGCGAGCCTGCTCGCGATGGCGCCCTCAAGGTGTGATCGTTCCCACGCTCCTGCGTGGGAACGCCTCTACGGACGCTCCGCGTTCGGCTCTTGATGGAACGCGGAGCGTCCCAGGCTACATTCCCACGCAGAGCGTGGGAACGATCAATAAAAAACCCCGGCTCACAGGAGCCGGGGTTTTTTATTGAGACGTTACAACGGCTTAGCCGTTGAACACATCATCCACGCTCTTGAGCGGGTAGTTTTTCGGGTACGGCAGGGTTGCCACGCCAGTCTCGATCGCAGCCTTGGCCACGGCGTCGGAGATGAGGGTGATCAAGCGGGCGTCCATTGGCTTCGGAATGATGTACTCACGACCGAATTCCAGTTTGATGCCGCCGTACGCGTCGCAGACTTCCTGAGGCACCGGCAGCTTGGCCAGTTCGCGCAAGGCATTGGCGGCCGCGACTTTCATCTCTTCGTTGATGCGCTTGGCGCGAACGTCCAGGGCACCGCGGAAGATGAATGGGAAGCCCAGTACGTTGTTGACCTGGTTCGGATAGTCCGAACGGCCGGTCGCCATGATCACGTCGTTGCGAGTGGCGTGAGCCAGTTCCGGGGCAATTTCCGGGTCCGGGTTCGAGCAGGCGAACACGATCGGGTTCGGCGCCATGCGCAGCAGGTTTTCCGGGCTCAACAGGTTCGGACCCGACAGGCCGACGAATACGTCGGCGCCGTCCAATGCGTCCGCTAGGGTGCGCTTGTCAGTTGCGTGGGCAAAGACGGCCTTGTACTGGTTCAGATCACTGCGACCGGAATGGATCACGCCGGTACGGTCAACCATGAAGATGTTTTCGATCTTGGCCCCCATGCTCACCAGCAACTTCATGCAGGAGATGGCCGCAGCGCCGGCGCCCAGGCAAACGATCTTGGCTTCAGGCAAGGTCTTACCAGCGATTTCCAGGGCGTTGATCATGCCGGCCGCAGTCACGATAGCGGTACCGTGCTGGTCATCGTGGAATACCGGAATGTCGCACTGTTCGATCAGGGCGCGTTCGATCTCAAAGCACTCAGGCGCCTTGATGTCTTCCAGGTTGATGCCGCCGAAGGTGATGGAGATGCGCTTGACGGTGTCGATGAAGGCTTGCGGACTTTCGGAGTCGACTTCGATATCGAACACGTCGATACCGGCGAAACGCTTGAACAGCACACCCTTGCCTTCCATGACCGGCTTGGAGGCCAATGGACCCAGGTCACCCAGGCCGAGAATCGCGGTGCCATCAGAAATGACTGCAACCAGGTTGCCCTTGCCGGTGTATCTGTAGGCCAGTTCAGGGTCGCGAGCGATTTCGCGAACTGGTTCGGCCACGCCGGGGCTGTAGGCCAGCGACAGATCGCGGGCAGTAGCGGTGGCCTTGGTGAGCTCGACACTCAGCTTCCCTGGACGAGGATTAGCGTGATATTCGAGAGCGGCAGTTTTCAGATCAGACATGTGGGCATTCCGCTTTTTACTGTGTTGGACAGACGGACCGCCGAGGATACGCGCCTCGCAAAGTCCCTACAAGACTGACCGGTCACCGCTGTCAAGCGCCCTGCCCTACGACTTTGGGCCAAGAGCCGCGAAACACAAGGGCTCAATGAATACAATCAACAATAAAAATGTCTACAATTTTTCATCCAGGCATCCGGCTCAGCATCGCCGGATCGGTCAACGGCAGCAGCCATCGCCCTTGCCCCGGCTCAGCGCTCCTGCGCCGCGACCGGTCCACCACCCAGCCACGAGCCTCGACCTGCCTGCCGACAAGACGCTCTAGCGAAGCCAAGTCGAAGCGGTCCAGCAGATTGGGCGCAATGCGCAATACAACCGAATCCTCCAATTGCAGCCAAACGCCGCCGCGATTGCGCCTGACTGCATTGACACGCCCACTCAGTACAGCAAAACCTGATGCCTTGATCTGCCCGGTCTTGAGCACGGGTGAACGCCCCCATAGTCCGAGACGCGCCTCACGCGCTTGACGTTCGGCCGCCCGATGGCAGTCCGCCAAGCCGACATTCGGTGCCACAGCCACCTGGAAACCCAGGCCTTCGGCAAGCATTTGCGCCTCGAGATTGCGGCCACCGACACCGTAGGCATGAGCGAGCGACCGGCCGTAGCGATCCTTGCTGTCCCTGCCGGGAACCAGCGCTACACGCCCGTCATTGGCACCCACCAAGGCTTCCAGGCGACGTCGGGCCGCAACGGCAAAGGGCTCGTCGGAACGACCCTGCCGGCCCAGCTCAGGTGTATTGAGCCCAATCAAGCGCACGCTGCGGCCATCTGCCAGGCGCAGAGTATCGCCATCCACCACCCGCCGGACTACCACCTCGGTTGCGCCCGTGGGCGCAGGACAGAAGGCCTGGGCGCTGGCCAGCCAAATCGCGGACACAAAAAAGGCGCCCACAAGGGACGCCTTTTTCATCACTTCGCAGCCGTCGAAACGACCCGCCAAAATGATCAGTCTCAGGCCTTTTTGGCGCCGAAAGCACCGAAACGGTCGGCGAACTTCTGAACGCGACCACCGGTATCCAGAGTCTTTTGCTTACCGGTGTAGAACGGGTGGCATTCGTTGCAAACGTCGATCGCCAGGGCTTTGCCGTAGGTCGAACGGGTTTCGAACTTGTTGCCGCAGCTGCAGGTTACAGCAATGGCTGGGTATTCCGGATGGATATCGGCTTTCATGGTGTTTTCCTCAGGCTAGCGTGCCGCCACCCAACACTATTGTTGAATACCGCACGTAATTAGGGCGCGGATTCTACCAGACATCGACGATGACGCAAGCTATGCCTTGTACCAACCGTCTGCTAGGCTCCCGGCCTCAACTGTGGGAGCGAGCCTGCTCCGGGCGGCGATCCGACGATGGCGACTTGTCAGTACTGTACAAGTTGCTGATCCACCGCTATCGCGAGCAGGCTCGCTCCCACAGGCTGTATCCAGCCCTTCTGTTACAGAGATCCCCGCGTGCCCGACGCCATCCTGCGCCTCGCCCTGCCTTCGCCCCTGCGCCGCCTGTTCGACTATCGCGCCCCGGCCGGAGTCCCGCGTGCCCGGTTGCAACCGGGCATGCGCTTGCGGGTGCCGTTCGGTCGGCGGGAGATGATCGGCATCCTGGTGGAAGTCACCGACCACAGCGAGGTCCCGGCCGACAAGCTCAAGCCGGCCCTGGCGTTGCTCGATGCCACGCCGCCGCTGCCAGCCTCGCTGTTCAAGCTGTGCCTGTGGACGGCCCAGTACTACCAGCACAGCCTCGGCGATACCCTGAGCTGGGCGTTGCCGGTGATGTTGCGCCAGGGCGAACCAGCCGAAGCACGCCAGGAGCGGTTCTGGTCGGTAGCGCCAGGGGCTTCGCTGGATGACCCGCGCATCGCCCGCGCCCCGCGCCAACGCGAAGCCCTGGCGACGCTTGCCCAGCATCCCCACGGCGTGGCGCATCAGTTGCTGAGCAAGCTGATGCTCAGCAAGGACAGTCTCGACCTGCTGCTGGCCAAGGACCTGGTCCAGATGGAGATCCGCCGGCATGCTCCGGGCGCGCGTCACGAGCATTGGCTGGCCCAGCCGGAACTGCCGCTCAATGCCGAACAACGAGCGGCTTGCGAAGCGATCCGCGCAGGCTTCGACAGTTATCACGCCTTTCTGCTGGCGGGCGTCACCGGCAGCGGCAAGACCGAAGTCTACCTTCAGCTCATCCGCCAGACCCTGGAAGCGGGCAAGCAAGCCCTGGTGCTGATTCCGGAAATCAACCTTGGCCCGCAGACCCTTGCGCGCTTCGAACAGCGTTTCAACGCCCGGATCGCCCTGGTGCACTCGGCGGTCAATGACCGCGAGCGACTGGAAGCGTGGCTCGCCGCCCGGGACGGCGAGGCCGACATCATCATCGGCACCCGCTCGGCCTTGTTCACACCAATGAAGAATCCCGGCCTGATCATCATCGACGAAGAACATGATGGCTCGTATAAGCAGCAGGAAGGCCTGCGCTACCACGCCCGCGACCTGGCCCTGGTGCGGGCCCGCCAGGAAGACATCCCCATCGTACTCGGCTCGGCGACGCCATCGCTGGAGAGCCTGCACAACGCCTACACCGGTCGCTACGGACTCCTGCGCCTGAACGAACGGGCCGGCGGCGCCAAGCAGCCGCGGTTCCTGCGCCTGGACGTGAAAAGCCGTCCACTGGACAGCGGCATTTCCGGACCGATGCAGCAAGCCATCGGCCAGACATTGGCCGCCGGCCAGCAGGTCCTGGTGTTTCTCAACCGTCGCGGGTTCGCCCCGACCCTGCTGTGCCATGACTGCGGCTGGATGTCCGGCTGCGAACGCTGCGACGCGCGAATGACCGTCCATCAACGCTATGGCGAGCTGCGTTGCCACCACTGCGGCCACACCGAGCGGGTACCGAGGCATTGCCCGCAGTGCGGCAAAGTGGACTTGCGCCCGGTGGGCGCCGGCACCGAGCGCGCCGAAGAACGGCTGGGCATTCTTTTTCCCGATTACCCGGTGCTGCGGGTGGATCGCGACAGTACCTCGCGCAAGGACGCGATGAACCAGCTGTTCGCCACGATCCAGAAAGGCCAGCCCTGCATCCTGGTGGGCACGCAGATGCTCGCCAAAGGACACCACTTCCCGCGGGTCACGCTGGTGTCGATCCTGGACGCCGACGGCGGGCTGTTCTCCGGGGACTTCCGCGCCAGCGAGCGCATGGCGCAACTGATCGTCCAGGTCGCCGGCCGTGCCGGGCGGGCCGAAGAGCCGGGCAAGGTGATTATCCAGACCCACCTGGCGGACCATCCACTGCTGATACAACTGACCGAGCAAGGCTACTTCGCCTTCGCCGAGCAGGCCTTGAGCGAACGCCGCAGCGCCGGCCTGCCGCCGTTCGCTCATCTGGCGCTGCTGCGTGCCGAGGCCCACAAGCCGGGACAGGCCGAAGGCTTCCTGGACGACGCCTGCAGCGAGGCCGAACGCCTGCTGATCGAGCAGAATCTGAGCGGAATCGAATTGCTGGGGCCGGTGCCGGCTCCGATGGAGCGGCGCGCGGGGCGGTATCGGGCGCAACTTTTGTTACAAGCCAATGCCCGGGCACCGTTGCATCGGCTGCTCAGCGCTTGGCTGCTGGTACTGGAACAGATGCCCAGCGGACGAGCGGTACGCTGGTCGCTGGATGTGGACCCGGTGGATTTGTACTGATCCCCCACAATGGAAACTGGGTATGGCCACAAGGGTCAGATCTCCTGGAAAACAAGCACACGCTACCCAACCGACCCGCTACAGTTGGCAAGCCCGTCTTCCCCACGGATAATGCCCAGTTTTTCCACCAGCGCATCGAAGCGCCGCCGCGCCTGCGGTTGAAAGAGAAGACCATGAAAGAAACCATTCGCCAGCTCATCCAGCAAGCCATCACCCAACTCGTCACTGAAGGTGTGTTGCCAGAAGGCCTGTCGCCGGCGATTCAGGTCGAAAACACCCGCGACAAGACCCACGGCGACTTCGCCAGCAACATCGCGATGATGTTGGCCAAGCCGGCCGGCATGAAACCACGGGACCTGGCCGAGAAAATCATCGCCGCCCTGCCGGCTGACGAAAACGTCACCAAGGCAGACATCGCCGGCCCCGGGTTCATCAACTTTTTCCAGAACACCCAGGCCCTGGCCTCGCGCCTGGACGCCGCCCTGTCCGACGAACGCCTCGGCGTGCGCAAGGCCGGCCCGTTGCAGCGCACCGTGGTCGACCTGTCCGCGCCGAACCTCGCCAAGGAAATGCACGTCGGCCACCTGCGCTCGACCATCATCGGCGATGGCGTGGCCCGGGTCCTGGAGTTCCTGGGCGACACCGTGATCCGGCAGAACCACGTCGGCGACTGGGGCACCCAGTTCGGCATGCTGATGGCCTATCTGCAGGAAAACCCAATCACGAGCGACGAACTGTCGGACCTGGAGAACTTCTACCGCGCCGCCAAGCAACGCTTCGACGAGTCGCCGGAGTTCGCCGACCGTGCCCGTGGCCTGGTGGTCAAGTTGCAGGCCGGCGATGCCGAGTGCCTGGCCCTGTGGAGCAAGTTCAAGGACATCTCCCTGTCCCACTGCCAGAAAATCTACGAACTGCTGAACGTCAAATTGACCATGGCCGACGTGATGGGCGAAAGCGCCTACAACGACGACCTGATCAATGTGGTCAACGACCTTCGGGCCAAGGGCTTGCTGGTAGAGAGCAACGGCGCCCAGTGCGTGTTCCTCGACCAGTTCAAGACCGCCGACGGCGAGCCTCTGCCGGTGATCATCGTCAAGGCCGACGGCGGCTACCTCTACGCCACCACTGACCTGGCGGCCGTGCGCTATCGCAACAGCGTGCTGAAGGCTGACCGGGTCCTGTACTTCGTCGACCAGCGTCAGGCTTTGCACTTCCAGCAAGTGTTCGAAGTGGCCCGCCTGGCCGGCTTCGTGACCCATCCGATGGACATGGAACACATGGGCTTCGGCACCATGAACGGCGCCGATGGCCGCCCGTTCAAGACCCGGGACGGTGGCACGGTGAAGCTGATCGACCTGCTGACCGAAGCCCAGGAGCGCGCCTACTCCCTGGTCAAGGGCAAGAACCCGGACCTGGCCGAGGACGAACTGCGCCAGATCGCCAAAGTCGTTGGTATCGACGCGGTGAAGTACGCCGACCTGTCCAAGCACCGCACCAGCGACTACAGCTTCAACTTCGACCTGATGCTCAATTTCGAAGGCAACACCGCGCCGTACCTGCTGTATGCCTACACCCGCGTGGCCGGCGTATTCCGCAAGCTCGGCAAAAGCTTCGATGAAGTGGAGGGCCGGATTGTGCTGGAGGCCGCTCACGAACAGGAGCTGGCAGCGAGGCTGGCGCAGTTCGGCGAAGTGCTGAACAACGTCGCTGACAAGGGCACGCCTCACACCCTGTGCGCGTACCTGTATGACGTGGCCGGTCTGTTCTCCAGCTTCTACGAGAACTGCCCGATCCTCAGCGCCGACACCCCGGAGCAAATGCAGAGCCGCCTGCGCCTCGCCGCGCTGACCGGACGCACCCTCAAGCAAGGCCTGGAACTGCTGGGCCTGGAAACGCTGGAGCGCATGTAAGTTGGCTGCCAAGAAAAAACCTGCACCCAAACGCGGCGCCAGTCGTTACCAGGCCCCGGCCAAGAAGCCGATTCCGGGCTGGTTGTGGATGGCGATAGGCCTGAGCGTCGGCGCCTTCATTGTGTTCCTGATGAAACTGGAGCCGGGCCAGGGCGATGACGTCAAGCGCGTCCGCCAGGAGCAGCAGAAAGCCACGCGCATCACCGAGGCCAACAAGACCCCGCCGAGCCCGACGCAACCGGTGAAGCCGAAATACGACTTCTACACCCTGCTGCCGGAATCGGAAGTCATCGTGCCGCCCGAAGCGGTACCGGAAAAGACCCTGCCGACCCCACAAGTGCCCGCCACGCCGGTCACCCCGGCCGAAGCCGCGAAGATCGACACCGCCCGCGCCCAGGCGGCCCTGGCTGGCATCACGCCGCCACCGGCGCCACCCGTGCAGAAAGCCGCGCCGGTGACGAAGTTCTTCCTGCAAGCCGGTTCGTTCCGCAAGGAAGCCGATGCCGACAAGGTCCGGGCGCAGATCATCCTGCAGGGCCAATCCGTGTCGGTGGAGTCCGGGACCGTGAAGGACGAAACCTGGTACCGGGTCATGGTCGGCCCGTTCAGCAACCGTGAGGAACTGACCAAGGCGCAGAAACAATTGGCCAGCAGCGGCTTCAGCAACTTGTTGTTACAACAACGCCAGAGCCGCTGAACATACAGGCAACCTATCTCTGTGGGAGCAAGGCTTGCCCGCGATGCGCCGCCTCCGACCTCAGGGCAAGCTGCGTTGACTTTATCGCGGGCAAGCCTTGCTCCCACAGGTAGGGCGAACCGCTTGTCACCACTCCCACGCCGCAGTTGAAAAACCCCACGTCACCCCCATATGAGTTTTCATCCGGGCATTTTCGCCCCGCTGCGTGGAGACTCTTCCCTTGACCACCATCGTTTCAGTCCGCCGTCATGGCAAAGTCGTCATGGGCGGCGACGGCCAGGTTTCACTGGGCAACACCGTGATGAAAGGCAATGCGAAGAAAGTCCGCCGCCTGTATCACGGCCAGGTCATTGCCGGCTTCGCCGGGGCCACTGCCGACGCTTTTACCTTGTTCGAGCGCTTCGAAGGCCAGCTGGAAAAACACCAGGGCCATCTGGTCAGGGCCGCCGTTGAGCTGGCCAAGGAGTGGCGCACCGACCGTTCCCTCAGCCGCCTCGAAGCCATGCTGGCGGTCGCCAACAAGGACGCCTCGCTGATCATCACCGGCAACGGCGATGTGGTTGAGCCCGAAGACGGCCTGATCGCCATGGGTTCCGGGGGCGCCTACGCCCAGGCCGCCGCCAGTGCGCTGCTGAAAAAGACCGACCTGTCGGCCCGTGAAATCGTCGAGACCGCCCTGGGCATTGCCGGCGACATCTGTGTCTTCACCAACCACACCCAAACCATTGAGGAGCAGGATCTCGCGGAATGAAGCCCGTACCCCGGCTCATTCTTGCTTGAGGACCGTCAACTACTATGTCCATGACTCCCCGCGAAATCGTCCACGAACTCAACCGCCACATCATCGGCCAGGACGATGCCAAGCGCGCCGTCGCCATCGCCCTGCGTAATCGCTGGCGGCGGATGCAGCTGCCCGAAGAGCTGCGCGTCGAAGTGACCCCCAAGAACATCCTGATGATCGGCCCGACCGGTGTCGGTAAAACCGAGATCGCCCGTCGCCTGGCGAAACTCGCCAATGCGCCGTTCATCAAGGTGGAAGCTACCAAGTTCACCGAAGTCGGCTATGTCGGCCGTGACGTCGAGTCGATCATCCGCGACCTGGCCGACGCCGCCATCAAGCTGCTGCGCGAACAGGAAATCACCAAGGTCCGCCACCGCGCCGAAGACGCGGCCGAAGAACGCATCCTCGATGCCCTGCTGCCGCCGGCGCGCATGGGTTTCAATGCCGACTCCGCTGCGACCCAGGACTCCAACACCCGCCAGCTGTTCCGCAAGCGCCTGCGTGAAGGCCAGCTGGACGACAAGGAAATCGAGATCGAAGTGGCCGAAATGGCCGGCGTCGACATTTCCGCGCCGCCAGGCATGGAAGAGATGACCAACCAGTTGCAAAGCCTGTTCGCCAACATGGGCAAGGGCAAGAAGAAAAGCCGCAAGCTCAAGGTCAAGGAAGCGCTGAAACTGGTGCGCGATGAAGAAGCCAGCCGTCTGGTCAACGAAGAAGAACTGAAGGCCAAGGCGTTGGAAGCCGTCGAACAACACGGCATCGTGTTCATCGACGAAATCGACAAGGTTGCCAAGCGCGGTAATGTCGGCGGTGCCGATGTCTCCCGTGAGGGCGTGCAACGCGACCTGCTGCCGCTGATCGAAGGTTGTACGGTCAACACCAAGCTGGGCATGGTCAAGACCGACCATATCCTGTTCATCGCCTCCGGCGCTTTCCACCTGAGCAAGCCAAGTGACCTGGTGCCGGAACTGCAGGGCCGCCTGCCGATCCGTGTGGAGCTCAAGGCGCTGTCGCCGGAAGACTTCGAACGCATCCTGAGCGAACCCCATGCCTCCCTGACCGAACAGTACTGCGCGCTGCTCAAGACCGAAGGCCTGAACATCGAGTTCACGCCGGAAGGCATCAAGCGCCTGGCGCAGATCGCCTGGCAGGTCAACGAGAAGACCGAAAACATCGGTGCTCGCCGCCTGCACACGCTGCTTGAGCGCCTGCTCGAGGAAGTGTCGTTCAGCGCCGGTGACCTGGCGAGCAAACATGACGAAGCGCCTATCCTCATCGACGCCGAGTACGTCAACAGCCACCTGGGTGAATTGGCGCAGAACGAAGACCTGTCGCGGTATATCCTGTAACCCATCACTACAGGCATGCGCAGTTCCGTGTGGGAGCGAGCCTGCTCGCGAAAGCGGGGTATCAGTCACATCATTGTTGGCTGACACTGCGCCTTCGCGAGCAGGCTCGCTCCCACATCTGACGGTGTCGCTGCGTAGATCAGGGTTCTTTCAGCTACGGACCACAGGCCATGACCAAACTCCCCACCGCCATCAATCTGCACAAAGCTTCGAAGACCCTGACGCTGAAATACGCGCCGGACGAGGAGTACCATCTGCCCGCCGAATTCCTGCGGGTGCATTCGCCTTCCGCCGAGGTCCAGGGCCACGGCAAACCCATTCTGCAATATGGCAAGCTCAACGTTGGCTTGTCCAAGATCGAACCCGCCGGCCAGTACGCACTGAAATTGACCTTCGACGACGGTCATGACAGCGGACTGTTCACCTGGGAGTACCTGTACCAGTTGGCAGTGCGCCAGGACGACTTGTGGAGCGATTATCTTGCCGAGCTCAAGGCCGCCGGAAAAACCCGCGACCCCAGCGAGTCCGTCGTCAAGCTGATGCTCTAGCTCAAGGGCTGGCGCTTTAGGGCGAATTTTCTAGAGTCATCTGCTTGAATGTCTACCCGGCAAGGTCAATGACTGGCCTGCTTGCGAAAAAAATTAAACTCGGGTAACCAATGGAGCTGGCAAGTTCCCTGCAAAGGAACCTGCGAGTTCCCTTGCACATGTTTCCTCATTGGCCACGATGCGGAATTAACGGTCACCCGAGCAGCGTACCTGGTATTGGCTGTGTGGCTTTGCGGCACGGTCCCGGTACTCGTCTGACAATGGAGCGTCGTAGATGAGCAACAAGAACAACGATGACCTGAAGTACCAGGCCTCGGAAAATACCCTGGGGTTGAATCCTGTCGTCGGCTTGCGCAGAAAAGACCTGCTGGCCTCTGCTCGCATGGTGCTGGCCCAGACTCTCAAGCAACCGCTGCACAGCGCCAGGCATGTCGCCCATTTCGGTGCCGAGCTCAAGAATGTCCTGTTTGGCAAGTCAGAGCTGCAGCCTGCCGCCGATGACCGCCGCTTCAACGACCCGGCATGGAGCCAGAACCCGCTCTACAAACGCTACATGCAGACCTACCTGGCATGGCGCAAGGAGCTGCACGCCTGGATCGATGACAGCAACCTGACGCCCCAGGACATCAGCCGCGGGCATTTCGTGATCAACCTGATGACCGAAGCCATGTCGCCGACCAACTCGGCGGCCAACCCGGCAGCGGTCAAGCGTTTCTTCGAAACCGGCGGCAAGAGCCTGCTGGACGGCTTGTCACACCTGGCCAAGGACCTGGTGAACAATGGCGGGATGCCGAGCCAGGTGGACATGGGCGCATTCGAAGTCGGCAAGAGCCTGGGAGTGACCGAAGGCGCGGTGGTGTTTCGCAATGACGTGCTGGAGCTGATCCAGTACCGCCCCATCACCGAGCAGGTCCACGAACGACCGCTGCTGGTGGTCCCGCCGCAGATCAACAAATTCTATGTTTTCGACCTGAGCCCGGATAAGAGCCTGGCGCGCTTCTGCCTGCGCAGCAATGTACAGACCTTCATCGTCAGCTGGCGCAACCCCACCAAGGAACAGCGCGAATGGGGCCTGTCGACCTACATCGAGGCGCTGAAGGAAGCGGTGGATGTCGTCACGGCCATCACCGGCAGCAAGGACGTGAACATGCTGGGAGCCTGTTCGGGTGGCATCACCTGCACCGCGCTGCTGGGCCATTACGCCGCTCTCGGCGAGAAGAAAGTCAACGCCCTGACCCTGCTGGTGAGCGTGCTCGACACCACCCTGGACACCGATGTGGCGCTGTTCGTCGACGAGCAGACCCTCGAAACCGCCAAGCGCCACTCCTACCAGGCGGGTGTGCTCGAAGGCCGCGACATGGCGAAGGTCTTCGCCTGGATGCGCCCCAACGACCTGATCTGGAACTACTGGGTCAACAACTACCTGCTGGGCAACGAGCCGCCGGTATTCGACATCCTCTTCTGGAACAACGACACCACGAGGCTTCCGGCGGCATTCCACGGCGACCTGATCGAAATGTTCAAGACCAACCCGTTGACCCGGCCCAATGCACTGGAAGTGTGCGGCACGCCGATCGATCTCAAGCAGGTCACCGCCGACATCTTTGCCCTTGCGGGCACCAACGACCACATCACGCCGTGGAAGTCCTGCTACAAGTCGGCGCAACTGTTCGGCGGCAAAGTGGATTTCGTGCTGTCGAGCAGCGGTCATATCCAGAGCATCCTCAACCCGCCGGGCAACCCCAAGTCGCGCTACATGACCAGTGAAGACATGCCCGCCAAGGCCGAGGACTGGCAGGAAAACTCCACCAAGCATACCGATTCATGGTGGCTGCACTGGCAGGCCTGGCAGGCCGAGCGCTCGGGCAAACTGAAAAAGGCACCCACCGTCCTGGGCAACAAGACCTACGTGGCGGGTGAAGCGGCGCCTGGCACGTACGTGCATGAGCGGTAACGGATGCGACTGGCCTGCCGATATCCTGATGTGAGGCAGGGCTCGCTCGCTGCGAACCCAATCCCATACCCGCAGCAAATCCCCTGTGGGAGCGAGCCTGCTCGCGATAGCGCCAGATCAGTCAAATCCATACCGACTGACCCGACGCCATCGCGAGCAGGCTCGCTCCCACAAAGACTCGGGGAAAAATGAAAGATAGCGACATAACCCACAGGGCTTGAAGCATGCCGCAACCGTACATCTTCCGTACCGTCGATCTGGATGGCCAGACCTTGCGCACCGCGGTACGCCCCGGCAAGCCTCACTTGACGCCCCTGCTGATTTTCAACGGCATCGGCGCCAACCTGGAGCTGGTGTTCCCGTTCATCGAGGCCCTGGACCCGGACCTGGAAGTCATTGCCTTCGATGTGCCCGGTGTCGGCGGTTCATCGACACCCAGCCGGCCCTATCGCTTTCCCGGCCTGGCAAAGCTGGCCGCGCGTATGCTCGATTACCTCGATTACGGTCAGGTCAGCGTGGTCGGTGTGTCTTGGGGCGGTGCCCTGGCCCAGCAGTTCGCACACGACTACCCGGAGCGCTGCAAGAAACTGATCCTGGCGGCCACGGCCGCCGGAGCGGTGATGGTGCCGGGCAAGCCGAAGGTACTGTGGATGATGGCCAGCCCCAGGCGCTACGTTCAGCCCTCCCATGTGCTGCGCATCGCGCCGCTGATCTACGGCGGCTCGTTCCGCCGCGACCCGAACCTGGCAACCAGCCACGCGGCCAGGGTCCGCTCGGCGGGCAAGCTCGGTTATTACTGGCAACTGTTCGCCGGCCTGGGCTGGACCAGTATCCACTGGCTGCACAAGATCCATCAGCCGACCCTGATCCTGGCCGGGGACGACGATCCGCTGATTCCATTGATCAACATGCGCATACTGGCCTGGCGCATCCCCAACTCACAGTTGCACATCATCGATGACGGCCACCTCTTCCTGATCACCCGGGCCGAGGCCGTGGCGCCCATCATCATGAAATTCCTGGAAGAAGAACGTCAGCGTGCGGTCATGCATCCGCATCCCACACCACAGGGTGGTGGCTGACGACCCCATCGCGCCTGGCAGGAAGCCGGAACGCGCAACTTCCGAAACAGCGACTATGTTGTCTGGTTCGGTGTGTTTGTTTTTAGCCTGATGATGAAGGAGTTGACTCATGCGCGACAAACCGGCGAAGAATTCCACCCCCGCCCCTGCCAGCTTCATCAATGCGCAAAGTGCGGTCACCGGCCTACGCGGCAAGGACCTGTTGTCCACCCTGCGCGACGTCGCCGCCTACGGCTTGCGCAACCCGATGCACAGCGCCCGGCACGCGTTGAAGCTGGGCGGTCAGTTGGGCCGTGTGTTGCTGGGGGAAACCCTGCACCCCACCAATCCCAAGGACAAGCGCTTCGCCGATCCCACCTGGGAGCTCAACCCTTTTTACCGTCGCAGCCTGCAGGCCTACCTGAGCTGGCAGAAACAGGTCAGGAGCTGGATCGACGATTGCGACATGACGCCTGATGATCATGCACGCGCGCACTTCGCCTTTTCCTTGCTCAACGACGCCGTAGCGCCCTCGAACACCTTGCTCAACCCGCTGGCGGTCAAGGAGTTTTTCAATTCCGGCGGCACCAGCCTGATCCGCGGCATCAGCCACCTGGTCGACGACCTGCTGCACAACGATGGGATGCCACGGCAGGTCACGCCCCATGCCTTCGAGGTCGGCAAGACCCTGGCAATCACGACCGGTGCGGTGGTGTTTCGCAATGAAATGCTGGAGCTGATCCAATACCGGCCCATGAGCGAAAAGCAATACGCCAAGCCGTTGCTGATCGTGCCGCCGCAGATCAACAAGTTCTACATTTTCGACCTGACCCCTTCCAACAGCGTCGTCCAGTACGCTCTGAAGAATGGCCTGCAGGTGTTCATTATCAGTTGGCGCAACCCGGACGTGCGCCACCGCGAGTGGGGTCTTTCCAGTTATGTGGAGGCGACCGAAGAAGCCATGAACGTCTGCCGGGCGATCACCGGTGCCCGTGAGGTCAACCTGATGGGGGCCTGCGCCGGCGGCACGACCATCGCCGCCCTGCAGGGCCATCTGCAAGCCAAGCGCCAACTGCGCCGGGTCGCCAGCGCGACGTACCTGGTAAGCCTGCTGGACTGCGAGATCGACAGCGCGGCCACCCTGTTCCTCGACGAGCAGGCCCTCGAAGCCGCCAAACGCCGCTCCTACCAGAAAGGCATCCTCGATGGCCGTGACATGGCCCGGGTATTCGCCTGGATGCGGCCCAACGACCTGGTATGGAATTACTTCATCAATAATTACCTGCTGGGCAAGGAGCCGCCGGCCTTCGACATCCTCTACTGGAACAACGACTCCACCCGCCTGCCGGCGGCCTATCACGGCGATCTGCTGGACCTCTTCAAGCACAACCCACTGACCCGTCCCGGGGCGCTGGAAGTGTGCGGCACGCCGATCGACCTGCAAAAGGTGACAGTGGACAGTTTCAGCGTGGCCGGTATAAACGACCACATCACCCCATGGGACGCGGTATATCGTTCGACCCTGCTGTTGGGAGGCGAGCGACGCTTCGTGCTCTCCAACAGCGGTCACATCCAGAGCATCATCAATCCGCCGGGCAATCCCAAGGCCAATTACGTCGAGAACCCGCAGTTGAGTGGCGATCCACGGGCATGGTACTACGATGGCAAACACGTCGATGGCAGCTGGTGGCCTCAATGGCTGGACTGGATTCAGGCGCGCTCCGGTGCCCGCCGTGAAACCCGGATGACCTTGGGCAATGCAAAATACCCACCACTGGAGGCGGCACCCGGAACCTATGTACGCGTGCGCTGAATGCCTCACTCCACGGTCGAGCTATCGGCCGTGGCACGACTCCACCACTAAGAAAACCGGATGAAAACCCGCGACCGTATTCTTGAGTGCGCCCTGCATCTGTTCAACGAAAAGGGCGAACCGAACGTATCCACACTGGAGATCGCCAACGAAATGGGCATCAGCCCCGGCAATCTCTATTACCACTTCCATGGCAAGGAGCCCCTTATCCTGGGGCTGTTCGAGCATTTCCAGGTAGAACTGTCACCGCTGCTGGATCCCCCCGCCGATGCACAACTGGCGCCGGAAGATTACTGGCTGTTCCTGCACCTGATCGTCGAACGCCTGGCTCAGTACCGGTTCCTGTTCCAGGACTTATCGAACCTGGCCGGACGCCTGCCGAAACTGGCCAAGGGTATCCGTCAGTTGCTCAATGCCCTGAAACGGACCCTCGCATCCCTGCTGGCACAACTCAAGGCCCAAGGACTCCTGGTCAGCGGCACCCAGGCCCTGGGGCAACTGGTGGAGCAGATCACCCTGACGTTGCTGTTCTCGCTGGACTACCAGCGGATTCTTGATCGCGAAGGGGAGGTCCGACTGGTGGTCTATCAGATCATGATGCTGGTGGCCCCGCACCTGCTGCCCGCGGCCAAGGCGACGACCGAGCGGTTGGCGTTGAGGTATCTGGAAGACCACGAATAACAAACTGTGGGAGCGGGCTTGCTCGCGAAGGCGGTATCTCAGCCGACATCATAGTGACTGGAACACCGCCTTCGCGAGCAAGCCCGCTCCCACAAGGGTCTTTTGCTACCCATCAAAAAACGCCCGACCTTCGCAGGCCGGGCGTTTTGTGTGTGCCCTGAAAATCAGGACTGACTGGTAGGCGTCGATGGAGCCGGCGCTGGAGTCGGGGTGGCAACCGGAGTCGGAGCCGAGACGGAATTTGCCGTGCTCGTCGGGGTCGCCGGTTTTGCGACGGCTGCCGGTGCCTTGGGTGCCGCTGCTTTTGGCGCGGTCGCTTTCTTCACGGCAGGCTTTTTCGCGGCGGCAGGTTTGGCTGCTGCTTTTACCGCGGGCTTGGCCGCCGGTTTCGCAGCAGGTTTCGCCGCCGCGGTTTTTGCCGCAGGCTTCGCCGCTGGTTTGGCCGCTGCAGGCTTGGCTGCCGCTTTGGCCGCTACCGGTTTGGCTGCTGCTTTGACAGCAGGCTTGGCCGCAGCGGTTTTTGCAGCTGGCTTGGCCGCAGCTTTTACTGCAGGTTTGGCAACGGTTTTTGCCGCTGCTTTAACCAATGGTTTGGCTGCTGTTTTGGTAGCCGGCTTGGCCGCTGCAGTCTTGGCTGCCACCGGCGCGACTTTCGCCCCGGTGAGTTTTTCGATCTGCTTGGTCAGCGTGTCGACCTTACTGTGCAATGCCTTGACTTCATTGCGGCTTGGCACGCCCAGGCGAGAGATCGCGCTGTTCAGGCGCTTGTCGAAAGCACCTTCCAGTTCGTCCCATTTGCCCAGCGCACGATCCTTCACGCCGCTCATTCGCGACTTGGCGGACTCGGCAGAGCCCTTGGCGGCATCGACTTGTTTGCCGACCGCCGTCTTGGTGAGTTTTTCGGCCTTTTCACCGTCCTTAACCAGGGACTCGAAGAGTTTGCTGCCGTCAGTGTCGATCTTCGAGTACACGCCTAAACCAGCAAGCCAGATTTTGCGGGAGTATTTTTCAATCTTCCCGGCCCACGAGCTGCTTTCTTTTTCGGTTGTTTTTTTGCCAGCCATCCCGTTCTCCTTAATGTTTACGCGTCACACGTTCGAGCAGTGCCGTCAGCTCATCGAGCTTGGCAGAGAGTGCCTCAACGTCATGTTTAGACGGAATGCCGATACGATTCAAGGCACTTGCAACACGGGCATCGAATACCTTCTCGACTTTATCGAGTTGTACTTCAACCCGGGCCTTGAAAGTATTGACGTCGGCCTTGGCTTCAATCAGTTCGCTGTTGGCCGCTTCAAGTTTTCCGGCAATGTTCTTTTTACCTTTGGTTTCAACAACTTCGCCAGCCTTGACCAACTCCTGGAAGTACTCGCTGCCTTCCTGGCCGACCTTGGTGTAGGCGCCCAGGCCAGCCAGCCAGATCTTGCGCGCATACGTTTTCACGTCGCTGAGCGTGGAAGATTCAACGTCGGTTTTTTTCTTCAGAATAACTTTGGCCATGGTGCACCTCACTGGAAAACAGGTTGGAGGAACTGCCCGCATGCGGACGGGCTCAGGCACAAAGTAGGGAGAATAATTAGAAACGGCACCCTAACAACTCACACAAATTGAAAGCACTGACTTTCTCTGTGGGAGAGAGCCTGCTCGCGAAGGCGGTGTCACAGTCACAACATCATCATTGAATGACCCACCGCCATCGCGAGCAGGCTCGCTCCCACAGGAGGAAGTGCCAGGCATGCGTACGGTGTCAGGCCAACGCCTTATCCAGCGCCTTTTCAATCTCCGTCTTGATCATCCCGCTCATGGCCGACATCAACAGGCCCAGCTTCACGTCGACGCGGATCAGGTCCTCGCCGACCTCCACCGCGCCCTCGACTCCGGAACCCTTGAACTCCAGCGTGTCGCCAACCCACTGCGGCTTCAGGCCATAGCTGTCGGATAATTTCTGCGCCAACTGGTCGGCCTTCGCGCGGGCCGCTTCCTTGCCCAGGTCATGGGTACGCTCAACACTGATTTTGGCCATTTGCTGACTCCTGTTATATCGGCAATTGCCCGGACTGCGTCAAAACGTCCCGGCGGTGGTTCATCTTACCTTCAGCCTTGCCAAGACAAAGCCCTCCACCGGGATTAGAATGTCCCGCATTCTTTTTTGGTGACAGCGATATGACTGATCAGCGCAAAGGCAGCGATGCCGAACCCACCACTCACTTCGGCTTCAAGAACGTGCCGGAAAGCCAGAAGGCGGAAAAAGTCGCTGAGGTTTTCCACTCGGTAGCCGCCAAATATGACTTGATGAACGATCTGCTCTCGGGCGGCATGCACCGCCTGTGGAAGCGCTTCGCGATCGAGCTGTCGGGCGTGCGTAGCGGCAATCGCGTGCTGGATATCGCCGGCGGTACGGGAGACCTCACGAAAAAATTCTCCCACATCGTTGGGCCGACCGGCCACGTGGTGCTCGCCGACATCAACGAATCCATGCTCAAGGTCGGTCGCGACCGTCTGCTGGACCTGGGGGTGGCTGGAAATGTCGAGTTCGTCCAGGCCGACGCCGAGAAACTGCCCTTCCCGGACAACCACTTCGATTGCGTGACCATCGCCTTCGGCCTGCGCAACGTCACCCACAAGGAAGACGCCCTGCGCTCGATGCTGCGGGTGCTCAAACCCGGTGGCCGCCTGCTGGTGCTGGAATTCTCCAAACCCACCAACGCGCTGATGTCCAAGGCCTACGACGCCTACTCGTTTGCCTTCATGCCACTGATGGGCAAACTGATCACCAACGATGCGGAAAGCTATCGCTACCTGGCCGAATCGATCCGCATGCACCCGGATCAGGAAACCCTGAAGTCGATGATGGTCGAGGCGGGCTTCGACCGCGTGACCTACCACAACATGACCTCGGGTATCGTGGCCCTGCACCGCGGTATCAAGCCCTGATGCTGCTCGCCGGCCTGCTCGCCAGCGTCGAACTCGGCATCAACCGGATATTGCGCCTGGACAGCACGGCGCTGGCGCGCCTGGCGAATCTGGGCGGCAAGGTGATTGCCGTCGACTGCCGCAGCCCGGCGTTGCAGTTGTTTATCCTGCCCAGCGACGAAGGCCTGATGCTCGCCACCCACTGGGAGGCCGAGGCGGATTGCACCCTGCGCGCCCCGGCCTCGAGCCTGCTGAACCTGGCCCTGAGCAAGGACAAGACTGCGGTGTTGCACAGCCCCGACGTCGAACTTGAAGGCGACAGCGGCGCGCTGCTGGACCTGGCGGCCATCCTGCAGGACCTGGAGCTGGACTGGGAATACGAGCTGTTCCGCTGGCTCGGCCCGGTTGCCACCCAGTTGATCAGCGGCCATTTGCGCAGCCGCACGCGCTGGTATCGACAGGGGTTCGCCAGCCTGGGGCAGAATCTGAGTGAATACCTGGCCGAAGAATCGCGTACGCTCGTAGGAAAACGCGAGGCCGAAGCCCGTTTTAGTGAACTGGACCGGATCAAACTTGATCTGGAACGTCTCGAGGCGCGTTTCGAGCGCCTTTCCCGATCCCTTGAAACCAAGCGATAACGCATGAAGCTGCTTGCCGTCCGCCGTTTGTTGCGCATCCAGCGCGTCGTGATCCGTTACCGCCTCGATGACCTGCTGTTCGCCCTGCCTCTGCCCTGGTTTCTGCTGGCACTGCGATTCGCACTGCCGTGGCGCTGGTTCCCCCGCCGAACGCTGGACCTGAGTCGCGGTGCCCGCCTGCGCCTGGCCTTGCAGGACCTGGGACCGATCTTCATCAAGTTCGGGCAGATCCTCTCGACCCGCCGCGACCTGTTGCCCGAAGACATCGCCGATGAGCTGATGCTGCTGCAAGACCGCGTGCCACCGTTTGACTCCAAACTGTCGGTGACACTGATCGAGGAGCAACTGGGCAAGAAGATCAGCGAAGTCTTCAGCCGTTTCGATGTCGAACCCCTGGCTTCGGCTTCCGTGGCCCAGGTTCACGCCGCGCAGCTCAAGAGCGGCGAAGAAGTGGTGGTCAAGGTCATCCGCCCGGGCCTCAAGCCGGTCATCGCCCAAGACCTCGCGTGGCTGTTCATCCTTGCCCGCGCCGCCGAGCGACTGTCCGCCGATGCGCGCCTGCTGCACCCGGTTGATGTAGTGCTGGATTACGAGAAAACCATCTACGACGAACTCGACCTGCTGCGCGAGGCCGCCAACGCCAGTCAGTTGCGCCGCAACTTCGAAGGCTCGCCGCTGCTGTATGTACCGCAGGTCTATTGGGACTGGTGCCGCCCCAAAGTCCTGGTGATGGAGCGTATCTACGGTATTCAGGTTACCGACCTGGCAACCCTGGCCGACCAGCGCACCGACATGAAAATGCTCGCCGAACGTGGCGTGGAAATCTTCTTCACCCAGGTGTTCCGCGACAGCTTCTTCCACGCCGACATGCACCCCGGCAACATCTTTGTCAGCACCGTGCAGCCTTGGAGCCCGCAATACATAGCCATCGACTGCGGCATCGTCGGCAGCCTGACGCCCGAGGACCAGGATTACCTGGCCCGCAACCTGTTCGCGTTCTTCAAGCGCGACTACCGTCGCGTCGCGCAGCTGCACATCGATTCAGGCTGGGTACCGGCCGAGACCAAGCTCAACGAATTCGAAGCGGCGATCCGCACCGTGTGTGAGCCGATCTTCGAAAAACCGTTAAAAGATATTTCCTTCGGCCAGGTGCTGATGCGTCTGTTCCAGACCGCACGACGCTTCAACATGGAGGTCCAGCCGCAACTGGTGTTGTTGCAAAAGACCCTGCTGAACATCGAGGGCCTCGGTCGCCAGCTGTACCCGGACCTGGATCTGTGGAACACCGCACAGCCCTTCCTCGAACGCTGGATGCGCGAGCGCGTCAGCCCCAAGGCCCTGCTGGGCAACGTGCAGAGCCAGCTTGAGCAGATTCCGCACCTTGCCAACATGACCCGCGACCTGCTCGAACGCATGTCCCAGCCACACGCCCAGGACCCCGCTCCGCCATGGAAACGCCGCAAGGACGACTGGTTGCTGCGCCTGCTCGGCGCTGCACACCTGGGTGGCGGCGCGGTACTGGCGGCTGGTGGACCGTTGACCCAGGTGGGGCATTGGCCTGCCGCCGTGATGGTAATCGTTGGTTTGTATCTGGTCGTTCGGCGATAGCACGAATCAGCGGCAAGCTTTAAGCTGCAAGCCACAAGCTCACAGGTTGGCCCGTCAACCCAAGGTACAACCACAGATCCGCTTTCACCTGCAGCTTGAACCTTGCAGCTGCCGTCAGGACTACCGATGAAAAACTGGCAGGACGAAATCAAATGGGACGCTGACGGCCTGGTGCCGGCCATCGCCCAGGATCACAAGACCGGACGCGTGCTGATGATGGCCTGGATGAACCGCGAAGCCCTGGCCCTGACCGCCAGCGAAAACCGCGCCATCTACTGGTCACGTTCCCGTGGCAAGCTGTGGCGCAAGGGCGAAGAGTCCGGCCACGTGCAGCATCTGCATGAGATGCGCCTGGACTGCGACGGCGACGTCATCATCCTGATGGTCGAACAGGTCGGTGAAATTGCCTGTCACACCGGCCGACAAAGCTGCTTCTATCGCGTCTTCGAGAACGGCGACTGGAAAACCGTCGATCCGGTGCTCAAGGACCCGCATGCCATTTATTCAGGACATACCCATGAGTGATACCCTGACCCGCCTGGCCCAGGTGCTGGAAGAGCGCAAAGGCGCAGCGGCCGACAGTTCCTATGTCGCGAGTCTGTACCACAAGGGCCTGAACAAGATTCTGGAGAAAGTCGGCGAGGAATCGGTCGAGACCATCATCGCCGCCAAAGACGCCGCTATCAGCGGCGACTGCAGCGACGTGATCTACGAGACCGCCGATCTGTGGTTCCACAGCCTGGTCATGCTGGCTCAATTGGGGCAGCATCCGCAGGCTGTACTGGATGAACTGGACCGTCGCTTCGGTCTGTCCGGGCACGTCGAAAAAGCCTCGCGCCCGTCCGCCTGATCAATTATCGAGAGGAATAGCCACATGGGTATTTTTGACTGGAAACACTGGATCGTCATCCTGGTTGTCGTGGTACTGGTGTTCGGGACCAAGAAGCTGAAGAACCTGGGTACCGATGTCGGCGAATCGATCAAGGGCTTTCGCAAAGCCATGAACGACGACGAGAAACCGGCCGATCCGGCGGCAACCCCTGCCCAGCCCGTGCAACCGGCCCAACCGGTGCCGCCTCAAGCAGCACAGCCTGTGAATGCGCCGCACACCATCGATGTGCAGGCACAGAAAGTCGAAGAGCCGACCCGCAAAGACTCGTGAGCACTGACTAATGTTTGGGATCAGCTTCACTGAACTGCTGCTCGTCGGCCTCGTCGCCCTGCTGGTGCTGGGCCCCGAGCGCCTGCCGGGTGCTGCGCGCACCGCCGGTCTCTGGATCGGGCGCCTGAAGCGCAGCTTCAATGCGATCAAACAGGAAGTTGAGCGTGAAATCGGTGCCGACGAGATCCGTCGGCAACTTCACAACGAGCACATCCTGTCCCTGGAGCAGGAGGCGCGCAAGATCCTCGCGCCGACCCAGCAGGAGCCGACGCCGGTCCCGCCCGCGGCCGAACAGGCAACGGCGACCCAGGTGCCGGTGGCTGAACCCGCAGCGGTGCCAACTGAGCCAGTCGCGTCAGTAGAAACAGCCCCAACGGCGCCGAGACCGGCTCCCAACGACCCCACACAGCCGCCGCGAGCATCATGAGCAATATCCCAGAGAACGATCAGCCGATGCCGCTGGTATCGCACCTCACCGAGTTGCGCACCCGCCTGCTGCGTTGCGTGGCGGCGATTTTCATCATCTTCGCCGGGCTGTTCGCCTTCACCCAGCAGATCTACACCTTCGTCTCCACGCCGCTGCGCCAGTATTTGCCGGCAGGCGCGACCATGATCGCCACCGACGTGTCGTCGCCGTTCCTGACACCGCTGAAGCTGACGATGATGGTCTCGCTGTTCCTGGCGATCCCGGTGATCCTGCATCAGATCTGGGGCTTCATTGCACCGGGCCTGTACAAGCATGAGAAACGCGTTGCCGTGCCGTTGCTGGTTTCCAGCATCCTGCTGTTCTATACCGGCATGGCCTTCGCCTATTTCCTGGTGTTCCCGCTGATCTTCAAGTTCTTCGCCGCGGCCACCCCGGCCGGCGTAGAGATGATGACCGACATCACCAGTTACCTGGATTTCGTCATGACGCTGTTCTTCGCCTTCGGCGTGGCGTTCGAAATTCCCGTCGCGGTGGTGTTGCTGGTGTGGATTGGCGTAGTCGACGTCAGGTACCTGAAGAAGATCCGTCCATATGTGATCATCGGTTGCTTCGTGGTCGGCATGATCCTGACCCCACCGGACATTTTCTCCCAGACTTTGCTCGCGGTACCGATGTGGTTGCTGTTCGAGATCGGCGTGCTGTTCGGCGGCCTCGTGCGCAAGCGCAGCGAGCAGGCGGATGAGCAACCCGTCGACGACCACAACGACCAGCCGCCAGCGACCCAAGCGTGAACCTGCTGCTGCTCGAGGAGGCCGATTTCGTCGGTCCTGACCGGGTCGTCCTGAACGATCGTCGGTTGACCCACATGCAGGAAGTCCACCGCAGCGCCGTCGGCGACAGCCTGCGGGTTGGGCGGGTCGGCGGGTTGATGGGCAAGGCTCAGGTGTTGCGCCTTGAAGCCTGCGAGGCAGAGTTGCAAGTCACCCTCGATCAACCGCCGCCGGCCAAGCTACCACTGACTCTGGTACTGGCTCTGCCGCGTCCGAAGATGCTCCGGCGGGTGTTCCAGACCATTGCCACCATGGGCGTGCCGCGCGTCGTGCTGATCAACAGCTATCGCGTCGAGAAAAGCTTCTGGCAGACGCCCTTCCTCGAACCCGCGGCCATTCGCGAACAACTGATCCTCGGCCTGGAACAGGCCCGGGACAGTGTGCTGCCGGACATCATCATCGAAAAACGCTTCAAGCCCTTCGTCGAAGATCGCCTGCCTGCCATCGCCAATGGCACCCTGGGCCTGGTGGGTCATCCTGGCGACCACCCGCCCTGCCCCCGGGCATTGACGGAACCGGTCACGCTGGCGATTGGCCCCGAAGGCGGCTGGATTCCTTACGAGATCGACCTGCTGGGCAGGGCCGGCCTGCAACCGGTGCAGCTTGGCGAGCGAATCCTGCGGGTCGAGACCGCCGTTACGGCATTGCTCGCACGGCTGTTCTGATCTCCTCAGCGCAAAATCCCGGCAAATTTCTACAGATCCCGCTCAAGCCGCCGATATACCTCCCCATAAAACCAATTGGTCGCTCAAGGGAGTATCAGCATGTTCCGGTGGTTTGCTCAGAGTCTGGGAAACGTAAGCGTCAATCGCAAACTCGGCTTCGGCTTCGGCCTGGTACTGTTTCTCACCTTGATGATCGCCTTCACCGGTTGGTCCGGCTTGGGCAACGTCACCAGCCGGGGCGACAAACTGGGATTCATTGCCAGCCTGAACGACTTGAGCAAGGACTTGAGCCTGGCCAGCATTGATTACAACACCACGCGGGGCGAGAAAGGGCCGCAGCACGTCAACGACCTGCTGGACAAACTAGAGGCCGGGCTGAAGACCGCTCGCCAGTTGCTCGAACAGCCGGCCGATGTGGCCATGATCGATAAACAACTGGCCGCCGTGGCCGAGTACAAAAGCGCCTTTGCCGAAATGACCCGCGCCACCGTCGACCGCGAAGATGCCCGCAGCAAACTCGGCGCCAGTGCCGACAACGCTGTGGCCCGCATCGCCGAAGTGGAAAAATCGCTGTTGCAAGGCGGCGACATCACCCAGTTCAACAGCGTGGTGATCTTGAGCAAAGCGGTCCAGCAAGCGCGTTACCAGGTTCGCGGCTACACCTACAGCGGCAAGAGCGAAGCCCAGCAGCCGGCCCTCGAAGCCATCAGTGCCGTGCTCAAGCTGCTGGCGCGCCTGCCGGACCAACTGCCCCAGGAGCACGCCGCCAACCTGCAACAGGCCAACGATTCGTTCAATCTGTACCGCACGGCGGTCGCGCAGTTCCGTGACTCGCAGATCGAGAACGGTGCCGCCCTTCAGCGCATGGCCGAGCAAGGCCAAGTGCTGATCGACTCCAGCCAGAAGCTGACCGTGACCCAGACAGCCAAGCGTGACCACGACGTCGCCCAGGCCAAGACCGTCCTGATCGCCGCTGCCGCGCTGGCCCTGCTGTTCGGTGTCATTGCCGCCCTGCTCATCACCCGGCAGATCGTCGTCCCGCTCGGCCAGACCCTGCAGGTCGCCGAACGGGTAGCCGCGGGCGATCTGAGCCACAACCTGATCTCCGGGCGTCGCGACGAAATGGGCCAACTGCAACGCGCCATGCAAAGCATGACCGTGAGCCTGCGGCAGTTGATCGGAGGCATCAGCGAAGGCGTCACCCAGATCGCCAGCGCCGCCGAACAGCTTTCCGCCGTGACCGAGCAGACCAGCGCCGGGGTCAACAGCCAGAAGGTCGAGACCGATCAGGTCGCCACCGCCATGCACGAAATGACCGCCACGGTGCAGGAAGTCGCACGCAACGCCGAAGAAGCCTCCGAAGCTGCCGTCGCCGCGGATCAGCAGGCTCGCGAGGGCGAAAAAGTGGTCGGCGAAGCCATCGCCCAGATCGAGCGCCTGGCCGAGGAAGTGGGCCACTCCACCAACGCCATGAGCGATCTGAAGCGCGAGAGCGACAAAATCGGCAGCGTCCTGGACGTGATCAAATCTGTCGCCCAACAGACCAACCTGCTGGCCCTCAACGCCGCCATCGAGGCCGCCCGTGCCGGTGAAGCCGGGCGTGGGTTCGCCGTGGTCGCCGACGAAGTCCGCAGCCTGGCCCAGCGCACCCAGAAATCCACCGAAGAAATCGAGGAACTGATCGTCGGCCTGCAAAACGGCACCGAACAGGTCGCCACCATCATGGACAACAGCCGCAGCTTGACCGACAGCAGCGTCGATCTGACCCGCCGGGCCGGCGGTTCGCTGGAAAACATCACCCGCACGGTCTCGGCCATCCAGTCGATGAACCAGCAGATCGCCGCCGCGGCCGAACAACAGAGCGCCACGGCCGAGGAGATCAACCGCAGTGTATTGAACGTGCGCGACGTCTCCGAACAAACCTCCGCCGCCAGCGAAGAGACCGCCAGCTCCAGTGCCGAGCTGGCGCGACTCGGCATTCATTTACAGACGCTGGTGGGGCGGTTCAAGGTCTAGAGATACACAATCCTTCCCCTGTGGGAGCTGAGCTTGCTCGCGATGAAGGCGGCGCGGTCCTTCTGCAAGATCGCGTTATCGTTCATCGCGAGCAGGCTCGCTCCCACAGGATTGGGTGCTGTTGTCGGGAGTTGAGCCTGAGCAAGCTGCCCCCACGGTGGACGGATTTGCGACTGATTCTTAACCGAACAAGAGCACGCCCCCTCCCATCCAATCCCCCACCTATTTCCTACAGATCTGCATTGCATGGTCGATACTCTCCTCATAAGGCCTACAAAAAGCTCCGAAGGAGTATCGGCATGTTCAGTTGGCTAACCGAAAAGCTGGGAAACGTAAGTGTCAATCGCAAGTTGGGCGTCGGTTTCGGCCTGGTCTTGCTCATGACGGTCCTTAGTACTTTTGCAGGCTGGGACAGCCTGAGCAGCGTGATCAGTCGGGCGGACAAACAGGCCGCCATCGCCCATCTCAACGAGACGGCCAAGGACTTGCGAGTCGCTCGCCTCGAATACGAAATGCGCCGCGGTGAGCAAGGCCCCGCCGCCGTCAACGATCTCCTGGGCAAGCTCCAGGAGGGCTTGCAAGCCGCTCTCAAACAATTTGTACGAGCCGTTGACCAGCAGATGTTCAACCAGCAGCTGGCGATCCTCGATGAGTACAAACGCGCCTTTAACGACCTGACCCAAGCGACAGATAACCGCGAATCGGCCCGGTCCAAGCTCGGTGCCACCGCCGACAACGCCGTGGCCAAGGTCGCGGAAGTTGAAAAGTCACTGCTGCAAGGCGACAGCATCGCGCAATTCAACAGCGTGATCGAGCTGAGCAAATTGATCCAGCAGGCCCGTTTCCAGGTTCGAGGCTACACCTACAGTGGCAAGACCGAAGCCGAACAACCGGCACTGGAAGCAATTGACGACGCTTTGAAAAATCTCGCAAGCCTGCCGAGCAGACTGCCGGAACAACATATCGCCAACCTGCAACAAGCCACCGAATCACTCAAGGGTTATCGCGCCGCCGTCAGCCTTTTTCGTGATTCGCAAGTTGCCAGCGCCGCCGCACTCAAAAGAATGATGGATCAAGACGCCCTCCTGAAGGAGCTGAACAACGAGCTGACCATCTCGCAAGTTGAAAAACGCGACCAGGAGACGGCTCAAGCGAAAAACACCTTGATCATTGTCGCCCTCCTGGCCTTGGCATTCGGGCTGCTTGCCGCATGGTTGATCACGCGGCAGATCGTCGCTCCGCTGCAGCAGACGCTGATCGCTGTCGAACGTGTCGCCTCGGGCGACCTGAGTCAAAACCTTGAGGTCAGCCGTCGCGACGAGATGGGCCAGCTGCAAGGCAGCTTGCAACGGATGGTCGTCAGTCTGCGGGAATTGATCGGCGGTATCAGAGACGGTGTGACGCAGATCGCCAGCGCCGCCGAACAGCTTTCGGCCGTGACAGAACAAACCAGCGCCGGAGTCAACAGCCAGAAGGTCGAGACCGATCAGGTCGCCACCGCCATGCACGAAATGACCGCCACGGTGCAGGACGTGGCGCGCAACGCCGAGGAAGCCTCCGAAGCCGCCGTCGCCGCCGACCAGCAAGCCCGCGAGGGCGAGCGGGTGGTCGGCGAAGCCATCGCCCAGATCGAGCGCTTGGCCAACGAGGTCGGCAACTCCACCGAAGCGATGAGCCATCTCAAACACGAGAGCGACAAGATCGGCAGCGTGCTGGACGTCATCAAGTCCGTAGCCCAGCAAACCAACCTGCTGGCGCTCAATGCCGCCATCGAAGCCGCTCGCGCCGGTGAGGCGGGGCGTGGTTTCGCAGTGGTCGCCGACGAAGTCCGCAGCCTGGCCCAACGCACTCAGAAATCCACCGAAGAGATCGAAGAACTCATCCTCGGGCTGCAAAGCGGAACCGAAAAGGTTGCGAGCATCATGGACAACAGCCGCGGCCTGACCGACAGCAGCGTCGAACTCACCCGCCGAGCCGGTGGCTCCCTGGAAAACATCACCCGCACGGTCTCGGCCATCCAGTCGATGAACCAGCAGATCGCCGCTGCGGCCGAACAGCAGAGCGCCACGGCCGAAGAGATCAACCGCAGCGTGCTGAACGTGCGCGACGTCTCCGAACAAACCTCCGCCGCCAGCGAAGAAACCGCCGCCTCCAGCGCCGAACTGGCACGCCTCGGCGTTCATCTGCAGACGTTGGTGGGGCGGTTCAAGGTCTAGACAATACCCCCTCCCCGGTGGGAGCAGAGCTTGCTCGCGATGAAAGCGCCGCGGTTCTTCTGCAAGATCGCGTTATCGTTCATCGCGGGCAAGCCTTGCTCCCACTGACGACACCGTCCCCTGTGGGAGCGAGCCTGCTCGCGATGAAAGCGCCGCGCTTCTTCTGTCAGACCGCGTTATCGTTCATCGCGAGCAGGCTCGCTCCCACAGGATTGGGTGCTGTTGTCGGGAGTTGAGCAGGGCTACATCGTCTTGCGCCATTGCCTACAACTGCGCCAGAATCCGCCGGCTTGTGCGCTTGGGGTCTGGGTCCTATTGTTTGCGGGTCGCTGTCGGTTCAGCGATCGGGTTTAGCAGCTCGGACAATCCTAGACGTACAGTTCTCCACATTCGTGTTCAGACTTCAGTGTCTACACGTCTATGTCATGGCGGTTGTGCGTGGGAGACCTCAGGGTCTGCCGGGTTCTAGGGGCCGGTCTGCTAACCCGCGTACAGTCGCCACCTTTTTTGTTTAGCAGCGAATTCTGGCGGCTCCATTACCCTAGGAGCATCACCATGTTCAAGATCACACCCAATCCTCCGGAAACGGACCCAGCCTCTTCCTATACCGGCCTCGACCCCGAAAAACTCCAGGAAGCCACCGAGCGGGCATTGGATTTCTACCTGAAACCGAAACAGGCGGAACCCGAGAAGGTGCCGCCCCCTGGCCAGCTCTTCACCATTGTGGACGATATCGACACCGAGTGTCTGCTGGCCAACCTCAGCGAGACCCTGGCTTCGGCCAATGTCATGGCCAGCGACCTGGCGTTCGAGCTGGATGGCTCGCGACGGCATTTTGCCTTGGGTCTTCAGCAGTTGATTGAGTTGAGCAATCTGCTGGCGAATCGGGCACTGGATCGGGTCGATCCACGAGCTGAAGCCGAGTGATGTTGTGGCGAGGGGATTTATCCCCTCGCCACAGGGGTGGTGCTCACAAGACACCCAACAAAAAGCCCCGCTTCCTTTTGGGAAGCGGGGCTTTTGCGCATCAGGCCACTTGAGTCTGTGCGCTCACCGGCCGAAGCGGTAGCAGCGGTGCATGGGGATCGGCCTTGACCGATGCCCGCCATGCCGCCAGCCATTCGGAGTGGCCTTCACTCCAGACCTGCTCATGCAGTCGGGACAGGACCACCGGATCGCTCAGCAGCGCCAGGCGCTCGCCGTTATTGAGCCCGGCCGGGCCGACCTTCAAGGCATGACGAACGCGTTCGACCCGCAGCCATTCGATCGGCTCGGCCTGGCCGTGCCGGGACGTCGCCAACGCATACGCCAGGGCGTTTTGCTGTGGGTCGACCACCGCACGAATGAAGCCGTCGTTCAATGCATGCCAACGGTTCTCGTGAGTGTACTGGTCTGTCGACAGCAGCTCCTGTGGGGGCGCGTATTCCTCAGGGATCAGGAACAGGCTTTCATCACGGGACTTCAAGCCCAGGCCTACACGGCTGGAGATCACCGACACCGGGATCGACAGCATCAACGAACCGACGATAGGCACCAACCACCACAGGAAGCTCGGGTTCAACCAGATCACCAGCAGCGCCCAGAAGAAGCCCAGCAGGGTCTGCGGACCGTGGCGCTTGACCGCTTCGCTCCAAGGCGTCGAGTCATCGTCACGTTGCGGCGAGTTCCAGGTGGCGGCCCAGCCCAGGAACGCGGCGAGCACGAAACGGGTGTGGAAGATCATCCGCACCGGCGCCAGCAACATGGAGAACAACATCTCCAGCAGCATCGACACCGTCACCTTGAACTTGCCACCGAACTCCTTCGCACCCTTGGCCCAGATCAGAACGATGCTCAACAGCTTGGGCAGGAACAGCAGCACGATCGTGGTGGAGAACAGGGCGATGGCCTTCTCTGGATGCCATTGCGGCCAGAGCGGATACAGCTGGCGTGGCTCGAGGAAGTATTGCGGCTCCATCAGTGTGTTCACCGCCAGCAGCGCAGTGGACAGCACCAGGAAGAAGAACCACAAAGGCGCCGACAGGTAGGACATCACCCCGGTCAGGAACACCGCACGGTGCACCGGGTGCATGCCCTTGACCAGGAACAGCCGGAAGTTCATCAGGTTGCCGTGGCACCAGCGACGGTCACGCTTGAGCTCGTCCAGCAGGTTCGGCGGCAACTCTTCGTAGCTGCCTGGCAGATCATAGGCAATCCACACGCCCCAGCCGGCACGGCGCATCAGCGCGGCTTCGACGAAGTCGTGGGACAGGATCGCACCGGCGAACGCGCCTTTGCCCGGCAGCGGCGCCAGGGCGCAGTGCTCGATGAACGGCTTCATGCGGATGATCGCGTTGTGGCCCCAGTAGTGGGATTCCCCCAACTGCCAGAAGTGCAGCCCGGCGGTGAACAGCGGACCGTAAACCCGCGTAGCGAACTGCTGCATGCGTGCATACAGCGTGTCCATGCCCGAGGCTTTGGGCGCGGTCTGGATGATGCCCGCATCCGGCGTGGCTTCCATCAAGCGCACCAGGCTGGTCAGGCACTCGCCACTCATGACGCTGTCGGCGTCGAGCACGACCATGTACTTGTAGTCGCTGCCCCAACGACGGCAGAAGTCATCGAGGTTGCCGCTCTTGCGCTTCACGCGACGACGGCGGCGGCGATAGAAAATCTTGCCCAGACCGCCGGCTTCGCGACAGACATCCAGCCAGGCCTGCTGTTCGGCGACGCAGATATCGGTCTCGTTACTGTCGCTGAGCACGAAGAAGTCGAAACGATCCAGATCACCCGTGGCCTTCACCGACTCGAAGGTCGCGCGCAAGCCGGCAAACACACGGGGTACGTCTTCGTTGCAGATCGGCATCACCAGTGCGGTGCGGGCGTCCTTGGGAATCGGCTCGTTGCCGGCACTGGCGCCGGAAATGCGGTACTTGTCGTGACCGGTGAGCAACTCCAGGAAGCCCATCAGCGCCGTCCAGAAACCGGCCGATACCCAGCAGAACAGAATCCCGAACAGGATCAGGATGCTGGTTTGCAGGGCATACGGCAGCACTTGCGTGGCCGTCTGCAGCAGTGGCTGGTGCAGGACTTCGTCCAGGTCCACGAACGACCAGCCTTGATACGGCATGATGCCTTTCATGTACCAGCCGGCAACGATGGTCTGGCCGAGCATGAGAATCAGCAGAATGTAACGGCGGATCGAGCCCACGGTTCGCCAACGGGCATGGGGCAGCACCCGCTCATCCTTGGGCGGCTTCGGCGGGTTGGTGCGACCGGTCATCCGGCGCCAGCCGCGCACCAGGATGTTGGTGCGCCAGGGTTCCGGCACGACTTTGGTCCGACGAATCGGCGGCGTGGCTTTCAGGCACACGCGACCGCTGGCGTCGAGCCCCAGCATCTCTGCATCCTCGAGCTCTTCGGCAGTGCTCAGGACCAGGCGACGCCCCACCGACGCTTGCGCCGCCTCGATGGGTGCGTCGAAGGTCGAAGACGAAAGACGTTCATGCAATTCGCTGAAAGACTTGCAGCCCGCCAACTCGGCGCGCTGCTGGTCAGTCATTGGCAAATGAGCCAGATATTCGCTGAGCGTCTCTGGCGGTACTGGCGTATTACTCATCGGCAGGCAACTGATAGCTCCAGGTCTCGGTCAGGACTTGTTCAGTCGGTTCCGGTTCCTGCGGGGTTGGGGTGGCCTCGGCGGCGTCGGATGCCTTGACGGCCTTGGCTTCTTCTTTGGCTTGTTCTTTGGCTTTTTCCGCTTCTTTCTCGCCTTGTTGCTTGGCGATCTTGTCGGCCTTGGCAAGGGTGGCGGTCACGGAATGCGAAGCGGCTGGCGCTTCGACAGGCGTCAATGGACGGACCAGTGCCGCGCGCATTTCAGTGGCCTGCTTCGCATCCTTGATCTTCAAGCGCAAAGTCAGGCGCCAGCCCTTGGTTTCAGGGTTGTAGCGCACACTGTTCTCGACGACTTCGGCGTTATTGCCAACGCTGACCTGGCTACGCACCTCGGCGTCTTCCGGCAGTGCCTGCAGGGAAGGACCTTCGAAATCCACCAGATAGGCCACGCTGCCGTCCGGCTGGCGAATCAGGTTGGATTGCTTCACATCGCCGGTGGAACGCAGGGTCTGCTTGACCCAGGCGCTGTCCGGCGAGTGCAGGCTGGCTTCGTCGAGGGTCCAGTGCAGGCGGTAGCTGAAGTCCAGCGGCTGGCCTGGCTCAGGCAGTTTTTCCGGGCTCCAGAAAGCAACGATGTTGTCGTTGGTTTCATCGGCGGTCGGGATTTCCACCAGATCGACAGAACCCTTGCCCCAGTCGCCTTTCGGTTCGATCCAGGCACTTGGACGCTTGTCGTAGCGGTCGTCCAGGTCTTCGTAGTGGCTGAAGTCACGACCACGTTGCAACAGGCCGAAACCACGCGGGTTTTCCACCGAGAAGTTGCTCACGGCCAGGTGTTTCGGGTTGTTCAGCGGACGCCAGATCCACTCGCCGTTGCCGGCATGGATCGACAGGCCGCTGGAATCGTGCAACTCGCGGCGGTAGTTCAGCACCTTGGACGGCTGGTTGGCGCCGAACAGGAACATGCTGGTCAGCGGGGCGACGCCCAGCTTGTTGACGCGGTCGCGCAGGAACATGCGTGCCTTCACGTCAACCACGGTGTCGGTACCCGGGCGCAGGATCAGGCGGTAGGCGCCGGTAGCCCGAGGCGAATCCAGCAGGGCGAAGATCACCAAGTGCTTGTCGGTAGGTCTCGGGCGCTGGATCCAGAACTCGCGAAAACGCGGGAACTCTTCACCGGACGGCAGCGCGGTATCGATTGCCATGCCGCGGGCGGACAAGCCGTAGGTCTGGCCCTTGCCGATGACGCGGAAATAGCTCGCGCCCAGCATGGTCATGATTTCGTCCTGCTTGTCTGCCTTGTTGATCGGGTACAACACGCGGAAACCCGCATAGCCCAATTGCTCGGTGGACTTTGGATCGAACTGGACGTCGCCGAAATCGAAGCGCGTCGGGTCGTATTTGATTTCTTCGACAGTGGTGGCGGTGATTTCGTTGATTTTCACCGGCGTATCGAAGTGCATGCCCTGGTGATAGAACGACAGCCTGAACGGCGTCTTCTGGTCGGCCCATTCGGCTTTTTCGGTACGGAAACGGATTTTTTGATAGTCGCCGAATTTCATGTCACGAAATTCGTTCGGCAGGTTGCTGCGCGGGGCTTCGAATTTTTGCCCGGCCAGTTCTTGAGCCTTCGCCGATACATCATCCAGGCTGAATGCCCACAGCTGACCCGCACCGAGCAGGCACAACAGCGCCGAGCCCGCTACCAGAGCGCTTCTAAACCGTTTGGCAGACATCTTTGGTGCATTACAGGGACTAACAATCACGAGCAACCCTCGCCGAAAACAGATCAAAAAACCAACGGCCAGATAAAGTATCCACTTGGTAACGGCATTGAAAAACCGACCGTGCGGAGCACCCTTGCCAAGTTGGCGAGCATTGTTCCGACTCCGATGGGGCAAAATGATTCCCCAAACGGCTCAGGACAAATCTCTACCTAAGTCAAATGGACCAGCGAACACTGATCCCCCGTAGCGCGCGATTATCTAGCAGGCCGCGTGACAACGCATCAGGGGCAACGAAGTATTTATCGAGAAAACGCCCTGTTTAACCTCGAAACAGGGCCGAAAAGGTGTTTCAAACGCTTTCAGACCTGTAACAGGAAGGTTACCGGGCCATCATTGACCAAATGCACCTGCATGTCGGCGCCGAATCTACCTGATGCCACAGTGCCATGCACCTCCTTCGCCCGACTGACCAGATAGGTGAACAGCTCCTCACCCAACCCCGGAGGCGCGGCCGTCGAAAAACCGGGGCGCAGCCCGCTTCTGGTGTCCGCCGCCAGGGTGAATTGTGACACCAGCAACAGACCGCCCCCGACGTCTGCCAGGGACAGGTTCATCTTGCCGTCGACATCACTGAACACCCTGTAGTTAAGCAGCTTGTGCAAGAGTTTGTCGGCGCTGGCCCGGGTATCCTCGGGTTCGACCGCTACCAGGACCAGCAACCCCTGGTCCACGGCCCCCACGATGTCGCCCGCGACCTCGACCC
The DNA here is from genome assembly GCF_001269905.1 of Pseudomonas corrugata. GTDB lineage: Bacteria > Pseudomonadota > Gammaproteobacteria > Pseudomonadales > Pseudomonadaceae > Aquipseudomonas > Aquipseudomonas corrugata. Next base: position 192,726 of record NZ_LHVK01000014.1, on the reverse strand, counting down.
GAGCGCCACGGACCCTTTGCAACAGCCCTTTCATGCTTCTTCGGGCGGCAGGTCGAGCAAGCGCCGGGCCATTTGCCCGGCAGCGCGCAACAACGCGTCGGTAATACCCGGCTCGGAAGCCGCGTGCCCCGCATCTCGGATCACCTGCAGTTCGCTGTTGGGCCAGTTCTGATGCAGCTCCCAGGCATTGTCCAGCGGGCAGATCACGTCATAGCGACCATGCACGATGACGCCCGGCAAATGGGCGATCTTGCCCATGTCGCGAATCAGCTGGTTGGGTTCGAGGAAGGCGTTGTTGGTGAAGTAATGGCATTCGATCCGGGCGATCGACAGCGCACGCTGCGGCTCGGAGAAGCGGTCGACCACCAGGGGGTTCGGACGCAAGGTCGCCGTACGCCCCTCCCAGATGGACCAGGCCTTGGCCGCGTGCATCTGGGCGATCTGGTCATTGCCGGTCAGGCGTTTGTGGAAGGCGCCGAGCAGGTCGTCGCGCTCGTCCAGGGGAATGGGCGCAATGTAATCCTGCCAGTAGTCGGGAAACAGGCGACTGGCGCCGGCCTGATAGAACCACTCGATCTCCTGGGGGCGGCAGAGAAAGATGCCGCGCAGGATCAGGCCATGGACCCGCTCCGGATGGGTCTGTGCGTAGGCCAGGGCCAGGGTAGAGCCCCAGGAGCCGCCGAACAGCACCCATTTCTCGATGCCCAGGTGCTTGCGGATGCGCTCCAGGTCTTCGACCAGATCCCAGGTGGTGTTGTTTTCCAGGCTGGCATGGGGCGTGGAACGACCACAGCCGCGCTGATCGAAAGTGACAATGCGGTACAGGTTCGGATCGAAGTAGCGACGGCTTTGCGCATCGCAACCCGCCCCCGGACCGCCATGAATGAACACCACCGGCAGGCCTTCCGGAGAGCCGCTTTCATCGACATAGAGCGTATGGGTGTCATCGACAGCCAGATCGTGCCGGGCATAGGGTTTGATCTGCGGGTACAAAGTCTGCATTGGGCGCTCCGTAAGGGTCGAGTCATCCCTGTAGGGACTCTATTTAATCTGCCGTCCGGCATCATAAACCCGAATTACCTTAATGAGCATGCCCCCGCCCAAACAATACAGAACCCTGTGGCGAGGGGATTCATCCCCGCTGGGTCGCGCAGCGGCCCCAACAGCGAGCGAGCCGCGCCGACCGTCTGGGACTGCTGCGCAGTCCAGCGGGGATGAACCCTCTCGCCACAAGGGTTTTGCAATGACTTCTACCTACCGTACTTTGTCTGCCCCCAGGCCACCAGGCCTTCAAGCAGCTCCCGGAGAACAACCCGGGTCGGCGCCGCCCGGTCTTCTCGATAGTTGAACGGTTCGAACTCTTCCATGTAGGTGCTCTGGCACAGTTCCAGTTGCACCGCATGGATGTGTTCGGCCGGGTTGCCGTACTGCCGGGTGATGTGTCCGCCCTTGAAACGCCCGTTGAGCACATGGGTGAACGCGCCGTGACGGGCACAGATGGCTTCGAGCTGGCTCGCCAGCACCGGGTCGCAGCTGGCGCCGTTGAAGGTGCCGAGGTTGAAGTCCGGCAGCTTGCCGTCGAACAGGTGCGGGATCACCGAACGGATCGAATGGGCGTCGAACAGCAAGGCGTAGCCGAACTCGGCCTTGAGCCGCGCCAGCTCCTGTTGCAGGGCCTGGTGATACGGCATCCAGATCTGCTGCAGGTACGTGGCCCGTTCCTCGGCAGAGGGTGTCAGCCCTTCACGAAACAGCGGCACGCCATCGAACAACGTCGCCGGGTACAGGCCGGTGGTGGCGCCAACATACATCGGCGTGTCGTCGGAGGGCCGGTTCAGGTCGACGACGAACCGTGAGTACTCGGCGGACAGGGTACTGGCGCCCAGCTCAGCGGCAAAATCGTAGAGCTTGGGGATGTGCCAGTCGGTGTCCGGCAGGCTCTGGGCTTCGTCGATCAACCCGGTCTTCACTGCCGGGGTCAGGCGCAGACCGGCGTGGGGCATGCTGATCAACAACGGCACGCGCCCCTGGGTGAAATTCAGGACTTTCTCCACAAGCATTCTCCTCAAGCGATTTCAACGCCGTGACGCACGACGCGTTTTTCCAGTTCACCGCCCAGCCAGTACGAAAGGTCGGCCGGACGGTCGATGTGCCAGGCGACAAAATCCGCCACCTTGCCGACTTCCAACGAACCATGGGAGCGGGCCATGCCCAAGGCTTGGGCGGCATGAATCGTTGCGCCGGCCAAGGCTTCCTCCGGAGTCATCCGGAAGCAGGTGCAGGCCATGTTCAACATCAGGCGCACCGACAGCGCCGGCGAGGTGCCGGGATTGAGGTCGCTGGCCACGGCAATCTTCACACCATGCTTGCGCAGGGCGTCCATCGGCGGCAGCTGGGTTTCCCGGAGGAAGTAAAACGCCCCTGGCAACAACACTGCCACAGTGCCGGATTCAGCCATGGCGATGGCATCGTCCTCGGTCATGAACTCCAGGTGATCCGCCGACAGCGCCTGGTAACGGGCCGCCAGACTCGAACCGTGCAACGACGACAATTGTTCGGCATGCAGCTTCACCGGCAGGCCCAACTGCTGCGCGGTGACGAATACCCGCTCGACCTGCGCCGGGGAAAACGCCAGGTACTCGCAGAAGGCGTCCACCGCGTCTACCAGCTCCTCGGCAGCCAGGGCCGGGAGCATTTCGGCGCAGATGTGCTCGATGTAGTCGTCGGCGCGGTCGGCGTATTCCGGCGGCAAGGCGTGGGCGGCCAGGCAAGTGCTGCGCACGCTGACCGGCAGTTCTGCAGCGAGACGGCGGGCGACTCGCAGCATCTTGCGTTCGTTGGCCAGATCCAGGCCGTAGCCGGACTTGATTTCCACTGTGGTCACACCGTCGCGCATCAGGCTTTTCAGGCGCTTGGCAGCGCTGCTGAACAGTTCCTCCTCACTGGCGGCACGGGTGGCGCGCACGGTGCTGGCGATGCCGCCACCCGCCGCGGCAATCTCGGCGTAGCTGACGCCTTGCAGGCGCTGTTCGAACTCACCGCTGCGGTTACCGCCGAACACCGCGTGGGTGTGGCAGTCGATCAGGCCCGGGGTGACCCAGGTGCCCTTGAGGTCGTTGACCACCGGATACTCACCGGCCGGCAGTTCGGAGCGCGGGCCGATCCAGTGGATGTGTTCGTCCTGGGTAACGATGGCGGCGCCTTCGATGATCGAGTAGACGCCCTGGGCCATGGTGGCGGCGTGGCAGTTTTGCCAGAGGGTTTTCATAGACGTCCTCCGTCAGGATCGTTCCCACGCTCTGCGTGGGAATGCAGTCCGGGACGCTCCGCGTCCCTTGTCGAGCGGGACGCAAAGCGTCCCATGAAGCATTCCCACGCAGAGCGTGGGAACGATCGGGTCAGCCCTGCAAACTCGGCAGCAGGTTCGCCATGACCAGCTCGTTCAGGCAGCGGCTGGCCAACAGCTCACTGGCGGCATTGATGTCCGGCGCAAAGAAGCGGTCCTTCTCATAGAACGGCACTTCGGCGCGCAGGAAGCTACGAGCCTGTTCCAGCTTCGAGGAAGTCTTCAAACCTCCGCGCAAGTCCAGGCCCTGGCAAGCCGCCAGCCATTCCACCGCCAGGATGCCACGGGTGTTCTCGGCCATTTCCCACAGGCGCTTGCCGGCGGCCGGAGCCATGGACACGTGGTCTTCCTGGTTGGCGGAGGTCGGCAGGCTGTCCACCGAGTGAGGATGGGACAGCGCCTTGTTCTCACTCGCCAGGGCAGCGGCGGTGACCTGGGCGATCATGAAGCCGGAGTTCACCCCGCCATTGCCCACCAGGAACGGTGGCAACTGCGACATGTGCTTGTCCATCATCAGGGAAATGCGCCGCTCGCTCAGGGAGCCGATTTCGGCAATCGCCAGGGCCATGTTGTCAGCAGCCATCGCCACGGGTTCGGCGTGGAAGTTGCCCCCGGAGATCACATCACCTTCGGCGGCGAACACCAATGGGTTATCCGAGACGGCGTTGGCCTCGATCACCAGCACTTCGGCCGCCTGGCGGAACTGGGTCAGGCAGGCGCCCATCACTTGCGGCTGGCAACGCAGGGAATATGGATCCTGGACCTTGTCGCAGTTCTGGTGCGATGCGGACACTTCACTGCGCTCGCCCAGCAGGTCGCGGTACGCGGCGGCGGCATCGATCTGGCCTCTCTGGCCACGGGCGGCATGGATACGCGCGTCGAATGGAGAACGGGAGCCGAGTACGGCTTCCACCGTGAGGCTGCCCAGGGCCAGGGCACCGGCAAACAGGTCTTCACCCTCGAACAGGCCGCGCAGAGCAAATGCAGTAGACACCTGGGTGCCATTGAGCAGCGCCAAGCCCTCTTTGGCGGCCAGGGTCAGCGGCACGAGGCCGGCGACTTTCAACGCGTCGACCGCCGGCAGCCATTCACCTTTGTAGCGTGCCTTGCCTTCGCCCAGCAGCACCAGGGACATATGGGCCAACGGTGCCAGGTCGCCGGAAGCACCGACCGAGCCCTTGAGCGGGATGTGCGGATAGACCTCGGCATTGACCAGCGCGATCAGCGCATCGATCACTTGCCGGCGAATGCCGGAAAAACCCCGGCTCAGGCTGTTGACCTTGAGCACCATGATCAAGCGCACCAGCGCATCGCTGATCGGCTCGCCCACGCCAGCGGCATGGGACAGCACCAGGGAGCGCTGCAGGTTTTCCAGGTCTTCGCTGGCGATACGGGTCGAGGCCAGCAGACCGAAACCGGTGTTGATGCCGTAGGCGGTGCGGTTCTCGGCGAGGATCTGCTCCACGCACGCCACGCTGGCTTCGATTTGTGCCGAAGCGCTGGCGTCGAGGCTCAGGGTCACCGGTTGCTGATAGATGTCGCGCAATTGAGCCAGGCTCAATTGACCGGGAATCAGGTTTAAGGCAGTCATTTATTGCTCCTTTTGAGAGTTTTGTTTTTTACCCGCCAGTCGCTCCGGAATGTTCCGTTATCCGTCACCCTCGCCTTTTGAGCGATGCTTTTTGGGCAAGGGGTGCCTTGGCACGCTGGCGCTTTTTTTCGATCAATTCAAATTCGGTAACACGCTGTGCAACAGGTTCGGGTCTTTAAGGAGCCCGGCGGTGCTGGCTATGTCCGGCGCCAGCCAGCGGTCCTGGTCATAGGCAGCCACGTGTTCGCGCAGCAGTTTCCAGGCATGCCCGGTACCGGCGCCAAAGCGCTGCGACTTGAGGAATTCAAAGGCCTGGGCCGCCAGCAGGTATTCGATGGCGAGAATCTGCGTGCAGTTTTCCAACACCCTGTGCAGCTTCAGGGCCGCGTTGGTGCCCAGGCTCAAGTGATCTTCCTGCAAGCCCGAGGTCACGTAATTATCCAGCACCGCCGGTTGCGCCAACTGGCGATTCTCCGCGCACAAGGAGGCGGCGACGTACTGCACGATCATCATCCCCGAGTTCACGCCGGGGTTGGCCACCAGAAAGGCCGGCAGCCCGCTGACATGCGGGTTGATCAATCGGTCGAGACGGCGCTCGGCGATGGAGCCGATCTCCGCCATGGCAATCGCCAGCAGATCCGCCGCCAAAGCCACCGACTGGCCGTGGGGGTTGGCCTGGGACATGACCCGGAAGCTATCCGGCGTCCCCAGCAACAGCGGGTTGTCGGTGGCGGCATTGAGTTCGGTTTCGATCTGCTGACGCGCGTGCGCCAACTGATCACGAGCGGCGCCATGGACCTGGGGAATAGAACGGATGCTCAAGGCATCCTGGGTGCGAATGCCCAGACTCGAGGCAATGACTTCGCTGCCATCGAGCAAGGCGCGCAGGTTGGCCCCGACCTGTTGCATGCCCGGGTGCGGTTTGAGAGCGATGATCTCGGCGTCGAACGCGGCGATCTGTCCACGCTGGCCCTCGAAGCTCATGGCACCGATCACGTCCGCCCATTGCACCAGCCGCGTCGCATCCGCCAGGGCCAGGCAACTGAGGCCGGTCATGCATGGCGTGCCGTTGACCAGGCATAGGCCGTCCTTTGCCCCCAATTGAACCGGTTGCAAGCCTTCTGCGGCCATGGCCTGTTGCGCCGCTACGATCTGGCCGCGATAGCTGACCTGGCCGACACCCAGCAGCGCAATGCTGATGTGAGCCATGTGGGTCAGGTAACCCACCGACCCCTGAGACGGCACTTGTGGGGTGATGCCGCGATTGAGCAGCGCCAGCAAGGCTTCGACCACCCGACGATGAATGCCGGACTTGCCCTGGCTGTAGTTGAGGATGGCGGCGCAGAGAATCGCCCGGGTCTGTTCATCCGCCAGCGGCGCCCCCACGCCACAGGCGTGGCTGAGCAGGGTGTTGCGCGACAACTGACTGAGTTGTTCATCCTTGAGCGACACATTGCACAAGGCCCCCAGGCCAGTGTTGACGCCATAGGCGCGCTCGCCGCTTTCGACGATGCGCTGCACGATGGCCTGGGCATTGTCGATCCGCGCCCAGGCCTGGGCCGAAAGCTCGAGCTCGGCACCGAAGCGGGCGACGGCGACCACGTCCTGCCAACGCAGGGGGGCGTCGGCGATGATGATTTTTTCAGCCTGGGACATCTAAAGCCTCATACACATATTAAGTTGCCAATACCCTTGAGCCGCAGCGGGATTATCCGTGGGAGCAAGGCTTGCCCGCGATGAATCCAATGCGCTCTCTCTGGAACCGAGGTGCCTGTATCGCGAGCAAGCTTTGCTCCCACAGATTTTGTGACCGGTCCGCCCTACACCACCGCCGCCCGCCGCTGCACGAACCGATCGACATACTCATCGGCCGGCGAATGCAGGATCTCCCGGGGCGTGCCGACCTGGATCAGCTTGCCGTCCTTGAGAATCGCGATGCGGTTGCCGATGCGCACGGCCTCGTCGAGGTCGTGGGTGATGAAGACGATGGTCTTGTGCAGGGTCTTCTGCAGTTCCAGCAACTGGTCCTGCATTTCTGCGCGGATCAGCGGGTCGAGGGCACTGAAGGCCTCGTCCATCAGGATGATGTCGGTATCCGCCGCCAAGGCACGGGCCAGGCCCACACGCTGGCGCATGCCGCCGGAAAGCTGGTGCGGGTATTTGTTTTCGTAGCCCTTCAGGCCCACGGTGTTGATCCAGTGCAACGCGCGCTCGGTGCACACCTGCTTGCTCTCGCCGCGGACCTTCAAGCCGTAGGCGACGTTGTCCAGCACGCTCTTGTGGGGCAGCAGGCCGAAGCTCTGGAACACCATGCTGATCTTGTGCCGGCGGAATTCACGCAGGGCGTCCATGTCCAGTTGCAGGATGTCTTCGCCGTCCACCAGGATCGCGCCGCTGGTGGGGTCGATCAGGCGGTTGAAATGCCGCACCAGGGTGGATTTGCCGGAACCGGACAGCCCCATGATCACGAATATCTCGCCGGTACCGATGCTCAGCGACAGGTCATTCACACCGACCACGCAACCGGTTTCGGCCAGCACCTGGTCCTTGGTCTTGTTCTGGCGGATCAGGTCCAGGGCATCCTTGGACCGATTGCCGAAAATCTTGAAGACGTTCTTGACTTCGATTTTGCTGATAGCTGCGTTGCTCATTTGCTCACCTCATGCCGAGGACGACCATAGGCCTGGGTAATGCGGTCGATGACCACGGCGAGAATCACGATCGCCAGCCCGGCTTCCAGGCCGCGTCCGACGTTGAGGGTCTGGATACCCACCAGCACGTCCTCACCCAAGCCACGGGCGCCGATCATCGAGGCGATGACTACCATCGACAGGGCCATCATGGTGGTCTGGTTGATCCCGGCCATGATGCTTGGCAGGGCCAGGGGCAGTTGCACGCCGAACAGCTGCTGCCAGCGGTTGGCACCAAAGGCATTGATGGCTTCCATCACTTCGCCGTCTACCTGGCGGATGCCCAGATCGGTCAGGCGAATCAGCGGCGGCGCGGCATAGATCACAGTGGCGAAGATCGCCGGGACCTTGCCCAGGCCGAACAGCATCAACACCGGAATCAGGTACACGAAGCTCGGCATGGTCTGCATGATGTCCAGCAACGGCATCAGCACCGAACGCAGGCGATTGCTGCGTGCCGAGAGAATACCCAGCGGGATGCCGATCAATACCGATATCAGCGTTGCTACCAGCATGAGTGCGAGGGTCTGCATCAGTTTGTCCCACAGGCCCACCGCGCCCACCAGAAACAGCAGACCGACGATCACCGCCGTGGCCATGACCTTGCGGGTGGCGTGCCAGGCGACGCCGCCGACGATGGCCAGCATCAGCCACCAGGGCGCCATGCGCAGCAGGCTTTCGAGGTTGACGATGGCCCACAGCAACGTATCGGAGATGTGCCGGAACACATCGCCATAGTTGGTCACCAGGGAGTCGACCCAACCGTTGACCCAGTCGGCGATGGAAAAGGTAAAGCTTTCGGGAAACATAAGGGACTCTCGATCAGGGGGATGCGGTGAATGTCCCGGCCAACCCTACGGCTGACCGGGAAGTATTCGACCTACAGAGCCGCGTCGATTTTCTTGGCAGCGTCTGCGCTTACCCAGGCGTGCCAGACTTCAGGATGTTCCTTCAGGAAGATCTTCGCCAGTTTCGGCGACTCGATCCGCTCTTTGGCCATGCGCCCGAGGTTCTGGTTCAGGATATCGATAGGCAGGTTGACCTTTTCCAGCACCGCCACCAGCTCCGGGGCCTCGTCGTGGAAGGTCTTGGACAGGCCGACCTTGATGCTCACGCTTTTATCCACGCCCGGTTTTTCTTCCAGTTTTACCAGGTCCACCTGGCCCATCAACGGGGTTGGCGACCAGTAGTAGAACAGGATCGGCTCGCCACGCTTGTAGCTCGACAACACTGCTGCATCCAGCGCCGGGCCGGTACCTGGGCGGAAGTTGGTGTAGGTCTTTTCCAGGCCATAGCTTTTCAGCATCTCGCTGTTGTCCAACTCACAGGTCCAACCGGCCGGGCAGTTGTAGAAACGACCCTTGGACGGTTCCTCCGGATCCTTGAAGACGGCAGCGTACTGACCCAGGTCGGCGATGTTCTTCAAGCCCGGGGCCTTGGCTTCCAGCTTGCGCTTGGCGTCACCTTCGATCACGTAGCGCGGCACGTACCAGCCTTCGATGGCCCCGACCACCGGAGCACCGACGCCGACCACTTTTCCGGCCTTCTCGGCCTTGTTCCAGACCTCGCTGCGGCCGACCCACTCTTCGGCAAACACCTGGATGTCGTTGCTGCTCAGGGCGTTTTCCATGGTGATGGAGTTGCCCGGCAGGCTATCGGTCTTGCAGTCGTAGCCTTTTTCCAGCACCACTTGCAGGACGTCGGTCAGCAGCATGGCGCTTTCCCAGTTCAGGCCGGCGAATTTCACCGGTTTGCCCGACTCGCACCAACCCGCCGCCTGGGTGGCGCCGGCGCTGGCCAGCAGGCCCATGGAAAGCAACGTGGTCAGCAGGGTCTTGTTCGATTTCATTGTGTGACGCTCCTAATCAGTGAATTGGCTTACGGCAGTCAAGAGGCATCCAGCCCTGTCAACGTCCTATCAGACCGCTTGGATGCGGCCCGCCCTGCTCGGTTGTGCGTCAACCGCGTCCTGCTCGACTGGCAGGATCAATTGATCGGGTACAGCGCTGTGCCACTTCTTCGCCGCGACGTAATACAACGCCGCCGGTACCACCAGGCCGATGATCCACGAGATATCCACATCCCCCATCGCTGCCACCAGCGGCCCGGTATAGAACTTGGTGGAAATGAACGGCAATTGAACCAGTACACCCAGCGTATAGATGCTGATACCCAGGGCGTTCCAACGACCGTAGCGACCGTTCGGATCAGCCAGTGCCGGCACGTCGTAGCGCTCGCGAGTGATGCAGTAGTAGTCCACCAGGTTGATCGCGCTCCAAGGCGTAAAGAACGCCAGCAGGAACAGGATGAAAGACTTGAACGCACCGAGGAACGAGTGCTGGCCGAGCAGCGCGATCAGCGTCGCGGCGCCAACAATGACCAGCACGAAGAGCAGACGCTGCAAGCGCGTTACGTTCAACTGGCCACGGAAACCGCTGATGATGGTGGCAATGCACATGAAGCTGCCGTAGGAGTTCAGCGTGGAAATGGTGACCTTGCCGAACGCGATGCTGAAATACAGCAGCGCAGCGGTGGCGCCAGTGCCCCCCAGGCCAACGATGTAGGCCACTTCGTGACCCGCGAACTGCCCGTTGGCCGAGGCGGCGGCAAACACGCCAAGGATCATCGCCACCTGGGCGCCAATGACCGAACCGGCACCTGCGGCAAAGAAGGTTTTCACCGAGGACGTCTTGCTCGGCAGGTAGCGCGAATAGTCAGCCACGTAGGGGCCGAAGGCGATCTGCCAGGATGCCGCGAGCGACACCGCAAGCAGGAAGCTGCTCCAGCTGAAGTGGCGGATTTGCAGGAGTGCGCCAACGTCCGTCTGGCTGATCAGGCGAGCGAACAGGTAAACAAAGGCAATCACACCAATAATGCTGGCGACGCGGCCAATGAAGTGAATCACCCGATACCCGAGCACCGTGACCAGCACGATGACACTGGCGAAAATGAGGATGCCGACACTGTCGCTGACGCCAAACAACTGGCCCAGCGCCTGACCGGAAAGCACGGTGCCCGTCGCGGTGAAACCCAGGTACATCAGGCACACCAGCACGATCGGGATGGCCGCGCCATAAACACCGAACTGCACCCGGCTGGAAATCATCTGCGGCAGGCCAAGCTTGGGTCCTTGCGCGGCATGCAACGCCATGACACCACCGCCGAGCAGTTGGCCGATCAGCAGACCGATCAACGACCAGAACACATCACCGCCCAGCACCACCGCCAATGCACCGGTGACAATGGCAGTGATTTGCAGGTTGGCCCCCATCCAGAGGGTGAACTGGCTCAACAATCGACCGTGTCTCTCAGCTTCCGGGATGTAGTCGATCGAGCGTCTCTCGATCAACGGCTTACTGCTTGCACGTGTGCTACTGACGGCCATGGTTCAACCTCTGTGGATTGTTCTGGTGGTGACTCTGGTGTTGCTTTTCTGTGGGAGCGAGCCTGCTCCGGGCGGCGATCCGACGATAGTGGTCTGCCAGTCGATGCATGTGTCGAATGTGCCGACGCCATCGCGAGCAGGCTCGCTCCCACAAGGGGTCCTGCGTTACTTGCCGGTAATCATCGGCAAGTTCAGGCCCTGTTCCTTGGCGCAGTCGATCGCAATCTGGTAACCGGCATCGGCATGACGCATCACCCCGGTGCCCGGGTCGTTGTGCAGTACGCGAGCGATTCGCTCGGCCGCCTCATCGGTACCATCGCAGACAATGACCATGCCCGAGTGCTGGGAGAAGCCCATGCCGACGCCGCCACCGTGGTGCAGAGACACCCAGGTCGCGCCGCTGGCGGTGTTGAGCAAGGCGTTGAGCAACGGCCAGTCGGAGACCGCGTCGGAACCGTCCTGCATGGATTCGGTTTCACGGTTGGGGCTGGACACGGAACCGGAGTCCAGGTGATCGCGGCCAATCACGATCGGTGCCGACAGCTCTCCGCTGCGCACCATTTCGTTGAACGCCAGGCCCAGCTTGGCACGTTGGCCCAGGCCGACCCAGCAGATGCGTGCCGGCAGACCCTGGAAGCTGATGCGCTCGCGAGCCATGTCCAGCCAGTTGTGCAGGTGGGCGTCGTCTGGGATCAGTTCCTTGACCTTGGCGTCGGTCTTGTAGATGTCCTGCGGGTCACCCGACAGCGCGGCCCAGCGGAACGGACCGATGCCGCGGCAAAACAGCGGACGGATATACGCCGGCACGAAGCCTGGGAAGTCGAAGGCATTCTCGACGCCTTCTTCCTGGGCCATCTGACGGATGTTGTTGCCGTAGTCGAAGGTCGGCACGCCCATTTTCTGGAAGGCCAGCATGGCTTTCACGTGCACCGCCATCGATTGCTTGGCGGCTTTCACCACGGCGGCGGGTTCGGTCTTGGCGCGGGCACGGTACTCGTCCCAGGTCCAGCCAGCCGGCAGGTAACCGTTGAGCGGGTCGTGGGCGCTGGTCTGGTCGGTGACCATGTCCGGACGCACACCGCGACGGACCATTTCCGGCAGGATTTCAGCGGCGTTCCCGCACAGTGCAATGGAGATTGCCTTGCCTTCGGCGGTGTATTTCTCGATACGGGCCAGGGCGTCATCCAGGTCGGTGGCCTGCTCGTCGACGTAACGGGTCTTGAGACGGAAATCGATACTGACCTGCTGGCATTCGATGTTCAGCGAGCAGGCGCCGGCCAGTGTGGCAGCCAACGGTTGTGCGCCACCCATGCCGCCCAGGCCAGCGGTCAGGACCCAGCGGCCCTTGAGGTTGGAGTCGTAATGCTGGCGACCGGCTTCGACGAAGGTTTCATAGGTACCCTGCACGATGCCCTGGCTGCCGATGTAGATCCAGCTGCCGGCGGTCATCTGGCCATACATCGCCAGGCCCTTGGCATCGAGCTCGTTGAAGTGCTCCCAACTGGCCCAGTGAGGTACCAGGTTGGAGTTGGCGATCAGTACGCGTGGGGCATTTGTGTGGGTCTTGAACACGCCCACCGGCTTGCCGGATTGCACCAGCAGGGTTTCGTCGTCGTTCAGGTTCGTGAGGCTTTCGACGATCTTGTCATAGCACTCCCAGTTGCGCGCCGCGCGACCGATGCCACCGTAGACCACCAGCTCCTTGGGATTCTCGGCCACTTGTGGGTCGAGATTGTTCATCAGCATGCGCAGCGGTGCTTCAGTCAGCCAGCTCTTGGCGGTCAGCGTATTACCGCGAGGGGCGCGAATTTCAACGTCACGGTATTTTTCGGGTTTGCGGGTTGCGTCGGTCACAGCAAAAACTCCTCAGCGATCAATCCAGACCAGCCCGGGCAGTGGGCAGCGATTTAACGAACGTTGCGTTGAACATAGGCAACTCATACGCATACGTCTTTACTTGTATGTACAAGCATATGCAATCAAGCGGCCAACTTGTTGAAGGCGTGCGCAGGAATCTTTCTGGAAATGGCTGTAACGTGCGGAATTGAAGGGTTTTCGAGGGGATTAATTTTTCGGAGGGGGATTTTCAGATGCAGACAAGAGAAGGACAGAAAGCGTGGCGTTGCGCCACACTGGGGCATTCGGTAACAAGTTGGTGCGCGAAACGGGAACAACCTACAGGCTTTTTGTGGCGAGGGGATTTATCCCCGCTGGCTGCGAAGCAGCCCTATTGGGGGCCTTCCCATAACTCGGGTGCAATTGATTTAGGGCCGCTTCGCGGCCCAGCGGGGATAAATCCCCTCGTCACAAGGAAGTGCTACAGCTGAAACTAGTGAGCAGTCAGCTCGATCACGCAACATTGGCCGTGGCTGGCAACTTCCAGCAGTTGAGTGTTACCGCCCAGTTGCAGGCAGTCATAGAGGCCCAGCGTGGCAGTAAAGTCGCCAACCCTGACACTCAATTCCGGGTCGGCACTGAACACCAGCACCGTCCCCGCCTCACTGAAAAACCGCTGCTCGCCCGCCAGCCACTGTAACCGTGCCCGGTAACGCTGGGGCGAATAGATCAGGTTGAAGTCACGAATCGGTCCGCCCAGCAACGTGCAATGAACGTGGCTCTCACCACTGAACGCGAAAGGGTCCAGGGGATGCAACGGCCGCGTGACCTGACCATCGACGGTCAGGCTCATGCCATCGCCCTGCAAGACGCTGATGACGCGCTCGTAACCGGCAAAGGTGGAAAAACCGCCTGACTCACCGATATCGGCAATCGACAGCCGCCAGCCGAAACCTTCCAGGCCGGTGCCGGCGTCGCGGGTGATTTCCTCGGTGCTGCCACCGCCGTTTTTCCATGGCATGCGCGGGTAATCCACCGCACGTAGAACTTTCAAGTCACTCACTTATGAAATCGCCCTTCCAGACTATGACGGGAACCCGGATGAATCAGCCGCGCGGCGGTGACAGGCTGACGCCCGGACCAGGTACGACGGCGGATCAGCAGGCACGGTTCGCCCTTTTCGATCTGCAACAACTTGCATTCATTCGGCTCGGCGAGGATCGCTTCCACCACATGCTCGCCTTCGGTCAGCGGCGCGACCTGGTTCAGATAGGCGTAGGGCGTCTGCAGGGTGAAGTCCTGCTTGAGATAGTCGGGCGCCACCAAGGCGTTGACGAAGCGGTCCTCGATCTGCACCGGAATGTCGTTTTCGAAATGCACGATCAGCGAGTGGAACACCTTCTGGCCTTCACGCATGTCCAGGGCCAGGGCGCGCTCGGAGCCTGCGGCCTCTTCTTCCAGGGTGATGACCTTGCAGGTGTGGCGATGGCCGCGAGAGGCGATCTCGTCGGCAATGTTGTGTACTTCGAACAGCGCGGACTGGCTCTTGGGTTCGGCGACGAACGTGCCGACGCCCTGCATGCGCACCAACAGGCCGTCGGCGGTCATTTCCCGCAGGGCACGGTTGATGGTCATGCGGCTGAAGCCCAACTGATTGACCAGCTCGCTTTCCGACGGCACGCGGTAATGCGGCGGCCAGTTTCCACTGTCGATCTGCTGGGTGATCATCTGTTTGACGCGGGCATACAAGGGTGCCGGACTGTCACCCAGGTTTGAGACCAGCGGCGGTTTGGCAGGCGGAGTCGGCACGGCGGTTCCCTGTTCTGCGGATAAGGTTGCTAGCTTGCCGGAGTTTACCGGCCAGGCAAACGTCTGTATATGTATATACAAATTACGCACGATGAGGTTGAACCATGTCCGCCTTCTTTGCCGAACGCGCGCTGTTGCCTAGTGGATGGGCCAATGATGTACGTCTTGAAGTCGACGCCCAAGGTGTCCTGACCCATATCCAGGCCGGCTCCCACGCAGACGGCGCCGAGCGGCTGGACGGTCCGCTGTTGCCGGGTATGCCGAACCTGCATTCCCACGCGTTCCAGCGGGCCATGGCCGGCCTGGCGGAAGTGGCGGGCAATCCCAACGACAGTTTCTGGACCTGGCGCGACCTGATGTACCGCCTGGTCGGAAAAATCAGCCCCGACCAACTCGGCATCATTGCCCGACAGCTGTACATCGAAATGCTCAAGGCCGGTTACACCTCGGTCGCCGAATTCCATTACGTACACCACGACACCGACGGTACACCTTACGCCAACCCGGCGGAGCTGGCCTTGTGCGTCAGCCACGCCGCCAGCACTGCCGGCATCGGGCTGACACTGCTGCCGGTGCTCTACAGCCATTCAGGTTTTGGCGGCCAGGCGCCCAATGACGGGCAGCGTCGGTTCATCAATAGCACCGAGAACTACTTGAAGCTTCAGTCACGGCTGCAACCGATCCTGGCCGGTCAACCGCTGCAGGCGCTGGGGTTGTGTTTCCACTCCCTGCGCGCCGTCACGCCCGGACAGATCCAGGAGGTACTGGCCGCCAGCGACGCTCACTGCCCGGTGCATATCCACATCGCCGAGCAGCAGAAGGAAGTCGACGATTGCCTGAGCTGGAGCGGTGCCCGTCCGCTGCAATGGTTGTATGAAAACACCGAGGTGGATCAGCGCTGGTGCCTGGTCCACGCCACCCACGCCAATGCCCATGAAGTCAGCCTCATGGCCAGGAGCCAGGCGATTGCCGGCCTGTGCCTGACCACCGAAGCCAACCTGGGTGACGGTATTTTCCCGGCAGTGGATTACCTCGCCCAAGGCGGGCGCCTGGGTATCGGTTCCGACAGCCATGTGTCATTGAGCGTGGTGGAAGAACTGCGTTGGCTGGAATACGGCCAGCGTCTGCGGGATCAACGGCGTAACCGTCTGTATCGGGCAGATCAGCCGATGGTCGGGCGCACGCTGTTCGATGCGGCGCTGGACGGTGGCGCCCAGGCATTGGGGCAACCCATCGGCGCCCTAGAAATCGGCAAGCGTGCCGACTGGCTGGTACTCGACGGTAACGACCCTTACCTGGCCACGGCCCAGGGCGACGGCATCCTCAATCGCTGGCTGTTTGCCGGCGGTGATCGCCAGGTGCGGGATGTCATGGTGGGCGGCAAGTGGGTGGTGCGTAACGGGCATCACGCCGCAGAAGAGCAAAGCGCCCGGGCGTTCACCCAGGTATTGCGCGATCTTCTAGGCTGACCGCAACTCCCCTTGTGGGAGCGAGCCTGCTCGCGATGAAGCCTTTACATTCAACAGAGATGTTGATGAAAGTCCGTCATCGCGAGCAGGCTCGCTCCACAGGGTCATTCCCTGGCCGTCAATCCGACGTCTTGGCCATCTGCCGATCCGACGCACGCCAGATCAGCCGTGTCGTGTCATAGCCCTGCTGGCGCGCCTTGCTCAGCAATTCTTCGCGTACCACACCATTGACGGTCGGCGTACGGGACAACAGCCACATGTAGCGCCGACTCGGGTCGCCAACGATGGCAGTCTTGTAGTCATCGCTGACGTACAACACCCAATACTGTCCCTTCGACACACCCGGCAGGATCCGAGAGAACCAGGTGTCGAATTCGACCCAGAGTTTGTCAGTCTTGCCCGGTACCTGGGGCGTGGCGGTGCCCTTGGCTTCTTCCCACTTCCAGTCAGAGGTCAGGCAGCGATTGAACACACCCATGTTGCCGTCAGGCTTGAGGGTGTAATGGGCTTCCGATTGCGCGCAGTTGCGCTGGAAATACATTGGCAGGCGGGCCAACTCGTACCAGGTCCCTTGGTAACGCTTGAGATTGACGCTGTTGGCGGTCTTGGGCGCCAACGGGTCTTCGCCAGAAGTGGCACAGCCGGCCAATACCAGGCCGGCTAAAAGCACTAACAATAACCGCATCATTATTTTTCTCCCGTGGGCACGTGGCCCCGGTCTACTTCAGGCCTTGGCCGGAAAACATCAACACTTTCTCACCGGCATACTGCACGCTGATAAAGCTTTTCTGGTCGCCCCAGGTGCAACTGGACATGCCGAGCGCGCCCGAACAGTCGGTTGGTTTTCCCAGTAACGTCTCGACTTCGGCCTTGGACATGCCGGCCGACAGCTTCGAATAGTTTTCCTGGTTGACCTTGCTGCATGCGGTCAACAAGACGCACAAAGACAACAACGCGATGGATCGCAGGGACATCGTGAAACTCCTGGAGCGGAAGGAAGGTGGCAGGGTGCCAACCTGAAGCTTAGAAGAGAAAACCCCTATCTGGTTCCCCGGAGACCCCAGTATTTATTGGGGTAAAAACAGGTAGTTCGTCGGTAAATCAACCGTTTTTTGATGGCGTCATGCATTTCGTCGGGTTTGTGCCTCTGACGCCTGAATCCTGGCGCTTGCGCACCGATAAAAAGAACAGCGCGATGCCTTGCCTTATGGCAAATTGACGCCCCTTCCTGACCAGCTCCTGTGCGGTAGCGTTCTTAATGACCAGAAACATGAAATTCAGCCACAAAATCCTGCTGGCGGCAGCCCTTGTGGTAGCCGTTGCATTCGCCTGTTTCATCTTGTTCAACGACTACCGTCAGCGCCAGAGCCTGCATAACAGCACCGAAACGTCCATGCAGGAGCTCGGCAGCCTGACCAGCCGCAACATCCAGACGTGGGTCGAAGGTCGCACCCAACTGCTGCAATCGATGGCCCAACAGATTGCCGTGGACGGCAGCAGCGCCACCAGTCTCAAGCGTGCTGTCGATCTGCCCGCCTATACCGGCAACTTCCAGCTCAGCTACTTCGGTGGCGTCGACGGCGTGATGTTCTCGGTGCCGGCCGGCAATCGCGCCGCCGACTACGATCCTCGCGCGCGAGGCTGGTACAAGGCCGCCAACAGCGCACAGCAGACCGTCGTCACCGAACCCTACATTGCCGCCTCGTCGGGCAAACTGGTGATTACCGTCGCTGCCCCGGTACAGCATCAGAACCAGATGATCGGCGTGGCGGGTGCGGACATCGACTTGTCGAGCGTCAGCGCCATCATCAACTCGCTGAACTTCGGCGGTCACGGCTATGCGTTCATCGTCAGCGCCGATGGCAAGATCCTGATCCACCCTGACAGCAAACGCATCCTCAAGACCCTGGCCGAGGCTTACCCCAACGGTGCGCCGCAGGTCAGCCCAGGCATGAAGGAAGTCGAACTCGACGGTAAGACCCAGTTCATCTCTTTCACCCGCGTCAACGGCGTGCCGGGAGCCGACTGGTACGTGGCACTGGTGCTCGACAAGGACACGGCGCTGGCCATGCTCAGCGAGTTCCGCACCTCGGCGCTGATCGCCATGGCCATCGCCGTGGTGTTCATCATCGCGCTGCTCGGCATGCTGATCCGCGTGCTGATGCAACCGCTGCTGACCATGGGCCGTGCGATGCATGACATTGCCGAAGGTGAAGGTGACCTGACCCGACGCCTGACCATTCATGGCCAGGATGAATTCGGTGCCCTGGGGACCTCCTTCAACCGTTTCGTCGAGCGTATCCACACCTCGATCCGTGAAGTGGCGTCGGCCACCGGCCAAGTCAACGAAGTGGCGCTGCGTGTGGTCAGCGCCTCCAACTCGTCGATGTTCAATTCCGACCAGCAAGCCTCGCGCACCAGCAGCGTGGCGGCGGCCATCAACCAGCTCGGTGCCGCGGCCCAGGAGATCGCCCAGAACGCTGCCCTCGCCTCGCAACATTCCAGCGACGCCCGCAACCTGGCAGAAGACGGTCAGCAGGTGGTAGATAAAACCATCGCCGCCATGCAGCAGCTGTCGGCAAAGATCAGCGATTCGTGCGGCAACATCGAAACCCTGAACAGCAGCACGGTGAACATCGGCCAGATCCTCGAAGTCATCACCAGCATTTCCCAGCAGACCAACCTGCTCGCACTCAACGCGGCCATTGAAGCGGCCCGCGCGGGTGAAGCCGGACGCGGTTTCGCCGTGGTGGCCGATGAGGTGCGCAACCTGGCCCACCGCACCCAGGATTCGGCGCAGCAAGTACAGAAGATGATTGAAGAGTTGCAAGTCGGCGCAAGGGAAGCGGTGCTGACCATGACCGACAGCCAGCGCCAGAGCGAAAGCAGCGTCGGCATCGCCAACCAGGCCGGCGAGCGCCTCGGCAGCGTGACCCAGCGCATCGGCGAGATCGACGGCATGAACCAGTCCGTGGCCACCGCCACCGAAGAGCAGACCGCCGTGGTAGAGTCGATTAACGTCGACATTACCGAGATCAACACACTGAACCAGGAAGGTGTGGAAAACCTGCAAGCCACGTTGCGGGCTTGTACCGACCTTGAACAGCAGGCGGCGCGGTTGAAGCAGTTGGTGGGCAGCTTCCGGATCTAACGCTCTTTCGGGCCCCTTCGCGGGCAAGCCCGCTCCCACAGTCGATTGAGTTTCTTCCGACGGAACTCGGTCAACTGTGGGAGCGGGCTTGCCCGCGAAGACGGCACCCGCCTCACCGCGAAATCAGAATTTAGACCCCGGCCCCTTCAAGAACTCCACTTCCTCAGCCGTAGACGCCCGCCCCAACACTGCGTTGCGATGGGGAAACCGTCCAAACCGGGCAATGATTTTCTGATGCCGTTCGGCATAGTCCAGATTGCTTTCGAACACCGTTCGATCCGCTTCCGGCTGCTCTCGAACCAACTCGATAAACCGCGACACAGCCTCATTCTGCACGGCGAGGTTTTCGCAGTGCTCGAGCACCAGGTAGATGAATACGCGCTGGATGGGTTTGAGTTGCCGGTCGAAACCTGCTGCCAGCCCCTGGGCCACCAACGCCTGGGCACGAAGATCGCCGGAGAAGGCCTTGGGGGTTTCGCGAAAGATCATCCGCGGGAATTGGTCGAGCAGCAGCACCAGGGCCAGCCAACCTTCCGGGCGTTGCGCCCAGTCGGTCAATCCGCCGGCCAGTGCCTGATCGACCTGATCGCCAAAACGCTCGCGCGCCTGGCGATCATGGTGTTTACCGAACCACAGCTTGTTCTTTTCAGCCGCTATTTCGTCCGGCGTGTCGGCTGAACCAAACCACCAATCGAGTAACGGCTGCCAAGGCTCGGCCATGATTTATTCCTTGTGGTAGGCCGTGGCGCGGGCCACTTCTTCCTTCGAACCGAGGAACACCGCCACGCGCTGGTGCAGGCCTTCAGGCTTGATGTCGAGAATGCGCTGGTGACCATCGGTGGAAGCGCCGCCGGCCTGTTCCACCAGGAACGACATCGGATTGGCTTCGTACATCAAGCGCAGTTTGCCTGGCTTGGTCGGCTCACGACTGTCGCGGGGGTACATGAACAGGCCACCGCGGTTCAGGATGCGGTGTACGTCGGCAACCATCGCGGCCACCCAGCGCATGTTGTAGTTCTTTTTCAACGGACCTTCTTCACCGGCCAGCAATTCGCCGACGTAGCGCTGTACCGGGGCTTCCCAGTGGCGCTGGTTGGACATGTTGATAGCGAATTCCTGGGTGGTTTCGGGAATGGTGATGTTCTCGTGGGTCAACACGAAGCTGCCCATTTCCCGGTCCAGGGTGAAGCCCTTGACGCCGTCGCCCAGGGTCAGCACCAGCATGGTCTGCGGACCGTAGATGGCATAACCGGCGGCCACTTGCTGGGTGCCTGGCTGCAGGAAGGCCTTTTCGTTCAAGGCTTCGTTCTGGCTCAGGTATTCGTTCGGGCAACGCAATACCGAGAAGATGGTGCCGACCGGCGCGTTGATGTCGATGTTCGACGAACCGTCCAGCGGGTCGAATACCAACAGGTAGGCACCCTTGGGGTATTTGCCCGGGATCTGGTAGGCATTGTCCATTTCCTCGGACGCCATGCCGGCCAGGTGACCGCCCCATTCGTTGGCTTCGAGCAGGATCTCGTTGGAAATCACGTCGAGTTTCTTCTGCACTTCGCCTTGCACGTTTTCGGTGCCCATGCTGCCCAGGACCCCACCCAGCGCGCCTTTGGATACGGCGTGGCTGATCTCCTTGCAGGCACGCGCCACCACTTCGATCAAAAAGCGCAGATCGGCAGGAGTATTGTTGCTGCGGGTCTGCTCAATCAAATAGCGACTCAAGGTAACGCGAGACATGGACGGCTCCGAAGAATAGGGGGCGGAAAAACCAGCGCAGTTTAGCGCGTGTCGGGACTTAATTCCTCCTATGAGACGGGGAATGGAGGATTGAGTTCACAGAGTGGCGTCATCGCGAGCAGGCTCGCTCCCACATTGGATTGTGTTTCCCCTGACAGAATCCGATCAAGTGTGGGAGCGAGCCTGCTCGCGATGGGTGCGAAGCACCCGCTTTCAGGATTTGACCGGCGGCTTGCGCAGCAGGCTGAAGGCCATCGAGCCGAGGAACAGCACGCTCAGCACCAGCACCGCCCACAGGCCGATTTTCTTCCAGTTGGTCCCGACGACGGCCGGCGCCGTTTCAGCCGCCGGTGCAGAGGTCGTGGGCCCATTCACCGTCGCCGCACCCAGGGTCGCCAGGCGCGAAGGACGGTAATCGGGCACCAGTGTCGTCAGTGGCAGGCTGGCCGCCTTCACCGTCGCGCTGCCCAGCGCCAGGCTGTAGGGGCCTTCGCCACGGGCGAGGAACACCACCTGGGTCGGGCGCACGGCAAAGCGCAGGGCCGGCGCTTCGGTACCGAGACCACCGCCGCGCTCGTCCACCGTCAGCTTTAATTGCTGGACGGTCTGGCCGGACAACTGCAGTTGGTTCTGCACCACGTCCTGGCCGTTCTGGGTCAGCCGGTACAGCAAACCACTGCCCATCGGCTGCCACGGATGACTGCTCTCACGGCGCCCGGCCAGGGTCACCGGCGCCAGGCTGTTGGCCTGGCTCAGCTCGACCTGCACCTCCTCGATATTCAGCCCCATGGGCAATTGCCAGGTGTATTCACCGGCTTTCACGGTGCTGCCGGCCAACGGCTGCGACCAGGCCAGTGGCAACGGCAGGTTCTCGCGACTGGCGCTCTGCAACTGCGCCGACGTCAGCACCGGCGCGGAAGACGGCGAATCCCACAACAGCCGCAGGTAACGCGCCGACTGCCCCGGCAGGTTAACTTCATGCTGCTCGACCCGCTCATCGGCGAAGGCCAGGCGCGCCACCTGGCCTTCACCCCATGCCTGCCAGTTCTGCAAGTCGTCGCTGGCCTCGATGGTAAACCGCTGAAAGCCGTCGCGTTCGCTGGTCCAGTCGAGAATCAACTGCTGCAAGGGTGCCTTGATTGCACTGGCATCCAGCAACCAGCCGCGCAACTCCTCCTCCCCCGCCTCGAGCCGACTCGCCGGCTGGACTTCCACCAGCGTGCCGTTGGCGTTCGACTGCACCCGTACACTGGGGGCACGCTCGTTGTCATCGGCAGCGTTGTACAGCGGGAACCACTTCACGTCGGTGACGGTACGCTCTTCCCGGCTCTGCGCGGTCTCGCGGACCAGCGCATACGCCTGGGGCTGCCCGGCCGCATTGAAGACCCGTACGTCGCTCAGGTCGGTCTGCCGGGCCTGCAACTGGACCTCCAACGGCAACGGCAAGCGATACCACGGCCCTTCGCCACTCAAGGTCAACGGCACCTGATGGGCGAAGTCCGCCGGTTTTTCCTGGGCCGTAGCCGACAATGCCACCCACAACCCGACCACACCCAGGCCGATCCGACTCAACTTGCGACTCAAGATGACACTCCCTCACTGACAGGCATTGGCGGCTCGGCCTCTGGAACCGTTTCCGGCCGTTTGGGCGGCAGCGGTGCGAAGTAACCCACCACCAGCAGCAATACACCCACGCCGATAAACGACACAATCCGCGCCAGACCACCACGGTTACTCAATTCGACAAAGAACAACTTGGCCACCACCACGGCAATCAGCGCCGCACCGATCAGCCACACCTCGCGGCGATGCCTCAGATGCCCGCCGATCATCAGGCCCAGGGCGATCAGGGTCCAGACCAGAGACAACCCGGCCTGCACGAACATGGATTCGAGCAATGCGTCCAGTTCGAACGGCACATCCAGCCAATGGTGGGCGCTGCGCATTACCAGGGCGGTGAAGAACGCGAACAGTGAGACCCCGGCGATCAACTGGGCGACGTGTTCGGCATGGGCCCAACGGATCGCCAACTGCGCCAGCGCGCTACGGGCCCATACGTAGACACCGAACAGGGCGAACAACAGGCCCAGCTCCAATGGGTTGAGCAGCGGCACATACGGCAACGGCTCGGCGATGCCATCGCTGAAGGTGTTGGCCAGCCAGAACCACCCCAGCATCAACAGGGCCAGAGGCGCCGCCGCGTAGACGCGATACTCCCGCGGTTGAGCCGATATCGGCCATGGCCAGGCCCGCGGCGCGGCCATCAGCACCAGGTACAGGCTCGGCAGGATCGCCCAACCCAGCCAACGCCAGGCGTTGTATTGCTCGGACAACAGCAACAGGCCATAACGCAGCTCCAGGGCCAACACGCCGATCAGCAACCAGCAACCGAGTACATGGGCGGTGCTGCGAACCGCGTCCGGGAGCATCGAGGCCAGGCGCTTGAGCGACAGCAAATGCACACCGAACAGGATCAACCAGGCCAGCCAGCCGAAATCCGCCGCCGGGTGGTAACGGCTGTGCCAGGTCGCGACCAACACACAGCCCGCCGCAGGAATCAGCAAGGTGCACAGCAACCCCAGCGCCGGCCACTGCAAGCGCAGCGCCAGAATCGCCCACACCGCGACACTGAGCGCCGCGACAATCAGCAGCAAGCTGCCTTGCAAATGGACCGGGGCAAAGCGCAGCACTTCGCTGATCCACGTCAGCGACCACCAACCGGCGCCCCAGATCAACAGCAACTCGGACAACCGCTGCAAACTCAAGACATCGAACACCGCGGCCGGATGGCCCCGTTGCAGTCGCCAAGCCCCCACCAGCGCCGCCAGTCCCAGCACCATCGGCGTCCAGAAGCCACTGTGGGCCAGGGGCCGCAGCCCCTCGCTGTCGAGCGGTCCGAGCAAGGCCGGCCCCGCCACCAGGAACGCCGCACCGCCCAACACTTGCAGGAGCAGGCCGAACACGAAGCTCACGCGTTGTTTCAGGTACAGGCTCAACCAGATGATCAACAGGCCACTGGCGGCCCACACGCCGCTCGCCGTTTGCCAGGGCAGGACGAACAGCACAGCGAGGTTGATCAAAGCCAGCCCCGCCAGCAACACCACCGACAAGCCACGCAGCAACCGAATGTCGTTGCGCACCATTTCGTCGCGGGCGGCCAGCAACATGCCGCCAATCAAGGCCAGGCCGATCAACGAGGCGCTGAGCAAGCCGCTCCAGCCGGCGGCGAACACTGCTGCCGAATCCCCTTCGGCGCCGCGCAAACGCATCAGGAACAGTGCGCCCCCCAGCAGCTGTACGCCAAACGCCATGAACAGGAAGCTACGCGCTTGCAGGCGCAGGCCGACAAACAGCGTCGCCAGACCGGCCAGCGCCCAGGTGATGGCGGTGCCGTGGGTGAAGAAAAACAGCGGCGCCAGCAGATAGAGCGAGCCCAGCCCCAACACAGCCAGCACCGGCTGCACCTGGCGCTCCCAACTCGCGGTGTGCCCCGGCGCCGCCTTGCGCAATTGATAGAAGCTGAACAGCAACGCGGCGCCCAGCATCAACGCTCCCAATGGAGCGCCTTGGAGCAGACTGCCCTGGCCGATCTGCAATTCACC
The DNA here is from genome assembly GCF_001269905.1 of Pseudomonas corrugata. Taxonomy (GTDB): domain Bacteria; phylum Pseudomonadota; class Gammaproteobacteria; order Pseudomonadales; family Pseudomonadaceae; genus Aquipseudomonas; species Aquipseudomonas corrugata. The sequence continues at coordinate 168,113 of NZ_LHVK01000014.1, read as the reverse complement.
GAAGAAAGCCCGCGCCGCGCCCAACTGCAGCAGCAAGGCAAACGCACGCGCCAGTGGTCGCTGCTGACGCAGGCCCAGCCAGAAAATCCCCGCGCCTTCCACCGCCCACGCTGCCGTGGTCCAACGGGCATCGAGGCCCAGGGGAATCGCCAGGCTGGTAAAAATCACCCCGAGTGCCAGGCAGGTTTCGGCCAGCAACAGGGCGCGTCCCCTCATCAACACCCGGGCCAGGCCCATGTAAATCATGCCCAGGACGAGGGCACTGAACGCTGCGGCCAGATCCAGGAACATCACCAGCGTGAGCTGCAAGCCGAAGCCCACCAGCGGCGGGCCGAACAGCATTGTGCCGTCCACATAATCGCCCTTGCGCGCCGACCAGCGCAGCAGCGCTTCACGGCTGTCATCCTCGGGACCGTCGCTCATCTCCAGCAGTTTGCGCCGGGTGAACAGCAAGCCAATCGCCAGGTACATGAGGAAAAAAATGATCAGGAACGGTTCGGTGCTGAAGAACAGTGCCGGCGTATACGAACGCAAGCCCCAGGCGATACCGATGCCGAAGGTCCCGACAAAACCGATCAGGTTGAGCAGGCGCCAGGCCTTGAACCAGGCAATCGCGAGAATGCCGGCATTGAGCAGGATGAAGTAGCTGAACAGCGCGACATGGTTACCGCTGCCGGTGGAGGTCAGGATTGGCGCGGCAAAGCCGCCCAGCGCGGCGGCAGCGGCCAGCCCCAGAGCGTTCTGGGTCATTGCCAGGATCGCCGAGAACACCGTGACCGCCACCAGCAGCCCCAACGCGGCCTTGGAATCGAGCAGTGGATGCAGGCGCATGGCGGCGAACACCGTCAGGTACAACACAGCGATGCCGGTACCCTGGAGCATCAGCGCATAACTGTTGTTGCGCTGGCGCAGCCACCAGCCCAGACCCAGCAAGCCCAACGCACTGGCCGCGACACCGGCATAGCGCAGTTCGATCGGCACCACCATGCCTTCAGTGGCATAGCGCAATAGAAACGCCAGGCCGAGGAACAACAGCAGCACGCCAACCCGCAGTACGGTATTGCCACCGAACAGCCAGTTGCGCGCACCGGCCACGGCACGCTCGATGAAACCGGGGCCGCGAGGGACAGGCGGCGTGACGATCGGGTCCATAGGCTCGGCGCCGTGAACTTCATGCTGAGCAGTGACCGGTGCTGGGGTCCAAATGTCGTCGGGCAGCGGTTGGCTGGCTTGTGTCACCATCGCGGGGGCCGGCGCCAGGTCAGGCGGAAGCTCCCAGACCAGTTCCGTCTCTGCTTCTGCCTCGTGCCGAGCTTCAGGTTTCGGAGCCTGGGCCACGACGATCTCAGGTGCAGGTGCGCTTGGCGCAGATACAGTGCCGCGCTCAAGCACGGCAAGACGTGCTTCCAGCGTCAGCAGGTTTTGTTGGGTCGCTTCCAGCAGACGCTGTTGTTTATCGGTCTGGGCCCCGAGGCGTCGCAGCCGCAAGACCAGAGCGATGCCGAGCCCCGACAATGCACCTATCAGCGCATCGGCGAACGACTCATCCACCACCCAGCCGATTGCCAGGCCCAACAGCGTCAAAATCCATTGCATGGTTGATATCCCTGAGCGGCCCCTTGCGGGCATGACCGGGTGATGCGGTGCCTGGCTCAGTCTAGTGGAAACCACACACAACCTGTGGGAGCGAGCCCTGTGGGACCGAGCTTGCTCGCGATGGAGTCGACACGGTTTAACTGCAAACCGCGTCATCGTTCATCGCGAGCAAGCTGGGCTCCCACAGGGCTCGCTCCCACAGGGGTCATGAGGGCTTCCTGTCCTGAATCCGGCCACACAGCCCGGCGAAACTGGCGCTCAGTATATCGACGAAGCCCACTTGCCGTTGGGCTTCGCTCACATTTCTTACAGATGCTATTCCAGGGCCTTCCAGATGTCGGTGGCGTATTCGCGGATGGTCCGATCGGAGGAGAACCAGCCCATGCGCGCCGTGTTGAGCACCGCCGAGCGCCACCACTGCTTGGAATCGTGCCAACGCTCTTCGACCTTGGCCTGGGCGTTCCAGTAGGCGTCGAAATCAGCGCAGACCAGGAAGCGGTCATGGTCCACCAGCGAATCCACCAGGCCGGTGTAGCGCATCGGGTCGTCGGGCGAGAACACCCCGCCACGAATCGCCTGCAACACATCGCTGAGGCGATGGGACGCGGCAATGTCCGGCGCAGCGCTGAATTCACCGTTGCGCTTGCGCGCTTCCACCTGCTCGGCCGTCAGGCCGAAAATGAACATGTGCTCACCCCCCACCCGCTCATGCATTTCCACGTTGGCGCCATCCATGGTGCCGATGGTCAGTGCGCCGTTGAGGCCGAACTTCATGTTACTGGTGCCCGACGCTTCGAAACCGGCCGTGGAGATCTGCTCCGACAGGTCTGCAGCCGGGATGATGCTTTCGGCCAGGCTGACGTTGTAGTTGGGCAAGAACACCACTTTGAGCAGGCCGCGCACAGTCGGGTCGTTGTTCACCACCCGGGCGATGTCGTTGGTCAACTTGATGATCAGCTTGGCCTGGTGGTAGCTGGCGGCGGCCTTGCCGGCGAAGATTTTCACCCGTGGTACCCAATCCACCTCCGGCTCGGCGCGAATCGCCTGGTACAGCGCCACGGTGTGCATCAGGTTGAGCAGTTGGCGCTTGTATTCGTGAATCCGCTTGACCTGCACGTCGAACATCGCCGCCGGGTTCACGGCAATGCCCAAGCGTTCGTGGATCAGGTACGCCAGGGCCTTCTTGCTGTGCAGGCGCTGTTCGGCGAACAGTTTGCGGAAGGCCTGCTTGTCGGCGAACGGCTCCAGCTCGATCAGGCGCTCCTCAGGGTTATCGAGCACGCTCGGGCCGAGGGCATCGACCATCATCGAGGTCAGTTCGGCGTTGGCCTGGAACAACCAGCGGCGGAACGTGACTCCGTTGGTCTTGTTATTGATCCGCTCCGGGTAGAGCTTGTGCAGCTCCGAAAATACTGTGCTGCGCATCAATTGCGTGTGCAACCCGGACACGCCGTTGACGCTGTGGGAGCCGAGAAACGCGAGATTGCCCATGCGTACCCGGCGGCCGTTGTCTTCTTCGATCAGCGACACTGAGCGCAGCACGTCGAAATCGTGCACCCCCTTGGCCCGCAGCGAATCGATATGCTGGGCGTTGATCAGGTAGATGATCTGCATATGTCGCGGCAGCATGCGCTCCATCAACCCGACCGGCCAGGTTTCCAGGGCTTCGGGCAGCAGCGTGTGGTTGGTGTACGACAGCGTGTCCTGGGTGATCTGCCAGGCCGCGTCCCAGGCCACGTCGTAGACGTCCACCAACTGGCGCATCAGCTCGGCCACGGCGATGGACGGGTGGGTGTCGTTGAGCTGGATCGCCGCGTGATCTCCCAGGGTCAGTACCGAGGTGTGCATGTTGCGGTGACGGCGCAGCAGGTCCTGTAACGAGGCGGCAACGAAGAAATACTCCTGGCGCAGCCGCAGTTCCTGGCCGGCCTCGGTGCTGTCGGCCGGGTAGAGCACGCGGGAGATACTTTCGGCCCGGGCGACCTCAGCCACGGCACCAAGGTGGTCGCCGGCATTGAAGCGCTCCAGGTGCAGGTCTTCCACGGCCCGGGCGCGCCACAGGCGCAGGGTGTTCACGCTCGCCCCCCGCCAGCCCACCACCGGGGTGTCATAGGCAATGGCCCGTACGGTTTCACCTGGAGACCAGACCTGCCGGGTCTTGCCGGTCTCGTCGGTGACGGTCTCGACGCTACCGCCGAACCCGATCGGGTAGACCACTTCCGGCCGTTCGAACTCCCAGGGGTTGCCGAAATCCAGCCAATGCTCGGTCTGCTCCTGCTGCCAACCATCGACGATCGCCTGGCGAAACAGGCCGTGCTCGTAACGAATACCGTAGCCATGGCCGGCGATGCCCAGGGTCGACATGCTTTCCATGAAGCACGCCGCCAACCGGCCGAGGCCGCCGTTGCCCAACGCCGCATCGGGCTCGAGCAAGCGGATGCGCTCCAGGTCCACCCCCAGCTCGGTCAGAGCTTCGCGGGCAGTGTCCAGCAGGCCGAGGTTGCTCAGGCTGTCGTAGAGCAGGCGTCCGATGAGGAACTCCAGAGAAAGGTAGTAGACCCGCTTCTGGCCCTTGCGATAGATCTGTCGCGTGTGATCCATCCAGTGTTCGACCATGTGGTCGCGGGCGGCAAGGGCAATGGCTTCGAACCAATCGTGATCAAAGGCATGATCCGGGTCCTTGCCGACGGCATAAGTGAGTTTGGTCAACACAGCGTCGCGAAATGCGGCCACTTCTGCTTCGCGAACAAGTGGTTCTTGAGTCATGAATAAGACCTCGAACGAGCATGGAATTGTCTGAGCCTAGACGGTCTGACAGACGGCACAGGCTCTTGGTTCGGTGGCTTTTTCCCCGAATGCCGGAGAATTGCCGCCAGGAAATTGCCGATGGACGAATGAATGCAGGGGCCATGCCGCCAAGGGAGGATTCTGCCGGGCAAGAAAAAAAACCGGCGGATGGTCGTTCAAAATTTCATCAGTCCCGGTATGATCGCGCGCCCTGATGCATGCTGGTATACCTAGATGATGAAGCCCAACCTGATCGCCGCCGCGGAGATCGACCGACTCGATACCTGGGCCAAGTATTCCGCCCCGATGTGCGGTTCCTGCGTGTCGAGCTGCTGCACGCTCCCGGTCGAGGTCAAGATCAAGGACCTGATCAGGATCGGCATCGTCGACGAATTCGAACTGGGCGACCCACCGAAAAACATTGCCAAGCGCCTGCAAAAGGAAGGGATCGTCGAGCGTTACAACCAGAAGTCGGAGATCTTCACGCTCCAGCGCATGAGCAACAACGATTGCCTTTATCTGGACCGCAAGAGCCGCCTGTGCACCATTTACGAGAAACGCCCGGACACCTGCCGCAATCATCCGCGGGTCGGCCCACGGCCGGGGTATTGCGCGTACAAGCCCAAGGAAGTGGAGCACGAGCGCAATCCGCGGACGCTGGATCGGTTTTGATCCACTGATGTTTCAGCGGCGCCTGGTCTGGCGCTATCGCGAGCAGGCTCGCTCCCACATGGACGGTGCTGAACCTGTGGGAGCGAGCCCGCTCGCGATGAGGCCCGAATAGTCACTACAAAAATCCCAGGCATAAAAAAAACGCCCCCGGTCTCACGACCGGGGGCGTTTTTCATTCAGCCGAAGCTAAACGATCAAGCCTTGGCTTTCTTGGCAGCGCGGGTACGCTCGCCTTCATCCAGGATCTTCTTGCGAAGACGGATGGACTTAGGCGTCACTTCACACAGCTCGTCATCCTGGATGAATTCCAGTGCCTGTTCCAGGGTGAAGCGAACAGGTGGAACCAGGGCGATGGTTTCGTCTTTACCCGAAGCACGCATGTTGTCGAGCTTCTTGCCCTTGGTAGGGTTGACGCCCAGGTCGTTGTCACGGCTGTTCAGACCTACGATCTGGCCGTTGTAGATTTCCTGGCCGTGCTCGACGAACAGCTTGCCACGCGCCTGGAGGGTTTCCAGGGAGTAGGTCAGCGCCTTGCCGGTTTCCACCGATACCAGGACGCCGTTCTGACGGCCGGACATGTGACCGGACTTCATGGTGTCGTAGCGATCGAAGATCGAGGTCAGGATGCCAGCACCGTTGGTCAGAGTCAGGAACTGGTTACGGAAACCGATCAGGCCACGAGCCGGGATGTTGTACTCCAGGCGCACACGCCCTTTGCCATCCGGGGACATGTTGGTCAGGTCGCCTTTACGCAGGCCCATTTCTTCCATGACCTTGCCCTGGGATTCCTCAGGGATGTCGATGGTGACGTTCTCGAACGGTTCCTGCTTATTGCCATCGACGACGCGGATGATCACTTCAGGACGGCCTACGGCCATTTCGAAGCCTTCGCGACGCATGGTTTCGATCAGTACCGAGAGGTGCAGCTCACCACGGCCGGAAACCTTGAACTTGTCGGCCGAGTCGCCTTCTTCAACGCGCAGTGCAACGTTGTACAGCAGCTCCTTGTCCAGACGTTCCTTGATGTTACGGGAAGTCACGAACTTGCCTTCCTTACCGCAGAATGGCGAGTCGTTGACCTGGAAGGTCATGGAAACAGTCGGCTCGTCGACGGTCAGCGGCTTCATCGCCTCGACAACGGTCGGGTCGCACAGGGTGTCGGAGATGAACAGCTCTTCGAAGCCGCTGATGCAGACGATGTCGCCGGCAGCCGCTTCTTCGACGTCCACACGGTGCAGACCGTGGTGACCCATCAGCTTCAGGATACGGCCGTTGCGTTTCTTGCCGTCGACGTCGATGGCGACAACCGGGGTGTTCGGCTTGACGCGACCACGGGCGATACGGCCAACGCCGATCACACCCAGGAAGCTGTTGTAGTCCAGGGCCGAGATCTGCATCTGGAACGGACCGTCACGGTCAACGGCTGGCGCTGGTACGTTGTCGACGATCGACTGGTACAGCGGGGTCATGTCTTCAGCCATGGCGGTGTGGTCCAGACCGGCAATGCCGTTCAGGGCCGAGGCGTAGACGACCTGGAAGTCCAGTTGTTCGTCGGTGGCACCGAGGTTGTCGAACAGGTCGAAGATCTGGTCCAGAACCCAGTCAGGACGCGCGCCCGGACGGTCGACCTTGTTGATCACCACGATCGGCTTGAGGCCGGCTTCGAACGCTTTCTTGGTCACGAAGCGGGTTTGCGGCATAGGGCCGTCCTGGGCGTCGACCAGCAGCAGCACGGAGTCGACCATCGACATCACGCGCTCTACTTCACCACCGAAGTCGGCGTGGCCCGGGGTGTCCACGATGTTGATGTGGTAGCCGTTCCAGTTGATGGCGGTGTTTTTCGCCAGGATGGTGATACCACGCTCTTTTTCCTGGTCGTTGGAGTCCATCACGCGCTCGTCGTTGAGCTCGTTGCGTTCCAGGGTGCCGGATTGACGCAAGAGTTTGTCTACCAGGGTGGTCTTACCATGGTCAACGTGGGCAATGATGGCGATGTTGCGTAGATTTTCGATCACTTGTGTATCTCGATCAGAGGATTCGGTGTGCTGACAGGTCGTGGCAGCGATTTACGTTGAGTCCGACAAAGCCGCTACAGCTTGTCGGCGGCGTCGGGGGGCCGGTGACGCAGGCCACAGGCAAACAGCCCCGGGCACTTAGCTCGGTCGATAAACGCGCACATTGGCATGCCCCTCACTGAGCAAATGGTGGGCATGCAGGCGACTCATCACGCCTTTGTCGCAATACAGCAGGTACTGGCGAGTAGGGTCCAGTTCCTTGAAACGCGCGTTCACTGCATAGAACGGCATCGTTTGTACCTCGATACCGGCGACGCTCAACGGGTCGTCTTCAGCGTCGTCCGGATGACGGATGTCGATGATGATCTGACCAGCCAGCGCTTCGCCGACTTCTTCAATCTTGATGTCCTGACCCAATTCGTCGATCACTCGATCGATTGGCACCAGCCTGGCGTTTTCGAGCGCACGCTCGAGCACCGCCATGTCGAATTCTTTCTCTTCATGCTCCACGCGTCCGCGCTTGGCGGCCGTCTTCGGATTGACCGAGATGACCCCGCAGTACTCCGGCATGTGCCGGGCAAATTCAGCGGTGCCAATCGCGTTGGCCGTGTCGATGATGTCCTGCTTGTGGCTGGCGATCAGCGGGCGCAGTACAAGCTTTTCGGTCACGCAGTCGATAACCGACAGGTTCGGCAGCGTCTGGCTCGATACCTGGGAAATCGCCTCGCCGGTGACCAGCGCATCGATGTGCAGGCGATCGGCGATGCTGGACGCGGCACGCAACATCATACGCTTCAAAATGACGCCCATATGACTGTCGTCGACTTTGCCGAGGATTTCCCCCAGAACTTCTTCGAACGGCACACTCACAAATAACACGCGCTGGGAGCTGCCGTACTTCTTCCAGATGAAGTGCGCCACTTCCATCACACCCAGCTCATGGGCACGCCCGCCGAGGTTGAAGAAGCAGAAATGGCTCATCAGTCCGCGTCGCATGATCTGATAGGCCGCAACCGTGGAGTCGAAGCCGCCCGACATCAGCACCAGCGTCTGCTCCAGGGCACCCAGCGGATACCCGCCGATGCTGTTGTGCTGGCTGTGGATGACGAACAACCGTTGGTCGCGAATTTCGATGCGTACTTCAACCTGCGGGTTTTTCAACGAGATACCAGCGGCGCCGCATTGCTGGCGCAGTTGGCTGCCGACGTACCGGTCCACGTCCATCGAGCTGAACGGGTGCTTGCCCGCGCGCTTGCAACGTACCGAGAAAATCTTGCCGGCCAACGCATTGCCATAATGCAGCTTGCATTTGGCGACGATGTCGTCGAAATCCCCCAGCGGATATTCATCCACCTGCAGAAAGTGCGCGATGCCCGGCATGCAGGTCAGCCGCTCGGTCATTTCCTTCAGGATCCTGGGATCGCTGACGCGGGTTTCCAGTTCGAGATTGTCCCACACGCCATTCACCACCACGACCGGGTCCAGATCACGGAGCACGGCACGGATGTTCTTCGCCAACTGCCGGATGAAACGCGTCCGGACCGGGCGGCTCTTGATGGTGATTTCGGGAAAGACTTTTACGATTAGTTTCATGAAAACAGCGCGCGAACGGCCAGCCGAAAAAGGGGGGCGCGGATTATAGCGGAAATTGCTCAAGGTTTGACCAATTAATGTGTGCCCCGTTTTGAGCGCACCAAAACAGGTCATCCGCCTTCCATTGCGCTACATTACAGTGCGCAATTGTCTGACAATCTGCCGTTCAAGCCCTGGAAAGGCGTGGGTTTGGTGCAAAAAACCCAAGCTGGGGCACTGGCATGCAATTTGCTCCCTTGTGAGGCAGGTTGCCTTGGCAGAGTATTCGCGCCGGCATCACTCATATCTACGGGCATACCATTACCCGCCCGAAGCCACCCGGAGGACATATGTCGAAGTCGGTTCAACTCATCAAAGATCATGACGTCAAGTGGATTGATCTGCGCTTCACTGACACCAAAGGCACTCAACATCACGTGACCATGCCGGCCCGTGATGCCCTGGATGACGATTTCTTCGAAATCGGCAAGATGTTCGACGGTTCCTCCATCTCTGGCTGGAAGGGCATCGAAGCGTCCGACATGATCCTGATGCCGGACGACGAAACCGCCGTTCTGGATCCGTTCACCGAAGAGCCGACCCTGATCCTGGTCTGCGACATCATCGAACCTTCGACCATGCAAGGCTATGACCGCGACCCACGCGCCATTGCCCACCGTGCCGAGGAATACCTGAAGTCCACCGGTATCGGCGACACCGCTTTCTTCGGTCCCGAGCCTGAGTTCTTCATCTTCGACTCGGTCAAGTTCAAGTCCGACATCTCCGGCTCCATGTTCAAGATCTTCTCCGAACAAGGTTCGTGGATGTCCGACCAGGACGTGGAAGGCGGCAACAAAGGCCACCGTCCAGGCGTGAAAGGCGGCTACTTCCCAGTACCACCGTTCGATTTCGACCACGAAATCCGTACCTCCATGTGCAACGCACTGGAAGAAATGGGCCAGACCGTCGAAGTTCACCACCACGAAGTGGCGACTGCCGGCCAGAACGAAATCGGCGTGAAGTTCAACACGCTGGTCAAGAAGGCTGACGAAGTCCAGACCCTGAAATATGTCGTGCACAACGTTGCCGACGCCTATGGCCGCACCGCGACCTTCATGCCGAAGCCACTGTATGGCGACAACGGTTCGGGCATGCACGTTCACGTGTCGATCTCCAAGGACGGCAAGAACACTTTCGCAGGCGAAGGCTATGCCGGTCTGTCGGACACCGCCCTGTACTTCATCGGCGGTATCATCAAGCACGGTAAGGCCCTGAATGGCTTCACCAACCCGTCGACCAACTCCTACAAGCGTCTGGTACCAGGCTTCGAAGCGCCGGTAATGCTGGCCTACTCGGCTCGCAACCGCTCCGCTTCGATCCGTATTCCGTACGTGAACAGCCCTAAAGCCCGCCGTATCGAAGCCCGCTTCCCGGATCCGGCTGCCAACCCATACCTGGCCTTCGCCGCACTGATGATGGCCGGTCTGGACGGTATCCAGAACAAGATCCACCCTGGCGATGCCGCCGACAAGAACCTGTATGACCTGCCGCCTGAAGAGGCCAAGGAAATCCCACAGGTTTGCGGCAGCCTGAAAGAAGCCCTGGAAGAGCTGGACAAGGGCCGTGCGTTCCTGACCAAGGGCGGCGTATTCAGCGATGACTTCATCGACGCTTACATCGCACTGAAAAGCGAAGAAGAAATCAAGGTTCGCACCTTCGTACACCCACTGGAATATGAGCTGTACTACAGCTGCTGATCCGGTAGCGCTCGCATACGCGGCGTGAAACAAGAGAGGCCTCCTTCGGGAGGCCTTTTTCATGGGCGCAGGTTACGTGCATGATGACCGTCGCCCCTCCCCTTGGAAGAGATTGCCCATGAACTTGCGCTTCACACTTGGCCTCGCCCTTTCCACCGCGCTGCTGGCAAGCACAGCCGAAGCCAAGCCCGCTCCCGACGCCCTGACCCCTTTGCTGAACGCCATCGGCGAACGCATAGCCATCGCCGATCAAGTGGCGCTGAGCAAATGGGACAGTCATAAACCGGTAGAAGACCGCCAGCGCGAGCGTGAAGTCATTGCCGCCGCGGTCGCCCAGGCGCCGACCTACAAGCTGTCCGGGGAAACCGTGGAAGCGTTTTTCACCGCCCAGATAGAAGCCAACAAACTGGTGCAGTACATCGACCTGTCCGACTGGACCCTGGAAGGCAAGGCGCCGGACCTCCCGCGTCCGGACCTGGTGGGGCAAATCCGCCCGCAACTCGATCGACTGCAAAAACGCCTGCTGCAACAACTGGCCGATTTCGCCCCCTACCGTACCGATCCGCAGTGCCCGCAATGGCTGGCCCGGGCCACCCACCACGACAAACAGCACCCGGTGCACCGACTTGCCCTGATACGGGCGACTGCTGAACTGTGCCTAGCCAAAAGCTGAAGCAACACACATTCCCCTGTGGGAGCGAGCCTGCTCGCGATGGCGATCGATCAGCAACATTGCTGTTGCCTGACACATCGCCATCACGAGCAGGCTCCCACAAAGGGGTTTCAGTGTTGAACTCTTTGGGTTGGGCCGACCGGCTCCTTGTCCTATGCTGCATGCAACACTTTCAGTTTCCGGTTGATTTTATGGGTCGCGTTTTTCCAGGAATGCTATCGCTGCTACTGGCACTGCCCGCAGCAGCCCAGATCTACAAATACACCGACGCCAATGGCAACACGGCCTATAGCAACCAACCACCCCAAGGCGTTCCGACCCAGACGGTGGAGTTGCCTCCGCTCAACAGCATCGAACATCAGCCGCCAACCGGCCCGGACACGCCGCCAGTTCCGGCCAGTAGAGAATCGCCGCGCAAGGCCTACGAAACACTCGAGCTGACGGACATCCCCACCGAGCAAGCCCTGCGCGCCAACAACGGCACTTTCACCGTCGGCGTCCGGGCGCAACCACGCCTGCAAAGTCCTCATCAGTTCCGACTGTTGCTGGATGACCAACCCTACGGCCTGCCCTCCAACGTGCCGCGTCTGCAACTGGTGAACATCGATCGGGGCGAGCACCGGTTGGCGGTCCAGGTCATCGATGGGGAAAACCTTGTGCAGCAGAGCGAAACCGTCACTTTTACCGTGCAGCGGGTGCACCAGCCATGATTCGCTTGGCGCTGGCCCTGTACCTGTCCCTGACTGCCTTGCCAGGGATGGCGCAGGTCTATACCTATGTCGACGCTCAGGGTAATCGTGTCTTCACCGATCAACCGCGTCCCGGCAATGCGAAGAAAGTCCAACTGCCACCCGGCAACCGGATGCCCGCGCAGCCTCCTGCTGCAACCTCGGCGTCAACCGAAGTCCAGTCAGAACCCTTGTTTCATTACGAGATGCTCCGGTTGCTGATCCCGGAGCCCGACGCCACGATACGCAGCACAGCGGGGGAACTGATCGTCACCGCCACCAGTGAACCAGGGCTGAAAAAGGGCCATCACTACCGCCTGCTGCTCGACGGCCGGCCCACTGGGGAACCAGGACCAAGCCCAGTGTTTGCCTTGAGTAACATTGATCGAGGGACTCACCAGCTGGCGGTGGAAATCCTCGATGAGCAAGACCGCATCGTCGAACGCACCGCCAACCAACCCTTCCACATGCAACGCACGTCGCTGGCGCAGAAACGCCGCATCAAGCCTTGCACCACCGCCGATTATGGTCAGCGCCCCGAATGCCCCCTCGCCGATAAGCCGGAAGAAGAGAGCAGCATCCTGCCGTTCTTCTAACACCCTCCATGTCAGCGCACTATATTGGTGCGAATCGTTGCGCCACTACCCAGGCTTCAACCCATTTTGGTTCGAAAGTACCCGGAAAAACTGGCAGAACGCCACGCAATCGGGCGAAAAATACCCTTTTCAGGCTCTAAACGCTTCTTTTCGGAGCCTTGGTTTGGTTTTTGCATTTTCCTTCCATCAGCGCGTTTATCGCGCGCGCAATTTAGGACCGGCCCTGAATTGCCACGCTTCAAAAGAGGTCCCGATGACCATTAGCGATGCCCTACACCGCTTGCTACTCGATAACCTCACCACCGCGACCATTCTGCTCGACGCTGAACTGCGCCTCGAGTACATGAACCCGGCGGCGGAGATGCTCCTGGCTGTCAGCGGCCAGCGCAGCCATGGCCAGTTCATCAGCGAGCTGTTCACCGAATCCGCCGAGGCGCTCAACTCGTTGCGCCAGGCCGTGGAGCAGGCTCACCCGTTCACCAAGCGTGAAGCGATGCTCACCGCCCTGACCGGTCAGACGCTGACGGTCGACTATGCGGTAACGCCGATCCTGAGTAACGGTGCCACCCTGTTGCTGCTGGAAGTCCACCCCCGTGATCGCTTGCTGCGCATCACCAAGGAAGAGGCACAGTTGTCCAAGCAGGAAACCAGCAAGATGCTGGTGCGTGGCTTGGCTCATGAAATCAAGAACCCCCTCGGTGGCATTCGTGGCGCTGCGCAATTGCTCGCCCGGGAACTGCCTGAAGAAAGCCTCAAGGACTACACCAACGTCATCATCGAGGAAGCCGACCGCCTGCGAAATCTTGTGGACCGCATGCTCGGCTCCAACAAGCTGCCGTCCCTGGCCCTGTGCAATGTCCACGAAGTGCTGGAGCGCGTCGGCAGCCTCGTGGAAGCCGAAAGCCAGGGTTGCATCACATTGGTGCGCGACTACGACCCAAGCATTCCCGATGTCTTGATCGATCGTGAACAGATGATCCAGGCCGTGTTGAATATCGTGCGCAACGCGATGCAGGCCATCGGCAGCCAGAACGAGCTGCGCCTTGGCCGCATCAGCTTGCGCACCCGCGCCCTGCGCCAGTTCACCATCGGTCATGTGCGCCATCGCCTGGTGACCAAGATCGAAATCATCGACAACGGCCCGGGCATCCCCATGGAGTTGCAGGAAACCATCTTCTTTCCCATGGTCAGCGGCCGTCCGGACGGTACCGGGCTGGGCCTGGCCATTACCCAGAACATCATCAGTCAGCATCAGGGCCTGATCGAGTGTGAGAGCCACCCGGGCCACACCACCTTCTCGATCTTCCTGCCACTGGAACAAGGAGCCACATCGACATGAGCCGTAGTGAAACCGTGTGGATCGTCGATGACGACCGTTCTATCCGCTGGGTCCTGGAAAAAGCCTTGCAACAGGAAGGCATGACCACCCAGAGCTTTGACAGCGCCGATGGCGTGATGAGTCGCCTGGCCCGTCAGCAACCGGACGTCATCATCTCCGACATTCGCATGCCCGGCGCCAGCGGCCTGGACTTGCTGGCGCGAATTCGCGAGGAGCATCCACGGCTGCCGGTGATCATCATGACCGCCCACTCCGACCTGGACAGCGCCGTAGCGTCCTACCAGGGCGGAGCCTTCGAATACCTGCCCAAGCCGTTCGATGTCGATGAAGCAGTGTCGCTGGTCAAGCGCGCCAACCAGCACGCCCAGGAACAGCAAGGCCTGGAAGAAGTGCCGGCCCTGGCCCGCACACCGGAAATCATCGGCGAAGCGCCGGCGATGCAGGAAGTGTTTCGCGCGATCGGACGCCTGAGCCACTCCAACATCACCGTGCTGATCAATGGCGAATCCGGTACCGGTAAAGAACTGGTGGCCCATGCCCTGCACCGCCACAGTCCACGGGCGGCATCGCCGTTCATCGCGCTGAACATGGCTGCGATTCCCAAGGACCTGATGGAGTCCGAGCTGTTCGGTCACGAAAAAGGCGCATTCACCGGCGCGGCCAACCTGCGACGCGGGCGCTTCGAACAGGCCGACGGCGGCACGTTGTTCCTCGACGAGATCGGCGACATGCCGGCCGACACCCAGACCCGTCTGTTGCGCGTGCTGGCGGACGGCGAGTTCTATCGGGTAGGCGGCCATACACCGGTCAAGGTCGATGTACGCATCATCGCCGCGACCCACCAGAACCTGGAAACCCTGGTTCACGCCGGCAAATTCCGTGAAGACCTGTTCCATCGCCTGAACGTGATCCGCATTCATATCCCGCGCCTGGCGGATCGTCGCGAGGACATCCCGACCCTGGCCAGGCATTTCCTCAGCCGCGCCGCCCAGGAGCTGGCGGTAGAGCCCAAGCTGCTCAAGAGCGAGACCGAGGAATACCTCAAGAACCTGCCGTGGCCCGGCAACGTGCGCCAGCTGGAGAACACCTGTCGCTGGATCACCGTCATGGCCTCGGGACGTGAGGTGCATATCGGCGACCTGCCACCGGAACTGCTGAGCCTGCCACAGGACTCGGCCCCGGTGACCAACTGGGAACAGGCCCTGCGCCAGTGGGCCGATCAGGCCTTGGCCCGAGGCCAGTCGAGCCTGCTGGACAGTGCCGTGCCGAGTTTCGAACGAATCATGATCGAAACCGCCCTCAAGCACACCGCCGGCCGCCGCCGCGACGCCGCCGTATTGCTGGGCTGGGGTCGCAATACCTTGACCCGCAAGATCAAGGAATTGGGGATGAAGGTCGATGGCGGGGATGATGATGAAAGCGAAGAGGGCTGAGCCTCCGTCGGCTTTTCGCTGAATCTGAAGGCCAATCGCGAGCAGGCTCGCTCCCACATCGGGTTGTCGGTGTGCGCGCGTGTCGTGGCGCCGCTCCCCCTGTGTGCGAGCCTGCTCGCGATGCTTTTGAAAGCTTCGTGCACCACACCAATGCACCACGAACCGCAACTGCGCGCTTCATACGAGCCCTGACTGATCGAGTCACCTCGGGGAAACCTGCCTCAACAAAAGCCAAAGCCCCGGAATACGGGGCTTTGCGCAACATCGTAAGGTTTTCTGTGACAAGCCATTTAAAACTGGCACGCCCCCTGCAATAACCCAATCACTACCCAGTTTCGGGGACCTTGGTACAGGCAGGCCGGGGATTCCCCATTTTATTCGGGCTCATCGAGCTCATCGTTTTGGGGGCCTTGATACAGGCAGGTCAAGGTTTCCCTTCTTTACACCAGGGCTGGATCTTTGCGATCGCCCTCCCGTTTTGGGGACCTTGGTACAGGCAGGCCGGGGATTCCCCTCTTTTATTGCTCCTGGAGACGGACCTCGAGCCGCCAGCGATCATCCACCTCGCTGCCGGTCCACTCGCCCCGCAACGGACGCGCCGCCACCAGCGTCAGCAACAAGCCCTTGTCACTCAAGCGCACGCGCCAGTTCACGTCCTTGCCATTGAGCTTCAGTTGCCCCTTCTGTGCCGGACCTTCGGCTTCGAACAACAGCGCCACGGAGCCATCGATGATTTCTCCGTGCAGCTTGGGTTCGTCATTGAACCAGGCCACCAGCACCCCATCGCTCACCTCGATCTGTTGCAACACGCTCGGTTCGGGATTGGTCAGGCGGCCGATCATCAGTCCAATCATCAACCCGAAGATTGCCAGGGAGCCCATGACCCGCGGGAATAGCTTCGAACGCTCATCGGTTTGCAGCGTAGAATGCGCGTCATCTTTGTTATCGGAGCCGTGCATGTTTCACGTCATCCTTTTTCAACCGGAAATTCCGCCGAACACCGGCAATGTCATCAGGCTCTGCGCCAACAGCGGCTGCCATCTGCATTTGATCGAACCGCTGGGCTTCGAGATGGACGACAAGCGCCTGCGTCGCGCGGGCCTCGACTACCATGAGTATGCCACCTTGCAGCGTCATGCAGACCTCGCCAGTTGTCTGGAAAGCCTCGGCCACCCGCGCCTGTTCGCTTTCACCACAAAGGGTTCGCGGCCCTTCCATGATGCCAGTTTCGTTGCCGGCGATGCGTTCCTGTTCGGGCCTGAAAGCCGAGGCCTGCCGGCCGACGTGCTGGACGCGCTACCGGCAGAGCAGCGCTTGCGCCTGCCGATGCGTGAAGGCTGCCGCAGCCTGAACCTGTCCAACACGGTGGCGGTGGCTGTTTACGAGGCGTGGCGGCAGAACGGTTTCGCCTGAACCCATAACGCCAGAAACTCCTGTGGGAGCAGAGCCTGTGGGAGCAGAGCTTGCTCGCGATGGAGTCGACACGGTTCAACTTTAAACCGCGTCATCGTTCATCGCGAGCAAGCTCGACTCCCACAGGCTCGGCTCCCACAGGGCTCGCTCCCACAGGTTTTGTAGCCGGCTGTCGGACGCTTATTGAACCGTCGCGCTGCCTTCTTCCTGCATGCGTTGCAGCTCCTGGGCGTACAGCGCATCGAAATTCACCGGGGCCAGCATCAGGGCCGGGAACGAGCCGCGAGTCACCAGGCTGTCCAGCGCTTCACGGGCGTACGGGAACAGGATGTTCGGGCAGAACGCGCCCAGTGTATGGCTCATCGAAGCGGCATCGAGGTTCTTGATCAGGAAGATCCCGGCCTGCTGGACTTCAGCGATGAACGCCACTTCGTCACCGTTCTTCACGGTGACCGACAGGGTCAGCACCACTTCGTGGAAGTCTTCTTCCAGGGCTTTCTGGCGGGTGTTGAGGTCCAGGCCTACGCTCGGCTCCCACTGCTGGCGAAAGATCGCCGGGCTTTTCGGGGCTTCGAACGACAGGTCTCGCACATAAATGCGCTGCAAGGAGAATTGCGGTGCGGCTTCTTCTTCGCTGGCAGCTGTGTTCTGTTGGTCAGTCATCGCAGATCCTTCTCACTTTCAGGTTCTTCAGGGGATTCAGGCCTTGAGCATCGCGTCGAGCTTGCCGGCGCGCTCCAGGGCAAACAGGTCGTCGCAACCGCCCACGTGGGTGTTGCCGATCCAGATCTGAGGCACGGATGTACGTCCGGCCTTCTGGGTCATCTCGGCGCGCAGTTGCGGCTTGCCATCGACCTTGATCTCTTCGAAAGCCACGCCCTTGTTCTGGAGCAGAAACTTGGCTCTGGAACAATAGGGGCAGTAATCGCTGGAATAGACAACGACGTGGGTCATCTCACTTCACCAGGGGCAGGTTGTCGGCTTTCCAGGTCGCCACGCCACCGGACAGCTTGGCGGCAGTGAAACCGGACTTCATCAGTTCGCGGGCGTGGGTACCGGCCGTCTGGCCCATGGCATCGACCAGGATAATGGTCTTGGCCTTGTGCTTTTCCAGTTCGCCGATACGTGCGGCCAATTTGTCCTGGGGGATGTTCAACGCGCCGACAATGTGACCGGCGGCGAATTCCTTGCCGGGACGAATGTCCACCACCACGCCGGCGTCCTTGTTGACCAGCGCGGTCAGTTCGGCGGTGCTCAGGCTGCGACCGCCGCCCTGCATCGTGTGGACGAGCAGCAATGCCAGCAGTACGACGAAGATACCGACGAGAATGTAGTGGTTAGTGGCAAATTCAATCAGGTGAGCAACCATCGAAGGAGGTTCCAGGGCGTTAAAATGTCGGCCAGTATACACAGCACTCAAGGTCGGCCAAACCCCGCCCGGCGGTGACGGCACCGGAACTTACCTTTAAACTGCCCGTCCCTTTTCCATCGTCTTCCTTTAACCAGCCACGAGTGGATTCCATGACTACCACGCCTAAACCTTTGGTCCTGATGATTCTCGACGGCTTCGGTCACAGTGACAGCCACGAATCCAACGCTGTGTATTCGGCCAACAAGCCTGTACTGGACCGCCTGTGGGCCACCGTGCCGAACGGCCTGATCTCCGGCAGCGGCATGGACGTCGGCCTGCCGGACGGGCAGATGGGCAACTCCGAAGTCGGCCACATGAACCTCGGCGCCGGCCGCGTGGTTTACCAGGACTTCACCCGCGTCACCAAAGCGATCCGCGACGGCGAGTTCTTCGAGAACCCGACCATCTGCGCCGCCGTGGATAAAGCCGTGGCTGCCGGCAAGGCCGTGCATTTCATGGGTCTGCTGTCCGACGGCGGCGTGCACAGCCACCAGGACCACCTGATTGCCATGGCCGAACTGGCCTTCAAACGCGGCGCCGAGAAAATCTACCTGCACGCCTTCCTCGATGGCCGCGACACCCCGCCGAAGAGTGCCGCCTCTTCCATCGAGCTGCTGGACACCACATTCCAGGCGCTGGGCAAGGGCCGCATCGCCAGCATCGTCGGCCGTTACTACGCCATGGATCGCGACAACCGTTGGGACCGCGTAGCCCAGGCCTACAATCTGATCGTCGATGGCAACGCCGAATTCAGCGCCGCCACCGCCCAGGAAGGCCTGCAAGCCGCCTACGAGCGCGGCGAAAGCGACGAATTCGTCAAGGCCACCACCATCGGCGAGCCGGTCAAAGTCGAGGATGGCGACGCCGTGGTGTTCATGAACTTCCGCGCCGACCGCGCCCGCGAACTGACCCGGGTCTTCGTCGAAGACGATTTCAAGGAGTTCGAACGCCCTCGCCAGCCAAAGCTGGCCGGTTTCGTAATGCTGACCCAGTACGCCGCCAGCATCCCGGCACCTTCGGCTTTCGCCGCCGGCAGCCTGGAAAACGTGCTGGGCGATTACCTGGCGAAGAATGGCAAGACTCAGTTGCGCATCGCCGAAACAGAAAAATATGCCCACGTGACGTTCTTTTTCTCCGGCGGCCGCGAAGAACCGTTCCCGGGCGAAGAACGCATCCTGATCCCATCGCCGAAAGTCGCCACCTACGACCTGCAACCGGAGATGAGCGCCCCGGAAGTCACAGACCGGATCGTCGACGCCATTGAAAACCAGCGTTACGACGTCATCGTGGTCAACTATGCCAACGGCGACATGGTCGGTCACAGCGGTGTATTCGAGGCAGCGGTCAAGGCCGTGGAGTGCCTGGACACCTGCGTTGGCCGCATCGTCGAGGCGCTGGAAAAGGTCGGAGGCGAAGCGCTGATCACAGCCGACCATGGCAATGTCGAGCAGATGTCCGACGAATCCACCGGCCAGGCCCACACTGCCCATACCACCGAGCCGGTGCCATTTATCTACGTTGGCAAGCGCGACTTCAAGGTCCGCGACGGCGGTGTGCTGGCCGACGTGGCGCCGACCATGCTGATGCTGCTGGGCATGGAAAAGCCTGCGGAAATGACCGGGACTTCGATTCTGGTCTGATCAACCCCCCCATGTGGGAGCAAAGCTTGCTCGCGATAGCGATCGAACGGTCAGCACTTTTGTTGAATGTGCTGACATCATCGCGAGTAAGCTTTGCTCCCACAGAGGTTTGGCGGTGATTTGGCGCCTGACACCAGCCCAGTTGTCACACAGCCCCAAATGGGCGTTTTTTTTGCGGCGTGGGGCGGGCATACTAGGCCGTCCCTTTCCCTGGTATCGCCCGCCTCTATGCTTCGCGTCCTGATAGCCCTCGCTCTGACCTGCCTGCTCCAACCGGCCTTCGCTGACGAGCGCGCGCAAACCCAACAGCAGTTGGAAGCCACGCGCCAGGACATTGCCGAGCTGAAGAAGCTGCTGGGCAAGCTGCAGGAAGAGAAAGCCGGCGTGCAGAAAGACTTGCGCGGCACCGAGACCGAGATGGGCAACCTGGAGAAACAGGTCGACGCCCTGCAAAAAGAGCTGAAGAAAAGCGAATCCGAGCTGCAGCGGCTCGATGGAGAGAAAAAAAAACTCCAGAGCGCGCGCGCTGAACAGCAGCATCTGATCGCCATCCAGGCCCGCGCGGCCTATCAGAGCGGCCGTCAGGAGTATCTCAAGCTGTTGCTCAACCAGCAGAACCCCGAGAAGTTCGCCCGCACCCTCACCTACTATGACTATCTGAGCCAGGCACGCCTGGAACAACTCAAGAAATTCAACGAAACCCTGCGGCAGCTGGCCAACGTCGAAAAAGACATCGAACTGCAGCAAGCCCAGTTGCTGGTGCAGAAAAGCAGCCTCGATACCCAGCGCGAAGAACTCGAGAAAGTGCGCAAGGAACGCGCAGAAGCCCTGGCCAAGCTCAATGATGATATGAAGGCGCGGGACAGCAAGCTCAAGGCTCGCGAGCAGGACCAGGCCGAATTGGCGAAAGTCTTGAAAACCATCGAGGAAACCCTGGCCCGCCAGGCGCGAGAGGCAGAGGAAGCGCGGCAGAAAGCGCTGATCGCCCAGCAGGAAGCCGAAAAAAAGCGTTTGCGTGAAGCCCAGGCCGATGCGGACTCGGACGATGCGCCCCGCAAAACGACAAAATCCAGCCCCGGCGCGCTGGTTTCCAGCGATGGCGAAACTTTCGGCGGCGCCTTTGCTTCCGCCCGGGGCAAACTTCCATGGCCAGTCAATGGTCGATTGCTTGCGCGCTTTGGTGAAACCCGCGGCGACGACACCCGTACCAAGTGGGACGGCGTGATGATCAGCGCATCCGCCGGCAGCCAGGTGCACGCCGTTCATGGCGGGCGCGTGGTGTTCGCCGACTGGCTGCGTGGCGCCGGCCTGCTGGTGATCCTCGATCACGGCAACGGTTACCTGAGTCTGTATGGCCACAACCAGACGCTGCTCAAGTCGGCGGGGGATGTGGTCAAGGCCGGTGAGTCCATCTCCACGGTCGGCAACAGTGGCGGGCAGGATACGCCTGCACTGTATTTCGCTATTCGTCAGCAGGGTCGCCCCAGTGACCCGGCCCAATGGTGTCGTGCGCAAGGATAAGCGCGCCCATCCAATTAAGGAGTTCGTTCGACATGCTGCATTTGTCCCGCCTTACCTCGCTGGCCCTGACGATCGCCCTCGTGATCGGTGCGCCCCTGGCTTTCGCCGCCGGACCGGCCCCGTCGGCGCCTGCCGCCGCCGCGACCACGAAGGCCCCGTTGCCGCTGGATGAACTGCGCACCTTTGCCGAAGTCATGGACCGGATCAAAGCCGCCTACGTCGAACCGGTGGATGACAAGATGCTGCTGGAGAACGCCATCAAGGGCATGCTCAGCAACCTCGACCCGCACTCGGCCTACCTGGGACCGGAAGACTTTGCCGAATTGCAGGAAAGCACCAGCGGCGAGTTCGGCGGCCTGGGCATCGAAGTCGGCAGCGAAGACGGCTTTATCAAGGTGGTCTCGCCGATCGACGACACGCCGGCCTCCAAGGCCGGAATCCAGGCCGGTGACTTCATCGTCAAGATCAACGGCCAGCCGACACGCGGCCAGAGCATGACCGAAGCCGTGGACAAGATGCGCGGCAAGATCGGCCAGAAGATCACCCTGACCCTGGTGCGCGATGGCGGCACGCCGTTCGACGTGACCCTCACGCGGGCGGTCATCCAGGTCAAGAGCGTGAAGAGCCAACTGCTGGAGTCGGGCTACGGCTACATCCGCATCACCCAGTTCCAGGTCAAGACCGGCGAAGAAGTTGCCAAGGCCCTGGCCAAGCTGCGCAAGGACAATGGCAAGAAACTCAACGGTCTGGTCCTGGACCTGCGCAACAACCCTGGCGGCGTGCTGCAGTCGGCGGTGGAAGTGGTCGATCACTTCATCACCAAGGGCCTTATCGTCTACACCAAGGGGCGTATCGCCAACTCCGAGCTGCGCTTCTCGGCCACCGGCAACGACCTGAGCGAAGCTGTGCCACTGGTGGTGTTGATCAACGGTGGCAGCGCCTCGGCCTCGGAAATCGTCGCCGGTGCCCTGCAGGACCAGAAGCGCGGCGTCGTCATGGGCACCACCAGTTTCGGCAAAGGCTCGGTGCAGACCGTGCTGCCACTGAACAATGATCGCGCCCTGAAGATAACTACCGCGCTGTACTTCACGCCCAACGGCCGCTCCATCCAGGCCCAGGGCATCGTCCCGGACATCGAGGTGCGCAAGGCCAAGATCACCAGCGAGCAGGACAGCGAATACTTCAAGGAAGCCGACCTGCAAGGTCACCTGGGCAATGGCAACGGCGGCGCCGACAAGCCGAGCGGTTCTGGCGCCAAGGCCAAGCCGATGCCGCAGGATGACGATTACCAGTTGGCCCAGGCCCTGAGCCTGCTCAAAGGACTGAACATCACCTCCGGCCGCTGAGATGGACCGGCGTTTCATCCTCGGTCTGTTGTGCTGCCTGGCGAGCGCTGCTTTTGCGGCGCCCGACACGCCTGCGCCTTCACCGCACAAGGCTTACCTGAGCCTGATCATCGACGACCTGGGACAGAATCTGCCCCGGGATCGCCGGGTGCTCGCACTCCCCGGTCCGGTCGCCACCGCGATCATGCCCGACACGCCCCACGCCGCCGAATTCGCTCGCGAGGCTCACCGCGCTGGCAAAATCGTCATGCTGCACATGCCCATGGATCCGGCGACCGGACCGTTCGCCTGGCATCCCGAACTACCGATTGAGGAGCTGGGAAAGCGTCTCGACGCCGCGTTCGCCGCCGTGCCCTATACCAGCGGGGTCAACAACCACATGGGCAGCCGCATGACCGCCCAGCCCCAGGCCATGGCATGGCTGATGGCGGACTTGCAACAGCGGCACAAGTTCTTCGTTGACAGCCGCACCAGCGCCCAGACCGTCGCAGCCGCCGAAGCCCAGAAGATTGGCCTCGCCAGTGTGTCGCGGGATGTATTCCTCGACGACGAGCGCACCGAAGCCGCCATCGGCCACCAGCTCCAGAGCGCCATCGACCTGGCCCGCCGCCAGGGCTCGGCCGTGATGATCGGTCATCCCTACCCGCAAACGCTGGCGGTACTCGAACGCGAACTGCCCAGGCTAAAGGCCCAGGGTATCGAATGGGTCGACATCCAGTCGATGATCAGCCTGCGCAGCAATCGGGCGATGGCGGGGCATGGGAAAAATGGGGTTTATCGATAACCGCGTCGCTGCTATCGCGAGCAGGCTCGCACACATTGATTCGCGACTGAGCTTCATCCTGTGGGGGCTTGCTCGCGAAGCGCCTGACCGACCGGTAAATTTCTTCAAAGATACCGCGCCATGATTGCGTCCACCGCACCTTCCCTGCGCAGTTCATCCAGGGCTTTTTGAAGCCGTGCGACCACATCGTCGGGCACGTCCCTGTTCAGCGCCAGGTACAACTCGGCACTGTTGAATCGCAACACGGTCTTGAGATCGCTCACACCCTCCTGACGAGCCAGGTAGCGGCCGGCCGGGTCGCCAGTGGCCCACAGATCGATTTGACCGTTGACCAGTTTCCTGGCGTTGTCCTGATCGCGCAGCACGACAATTGGATTCAGCCCTTGCTTGCCCAGTGTTTCGGCAATCGCATCACCCTTGTAGGCGCCGATCCTGTATTGGCGCGCCTGCTCCAACGAGTCGAGGACAATCTTGCTGTCCGCCCTGGCAAGCATGATCCAGTCGTCCGGACCAATAGGACCAACCCATTTGAACAGCGCTTCACGCTCCGGCAGCCGCGCCATGACAAACACACCGTAGCCGGGATTTTCCAGGGCGAGTTTGTAGATGCGTTCCCAGGGAAAACGCAGTGTCAGGTTGTAGGTGATATCGGCGCGCTTGAAGATCTCGCGGACGATGTCCACGGCAATGCCATGGATGTTCTCGTCCTGGGCGAAGTTCTTGCCGTTCTTGGCCATGTTGTACGGAGGGAAGTTTTCCGTCAGCAGCACCAGTGATGTCTCGGCAGCGCGGGCGGACCCTGCGAGCAGCAACGTGGCGCCAGCAAAGGCAAGAACGAGGCGTTTGAGCATGTCGGGCTACCGCAATCCATGGTGTGCCCAAGAGTGCCTTGGGCTCGCCATGGTGTCCAGCAATCAACGAACGCAGATACCGCGCTGTGCCATGTAGGCCTTGGCTTCCGGCACGGTGTATTCGCCAAAATGGAAGATGCTCGCCGCCAGCACTGCACTGGCGTGGCCTTCGAGAATGCCATCGGCCAGGTGTTGCAGGTTGCCGACACCGCCGGAGGCAATCACCGGGATCCCCAGTGCATCGCTGATGGCGCGGGTGACGCCCAGGTCGAAACCGTTCTTCATGCCATCCTGATCCATGCTGGTCAGCAGGATCTCACCGGCGCCCAGGCCCTCCATCTTCTTCGCCCACTCGACGGCGTCGAGGCCGGTTGGCTTGCGGCCGCCGTGGGTGAAGATTTCCCAGCGCGGGGGTTCGCCCGGGCCGGACACCTTCTTCGCATCGATCGCCACGACAATGCACTGCGAGCCGAAACGCTCGGCGGCCTCGCCGACGAACTCAGGATTGAAGACGGCGGCGGTGTTGATCGACACCTTGTCCGCACCGGCGTTGAGCAGGTTGCGGATGTCCTGCACGGTGCGCACGCCACCGCCCACGGTCAGCGGAATGAATACCTGGCTGGCCATGCGCTCGACGGTATGCAACGTGGTATCGCGACCATCGACGCTGGCCGTGATGTCCAGGAAGGTGATTTCGTCCGCGCCCTGCTCGTCGTAGCGACGGGCGATTTCCACCGGGTCGCCGGCGTCACGGATGTTCTCGAACTTGACGCCCTTGACCACCCGGCCGTTATCCACGTCCAGGCAAGGGATGATGCGTTTGGCCAGCGCCATGATGAGTCCTCAGCCTGTGTAGGCATCGCAGAAGGCCTGGGCCTCGGCGACGTCCAGGGTACCTTCATAAATCGCGCGACCGGTGATCGCACCGATGATGCCCGGCGCCTTGGCGTCGAGCAGCGTCTTGATATCGCCCAGGTTGTGGATACCGCCGGAGGCGATGACCGGAATCTTCGTAGCGGTGGCCAGGGCGGCGGTGAACGGGACATTGCAGCCTTGCATCATGCCGTCTTTGGCGATGTCGGTGTAGACGATGGCAGACACGCCGTCAGCCTCGAAGCGCTTGGCCAGGTCGATCACCTGCACGGTGCTGACTTCGGCCCAGCCGTCAGTGGCGACGAAACCGTCCTTGGCGTCCAGGCCAACGATGACCTTGCCCGGGAAGGCGCGGCAGGCTTCGGCAACGAACTCAGGCTCCTTGACCGCCTTGGTGCCGATGATCACATAGCTGACGCCGGCCTTGACGTAGTGCTCGATGGTTTCCAGCGAACGGATACCACCACCAATCTGGATCGGCAGGTTCGGGTAGCGCCTGGCGATGGCGGTGACCACCTCACCGTTCACCGGCTGCCCTTCGAAGGCGCCGTTCAGGTCGACCAGATGCAGGCGACGGCAACCACCTTCCACCCACTTGGCGGCCATGCTCACCGGATCATCGGAAAATACCGTGGAGTCTTCCATCCGGCCCTGACGCAGACGTACGCAAGCGCCGTCCTTGAGATCGATAGCGGGGATAATCAGCATCTGGCAAACCTTCAAATACGAATGTTCAGCTTGGCTCGGGAATCAGTTTTTCTCGAGCGCCCACAGGTCGCTTTCGATGCTTTCGAACCTTTCCTTAAGGTGCGCCTGCACGTCGAAAATCGCCCTGTTGTAATAGTGCGGAGCAATTTCGCGGGTAAACAGGTCAAGAATTTCCGCCGCCTCGAACGACCCCAGGTCCAGTTCGAAACGATCCTCCATGAACCGCTGAATCTTGCGGTTCGCCTCACTTTCCTGTTCCGGGGTGAGGGTGAGGATTGGCGGTTTCTTGCGTGCCATTACCAGCGGCCGTCCCACGCGGCGAAATTCTGCAACAGCTGCAGGCCATGGGTGTGGCTCTTCTCCGGGTGGAACTGCACGGCAAATCGTGACCCATCGGCCAGGGCCGCTGCGAAATCGACGCCATAGTGACCACTGCCCACCACCTGCCGTGCATTGCCGGCGGCGATGTAGTAACTGTGTACGAAGTAGAAGCGCGCCAGGTCCGGAATGTTGTGCCACAGCGGGTGATCCACCACCTGCTTCACTTCGTTCCAACCCATGTGCGGGACTTTCAGGTGTTCGGCGTCTTCATGCAGGTCCCTGCCAAAGAACTTCACCTGACCCGGGAACATGCCGATGCAATCGACACCGGCGTTCTCTTCGCTGCGCTCGAGCAAAGCCTGCATGCCCACGCAGATGCCAAGGAACGGACGGTCCTGGCTGACTTCCTGGACCAGCGAATCGAAGCCCAGGCGACGGATCTCGGCCATGCAATCGCGAATCGCACCGACACCGGGGAATACCACTCGGTCGGCTTCGCGAATCACGTCGGCATCGCTGGTGATCAGCACCTTGCCGGCCCCCACATGCTCGAGGGCCTTGGCCACCGAGTGCAGGTTGCCCATACCGTAGTCGATGACTGCAACCGTCTGCATTACAGGACGCCCTTGGTGGAGGGCATCTGCCCGGCCATGCGGTCATCGAGTTCGACGGCCATGCGCAGGGCACGGCCGAAAGCCTTGAACACGGTTTCGATCTGGTGATGGGTGTTGTGCCCGCGCAGGTTGTCGATGTGCAGGGTCACATTGGCGTGATTGACGAAGCCCTGGAAGAATTCCTGGAACAGATCGACGTCGAAGCCGCCGACGGTAGCGCGGGTGTATGGCACATGCATCTGCAAGCCAGGACGACCGGAGAAGTCGATGACCACCCGCGACAGTGCTTCATCGAGCGGCACATAGGCGTGGCCGTAGCGACGGATGCCCTTCTTGTCGCCGATGGCCTGGGTGAAGGCCTGCCCCAGGGTGATACCGACGTCTTCCACTGTGTGGTGGTCGTCGATATGCAGGTCGCCCTTGCTGACGATGTCCAGGTCGATCAGCCCGTGACGGGCGATCTGGTCCAGCATGTGCTCAAGAAAAGGCACGCCGATATCAAACCGGGCCTTTCCGGTGCCATCCAGGTTGATCGAGGCTTTGATCTGGGTTTCCAGAGTGTCGCGCTCGACAGACGCCTTACGTTCGGCCATCACCAGCTCCGCAAAATCATTGGGCGAAAAAGGCAGCCATTATAGGGGCGCGAGCGACAAACAGAAACACGGGAGACGATATCACTGACGGGCTGAATCCCGCGCAGCCGGCGATAGACATGTCCATACAAGTGAGGGATGCAGTTTTTGGCCATCAACCAGAAACAATTGTGGGAGCGAGCCTGCTCGCGATAGCGCTGGATCAGTCAACAATGACTCGACTGACACGCCTCATCGCGAGCAGGCTCGCTCCCACAGGGTTCACCCGGAACCAATGGCTCCGGGATCACCTCGATATTGCTTAGTGGAACAACACCGCCGTCTTCTGCAGGGTCACCCACACGCCCCACGCCAGCGGAATGCCCACCACCAGCCAGGCAGCGACCGCCAGGGGCTTGGTGCCCGGTGCGGCCTTCCATTCCAGCGAAGTGGTGCTATCGGCGCCTTTGTCATGGCCCAGCGCCTGTTCGGCGGCCAGTTCGGCGTCGGTCATGAAGTATTTGTCGGCGACCGGGCGAACCATCAGGTTGCAGAGGAAGCCCAGCACCAGCAGGCCGGCGAGGATGTACAGGGTGATGTCATAGGCCGCGGCGCGTTCAACGCCGATGCTCAACTGATATTCACGCAGGTAGTTCACCAGTACCGGACCCAGCACGCCGGCGGCAGCCCAGGCGGTCAACAGACGACCGTGGATCGCGCCGACCATTTGCGTACCGAACAAGTCCGCCAGGTAGGCCGGAACAGTGGCGAAACCGCCGCCGTACATCGACAGGATGATGCAGAACGCCGCCACGAACAGGGCGATGCTGCCCAGGTGACCGAGGTTCGGGATCAGCGAGTACAGCGCAACCCCCAAGGCAAAGAACACAAAGTAGGTGTTCTTGCGACCCAGGTAATCCGAGAAGGATGCCCAGAAAAACCGCCCACCGATGTTGAACAGGCTCAGCAGGCCAGTGAAGCCGGCCGCAATGGCCGCGATCTGGCCCAGTTGGGTAGCGTCCAGTTGGCCGAAAGGCAGGTCGTTGCCGAGCAGCTTGCCGCCGAACACTTCCTGCAACAGCGGCGAGGCCATACCGATAATGCCGATGCCAGCGGACACATTCAGACACAGTACCAGCCACACCAAAACGAACTGCGGTGTTTTCCAGGCTACGTTCACGTGAACGTGGCGATGGGTGATCATCGAGTTAGCGGTTTTCTTCGGCGCAGGAGTCCAGCCCTCAGGCTTCCAACCGGTCGGAGGTACGCGGTACGACAACGCACCACCGATCATGAACACGAAATAGATCGCGGCCATGACCAGGAAGCTCTGCCAGACGCCTACGCTGGTCGGCGAGGCGAAATGGCTCATCAGCGCCGCGGCCAGCGGAGCACCGACCATCGCCCCGCCACCAAAGCCCATGATCGCCATGCCGGTCGCCATGCCGCGCTTATCCGGGAACCATTTGATGAGGGTGGAAACCGGGGAGATATAGCCCAGACCCAGGCCGATGCCGCCGATCACGCCCGACCCGAGCCACATCAACCAGATCTGGTGGGTATAGATACCCAGCGCGGAAATCACCAGACCACCGCACCAGCACAAGGCCGACACGACACCAGCCTTGCGTGGCCCGGCGTGTTCCAGCCAGCCACCCCAAATGGCTGCCGAGCAACCGAGGAAGATGAAGAACAGAGTGTAGATCCAGCCGAGCATCGAGATCGGCCAGTCGCACTGGGACGAAAAGACTTGCGAGATGAAGCTCATGTCCGGTGCACAAGCCACCGGCTTGGTAATACCCAAGGCCTTGGACAGAGGCAACCAGAATACCGAGAAGCCGTAGGCCATGCCGATGCAGAGGTGAATGGCCAGGGCGGCCGGTGGAACCAGCCACCGGTTGAAACCTGATTTGGCGATGATACGCTCCTTGGAGAGGAACGCAGGCTGGTCGGCAACGCCGCCCGCCGTGATACTCGTGCTCATTGTGTATCCCCCAATTGTTAGAATGGTTCGCCAGCCACGCATCACCCTCAGCCTTATTTGCACGCAGGCGCGGCTGTATTTTCTGGTGAAGCTCCCTGTTGGTGTGACATCAAGTCGCAGAAGGACGGGCGAACGGGTAAAGGTTACCATTTGCTCGTGACAGAAAAACCAAAGTGATATCACCTTTTTCACGTCATCTGTCTTATCGCGCCCCTGGTTGCATTCTGTAGGGCAAAAGTCATTTATTTTTCAGGAACTTCCATGCCCATTGTTGTTGAGCACCTGATTGAAGCTACCGGCCAGGATCGGCAGGACCTGCATAAAATCTACCTGGACGCCCCGCCCTGGCTGCTCGAGCCGTTCAGCGATGCCACTCAGCTGGTCCAGGATTACTTGCACGATAGCTCATTCATTGCGGCTCGCTTCAATGATCGACTGCTCGGCGCCGCACGCCTGCAACGGCACCGGAACGTCTGGCATTTGTCTCAGATGTGCGTACGAAGCGTGACCCGTCGCCGTGGCGTAGCGGAGCGATTGGTCAGCGAAGCACAGCGGATGGCTCGGCGAGAGGGCGCCGAACTGCGGCTGCTGGCCCCTGCCGGACACTTGATGGCCCAGGCCCTGGCAGCCAAATTGAAGTTGGCGCTGGACGAAAGTTGAGCGCCACGAAAACGATCACCCCAACGCACCAGCAATCCACAGCGTTATACTCGCAGGCTAAATTCTGAACTCAACCTACAAGGACTCGCCCATGAAAGCGTTCGGCAAAATCCTGGGTCTGGTACTTCTCGGGCTGTTGCTGATCATTGTGGCCTTGGGCTTTGCCCTGACCCACCTCTTCGATCCCAACGACTATAAGGAAGAGATCCGCCAGATAGCCCGCGACAAGGCCCACATTGAGTTGACCCTCAATGGAGACATCGGCTGGAGTCTGTTCCCATGGTTGGGCCTGGAACTGCACGAAGCCAGCGTTGCGACGCTGGCCAACCCGACACAACCTTTCGCTGACCTGCAGATGCTCGGTCTTTCGGTGCGGGTCATGCCGCTGCTGCGCCGGGAAGTTCAGATGAGCGACGTTCGGGTCGAAGGCCTGAACCTGCGCCTCAACCGTGACAAGAACGGTCACGGTAACTGGGAAGACATCGGCAAGGCCCCTGCGTCCCCAACAACTGCGGGCGCTCCGGCACCGGCCGATCAACCTGCTCCGCCCGCCAGCACCCCGGCGGAAAAACCGGCCCAGCCAACCCGCCTGGACATCGACAGCCTGACCGTGAACAACGCCCGGATCGAATACACCGACGAGCAGACCGGCAAGCAGTTCAGCGCCGAAAGCATCCAACTGAGCACCGGCCCGGTCCACGACTCCACCAACATCCCGGTCACACTGACCGCCTTCCTGTCCAGCAACCAGCCGGCCGTGCGCGTACGGACCGAGGTCACTGGCGAACTGCGCTTCGAGCGGGCCGTGCAACGCTACAAGTTCGAAGACCTGAAACTGTCCGGCGAGGTCACCGGAGACCCTCTACAGGGCAAGATCCTGAATTTCAACGCCCAGGGTCAGCTATCCCTGGACAGGGCCGCGAACGTTGCCGAATGGACCGGCATCAAGCTGTCCCTGAACCAGTTGCGCGCTCTGGGCGAACTGAAGGTCAACGACCTCGACAAAACGCCACAGTTGAGTGGCGGCATATCAATCGCCCAGTTCGACCTGGCGAACTTCGTCGACAGCATCGGCCAGAAACTGCCAGCCATGGGCGAAGGCAGCCTGACCAAGGTCGAACTGGCCAGCCGCATCGCCGGCACCCCCACCAGCGTCGAACTCAACAACATCAATCTGAAGCTCGACGACAGCAGCTTCAGCGGTCGTATCGCCGTGGAAGACTTCGCCAAGCAGTCACTGCGCGCGCAACTCAAGGCCGACATGTTCAATGTTGATCGCTATCTGCCGCCAAAGTCTGCAGAGACCAACAGCGCCAAGGCCGCCCGCGAGGAGGAAGTCAGCAACACCGAGGCCAGTGCCATGGCTGGCGCCGGCACCACACCGTTGCCGAACGCTCCGACTCAGGGCGCCTGGAGCAACGACCGGCTCTTTCCGGTGGAACGCCTGAGCAAACTGGACCTTGATGCCGACCTGACTTTCGGCCAACTGATCCTCGACAAACTGCCGATCCAGGACGCGGCCCTCAAGGCCACCGGCCAGGGCGGCCTGCTGACCCTGCAGAACCTGCGGGGCGATCTGTTCAACGGCAACTTCGAAGCCAAAGGCACGCTGGATGTTCGCCAGACCACGCCACAGTTGAGCCTGCAAACCCGGATCAACCGGGTGCCGGTCGAGAAAATCATCGAGAGCCAGGGCAAGAATCCGCCGGTCAAAGGACTGGTGACACTCAACAGCGCCGTGACCGCCAGCGGCAACAGCCAGAAAGCCTTGATCGAAAGCCTCAACGGCAACGCCGGATTCGTCATCAACGATGGTGTCCTGCTCAACGCCAACCTAGAACAGCAGCTGTGCAAGGGCATCGCCCTGCTGAACCGCAAGAGCCTCAGCGGCGAACCTCGGGGCAAGGACACGCCGTTCCGGCAACTCGACGGCAACCTGACCTTCCACAATGGCGTAGCCAGCAACCCGGACCTGAAAGTCCGCATCCCCGGCATGACCGTCAACGGCAACGGCGACATCGACCTGCGCGTGCTTGGCATGGATTACCGCGTCGGCGTCATCGTTGAAGGCGACAAGAGCGACATGCCCGATCCTGCCTGCCAGGTCAACGAACGCTACGTCGATGTCGAATGGCCGCTGCGCTGTCGTGGCCCGCTGGAACTTGGCGCCAAGGCATGCCGCCTGGACAAGGATGGACTGGGCAAGGTCGCGGCAAAACTGGCTGGCGACCGTCTCAGCGACAAGATCGACGAGAAGCTGGGCGACAAGGTCAGCCCCGAGTTGAAAGACGCGCTCAAGGGATTGTTCAAGCGATGAGAGCCGAGCAGTTTTCCAGCGCCGTCCTGGACTGGTTCGACCGCCACGGGCGTCACGACTTGCCTTGGCAACAAGACATCACTCCGTACCGGGTGTGGGTCTCCGAGATCATGTTGCAGCAGACCCAGGTCAGCACCGTGCTCAACTACTTCGACCGGTTCATGGCCTCGCTGCCCACCGTCCAGGCCCTGGCCGCCGCACCGGAAGACGAAGTACTGCACCTGTGGACCGGTCTGGGCTATTACACCCGTGCGCGCAACCTGCAAAAGAGCGCGAAGATCGTCGTCGACCAGTACGGCGGCGAATTCCCCCGGGACGTGGAAAAACTCACCGAACTGCCGGGGATCGGCCTGTCTACCGCCGGCGCCATCGCCAGCATCAGCATGGGCCTGCGGGCGCCAATCCTCGATGGCAACGTCAAGCGGGTGCTGGCCCGCTTCACGGCCCAGGAAGGCTACCCCGGCGAACCCAGGGTTGCCAAACAGCTGTGGGCCACCGCCGAGCGCTTCACCCCCCAGGACCGGGTCAACGCCTACACCCAGGCGATGATGGACCTGGGAGCCACGCTCTGCACCCGCAGCAAGCCCAGCTGCCTGCTGTGCCCCCTGAAGTCAGGTTGCGAAGCCCACATGCTGGGCCTGGAAACCCGCTACCCGATCCCCAAGCCACGCAAGGAAGTCCCCAGGAAACGCACGCTGATGCCAATGCTGGCCAACCGTGAAGGCGCCATCCTGCTTTACCGTCGCCCTTCCACCGGCCTGTGGGGCGGATTGTGGAGCCTGCCGGAACTCGACGACCTCGACGACCTGCAACACCTGGCCCTGCAGCACGCCCTGGAGCTGGGCAAGCACCAGGAAATGCCCGGCCTGGTACACACCTTCAGTCACTTCCAGTTGGCAATCGAACCCTGGCTGGTCCAGGTTCGGGAAAGCGGCCATCACGTGGCCGAGGCCGACTGGCTCTGGTATAACCTCGCCACCCCGCCGCGCCTGGGCCTCGCCGCCCCGGTCAAGACCTTGCTCGAGCGCGCGGCCGCCGTATTGAACGCAGGAGAGCCGTCATGACCCGCACCATCATGTGCCGTAAGTACAAAGAAGAACTGCCCGCCCTGGAACGAGCCCCCTTCCCGGGCTCCATAGGCCAGGATATCTACGACAACGTCTCGGCCAAGGCCTGGGGCGACTGGCAGAAACACCAGACCCTGCTGATCAACGAAAAACGCCTGAACATGATGAACGCCGACGACCGCAAATACCTCCAGGGCGAGATGGCGAAGTTCTTTTCCGGCGAAGAATACGCCAAGGCCGAAGGCTACGTGCCGCCGTCCGAATAAGCTGTCCGGACCGGGGGCGAATCGTAAGCGACGGTAATAATTAAATATTTTTTGAAAACTTGCTTGACGCCCCCCTGAAAAACCCGTTTAATGCGCCCCGTTGCCCAGATAGCTCAGTCGGTAGAGCAGGGGATTGAAAATCCCCGTGTCGGCGGTTCGATTCCGTCTCTGGGCACCAAATACCGAAAACCCCGATCAAGCAATTGATCGGGGTTTTTTATTGCCTGGGTTTATTCCACCGTCTCGCCGACTCAGTTACATTCGCCCCTCGTTGCTCTCCCTTCCCTAACAAACGAGTCGTCATGGACATCACCGGCATCCCCTTCGGCACCACCGACTGGTCAACCATCGAACCGACCGAACACAAAGGCGTCACCGGAACGGCATATTGGCGGACCCGGCAGTTCGGGAATATCCGGGTGCGGATGGTGGAATACACGGCGGGATACCTCGCCGACCACTGGTGCATCAAAGGGCACATCCTGTTTTGCCTGAAAGGTGAGCTGAACACCGAGCTGGAGGATGGACGGCACTTCGTGCTCAAGGCTGGCATGAGCTACCAGGTGGCCGACCAGGCCGAGCCCCATCGTTCTTCGACTTCCCAGGGTGCCACCTTGTTCGTGGTGGATTGAGGTTCGAAGCATTGGCCTTGAGGCTGTAGGATATACAGCTTCAATTCACGTCAGGAATCCGGCCCATGGCATCGGCGAACAAACAGCAGAAACGTAACCAGCGCGCCAAAGCGAAAGCCAAGCAGAACCGCGTTCAACGTGCCGCTGCGCCGAACGACTTCCTGGACCCGAACGATGAGCGCATCGATCTGGAAACGGTGGACCTGTCCGATCTGTTCAACCAGATGCGCACGGCTGAAAAAGTCAGTCAGCAGGCCATGTGCGCCGCCTTCCTAGGGCATCCACTGCTGGCGCTGGTGCTGGAACAGGAAGGTGAGGAAGAAGCCACGGACTTCATCTTTACCGCCTTGATCGAATACCGTCGCCTGACCACGGGAGTTGACGAGCAAACTGCACTGGACTGGGTCGAAAGCCCCCAGTTCCAGGCCGATTACGTCGCAGCATCCCGGCAACTGACGCAAGCGTCTGATTAACTTCGGTGACTACGAGGCTGCCCGGTCAAACTGGGTAGCCTGCGTCAGAACTTTCCGCACACCGACACTTTCTTCGGACAGCGCCTACAGGTTCTGACGCAACAGACATAACGCTGCCTCAAACCGATCCTGCATGTATCTGTCGCTTTTCATCCAGGTCAATCAGCCTCGTCCGGCATCATCGAAATACCGATTGAAGCATCCTTTTCTGGACCGCCCACCACTTCGGCTGATATTCGATGAGTCCACTTTTATCCCAAGACGATCCAAAGCTTGCGCCACTGATCAACGAACTCGGTGAACTGATCCAGCAGGCACGTCGTAAAGTGCTGCGCGCCGTTGATACCCTTCAAGTACAGACCTGCTGGCAGATCGGCCGGCATATCGTTGAATTCGAGCAGCGAGGAGCTGAGCGGGCGGCTTATGGGAAACAACTGCTGCCAATTCTGGCAAGAACACTTACGGCGAAGTTTGGAAAAGGGTTCGATGCCTCGAATCTGCGTTATATGCGGCTTTTTTATCAGGCATTTCCAAAGTGTGACGCACTGCGTCACGAATTGAGCTGGACCCACTACCGCACGCTTCTCCGGGTGGAGAACGACAACGCCCGGCATTGGTACATGAACGAAACCGCCACACAGAACTGGTCCACCCGCGCCCTGGAACGGCAAATCGGAACCTTCTACTACGAGCGCCTGCTGGCAAGCCGCGACCGGCCAAAGGTGAAGCAAGAGGCCTCGGACAACCTGAAAGCTTTCGATCTCGGCCCAAGGGATATCGTCAGGGACCCGGTCGTCCTGGAGTTTCTCGGACTGCCCAATGCCGGCCTCCTGCTGGAAACCGACCTGGAACAGGCCCTGATCGACCAACTGCAGGGATTCCTCCTCGAACTGGGCAAGGGCTTTGCCTTCGTTGCCCGTCAGCAGCGCATCAGCACCGAGAGCAAGGACTTCTACGTCGACCTCGTGTTCTACAACTATCTGCTCAAATGCTTTGTGATCGTCGACCTCAAGCGCGGCGAACTCAGCCACCAGGACATCGGCCAGATGGACATGTACGTCCGCCTCTACGACGACCTGAGACGCGGCCCGGATGACAAACCCACCGTCGGCATCATTCTCTGTGCGCAGAAGGACGAGTCGGTGGTGCGCTACTCAGTGCTGCAAGGCAACGAACAGCTCTTCGCCAGTCAGTACCAACTTGTACTCCCGACAGAAGAAGAACTGCGCAATGAGTTGGATCGTGAGCGAGCCCGGCTTGAAGAGCGACCATCGGGTACACCTGCAGAAGGCCACTGACACCCTTGCGCCGATCCGCAGATGCGTTCCAAGGGGGCATTATCCGAGTCCGAAGCGGTAAACTACCCGCCTAACAGACCACCGACCGTGCCGAAATGGCTTGAGCCGGGCACTGCCACCTGACGAATTGGAAACCGAAGCCCAATGGCCTCATTGAACAAGCAGCAGAAACGCGCCAAGCGTGCCAAAGACAAAGCGAAGCAGATCCGCATGACCGGGCGTAAGTCCATTCCAATGTACGGCGACCCAGCCCATGCCACCGCGCAGCCGCCCGTCTATGTGCTGGAGCTGTTCGCCAAGCTACGTGAAGCCGAAGCTGTCAGCCGAAGCGAATTGCTCGACACGCTGCTGTCTTCCCTGAGCGTGATGATCAGCGAACGTCCAGGCCTGCTGGACCTGAAGAACGCCGAGAACGAAAGCATGGCAGCAACCAATCTGGCCGCCGACATGCTGGTGGATTACCGCATGTGGGCCGACGACATGGACCGCGAAACGGCACAACGCTGGCTCAGCACCCCTGAATTCATCAAGGACTTCGGCGAAGCGCTGGACCGTTATCGCCAATCGATGGAAGAGCCCGCCGGCGAGTAAGCCGATTGGCTATTCGTCACCGTTCCAATGGAACACCAGATTGCGTGCGGCCCCGCTGCCTATGTCGGCGGTGTCGCGACGCTCCTCGCCATTGCGTGTCGCCATCACGGTGTATTTGCCCGGCGGCAGCTGCACATAAACCAGCGGTCCCGCGTCATCCAGCGTCAGCAGTGTTTGCCCCGACGCGTTGTGAATCGTGACGTGCACATCCGGGATGTATTTGTTTTCAGGCCCGACCGCAAAAGTCATATGCAGGTTGTACCCGTGCGCCTGCCCGATGGCCCGGGCTTCGTCTTCGCCGATACCACCGGACAGGTAGGTGATGCCGTTTTGCTGCAGCGGCTGAACCTGCACGCCGGCGCTGTCTATTGGAGCGAGGTTGGTGGCGTTGAGCATGATGGAAAAAAGTAATACCCCTAAGCTCGTGAAGGGCAACAAAAAGCAACGAAAAAGCTTCATGGCGATAACTCCCACGGTTCGCCCATACAGGTTCCCTTTTGATTCGGGTCGCAGTCGTAGGTTTAGATCGATTGGAAGCATCCGCGCCACCGGCAGCCGTCAGAATCGTATATCCCATCGCCATATCCCAGTGGTAGCCTACGCTTGGATTTTTGGATTCGTGGAGGACTCCTGATGGAACAAACCACCCTTTTCATGAGCAACCGCAGCCAAGCGGTCCGGCTTCCCAAAGCAGTGGCGATGCCAAGCGACGTGAAGCGCGTAGATGTAATCGCCGTCGGCAGAGCCCGAATCATTACCCCGGCCGGAGAAGCATGGGACAGCTGGTTCGATGGAGATACCGTGACAGCTGACTTTATGACAGACCGCGATCAGCCCGCCGATCAGGAGCGTGAACCCTTCTAAATGATCAAATTCATGCTGGATACCAACATCTGTATTTTCACCATCAAGAACAAACCCCAGATGGTCAGAGAAGCTTTCAATCTGCATCACGGCCAGCTTTGCATTAGTGCCGTTACGCTGATGGAGCTGATCTACGGCGCAGAAAAGTCTTGCGCCCCAGAAAGAAATCTCGCCGTCATCGAAGGCTTCTGTGCTCGCCTTGAGGTTCTACCATTTGGTTATGAAGCTGCCGCACATACCGGAATGATTCGAGCCGAACTGGCGAAGGCAGGCAAGCCAATCGGCCCTTACGACCAAATGATTGCCGGCCATGCCCGTTCTCTCGGGCTGATCGTGATAACCAACAATCTGAAGGAGTTTGAAAGAGTTCCGGGACTGCGCACCGAAGATTGGACCGTTGCGAAAGGGCCAGAGTAACGCTCATCCGGTTAACCCTTCCAACCCCCGCCCAAAGCTGGCACCATCGCGCCTTTTTTTACGCGACTCCCGGGGATTTTCACCGGCAAACACGGTTCAAACAGCCGTTCGGTTGTTGATGGCGCGACAGTCTGCTGTACCGATGCGACAAACTGCCGCACATCACCGGTTTACCATCCGTAGCGCTGTTGGCGGCCATTCGGACGCATGCTAGCTTGGCCGCCTCGCCAAGGAAGGCCACCAACAGCAAGGGAGCACACACCATGAGGACCGCACATGGCCCAGGCCACGCCCGCGCTTGAAATCCGCAACCTGCACAAACGCTACGGACAGCTGGAGGTGCTCAAAGGCGTCTCGCTGACCGCCCGCGACGGCGATGTGATCTCGATCCTGGGCTCCTCCGGCTCTGGCAAGTCCACGTTCCTGCGTTGCATCAACCTGCTGGAGAATCCCAATCAGGGCGAGATCCTGGTGGCCGGTGAAGCGCTCAAGCTCAAGGCTGCGAAAAACGGTGAACTGGTGGCCGCCGACGGCAAACAGATCAATCGCATGCGCAGTGAGATTGGCTTTGTGTTTCAAAACTTTAACCTCTGGCCACACATGAGCGTGCTCGACAACATCACCGAAGCCCCACGCCGGGTGCTCGGCCAGAGTAAGGCCGAAGCGGTTGAAGTAGCCGAAGCCTTGCTGGCCAAGGTCGGCATCGCCGACAAGCGCCATGCCTATCCCGCCGAGCTGTCAGGCGGCCAGCAGCAACGCGCCGCCATCGCTCGCACCCTGGCGATGCAACCCAAAGTGATCCTGTTCGACGAGCCCACCTCCGCCCTTGACCCGGAAATGGTCCAGGAAGTACTTAATGTGATCCGCGCTCTGGCCGAAGAAGGTCGCACCATGCTGTTGGTGACCCACGAAATGGGGTTCGCCCGTCAGGTCTCCAGCGAAGTGGTGTTCCTGCATCAGGGCCTGGTCGAAGAACAAGGATCGCCACAGCAGGTCTTCGAAAACCCGCTTTCGGCACGCTGTAAACAATTCATGTCCAGCAACCGCTAACGGAGCAGTGCATATGCAGAATTACAAGAAGTTCCTTTTGGCCGCAGCCGCCACCCTGGTGTTTTCGGCCAATGCCATGGCAGCCGAAAAGCTGAAGATGGGCATCGAAGCGGCCTATCCGCCGTTCAACAACAAGGACGCCAGCGGCCAGGTCGTGGGCTTCGACAAGGACATCGGCGACGCCCTGTGCGCCAAGATGAAAGTCGAATGCGAAGTGGTCACCTCCGACTGGGACGGCATCATCCCTGCCTTGAACGCCAAGAAATTCGACTTCCTGATCTCCTCTTTGTCGATCACTGAAGAGCGTAAGCAGGCCGTGGACTTCACCGACCCGTACTACTCCAACAAACTGCAATTCATCGCGCCGAAGAATGTCGAGTTCAAGACCGATAAAGATTCGCTCAAAGGCAAGGTCATCGGTGCTCAACGCGCGACCCTCGCCGGTACCTGGCTGGAAGACGAACTGGGCAGCGACATCACCGCCAAGCTCTACGACACCCAGGAAAACGCCTACCTGGACCTGACCTCCGGCCGCGTCGACGCGATCCTGGCGGACAAATACGTGAACTACGACTGGCTGAAAACCGACGCCGGCCGCGCTTACGAATTCAAGGGCGACCCGGTGGTGGAAAGTGACAAGATCGGCATCGCCGTACGCAAGGGTGACGACGACCTGCGCAACAAGCTGAACGCCGCGCTGAAAGAAATCGTTGCCGACGGTACCTATAAAAAGATCAACGACAAGTACTTCCCGTTCAACATCTACTGATGCGAACGTGCCTGGCCGGCGCTGCAGCACCGCAGCGCCGGCACTTAGCAAAGCCTGCCGTGATATGAACACATACCCATGATGATCGACCTCTACGGATTCGGCCCGGCGCTTGCCGCCGGTGCACTGATGACCGTCAAACTGGCGCTCTCGGCCCTGTGCCTGGGCCTTGTGCTCGGCCTGCTGGGCGCCCTGGCCAAGACATCTGCCCACAAGCCGCTGCAATGGCTGGGCGGCACCTATTCGACACTGGTCCGCGGCGTCCCGGAATTGCTCTGGGTTCTGCTGATCTACTTCGGCACCATCAATCTGCTGGGGGCGTTGGGTAAGTACTTCGGCAATCCGGACCTGGCCCTCGACCCCTTCTCCGCTGGCGTCATCGCCTTGGGCCTGTGCTTTGGCGCCTACGCCACGGAAGTGTTTCGTGGCGCGATCCTGGCAATCCCCAAAGGTCACCGCGAAGCCGGCGTGGCCCTGGGTCTGTCGAAATGGCGGATCTTCACCAAATTGATCATGCCGCAGATGTGGCGCATTGCTCTGCCCGGCCTGGGCAACCTGTTCATGATCCTGATGAAGGACACCGCGTTGGTCTCGGTGATCGGCCTGGAAGAGATCATGCGCCACGCACAGATCGGCGTGACCGTGTCCAAGCAACCCTTCACCTTCTACATGGTGGCCGCGTTCATGTACCTGGGTCTGACCGTCCTCGCCATGACCGGCATGCATCTGCTGGAACGACGCGCCGCCCGCGGCTTTGCCAGGAGTACCCAATGAACTGGGAAGTCATCATCAAGTGGATGCCGAGGCTGGCCCAGGGAGCGACCCTGACCCTGGAGTTGGTCGCCATAGCCGTGATCGCCGGCCTGCTGCTGGCGATTCCGCTGGGCATCGCCCGTTCCTCGCGCCTGTGGTACGTAAGGGCATTGCCGTACGCCTACATTTTCTTTTTCCGTGGCACGCCGCTGCTGGTCCAACTGTTTCTGGTCTATTACGGCCTGGCGCAATTCGATGCCGTACGCAGCAGTGCGTTATGGCCATACCTGCGGGATCCGTTCTGGTGCGCCACCGCCACCATGACCTTGCACACCGCCGCCTACATCGCCGAGATCCTGCGCGGCGCGATCCAGGCCATCCCCAAAGGCGAGATCGAAGCCGCGCGAGCCCTGGGCATGTCGCGGCCCAAGGCGCTGTTCTACATCATGCTGCCGCGGGCCGCGCGCATCGGACTACCGGCCTATAGCAACGAAGTGATCCTGATGCTCAAGGCCAGCGCCCTGGCGAGCACCGTGACCCTGCTGGAACTCACCGGCATGGCCCGTACCATCATTGCCCGGACCTACCTGCCCGTGGAGATTTTTTTCGCAGCCGGCTTGTTCTACCTGGTGATAGCGTTCCTGCTGGTGCAAGGCTTCAAACAGCTGGAACGGTGGTTACGCGTCGATGCCTGCCAGGGGCGCTGAAACCGAGGTGTTGACGGGCGCAGCGCTGCTCGCCCGTTTCATCGAGCTGGACGGATTTCTCACGGCACACCAGAGGCTGTGGAAACCACGCCCGTTTACCCACTTGCAACTGCCTTGGGAAGCGTCCCATCCGGAACTCGCCCAGTGGCTACGCAGGCGCTCGCTGGAAGACGCAGAGAACGACCATCACCAGCCCTGGCTGATTGAACAGGCGCCAGCGCCGTTTCCGGAGCTGGCGATGCTTTCCCACGCATTGAGCACCGTCGCAGCATTACCCGGCAAACAGCTCGAAACACCGACCCAGCGCCTCAACGTCGACGTGCCCGGTCGCAAGTGGCAGCAGATTGAAGCCTTCGCCAGCCGCCTGCAATTCTCCACCGAACCGACCCATTGGCTCGACTAGTGCGCCGGCAAAGGCCACCTCGGCAGACGCTTGCTGCACGGCGATCAACAGCTGACGTGCCTGGAATACGATCCCGCATTGGTCGTCAACGGCCAGCAACTGAGCCAGCGTCACCACCTGGCCGCCACGCATCTGCAACAAGACGTATTGGCACCGGAGGCCGCCCAGGCGATCCAGGCCGAGCACACGCCAGTAGCCCTGCACGCCTGTGGCGACCTGCACGTCCGGCTGATGCAACTGGCCAGCGCCGTCGGTTGCGCCCAGCTGGCGATTGCACCCTGCTGTTATAACCGCATCAGCGCTGACTGTTATCAGGCACTGTCCGACGCCGCCCGAGGCTCTGCCCTACAGCTGTCCGTCGACGATCTCGGCTTGCCACTGACCGAAACCGTTACCGCCGGAGCCCGTGTGCGCAGACAACGGGATCAGTCCATGGCCTGGCGCCTGGGTTTCGACCTGCTGCAACGACAAATCCGAGGCCGCAACGACTACCTCCCCACCCCCTCGCTCCCCACCGCGTGGCTGGATAAATCCTTCGCCCAGTACTGCATCGATCTGGCAGCCCTGAAAAACCTCTCCATCATCGGCACGCCAGATTGGGCCGCCGTAGAAGCAGCGGGTCATCAACGCTTGGTCGAGGTGCGTAACCTGGAACTGGTGCGCGGACTTTTCCGACGGCCACTGGAGCTTTGGCTGGCGTTGGATCGAGCACTTTTCCTTACTGAAAAAGGCTACGACGTTCACCTTGGCACTTTCTGCGACACACCCATTACGCCACGAAACCTGATGTTGCTGGCAGAGCGTTGCCAAGGTGAGACAGCCTGTGGATAACTCTGTTGATGGAATATGCCGGGATCCAATAAATCCGCGTTTTGTTGAGCAAATCATGACTGGTCATTTTTTGTTCATCAGAATAAAAAACCATTAAAACAGTCATTTGCATGCGAATGAGAAGGCTGTCACAAAATCGCAAGACGCCACCCGTCCAGTCGGGTCCGTTGTGCATAAGCGCTCAAGCAAATCGGCATAACGGTCGAAATCAGGGCTGGAAATGCACCAGCATCTACATCCCTACCAGCGCCAAACAGGTCGAAGCCCGCTACAGGACATCCCGAACAA
Source organism: Pseudomonas corrugata (assembly GCF_001269905.1). Classification (GTDB taxonomy): domain Bacteria; phylum Pseudomonadota; class Gammaproteobacteria; order Pseudomonadales; family Pseudomonadaceae; genus Aquipseudomonas; species Aquipseudomonas corrugata. The sequence continues at coordinate 125,521 of NZ_LHVK01000014.1, read as the reverse complement.
CCGCACCTGCCAGGCCCTGTACAAACCACGAAAGCTTCCGGTTCCCACCCGACCTACGCCCCCGGCAAAAATAGTCAGAATTCAGGGGTTTACAGAAATCACTCAATCGCTATAATCGTCGCCCACACGCCGGTATAGCTCAGATGGTAGAGCAACTGACTTGTAATCAGTAGGTCCCGGGTTCGATTCCTGGTGCCGGCACCATACAAGACGAAGCCCTCGCAGAAATGCGAGGGCTTTGTTGTTTCTGGAGGTTGAACCTTCCTAGGAGCTAGATAAGACCGATATCGCCTTATCGGCATCCACAGACCGAACCTTGCCTGCGCTCCTACCCGTTACAATTTCACGTCAGGACAATGTTGACGGTCTCTTACACCGACCTATAATGCACCCCAACACACCCGCCAAGCCTAGGTTGACCCAGTCAGCAAGCTCAAATCGTGCGGGTTTTTTTTGCCCGGAGAAAACTACATGAGGCCCTTCGACAAACCGGCTCTCAGCGTAGAACAACAATTGGAACTGCTAAAGCAACGAGGTTTGCACATCGCCAACGATGATCGGGCCATGCGTTTTCTCGAAGTGGTCACGCTGTTTCGCCTGAGTCCCTATATGCGCCCCTTTCAGGAGTCAGATCCTGAACATACTTTCAAGCCCGGCAGCAAACTGAAGGCAATCGTCGATATCTACCGCTTCGATGGTTCGTTACGGCGCATCACCATGGATGCCATCGAACGTGTCGAAGTCGCCATACGAGCGACTATCAGCAATCATATGTGCCCCAAGTACGGGCCTGACTGGATAGCTGACGCGTCAGTCTTCTCCTCTTCATACTCACACCCCGATCTGTTGCGTCCGTTGCGGGAGCAATTGAATAAGGAACGCAACAAACTCAGACGAGATATCGACCGCATCAAAAAGGGCCGGCAAGCCGATGGGCTCCAACAACAGCGGATAGAAAACCGCATGCGTGACAACTACTTCCGATATTACGCTGCAACCTATGCCTCCCCTGAGCTGCCACCCGCCTGGGCGGTCCTGGAAGAACTCAGCCTTGGGACGGTATCTACCCTCTTCAATGCCATAGGCAAAAGCGCCGACAAGAAAGCTATCGCCACCAGATTCAGCCTACCCTTCGAAGTACTGGCCTCCTGGCTACACACGCTGACCTTCATTCGCAACTGCTGTGCCCACCACTCACGACTATGGAACCGAGAGCTCTCGATTCGACCGTCCTTACCTAAAGAATGGGCCATTCCCACTGCCCCCGCCGACCAGCCTCAGCCCAAACAGCGGCTATACGTCGTATTTACGATGCTGGCCTACCTAACCGACTTGATCAGCCCAGACAGCCAGTGGAAGCTTCGCCTGGCCGAAATCATGGATCAGCAGGAACTGGATTACTTGAAGCTCATGGGATTTCCAAATGATTGGAAAGATCAACAGCAATGGCGCCTAGCGTAGAGAAACTGGAAACAGATTGCGGTAAATTCCCTGCTTCACTGCTGACTGACACCTCTATCCTGAGAAGGGCAGTTGCCTTCAAAAAATAGCGGAGGCAGCCGCAAAAAAGCTAAGCTGACAAGCCACGGCTGAATGTGGCCAACGTAGGGAAACGATGCATGAGAACTGACGAACCGAGCAAAGGACGCATCGCTAAATCAGCGCGAGATGAGTTCAGTTCTACTACGAAAAGCATGCTTGCACTGCGCGTTGCCTACCGTTGCTCATTTAGAAACTGCGACAAGACAACCATCGGCCCAAGCGATTCCGCCATTACCAAAACCATAAGCATCGGTGAGGCTGCCCATATCACCGCTGCTGCACCGGGAGGCGCGCGGTACGATCCCACCCTGACCCCAGAGCAGAGGACTAGCATCAGCAACGGGATATGGATGTGTAAAATTCACGCTCGGCTCATCGATGTTGATCCCTCTATCTACCCCGCACACTTACTCCGCACAATGAAAGCCGAGCACGAAGCGCGCATAAATCTTGAAATTTCCGGTTTAAACCCTGGACGAAACGCTTTTGACTTCATAGCCATCGGCCCGTCGATAGTTTTTGTCGGTGATTTAGTAGCTGCAGAGCAGAGCAAGTGGAGCTATCGCGTAGAGCACTTCGTAATAGGAAATCTTTCTGAACTGTTGAGATACATAGACCAGTTCGAAAGCGCAGATCCTTATGATAAATACGTGCTCGTCAATGAACTTGGTGACGGCCGCGAACTGTTGGCCGCGCCGTCATGGTCGAAAACCGGCAATGACTGCGTGATCACAACTCTGGTTAAGCCCAGTTTTCCGAAGATCGATGTCCATCAGCTTCCAATGACGATGGCACTGGGTGACGACCATGACTTTCAAATACTCAACGGAAGTCTCGCTCGTATAAGAGGCTTGGAGGCGCTCCCTCAACAAGTCAAAACGTGTCTTTCAATGAGCCGTGGGGAGTCCTACTTCGCTCCCAGCTACGGCACGCGAATTCGTGAGTATTCCGTCGGTTTCTTTGGCTCGCCCTGGCTTCCACGTCTAATCAAGCTGGAGGCGATTAGGATGGCCGCAATTCCATACGTAGACAGCCACGGCATAACACCGCCGACGACGCCGTTGCGCTGTGTTCGGAAGGTTATTTCGATTGAGCAAATCGACACTGTCGGTGAGGGTGGCTGGTATCGATTCCGTGTCGATCTCGATATTGAGGGGTTAGGCGAATGGTCACGCGAAATGCCAATCCTCATATCCGAGAATCTCTGAGTGCCTATCCGCCACGTAACAGGCGAGCCAAAGCCCGCGGAACATAAGGGTTTTGGCGTGTCCGCACGTAACAAGGAACCACTTAACTCATTGTTTTATAAGTCTTAAGCACCTTCCTTTTAATCAGTAGGTCCCGGGTTCGACTCCTGGTGCCGGCACCATACAAGACGAAGCCCTCGCAGAAATGCGGGGGCTTTGTTGTTTCTGGGTGTTCACTTTTCCTCCACACCCTGAAAAAACCCGTGGGAGCGAGCCTGCTCGCGATGAGGCCATCAAACCCACCGACAGTCCTTCGGCCAAGACAGGACAGCCTTCTCAGAACACCACGACCGAGCATCCTCAACCAAACAGCATCTTTTGCCAGTGATCCTCTCCCACAATAGCAATTGAAGCACCCGCCTCCCGCAGCTCCACTGCCTTCATGATCTTCGTTCCATAGGTACTGTGCCGCCACTGCTCATTACCCACGCTGCCGACCACCAGGTAATGCACCTTCTTACTCACCCCGCCCCCAATCAAACCGCCACGCTCCTCCACCAATGCCTGGCAATCTTTACGCGGCCCAAAAGCCATGACGCCTGTAAATACAAACATTCGGCCATCCCACACCAAATCAGGGGCCGGAGAATTGAAGGGCAAGTCCGTCGGAGCAACGACAACAATCCCGCCAACCTTCGAGTTCTCAACATCCACGCCAGAAAAACTACGCAGCACGTTAAGCAGCTCAAGAGACTCGTCCGGGTCCAGAGCATCGTCCTGAAGCATGGATGCCAAACGCGAGTACAGCAGATTGATCACTGGGTCACTCAGATGGACGAGGTTGCTCTCCAACCATCGCTTGAGAAAAATCGCTTCGCTGGTGTTCACGACACCGTCCGCCGTGATCCCAGCCGCCAGCCCCAACAAGGCATCGGCAGCGCGCCGATCGATGCGTGTGTGGTTGAAGAATTTGCTGTTTTCGAACTCGCTGTGTAGGTCCATTACGGGGTCTCCTTTGGGTGCGCGTCTTGGCTCGATACGTAAGCAATACTGGCTGAGGGGATGTTGTATTGAAACGTAGCATTCCTGTGCACGATTCCCTCATTTTCTGATCAAGAAAATAAATCCGCCCCCTTTTTCGGGAGCGCTGGCAACGCGACAATCCATGGACTTGGCAGAGGAAACACCTTGAGTGGTTTTTGAATCACCAGCTAAACCAGCACACTGAATCGACGCGCTATTACTATTTGCTGACCATGCAATTACTCACTCATCGCTTAGGAAAATCCCCCTCGATCCACCGTGCGGGGGCGTCTCCCCTGTTAGTCGCTGCTAGCTGCCGGATTGCGTGCCATGACGATCCACGCCGCGCCGTCGATCATCACCGACCGCTCGCCGGGGAGGCCCGCAAAGGCGGCACGAACCGCGGCCCAGGCGTGGGCGCGGATGTCGTCGGGCTGATCCGCGAGCACAAGCGACAGCGGGCCGCCCTCGAAGGCCATCTTCACCGCATCGTCGATCGCCGCGTCCCGCGTCCCGCCCTCGCCGAACGGGATGGAAGCATCGAAGGGCGCGATAGCGATATCGGTAAATCCGGCCGCCGTCAGGATGCGCGTCACTCGTCCCCGGTCGCCGAACGAGAACGGGCCGGGCGCTTCTGGACCGGGCGGCGCGGGTAGCGGGACGATGTCCTTGATCGCGCCCATCGGCAGGCGCAGCCAATCGTTCTCGGCCACGCCGCGCCAGCAGACGAAAGCGACCCGCCCGCCCGGCCGCAGCGCACGCCGCATATGGGCAAACGCCCCAGTCGGATCGTCGAAGAACATCACCCCGAAACGCGAGAACAGGATGTCGAACGCTCCCTCGGGCAACTCGGTGCTGCTGGCGTCGGCCACCCGGAACAGGACCGGCGTATCCTTTGGTGCAAACGCACGCGCTCGGCCGATCAACGGTTCGGATATGTCCACGCCTAGCACATGGCCGCCCGCGCCGACCCGAGCGGCCAGAGCCAGACTCGAGGCACCCGCGCCGCAGCCGACGTCCAGCACGCGTTCGCCCGTCGCAGGCGCGGCGGCTTCTATCGCGGCCTGGCCGAACACCGCGAACATGGCGTCGAGCCGGGCCTGGTTGGCGGCCCAGTACTCTCCACTTTGGCCATTCCAGTCGGCTACCTGATAGGCATTTTGCTCTGTCATGACATCTCCTCGTTTTGATTCGCCTTAACTAGGCCGTGCAAAAGCCGGGAACGGCGACCTTCTGGAACAGGTGCGGGCTGCCTACGACGGATGACGGATAGGCCGAAAGCTTCGCGACGAACTCGGGATGGGTGAGGCCGGCGCGGACCGTCTCGGTGGATTCCCACACCACATAGTTCAGATAAGTCGGGCTATCGCCGATCGCTCGATGCAGTTGCATGGAAATGAAGCCCGGTAGCTTGGTTATGATCTCGGCGGCCGCCTTGAAAGCGTCCAGGAAGCCCGCTTCGTCGGCGTAATCGAGCGTGAAGAGGTTGATTAGCACGACTGGCGCGGCCGCGATGCCGAGTTGGCGCTCAAGCGGGAATTTATCGTCCAGCGGTTTGAATTTACGGTCTTGCGGCTTCAGGTCGGCCATGGTGATGCTCCCGTCTACTGCGAAATTGAAAATGGCATGATCGATGCTGCTTGGAAGCAGCCTTTTAGTAGCCTGCGACAACCGAAGAAGGGTATCTGTGCTCTCAAACCAGCATCGACTGCTGGGCGAAGACTCCCGCCATCGCACCTTGCCATGATGCCGTGGTGACCGAAGACATGAGGGGATTGGCGAGGTCGCCCGCGGCGTAAACGCCGGGCATGCTGGTTTCGCGGCGCTCGTCGACTTTGAGGGCGATGCCCTGGGGCGTATTGACCGTGGCGAGGCCCAGCGATTCATGCAGGCGCGCGGATGGCTTGTTGCGCGGATGCGCGAACAGAATGTCGACCGCGACAGAGGGGCCGGCGTCGAGCCTGACGATGGCGCTATGGCTCTCGTCATGGTCGATTTCAGTGATTCTGCCATCGACGACAGGGGTATGGCGGAGTGCCAGATCGGCCCGGATATTGGCTGGAATGTCGTGACCATCCGCGAAGACCGTCAGCGTTTCGGTCCAGTCGTGGTACAGCCTGACGTAGTTGTGCGACGGCGGGCCGGACCAGACGAGGCCCCAATGCCGACCAGCAACCTCAAAGCCGTCGCAATAGGGACAAGGCACGATGGAGCTGCCCCAGCCTTCGGCAAAGCCGGGAACTTCAGGCATCTGGTCGGCGACGCCATAGCTCAGGATCAGGCGGCGCGCCCTGAGGCTTTCGCCATCGCCAGTAAGGACAGAGAAATCGTCGATAGCGCCGCAGACGCTCTCGGCACAGGCAGTGACCAGCCTGACCGTGGGATAACGCGCCAGCTGCTGCCGTGCCTCGACCAGGATCTCCAGCGGTGGCTTGTGGTCGTGGCCGAGCAGGCCATGCGAGTGGTCGGCGAAGCGATTGCGCGGCAGGCCGGTGTCGAGAACGATGACCTTGCGCCGGGCACGGCCGAGCTGCAAGGCGGCGGCAAGACCTGCAAAACTGCCGCCGATGATGATGACGTCATTCATGGTGATGGGCTCCGCGCTGTGGATTAAGGGGGATCGGCTTGCATACTTAAGATACTTCAGAGTACCCTAATTTAAGAATTAGAATACTGTCAAGTACTGGAATTTTTTATGAGCGAAAACAGCCAGAGCCGGCGCGGCCGGCCGGCCAACGAGGCGCTTGGCCAAACGATAGCCGACGCCGCGTGCGAACTTTTTGTGGAGTTGGGTTTTCAAGCGACGACCATGGATAAGGTCGCCAAGCGGGCGAAGATATCCAAGCTAAGCATCTATCGGCACTTCGAGAATAAGGAGGCGCTGTTCAGCGCAGCCATTGCGGCCCACTGCCAGCAGTTTGCACCACAAGCTCTTTTTGAAGGCGTCGGCGGTTCGGCCGAAGATCAGCTAATGGCGGTGGGATCAACCCTGCTTCGCACGCTGTTGAGCCCGGACGTGCGGAGTGTCGAAGCCATGATCATGGCCGACAAGACGAATCAAAAATCGTTAAGCAAGCGCCAATACGAAGCCGGCCCCGCCTATGTCATCGCCCAAATCGAGGCCCTGTTGCGTCAGTTGCACGCGAAGGCGGTTCTGAACGTGCCCGATCCTCTCCAGTCCGCCCGCTTGTTTGCCGCGCTTTTCAAAGGATCCGATCTCCTGATTATCGCGCGCTTCGATGAGGCGAAAGCAGAGGACGACGACGAAATCGAATCCTATTGCCGGTCGGCCGTCGCCATGTTCATCGCCGCGCACGGTCGCACCGACCACGCGGGCGAATAGTAACTTAATTGTTCCGGGTAGCTTGGCCGGGTACTTCGTCATATTGGACTGGCGCGCGCCAATATGGCGACAGTATCGAAACGCTGCGTTGGTGGATCACCTTCAGCATTTCACGAACTGGCAACTCCGTGACTGGGGTCGAGTGCTCTGTCTCTGAATGCGGCTCTAAATTACTTACAGACAGACAGCGTACTTACATCTCAAATATCCCGAGCTTGATTCCACCGAACGCCATACCTAGCTGATTTATTTATAGTTACTAGTTGGGGTACGCCGAGTTTTCCAGCGAAATCCAGGCGCCCGGAAAACCTGGCTCAGTCGAAAGATACCGTCCGTCTGGTGCCGGCACCATACAAGACGAAGCCCTCGCAGAAATGCGGGGGCTTTGTTTTTCCCTTACGTAAATAAATGACGTAACAAGCGTCAGCCTACGTTCTGAGCTTCCCTTTCCTTTCGCCCACGTCGCTGCACTGTGGCGTCATCGATACTCGTCATTGACGATCTTGCAGAAAATCCAGAATTGCCTGGGCGGTAGCCTGCGCCTTTTCTTCCAGTACCCAATGACCCGTGTTCTGTAAAATCAGTGAATGCGGTCGGTAACTGATATGGCTTACCTGCTCGGCCAACGTCTTGCCTCTTGAATGATCTCCGCCGATGGTGAGTACTGGTACGGCCAATTTGTTCTGAGCAAACGCCTGATTGTCATCTGCATCACTTTCCACCCAAGCTGAATAGAGTTTGAATGCCGCTTCCATTCGCCCAGGCCGGGAGTAATCCATTACCAATGCGTTGCGCACCTCATCATCAACTTTAGGATTGCCTGGATATACGAACTCATCAAAAAACATGTCCAGATAAGTTTTTTCCTGCCCTCGAATCATTTTCAACGCTGTTTCGCCGAAGAAACGAAAATGCCATTTGCTGGCAGTGCCATTCGCCGGATTGCCGTTATAAGGGATTTCCCAGCCTGGGAGTCCCGGGACGAATCCATCCATCAAAATGATGTGCTTGGTTTCCTGCGGATAGAGTGCGCCATAGGCGTAGGCGATAATCAGCCCCATGTCGTGACCGACAATATCCAGTCGCCCCAGTTTCAGGACGGCGACCAATTCATGGAGGTCGAGTGCCATGTTCCTTTTATCGTATCCATCCTTCGAGATATCCGTTTCTCCAGCGCCACGATAATCTGGAACGATAGGGGTATAGCCCGCGCGCAGGAGCCTTCCCATCAGGGATTTCCAATTTCTCCAGCTTCCTGGAAACCCGTGAATCAACAAGACCGGCTGCTCACCATCACCGCTCACCAAATAGTGCATGCGAATGCCGTTTACGTTCGCGTACTCACTTCTGAATGTCGCACAGTCAACGACAATATTTGCTCCATCTGACGAGGCGGATATTACGCCTGGATGAATAAGCCGATTCATTCTGACACCTTACTTAAGCCGGACGACCCGGAGCATCACGCCGAACCTTGATTCCCGAGACTAAACAGGCGGATCAAGCATTAGTAACGGGCCTGAAAAAACCGAATGTCTTTCAGCGTCAGCGTGAAGGATTCCTCGGTCCGCTGGCACTGTCAGGAATGACAGTTCCGACAAACGGCGGGGGCATGGCTACTCCCTTTAGCGCTCTCAAGACTATTCAAATAGAGGTAAGCGATCCGCACATCGGAATTCAGGGCAGTGAATGCCCACCCCCTCGCCGCAAGGCGCTATGCGGCACTCATTTAACTTCTCCCTTGCCGATACCCCAATAGACGCATCACTGCCCCAAGCCCTCACAGGCGCTCGACTACACTTGCCCAGAAATCGCCGCTCCAGGAGCAATCGACAATGAAGATCCGCACCAAGATCATCGCTTCGGGGTTGGTCAGTCTTTTCTTTGCTCTTCTACTCGGCGGTATCGGGTTGTGGGGGCATACCTCCATGACCGCGTCCCTAGCGGAGAACGAGACCAGTATTTCAGCCATGCGCAAGCACATGGAGGCGGACATGATGCACGATGCCATTCGTGCCGATGTCTTGGCTGCGCTGGTGGCAACGCCCGGTGATGTTCAGGAGGCCAAGGAAGTGCAGGAGGCTTTTGACGAGCATTCGCAACGGATGCGCAAGGTGATTGCCGAGAACGCCGAGGCTAAGTTGCCGGCGGAAGTCGCCAAGGCCATCGTCGAATTGAAACCACAGGCCGATACCTACATTGATAAAGCCAAGCAGGTAATCGGCAAAGTGCTGGGTGGCGCCAAGGATACACAAGCGCTGCGGACGGAATTCAACGCAGCGTTTTCGGCATTGGAAGAGCGTAATGAAGCCGTGAGCGAGCTGATCGAGAATCAGGCCCAGGCTTCTCGCGAGCATCAGGATGAGAGCATCCAATCTTCGGGGCGCTGGCTGATCGGGACGTTATTGGCCACCTGTGTGGCACTGATACTGTCGTCCTGGAGCTTGGTCAACGCTGTGCTCACACCGTTGAATAAAATCATCCTCAATACCCAGGCGATTTCCCAAGGCGATTTGCAGCGGTCCATGGGGGCGCACGGCAAGGATGAACTGGGCCAATTGCAGAGCGTCATTGAACAGATGCAAGCCAACCTGCGGCAGATGATCGCCACGATCCGCAGCCAGAGTGATGAGCTGCACGGCACGTCCCGCACCTTGGGCGACACTGCCAGGCAAATCGTCTCTAGCGCCGATCAACAGGCCCAGAGCGCAACCAGCATGGCGGCGAGCATGGAGCAGATGATGGCGAACATCAGCCAGATCCATCAGCATGCCGATAGCGCGCGGACGATCTCAGCGCAGTCGGAACAATTGGCGAGCAGCGGCGGCCAAGTGATTCTTGGAGTGGTGGAAGGTATGAGCCGCATCGCCGAGGTGGTCAATCAGTCCTCCTCCAAGATTACGGCGCTGGACGCTTCGTCCGAAGACATTCATTCCATCATCCAGGTGATCAAGAGCATCGCCGAGCAAACCAACCTGCTGGCGCTCAACGCCGCCATCGAGGCCGCCCGTGCCGGGGAGGCAGGTCGGGGTTTTGCCGTGGTCGCCGATGAAGTGCGCAACCTGGCGGCGCGTACCACCCAGTCCACCCAGGAAATCACTGCGATGATCGAGCGCATCCAGACCAGTGCCCGGGATGCCGTGTCAAACATGCAGGCCTGCGTCAGTCGCGTGGACGAAGGAGTGAACCTGGCCCAGCAGGCCGGGGTGTCCATCAGCGAAATCCGAACCGGCGCCCGTCATGCCGCCGAAGTGGTCGAGGAAATTTCCCAGACGATTGCCGAGCAATCGAAGGCCAGTGATGAGATGGCTCAGCGGGTGGAATCGATTGCCGCCCAGTCACGGGAAAACACACTCTCTATTCATCACCTGCAGCAAACCGCCAATCAACTGAACACTGCGGCGGGGTCGATGCAGTCTTCGGTGCAGCAGTTCAAGATCTGATCGCTCAATCTATTTTTTGGCGACGGAGTGCGCTCCCTCGCCACAAAGCTGATTCTGTTAGAGCTTTTATTATTTTCGAATCACACCTGACTCACCTCAAACACAAACGAAATTTCCCGCTTCTGGGCGCTCCAGACATACCGGATATGCTTGCCCTGCACCGGAATCGAAACCGCTGGTGGGCGAAATGCGGCGACGCATTCGTGGCCGGGCAGACGGACACTGTTATAGAGCAGGCCCCAGGATAATGTTTCACGCAGTTGCCGGGCGAATACCTGGGACGGGCCGTAGGCGGTGGGGTCCGGGTCGTGGAGGTGGGGGTAATCGTGGCGGATGTCGTGCAAGGGCTTGATGACCTGGTTGACGTAGGTGCGCATGGTCAACTCAAGGTCCGGCTCATTGGTTGCCCCGAGAAAGCGCGCCTGGTGATAGCAGGTCTCGGCAATAGCGGCTTCCTGGCTGCTGGCGGCATAGTAGACGCCGAAGGTGCCATCGCTGAAGCGGCTGCTTTTGCCAATATGAGTGAACGCCGCCATCACTGGCGAGGAACCGGGCCCGGAAACCCGGTCCTCGGGACGGACCCGCGACAGCATGCCGGCCTCTTCCATCAATCGATCGTTGGTCAGCGCTTCCAGAGCATAGGCCGTGGGCAAATCCTCGGGGTCGAGTACGTCCTCGAATAGAGTGATCGGCGGGAAGCTGCTATTGACGATCCGATAGGCACCCTTCCATTGCGGGTCCGTCAGAAGTGGCGTCATCAACCGCGTACTCCGTCGAGGTAGCGCCGCACATCAGCGATATCCACCACCCGCCCGGCCAGCATGTAGGACAGCGCCGACTGGCCGTTGAACGGCGCAGCGGCGTTGGGACTGCTGACCCATTGATAGGCCCGGTCCCGGCTGTTGCTGAAGATGATGCTCAGCGCCTTGTGTATACCCATGAGATAGGAAATACGCTCCAAGGTGTCGCGGGGCAACCTGACGTTGGCGGGTAGTTGTTTGTATTTGTAGAAGGTCGTGTTCCCAACCTTGCCCAGCAAGATGCGCTGTTGCTCGACGCTGCAGCCCCACAATTCCATGAGGTTGAAGAAAAACTTCAACGCGATTCGACCCGCGTCCGGGGAATCCAGTTGTTGCTGTGCGGTGAGGTTGATGGAGGAAGTAGCCATGGGATTTGGGCCCCTTTGTTACCGGATGATGCCTACAGGATAGTACACATACGGATATAAATTGATATTTAATTCGCAAATGAATTAAACAAAACCGAAATCCTGCGAATGTCCTTCAGCTGAAATCAAGCCTGGCTCCACTGGTTTGCCAAGGGTTGTCTGGCACTGGCCCAGACAAGAAGAATTACAAGCCAACAAGCGTCAAACCAGCGAAAAGCCAAAGTCCCACATAAGCTCCAACCATTATTTCCCGGAGCTTTTCACCACAAAACCGCGACAACCGTGGCAAGCTGCACGATGATAGGCGCATGCACTGCCTTACCCGGGCCAGGTGCACAACAATAGCGAGCCCACTTAAGCAGAGGGCATTACCTCATGGATAGCAGAACCCTACGCAACCTCATGCGCATTGTGCAGACCGGCTCGTTGTCGGCGGCGGCGGAACATTCGTGTCTCACGGTGCAGGCATTGGCGGCGCAGTTGAACAAGGTCGAGGAGCAATTCGGCTTCCGGTTGTTCAGGCGTTCGAACAAGGGCCTGACGTTGACGAGCCAAGGTTCGGAACTGACCCCTTTCATGGATCAGGTGCTGGTGGCCACACGGCAGCTCGAAGAAAAAGTCACGGCGCTCAAGAGGCCCCGGCAACGCACACTGAAAATGGCGCTCAATACCACCCTGCCGGCGGAGTTCAACCGCCGGATGATTGATCGGTTGATCGCCGTTTTCCCCCAGTACCAGTTGGAATTCAGTTACGCCGAATCAATGGAGAACCTGAGCAAACTCAAGAATGAAGATTTTGACCTGGCCATCCTGATCGGCGCGCAACTGAGCGGTTTTTCCAGCATTACGATGCCTGATGTGCAGGTGCGGGTGGTGGGCGCTCATTGTGGCAATGAGGGCGATTCCCTCGGTTTGCTCGGAGACAGGTTTCAGGTACGTCCCGCGGAAGAGTGCCCGTACTCCCAAAGTTTCCTCCGTTTTCTCGATGCAGGGCTGAGCGAATACGACTCAAGTCAGCGGATGGTGTACTCCTGCAGTGAAACGCTGACGCTGTCGTTGATCACCCAACTCGATGGCCTGGGGCTGGTATCCCGGGATGCGGCACTGCGCAACGGCCTGACGATTTTCCCGGACTTCGAGGACTCTCTCGAGGTACGTCTGGTGGTGAACAATCCTGAATTGTCAGGTCAGGCACTGCACGATGTCGTGGACCTGGCGCTACAGGAACGAACCGAGCGCGATATACGCCGCCGTGCCCAGCGCCACACTGAGAAACAGGTTACGGCTGAAATACGCACATAGCAGCGTGGGAATCGCGGCGTAGAACTCCGGGCGGTCGAGTTGTATCTGCTGATCCTTGATCAACAACGGGGTGAGGCTGATGGCAGCGACGATCGCCACCGGCAGGTATTCCAGGGCACGGGCAACGAAAGGTGGCCAGTGTTCCGTGTTGATCTGCAACGGCAAGGCACGGGGCAGGAAAGTCACGACCATCATCAGGACCACCACCATGATCAGGAACGTTTGGTCAGGCATACGCCCACCCCGCAGCCAACGAACGTGGCGATAAAAACGTTGAATGGCGACGTGCCCAACAGGCTCAACACGCCCATGCACACGACGGCCGCCAGGGCAGCAATCAGCTTGTTACGGGTATTGCACAGCGAAACCAGCACGTAGAGCATCATCGCGGTCAAGGCATAGTCGAGCTGATACTTGATCAAATGCGCCGCGTATTGCGCGCACACGGCGCCCAACAAGCCGCCGAGCACCCAGGAGGTATGGCAGAACAAGTTGAAGCCGATGAGATAGCGCACACTCACCGGCGCCCCGCTACCCAGCTTGACGCTGTGGAAAGCGAACGACTCGTCCGTAAGACCTGACGCATAGCACCAACGCTCGAAACGACTGAGCCCCAACGCACGCAAGGCCTTGGCCATGTAGACCGACATCAGCATATGTCGCGCATTGATCAGGAATGTAGTGAGCACGATGGTGGTCAGCGACGCCCCGCTGGAAATCAACGCCAGCGCCGCGAACTGCGAAGCGCCCGCGTAGACGAACAGGCACATCGCTACCGGCAACCACAAGGGGAGCCCGGCGTTGACCGCCATCAGACCGAACACAAACGAAACCGTAAAATAACCCGCTACCACCGGACTGGCTTCGGCGAAGGTACGCGAGGCTTGTGGTTCGACCACCAGCGGCTGGCTGGAAGTCTTGCTCATAGATCTCTCTCGAAAGTGATTTCACCCCGAGGTTCGCAGAACCCCTGGGCTGCCCAGAAACGCTTGCCGGCCAGGTTAGCATCATCGACGAAGAGGAACATGCGCAGCACGCCCACACGCTTCATGTCGGCGGAAGCCGCTTCCACCAGACGCTGGCCCAGGCCGCGGGTGCGATGCCTTGGGCTGACCGCCAGGTGGTTGATGGTGCCACGGGTACCGAGCATGCCGCCAATCACCGCACCCACCACGCAGCCACTGGCATCGATGGCCAGGTATGCCGTGGTGGTTTCCTGCAACAACACGCCCCGCAAGAACCGGGCATCCTGCCATTCGCAGAACGACACTTCGTCGAAACCGCGAAAGAACTGCTCCATTCGCTCGGCATCCCTGACCATCGCCCGGCGCAGCAGCACCTGAGGCTCCGGATCGTCCATGGGTACCAGCTGTTCAGCGAACAATGTCAAAAGCGGTCCCGGGCCGCGAGAAGGAAATCGCCAGGATCTGCCTGAACGCCATTTCATGGCTGTGGACGTTGCGGGCCGGGGTCACGTAATGACGCATGTCGCGATCGAGGAAGAACGTCGTATCGAGGATGTCCTCGTAGGTAACCGCCGCCAGCTGTTCTTCCTGGGCGGTATACAACCGGCTCTCCGCACCCGCCACATTGTGACGGCCCCAGAAGTGCACACCGCTGAACGGATACCCGTCGCAGTGAATTCCTTCAGGCGTGATTTCCAGTTGTTTGCCCGGCTTGATCTCGATGCGGATCTGATGGATCTGACATTGCCAGATTTCATCATGCAGTTCCTGCGGCAGGACGTTCTTGTATACCTCGAAGTCCGTGTCGATCAGGCTGCGCACCACCGGGGAATTGATCACTTCGTTGGAGAAATCCTGGAAGTGCCGTTCCAGTCCGCCGACGTAGCTGTTGTTGGCCTTGGACTGGATATAGGCCCGATGTTCGAGCTGCTTGAGCTCGCGGGTCTGGGGGTTGTATTCGAAGTCGCTGTAGCGGCGAAACCGCATGCCTGACTCGGCCTGGCCGTAATAACTGTCGGGCTCCATGTTATCCCAGCTCTTGGTCAGCCGGACAAAGTCGCCGAAATGACCGTAGAGATTGAAGTCTCCACCACGGACGTTAACGTATTTGTCACGTCGTAGCGCTTCGCCCACTTCCCTGTTCAGAACGATCATTTTTATTAGGTCTCCACTGCATTGAGCGGCCTAATCTAGTAGGTGCAGAATTTCCGTCCATGAAAAAGAATTTGAGTCATTTCAAGGCACGCTTGAAACGAAGCAGAAAGGCCATTAGTACGACTTTTTATCGGGAAAACAATCGATTACGGCAATATTTATGCCGCTAAAAGCCAGAAACCCCCGAATTCGAATTCGAGGGTTTCTGGCTCAGATAACGCGATCAGACATCAGAAGACATTGATCGGGTAATCCACGAATACTCGCAGCTCGTTGCCGCTGACGTTGTACTCGCTGGATTTCTGCGAAACACGCAGGACCGAACTGCGCAGCCTCACGCTGAGATCCTTGGCCGGACCGTTCTGGACCACGTACTTGAGCTGGTTGAAGATCTCGCGCTCGGTGCCACCTTCGCTGGTGGAGGTAGTGATGTTATCGCCACGCACGTAAGCGACGTTATAGGTCAAACCAGGAACGCCGAACGTGGTGAAGTCCAGGCCGTAGCCCAGTTGCCAGCTGCGTTCGTCTTCCGCGTTGAAGTCGGACCAGTAGGAGTTGGCCAGGTAGATTGTGTTACCGCCGTCCCCCACCCGATTCTGTTCACGCTGATAGCCACCGTAGGCATAGCCCAGGTTGCTGTCGCCGGTGCTGCGCTGATGAGCGAGCGTGAAACTGTGCGGCCCGGTGGCGAAGGTGGCGGCCAGGCTCCAGATTTTGTTGTCGTCGCCCGTGACGCTGTTCTCACGAACGTAGTCGTTGTCCAGTTTGGTGCGGTAGCCGTTGAAGTCCAGCGTCAAGGACTGATCCTTGGCCAACGGGAACACATAGTTGGCGTTGACATACTGTTTCTTCAGCACATCCTCGACATCCGAGGCGTAGAGCGAAGCCTTGAACTGTTCGGTGAACTGATAGCTGCCGCCCAATACGTTGATCGACTTCAGTCCACCGCTATCGCGACCTTCGGCGCTCTTGCGCGATTCGGCGGTGAAACGGCCGGCGTTCAGTTCCAGGCCCTTGATCTCTTTGGAGGTGATCAGGGTGCCGGTATAGCTTTCCGGCAACAAACGCGAGTTGTCGTAACTCAACACTGGCAAGGCCGGCATCTGGTCACCGTAGGCCAGCACTGTATTGGAGACGCGGAATTTCACCGCTGCGCCGAACCTGGACAGGTCATCCGCCGCATTACCGCTATCGCCTTGCTTGAAGAAGTCGATGCCGCCCGCACCGCTGCGGCCTTTGCCACCGTCCAGACGCAATGCGTACAGGCCGAAGGCGTCCACTCCCACACCGACGGTGCCTTGGGTGAAGCCGGACGAGAATGTACCGATGGCCGCCTGGCCCCATTCGGCCTTGTCCTGGTTGCCATCCTTGTAGTCACGGTTGATATAAGCGTTGCGCAACAGCACTTTCAGACTGCTGTCTTCAACGAAGCCCTTGGACTCGGATTGGTCGCTGGCCATGGCGTGTGTCGTGCTCAAAATCCCCAGTGCGATCAAACCGATGCGCGTGTTCAACATGATTGTTTTCCTTGTATGAATTGATACGCACTGCGACCGGCAGCCGAAATGGCGCTTTTTCTGCGCTCTTTTTCGGACTCTTGCTCCTGAAATAATGAAAAGGCCCGCCCACGAGTGATCGTGTCGGGCCCTTTTATTATTTAAGAGTCATGGCTGTTAGCCACAGGCGTAGGCCGAATCCTAGCCGTGCCTTCAAGAATGTGTCAATTTCGTGAATCGTCTTTGATTAGGCAAAAAACGTCTAAGAACCCGAACATCCATCCAGACTACAGACCGGTGTAGGGGAAGAGACCTGTACCGGTAAAGACAGATTCAACCATTCGGCGAATGCCTCGGGCTTACCCAGCCAGGGGCCAATATCGACCCGCGAGAACAGACCCTCGTGCTCCAGCGCCAGGGTTGGAAAGCCTTGGCCACCGATTTTGGCCAGCAAGGCACGACTGGCCTTGATATGGGTTTCTACATCAACACCGGTGAACGCCAATTGGAATGCCTCGGCTTCAAGCCCGATGGTGCCGGCCAGTTCCAACAGCACCGTTTCATCGGCAATTCTCCGGCCTTCAACGTAGTGTGCGGTTTGCAAGCGCCCCAACAGGTCCAGCCCTTGGCCACCCAACTGTTCGGCAACGAGAATCGCCGCAATGGGTGGCGCCGAGTCGAACACCGCGTGCTCGTCCCGCAGCAGGCCCTCGAAATAGGCCTCACCAAACGGCTGGCCGGTATGTTCGGCGATCCGCCGGTCATGGGGCATCACGTAATTACGCAACTGGGGTGAGACCGGTTGGCGATTGGCACCGGTCATCATGCCGCCGCCATGGGCGATCACCGGCAGCACCGCACGGGCGGCCTGCACCAGTGGTTTGGCGCCGTAGCACCAACCGCAGAGCGGATCATAGATGTAATGAAGAGTGGTCATGGAAACTCCGCTAGCCGTCAGAACCGGATAACGGCAGCGTAGCCCCGAGAACCTCGCGGAAAAACATCGGAATGGCTTTCAGTTTGTTTCGTGAATCGGTCAAGTGCCGAGCCACCTGTGGGAGTGAGCCTGCTCGCTCCCACAGAGGCCTGCTTCAGCTTATAGCCTTCGCACACAAAAAAGCGCTGCCATCCCGGCCAGCGCTTTTATCAATCCGTCGAATTCTTATCCTTGCATGACATCCCACAACGCTTCCAGCTCCGCCTCGCTGAACAGCCCAGCGGGGTAGCGCTCCATGATCAGCCGACGCGGATCAGGCTCTCTGATCTGACGCGTTCCGTTGGACTTCAACCACTGCGCCAGGGCTTGAAGCGACTCACCATTAACGGCCAAGGGATGGGATGTGCGCTCGCTTATCATATTCATTCCAGCGCCTTCTCCTGGTTGATGAGCGGCCAATTTATCCAAGGTTTATTACAAAACAACTCAGCCCGTCTCTTTGGAACTGCCGGGATGCAGATACAAGAGCTATGCCAATGTATCCGGCACCGCCAATAAACAGGCGTAAAAATGCCCGCATCCCAATCGGGCTGCGGGCTCGCTTGAATGGATCCAAAAACGCCCATGCGGAACTGGCGTAGTCGATATCACTGGGCTGTTACGTCACCACTCATTTTGTGTACGGCGCCGGTTGCTGTTGAGTAAGACAATGGATATTCCCGCCCCCCAGTAACAGTTCGCGACCCGGAACCATGACCACTTCGTGCTGTGGGAACAGGTTCTGCAGAACTTCCCTGGCTGTGGCATCCAGCGGATCGTCGAAGCTTGGCGCAATGATGCCGCCGTTGACGATCAGGAAGTTGACGTAGGACCCGGCCAGTCGCACGCCCGGACTGCGCTCCTGAGAACCCTCCACGGCATCCACGCCCGCGCATTCCGCCTCGGTGGCATACAGCGGCCCCGGAATCGGCATTTTGTGCACCATGAACGCGCGCCCCTTGGCGTCGGTGCTGTTTTGCAACACATCCATCGCGGCGTGGCAGCGTGCGTAGTTCGGGTCCTGTGGATCGTCGGTCCAGGCAAGCAGAACTTCGCCAGGACGCACGTAGCAGCAGAAGTTATCCACATGGCCGTCGGTTTCATCGTTGAACAAACCGTCCGGCAGCCAGATGATCTTGTCCACCGCCAATTGGGCGCTGAGCACGGCCTCGATGTCCTCGCGACCCAAGTGCGGGTTACGGTTGCGATTGAGCAGGCATTCTTCGGTAGTGATCACGGTGCCTTCGCCATCGACGTGGATGGAACCGCCCTCAAGCACGAAGCCGTCAGTGCGATAACGCGAACTGCGTTCGATCTCAAGGATCTTGCTGGCCACTTGCGAATCCCGGTTCCATGGGGAGTACAGGCCGCCATCAAAACCGCCCCAGGCGTTGAAGTCCCAGTCGACCCCACGTACTTCGCCATTGTCATTGATGACGAACGTCGGGCCGGTGTCCCGGACCCAGGCGTCGTCGCTGGACATTTCCACCAGGCGGATATTCGGTACGTCGAGGCGCGCCCGGGCGTTCTCATATTGAGCAGCTGAAACCGCCACGGTCACTGGTTCGAAACGAGCTATGGCCTTGGCGACCGCTGCGTGGGCAGCCTGCGCGGGCTTGCCACCCAGGCGCCAGTTATCCGGGCGCTCGGGCCAGATCATCCAGACCTGGGTCTGGGTTGCCCACTCGGCAGGCATGTAAAAGCCATCCGCGCGGGGGGTGCTGTGCAACGTTGTCATGAATCAGGACTCCAGTGAGCCATCAAGGGTTTTGATCGGTCCGTAAAGGTTCGGACGGCGATCCCGAAAAATGCCCCAGGCACTGCGAATGCGCTCCAACTCGTCGAGATCGAAGCTGTGTACCAATACACCTTCTTCGGTTTCGTTCAGCTCCTGGACTTTTTCGCCAAACTGATTGGCGATGAACGATGAGCCGTAAAAGGTGATGTCGTAACCGTCCTGCTCCTCGTTGCCAATGCGGTTGCTGGCCACCAGCGGCATCAGGTTGGCGCCGGCATGGCCTTGTTGCACGCGTTGCCAGTGGTCACGGGACGCAATGCTCTTGTCGTGGGGCTCGCTGCCGATGGCGGTCGGATAGAACAGTATTTCCGCACCCTGCAACGCCATGCTGCGGGCACATTCGGGAAACCACTGGTCCCAGCAGATGCCCACGCCAATCTTCGCATAACGGGTATTCCAGACCTTGAAGCCGGTATCCCCCGGGTTGAAGTAATACTTCTCATGGTAGCCGGGACCGTCCGGAATGTGACTCTTGCGGTACACACCCAGGTTCCGTCCATCGGCGTCGATGATTGCAATGCTGTTGAAACGCGCACGTCCGGCCAGTTCGAAGAAGCTGATCGGCAGCACAACCTGCAGCTCTTTCGCCAGCTTCTGGAAATGCTTGATGGCTACGTTTTCTTCAACCGGGGTCGCCAGCAGCAGATAGTCCGGGTTCGTCTTCTGGCAAAAATACGGGGTCTCGAACAGTTCCTGGATCAGGATGATCTGGGCGCCCTTGGCTGCTGCTTCGCGAACCCGATTTTCAGCGGTCTCGATGTTGGCTTCAAGGTCCCAGGAACAGGCCATCTGGGTGGCGGCGACGGTAACGATACGGCTCATGAATCATCTCCGGGCGATGTGCAGCGGATGACAAAGAGGATAACGGCGGACAGGAAGCGACCATGGCTTCGGCACGAAGACTTTATAGCCGATAAAAATCGAACTTAAAAGCTAAGAAAATATAAAGACGAAAAAAAAATCGCGATTATCGCCGATAAAAATCGGAAAATACTCGCGATCAGTCTGGAGGAGCTAGCCTGCTTGCGATGCGACTTTCCATCCGGCATCGCGAGCAGGCTCCTGCTTTGGAGCATCAGCCTCGGTTCAGAGTCCTTCGTCCAGGACCTTCTCCAACATATCGACAAAGAAATCCACACTCTGACGGGTCGTGACCATCGGTGGCTTGATCTTGAGGATGTTCAGGTAGTCACCGGTGGGTTGCATGAAGATACCCAGCTCCCGAAGGCGATTGCACAGCGTCGCGGTTTCTTCGGTCGCGGGCTCCAGGGTTTCGCGGTTGCGGATCAGTTCCAGGCCCAGATAGAACCCCGAACCATGCACTGCGCCAACCAATGGGTACCGGTCTGTCAGGGCTTGCAGACGAGCCTTGAAGTGACCGCCCACCACCCTGGCGTTCTCCCAAAGCCCTTCTTCCTCCATGACATCGAGGACGGCTATGCCGATCTGGCAACTGACAGGGCTGCCGCCGGACGACGAAAAGAAATAACCCTCGGCTTCCAACGCCTCGGCGATTTCCCGACGAGTGATGACCGCGCCCAGCGGCTGGCCATTTCCCATGCCCTTGGCCATGGTAATGATATCCGGCACCACGCCCTGCTCTTCGAACCCCCAGAAAAACTCGCCCATGCGTCCATAGCCGACCTGCACTTCATCGGCGATGCACACGCCGCCCCGTTCGCGCACCAGCCCATAGACCTGTTTCAAATAGCCAGGTGGCAGCGCGATACCGCCGGCATTGCCGTACACCGGTTCGCAGATGAAACCGGCGAGTTGGCGTTTTTGCTCGGCAATTTTTGCCAGGTTGTGTTCGACACTGCGCACGTAGTCCGGCGCACTGTCGGGGCCACGGAACTCACCACGATAGGTATTGGGAGCGGTTACCGGGTGCACCCAGTCCGGACGACTGCTCAGGGCCTTGGGGTTGTCGGCGATGGACGTCGAGACCGCATCCGCCGCCACCGACCAGCCATGGTAGGCCTCCAGCACGCTGAGCATGTCCCGTCCGCCGCTGTAGGCCCAGGCCAGGCGGATCGCCAGGTCGTTGGCCTCGGTGCCGCTGTTGACCAGAAACACCCGATCCATGTTTGACGGTGCCAGTGACAACAACCGTTCGGAAAATTCGGCAATCGCCGCGTAGTGGAAACGGGAGTTGGTATTGAGCAGCGACCACTGCCGGGCGGCCACAGCCGCCATGCGTGGATGACCATGCCCTAACACCGCGACATTATTGAGCATGTCGAGGTAGGAACGCCCCTGCATGTCGATCAGGTGGTTGCGCCAGCCACGCTCGATGCGCGGCGGGTCAACGTAGTAGTGTTTCTGGGTGCGGGCGAAGCTAGCATCGCGGCGGGCCAGCAATGCCTTGGCGTCCACTTCCTCCTCTGCATCGCAAGCCAGCCCGAGCAATACCGCCGGTGAAGGGCACAACGCCTGCCAAGCCGGAGCTGCGGACGGTGTGCAGAACAACGGTGGGTTCAAATGCGCGCCCCGACATAACTGAACCCGCAATGGGCCAGCCACTTCGCCCAATACCTGTCCCTTGACCAGCGCGGCCCCGGCATGCAGCGGCGACGACACCCCCCACAGGCGTATGCTCAACTGCGAACTGTCCAGTTGCAGCACGCCGTCGGCGGTCGTGTGCAACACCCCGGCGAACGGCGACTCGAGCGGCGTGCCATGAGGTACATGCAGCTCCACGTGCAACGGGCAGGTATCAGGCTCCACGGCACTGTCCGGTCGGGTGCGCGACAACCGGTACTGGCCGTAACGGCTGGCGGCCAATCCGTGAACGGTGGCGGCTTCGCTCAACAGCCGCTGATCAATACCCGGCTGCTCCCAATTGCCAGCCTCGAAATGCGGACTCAGGACACCCAGGTCAATCAGTGCGAACTCACGGCCCACCAGGGTCGGCAACAGGGGTACAAAACCTTCACTGACAATCGGTGGCAGACTCTGGCCAACGGCGCTCAGGATTGCCGCCTCCATCAGTTCGAACGGCACCGAGTGGGCAACCCGGAAAATTTCCCATTCATGCTCCAGATTGGCGCGGCTGTAAGCGTTGTCCGGGTCGATTGAAGCCTGTTGTTCGCCACTGAGCACCAGCACGGCGGCACGCGTCACAATCAGCGGCCAGAGCGCCAGCAGTTCTTCACGTTGCAACGGGTTTGTCGCGTGATAAGCCTGGACCGCCGGCAGGATGAAAAGCGGATCGCCATTGGCGTGATGCAACAACGCCGCGCAAGTCACCGACAGCTCGGTGATGCGCCAGGTGCGAACCAGGTCACCAAAGTCGATGACGCCTTGCAACTGCCATTGGCGCTGGGCATCACGCTGCCAGACAACATTGTCGTCCGTCAGGTCCATGTGGATCGCTTGCACCGGCAGGTTGGCCTTGAGCGGATGCAGGCGTCGCTCGGCCTGTTGCGCAACCTCGGCAATCAGGTCGCGCCGTTGATCGTCCTGAATAACCGGCAGCAAATGGTCGATCAGCGCATTGGCATGGCGGGCATCCCATTGCAGGGTGCGCTCCAGACCCGGATGGTCGAACCCGGCCAAGGCCAGATCGACTTCGGCACACAAGCGTCCCAGACCGCTCACCAGCTCCAGCCCCAGATGCTTGAGTTGGGTCAGGGGCTGGCCGTCGATGTACTCCAACAGCCGGACGTGAACCACCTGTCCGCCGACGTCGAGCGTCAACAGGTCTTGGCCGTTATCGGCCACGATCACCCGCGGCACTTTTACCGTGCCGTGAAGGGCCAGTTGCCTGAGGGCAGCATGTTGGGCCTGGAGCTCCTGGACAGCGTAGTCACCATGGCAAATTTTCAACACAAATCGCCCGCGCTCACTGTCGACGCGGTAGTTGAGATCCTGCTGGCTGCCAAGGGGTCGCAGATCACCGCTGAGTCCGTAGTTCAAGCGCAGCAGCACCAACGCCTGCTCGGCGCTGATCTGTGGGCTTGGCAAACTGGCACGGTGAACCAACGTAGCGAGCGGCATACAACGACCCCTGATGTGGTTTTTATTGAACACCTATCACGCCACTGAGTCGGAGAATAAGCAACCCCTCTTTGTTGGAAGAGGGGGCCCCGCATGTCTTCTTGCAGACTGACGGATGCTTTTGACCTCCAGATTCGGGGACACCGCCCAAAATATCCCACTTGCACCACCATCCGCATGTCGACAATCTATGCTCCATGCTTTGTCGTCTCATGGAAAAAGGCTTAACCGGATGCGCATTCTCATCACTGGCGGCGCCGGCTTCATCGGCTCGGCCCTCGTACGGCATTTGATCCTTGATACCGAACACCAGATCCTGAACCTCGATAAGCTGACATACGCTGGCAATCTCGAATCGCTGAGCAGCGTCGATCACAACAGTCGTTATGAGTTCGTACAGGCCGATATCGTCGATCAACCCACGGTCAGCGCGGTGCTGGCGCGGTTCAAGCCCGATGCGATCATGCATCTGGCAGCGGAGTCCCATGTGGACCGTTCCATTGATGGCCCGGCTGACTTTATCCAGACCAATATCGTGGGCACCTACAGCCTTCTGGAAGCTACCCGCGCCTATTGGCAGGCCCTGCCTGAAACCCAGAAACAGGCGTTTCGTTTCCACCATATCTCCACCGACGAAGTATACGGTGACCTGCACGGCGCAGATGACCTGTTCACTGAAACCACCCCGTATGCACCCAGCTCCCCTTATTCCGCCAGCAAGGCTGCGTCAGACCATCTGGTCCGTGCCTGGCAGCGCACTTACGGCTTACCCGTGCTGCTGACCAACTGCTCAAACAACTATGGACCGTTCCACTTCCCTGAAAAGCTGATTCCGCTGGTGATCCTCAACGCCTTGGGCGGGAAGCCATTGCCGGTCTACGGCGACGGGCAACAAGTGCGGGACTGGCTGTATGTCGAAGACCATGCCCGGGCGCTGCTGAAAGTCGTCACCGAAGGCGTGGTCGGCGAGACCTACAATATTGGCGGCCACAATGAGCAGAAGAACATCGACGTCGTACGCAGTATCTGCGCGCTGCTCGAAGAACTGGCACCCGGCAAGCCCGAAGGGATCGTGCGCTATGTCGACCTGATCACCTTCGTCAGGGACCGCCCCGGCCATGACCTGCGCTACGCCATCGATGCCGGCAAGATCGAACGGGAACTTGGCTGGACGCCCAGGGAAACCTTCGACACGGGCCTGCGCAAAACCGTGCAATGGTACCTTGAGAACCTCCCATGGTGCCGGCGTGTCCAGGACGGCAGCTATCAGGGCGAACGCCTCGGCTCGCTCGACGAAAAGGAATCGATTGCATGATCAAAGGCATTGTTCTGGCCGGTGGCTCCGGCACGCGGCTGCACCCGATTACCCTCGGGGTTTCCAAGCAACTGCTGCCGATTTACGACAAACCGATGATCTACTACCCGATCTCGGTACTGATGCTTGCGGGCATCAAGGATATCCTGGTGATCTCCACCCCACAGGATCTACCGCAATATCGCAACCTGCTGGGCAGCGGCAGCCAATTCGGAGTTCAGATCAGTTACGCCGAACAGCCCTCACCCGATGGCCTGGCCCAGGCATTCCTGATCGGCGAACAGTTCATTGGCAGCGATCCGGTGTGCCTGATCCTGGGTGACAACATCTTCCATGGACAGCACTTCGGCGAACAATTGCAGACCGCTGTCAATCGGCAGCAAGGTGCGACCGTATTCGGCTACTGGGTCAAGGATCCGGAGCGTTTTGGCGTGATCGACTTCGACGCTGAAGGCCACGCCCTTTCCATTGAAGAAAAACCCGCCGAGCCCAAATCCAGCTATGCGGTCACTGGCTTGTATTTCTACGATAACGACGTCATCCAGATCGCCAAGGCGATAAAGCCCTCCAAACGCGGCGAACTGGAAATCACCGACGTCAACAACGCCTATCTGCGACGCGGCGACCTGCATGTCGAGCGATTCGGTCGTGGCTTTGCCTGGCTGGACACCGGCACTCACGACAGCCTGCTGGAAGCTTCGCAATATGTGCAGACCATCGAACATCGCCAAGGCCTGAAAGTGGCATGCCTGGAAGAAATTGCGTACCAACAGGGCTGGGTCAGCCGCGAGCACATTCTTGAGCGCGCCGAGTACTTCGGCAAGACCGGCTACGGACAGTATCTGTTCAAGGTCGCCGGAGAATCACGTTGAACGTCATCGCTACCCGATTGCCGGACGTCCTTGTCATCGAGCCGAAAGTCTTCGGTGACGACCGCGGCTTTTTCTACGAAAGTTTCAATGCCCGGGCGTTCGCCAAGGCCACTGGCTGCGACCTGCAGTTCGTCCAGGACAACCATTCACGCTCGACCAAGGGTGTGCTGCGCGGCCTGCATTATCAGATCGAGCAGGCCCAGGGAAAGCTCGTGCGTGTCATCGCCGGCGAAGTCCTGGACGTTGCTGTGGACATTCGCCGCAGCTCGCCCACTTTCGGTCAGTGGACGAGCGCGCATCTGTCGGCGCAAAACCAGCGGCAGCTGTGGATTCCGCCAGGCTTCGCCCACGGTTTTATGGTACTGAGCGAGTCAGCGGATTTTCTCTACAAAACCACGGACTACTATGCGCCTTCGGCCGAACGCTGCATCCGCTGGGACGATCCGGACCTGGCTATCGACTGGGAGCTGGAGGGTGCACCCACCCTGTCGCCCAAGGACCAGAACGGCAAGTTTTTGTGTGAGGCCGATCTGTTCCCATGAGTGAGTCCTTGCGAATCCTGATCATCGGCAAGAACGGCCAGGTGTCCCGGGCACTCCAATCGCGACTGGCCGACACCGGCGAGCTGATTGTGCGCGGCAGCGATCAGTTGGACCTGGCATATCCGGATCAACTACGCCCTCGCATTGTCGCCCTGCAGCCCGACCTGATCATCAACGCCGCCGCCCACACCGCCGTCGACCAGGCCGAGAGCGAGCCGGAACTGGCCTTTGCCATCAACGCCACCGCACCGGGGATCCTGGCCCTCGCAGCAAACGAGTTGGGCGCCCCACTGATCCACTACTCCACCGATTATGTCTTCGATGGCCGCAAACCGGCGCCCTACACCGAGGACGACATACCCAACCCGCTAAGCGTCTATGGACGCAGCAAACTGGCTGGCGAGGATGCCATTCGCCAGGCGGGTGGCCAGCACCTGATATTGCGCACCAGTTGGGTGTACTCGACCGAGGGCCGCAACTTTCTCCTGACCATGCAGCGTCTGCTCCAGGAAAAACCACACCTGCGAGTGGTAGCCGACCAGATCGGAGCACCGACCTGGGCTGGAACCATCGCCGACAGTACCGCCAGGCTCATCGAGCATTGGCAGGCCGGTCGTTGCGGCACCTGGGGCACCTATCACCTGACGGCTCAGGGCGAGACATCCTGGTTCGGTTTTGCCCAGGCCATCGGTGAACGGTTGATCGAACAGCACAAGCCTTGTTCGATGCTCGAAGCCATCCCCTCCAGCGCTTACCCGACGCCGGCCCCGCGGCCGCTGAACTCGCGCCTGGATTGCACACGTCTGCTGCTGGAATGGGGAGTGAGCCAGCCAGACTGGCGAAGCGCGTTACAGCAGTGTCTTGCCGAGCGACACTAGTGTCCGGTCTCGGAAATAAGCTGTTCATTTTTGGCGGCGTCTTGGGTGCCCGGCCGGCGGTGCCACTCCTCGCCATAGCCCTGCTATGACTCGTCGCGGCGCCTTGGCCGAACACCCAAGCCACTCGCCAAAAAAGAACGTATTTCCGAGACAGGACACTAGGCATAATGCGCTTGTTCCTACAGGCGCACGTTCATGAACTCCACCCTTCCTCGCAGACCCCGTTGGCGCAGCCTGGCCTTGCTTGCACTGTGCCTGGCTCCGTTGCTATGGCCGCTGGAGCATCTGGCCGAACGCTATTACCGCAGCGAACTGGCCGGGCAGAATCGTCAGACCCTCGACCTTTACGTCGCCAACCTGCTGGGCACCCTGCACCGCTATGAGGTCATGCCGCAGATTCTCGGCGATCTGCCAGCCCTGCGTGCGGTGTTGTCTGCCCCGGACGATGAGTTCACCCAAGGCAACGCCAACCAGCTACTGAAGAACATCAGCACCCAGACCGGCGCCGAGGTGATGTACCTGATGGACGCCACCGGTAAGACCCTGGCGGCCTCGAACTGGGATAAGCACGACAGTTTCGTCGGACGCAACTTCGCCTTCCGGCCCTATTACATCGAAGCCATGGCCGGGCGCCTGGGGCGTTTCTTCGGCCTGGGCACTACGTCGGCCAAGCGTGGCTATTTCTTCGCCGCCGCCGTGCGTGAGCGTGACCGTGTCATCGGTGTGCTGGTGGTCAAGGTCGACCTGGACCACACCGAAAGCCTTTGGGGCAAAACCCCGGAGCAGTTGCTGGTGACCGATCACAACGGGGTGGTCATCCTGACTTCACGGCAGGAATGGCGATTCCGCTCGACCCGCCCGCTAAGCGACGAAGAACATAGCGCAATCAGCGCCGTGCAACCCTACCCGACCCGCGATCCGAAACCGCTGAAACTGGATCCACAGGCCTGGCTGACCCAGACCCAGACCATCGAAGAAACGGGATGGAGCGTGAGCATCCTCGCTCCACGAACCCTGATCGACCGTCCCGTGCGAACCGTCGTCGCCATCGGCGGTGCCGCCCTGCTGGTCTTGATGTTGTTGCTCGGCTTGATGATGCAACGCAGGCGACATTACCTGGACCGGATCGCCTTCGAAGGCAAGGCGCGTCAAGAACTGGAGGGCCGGGTGGCCGAGCGCACCAGCGATCTGGAAGGACTGAACCGGCGGCTGAAGCAGGAAGTCCTGGAGCGCGAGCAGGCGCAGCAGGAGCTTGTCCGCGCCCAGGATGACTTGGTGCAGGCCGGCAAGCTGTCGGCATTGGGCACCATGTCGGCCAGTATCAGCCATGAACTCAACCAGCCGCTGGCAGCGATTCGCAGCTATGCGGAAAACGCCGAGATATTGCTCGACCATCAGCGTACCGAGGACGCCAGGGGCAACCTCAAGCTGATCAATGAACTGACCGGGCGCATGGCGTCGATCATTGCTCACCTGCGGGCCTTTGCCCGCCGCGACCGCCATGCGCCGGAAAGCGTTGCCCTGCAACCGGCCCTGGACGATGCCCTGGCGCTGCTCGCCAAACGCCGGCGCAGCATGGAAGTGGAGCTGATCCGCGACCTGCCGGCTGCCACGCTGTGGGTCGAAGCTGGAGAAACTCGCTTGCGCCAGGTGCTCGGCAATCTGCTGGCCAATGCCCTCGACGCCCTGACCGAAAAAGGTCCTCCGCGCAAACTCTGGCTCAGTGCCCAGGCCACCGAAACCGGCGTCAACCTGTACATCCGCGATAACGGCCCGGGCTTTTGCATGGAAGCCCTGGGTCGTGCCGGCGAACCCTTCTATACCACCAAGACCCGTACCCAGGGCTTGGGCTTGGGGCTGGCGATCTGCGACACCCTGATGCGCGCCTTCGGTGGCGAACTGTCGTTCGCCAACCACAAGGAGGGCGGCGCCCTGATCACCCTCAAACTGCGCGCCGGCGCGCCTGGGGTAAGCTTGCAACCGTCCGAGGACCGTAGCGTATGACCATCGATAACCGCATTGAGGTGGTGCTGATCGATGACGATCCCCACCTGCGCCAGGCCCTGAGCCAGACCCTCGACCTGGCCGGCCTGAACATCCTGTCCCTGGCCGAGGCCAAAGGCCTTGCCGGGCAATTGCCCCGTGACTGGCCGGGCGTGGTGGTCAGCGACATCCGCATGCCGGGCATTGACGGCATCGAACTGCTGAATCAACTCCACGCCCAGGACCCGGAACTGCCGGTGCTGCTGATCACCGGTCACGGCGATGTGCCGCTGGCGGTCCAGGCCATGCGCGCCGGAGCCTATGACTTTCTGGAAAAACCCTTCCCCAGCGATCACCTGCTCGACAGCGTACGCCGGGCCCTGGCCCTGCGCCGCCTGGTGCTGGACAACCGCAGCCTGCGCCTGGCCCTCAGCGACCGTCATGAACTCAGCGCCCGCCTGGTCGGCCAGTCCGCACCTATGCTGCGTTTGCGCGAGCAGATCGGCGCATTGGCGGCGACCCGTGCCGACGTGCTGATCCTCGGTGAAACCGGCGCCGGCAAGGAAGTGGTAGCCCGTGCACTGCATGATCTTTCCGGGCGGCGCAACGGCCCGTTCGTCGCGATCAACGCCGGGGCCCTGGCCGAATCGGTGGTGGAAAGCGAACTGTTCGGCCACGAACCGGGGGCCTTCACCGGCGCGCAGAAACGTCGCATCGGCAAGTTCGAGTTCGCCAATGGCGGCACGCTGTTCCTCGATGAAATCGAAAGCATGAGTCTGGATGTCCAGGTCAAGCTGCTGCGACTGTTGCAAGAGCGCGTGGTGGAGCGCCTGGGGGGCAATCAGCAGATCCCGCTGGACATCCGCGTCATCGCCGCGACCAAGGAAGACCTGCGCCAGGCCGCCGACCAGGGACGCTTTCGCGCCGACCTGTACTACCGCCTGAACGTGGCACCGTTGCGTATACCGCCGTTGCGCGAGCGGGGTGAGGATGCATTGATGCTGTTCCAGCACTTCGCTGACGAAGCCAGTATGCGCCATGGCCTGCCCCCCCATGAACTGCAGCCGGCGCAACGGGCGCTGCTGCTGCGCCACAGTTGGCCGGGCAACGTTCGGGAATTGCAGAACGCCGCCGAGCGCTTTGCCTTGGGCCTTGAACTGGCCCTGGACAACAGCGTGCCGGATGGCACGCCCGGCACACCGGCGGAAATGATCAGCGGCGGGTTGAGCGAACAGGTCGAGAATTTCGAGAGAACCCTTATCGCCGCCGAGTTGGCCCGTCCCCACAGTTCGGTACGCAGCCTCGCCGAGGCCTTGGGCATTCCGCGCAAGACCCTGCACGACAAGTTGCGCAAGCATGGGCTGACCTTCGGCGACAGCAGCTCTGGCGCAGCCGATGAGTCCGATTGAGTTATCGTGTCTTCCCTTACAAGCAAGAGGCCCGGCGATGAACCGCGACAGCCGTTACCTGGAATCGATCCTGCACCACGACATCCCGTTGACCCGCGACATGGGCCTCAAGGTGCTCGATTGGAAGGCACGGCAACTGCGCCTGTTCCTGCCGTTGGAGGCCAACGTCAATCACAAGAGCACCATGTTCGGCGGCAGCCTGTATTGCGGCGCCGTGCTCGGCGGCTGGGGCTGGCTGCACCTGGCCCTGCGCGAGGAAGGCATTGAGGACGGGCATATCGTGATCCAGGAAGGGCAGATCAGCTATCCGTTACCGGTGACCCGAGACGCGGCAGTCATCTGCGACGCGCCCGAGGAGAAGGTATGGAAGCGTTTCCTGGCCACCTACCAGCGTTACGGACGGGCGCGGTTGTCCCTGCAGACGCGAGTGGTGAATGACGGCAGTGAAGAAGCGGCGGTGCGGTTTGAGGGGCAGTACGTGTTGCACCGCTGACAGGGCTGTCACAACCCTCTGTGGCGAGGGGATCTCTGTGGGAGCAAGGCTTGCCCGCGATAGGAACGATGCGCTCTTTCGGACATCGGGGCGTTCGTTTCGCGAGCAAGCTTTGCTCCCATAGACTCAGGAACGGGCGAGCGCCAGCAATTGCTCACGCCACGCCGCTTTCGCCGGCAATGCCAGGAAAGACGTATTCAGCAACGACTCCCGTGGCGGATAACAGAACCGCTCGCCGCTCAAGTCCAATACCTCGCCGCCCGCGCCTTCCAGTACACCCTGGGCCGCGGCGGTGTCCCACTGGGAAGTCGGCGCCAGCCGTGGATAGCAATCCGCCGCGCCTTCGGCCACCAGGCAGAACTTCAATGAACTGCCGATGCTGGTGAGCTGCAACTCCCCCAGGCTCTGGCTCAATCCGCTCAAAAGACGCTCCTGCTCCGGACTGGTATGACGGCGACTCGCAACCACGGTGAACGCCTCGCCAGGCGCCAGCACGTTACGCACCCCTACCGACTCAGGCTCGGCGCCCTTGTCGCCACGCCAGGCGCCCAGCCCCGCGCCGCCGACGTAGAAGCGGTCGTTGGTGGGCATCGATACCACGCCAAATACCACGCGCCCCCGCTCGATCAGCGCAATGTTGACGGTAAACTCCTCGCTACCGGAAATGAACTCCTTGGTCCCATCCAGCGGATCCACCAACCACCAGCGCTGCCAGCCGGCGCGTACATCCTGGGCAATATTGGCGTCCTCTTCGGAGAGGATCGGGATATCCGGGGCCAAGGCCGTCAACCCGGCCACGATGACATCGTGAGCGGCCATATCCGCAGCAGTAACCGGAGACTCGTCGGCCTTGTGGACAACCTGCACGTTGGCTCGCCAGAAAGGCAGGATCGCCTCGCCTGCCTTGAGCGCCAGTTCGACCACCGGGGCCATCATGGGATGAGGGTATTTCATGCCAGGAACGCTCCACGCAAAGTCAGCAGGTCGCGGGCCAGGTACAACGCCGCCAAGGCGCGGCCCTCGGTGAATTGTGGGTTTTGCGCCAGGGACGACAATTCCCGCAGGTTGATCCTGTCCACGCGCATCGGTTCAGGCTCGTCACCTTCCAGGCGTTCTTCGTACAGATCCGTCGCCAGCACCACCTGGATTTTCTGGCTCATATAGCCGGGAGACAACGATAGCTCAGTCAGGTGTTCCAACTGACGCGCGCCAAAACCGGCCTCTTCCTTGAGCTCGCGCTCGGCCGCCGCCAGCACGTCCTCACCCGGCTCAATCAGGCCCTTGGGCAGCGACAGCTCGTAAGCGTCGGTGCCGCCGCAATACTCTTCCACCAACACTGCGTGGTCGGCATCGAGCATCGCCACGATCATCACCGCGCCGTAACCCGTGCCCTTGCTCGCCAAACGCTCGTAGGTGCGCTCCACGCCATTGGAAAAACGCAGCTTCAGTTCCTCCACGCAAAACAATCGGCTGGTGGCGACGATCCGTCGATCGAGTATGGTGGGTTTCTGGCGCATAAACGGCTCCCTGGGCGATAGCAGGCTACTATACCCGGCCTATTCTGAATGTTTGTGGCGGATATCCGATTACCGCTGGAGAAGTTTTATGGCCTTGCTGCCCTGGCACAAGATCGACACGGTGCTGCTGGACATGGACGGCACCTTGCTGGACCTGCATTACGACAACCATTTCTGGATGGAACACCTGCCTCAGCGCTACGCCGAACTGCATGGCGTGAGCCGGGCCATGGCCGAACTTGAACTGCAACCACTGTTCGAACGCAACGCCGGCCAGTTGCAATGGTACTGCCTGGATTTCTGGAGCACTGAGCTGAATCTGCCAGTGCGCGAGCTGAAACTGGAAACCGCGCACCTGATCGCCCTGCGCCCGGATGCCGACACATTCCTGGCGGCGATCCAACGAGCCGGCAAGCGCGTGGTGATGATCACCAATGCCCACCGTGACTCGTTGTCCCTGAAGCTGGAGCGCATTGAGCTTGCCCCTTATTTCGAGCGCTTGATCAGCTCCCATGACTACGGCTTCCCCAAGGAGAACCCGCAATTCTGGGATGCATTGAAAGCCGACCTGAACTTCGACCCGGCTCGTAGCCTGTTCATCGACGACACCTTGCCGGTATTGCGCAGTGCTCGGGATTTCGGCGTAGCCCATCTGCTGGCCGTCAGCGAACCGGATAGCCGCAAGGGGCCGAAGGACACGGGGGAGTTCGAGGCGCTGAGGGACTATCGGGACCTGATTGCAGGGCTTTGAATCCCATGCCGCCACCGCGAGCAGGCTCGCACGAGGGATCTTCGGTTTCCAGCGATCCCTGTGTGAGCGAGCCTGCTCGCGATAGGGGCTATGCGGTCCCGAGCCTACTCAGGGATGCGCAAGGACTGCCCCGGGTAGATCCTGTCCGGATTTTTGAGCATCGGTTTGTTAGCCTCGAAGATTTTCTGGTATTTGTTCGCATCGCCATAGACACGCTTGGCAATCGCACTCAAGGTGTCACCTTTTTCGACCGTGACGAATCTGGCCTCCTTCGCGACCGGACCGGTCACAGTGATCTGGTCATCGACACTGCTGATACCTGCCACATTACCCAACGCCAACAGGATTTTTTCCTTCTCTTCCTGGCTCGCGGCTTCACCCGTGGCTACGACTTTTTCGCCCTCGACTTTCACCTGGATTTTCGAAGTATCAATGCCTGTCAGCGCGCTCTGCACGTGCCGGGTCAGCGCCTCGCCATTGGCCTGCGCCTTGTCGGGTGTCAACGCATCAAGAATTTTCTCACCGGCATCTTTCAAGAAACTGAAAAGGCTCATCGTATTTTCTCCCTGGGTTTGAATGTCCAGACGTAACAGCCTAGACCCGAACGAGACGAGCCTCGTTCCCGAGCGACCAATGACCGCGCCACACGCAGGCGCTAGAATTCGAATCTCCCCGCGCCCTGGAGCGAAGATGGACATCAAGCAGCTGAAATTTCTCATCGCGCTGGACGAAACCCGCCACTTCGGCCAGGCCGCCGCACGCTGTCACATCACCCAACCGACCTTGTCGATGCGCCTGCGCAGCCTTGAAGAGGAGCTTGATCTGCCACTGGTCAATCGCGGCCAGCGATTCGAAGGCTTCACCGCGCCGGGAGAGCGGGTGCTGGCCTGGGCACGCACGGTGCTGGCGGCTTATGACGGTCTGCAGGCCGAAGCGGCAGCCTGCCGTGGCAATCTGGCCGGTACCCTGCGCCTGGGTGTGGTGCCCCTGTCCGACTTCGACCCGTTGTCGATGATGCAAAGGCTGCACGCCGAGCACCCTGATCTGCACTTCGAGCTGTCGTCCCTGAGTTCCGAGCAGATCCTCGAACAACTGGCAAGCAACCGCATCGACCTGGGGGTGTCCTACCTTGAGCGCCTGGACAACGAGCGCTTCGAATCGCTGCCGTTCAGCCCCACTCGCATGGGCCTGCTGTACGACCAGCGCTTTTTTTTCTTCGGAGAACAACCACTGACCTGGCAAGCGCTGATCGAGCTCCCCCTGGGCATGCTCACCAGCGGCATGCACTTCCGACAGTCCATTGATCACAACTTCCACAGCCGCAGCCTCGCGCCTCGCCCACTGTTGCAGACCGACGCGGTGCATCAGCTCCTGCAAGCCGTCCATGGTGGA
The DNA here is from genome assembly GCF_001269905.1 of Pseudomonas corrugata. Taxonomy (GTDB): domain Bacteria; phylum Pseudomonadota; class Gammaproteobacteria; order Pseudomonadales; family Pseudomonadaceae; genus Aquipseudomonas; species Aquipseudomonas corrugata. Next base: position 90,972 of record NZ_LHVK01000014.1, on the reverse strand, counting down.
CTGTGTTGCGCGGTGATGCCGTTGAACAGCGGCCTGGATGTCTTGACCGAAGACCTGCGCATGCAGCCCATCGTCGACGCTCAAACATTGGTCCCCCTGGGGCTCATCATGCGCCGCGGTGCCCCGCGCTCGGCGTTGGCGGAGGCCTGTTTTGCCCTATATCAGAAATCAACAGTAACATCTTGATCGACATCATCTATCGACAGATCGGTAATAGCGATTAGACGCGGCAGATTGCCGCATTTAGTCTTGTCACTATTCGAACCGTCGGTGATGCCATGAAAGCCAAGCCTCCGGCCTGTCCGGCGCCCACCGCGCAAACACCTGCGCCCAGCGCCAGCCAGAGCTACTACTACAGCAACCTGGACCACGCCCAAATGGAGAGCACGGAGCTCGCCGAGGAAGTGGCGTTGGCGATCGCCTATAACGGCATCAGCCAGGCCGTCATGCTGGTCACCCCAACCGATCTCGAGGATTTCATCGTCGGTTTCAGCCTGGGCAGCGGCATCATCGAAGACCCGTCGGACATCTATGACCTGCAACTGAGCGGCACCGGCTCTGCACAGTATGCCCAGGTGACCATCGCCAACCGCGCCTTCTGGAACCTCAAGCAACAGCGCCGGCAACTGGCCGGCACCAGTGGCTGCGGGCTCTGCGGCGTGGAAGCCGTGGAACAGGCACTGCCAGACCTGAAAGTGCTGCCCGGCGCACCGCTGCCACCCGCGCAATGGCTCGATGGCCTGCGCCAGCGCATCAGCCAGTTCCAACCCCTGGGCCAGCACTGTGGCGCGGTACACGCGGCGCTGTTCATGAATGGCCAGGGTGAACTGTTGCTGGGCCGCGAAGACATCGGTCGACACAACGCCCTCGACAAGCTGATCGGCGCATTGGTCCGGCAACAGATTCCAGTGGCCAATGGCGTGGCGATCGTGACCAGTCGCTGCAGCCTCGAACTGATCCAGAAGGTGTTGCGGGCCGGCATCCAGACGTTGGTCAGCCTGTCATCTCCCACCGGCCTGGCCGTGCAGTGGGCCCGTAAACACAACCTCAATCTTATCCACCTGCCGCAAAAAAGTGAGCCGCGGGTCTACAGCCCTGCGATGGAGAAACACGCGTGAGCAAGCCTCAACAAGCCGACCGCAAGCCCGTACCCCGCTATAAGCCCTACAAGGGCCCGGCCGGTGGTTGGGGTGCGCTGATCAGTGTCACCCAGGCCTGGTTGACCAGTGATAACGCGCTGAAGAATCTGCGCATGATGCTCAAGACCAACCAGAACGGCGGCTTCGACTGCCCGGGCTGTGCCTGGGGGGATTCGCCGGAAAGCGGCATGGTGAAGTTCTGCGAAAACGGCGCCAAGGCGGTGAACTGGGAAGCGACCAAACGCCGTGTCGATGGAGCATTTTTCGCCAGGCACAGTGTCAGTTCATTGCTGGAGCAAAGCGATTACTGGCTCGAATACCAGGGTCGCCTGACCGAGCCGATGAGTTATGACGCCGAAACCGATCGCTACAAGCCCATCAGTTGGGAAGCGGCGTTTGCTCTGATCGGAAAACACCTGAAAGGGCTGTCCAGCCCGAACCAGGCCGAGTTCTATACTTCCGGCCGTGCCAGCAATGAAGTGGCGTATCTGTACCAATTGTTCGTGCGCGCTTTCGGCACCAACAACTTCCCCGACTGCTCGAACATGTGCCACGAAGCCAGCGGTGTGGCGCTGTCCCAGAGTGTCGGTGTGGGCAAGGGCACGGTGACATTCGACGATTTCGAGCACTCCGACTCAATTTTCGTCTGGGGCCAGAACCCGGGAACCAACCACCCAAGGATGCTCGAGCCGCTGCGCGAAGCAGTGAAGCGCGGCGCACATGTGGTGTGCATCAATCCACTCAAGGAACGTGGCCTGGAGCGCTTCCAGCACCCCCAGAACCCGTTCGAGATGCTCACCAACGGCAACAAACCCACCAACACCGCTTTTTTCCGCCCGGCCCTGGGCGGCGACATGGCCATCTTGCGCGGGATGGCGAAGTTCCTGCTGCAATGGGAACGTGAGGCGCAACTAAGCGGCGCCCCCGCCGTGTTCGACCACGCATTTCTCAACGAGCACAGTGCCAACGTTCTGGAATACCTGGCCGTGGTCGACGACACCTCGTGGGAGCAGATTGTCGAGCAATCGGGCCTGGCCCTGGTGGAGATCGAACAGGCTGCGCGCATGTATGCCAACAGCAAGAACGTGATCATGTGCTGGGCGATGGGCATCACCCAACATCGTCACTCGGTGGCGACCATCCAGGAAATCGCCAACCTGATGATGCTGCGCGGCAACATCGGCCGGCCAGGTGCAGGCCTGTGTCCGGTTCGTGGCCACAGCAACGTGCAGGGCGACCGGACCATGGGGATCAACGAGCGCCCACCTGCAGCGTTCCTCGACACATTGGAGCGGCGCTTCCAATTCAAGGTACCGCGGGAGAACGGCCACAACGTCGTCGAGGCGATCCACGCCATGGCAGCCGGCCAGGCGAAAGTGTTTATCGGTCTGGGTGGCAACTTCGCCCAGGCCACCCCGGACAGTCACCGGACTTTCCAGGCCCTGAGCAATTGCGACCTGACTGTACAGATCAGCACCAAGCTCAACCGCAGCCACCTGGCCCACGGGAAGGAAGCGTTGATCCTGCCATGCCTGGGTCGCACCGACATCGACCGGCAAGCCGCCGGCTCGCAAGCGGTCACTGTCGAAGACTCTTTCAGCATGGTCCATGCTTCCAATGGACAATTGGAACCCTTGTCGGACCAGATGCGTTCCGAGCCCTGGATCATTGCCGGCATGGCTGCTGCCACCCTGGGTGATCGTCCGGTGGATTGGAGCTGGCTGGTGGCCGACTACGGTCGCATCCGCGACCTGATCGCCGATACCATTCCCGGTTTCAAGGACTTCAACGAGAAACTGCACAACCCTGGCGGCTTCTACCTGGGCAACAGCGCCAGCACACGTCGTTGGAGTACCCCGTCGGGCCGCGCCAACTTCAAGGCCAATCGATTGCCCGCTGATCTGGTGCATGAGCGCACCCGGGCCACCGGTCGGTTGCCAGACCTGATCCTGCAGTCCATGCGCTCCCACGACCAGTACAACACCACTATCTACGGCCTCAATGACCGTTATCGTGGCGTGAAAGGTCAGCGTGACGTGCTGTTCGTCAATGAAGCCGACATCATTCGCCTGGGCTTCAAGCCAGGACAGAAGGCCGATATCGTCTCGCTCTGGGATGACGGGCGCGAGCGGCGGGTCAAGGGGTTTACCCTGCTGGCTTTCGACATCCCTGCAGGGCAGGCTGCCGCCTACTACCCAGAGGTGAATCCATTGGTTCCGCTGGAAAGCACTGGCGAGGAGAGCGACACGCCAACCTCCAAGTTCGTGGCGATTCGCCTGGAGGCGGCGAGCGAGAATGGGTTGATCCTGGCCCAGTCTGCCTGACCGGCTCTTTTCGCCCGCCCACAAAAAAGGCCGTTTCCCATGGAAAACGGCCTGTCCGAAGTAGCTAAAGACCGGCACAAAAGCATTAAGTTCCGCCGTAAAAACAATAACTTAGAGAATTGTGCACAAATCGTGCTACTCGTCGGATTTCGATTGTCACCAAGCGAAGCCAGCCTCAGGATCGCGCCGTCATCCCTTTGAGGCTCCTCTATGAAGTTCTCCTCCATTCTCTTGTTGTCCCTTGGCCTGATCAGTGGCGTCGCGTCTGCCGGCGGCACCGCCGAAGCAGGTGTGGGCGGCGCATTGGGCGGGGTTTTGGGTTCGGTCGTCGGCCAGTCCCTGGGCGGCAATACCGGTTCTACCATCGGCGCGGCCCTTGGCGGCGCGGGCGGTAGTGCCGTCGGTGCAGATAAACACAGCCGCGGCGAAGCGGCGATCGGCGGCGCACTGGGCGCAGCCGGCGGTAACGTGGTCGGGCGTAGCGTCGGTGGCAGCACCGGCAGCTTGATCGGTGCAGCGGCAGGCGGTGGCGCCGGCGGTGCACTGGGTAACTACATGGGCAAGGATGATGATAACGATCGTCGTTATTATGACGGTCGCCGCGGTGACCGCCGCTACTACCGTGACCGCCATCCGGGTCGTGGCCACGCCTACGGGCATCGCAAGCATCACCGCTACTACCGCGACTGATTGCTGACTGACAGCGGCCGCTGAATATCGCAGCCTACCGCTTGCCGGAGGCTGCGATTTTTCGTTTCAAACGACCAACTGCTCCAGGGCCGTACGCAGTCGATCCGGAATCGCCACCGGCCGATTCGACGCCCGATCCACGAACACATGCACGAAGCGCCCCGCCGCGCAGGCCTCCTCCTCACCGGCCTTGAACACAGCCAGTTCGTATTGCACCGAACTACTGCCCAACTTCCCGACCCGCAAGCCCACTTCAATTCGCTCGGGGAATGCGATGGACGCAAAGTAGTCGCAAGCTGAACTCACCACAAACGCCACGACCTCCCCATCCTGGATATCCAGGCCGCCGACCTCGATCAGATAGGTGTTCACCGCCGTATCGAAGAAGCTGTAGTAGGTGACGTTGTTGACGTGACCGTACACGTCATTGTCATGCCAGCGCGTGGTGATGGCTTGCATGTAAGGATATTCGGCACGTTGGGGCATCAGTTGTCCTTTTCGATCGTCAGTGGTCGTTGCGCAAAATGGTTACCGCTGGGCGAATCCCTTGCCCTGTGCCGCAAGCTCCCCAATCAGACGCGCAGGCCTCCACTGGTCCCCCTGCTTCGTTTCGAGCTCCAGCAGTCGCGCGTGGATATTCTCCTGCCCCTGCTGGTCAGCCCAGGCCATCGGACCACCTTTGTCCGCCGGAAACCCGTAACCGTTGAGGTACACCAGGTCGATGTCGTGGGCCGACCCGGCAATGCCTTCTTGCAGGATCTTTGCCCCCTCGTTGACCAATGCCAGCAGGCAGCGCTCGAGAATTTCCCCGCTGCCGACTTCCCGACGTTGAAAACCCAGTTCTTCACTGACCCGCTGAACCAGTGCATCGACTTCTACGTCGTGCTCGGCCTGTCGGCTGCCGGCCTCGTAGTGGTAATACCCGTTGCCGCTTTTCTGACCGAACCGCCCGAGCTCGCACAGGCGGTTATCCACCTGCACCTCGGGCGCATCCTGGCCTTTGCCCGCCAGTTCCCGTGCACGCCACTCCAGATCGATCCCGACCACGTCGTACATCCGGAACGGCCCCATGGCAAAGCCGAAGCCCTGCAACGCCGCATCGATCTGATGGGGAAACGCGCCCTCTAGCAACATCTTGCGAGCTTCCAGCACATAAGGGTGAAGCATCCGGTTGCCGATGAACCCGTGACAATTGCCCGAGATCACACTGACCTTGCCCATGCGGCTGCCCAGCTCCAGCGCTGCATCCAGCACCGCTTTGGAGGTCTGCGCGCCGCGAACGATTTCCAGCAGTTTCATGATGTGCGCCGGGCTGAAGAAATGCAGGCCCAGAACCTGGCCTGGCCGGCGCGTGACGGCGGCGATGGCGTCGATGTCCAGGGCCGATGTGTTGCTCGCCAGAATGGCCTCGGGCTTGAGCAGGCCATCCAGCTCGCCGAAGATCTGTTGTTTGAGTTCGAGGTTCTCATAAACAGCTTCGATCACCAGATCCACATCACGGATCGCCGCATAGTCGCCTGCCCTGCTCACCCTGGCGATCCGGGCATCGGCTTCACTTTGGTCGATACGACCCTGGCGCACGCCATGGGCATAGGTCTCAGCCACGGCTGCGAGCGCCTGCTCGAGCATCTGCGGATTGTTGTCGACCCACCGCACCATCACTCCGGCATTGGCCAGGCACATCACGATGCCTCGCCCCATGGTCCCTGCACCGATCACGGCGGCGTGCTCAATAATCTGGCTCATGTCTGTTCTCTCGTCGGCGATCCAAAGACAGACTTCACCTTAGTCAGCCACTGGCTGTTTTTGAAATTTATTCGTGTGATGAGCGGCATTCAGCGAATGGATGCAGCCACGGCTGCCTTCCTTCTTGCCACGAGGTGATACAAAACCGGGCACTTTGATGCCTCGTTCCGGCGTTGCTTGCGGGTTAAGGTGCACCGTCAATTCACGCGCTACATCGGGCCAGGAGGCCCGGTGATCAAGAGCCCTGTTCAAGGACTGAACCATGCCACACCTGTTTTCCGCACTACGCGCCCTGGCCATCACGTCAGCGTCATTGCTGGCCGGCTGCCTGACCCTTGCTGAACGATCCGGCGTGGAACCCGCCGTGTTCGAAACCCCGGAGTATCTCGCGCAACAAGGCCTGTCCGTCGTAAAAGCATCGGCCTTGTATGCACGTGGCGGCACCGGCCAGGAAGTAACCGTGGCGCTGGTCGACTCCGGGCTCAACGCCCACCTGCAGGAGTTCGAAGGCAGACTGAATGATCCGGGATACGACTATGTCGAGGGTCGTCCTGGCACGGTTGACCGAGTCGGCCACGGCACCCAGATGGCGGGTATCCTCGCCGCCAACAAGGATAATCAGGGCATGCATGGGATCGCCTTCAACGCCCGGCTGATCCCCTTTCGCTTTGGCGACGACAACGAGCCGTTTTTCTTCGACAGCGAAATCGCCCAATCCTGGCAAAGTGGCTTCGACAAGGGCGCCCGCCTGTTCAACAACTCCTGGGCCAACGCCATCCCCGCAACCGAAATCAACGAATCACGTTACAACCAGGTAATGCCTGACTCATTGGCCGTCGCCCGAAAGCTGGTATCGGAAGGAGCCGTGTTTGTCTTTCCGACCGGCAATGAACTCAGGCGCGAACCCTTGGCCGAACCGGGGTTGCCAGTGGCATTGCCGGAGCTGGAAAAGGGCTGGATCGCGGTCGTTGCACTGAAGAACGACGGCAGCGCCATCAATGGTAAATCCAATTATTGCGGGGTCGCCGCAGCTTGGTGCATCGCCGTTCCCGGTGGGGACGCAGGCGCTCAGGCGGGCCTGCTCACTGTCGCCAAGGATGGACGTTACGTACACACCGCTGGCACCTCTCCGGCTGCGGCCTTGGTCACCGGCGCATTGGCTGCGCTGCAAAGCCGCTATCCACAACTCAAGCCGCAGCAGATACGCGAACACCTGCTGGCGACCAGCAACCGCACGGGCATCTATGCCAACAGCGACGCCTACGGCCGAGGGTTGATGGACCTTGAAGCAGCTTCTCGACGCACTCCTGCCTCAATGGTTGATTGATCAACTTTCAAAGGGAAAATCCATGTCGCACAAACTGACCCTCCTCTTCGTCATCACCACATCCCTGCTGTTGGGCGGATGCATGAAACTCCCAGAAATACCGCCATTGCTTGCCCACTGCAAAGCCCCGACCATAACGCCTGCGACTTCATTGCCTGGCTGACCCTGGACAACGACACGTTTCGCTCAGCAAGTGTCTGATAGGGGCGTGATCTATTACGGCCCTATCAGAAGCAACCTACCGCCTCTTGGGCAAGTCCTACGGTGCTTGTGTAGGAACTAACTGAGAGGTACGCGGAAAAGGGGGCAGCCGGCAACCATCAAGAATGAAGCGCTCATCGAGCGTCAGACGCCGGCAAAAATCCTACGCAACCTGTCCCCCCAGGCCATATTGCGGACGCCGAATAGAGCTCTCTATAGTCCACGGCGCGATTCAAAAGTCGTACTGAAGAGGCTCAAATGCAAATATCCAACCCGCCTGTCGAGCAATACCAACGGCTCAACAGCACACCTGTCCTGGTCATCGACACCGAGGCAGATCTCCAGCACCTCTGCGACGCCGCCGTCCAACGAATCCAAGCCTCCAGCAACCTGCTCGAAACCCTGCATTGCCTTTGTTTCGAGCATGCCGATGTAAAGGACATCCCCAGCATCGTCCATGCGCTTTATCTATTGGTTCAGGACGGCAGCGAACTGCTGGAGGTGGTACGGCAGCGATTGCGCTAGGCATCAGGGCCTGCGGGATCGTTAGAGGACTAAGTAGCAATCTTCTGGCTGTTCAGGTGGAATGATTCCAGTCCTCAGCCAAAGCGGACGTGCGTGAGGGATGGACACGAATAACCGATCAAAAAAAACCGCCCCGAAGGGCGGTTTTCTATTCGCGGACCAAACCTTACAACTGCGGACCCGCAGCCTTGATCGCGTCGCTCACTTCGAACTTCTTGAAGTTTTCGGTGAACAGGCCAGCCAAAGCCTTGGCGGCTTCATCGTAGGCAGCCTTGTCGGCCCAGGTATTGCGTGGGTTCAACAGGCCGGTCTCGACACCTGGAACGGCCAGCGGCACGTCCAGATTGATGATATCCAGGTGTTCGGTTTCAGCACCAATCAGCGCACCGCTCTGGATCGCCGCGATCACCGCACGGGTGGTCGGGATATTGAAGCGTTTGCCGACACCGTAGCCACCGCCGGTCCAGCCGGTGTTGACCAGGTAGACCTTGGAGCCGAAGCCACGGATACGCTTGATCAGCAGTTCCGCGTATTCACCGGCCGGGCGCGGGAAGAACGGAGCGCCGAAGCAGGTGGAGAAGGTCGACTTGATACCGCTGCCCGAACCCATTTCGGTCGAGCCCACCAATGCGGTGTAACCCGACAGGAAATGGTAGGCGGCTTGTTCTTCGCTGAGGATCGACACTGGTGGCAACACACCGGTCAGGTCACAGGTCAGGAAGATCACGGCGTTAGGCTCACCACCGAGGTTCTTCGGTGCGCGTTTCTCGATCAGTTCACGCGGGTAGGCGGCGCGGCTGTTCTGGGTCAGGCTGTCGTCGGCGTAATCCGCTCTCTTGGTGACCGGGTCCAGGACGACGTTTTCCAGTACGGCGCCGTGCTGGATGGCTTTCCAGATCACCGGCTCGTTCTTCTCGGACAGGTCGATGCACTTGGCATAGCAACCGCCTTCGATGTTGAAAACCACACCCACGCCCCAGCCGTGCTCGTCGTCACCGATCAGGTAGCGGCTTTCGTCGGCAGACAGGGTAGTCTTGCCGGTGCCAGACAAACCGAAGAACAGGGTCACATCGCCCTCTTCGCCCATGTTCGCGGCGCAGTGCATCGGCAGTACGTCAACAGCCGGCAGCAGGAAGTTCTGGACGGAGAACAAGGCCTTCTTCATCTCACCGGCGTAGCGCATGCCGGCGATGAGGACTTTCTTGGCCGCGAAGTTGATGATCACGGTACCGTCGGAGTTGGTACCGTCACGCTCAGGCTCGCAGACGAAGTCCGGCGCGTTGAGGATCTGCCATTCATCCTTGCCACCGGCATTGTACTGCTCGGGGTTGATGAACAGGCAACGACCGAACAGGTTGTGCCAGGCTGTCTCGGTGGTCATCTTGACCGGGAGGTAGTGCGCAGGATCGGAACCTACATGCACGTGGGACACAAAACGCTCGCGCTCGGCCAGGTAGGCTTCAACGCGGTCCCACAGGGCATCGAACTTGTCGGCCGGGAACTTGCGGTTGATCGGGCCCCAGGCAATGGCGTTCTGGGTGGTCGGTTCTTCTACGATGAAACGGTCGGCAGGCGAGCGACCGGTACGATGACCGGTACGAACCACCAGCGCGCCAGTATCGGCAAGCTCGCCTTCACCGCGATTCAGGGCTTCTTTGACCAGATCATCGACACTCAGATCGGTGTACACGGCGTTATTGGCTTGCGTCATGTGGTTCCCCATCGGCCCTTGGCCGAGTGCTCCAAACGTTTTGTAGTAGGAAGTCGCGCACTACTACCCGAAAAAAGTGGGCCGGATTATGCCAGAAAAGCCCAAAAAAAGTAGGGCCCTCCCGTCAGTACGGCGTAAATCCGGCGTTTGTCAGGAGATTTACCTGCACTGAACCGATTCAGTGACGAGTATCTGACGGTGCCTCGACACCCGCTCCAGCGAACAATTGAGCAACGTCTGCTCCATCGAACAGATAGCGCTCATTGCAAAACTGACAATCGATTTCGATGGCACCACCATGCTCGATGACCAGTTGCTGCGCATCTTCCAGACCCAGACTGACCAGCGCATTACCGGATCGTTCACGAGAGCAACTGCACTGGAAGCGCAGCGGCAGCTCGTCGAACAAGCGCACGACTTCTTCGTGGTAGAGACGATGCAGTACCGTTTCATTGTCCAGACTCAGCAACTCGTCGGCGTTCAAGGTGCTCGCCAGAGCGGTAATATGCTGCCAGCTGGCCTCACGTTCTTCTGGATCGCGGATGCGGTCGACAGGCAACTGTTGCAGCAACAGGCCACGGGCGCGCCGCCCGTCGGCATAGAGCCAGAATCTGGTATTGGTTTGCTGGGACATTACGAAGTAATTGGTAAAACATTCAGCCAGGGACGCGCCGTCGAGATCGACAATGCCCTGGTAGCGCTTGCCATGGGTCGGATCGACCGTCAGGGCCAGCACACCATCGGGCATCAGGTCGGCCAGCGTCGCGCCAGGTGCGATCTGATCGGCATGATAGCGGGCCAGGCCTCGAATCTCGCGCTCACTGGAACATTCGATCATCAGCATCGGCACCGGGCCTTCGGAGCGAGCCTGGAGGATCAGCAAGCCATCGAATTTCAACGTACCGATCAACAGCGACGCCGCCGCCATCAACTCACCGAGCAGTTGCGCGACCAGCTCCGGATAGGGATGTTTGGCAAGGACCTCGGCGTAGCTGCGCTCCAACGCCACCAACTCGCCACGGGCGTCGATGTCATCAAAGATGAAACGTTGGGTGCAGTCGTTATCCGGTAAATCAGTCATAAGGATGGGTATCTGAGGTGATGGCAAAGGATGCCGGACATTTTATGGGCATTCAGAGGTGGTTCCAAGCAAGGGAGGGAATGGGGCTGGACAGCCACACCATTTCGTTGCATCCAACACCAACCTGTGGCGAGGGGATTTATCCCCGCTTGGGCACGCAGCGGCCCTGTCTTTTTGGGGCCGCTACGCAGCCCAGCGGGGATAAATCCCCTCGCCACAGATGGATCCCCTCAGACAATGCGGTTCTGGGAGCATTTTTATTCGCTGTTGCTACCACGAAACTTGAACAGATCCCGGCGCTGTTTCTTGCTCGGCTTGCCATCGGTACTGACCCCCAGGGCACCGGCCTTGCGTTGGGCAGCGGCGGCTTCGCGCCTGGCGATGCTGGCCTCGGTTTCGCGATACAGGGTCTGCGCTTCAGGCGCTCCACGCCGCACGATCGACAACGCCTCGACCACCACGGTCTTTTCATCGAACCCGGCGCGAATGACATACTCGTCCCCAATGCGGGGTTCCTTGCCTGGCTTGCAACGCTCGCCCCGATGGTGGACCTTGCCGCTTTCAATGGCAGCCTTGGCGAGCGCACGTGTTTTATAGAATCGTGCCGCCCACAACCATTTATCGAGACGGACCTTGTCGTCCTCTTCCTGTTTTTGTGCCACTGCAATTCCTCTTTCTGCCAATAACCAGAACTGTACTACCGTTTTTGTCGGGCGCACGAATCCACGCCGACAGATAGAATGCCGACCGAACCGGCCTCACCGGCAAATCCTGGCATTGGAGTCGAGTGCACGAATTAGCCACGCAGGCCACTGGATAACTGTCGTCATTTTGTGATTATTCTGTGCACATGCCGCAACTCGCGGGCTCTCTGATCCGAAGTACCGATCACAGGTTGTTTTTATTGAAGACATTTGACCATTTGACCGTTGTCGGTCTGCGCGAGTGGGTGGCGCTCCCGGATCTGGGAGTCGCGGGCCTACGGGCAAAAATAGACACCGGTGCCAGTACCTCCAGCCTGCACGCCACCGACATCGAGCTATTCGAGCGTGACGGTGAACAGTGGGTACGCTTCACCGCGCACCTGGGTACGGTGGTGCAATTGCGTCATCGTCGCTGCGAAGCCCCGCTGGTGGCGCGCAAGACAATCAAGAGTTCCAACGGTCATGCCCAGGTCCGCTACGTGATCAGCACCACGCTAGCCCTCGGGGATCGAATCTGGCGGGTCGAGTTCACCCTGGCTTGCCGCAAGTCCATGCGCTATCGCCTGCTGTTGGGCTCCAAGGCCTTGATCGACGGGCAGTTGGTGGTCAATCCAGGCATCAAATACGTTCAAGACAAGCCGGCATTCCCGGTGTCCACTACCTCTGCCACAGGTGTTGCATGAAGATCGCTGTGCTGTCGCGTAATCCGCGTCTGTATTCCACTCGTCGTCTGGTTGAAGCCGGGACAGAGCGTGGCCATGAAATGGTGGTGGTCGACACCCTGCGCGCCTATATGAACATCGCCAGCCACAAGCCGCAGATCCACTACAGGGGCCAGCCGCTGGAAGGGTTCGACGCGGTGATACCGCGCATTGGCGCATCCGTGACCTTCTATGGCTGCGCCGTGTTGCGCCAGTTCGAAATGATGGGGGTGTTTCCTCTCAACGAATCCGTGGCCATCGCCCGCGCCCGGGACAAGCTGCGCTCGCTGCAACTGCTGTCGCGGCGCGGTATCGGCCTGCCGGTCACCGGCTTTGCCCATTCGCCCGACGACATTCCCGACCTGATCGCGATGGTCAATGGTGCTCCGCTGGTTATCAAGGTTCTGGAAGGCACCCAGGGTATCGGCGTGGTTCTTTGCGAAACCGCGACGGCGGCAGAATCAGTGATTGAAGCATTCATGGGCCTCAAGCAGAACATCATGGTCCAGGAATACATCAAGGAAGCTGGCGGCGCCGACATCCGCTGCTTTGTGGTCGGCGACAAGGTCATCGCTTCGATGAAGCGTCAGGCCCGGCCTGGGGAGTTTCGCTCCAACCTGCATCGCGGTGGCAGCGCCAGCCTTATCAAGATCACCCCCGAAGAACGCATGACCGCCCTGCGCGCCGCAAAAGTCATGGGCCTGGCCGTGGCAGGTGTCGACATCCTGCGCTCCAATCACGGCCCGCTGGTGATGGAGGTCAATTCTTCGCCTGGCCTGGAAGGCATCGAGACCACCACGAGCAAGAACGTGGCGGGAATCATCATCGAGCATCTGGAAAAGAACGGCGGGCCGAACATGACCCGCACCAAGGGCAAGGGTTAAGGCAGCCCTCTTGTAGGAGCGAGCCTTTGTGGGAGCTGAGCTTGCTCGCGATAAACGATAACGCGGTTTTCAGGTAAACCGCGGCGCCTTCATCGCGAGCAAGCTCACTCCCACAGGGCTCGCTTGCAAAAGTTTGCTATACCGCATCCCTGGGCAACATCAACCCCAGCGGCAACCGCACCCGCGCTTCGAGTCCGCCACCGACGCGGTTGCGCAGCTCGACGTTGCCACCGTGCATCGAGGCAATACGCTTGACGATTGCCAGGCCCAATCCCGTGCCCTTTCCGCCCCGGGCACGGTCGCCACGGGTGAAGGGATTGAAAATGGCTTCCAGCTCCGACGGATCAATGCCAGCGCCGCGGTCCATGACGCTCAGTACCACATAGGGCGCGTTGGTGTCGCCAGAGACATAGGCCGCTACCTCGACGCCAGTCCCGGCGTGGTTCAGGGCATTGCCGATCAGGTTGTTCAGCAACCGCTTCATCGACACCCGGCGCAACGGGAACGGCTGGATCGGCTCCAGCTGCAGGTGCACTTTTTCCTCACCCTGGTTATAGGGCGCGACCACTTCCCGTACCAGTTCGCTGAGGTCCACTTCCTCCACCGACTCATCACGTCCGTCGCGAATGAACGCCAGGAACTGGTCAAGAATCGCATCCATGTCTTCGATGTCACGCACCATTTCACGGGTCAGGTCAGTGCGCTCGCCCATCAATTCCAGCGACAGCCGCAACCGGGTCAGCGGTGTGCGCAGGTCGTGGGAGACCCCGGCGAGCATCAGTTCACGCTCGCGCCCGGCCTGTTCGACGTCCTCGGCCATCTGATTGAAGGCTCGGTACACCTCGGTCATTTCACTGGGGGTGTCACTGATGGGCAGCCGCACGCTGCGCCCCTGGCCCAACTGTCGGGCTGCGTAGACCAGGCGTTTCAACGGTTGGTTGAGCTGGCTGACGAAGATCCACGCCGACGCTGTCGACAATAGACCGATAGCCAGGAACCAGCCCAGCACGTTCCAGATTTTCTGGCCACGCAGGGGGTGCGGATACAGCGGCACCTTCAGCCAGCCATCTCCCAGGCTTGGGGCTCGCACCCACAGCGCCGGCGGTGAGTGCATACGCAGGCGCACCTCGGTATCGGCGCCCAGTTCGGCCTGCATCTGCCGTTGGTAGATTTCGCTGTAGGGCCAGTGCTGTTCGCCCTCGGGCACACCGGCACCGACCACCCGGATCAGCGTCGCCGCCTCAGCAATCTTCGCCCGATTGGTTTCATCGGCAGCCCAATAGGCCCGCAAGGTCAAGGCAACGCCATGACTGTATTGGCGGTCCACCAGAACGTCTTCGTTCATCAGCAGGTAGACCAACGTCAGTGCCTTGGAAAAGAGCACGACGATCAGCACCAGCCAGAGGGTGCGGGAAAAGAAACTCTGGGGAAACCAAACCGGGGTTTTCATGGATAGCCGCTACACACTTGCAGGAGCGAGCGATGCTCGCACACTGACGGACCGCGAATCGCCTGGAAAAAAGAACTCAATTCTGCCAGGCCACCCGCTCCTACAAATCGCCGATCACTTGCTGGCGGCGCCATCCGGCACGAATACATAGCCCACGCCCCAGACGGTCTGGATATAGCGCGGCTTGGAAGGATCGGGTTCGATCATCCGGCGCAGGCGCGAAATCTGTACGTCGATGGAGCGCTCCAACGCGTCCCACTCGCGACCACGGGCCAGGTTCATCAGTTTGTCCCGGGTCAGCGGCTGGCGGGCGTTCATCACCAGGGCCTTGAGCACGGCGAACTCACCGGTGGTCAGCATGTGGACTTCGTCGCCACGCTTGAGCTCACGGGTTGCCAGGGACAGCTCGTAGTCGCCGAAGGTCACGCTTTCATCTTCGCTGCCCGGGGCGCCAGGCACCGGGGCCGACTGACGACGCAGGACTGCCTTGACCCTGGCCATGAGTTCGTCGGGATTGAACGGCTTGGCCAGGTAATCGTCGGCGCCCAGTTCCAGGCCCTTGATACGGCTCAACTCGTCGCCTTTGGCGGTGAGCATGATGATCGGGATCTGGTTGTTCGCGCCGCGCAGGCGGCGGCAGGCCGTCAAGCCGTCCTCGCCAGGCAGCATCAGATCGAGTACCACCAGGTTGAAGACTTCACGAGCCAGCAGCCGATCCATCTGTTCGGTATTGGATACGGAGCGGGCCCGGTAGCCCTTGCTGACGAAAAAGCGCTCCAGCAGGCTGCTCAGCCCCGGGTCGTCGTCAACGATAAGAATTTTTTCGCCTTCAGCAGTTTGTGCGGTGCTGCTCATAGGAAGCTCCTTTGATCTCGGCGCGCATTATGGCCTAGCTGCCGTTATACGCACCGTGTGCATTGTTAGCAGATTTTTCCTCCATCTCCACCCATACGGGCATCGGACCTACAGACCATGACATCCCCGAAGAACGGAACGCTGGTTATAATGCGCGGCCTTTTGTGCCCGGGAATGTCGGATCGTTACTCCCGACGAGCTTTTTTCCTTTGGCCAGGCAGCACTTTTTGAATTTCGCGGGTCAACAGGCAGCCTCTCTTGACCCAGGCAGCGGCCCACGCCAGGCCGCTCAACCAGTCTCGCCGAGCCTTGTTCCTGCGCCGGCGGGCCTGATTTCATAATTTGTCAGGTGGTTTTATGGACAGCATCAACAGCCGCATCGCCGAGGAACTCGGCGTACGCCCGCGACAGGTCGAAGCGGCCGTCGCGCTACTCGATGAAGGCTCTACGGTGCCTTTTATCGCCCGTTACCGGAAAGAAGTGACCGGCAGCCTCGATGACACTCAATTACGTCATCTGGAAGAGCGCCTGCGCTACCTGCGTGAACTCGACGAACGGCGTATCAGCATCCTGGCCAGCATCCAGGAACAGGGCAAACTGACCCCTGCGCTCGAACGCGACATCAAGTTGGCGGACACCAAGACCCGCCTCGAAGATTTGTACCTGCCCTACAAACAGAAGCGCCGCACCAAGGGCCAGATCGCCCTGGAAGCCGGGCTTGGCGAACTGGCCGATGGACTGTTCAACGACCCGACCCTGGCGCCTGAAACCGAAGCCGCGCGTTTCGTCGATGCCGAAAAAGGCGTGGCAGACGTGAAAGCAGCGCTGGAAGGCGCCAAGTACGTCCTCATGGAGCGCTTCGCCGAAGACGCCAACCTGCTGGAAAAACTGCGTAACTTCCTCAAACAGGAAGCCATCCTCAGCGCCCGGGTTATTGCAGGCAAGGAAGAGGAAGGGGCGAAGTTTCGTGATTACTTCGAACATGACGAACCGCTCAAGAGCATGCCGTCCCATCGCGCCCTGGCTATTTTCCGTGGACGCAACGAAGGGATCCTCAGCTCCGCACTGAAGGTTGGTGATGAGTTGCCTGGCACCATGCACCCCTGCGAAGGCATGATCGGCCAGCAGTTCGGCATACAGAACCAGAACCGTGCCGCCGACAAATGGTTGGCAGAGGTGGTGCGCTGGACCTGGAAGGTCAAGCTCTATACCCACCTGGAAACCGACCTGCTGGGCGAATTGCGCGACAATGCCGAGACCGAGGCAATCAACGTCTTCGCCCACAACCTGCACGACCTTCTGCTGGCAGCACCAGCCGGCCCCCGCGCCACTTTGGGCCTGGACCCGGGCCTGCGGACCGGCTGCAAGGTGGCGGTGGTGGACTCCACCGGCAAGCTGCTGGACCACGCGACGGTCTATCCGCATGTCCCGCACAACAAATGGGATCAGACCCTCGCGGTACTCGCGGCCCTGTGTGCCAAACATTCGGTGGACCTGATCGCCATCGGCAACGGCACCGCCAGCCGCGAAACGGACAAACTGGCCGCCGAGCTGATCAAGAAATACCCGGCCATGAAAATGACCAAGGTCATGGTGTCCGAGGCCGGCGCTTCTGTGTATTCGGCGTCGGAGCTGGCGTCCAAGGAGTTTCCCGACCTGGACGTGTCGATCCGTGGCGCGGTATCGATTGCCCGCCGCCTGCAGGATCCGCTGGCGGAACTGGTGAAGATCGACCCGAAATCCATTGGTGTCGGCCAATACCAGCACGACGTGTCCCAGTTGAAACTGGCACGCGGCCTGGACGCCGTGGTGGAGGACTGCGTAAACGCCGTGGGCGTGGACGTGAACACCGCTTCGGTGGCGCTGTTGGCACGGATCTCGGGCCTCAACGCTACGCTGGCGCAAAACATCGTGACCCACCGCGATGAGCACGGCGCGTTCAAAACCCGCGCCGCGTTGAAGAAAGTCCCGCGCCTGGGGGAAAAAACCTTCGAACAGGCCGCCGGCTTCCTGCGCGTCATGAACGGCGACAACCCCCTGGATTCGTCGGCCGTCCACCCTGAAGCCTATCCGCTGGTGCAACGCATCGCCGCCCAGACCGATCGCGATATCCGTTCGTTGATCGGTG
Source organism: Pseudomonas corrugata (assembly GCF_001269905.1). Lineage (GTDB taxonomy): Bacteria > Pseudomonadota > Gammaproteobacteria > Pseudomonadales > Pseudomonadaceae > Aquipseudomonas > Aquipseudomonas corrugata. The sequence continues at coordinate 73,506 of NZ_LHVK01000014.1, read as the reverse complement.
ACGCCTCGTTCCTCAAGCGCCTGGATCCGAAGAAGTTCACCGACGAAACCTTCGGTCTGCCTACCGTCACCGACATCCTGCAAGAACTGGAGAAACCGGGCCGCGACCCACGTCCCGAGTTCAAGACCGCCGAGTTCCAGGAAGGCGTCGAAGACCTCAAGGATCTGCAGCCCGGCATGATCCTCGAGGGCGTGGTGACCAACGTCACCAATTTCGGCGCGTTCGTTGACATCGGCGTGCATCAGGACGGCCTGGTGCACATTTCGGCACTGTCGGAGAAGTTCATCAAGGACCCGCGCGAAGCCGTGAAGGCCGGTGACGTGGTGAAAGTGAAGGTCATGGAAGTCGACATTCCGCGCAAACGCGTCGGCCTGTCGATGCGCATGAGCGACACCCCCGGCGAGAAAGTCGACGGCGCCCGTGGCCCTCGTCCAGGCTCGGCGCCGCGCCAGTCGCAGAACACTGCACCGCGCAAGGAAACCGCCACGGCGGCCCCGGCCAACAATGCCATGGCCTCGCTGTTCGCCAACGCCAAACAGTTGAAGAAACGCTGATGGACGCGCCGACCGGGCTGGTGGAAAGCGCCTTCTTCAAGCTGCTCGGCTGCCGACTGCACAACCTGGGGGATGGGGTGGCGCAAGTCGCCCTGGCCCTGGAGCCGCCGTTGCGCAATCGTGGCGGCAAGCTGCACGGCGGCGCGCTATTCAGCCTGGTGGACATCGCCATGGGCCTGGCTTGCTCCAGTGTCCATGGTTTTGACCAACAGAGCGCGACCATCGAATGCAAGATCAACTACATTCGCGCCGTGTCCGAGGGCGAGGTACTGTGCACCGCCCGGGTCCTCCACCCGGGCCGGCGCACGCTGGTGGTCGAGGCTGAGGTGACCCAGGGCGACAAGCTGGTCGCAAAAGCACAAGGCACCTTCGCTGTCCTATAGCTCCCTGTCATCGATTTGAGTTAATTTCGGCGCAACAGAAACAGCGTCGCAACTCCCTGTGGGAGCGAGCCTGCTCGCGATTGCGGTGCGTCAGTCGCCTCGATGCAACTGATGCGCCGCAATCGCGAGCAGGCTCGCTCCCACAAAGGACTGCGGTAATCCGTTCTTGGCCGTACAAAACCAGGCGATAACGCCAGTTTCAACTTCACCCTTGTAGAGCGACTTGCCCACCCCCATATTGGGGCGACTGACGCGTGAAGGAATTCAACTTGAGCGACCTCTTAAACCGCCGCCTGGCCCTGCTCGGCGAGCGCGCCAACCTCTCCCTGCTCGAGCAGTGCCTGCACGGTATCGAACGTGAATGCCTGCGTGTCACGAGCAGCGGGCGCCTGGCCTTGACCCCGCATCCCGAAGCCCTGGGCTCGGCGCTGACCAACGAGCAGATCACCACCGACTATTCCGAGTCGCTGCTGGAGTTCATCACCCCCGCCCTGGCGGACCCGGCCGACACCCTGAGCAGCCTCGACAGGATCCACCGGTTTGTCTACAGCAAACTCGGTGACGAATACCTGTGGAGCCCGTCGATGCCATGCCCGCTGCCGGCGGAAGAAGAGATCCCGATCGCGTATTACGGCACCTCGAACATCGGTCGGCTCAAGTACGTCTATCGCCAGGGCCTGGCCCTGCGCTACGGCAAGACCATGCAATGCATTGCCGGGATCCATTACAACTTCTCTTTGCCGGAAAAACTCTGGCCATTGCTCCGCCAGGCCGAGGCGCCAGATGTCAGCGACCGTGATTTCCAGTCGCAGGCCTACATCGCGCTGATCCGTAATTTCCGTCGCTACAGCTGGCTGCTGATGTACCTGTTCGGTGCCTCGCCGGCCCTGGACGCCGGTTTCCTGCGGGGTCGCCCACACCAGTTGGAACAACTGGACCCGGACACCCTGTACCTGCCCTATGCCACCAGCCTGCGCATGAGCGACCTGGGTTACCAGAGCAACGCCCAGGCCGGCCTGACGCCGTGCTACAACGATCTGGCCAGCTACACCGACAGCCTGCGCAAAGCGGTGGCGACGCCCTATGCGCCGTATGTCGAAGTCGGCACGCACCAGAACGGCGAATGGGTACAGCTCAACACCAATATCCTGCAGATCGAAAACGAGTACTACTCCAACATCCGCCCCAAACGCGTGACCTACACCGGCGAACGTCCGATCCAGGCCTTGATGGCCCGGGGCATCCAGTACGTCGAAGTACGCTGCCTGGATATCAACCCGTTCATGCCACTGGGCATTGACGTCACCGAGTCCCGTTTCCTCGATGCGTTCCTGTTGTATTGCGGCCTCAACGAAAGTCCGTTGTTCGAAAACAGCGAATGCGGAAATGCCACGGACAACTTCCTGACCGTGGTCAAGGAAGGCCGCAAGCCGGGCCTGCAGTTGCTACGCCAGGGGCAATCGGTGGACATGCAAGCCTGGGCCATCGAACTGCTGGAGCAGATCGCACCGTTGGCATCGTTGCTCGACCAGAGCCACGGTGGCGATGCTCACCGCCAAGCCCTGGATGCGCAACTGGCGAAGGTGCGGGACCCATCCTTGACGCCCTCCGCACGGGTGTTGGCGGCCATGGCGGAACATCAGGAAAGCTTCGCCCAGTTCTCCTTGCGCCAGAGCAAGGCCCACGCCGAGTTCTTCCGTGCCGAACCATTGCCGGCCCAGGAACAGGCCGCGTTCGAAGCCTCCGCTCGCGAATCCCTGGCCCAGCAAACTGAGCTGGAGCAGAACGAAGTGGGGGATTTCGACGTGTTCGTTGGTTCTTACCAGGCGAGCATTCTGGCGATCAGTAACTGAAGGGAGCTTGCTTCCGCTCGGCTCTTTGTAGGAGTTGCCAAAGGCTGCGATCCTTTGGCTTTTGATCTTGATCTTTCGCTCGCGACTCAATTGCCTGGGAAAAGATCGCAACCTCGCTTCGCGAGGCAGCTCCTACGGGCATAGCGGGAAGGAGTAAACATCAGACTCCCTCGCCACAGCGTTTGCGTTCAGCTTTGGTGTTACTCCGCCGAAGAAGGCTTCTCCCAGAGATTGATACCGCCCTCTTGGGCAAATCGATCGATCTCCGCCAGTTCCTCGGCACTGAATTCCAGGTTCTTCAGCGCTCCGACGTTCTCAATGATCTGCTCCGGGCGGCTCGCGCCGATCAGGGCAGACGTGACCCGAGGATCGCGCAAGGTCCAGGCCAGGGCCATCTGTGCCAGGCTTTGACCGCGTCGCTGGGCGATCTCGTTGAGGGCGCGCACGTGGGCGATGTTCTCCTCCGACAAGTGCGAAGCCTGCAGCGAGCCGCCACCCGGACGATTGACTCGCGCATCGGACGGGATGCCCTTGAGGTATTTGTCCGTGAGCAGGCCCTGGGCTAGCGGGGTAAAAGCGATCACACCGGTACCCAATTCGTCGGTGGCCTCCAGCAGGTCTTTTTCCACCCAGCGGTTGAGCAGGTTGTAGGCTGGTTGGTGGATCAGCAAGGGGATTTTCCACTCGTTGAGCAACGCGGCCATTTCACGGGTCTTCACCCCGGAATAGGAAGAAATCCCGACGTACAACGCCTTGCCCTGTTGCACTGCCGTGGCCAAGGCGCTGGCGGTTTCTTCCAGCGGGGTATCCGGATCGAAACGGTGGGAATAGAAGATATCCACATAGTCGAGTCCGAGCCGTTGCAAGCTTTGGTCGAGGCTGGCCAGCACATACTTGCGCGACCCGCCGCCCTGGCCATACGGTCCGGGCCACATGTCCCAACCGGCCTTGCTGGAGATGATCAGCTCGTCGCGGTAGTGCTTGAAATCCTCACGCAACAACCGACCGAAATTGATCTCGGCACTGCCATAGGGTGGCCCGTAGTTGTTCGCCAGGTCGAAGTGGTTGATGCCCAGGTCAAACGCCGTGCGCAGCAAGGCACGCTGGGTGTCTATTGGAGTGCTGTCGCCGAAGTTGTGCCACAACCCCAGCGACAACGCCGGCAACACCAGCCCGCTACGACCAACGCGGCGATAGGGAATGGACTCGTAGCGGTTTTCAGCAGCGATGTAGGTCATCGAAGGCTCTCTGTTCGGGGACGGCGCGGATGGCAGAAGCTAACATTTCACAGACGCATCAGTCAGGTCGAAAGTTCGCGTAGTCGCCCGGAAAGAGCATTGCAGCGAGATCAAATGTGGGAGCGAGCCTGCTCGCGATAGCGGCGGAACAGGCAATGATACGTAGGCAGAAAAGGCCTCATCGCGAGCAGGCTCGCTCCCACAGATGGTGCAACGATCACAAGCCCGAAATAAGCGCTAACGCGCCCCGGCAAACACCTCTGTCATCCAATCGACAAACACCCGCACCCGCGGCGAAAGGTGACGGTTGTGGGGGTAGAGCACCGATATCGGCATGGACGGCGGAGGGGTGGCCGTGAGGACTTCCTGGAGCAGGCCCTGCTGGATCTGCGTTTCCATTCGATAGTGCGGGCATTGGATCAGGCCCAGGCCGGCAATAGCCGAAGCGGCGTAGATTTCAGCACCGAACACCGAGAGCGCACCGTCGATAGTCACTTCCTTGAGTTCGCCTTCGACCATGAACTGGAACGGATACTGTTTGGCGCTGGTGCGAGAAACGTAGTTCACCGCCCGATGCCGGCTCAGGTCGTCGAGGTTTTTCGGTTCGCCGTACTGGCGCAGATAGGCGGGGCTGGCGCAGGTGATCTGCCGCAGGTTGGCGACGCGCCGGCCGATCAATGACGAATCCCCCAGCGTGCCGGCCCGCAGCACGCAATCGACCCCTTCGCTGATCAGGTCGACTAAACGATCGGCCTCGCTGATGGACAATTCAATGTCCGGGTATCGGGCCATGAATTGCGGCAGCGCCGGGATCACGAAATGCCGGGCCAGGGTTCCGTGCAAGTCGACCCGCAGCCGTCCCTTGGGCGCCACGCTGCGGAACGCCAGCTCGGCCTCTTCAAGTTCCGCCAGCAGTTGCACACAGCGCGGGTAATAGGCCTCGCCATCCAGTGTCGGTCGTACCTTGCGGGTGCTGCGCTCCAGCAGGCGCACGCCCAACCAGGCTTCAAACTGATTGAGGGTATGAGTCAGCGTGGCCCGGGGCAGGTGCAGGTCTTCGGCGGCCAGGGTAAAACTGCTGCGCTCGTAGATGCGTACAAACACCCTCATCGCCTTGACCTGATCCATTGAATGCCCACGCCCTGATTGTTGGTGATTATTGAACAGTCAAGGCAACTCTCGTGCATTTATCGACGTGAGTAAACATGTGAATCTGGATTCACTCCACTCAACGAAGGACTTCCAGCCATGTCGACTCAAATCTCCAAAGTAGCCATCATCACCGGTGCCTCCCGCGGCATCGGCGCAGAACTCGCCAAGCAACTGGCTCACGACGGCTTTTCTGTCGCCGTCAACTACGCCAGCAGTGCCACCGAAGCCTCGAAGCTGGTGGTGCAGTTGCGCCAGGCCGGTCACCGGGCCATAGCGATCAAGGCCGATGTGTCTTCTGCCGTCGACGTTCGCCGGATGTTCGATGAAACAGAAGCGCAGTTGGGCAAGGTCGATGTTTTGATCAACAACGCCGGCATCCTGCAGGTAGCGCCCCTGGTGCAACACAGCGACGAATTGTTCGATCAGACTTTCGCGATCAACACCCGGGGCACTTTCAATACCATGCGCGAAGCCGCGACCCGTCTGAACGATGGCGGCCGCATCGTAAACTTCTCCAGCAGTACCGTTGGCCTGAACCTGCCCGGCTATTCGGTGTACATCGCCAGCAAGGCAGCGGTGGAATCGCTGACACAGGTATTCGCCAAGGAGCTGCGCGGCCGTCAGATCACCGTCAATGCCATCGCTCCCGGCCCGGTGGCGACCGAACTGTTCATGCACGGCAAAAGCGAAGAGCAGATCCAGCAACACGCCAAGATGCCCCCTCTGGAGCGCCTCGGCCAGCCGGAGGACATCGCCAGCATCCTTTCCTTCCTGGTGAGCCCTGCCGCCGGCTGGGTGAATGGCCAGATCCTGCGGGCCAACGGCGGGCTTGTCTGAGTCACCGCCCGATCAGCGCACCAGATGCAGGAACTGCATGTGCCGTTCGTACTGATCGAGGACGTCGTTGATGACCTGCTCCCGGGTATAACCCACCAGGTCGTAGTCCTGGCTACCCTCGCTCAAATGCACCTCGGCACGATAGTAACGACGGTTGTTGATCTGCTTGGAGCCCATGCCGCCCCGGGCGAAGGATGGCGTGAAGTAGCCGCGCATCTGCACCTGGTAGATGAACGGGTGTTGCTCGCCATGGCCGATCTCCAGGCTGACGCTGTCGTTGGCCGGATCTGGCTGGGTCTCCACCGTCAGCCCCTTCTCGGCGAACACCGCTTTCACTTCCTCGACGGCCGGACGTACCGTGGTGTCGAGGAAGCGATAGACCTCGTCCCGAGACGGGAAATGCACCGCCTGGCTCAAGCGTTGGCGCCAGCCACCCTTGCCTCGCCGCGAGGCCGACACCGGAGCCAGGGAGTGCAACTGCGCGATCTGCTTCTGGGACTCGAGGTGAAACGCCTTGTGCAGGCCCCACATCATCAACAACAGAATCAACGAGAACGGGAGTGAAGTCAGCACAACCGCCGACTTCAACGCATCAATGCTTCCGGAAAACAGCAGCGCGCTGGTCACCAGGGCGGTCATCGCTCCCCAGAACACCCGCAGCCATTTCGGACCGTCTTCATCGGGATTGCCGCCCTTGGCCGAGAGCGTTGAAAGCACCACGGTGCCAGAGTCGGCCGAGGTCACAAAGAACACGAAACTGATGAACACCGTGACTGCGATGACCGTCTTGCTCCACGGGTAGGTTTCCAAGAGCAGGTAAAGACTCATCGACGGATTGTCCAGCGCCGACATGCCCAGGGCGCTCATGCCGTGGTTCAGCACCTGGTCGATGGCGCTATTGCCGAAAATCGACATCCACGCGAGCGTGAAACCCAAGGGAATCAGCAGCACGCCAAACACGAACTCACGGATGGTACGACCACGGGATATCCGTGCGATGAACAGCCCCACGAAGGGCGACCAGGCGATCCACCAGGCCCAATAGAAGACCGTCCAGCCTCCCAGCCAGTCACTGGGCTTGTCGTAGGCATACAGATCGAAACTCTTCATCGGCAGGGCGCCGAGGTAATCACCCACGTTCTGGATCAGGGTATTGAGCAAATGCTGGGTGGGCCCGGCGAACAGCACGAACAGCAGCAGCGCGCAGGCCAGCAACATGTTGATGTCGGACATGACCCGCACGCCCTTATCGACGCCGGCCACCGCCACGATGATCGCCGCTCCCATCATCAGCACGATCAGGCCGACCTGAATCCATTGGGTATGAGGAATGCCCAGCAGGTAGTCGAGACCGGAGTTGAGGTGCAGGACCCCAAACCCCATGTCGGCGCCGAGGCCGAACACGGTCGCGATGATGCCGAAGCCGTCGACGGCATAGCCGATGGGGCCGTTTATGCGTTTGCCGATCAGGGGATACAACGCCGAACGCAGGGCCAGTGGCAGGTTATGCCGATAGGCAAAGTACGCCAGGGCCATGCCGACGAACGCAAACACGCCCCAGCCGTGCAGGCCCCAATGCAGAAACAGTATTTGCATGGCCTGGCGCGCTGCGTCGGCAGTGCCGGCCTCGCCTTGAGGCGGCTGCGCCAGATGGGTCAGCGGTTCGGAGACGCAAAAGAAGAACAGCGTGATGCTGATCCCGGCGGCGAACAACATTCCGGCCCAGGACAGGTAACTGAATTCGGGCTCGTCGTGGTCGACACCAAGCTTGATCTTGCCGTAGCCGGACAAGGCGGTGACCACCACGAAGACCAGATACAGGGCCATCGCCAGCAGGTAATACCAGCCGACCGTATTGGCCGCCCAGTTCTGCGCCGCCAGTAGCCAGGCACCGGCTTGCTCGGGCATGGCAATCACCACCAGGCCGAACAGCAGGATAACCGTCGCCGCGAAGTAGAACACCGGCGGGTTCATGCGGACCAGGCCGCTGGGTGGAAGGGACGAGGCACTCATGAACGAAGCACCCCGAAGTGGGAAACCGTGACAGTGGATAACAGACTCAGCAAAGGCAAGCCTCCTGTTGTGAGCGGGCAGCAAACCAATGGTTTAACTTGAATGAACGTTCAATTTAAACATGAATAGGCAGCTAAGGACTAATCGTCGGGCTCGGCGGTACGTGCTTCACGCTAGCCCAAGGGAAGGTATGACGTTGCTCAGCGTTTTTGTTTCATTCGCGGTAACCACCTACGCTTCCTGTGGGAGCAAGACTGGCCCTAGTGCCAGTCAGTTGAGTCACAAACCTGTGGGAGCAAAGCTTGCTCGCGATAGCGGTAAGCCAGTCAGCAAAGATGTTGGCTGGTCTATCGCTATCGCGAGCAAGCTTTGCTCCCACAGCCAACAGTTCATCTTGCGAACAAGACCAGAGAGCCCCCAGATACGATTGACGGTTGCCCGTGAATATCAGCGTGCCTATAGTCCAGACATTGCCTACAACCAGTACGGACTCATGATCAAACAACAGCTGTCCCGCTTTAACCGCCTCGACCTGCTCGGCCATCCGACACCACTGGAAAAACTCGAACGCCTCTCCTCATGGCTCGGTCGCGACCTTTACATCAAGCGCGACGACCTAACGCCCCTGGCCCTGGGTGGCAATAAACTGCGCAAGCTCGAATACCTCGGCGCCGACGCCTTGGCCCAGGGTGCCGACACGCTGATTACCGCCGGCGCGATCCAGTCCAACCATGTGCGCCAGACTGCCGCACTGGCCGCCAGACTGGGCCTCGGTTGCGTGGCGCTGCTGGAAAACCCCATCGGCACCGAAGACGCCAATTACCTGGGCAATGGCAACCGATTGCTGTTGGAGCTGTTCGATGCCAAGGTCGAACTGGTGGAAAACCTGGATAACGCCGATGAGCAGCTGCAGGCCCTGGCCGCGCGGCTGCGCAACAACGGCAAGAAGCCGTATCTGGTGCCGATTGGTGGCTCAAACGCCCTGGGCGCTTTGGGGTACGTGCGCGCCGGCCTGGAGTTGGCCGAGCAGATCAAGGACACCGGCCTGGACTTCGCCGCCGTGGTGCTGGCCTCGGGCAGTGCCGGCACCCACAGCGGCCTGGCCCTGGCCTTGAGTGAAACACTGCCGCAGCTTCCAGTGATTGGCGTCACGGTATCGCGCAGTGAAGAAGACCAATTGCCGAAGGTCCAGGGGCTTGCCGAGCGCGTCGCCCAGTTGCTTGAGGTAGCCCTTCCAGAGGCCTTCAAGGTGAACCTGTGGGACGAATATTTCGCCCCTCGCTACGGTGAGCCGAACGCCGGTACGCTGGCAGCGGTCAAGCTGCTGGCAAGCCTCGAAGGTCTGCTGCTGGATCCGGTCTACACCGGCAAGGCCATGGCCGGCCTGCTCGACGGCATCGGCCGCGACCGTTTTGACGAGGGTCCGATCATCTTCCTGCACACCGGCGGGGCTCCGGCGCTGTTTGCCTACAACGCCGCGTTCTGAAGTTCGGAGGTCTTGATGTGGGAGCGAGCCTGCTCGCGATGGCGGTGTATCAGTCGAATAGCCGCTGACTGACACGCCGCCATCGCGAGCAGGCTCGCTCCCACAATTAACAACTCCATTTGGAATATGTGGATGATTTAATATTATTTTCCAATCTATGGAAGCCGCCCTATAGTCACGCCCACTGGCCTATTTGCCACGAGACGCACGCACCGCTTTAAGGCAGGATGTGGCAGTCTTCCAGATCACGGCTACACCTTCTAATCCAATACGTCTTCATAAGAAAACACAGGGGCTTGTCATGAATTTTTCTGCATTACGTCGCAACCTGTTGATCGGTTCGCTGGGCCTGGCATTGAGCGCCGGCCTGCTGGGGCAAGCAGTCGCCGGTGAGCAGCTGCAAAAAATCAAGGACGCAGGCGTGATCAACGTCGGCCTGGAAGGCACCTATCCACCGTTCAGCTTCGTCGATGCCGACGGCAAACTGGCCGGTTTCGAAGTAGAGTTTTCCGAAGCCCTGGCCAAGGAGCTGGGTGTAAAGGTGAAGCTGCAAGCCACTAAATGGGATGGCATCCTGGCTGCGCTGGAGTCCAAGCGTCTGGACGCCGTGATCAACCAGGTCACCATTTCCGAAGAGCGCAAGAAGAAGTACGACTTCTCCCAGCCTTACACCGTCTCCGGTATCCAGGCGCTGGTTCTGAAAAAGAACGAAGAAAAACTCAATATCAAGGCCGCCGCCGACCTGGCTGGCAAGAAAGTCGGTGTAGGCCTGGGCACCAACTACGAACAATGGCTCAAGGACAACGTGCCCAAGGCCGACATCCGTACCTACGAGGATGATCCGACCAAGTACCAGGACCTGCGTATCGGCCGTATCGACGCAATTCTGGTGGACCGCCTGGCCGCCTTTGAACTGGCGAAGAAAGCCCCGGACACCGCGGTTGCCGGCGACGCCTTCTCCCGCCAGGAAGCCGGTGTGACCTTGCGCAAAGGCGAACCCGAGCTGCTGGCGGCGGTAAACCAAGCCATTGATAAGCTGCGCGCCGACGGCACCTTGAAGAAGCTGTCCGAGAAATACTTCAACGCTGACGTCACTCAATAATGGAAGCAAAGCTCCAACTCGTCCTCAGTTCCACGCCCTTCTTGCTTCAGGGCGTGTACTTCACGGTCATCCTGAGCCTGGGCGGAATGTTCTTCGGCTTCCTGCTCGGGTTTGGCCTGGCCTTGATGCGCTTGTCACGCTTCAAACTGGTGAACTGGTTCGCCCGGATCTACGTCTCGTTCTTCCGTGGCACGCCATTGCTGGTCCAATTGTTCATGATGTATTACGGCCTGCCCCAGGTGGGCATCGAGCTGGACCCGATACCTGCTGCGCTGATCGGCCTCTCGTTGAACATGGCCGCCTACATCTGTGAAACCCTGCGGGCCGCCATCAGTTCCATCGAGCGCGGCCAGTGGGAGGCGGCGGCCAGTATCGGCATGACCCGCGTGCAGACGCTGCGCCGGGCCATCCTGCCACAAGCCATGCGCACGGCCCTGCCACCCTTGGGAAACAGCTTCACGTCGCTGGTCAAGGACACCTCGCTGGCCGCCACCATCCAGGTACCTGAATTGCTCCGCCAGGCGCAGTTGGTTTCTGCACGGACCTTTGAAATTTTCGCCATGTACCTGTCTGCCGCATTGATCTACTGGATCCTTGTGAGCGCCCTGGCCCATGTGCAAAACCGTTTGGAAGCGCGGGTCAACCGGCATGAGCAGGAGTCTTGAAGCATGATCGTGGTTGAAAAGCTGACCAAACAATTCAAGGGTCAGACGGTACTCAACGGCATCGACCTGCAGGTCGAGGAAGGCGAAGTCATTGCCATCATCGGCCCCAGCGGCTCGGGCAAGACCACCTTCCTGCGCTGCTTGAACTTCCTCGAAGAACCCAGCAGCGGCCGGATCAAGGTCGGTGACATCGAAATCGATGGCAGCCGCCCGTTGAACCAGCAGCAGGGACTGGTGCGTCGTCTGCGCCAGCAGGTGGGTTTTGTGTTCCAGAACTTCAATCTGTTTCCCCATCGCACGGCCCTGGAAAATGTCATTGAGGGGCCGCTGGTGGTGAAGAAGACCCCACGCGCCGACGCTGAAACCCTGGGCCGCAAGCTGTTGGCCAAGGTTGGCCTGGCTGGCAAGGAGGACGCCTATCCACGGCGCCTCTCCGGCGGTCAGCAACAACGGGTGGCGATTGCCCGGGCTTTGGCGATGGAACCACAGGTGATCTTGTTCGACGAACCGACCTCGGCGCTGGACCCGGAACTGGTCGGAGAAGTCCTGGCGACCATTCGCGGCCTGGCCGAAGAAAAACGCACCATGGTCATCGTGACCCACGAAATGAGCTTTGCTCGTGATGTGGCGAACCGCGTGGTGTTTTTCGACAAGGGCGTGATCGTCGAACAAGGTGAAGCCAAGGCAATGTTCGCAGCGCCCAAGGAAGAACGCACCCGACAGTTCCTCAGCAAGTTTCTCTCCGCCGGTCACGGTGCGCAGTAATTCATCGATAGAGGCTTACTTCCAGGGATGGAAGGAGCTGTCGTTTTTAAAACAAACTCAAAGCCTTAAAACCGCCTAGCATCTTGAATTATTTGACGCGCGGTGCAGACATACCCCTCGCAACACTTCCCTTTCGCCAAACTCCCTGCCAGTTCGTGCTCCGCCGACCTTCGACCAGGCTCTCAAGCCGAGGTAAAAGGCTATTCTCGCTGTGTACTTTTAACTTCATCACGTGGGAAATTTCTGAAGAGATACATAGCCCACTAATAAGCAAGCACCTCTATTGACACTGAAACTATCGACCCCGTATCTAGTTGACCAACAGGCGACGCGCATTATTTCAATTGTACGCAGCGAATCGCCGCAGGAACGCATCCAAGACTTCACAATGAAGTAGGGCGCGTATTTCAACGCCTTTGATCTTTCCGAAACGGACTTTGTTTTTCAAGCCTCAAGGAGAACACCATGACATGTACGTCAACCATCCCGGAGCTGGCCGCTCCCTCCCTCGCCAATGCCTGCCGTACCGGTATCAACATCACCGGTGCCGCTCGCCTGGAAGTGCTCATCGCCCCTTATCCCGGCATGGATACCGGCGACCTGATCGAACTGTTCTGGGACAACTGCTACGTCGGCTCCCGCCTGCTGACCGAGGCGGATGTACAAGCCAGCGTCACGCTGCGTGTGCCGGAGAGCTTCATCGTCAACGGCAGCTCGCGCATCCATTATCGTGTGATGCGAATCGGGCGCGGACCAGCGTTGTCGGCAACGCATCGGGTGCAGGTCAAGCTCGATTGCCCAGGCGGCCGGACATCAACCCTGAGTGGCGATGAAAACCAAGGGTTGGCACCGGTGCGTATTCCAGACGCCATCCGTCGTCACGGGGTGAACCCGAGCCAGATCAAACGCGGAGTCCCGTTGACCATTGAGCCCTACCTGAACATGGCCGTCGACGATGCAATCACCTTGCGCTGGGGCGATGTGCGCATGGACTTGCCCCGGATCAAATCAAGCGAAGTGGGCCAACCGGTCAATGTCTGGGTGCCCCCGGAGATCATTCTGGAAGCGGGAGAAGACCTGCGCCTGGAGGTCACCTATTGCATCCTCGATCGAGTGGGCAACAACTCCCACTGGGCGCCACCCAGAACGCTGACGATCGGTTGCGCCAGGTCCTATTCGAGAACGCCACCGAAAGCCCCCCTCATGGCCGCCGAACCGAGACGCATGAAGCCTTGAAGCGAAGCCCCCCGGAGACGCCAACGCTTGTACGAGAAGGGGAGTGTGTTTCTGTCGGGTCGTGACGCCATGCTGTTGCGCTATAGTCCGCCCACGCTCCCCATCCAAGCCAACGACCATGAAACTTACTCCCGAAGACCTGCACGCCATCACCACCACGACCCTGGGTCATTACAACGCCGTCGCCGAGGAGTTTCGCGAAGGCACCCGCGATCACGATGTCAGCCAGAATATCGATGCACTACTGCGCCATATCCAGGGCCAGACACCGCTGCACATTCTGGATTTCGGTTGCGGTCCCGGGCGGGACTTACAGAAATTCACCGCCATGGGCCATGTGGCGGTGGGCCTGGACGGCTCAGCCGAATTCGCCCGGATGGCCCATCACGACAGCGGGTGCGAGGTCTGGCAACAGGATTTCCTGCAACTTGACCTGCCAACCGAACGCTTCGACGGGATCTTCGCCAACGCCGTACTGTTTCATATTCCCGTCCAGGAACTGCCTAGAGTGCTCAGGCAGCTGCATGCCACCCTCAAGCCCGGCGGTGTGCTGTTCAGTTCCAACCCCCGGGGCGAGAACCAGGAGGGCTGGAACGGCCAGCGCTTCGGCGCCTATCACGACCTCGAGGCTTGGCGCACGCTGCTCATCGCAGCCGGTTTTGTCGAACTGGAACACTACTACCGGCCGACGGGGTTGCCCCGGGAGCAACAGCCATGGCTGGCGAGTGTGTGGCGCAAGACGCTTTAACCCTTGAAGACCTCATCGCGAACAGGTTCGTCCCCACAGGTGATGGCATTCCCCGGTGGGAGCGAGCCCGCTCGCGATGACGGCACTACTGTCCAACCGGTTGCTGCTTACCCAACCACTTCTGCGTCAACTGCTCCAACCTCCCATCATCCTTGATACGCGCCAGGGCGTTGTCCACGCTGGCCTTGAACGCCGGGTTGCCCTTCTGGAACGGGATCACCAGACTCGGTGCCGGACCGCGCTTTTCTTCCGGTTGGAAAGACTGCGCCATCATGAGCGGGCGCGGTGCGTCCTCCTTCTTCGCCAACAGCTGCGCATCCGGGTGGCTGTAAGCAGCACTGGTGTCGAAACGTTCCGCCAGTTCCGGGGTCATTGCTATGTGGTTGATGGCGACATCGTACTTGCCACTTTCCACGCCGCTCAGCAGATCCGCGGCATCGGTGACCACAAAGTCGGCGCGCACATCGAGTTCATTGGCCAGCATCTGGCCCAGTTCCACTTCGAAGCCGCTGAGCTTGCCGTCCTCCTTGAAGTTGAAGGGAGCGGCATTGGCTTCGAGGGCGATGCGCAATTCGCCACGATCATTGACGTCATCAATCAGCTCGGCATGGGCCAGGGGACTCAGAAGGGGTAGCAGGCAGATCAGGCCAGGCAGGAAACGCATGGTCACTCCTTTGTATGGGTACAAGCGACGCTCGTTTCAGGCTCGCTTTGCTATGGTTGTTGCAGGCTTCGACAACGATTGGTCATGAAGTTGTCACGACCAACAGGATTTCACGGAAAAACTGGAGAAAAAAATGAAAAGCTTTATGTCACGTGCAGTTTTAGCAGGCCTGTTGCTGGGAACCTCGATGCTGGCGACAGCAACGCCCGCGCCTAAAGACGCAAAGGTATTTTTCGTATCCCCAGAGGATGGCGCCACCGTCCCCCAGGAATTCAAGGTCAAGTTCGGCGTCGAGGGCGTTGCGCTGGCACCGGCGGGTGATACGACAAAGAACACCGGACATCATCACCTGCTGATCGACGTCGACAAACTGCCTGCCGCCGGCGCGGCGATTCCGGCCGACGCCAACCACATGCACTTCGGCAAGGCGCAAACCGAGGCCACCATCAAACTGGCACCAGGCAAGCACACACTGCAGCTGGAGCTGGGCGACTTCAGCCATGTACCGTTCGATCCGCCGATTGTCTCCGAAAAGATCACCGTAAACGTGAAATAAACGTGATTGACTGACAGTAAATACCTCTGTGTGCGAGCCTGCTCGCTCCCACAGGTTTATATCAGGCCATAAAAAACGGGAGTCCATATGGACTCCCGTTTTTTCATTACATGCCACTTGAAGCTAACAGCTCGCCACTGCTCTTTAGAACAACACGCGGGACCGAATGGTGCCCTTGATGTGTTGCAGCTTCTCTTGCGCCAGGTCCGAGTATTCGGCATCGACGTCGATCACGACGTAACCGACCTTCTCGTTGGTCTGCAGGAACTGACCGGAAATGTTGATACCGTTTTCCGCGAAGACCTTGTTGATCTCGCTCATCACACCCGGGATGTTTTCGTGGATGTGCAGCAGGCGGTGTTTGCCAGGGTGCGCCGGCAGGGCCACTTCCGGGAAGTTCACGGACGATACCGAAGTACCGTTGTCGCTGTACTTGACCAGTTTTTCCGCCACTTCCAGACCGATGTTGGCCTGGGCTTCAGCGGTAGAGCCACCGATGTGCGGGGTCAGGATCACGTTGTCCAGGCCACGCAGCGGGCTTTCGAAGATATCGTCGTTGGAGCGCGGCTCCACCGGGAACACGTCGATGGCAGCACCGATCAAGTGCTTGTCCTTGATCGCGTCGGCCAGCGCATCGAGCTTGACCACAGTGCCGCGGGCGGCGTTGATCAGGATCCCGCCCTTCTTGATGGCGCGGATTTCCTTCTCGCCGATCATCCATTGGGTCGCCGCGGTTTCCGGCACATGCAGGGTCACGATGTCGGACATGCCCAGCAACTCATGCAGATCGTTGACCTGGGTGGCGTTGCCCAGTGGCAGCTTGGTCACGGTGTCGTAGAAGAACACCTGCATGCCCAAGCCTTCGGCCAGGACCGACAACTGGGTGCCGATCGAGCCATAACCGACGATCCCCAGCTTCTTGCCACGGATTTCGAAGGAGTTGGCCGCACTCTTGATCCAGCCGCCACGGTGGCAGGAAGCGTTTTTCTCGGGGATGCCGCGCAGCAGCAGGATGGCTTCGGCCAGCACCAGCTCGGCAACGGAACGGGTGTTGGAGTACGGTGCGTTGAACACCGCGATACCGCGTTCGCGAGCCGCGTCAAGGTCAACCTGGTTGGTGCCGATGCAGAAGCAGCCGACCGCCACCAGTTTCTTGGCGTGGTCAAAGACCTCTTCGGTCAATTGGGTGCGGGAGCGAATGCCGATGAAATGAGCATCGGCGATCTTTTCCTTGAGCTGGGCTTCCGGCAGAGAACTGGTGATGTACTCGATACTGGTATAGCCCGCCGACTTGAGGACGTCGACAGCCGATTGGTGGACGCCTTCGAGGAGAAGGAACCTGATCTTGCTCTTATCGAGAGAAGTCTTGCTCATCTGCGTAAACCTGTGTCCCGGAAAAAATGGCAGGGAATCGGACCGCGCGACGCTGGCCCGACCGGCTTGATGGCCGTCGCCGCAGAACGGCCTTCGGCGCTGTTCTACGGGGGCGGTATGCTAGCATATGCGACCTGCAAACACTCATTCTGCGACATGAAGCGTTCTCAGGGTGACCATGAATTGTTCGAGAGTTTTGCCGATGACCAATCCTGCCCCGATAGAAGAGCTCAAGTCCCTGGTCGAGCCTG
The DNA here is from genome assembly GCF_001269905.1 of Pseudomonas corrugata. Classification (GTDB taxonomy): domain Bacteria; phylum Pseudomonadota; class Gammaproteobacteria; order Pseudomonadales; family Pseudomonadaceae; genus Aquipseudomonas; species Aquipseudomonas corrugata. The sequence goes on along the minus strand of NZ_LHVK01000014.1, from coordinate 56,629 downwards.
GCAAGGTGCTGACCGATGCCGACTCCCTGCAAGCCTATGGAAAGGATTGGACCCGACACTTCGCCCCGGCGCCGAGTGCCATCGTTTTCCCCAAGACCATCGAACAGGTCCAGGCCATCGTACGCTGGGCGAATGCACACCGGATCGCCCTGGTGCCTTCGGGCGGACGCACCGGGCTTTCCGCCGCAGCCGTGGCGGCCAACGGCGAAGTGGTCGTCTCATTCGACTACATGAACCAGATTCTCGGGGTGAACCTCACCGACCGCACCGCCGTTTGCCAGCCGGGCGTCATCACCGAACAAATGCAGAACAAGGCTCAAGAGCATGGGCTGTACTACCCGGTGGACTTCGCTTCGGCTGGTTCCAGCCAGATTGGCGGCAATATCGGCACCAATGCCGGCGGGATCAAGGTGATTCGCTATGGCATGACCCGTAATTGGGTAGCCGGGATGAAAGTTGTCACCGGTAAGGGCGATCTGCTGGAGCTGAACAAGGATCTGATCAAGAACGCCACTGGCTATGACCTGCGGCAGTTGTTCATCGGCGCCGAAGGCACCCTCGGTTTCGTGGTCGAGGCCACCATGCGCCTGGATCGGGCGCCGAAGAACCTCACGGCAATGGTGCTCGGCACGCCGGACTTCGATTCGATCATGCCCGTGCTCCACGCCTTCCAGGGCAAACTCGACCTGACCGCCTTCGAGTTTTTTTCGGATAAGGCCTTGGCCAAGATCATGGGTCGGGGCGACGTGCCGGCACCGTTCGAAACCGACTGCCCGTTCTACGCTCTGCTGGAGTTCGAAGCCACTACCGAAGACGTTGCCAATCACGCCCTGGCTACCTTCGAGCACTGCGTGGAACAGGGCTGGGTGCTCGATGGCGTGATGAGTCAGAGCGAAACCCAGCTACAGAATCTGTGGAAGCTGCGTGAATACATCTCGGAAACCATCTCCCACTGGATGCCGTACAAGAACGACATTTCGGTGACTGTCTCGAACGTCCCGGATTTTCTCAAGGAAATAGACGCAATCGTCGGCAGACACTACCCGGACTTCGAAGTCGTCTGGTACGGCCACATTGGCGATGGCAACCTGCACCTGAATATTCTCAAGCCGGAGAACCTGGGCAAGGATGAATTTTTCGCCAAGTGTGCGACAGTGAACAAATGGGTGTTCGAGATCGTCGAGAAATACCATGGCTCGATCTCGGCCGAACACGGCGTAGGCATGACCAAGCGGGACTACCTGACCTATAGTCGCTCGCCGGTGGAAATCGAATATATGAAAGCCATCAAGGCCGCATTCGACCCGAACGGCATCATGAATCCGGGCAAGATTTTCGCGGTGTGATGAAAAGCACCTGATAAGTTTCAGAAAACAGGAGTCGGTAATGAGCTATCAGCACCAGTATGTCGACGGTACCCGCATCCACTTTCCGGTCGGGAAGGTGGTGTGCATTGGCCGTAATTACGCCGAACATGCAAAGGAACTGGATAACCCGGTGCCCACCGAACCCTTGCTGTTCATCAAACCCGGCAGTTGCGTGGTGCCGCTGGAAGGCAGCTTCAGCATTCCAGTGGACCGGGGTTCGGTGCATTACGAAGCGGAAATTGCCGTGCTGATCGGCAAGCCGCTGTCGACCCGGCCAAGCGTCGAAGAAGTCCTCGACGCCATCTCCGGCTTTGCTCCGGCCCTGGACCTGACTCTTCGGGACAAACAGGCCGAACTCAAGGCCAAGGGCCTGCCGTGGGAAGTTGCCAAGTCATTCGACGGCGCCGCGGTGATTGGGCCATTCGTATCGAACGCCACCTTTGCCGACCTGACAGACATTCCCGTGCGCCTCACCATCAACGGTGAAGTGCGCCAGGATGGCAACAGCAGTCTGATGCTCAACCCCATCGTGCCGATGATCCAATACATGGCCGGCTGCTTCTCGCTGCAGGCTGGCGACGTGATCCTCACTGGCACCCCGGCGGGCGTCGGCCCGTTGAATGTGGGTGATGAGCTGGTGCTGGAACTGCCGGGCGCGAGCCGTTTCGAAAGCAGCGTTTGCTGACAGCTGCGTCATCTCCTTTCTGTGGGAGCGAGCCTGCTCGCGATCGCGGTCTGCCTGCAACATTGATGTTGCCTGACACACCACTATCGCGAGCAGGCTCGCTCCCACAAGGGTTTTAAGGCATCCACCCCACGATTTACCGTTTTTTTCACATGCCATCCGGATAATTCCGAAGAATGCGGCATCTGAGCCAGCCATTCCCCAGCCCGAATTCCTGGAACGCAATCACCGATGGCCAAGACCCAAGTACTGCCCCACGCCAAACCTGCCCGCCGCTCCCGCTTTGCCCTGCCCCGGTATGCCTGGTCGCTGCTGGCGCTGGCTGCCGCTTATGGATTGGCGTTTGCGATGCATTGGGATGACCGGGGCCTGCTATGGGTGAAGGAACACTTTCAAAGCCCGGCTCTACGCCAGGAAAGCGTCTGGCTGCCGGATTACACAGCCGTGATCGACGCCAAGCCGCTCCCTGGCATGGAGAAGGATGAAGCGTCCGATGTGACCTACAACCCACAGACCAAGACCCTGTTTGCCGTGATGGGCAAGAATCCGTTCCTGGTGGAGCTGACCTTGCAGGGCGACGTGCTGCGCAAGATGCCTTTGGTGGGCTGGAGTAATCCTGAAGGGGTCTCTTTCATGGAGAACGGACTACTGGCCATTACCGATGAGCGAAGCCACACACTGTCGATCGTTCACGTCGACACCGATACGCGGGAGTTGAACAAGAGCGATTTCCCTGACTACGACCTTGGCCCTTCAAAGAACCAGAACAAGGGGTTCGAAGCGGTCGTCTGGGATCCACGCAACCAGCAACTGGTGCTGGGCGAGGAACGCCCGCCAGCGTTGTTCACCTGGAAAAGCGATGGCAGCCTGCTGCTCAAGGGTGACAAGCAGATCCATACCAGCAATGAACTGGATATGCGCAACCTCTCGGCCCTGGCGATAGATCCTCGAACCGGTCATATGCTGGTGCTTTCGGCCGATTCACATCTGCTGCTGGAGCTTGATAAAAAAGGCCAGCAAGTCAGTTTCATGACCTTGCTGGGCGGCTTCAACGGGCTGAAGAACACCATCCCCCGCGCCGAAGGCGTCACCGTGGACGAAGCCGGTAACATGTACATGGTCAGCGAGCCGAACCTGTTCTATCGTTTCGAAAAACAACGCTGACAGCGCAACTCTGTAAGGTAATTTCTCCTTCGCCGTAGGGTGTGGCACACAGCCATTAAGCTTCAGTTCAGGCCGCTGTGATATTTCCAGCCACCTGTTCTTACCGAGCCCACCCCATGCGTCGACTTGCCCGTCCCAAGCCCTTGATCCTGATGTTGCTGGCAATCGCCCTGATCGCCCTGATCACGGCGGGTCAGTACCTGCGCCTGTTCGAACGGGCCTGGTTCAACCTCAATACCCTCTGGCAACCCGCAAATGAGCAGGCCATCGCCCTGGATCAGTACCGGATTACGAAAGAGGCCCTGGTGATCGAAGGTCTCGATGACGTATCGGCACTGACCTTCGATCCGGTACGCAAGAGCCTGTTCACCGTCACCAACAAGAATGCCGAACTGATCGAACTGTCACTGGACGGCAAAATCCTGCGCCGGGTGGCGCTGATCGGCTTCGGTGACCCGGAAGCGGTGGAGTTCATCAGCGAAGACATTTACGTCATCAGTGACGAGCGCCAACAGCGGCTGATCAAGATACACCTGGATGAAGGCACCCGGTTTCTCGACGCGGCCGACGCCGAACAGATGACCCTCGGCGTGCACATGAGCAAGAACAAAGGATTCGAAGGACTGGCTTACGATTCAGTGGGCAAGCGGCTGTTCGTCGCGAAGGAGCGCGACCCGATGCTGATTTATGAAGTGCAGGGTTTTCCCCATCACAACTCAGAAAAATCTTACGCAGTCCACGTCATCAACAACCCCAAGCGCGATGCCGGACTGTTCGTGCGCGACCTGTCGAGCCTGCAATACGATGAGCGCAGCGGCCATTTGCTGGCATTGTCCGATGAGTCGCGGTTGATCATCGAGCTGGATATCGACGGGAAACCCCTGAGCACCCTGTCGTTGAGCAAAGGTCGCCAGGGATTGCAAAAAAATGTCCCCCAGGCCGAAGGCATCGCCATGGACGATGACGGCACTCTGTACCTGGTGAGCGAGCCGAACCTGTTCTATGTGTTCAAGAAACAGCCTTGAACCAGGCCTGCCATAAATCCATGTGGGAGCGAGCCTGCTCGCGATAGCGGTTTCACATTCAACGCTGATGTGACGGGTGAATCGCTATCGCGAGCAGGCTCGCTCCCACAGGGGCCCGACTTCGAGCAGAAGACCGGGCTTTTTCCCTGTTTACTCGGCCCGCAGGGTCTTCACCCCTTCCGCAGTGCCCAGCAACAGGACATCCGCCGGACGGGCAGCGAACAAACCATTGGTGACCACACCGACGATGGCGTTGATCTGGCTTTCCAGCTCCGCCGGGTTGGTGATCTGCAGGTTATGCACATCCAGGATGATATTGCCGTTATCGGTCAGCACACCCTCGCGATACACCGGATCGCCGCCCAGCTTCACCAGTTGGCGGGCCACGTGGCTGCGAGCCATCGGAATGACTTCGACCGGCAGCGGGAACGCGCCGAGTACCGGCACCAGTTTGCTGGCGTCGGCGATGCAGATGAAGGTCTTGGCCACCGCCGCGACGATCTTCTCGCGGGTCAGGGCCGCGCCGCCGCCCTTGATCAGGTTCAGGTGCGCGTCGCTTTCGTCGGCGCCGTCGATGTAGAACTCCAGGTCGCTCACGGTGTTGAGCTCATACACCGGGATCCCGTGGCCCTTGAGCCGCGCGGCGGTGGCTTCGGAGCTGGCAACCGCCCCGTCGAAGGCGCCCTTGTGCTGTGCCAGCGCGTCGATGAAGCAATTGGCGGTGGAGCCGGTGCCGACCCCGACGATGCTCTTGTCATCCAGTTTCGGGAGGATGAGGTCGACGGCGGCCTGGGCCACGGCCTGTTTGAGTTGATCCTGGGTCATGCGGGCTCCGAAAACGGGCAGGGAGTGAAGAGGGACGCGAGTATAACCCAACAAAACCTCGGGATTCGTGTGGTCGCCCGGCCAAAAGCCGGGTTAGACTCCTTGACCCTGCCCAACCCGCCCAGTGATGCTTTCCGATGCTTGAACAGTACGTCAAAAAGATCCTCACCTCGCGCGTCTACGACGTCGCAGTAGAAACCCCGCTGCAGAACGCTCGCCAGCTTTCCGAGCGACTGGGCAACAGCATCTGGCTCAAGCGCGAAGACTTGCAGCCGGTGTTCTCGTTCAAGATTCGCGGGGCCTACAACAAGCTGACCCAGCTCAGCGATGAAGAGCGTTCACGCGGCGTGGTCACAGCGTCGGCGGGCAACCATGCCCAGGGCCTGGCCCTGGCCGCCAAGGTCCTGGGTGTGAAAGCCACCATCGTGATGCCCAAGACCACCCCGGAAATCAAGGTTGAAGGCGTGCGCTCCCGTGGCGGCAAAGTGGTGTTGCACGGCGACTCGTTCCCCGAGGCCCTGGCCTATTCGCTGAAACTGGTCGACGAAAAGGGTTACGTCTATATCCATCCCTACGACGATCCCCACACCATTGCCGGGCAGGGCACGGTGGCGATGGAAATCCTGCGTCAACATCCGGGGCGCCTGGACGCGATTTTCGTTCCGGTGGGCGGTGGCGGGCTGATTGCCGGGATCGCGGCCTACGTGAAATACCTGCGCCCCGAAATCAAGGTCATCGGTGTCGAACCCGACGACTCCAACTGCCTGCAGGCCGCCATGGCCGCTGGCGAGCGGGTGGTGTTGCCGACTGTCGGCCTGTTTGCCGACGGCGTCGCCGTGGCACAGATCGGCCAACACACCTTTGATATCTGCAAGCATCACGTCGATGAAGTCATCACCGTCAGCACCGACGAGATCTGCGCGGCAATCAAGGATATCTACGACGATACCCGCTCGATCACCGAACCTGCCGGCGCCTTGGGTGTGGCCGGGATCAAGAAATACGTCGAGTCACGCGGCATCAGTGGCCAGACCCTGGTCGCCATCGACTCCGGTGCCAACGTCAACTTCGACCGCCTGCGCCACGTGGCCGAGCGCGCTGAACTTGGCGAGGGTCGCGAAGCAATCATCGCGGTGACCATTCCCGAGCAACCAGGCAGCTTCAAGGCGTTCTGCGAGGCCGTCGGCAAGCGCCAGATCACCGAATTCAACTACCGCTACAACACCGGCAGCGAGGCGCACATCTTCGTAGGCGTGCAGACGCATCCGGAGAGCGACCCACGCAGCGCACTGATCGCCAGCCTGACCGAGCAAGGTTTCCCGGTCCTGGACCTGACTGACAACGAATTGGCCAAGCTGCATATCCGCCACATGGTCGGCGGGCACGCGGCCCATGTCATCGACGAGGTGGTGCTTCGCTTCGAATTCCCTGAACGTCCGGGCGCGCTGTTCAACTTCCTCAACAAGCTGGGCGGACGCTGGAACATTTCGATGTTCCATTATCGCAACCATGGCGCGGCGGACGGCCGTGTGGTTGCTGGCTTGCAAGTGCCCCACGATGAGCGCCATCTGGTACCAGCCGCCCTCGAGGAGATCGGCTATCCGTACTGGGATGAAAGCGATAACCCGGCGTACCAGTTATTCCTGGGTTGATAAAGAGCTAGGCTGTTGGGCACGGCTCAAGGAAATCGAACAATGGAAACGTTGACCGCGCTGAAGATCGCTCACGTCCTGGCTACTGCCCTGCTGCTGGTGGGCGCCGTGGGGCTGGCTATCTGGGTTTGGCGAACACGCCGCAACGGTGACGCCACGGCATCTGCCCGCGTATTGCAACGCCCGCGGGTGTTCGTCTGGCTGGTGATGGGGCTTTCCCTGGCGAGCCTGCCCTTCACGGGCTGGTGGATGGTTCATCAGATCGGCTGGCCGTTGGGACAGACCTGGCTGCTGGCCTCCAGCATTCTCTATACCTTGGCGGCGCTTGCAGGGTTCTGGCTTTTGGTGCGACTGAACAAGCGGCGCAGGCTGCCGACGGCGGGCAATGGCACCTTTACCTTGGCCTTGGCGCTGTTCAGTTTTGTCTGCTTGATCGCCATTGCCGGGTTGATGGGCGCCAAGCCGGTCTAGGATCTGGAACCGAGTCGGCTTCATCGCGAGCAGGCTCGCTCCCACAGGGGAAACGCATTCCAATGTGGGAGCGAGCCTGCTCGCGATGGCGATATCAGTCGCGCAGACTGATCACCGGCCAACCGCGTTTCTCGGCCTCAGCCCGCAGGTTCGGGTCCGGATCCACGGCGACCGGACGCGAAACCACCTCCAGCAACGGCAAGTCGTTCATCGAATCACTGTAGAAGTAGCTGCCGTCGAGGGAATACCCGGTTTCTTCCAGCCAGCGATTCAGGCGAGCCACCTTGCCTTCGCGGAAGCAGGGAATATCGGTGCTGCGTCCACTGTAGCGCCCATCGATCATCTCGCACTCGGTGGCGATCAGGGTTTCGACCCCCAGGCGCTCGGCAATCGGAGCGGTGACGAAGCGGTTGGTGGCGGTAATGATCACCAGTTTGTCGCCAGCTTCACGGTGCTTATCCAACAGTTCGATGGCTTGGGGCAACACGATAGGCTCGATGCAATCGCGCATGTAGTCCAGGTGCCATTGGGCCAGCACCTCCATTTCGGTGCGACCGAGGATTTCCAGGCAAAAGTTCAGGTATTCGGCATTATCGAGCTTGCCGGCCAGGTAATCCTGGTAGAACTGATCGTTGCGCGCCTTGTACGCGACGGCGTCCAGGAAGCCGCGCTCACACAGGTAATCGCCCCAGGCGTGATCGCTGTCGCCGCCCAACAGTGTGTTGTCCAGGTCGAATAAGGCCAGCCGCATTGCAGTTACTCGCTGAAATTTCTGAAGAAAGGCGTTCAGAATACGGACTTTTCACAAGAGTGCACATAACCTGGGCGGGCTCGTTGCTGCTTTCACAACCTTTGTGGAACAATGCGGCGACATGCGCTTGCGAGGTTGTTGCCGTGATCGATCCCGATGGTTTCCGACCCAATGTGGGGATCATTCTTACGAATGATGCCGGGCAGGTACTATGGGCTCGCCGTATCAATCAAGACGCCTGGCAGTTTCCTCAAGGCGGGATCAACCCCCAGGAGACGCCGGAAGAGGCTTTGTACCGCGAGTTGAACGAAGAAGTGGGGCTGGAGCGTGAAGATGTTGAAATACTCGCCTGCACCCGAGGCTGGTTGCGCTATCGTTTGCCGCAACGCTTGGTCAGAACGCACAGCCAACCGCTGTGCATTGGCCAGAAGCAGAAATGGTTTCTCCTGCGCCTGATCTCCAACGAGCAGCGGGTGCGGATGGATTTGACCGGTAAACCGGAGTTCGATGGCTGGCGCTGGGTCAGCTATTGGTATCCGCTGGGCCAGGTGGTGACATTCAAGCGCGAGGTGTATCGACGCGCTCTCAAAGAGCTTGCCCCGCGCCTGCTGACGCGCGACTGACGACGGAGTTCGACCCCGAGCCATGCTCAATACGCTGCGCAAGATCGTCCAGGAAGTTAACGCCGCCAAGGATCTCAAAGCGGCGTTGGGGATTATTGTGTTGCGCGTCAAAGAGGCCATGGGCAGCCAGGTCTGCTCGGTCTACCTGCTGGACCCCGAGACCAACCGTTTCGTGCTGATGGCCACCGAGGGCTTGAACAAGCGCTCGATCGGCAAGGTCAGCATGGCACCCAATGAAGGTCTGGTCGGCCTGGTCGGCACGCGCGAAGAGCCCCTGAACCTCGAAAACGCCGCGGACCACCCGCGCTACCGCTACTTCGCCGAAACCGGCGAGGAGCGCTATGCCTCGTTCCTCGGCGCACCGATCATCCACCACCGCCGCGTCGTCGGCGTGTTGGTCATACAGCAAAAGGAGCGCCGCCAGTTCGACGAGGGTGAAGAAGCCTTCCTCGTGACCATGAGCGCGCAACTGGCCGGGGTGATCGCCCACGCCGAGGCCACCGGCTCGATCAGCGGCTTGGGCCGCCAGGGCAAGGGCATCCAGGAAGCCAAGTTCGTCGGCGTGCCGGGGTCTCCGGGCGCGGCCGTGGGCACGGCGGTGGTCATGTTGCCGCCCGCCGACCTGGATGTGGTGCCGGACAAGGCCATCAGCGACATCGATGCCGAGCTGAAGCTGTTCAAGACCGCCATCGAAGGGGTGCGCGCCGACATGCGAGCCCTGTCGGCCAAACTGGCGACGCAGCTGCGCCCCGAAGAACGCGCCCTGTTCGACGTCTACCTGATGATGCTCGACGACGCCTCCCTGGGCAGCGAAGTGACCACGGTCATCAAGACTGGCCAATGGGCCCAGGGCGCGTTGCGCCAGGTGGTGACCGACCACGTCAACCGTTTCGAACTGATGGACGACGCTTACCTGCGCGAGCGTGCCTCGGACGTCAAGGACCTTGGCCGCCGCCTGCTGGCTTACTTGCAGCAGGAGCGCCAGCAGACCCTGGTCTACCCCGACAACACCATCCTGGTCAGCGAGGAGCTGACCCCGGCCATGCTCGGCGAGGTGCCCGAGGGCAAGCTGGCGGGGCTGGTCTCGGTATTGGGTTCGGGCAACTCCCATGTCGCGATCCTCGCCCGGGCCATGGGCATTCCCACGGTGATGGGCCTGGTGGACCTGCCGTACTCCAAGGTCGACGGCATCCAGATGATCGTCGACGGCTACCATGGCGAGGTCTACACCAACCCCAGCGAGGTGCTTCGCAAGCAGTTTGCCGATGTGGTGGAGGAAGAAAAACAACTGTCCCTGGGCCTGGATGCGCTGAGGGATCTGCCCTGTGTGACGCCCGACGGCCATCGCATGCCGCTGTGGGTCAACACCGGCCTGCTGGCCGACGTGGCCCGGGCGCAGAAGCGCGGCGCCGAGGGTGTGGGCCTGTACCGCACCGAAGTGCCATTCATGATCAACCAGCGCTTCCCCAGCGAAAAGGAACAACTGGCGATCTACCGCGAGCAACTGGCCGCGTTCCATCCGCAGCCGGTGACCATGCGCAGCCTGGACATTGGCGGCGACAAGGCCTTGTCCTACTTCCCGATCAAGGAAGAAAACCCCTTCCTCGGCTGGCGCGGGATTCGCGTGACGCTCGACCATCCGGAAATCTTCCTGGTCCAGGCCCGTGCCATGCTCAAGGCCAGCGAAGGGCTGAATAACCTGCGCATCCTGTTGCCGATGATCTCCGGCACCCATGAGCTGGAAGAAGCCCTGCACCTGATCCACCGGGCCTGGGGCGAAGTGCGCGACGAAGGCACCGACGTGCCGATGCCGCCGGTTGGCGTCATGATCGAGATCCCGGCAGCGGTGTACCAGACCAAGGAACTGGCGCGGCAGGTGGACTTCCTCTCGGTCGGCTCCAACGACCTGACGCAGTACCTGCTGGCCGTGGACCGCAACAACCCACGGGTGGCCGACCTGTACGACTACCTGCACCCTGCCGTGCTGCAGGCCTTGCAGACCGTGGTGCGTGACGCCCATGCCGAAGGCAAGCCGGTGAGTATCTGCGGTGAAATGGCCGGCGATCCGGCCGCGGCGGTACTGTTGATGGCGATGGGTTTCGACAGCTTGTCGATGAACGCCACCAACCTGCCCAAAGTGAAGTGGATGCTGCGCCAGATCAACCTCAGCAAAGCCCAGGAACTGCTGGCGGAGGTGATGACCATTGATAATCCGCAGGTCATCCATAGCTCGTTGCAACTGGCGCTGAAGAACCTTGGATTGGCGCGGATGATCAATCCTGCGTCGAACAAGACACTCTAACCGTTGGACCGCCATCGCGAGCAGGCTCGCTCCCACAATGGTTCTCGGTCGGACACAAACTCCGTGTTCGCTGGAGACTCAGTGTGGGAGCGAGCCTGCTCTCGATGAGGCCAGCGCAGTCACCACAACACTAAACCCTGACCTCGACCTCCCCCAAATGCCCCCCATGGGGCCCGAAGCTGCGTTCGACCATGTGCCGCGCCCCATCGGCCTGGACAATCAACGCCGTACTCGCCCGCGTCCCATACGCCGGGCTGGCAATGAACACACTCGACAGCAGCGTCTCGGTCGCCACCCCCACTCCGGTGTCCGGCAGTTCCGCCAAGGGCGCCGGTAGCGGATCATTCAGTAGCGCCAGCAGACTCGGAGGCTGCGCAGTGGCGAGCACCTCAACCAATGCCGCCCGGGCCTTGAGCAACTTGGGCCAAGGCGTGTTCAGCCCGGCGTTCGACAACCCGTAGACGCCTTCGGCCAAGCGCTGTGGCCGGGCATCGCGGGCGTTGTAGTGCCACAGCTCGCTGCCGTCGCCGAGCAGCAGGTTGAACCCGCCATACTCGCCGGCACGGGGCACGATTTCGCTCAGGTAGTCGGCGATCGACAGATTCCCGGTCAGGAACCGAGCCACCAGCTCGCCACGAGACTTGAACGCCGGCAACTGGTCTGGATCACGGATATTCGTCAGGGCCGCAAAGCGACTGTCGGCGCCGATCCCGAGCCAGGTGCCACCGGCCTCCAGGTCGCGACCAGCGTAGACATGGGGAGCGTCAGGCCATTGGGCCAGGGGCAGGGTCGGGCGCGCGTAGAACTCGTCACGATTGGCCGCCACGATCAGCGGTTGGGCGTGACCAGGTCGCCAGGCAAATACGATCAGGCACATCAGGTAGTCCCCATTAACAAGACCCAGCACAGTTCCTGTGGCGAGGGGATTCAGCGAAACGTCGCACCGCCCCGCTGGCTGCGAAGCAGCCCCAAAGCAATTTATCTGGCACACCGAGGTGTCCAATTTTTAGGGCCGCTTCGCGCCCCAGCGGGGATAAATCCCCTCGCCACAGGGTTTTGCATCGGATTGACGTTCCACTCTAACCGACACATCGCCCGCGCATCCATCGCCTTCAGTGGAGCACAAGGCCATCGATCCGTTACCATGCCGCTCTTGTTTCGGGGATGGGCGGGGGACGCTGGTGGAATTCGTGATCTATCTGCTGCTCGGTGCCTGCGCCGGGGTGCTGGCCGGGTTGTTCGGCGTGGGTGGCGGGATGATCATTGTCCCGGTGCTGGTGTTCAGCTTCACCCTGCAGGGATTCGACCCGCAGGTATTGACGCACCTGGCCGTTGGTACGTCCCTGGCATCAATCATCTTCACCTCGGTCAATGCCGTGCGCGAGCACCAGCGCAAAGGCGCGGTACGCTGGCCAATTTTCGCCTGGATGACCGTCGGGATCCTGATCGGTGCCGGTTTCGGCGCTGTCACCGCCGAAGCGATTTCCGGGCCCCACCTGCAAAAGATCATCGGTGTGTTCGCCATGATCGTCGCTGCGCAACTGGCCCTGGATTTCAGACCCAAGGCCAGCCGCACCGTACCTGGCAAGGCCGGGTTGACCCTGGCCGGTACAATCGTCGGCTGGGCCTCGGCGATTTTCGGCATCGGCGGCGGTTCGCTGACCGTGCCATTCCTGACCTGGCGCAGCGTGTCCATGCAGCAGGCGGTGGCCACCTCGTCGGCCTGCGGCTTGCCGATAGCACTGGTCAGTGCATTAAGTTTCATGATTCTGGGCTGGCACGATCCGCTGTTACCGGCCCATAGTCTCGGTTTTGTGTATTTGCCGGCGCTGCTGGGCATCGCCCTGACGAGCATGGTATTCGCCCGTGTCGGCGCAAGACTGGCCCATCGCCTGTCGCCACGCTTGCTCAAGCGGCTGTTCGCGGCTTTGCTGTTCTGCGTGGGGCTGAGTTTTCTGCTCTGACGCAATCCTGGCTTAATCCCGAGGTGACAGGGTCACCCGCATATTTTTGACGTTTACGAGGAATATCAATGCTGCCTTACCCGCAGATCGATCCGGTGGCCCTGGCCATCGGTCCGCTGAAAATCCACTGGTACGGCCTGATGTACCTGGTCGGCATCGGCGGTGCCTGGCTGCTGGCGTCGCGACGGCTCAACCGTTTCGATCCGACCTGGAACAAGGAAAAACTCTCCGACCTGGTGTTCTGGCTATCCATGGGGGTGATCGTCGGCGGACGCCTGGGCTATGTGCTGTTCTATGACCTGAGCGCCTACCTGGCGAACCCGACGCTGATCTTCGAGGTCTGGAAGGGCGGCATGTCGTTCCACGGAGGCTTCATCGGTGTAATGCTGGCGGCGGTGTGGTTTGGCAAGCGCAACAACAAGTCGTTCTTCGAGCTGATGGACTTCATCGCGCCGATGGTCCCGATCGGCCTGGGCGCCGGACGCATCGGCAACTTCATCAACGCCGAATTGTGGGGCAAGCCGACCGACGTGCCGTGGGCGATGATCTTCCCGCCGTTCAGCGATCCGGCGCAGTTGCCGCGCCATCCGTCGCAGCTCTATCAGTTTGCCCTCGAAGGCGTGGCACTATTCTTAATTCTCTGGCTGTTCTCACGCAAGCCGCGGCCCACGATGGCAGTGTCCGGGATGTTCGCGCTTTTTTACGGCATCTTCCGCTTCATCGTTGAGTTCGTCCGCGTACCGGACGCCCAGCTGGGCTATCTGGCATGGAACTGGCTGACCATGGGTCAACTGCTGTGCCTGCCGATGATCGTCGGTGGTCTGGTGCTGATCTGGCTGGCTTATCATCGTGCGCCGGCTGCGGCGGCCAAGGCTTAAAATTCGAAACCCGAGGCGCTGGCCTCGGGCTCAAGGACACAGGTAATCCATGAAGCAATATCTCGATCTGGTGGCCCATGTCATCGAGAACGGCACCAAGCAAGCCAACCGCACGGGCGTCAACACCATCAGTTTTCCTGGTGCCATGCTGCGCTATGACCTGAAGGATGGTTTCCCGGCCATCACCACCCGCAAGATGGCGTTCAAATCGGCTATCGGCGAGATGTGCGGATTCCTCCGCGGGGTCAACAACGCCGCCGAATTCCGCGCCTTGGGCTGCAAGGTCTGGGACCAGAACGCCAACGAAAACACCCAGTGGCTGGCCAACCCGTTCCGCCAGGGAGAGGACGACCTGGGCGAGATCTACGGCGTGCAGTGGCGCAAGTGGCCGGCCTACAAGCAGATCCCCGTAGGCAATCCGGCGGCCATCGAGCAGACCCTGGCCCAAGGCTACCGGCAGATTGCCGAAGGCGAAGAAAACGGCCAGGCCTATGTGGTGCTGTACAAGGCCATCGACCAGGTTCGCCAGTGCGTCGACACCATCATCAAGGACCCGGGCAGCCGCCGCATCCTGTTCCACGGCTGGAACTGCGCCCAGCTCGATGAAATGGCCCTGCCGCCGTGCCATCTGCTCTATCAGTTCCACCCGAATGTCGAGACGAAGGAAATTTCCCTGACCCTCTACATCCGCTCCAACGACCTGGGACTGGGCACGCCGTTCAATCTCACCGAAGGCGCCGCCCTGCTGAGCCTGATCGGCCGCCTGACCGGCTACACGCCGCGCTGGTTCACCTATTTCATCGGTGACGCCCACGTCTACGAAAACCACCTGGACATGCTCAAGGAACAACTCACCCGCGAGCCGTTCCCGATGCCGAGGCTGGTGATTTGCGAGCGGGTACCGGAGTTTGCCAAGACGGGCGTGTACCAGCCCGAGTGGCTGGAACAGGTGGAGCCGAGCGACTTCTCCCTTGAAGGCTACCAGCACCATGCGCCGATGACCGCGCCGATGGCGGTCTAAAGCACACCACTATCCCTGTGTGCGAGTCTGTGGGAGCAAAGCTTGCTCGCGACGAACGATGCGCGATCTACTGACGGATCGAGGTGTTTTCATCGCGAGCAAGCTTTGCTCCCACAGGCCCAGCCCATAGGCCTCTGTGTATTCGGATTGGCGGCAAGGGCTCAATGCCCGTGACTGCGCCCCACATGTGAATGCTCTACCTCCGGCGCCACCGCTCCGCTCACTTCCAGGCGCTGCAAGATCCCGCACTGGTCCGGATCCGGCCCTTTGTCGCAGCGATGGCGCAGGTCGATCAGTTGTGCCTGCAAGGCCAGCAGGCCATCAATGCGAGTCTTGACGTGGAGAATATGTTCGTCGACCAGCGCGTTGACGCTCTCGCACTGATCCTGGGGACTGTCACGCAGTGCCAGCAAGCTGCGGATTTCTTCCAGGGTCATGTCCAGAGTGCGGCAGTTGCGAATGAACGTCAGCCGCTCGGCGTGGGCCTGGGTGTAGACGCGGTAGTTGCCATCGCTGCGAGCCGGCTCCGGCAGCAGGCCTTCGCGTTCGTAGTAACGGATGGTTTCGACCTGGCAGTCGGTGATTTTCGCCAGTTCGCCGATCTTCATGGCATTGCCTCCAGAACAGGTGCTTGACCCTATAGTGGCTACAGGGTCTTTACTGTGCAACAAGCACTTCTCATGGACGTAACCCGATGAGCGACTCTCTCCACATCCATAAGCCCGCCCACGACCATGGCCACGGGCATTCCTGCTGCGCTTCGAAAGCCGCGCCTTCTGTGGTCAATCTCGGTAAAGCGCCGACGGACGGTGCTCGGCTGAGCAGTTTTCGCATCGAAGCGATGGACTGCCCCACCGAGCAGACGCTGATCCAGAACAAGCTCGGCAAGCTCGAAGGCGTGCAGCAGCTGGAATTCAACTTGATCAATCGCGTATTGGGCGTGACCCACGACCTGCCCGACGATGGGCCGATCATCCATGCGATCCAGTCCCTCGGCATGCAGGCCGAGCCGCTGACCCCGGGTCAGGAGCAACAAACCAGCGACCTGCCGGCCCCGGCCAAACCGTGGTGGCCGCTGGCGTTGTCCGGCGTCACTGCCTTGGGCGCCGAACTGATCCATTTCACCAATGCCGCGCCTGGCTGGGTGGTCGCCGTGGTAGCACTGGTGTCGATCCTCAGTGGCGGCCTGGGCACCTACAAGAAGGGTTGGATCGCCCTGAAGAACCTCAACCTGAACATCAATGCGTTGATGAGCATCGCCGTGACCGGCGCGGTTTTGATCGGGCAGTGGCCGGAAGCGGCCATGGTAATGTTTCTGTTCACCGTGGCCGAGCTGATCGAAGCCAAATCCCTCGACCGGGCGCGCAATGCCATCAGCGGTCTGATGCAGATGGCCCCGGAACAGGCCACGGTGCAACAGCCCGATGGCACCTGGCAGGTACAGGAAGTCAAGGCCATCGCCCTCGGCGCGCGGGTTCGGGTTCGCCCCGGCGAGCGCGTCGGACTGGACGGTGAGGTAGTGGCCGGTCGTTCGACCATCGACCAGGCGCCGATCACCGGTGAAAGCCTGCCGGTGGAAAAAACCGTGGGCGATAAAGTGTTCGCCGGCACCATCAACCAGGCCGGCGAGTTGGAGTACAGCGTGACCGCGGCGGCCGACCACTCCACCCTGGCACGGATCATCCACGCCGTGGAGCAGGCCCAGGGCTCCCGTGCGCCGACCCAGCGCTTCGTCGACCGATTCTCGAGAGTCTATACCCCGGCGGTGTTTGCCCTGGCGCTGGCGGTGGCTGTCATTGCGCCATTGTTCATGGGCGCGGAGTGGTTCGACTGGATCTACCGGGCCCTGGTGCTCCTGGTGGTGGCCTGCCCCTGTGCGCTGGTGATTTCCACGCCGGTGACCATCGTCAGCGGTCTTGCCGCGGCAGCGCGCAAAGGCATCCTGGTCAAGGGCGGCGTATACCTGGAGGGTGGCTACAAGCTCGACTACCTGACCTTGGACAAGACCGGCACGATCACCCACGGCAAACCGGCACAGACCGACTACGTGGTGCTGGACACGACCATGGAGACCATCGCCCCGACCTTGGCCGCCAGTCTCGCAGCCCGCTCCGACCACCCCGTGTCCCGGGCCATTGCCGCGGTGGATAAACAATCGGCGCCGCAGCCTGTGGATAACTTCGAAGCCCTCCCCGGTCGTGGGGTTCGAGGTGATATCAATGGCCAGACCTACCATCTGGGTAATCATCGCCTGGTGGAGGACCTGGGCCAGTGTTCCCCGGAACTGGAAGAGAAACTTTTCGCCCTGGAAAAACAAGGCAAGTCCGTCGTGCTGCTGCTCGACGGCTCAGGTCCCCTGGCGCTGTTCGCCGTGGCTGACACCGTGAAGGACTCCAGCCGCGAAGCCATCCGGCAACTGCATGAACTGGGCATCAAGACCTTGATGCTCACCGGCGACAACGCCCATACCGCCGAAGCGATTGCCGGCCAGGTCGGCATGGATCAGGCGCGAGGTGACCTGCTGCCGGAGGACAAGCTGCAGGCCATCGAAGCGCTGTACGCCCAAGGTCACCGGGTTGGCATGGTCGGCGATGGCATCAACGACGCCCCCGCCCTGGCCCGAGCGGAAATCGGCTTCGCCATGGCGGCGGCTGGTACCGATACGGCCATCGAGACGGCCGATGTGGCCTTGATGGACGATGATCTGCGCAAGATTCCGGCCTTCATCCGCCTCTCGCGGCAAACCTCGAGCATCCTGAAACAGAACATCGCCCTGGCGCTGGTGATCAAGGCGATCTTCCTCGGCGTGACCTTCGCCGGGTTCGCCACCATGTGGATGGCAGTGTTTGCCGACATGGGGGTAAGTTTGCTGGTGGTGTTCAATGGGTTGCGGTTGTTGCGTAAATGAAGGTGTAGCTGCGCGCAACACACAACCATTGTGGCGAGACCAAAAACCTGTGGGAGCAACGCTTGCTCGCGATAGCGGCAGACCAGCCAGGATTCATGTCGACTGGCTTACCGTAATCGCGAGCAAGCGCTGCTCCCACAGGTTTTGGCGCCTCGCCACAGAAACCATCAATCGCGTTGCGGCTCGCGAATCTTGTACCAGGCCACATACAACGCCGGCAGAAACAGCAGGGTCAGCAGCGTGGCGATGATGATCCCGCCGATCATCGCGTAGGCCATCGGTCCCCAGAACACTTCCCGGGCAATCGGGATCATCCCCAGGCTCGCCGCAGCCGCCGTGAGCAGGATCGGTCGTCGCCGGTGTTGGGTGGCTTGCACCACCGCATCCCAAGGTTCATACCCGTCACGTTCATACTCATCGATCTGGGTGACCAGAATCACCGAGTTGCGGATGATGATGCCAATCAGCGCAAGAATCCCCAAGATCGCCACGAAGCCCATGGGCGTGCCGGTCGGGACCAGCGCCAGAACCACGCCAATCAATCCGAGGGGCGCGACGCTGGCTACCAGGAACAGCTTCTGCACGCTGTGCAACTGGATCATCAGGAACGTCGCCATCAGGAACAGCATCAGCGGCACCACACTGGCAATCGGTCCCTGGGCCTTGCCGCTCTCCTCTACCGTGCCCCCGGTAGCGACCTTGTACCCCACGGGCAGGCCAGCGGCGAACTTGTCGATGTCCGGTTGCAGCTGCTTCACCAGATCGGTGGGTTGAATTTGATCGCGCACGGCAGCCTTGATGGTGATCGTGGGCTTGCGGTCACGCCGCCACACCAGCGGCTGCTCCAGTTCATAGCGCACCGTGGCGAACGCCAGCAACGGAATCGACGTGCCGCCCGGCGTGACAATCTGCAGGTTCTGCAAGGTTTCCGGCGAGCCACGTTCGCTGTCCACGGCACGCCCGACCACGTTGATCAGGTAGATATCATCGTCGACCTGGGTGACCGGCGATCCGCTGACGATGCTGTTCATCAGCTTGGCCACATCATCGGAAGACAACCCCAGTTGCCGCGCCTTGTCCTGGGCGATGTCGATGCGCAGGACCTTGCCCGGCTCGTTCCAGTCATAAATGATTTCGCCGATGTGCTCGTTCTTGTCCAGCTCAGTGGCCAGTTCGATAGCATGCTTGCGCACTTGGTCGATATCCTTGCCGCTGACCCGGTACTGGATCGGCCGCCCTACCGGCGGCCCCATTTCCAGCGGCTGCACGTAGCTGCCAATACCGACGAAGTCCTCGCGCAGACGTTTTTGCAGGCGCTCGGTGAGGGCCGCGCGCGATTCCAGGCCCTTGCTGACGATCACCAATTGCGCGTAATAGGGGTTCTGCAGTTGCTGGTCCAACGGCAGATAGAAACGAATTGCGCCTTCGCCAATGTAGGTGCTCCAACGCTCGATGTCCGGGTCGCCTTTGAGTGTCGCTTCCAGACGGTCGACGGCCTTGCGGGTCTCATCCATCGAGGCGTTCTGCGGCAGGTTGAGGTCCACCAGGATCTCGGGCCGGTCCGAAGACGGGAAGAACTGGTTCTGCACGAAGCGCATGCAGAACACCGCCAGCACAAACAGCAGCACGGTGATGCCGATAGCCCACCAACGATTGCGCATCGCCCACAGCAGGCCGCCATTGAACGCCCGACCGATCCTCCCCGGCTCGGTGTCGTGGGGTTTCACGTTGGTGCTGAGGATATGCACGCCGATCACCGGGGCGAACAGCACCGCGACGATCCAGGACACCAGCATCGCCACGGCAATCACCGCGAACAGGGTAAAGGTATATTCGCCGGCGGAACTGGCGTTCAGGCCGATGGGCACGAAACCGGCGACGGTGACGAGGGTGCCGGTGAGCATAGGAAATGCAGTCGAGGTGTAGGCGAAGGTCGCGGCCTGCTCCTTGGTCTCACCTTTTTCCAGGCGCGTGACCATCATTTCCACGGTGATCATCGCGTCATCCACCAGCAGGCCGAGGGCGATGATCAACGCGCCGAGGGAGATCCGCTGCATGGTGATGCCGCTGTATTCCATGAACACAAAGACCATCGCCAGCACCAGGGGAATCGAGCAGGCCACCACCAGCCCCGCACGTATGCCGAGACTGATGAAGCTGACCACGAGCACGATCACCACCGCCTCGAACAAGGCGCTGGTAAAGCCGCCGACCGCCTCCTGAACCACCTCGGCCTGGTCCGAAACCGTATGCACGCCGATGCCTACCGGCAGGTCGGCAGTCAGTTCGTTCATGCGGGCGTGCAGCGCCCTGCCGAACTCCTGAATGTTGCCGCCCTTTTTCATGGCAATGGCCAGGCCGATGGCCGGCGTTCCATTGAAACGGAACAGCGGCGTAGCCGGATCGACGTAACCACGACTGATGTCAGCAATGTCAGCCAATCGATAGAACCGATCATTGAGTCGCAGGTTGACGTTCGCCAGGTCCTTTTCCGACTGGAACTGCCCGGACGTGCGCACGGAAATCCGCTCCGGCCCGGCGTCAATCACCCCGGCAGGCGTCACCGCGTTCTGCGATTGCAGGCTCTGCACCACCTGGCGCTGGTCGATACCCAAAGCAGCGAGCTTGCGGGTGGAGAAGTTCAGGTACAGCACTTCATTCTGCTCGCCGAGCATTTCCACCTTGCCCAGACCAGGCACGTCACGGATTTCGGCCCGCACTTGCTCCACGTAGTCGCGCAACTGGCGCATCGACAGGCCGTCGCCGGTAAAGGCATACACAGAACCGTACACGTCTCCGAACTCATCGTTGAAACCTGGCCCCTGCAACCCTTCGGGGAAGTCGCCGCGGATGTCGTTGATCTTCTTGCGCACCTGATACCAGATCTGGGGAATATCCTTGGCGCTGGTGGTGTCGAGCAAGTACACGAATACCGTCGACTCGCCAGGCCGGGTGTAGCTTTTGACGTAGTCGAGGGAGTCGAGCTCTTCGAGTTTTTTCTCGATGCGATCGGTGACCTGCTTGAGAGTTTCCTCCTGGGTCGCACCCGGCCAGCGGGTCTGGATGATCATGGTCTTGATGGTGAACGACGGATCTTCTTCGCGGCCCAGGTTCACGTAGGAAAACACGCCCATCAACAACGCAACGAACATCAGGTACCAGACAAACGACTGATGCCGCAGAGCCCATTCGGACAGGTTGAAAGGCCCTTTCATCGTGCGTCCTCGTCGAGTTTCACTTTCTGTCCTGGCTGGAGGCTGTTGACGCCGGCGCTGACCACGCGGTCGCCGGGCTTGATGCCGTTGGCCACCAGCACCGTGTCGGCCGAGCGTTCGAGAATGTTCACCTCACGGGGGAAAACGGTCTGGCTCTGCGGGTCGACGAGCCAGATCCGCGCCTTGCCATCGACCTCCTGCAACACACTGAGCGGCAACTCGATGCGCGGCTCGATGGCCGAGCTCACTGTCACGCTGATGGCCGTCCCCAGACGCAGGCCGGGAGGGGCGTCGGTCAAGGTCAGACGCGCACGACGGGTGCGGGTGGCGCTCTCGGCCTGGGGCTCGATCTCGCGCACGATGGCAGTGGTGCGGATACTCGGGTCCAGTTGCGCCGCAACTTCGAACACCACGTCTTCGGGCAAGCGCTCGACCAGCCCGGCCGGCAGGTCGATCACCGCCTCCTTGATGTCCGGACGGGCCAGGGTCACCACTTGTTGGCCGGCGGTTACCACCTGCCCGGCTTCTGCAGTCCACGCGGTGACAACGGCGTCGTGGTCGGTACGCAGCTCGCTGTAGTTGAGCTGGTCACGGGCCTGTTCCACCGCAGCCCGGGCCTGTTCGAGGGCGGCACCAGTGGTTTTCAGGTCGGTCTGAGCGACATCCAGCTGCGCCTGGGCACCGACACCCCGATCGAACAACTGCTGCTGGCGACGGGCATTGGCCTGGGCATTGATGTACTGCGCCTCGATCCGCGCAAGGTCGCCCTGAGCAGAACGCAAGCGGTTCTGTTGATCGGTGGGGTCGAGGGTCGCCAGCAAGTCACCTTTTTTCACTTCGGCACCGACATCGACATGACGGCTGGCAATTCGCCCAGGTACCCGGAAACCCACACTGGTCTCGTAACGCGCCTGGATATTTCCGGCGAAGCGTCCGAGTGGCTGCTGGTCGAGCGCCTGGACTTCGATGGACAACACCGGACGTACCGGCTCAGGCGGCGCATCTTCCTTCGAGCAGGCAACCAGGACCAGGCTCACCAGGACCATCCCCAAGCGCTTCATGGCTGAGCTCCTGCCGGAGATTCATCATGGGTGTTTTCAGCGATCTCGACGCGCACGCCGGGATGCAGCAATTGCCCGCCGGCGGTGACAACTGTCTCGCCACCCTTGAGCCCATCGCTGATGATGACTTTTCCGGTCAGATACCGGCCGACGGTGACGGTGCGCAACTGCGCCCGACCTTCGCCATCTAACACCCATACGGCGGGCTCGCTGAGGTCCTTGGTCAGTGCCGACCAGGGCAACTCCACAGCTGTCTTGCCGGCGGACTTGGCGGTGGCGCTGACCACCGACCCCAGGTGCATGCCTTCGGGCAATTCGTTGAGGCTAACCTTGACCCTTACGGTGCCGGTCTCGGCGGACACCGCCGGGGTGATCTCGCGCACCTTGCCGGTAGTCTGGATGGCCGGGTTATCCAGCAGGCTGATGACAATGGCCGGATCCGAGGGAGACTCCCTCAGCAGGGATTCGTAGATGTTGAACACCGCGTCACGCTCGCCGTCCCGGGCCAGGCTGAAGATCGGCTCCGTGGCCTGTACTACCTGGCCAACCTCGGCCTGGCGCGCCGTGATGATGCCTGGCGCCTCGGCAAACAGCGCGGTGTAGCTCAGTTGTTCCCGCGCATTGGCCAACTGGGCCTGGGCGGCCGTCAGTGCGCTCTGGCTACTGCGCAATTGCGCCTGGGCCGCGTCGTATTCACTCTGGCTGGTGTAGCCCTTAGGCAAAAGTTTTTGCTGGCGCACGAAGGCTGCCGCGCTTTGCTTGACCCGCGCCTGTTCGGCGGCCACCTGGGCCTCGGCGGAATCAGCGTTGGTCTGCAAATCCCGAGGGTCGAGCCGGGCCAGCACTTGCCGGGCCGAGACACGGTCACCGACATCGACTTTGCGTTCGATGATTTTGCCGCCTACACGAAACGACAGATCAGTCTGAACCCGAGCCTGGATATCCCCGGTCAAGGTTACCGAGGCTGCGTACTCGGTTGGCACGGCTTGCTGAACGAAAACCCGTGGCAGGGCTTTTTCACCGATTTTTTCGTCACCGCATCCCACCAACAACGCACACAAGCCCAGGCAAACAAACAGTTTGTTTCGGGGACCAGCCATGCAGACTCCTTGCATTGCACGAATGTGCCAGTGACGATACGACTGTGAGCTTAGAACAGGGTTCCACGGATGCACAGACGCTAACCAGGCAGCAGGAAATCGCTCATGCTCAAAACCCTCGCGGTGGCCAATTACCGATCCATCAATAAATTGGTGGTTCCCCTGGGGCGGCTGAACCTGATCACCGGCCCCAATGGCAGTGGCAAGTCCAACCTGTACCGGGCCCTTCGCCTGCTGGCTGAAACCGCACAGGGTGGGGTGGTCAATGCCTTGGCCCGTGAGGGTGGATTGGACTCGACATTCTGGGCTGGGCCCGAGCAAATAAGCCGACGCATGCGTAGCGGCGAGGTGCCCATCGGCGCTACGGTTCGACTAAATACCAAACGCCTGCGCCTTGGGTTCGCCACAGAAGACTTCAGCTATTCGATTTCCCTCGGCCTGCCGGAACCGAGCTCGTCCGCGTTTTCGCTGGACCCTCAAATCAAGTGCGAATGTATCTGGGCCGGCGCCACGTTCCGTCCGGCCAGCCTGCTGGTGGATCGCAACGGCCCCATGATCCGTGCCCGTGATGGCCGCGCGTGGGACGTCCTGGCTCAACACACACCGACCTTCGACAGCCTGTTCGACCAGGTTGGCAGCCTGCGCGCCTCGCCGGAGGTGCTGCAGATGCGCGAGTTCATTCGTCGCTGGCGCTTCTATGACCATTTTCGCAGCGACGCCGACGCCCCGGCGCGTCAACCGCAACTGGGCACTCGTACACCAGTGCTGCACCACGACGGACGTGACTTGGCAGCCGCTCTGCAAACCATTCTTGAGATCGGAGACGATCAGGCCCTGCAGGCGTCCATCAGCGATGCGTTCCCAGGCGCCAGGCTGCATATCGATAAACTGCAAGGCGGACGCTTCGGCATCGAGTTTCACCAGCATGGCCTGCTGCGCCCATTGTCCGCCGCCGAACTGTCAGACGGGACCCTGCGTTACCTGCTGCTGATCGCCGCACTGCTCACCCCGCGACCACCTTCGCTCATGGTGCTCAACGAACCGGAAACCAGTCTGCACCCAGACCTGTTGCCGGCCCTGGCGCGTTTGATCATTCGGGCTTCAGAGCACTGTCAGGTCTGGGTGGTTTCTCACGCCCGGCGCTTGATCACTACCCTGCAGCAGGATGGCGATTGCAACTGCATCGTGCTGGAAAAGGATTTGGGCCAGACAGGAATCGTCGGCCAGGGGATGCTGGATGCGCCGGCGTGGAACTGGCCGGATTGATCCGTGGTATTTGCAGAAGCCTTGCGGTAGGTCTATTTTTCTATCGCTGCAGGACGGGACACCGCCAAGGAACCGCAGCTCAAAGCCAGGACCTCTGGCGACACGCACAAGGAGGATTGACATGGCCGACGTGAAAGCCCCGCAACAACTCGACCCGCAAGACATGGTCAAACTGCTCGTGGCCCTGCGCCGGGCGCTGAAGAACAGGGCGGCATAGACCCGCAATCCATTGTGGCGAGGGAGCTTGCTCCCTCGCCACATAGTTTTTTAAATGGTGGATTCGATCAGAACGCCGGCAATACCGCGCCGCTGTATTTCTTCTCGATGAATGCCTTCACTTCCGGACTGGTCAGGGCCTTGGCCAGTTTCTGCATGGCGACGCTGTCCTTGTTGTCTGGACGAGCCACCAGGAAGTTGACGTAAGGCGAATCCGAACCCTCGATCACCAGCGCATCCTTGGCCGGATTGAGACCCGCTTCCAAAGCATAGTTGGTGTTGATCATGTCCAGGTCGACCTGATCCAGCACCCGCGGCAGCATGGCCGACTCCAGTTCCTTGAACTTGAAGTTATGCGGGTTCTTGGCGATGTCCTTGGGTGTTGCCAGGGCGTTCTTCGGGTCCTTGAGCTCGATCAGGCCAGCCTTCTGCAGCAGGATCAGGGCGCGACCGCTGTTGCTGCCTTCGTTGGGAATGGCGATGGTCGCGCCGTCTTTCAACTCGGCCAGGCTTTTGACTTTCTTCGAGTAGCCGCCAAATGGCTCGACGTGCACACCAATCACAGTGACCAGGTTCGTGCCCTTGCCCTCATTGAAGCTCTTGAGGTACGGCAGGGTCTGGAAGTAGTTGGCGTCCAGACGCTTCTGATCGACCTGTACGTTGGGTTGGACGTAGTCGGTGAACACCTTGATTTGCAGGTCCACGCCTTCCTTGGCCAGGGCTGGCTTGATCAGCTCAAGGATTTCAGCGTGGGGCACCGGAGTAGCCGCCACCACCAGTTTCTCCGCAGCCTGGGCCAGACCCGAAGCCAGCGCTGCCGCCAATGCGGTGAACAACAGAACCTTTTTCATGCAGTGTCCTTATCGAAAAATCACGGTCGTCATGGACGACGCTCAAAGGGTGAGGTGCCAGCGAATTGCTATCGCTCGCGTGAAGCGGACGATACCGATACTTTTTATTCCTGAACAATATCTTTTGTTCAAGTTCATATTCATTTTACTCATATAGACCGGGCGCTCATGCCACAGACTCTAAAAGAGCCGGTCCAGACGGGTAAGCAATGCCTTGAGTGCCAAGCGCTCAGCAGGCGTTCCGTTTGCAAGGAGATTTGCTGCCTGCTCGATGGCGTCGAGCACCAACGGCGGGAACGGCAGGTTCAAATGCTCCGGCAAAATCTCTCCTCCCACGCTCACCAGTAACGCGAAATGAATGACGTTCTCGAGCTCGCGGGTATTGCCAGGCCAGCTATGCCGCTCAAGCGCCTGGTGAGCCGCCTCGCTGATCAGCGGCATGGTCAGGCCGAGGCGCTGGGTATAGATACCCAGGAAGTACTCGGCCAGAGGCAGGATATCACCCACCCGATCACGCAGGGCCGGCAGTTCGAGACGCCCTTCGCTGAGGTAGTGGAAAAGCCGTTCATGAAATTTCCCGGCGTCTACTGCTTGTGCCAGATCAATACTGGTGGCCGCCACCAGCCGCACGTCCACGGGGCTCGGCTGGTGAGCGCCGACGCGGGTGACTTCGTGATTTTCCAGGGCCGCCAGCAATTTGACCTGGATCGGCAACGGCAGATCACCGATTTCATCCAGGTACAGCGTGCCGCCATTGGCCGAGCCGAACCAGCCGGCCCGGCTGCTGGCCGAACTGCTGTAACTGCCGACCGCATAGCCGAACAATTCGGCGTCGGCGTAAGTCGGGCTGATGGCGCCGCAATTGACCGAGACGAACAACCCGCCACGATCGCTTTCACGGTGAATGTGCCGGGCGAGCAGTTCCTTGCCCGTGCCGGTTTCGCCACGAATCAGCACCGGTATTGAACGGGGCGCCAGTTGCTCCAGTGCGTGACGCAACCGGCGCGAACGAGGGTCAACGAACACCAGCGCCTTGGCGCGGATGCTCAGGGGGCTTTTTTCCGCATCGGGAAAGGTCAGCAACGGCTGACCGAAAGTTTCATGCAGGCTCATGGCAGACTCCCGCCCCACACCGCCGGGTAACGGGGAGGCGTAAATTAATCAGGCGCGACGCAGGGCGTGATGCTCCGTGCGGTTTTGCAGCCGATAGAGATAGGCGAAACCCTGCTCCCAGCGCTGATGGCCGGACTGCACGTTGATGTGCCCCGCCCCGGCCAGGATCCCGGCTTCGGCCCCCCAGTCATGCGCCAGCTTCAGCGCACGTGGGGCACTCACTGCAGCGTCGTTGTCGGAGCTGACCACCAGGCTGGGAAAGGGCAACTGAGCGGAGGGGATCGGTGCGAAATTGCGCAACGCAGGCGCACAGGCCGGCCGTTCGACATCCGCCGGTGCGACCAGCAACGCCCCGCGAACCTGCCGTAACCGTTGCTGCGGTGCGGTGACGGCCCAATGGGCAACCGTGATGCAACCCAGGCTGTGGGCAATGAGGATCACCGGCGTGGTGTCGGCGGCGATGGCCTCGGCCAGTGCGGCCACCCAGTCATCACGTCGGGGCGTCAGCCAGTCGTCCTGCTCGACCCGGGCACTGTTGGGCAAACTGCTTTGCCAATAGGTCTGCCAATGATTGTCCGGCGAACCTTGCCAGCCCGGCACAATCAGGTAGCGAGTCGATTCGTTGCGCATGGGGGCTCTCCTGCGTGTCTGTTGAGGAACGAGTATAGGGAGGAGAGATATATTCTTTAAGGAATAAGAAGATATTTATTAATAATTAAATTGCATATTAGAGCTTTTGTGGGAGCGAGCCTGCTCGCGAAAGCGATACACTCGTCTTCTCTGCGCTGGAATGTGAAACCGCTATCGCGAGCAGGCTCGCTCACAGGGTTTGCCTCTGGATCAGTCACAGCGGCCCTTTCTCAACAACACATCCAATTGATCCACCGCCATCGCCCAATCGGCATCTTCAAGGATTTCGTCGCGCAGCAATTGCCGCTGGCCCTCGTTCCAGAAAAACGCGTCAGCCAGGTGCAGTTCAGGCTTGAGGGGTGAATGGCTGGCAATGAACTGATCGATACTGACGGCATCGTCGGACAGGCCCAGTTGCTTGAACAGGGCGGGAAGGCTGTGGATTGGGGTTTCCATGGGAGCTCCTGACATGGCTGGATGCGGCTTCTCTCCTAGCAGTCTAGCCTCTGAGGCATCGCCGGACGGGTCAAAATTCGATCAACCCAGGCTTCGACTAGACTGTGAGTAACGACTGTGGATAAACATCACGCATGGGCGTTGCGGAGGGTCCGGTGAATATTCGCTGCTTGATGCTTGCGCTGTTGGCCATGAGCGGGCCGGTGCTGGCAGCCGATGGCCCTGTACTGATGGTCGCAAACTCCCTGGGTTTCTGGTTGATCGCCTTGGGCGTGGCATTACTGATCGCCGAGGCAGCCTTGCCCAACTATGGCGTAGCCGGGCTGGGTGGCATCATTTTGTGTGTCATCGGCGCGATTATCCTGACCAATACCGATGTGCCTGCTCCCTTGATGGTCGGGCTGGGCCTGGTCAGTGCCTTGCTGCTGATCTTCCTGCTGATCCGCGCGTTGAAAACGCGGCCGCGCCGCCCCGTCAGCGGCGACGCCGTGTTAATAGGAAGCATCACCTTGGTCACTTCCCTGCAGGCCGGTAATCATCACCATGGCTGGGTACAGTTGGAAGGCGAACGCTGGCAAGTGGCATGCGCGACGTCGCTACGACTTGGACAAGCGGTGCGTGTCACCGCACGCAAGGGCCTGCTGCTGGAAGTGGCCCCCGCTGATTCACAAGGAGCATGAGATGGGTATGCAAATCGGTTTTGTAATGCTGCTGTTACTGCTGATAGCGCTGGCAGCTTCGACCTTCCGGATCCTGCGCGAATACGAGCGTGCGGTGGTGTTCCAGCTCGGCCGGTTCTGGCAGGTCAAGGGGCCCGGATTGATCCTGCTGATTCCAGTGGTGCAGCAAATGATTCGCGTAGATCTGCGCACCATCGTACTCGACGTACCGCCGCAGGACGTGATCACCCGGGACAATGTATCGGTGAAGGTCAATGCGGTGCTGTATTTCCGCGTACTCGACCCGCAGAAGGCAATCATCCAGGTCGAGAACTTCCTCATGGCGACCAGCCAGTTGGCCCAGACCACCTTGCGCGCCGTGCTCGGCAAACATGACCTGGACCAGTTGCTGGCAGAGCGCGAACAATTGAATGGCGATATCCAGCAGGTGCTGGACGCCCAGACCGACGTCTGGGGCATCAAGGTGGCGAACGTCGAGATCAAACATGTGGACCTCAACGAATCGATGATTCGCGCCATCGCTCGTCAAGCCGAGGCCGAACGGGAGCGGCGGGCCAAGGTGATCCACGCCGAAGGCGAGCTGCAGGCGTCGGAAAAACTCATGCAAGCCGCCGAGATGCTCGGGCGCCAGCCAGGCGCCATGCAACTGCGCTACATGCAGACGTTGGGGTCGATTGCCGGGGACAAGTCCTCCACCATCGTCTTTCCCCTGCCGATCGAGTTGCTCAAGGGGATGGCGGAGTTGTCTCCAAACAAGCCCTGATGGACCGCCGGAGATAGAAGCACTGCCCCGAGTTGACTACCTGCTGCTTTCTCAAGGTTTGTATGAGCCCCTGTGGCGAGGGGATTCATCCCCGTTGGGCCGCGGAGCGGTCCTGGGCTGTCAGGGTTGCTGCGCAACCCAGCGGGGCGGTGCGACGTTTCGCTAAATCCCCCTCGCCACAAAGGTCACTGCGTAGGTTCTCCAATGCGTCATAGGGCCCCTGCGCCCAACTCCCCACCCGCTCGCGCAGCAATGGCGAAACCTCCCGGTGTTTTTCTGCGCTGTCATCGACAAATACCTGCGACGGCTGTTTGGCGTGCCGTCCCACCGTCGTGAAAGCTTGCTTGAGTTGTGCATCATCGAGTTGGAAAAACCTCGCCAGCCCTCCAGTCATCGCCTCGGGCAGCTCGTTGTAGTTGACCGCCAACCCACCAGCGCCGTGGCAATGCTCCAATCCCACCTGCAACAACCGGCCCAGCCGTCGCGCGATGAAGTCTTCCGGGCCGCTGAAAGACAATCCATCGTCCAGGATGCTCGGACCAATCATCCCCGGCACCATGTGCATGCCGGGGCGGCGCAGATGAGACACGGCAATTTCCAGCGGGTCGCGGTACACGAACAGCCAAGGCGTATCGGGAAAACACTCACGCAGCCGCGACAGTTCACCGATGTTCCAGGCATCGAGCTTGATCACCAATCGCCGCTCCACACCTCGACGAGGCTGCCCATAGGCCGACAGCAACCCCTTGAGCGCCGCGCAGCGTTCGGCGGCAGGCAGATCACTGCGCAGCAGCCGATCCAGCGGCGGCGGTTCGGAGACGACGATATGGTCGTCCAGTTGCGCCAGCATCTGGCTGATCAGTGTCGAACCACAGCGCGAGGCATGAAAGATGAACGCACTGGGCACAAGTCCAGGGCTCTGCTGCTGCCACTGGGCGAGCGCGTCCAGGGGTGTCTGGCGCCGGAACGCCTGGTTGAAGGGCAGGCGCAAGGCGTCTTCCACGGCATCACCGAAGAAGGGCTGCGACAAGGGCTTATCGCCGAACCAGCACCAATCGACCCGCCACTGTCCCGCCTCTTGCCACACGCGAATCGGCAGCCAGTCTTGCAGGTTCAGGCCTTCCATTGGTCGCTCCACTGCCGACGACCATTGCGCATGGCCGCCCGCAATTCTTCCCGGCGCACCTGCAGCCCTTGCCGGGCAGCCAACGCCAGGGCGCATTCGATGAAGGCGTCCGGGTCTGCCAGGCTCTGCAGGGTCCTGGCGAGTTGCGGATCGCTTGCCACCTGCTCTTGAAAGCGCAGGAAGTCGCCGAGTTCGTCGCGGACAGCTGGGGTGGTGGGCAGCCCATCGACAATCTGTTGCTCCAGCCAGGGGCCGGGGCGACAGTCGAGCACCAGATGAACCCGTGGCAACCGGTCCCGATTGTCGACACGATGGGGCCGTGACAAGTCGAGAAACCAGCACTCACCAGCCTTCATCGGGATGCGCTGCCCCTCCAGCCAGAAATCCACTTCGGGCGGGCTGAGCAGTGGCACATGCAGGCGCAGGTCGGCGTCCGGTCCGCCCAGGTCATAGTCACGGTGTTCGTGGATCCGGCCGCCGGGGCCGAGCCGCAGCAGCCGGGCCGAAACGATCTCCACGGACCAGTCGCGCAACGCCTGGTGCCAGCGATCATCGTTTGACCAGGGCGGCCGGCGCAACGGCTGCCCTTGGCCGGGCGACAATTCGGTCAGCGCGTCGGCCGCCGAAATCAGCGCCACGCCGCTCCAATCGCCGTGGTAATAGGCGCTGTTGAAATGCCCCTGCCAGCGATCGTCCTCAATGGCCGCCAGCGCTTGCAACAGCAGGGGCAGGTCCACCGTCACCGGCAGCCGGGAAAACGCCGGACGCGTCATGCTTGCGCCCGGTTATGGCTTCACCGCCGCCTTGGGTACCGTGATGTCGCCCTGGGCCCAGGCCGCTTCGCGATTGGCCAATGCCGTGGCAATCGACTGCACCTTGGTCGATTGCACTTCATCGGGCAGCGGGTCGAGACCGGCGCTGGCGAAGATCTGGCCGTAGGCATTGCGCAGGTCGGCATAGGACAGATCCCGTCGCAGATCGGCCTGCAAGGTATTGAGTTCGCCCTGGATCAGATCCAGCTCACCGATGCCGGCGGCTTGATGACGGTTGCGCAACTGGCCGACGATTTGCCCGTCGATGTCCGACAGTTGCTGGTTGGTCTTGAACTGGCGCAGCGCATCGCGGTAGTTGGCGTTGGCCACATACAACTGCGCCAGCACGGCAATCGACATCGCCTGACGCCGCGCCGCCGCCACTTCTTCACCGGCCTTGGCCACATCGATGGCCGCCGGGGCAGAGATCACGTTGAACAGGTTCCAGGTGACTTTCACGCCATAGTCGGCCCAGCCCTGCTCTACCAGGAACGAGTTACTGTCGTAGTGCCCGCCGGCGGAAAACTCCAGGCCCGGCAACAGCCGCAGCATGGCCTTGCGGGTTTCGGCGGCCGTGATGCGCGTCTGGTAATCCTGCTCGCGCAGTTCCGGACGGCTGGTCAGGGCTTCGTGCTCGAGACGGGCCATGTCGACCTTGAGTTCCGGGATCTCGTACTCATCCGGGGCCGCAAGGGTCAACTCAGTGCCCAGAGGCAGGTTGATCAGGGTGGCCAGTTCGGTCTTGGCCAGGGACAACGCGCGCCGCTGCTCTTCGAGCTGGCGGGTGGCCTGGATCAACGAGCGCTGGTAACCCAGAGCCTGCACCGGGTCACCGATGCGTTGTTCGCTCATGCTCTGGCTGTTGTTGCGCGCCGCCTCGACCCGGGCCATCAGGCTGTCGATCTGCTTGAGCAGGCGTTCGGCAGCCATGGCTCGCCAGTAGGCCGAACGCACATCCTGGACGATGGTGTTGATCACCTTGCGCCGGCGTTCCTGGACGATCAACCGCTGGTCACCGGCCTGCTTGGCGCTGATGTAGCTCACGCCGAAATCGAGCACGTTCCAGACCATGGTGAGGTCGGCCACTTCACGATCACGGTCCTGGGACGTCGACGGTTCGAGGGACTGGGTGCCGGTCTCCACGCTCTGGCTGCTGGAGGCGTTGACGTTGTTGCGGCCCACATAACCGGCGTCCAGTGCCATGCGTGGCAGCATGTCGAAACTGGCCAAGTCCAGTTGCCGCTTGGCCAGGGCCTCTTCCATGATTTTAAGACGCCCCTCCAGATTGTACTTCACTGCCCGAGCCATGGCCTGGTGCAGGGTCAGCGGGCCGCTGAGAGGTTCCTGGCCCTTGAACATGTTCTGCAGATCGGTTTGGGCGCGCTGTTCGCTGACGCTACGATCGATCGGCTCACTGGTGACTGCACACCCACTGACCATCACGGCCAGCAGACTCATACCGAATAACTTCTGACTTCTATTCATTCCTTGGAATGCCCCTGGTTGCCGCACAATTTTCTTATTGAATGCTTCAGGCCTGTACCTGGCTTACACCCACCTGTTGCAGAGCCATTGCCAGGCTGTCGACCTGACGCTGCTCAGTGTCCTTGAGGTGTTGCAATTGCTGGCCCAAGGTCGGTGCGCCGAACATCCCGCGCATACCTTGGGAAACATCGCCCCCCTGCATCGACGAGTTGCCGAAGGCATTCATCGACTCGTTTTCGGTGCCGGAATCATGGTTGAACAAGGTCGAAATGGTGCTGCTGCCGAACACCCCGCCATCACCGCCCCCAAAACCGAGGAACCCTTGACCCGAGCCATCGCCGGCGGCATCAGTACTGAATACCTGGGCGATATAGCTTGGCGCCAGTTCGCCACGGTTGATGAAAATATCGCCTATAGGCCGCAGACCGCCGCCCACATCACGCTGCTCGAACAGCGGTGGGAAGCCCAACGGCGAACCCAGGTCGCCCGTCGGCGGCGTGAAGATGATCGGTTGCAACGGCACATCGGACGGCGGTATGACCGTGACGGGATCCGACGTCAGGAACTCCGGCGGTGGCTTCACGTCGTTGGGCACAACCGTATCGATTGCGTAATTGTTGGACACCGCCACGCTTGCCCCGGCGTTGCCGGCCAAGTCGCTGACGTTACTGGTGTCCAGGGCGATGAAGTTGCTCGGGTCGGTGAGATTCACCGTGGGAGTGAAGGTCGCTGTCCAGGTCTTGCCACCGTCGCTGCTGGTCAGATTGGTCAGTTCACCGTTGGTGACGCTCAGGTCCGACAGATCGAAACCGGCCACGGCTTCGCTGAAGGTGATGGTCACCTGGCTCGTCTCACCCACAGTCAGGTTTGAATCGGCGACCACGATGGTCGCGGTCGGCCGGGTAGCATCGAGTACGTAGTTGCTGGAGATCGCGATACCCGCGCCGGCGTTGCCGGCAATGTCCTGCACAGTGCTGGCGTCGAGCAGGATCAGGTTGGTGGTGTCGTTGACACCCGCCGTAGGCGTCAGGGTCGCCGTCCAGGTCAGGCCGCCATCGCTGCTGGCGAGATTGGACAGCACCCCATTGGCGACGCTGAGGTCCGACAGGTCGAAACCGGTCACCGCCTCGGTGAAGCTGATGGTCACGGTGGTAGTCTCGCCGATGCCCAGGTTGGTATCGCCCACCACGATGGTGGCACCCGGGCGCACCGTGTCGACAGCGTAGTTGTTGGAGTTCACCACGTCGACACCGCTGTTGCCGGAAACGTTGACCACGCCGCTGGTGTCCAGGCTGATCAGGTTGCTGGTATCGGAAATGCCGGCGCTCGGGGTGAACGTCGCCGTCCAGGTCACGCCACCGTCCGAGGACGACACATTGCTCAACGTGCCGTTATTCACGCTCAGGTCCGAATTGTCGAAGCCGCTGACCGCCTCCGAGAAGGTGATGGTCACCTGCGAAGTTTCCCCCACCGTGAGTGAATTGTCCGCAACCACGACGGTGGCGGTCGGCACCTGCGTTTCGACCGCATAGTTGGCCGAGTTGGTGGTCCCTGTTCCGGCGTTGCCGGCCGCATCGCTTACGCCGGTGTTGTCCAGAACGATGAGGTTGGTGGCATCGCTCACGCCTACGGTCGGCGTGAACGTGGCGGTCCAGGTCAGGCCACCATCGCTGCTGCTGACCGCGCTCAGGCTGCCATTGGCAACACTCAGGTCAGCGTTGGTGAAACCGGTCACGGCCTCGGAGAAGGTAATGGTCACCTGGGCGGTCTCGCCCGGCCGCAGCGTTGAATCGTTCAGCACAATGGTGGCGGTCGGACGCTGGGTGTCGATGGCATAGTTGTTGGAATCGGTGGTGCCGGTGCCGATGTTGCCCGCCAGATCGGCGATACCGCCGTTGGTGAGGGTGATGACGTTGCTGGTGTCGTTGATGCCGGCACTCGGCGTGAACGTCGCGGTCCAGGTGATACCGCCGTCACTGCTGCTCAACCCGGTGACCGTACCGTTGGCGACCGTCAGGTCGGCCGTGGTGAAAGCGGTCACCGCCTCGCTGAAGGTGATGGTCACCAGCGAGGTCTGGCCAGCACCGATGGCGGTGTCGGCCACGACGATGGTCGCCGTGGGGCGCACGGTATCGACGGCATAGTTGTTGGAGTCGGTGGTGCCGACCCCGGCGTTGCTCGCACCGTTGCGCACGCCAGTATTGTCCAGGGTGATCACGTTGCTGGTATCGGAAATACCGACGCTCGGGGTAAAGGTGGCCGTCCAGGTCACGCCACCATCCATGCTGCTGACACTGCTCAGGGTGCCATTGCTGACGGTCAGGTCACTGTTGTCGAACCCGTTCACCGCTTCGTTGAAGGTGATGGTCACCGTCGAAGTTTCACCGATACTCAACGACGAGTCCGCGACCACAATGGTGGCCGTCGGCACGTTGGTGTCGACCTGGTAGTTGTTCGAACTGGTTGTGCCGGTACCGGTGTTGCCCGCCGCGTCACTGAAACCGGTGTTGGTCAGCGTGATGACGTTTGTGGTGTCGACGATCCCCAGATTCGGCGTGAGGGTAGCGGTCCAGGTGATGCCGCCGTCGCTGCTGCTGACGGCGCTCAGCGTACCGTTGGCCACGCTCAGGTCCGAGTTGTCGAAGCCGCTGACCGCCTCGCTGAAGGTGATGGTCACCAGCGAGGTTTCGCCGACGCTCAGAGCGTTATCGGCCACGACGATGGTGGCGGTCGGACGTTGGGTATCGATCGTGTAATTGTTGGAATCGGTGGTGCCGGTACCGGCATTGCCTGCGCCGTCCACGACGCCGGTATTATCGAGGGTGATCAGGTTACTGGTGTCGTTGATCCCGACGCTCGGGGTAAAGGTTGCGGTGTAAGTGATGTTGTCGCTGGTGCTCAGCCCGCTCAGGCTGCCGTTGGCAGCGGTCAGATCGGCCAGGGTGAAACCGGTCACCGCCTCGCTGAATGTAATGGTTACCAACGAGGTCTCGCCAGCGGCGAGCGCCGTATCGGCAATCACCACGGTGGCGGTGGGACGCACGTTGTCGATGGCGTAGTTGTTGGAATCGGTGGTGCCGCTGCCGGCGTTACCCGCCGCATCGCTCACCCCGGTGTTGTCCAGGGTAATGAGGTTTGTCGCGTCGCTGGTGCTCGCACTCGGGGTGAATGTCCCGGTCCAGGTAATGCCGCCGTCGCCGCTGCTCAACCCGGTAACGGTACCGTTGGCGACCGTCAGGTCAGCGGTGGTGAAACCGGTGACCGCCTCACTGAAGGTGATGGTCACCAACGAGGTTTCGCCGACACTCAACGTGGTATCGGCAACGACAATGCTGGCGGTCGGACGTTGCGTGTCGATGGCGTAGTTATTGGAGTTGGTGGTGCCGGTGCCGGCGTTGCCGGCCGCATCCTGCACTCCCGTATTGGCCAGGACGATCAGGTTGGAGGCGTCGGTGATGCTGGCGCTAGGAGTGAGCGTCGCGGTCCAGGTGATACCGCCATCCGCACTGCTCAACCCGCTCAAGGAGCCGTTGGCGACCGTCAGGTCGGCCAGGGTGAACCCGCTGACGGCCTCGCTGAACGTGATGGTCACCAGTGAGGTTTCACCCGCGCTCAGCGCGGTGTCGGCCACTACGATCGTCGCGGTGGGGCGCAGCGTGTCGATGGCATAGTTATTCGAGTCGGTGGTGCCCGTGCCGGCGTTGCCAGACAGGTCGGCAACGCCGCTGTTGGCCAGTGTGATCAGGTTCGTGGTGTCGCTGATGCTGGCGGTCGGGGTGAGTGTCCCGGTCCAGGTGATGCCGCCGTCGCTGCTGCTCAGCCCGGTGACGGTACCGTTGGCGACCGTCAGGTCGGCGGTGGTGAAGCCGGTCACCGCCTCGTTGAAGGTGATGGTCACCAGGGAAGTTTCGCCAACGCTCAGCGCGGTGTCGGCCACCACGATGGTAGCGGTCGGGCGCAGGGTATCGATGGCGTAGTTGTTCGAGTTGGTGGTGCCCACCCCAGCGTTGCCGGACAGGTCTGCGACGCCAGTCTTGTCCAGGACCACCAGGTTGGTGGTGTCGGTCACATCGGCATCCGGGGTCAGGGTCGCGGTCCAGGTGATGCCGCCATCGGCGCTGCTCAACCCGGTGAGGGTACCGTTGGCCACCGTCAGGTCGGCGGTGGTGAAGCCGGTCACCGCTTCGGAGAACGTGATGGTGACGGCCGAGGTTTCACCGCTTTTGAGTGCGGTATCGGCCACCACAATAGTCGCCGTCGGCGCCACGGTGTCGTTGACCACGTAGTTGTTCGAGTCGGTGGTGCCCACGCCAGCATTGCCCGCCAGGTCGACAACGCCGGTGTTGTCCAGGGTAATGACGTTGGTGGTATCGGCGATGTTGCTGGCCGCCGTCAACGTGCCGGTCCAGGTGATGCCGCCGTCGCCGCTGGTCAAGGTACCTACCGAGCCGTTCTGCACCGTCAAATCCGCCGCAGTAAGCCCTGTCACCGCCTCGGAAAAAGTGATGGTCACTGGCGACGTGCCGCCGGAATTCAGGGAGGTATTGGTCACCACGACGGTTGCGGTAGGGGGGGTCTCGTCCGGTACATAATTGGTGTTGATGGTCCCGCCGTCACCGTAGACGTTGGCGACAGAGGCCGGCGACGTGCCCGCGGTGCCGGCACTGCCGCCCCCGGTGCCGCTCCCGCCGACGTTACCTGACAGGGCCGCGAAGTTGGCGGCGGTGATCAGGATCGCCCCCTTGTTCCAGATGGCGCCAACGCCGACGCCGCCCGCACCGCCGGTGTGGGTGTAGCCACCGCCAGCACCGCCGCCACCACCGCCACCACCGGCGCCGATGTTGTTGGAAATCACCGAGTTGCCGATGATGCGCAGGGTCGCCCCAGTGTCGTTGTAGATACCGCCGACCGCGCCGCCACCGGCACCACCGACCGCGTTGTAGCCGTCACCGCCACCACCACCGCCGATGGACAAGCCAGCGCTGGCCGCCGTGCCGCCGGCCGATCCGGTGCTGTAGCCCGGGTACGCGGCACCACCAATGCCGCCGGTGGAGTTGCCGCCCCGTCCGCCCATGTTGAAGAAACCGCCGCCGGCGCCGCCTTGTCCGGTCGAACCAACGGAACCCGTGGCATTGATTGTATCGCCGCCCTTGCCGCCGGTACCGCTGCCAACCGCGCCGCCGCCACCGCCGCCGCCACCAGCATATTGCGGCGTCACGCCGCCACCGCCACCGCCGCCCGAGGCGGCGTTCGCGGTGATCGTGACATTCTTCAGGGTCAGGGTCCCGGCGTTGTAGATACCGCCGGCCTTGGCAACCGCAGCATCGACGCCACCATTGCCACCATCACCCGCCACCATGCCACGGGTAATCACCAGGCCATCGAGGGTCGCCGTCGTACCGGACGTCACGTTGAGGACCTGGGTGCGGAATTGCCCATCGAGGGTGACATCGGCGACGTTGTCGTTATTGAGGTCGCCATCGATGGTCACGTTCTTGTTGACCACCAGCACCTGGGTCAACGCGACGGTCATGCCACTGTTGAAAGTCACGATGTCGCCGTTCTGCGCAGAGGCCAGGGCCGCGCGCAACGAGCCGACGCCGGTGTTGGCGTTATTGGTGGCGGTCCAGGTAGCGAGGCCCCATTGGTAGTCGCTCATTGCAGTGGCAGACAACACGTTGGCGCTTTCGATGTTACCGGTGGCAATTTCCAGATCCCAGTCGCCACCCAGACCGGTACGGTCGTTGGACGCGGCCACATCGCGGCCGGTCAGTTGCGCCAGTGAATCGACCAGTTCCAGACCACGCTCGCCTTGGGCGGTATAGCAGCCGTAGATCAGGATATCGCCACCGGCGTTCATGTCCTGGCCGATCTGCGCCAGCACCTCGGCGCGGGCCTGGACGTTGTCCGCCGACAGATAGGCGTTGCCCAACCACAGATCACCGGCATTGCCGTGGGCGATGATCTGCACCGAACTGACGCCCTGGTGGGTGTCCAGGTAATCGGCAATCTGTTGCAAGCCGTCCTTGGTGGCATCCAACTGCACGACCTGGGTACCGGGCGCCACCCCTTCAAGCAGGCTGGCGGAGTCCTTGACCCGGGAGTCGACGAATACCACGGACTTGCCCGGAACCGCGGCGGCCTCGGTGGCATCAGCCTGGCCCTGGGCCGCGTGGGTATCGGTGGCCTGATCGGCCGTAGGCGTCTTGGCCGCATCGGCAGTGGGGTGGGCGTCCGGCTGCGCGGCATCGGCGACGGTCGCGGCGACGGCACCGTCGAACAGCATCCGCGGTTCCAGGGACATGATCATTGGCGATGCCAGGGCCTGTGCGCCCTCGATTACCCGCGATTTACCTTTGCTCCACCACATGACGTTCACCCGGACTCGAACTGCTTGAACACGCTAATGATAAAAACCGCGTTCAGCTGAGCGCGGCGTCGGTTTTCATACGAATGACATTGGCGGCGCTGGCAGAGCCATCGCGCCAGAAGGACAATTCGGCATACTTCTCGAACAGATCCGGCGGCAGCACGGTCCGTCGCGCTTGCGGCGCAACCCTGGGCTTGACCTTGTGCAGGCCGGCAACGCCCAGGGCCAGATCGAAGGCTGGAGCGTCGTAGGTCAAGTGATTGAAATCGTGTTCGAACCAGGGCTCATCGATGAACTCATAGATCAGCCGCATCACCCGCTCGGGCGCCTGGCTCAGCAGGTCGTAATCGACGATCAGCAACGACTCGGCGTTTTCGCCGTAATAGGCTTCCTTGAGTGCCGTCCAGGCATACCCCACCAGGCGGTTGCGCTGGGCCAGGGTTTCGCAGCGGCTGTAAACGGTGTTGCGCTCGTCATCATCGTTGAACAGCTTGGTGTTCTCGAACGGGTTGGCGCGGTAGAGCCGCTCCAGGCTGTCGAGCACCCAAGCGACATTGCGCACGCAGGCGATGGTCTTGGCTTGGGGAAACAGATCCTGCAGCGCGGGCAAACGTGCGCACCACTGGCGGTTGGTGTCGAAGATGACGGGTTTTTCGGCCTTGTCGGCATAGTACGAGTCGAACAACCCGCGCAGCAGTCGACGACGCAAGTCGGTGTCGATCACCGAACCGAATTCGCTGCCGGCGCTGCATTGCTGCAACACGCTGCTGAACAGCGTACCGACGGGGCTGGTCATCCCGGCGTGGAAGCGTGGATTCTGCAACAGAATCGCAGAAAGCAGGGTTGAACCTGAGCGCGGAAGACCTGAAATGAAGTGAAACTTTGACAATCCCTTTCACCGTTTGTAGTTCCTTTGTGTCCGAAGAGTAGACGAGGAAACAAACATCGACTAGTACTACTTTGATATCAAATGCAGCTGAATCTGTAAAAAAGATGGACGGTATGGATCCTCCCTCGACCTGAATCGATTAAGCCAGGCAGCAGCCATTTTCAGCTCATGGGCAGAATGAAATAACCCCGTCTACGCTCAGCCGTGCTTGACCAGGCCAAGGAGAACGCATCTTTGCCCGTTGTATCCGCCTAGACATCGCAGACCAACAACCTGAAGGATGAGGATTCTATGGAAGTATTTATCGGGACCATCCAGCCTTTCGCTTTCAACTTTGCACCCAGGGATTGGGCCTTGTGCAACGGGCAGACGCTCAGTCTTGCCCAATACCAGACACTGTTTGCCCTGATCGGCGTGACCTACGGGGGCGACGGCCAGACCACCTTCCTGCTCCCCAATCTGCAGGGGCGGATGCCCATTGGTCAGGGCAACGGCCTCGGACTGACCCCGAGGGTGATCGGCACCGTCTCCGGCACTGAAAACGTCACGGCGACACTGAACAACCTGCCTAATCACACCCACGCTCTTACCGGTATAACCGCCGCAACGACGCTGCAGCTGGCAAACCCGGCCAGCAACCCGGCAAATACGCCAACGGCCACCAACTCCTTCATCGGCACCTCAGGCACCGGTCCGGGTGCGGCGAATATCTATTCCGACCAGCTAGGCGCCTCGCCGGTACCGCTGCAGGGTGTAACCACGACGGTCAGCGGCACGGTCGCCCCCACGGGCGGCAGCACACCGATGGCGATCATGAACCCATTCCTGGCGATCAACTTCAGCATTGCCCTGCAAGGCTACTTCCCGTCCCGTAACTGATGATTTACCGGAGGACTACGGCCCTCCGGCCTGTTGGAGTATCGACATGTTGCAAGCGGTTCATAGCCACCACTTCCAACCACTGCTGGGCCAGACGAGCCACCTGACCCTGCCCGACGGCAGTTGCTTGCCCGTGCGGATCGAAACACTTGAGCAAGCGCCTCGAGCGAAAATGCCCAATACCGAACGCATGCCCTTCAGCGTCGAATTCAATAGCTTGCAGGCTACTGATTTCGTGGATGGCTTGTGCTCACTGGAAGTCCCTGAACTGGGCAGGCTCGAAGGGGTGTTCGTGTCGCGGGTCCCTCCCATGGGTCGGGATCCGGCGGTGGGGTATTTCTATATCGCGTTCAACTAGCCAACGGGGGTCACAGATCATGCAGCCATCCGAGAACCCTGTGGCAGCGAGCCTGTTCGCGATGGATGGCTGTCCATCCAACAAGGAGCGACTGCCCCTGATGCCAGTCAGTTAAGGATCAAACGGCGCAAAACCTGTGGGAGCAAAGCTTGCTCGCGATGACGACAGCCCCGTCAACATTGCTGCTGACTGACTTACCGCAATCGCGAGCAAGCTTTGCTCCCACAGGTTTGTGGCTTAACTGACTGGCATTAGCGACTGCCCCTCCGTTTTCGCGAACAGGCTCGCCCCCACATTGAATCTGTAATGGAGTTCCATCCGGCAGAGCACGGCAACCGCGTCTACGCTCAGCCGTGCGTGACCAGGCCTGGGACGGAGTCAAACTGAACGCAATCTTCTCCCTTGGCAACACCAGAACGATAACCTGAGGAACGAGGAATCTATGGAAGTATTCATGGGCACTATCCAGTCGTTTGCCTTTAATTTCGCACCCAGCGGCTGGGCGCTGTGTAGCGGGCAGACACTCGGCATCGCGCAATATCAGGCGCTGTTCTCACTGATCGGCACCTACTACGGAGGCAATGGCCAGACCAACTTCATGCTCCCCAACCTGCAAGGCCGACAGCCCTTGGGCCAGGGCAACGGCCTGGGCCTGACTCCGCGTGTCATCGGTGAGATTTCCGGCACCGAAAACGTCACGGCGACACTGAACAACCTGCCCAACCACACCCACACCCTTACGGGCATCACTGCCTCAACCACCCTGCAACTGGCGAACCCGGCCAGCAATCCGGCGAATACACCAACAGCCACCAACTCGTTCATCGGCACCTCGGGGACCGGGCCCGGTGCGGCGAATATCTATTCCGACCAGATAGGCGCTTCGCCGGTACCGCTCAAGGGCGTGACCACGACGGTCAGCGGCACGGTGGCCCCCACGGGCAACGGGCTGCCGATGGCAATCATGAACCCGTTCCTGGTCATCAACTTCAGCATCGCCCTGAACGGTCTGTTCCCATCCCGTAACTGATTTTTCAATCGCAGGGCTGCGGCCCTGTGGGAGCAAAGTTTGCTCGCGACTGCGACAAGTCAGGCAGCAACAATATCGACTGGTCTGCCGCTATCGCAAGCAAGCTTTGCTCCCACAGAAACTCCCCCGCACACTAAGGAATATTGAGCTGTCAGTCGCCTTTCGGATACCAGACCAACCGCTCTGCCGCCGGGTTGCGCTCCTGGACTTCGAAGCCCAGCGCCAGGTAATGCCGACGTGCGTGAGGATTGCTGGTCCAGACTACGGTCGCCACCGGACAGCGGATCTGCTGCGCGGCTTTCTGCACACCTTGCAACACCGTCCGGCCATAACCCTGTCCACGCGCCTGGGGAATGAAGGCCAGGTACAACACGCGAATTTCATTGGGGCCGAAATCGGTGCTCAAGGCGCCGATAGCGGTGCCGAGTTTTTCCACGACGTAATGCATGGCATTGGGAAAATTGTCCCCCAATCCCTGTTCCTGCACCTGGAACTGCTGGGCGATCACCTGCTGCACTTGTTCGTGCTCGCCATCGATCCATTGCAGATCCGGCCGCGCCGCCTGATAAAGACGCTGCAAGAACGGACCATCGCTGACCCGCGACGGCCGCACCACCAGTCCCTCTGCCGCTACTGACTCCATGTACACTCCTTAAAATCCGCTTTCCCTCACACCCAACGCCGCCAACCGACGCCAGGCCGCTCCCAGTATCGATTCGCCCTGCCCCTGTAGCACCACGACGCCCCGCAGCGGTTGCGGCGGCGCAACTTCGTCATCGATGGCGCTCAGGCGCACGCCATATTGCGCCTGCACGGGCTCGGCGCGCTGTTGCGAGTCGCGGCGCACGGCAATCGGCCCATGGTGATCGGACGTCAATGCCTGCTGCTCGACCCAGGCGACGCCATTGGTGTCGACTTCATTCAGTTGCACGGCAATCGAAGGGTGCATCGGATCATCGGCGATGAATCGCCCCGTGGCTCCCGGCCCGACCCGCCAAAGCTCGGCCTCG
This sequence comes from Pseudomonas corrugata, assembly GCF_001269905.1. Classification (GTDB taxonomy): domain Bacteria; phylum Pseudomonadota; class Gammaproteobacteria; order Pseudomonadales; family Pseudomonadaceae; genus Aquipseudomonas; species Aquipseudomonas corrugata. The sequence goes on along the minus strand of NZ_LHVK01000014.1, from coordinate 13,683 downwards.
GTGAGGTAACCGCGCAAGCGGGAGTCGGCCTGCACCACCCGCACCAGCGGTTGCGTGGGTGATAACCAGCGGCCCACCGCCAATTGCGGCAGCAAGTCGCGTACCTGGCCGGCATGGGGCGCACGCAGCAACAGGCGCTCACGCTGGGCGACCAGGCCGCGGTACTCGGCGACGGCTTCGGCCAGTTGCTGCTCGACAATGCCTGCGTCGGCCGCGGTTTCGCTGCGGCCGGCCCGACGACGCATCTGTAATTGCTGGATCTCGATCTCCCGGCGCACGATGCTCAGGCGTGACGCCATGTCCGGCGACTCCAATTCAATCAACACGTCGCCCTGGGCCACCACCTGCCCATCGTGCACGTTCACTTGCTTGACCCGTGCCGCCACTGGTGCATACAAGGCGCTGGCCCGTCCGGCCTCCAGCATCGCCGGCACTTCCACGGCGCTGCGCCAGGGCAGGAGCAACGCCAGGATCAGCGCCAGCAAGACCAATCCAGTCAGCAGCACCCGCGGCCCATGGGCCTGCTCGCGACGCTGCCACCATTGTCGCCACTCATTCACGATAGGCATGAAAATGAACCAGACCAATTCCACCATCATCAAGAAAATGCCCAGCACCTTGAAAAACAGGTGATAGACCGCCAGGGCAATGCCGAAAAACAACGCCGCTCGCCACAACCACGACCCATATCCCCATACGAGCAAGCGGCGGCGCATTTTCGGCGACCAGGGTTCCGGCGCCGCCACGCCATAACCGAACAAGGCTTCGCGCAAGCGCCAGCGACACAAGGCGAACGCCCGGCCTTGAAGGTTATCCACCGCCCAGAAATCGCTGAGCAGGAAATACCCGTCGAAGCGCATGAAGGGATTCAAATTGATGATCAGCGTGGTGATCCAGGTAGCGCTGGCCAACATGAACGCGGCAGTGCGGGCCGGCCCGTCGGGCAGCAGCGACCAGGCCAGCAAGGCGATGCATGCCAGTAGCAGTTCCGCCAGCACGCCGCCGGCGCCAATCAGCAGCCGGGCCCGCCGGTCATTGATCCGCCAGGCGTCGCTGACATCGGTATAAAACATCGGCAACAGCACCATGAACGCCACACCCATGCTTTGCACCCGGCAACCGGCGCGCTTGGCCATGAAGGCATGGCCGAACTCATGGCACAGTTTGGCAAAAAACAATGCCACCCCGAACGCAAGCGCACCGCCCAGGCTGAACAGGTGGGGAAAAGTCGCCAGGAACCGCTGCCAATCCCGTGACACCAGAAAAATCCCGACACCCAGGGTCAGCGGCAGTCCATAGCGCAGGATCTTGGGCCCGAATCGTGCCAGCCAAGGCCAGATGCGGTTGAGAAAGGCGTCCGGGCGCCACAGCGGAATCCGGAAAAACAGGTATTGATGCAACAGGATCTGCCAGAGGCTCTGGCGCCGGGCGGCCGTCTTGAGTTGGTAGCTGTCACGCTGTTGCGGATCCATTGCGCTGATCAGATCGTGACCGCGCAGAAAGCCCAGCAGTTGCTCCAGCGACTCGCCATTGAGGGGCAGGCCCGGCTCACGGTTCGCGGCTCGCAGCACCTTTTCCGGATCGCCCAGGGACCAATGTCGCAGCATGCGCATCGCCGCCGCACCAAGCTTGAAGTAACGCCCCCGCACCGGATCGGCCAAGGTCCACTGAGGCGAACCATCAGGGTCCGGTGCCGCTGGGGACAGCTGAAGGTCCGGCCGCAGGCTCGGCAGCTCCATGCTACAGACCTACGCTCTGGCGCAGGCCAGCCAGTGGACGACGCAACAGGTACAGCGCCAGCGGCGCACGATCACCGAATATTTTCGCCGTGCCACGCAGGCCGATGCGCGGCGCGGCGGCGTCGAAACGCGCATCCAGCCGATAAGCAAGCTGTCCGGCGGCGGTGGGTTGCGCCTCATAGGCCGAACGCTCGAGCCGGGCCAAATGCCGCTGCAACGGATCGCTGTCGAGAAACAACGCGACTTGCGCGCCGGGGGCCAGGGTTATCGCATCGCCGACCGCCAGTTCGATACGTAGCTCAGCCTGGCTTGGATCGGCAATCTCCATCAAGCGCTCGCCGGTCTGCACCGGCTTGCCGAGCCAGCGCTCGACATCGGCAAACACCGCGATGCCATCTCGTTCCGCGCGCACTTCACTGCGCTTGAGCAGCTCGAGGGCATAGTTGCGCTCGGCACGTTTTTGCTCGACGCGAGCGGCCAGCAGGTCGATCTTGGAGCTCGACTCGGCGTCGGCAAACGAGCGCTGGGAGTTGGCCTTGAGCTCCGCCTCGGCCACGTCCAACGCGCGCTCGGCCACATCGGCCTGGGCCTTGAGGCTGGTGCTTTCGAAGCGCAGCAACAGATCGCCGTTCTTGACGGCCTGGTTGGGCTTGACCATGAATTCGGCGATCACACCATCCAACGGCGCCGCCACTACCTGACCGCCCAGCGGCACCACTTCGGCCGGGGCCAGCACCGACTGACGCACCGGCACCAGCAAACCCAGCAACAGCACCGCCACCAGCGCGACCTGGCGCTTGCGCGTCCAGCGCAAGCGCCATGGCTTGCGCGGTTGCAACGCCAGCCACGCGTGGCTGTAGGTGTCGCCCAGTTGCGATAGCAACACTTGCTCAGCCGGCGTCCAGGGCAGGTCACGGGCCAGCCACAGACCACCGAAGACCAGCCCCTTGTGATCGATCAACGGCAGCCAGAATACCTGCGCGGCCGACAGGCTTCCCCAGTCCGCCTGAACGGCTTCGCTCACACCATCGGCGGCAATCACACGGGCCTGATTCAGCACGCCTTGCTTGAACAACTGCGCCACCGCCTGCTCGACAAACGCCACGAAGGGCGCGTTCGGCTCCACGGCACTGACGCCGGTCACCGCCTGGACCTTGCCGGCGATCAACAGCGCGGCGTGGCGAAACCCGAACAGGGCCTGACCATCGTTGACCAGGCTGTAGCTCAGTTGCGCCGGGTTACGCGCGGCCCGCGTCTGACGCTCCAGATCAAGGAAGCGGGCAAATACCTGCTCGGCGCTGCCCATGACCGGCGCGTTCATTTGGACTCCGCGAAACGCGCCGTGCCGCTCATGCCGGACAGTAAACCACTGGCGTCGGGCAGGCTCGCGACCAGCAGCAACGTCTGGCTGCCTTCATCGATACGCGCGCCGAGGCGCTTGACCGTCGCTTGCAGCGGCCGCCCGGTTTCGTCGGGAACGAACGTGAAGGATTGGCCGGGCTTGAGCCTGCCCATCCAGCGCGACGGCACCAGCAGGTGGATCTCCAGGGTGCGGTTGTCGACCACATCCAGCAATGGCGCGCCGGCTGCCACGCTCTCGTAACGCTGGACCTTGCGCGCCACCACCTGTCCATCGAACGGTGCGATTACACTGCAGCGCTTGACCTGAACCTGATAAACCTGGGATTGCGCCTGGGCCTCGCTGAGCCGAGCCTCAGCCCGCGAGACTTCGAAACGCCCGACGGACTTCAATGCCGCCAGTTGCCGGTTATGCGCCAACTCTTCACTGGCACCCCGACTTGCCGCCTGGGCGGCATTGAGCTGGGCCTGATAAGCCGAGCAATCGAAACGCGCAAGGGTATCGCCCTTCTTGAACGACTCGCCCTCACTGAACGGTAATTCGACGATGCGTCCGGCCAACTCGCTGGCCAGCACCGCCTGATCCCGCGCCCGAAGCACTCCCCGAGCCTCATTGCCACCCGGCGCTCCGGTCGCCACATTGTTCTCGAACAAGGGATCGTCCGCGACAGGCGTCTGCGCCTGGACCGCGCACGTTACAAAGGCCAATCCCAAAACCCAACTGCCAAAACGTTGCATGACCGCTACTCCCTGACGGATGGTCGGAGTCTACGACAGCGGCAGGGAGCGTCAAGGGAGATGCGGTCAGGTTTGGGAAATCTCTTGTTTCAATGCCCACTGCTCAACCTCGTACGCAGAGATTAGGTTCTCTGGCAGTTGGGGTGAAAACACCGGCTTCGGCCGGTTTTTTCGTTTCTGGGGATTGAGTTTGTGCGTACCGCTTTGTTCGTTGACGGCTATAGCGTTTTCTATGGATTGCTCGCCGGCACGTCTTATAAGATGCGACCAGACCTGCGCCTGGGTGGAAACCAACATGTCCTGGGGCGCCCAGAGCACGATGCCGGCGATCAACCATCCCCAAGGCATCGCGCGTCTCAGCCGATTGCCGATATGGACAAGGGCCAGCATGTACAGCGAATAACTTTGCAACGTGGCGCCGAACAGCGCCAGCCACCAGACCTGCTGCGCCCGGGCAGCCGAAGGCACCGCAGCGTCGGACCAGAAAGCGTGTTCGAGCGTTTGCAGATAGCCGTCGAGCAGTCCCGAATGCCCTGCCCAGGTCAGCATGAGACTGACCAATAGATGCATGAGGGCAGCGGCGTACAGCCAAGCGACCAGGGCTTTGCGAAGGGAACTGGGAGGGGCTGACATTCCGTGTCCTGAAGGCTTGCTTGGGAGCCGCAAGTCCAAAGGAAAAGAAAGTGGCTTTACCTGGCTAATTGGGGTGAGTTGAGGTCCGCCATCGCGAGCAGGCTCGCTCCCACAGGAAATGGGCGCAGGCGCGAATGTCACAACCAGAACAGACCCTGTGTGCGAGCCTGCTCGCGATGGCGTCCACCCAGACAACCGCTGACCTGAACATCATGACAGCCCTTCCATCAACGCTGCATCCCCCGACGCTTCACCGTCACCCGCTCCAGGTTGTCGAACACCAGGTTCTCCACCAGCAAGCACAGCGCGGCTTCATGGGCGCGCCTCGATCAAAAACTCACGGCAGGGCCGTATGGGTTCGTGTCGTGCGGCGCGCCGATTGGTCGGCAGGTACGCAGGGGTATGACTTTATCGGTATAAGAATTTAAATACCGTCAATGAATAACGATATGGCTTGGAGTTTTCATCGCATCCCTGTGGCGAGGGAATTCAGCGAACCGTCGCACCGCCCCGCGCCACAGCCCCCCCTCGCCACAGAGCTCGGGGCGGCCTCAATTGCTCGTCTCTACCGCTCGTGCAACGCCTCGGCCCGGGCCTTGATGATGGGCTTGAGCAGGTAGCTGAGCACGGTTTTCTTGCCGGTGATGATGTCCACCGAAGCCACCATGCCCGGGATGATCAGCAGCGGTTTGTCATCGGTGCCCAGGTGGCTGCGCTCGGTGCGCAGCTTGATGATGTAGTAGGTGGTTTTCTTGTCTTCGTCGGTAACGGTGTCGGCACCGATCTGCTCCAGCTTGGCTTTCAGCCCACCGTAGATGGTGTAGTCGTACGCGGTGAATTTCACCGTGGCGTCCTGACCAGGATGCAGGAAGGCGATGTCCTGGGGACGGATTTTCGCTTCTACCAGAATGGTGTCGTCCAACGGCACGATCTCCGCCAGGTCGCTGCCAGGCTGAATCACTCCGCCGATGGTGTTCACCAGCATTTTGTTGACGATACCCCGCACTGGCGACGTTACCAGGGTGCGGCTTACACGGTCTTCCAGGGCCTTGCCGGTCGCCTGGGCCTTGTTCAGGTCGGTGCGTGCCTCGTTGAGCTGGGTCAACGCTTCGCTGCGGAATTTGCCGCGGGTCTCATCGATCTTGCGTTGCACTTCCTTGATCGCCGACTCGGCACGAGGAATCGCCAGGGTCGTGGCATCCAGTTGCCCGCGGGTCTCGACTTCAGCGCGCTTGAGCCGTAGCACTTCCACCGGTGATACCGCACCCTGGGCCACCAGCGGCTCGGACATGTTGATTTCCTGACGTTGCAGCGCCAGGCCGGAGCGGTACTGCGCCTGCTTGGAAATGAATTCACGCAGCTCCTGCTGACGCTGCACCAACTGCTCCTGCAACCCGCCAATTTCATCGTGCAGCTGCTGGCGACGGCTGATATACAGCGACTCTTCGCTGGCGGCCTGACGCGGCACCGCCTTGAGTACGTCCGCCGGGAAGTTCAGCGGCCGGTCGTCGACCTCGGCACTCAATCGTTCGACGCGCAACAGCATGGACAGACGATCCGCCTCGGTTTCACCCACATTCGAGGCAAACCGCGTGTCGTCCAGACGAATCAAAGGCGCACCGGCCTCGACTATCTGCCCTTCCTTGACGAACAGTTCGGCGACGATGCCGCCTTCCAGGTTCTGGATCTTCTGGATCTTGGACGACGGAATCGCCTTGCCATCGCCCTTGGTCACCTCGTCGACCACGGCGAAGTTGGCCCACAGCACCAGAAACACGAAGAACGCGATAATGCTCCAGATCGTCAGGCGCACCACTCGTGGAGCATCTTCGATCAGAGCCTTGTTGACCTCCGGCAGGGGTTGCCCACCAAGCGAAGCAGAGCCTTTGAAATAGCGGCCCACGGAATCCTTGAAACCCGACTTAAGCAACACTGATCTGCCCCTTCTTCAACGCTTCCATCACGGCAGCTTTCGGGCCGTCGGCGAGGATCTGCCCACGATCGATCACCAGCAGGCGATCCACCAGCGACAGCAGAGATGCCCGGTGCGTCACCAGCAGCACCGTCTTGTTCTCCACCACGGCGGCCAGACGTTGCTTGAGGCGTTCCTCACCGGTGTTATCCATAGCGCTGGTGGGTTCGTCGAGCAGCAGGATCGGTGGGTTGAGCAACAGCGCGCGGGCCAGGGCAACGTTCTGGCGCTGACCACCGGACAGGTTCTGTCCGCGCTCGCCGACCTGCAACTCATAGCCCTGGGGATGCAGGCGCGCAAACTCATGCACGCCCGCCAGTTCGGCGGCCTGGAGTACCAACTCGTCTTCGACATAGCGGGCACCTGAGGTCAGGTTGTCCCGCAGGGTGCCGGCCAGCAACTGGATATCCTGGGGGACGTAGCCGATGTTGTAGCGCAACTCGCTGACATCGATCTGACGAATGTCCACGCCGTCCACCAGCAAGGCGCCATCGTCCGGCTGGTAGAGACCCACCAGCAGCTTCGCCAGGGAGCTCTTGCCCGAGCCGCTGCGGCCGATGATGCCGATTTTTTCACCGGGCTTGATGACCAGGTTGATGTTCTTCAGCGCGGCGTTCTGCTGGTTCGGATAAGTGAAATTCAACTGCCGGCATTCAATGGCACCCTGCAGGACCTTGCGACTCAGCGGACGCTCTTCGAAATTGCGCTCCTGAGGTAGCTCCATCATCTGGTCGACGGAGGTCATGGTCACCCGCGCCTGCTGGTAGCGGGTCAGCAGGCCCGACAGCGATGCCAGCGGGCTGAGGGCGCGGCCACTGAGCATGTAGCAGGCAACCAGCCCACCCATGCTCAGGTTACCGGCGATGATCAGGTAGACACCGAAGACGATCATGATCACGCCAGCCAGCTGCTGGATCAGCAACGTGATGTTCATCGCCAGCCCGGACAGCATTTTTACCCGCAGCTCGAGACGGCTGAGGGTGCCGATAGTCTGCTCCCACTGGTATTGGCGCTCGCTCTCGGCGTTGTTGACCTTTACCGCATCCAGGCCGGCGAGAGTCTCGATAAGGCTGGACTGGCGCTCAGCGCCCAAGGCCATGGTCCGCTCCATGGTCGCCACCAGAGGCTTTTGCAATGCATAGCCGATCAACAGGGCAATCGGGAACGCCAGCACCGGAATCCACACCAGATGTCCGCCAATGATCGCGATGACCATGAAGATCAATAGCGTGAACGGCAGGTCGATCAGGCTGGTAAGGGTCAGCGAGGCGAGGAAGTCTCGCAGGCTCTGGAACTCATGGATGTTCTGGGCAAAGCTGCCGACCCGCGCAGGACGGTACTTCATCGCCATGCCGACGATACGCTCGAACAGCGTGGCGGAAATGATCAGGTCGGTCTTCTTGCCTGCCAGGTCCAGGCACAGGCTGCGCAGCATCTTCAGGATCAGGTCGAACAGATAGGCGCCGGTGATGCCGATGGCCAATACCCACAGAGTCGACTCGGCCTGGTTCGGCACAACTCGGTCGTAGACGTTCATCACGAACAGCGGTGCCGCCATGGCGATGATGTTGATCAGCAGGCTGGCAGCGATCGCATCGGCGTACAGCCAACGAGAACGCTTGAGAGTGTCGCGAAACCACGAGCGCGCCCGGGGAATGAGCGTGCCGTGGTTCACATCGAATTTGTGCTGGGGCTGGGCAAAGAAGACCTTGCCACTGTAGTCGTCAGCCAGTAGCTCGCGGCTGACCGTCACTTCTCCGCCGTCGCTCTCACTGAGCAGCAGCCGCGCCTGGTCGTCGCCGACCCAGCCCAGCAACACCGCACTGCGACCTTCCTTGAGCAACAACAGGGCCGGCATGGCAATGGTCGGGATCTGCTCGAGCCGACGTTGCAGCACCCGGCCCTGTAGACCGGCCCGGGCCGCCGCGCGCGACAATAATTCGACGCTCAACCGCTGCTTGGGCAGCGGCAGACCGGTGGTGAGCATCGCCGCGCTGGCCGGTTTCTGATGCAGCATGCAGAGCGCCAGCAACCCGTCCAGCAAGGGGTCATCGTGCAGCGTACGCGGGTCATGGACTAGTTCGACTCGACTGACTTCTGATTCCACGCTCTGCACTCTTTACTGAACAAACTGGATGGATGATTCAATTCATCCCAGGTAACTGGACCCTGGGCTTCACGTCGTTCTGCACAACGGATGCCAACGGCGCGACGACCCCCTGACTTTTGAGCAATTCGCCCATGGTTGCCTTGATCCGGTACTGGGTGAACAACTGCACATTCTTGATTTCCGCCAACCGCCGGGAGGCGCTGAACAGCTCGTTTTCGCTGTCGAGCAAGTCGAGCAGGGTCCGCTCGCCAAGACTGAACTGCTTCTGGTAAGCATTGCGCACGCTGGCGCTGCGGTCCACATATTGCTGGGCAATCGGCACCTGGGCATTGGCGTTGTTGAGGGCGTTCCAGGCCAGGCCCAGTTCTTCAGTCAATTGGCGCAAGGCGTTGTTACGGATGTCCAGGGCCTGATTGGACAGGTAGGACTTGGATTCCAGATCCGCCTTGTTGCTGCCGCCGGCATACAGGTTGAAACGCATGCGCAGCATGGCCTGCCATTCATTGTTGTGACCGTTCTGGCCATCCAGGTCGTTATCGGCGGTGCGACCCAGTTCGGCGTCAAAGCGAGGATAGAAGCTCGACTTGGCAGCTTCGTACTGTTTCTCGGTGGCAACGATGTCCGCTTCAGCCGAACGCAGTACGGGGCTGTTTTCCAGCATCTGCGCGCGAGCTTCCGTCAGGTTGGCCGGCAGCAGCGCCATAAAATCGGCGGGGCGCTCCAACTGGTCGGGCAACTGGCCCACGGCACTGAGGTAGTTGGTTTCGGCGTCGGCCAGATTGGTCTGCTCGGTGATCAGGTTGTTGCGGGCCTGTGCCACGCGTGCTTCGGCCTGGTCATGGTCGGCACGGTTGCCCACGCCGCGCTCGGTGCGCAACTTGATCTGATCGAAGATGCGCTCGTGGCTCTTGAGGTTCTCCTCGGCCAGGCGCACGAACTCGCGCCGGGTCAGCACATCCAGATAAACCTGGGCCACGGTCAGGCCGGTGCGCTCGGAGGTATCGAGCAGCGAATAGGCCCGGGCATTAACGGTGGCTTGTTGACGCCCCACTTCACTGGACGTCGCAAAACCGTCAAAAACCATTTGCGTCACACGCAGGCTCGACTCGCTTCGATTCAGGGTTTCCCAATGATTGTTGTTGCCCGAGCGGGTGGTGACGCTGTCGGTGCCTTCGCGACCGTACCCGGCTGCGAGGTCGACCCGAGGCAGATAACCGCCCTTCGCCGCCTTGAGTTGATAGTCCGCCGCCAGGCGACTGTTCACTCCGGCCTGGATTTCAGGGTGTACGTCCAGCGCCTGTTGCATAGCCTGCGGCAAGGTTTGTGCTTGTACGAAGCTGGCGGCAAGAGCAAAGGGTAAAGCCATGAACAATTGCGAACGCATGGTGTTTTTTCTTCCTGAAACGCGTGTCTTGGATCACAGCGAAACGAGGCGCTGCATCGGATGATGGCAACCGGAATGACCGTATGTCGGAAAGTTCGAAACAGGTACTGAAACTTGCACCGGAAGAACAGGTCGCCGCTTAAATATCAATGTGACATGACCGATACAATTGTTTAGGATGCCCGGGATAAGGTCAATAGTTTGGCGAAAACAAAAATTATGGAAATCATAGCCAAAATATTGACATTTTACAGCGTCAAAACAACCCTACTAAGTAAAGCCAAAACGTCCAGACCGCCGCTATCCGTAGCTTGCGGGCCCATGGAAGTTAACTGAACGTGGCATCCGGAGAGTCTTCAATGAGCAGCGTTATTGCCGTCGTCAAAAGCATTGTCGGTCAGGTTTTCGCCGTATCCCCGGAGGGTATCCGGCGTGTACTCATTGAAGGCGATCGTCTGTTTACGGGCGATCAGTTGGACACCGGCCCTGCCGGAGCCGTCACCTTGGAGCTGGCCGATGGCCGCACCCTCGACCTGGGCCGAGACACCCAGTGGAGCGCCAACGCCCCGGACTCTTCCACTGACCTCGCGCAGGCCACTGCCCAAGCCGCGCCATCGGTAGAAGAACTGCAGCAGGCCATCGCCGCCGGTGTCGACCCGACTACCGCCCTGGAGGCCACCGCCGCCGGAGCCGGCGAAGCGACTACTGGTGGTGCCGCCGGTGGCGGCCACAGCGTTGTAGTGTTGGATGCCACAGCCGGCAGCGTCGACCCGACTATCGGCTTCCCGACTGAAGGCTTGGGCGCGGCCACAGCTAATGACAACAACATCACTGGCCTGGCCACCAATACCAACGCCAATACCACGGCCAACACCCTGCTCAATTCGACGTTGACCCTGAGCGCCACCCCGACCCTGACCGAGGCCGGCGGCGTGCTGGTCTATACCGCGACCGTGACCCAGGCGCCCCTGACCGACCTGACGGTGACACTGTCCAATGGCTCGGTGATCGTGATTTCCGCCGGACAAACCACCGGCAGCGTCAACGTCCCACTGGCACCGAACGACACCGTCTACAACGATCCAAGCCAGATCAGCGTGACCGTGACCGGCACCACCGGTGGCAGCGGCATCGCCGTGACTCTGCCCACCACGCCAGCCGTGACCCAAATCACCGACACCATCGACACCACCAATGTCACCCTGAGCGCAGGCGAGACGGTGACCGAAGGGGGGCAGATCACCTACACCGCAACATTGACCAACCCGGCACAGACCCCAGTGACCGTGACCTTGAGCAATGGCTCGGTCATTACCATTGCTGCGGGCCAGACCACCGGCACCGTTGCCGTCGACACTCCGACCAACGACGTTTACAACAACGGCAGCACCGTCAGCACCACCATTACCGGTGCGACCGGTGGCAACTTCGAAAACCTGGTGCCGAGCAACGCGCCTGCGGTCACCACGATCACTGATTCGGTAGACACCACTGGCCTGACCCTGAGCGCCACCAACAACATCACTGAAGGCGGCCAGATCACCTATACCGCCACGCTGACCAATCCGGCCCAGACCCCAGTCACTGTAACCTTGAGCAATGGCTCGGTTATCACCATCGCTGCCGGTCAAACTACGGGTACCGTCAATGTCGAGACGCCAGCCAACGACGTCTACAACAATGGCGGCACCGTCAGCACCACGATCACAGGCGCAACCGGTGGCAACTTCGAGAACCTGGTGCCGAGCACCACGCCTGCCGTCACTACCATTACCGACTCGGTGGACAGCACTGGCCTGACCTTGAGCGCCAGCGAGAGCATCACTGAAGGTGGTTCGATTGTTTACACCGCGACCCTGACCAACGCAGCGCAGACGCCAGTCACCGTGACCTTGAGCAACGGTTCGGTCATCACCATCGCTGCGGGCGAAACCACCGGCAGCGTGAATGTCGAGACACTAGCCAACGACGTCTACAACAATGGCAGCACCGTCAGCACCACCATCACCGGCGCAACCGGTGGCAACTTCGAGAACCTGGTGCCGAGCACCACGCCTGCGGTTACCACCATTACCGATTCGGTGGACACCACTGGTTTGACTCTGAGCGCCAGCGAAGGCATCACCGAAGGTGGTTCGATTGTTTACACCGCTACGCTGACCAATGCAGCGCAGACGCCAGTCACCGTCACCTTGAGCAACGGCTCGGTCATCACCATCGCTGCGGGCGAAACCACCGGCAGCGTGAATGTCGAGACGCTAGCCAACGACGTCTATAACAACGGCAGCACCGTCAGCACCACCATCACCGGCGCAACTGGCGGCAACTTCGAAAACCTGGTTCCGGACACTACGCCTGCGGTCACCACGATCACTGATTCGGTGGACGACACTGGCCTGACCTTGAGCGCCAGCGAGACCATCACTGAAGGCGGTTCGATTGTTTACACCGCCACCCTGAGTAACCCAGCCCAAACCCCGGTCACCGTGACGTTGAGCAACGGCTCGGTCATCACCATCGCCGCTGGCGAAACCACCGGCACCGTCGCGGTCAATACGCCTGCGAATGACGTCTACAACAATGGCAGCACCGTCAGCACCACCATCACTGGCGCCACTGGCGGCAACTTCGAAAACCTGGTGCCAGACACCACACCTGCCGTCACCACGATCACTGATTCGGTGGATAACACTGGCCTGACCCTGAGCGCCAGCGAGACCATTACTGAAGGCGGCCAGATCACCTACACCGCGACGCTGACCAACGCGGCGCAAACGCCAGTGACCGTCACCTTGAGCAACGGCTCGGTGATCAACATCGCCGCCGGCGAAACTACCGGCACCGTTGCGGTGAATACGCCTGCCAATGACGTCTACAACAATGGCAGCACCGTCAGCACCACCATTACCGGCGCAACCGGCGGTAACTTCGAGAACCTGGTCCCGGACACTACCCCTGCCGTCACCACGATCACCGACTCGGTGGACAGCACTGGCCTGACCCTGAGCGCCAGCGAAACCATCACCGAAGGTGGTCAGATCACCTATACCGCAACCCTGACCAACGCCGCGCAGACCCCGGTGACCGTGACTTTGAGCAACGGCTCGGTGATTACCATCGCCGCCGGCGAAACTACCGGCACCGTTGCGGTGAATACGCCTGCCAATGACGTCTACAACAATGGCAGCACCGTCAGCACCACCATCACCGGTGCAACGGGCGGTAACTTCGAGAACCTGGTTCCGGACACTACGCCTGCCGTCACCACGATCACGGACTCGGTGGACAGCACTGGCCTGACCCTGAGCGCCAGCGAAACCATCACCGAAGGCGGCCAGATCACCTACACCGCRACGCTGACCAACGCCGCTCAAACGCCAGTGACCGTGACCCTGAGCAAYGGCTCGGTGATTAACATCGCTGCCGGTGAAACCACCGGCACTGTTGCAGTCAATACGCCTGCCAACGACGTTTACAACAACGGCAGCACCGTCAGCACCACCATTACCGGCGCAACGGGCGGTAACTTCGAGAACCTGGTTCCGGACACGACGCCTGCGGTTACCACGATCACTGATTCGGTGGACGACACTGGCCTGACCCTGAGCGCCAGCGAAACCATCACCGAAGGCGGCCAGATCACCTACACCGCGACCCTGACCAACGCCGCTCAAACGCCAGTGACCGTGACCCTGAGCAACGGCTCGGTGATCACCATCGCCGCAGGCGAAACCACYGGCACCGTCGC
>NZ_LHVK01000013.1 GCF_001269905.1 Pseudomonas corrugata | reverse complement strand
GTGACTGGTCGTGTTGAGCGTGGCATCGTCCGCATCCAGGAAGAAGTTGAGATCGTCGGTCTGCGCGACACTCAGAAAACTACCTGCACCGGCGTTGAAATGTTCCGCAAGCTGCTGGACGAAGGTCGTGCTGGCGAGAACTGCGGCGTGCTGCTGCGCGGCACCAAGCGTGACGACGTTGAGCGTGGCCAGGTTCTGGTCAAGCCAGGCACCGTCAAGCCGCACACCAAGTTCGTTGCAGAAGTTTATGTTCTGAGCAAGGAAGAAGGCGGCCGTCATACTCCGTTCTTCAAAGGCTACCGTCCACAGTTCTACTTCCGTACAACTGACGTGACTGGTAACTGCGAGCTGCCAGAAGGCGTTGAAATGGTAATGCCGGGTGACAACATCCAGATGACTGTCACTCTGATCAAAACCATCGCGATGGAAGATGGTCTGCGTTTCGCTATCCGTGAAGGCGGTCGTACCGTCGGCGCTGGCGTCGTAGCCAAAGTCATCGAGTAAATAGTTGTAATGTCTTTTTCGGGCCGGCATAATGGTCGGCCTGATTTTGTTTTAGGTCAGTAGCTCAATTGGCAGAGCGACGGTCTCCAAAACCGTAGGTTGGGGGTTCGATTCCCTCCTGACCTGCCAGATTCACTCGGTGTGTCTGGCTTTCTTTTCACAGGATCTTCATAGATGACTCCTAAAGCTGAAGCTCAAGGCTCTCGCTTCGATCTGCTCAAGTGGCTAGTGGTAGTCGCTTTGGTGGTTGTTGGCGTTGTTGGCAATCAGTATTTTTCTGCTTCGCCGATCCTGTACCGTGTACTCGCATTGCTTGCTATCGCTGCTGTTGCCGCCTTTGTAGGTCTGCAAACAGCCAAGGGCAAGTCTTTCTTTGTACTCGCTAAGGAAGCTCGCACCGAGATTCGTAAAGTCGTATGGCCGACTCGCCAAGAAACCACGCAGACCACGTTGATCGTTGTGGCTGTCGTTCTGGTTATGGCGTTGCTGTTGTGGGGGCTTGATTCCCTGCTCGGTTGGCTCGTTTCCTTGATTGTTGGCTAAGGGTGTCCCGTGGCTAAGCGTTGGTACGTTGTGCATGCTTACTCGGGTTACGAGAAGCATGTTATGCGCTCGCTGATAGAGCGTGTGAAGCTGGCTGGCATGGAAGATGGCTTTGGCGAAATTCTGGTTCCCACTGAAGAAGTGGTTGAAATGCGTAATGGCCAGAAGCGCAAAAGCGAACGCAAATTCTTCCCAGGTTATGTGCTGGTGCAGATGGATATGAACGAAGGGACTTGGCACTTGGTCAAGGATACCCCTCGGGTGATGGGCTTTATCGGTGGTACTGCTGATAAGCCTGCACCAATCACGGATAAAGAAGCAGAAGCAATTCTGCGTCGTGTTGCTGATGGTAGCGACAAGCCGAAGCCGAAAACACTGTTTGAGCCAGGTGAGGTGGTGCGAGTCACTGATGGTCCATTCGCTGATTTCAATGGCACGGTTGAAGAAGTTAACTACGAAAAGAGCCGGATTCAGGTCGCAGTGCTCATTTTCGGTCGCTCTACTCCGGTAGAGCTCGAGTTCAGTCAGGTCGAAAAGGTCTGATCGAACAGGCATCCCAACCCCGCAGCCCAAGGCTGTGGGGTTTTGTCGTCACTGGGATAAACGCGCAAGTAACCGGGGAGCCTTTCGAGGCGTTCGAACCCGTAATTGGAGTGCCTCATGGCCAAGAAGATTACCGCTTACATCAAGCTGCAAGTGAAGGCCGCTCAGGCTAACCCAAGCCCACCTGTTGGTCCTGCTCTGGGTCAGCACGGCGTGAACATCATGGAATTCTGCAAGGCTTTCAACGCCCGTACTCAGGGTCTTGAGCCAGGTCTGCCGACTCCAGTGATTATCACTGTCTACAGCGACCGTAGCTTCACTTTCGAAACAAAGAGCACCCCTGCTTCGGTTCTGCTGAAGAAGGCTGCAGGTTTGACCAGCGGTTCCGCTCGTCCAAACACCGTTAAGGTTGGCACCGTTACCCGCGCTCAGCTGGAAGAAATCGCGAAAACCAAAAACGCGGATCTGACTGCAGCTGACATGGATGCAGCCGTGCGTACTATCGCCGGTTCTGCTCGTAGCATGGGCCTTAACGTGGAGGGTGTGTAATGGCTAAGCTGACCAAGCGTCAAAAGGCTATCGCCGGCAAAATCGAAGCAGGCAAGGCCTACAACTTTGTAGACGCCGCGGCCCTGCTGGCTGAGCTGTCGACTGTCAAGTTCAGCGAGTCGTTCGACGTTGCTGTAAACCTGGGCGTTGACCCACGTAAATCCGACCAGGTCGTTCGTAGCGCTACCGTGCTGCCACACGGCACTGGCAAGACTGTCCGTGTTGCTGTTTTCACCCAGGGCCCAGCAGCTGAAGCTGCTCTGGCTGCCGGCGCTGATCGCGTAGGCATGGACGATCTGGCTGCTGAAATGAAAGGCGGCGACCTGAACTATGACGTAGTAATCGCATCCCCTGATGCCATGCGCGTTGTGGGTCAGTTGGGTCAGATCCTCGGTCCACGTGGTCTGATGCCTAACCCGAAAGTCGGCACCGTAACGCCAGACGTAGCCACCGCGGTCAAGAACGCCAAGGCTGGTCAGGTTCGTTATCGCACCGACAAAAACGGCATCATCCACACCTCCGTTGGCAAGATCGGTTTCGACGCCGTCAAGCTGAAGGAAAACGTTGAAGCGCTGATCGCTGATCTGAAGCGTATCAAGCCGGCTTCCTCGAAAGGTATCTACGTCAAGCGCGTTACCCTGAGCACCACCATGGGCCCAGGTCTGGTCATCGACCAGAGCTCGCTCGACGCGTAAGACACAGATTGGCGCAAGCAATTGCGCCAATTGAAAAATTGGGGTCCCTGCCTGGCGGGGGCTATCCAAGACCGTAGGCGACGCAAGTCTTAAACCAACAGCCTACGCAGATGGTGCTCCCGGTTCCTTACCGAATCAGACACCAAAACGACATTCGGTTCCGATCGGATGAAACGGTAACAAGCAGGAGTTAAACCCGTGGCAATTAAACTCGAAGACAAGAAGGCCATCGTCGCTGAAGTCAACGAGGCTGCCAAAGTCGCTCTGTCCGCTGTCGTGGCTGATGCCCGTGGCGTAACAGTAGGCGCTATGACCGGACTCCGTAAAGAGGCCCGCGAAGCTGGTGTTTATGTACGTGTCGTACGTAACACCCTGCTGAAGCGCGCTGTTGAAGGCACTCAATATGACGTGCTCAACGACGCGTTCGTCGGCCCGACCCTGATTGCATTCTCGAAAGAACATCCGGGCGCTGCTGCCCGCATCTTCAAAGAGTTCGCAAAGGGTCAGGATAAGTTCGAGATCAAGGCAGCTGCGTTCGAGGGCAAGTTCCTCGCAGCTAACCAAATCGACGTACTGGCAACTCTGCCGACCCGTGACGAAGCAATTTCTCAGCTGATGAGCGTGATTCAAGGCGCTACCAGCAAGTTGGCTCGTACTCTGGCGGCAATTCGCGATCAGAAAGAAGCTGCTGCGGCCTGAGGCTGAGCGTTTCCTTTCTCGCGTATTTTTGTTTATTTCGATGGCCGTGCCGGCTATCCCCCAATTCAGGAATTGAGTCATGTCTCTGACTAACGAACAAATCATCGAAGCAATCGGCGAAAAATCCGTAATGGAAATCGTTGAGCTGATCAAGGCAATGGAAGAGAAGTTCGGCGTTACCGCCGCTGCTGCTACCGTTGCTGCTGCTGGTCCAGCTGCTGTCGTTGAAGAACAAACCGAGTTCAACGTTGTTCTGACCGCCGCTGGCGACAAGAAAGTCAACGTGATCAAGGCTGTTCGCGAACTGACCGGTCTGGGTCTGAAAGAAGCCAAGGAGAAGGTTGACACCGCTCCTCAGGTTATCGCTGAAGGCGTTTCGAAAGAAGCTGCTGAAGACGCGAAGAAGAAGCTGGAAGAAGCAGGCGCTTCCGTCGAAGTTAAGTAATTTCGACCTTGCGTCTCCAGCCCGAGCGTCAAGCGAAAGGCTGATGGCTGGTGGCTCTTGCCACCGGCCTTTTTCCGTTATTGGCAGCCGATTGGGTCGGTGTTGATGACGAGCTGTAACCACCCGAGGCGGTGGCGCAAACCATGGGGTTTGCACGATTTTCTGGCTGCTCCCGTCGGGGGGAGCCAAACAAGCAGGTGACCAAGCTGGGGAACGCTGATGGCTTACTCATATACTGAGAAAAAACGTATCCGCAAGGACTTTAGCAAGTTGCCGGACGTCATGGATGTGCCGTACCTCCTGGCCATCCAGCTGGATTCGTATCGTGAATTCTTGCAAGCGGGAGCGACTAAAGATCAGTTCCGCGACGTGGGCCTGCATGCGGCCTTCAAATCCGTTTTCCCGATCATCAGCTACTCCGGCAATGCTGCGTTGGAGTACGTCGGTTATCGCCTGGGCGAACCGGCATTTGATGTCAAAGAATGCGTATTGCGCGGTGTAACTTACGCCGTACCTTTGCGGGTGAAAGTGCGCCTGATCATTTTCGACAAAGAATCGTCGAACAAAGCGATCAAGGACATCAAAGAGCAAGAAGTCTACATGGGTGAAATCCCCCTGATGACTGAGAACGGTACCTTCGTAATCAACGGTACCGAGCGTGTAATCGTTTCCCAGCTGCACCGTTCTCCGGGCGTGTTCTTCGACCACGACCGTGGCAAGACGCACAGCTCCGGAAAACTGCTCTACTCCGCGCGCATCATTCCTTACCGCGGTTCCTGGTTGGACTTCGAGTTCGACCCGAAAGACTGCGTATTCGTGCGTATCGACCGTCGTCGCAAACTGCCAGCATCGGTATTGCTGCGTGCGCTCGGCTACACCACGGAAGAAGTTCTGGACGCGTTCTACACCACCAACGTCTTCCATGTGCAGGGTGAAAACCTCAGCCTGGAACTGGTGCCTCAGCGCCTGCGCGGTGAAATCGCGGTCCTCGATATCCAGGACGACAAGGGCAAGGTTATTGTCGAGCAGGGTCGTCGTATCACCGCTCGCCACATCAACCAGCTGGAAAAGGCCGGGATCAAAGAGCTGCAGGTGCCTATGGACTACGTCCTCGGTCGCACCACGGCCAAGGTCATCGTGCACCCGGCTACCGGCGAAATCCTCGCAGAGTGCAACACCGAACTGAGCACCGAGATCCTGGCGAAAATCGTCAAGGCTCAGGTCGTTCGTATCGAAACTCTGTACACCAACGATATCGACTGCGGTCCGTTCATCTCCGATACGTTGAAGATCGACTCCACCGGCAACCAACTGGAAGCGCTGGTCGAGATCTATCGCATGATGCGTCCTGGCGAGCCACCAACCAAGGATGCCGCGGAAACGCTGTTCAACAACCTGTTCTTCAGTCCTGAGCGCTATGACCTGTCTGCGGTCGGCCGGATGAAGTTCAACCGTCGTATCGGTCGTACCGAGATCGAAGGTTCGGGCGTGCTGAACAAGGATGACATCGTTGCAGTACTCAAGACCCTGGTCGACATCCGTAACGGCAAAGGCATCGTCGATGACATCGACCACCTGGGTAACCGTCGCGTTCGCTGCGTAGGCGAAATGGCCGAGAACCAGTTCCGTGTTGGCCTGGTGCGTGTAGAGCGCGCGGTCAAGGAACGTCTGTCGATGGCTGAAAGCGAAGGCCTGATGCCGCAAGACCTGATCAACGCCAAGCCGGTAGCGGCGGCGGTGAAGGAGTTCTTCGGTTCCAGCCAGCTGTCCCAGTTCATGGACCAGAACAACCCGCTGTCCGAGATCACCCACAAGCGTCGTGTCTCCGCACTCGGCCCAGGTGGTCTGACCCGTGAGCGCGCAGGCTTCGAAGTTCGTGACGTACACCCGACCCACTACGGTCGCGTCTGCCCGATCGAAACGCCGGAAGGTCCGAACATCGGTCTGATCAACTCCCTGGCCGCCTATGCGCGTACCAACCAGTACGGCTTCCTCGAGAGCCCGTACCGTGTGGTGAAAGACGCTCTGGTCACCGACGAGATCGTGTTCCTGTCCGCCATCGAAGAGGCCGATCACGTTATCGCTCAGGCCTCGGCCACGATGAACGACAAGAAGGTGCTGATCGACGAGCTGGTAGCTGTTCGTCACCTGAACGAGTTCACCGTCAAGGCGCCGGAAGACGTCACCCTGATGGACGTGTCGCCCAAGCAGGTTGTTTCGGTCGCAGCGTCGCTGATCCCGTTCCTCGAGCACGACGACGCCAACCGTGCGTTGATGGGTTCGAACATGCAGCGTCAGGCTGTACCGACCCTGCGTGCCGACAAGCCGCTGGTAGGTACCGGCATGGAGCGTAACGTTGCCCGTGACTCCGGCGTTTGCGTCGTGGCTCGTCGTGGCGGCGTGATCGATTCCGTCGATGCCAGTCGTATCGTGGTTCGTGTTGCCGATGACGAAGTGGAGCCGGGCGAAGCCGGTGTCGACATCTACAACCTGACCAAATACACCCGCTCGAACCAGAACACCTGCATCAACCAGCGTCCGCTGGTGAGCAAGGGTGATCGGGTCCAGCGCAGCGACATCATGGCTGACGGCCCGTCCACCGACATGGGTGAGCTGGCGCTGGGTCAGAACATGCGCATCGCGTTCATGGCGTGGAACGGCTTCAACTTCGAAGACTCCATCTGCCTGTCCGAGCGTGTGGTTCAGGAAGACCGCTTCACCACGATCCACATCCAGGAACTGACCTGTGTGGCCCGTGACACCAAGCTTGGCCCAGAGGAAATCACTGCGGACATCCCGAACGTGGGTGAAGCTGCGCTGAACAAGCTGGACGAAGCCGGTATCGTTTATGTAGGTGCCGAAGTAGGCGCTGGCGACATCCTGGTCGGCAAGGTCACACCGAAAGGCGAGACCCAGCTGACTCCGGAAGAAAAGCTGCTGCGTGCCATCTTCGGTGAGAAGGCCAGCGACGTTAAGGACACCTCCCTGCGCGTGCCTACTGGCACCAAGGGTACCGTCATCGACGTACAAGTCTTCACTCGCGACGGCGTTGAGCGTGATGCACGTGCACTGTCCATCGAGAAGACTCAGCTCGACGAAATCCGCAAGGACCTGAACGAAGAGTTCCGTATCGTTGAGGGTGCAACTTTCGAACGTCTGCGTGCAGCGCTGGTTGGCCACAAGGCCGAAGGCGGCGCCGGCCTGAAGAAAGGTCAGGAAATCACCGACGAAGTCCTCGACGGTCTTGAGCATGGCCAGTGGTTCAAACTGCGCATGGCTGAGGACGCGTTGAACGAGCAGCTCGAGAAGGCTCAGGCTTACATCGTTGATCGCCGTCGCCTGTTGGACGACAAGTTCGAAGACAAGAAGCGCAAGCTGCAGCAGGGCGATGACCTGGCTCCGGGCGTACTGAAGATCGTCAAGGTCTACCTGGCAATCCGTCGTCGCATCCAGCCGGGTGACAAGATGGCTGGTCGTCACGGTAACAAGGGTGTGGTCTCCGTGATCATGCCGGTTGAAGACATGCCGCACGATGCCAACGGCACTCCGGTCGACGTCGTCCTCAACCCGCTGGGCGTACCTTCGCGTATGAACGTCGGTCAGATCCTTGAAACCCACCTGGGCCTCGCGGCCAAGGGTCTGGGCGAGAAGATCAACCGCATGCTCGAAGAGCAGCGCAAGGTCGCTGACCTGCGCAAGTTCCTGCACGAGATCTACAACGAGATCGGCGGTCGTAACGAAGAGCTCGACAGCTTCTCCGACCAGGAAATCCTGGATCTGGCGAAGAACCTCAAGGGCGGCGTTCCAATGGCCACTCCGGTGTTCGACGGTGCCAAGGAAGTTGAAATCAAGGCCATGCTGAAACTGGCAGATCTGCCAGAAAGCGGCCAGATGCAGCTGTTCGATGGTCGTACCGGCAACAAGTTCGAGCGTCCGGTTACCGTTGGCTACATGTACATGCTGAAGCTGAACCACTTGGTGGACGACAAGATGCACGCTCGTTCTACCGGTTCTTACAGCCTGGTTACCCAGCAGCCGCTGGGTGGTAAGGCGCAGTTCGGTGGTCAGCGTTTCGGGGAGATGGAGGTCTGGGCACTGGAAGCATACGGTGCTGCATACACTCTGCAAGAAATGCTCACAGTGAAGTCGGACGATGTGAACGGTCGGACCAAGATGTACAAGAACATCGTGGACGGCGATCACCGTATGGAGCCGGGCATGCCCGAGTCCTTCAACGTGTTGATCAAGGAAATTCGTTCCCTCGGCATCGATATCGATCTGGAAACCGAATAACACGTGACGCGAATCGAGAGCGGGGCTGTCCTGCCCGCTCTCTGCTCCGCCAGGAGGAAAGGCCTTGAAAGACCTACTGAATTTGCTGAAAAACCAGGGTCAAGTCGAAGAGTTCGACGCCATCCGTATCGGATTGGCCTCGCCTGAGATGATCCGTTCGTGGTCGTTCGGTGAAGTAAAAAAGCCGGAAACCATCAACTACCGTACGTTCAAACCTGAGCGTGATGGCCTGTTCTGCGCCAAGATCTTTGGCCCGGTAAAGGATTACGAGTGCCTGTGCGGTAAGTACAAGCGCTTGAAGCATCGTGGTGTTATCTGCGAGAAGTGCGGCGTTGAAGTTGCACTGGCAAAAGTTCGTCGTGAGCGCATGGCGCACATCGAGCTGGCGTCGCCGGTTGCCCACATCTGGTTCCTGAAATCGCTGCCGTCCCGTATCGGCCTGCTGATGGACATGACCCTGCGTGATATCGAGCGCGTTCTCTACTTCGAGAGCTATGTCGTTATCGATCCAGGCATGACCACCCTTGAAAAAGGTCAGCTGCTGAACGACGAGCAGTATTTCGAGGCGCTGGAAGAATTCGGCGACGATTTCGATGCCCGCATGGGTGCCGAAGCTGTCCGCGAACTGCTGCACGCGATCGACCTGGAGCACGAGATTGGCCGTCTGCGTGAAGAGATTCCGCAAACCAACTCCGAGACCAAGATCAAGAAGCTGTCCAAGCGTCTGAAGTTGATGGAGGCCTTCCAGGGCTCCGGCAACCTGCCAGAGTGGATGGTGCTGACCGTTCTGCCGGTTCTGCCGCCAGATCTGCGTCCACTGGTTCCGCTCGATGGCGGTCGTTTCGCGACTTCCGACCTAAACGATCTGTATCGTCGGGTGATCAACCGTAACAACCGCTTGAAGCGCCTGCTCGACCTGTCCGCTCCGGACATCATCGTGCGCAACGAAAAGCGTATGTTGCAGGAAGCTGTCGACGCATTGCTCGACAACGGTCGTCGTGGCCGTGCTATCACCGGTTCCAACAAGCGTCCTCTGAAGTCCCTGGCTGACATGATCAAGGGTAAGCAGGGTCGTTTCCGTCAGAACTTGCTCGGTAAGCGCGTTGACTACTCCGGTCGTTCGGTAATTACCGTGGGTCCGACCCTGCGTCTGCATCAGTGCGGTCTGCCTAAGAAGATGGCTCTGGAACTGTTCAAGCCGTTCATTTTCGGCAAGCTGGAAATGCGTGGTCTGGCGACCACCATCAAGGCTGCGAAGAAGATGGTCGAGCGCGAGCTGCCAGAGGTCTGGGACGTTCTCGCCGAAGTGATTCGCGAACACCCAGTGTTGCTCAACCGTGCACCGACCCTTCACCGTCTGGGTATCCAGGCGTTTGAACCGGTACTGATCGAAGGTAAGGCTATCCAGCTGCACCCACTGGTCTGTGCTGCGTACAACGCCGACTTCGACGGCGACCAAATGGCCGTGCACGTGCCGCTGACGCTGGAAGCCCAGCTCGAAGCGCGCGCGTTGATGATGTCTACCAACAACATCCTGTCGCCAGCCAACGGTGAGCCAATCATCGTTCCGTCGCAGGACGTTGTATTGGGTCTGTACTACATGACTCGTGAAGCGATCAACGCCAAGGGCGAAGGTCGTGTGTTCGCGGATCTGCAGGAAGTTGACCGTGTGTTCCGTGCTGGCGAAGCCGCACTGCATGCCAAGGTCAAGGTGCGGATCAACGAAACCGTGAACGATCGTGACGGCAACAGCGTGACCAACACCCGTATCGTCGACACTACCGTCGGTCGTGCGCTGTTGTTCCAGGTGGTGCCGAAAGGTTTGTCCTTCGACGTCGTCAACCTGCCGATGAAGAAAAAGGCGATCTCCAAGCTGATCAACCAGTGCTATCGCGTGGTGGGTCTGAAAGAGACCGTGATCTTCGCTGACCAGCTGATGTACACCGGTTTTGCCTATTCGACCATCTCCGGCGTTTCCATCGGTGTTAACGACTTCGTTATCCCTGATGAAAAAGCCCGCATCATCGGTACTGCTACCGAGGAAGTGAAGGAGATCGAGAGTCAGTACGCCTCCGGCCTGGTAACCCAGGGCGAGAAGTACAACAAGGTGATCGACCTCTGGTCCAAGGCGAACGACGAAGTTTCCAAGGCGATGATGGCCAACCTCTCGAAAGAGAAAGTCATCGACCGTCATGGCGAAGAAGTTGACCAGGAATCCTTCAACTCGATGTACATGATGGCCGACTCGGGCGCACGGGGTTCTGCTGCGCAGATCCGTCAGCTCGCCGGTATGCGTGGCCTGATGGCCAAGCCGGACGGTTCCATCATCGAGACCCCGATTACAGCGAACTTCCGTGAAGGTTTGAGCGTACTCCAGTACTTCATCTCCACGCACGGTGCTCGTAAGGGTCTTGCGGATACCGCGTTGAAAACGGCGAACTCCGGTTACCTGACTCGTCGTCTGGTTGACGTGGCGCAGGATCTGGTCGTGACCGAGATCGACTGTGGCACCGAACATGGCCTGCTGATGACGCCGCACATTGAAGGCGGTGACGTTGTTGAGCCGTTGGGTGAGCGCGTACTGGGTCGTGTCATTGCCCGTGACGTCTTCAAGCCGGGTACCGAGGACGTGATCGTTCCTGCTGGCACCCTGGTCGATGAGAAGTGGGTCGAGTTCATCGAACTCAACAGCATCGACGAAGTGATCGTGCGTTCTCCGATCAGCTGTGAAACCCGCTACGGCATCTGCGCCAAGTGCTACGGTCGCGACCTGGCTCGCGGTCATCAGGTGAACATCGGTGAAGCGGTCGGCGTTATTGCTGCCCAGTCCATCGGTGAGCCGGGTACCCAGCTGACGATGCGTACGTTCCACATCGGTGGTGCGGCAAGCCGGACCTCCGCAGCCGACAGCGTTCAGGTGAAGAACGGCGGTACTGTCCGTCTGCACAACCTGAAGCACGTTGAGCGTGTGGATGGTCACCTGGTAGCTGTATCCCGTTCGGGTGAGCTGGCGATCGCGGACGACTTCGGTCGTGAGCGCGAGCGTTACAAGCTGCCTTACGGTGCTGTGATTTCGGTGAAGGAAGGTGACAAGGTCGAAGCTGGCGCAATCGTGGCCAAGTGGGATCCGCACACTCACCCGATCGTCACCGAGATGAAAGGTACCGTGACCTACGTGGGCATGGAAGAAGGCATCACGATCAAGCGTCAGACCGACGAATTGACCGGTATGACCAACATTGAAGTACTTGACGCCAAAGATCGTCCAGCTGCCGGCAAGGACATCCGTCCAGCCGTGAAGATGGTCGACGACAACGGCAAGGACCTGTTGCTGCCAGGCACTGACGTAATCGCTCAGTACTTCCTGCCAGCCAACGCCCTGGTCGGTGTAGCGGACGGTGCGCGGATCGCGATCGGTGATGTTATCGCTCGTATCCCGCAAGAAACTTCGAAGACTCGTGACATCACCGGTGGTCTGCCGCGTGTTGCCGACCTGTTCGAAGCCCGTCGTCCGAAAGAAGCGTCGATTCTGGCTGAAGTCAGCGGCACCATCGCGTTCGGTAAAGAGACCAAGGGCAAGCGCCGTCTGGTTATCACCCCGAACGACGGTAGCGATCCGTATGAAGAGCTGATTCCGAAGTGGCGTCACCTGAACGTCTTCGAAGGCGAACAGGTAAACCGCGGCGAAGTTATCTCCGACGGCCCGAGCGATCCACACGACATCCTGCGTCTGCTGGGTGTGAGTGCGCTGGCCAAGTACATCGTGAACGAGATCCAGGACGTTTACCGTCTGCAAGGCGTGAAGATCAACGACAAGCATATCGAGACCATTCTGCGTCAGATGCTGCGTAAAGTTGAGATCTCCGAGTCCGGTGACTCCAGCTTCATCAAGGGCGACCAGATGGAACTGACTCACGTACTGGTAGAGAACGAGCGCCTGAGCACGGAAGACAAGTTTGTCGCCAAGTTCACCCGCGTTCTGCTGGGTATCACCAAGGCGTCGTTGTCCACCGAATCGTTCATCTCGGCGGCTTCCTTCCAGGAAACCACCCGGGTACTGACCGAGGCGGCGGTTACCGGCAAGCGCGATTACCTGCGCGGCCTGAAGGAAAACGTGGTCGTGGGTCGTCTGATCCCGGCTGGTACCGGTTTGGCCTATCACAGCGAGCGCAAGCGTCGCCGTGATGCAGACAAGCCGTTGCGCGTAAGCGCCAGTGAAGTGGAAGCTGCACTGACCGAAGCGTTGAACTCGAGCGGTAACTGAGTTCTGCGGTAATTAAGTGCCTGGCCCTGGTCGCCCCATTCGCCGGATCGAGACAAATTGTCGAGATCCG
Source organism: Pseudomonas corrugata (assembly GCF_001269905.1). Classification (GTDB taxonomy): domain Bacteria; phylum Pseudomonadota; class Gammaproteobacteria; order Pseudomonadales; family Pseudomonadaceae; genus Aquipseudomonas; species Aquipseudomonas corrugata. The sequence goes on along the minus strand of NZ_LHVK01000013.1, from coordinate 3,762 downwards.
GCGAGGGGGGAGGTCGGGGCCTTGCCTTGACTGGGGACAAGATCCTCTTTAGACTCTTGATCCCCTAAATTTGGCGGGAATTCGTTCCTGCCATTTTGCTTTTCTTGTAAGACAATAGCGTCGCAAGACAACAGTGGAGCTAGTAGATGGCAACTATCAACCAGCTGGTACGTCAGCCGCGTAAGCGTATCGTCGAGAAATCCGACGTACCTGCGCTGCAGAACTGCCCGCAACGTCGTGGCGTATGCACCCGTGTGTATACCACCACGCCGAAAAAACCTAACTCGGCACTGCGTAAAGTATGCCGTGTGCGTCTGACCAACGGTTTCGAGGTTTCCTCGTACATCGGCGGTGAAGGCCACAACCTGCAAGAGCACAGCGTGGTACTGATCCGCGGCGGTCGTGTAAAAGACTTGCCAGGTGTTCGTTACCACACCGTTCGCGGCTCCTTGGATACCTCCGGCGTTAAAGGTCGTAACCAGGGTCGTTCGAAGTACGGTACCAAGCGTCCGAAGTAATCGGTCGTTTTGCAGTTTTTCATTTTTATTGAGTCGATAAGAGTAAGGTCGGGCACGCGTTTGCTGTCCCGGGCTAACCTGAAGACCGTTTGAGGGCTTATCAATGCCAAGACGTCGCGTAGCAGCCAAACGTGAGATTCTGGACGATCCGAAATACGGAAGCCAGATTCTCGCCAAGTTCATGAACCACGTAATGGAAAGCGGCAAGAAAGCCGTTGCCGAACGTATCGTTTATGGCGCGCTGGAAAAAGTTAAAGAGCGTAAGAACTCCGATCCCCTGGAACTCTTCGAAAAAGCACTCGACGCCATCGCTCCGCTGGTCGAAGTGAAGTCGCGCCGCGTAGGCGGTGCTACCTACCAGGTTCCGGTCGAAGTTCGTCCGTCCCGTCGTAACGCTCTGGCCATGCGCTGGCTCGTAGACTTCGCCCGCAAGCGCGGCGAGAAGTCCATGGCTCTGCGTTTGGCTGGTGAGCTGCTGGACGCTGCTGAAGGTAAAGGTGCTGCAGTTAAGAAGCGTGAAGACGTGCACCGTATGGCTGAGGCCAACAAGGCTTTCTCGCACTACCGCTTCTAATTTTAGCGTCACTCAATTTGCGAGGGCTTTATGGCTCGTACAACCGATATTAAACGCTACCGTAACATTGGTATCGTTGCTCACGTGGATGCGGGTAAAACCACTACCACCGAGCGCGTCCTGTTCTACACGGGCGTAAACCACAAAATGGGCGAGGTGCATGATGGCGCCGCGACCATGGACTGGATGGTACAAGAGCAGGAGCGGGGTATTACCATTACCTCCGCTGCTACTACTGCTTTCTGGGAAGGCTCGAACAAGCAATTCCCTAAGCACCGCTTCAACATCATCGATACCCCCGGCCACGTTGACTTCACCATTGAAGTAGAGCGTTCGTTGCGCGTACTCGACGGCGCTGTTGTTGTGTTCTGCGGTACTTCCGGTGTTGAGCCTCAGTCTGAAACCGTATGGCGTCAAGCCAACAAATACGGCGTTCCGCGTCTTGTTTACGTGAACAAGATGGACCGTGCTGGTGCCAACTTCCTGCGCGTGATCGGTCAGATCAAGCAGCGTCTGGGTCACACCCCGGTGCCTATCCAGCTGGCTATCGGTTCCGAAGACAACTTCGAAGGTCAGATCGATCTGATGACCATGGAAGCTGTTCGCTGGAACGACGGCGACAAGGGTATGGCTGCCATTCGCGGTCCGATCCCGGCCGAGCTGCAAGAGCTGGCTGAAGAGTGGCGCAGCAACATGGTTGAGGCTGCTGCCGAAGCCAACGAAGAGCTGATGAACAAGTACCTGGAAGGCGAAGAGCTGTCGATCGAAGAGATCAAGGCTGCTCTGCGTCAGCGTACTATCGCTGGCGAAATCGTTCTGGCTGTTTGCGGTTCTTCCTTCAAGAACAAGGGTGTTCCCCTGGTTCTCGACGCCGTTATCGACTACCTGCCTGCACCGGTCGACATTCCAGCCATCAAGGGTTCCGACCCGGATGACGAGACTGTCGAAATGGAGCGTCATGCAGACGACAACGAGCCGTTCTCGGCTCTGGCGTTCAAGATCGCTACCGACCCATTCGTGGGTACCCTGACATTCGCTCGCGTTTACTCGGGCGTGTTGAACTCCGGCGACGGCGTGATCAACTCGGTCAAGGGCAAGAAAGAGCGCGTGGGTCGTATGGTGCAAATGCACGCAAACACCCGCGAAGAGATCAAGGAAGTACGCGCTGGCGACATCGCGGCCCTGATCGGCATGAAGGACGTCACCACTGGTGACACCCTGTGCTCCGCTGACAAGCCAATCATCCTGGTTCGCATGGACTTCCCGGAGCCGGTTATCTCGGTTGCCGTTGAGCCGAAAACCAAGGATGACCAGGAAAAAATGGGTATCGCTCTGGGCAAACTTGCTCAGGAAGACCCGTCTTTCCGCGTCAAGACCGATGAAGAGACTGGTCAAACGATCATCTCCGGCATGGGTGAGTTGCACCTGGACATCCTGGTTGATCGGATGCGCCGCGAGTTCAACGTCGAAGCCAACATCGGTAAGCCACAGGTTTCCTATCGTGAGAAGATCACGAAGGCTTGTGAGATCGAAGGCAAGTTCGTTCGCCAGTCCGGCGGTCGTGGTCAGTTCGGCCACTGCTGGATCCGTTTTGCGCCTGCTGACGAAGGTCAGGAAGGTCTGCAGTTCGTGAACGAAGTAGTCGGTGGTGTGGTTCCGAAGGAATACATCCCTGCTATCCAGAAGGGTATCGAAGAGCAGATGAAGAACGGCGTTGTCGCCGGCTATCCGCTGATCGGCCTGAAGGCTACCGTGTTCGATGGTTCTTACCACGACGTCGACTCCAACGAGATGGCGTTCAAGGTGGCGGCCTCCATGGCGACCAAGCAACTGGCTACCAAGGGTGGCGGTGTTGTTCTTGAGCCGATCATGAAGGTTGAAGTCGTAACACCTGAGGACTACATGGGCGACGTGATGGGTGACCTGAACCGTCGTCGCGGTCTGATCCAGGGTATGGAAGACACGGTTTCCGGTAAGGTTATCCGTGCCGAGGTTCCGCTGGGCGAGATGTTCGGTTACGCAACCGACGTTCGTTCCATGTCCCAGGGTCGCGCGAGCTACTCTATGGAATTCTCCAAATACTCCGAGGCTCCGTCGAACGTCGTCGAAGCTATCGTTAAAAAACAAGGCTGATTCAGCCCCTTTAGGCTAGGAGTTAATTGTCGTGGCTAAAGAAAAATTTGAACGTAACAAACCGCACGTCAACGTTGGCACCATCGGTCACGTTGACCACGGTAAAACCACTCTGACCGCTGCTCTGACCCGCGTCTGCTCCGAAGTTTTCGGTTCGGCCAAGGTTGACTTCGACAAGATCGACAGCGCCCCGGAAGAAAAAGCACGCGGTATCACCATCAACACCGCTCACGTTGAATACGATTCGGCCGTGCGTCACTACGCACACGTTGACTGCCCAGGTCACGCCGACTACGTAAAAAACATGATCACCGGTGCTGCCCAGATGGACGGCGCGATCCTGGTTTGCTCGGCCGCTGATGGTCCGATGCCACAAACTCGTGAGCACATCCTGCTGTCCCGTCAGGTAGGCGTACCGTACATCGTTGTCTTCCTGAACAAGGCTGACATGGTTGACGACGCTGAGCTGCTGGAACTGGTTGAGATGGAGGTGCGCGACCTGCTGAGCACTTACGACTTCCCAGGTGATGACACTCC
>NZ_LHVK01000012.1 GCF_001269905.1 Pseudomonas corrugata | reverse complement strand
TATCAGCTTACGAATATGTTGTCTGACACACCGCGATCGCGAGCAGGCTCGCTCCCACAGGAGATTGTGGTGATGGTTGAAGTGCGCTATTCAAAACAACTTCAACGGCTCTTCATTGAGCGCCGCCAGCTGTTCGCGCAACGCCAATACCTGGTCGCCCCAATAGCGCTCGCTGCCAAACCACGGGAAGCTGCGGGGGAATGCCGGGTCATCCCAGCGACGAGCCAGCCAGGCGCTGTAGTGCATCAGGCGCAGGGCACGCAGGGGTTCGATCAGTGCCAGTTCCCGGGGATCGAAGTCATGGAACTCCTGGTAGCCATCCATCAATTCCGACAACTGGCCCAGGCATGCCTGGCGGTCACCGGCCAGCATCATCCACAGATCCTGCACCGCCGGACCCATGCGACAGTCGTCCAGGTCGACGATGTGGTAGACCTCGTCGCGACACATCATGTTGCCCGGGTGGCAGTCACCGTGCATGCGGATGTTCTGATGGGGCGTGACAGCATAGATTTCTTCGACACGCTTGAGCAGATCCCTTGCCACCGACTCGTAGGCCGGAAGCAGACTACGGGGTACGAAACCGCTTTCCAGCACGGTAGCCAGTGAATCGTGGCCAAAGTTTTTTACGGTCAGGGCCTCGCGGTGTTCGAACGGACGGCTGGCGCCTACCGCATGCAGGCGTCCAAGCAGTTGCCCCAAGCGATAGAGTTGGTCCAGATTGCCTGGCTCCGGTGCTCGGCCGCCACGACGGGGAAACAGGGTGAAGCGAAACCCGGCGTGTTCATGCAGGCTGACGCCGTTGTGAATCAACGGCGCCACCACTGGCACTTCGCAGTCGGCCAGCTCGAAGGTGAAGCTGTGTTCTTCCAGGATCGCTTCGTTGGTCCAGCGCTGGGGGCGATAGAACTTGGCGATCAGCGGTTCGGCGTCTTCGATGCCGACTTGGTAGACGCGGTTCTCATAGCTGTTGAGGGCCAGCACACGGGCGTCGCTGAGGAAGCCGATACTTTCTACGGCATCGAGCACCAGGTCGGGCGTGAGGGTTTCGAACGGATGGGACATGCTGACTCCTGCGCAGCGGCAGGGCTGCCGCGTCCGGCCCTGCATGGTAGCGCAGACGCAGGCAGATAGGTGGACTGAGGCCGTCGCACCAATTTCGGGTGCTCGCAGTATCTTGTGGGAGCAGGCTTGCTCGCGAACGGGCAATAACAGTCGACATCAACGTTGACTGACGATCCGCTTTCGCGAGCAAGCCCGCTCCCACAAGGGCCTTATCAGGCGCCGATGATTCCGCCGTCCCCGCGGGTGATGACCATCACCGACGAGCGCGGCTTGCCGTTCGGCAGGTGCTCGGGGAATGTCGAGCCGCCGTTTTCACCCGGATGCTGGATTCCGACGAACAAGGCCTTCTGGTCCGGTGCGAAGCTGATGCCGGTCACTTCGCAGCCCACCGGCCCGACCATGAAGCGACGGATTTCGCCGCTGTTGGGGTCGGCGCAGAGCATCTGGTTGTTGCCCATGCCGGCGAAATCACCGGTGTTGCTGACGTCGCCGTCGGTCAGGATCCACAGTCGGCCAGCCTTGTCGAATCCCAGGCCGTCGGGGCTGTTGAACATGTTCTGCGCGTTGACGTTGGACGAACCGGCTTTCGGCGTGCCGGCATGTACGGTCGGGTTGCCGGCCACCACGAACAGGTCCCAGTTGAAGGTCATGGACGCATGATCGTCGCGGTCGGTGCGCCAGCGCAGGATCTGTCCATAGACATTCTTCGCCCGAGGGTTGGGACCGCCCACCGGTTGGCCATCCTCGCCGCGCTTGGCGTTGTTGGTCAGGGTGCAATAGACCTGGCCATCTTTCGGGCTGACCACGATCCACTCCGGACGGTCCATCCGTGTGGCGCCCACGGCACTGGCGGCCAGACGCGCATGGATCAACACCTCGGCCTGATCGGCGAAGCCGCTGTTGGCGTCGAGGCCGTTCTTGCCATGGGTCAGCTCGATCCACTGGCCCTTGCCTTTCGGGTGGTCCGGATTACCGTCACCGGCGTCGAAGCGCGCCACGTACAAGGTGCCATGGTCCAGCAGGTTGCGGTTGGCCTTGGCGTTCTTGTGATTGATGCGCTCGCGGCTGACGAATTTGTAGATGAATTCGCCACGCTCGTCGTCGCCCATGTAGACCACGGCGTGACCATCGTTGGTTTGTGCCAGGGCGGCGTTTTCGTGTTTGAAGCGCCCCAGTGCTGTGCGCTTCACGGGTGTGGACTCGGGATCGAACGGGTCGATTTCCACCACCCAGCCATGACGATTGAGTTCGTTGGGGTTCTTCGCCAGGTCGAAGCGTGGATCGTACACGTGCCAATTGATCTCGCGACTGGTAACGGTGGCGCCGTAGCGCTTTTGCGCTTCATCGAACTGCAAGTCGGACTTGCTGCTGCCAAAACAGTCGGTGAAGTTTTCTTCGCAGGTCAGGTAAGTCCCCCACGGCGTCATGCCATTGGCGCAGTTCTGAAAGGTGCCGAGGACCTTCTTGCCGCTCTTGTCGGCGCTTGTTTTCAGCAGATCATGTCCGGCCGCCGGCCCGCTCAGTTCAATCGGCGTATTGCCATGGATCCTGCGGTTGTAGCGCGATGCCTGGACGAACTGCCATTGGCCGCCCTGGCGCTTCACTTCGATCACCGATACGCCTTCGCTGGCCTGGGCCTTGTGCACGTCTTCGGCCGACTGCGGCTGGCCACCATGAGCGAAAAGGTAGCGGTAGTTGGTGTATTCGTTATTGATCGCCATGAGCGCCCGGTTCTCGTCACCGGGGAACGGGAACAGGCTCATGCCGTCGTTGTTGTCGCCGAACTGCATTTCCTGGTCGCGCGCAGTGCCATTGCCACTCGGGTCGAACGCGGGTGCGTTCTTCTGCAAAGGCTGGCCCCAACTGATCAAGACCGAGGATTTGTAGCCAGGTGGCAGGGTGAGGGTGTCGGTCGTAGCCGCGGCGATGCTGTCGAAGCCCAGCAACTTGCTATTGCCTTCGCTGACAGCTGCGGCCAGGGCGCTGCGGCTCAGCAGGTTGCCGCCCAGGAACATTGCCGCGCCACACAGGGCGCCGGCGCCGATGAAACTACGGCGGCTCAGGCCGACGATCTTTTCCAGGTCGGTGGATTGGTTTTCTTCTAATAGGCTCATCTCAGGCTCCCTGCTGGTTTTGGCAGTCACCTTAAAGCGGGTCGATGAAGCTTTTGTTTCAGTGCGTTTATAGCGGGGTCCCGAGCAACACATTCGTCGCCGAAAACACCACTTGCACCGGTGAGCCGATGTCGAGGTTGCGCGCTTGCAATTGGAGCGGATCGGCCAAGGCACACAGGGTCTGGCCGTTGGGCAAGCCGATACGCACCTCGCTGGGACCATCGGCAGCCGTGGCGATGTGTTCGATGACGCCTTGTAGAACATTGATGCCCGATTTCTCCAAGGGGCCGCTGGGAAACAATTCCAGCCAGCCGGCCTTGATCAACGCCACCACTTCGGTGCCGATGGCCAGCTCCAGGCGCACCGTGCTGTCGTGGGTGATCTGCGCGTCGATGACCAGGCCTCGAGCCAATTCCAGGCGCACCCGGTCGTTATGGCCCTGGGCTTCGATGCCGAGGACTTTGCCGTGCAACTGATTGCGGGCGCTGGTGCGCAGCATCAGGCGACTCAGCAGGCCGAGGTCGCCGGCGTCTTCGCTCGCTTGCAGCAACTGCGCCTGCAAGGCTTGCAGGCGCAGGTACAGGCGCAGCACACGCTGCCCTTCTTCCGACAGCCTGGCACCGCCGCCACCCTTGCCGCCGACGCTGCGCTCCACCAACGGTTGGTTCGCCAGGTTGTTCAACTCATCGATGGCGTCCCATGCCGCCTTGTAGCTCAGACCCGCGCTCTTGGCGGCACGGGTGATGGAGCCTTGTTCGGCGATGTGCTGCAACAGGGCGATGCGTTGCGGACGCCGGACAATGTGTTGGGTCAGAAGCGTGGGTAATGACATGGCGGAAACTGCGCGCAAGAGTGAAAGAACGACGTTGGCGCCTGGGCCGCCGCGCGTCAAGCCGGTTCACCGGGTTTTGGTGTGCGCGCCAGGCAATACACATCGACCCGGGCCGCACCGCCGTCGAGCATCAATTTGGCCAGTGTCTGGGCGGTGGCCCCGGTGGTGAGCACATCGTCCACCAGGGCCAGGTGGCGATTGCGCAATGGCGCATCGGGTGCCAGGGCGAAGGCCTGGCGCAGATTCCGGCGCCGGGCCCGGGCATCGAGTGCCTGTTGCGCCGGGGTATCGTGGATGCGCAGCAGCAGATGTTCTTCGCAGGGAATCTGCAACGCAGCACCGAGCCAGCGCGCCAGCAAGGTCGCCTGGTTGAACCCGCGCTGGCGCAAGCGTCGTCCTGCCAGCGGCACCGGCACCAGCGCGTCGGGCGGTTCCAGGCCTTCGTCGAAATGATGTTGCAGCGATTGCGCCAGCAGTTCGCCCATGAGGCGACCAAGAGGCCATTTTGCCTGGTGCTTGAAACGGGTTATCAGGCTGTCCACCGGGAAATCATAAGCCCAGGGTGCCAGGACCCGTTCGAAGGCTGGCGGTTGCGCGGTGCATTGCCCGCAACGCAGGCCGGCCATGGGCAGCGGCAGGGCGCAGATGACACATTGATCACCGAGCCAGGGCAGTTCGCTTTCGCAAGGCGTGCAGATCGGCTGTTGAGTGTCGGTGGCCTCACCACACAGGAGGCAGGACTGTTTGTTTTTTAACCAGATGTAAACCGGTCCATCGTATCGTGGTTGACAGCGCATGACTCTTCCTTAAATATGCCGAACATCCGTGTCGCGCCTGTGGGTATTGCGTGCCCCCAGTCGCCAGCCAAGCATAATCAAGGAAATACCCATGAGCGCCAGCACCACTGCCAACCTGCGTCATGACTGGTCTTTGGCCGAAGTCAAAGCACTCTTTGTCCAGCCGTTCAATGACCTGTTGTTCCAGGCGCAGACCGTGCACCGCGCGCATTTCGACGCCAACCGTGTCCAGGTTTCCACGCTGCTGTCGATCAAGACCGGCGCCTGCCCGGAAGATTGCAAATATTGTCCGCAGTCCGGCCACTACAACACCGGGCTGGACAAGGAAAAACTGCTGGAAGTGCAGAAGGTCCTTGAGGAGGCCGCACGTGCCAAGGCCATCGGTTCGACCCGTTTCTGCATGGGCGCGGCGTGGAAGCATCCGTCGGCCAAGGACATGTCCTATGTGTTGGAAATGGTCAAAGGGGTGAAGGCCATGGGCCTGGAAACCTGCATGACCCTGGGGCGTCTCGACCAGGAGCAGACCGAGGCACTGGCCCAGGCCGGCCTGGATTACTACAACCATAACCTCGATACCTCTCCGGAGTTCTACGGCAGCATCATCACCACCCGTACCTACAGCGAGCGCCTGCAGACCCTGGCCTACGTGCGTGATTCGGGGATGAAGATCTGCTCCGGCGGCATCCTCGGCATGGGCGAGTCCCTCGATGACCGCGCCAACCTGCTGATCCAATTGGCGAGCCTGCCGGAGCATCCGGAGTCGGTACCGATCAACATGCTGGTCAAGGTCGCCGGCACGCCGTTGGAAAATGCCGAGGATGTCGACCCGTTCGATTTCATCCGCATGCTCGCCGTGGCGCGGATCCTGATGCCCAAATCCCATGTCCGCCTGTCCGCCGGTCGCGAGGCGATGAACGAACAGATGCAGGCCCTCGCGTTCCTGGCCGGCGCCAACTCGATTTTCTACGGCGACAAACTGCTGACCACCGCCAACCCGCAGGCTGACAAAGACATGCAATTGTTCGCTCGCCTGGGCATCCAGCCTGAAGCCCGCGAAGAACATGCCGACGAAGTGCACCAGGCCGCGATTGAACAGGCGCTGGTGGAGCAGAAGAGCAGCGAGCAGTTCTATAACGCGGCTGTGTGATCAACCCCGATTTTTCTGTTTGGAATGGGGGACCTGTGGGAGTGAGCCTGCTCGCGATAGCAATAGAGCATTCAACATTTACGTCGAATGACACACCGCCATCGCGAGCAGGCTCGCTCCCACAGGGGAACCCTTCAATCTTTGAATAGTGGTCACCCCGAGGCCTGCATGCCCTTCGATCTCGCCGCACGCCTGGCTGCCCGTCGTGCCGAAAACCTCTATCGCCAGCGCCCGCTGCTCGAAAGCCCCCAGGGGCCGGAGGTGGTTGTGGACGGGCAGCCGTTGCTGGCGTTCTGCAACAATGACTACCTGGGCCTGGCCAATCACCCGCAGGTGATCGAAGCCTGGCGTGCCGGGGCGGCTCGTTGGGGGGTGGGTGGCGGCGCTTCCCATCTGGTGATCGGCCATAGCGGTCCCCATCACGCCTTGGAGGAAGCTCTTGCCGATCTCACCGGTCGTCCGCGGGCGCTGCTGTTCACCACCGGCTACATGGCCAACCTCGGCGCCGTGACCGCACTGGTCGGGCAGGGCGATACGGTGCTGGAGGACCGGCTCAATCACGCGTCGTTGCTCGACGCCGGGATACTGTCCGGCGCGCGTTTCAGCCGTTATCTGCACAACGACGCCCGGAGCCTGGCCAGCCGTCTGGAGAAAGCCACCGGCAATACCCTGGTGGTCACCGACGGTGTCTTCAGCATGGACGGCGACATTGCCGATCTGCCGGCCCTGGCCCGTGAAGCCAAGGCCAGGGGCGCCTGGCTGATGGTCGACGATGCTCACGGTTTCGGTCCGTTGGGCGCGAACGGAGGCGGTATCGTCGAGCACTTCGGCCTCAGCCAGGACGACGTGCCGGTGCTGGTCGGCACCCTCGGCAAGGCCTTCGGCACCGCTGGCGCTTTTGTGGCGGGCAGTGAAGAACTGATCGAGAGCCTGATCCAGTTTGCCCGCCCCTACATCTACACCACCAGCCAACCGCCGGCCCTGGCCTGCGCCACGCTCAAAAGCCTTGAGTTGTTGCGCAGCGAGCATTGGCGGCGCGAGCATTTGCAAGTGTTGATCCGTCAGTTTCGCCATGGCGCGGAGCAGATTGGCCTGCAACTGATGGACAGCTTCACGCCAATCCAGCCGATTCTGATCGGCGATGCCGGGCGAGCGATGCGCCTGTCGCAAATGCTGCGCGAACGGGGTCTGATGGTCACCGCGATACGGCCCCCCACCGTCCCGGCCGGCAGCGCCCGTTTGCGTGTGACCCTGACGGCCGCCCACAGCGAGGCCCAGGTGCAACTATTGTTGAATGCACTGGCCGAGTGTTTTGCCCTGCTGGGGCCGGAGGCAAGCCATGCGTGATCGATTGATATTGCTGCCTGGTTGGGGGCTGGGCGTTTCCCCGCTGGAACCGCTGGCCGCTGCGCTGCACGGGCTCGACGAACATCTGCGGGTGGAAATCGAGCCGTTGCCGGCCCTGGTAACGAGTAATCCCGAGGAGTGGCTCGATGAGTTGGACGCCTGCGTGCCCCAGGATGCCTGGTTGGGTGGCTGGTCCCTGGGCGGCATGCTGGCCTCCGAGTTGGCCGCGCGCCGGGGCGAGCGCTGCTGCGGGCTGTTGACCCTGGCAAGCAATGCTTCGTTTGTGGCCCATGAGCAATGGCCGAGCGCGATGGCCAGTGACACCTTCGACGGTTTCCTCGCCGGGTGTGCCGCCGATCCACGCCTGACCCTCAAGCGTTTCAGTTTGTTATGCGCCCAGGGTTGCAGCGACCCCCGCGGGTTGGCGAGGCTGCTGCTGGCCGGCGCACCGAACACCGCGCCGGAGGTGTCGATGGCCGGTCTGCAAGTGCTGGCGCAGCTGGATACCCGTGCCGCTTTGCAACGCTTCCGTGGCCCGCAATTGCATCTGTTTGCCGGGCTCGACGCCCTGGTGCCGGCCGAAGCCGCGAGTGAATTGCTGGCATTGTTGCCGGACGTCGAGATCGGCCTGATCGAACAGGCCGGTCATGGATTTCTTCTGGAAGACCCGCACGGTGTCGCGGGGGCGATCCAGGCCTTTTTACATGAGGCCGGTGATGACTGACCTGTCCCTTCCCAAATTGCCCGGGACCTTGCCTGACAAGCGCCAGGTGGCAGCCTCGTTCTCCCGGGCGGCGGCCAGCTACGACAGCGTGGCGGAATTGCAGCGCGACGTGGGGCAACAGTTGCTGGAGCAGTTACCTGCCTCGCTCGTGCCGGGACGCTGGATGGACGTGGGTTGCGGCACCGGTCACTTCACTCGGGCGCTGGGCGCGCGCTTCGGCGTGGCGAGCGGCGTTGCGCTGGATATCGCCGAAGGAATGCTCAACCATGCCCGGCCCCAGGGTGGGGCTGCGCATTTCGTCGCCGGTGACGCGGAGCGCCTGCCTCTGCAAACGACGAGTTGCGACCTGGTGTTCTCCAGCCTTGCGGTGCAGTGGTGCGCGGACTTTGCCTCGGTGCTGAGGGAGGCGCATCGTGTATTGAAACCGGGCGGAGCCTTTGCCTTCACCAGTCTCTGCGTCGGTACGTTGTACGAATTGCGCGACAGTTGGCGCCAGGTGGACGGCCTGGTGCACGTCAACCGTTTCCGGGAGTTCGAAACCTATCGACAACTGTGCATGGAAAGCGGGTTGAAGGTCATCAGCCTCGAGAACCGTCCCCATGTGTTGTATTACCCGGACGTACGCAGCCTGACCCATGAATTGAAGTCCCTTGGTGCCCATAATCTGAATCCAGGCCGCCCGGGTGGGTTGACCGGCAGAGCGAGGATCCTGGGGATGATTGAAGCCTACGAGCAATTTCGTCGGGTAGAAGGGTTGCCCGCGACCTATCAGGTGGTCTACGCCGTGCTGGAGAAACCCCTATGAGCCAGGCTTACTTCATCGCCGGTACCGACACCGATGTGGGCAAGACCACTGTTGCGGCCGGCCTGCTGCACGCAGCGCGACAGGCCGGCATGAGCACCGCCGCCGGAAAGCCCGTGGCCTCCGGTTGCGAGGTCACCCCCAAAGGCCTGCGCAATGCCGACGCCCTGGCCCTGCTCGCCGAATGCTCGATGCCGCTGACGTATGCCCAGGTCAACCCGATGGCGTTCGAGCCGGCCATCGCGCCGCATCTGGCGGCCCGGGAAGCCGGCGTGGCATTGACGGTGCAGTCGTTGTTGGGGCCGATGCGTGACGTGCTGGCCCTGCAAGCCGATTTCACCTTGATTGAAGGCGCGGGCGGCTGGCGCGTTCCGTTGGCCGATCAGGACAATCTCTCTGACCTGGCAATGGCCCTGGGCCTGCCGGTGATCCTGGTGGTGGGGGTACGGCTGGGCTGCATCAGTCACGCGTTGCTCACCGCCGAAGCCATTGCCCGGGACGGCCTGCAATTGGCTGGTTGGGTTGCGAATATCGTCGACCCCAAGACATCGCGGCTGGAGGAAAATCTGGCCACGCTCGCCGAACGCCTTCCGGCACCGTGCCTGGGCCGGGTGCCACGAATCAAGGGCGTGACGGCGGAAGCAGTGGCCGGGTACCTGCATCTGGACCTGCTGGATTAGGGTTTGCCTATAACAAGGCACTGTGCCATTAGTGTTTTTGTCGGGCCTTTTCCCAGTGCTTCTGATTCAATGGCCTTGTCGACCCTTCAAGATACGAGCCTTGCCATGGAAATCTCAGGAAGTACCGCATTCTATGCTGGTCTGAGTACTATTCAGACAGGGCAGAACCGTGTCGATCAGGCTTCATCTCAAATCGCCAACAACACCATCGAGCGGGCGGTTACCAGTCAGTCGTCCGAAGTCCAGGTCGATCGCCTGCGGTCGGTGGATCGCAGCCAGCAATCGGACCTGGCCAGCAACATGGTTGAAATGGCCCAGGGCAAGTTCCAGGTGCAAGCGGGCGTGAACGTGGCTAAAGCATCCGACGAGATGCTGGGTACGTTGATCGATACCTTCGCCTGAGCCCGCTCGCCTGAACCCTTCGTTGAGCATCAATCGACTCAAGCGCCCTGATACCCCCATATCCGGGGCGTAAAAGAGCTGATTGCAGCATTGAAAAAACCACCCGAAACCACCACGCGGTGATTAGGCTGCACCTGTACATCATATAAGTTGCCGCTTTCGTCGGTTTGCCAGAAGCCTTCAATGACTCCGCTCTGGCTCACCCGCTCGTACGCCTGGATAGGCTTGTTTGGCTGCCCGGGGACGAAGGCATGACCCACCGTGACGATTCTGCCATCGGCTTGGATGGTCAGGGCGTTCAGGGCCACATGGTAGCCCGGGCGGGCAATCAGAAGCGGCTCGCCGTTGTTGAAACTTCCATCGATTTCACCATTGGCCTCCAGCCGGATAAGTAAGCCCCTTCTCAGGTTATCGAGACCTGTCATCTGGCCTGCGATCAGGATTCTATCGTCCTCCTGAATTGCAATATGGCTGACGATATCCGGTGAGTTGATTTGAGCACGCGACTGGTCGGAGGAACCCTCGTCCATCTCGATATCAACGAAACCCTGATTGCCAAAGGTGATGTCCAGTTCTCCCGCGATGGTGTAGCGGGCCACTGTTCGTGTCCTCGGTTGCTCACCCTGATACCGCCAGGATCCTGCGACGATGATCTTGCCGTCGCTCTGAGTCTGCACATTGCAGGCGTAGCTGGGATGGCCATGGAACCTGATGTCGATGAATCCGCGACCGGCTCCAAAGCCTGTATCGGGTTCCCCGTTGGTATGCAGTCTGAACAGGCGGCCCTCGACCCCCGATTGGGCATTTTCATAGGTAAGGTAGTAGGCGCAGACGAGAATTTTCTGATCTTTCTGCAGGCAACCATCAACCGATTTGTAGTTGCTGTCCGTAGTGCGTGCATGCTCGGGGCTCATGGTGATTATTTTGCGCCCGAATACGAGATCGTGGCTGCCCGTGGCATAGAAACGCATGAGTGCAGGTCGCCATTCGCTGTCTTTGGTGGAGCCGCCAATGAGCAGTATTTTTCCGTCCTCCTGAAGTAACACGCGCGTCGGCGTGCTGTTTTTGGAGCCGTCCTCGAACCATCCGGTTGTGTCATGGAACGAAGTGTCCTTGACGCCATCGGGCAAGTAGCGCGTCAGTGCAAAATAACCCTTGAGTTGCAAGGCAAGGATCAGCTTGCCTTCGCTGTCGCAGACGAGCGAGCTGGCTACGCCTTCTGCGTTCACGCCAATGAACCCTTCGGTTCCAAAAGCCGGATCCAACTGACCGGGTTGACGAGGTTGGGGAGTGCCTGTTGGTTGAGTGTCCATATCGTTTTCCTCCAATCGCAACTAATCTGGACTGGGGACGCCCAGTTCGTTCATGGGCTTAGTAAATCGCCTTTTTTGAAACGCCGAACCTGTAGAAGCTGACAGTTGTGCCGGATTGACGAGCCAGGTGCCAACGACAATGTCGAGACGATCTGAATGGTGGGACCAGCGGTAATGGATAGACGCTTGACAAGATTTAGGCGTAAACGTATGTTTCAAACAACTGTTTGACCGCCACAACAAATCCATGCGGTCGTTCATCCCCGGTTACATCAGCAGAGGTTATCGCTATGCCTGACTACAAGGCCCCCTTGCGTGATATTCGCTTCGTTCGTGATGAACTGCTTGGCTATGAAGCGCATTATCAGAGCCTTCCGGCTTGCCAGGACGCAACTCCGGACATGGTTGACGCCATTCTCGAAGAAGGCGCCAAGTTTTGTGAGCAGGTGCTGGCTCCGCTGAACCGCGTGGGTGACACCGAAGGCTGCACCTGGAGCGAGTCCGGCGTGAAAACCCCGACCGGTTTCAAGGAAGCCTACAAGCAATTCGTCGAAGGTGGCTGGCCAAGCCTGGCCCATGACGTCGAGCATGGTGGTCAGGGCCTGCCGGAGTCGCTGGGCCTGGCCGTCAGCGAAATGGTCGGCGAAGCCAACTGGTCGTGGGGCATGTACCCGGGCCTGTCCCACGGCGCGATGAACACGATTTCCGAGCACGGTACGCCCGAGCAGCAGGACGCCTACCTGACCAAACTGGTGTCCGGTGAATGGACCGGCACCATGTGCCTGACCGAACCCCACTGCGGTACCGACCTGGGCATGCTGCGTACCAAGGCCGAGCCACAGGCCGATGGCTCCTACAAGGTAACCGGTACCAAGATCTTCATTTCGGCCGGCGAACACGACATGGCCGACAACATCGTCCACATCGTTCTGGCGCGTCTGCCGGACGCTCCGGCCGGTACCAAGGGCATTTCGCTGTTCATCGTGCCCAAGTTCCTGCCTAACGCCGACGGCACCATCGGCCAGCGCAACGCGGTTAGCTGTGGTTCGATCGAACACAAGATGGGCATCCACGGCAACGCTACCTGCGTGATGAACTTCGACGCGGCCACCGGTTTCCTGATCGGCCCGGCGAACAAAGGCCTGAACTGCATGTTCACCTTCATGAACACCGCACGCCTGGGCACCGCTTTGCAAGGCCTGGCCCACGCTGAAATCGGCTTTCAGGGCGGCCTGAAATACGCCCGTGACCGCTTGCAAATGCGCTCCCTGACGGGCCCGAAAGCGCCGGACAAGCCCGCTGACCCGATCATCGTGCACCCTGACGTGCGTCGCATGCTGCTGACCATGAAGGCCTTCGCCGAAGGTAACCGGGCGATGGTCTACTTCACCGCCAAGCAGGTCGACATCGTCAAGTACGGCGTCGATGAGGAAGAGAAGAAAAAGGCCGATGCGCTGTTGGCGTTCATGACGCCGATCGCCAAAGCATTCATGACCGAAGTCGGCTTCGAATCGGCCAACCACGGCGTGCAGATCTACGGCGGCCACGGCTTCATCGCCGAGTGGGGCATGGAGCAGAACGTTCGCGACAGTCGCATTTCGATGCTGTACGAAGGCACCACCGGCATCCAGGCCCTCGACCTGCTGGGCCGTAAAGTGCTGATGACCCAGGGCGAAGCGCTCAAGGGCTTCACCAAGATCGTCCACAAGTTCTGCCAGGGCAACGAAGGCAACGAAGCGGTCAAAGAGTTCGTCGGACCGTTGGCCGCGCTGAACAAGGAGTGGGGCGAGTTGACCATGAAGGTTGGCATGGCGGCCATGAAGGATCGCGAAGAAGTCGGCGCGGCCTCGGTGGACTACCTGATGTACTCCGGTTACGCCTGCCTGGCCTACTTCTGGGCCGACATGGCGCGTCTGGCGGCGGAAAAACTGGCTGCCGGCACCACCGAAGAGGCTTTCTACACCGCCAAGCTGCAGACGGCGCGCTTCTACTTCCAGCGCATCCTGCCGCGTACCCGTACTCACGTGGCTGCCATGTTGTCCGGTGCCAATAATCTGATGGACATGAAAGAAGAAGACTTCGCACTGGGTTACTAAGCCTCAGGCGGTATCTTCTGAAAGCCGCTGCCTCCTTCGGGACGCAGCGGCTTTTTCATGCTCGCAGGAAAAAACTGTGGGAGCGAGCCTGCTCGCGATGCGGTGTGTCAGTCGACAAAAAAATATCTGATACACCGCTTCGCGAGCAGGCTCGCTCCCACAGGGGTATGCGCTGATCCTGAAACAATATTCATCCAATTGTCCTTTAAGAAAACATCCCTTCCTGCCGTTACAGCGATGGCAGTGTGATATCGGTCACATCTCTCGTGCCTTATTGTTCCAATAGCAGGCACAATGCCATCTTTGATCAGCCGGGTTGGAGTTTTACCCTTGCCGCGTTCTTCCGCTGTACGTTTCAGTCATTTCCTACCTTCGCTGTTGCTATTGCTGGCGGGGCTTGCGGCTGCCTACGTCAAGGATCTCAACGTCTTCTTCACCTCGTTGTTCAATGTTCTTCCTACGTTGGTGTTGCTGTTGGGCGGTGCGTACTGCGCTGTTTACCGACGTCAACGTGAGCTGTTTCTGATGGTCACGGTGTACATCGGCTACTTCCTGCTGGACACCCAGACCGATTTCTACCGTGACAACGGCAAGGTGCGTGAAGACGCCGCCGTGGTGTTCCACCTCGTCTGCCTGTTGCTGCCGTTGTTGTTTGGCCTGTTCGCGGCGTGGCAGGAGCGCACCCACTTGTTCCAGGACATGGTCGCGCGTTTCGCGGTTCTGCTGGCCTTTGGCAGCGTGGCATTGGCCTTGGAGCAGAGCTTTCCCCAAGCCTTGTTGCTTTGGCTTTCGGAGATCCGCTGGCCGGCGTTGCATGGCGCCTGGATGAGCCTGATCCAATTGTCCTACCCGGTGTTCCTCGGCGTATTCCTGTTGCTGTCATGGCAATACTGGCGCAATCCCCGGCCCTTGCATGCCGCACAGCTGGTAGGCGTGTTGGGGCTTTTCTGGATGTTGCCGAAGACCTTCATCCTGCCATTCACCCTGAACATCATGTGCAGCCAGGTGATGCTGATGATCGCTGCGGCGGTCGCCCATGAGGCCTATCAGATGGCGTTTCGTGATGAGCTGACCGGCTTGCCGGGACGGCGTGCGCTGAATGAGCGCATGCAGCGGTTGGGTCGCAACTATGTGCTGGCGATGAGCGATGTGGACCACTTCAAGAAATTCAACGACACCCATGGCCACGACGTGGGCGACCAAGTGTTGCGCCTGGTGGCCAGCAAACTGTCGAAAATCGGTGGCGGCGGTCGGGCTTATCGCTACGGTGGCGAGGAGTTTGCGTTGGTGTTTGCAGGCAAAACCATCGACGAGTGCATGCCTCATCTTGAGGTCATCCGCCAGTCCATCGAGACGTACGCCATTCAACTGCGCAATCCGGACAGTCGACCCCAGGATGACCAACAAGGTCGCCAGCGCCGCTCCGGGGCGGGGGCATCCAGCGTGTCGGTAACGGTCAGCATCGGTGTCGCGGAACGTCTCGAGCAGCGTACGCCTGAAGAAGTCCTCAAGTCCGCCGACCAGGCTCTCTATAACGCCAAGGGCGCCGGACGCAACTGTGTGGTTGCTTTCGGCCAGAGCCGCCGTGGCGCGGTACGCATGGAAGCCGCCGCGGGTTGAGTGATGACGGCGCATTCAGCGTCTGTACTGTGATTGTGAGACTCGGTGGCCGGCAGTAGGTTTGAACGATCTGCTACCGGAGAAAATCACCATGCCCGAGTACAAAGCTCCCCTGCGCGACATGCGCTTCCTGATCGACCACGTTTTCGATTTCCATGGCCGTTATGCCGAACTGGGGGCCAGCGATGCCAGCCCGGACATGGTCAACGCGATCCTCGAAGAAGGTGCGCGCTTCTGTGAGAACGTACTGGCGCCGCTCAATCGTTCCGGTGACGAAGAGGGCTGTCATTTCGACAACGGTGTGGTGACCACGCCTATCGGTTTCAAAGAAGCTTTCGCACAGTACGTGGAGGGCGGCTGGCACGGCTTGGCCGCCGATCCGAGCTATGGTGGCCAGGGTCTGCCCGGTTCCCTGGGCCTGGTCATCAGCGAAATGATCGCGTCCAGCAACACGTCCTGGGGCATGTACCCGGGCCTGACCCACGGTGCCATGTCGGCCATTCATGCCCATGGCACCGAAGAGCAGAAGCAAACCTACCTGAGCAAGCTCACCGCCGGTCAATGGACCGGCACCATGTGCCTGACCGAAGCCCATTGCGGCACGGACCTGGGCATCATCAAGACCCGCGCCGCGCCTCAGGCCGACGGCAGCTACAGGATCTCCGGCAGCAAGATCTTCATTTCCGCCGGCGAACACGACATGAGTGAAAACATCATTCACTTGGTGCTGGCCAAACTGCCGGATGCTCCCGCCGGTACCAAGGGCATATCGCTGTTCATTGTGCCCAAGTTCCTGCCCGATGCCATGGGCGAGGCGGGGGAACGTAATGGCGTGACCTGCGGTTCGATCGAACACAAGATGGGCATCAAGGCCTCTGCCACCTGCGTGTTGAATTTCGACGACGCCAAGGGATTCCTGATCGGCGAGCCCAACAAGGGCCTGAACTGCATGTTCACCATGATGAATCATGCGCGGCTCGGCACCGGCATGCAGGGCTTGTGCCTGGGAGAAACGAGCTTCCAGGGCGCGATCAGATACGCCAACGACCGCTTGCAGATGCGCTCGCTCACCGGCCCCAAGGCACCGGAGAAAGTCGCGGATCCGATCATTGTCCATCCCGATGTGCGCAGGATGCTGCTGACCATGAAAGCCTTCAATGAAGGCAATCGGGCACTGACGTATTTCACCGCGCAACTGCTGGATACGGCGCACCTGGGCGCCGACGAAAGCGCCCGTCAGGAGGCAGAGGATCTGCTGGCGTTCCTCACTCCGATCTGCAAGGCCTTCATGACCGAAACCGGACTGGAAGTGACGAACCATGGCATGCAGGTGTTTGGCGGCCACGGTTTCATTCGCGAGTGGGGTATGGAGCAATTGGTGCGGGACTGCCGCATCGCGCCGATCTACGAAGGCACCAACGGAATCCAGGCCCTGGATCTGTTGGGGCGCAAGGTTTTGGGCAGCCAGGGCAAGCTGCTGCGCGGGTTCACCAAGATCGTTCACACATTCTGCGCCGCGAATACCGGACACCCGCAGCTAAAGGATTTCATCGCACAACTCGACGGACTCAACCGGCAGTGGGGCGAACTGACGACCGGGGTCGGCATGGCCGCCATGAAGAACCCGGACGAAGTGGGCGCCGCCTCCGTGGATTACCTGATGTACAGCGGCTATATCATCCTGGCCTACCTGTGGTTGCGCATGGCGCTGGTGGCCCAGGCACAACTCAACGGTGGTACCGGCGATGCCGATTTCTGCCGAGGCAAACTGGCGACCTGCGAGTTCTACTTCAAGCGACTGTTGCCGCGCACGGCTGCCCATCGGGCCGCCATCGAGTCGGGAAGCGACTGTCTGATGAAGCTGCCGGCCGCGCTGTTTGCGCTTTGATTTAGAGGGAATGCCAACAGAGATCGCAGGCTTCGCCAGCTCTTACAGGGAATACGCATTTTCATGTAGAAGCTAGCGAAGCCTGCGATCTTTTTGTTTTGACTAAAAATAACAAAACAGTCATGTGTTGACCCTATGTGTCGCAAAAGTTGTTGAGGTACACTCCGACCATTGCTAAAACCGTTTTCCCACGGACCAACTGTTTAGATCCTGCGAGGTTTGCCATGGCTGACTACAAAGCGCCCCTGCGCGATATGCGCTTCGTCCTCAATGAAGTGTTCGAGGTCGCGAAACTCTGGGCCGAGCTGCCGGCACTGGCCGAGACCGTCGACGCTGAAACCGTCGAAGCGATTCTCGAAGAAGCCGGCAAAGTCACCAGCAAAAGCATTGCGCCCCTCAGCCGTGCCGCTGATGAAGAAGGCTGCCATTGGGCGAACGGTGCCGTCACCACGCCGGCAGGTTTCCCACAGGCCTACCAGACTTACGCTGAGGGCGGCTGGGTCGGTGTCGGCGGCGATCCTGCCTACGGTGGCATGGGCATGCCCAAGGCCGTTTCGGCCCAGGTCGAAGAAATGGTCAACTCCGCAAGCCTGTCCTTCGGTCTGTACCCAATGCTGACCGCCGGGGCTTGCCTGTCGATCAACGCCCACGCCAGCGAAGAGTTGAAAGCGGCGTATCTACCGAACATGTACGCCGGCATCTGGGCGGGCTCCATGTGCCTGACCGAGCCCCATGCCGGGACGGACCTGGGGATCATTCGCACCAAGGCCGAACCCCAGGCCGACGGCTCCTACAAGGTCAGCGGCACCAAGATCTTCATCACCGGCGGCGAGCACGACCTCACCGAGAACATCATTCACCTGGTGCTGGCAAAACTGCCGGATGCGCCGGCTGGCCCGAAAGGCATTTCGTTGTTCCTGGTGCCCAAGTTCATGGTCAATGCCGACGGCAGCCTGGGCGCGCGCAACGCGGCCAACTGCGGGTCGATCGAACACAAGATGGGTATTCAGGCGTCTGCCACCTGCGTGATGAACTTCGATGAAGCCGTGGGTTATCTGGTCGGCGAGCCGAACAAAGGCCTGGCGGCGATGTTCACCATGATGAACTACGAACGTCTGGGGGTCGGTATCCAGGGCCTGGCGTCCGGAGAGCGCTCCTACCAGAACGCTATCGAATACGCCCGTGATCGCTTGCAGAGCCGTTCGCCCACCGGTGCGCAGAACAAGGACAAAGTCGCCGACCCGATCATCGTCCACCCCGATGTGCGCCGGATGTTGCTGACCATGAAGGCCTCGAATGAAGGCGGTCGGGCATTCTCCACCTACGTGGCGATGCAACTGGACACCGCCAAGTTCAGCGAAGACCCAGCCACCCGCAAGCGCGCCGAAGATCTGGTTGCGTTGCTGACGCCGGTGGCAAAGGCGTTCCTGACGGATCTGGGCCTGGAAACCACTGTGCATGGCCAGCAGATTTTCGGCGGCCACGGTTATATTCGCGAGTGGGGCCAGGAGCAGTTGGTGCGTGATGTTCGCATCACCCAGATCTACGAAGGCACCAACGGTATCCAGGCGCTGGACTTGGTGGGGC
This sequence comes from Pseudomonas corrugata, assembly GCF_001269905.1. Taxonomy (GTDB): domain Bacteria; phylum Pseudomonadota; class Gammaproteobacteria; order Pseudomonadales; family Pseudomonadaceae; genus Aquipseudomonas; species Aquipseudomonas corrugata. The sequence goes on along the minus strand of NZ_LHVK01000012.1, from coordinate 42,341 downwards.
GCAAGATCGTCGGCAGCGGCGGCGCGTTCTACAAGCTGTTCGCCGACGAGATTCGCCACTTCACCGCCACTGCGAGCAGCGATCTGGCCGAGTTCACCAAGCCGTTGAATAATGCTGTCGCTACCCTGGACGAGCTGACCGACTGGCTGCTGGACCGGGCGAAAAGCAACCCGAACGAAATCGGCGCGGCTTCGGTGGAGTATCTGCAGGCATTCGGCTACACCGCCTACGCTTACATGTGGGCGCTGATGGCCAAGGCGGCGTTGGGTAAGGAAAGCCAGGATGACTTCTACGCCAGCAAACTGGGAACTGCGCGCTTTTACTTCGCTCGCCTGCTGCCACGGATCCATTCCTTGAGCGCTTCGGTGAAAGCAGGCAGTGAATCGCTGTTCCTGCTGGAAGCAGGGCAATTCTGAATATGAGGCAATGTAAGCAAATGCTTACATTACGTGACGTCGATTTCCCTCTATCGGCTGATTGGATCCAAGGCTAATCTACTTCACATGGACGTCGCGCAGGATGCGCAGAGAAACAACACGGACACGTAGGATTCCGCCAGGAAGGTGGAGTGAAAGGGATATCAGGGAAACAGTCTGCAAAGCCCCGCTTCGGCGGGGTTTTCTTTTGCCTGCGTTTTTTGTTCCTGCCTGGCTTCGCCCTACTCACTGATGGTTTGAACCCTGACGAGCGGTCATGGGTCAATGTGCTATATGGCAATGTAGCCATCGCCCATCAGGAGCCCACCATGGATTTCATTCGCATCATCATCGCCATTCTGTTGCCGCCATTGGGCGTGTTCCTGCAAGTCGGCTTCGGCGGGGCTTTCTGGCTGAATATTCTGCTGACACTGTTGGGTTACATCCCCGGCATCGTCCATGCGGTCTATATCATCGCCAAGCGCTGAACATTGCAGCAAAACCCATGTGGGAGCGAGCTTGCTCGCGATAGCTGTCTGTCATCCAACATGGATGTCGACTGATCCACCGCTATCGCGAGCAGGCTCGCTCCCACAGGTTCTTCATCTCCTTACAACGCCATCACCTTCCGATAGAACAACCACTCATGCTCGAGGGCGTGGGCCTGGTTCGCCGCCTTGCGAAAGCCGTGACGCTCATCCGGATAGTAATGCGCTTCGACCGTCACGCCGTTGTCTTTCAGCGCCCTGACCATATCGCGGGTCTGCTGCGGCACGACCACGGCGTCCAGTTCGCCCTGAAAGAAGATAACCGGTGCGTGGATCTGATCTGCGTGCAGCAGCGGGGTACGGGCACGGTAACGCTCGACGTCCCGTTGCGGGTCGCCGATCAGCCAGTCCAGGTAATCACTTTCGAATTTGTGCGTGGCTCGACCCAGGGCGACCGGATCGCTGACTCCATAAAGGCTGGCGCCGGCACGAAATACGTCATGAAACGCCAGGGCGCAGAGCGTCGTATAGCCACCGGCACTGCCGCCGCGGATGAACGCACGGCGGCCATCGATCAGACCCTGCTCGTCCAGATAGCCAACCACCGCACAGGCATCCTCGACGTCCACCACGCCCCAGTTCAAATGCAGCGCTTGCCGGTAGATCCGGCCGTAGCCGCTGCTGCCACGGTAATTGAGGTCCGCGACGGCGAAGCCGCGCTGGGTCCAGTACTGGATGCGCGGATCGAACAAGGGATAGCAGGCCGAGGTGGGGCCGCCATGGATGAAGACCACCAATGGCGGCTTGGTGTCTGCCCCCATGGCTGGGTAAAAGAACCCATGGGCCATGCCCGAGGTCGACGGATAGTGCAGGGTCTGCGGGCGGCTGATCTGTTCGACGGGCAGAGGCGCGACGCCTCCGGCCAGGACCTGCGTGTCGTGACTGTGGCGTTCAATCGCGATGACTGCGCAAGGACTGACCGGAGATGCGACAATGGCGTAAATGAACCGCTCGTCCAGCGCCAGGCTGCGAAAGCGGGTGTAGGCGCCGGTGTAATCTTCCTCCCCCGCGTCACTGCGGCACAGGCCAAGCCGCCCGAAACCCGCTTCGGTCCAGCTCGCCAGGTACGTGCTGCTGTCTAACGGCAACCAAGTGCAGCCGCCGAGTTGCCACGGCGCGGGAGCGTGATCGGCTTCAGCGCAGGGCAGCGGTTGCAGGCCGTCGGTCGTCTCGACCCACGGCTGCCAGTAGCCGCCGCGATCGCTCAGGCAGTACAAGCGGTTGGCATTATCGAAACGCGGTTGCTGGATGGATTCTTCTTCAGCGCTGCCCGCCACGCAACGGGGTTCACCCCAACCGGTAGCGGTGCGTTCGGCCAGCATCAGGCGCGTGGCCGTCCACGGTTGATGCGGACGGCTCCACTCGATCCAGGCCAGTCGCTGGCCGTTCGGACTCAAGGTTGGCGCGGCATAGAAGTCAGCGCCTTCGACCAGTAGACGCCGCTGTCGATCTGCCAGGCCAATCGCTACCAGGCGATGTTGATTGGCCTGTTCCTCCACTGCCAATACCTGGCCTGCGGCGAAACTGAGATCGCCATATCGACAGTCGCCCGACGTCAACGCCACGGGCATCTCGCCGCTCAGGGACTGGCGGTACAGCTGCTGGTCCGCGTCGTTGACGAACAGCACGCCATCGTCGCCCAGGCAGAACGATCCACCGCCATATTCATAGACCCGGCTGCGTGCGCTGAAACCGTCCGGGGTCAGGCAACGGGCCTGGGTGTCTTGCCATTGCCAGATCCGGCAGGCCCCGTCTTCCGGGCGATATTCGTTCCAGAACAGGCCCAGTGGGCCGACCTGCAATTCAGCGAAGTCGATCCCCGCCGCAACGGCCTGGGCGGCGCTGAACGGCTCAGCTTTTGGCGATGAGGTGCGAGTTTCGTTCATTGCGGAAGGCCAATTGTTCGATGGTCTGGGTGGCGTGCTCGGCTTCTTCCCGGGCCTTGAGAATCACCCCGTGATGTGCGGATTTGCTGCACACCGGGTCGGCATTGCTGGCGTCGCCCGTGAGCATGAACGCCTGGCAGCGGCAACCGCCGAAGTCCTGCTCCTTTTCGTCGCAGGAGCGACATGGCTCGGGCATCCAGTCGTAGCCGCGGAAACGGTTGAAACCGAAGGAGTCGTACCAGATGTGCTGCATGCTGTGGTCGCGCACGTTGGGAAATTGCACCGGTAGCTGTCGGGCGCCGTGACATGGCAGTGCGGTACCGTCCGGTGTCACCGTCAGGAAAAGGCTGCCCCAGCCGTTCATGCAAGCCTTGGGGCGTTCCTCATAGTAGTCCGGGGTGACGAAGATCAGCTTGCACGGATGGCCCTGGGCTTCGAGCCTGGCGCGATATTCATTGGTGATGCGCTCGGCGCGCACCAGTTGTTCCCGGGTAGGCAACAGGCCCACCCGGTTGAGCTGCGCCCAGCCATAGAATTGACAGGTGGCGAGTTCGACGAAGTCGGCTTCAAGGGCAATGCACAACTCGATGATGCGGTCGATCTTGTCGATGTTGTGCCGATGGGTGACGAAGTTGAGGACCATCGGGTAGCCGTGGGCCTTCACCGCCCGGGCCATTTCCAGTTTCTGTGCGAAGGCTTTCTTCGAGCCGGCCAGCAGGTTGTTCACCTGCTCGTCGCTGGCCTGGAAGCTGATCTGGATGTGATCGAGGCCGGCCTTTTTGAAGTCGCTGATTTTCTGTTCGGTCAAACCGATGCCGGAGGTGATCAGGTTGGTGTAGAAACCCAGCTTGCGCGCCTCGCCGATCAGCTCGGCGAGGTCCTGGCGCACCAGCGGTTCGCCACCGGAAAAACCCAGCTGCGCGGCACCCATTTCCCTGGCTTCACGAAATACCTTGAACCATTGCTCGGTGCTCAGTTCCTTGCCCTGCTCGGCGAAGTCCAGCGGGTTGGAACAGTAGGGGCATTGCAGCGGGCAACGATAGGTCAGCTCCGCCAGTAACCACAGCGGCAAGCCGATCGCGGGCTTGTCAGGCAAGTTCGATCCAATGCTCTGCACGGGCGACCTCCATGAACTGCTCGATGTCGTCACCGAGTTCGGGCACGTCGGGAAACTGCTTGGCCAGCTCGTCGATGATGGTCGTGACATCCCGTTCACCGTCGATCAGTCCACCGATCAGCGCAGCGCTGTCGTTGAGCTTGATCATGCCTTCAGGATAGAGCAACACATGACCTTTCTGCGCCGGTTCATACTGGAAGCGATAGCCGGGGCGCCAGCGAGGGGTTCTGCTGCGGTCGAAACTCATAAGGGGATTCCTTTGTGCCACACCCGTTGGCCGGTCACGCTGTGATAGGGCGGGCGGTTCAATTCGTAGGCCATGCTCATCGCGTCGAGCATGCTCCAGAGGATGTCCAGTTTGAACTGGAGGATCTCCAGCATGCGCTCCTGGCCTGCGCGGGTGGTGTAGTGCTGCAAGGTAATCGCCAGGCCATGCTCCACGTCACGGCGGGCTTGGCCCAGGCGCGTACGGAAGTACTCATAGCCGGCCGGGTCGATCCACGGATAATGCTGCGGCCAGCTGTCCAGGCGGGACTGGTGGATCTGCGGGGCGAACAGCTCGGTCAGCGAGCTACTGGCGGCCTCCTGCCAACTGGCCCGGCGGGCGAAGTTGACGTAAGCATCCACAGCGAATCGCACCCCTGGCAGCACCAGTTCCTGGGAGCGCAATTGATCGGGGTCCAGTCCCACGGCCTGGCCCAGCCGCAGCCAGGCCTCGATACCACCGTCTTCACCGGGGGCGCCGTCGTGGTCGAGCAGGCGCTGTATCCACTCGCGGCGAACCTCTCGATCCGGGCAGTTGGCCAGGATCGCGGCATCCTTCAGCGGAATGTTCACCTGATAGTAAAAGCGGTTCGCGACCCAGCCCTGGATTTGCTCGCGAGTGGCACGGCCCTCATACATCGCCACATGATAGGGGTGATGTATGTGGTAATACGCGCCTTTGGCACGCAGGGCCGCTTCGAACTCGGCGGGGGAAAGGGGGGTATCAGTCATTGCGGTTCTCCGGGGAATAACCGTGGGTTCTGTGGCGTCTGGGCTGGCCTCATCGCGAGCAGGCTCGCTCCCACATGGGTTCTGTGGCGCACTCGGACTACTGTGGGAGCGAGCCTGCTCGCGATGGGGCCAGCCCGGCCAGCACAACCAGGCTGACACAGCGCACGCTCACTCCCACAATCGTCCCGCCCTTGCTACAACTCAATACTCATTCCGTCGTAGGCCACTTCAATCTTTCGGCGTACAAGTTCGGCCCGCTCTGGTGAATCTTCATCAAGAATCGGATTGGTATTGTTGATGTGGATAAGGACCTTACGCGGTCCGGGCAGTTGCTCCAGCACTTCGAGCATGCCGCCGGGACCGTTCTGCGCCAGGTGGCCCATTTCCCGCCCGGTACGGGTGCCGACGCCGCGACGCTGCATCTCATCGTCGTCCCACATCGTGCCATCCACCAACAGGCAATCGCTGCCAGCCATGATCTCCAACAGTGCTTCGTCCAACTTGCCCAGGCCTGGCGCGTAGAACAGCTTGCCCCCGGTACACAGGTCTTCGACGATCAAGCCGATGTTGTCCCCTGGGTGCGGGTCGAAGCGGTGTGGCGAATAGGGCGGTGCGGCGCTGCGCAGGGGCAGCGGGGTGAAGCGCAGGTTCGGACAGGCCGGCACGGTGAAGCTTTGGTCGAGCTCGATGCGGTTCCAGCTCAGCCCACCGTTCCAGTGGGTCAGCATGTTGAACAGGGGAAAACCGCTGCTCAGGTCTTCATGGACCATGTCGGTGCACCAGACTTGATGCGGGCAGCCTTCCCGCAGGCTGAGCAGGCCTGTGGTGTGGTCGATCTGGCTGTCCATCAGGATGATCGCGCCGATGCCGGTGTCCCGCAGGGCCCGACCAGGCTGCATCGGCGCGAAGCCCTGGAGTTGGGCGCGGATGTCCGGAGAGGCGTTGCACAACACCCAGCTCACTCCGTCATCGGAAATCGCGATGGACGACTGGGTGCGCGCCAGGGCCCGCAGGCTGCCGTTGCGAAAACCTGCGCAATTGGCGCAATTGCAGTTCCATTGAGGAAAACCGCCGCCAGCGGCGGAACCTAGAATCTGGACGAACATGGCCGCTCCATCTGATAACCGAAATAAAAAACGCCCCGGATGACCGAGGCGTTTGCTGCGCGTTCAACCGACCGCAGCAATTAACGGCTGGCGAAGTACATGGTGACTTCGAAACCGATACGCAGGTCGATATATGCGGGTTTGGACCAGGACATGGAAATACTCCTTTGGTTGGGGTGGGACGGTTCAGATCTATACATATAGTCCACCTCCGTTCGGAGATGTTCAGATGCTTAGGCTGCTATGTTACTAAATTAAACAAAATTCCACGCCTCGATTCTCCGAGAAAGCTCATTGCAGACGCTGTAATGATCATTCCGCTATGTGCCAATGTTCATCCGGGCAGACACCGTTGCTCAGGCAATACCGGCCACCTTCGGCGTCGATCAGGCGTTGGGCGGCATCGAGCAATTGCTCGCGATTCAGTCCGGCGACCGCATCGTAAAGTTGCTCAAGGTAATCCGACGGGCGGCCGGCCAGTTTACCCTGCCAAAGCAGTTCGGCCGCTTGGGCGCAGGGCAGGGTGTCGCTGTGGAACTGGGAGGCGAGTGCCCGTTGTTGGCCGAACAAGGTCGAATCGTCGATCTGCCGGATCAGTTGCGGTAGCGCTTCCAGGAACTGTTCCATGTGCGTGATCAATTCAGTCGCCGAGGCGCTGGGCGACTGGACACCGAACAGCAGACCGGTTTGCCCATCGATCTGCCTCAATCCGCTGAACACCGCGTAGCCCAGCTGCAACTCGACCCGCAGGCGTTGGTAGAACGGCGTCTGACACAGCTGTGCCAGTAACCGCCAGGCGGCTTCGTTGGGCAACGCCAGGGTGGGTGTCGGACAAAACAGCAACACGGCCTGCTCGTCGCCCTGGGTCGGCAACCTGTGCCAGATACGCTGCGCCAAGAGCGGCGCCGGCTTGACTGGCTGGGCGGCAATGCCGGGGACCCTGGCCAGGGCAGGCCCCATGGCGCCCTGGGCTGTTTCAGAAAGGCCGATGGCCAAGCCGTCCCATTCGGCGGTCGCCCACAGGCTTTGGTCGCTGTCGGGCCGTGGCCTGGTTTCTGGTGGAGACGACGGTCGACAGTGATCCGCCAGCGCCTGCAACAAATGTCGAATCGGCATCAGCGGAGTTTCGTCTACAGCGTTGGGCAGCGGCTCCCCCAACTTTGTCAGGACCTGTTCGAGCACCAGCGGTATCGGTGCCTGCAAACCGATCAGCTTCAGCAGGCTTTGGTTTCCGGAGATCTCCATGGTGACTTCAACACCGGCCTGCCGGGCCTCCTCTCGCAATTCCTGCAGGTGCTGTTCCAGCCTGGATTGAAGACCGTGGGGCGTTTGAGCCGCCAGTCGCCAGCGCAGGTACACCACGCCTTCACGGGGGTGATCCGTCAGTCCCTGTCTGAATTGCATGGGTGAGCGGTCGCGTCGCCCCCGGGAGCGGTCCTGGGCGAAGGTCCGTAAACCGCGGTGGGCGCTTGTCTGACCGCGTATCAGACCGGCGCGGGGTGGCTCGATGGCCGTTTGCAGGAACGGGTTGGGCGCGGGTAGTTGCCATTTTTCAGTGATGTGAGTCGCAGGGTGCAGTTGCCTGAGGATTTCCCGGAGTCGCTCGAGGTCATTCTGCAACAGGGGCTCTTCCCGACTTTCACTGTCCGAGCGGGCCAGTTGCAGCGCCGATCCTGTGGCTTGCCGGCAATGGAGCAGGGCGGTCAACTCCTTGCGCAAGGACGCCCAGTCATCCTGGGCGGCAAAAAATCCCAACCAGTCGCGCAGCAACGGCTGTATTTCGTCGTGCCGTTGAGGCTCGTCGAGCTTGAGTTCGATGTGCAGCAGCGCCTGTCCGTCAAATTCATACAACGGCGTGGCGTTGAGGCTGTCAGCCAGACCACGTTGGCGCAACGTGGCCAGCAAGCCGCCCGGTTTGCCGGTGTTCAGCCAGGTGCAAAGAAAATCCAAAGCTTGGGGTGAAGCGCTGGGCAGGTCTTCGAAGGCGAATAGCAGATCGAGGCGACGGTCGCTGAGCTGTTGATAACCGGTATCGGCCGATTCCATCAGTTTCGGTGGTGACTGCCGGGCAGCTACGTCGCCGGCGGGCAGGTCGTTGCCGAATGATTCTGCCAGAGCGCTCAACTCATCGAGGCTTTGCGGGCCAACCAGGCTCAGGGTCATTTGGCCGTTGTGGTAGAACCCTCGATAAAAGTCCTGCAGTGCCGTCTGGAATTCAGGCTGCGACACGGCCAGGCTGTCACGGTTGCCGGCGTGAAAACCCCGCAGCGGGTGGACCATCGAGAGGCCTTCCAGCAGGGAAATCTGGCGCTGGGCCGCCGGGTCCTGGGACCAGGCGATGAACTCCGCCTGCAACACTTCTCGTTCCCGCAACTGGTCGGCTTCGTCCAGGCGCGGATGGACAAGCATGTCCTGCAACCGGTCCAGTCCGCCGGCGAAGGCGGCAGGCGGCAGCTCGATGAAAAAGTCCGTGGTGCGTTCGCTGGCGCGTGCGTTGACCTGGCCGCCATGCCGTTGCACGTAGGCCATCAAATGTTCTCCCGCAGGAAAACGCTCAGTACCGAGGAAGAAAAGGTGCTCAAGGAAGTGCGCCATGCCCGGCCAGGCCAATGGCGCATCATGGCTGCCGGCGGCTACCCGCAGCACGGCCGCGCTGCGTTTGAGACCGGCTGCATGACGCAATGTCACCTTCAGGCCATTGACCAGGGTTTCAGTGGAGGGGCGGAGGGAGTCGGGGGCCGGCATGAGCGCTTCCAAGGCAGAGATGCGCTCATGCTAGCGGATTGCAGGATGTTCTCAATCAGTGCTTGTGCAGGTCGCCGTAAAGCTCAGGACGGCGGTCATGCAAGTAGTTGTAGGCTGCGCGGGAGTTTTCCATCAATTGACGGTCCAGCTCCCCCACGATCAAGGCTTCATCCAGCCCCGCAAGGGCGGGACGGCTGCCATCCGGTGCGGCAATGCTGCTTTGGCCGCAATACTGCAATTCACCTTCATGGCCGCAGTAATTGGCGTAGGCCACGAAACACTGGTTCTCGATAGCCCGGGCGCGCACCGTAATGTCGGCGATGAACTCGTAGGGCAGCATGTTGGCGGTCGGTACCAGGATCAATTCGGCGCCGGCCAGGGCCAGGCGTCGAGCATTCTCCGGGAACTCCAGGTCGTAGCAGATCAGGAAACCGAGCTTCCAGCCGTTGAGGCTAACGATCGGCAGTGAATCATCGCCCGCGCTGAACATCGCATGATCGAGGTCACCGAACAGGTGGCTCTTGCGATAGTTGGCCAGGCGCTCGCCCTGGGCGTCGATCAGTTGGACCGAGTTGTAGATCTGCCCGTCCTCGCTGCGCTCAGGGTAGCCATAGAGAATCGCCAGGCCGGAGGCCTTGGCAATGCGACCGATCTGCTGCGCCCATTCGCCGTTGTAGACCTCGGCCAATACATTTACCGCGTCGACGCCGATGTTGTAGCCGGTCATGAACATCTCCGGCAGCACCAGCACATCGGCGCCCCTGGCCTCCAGCGCCACCTGATGCAGGCGCTGCAGGTTGGCGACCGGATCCAGTGGCAGCGGTGGGCATTGATAAAGGGCTACGCGCATCGACAACTCCTTTTATTCGGGCCGTTTCATTCAGGCAGTGCGATCGGACCGATCTCGTTGAATACATCACCTGGACCCGGGTTCTCGGCGTGAGTTTCACCGCCGAAGTGCTTCATGATTCCCCACACGGCATTGAGTGAGGTCTGTACCGCGCCTTCAACCCAGGCTGGTGTCCATGAGACGTCATCGCCAGCGATAAAGATCCCGCGTTGTTCAGCCGGCATGTCGTCTTGCATGAAATGCGCGTACATACGCTGGTTGTAACGATAGTGACCCGGCAAGGCGCCCTTGAAGGCGCCGAGGAAGTGCGGGTCGGCTTCCCAGGAAACGGTGATCGGATCGCCGATGATCCGGGCGGCGATGTCCACCTTGGGGTAGATTTTCTTCAGGGCATCGAGAGCCAGCTTCACGCGCTTTTCCACGGGATGAGGCAGCATTTTCAGCGCATCACTCATCCAGGAGTAAGACAGGCAGATGACGCCTGGCTTGTCATCGCCGTTGTCGAACAGGTAGGTGCCGCGCGTGAGGCGGTCGGTGAGGGTCATGCTCATCAGGTCGCGGCCGGTTTCCGGGTCCTTGTCCTTCCAGAACGGGCGGTCGACCATGACAAAGGTCTTCGATGATTGCATGTAGCGGGTGCGGTCCAGGGCCATCCACATCTTCTGCGAAAACAGCGCCTCTTCACATTCGATCTGGGTGGTCAGCAGCCAGCTCTGGCAAGTGACCAGTACCGCGGCATATTCCCGGGTGTCGCCCCAGACGTCCGTCACGCTGAACCGGCCATCTTCTGCGCGAGCGATGCGCTTCACACCGCTGCGGGGCGCGCCCAGGTGCAGCGAACTCAGGCTGGTGCCCTTTGGCCAATGCGCACAGCGCTCCGGCACGTGTTTCCAGATACCGTGGGGCACCTGTTCCACGCCGCCCACCACCAGGTGCTGGTGATCATCGCAGTTGGTCATCACCACGCGGAAGATTTCCAGCATCGAGTTGGGGAAGTCCGAATCCCAGCCGCCGGTGCCGAAACCGACCTGGCCGAATACTTCACGATGCTGGAACGAGAGCTTGGCGAATGCCTTGGAGGTGGCGACGAAATCATAGAAGGTGCGGTCGTCCCACAGCGGCACCAAAGTGTTCCACAACTCCTTGAGGCGCGACACGTCACGGGCGCGAATCGCTTGCTGGATCTCGCTGAAGCGCGAGCCGTCCTCCAGCGCATCGGCCCAGGCGTCGGCCACTTCCTGGAACAACGCGGGAAGGTCCGCCAATTTCTGCGCGTAGTAAGTCTGGCCCTCGAGGTCGATGACGGTGCTGCCGGAAGCCGGGGTCAACGGGTTGGGAAACGGCTTGGTTTCCAGCCCCAGCTTGTCGACATAGTGGTAGAACGCCGTGGACGACACCGGAAAGCGCATCCCCCCCAACTCGGCGACAATCCCTTCGGTACCATTGAACGCCTGCGAACGCAGCCGCCCGCCCATTTTCGAAGCCTCGTAGACCACCGGCTTGAGGCCCAGCTTCATCAGTTCGTACGCCGCCACCAGGCCAGAGATCCCGGCCCCGACGATTGCCACCTCGGCTCCGAGGTTGTCAGCCGGAATACTGCCCAAGCCGGCCGGATGCTCGATCCAGTCGTCAAAGGCGAAAGGAAAGTCCGGCCCGAAAATGGTGATGGGCTTCTTACCGTCTGCTGGGTGGCGATTGTGCTTGTTCATGGCTGACCTTGAGGGGCGACTCGACGCTTGCTCGCGTCTGAGTATAGGAAAGATGCCGGCCATTCTAGAGCGGGTTAAACACGTTAATAAGACGCAATGTGTCGTCGTTATGAATTATTAAACGTCATTTTGATGCGTTTAAAAGTCGTAATGACGAAGCGCACTTCCTTGTGGGAGCGAGCCTGCTCGCGATAGCGGTTTGTCAGCCCAGGTAGATGGTGGCTGGACTGAAGATATCGCGAGCAGGCTCGCTCCCACATTGATTCGGGTGGCACAGCCCTAGACCGGCTGCCCCCGATCAATCTTGCTGCTGAGGATGATGGAGGTGGTGGTCTTTTCCACGCCGTCCACGCTGCCGATCTGGTCCAGCAACTGATCCAGCTGTTCCGGCGAATCCGTGCGCAGCCAGGCCACATAATCGAACTCGCCACTGACCGCGCATAACTGCTGGACCTGGGCCATGGCGCTCAAGCGCCGTAGCACATCCTTGCCGGAGCGCGGTTGGACCTTGATGCCGACGTAAGCCTGCAGGCCGCCATCGATCACCCGCTGTCCAAGGCGCACGCCATAGCCGGTAATCACCTTGGTCTTTTCCAGCCTGGCCAGCCGGGAGGTTACGGTAGTCCGGGCGATGCCCAGTTGCCGGGCGAGCATGGCGACGCTTTCCCGGGCATTGATTTGCAAGGCGGCGATCAGCTGGCGATCGATTTCGTCAAGGACGGGAGGGCGTGTGTCAGACAAGTTGGGCTCCGGCGCGGGCATCGATGATGGGGCATGTTACAGGCTCTTGTGTTCGAAATAGTGGATGGCAGGTAACGCCAACGCTTGCCAGTACGGCGCCAGATGTAACTGCGAGGCCCCGAGCCAGAAACCGTCCTGGCAGACCAGCTGTTCAACGGGCAGTCGCAGCAACAGCGCCAATGGCAATGACTGGATAGAACCAGGGTCCTCATCGTCCTCCGCTTCCCAATCCCGTTCAAAACAGCGTATGAGCACCTGCTGGTCGTCGAAACCTTCAAACAGCGGACGGTTGCCCAACCATTGCGAATGCACCCGTAACGTGTGCGCTTGAACATCGAGTAGCAGCAATTGCCAGCCGCGATAGCTTCCACAAAGCTCTGTCACATCGGTGGCCATGCGGGTCAGCGCGAGATAGCGACCGTCTGGTGACCAGATCATCGAGGGCGCAAGGTCACTCAATGCGCAACCGGATGCGGTCAGCAGATGGCCACCGAGCCGCGGCGTATTCGCACGGACCCAGCTGTCGGCATATTCCGTCTCGCTGCCAAACAGCCACGCGGCATCTCCATGAGTGGGCGAGGGCTGGATGAAATCGCCCTCGGCGATGGCCGCTTGCGGTCGATCCACTAGGCGCCAAGGAGCAACGCTGCGTAACTGCGAATCGCTCACCTGCAACGCCACGGTGGTGTAGAACAGCCGGGATTGCTCGTCGGGATGAAAGAACGAAGGATCGCTGCCGATCGTCGGCGCAGGCATATTGAAGCGTTGCAGCGCGCTGCTGTTCAGGTCCTGGTCCAGCCGACCGGCGATCGCCGCCAGGCTCAGCAAGCCATCACGGAAATCGAGCAAGCGGGCCACCCACATGAAGGGCCCCTCCAGCACGCACCGCGCCTCCACATCGACAACGGCGGCATGAGTCGCGACAGTCATCGAGTCTGCAAAAGGCAACAGGGCCAGATAACGACCGCAGTCGGAAACCCGATGATCCAGCAGCCAACGTCCCGGCAACTGCCAGTCACCGATTTGACAGCGGTAAGCCCCCAGACCCTCAGTGTTGTCGCAAAGCCAGATCAAGCGAGCACAGATACCGCCCAGCATCGGCTGTGTCGCTATAAACGACTCACCTCGCCGGCCCTGGCTGTCCAGCGGCATGGCAATGCTCATCCGGGTCAATTGAAACTCGGCGACCTGCACCCGACCCTGGGCGTCATGGCCCACCTGTATGTCGGTGTCGCTGTGGATGCTGTCGAGGCGGTAACCATACCGGCCAAGGGACGGGCGCGGGTAGTCGAGGTACGACTCGATATACACATGGTGCTCGTCGAGGTTCGACACGTCATGCCAGTAGAAAGAGGGCTCGGCATCACGCTTCACCCACGGCGAAGGCAGGGCACGCCAGCCCTGGTCAACCTGCCACAACCAGTAGCGGTCACCGCTCGGATGTCCGGCTTCTTCCTGGGCCAGACACACCAGTGCGCGCTGATCGGTGCTCCATACCAGCGCGGTATCGGCGGCCATCAGCAGGCCGGACGGTTGTCCATTGACGCTGACGGCATAGCGCGGTGAACGCAATGGTTGCAAAGGCTGGGGCAGATCGCGAAAAGCCGGAGGCAAGACAATGTCACCTACCAGGCATTGTTGTCCGTCAGCGGAGCGCCGCTCGAAGGTGTGCGCGACATTGTCCGGATACCCGTCAGGTTCCAGCCAAAGGTCGGCAACGGGCACCAGATCGGCGGCGTCGGCGGTTTGCAGCAGTTCATCGATCCGAGTCTGGCGAACACTGTTGTCCACTAATGGACTGTAGCGACCGCTCAGGCTGTTGAGGTCCAGCGTGTCCAGCTCCCAGAACTCACTGTTGTCGCAGCGGTAGACCCGGCGTTGATGACGGTCGAGAACGAGCAGCCCCCAGCTCTGCCGGGACGGCACCGGCGCGGCGAAATAACGCCCATCGCTGGAAAACACCGCTGAGGAACCAAGGCCTTGCAGGAGCACCCCATCGGGAAACAGATAGTCGCAATAGGTCGGCCCGCCCATGGCGATTTCGCCGTGGTTGAACGTCCGGATCGGCTCACCTTCAGGGGTCAGTTGTGGCTCGGATCCGCCCCAGGCACTGGGTCCTTTGACAGGGGGCGACACCAGGCCGAGACGTCGCTCCCATTTGCTGACACAGGCGAGCCCGCCGATGATGGCGACGATTGCCACCAGAATCCCCCACCACTCGGGCAGCGCCCTGCCCAGGCTGAAACCCAGGCCAAATACGGCGCCGATCATCAACCGGGCACAACCCCGTCCCACCGATAAAAAGCCCAGGCGCGCCGCGATGCCCATCAACAGGCCGAAGAACAGCACCGTCAGCAAGGCCAGCGGGGGTGGCAGCACCGTGACGAAAAAGGCCGGCACCAGCAGGATGCCGAGTTGCCAGAACAGCTCTAGGAACAGTCGGGGGAGGGTGGGGGTGGCGATGATTGGCGTCTCGTGATGGTTTTTTGGGTGACGGACTTGGCGCGGATGGTTTTCATCATTCCCAGCTCGCGGAGTATTACTTCTGCTGCGCCAGGGGAGCAAGAGAGGACCGCTGCGAAATCCTCGTTAACAATTCGCGATGCGACCCAGATGGCAGGACGGCGGTTGGAGTGTCTAGGATTATTCCCTTGAGGTTATATATCCTGGGTGGCATATTTGAATGAAATGGGATGTTGAATACACAGATGAGTTTGAGATTTGGTGGAACCGTCTCGGTGAGAGTGAGCAGGATTCTGTGCAGGCCTCGGTAATGTTGCTGGGTGATGCCGGGCCTTTCTTGGGCTTTCCTCATACCAGCGATATTAAAGGTTCGCGTCATGGCAACCTTCGGGAGCTACGGGTGCAGCATGGAGGAAGACCTTATCGTGTGCTCTATGCCTTCGACCCGCGTCGCTGCGCCATTCTTCTGATCGGCGGAGGCAAGACCGGCCAGGATCGCTGGTATCACGAGTACGTGCCTTTGGCCGAGCGTCTTTATGACGAGCATTTGGAAGTATTGAAGAAAGAGGAGTTTGACAATGGCTAAGAAATTTGCCGATCTGGTGGCACGTCGTTCGCCAGATTCTCAGGTCCGCACGCAAGCGCTGTATCAGAAGTTACGGGCGGAAATGCCACTGCACGAGTTACGTCAGGCGCAGGAACTGAGCCAGGAAGCCTTGGCCAAGGCTCTGCATATCAACCAGGCGGCAGTCTCGAAAATGGAGCGTCGCACGGACATGTACATCAGCACGTTGCGTAACTACATCCGTGCCATGGGCGGCGAATTGGAGATTATCGCCACGTTTCCGGATGGTCAGGTCAGGATTGAAAACTTCTCCCATCAACCATAGTCGTTGGGTTTCCTGCGCATGCTCTTGTGCCGGGTTACATTTGAGCAGCGATGCTGTCCTTATCGAAGAGGAACTTGAAATCCAGAAACAGAAAAGCCGCGCAATGCGCGGCTTTCAAGTTGGTGGGCCCACACGGACTCGAACCGTGGACCAAAGGATTATGAGTCCTCTGCTCTAACCGACTGAGCTATAGGCCCTCAGTAGGCCGCGGATTATAACGACGGTTTCTCAGCTGTGCTATCCGAAAAATCCGATACGGTCATACGCAGAAACGTCGCGGCGAATTCGTCGGCGCCCAGGGGCAGGCTGACGATGTAGCCCTGGATCTGTTCGCAGCCTTCTTCGGCCAGGAATTGCTGCTGGGCCAGGGTTTCGACGCCCTCGGCGATGATGGTGAATTGCATGCTGCTACCCAGGGCAATGATTGCGCGTACGATGGCTGCATCGTGGGGATCGTCGGGCAGGCCGCGGACGAAGGACTGGTCAATCTTGAGGATGTCCAACGGCAGGCGCTTGAGGTAGCTCAGGGAGGAGTAGCCCGTGCCAAAGTCGTCGATGGCCAATTGAACGCCCAGTTTCTTGAGTTGGTGCAGCACCGTCAGGGCCTCTTCGGCCTGGCTCATGATGAAATTTTCGGTAATTTCCAGTTGCAGTAATCCAGGCTTGAGGTGGTTCTCCCGCAGGAGTTGTTCGATGCGTACCAGCAGGTTCGGTTGACGCAGTTGCGCTCCGGCCAGGTTGACCGACAGCGGACCGAGGCTGTCGTAGGCGCTGTTCCATTCGTACAGCTGTCGGCAGGCGCGCTCCAGGACCCAATCGCCGATCTGCAAGATCATGCCGTTTTCTTCCGCCAGGGGAATGAAGTGCTCCGGTGGCACCTCGCCAAACGTCGGGTGGGTCCAGCGAATCAAGGCTTCGGCGCCTACCAGACGGTTATCGGCGAGGCTGATTTTCGGTTGGAAAGACAGGGACAACTCGTTACGTTCAATCGCTCTGCGCAATTCGTATTCCATGGCTACGCGCTCACTGGCCTGGGCGGTGAGGTCGCGGGTGTAGCTTTCCACCCGGTTGCGGCCCTTGGCCTTGGAGCGGTACATCGCCGCATCGGCGTTCTTGACCAGTGTGGCGACGTCGCAGCCATCCTGGGGGTAGAGGCTGGTGCCGATGCTGGCGCTGATGAAGAACTCGTGTTCGCCGGCCTGGAACGGTGCGGCGAAACAGTTCAACAGCTTCAGGGCTATGTGCTCGGCATCGCTGGGCTGCTGCAGGCCTGGCAGCAGGATGATGAACTCGTCGCCGCCCAGGCGCGCCACGGTGTCGATATCACGCAGCTGTTCCCGCAGACGCACTGCGATGCCCTTGAGCAGCAGGTCGCCGACCGGGTGTCCGAGGCTGTCATTGATGTGCTTGAAGCGGTCCAGGTCCAGGAACAGCACCGCACCCTGCCCACCGTTTTCCTGCTGGTTGTTGAGGGCCGTCAGCAAGCGGCTTTCGAACAGCGTGCGGTTGGGCAGACCAGTGAGCGGGTCGTGGTGAGCCTGGTAGTCGAGCTTGGCCTGGGCGTGTTTGAGGCTGGAGATATCGGCGAAGACGGCGACGAAATGGGTGACCTGCTGATCACGATTGCGTACCGCGCTGATGGTCAGCCAACTGGGGTATAGCTCGCCGTTCTTGCGGCGATTGGAGATCTCCCCCTGCCAATGCCCCTCTGCCGTCAACTGGTGCCACATCGCGGCGTAGAACGCGCTGTCGTGCAAGCCGGAGGCCAGCAGTCGTGGCGTATGGCCCAAGGCTTCGGTTTCGCTATAGCCGGTAATTTCGCTGAAGGCGCGGTTCACAGCGCTGATGTGCTGCTGCGTATCGGTGATCAGCACGCCTTCGGCCGTGCTTTCGAACACGGTGGCGGCCTGTTGCAGTTTTTCCTGCATCAGATGGCGTTCGGTGATGTCTCGGGCGATGGTCAACATGCAGTCTTCATTGCCGATGGGCAGCGGACGGCTGGATACTTCGCAGAGCCGTATCTGCCCGTCGTTGCGCCGGATATGGCAGCTGAAGTCCTTGACGTAGCCGTCACGCTGCAGCAGATCGAGCATCTGCTTGCGCTCGTTGAGGTTGACCCAGATCCCCAGGTCCAGGGTGGAGCGGTCCACCGACAGGGCGCTGTTGAAGCCAGTGATGCGGCTGAAACCCTCGTTGACTTCAATCAGCAGGCCGTCGCTTTGTCGGGACAGCAGCAGACCATCGGGTGAAGCGTGGAACGCCTTGGCGAACTTCTCTTCGGAGGTTTGCAGTTGTTGTTGGGTTTCCTTGAGTTGACTGATGTCGCGCACCACTACGACCAGCGCAGGTGTCGTGTCGAGGTCGAAGGGCTCGGCGGAGATCAGCCCGGTGAACACCTGGCCGTTGCTGCGGCGAAAGGGCATCTCCAGGTTGCGGATACTCCCGGCCTGCAGACGCTGCAGCAGGCTTGGGCCAACGCCCTGGATGCCCCAGATATTCAGCTCGGTCGCGGTCTGGCCCACGACCTCGTCGGCGCTCAGGCCGATCTGTTCTTCGAAGGTTTTGTTGACTTCCAGCAAGCATCCGTCCAACAGACGCGCGATCACCAGAATGTCCGGGCACTGGCGGAACACCGAGGCGAATTTCTGCTCCGAAAGACGCAGCGCTTCCTCGGTGCGCTTGGCTTCACTGATGTCGATCATCAGCCCGCGCATTACCGGCTCATGACCGTGTTCGATCAGGCTGACAATGTCGCGAACCCACAGGCAGCGGCCATCGGCGGTGATGACTCGGTAATCGATGCAATGATCGCGTCCGGCGAGCACTTCATGATCGCAATAGGTTTGGGCACGGATAAGGTCCGCCGGATGAATGATGTTGCGCCAGAAGCCCGGGATCAGCCAATGGGCGAGGGGATAGCCAAGCAAGTCTTCGGCGTGGGGCGAGACATAGGTGTAGGTGAAGTCGCTGACCTTGGCTTCCCAGGCAATCGCCGAGAGGCTCTCCACCAGTCCGCGATAGTGATATTCACTGCTGCGTAGCTCCTGTTCCAGGTCGATTCGACGGGCGATCTCCGAGCTTAGGCGGCGGTTGATGCGAATCACCGCTGCCAGGATGCCCATCAAGAGCAGCAGTCCGGGCAGGCCATAAAGCAGCACGTCCGACCAGAACTGCCGGTAGTCGCGCACATTGCCGACCCATTTCTCCTGGATTTCAGCGATCTCGGCCGGGCTCATGTCGGCGATGACCTTGTCCAGAATGTTCACCAGTATTTGATTGTCGCGGGGAACGGCCATTGCCAACTGATAGCGATAGGGCGTCTCGCCGCTGACGTAAAGGCCTTCGAGCTTGAGCTGGCGAAGGCTCCAGACGCTGGAAGCAAGGTCGCCTACCACGGCATCCACTTTATCGGTTGCCAGGGCCTGCAGGGTTGAACTGACGTTGGGCAGCGCCACCAGGTTCAGGTCGGGGTGATGACTGCGTAGCAGCTCATGGGGGGC
This sequence comes from Pseudomonas corrugata, assembly GCF_001269905.1. Lineage (GTDB taxonomy): Bacteria > Pseudomonadota > Gammaproteobacteria > Pseudomonadales > Pseudomonadaceae > Aquipseudomonas > Aquipseudomonas corrugata. The sequence goes on along the minus strand of NZ_LHVK01000012.1, from coordinate 23,374 downwards.
ATAGTTTTCCACCACTGCAATCTTCAACCCGTACAGATCCTTGAGATTGTGAGGCTGGGCTCCGCCTCGATGGGCCAGGATAACGATCGGAAAGTCGAGGTAAGGGCGCGTAAAGGCCAGGAAATTCTGCCGTTCGGGGGTGGACATGATGCCCGGCAGCAGATCGATCTTGCCTTGTGCGACCGATTCCAGCACGGCGGTCCAGCTGGCGGGCTCAATGGGGGTAAGCGTGACTGCCAGTCGCTCGCGGATGATTTCAACGTAATCGGCGGCCAGGCCTTGATAACGACCTTGATCGTCGCGAAATTCGAACGGCGGCCATGAGGCATCGACGCCCAGGCGCAGGTCGGGGTGGTCCTTGAGCCAGCGGCGCTCTTCGTCAGTGAGCATCAACGCGCCAGCCGTTGCGGTCCAGGTCATCAGTGACAGCAAGAGCAGGGCCGTCAGTCTGGGCATCACGGTCTCGTCATGGCATAGGAAGGATGTTTCGAGTGTAGACGTGCAATGGGGCGGGGGGCGTAGCGAAGGGGATTTTTCTGCATATGAAAGAACCCCCGGCAGGGCCGGGGGTTCTGAAGGTCACTCGTCGAGGAAGGAGCGCAGATGCTCGCTTCGTGTCGGGTGGCGCAGTTTGCGTAACGCCTTGGCTTCGATCTGACGAATCCGCTCGCGCGTCACGTCAAACTGCTTACCGACCTCCTCGAGGGTATGGTCGGTATTCATATCGATGCCGAAACGCATGCGCAGTACCTTGGCTTCACGGGCTGTGAGGCCGGAGAGTACTTCGCGAGTCGCTTCCTTGAGACTCTCGACAGTGGCGACATCGATCGGCGACTGCATGGTGGAGTCTTCGATGAAGTCACCCAGATGGGAATCTTCATCATCACCGATAGGTGTTTCCATGGAAATCGGCTCTTTGGCGATCTTCAATACCTTGCGGATCTTGTCCTCAGGCATTTCCATGCGTTCGCCCAGCTCTTCCGGAGTCGGTTCGCGACCCATTTCCTGCAGCATCTGCCGGGAAATACGGTTGAGCTTGTTGATGGTCTCGATCATGTGCACCGGAATACGGATGGTGCGGGCCTGGTCGGCGATCGAACGGGTGATCGCCTGGCGGATCCACCAGGTAGCATAGGTCGAGAACTTGTAGCCGCGACGGTATTCGAACTTGTCCACCGCTTTCATCAGGCCGATGTTGCCTTCCTGGATCAGATCGAGGAACTGCAGGCCGCGGTTGGTGTACTTCTTGGCAATGGAGATCACCAGACGCAAGTTCGCTTCGACCATCTCTTTCTTCGCGCGGCGGGCCTTGGCCTCACCGATCGACATGCGACGGTTGATGTCCTTGATCTCGGCGATGCTCAGGCCGGTTTCGGTCTCCAGCGCGCTCAGCTTCTGCTGGCAACGAACGATATCCGGTTGCAGGCGGGCGATGGCCTCCGCGTATTTGGACTTGCCTTTGGCCAGTGCATCGGTCCAGCTTTCGTCGACTTCGTTACCAGGGAACTGACGCAGGAAGTCGGCACGTGGCATGCGGGCATCACGAACGCACAGTTGCATGATCGCGCGCTCTTGCTGACGCAGACGATCCAGGGCGCTGCGAACACGCTCGACCAGGCCTTCGAACTGCTTGGGCACCAGCTTGATCGGCATGAACAGTTCGGCCAGGGCCAACAGCTCGGCGATGGCTTGCTTGTTGTCGCGACCGTGCTTTTTCAGCGCCTTGCGGGTGATTTCCATCTGCTCGGCCACGGCGCCGAAACGCTGTGCGGCGACGACCGGATCAGGACCGCTTTCGGCTTCTTCTTCGTCATCGCTGGCTTCGGCGTCGTCGTCATCGCTGTCGTCATCGGCTTTCTCGGCCTTGGCGTCGATCGGTGGCGGGACTTCGGCGGCAGGCGGCGTGGTGCCGTCATCCGGGTCGATGTAGCCACTCAGGACGTCGGACAGGCGGCCACCTTCGGTGGTGACGCGAGTGTATTCGGAGAGAATATGGTCGACCGTGCCAGGGAAGTGCGCGATTGCGCCCATCACTTCACGGATGCCTTCTTCAATACGCTTGGCGATTTCGATTTCGCCTTCACGCGTGAGGAGCTCTACCGTACCCATTTCACGCATATACATGCGCACAGGGTCGGTGGTGCGACCAATGTCGGTCTCGACAGCCGCCAGCGCTGCGGCCGCTTCTTCAGCGGCCGCCTCGTCGGTATCGGCGTCGGCCAGCATAAGGGCATCCTTATCTGGCGCAACCTCGAATACGTTGATCCCCATGTCGTTGATCATGCGGATGATGTCTTCCACCTGTTCCGGATCTGAAATATCCTCCGGCAGGTGGTCGTTGACCTCCGCGTAAGTCAGGTAGCCCTGCTCACGACCCAATAGGATCAACTCTTTGATACGAGACTGCTGTTGCGCTTTTCCGGACATAACACCCTATCCACTGAAGGTCTTGGCGGGCAAAAAACAAGCCGAGGATTATACCTGAGCTGTGACCTCACGCGCCAGTTGAGGTCGGGTTTGATGTGGAGACATTGCGTTTTAATAGTTCACGCATTTCATTCGCTATCTGGCTGGCGTCCTCCGCGGTCAGCCCAGGCTGTCTTGCTTTCCTGATGAGGTCTTCCAGGTTCTGTGCGTGTTGACCCGCGGATAACCTAGTAATGGTGTCTAAAAACTGTTGTTCAAGATTGTCGTTTGCAATCAACCACTCTTTTTCTGCTAACGCCTTAAGCAGGCGCCCCTGATCGGTTCCGTGCCAGCGAGCCATGAGCTGAATGGAGCTTAGCTTAGGATTTTTCTGCACGGCCTCGACCAGTGCCACCAGTAGCTGGGCATAGGTATTGCTCTCATTTGCGAAATGATCAGCAGTTTCGACCTTGCTAGCCATCTGCGGGTGATGAATGAGCGTGCGAAGAGCAATCAGAGTTGGTGCTTCGACGCCTACCGGCACGCGTGGGGCACGTGGTTGGTCGCGATCGCCGCGCTTGCCGTTCTTGTCCCAGGGTTTCTTGTCCCATTTCTTGCCGCCGCCACCGGTTTTTTTCGGTGTCCACTCTTGCTGCGGCGCATAGTCCTGCTGAGGGTGATGATAGTCCGCGAAATCCGGCATTGCGTCGTAGTCGATGCCCGGGTCGTACGCCGGCGGCGCCTCCGCTGGAGCGCTATGAGCCAGCTGGTTGACCGCTTCGCTGTTGAGGCCGGTGATTTCGGTCAGGCGCTGGCGCATCAGTGCGCGCAGGTTGGCGCCGGGTACCTTGTCGATCAGCGGTGCCGCGAGGGTGACCATGTGGGCCTTGCCTTCGAGCGAGCGTGGATCGGCCTCTTCGGTCAACTGCTGGAAAAAATAATCGGCCAATGGTTGTGCATGTTGATTGATCCGCGCGCGGAACGCGTCGGTGCCTTCGGAGCGCACCAGGGTATCGGGGTCCTCACCTTCCGGCAGGAACAGAAAGCGCGCCCGTCGGCCATCCTGCAGGCAGGGCAGCGTGGCTTCCAGCGCACGCCAGGCGGCATTGCGGCCGGCCTGGTCGCCGTCGAAGCAGAACAGTACGCTGGGCACGACACGGAAAAGTCGCTTCATGTGCTCTTCGCTGGTGGCGGTGCCCAGCGTCGCAACGGCATTGCGCAGGCCTTGCTGGGCGAGGGCAATGACGTCCATGTAACCTTCGACGACGATGATCTCGTCGAGGTTGCGGTTGTTCTTGCGGGCCTCATACAAGCCGTACAGCTCTTGGCCCTTATGGAACACCGGTGTTTCCGGCGAGTTCAGGTACTTGGGCTTGTCGTCGCCCAATACGCGGCCACCGAAGGCAATGATACGCCCGCGGGTGTCGCGGATCGGGAACATTACCCGGTCGCGGAAGCGATCGTAACGCTTGCCGGTTTCGGCATTTTCGATCAGTAAGCCGGCATCGATCATGGCGCGCTGCTGCAGCGTGTCGCTGCTCAAGTGCTTGTACAGATTGTCCCAGCCGGGCGGGGCAAAGCCGAGGCCGAAGTCCCGGGCAATTTCGCCGGTCAGGCCGCGACCCTTGAGATAATCCACCGCGGCCTTGCGGGCCGGATGGCTTTTGAGAGCCTGGCGATAGAAATCAGCCGCCGCGGTCAGCAGCGGATAGAGCGGCGAGTCGGTGGGTTGGCGCGGCTTGTGTGCCCGACCGCTTTCCTCACGAGGAATTTCCATGCCGGCGGCTTTGGCCAGTTCTTCGACAGCCTGGGGGAAATCCAGGTTGTCGTGGTCCATGATGAAGCCGAGGGCATTGCCGCCAGCGCCACAGCCAAAGCAGTAATAGAACTGCTTGTCGGGGCTGACGCTGAAGGATGGCGTTTTTTCCTTGTGGAATGGGCAGCAGGCCGTGTAGTTCTTGCCGGCCTTTTTCATTTGCAGGCGAGAGCTGACCACATCGACGATGTCGGTGCGGTTCAGGAGGTCGTCAATAAAGCTCTGGGGAATTAGCCCGGCCATGGCGTTCTCATCATCACTGCGCGAAATAGGGGCCCGGAATCAGCAGGCGTAACCGGGTCCTGGTCATGAGACACTGTAAGCGGTGGCTCGACCGGGGTTGTCTGCATCATTGCTGTCGGGAAGTGTATCTGCCGATAATCCACTGACGTTAATTACCATCAGTATTCGACTGTTTGAATATGTTGCGCTGAATCCGGTCACGGCCGGTCAGGCCTCGGATAGCTCATCGAGCGGGCACGCAAGCAGGTGCCATGGGCTGATCGTCGTTAGAGGAATCAGGGTGTGCTCGTCAGTAGCCTTGGAAGGCTCGTCAGAAGAGACGTGCACCGCTGGCAGAAGAGCCAGGTCTGACGTGGTAAAGCAGTTGTCTCAGTCGCATCTGCGGCTTTGACTGTGAAGCATCAAGCGTTATTCCGCAAATGCCATAAGCCCGGCTTGAAGGCCGGGCTTGGCAGAAGCTTGCTACGAACGTCTGTGTATTAGTACAGACGTACGGCGCGGCGCTGTTCGCGCTGAACTTTCTTGGCGTGACGCTTAACAGCGGCTGCTGCTTTGCGCTTACGCTCGGAAGTCGGCTTCTCGTAGAATTCGCGGCTACGAACTTCAGCCAGAACACCGGCTTTTTCGCAGGAGCGCTTGAAACGACGCAGAGCTACGTCGAAGGGTTCGTTCTCTTTTACTTTGACGGCTGGCATCCAGAGCTACCTTCATTCATTACCGGGGTCAACATCCTCGCGGCAAAAGAGCACTTGAAGACGTCGGTTTTTAAGGGTTGCGGATGTTAACCCCTCAACGCCAGGAATGCAAAGCCTCTGATCGAAAACCGCTGGTCGGGGCACAACGTGGCGACTATCATGCGCGCCTTCGAATTCAGCCTCCACAAGGCGCAAACCCATGCTAGTACTGGGATTAGAAACTTCCTGCGACGAAACCGGCGTCGCGCTCTACGACAGTGAACGCGGCCTGCTGGCCGATGCGCTGTTCAGTCAGATCGACCTGCACCGCGCCTACGGCGGCGTGGTGCCCGAGCTTGCGTCCCGCGATCACGTCAAGCGCATGCTGCCCCTGATCCGCCAGGTTCTGGCCGAAGCCGGCTGTGTGCCGACTGAAATCGATGCCGTCGCCTATACCGCCGGACCGGGCCTGGTGGGCGCGTTGCTGGTCGGGGCTTCTTGTGCCCAGGCGCTGGCCTTTGCCTGGGGCATACCGGCCCTGGGTGTGCATCACATGGAAGGCCACCTGCTGGCGCCCATGCTGGAGCCGCAGCCACCGGAGTTTCCGTTCGTCGCCTTGTTGGTTTCAGGAGGCCATACACAACTGGTCCGGGTCGACGGCATCGGTCAATACGAGTTGATGGGTGAAAGCCTGGACGATGCGGCTGGTGAAGCTTTCGACAAAACCGCAAAGATGATGGGCCTCAATTATCCGGGTGGACCGGAAATCGCACGGCTAGCGACCCAAGGGGTCGAAGGACGTTTCGTATTTCCTCGGCCGATGTGTGACCGGCCGGGACTGGATTTCAGTTTCAGTGGCTTGAAGACCTTCGCCCTGAACACCTGGCAGCAGTGCGTCAGCGCCGGGGGCGACCATGAGCAAGCCCGTTGCGACATCTCGCTGGCGTTCCAGCAGGCCGTGGTGGAGACTTTGACCATCAAATGCAAGCGCGCTCTGAAACAGGCCGGGCTCAAGCGGCTGGTCATCGCCGGCGGAGTGAGTGCAAACAAGGCCCTGCGGGTGTCGCTGGAAAAAATGCTTGGCGACATGAAAGGCGACGTTTACTACGCCCGGCCGCAATTCTGCACCGATAACGGCGCGATGATCGCTTTTGCCGGCTGTCAGCGGCTGCAGGCCGGCCAGCGCGAAAGCCTGTCGATCAGTGTGCAGGCGCGCTGGCCCATGGAGCAGCTGTCGCCGTTGTGAAGTATTTAAAAATGCCGTTCGCGCCCGGCGAACAGGTCGCGTAGATTGCCCCGGTGACGCCAGACGATCAGCGCGACCAGGGCGGTCATCGGCAGCAGGGCCTCGGGTTCCTGCCAGGCCAGCAGCGGCAGGGTCAGCGGGGTGGCGATCAGTGCGGCCAATGAGCTGGTGCGGGTCAGGTAGAACATCAGCAGCCAGGCCGAGACGGCCAGCAGTGCCGCGGGCGGATACAGACCCAGCAGCATTCCGGCGGCGGTGGCGACACCTTTTCCGCCCCGAAAGCGGAAGTACAGCGGGAAAAGATGACCAATGACCGCACAGACGCCGATCCAGGCCTGTTGCTGCAAGGAAAGCCCCGCGAGGCTGGCGATCAGTACCGGCACAAGACCTTTGCAAAGGTCGCCGAGCAGGGTCAGGACGGCGAGTTTGCGTCCGGCCAGGCGCAACATGTTGGTGGCACCGGCATTGCCTGAGCCGCTCATGCGCGGATCGGGGTGACCCGTCAGACGGCTGAGCACGATGGCAAAGGACAGCGAGCCGAGCAGGTAGGCGAGGATCGCCAGTAACCAAAACATGCTAACTATTCCGGGCGAGGATGCCCTGATTCTAACGGCGCATTGCGCCCTTGTCGTGCTGCGGAGAAGAGTGCTTGGACAGAGTGTTTATCGAGGGCCTGGAAGTCGACACGGTAATCGGTGCCTACGACTGGGAGCGAGACATCCGACAGTGTCTGCGGCTTGATCTGAGTTTCGCTTGGGATAACCGCCCGGCCGCCGCGGGCGATGACCTGAATCTGGCGCTCGATTATGCCAGTGTCTCATCGCGCATCCAGGCGTTCGCCGATCAGGCCCGGTTCCAGTTGGTCGAGACTTTCGCCGAGCGACTGGCTCAAGAGTTGATGGACGAGTTCAAGATTACCTGGCTGCGTCTGAAAGTGACCAAGCCTGGCGCGGTTCCGGCGGCCAGCGGAGTGGGTGTGGAGATCGAGCGCGGATGTCGCTGACACAGGTTTTTCTCGGGCTCGGCAGCAATATCGAGCGCGAAACCCACTTGCGCGCGGGGCTTGAAGCCCTTGCGGGCTTTCTGGTGGACATACGCTGCTCGGCGGTATTCGAGAGCCAGCCGGTGGGCATCAAAAGCGGGCCTTTCTTCAATTTCGTCGTGTCGGCCTTCACAGACCTGCCGTTGATGGAGCTGGACCGCCGTCTCAAGTGCATCGAGGCGGACAATGGTCGTTATGCGCCGGATCGCAAGGGGCTGCCGCTGGACATCGACGTGTTGTTGTACGGCGAGCAGGTCGGCAATTTCGAAGGCTTGGTTCTGCCGCGGGCGGAAATCCTGAAAAATGCCTTTGTCTTGTGGCCATTGTCGTTGATTGCACCGGATCGCGTTCACCCAGGCGTAGGCAAAAGTTTTGCCACGTTGTGGGACGAATCGCAGATTGATCAGGTCCTGGCGCCGGTGGCTTTTGAATGGCGGGGCGAGCAGCTGACGTCTTCGGACCTGTTGCGAATTTCCTGACGCCATCGCGAGCAGGCTCGCTCCCACAGGTATAGGTATCCGGCACGGACACTAGTGTGGGAGCGAGCCTGCTCGCGATGGCGGTCCCCCGTCCGGTGAAAGTGCAAGCGGACACGCAACCCCTGTCAGTTCGCCCCCTCCTTGTAAGTTTTCAGGGCCCTGAGTCGTTCGCGTTTAATCGCCTCTCCCAGTTCAGGCCCCTTAAAGCCTTTCTCCAGCAATGGTTGCACTGCCACCCCCCGCGCCGCCGCTGCCGCGCCGCGCAGATAGTCCGCCTGTGGATAACTTCGATTTTCCAAGCCCTTGCGGCCTCGGGCATCCATTTCGCAGGCCGCGATAAACTCTTCGAAGCGATGGGGGCGGCGGTACACATCAAAGCTCTGTAGTAATTCGAGCAAGGTGGACGCTTTCAATTCAAGCGCACGATGGCCATGGGTGTGATATTGGCCAACCAATAGCGCCAATTCCTGGCAGTCGCGTGGCACTTTGAAGCGCTCGCTGACTGCCCTGATCGGTTTTAATCCTTTGTGCTCATGGGCGATGTGTCGCGGCCATTCATGTTCGGGTGTCAGGGCCTTGCCCAGATCATGTAGCAGGCAGGCCCAGCGGACCGTTAGCGGTTGTTGGTGCAGGGCGGCTTGTTCCAGCACGCTCAGGGTATGTGCGCCGGTATCGATTTCCGGATGATGGGCTTCGGGCTGTGGTACGCCGAATAGTGCATCGACCTCGGGCATGAGGGCTTTGAGGGCATCACAGTCGCGCAAGACCTGGATAAACACCTGTGGCTGGTTTTCCATGAGGGCGCGGGAAATTTCCTTCCAACTGCGCTCGGCGGTCAAGGCTTCCAGTTCGCCAGAATCGCTGAGTTGGCGCATCAGCTCAAGGGTCTCGTCCGCCACCTTGAAACCCAGTGAGGCATAGCGCGCGGCAAAGCGGGCAACCCGCAGGACCCGGAGCGGATCTTCGGCAAACGCCGGAGAAACATGGCGGAGTACGCGAGCTTCGAGGTCACGCTGGCCGTGGTAGGGATCGGTGAGGTTGCCCTGATCGTCCTCCGCCATGGCGTTGATCGTCAGGTCCCTGCGAACCAAGTCTTCCTCGAGAGTCACTTCAGGGCTGGCATGAAACACGAAGCCGCCGTAGCCCCGGCCGCTTTTGCGTTCCGTGCGGGCGAGGGCGTACTCCTCGCCCGTGTCAGGGGCGAGAAACACCGGAAAATCGGCTCCCACGGGGCGAAACCCCTTGGCGATCATTTCCTCGGCCGTGGCGCCGACCACGACCCGGTCGACGTCGACGACGGGAATGCCCAGCAGGCGATCGCGCACGGCACCGCCGACTTTATAGATCTGCATAAAAAACCTCCGTTGATCCGACAGGATAACCTTTGCGTCGGGTCAACGGAGGCGAAAACGGGATCAAAGATGGATGACGGCCAGGTCCAGACGGCCGTAATCGCCTTCGGTTTGTTCGTTTCTGGGGGGGACATGGTGGGTTTTCATGACTTGGTCACCCTGCAGGGTTTCCAGATGAATATCGAAGCCCCACAGTCGATGCAGATGTTTGAGCACTTCATCCGTAGAGTCGCCCAGCGGTTTGCGGTCATGCGCCTGATGACGCAAGGTCAGCGAACGATCTCCCCGGCGGTCGATGCTGTAGATCTGTACGTTAGGCTCGCGATTGCCCAGGTTGTACTGCGCTGCCAGGGTTTCGCGGATGATGCGGTAACCGCTTTCATCGTGGATGGCGGGCACCAGCAGGTCGTCCTTCTGATCGTCATCGAGAATGCTGAACAGTTTCAGGTCACGGATCACTTTGGGTGAGAGGTACTGCAGGATGAAACTCTCATCCTTGAAGCTGCTCATGGCGAATTTGATCGTGGATAACCAATCCGAGCCGGCAATTTCCGGAAACCAGCGACGGTCTTCTTCGGTAGGGTTTTCGCACATGCGTCGTATGTCGCGGTACATGGCGAAACCCAGTGCATAAGGGTTGATGCCGCTGTAATAGGGACTGTCGAATCCGGGTTGGAACACCACGCTCGTGTGGGATGTCAGGAACTCCATCATGAAGCCGTCAGTGACCAGGCCTTCGTCATACAGGTCGTTCATCAAGGTGTAATGCCAGAATGTGGCCCACCCCTCGTTCATGACCTGGGTCTGGCGTTGTGGATAGAAATACTGGGCAATCTTGCGCACGATGCGCACAATTTCCCGCTGCCATGGCTCCAGCAACGGGGCGTGCTTTTCGATGAAATAGAGAATGTTTTCCTGGGGTTCGGCGGGGAACCGCGCGTTATCTTTCTCGCTGTACTTGTCGGCGCCTTTTGGAATGGTGCGCCACAAATCATTGATCTGCTTTTGCAGGTGTTCTTCACGGTCCTTCTGGCGCCGGCGTTCTTCTTCGGCGGAAATCGGATACGGCCTTTTGTAGCGGTCCACTCCATAGTTCATCAGGGCATGGCAGGAGTCCAGAAGGTCCTCCACGGCATCAATGCCGTGGCGCTCCTCACATTGCATGATGTACTGCTTGGCGAACACCAGGTAATCGATGATCGAACTGGCATCGGTCCAGGTGCGGAACAGGTAATTGCCCTTGAAGAAACTGTTGTGGCCATAGCACGCATGCGCTACCACCAGTGCCTGCATGCAAATGGTGTTTTCTTCCATCAGATAGGCGATGCAGGGGTCGGAGTTGATCACGATCTCATACGCCAGCCCCATCTGGCCGCGGGTATAGGATTTTTCGGTGCTGAGGAAGTGCTTGCCATAGGACCAGTGGTGATAACCCAGCGGCATGCCGACCGACGCGTAGGCATCCATCATCTGCTCTGCAGTGATCACCTCGATCTGGTTGGGGTAGGTATCGAGGGCATAACGGTCCGCGATGCGGCTGATCTCGCGGTCGTAGGCCTGGATCAGCTCGAACGTCCACTCGGAGCCGGTGGAGATAGGTTGGCGCTTCTGCTCTTTTTTGGCGGTCATGTCACTAACCTGCGCTGGAAGAGTTCACGGAAGACCGGGTAGATATCCCCGGCCGAGACCAGTTGCTGTTGCGCAAACGTGTCGGAAAAAGCTTCGGCGATGCGTTCATATTCATACCAAAGGGCTTGGTGTTCCCGGGGCGTGATCTCTACATAGGTGTAGTACTGCACGAACGGCATGATTTGATTGATGAGGATGTCACGGCAGATCGGTGAGTCGTCGTTCCAGTTGTCTCCGTCGGAAGCCTGGGCTGCGTAGATATTCCACTCGTTGGCCGGATAACGTTCGGCCATGATTTCCTGCATCAGTTTCAGGGCGCTGGAGACGATGGTGCCGCCGGTTTCCCTGGAGTAGAAGAACTCCTCTTCATCCACTTCCCTGGCACTGGTGTGGTGGCGGATGAACACCACGTCGATCTTGTCGTAATTCCGCTTGAGGAACAGATACAGCAGGATGAAGAATCGCTTGGCGATATCCTTGGTGGCCTGGGTCATGGAGCCTGACACGTCCATCAGGCAGAACATCACTGCCTTGGAGCTGGGGTTTGGCTGTTTGACCAACAGGTTGTATTTAAGATCGAAGGTATCGAGGAACGGCACCCGGTGGATCCGGGCGCTGAGTTTCTCTATTTCCGCTTCCAGGTCTTGAATGTCTCCGAAGTTGTCGGGTTCTTCGCATTTCAGGCGGGTCAGCTCTTCCTTGGCTTCGCGCAGTTTCGCCCGACTGCTGCCCGACAGGGCGATGCGCCGGGCATGTGCCGAGCGAAGCGTGCGGATGATGTTGATGCGGGACGGGTTGCCTTCATTGCTGATGCCGGCGCGCACGGTCTTGAAGGTGTCGGTGCCGGTCAGGTTGCGTTTGACCAGGTTTGGCAGTTCCAGGTCCTCGAACATGAACTCCAGGAATTCCTCCTGGGTGATCTGGAACACGAACTCGTCCATGCCTTCGCCGGAGTTGCCGGCTTTGCCGGGCCCTCTCCCGCCGCCGCCACCCGGCGGTCGGGGGATGTGCTCGCCGCTGGTGAATTCCTTGTTGCCGGGGTGCACGACGGTCTGTTTGCCACCGCGACCATGGTGAAGCACCGGTTCGTCGATGTCGCGGCCGGGAATACTGATCTGTTCGCCATGTTCCATGTCGGTGATGGAACGGCGGCTGACCGCTTCTTCCACGGCCTTCTTTATGTGGTCACGATAACGCCGCAGGAATCGCTGACGGTTCACCGTGCTCTTGTTCTTGCCATTGAGGCGTCGGTCGATCACATAGCTCATAGGGCCCTCCGGGCAGCTTCAAGTGATGAGCCACAAGCTTCAAGTAGAAGCAGTTACCCGGTTGCCAGGGCTAACGCGCTTGTTCCTTGCAGCTTGCAGCTTGAAGCTGTTTTATTGCGATTTCCGGACCCGCAGATACCACTCGGAAAGCAGTCGTACCTGTTTGTCGGTGTAGCCACGTTCGACCATGCGTGTAACGAAGTCGTTGTGTTTTTGCTGGTCCTCCTTGCTGGCCTTGGCATTGAAGCTGATGACCGGCAACAGGTCTTCGGTGTTGGAGAACATTTTCTTCTCGATGACCACCCGCAGCTTTTCGTAGCTGAGCCAAGTGGGGTTCTTGCCATTATTGTTGGCCCGCGCCCGCAACACGAAGTTGACGATTTCGTTGCGGAAATCCTTCGGATTGCTGATGCCTGCGGGTTTTTCGATTTTTTCCAGCTCCTCGTTGAGCGCTACGCGGTTGAGAATTTCCCCGGTTTCCGGATCACGGTATTCCTGATCCTGAATCCAGAAATCCGCATACAGCACGTAGCGGTCGAAGATGTTCTGGCCATATTCGCTGTAGGACTCCAGATACGCAGTCTGGATCTCCTTGCCAATGAACTCGATATAGCGCGGGGCCAGGTATTCCTTGAGGAAGCGCAGGTACCGCTCGCGGGTTTCCGCCTGGAACTGTTCCTGCTCGATCTGCTGTTCCAGCACGTACAGCAGGTGAACGGGGTTGGCGGCGATTTCGTGGGGGTCGAAGTTGAAGACCTTGGACAGGATCTTGAACGCGAAACGTGTGGACAGGCCGTTCATGCCCTCATCGACCCCCGCGTTGTCGCGGTATTCCTGGATCGACTTGGCCTTCGGATCGGTGTCCTTGAGGTTTTCACCGTCGTACACCCGCATCTTCGAATAGATGTTGGAGTTCTCCGGCTCCTTGAGGCGCGACAGCACGGTGAACTGTGCCAGCATCTTCAGGGTGTCGGGGGCGCAATGAGCCTTGGCCAGTGAGCTATTGAACAGCAGCTTGTCGTAGATTTTCACCTCATCGGTGACTCGCAGGCAGTAAGGCACCTTGACGATGTAGATCCGGTCGATGAACGCTTCGTTGTTCTTGTTGTTGCGGAAGGTGTGCCATTCCGACTCGTTGGAGTGAGCCAGCAGGATGCCGTTGAACGGAATCGCCCCCAGGCCCTCGGTGCTGTTGTAGTTACCTTCCTGGGTAGCGGTCAGCAAGGGGTGCAACACTTTGATGGGCGCCTTGAACATCTCGACGAATTCCATCAGGCCCTGGTTGGCCCTGCACAGTGCGCCGGAGTAGCTGTAGGCATCGGCATCGTTCTGTGGGAATTCTTCCAGCTTGCGGATATCGACCTTGCCCACCAGGGCCGAAATGTCCTGGTTGTTCTCGTCACCGGGTTCGGTCTTGGCCACCCCGATCTGATTCAGGATCGAAGGGTAGAGCTTGACCACCTTGAACTGGCTGATGTCGCCGCCGAACTCGGCCAGGCGCTTGGTGGCCCATGGCGACATGATGGTATTGAGGTAGCGGCGTGGAATGCCGAAGTCTTCCTCGAGGATCGCGCCATCCTCGGTGGCGTTGAACAGCCCCAGGGGCGATTCGAACACCGGCGAGCCCTTGATCGCGTAGAAGGGCACCTTCTCGATCAACTGCTTGAGTTTTTCGGCCAGGGACGATTTACCGCCACCCACCGGGCCAAGCAGATAAAGGATTTGCTTTTTCTCTTCCAGGCCTTGGGCTGCGTGACGGAAATAGGACACGATCTGGTCGATGCATTCTTCCATTCCGTGGAAGTCTTCAAAAGCCGGATAGCGGCGAATCACCTTGTTGGAAAAAATCCGCGAAAGCCTCGAGTTGGTCGAGGTATCCAGCAGTTCGGGTTCTCCGATTGCCAGCAACAGGCGTTCTGCAGCCGATGCGTAGGCACTACGGTCCTGCTTGCAGAGTTCGAGGTATTCCTGCAGCGAGTATTCCTCCTGCCGCGTGGACTCGAAACGTTGCTGGAAGTGGCTAAAAATGCTCATGACGTCACCTCGCTCGATACGTGGAGCCGGTGTCGGATCAATCAGTCGTTGCTGGTCAGCCGCTGGGAATCCAGCTGCCGTTTATCCCCCCAGAATGCTTCCAGGATGAAGGTCCCTGGAAAGCTGACTCCCGATGATCCGCGCGCCGGTGTACCGGCTCTCCCCTGTTTTGGATGGCCTGAGGCTAAGAATAGTTCGGAATCGGAGAGGCACAGGTGGAATGCGTAATAAGTTATGGCAGACCGTTCGTCTGCTATAGCTCAAGCCCGCGGTTCACGCGGGTTTGGGGCGGGATAAAAAATTATTCGTGAGAGCCTTGCGCCGTTTCTGACGGATAAGTCGTGCGCCAGAGCTCAAACCCGCCATCCAGGCTATAGACGTCGGTGAAGCCTTGGCCGACCAGATAGGCGGCTGCGCTCTGACTGGAATTACCGTGGTAGCAAACGACCACGACCGGGGCGTCAAGATCGGCCTTGGTAATGAAATCATGCAGGGAGTGGTTATCCAGGTGCTTGGAGCCACTGATATGAAGGGCGGAAAAAGTGGCGGGATCGCGGATGTCGACGACGACCGCGCCCTGCTCCCGCAGGGCCTGGGCTTGGGCCGGGGGAATACGTTTGAATTCAGTCATGGGAGGGCTCCTGTAGCAGGCCAGGCGCCGATCAGACGGCGGTGCCGGTCGGCGATGACGCAATGGTCGGGTGTTGATGGGGATTGACGTGACCTTGTTCGTCGCAGTCGCAACGCAGTCGTTCGCCGGTATCAATGTTCATCAGTGTCAGTGCTTCGCCCCACACGCAACCGGTATCGAGGGCAAAGAGTCCTGGCTCGTCGCATTGGCCCAGCAGGGCTGCCCAGTGACCGAAAATGATCTTCAGGTTACGGGTCTTGCGCTCCTTGTGCTTGAACCAGGGCGCATAGCCGGGCGGTGCGGTCTCGATGCCTTCCTTGCCCTTGAGGTCTAGTTTGCCGTCGCGGGTACAGAAGCGCATGCGGGTGAAATAATTGGTAATGACCCGAAGGCGGGTCACACCGGTGAGGTCGTTGTCCCATTTGACCGGGTCGTTGCCATACATGCCGTCCAGGTAAGGGCTGAGCAAATTGTCGTCGCGTAGCGCCTGCTCGACTTCGCCGGCGCACTTGAGTGCCCTGCGCAGGGACCATTGAGGTGGAATGCCGGCATGTACCAGCGCCAGGTTGCGCTGCTCGTCGTAGTGCATGAGCTTTTGCTGGCGCAGCCATTCCATCAATTCGATGCAGTCGGGGGCGTCGAGTATTTCCTTCAAGGTATCGGATTTCTTCAGGCGCTCGATGTTCTGCCAGACGGCCAGCAGGTGCAGGTCATGATTGCCGAGCACGCATACCAGCGACTGGCGGATGCTGAAGAGAAAACGCAACGTCTCAAGTGATTGCGGGCCTCGGTTGACCAGGTCACCCACTAGCCACAGCGTGTCTTTCTGCGGGTCGAAGGCGACTCGCTCCAACAGGCACTTGAGTGGGCTGAGGCAACCTTGCAGATCGCCGACCGCGTAAGTGGCCATCAGTGCAAGGCTCCGGGAACCGCCAGGCGAAAGGGGCTGATGACGGCATCGAAGCGTTTGCCGTCCCCGGCCAGCATCTGATAGGTGCCTTGCATGGTGCCGACCCGGGTCGTCATCACGGTGCCGCTGCTGTAGCTGTGACTGTTGCCGGCGTCGATCAGCGGTTGCTGACCGACAACGCCCTCGCCACGCACCTCTTCGACATGACCATCGCCATCGGTGATGATCCAGTGCCGCGACAGCAGCCGGGCGGGTAGCGAACCGTTGTTGCGCACGGTAATGGTATAGGCGAAGGCGAAACGGTTATGTTCGGGCTGCGACTGTTCTGCCAGGAAGCGGGTGGTGACGCTGACGTCGACCTGATAACGAGGATCGGACATGCAAAAGGGCCTTAGAAGCGGGACGCGGGCGTGGCTGAAGGGGTCAGTCTAGGCCAAGTGTCGGGTAGTAAACCAGTGGGCGTCCCACCCGAGACGGCCATCGTCCGTCAGATGGCCTCGGTTTTCGGTGCGGCCTGTTCGCTGAGCTTGTCGGCCAGGCGCACGAAGGCCGCCAGATCCAACTGCTCGGGGCGCAGGCTGCCATCGACGCCCGCGGCCTCGATTTCGGCACTGCTGAGCAGCAACTTCAGCGTATTGCGCAGGGTTTTACGACGTTGGTTGAAGGCTTCGCGTACCACACGTTCCAGCAGGCGATGGTCCTTGGCCGGGTGCGGTAGCACCGCATGGGGGACGAGGCGGACGATGGCCGAGTCGACTTTGGGTGGAGGGTTGAAGGCCCCCGGGCCCACATTGAACAGGTGTTCGACCCGGCAGTGGTACTGGACCATGATCGAGAGGCGACCCCAATCACCGCCGCCAGGACCTGCGGCGAGACGTTCGACCACTTCTTTTTGCAGCATGAAGTGCATGTCGCGGATCAGGCCGGCGTTACTCAGCAGGTGGAAGATCAGTGGCGTGGAGATGTTGTACGGCAGGTTACCCACGACCCGCAGGCTGTTCGGCGCGGCGTTCAGGCTGTTGAAGTCGAACTTCAGAGCGTCGCCCTGGTGCAGGTTGAAGTTGCTCTTGCCGGCGAATTGCTGATTGAGGATCGGAACCAGGTCCTTGTCCAGTTCCACCACGTCCAGTTGTGCACCGCTGCCGAGCAGACCTTCGGTCAGGGCGCCCTGGCCTGGGCCGATTTCCAGCATGCGGTCGTCGGGCTTGGCGTTGATGGAGCGCAGGATGCGGTCGATCACTCCGGCGTCATGCAAGAAGTTCTGGCCGAAACGCTTGCGCGCGCGGTGTTGGTATTGCTCGGTCATAAATGGGTCTCGGCCATCTGGTAGGCGGTTTCCAGTGCGACCTGCAGGCTACCGGTATCGATCTTGCCACTGCCGGCCAGGTCCAGGGCGGTGCCATGGTCCACCGAAGTGCGGATGATCGGCAGGCCCAGAGTCACATTGACCGCCGCGCCGAAGCCTTTGTACTTCAGCACGGGCAGGCCCTGGTCGTGGTACATCGCCAGCACCGCGTCGCAGTGCTCCAGATATTTGGGGGTAAACAGAGTGTCGGCAGGCAGCGGGCCATGCAGGTTCATGCCTTCGCTGCGCAAGCGCTCCAATGTAGGTTCAATGATGTCTATTTCTTCGCGACCCAGGTGTCCGCCTTCACCGGCGTGGGGGTTGAGCCCGCAGACCAGGATGCGAGGGTCGGCAATGCCGAACTTTCCCTGCAGATCGGCGTGCAGTATCCGCGTGACACGCTCCAGGCGTTCCGGGGTGATGGCGTCGGCAATCTCCCGCAAGGGCAGGTGAGTGGTCACCAGGGCCACGCGCAGGCCACGGGTAGCGAGCATCATCACGACCTGTGCGGTATGGGTCAGGTCCGCGAGGAATTCGGTGTGCCCCGAAAAGGCGATGCCGGACTCGTTGATCACGCCCTTGTGTACCGGTGCGGTGATCATGCCGGCGAAAGCGCCATCCAGGCAGCCCTGGCAAGCACGGGTCAGGGTTTCCAGGACGAAGCCGGCATTGGCCTTGTCCAACTGCCCGGTGACGACCGGGGTGCCCAAGGGGGTATCCCAGACATACAGGCTGTCGGCCGGCGCTGGGATATCCGGCCAGGCGCCCGGTGTCACTGCAAGCAGATTGACGGCCACTCCGAGTTGCGCAGCCCGCTCAAGGAGCAGGGTGCGGCTGGTGATGGCAATCAGAGGGTATGGCTGGGGCTGCGCGGCGAGCAGCAGGCACAGGTCGGGACCAATGCCGGCAGGCTCGCCGGGCGTCAGCGCGAAACGCTTGGGTTTCACTGCGCTGCCTGGTCTGCACCAGGGAGCTTGATTTCAACGTAGGCTTCGTCGCGGATCTGGCGCAGCCAGGTTTGCAGCTCTTCGTCGTACTTGCGATTACGCAGTACCGTCATTGCCTGTTGTTCGCGGGCCTGAGTGGTGCTGTCGGTGGCGCGACGACCAAGGACTTCCAGGACATGCCAGCCATAAGGACTCTTGAACGGCTTGGACAGTTGGCCTTGTGGTGTTTCGGCCATGACCTTGCGGAACTCGGGGACCAGCGCGTTTGGATCAACCCAGTTCAGATCGCCACCGTTGAGGGCCGATCCCGGGTCTTCCGAGAAACTCTTCGCCAGTTCGCCGAAGTCCTCGCCTGCTTCGATGCGGTCGTAGAGCTTCTCCGCCAGGCGCTTGGTTTCGGCTTCGCTGCGAATTTCGCTGGGTTTGATCAGGATGTGGCGAACATGTACTTCGTCACGCACCTGCGCGCCGCCACCCCGTTTCTCCAGCACTTTCAGGATAATGAAGCCGCCGGGAGTACGGGCAGGCTGAGTAATGTCACCCACCGCCATGGCACTCAGCTCGCGGTCGAACGGAGGCGGCAGTTGAGCAGGTTTGCGCCAGCCCATATCGCCACCTTCCAGAGCGTTTTCGCTGCCGGAGCGGGCGACGGCCATCTGACCGAAGTCGGCACCTTGCTTGAGCTGCTGGTAGACATCCATTGCCTGGCGATAAGCGCTCTGAATCGCTTCGGAGTTGGCGCTTTCCGGGGTAGGAATCAGGATGTTTGCCAGGTGCAGCTCTTCGGAAAGCTGCATTTTGCCCAAGTCGGATGCGAGGAAGTTCTTCACTTCCTGTTCGGAAACCTGGATGCGTTCAGCCACCCGACGCTGGCGTACGCGACTGATGATCATCTCGCGGCGGATCTGGTCACGGGCGTCATCATAGGACAGGCCGTCGTGAGCCAGTGCAGCGCGGAACTGGTCGATGGTCATGTTGTTGCGCTGGGCAATGGTTCCGACGGCCTGGTTCAGCTCTTCGTCGGTAATGCGGATGCCGGAACGTTCGCCGATCTGCAATTGCAGGTTTTCGACGATCAGGCGTTCGAGTACTTGTTGATCCAGCACACCCGGCGGTGGCAGGCCGCCGCCGCGCTTGGCGATGGTTTGCTGCACTTCATGGACGCGTTGGTCCAGCTGGCTCTGCATGACCACGTCGTTATCGACAATGGCCACCACTTTATCGATGGGCTGTACCGCGGCGTTGGCCGCGGTACCCAGGAACAGCGCGCCCAGCATCAGCGGGCGCAGACAATCAGAAAGCTTGGTCTTCACGTTCACGATAACCTTGGATGCCTTTGTCGAGGAAGCTCTCTACCTTGGTGCCAGTGAGGCCGCCGAGTCCCTTCAGGACAATTTGGAGGAAGATGCCGTGGTCGCCTTTTTCGTTTTCCGGGGCGGCTTGACTGAACTCTTCGTAGTCGACCCAGTAACGGTTGATCAGGCGCAGTTTCCAGCAGCAGTTGTCGTATTCGAAACCGCCGAAGGCTTCCAGGGTACGGTTGCGGTTGTAGTCATACTGCCAGCGGCTGATAGCGTTCCACTGCGGAACGATCGGCCAGATGACCGAGAAATCGTGCTGCTTGATCTTGTAGTAGTCCTTCACGTAGCCAGGCGTGCCCGGTGTGCCATAGTCGCCACCACCCACTTGCCATTGACCGGTTGCCTCGTCGTAACGGACCTGGTCGTTACGATAGCGATAACCGGCATTGATGACCTTGTTCGGATTGTCTTCCGGCTGGTAGTGGAACATCGCACTGCCCGAACGCGGGCTGTGGGTATCCGGGTCCCAGTTGTAGGTGGCAGTGGTACGCCAGTCGCGATTCCAGCGGAATTCGTATTCCAGCGCGTATGGAGACACGTTCGACTTGGCGTCTTCGCGGGTCTTGAAATCGATGCCCGGCAGTTGTACTTCGCGATCCTTGAAGTACAGGGCCTGGCCGACGCTGATGCGCTGACGTTCAAAACCGTTTTCTTCGATCCAGCGGCTGGTCACGCCCAGGGACAGCTTGTTCTCGTCGCCGACGCGGTCGGAACCGGTGAAGCGGTTATCCCGGAACAGCGAGGAGTAACTGAAGGTCGATTCGCTGGTATCGAACACGGGAATGTCGCTCTGGTCCTTCTCGGGTACGTAGAGATAGAACAGGCGAGGCTCCAATGTCTGGCGGTAGTTGGTGCCGAACCATTGAGTGTCGCGGTCGAAATACAGCCCACTGTCGATGCTGGCGATTGGCACGCCACGGCTCTGGCTGCTGCTGTAGGTGCCTCGCAGCCGATCAGCCTCCGCGTTCTGCGCGGCGACCTGCGCTTTGCCGATACCGTCCAGATCCAGATCGTACTGAGTGTACTGATACTTGAGCGACGGTTTGATGTAGCCGTAGCTCGCATTCATCGGCAGGCTGATGACCGGAGCCAGGTTCAGGCGATTGCCATTAGCCCGTGCGAGGCCGCGAATGTTGTTGTCCAGAAATGGTGAAGTGTCCCCATTTTCATCGCTATAGTCGCCGGTTCTCAAATCACGATCAAACCGCACCAGCTCCGTCTTATACGCGAAATCCAGACCATACGGATGGTCAGGCAATGATCCATTGAAGGTGATCTGCGGCAGGCGGTTATACGGCGTGATCTTTGAGATCGTCGCCATTTGATACGCCTGGGCATTGACCCGTGCAACGTAGTTGTCGCCCCTATAGCTGACCGCACCCTGCTGATTCACGTAATCCTTGGACTCGACACCGATCTGGTCGGTCTGCAAATCCTGGAAGTAATAAGGGTCGCTGATCTTGGTGTAGTCGACTTCCGTCAGCACACGTGAGTCCAGCCCGCCCTTGTGCTGCCAGTTGTACATGTAGCGGGTCTTGCTGTAGTCGGACTGTTTGGCGCGCTCGTTTTCTTCGTCGTTGAGGTACGCAGCGCCGAACTGACCTTCGCTGGATTTGGTCAGGTAGCGGAATTCGCCTTCCATCAACAGGCCGCGCTTGCTCATGTAGCGCGGGTACAGCGTGGCGTCGTAGTTCGGCGCCAGGTTGAAGTAGTACGGGGTGACCAACAGGAAACCGGTGTCGCTGCCGCTGCCAATGGTCGGCGGCAGGAAACCGGACTGGCGACGGTCATCGATCGGGAAGTAGATATAAGGCGTGTAGAGGATCGGGATGTCCTTGACCCGCAGCGTCACGTTGGTCGCGGTACCGAAGCCGGTGGCCGGGTTCAGGGTGATGTTGTTGCCCTTGAGCGTCCAGGCGTTGCTGTTCGGTTCGCACGTGGTGTACGTGCCGTCCTTGAGGCGGATGATCGCGTTCTCGGCACGCTTGGCATACAGGGCGTTACCGCGGATACGCGACTTGTGCATCACGTATTCGGCGTTGTCGACCTTGGCTTCGCCGGTGTCCAGCTGGACATCGGCATGGTCGCCGACGATCAGCGCGCCGTTGTCGCGAACCCGCACATTGCCGTTCAGCTCGCCGCGGTTCTCGGCCTGGTAAAGGCTGGCTTCGTCCGCCTCGACCTGCATGCTGCCCTGGCGCATGACCACGTCACCGGCCAGGGTCGCCACCTGTTGTTCCTGCTCGTAGCGTGAAGCCTTGGCGCCGAGGAAGGTCGGGGCGTCGCTCTTGGCCGTCTTGTCATTCATGCCTGGACGGGTCGGCTCGATATAGGCACCGGAGCAATAAGGACCGGTTTCGGCCAATTGCGCAGGCGTGAGGTTCTCCCGCGGAACCCAATCCAGGTGGCTGTAGTCTGCACTGCGCGACTTCAGGCCGCGGCCCTTGGCTTCGGTAACCAGCACTGGCTTGTCGCCGCCTGCTTCAACCGAGCTGCTGCCGGCCGGAGCGTCGCCGCTGTCGGCGACGGCACTGCCTTCATGCACCGGACGTGGCGGCAATGCGGCGGCCGGGGTCTTGGGGGAACAGTCCCAGGCACCCGAGGCGGAGACGGAGCAGTCATACTGCTGCGCCGCGACAACGAATGAAGAGGCCAGGGGTTGCAGGGCCAGCAGACTGCCGGTGACCAGCAACGGAAATTTTTTACGAAACGCGGGGGATTTCAATGCCATCTTATTAGTCCGGGCTTCCTGCGTGCCATCTGCCCGCGGTGTGGGCCGCACGCCTCTCGATGGTCTGAAAGTTGGGTAGGAACAAACCATTTCTGGTCTGTCCCCCCCTAAAAACCGTACGTGCGCCTTTCAGCGCATACGGCTCAAGTCTTTACTAAACCCCCGAAAACGGGAGTCGGTTTGTTCACTGTCAAACCACGAGCGTGAAGCTGCTGGTGGCAAATGGGATGCAATAGTACCCGGTTGTTTAGCGAGTCACCACCGCCTTGTGAGCGATAGATAATGTGGTGGTCGTGCCACCCCGTCTCTCTAGTTATGGGGTTTTCGCATAGTAAACACAGCCCTTTTTGCGATTGGAACAATTTTGAGATCTGTGCACGATATTTCAGTTTTCCAAGCATCCGAGACATCCGCAGTTTCTCGCCATATTCCTCCATCGCAGGGTCGAACGGGTTGTATTCCCCGCTGATTTTCCTGTGCCTCTCGATCGGCGTAGCCTCAAGGGTGTATAGCCTGATCTCCTCTTTGCTCCCTTTCTCAGTCCCGATCGTGGTGCGGAACACCCAGTTTCGATCATCGGCTGCTTGGAAGTACTTCTCCTTGATCCAGTCGAGTCCTTTGTTGGAGTGTCGCCGCTTTGCCCAACGCCAAAGAGCATGGAAAATCTGGTAATCCATCCGGCTGTACGCTTTCTTGGCAACCACTGGCTGGTGATACAGCGCCCAGCCACGCAGCATCGGGTTCAGTAGTCGGATCAAATCCTCCTGCTTCACCGCTTTGTTGGTACTGATGACTTCCTTGACCTTGCTATAGAACGCTTTCACGTTTTTCTTGCTCGGCTTGATCAGGAGCTTCCCATCGTACTTGCGGAAATTCCATCCAAGAAAGTCAAAGCCTTGATCAATGTGGACGACATGGGTTTTCTCAGGCGACAGCTGCAGCCCTCTTACAGCGAGGAACTGTTCAACCCAAGGTTTAATCTCATTTTCCAGCACCTCTTTCGAGCTCCCGGTGATCACAAAATCGTCCGCATAACGCACCACGTTGATCTTCAGCTTTTTGGCCTTCGTCACGCCCAGATGTTGCTTGAGCTGTACTTCCAGTCCATCCAGCACCATGTTTGCCAAGGTGGGCGAGATGATTCCGCCCTGTGGCGTACCGGCGTCCGTTGCCTGTAGCTGGCCTTTATGAATCACACCAGCTTTCAACCATTTCTGAAGCACCGCCTTGTCCATTGGGACGTTGGCAATGAGCCAGTCG
>NZ_LHVK01000011.1 GCF_001269905.1 Pseudomonas corrugata | reverse complement strand
CCGCGGCGTGGAAGGGATTTTATGAGGCCCTAAGGGCTCGAGGATTTAGCACAACCCAAGCACTGGTAGCACTGGCCCGCAAGCTTGCGCGAGTGGCATTCGCTCTGTTGAAGAACCAGAGCGAATACCTACCAAAAGGCATTTAGGGGCTAGCCCTGCACCATAGAATCTCCCACAGAGAACCTGCGGTGGGACTCAAATCCTGCTGGCACCTTGGCCCATTGTGGGAGCGAGCCTGCTCGCGATAGCGGTGGATCTGCTTGCTCCTGTGTTGAAGGTTCCGCCGTCATCGCGAGCAGGCTCGCACACCATAGGGTTCACTGGCCGCAGGGCCTCATCGATTGAGCAGGAACTCCAGCAACGTCGCCGCGCAGGCTTCAATGCTGCCTTCCAGGATCAGCTCATACCCATGGGTGTTTTCCGTGGGTATCGCGATACAACCTCCCATGGCCGACACGCCACTGCCCATGACGGCGCTGGCATCACTGGCAAAGTCCACCAGGAAGGCGAATTGCGGCTCCAGGCCGCTGCGTTCGCCGGCACGGTACAACTGGTCGACGATATTGCGGCTGTAGCAGCCTTTTTCGTCCCCCGTATTGATGATCGGGTTGACGCTCAACCGGGTTCCATACTCTTGCACTACCGGCCCGACCTCGACGGCAACGGTCACCTCGCCCGGCAGGTGGGCGGCGGCATACAGTGCTCCGGCATTGGACTCCTCTTCCAGGGTGCTGAACACGAAATACACTTCACCGGTCAGTTCCGCCCGGCGCTCGGCCAACAGCGCGGCAGCCTGCAGGGTCGCGACCATCGGCGCACGGTCGTCGAGAAAGTGCGCGGCAATGGCATCGCCCACCCGAAACGGCCGGCGCCAGTGCTGGCTCAGCACCACCCGCGTGCCAGGGCGCACACCGTGCCTGTGCAATTGTTCCCGGGAACAACGGGTGATCACGTGGACATCTTCCCAGTGCACATTCCCGGACAGGACATCCGCCCCCTGATGGGTTTCGGCCGTGCTGTGCATGGAGCCGAACGACAACACACCCGGGATGAAATCCCGATCGCCCAGGATGTCCACCGGGCACACGCCGAAGTTGATCGGGTTAGCACCTCCCAAGGCCACTACCCGAAGTGTTCCATCGGGTTCGACGCGTTTGACCAGCATGGCGATTTCGTCCAGATGCGCCATGACCCTGACCGGCGTTTGGCGGCCGCTACCGCTGACGGCTCCCTTGATCAAGCCGATCACGTTGCCGGCCGGGTCGACCCAGGTCTTGTCGCAATGGGGTTCCAGTTCCCGCAGGCAGATTTGCCGGACTTCGTCTTCCTGTCCGCCGGGTCCGCGGGCCATCAGCAACTCTTCCAGCAACGGTAATGTAGACAGATTCGCTTGCATCGATCGGACTCTCCTTATGCTTGCCACGGGGCCGTCGCGGTGCCGATGACGGAGCGGACCGTAACGTGCCTGTCTTTCTTGAGGGTGCCCGTGTTGGAAAAATTTGATCGGATCGGCGGATAAACAGACGAGCGGGCCATGCCAGGTGACAGACCGGCGGCCATATGACAGGGTTGACCCCAATATCGCCAGGCATCACATTGCCTGGACCGCCGATGGACTCAACGGCAGTTTCGTCGTACCCGGATTTGTGGAGCCCATGACCGCGTCGATTCCGATCCGCCCCCCCTGCCCGCCTGGCGTCTGCGACTGCGGGCGCGATGCATTGCTGGAAACGGCGGGCAGCGACTTGCGCATCCTTTGCCTGAACCGTCAGGAAGAAAAGCGCCTGCTCGAACGGCTGGAAAACATCCAGGACCTGGCCGAGCTCGAACGGTTGCAACAGCGGCTTTACGAAAACCTGGGCATCCGCTTGACCATCGAGCCGGGCTATAACGAAGTCCGGACCATGCGCGGTATCGCCATCGAGTTCCAGGAACAA
>NZ_LHVK01000010.1 GCF_001269905.1 Pseudomonas corrugata | reverse complement strand
GACCTGTCAGCCAAGATCAATGCCAAATGGGCCACCGCCATCGCGAGCAGGCTCGCTCCCACAGGGTTTGGCGTCGCACACAAATATCCTCTATCAGCAGTTCCACTGTGGGAGCGAGCCTGCTCGCGATAGCGACCTGTCAGCCAAGATCAATGCCGAATGGGGCGCCGCCATCGCGAGTAAGCTCGGCTCCCACAGGAGCAGCGCCGTAACGAGGAGGTATAAAAAAAGCCCCGCGGCTTTCGCAACGGGGCTTGGGTCTTGCGGCTCAGCGCTTAGTGATGCTCACGGGTCGCGCGGAATTTCACGTCTGGCCAGCGCTCTTCCATCAGCGCCAGGTTGACCCGGGTCGGGGCCAGGTAGGTCAGGTGACCACCACCGTCCAGCGCCAGGTTTTCCACTGCCTTGTTGGTGAATTCCTCAAGCTTCTTCTTGTCGCTGCATTCGATCCAGCGAGCCGAATACACGGTGATCGGCTCATAGGAGCACTCGACCTTGTATTCCTCCTTCAAGCGGCTGGCGACCACATCGAACTGCAGCACACCGACCGCGCCGAGGATGATGTCGTTGCTGCGCTCCGGGAAGAACACCTGGGTGGCGCCCTCTTCGGCCAGTTGCTGCAAGCCCTGACGCAGTTGCTTGGACTTGAGCGGATCCCTCAGGCGTACGCGGCGGAACAGTTCCGGGGCGAAGTGCGGGATGCCGGTGAAGCCCAGCACTTCGCCTTCGGTGAAGGTGTCGCCGATCTGGATCGTGCCGTGGTTGTGCAGGCCGATGATGTCACCGGCGAAGGCTTCTTCCAGCTGCTCGCGTTCCGAAGAGAAGAAGGTCAGGGCGTCGCCGATGCGCACGTCCTTGCCGGTACGCACGTGGCGCATCTTCATGCCTTTTTCGTACTTGCCGGAGCAGATGCGCATGAACGCAATCCGGTCGCGGTGCTTGGGGTCCATGTTCGCCTGGATCTTGAAGATGAAGCCCGAGAACTTCTCTTCCACCGGCTCCACGGTGCGCTCGTTGGCGACCCGTGGAAGCGGACGCGGGGCCCAGTCGACCACGGCGTCGAGCACGTGGTCCACACCGAAGTTGCCCAGCGCGGTACCGAAGAACACCGGGGTCATCTGGCCATCGAGGAACGCCTGCTGGTCGAATTCATGGCAGGCACCTTGCACCAATTCCAGCTGCTCGACGAAACGCTCGTACTCGTCGCCCAGATGCGCGCGCGCTTCGTCGGAGTCCAGCCTTTCGATGATCTTGGTTTCGGTGCGCTCATGACCGTGACCGGCGGTGTAGACGATGATGTAGTCATCGGCCAGGTGGTACACACCCTTGAAGTCGCGATAGCAGCCGATCGGCCAGGTGATCGGTGCAGCCTTGATCTTCAGGACCGCTTCGATTTCGTCGAGCAGTTCGATCGGATCACGGATGTCCCGGTCGAGTTTGTTGATGAAACTGACGATCGGCGTGTCCCGCAGACGGCAGACTTCCATCAGCGCAATGGTCCGCGGCTCGACGCCTTTACCGCCGTCAAGCACCATCAACGCCGAGTCCACCGCGGTCAGCGTGCGGTAGGTGTCTTCGGAGAAGTCTTCGTGGCCCGGGGTGTCGAGCAGGTTGATCATGTGCTCGCGATACGGGAACTGCATGACCGACGTGGTAATGGAAATCCCCCGCTGCTTTTCCATCTCCATCCAGTCGGAGGTGGCATGGCGGTCGGACTTGCGCGACTTCACCGTACCGGCAACCGCGATGGCCTTGCCCATCAACAGGAGCTTCTCGGTGATGGTGGTCTTACCGGCGTCGGGGTGGGAAATAATTGCGAAAGTGCGGCGTTTCGCGACTTCGGCGGCCTGTTTGGTCATGGGAAATCGCCTGGCAGGTGATTCAAAAAAGGGCGGCGATTATAGCCCAACTTGTGCCAGGAACCGAACCGTTGAGCACATCGAAGGTGGCCATATGCTCCCCGATATGGGAACCTTTTGCCCCGTGGAGACGTCCACCCCCCTGCCGCGTCAATTCGTCAAGGGCTGAAAAATCAGCAAGTTAGCCTGACGAGGCTGCGCTCATGGCTCGATAACGTGCCGTTTTACCGGCATCGAAAAGAGCTGCTTCTCGCGAACGTTTTCCCGGCGACTTTACGGTCTGCCGACTGGGGAAGCGTGCGCCGACTGAAAGACAAAGGAGTCCGCCTGTGGCTATCCGCTATGGCAAAGGGCTGACAGGAGGCGTGGTCGTCGTCGCGCTCCTGGCCCTGTTGGTCCACTGGATCGGCATCGATACGATCCGACGTTATCACGACGATCTGTTGTTCTACTTGCAAGCCCACCTGATGCTGGTACTGGTTTCCATGCTGGCAGCCCTGATCATCGGCATCCCCGCCGGTATCGCCCTCAGCCGCCCCGGCATGGTCGGACGCGCCGAGCGCTTCATGCAAGTCTTCAATATCGGCAACACCGTGCCGCCCCTGGCCGTACTGGCCATCGCCCTCGGCTTCTTGGGGATCGGTAGCGGGCCAGCCATCTTCGCCCTGTTCCTCGCCTCGCTGCTGCCCATTGTGCGCAATACCTATGAAGGCCTGAAAAACGTCCAGGGCTCTCTCAAGGAAGCCGCCACCGGTATCGGCATGACCCCGCGCCAAGTGCTGTGGAAAGTCGAACTGCCCAACGCCGTGCCGATCATTGTCGGCGGCGTGCGGGTCGCCCTGGCGATCAACGTCGGTACCGCGCCACTGGCTTTCCTGATCGGTGCCAACAGCCTTGGCAGCCTGATCTTCCCCGGCATTGCCTTGAACAACCAGCCGCAATTGTTGCTCGGCGCCACCTGCACCGCCCTCTTGGCATTGTTGCTCGATGGCCTGGTGACACTGGCCAGCCGACTCTGGCTGGAACGCGGTCTGCGACCGTCATAAAGCCGGCTGGATTAAGGAATCATCATGAAGAAGTTGAGCTTGATACTGGGCTGCGTCCTGCTGTTTGCAGGGTTCGCCCAAGCAGCGGAAAAACCGGTGATCCGCCTCGGTGCCCGGGTCTTCACCGAGCAGACGCTGCTGGCGGAGATCACCGCACAATACCTGCGCAGCAAAGGCTACGACGCACAGATCACTGGAGGGCTGGGCAGCAACCTGGCCCGCAGTGCCCAGGAAACCGGGCAGTTGGACCTGCTCTGGGAATACACCGGCGTCTCACTGGTGGCCTACAACCATGTCACGGAGAAACTCGACAGCGCCCAGTCCTACGCCCGAGTGAAAGCACTCGATGCGAAAAAAGGCCTGGCCTGGCTGGTGCCGTCGAAATTCAGCAACACCTACGCGCTGGCCCTGCCGGAGAAAGTCGCCCGCCAATACCCACAGATCAGCAACATCAGCCAATTGAACAGTGTGCTGCAAGCCGAAGCGGACCAGAACCACTTGGTGGCCCTGGACACCGAGTTTGCCAACCGTCCCGACGGCCTGGCGGGCATGGTCAAGCAGTACGGCATGAACCTGACGCGCCGGAATATCCGCCAGATGGACGCCGGCCTGGTCTACACCGCTCTGCGCAACGGCCAGGTATTCGCCGGTCTGGTGTACACCACCGATGGCCGGCTGAGCGCCTTCAATTTGAAATTGCTCGAGGATGACAAGCACTACTTCCCCGACTACACCGCCGCGCCGGTGGTGCGCCAGGCGTTCCTGGACGCACATCCGCAATTGGCCGCGCAACTCAAGCCGCTGGCCGAACTGTTCGACGATGAAACCATGCGACAACTCAATGCCCGCGTGGACGTCGACCATGAGAGCCCTTCTGTGGTGGCCGCCGACTTCCTGCGCCAGCACCCCATCGACTGAGGAAAAAGCCATGGAACTATTGAACGCCTTTTCCCATCTCGACTGGCAGCAGGTCATGCACCTGACCTGGCAGCACATCACTCTGGTGGGCATTGCCGTAAGCCTGGCGATTCTCATCGGCGTGCCGCTGGGCATTTTCATGACCCGCTTCCCGGCACTGGCCGGCCCCTTGCAGGCCAGCGCCACGGTGCTGCTGACGATCCCGTCGATTGCCCTGTTCGGCCTGTTGTTGCCGTTCTACTCCAAGTTCGGCCAAGGCTTGGGCCCGATGCCAGCAATCACCGCCGTGTTTCTCTATTCGCTGTTGCCGATCATGCGCAACACCTACCTGGCCCTCACCGGCGTCGAACCGGGCATCCGTGAAGCCGCCCGAGGCATCGGCATGACCTTCGGCCAGCGCCTGCGCATGGTCGAGCTGCCCATCGCCGTACCGGTGATCCTCGCCGGCGTGCGCACCGCCGTGGTCATGAACATCGGCGTCATGACCATCGCCGCCACCATCGGTGCCGGTGGCCTGGGCGTGCTCATCCTCGCTTCCATCAGCCGCAGCGACATGTCGATGCTGATCGTCGGCGCCGTGCTGGTCAGTCTCCTGGCCATCTTCGCCGACCTGCTTCTGCAATGGCTGCAACGCTCGCTGACTCCAAAAGGATTAACGAAATGATCGAACTCCAGAACCTCAGCAAGACCTTCAAGAGTAACGGCAAGGATGTCAACGCCGTGGACTCGGTGAACCTGACCGTCAACGAAGGCGAGATCTGCGTGTTCCTCGGGCCCTCGGGCTGCGGCAAGAGCACCACGCTGAAGATGATCAATCGGCTGATCAAGCCCACCTCGGGCAAGGTGCTGATCAACGGCGAAGACACCACCGACCTCGACGAGGTGACCCTGCGCCGTAACATCGGCTACGTGATCCAGCAGATCGGCCTGTTCCCGAACATGACCATCGAGGAGAACATCGTGGTGGTGCCGAAGCTGCTCGGCTGGGACAAGCAGAAATGCCACGACCGCGCCCGCGAGTTGATGAGCATGATCAAGCTCGAACCCAAGCAGTACCTGCATCGCTATCCCCGTGAACTGTCGGGTGGCCAGCAGCAACGGATCGGCGTGATCCGCGCCCTGGCGGCCGACGCGCCGCTGCTGCTGATGGACGAACCCTTCGGCGCGGTGGACCCGATCAACCGCGAAATGATCCAGAACGAGTTCTTCGAGATGCAGCGGGCGCTGAACAAGACCGTGATCATGGTCAGCCACGACATCGACGAAGCCATCAAGCTGGGGGACAGGATTGCGATCTTCCGCGCCGGCAAGCTGGTCCAGTGCGATCACCCGGACACGCTGCTGGCGCATCCGGCCGACGAGTTCGTCAGCAACTTCGTCGGCCAGGACAGCACGCTCAAGCGTCTGCTGCTGGTCAAGGCCGAGGATGCGGCCGACAACGCGCCCTCGGTCAGCCCGGAAACCCCGGTGGTCGAGGCGCTGGAATTGATGGATGAACATGACCGGCGCTACGTGGCGGTCACCTGCGCCGAGAACAAGGCCCTGGGCTACGTGCGCCGTCGCGACCTGCACCGCCAGACCGGTACCTGCGCGCAATTCCTGCAGGAGTTCAACGCCACGGCCGCCTATGACGAACATCTGCGGATCCTGCTGTCGCGCATGTACGAGTTCAACCGCTCGTGGTTGCCGGTGATGGATGCCGAACGGGTCTTCCTCGGCGAGGTGACCCAGGAATCCATCGCCGAATACCTGAGCTCTGGACGCTCTCGTGGCGGCAAGACCAGCATTGTCTCGCCGGCCGAAACCGCGCAGGCTTAATTGCCCACAAACCCTGTGGGAGCCAAGCTTGCTCGCGATAGCGGCGGCACAGCCAGCACTGCCGTCAACTGACCCACCGCCATCGCGAGCAAGCTCGGCTCCCACAGTTTTCCGGCGTGCTGATCCAAACCGGGTCTCTCCAAGCACTGCGAAACACCCCCGATTATTCATCCAGCGGGAACATCAATCCGTCACACAGGTCGGTTACATCAAGAGCAGTCGCCGGCCGCACGACGGATGTGTGCAAAAACGCGACATTTTTAGTTGATCTCAGGCCCCTCACGCCCTAAAGTTCGCGCCGAACGTCCATGCTGGAAACGATCCATCCGGCTCAAGTACTGACGACGAGACAGCAAGGCCAAGGGCACCACGCAGCCCATGGCCTTTTTGCTTTCGGCGACATGCCTTGGGAAGTAGGCGAACCAAAGTGGGGATACGGAGGACGTTCACGGGGGCAGCTTGCCCTCAAACCCATTGATCCTGATGTTTGCCAGTAGGAGTCCCAACGTATGTCGATCCAGGTCGAAGATTATTTCGCGCGCGAAACCTTTCAGAAAATGAAGGCGTTCGCCGACAAGCAGGAAACCCCGTTCGTGGTGATCGACACCGCGATGATCTCCCAGGCCTACGACGACCTGCGCGCAGGTTTCGAGTTCGCCAAGGTCTACTACGCCGTGAAGGCCAACCCGGCGGTGGAAATCATCGACCTGCTCAAGGAAAAAGGCTCGAACTTCGACATCGCCTCGATCTATGAGCTGGACAAGGTCCTGAGCCGGGGCGTTACCCCCGACCAGATCAGCTACGGCAACACCATCAAGAAGTCCCGGGACATCCGCTACTTCTACGAAAAAGGCGTGCGCCTGTACGCCACCGACTCCGAAGCCGACCTGCGCAACATCGCCAAGGCAGCGCCGGGCTCGAAAGTCTATGTACGTATCCTGACCGAAGGTTCGACCACCGCTGACTGGCCCCTGTCGCGCAAATTCGGCTGCCAGACCGACATGGCCATGGACCTGCTGATCCTGGCCCGTGACCTGGGCCTGGTGCCATACGGCATCTCGTTCCACGTTGGCTCGCAACAGCGCGACATCAGCGTTTGGGACGCCGCCATTGCCAAGGTCAAGGTGATCTTCGAGCGTCTCAAGGAAGAAGACGGCATCGAGTTGAAACTGATCAACATGGGCGGCGGTTTCCCGGCCAACTACATCACCCGCACCAACAGCCTGGAAACCTACGCCGAGGAAATCATCCGTTTCCTCAAGGAAGACTTCGGCGACGACCTGCCGGAAATCATCCTCGAGCCGGGCCGTTCGCTGATTGCCAACGCCGGTATCCTGGTCAGCGAAGTGGTGCTGGTCGCCCGTAAATCCCGTACCGCCGTCGAGCGTTGGGTCTACACCGACGTGGGCAAGTTCTCCGGCCTGATCGAAACCATGGACGAAGCCATCAAGTTCCCGATCTGGACCGAGAAGAAAGGCGAGATGGAAGAAGTGGTCATCGCCGGCCCGACCTGCGACAGCGCCGACATCATGTACGAGAACTACAAGTACGGCCTACCACTGAACCTGGCCATCGGTGATCGCCTGTACTGGCTGTCGACCGGCGCCTACACCACCAGCTACAGCGCCGTGGAATTCAATGGCTTCCCGCCGCTGAAGTCGTTCTACGTGTAACGCAGCCTGTCGATAAAAAAGGTCCATGCACCCTGCATGGACCTTTTTATTTGCGCAGCCAGGCCTCGAAATCCTCCAGCAGCTCCATGCATCGACCAACCGCCTTCATGGCAACGCTCAATTTCGAATTCAGTTCTCCCAGCCGCACCGCATAGCTTGCGCGCCTGAGCGTCAGAACCACGTCCTCCATGCGCTGATATAAATCCTGCGCCAACAAGCCCATCTGCCCGTTCAGACTGTTGAATGCCTTGAACAACGCGGCAATGTCGGCCTTGTATTCCATCGCCCTGATCGAAGCGTCCCGCGAGGAATAAATCATGTCCCAGGCGGGTGCAGTGACCGGCTCCTGAAATAACATCTGCGCCACGCTCGGCTGGGTGTGGCAAAGACAAGCGCGATGATCCATGGCGCTGATGAACACCGGGTTCAACCCGAGTGACTCTCGATACAGTTCATTGAATCGAAACACCCACTGCCTGATCGCGCTCCTGTGGTTGATAAAACGCAAGTGAAGCTCATGGGTCAGGTCCTCTACCTTTATCGGTGGAGCCAACAACCATTGCGCTGAACGGGACAAGCTGAACAGTCTGAAATCCACTCGCTCAACCGGTTCACGTCTGGAAACCCTCGCGGTGATGTCGAGTGCATCCCGGATAAACGCCGACAGTGCTTCCACATCCCTTTCCAGGGACATTCTTATGTCATTGACGTAACCCCAAAGCGCCGATAGGTACTGCGAGTTGAAAAGTGCGTTATTCCACCGTGAATCCACCGCCAGCACGACAGGCTGATGGCCGGCACTTCGACGCCGTTCAAAAACGACCGATATGTTATTCAAGATCGAGCGTAGGGAACCCAGGAAGTGAGCGTAACGATCCAGGGTCTGTCGCTGCGCCCCTGTCCATTCATAGCCAAGTTGATCCATATTCTGCCCCCGGCGATGGCAGACACGGGTCCGCCACCGCGTCATCAATGGAAATGTCCATTCCGGTCAGGACGACTCCGCTCCGATGGGTTGGTTACCCACGGAGGGGGCGCAAATGGTTGATCATGCCTGGGATCAGATCACATGCGGTGCGCACGCGCGCCTCGACAGGTTGCGACTTCTGCGGCTCGAAAACCCCAGCGAAGTGTTCAAAAGCCGCAACGATATTCAGGAACTCCTTGAGAAAACGCCCACGTCCCCCGTCCAATGCGTCAAGCG
This sequence comes from Pseudomonas corrugata, assembly GCF_001269905.1. Lineage (GTDB taxonomy): Bacteria > Pseudomonadota > Gammaproteobacteria > Pseudomonadales > Pseudomonadaceae > Aquipseudomonas > Aquipseudomonas corrugata. Next base: position 307,100 of record NZ_LHVK01000010.1, on the reverse strand, counting down.
TCTGAACCAGCTCAACCTTGCCCAGGATCAGGGTGATGTCCCTGGTATACGCCTCTGCCTCCAGGCGCAGTTGCCTGGCCCGGTCCCGAAGGCGGTTGTACCCGGCAACCATGTTGAGGTAGGAAATGGTTTCAGCGATGCCAGAGAGCGTTTTCTTCAGCGTGTCCATGGCCAGCAATGCAATTTGGACCTGAGGGGGCGCCATGCCCATCGCCATCAGATTATCCACGGTCAACTGAGCCTGCTGACCGATGTTCTCCACGCCGTTTCTTTCAATCAACTCAATCGCATCGGCAACCGATTTCATCTGCGAGTCCAATTCAGCTCGCCTGGCCTCAGCCTTGATCTTTTGGTCTTGTGCAAACGCCCGGTCCTGCTCCAGTGTGGCGATCCATTGCGCCGAGGCGCTCTTGTCATAGCGGGCACCGAGGTCGACCTGAAGTGCTTTCAATTCGCGGGTCTGTTGGGCGATGGCAACGAACACTTCTTGCAGCTCATCTTCCATTTCCCTGGACATTTCATGTTGTTCATTCCTGTCATGGGCGTTTTCAAAATCCTCCTGAATCTGCTTGAGGTTGCCGAGCGCCCGGTCCAATACATACATCGTTGTCTGTGCACGGCTGCGCAAACCAAACGTCGTACTGTCGATCATCAGCGCCAGGCCTATCATTCTCTCCACCACACCCGGCAGATAGGCATGCCGTTGAAACAGCATCTGTGCCCGAACACTGTAGCTCTGAACGTCCGAGTTATGATTGCGTAACACCCGCACCTCAAAAGCTGGATAATCAGCGACCCTCAACATCATTCGCCCCATCTTCCTTGACATCAAGTTATCCATTTCATACTCCCGCTGAGCTTCTGCAAACACTGTCAACAGTGCATCGGAACCGGTGCGGATATCCCGCCAGGGTTTGAACACTTTCTTCACGTTTCGGATAAACCCCCTCAAGCTCACGGCGTTATGTATCTTATCCACCTCCTTTACCGAGGAAGTGATATATAAGCCGAGCGCTTCCCATACCAGCATGAGGTTCTGAGTCGCCACTTCAGCTTCAATCGTAACGGCACTCAGATTCTGCAGATCAGCGCGCACGCGATTCAATGAACTCAATGTCTGGCTTTTGCTGGCCATATTCTGGATGGCAATGTCCTGAACTTCTTTCAATTGCCTGCGCTGATTGCGTATTTTCTCGGCCTGGACCCCCTGGTAGATGCCAAGAATCAGTCCGCCGACATTCAGGGTGGCTGCTGCAACAATCGCTTCTTTCACCATCTGGTCGTATTTTTTATTGAGCTCATCGAGCTCCGCGGCACGCTGATCGATATCATCCTGAAGTACTTGAATGTCCTGTCTATAGGAGTTCTCGCTCACCGCTTTCAATCGCAGCTTGACTTCCGGCAGCACCTTTTCCCGCAAGTCCGTGCCAAAGCGGTCCAGCTCCGACCTGACACTTTCTGCCTTCGTCTGACAATCCTTCACATCAGAAAGCATGGCATTGAGGTAGTACTTGATCTCTGGGATATCCCCCGAAGGCAGCGTTACGTCGGGGAGGCCGGGGTGTTTGAGCTTGAGCTGCAGATAGCCCTCCACGGTGCTGATTGCATGCTCCCTGAGATGTTTCGCTATTTCACTGTCGTCATAAACCTCAACGATTCCTTCGCCATTCTCGATGATCTTTTCGGCAAACAATTTCAGATGAGTGCCAGTCAACATGATCTCTCGACGCAACGGCGCCCAACGCTTGGCGTGGTCATAGGTCATTGTGAATGTTCGCAGAAAATCCCTGGCCGTCAGCCCGAGACCGCCCCCGTCACCCGCACCGTAATTCAAATAGGCAACCACATCGTTATAGCGATAAGGTAACGACAATCCGAGCACTTCATACCGGCGCAGACTGATAATCTGCTCTTTGGTCAGTTGTATGCCGGGTTCCCGATTATATTCACCTCCGCTGCCCAAAGACGCCTCTACAAAAATCTTAGGCGCTTGCGCCGCAGCCTCGACAATCTTATCGTCCAAGTTAAATTCCATCACAGACTTCCTGTCTTCTAAAATTACATTGAAGTTTCGCCGAGGGTAATCAGAGCAAAACACCACTCATATAATTAACCGATCGCGCAAAATGACTCTAAAGCAGTTGCGCACCCGCCCACTACTCTTCAAATATTAGAAAACAAGACAATCTTCCGACAGCCCGGACACGCGCTGAGTCAATGGCGAATACTCAGTCATTACCAAGCATTAACAACGTGTTATCCGGCCCCCCAAGTCATGAGTGGAAAATGACGAGGTCGACAAGCACCTGGACCTGCAATCCAACGCGCAGAAACTGACTGACGAAACCTGCTACGACAAGGCGTCCTCGATCCGTTTCGCCAACCAGCCGGCCGGGCGTACGGCGTTGCTGAGCACCAACGTCCATTTCTGACCGGCAACGGCTGGGGTCGTGATGTGGTCACCTGCTCGCTCCCACAGGGCTTGATTTCGACATCACTGGCTGAGCCGGGCTTTTTATGCGTGTTTATGAATGCTTCTCGATAACACACGGCATAATGCACGCCGTGATGAACAGCAATGAATGAACAAGGCGGGCGACGTGTTGAAGAAAACCCTGTTCCAGCTGCACTGGTTTTTCGGCATCAGTGCCGGGCTGGTCCTGGCGTTTATGGGCATTACCGGCGCTGCGGTGTCGTTCCAGGACGAGATCCTGCGGGCGCTGAACCCGCAGGTGCTGACGGTGGAGAAACAACCGGCCGGTGTCCTGCCGCCGGCCGAACTGGTGGAGCAGATCGAGGCTAGCGCCGGTAAAACCGTCGCCATGCTCTGGGTCGAAACCGACAGCGGCAATGCCGCACGGGCGATCTTCGCTGCGCCACCTGGGGAAAAGCGCGGGCCCATGCGCTACTTCAACCCTTACAACGCTCAATTCATGGGCGATGTGGTGGGCCAGGACTTCTTCGGCCTGATGCTGAAGCTGCACCGCATCCTGGCACTGGACGACGCGGGCCGGCAGATCACCGGGGCCTGCACGTTGATCCTGGTGTTTTTCTGTCTGTCCGGGCTGTACCTGCGTTGGCCGCGCCAGTGGCGGAGCTGGCGTGCCTGGTTGACCCTCGACTGGAAGAAGAAAGGCCGCAGTTTCAACTGGGATCTGCATTCCGTGGCCGGTACCTGGTGCCTGGCGTTCTACCTGCTGGCGGCCCTGACCGGGCTGACCTGGTCCTACGACTGGTACAACAAAGGAGTGACCCGCCTGCTCTCCGACTCACCGAAGGACGAACGGGTGCGCGACCGTGGCCCCGTGCCTGACGGCCCGCCGCCGGTAGCCGACTACCGGGCCATGTGGAGCAGCATCTACAGCGCCGCCGGCCCGGACCTGGCCTCCTACAATGTGCGTCTGCCGCCGGTGGCCGGGCAACCGGCGACCGTGTTCTACTTGTTGAAGAATTCGCCCCATGACCGGGCACTGAACCGGATCATCCTCGACCCGGCCACCGGCATCGTCAGCCAACACAGCCGCTACAGCGACAAGAGCCTCAAGGCGCAACTGCTGACCAGCGTCTACGCCCTGCATGTCGGCAGCTATTTCGGCCTGATCGGAAGGGTCCTGGTGACGGTGGCGGCACTGACCATGCCGCTGTTCTTTATCACCGGTTGGTTGCTGTACCTGGATCGTCGCCGCAAGCAACGTCAAGTCCGGCAGGCGCGCCAGGGGTTGGCTGCCAGCCAAGGCGATGCGCCCGCGTGGCTGATCGGTTTTGCCAGCCAGAGCGGCTTTGCCGAACAGTTGGCCTGGCAGACCGCCGCCCAACTCCAGGCCGCCGGGCTGCCGGTGAACGTCCAGCCATTGGCGGGCGTCAGCGAGCAGGACCTGAGCAATTCCACCCACGCCTTGTTTGTGGTCAGTACCTTCGGCGATGGCGAAGGACCGGACAGCGCCCGGGGTTTCGAGCGCAAGGTGCTGGGCCGCCCCCTGGGCCTGGAGCGCCTGCAGTATGCGGTGCTGGGCCTGGGCGACCGGCAATACGACAACTTCTGCGGTTTCGCCCGGCGCCTGCACAGCTGGCTGGCGGAGCACGGCGGCAAGACCTTGTTCGCTCCGGTGGAAGTCGACAGCGGCGACCCTTATGCCTTGCGTCATTGGCAACAGCAGTTGGCAGAACTGACCGGGCAGGCGCCGGTAGACATTTGGAAAGCCCCCGATTTCGAACAATGGACGCTCGGCCAGCGCACCTTGCTCAACCCCGACAGCAGTGGCTCGGGCGTATACCTGCTAGGCCTCAGCGCTCCAGGGCCAAGCAGTTGGCTGGCCGGCGACCTGGTGGAGATACTGCCGCGCAACGACCTACTGGCCATCGAGCATTTTCTCGAGGGCCTGGGTATCGCCGGCAATGCTCGCGTACAGGTCGACGGCTTGCCGCAAAGCCTGGAGCAGGCCTTGGCGACCCGCCAGTTGCCGGCAAACCGCGCCCATCTGGTGGGCTTGCATGCCCAGGCGCTGCTGGACGCGCTGGCACCGCTGGCGCTGCGTGAATATTCCATCGCCTCGATCGCGGCCGATGGCGTGCTGGAACTGATCGTGCGCCAGGAACGCCACGCCGACGGAAGCCTGGGCATCGGCTCCGGTTGGCTCACCGAGCATGCCCCGCTGGGCAGCGCCATCAGTCTGCGGGTGCGGCGAAACAGCGGCTTCCACCTCCCGCCCCAGGGCGTACCGATGATCCTGCTGGGCAACGGCACGGGACTGGCAGGCCTGCGCAGCCTGCTCAAGGCCCGCGTTGCCGAAGGCCCGCAGCGCAATTGGCTGCTGTTTGGCGAGCGCCAGCGCGAACATGATTTCCATTGCCGTGATGAGCTTCAGGAATGGGTAACCTCCGGCGACCTGGAACGCCTGGACCTGGCGTTCTCCCGGGATCAGGAACAAAAAGTCTACGTCCAGGACCGCCTGCGCGAATCCGCTGCGCTGCTCAAGCAATGGCTGGCCGATGGGGCGGTGATCTATGTCTGCGGTAGCTTGCAGGGCATGGCATCGGGGGTGGATCGGGTGCTCAACGACGTGCTGGGAGCAGAGGAAGTGGAGCGGTTGATCGAGCAGGGGCGGTATCGGCGGGACGTTTACTGACCGACAGCCCAGCTCCCACAGAGGATTCAGGGTGTATGCGGTCTTTGCATTCGCCACCTGATCTTGTGGGAGCCGGGCTTGCCCGCGATGGCGGCGGTACATTCAACCTCTGCGTGACAGACCCACCGCTATCGCGAGCAGGCTCGCTCCCACAGAGGATTCAGGGTGTGTGCGGTCTTTGCATATGCCACCTGACCTTGTGGGAACCGGGCTTGCCCGCGATGGCGGCGGTACATTCAACCTCTGCGTGACAGACCCACCGCTATCGCGAGCAGGCTCGCTCCCACAGAGGATTCAGGGTGTATGCGGTCTTCGCATATGCCACCTGATCTTGTGGGAGCCGGGCTTGCCCGCGATGGCGGCGGTACATTCAACCTCTGCGTGACAGACCCACCGCTATCGCGAGCAGGCTCGCTCCCACAGAGGATTCAGGGTGTATGCGGTCTTTGCATATGCCACCTGACCTTGTGGGAGCCGGGCTTGCCCGCGATGGCGGCGGTACATTCAACCTCTGCGTGACAGATCCACCGCTTTCGCGAGCAAGCCCGCTCCCACAAGGCCCCCCTGTGATCTGCAGATCACAGCGGCTGCAGTTTCTTCTCGAACACCGCCACCCCTTCCAGATCCCGCAACACCACGCTCATCTCCCCGCTCTGCCCGTCGATGTTCACCTCGCCGAAGAACTGATAGCCGGCAAACGGCGAGGTGTTCTGGGCCGGGGGCGCCTTCTGGAACACCACCTCTGGACCGAAGGTCTTGTCCAGGGCGTTGGGTCCGAAGCTGCCGGCGTTCAGCGGCCCGGCGACAAACTCCCAGAACGGCTCGAAATCCTGGAACGCGGCCTGTTCCGGGTGGTAGTGGTGGGCGGCGCAATAGTGAACATCGGCGGTGAGCCAGACGTAGTTGCGTACCTGATGCTTGCGCAGGTAGCCGAGCAGTTCGGCAATTTCCACTTCGCGGCCCTGGGCCTGGCCCGGATCACCGTTGGCAACCGCTTCCCAGCGCGGCACACCGGGGCTGACTTCGCCGTCGGGCACGCCCAGGCCGATGGGCATGTCGGCGGCGATGACTTTCCATTGGGCACGGGATTGCTTCAGCTCGCGCTTGAGCCAATCCAACTGCTCGCGACCGAGGAAGGGTTTGGCCGCGCCGAGGTTGGCGTCATTGGCTTCGCGGTAGCTGCGCATGTCGAGCACGAATACATCCAGCATCGGCCCATAGGCGAGCTTGCGATAGATCCGCCCGCCGCCATCGGCCTTCTGCAAGCGCATCGGCGCGTATTCCAGCCAGGCCTGGCGCGCACGGCCCACCAGGGTGCCGATATCCTTGGTCTGGTAGCGCTCGTCCAACTGCTTGCCTGGCGACCAGTTATTGACCACTTCGTGATCGTCCCATTGCCAGATCTGCGGCACCTCGGCGTTGAAACGCCGCACGTTCTCGTCCATCAGGTTGTAGCGGTAGTTGCCGCGATACTCGTCCAGCGTCTCCGCCACCTTGCTCTTGGCTTCGGTGGTGAGGTTGCGCCAGATGCGCCCGCTTTCCGTGGTGATCTGGGCCGGCACCGGGCCGTCAGCGTAAATCGTGTCGCCGCTGTGGATGAAGAAGTCCGGCAGGCGCAGGCGCATGGCTTCGTAAATGCGCATGCCGCCGATGTCCGGGTTGATCCCGAAACCCTGGCCGACGGTGTCGCCGCTCCAGACAAAGCGGATATTGCGCTTGAACTGCGGCGCGCTGCGCAGGTGGCCCAACCAGGGCTCACTGGCAACGCCGCTCTGGGCGTCTTCGAAATGGACGCGGTAGAAAATCGCCTGGTCGGGCGGCAGGCCGGTGAGCTCGACCCGGGCGGTGAAATCGCTGCGGCTGTCGGCCAGTGGCGAGACAACGCGCCGAGGGTTGGAGAAGCCGCTACGGGTGTCCCAGTCCACCACCATGCGTGCCGGACGGTCGCTGCGACTCCAGATCATCACCCGGTCGCCCTGCAAGTCACCGGACTGCACACCATCGGTCAGTACCGGCCGGTCCTTGACCGAGGCAATCACCGCCGGCGCCAGCCCCGGCACCAACAACCCCGCCCCCACAGCCTGCATCACACGGCGCCGGCTCAGGTCGAACTCGCTCATGGTGTTCCTCCCAAATGGGAAAACTAGAACATGCTCGTGTTAATCGGGTGTGACAACCATCCCCTGGACACCCCCAAACAACTGTGGGAGCGAGCCTGCTCGCGATAGCGGAGGGTCAGTCAACAGAGTCGTTGGCTGATACACCGCTATCGCGAGCAGGCTCGCTCCCACAGGAGGATTGCGTTGGATCAGGCCTTGGCAGGCTCCAGCACCATCTCGACTTGCTCCGGACGCTTGAGCAGCGCATACGCCACCGCCGTCAGCAAACTGCCCGCCACGATCGCCAGCAAGTACAGCAACGCATGGTTGATGGCGTTGGGGATCAGCATCACGAACAGCCCGCCATGGGGTGCCATGAGTTTGCAGCCGAAGTACATCGACAGTGCACCGGCCAGCGCACCACCGGCGATGCTGGCCGGGATCACCCGTAGCGGGTCCTTCGCGGCGAACGGAATCGCGCCCTCGGAAATGAAGCACAGCCCCAGCACCAACGCCGCCTTACCGGCCTCGCGCTCGGTCTGGGCAAACTTGCGCCGGGCGATGAAGGTGGCGATGCCCAGGCCAATCGGCGGCACCATGCCGGCGGCCATGGTCGCGGCCATCGGCGCGTAACTCTGCGATGCCAGCAGCCCCACCGAAAACGCGTAGGCGGCCTTGTTGATCGGGCCACCGAGGTCGACACACATCATCGCCCCCAGCAGCACACCCAACAGAATCGCATTGGTGGTGCCCATGCTGTCGAGGAAATGAGTCAGGCCTTCGAGCATGCCCGCCACCGGTTTGCCCACCACGTAGATCATCACCAGACCGGTGAACAGGCTCGCCAGCAGCGGGATGATCAGGATCGGCTTGAGCGCTTCCAGGCTCTGAGGCAGACGTGCGTAGCGGTTGATCGCCTTGGCCGCATAACCGGCCAGGAAGCCGGCGATGATCCCGCCGATGAACCCGGCGCCCAGGGTGCTCGCCAGCATCCCGCCGATCATCCCCGGCGCGAGGCCCGGACGGTCCGCGATGGAATAGGCGATGTAACCGGCCAGCAACGGCACCATCAGTTTGAACGCACTTTCACCGCCGATCTGCATCAGCGCAGCCGCCAATGTGCCGGGTTCCTTGAACGCGGTGATGCCGAACACGAACGACAACGCGATCAGCAAACCTCCGGCCACCACCATCGGCAGCATGAACGACACGCCAGTCAGCAAATGTTTATAGACACCGGTTTTCTCTGCCTTGGCCGGCCCTGCACTGCTGCCGGCCGCACTTTCCTGTTGGCCCTCGGCCAGGGCTTTTTTCAACGTGGCCTCAGCCTGTTTCAAGGCGATGCCCGTGCCGCAGCGGTAGATCTTCTTGCCGGCAAAACGCTCGGTGGCGACTTCGATGTCGGTCGCCAGCAACACCACATCCGCATCGGCGATAGCCTGGGGGCTCAATGGGTTGCGCGCGCCCACCGAACCCTGGGTTTCCACCTGCAGGTCATAGCCCAATCGCGTCGCGGCCTGCTGCAATGCCTCTGCGGCCATGAAGGTATGGGCTACGCCCGTCGGACAAGCGGTGATGGCAACCAGACGCGGCGCGCGCTCACTCACTGCCCTGGACGATTGCGCTGGAACAGCCGCCTCCTGCCGAACATCCGACTCGACCAGGACCGCAGCCTCTTCGGCGCCACGTCGCAGCACCGAGTCGACATCCTGCAGGGCCAGGGCCGGGGTGCTGCGGAACAGGCGCTTGCCGACGAACCGCGACAAGTCCACCGGGCCACTGGCAACCAGCAATACCCACTCGGCGGCTTCAAGGGTGGCCGCCGACAACTGACGCTCCGGATGGGCCGCGTCATGGACTTCGACGCTGGTGCTCCATCCCTGGCGCTGGGCCGCCGCGTCCAGCAGGCGGGCGCACAACACACTGGTAACCATGCCGTTCGGGCAGGCCGTCACAATGGCTAATTTCATTCTCGCGAACCCTCTTATTGTTCTGTCAGGGGGCGCACGCGCACGCCCTGTTCAAGCGACGCCAGCAGCGCGGTGTCATGAATGCCAAAACCGATCTGAGTAACCGCCATCGCAGCAATGGCCGTGGCGGTACGCAGGGTCTGTTCCGGAGTGTGCGCACCGAGCAGGCCGTGCAGCATGCCTGCCAGCAGCGAATCACCGGCACCCACGGTGCTGGCGACGGTGACCTTGGGAGGAGAAGCGTGCAGCGCCGAGCCGACGTTGAACCAGTTCACACCCTCGGCACCGTGGGAAATCACCACATGCTCGACGCCCTGGCCATGCAGGCGTTGCGCCGCTTGGGCCTGGGCCTGTTCGGTCACCACATCGCAGCCCAGTGCATCGGCCAGCTCCTCGGTGTTCGGCTTGATCAGCCAAGGCCCGGCCGCCAGCGCGACACGCAAGGCTTCGCCGCTGGTGTCGAGGGCGACCTTCAAGCCGAGGGTTTTCAGGCGAGTGATCAACGCCTGCAACCATTGCGGACTGACGCCCCGGGGCAGACTGCCCGCCAGCACCACGACATCGTGCTCGGGGGCTATCTGCTCCAGACGATTCAGCAGCGCTTGCTGCGCCGCAGCATCGACCCTCGGGCCGGGGCCGTTGAGGTCGGTGATGCGTCCATCCTGCTCTGCCAGCTTGATGTTGCTGCGGGTCTCCCCGGGCACACGGATAAAGGCGTCGACAAACCCGCGCTGAGCGAACAACGTCTCGAATGCCTGAGCGTTGTCTTCACCCAGAAAGCCGCTGACAGTCAGCGTATGTCCCAGGTCGGCCAACACCTGGGCCACGTTCACGCCCTTGCCGGCGGCGTGGCTGTGCATGGCATCGCTGCGGTTGACCTGGCCCGGCTCCAGGCGCGCCAGTTCCACCGTGAGGTCAAGCGCCGGGTTGAGGGTCAGGGTAAGAATCTTCGCCATTACAGCGCCTCCACTAATGCGCGCACATCATTGGCGCTGCCCACGGCCAATGCCTCGCCGGCCAGGGCTTGTGCCTGTTCGAGACTCAGCTCGCGTACTCGTGCCTTGACCTCCGCAATGCTGCGGGCCGACACACTCAGTTCATCCACGCCCAGGCCCACCAGTACCGGCACTGCCAGCGGGTCGGCCGCCAGCTCGCCGCACACGCCCACCCATTTGCCATGGGCATGGGCAGCGCGCACGGTGATGTCGATCAATTGCAGCACCGCCGGGTGCAAGCCGTCGGCCTGGGCCGAAAGACTCGGGTGGCCGCGGTCGATGGCCAGGGTGTACTGCGTCAGGTCGTTGGTGCCCACGCTGAAGAAATCGACTTCCCTGGCAAGCACCGGCGCGAGCAACGCGGCGGACGGCACTTCGATCATGATCCCCAGTTGCAGGTCCGCCACCGGGACTTCCAGGCGCAGGCGCTCGGTCATGTCCCGGGCCTGACGCCATTCTTCGACGCTGCCCACCATCGGGAACATGATCCGCAACGGACGGTTGTCCGCCGAACGCAGCAAGGCACGCAGTTGCGCCTCCATGACTTGCGGGCGCTGCAAGGTCAGGCGGATGCCACGCACGCCGAGGAACGGGTTTTCTTCTTTCGCGATCGGCCAATACGGCAGCGGCTTGTCACCGCCGACATCCAGTGTGCGCACTACCAGGGGCCGGCCGGCCAGGCCATCGAGCACCTTGCGGTATTCGGCTTCCTGGGTCGCTTCGTCCGGTGCCTGGGTGTGGGCCATGAAAATCAGTTCGGTGCGCAACAGGCCGATGCCTTCGGCACCCTGCTCCACCGCGCTGGTGACACCGGCGCTTTCGCCGATGTTGGCGAACACTTCCACCGGGTGGCCATCGCGGGTCAGAGCGGGTTGGTGGCGCTGTTCGGCAGCCGCCTTGAGGCGCTGCTCGCGGGTGTCACGTTCCTCGACCGCGCGTCGCAGGGTGGCGGCATCAGGCTCTACATGCAGGCGACCGCGCTGGCCGTCCAACAACAATGAAGTGCCCGGGGCCAACAGCAACACCGAGGCCCCGGCTCCCACCAGCGCCGGAATGCCCAGGGCCCGGGCGACAATCGCGCTATGGGCGGTGGCGCCGCCGCGAGCGGTGAGAATCCCCGCCACACGGCTCGGGTCCAGGCGCGCCACGTCGGACGGACCGACCTCGTCCATCACCAGGATGTAAGGTTGCTCGGGTTCGCTCGGGGTTTCGATGCCACACAACTGCGCCAGCACACGCCGGCCGACGTCCCGCAGGTCAGCGGCTCGCTCGGCGAGCAAGGCGTCCTGCAAGGCTTCCTGCTCCTTTGCGGCAGCTTCAATCACACCCATCCACGCCGCTTGCGCACTCTCACCGAGCTTCAAACGGGTATCGACTTCGTCAGTCAGCTCCGGGTCGTCGAGCATTTCCTGGTGGGTAACGAAAATCTCGCGGATGGCCTTGGCCTTGGCGCGTTCGATCAGGCCTTCGATATCGCGGCGTACCTGATTCAAGGCGTTCTGCAGGCGCTCGCGTTCAATGGCGGCCGACTCGCCGCGCAGCGGATAGTCGATGGCTTGCAACACCTGGATATGGGCCGGACCAATGGCGATACCCGGCGCGGCGGGCACCGCCTGGATCAGACTGCCGGATTCGGGGGCCAGCAGCACGGTCGCGACTTCGGCCATCGGGCTTTCCTGCGGCGCACTCGGCGGCGGCAGCGGCTCGACTTCTTCGCCCAGGCCCTCTTCGATGGCTGCCAGCAATGCCGGCAGCGCATCGGCGGCGATGCTTGGTTCAGCGATGAACTCCAGAACCTGACCGCGGCGGGCGCCCAGGCTCAGCAGTTTGCTCAAGCTCTTGGCCGACACGGCGCTGTCCTGGCCGTCGACAATGCGCACGCGGATCTCGCCTTCGAAGCTTTTTGCCAGTTGCGCAAGGATCTTCGCCGGACGCGCGTGCAAGCCATGGGCGTTGGCCAGGCCGATACGAGCGCTGGGCCAGTCGGCGGGCAGCTCGCCACCGAGCACCTCCAGCACCTTGCGGCTGCTGGTGGCACGGCCCAGTTCGTGGCCGCGACCTTCAATCAGCAATGCGCAGAGTCGCTCGAGCAATGCCTGGTGAGCTTCGCCGAGACTGGCGAGGCAGAACAGGCCACTCAAGGGTTGGCCCAGATAACGGATGGGCTTGTCCGGTGTCACGAAGGCCAGGCCCGGACGCTTGACGGTCTGTTCGCTGTGCAGCCACCACAGGCCATCGCCCAGAGGCAGCGCATCGACCTGCTGCAATACCCCGGCAAAGCCGTTACTCACGCAATCTGCCTGGCGCAGCAGACGGGCGCCACGCCACACCAGCTCTTCGAAATCGTCGGCCGATACGCCGAGCCCGATCATTTGCGCATCCAAGGCCAACTCCTGCGGCGCACCTTGCAGCAACTTCAGCAAGGCTTCGGCGGAGCTGGCACGCCGCAGTGCCTGGCCCAGATCGGTCTCGCCGAGGGCACGGGTCAGCAGTTGCAGCAAGCGCAGGTGCTCATCGGACTTGGCCGCGATGCCGATCGCCAAGTAGACGATTTGCCCGTCACCCCAGTCCACGCCGTCCGGGAATTGCAGCAAACGAACACCGGTCGAGTGCACCAGGTCGCGGGTTTGCGGCGTACCGTGGGGGATGGCGATACCTTGGCCAAGAAAAGTCGAACCCTGGGCTTCGCGGGCCTGCAAGCCGGCGAGATAACCTTCGGCCACCAGGCCATCGGCCACCAGTTTGTCAGCGAGCAATTGCAGCGCGGCGGCTTTATCCACGGCGGTCTGGGCCATGGATATCTGCTCTGGATTGAGCTCGAGCATGCTTTCTCCTTTTTGGCGTCGGGTTGGCGCCAGGTATTGTTTTGAATGACAGCTTAGCGTTACAGGACGGCTTTTGGCGGTATCGCGGCAGTGCGGCCAGAAAATCCTGCTAACCTTGAAAATACGCTTGCTGAAACGTTTAATCTAGAAAGATTGGCACGTTACTCGATAATCTCTCATCCTTGAAGTGCAACTTGTCGCCAGTGTTTGGACAACGACCGTCGCGCCGAATCGGGTAGGATGGGCGCTCAGTGTCGGGCAAACTCGAAAAAACAAGGAAAAACGGGTTGAAACTCAGTGATATCGCCCAACTGGCCGGTGTGTCCGTCACCACCGCCAGCTATGTCATCAACGGCAAGGCCGAACAGCAACGCATCAGCAATGCGACCGTCGAACGGGTGCGTGCGGTGGTCGAAGAACATGGCTTTACGCCTAATCCCCAGGCCGCCGGATTGCGCAGTCGGCATACCCGTACCCTGGGCTTCATTCTGCCGGACCTGGAAAACCCCAGTTACGCCCGCATCGCCAAGCTGCTGGAACAGGGTGCCCGGGCTCAGGGCTACCAGTTGCTGATTGCCAGCTCAGATGACGCGCCAGAGAGTGAGCGGCAGCTGTTGCAGCTGTTCCGCGCCCGGCGCTGCGACGCGCTGATCGTCGCCAGCTGCCTGCCAGCCGGGGATGACAGCTACCGCCAGCTCCAGGCCAAGGGCATTCCGATCATCGCCATCGACCGGGTGATGGAGCCTGAGCACTTCTGCTCAGTGATCAGCGATGACCGCCAGGCCAGTCTGCAACTGACCCGCAGCCTGCTGGAGACGCAACCCCGGCAGATCGTGCTGCTCGGCGCGCGCCCCGAGCTGAGTATCAGCCAGGAGCGGGCCGCAGGCTTTCGCGAAGCATTGACCGGTTTCGACGGCCAGGTGCTGATCGAGCACGGCGAGTCGTTCAGCCGCGAATGCGGCCGCCAGTTGATGGACGACTTGCTTATGCGCCTGGGGCATCTGCCCGATGCGCTGATCACCACCTCCTACGTGCTGCTGCAAGGGGTGTTCGACGCCCTGCACGACTTCCCGCTCAAGTCGCGCCCGTTGCGCCTGGGCACCTTTGGTGACACGCAATTGCTGGACTTCCTGCCATTGCCGGTCAATGCCATGTCCCAGCAGCATCAGCTGATTGCCGATAAGGCGCTGGAACTGGCCCTGGCGGCCATCGAGAACGATGACTATCAACCTGGCGTGCAGGCCATTGCGCGGACCTTCAAGCAGCGTATCCACCGGGACTGAATCGTGGAGCTGATCGACACTCATACCCACCTGGACTTTCCCGACTTCGACGCGGATCGTCCAGCACTGCTGGCCGCAAGCCGCGCCCTGGGTGTCCGGCAGATGGTGGTGCTGGGGGTGTATCGGGACAACTGGCAGCGGGTCTGGGACCTGGTACAACGCGACCCGGATCTGCACGCAGCGCTTGGGCTGCACCCGGTGTATCTCGACCAGCATCGCCCCGAGGACGTGGCGCACCTGCGCGACTGGCTGGCGCGACTGGCCGGGCATCGGCAGTTGTGCGCGGTGGGAGAAATCGGCCTGGATTACTACGTCGAGAGCCTGGACCGTGAGCGCCAGCAGACGCTGTTCGAAGCGCAACTGCAACTGGCAGCCGAGTTCGAACTGCCAGCACTCATCCACGTGCGTCGCAGCCATGCAGCGGTGATCGCCACCCTCAAGCACCTTCCCCTGAAACGCGCGGGGATCATTCACGCCTTCGCCGGCAGTTTCGAAGAAGCCCGCGAGTACATCAAGCTCGGCTACAAACTCGGCCTCGGTGGCGCCGCCACCTGGCCCCAGGCCCTGCGCATGCACCGGGTACTGGCGAAACTGCCGCTGGAAGCGGTTGTGCTGGAAACCGACTCCCCGGACATGGCCCCGGCAATGTTCCCCGGCCAACGCAACAGCCCGGCGCACCTGCCGGCGATTTGCGAGGCCCTGGCCGCAATCATGGCGATCAGCCCGGAGCAACTGGCCGAGGCCAGCACCGCGAACGCCCGACAATTGTTCAACTGGTGACCGCACTCTCCTGTGCGGACTCGCTCGCGAAAGCGGTCAGCCTGGGTAAGAGAGGTTGGATGTACCGACGCCATCGCGAGCAGGCTCGCTCCCACAGTTGGATCGAGGTACGTCTGGAGAGACAGGTCGGCCGTAACGTCACCTCGCTTTTTTGCTTTTGCTTTTGCTTTTGCTCTTGATCTTCGGGCCCCATTAACCACGCTGGCCGAACGCAGGCATTGCGTAGTGGGCAACCCGGCATGGATGCCGGGTTAGCCGCGCTGGGCCATGGATGGCCCTTCGCGGCGGGCCCACGGAGCAATGCCGGAGTGAGGGCACACCGAGCCTAGGCGAGGTGCCGAGTGGTGGGGCCAAGCCTTTTTGGTTACTTTTGGGGCGTCTGCCAAAAGTAACCCGCTGTAAGAGCGGAACCATAAGTAGCCGTTACCGCAGCAATGGATATGTACCCAGTAAGACCGCCATCGCGAGCAGGCTCGCTCCCACACGAGCCTTCACACCCGAAACGCATTGATCAACACCTTGAGCTGCCCCACCTGTGCAGACAGTTCACGACTGGCATCCTCAGTCTGGTGCGCCCCTTCGGCGGTGCGCTCACCCGCACGGTTGATCTCGACAATGTTCTGGTCGATATCATGGGCCACCGCCGTCTGCTGCTCCACCGCGGCCGCGATCTGCTGGTTCTGGTCGACGATCATGCCAACCGCGCCGAGGATGTTTGCCAACGCCTGCTGGACCTTTTCCGACTGACCGACCGTGCCGCTGGCCATTTCATGACTGGTCCCCATGGCCTTGACGGCTGCGCCCACGCCGCCGTGCAGACGACTGATCATCGCTTCGATCTCTTCAGTCGATTGCTGGGTCCGCTTGGCCAGGGTCCGCACTTCATCGGCTACCACCGCGAAGCCGCGTCCCTGCTCTCCGGCCCGAGCCGCCTCAATCGCAGCGTTGAGGGCCAGCAGGTTGGTCTGCTCGGCGATGCTCTTGATCACATCCAGCACGCGGCTGATGGCCTGGCTGTCGGTCGCCAACTGATTGATCACCTGCACCGATTGATCGATCTCGCTGGCCAGGCGGGCGATGCTGCCCTGTTGGGACTCCACCAGCCCACGTCCACTGAGTGTTTCATCGTTCACACTGTGAGCGCTGCTGACCGCCGCAGCGGCACTGCGAGCCACCTCCTGGGCCGTAGCCGACATCTGGTTCATTGCCGTGGCAACCAGTTCGATCTGGCTGCGCTGGCCGGCCACTGCCTGGTTGCTTTGGGCCGAGACCGATTCCACCTGTCCGGCCTGACGCTCCACCTCGACGACTGTCTGACCCACCCGCTCGATCAGGTCGTGGATCTTCGCCACCGTGCCGTTGAACACCTCACCCAACTCGCCCAGCTCGTCCTTGCTGCGGGACACGAAATTGACCGTCATGTCCCCTGCCGCCACTTTGTCCATCATCCGCCCCAGGTATTGGAGCGTGGTGAGGGTCGAGGCATAGAAGCCGGCGTACAAATAGAAGATCAGCAGAAATACCACCACCAATGCCACCGCTTGCAGCACCATGTGGCTGCGGTTCTGCTCCAGGCGATGCCGCAACTGGACATCGAGAAAACCCAGCGCTGCGTCGTTCAGCCGGTAGGTCTGCTCCATCAGGCTGCTGACCTGATCGAAAAAGACCGGCCAGGGCGCATCGAGGGTATCGGCCATCACCACCTGCTCCTCGATCAGCTCGGCGACCTTCTTCAAGGTGCCCTTGCTGCCGTCGGCCGGGCTGGCAAGAGCCTGTCCAGCCGCCTGACTGGAGATCAACGCATCTTGCAGCTTCAAGCCATATTCACCCTGGACTTTTTCGATCTGCGCCAGCAGCTCATCGAATCGGGTACTGGACGCGGAACTGAGAAACCCCAGGCCCAAGGCCGAAGCGCCCAGCGCGCGGCTCTCACCGAGGATCTGGGTGACATTGGGGGTCACGCTGGTCATCAGTTCGCCGAGCTGACGAATATCGCTCTGGCTGTCACGACTCAGTCCCGCCTGGCTGGCGATGATCTGGCTGAATATCTGCGAACTGTTGAGCAGCTTGCCGATCAGCGCACTTTTGCTCTGCAGGGAGCTTTCGGCCTGCTGGGCCTTTAACGCGGCGATTATTTCGTCGCGCTTGGCGTCGAAGAGACTCGCTTGCTCAGGTTCCACGGCCACGACGGTCATGCCTTGCAGACGCGCAAGGGCTTGCCGCTCGAGGGTGCTTATTTTCGCGTCCACATCGCCGGCCTTGCCGGACTGACCCAGACTGGCATTGATCTGCACCAGATTGTTCAGGGTTTCCAGGTCGCGGCGCAGGGTCAGGCTGTTACCCAGCAGGTCGAGGCTTTGCAGCTCCACTTGCGTCCCCTGGAACTGGCGGTAGGAATCGCGCACCAGAAAGAAGTTGGTCACCAGCATCGGCAGCAGGAACAACACGCTGATCAGGCTGAATTTCATACCGAAACTCAGGCGGTTCATCAGCGCGACGGCGGGCCAGAGCAAACTCTTCACAAGGAAGTCTCCCGGTAGGTTTTTTATTTTTATGGGGCATGCGCACAGAGACAGCAGAAAGCCACTATTGGGCGCTGTCCCTGTATAGCCTAAATCGGAGGGGAGATTTGTAACTTAAGGTTAACGGCGCCGGGATGGGGTCCGTTCCTTTCCTGGGAGGGTATTTATCCGTGGGAGCAAGGCTCGCCCGCGATTACGGTAAATCAATCAGCAACAATGTTGACTGGCTTGTCCCTATCGCGAGCAAGCTTTGCTCCCACAGTTTGTTCCACACAATAAAGGATGAACTCGTCGCCTAAGCCAGCACCGTCCACAACGCAAACCCGGCATACCAGAGCACCGCCGCACGCAGCAGCAACTCCCACAGCCGATCGAGGCTGTTGATGCCGTCCGGCCCGGCCACGGGCCCAGAAATTTCGCCAGCCACCAGGCCGACCTTGTCGACCAGCTGAGCGGCGCTGATATTCCAGTTCAGCAGTTCATGCAGCATCACCCGGCTGACCGCCACAAAGTTGCCCACCAGGGCGAAACTCGCCGCCAGCAACCGCACCGGCACCCAGTCGAAGGCATGGCGCAATTGTGCTGCCCGCTCGGCCACGCCGGGATTCTGGCTATGCTCGGCGGCCAGCGCCAGCAGGCGATAACTCAGGGCCGCCACCGGGCCCAGCAGGAAGTACCAGAAGATCACGGCGAAAAAGCTCTGGTAGGCCTGCCACAACAGATGGCCCTGGACCCGCCCCAACAGTTGCTCGCCATTGTCGGCTTCAATTCCCAGGTCCCGCTTGGCCACATGGGTGGCCGCTTGCAGGTCCTCGCGACGCCACGCATCGCGAAACGACCCCAGCTCGGCCAGCAGATCCCCACGCCCCAGGCTGTAAATCACCACCAGCAAGTGCACCGGCAGCACCAGCAGCCCGTAGGCCAGCGGTTGCAGCATCCACAACAATAGCGCCAGCAGCGTCACGGGCAGCAGGACCATGGCCAGCAACACCAGCCAGGGTCGATTGACCCAACGGGGGCTCGACTCGATTCTGTTCAGCTCACCCAGCCACGCGCCGTCACGCTGGACTCGCTGGCGCAAGGCGGAGAACTTCTCGATCCAGACCGCCAGCAGCAACACCAGAAAACTCATTGTCCTTCCCCTTCTGTCAGGGCCGCGCGATAGCGTACCCAGTCAAATGCCGGTCCCGGATCGGTCTTGCGCCCTGGAGCGATGTCGCTGTGCCCGCAGATGCGCTGCACGGTGATCGCCTTGAAGGCCAGCTGCAACTGCCGCGTCAGATCCACCAGGGCGACATACTGCGCGTCGGCGAACGGCAGGTCATCGGTGCCCTCGAGCTCGATGCCAATGGAAAAATCGTTGCAGGTTTCCCGCCCCTCGAAGCACGACACACCCGCATGCCATGCACGCTCCAGGCAGGAAACAAACTGGGTAACGGCGCCGTCACGCTCGATCAGAAAATGCGCGGAGACACGCAAGTCGGCGATACCGGCAAAGTAGGGATGTTCCGTGACATCCAGGCGATTCTGGAAGAATTCCTGCACCTTACCGGTGGCGAACTGGGCAGGCGGCAAGCTGATGTTGTGGATCACCAGCAGGGAAATTTCGCCCTCGGGGCGCGCATTGAAGTTGGGCGATGGGCAATGACGCACGCCATCGCACCAACCGCTCGCGGGGTCCAGCTGCATACAGGTTCCTTCGAAGACGACGGTGATGCCGTCAGTATGCCGTGATCGACCCGGACTGTGCGATCACTTGCCGCGATTGAGTTGACGCAGATTGCCGAGCACGGATTCCAGCGCCCGGTCGAACAACAACGTATCGTCCAACAGGCGCGCGGCCCCCCGGCGAAACTCCAGGGCCAGGCTGGTGCGGCTGTGCTCTTGGACCTTGAGGCCGGTACGGTTGACGAAAATATAGTTGCCGGTGCTCTGGATGATCGCCGCCAGCTTGCAACGCAGGCTATTGTCATCATCCTCCTGGAACTCGACCCAGCTACCCAGGCGCAATTGGTCGACCTGAAGCAGGCCCACGTCATCGGCGGGCAAGCGCACCGTCACGTTTTCCGCCGGCGCCTTGTACGCAGGGCGCAGGACAATTTTCTCCAGCACCTGAACCATCACCGGCGCATCCGCCGACTGGACCTTATCCGTGGCCTGGCCCATACGCTGCAAGGCCTGCACGTGCAGGACTTCCAGTTCGCTGAAGAATTCGCTGGTGGCGAACGGATCGAACGCCGAACGGCTCAACCCTTCGCGCAAGGCCTTGAGAAGCTCCGGTACCATGGCCAGCAGGCGCAGGCCGGCATCCGGCTCGTCGTGATACTGGACACTCCAGATCAGTTGCTCCAGGGTCAGGACATCGGCCTGCCATTCGGCGGACTGCTCGCCATGCTTGAAGCCGGTCAGCAGCAGCACCTGGCTCCAGGCCTGCTGCACGAATTCCACCACGGCCTGGGGCAGCACCTTGCCGAACATGACCTGATTCAACGCGCCTTCGACCCGCTGGCGTGCCAGTTCAGCCTTGGCCCGCCCTTCCTCGGCATCGCGGATACGCTGCTCGAGCAGTTCGCAGCGGCGCCGCTCGTCACTGGTAAAGGCGAGAAATTCGGCCAGCACTTCGGAGAAAATCGCCGGGTCATCGACGAAATCGTTCAACAGCCGCTGCACCACCTGTTCGATGCGCTGATAAAGGCTGTCGCGCTGGTGGTCGTCGCAGTCGCCCCAGCCCATGGCTGCGGCGGCAATTTCGTTAAGCAGCCGGCGGGCGGGATGATTGCCGCGACTGAAGAAACTCTTGTCCTGTACTGCGACCTTGAGCATCGGGATCTGCAGGCGGCCAATCAACGCCTTGAGGGAGTCCGGCAGGTTGTGGTCGTCGAGGATGAACTCGAACATCATCGCGATGAGGTTGATCACGTCCTCATCGGCGCCCTCGACCACCCGCGACTTGCCACTCTTGACGCTGACCCGGGTGAGCAATTGTTCGAGCTGGCTGCGCAGATCGAACTCGTCCTGAAGCGTGGGTGCCGGCACGTATTGCTGCAAATGGGAGAGCAGACGCAACAGATCACGGGTCGAAATCGGCTGCGCCGGTGCGCTGGGCTCCAGGGTCGGCGCTACGCTGCCACGTACCTGCATCACCAGTTTCTGCAGGGCAGAGAACACTTCCTGAACGCTGTCATCGACCTCGGCGGCCCTGGGCTTGGCCGTCCGCTCCGACGCGGGGCGCGGTGCATCGTCGACACGATCCGAGGCACGCCGGGACGGCGATACCTTGAGATCCGGCAAAATCCCCGTGGCCGCCAGCAACTGATTGGCCTCGGCATAGAACTGGTCGCATTCACTGAGCACATAACGTTCGAACAGTTTGAGCAGGATCAGCTTGACCTTGATCTCCACCCCCAGGTTGCGTCCGGCCTGCAAAAAGGTCTCGCACAACAGCGCCGGGCTCAGGGGGTTCTGTGAATTCGCCATCGGCCGGGCCAGCAACACGCTGAGCCGGGCCGTCAATTGATCGAGGGAGGGACCATCGCGACTGAGCACCCGGGTGACCATGGCTTCTACTGCCAGATGGCGCTCCAGATCGTCATGGGTCGACCGGACCGAAGCACCAGGCGCGGCGGCAGGGCTCAAGGAGGCATGGGTCAGGTCGTACTGGGCGAGGCTGACGAACGCCTCGAAGAACTGCTCGATGAATTCGCGTTCGATACTTTTGCGCTTCAGGCGCAGGTCCCTCATGGCTTCGAAGAACAGATTCTGCTCGACGTCGTTGCGCGCCCGATCGGCCATCTCGAACAAGGTGTCGTCGGCATTATCGAACAGCCTCTGCAAACCCAGCCGCAGCTGTTGCGCGGCCTTGTCGCGGACCTGGAGCAGAATCACAGGCAAACGGGCGAGCGGCGAGCGATTCGCCTGATCGGTAGGAACCTTATGCAAAGGCACTACATTCCCGTCGTTATGCATCCTGGCCTCCTGAAACGGTGTTCTTCGGTTGGCAACGTCAAAGCCATGACGTCAATCGAAAGGCGGATTATCTGGCAAAAGAACCCCGTCGCACCAGAGAACTCTGTGACCCAGCTTGAAATACATCGCAATAAATGACCGGGGAATTGGCAAAACGTTGCGAAGAGCCGACCAAATGCAGGTCCTGGTGAACAATGTTTGTGCAACAGGACACTGGCCCTATAATCGGGCCACTTTGCCTGTGGAGCCCGTTATGCCGAACCTACGTCTCGCCGACCTGACTGCCGAAATCGAAGCCAACGTGCGCCGCGCCTTGCTCGAAGACATCGGCAGCGGCGACATCACCGCGCAGTTGATTCCCGCCGAACGCCTGGCCAAGGCCACCATCATTACCCGCGAAGCCGCGATCATCAGCGGCACAGCCTGGGTCGACGCCGTGTTCCGGCAATTGGACCCGCGTGTTGCGGTGCATTGGCAGGTGCGTGACGGCGACCGGGTCAACTCCGACCAGGCGCTGTTCCACCTCGAAGGCCCGGCCCGCTCACTGCTGAGCGGCGAGCGCAGCGCGCTGAACTTCCTGCAGATGCTCTCGGGTGTCGCCACCCGCGCCCGCTACCTGGCCGACTTCGTCGCCGACACCCAGGTCAAACTGCTGGATACCCGCAAGACCCTGCCCGGGCTGCGCCTGGCACAGAAATACGCCGTCACCTGCGGCGGCTGCCATAACCACCGCATAGGGCTGTACGATGCCTTCCTGATCAAGGAAAACCACATCGCGGCCTGCGGCGGGATCGCCCAGGCGATCGCGGCCGCTCACAAGATTGCACCGGGCAAACCGGTGGAAGTCGAAGTGGAAAGCCTGACGGAATTGAAGGAAGCACTGGCGGCCAACGCCGACATCATCATGCTCGACGAATTGAGCCTGGACGACATGCGTGAAGCCGTGCGCCTGAACGGCGGCAAGGCGAAGCTGGAGGCCAGCGGCGGGATCAATGAAAGCACGTTGCGGCCGATTGCCGAGACCGGGGTGGACTACATCTCGATCGGAGCGATGACCAAGGATGTGAAGGCGGTGGATCTGTCGATGCGCTTGAGTCTCTGAGCATACAAAACGCCAGCCCTGAGGCTAATAAAGCCCGTGGGAGCAAAGCTTGCTCGCGATTGCGGTAAGTCAGTCAGCAACAACGTTGACGGGCCCATCGCTATCGCGAGCAAGCTCTGCTCCCACAGGCGTTGCGCCGTTTGATCCTTAACTGACTGGCATTAAGCCCTGAGGCTGGCGTTTTTTTCAGACCACCAGATTATTCATCTCGCAGTACTCATCCCAATCCACACCCAGCACCTCGGCAGCCTCCTTGTGCAAGGCAAGACGCTGCGCCTCGAACTCTTCAGGCGTGCTGGTGTACTTGAGCGTCAGCTCCCAAGGCTGCAAGCCCTGGGCTTCGGCCTCGTCTTCGAAAGCCCACTGAATCTGGTCTTTCTGCTCATCGGCGCTCAGGTTCCCGATTTCTTCCAGTAACTGAGGCGTATCCAGGGCGTATTTGCGCAGCGCTTCTTCGTGTCTGGCTTCTTGGGTCAGTTCTTTAGCCGTCATGTCGTTCTCGCTGATCGAAGGAATGGAAGATGGGACTGGATCATCAAGGATCTCTCTGACACAGAACCGCTGGCAGCGCGGTTTTCCTGGTCCTTGGAACCATTCGTGGATCATTTGAAAACTGCTGGGCAATGCTCATGCAGGCAACGAATATAGGACGTTTTGCCGATGATTTACACGGCTCTTTACATCTGCCGCACAAAAACCTTATGTCCACGTATGGAAGAGGTCGAGGAACATCTATCAGAATCCCGAGTCATAGCGATGTGCCATATCGGCACTTCATAAGGATTCTGTAATGCGCAGCTTTCCAAAGTTAACGTCTATTCGGCGGGCTACCACGACCCTGCTACTCGCCAGCCTGGTATTGACCGGCGCCGCGCAAGCGGCAGTTGAGATCTCGTCCAATTTTCCAGAGCCATCCGATGAAATTTCGGCCCTTCGCAGCTCATTTGGCAACGACGTCTTCTACAAAACCGGTATCAGCATCGATAACTTGAAGGACATGCAGCAAGCCGCCAAAGCCAACGCTATCGAACTGGAAAGCCAGAAGCGCACCCTCGCCGAGCAGGCCCGGCAGATCGAAGAGCTCAAACGCAACAGCGGTTCCAGTTCCAACTCCAGCAGCCGGGAAATTGAAGAACTTAAACGCACGGTCAAGGAACAGGAGCGCGACCTGAACGACCTTGGCAAGCAAGTGGAAGAGATCAAGCGTAATAGCGGTTCCAGCTCGAGTTCGAACAACAGCGAGATATCGACGCTGAAAGGAAAGATCAGCGATCAGGATCGCGAGATGGATCAGCTCAAACGCATGGTTGAGGAGTTGAGCAGGAAGGTGAAATAAGGAGAGAGGAGATCTTGCCCGAGACAGGAATCGAACCTGCGACCTTCGCGTTACGAGTGCGCTGCTCTACCGACTGAGCTACACGGGCGGTGAGCTAACTTAGCATCCTGTCCTGTGGCCAGGCAACCTGCGTCACAGGGATTTTCCCCACACAACAAAACGCCCCGAACCAGTCGGGGCGTTTTGCTGTTCAGCAGTCAGGCGAAGGGGTGATTAAACGCCCGATGCCTTGGCCGCCGCCACGTCCTTGATGGACAGCTTGATACGGCCGCGGTTGTCCACGTCCAGTACCAGCACTTCCACTTCCTGGCCTTCCTTCAGGATATCGGTCACTTTCTCGACGCGAGCATCGCTCAGCATGGAGATGTGAACCAGACCGTCCTTGCCCGGCAGGATGTTGACGAAAGCGCCGAAGTCGACGATGCGCTCGACCTTGCCGACGTAGATCTTGCCGATCTCGGCTTCGGCGGTGATGCCCAGGACGCGCTGGCGTGCTGCTTCTGCCGCTTCCTTGGTTTCGCCGAAGATCTTGATCGAACCGTCGTCTTCGATGTCGATCGAAGCCTTGGTTTCTTCACAGATCGCACGAATGGTCGCGCCGCCTTTACCGATGACATCACGGATCTTGTCGGTGTCGATCTTCATCGCGATCATGGTCGGAGCGTTTTCCGACAGTTCGGTGCGGGACTGACCGATCACCTGGTTCATCTGGCCGAGGATGTTCAGGCGCGCTTCCAGGGCCTGGCCCAGGGCGATTTCCATGATCTCTTCGGTGATGCCCTTGATCTTGATGTCCATCTGCAGTGCGGTCACGCCTTTGGCGGTACCGGCCACTTTGAAGTCCATGTCGCCCAGGTGGTCTTCGTCACCCAGGATGTCGGTCAGGACGGCGAATTTCTCGCCTTCCTTCACCAGGCCCATGGCGATACCGGCAACCGGCGCCTTCATCGGCACACCGGCGTCCATCAAGGCCAGGGAAGCGCCGCAGACCGAAGCCATGGAGCTCGAACCGTTGGACTCGGTGATTTCCGATACCACACGGATGGTGTACGGGAACACGTCGGCGTCCGGCAGCATGGCCTGGACCGAACGACGGGCCAGACGGCCGTGACCGATTTCGCGGCGACCGGCGCCACCCATGCGACCGCACTCACCCACCGAGAACGGAGGGAAGTTGTAGTGCAGCATGAACGGGTCTTTCTTTTCGCCTTCCAGGGTGTCCAGCAGTTGCGCGTCACGGGCGGTGCCCAGTGTGGCAACGACCAGGGCCTGGGTTTCGCCACGGGTGAACAGGGCCGAGCCGTGGGTCTTTGGCAGAACGCCGACTTCGATGTTCAGCGGGCGTACGGTACGGGTGTCGCGACCGTCGATACGTGGCTTGCCGTTGACGATGTTTTCGCGAACGGTGCGGTATTCGATTTCACCGAAAGCAGCCTTGACGTCGGCAGCCGATGGCTGGCCTTCTTCGCCGGACAGCTTGGCAACGACCTGGTCCTTCAACTCGCCCAGGCGCGCGTAACGGTCGGCCTTGACGGTGATGGTGTAGGCCTGGGAGATGGCTTCGCCGAACTCGGCACGGATGGCACCCAGCAGCTCGGTGGCTTCGGCTTGCGGAGCCCAGGTCCAGGTTGGCTTGGCGGCTTCGGCGGCCAGTTCCTTGACGGCGTTGATGACCACCTGGAACTCGTCATGGGCGAACAGTACGGCACCCAGCATCTGGTCTTCGGTCAGCTCTTTGGCTTCGGATTCAACCATCAGCACGGCTTCGGAAGTACCGGCAACGACCATGTCCAGGCTCGAGGCCTTCAGTTGCTCGTAGGTCGGGTTCAGCAGGTAGCCGGTGCTTTCATGGAACGCAACGCGGGCAGCGCCGATCGGGCCATCGAAAGGAATGCCGGAGATGGCCAGCGCAGCCGAGGTACCGATCATCGCAGCGATGTCCGGATCGGTCTTCTTGCTGGTGGAAACGACGGTGCAGACAACCTGCACTTCGTTCATGAAGCCTTCTGGGAAAAGCGGACGGATCGGACGGTCGATCAGTCGGGAAGTCAGGGTTTCTTTCTCGGAAGGACGGCCTTCGCGCTTGAAGAAACCGCCAGGGATCTTACCGGCGGCGTAAGTCTTTTCCTGGTAGTGAACAGACAGAGGGAAGAAGCCCTTGCCTGGATCGGCTTGCTTGGCACCGACAACGGTCACCAATACGCTGACGTCGTCGTCAACGGTGACCAGCACTGCGCCGGAGGCCTGACGGGCGATACGGCCAGTCTCGAGGGTAACGGTCGACTGACCGAACTGGAATTTTTTGATTACCGGGTTCACGGTGTCCTACCTTCTTTGTGGCTCTTGGGGAACTTGTCTTCTTGCGAAATTCTTGGGCAGTGCGGGGAATCGGCCCAACGACTGTCCAGATAAAACTTGAGGCTGGGAGCCTGCCGGTTGCCGACGCAAAGCGCAGGCAACAGACAGACCACCAACCTCATAGCGCAATCGCTTATTAGCGACGCAGACCCAGGCGGCCGATCAAGGCGCTGTAACGACTTACGTCCTTACCCTTGAGGTAATCCAGCAGCTTGCGACGCTGGTTTACCATACGGATCAGACCACGACGGGAGTGGTGGTCCTTACCGTTGGCCTTGAAGTGACCTTGCAGTTTGTTGATGTTGGCGGTCAGCAGTGCAACTTGCACTTCTGGCGAACCAGTATCACCAACAGCTTGCTGGTAGTCGGTCACGATCTGAGCTTTTTCTTCAACGCTGAGTGCCATGTGGCTTTCCTCTTGTGAGGTACCGTTTCCGGGGAAACCGTACCAACAGGCCAGGGACAGATCCCTGTATCTATAAATGAGTAGTGACCGTGCCTGTTAACAGCCACACTCGCCCGCCTGCTGTTACACAGACGGGCTCCGGTCATTCCGACCGAATCAGTCGACGCGGCGCAATGCGCCCGTCTTCGCTCACTTCACCGATACCGATGAAGCGACCGTTGTGATCCTGTACCCGAACCATGCCGAATTTCGGCGCATCCGGGGCTCGCACCGGCTGGCCATTGAGCCAGTAGAATGCGCTGTGTTCCGAGAACTGCAACAGCGGCCAATCCAGCAACCCACTGTCCGATGGCATCAGGAAGCGGTCGACCGCTTCGTTGCCGCCTTCGGCATGTACCGCTTCGAGCTCTTCCAGCGTGACCGTCTGGGCCAGCGTGAAGGGTCCGGCCTGGGTCCGGCGCAACTCCGCCACGTACGCACCACAGCCGAGCTGCTCACCAATATCCTCAACCAGGGTCCGGATATAAGTGCCTTTGCTGCAATCCACGGCTAGCCGTGCAGTATTACCGTCAAAGGCCAGCAATTCCAAGCGCGCAATAGTAACAGAACGTGGTTCACGCTCCACTACTTCGCCTGCACGGGCCAATTTGTACAAGGGCTGCCCATCACGCTTCAGGGCCGAGTACATCGGCGGTATCTGACTGATTTGCCCACGAAATCCGGGCAGCACCGCTTCGATATCAGCCTGACCAACGGTCACCGGCCGCTCGCGTAAAACCTCGCCTTCGGCATCCGCCGTGGTGGTGGTCTTACCCAATTGCGCCAGGGTTTCATACCCCTTGTCGGAGTCGAGCAGGTACTGGGAGAACTTGGTCGCCTCGCCGAAACACAGCGGCAGCACGCCGGTGGCCAGCGGATCGAGGCTGCCGGTGTGCCCGGCCTTCTCGGCATTGAGCAGCCAGCGAACCTTCTGCAAGGCGGCGTTGGAGGTGAACCCCAACGGCTTGTCGAGCAGGATGATACCGCTGACGTTACGACGGATACGTTTGACCTGAGCCACCGGTTACTCCTTGGTGTCTTCGGGTTCAGCCGCGTGTTGACTGTCTTCAGCCACCGCGCGCTCGATCAAGGCCGACAGGTGCGCGCCCCGGGCGACGCTCTCGTCGTAGTGGAAATGCAGCTGTGGAACACTGCGCAGCTTCATTTCCCGGGCCAACTGCATGCGCAGGAAACCGGCGGCCGCGTTGAGCACCTTGATGCTCTGGGCGACGTCATCGGCACCGTCCTGCCCCATCACCGTGATGAAAATCTTTGCGTGACCGACGTCACGGCTGACTTCCACAGCGGTAATGGTGACCAGGCCGACACGCGGGTCCTTGACTTCGCGGCGGATCAGTTGGGCCAGCTCGCGCTGCATCTGATCGCCGATTCGTTGGGTACGGCTATATTCTTTTGCCATGT
Organism: Pseudomonas corrugata; assembly: GCF_001269905.1. Taxonomy (GTDB): domain Bacteria; phylum Pseudomonadota; class Gammaproteobacteria; order Pseudomonadales; family Pseudomonadaceae; genus Aquipseudomonas; species Aquipseudomonas corrugata. The sequence goes on along the minus strand of NZ_LHVK01000010.1, from coordinate 278,871 downwards.
CTTGCTACCTGTTACTGCCCCACGGTGAAACCCGTGAGGTCTGAAAGCGGCAAACGCCCGGCCTGACAAAAGCCAGACCGGGCGTTGCGTTTAGAGTCCGCCAGCGAAGCAGCGCATGTTCATGCGGCTACCCGATGTGGCTCTTGAAGTGCGCGAGTCAGAGGCTGCGAGCAACCTGGACCTTCTCGAAGACTTCGATCTTGTCACCGACCTTGACGTCGTTGTAGCTCTTGACGCCAATACCGCATTCCATGCCGGCACGTACTTCGGAAGCGTCATCCTTGAAGCGACGCAGGGATTCCAGCTCGCCTTCGAAGATCACGATGTCTTCACGCAGTACACGGATCGGACGGTTACGGTGAACGACACCTTCGATCACCATGCAACCGGCGATGGCACCGAATTTCGGCGAACGGAACACGTCGCGAACTTCGGCCACGCCCAGGATGTTCTCCCGCACGTCGCTGCCCAACATACCGGTCAGGGCTTTCTTGACGTCTTCGATGATGTCGTAGATCACGTTGTAGTAACGCATATCCAGACCTTCCTGCTCGACGATCTTGCGAGCACCGGCATCGGCACGCACGTTGAAGCCGAACAGTACTGCATTGGAAGCCAGTGCCAGGTTGGCGTCGCTTTCGGTGATACCACCGACACCGCCGCCGACCACACGCACTTGCACTTCGTCGTTGCCCAGGCCGTTCAGAGCACCCTGCAAGGCTTCCAGCGAACCACGGACGTCGGATTTGAGGACGATGTTGAGCGTCTTCTTCTCTTCCTGGCCCATGTTCTCGAAGATGTTTTCCAGCTTGCCGGCATGAGCGCGAGCCAGTTTGACTTCGCGGAACTTGCCTTGACGGAACAGAGCCACTTCGCGGGCTTTCTTCTCGTCAGCCACAACGCTCATCTCGTCACCAGCGTCCGGCGTACCGTCCAGGCCGAGGATCTCGACCGGGATAGCCGGACCGGCTTCCTTGATCGGCTTGCCGTTCTCGTCGAGCATGGCTCGAACACGACCATAGTTCGAACCGACCAGCACCATGTCGCCCTGACGCAGCGTACCGTCCTGAACCAGGACCGTGGCCACCGGACCGCGACCCTTGTCCAGGCGCGACTCAACCACGACACCACGACCAGGAGCCGATGGGGTGGCGGTCAGTTCAAGTACTTCGGCCTGCAGCAATACCGCTTCGAGCAATTCGTCGACGCCGGTACCCATCTTCGCGGAAACCGGAACGAATGGAGTATCGCCACCCCAGTCTTCCGAAGTCACGCCGTGAACCGACAGCTCGCTGCGGATGCGATCGAGGTCGGCGCCCGGCTTGTCGATCTTGTTCACCGCAACCACCAGCGGCACGCCAGCTGCCTGGGCATGCTGAACGGCTTCGATGGTCTGTGGCATCACGCCGTCGTCCGCCGCGACCACCAGGATCACGATGTCGGTCGCCTTGGCACCACGGGCACGCATGGCGGTAAACGCGGCGTGACCCGGGGTATCGAGGAAGGTGACCATGCCACGATCGGTTTCAACGTGGTATGCACCGATGTGCTGGGTGATACCGCCGGCTTCGCCAGCAGCTACCTTGGCACGACGGATGTAGTCGAGCAGCGAGGTCTTACCGTGGTCGACGTGGCCCATGACGGTCACGACCGGCGCACGAGGAACCGCTTCACCTTCGAATTTCAGGGACTCGGCCAGGGAATCTTCCAGGGCGGTGTCGCTGATCAGGGTCACTTTGTGGCCCAGTTCTTCGGCAACCAGCTGGGCAGTTTCCTGATCCAGTACCTGGTTGATGGTGGCTGGCGTACCCAGCTTGAACATGAACTTGATGATCTCGGCAGCCTTGACCGACATCTGCTGGGCCAGATCGCCCACAGTGATGGTCTCGCCGATCTTCACTTCACGCACGACAGGGCCGGTCGGGCTCTGGAAACCGTGGGCGTTGCGTTTCTTCAGCTTGGCCTTGCCGCGACCACCACGACGGAAGCCATCGCTCTCTTCGTCGGTGGTGCGTGGTGCAACCCGTGGTGCCGGCGCCTTTTCCTTGACCGAAGCACGATGCGGAGCGTTCTTGCGCTCGCCATCGCCACCGCCACGACGGTTTTCGTCGGCACGTGGTTTGTCCGGACGACGCGGTTCGTCACGCTTGCGAGCGTCAGCCGCAGGGGCAGGAGCTGCCTCCAGGACCGGTGCACTTTCACGCACGGGCTCAGCCACCTGGGCAGGCGCCGCTACGGCTTCCGCCGGAGCAGGTTGCGCAGCGGCCGGGGCAGGCTGACGACGCGCTTCTTCTTCGGCGCGGCGCTTGGCTTCTTCTTCAGCCTTCTGGCGCGCGGCATTTTCTACTGCGCGACGTTCATCCAGTTCGCGTTTGCGCTCGGCTTCGATTTCTTCCGGGCTGCGCTGGACGAAAACTTTCTTCTTGCGTACTTCTACGCTGATGCTTTTGCTACCGGCAACACGCAGGGTGCTGGTGGTTTTACGCTGCAGAGTGATCTTGCGCGGTTCTTCCACTTTCGCCTTGTGACTGCTCTTCAAGTGGGTCAGCAGGGACTGCTTCTCACTGTCGGTCACATGTTCCTCGGCGGCGGTGTGCGGCAGACCTGCCTCACGCATCTGCTGCAACAGGCGCTCTACCGGTGTTTTGACCTCATCGGCCAGTTGTTTCACCGTGACTTGCGTCATGCACTTCTCTCCTCAGGCCGCGCCTAATTACTCGAACCAGTGGGCTCGGGCGGCCATGATCAACTTGCCGGCACGATCATCGTCAATGCCGTCGATGTCGAGCAGGTCGTCAATAGACTGCTCGGCCAGGTCTTCGCGGGTAATTACGCCGCGCACCGCCAGTTCCATCGCCAAATCCTTGTCCATACCCTCAAGCGAGAGCAGGTCTTCGGCCGGATGGGCGTCTGCCAGCTTTTCCTCAGTAGCGATGGCTTTGGTCAACAAACGATCCTTGGCCCGAGCGCGAAGCTCGTTGACGATGTCTTCGTCAAAGCCGTCGATGTTGAGCATTTCCTCCACCGGCACGTAGGCAATCTCTTCCAGGCTGGTAAAGCCCTCATCCACCAGTACCTGCGCCAGCTCTTCATCGACTTCGAGCTCTTCGATGAAGTTGCGCAGGATGTCACCGGTTTCAGCTTGCTGTTTGGCCTGGATGTCCGATTCGGTCATCACGTTCAGGGTCCAGCCCGTCAGCTGGCTGGCCAGACGCACGTTCTGACCACCACGACCGATGGCCTGAGCCAGATTGTCTGCGCCAACGGCGATGTCCATGGCATGGGCATCTTCGTCAACGATAATTGCCGCCACTTCTGCTGGCGACATCGCGTTGATCACGAACTGAGCCGGGTTATCGTCCCAGAGAACGATGTCCACACGCTCACCGCCCAGCTCGCCGGATACGGCCTGGACACGCGAACCGCGCATGCCGATGCAGGCACCTTGCGGGTCGATGCGCTTGTCCTTGGAACGGACCGCAATCTTGGCACGCGATCCCGGATCACGGGAGGCAGCCATGACTTCGATCAGGCCTTCGGCGATTTCCGGCACTTCGATGCGGAACAACTCGATCAGCATTTCCGGCGCAGTACGCGACAGAATCAGCTGAGGGCCGCGGTTCTCGGTGCGGATTTCCTTGAGTAGCGCACGCAGTCGCACGCCCACCCGGAAGGTTTCGCGAGAAATGATGTCTTCACGTGCCAGCAGCGCCTCGGCGTTGTTGCCCAGATCGACGATCACGTTGTCGCGGGTGACCTTTTTCACGGTGCCGGAGATGATCTCGCCCAGCTTCTCGCGATAAGCGTCAACGACTTGCGCGCGCTCGGCTTCACGAACCTTCTGCACGATGACCTGCTTGGCAGTCTGTGCAGCGATGCGACCAAATTCGATGGACTCGATCTTTTCTTCGACTACATCACCTACCTTGGCGCCAGGATGCGTTTCTGCAACCTTGCTCGGCCAGGTTTCGATAGCCGGATCATCCAGGTCGGCTTCTTCGACCACCGTCCAGCGACGGAAAGTTTCATAGGAACCAGTGTGGCGATTGATCTCCACACGCAAATCAACTTCGTCTTCAAACCGCTTCTTGGTAGCAGTGGCCAGAGCCAGCTCCAGCGCTTCAAAAATAACGTTAGCCGGTACGCCCTTTTCATTGGATACCGACTCAACAACCAGCAGTACTTCTTTGCTCATCGTACGCCTCGCCTTTCGCAAGCCATTGGATCCGCGGGATCCGCAGTATCTGGCACGTATCAGTCAAAACTGGGAATAATGTTGGCCTTGTCGATCATATCGATCGGCAACAGGAACTCATGGTCATCTACCTGCACCACGACGTCCTGCTCTTCTACACCGCGCAGAAGGCCTTGAAAGTTGCGTCGACCCTCAAAGGGCGAACGCAGCTTGATCTTCACTTGTTCACCGGCAAACGAAGCGAACTGTTCAAGGCTGAACAGAGGGCGTTCCATGCCGGGCGAGGAAACCTCAAGGGTGTATTCGGTGCTGATCGGATCTTCAACATCCAGCACACCGCTGATCTGACGGCTGACGATGGCGCAATCATCCACCAACACGCCGCCTTCCTTATCGATATAAACGCGCAACAGTGAGTGGCGACCTTGAGCCGAAAACTCAATACCCCAGCATTCATAGCCAAGGGCCACGACCACCGGGGCCAACAAGGCCTGCAACTGTTCTAGCTTGCTCGACACCTGAACCCCCTCGTGCATGTTTGTGCATGCTGTGCAAATAAAAAAAAATGGGCGAATCGCCCATCCCTGAAACGCCGTTGAACAGCGGCGTTATAAAGTGTCCAGCTAACAAAAAGCCCCTTGGAAGGGGCCCTGAAACTGGTTGCGGGAGCCGGATTTGAACCGACGACCTTCGGGTTATGAGCCCGACGAGCTACCAGGCTGCTCCATCCCGCGACAAAGCTGGGGCGGAAGTATACGACCGATCCCTTACAGGGTCAATGTAACCCTTCCACCTACAAGAAAGCCCGCTATTGCGGGCTCTCCTGATTCAATTGGTACCGAGAAGGGGACTCGAACCCCTACACCCTATGGGCACAACCACCTCAAGGTTGCGTGTCTACCAATTCCACCACCTCGGCAAATACAGCTTTTGAAACCTTCTTACTTCTGCTCTTGAGCTGGAGGCACGTCAGTCGCCGGATTGGCCGACTTTTGCTCTTGAAGCACCGGGACATCATCAGAAGCCGGTTTTTGCTTTGGCGCTTCCAACACCGCTGGACTTGGCAACCCTACTTGAGTCAGCTCATGAGCTTTCTCTTTAGCAAAGTAACCTAACCCTAAGCTGGTCATGAAGAAACCGGCGGCAAGTATAGCAGTAAACTTACTAAGAAAGGTAGAGGAACCTTGGCTTCCGAACACAGTATTTGAAGCACCTGCACCGAAAGACGCACCAGCATCCGCACCTTTACCCTGCTGCAGCAATACCAGAGCAACTACGCCCAATGCACCCAGCAGATGAAAAACGACTACGACTGTTTCCAGCATTTTTTCAGTTTCCCGCGGCGCGACAGATCGCACCGAACTCATCTGCATTCAGGGAAGCTCCACCAATGAGCCCCCCATCGATATCCGGCATGCCGAACAGTTCGACCGCATTGGCCGCCTTCACGCTGCCGCCGTATAGAAGCCGCACACCTCGTGCCACTTCAGAATTTTCTGCCGCCAACTGGGCGCGGATGGCGGCGTGCACATCCTGCGCTTGTTGCGGCGAAGCAGTCAGCCCGGTACCAATGGCCCAGACCGGCTCGTAAGCAATGACCGCCTTTGCAAAAGCACCGACACCCAGGTCTTCGATGATGCTGCCCAGCTGACGCCCGACAACTTCAAGGGTCTTCCCGGCCTCACGCTGCTCGAGGGTTTCCCCCACACACAACACCGGAATCAGACCGCAGGCCTGAGCTGCCGCAAACTTGCGAATCAGGGCCCTGTCTTGCTCACCCATGATCATGCGACGCTCGGAGTGCCCGACAAGAACCAGGGAACAACCCGCATCCACCAACTGACTTGGCGCAATTTCACCGGTCAGCGCACCTTGCATGGATTCCACCGCAGAATTCTGCGCGCCGATCGAAATCGACTTGCCCTTCAAGCCATCAATCACCTGATTGATATACAAGCAAGGCGGGAATACCGCGACATCAACACCGCTTGGCAAGGCCAGATGACGAAGGCCATTGATCAGCTCAGCGACGCTGGCGCGGGTACCGTGCATCTTCCAGTTACCAGCTACCATAGGGCGACGCATGCTGTACCTCGTCGGTCAAAGTGGGCGCAGATGTTACCCAACCGTTTCATGACTGGCAAGCCGAATTCAGGCAGAAACTTCAGTAACGAGCTTCGCCAGTTCTTCGGCATAACCGCGAACCTGTGCTTCATCCTCGCCTTCGACCATGACGCGCACCAGGGGCTCAGTACCGGACTTGCGCAGCAGCACGCGCCCACGCCCCGCCATCGCCTGTGTCACGCGCTCGCTGGCCTGCTGGACCGTGGCATGCTCGATGGGGTTCGCCCCGCCACCGAAGCGCACATTGATCAACACTTGCGGACATTTGCGCAACGCCTGGCGCGACAACGCAAGACTCTCGTTGCGCGCCTTGAGCGCCATCAGTACCTGCAAGGCCGCAATGATTGCATCACCGGTGGTGGTGTGATCGAAGCACACGATGTGACCGGAGTTCTCACCCCCGACGACCCAACTGCGCTCCAGTAGCTCCGAGATGACATAGCGGTCACCCACGTTGGCTCGCACGAAGGGAATATCCAGATCCGCAAGCGCCAGCTCGAGACCGAGGTTGCTCATCAGCGTGCCGACCACCCCACCCTGCAGCTTGCCGCGCTCATGCAGATCACGCGCGATGATGAACAGCAGCTCATCGCCATCGACGACAGTCCCCGTATGATCCACCATCAGGACCCGATCACCGTCGCCATCGAAGGCGATCCCGAGATCAGCCTGCTCGGCCAGGACCGCTGCCTGCAGCGCGTCGGTATGGGTGGAACCGCAGTTGTGGTTGATGTTCAGCCCGTTAGGCTGGGCGGACAGCACCACGACCTCGGCGCCCAACTCGCGAAATACACTCGGTGCAACCTTGTAGGTCGCACCATGGGCGCAATCGACGACGACTTTCAGGCCTGCGAAACTGGTGCCGGTCGGCACACTGCCCTTGCAGAACTCGATGTAACGACCCGAGGCATCGTTGATCCGCGACACTTTGCCGATCTTGCTCGACTCAACCACAGTCATCGGCGTATCCAGCAGTTCTTCGATCATCAGCTCGACTTCATCCGGCAATTTGGTGCCCTTGCCGGAGAAAAACTTGATGCCATTGTCGTCGTGGGGATTATGGGAAGCACTGATCACGATACCCGCCTGCGCATGGAACGTACGCGTCAGGTAGGCAATGGCCGGTGTCGGCATCGGCCCCAGCAACATCACATCGGCACCCGCCGAGGTCAGGCCGGCTTCGAGAGCCGACTCGAACATATAGCCGGAAATTCGCGTGTCCTTGCCGACCAGCACCTTGCAGGCACCCATCTTGCGGAACGCCATACCGGCAGCCCAGCCGAGCTTGAGCATGAAATCAGGGGTAATAGGGTATTCGCCGACCCGACCACGGATACCGTCGGTGCCAAAATATTTCTTGCTCATAAGTGCTCCGTCATTCTTATTCGGCTGAATCCACAGCAGCGATCATCCGCACGACATCCATCGTTTCGGCCACATCGTGCACCCGCAATATGCGCGCACCTTTTGTAATGGCCAGGGCCGCAAGAGCGAGACCGCCGAACAGCCGCTCGCCCACCGGACGACCCAAGGCATTGCCTATCATGCTTTTTCGCGAAACGCCGACCAACAGCGGCCGACCCAGGGAATGCAAGGCTTCCATATGCTTGAACAGGCTCAGATTATGATCCAGGGTCTTGGCAAAGCCGAAACCGGGATCCAGCACCACCCGCTCGGCGGGAATGCCCGCCAGCGCACACTGGCTCATGCGCTCGACCAGGAACTCGCCGACCTCCAGGGTCACATCGCCGTAGTGCGGGTTGTCCTGCATGGTTCCCGGCTCACCGAGCATATGCATCAGACACACCGGCAACCCGGTAGCCGCTGCGGCATCCAGGGCTCCATCGCGCTGCAGGGAGCGGACATCGTTGATCAAACCCGCTCCCAACCGAGCCGTCTCACGCATGACCGCCGGCGTGGACGTATCGACCGAGATTATGACATCCAGTTCGCGGTGTATACGCTCGACAACCGGCGCCACTCTTTCCAGCTCCTCGACAGGCGAGACAGCCCGCGCGCCCGGCCGGGTCGACTCGCCGCCGACATCGATCAACGTTGCGCCAGCCGCGACCATGGCCTCGGCGTGCCGCAGCGCAGCATCGAGCTGACCAAACCGGCCGCCGTCGGAAAAGGAATCGGGAGTGACATTGAGAATACCCATGACATGTACATGGGCCAAATCAAGAACCCGGTTGCCACAAGGCAACCGGGTCGAGGACTGAACAGAAGTCATTTCAAGCCTTAGACATCAGCAGCCGGACCGCCGATCGGTGTTTCCGGACGCTCGCCCTGCACCGCCGGAGGCGTGCCAGGAGTGCCCGTACCACCCGTCCAATCCCGCGGCTCACGAGGCGGACGGCCCGACATGATGTCATCGATCTGTTCGGCGTCGATGGTTTCATACTTCATCAAGGCATCCGCCATGGCGTCGAGCTTGTCACGATTGTCCGTGAGGATCTGCTTCGCGGTGCCATAGCACTGGTCGATGATACTGCGCACTTCGGAGTCGATCAGCTTGGCCGTCTCACCGGAGAAGCTTGCATGCTGGCCGCCGCCCCCACGCCCCAGGAACACTTCGCCTTCTTCTTCGGCATACATCAGCGGCCCGAGTTTCTCGGAAAGCCCCCACTTGGTCACCATGTTCCGCGCGATCTGGCTGGCGCGCATGATGTCATTCGATGCGCCGGTGGTTACACCGTCGAAGCCCAACGTCATCTCTTCAGCGATACGGCCACCATAAAGCGAGCAGATCTGACTGATCAGCGCACGCTTGGACAAGCTGTAGCGGTCTTCTTCCGGCAGGAACATGGTCACACCCAGCGCACGACCGCGCGGAATGATCGACACCTTGTAGACCGGATCATGCTCCGGCACGACACGACCAACGATGGCGTGCCCCGCCTCGTGGTAAGCCGTGTTCTGCTTTTCTTTTTCCGACATGACCATGGATTTGCGCTCGGCGCCCATCATGATCTTGTCTTTAGCCAATTCGAACTCTTTCATCTCCACGACGCGCTTGCCGGCACGCGCAGCGAACAGCGACGCTTCGTTGACCAGGTTGGCCAGGTCAGCACCAGAGAAGCCCGGTGTACCACGGGCGATTACCGCCGCAGCCACATCGTCGCCCATTGGCACTTTACGCATGTGGACCTTGAGAATCTGCTCACGACCGCGGATGTCCGGCAGACCCACCACGACCTGCCGGTCGAAACGGCCCGGACGCAGCAGCGCAGGGTCGAGCACGTCAGGACGGTTGGTGGCAGCGATGACGATGATGCCGTCATTCATTTCGAAACCGTCCATCTCCACCAGCAACTGGTTGAGGGTCTGCTCACGCTCATCATGACCGCCGCCCATGCCGGCGCCACGGTGGCGACCAACGGCGTCGATTTCGTCGATGAAGATAATGCATGGCGCGTGTTTCTTGGCCTGCTCGAACATGTCACGAACACGGCTGGCACCCACGCCAACGAACATTTCAACGAAGTCGGAACCGGAAATCGTGAAAAACGGCACCTTGGCTTCGCCAGCGATAGCCTTGGCCAGCAAGGTCTTACCGGTACCCGGCGGGCCAACCATCAGCACGCCACGAGGAATACGACCGCCCAAGCGCTGGAATTTACCCGGGTCGCGCAGAAATTCGACCAGTTCGCCCACTTCTTCCTTGGCTTCGTCGCAACCTGCAACGTCTGCCAGGGTTGTTTTCACCTGGTCTTCGGAAAGCAGTCTTGCCTTGCTCTTGCCAAAACTCATCGGGCCGCCCTTGCCGCCGGCGCCACCCTGCATCTGGCGCATGAAGAACATGAACACCGCGATGATCACCAGGATCGGGAAGCTGGCCACAAGGAGCTGGGTCCAGATGCTTTGTTGCTCAGGCTGCTTGCCTTCGACCACGACATGGTTGTCCACCAGGTCGCCGATCAGGCCATTGTCCTGGATAGCCGGACGAATGGTCTTGAAGTTGTCGCCATCGGTACGCTTGCCGGTGATGACATAGCCATCGACCGCAACGCGTTCGACCTTGCCATCCTTGACCTGCTGAATGAAGTCGGAATAGTTGAGGGTCTGCGGCTCGTTAGGGCTGGAGAAGTTGTTCATCACGGTCACAAGGACAGCGGCGATGATCAACCACAGGATCAGATTCTTTGCCATATCGTTCAATTAACTACCCTCTGAAGCTGGCTCCGCTATTGGCGCGAGCTTCGCATGATATTCACCGGCCTAACTTACTACATTACCTACGACTCTGGCAGGCGCCGTCTGTAACCCTTTGTGAAACCTGGCCGCGCCATTGTCATTACGCGGCGTTTGCAAGGCGAAACAAAAAAAACTATCGACGTCTTTCAAAGACGCTCATCACTGCTCGATCCTTCCCCTCCGCGAAAGCCGCGCGCCAACAGATATTGCTCGCGGGAGCGGTCACGGGACGACAAAGGCTTGCGCATCTGCACCTTGTCGAACAGCTTGCGGATGCCCTTGTGGTATTCGTCGAAGCCTTCCCCCTGGAAGACCTTGATCAGGAAATCACCGCCTGGACGCAGAACCCGCCCGGCAAGATCCAGGGCCAGTTCGCTGAGAAACATTGCACGAGGCATGTCGACAGCCGCTAATCCACTCATATTGGGGGCCATATCGGAAATCACAAGGTCAACCTGCGTATTTCCGACGGCCTCCAGAATTTTTGCCAGGACGGCGTCTTCCGTGAAATCGCCCTGGATGAAGGTCACATCAGGGATGCTGTCCATTTCCAGGATGTCGGAAGCAATCAAACGACCTTGACCACCGATCAGACGACTGGTCACCTGGGACCACCCGCCCGGCGCAGCGCCGAGATCGATCACGGTCATGCCGGGACGGATCAATCGATCCTTTTCCTGGATCTCCAGCAATTTATAGCTGGCACGAGAACGATAGCCGTCCTTCTGCGCCATCTTGACGTATGGATCGTTGAAATGCTCTTTGAGCCAGTTCAGGCTAGTCTTGGAACGGGCCACAGGCCACCTCTACATAAAACGGGTCGTGATTAAGTGGGCGGTCCCGGACTCGCTCGGGTAAACTGGCCGCCGCTTTTTTACAAGATCAGACGCAGGGGTCAGATTATGCCGCTCACTCAAGAGCAGAAGAAACAATACAAATCCATTGGCCACCACCTGAAACCGGTTCTGATTGTGGCGGACAACGGCTTGACTGAAGGTGTACTGGCCGAGCTGGAGCGCGCATTGAGCGATCACGAGCTGATCAAGATCAAGCTCAACATCCTCGACCGCGAAGCCCGCCTGGCTGCCATTGCAGAACTGTGCAAGACCGGCAAGGCGGATCTGGTACAGGTCATCGGTAAGATGGCATTGCTTTATCGCAAGAATTTCAGCGTCAACAAGCAACTGTCGAACGTTCACCGCTTCAAATAATGCCAAAGGGTCAAGGGTGCGCTTCGCGCACCCTGCCACTCCATCCCGGTACCGGCTGCAACACCAGCACCAACCCGGAAAGCCCCAGCACCACGTAGCTGAACACCCGCCACTGACTCGCGTCCGGCCAGCCGAGACTCACCGCCAGAAACATTCCACAGGCATACAACGACATGAGCAGCAATTGCCCACGAATGTCACGCCATAGGCTGGCACGACCCTCGGCCTGAATCAGCACCAAAACCTGGAATATCACACAGACCGCTGAAAACGCCACCATCAGCGCCGTCAGCATGCCCACAATTTCATCGATCAGCAGCGGTGCCAGGCCGATACGCCCCAGCACCGGCAGCAGGCCGATATGCAGCAGCCAAAGGCCACCGACCCATAGCATCTGGGCAAGTTGCCAGAGCATGGCACCCGCACGCAGCGGGCGCCTTCGTTCAGACGTGGCGGACTTCGACAATCTCATACTCGATGACGCCACCGGGCGTTTTCACTGCCACCACATCACCCTCTTCCTTGGCAATCAAGGCACGAGCAATCGGTGAACCGACGGAAATCTTGCCCAGCTTGATGTCAGCTTCATCCTCACCCACGATCTGGTAAGTGACGCTTTCATCCGTCTCGACGTTGGCGATTTCCACGGTGGTGCCGAAGATCACCTTGCCGGTGTGGGGGATGGTGGTGACGTCAATGATCACTGCGTTCTGCATGCGACCTTCAATGTCACGCACCCGCGCCTCGACCATGCCCTGCTCTTCACGAGCGGCATGGTATTCGGCGTTTTCCTTGAGATCGCCCAGTTCACGCGCTTCACCAATGGCCTGGCTCAAGCGCGGGCGCTCGACCTTGGTCAGGAAAGCGTGCTCTTCTTCCAGGGCCTTCGCGCCCTGAACAGTCATCGGGTACTTGGTTATGCTCATGCCTTCAATCCTGCATGTAGATCCTGCAAGCGACGGACGGTCTTCTCGGGACCGAACTTGAGCGCTTCGCAGATCGCTTCGCCCGCAGCAATGGTGGTGGTGCAATAAATCTTGTGCTGCAGCGCATTGCGACGAATGGAATAGGAGTCAGCGATCGACTGACGGCCTTCAGTGGTGTTGATGATCAGCGTGACCTCGTCATTCTTGATCATGTCGACCACATGCGGGCGCCCTTCGGTCACCTTGTTCACGCGACGCACTTTCAGGCCCGCCGCCTCGATCAGCTTGGCGGTACCGGCAGTGGCGACCACTTCGAAGCCCAAGTTGATCAGATCACGAGCCACGCCTGCAACCAGTGGCTTGTCGTCATCACGTACGCTGATAAACGCCGTGCCGCCTGTCGGCAGGACTTCGCTGGCGCCCATCTGGGCTTTGGCGAAAGCTTCGCCAAAGGTATCGCCAACACCCATCACTTCACCGGTGGACTTCATTTCCGGGCCGAGAATCGGGTCGACGCCAGGGAACTTGGCGAACGGGAACACCGCTTCTTTCACGCTGTAGAAGTTCGGAATGATCTCCTTGGTGAAGTTCAGCTCCGCCAGGGTCTTGCCGGCCATGACGCGGGCCGCGATCATTGCCAGGGAAACACCGATGCACTTGGAGACGAACGGCACGGTCCGGGAAGCGCGCGGGTTCACTTCGATGACGTAGATGTCTTCGCCCTGAAGCGCCAGCTGCACGTTCATCAGGCCGACCACACCCAGCTCCAGGGCCATTTTCTTGACCTGCTCACGCATCTCGTCCTGGATGTGCGCCGGCAGCGAGTAAGGCGGCAGCGAGCACGCCGAGTCACCGGAGTGAACGCCGGCCTGCTCGATGTGCTGCATGATCGCGCCGATCACCACGTCCTTGCCGTCGCAGACCGCATCCACGTCCATCTCGATGGCGCAGTTGAGGAAGTGATCCAGCAGCACCGGGCTGTCGTTGGACACCTGGACCGCTTCACGCAGGTAGCGCTTGAGTTCTTCCTCCTGGTAAACGATTTCCATCGCACGGCCGCCCAGTACATAGGACGGACGCACCACCAGCGGATAACCGATCTTGGCGGCGGCACGAATCGCTTCGTCTTCGCTGCGCACAGTGGCGTTTGGCGGCTGACGCAGGTTCAGGCGCTCGACCATCTGCTGGAAGCGCTCACGGTCTTCGGCGCGGTCGATGGCATCCGGGCTGGTACCGATGATCGGTACGCCAGCGGCTTCCAGGGCGCGAGCCAGTTTCAATGGAGTCTGGCCGCCGTACTGGACGATCACGCCTTTGGGCTTCTCGACACGGACGATTTCCAGCACGTCTTCCAGGGTCACTGGCTCGAAGTACAGACGGTCGGAGGTGTCGTAGTCGGTGGACACGGTTTCCGGGTTGCAGTTGACCATGATGGTCTCGTACCCGTCGTCGCGCAGGGCCAGTGCGGCGTGTACGCAGCAGTAGTCGAACTCGATACCCTGACCGATGCGGTTGGGACCGCCACCCAGGATCATGATCTTGTCGCGCGTCGATGGCGCGGCTTCGCACTCTTCCTCGTACGTGGAGTACAGGTAGGCAGTGTCGGTGGCGAACTCGGCCGCACAGGTGTCGACGCGCTTGTAGACCGGGAACACTTCCAGCTTGTGACGATGGGCACGCAGGCTCTTCTCGGTCACACCCAGCAACTTGGCCAGACGCTGGTCGGAGAAGCCCTTGCGCTTGAGGCGGAACATCATGTCGCGGTCGATGCTGGACATGCCCAGGGTCTTGACCTTCTCCTCTTCCTTGATCAGATCTTCGATCTGTACCAGGAACCAAGGGTCGATCATGTTCATGCCGAAGATCTGCTCCACGGTCATGCCGGCACGGAAGGCATCGGCCACGTACCAGATACGCTCGGCGCCCGGCACGGTCAGCTCGCGCTTGAGCTCGCTCATGCTTTCCGGGTTGCTCAGGTCCAGCTTCGGATCGAGCCCGCAGACACCCACTTCCAGACCGCGAAGGGCTTTCTGCAGGGATTCCTGGAAGGTCCGGCCGATGGCCATGACTTCACCGACCGACTTCATCTGGGTGGTCAGGCGGGCGTCGGCCTTGGCGAATTTTTCAAAGGCAAAGCGTGGCAGCTTGGTGACGACGTAGTCGATTGACGGTTCGAAGGACGCCGGGGTCTTGCCGCCGGTGATGTCGTTCGACAGCTCGTCCAGGGTATAACCCACGGCCAGCTTGGCAGCGACCTTGGCAATCGGGAAACCGGTGGCTTTCGAAGCCAGGGCCGACGAGCGGGAAACCCGCGGGTTCATCTCGATGACCACCATGCGACCAGTATCCGGGCAGATGCCGAACTGGACGTTGGAGCCGCCGGTTTCCACGCCGATCTCACGCAATACCGCCAGGGAGGCGTTACGCAGGATCTGGTATTCCTTGTCGGTCAGGGTCTGGGCCGGTGCGACGGTGATCGAGTCGCCGGTGTGCACACCCATCGGGTCGAAGTTCTCGATGGAGCAGACGATGATGCAGTTGTCCTTTTTGTCACGGACAACTTCCATTTCGTATTCTTTCCAACCGATCAGGGATTCGTCGATCAGCAGTTCCTTGGTCGGCGACAGGTCCAGGCCACGGGCGCAGATTTCTTCGAACTCTTCGCGGTTGTAGGCGATGCCACCACCGGTACCGCCCATGGTGAAGGACGGACGAATGATGCACGGGAAGCCCAGCTTCTCGAGGACCGCGTTGGCCTCTTCCATGCTGTGGGCGATACCCGAGCGCGGGCATTCCAGGCCGATGGCTTTCATCGCCTTGTCAAAGCGCGAACGATCTTCGGCCTTGTCGATGGTGTCGGCGTTGGCGCCGATCATTTCCACACCGAATTTTTCCAGGACGCCTTCGCGCTCCAGGTCCAGGGCGCAGTTCAGCGCCGTCTGGCCACCCATGGTCGGCAACAGTGCATCAGGACGCTCTTTCTCGATGATCTTGGCAACGGTCTGCCACTTGATCGGCTCGATGTAGGTGGCGTCGGCCATGGCCGGGTCGGTCATGATGGTGGCTGGGTTGGAGTTCACCAGAATGACGCGATAACCCTCTTCGCGCAGGGCCTTGCAGGCCTGGGCGCCGGAGTAGTCGAATTCGCAGGCCTGGCCGATCACGATCGGGCCAGCGCCGAGAATCAGGATGCTTTTTATGTCTGTACGTTTTGGCATGGGTTTGTCACTCAAATCCGCAGGTCTGTCGGCTAGGCCGTCGAACAATCTTTGAAGCGCCCCAGGGGGCCACCGCACTCGGGGCCGCCCTCGGGCTTCACGCGGTCAGCGTCGCTTGGCCATCTCATTGATGAAGCGATCGAACAGCGGCGCCACATCGTTCGGGCCCGGGCTCGCCTCAGGGTGGCCCTGGAAGCTGAACGCGCTCTTGTCGGTGCGCTCGATGCCTTGCAGCGTACCGTCGAACAGCGACTTGTGGGTCGCCCGCACGTTGGCCGGCAGGGTCGCTTCATCCACAGCAAAGCCGTGGTTCTGGCTGGTAATCATCACCACACCGGTGTCCAGGTCCTGGACCGGGTGGTTGGCACCGTGGTGACCATGACCCATTTTCAGGGTCTTGGCGCCCGACGCCAGGGCCAGTAGCTGGTGACCGAGGCAAATGCCGAACACCGGGATCTCGGTTTCCAGCACATCCTTGATCGCCTGGATCGCGTAGTCGCAAGGCTCAGGGTCACCCGGGCCGTTGGACAGGAACACGCCATCGGGGTTGAGGGCCAGTACGTCAGCCGCCGGGGTTTGCGCCGGCACCACGGTCACGCGGCAACCGCGCTCGACCAGCATGCGCAGGATGTTCAGCTTGATACCGTAGTCGTAGGCAACCACGTGATACGGCAGCTCGGACGCTTCGATCGTCGGATGGCTGTCGGTCTTCAGGTTCCAGACCGAGGAACGCCACTCGTACTGCTTCTTGGTGCTGACGACTTTCGCCAGGTCCATGCCCTTGAGACCCGGGAACCCCTGGGCGGCGGCGATGGCAGCTTCTTCGGAGATATTGTCGCCGGCCATGATGCAGCCGTTTTGCGCGCCCTTCTCCCGCAGGATACGGGTCAGGCGACGGGTGTCGATCCCAGCGATCGCCACGACGTTGTTGGCTTTCAGGTAATCGGACAGGGACATCGTATTACGCCAGTTGCTCGCAACCAGTGGCAGGTCACGGATGACCAGGCCGGCAGACCAGACGCGGTCGGACTCGGCATCCTCCGGCGTAGTGCCGGTATTGCCGATGTGCGGGTAAGTCAGGGTAACGATTTGCTGGGCGTAGGAAGGATCGGTAAGAATTTCCTGATAGCCGGTCATTGCGGTGTTAAACACCACCTCACCAACGGTCTGACCGTCGGCTCCAATGGCTTCGCCGCGAAAAATGCTGCCATCAGCAAGGGCGAGTATGGCTGGCTTAGTCAAGAAGACCTCCCGTAAATAAAGCCTGAAAGGGCGATCGCAGGTTGTAAAAAAGCGGAGTGACGTATGGACACGTCACCCCGCTTTTTTCACTGAATTATTCTGCGCGCTTTTAGTGGACACACTAAAGCTGTAGCTTACAGAAAAAGGCTTTTTTGGTCCACCGCTAATGAGCCTTAAAGGCAGGGGAATGCGACAGGGCGTCGCGAAGCGGTGTAAAACGGGGCGCAGTATAACCTGAACCCCGCCTTCATGGGCATCAACGCAGGTCGAGTACGTCCTGCATATCGTACAAACCAGGCTCGCGACCATCCAGCCAAAGCGCGGCCCGGACAGCCCCCTTGGCGAACGTCATCCGGCTGGACGCCTTGTGAGTGATCTCCAGGCGCTCGCCCTCGGTGGCGAACAGCACCGTATGATCCCCCACCACATCACCGCCGCGCACCGTGGCGAAACCAATGGTCTCCCGCTCACGGGCGCCGGTATGCCCCTCGCGCCCGTACACGGCCACGGCCTGCAGGTCGCGCCCCAGCGCGTCGGCAATCACTTCGCCCATGCGCAAGGCAGTTCCCGAAGGCGCGTCGATCTTGTGCCGGTGATGCGCCTCGATGATCTCGATGTCGGCGTCATCCCCCAGAACCCGGGCGGTCAGGTCCAGCAATTTCAGCGACAGGTTCACACCCACGCTGAAATTCGCCGCGAACACGATCGGTATGTCCTTGCCTGCATCGGCCAGCAACTGCTTTTGAGCAGCGTCCAGCCCGGTGGTACCGATGACCATGGCCTTGCCGTTCTTGCGGCAGATGGCGAGGTTTTTCAGCATCACTTCCGGCAATGTGAAATCGATCAGGACATCGAACTCGTCGAGCACTTTTTCCAGGCCACCAGACATCGGGACACCAATGCGACCCAGCGATGCCAGCTCACCTGCATCGGCGCCGACCAGCGTGCTGTCGGGCCGTACGATGGCAGCCGTCAGACCGGAGAGCGGCGAGCGCTGCTGCACCGCCTCCACCAACGCCTTGCCCATGCGCCCAGCGGCGCCCATCACAGCTATACGTCGCATGCGACCTCCTTACAGATCGCCGAAGAAGCGCTTCACGCCTTCGAACCAACCAGTGGTTTTCGGAGAGTGGCTGTTGTCACCTTCCAACGAACTGCGGAACTCCTCCAGCAACTCACGCTGGCGCCGACTCAGGTTGACCGGCGTTTCCACAGCCACACGACACATCAGGTCGCCCGCACCACCGCCGCGCACGGGCGCAACACCCTTGCCGCGGATCCGGAACTGCTTGCCGGTTTGCGTACCCTCGGGGATTTTCAGCTTGACGCGACCGTCGAGGGTCGGGATCTCCAGTTCGCCACCCAGGGCTGCATCGACGAAGCTGATAGGCACTTCGCAGAACAGATGCTTGCCGTCGCGCTGGAAGATCGCGTGCTCGCGCACGTTGATCACCACATACAGGTCGCCGGTCGGGCCACCCTGGGCACCCGCCTCGCCTTCGCCGGACAGACGAATACGGTCACCCGTGTCGACACCGGCCGGCACCTTGACCGACAGCGTCTTGTACTCTTCGACACGTCCTTCGCCATGACAGGAATCGCAGGGGTCGGAAATGATCTTGCCCTGGCCATGGCAACGCGGGCAGGTCTGCTGCACCGAGAAGAAGCCTTGCTGCATGCGAACCTGACCGATACCACCGCAGGTCGGGCAAGTGACAGGCGAGGAGCCCTTCTTGGCACCCGAACCATCACACGGCTTGCAATTGACCAGCGTCGGCACGCGGATATTGACGGTGGTACCACGCACCGCTTCTTCCAGGTTCAACTCCAGCGTGTAGCGCAAATCGCTGCCACGCTGGGCGCCACCGCGAGCACCGCCGCGACCGCCACCGAAGAAATCGCTGAACACGTCGCCGAAGATATCGGAGAAGTTCTGGCCGCCGAAACCGGGACCGCCGCCGCCCATGCTCGGGTCGACACCGGCATGCCCGTATTGATCGTAAGCCGCACGCTTGCTGGAATCGGAGAGCACTTCGTAAGCCTCGTTGGCTTCCTTGAACAGCTCTTCCGACGCTTTATCGCCGGGATTACGGTCCGGGTGGTGCTTCATCGCCAGGCGACGGTAGGCCTTTTTCAGATCCGCCTCGCTGGCTCCCCGCTCGACACCCAATACTTCGTAGAAATCACGCTTTGCCATTAGTCTTTGCACTCTTATAGGACGTCCGGCAAAGCTCTCCTGAGCCTCGCCCAACTCGTTGAGCCCCTACAGGCACGGACCCAACCACATCGATTCAGTGGTCCAGATCTCAGGCCTTACACGAAAAGCAGGAGCTTTCCCGACACGCCACCAGCATCCGAACGCTGTCGCATGCTGTAAAAATTCATGGGTTCCAGACACGCCAACGCGGGAGCAAGCTCCCGCGCGGCGACATCCTACCAGCCACCGCACAAACGCAGTCAACCGGCCGACCAACAAGCGATTACTTGTGGTCTTTCACTTCTTCGAACTCTGCGTCGACGACATCGTCGGCTTTTTCGGCTGATTCGCCCGGTTGCGCGGCGCCTTCAGCGGGCTGAGCCTGTTCGGCATACATCTTCTGGGCCACTGGCGCGGAGACCTTGGAGAGCTCTTCGATCTTCGCTTCGATGGCAGCCTTGTCGTCGCCTTTGACGGCAGCTTCCAGGGCAACCACGGCCGCTTCGATGGCAGTCTTCTCTTCTGCAGTCACTTTTTCGCCAGCATCAGCGATCATCTTGCGAGTCGAGTGCACCAGGGCATCACCCTGGTTGCGGGCACTGGCCAGCTCTTCGAACTTGCGGTCTTCCTCGGCGTTGACTTCAGCATCGCGAACCATTTGCTGAATTTCTTCCTCGGACAGACCGGAGTTGGCCTTGATCACGATCGACTGGGTCTTGCCGGTGGCCTTGTCTTTCGCGCCGACGTGCAGGATGCCGTTGGCGTCGATGTCGAAGGTCACTTCGATTTGCGGAACGCCACGTGGCGCTGGCGGAATCTCGGCCAGGTCGAACTTGCCCAGGGACTTGTTCTGGGCAGCCTGCTTGCGCTCACCTTGCAGCACATGGATGGTCACCGCGCTCTGGTTGTCGTCGGCCGTCGAGAACACCTGGGATTTCTTGGTAGGAATCGTGGTGTTCTTCTCGATCAGCGCGGTCATCACGCCACCCATGGTTTCGATACCCAGGGTCAGCGGGCTGACGTCGAGCAGCAGAACGTCCTTCACATCACCGGCCAGAACGGCGCCCTGGATGGCAGCCCCCATGGCCACGGCTTCGTCCGGGTTCACGTCTTTACGTGCTTCTTTACCGAAGAAATCGGTCACCAGCTTCTGCACCAGCGGCATACGGGTCTGACCGCCTACCAGGATCACGTCGTTGATCGAACCAACGTCGATACCGGCGTCTTTCATCGCGATGCGGCAAGGTTCGATGGTGCGCTGAACCAAGTCTTCCACCAGCGCTTCAAGCTTGGCGCGGGAGATTTTTACGTTCAGGTGCTTCGGACCGGTGGCGTCTGCAGTGATGTACGGCAGGTTCACATCGGTCGACTGGCTCGAGGACAGTTCGATCTTGGCTTTTTCAGCGGCTTCTTTCAGGCGCTGCATCGCCAGCGGGTCACCCTTGAGGTTCATGCCGCTTTCTTTCTTGAACTCATCAACGAGGTAGTCGATCAGGCGGATGTCGAAGTCTTCACCACCCAGGAACGTGTCACCGTTGGTTGCCAATACTTCGAACTGGTGCTCGCCATCGACTTCAGCGATTTCGATCACGGAGACGTCGAAAGTACCGCCGCCCAGGTCATAAACGATCACGGTATGATCGCCCTTGGCCTTGTCCATGCCGTAGGCCAGGGCAGCCGCGGTAGGTTCGTTGATGATGCGTTTTACGTCCAGGCCCGCGATGCGGCCGGCGTCTTTGGTCGCCTGGCGCTGGCTGTCGTTGAAATAGGCAGGAACGGTAATAACGGCTTCAGTCACCGCTTCGCCGAGGTAATCTTCGGCGGTTTTCTTCATTTTCTTCAGGATTTCAGCCGAGATCTGTGGCGGCGCCATCTTCTGGCCGTTCACTTCGACCCAGGCGTCGCCGTTGTCAGCCTTGGCGATTTTGTAAGGCACCATCTTGATGTCTTTCTGAACGACTTCTTCGTCGAACTTGCGACCGATCAGACGCTTCACCGCATACAGAGTGTTGTGCGGGTTGGTCACTGCCTGACGCTTGGCCGACTGGCCAACCAGAATTTCGCCATCGTTGGCGTACGCGATGATCGACGGCGTGGTACGCGCGCCTTCGGCGTTTTCAATAACTTTGGCCTTGCCGTTTTCCAGCACGGAGACGCACGAGTTGGTGGTCCCCAGGTCGATACCGATAATCTTGCCCATGTTAACTCTCCCGGAACTTGGATTTTGTTGCCGCGGCAGTGGTGGTTAACCGCGGTAGCACTTAAACGCTTGACTTCTTAGATGGGGCCGCTGCGCCCGATTTCAAGCCTGCTCGTCAATAGAAGGTGAAACCGGTGCTGGCGCCTTGCTGACCACGACCATGGCCGGACGCAACAGACGACCATTGAGCAGGTAACCTTTCTGGAAAACCTTCAAAACGCTGTTCGGCTCGACGTCGGCACTTTCCTGCATCGCCATGGCCTGGTGGTGCTCGGCATTGAAGGGTTCACCGTGAGGATCGAGGGCTTCGAGCTGATAGCGCTTGAGGGTGTCCTGGAACATTTTCAACGTCAGCTCGATGCCTTCGCGCATCGGACGAATGTTCTCGTCGTCCGGATTGGACAGCTCCAGGCCGCGCTCCAGGCTGTCGATGATTGGCAGCAGGTCGCCGGCGAAGCGCTCCAGAGCGAATTTGTGAGCCTTTTCAACATCCTGCTCGGCGCGACGGCGGACGTTCTGCAGGTCGGCTGCTACACGCAACGCCTGATCCTGCGCACCGGCCAGTTGCTCCTCGAGCACTTGTACACGGGCCGCCAGATCACCACCCGAATCCTGGGAGGTCTGATTGGCCTCTTGGTTTTGCGTATCCTGCGTCTGTTCGTCAGCCATAGTTTTCTCCTCTCAACTTCGTCCGCGAGCTCGACTCGCGCTTCTGCCCCGTATATGGGGCCAGGTTTTCCAGCTTCAAGGGGCGTTCGACGAAATGACCTTACAGAAAGCAATTGCATACGTATTACCGACCGCGCTAAGAAACTCACTTGCCCAAGCAAATCGACCTAAGCGAGGGCATTGTCAGCCCGAAACAAAACACTGTATAAATAACCAGACCTAACGCCTGGGAGCGGCTTTATGCTGGTGCACCTGTCCGTACACAACTACGCCATCGTCGAACACCTCGACCTCGAGCTCGACCGAGGCATGAGCGTGATTACCGGTGAGACCGGTGCCGGCAAGTCGATCATGCTCGATGCCCTGGGCCTGACACTGGGTGATCGCGCCGACAGTGGCGTCGTACGTCCCGGAGCAGACAAGGCCGACATCCTGGCGACCTTCGACCTGGTCGACATCCCCGAAGCCAGCGCCTGGCTGGCCGAGCGCGACCTGGACACCGATGGCCTGTGCATCCTGCGCCGGGTCATCACCGCCGAAGGCCGCTCCCGAGGCTACATCAACGGCACTCCCTGCCCCCTGGGCGACCTGAAGGCCCTCGGGGAACTGCTGATCGACATCCACAGCCAGCATGAACACCAGTCCCTGCTCAAGACCGATACCCATCGTCGCCTGCTCGATGAATATGCTGGAGCCACCGACCTGGCCCGCCAGGTCCAACTGGCGGCTCAGCGCTGGCGCCAGACCCGGCAGGAGCTGGACCGGCTCTCCAACTCCGGCGACGAACAGCGTGCCCGTCACCAACTCTTGAGCTACCAGCTCGAAGAGCTGGAGAACCTGGCCCTGGGGGAAAACGAACTGGAGGAGCTGGAGCAGGAACACAAGAACCTGACCAACGCCGAAACCCTTCTGGGCATCTGCCGGCAAGTCGTCGAGCAATGCAGCGAAAGTGATTCGGGCAACGTACTCAATGCGCTGACGGCGAGCCTGAACCGACTCTCCAGCGTGAACAATTCCGTCGGCGCCCTGAGCGAGGCAACCAACCTGCTGACCAGCGCACAGATCCAGGTCGAAGAGGCCGTGGGGGAGCTCAACCGGTTCCTCGATCATTTCGACGCCGACCCGGCGCGCCTGCAATATCTGGAAGAGCGCCTGGACACTATCTATACCCTGGCCCGCAAACACCGCGTCCAGCCCACCGACGTCATCGAACTGCAGCAACGCCTGCTGGAAGAGCTGGAAACCCTGAATGCCAATGACGAATCCATCGAGCGCCTGGGAGACGAACTGGCCTCCTATGCCCGTCATTACCAGGAGAAGGCCAGGGAACTCAGCGAGCTGCGCCGCATGGCCGCAACCGGGCTGGCCAGCGCCGTGGAGCAGGAAATCCAGCGCCTGGGCATGCCGGGGGGACGCTTCACCATCGAACTGCGCCCCAACGCAGGCGACGAACTTCAGCCCAACGGGCTGGAGCAGGTAGAGCTGCTGGTCAGCGCCAACCCTGGGCAACCACTCAAGGCGCTGGCGAAAGTCGCATCCGGCGGTGAGTTGTCGCGAATCAGCCTGGCCATCCAGGTCATCACCGCGCAAACCTCACGCGTACCGACGCTGGTATTCGACGAAGTGGACGTGGGTATTGGTGGGCCGACCGCGGAAATTGTCGGCCAGTTGCTACGCAGGCTGGGGGAGCGCGGCCAGGTGCTGACGGTCACTCACCTGCCTCAGGTCGCCGCACAAGGGCACCAACATCTATTTGTCCATAAAGTACGTGACGAGGATGCCACCCGCACCGCAGTGTCCAGGCTCAGCAAGAACGAGCGTGTTGAAGAAGTGGCGAGGATGCTGGGAGGGATCGATCTCACCAAGGAATCCCTAGCCCATGCGAGAAAAATGGTCGTCGCGGCAAAATCCTGAAGAGACCAGGAACGATCACTTAAATGAAAGAAGGCGACCCTGAGGTCGCCTTCTTTCATTTCCCATGCTTACTTTCTCTTGCGTACATGCAAGACGAGATGGTGATCGATCAGCTCGAAGCCATACTCTTCAGCAATCGCTTTTTGCAGCTTTTCGATTTCAGGACTGATGAATTCGATAACCTCACGGGTTTCCACATCCACCATATGGTCGTGGTGTTCCCCATCCGCCAATTCAAAGACCGCATGACCGCCATCGAAATTATGGCGAGCCACGAGGCCGGCAGCCTCGAATTGGGTCAGAACACGGTAAACCGTGGCCAGACCGACGTCCTCGCCTGCTTCCATGAGGGCCTTGTAGACGTCTTCGGCACTCATGTGCCGCTGCTCGGCGGAGTCGAGCATTTGCAGAATCTTGACCCTTGGCAGTGTCACCTTGAGGCCGGCTTTGCGTAGTTCGCTATTTTCAACCATGGTCAGCTTTCTCGCGATGCTGCTTCGCAGCTTCTCTTAATGCGGGTATGATCGGCGTTTACGTTGTCCCAGCCAAGATAGTGGAAGTCGCCCACCGATGCAAAACACCAAGCTCTTGCTAACCAGTTTCACCTTCGTGGGACTGCTCGCACTCGCCGGTTGTTCATTCCCCGGGGTTTACAAAATCGACATCCAGCAGGGCAATGTCGTGACGCAGGACATGATAGACCAGTTGCGCCCGGGAATGACCCGCCGGCAAGTACGGTTTATCATGGGTAACCCCCTGCTGACCGACACGTTCCACGCCGATCGCTGGGATTATCTCTACAGCTTGCAGCCTGGCGGCGGTGAGCGCCAGCAGGAACGCATCAGCGTCATCTTCAACGCCAATGATCAACTCGTCAGCCTGTCAGGCGATTTCATGCCTGGCGTGAGTCGCGACGAGGCCATCCTGGGCAAGGACAGCGGCACAACGGTCACGCCAGCCGAGAACGGCGAGAAGGCGAAACCGGAAAAGCCGGTCAAGCCAGGCTCGTTGCTGGACCAGATCCAGAAGGATGTGGACAGCGTCGAAACCGTCCCCGTCCCGACGCCAGAACCGCTGGACACTACGCCGCAATAAACCGCGACATGAAAAAACCCGGCATGCCGGGTTTTTTATTGCCTGCAATCCAAGCCCGATTATTGATTCGGTTTACGGGCCTGAGCAGCCTTGGCCGCACGCAGGCGACGGATCTCCTTCGGATCCGCCAGCAACGGCCGGTAAATCTCAAGCCGGTCACCCGCCTGCACCGCCTGGCGTTCTGGATCGGCAATCACCTTGCCGAAAATCCCCACCGGACACGCGGCCAGATCGAGCTCCGGGAACGCCTCAGCGATGCCCGATGCAGCCAGCGCTGCACGAACCGTCGTGCCTTGCGACACGGTAAATGTCCGCAAGACCTGACGCTGGACGGTGGCGTACACCACTTCTATCTCAATCAACGCTTGAGCTCTGCGTTTTGCTTGGCACGTTGGCAGAACGCGTCGACCAGGGTATTGGCCGCCTGATTGAACAACGGCCCCAACGTGGCCCGAACCAGCGGACCTGCGTAGTCGAACGACAGATCCAGGCTTATCTTGCAGGCCTTCTCACCTAACGGCTTGAACACCCAGACACCGTGGAGCTGGTTGAAAGGCCCTTCTTCCAGGTTCATTTCGATGGACTGACCCGGCACCAGGGTATTGCGCGTAACGAAATGCTGGCTCAACCCGCCCTTGGCGACATTGAGTCTGGCACGCATATGGGTCTCGGAGCTCTCGAGCACCTCGGTGGACGAGCACCAGGGCAGGAACTGCGGATAACTCGCCACATCGTTGACCAGGTCGTACAGCGCCTGCGCCGGATAAGGCAGCAAGGCCGAGCGTTGAATATGTGTCGTCATGTAAGCGTCACTTCCACAGCTGGGCGGCAAACACCACGAGGATGCCAATCGGGGCCACGTAGCGCATCAGGAACAGGCTCAAGGCAAACAATACAGGACTGCGCAGCGACAACTCATCGCGTACGGCTTCACGCCCCATGATCCAGCCTGCAAACACCACGAAACACAAACCACCCAGTGGCAGCATGATCCGTGATGTGAAGAAATCAATCACGCCGAAGAAATCCAGTCCTCCGGTTGCTCCCCATTGGTAGAGGCGGAACAGACCGTCTTCGTTCACGAAAAACTTCGCCTGCTTCCATATATTGAAGGAAAACACCGTCCCCAGGCCCACAAACCAGCAAGTGAAGGCCAACCAGAACGTCACCCAGCCGCGACGGATCCGCGTCCGCTCAACCAGGTAGGCCACCATGGGTTCCAACAGGGAAATTGCCGAACTCCAGGCCGCGATGGCGACCAGGACGAAAAATATCACACCCATCACCTGGCCGAACGCCATGTTGCCGAAGGCAAAGGGCAGGCTGACAAACATCAAGCCTGGGCCCTCACTGGGGTTAAGACCGGCAGCGAACACAATTGGAAACAACGCCATACCCGCCATCAGCGACACGAAGGTGTCCAGCAGCGCGACACCGACGACGGTCCTGGTGAGGGAGGCGTTCTTGGGCATGTAGGCGCCATAGATCATGATCGAGCCGACCCCGACGCTCAGGGAGAAAAACGCATGCCCCATGGCCGGCAGCAAACCGTCCATGACCTTCTCCGGCTTGAAATCGAACATGAAGTGCAGGCCTTCCATGAAATGCCCGGTGGTCATGCTGTAGCCCAGCAGCACCAGGATCATGACGAACAACAGCGGCATCATGATCCGCAGGCTGCGCTCAAGCCCGGCGACCACACCCTTGGCAATCACCGCCGCGGAAAGCAACATGAAGACCGTGTGCCAGAGCGTCAATCTCAAGGGGTCCGCGATCACACCACCGAAGTAGGCGCCCACCTGATCAGGTACCACGCCCTGAAAGTCGCCACGCCCCATGTCGATGATGTAGTCCAGCGACCAGCCACCGACCACGCTGTAGAACGACAGAATCAGCAGTGCCGTGATCATCCCGGCGAACGCTCCCCACGACCACTTGGGCGAGTGTCCCGCTTCCACCGCCAACACCTTCAAGGCATTGGCCGGGCTCTGCCGGGCACGACGACCGATCAGGGTCTCGGCCAGCATCACCGGTGCGCCGATGAGTGCGATGCACGCCAGGAACATCAATACGAAGGCACCGCCACCGTAGACGCCGACCATGTAGGGGAATTTCCAGATACTACCCAGTCCCACGGCCGAACCGGTCGCAGCGAGTATGAAGACCCAGCGGCTAGCCCAACTGCCGTGGACAGAAACCTTGTCTGTCGACATCGTGATCACGCCCAAGCGTTCAAAAAAGAGGCCGCATTGTCCGGGATTCACTCAACGTGCTCAAGCATGCTGCTTCACCGTAGCCGACACGCACGCAACTGCCTATAATGCCGCCCCTATGGCTAAACAGAAGAAACACCCCACAGGGACCATCGCGCAAAATAAAAAGGCGCGACACGATTACTTCATCGAACAGCGTTTCGAGGCTGGCATGGTCCTGGCCGGCTGGGAAGTAAAGAGCCTGCGCGCAGGCAAGGCGCAACTGGTCGACAGCTACGTGCTGCTCAAGGATGGCGAAGCCTGGCTGCTGGGCAGCCACATCACGCCACTGACCACCGCCAGCACCCACGTGATTGCCGACCCGGTGCGCTCGCGCAAGCTGCTGCTCAACAAGCGTGAGCTGGAAAAACTCTTCGCTGCCGTGCAGCAGAAGGGCTACGCCTGTGTCTGCACATCGCTGTACTGGAGCAAGCACCTGATCAAGTGCGAGATCGCGCTGGGCAAGGGCAAGAAGGAATACGACAAGCGCGATACCGAGCGCGAGCGCGATGCCGGTCGCGAACTGCAGCGCGCAGTGCGCAACAAGGGCAAGGAAGAGTAAGCCCGCGCACAATCCAATGTGGGAGCGAGCCTGCTCGCGATAGCGGTGGGTCAGTCGACATCGATGTTGACCGATCCACCGCCATCGCGAGCAGGCTCGCTCCCACAGGGTTAGCGAAACCCGGCTGGCTACTTCCCCTTGCGCCGCTCCGCCCGCGCCACCCGCTGCACTTCCTGACGCACCTCCTCCAACACTTCCTGCACATACAGAATATGTCGGCTGGACACTTCCCGCGCCTGCTCGGCGTGGCCGTCCATGATTGCCTGGTACAGCTCCCGATGCTGGCTGATCAGCATGTCGCGGGTTTCGCTGCGCTGCTTGTACATGCCGCCGATGTTGGTCACCACATTGCGCTTGAGCAGGTCGAACAGCCCGCGGATGGTATGCAGCAAAACCGCGTTGTGACTGGCCTCGGCAATCGCCAGGTGGAACCGGGCATCCGCCGCGCCCTCTTCCGCCCGACTCACTTCATCGTGGCGTGCATAGCAATCCTGCAACTCATCGAACGCCGCCGTCAGCCGCTCGCGATCCACTTCCGTGGCCCGCAGCGCGGCGTAGTAGGCACAGGATGCCTCCAGCGTGTGGCGAAACTCCAACAAGTCTCGCTGCGCCTCGGGGTTGCTTTCCAATAGCTGCAACAGCGGATCGCTGAACGTCGAGCCGAGCGATTCCACCACGTAGTTGCCACCGCCCTGACGGCTGACCAGCAGGCCCTTGGCCGTCAGTTTCTGAATCGCCTCGCGCAATGAGGGACGTGAAACGCCGAACTGTTCGGCCAGGGTCCGCTCGGCGGGCAGCCGCTCACCAGACTTCAGCGTGCCCTCAAGGATCATCCCTTCAAGTCGCTGGACAATATCGTCAGACAAACGGCGCTGACGAATCTGATCAAACCCCATAACTCGATTCTCCACGATCCCGGCAGCTCGCCGGGCTCTCTATTCTGGCCCATCCGGGCCCGACCCACACCTACCAGAAGCCATTCAGGCAAACAGATCAGAGGCGATCTGCGGCACTTATTCGACGAAAGTTTCAGGGCGGCAAATTGACACACGACAACCAAGGCTTTTACCCTAGCCGACAGCGCTTGTAAATTGGTCTTACCAATTAACCAAAATCGCTGACCAGTGCCTGACCAACAACAATTAGGGGCTCACCCACCATGCAAACCTGGCAACAGCTTTACAGCCCGCTCGGCAGTCTCGGCTTGTCCGCACTTGCGGCCGTTATTCCCATCGTATTTTTCTTCCTGGCCCTGGCGGTGTTCCGCCTCAAAGGGCATGTGGCGGGAAGCATCACCCTGGCCCTGGCGATTGCCGTGGCGATCTTCGCGTTCAACATGCCTGCAGACATGGCTTTCGCCGCTGCCGGCTACGGCTTTGCCTACGGTCTGTGGCCCATCGCCTGGATCATCGTCGCTGCCGTTTTCCTCTACAAACTGACGGTCAAGAGCGGCCAGTTCGAGGTCATCCGCAGCTCGGTGCTATCGATTACCGATGACCAGCGCCTGCAAGTGCTGTTGATTGGTTTCTGCTTCGGCGCCTTTCTGGAAGGTGCCGCCGGCTTCGGTGCACCGGTGGCGATTACTGCCGCCTTGCTCGTGGGCCTGGGCTTCAATCCGCTGTATGCCGCCGGCCTGTGCCTGATCGCCAACACCGCGCCCGTGGCGTTCGGCGCCTTGGGCATTCCGATTATCGTGGCCGGCCAAGTGACCGGTATCGACGCCGTCAAGATCGGCGCCATGACCGGACGCCAGTTGCCATTGCTGTCGTTGTTCGTGCCGTTCTGGCTGGTGTTCATGATGGATGGCCTGCGCGGCGTGCGGGAAACCTGGCCGGCGGCGCTGGTGGCAGGCTTGAGCTTCGCCATCACCCAGTACTTCACCTCCAACTTCATCGGCCCGGAGCTGCCAGACATCACCTCGGCCCTGGCCAGCCTGATCTCGCTGACGCTGTTCCTGAAAGTCTGGCAGCCCAAACGCAGCGCAGGCGCGCAGATTGCCGGCGCCACTTCCGGCACAACAGTGACTGCCAGCGCCGGTGGTTTCGGCCAACCGCGCAGCACCGTGGCTTCGCCCTACAGCCTGGGCGAAATCATCAAGGCCTGGTCGCCCTTCCTGATCCTCACCGTGCTGGTCACGATCTGGACCTTGAAACCCTTCAAGGCAATGTTTGCCGCCGGCGGCTCGATGTACGCCTGGGTATTCAATTTCGCCATCCCGCACCTGGATCAGATGGTGATCAAGACCGCTCCTATCGTGGTCAACCCCACCGCCATTCCGGCCGTGTTCAAGCTTGATCCGATTTCCGCCACCGGCACGGCGATTTTCTTCTCCGCGCTGATCTCGATGCTGGTACTG
The DNA here is from genome assembly GCF_001269905.1 of Pseudomonas corrugata. GTDB lineage: Bacteria > Pseudomonadota > Gammaproteobacteria > Pseudomonadales > Pseudomonadaceae > Aquipseudomonas > Aquipseudomonas corrugata. Next base: position 248,513 of record NZ_LHVK01000010.1, on the reverse strand, counting down.
AAGATCAAGCCAAAGACTGGTCTTACCACTTTCAAGGAAACCCTTTTCGAACTGCGCTGGCCGATCCTGTCGATCGGCATGGTGCTGGCGTTCGCCTTCGTCACCAACTACTCGGGCATGTCGTCGACCATGGCCCTGGTGCTGGCCGGCACGGGCGCGGCGTTTCCATTCTTCTCGCCTTTCCTGGGTTGGCTGGGGGTGTTCCTGACCGGTTCCGATACTTCGTCCAACGCGCTGTTCAGTTCGCTGCAAGCGACCACCGCACACCAGATCGGCGTCCACGACACGTTGCTGGTGGCGGCCAATACCAGTGGCGGCGTGACCGGCAAGATGATTTCGCCGCAATCGATCGCGGTGGCCTGCGCAGCCACCGGGCTGGTGGGTAAAGAGTCGGATCTGTTCCGTTTTACCCTGAAACACAGCCTATTCTTTGCAACGATCGTCGGCTTGATCACCTTGGCCCAGGCCTATTGGTTCACCGGCATGCTGGTGCACTGAGTCCTGCAAGTTGCCTGGAAAAAACCGACGCCGGAACACCTTCCGGCGTCCGCTATCGACAACCGGGTCTGCAAGGTTGCTGAAAGATTTGATCTCTATATTCAGCAGCCTCAGCGGACGGATAACCGGGACCACCCGGAGACACGCCTGATGAGCGAGCTTTTTTACAACGCCGTGCCGAACGCGACCCGTGTCGCCCCGCCATTGCCCGAGCCTCGGCAGTACCCCAGCGAAAAACCGCAACGGGTTTACCTGTTCGGCACCTGCGTGGTGGACCTGTTCTACCCGGAAGCCGGGATGGACGCGATCCATCTTCTGGAGCGCGAAGGAATCCGGGTGGAGTATCCGCAAGGGCAAACCTGTTGCGGGCAACCGGCGTACACCTCGGGCTATACCGAGCAGGCGCGGACGGTGGCGCGGGCACAACTGGCCTTGTTTGCCGAAGATTATCCGGTGGTGGTGCCCTCGGGCTCCTGCGCTGGCATGGTGCGAGAGCATTACGCCGACCTGTTCAAGGACGAGCCCGACACGCTCAAGCAGATTCAGGCCCTGGCTGCCCGGACCTTTGAGCTGGCCGAGTTCCTGTTGTTCGTCTGCAAGGTGCAGCTCCAGGACAGCGGCACACCGGTGAAGATTGCGCTGCACACGTCCTGCTCGGCACGGCGTGAAATGAATACCCACCTGCACGGCCGCGCACTGTTGGCGCAGCTGCGCAATGTGGAACGGGTCGAACACGGCCACGAAAGCGAATGCTGCGGCTTTGGTGGGACATTCAGCGTTCGCATGCCGGACATTTCCGGCGCGATGGTGGCCGACAAGACCCGGGCGTTGAAGGAGTCCGGCGCACACAAGGTCATCAGTGCCGACTGTGGCTGCCTGATGAACATCAACGGCGCACTGGAAAAACAACAGGAGGCGCTGCGCGGCCAGCACTTGGCGAGTTTCCTCTGGCAGCGTACCGGAGGTGCCGCATGAGCACACCGACGCTGATTCCGGCCATTGAGCTGCAGGAAGATTTTCGTGCCCGAGCCCACAAGGCCCTGGGCGACACGCAATTGCGAAACAACTTTCGCAGTGCGATGGATTCACTGATGACCAAGCGGGCAACGTCCTTCAGCGATGCCCACGAAAGAGAACACCTGCGGGTGCTGGGCAATGCCGTCCGCGCCCGTGCGTTATCGAAGCTGCCCGACCTGCTCGAGCGGCTTGAAAGCAACCTGACCCGCAACGGTGTGACTGTGCACTGGGCGGAAACGGTGGACGAGGCCAACGGCATCGTCCTCTCGATCATCCGCGCTCACGAGGCGCGGCAAGTGATCAAGGGCAAATCGATGGTCAGCGAAGAGATGGAGATGAACCATTTCCTCGAGGCTCGGGACATTGAATGTCTCGAATCCGACATGGGGGAATACATCGTCCAGCTCGACCACGAGAAGCCTTCACACATCATTATGCCGGCGATCCACAAGAATGCCGGTCAGGTCGCGTCCTTGTTCCACGACAAACTCGGCGTGGAGTACACCAAGGACGTCGACCAACTCATTCAGATCGGTCGCAAGGTATTGCGGCAGAAATTCTTCGAAGCCGACATCGGCGTGTCGGGCGTCAATTTCGCCGTCGCCGAAACCGGCACCCTGCTGTTGGTGGAAAACGAAGGCAACGGGCGGATGTCCACCACCGTGCCACCGGTGCACATCGCCGTGACCGGCATCGAAAAAGTGGTGGAGAACCTGCGTGATGTCGTGCCGCTGCTCTCGCTGCTGACCCGCTCGGCCCTGGGTCAACCGATCACCACCTACGTCAACATGATCTCCGGCCCGCGCAAGGCCGACGAACTGGACGGTCCCCAGCAAGTGCACCTGGTGCTGCTGGACAACGGTCGCAGCCAGGCGTTTGCCGACAGCGAACTGCGCCAGACCCTGAACTGCATCCGCTGCGGCGCCTGCATGAATCATTGCCCGGTCTACACCCGAATCGGCGGTCATGCCTACGGCGAGGTCTACCCGGGCCCTATCGGAAAAATCATCACGCCGCACATGGTCGGCCTCGCCAAAGTGCCAGATCACCCGAGCGCGTCCTCACTGTGTGGCGCCTGCGGTGAAGTGTGTCCGGTGAAGATCCCGATCCCCGCCCTGCTGCGGCGCCTGCGGGAAGAAAACGTCAAGGCCCCGGACAGTCCGAATCAAGTGATGCGCGGCCAGGGCAGCAAATACTCGCCCAAGGAACGCTTCATCTGGAATGCCTGGGCCCGGCTCAACAGTTCACCGCGGCTGTATCGGCTGTTCGGCTTTCTCGCCACGCGCCTGCGCGCCCTGACGCCAAGCAACGTCGGCCCCTGGACCCAAAACCACAGCGCCCCCAAACCCGCCGCCCGCTCGCTGCACGACCTGGCCCGCGAACACCTGAAAGCCCAGGGAGACCGCCGATGAGCGCCAGGGACAACATCCTCGCCAAGCTGCGAAAAAGCCTGACCGGCACCACCCCGGTTGCCGACCACTTCGACGTCGATCTGGTCACGCAAACCTATCGCTACGCGCCCGAAGAGCGCATCCCGCAGTTGCGCAAACTGATGGAAGCGGTGCACACCGAAATCCACCTGACGTCCGGCGAAGGCTGGACGACGCTGCTGGCGCAGTTGCTGCGCGACCGGCAGTTGCCGAGCCTGCTTATCGCCCCAACCACCGCTCATGGGAAAAAAATCACACAGTTCTGGGCGAATAATCCTGACCTGCCGCCTCTCAAGGCCTACGACCGGCCGGTCGAGGAATGGAAAGCCGAACTGTTCAACGACACCCCCGCCAGCCTGACCGGAACCCTTGGCGCCATCGCCGCGACGGGCAGCCTGATTCTGTGGCCGACGCGAGAAGAACCGCGGCTGATGAGCCTGGTGCCACCGGTGCATTTCGCCCTGCTCAAGGCCAGCGAGATCCGCGATAACTTCTATGAAGTGCAGCAGGAATTCGAATGGGCCCAGGGCATGCCCACCAATGCCCTGCTGGTGTCAGGCCCATCGAAAACCGCCGACATTGAACAAGTCCTGGCCTATGGCGCCCATGGTCCTAAGGATCTGGTGGTATTGATTCTGGAGGACCAATGAGCCTTCCAGCCCCCTTCCTGCATGACGTACAGCAACTGATCCCACAAAAGCGCCGTTTCGACGATCCCGTGTCGACCCTGGCCTTCGGCACCGACGCCAGTTTCTACCGGCTGATTCCAAAGCTGGTGATACGAGTCGAAAGCGAAGACGAAGTGGTCGCCCTATTGAAGCTGGCCCAGCGCGACCATGTTCCCGTCACCTTCCGCGCGGCCGGCACCAGCCTGTCGGGCCAAGCCATCAGCGACTCGGTGCTGATTGTGTTGGGGGATAACTGGAACGGCCGCGAGATTCGCCAACAGGGCACGCAGATCCGTCTGCAGCCGGGCGTGATCGGTGCCCAGGCCAATGCCTGGCTGGCACCGTTCGGACGCAAGATCGGCCCGGATCCGGCGTCGATCAACGCTTGCAAGATCGGCGGCATCGTCGCCAACAACGCCAGCGGCATGTGCTGCGGCACCGCGCAAAATACCTATCACACCCTGGCCGGCATCCGTCTGGTGCTGGCCGATGGCACCCGCCTCGATACCGAAGACGATGCCAGCGTGGCCGCGTTCCGAGCCAGTCACGGCGACCTGCTGGAACGCCTGGCGAGCCTCGGGCGCGAGACCCGCGACAACACCGAACTGGCCGCCCGAATTCGCCACAAATACCGTCTGAAAAATACCACCGGCTTGTCACTCAACGCCCTGGTGGATTTCGACGAGCCTGTGGATATCTTGAGCCACTTGCTGGTGGGGTCCGAAGGCACCCTCGGTTTCATCAGCGCAGTGACCTACAACACGGTGATCGACCATCCGAACAAGGCTTCGGCGCTGATCGTGTTTCCGGACGTGGAAACCTGCTGCAACGCCGTCACCGTGCTGAAAAGCCAGCCGGTATCGGCCGTAGAGTTGCTGGACCGTCGCAGCCTGCGCTCCGTCCAGGACAAGCCAGGCATGCCGGATTTCGTCCAGCATCTGTCGCTGAATGCCTGCGCCCTGCTGATCGAATCCCGCGCCGCGTCCTCGTCTTTGCTGCAAGAACAACTGGCGCGGATCATGACCTCGCTGGCCAACTTCCCGGTGGAAAAACAGGTCGACTTTACCGAAGACCCGAAGGAAAACGCCCGCCTCTGGGCCATCCGCAAGGACACCTTTCCGGCGGTGGGCGCGGTGCGCAAAACCGGGACCACGGTCATCATCGAAGACGTGACCTTCCCGTTAGAACAGCTGGCGACGGGTGTGAACCGCCTGATCGAACTGTTCGACAAACACCACTACGACGAAGCAATCCTTTTCGGACACGCGCTGGAAGGCAATCTGCACTTTGTCTTCACCCAAGGCTTCAACAACCCTGAAGAAGTCGCACGCTACCAGGCGTTCATGGATGACGTGGCGCAGTTGGTCGCGGTGGAATTCGGCGGTTCGCTGAAAGCCGAGCATGGCACCGGACGCAACATGGCGCCCTTCGTCGAGCTGGAATGGGGCAGCGACGCCTACCAGTTGATGTGGCAGCTCAAGCGCCTGCTCGATCCCAACGGCATCCTCAACCCGGATGTGGTGCTCAGCGAAGACCCGCAGATCCACCTCAAACACCTCAAACCGCTACCCGCCGCCGACGAGATTGTCGACAAATGCATCGAATGCGGCTTCTGCGAACCGGTGTGCCCATCCAAGGACCTGACCCTGAGCCCGCGCCAGCGCATCGTGATCTGGCGGGACATCCAGGCGAAAAAGCGCGCAGGCATCGACACTTCCGAACTGGAAACGGCCTATCAATATCAAGGCATCGACACCTGCGCCGCCACCGGGTTGTGCGCCCAACGCTGCCCGGTAGGCATCAATACCGGCGACCTGGTGAAAAAGCTCCGCGGCCGTACCGCAACACGTACGAAAACCGCCGACTGGCTTGCGGGCAACTTCGCCCTGGCCTTGCAAGGAGCGCGTTTTACCCTGCACGTTGCCAACGGCGCGCGCATGCTGCTGGGGGCACCACGGCTGGCGCGCTGGTCGGCCGGGTTGAACCGACTGTCGAAAGGCCAGGTTCCGCAATGGACCCCCGCCATGCCACAACCGGAAAGCCCCATCCGCTTCAGTCCGGCCGTGTCGGACCAACGCCCGAGAGTGGTGTACCTGGCGGCCTGCGTGTCGCGCGTCATGGGCCCTGCGGCCGGAGATAAAGAGCAGATTTCGCTGTACGAAAAAACCCGACAGTTGCTGGAAAAAGCCGGTTATCAGGTCGTCTTTCCCGACAACGTCGACAGCCTTTGCTGCGGCCAACCTTTCGCCTCAAAAGGTTATGCCGAACAAGCCGAGCACAAACGCCAGGAACTGATCGGCGCCCTGCTGCACGCCAGCCGCGGCGGCCTCGATCCTATCTACTGCGACACCAGCCCATGCACATTGCGGCTAGTCCAGGACCTCGGCGATGTACGCCTGGACCTATACGACCCCGTGCGCTTCATCCGCACGCATCTGATGGAGCGTCTGGAATTCAGCCCCCAGGAGGAGCCGATTGCCGTGCATGTCACGTGCAGCACCCAGCACCTTGGCGAGAGCCAGGCGCTGATCGACCTGGCGCGCAAATGCAGCAAACACGTGGTCATCCCTGAGGGCATCCACTGCTGCGGTTTCGCCGGCGACAAGGGCTTTACCACGCCGGAACTCAACGCCCACTCGCTGCGCACCCTCAAGGACGCGGTTCAATACTGCACCGAGGGCATCTCCACCAGCCGCACCTGTGAGATTGGTCTGACGCAACACGGTGAAATCGACTACCACGGCCTGGTGTACCTGGTAGACCGCGTCACCCGGGCCAAACCCGCCAGCGGTGAAGGCTCTTCTGCAGGGCTCGACGAAAAATCGAATTCCTGCGCTTCACTGTAGTCACTTGAATAGGCCCGGCTCTGTCGGGCCCTACGACAACGACTCGGCCTGACCGTGACCGGCAGCACCGAGACCACACGTTCAAGGAGATACACATGAAGCACACCGCATTTGCTGGCTTGTTCATTTCCGCTGCACTGTTGGCCTCTCCGGTGTTTGCAGCCGACCTCTGCGAGACCAATCTGACCAAGATCCGAAATGACATGGTCAGCACGAAGCAACTGAGCGAAGGCTTGAAAACTGACCTGAACATGGACGTCGCCAAAGCCGAGCAGGCTCACCAAAAAGGTACCGAGGAAGGCACCAAGGATTGCATTGCAATCACCACCCAGGCCTTGCAGAAGCTGCAGAACAACGCCAAAGGCGATCCTCAGTAACATCGCCCCCGGGTTGGCCTCAGCCAAGTATTGGCGTACACTGCACATGCCTGTCACTCAACAGCTTCACCGAGTGACAGGTTCGGGGCCGTTTAGGATTCGACGCCGGTTGCGAAACTTTAGGTGCATGCCGAGTTGGTAACAGAACTCGTAAATCCACTGTTGCAACTTCCTATAGTTGCCAATGACGAAACCTACGGGGAATACGCTCTCGCTGCGTAAGCAGCCTTAGCCCTTCCCTTCTGGTACCTTCGGGTCCAGCAATCATCAGGGGATGTCTGTAAACCCAAAGTGATTGTCATATAGAACAGAATCGCCGTGCAGTACGTTGTGGACGAAGCGGCTAAAACTTACACAACTCGCCCAAAGCACCCTGCCCGTCGGGTCGCTGAGGGTTAACTTAATAGACACGGCTACGCATGTAGTACCGACAGCGGAGTACTGGCGGACGGGGGTTCAAATCCCCCCGGCTCCACCATTTCATCATCTAAAGACGTCCACGGACGTCTTTTTTTGTGCCTGACATTTAGTGAATACGGGGGGTTCAGGGCTTCCGGGGTCTTTTGAGGATTTCTGAGTTCCAAGCGCCTTGGTATCCCAGGTGGTATCCCGGGCTGCCAAGTGCTGCTTTCAGGATACCAAAACGGTGCTGGAGGTAGCCCCCATGCCTACTAACGCAGCCCGCCTCTCCGATCGCCAGCTCACGGGATTCGACTCGATTAACGGTCGAGGGGATTATGGTAGCTCAGGCTTCGGATCTAACCGCTGCATGGGCCCTCTCCTCGGTGATTGCTGGTTGTCCTCACGTACTCCCGCCACGGCTGTCGAGTGTTGTCAGGAATCAAGGCCCCTGCGGCCTGTGAGGTGTTCACTGACGCGGAACGAACGGCTCCTTACGACCGGTAACGAGGGCATGAACCCATGAATCTGGCCTCCTTAGTCGCATCCGAAGATGCGGGCGGGTGGAAGCTGTGCCGACTGACGAGTTCGGCACCTGGAGATCCTGAGCAGGAGAAGGCAACGACATGGACACCTGGAGCATGCCTGATTGTCAGTCAGGTACAGCCTTTCCAAAGGCTGCGGCACCGGTGTCTGTGTCGATGCGGATGGCGACGAATCAGATTTGTCAGGCCGATTGTCACGAGGAGAGTTGCGGCAATGCCATGTAAGACATGGCTCGCAGCAATGGTACGAGCGCCCGTCTCTTTCCAGGAGAAAGAGACGGGCGCGGATTGGCGCAGCGAATTGAGCCGAGAGGTGAGGTTGCTGAAGCGCAGCGAGGTAGGTCCATCGTCTGCCGCAGTGGGCAGATCAGTCGAGTATGCATCCATCACTCCTGGGGAGTGATCGTGCGAGCCGCCGGACGCTAATCGCACTGTGGGAGAACCACCACGCAAGTGGCGTAGCCTTAAAGGTTCTGGCTACCTAGGCAGGTGCTGTCAACGACAGCGATCCGTGCGCCAATTTTTTATACCCACTCGAAAAGGCGGTCAAGCGTCACGGCTAATGCACTCAGAAAGTGGCGACTGTCGCCACTTCTGTCGCCATGCTCCAGGTCACGTTCTACGTGTGTCGCCGCCGGCGTCGCCGCTGTCGCCACACCTACATTCATGCCTCCACGAAAAGATCCGCTTCGACACTGAAACGGCGCTGCCCCCGATAGAGATCGTGGTGATTACTGAAGGATAAAAGAAGGCGTGGCGCCAATCAGATATCCAAATGAGACGGCGGAAGAAGGTGGCTTCGAGAAAAAGCGAGTGAACCCTCCGATCGGCGCGATCAACGATCGCTAAAGCGGAGGGTTTAGCGGGAAAAGCAAAGTTTCAAACGGATGCGGCGGTTTCACGAATCCCAACAAGGCTATCTCGCCCAACTCGAGATCAACCTGACGAAACAAGCATACGCTCGACGAAAATATGGCAATTCGCTATCGTTCCGATCTATAGTACCTGAAATTTCGATGCCTAATCTTTACGCTAAGGAACCTATGGACAGGTTACGATTTGATCTCAACTTTATATTCAGGATATTGCTGACCTTTAATGCTACGTCGCTTCTGGTCATCATTTATCTCGTTCAAAAAGGTCTTACGCTGGCACATTTCTTTCCTGGCCTTCCTTGGTTAGACAAAGCACCTAATGCCGTATCTTATGCCTTATACCTTTTGATTCCGATCCTTCTCACTGGAGTGAGTCTTCGCCTCAGTTCTTTTTTAGGAAAGGACGAGTTCAAACAAGGGCAGGTGGAAAGTATCGAGCACGCGAACAATAGCTTTTTACCCAGCTACTTGGGGTATTTCTTCGTGGCGCTTAGCGTGAGCAGCTGGGAAACACTATTCTTTGTATATGGAGTCCTCTTCATTTTTACGTTCAGGTCACAGGCATTGTATTTCAACCCCTTATTTTTGCTGTATGGGTATGAATTCTACAATATAACCACAACATCCAAGGCCTCCATATTCCTCATCAGTCGCGAGAGATACAAGATTCCCAGTGACATCGCCATTGCCAAAGCCTCCAGAATAAATAATTACACATTTATTGAACGAGAATGAACATATGGATCATGTATTAGTAAAAGTAAAAAAACTGCGCAAAAAACCAATCTTCAAGTTAATTTCCGATTACACGCTATTCCCGAAATTGAAGATTGATCCCGCCGCGTGCATTCCTTACAACCCTGATCATAATTTGGATGAGGAGTGTTGGTTTAAGGTTGAAAAATTTTCTGAGCAAGCCTACTGCTCTGAAATTCTCACATCGGATTTCGATGCAAAAGACTACGACGACCTACCTAAGGGTAAATTTCCGGAAATCTCTCATATCTGTGCGCTTCAGAGCGATGATTTCTACTTTCAGAAAGTCACGCCCTCTCTCTTTCTGCGCCGAAAGACCTTCGTCTTCGGTGAGGTGGCAGAAGTTGAAGATGATCGACTGAGGTTGGTGATCAATGCTCAACCGGATGCGGTATATTTCTCCGCACTTGACGTGCTAATTTTCAAAAATCTGGCGACAATTTCCAGTATTTTTCCGGGCATCGATGAGCTTTATAAAGAGGCAACCCAAGAAGAGGTTAAGCAATTCCTCAATGAGCCATTTATTACACTCAGCAATGAATTTGATGCCGATAAAGTGTCAAAGCCAAACCGAAAACGAATTGCATTGGCTATGGCTACGTTGGCAGCGTTACCCGAGCAAGACAAGGAAGGTATGCTTTCCTACATTGATGGCTATTGCGGCGAAAGTTTGAAATTTAACAAAGATTTGGGAATGTTTGACATTTCTACAGACAACGACCTAAAAATGCTCATCTATGGAATAGAGCAGCGGTTCTACACCACCCAATTTGGACAAGAAAAACGTTTGGCCAACTCTGTCCAAGCATTGGGATAGTACTTTATGGGCTGGATAGCGACGACCTGGCCTCAGCCGTCGCTTATCCAAACCAGATATTGGTCTGCTCTTCCATCTCGAGGGCATCGCTTACGTCAATTCACAGATACCTGACAGGCACCGCTTCTACGCGCGGCAATTTATCCGGATGGAACAAAACGACGCACGTAAGGATTAGAAGCTCACGCTTTCCGGGGTTACCACGCTGCGTGTCAGCCTAGCGCGCCAATACTGGCAGCATGCCTCCAGCCCGATCTGGTAAAGTCCACGGCACGCCATAGGGACATAGCCAGTCATGGACAAGAAATCACTTTCCGAGCGGGACATCTGCAGCAAGTACATCGCCCCAGCCGTTCAGCAAGCCGGATGGGACATGCACAAGCAGGTGCGCGAGGAAGTCAGCTTTACCAAAGGCCGCATTATCGTCCGGGGCAAACTTCACAGCCGTGGCGAAGCACGCCGTGCAGACTTCATCCTCTACCACCAGACCAACCTGCCTATCGCTGTAATCGAGGCGAAGGACAACAAGCACTCCGTTGGCTCCGGCATGCAGCAAGCCCTGGGCTATGCAGAGGCGCTGGACGTACCGTTCGTATTTTCCAGCAATGGCGATGGTTTCCTGTTTCATGACCGCAGTGGCACAGGCAGTCAAGTAGAAACCGAACTCACCCTCGGTCAATTCCCCAACCCCACCGAACTCTGGCAGCGCTACTGCCAGTGGAAGGGGCTGGATAATATCGCCCAGCACAAGATCGAAGCGCCCTACTACGACGATGGCTCCGGGCGCATGCCGCGCTATTACCAGATGAATGCCATCAACCGCACCGTCGAGGCCGTAGCGCGTGGCCAAGACCGTATCTTACTAGTGATGGCCACGGGCACCGGCAAGACCTACACCGCCTTCCAAATCATCTGGCGGCTATGGAAATCGAAACAGAAGAAACGCATCCTGTTTCTGGCCGACCGCAACATCCTGGTCGACCAGACCAAGAACAACGACTTCAAGCCCTTCGGCCAGGCGATGACCAAAATCGCCAAACGCCAGATCGATACCTCCTACGAGATCTACCTGTCGCTCTATCAGGCCGTCACCGGCACTGATGAAGAGATGAACATCTACAAGCAGTTCTCCCGCGACTTCTTCGACCTGATCGTGATCGACGAATGCCACCGTGGCAGCGCCTCCGAGGATTCAGCCTGGCGTGAAATCCTCGACTACTTCTCCAGCGCCACCCATGTCGGCCTTACCGCCACACCGAAGGAGACCAAAGAGGTATCCAGCATCACCTACTTCGGTGAACCGATTTACAGCTACACCTTGAAGCAAGGCATCGAAGACGGTTTTCTCGCCCCCTACAAAGTGGTGCGCATCGACTTCGACAAAGACCTGCAAGGCTGGCGCCCCCCCAAAGGCATGCTCGATAAAAATGGTGAGCTGATCGAAGACCGCATCTACAACCTCAAGGATATGGACCGCACCCTGGTTATCGAGGCGCGCACCCAACTGGTGGCGCAAAAAGTTACCGAACTCCTCAAGGCCACCGATCCGTTTCAGAAAACCATCGTCTTCTGCGACGACATCAACCACGCCGAGCGCATGCGCCAAGCGCTAGTCAACCTCAACCCCGAGCGTGTGGCTGAGAATCGAAAATACGTCATGCGTATCACCGGCGATGACCAGGAAGGCAAGGCCGAACTAGATAACTTCATCAACCCGGAAGAACGCTACCCGGTGATTGCCACCACCAGCAAGTTGATGACCACCGGCGTCGATGCTCAGACCTGCAAGCTGATCGTGCTCGACCAGCACATCAAATCGATGACCGAGTTCAAGCAAATCATCGGTCGCGGCACTCGCATCAACGAGGACTACGGCAAGTACTGGTTCACCATCATGGACTTCAAAAAGGCCACCGAACTGTTTGCCGACCCTGCCTTCGACGGCGACCCGGTGGTGATCTACGCACCCGACGGTGACGACTCCCCCGTACCGCCAGACGATCCGCTTGCCGATGAAGATGGCATAAGCGCAGGCAACGATAACGAGGGTGATGACCTGGATTTTACCGGCGAAGATGAGGGCAAAAAACGCATAAAGTACGTCATCGACAACGTCCCGATTTATGTCATCGCCGAGCGTGTGCAGTACTACGGCCCGGATGGCCGACTGATCACCGAATCACTACACGACTACACCCGCACCTGCGTGAAAAAGCAGTTCGCCTCCCTGGATGACTTTCTCCGGCGTTGGAGTGATTCCGAGCAAAAGAAAGTCATCATCGAGGAGATGGCCGTCCAGGGTGTCATGTGGGAAGCCTTGGCCGAAGAAGTGGAAAAGAAACAGGGCAAGCCACTCGATCCGTTCGATCTGATCTGCCACGTCGCCTTCGATCAGCCTGCCCTGTCGCGCCGCGAGCGAGCCGAGCAGGTAAAAAAGCGTAACTATTTCGCCAAGTATTCCGGCGCAGCCCGCCAGGTGCTGGAAGCGTTACTGGATAAATACGCCGATACCGGCATCGAGCATATCGAAGACATCAAAATCCTGCAGCTTGACCCTTTCAGCCAGTTCGGTGCGCCCATCGAGCTGGTTAAAGCCTTCGGCGGCAAGGCTGGATACAACAAGGCTATCCACGAACTGGAAGACGAACTTTACGCAAGCTAACGGCCAACTGCCGACGACCAGCCAAAGCAGCCGTCCACACTATCCTGTAGAATTTCGCCCCCCCTGCGGTACGCGTTGAGAGAACTTCATGTCCATTAGCTCCACCATCAAGTCCATCCAGGACATCATGCGCAAAGACGTTGGCGTAGACGGCGACGCCCAGCGTATCGGCCAGCTAGTTTGGCTGCTGTTCCTGAAGATCTTCGATGACCGCGAGCTGGAATGGGAGCTAATGGACGACAACTACCGCTCGCCCATTCCCGACAGTTGCCGCTGGCGTACCTGGGCCGCCGATCCGGAAGGCATGACCGGCGATGCACTGAAGGACTTTATCGACAACAACCTATTCCCCCAATTGCAACACCTGCACGAGTACAGCAACACGCCCTCAGCCTTTGTGGTGCGCAGTGTGTTTGAAGACGCCTACAACTACATGAAGTCCGGGCAACTGCTGCGCCAGGTGATCAACAAGATTCAGGAAGGGGTGGACTTCAACAAGGCTCAAGAGCGCCATGAGTTCGGCAATCTCTACGAGCAACTGCTGCGAGACCTACAGAACGCGGGCAACGCCGGCGAGTTCTACACTCCGCGCCCGGTCACCGAATTCATGGTGCGCATGGTCGATCCGAAGCTGGACGAAAAGGTCATGGACCCGGCCTGCGGCACGGGTGGATTCCTGACCTGCGCCATCGAACACAAACGCAGCCGTTATGTAAAAACCACCGAAGACGAACGCACCTTGCAAGCCAGCATCTTTGGCGTGGAGAAAAAGCCGCTGCCGCACCTGCTGGCCACCACCAATATGATTTTGCACGGCATCGAAGTTCCCAGCCAGATCCGCCACGACAACACCCTGAGCAAGCCGTTGATCAGTTGGGGCCCGAACGAGCGTGTACATTGCATCGTCGCCAACCCACCGTTCGGGGGCATGGAAGAAGACGGCATTGAAACCAACTTCCCCGCCGCCTTTCGCACCCGTGAAACTGCCGACCTGTTTCTGGTGCTGATAATGCAGTTGCTCAAAGATGGTGGCCGCGCCGCCGTGGTGCTGCCCGATGGCTTCCTGTTCGGCGAAGGCATCAAAAGCCGCATCAAGGAAAAACTGCTCACCGAGTGCAACCTGCACACCATCGTTCGTCTGCCCAACGGCGTGTTCAACCCCTACACCGGAATCAAGACCAACCTGCTGTTCTTCACCAAAGGCACACCGACCAAACAGGTGTGGTTCTACGAACACCAGTACCCGACAGGCGTAAAGAACTACTCCAAGACCCGGCCCATGCGTATCGAAGAATTTACTGTGGAAGAGGCTTGGTGGGGCAAAGAGACCGATGGCTTTGCCGCACGGACGGAAAACGAATTTGCCTGGAAGGTATGCGTCGAAGAATTGCAGGCGCGCAACTGGAACCTGGATTGCAAAAACCCTCATATCGGTGAACACATCAGTCACAACCCGAATGAGTTACTGCGAAACTTCGCCGCTCTGCAAGGCGAAATTAGCGAGTTGCGCGACCAACTCAAGACCGTACTGGCAGAAGCCTTGGAGCGCCAGGTATGACCGCGCTGTTGACCGACAACTTGCCGCAGCTGTCCGGCGCCCCAAACGGCATCCAAAAGTTGCGCGAACTGATTCTGGAACTAGCGGTGCGCGGCAAGTTGGTGCCACAAGACCCGAATGATGAACCAGCCAGTGAATTGCTTGAGCACATTGCAGAGGAGAGGAGGCGCCTAGCGACAGAGGGGACAACCAAGAAGAAACCTCCAGAGCATACCGCTGAGGCTGAAGCACCGTTCGATTTACCTAAGAGCTGGCAATGGGCTCGGTTAGGAGATCTTTCCGAGTTAATTACGAGTGGCTCGCGCGACTGGGCCCAGTATTACTCTGATGAGGGTGCGATTTTCGTCCGAATGGGCAACCTTTCGCGTCGTAGCTATGAGCTACGCCTCAGTAGTATTCAGCGCGTCTCACCTCCTAAGGGTGGAGAGGGAAGCCGAACCAAGTTGGAGCCCGGCGACTTACTGCTATCAATCACTGGTGAAGTTGGGCTGCTGGGGTTGATTCCAGACAGTTTTGGTGAAGCGTACATAAATCAGCATGTTTGCCTGATTCGTTTTGTCTGTTCCCTCCGCAGCCGTTTTCTCCCTGAAGCGTTGCGATCTCCGTTGGCATACAAACAGTACGAAGCACCCCAGCGAGGAATAAAGAACAGTTTCCGCCTGAGCGATGTCTCAGAAATTCTTGTGCCTTTACCACCTTTATCTGAGCAGCACCGCATCGTCGCCAAAATCGATGAGCTGATGGCCCTGTGCGGCCGCCTAGAAGCCCAGCAGGCCGACGCCGAAAGCGCCCAAACCCAACTGGTACAAGCGCTGCTCGACAGCCTGACCCAAGCCAACGACGCCAACGATTTCACCTTCAACTGGCAACGCTTGGCCGAACACTTCCACTCCCTTTTCACCACCGAGCCAAGCATCGACGCCCTCAAACAAACCCTGCTGCAACTGGCAGTGATGGGTAAACTGGTTTCGCAAAATCCCATAGATAAAACGGGCACTGAGCTGCTAGAACGCATTCAGAACTCCAGAGTAGACAAGCGGAAAATCGTAACGCTTGATGAGAAAACAACGATAGTCGAACGACTCCCAGAGTCGTGGATTTGGAGTTCGATAGATCAGCTTTCAGCAGACGATTCACGCGCAATTACCGACGGCCCATTTGGTGCCAACTTAAAAACCGAGCACTATATTGATACTCCAGGTTATCGTGTTATTCGGCTACAGAACATCGGCAATGGTATGTTTCGTGACGAGCACCGAGCCTATATTAATCAGGAGCGATTTGAAAAAATAATCAAACATCAAGTTTCTTCAGGAGATTTGGTTATTGCGGGCTTGATTGATACGTCAATACGGAGTTGCTATGTGCCAGCAGATATAGGTCCTGCAGTAGTGAAAGCTGACTGCTACCGTTTTTCTGTCCATCCATTGGTATCTTCCAAGTACGTTCTCTACTATTTGAACTCAAAAATGGCACATGAATTTGCTGCTGCACATCATCATGGCCTGACTCTCACACGAATAGGCTTGGGAAATTTTAGAAGCATTCCAGTTCCTCTTCCTCCTGCTGCAGAACAACATCGCATTGCCGCCAAAGTCGACCAACTAATGGCTCTCTGCGACCAACTCAAAACCTGCCTAAATCAGGCCCGTCAGATAAACGAACAGTTGGCAAGCACCCTGGTCGAATGTGCCCTTGCCGAAGACTCCCCGCAGGGTCCCATTGCGACTGACCGGCAGGTATCCCGCACCCTGCTCGCCGCAGAAATCACTCATCAGCTACATAGCCAACGCACCTTCGGCCAACGCAAGCTGCAGAAGGTAATTTACTTAGCCGAACACGCGGCCAGGCTCGCTGCAATCCAGGGCAACTACCTTCGTGACGCTGCCGGCCCCCATGATCGCCAGTTAATGAATCAGATCGAGGGTGAGTTGCAAAACCGTAAGTGGTACGAGCGCATCGAGCGCGAGAATGTTGGCCATGCTTATCGCCCGCTTTCCCAATCAGGGCAGCATCGGCAGGCATATAGCAGCACCTGGTCGGCCGCTGAGCGCACTACCATTGAGCAGGTCATCGAGCTAATGCGGGACTGGGATACGGACCGTTGCGAAATGACTGTGACGCTCTATGCCGCCTGGAACGACTTTATTCTCGAAGGCCGCCCGGTTTCCGATGAAGCCATCGTGGACGAAGTCATTCATCGCTGGAACGACACCAAGCTGCGCTTTGGCAAACCCGAATGGTTGGCCATACTCGCAGAGATGAAGAAGCAAAAAATCTTAATGCCCACCGGTTTTGGCAAACGCACCACAGGTGGCATGCTCAGCTTGCCCGGTTTCGAGTAAAAAAATGCCTTTTAGCCGTGTTCTGAAAGATACGGGTACAAAGCATGCGGCTTATTCCAACTCATCGCGGTATTCCAGTTGGTATTCCAAAGGAATTTACAAACTCATATTAGACAATTAAATCAATTATCTAAGAAACCAGTTCAGATTACCCCGGCCCAGCGAAACCCGCCCAGCCCGAACTTCGCTACCTCTGAGCCATCGAATGTTGCTGAATATCGGCGTGGATTCATCTGAATAAATCCACGCCTCAGGCATCCTGCCACCCCCCCCCCCTACTCCCCAATACCGGCGTTTTTCAAGGTAGTTGTCGCGTCACCGTCTAACTATGCTGCTCTTTTCTCGGCCTGCTGCTCTCGATCCGGATTCAGCAGCACCGTGCCTATCGGCTCCCAGTTCCGTGTTCGTCCAGACCAGCGTTCCGGGCTTTTCTTTCGGGCTTGCTCGTACAGTTCATGACGTTGAGCCAGGATCTGTTGATCCTGCCCTCGATGCCGCTCCGCCGGGGTCACGAAGCGGATCCGGCTATGCCGGTGTTCGTGGTTGTACCAACGCATGAAATCCCTGACCCAGATGCGTGCGGCGTCCAGGCTGGCAAAGCCATCTGCCGGCCATTGCGGGCAGTATTTCAACGTTCTAAACAGCGATTCCGAGTATGGATTGTCATTGCTCACACGCGGTCGGCCACGTGACGGTGTGATGCCCAGGTCATGCATCTTGCTCAACAGCGTCAGTGATTTCATCGGGGCACCATTGTCCGAGTGCAGTACCAGCGGTTCATGCAAACATTGCTCGCCGATCACGCTACGCTGCAGCAACGCAGCCGCCTTCTCACCGCTTTCCTCTTCGTAAACCTCCCAGCCCACGGCCTTGCGGCTGTAAATGTCCTCGATCAGGTACAAGTAGTAATACTTGCCACGCACCGGCGACGGCAGGTAGGTGATGTCCCACGACCACACCTGATTCGCCCCCTTGGCCGTGTGGGTCGTCGGTGCCGCATGCCGTCGCGGGCGCTGGCTACGACCTCGATGCTGTTGTTGACCCGCAGCCCGCAGCACCCGATAAAACGTGGCTTCCGATGCCAGATAGCGCTGTTGATCGGCCAGTCTCGGCACGATCTGACTCGGCGGCAGGTCGGCGTACGCCGGGCTGTTGCACAGCGTCAGGATTGCCTGTCGCTCGATCTCGCTCAACGCATTACGCGGCGTGGGTCGTAGTGTGGTCGTTCGGGCGTCAGCCTGAATAGCCTCGGTTTCAGTCCAGCGCTGCAAGGTTCTGAGCGAGAGGCCGACTTCCTGGCAGGCCCTGATTTTCCGGGCTCCGGCCATTTGCGCTTCATTCAACCAGGTTACGAGTAACTGCCGCTCTGGCAAAGCCGTTAGCTGTCCTCGTTGTCGATCCCCCAGTAATCGTTGAGCTTTTTTCGCAGCACCAACAACGCGGCGGTTTCAGCCAGCGCCTTGTCTTTGCGGCGCAGTTCACGCTCAAGTTCCTGGATGCGTTTCTTGTCCTTACGGGCTTGTTCGCGATCGTCTTTTTGCTGGGCTTTTTCCGTCTTCTGGCCACTGATGAAGGCTTGCCTCCAGGCGCTGATTTGCTCGGGATACAGGCCTTTACGGCGGCAGTACTCACCCAGTTCAATCTCGGACAGGCCGGCGGCTTCAAGGACGACAGCAAACTTGATTTCGGCTGTCCAGTTCTGGGTCGATGAGGTGTTATCGGGCACTGCGTTTCCTTCAGAACCGACCTGCTTGCGCCAGTTCGACAAAGACATTTCGCTGACCCCTTCGCGCCGGGAAACCTCGGCCATCGACAGGTTGAGCGGAGGAAGCAGCATCTTGAGCAATGCGGCTTTGCGTTCAGGTGAATAGTACGGCACGAACAGTCTCTTTCCGCCCCCGATCTGCTTTTTCAGGAAAATTCGGAGAGGCGACAACTATCCTGACACCGGGGGGCGGCGCCATACCACTCGCGCATCGTGATCAACACTTATTCAGATCGATCTTGTTCTTCTTCTCCAACCCTTCAAGACTTTTAGCCTCGTCTTGTCCCATGGTTTGGTAATGCTTCCTCAGCGCTTCCAGTTGCTTGAGGTCCAGCGCCTCAAGCCCGAGCATTGCGTTTTGCGCTTCGCTGGTCGCGCGCAACAACTCGTCGATCTTTAGGTGCAGGATATCGGTGTCGCGGTTTTGCGTGTTCTGGATCAGGAACACCATCAGGAAGGTAATGATCGTCGTGGACGTATTGATGATCAGTTGCCACGTATCGTTGAACTTGAACAGAGGCCCGCTCAAGGCCCAAAGCACCAGTAGCACGATAGCCCCCAGAAATGTCTTGGGGCTCCCCGCCCAAAGGGACAGTTTTTGCGCGATTTTGGCGAAGGTCATTGCTGTGTTCCTTATGGGATTGCACCTGTCTGGTGTGACAGCAACGAAGTGGTGAAAATTCTACTTACATTTGACGGCGCCCTTGGGCGAACGTCTATCGTCCTGGCTGAAGACTTCCGCAACCATTTGCTGTCTGCATCGGTCTCTGCTTAAAGCCCTCAGCCGGAGTACACCATGAACCTTACGCGCACGTTCTGTCTCGCCTGCAGCCTGATCGTCCTGCAAGGCTGTTTCGACAACTCGGACAATGAAACCAAGGACAACACCGACGGCACCAAGTCTTCGGTGCAGATGAAAGAGTCCGACGCCCAGAAAAAATAGACATGGACCCGCCATCCCTGTGGGAGCGAGCCTGCTCGCGATGGCGATGGTTCAGCAACATTGGCGTTGCCTGGCACACCGCTATCGCGAGCAGGCTCCCACAGGTTTCGTATCCAGGCGCCAGCTTTTTATCGCCCTTGCTGCAACACCTTGAGTGCCGCCGAAGCCAGGAACCCGGAGCGGCTCTTTTCTTCAGGATGATGCAGAACGTATTCATCGATACGGTTAAGCAGGTAACCGGGCAGGGTGATATTGAGTTTCTGCGCCTTGCCCAGGTACTTGGTCACATCAATGTCCACTAATGCCCAGGTACAACCGGCATAGTGCGGATTGGCCGCGTGAACGGTGACTTTACTGGCTGACGGAATCGGCGAGCCGTCTTCGGCGAGTATCTCGAAATGACCTTCGATGGCCTCGCGGGCCATGGCCATGGCGTCATCCAGATCATCGCCTGCAGAAAAGCATCCGGGAATATCCGGTACTTCAACACCCCAGGCGTGTTCTTTATCACCCATGGAAATCGCAATCGGGTACAGCATGTTGATCGTCCTCCGGGAACGCAGGGCAACGGGGGTGTGGAGCAGAGCCTGTTGCAGAATACTAATGGCCGTTTTCTTGAGCAGGTCCTTCTTCGGGTGAGAAACGGTGACCAGTCCCGGTTTGGTCGGGTGCTTGAAATGATGATGGCGGCCTCGAACCCGCACCAGGTACCAACCGTCCGCGAGAATTTGGCTTATCAGAAATCGGCTGTTCACATCACCTCCGTGTGGTGAGCTTGGTGGTGACTATACCTACTATTATTTTGTGATCAACACTATAACCACCATGCCGAATTGGACGGGCAGACGTGTTCATCGCAACGAAGTCTAGAAGTCGCGGCAGATAAGGCCGGGGGGAGAGGGGGCGGGATTATTACCGGATATGAAAGGACGGGGAAAAAACGTAGCGAGAGAGCTTGCTCCCGCTGGACCGGGAGATGGCCCCGGACTGAAGGCTCACAAGGGCGAGCCTTTGCGATCATCTGCAGCTATGCCTGTTGTACGAACGTCAGCCGCACTGCAAAACCAATCAACAGGCTCCCAAACAGCCACTGCTGCAGACGCTGAGCGGAAGGGGAACGCTGCAACCAGCGCCCAAGCGCCACCCCCACCAGTGCGTAGGTGCAGTCGAACAGCAAGCCAACGCCCACCAGGGCCACGCCGAGAGTTGCAAATTGCCCAAGTACCGGGCCGCCCTGCGGGTCGATGAACTGCGGCAGCAAGATCGAACAGAACAGCAATGCCTTGGGATTGAGCAGGTTGGTCAGCAAACCGCGCCGAATCGCCTGGCCCCAACGCTGCTTTGCGGGTTCGATACCGGCCGCTTCAAGGCTTGGCAACAAACGAGTCCGCAGGCATTGAAAGCCGATCCATAGCAGATAGGCAGCGCCGACCAGGCGCACCGCATCGAACGTCCAGGGAGCGGTCTTGAACAATGCCGAGAGCCCCAGTGCGGCTAATGCGACATGACATCCCCGAGCGATTCCCAACCCCACCGCCGTCGCCAGTGCCGGGCCTTTACCCTGACGTGCACCGGTTTGCAGCAACAGAATCATGTCGGGGCCCGGCAACAGGTACACCACCGTCAAGGCCATCAGGAACAACCAGAACTCTGCCATGCCACGCCTCCTCCATAACATTTGAGAGTGCCAGTCTAAGGTGGGAGGGCAGGGCAGGTGGTTGCGAAGTCAGCTTCTAAGTTGGCAAAAGTTGGCATAACCTGCCAATGAGCAAGCAAAAGAAATTGGATAATGCCAAACCATGAAACTCGATGCCTTCGATCGCAAGATCCTCTCCGCGTTGCAACGCGACGGTCGCCTGAGCAATGTGCAATTGGCCGAGGAAATCGGTCTGTCACCTTCACCGTGCCTGCGCCGCCTGCGGATGCTCGAAGAGGCCGGCGTGATTCGCGGCTACCAAGCCATCCTTGACCGCGACGAAGTGGGCCTTGGATTGACGATCTTTGTCGGTATCAAGGTTGAACGGCATAACGATGAACAAGCCGAAGCGTTTTACCAGGCTGTCACGGCATTGCCGGAGGTTATTTCAGCGTTCCTGGTATCGGGAGAGTCGGACTTTCTGCTGCAGGTGGTGGTGCCGGACCTACGGGCGTACGACCGCTTTCTTACGGGGCGACTGCTCAAACTGCCGGGTGTCAGTGATATCCGCAGTAACTTTGCAATTCATACCGTGAAGACCCCGGGGGCGTTGCCGTTGGGGCATTTGCCTGGTGCCTGAATCATTCAGTCGAGATGTCGGGCCTCGCTTACGCTTGCCTGACGATATCGACCGATATCTCCGTCGCGGCAATCGTGCCTCTGTTTTCAAGCCAGTGTGTGGTGTTCCTGTCCTCTGGCCAACCCACTCCCGGCCCATAGTCCGTGGCAACTCCATTTCGATGGTCAGTGATTGTTCCTTGCAGTATGTAGACGGTGCCGGGCCTGTCTTTATGGTTGTGAAGCGGCCCGAAGACGCCACCAGGTTCGATGGTTACCATGCGCATTCTGAGTTGGCGTCCCTCCATGCCCTCGATCTCTGCACCGAGGTCAACCGTTGCGAGTAATGTCACCGAAACACCTTTTGTCTCAGGTACTGCCAGTTCGTTGTTCATCGTGCTCTCCTCTCTGTACATACACAGCCCGACCAGTAGCTGATACACGAAAAGGTGTGCTCACATGCATTGATGATAGGTCTATAAATATGCCGGCGCCAAAGTGTGCCTAGCGGCTACTCTGGTCTTCCAGACAATCCCTTGTGAAGCAGCGCAATGTTCAAGAACTTGAGTGGTCAGGTCGCATTGGTCAGTGGCGCCGGCAGCGAACATGGAATTGGTCTGGCCATCGCGCGGCGGCTTGGGGACGCAGGTGCAAGGTTGATCATCACCGGCAGCAGTGACCGCATCCATGATCGAGTCGCGCAGTTGGGCGCGGCAGGTTATGAGGTGCAAGGACGCACTGCCGATCTTACTCAGCCGGCTCAGGTCGACGAATTGGTGATCTGGGCTGAATCGCTATGGGGGCGAATCGACATACTCGTGAACAACGCCGGTATGGCGATTCAGGGTGACGCTGAAACGTTCTCTGAAGTGGCCACTATGAGCGTCGAGACGTGGAACACCGCGATTGCCCGTAATCTGACCACTGCATTTTTGCTGACCCGTGCGGTGTTGCCGGAGATGCAGAATCGTCGTTACGGACGCATCGTGCAGATCAGTTCGACGACCGGTACCCGTGTCAGCAACCCTGGCGAGGCCGCATATGCGGCGGCGAAAGCGGGAATGGTGGGTATGAACATGAGCCTGGCGCTGGAAGTCGCGCCATACGGTATCACCGTGAACGCTGTTGCTCCCGGTTGGATCGCGACGCAGTCCAGCACAGCGGAGGAAATGAGCGCAGCGCAGTACGTTCCCGTCGGGCGTGCCGGTAGACCGGATGAAGTCGCTGCGGCGGTGGCTTTTCTGGCTTCCCCGGAGTCCAGCTACATTACCGGTGAGGTTCTCGTGGTGGATGGGGGCAACTGCCTCTCCGAGAATAAAAGCCCCAGGGTCGACGTCCCAGGCTTCGGAAAGTTTTAGCCAAGGGAGTGCATCGCTATTGGATTAGGACGCGTTGCAATTCCCCAAATTCAAGACCAAAAAAAACCGGCCATCCAGTGCCGGTTTTTTTATCCCCCGTCAAAACCACCACGACGCGAGACCCGAATTCGATTGGAGCGGGTGAAGGGAATCGAACCCTCGTTATCAGCTTGGGAAGCTGGAGTAATGCCATTATACGACACCCGCTCAGAGCGGCTGACTTTGTACCAGATGTGGGCGCGGATTTGAAGTTTTTCTTTGCTTGCGGTGAGGTTCCCGGTCCATCCAAGCCTCAAACCAGAGCGGTCATTCGCGAGCAAGCCCCATTGTCGAGGGGACGGGGCTTGCTCGCGAGGACGCGGTTTCAGATTGCCAGTGCATGGTAGCCCTGCACCTGGCTGTAGCGTGGTCGGCTTTCGTGGTGGCCCGGCTTGAGGAAGCCCAGCAAGGCGTTGCGGCTATCCCGGAAGGCGGCCTTGTGTTCCATGTCCAGGAAGTGCCCGGTGGCTTGCAGCGTGCTGAACGTACTGTGTTGCACATAGTCGGCGAACAGCCTGGCATCGGCGGCCGAGGTGTACTCGTCCCATTCACCGTTCAGGAACAGCACCGGCACGTTGATGTTTTTCGCCGCCCTTGCGTAGCAGCACAGGTCGCTCTGGAGCACTTCGCTGATGTGGAAATGCATCTGCCCGTACTCATGCTCGGCCAGGCTGCTGACATGGCGATGGTTGAAGCGCTTGAACAGCGGCGGCAGATGTTTGCCGATGGTGCTGTTGACCAGATGCCCCACGCGGTCGCCGTCCAGGTTGCCCAGGTAATCGACGCCACGCTCGAGGTAGTCGCGCATCGGCGCGTTGAGAACCGGTGAGAATGAGCTGATCACTGCTTTTTCAATGCGCCGTGGACGGTGGGACAGCGCGGTCAACGTGGCGGCACCACCCCATGAGAATGACAGCACGTGTTCGGCGGCGAAATGGTCGATCAGCTCCAGCAGGATCTGGCCCTCGACCTCCTTCGTCAGCATCTTCTCGTGCCGGTTGTGGGGCTTGGACTTGCCCGCGTAGGGCTGGTCATACAGCACGACGTTGAATTGCGGATGAAGGTTCTTGACGGTCTGTGCAAACGACGCGGTAGTGGCCAGCGAGCCGTTGACCAGAATGATGGTCTTTTGTGCGGCGTCTGCGCGATAGAACTCCGTGTAAACCCGATACTGACCTTGTATATCCAGCACAGCGATTTCTGGCCTCATGTCATAGACTCCTGGCAAGCGGGTATGCGCGCAATGAGATTGCACGGGCAATGTGACAGGTAGGCATTCGCCTGGAAGATCAGGCCCAGGTCGATCCAATGGAACCGGTCGACGGGTATTGTTATTAGGCGGGCAGTCTGTCGGCGGGCAAGGCGGAACCAGAGGGTTCTGGCCGACAAAAAGTTTCTTAGAGGTATGGGGTGACTCATCGGTCACATTTCGGCCGACGGTTTGATTCAAGCAGGGGGACGGCCGTTGCGCAAGTGTCCTTTTGAAAATTGTTCGACACTTCTGCCCGGCGGTCATCGGCTCAGATCAGGCAGACCTCTTCTGGGGTCAAGGCGCGGTATTGGCCCTGCTCGAGATCTGCATCCAGCGAAAGCGGCCCCATGCGTTCGCGGTGCAGGCGCAGCACTTTGTTGTCGAAGTGGCCGAACATGCGCTTGATCTGGTGGTAGCGTCCTTCGACGATGCTCAGCCGCGCCGAGTTCGGACCCAGCAGCGTCAGCTCCGCCGGCTGGGTGGTGAGGTCTTCGAAGGCAAAGTACAAGCCACGGGCGAAGGTGACGGCATAGTCGGCAGTGATGGTCTGCTCGGTCTCGACGTAGTAGACCTTTGGCAGCTTCGTTTGCGGCTGGGTCAGGCGTCGCGACCAACTGCCGTCATTGGTGATCAGCATCAGCCCGGTGGTGTTGAAATCCAGGCGCCCGGCGATGTGCAGGTCGTCCTTGTCCGGTTCGTTCAGCCAATCGAGCACGGTGGGATGCTGCGGATCGCGCGTGGCACTGACGCAGCCAGCAGGTTTATGCAACATGAAATACCGCGCCGCTCGGCCTGCCTGCAGCAGTTCGTCGTCGACTTCTACGCGGCTGAACTCGCGGACCTGGGCGTGCGGGTCGCTGATCACCTGTCCGTCGATGCGCACCCGGCGCGCCACCAACAACAACCGGACCTGTTGGCGATTGAAGCGCGGCAGATTGCTGAGGAAACGGTCGACACGCATGGGGCAATTCAGGCCAGGGAGCGGAGGGCGGGAATCTTACGCGATCGGCGGCTGCTTGGCGCGCAATTGGCTTTCGACCTGGGCACAGCGCGGGCACAGGCAGGATTGATCGCGCAGCTCGACCGGCAGTGCCTCGAGCACGGCCGGGTCGATACTCACGCCGTAACACCAGCAGGTTCGGTCGGCTGTTTTCGGGTTGGCCAGGGTGCAGTCATTGGAGCTGCCGCAGGCAGGGCACAGGTCGGGTTTATTCATAACTGGAGTGAGGCATCTCAACGCAGGTTCGGTTGCTTCCGTTCTGTCGGGCACGTTGCAGCGCATGATCGGTCCGCGACAGCAGGCTGTGCAAGGTGTCATTCTCTTGCAAGGTGGTGAGGCCGATGCTGATGGTCGCCAACAGTTGCTTGCCACTGCAGAAATAGCGCTGCCTCTCGATGTGCTGACGAATCTTTTCGGCGATTTTCAGACCTGTCTGTCCGTCGGTGTCCTTGAGCAGGACGACAAAGGTGTCGGTACTCCAGCGACACACGATGTCCGAATGCCGCAGGCTATCGCTCAGGTCGCGGGCAAATCCGCTCAGCAGCTGGTCGCTGACGATGTGACCGTGGGTGGTGTCCAGCCGTTTGAAGTCGTCCAGCTCCATCAGCAGCGCCGTCAAGGGTTTGGGCTCGCGCTGGGCTTCGTGCAGGGCTTGCACGGCCAGCAGGTCGAAGCCACGACGGTTTGGCAATTCGGTCAGGCTGTCGAGCGTTGCCTGGGCGTCGATGCGGCGTTGATAGCCGCTGATGATCCGACATAGCACCGCCAGTACCACTAGCGTTACCAGCAGGCCAATCACAAGATTCAGGTACAGGACCTTCAGCAGGTGGTCCCGTATCGAGGTGTGGGCGACGTAATAGCCCAGCAGCGAAATCACCAGAAAGCCCGTCCCCAACAGTATCGCCAGTGTCAGGAGCGGTTTGCGTTGGGAATACAACGGCGAACGGGGCGGCATGGCGATTCCCTGAGCTGCGATCGGATGGATTCAGTTTAGTGGCTTGTAGGAGATGGCGACGGGATTTGTGGCGGACACGCTGTGGCGGGGGGGGGGCGAAACGGGCAAAACGCTACATGTTTCAACTTATTGCGAAATCGCACCAGATTCCGTTTTTGTTGTCAGATTAATCGACAGTGCCGAAAGGCGGCTGCCGCCCATCAGCGTCGCTGATGTGGCCCATCCGCGGTCCAGGAGGCCGCCATGTATCGACGACTGCTGCTCATTGCGTTTCTCGGTTTGACTCTTTCGGCCTGCGTGCCTTACTACGACGGAGACTCGAGCTATTACCGTTCCGAGGTCTATACCTCACCAGCGCCGGTCTATTACGGTGGTGGGAGCTACTACTCGGCGCCGCGCTACTATTCGGCACCCAGGTATTACCAACCGGCGCCACGCTACTATTCGGCACCGCGCTACTATCAACCCGGCCCTCACTACTATTCACCGCCGCGGGCGGCCTATCGGTCTTATCCGAGTCGGGGCGGCTGGGACGGCCGTGACCGGGGTGGTTGGGATGATAATCGGCGTGGCGGGCATGATCGGCGCGGTCGGGGCGATCATGATGGACGGGACAGTCACCGCTGATCTTCAGATTATTGAAAGCGGCGCATCGAGCGCCGTTTTTTTTTGCCTGCAACAAAACCTGTGGGAGCGAGCCTGCTCGCGAAAGCGTCGGGTCAGTGACATTAAAGTTGGCTGATACGCCGCTATCGCGAGCAGGCTCGCTCCCACCCGGTTTCGCTCGGGACTTCTACTCATTGGCCAGATCCGCAAGCGGATGCCGCCCCTCCCAGGCTTTGTGGAAATGCGCCTCCACCGCCGCTTCAGGCACATGGTTGATGTCCGGCCAGTGCCAGTGGGGTTTCTGGTCCTTGTCGATCAACCGGGCCCGCACGCCTTCGCTGAATTCAGGATGTCGGCAGCAATTGAGACTCAGTGTGTATTCCATGCGAAACACGCTGGCCAAGGACAAGTGCCGTGCCCGGGCGATCTGCTCCCAGACCAGATGAGCGGTCAGCGGTGAGCCTTCGGTCATGGTCCTGGCGGCCCGGGCGATCAGCGGATCCGGATGATCCACCAGCAGGCTGAGGGCCTTCCAGGCGCAGCGCACGTCGCTGACATCCAGCCATTCGTCGATTTGCTGTCGACGTGGCAACCATTGGGCTTCGGGTAACCGGTCGAGGGCTTCGCGCTGCAAGGCCTTGAGCAGACTGTTGAGTTGCATGTCGGTCTGTTCCTGCCAGTTGAGCTGCAGCAGGCCTTCGATCAAGTCGTCCTGTTGCTCGTCCAGCAAGAATCGGTCGGCCAGGCCCAGGTCGATGGCATCCCGGGCGTTCATGTGGGCGCCGGTCAGCCCAAGAAACAGCCCGAGCTTGCCCGGCAGACGCGACAGGAACCAACTGGCGCCGACATCCGGGTATAAACCAATGCTGATCTCCGGCATCGCCAGGCGACTGCTCGGTGTGACGATCCGGGTGCTTGCGCCCTGCAACAGGCCCATGCCGCCGCCGAGCACATAGCCGTGCCCCCAGCACAGCAAAGGCTTGGGATAAGTGTGCAAGTTGAAGTCCAGGCGATATTCCGCTGCAAAGAACTGCGCCGCCAACGGCGGTACTTCGCCGGGATGGGCGCGGCAGGCTTCCACCAGGCTGCGAACTTCGCCGCCCGCGCAGAAGGCCTTGGCGCCGTTGCCACGCAGTAATACACAAACGATTTGCGGTTCCCGGGCCCAGGCATCAAGACGATCGCGCAGCGCGTTGATCATCGGCAAGGACAGGGCGTTCAAGGATTTTTCGGCGTCCAGGGTAGCGATGCCGATACGGGCCCCAGTGATGCCCGTGAGCTCTTCGAAGTGCAGATTCATCGTGACCTCGATCAGAAATTGAATATTCAGTATGAACGCTGCGTGGGAAAGTGCCGGTTCTGCGTCAGATCAATTGACAAGCCATGTAGGCTTTCCTAGGGTGCGCCCATTGTTTTTACCGGGTGCAATCATGACTGCTGACGAACGTATCAAACTCGAACCGAGCTGGAAGCAGGCGCTACGTGCCGAGTTCGACCAGCCCTACATGGCAGAGTTGCGCGAGTTCCTGCGCCAGGAGTACGCCGCCGGCAAGGAGATCTATCCGCCGGCTTCGTTGATTTTCAATGCCCTCAATTCCACGCCTCTGGACAAGGTCAAGGTCGTGATCCTGGGGCAAGACCCGTATCACGGTCCGGGCCAGGCCCACGGCCTGTGTTTTTCGGTGCAGCCGGGCGTACCGGCGCCACCATCACTCGTGAATATCTTCAAGGAGCTGAAGCGCGACCTGAACATCGACATCCCCAACCATGGCTACCTGCAAAGCTGGGCCGACCAGGGCGTGCTGCTGCTCAATACCACCATGACCGTGGAACGCGCCAATGCCAACGCCCATGCGGGCAAGGGCTGGCAACATTTTACCGACCGGGTCATCGAAGTGGTCAGTGCGCATCAGCCGCATCTGGTGTTCCTGCTATGGGGCGCCCATGCCCAGAGCAAGCAGAAACTGATCGACGCCACCAAGCACCTGGTGCTGACCTCAGTCCACCCGTCCCCGTTGTCGGCTTATCGTGGTTTCCTGGGATGCGGGCATTTTGGCCGGACGAACAAGTTTCTCGAACAGCACGGCGAGACGCCGATCGATTGGCGGTTGCCGCCAGTTTAAGTGTTCGACAGTGCGGGCCTCATCGCGAGCAGGCTCGCTCCCACAGAGGATGTGCGGCGCTGGCACAGATCAATGTGCGAGCCTGCTCGCGAAAAGGGCGACACGAATGATCAGTCGGGACCCGGTCGTCGCATCCAATACCTGAACAACGGCTCCGCCAGAAACAGCACGAACAGCAGCCGCATCACCTGCAATGCCGTCACCAGCGGCACCGACAATTGCAGCGTCTCTGCCGTCAGGCTCATTTCCGCGATGCCGCCGGGCATCATGCCGAGGGTCAGTGAGCGCAGGTCCAGGCGGGTCAGGGTGCTCAGGCCCAGGGCCGCCAGGGTGGCGATCAGCATCGTCAACACCGTGCCAATCAGGGTACGCCCCATGAATGACGGAGCTCGTCGAAAGAACTGCCGGTTGAAATGACAACCCAGGCCGCTGCCGATCAGCCACTGGCCAATCTGGCTGCCGCCATTGGGCAGGCCGATGTGCAGGTCCCAGCCGATACTGACCGCCGCACTCACCAGCAGCGGCCCGAACAGCCATGGGTTGGGTTGACGCAGGCGTTCCCAGATCCAGGCGAGCAGGGCGCCCGCCGGGAGCAACAGCGCCAGCCACAGCCAATCCACGGTGGTGGCGTGCTGCACCGGTGCGCCTTCGCCCAACAGGTATTTGAAGGCAGCAGGCACGCACAGCACCACCACCAGGACTCGCAAGCTCTGGCCCGCGGCGACGCGGCTCAGGTCCGCACCATTGCGCGAGCCAAGATTGACCATTTCGCCGGAACCGCCCGGCATGCTGGAGAAAAAAGCCGTGGCGCGGTCTTCGCCGGTGCGGCGCATCAGCCACACACTCACCACGCTGGACACGCTGGTGATCAGTGCGCCGAAGAAGATCAGGCCAAAGTGGTTCAGGACCTGTTCCATCACCACCGGGGTGAAATGCAGGCCAATACCGATGCCCACTACCCATTGGCCGCATTTACGGCCCCCGGGGATTTCCATCAACTGCCACGGAGTCAGGCAGCGCACCAGGATGATCGCCAGCAACGAGCCGACCATCCAGGGCAAAGGCCAGCCGATCAGGCTGGCCAGGTAACCGCCGGCCAAGCCGACCAGCGGTGTTCCCCACCATTGTCTGAAGGTCGCTTCAGGCATCGGCCACGGCGCGTCGTTGGGCGCTGCGGCGACGCCAGATCCGCAGCAGTGGCATTAACAGCATGATCGCCGTCAGGATCCAGCAGCCGAGAGTGATCGGGCTCGACCAGAGGATTTCCAATGCACCGTTGGAAATCGACAGCGCACGCCGCAGGTTTTGCTCCATCAGACCGCCGAGGATGAAGCCCAGCAGCACAGGCGACAGGGGGAAGTCCAGCTTGCGCAGGATGTAGCCGAAGATGCCGATGCCGATCATCAGGAACAGGTCGAACGTGGTGGCGTGAACCGCGTAGACACCGATGCCGGTGATGATGGCGATGACCGGCACCAGTGCCCAGTTAGGCACTGCCAGGATGCGGGTGAACACGCGGATCATCGGGATGTTGAGGACCACCAGCATAATGTTGGCAACGAACAACGACGCGATCAGACCCCAGACGATGTCCGGCTGTTGCTGGAACAACAGTGGGCCCGGAGTGATGTTGTACAGCGACAGCGCGCCGATCATCACCGCCGTGGTGCCCGAGCCGGGAACGCCGAGCGTCAGCATCGGCACCAGCGCACCGCAGGCTGCGCCGCCGATGGCGGTTTCCGGGGCAGCGAGGCCGCGCTTGTCGCCCTGGCCGAAGGTGCCGCTGGTGCCGGCGATGCGTTTTTCAGTCATGTAGGCCACGGCACTGGCCAGCGTTGCACCGGCGCCTGGCAGCACGCCCATGATGAAACCAAGCACGCCGCAACGCAGGTTCACGACGAACACCGACGAGGCTTCCTTGAAGTTGAACATCATCCGTCCGGTGGCTTTCACCGCCTCCTGGCCGTGATGGGTTTTTTCCAGCATCAGCAGGATTTCGCTGATAGAGAACAGACCCAATACCAGCACGACGAACTGGATGCCGTCGGCCAGGTGGACGCTGTCACCGGTGAAGCGGTACACGCCGCTGTTGGCGTCGATTCCGACAGAAGACAGGAACAGACCGATCAACGCCGCGATGAACGTCTTGAGCGGTCGGTCGCCCGCCATGCCGCCGAGGCAGACGATGGCGAACACCATCAGGACGAAATATTCCGCCGGTCCAAAGGCAATCGCCCATTTGGCCAGCAGCGGGGCGAACAGCACCATGCCGCATGTGGCAATGAATGCACCGATGAACGAACTCCACGCCGACAGCGACAACGCCACACCGGCCAGGCCCTGGCGGGCCATCGGATAGCCATCGAGGGTCGTCATCACGGTGGAGGCTTCTCCGGGGATGTTGAGCAGGATCGAGCTGATGCGCCCGCCATATTCGCAACCCAGGTACACCGCCGCCAGCAGGATCAGTGCCGATTCCGGCGGCAGGCCCAGGGCAAACGCAATCGGGATCAGCAGCGCCACGCCGTTGATCGGGCCCAGGCCGGGCAGCAGGCCGACCACGGTGCCGATCAGAGTGCCGGTCAGCGCGGTGACGAGGTTGTAAGGCGTCAGTGCGACACCGAAACCCTGGCCGAGATAATTCAGGGTATCCATATCAATTCTCCAGGACGTCGAGCAGGCCCAGGGGCAGCGGCACGTCCATCAGCTTGTCGAACAACAGATAAAGACCGATGGCCATCAGGCTGATGATCACCACGCTCGGCACCCAGCGGCCGCCATACAGGCGAGCCATCGGCACCCCGATCAGGATGCTGGAGAGGATGAAGCCCAAGGGCTCGAAGGTTCCGGCGAATACCAGTAACAGCACCACGCAGATGCCGATCTTTTGCAGGGTTTCACGGTCCAGTTGCGGTTCGTCTTCGCTGTGCACGATGGGAACAGGACGGAACACCATGTACAGCAGTGCCAGGCCCATCAGTCCCAGCATCAGCAAGGGAAAGGCACGAGGGCCGACTGGTTCGTAGGAAAAAGCGGCCTGGTACGGCCAGGCCATCAGCGCGAGGCCAATACAGACCAGCAACAGCACCGCGGCAAAAATACGTTGGAGGGTGAGCATGACTAACTCCTGGGCAGCGCCGGGGGAGCCGGCGCCGCCGCGAGAACAGAGACGGTTACTGGATCAGGCCGAACTCTTTGGCCAGCACCTTGTAATCGGCCACTTGCTTCTTCACGTAGGTGTCCAGTTCCGGGCCGGTCATGGCGAACGGGAACAGTTCGCGCTGGTCACGCAACTTGGCAAACTCTTCGGAAGCCAGCAGCTTGTCGAACGCGTCTTTCCACCAGGCGTAGTCCTCGTCACTCACCTTCGGCCCGAGGTAGAAGCCGCGCACCACCGGCCACAAAATGTCGTAGCCTTGCTCGCGAGCGGTGGGAATGTCTTTCATTTCAGGCTCGTCCAGGCGCTTCTCGGAGAACACTGCCAGCAGGCGCATGTCACCGCTCATGATGTGGGGCATGGAGTCGGAAATGTCCGTACTGCCCACCTGGATGTGACCGCCAAGCAGGGCGGTGGCGATTTCACCGCCGCCTTCGAGCGCCACGTAGCGCAGTTTGCGTGGGTCGATACCGGCGGCCTTGGCGACCAGTGCGGTTTGCATCCAGTCCTGGCTGCCGACAGTGCCGCCGGAACCGATGACGACGGATCCAGGATCTTTCTTCAAGGCCTGTACCAGATCGTCGAGGTTCTTGTAGGGCGAATCGCTTTTCACCGCAATGGCGCCGTAGCTGGTGCCCACGGCTGCCAGCCAGCGCACATTGGTTTCGTCGAAACGACCGAACTTGCCCTGTGCCAGGTTCAGCAGTGAACCACTGGACCAGGCCACCAACGTGCCGGCGTCCGCCGGGCGTTGCGCGACCACGGCGTTATAGGCTACCGCGCCGACACCGCCAGGCATGTAGGTGACACGCATCGGTTTGGTCAACAGTTTCTGGTTTACCAGCGCGCTTTGCGCCAGCTTGCAGGTCAGGTCAAAACCACCGCCGGGCGCTGCGGGGGCGATGCACTCCGGGCGTTTCGGTTCGGCGAGCAATTGTCCGGCGAACATCAGGCATCCGACGGCCAGGGCTACTTTACGCAGTGATAGGTTCATTCTCGTCTCCACAGGAGTTGTTGTTGTGTGTTGCAGTCTTTGCGCTGCCGAACCCTTTGGATCAGGCAACAGGTCCATAACAGGAACTTGAATCTATAGCTGACCCACCGGTACATGTCCGGGTATTCGCTGGCGGCACTGGCCACGAGGGGGTGGGTTGGGGCGGGAAAAGCGAGCAGGCATAGGCGCCTGGGGCTGCATGGACAGCATGGGGATACTCCGCTTTATTGTTCTTATGTGAAAACGCATCGGGGCGTTTCTCGTTCGCGATTGTGTAAGGCGATCGGCAGTCGAGACTGTCCGTAACAGGACTCTAATAGCCCAACCTTTCGCTAACCTTTCAAAAGCTTTCAGGATGTTTTTTGGCTTCACAGCAGCGGATGCGGCTGTAAACTTCGCGCCAGTGAATGGCGTCGACCATTCCTGAATCGAGGAAAAACCATGCGTGTTCTGCTCGTCGAAGACCATTTGCAGCTTGCCGAAAGCGTTGCCCAGGCGCTCAAGAGCACCGGTTTGACCGTGGACGTGCTGCATGACGGGGTTGCCGCCGATCTGGCACTGAGCAGTGAGGAATACGCGGTTGCGGTACTCGACGTCGGGTTGCCGCGCATGGACGGCTTTGAAGTGCTGGCGCGCTTGCGGGCCCGGGGGAAAACCCTGCCGGTGTTGATGCTGACGGCTCGCAGCGACGTCAAGGACCGGGTGCATGGCCTCAACCTCGGTGCCGACGATTACCTGGCCAAACCTTTCGAACTCACTGAGCTTGAGGCTCGGGTCAAGGCGCTGTTACGGCGTAGCGTACTGGGCGGCGAACGCCAGCAGCGCTGTGGCGGTCTGATCTATGATCTGGATACCCGTCGCTTTACCCTGGACGATGAACTGTTGGCCCTGACGTCCCGCGAGCAAGCCGTGCTGGAGGCGTTGATCGCACGGCCGGGGCGGGTAATGAGCAAGGAGCAGCTTGCCGCCCAAGTGTTCGGTCTGGACGAGGAAGCCAGTCCTGATGCGATCGAAATATACGTTCACCGCCTGCGCAAGAAACTCGACGGGCATGCCGTGGCGATCGTGACGTTCAGGGGCCTGGGTTATCTGCTGGAAACCCGCGATGCATAAACCCGACAGCCTGCGCTGGCGACTCCTGCGCAACCTGGCGCTGTTGCTGGTGGTGTTGATGCTGGCCAGCGGCCTGAGCGCCTATTGGAACGGTCGTGCAGCGGCGGATACCGCCTATGACCGGACCTTGCTGGCCTCGGCCCGAACCATCGCCGCAGGCTTGTCACAACGCGACGGCAGTCTGAGCGCGGATGTGCCCTACGTAGCCCTGGACACCTTTGCCTACGACAGCGCCGGGCGCATCTATTATCAGGTCAATGACATCAACAAGAAGCTGATCTCCGGCTACGAAAACCTTCCCGGCCCACCGCCCGGCACCCCGCGCACGGACGATTACCCGGCGCTGGCGCGCTTTTACAACGCCCGTTATAAGGGCCAGGATGTGCGGGTAGTCAGTCTGCTCAAGGCCGTGAGCGAGCCGAACATGAACGGCATGGCGGAAATCCGTGTGGCGGAAACCGAAGAGGCGCGCATCAGCATGGCCCGCGGCCTGATGGCCGACACGCTGCTGCGTCTGGGCATGCTGGCGGTGGGCGCCCTGTTGTTGGTGTGGTTCGCGGTCAGCGCGGCGTTGCGTCCGCTGGAGCGCTTGCGTACGGCGGTGGAAGAGCGCCAGTCGGACGATCTACGACCATTGCCACTGGTGGAAGTGCAGCACGAGTTGTGGCCTCTGGTGCGGGCCCTCAACCACTTTACCGAGCGTTTGCGCGGGCAGTTCGAGCGTCAGGCGCAATTTATCGCCGACGCCGCCCATGAACTGCGCACGCCCCTGGCTGCGCTCAAGGCGCGGCTGGAACTTGGGCTGCGCGCCAGCGAACCGGCGATCTGGCGGGAGACCCTGGAAACCGCAGCCCAGGGCACTGATAGGTTGACGCATCTGGCCAACCAATTGTTGTCCATGGCGCGGGTGGAAAACGGTGCGCGGGCCATTGCCGAAGGGGGCGCGCAGTTGCTGGATCTCAGCCAGTTGGCCCGCGAGCTGGGCATGGCCATGGCGCCGCTGGCTCATGCGCGGGGCGTGGCATTGGCCTTGGAAGCCGACGAGCCGGTGTGGCTGCGCGGTGAACCAACGCTGTTGAACGAGTTGTTGAGCAATCTGGTGGACAATGCCCTGGCCCATACACCTTCGGGCGGCAACGTGATTCTACGGGTCGCCGCGCCGGCGGTGCTGGAGGTGGAGGACGATGGTCCCGGCATTCCACTGCACGAGCGCGACCGTGTCTTCGAGCGTTTCTACCGGCGCAACCAGCAGGTCGCCGGTTCTGGCCTGGGCCTGGCCATCGTCGGAGAAATCTGCCGCGCCCATCTGGCCCAGATAAGCCTGCATGACGGGGTAGAGGGTGGGTTGAAGGTGCGGGTGAGTTTTATCCCTGGCTCAGACTGATCCTGAAGCGAACCCGGCTGTGGCGAGGGGATTTATCCCCGCTGGGGCGCGAAGCGGCCCCCCTGCGTTGTATCAGACAAAACGCGGAGGGCCGCTTCGCAGCCCAGCGGGGATAAATCCCCTCGCCACAGGTGATCCTCCTGGTCTAGTAAAACATCGACCGCGCTTCTTCCAGATTCGCGCATCGTTCCTTGTCGCTCGGGTCGATGCCCAGTTTCTGGAATGATGGCACCTTGAATACGTCGATTCGGCCAAGGGGATGATCGGTGTCCTTGTAGCAGTACAGCGCAGCGACCTGCACCAGGTCTACGTAGTCAAGTTGCCGGGATTCCCTGGCGAAATCCAGGTAAAGCCCTGGCAATTTCACCAACCTCTCCGGAAACTCCCAGACGCTGAGCAGCTTGTCCCCCAGCACAGGGTGAATCGTTTCGATGACATGGTTGAGGCTGACCGGGTCTGACAGCAGCTCATTATGGTCTTCGGCGTAGGTCAGGATCGGCAGTACGCCGATCTGGTGCACCAACCCTCCCAGCGCTGCCTGGTCGGGCTTGAGCTGCGTATAGGTCCGGCACAACGCATAGCTGACGCCGGCGATCTCCAGGCTTCTACGCCAGACATCGCGCATCTTTTGTTCTACCACCTCGGAGCGCGCGTGGAAAATCTGCTCCATGACCAAGCCGATGGCCAGGTTACTGCTGTAGTTGACGCCCAGTCGGGTGATGGCTGTGTGCAGGTCGGTGACTTCCTGGGTGGCACGCAGCAATGGGCTGTTGACCACTTTTATCAGGCGCGCCGAAAGCGCCGTGTCGCGGCCGATCACCTTGCTCAGGTTGCTGACGCTGATTTCCGGGTCTTCGGCGGCCCGGCGAATCTGCAGGGCCACTTCCGGCAATGTCGGCAGAACCAGGTCATCGTTATCGATGGCCTCTACCAAGTCCCGTTGGACCTTATCCGCCAAATCGCTCATTTCGATTCTCTAGGTATTGCCACAAATGCTGCGATCAGCGCTGGATTTCGCGGTCGCGGTCCAGTTCGTAAGGCAGGTCCAGCAATTTCAGTATCGGGCCTTCCAGGCTACCGAGGTGCACACTGCCCTCATCTGCTGCTTCGGCCTGCAACACCGCCAGCAGTTCAATGTTTTGCTCGGTGTGTGCGGCGATCACCACCTCACCGACGGCGCTCCCGTGGGCGGGGGAGAACAGGGCCGTGCCGGGTTCCGGCAGTTCGCCGGCGTCCAGTTGCAGGCGATACAGGCGTCGCTTGAGCTTGCCCAGGTACTGCATGCGGGCAACGATTTCCTGGCCGGTGTAGCAGCCTTTCTTGAAACTCACGCCGCCGACGGCCTGCAGGTTGAGCATCTGCGGAATAAAAAGCTCGCGTGTGGCAGGCATGACCTGGCCGATGCCTGCGCGGATCTGGCCCAGCAGCCACGAGTTCAGGTCTGTCTCGGTCAAGGTGGCGAGCAGACGGGTTTTCAGTGCGTCGGCCTGTTCGGCAGGAGCCCACAGTTCGACTCGGCCAGGGGACACACGGATGGCAATCATGGATTCGTGGCGGGCCACGCTATCAATATCTTCCGGCAGTGCCAGGCCCAGTTGGTCCAGTGTCGTGTCGGCGTTCTCCAGGCCGAAGCGAACCCAGGCTGTGCTTTCGTCGGTGAGCCTGGATTTGGAAAATACGGCGTATTTCTTCAGGTCCGCCAATTGCGGCTCGAGCAATCCGGTAGCCATTGCCATCAGTACACCGTCGCCTTCGAGCAGGATTCGAAAGCTCGACTGCATCCGGCCCTTCTGGGTGCAGCGGGCACCGAGGCTGGCCCGGCTGTCGCTCAGGTAGTTGAGGTTGCAGGTCAATTGGCCCTGCAGGAATTTGCCGGCGTCCACGCCGCGGACCGCAAGAACGCCTTCGTGGGACAGGGTGCAGAAAAAAGCGGAATCAGCCATGAGTCATCGCAGGGTAAAAAGTCTGGTGGACATCATAAGGGCGCGCCCTTGAAATGGGTAGTTCACAAAGGATCGGTGGTGACTGACCAAAGCCGTCTGTTTCACCGCGGCGGTGCCTGTATACTTGCGCTCTATTTGAGGAGCGCTCCATGGTCGAAGATGTAGAACTGAATCGCCTCTACTGGCACAGCCGCCGCGGCATGCTTGAGCTGGATGTCTTGCTGGTGCCTTTCGTGAAAGAGGTCTACCCCCACCTTAATGAAGTGGACCGTGCCTGCTATGTCCGCCTGCTCGAATGTGAAGACCAGGACATGTTCGGCTGGTTCATGGAGCGCAGCGAATCCGAAGATCCGGAACTGCAGCGCATGGTCCGGATGATCCTGGACCGTGTCCAACCGAAGTAATCGCTTCGAATGCCGCTGGCAGGCCTCCGGGCAACTGCTGGCGGCCTATGGCCTGGCCCAGCTCTTCGCACTGGGCTCGTTGCTCCTGATGTCTGTCTCGCCAGGGTTCACAGGGCTTGGCGTTATGCTGTGCCTGGCCCACGGTGCCTGGACGATACCGCGCCACGTGTTGCTGACTCATCGCCAGGCATTCCGCGGGTTGCGTCGGGATGTCAATGGCTGGCAGCTCTGGAGCAAGGCCAGTGGCTGGCAGGCGGTGCAGTTGCGCCCCGACAGCCTGGCACTGCCACTGATCGTGATATTGCGCTTTCGCTTGAAGGGCGAGCGGCGGATCCGCTCGTTGTGCGTGCCCCGCGACGCGCTGGCGCCCGATCTTCATCGGCGCCTGCGGGTGCGGCTCAGGTTCAGTCGGCGTAGGTGGGCGGCACCAGAATAGTGTCCAGTGCCTCGGGCAGCAGATTCGGATAATCGAGGGTGTAATGCAGCCCTCGGCTTTCCTTGCGCTCCATGGCTGAGCGAATCATCAGCTCGGCAACCTGGGCCAGGTTGCGCAATTCGATCAAGTCTCTGCTCACTTTATAATTGCTGTAGAACTCGTCGATCTCATCCAGCAGCAGGCGCACCCGATGCTGGGCCCTTTGCAGGCGCTTGTTGGTACGCACGATACCCACGTAGTCCCACATGAATCGCCGCAGTTCATCCCAGTTGTGGGCGATGATCACATCTTCGTCCGAGTCGGTGACCTGGCTGGCGTCCCACGAGGGCAGGGCGGCCGGGATAGCAATCTGTGGCAACTGTTCGAGAATGTCCGCCGCGGCCGAGCGGGCATAGACAAAGCACTCGAGCAGTGAGTTGCTGGCCATGCGGTTGGCACCATGAAGACCCGTGAAGCTGGTTTCGCCAATGGCGTACAAGCCCGGAACGTCGGTGCGGCCCTGCTGGTCGACCATCACGCCGCCGCAGGTGTAATGCGCTGCCGGTACCACCGGGATCGGCTGTTTGGTGATATCGATGGAGAATTCCAGGCAGCGCTCGTACACCGTCGGGAAATGGCTTTTGATGAACGCCTCGGGTTTATGGCTTATATCCAGGTAAACACAGTCGATACCCAGGCGCTTCATTTCATGATCGATGGCCCGGGCGACGATGTCCCGCGGTGCCAGCTCGGCGCGCGCGTCGAAGCGCTGCATGAAGCGCTCGCCATTGGGCAGCTTCAAGTGCGCACCTTCGCCGCGCAGGGCCTCGGTGACCAGGAAACTCTTCGCCAGCGGATGATAGAGGCAGGTGGGGTGGAATTGATTGAATTCCAGGTTCGCTACCCGGCATCCCGAGCGCCACGCCATGGCGATACCGTCGCCGCAGGCGCCGTCGGGGTTGCTGGTGTACAGGTAGACTTTGGCTGCGCCACCGGACGCCAGGATCACGAAGCGTGCGCCGTAGGTGTCGACTTCGCCGGTGCCGCGATTAAGCACGTAGGCGCCCAGGCAACGATCGCCGGCCAGGCCCAGGCGTTTTTCGGTGATCAGGTCGACCGCGACTCGCTGTTCCAGCAGCTCGATATTCGGTCGCCGCTGGGCCTGGGCCAGCAGCGTCTTGAAAATCGCTGCGCCGGTGGCATCGGCCGCATGGATGATGCGCCGATGGCTATGGCCGCCTTCCCGGGTCAGGTGGAATTCAAATCCGCCGTCTTCAGTGCCGGACTGCTCGTCGCGGGTAAAAGGTACGCCCTGGTCGATCAGCCACTGGATGGCTTCGCGGCTATGCTCGACAGTGAAGCGCACCGCGTCAGGATTGCACAGGCCGCCACCGGCGTTGAGGGTATCGTCGACATGGGACTCGATGGTGTCGGTGTCATCCAGCACGGCCGCGACGCCGCCCTGTGCCCAGAACGTCGAACCGTTGGCCAGGTCGCCTTTGCTCAGCACTGCAATGCGCAGGTGCTCCGGCAACGTCAGTGCAAGGCTCAATCCGGCGGCACCGCTGCCGATTACCAGAACATCATGTTGGAACTGTAGGCTCATTCGATAGGTTTCCGCTCAAGGCGACCCGGGTCGGGGTTGGCGCAAGGCATCCGCTTCAGCGGAGTCAGGCAGCCACGCAGCCCACTAGTATATAGAGGGGTGGAACGGCACAATAGCCGGGCATTCATGGCAATGTGAGACCAGCGTGACAGAAAAGCGAAGCGCTTCGTCGGATCGCTTTTCTCGCGGACGGAAGACAAGGCCGCTTTTTCGAGGAAAAACGCGGCCGATCACATCATGGTTGCTCAATGTCTGCTTTGAACAATGACTGTAAATAGCGGGAACTTTTGCCGAGCGCCTACGTTCAATAGACGGTTGTCTGCAAAAGGGAGCAGCGTCGGGTTGGTGCAGGATATCGATACGAGTCCTTGCCGACAGGCCCGGCGACAGATTATTCGCGCAGCCGGGGAATCTCGCGCTGCGTTTTTCGTGCGTGCCGGGATCAGAGCGCGCCGGAAACTTGCTTGAAGGGGGAGAACTTTTGCGAAAAGCCCGAGTCTATGTTTGCAAGTCCGGTCAATTAGCCATGCAAGCCTCCTTCGAGCTTATCGAGGAGTGTTCATGCTAACCCAGGAAGAGGATCAGCAGCTGGTCGAACGTGTTCAGCGCGGCGACAAGCGAGCTTTCGATCTGTTAGTGCTGAAATACCAGCACAAAATTCTCGGGTTGATCGTGCGGTTTGTGCACGACACCCATGAAGCCCAGGATGTCGCCCAGGAAGCCTTCATCAAGGCCTACCGCGCACTTGGTAATTTTCGCGGGGACAGCGCGTTTTATACGTGGCTTTACCGCATCGCCATTAACACGGCGAAAAACTATCTGGTTTCACGCGGCCGTCGGCCGCCGGATAGTGATGTAAGTTCCGAAGATGCAGAGTTCTACGATGGCGATCATGGCCTCAAGGATCTCGAATCCCCGGAGCGAGCGTTGCTGCGGGATGAGATCGAGGGCACCGTCCATCGGACCATCCAGCAACTGCCTGAAGATTTGCGTACGGCATTAACTTTACGTGAATTCGACGGTCTGAGTTACGAGGACATTGCGAGCGTCATGCAATGTCCGGTAGGCACCGTGCGCTCCCGGATCTTCCGCGCTCGGGAGGCCATCGATAAAGCCCTGCAACCGTTGTTGCAGGAAAACTAAAGACAGCGGCGACAGCCAAGAGAGGAACGCCATGAGTCGTGAAGCCCTGCAGGAATCGCTGTCCGCAGTGATGGATAACGAAGCGGACGAACTGGAGTTACGTCGGGTATTGAATGCCTTTGACGATGTTGAAACCCGTGAGACCTGGGCTCGTTACCAGATCGCCCGGGCTGTCATGCACAAGGACCTGCTGCTTCCGCGCCTGGACATCGCTGCGGCCGTTTCTGCTGCATTGGCTGACGAAGCCGTACCGGCTAAAGCTTCCCGTAGCCCATGGCGTAGCCTGGGTCGTCTGGCAGTGGCCGCCTCGGTAACTGTCGCCGTTCTGGCCGGTGTACGTCTGTACAACCAGGATGAAATAGCCGGAGTTCAGATGGCCCAGCAGTCCAGCCAGCCAGGCCTGGTCGCTCCACTGGTCAAAGGCCCAGCGGTATTGGCCGGTTACAGCGAAAGCTCGGAAGCCGCCGGTCCCATGGTCAACGGTGTCTTGCAGGGTCAGCCAGGCTGGCACGATCAGCGTCTGCCCAACTACCTGCGTCAGCATGCCCAACAAGCTGCCCTGAAAGGGACTGAAAGCGCATTGCCTTACGCCCGTGCAGCCAGTCTGGAAAACCGTTAAGGATAACCCTTGCGCGCCATACCTCTATTTACGCTGCTGCTGGGTGGCTGGTGTGCTTTCCCAGCGTACGCCGATGAGGCTCAGGACTGGCTGAATCGTATGGGCCAGGCCGAGCTACAGCAAAGTTTCCAAGGCACCTTCGTTTACGAGCGCAACGGTAGTTTTTCTACCCATAACATCTGGCATCGTGTCCAGGATGGCAAAGTGCGCGAGCGGTTGCTGCAGCAGGATGGCTCGGCACAGGAAGTCCTGCGCATTGATGGAAATACTCAGTGTGTCAGTGGCTCCCTGATCTCAGGGGTTGGGAACACCGAGGGCACGGCCCGTGCGCTCGATCCGCAAAAACTCAAGAATTGGTACGACCTTGCCGTCATCGGCAAGTCGCGCGTGGCCGGGCGACCGGCTGTCATCGTTTCCCTGACGCCCAAAGACCAGCATCGTTACGGTTTTGAGCTGCATCTGGACAAAGAGACTGGGCTGCCGCTCAAGTCCCTGCTGCTTAACGACAAGGGGCAGTTGCTCGAACGTTTCCAGTTCACGCGCCTGAGCATTGCCGAGCCGGTGGACAGCGACCTGCAAGCCAGTGCCGAGTGCAAGGCAGTCGTCCGGGACGCCGGTAAGGCTGCTGTGGCGAAGGCCACCTGGCATTCGGATTGGCTCCCCCCCGGCTTCGAGTTGACCAACAGCGCCGTGCGCAAGGACCCGGAGACCGGCGCTCAGGTCAGCAGTCTGATGTACGACGATGGCCTGGCCCGTTTCTCGGTGTTCCTGGAGCCATTGAACGGCGCGACTGTCACCGACACGCGTACCCAGCTTGGCCCGACGGCAGCCGTCTCGCGTCGTCTCACGACACCCCAGGGTGAAATGATGGTGACCGTGGTCGGCGAGATCCCTATTGGTACGGCTGAACGGATTGCGCTTTCGATGCGGTCCGATGCCACGGCGACTCAGTAAAGTGCTGCCGTGGTCGTTCGGTCCTGATCGAATGCCGAAACTTCCTGTCAGCATTTTCATTTGCAAAACTTCTGTTTTTTTTCTATTAGGTCAGAGCTGCTTGGCTCTGTCCTTGCCTGTTTTTCCGGAACGATGACACCGGCGTATCTTTCCACCGGTATTCCTTGTTCCATATCGCTTAACCCTGCTCGTCGTAACGGGAGCTGTATGTCGATACCAAGCTTGAAAACCTATTTCTCCATCCTTGCCACCGTGCTGGTGCTCGGCCAGGCCGTTCCCGCCGTGGCGGACAGCTTGCCTGACTTCACCCAGTTGGTCGAAAACGCCTCGCCTGCAGTGGTGAACATCAGTACCACCCAGAAGCTACCGGATCGCCGCGTCTCGGACCAGCAGATGCCGGATCTGGAAGGGTTGCCCCCCATGCTGCGCGAGTTCTTCGAGCGCGGAATGCCGCAGCAGCCTCGTTCGCCTGGCGGTGGTCGCCAGCGTGAGGCACAGTCCCTGGGCTCGGGTTTCATCATTTCGCCCGACGGCTACATCCTGACCAATAACCATGTGATCGCCGATGCCGACGAAATCCTGGTGCGCCTGGCCGATCGCAGTGAACTCAAGGCCAAACTGATCGGTACCGACCCGCGTTCCGACGTGGCGTTGCTGAAAATCGACGGGAAGGACCTGCCGGTGCTCAAGCTCGGCAAGTCCCAGGATCTGAAGGCCGGTCAGTGGGTCGTGGCCATCGGCTCGCCGTTCGGATTCGATCACACCGTGACCCAGGGCATCGTCAGTGCCATCGGTCGCAGCCTGCCGAACGAAAACTACGTTCCGTTCATCCAGACCGACGTGCCGATCAATCCGGGCAACTCCGGTGGTCCGTTGTTCAATCTGGCCGGTGAGGTGGTGGGCATCAACTCCCAGATCTACACCCGTTCGGGCGGCTTCATGGGCGTGTCT
This sequence comes from Pseudomonas corrugata, assembly GCF_001269905.1. GTDB lineage: Bacteria > Pseudomonadota > Gammaproteobacteria > Pseudomonadales > Pseudomonadaceae > Aquipseudomonas > Aquipseudomonas corrugata. The sequence goes on along the minus strand of NZ_LHVK01000010.1, from coordinate 204,742 downwards.
TTCGCGATTCCGATTGATGTGGCGATGGACGTGTCCAACCAGCTGAAAACCGAAGGCAAGGTCAGTCGCGGCTGGCTGGGTGTGGTCATCCAGGAAGTGAACAAGGACCTGGCCGAGTCGTTCGGGCTGGAGAAACCGGCGGGTGCGCTGGTGGCGCAGATCCAGGATGGTGGGCCGGCTGCCAAGGGTGGCCTGCAGGTCGGTGATGTGATCCTGAAGCTCAATGACCAGCCGATCATCATGTCTGCGGACCTGCCACACCTGGTAGGTGCCCTCAAAGCCGGTGCCAAGGCCAACCTGGAAGTGATTCGCGATGGCAAGCGCAAGAACGTTGAACTGACGGTTGGTGCCATTCCTGAAGAGGGCGCCGAGCTGGAATCGCAACCCAAGTCCGGCGTTGAGCGCAGCAGCAATCGCCTGGGTGTGGCAGTGGTCGAGCTGACGGCCGAGCAGAAGAAAGCTCTGGACCTGCAGGGTGGCGTGGTGATCAAGGAGGTGCAGGACGGTCCTGCCGCCCTGATCGGCTTGCAACCTGGTGACATCATCACGCACCTGAACAACCAGGCTATTGGCTCCACCAAGGAGTTCACCGAGATCGCCCAGGCCTTGCCGAAGAATCGCTCGGTCTCGATGCGGGTTCTGCGTCAGGGGCGTGCGAGCTTTATCACCTTCAAGCTGGCCGAATGATCGGTTAGTGGCTCAATGAAAAACCGCCTCGAGAGAGGCGGTTTTTTTGTGCCCGATGGATGGGGCAATCAATGGCGAGCAGGCCCTCTGTGGGAGGGAGCTTGCTCGCGAAGGGGCCGACACATCCCACATCACTGCAAGCTGACCTACCGCTTTCGCGAGCAGGCTCGCACAGGGGCAGAGCCGACCGCGAAACTTGTCTTCTCAGCCCATCATATCCTTCACCATGCGCTCCTGCTCCATGAGCTCCCGCTGTCGGGCATCGATGCGTGACGACAGCGGGAAGTTGGTGCCGGCGCGCCGTTTGGCGAAGTCCAGTTGCTGGATGGCCTGGCGGTAGTCACCCACCAGGGCGAAGTACTCGGCGCGGGCTTGGTGCAAGCCAATGATGTTACCCGAAAGCCCGCGAGTCTCGGCGACCATGTACCAGACATCCGGATCGTCCGGGCGGGTCTTGAGCAGGGTTTCCAGAGCTTTTTCAGCGTCGGCGGGCCGGTTCTGCTTGAGCAGCAGGTCGACACGCACCTGATTGAGTGGGTAATTGCCCGGATACTGGGCCAGCATCCGGTCAACACGAGATTGAGCATCGGCCAGCTTGTTGCTGGTGATGTCCAGGTCGACCTGGGCCAGGTTGTAGATGATTTCGTTGGGTGACTTGGCCAGTAGCGGCGCGAGGTTTCCCCGGGCTTCGTTCAACTGGCCGCCCTTGATCTGCGCAATTGCCAGGCCATAGCGGGCCACGTCGTTCTTGGGGTTCTCATCCAGTTGCGCCCGGAAGCGCTTGGCGCCCAGGCCAGGGGTTTCTTCATAGATCAACTGGACCCGTGCGCGAATCAGTTGGTAACGCATGCTGTCTTCTATGCCGCCCGGCTTGGCTTGTTCGGCACGGTTGCGGGTGTCGGCGATCCGGGACTCTGTGACCGGGTGGGTCAGCAAGAATTCAGGTGGCCTGGCGTCGAAGCGGTACTGGCGCATCAGCCGCTCGAACATGGTCGGCATGGAGCGTGGATCGTAGCCGGCCTTTTCCAGGTTCTGGATACCGATGCGGTCGGCTTCCTGCTCGTTCTGGCGCGAAAAACGCCGTTGTTCCTGGATGGCGGCCGCCTGGGTGCCGGCAATGGCAGCGATCCCCGCATCACCACCGCCGGCGGCGGCAATCACGATACCGGTCAGCAGCGCGGCCATCATGGGGACCTGCATGCGCTGCTGGGCTTCGACGCCGCGGGCGAAGTGGCGTTGAGACAGGTGAGCCAGTTCGTGGGCCATCACCGAGGCATATTCGCCTTCGGTCTGGGCGTTGAGGAACAGGCCGCCGTTGACCCCGACGATCCCGCCAGGTGCGGCGAAGGCGTTGAGCTGCGGGCTGTTGATCAGGATGAACTCCAGGCGTCGGTCGTTGACCTGGCTGGTTTCAACCAGTTTGTACACGCTGGTCTCGACGTAATCCTTGAGCTGTGGATCGTTGAGCTGTGCGACCTGGCTGCGCAGCAGGGCCAGCCAGGCGCGACCCAGTTGGTGTTCCTGCTCCGGCGAGACAATGGCAGAACTGGCATCGCCAAGTGACGGCAGGTCGTCGGCGAAGCCTGGTGAGGCGAGCAGGCAAGCGAGCGTCAGCAGGGTGGGGCGCAGAAATGTCATGCACGGGGCCTTAGTCGACAAAGACCCTACTGTAGCCGGACACCGGCCCCGGGACCAGATATTCTAGGCGGCTCTACGACCTGCTGCGGAGTGAAACAATGACCGATGCTGTAGCCCACGATGCCGAACTGGATGCCAGCGGCCTGAATTGTCCGTTGCCATTGCTCAAGGCCAAGCTGGAGCTCAACCGCCTGGCCAGTGGTGCCGTGCTCAAGGTCATCGCCACGGACGCGGGCTCCCAGCGTGATTTCCGCACCTTCGCCCGGCTGGCCGGTCATACGCTGCTGCATGAAGAAGACGACAATGGCGTCTACCGTTACTGGCTGAAGAAAGCCTGAATAACCGATGGTGTTGCTTAAGGATTTTTAATGTTCAAAGTGTTACGCGACTGGATTCAGCGCTACTTCTCCGACGAAGAAGCGGTGGTGCTGGCAGTGCTGCTATTCCTGGGGTTCACTGCGGTCCTCACCTTGGGCGGCATGCTGGCACCGGTGCTGGCGGGGATGGTGCTGGCGTACCTGATGCAAGGCCTGGTCACGACGCTGGAGCGCCTGCGGCTGCCCGGAACCGTGGCGGTGTGCCTGGTGTTTGCCCTCTTCATGGGGCTGTTGGTGGTGTTCGTCGTGATAATCGTGCCGTTGCTCTGGCACCAGTTGGTGACGCTGTTCAACGAGTTGCCGGGCATGCTCGCCAAATGGCAGTCCCTGCTATTGCTGCTACCCGAGCGCTATCCGCATCTGGTATCGGACGAGCAGGTGCTCCAGACCATCGAAGTGGTGCGCGGCCAGATCGGCAAATTCGGCCAGTGGGCGCTGACGTTTTCGTTGTCCAGCCTGCCGCTCCTGGTGAACATCATGATTTACCTGGTGCTGGTGCCTATCCTGGTGTTTTTCTTTCTCAAGGACCGGGAAGTGATCGGGCGCTGGGTCCGCGGCTACCTGCCGCGTGAACGGGCGCTGATTACCCGGGTGGCCCAGGAGATGAATCGCCAGATTGCCAATTACATTCGCGGAAAGGTCATCGAAGTATTCATCTGTGGCGGCGTGACCTACATCGGCTTCGTGGCCCTGGGGCTCAACTACGCCGCATTGCTGGCGCTGCTGGTGGGTATTTCGGTGGTGGTGCCTTATGTCGGCACGGTGGTGGTGACCGTGCCGGTGGCCTTGATCGCACTGTTCCAGTGGGGCTGGAGCGATCAGTTCATCTATCTGATGGCGGTCTACGGAATCATCCAGACGCTGGACGGCAACGTGCTGGTGCCGTTGCTGTTCTCCGAAGCGGTGAACCTGCACCCGGTGGCGATCATTTGCGCAGTGCTGCTGTTTGGAGGGCTGTGGGGATTCTGGGGGGTATTCTTTGCGATTCCCCTGGCGACGCTGTTCAAGGCTGTGCTGGATGCGTGGCCGAGCAAGGAACCGATTGTGGCGCCGTTGCTCTAGCTGACTGATCAGGTGAGGCTGATGGCCTCATCGCGAGCAGGCTCGCTCCCACATGGATTGTGTAGAACCCTGTGGGAGCGAGCCTGCTCGCGATGGGGCCCGACAGGCAATAAAAAGCCTCAGGCCTTATCGAGCGCCTGAGCCGCCGCGAGCACGGCATCCACATGCCCGGGCACTTTCACACCGCGCCATTCCTGGCGCAGCACGCCGTCCTTGTCGATCAGGAACGTGCTGCGATCCACGCCCAGGTATTCCTTGCCATAGAGCTTTTTCAGCTTGATCACATCGAACAACTGGCAGACGGCTTCGTCCTTGTCGCTGATGAGCTCGAACGGAAATTCCTGCTTGCACTTGAAGTTCTCGTGGGACTTGAGACTGTCCCGGGAGACGCCGAACACTTCGGTGTTGGCAGCCTTGAACTGCGCGTACTGGTCGCGAAAGCCCTGGCCTTCGGTGGTGCAACCGGGGGTGCTGTCCTTCGGATAGAAGTAGATCACCACCTGCTTGCCTTTCAGGGCTGCGAGGCTGACGGTCTGCCCGTTGGTGGCGGGCGCCTGGAAATCGGTAACCGGCTGGTCGATGGCAACGGTCATGGGCGCTTCCTTACATTGGGTTTTGTGGGCGCCACGGTTCGATCAGTGCATCCAGGTTCATCGCGTCGGCGAAGTCCAGGAACTGATCGCGTAGCCAACTGATCTGGGTGCCGGCCGGAAGCGTCACGGTGAACGTGGCGTTGAGCATGGTGCCGCCGGTCTGCGGGGCCTGATAGGTGTCGCAGGTGAGGTTTTCCAGCTCGACGTGGTGGTCCGTGAAGAACTGGCACAGCTCGTTGATGATGTCCGGGCGGTAGGCCGAGCTCACATAGGCCACGTAGGGCAGGGCTTGGGGACGGTTTTCCAGCGCTGCGCTGCGCACCACGTTGACGGTGAAGGTGTGCTTCTTGGCCAATACCGGCAGGCTGCCTTCCAGGCGGGCCAGGGCGTCCCAGCTGCCGGAAACCTCAAGCACGAGCGCACTGCATTCGCCGTGGCGGGTCAGGCGTGAGGTCACGACGGCGCAGCGGTTTTCATGGCTGGCGCGGCACAGGACGTTGGTCAGCTCCATGGGGTTGGCGCCAAGGGCACTGATGACAAGGAATTGTTCGCGGACTGTGGGGGTGGACATGCAGCATTCCTAAAGCGATGAGCGGTCGATACCTACGCCATTCTGCAGGGGGGCGGCCTGCGAAAACGAACGACTCAAGCCTGTGCCTGGCGTTGCACGGTATTCCGCAACAGACGGGAAATATGCCGGGACAAACGCAGGATCGGGGCTTGTGGCGACGAAAACGGAGGCTGGGAACCGGCCTGTGAACGTGTCGGTACCGATCAAAGTCTGAAGGGTAGCGAAAACCATCGCCAAGGGGAATGGGAGTTCGCTTGTACAAGCATCTTGGCGCCAGTACCATTACGGCTCTCTTTTTCCGGCAGGAGCGGTTTCATGATTGCGGGCAGTATGGTGGCACTGGTCACACCCATGGATGCACAAGGGCGTCTTGACTGGGCCAGCCTCAGCAAACTCGTGGACTTCCACCTTGAAAACGGCACCCACGCCATTGTCGCCGTCGGTACCACCGGCGAGTCGGCTACCCTCGATGTCAACGAGCACATCGAAGTCATCCGTGCCGTGGTCAAGCAGGTCAACGGTCGCATTCCGGTCATCGCCGGTACTGGCGCCAACTCGACCCGCGAAGCCGTCGAGCTGACCCGCAACGCCAAGGAAGCCGGTGCCGACGCCTGCCTGCTCGTCGTTCCGTACTACAACCGGCCGACCCAGGAAGGCCTGTACCAGCACTTCAAGCACATCGCCGAAGCGGTCGACATCCCGCAGATCCTCTATAACGTCCCGGGCCGCACCTCCTGCGACATGCAGGCCGAGACGGTGATTCGCCTGTCTACCGTTCCGAACATCATCGGCATCAAGGAAGCCACCGGCGACCTGAAGCGCGCCAAGGCCATCCTCGATGGCGTGAGCAAGGACTTCATCCTGCTGTCCGGTGACGATCCGACCGCGGTCGAGCTGATCCTGATGGGCGGCAAGGGCAACATTTCCGTCACCGCCAACGTCGCGCCGCGGGAAATGGCCGACCTGTGCGAGGCCGCGCTCAAGGGCGACGCCGAGACCGCACGGGCCATCAATGAAAAACTGATGCCGCTGCACAAGGACCTGTTCATCGAAGCCAACCCGATCCCGGTGAAGTGGGCGCTGGTGGAAATGGGCCTGATGCACGAAGGCATCCGCCTGCCGCTCACCTGGCTGAGCAACGCCTGTCACGAACCGCTGCGGCAGGCCATGCGCCAGTCCGGCGTCCTGGTTTAATTGAGGAAGTACACCGCATGAAGCGAATTGCCGGACTTTCCGCACTTGCCTTGATTATCTCCAGCACCAGTGGCTGTGGGTGGATCTGGGGCCCGGAAGGTTACTTCCGTGATCGTGGTAGCGATTACCTGAACGCGCAACAGACTGCACCGATGCAACTGCCGCCGGACGTCCAGGTCGCCAAGCGCCTGGATCCGCTGCTGCCGATTCCGCGTAACGTGGCCGACGACACCGCCAAGGGTGAATACGAGGTTCCTCGTCCGCAGCCGCTGTCGGCCATGGCCGATGCCAGCGACTACACCCTGCAGAAGAGCGGCGACTCACGTTGGGTCATGGCCCAGCATCCTCCGGCCGAAGTCTGGCCGGTGGCGATCCAGTTCTTTCAGGACAACGGTTTTCGCATCGATGAACAGCGCCCCCAGACCGGCGAGTTCACCACCACCTGGCAACATGCCGATGAACTGTCCGCCGCCATGGGCAAGCGCCTGAGTGCTGCCGGCGTCGCCAGCGACAGTGAGTCCCGCGTGCGGGTGCGTATCGAGCCGGGCGTGCAGCGCAACACCAGTGAAATCTATGTGGTCAGCGCCGAGCGTCCTGCCGGCAGCACCGCCGACGTGGCGTTCACCAACCGTTCGGTCAATACCGGTCTCGACGCTGCGCTGGTGGACGACATGCTTGCCAGCATGAGCCGTTCCGCAGAGCAGGGTGGTTCGGTTTCGATGCTGGCTTCCCGGGATTTCGACACGCCGAGCCGTGTCAGCCTGACCGAGGACGGCAGCGGCAACCCGGTGCTCAACGTCGGCTCCGACCTGGACCGTGCGTGGTCGAGCGTCGGCCGTGCGCTGGAGCAGGGCGAATGGCGGGTTGAAGATATCAACCGCAGCCTGGGCCTGTACTACATCAACCTCGCCGAAAAAGCCGAGAAGAAAGACGAGAAGCCCGGCTTCTTCAGTGGTCTGTTCGGCGGCAAGCCGGACAAGGAAGAAATCGAAGCCCGCGCCGAGCGCTATCAGGTTCGCCTGAGCAAGGTGGGCGACAACGTCCAGGTGACCGTCGAGAAAAACATCAATACCGTGGCGCCGGCCGAAGTGGCCCGCAAGGTGTTGGGTGTGATCCAGGACAACCTGGGCTGATCCGATGCGTTTTGCCGTTCTCGGCAGCGGTAGCCAAGGGAACGGCACGCTGGTAGCCAGTGCCGGTACGTATGTGCTGGTCGACTGTGGTTTCTCCCTGCGGGAAACCGAGAAACGCCTGCTGCGTCTGGGTGTGCATCCGGCGCAACTGAGCGCGATACTCGTGACCCATGAACATGCCGACCATGTGCATGGCGTGGGTTTGCTGTCCCGGCGCTACAATCTGCCGGTCTACCTCAGCCGCGGAACGCTGGGAGGGCTGCGCAAACCCATCGAGCCAGCCGGTTTCGTGGCCGGTGGCGAACAACTGCGCATTGGCGCCCTGGATATCGACGTGGTCAGCGTAGCCCACGATGCCCGGGAACCGACGCAATATGTGTTCAGCGACGGCGAGCGGCGTTTCGGCTTGTTGACCGACCTGGGATCGTATTGCGACAGGGTCATGGACAGTTATCGGGATCTCGATGCCTTGATGATCGAATCCAACCACTGTCGCGACATGTTGGCCCGTGGTTATTACCCGTATTTTCTCAAGCAACGGGTAGGCGGGGAACGCGGACATTTGAACAACCACCAGGCGGCGTACCTGGTGGCCGAGTTGGGCTGGCAGGGCTTGCAACACCTGGTCCTGGCCCATCTGAGCAGCAAGAACAACCTGCCGCAGCTGGCCCGGCAATGTTTTGTCGACACCCTAGGGTGCGACCCGGACTGGCTGCAACTGGCCGATCAAGATTCAGGGCTCGACTGGCGACATATCGCCTAGCCCATCTACTTAGCAAGCGGAGCCCATCATGGAAAAACGTGAAGAACTCTACCGCGGCAAAGCCAAATCGGTTTACAAGACCGACGACGCTGACCGCTTGATCCTGCTGTTTCGCAACGACACCTCGGCGTTCGACGGCAAGCGCATCGAACAGCTGGACCGCAAGGGCATGGTGAACAACAAGTTCAACGCCTTCATCATGCAGAAGCTCGAAGCCGCTGGCGTGCCGACCCAGTTCGACAAGCTGCTGGGCGACAACGAGTGCCTGGTCAAGAAGCTGGATATGATCCCGGTGGAATGCGTCGTGCGTAACTACGCTGCCGGCAGCCTGGTCAAGCGTCTGGGTGTGGAAGAGGGCATGAAGCTCAATCCTTACACCTTCGAGTTGTTCCTGAAGGACGACGCCAAGGGCGACCCGTTCATCAACGAATCCCACGTCGTGGCATTCGGCTGGGGCACCGCCGAGCAACTGGCGCGCATGAAGGAACTGTCCCTCAAGGTCAACGAAGTGCTGAGCAAGCTGTTCGACGACGCCGGCCTGCTGCTGGTGGACTTCAAGCTTGAATTCGGCGTGTTCAGCGATGGCTCCATCGTCCTGGGCGACGAATTCAGCCCGGATGGCTGCCGTCTCTGGGACAAGGCCACCAAGAAGAAGATGGACAAGGACCGCTTCCGCCAGGGCCTCGGTGACGTCATCGAAGCCTACGAAGAAGTCGCCCAACGCCTGGGTGTACCGCTGTAATCGACGCAAGCATCTGATAGCACGGAAAAAAATTCGCTCGGGGGTTCGCTTCCGGCGAATGTGCTGGTATGATGCGCGCCACTGGAGAGATGCCGGAGTGGCCGAACGGGACGGATTCGAAATCCGTTGTACTGGCGACAGTACCTAGGGTTCAAATCCCTATCTCTCCGCCATTATTGAATACGACTAAGCCCCTGAAATGGTTGAACATTTCAGGGGCTTTTTCGTTTCTGGCGTTTTAATGCTCCGCGGTTCATGTCGTCGAGCAGTAGACACATCTGGGCTGCAAAGCGACCCCGCTTTGTGAGCGCTCCGTACTCACATGGAGCAAGCCCCCTCGTCACGTCTGCATTACCGTACGGGATTTATCAACGATAACCATTGGGTTTCTGGACTAATCATCCAGATCAGGAAACACGATCTTGCCCAATACCCAAGGCTCCACGATGTCGCGATGAATCGTACGCAAGAACGACCCCCATTGCGAACGACTATGAGCATCGGGTCCAGTAATTGTCAGCAACAGATATTCATCTCTGAGATCATCGTATGCATAGATCAGCCAGAAGTCATTGGCTGGATCGTCTTTCAAGGCGGTGCGATAGTATTGACTATCCATTTTTGCCCAGCGGATTTGTGTCTTTTCAGTGCTCGCGAGATGAATGTGATACATCTCGCTCAAGTCGAGCCCTTCATCCCTGCCGAAGATGGCTGGGATTTCGCCGCATACTTTGTAGTTGTAAAAGTGTGCGGCGAAGTTTTTCCAGTTATGTATTTCTTCAAACAGAGCGGAAATTTTAATGGCTGGCATCAGGCCTACTTTGTAATAGGAAGCTTGCCAGTGATTACAAATTTATCGAATGCTTTTTGCCCATCACGCGCGGCCTGCCTGACATCAAGAAAAGTCAGCTCGTCGTGAATGACTTTTTTCTGCGGTTTATCGGCTTTTTTTGTGGTGGCCATCGGAGCCTCCGAGGTCTGTGTATTCATGCTGATCAGCTTATGTGAATAATCGTATCCGGGCAATGAGAGGTCGGGGGCACAAGTCCCCCGCGGCTTGCTGGGGGCTTTTCTATTAAGCAGGTTCTGCATCCAGTCGTCGTGCTATGACGTCTAGCACGTCGCAACCATCCCTTAAGGGAATGCAGCACAGTTGCGCAAAGTCTTGAAGTATGATTGCGTCGGTTGAAATGTCTCCTCGCATCGCGAGGTTTTCTAAAAGCTGGGTTACAGCGCGTATTCTATAGCCTGCCGTGTCGAGCAATATGTGTAAAGGAGCAGTGGTGTCGACGAAGAGAGGTTGATCATCGGCATTGCTTGTAAGAGCCATGTATTTGTTCATTTGGAACTCCATTTGATTGAAGCCAACTTAATCGTCGCCAAACGAAAAAGGTGGTGGCTGTACGCAGGTTGGCGAACCGGGACAAATGGAAAGACCGGCAGATCCGAAGATCTCCCGCGCACAGCCACCGGAAAGCAGCATATTGCGCGCAGAAGCAATCCGCAAACATGCGGGAGGTTTCTGCGTATTTGTCTTCGAGTCGCCAAACCCGAGTCGTCTTGCGACGGCACCTGAACTATGGGTTTTTCTGCCGAGATCATCAATAAGATGGTGTGTAAGACGATTCTTTGAATTGCGTAGGCGCAGGGCGTAAGAAAAAAGTCCCTCCACCGTTCGTCACCACCCTGTGACAATTGGGCTAATGTCTCTCTAGCAGAATGCACATCCTGCCGATAGGTAGGGCATACCTTAAAGAGGAGTGACACCCATGCCACGATTTTTCGCCGACCTGGGCTTTCGCTGGAAAATCACCTTGCCAATCGCTTTCCTGGCGTTGCTGTTGGTGTTGATGGGCTGGACGGGCGTGCGTGGCATCGATCAGGTGACTGACTCCAGTACGGAATTGACCAAGCGTTATCTGCCGGCCATCAGTCTGCTGCTTAATGCCGACCGCGATCTCTACCAGGCGTTTGTGGCCGAGCGCAGCCTGCTTGTCGGCAATGCGGGCGACCATGTGCAAGCACTGCGCGCCAGCCATGCCGAGAATATGAAGCAGGCCTATGATCGCGTGCACAAATACGCGGCGATGCAGCCGGGGGCCGAGGCGCTGGCGCTGGTCAAACAGTTCGATGACAGTTTTGCCCAGTGGACGCAGCTGTCGCGGCAAGTGGTCGAGCAGGCCGCGACCAATCCGCAGGCGGCCAGTGCCCTGAGTTTCGGCGACAGCGAACACCGGTTCGATACTATGCGCGATGCTATCGACAAGCTGGGCGAGCTGGAGGATCAGGCGTCGCTTAACGAGGGGCAGGCGGCGATCGACCATGGCGAGGCGGTGGGGCGGCAACAGGGTGGGATTCTGTTGATCGGCCTGCTCGGGTGCATCCTGCTGGTTTTTGTCCTGCCGCTTGTGGTGCTGCATCCCATGCGTCGGCTGCTTCACCGCGTCGAGCAGATTGCCGAGGGCGGCGGTGATTTGAAGGGGCGCCTTGAAGTACGTTCGGCTGACGAGTTGGGGCAGCTTGGCAGTGCTTTCAACCGTTTCCTCGACAAGCTCCAGCCGCTGATTGCCGAGGTAGGCCGGGTGACCGGGGAGGTCGATGCCGCGGCCCGCACCATGGCCAGTATGGCCGCGACCAATGATCAACTGATCAGCAGCGAACATGCGGCGCTGGATCAGGTCAGTACCGCCGCCACCCAGATGAGCGCGGCCGTGCATGAGGTGGCGCACAGCGCGGTGAACGCCTCGGACGCCGCCAAACAAGCCAGCAGCCAGTCCCGTGACGGCGCCGAAGTGGTCAGCAGCACTGTTGAGTCGATCCGCCAACTGGCCCAGGAGGTGGAAAGCGCCTCGGGTACCATTGGCGCTTTGGCCCAGGAAACCTCCAGCATCGGTGCCGTTCTCGAGGTGATTCGAGGCATCGCCGAACAGACCAACCTGCTGGCGCTGAACGCCGCGATCGAGGCTGCGCGGGCCGGTGAGCAGGGTCGCGGTTTTGCCGTCGTTGCCGACGAAGTCAGGGCCCTGGCGGCTCGTACCCAGGATTCGACCAAGGACATCCAGGTGCGTATCGAACGGCTGCAGAGCGGTGTGGCAAAGGCCGTGCAAGCCATGCAGGCCGGCAGCGACAAGGCCCGCGACAGCGTCGAGCGCGCCGCGGGCGTCGATCAGGTGCTCAGCGGCACCAGTGGCTCGATACAGCGGATCAACGACATGGCTGCGCAGATTGCCAACGCCTGTGAAGAGCAGAGCAGCGTTACCGAGGAGATTGCCCGCAACATCTCCGACATCCGCGACCTGTCCAATGAAGCGGCAGAGAATTCCGCCCAGAGCATGCAGGCCAGCCGGCAGCTATCCACTCTGTCGAAGAGTCTGGCGGAACTCACCGGCCGCTTCCGCACCTGAGTCGGCACCACCGTGTCTACCCGCAAGTCCCAGGCGGCACTCACCCGTGACCGCCTGCGGGCCCTGCATCAGGACGGCTTCGTGCTGTTGCCGGCAGTATTGGACACCGCGCAAATCGTAGCGGTGCGCCAGGCAATCGACCGGCTCAAACCCCTGCACTGGGACTACAGCGGTGTCATCGATCATTACAAATGCGTTTTCAACCGCGACCCATTCTGGTTGCCATTTCTGGACGTGGACGGCGTGATCGAACTGGCCGAGGCGGCCTTGGGGGATGATTGTCACGTCATCGGCCAGACGGCCTGGCGTTGCCATCCCGGTTTCATCGGGGCGCCCCTGCATCTGGATTACCTGCCGATGGCGTTGCCGCCAAGCCTGTTGGTCGACCCCGCCTTCGAGTTGCCGATGCAGATCTGTACCGCGCAGTTCTATCTCGACGACATCGATGCCGACTTGAGCCCGACCCGTGTCATCCCCGGCAGCCACCGGGCGGGGCGGGCACCCGTGGCGGGTGAAACCCAGTGGTCGGGGCATGCTGCGCAGCCGGTGTTGTGTCGTGCTGGCGATGTGCTGGTGTTGCGTAGCGAGTTATGGCATGCCGGCAGCGACAACCAGACCGCCGACCGCACGCGTTACCTGCTGCAAGTGCACTATGGCCGACGCATGGTGGCGCAGAAGTTTTCGCCTTACCTGCACTGGCAATTCAACCCGGCCGTCCTGGCGGCCGCGTCACCTCGCCAGCGGCGCCTGTTGGGCGAGCATCAGGAGGCTGAGTACGACTGATTCTCCGCTGCCGATTCCAGTCAGATCCAGACATCGTTGTCTGCCGTTCGCTCATGGGTTTCCCCCGTGTTGATGACCCCACGAGGTTCGATCAGCAACACTTTCACTTCCTGTGCGGCCCAGGGCTTGTGTTCGATGCCTTTCTTGACGACGTACATCTCGCCAGGGCCTATCGTCACCGCTCCGTCGCGAAAATCGATACGAAGCTCGCCCTCCAGCACGATGAAGGTTTCATCGGTGTCGGCATGGGAATGCCAGACGAAATCACCTTCGAGCCGGGCGACCTTGAACTGGTAGTCGTTCATCTCAGCCACGACCTTGGGGGCCCACTGATCCTGGAACAGGGCGTATTTCTGGGCAAAGTTGACAGGGGACTCATGGGTAGCCATCGCGCAATGCTCGCTGTGGGACTTGGATGGGCCGCAACAAGCTGCTCGACAGGCTGGGCCCGGCGGAGCAGCTCATGGGGGTAATGGTGCAACGCTGCTTCAGATTTCCTTCACTGGCGTCTCGCCCTGGACGTTCTTGATCAGCCCTATGACATGCAGGCAGTCAGCCTTGTTCACATAGGATTCGCCGCTGGCGATCGTTTCGTGGTTACCTGCGCGCAGGCGCCAGCGCCATTGGCCTTTTCCGCTGCTCTGGTTGCCTCGGGTCTGTCTGTAGATTTCAAAATACATCGGTTCGCTCCCTGCGATTGACTCATTCAAGACATGTTTTTGAACATGTCGTCGAAAGCCTAGCCAAGCTGAAAGTTTTCGCTATTGGAAATACGTTTCCAATGGTTATGAATTATTGCCGATAATGACAGCGTTCGCTCGAACCGACTCGAACCGGGAGCAATAAGCATGAACCGCAACGAATTGCGCAAGGCTGACATCAACCTGATGGTGGTTTTCGAAACGCTGATGCTGGAGCGCAATGTGACACGGGCGGCAGAAAAGCTGTTCCTGGGCCAGCCAGCCATCAGTTCGGCCCTCAACCGATTGCGCGCTCGGTTCAACGATCCGTTGTTCATCCGCGTCGGCCATCGCATGGAGCCCACTGCGCGGGCGGAGGAGATTATCCAGCACCTGTCGCCGGCATTGGACTCGCTGTCGGTGGCCCTGAGCCTGACCCACGATTTCGACCCGACCAGCAGCAACATGACGTTTCGCATCGGCCTGTCGGACGATGTCGAGTTCGGCCTGTTGCCACCGCTGTTGCGCAGCCTGCGCCAGGAAGCGCCGCAGGTGGTGTTCGTGGTCCAGCACGTCGATTACTGGCGGATTCCCGATTTGCTGGCGTCGGGCGACATCACCGTGGGGATCAGCCAGACCCGCGGGCTGCCGGCCAATGCCAAGCGTAAATTGCTGCGACACATCCAGCCTTGCGTGTTGCGGGCTGACGCCTCGGAAACGCCGCTGACCCTGGACGATTATTGTTCGCGGCCCCACGTGCTGGTGTCCCATACCGCGAACGTGGCCGGATTTGCTGACGAATGGCTGGCCGAGATCGGTCGCAAGCGTCAGGTGGTCTTGTCCGTGCCGCAATACAGCGCGTTGCCGGCGTTGCTGGCCGGAACCGATATGATTGCCAGTCTGCCGGACTACACCGCCGTCGCCATGGCTGCTTCGGGCCAGTTGTTCAGCGAACCCTTCCCCTTCAAGACCCCGACCCTGGACCTGTCCATGGTCTGGCTGAGCCATGTCGACAGTGACCCGGCGGAGCGCTGGTTGCGCTCCCGGCTGGAGGCGTTCATGAGTGAGCGTGGGGTATCGGGGCAAGCGGTCGGTTAAAGCAATAACGCTGTACGTGGCGCTTCGCTAATTCCCTTGCCATAGGGTTCTGTGCTTGAGCGCCAAGTAGGGGTATCGTGCGTCGGCTGAATTCGCGTCGTCACATTTCGAACAGGAGTCGAACACATGCCTCACCTGCACATCGAGTACACCGCCAACCTGCCCGAGCTTAACGCCGACGTCGCACTGTTGCGCTTGAATAACACCCTGGTGGCGTCCGGTCAGTTCGCGGAGGCGGACATCAAGAGCCGGGCCGTGAAGGTCGAGCATTTCCGGGTGGGCACCGGTTTGGGCGAGCGTGGTTTCGTGCATGTGCAGTTGGCGTTGTTGAGCGGTCGTTCGCCGGAAATCAAGAAGCAGCTGGGGGAGAGTCTGTTGACCGTGGTCCAGGACCTGGGCCCATGGCCGGCCGGTCTCAGCGTGCAGTTCAGCGTAGAGATCGTCGATATGGATCGCGGCTGCTACGCCAAGGCCATCCTCGACAGCTGAGGTTCAGGCGTCAGCCGGCTGCCGGCCTCGATCGCCTGTCCGCACAGCCAGGCGATCCGGCAGGGGGGAGCCGGCACCGGCGTGGCACAGGTTGATGCTTTGCAGGATGGTGCGCACATGAGCGTACATGCCTTCGGCCTTGAACGTGGGGCGCATGCCGGTGCGGGTATTGATGAACAGTTCGTCCTTGAAGCAGGTCCGCAGTTTCTTCAGGCAGTAACTCACCGTTGACTGGCTGACACACAGTGCCTCGGACACGCCGCTGACACTGCTTTGTTCGTACACGGCGCTAAACACCATGAGGTCCTGCATATCGAGCTTTCTGAGAGAATTACTGTTTATTAGCATCCATTGCTTCTCGCTGTGCTCCTTGCGCGGATCTTGCGCAAACAAGATCCGTGATCCTAGCGGAACGATGGTCCCAAGTGAATGCCGTGGGGGCTGTTTCGCTGTCGGGAACGGGACAGATAATGTAGGGAACACGACGAACAGCACGTCTTTGGCACTAGGTGGATTGTTTAGCGCATTCCCATCCACGCTCCATCAAATCCGGGTTTAACGAGCCGGGGCGGCGTGGGACGCTCGCGGGGTGTGTTTACTGTGATGCGTTTATGGACGGTCGGCCCGCAGCATTCCTGTACCCATCATTTGCCGAGGTCGGTCCGGTCGGTCGACTCACGCCTGTCTTCGCACCGTCACTTTCCGCGCTGCCCTCCGAACTGGCTTTCTGGGCCCTATGGCATTGTCGCCATGCCCGTCCTCCGGACATTCGTATTTCCTGTTGATCCCTTCACGACGTCCGCTCATTGCGGGCACAGATTGACGGCGCCTTGGTGTCCGTCCGACATGAAAATACGAGCATTCTAATGAACAATGCCAATCCTGCTTTCGCGCCCGTTGAACACGCCCGGGCATTCCTGGCCCAGCACCCGGATATCGAACTGTTCGAACTGTTCATCCTCGACAACAACGGCGTGCCCAGGGGCAAGCTGCTGCATCGGGATGAATTGCTGGCGGTCTATGAAAGTGGTCGTCCGCTGCCGAGCACGATTCTTGGGCTGACCGTCAATGGCGACGATGTGGAAAACTCGGGGCTGGTGTGGGATGTCGGGGACATCGACTGCCGGGCCTATCCCATCAGCGGCAGTTTGCAGCGCATGCCGTGGCGGCTGATTCCCACCGCTGCCGTGCAGGTCGCCATGCATCCTCGGGAGGGCATGCCGGCAGCCATCGCCGACCCGCGTTGTCTGCTCAGCCGGGTGATCGAGGGTTTGCAGGCCGATGGCTATTACCCGGTGATGGCGGCGGAGCTGGAGTTCTATCTGTTGGACGCGCAACGCGACAGCCAGGGGCGGCCACAACCGGCGCGGGATGCCGATGGTGGCCGGCCGCGCGCTACCCAGGTCTACGGTTTGCGCGAGCTGGAGCAGATCGAGCCGTTCCTGGCGGACCTTTATGCCGCCTGCAAACTCCAGGGCATTGCGGCTCGCACGGCCATTTCCGAATATGCCCCCGGTCAGGTGGAAATCACCCTCGAGCACCGCATCGATGCGTTGCAAGCCATGGATGAAGCGGTGCGCTACAAGCGACTGGTCAAGGGCGTGGCGCATAGACATGGCATGGTGGCGTGTTTCATGGCCAAGCCTTTCGATCATCTGGCGGGTTCCGGCATGCACATGCACGTCAGCCTGGCGGACCGCGAGGGCAACAACCTGTTTGCCAGCGAGGCCGCCGATGGCACGCCGTTGCTGCGCTGGGCGATAGCCGGGATGCTCGACACACTGCTCGATTCGTTACTGATGTTCTGTCCGAACGCCAACTCTTACCGCCGATTCCAGAGCAACAGCTACGCGCCTCTCTCGGCGACCTGGGGGGTGGACAACCGCACCGTGAGCTTGAGGGTGCCAGGTGGTCCGGCTTTTTCGCGGCACATCGAGCATCGCGTCTGCGGCGCTGACGCCAACCCGTACCTGGCGGCTGCGGCGATACTGGCCGGCATCCATCTTGGTATACGGGAGCAGTGCGATCCCGCTGCGCCCATTGAAGGCAATGGTTATGCACAAGCGACCGGACTACTGCCCACCGATTGGCTCACCGCGCTGCGCGCGCTTGAGGCTTCGGCCTGGGCGCGAGAAGCCTTCGGCGGCGAATTCCTTGGCGTTTACCTGGCGGTCAAACACGCTGAATACCGTCAGTTCATGGGCGAGGTGGGGGAGCAGGACTGGCGCTGGTATCTGAATTGGGCTTGAAGCAGTTGCAAGCAGCAAGCAGGTCATGGTCCTGCCGCTTGCCACTTAAATAATAATTTAATAGCAACTTTTTCACGAAAAATTGATGGTGGGCTGCCTAAAGTCTGTGCTGCCGTAGAAAACGTATTTTTCACATTTTCTAAGGCGCTTCTTCTCCAAAAAGCAACTTTCAGGAAAACGCCCACCATCATGCTGACCATTAAAGCCGTGCGCCCGGAGTGGGTGACGCTGCTCGCCAGTGCCTTTTTTTTAGTTGGCTTCAACGCCGTTCTCTGGCAGCACTTGCTGACGATTACGACAGTTGACGGTCGGGGCTTGCTGATGTGCGCGGCCTTTGGCGTGATGATTCTCTGCGCATTCAACCTGGTGCTGACGCTCGTGGCGTTCCGCCCGGTGCTCAAGCCCGTATTGATGCTGATGTTCCTGATCAGCGCCAGCGTGGCTTATTTCATGGCCCAATACGGTGTGATGATTGACGTCGGCATGCTGCGCAACTTTGCCGAAACCAATGCCACCGAAGTCCGTGACCTGTTGTCGCTGAAGTTATTTGCCTATCTCGGGTTACTTGGCATCTTGCCTTCCTGGTTATTGTTCAAGACACCAATCAAGTACCGTAGCTGGCCCAAAGAGTTGTTAAGTAAGCTGTTGGTCGGTGTGGCTTCGGCGGCGATGATTGGCGTGGTTGCCCTGGCGAATTACCAGGGGCTGTCTTCCCTGTTTCGCAACCATCACGAATTGCGCCTGATGATCGTGCCAAGTAACTACATTGGTGCTTCGGTCGGCTACCTGCGCGAGCAGGTCGTGTCGGCCAAGCAACCGTTCATCAAGCTGGGCGAGGATGCGAGGCGCAATCCGGCCTGGCAGACCCACGCTCGCAAGTCCCTGACCGTACTGGTAGTAGGGGAGAGTGCTCGCGCCGAGAACTTCGGCATCCTCGGCTATAACCGTGACACCACGCCGACGTTGAATCACGAGGCCGGCCTGATCGCTTTCACTGACGTGCATTCCTGCGGTACCGAAACCGCCGTGTCTGTGCCGTGCATGTTTTCCAATATGGGCCGCAAGAACTACGACGCCAGCAAGGCCAAGCATGAAGAAGGCCTGCTGGATGTGCTCCAGCGCGCCGGTCTGGACGTGATCTGGCGGGACAACCAGTCCGGCTGCAAAGGGACCTGCGACCGGGTTACCCTGCAGGATGTGAGCAATCTCAAGGACCCGACCCTGTGTGCCAACAGCGAGTGCCGGGATGAGATCCTGCTTCAGGGGCTGCAGCATTTCATCGACACCTTGGACAAGGACACCGTGCTGGTGCTCCACCAGATGGGCAGTCACGGGCCTGAGTACTTCAAGCGTTATCCCAAGGAGTACGAGCATTTCACGCCGGTTTGCGAAAGCAACGCGCTGAACAATTGCAGTCGCGAAAGTATCGTCAATGGTTACGACAATACGCTGGTGTACACCGACCACGTCCTTTCGACCCTGATCGATCTGCTACGGGCCAATCAGGACAAGGTCGATACGGCCATGCTGTACCTGTCGGACCATGGTGAGTCCCTGGGCGAATACAACCTGTTTCTCCATGGCACGCCCTACATGCTTGCTCCGGAGCAGCAGAAACATGTGGCGATGCTCGCCTGGTTTTCCGACGCCTATCAGAAGTCCTTCGCAGTGGATACGCATTGCCTGCAGTCGAGTCGGGAAAAGCCCTTGAGCCAGGACAACCTGTTCCACTCGATGCTCGGGTTGCTGGAGGTCAACAGCAAGGTCTATAACCGGGACCTGGATCTGTTCGCTGGTTGCCGCGGCGCGGTGATTGATGGTGTGTTGGCGCGCAAGTGATCGCCTACACCTTTTTTTCACGCCGCGTCGTTTAACCTGTCATCTGTCCATTTTCCAAGAGCCGTTTGTATGTCCGGGCTACCCCCCTCCACCGTCGAACTTGAGTTCGCCAGGCATCACGACCAAGAGCATGCGCAAGTCTGCTCCCGGCCGGCGCCTCGACGGCTGCGCCTGGCGTTCTGGCGCGATGAGCACATGGTGCGCAACGCCCTGAAGGTGGCCGGTGAGCCGGGACTGGTGCTGGACGTGGCGTGCGGGGCGGGGCGGTTCTGGCCAGTGCTGGCCGAACATGCCAACCGGGTGATCCTGGCGGCGGACCCATCTGCGGACATGCTCGAACACGCGCTTACCCACCATGGCGGCGCATTGCTCAAGCGGGTCAAGACCTTTCCGAGTTCGGCGTTTACCATCGGGCTGTCGGAAAACGCGGTGGATTGTATTTGTTGCCTGCAATTGTTTCGCCACGTGAGTGCCAGTGAGCATCGCCTGGCGCTGCTGCGCGAGTTTGCTCGGGTCAGTCGCGACACGGTTATCGTGTCGGTACAAATCGACGGGCGTTTCAAACTTGGTCACCCGCCACACCGAAACCTGGCAGGCAAGGCCGATGTCGAGGCCGAGTTCCTCCAGGCCGGTTTCAACGTGCTGTGGCACCAAGACTTCCTGCCTGGTTTTGCGTTGACGCGGGTTTATGTGTTGCGTAAGACCAGTTAGTTTTCAATGTAGGACTATTCTTGCCGTTGCGCAGGCGATTTCTCTCAGGCTCATGCTCTATGGATGCTCGCAATCGCTGACGGCGATATATACTGCGCGCCATTCTTCAAGGGAGAGCCGTGTGGCCATCGATATTCACTGGATTCGCGACAACGATAGCCTCGGTCGGTTTTGCACCGAATGGCAGCAGTTGCCCTTCGTCGCCCTCGACACCGAATTCATGCGGGTCGACACCTTTTACCCCATCGCCGGTTTGCTGCAGATCGGCGACGGCAAGCGTGCCTTCCTGATCGACCCCTTGACCATCGACAACTGGCAGCCCCTGGCGGCATTGCTGGAAAACCCGGCTGTGCTCAAGGTGCTGCACGCCTGCAGCGAAGACCTTGAGGTCCTGCTGCGCCTGACCCGCAGCCTGCCCGCGCCGTTGTTCGATACTCAACTGGCTGCCGCGTACCTGAACCTGGGTTTCTCCATGGGTTACTCGCGGCTGGTGCAGGAGGTTCTGGGCATCGAGTTGCCCAAGGGCGAGACTCGCTCCGACTGGTTGCAGCGGCCGCTGTCCGAAACACAGATCAGCTATGCCGCAGAAGATGCGGTGCATCTGGCTGAAGTTTTCGTACAACTGCGTCCCAGGCTTTCGGATGAGAAGTACGCCTGGGTCCTGGAGGATGGTGCTGAGCTGGTCGCCAACCTGCGCCGCGAAGTCGATCCCGATGAGGTGTACCGCGAAGCCAAGCTGGCCTGGAAACTCTCCCGCGCACAACTGGCCGTACTGCGAGAGCTCTGCGCCTGGCGCGAGCGCGAGGCGCGGGCCCGTGACTTGCCGCGTAATCGCATCATTCGCGAACATTCGCTGTGGCCCCTGGCCCGCACCCAGCCGGATAATCTTGGCGCATTGGCGAAAATCGAAGACATGCACCCGCGCACCGTGCGTCAGGACGGCGAGTTTCTGCTGGATCTGATCAAGCGCGCTGCCAGTGTGCCGCCCGAGCAATGGCCGCCGGCCGTGGCCGAGCCGTTGCCCATCGAGGCCGCGGCACTGGTCAAGCGTCTGCGGGCCCTGGGGCAAGCTGAAGCCGAACGCCTGGGCATTGCACCGGAACTGATGCTGCGCAAGAAAACCCTCGAAGCGCTGATCAAGAGCGGCTTCCCCGAGGGACCTTATCAATTGCCTGATTCGCTGCGTGGCTGGCGTCGCGAACTGATGGGCCAGGCGTTGCTCGACAGCCTGGCCACTGCCGGAGAACAGCCTTGAAACGTATCTGCTCCATTTACCGCAGCTCGAAGAAAAACGAGATGTACCTGTATGTGCTCAAGAGTGATGCCTTGGCGCGCGTGCCCGAGCCGTTGATGGCGGCCTTTGGCAAGGCGACCCATGCCTTCGATCTGGTTTTGAGTCCTGAGCGGCAGTTGTCCCGGGAGGACATCAACAAGGTGCTGGAGAACCTGGACACCCAGGGTTATCACCTGCAGATGCCTCCGGCCGAAGAAGAGTACATCGAGCATTTGCCTGAAGAGTTGCTGCGACGCAACGACCCGGTCTGACGCCGTACCGGGGTACCCGTCCAGGGATCCCTGGAGACACATTGGAATTTTTTGACGATCGCCGCATGGATGGAGCGACACTCTGTCGGCGTTCGTCTGCACTGTTTTTAAAGGTTTGATTCATGCGCGTTCTGATTGCCGAACACGACCACGCGGTATATGCCCAACTGTTGCGCCAGGCGGCGCCCGATATTGAAGTGCTGACCAGCGGTGACTCCGCTGAATTATCCCGGCTGGCCGCCGATTGCCCGGTCTGGTTTGGCCAGCCCGATCTGCTGGCTACCCTGCTGCGCCAGGGCCATCGGCCCCAGTGGCTGCAATCGACCTGGGCGGGCATCACGCCACTGTTGGCCGAGGGGCTGACACGCGATTACCGGTTGACCCGGGCGGTAGGTATTTTCGGTCAGTTGATGGCTGAGTACGTGCTTACCTACATGCTTGGCCATGAGCGCGAGGTGTTGGCGCGGCTGGTCAGCCAGGTCGAGCGCAAGTGGGACAACCGCCAGGGGCAGGGGCTGGCGGGGCGCAAGGCGCTGATCGTCGGGACCGGTGATATCGGTCAACGGGTGGCGCAGTTCCTCGTGCCGTTTGGTGTGCAACTCTATGGCATTGCCAGCGAGGCCAGGGAGCTGGCCCCTTTTGTCGAGGTCGGGGCGATGAAGGATCTGCCGCGTCTGGTCGGCGAAGTGGATTACGTCATCAACCTGCTGCCCAATACGCCGCATACCCATGACGTGTACGACGCGGCGCTGTTCAAGCAATTCAAGCCCACCGGATTGTTCATCAACGCCGGACGCGGCGTCGCCGTGGTGGACGCGGACCTGGTGCAAGCCTTGAAAGACGGGCACCTGGCCGGCGCAGTGATCGACGTTTGTCGTCAGGAACCGCTGCCGCAGCGTCATCCGTTCTGGACGGCATGGGGCTTGCTGTTGACCGGCCACAGCTCGGCACCGACGTCGCCGCCGCTGATGACGCAACTGTTCCTGGAAAACCTGCGTGCCTACCAGGCCGGCGAGGCCTTGCGCGGGGAAGTGGATTTCACCCGGGGCTATTGACCCCCCCCAAAAAATCCATTGTGGGAGCGGGCTTCGATCTGTGCAGGATTACAGGGTGGAGTTTGCCTCCGGCCAATCGCCTTACCGACAGTCGCCGCCGCTTGGCCTGAAGAGGTCCCGGCACTAGACTGTCGGCCTTTTCACCACCTGATGTTGATACTTGAGCCATGGCCGCCAAAGTCGAACCTTTCTGGATACGCAAGACCCTCGATCAGCTCGATGCGCAGGAATGGGAATCGCTGTGCGACGGCTGTGGCCTGTGCTGCTTGCAAAAGCTCGAAGACGAAGACGACAACAGCGTCTACTACACCCGCATCGCCTGCAAACTGCTGGACCTGAAAACCTGCCAGTGCACCGATTATCCGCGTCGCCGCGAGTCCGTTCCCGATTGCATCCAGCTCACGCCGGGCAAGGCCGATGAGTTCAAATGGTTGCCGCCGACCTGCGCTTACCGGCTGGTCAGCGAGGGCAAGGACCTGCCGCTGTGGCACCATCTGGTCTGTGGCGACCGCGATGCCGTGCACCACGAACGTATTTCCCAGTCCGGGCGCATGCTGGCCGAAGGCAGCGTGCCTGAAGACGATTGGGAAGATCATCTGATTTTTCGCGCCGGCTGAATCGTCGGGCGTTGCATCACCGGGAGAGCCCATGGATGCAGGGTTGAAACGGATGCTGGCGATCGGGGGGCTGCTGGCGGTGTGCGGCCCGCTATGGGCGGCACAGAAGGTCGATCTGGATTATCACGTGCACCTGTTGCCGCAGAGCGATCAGGCCGAGGTGCGCTTGACCCTGGCTCGAGGTTCGGCGGTGCGCAGCCTGGATTTCGATCTCGGCGACGGCAGCCGCTACAGCGATTTCATGGCGGACGGTCAGTGGCAACTGACTTCAGGTAAAACCACGCGAGGCCTCTGGCGCCCGAGCGCCGACAAGTCCAGCTTGACCTACCGGGTGCGCATCAGCCATGGGCGCAAGAATGGCACCTTCGAAACCCGCATGACCCCTGCCTGGGCCTTGCTACGTGGTGATGACCTGGTGCCGTCAGCCCGGCTCGACCAGCAAGACGGCGTCGAACTGGTGGCGCGCCTGGACGTTGAATTGCCCGCCGGCTGGAAAAGCGTCGAAACGCCCTGGCCACGTATCGGCAAGCGACGTTTTCGTATCGACAACCCTTCGCGGTTATTCGACCGTCCCACGGGGTGGATGCTGGCCGGCAAGCTCGGCAGCCGCCGAACGCGGTTGGGTGAAACCGAAGTCACTGTGGCCTCGCCCCTGGGCCAGGGCATGCGTCGGATGGACGTGTTGACGCTGCTGACCTTCGTCTGGCCGCAGGTGCAGGCGCTGATACCGCGCCACCCCACGAAACTGCTGATCGTTGGTGCCCAAGACCCATTGTGGCGTGGTGCCCTGGCCGGCCATGAGTCGATTTACCTGCACAGCCGTCCGCCGCTGGTCAGCGAACGGGGCACCAGCCCGTTGCTGCGGGAGTTGGTGCAGACCCTTGCCCGTGTCCACGACCGTGAACGCAGTGACTGGATCAGCGAAGGCCTGGCTGAGTACTACGCCATCGAGCTGCTGCGCCGCGCCGGCGGCATGAGCGACGAGCGTTACAAGACCCTGGAAGAGCGACTGGCCCGGGATAGTCAGGGTGTGACGACCCTGCGCGGCGAACAGGTCAGCCCCGCGATGATCGCCAAGGCGGTGCTGTTGCTGCAGGAGCTGGATCGGGAAATTCGTTTGAAAACCCGTAACAAACGCTCGCTCGATGATGTGCTGCAGGCGGCGATGCGCCTGGAAACGGTCGACACCCGCGAATTCGTGCAGCTCAGCGAGAGCATTCTGGGCGGTGCGTCTACGGTGCTGGATAACCGGTTACTCCAGTAATACCGCCATCGCGAGCAAGCTTTGCTCCCACAGGTTTTGCACTGTCTGATCCTTGCCTGACTGGCATCAGGGCAAGCTTTGCTCCCACAGGTTTTGCACTGTCTGATCCTTGCCTGACTGGCATCAGGGCAAGCTTTGCTCCCACAGGTTTTGCACTGTCTGATCCTTGCCTGACTGGCATCAGGGCAAGCTTTGCTCCCACAGGTTTTGCACTGTCTGATCCTTGCCTGACTGGCATCAGGGCAAGCTTTGCTCCCACAGGTTTTGCACTGTCTGATTCTTGCCTGACTGGCATCAGGGCAAGCCTTGCTCCCACAGGCAGCGGGGTTCCTGTGGGAGCAAGGCTTGCCCGCGATTGGCCTTTAGCTGCGCTACAAGTTCAAAGCCCGGTCTTCGGTGAATCCAACGAATCATTCCCGGTCACCGTAGCCGTGCCGGTTGCCGCCTCGGCGTTGGCCTTCATGCGGCTCAGTTCATCGCCGACCTGCTCGATCCGGACACGGGCGTCGCTCAGGTTCTGGCGGCTCTTCTCCAGCAGCGTCTTGGCCGAGCAATGCCCGGTGATGCCCCGCGCCAGCGCCATGCCGCCGATTGCCAGTTGAGCCAGACCGATAATGCCGCCACGACGCAAGCCCTTGCCCATCATCAGCACGCCGCCCGCCAGGGAGCCGGCGCGTTCCCAACCGTGGACGTTTTGCGCTGGGCGGGATTGGAACGGCGTGCTCTCGATTGGCTCGAACGGATTGTTATCGCTCATGGTCTGTCTCCAGTGTGGGAATTGGTATAAAACTGACTGCCCGAGGGAATCCGTCGTTCCATGGAATTTCCCACCGGTCAGCGGAATTGTGGCCCCGAGCGGGTGTTGTTGCCTTTGGCCATGCGGTCGTACAGCACGACGTTGACGGTAGCTGCCAGGTTCATGCAGCCGGTGGTGGGGATGTACACCACGTCTTCGCACCAGTCCCGGATGTCCTTGTCCAGCGAGCCGTCTTCGGGGCCGAAGATATACAGTGCCCGATCCGGGTGGGTGTATTCGGGCAGGGGGCGGGCACCCTCCACCAGCTCCACGGCCACTGGCACACAGCCCAGGGGCAGGATCTTCTTCAGGTCGTCGATGCCGATCAACGGAATGTCGTAGTGGACTTTCTTGGTGTCGGTGACGAAGTCGGCGGCCCGCTCATAGCGCTTGCCGGTATAAAACACCGACGCCACGCCGTAGCAACCGGCGGCACGCATGACCGAACCGACGTTTTCCGGTGATTTTGGGTTGAACAGACCGATGCAGCTGTAGCGTTTGTTGGCCACGGGCGGGGTGCCTTTGGGAAAAGGCGCGATTATACGGGGAATGGGGGAGGGGGTCAGTTTCAATATGGGTGGTGAAGGTAGCATCGCCATCGCGAGCAGGCTCGCTCCCACAGGAAACCGCATTCCAATGTGGGAGCGAGCCTGCTCGCGATGAGGGCCTGACAGGCGCTCGGTACCTTGCCGGTTACTCGTCTTTCTTCATCAGCCCGGCCAGCGCCGCAAACGGGTTGTGAGTCGCCTTGGCGATTTTCGGGGTGCTCAGGGAGCCGTCGCCGAAGTACTGCTGGTCGGTGTAGCGAGAGTGCTCGTTGTCGTGGCAGTACAGGCACAGCAGTTCCCAGTTGGAACCGTCCTGCGGGTTGTTGTCATGGTTGTGGTCGCGGTGGTGAACGGTCAGTTCGCTCAGGCGCTTGCCGGAGAACTCACGGGCGCAGCGGCCACAGACGTGGGAGTACATTTTCAGGGCTTTGTCGCGGTAACCCATTTCCCGGTCGCGCTGGGCGTCAGCGAGGATGCGATCCAGCTTCGCGGTATTGGAAGGAGGTGTTGACGAACTCATGGGTTCACCTTTGTAGATAAGACTGATGACGGTTGAACGAAGTTTAGCTCAGCCCTTGAGTTTCTCGGCAATCCAGATGGTGTGGCGGGTGCCTTTGTTGCCATGGGCGAACACCTGCACCTCTTCGGCCTTGAAGCCGGCCTTTTTAAGCTTGTCGGAAAACTGCCGGTCAGCACTGGCCGACCAGACCGCCAGCACACCCTTGGGACGCAGGGCCTTCGCGCAGGCGGCCAGGCCGCCGGCCGAATACAACCAACTGTTGGCTTTCTGGGTCAGGCCTTCGGGGCCGTTATCGACATCGAGCATGATCGCGTCGAAACCCTGGGGCTCAGCTTGCAGCACTTTGGCTACATCTTCCAGGCGGATCACCGTGCGTGGGTCCTCCAGCGGTCGCCCGGCCTTTTCGCCCAAGGGGCCGCGATTCCACTCCACCACGCCGGGTACCAACTCGGCCACCACGACTTCGGCGTTCTTGCCCAGATGCTTGAGGGCCGAGGCGAGGGTGAATCCCATGCCGAGGCCGCCGATCAGCACGCGTGAGTCCGGACGCCCGGCGACCTTGCGGCAGGGAATCTGCGCCAAGGCATCCTCGGAGCCGTGCATGCGGGTGTTCATCAGCTGGCCGCCGTCACCGCCCTGTATCTTGATGACGAAGTCTTCGCCGTACTCGAACAGGCACAGGGCACCGCCATTGTCGGGGATGGGAGTGGTGTCGAGCAGAACGAAACGTTTCATGGAAATCTCATGAGGGAGGGCGGGCCGGTGCGGTAGGGTCTAGCCTGAAGGTGACAGTAGCCACGGAGCCACTGATGAAGTGCATCATTCTAACGGCCATTGCCCTGGCGGTGCTCTCAATAAGTTGTGCACAGGCCCAGCAGCCGACGATTCCGGTCAGCCCACCCAGCATTCCTGGTTCGCCCGGTACCCCCACTCCGATGCCCTACCCACCGGTCGCACCCAGCAGCGTGCCCAAGGCTGGTTCCGGCAATGACGGGCCACCCTTGCTGCCACCGATCGAGATACCCAGGCCGCCGCCGGATCAACCGCTACCGGGGATGGAGGTGAAGCCGCCCAAGGCCAAGTCGCCGGGGGGCTGAACTTCATTCGGTTTGGATGCCGCTCCCACAGGGGAGATGTGCCGCTAGACCTGCTGCGACAACAACTGCCCATCGGCCATGCGCAGGCGCTTGGAGAGGGAGACGGCGAGGGCGCGGATGATTTTCGCGGCGACCTTGGGGGCATCGTTGAGCATTTTTTCCAGGGAGTCCTTGCCCAGGTTCAGCAGTTGGCAATTACTGGCGGCGATGCAACTGGCCGAACGCCGTTCGCCATCCAGCACGGCCATTTCACCGAACGCCCTGCCACTGCGCAGGGTGGCGATGGTCACCGGTTGCCCGTCGGGACCAGTCTTTTGCACGGCCACCTGGCCAGTGTGGATGATGCACATGAAGCTGCCGGCATCGCCCTCACGGAAAATCGCTTCACCCTGGGCGATGGCGCTGATGCTGAAGTAGCCCGACGCGGCGGCGAAGTCGACAGGCAGCAATTGATCGAACAGGCCGCAGTCCATCAGCCAGTCGCGGATTTCATTGTTCAGTAAGGTCGGTTCTGGCATGGCTTACGGTCTTTTTTGGTGTTCTTTGCAAGAGTGGGATGATCCCTGTGGGAGCGAGCAGGCTCCCACAGTTCTGAATTGTGCCAAGGCTGGGCCCAGCTCATGGAGCTAAGACCCGGCCCTCAAGCAGAGTTCCTCAAGCCTTGCCCAAAATCTTCAACACAAATGCGTATTCGAGTGCTACGTCACGCAACCCCTGATAGCGACCGCTCATTCCGCCGTGGCCG
The DNA here is from genome assembly GCF_001269905.1 of Pseudomonas corrugata. Taxonomy (GTDB): domain Bacteria; phylum Pseudomonadota; class Gammaproteobacteria; order Pseudomonadales; family Pseudomonadaceae; genus Aquipseudomonas; species Aquipseudomonas corrugata. The sequence continues at coordinate 176,542 of NZ_LHVK01000010.1, read as the reverse complement.
GCACCCAGTTCGGTCTTGAGCAGCAACGGGTTGTCATCGGTCTTGGTGGCGCGCAATTTCGCGACCCACTTGGCCGCTTCCCAATACTGCACACGGCTGTCGTTGTAGCCGGCGATCACCAATAGCGCCGGGTACGCCTGGGCGCGGACGTTTTCGTACGGCGCGTAGGCCCTGATCCGATCATAAACGTCCGGCTCCTCCGGATTGCCCCATTCGTCATATTCGGTGACGGTCAATGGCAGGTCCGGGTCGAGCATGGTATTGAGCACATCGACGAACGGAACTTCGGCTATCGCGACCTTGAACAGCTCCGGGCGTTGATTGAGGACCGCGCCGATCAGCAGGCCACCGGCACTGCCGCCGCTGATCGCCAGTTGTCCGGCAGTGGTAAAGCCATTGCCGATCAGATGCTCGGCACAAGCGATGAAGTCGCTGAAGGTGTTGTGTTTGTGCTCCTGCTTGCCGGCGCGGTACCAGGCTTCCCCCAGCTCGCCGCCGCCTCGCACGTGGGCAATGGCAAAGGCGACGCCGCGGTCGAGCAGGCTCAGTCGCGCATGGGAAAACCATGGGTCGAGGCTTTCGCCATAGGCGCCGTAGCCATACAGATACAGCGGCACCGGTTGGCCGAGGGCCTCGCGCTTGGCCACCAGGCTGATAGGCACCTGCGTGCCGTCCGGTGCCGTAGCCCAAAGTCGCTGGCTGACGTAGCCATCGGCATCGAACGGACCCAGTACCGGGGTTTGCTTGAGGACCACCTGTTCGCCACTGGCCAGGTCCAACTGGCGGATCTGCGCCGGGCGGTTCAGGGCTTCATAACGCAGGCGGATGTGTTCGCTGGCGAACTCCAGGCTGTTCTGCACATGGAGGCTGTAGGCTGCATCCGGCAGTTGTACGCGATAAGCCGGCAAGTCCTGCGGATGAACCTCGATGATCGGCAGGCCTCCCTCCCGCAGGCTCAGCGTCATGGCGCCGGCATTCAGGCTCAGGCCATCGATCATTACCGTGTCGCTGTGGGGGATCAGGTTTTGCCAGTCGGCCTCGGTCGGCGCCGCGCCCGTGTCGGGGGCCTGGTACAGCGCGAAATTGATCCCGTCGCGGTTGCTGCGGATCAGCCAGGTCCATTGGCCGTCGAGCAGGCCGTGATCGACGTCATATTCGTGATTTTCAACCCGTGGCGCCAGGCAGGTGAAGGACTGCTGGGGTTGGGCGGCATCCAGTACCCAGACTTCGCTGGTGGTCTTGCTGCCCAAAGACAGGATCAACTGCCGCTCGGAGCTCGAACGGTAGCAATGCAGGAAGAAACGCCCGTCCAGTTCATGAAACACTTCTTCGGCGGCGGTGCCATCAAGGCGATAGCGCCAGAGTTTGTGGGGGCGGTGGGTATCGTCCAGTTCGCCGAAAAACAGCGTGAGACTGTCGTTGGCCCACGTCATGCTGCCGTCGCAGTTTTCGAAGGACAGTTCACTGACTTTGTCGTTGGACAGTTCTTTCACGAACAGTGTGTAGGTCTCGTCGCCCGTCGTGTCCAGGCTGTAGGCCAGGCGCTGGTGGTCGGGGCTGATGCTGAAGGCACCCAGGGAAAAGAAACCGCCATTGGCCAGCGCGTTCGGGTCCAGCAGCAATTGTTCATGGTGTTCGTCCACGGTCAGGCTGTCGTCCGCCGGGCGCGGGCAGCGGTAGTGGCGAGGGTACTCGTCACCGGCCGTGGTGCGGGTGTAGTACAAGTAAGGACCCCAGGGCGAGGGCAGGGACAGATCGGTCTCGAGGATCCGGCCCTTGATTTCCTGAAACAGTGTTTCGCGCAGTTCGGCCTGGTCGGCGAGTTGATCTTCCTGGAAGCGGTTTTCGGCCTTGAGGTAGTCGAGCACGGCGTCTGTGTCGCGTTCCTGCAGCCAGGCATACGGGTCGACACCGGCGTCCTTTCGGGCTACCGGGGCGTTGGAAACATGGGCGGATAAGGACATGAAAGGCTCTCGAACATATTCATGGCGCACGTCTGGGCAGCCTGACGGGCGAAAAGCCGTTACTATAAGCGCCTCTGTGCGACACGCGTAGCGTGTCTTCAGCTTCAAGGTGTATTGGTCATCTTGAAGGGTTTTCATAAGAAAACCAAAAAGCTCGGGTACCCAGTCTCGAGAAACAAAACCGGCCCAGAAGTCCATTACCTTCAAGGACTTGCCGCTGCGGCGGTGGTAGCCCAAGGTCGATCAGCGCTCGGAAGTTCGACCACAGAACCAGTTCACCTGGCTCTGGAGTGCCCACTAAATCCTCGGTCCTTTTAGGACCCAACCCGCGCGGGAGAAAATTCCCGCAGGGGTTTTCTCCTCCTTTTGAAACAGGAGGAAACACTTCTCAGGGCATGCTGCGATGTCAGTTCTTGCTCCCATCTATCTGAAGACTCGAGCGAAAGCTCTGCCTGTCATTGTCCATCTAGCTTGACTCCAAGTTAGCAGCGGACTCGTTGTACGACCAACGATAGCCTAGGAAAACATGCGTCATTGGCAACGATGAGGTGTGAAGCTTTTCCAACAACGTAGCCCCCAAACGGGTCTGCACTTGCTGCGAGGCAATGCAGAGATGCTCGGAGCAGTACCGGGTTGAGGCGCCAGGCTGGTTGGCATGGGCAACATATGTGAACTGCTGATAAACGTCGTAATTATAAACAAGCCGAAACTGCTACCAGGCTTGAGCCAAAAGGCAAAGTGATCGGATACCTCTGTAGAGGCTGGGGGTACGTCGTCATCAAGGTCACCGGCGAAAAGGTAGGCCCTAAACCAATCGTGTGACAGGTGGGGAACGTGGTAAGCCCGTACAGCTGCCTTAGGGCAGGGGATCCGTAAGGTGAACTGTTGGCTGTGCGGGTATGGGATCGCAGAGAAAGCGAAAGCCGGACTGTAATGGACCGGATAGGGGTTGGAACATTACCTCACGGGAAACCGGGCAGACTTCTGCGTGGTCTTTCGTCGCATGAACTCTGAGTGAACCTGTCTCAACAATCTTAGAAATCCGAGGTTTGGATTTCACATTTATCCAGCCCTGACGGGAGCGTCCATTCCCGTCAGGGGATGCGTACGTCTTCAGCTCAGGCAAATTGAGAGGAAGGCAGCATGCTAGTACACAGCCATACGGCCGTGCCTGCGCCTTCCGGTGCTCCGCAGCAATGGCACGACATCGACTGGTGTCGCGTTCAGCGGAATGTCCGGGTGATGCAGGTGCGGATTGCGAAGGCTTGTCGGGAAAACAATTGGCGCAGAGTGAAAGCCTTGCAACGAATGTTGACCCGCTCTCGTTCGGCTAGGTACCTGGCCGTACGACGAGTTACTGAAAACCAGGGCAAGCGCACGGCGGGAGTCGACCGCGTGCTCTGGGATACACCCGATGCCAAATGGAAAGCGGCGAATGGGTTGAAGCGGCACGGATATAAGCCACGGCCTTTACGGCGTGTGTTTATTCCGAAGTCAAATGGAAAGGAACGCCCTCTGGGCATCCCAACCATGACAGACAGGGCAATGCAGGCGCTATATCTGCTTGCCCTGGCGCCTATCGCAGAAACCACCGGTGATCCAAATAGCTACGGCTTTAGGATCGAACGTTGCACGGCGGATGCGATGGGACAGCTGTTCGTGTGCCTATCCAAAAAGGTCTCGGCCCAATGGGTTTTGGAAGCGGACATCAAGGGCTGCTTTGACAACATCAACCACGACTGGCTCATTGCCAACGTTCCAATGGACAAGGCGGTGCTTCAGAAATGGTTGAAAGCTGGTGTGATTCATAACGGCCAGCTACAGGCAACGGAAGCCGGTACACCACAGGGCGGGATTATTTCGCCCACCTTGGCAAACATGGTGCTGGACGGACTGGAGGCACAGCTCAAGCAACATCTGGGCGTGACAAAGGCCAAAAAGCTGAAGATCAATGTGGTGCGTTATGCGGACGATTTTGTGATTACAGGAGGCTCGAAAGAGGTGCTGGAAAACGAGATTAAACCTTGGGTTGAGCGGTTCCTCGCTGTAAGAGGGCTGCAGCTGTCGCCTGAAAAAACCCATGTCGTCCACATTGATCAAGGCTTTGACTTTCTTGGATGGAATTTCCGCAAGTACGATGGGAAGCTCCTGATCAAGCCGAGCAAGAAAAACGTGAAAGCGTTCTATAGCAAGGTCAAGGAGGTCATCAGCACCCACAAAACGGCGACACAGGCGGATCTGATCCGACTGCTAAATCCGTTGCTCAGAGGCTGGGCGCAGTATCACCAGCCAGTGGTTGCCAAGAAGGCGTACAGCCGGATGGACAGTACGATTTTCTCTGCCCTATGGCATTGGGCGAAACGGCGACATCCCAACAAATCGTTGGATTGGGTCAGAAGAAATTATTTTCGGGCTTATGAAGGGAGAAATTGGATATTCGCCACCTCGGTGTTGAAGAAGGATGGGACAAAAACGCTAGCTCCTATGTATCTGTTAGCGAGTACACCGATTGAGCGGCATAGGAAGGTGAGTGGGGTGTTCAATCCCTTCGATCCTTCCATGGAAGAAATGGGCGAAAAATTACGGATGGAACGGATGCTCAAGAAGCTGAAGTACCGGAAGCAGATCGTCAGGCTCTTCCAAGGCCAACGTGGTCTTTGCCCGTTGTGCAAACAACCGATCACCAAGGTCAGTGGTTGGCATGACCACCATATTATCCATCGCTCCCAGGGCGGTGGAGACACCTTGGATAACCGGGTACTATTGCACCCAGTATGTCATCAGCAGCTCCATAGCCGTGGATTGACAGTGAACAAGCCGGCTCCGCAAGGGGCTTTCTAAAGACTTGAGCCGTATGCGTTGAAAGGCGCACGTACGGTTCTTAGGGGGGCACAGGCCAGTAATGGTCTGTTCCTACCCGACTTGCCTGCCTTGCCATGGACACCATGACCGAGAACGACTATCTGATTGCCTGGGGCCTCTATGCCTTCGCCGCACTGGGCTGCCTGCTGGTATGGATGCGCATCACCCGCTGGATGTGGCGCTGGTTGCGCGAGCCGCTGCGGTTGCTGATGGCGGTGTTGCTGTTCTGCCCCACCATTGTCGACCCGGTGAAGGACAAATTCGCCCCGGCCCTGGCCATTGCTGCCCTGGACATTCTGTTCAAGGTTGGCAACAACGTCTGGCGGGCGGCGTCCGACCTGCTCATGTACGGCATGATTGCCTTCGGCGTCTACTTGATCTTCGCATTGATCCGCTTCCCCATCGAGCGTGCTTCCAACGCTCGCAAGGAAAGGGCCGCCGCCGCGAAAGCGGCGGCCGCTGCGGCTGATGCGCAGGACGACGAGCCGCCGTTCGGCGTGGCCGGCGATGACCGTTACGGTCGCCCGCCAGTGCCGAGCAACCCCCAGCGTTCGCGTATCGAGCCGCGTCTGTAACCCGGCCCGCCCCTTCAAGCGAGAGTCCGAGCATGTGTGAGTTACTGGGCATGAGCGCCAATGTGCCGACCGATATCGTGTTCAGCTTCACCGGGCTGATGCAGCGCGGCGGCAAGACCGGGCCGCACCGGGATGGATGGGGCATCGCGTTCTATGAAGGCCGTGGCCTGCGCCTGTTCCAGGATCCGGCGGCCAGCAGCGAGTCGGAAGTGGCGAACCTGGTGCAGCGCTATCCGATCAAGAGCGAAGTAGTGATCGGGCATATCCGCCAGGCCAACGTCGGCAAGGTCTGCCTTTCCAATACCCACCCGTTCGTGCGCGAGTTGTGGGGGCGGAATTGGTGTTTTGCCCATAACGGCCAGCTAGCCGGTTTCCGGCCGGGAGTGGGTTTCTACCGCCCGGTGGGCGATACCGACAGCGAAGCGGCGTTCTGTGATTTGCTCAACCGCGTGCGCCAGGCTTTTCCGGAACCGGTGGAGGTGGAACAACTGCTGTCCTCGCTGATCCAGGCCTGTTCCGAGTACCGCAGCAAGGGCGTGTTCAATTGCCTGCTCAGCGACGGCGACTGGCTGTTCTGCTATTGCTCGACCAAACTGGCCCAGATCACCCGTCGCGCGCCGTTCGGCCCGGCGCGGCTCAAGGACGTGGATGTGATTGTGGATTTCCAGGCTGAAACCACGCCCAATGACGTGGTTACGGTGATCGCCACCGAACCCTTGACCGAAAACGAAACCTGGACCCGCTATGAACCGGGCCAATGGAGCCTGTGGCGACGCGGCGAATGCGTCAGCCATGGCCGCACCGAATAAGGACGTCACGTTATGTTGCTCAGTTATCTAAGGCTGGTGTTGTTTGCAGTGGGCCTGCTGGTCGGAGTCCAGGTGCCGGGTTTCATCAGCGATTACGCCAAGCGGGTCGAAGCGCACCTGATCGAAGCCCAGAACGGCTTGCAAGGGTTTCAGGGCACGGCCAACCAGTTTTTCAAGGGTGACATGCAGGCCCTGGTGGCTCATTACCGTGCCAGTGAGGACCCGATCTTTCGCAGCGATGCCGACAGCCTGAATACGCTGCTTGTGCGCCAGCAGGCATTGGACAAGCAATACCAGGCGATGCAAGGCCCGTGGTATATCCGTTTGCTGCAAGTGGCGCTGGCCGCCGATCCAGACATCCGCAAGGAAACCTGGAACGGCTACAGCTACCAGGTCCTGCTGACCCCTGAAGCGATGATCTGGGGGATCAGCGGCGCCATGCTGCTGTCGTTCGGTCTGGAATGCCTGTTCCGCCTGATCGACTGGGTGGTGCTGGGCGGCAAGCGCCTGCGCCAGAGCCGGCCGATTGAAGAGCGGAATTTGCGCGGGCTTTGACACAGCCCCGATAGAGCTTTTCTGTGGCAAGGGAGCAAGCACCCTCGCCACAAGGGTGATCAACCACGCCCCCCGTTTTCCCATCCAATCAACTTTTTCTTATGACCCGTCCGCAATTTTATTCGTTGGACGCGCCGCGCCGTGGGCCCAAGAATCGGGGCAACCGGTCTCAACGTTCCCATCGTTGAGGCTTATAACAATAAAACCGTGGAGAACCACCATGAGTGCCCCTGACACACTCGGCGTCCCCCAAACCCAGGCCCGTTCCGGCCCGTTCGACTGGTATCGCAACATCAATCAGCAGGAGCGCCGCACCTTCTGGAGCTGCAAGATCGGTTATGCCCTGGACGGCATGGATACGCAGATGCTCAGTTTCGTAGTACCGACCCTGATCGCAATGTGGGGCATCACCACCGGACAGGCGGGGCTGCTCCAGACCAGCACCCTGATCGCCTCTGCCCTTGGCGGCTGGGTAGCGGGTATTCTCTCGGACCGCATCGGTCGGGTCCGCACCCTGCAATTGACAGTGCTGTGGTTTGCGTTCTTCACCTTCCTGTGCGGCCTGGCCCAGAGTTACGATCAACTGCTGATTTCCCGTACCCTGATGGGCTTCGGCTTCGGGGGTGAATGGACCGCCGGTGCGGTGCTGATGGGCGAGGTGATCCGCGCCAAGGACCGCGGCAAGGCGGTTGGCATGGTGCAGGCGGGTTGGGCTCTCGGCTGGGGCATGACGGCAATCCTGTACGCGCTGCTGTTTTCGGTGCTGGCACCGGAAGACGCCTGGCGTGCCCTGTTCATGCTCGGCCTGGTCCCGGCGATATTCGTGATTTTCGTCCGGCGCATGGTCAAGGAACCGGAAATCTATAACCAGACCAAGGCTCGCGAGGAACCGAGCAATCCCGCGAAGTTCTACGAGATTTTCGCCCCAGGCATTCTTTTCACCACGATTCGCGCTTCGTTGCTGACCACCGGTGCGCTGGGTGGCTACTACGCCATCACCTCATGGTTGCCGACCTTCCTGAAGAATGAACGTGGCTTGAGTGTGCTGAGTACCGGTGGCTACCTGGCGATGGTGATCGTTGGTTCCTATGTGGGTTACGTCATCAGCGCCTATCTGACCGACATCCTTGGCCGCAAGAAGAACTTTGTCCTGTTCGCCATCGGTTCGTTCGTCATCGTGTTGCTGTACACCCAGATGCCTGTGAGCAACAACGTGATGCTCTGGCTGGGCTTTCCCCTGGGGTTCTTCGCGTCGGGGATGTTCAGCGGCATGGGCTCGTTCCTTACCGAACTGTTTCCGACCCGTATCCGCGGTTCGGGCCAGGGTTTCTGCTACAACATCGGCCGCGCACTGGCGGCGCTGTTCCCGCTGCTGATCGGCCTGCTAAGCCAGAAGGTGTCATTGAGTGTCGGCATCGGTGCATTCGCGGCCGTGTCCTACGGCGTGGTGATCCTGGCGGCCCTCAGCCTGCCGGAAACCCAGGGCAAACAGTTGGATGCCGAGTAACTGATAATCTGTGGGGCGCAGGCCCCACGGCCAGAAAAGAAACAACCTACAGGAGCGTTCACTGTGAACCGCCTGCTACTGAACTGCGACATCGGCGAAAGCTTCGGCAACTGGACCATGGGTCTGGACGCCGAGGTGATGCCCTTCATCGATTGCGCCAACATCGCCTGCGGTTTTCATGCCGGTGACCCAAGCATCATGCGCAAGACTGTCAGCCTGGCCCTGAACCACGGCGTGCAAATCGGCGCCCATCCGGCCTATCAGGATCTGGCGGGTTTCGGCCGCCGCTCCATGGCCTATACCGCCCAGGAGCTGAAGGACCTGCTGCATTACCAGATCGGTGCTCTCGACGGTATCTGCCGGGCCCAGGGCGGGCGGGTCAGCTACGTCAAACCCCATGGCGCGATGTACAACGACATGATGGCCAACCCGGCGCAACTGCGCGCCGTCATCCAGGCCGTCGCGGCCTATGACCCGCAGTTGCCGCTGATGCTGATGGCGACCCGGGATAACAGCGCCGCCCAGGCCCTGGGTGACGAATATGGTCTGACGTTGTGGTTCGAAGCCTTCGCCGACCGTGCCTATGACCGCGCCGGTCACCTGGTTTCGCGACACTTGCCGGACGCGGTGCATCACGATGCCGAAACCATCATCGGGCAGGCCCTGGCCATCGCTCGTGGCGACTCGCTGGTCGCCAGCGATGGCAGCGCGTTGCTCCTGCACGCCAATACCTTGTGCGTGCACGGTGACAACGCCAGCTCCGTGGCGGCGGTGCAACGCATCTGCGAAGCGCTGGACCGGCAGCGTGCATCATGAGACCACGGGTGGAAGTGGTCGCGGTGGACTGCCTGATGGTGCGACTGTTCGATGAGATCGCCGAGACCAACATGCCGTGGATGCTCGCTGCCAGCGAGCGTCTGCGCGAGGTGTTCGCCGAATACCTGATCGACTTGGTGCCGTCCTACACCACGCTGATGGTGCATTACGACATGTTGGCGTTGAACCCGGCGCAGGCTCGGGACCTGGTCAACGAAGCGCTGAACAATCTCTCCCCCGACGCCCGCTCGGTCGGCCAGAGCCATGTGCTGCCGGTGTGGTACGACGCCAGCGTGGGGCCTGAGCTGAGTCTGTTGTCGAGTCGCAGCGGATTGACGGTGGAGCAGGTGATCCGTCGTCACAGCGAGCACGAATACCAGGTGTTCGCCCTGGGCTTTGCACCGGGATTCGCCTTCATGGGGCTGGTGAACGAAATGCTGGCCGCGCCGCGCCTCGACACGCCGCGCAAGCGAGTGGCAGCAGGTAGCGTAGGCATTGCCGAGCGCCAGACCGCGGCGTATCCGCTGGTGTCGCCCGGCGGCTGGAACCTGATCGGCCGTACTCCGGCCAAACTGTTCGATCGCGAGCGTGACGGCTACAGCTTGATGCAGCCCGGCGACACGGTGCGCTTTGTCGCAGTTGACCACGCCGAATTCATCGCACTGGACGGCGACGACACACCGCAGGAGGCCCTGGCATGAGCCGTTTGTTGATCGAGGCCAGCACACCGCTGTGCCTGTTGCAGGACGGCGGCCGTTTCGGCGTCAGACATTTGGGCGTGACCCAGGGCGGCGCGGCGGATTGGCTGTCGATGGCCTGGGCCAACTGGATGTTGGGTAATGCTCTGGACGCGACGACGGTGGAGATCACCCTCGGCGGCTTCACGGTAGTGGCTGAAGAGGATTGCGTACTGGCGCTGGCCGGGGCCGATCTCGGGGCGCGGCTGGACGGCCAGGCCGTGGCATCGTGGCGCTATTTCAGTTTGCGCAAAGGCCAGCCCCTGGCGTTGACCCAACCTGTGCTGGGTGCCCGGGCGTACCTCGCAGCCCCCGGTGGGTTCGATGCGCCGGCGGTGCTGGGCAGCCGGGCGACGGTGGTGCGTGAAGAGCTCGGCGGCCTGGATGGGCTGGGGCGGGCGCTGGGCCGTGGCCAGCACTTGAGCTATTCAGGCCCGGTCACGCCTCGGCCGATGCCGGGCAGGCTGATTCCGGATTTCCAGCAGGCTCAGCCGCTGGAGCTGATCCTGGGGGCGCAGAATGGCGCGTTCAGCGGACGGAGCCTGTTCGACGCGTTCAACACGCCTTGGACGCTGGACAGCCGCGCCGACCGCATGGGCATCCGCCTGCTGGGCGCTGAGCTGGAGTACCAGGGGCCTGCGATGATTTCCGAGGGCATTCCCCTGGGGGCCGTACAGGTACCGCCGGACGGCCAGCCGATCGTACTGCTCAACGACCGGCAGACCATTGGCGGCTACCCGCGCCTGGGTGCCTTGACGCCATTGTCCCTGGCGCGGTTGGCGCAATGCCTGCCAGGGACCCAGGTGCGGTTGCGGCCGGTGGTGCAGGAGGTTGCGCATCGGCAGCAGGTGGAGTGCTTGCGGGGCTTTTTAGACCGCTAGAAGCATCGCGAGCAGGCTCGCTCCCACAGGGATCTCATGTGTGACGGAGATCCAGGGTGGGAGCGAGCCTGCTCGCGATGAGGCCCGAATGCTCGACAACAGTCCTTACTTGGAAAGAAACCGCATCCCTTCCTCCAACCCCCGCAGGGTCAGCGAATACATTCGGTCCTCCACCAATTCCCGCACGATGTTGGTCGAGGCGGTGTAACCCCAGGTGTCCTTGGGGTAAGGGTTGATCCAGATGAGTTTCTTGTACTTCTCCATGAAACGCTGCATCCACACATAGCCCGCTTCCTCGTTCCAGTGTTCGACGCTGCCGCCGGCCTGGGTGATTTCATAGGGGGCCATGGCGGCGTCGCCGATGAAGATCACTTTGTAGTCTGCGCCATACTTGTGTAGCAAGTCTTGGGTCGAAGTGCGTTCCGAGGTGCGGCGCAGGTTGTTTTTCCACACCGACTCGTACACGAAGTTGTGGAAATAAAAGTACTCCAGGTGCTTGAATTCGGTCTTGCAGGCCGAGAACAGTTCTTCGCAGATTTTCACATGGGCATCCATCGAGCCGCCGATGTCGAACAGCAGCAACAGCTTGACGGTGTTGCGCCGTTCGGGGCGCATCTGGATGTTCAACAGGCCGGCGTCCCGGGCGGTGTGGTCGATGGTGCCATCGATGTCCAGCTCTTCGGCCGCCCCCTGGCGGGCAAACTTGCGCAGGCGGCGCAGGGCGATCTTGATGTTGCGGGTGCCCAGTTCGACCTGGTCGTCGAGATTCTTGTACTCGCGCTGGTCCCAGACCTTCACGGCCTTGCCCTGGCGGTTGCCGGCGTCGCCGACGCGGATGCCTTCAGGGTTGAAACCACCGGAGCCGAACGGGCTGGTGCCGCCGGTGCCGATCCACTTGTTGCCGCCGGCATGGCGTTCCTTCTGTTCTTCCAGGCGCTTCTTGAATTCCTCGATCAGCTTGTCGAGGCCTCCCAGGGACTGGATCTGCGCCCGCTCCTCATCGGTCAGCGAACGCTCGAACTCCTTGCGCAACCAATCTTCGGGGATCAGCGCCTGGAGATGGTCGTCGAGTTTTTCCAGGCCGTTGAAGTAAGCGGCGAACGCTCGGTCGAACTTGTCGAAATGGCGCTCGTCCTTCACCAGGATCGCTCGGGACAAGTAATAGAATTCGTCCATGTCGGCGAAGATCACCCGCTGTTTCAGCGCGTTGATCAGGTCCAGCAGTTCGCGCACCGACACCGGCACCTTGGCGGCGCGCATCTCATTGAACAGGTTCAGCAGCATGGCAGTGGCCCTCGCGCTTGTTGACGAAGAGGGCTCAACGCGTGCCGCGACGGCTCATGAACGCCAGGCGCTCAAGCAGCTGCACGTCCTGTTCGTTCTTGACCAGGGCACCGGCCAGCGGCGGAATGGCCTTGGTCGGGTCGCGCTCGCGCAGTACCGCCTCGCCGATGTTGTCGGCCATCAGCAGCTTGAGCCAATCCACCAGCTCGGAAGTAGAGGGTTTCTTCTTCAGGCCCGGTACTTTGCGCACGTCGAAGAACACGTCCAGCGCTTCGCTGACCAGGTCCTTCTTGATGTCCGGGTAGTGCACATCGACGATTTTCTGCAGGGTGACGCGGTCCGGGAAGGCAATGTAGTGGAAGAAGCAGCGGCGCAGGAATGCGTCCGGCAGCTCCTTCTCGTTGTTGGAGGTAATAATGATGATCGGGCGCTGCTTGGCCTTGATGGTTTCATCGGTCTCGTAGACGTAGAACTCCATTTTGTCGAGTTCCTGCAGCAGGTCGTTGGGGAACTCGATGTCGGCCTTGTCGATTTCGTCGATCAGCAGAATGACCCGCTCTTCGGATTCGAAAGCCTCCCAGAGCTTGCCCTTCTTCAAGTAGTTGCGCACGTCATGGACCTTGTCCACCCCCAGTTGCGAGTCCCGAAGGCGGCTGACCGCGTCGTACTCGTACAGGCCCTGGTGGGCCTTGGTAGTGGACTTGATGTGCCAAGTGATCAGACGCGCGCCGAAGGACTGCGCCAGTTGTTCGGCCAGCATGGTCTTGCCGGTGCCCGGCTCGCCCTTGACCAGCAACGGCCGCTCCAGAGTGATGGCGGCGTTCACGGCCAGCTTCAGGTCATCGGTGGCCACGTAGGCGCTGGTGCCTTCGAACTTCATCTGCAATTTCCTCGAACGTGTCGCTGGCCCGGCGAGGCGGGGGGCGCGAAATAAAATGTCGTGCTCGACTATAGCGCGACGTCCCGCCGACTGTGAACGCAGACGCTGTATTCAGTCTCTGAATGGGGCGTCACATGTTGACCCGGTCTCGGCGGGTGGCCGGATAAAGGAGGGCGGTTGTGGCGAGGGCGCTTGCTCCCTCGCCACGTGCTAATCCTTCGACGGCGGCGGCTGCTCGTAGCGCGCGTTGAAGGCCTCGACGAAACCGTTGCGCAGGATCTGCAGGAAGGCTTCGAAGGCGCTGATGTCCTGTTGATGGACATTGCCGCTGAGTTCAACCCGGGTAGCGAACTGGTTCTTGCGCTGGTTCTTCAGGGCGGTTTCGCCTGCGCCGACCAATGCTTCCCAGATCGAGCGGAAAATGTTCTTTTTCTCGTTTTCCACGTCCTGCTGCCAATTGAATACATCCACATCCCGCAGCAGCGGTTTGATGTAGCCGCTGAGTTTGGCGTTGTTCGCCTCAGCCTCGATCACCAGGTCACCATGACCGGCGTTGAAGTCGAACTTGCCATAGGCCGCGGCGAAATCGTTCAGGCGCTTGAGTTCGACGTTCCTGGCCCTCAGGCGGAAGTCGAAATCCTCGAACTTGCTCAACGGATCGAAAGTGGCTTGCACCTCCAGCGGCGCGTGTTCGGCCACCAGGGCCTTGCCCTCGAAACGAGCGTCGCGCTTGCCTTCGGTGTCGACCACATTGGTCAGGTTATAGAAGCTGGCGTTGACGTCGGTTGCCCGCAGGTTGACTGGTGGCTTGGAGTTGAAGTTGCGAAAGGTCACTTTGCCGTCCCTGATCCGCACCTCGTTGAACGTAATGGGCAGCAGTTTGCTCAGTTGCTCGCGCCAGTTGGTGCCTTGGCCGGTCTGGGAGTCCTGTCGGTTGCCACCGCCATCGACAAAGTTCACTTCGGGCCGGGCGAACTCTGCCTCGGCCACCACTGCGTGGTCATACCACAGCGAGTGCCAACTGACGGACAGATCAACCAGAGGGGCGTCGACGAACGGTACCGGGACCTTGCCGTCGACCTTGATGATTTTCAGACCGTTGATCCGGTAGGCCCCGCGCCATAGCGCCAGGTCCACGTCAACGACCTGGCCCCGGTAATCGCCCATGTCGGCCAGTTTGTCGTTCAGGTAATTGCGCACGAGGTAGGGCAACGTGAAATGCAGGGCCACCAGCACCGCAACGATGGCCGCGAGGGTCCATAGTGGCCAGCTGTATCGACGCTTCATGTCATTCAGTCTCCGGCAATATTAAAAGCATTGACCGTCACAGCACTGCGAACGTTCGGTGCAACTGGACGCCCTTGGGCAACAGGCATACCTTTAGGCGCTTGAATTCACGCATCACTAAGGACCTAGTCATGAGCCGTATCTACGCTGACAACGCCCATTCCATCGGCAATACGCCACTGGTGCAGATCAATCGCATTGCTCCGCGCGGCGTGACCATCCTGGCCAAGATCGAAGGGCGCAACCCGGGGTATTCGGTCAAATGCCGGATCGGCGCGAACATGATCTGGGACGCTGAAAGCACCGGCAGGCTCAAGCCGGGCATGACCATCGTCGAGCCGACCTCGGGCAATACCGGAATTGGCCTGGCGTTCGTCGCCGCCGCTCGTGGCTACAAGTTGATGCTGACCATGCCGGCCTCGATGAGCATCGAACGGCGCAAGGTGCTCAAGGCTCTCGGCGCCGAACTGGTGCTGACCGAACCGGCCAAGGGCATGAAGGGGGCTATCGACAAAGCTGCCGAGATTGCTGCCAGCGACCCGTCCAGTTACTTCATGCCGCAGCAGTTCGATAACCCGGCGAACCCGGCAATCCACGAAAAAACCACCGGCCCGGAAATCTGGAACGACACCGACGGCGCGGTGGACGTGCTGGTGGCAGGCGTGGGCACTGGCGGAACCATTACCGGGATTTCCCGCTATATCAAGAACACCTGCGGCAAGCCGATCCTCTCGGTGGCGGTGGAGCCGGAGAGTTCGCCGGTGATCACCCAGGCGCTGGCGGGCCAGGAAATCAAGCCCAGCCCCCACAAGATCCAGGGGATTGGCGCCGGATTTGTCCCGAAGAACCTGGATCTGTCGATGGTCGATCAGGTTGAACGGGTGACGGACGATGAGTCCAAGGCCATGGCTCTGCGCTTGATGCAGGAAGAAGGCATTCTCTGTGGCATCTCTTGTGGCGCTGCGATGGCCGTGGCCGCACGCCTGGCGGAAAAACCGGAGATGCAGGGCAAGACGATCGTGGTGATCCTGCCGGATTCGGGCGAGCGGTACTTGTCGAGCATGCTGTTCAGTGATCTGTTTACCGAACAGGAAAGCCAGCAGTAACTCAGTGGCGAAGCCTTCAACAGGACTGAAGGTGTTTTGACTGGCGTCAGGCAGGGTTCAGGTGACGCCTGTCAGGTTTATTGCGTCCTGCACAATAGTGAATATTGCGTCAGACGATTTTTACCCGGGGCAAGAGCATTTAGCATCGCTCCCCGCCATGTCGGGCAGTTGACGTTGCCCCCGTTGTTTTTTGACAAGGAGTTATGAATGACCGTTTCGTTTGTCGCCAAGGCGTCGGTACTGCTGCTGTTTCTGGGCAGTACCCTTTACGTGCACCTGCGCGGCAAGGCCCGTTTGCCGGTATTGCGCCAGTTCGTCAACCATTCGGCGCTGTTCGCCCCCTATAACACATTGATGTACCTGTTCTCCGGCGTACCTTCCAGGCCGTACCTGGACCGCAGCAAGTTTCCCGAACTGGATGTGCTCAAGGACAACTGGCAGGTCATCCGTGACGAGGCGATGCACCTGTTCGACGAGGGTTACATCCGGGCTGCCGAAAAGAACAACGACGCCGGCTTCGGCTCGTTCTTCAAGAAAGGCTGGAAGCGCTTTTACCTCAAGTGGTACGACAAACCGCTGCCATCGGCCGAACTGCTGTGTCCCAGGACCGTCGAGCTGGTCAACCGGATTCCCAATGTCCGCGGCGCGATGTTCGCACTGCTGCCCGGCGACAGCCATTTGAACCCGCACCGCGATCCGTTCGCCGGCTCGTTGCGCTATCACCTGGGGCTCTCCACACCCAACTCCGACGATTGCCGGATCTTCGTCGATGGCCAGATCTATGCGTGGCGCGACGGCGAAGATGTGATGTTCGATGAAACCTACGTGCACTGGGTCAAGAATGAAACAGCACAGACTCGGGTGATCCTGTTCTGCGATATCGAGCGCCCCTTGAGCAACCGCTTGATGACCCGTCTAAATCGCGCTGTCAGTGGCATCCTCGGCCGCGCCACCGCTCCACAGAATCTGGATGACGAACGCGTTGGCGGCATCAACCAGGCCTACGCCTGGAGCAAGTCGTTCAGCGATGGTATCAGCGGCCGGGTCAAGCAATGGAAACGCAAGTACCCCAAGGTGTACCGGGTGATGCGACCGGTGCTGGCGGTGCTGGTGCTCACGGCCCTTGGCTATTGGTTGTTCGGTTAACCGTTGCGCAATGCGTCGGGCGCTGGTTATAGTCAGCGCTCGTCGGGTTTTCGAACCCACCTCTCCAAAGAGATCGGCTCATGCCTGTATCCCCTGTCATCGCGGTTGTGGTTCCAGCGTTCAACGCTGGCGTCGTGCCGTGCGGGAATCAGCAGCCTGTGCAGATCGGTCAATACCCCCCTCCTGTCAGTAGCCCACCGGTATACGCCGTCGTATCACCGCCGGGTGTTGGCGTTCAGGGCTGATCGGCAACGGTTGCCATCCCCTGTGCCTGCCTGAAAAAACTACTGGACTTCAGCTTCGGCTGAGTTGGCTTTTGCCTGACTACAGGTGGTATCCATGTTTTCCCTATCCAAAAACGCCTTGTTGGCGGCGGCTTCCACGAGCCTGTTCGTCCTGCTGTGGAGCAGCGGGGCAATCTTTTCCAAACTGGGCCTGGCCCACGCTTCACCTTTTGCTTTCCTGCTGATCCGGTTTGCCATTGCGCTGTGCGCATTGGTGCTGTTGATCCCGGTGTTCAGGTTCAAGCTGCCCAAGGTCGGCAAGCCGATGATCTTTGCCGCCACTACTGGATTGGTGCTGCTGGGTGCCTATCAGATTTTTTATCTGCTGGCCCTGCAAATGAACGTGACCCCTGGCGTAATGGCCACCCTGATGGGCGTACAACCGATCCTCACGGTGGTACTCGTTGAACGTCAGCGCTCCTGGTCGCGTCTGTTCGGCCTGGCGCTCGGGTTGGTCGGGTTGGTCATGGTGGTGTACCAGGGCATCGGGTTGGCCGGGATCTCCTTGACCGGAATGCTGTGCGGCTTGCTGGCACTGGTGTCCATGACCGCCGGCTCGATCATGCAGAAACGCATTACCGATAATCCCCTCGGCACGCTGCCGGTGCAGTACCTGGCCGGGCTTTTGCTGTGCGCGGTGTTCGTACCGTTCCAGCCATTCCATTTCGAGAGCAACGGGGGCTTCATCATGCCGGTGTTGTGGATGGGGTTGGTGGTCTCGGTGCTGGCGACCTTGCTGCTGTACCGGCTGATTGCACGGGGTAATCTGGTGAATGTCACCAGCCTGTTCTACCTGGTGCCGGCAGTGACGGCAGTCATGGATTACCTGGTATTCGGCAACCGGCTGGCGCTGTTGAGCTTGCTGGGGATGGTGCTGATCATCATCGGGCTGGTGTTTGTGTTTCGTAAGCGCCGCTAGCCATTAGCGGTTCAGTGACTGCAGTACCGCCATCGCGGGCAAGCCATGCCCCCACAGGACGTCGCATAACCTGTGGGAGCAAGGCTTGCCCGCGATGACATGCTCAAATGCGCCGATGTGCTATCGCGCGGACACCTCGACCGGCTTCTGCGCCGCCGGTTTCAACACCAGCCACAACGCTGCCGCAATCAGCACCCCGCCATACAGATGCGCCATCCCCAACGGCTCATCCAGCAACAACGCCCCCCACAGCACGCCGAAGGGCGGGATCAGGAAGGTAACGGTCATGGATTTGACCGGCCCGATGGCGCTGAGCAACCGGAAATAAAGGATGTACGCCAGCGCGGTGCACACCAGCCCCAACCCCAGCAGTGACAGCCAGACGCTCCAGCCACCCCAGCTGGCCGGGGGTTGGCTGATGACGCTGTAACCGAACAGCGGCAGCAGGAACACTGTGGCGCCGAACATGCTCCCCAGGGCGGAGAGACGGCTGTCCAACCCGCCTTGATGATCGAGCCAGCGCCGGGTGAGGAATCCGGCGAAGCCGTAACAGGTGGTGGCCATCAGGCAGGCGAGGGCGCCCATCAGCAGTTGCAGGTCGAAGGCCACCGGGCCGGCGCGGGTCAGGATGCCGACGCCGAGCAGTCCCAGGAACACGCCGCTGACCTTGGCCACCGTGAGCTGCTCGCTGAAGAACAGCCCGCCGATCAACACCCCCATCAACGGCGTCGTGGCGTTGAAAATCGCCGAGTAACCGGCTGGAAGGGTCTGGGCCGCCAAGGAATAGAACGTCGCGGGAATGCCCGAGTTGATCAGGCCCAGCCCCATCGCGACTTTCAGCTTGCCACGGAAATTCCAGTCGACCCGCATCAGGGCCAGGATCACCACCAACCCGACGAAGGCGATGGAGACGCGAAAAAAGGCCGTGGGGATCGTGCCGATGACGGGCGCGATAATGCGCATGAACAGGAAGCTCGCCCCCCAGATGGCGGCCAATGACAGCAGACGCAGGAGATCGACGGGGTTCACGAAGGATTCCTTCCATGGTTGGCTCGCAAGTGTCGCCCTCCTGTGGACTGATGGCAATGGTTGCGTTGCCGCGTGATTGGCCTCTAAGCTCAGCCGCTCATGACAAGACGTCCCGCCGAGGTTCTACCTATGCCGCAGCCATGGCCCGCCAGCGATATCGCCCGCTCGATTCTCGACGGCTTCGACGATTATCGTGAGCATTTCCGGCAGATTACCGACGGTGCCCGTGCCCGGTTCGAGCAGGCCCGATGGCAGGAGGCCCAAGCGGCGTCGGCGGCGCGGATCAATCTGTATGAAGAAAAGGTCTTCGAAACCGTGGCCCGGCTGCGTACGGCCTTCGACGCCGAGGCGCTGATGGATGTCGGCTGCTGGCCACTGGTGAAAAGTGCCTATATCAGTCTGATCGACCTGCGTTTCGACGATGAGCTGTCCGAGACCTGGTACAACTCGATTTTCTGTGGCCTCTTCAGCCATGACCTGATCAGCGACGGCACCATGTTCATCCACACCACCCGGCCGAGTCTGCGCCGGGCCCGCTCCGCGCAGACCCGCACCTACAAGCCCCAGGGACAACTGGACCGGATGCTCGCGGGCATCTTCGCCGACTTCCGTTTCAGCGAGGACTACGCCGACCTGGCGGGTGACCTGCAGCGCCTCGAGGCCCAACTGCGGGAAAACCTGCCGGATTGGGTCTGCAAGGACCCGGAACTGACCGTGGAGCTGTTTTCGTCAGTGCTCTATCGCAACAAAGGCGCTTACCTGGTTGGCCGGATCTTCACCCGCGATGACCAATGGCCTCTGGTGATTCCGCTGCTGCACCGCGAGGGCCGGGGCATCCAGATCGACGCGCTGATCACCGACGAGGCCCAAGTCTCGATCATCTTCTCGTTTACCCGCTCATACTTCATGGTAGACGTGCCGGTGCCGGCGGAATTCATCGGCTTCCTCAAGCGTATCCTGCCTGGCAAACACGTCGCCGAACTGTACACCTCCATCGGTTTCTACAAGCACGGCAAGTCCGAATTCTACCGGGCCCTGATCAATCACCTGGCGACCACCGATGACCAGTTCATCATGGCGCCAGGAGTGCGTGGCATGGTCATGAGCGTGTTCACGTTGCCGGGATTCAATACGGTGTTCAAGATCATCAAGGACCGTTTCTCGCCATCGAAAAACGTCGACCGCGCCACGGTGATCGAGAAGTACCGGTTGGTGAAGAGTGTCGACCGGGTCGGGCGAATGGCCGATACCCAGGAGTTCGCCGATTTCCGTTTTCCCTTGGAAAAATTCGAACCGACTTGCCTCCAGGAGCTGCTGGACGTGGCGCCCTCCACGGTGTCAGTAGAAGGCAATACGGTGCTGATTCGTCACTGCTGGACCGAGCGGCGCATGACACCGCTGAACCTCTATCTGGAAAACGCCAGCGAGGCCCAGGTGCGCGAGGCGCTGGAGGACTATGGCCTGGCCATCAAGCAATTGGCGGCGGCAAATATCTTCCCTGGCGACATGTTGCTCAAGAACTTCGGCGTGACCCGCCATGGCCGGGTGGTGTTCTACGACTACGACGAGATCTGCTTCCTCACCGAAGCCAACTTCCGACACATCCCCCAGCCGCGCACCCCGGAAGACGAAATGGCCTCCGAACCGTGGTACTCCATCGGTCCGCTGGACGTCTTTCCCGAAGAGTTCCCACCCTTCCTGTTCGCCGACGCCGGGCAGCGCAAGTTGTTCGACCAGATGCACGGCGAGCTGTACAACGCCGATTACTGGAAAGGCCTGCAAGAGGCCATTCGAGCGGGGAAGGTGATTGATGTGTTCCCGTATCGGCGCAAGGACCTGGATAACGAATAACCTTTGGAGGTTGGGCAACACCCCTGTGGGAGCAAAGCTTGCTCGCGACAACGGTCCGAAAATTGACATTGATGCAAGCTGACCTCCGTCATCGCGGGCAAGCCTTGCTCCCACCTGTGCGCAAATCTGCGACAATCGCCCCCTGCATAAAACCGACGACCCTTGCGTACCCGATGACTGACCAAGCCCCCGCTATCGACAAGCTGCTGAAGAACCTCGACCACGCCATGCTCGCCGACCGTCACCGGTTGCGGCGGCAGTTGCTCGAGCTGCGCAAGAAACCCGATGAGGCCAAGCTGGCCCAGTGGGTGGCGCGCATGCAGGCGTCGTGCGACCAGGTGCTGGCGCGCAAGGCAAGCCTGCCGCTGATTCGCTACGACGACAATCTGCCGATTGCCGCCAAGCGTGACGAAATCAAGGATGCGCTGCTCAAGCACCAGGTGCTGATCATCGCCGGCGAAACCGGTTCGGGCAAAACCACGCAATTGCCGAAGATCTGCCTGGAAATCGGGCGCGGCCAGTATGGCTTGATCGGCCACACCCAACCGCGCCGGATCGCCGCCCGCAGCGTGGCGAGCCGGGTTGCCGAAGAACTGGCCACGCCATTGGGCGCGCTGGTGGGCTACCAGGTGAGGTTCGAGGACCAGAGCGACGCCAACACCCTGATCAAGTTGATGACCGACGGCATCCTGCTGGCCGAGACTCAGAACGACCGCTACCTCGAGCGCTACGACACGATCATCGTCGACGAAGCCCACGAGCGCAGCCTGAACATCGACTTCCTGCTGGGGTATCTCAAGACCCTGCTGCCGCGCCGCCCGGACCTTAAGGTCATCATCACCTCGGCGACCATCGACCTGGAGCGCTTCTCCAAGCACTTCGACGACGCGCCGATCGTGGAAGTCTCGGGCCGCACCTTCCCGGTGGAAACCTGGTACCGCCCGCTGACCCTGGAGCAGGACGAAGAGGGCAACCGCGTCGAGGACGACCTGACCGTCGACCAGGCGATTCTCGCCACCCTCGATGAAATCGCCGCCCATGAGCGCAGCGAGCGCCGCAGCCCTGGCGATGTGCTGGTGTTCTTGCCGGGGGAGCGGGAGATTCGTGACGCGGCGGAAATGCTGCGCAAGGCCCAGCTCAAGCACACCGAGATCTTGCCGTTGTATGCGCGCTTGTCCCCGGCCGAACAACAGCGGATCTTCCAGTCCCACCCGGGCCGTCGTGTGGTGCTGGCGACCAACGTCGCCGAAACCTCGCTCACCGTGCCGGGCATCCGCTACGTGATCGATAGCGGCACCGCGCGGATCAGCCGCTACAGCTATCGCGCCAAGGTCCAGCGCCTGCCCATCGAAGCCATTTCCCAGGCCAGCGCCAACCAGCGCAAGGGGCGTTGCGGGCGGGTCGAGCCGGGGATTTGCGTACGGCTGTACAGCGAAGAAGATTTCCTCGGACGGCCGGAATTTACCGACCCCGAGATCCTGCGCACCAACCTGGCGGCGGTGATCCTGCAGATGCTCCATCTGCGCCTGGGCGAGATCACTGATTTCCCGTTCATCGAGCCGCCGGATGGCAAGGCCATCAGCGACGGTTTCAACCTGCTGCAAGAATTGTCGGCAGTGGACCGCAACAGCCAACTGACCCCGTTGGGCCGTCAGTTGGCGCGCTTGCCGGTGGACCCGCGCATGGGGCGCATGTTGCTGGAAGCGGCGAAGCTGGGCAGCCTGCAGGAAGTGCTGATTGTCGCCAGCGCCATGTCGATCCAGGATCCGCGAGAGCGTCCGCCCGAACGTCAACAGGCCGCCGACCAGGCCCACGCTCAATGGAAGGATCCGGACTCGGACTTTGCCGGGCTGGTTAATCTGTGGCGCGGTTTTGAAGAACAACGCCAGGCCTTGACGGCCAGCCCGTTGCGCAACTGGTGCCGCAAGAACTTCCTCAATTACTTGCGCCTGCGCGAATGGCGCGACGCCCATCGCCAGTTGAGCCTGATCTGCCGCGACATGCAGTTGAGCCTCAACAAGGACCCGGCCGATTATCCGAAACTGCACAAAGCGGTGCTCTCGGGCCTGCTGAGCCAGATCGGCCAGAAGACCGAAGACGGCGACTACCTTGGCGCCCGTCAACGGCGGTTCTGGGTCCATCCCTCGTCGGGGCTGGGCAAGAAGCGTCCGCAGTGGCTGATGACCGCCGAACTGGTGGAAACCACCAAGTTGTATGCGCGCATGGTCGCCAAAATCGAACCGGACTGGATCGAACCGCTGGCCGGACACTTGATCAAGAAGAACCACTTCGAACCCCATTGGGAGAAGAGGCGCGGACAGGTCGTGGCGTATGAGCAGATCACCCTGTTCGGCCTGATCGTGGTCGGTCGTCGGCCGGTGCATTACGGACCGGTGGACCCAGTGGTGTCGCGCGAGCTGTTTATCCGCGAGGCCCTGGTGCGCGGCGAAATCCAATCCAAGGCCAAGTGCCTGGCCGCCAATACCCGCTTGTTGGAGCAACTCGACGAACTGGAAGCCAAGGCCCGTCGCCGCGACATCCTGGCGGACGAGGAAACGCTGTTCGCTTTCTATGACGCACGGTTGCCGGCCGAGATCCACCAGACCGCGACGTTCGACAGTTGGTACAGGATCAACAGCCAGAAAGACCCGCAGTTGTTGATCATGCGCGAAGAGGACGTGTTGGCTCGCGAGGCCAGCGAAGTGACCGCTGCGCACTTCCCCGACACCTTGCGCGTCGGCGACCTGACGTTGCCGCTCAGTTACCATTTCGAGCCCAACCATCCCCGTGACGGTGTGACATTGCGGGTGCCGGCACCGCTGTTGCCGATGCTGCCGCCTGAGCGCCTGGAGTGGCTGGTGCTCGGCATGATCGAGGCCAAGTGCATTGCTCTGGTGCGCAACCTGCCCAAGGCCCTGCGCAAGAACTTCGTGCCGGTGCCGGACTTCGTCAAGGCTGCGCTGCAACGCATCACCTTCGCTGAAGGCTCATTGCCGCAATCCCTGGGCCGTGAGCTGTTGCGCATGACCGGTGCGCGGGTCAGCGACGAGGCCTGGACTGAAGCGGCGCAGCAAGTGGAAAGCCACCTGCGCATGAACCTGGAAATCGTCGACGGCCAGGGCAAGTTTCTCGGCGAGGGGCGCGACCTGGCCGAGCTGACAGCGCGCTTTGCCGAAGCCAGCCAGGCTGCCTTGGCCGTGCCACAAAGCGCAAAAAGCCAGGTGCCGGTGGAAGCCAAGGTCTTCGCGCCGGTGGCGGAAAAGACCCAGCAGAAGATCGCCGGGCTGTCGATGACGGTGTATCCGGCGCTGGTGGAGGAGGGCGGCGTGGTCAAGGAAGGGCGTTTCCCGACTCCGGCTGAAGCCGAATTCCAGCATCGCCGCGCCTTGCAACGGTTGTTGATGCAGCAATTGGCAGAGTCGGCCAAGTTCCTGCGGGGCAAGTTGCCGGGGCTGACGGAGCTCGGTTTGCTCTACCGCGAGCTGGGACGTATCGACAATCTGGTGGAGGACATCCTGCTGGCCAGTCTCGACCGTTGCGTGCTGGAAGGTGAAGCGAACCTGCCTCGCGACGGCGCGGCGCTGGCGTCCCTGGCCGAGCGCAAGCGCGGCGGCTGGACCGAACACGCCGAACGCCTGGCGAAGCTGACCCTGGATATCCTCAAACTGTGGCACGGCCTGCAAAAGCGTTTCAAGGGCAAGATCGACCTTGCCCAGGCTGTGGCACTGAACGATATCAAGCAGCAGCTCAGCCATCTGGTGTACCCGGGCTTCGTGCGCGAAACCCCGCATCAATGGCTCAAGGAACTGCCGCGCTACCTCAAGGCCATCGAGCAGCGTTTCGAGAAGCTGGGCAGTCAAGTGCAGAAAGACCGGGTCTGGAGCGGCGAGCTGTCGAATCTCTGGACCCAGTACCAGACCCGCGCCGGCAAACACGCCCAGGAAGGCAAGCGCGACGCGCAACTGGAGCTTTACCGCTGGTGGCTGGAGGAATACCGGGTGTCACTGTTCGCCCAGCAGTTGGGGACCAAGGTACCTATTTCAGACAAGCGCCTGGGCAAGCAGTGGGGGCAGGTGGAGCCCTGAGGCAGCACCATTGATCCCTTGTGGGAGCGAGCCTGCTCGCGATGAGGCAGTGTCAGTCGACATCCCTATCAACTGACAGATCGCTATCGCGAGCAGGCTCGCTCCCACAGGGCCTTGCATCTTCCACAAGGGTTTTGTGTCTTGATTGAGGGAGAATGGGCCAAACGCCAGCGTTTATGGCAAACTTCGCGCCTATAAATGCCGGTCCCGTGGTTTTGAGCTTCAATTCCCCGGGCGGATCGGAATAAAGCGATGCCAGGTCTGCTTCCCCAGGATGGGAAAAGACCCTTTGCGTATTGGTACGTCGGTACCAATACTTTCTGCCTGAACAAATCAGAGACACGACCATGCATAACGTCGTCATCAGTGGCACCGGCCTGTATACCCCGGCCAACAGCATTTCCAATGAAGAGCTGGTGCAATCCTTCAACGCCTATGTCGCGCAGTTCAATGCCGACAACGCCGAAGCCATCGAGCGCGGTGAAATCGAGGCGTTGACCGAATCCAGCGCGGCGTTTATCGAGAAAGCTTCCGGCATCAAGAGCCGCTTTGTCATGGACAAGGACGGTATCCTCGACCCGCAGCGCATGACCCCACGCCTGCCCGAGCGCTCCAATGAGCAATGGTCGGTGCTCTGCGAAATGGCCATCGGCGCCGCGAAGCAGGCGCTGGAGCGTGCCGGCCGTACCGTCGCCGACATCGATGGAGTGATCGTCGCCTGCTCCAACTTGCAGCGCGCATACCCGGCCATCGCCATCGAAGTCCAGGAAGCCCTGGGCATCGAAGGGTTCGGTTTCGACATGAACGTGGCCTGCTCCTCGGCGACGTTCGGCATCCAGGCCGCGGCCAACAGCGTGCAACTGGGCCAGGCTCGGGCGATCCTGATGGTCAACCCCGAAGTGTGCACCGGTCACCTGAACTTCCGCGACCGCGACAGCCACTTCATCTTCGGCGACGCGGCCACCGCTGTGATCATCGAGCGAGCGGACCTGGCGACCTCGCCGCACCAGTTCGATGTGGTCAGCACCAAGCTGCTCACCAAGTTCTCCAATAACATCCGCAACAACTTCGGCTTCCTCAACCGCGCCGCGGAAGAGGGCATCGGCACCCGCGACAAGCTGTTCGTCCAGGAAGGCCGAAAGGTGTTCCGCGATGTGTGCCCGATGGTGGCCGAGCTGATCGGCGCTCATCTGGAAGAAAACCAGTTGAACGTCGAGCAAGTGAAGCGCTTCTGGCTGCACCAGGCTAATCTGAGCATGAATCACCTGATCGTGCGCAAGCTGCTGGGGCGCGAAGCCACTGAAGAGGAAGCCCCGGTGATCCTCGACCGCTATGCCAATACCAGCTCGGCGGGTTCGGTGATTGCGTTCCACCTGAACCAGGATGACTTGCCCAGTGGCTCGGTTGCGGTACTCAGTTCGTTTGGGGCGGGGTATTCGATTGGTAGCGTGATCCTGCGCAAACATTGATCCAGTTGTTAGCGGATTTATTGTGGCGAGGGGATAATTCCCCTCGCCACAATAGTGTCAGGCATATGAGAGCTTGAATGACTACCACCAACGACACTCAACTACTCCAACGCTTGCTGGCGGGGGAGCAGCGCGCCTACAAGGAACTGGTCAGCACCTACCAGAGCCCGATGCGTGCGGTCGCTTATGCCATCGTTGGTAGCCGCCATGCCGACGAAGTGGTGCAGGACGCCTGGCTGTCGGTGGTGCGCAACCTCAGTGGTTTCCAGGGCCGTTCCAGTCTCAAGACCTGGTTGCTGACCATTACTGCCAACGCTGCGAAGGGGCGCTACAAGCAGAACCGTCGCGAGGTGTTGCTCGACGACCTGCCATCGCCCCATGGCACATTGGGCGATGATCGTTTCGCCGCCGATGGCCACTGGCTGCTGGCGCCGTTCGCCTGGCACCAGGACACGCCGGAAGCGCTGCTGACAGAGAGCGAATTGCGCGATTGCCTTGAGCACACGCTGCTCAGCCTGTCGGAACTGCAAGGCAGCGTGTTGACCTTGCGCGAACGCCAGGGGCTGGAGCTGGAAGAAATTTGTAATCTTCTGGACATCTCGCTCTCTAACGTACGCGTGCTGTTGCATCGCGCCCGGCTAAAGGTCTTCGCGACCGTGGAACATTTCGAGGAGACCGGCGAATGCTGACCTGCAAGGAACAAGTGGCGCGTTCCAGCGATTATCTCGACGGCCAACTGAGCTTTCGCGAACGCTTGATGGTCCGTCATCACCTGATGTTCTGTCCCAACTGCCGACGCTTCATTCGCCAGATGAAGCTGATGCAGGCCACCCTCAGAAAACTCCCCGAGCCGCCCGTCCCCGACCTGGATCACCTCGCCGAAAAACTCGCCGCCGAGCGCCGCCGGCATTCACGCTGAATCTTGAGTCACCACAACACCCTGTGGGGGCGAGCCTGCTCGCGATGAGGCCGTGCCAGCCGTCATCCCCGTCAACTGACAGACCGCTATCGCGAGCAGGCTCGCTCCCACAGGGGGGCGGCTGAACGAAAAAAGCCTGGCGTTGCTGAATCGGACGGATGATGGGGCCGATGCAGCAACGTCAGGTTGAAAGATGCGCGTCGAGCTTCCTTGCCCGAGCTGTAGAGCGGTGATCAGAACTTCGCTTCAGCATCCAGCTGCAGGGTGTTGATCTTCGAGTCCTTCAGCGTGGCGTTGGTGTAGTCGGAATCGGCCATGAAGTACGTCGCGCCGAGCGAGAAGTTCTTGTCCAGTTCGTAGCTCGCTTTCAGCTTGCTGCCACGCGAACCGGTGAAGCCGTTGGCGAAGTCGGAGTCGGTGAAGGCACCGACCACGGCGTTACGCTGTACGTCGCGATAGTTGTAGTCCAGGCCGAAGCCGAAGACTTTGGTCTTGGCACCCACCAGCCAGCCCATGTCCTGATCGTTGCTGGCGTCCTTGTTGTTGACCACCTGACCGTACAGCGACAGTGGCATTGGCAGGCCGCCGATGTCGAGCTGGCCAAAGCCTTCATACAGCTTGAATTGTTCGTTCGCACTGTTGCCGTTGATGGCCAGGCGGCAGTTGTTGGCCGAGCAGGTGTTGTTGATGTCGTTGTCGTTATCGTAGGCGTAGATACTGCCACCCAGGGTCATTTTCAGATTGTCAGTGATCGCGAAGCGAGCGCCCAACTGGCCTGCGTAGAGTCGCAGATCGTGACGGAACTGCTTGCCTTCGCCGTCCACGTTGTCCTTGAGGGTGTAGTGGCCGGCGCTGCCGAACAATTCGGTGTTGGCGCCCAGCGGGTACTTGTAGGAAGCCGACAGACCTTCGGGGCTGATGTCGCTATCCCAGATGATGTCGCCCATGCTCACCCATTGCTGGGGCATTTTGCCGCCCACGAGGTGCAGGTTCTTGATGGCGTCCGGGTGGTAGTCGACGTAACCCTGGTCCAGCCACAGGTCCTTCTTGGTGAAGTTGTTGTCCAGACTTTGGTTGGTGGAGCGCGAATCGTTGTCGCTGCCGGTGGCGATGCGGATGCCGGTGTCCACTTGCGGGTTGATTTCGCTGTAGGCACCCAGACGAACGCGGATACGTTGGCGATCCTGGTCACCGGTGTTCGAGACGCCGTCGTTTTTCACGGTTTCATGACGGAAGCGCACGTCACCTTTGAACTGGGTCTTGGCCGCCCACGCCAGTTTCTGGTCGAAGGAGCTCAGCTCGTTGGCTTTCTTCGCGGTCGCGGCGATCTGTTCGTTGGTTTCCTGCTGAGCCTGGCGAGCGATCTGTTGTTCTTTTTGATCCCGGGCCAGTTCGGCTTGCAGTTCGGTGTACTGCGCGGTGGTAATCGAACCGTTGGCCTTGAGCATGTCGAGCAGTTTGGCGTCGACTGCGGCGCTGGCCGGTACACTCATGGCCAGCAGCAGACCCCCGCACAGGGCCGCCGCAGTTTTCGTGGAAGCAAGACGCATATCAATCTCCGAAGGATGAGAGGGGATGACGGGATCATCCGGGACACAACCGACCGTTGAAGGACGGAAACCGTGACCGGGTTAGAACCCGGCGCTCTAAAAACTGGCGCCAGTATCGCGATGGTTTATGACAAGGTGGTGGCAATGTGATGGCGCGCCGGTGACGATTCAGTGGCTTTTCTGAACGTGTTCCGGCAGGTCTTGTCGTCGTCGCGAGATGTGGAACTCGCGGTGATAAGCGATACTTGCGAGGCTCTGAATCGCGAAGTGGAGAAGAATCGATGCCGTTGCAGCGCCTGCACAGACTGTCTGAAATATCGCCACGCACCTGGGATGCCCTGGTACCGCAGAGCCAGCCGTTTCTGCGCCACGCCTTCCTCAGCGCGCTGGAGGACAGCGGCAGTGTCGGCCCGCATTCCGGATGGCAGCCCGAGCATTTGTTGCACACGGACGGTGACCGGTTGATCGCCGCATTGCCCAGCTATCGAAAGTGGCATTCCTACGGCGAGTACGTGTTCGATCATGGCTGGGCGGACGCTTGCGAGCGTGCCGGCATCGACTATTACCCGAAACTGCTGACTGCTGTGCCTTTCAGCCCTGTCAGCGGACCGCGTCTACTGGCGGCGACGGTCGAGGACGGTTTTGAGTTGCTCAAGAGTTTGCCGGGCTACCTGGAAATCGAAGGGCTAAGCAGTGCGCACATCAACTTTACCGATCCCTTCACCGATAAGGCGCTGGCCGCGCAAGAGGACTGGATGCAGCGGGTCGGCTGCCAGTACCACTGGCATAATCGCGACTATCGGGACTTTCAGGATTTTCTCGACGCACTCAGCTCCCGAAAGCGCAAGCAGATGCGCAAGGAGCGCGAACAGGTGGCGGGGCAGGGCATTGACTTCGAGTGGTTCGAGGGGCATCAACTGGACGAGGCGCAGTGGGATTTTGTCTACGCCTGCTACGCCAATACCTACGCCGTGCGCCGACAGGCTCCGTACCTGACCCGGGGATTTTTCAGCCTGCTGGCCGAACGCATGCCCGAGGCCATTCGCGTGGTGCTGGCCAGGCAAGGATCACGGTCTGTGGCGATGGCGTTCAGTCTGGTAGGGGGTGACAGTTTCTATGGGCGCTACTGGGGCTGCCTGGCAGAATTCGACCGCCTGCACTTTGAAACCTGTTTCTACCAAGGCATGGACTACGCGATTGCCCAAGGTTTGCGGCGATTCGATGCCGGTGCCCAGGGCGAGCACAAACTGATTCGCGGTTTCGAGCCGGTGATTACCCGCTCCTGGCATTACTTGCGCCATCCGGGGTTGAAAGCGGCGGTGGCGGATTTCCTTATTCGGGAGCAGGCGGGAGTATTGGCGTATGCCGAGGAGGCGAGGGGGGCGTTGCCGTATCGGCAGTGCTGAGTCCACTGGCTGAAATGGACCCCAGTGGCGAGGGGATTCATCCCCGCTGGGCTGCGAAGCAGCCCCAAGAGAGATCCAACTCAATCTGCCTGATACACCGAGGTGTCAGGCTTTAGGGCTGCTGCGCAGCCCAGCGGGGATGAATCCCCTCGCCACAGATAAATCCCCCTTGCCACAGGTGGTTGAGTCAGGTTTCAGTCGATCCCCACAAACCCTCCCGTCTGATGCTGCCACAACCGCGCGTACAACCCGCCATGGGCCAGCAGTTCGGCGTGGCTGCCGGTTTCGGCGATGCGGCCGTTTTCCAGCACCACCAGCCGATCCATCCGGGCAATGGTCGAGAGGCGGTGGGCGATGGCGATCACGGTCTTGCCTTGCATCAGCGTCTCGAGGCTTTCCTGGATCGCCGCTTCCACTTCCGAGTCGAGTGCTGACGTCGCTTCGTCCATGATCAGGATCGGTGCATCCTTGAGCAGCACCCGGGCAATGGCGATGCGCTGGCGCTGGCCGCCGGAGAGTTTCACGCCGCGTTCCCCCACATGGGCGTCGAAGCCGGTGCGGCCCTGGGCGTCCGACAGCAGCGGGATGAACTCATCGGCACGAGCCTTGCGCACGGCTTCCCAGAGCTGTGCGTCGGTGGCGTCGGGCTTGCCGTAAAGCAGGTTGTCGCGAATCGAGCGGTGCAGCAGCGAGGTGTCCTGGGTGATCATGCCGATCCGTTCGCGCAGGCTCTCCTGGCTCACCTCGGCGATGTCCTGGCCGTCGATGAGGATCCGCCCGGCCTCGACGTCATAAAGACGCAGCAGCAGGTTGACCAGGGTGGATTTCCCCGCGCCGGACGGGCCGATGAGACCAATCTTTTCCCCGGGCTTGATCACCAGGTTCAAGTCGCCGATCACACCGCTCTGCTTGCCGTAGTGGAAATCCACATGCTCGAAACGCACTTCGCCCCGGCCTACGACCAATGGCCTGGCGTGTTCGCGGTCGGTGACGCTGACCGGTTGGGCAATGGTCTGCAGGCCGTCCTGGACCATGCCGATGTTTTCGAAGATGCCGTTGACTACCCACATGATCCAGCCGGACATGTTGACGATACGGATCACCAACCCGGTCGCCAGGGCAATGGCGCCGACGCTGATCAGTGACTGGGTCCACAGCCACAGCGCCAGACCGGTGGTACCGACGATCAGCAGCCCGTTCATGCTGGTAATAACCACGTCCATGCTGGTCACCACGCGGCCGGCCAACTGGGCTTTTTCGGTCTGCTCCTGGATGG
The DNA here is from genome assembly GCF_001269905.1 of Pseudomonas corrugata. Lineage (GTDB taxonomy): Bacteria > Pseudomonadota > Gammaproteobacteria > Pseudomonadales > Pseudomonadaceae > Aquipseudomonas > Aquipseudomonas corrugata. The sequence continues at coordinate 145,345 of NZ_LHVK01000010.1, read as the reverse complement.
CTTCGCGAGCGTATTGCTGTTCGAAATTAGTGTGGGCGAACAGCTTCAGCGTGGTGATGTTGGTGTAGCCGTCGACGATCCGGCCCATGAGCTTGGAGCGGGCATCGGACGACACCACCGAGCGCTCTTTGACTCGTGGCACGAAGTAATAGAGCGAGCCGATGTAGGCGGCGATCCACAGCAGCAGGGGAATCATCAGGCGCCAGTCGGCTTCGGCGAACAGCACCAGCGAGCTGATGGCATAGATCAGCACGTGCCACAATGCGTCCACGGCCTGCACCGCTGAGTCACGCAGGGAGTTGCCGGTCTGCATGATGCGCTGGGCAATGCGTCCGGCGAAGTCGTTCTGGAAAAAATTCAGGCTCTGCTTGAGCACATAGCTGTGGTTCTGCCAGCGGATCAGGCTGGTCATGCCGGGGCTCAGGGTCTGGTGCACCAGCAGGTCATGCAAGGCCACGAAAATGGGTCGCAGGACCAGCGCCACCACTGCCATCCACGCCAGTTCCAGACCATGGATCTTGAAGAAGTCGACGTTGGGCGTGCCTTGGGCCAGGTCGATGATGCGACTCAGGTAACTGAACAGCGCCACTTCGATCAGTGCGCCGATCAGGCCCACCACCAGCAGGACGGCGAAGCTCGGCCAGACTTGTCTCAGGTAATACGTATAGAAGGGCAGGACGCGGTTCGGCGGGGCAGAACTGGGGGCGTCGCGGAAGATGTCGATCAGCTTTTCGAAACGGCGATAAACCATGGTAAACAGCCCGGGCAGGGCGCTCCTTGTTTGCTGTGAGCGGCGCGGGATCGCCGTCGCCGCTCAGGCTTGCCCTGTACCTTCAGTCAGTCGATGCGCTTGGCCGACTTGATGATCACAGGGTCGATCGGCACGTTTTGCATGCCTTGCTTGGTGGTGGTCTGGGAGTTGACGATGATGTCCACGACGTCCATGCCCTTGACCACTTTGGCGAACACGGCATAACCGGCGTCACGGCCTGGGTCGAGGAACGCGTTGTCCGCCACGTTGATGAAGAACTGGCTGGTGGCCGAGTTCGGATCGGAAGTGCGGGCCATCGACAAGGTGCCGCGAACGTTATGCAGGCCATTGCTGGCTTCGTTCTTGATCGGCGCCTTGGTGTCTTTTTGTTGCATCTGCTGGGTGAAGCCACCGCCCTGGGCCATGAAGCCCGGGATCACACGGTGGAAAATCGTGTTGTTGTAGAAGCCGCTGTCCACGTACTCGAGGAAGTTCTTGGTACTGATGGGCGCCTTGACCGGGTCCAGTTCGATTTCGATCTGGCCGTTGGTGGTGTCCAGCAACACGTGTGGTGCGGGTGCGGCCATCAGGTTGGCGGCAAACAGGATGGAGCCGGCGGCGAGGGCGATCTTTTTCAGCATGGGTTCATTGATCCTGGGTGGTGGAATCGATTGCGATCAAAAAGTCGAGCAGGGTTTGGTTGAAGCGTTCGGGTTGGTCCAGCGGAGTAGCGTGCCTTGAATCGGTGAAGACCACCAGCCGTGCATCGGGCAGCAGTTTTACATAGGCTTCTTTCAGTGCCACCGGGGTGTAGTCATGGTCGGCGCAGATGACGAGGGTTGGACAGGCCACCTGCGAAAGTCGTTCCTGGACACCCCAGCCCACGACGGCATCGAAGCTGGCGAGATAAGCATGTTTGTCGTTTTTTGCCCAGCGCCGGGCCATTTCAAAGCGTAAATCCGCCTGATCGGGTTTGGGAAACAGCTTGGCCCCCAGAGCCTTGCCGATGGTCTCCAGGCTGAGGATACGCATCAGGCTCCAGCGCTTGAACCACTGCCAGCAGTCGTCCAGGGTGCGGACCTTAACTTGCGGCGCGCTGTTGACGATGCACAGGCTCTTGACCCGCCCGGGCTCATCCACGGCCAACTGAAAGGCGATCATGCCACCCATGGACCAGCCCACCAGGTGCACCGGGCCCAGGCGCAGGTGTTCGATCAGGGCAATCAGGTCGGCGCTGAAACCTTCAATGCTGTAGGGACCGCGGGGTTTATCGGAGCGTCCATGGCCGCGCACATCCACCACGATCAGGCGGTAATGGGCGGATAACACCGGGATCTGTTTTTCCCAATCCAGGGTGCTGGAGCCCAGCCCATGGACCAGCAGCAGGGGGGCGCCGTGGCCGTATTCCTCGTAGTGCAGATTGCAGTCTTCGTGTGCGAAATAGGCCATGGCGAACTCTTTGTCAGGCTTGTTCAGGGGCGGCGAACGGCGCATCCAGCGGCGCGGTATCGAAGGTGCGCAGCAGTTCGATGAGGATCTGCGTGGCCGGGCCCAGGGGTTTTTCCTTGTTCGAATACAGGTAGAAACTCGGGTTGCGGCTGCCCCCCTGGTCCAAGGGTAGCCGCTTGAGCGTGCCTTCCCGCAGTTCCCGCTCGATCATGTGCCGGGGCAGCCAGGCAAAGCCCAGGCCGCTGCTGACGAAGGTCGCGGCGGTGGCAAGGCTGCCGACGGTCCAGCGTTGCTCGGCACCGAGCCAGCCGACGTCCCGGGGTTGCTGGCGACCGGAATCACGGATCACCACTTGCAACTGGCTTTCCAGGTCCTGGAACGTCAGCTCACGATTGAGTCGATGCAACGCGTGTTCGGGATGGGCCACCGCGACGAACTCCACGTCGCTCAGCTCCGCCCCGAGGTAGCCGGGGATGCTGAAGCCAACGATGGCCAGGTCGGCGACGCCTTCGAGCAGCACCTCTTCCACGCCCGACAGCACTTCTTCACGCAGGCGCACCCGGCAGCCGCGGCTCTGCGGCATGAACGCCGCCAGGGCTCGGACGAGGCGGGCACTGGGGTAGGCGGCGTCGACCACCAGCCGTACTTCCGCTTCCCAGCCTTGTTCCATGTGATGGGCCAGGTCTTCCAGTTGGCTGGCCTGTTTCACCAGTTGCCGGGAGCGCCGCAACAGCACGCCACCGGCTTCGGTCAGCACCGCTTTGCGTCCATCGATACGCAGCAAGGGCACGCCGAGCTGATCCTGCATGCGGGCCACGGTATAGCTCACCGACGATTGGGAGCGGTGCAGCACGTCGGCGGCCTGGGCGAAACCGCCGTGGTCCACCACGGCCTGCAACGTTCGCCATTGATCAAGGGTCACGCGGGGCGCTTTCATATTGAGCTCCTCTTGTCCTAAGCTGGCGGTCCCTTGGTGGAGACAACCGAATGAAGAAAATCTGTTGTGCAGTGCTGGCCATGTTGCCGCTGACTGCGTTCGCGTACCCGATCGATGTGGAAAAACACCTCGACGGCCTGAGCATCGACTACACCGCCTACGACACTGACGCCGACATCGGCTCCATCCAGGTCAACAACTACGGCAGCACCGACGCGGCCTGCACCGTGGTGTTTCGCAACGGTCCGGAAGCCCCTCGTACCCGCAAGATCGAGGTGGCCGCCGGCAAGTTCAAGAACGCCACCGCCAAGTTCAACCGCAACATCATCAAGCTGCGCATCGAACTGACCTGTAAGCCAAAGTAATCCGAAACTGGGACGCTGGTTCAGCTTATAAACGAATTTATCGATGCTTTGCAGCAAATATTTGCGCTTTTTCATCGATATAGTCCCTATTACTCTCTGCTCCATCGACTGACAACTCATTCAGATGGAGCCTACATCCCATGTCCCGCGTTCTGATCATTGAAAGCAGTGCCCGCCAGCAAGACTCGGTTTCCCGTCAGCTGACCCAGACCTTCATCAAGCAGTGGAAAGCCGCTCACCCGGCCGATGAAATCAATGTCCGCGACCTCGCCGTCAATGCCGTGCCTCATCTGGACGCCAACCTGTTGGGCGGCTGGATGAAGCCCGCCGAGCAGCGCAACGACATCGAGAACGCCTCGCTGGAGCGCTCCAACCAACTGACCGATGAGCTGTTGGCCGCCGATGTACTGGTGATGGCCGCGCCGATGTACAACTTCGCCATCCCCAGTACCTTGAAAGCCTGGCTCGACCACGTGCTGCGTGCCGGTGTGACCTTCAAGTACACCCCCACCGGACCTCAAGGCCTGCTGACTGGCAAACGTGCTTTCGTGCTGACCGCCCGCGGCGGCATCCACGCCGGTGGCAGCTCCGATCACCAGGAACCCTACCTGCGCCAGGTCATGGGTTTCATCGGGATCCACGACGTGACCTTCATCCATGCCGAAGGCATGAACCTGGGCGGTGACTTCCAGGAGAAGGGCTTGAATCAGGCCAACGCCAAACTGTCCCAGGTCGCCTGACTTGTTAATCCTCGGGTAATCGTTGAGTGGTCTAGTGGCTTGGCGATTCCCTTCAAACCGTTTCGCGCATCAAACCTCCCTTTGCACTTATTGCTCCTGAGTGCCATAGCCCGATTGAACGCATTGGCGAGATCGGGCTTTTTTTTGGAAAATGGTTTTTGACCGCTCTTCACTCTATGCTGGGCGCACAGTATGGAGGCTGTGAAGATGTTTAAACTCAGGCGGAAAACATGGGCATTGCTGTTGGTCTACATCGTAGGGGTCAGTGGCTACATCTATTACCTCTATGTTGAGACTCAGGGAATCCTGACTGACAACATCAACAGCAAGCTGCTGCATGCCGCGCTGGGTGCTTCGGCCATCCTCGGTGACGGCTATCATGACAACCTGATCGACAAACAGTCCAAATCGCCGGCGCAGGACTGGGACGCCATTCAGCGGCTTTCCAGTTTCAACGAGTCAATGGGCACTGCCTTTGTCTACAGCGTGATCAAGCGTGATGGAAAGGCGTATCTGATCAGTTCCAGCGCATCGAAGAAGGAAATCGAGGAGAAGAACTTCGTGCGATTCTTCGATCCTTATCCCGATGCCAGCCAGGCGCTACTCGACAGCTTTGAGCGCAGCGAGCCTACCTGGATCGACTACTCGGATCATTGGGGGGACTTTCGCGCCGTCTTCGTTCCAATGAAGTCGAAGGACGGTACGATTTATGTGGCGGGGGCGGAGATGACGCTGGCGGACTACTACCACCAACTCAATCAGGATTCGCTGCACCATATCATTCTTGCCATTCTGGTTTTTCTCGCATTCAGTCTCTTCCGCACTCGCGGTCATCTCCAGCAGTTGCAAACGAACGAACGGATATTGAACGAGGCAAAAAATGCCGCCGAGGAAGCAGACCGTTCAAAAACCAGATTTTTAGCCACCATGAGTCATGAAATCCGTACCCCCATGTACGGGGTCATCGGCGCAACCGAACTGCTGGCACGTTCGCCCCTGACCGTCGAGCAGAACAACCTTCTGAAGACGATTCATACCAGTGGACGAAGCTTGTTGTCGCTGATCGACAACGTTCTCGATCTTGCAAAAATCGAAGCGGGCAGACTTGAGTTGAAGCCTCGTGTATTTGAAGTGCGAACGCTGGTTTCATCCAGCGTTGAAATCATCCAGCAAAACATCAAGGACAAGCCGATCGTCATTGAGACTCAGGTTTCCGCAAGCGTACCCCGTTGGGTTAAAACCGATCTCGATTGCCTGCGCCAGATACTGGTCAATCTGCTGGGCAACGCGGTCAAGTTCACCGAAACCGGAAAAGTATCGCTCATGGTCACGACGAGCCAACACGACGCTGGTGCCCGACTCGACGTTTCCATACACGATACCGGCATAGGCATCCCCGAAGAGCGGCAAGACAGTCTGTTCGAGCCCTTCGTTCAGCTGAAAGGACAGGCCAGTCAACGTTTCAGTGGGAGTGGCCTCGGTCTTTCAATCTGCAAGAAACTGGTCGAAGCCCAGCAGGGGACTTTATCTTTTACCAGCCAAGCGGGTATCGGTTCTACGTTCTCCTTCTCGCTCCCCCTGGAGCCATTCCGAGGCTCGGAAATCCCCTTGGGCGAGGACCAGGTGGCTGTGGGTTTCGACTCATCTTTTGCCAAGCGTTACCCGCTCGATATCCTGCTGGTGGAGAACCATCCGGTGAACCAGAAAGTGGCCATGGGGATGCTGGAAGCGCTAGGGTATGCCCCGGATCTTGCACCCGATGGCCTGGAGGCGGTCAGGCGTTGTGCGATTTCGAGGCCCGAGGTCATTCTCATGGACATCAACATGCCTGGTATGGATGGGGTGGAAGCGATCCGCAAGATCCGTACGCTGCCCCAGGGCAGTGCTTGTTACATGGTTGCCTTTACCGCGAGTGTCTTTACCCATGAGGTCGAACGTTTCAAGGCGGCCGGTGCCGACGACATTCTTGCCAAACCGGCGAATTTCCAGGCCTTGACTAGGGTGCTTCAGCGTGCAGCCAACGATCGCCAGCAACGCCAGGTCCGTACGCCGGAAGATGAAGTTTCCTCTTGAAGTGGACCTGGGGATAAACGCCATCACCTGAACAGTCAGTGTCGCAGAACTCTGTGACGAGGGGATGAATCCCCTCGCCACAAGAGCTGTGTATAGCTTCTATTTTTTCTTAACTGGCAGGCATTGGCGTATGGGCTATCTACTTTTTGTGACGTTGATCCAGGCTTTTTCCTTCAGCCTGATCGGTGAATACCTGGCCGGGCACGTGGACAGTTATTTCGCGGTGCTGGTCCGAGTGCTGCTGGCCGGGCTGGTATTCATTCCCTTGACCCGCTGGCGCCAGGTTGAAGCGTCGTTCATGCGCGGGATGCTGTTGATCGGTGCCTTGCAGTTCGGCGTGACCTACGTTTGCCTGTACCTGAGCTTCCGGGTGCTGACGGTGCCCGAGGTGCTGCTTTTCACCATCCTCACGCCGCTGCATGTGACCTTGATCGAAGACGCGCTGAACCGCCGTTTCAATCCCTGGGCACTGGTGGCTGCGCTGGTGGCCGTGGCCGGCGCGGCGGTGATTCGCTATGACCGGATCAATCCGGATTTCTTCATGGGCTTTCTTCTGCTGCAACTGGCCAACTTCACCTATGCGGCCGGGCAGGTGCTGTACAAGCACCTGGTGGCCCGTCACCCGAGCGCCCTGCCGCACTACCGGCGTTTCGGCTACTTCTACCTCGGTGCGCTGGCGGTGGCGTTGCCGGCTTTCCTGCTGTTCGGCAAGGCGGATTTCTGGCCCGAAGCACCACTGCAATGGGGCGTACTGCTGTTCCTCGGCCTAGTCTCCACGGCACTGGGGCTGTACTGGTGGAACAAGGGCGCCTGCCTGGTCCAGGGCGGAACCCTGGCGGTGATGAACAATCTGCACGTGCCTGTAGGGCTGTTGTTGAATCTGCTGATCTGGAACCAGCACGAGGCATTGGGCCGGTTGTTCCTGGGCGGCGGTGTCATTCTGGCTGCGGTGTGGATCAGTCGGTTGAGCCTGCGCAAACCGCAGCTTGTCTAGTCGCCAGTTGTTCGACCAGGAAGTCGATGAAGGCCCGGGTTTTCTGCGGCAGGCGCCGGGCTGACGAATACACCGCGTTGATGCTGATCGCCGGCGCTTGCCATTCGCACAGCACCGGCACCAGCCGCCCGGCCGCCAGAGCGTCTTCCACAATGAAATCGGGCAACAGCGCAATGCCCATGCCGGCCTCGGCGGCCTGCGCCAGCAAGTCGCCGTTGTTGACGTGCAGGGGGCCGGTGACATTGACCCGTTGCGTCTCCTTGCCATTGCTCAATTGCAGGCTCACGCCACTTTGCAGGTAGCCGTAGTTGAGGCACTGATGGGCGCGCAGGTCCTGAGGCGTTTGCGGGACACCCGCACGCTCGAGATAGGACGGGGCGGCGACCATGATGCGCGGCGCAGGCGCCAGTTGCCGGGCGATCATGGTGGAGTCGGGCATGCTGGCGATGCGAATGGTCACGTCGAAACCGCCGCGCACCGGATCGACCTGCTGGTCGCTGAGTACCACTTGCAGTTCGATGTTCGGATGCCGCTCATGGAACAGCGGAATCAGCTTGCCCAGCCGTCGCAGGCCGAACGACATCGGCGCGTTGACCCGCAACACCCCGCGTAATTCACCGATCCCGTCCCGTGCCCGCTGTTCGGCCTCATCCAGTGCAGCCAGAACCTCTCGGGCCGCATCGAAATACTCAGCGCCTGCTTCGGTGAGATGCAGGCTGCGCGTGGTGCGTTGCAGCAATTGCACGCCGATGGATTCTTCCAGCGCTTGAATCTGCTTGCTGACCTTCGACCTCGGCACGTCCATGGCCCGGGCGGCTGCCGCGAAGCCGTTCTCGCCCACAGTGACGACGAACGCGCGCATGCATTCGATACGATCCATGATTGTTCCTTTTTTAGAATCAATGATTCTAGATTTTAGGTAATTGTCCCTTTTATGGCCAGCCCCTAAAGTACACCCATGCCGACGACATCACCGCTGAAGCGAACGTCGACAAACCCTAACCGATTGAAATCTCGACATTAAAAAGGAACACACCATGTCTATCCGCGAACTGCTGAATCCAACCAACTCCGCCCTGATCCTGATCGACCACCAGCCACAAATGGCCTTCGGTGTACAGTCGATCGACCGTCAGACCTTGAAGAACAACACCGTCGGCCTGGCCAAGGCAGCGAAGATCTTCAACGTACCGACGATCTACACCTCGGTCGAAACCGAAAGCTTCAGCGGCTACATCTGGCCTGAGTTGTTGGCAGTCCACCCGGATCAGAAGCCTATCGAGCGTACTTCGATGAACTCCTGGGAAGACAAGGCGCTGGTCGACGCGGTGAAAGCCACCGGCCGCAAGAAACTGATCATCGCCGCGCTGTGGACCGAGGTCTGCCTGACCTTCCCGGCACTGGAAGCACTGGCTGAAGGCTACGAGGTCTACATCGTCACCGACGCCTCGGGCGGCACCAGCAAAGAGGCGCACGACATGTCGGTACAGCGGATGATTCAGGCCGGTGCGGTGCCGGTGACCTGGCAACAAGTGCTGCTGGAATACCAGCGTGACTGGGCACACAAAGAGACTTACGAGGCGGTGATGGAGCTGGTGCTGGAACACAGCGGCGCTTATGGCATGGGCGTGGACTACGCCTACACCATGGTGCACAAGGCTGCGCAGCGTCAGGTCAAGTAACTAGACAACAGCTACAACCCCTGTGGGAGCGAGCCTGCTCGCGATAGCAATCAGTCAGACGACATCAATGTCGCCGGGGATTGCCAATCGCGAGCAGGCTCGCTCCCACATGGGTTTATGGTGTCCATGACTTTTGGCTATGACACATGACCTGTGGGAGCCGAGCTTGCTCGCGATGACGGCGGCACATTCAAAAGAGATGTGACTGACCCACCGCCATCGCGAGCAAGCTAGGCTCCCACAAGGATCGGTGGTGAATTCAGATCACCTGCTTCTGCCCCTCCGGCACATGACTCGCCCCCAGCACCGCCGGCAGCAACCCCGAACGCAAATCCATGCCGCTGGGCTGTTGGTACAGGTTCAAGCCGAACTCCGGCATCACCGCCAGCAGATAGTCGAAAATATCCCCTTGGATGCGTTCGTAGTCGGCCCATGCGGTGGTGCGGGTAAAGCAGTAGATTTCCAGCGGGATGCCCTGGGCCGTGGTCTGCATCTGGCGGACCATGCAGGTCATGTTCGGCTGGATTTCGGGGTGGCTCTTCAAGTAAGCCAGGGCATAGGCCCGAAAGGTGCCCAGGTTGGTCATCCGGCGACGGTTGGCCGACATTGCCGCAACATTGCCCTGGGCTTCGTTCCAGGCCTTGAGCTCGGCCTGTTTGCGGCTGATGTAATCGGTCAGCAGGTGCACCTGGGTCAGGCGCTGTTCTTCCTCATCGTGCAGGAAACGCACGCCGCTGGCGTCGATGAACAGGCTGCGCTTGATCCGTCGTCCACCGGATTGCTGCATGCCGCGCCAGTTCTTGAACGATTCGGACATCAGCCGCCAGGTCGGGATCGAGACGATGGTCTTGTCGAAATTCTGCACCTTGACTGTGTGCAGGGTGATGTCCACCACATCACCGTCGGCGCCGACCTGGGGCATTTCGATCCAGTCGCCGACTCGCAACATGTCGTTGCTGGTCAGTTGCACGCTGGCGACGAACGACAGCAGGGTGTCCTTGTACACCAACAGGATCACCGCCGACATCGCACCCAGGCCCGATAACAGCAACAACGGCGAACGATCGATCAGGGTGGCGACGATGATGATCGCGCCAAACACATACAGCACCATTTTCGTCAGTTGCACATAGCCTTTGATCGAGCGGGTCCGAGCATGTTCGGTGCGGGCGTAGAGATCCAGCAGGGCATTGAGCAGGGCGCTGAGAGTCAGCATCATGAACAGGACGGTGAAGGCCGTCGCGACATTGCCGAGGAACACCAGGCTGGTTTTGCTGAGCCCGGGCACCAGGGGCAGACCGAACTGTATGAGCAGCGAGGGGGTCATCTGCGCCAGGCGATGGAAGACCTTGTTGTGGCGCAGGTCGCTGACCCAATGCAGGGCCGGCTGGCGACCGAGCAACTTGGCGCCGTGCAGAATCAGGTACCGCGCCACGCGTCCGAGCACCAGGGCAATGGTCAGCAGCAACACCAGGGCGAGGCCGGAATGCAGGAGCGGGTGCTGGTCGAGGGCGCCCCAGAGGTCTTGGATATTGAGCCAGAGCTGTTTGATGTCCATGGGCGAAACGGGTCTTCTATTGAAATGCGACGGGGGATTAGAGCATTTAAGCCTGTCGAAGTGACCGTTGATGGCGGCTCGGGCGTGAAAAAAGCCACTGATTGTCGCCGTTTGCATAAAGAAACTCGGCCTTCGCGCCTGAAACCGTTACCCTATGCAGCTGTTTTTTTGCATTTCTTCGAGGTAGCACCCGTGTTTTCCGAATTCGCCCTGCACGAACGCCTGCTCAAAGCCGTGGCCGAGCTTAAATTTGTCGAGCCAACGCCAGTGCAGGCAGCGGCCATTCCGCTCGCGCTCCAGGGGCGTGACCTGCGGGTGACGGCGCAGACCGGCAGCGGCAAGACCGCCGCGTTCGTGTTGCCGATCCTCAACCGCCTGATCGGCCCGGCCAAGGTCCGTGTCAGCATCAAGACTCTTATCCTGTTGCCGACCCGCGAACTGGCCCAGCAGACCTTGAAGGAAGTGGAGCGCTTCTCGCAGTTCACCTTCATCAAGTCCGGCCTGATCACTGGTGGCGAAGACTTCAAGGTCCAGGCTGCCATGCTGCGCAAGGTGCCGGACATCCTGATCGGTACGCCGGGGCGGATGATCGAACAACTGAACGCCGGCAACCTCGATCTGAAGGAAGTCGAAGTGCTGGTGTTGGACGAAGCCGACCGCATGCTCGACATGGGCTTTGCCGAAGATGTGCAGCGCCTGGTAGACGAGTGCGCCAACCGCCAGCAGACCATGCTGTTCTCCGCCACCACCGGCGGCTCGGGCCTGCGGGAGATGGTTGCCAAGGTGCTGAACAACCCGGAGCACTTGCAGCTCAACGCGGTCAGCCAACTGAACTCCACGACTCGTCAGCAGATCATCACGGCTGACCACAACGTCCACAAAGAACAGATTGTGAACTGGTTGCTGGCCAACGAAACCTACGAAAAAGCCATCGTGTTCACCAACACCCGGGCCATGGCCGACCGCATCTACGGCCGCCTGGTGGCACAGGAATACAAGGCGTTCGTGCTGCACGGCGAGAAGGACCAGAAGGACCGCAAGCTGGCGATCGATCGCCTCAAGCAGGGCGGTGTGAAGATCCTCGTGGCCACCGACGTCGCCGCGCGCGGCCTGGACGTGGAAGGCCTGGACCTGGTCATCAACTTCGACATGCCCCGTAGTGGTGACGAGTACGTGCACCGCATTGGCCGTACCGGGCGCGCCGGCAATGACGGCCTGGCGATCTCGCTGATCTGCCATGGCGACTGGAACCTGATGTCGAGTATCGAGCGCTACCTCAAGCAGAGCTTCGAGCGCCGCACCATCAAGGAAGTCAAAGGCACCTACGGCGGACCGAAAAAGGTCAAGGCCTCGGGCAAGGCCGTTGGCGCGAAGAAGAAAAAGGTCGACGCCAAGGGCGACAAGAAGAAAACCGCCGCCAAGGCCCCGACCAAGCGCAAGACCGCCAACCGTCCGAAGGCCGACGCCCCGGCGCTGGTCAGCAAGGACGGCATGGCCCCGCTCAAGCGTCGCAAGCCGCAGGTGCCTGCGACTGAGTGAATCGGCCGTAAGGCTGTATAAAAGAACCGGACCTTGGGTTAATGCCAGTCAGTTAAGGATCAAATGGCACAACCCCTGTGGGAGCAAAGCTTGCTCGCGATAGCGACAGATCAGTCAACGTTGTTGCTGACTGACTTACCGCAATCGCGAGCAAGCTTTGCTCCCACAGGTTTGTGGCTTAACTGATCGGCATTAGAACCTTGGGTCCGGTTTTTTTATGCGTATTCGCCAAGCAATCAACCTGCCTTCTTCCCCGCATCCTTCAATTCCTCCAGGCGCTTATCAATCAACTGGCACTTGTCCGGCACCTCCTTGCTGGCGGTCTCCAGATCCATGGCCTGCAGCTCATCATTCATTTCCTTGGCCTTGGCCGGGTTCTGCTGGGTGAGCTTGCTCACTTCCTGAGCGAGCTGTTCGCGTTTGGCGGTGGCTTCTTCCGGGCTGCAAGTGGCCCAAGCGGGCAGGGCGCAGGTGAGCGTGGCGGCGAGGGTGAATGTCAGGAGGGTTTTCATGATGTGGGCCTCGTATTCCTTGTTGGGCAGGTAATGGGTTGAGGCCGATGTCGGGTGGAAAGTTCATTGACCGCCGTCCTGGTGACTTCTTTTCGGAATGGCCCTGGCCGATATTAAACAGTCGACTACCATGGAAAAACGACCGATGGCGTTGCGCCTGCAATGCTGGGCCGCTTCTTGACCAGGATTATTCAAAGGAATGAAAGCTATGACCCTTAGAGCGGTATTCAGCCGACTGATGTTGTGCCTGTGCAGCGTGTTCGCGGTCTCATCGACTTATGCGGAAAGCGTGATCATTGCTACTCCGCAACGAGGTGTGGGGATTGAAGTGGATGTATTCGATAGTCCTGATGCCATCAATGGAAAACCGTCTGTAACCAGCAGTGTGCCAGCCACTTCGGTTGGGTTGTTTACACCCGCAGTGCAATCGTTCAAAGGCAAGCTGTATATGTTCTGGGTCAGCGATAATGATACCGCTCATATCTATTTTTCCACTTCGGTGGAGGGAAATAATTGGTCTCCTCCACAGCCCATCCCCGTCGCCAACATCCTGGGTAATGTTTCAGTAACGGTGTTCAAGCAAAAGCTGATACTGACCTTTACCGGCCAGGCTCAAATAAACAGCATCAGTTCCGAAGATGGCATGAGCTGGTCCAGCGTCAGTCCTGTCACGGCCTCCAGTGATGCGGCCTATAACAGTCCTGTGGTGTACAACGGACAATTGTTTGTTTTCTACTGCGAAGAGGACGATAGCACTGTTTACTACGTAACCTCGGACGACGGTCTTCAGTGGAGCCAGCCAAATCTCGGGTTCAAGGAGAATGCTTACAGGATCCTGAGCATAGTGCCGGTGGTTTATAACGGTGAACTGTTGCTCTACTACTCTTATGATATTGGCCATTTGGCCGTGCGTGCCTACGACCGCAGTGCTCATTGGGGTGATGAGCAAACGCTGTCGGGTATAGCCAATGAGCTTCTGTTGAGCCGCGCAACAATGATTGGCAACCGAATTTTCATCAGCAGTGGCACTAATACGTTCGCTTCAACCGACGGGGTCAACTGGAGTCCCTATTTTTCCAAAACGTTCGGGGATTTGACGGGCGCGCCGGGACTGGGTGTTTCCTATGCCATTACCACAGGCGATCTGACGACGGACAACCCGCAGCTGCCTGCGGACCTGGCGACGGGGCTCAGCCATACCGACTATGCAACCTTCGCCTGGCGGAGCTTTTTCGCCCTGAACAATACGGCCAAGACCCCGTTGCCGGCTAACCGTGGCGTCGGCAATCCCGACAGCAGCTTTGCCGATTCGGGCAAGGCTTCACAATCTCCCAACCCCTTGTTGTGGCAAACCTTTGCTCACCGTACCGAGCTGTTTCCGGGGGCAAAAGAGCAAAAAAACTCCGCAGGCGGTCCTATGCGCCCGTTTGGTTCCGAGCCTCAATACAGCTACATCCAGTTCCCCACCGGAGCACCCTTGGCGGCAGGCGCTACCTATGCCCATTACAACAATCTGGACGAGGCGACCCAGATAGGGCAGAACGCGATATTTTTCCCGGTCAACCCGCCGAATGCGGCGAAGACAGGAAGCGACTATGCCCCTTCGAACGACAGTCAGATCCTGTTCGAGGCCAAGGCCAACCCTGTCGTTTACGAATACGCGAGAACCCTGAGCAGTCTTCCAGACCATATCGTGCTGCCCGACGGTGCGGTGGAGGTCAAGGCAGCATGGCGCAAGCTGGCAGACATTCCGGTACAGAATCGCGCGCGCTACCATACGGCGACGGTGGTGACCTATCAGGGTAAAGATGATGCGCCGGTGGCGCACAATGAAGACTACGCGCTGGTCGCCCTGCATATCATCCACAAGACGCCCAACTATCCGACTTTCATATTCGCAACGTTCGAGCACGAGGATGCCCTGACCTTGTCCGATGGCAAGTCGCCGAGCGGACTCTATTACATCGCCAACTACAACACGATTGCCTACCCCGGTCTCGATCCTGCAGACAATCCCCCGACCGCCACCTTCTCCGACGGCAACAAAACCCATACGGTCCCTTTGCCTAAGGCGGGGCTCGTCGCCATGGCAAATCTGATTCCGCCGGTCTACTCCAACAGTAACGGGATTCCCGAGGGGCAGGCCGGCCCGATCCGAGTGGTGCAACCGCCGACCATTTATTCCGAGGTTGAAGCGGTGAACAACAGGGTCAAACAGCTCATGGACGGCAGCAGTGAGTTCGATAATTCGGTCTGGAAGCACTATCGCCTTAAAGGCGTGCAAGCCATCCCGTCGAGCACTCAAACCGATCCGGATTACTACCTGGCCAATATCATGGTCGAAAGTAGCCAGCCGGGGATTCAGCTGTTTCGTGGAAGCAATGTATTCCCGATTCCGAATGACAACACCCTGACCAATGCGCGCAACCACGCGAACATCAATGTGCCGGATTACGCTCACAGTACTCAAAGCCTGACCATGGGTGGCTGCATGGGGTGTCACGGCATTGCCCAGAGTTCGCTGAAACAAGGTTTCAGTTTTCTGTTCGATGCCATCAATCCTACGCTCGGTAATAAACAAACCGGCTTTGCGAACCCGGAGACCGTAGGCTTGCCGGACCCGCGCACGATGAAGGAACGAGCCCTGAAATACTCTTTCGGTCCCCGGAATAGGGAGGCTATTGAGAAGGAGGCAAGTAGCAGACAAACACCTTGAGCGGTGAAGCGCGCAAGCACGGATAACCCCGCCTGCTGAAGCGGGCACCGCGCGCTTCGAAAAAAACCGGACGCAGGGTCTAATGCCACTCAGTTAAGCCACAAACCTGTGGGAGCAAAGCTTGCTCGCGATTGTGGTAAGTCAGCCAGCAGCAATGTTGACGGGGCTGTCGTTATCGCGAGCAAGCTTTGCTCCCACAGGTTTTGCGCCGTTTGATCCTTAACTGACTGGTATTAGACGCTGGGTCCGGTTTTTTTATGGGGACAGTGGCCACGTTGTCTGTCCGGTCGCGACTATTGGCCACTGAATAGGAGGCATCTGATTTCAGATCAAGGGTTCCAGCCAGTAGCCTAAAAACTCGAATATTTAATTGACGTCAATATGATGGCTAACTAGTATCGCGCCACTATTTTGATGTCACTTATATCGAGGGATCGAACATGTCCTCACCCGCCCTTTGGGCGAGGTTGTGCCTGGTTTTGCTGTGCCTGTCTCCGCTTACCCTGGCTCACGCCGCCCCCACCCCCGGTGAAACCGACCTGATCCGCGAGCGCCAGAACCGTTTGCTCGAAGAGCAGCGTCGTCGTCTGGAAGAGCTCAAGGACCTGCCCGGCCAGGAGGCGAAACCGACCCGGCCGGCCGCGCCAGTCGATACCCGTTGCTTTCCCATCAAGACCATCGAACTCAAGGGCGCCGACAGCCTTTCGGCCGGTGAACGCGAGCGGCTGCTCAAGCCCTACATCGGCCAATGCCTGGGCGTGCCCCAGCTCAATGAACTGCTCAAGGTCATCACCGACCACTACATCGAGAAAGGCCTGGTCACCAGCCGTGCCTACTTGCCGCAGCAGGACCTGTCCAGCGGTCACCTGCAAGTGCTGGTGGTCGAGGGCCGGCTCGAAGGCTTGAAAGGCGCCGAAAACAGCCAGCTGTCGGCGCGTGAATTGGCCATGGCGTTTCCCGGCAAGACCGGCGATCTGGTCAACCTGCGGGAAATCGAGCAGATGGTCGACCAGCTCAATCGCTTGCCATCGAACCAGGCGCAGATGGAACTGACCCCCGGCCAGAACGTCGGCGGCAGTGAAGTGCTGGTCAAGAATACTCCGCAAAAGCCCTGGCGCGCCGGGCTGTCCCGGAGCAACGACGGCCAGCGCAGCACCGGCGAGCAGCAGTGGGGCACCCGCTTCGAGTGGGACAGTCCACTGGGCCTGGCCGACCAACTGATGTTGCGCGGCGGTCATGACGCGATGAGCGATCACCAGCACACCTCGCGCAACGCCATGCTCTATTACAACCTGCCGTTTGGCTGGTGGAACGTCAGCTACACCTACAGCCAGAGCGAGTACCGCTCGCAGATCGCGGCCAACGGTTTCAACTTCAAGCAGACCGGCGATAGCCAGAACCATCAGCTGCGGGTCGAGCGAGTGATCTACCGCGACGCCCTGAGCAAGACCTCCCTCAACACCGGGCTGGCGTACTTGCGCAGCAACAACTTCATCGAAGACAGCAAACTGGCCCTCAGCAGCAATCGCCTGAGCGAAGCGCAGTTCGGTATCAACCACGGCCGTCGAGTCGGCAGTGCCTTCGTCAACCTGGACTTGGGCATGCAGCAAGGCATCGGCGCCTTCGATGCCCAGGCCAACCACGACCCGGCACCCGGCCAGGCTGACGCCCGCTATCGCAAATACACCGCCACGGTCAGCTATCTGCAACCGTTCAAACTGTGGGACGAGTCTTTCAGCTTCAGCAGCTTGATGACCGGCCAGCACAGCGAAGACGTGCTGTTCAGCCCGCAGCGCCTGAGCTTGGGCGGGGAGTCCTCGATTCGTGGCTACAAGGACCAATCGTTGGCCGGTGACAACGGTGGCTACTGGCGCAACGACCTGCGCTGGAGCCGCCCGGTGACCCTGGAATGGCTGCGCCCGGTGTTCGCCGAATACGGCACCAGCCTGGGGTATGACCAGGGCGTGATCAGCGGGACCCGCTACAACGGCGATCAGCACGGGCGCATGTCGAGCAACTCGCTGGAGCTGTTCGCCCGTGGGCAGCACCTCACCACCAGCGTCACCTTCGCCCACTCCCTGGAACGCCCGGATGCGCTGACCGAGCGTGAAGCGCCGATCTATTTCCGCGTTGATCTATCCATTTAATTCTGTTGCAACGAGACCTGATCATGGACGACCGCCAATACGCCTTGCTGGCCCGCCAACCTTCTGCTGTCCTGCAAAACCGCGAACGGTTCTGCGGCATGCCCAAGCGCGGCCTGGCATTCCTGCTGGCCAACGTCATGTTCTGGCAGCCGATGTGGGCCCAGGCGGGCGGCATTGTCGTCAGTGGGTCGGGCACCAGCCTCGGCCAGGCGGGCAACGGCGTGCCCATCGTCAACATCGCCAAGCCCAACGGCAGCGGCCTGTCCCATAACCAGTTCAAGGACTACAACGTCGGCAGCAATGGCGTGATCCTCAACAACGCCACGTCGCGGACCCAGTCCACGCAACTGGGCGGGATCATCCTCGGCAACCCGAACCTCAACGGCGCGGCCGCCACCACCATCCTCAACGAAGTCAACGGCGGCAGCCCCAGCCAGTTGCGCGGCTACACCGAAGTGGCGGGGCAGTCGGCCCACGTCATCGTGGCCAACCCCTACGGGATTACCTGCAACGGCTGCGGTTTCATCAACACCCCCCAGGCAACTTTGACCACCGGCAAACCGGTGGTGGAAAACGGCCAGTTGACGCGCTACCAGGTCGACCAGGGCAGCGTCACCGTCGAAGGCGCGGGCCTCAACGCGACCAACGTCGACCGCTTCGAAATCATCACTCGCAGCGCCAAGATCAACGCCGAGATCCAGGCCAGGAACCTGACCATCGTCGCCGGCCGCAACGATGTCGATGCCACCAGCCTCGATGCCACCGCCCGCGCTGACGACGGCAGCACCAAACCGCAACTCGCCATCGACTCCTCGGCCCTGGGCGGCATGTATGCCGGGGCGATCAAGTTGGTGGGCACCGAGGCCGGTGTCGGCGTGAAGCTGGACGGCAAGTTGATCGCCAGCGGTGGAGACATCCAGCTCGACGCCAACGGCCATTTGAGCCTGGCCGACACCTCGGCCACCGGCGCGGTCGACGTCAAGGCCGCCAGCGCCGACGTGCAAGGCGCGGTCTACGCTGCCAGCGTCAACGTGCAAACCAGCGGCGCGCTGGACGTGCAGCAGAGCATTGCCGCCCGCGACCAGATCAGCTTGAGCAGCGGCGGGCAGTTGACCAACAACGGCGTCATCGAAGCCGGGGTCAATGCCGACATCACCCGTAACGTCACAGGCGATGTCAGCCTCACCGCGCAGAATCTCAACAACAGCGGCAAGAGCGTGATCGCCAGCCGCAACCTGACGACCCACGTCACGCAGACCCTGAACAACCAGGGCGGGACCTTGAGCGCCGGACAGGCCTCGACTGTAGAAGCCGGAACCCTGGACAACCAGAACACGGGCCGGGTACTGAGCAGCAAAACGCTGACCGTCACCGCCGACACCCTGCTCAACACCCAGGGCGTCGTCAGCAGCGATGGTCACCTCACGGCCACTGTCGGGCAGTTGAACAACCACGCCGGCCAGATCCAGTCCGCCCAAGACATGCAACTGACTGTCGAGTCCCTGGACAACAGCCAGCAAGGCCTGCTGAGCAGTCAGGCCGGGCTGCGGGTGGATGGCGCGCAACTGAATAACGCGGCTGGCCTGCTCACTGCGGTGGGCCCGGTGCACCTGGAAACCAGCGAAGTCGATAACACTGGCGGGCGCATCTCCAGCAAGAGCGACCTCAGCGCAAACGTCGCCGAACTGACCAACCAGGGCGGCGAGCTGGTTGCCCAGGGCCCGTTGACCGTCAACGGCCAGGGCCTGGATAACCGCAACGGCGGCCTGGTCGGCGCGACAGGCGCGCTGACCCTCAACGTCGACGCCGTGGACAACCGTGGCGGGGAGATTTCCAGTTCGCTGGGGATCGACATCGACGGTCTGCGCCTGAACAACAGCGACAACGGCAAGGTCCTGGCCGGCACCGACCTGGGCCTGAAAGTCGCAGCAATCATCAACCAGACCAAGGGCCTTCTGTTCAGCACCGGCACCAGCACCGTCACCGGACAAAGCCTGGACAACAGCGGCGGCAGCCTCGTCGCCCACCAAGGCCTGGACATTCGCCTCGACAACGCCTTGAGCAACGTCGCCGGCCTGATCAGCAGCGAAGGTACCCTGACCGCGAAGGCCGGCAGCCTCGACAACACACAAGGCAGCATCTCCAGTGCCGGCGCCCTGGGGCTCCAGCTCGACAATGCCTTGCTCAACCAGGGCGGCGAGCTCGTCACCGACGCCGGCCTCACGGTCAAAAGCGCCAGCCTCGACAACCGCAATAGTGGCACCATCAGCGGCAAGCAAGGCGTGCTGGTCGAGACCGGCGCGTTCGACAACAGCCAGTCCGGCCGCCTGAGCAGCGGTACCAGCCTCGACCTGACCACGCAAAAACTGACCAACCAGAACGGCGGCCGCATCGCCAGCAACGGCGCACTGACCGTCAGCGTCACCGATCTGGACCAGCAGGGCGGTCAACTCTTCAGCAACACGGCCCTGACCCTGGACCTCAACCAAGGCCAGTTGAACAACCAGAACGGCCTGATCAACGCACCGCTGCTGATGCTCAAGAACCTCAAGGGCGTCAACAACGACGGCGGCGAGATCTCCAGCGCCCAGGCGTTCACCCTGGCCGCGCAAAGCCTGGACAACGACAGCGGCAAACTGCTGAGCAACCAGGCCCTGACCCTGCGCGTCGATAACGCCCTGACCAACCTCAAGGGTCTGATCGCCGCCGCCGCGCTGGACGTCGAAGCCGCAAACCTGAACAACAACGGCGGCACCCTGACCAGCCGCGCCAACCTCGACCTGGCCCTCAGCGGCCAGTTGAACAACCAGGGCAACGGGCTGATCAGCGCCACCGATGCCTTGACCGTCACCACCAGCGGCCTGAACAACCAGCAAGGCTCGTTGCTCGGCAGTGCCATCGCCGTCGACTTCGGCGCCGCCACCGGCGACCTCAACAACAGCGCCGGCCTTATCACCACCGCCGGTGTTCTCAGCCTCAAGCACCTGCGGGACCTGAACAACCAGAACGGCGAAATCTCCAGCAGCCAGAGCCTGGACCTGAACACCCGCGACCTGGACAACAGCGCCGGCCAACTCATCAGCAACGGCGTGCTGACTGTGGGCGCCCGCGACGTCATCAACCAAGGCGGTTTGCTGTCCGGCTTCAAGGGCCTGGGCCTGACCGCTGCAAGCCTGGACAACCGCAACAGCGGCACCCTGTCGAGCCGCGACGAAGACCTCAGCGCCACCCTCAGCGGGGCGCTGCTCAACGGCAATGCCGGCGCACTGGTCGGCAAGAAACAACTGACCGTCAGCGCCGCCAGCCTGGACAACAGCGGCGGCATCCTCTCCAGCGGCGGCGACCAGACCCTGACCGTCACGGGCGGTGTGCTCAACAACGCCCAGGGCGGCCTGATCGACAGCGGTAACGCCCTGGTCATCAACGCCATGACCCTCGGCAACGCCGGCGGCACCGTCAACGCCCAGAATGCCCTGAGCTTCACCGGCACCACCCTGGACAACACCGGCGGCCAGCTGATCGGCAACGCCGCCGTGACCCTCGACCTGCTCGGCGCCCTGACCAACACCAACGGCAAACTCGCCAGCATCGGCCCGCTGCGGGTCGACCGCGCCACGCAGATCACCAACCAGGGCGGCCAGATCGCCAGCCAGGGCCTGCTGACCCTGCTCACCGCCGGCCTGGACAACCGCAACCGCGGCACCGTCGCCGCCAATGACCAACTCATCCTGACCAGCACCGGCACCGTGCAGAACGACGCCGATGGCCTGATCTACAGCCAGAACGGCGGCGTGCAGATCGACGCTGCCAGCCTCACCAATGGCAAGGGCACCGTGCAGAGCCAGGGCGCCATGACCCTGACCGTCGCCAACGACCTCGACAACCAGAGCGGTCGCCTTCAGGCCAAGGCCGGCGACCTGATGGTCGTCGCCCGCAACCTGGACAACCGCGGCGGCGTGCTCGCCAGCCTGCAGGGGTTACTCACCACCCAACTGAGCGGCGTACTGAAAAACGGCTACGACCTCAACAACAACCGTCAGGGCGGTATTACCCAGGCCCAGCGCCTGAACCTGATCGCCCTGGGCGGCCTCGACAACTACGGCGGGCGCCTCTCGGCGCAGACCGGCGACGCCAGCGTCACCACGCGCAACTTCGACAACCGCAACGGCGGGTTGTATGCCAAGGGAAAGATCAGCGTCACCGCCAACGATTTCGACAACAGCGGCGACAACGACGGGCAGATTGCCGGTAGCCAGATCGATCTGGATCTGACCGGGGCGTTGAACAACCGGTTGGGCATCATCGAGAGTGACAGCACCCTGGCGATCAAGGCGGCGAGCCTGGATAACCAGACGGGGCAGTTGCGGGCGTTGGGGGTCGGGGGCAAGACCAACTTCCAGATCGGCGGGCTGTTCGACAACCGCAACGGCATCTTGGAAACCGCCAACAGCGATCTGACGCTTGGCGCCGCCAGCTTCCTCAACACCGGTGGCAGCCTGCTACACGTGGGCACAGGGCTGTTCGACATTTCCAGCGCGAACGTCATCGGCGCCGGCGGCACGCTCGTTACCCGTGGTGGCCTGACCATCAACATCGACACATGGCGCAACAGCGGTGTCATCCAGGCCGGGCGCCTGAACGTCAACGTCAACAACTTCACCCAGACCGCCAGTGGCCAACTGTTGGCCTCCGACAGCTTTACCGGCAGCGGCGTCAACTGGTTCAACGAAGGCCTGCTTGCCAGTAACGGCAGCATGAACATCGGCCTGAGCGGTGCCTACTGGGGCGCTGGTCGCCTGAGCAGCCAGGGCACCCTGGGGCTTGGCGCCGCGCAAGTGAGCCTGAACAGCGTCAGCTCCAGCATCGCCGGCGGTGGCAACACCACCGTCAACGTCAGCGGACAACTGGATAACGCCGGCCGGCTGACCTCCGCCGCCAACCTGGTGGTCAACGCCGCTGGAGTGAACAATTTCGGGACGTTGGGCAGCGGTCAGGGGCTGACCGTCACGACGGGGTTGCTGGTGAACAATCAAGGGTTGATCTTCAGCGGCGCCGACATGGGCCTGCGGGTCGACACGCTGAACAACCTCGACGCCAATATTTACAGCTTGGGCAACCTTACCGTTGACCGCAACGGCCAGGGCGCCCTGGCGAGCAGCATCCTCAACCGGTCCGGCTCGATTCAAAGCGACGGCAGCATGAGCCTGGCGGCCAGCACGATCCAGAATATCCGCACCTTGCTGACCGTCGGCAATGCTGGGATCTACACCGCCAGAATCGACGAAGCCACCTGCATCGAGGGCTACAACGCCGGGGACTGCAGCGGTAAACAGAACCACGTCTGGGAAATCCTGCAGCGGGAGAAAACCGAAGTCACCGCCGCCAGCGCCGCCTCCAGCATCACCGCTGGCAGCAACCTGACCCTGCGTGGCGGCGATCTGCTGAACCAGAGCAGCACCATTGCCAGCGGCGGCAACTTGACCGCGTCACTGGCCAACCTGACCAACAGCGGCGTCGAAACGGGTGAAACCGAAACCTCGCGGACTTACATGTCCGAACGGACCCGAAATGCAGGTGGCTGGTATAGCGCGGCGAGCAACTTCAACAACCAGTACTGGTTCGAAAGCGCAGGTTACAACGCCAATAACCTGGGCGGCCTCGAGGGAGGCATCGCCAGTTTCATCGGCATGACCGAAACGGAGCTTGGGCAATTTCGCAAGACCACCCAACTCGCCGGCGGCGACCAAAGCTACGCGGCCGTGATCCAGGCCGGCGGTGCGGTCAACATCTCGACCCAGAACAACATCGACAACAACGTCGTACGCCCGGGCTACAGCTACATTGGTAGCGGCCCACGCACCAGTACGGCGGCGGCAGGCAGCCAATACTCGACCCGCATCACCCTCAACCAGCAACTGCCCCCCAACCTGGCGCAACAGCAAGTCAATCCGGTCGCCTTGCCCGGTTTCAGCCTGCCCTCCGGCCAAAATGGCTTGTTCCGCCTGAGCGGGCAGGATGGCAGCGCTCCGGCCAGCAGCGGTCCACAAAGCTGGACCCTGGGCACCGTAAGCCTGACGCCGGCCCAGAGTCAGCAGACACCGCCCACTGGCCAGGCGAGCACCTTCGACACCAGCACTACCGTGACAGGCACCTTGCCCGGTCGTAGCGCCGACTTCACGCTCAACCGCGTCCAGGGCCTGCCCATCAACACCGTGGCGGCCAACCCGCACAAATACCTGATCGAAACCAACCCGGTGCTCACCGACCTCAAGCGCTTCATGAGTTCGGACTACCTGCTCCAGAACCTCGGCTACGACCCGGACCAGAGCGCCAAGCGCCTGGGCGACGGCTTGTATGAGCAGACGCTGATCCAGCAAGCCGTGGTCGCCCGCACCGGCCAACGCTTCATCGACGGCCAGACCTCCAACGAGGACATGTTCAAGTACCTGATGAACAACGCCATCGCCAGCAAACAGGAACTCAACCTGTCCATCGGCGTGAGCCTCACCTCCGAACAAGTCGCGGCCCTGACCCACGACATCGTCTGGATGGAAAACGCCGAGGTCAACGGCGAACAGGTCCTGGTGCCGGTGCTGTATCTGGCCAACGCCAACAACCGTCTCGCGGCCAACGGCGCGTTGATCCAGGGCAGCGACGTGACCCTGATCGCCGGCAAGGACCTGAACAGCGCTGGCACTCTGCGCGCCAGCAGCAACCTGTCGGCCAAAGCCACCAATGACCTGGTCAACAGCGGCCTGGTGGAAGCCGGCAACCGCGTCGACCTGCTGGCGGACAACAACCTCGTCAACAAGGCCGGCGGCATCATCGCCGGACGCGACGTCAGCCTTACCGCTACCCGCGGCGACGTGATCAACGAACGCACCGTCACCACCCACGAAAGCGACAGTGGCTATCGCAGCGAGCGCACCGACTTCATCGACAGCGCCGCCCGCATCGAAGCCGCCAACAACCTGACCCTCAACGCCGGACGCGACATC
The DNA here is from genome assembly GCF_001269905.1 of Pseudomonas corrugata. GTDB lineage: Bacteria > Pseudomonadota > Gammaproteobacteria > Pseudomonadales > Pseudomonadaceae > Aquipseudomonas > Aquipseudomonas corrugata. The sequence goes on along the minus strand of NZ_LHVK01000010.1, from coordinate 120,884 downwards.
AACAACGTCGGCGGGGTGCTGAAGAGCGGCGCCGATACCACCCTGAGCGCCACCCGCGACGTCAACCTCACCTCGGCCGAACGCGTCGCCAGTGGGACCCGCGGTCTGCATCGTGATGAAGACATCAAGCAATACGGCTCCAGCCTGGACATCGGTCGCGACCTGACGGCGAAGGCAGGGCGTGATCTGACGGCGGTTGCGAGCCAGATCGATGCCAAGCGCGATATCAGCATGAGCGCGGTGGGTGATCTGACGTTGGCGTCGGCGGCGGATGAGCAGCATTCGTATGGGAAGACCAAGAAGGTTACGGCTCAGGAAGACCATGTGAGTCAGGTGTCCACCAGCGTGACGGCGGGTGGGAATGTGATGCTCAGTGCCGGGAAGGATTTGGGGTTGATTGCCAGCAAGGTCAATGCTGGGGATGAAGCCTATCTGGTGGCGGGCGCGAACCTGGTGCTGCAATCGGCCGAGGATTCGGATTACAGCTTCTATAGCAAGACCAAGAAGTCGTCTTCCGGGAAGAAGTTCCGGCTGGATGAGACCAGCTCCGTTACCAACGTAGCCAGTTCGGTGACGTCCGGTGGCAACAACGTGCTGAGCGCCGGCAACGATCTGCTGATCAAAGGCAGCAACGTCACTTCCGAAAAAGGCAGTGTCGGTCTGGGGGCGGGCAACGACGTGCAAATCCTCGCCGTTACCGACTCCAACAGCGCCCGCCATGAGCGTAAGAAAAGCAAAAGTAGCTGGGGTGGCTTGAAGTCGAGCAAGGTCAAGGATCAGTTGGCCGAAACCCAGACCACCGCCGTCGGCAGCATGATCTCCGGCGACACCATCGCTGTCGTCGCCAAACGCGATGCCACCGTCACCGGCTCGGCCTTGGTCAGTACCGACGACCTCACGGTACGTGCGGGACGTGACCTGACCATTGACGCGGCAGAAAACACCTTTTCCCGCACCCAAATGCACAAGGAAAAAAATCGCGACCTGACGGGTGTATTAACGGGTAACAACCTGGGCCTCGATGACATCACCGGCAACCAGCACCTGTCGATCAGTAATCAGAAACACAACGGCACGGCGTCACAAACCACTTTGACCGGCAGCACCATAGGTTCCAGCAAAGGTAACGTCAGCCTCGTGGCGGGTGGCGACCTCAACGTCATCGCCAGTGACCTGGTCAGCACCAAAGACATGAGCCTGCGTGGCTCGAATGTCACCATCGCAGCGGGCATGGAAACGGCGACGCAAAGCACCGTCGACAAGGCCAACAGCCTGGCGGTGGGTCGTGTCGTCGGTGGTGCGATCATCGATACGGTCAACACCATTCGCTCTTCCGTCGAGGCCGCGAAGGATACGGATGATCCTCGCCTCAAAGCGGTGAAACTCGCCCAGGCAGCCTTGGCGGCCTACAACCTCGGCGGTATGGCGGAAGACGCGAATGCTCAGAAAACCGGTTTCGCCGATAAACAGGGCGGCACTGCGAGCAACGGTTCGCTGATCAAGATCGGCACGGAACTCGCCAGCACCCATAGCAAAAGCACCAGCGATTACGCCAGCCAAACGGCCAAGCAAAGCACCCTCAACGCGGGCAGCACCTTATCCATCATCGCCAATGGCAATGCGGCGGAAGACGAGGGTGATCTCCACGTTATCGGCAGCAGCATCAAGGCGGGCAACACGTCATTGCTTGCCAGTAACAACATCATCCTGGAGAGCGCGCAAAACACCGCCAATTGGTCCAACCACAACAGCAACAACAAAACCGCCATTGGTGCCAGCTTCAACATCGGCCAGCAAAACGGCTTCACCCTGGACCTGGGCGCCCAGCTCGCAAAAGGTATGGGCAACGGCAGCTCCGTCACCCAGGTCAACAGCACGGTGAACACCGGTTCGCTGTTGCTGCGCAGTGGTGCCGACACAACGTTGGCAGGGGCTCAGGTCCATGCCGACGAAATCAAGGCGCTGGTCGACGGCAACCTCAACATCGTCTCCCGTCAGGACACCCAGGACCAGAAGAGCAAACAAAGCAGCGGCGGTTTCGGCGCCAGCATCTGCATCCCACCGTTCTGCTACGGCACACCTGTCGCGGCCTCGGCAAACGTGGCCGCGGGCAACATGAACAGTGAATACAAAGCGGTTACGGATCAGACCGGTCTCTTCGCCGGCACGGGCGGCTACACGGTCGATGTCGGCAAGACCACCACCCTCGAAGGCGGTGTGATCGCCAGCGATGCTTCGGCCGACAAGAACACGCTGATCACCGACCGGCTCATCGCCACCGATATCAAGAACGTCAGCGAAATCCACGCCCAATCCGCAGGAGCCAGCATCTCGGGCAGCTATAGCGGCGCCGGCGCTTCAGCTTCGGTGGGGGGGCTGTACGGGATCTCCCTCAGTGAGTCGGATAAGAGCCACACGCGTAGTGCCGTGAGCGAAGGCACGATCATCGTTCGCAATCCGGAAGGTGCGAAGGATGTTGTCGGGTTGAACCGCGATACGGCGAATGCCAATGAGACGCTCGATAAGCCTGATGAAAAGGCTATGAATGACCGCATCGAGTTGGTGAAGAGCTCGGTGGAGTTGGTTAAGGGCGTAGGGGACGCAATTGCTGCGGCGAAGATCGAGGAAGCTAAGAATTCCAATAGTGAGACATTCAAAGCCGCACGGCAAAAGTTGCTCGATAACGGCGTCGTTAACCCAAGTGATGATCAAATCTTCAAGCAGGCTCAAAGTGATTATGGCGTTGGCAGTAGTTTCCAAAAAGCCAGCCAGGCAGTCACAGCCATCGTTCAAGGACTGGTGGGTGGAAGTATTGGCGGTGCTATAGGGGGCGCAGCTGCGCCTTATCTGGCGCAAGCGGTCAAGGACATGACCGAGGGGGATGCAACAGCCAACTTAATGGCCCATGCGGTTTTGGGGGCTGTGATCGCCAGAGCTGGCGGTAACTCGGCTTTAGCGGGCGCAACGGGGGCTGTTGCTGCCGAGGTGACCGCACGCCTGATCCGGAACGAGCTCTATGCCGGAGTGAGCGACGAAGAGCTGACGCAAGAGCAGAAACAAACCATTTCTGCGTTAGCCACATTAGCCGGGGGTATTGGTGGAGCAGTTACAGGCAAGGATGCTCTGTCTGCCGTGGCATCTGCTCAGATCGGGAAGAATGCGGTAGAGAACAACTTCCTGAGTCCCGCTGATCAGACGTTACTGGACAAACTAAGGCAGCAGAGGTTGAGCGGCGATACTCGCGTCTCGGTTGCCAAGAAACTGGTCGAGCTGGATAGGTTGGATCAGATTTCCAACGCATTGCTGGAACGTTATCGTCTGCACAGCGACACGATGTCCGATGCTGACAAGGCACAGCTCAACGCCTACCTGCAGGAGTACACCTACGCACTGATAAATGCTTATGGCCCAGAAGCGGCACAAGCAAAAATCAACGCGATGACTCGGAGCGGGCCATTAAAACAAAGCGATACCGTCGCCTATGCCAGCTACGGTGCGGATAAGCAGGCTTCATTGGATAGGCTGTACCCAGGCGGAATCATCGATCAGATGGGGCGCCCATTAAGCCAAAACGAGCAGCTTTATCTTGATTCACTCGGCACTCTGCGTATCAATCAGGATTACCAAGCGCTTGCCGATGTAGGGACCCCGGCGCTGTACCTGATGAGCGGCAGCCTGGGCGCGAGCATCCGTCTGCTCGCTGCCGAAAGTGGGGCGCTTCAGATCGCGTATGGGGGGGTACAGGCCTATCAAGGAGATGCGTGGGCGGCCGCTGGCAATATTGTGATGGGGGCTCTGAACGTTGTAGGTTCGAGAGCGGCAGGGGGAGTGAAGGGCGATGGGGTTGGGAGCGCTACAAAAGGTGAGCCTTGGGATACTGTTGGAGCACGAGCAGATGGGGACTTTGGATTTTTAAATCAACCGGTCAAGGTTGTACCAGATCCCGTACCATTAGCACCGCGGATTGACGTAACCTCGGATTTTTCGATGAGGTCGTATAAAGATGGCTTGGTTATGTTGAAGTACGGAGATCCTGAGGTGGCGGGGCTTGTCGTAAACGTGGATAAGTATGGTGTTTTAGGTTTTGATGTACGCGCGAATAGCAACGGATTTAATCCCTCTGGAACAGATATGTTCATTAGTGCTATGCAACGGCTGGATCAAGAGGGCATAAAAGTTAGTGCAATTCGTGGTGCTTGGGTTGAGGGCGTAAAAAGCGTTAATACCACGGAATACACGGCTAATTTGGCAAAGGGTATGTCTCCTACTGAGGCTGCTGCAAATACATGGACCGGACGTATTGCTGCGAAGTATGGATTTACAAGTGTTCAGGCTCCGAAGAAGGAAATGTTTAGCGATACGACTACAGTTATTTTTAAGCGGCCATAGATGGCTGTTTTATTAATGGAGGAGCTATGCTTGAGGGGATTAGTGAGGGTGAGTTGCCTTGCGAGGTTTTTAGAAAGTTGATAAAACTTGATCCTACCATCGGTAATATACGTCTTAGTGAGATTTTTCATGAGGAGTTTATCGAGGTGGATAGTCTGGCCCTGCAGCTAATATGGCGCTGGCGGGGGCCGGGAAAAGCTGAAGGGATAAGTGATGAGTCACTAAACTCTGAGTTGTTGTTTATGTTGAAAAATGCTGGTTACTTGATGTAGGGGGAAGCAGTTTTAAGGAAAGACTACGATTGAATCGCTAAAAATATGACCGCATGTGGTGGTACAGAGCACTAGAAGATGCTAGCAAGATATTTGATTCGGCGGGCGGGATAGGAAAAAAGAGAGCAGATTTATTTTTGTTGCCCATCTGATGGATGAAAAAGAGGACAGATTTTATTTTTTTACTTCTGCTACGCTGAAGGCCTCCATGGAAGGAGGAGTCAGCAATGCCGAGAATGGGATGTATTGTTTTACCAAACTATCCGCATCACGTTGTGCAGCGAGGCCATGATCGCCAGGTAGTGTTCGCTGGTGCGGAGGATATCAGCGCTAACTCATGGATGATCTGAAAAACAAATCTGTTCCCTTTTTTATCCCCTTTTTTTCGCAGTTGCTGAGAGTTAATTAATGATTACCTATGAGCGCGCGCTGGAACGAGCGAACGCATATTTAAAAAATGCAGATATTCCTCTGCAGTTAACGCATGAGGGAGAGTTTTCTGAGGGGTGATTCTTTTGCTATCAATCTAAAGAGTACTTAGAGATAGGAAACTTTTCGGCTCAACTGGCTGGAAGTGGTCCGTTTATAATTGATAAGGAAACAGGAGGTCTTCATGTTCTAGGGACCGCCAAGTCTCTAAAGGAATATCTTGATCAGTATGTGATGGGAAAGTTAAAAAATAAAATTGATTGCTGGTGCAAAAGAATCAGAAAAGTATACTGGTGTTCAAAGATATGGGTGGAGGTTTGGGCGCGATAAGTTCTATAATTTCAAGTAACTAATGAAGGATACAAAAACCTGGGTGCACAAAAACAAGAAAAAACGGGAGTAGACCACATTTTTAAGTTCGGTCTTCCACCTAGGGTAATTAGGTCTTGGTAGTTCATGGTTTGCTGCATAAATCGCATTTAAGATCGGGCGTCGTGTTTAGCTAGATGCTTACAGCGACCGGGGGGGAATTACCCAATCTTATAGTTAGAAAACTTGGTCTGTCCCCGTTTTCCACGTATGATTGATTTATTGATGCAGGCGGCGCAGAAGAATGGACTATTTTAATGGGTAGTAAATGTACGGCTTCGACGGTTCCGTCTGCGGCAAATGAGCTTCTTCGTAAGCTTGCCGGAAAGCAGATTATCAAGTTTGTCAGGTACAGCTGGTGGGATGCCTCGGAAGTTTCAACTCATTGCGGTGTCGAAGATGATATGGCCTTCTCATTAACGGCCGGACCATTAGTCATTTATTTTGAGTGCGACATAGTTCTTGGCTTTTCGAGTGATCCCTCCCTGAATAGTGTCATTATCTGGGATGAGGCTGCGAGAATTGCAAGCCAGAGTTCGAGCTCATTGGAAAGTGACAGTGAGCTGTTCTCTATTTCTGAGACTGGACGGTTTGCCACTGCTTTCTGGAAGGACCTTATTGGAGATCGGGTAAGTGGTATTACAATACTTAAACGAGCGCAGATGAATGCGAAGGCGCAGCAACGACCCAGCGAAGTAGGCCTGCGTTTTGATGTTTGTGGGGGTAAAAGCTTTATCTTATCCCATGGGCTGCATGATGATTCTGATGATTTTACAGTACTGGAAGTATCGCAAGTGAAGGCAGTCGGTCTGGAAGAAATGTCCTTGAGTTAACGACGTTGTAGGATAAACAGAAGGCAGGACCGGCTGAGGTCACGTTTTCTAAATCTGTTAATGCGGTTTTCAAAGTTGATGGAGAGAATGTGATTAATGCAACCTTGATTGAGAGTTTTTTAGCGCAGGGATTAAGTGCTCATGTTAGGGCGGTTTTAAATGAGGCGCTCCGGCAAAGAAGTCGATCCGATGAGGTTGTAGCTAGGCTGTGTGAATTCAATTGCTTTGATGTTGCATTTGATTTTTTGAGAGATTTGGTGGTTATTCAAGATGTCCTGGACTCAGGGCCAGAAAGTAGCGTGGAGATGCCTCTCTCAGATTTTATTTTTCTCTGTGGGTTAGAAAAATACTGAGAAAAGGCGTATGTTTTTTATCTCTGCCATGGTGATAGCTTCCATGGAGAATCTGGTAGCGCGGTCATTTGACAGCTATGAGCCGTCTCGTGATGAGATAGCGCAGTTTATTGCTTTGTAAAGGGCGGCGAGGGCGAGGGATCGTAAAATCGAACTAGAAATAATTCTCCCCCCGTGTACCGAATTCAGGTGAGCCAGGATAGAAAAAACACTATGACATGTGAGCGCTGTGGAGAAAAATTGGAAGTCTTCAGACAAGCAAGTACACAAGGTTTAAGGTGTCCTAACTGCGATTGGTCAGCATTGACAACACAAATTCCAGGTGTTCAGGTGGATGAGACCGTCTACGAGGTTAGGTGTAGTGGAAACTATAAGAATGAAAGTCATATTAGGGTCGTATCTGAAATAACGAGTTTAAATTTTTTAATGTCTAGAAAAGCTCTTCAGGAAGGTGTTGTTATCGTGTTTTCTGGGCGAGCTAGGGAAGCTTTACGAGTTAGGAATGTTCTCTCTTCTGTCGGGTTGACTTACAGAGTTTCACCTGAGTTTATTTGGGAGTAAACGGTGGGTGGTCGCTTATGATTTGTACGGATCGAAAGGCTTTACACTTTTTGAGGTGAGATTAAAGGTCGAAGAATGCTTAAAGATTTTCTTTGAGGAAAGAGAGAGTGCATACCAAGGAGTTGTTTATTATCGCTTCGGTGATAATGAGTCGGAAAAATTTGTTTTGAAGCACAACATCGATCCTTTTGATGGGGAAGCTGTTGAGCGAAAAATGGGGGAGTACCCTGTTTTTCTTTACGTAGATATGACCACTCGCTCTGAGGAAATTAGGCACCTATTGGGCTCTGATTTTTGTTTGCTTAGACATGAGCTATACGACTGAGGGGGTTGAGTCAGAAGGCCGTTCTGCTGGCTTCTTCGCAAGCGGAAGGTGAGGCTTGGATATATAAAAGTCGGTTTTGGCTTGTTGATGGAAGTTAATTCTTAACGATGTGCTTGGAGCATTTATGAAGAAAACCACGCTGCTGTTGCTGTCCCTTGTCCTGACGTTACCAGGCTGCAAATCCAATGTCCGAGATTCTTCCCCAACCCTGCTCAACAACGGCATCCAACTCCAGCAAAACAGAGTGACCGCCGACGCCCAACACGCCAAGGTCATCATGAAAGCGATCGGCAACGTCGTCCCGGTAGAGTTCTCGATCAGGCGCGCAATGGATCCTGACCAGCGTCTGGATGTGCAGGGAATCGTAGTGGATTCCGGTCGTGGCAAAGTGTTCGGCTGGATCGCCAAGCTTAACGAAGCGACTCACAGCGCGACCTTGAAGCACTTCCCTCAGTTGGAAGTACAAGCTGACCCCGGTCAGCCATTCGAGGTATCGGGTTACGCCAGCGGTGAGAGTATCAACCATGGCTACCGCTGTGGTCCGATCAACACCACGTTCACGCCGGAGAAAGGTAAGGTTTATCTGGCGGAGTTTCAGTTTGTGGGTCAGGGCTGTGAACTGCATGTCTATGACACCACTCAGCCTCAGCAGCGCATTCCTGTTGCGAGTGCACCTAGCCTCTGATTCAGTTTACAAATGCGAAATGGGCGACCAACAGGTCGCCCATTTTCATTATTCCGCCGCCTGCGCTCGCAACCGCCGTCCAATCACGTCGCACCCATCGCGCAACGATATCGTCAGCATTTTGCAGAAGTCGGAAAGCACGACGGTGTCGGAGCTGATATCCGAACGAAACGCGATGTTCTCCAACACCTGAGTCACGGTGCGAATACGATAGTCGGCAGTTTCGAAGAGAACGTCGAGCGGGGCTTCGGTATCGATGAGCAGGGTGGCGGGGATGCAGTCGATGCCGGTGATGGGCATGTATCGATTCATGAATTGTAGCCTCGTTTGATTTAGTGAGAGCTACCAACGGATCGTCGCCAAACGAAAGGGTGGCAGCTGTACGCAGGTTGGCGAACCGGAACGAGGTACCGGCAGACCCGAAGATCTCCCGCGTACAACTGCCATGAAGCGAGGCAGTATCGCGGATGCGCGGGCGCCTGCAAACAAGCAGATCGCTTTCGCACCTCGTTACCAGGTCGCCAAACCCGAGCCGCCATTTGAGCGACAAGGGACTATAGGCTTGCCGGTTCCTTGGTCACAAGACACCGCTTTCCGAGCCTTATGTAGGACCTTGCTTAGGCAGCGGTCGGCTTTGACTCTGCGTAAGGTCGAGCAGCCTAGCCTGCTGGGCAGTCGTCCTTGCACTGAGTTGTCTTGACCGGGAGCCGCAAATTATTGGTGCATGTCGGAAGGATTGCCCTACCTTCAGCGAAATATCCCACGACTTTTTAGGGTTGTCCCTCGGAAATGCGCTCCCTACTCTTTTGTCTTTCGTTTTGATTCAACGTCCTAGGAAAAGTCCAGGGGCTAAGAAATATCACGATTTAACTTAACGCTTCGCAATGCGTGCTCGAGTCTCTTTAAGGCTCTTCAAGAGATTCAGCCACGTCTCAGGACTGTCGAGAATTACAGCCGATGAACATGTGCAACCCTCCCCATCCCGGTGAGTTCATTACCGAAATCTATCTGGAGCCGAACGGTATCAGCGGTCGTCACCTGGCTGAAAAGCTTGGCGTAGCGCCCTCGACTCTGAGCCGTGTCTTGAGAAGTACCTATCGCGTCTCGCCTGAAATGGCGCTGCGTCTGTCGGTCGCAGCAGGTCGCTCGCCGGAGAGTTGGCTGGCTATGCAAGGTGTTTACGATCTGCAGGTTGCTCGCCGGCATGTTGATTTGGGGCAGGTAGGAAAGCTGGTCTTCTCATGATTCATCCGATCCAAACACGGTATCGACTTCAACGACGTTCCGGCCGTCTTCCAGCATCCTGTGCTGGTTCTGCACGATGACCGAGCGGATTACGACGAAGATCGCTGGATCGCAATTGGCTGGATCAAGGTGTTGATTGGCGTGGTCGTGTATACCGAGCGGCGTGGTGATGTCATCCGTATCATCTCAGCCCGAAAATCCACTCAGCAGGAGGCCAAACTGTATGTCAAAAGCATCGAAGACTGACTGGGAGCGCCTGGCCAGAATCAATGACGAAGACATCGACACTACCGACATCCCCGAATTGGGAGAGGATTTCTTTCGTCGCGCGGAGCTGCGTGTTCCGACAAAACAAGCGGTGACCATTCGCCTCGACTCCGATGTGCTGGAGTGGTTCAAGGGACAGGGCGCTGGTTACCAGACGCGCATCAATCAACTTCTGCGTCAGTACATGCAAGCGCAGCAAAACCACCGGTAATAAAGGATGCAGCAATGAAACGGGCGAATCAGCTCGTCCGTTTTCATTATTGTTCTTCCTGCGCCCGCAATCTCCCAATTACATTCAAGTGGTGGTGTTGATTCAGGCACCGTAGGCGCCTGCTGCGCAGTCGAGCGGGAGCAAGATCCCTCGCCACAGGGGAGCTTTGCTCGACTGGGCGGTAGGTGAATGCTCTGCATCAACCGTGGCAGCACCCGTTGGGCTTCGCATCCTCGTACTTATCATGATGCCGCACCCAATCCATGATCTCGTCCTCATTACGCCCCTTGGGCGTCAGGTCGAGGTATTGGTAAGTCCCGACCAGCATGTCCAAACCTCGGGCATACGTGGAGTAGGTGTGGAAGATCTCGCCAGCTTCGTTGCGATAGAAGACGCTCAGGCCGGGGAGTTCGCCTTCGGCGGTGTCGGTTTTTTCGTAGTTGTAGGTGGCCGTTCCGGCGGCGGTGCCTTCGGCTTTGAAGCTGACGCCGAAGTCGTAGTTGAAGTCGCAACCGTTTGAGGAGACCCAGTCGAAGGCCCAGCCCATGCGGCGTTTGAATGGCTGGAATTCGGCGAACGGCGCGCGGGAGACGGCTACTACGGCGACGTCGTGGTGGGCCAGGTGTTGGTTGGCGCCGTCGATGTGGTCGGAGAGGAAGGAGCAGCCTTGGCAGCCTTCTGTCCAGCCGGGGCCGAACATGAAGTGATAGACGATCAGCTGGCTGCGGCCGCCGAACAGGTCGGCCAGGCTGAGTTCGCCGTTCGGCCCCTGGAAGCGGTAGGGTTTGTCGATTTTCACCCACGGCAGGGCGCGGCGTTCGGCGCTGAGTTTGTCCCGTTCGCGGGTGAAGGCTTTTTCGTGGGCCAGGTGTTGTTGGCGGGCCTTGAGCCATTCTTCCCGCGAGACGGCTGGATGGTTCTCTACGTTCATGGTGATTTCTCCTGGAGGCAGGGCGTTTCAACATGTGGTCGTCTGGCCCTGGATGAATTCGACAGACCGTTGGTCGGTTGGCGCGACGGTCCGCCTGGAAGCCTGGCTGAACGGTGGCGTGGCGCCTCGGTCACAACTTGAGTAGGCATCTCACTCTTTGGAGGATGGACCAGGATGACGACTTATAACTGGGACTTGATCGAACGGTTGTTGCACGAAGTGCAGAACGGCGCCGGCCACAGTTTTACCCCTAGGCCTTACGCGGAGCAGTACGCGGCGGCGAAGGCGGCCGCAGGCGAGGAGATAGAGAACCTCGATCATCTGAAAGCGGTCGCCGGGGAGTACGAGAAGTTGCTGCTGCAGCGTGGCTTCATTGAGCCTCGGCCGGAGGAAGAGGGCGGTAATGGCGAGAATTTCGTGCTGACGGTGCGGGGTTCGCGTTTGTTGAGCCTGATCGACAGCAGCATTCCCGGGAATGATCATCCGCGCCAGGTGCTGGATGAACAGGAGGATGCGCTGGATGAGTTTACCTTTGATGACCTGGCTTCGAAGGCGCAGATTGCCTGAGGGTTGTACACAACATTTGTGGGAGCGAGCCTGCTCGCGATAGCGGTGTGTCAGTCGCCATGTAGCAGGATGACACTCCGCTATCGCGAGCAGGCTCGCTCCCACAGGGGTTCTCAGTGTTTTTGAGAGCTTGTTCGTTCAGTTTCTTGCCGCTTTCAGACATTTCAAGTCACTGAAATCTTTCTTCACCCCGTCGATCTTCTTCAGCAGCCGTTCGCGCTGGGGCGGGGTGCTGTCGGCCATCAGGTCTACCAGCAGGCTGCGGGCCTGGGCTTCGGTGTTGTTGTAGGCCTCGCGGTAGGCCGGGGTCCAGAGGCTTTCGCGGTTGACCAGCAGTTGCTCGATGCGTTTTGGAAAGTCAGGGGCGTGGCGCTGGGCCACGGCGGCGCTGAACTGGTTTTGCCAGTGGGCGCGGTTGGCAATCCATTGCTGGTTCTGGTCGCCCAGGGCGGTGGACCAGGCCACCACGCGCTGGCGTTGGGCGATGTTGAGGGGGCCGAGCCAGTCGTTCAGGCGTTTTTCCATGCGCTCGCTGCGTTCCTGGATCTGCTGTTGCAGCGACGGTTTGAGGTATTCCTGCTGGCGCTTGCGTTGGTCCCTGGTGAATGCAGCGTCCATGTCGTCGACTTGTTCGTCGTTCAAGCCTTGCAGCAATTCGATGGCTGACGGCGTGATTTCCCGAGCGGTTTCAGCGATGGCGGCCTTGGCTTCCTCGGTGCGCTGCTGCAGGGCTTCATCGGTCACCTGGTTGGTTTGGACCATGCTCCTCAAGCGGTCCAGCCAATCGAGGTAACCGGGCAATTGCGTGGTGCAGTGCCAGCTCAGGTGCTCCTTGAGGCGTTCGTTGAACCAGTCTTTTTGTTCGCGGTTGATATCCAGGTAGTCGTTGAGGGTCCAGGGGATGATCAGGTCGAGGTTGCGGTAGGCCAGGCCGATGCGGCTGCAGGCCGTCAGCAACAGCAGCAGGGCGATAAACAGGACGGTGCGTGCAAACCAGCGCGACATGAGCGAGTCCTTGCGAAGCCATCGGTGTTTTGTTTGAGCATGGCAGGCGCGCGGCAGTTCAGCCTAGTAAAACGGATGGGCCATCTTCAGGGTCAGCAGGCCGTCGCATTCGCTGTTGTGGCCGGAGTAGGCCGAACAGCTGCTGCCGCTGAGGCTGGAATCGCTGTAGATCAGGTCCAGGTCGATGCCGCGCCACGGACGGGAAATTTTCAACGACCAGTCGCTGAAACTGCCTACATAGCCATCCTCGACCGAAACCGGTGTATTGAGCTGATGGGTGGTGTACTTGGCGCTGACGCCGATGCCGAACGGCACGTTACCGCCCAGGTCTGCGAACAGCGTGCTGTTCTGTTTGTCCGGATCGTTGCTCAGGGCTAGGCCGAAACGGCTGCCGAGCACAGTCAGCCCGCCATAGAGTTCCTGGCTGTCGAGGGTGTCGACGGTGGGATAGCTGTAGTGGATAAGGCCGACTTCGTAGCCAAGGGTCTGGTCGAAGGGATGCTTGAACCCCATGTAGGAATCCACCTCGAGGTTGGCGGATGAGGTCAGGCCGGCGCTGGGCGACCATTGTCCAAAGTACCAGCCGCTGTCGTGACTCAGGTCCAGGCCTCCGTGAAACGAGCCAGTGCTCGAAGGCGTGACGAGGCCTTGGGCCATGCTACGGCTGGGGTTGGTGCCGAGCTTGAGGTCGAAGTCGCCGAGTTCGCGCTGGAAGATCTGTCCGTGAGCAGGCGGGCAGGTCAGCAGGCTGATGCTCAGCAGGGTAATGGGGAGGCGCATGCTTCACTCCGTGAATAGCGAGGAGCAGAATAAGCTGGAACACTTGAGTTAGAGAGGTGCAAGCATACCGGCGAATACCCGGCGATGAAGGCCGTTCGTCGATTTTTCCGAGTGGGATGTGGCAGGGGAGGTTCCAGTCCAAGCGCTTCGAAGCTCAAAGCGCTTTGGGACCAGGTGATGCGGGGATTACTTTTTGCCCAGGCTGATCTGCTTGGACGGGCCGAATGTCTGGCCGCTGACGCCTTTGGCGATTTGCTGGATTTCACCGCCGGACTTGAGGAACGCAGCGATCTGGTCGTTGATCGATTCGCTGGTTTCAACGGCTGGAGCTGGCTTTGCTTTGCTGTTGGATGCTTTTACGCGCATGGCGGCCATTAACCTGTCGATAATTAATTGGGCCAGGTATCGTACAGGAAATACGTGACCCTTGCTTGGCTGATATCCCGTTGAATGATCTGGATAGGGCCGGATAATGGCTGGATTTATGCCGCAGTCGTTGCCCTAAGCCACTGTTTTAAATAAAAACCGACAAGGAAATATAACGTCGAGCAGCCTGTGCGAATCAGTCGCATGGTGTGTCGTCCGCCTGACGAATGGCCGCTTCCGGCAGGATAACGCTGGCAGATCAAGGTCGGGACGGGCGCTTTCCCGCCGGTCACGAATCGCACCGCAAAACCGGGTAGAATGCCGCCCACGCAATGAGGGTATTCGGAAATGGCTTTAGTCGGGCGCTACAACAGTTTGCAAGTGGTTAAACACACGAACTTCGGTTTATATCTGGACGGTGGTGCGGACGGCGAAATTCTTTTGCCCAATCGTTATATCCCCAAGGATATTCCCAGCGAAGATGAAGATTGGCTCAATGTCTTTATTTATCTGGACAGCGACGACAAACTGATCGCGACCACGGAAAAACCCAAAGTCCAGGTTGGCGAATTCGCCAGCCTGAAAGTGGTTGAAGTCAACAGCATCGGTGTGTTCCTCGATTGGGGACTGCCCAAGGATCTGCTGCTGCCGTTCTCGGAAGAGAAACGCCAGATGACTGCCGGGGATTATTGCGTGGTGCACGTCTATCTCGACAAGCACACCCGCCGCATCACCGCCACGGCGCGCCTTGACCGCTACCTGGACAAGACTCCGGCCAACTATGCGCCGGGGCAGGAAGTGGATCTGCTGGTTGCCGAGGCCACCGACATGGGCTTCAAGGCGATCATCAATAACCGCCACTGGGGACTTATCCACAAGAACGAAGTCTTCAAGTTCCTGCGCCCCGGCAAGCTGGAAAAAGGTTACATCAAGGAAATCCGTGCGGACGGCAAGATCAGCCTGAGTCTGCAACCGGTGGGCCAGGAAGCTGCCACCAGCTTGAATGCCAAGATCCTCTCCAAGTTGCGTGACAACAACGGCACCCTGCCGGTCAGCGACAAGAGCGATCCGGCGCTGATCAGCAGCCTGTTTGGGGTGAGCAAGGGCAACTTCAAGAAAGCCATTGGTGCGCTGTACAAGAATGGACAGATTGTCATTCATGCGGATCGCATTGAGTTGAGCTGATCTGCAGCCTGACAAAGTGACTTGTGGCGAGGTGGTTTGTGGCGAGGGGATTTATCCCCGCTGGGCTGCGTAGCAGCCCCAAGCCCTGACATCTCGGTGTGCCAGGCAGAACAAGTTGACTGTTTTGGGGCCGCTTCGCGCCCCAGCGGGGCGGTGCGACGTTTCGCTAAATCCCGTTGCCACAAGTGCTGGGTCTAGCCTTTTGATCTGGCTGTATACAAAATTCTGCACCTTTAGCATGCACTCGCGCCCTGTTCGTGGGCGTATCCATCTTCTCGGCTGCCTTTCAGCACTGTCGTACACCTCGGTTTGTCTCACATCCTCCGCCTATGGCACGCATTCTGCGTACCACTTCGTATACAAACCCTGCCGGCTCCCGTGCGCAGTATGGTGAGCAACTCATCCCGGGGGCACGGCGGTACTCATAAGGAGCCCCGCGATGTCCGAGCAATTACCCAACGGTTATAGCCCCCGTCTCTATAACGAAGACTTGGGCCCGCTGCCGCAGAAATGGAATTGGTACAACATTTTCGCGTTCTGGATGAGTGATGTGCACAGCGTCGGTGGTTATGTGTTCGCCGCCAGCCTGTTCGCATTGGGGTTGGCGAGTTGGCAGGTGTTGATTGCGTTATTGGGCGGGATTTGCATCGTGCAGGTGATCGCCAGCCTGGTGGCCAAGCCGAGCCAGCAGGCGGCGGTTCCGTATCCGGTGATCTGTCGGCTGGCGTTCGGCGTGTTCGGGGCGAATATCCCGGCGGTGATTCGCGGTTTGATTGCCGTCGCGTGGTACGGCATTCAGACGTACCTGGCGTCCAGTGCGCTGATCATCGTGGTCCTGCGGTTCTTTCCCACAATGGAAGTGTATGCGACGCCGCATTTTGCCGGTTTATCTTACCTGGGCTGGTTTGGTTTCCTCAGCCTGTGGTTTGTCCAGGCGCTGGTGTTCTGGACGGGCATGGAGTCGATCCGCCGTTTCATCGACTGGGCGGGGCCAGTGGTCTACGCCGTGATGTTTCTGCTGGCCGGCTGGATCGTGTGGAAGGCCGGTTGGAGCAACATCAGCTTTACGCTGGCGGAAAAATCCCTGTCCGGCTGGCAGGCGTTCGGTCAGGTGATCGTGGCGACGGCGCTGGTGGTGTCATATTTTTCCGGGCCGACCCTGAATTTCGGCGATTTCAGTCGCTACTGCCGGAGCATGTCTGACGTGCGTCGGGGTAATTTCTGGGGGCTGCCGCTGAATTTCCTGGCCTTCTCGCTGGTCACCGTGGTGATTGTTTCCGGAACCTTGCCGGTGTTCGGCGAAATGCTCCATGACCCGATCGCCACCGTAGCGCGCATCGACAACGATGTGGCGGTGCTGCTCGGGGCCTTTGCCTTCGTGACGGCCACCGTCGGCATCAATATTGTCGCCAACTTCGTCTCGCCGGCCTTCGACTTTGCCAACGTCGCACCCAGCAAGATCAGTTGGCGTGCCGGTGGCATGATCGCTGCGCTGGCGTCGATTTTCATCACGCCCTGGAACCTGTTCAACAATCCTGAAGTGATCCATTACACCCTGGATGTGCTGGCAGCTTTCATCGGTCCGTTGTTCGGGATTCTGCTGGTGGACTTCTATCTGATCAAAAAGCAGTCGATTGACGTCGATGCGCTGTTCAATGACGGCCCGAGCGGGCGCTATTACTACAGCGGCGGTATCAACTGGACGGCGGTCAAGGCGCTGGTGCCAGCGACGTTGATGGGGGTGGCGATCACCTTCACGCCGCTGTTGCAACCGATGGCCAGCTTTGCCTGGTTCACCGGCTGTTTCCTCGGCGGGGTGTTGTATTTTGCCCTGGCGCGGCGTGAGCCGGCCGCGCAACCGAGCCCATCGTTCAGTTCGGTTGGCCAGGCCTGATCAACGCAGGACGGTTTGAGCACAAGGGTTTACCGCGCTCCGGCGCGGTAGCAACAACCCACCGGCCAGCACCAGGCCGCAGCCGGCAACGATCAGCGCCGGTTGCAGACCCCCGCTGAAGTGGCTGCTCAGCGCCGCCAGCAACGGTCCACTGAGCTGGCCCACGGCAAAACAAGCGGTCAACAGCCCGGCGTTGCGCTGGGTGGCGTGGGGGGCCAGTTCCCGGGAGCGCAGCATCACCAGTTGCATGCACGCCAGGAACGGCGTGCCACACAGGATGACCCCAAGCGCCAGCCCCGGCCCGCTGCCCAACAGGCAGGCGAACACTCCGGCGGCCTGTAGCCATAACGTGCCGATCAACCAGCGACCAGTGGTGTTTGGGGTTGGTCGACGCAGGCTCACCAGCAGCACACCGAGGGCGGCCGCCAGGCCGAAGCAGGGCCAGAACAAGTCGGCCTGCCATTGACCATGGAATTGCGCCGAAGCCATTTGCGACAGGAACGTGGCGGGGATGATGTAGCCCACGCCGTACAAGGCGTACACCACGCCGAGCCGGGCAATGCCACGGTTCGCTGATGAGCCGGTCGGCGGCGCAACGGTCATGGCAGCAGCGGGTTGCGGCAGGATCGGTAGCACCACCAGCAGCATCGCCAGAGCCACACCGGCATACACCAGCCACAGTGTGGCGGATGTCTGGCCCAACAGGTTAGAGCTCAAGGCCAGCAGGCCTGTGAGAAAAATCCCCAGCCCCGGTCCGGCAAATACCAGCGCGCCCAATCGTGGTCGTCCCGCCGCGGCTGCCAGAGGTTGGCTCAAGGCCGTGATCATCACCAGCACCCAGGCACTTGCCACGCCCGTGCCGAAGCGCAGTGCAAGGTGCGGCCAGAAGCCCCAGGCCCAGAACGACGCCAGGGTCAGCAGCACGCACAGCCACAGGCCGCCGAGCAAACGTCGGCGCACCTGCTCCGGGCGGCGGGCGAACATGGCGTCCAATGCGCCGAGGAAATAACCCAGGTAATTGGCGGCGGCAATCAGACCGGCGGCGGTCAAGTCGATCTGACCTTCGCCGATGAGATGAGGTAACTGAGGTGTGAGGGCGAAGCGGCCGATGCCCATGGCCATCATCAAGGCAATGAAGCTGGCAAGCAGGCGAACAAGGGGCGACATGGTTGTTCTCCACATTGAGGCGAATGACCGTCAGGCTAGAACCGATTGACTTTCATTAAAAATGAATAATAGTGAGTAACTTGTTCCTTTTTGGAGAATGTCGTGGAGTTCAGCCAGTTGCGGATTTTCCAGGCGGTGGCCGAGGAAGGGTCCATCACCCGCGCCGCCGAGCGCCTGCACCGGGTACCGTCGAATCTGTCGACCCGGCTCAAGCAGCTCGAAGAGCAATTGGGTGTGGATCTTTTCCTGCGGGAGCGTCAGCGCTTGCAGCTATCGCCTGCGGGAAAAGTCCTGTTGGACTATGCGGCCAAGCTCTTTGCCTTGCATGACGAAGCCCATGCGGCCGTGCAGGGTGGGCAACCGGCCGGGGAGTTTGTGCTGGGCACCATGTACAGCACAGCGGCGATTCATCTGCCGGACCTGCTGGCCGGTTATCACCGGGCGTATCCGGCGGTGAATCTGCAAGTACAGTCCGGGCCCAGCGGCGAATTGCTCGAGGGCTTGCTCACCGGGCGGCTCGATGCGGCGCTGGTGGATGGCCCGCTGGAGCTGGCGGGACTGGACGGCGTGCCGTTGTGCGACGAGCGATTGGTGGTGATTACCGAGGCCGATCATCCGCCGGTGCGCAGTGCGCTGGATGTCCAGGGCCGCTCGGTGTTTACCTTTCGCCGGGGCTGTTCGTACCGCATGCGCCT
Organism: Pseudomonas corrugata; assembly: GCF_001269905.1. Lineage (GTDB taxonomy): Bacteria > Pseudomonadota > Gammaproteobacteria > Pseudomonadales > Pseudomonadaceae > Aquipseudomonas > Aquipseudomonas corrugata. The sequence goes on along the minus strand of NZ_LHVK01000010.1, from coordinate 102,355 downwards.
GGAAGCCTGGTTTGCCCATGATCATGCAACCATGGGGCGAGCGATGGAGATCGAGTCATACCAGGGGATGCTGGCGTGCGTGATAGCCGGGTCCGGAGTGGCGTTGTTGTCCGAGTCGATGCTGACCAGCATGCCGGGTCGCGAGCGGGTGGCAGTGCACCCACTGGCCGAGCCGTTTGCCAGCGCCACGACCTGGCTGATGTGGCGCAAAGGCATGGTCGGAGCCAACCTGAACGCCTGGATCGAGTTGCAGCAACAGGCCTGGCCACGGATGCCCGTGGCAACGGCCCAATCGGCTTGAACTACGGGCGTGGGATTTGGATCAATTCAGTAACAGATCATTGCAAACAGAGACGAGCATTGCGCAGCACATCGGACTATTATCAACGCGAAGGGGCCACAGAAATCTGCCGCTCGCACGACCCTGAGGGGGCACCACGATGAAAGAGAAAATCCAGAACTGGCTTCACGACTTGGGTGTCGCGCTCGGGCTGATCGAACCGCCCATGCAGCCGATACCGATTCGCACCGATGACGAGCAACGCCGCCGCTAACCTGTGGCGAGGGGATTTATCCCCGCTGGGCTGCGAAGCAGACCCCAAACAAACCCACTCCATTCGTCTGTCATGTTGGAATAATCCTGATGCGAGGGCCGCTCCGCGGCCCAGCGGGGATAAATCCCCTCGCCACAACTGCGTCTATTTCTATTTTTGCCTTAAGCAAATAAAAAAGGTGTGGTCACCGACACCACACCTTAGAAGAAAACTTTTCTCAGTTGTAGATCAAACCATCTTCGCCACCACGTTCGAGCGTGGCGACAACAGACTGACCACCACAAAGCTCACCAGCGCCACGCCCAGGCTGTAGTAAATCGGCGTGTTGGCGTCCAGGCCATCCTTGAGCATGAAGAACAGCGCCGTCAGGAAGCCCAGCGACATACTGGTGATCGCCCCCGCCGTAGTGGCGCGTTTCCAGTAGATGGCGCCGATCAGCGGGATCAGCATGCCGCCCACCAACAGGTTGTAGGCCAGGGTCAGGGCACTGATCACGTCGCTGACCACCAGGGCGATGCCTAACACAACCACCCCCATCAACAGCGTCGCGATGCGGTTTTCATGGGCGTCGCCGCCGGTGTTTTCGCGGCCTTGGCGCAGACGGGGCAGCAGATCCTGGACCACGGTGGTCGAGGCCGCGAGCAGGCCCGCCGCGGCGGTGGACATCAGCGCTGCCAGTGCGGCGGCGACCACCAGCCCGCGAATGCCACTGGGCAGGCTGGTCTGGACGATGCTGGCGAAGGCGTTGTTGACGTTGGCAAGGTCTGGCAGCAACACCTTGGCCGCCATGCCGATCAGCGCCCCGGCCAAGCCATACAGGACGCAGTACAGGCCCGCTGCGGTGCCGGCCACTTTTGCCACGCCTTCGCTGCGAGCGGTAAACACCCGCTGCCAGATGTCCTGGCCGATGAAGATGCCGAAGAAGTAGATCAAGAAGTAAGTGATGATGGTGTCCCAGCCAATCGCGGTGAAATCGAAATAGCTGGCCGGCAGTTTCGCCACCATCGCATCCCAGCCGCCGGCGTCCATGATGGACATCGGCATCAGCAGGAACACCAGGCCGACGGTCATGATCAGGAACTGCACGATGTCGGTGAGGGTCAGCGACCACATGCCGCCGATGGTGGAATACAGCACCACCACACCGCCGCCCACCAGGATGGAAGCCCAGAAGGGCAGGCCGAATAGCACCTGCATGACGGTGCCAATGGCGATGGTCGAGGTGGCACCGATCATCAGTGCGTAAACCAGCATGATCAACGCACTGGCGTGGCGTGCGGCCGGGTTGTAGCGACGCTCCAATACCTGGGTAACGGTGTAGATCTTCAGCTTGAGCAACGGCTTGGCCAGGAACAGGCTCAGGCCGACGATCCCCAGGCCGATGGCGCCGCACAGCCAGAACCCGGAAATCCCATGGACATAACCCAGGCGCACGGTGCCGATGGTGGACGCGCCACCCAGCACTGTGGCGGCCATGGTGCCCAGATAAAAGCCCGGGCCGAGGTTGCGCCCGGCGACCAGGTAGTCGTCACGGGTCTTGGCGCGGCGCATGCCGTACCAGCCGAGGGCGATCATGCCGGTGGCGTAGATGAGAACGACGATTAAATCCAAAGCCATGATGGCGTGTCTCCGATTGTCTTTTTTATAGTGAAGTCGGGGCGTGTGCTGCCTTTGTGGCGAGGGGATTCAGCGACCCGTCGCACCGCCCCGCTGGGCTGCGGAGCGGCCCCAAAGGCAGTCAACTTGATCTGTCTGTTACACCGAGGGGTCAGGGTTGGGACCGCTGCGCGCTCCAGCGGGGATGAATCCCCTCGCCACAGGGTCAGCGCTCGGCTGGTTCTTGTTACGCGGATCATCCGGCCCATACACCGCCTTCGGTTCCGGGAACATCCCGAGCAACACCAGGTACACCACCGAAGCCAGGCCCAGCGTTACCGGCAGGCTGATGTCGATGCCGCCGGCCAGTTCGCCCAGCGGGCCGACGAACTGCCCCGGCAGGTTGACGAAGCACAGCCCGACCAGCGCGCTGGGGATCCAGGCCCCCAGGCCACGCCAGTTCCAACCGTGGCTGAACCAGTAGCGGCCGCCGGTTTCGCCCCGGGTGAACACTTGCAGGTCATCCGGGCAGTAGAAGCCGCGTCGCACCAGCAGGCCAATGATCATGATCACCATCCACGGGGTGGTGCAGGTGATGATCAGCACGGCGAAGGTCGACACGCTTTGCACCAGGTTCGCCGCGAAGCGTCCGATAAAGATGAAGGCAATCGACAGCACGCCGATCAACAGCGTCGCCTTGACCCGTGACAGCACGCGAGGAAACACGCTGGACATGTCCAACCCGGTGCCGTACAGCGACGTGGTGCCGGTGGACATGCCGCCGATCACCGCAATCAGGCATACCGGCAGGAAGAACCAGGTCGGTGACACGGCCAGCAGCCCGCCCACGTAGTTGTTCGCCGCGATGTAGTCCGGTGCCTTGATCGCCACGATGGTGGCGGTGGCGAGGCCGAACAGGAACGGAATCAGCGTCGCCAGTTGCGCGGCGATCACCGCTGCCATGATGCGACGCTTGGGCGTGTGGCGCGGAATATAGCGCGACCAGTCACCGAGGAATGCGCCGAAGGAAATCGGGTTGCTCATGGCTACCAGCGCCGCACCGATGAACGCTGCCCAGAAACCCGGCTGGCCGAGGCTGACCGTACCGGCGAACTGGCTGTCAAAGGTCGGCGCGAAGGCGAAGATGCCCAGCAGGAACAGCAGGCTGGCGGCCCACACGGCGATACGATTGACCCATAGCATGAAGCGGAAGCCATAGATGCACACCGTCAGCACCAGCAGGGCGAACAGGCCGTAGGCCAAACCCAGGCTCAGGTCGGTTTCCGGCACGCCGACCAGGCGTTTGGCGCCGCCGATCAGCGCATCCCCGGAACTCCAGACAGACAGCGAGAAGAACGCGATGGCGGTCAGCAGCGACAGGAACGAACCGACGATCCGCCCATGTACGCCGAAGTGCGCACCGGAAGACACGGCGTTGTTGGTGCCGTTGAGCGGACCAAACAGACCCATGGGGGCGAGGATGATCGAACCCACCAGCACGCCCAGCACAATCGCCCAGACCCCGGCCTGGAACGACAGGCCGAACAGCACCGGGAAACTGCCGAGCACGGCGGTGGCGAAGGTATTGGCTCCGCCGAAGATCAGGCGAAACAGGTCCCCCGGGCCGGCGGTTCGTTGGTGGTCCGGAATCTGTTCGACTCCGTTGGTTTCGATTTGCGTAAGGCTGTTGTCGTTATTGTTATGCATGATCTGCTCCGATCATAAAGGCGCGCCCGTCGTGTGCGGGCGTCACCTGTTGCTAAGGGATTGGCAGCCCTTCCGGCATTGCGGACAAATGTTCGTGACAGGCCAGCCATAGGCCTTGTTGTTCTTGGCGAAACACAATGGTCTCGCGCTCCTGGCTAAAGTGAAGCTCCCCTAGCATGCGCAGCTCGGTGGCCACGTCATGGATGAAAACCGCCACGTCCCCTTGCAGGCTGACGAAGGCGTTGCTCGAGGTGCACGAGAGCACCTCGAAACCCTCCTCGGACCGCCAGCGGTCCCACAACACCTGGTAGGCATCGCGAGACAGCAGGGGCTGTTCGAGGGTGTGGAACACGAAGCTCGCGTCAACGGTGAACGCGTCGAAGTAGGCGTCACGATCGTTGCGAGCGAAAGCCGACACCAGCTCCGCGGCGGCCCTGAGTACTTGATCCTGTTCGTTCATGACGACGCCTCAGCGATGGGCCACGCCGGGCAGTACGCAGAGCATCTCGTACAGCAGGTTGGCGCCCAGCAGCGAGGTGTTGCCGGTGGTGTCGTACGGTGGCGAGACTTCCACCAGATCGCAACCGACCAGGTCGAGGCCCTGGCAGCCGCGCACGATTTCGATGGCCTGGATGGTGGTCAGGCCACCGATTTCCGGGGTGCCGGTACCGGGGGCCCAGGCTGGATCGATGCCGTCGATGTCGAAGCTCAGGTACACCGGGCCGCCGCCGACTTTCTCCCGGACTTCGGCCATCAGCGGTGCCAGGGAATGGTGCCAGCACTCTTCGGCCTGGACCACGCGGAAACCCTGGCGGCGGCTCCAGTTGAAGTCATCGGCGGTATAGCCCTGGGCCCGCAGGCCGATCTGCACCACGCGGTCGCAATCGAGCAAGCCTTCTTCGACGGCGCGGCGGAAGGTGGTGCCATGGGCGATTTTCTCGCCGAACATGTGGTCGTTCACATCGGCGTGAGCGTCGATATGCACCAGACCGACCTTGCCGTGCTTCTTGTGGATGGCCCGCAGGATCGGCAGGGTGATGGTGTGATCGCCGCCCAGGGTCAACGGGATGACGTTGTGTTCGAGGATCTTGTGGTACGACTCCTCAATGATCCGTACCGCGTCCAGCAGGTTGAAGGTGTTGATCGCCACGTCGCCGATGTCGGCCACCGACAGCGAGTCGAACGGCGCGGCCCCGGTGGCCATGTTGTAGGGGCGGATCATCACGGATTCGGCGCGGATCTCCCGGGGCCCGAAGCGGGTGCCGGCGCGCAGGGAGGTGCCAATGTCCAGCGGCACGCCGACGAAGGCAGCGTCCAGGCCGGCGGCAGTCGGTACATGGGGAAGTCGCATCATGGTGGCGATGCCGCCGAAGCGCGGCATTTCGTTGCCGCCCAGTGGTTGGTGAAGAATCTTGTCCACGGGTAGGGCCTCATCGTTTGTTTTAGTTATCAGGGGCCGATTCTGCGAAAAGCCGTGGCCGCGAAGAATCGCTGGGGGCAAATACTTAGTTCAGATTTTTCTAAACTAATGCGGAGCGGGGCGATAGACTCCAGTCCAGCAAGGCTGGCCCTGATGGATACCCTGTGGCGAGGGGATTTATCCCCTCGCCACAAGGTTTTGCAGTGAACGCCGGTATGGAGAACCCCCAATGACCAACGCTCTACCCGACCTGAAACTGCTGCGCATTTTCGTCAGCGTGGTCCGGCACCAGGGATTCGCCAATGCCCAGCACGAACTCAATCTCTCTACATCGGCCATCAGCACTTACATGAGCCAGCTTGAGTCGGCCCTGGGCCTGGTGCTGTGTCATCGCGGTCGGGGCGGGTTCAGCCTGACCAGCAAAGGCGAGCTGTTCCATCAGGAAACCCTGCGCCTGTTGGGCGAGCTCGAAGGTTTCGAGCAGTACGCCGCCGCCCTGAAGGGCGAGCTGCGTGGCACGTTGAACCTGGGGGTGATCGACTCCACCGTCAGTGACAAGGCCCTGCCGTTCGCCGAGGCCATCGGCGCCTACAGCCTGGAGCATCCAGCCGTGCACCTGCACTTGTCGGTCATGAGTCCTTACGAACTGCAACTTGGCGTGCAGGACAACCGCCTGGACCTGGCCATCGGTGCGTTTTCCACGCGCATGAGCGGGTTGGTCTACATGCCGCTGTACCGCGAGCAGCACTGGTTGTACTGCAGCAACCGCCACCCGCTGTTCAACGAACGGCGTATCCCCGAACAACTCATCACCCAGCAGCGCATGGTCGGACGCGGTTACTGGAGCCAGGCCGAGCTGGCCCGCCACGGCTTCAAGCACAGCGCCGCGACGGTGGAGAGCATGGAGGCGCAGCTGATCCTGGTCCTGTCCGGCGCCTACATCGGTTACCTGCCCGAGCACTACGCCCAGGCCTGGGTCGACAAGGGCGACTTGCGGGTGCTGCTGCCGGCCACGTTCGGCTACCAGGCGCCGTTTTCGATGATCATGCGCCGGGGCCGCAGCCGCGAGCCGTTGATCCAGACTTTCCGCGATCTGCTTAAAGCGCAGCTCCACCAGGCCTGAGGTGACGATGTCCAGAATCCACTGCCCGCGCTGCCACAGGCCGCAAAGCCACTGCTTGTGCCCGCTGATACCCAGCCTCGACAGCCGTACCCGGGTCCTGTTACTGCAACATCCCAGCGAAGTGAACCACGCCTTGAACACCGCCCGGCTGGCGGCGCTGGGGCTCAACAATGCCGAGTTGATCGTGGGCGAAGTGTTCGAGCATCTGCCTGCGTTGCTCAATCGACCGTGTTATCGGGCCTGCCTGCTGTTTCCCGGTGAAGATGCGCAGCCGATGCAGGCCTATGGACCGTCCGATGATCCGCTGCTATTGGTTGTGCCAGACGGCACTTGGCGCAAGGCGCGCAAGTTGCTGCACCTCAATCCTTTGCTGGCGGCGTTGCCGAGGGTGACGCTGGTCGAAGGCGGGATATCTCGTTACCGCTTGCGCAAGGCACCGGGGCCGGGCGCGTTGTCGACGGTGGAGGCGATTGTCCAGGCGTTGCAGGTACTGGAAGCGCCGATGAGTTTCGAGCCGTTGCTCAGACCGTTCGAGGCGTTGATCGAGGGACAGATCGCGGCCATGGGGGAGGAGACTTACCAGCGTAACCACACCCACTGATGATCGTTCCCACGCTCCGCGTGGGAATGCCGCCAGGGACGCTCAGCGTCCTCCCAAGCGTGACGCGGAGCGTCACAGGATGCGTGCCCACGCAGAGCATGGGAACGATCAGGCCATTACCGCTCGCGCATCGCCTCGGTCCGTGCCTTCAACACCGGCTTGAGCAAGTAATCCAGCACACTTTTTTCCCCGGTAATAATGTCCACCGTCGCGACCATCCCCGGGATGATCAGCAGTGGCTTGGTGTCGCCGCCCAGATGATTCTTATCGGTACGCACCTGGATCAGGTAGAAGCTGTTGCCCTTGTCGTCGGTGATGGTGTCGGCGCCGATCAGTTCGAGCCGGGCGCTCAGCCCGCCATAGATCGTGTAGTCGTAAGCGCTGAACTTGACCATGGCTTTCTGGCCCGGATGCAGGAAGGCCACGTCTTGCGGGCGCACCTTGGCTTCGATCAGCAGGTTGTCCTCCATGGGCACGATTTCCAGCATGTCGCTGCCCGGCTGCACCACGCCACCGATGGTGTTGACCTTGAGCTGCTTGATCACCCCATGCACCGGTGAAACCACGGTGGTGCGGGTCACACGGTCGTCGATGGCGATGCTCGAGGCGGTGATCTTCGACAGATCCGTGCGTTTCTCGTTGAGCTCCTTGGCCGCGTCGGAACGGAAGGTTTGCTCCGATTCGTCGATCTTGCTCTTGATTTCGTTGATTGCCGATTCGGCCCGGGGAATCGCCAGGGTGGTGGCGTTGAGCGAGCCGCGGATCTCCACCGCACTGCGCTTGAGCCGCAGGATTTCCACCGGTGATACCGCGCCGGTGCTCACCAGCGGCGCGGACATGTTCATTTCCTCTTGCAGCAGGGCCAGGCTGGAACTGAACTGGCCTTGCTTGGAACGAAACTCCGCCAGCTCCTGAGTCTTCTGCCGCAGTTGCTCGGTCAGGGTCCGTTGTTCGCTGGCCAGCAATCGTTGCCGTTGCTCATACAGCGCGCGCTCGTCTTCGGCCACTTGCGGAGCGTTGGCGGTCACTTCGGCCGATACCTGAAACGGCCGCCCCTCAGCCTCCGCCGACAGCCGCTGGACCTGCGCCATCAACGCATAGCGATCAGCCTCGCTCTCGCCCTTGTTCGACCGATACCGCGTATCGTCCAGGCGCAGCAGGGTGTCGCCCTTGTTCACCATCTGGCCTTCGCGGACGAAAATCTCAGTGACGATGCCGCCCTCCAGGTTCTGGATCACCTGGACTTTGCTCGAGGGAATGGCCTTGCCCTCGCCGGTGGTGACCTCTTGCAGGATCGCCAATTTCGCCCAGACCAGTGCAGTAACGATCAGCCCGGCGGCCAGCCACACGGTGACGCGGGATCGGCGGGGTGAATCCTGCAGCGCCGCACCGGCGGTTTCCGGCATGAACTCGCTTTCGGCACTTTTGCTGAAACTGCCGAAGTAGCTTCGGGCGGCTTGATCGGATGTTTGGGCAGACATGGGGATACCCGTCGGTTAAGTGAAGTAATGCTGGGCACGGCTTTTGTGGCGAGGGGATAAATCCCCTCGCCACAAAGATTCGGTGGTGCTTGCTAGGCCGTTCCGGAACCCACCCGCCCCTTGCGCAGCGCATCGATCACCACTTCTTTCGGCCCATCCGCGACGATCCGGCCGTTGTCCAGCACCACCAGGCGATCCACCAGGCTCAGCATCGAGGTGCGGTGGGTGACCAATAGCAAGGTCTTGCCCTGGATGTGGGTGTGGAGCTTTTGTCGCAAGGTGTCTTCGCTGCTGTTGTCCATGGCGCTGGTGGGTTCGTCCAACAGCAGGATCGGTGGATCGAGCAGCAGGGCCCGGGCCAGCAGCACGGCCTGGCGCTGGCCGCCGGAGAGCAGTTGGCCGCGCTCGCCCACCGGGCGGTCGAAGCCCTGGGGATGCTGGCGGGCCAGTTCGCTGACGCCGGTCAATTCCGCCACTTCGAGCATGCGTGCATCGCTGATGTAGCGGGCCCCGAGGGTCAGGTTGTCGCGCAGGCTACCGGCCAGCAGCGGCAGGTCATGGGCGACATAGCCGATCTGCTGGCGCAGGTCGGCGACATCCAGTTGCCGCAGGTCCAGGCCGTCGAGGAGCAGTTGGCCCTCTTGCGGTTCGTAAAATCCCATCAGCAGACGCGCCAGGGTGCTTTTGCCCGAGCCGCTGCGACCGATGATTCCGACCCGCTCACCGGCCGTGAGATGAAAGCTCGCGTTCGACAGTGCCGGTGTGCTCTGGTCGTTGTAGTGGAACGTTACGCCTTGGACCTCCAGTGCCCCCTGCAATTGGGTGCGGTCCAGCGGCCGCTGCTTGGCATCGCGTTCCTGGGGTAACGCCATCAGGGCGTCGGTGCTGCGCATGGTGAGTTGGGCCTGCTGGTAACGGGTGATCAGCCCGGCGATCTGCCCCAATGGCGCCAGGACCCGGCTGCCCAGCATATAGGACGCCACCAGCGCGCCGACGCTGAGGTTGCCGGCGATGATGCTGTAGACCCCGGCGACGATGGTGGTCATGCCGGCCAGTTGTTGCAGGAACAGGGTGCCGTTGGTCGCCAGCGCCGAGAGGTTGCGTGCGTGGCTGTCCAGGCGAGTGAGGGCACCATGGGTGCTTTCCCATTGATGCTGGCGCTCGCTTTCCGCGCTGCAGGCCTTGAGGGTTTCCAGACCGCCGAGGGTTTCGATCAGCAAGGCCTGGCGCTGGGCACCCAGGGCCAGGCTCTTCTGTACGGTGTCTCGCAGGCGCACCTGGATGATCATCGCGAAGATGATCGTGATCGGGAACGCCACCACTGGAATGACCACCAGCCAGCCCCCCAGCAAACCGATCACCAACAGCATCAGCACGGCAAAGGGCAGGTCGATCAAGCTGGTGAGGGTCACGGCGGTGAGAAATTCCCGCAGGCCCTGGAAGTCATGGATGCTCTGGGCGAACCCGCCGATGGTCACCGGCCGGGCCTTCATCGCCATGCCGGTGATGCGCTCGAACAGGGTGGCAGAGAGAATCACGTCGGTTTTCTTGCCGGCGCTGTCCAGCAGGTGGGCGCGCACCACTCGCAGCACCAGTTCGAAGCCGGTGCCAATCAACAGCCCTACGGCCAATACCCACAGGGTGGACGTGGCCTGGTTCGGCACCACGCGGTCATAGGTCTGCATGACGAACAGCGGCACCATCAACCCCAGCAGGTTGATGAGCAGACTCGCCAGGATCGCGTCGCTATACAGCCAGCGCGACAGCTTCAAGGTGTCGCGAAACCAGGCTTCGACCCGTGGCACCAGGGGCGAACGCAAGTCTTCGAGTTCATGGCGTGGCCGGGCAAACAGCGCCTGGCCACTGTAATCGGCAGTCAGTTCCTCGCGGCTGACCCATTGCTCACCGCCATCGGCTTCGCACGGCAGGATCAATGCCTGGCCGTTCTCGTGCCAGCGTCGCAATACCGCGCAACGACCACCGGCCAGGATCAGCATCACTGGTAGATTGAGGGGGGAAATCTCGGCAAGGCCACGGCGCAGCACACGGGCCTGCAAACCGGCCCGGGCCGCTGCACGAGGCAGCAGGTCCAGGCTCAGCCGTTGGTGCGCCATTGGAAGCCCGGCGCTGAGGCTGGCGCGACTGACCGCCGCGCCATGGAGTTTGCAGAGGATCAACAGACCATCCAGCAGAGGGTCATCGAAGCTCAGGCGCGGGTCGGCGCCGGGGATAGCGGGTTCCATGCTGGTCACATTGATCGCTCCCAGTGGGCTACTTCAATTCGGGCAGCCGTGCTTCGCTCTTGACTTCGGTCTGGGCGATGGCATCGGCCGGCAGCACGATCCGTTGTTTGCTCAACAACAGGCCCATGTTCGCCAGCACCCGGTACATCGAGTATTCCTCGGTGTAGCGCACTTCGGTGTAGCGACGGTTGGCGTTGTACAGCTCGTTTTCGCTGTCGAGCAGGTCGAGCAGGGTCCGCTGGCCGAGGCCGAACTGATCCTGGTAGGCGGCGCGCACCCGGGCGGTGGTGTCGGCGTATTCCCGGGCGGTGGGGGTCTGTTTGCGAGCGTTGAGCATCGCGTTCCAGGCCAGGCGCGTATCTTCGTTGAGCTGGCGCAGGGCGTTGTTGCGGATGTCCATGGCCTGGTCGATCTGGTGCGCGTCGGATGCCAACCTTGCCTTGTCGCTACCGCCGCGGAACAGGTTGTAGTTCATCACCACACCGACCCGCCAGTTGTTGTCATGGCCTTCTTCGCCACCGATGTTGTTATTGGCGCCCACCGCAGCTTCGGCGTCGAAACGGGGGTAGAACGGCGACTTGGCCACTTCATATTGGCTCTCGGCGGACTGCACGTCAGCCTGGGCCGATTTCAGGTAGGGGTGGTTTTCCACCATGCTCTGCTGGGCTTCGCGCAGGTCGGCGGGAATTTCACCTTTGGTCGACGGCGGTGTTTCCAGCTCATCGGGCATGCGCCCGACCACGCTGTAGAAGTTCGCCTCGGCGTCGGCCAAGTCGACCTGGGCTGTGTCGTAGTTGTTTTCCGCCAGCGCCCGACGGGCATTGGACTGATCGGAGTCAGCCGCGCTGCCTACTCCGCGCTGGGTGCGCAGGCCGATCTGGTCGTTGACCCGCAGATGCGCCTGCAGGTTGTTCTTGGCCAGGGTCACCAGTTCGCGACGCTTGAGCACTTCGAGGTAGACCTCGATGGTGCGCAGGGCCAGGTCCTGAGCGGTGCCTTGTGCATAATAGGCCCGGGAATTGACCACGCCCTTGGTGCGTTCCACCTCATTGCTGGTGTTGAACCCGTCAAAGAGCATCTGCCGCAGGCGCAGCTCCGACTGGGTGTAGTTCAGGGTGTTGGTGTTGTGATTGCCTTGGGCGCGGGTGTTGGGGTTGTCGCTATAGCCACGGCCGTAGCCGGCATTCAAATCCACCGACGGAAAGAAGCCCCCCCTGGCGACCTTGACGTCTTCATTGGCCGACAGACGGCTGTCCACCCGTTGCGCCAATTCAGGGTGAGTCGCGATGGTGCTCTGGATCGCTTCGGTCAGCGACATCGCCTGCGCAGAAGAAGAGCAGGCTATCGCCAGCAAAACCGCGCTGCAAAGAGGGGATAAAACGCGCATGGGGTGCATCTCCTGAGATCTGTTGTGCTTCTGTGTCGCCAGAATATTGACGTATTTAAGATCAAAACCGTTTCAACCTTGTAACAACACAGCTAAGAACATCCTGCGGGAAACCTAAGAAGAATTTCTCATAAGACTTATGCCGAAAAAAACTTATGTACACGGAAAAAAGCGGCACATTGTTCAAAGGCGAATCCTTTGAAATTGCGGGCTCTGACGGCTTTTGGACGTCAAATAAAAGTTCCCTTGGAACTTTGAAACCAACATGAAGAGATGCAAACAGGGCAGGGCGAGCAGGCTTTTAAAGCGACGGTTTTTTGTCATTGTGGCGGATGGCTAGCGCTTCTGAAGCCTGTGGAAGCTGGCAAATTTTCCAGATTTCCTGACTGCCTCTGAGCACGGATTCTTCACCCAAACAGGTGCCGACCGCGGTTGGCAACGGAGGAATGCACATGGCAGCGCTCATCGGTACCGTCAGCAAAATTGTGGGGCAGGTTTTCGCAGAGACTGCCGCGGGCCAGCGGCGGCCTTTGGTCGAAGGGGATCGGCTGTATGCCGGCGATCACCTGATCACCGGTGCCGAAGGGGCAGTGGCCGTACACCTTGAGAACGGCCAGGACCTGACCCTGGGTCGTGAAAGCAACCTGACCCTCACCCCACAACTGCTGGCCCACCAGGCCCCTCATGTCGACGCGCCTGAAGTGGCGACGCCGACGGCCGGGCAACTGACCGATGTGCAGAAACTGCAGCAAGCCATCGCTGCCGGTGCCGACCCGACCCAGACTGGAGAAGCCACGGCCGCTGGCCCCGGTGCTGGTAATGCGCCCGGTGCTTTGGGTGGGGGGCATAGTTTTGTCCTGCTGGAGGAGGTGGGCGGCGCGGTCGCACCGCAGATAGGCTTCCCTACGGCCGGGTTCAACGGGATTCCCGAGTTTCCACTGGTCCGTCTGGCTGGCGATGAGAACGGCAACAATCAAACCGTGCCACCGGTGACCCCTGAACCTCCGGACAATCCGGTGACCCTCGACGGCCTGAGCGTGGAAGGAGGCGAACTGACCGCCAACGAGGCCAACCTGCCCGATGGTTCAGCCAGCAATCCGGGCGCATTGGTACAAAGCGGCACGTTCACCGTCAACGCGCCTGACGGGTTGAGCAGCCTGAGCATCGGCGGTATCGGCGTGATCGTCGGCGGCGTCCCTGCAGGTTTTCCTCAGGCCATCACCACCGCACTGGGCAATACCCTGACCATCACTGGTTACAATCCCGCCACCGGAGTGATCAGCTATACCTACACCCTTCTCGACAACGAAACCCATCCTGCTGGCGAAGGTGCCAATACCCTCACCGAACAGTTCCCGGTCGTGGCCGTGGACAGCGACGGCGACAGCGCCAGCGGCACCCTGGACGTCAATATCACCGACGACGTGCCCCAGGCGGTCGACGACAACAACGCCAGCACCGCATCGGAAACCTTGGTCACGCTCACCGGCAACGTGTTGCCCAACGATCACCAGGGCGCTGACCGCATTCCCACCGGCCCCGACAGCGGGCCGATCATCGGCGGGACGTTCACCGGCACCTACGGCACCCTGGTGCTCAACCCTAACGGAACGTACACCTACACCCTGGACACCAGCGACCCGCAATTCGTGGCGCTGCATGGTGGAGGAAGCGGTACCGAAACCTTCACCTACACCCTGACCGATGCGGACGGTGACACCAGCACTGCGAACCTGGTGCTGCAAGTGCACAACAACGACGATCCGGTGATCATCACCGGCCTGGACACCGAGGGCGGCGAGCTGACGGTGCAGGAGAAAAACCTCAGCGACGGCACGAGCCCGGATGCGTCGGCCCTGACCCAGAGCGGCACCTTCACCGTGACCGCGCTGGACGGCGTGCAGACCTTGAGCGTCGGCGGTATCACCGTCGTCAGCAGCGGGGTGGCGGCAGGTTTTCCACAGTCCATCACAACGGCATTGGGCAACACCCTGACCGTCACTGGCTTCAACGCAGTCACAGGGGTGGTCAGCTACAGCTACACCTTGCTGGACAACGAAGCCCATCCAAACGCCAACGGTGCCAATAGCCTCAGCGAGCAGTTCACTGTCGTCGCCACGGATGACAACGGCACCACGGCGACCGGCAATCTCGATGTGAACATCGTCGATGACCTGCCTCACGCCGTGGACGACAGCAACGCCGGTACTGCGTCGGAAACCAACCTGACCCTGACCGGCAGCGTCCTGACCAATGACACCGAAGGCGCAGACCATGTCGCTTCGGGGCCCATCACACCGGGCACGTTCACCGGCACCTACGGCACCCTGGTGCTCAACGCCGATGGTTCCTACACCTACACCCTCAACCCCGCCGACACGGATTTCAAAGGTCTGCACGGTGGCGGCGACGGCACTGAGACCTTCACCTACACCCTGACCGATGCGGACGGTGATACCAGCACTGCGAACCTGGTGCTGCAAATACACAACAACGACGATCCGGTGATCATCAGCGGCCTGGACACCGACGGCGGCGAGTTGACGGTGCAGGAGAAAAACCTCAGCGATGGCAGCAGTCCTGATACATCAGCGCTGACCCAAAGCGGCACCTTCACCGTGACCGCGCTGGACGGTGTACAAAGCTTGAGCGTCGGCGGCATCACCGTCGTCAGCAGCGGGGTGGCGGCAGGTTTTCCACAGTCCATCACAACGGCGCTGGGCAACACCCTGACCGTCACTGGCTTCAACGCAGCCACAGGGGTGGTCAGCTACAGCTACACCTTGCTGGACAACGAAGCCCATCCCAACGCCAACGGTGCCAATAGCCTCAGCGAGCAGTTCACTGTCGTCGCCACGGATGACAACGGCACCACGGCGACCGGCAATCTCGATGTGAACATCGTCGATGACCTGCCTCACGCCGTGGACGACAGCAACGCCGGTACTGCGTCGGAAACCAACCTGACCCTGACCGGCAGCGTCCTGACCAATGACACCGAAGGCGCAGACCATGTCGCTTCGGGGCCCATCACACCGGGCACGTTCACCGGCACCTACGGCACCTACGGCACCCTGGTGCTCAACGCCGACGGTTCCTACACCTACACCCTCAACCCTGCCGACACGGATTTCAAAGGTCTGCACGGTGGCGGCAACGGTACCGAAACCTTCACCTACACCCTGACCGATGCGGACGGTGACACCAGCACTGCGAACCTGGTGCTGCAAGTGCACAACAACGACGATCCGGTGATCATCACCGGCCTGGACACCGAGGGCGGCGAGCTGACGGTGCAGGAGAAAAACCTCAGCGACGGCACGAACCCGGATGCGCCGGCCCTGACCCAGAGCGGCACCTTCACCGTGACCGCGCTGGATGGCGTGCAGACCTTGAGCGTCGGCGGTATCACCGTCGTCAGCGGCGGGGTGGTGGCAGGTTTTCCACAGTCCATCACAACGGCGCTGGGCAACACCCTGACCGTCACTGGCTTCAACGCAGCCACAGGGGTGGTCAGCTACAGCTACACCTTGCTGGACAACGAAGCCCATCCCAACGCCAACGGTGCCAATAGCCTCAGCGAGCAGTTCACTGTCGTCGCCACGGATGACAACGGCACCACGGCGACCGGCAATCTCGATGTGAACATCGTTGACGACCTGCCCACCGCCCACGCCGATTCCGCCTCGGTGAATGAAGGCGGGACGGTCAGCGGCAATGTCCTGGACAACGACGTGGGCGGTGCCGATGGGCCCGCTGCCAGTGGCGCGGTGATCGGCGTACGCGCCGGTGACGACACCTCGACTCCGGCGATTGGCGGCCTCAACACTCAGATCAACGGTACCTACGGTTACCTGACCCTGGATGCCAATGGCAATGCGGTCTACCACAGCAATCCGGACACCGTCAGCGCACCCGGCGCCACGGACGTGTTCACCTACACCGTGCGTGATTCCGATGGCGATGAAAGTACGACCACCATCACCATCGACGTGCACGACGTCTGCCTTGTCGCCACACCGGATCAGGACATCAGCGTCCACGAAAAAGCCCTCGACCTGAATCAGGACGGCCAGGACCTGGCCCCCGGCACCGTCACCGGCAGTGATCCGAGTGCCACCAACGAAACCGCCACCGGCAGTCTCGTGGGGGCGGTGACCGGTGCTGTTGGCGCCGTGACCTTCGCCCTGGTGAGCGACGCCACCGGCGCCCATGGGCAGTTGCTGCTCAACCCGGACGGTTCCTACACCTACACGCTGACCTCGCCTGCCACGACAGCGCCCAGTGCCAACGACGGTCCGAACGTGACGAGTGAAAGTTTCACCTATCAAGCCACGGACTCCCTGGGCAACACCGTCACCAGCACCATCGTCATCAACATCGTCGACGATGTGCCCAAGGCTTATTGCGATACCGCCGCAGTAGTGGAGGGCGGGACGGTCAGCGGCAATGTGCTGGACAACGATGTG
This sequence comes from Pseudomonas corrugata, assembly GCF_001269905.1. GTDB lineage: Bacteria > Pseudomonadota > Gammaproteobacteria > Pseudomonadales > Pseudomonadaceae > Aquipseudomonas > Aquipseudomonas corrugata. The sequence continues at coordinate 85,774 of NZ_LHVK01000010.1, read as the reverse complement.
CTCGGCGCCGACGGCGGTACCGTCATCGGCGTACGGGTTGGCAGCGATACTTCAACCTCGGCGGTTGGCGGCCTCAACACCCAGATCAACGGTACCTATGGCTACCTGACCCTGGATGCCAGTGGCAATGCGGTCTACCACAGCAACCCGGACGCCGTCGGCGCATCCGGCGCCACGGACGTGTTCACCTACACCGTGCGCGATGGCGATGGGGATGAAAGCACCACCACCATCACCATCGATGTGCACGACAGCTGTCTTGTCGCCGAAACCGACCACGACATTACCGTCTACGAAAAAGCCCTCGACCTGCATCAAGACGGCCAGGACCTGGCCCCCGGCACGGTCACCGGCAGCGACCCGAGCGGCACCGGCGAAACGGCCAGCGGCAGCCTTGTCGGTTCGGTGTCGGGCGCCACTGGCGCGGTGACCTTCACCTTGGTGGGCAACGCCACAGGGGCTTATGGTCAACTGCTGCTCCATCCTGACGGCTCCTACACCTACACCCTGACCTCGCCCGCCACGACGACTCCACACACCAATGACGGCCCGAACGTCTTGAGCGAAAGCTTCACCTATCAGGCCACGGACTCCCTGGGCAACCACGTCACCGGCAGCCTGGTGGTGAGTATCGTCGACGATGTGCCCACCGCTGTTGCATCCGAACGTTCGGTGACGGCGGTGGAGATCGATTCGAACCTGCTGATCGTGCTCGATGTGTCCGGCAGCATGGCCGATGATTCCGGCGTACCGGGGCTTTCGCGGCTGGACCTGGCGAAGCAGGCCATCAGCGCCTTGCTCGATAAATACGATGACCTGGGAGACGTGAAGGTTCAGCTGGTGACCTTCAGTAGCAGTGCCACTGACCAGACTTCAGTGTGGGTCGATGTGGCCACCGCCAAGACACTGCTCACCAGCCTGACGGCTGGCGGCGGGACCAACTACGATGCGGCAGTGGCGACGGCCAAGACCGCGTTCGTCACCTCCGGACAACTGACCGGGGCGCAGAACATCGGTTATTTCTTTTCCGACGGCAAGCCGACGTCGGGGCAGGAAACCGGTGCGGCCGATGAAGCCGCCTGGAAGGCCTTCCTCGACGCCAACGGCATCAAGAACTACGCCATCGGTCTGGGCAGCGGCGTCAGCAATGCCAACCTCGACCCGCTGGCCTACGATGGCAGCACCCATACCAACACCGACGCCGTGGTGGTGACCGATCTCAACCAGCTCAATTCGGTATTGTCCGGCACTGTGCAAGGTGTGCCGGTCACCGGCAGCCTGTTGGGCGAGGGCGGTACATTCGGTGCCGACGGCGGGTATGTCAAAAGCCTGGTGGTCGACGGCACCACATACAGCTATGACCCGGCCGCCAACGGTGGCCAGGGTGCATTGACGGCCAGTGGCGGGGCCGACCATGGCACGTTCAACAGCCTGAACAACACCGTGAGCATCGCCACTGCCCACAACGGTACGCTGGTGATCAACCTCGACAGCGGCGAGTACAGCTACACCTCCCAGACCACCACCAGCACGGTGATCAGCGAAAACATCGTCTACACCGTCAGCGACAATGATGGTGACCTGGCAAGCTCCAGCCTGGTGATCAACGTCGTGCCCAACAGTCCACCCGTGGCGATGGACGACAACGTCATCACCAACGTGCTGTCGGGCAATATCGTGGTACCGGGGGAACTGTTGCTGGGCAATGACAGCGACGCCAATGGCGATCCGCTGACCGCGTCACCCACCAGCTTCAACACCGGTTGGGTCGGCAAAGGCGCGGACTTTACCGGCAGCACCGGCACGGTCAGCTTCACTGGCAACAACGTGCAGTCGATCAACCTCGACCGCAGTACCTTTGTCGCCAACGCTGCCGCCATGACCGCGGTGCTGGTGGTCAGCGGTGCACTGGGGATGGTGTCCAACAACAATACCAACGATGAGGACCGCCTCAACATCAGTCTCAAACAGGGCGAAACCCTGACGCTGGACCATAATCTGTCGGCCGGCCATATCGCCATGGAATACTCCCTCAATGGCGGACCGTTCATCGCGATCAACGATGGGGCTTCGTTCACCGCAGCGGCGGACGGCAACTACCAGATCCACGTCACCAACATCCCCAACCCTGGTGGCGGCAACGCCAACGCCGCGGAAAACTACCAACTGACCCTGACCGTCAACTATGCCGGCGCCCAGGACAGCACGCCGGATTACCACGGCAGCTACACCGCCAGCGATAACCACGGCGGCAGCGACAGTGCGGCGGTGAGCATCAGCTACCAGTCCGGCCATACCCTGACCGGCACTACGGGAGACGACGTGTTGTTGGCCGGCAATGGCGACAACCTCCTCAACGGCGGAGACGGCAACGACATCCTCAGTGCCGGCTCGGGTAACAACACCTTGCACGGCGGAGCGGGCAATGACTTGCTCTACAGCGGCGCCGGCAATGACCTGCTCGATGGCGGCACCGGCAACGACACCGCCAGCTACGCCCATGCCACCGCCGGTGTCACGGTGAACCTGGGCCTGCTCGCCGCGCAAAACACGCTAGGCGCCGGTACCGACACCCTGGGCGGTATCGAAAACCTCGTCGGTTCGAACTTCAACGACACCCTCACCGGCGACGGGGCCAACAACCGCATCGACGGCGGACTGGGTCATGACGTGCTCAATGGCGGTGGCGGCGATGACATCCTGATCGGCGGCTTGGGCAACAACACCCTCACTGGCGGCAGCGGCGCCGATACCTTCCAGTGGATGACAGGTAATAGCGGCCATGACGTGATCACCGACTTCACCCCCGGTCTCGATAAACTTGACCTGTCACAACTGCTGCTGGGAGAGAACGGCACCAGCGCCTCCCTGGACGACTACCTGCACTTCACCGTCACCGGCAGCGGCGCATCGGTCATTACCAGCATCGACGTCAGCGCCACCGCCGGCGCGACGCCGAACCAGACCATCGACCTGGCCGGCGTCGATCTCGCCAACCACTACGGCGTGACACCGGGCGCAGGGGGGATGATTGCGGGCGGGGCGGACACGGCGACCATCATCAACGGGATGTTGAATGATCATTCGTTGAAGGTGGATACGGTATGAGGTAAGTCGTACTGTGGCGTTTGGTGTGAACCCTGCGAGAGCAAATTCCCTCACCACAGGATGTGATGGCGACCGAGGCGAACTGACGTTATCCGGCGTTCAGTTCGCCCACTGCCAACTATTGATGACTATTCCGGGTATTGGCCGTCGCGCGCTCATCTCGGGTCAGCACAATCAGAGTGAACGTCACCGACTTGCCGTTGGATGTCGCGATTACCGTCACGAAACCGATTTTGTTGCCGGCGATCAGCTTCGGTGACACTGCGTCGCCATGACTGCTGGTCGTGGCTGTCGGCGTCTGATCGGCCCCGACGAATAGGGTTCCGGTTCCACCATCATTGGTGATCGTGTAGGTGACCCAGGCAGCCTCTACTGGATCTTGGTCCTGATTCGAAGTCCGTGTCGTGAGGGGGAGGGCGAACTCAGTACCTTCTGACGCGAACTGTCCATGCCCAGCGATCACGGATAGATGCTCCACATCCTCCGTCGGGTCACCCTCTTGCGACACCACCCGCAAGTGGAACGTAGCCGTCCTATCGCTAGACGTGGCGGTAACCTGCAGCGTACCCGCCTTGGCGCCGGCCACCAGCGTTGGCGACGTAGCATCACCCTCGGCGTTCGTCTGCACGGTCGGTGTCTGGTCGCCCCCGTTGAACCGTGTCCCTGTCCCACCGTCATCAGTGACCGCGAAGGTAACCTCCGTACCCACGACAGCCGCGTTCAAGGGGTCTGTGGCTCGTGCGGTCAATGGTTTCGGAAACCTGCTGTCCATTGAGACGGCCTGGAAATTCCCCGCTTGCGTTTGTAGCGACTGAACCTCGCCTGGCCACCGCGACATCACGTTCAGAGCGATGTTGTTCGCTCCGCGGATTTGTCCTGTATCGGACAATAGCCGTACCCGGCCATTGGTGATGTGGCCGTCGGCGGCTGTGTCATCCACGCGCAGCGTCGCCGACTGTGCTGCGGTCCAGTTCGCTGCGCTTGGCAGGGTGCATGACGCGGCGTTGCCGTTCTCGGCGATCCACTTGGTAGTCCCGCTCTGGCAGGACACGTCGGTGATCACAGTGTGTGCGGGAGCGTTGTAATACAGCTGTTCGCCGGGTGCCCCTACCACCGGGGATTTGCCGTCCACCTGCGTCACTCGCACCGGAACCTGTACGCCAACCCCTCCCGGCTTGGCCAACGGTATGGTCAGCTGTCCCACCGGGATACTGCCCTCGGGCAACTTGCCACCGAAATACTGCGCGATACGGGGCCAGATGCTGCTCATCTGCGCGCCGGTGTTGTACCCCGAACTGTAACCATAGTTCAGGGCAATAACTGCATTGGTCCGCGCATCGATCACTGGCGACCCGGAAGACCCTGACTCGGTATCGCAGTTGTATTTTGCGAAATCAGCGAAGCCGTTGTTATTCACTGCGGTCACCCAGCAGGGACGTCCGTCATCGTGAAAGCGCGAGATCCGCTTCGGCCCGCCCCTGGGATGCCCCGCAATGTAGACCGGGTCGCCAACCTCCGAGATACGGGTATCCACGCCCAGATAACCGAAGGAATCCAATACGCCGCTGTCAACCACATCCGGATCCAACTCAAGTAGCGCAGAATCGGTAAAGTTATGAGAGGTCAAGATCCGCGCCACTGGCACCTGGACAGCAGGCCGCACAGCATCCGAATCGCAGCTGGGTTCCTCGTAATCGAACGCCACGACCATCCGACTCGGATCCGGATTTTCACCAATGACATGCAGGTTGGTGAGCACAAGGTTTCCAGGCCCTATCCGCCATGCAGTCCCATAGCTGGGCCCGGTATAAATCCTGCCGACTGCGCGTGAGCGCCGGTATTTTGCCGGGTCCGACTCCTGTACGCATCGAGCCTTCTCAAGCTGACTTTCCCCGATGATCTGACCTGGAGTGATCGGGGTGGGAGGCGCAGTCTCCACGGCAGCGACCGCCGCCCCGGCGCCCAGTACCAGCCCAAAGAAGGCCAGCGGCACTGAAATTTTTTTCGGTTGAGTCAGCATGGCGGAAGCTCCGGTCGCTTAGGGACGATGGAGCGATTAATGAAGTGGAACCTGTTCTCTGCCTACTGTCAGGTCTGACAGGCTGAGCAGATTGCTGACGGATGGTCGGCGCTGCTGGAGGTTTGCCTTGTGGCGCGGACAGGGGATATTGATCGTTCCCACGCTCTGCGTGGTAATGCAGCCTGGGCGTCCCCAGGAGCCGAACGCAGAGCGTCCCTTGAGGCATTCCCACGCAGAGCGTGGGAACGATCAAGGGCGGAGTGGCTAGCGATGTTCGACGTTGTCGAGTGCCCGGTTCGCGAGCAATGCACCCAGTTCAATCAATTGCTGGATGCCCAGCGCCACATGCCGCCGAGAACCGTTCAGCTCGAAGGCCAGATCACTGACCATGGCATTGGCCGAGGCCAGGGTTTCGCTGAGGTTGGCGAGCAGGATTTCAGTGTCGATGCCATTGACGATGGTAAAAAGCTGATCGGGAGGCGGATCGATCTCGGACCCGCTCGGTTTTGGTTTCAAGTAAAAGTCGAGGGCGCGATCGGCGGTTTTGTCGTAAGAGGATGTGGGGTCGGTATCCGGGGTGCTGGGCATAAGGTGGAGCTCCATGCATGACCACCATTGAACAGATGTCAAGAAAGCCATCGTCAAGGTGATGCTATATGTCATGTGGCATACGGGCTACCAAACCCGATCACTGATTTGTCAGCGATGGACAAACGATAGAGCCTGTCCTCTTGGCACACAAGCCGGCGAATTCTGGCGTAGTCGTAGGCAATGGCGTAAGACGACGTAGCCCGTCCAGCAGTGTCCTACTGTGAAATAAACATAGGGGCGCAATGCCGGTCAGTTGAGCCACAAACCTGTGGGAGCAAAGCTTGCTCGCGATGATTGATCGTTCCCACGCTCTGCGTGGTAATGCAGCCTGGGACGCTCTGCGTCTCCAAGAGCCGAACGCAGAGCGTCCGTTGAGGCATTCCCACGCAGAGCGTGGGAACGATCAACTGCTGCTGGGAGAGAACGGCACCAGTGCCTCCCTAGACGACTACCTGCACTTCACCGTCACCGGCAACGGCGCATCGGTCATCGCCAGCATCAACGTCAGCGCCACCGCCGGCGCCACGCCGAACCAGACCATCGACCTGGCCGGCATCGACCTCGCCAGCCACTACGGCGTGACACCGGGAGCAGGGGGGATGATTGCGGGCGGGGCGGATACGGCGAAGAACCGCATTACGCAAACGAAGCCCCGCGCGCCGAAATCGAAGCCACGCCGGTCGGCCTCAAGGCGCACATTGCCCGTCAGTTGGCCTCCGACGAAGAATTCGAGCTGCCCTGCGAGCTGGACCTGGGCGATGACCTGGACGACTCGGAACTGCGATAGAGCCTGGCTCCCGGGGGCTCAGGTCGGCGAGCCTTCTTCCAGCTCGCGGGTATCGGGGTAATCCTTGGGAGGGCGCAATCCCGGAGGAAATCCGAAGGCGTCCAGGAACAGTGGGGCAGGTCCTAAGGATTCAACTCCAACATGAGGAATAAACCAGTTGTGAGGGCGCTTATAGACATAGCCGTATTTGATGCTGACCGTGTAATAGCTTCCGTCTCCTGAATTTTGATGCGTCCAATATTCCGATAGGTTGGGGTCGGGAACACCGCTTTCGTTTGTGCCACCCAGCGTCCAGTTATACCCCTGTTGCATATCCCCCCATTCCCCAAACAGGGTCCCTAACCCCCGCACGCCCTGTCCTGAAGTCAAATGCCCCGGTGCAGGCAGTCTGCCACGGCCCGCGGCGGCGGACCACGTCTCGTAGCCATAAAGTCCTGTGAACCATAAGGCCGCTTGTTTCATTGCAAAGGTGGCACGGTTGGGGGTCGGTTGCGCAGCGTCCGTTACCGTAAAGGTAACTTCATGATAAGTGATTCTTGTCACTTCACCGGTTTCTGCATGGATGGACGCCCATGCGGAATTCGATGCAGAAAACAAATAAGGAGGCCGTCCTCCTGCCACGTTTATTTTGAAACGTGCGCCATTGAAGCCTGTAGTCGGGAAGCCGCTATCGGGCGCGAACGAATACTCCGCGCCACGAGGCGAAGCGGTCAGCGAGACCACTCTGATGGCCTCCACCACCGTGAGGGTGCGTGCGTTGGAGTAGACATTGCCACTGTGATAGAGCGACTTTGCGTACAGCCGGCGAGGGCCCAGTTCGACCGTTATCTCGAGTTCCCAAATGCCGGACGCGTTATCAGCGGTTGCCTCACCCTTGGAGACAGGGTTGGGGTCATTGCCTTCGAAAATTTCGACTTTCCGGCCTTTGCTGGCTTGGCCCGACAGTTTCAAAGTGGTGCTGACGGTGGTGGTACCGTCCGGGATCTCCACCTCGTTGGCGTCCTGGACGCTGTCGAGGGTAGGGAGGACCAGCGCAGAGCCAAGATGAATATCCAAACGTTTGGTAGGCGACCGGTTGACGTTGCCCAACTGGTCGAAAACCACGAACTCCGCCAGCGTATTGGGATTGTCACCCGCCTGTTGAAAGGTGTCGGTGAACAGGGTTTTCACCACCGGTATCGAACTGTCGGTGATTTCCCATTCAACCGTCGCATTGCCCAGCAGAAGGCGAATATGGTCGTAGTCTCGCCGGTGGCTGTAGTCGAAGCCGAACTCCACGCCCTGCGCCGCCCGCTCGGCGCTGACCCCATCGTTGACAACGTCGGGCGGGATCACCAGATCCAGGCCTGTCGGTGCCGGCTCACCGGGTGCGCGCAGGTGATACAGGACATGCAGGTCCCTGGAGGGCGCGGCGTTTTCACCGGGGCGGGTCACTTTGTAATGCAGCCTGTTGACCCCATGAATCAACTGCCCATGGGGGATGTACAAGGGGAGGCGATCCTGCTCTTCCCCCGGATCTACGGTCTTGCCGGCGACGGGAGTGGGATCGTCATTGACGAACAGGTCAGCGCGATCATAGGCCGCCATTGTCCAGGATTGACGCTTGAGCTCCGTCCACGGATCAATCAGGCAGAGAAGCCCCTGAGGCTGGCCGTCGTAAAGGCTTTTGGGAATCCCACCATCGGCGATGCCGGCCGGTTTCACTGGGGTGATCCAGCCTGGAATGATCACGGGATACAGCTCGAACAAATCGTCCAGGGTAGAAGATTGGATATCCATCGGATTCTCCTGGCAGGTAACGGACGTTAGGGGTATCACACGTCAGGCCGAGGCAATTGCCTACTGTCAGAACTTACAGGTGAGCGCGGATTTAAGACGAGCGGTGGTGTGGAGTTGGCGGATGCCTCCCCAGAGTTGCTCGGGGGCAGACTTCTATGGTGAGAGGCTTATCCCAGTCCGACTGCGCGACAGTCGCAAAACGGTTGACGGGGTTGTTCTGTTGCACCGCGTCGTCCGGTTTGGGGGCGCTTCGCACCCCAGCGGGGATGAATCCCCTCGCCACAGGAGGTGTATTGTCTTGGCTAGCGCTGGTTGATCGTTCCCACGCTCTGCGTGGTAATGCAGCCTGGGACGCTCTGCGTCCCCAAGAGCCGAACGCAGAGCGTCCCTTGAGGCATTCCCACGCAGAGCGTGGGAACGATCAAGGGCGGAGTGGCTAGCGCTGTTCGACGTTATCCAGCGCACGGTTCGCTCAGCTCGAAGGCCAGATCACTGACTATGGCATTGGCCGAGGCGAGGGTTTCGCTGAGGTTGGCGAGCAGGACTTCAGTGTCGATGCCATTGACGACGGCAAAGAGCTGATTGTTGATCGTTCCCACGCTCTGCGTGGTAATGCAGCCTGGGACGCTCTGCGTCCCTCAGGAGCCGAACGCAGAGCGTCCGTTGTGGCATTCCCACGCAGAGCGTGGGAAGGATCAAGGCGGACGCCCGGTTCGCCTCTTTTGAACAGGAGCTACTCCTGCTTCCCCCGGATCGTGTAGGTTCGTGACGGAAAGGTCACCGCCTCGGCTTCGACGTTGCGTTGGTCAAAGGCAGCCTTGAAACCCACCGTTAGCGTACTGCCATCGCGTAACCCCTGAAGGTCGCCAAGCGATGCGGTGCTATTGGTTGCGAAGCCATCTGATACCCATTTGTCTGAGACCCGGCTCCCGTTGGCATCTCCCCATAGGGTGCGTTCATAGTCCGAGCCATCGATCTTCGTACCTGCCAGGTGCAGCCATACGTACTGGCCTGCCGCGATATGTGGCCAACTGTCGATTCGCACGCTGGCGCTGCCGGTTAACGTGTTCACGTCCAGTTCCGGACCGTCACCATTATTGGCCGCTTGCAATATCTTCGGCTTGGCTCGCAGCAGATCGTCTTGGGAGAGAGGCAGTACCATCAGACTGAGTGGAATCGACGTCGCTGGTTCCACGTTGTGGTGGATGACCGTGTAGGTGACCGTCACCGACTTGCCCAGGTTAAAAGCCATCACCGTGTTGGGGATTGGGATTTCCAACCCGGCGCTGACCAATGATTCGTCCGAAGTGTATGAACCCCCCGCCGGTGTTCCCGGTGCACCGGCCCAGGTGACCTTCAGTTTGTCGTCGGGAAGCAAGCCGATGCTGGTTGGCACCATGACGGTCAGCGAGTCCTCGGCATCGATCGGGTTCAAGGTGGTGCCATCGGCCTCTTTCACCGAAGGAGGGAACGGTAAGACCTGCCCATGGACGGTATATGTACGCAACGGGAAGGTCACCGCCTGGGATTCGTCCGTGCTTTGGCTGAGCGCGGCCTTGAATTCCACGCTCAATACACTGCCGTCGCGCAGGGCCTGCAAGTAACTGTAGGGGACCGGGGCTTTCAGGTAGCGGCGATCATATTCCGACGGCGTAACCCGCGACGGGGCCTTCCACACCGTGTAGTCGTGCCTGGTGCCATCGGTTTTTTCTCCCCTCAGACGCAACCATACGTACTGGTTCTTGGCCATGTGCGGCCAGCCTTCAATGCGTAACTCGACATCGGGGTTTGCCAGGGCCAGGTCAAGCTCAGGCCCTTCGCCATTGTTGGCCGCTTGCAATATCTTTGGCTTGGAGACCAGCAGATCGTCCTGGGATAGAGGCAGTACCGTCAGACTGAGTGGAATCGACGCCGGCGACTCCACGTTGTTGCGGATGACCGTGTAGGTGACCGTCACCGACTGGCCCAGGTTAAAAGCCACCACCGTGTAAGGGATTGGGATTTCCAACCCGGCGCTGACCAACGATTCGTCCGAGGTGTATGACCCCCCGGCTGGTGTTCCCGGCGCACCGGCCCAGGTGACCTTGAGTTTGTCGTCGGGAAGCAAGCCGATGTTGGATGGCACCACGACTGTCAACGAGTCCTCGGCATTGACCGGGTCCAGGGTATTCCCGTTGGCTTCTTTTACCGAAGCGGAGAGGGGGGATATCTGATCGTCTGGATTGAAGCTGAAGACGCTGCCGTCCGTAGCCGAAAGGTCAACGCCAACGACAGGCAGAAAGCGCCCCGTGTGCAGGAAGTAATCCTTCTGAAAAAAGACCGCGTTGGGTTTTGCTGCGACGGTTGTGTAGAAAAAGGCTTCTAGCGGAAGTTGCTCTCCGATGTCCTGCGGCCATTTGGCGAGGATGATTTCATTCTGCTCTCGCTGTACAGCGGGATCCAACAAAGCTCTGGCCTTGAGGCTGACATCAAAGGGTATTGTTTCTCCTGTGAAGCTGCACAACGTATGTTTACTGGCCAGCGCATTGAAATACGCTAGCCATTGGTGTTCGTCAGTAATTCCCTGTTCTGCGCACGGTATGCTTGTTTGCGGTGCTGAGGAATGTGCATTGCAACTGTCCGAGCGATAAAAAGTGGCCCCATCATAAGGATAAGCACAGCGTACCGTGAGCGGGTGGGCGCTGGGGGCCGCTAACTCTTTCAGGATCAAGCCCTGGTTCTTGGCCCAGGCGAGTTTGGGCACATACACATCTGCCCGCATATAGGAAAATGACACACCGTTGCGCTGTATGGAGCCGGGACTCGGATTCCATGCCCGAAAATCCAGCGAGGCATCGGTGGTTCGAATCAGTACACCGCTGCAGTTGTAGGCGGGTGTATCGCCCTGACAGGCCGCTGCCGTATTGGCGTACCGGGCATTGAGCCGAGACGCTACTTGATAACCGGCGTACAACTGATCCTGGGTATTGAAACCAAAGACCGCATCCGGAGCGCGGTTCAGATCCATTCGCAGGACCGGCAACCACTCTCCGGTAGCGGTGAAGTAATCGCGTTGGTCCTTTTGCGCGTCCAGCAGGGCCCCTGTTTGTGTCGTGTCATAGAACAGGCCCTGCAAAGGCAGCCGTTCAGGTGCCTGGGCATCCCAGTTTCTGATCTGCAACAGGTTAGGCTTGGCGGCCCACTCGGAATCGATGAGTTGGTGGGCGACCAGGCTGGCCTTGAACTGCGCGGCCACGCGGCTGCTCAACGAGCATTGCTGCTCGGGCTGTTGGGTCTGTTGCTGAAAATGCGTGAGCCAACTGGAGGCGTCACTGATCCCCAATGCGGCGCATGAACTGGGATCTTGCGTGGTGTTCGTCGCAGTTGGCAATCCACAACCATGGTCGGGGCGATGACCTGAAACGGTCATTTCGAAGGGGTAGGCGCACAACACGTCGAGAGATTTACCCACGCCAATGGCCGTGAACGAATCGGAAAACACGATTCCATTTTTTTGCGACAACTGGCGGGTATCGAGATCGGCCCGTAAATAGTTGAAGCGCTCGGCACCTGATTGGATGGACGCGGCGTCATGTGTCCAGAAGGTGTCCGAGCCTTGACTTCCATGTACCAACACGCCACTGCAGAAGTAGGCCGGCTTGTTGACCGGGCATTCGGAAACGGTGTTCTTGTAGCGGTTGTTGAGCAGTTGCGCGACTTCCGGGCCGGTGACGGCAAGCGTCGGCACGCTGGCGAACAGCAGGGTGAGCACCAGGGTTTGCATGAACACAATGAGATAGCGCATGAGCTTGATGCTCCTGGTAAAACCCTTCAATCAGTCACTACCACCCTTCATTATCCGGGTTGGGGGTGATGCCTTGGATCAGTGCCTGCGTCGATGTGCCCAGGACCGTTTGATCCTGCGGTTCGAAACTGAACGGATGTCCATCGGTGGCGAGCAGGTTCAAGCGCACGATAGGCAGGAAGTTTTCCGCGTGCAGGAAGTAGTCACGCTGGATGAACGCGGCGTTCGCGAACCCCGTTGCGCTTCCCGAGATATAAAAAAGCGCCTCGAGTGGCAGTTCTTTGGGAATGTCGTCGGGCCAGGCCGCGATGATCATTTCGTTCCACTTCAGTATCGCTGGGGGGCTGCTGAAGGTCGGGCGTACAGCGATGCTGAGTTGGAACTGAGCAGGGTTGCTAGCGAATGCACAACTGTTTCCCGGGTTGCCGGCGTACCTGGATTGCCAGGCGGCGACCGTCGTCACGCCCTGAGACTCGCAGCTTGCGCGGCAACTGTCAGGAATCGAGGCGGTCCCGGCGTTGGCCGGATAAGCGCAGCGCAGGGCCACCGGATAACCTGTCGGGGCGAAGGTTTCCCTGAATATGAATCCCTGGGTGCCCGCGAGCTGTTGGGTGCCGACATCGGCTCGTACGTAAGAAAATGAAACACCGTTACGACTGATCGAATTCGGGCTGGGATTCCAGGCGCGAAAACCGGCCGAGGCATCGGCGGCCCGAATCAGGACACCATTGCACCTGAACGCCGGTTGCTCGCCCTGGCAGCTCGCAGAGACATCGCCATACCGCGCATTCAACTTCGATGCGACTTGATAGCCGACGTACAACTGGTCCTGCTGGTTGAAACCGAATACGGCCCCCGGTGCCTGACTCAGGTTCATGCGCAAGATGGGCAACCAGTCACCCGTTGCGTTGAAATAATCCCGCTGATCCTTTTGGGCGCCGAGCAGGGCATCCGCCTGCGTTACATCGTAGAACAGACCTAGAATCGGCATCTGCCTGGGAGCGTTGGCATCCCAGTTCCTGATCTGAACTTGCATAGGCAGGACCGACCAGATGCTGTTGAGGCTTTCGTGGGCGATCAGGCTGGCCTGGAATTGTTCGGCCTCAAGGCCGCTGAAAGAACATTGGCCAGTAGGCCGCAGGTTTTGCTGACGAAAATGTTCGAGCCAGCCTTCAGCGTCGCTGACGCCTTGGGCTGCGCAGGAAGCGGGATCCGTTGCCGTACTGGCATTGGCCGCGATCCAGCCACAGCCGAAGTCGGGCCGGTCGGCTTGCGGGGTAAATTGGAAAGGGTAGGCACACAATACGTCCAGGGCTTTGCCCTGGCCGATGGCCGTGAATCCATCGCTGAGCAATACGCCGTAGGGCAGCCCCAGGGATTGCGTGCCAATGTCGGCGCGCAGGTAGGTGAAGCCTTGTGCGCCCAGTTGCGACGATATCGGATCATGTTTCCAGAACTCCCCCGATGCCGGACTTCCCCGGGCCAATACGCCGCTGCAGGTATATGCCGGTTTTTGCGCTGCGCACCCGGGGGGGGCAAACTGGAAATTACGATTGAGCAACTGTGCGACTTCCGGGCCTGTCGCCGCATCGACCGTCATGGCTATCAGGGCGACAATCGACACCAGCCAAGCGACTATCCGATGAGTCATTCCTTTGCTTTTGGCTACGAATAACCCATTCATGGCGAGTAAATACCTACCACTTGATGGTGTGTCTGGGTGTCCGAGCCATCGGCATTGTCGTTGACGGAGTCGCCGTTGAGGTCGTACTGCCAGGCTGTTCCGGCGCCCAGCGCGGTGCCGGTCCAGACGGGGTAGTTCAACCAGCCCAGATAGGTTCCCACACCTTCTTGCAACCCCGCTTTGTACAGCGTCCAGAATTGCTTGATCTGCGTCAGCGTCACGGGCTCGAGGCCGGCCTGCGCACAAAGGTTTTTCATGCCTTCCCAGTCTGCGTTATGGGTCAGGAAATGCAGTTCCTGTATGCCCTGGATCGTCAGTGAATAATGCTGGGTTTGGGGCGGTGTGCTGCTGTCGGTGGCGCTGATGGTGCATTGCCCGTTGCGCCGGGCAGTGACCTGGCCGCTGCTCTCATCGACAAGCGCGATGTGAGCGTCGCTGCTGCTGAAGTTATAGGGACCGCTCCCCCAATCCGCCGTGCGCGTCAGGCGAGCGTAGTCCGGCACTTGCAACGGCGGCTTTTCGACGGCGGCGATGTAGTTCCTGCCGCTCAGGTCGAGCTTGGCGTCGGCTTCGAAGCCTGCATACAGCCTCAGTGGCAGCACCGCAGATTTCTGTGCCGGCCCGACGCCTTCGAATTGCACCTCGTAGTAGATCTCCACGACGTCGTCCTGGGCGTTATCGATAAACACCTGGGCGGTTACGGGAAACTCAACGTCCTTATCCACCGCACCGGCAGCGATTGGAATGTAGTCGATGAGTTCGTCATAAAAGTACAGCGTGACGATGTCGCGAAACTTCATTGGGATGTAGGGTTCGATGCGGACTGTCGCACCCTCGGGCGGAAGGTTCGCCGGGTCCAGCACCTCATCCGGCGCTTCGTCCACGGACGCTTCTTTCAGATCATCCAGAGTCGTTGGCATGTCGACGTTTCCTGAGGAGGTAGAGGATTACCGAACGAGGCCGGCCAGCCGATTGGCTTTGAGTGCAAGGCCCCTTGAGGCCGAGTTGGCCGTGTAGGAAACCTTGCCTGCCAGCCGGTCTTGCACAGCGCTACTGTCACCGCCGCCGCCGGCATGCCCCCATGTCACCACTCGACCGTCTGCAGTCAGTGCCACAAAACCGTGGGTATTGTTGTAAAGCGCTTGTACCTGCGTCAGTTCTCCCACCACGGCCGAGGTATCGCCGCCGGCCACTGCGTTGCCCCACGCCACCACCGTGCCGTTTTTTCGCAAGGCCGCGAACGCTACCGATGAGCCGGTCACCTGAACAATGTCATCCAACGCTGCAATATCGGCAGGCACCTTGCCGCCCTCTGCCTCAGTCCCCCAGGCTACCACATGCCCGTTTCCGCGCCGCGCTGCGAAGGCGCGCCAGGTGGAGCTGATGTCGACGATGTCCGTCAATCCTCCAATCAAAGGATCGATGGTGCCGCCATACGCTGCGGTGCCCCAGGCGACGACCTGACCGGTGGCGCGCCTGGCTGTGAAGGCTTGGGCGTTGGCGCAGCTCAGCTCGATGATGTCGGTCATGGCGGCAATGTCGGCCGGTACGGTGCCACCATAGGTTGCGTGGCCCCAAGCGACGATCCGGCCGTTCCCCCGGTGAGCGGCAAAGGCACCGAAGCTGCCGATGACGGATTTGATATCGGTGAAACCGCCGATTTCAGAGGGAACCGTTCCACCGTTGGTGGCATTTCCCCAGGCGACGACCTGGCCAGTTGCCCGTCGGGCAGCAAAGGCCGTTCCGGCGGAGGTCACTTCAATGATGTCATTCAGGTTGGCAATCGCGTCAGGGACCGTGCCGCCAACAGCGGCCACGCCCCAGGCGACCACCCGACCGGTGGTCTTCAACCCGACGAAGGCTGTTGCGTTGCCCACGACCTGGGCGAAATTCAACGGATCGCCCGTTATCAGCCCGCCTTCAGCTGGGGTTCCCCAGGTCACTACGGCGGTGTTGGCCCGACGGGCTGCATAGGCGCTGCGTGTGCAGCTCACTTCCACAATGTCGTCCATGGTGATGATGGTGGCATCAATGTCGCCGCCGTAAGCGGCGTTGCCCCATCCGACTACGTCGCCGACATCGCGATGGGCGACAAAGGCGGCGAGACCGGTCACGGTTGTGTCTATGCCGTTACCGATGATATTGGCCGGATTGAGGGTGAGTTGATCGTCGGTCGTGCGTACCTGCAACGGTTGATGCGGGGCGGTGTCGCGCCAAGTCTCGGCCGTCGTCCAGTCCTTGTCGATGGTGTACTTCCACTGTGCCTGGATAGGCTGGCCCGTGGTGGCATTGAATGCGCTCAGCATACGGCTGGCACTGGAGGCCCTGTAGGTACTGCGGGTATAGCGGGCACCCATGACCTTCAGTGTTCCAGACCCGATCACGCGGCGAACATCGTACTCGGTAGGCGTCGAGGGACCGTCCGTGCCACCGGCCTTGCGTGCGACCGTGTAGTCCAACGCAATGCTGTTGCCCTCATTGGCGTTGATTACCGCGTGGGGCACCTTGATCGACGCCAGCTCCTTGTCGGCTTCCGTTGGCAGGACTGTGTGTGAGTAATAGGTGGTGGCCTGTCCCTGCACCGTTACGGTGATTTCATCATCGGTTTTCAGCAGTGCGGTAGCTGGGATAATGACGGTGGCGCCGTTGGGGTAGACGTCATCGGGATTCAGCTGGTCCTGTCCCGGGCCAGTCGCTTCCCTGAAGGTTGCCTCAGGCAGCCTGAACGCCTGGTGTTGTACCAACAGCTCGTAATCCTCGCCGGGTTGGTCGCCTCCTTCGAGCAACTCGACCCGGTAGCTGACGATGACGGTTTTATCCTCACTGGCCAGCACGATACTGCGGGGTACCGGGAACTCGACGGGCTTGCCCTTCATGCTGCCGGTGATCGATTTGTCATCGGTGTGAGTTGTTGCGCCATCGGTGGTGGCCCACGTGACATAGAAGTGATCGCCGGCATTTTCTGCACGGTTGGGTTCGATGTCGATGTGGGCGCCGCCCGTTGCATCGGCCGGATCCAGCACATCATCGATGGCCTCGCGTACCTTGGCCGGATCCAGCAGCGGCTGTCGCGCTTCACCAATGACAAATTCCAAGGGGGTTGCATAACTGTACTTACCCGTGTCGAAGCGCAGGATGTCGTATTTGACGGTCAGTTCTTCACCACGATGAGCCTCGAAGTGCTGCTGCACAAATGCAGCATTGAGGGGGAAATCCACATTCTTGCCGGCGTTCAGCGCAGTGAGGGTCTTCGAGTCGTCGAAGAGTTTTGTGCCTTGGGCGTCGAACAACTGCCAACTCACCACATCCCCGGATTTGGTCGGGTTCGCCACGGGGGCGGGACACGTGACCTTGCTGGTGCCGTTGGGCAGGTCGCCCGGTTCCAGCGCGCCGTTCTGCTCGCCGACGACGATGGCCCTGACCAGTTCGAACTGTGGCTCGCCCACATTCACGGGCGCTGCATGTCGGGAGCCACGGCTGACGATCTCGCCGTTTTCGTCGCTGAGCAGGTTGTAGGAAAGGTCAAGCGTGCCGCCCTCAAGGGTCTTGAGGTGGCGACCGTCGACGGGAATGAAGAAGTCCTCCTTGGACTCGACTTCGTCCCGGCTGGGGAAGTACCACTCCAGTTCCGGTTCGTAGCTGCTTTGGTCGGGACGGGTACCGAACCATTTGAGTTCGATGGCCATGTCTTCCTCGATGCGCTCATCGAATGGAATGCGGATCCGGGTACTGGTCAGGTCCGGATCGAGCGCACCGCCCTGGGCGTCCTCGGCAATGGGCGCCGCCAGGAGATTGGGCTCGCCGATGATGTTGATGAAGCGGCCCTTGGATTGCTGGATGATCGTGCCACCGCGTTCCAGTTTGTAGGAGAACACTGCCTGGGTCTTGGCCAGGGCGCGGGCGGCGCTGTTGGGCAACAGGACATTGACCACGGTGGGCGGGTTTTCCTCGATCGCTTGACGAGCGGTTTCCTCGATAGGGTCACCGTCGAGCGTGGTGCCCTTGATGCGCATGATGATCACATCGTTCTTGGCGAATAAGGTGGTATTGGCGGCCCAGACCTGTAGTTGGAGCGCTGCATCGCCGAGGGTGTCCAGGTCGAGCAGGTTGCCGTCGGCCTGTTCGAGAATCGGCGCCTCCAGTCGCGAGTTGCCGGTGTCGACCACCAGGCGCGTCTCTGGGCACCAGTCCTCGGAAGCATTGTTGACTCGGTCATGGATCTTGAACGTCACGGCCAGCCCCTCGGGGCCGGAGTCTCCGGCTTCGTCGCGAATGACCGTTTCGCTGACATGGACGATGATGGGGTTGTTGCCCGGATCATCGATCTGCGCCTGGCTGACCGGATCGGAGATCACCTCGACGCCGCCCCAGCTCAAATAGATCAGGTCGCCCTCGGCAATGTTTGGGTAGGGCAGCGGGCTGGGGCTGCCCGGCTTGGCCTTGATGGTGACGTCGACACCGTTTCGGGCGGCGTCGTCGTCCACCCCGTTTTCGACGAGCTCGGGGTCAATGTCCATATACAGTTCGGAATGCGAACCAGGGTCCGGATCGGTATCCTGGCCGCCGGGCAGTTCCAGCTTGACGTACAGTCTGACCGGTGGGGTGAAGGTCTCTTCTGTCTGGCTGGGCCGTTTGATCACATAGGTCAGCTCGTAGGAACCGGTCTGGAGGCGTCCCGGTGCGACCCACAAGGTCACGCGTTCACCCACTTCGACAGGTTGGGTGATGGTGTGCTGATCGACCTGGCCGCCGTTCAGCAGCAACTTGACGTTGTCGCCTATGCCCGTGCCCGTGATCGGCCAGCTGGGAATGTGGACCTTGAGTCCCTTGTTGGGATGAGTGCCCAGGACGGCGGCAAGGTTGAGGCCCCACTCACCGGAGGGCAGGTCCTGCTCGGAGCGTCCGGGAATGTCCGGCGCGCGCAGTGCCAGCGGAGCAGGGTATTTTCTGGGTTGATTCAGCATGGGGGGCACTCCAGTCGCGGCGGGGACGATGGAGTGATTTATGCCCGGGGACGAGGGGAGTGGCTACTGTCAGAACTTACAGGTGTGGGGCGGTTGTAGACGAATGGTCGGTGTTGGGCATGTTCCCTGTGGCGAGGGAGAGCTCCCGTTCGGTCGGTCCGACGCCTCGGGCGCAGCGACCGCCGAAAAGAAGGCCTGCTGCGCAGTCCAGCCGGAGCAAGCTCCCTCGCCACAGAGGTGGTGTGTCAGCCAGCACGGTCTGATCGTTCCCACGCTCCCGCGTGGGAATGCCGCCTGGGATGCTCCGCGTTCCGTTTCTGGAGTTGAATGAAAAGCGCCTACTGGCCCGGATCGACGTTATCCAGCGCCCGGCTCACCAGTAATCCGCCCAGCTCGATCAATTGCTGAATGCCCAACGCTACATGCCGTCGCGAACCGTCCAGTTCGAAGGCCAGGTCGCTGATCATGGCGTCCGCAGAGGCCAGGGTTTCACTGAGGTTCGCGAGCAGGCACTCGGTGTCGATGCCATTCACGACGGTGAAGAGCGGGTCTGTCGGCGGATTGGGTGTTGGTTTGAACATGGTTGAAGCTCCAATGCAATAAAAGAGGAGCCATCACCCTCTCGCTACCAAACGAATGAGGGTGGCGGCCATACGAAGGTTGGTAGACCGGGCATTGGAACCGGCGTCTCCGGAGAGACCCTGCGCATGGCCACCAAAAGGCAAAGCGCATGGATGCGCTTGCAGGAGGTGACGCTATGCACCAACGACCCGGGCTACCAAACCCGATCACTGATAAATCAGCGACCGGAAAACGATAGAACCCGCCCACCAGGTGCACAAGCCGGCGGATTCTGGCGCAGTTGTAGGCAATGGCGCAAGAAGGTGTAGCCCCGAGCGGCCGTGTCCTACATCAAGGCTTACAGTCTTTCGAAAATAAATGCGTCCCCTTTTTCGCCCTTTTTCATGCCGTCACGAACCCTTTGGTCAAGCAGTCAAAATCCGCTTTCTTTCATAGCTGGCGTATTCGAATGTTATCCACGTCGATGCCCCCCATTTCCGCACTAATCAGTAGCTGATCGACTACCGAGCTGGACGTGAATTGCCTTAAGTATGGCGCCCAGACACTAGAGAGCTCGATAGTAATCTGAAATCCTATAGTCCCAGGTCCAATGGCCCAAAAATGCAACGGGTAGACGCCGGAAAAGGTACGGGCAACAAAGCTGAGCTCATAGCGAACATCCTCTCGGAGTGAAAGATCCAGCACTGATGACCCAAATCCGGCTGCGTTGTGACTGATTCGACCAAAATAATTACCAGCCTCATGAACGACCTCAAACGCATTTCCGTTGTGCCAACCATTGGCATTCCCACCATCAAACGGCGTGTAATGATCCACCTTCCGCTCTTCGTTTCGAACCGTGTAGGTTCGCAATGGGAAGGCAACTGCCTCTCCCTGGTTGCTACTTCGATTGAACGTCACCTCCAACACCACTTTGAGCGCTGAACTAACGCGCAGTTTTTCAAGTTCTGTCCGAGGGATTTCCTTGGACAACCCGGTCGATACATCGCCCGACTCCAGCTCTGTGCCGGTGTAAAGCGTAATCGTGTAATCCGAGCCATTGCTGGCAGTTCCTTCGCAGCGCAGCCAGACCCGCTGGCCGGCGGCAATCAGCGGCCAGGGTGCCGCCGTGACCCTCGCATCGCCGCTGAAGCTACCCAAATCCAGCTCGCTACCGATGCCACCCTGTGCCGCTTGTGGAATCAGCGGCATCGCCAGGCTGGCCATAGGCATCGCTTGTACATTCAACGTCAAGGGAGCCGAGGGCGGCAGATCCACGCCACCCTGATTGACCGTGTAGGTCACCGTCACCGCTTTGCCCAAGCTAAACGCCACTACACTGTTGTCGATCGGGATTTCCCAGCCGTCCCTGACCAGCCATTCATCCGAGGTGTATGAACCCTCGGCCGGCGTGCCCGGGGCGCCGGTCCAGGTGACTTTCAGCTTGTCGCCAGGCAGCAGTGCAGGGTTGGATGGCACGATAATCGTCAGTGTGTCCTTGGCATTGACCGGATTCAGGGTCGCACCACTGGCCTCTTTGACCGAGGGTGCGCGGAGCTCCAGGGCCGAGCCGATGCTCAGGTGCCGGACGATGGAGTTGCCCAATGAAGTCGTGCCCCGGGTAATGGAGTAGCTGACATCCACCGTCCCGTTCAGGTTGCCGCTCACATAAGTGAACGGCACGGTAAACGGCACCACCTTGCCCGCCGTATTCGCGGTCAGGGTTCTTGGCTGATCCGGGGCATTGCTCGACGAGCCGCGCCAGCGCAGCACGACGACATCCCCGGGCAGGGTGGCGGTGTAGGTCGCGATCACATTAGCGCCGATGGCGGGATTGACGTCGTCAGGATCCAGCACGTCGTCGGGGGCGTCCACCACCGTGGGAATCGGCAACGACGGCGCCGCGACGCCCACGCTCAGTTGCAGGAAATCCGAATCCGGTTGGCCGTTCACGCTGTAGTACACGGTCAGCGAACCGCCATCGAGGCGCTTGACTTGCTCTTTAGCCAGGTTCGCCAGCACCGGTTCGCCGACCGCCTCCCCACCGACGATGGCGATCACCTCATGGTAGGTCGGCTGGGTGGTGGCGGTACGGCCTTCACACACGATGATGATCTCGTCGCCAGTGGTACGTCCCGGATAGTCGGGAATGGACAGGGTGTAGTAATTCAGGTCCGGGTCCAGGGTTCCCGCGACGGCTTCCACGATCTCGGGCGGCAGGTAGCGACGAGTATCGCCCGTCACGGTCACCGCCGCGCTTTTCGAGGGACGGTCCACCTCACCGCTCCTGACCCGCACGTAGCCTACCGAGGCTCGTCCCTGGGAGATGGCGGCGACATCGGCATGGGGAATAGTGAAGTCGTAGAAGTAGGGAATGGTTGCAACCGTTTGCTCCAGCGGGCCGACGATCACCGACGAACCGTCGGCGGCGGTGCCACGCCAGGTCAGGCGCAGGAGATCACCCACGACATGTTCGTGGCGGTTGGTGTTAACACGAGCGATGACGGGTTCGCCGGCCAGTTCGGCGAGGTCGATTTCGTCCACCGGCAGGCCGTTGACCAGCACCAGTGGCGGGTCGAGCCGGTCATTGTTCACATCGACCAGGACGTGGGTCACCGCAGACCAGCGCCAGTACCCGCCGGGGTAGTTGCCGCACTCATCCACCACCTGGTAGGCCACGGCGAGGCCATCGCTGTCGTCGGCTCGCTCGATGACCTCAAGGGGGATAGTGACGATGATTTCCCCACCCACCTCACCCTCGGCCACCGTGTGCTCGACATTTTCCGCTCCCCAGGCCACGTTGATCTTGTCATTGCGGCGCATGAACAGGTACGGCTTGATGGTGATCGGCACACCGGCCGCGGCCTCTTCGGGGCCAACGCCGTTGTCGAGGATGTCCTGGGGGATCGAATACTCCAACCCCGAGTGTCCCGGGGTGCCCTGATCCTCATCGAAACCGCCGGGCGGGTCGAGTTTGACCAGCAGTTTCCACTGCGGCTGCGACTCTTCAGGCACCGTCGTACCCACCCGCAGTACACTGTAGAACACCGGAAAAGCGTCACCCCTGACGATATGCCCCGCGTCGATACGAAAAACCAGGCGCGCCCCTTTCTGGTTCAGATCGATCTCGGTGCTCCAGACCGGCGTGGTGGTGTCCTTCCAGTAAAGGTGGAAAACATCACCGACCTCCATCTGGGTCCAGGGATCGACGATGCACAGCAGTCCTCCCTCCACCAGCCTGGCCGGAATACCCGCGTCATAATCCTCGACGAAAAGCGTCCAGCCCGGAAACCAGGGCGGCTCAAGGCCGGCAAGCGGTTGGCTGTCTGGTGAATAGCTTGGGGGAAATCGCTTTTCCATGGGGGTACACCTCGACTGGTTGAGGGGCCGCCAATAAAGCAGTAGAGGCGCAATGCACGTGGGGATTATTAGGACGCGCCGGGATGAGGGCGTCTACTGTCAGATCTGACAGTCATCGGGGATGTTGGAGTGACTGATGAATCTGTGGCGAGGGAGTATCGCAGGGACATCAGGCCTTTTTGTTCTGCTCGACCTCCTTGCCGCAGGTATCGATGAAAAAATCCAGAGTGTTTGAATAGCTATACGCTCCGGTAGCATGCTTGAGGGCGTAGCGTACTTTTACGGATTGCCCGATATGGCCTGTCACGAATTCGGCATCCACTCGAAACGTCACAGGTTTACCGGCAGACACCGTTGTGATGGGTATCCAGCCGCTGGTACTGGCGGAAGGATTGGAGCCGGTCCAATAGTAAGTCAGGATGTCGCCTTTGACCGTGCCCGTGTAGTCGACCAATACCCGGACCTTATCGAAGATTTTCGAGGGATCGAGGATGCCGTTTTCGACCCCCTCGACCGTGGGGGGCGGTAGCGTAGCCATCAAGGCCTGGACCGTGACCAGCAGATGTTCGGATTCGCTTTGTCCGTAGACACCCACTTGGTCGTTGGACACCTGATACCACAGATCAAGGCGGCCGTTGGCAAGTACGCTGATGTGCTCGTCAGATACGTACAGCGTGACCGCTTTGTCTTCGGCTTCACTCCTGCTGACACTATGGGTTTGCGGATACACATAAGGCGTGCCGTCGGATCGCGTGCCTTCCCAGATCAGCTCGATGAAATCTCCATCGGCGATACCTGGGTACGAGATGTCCACGTTGGCCATCAGCGTGTCAGGTTCCAAGATATCGCCCAGTTGTTCGTGAAGGACCGGGGCGGGGTGGGCATAAAGGTCGCCCACCACATTGGCAAATGCGCGCCTGGACGAAAGAGGTGGATCTCCGTTTTCCTTGGTCAGCACATACGACGCTTCGGCCGATCCCATGGCAATGGCGCGGACTTCTGCGTAAGGAACCTTCAACGCAAGGATGGTGGGTGTTTTCGTGATCTGCTGTGCCTGGGTGTGGATCAGCGGCTTGCCGACTTGTGGCGTGCCGATCCATGTCATGGTCACCGTATCGCCGATTTTGAAGTCTTCCGTCCGGACCAGGATCTGCACGGTGACGTCCTGCTGGTTCAAGGTCTTGAGATCGATGATCCCGTCGATCGCCTCCTCGATGATCGGTGCTTCCAGGCGCCAGGCCCCGGCATCGACTCGTACGGTTGTGGAAATCGACCATTTTTCCGAATAGTTCCACACCTCGTCGTGCACCACGTACTGTACCAGCAGGGCGTTGCTGTCGCCGCCGGCTAGTATCGCGGCCTGATCGGCGATGATTTCGATGGGCTGTGTGCCCGCGGCCTGCTCCGGTGACAGGCTCCGGGGGGCGAGGAAGACACTGCCCCATTTCACCTGGATGACGTCACGCACGGCAATGTTGGGGTAGGGCTGGATTGTCATGGGCACGCCCTTGGCGGCCCATTCGGCATCGACGCCTTGAGTGATCACTTCGGGTGGCAACTGCACCCTCTTGAGTTCCGAGTGCCCCGGCAGATGCGGTTCCTTGTCGCGACCGCCGGGTCGGTCCAGCTTGACCAGAAGCCGTAGGGGCGCGGATGGATCGTCAGGTGTCGTTTCATTTTTGCGCAGCAGTACGTAATAGCACTGTTCGATCCAACCGGGCACAAACCATTGCCGGTCCACGAAGAAGAACAATCTCTCGTTCTGGTCAGCGAGCAGTTCGTGATGCCAGACATTGTTCGAGTCCAGGTAGACATCGACGATGTCACCCTCTTGCATGGGTGACCACGGATCGATGATACAGAAAGCACCCTCCGTGTGATCTTCAACCACGGCCAGATTGATGCCGCCATCGCCGTCTGCGACAGGGCTGGTCATGCCCGCGATCATTAGAGGCCACAGTGCCCGCTGACCGTCGGTGGAGGACCTGAATGGCGGTAGGTAAAGACGGAAAGAGGTCACGGCCAGCTCCTGGTCCAGAACGATGCGATGGTGTTGAATCGCAAGGCGATGGAGCACATTTGACGTGACGGCGACCGCGCCTGACTACTGTCAGAGCTTACAGGTGTGGCGTGTTATTCGACGAGTGGTAGGCGAAGCCAAGGGCATGGGCGCCTGCTGTTCTCTCAAGCAGGCGGTCTCACCATCAAGGCCTGCGCAAAGTCTTTTGCTTGAGGATATAAACCGTCACCAACACCGCACTCGTCAACATGAACCCCCGTGCCCACGGCAAGGGCACCAGGTAGCACGACAGCAGAATGCTCGCCCACATCAACCCGATGGCGTAGACCTTGCCCTTGAGCGGGATGCCGTTGCCGCTGAGGTAATCCTTGATCCACGGCCCGAGTCGCGGGTGCTCCACCAGCCATTGGTAGAAACGCGGCGAGCTGCGGGCGAAGCAGGCCGCCGCCAGCAGCAGGAAGGGCGTGGTGGGCAGCACCGGCAGGAAAATTCCGATCACCCCCAATGCAACGCTCAGCCAGCCGATGGCCAGCAGCACGTAACGCAACATCAGGGGGCGGTTGCCTATGGGGTTGTCCATAGGCCGCGTCTTAGTGGTGACGAGGCTTGAGGATCGCCGGCTTCTCGTCCGGAGCGTTGCACAGCAGGTACAACGCGGTGAGGGCTTCCGGGATCTGTACGATCATGTCGTCCATCAGGTTGGCATCGGCGGCGATGTCGGAGAACTCCGGTTGTTCGTCGAACAGGCCGGAACCGACCATGATCGGCAGCAGCATTTCGCTGACTTCCTCTTCGGCGGTTTCGAACCAGGCCGCTTCGCGCAGGAACACCCCTTCCATGAAACCGATGCACCAGCCGCGCAGTTCCGAGTCGTCCGGGTCATCGCCCAGGTCCAGCTCGCAGGGCAGCTCGAATTCTTCGTCGGAGGCCAGTTGACGGGCAATGTGGGCCTTGAGGCCAACCAGCGTGGCTTCGATTTCGATGCGTTGGGCTTCGTCGGTGTAATGTGGCTCTTCGGCGAAGAGGGCGTCGATCCACTCGCGATCCGGCACCTGCTCGGAACAGATCGACAGGGCGGTCAGGTAGCCGTGAGCGGCCACGTAGTCCAGCGCTTCCTCGTGCAGCTCATCGGCGTCGAGGAAGACTTGCAGGCGGGTCAGTTGCTCAGCGAAGGACATTACGGGCTACCTTGGGGGAATAAACAATGCGGGAATTCTAGGCCTTCTTGAGCGCCCAGGCCAGCCGCTTGGCTGATTTGCCTGTGGCGAGGGGATTTAGCGAAACGTCGCACCGCCCCGCTGGGCTGCGAAGCGGCCCTGAAGCCATACGCTCCGGTGTGTCAGGTAGATTGAGTTGCATGTTCTGGGGCCGCTTCGCAGCCCAGCGGGGATAAATCCCATCGCCACAGAGTGCAATGTCAGGCCTTACAGATCTTGAACACCTCTTGTCAGCAACGCCCTCTGCACAGAGGGCCTCGGGTATACTGCCGCGCTTTGTGATGCCCTGCGGTGTCCCACCGGCTCGAAACTCGCACTTACGATTTGCCGGTGCAGCATGTTCGATTCTGAACCAGCCTTGCAGGGATGTTTTGGTGATTTTTGGAGTTTCTATGCTCGAACAGGCTCAACGCGTCCTCAAGGACATCTTCGGCTACGACAGTTTTCGTGGCCGCCAGGGTGCCATTATTGAGCGCGTGGCCAGCGGTGGCGATGCCCTGGTGCTGATGCCCACCGGCGGCGGCAAATCCTTGTGCTTCCAGGTTCCGGCGTTGTTGCGCAATGGCTTGGCGGTGGTGGTTTCGCCGCTGATCGCCTTGATGGACGATCAGGTCGCGACGCTCGAGGAACTGGGCGTCGCCGCGGCTTCGCTGAACTCCACCCTGAGTGCCGAGCAGCAGCGGGACCTGGCGGCGCGGATCCGGCGCGGTGAGCTGAAAATGCTCTACCTCGCCCCGGAGCGCCTGGTACAGCCGCGCATGCTGGCTTTCCTGCAGAGCCTGGAAATCGCCCTGTTTGCCATTGACGAAGCTCACTGTGTGTCCCAGTGGGGTCACGATTTCCGTCGCGAATACCTGCAACTGGGGCAACTGGCGGAGCTGTTCCCCGATGTACCGCGCATCGCCCTGACCGCCACCGCCGACAAACGGACCCGGGAAGAAATCGTCGAGCGCCTGCATTTGCAAGACGCCGAGCGGTTCCTTTCCAGCTTTGACCGCCCCAACATCTTCTACCGCATCGTGCCCAAGGAGCAGCCACGCAAGCAGTTGCTGGCGTTCCTCGCCGAACGGCGCAGCGATGCGGGCATCGTCTATTGCCTGTCACGGAAAAAAGTCGACGAAGTCTCGGCGTTTCTCTGTGAACAGGGGTTTCCGGCGTTGCCCTATCACGCAGGGCTGCCCAACGAACTGCGGGCCTATCACCAGAAGCGCTTTCTCAACGAGGAAGGCTTGATCATGGTGGCCACCGTGGCGTTCGGCATGGGCATCGACAAGCCCAACGTGCGTTTTGTGGCGCACCTGGACCTGCCCAAGTCCCTTGAGGCCTATTACCAGGAAACTGGTCGTGCCGGCCGTGATGGCTTGCCGGCCGACGCCTGGATGGCCTACGGCCTGCAAGACGTGGTGATGCTCAAGCAGATGCTGCAGAACTCCGAAGGTGACGAACGCCACAAGCGCCTGGAGCAGCACAAGCTCGATGCCATGCTCTCGCTGTGCGAAGAAACCCGCTGCCGCCGCCAGACCTTGCTGGCCTATTTCGACGAAGACATGCCCCAGCCGTGCGGGCACTGCGACAACTGTGTCGACGGCGTGGAAACCTGGGACGCCACTGAACCGGCGCGTCAGGCGTTGTCGACCATTTTCCGCACCGGGCAGCGCTATGGCGTGGGGCACTTGGTGGATGTCTTGCTGGGCAAGGACAACGAGAAGGTTCGCAGTTTCGGCCACCAGCATCTGTCGGTGTATGGCGTAGGCAAGTCCCGCTCCGAAAGTGAATGGCGTTCTCTGTTCCGCCAACTCGTGGCCCGTGGCCTGGTGGACATCGACCTGGAAGGCTACGGCGGCCTGCGTCTGAGCGAGACCTGCCGGCCGTTGCTCAAAGGCGAGGTGAGCCTGGAACTGCGCCGCGATCTCAAGCCGGCGACCGCGATCAAGAGCAGCAAGAGCCAGGCCAGCCAACTGGTCCGCGGCGAGGAGCGCGATCAGTGGGAAGCCTTGCGTGCCTTGCGGCGCAAGCTGGCCGAGGAACATGCCGTACCGCCATACGTCATCTTTCCCGACTCGACGCTGCTGGAAATGCTGCGCAGCCAACCCACCTCCCTGGCGGAGATGGCCCGGGTCAGCGGCGTCGGCGCGCGTAAGCTGGAGCGCTATGGTGAGGCTTTCCTCCAGGTGTTGGGCGGCGAGGCCGAGGCGCCGAAGGCGGTGGCCGATGTACGCCATGAGTTGATCACCCTGGCGCGGGCCGGCATGACCCCGTTGCAGATCGCCGGACAGCTCCAGTGCTCGGAGAAAAACGTCTACACGATGCTTGCCGAAGCCATCGGCCAGCAGCAATTGTCGCTGGAACAGGCCCTGGATTTGCCCGAGGAACTGATGGGCGAGGTCCAGGATGCGTTTCTGGATGGCGAAGGCGAGTTGCCAGCGGTGGCGGAAGTGGCGGCGCTGTTCGCCGGTCGGGTGCCGGAAGGTGTCTTGTATTGCGTTAGGGCTGCGTTGCAGTCGGAATTTGAAGTCTGATCAGTAAGTTGCATGCCTTTAACGATTCAGTACGGGGCAGGCCTTGCTTGAATCCAAAGTGCATGCTTAGCTGACTAATAATTAGTATTTCTCCTATTTCAGATCTGATGAGTTTTTTATGTCGTTAACCGATCAACACCGTTTTGGCATGCAATTGGCGCAGATGTCCCGGGGCTGGCGTGCCGAACTGGACCGTCGCCTGGCCGGACTGGGTCTGTCCCAGGCGCGGTGGCTGGTGCTGTTGCACCTGGCCCGCTTCGAACACGCCCCGACCCAGCGCGAACTGGCCCAGAGCGTTGCCGTCGAAGGCCCGACCCTGGCCCGTTTGCTCGACAGCCTGGAAAGCCAGGGGCTGGTGCAGCGCCAGGCCGTCGCCGAGGACCGCAGGGCCAAGAAAATCGTGCTCTGCTCGCCGGCACGGCCGTTGATCGAACAGATTGAAACCATTGCCACGCAATTGCGCAGGGAGCTGTTCGAAGGCATCGACGAGGAGGACATGCGGGTGTGCATGCGGGTTCACGGCAGAATTCTGGCGAATCTGGAAAAATCCTGAGGTACATCTGCCATATCCCGACTTTTGAGATTCGATGATTAGCGAACTATAACCAGTACTAAGCGATCGTATTGGAAGCGCTCGAATCGTAAAGGGATACCCATGCTTGAAAGTTTGCAGTCCACGTTGCGCAGTTGGGTCAACGTGTCAGTTGTCTTGGGTGCATTGGGATATCCGGCTTTGGCGTCTGCGCTGGGGCTGGGAGAAATCACGCTCCATTCCGCCCTGAACCAGCCGTTGCGCGCCGATATCGCACTGGTCGATGCGGCGGGACTCAGCGAGGGGGATCTGTCGGCCAGCCTGGCTGGTCCGGACGACTTCAATCGTGCCGGCGTGGAGCGGGTGTTCTTCCTCAGCAACCTGCGCTTTACCCCGGTGATACGCGGCGAGCGCAGTTTCATTCGGGTCACTTCCAGTAAACCGGTGGAAGAACCTTTCCTCAATTTCCTGGTGCAGCTCAATCAGCCCAACGGACGTCTCCTGCACGAATACACCGTGCTGATCGACCCACCGGGTACGCCGGGTATCGTGCCTGCATCCGACGAGCCCGCGGCCTCTCCCAAGTCTTCGATCTCGACTCCGGCGCCGGCCATCAAGCCGCCCCCGGCGACCCAAGGCAAGCGCTATACCGTCGTGCAGGGAGACAGCCCCTGGGTAATTGCCAAACGCCTGCACGAGGCTGGCAGCGGCGCCTCGATCCATGAGTTGATGCAAGGAATTCAGGCCCTGAACCCAGGCAGCGACCGACTTTCTATCGGCCAGCGCTTGCTGCTGCCCGATTCGGCCGTGTTGCCATCCCCGACGGAAACCGCCGCCGCGTCGACCGCCGTTGCCGTCGACGAGCAACTGGCGGCCAGCGTGCTGCAGAACCAGCAGCAACAGAAAACCGTCGACGAGTTGCGGGCCCGGCTTCAGGCCCAGGACGAAGAAATTGCCGATCAGCGCAAGCAGATCAGCGAACTGCAGGCGAAACTGGCTGAGGTCGCGCCGGGCCCGGCTACGCCTACTGCGTCGCCAGCCGTGCCTCCGGTCACTGAGACGGCGAAAGACATGCCGGTGGCTGAGCCGCAGCCAGTGACAGCGCCCCCTCCTGCGGCAGAGCAGCCGGAGCCCGACGGCATCAATTGGCTGTGGGTGGCAGGACTGGTGGGGCTGTTGGGATTGCTTGCATTGCTGCTGTTCATCCGTCGTCGACAAGAGCAGGCTGGCGTACAGCCGATGTCGGAGCGCCCTGAGCCGATGCTCGAAGATGCTGTCGACACCTATGCAGCGGCGGCTGATACGGAGCAGCCCGAGGTCGCTTCGTCTTTCAATAACGGTGATGCGCCGTTGGGAGATGTGCTGGAAGGGGTCGGGATCTACCTGACCTATGGCCGCTTCACCGAAGCCGCGGGGTTGTTGCGCGCGGCGTTGCTGGCGGAACCGGAGCGCACCGACCTTGGCCTCAAGTTGCTGGAGGTGCTGGGCAAGCAGGGCGACACCATCGGCTTTCAGGCCCAGGAACATCATTTATCGGCGCAGGGCGTCGATGCCAGGACACTGGAAGACATCCGCGGGCGTTATCCGAGAGTTGCTGTGGTCGCCGCGCCCATGGTGGTGATGCCGCCGCCAGAGCCTCAAGCACCTGAAGCCCCCGCTCCTGTGCCTGTACACGTTCCCGGCGATGAGTTCGAGCTGGATCTGGATGCGCTGTCCATGGAGAGCAACTGGGACCTGACCGATGAGCAGGACGGCGCCGAGGAAAAAAACGCCATCGCGACGCCTGCCGTTGACGTCTCTGAGGAGTTGTCTCTGTCGGGATTCGACGAGCCGGAGCTGCAATGGAGCGCGCCACTGGAAACCGAGTCGCTGGACGATGCCTTTCTAGATGGGTTCGCCGATGAAGAGCAGGTGCTGGAGCTGGAGGCGCAGCCTCTTGAGCCTGAGTCTGACTTATCGTCCCTGGCGTCCATGTCCCTCGAGCCCGAAGCGCCGGAACACGCTGAAAAACTGGAGCAGGCGCAGAACTGCATTGATGATGGCGACTTGAAGACAGCGATCACCCTGCTTGAAGAATTGCTCCAGGAAGGCGACGAACCCCTCAAACAGACCGCCCGAGTGCTGCTGGCCGGGATTCGCTGAAGGCACGGCTTCCCGTGTGGGAGCGAGCCTGCTCGCGATAGCGGTGGGTCTGCTGGCATTGGTGTCGAATGTGCTGCCGCCATCGCGAGCAGGCTCGCTCCCACAGGTATTGAGCATCGTCTATCTCGGGGGCGAACGGTCAAAGGCGAGTATCATGGCGGCGCCTTCGAAGCCACGAGTCGACCTGCTATGACCGAGCAAAAACCGGAAGTCATCATTACCTATTGCACCCAGTGCCAATGGTTGCTGCGTGCTGCCTGGCTGGCCCAGGAACTGCTCAGTACCTTTGGTGACGATTTGGGCAAGGTGTCCCTGGTGCCGGGCACCGGCGGGGTGTTCCACATCAGTTGCGACGGTGAGCAGATCTGGGAGCGCAAGGCTGACGGCGGTTTCCCCGAGGCCAAGGTGCTCAAGCAACGGGTCCGCGACCGGATCGACCCGGAGCGGGACCTGGGCCACAACGACCGGGTTCAGTGAGAGGGGGCTTCGCTGCCTGTCACCGGTTTCTTCGCGCCGCTTAGCTGGCTCGACACGACGATGGCGGCGATGATCAGCACGCCTCCCAGCAGCATGCGCAGGGTCGGGGTCTCGCCGAACAGCAGCCAGGCCACGCTGATGCCGTAGACCGGCTCCATGGCGAACACCACCGCCGCTGTGCGGGCCTTGATCACGCTCAGGCTGGCGACGAAGAGGCTATGGGCCAGGCCGGTGCAGAACACCCCGAGCAGGCCGATCCACAGCCAGTCGAGCGGGCGTACCGCGCTCAGTTGTGGCGCGGCGATCGGCAGCAGGCATGCCCCGACGACCAGGTTCTGACACAGCGCCGCCTGCACGGGTGGTACAGCGCCTGCGCCGGCGCGGTTGGTCAGCGACAGCAGGGAAAACAGCAACCCCGACGCCACAGCCCACAGCAGGCCGGTGGTGGCGCCGCTGGCCAGGTCGAAGTCCGGGGTGACCAGCACCAGGCCAATGCTTACCAACACCACCAGCAGGATTTCATTGGCCCGAATCCGCTCGCGAAACACCAGCCCTTCGAGTAGCACCGTGAAGGCCGGAAAACTGGCAAACCCCAGTGTGGCGATCGCCACTCCGGCGATTTTTACCGCGATGAAAAAGCTCACCCAGTGGCCGGCCAGTAGCAGCCCGCTCAGCAGCAGTCGCCAGCCGTCCCGTATCTGGAGTTTCTGCCATGGGGTGCTGCTGGCGAAGCGGGCGAAGGCCGCCAGGGCCAGCACGGCAAACAGGGCGCGGCCAAATACGATGATCGCCGGCGAGGCGGCGGCGAGTTTGCCGAACACACCGGTCAGGCCAAACATCAGTGCGCCAATGTGCAGGGCGCCCAGGGCGGTACGGGGAGTCATTGCAGTCCTTAGATCAGCCATCACTATTCCCTGTGGGAGCGAGCCTGCTCGCGAAAGCGGCCGATCAGTCAGCATTTCTATCAACTGACACACCGCATTCGCGAGCAGGCTCGCTCCCACAGGGATCAATATTTAAACCCTTTGGATGAGTGGGTGTCTGTCGCGATCCTGGCGTTTTTTAGCGTCAGGCTAGCGCGAACGCCGCAGTTTGCCTGGCGACGTGCCGAATTCGCGCAGTATCGCCGCGGCGAAGGCGCTCTGGGAGCTGTAGCCGACCCGGTGGGCAATCTCACCGATGGGCAGATCCGAGTCGCGCAGCAGTGCTACAGCCTTGTGCAAGCGGCGGCTGCGGATGTAATCCATCGGGGTTTGCCCGCATTCGGCGACGAAGCGTGCGTGCAGGCGAGCAGCGGAAAGTCCTGCGATCCGGGCCAGGTCAGCCACTTGCAGCGGGTAGGCGGCGTATTGGTCAATGTGCGCGTCAAGGGCAGCATAGGGTAGGCGTCGGCGGCCGGTCGCTTCCTGGCGAACACCGTTGAGGCTGGCCAGGAGCAGTACCGCTCCTTGCTGGGCGATCAGCGGATCGTTTACCGGGCTGCCCGCGAGCCAACTGACCAATTGGCTCTGTCCCGCATCCAGGGGCAGGCGGACGGTGCTGTCCAGCAAGCGACGGCTGGCGTCGGCGTGATCCCCCAGGCACTGAGCGACCCACTCATCGTCCGGCACATCCAGCACCAGGCAATGGCTGCCACGAGGGCTACCGCAGGCATGATGAGCACCGGCCGGCACCACCACGAAACTTTGCTGTACCACCTGGCTGCCACGCCCCTCCACCTCGAAATCCAGCGCGCCCGACAGTCCGAAGACCAGTTGGGCGTGGTCATGGCTGTGGACGATCAGGTCGTGGCTGTAGTGGCGCAACGTGAGGATCGGTCTCATCGCGGTCTCCCGGGGCAGGCCGCCAGCATACACCGAAGGTGTATCGCGTGGCCTTGTCATGCAACCGACATGTGTCTGTCATGGGCCATTAACCGCCGGTGTGCACAGTGGTGAAAACGATCAGAGGGGGTGCCCATGACCAGCGCCGAGCTCGCCAGACCCAGCCGCAAGCAGCGTGTCCGCACCCTGTGGATATCCGATGTGCACCTCGGTACCCGGGATTGCCAGGCCGAACATTTGTCGCAGTTCCTCAAGGGCTATCACGCTGACAAGATCTATCTGGTCGGTGACATCATCGATGGCTGGAAACTGCGCGGCGGCATGTATTGGCCCCAAGCCCACACCAACGTCATCCGGCGTTTGCTGACCATGAGCAAGCGCGGTACCGAGGTGATCTACGTCACCGGTAATCACGACGAGTTCCTGCGCCGCTATTCGAAGCTGATCCTGGGCAATATCCAACTGGTGGACGAGGCGGTGCACGTCACCGCCGACGGCCGGCACTTGCTGGTAATTCACGGCGACCAGTTCGATGTCATCACCCGTTACCACCGTTGGCTGGCGTTTCTCGGGGATTCAGCCTACGAATTCACCCTCACGCTGAACCGCTGGCTCAACCATTGGCGGGCCCGCTACGGCTACGGTTACTGGTCGTTGTCGGCGTACCTCAAGCACAAGGTCAAGACCGCCGTCAGCTTCATCAGTGACTTCGAAGAAGCCATCGCCCATGAGTGCGTGAAGCGCGAATTGCATGGTGTGGTGTGTGGCCACATCCACCACGCCGAGATCCGCAAGGTGGGTGAGGTCGACTACCTCAATTGCGGCGATTGGGTCGAATCCTGTACGGCGCTGATCGAGCATTGGGACGGCTCGATCGAGTTGTACCGGTTGGCGGATGCCCAGGCGCGCGAAGCTCAGTTGAAGGCGCTCAAAGTCGCCGAACCGGCCTGAGCCTGACACTTCCTCCAGGCAGAAGGCTTCTGTAGGAGCTGCCGAAGGCTGCGATCTTTTTCCAGGCGATAAAGAATCAAGATCAAAGATCGCAGCCTTCGGCAGCTCCTACCACGGAACCTTGCCCCGCAGCATGTCGCGGTACATGACGAAATCGCCAAGCAGGCTGTAGAGCGGGTGTTGGAAGGTCGCCGGTCGGTTCTTTTCGAAGAAGAAGTGCCCGACCCAGGCAAAGCCGTAGCCGGCCACCGGCAAGGCGATCAACCACCACCAGGCCGTTGCGGCGATGGCCAGGACGAGAATCAGTATGACCAGGGAGGTGCCGATGAAGTGCAGTCGTCGACATGTGCTGTTGCTGTGCTCGCCCAGGTAGTACGGATAGAAGTCAGCAAAACTCTTGAATTGTCTGATGTTTTCCAAGACTGCAGGCTCTTTGGTGAGGGTTCTGTTTTTCAAGTCTAGAGCGCCCCTCTGCAACGGCCAGTGACAATGAGCGCCACTTTAGTATCCTTCGCAAATCCGGCCGTACTTTGCGGCTTGTCATGCAAGTGATACCTCATGGGTGAACGAACGACTTCTTCAAGCTGGGCGATGGGGATTGTCAAGGCGCTGGAAATGGACGGCCTGGATTGTCGTGTGCTGTTCAATCAGTTGGGACTGGACTTTGATGCGCTGGAAGATCCGGACGCCCGTTTCCCCCAGGACTCGATGACGCGGCTCTGGCAACTGGCGGTGGAGCTGTCGGGCAACCCGTCCATTGGCTTGAACATGGGCAAGGTAGTGCGCCCGGCGTCGTTCCATGTGGTCGGTTACGCCCTGATGTCCAGCCGGACGTTGATCGAAGGTTTCCAGCGATTGGTACGTTACCAGCGGATCATTGCCGAAAG
The DNA here is from genome assembly GCF_001269905.1 of Pseudomonas corrugata. Classification (GTDB taxonomy): domain Bacteria; phylum Pseudomonadota; class Gammaproteobacteria; order Pseudomonadales; family Pseudomonadaceae; genus Aquipseudomonas; species Aquipseudomonas corrugata. Next base: position 50,568 of record NZ_LHVK01000010.1, on the reverse strand, counting down.
TGCCGACTTGAGTATCCGCCAGTTGGATGGCAACTATGCCCTGATTCTGACGGTGCACGGAGATCATCTCCCAACTACCCGGCAAAGTACCGAGGCGTCTCTGGCTTGTGCGCTAAGCCTGTGCAACTGGCTGACCGGACGTACCTTGCATCCGGTGAAGGTGCTGTTCCAGGGGGCCGAACCGGTTGATCGTGCGCCTTACCAACAAGTGTTCTGTGCGCCGTTGGTGTTTGGTGCGCCCTTCGACGCGCTGGTCTTCAAGCGGGCCGACATGGAGGCACCGCTGCCCACGGCCAACGAGGCCATGGCGCAGCTCCACGATCGGTTTGCCGGTGAGTACCTGGCGCGTTTTTCGGAAAGCCGGGTGACCCACAAGGCGCGCCAGGTGTTGTGTCGGTTGTTGCCCCAGGGGGAACCCAAGCGTGACGTGGTGGCGAAGGCGCTGCATTTGTCACAGCGTACCTTGCAACGGCGCCTGCAGGAGGAGGGCACGAGTTTCCAGGCCCTGCTCGACGATACCCGTCGCGAACTGGCCGAGCAGTACCTGGCGCAGCCGGCCATGACCTTGCTGCAGATCGCCTATCTGTTGGGGTTCGCCGACCCGAGCAATTTTTTCCGCGCCTTTCGCCGCTGGTTCGATGTCACGCCCGGCGAGTATCGGGCGACGAGACTGGCCAAAGAGGTCAGTGACGCCAGAACGCCGGGATGCACAACACGAATACCGTGATGATCTCCAGTCGGCCCAACAGCATGCCACCGGACAGAATCCATTTGGCGGCATCCGGCAGTGGCGCGAAGTTGCCGGCCGGGCCAATGGTCTCACCCAGCCCCGGGCCGACGCCGGACACGGTGCTGGCCGCGCCGGTCAGCGCCGTCATCCACTCCACTCCCAGCAGCGACAGCAGCAGGGCGATCACGCAGATGGTGATGGCGAAAAAGAACGAGAACGTCAGGATCGAACGCACGATTTCTTCGTCGAGGCGGTGACCGTTGTATTTCTGCTTGATCACCGCACGTGGGTGAATCAGCTGCATGAGGTTGGCCCGGAGCAGGATATAGGCGACCTGGAAGCGAAAGATTTTGATCCCGCCGGCCGTCGATCCCGAGCAGCCGCCGACGAACCCCAAGTAGAAGAACAGCATCAGCGAGAAGTTGCCCCAGAGGCTGTAGTCCCCCAAGGCGAAACCGGAGGTGGTGACGATCGAGGTCACGTTCAGGGCCACGTGTCGCAGTGCGTCCAGCCAATGCAGGTCGGTGGTCGCCCAGTACCAGGTGCCGAGCACCAGCCAGGTCACCAGCAGCACGCCGATCAGGCCCTGGACCTGTTGGTCCCTGATCAGCGCCCGGCGGTTGCCTCGCAGCATCGAGACGTACAGCGCGAACGGCAGGCTGCCGAGGATCATGATGACGATGACGACCCAGTGCACCGCCGGCTCGGTCCATTTGGCCAGGGACAGGTCCGAGGTGGAGAAACCGCCGGTCGAGATGGCCGACATCGAATGGTTGACCGCATCGAACGGGCTCATCCCGGCCCACCAGAGGGCCAGGGTGCCGAGAATGGTGATGCCGACATAGGACGCCACGATCAGCCGTGCAACCATGTGGGAGCGAGGCATGACCTTTTCCGAACGGTCCGAGGATTCGGTCTGGAACAGGCGCATGCCACCAATGCGCAACAACGGCAGGATCGCCACCGCCATGCCGATGAAGCCGATCCCGCCGAGCCAGTGCAGCAGCGAGCGCCACATCAGGATGCCCGGTGACATGGTGTCGAGGCCGCTCAGGACTGTGGCACCGGTGGCCGTGATTCCGGACATGCTTTCAAAGAACGAGTCCGTGTAGCTGATGTGCTGGGTCAGCAGGAACGGCAACGCGGCAAAGATGCACACCACCAGCCAACTGCTGACCGTCAGCAGATACATGTCTCGCGGGCGCAGGTGCACGTGCTCGGGGCGTCCGGGCAGCACCAGAGCCAGGCCGGCGACGAAGGTGATCATGCTGGACCAGAGGAACGAAGGCAGATCCCCGGTGCGCTCGAAGATCAGCAGGGTGGCCATGGGCACGACCATGAAGATCGCCAGGGTGATCAGGAATATGCCGATGATGAAGCCAATGATCCGCAGGGTCGGCAACGCCATGAAGTCCGCTCGGGCTGAAAGGGAAGGGCGCCATTCTACCGACGGCTCGCGGCATGTAAACCGCGCCCGGCGCGACTGGCCTGTGCATCGTCTGCTAATTTGCGCTAACGAACTTGCCGTACAGAACACTAGAATAGCCAGACATTTTTTCAGGGAGGTGGCCGATGCAGGCTCTCGATGCTTTGCTCAACCGTGTTTCCGTTCCACGCCTGGTGGAACCGGCACCCACGCCTGAACAACGGGAAATCATGTTCGCCGCGGCGATGCGCGCTCCCGATCATGGCCAGTTGCGGCCCTGGCGTTTTCTGACGGTTGAAGGGCAGGCTCGTTATCGCATGGGCGAACTGCTGGCCGACGCGGCGCGATTCAATGATCCGCTGGTGTCCGAGGCGGTTGTGGAAAAGGCCCTCAATGGTCCGCTGCGGGCGCCGTTGGTCGTGGTGGTGATCGCACGTTTGCAGGACCATTTCAAAGTCCCGAAAGCCGAGCAATTGCTGGCGGCCGGCTGCGCTGCCCACGGGATCCTGCTGGCGGCCTATGCCCTGGGTGTTGGCGGAGTGTGGCGTACGGGTGAACTGGCGTACTCGCCGCACGTGGCCAAGGGGCTGGGTCTTGACGTGGGGGAAGAGGTGATCGGTTTCCTGTACCTGGGCACACCGCAGAAAGAAGCGCGGACGGCACCGAAGGAAGACATTGCTGAATTCGTTCGCGAGTGGACTGGGTTGCAGTGATGGAATGACGAGCTTTTGTGGCGAGGGGATTTATCCCCGCTGGGCTGCACAGCAGCCCCCAAACTGCCTACATCAGAAGTAATCTGACACACCGCAGGGACTGATTTTGGGGCTGCTTCGCAGCCCAATGGGGATAAATCCCCTCGCCACAGACAAAGCCTTTCCCCACAGGGTTATGCAGGTACAGCAGTTATTTGCAAACGTCCGCAATCGCCTCGGCCAGCCGGTCCAGGCGAGTCGCATCGATGCCGGCCACGTTGGCCCGCCCCGTGCCGACCATGTACACGCTGTGCCGCTCACGCAATTGCTTGACCTGCTCGGGCGCCAGGCCGGTGTAGGAGAACATGCCGCGTTGCACCCCGATATGGGAGAAGCGCTCCCGCAGGCCGTGGGGTTCGAGGGCGTCCAGCAGGCCACTGCGTAGCTGGGCGATGCGCAGGCGCATGGCTTCCACTTCGTCGGCCCACAGACGCTTGAGTTCCGGAGTACCCAGGATCGTCGCCACCACCGCTGCGCCATGATCCGGCGGTGTCGACCACAGGTTGCGGGCGATGTTGGCCAGTTGGCTGCGGATGTCCACCAGCTTGTCGGCGTCGCGGGCGCAGACGATCAACGCACCGGTGCGATCGCAGTACAAGCCGAAGTTCTTCGAGCAGGAACTGGTGATCAACACCTCGGGCAATGCCTGGGCGAACAACCGGACTGCCCAGGCATCCTGTTCCAGGCCGTCGCCGAAGCCCTGGTAGGCGAAGTCGATCAGCGGCAACAGCTCACGACTGCGCACCACCTCCAGTACCTGGCGCCATTGATCCTGGGACAGGTCGAAACCGGTAGGGTTGTGGCAGCACGCGTGCAGCAGCACCACGTCACCCTTTGGTGCCTGGCTGAGGGTTGCCAGCATCGCCTCGAAATCCAGGCGATTGTCGCTGCCCACGTAGGGGTAGTGGCTGGCCTTGACGCCCGCGGTGGCGAAAATGGTTTCGTGGATTGGCCAGGTCGGGTTGCTCAACCATACGCCACGGCCTGGCAGGCACTGTGCAATGAAATCGGCACTCAGGCGCAGGGCGCCGGTGCCGCCCGGGGTCTGGGTGGCACCGGCGCGTTGTTCGGCGATCTGCCGGGCGTCGGCACCCAGGACGAGCGCAGTGATCAACCGCCCGAAAGTGGCGTCGCCATGCCCGCCGATGTAGGTCTTGGTGGTCTGATGATCCACCAGCCGTCGCTCGGCCTGCTTCACCGATTCGAGAATCGGCGTCAGGCCCTGGGCGTCTTTATAGACGCCCACACCCAAGTCGAACTTGTTCGGGTTGCTGTCCGCACCATAGGCCTCCATCAGGCCGAGGATCGGGTCGCCGGGCACCCGGCCGATGGCGTCGAAATGCATTACTTGCGGCCCTCGGCGGTCTTGGCCACGTCATCGGTGCGGGCGGCCATGATGAAGTCGTTGCGGTGCAGGCCCTTGATGGAGTGGCTCCACCAGGTCACGGTGACTTTGCCCCACTCAGTGAGCAGGCCTGGGTGATGGCCTTCGGCCTCGGAGATTTCACCAACGGCGTTGGTGAATGCCAGGGCGTGCTTGAAATTCTTGAACAGGAAAACCTTTTCCAACTGCATCACGCCGTCGCGCACTTCGATGTTCCAGTCCGGGATCTGCTTGATCAGTACCGGCAGTTCTTCGTCGCTGACCTGTGGGGCGTCGGCACGGCAGGCTTCGCAATGGGCTTGGTTCAGAGTGTTCATGGTGTGTTCCTGGATCGAATTGGGTAGAACGTCGATGCACCCACGCTAAAGCAAAGCCGTGCAGTGCAACAGACTCACTTGGGATCAAAAAACGCCATTCAGGCGGCTTTCGGCGGAAATTTTGGTGTGTGCAGGCCCAGTTCCCGACCGCGCTTGACCATGCCCATGATGTCTTCATGGGCCAGGTCGAACAGGCGCTTGAGCTCTGGCAGGACGAAATACACCGGTTGCAGGATGTCGATGCGATACGGCGTGCGCATGGCCTCCAGCGGATCGAAGGCCTGGTGCTCCGGCTCGTCCGACAGGCAGTACACGGTTTCCTTGGGTGAAGACAGGATGCCGCCACCGTAGATGCGTCGGCCCTGCGCTGTTTCCACCAGCCCGAACTCGATGGTCATCCAGTACAGGCGCGCCAGGTAGACACGCTCTTCCTTGGACGCCTGCAGGCCGAGCTTGCCATAGGTGTGGGTGAATTCGGCGAACCAAGGGTTGGTCAGCAGCGGGCAGTGGCCGAAGATCTCGTGGAAAATGTCCGGCTCTTGCAGGTAGTCCAGTTCTTCCCGGGTGCGAATGAAGGTCGCCACCGGAAACTGTTTGCTGGCGAGCAATTCGAAGAAGGTCTGGAAGGGGATCAATGCGGGTACCCGGGCAACTTGCCAACCCGTGGTTGCACCCAGCACCTTGTTGATTTCGCCCAACTGCGGAATGCGGTCGTGGGGCAGGCCAAGCTTGTCGATGCCGTCCAGGTATTCCTGGCACGCACGGCCTTCAATGACTTTCAGCTGGCGGGTGATCAGCGTATTCCACACCGCATGTTCTTCGGCGGGGTAGTGGATAAAACCTAGCGCATCGGGCTCACGGGCCACGTACTGCGTCTGCTTCATGCTGCTCTCCTGCTGATTTCCCTCGAGGGGAAGACTGTTTGTTGTTATGTCCAGCGATGTATTAGAGATAACCCGAAGCTTTCGTAGGTGCAGCAGGGCGGTGCAGGTGTGTCCGAGGTAATAGAGGTTATTTCGTAAACTTTTCGTTACGATCGCCCTTGAGATCCAGTCGTGCCTGGATTTATCTATGGGAATTTGCCTGGAGTCGTCACATAATCTTTACAAGAATTTGCGTCGCTCGGTAAAAAAACGGGTGACAAAGAGCAGTCACCGAACCCTTGGGGCTTTTTATGCGCATCAAAGTCCACTGCCAGAATCGCATCGGCATCCTGCGGGACATCCTCAACCTGCTGGTGGAGTACGGCATCAACGTCGCCCGGGGCGAAGTTGGTGGCGAGCACGGTAATGCGATCTACCTGCACTGCCCGAACCTGATCAACATTCAATTCCAGGCGTTGCGTCCGAAATTCGAAGGTATCGCCGGCGTGTTCGGCGTCAAGCGGGTAGGGCTGATGCCCAGCGAGCGTCGGCACATGGAGCTCAATGCGTTGCTCGGCGCCCTGGAGTTTCCAGTGTTGTCCATCGACATGGGCGGTTCCATCGTCGCCGCGAACCGGGCGGCCGCTCAGTTGCTCGGGGTGCGGGTGGACGAGGTACCGGGAATTCCGCTGTCGCGCTACGCCGAGGATTTCGATTTGCCGGAACTGGTGCGAGCCAACCAGTCGCGCATCAACGGGCTGCGGGTCAAGGTCAAGGGCGATGTGTTCCTGGCCGACATCGCCCCGTTGCAATCGGAGCATGACGACAGCGAGGCCATGGCTGGTGCGGTGTTGACGCTGCATCGGGCCGACCGGGTCGGTGAGCGCATCTATAACGTGCGCAAGCAGGAGTTGCGTGGCTTCGACAGCATCTTCCAGAGTTCGAAAGTGATGGCTGCGGTGGTCCGCGAAGCCCGGCGCATGGCCCCGCTGGACGCGCCGCTACTGATTGAAGGCGAAACCGGCACCGGCAAGGAATTGCTGGCCCGGGCCTGCCACCTGGCGAGCCCGCGCGGGCAGTCACCACTGATGGCGCTTAACTGTGCCGGGCTGCCGGAGTCCATGGCCGAGACGGAACTGTTCGGCTACGGTCCCGGCGCCTTCGAAGGCGCCCGTGCCGAAGGCAAGCTGGGGCTGCTGGAGTTGACGGCTGGCGGTACCTTGTTTCTCGACGGGGTGGGGGAAATGAGCCCACGCCTGCAGGTGAAGTTGCTGCGCTTCTTGCAGGACGGTTGCTTCCGGCGGGTCGGCAGCGATGAAGAGGTATACCTGGATGTCCGGGTGATTTGCGCGACCCAGGTGGATTTGTCCGAACTCTGTGCCCGGGGGGAGTTTCGCCAGGACCTGTATCACCGCTTGAACGTCTTGTCCTTGCACATTCCGCCGCTGCGCGAGTGCCTCGATGGCCTCGCGCCGCTGGTGGAGCACTTCCTCGACCAGGCCAGTCGCCAGATCGGCTGTGCGCTGCCGAAACTGGCCACGGCGGCGATGGACCGCCTCAGTCATTACCATTGGCCGGGCAATGTCCGGCAACTGGAGAACGTGCTGTTCCAGGCCGTTTCCCTGTGTGACGGTGGGACGGTGAAGGCCGAGCATATCCGTCTGCCGGACTATGGTGTGCGCCAGCCCCTGGGTGACTTTTCACTGGACGGCGGGCTGGACGAGATTGTCGGGCGATTCGAGAAGGCGGTGCTGGAACGGCTCTATTCCGAGCACCCCAGCAGCCGGCAACTTGGCAAGCGGTTGGGGGTGTCCCATACCACCATTGCCAATAAGTTGCGCGAGTATGAGGTGGGTAAAGAGCCTGGGATGTAATCCGTTACCTGTGGCGAGGGGATAAATCCCCTCGCCACAGGTAACGGCGGGTCTGCCCCACGGTAATCCTTTGCCTTTGAGCGGCATGACACCGCCGGTTTTTCGTCTTCGATACATTTCATTTTTCCCCGCAAAATTCTGCAAGCCCTTTGTTTGCCGGGCCAGGAGCCGCCAGAAAAAAAGTTGGTCTGCAAATTGCTTAAGGCTGTGCAACACAGCAGTGGGCGGCAAACGTCCGGCATGCAGAGGAACGACAGTGGACAAGTACCTTTATGTGGCAATGACCGGCGCCAGCCAGAACGCACTGGCGCAGCGGGCCCATGCCAACAACCTGGCGAACATCTCCACCAATGGTTTTCAGAAAGACCTGGAGCAGGCGCGCTCGATGCCGGTGTTCGGCGACAGCTTTCCGGCGCGGGCGTTTGCAATGTCCGAGCGGCCTGCCACCGATTTCACCCCGGGTGCGCTGGTGGAAACCGGTCGCGACCTCGACGTGGCGGTCAGTGGGCCGGGCTGGATGGCCGTGCAGAACCCCGACGGCGGTGAAAGCTACGTGCGCACCGGCAGTCTCAACGTTGACGCCCTGGGCGTGCTGCGGGCCGGCAATGGCATGCCTGTGATGGGCAATGGCGGTCCTATTGCCGTGCCGCCGGAGCAGAAAATCGAAATCGGCCAGGACGGCACCATCAGTATCCGTGCCATGGGCGAGGGCCCGCGCGTGATGGCTGAAGTGGACCGTATCAAGCTGGTCAACCCGGACCTCAAGAACATGACCAAGGGCCTGGACGGTTCTATCCGTACCAAGGATGGCCAGCCGGCACCGATCGACGCCAGCGTGCAATTGGTGTCGGGCTTCCAGGAAGCGAGCAACGTCAATGCTGTGGACGAGATGACTTCGGTTCTGGCCCTGGCCAAGCAATTCGAGCTTCACGTGAAAATGATGAACACCGCCAAAGAAGGCGACGAGGCCATGGCTCGGGTCTTGCAGATCTAACCATTAATTAAAGCGTCGCGCCGAAAATCAGGCGTACGAGGAGAATCGAATGCTTCCGGCTCTGTGGGTTGCCAAAACAGGTCTGTCCGCCCAGGACACCAACCTGACTACCATTTCCAACAACCTGGCGAACGTCTCGACCACGGGTTTCAAACGTGATCGTGCCGAATTCCAGGACTTGCTGTACCAGGTCAAGCGTCAACCAGGTGCCCAGTCGACCCAGGACAGCGAACTGCCGTCGGGCCTGCAAGTCGGTACCGGTGTGCGCATTGTCGGTACCCAGAAAAACTTCACCGCCGGCAGCCTGCAAACCACCGAGCAGCCGCTGGACATGGCCATCGACGGTCGCGGTTTCTTCCAGATCCTGCAACCGGACGGCACCACGTCCTACACCCGTGACGGTACGTTCCACCTGGACTCCAATGGCCAGATCGTCAACGCCAGCGGTTTTGCCCTGGAACCGGCCATCATCATCCCGAACGATGCCCAGACCTTCACCGTGGGCCGCGACGGGACCGTGTCCATCACCGTGGCGGGCAACCCGGCCGCTCAGGTGATCGGCAACCTGCAGACCGCCGACTTCATCAACCCGGCCGGCCTGCAAGCGGTGGGTAACAACCTGTTCCTGGAAACCGCTGCCAGTGGTGCGCCGCAAATCGGCACCCCGGGTTTGAATGGTTTCGGCACCACGCTGCAGAACACCCTTGAAACGTCCAACGTGAGCACTGTTGAGGAGATGGTCAACATGATCACCACCCAGCGCGCCTACGAGATGAACTCCAAGGTGATCTCCACTGCCGACCAGATGCTTTCGTTCGTTACGCAGAATCTGTAATCACTTCTATAGGGCGGCCTCAGGGTCGCCTGCAACACCGAGAGGTAGGGTCATGAAACGCTTTGTATCTGTTCTGGCATTGAGTGGGGTCACCGCGCTCGCCGGCTGTGTCGCGCCTACGCCAAGGCCCAATGACCCGTACTACGCCCCGGTGTTGCCGCGCACGCCGCTGCCGGCCGCTGCCAACAATGGCTCGATCTACCAGGCCGGTTTCGAGCAGAACCTGTACAGCGACCGCAAGGCATTCAGGGTCGGTGACATCATCACCATCACCCTGAACGAGCGGACCCAGGCGAGCAAGAACGCTAACTCCCAGGTGGACAAAACCAGCAATACCAGTGTCGGCCTCACTTCGTTGTTCGGCTCCAGCCTGACCACCAACAACCCCATTGGCAGCAATGACCTGAGCCTCAACGCCGGTTATGGCTCCGACCGGGCCACCAAGGGCGACAGCAAGTCCGGCCAGAGCAACAGCCTGACCGGCTCCATCACCGTGACCGTCGCCGACGTATTGCCCAACGGCATCATCGTCGTGCGTGGCGAGAAGTGGCTGACCCTCAACACCGGTGACGAGTTGGTGCGCATCGCCGGCATGGTTCGCGCCGACGACATCGCTACCGATAACACCGTTTCTTCCACCCGTGTGGCGGATGCGCGCATCACCTACTCGGGTACCGGTGCCTTCGCCGATGCGAGTCAGCCGGGCTGGTTCGACCGTTTCTTCCTCAGCCCGAAGTTCCCTTTCTAGGTGGTCCAGTTGAATCTTAAGCGGTTGAACCTCAAACAGCTGTTGATGGGTGTGTTGGTGATGTCGGCAGCCTTCACCGCTCAAGCCGAGCGTCTGAAGGACATCGCCAGCATTTCCGGCGTGCGTTCCAACCAGTTGATCGGCTACGGCCTGGTCGTGGGCCTGAACGGTACCGGTGACCAGACTACCCAGACCCCGTTCACCCTGCAGACCTTCAACAACATGTTGTCGCAGTTCGGCATCAAGGTGCCGCCAGGCTCGGGCAACGTGCAGTTGAAAAACGTCGCGGCGGTGTCCATCAATGCCGATCTGCCGGCGTTCGCCAAGCCCGGCCAGCAGGTGGATGTCACGGTTTCGTCCATTGGTAACTCCAAGAGCCTGCGCGGCGGTACGCTGCTGATGACGCCGCTCAAGGGTATCGACGGCAACGTCTACGCCATCGCCCAGGGCAATCTGGTGGTGGGCGGTTTCGATGCCGAAGGACGCGACGGTTCGAAGATCACCGTCAACGTTCCGTCGGCCGGCCGTATCCCTGGCGGTGCGTCGGTGGAACGTGCGGTGCCGAGCGGTTTCAACCAGGGCAACAGCCTGACACTGAACCTCAACCGCTCCGACTTCACCACCGCCAAGCGCATCGTCGACAAGATCAACGACATGCTCGGCCCAGGCGTGGCTCAGGCCATTGACGGTGGCTCGATCCGCGTCACCGCGCCCCTGGATCCGAGCCAGCGGGTCGACTACCTGTCGATCCTGGAAAACCTCGAGGTCGACCCGGGCCAGGCGGTGGCGAAAGTCATCATCAACTCGCGCACCGGCACCATCGTGATTGGCCAGAACGTCAAGGTTTCGCCGGCCGCCGTGACCCACGGCAGCCTGACCGTGACCATCACCGAAGACCCGATCGTGAGCCAGCCGGGCCCGCTGTCCAACGGTCAGACTGCCGTCGTGCCCCGTTCGCGGGTCAATGCCGAACAGGAAGCCAAGCCGATGTTCAAGTTCGGCCCGGGCACCACTCTGGATGAAATTGTCCGGGCAGTGAACCAGGTCGGCGCGGCACCGGGCGACCTGATGGCGATTCTCGAAGCCTTGAAACAGGCCGGCGCGTTGCAAGCCGACCTGATCGTGATTTGAGGAGCGGGCCATGGATATGCGCAAGGGCGCTTTGATCAGCGGGGACTCGGGCTCCTACTCGGACCTGAACCGCCTGAACCAACTCAAGGTTGGCGACAAGAACAGCGATGGCAACCTGCGTAAGGTGGCCCAGGAATTCGAGTCGCTGTTCCTCGGCGAAATGCTCAAGTCCATGCGTTCCGCCACCGAGGCATTGGGCAAGGACAACCCAATGAATACGCCTGAAGCCAAGCAGTATCAGGAAATGTACGACCAGCAGTTGGCCGTTTCCATGTCTCGCGAGGGTGGCGGTATCGGCCTGGCCGATGTCCTGCTGCGCCAGATGTCCAAGAACAAGCCGCTGGCGCCGGGCGAAGCAGCCGCTGCGTCGGCTGCCAAGCAGCAAGAGGCGCTGGACAAGGTCAAGGCGGTGCCCACCCCGGTGGCTGCCGGAACATTGCCCACCAACGGGCCATTGTCGCGCCTCAGCGGCCAGCGTCCGCTCTGGGCTTCGCGGGCCGTCAGCGCACCGCAAGGGGCGGGCGAGGGCAGTCATCGAAACGACATGGAGCTGCTCAACCAGCGTCGACTGGCCTTGCCGCCGAAACTGGCCGACCGTCTGTTGGCCGGGCTGGTGCCGTCGGCATCGACCAACGCTGATATCAATGCGCCGGTCCAGAACATCCGCTCGGATCGCGCTGTCAGCGCCACCCAGTCCACCTCCGGCGAAATGGCCAATGGCGACTGGCTGGCCGCGCTCAAGGCCTCCGGGTCGAGTGGGGACATGCAGGTCTATGGTCGCGCCGTGGCACAACCACCATTGGCGCCGGCCCGCAAGGCCTTCCGGGATGCCGACGAATTCGTCAACGCCATGTTGCCCATGGCCAAGGAAGCGGCGGCCCGCATCGGCATCGATCCGCGATACCTGGTGGCTCAGGCGGCCCTGGAAACCGGCTGGGGCAAGTCGGTCATGCGCCAACCCGATGGCAGCAGCAGCCACAACCTGTTCGGCATCAAGGCCAGCCAGAACTGGAAGGGCGATTCGGCGCGGGCAATCACCAGTGAGTTCCGCAATGGCGAGATGGTCAAGGAGACGGCCGAGTTCCGTTCCTACGCCTCGTATCGCGACAGCTTCCATGACTTGGTCAATCTGCTGCAAAGCAACAGTCGCTATCAAGCTGTGCTGAAGTCGGCCGATAACCCGGAACAGTTTGTACGCGAGTTGCAAAAGGCCGGTTACGCCACCGACCCGCACTACGCCAGCAAGATTTCGCATATAGCCCGGCAGATGACCAGTTCCCAGAACTACGCATCCGCAGGCGCCACCACGACTTTATAAGGTCTGAACCATGAGTTTGCTCAATATAGGGATGTCGGGTCTGTCAGCCAGCCAGACCGCGTTGGTGACCACGGGTAACAACATTGCCAACGTCGATACCGCCGGATATTCGCGTCAGCAGACCGTGCAGACCACCAAGGCCTCCAATCAATACGGCAACGTGTTCATCGGATCCGGCACGACCCTGGCCGATGTGCGCCGGGTCTACAACTCCTACCTTGAAGCGCAACTGAAAACCACCACCTCGCTCAACAGCGATGCGGCGGCTTATCAGGGCCAGATCACGCCTCTGGACTCCTTGCTCTCGGACAGCGGCACCGGCCTCAACGGCGCGCTGACCAAGTTTTTCGCGTCGGTGCAGAACGTCAACGCCAAGCCTGGTGACGATGCGTCCCGCCAGTTGCTGCTCAGCGATGCCCAGGCCTTGAGCAATCGGTTCAACTCGATTTCCAGTCAGTTGACGGAGCAAAGCGAAAACATCAATGGCAACCTGTCGAGCATGGTTGAACAGGTCAACAAACTGGCTTCCACCATTGCTCAGTTGAACAAGAAAATCGCCGAAGTTTCCAACTCGGGCGGCGCGCCTAACGACCTGCTGGACTCCCGTGGCGAAGCCATTCGCCAGCTTTCCACCTTCACCGGTACCCAGGTCGTGGAGAACGGCAGCAGCCTGGACATCTACCTGGGGTCCGGTCAACCGCTGGTGATGGGCACTGTCACCAATACCCTGGAGGCCGTGCCGGACAAGAACGATCCGGGGCGCACGGGTATCCAGCTCAACAGCAGCTCCAGCTCCATGGACCTCACTTCGGTGCTCACCGGTGGCGAAATCGGCGGCCTGATGCGCTACCGCAGTACCGTCCTCGATCCGGCCATGAACGAGTTGGGCCGCGTCGCGCTGGTGATTGCTGACCAGATGAACACCATACAGGCGTCGGGCATCGACCTGAACGGTGCCTTTGGTTCCAACCTGTTCAACGACATCAACAGTACCGCGCAGGTCAGTCAGCGCAGCGTTGCCGCGCTGAACAACAGTGCAGGTTCCGGCAATTTCAACGTGGCCATCACGGACGCCGGCCAACTGACCACCAACGACTACAAGGTCACGTTCACCAGCGGTACCAACTACACCGTCCAGCGCCTGCCCGATGGCTCGTCGATGGGCGCGTTCAGCACCGCGACGACGCCTGCGCCGGAGATCGACGGCTTTTCGCTGACCTTCGCCAACGGCACCGCAGCAGCCGGCGACTCGTTCAAGATCACCCCGACCCGCAACGCGGCGGGCAACATCAAGACCGAGATGACCGACTCCAAGCGGCTGGCGATTGCCGCGCCTCTGGGCGCAGCCATCGTGCCGGGTGGCAGCGGCACGCTGACCATCCCTGCCAGTGGGCAGCCGACCCTGACGACGAAGCTGGATATCTACGACGCGGCCACGACGACGGTCATTCAGAACGGCATCAAGACGTCCATGCCGGTCAAGGTGGTGTTCGGAGCGACCTCGGCCGACGGCACCAGCCAGGCCTACCAGTTACTCGATGCCAAGGGCGTACAGATCAGCAATGGCACGATCAAGCCCGGTGAGAGCAATACATTGAGCCTGAGTGTTCCGCTCAAGGACGCCAGTGGCAACCCGATCATGGATTCGGCCGTGCCACCGGTACAGCGCACGGTCACCTTTGACATGTCCATCGCCGGTTCGCCGTCCAATGGTTCCTCCATCAATGTCAGCCTCTCCCAAGCTGGCAGCCTGGACAACCGTAACGGCAGCGTCCTGGCCGGTTTGCAGACGGCCAAGACCGTCGACACCGGCTCCTCCAGCGGCGGTATTTCCCTGAACGATGCCTACGGCAAGCTGGTGGAGGGCGTAGGCTCCAAGGCCGCCCAGGGCAAGCTCGACAGCGCTGCCACCGGCGCGATCCTGAACAACGCCAAGAGCGCGCGCGACTCGCTGTCAGGCGTGGATCTGGACGAGGAAACCGGCAACCTGGTCAAGTTCCAGCAGTACTACACCGCGTCTTCGCAGATCATCAAGGCGGCGCAGGAAATCTTCAGCACATTGATCAACAGTCTTTAAGGAGCCGTAGCCCATGCGCATCTCTACCTCACAGTTTTACGAAAGCACGGCTGCGAACTACCAGAAGAACTTCGCCAATGTGGTCAAGACCAGCGAAGAGGCCAGCAGCCTGGTGCGCGTGAACACTGCTGCCGATGATCCGGTGGGTGCTTCTCGCCTGCTGCAGTTGGGCACGCAGGCGTCGATGCTGTCCCAGTACGAAACCAACGCCAATACCATCAAGGCGACCCTGGGGACCACCGAAGCAGTGATGACCAGCATTGGCAATGTGCTGCAGCGAGCCAAAGAGTTGGCCGTCGGCGCCGGCAACGCCGGTTATACCGATGCGGACCGTCAGGCCAACGCTTCGGAGTTGGGACAGATCGAAGAACAGCTATTGACGCTGATGAACAGCAAGGACGAGAACGGCAAGTATATTTTCGCTGGCTCCAAGGGCGATACCGTTCCATTCACCCGCAACAATGATGGTACTTACAGCTACAACGGTGATCAGGTGACTCTGGATCTGCCTGTCGGTGACACCATGTCCATGGCCACCAACAGCACTGGCTGGGAAGTTTTCCAGCAGGCCGTCAATACCAGCCGCAGCCAGGTCACCATGACCGCGCCGGCGGTGGATGATGGGCGCGTGGTATTGTCCAACGGCCAGGTGTCGTCCAACGTCACCTACAACAACCAATTCCGCAGTGGCGAGCCCTACACCGTAGAGTTTGCCAGCGGTACTCAGTTGAAAATCACAGACTCAAGCGGTAACGATGTGACTGCCGAAGCTAGCCAGGGCGGTGCTTTCGACCCTGCCAGCAAGAGCGGCCAAGGGGTGACGTTCCGTGGTGTGGAGCTGACCCTGAACATCAACCTGCAAACCGGTGATACAGCCGGTGCCGTGTTGCCCGGGCATACCTTCACATTGGCTGCCAAGCCGGACACTTTCGTCCCGACACGCAGCCCGGGCAATTCGACCGCGACGCAGATCACGGACAGTGCCATCACCGACCCAGTGGCATACCACGCCAGTTTCCCTACTGGTTCGGCGGTACTGAAATTCACCAGTGCGACCGATTTCGATCTCTACGCCGCCCCATTGACCGCTGACAGCCAGCCGGTTTCCAGCGGTACCCTGGTCGGCAACGTGGCAACCGCTTCGGGCGTGAGCTTTACTCTGAATGGCGCGCCAGCGGCTGATGATCAGTTCAGTATTGCGGTCAACACCCATGAAACCCAGAACATTCTGGATACCGTAAGCCAACTGAAAGCCGCGTTGAATACTCCTACCAATGGTGACCCGATCGCGGTGCAGAAGCTGCAGGCCTCGCTGGCCTCTGGCATTGGCAATCTGGCGAGCGGTACCGATCAGTTGTCCAGCGCGCTGAGTTCGGTAGGGGGGCGTGGCCAGGCACTGGACACCCAGAGCGATACCAATCAAAGCTTGATCAAGGCCAACACCCAGACCCAATCGTCAATTCGCGATTCCGATGCGGCCGAGGTAATGACCCGCCTGACCTTGCAGCAGACCATGCTTCAGGCCTCTCAGCTGGCCTTCAGCAAAATTGCCCAGTTGGGCCTGTTCAACAAGATCTGAGCCGGTATCAACCGAGCCGCCAACCGTCTTTCTAAGCGGTTCCGGGGCTCCGGCCTGAAAGGGTCGGAGTCCGCCGCTCGAGATTTTTGCCGTGAAGCCACTTCCCCTCGTCAGCATCGTCATCCCCGCATATAACCCCCGTTTTTTTGACCAGGCACTGCTAAGCGCCTTGGCCCAGACCTACGAACACGTCGAAATCATCGTTTGCGACGATTCGCCTGGCGATGATATTCGCCACATCGTCGAGTCTTTCACCGAGCCGGCCCATCCGGTCCGTTACCTGAAAAATCCACAGCGTTTGGGACTTCAGGGCAATCTGTTGCGTTGTGTCGAAGAGGCGCAAGGCGAGTTCATCAAGGTGCTGTGTGATGACGACCGGCTGTTTGCGCCGAGTATCGCCATCCAGGCCCAGGCGCTGATGGATCATGCTGATGTAACCGTGGTGTTTGCGCTGCGGTTGTTGTGTGACGCGGGTAACTTCATTTTGCCGCCGCGTATTGATAACTGCCGTTTTTCGCCAAGCGATGCCGTGCTCAAGGGCGACGACATGCTGGCGATTCTCGAAAGCACGCCGACCAATTTCATTGGGAATTTCAGTTCTGCCCTGATGCGTCGCGTCGATGTGCTGGAGTTGTTGCCTGCGTTGATTCAGGACGGCGCCGGTTTTGTCGCCATGCTCGACTTCGCACTGTTCGTCTGCCTGATGCGGCGTGGCAATCTGATCGCGTTGAGCACGGTATTGAGCGTCGAGCGCAAGTATGCAGAGCGTTTGGGCAGAACCCCTGAAATGCTGAAGGCTGCCAAGGTGGAGTGGGAGTGGTTGGCACAAATGCTCTCTGCTCGCAGTGGTGAAGCCGCACCAGCATCGGGATGGGTGCGCTATATCGAGTTGAGCAAAACCACTGATCAGCCTCATGCCTGGCAGGAACTCTGTGTTACCCGCGTACTGGGCAACCGCAATACCGTCGTTAATGGCCGGGTAGGGGCGCAGAGTGAGAGTTACGAGGACTTTTACCGCGAGTGGTTGGCCATCCGCCGGTTCAGCGAGGCGGAGCAGCGTGTCATGCCGGCGCGCATCGATAGCTGGCCGTTTCGTCCGAACATCGTGCCCGTGATCATCGATGCCCAGGGCGATGCGACGTCGCTTGCGAAGACATTGTGCAGCCTTGATGGCCAACTGTACCCGGCACAGGCCGTGGTGGTCCTTTCCGATGCCCATTGCGAGGCCGGCGAGCGAGTGTTGCAGTTGCCCTACCAAGCCGATTGGCCGCGCCAACTCAATGCCATCGTTGCACAGCTCGAAGGTGCGCACTGGTTCTACCTGTTGCAAGCGGGCGACATCCTGCGCGATTCGACATTATTGATCCTGGCCGAGCGTGTGGCGGGTAGGCAGGGAGTTCTCTGCATATACAGCGACGAAGGGGCGCTGGTGGATGGGGAGTCCTTCGAGCCAGTGTTCAAGCCGGATTTCAATCTGGACTTGATGCGTGCCTATCCCTACATCGGGCGAACCCTGGCCTTCGAGCGTGAGCGGTTCATGACCCTGGGCGGTTTCGATCCGGCTCGTGGTGAGTTGGCGCCTCAGGATCTGGTATGGCGTCTGGTCGAAGAAGCTGGCCCACAAACCATTGAGCACATTGCCGAAATCCAGGTCGAATCCACCCTGAGTTTCGCCCAATGGCTATCGTCGCCCGAGGTCATCGAGGGCAATGCCGCACTGGTCGGCGCGCACCTGGATCGCATCGGCGTGAGCCATGAGATTCAGCGGGATACCCTGCCGCTGATCAATCGCATCAGCTACCACCATGATGCTCGTCCGTTGGTGTCCATTATCGTGCGCACCGGTGACTCGCTTGCAGCACTGCAGCATTGCACCGAAAGCCTGATCGAACGCACGGCCTACACTCACTACGAAATACTGATCGTGGACAGCGGTGTCCGTGACCCGGCCATGCTCGACTGGCTGGCAAGCATGGCCCAGTTGGGCGCGAGCATGTTGCGCGTGCTGCGTTATGCCGGCGATGACAGCGACGCCGCAGTGCGCAACTTTGCCGCGGGCCAGGCTCGGGGCGAATACCTGCTGCTGCTCAGTCCGCAGGTTGTCATCTGTGAAAATGACTGGCTGGATGAGCTGCTCAATCATGCCAGGCGCCCGGAAGTCGCGGTGGTTGGCGCACGGATACTCAGTCCCCAGGGCGCGATTGTCGGCGGTGGACAGATCCTTGGTCTGGCCGGGCCGGTGGGCACGCCGTTTCATGGTGAATCGGCGGCCTCCCGCGGCTACATGCAACGTTTGCATACGACGCAGAACTGGAGTTCGGTCAGCAGCGATTGCCTGATGGTTCGCAAGCAAGTATTCGAGGAACTGGGCTGCCTCGACGAGGCAACTTTCAGTCTCGGCCTCAGCGATGTCGACATGTGCTTGCGCGCGGGCAAGGACGGGTACCTGGTGGTCTGGACGCCCTATGCCAGTGTCATGCAGGTTGTCCCTCAGTCGACGTCTGTCAAGCCTGAAGAGGCGACATTGCTGGAGCGTGAGCGCGAAGTCTTCTATCGCAAATGGTTGCCGCAGATCGCACGGGATCCGGCCTACAGTCCCTCTCTGGGGCTTGGGGCGTCAAGCTTCAGCCTCGAACCCTCATTGCGTAACAACTGGAACCCGTTCTGTACCCGTGCGCTGCCATTGATACTGGGGCTGCCGGTCAACGCCACTGCGGTCGGCCATTATCGTGTCACGGCCCCCTTGGCCGAACTTGAAGCTGCCGGACGGGTGATTGCCCGGATCGCCTACGAGTCGCCCTCTACTGTCGACATCGAGCGATTGTCACCGGATAGCATCGTATTGCAAGGGCGATACAGCGAAGGTTCTGCCGGCGATATCCTGCGAATGAAGAAATATTCCAGCGCCTTGCGGATCTTCGAACTCGACGACTATGTGGTCAGTGCTCCCAAGAAAAACACCCACGCTCGCAACAAGCCGGTCAACACCGAACAGATGCTTCGTGAGGGCATTGGCCTGTGCGATCGCGTCGTGGTGACGACCCAGGCGCTGGCCGATGCCTTGTCCAGCATGCACAGCGAGATTCGCGTCGTGCCCAACATGCTGACACCCGAGCCGTGGGCCCGGTTGACCAGCCGTCGCGGTACGTCATCCAAACCACGGGTTGGCTGGGGCGGCGGGACCAGCCACAGCGGCGATCTGGAAATCATCGCCGACGTGGTCCGTGAACTGGCCGATGAGGTGGAATGGGTATTCTTCGGCATGTGCCCGGAGGCGTTGCGGCCCTATGTCCATGAGTTCCACGGCTCAGTTGCGCTGAACCACTATCCGTTCAAGCTGGCCAGCTTGAATCTCGACCTGGCCCTGGCCCCCTTGGAGTTCCACATCTTCAACGACTGCAAGAGCAACCTGCGTTTGCTGGAGTACGGCGCCTGTGGCTATCCGGTCATCTGCACCGACACCAAGGCCTACGACGGCTTCCTGCCCTGTACCAAAGTGCGCAGCAACAGTACCGAGGAGTGGATCGGGGCGATTCGCATGCACCTGGCCGATCCTGATGCCAGCTATCGCATGGGCGATGAACTGCGCGAAGCGGTGCTGCGTGACTTCATGCTCAGTGGGGATAATTTGCAGCATTGGTTGTGGGGGTGGTTGCCGGATTGAATGTCGCGTACTGCGGGAGCGAGTCGGCTCGCTCCCGCAGGGTTCCTTCTATTGATCGTTTTGCCTGACTCTCTGTTCCCTGCCTCCAGATGGGTGTTATCGAGCTGGCGCGTTTCCTGCAAGTCCCCCTCATATCGCCATAAAACGAGCGCTTGCGACGAACTCGGAGCGCTCTGAACGGCATTGACGGTGTAATCCCTGCGCCCGCAAAGCGAAACAACGCTTGGCCGAGCCTGGTGATGAACGAGAGGGGAGACGATGAAGGCAGTTATCCTGGCAGGTGGGCTCGGAACGCGAATCAGCGAGGAGTCGCACCTCAAACCCAAGCCGATGATCGAGATCGGTGGCAAGCCAATTCTTTGGCACATCATGAAGCAGTATTCCGCCCATGGAATCCACGACTTCGTCATTTGCCTGGGCTACAAGGGCTACGCCATCAAGGATTTCTTCGCCAACTACTTCCTGCACACCTCCGATGTCACCTTCGACATGTGCAACAACCGCATGGACGTTCACCAGAACTACAGCGAGCCGTGGCGGGTGACCTTGATCGATACCGGTGAAGACACCATGACCGGCGGGCGGCTGCGTCGTGCGGCTCGTTATCTCGAAAACGAAGAGGCGTTCTGCTTCACCTATGGTGACGGCGTATCGGACCTCAACATCGGCGCTTTGGTGGATTTTCACCTGTCCCACGGCAAGCTGGCCACGGTGACGGCGGTCCAGCCGCCAGGGCGTTACGGTGCGTTGGAGCGCGACGGCGATAGGGTTCTGGGTTTTACCGAGAAGCCTCGCGGTGACGGCGGCTGGATCAATGGTGGTTTCTTCGTGCTCTCGCCGAAGGTCCTGCCCTACATCTGCGACGATCAGACGTCCTGGGAAGTCGAGCCGCTGGCGGCATTGGCCACACAGCAGCAACTCCAGGCCTTCCAGCACGAGGGTTTCTGGCACCCCATGGACACCTTGCGGGATAAAAACCATCTCGAGGCCCTGTGGCAAAGCGGGGAGGCTCCTTGGAAGCAATGGACTTGACCCCGGAATTCTGGCGTGGCAAACGCGTGCTGGTGACCGGCCATACCGGCTTCAAAGGCAGCTGGTTGACGCTGTGGCTGCAAAGCCTGGGGGCCCAGGTCAGCGGTTTTTCCCTGGCCCCGGCCACCGAACCGAGTCTGTTCGAACTGGCCCGGGTGAGCGAGGGCATTGATGATCGACGCGGTGACTTGCGGGATCTCGGCGCTCTTTTGGAACTGCTTGCCGATGTGCAGCCGCAGATTGTCCTGCACCTGGCAGCCCAGCCGCTGGTGCGGGAGGGGTATCGCGACCCGTTGGGCACTTACTCCAGCAATGTCATGGGGACCCTTAACCTGCTCGAGGCGATTCGTCAGGTTGGTGGCGTGCGCGCCTGTGTATTGGTGACCACCGACAAGGTCTATGCCAATCAGGAATGGTTGTGGCCGTACCGCGAAAACGAAGCCTTGGGCGGCCATGATCCCTACAGCAGCAGCAAGGCCTGCTGTGAACTGCTGGCGCAGTCCTACGCCGCGTCGTTCTTTTCGGCTGAGCGGTATGCCGAACACGGCCTGGCCCTGGCCACGGCACGGGCCGGTAACGTGCTGGGCGGCGGCGATTTCGCCCCTGAGCGCCTGATTCCGGATGTGCTCAAGGCCTGGTCGGCGGATGAGCCCGTGACGTTGCGCTACCCCCAGGCAGTTCGCCCGTGGCAGCACGCCCTGGAGCCGCTGGCTGGCTATCTGCAACTGGCTGCCAGGCTTCATGAACAAGGCCCGGAATTCGGCGGTGCCTGGAATTTCGGGCCTGGCGAGGCGGACATGTGTAGCGTCGGCGAAGTTGTCCAACTGCTTGCCGAGCGCTGGCCGCAAGCGCCAGGGCTGCGGATTGAATCGAGCGACCTGCATGAAGCCGGCCTCTTGCGCCTGGACAGCAGTCGAGCCCGGACACTGCTGGGCTGGCAGCCGCGTTGGTCTTTGCAGCAGTGCCTGGCGCAGACCCTGGATTGGCACCTGGCCTGGCAGAACAGTGACGACATGCGTCAGGTCAGCCTCGGCCAGTTGAATTTGTACCGAGGCGCGCTGTGAGCGAGTTCACGTTGAAGGCACTGCCACTGGCCGGTCTATTCAGTGTCCTGCACAAACGGTTTGAGGATCAGCGCGGGCATTTTTCCCGGCTGTTCTGTGAAGGCAGTCTGGACGCGTTCGGGCAACCGTTTCATATCCGGCAGATCAACCATTCCTGCACGCGCCAGCAGGGCAGTGTGCGTGGCTTGCATTATCAGGACGCGGCGCAACCGGAATCCAAGTTGATCACTTGCCTGCGTGGTGAAGTCTGGGACGTAGCCGTGGACTTGCGCCCCGATTCCGAAACTTTTCTGCACTGGCACGCCGAGCATTTGAAGGCGGGTGACGGTCGCAGCCTGTTGATCCCGGCGGGGTTTGCCCATGGATTTCAGACCCTGACCGACGATGCTGAGTTGCTCTATCTGCACAGTGCCGACTACACACCGGAGCATGAAGGTGGTTTGTCGGTGAACGATCCGCGGCTGGCGATCGCCTGGCCGCTGCCTGTCAATAATCTGTCGACCCGGGACAGCAACCATCCCTTGCTCGATGAGCATTTCGCTGGAGTGCGTGTATGAATTGCCGAGGTTGCGGGACTGCCCTGGCGTTGCCACTGATTGATCTCGGCACGTCGCCGCCGTCCAACGCATATGTGCGTGCTGACCAACTGGAGCAGGCCGAGCAGTGGGTACCCTTGAAGGTCGCTGTTTGTCAGCACTGCTGGCTGGTACAGACCGAGGATTACACGCGCGCCGACAGCCTGTTTGACGCCGAGTACGCCTATTTCAGCTCGTTCTCCAGCACCTGGCTGGCCCACGCCGAACGGTATGTCGACGAGATGGTCGAGCGCTTTGGTCTGGGCGTCGACAGCCGGGTGGTGGAAGTCGCTGCCAACGACGGCTACCTGTTGCAGTACGTGGCCAGCCGCGGCATTGCGTGCCTGGGCGTCGAGCCAACCCGCAGCACCGCCGAGGCGGCGCGTGCGAGAGGCCTGGAGATTCGCGAGCTGTTCTTCGGTCGCGATACCGCTTCGCAATTGAAAGGCGAGGGCTGGGCGGCCGACCTGATGGCGGCCAACAACGTGCTGGCCCATGTGCCGGACATCAATGACTTCCTCAGTGGCTTCGCCACGCTCCTCAAGCCAGCCGGGGTCGCCACCTTCGAATTTCCGCAGTTGCTCACGCTGATGGCCGGACAGCAATTCGACACCCTGTATCACGAACATTTCTCCTACCTGTCGCTGACCGCTGTACAAACCTTGTGCGAGCGCAACGGCCTGGAGGTGTTCGACGTCAGCCAACTGGCGACCCACGGCGGTTCGTTGCGGGTGTTCGTCCAGCGCGCCGATGGCGTTCGTCGCCCGGTGCTGGCTACGGTGCAACAGCAGTTGCAGGCTGAACTTGATGCTGGCGTCAAAACCCGCACCTATTACGCAACGCTGGCGCCGGCCGCCGAAGCCATCAAGCACGGTTTGCTGCGTTTTCTGTTGCAGGCCAAGGCCGAAGGCAAGCGCGTAGTGGGTTACGGCGCGGCGGCCAAGGGCAATACGCTGCTTAACTACGCCGGGGTCAAGCCTGATCTGTTGGCCTGGGTGGCCGATGCCAATCCGCATAAGCAGGGCAAGTACCTGCCGGGCAGCCGGATTCCCATCGTATCGCCTGAGCGTATAGCGCTGGAAAAGCCCGATTACGTCCTCGTCCTGCCCTGGAACCTGTTGGGGGAAGTCAGCCAGCAGTTGGCTGAGGTTCGCCAATGGGAGGGGCGATTCGTCATTGCTGTGCCTGAGTTGACAGTGCTATGAAGATTTTGGTGACCGGAGCCACCGGGTTCGTCGGCCGTCATCTGGTCGAGGCCTTGCTGGCGCGTGGTGGTCAGGTAAGGGCTGTAGCGCGTCGGATCGAGTCGGCCCAGGCATTGCCGTGGTTTGACCGGGTCGAGTTCGTGACGGCCGATGTTCACGACGAAGGGCTGGACGTCGCCGGTCTGATTGACGGGGTCGATGCATTGGCGCACCTGGCGTGGCCGGGGCTGCCGAATTACCAGGCGTTGTTTCACTTCGAACACAACCTGATGGCCGATTATCGGTTCATCAGGCAGGTGGTTAAAGCAGGTATTTCCCAGGTCATGGTCACCGGCACCTGCTTCGAATATGGCATGCAGAGCGGGCCACTCGACGAGCAGACGATGCCGCAACCGGCCAATCCCTATGGGATGGCCAAGAATACCTTGCGCCTGTTCCTCGAGCAGTTGCAACGCGAGTGTCCGTTTACCTTGCAGTGGGCACGTCTATTCTATCTCCATGGTGCCGGCCAGAATCCCAGTAGCTTGCTGGCCGCACTGGATCGGGCCATCGATGCCCAAGCCACGACATTCGATATGTCTGGCGGTGAACAATTGCGTGATTACCTGCCGATCGAAACGGCAGCCGCTTACCTGGCGCAGTTGCTAGGGCGGCGTGAATTCAATGGTGTGGTCAATTGTTCGAGCGGCCAACCGGTATCGGTGCGGACGTTGGTCGAAGCACGTCTGCGCGAGCGAGAGGCCGCCCTTTGTCTGAACCTTGGTCATTATCCGTACCCGACTCACGAACCCATGGCGTTCTGGGGTGTGGCCGAACGTTTGCAAACCTTGTTGGGGGCTCCACATGATGCGTGAGCTGTACCGGGCCACCGGTCTTCCCGTTCTGCAGAACCGTACCTTTGTCGATGAGCCGTCAGCCAAGGCCTCGGCGAGTGCCGATATGGTGTTGGTCCAGAACGAAGTGAGCGGGTTGGTATTCAATCAGGCATTCGATGCCGACAAACTCAGCTACGACAGTGATTACCAGAACGAACAGGCCCATTCGGGCCAGTTTCAGCGACACCTGGCTGATGTGGAGAGCATCATCGCCCGGCATTTCACCGGCCAGCAATTGATTGAAGTCGGTTGTGGCAAGGGCTATTTCCTGGAACTGCTCAAGGGCCGGGGCTATGCCGTCACCGGCATAGACCCGGCCTACGAGGGCGACAGTGTCGATGTGATCAAGGCGCCGTTCACTCGCGAGCTGGGCCTGTCGGCCGATGCGGTAGTGCTGCGTCATGTACTGGAGCATATCCAGGACCCGGTGGAGTTCCTGGTCGAAATAGCAGCGGCCAACCAGGGCGGACAAATCTATATCGAAGTGCCGTGCCTGGACTGGATCCTGGAGCATCGCGCCTGGTTCGACCTGTTTTATGAGCACGTCAACTATTTCCGCCTCGACGATCTGCGTCGGATGTTTGGCACGGTGTACGAGGCTGGACATCTGTTCGGTGGCCAATATCTGTACATCGTTGCCGACTTGGCGACGTTGCGCCTGAGACCGGAACAACCGGTGTCGAAACTGACCTTGCCCGACGGATTCACTGGCAGCCTGGGGCGTACCGTACAGATTATCCAGACCTCCCCGGGCCAAGGCTCTGCTATCTGGGGGGCATCTTCCAAAGGGGTAATCTATTCGCTGTTCCTGCAGCGGGCCGGTGTCGCGGTGGACTGCGTGGTGGATATCAATCCGGCCAAGCAGGGACGGTACCTGCCATTGAGTGGTATGCGCGTCTCTTCGCCCGACGAGGCGATGCACCTCCTGCCCGAAGGGGCAAACGTATTTGTGATGAATTCCAATTACCTCGAAGAAATCAGGCGAATGACGGCTGGACGCTACGTCTACCACGCCGTTGACAGCGCTTCGTTCCAATAACCGCGAGATTCGAACATGACCGACAACACCATTCATAACGCTTTCCAAGCCCAATGCCAGACCGAAATTGCCGGTCAGGGCCAAGACCAGAAACTTGTCAGCCTGGCCAAGGAGTTCTTTAACGAGTCGGCCAAGCACAAGTACAGCTACCACTTCTCATGGATGGGCCGGCCAATCATCCAGTTGCCGCAGGACATGATGGCGATGCAGGAACTGATCTGGCAGATCAAGCCTGATCTGATCATCGAGTGCGGCATCGCCCATGGTGGTTCGATCATCTACTACGCCTCGTTGCTGGAGCTGCAAGGCCACGGCGAAGTGCTCGGCATCGACCTGGATATTCGTCCTCACAACCGCGAGGCCATCGAAAGCCATCCGATGAGCAAGCGCATCACGATGATCGAAGGGTCGAGCATCGATGCCGCGATTGCCGAGCAGGTTCATGCCGCCGCCCAAGGCAAAAAAGTCATTCTGGTACTCGACTCCAATCACACCCATGACCACGTGCTCGAAGAGCTGCGCCTTTATGCACCGCTGGTGTCGGTAGGCAGTTACTGCGTGGTAATGGATACAGTCGTGGAAGACATGCCTGCGGACTTTTTCCCGGACCGTCCATGGGGCCCGGGGGATAACCCGAAGACTGCGGTGTGGAAGTACCTGGAAGAAAACGGCGACTTCGAAATCGACCGGCAGCTGCAGAACAAGCTGCTCATCACTGTTGCACCGGACGGCTATCTGCGTCGGGTCCGTTAACTCATCCGTTTCAAGTCATTGGCGTCTGGCAGGTTGTGGGGACAGGAAATATGCAGGTTCGAAACACTCTTCAAGACAACGTAGCACCGCTGAGCGAGCGGTTCACGGTGGTGGTCATTTCCCATAATCGCAGCGCATTCCTGCGGCGTACGCTGCATTACTACAGCAGCTACCCCTGCTCGGTGCTGGTGCTGGATTCTTCGGTCGAATGTGATGAGCAGATAGCCCGGGACTTTCCCTCGGTCGACTACCGGCATTTGCCGCAATTCACCTACAAGGGGCTGCAGGACAAACTGGTTTATGGGGTCAGCCAGGTCACAACGCCTTACATGGTGTTCGCCGCCGATGACGACTTCCTGTTGCACGATGCTTTGACCGAGTCGGTGGAGTTTCTCGAAGCCAATCCCGATTACGGGCTGTGTCACGGTTACGGGATCATGTACCTCTCCTGTGCAACCGAGGTGTGTTACTTCCGTCGTGATCGCAAGGTGCATGAGGATTACAACAGCGAACTGGCCGAAGACCGGGTCATCCGTTTCATGGATCAGTTCCTGCCGCCGTTCTATGCTGTGACTCGTACCGACCTGCTGCAGCAGTGGTACAGCTTGTTGCCGCCAGGGACCAGTTTCGAATGGCAGGAAATCGGACACACCTTTTACCTGCTGGCTTGCGCCAAGGCACGGATCCTGCCGATCCCGTTCGCTGTTCGCGAACTCAATTATGGCGGCTCCGAGCACAATACCAACGTGCTGACTGTGCTGAGCTACAAGGACGCAAAAAGCGTCGCCGAGCGAGAGCAGTTTGCCGAGTTCCTGGCGTCCCTCCCTACGCCGCTCATTGAACAGGCCCCCGGGCGTGTCAAACAGATCGCTCTGGACAGCTTTGCAGCCATGGCTGATTGCTTGCTCCAGGGGCGCTCACTCAAAGGTACGCAGATCATTCGCTCGGCCTGGTTGGAGGCTGGTGGCGAGCCTGTGCGCTCATTTGGGCCGCAGCAGTTTGTCGAAATGCCTTTCTACAACCAGCGGGTATTCGATCTGCTGACCGGGTTTGAATTCCTCCTGCATGCCATGCCGGCAGGGCGCCTGCAGCTTCAGCAATTGGAAGGCATTCTGCTGCGTCAACAAGAGTTGATGCGCGTACAGCCCAACGACAATGAACGCACGATACGCAGCCGTTTGTGGGAAGCCCAAGGCCTGTACGCTTTCAACCGTACTGTGGTGAAGCGCCTGGCCGAGTCGTTGAAAAACAGTGACGAGCCCGAGGAAGCGCTGAAGTTGTTGGCCTGGGGCGAGCAACTGGACTCGGTACCGGGCCAACAGGATCGGCAACTTCTGGAGAACATGCACTCCGGGCGGCTGCTGAGCTGGCTCGAAGCGCGTAATCCCGACACGCAGCAGCTCAAGGCCATTAACGGCCATCTGGCTGAGCATCAGGGCGGGCCTCGCTTCAGTATCCTGTTGTTGGACCTGGACGCTGACATGTTCAAGTTGCAGGCGACTTTCGACAGCCTGGTCAACGGTCACTGCAAAGCGTTCAACGTCGTGGTCTTCACCACCGGCGACCTGCCGGCGACTACCACGGTGCGTGACACCGTACACTTCGTCAAAGTCAGCACCACCAACTATGTCGATCGCATCAATCAAATCATCGGTCAATCCACGGCCGACTGGCTGATGCTTGCCGAGGCCGGTGACCAGTTCACCGCCAGCGGCCTGCTGCGCGCGAGCCTCGAACTGATCGATGCAGAAGGCGTGCGCGCCGTGGCCATGGACGAAATTCAGCGCAAGGCCGATGGCAGTCTTGGCGACGTGTTCCGTCCCGGGGTCAACCTTGATCTGCTGCAATCGGCCCCTTCATTCATGGCTCGGCATTGGTTGATTCGTCGTGAAGTCCTGGCTCAGGCCCGTGGATTTACCGCCGAATACGTCCAGGCCCTGGAGCTGGATTTGCTGTTGCGCCTGATCGAGGACGCAGGGCTGGCAGGGTTGGCGCACCTGGCCGAGCCGTTGTTGATCTGCAACGCCCCAACAGAGCAGGAAAACCCCCAGGAACGTCAGGTCCTGAAGCGTCACCTGGCCGCACGGGGTTATCGTGCCCAGGTCAGCTCGGCTCAGCCGCTGACGTATCAGATCGATTACCAGCATGCCGAGCGGCCACTGGTGTCGATCATTCTCGAAAGCCGTGATAATTTCGAACAGGTACAGCAGGCGCTGGTCAGCGTGCTGCAACGGACCCGTTACCATCGCCATGAAATACTGATCGCTGATAATCACAGCCAATCCGAAGAACTGGCTCAATGGTTGGACAGTCTGGAAGGCAAAGGCGACCGGATCCGCATCCTGCGCAGTGACCGCCGCCTGAATACATCGGCTTTGTATAACTGGGCAAGCACCCAGGCCAAGGGCGATTACCTGGTGCTGTTGTCGGCCCAGGCGCAAGTAATCAACGCCAACTGGCTCGACAGCCTGCTCAACCAGGCCCAGCGGCCTGAAGTTGGGATCGTTGGCAGCAAGCAGATGGACATTCGCGGCATCACCACCCAGGCGGGCCTGGTGCTCAAGCCTGACGGTGGGGTGGGCTCGGTATTCATTGGCGAGCGCAAGGACGCCAAGGGTTACCTCAACGGCCACCAGGCGGAGCAGAACTACTCAGCGGTGTCCGGTGCCTGTCTGATGATCCGCAAGGCGCTGTACGAGGCTATCGGCGGTCTGGACGAAGGACCCTTTGCCGAGGCCTTTGCCGATGTCGACTTGTGCCTGAAGGCGGCCGATGCAGGTTTTCTCACGGTCTGGACGTCCCAGGCGCAGATGCTGCATCCCGGCACATTGCCCGACGCGCCGCAGGCAGCCGAGGCCTTGCAAGAGAAATGGCAAGCCCGTTTCGAACACGACACAGCCCGTAATCCCAATCTGGCTTTGATTGGTACCGGTTTTGCGCTGGGTACTGCCGTGGCTGTGGATTGGGCGCGGTTGCTTGCGTAGCTCATCCGTCTCCTGTCCCCAACCCAAGAGCCCTTGCAAAAAGGGCTTATTGGGAAAAATCTCGTGACCTGCGAGTCATAACGCGCATCTTCACTGTATTGTATTGACCGGGAAGATGGCGCCTGGCCCTCATCAGGCCCAGTGATAGCCCTCCGTACTTCCCGATTGTCGGCGCCCCTCGATTCGTTGCGAGCGGTGGTATTGGGCTGTTTTTGATTGGGAAGCCGTAATGATTGGCATAAAAAGCATTGCGAGCTACGTTCCTGTAGCCGGCGTGGACAATTACGCACAGGGTGCGAAGTTTGAGAAGGATGAAGAGTTCATCCTGGGCAAGATTGGTTCCGCTTTCTTACCGCGCAAGGATGATGGACAGGAAACCTCGGACCTGTGTGTCGAAGCGGCCAATGCGTTGTTTGCCAACAATCCCGGTTTGAAACGCGAAACCATCGACGTTTTGATCGTGGTCACCCAAAATGGCGACGAAGAAGGATTGCCCCATACGGCAGCCATCGTTCAGGACAAGCTTGGCTTGCCTACTACCGTGGCTGCATTTGATATCTCCCTGGGCTGTTCGGGTTATGTCTATGGCATTTACGCTATCAAGGGCTTCATGGAAGCCGCTGGCCTGAAAAATGGGCTGTTGATAACGGCTGATCCGTATTCAAAAATCGTCGATCCGGAAGATCGGAACACGACGATGCTGTTCGGCGACGCCGCCACCGCCACTTGGATGGGCGAAAACGCACCGTGGCAGTTGGGCAGGTCCAAGTTCGGCACCGACGGTTCCGGTGCGCCGCACTTGAAGGTCAGCGACGGCGTGTTCTTCATGAATGGCCGGCAGGTGTTCAACTTCGCCTTGCTCAAGGTGCCGGCTCACTTGCATGAGTTGCTTGCCGACTCCAATCTCCAGCCCGATGATATCGATGCATTCTGTATCCATCAGGGTAGCGCCGCGATTGTCGATGCCGTTGCGCGGCGTTTTGAAGGCGAACCCGAGAAATTCATCAAGGACATGGTCGAGACCGGGAACACCGTATCCTCGAGCATCCCGTTGCTGCTGGAAAAACATGTGCTCGACTCCAATTGGAGGCGTGTGGCATTGAGTGGTTTCGGCGTTGGGCTGTCCTGGGGGTCAGCGATTATCTATCGCCCTTGAACCACCTGAAACCCGTGCATAAAAAATAGCGTCCAAGGGTGTAACCTTGAACGCTATTTTTTTGCCCAATGGAAAGTCGAGACACCATGAGCGAGTTCTTTGAGCGCAATCTCCAGGTGATCGAGCAGCGCTGGCCAGCCATGGCCGAGCGCTTGCTGTTGGAGGAAGTCGACGGGTTGCAGGCCGATCTGGTGGAGGGACTGGGCTCGACCTTGAGCATCAATGGCATTCAATTGACCAGTCGACATGACCGCCGTGCCGAGGCTGAGCTGCAGGCGTCCAGCCTGCCGTCGGACGCTGCCGTCGTGCATCTCTATGGCACGGGATTGGGGGATTTGCAGAGCCGTTTGCTGGAGCGGGCAAAGCTTGAGCGCCTGCACGTGAATATTCTTAACGGCTCGGTGTTCGCCTTGGTGCTGCGGGTGTTGGATCAATCGCAGTGGCTTGATGATCCGCGAGTCGAACTGTTTTACGCAGGAGACCAAGCGGAAATTCAGTTACCTTTCTTCGCCTTGCCCGCCGAACTGGTACTGGCCGATGACTTCAGTGCAAAGATTCGCGACCGGTTGGTTAGTGAAACCCATCTGACATTCAACAATCGGGAGTTCGACCCAGCAGCCCCTGAAATCATTGAGCGTCTGCATTCCACCTTCCATCTCGTGCAGGGGGATCGCGACGTGGGGGAGCTGTTCGGCTCTTTCAAAGAGCGCGAAGCGTTTGTCATCGCTACCGGGCCTAGCCTCGAACGGCATTTCGAGAGACTGCGCGGCTTGAGTGAGCAGGCCGAACGACCATTGTTGATCTGTGTTGATACGGCCTACCGGCCATTGATCAACCATGGGATCCGACCGGATATCGTGGTCAGCATCGATCAACGTATTACCGCACGCCATCTTCCGCCTGACGACACCGATGAGATTGCGCTGGTTTACCTCCCAATGGCCGACCCGTTGGTGATTGGCGCTTGGCGGGGGCCGCGTTATGTCGGTTATTCCGCCAGCCCGATCTATCACCGGATGCGTCAGCAATTGAGCCGGCATGAGTTGTATGTAGGCGGCAGCGTAATCCATCCGGCCGTTGATCTGGCCGTGAAGATGGGGGCGCTACGGATCACTCTGTTCGGTGCCGACTTTGCGTTTCCCCATGATCGGACTCACGCAGGTTGGAGCGATGGCGACCTGGGCCCCCAGTTGGAGGTGGCCAGGCACTGGGTACTCGACGGGCATGGCCAGAGGGTCAAGACACAGCTCAACTTCCGTAGCTATTTGTGTGAGTTGGAGCGATTTATCGCCGGACATCCTCAGGTGCGTTTTTATAACAGCAGTCGGGACGGGGCGATGATCGCCGGTACTGATTTCCATCCGGAGTTTACGAAGTGAGCGGGCTTCAAGAGGTGATCGATGAGGCCCGTGACTGTGCCGGACTTTTTCGTCTGGGACGGGATGTCGAGGCAGGACTGGCCATGGTCGCGCTGGTTGAAGCGGCTCAACCCTGGATTGAACGGATGCCAGGCGATGTCCAGTCGTCTTGGGGCGTGTTGTTAGGGGTGATGTTCACTGATCAGCAGTCGCAGAACTGGATTTCGTTGGCCGACTATCTTGAGTATGAGCTGGTGGAATTGCTGAGCACCGGGCTGGCTTTTTGAGCACTTTTCAATTGATCGGCGCTGATGGCACTCCTGGGATCAGGTTCGGACGGTTCCCTGGCGCCATTTTTTTACCTCCTGAGCGCAGCCAAGTCCTTGATTTAAGAGGGGTGGCACCCTGATGGCAAAAATTTTGAAAAAACTGCTAAAGCAAGTTCCGAATACGACGATAACTATTACGAAGGTTCTCTAGGCCACACCCGGCGGTTGCCAGGGCCGGAAGCCGCAGTACCCAACCAACGAGGAATTCGTCATGGCTTTAACAGTAAACACCAACGTCACATCGTTGAACGTTCAGAAAAACCTGAACCGCGCTTCCGATGCTCTCTCCACCTCGATGACTCGTCTGTCTTCCGGCCTGAAAATCAACAGCGCC
Organism: Pseudomonas corrugata; assembly: GCF_001269905.1. Classification (GTDB taxonomy): domain Bacteria; phylum Pseudomonadota; class Gammaproteobacteria; order Pseudomonadales; family Pseudomonadaceae; genus Aquipseudomonas; species Aquipseudomonas corrugata. Next base: position 18,172 of record NZ_LHVK01000010.1, on the reverse strand, counting down.
AAGGACGACGCCGCCGGCTTGCAGATCGCTACCCGTATGACTTCGCAGATCCGCGGTCAGACCATTGCGATCAAAAACGCCAACGACGGTATCTCCATCGCTCAGACCGCTGAAGGCGCTCTGCAGGAATCTTCCAACATCCTGCAGCGTATGCGTGAACTGGCTGTACAGTCGCGAAACGACTCCAACGGCACCGCAGACCGTACCGCTCTGAACAAAGAATTTGCTCAGATGTCGGACGAACTGACCCGTATCGCCAACTCGACCAACCTGAACGGCAAGAACCTGATCGACGGTTCCGCTGGCACCATGACCTTCCAGGTCGGTTCCAACACCGGTACTGACAACCAGATCACCCTGACCCTGGACAGCGGCTTCGACGCAGCGACTCTGAGCGTTGACTCTGGCACCATCGTGATCAGTGCTGTTGACAGTGCCTCTGCCGAAACCAACACCGCTGCTGCTATCGACGCGATCGACGCGGCTCTGGCAACCATCAACTCCAGCCGTGCGGATCTGGGTGCTGCTCAAAACCGTCTGACCAGCACCATCTCCAACCTGCAGAACATCAACGAAAACGCCAGTGCTGCACTGGGTCGTGTACAAGACACCGACTTTGCTGCTGAAACTGCACAGTTGACCAAGCAACAAACTCTGCAACAAGCATCTACCGCAGTTCTGGCCCAGGCCAACCAACTGCCATCCGCTGTACTGAAGCTGCTTCAGTAATAGCTGGATGAACTTTAGCGGGGGAGTGCGCTTGCGTACTCTCTCGCTTTTTCCGTTCAAGAGGTGATGGACATGGATATGAGCGCCAAGCTGAACTTGTCTTATCCAGCGGCGAAACCGACGCCCACCGTGGCCGCCAAGTCGTTGGAGAAGCCTCAAGCCGATCCCGCTGTCGTGACACCGGTCAAGAAAGCCCCTAAAGACGCTGCTGCCGACCAGGAAACACTCAAGAAGGCTGTGCAGGAGATCGAAAAGTTCGTTCAGTCGGTCAAGCGTAACCTGGAGTTCTCAATTGATGAGCCTTCAGGCAAAGTGGTAGTCAAAGTAATTGCCAGTGGTTCCGGTGAAGTGATTCGCCAGATCCCGAATGAAGAAGTTCTGAAACTGGCCAACAGTTTGAATGATGCCAATAGCCTGTTGTTCAGCGCGGAAGTCTGACAGCTGGCACGAATTTTGTTGTTCTGTTCTTTTGGGCGTTGTAGTGGTCAAAAGGCCGGCGGCACACTGAAGGGAGTTTCACATGGCAAGTCCAATTCTACCTGGCTTGGGTTTAGGCTCGGGCCTTGATACCACCGCAATCGTCAAGGCGCTGGTGGATTCCGACAAGGCGGCCAAGCAAGGTCAGATCGACCGCGCCACCAAGACCAATACCGCCAACATTTCTGCGATTGGCACCCTGAAGTCACTGCTGGCTACGTTCCAGTCTTCGCTCACAAGCCTGGGCAGCACGACCACTCCTCAATTCACCGGGGTCGCTGCCACTTCGGCCAACACCAGTGCGCTGACGGTGACGGCCGGTAACTCGGCGGTGAGTGGTACCTACTCGATCAACGTAACCAAGCTGGCGACCTCTTCAAAAGTAGCAACGGCGGCATTCGCCGGTGGTACCTCCAGTGCAGTGGACCCCGGTACCTTGACTATCACTCAGGGGTCTACCAATTACGCTCTTGACGTTCCGAGTGGCTCGACGCTGCAGTCGGTTCGGGACGCAATCAACAGCAAGTACTCTTCCAATGGTCTCACCGCCAACATCGTGACCGATAGCTACGGTTCGCGTCTGGTGGTGGGGTCGACTAAGACCGGTGCGGGCAGCGACATTTCCCTCAGTGGCATTACCGGCCTGGAAGCGGATGGTTCTGTCCTGATGGGGACGCCGAGTGCAACCTCATCCGGTTCCATCGGCCTCGCCCAGGACGCAGAGTTCACTGTCGATGGGCTGGCAATGACCAGTCCTACCAACAAACTGGACAACGTTGTCTCAGGGTTGAGCATGACGCTGGTCGTTGCCGGTAGTGGTCCGACAACGGTAACGGTTGCCACCAACTCCGACGGCTTGAAAGCTTCGATTCAGAAATTCGTCGATGCTTACAACGCCATTGCCAAGGCTGTGACCGCCCTGACCAAGCCGTCGACCGATGCTGATGGTAACCCGGTTTCAGCTGCGTTGACCGGTGACTCATTGCCACGATCTTTGCTGGCGGCCATGCGTGCGCCTTTGTCGGAAACCGGTGCCGGCGACAAATTGACCGTTTTGTCTCAGCTTGGGATCACCACCAACCAGACAACGGGTGCCCTGGATTTCGACAGTGCGAAGTTCACTACGGCGCTCAACGATAAGCAGTTGGGTGGAGAAGTCCAGACGCTGTTCACCGGGGACAATGGCTTGATCGAGCGCATGCAGAACGCCCTCAAGCCTTACACCGAGACCGGCAGGAAGGACTCAAACGGAAAGACCGTCGATAACATTTTGACGACTCGATCCAAAAACCTCGATCTGATCAAGTCGAAACTGGGCGATGATCAGTTGGCACTGGATCGCCGGATTGAAACCCTGACCGCGGTGCTGACGAAAAAGTACAACGACATGGATACCCTGGTCGGCAAGCTGAAAGCCACCGCCAGCAACATCACGTCCATGTTCGAAGCACTGACGGCACAGCAGAAAAACAGCTGAGTTTGATTGATGCAAAAAGCCCGGTAGCGTTCTTGAGTGCTCCGGGCTTTTGGCTTTTTCGATCTAAAGTTTTTTGACGCGGCGTCGATATGGTGTTTATACGAACCGCAGATTTTGATGAGGTAGAACATGAATCCAATGTTAGCCCTTCGCCAATACCAGAAGATTGGCGCTCAGGCGCAAACCTCCGAAGCAAGCCCCCATCGTCTTGTACAGATGCTCATGGAGGGCGGGTTGGATCGTATCGCCCAGGCCAAGGGGGCGATGGAGCGTAAGGATATCGCCAATAAAGGTGTTCTGATCGGCAAGGCGATTGGCATCGTTGGCGGCTTGCGTGAGGGCCTGGACCTGGAAAACCAGGCCGAAGCGGTGGCTGAGCTGGACGCCCTCTATACCTATATGATGAAGCGCTTGGCCGAAGCCAACGCCAAGACCGACCCGAAGATCCTCGACGAAGTCGCCGGTCTGCTGCGCACGGTCAAAGATGGCTGGGATGCCATCGCCGCGCCTGGTCCGCAATTCTAAGGAGTGCTCCCATGAGTCTTGTCCTGCAGCGAATAGAACAAACCCGCGACGCCCTGGTTGATGCCCTGGCCGAGCGTAACTGGGAAGCCATTGGTCAATTGGACCTGGCATGCCGTACCTGCATGGAAGACGTCATGAGCGAGTCTGGGCTGGACGAGGCGGCGTTGCGCAATAATCTTGAGGAGTTGCTGGGGGTCTACAAGCAACTGCTCGAGGCGGCGACTGGGGAGCGTCAGGCGATAGTCGACGAGATGTCGCAAGTCCATCAAGCACAAAACGCTGCAAAGGTTTACCATCTGTTCGGTTAATGCTTAGTTAATCCGAACAAAGTGCGCCATAAATTTGACTGTGCACCGTTTTTTGACTTAACTAGTAGCTGTTTACAGATTTCAGGCGTCTACAGGCATGACAAGTCTGCAAGCGTCTAGCTTGCCCCCTAAATTTCGGGCACTGAGTTGACTAGGGAAGTTGCTATTGCATGTGGCGTGAAACCAAAATTCTCCTGATCGATGACGACAGCGTCCGCCGCCGTGACCTGGCGGTGATTTTAAATTTTCTTGGCGAAGAAAATTTACCTTGCGGAAGCCATGACTGGCAGCAGGCCGTCGGCTCGCTGGCGTCCAGTCGTGAAGTCATTTGCGTCCTCATCGGGACCGTAAATGCCCCCGCAACTCTATTGGGCTTGCTAAAGACACTCTCAACCTGGGATGAGTTCCTTCCGGTTTTGTTAATGGGCGAAAATTCTTCCCTTGACTTGCCAGAAGACCAGCGTCGTCGAGTGCTTTCCACGCTCGAGATGCCGCCCAGCTACAGCAAATTGCTCGATTCGCTGCATCGCGCCCAGGTTTACCGCGAGATGTACGATCAGGCCCGTGAGCGCGGCAGGCATCGCGAACCCAACCTTTTCCGCAGTCTCGTCGGCACCAGCCGGGCGATCCAGCACGTGCGCCAGATGATGCAGCAGGTCGCCGATACGGACGCCAGCGTGCTGATCCTGGGCGAATCGGGCACCGGCAAGGAAGTGGTTGCGCGCAATCTGCATTACCACTCCAAGCGTCGCGAAGCGCCGTTCGTGCCGGTGAACTGCGGAGCAATTCCGGCCGAGTTGCTGGAAAGCGAGCTGTTCGGGCACGAGAAGGGTGCCTTCACTGGCGCGATCACCAGCCGGGCCGGGCGTTTCGAACTGGCCAACGGCGGCACGCTGTTTCTCGACGAGATCGGCGACATGCCGTTGCCAATGCAGGTCAAGCTGCTGCGGGTCCTGCAGGAGCGCACCTTCGAGCGCGTGGGCAGCAACAAGACCCAGAGTGTCGACGTGCGGATCATCGCTGCGACCCACAAGAACCTCGAAAGCATGATCGAGGTCGGCAGTTTTCGCGAAGACCTCTACTACCGCCTCAATGTATTCCCGATCGAAATGGCCCCGCTGCGTGAGCGCGTCGAGGATATTCCGCTGCTGATGAACGAGCTGATTTCGCGCATGGAGCACGAAAAGCGCGGTTCAATCCGCTTCAATTCGGCGGCGATCATGTCCCTGTGCCGTCATGGCTGGCCGGGCAACGTTCGCGAATTGGCCAACCTGGTGGAGCGCATGGCGATCATGCATCCCTATGGTGTGATCGGTGTGGCTGAGCTGCCGAAGAAATTCCGCTACGTCGACGACGAAGACGAACAAATGGTCGATACCCTGCGTAGCGACCTGGAAGAGCGCGTGGCGATCAACGGCCATACACCGGATTTCACCAGCGGTGCCTTGCTGCCCCCGGAAGGCCTCGATCTCAAGGATTACCTGGGTGGCCTGGAACAAGGGCTTATCCAGCAGGCCCTGGATGACGCCAACGGTATTGTCGCCCGTGCAGCGGAACGCTTGCGTATCCGTCGCACCACCCTGGTGGAGAAGATGCGCAAGTACGGCATGAGCCGTCGCGAAGGAGATGAGCAGGCGGATGATTGACGCCTGTTCATGACCGCCTGATTTTTTATGATGAGGGAATTTATCCCCGCTGAGGTGCGTCGCGGCCCCAAAAACTGGGCCGCTTCGCGCCCCAGCGGGGATAAATCCCCTCGCCACGGAGTTCCAGCTACAGCTCGGTTCATGTTTACCACCTTCCGGCACGGGTATTGCTAAAGCTCTCTCAACAGTCCGTTTAACTGACGGTCAGCCAAGCGAGAGAGTTCGATGAACCAAGCCGCCCACGTCCAGATGTCTCCTGTCCCTGAGTCGGGGCTCATGCCGTCCGCCGAGCAGGCAAGCCGCGCTGGGCTCGAGCAGGCGTTTTCGCTGTTCAATCAGATGTCCAGCCAGTTGACCGATTCCTACAGTCTGCTCGAGGCCCGGGTCACTGAGCTCAAGGGCGAGCTGGCGGTGGTCAGCGCCCAGCGCATGCAGGAGTTGGCGGAAAAAGAGCGTCTGGCCAACCGGCTGCAGAACCTGCTCGACCTGTTGCCTGGCGGCGTCATCGTCATCGATGCCCATGGTTTCGTTCGCGAGGCCAATCCGGCGGCCTGTGAGCTGCTCGGGTTGCCGCTTGAAGGTGAGCTGTGGCGACACGTCATTGCGCGTTGCTTTGCTCCTCGCGAGGACGATGGTCATGAAGTGTCCCTCAAGGACGGCAGGCGCTTGTCTATTTCGACGCGCTCGCTGGACGCCGAACCCGGCCAGTTGGTGCTGCTCAACGACTTGACTGAAACCCGTCACCTGCAGGACCAGTTAGCTCGTCACGAGCGCCTGTCGTCCCTGGGGCGCATGGTGGCATCCCTGGCTCACCAGATTCGCACGCCGCTGTCCGCTGCGTTGCTGTACGCCAGTCATTTGACCGAACAGCAGCTACCGATGGAAACCCAGCAGCGCTTCGCCGGACGTCTGAAAGAGCGCCTGCATGAGCTCGAACATCAAGTGCGGGACATGCTGGTGTTTGCTCGCGGTGAGTTGCCATTGACCGACCGGGTAACCCCGAAAACTCTCCTGCAATCCCTGCAGGCCGCAGCATTGACCCATGTGCGGGATCTGCCGATCCGCTGGCAGTGCGACAGCCATGCCGGGGAAATTCTCTGCAACCGCGACACCTTGGTGGGTGCGGTCTTGAATCTCATCGAGAATGCCATTCAGGCCGGTGGCGAGGACGTACGACTGAAGGTTCATCTGTACAGCCGTGACAGTACCTTGCACCTGTGTGTCAGTGACAATGGCGGCGGTATCGAGCCGGCGGTGCTGGCACGTCTCGGCGAGCCGTTCTTCACGACCAAGACCACCGGGACCGGCCTCGGCCTGACTGTGGTCAAGGCTGTGGCTCGTGCGCATCAGGGAGAATTGCAACTACGTTCGCGACTGGGGCGTGGTACCTGCGCGCTGGTGCTCCTGCCGCTGTTTTCCGGCGCGTCGGAGGTGGAGTGAAGTCGATGGTGATCAAGGTGTTGCTGGTTGAGGATGACCGGGCCTTGCGTGAAGCATTGGCCGACACGCTGGTGCTGGCCGGGCACGACTACGTTGCGGTCGGTTCGGCAGAGGATGCGTTGCTGGCCGTGGGTCGGGACACCTTCAGCCTGGTGGTCAGCGATGTGAACATGCCGGGCATGGACGGCCATCAATTGCTGGGACTGTTGCGTGCTCGCCAACCTCAGTTGCCGGTCTTGCTGATGACGGCCCACGGGGCGGTCGAGCGAGCGGTGGACGCCATGCGCCAGGGAGCTGCGGATTATCTGGTCAAGCCATTCGAGCCCAAGGCGCTGCTCGATCTGGTGGCTCGTCATGCGTTCGGCGTTCCTGTGGTCGAGGGAGAGGGGCCGGTGGCGCTCGAGCCGGCCAGTGCCCAATTGCTCGAATTGGCCGCACGGGTGGCGCGCAGCGATTCCACTGTGTTGATTTCCGGTGAGTCGGGTACCGGCAAGGAAGTGCTGGCGCGCTACATTCACGAGCAATCCCGGCGCGCCAACGAACCGTTCATTGCCATCAACTGCGCGGCGATTCCCGATAACATGCTTGAGGCGACGCTGTTTGGTCACGAGAAGGGTTCGTTTACCGGTGCCATTGCGGCCCAGGCCGGCAAGTTCGAGCAGGCCGATGGTGGCACGATTCTGCTCGATGAGATTTCAGAAATGCCCTTGGGCCTTCAAGCCAAACTATTGAGGGTGTTGCAGGAGCGGGAAGTTGAGCGGGTAGGGGGACGCAAGCCCATCAGTCTGGACATCCGTGTGGTGGCGACCACCAACCGGGATCTGGCCGGTGAGGTGGCGGCAGGACGTTTTCGGGAGGACCTTTATTACCGCCTGTCGGTATTCCCTCTTGCCTGGCGTCCATTGCGCGAGCGTACTGCCGATATTCTGCCACTGGCCGAGCGTCTGCTGGCCCGGCACGTCAATAAAATGAAGCATGCGGCGGCCAGGCTTTCGCCCGAGGCGCAGGCCTGTCTGATTGCTTATCCCTGGCCTGGAAACGTGCGGGAACTGGATAACGCCATTCAGCGTGCGCTGATCCTTCAGCAGGGTGGTCTGATCCAGCCGGAGGATTTCTGTCTGGCAGGTCCTGTGGCGTGCGCGCCGTTGCCGGCGCCGGTACCAGTCCCACCGAGGTTGGAAGTGGAGAGCGAGTCGGCCGGCGCGTTGGAAGACGACCTGCGTCGACGCGAATTCCAGATGATCATCGATACCCTGCGGGCCGAACGCGGTCGTCGCAAAGAAGCGGCCGAACGCCTGGGTATCAGCCCACGCACCCTGCGCTACAAGCTGGCGCAAATGCGTGACGCAGGGATGGATGTCGAGGCGTATCTGTTCGCCAGTTGAATTGTGTAAACCAGCAAATTCCTTGTGGGAGCGGGCTTGCTCGCGAAGACGTGGCTCAGTCGATGCATGTTTCGACTGACAGGCCGCTTTCGCGAGCAAGCTCGCTCCCACGCAGATCTGTGTGAGCATTTGTTTCATGTCGCCGTGGAGCTGGCACCCTTGTTGCTAACACCTGTGTACCCATTGAGTAAGCGTCAAAAAAACGCGGGCCGCCAGAGAGAGTAGACCATGAGCCAAGGTATTGAATTTAATCGGTTGATGCTGGACATGCGGGCCATGCAGATGGACGCGATGTCGCAGCCCAAATCGGTCGCGGCCCCCCAGGTGGGCGGCAGCAGTTTTTCCGACATGCTTGGTCAGGCCGTCAATAAAGTGAACGATACCCAGCAAGCGTCGAACCAATTAGCCAGTGCTTTTGAAATTGGCAAAAGTGGCGTTGACCTGACCGACGTGATGATCTCTTCGCAGAAAGCCACTGTCTCGTTCCAGGCGCTGACCCAGGTTCGCAACAAACTGGTCCAGGCCTACCAAGACATCATGCAGATGCCGGTCTAAGGAAACTATTGAGTCATGGCAGAAGCAGCCGTAGATAACGTTCCGGCCAAGGCCACCCCACCAGACGGCAAACCGCCGCTGTTCGGGCTGTCCTTCCTGGAAAACCTCTCCGAGATGACCATGTTGCGTCAGGTAGGCCTGTTGGTCGGCCTGGCTGCCAGTGTGGCAATTGGTTTCGCCGTGGTGCTGTGGTCCCAGCAGCCAGACTACCGTCCCCTGTACGGCAGCCTGGCGGGCATGGACGCCAAGCAAGTCATGGAAACCCTGGCTTCCGCCGACATTCCCTATACCGTTGAGCCGAATTCCGGCGCTTTGCTGGTCAAGGCCGACGATGTGGCACGTGCGCGTCTGAAGTTGGCTGCCGCTGGCGTGACGCCTACCGATGGCAACATCGGTTTCGAAATCCTCGACAAGGACCAGGGCCTGGGTACCAGCCAGTTCATGGAAGCGACTCGTTATCGTCGCGGCCTGGAGGGCGAGCTGGCGCGTACGATCTCCAGCCTGAACAATATCAAGGGCGCCCGCGTGCACCTGGCGATTCCGAAAAGCTCGGTGTTCGTGCGCGACGAGCGCAAGCCAAGCGCCTCGGTCCTGGTTGAACTGTACCCAGGCCGCTCTCTTGAGCCAGGGCAGGTCCTCGCCATCGTCAATCTGGTGGCGACCAGTGTGCCCGAGTTGAGCAAGTCCCAGATCACCGTGGTCGACCAGAAGGGCACCCTGCTGTCCGACCAGGTGGAAAATTCCGAACTGACCATGGCCGGCAAGCAGTTTGATTACAGCCGTCGGATGGAAAGCATGCTGACCCAGCGGGTGCACAACATCCTGCAACCGATCCTGGGTAATGACCGCTACAAGGCCGAAGTTTCGGCAGACGTGGATTTCAGCGCGGTCGAGTCGACGTCCGAGCAGTTCAACCCTGACCAACCGGCGTTGCGCAGCGAGCAGTCGGTGAACGAACAACGCACCGCCAGCAACGGCCCGCAAGGTGTACCCGGTGCACTGAGCAATCAGCCGCCGTCGCCGGCCAGCGCGCCGCAAACCACTGGGGGCGCTACTGCCGCCGCCGGCATGATACAACCAGGCCAGCCGCTGGTGGACGCCAACGGCCAGCAGATCATGGATCCGGCCACCGGCCAACCGATGCTGGCGCCGTACCCGGCCGACAAGCGTCAACAATCGACCAAGAACTTCGAGCTCGACCGCTCCATCAGCCACACCAAGCAACAGCAGGGCCGTGTGACGCGCCTGTCGGTTGCGGTGGTGGTGGACGACCAGGTCAAGGTCAACCCGGCCAATGGCGAAACCAGCCGTGCACCCTGGAGCGCCGACGAATTGGCGCGCTTCACTCGCCTGGTCCAGGACGCCGTCGGTTTCGACGCCAGCCGTGGCGACAGCGTCAGCGTGATCAACGTGCCGTTCTCTTCGGAGCGCGGTGAAGTCATCGCCGATATTCCGTTTTATTCGCAACCCTGGTTCTGGGATGTGGTCAAGCAGGTATTGGGCGTGGTGTTCATCCTGGTACTGGTGTTTGGCGTGCTGCGTCCGGTGCTCAACAACATTACCAATGGCGGCAAGAACAAGCAGTTGGCTGGCTTGGGCGATGTAGAGCTGGGAGGCATGGGCGGCCTGGATGGCGAGTTGGCTAACGATCGCGTCAGCCTCGGCGGACCGCAGAGCATTCTGCTGCCAAGCCCGAGCGAAGGCTATGACGCTCAGTTGAACGCCATCAAGAGTCTGGTGGCAGAAGACCCGGGTCGTGTGGCCCAGGTCGTGAAAGAGTGGATCAACGCAGATGAGTGATAATCGAGCCGCTGTTGCCAAATTGTCCCGGGTCGACAAAGCCGCGATTCTGCTGCTGTCCCTGGGATCGACCGACGCTGCCCAGGTGCTGCGCCACATGGGGCCCAAGGAGGTCCAGCGTGTGGGCGTGGCCATGGCCCAGATGGGGAACGTGCACCGCGAACAGGTCGAACAGGTGATGAGCGAGTTCGTCGACATCGTTGGCGATCAGACCAGCCTGGGCGTGGGTTCCGACGACTACGTGCGCAAGATGCTCACCCAGGCCCTGGGCGAGGACAAGGCCAACGGCCTGATCGACCGTATCCTGTTGGGTGGCAACACCAGCGGCCTGGACAGCCTCAAGTGGATGGAACCGCGCGCCGTTGCCGACGTGATCCGTTACGAGCACCCACAGATCCAGGCGATCGTGGTGGCTTACCTTGACCCCGACCAGGCCGGTGAAGTGCTGGGCAATTTCGACCACAAGGTGCGCTTGGACATCATCTTGCGGGTGTCTTCGCTCAATACCGTGCAGCCAGCGGCCCTGAAGGAATTGAACCAGATTCTCGAGAAGCAGTTCTCGGGCAACTCCAATGCCTCGCGCACCACCCTGGGTGGCATCAAGCGTGCGGCAGACATCATGAACTTCCTCGACAGTTCGATCGAAGGTCAACTGATGGATTCGATCCGCGAGTTCGACGAAGACCTGTCCGGTCAGATCGAAGACCTCATGTTTGTGTTCAACAACCTGGCCGATGTCGATGATCGTGGCATCCAGGCGCTGTTGCGCGAAGTGTCCTCCGACGTGCTGGTCCTGGCGCTCAAGGGATCGGACGAAGGCGTCAAGGAGAAGATCTTCAAGAACATGTCCAAACGGGCGGCCGAACTGTTGCGCGACGATCTCGAGGCCAAGGGCCCGGTGCGCGTCAGCGATGTGGAAACCGCGCAGAAGGAAATCCTCACCATCGCCCGCCGCATGGCCGAAGCCGGAGAGATCGTGCTCGGTGGCAAGGGCGGCGAAGAGATGATCTAAGGTCGTTATGTCTGCCAAGAGTGATGATTCATCCAGCGACCTGATCCGCGCCCGGGATGTCGGTGGTTTCGACGTCTGGTCGCTGCCCAGCTTCGATCCCCATGTACCCGAGCCTGAACCGGAGCCGGTGGAAGAACTGCCGGAGATGGAAGAGGTGCCGCTGGAGGAAGTCCAGCCGCTGACGCTCGAGGAGGTCGAGAGCATTCGCCAGGAGGCCTACAACGAAGGCTTTGCCATCGGTGAAAAGGAAGGCTTCCACAGCACCTCGCTCAAAGTCCGCCAGGAAGCTGACGTGGCGCTGACGGCCAAGCTGCGGGCATTGGAATCGCTGATGCTCAACCTGTTCGATCCTATCGCCGAGCAGGACACCCAGATTGAAAAATCCCTGGTGGGGTTGGTGCAACACATTGCCAGGCAGGTCATTCAGCGTGAACTGGCCATCGATTCGAGCCAGATCGAACACGTCATGCGCGAGGCCCTCAAGCTTTTGCCGTTGGGCGTTGGCAACGTCCGGCTGTACATCAATCCCCAGGATTTCGAGCTGGTCAAAGCCCTGCGCGAGCGTCATGAGGAAACCTGGCGCATCGTCGAGGATGAAACCCTGTTGCCGGGCGGTTGCCGGGTGGAAACCGAACACAGCCGCATCGATGCGACCATCGAAACCCGCATCAGCCAGATCATGGCCAAGCTGTTCGACCAGTTGCACGAGCAGGCCCTGCATCCGGCCGCCGCCGATCTGAGTCTGGAATTGCCCGACGAACCCCCGGTCGTTTTTCCCGTCGACCCTGACGGTGCCGAGTTGATTGCTGCTGAGCCGGATGGCCGCGATGCGTCTTGAGCGCACCAGCTTCGGCAAGCGTCTGGGCGGCTACGCCGAGGCCACCGAGCTGGCCGGCCAGCCGATTCTCGAAGGACGCCTGTTACGCATGGTCGGCCTGACCCTCGAAGCCGAGGGCCTGCGTGCCGCCATGGGCAGTCGCTGCCTGGTGATCAACGACGACAGTTACCATCCGGTGCAGGTCGAGGCTGAGGTCATGGGCTTCTCCGGCAGCAAGGTATTCCTGATGCCGGTGGGCAGTGTGGCCGGGATTGCCCCTGGCGCGCGGGTGGTTCCCCTGGCCGATACCGGTCGCTTGCCCATGGGCATGAGCATGCTCGGACGGGTGCTGGACGGGGCCGGTCGGGCCCTGGACGGCAAGGGCGGGATGAAGGCCGAAGACTGGGTGCCGATGGATGGCCCGACCATCAACCCCCTCAAGCGCGACCCCATCAGCGTACCGCTGGATGTGGGCATTCGTTGCATCAACGGTTTGTTGACGGTCGGGCGAGGCCAGCGTCTGGGCCTGTTCGCCGGTACTGGGGTGGGTAAAAGTGTCCTGTTGGGCATGATGACCCGCTTTACCGAGGCCGACATCATCGTAGTGGGGTTGATTGGCGAACGGGGTCGTGAGGTGAAGGAATTCATCGAACACATCCTCGGTGAAGAAGGCCTCAAGCGTTCTGTCGTAGTGGCATCGCCGGCAGATGACGCGCCCTTGATGCGCCTGCGGGCCGCCATGTACTGCACGCGCATTGCCGAATATTTTCGCGACAAGGGCAAGAATGTCCTGTTGCTGATGGATTCGCTGACCCGTTTTGCCCAGGCCCAGCGGGAGATCGCTCTGGCCATCGGTGAGCCGCCAGCGACCAAGGGTTATCCGCCTTCCGTGTTCGCCAAGCTGCCGAAGCTGGTGGAGCGCGCCGGCAACGCCGAGAAGGGTGGCGGTTCGATCACGGCGTTCTACACCGTCCTGTCCGAAGGCGACGATCAGCAAGACCCCATCGCCGACTCGGCGCGGGGCGTGCTCGATGGTCATATCGTGCTATCGCGGCGGCTGGCCGAAGAAGGTCATTACCCGGCCATCGACATCGAAGCGTCCATCAGCCGGGTCATGCCATCGGTCATCAGTGCCGAGCACATGAAACGTGCCCAGCAGTTCAAGCAATATTGGTCGCGTTACCAGCAAAGCCGCGACCTGATCAGTGTCGGCGCCTATGTGCCCGGCGGCGACCGTGAAACCGATACCGCGATCAATCTCTATCCGGCGATGGCCGTTTATCTTCGCCAGAGCCTGAATGACAATATCGGCATGGGCGCCAGCGAAGCGCACCTGCAAACCATCTTCGCTCCGGTCGCCGGCGGGTAATCGGCCATGGCCACGAGTCGTGCGGCGCGCCTTGCGCCAGTGGTGGACATGGCCGAAAAGGCCGAGAAAACCGCTGTTCAGCGACTGGCTTATTTCCAGGGGCAGGTGGCGGTCGCCGAAAGCAAGCTGGCGGACCTCGAGAACTTCCGTCTCGAATATCAGGAGCAATGGATCGCTCGTGGCAGTCATGGCGTTTCCGGCCAGTGGCTGTTGGGGTACCAGGGCTTCCTTGCACAATTGGGTACCGCCATTGACCAGCAGCGCCAAAGCCTGGTCTGGCACCAGAACAACCTGGATAAGGCGCGTCAGAGCTGGCAAGAAGCTTTTGCCCGGGTAGAGGGGCTGCGCAAACTGGTGCAGCGCTATATCGATGAAGCGAGGCAGCTGGAAGACAAGCGCGAGCAAAAACTGCTGGATGAGTTATCCCAGCGCCTGCCGCGCCAGGATTCGTTTTGAACGTGAAGTCGGGATTTTGTCGGTTGGGTTATCCAAAACCTTGCTCAGTCCTTTACCAGATGCTAAACCTTGTACACGTATGTCCATGACAGGGAAGCCAACTATGTCAGTCGTTACCGAAGTATCCGATGATGGGAAGAAGCTGACGATTTCGATCAAGGGTCGATTCGATTTTGGCCGGCATCAGGAATTTCGCGAGTCCTATGAAAAGCTCAACCGCAAGCCTGAAACCTACGTCGTGGACCTGAAGGATACAACCTACCTCGACAGCTCTGCGCTGGGGATGCTGCTCTTGCTCCGTGATCATGCCGGTGGTGAAGATGCCGACGTGAATGTCACCAACTGCGGCGCGGATGTGCGCAAGATTCTCGCGATTTCCAATTTCGACAAACTGTTCGATATCGACGGCCCGCAAGACGACAAGTCGGAGAAGGACAAGTCGCAGGCAGCGCCAGCCCATCAGGACAAACATCATCACGACGAATTCCACCCGGGAAAATCCCATCCGGGTAAAGCCTGATCGACAGCCATGTTGTCCGATCTGGAGTCGCTGACGGTCCTGATTGCCGAAGACAGTGCCGCTGACCGACTGCTGCTGTCGACCATTGTTCGCCGCCAGGGGCATCACGTGATCACCGCAGCCGATGGCGCCGAAGCGGTCGAAATCTACACGGAGCAACGTCCGCACCTGGTGCTGATGGATGCAATGATGCCGGTCATGGATGGATTCGAGGCTGCTCAGAAGATCAAGCAATTGGCCGGTGACCAGTTGGTGCCGATCATCTTCCTCACGTCATTGACCGAAAGCGAAGGCCTGGCCCGTTGCCTGGAGGCTGGCGGTGACGATTTCCTGGCCAAGCCCTACAACCATGTGATCCTGGCCGCCAAGATCAAGGCCATGGACCGTTTGCGCCGGTTGCAGGCCACGGTCGTGGAGCAGCGCGACCAGATCGCCTTGCACCACAACTACCTGCTCAACGAGCAGCGGGTCGCCAAGGCGGTGTTCGACAAGATCGCCCATTCCGGCTGTCTGAGCGCGCCGAATATCCGCTACCTGCAATCGCCCTATGCCCTGTTCAACGGCGACCTGCTGCTGGCTGCGTTCAACCCGGCCGGCGACATGCATGTCCTGCTGGGGGATTTCACCGGACACGGCCTGCCGGCGGCGGTCGGTGCGATGCCGCTGGCGGAAGTGTTCTACGGAATGACCGCCAAAGGTTATGGCTTGGCGCAGATCCTGCGGGAAATGAACGCCAAGCTCAAACGAATCCTTCCGGTGGACATGTTCTGTTGTGCGACGCTGCTCTGCCTGGGCTTCCAGCGCTGCACGGTGGAAATCTGGAATGGCGGCATGCCCGACGGGTACTTGCATGACGGTCTCACTGGGGTGCGCACGCCACTGCCGGCGCGGCACTTGCCATTGGGGGTGCTTACGCCTCAGCTATTCGATGATCGGACCGAAGTGCATCCCATGGCGGTGGGCGATCGGGTCTTCCTGCTGTCCGACGGCGTGATCGACACCAGCGATGACGATGACCAGTTGTTCGGTGTGGAACGCTTGCAGCAGGTATTTGCCGCCAACCGTGAGCCCGATTGTCTTTTCGAAGATATCCAGCAGGCCCTGCGGGACTTTCGCGGCGAAGCCCGCGATGATTTCAGCATGGTTGAAGTGCGGATGGTCGCGCCGACGCAACTCAATCCGCCGCCACCGGTCTACTCCGATAGCGGCCAGTCCAGTCCGCTGGACTGGTCAGTGAGTTTCGAGTTTCGGGCCGAGACCCTCAAGCGCTTTAACCCGATGCCGTATTTGCTGCAATTGCTGCTTGAGGTGCATGGACTGAGGGCTCAAAGTGGCGCGCTTTACAGCGTTCTTGCGGAGCTTTATTCCAATGCCCTGGAGCATGGGGTGCTGGGGCTCGATTCGAGCATCAAGCGCGATGCATCGGGCTTTGCGCGCTATTACATGGAGCGCAGCACCCGTCTGGATGAGCTGGATGCCGGTCACATCCGGATACACTTGCATGTCACGCCCCACGGCGACGGTGGTCGACTGGTGATTGAGGTTGAAGACAGCGGTGAGGGCTTCGATGTTGCCCGCGTGTTGGCCCGGCCGTTGGACAGTGATCGGTTGTCGGGACGTGGTGTAAGCCTGGTGCGTCAGTTGAGCCATCGGGCCTGTTGGTCAGACGATGGTCGTAGTGTCCGCGTGGAGTTTTTCTGGGAGGCTCTGGCATAATCCGCGTCACTGTTGGTCAGGGAGCGAACAAGTGAACGAGATTCATCTGGACCGCGACGTGCTCAGCACGTTGAAGGAAGTCATGGAGGATGGGTATCTGGAGCTGCTGGATACGTTCCTCAACGACTCCGAGGCACGCCTGCGCGTGTTGCATGAAGCCCGCGACGCCGAAAGGCTGAGCGCCACCGCCCATAGCTTCAAGGGCAGCAGCAGCAACATGGGCGCCATCCGCTTGGCCGAACTGTGCGGCGAACTGGAGCAGCGAGCCAAACAACCGTCCTTGGGCGGCATCGAGAAGCTGGTCAGCGAAATCGATAGCGAATTTGCCCACGTGCGAAATCTTTGCAGGGAAGAGCGCGAAAGCTTTCACTGCTGAGTGATTGATTATCTGCCGGACATCGCCGCTGTCCGAACGTTGGCCCGCCCCTTGCATTGTCCAGTCTCGACTGTACCTATGATTTCAGTGCAGCGGAGACCTTTTTATGCCCGTTACGCCCAATACACTGCTTCAGGCCACTGCCCAGGCCAAGCCACAGGCTGCCGTCAATCCGCCGGCAGCGGCTCCGGACCTCGGCAATAGAGCCTCCAGCTTCGCCCAGGTCTTCGCCCAGCAAGCTCCCGTCAAATCCTCGTCGGCCTTTGAGCCTGCGATGAAGCCGGTGCGCGACAAGACGCACGACGGCGGCGTCAAAAAAGACTCCAGCGATGAAACGGCTGCCGCTCCGGAGCCGACCGTTGCCGATAGCGGCAAATCCTTGCCCGCCGACAAGCCGGTCAAGGCCGATAGCGCGACAGACAATGACGCCGACGGCGACACAGAGACTCCGGTGGCGGACGCTGTCCCTGCCGATCCTGCTGTCGACCCGATTTTGCCGCCGGACGCGGCTGTGCCTGTGGTTCAAGCCGACGTGGTACCCACGCCTGCGGTAGACGCTTCGACTGTGCCGCAGGTCGCGGCTGCGGTGGCGACCCCGGTCGTTCCCCTGGTCCCGGTAGTCCAGGCCGCGCCGCCGGAGGATCCGAAGTTCGACCCCGAGGCCGATCCGCTCGATGCCTTGCCGGCGTTGCGATTGGCGATGGAGCAGGGCGGTCACGTCTCCGCTACCAGCCAATCCAAAAACACCGCCCCGGCTGCGCTCGACGGTGAGCCGACGTCGGCCCAGACGTTTGCCGCCGGTATGGCAAGCATGCTCACGGTGCAGGCCGATCAGAACAGTACCGGTCCTGGCAGCCAAGGTGGGGAAAAAGCCTTCAGCGGCCTGATCGGCGAGGGTCTCAAGGATCTGGGCGCGGCTTCCAGTGACACCCGCGTGGATGATTTTGCCAACCGCCTGGCCGCCCTGACCCAGGCCGCTACGCCCAAAACCGCCAATGCGGTGCCGGTCAACCAACCCATTGCCATGAATCAGAGTGGCTGGACCGAAGAAGTGGTCAACCGGGTGATGTATTTGTCGAGCGCCAATCTCAAGGCCGCCGACATCCAGTTGCAGCCTGCTGAACTCGGTCGTCTGGACATTCGCGTGAACATGGCGCCGGATCAACAGACCCAGGTGACCTTCATGAGTGCCCACTCCGGTGTTCGCGAAGCCCTTGAGGGTCAACTGCATCGCCTGCGGGACAGTTTCGCCCAGCAAGGCATGGGCCAGGTCGACGTCAACGTGTCCGATCAGTCCCGTGGCTCACAGAACCCGGACCAGCAGGCGCAGCAGCAGGCCCAGACCGGACGCATATCGTCATCCGGTGGGCGAGTGGATTCGACAGATGAGCATCTGCCGGTCAGTGTTGCTGAGGTGGCGACCGCTACCACCAGCGTCATCGGTACCAGCGCGGTCGATTACTACGCCTGACCCGGGTGCGGTAACCCCTTGTGGGAGCGGGCTTGCTCGCGAAGGCGGTGTGTCAGTTGATAGTCATGTCATCTGACACACCGCCTTCGCGAG
>NZ_LHVK01000001.1 GCF_001269905.1 Pseudomonas corrugata | reverse complement strand
GTGAAAAAGAGGTGTTGACAGCAGCGACTAACGCTGTAGAATTCGCCTCCCGCTAACGAGAGATCGAAAGCGCAAGTGSTTGAAGTTGTKGAGGTTTTGAAAARCAAAACTTTGAAAACTTCCAAAATAAYCGCTTGACAGATACACGGGGCGCTGTAGAATGCGCGCCTCGGTTGAGACGAAAGGCTCAAYCCACCGCTCTTTAACAACTGAATCAAGCAATTCGTGTGGGTGCTTGTGGAGTCAGACTGCTAGTCAACAGATTATCAGCATCACAAGTTACTCCGCGAGAAATCAAAGATGTAACCAACGATTGCTGAGCCAAGTTTAGGGTTTTCTCAAAACCCAAAGATGTTTGAACTGAAGAGTTTGATCATGGCTCAGATTGAACGCTGGCGGCAGGCCTAACACATGCAAGTCGAGCGGTAGAGAGGTGCTTGCACCTCTTGAGAGCGGCGGACGGGTGAGTAATGCCTAGGAATCTGCCTGGTAGTGGGGGATAACGCTCGGAAACGGACGCTAATACCGCATACGTCCTACGGGAGAAAGCAGGGGACCTTCGGGCCTTGCGCTATCAGATGAGCCTAGGTCGGATTAGCTAGTTGGTGAGGTAATGGCTCACCAAGGCGACGATCCGTAACTGGTCTGAGAGGATGATCAGTCACACTGGAACTGAGACACGGTCCAGACTCCTACGGGAGGCAGCAGTGGGGAATATTGGACAATGGGCGAAAGCCTGATCCAGCCATGCCGCGTGTGTGAAGAAGGTCTTCGGATTGTAAAGCACTTTAAGTTGGGAGGAAGGGCATTAACCTAATACGTTAGTGTTTTGACGTTACCGACAGAATAAGCACCGGCTAACTCTGTGCCAGCAGCCGCGGTAATACAGAGGGTGCAAGCGTTAATCGGAATTACTGGGCGTAAAGCGCGCGTAGGTGGTTTGTTAAGTTGGATGTGAAAGCCCCGGGCTCAACCTGGGAACTGCATTCAAAACTGACAAGCTAGAGTATGGTAGAGGGTGGTGGAATTTCCTGTGTAGCGGTGAAATGCGTAGATATAGGAAGGAACACCAGTGGCGAAGGCGACCACCTGGACTGATACTGACACTGAGGTGCGAAAGCGTGGGGAGCAAACAGGATTAGATACCCTGGTAGTCCACGCCGTAAACGATGTCAACTAGCCGTTGGGAGCCTTGAGCTCTTAGTGGCGCAGCTAACGCATTAAGTTGACCGCCTGGGGAGTACGGCCGCAAGGTTAAAACTCAAATGAATTGACGGGGGCCCGCACAAGCGGTGGAGCATGTGGTTTAATTCGAAGCAACGCGAAGAACCTTACCAGGCCTTGACATCCAATGAACTTTCCAGAGATGGATTGGTGCCTTCGGGAACATTGAGACAGGTGCTGCATGGCTGTCGTCAGCTCGTGTCGTGAGATGTTGGGTTAAGTCCCGTAACGAGCGCAACCCTTGTCCTTAGTTACCAGCACGTTATGGTGGGCACTCTAAGGAGACTGCCGGTGACAAACCGGAGGAAGGTGGGGATGACGTCAAGTCATCATGGCCCTTACGGCCTGGGCTACACACGTGCTACAATGGTCGGTACAGAGGGTTGCCAAGCCGCGAGGTGGAGCTAATCCCATAAAACCGATCGTAGTCCGGATCGCAGTCTGCAACTCGACTGCGTGAAGTCGGAATCGCTAGTAATCGCGAATCAGAATGTCGCGGTGAATACGTTCCCGGGCCTTGTACACACCGCCCGTCACACCATGGGAGTGGGTTGCACCAGAAGTAGCTAGTCTAACCTTCGGGGGGACGGTTACCACGGTGTGATTCATGACTGGGGTGAAGTCGTAACAAGGTAGCCGTAGGGGAACCTGCGGCTGGATCACCTCCTTAATCGACGACAGCAGCTGCTCCATGAGCTCCCACACGAATTGCTTGATTCATTGAAGAAGACGATTGGGTCTGTAGCTCAGTTGGTTAGAGCGCACCCCTGATAAGGGTGAGGTCGGCAGTTCGAATCTGCCCAGACCCACCAATTACTGGTGCACCCTGTAGCGATACGGGGCCATAGCTCAGCTGGGAGAGCGCCTGCCTTGCACGCAGGAGGTCAGCGGTTCGATCCCGCTTGGCTCCACCATTACCGATTGGTGACCCTCGTTTAAAGCTTAGAAATGAGCATTCCATCGACGCGATGATGAATGTTGATTTCTAGTCTTTTGATTAGATCGTTCTTTAAAAATTTGGGTATGTGATAGAAAGATAGACTGAACGTTACTTTCACTGGTAACGGATCAGGCTAAGGTAAAATTTGTGAGTTGCTCTCATGAGCAAGATCGAATTTTCGGCGAATGTCGTCTTCACAGTATAACCAGATTGCTTGGGGTTATATGGTCAAGTGAAGAAGCGCATACGGTGGATGCCTTGGCAGTCAGAGGCGATGAAAGACGTGGTAGCCTGCGAAAAGCTTCGGGGAGTCGGCAAACAGACTGTGATCCGGAGATGTCTGAATGGGGGAACCCAGCCATCAYAAGATGGTTATCTTGCACTGAATACATAGGTGCAAGAGGCGAACCAGGGGAACTGAAACATCTAAGTACCCTGAGGAAAAGAAATCAACCGAGATTCCCTTAGTAGTGGCGAGCGAACGGGGACTAGCCCTTAAGCTTCTTTGATTTTAGCGGAACGCTCTGGAAAGTGCGGCCATAGTGGGTGATAGCCCTGTACGCGAAAGGATCTTAGAAGTGAAATCGAGTAGGACGGAGCACGAGAAACTTTGTCTGAATATGGGGGGACCATCCTCCAAGGCTAAATACTACTGACTGACCGATAGTGAACTAGTACCGTGAGGGAAAGGCGAAAAGAACCCCGGAGAGGGGAGTGAAATAGATCCTGAAACCGTATGCGTACAAGCAGTGGGAGCAGACTTTGTTCTGTGACTGCGTACCTTTTGTATAATGGGTCAGCGACTTATTTTCAGTGGCGAGCTTAACCGAATAGGGGAGGCGTAGCGAAAGCGAGTCTTAATAGGGCGTCTAGTCGCTGGGAATAGACCCGAAACCGGGCGATCTATCCATGGGCAGGTTGAAGGTTAGGTAACACTGACTGGAGGACCGAACCGACTACCGTTGAAAAGTTAGCGGATGACCTGTGGATCGGAGTGAAAGGCTAATCAAGCTCGGAGATAGCTGGTTCTCCTCGAAAGCTATTTAGGTAGCGCCTCATGTATCACTGTAGGGGGTAGAGCACTGTTTCGGCTAGGGGGTCATCCCGACTTACCAAACCGATGCAAACTCCGAATACCTACAAGTGCCGAGCATGGGAGACACACGGCGGGTGCTAACGTCCGTCGTGAAAAGGGAAACAACCCAGACCGTCAGCTAAGGTCCCAAAGTTATGGTTAAGTGGGAAACGATGTGGGAAGGCTTAGACAGCTAGGAGGTTGGCTTAGAAGCAGCCACCCTTTAAAGAAAGCGTAATAGCTCACTAGTCGAGTCGGCCTGCGCGGAAGATGTAACGGGGCTCAAACCATACACCGAAGCTACGGGTATCACGTAAGTGATGCGGTAGAGGAGCGTTCTGTAAGCCTGTGAAGGTGAGTTGAGAAGCTTGCTGGAGGTATCAGAAGTGCGAATGCTGACATGAGTAACGACAATGGGTGTGAAAAACACCCACGCCGAAAGACCAAGGTTTCCTGCGCAACGTTAATCGACGCAGGGTTAGTCGGTCCCTAAGGCGAGGCTGAAAAGCGTAGTCGATGGAAAACAGGTTAATATTCCTGTACTTCTGGTTATTGCGATGGAGGGACGGAGAAGGCTAGGCCAGCTTGGCGTTGGTTGTCCAAGTTTAAGGTGGTAGGCTGAGATCTTAGGTAAATCCGGGATCTTAAGGCCGAGAGCTGATGACGAGTTACCCTTTGGGTGACGAAGTGGTTGATGCCATGCTTCCAAGAAAAGCTTCTAAGCTTCAGGTAACCAGGAACCGTACCCCAAACCGACACAGGTGGTTGGGTAGAGAATACCAAGGCGCTTGAGAGAACTCGGGTGAAGGAACTAGGCAAAATGGCACCGTAACTTCGGGAGAAGGTGCGCCGGTGAGGGTGAAGCACTTGCTGCGTAAGCCCACGCCGGTCGAAGATACCAGGCCGCTGCGACTGTTTATTAAAAACACAGCACTCTGCAAACACGAAAGTGGACGTATAGGGTGTGACGCCTGCCCGGTGCCGGAAGGTTAATTGATGGGGTTAGCTAACGCGAAGCTCTTGATCGAAGCCCCGGTAAACGGCGGCCGTAACTATAACGGTCCTAAGGTAGCGAAATTCCTTGTCGGGTAAGTTCCGACCTGCACGAATGGCGTAACGATGGCGGCGCTGTCTCCACCCGAGACTCAGTGAAATTGAAATCGCTGTGAAGATGCAGTGTATCCGCGGCTAGACGGAAAGACCCCGTGAACCTTTACTATAGCTTTGCACTGGACTTTGAATTTGCTTGTGTAGGATAGGTGGGAGGCTTTGAAGCGTGGACGCCAGTCTGCGTGGAGCCATCCTTGAAATACCACCCTGGCAACTTTGAGGTTCTAACTCAGGTCCGTTATCCGGATCGAGGACAGTGTATGGTGGGTAGTTTGACTGGGGCGGTCTCCTCCTAAAGAGTAACGGAGGAGTACGAAGGTGCGCTCAGACCGGTCGGAAATCGGTCGTAGAGTATAAAGGCAAAAGCGCGCTTGACTGCGAGACAGACACGTCGAGCAGGTACGAAAGTAGGTCTTAGTGATCCGGTGGTTCTGTATGGAAGGGCCATCGCTCAACGGATAAAAGGTACTCCGGGGATAACAGGCTGATACCGCCCAAGAGTTCATATCGACGGCGGTGTTTGGCACCTCGATGTCGGCTCATCACATCCTGGGGCTGAAGCCGGTCCCAAGGGTATGGCTGTTCGCCATTTAAAGTGGTACGCGAGCTGGGTTTAGAACGTCGTGAGACAGTTCGGTCCCTATCTGCCGTGGACGTTTGAGATTTGAGAGGGGCTGCTCCTAGTACGAGAGGACCGGAGTGGACGAACCTCTGGTGTTCCGGTTGTCACGCCAGTGGCATTGCCGGGTAGCTATGTTCGGAAAAGATAACCGCTGAAAGCATCTAAGCGGGAAACTTGCCTCAAGATGAGATCTCACTGGAGCCTTGAGCTCCCTGAAGGGCCGTCGAAGACTACGACGTTGATAGGCAGGGTGTGTAAGCGCTGTGAGGCGTTGAGCTAACCTGTACTAATTGCCCGTGAGGCTTGACCATATAACACCCAAGCAATTTGCTTGCTCCGAGCTGAAAAGCACAGGGCACCAGATTGCGGTGTGTGAAGACGAAACGAACCGAAAGTTCGAACTGACTCAGCAGCAACACACAAACTATCGCATACCCATTCGCTGGAACGTTGCCCATGCAACGCGCTGGCTACCGAATTTCTTGACGACCATAGAGCGTTGGAACCACCTGATCCCATCCCGAACTCAGAAGTGAAACGATGCATCGCCGATGGTAGTGTGGGGTTTCCCCATGTGAGAGTAGGTCATCGTCAAGATTAAATTCCGAAACCCCTATCTGCTGACGCAGGTAGGGGTTTTGTTTTAGTAGAAGTTCTCGATTTTCGCCGGCACGTTGCTGTTGAACGGGCTGGCTGCCGAATTTCTTGACGACCATAGAGCGTTGGAACCACCTGATCCCATCCCGAACTCAGAAGTGAAACGATGCATCGCCGATGGTAGTGTGGGGTTTCCCCATGTGA